>CBDCWI010000002.1:3197500-4546094 GCA_965223325.1 Candidatus Multivoradales bacterium | reverse complement strand
TTCGTCTCGAACGAGACCGGCTTCAACGACATCGAGATGCATCCAAAGAACCCGCGCATCCTCTACGCTTCGGCGTGGAGCGTCTACCGCAAGCCGTGGACGATCCACTCGGGGAGTGAGGATGGCGGTATCTGGCGCAGCAAAGACGCCGGCGAGACCTGGGAGAAGGTCGAGGGTGGGTTGCCCAAGGGTGTTCTCGGCAAGATCGACGTCACCATTTCGCCGGCGAACCCCGACCGGATCTGGGCTCTGATCGAAGCGCCCATGCCACTCGGCGGGGTGTACCGTTCCGACGACGGCGGAGAGACCTGGCGCCCGATGTCCAAGGAACGCAAACTCCTGCAGCGCGCCTGGTACTACATCCACATCTTCGCCGACCCGAAGGACGAGAACACGGTGTACGCCATGAACACCGGCTTCTACAAGTCAATCGACGGCGGCAAGACGTTCTCCGAGTCCTTCAACCCGCGGCACGGCGACAACCACGACCTATGGATCAACCCCGACAACCCGCTGTACTCGGTGAGCGGCAACGATGGCGGCGTCAACGTGTCGCTCAACGGGAGGAAAGACCTTCTCCGAGCAGATGAATCAGCCGACGGCCGAGTTCTACCGTGTCACCGTCGACGACGACTTCCCCTACAACGTTTATGGCGCCCAGCAGGACAACAGCACCGCAGCGATGAGAGCTGCGGCCGGAGGAGGCAGCTTCTTCGGGGGTGGCGGAGCCGACTTCTTCGAGGTCGGGGGCGGCGAAAGCGGGGCACATCGCCGTCGACCCCCGCAACAACAAGGTGATCTATGCCGGCAGCTACGGCGGCGCCATCACCCGGATGGACCGAGAGAGCGGCGTGACCCGAAGTGTGCGCGCCTACGAGGACTCGCCCACCGGCCAGCAGGCTGCGGACTTGAAGTATCGCTTCCAGTGGAACGCGCCGATCCCGGATCTCGCCACACGACCCCGACGTCGTGTACCACACGTCTCAATACGTACACCCGCACCAGGAACGCCGGCATCGACTGGGAAGTGATTTCTCCCGACCTGACGACCAACAACGGCGAATACCAGCTCTACTCAGGTTCGACCGGAATCACGCAAGACAACACCGGAGTCGAGGTCTACACGACGATCTTCGCCTTCGAAGAGTCTGCACTGACTGCGGGCCTGCTCTGGGCCGGCTCGGATGACGGCCGGGTTCACATCTCGCAGGACAACGGCGAGAGCTGGCAAGACATCACGCCAGCGAACATCCCGGAAGGCGGGACGGTCAACATGATCGACGTCTCCGCCCACGATCCTGGGCGCGCCCACCTGGCGGTCTACAAGTACCGCGAGCAGGACTATCGCCCCTACATCTTCCAGACGAATGACTACGGCGAGAGCTGGAAGCTGCTCACCGATGGCACCAACGGCATCCCCGAAAACCACTTCGTGCGCGTGGTGCGCGAGAACCCAGAACGCCGGGGCATGCTCTTCGCCGGCACCGAGTTCGGGATGTGGGTCTCGTTCGATGACGGAGAACACTGGCAGTCTTTTCAGCTCAACCTGCCGGTGGTTCCGGTGACCGACATGGTGATCAAAGACAACGACCTGGTCCTCGCAACCCAGGGCCGCGCCTTCTACGTGCTCGACGACTTCTCGGTGCTGTCGCAGCTGACCCCCGAGATTCTCGAGGCTCCGATTGCCCTCTTGGATCCTCTAGATGGAACGCAAGGGGCTGGCAGCACACAGATCGCCTTTGTCGTCAACGAGATCTCTCGCGATCCGATCAAGATGGTTATCACCGACCCTGAAGGCGAGGTCTTCCTGGACAAGGAGGGGTTCGTGACCGAGGGCGACGGCGGGGAGGAGAACATTCGCATTCCTTCCTTTGTGCCGGAAGAGATGAAGGAGCAGTTCATCGAGGCTGTAAAGCGCGGCGACACGATCGGCGGCTTCGACCTGTCGGTCTTCCTTGGCAGCGAGGACCAGCTCACCGTCAAGCCGGGCCTCAACCGTACCCCCTTCACCGCTCGGTGGCCGGCTCCCTACGAGGTGCCAGAAGGTACGGTGCAGTGGTCGTTCGGAGGAGGCGCCGGGCCGGCGGCGATCCCAGGGACCTACACGGTGACGATGTCGATGGGCGACTGGTCAGAGACCAAGACCTTCGAGTGGCACCCTCATCCCCGTTGGGAGGCCACCGACGCGCAGTACAGTGAGCAGCTTCGTCTCGCCAAGGAGATCGGAGCCGCCGGAAAGCTGCTCTACGAAGAACTGGCCCAGCTGCGCTCAGTCAAGAGTCAGGCAAGCGCGATCGGCAAGCAGCTCGCCGACAACGGATACGGCGACGAGCCCCAGACTGCAGCCGCGGAGCTCAACAAGAAGCTCGAGGAGATCGAGGGAGAACTCACTCAGCTCAAGGGCGAGAGCAGTCAAGACTCGTTGAATTTCCCGGGTCGCCTCGACCAGCAGGTCAACGGACTCTACGGCGGCATCGTGGGCAGTCCGCCACCGGTCGGCTCGGGAATCACCGAGCGCTGGGCCGATCTGGAACCGACGCTGAAGCCGCTATTCGACAGGATCCACGAGATCTACGACAGCGATCTGGTGGCATTCAACGAGATGGTGGCGGCGAACGGGCAGCGGGTCTTGCTGAAGAACCCAGAGCCGGTCGAGGTGTCGGTAGAAGCCGAGTAGCCTCGTGAGAGGCGTCGGGAGCTTTCCCGAACGCTCAGGGGACCTCCGCTGACCACGCCAACGTGTCGCCTGCTTCGAAGCCGTCGGGAAAACCACATCGCGGTCGTCGTCCAGAATCAGGCCGCGAGGTCTCGGGGTTGTAAGCGCCCTCGTCCGTGGAGCGCGTGTTCGAGCACATCGAGCACGTCGACGCATCGAGGTAGACACCACGCCACCTGGCCACCACGCCACCTGGCGACGGAACACCGAACCTTCACGGTTTCTTTACGAGGTCTTCATAAAGAAGCGCCAGTCTTCTTCACATACCCGTGGGAGCGGTGCTCCCCACTTCTTCTCCTCTAGCTTGACAACAGGAACAGACGGCATGAACACCCTCAGCCAGGAGCCTTGCTCCCACCAAAGACGACGGCTCGGTCGCTCGCTTTCCGCATTCTTGCTCGCACCCTGCGCAGTCCTCGGTCTCGCGACCTTGCCCGTGATGGCACACGAGGATGGCCCGAAGGCGTACTGGAAGAACGGCACGCGCATCGAGGCCGCTGACGGCTCCTACGCAATCAAGATCGGTGGTCGCATCCAGGCCGACTTCTCAGCGGTCTCGGCCGATGACGAACTCGACCAACTCTTCGACTTCGAGGGTGGCTCCGAGTTCCGCCGCGCGCGCCTATTCGTCGAAGGAACTGTCTACAAGCGCTTCGAATTCAAGGCGCAGTACGACTTCGCCGGAGGCAGCTCCGACTTCAAGGACGTCTACGTCGGCATCAAGGGCATTCCAACTCTCGGCGGTATCCGCGTCGGTCACTTCAAGGAACCATTCGGCTTCGAAGAGCTGACCAGCTCGAAGTACATGCCGTTCGTCGAACGCTCCTTGAACAGCACGACCTTCGCGCCCTCGCGCAACATGGGCGTGCAGGCAAAGAACACCGCGGCCGACGGTCGCATGACATGGGCCTTCGGTCTGTTCCAGGACATGGACAACTTCGGCGAGTCGCGCGGTGACGAGGTCAACGCGACCGCACGCCTCACGGGGCTACCGGTCTACCAGAACGACGGCGAGCACCTCCTCCATCTCGGCCTCGGCCTCTCACACCGCGGGCCGGTCGACGACGCCCAGCGCTACCGCACGCGTCCCGAGGCGCATCTCGCTCCGCGCCTCGTCGACACCGGCTCCTTCAGCGCCGACGCCGTCGATCTGATCGATCTCGAATTGGTCGCAGTGCAAGGTCCGTTCTGGGCCCAGGGCTCGTACACCCAGGCCGACGCCGACGTCATCGGCTCGGGCAGCGCGACCCTCTCGGGCTGGAACGTCCAGGCGGGCTGGTTCTTCACCGGCGAAACCAAGGCCTACAAGACCTCCTCTGGGGCTTTCGATCGCCAGAAGCCGGCTTCCGACTTCCTGAAGGACGGCGGTCCGGGCGCCTGGGAGATCGCGGTGCGGTACTCCACGATCGACCTCAACGACGGTCCGATCACGGGCGGCGAGCAGGACGGCTTGACCTTCGCGCTCAACTGGTACATGAACCCTGCCTTCCGAACCCAGCTGAACTACGTCAAGGCCGATCTCGACGGCGTCGGCGAAGTCGACTATGCGCTGCTCCGTTTTGCGATGGATTTCTAGAAGCTTCACGCCACCTTCACGGCAACTTCGTAACTTCACTGACCAGACCCAAAAACCGGCTCTACGAGCCTGACCGAACAGCGCCGCCGCCCAGCCGGAGGGCGCAGGAGATCTCAAAATGAACCCTCAGAATGCCAGGCGGCTGCTCAGCCTCTTCTCCATCGTGGCGCTCGCCACCTTCACCCTCGTGGCCTGCGACAACGATGCCGGCGCCGACCGCACCGGTGAGGCTGCGGCCGGAGACCAGCTCGAAGGCACCGTCTCGATCGACGGCTCGAGCACCGTCTTCCCCATCACCGAGGCGGTCGCGGAAGAGTTCCGCAACGTCGAGCCTAGAGTCCGCGTCACGGTCGGCGTCTCGGGAACCGGCGGCGGCTTCAAGAAGTTCGCCGCGGGTGAGACCGACATCAACGACGCCTCCCGCGCCATCAAGGAAAGCGAGCGCAGCGCCGCTGCCGAAGGCGCCATCGAGTACATCGAACTGCCGATCGCCTACGACGGCATCTCACTCGTCATCCACCCGGAGAACGACTGGGTAGACCACCTGACCGTCGACGAGGTCCACCGCATCTGGATGCCGGACTCCGAAGTCACCACCTGGGCAGACGTGCGCGCCGGCTGGCCGGCCGAGCCCATCACGCTCTTCGGACCGGGTCCCGACAGCGGCACCTTCGACTACTTCACCGATGCGATCAATGGCGACGAGGGCGCCATCCGACCAGACTTCACTGCCAGTGAGGACGACAACGTCATCGTTGCAGGTGTATCAGGAGATCCCCATGCCCTGGGCTTCTTCGGTTTCGCCTACTACGCGGAGAACAAGGACAAGCTCCGCGTCGTCCCGGTCGACAATGGCGCAGGGGCGGTCGAGCCCTCGAACGAGACCATCAACAACGGGTCATACGCGCCGCTGTCGCGCCCGATCTTCATCTACGTGTCGCCGGCAGCTGCCGAACGGCCCGAGGTCGACGCCTTCGTCGACTTCTACCTCGACAATGTTGCCGCCCTCGCTCCTGAGGTTGGCTACGTGGCGCTGCCAGACGCCCTGATGGCAGCCGCCAAGGCCCGCTACGAAGGACGGGTGGCCGGTAGCGTCTTCCCAAACGCTCCCGAGGACGCAACGCTCCTCGAGCTCTTCCAGTAGAGGCCCTTCCCTTTCCCCCCCGGAAGACTGCCTCCCGCAGAGCTGTGCGGCACCGCAAGGTGCCGTACAGCTGTCCTTCCGGACCACACTCTCTAGCGACGAGACTCGATGGCGCCTTCCGTCCCAACCAACGCTGAACGCTCCGCAAGCGCCACGCATGCGGCTCGTGGGGTCATCAGGAGCCGTGGCGAACGGCTGCGTGCACGGTGGCCCGAGGAACTCATCCGGTTCTTCCTGATCGCCTGCGCCTTCGTCTCGATCGCCACGACTTTCGGCATCGTCCTCGTCCTGGCGAGGGAGTCGGCCGGCTTCTTCCAGGAGGTGCCGCTCACCGACTTCCTCTTCGGCACCCGCTGGACCCCGCTGATCGAGCCACGTGCGTTCGGCATCCTGCCGCTGCTCGCCGGCACCATGATGATCGTGCTCGGTTCTTCGCTGGTGGCTCTGCCCATCGGGCTCCTGTCGGCGATCTACCTCGCCGAGTACGCATCCGACCGGGTGCGAAACATCTTCAAGCCGGTGCTCGAGGTCCTCGCGGGCATTCCGACCGTGGTCTACGGCTACTTTGCGCTCACCTTCGTCACACCGGTCATCCGCCGCGTCCTCCCCGACACCCAGATCTTCAACGCGGCAAGTGCTTCGATCGTCGTCGGCATCATGATCCTGCCGATGGTCGCCTCGCTCTGCGACGACGCCCTGCGCGCCGTGCCCGATCACCTGAGACACGCCGCCACCGCTCTCGGCGCAACGCGCATGGAGGTCTCCCTGCGCGTGGTCACTCCGGCCGCACTCTCCGGTGTCCTGGCCAGCTTCGTGCTGGCGGTTTCACGCGCCATCGGCGAAACCATGGCCGTGACGATCGCGGCGGGAGCGACCCCCAGCCTCGATTTCGATTATCTCGAAAGCATCCAGACGATGACCGCGTACATCGTCCAGGTCAGCCTCGGCGACACTCCGGCAGGCACCATCGAGTACCAGACGATTTTCGCGGTCGGCGCCCTGCTCTTCCTGATCACCCTCGGCATGAACCTGATCGCCGACCGCGTTCTGCGCCGCTTCCGTGAGGTCTACGACTGATGGCCCGCCCCGTCGTGCGCATGACCGGAGCCACCCCGGTCGCCAGCCTCGCTCCGGGGCCGGGACTCGCCTGGCGACGCCGCAAGGCCGCCTTCTTCCGTGGCCTCTGCGCCTCGATGCTTCTGGTCGGCATCGTCTTCCTCGCCCTCCTGCTCTGGCAGGTGCTACGCCAGGGACTGCCGTGGCTCGATCTCCAGTTCCTGCAGAGCTTCCCGTCGCGCTTCCCAGAGAAGGCCGGCATCAAGTCAGCGCTCTGGGGAAGCATCTGGATGATCAGCCTCACCATCCTGATATCAGTGCCGGTTGGGGTCGGTGCGGCTCTGTATCTCGAGGAGTTCGCCAAGCAGGGTCGCTGGTCGACGTTCGTCCAGATCAACATTGCCAACCTCGCCGGCGTGCCATCGATCGTCTACGGCATCCTCGGCCTGGTGATCTTCGTACGCTTCTTCGCCCTCGGGCGCAGCGTGCTGGCCGGTGCACTGACCATGAGCCTACTCATCCTCCCGGTGATCATCATCGCGGCACGCGAAGCGATCCGCGCCGTACCCCCCTCGATTCGACACGCCGCTCTGGCGTTGGGCGCAACCCGCTGGCAGGCCGTGCGCCACCACGTCCTCCCTGCCGCCGTTCCTGGCATCCTCACAGGAGTCATCCTCGCGATTTCGCGAGCGATCGGTGAGACCGCCCCCCTGATCATGATGGGCGCGCTGACCTATGTTGCCTTTGTGCCCGAGAGCCCGATGGACGCCTTCACCGCCCTGCCGATCCAGGTCTACAACTGGACCGCACGTCCACAGGCCGACTTCCACGACGTCGCCGCTGCGGGAATCATCGTTCTGCTCGTGGTGCTCTTCACCATGAATGCCGTGGCGGTCTTCCTTCGGCAGCGGGCCAGCCGCTGAAGGTCTTGCAACCCCTTGAATTCACTTCCGCCCCGAGCCCGTCCTCCCGGAGAAGCCCCAAGTCCATGTCAGACTCCATCCCGATGACCGATCGATCCCAGGAAGGCACGCCACAAGGCCCCGCGCAGAAGAGGCCAGGTTCGTCTCTAGGCAGCACCGCGGTCGAGAGCGGATCTCCCGTCCCCGACGCTTCGAGCCTCCCCACCGCGCTCGAGGTCCGTTCGCTGACCATCGCCTATGGCGACAACGTGGCGGTCGATTCGATCGATCTAGCGATCCCACAGAACCACGTCACCTCGATCATTGGTCCGTCGGGCTGCGGCAAGAGCACGCTGCTGCGTTCGCTCAATCGGATGAATGACCTCATTCCCACGGTCAACATCGAGGGCAGCATCCTCTACCACGGGCTCGACCTCTACGCTCCCGAGGTCGATCCGGTAGAAGTCCGACGTCGCATCGGCATGGTCTTCCAGAAGCCCAACCCATTTCCGAAGTCGATCTACAACAACGTCGCCTGGGGGCCACGCATCAACAAGATCCGCGGCGACCTGGACGCACTCGTCGAAGACTGCCTGCGCAAGGCTGCGCTCTGGGACGAGGTCAAGGATCGGCTCAACGAGTCAGCTACCGGACTCTCGGGCGGCCAGCAGCAGCGGCTGTGCATCGCGCGCACCCTGGCGATGTCGCCAGAGATCATCCTGATGGACGAACCATGCTCCGCGCTCGACCCGGTCTCGACCGCGCGCATCGAGGACCTCCTCGACGAGCTCAAGGCCGAGTACACCATCGCGATCGTCACGCACAACATGCAGCAGGCCGCAAGAGCCTCCGAGTTCACCGCCTTCTTGGAGGCGGGCAAACTCATCGAATTCGGACCCACCGACCTCCTCTTCACCAACCCGAAGCATCAGCGGACCGAGGACTATGTCACCGGCCGCTTCGGCTGACCTGCTCACGAGGATTCATCCTGTGCGACGCCACCTCGACCGCGACCTCGACCAGATCCGGACCTCGATTCTCGAACTCGGAGTGATGGTTGAGCAGGCCACCCACACCGCTGTGCGCTCGCTGGTCGAGGGCAAGGTTGCGCTCGCCCGTGACGTCATCGAGGGTGATCGCCGCATCGACGCTCGCGAAATCGAAGTCGAGGAAGAGTGCCTCAAGACCCTCGCTCTCCATCAGCCGGTGGCAGGCGACCTCCGTCTCGTCATCGCCATCCTCAAGGTGAACAACGACCTCGAGCGGGTCGGCGACCTGGCGCGGAACATCGCGGAACGTGCCATCGAGCTCACTCCAGCGCGCTCGGTCATCCTGCCGGATCAGGTCATCGAGATGGCGGAACGCTCCCGCACCATGCTGCGGGAGGCGCTCCAGTCGATCATGCGCGCCGACGCCAGCCTGGCGCGCAAAGTCCTTCGCGACGACGAGGACGTCGACAACCTCCATCGTGAAATGTACGGGCTGACCACCCGGGCGATCGTCGAGAAGCCGGAGGACGGCGAACAGGCGATGCGGCTGCTCTCGGTGTCACGATGTCTCGAGCGCATCGCGGATCTCGCCACCAACATGGCCGAGGACGTTGTCTTCCTGGTCGACGGCGAAGTCATCCGCCATCAGGAGAAGCTGGCCATGAAGAAGGACTGAGCGAAACACCGACGACCCGAAATCGAGGACTTTCGGCCGATCTTGACATCTGCCTTACATCGCTTTCGTAGGCTTCGAACGTTGCTGTCCCACCGGAACGATCGGAGGGCGAGAAGCCCACGAGCATCAGAGAGCCCGAGAAAAGCCGAAAGCAGACCATGAGCGTCACCGCACGTGAGCAAGCCGTCATGACCGCCCACCGCATCGTCATCATCGAGGACGAAGCAGACATCCTGGAGGTGCTGCGCTACAACTTCGCCCGCGAGGGATACGAAGTCTCGACCGCGACCAACGGAATGGAGGGAATCAACGCGGTCCGTGCTGCGCTTCCAGACCTCGTCCTGCTGGATCTCCTGCTCCCAGGCCTCGACGGCATCGAGGTCTGCCGCCGCCTGAAGAACCAGTCGACGACCAGGGACATCCCGATCATCATGATCACGGCCAAAGGAGAAGAGAGCGACATCGTCCTCGGTCTCGGCATGGGAGCCGACGACTACATCACCAAGCCTTTCTCGCCGCGCGAGGTCCTTGCACGAGCCGGGGCTGTCCTCCGCCGCAGTACAGCCGGGACCGCCAGCGACGAGGAGCGCCCCTACCACTTCGGCCGGGTGACCGTCGACACTGCTCGCCACCAGGTGCTCATCGACGGCGAGGAGCAACGCTTCACGGCGACAGAGTTCCGCCTGCTCTCCTTCCTCGCTCGCAACCCGCAGCGTGTGTTCACTCGCGAACAGCTGATCGATCGCGTGATCGGCGATGGCGCCGTGGTCATCGACCGCAACATCGACGTCCACGTCCGCTCGGTACGCAAAAAGCTCGGCAACGAACGGGGCCTGATCGAGACGATCCGCGGCGTAGGCTACCGCCTGGCCCCTCGGAGCGACTGAAGAAGGCGACAGAAGGTGACAGAGGGTGGCCGGCGCCTCCTCGAAGCCAAACCCACGATTCGCTCCGTGAAAGACTCCGCCTACCGTGGTTAGAGGCAAGATCGTTCGGGCTCTCGTGCTCGCCTTCCTGGTCGCGAGCCTGCTGGTCTCGCTGCCGGCCGCCGTGGGCGTCGGCCATCTGCTCTCCGAGCAGCGCATCGCGGAAGCCGAACGCTTGCTCGAGCGTTCGGCAGGCCTCCTGGCGCGAACCGTGGCGCGGAGCCTCGAGATCGATGAACGGGCGGAGCGCTCCGGACCGCTCCTCCGCCGGCTTTCGCAGGAGACTCTCCTCGAGATGGCGCTCTTCGACGCGGAAGGACGGATCGTCGCGGCCTCGAACGCCGAAGCGCTCCCCGAACTGGACCTCTCCCGCTTCCCAATCGGTGAACCATCTCAGACGGTCGCGGCCGATGCCCTCCGTGGCCGCCGAGAACATCTCGCCGTCGTGGTTCCGCTACGACGCCCGGCGCCCGGGAACCGCGGGCCGACCCTGCCATACAACCTCCTCGTCTCCGAGTCCTTCGGCTCCCTTCGAGCGGCGATCAACACGGCACGGATCATCATCTTGCTAGGAAGCCTGCTCTCGGCGCTGATGGCGGTCGCCGTCTCTTTCCTGCTCGCGGACCGCATCACCGTTCCGGTTTTCACCGAGCTTCGCCGCCTCGAGAGCATGCGGCGCGACTTCGTGGCCAACGTCTCACACGAACTCAAGACACCGTTGACCGCTTCGCAGGGAATGGTCGAGACTCTGATCGACGACCCGGAGATGGAGCCCAACACCAGACGACTCTTCCTCTTCAAGATCCGCGATCAGACCACCCGGCTAGGCGCACTGGTCGACGACCTCCTCACCCTTTCGCGCATCGAGCGCGCTGGCGAGGCGCTCGACGTACAACCCATCGATCTCGGTGATGTCATCCAGCGAGCCATTGCCTCGAGGCGTCATCAAGCCAGCAACGCAGGGGTCACGATCGCCACCAAGCTCCAAGGCGAACGCATCGAGCTCGAAGCCGACCCCGCGGCCCTCGAGATCGCCATCGTCAACCTGCTCGACAACGGCATCAAGTACGCCGGAGAGGGCGAGAGGGTGGAGATCCGGGCGCGGCGCGACGGGCGCCTGGTGGTCGTCTCAGTTGAAGACAGCGGCCCTGGAATCGACGCCGTGCACCTCGATCGCATCTTCGAACGCTTCTATCGCGTCGACGCCGGCCGTTCGCGTGCCGTCGGGGGGACGGGGCTCGGCCTCGCCATCGTCAAGCACGTCGCACTGGCCCACGGCGGCGAGGTCACGGTCGAGAGCGAACCCGAGCATGGCACCTGCTTTCGGCTTTCGATCCCGGTCGTGTTCTCGGCAACGCAAGCCCGTTGACCGGCCGGCGTTTCACGAAGGCCCGCCGCGTTCCCTTCTCGATTGCGAAGAAAAGAGGGCCTCGGAAGGGCACTTCCGAGGCCTCGATATTGGAACCGACGTGGGGTCGTGCTCACAGGGAGCGAACACAGCTGAGGACGCCGCTGCTGTGGGGGTTGAGAGCATGAGTCTCGGTGACGCCGTTTCTGAAGGCGATGCTCGCGAGTTTCACGCTTCGTGACCGCGCGAGATCGTTGGTGCAGGGTGCCGCTTCTGACGGTGCCGAGGTGGTCCGTGTGGAGGTAGCGGCGGCCTTCTGTGGTCTCGGCTGCCAGGACCCTGCCGAGGCCACGGATGGTGTCTTTGTATGTGAAGACGCCGTTGTCGGTGGTGTACTCGCGTAGCACCTGGCCGCCCAGGTCGCGGATCGCCTACTGGCTGCGTGCGGCCAGGTCGTACTCCCAGATGCGCTCGTCAGAAGCGTCGTAGATGTAGCCCGCTGAGGTCTGCTGGCTCGGTGGTGAGGTCGACCCGTAGTCTTGAAGGAGTACTTCGCCTGGGCCCGCGGGATGATCGTCGAGATCGAGGACGAGACCCGGGCGCGCCACAAGCGAAAGGGCACGAAACCTCGCGTGCCTACAGGACGACGCAAGTGAGTCCGATGGGCCGTCCGCGGAAGCTCGACTGGGGGCCGCGGCCTCGGGGCATCGCGTCGGACTCGCACGAGCGTAACCGCCTGCTTTCGGTTTTTGATGCGGTGAGGCGAGCGCATCGCGCAGCGCGCGATCTTCTGTGGAGTGGTGACCTGGAGGCGAAGTTTCCGCCGGGGACTTTCCCAAGCCCGTTGCCGTTTGTGGCCCTGGAAGTGCCTGGGCCGGTTGCTCGCGACGGTCCCTGACGGTCCGGCTGCCGTCGAAGAGGTGGTTGGCGAGCTCGAGGGGCTACGCACCGGCGGGTGTGGTGGCGAAGCTGCGCCAGCGGGGAGGAATGCCGAGGTTCACGAGTGGCGAAGGCGAGGTTTCGGACGTTGCGAAGACGCATCGAGGTCGTGGGGAGGCTGACGGAGAGCTCTGGAGCGCGGCGCGGCGCGGTCGCCGGCGTTGCCGGGAAGACTTACCCCCTACCGTGCGCGGCGCTCTCGATCGGCGGCTCCTGGTACCGCTACGACGCCGTCCACCGCTTCGCCGAGGCAGGAGTCCACCTCGCCCGCGACGGCTCCGGCAACGAGCACCAACAGGCGTTTACCCACGACGTCTTCGGCAACCTCCAGTCGACGGAAGGTGGTGGAGGCCGCGCGACCCCAACCAGTCAACACACCAACCGACTGACCGTCGCCGGCACCAGCTACCAGCAGGACGGAAGCCTCGTCGAGGCCGACGGCCGCATCTTCCGCTACGGCGCCTTCGGCGAGGTCCTCTGCGCCAGCTCGGTCTTCCCCGACAACCCATGCGTCGTCAGAGAGGTCCTCGAAGCACGGAAGCTTCGAAGGAACGACCGTCTTCGCGGCTTGAGAAGTCCTTCTCGCTCAAACGACGACCCGCCTTCGAGAAGCGAGACGCCGAAGCGCTGAGCGGTCGACCCAGATGCCGTCGAGCTCGAAGGTCCCCGACCAGAGCGCCTCCCCTACCGACCGCTTGGCCACTTGCGAGGAGATGACACCAACCCCGCCTTGCAGCCCTGGGCGAGAATGTAGCGAAAACGGCGACAAAGGTCCTTCTTCGGCTGACCACAACGACGGTCCCAGAGACCGGCTCTCGGCCGTCGGGGTCGACCAGCGTCAAGGGTCTTGCCGTCGCGTAGGTGTACCTGTTCCAGGTCTGCGGAAACCCGGGCCTACGCGAGTTGATCGGATCAGTCGTCGTAAACCTCCCCAGTCCCGGCGAGTAGTACCTGGCATGCGTGGAGTCGGCCCTGTGCGGTGCCTAGCCTGGGCCGGGCCGTACCGGCACGATCGTTTGCGACCTATCAGGCCAGGCGACCAGATCGTGGGCATGCACCAATCCAACATTGAGTGGAATCGCCTCGTCAGGCAGAAGCCAGAGCGTACGGCCCCTGCGCGCACCTAAAGTGAACTTGCACCAGCTGACCGGCGCCTCCTCGGAAGCCACAGGCACACCTTCCTCGGTCGCCGCTGACAAGTTGTGAAGCCCAATATCCACCGAGGTGGGCGGGAAACTGCCGAATGCGCGAAGCGCTGATAGAGAACTAGGAATATCAACCAGTCGTCTAAAAGGCGGCCTTGCCGAGGCCAAGAAGTCCATTGCAGCCTTGCTCTCGCTGCTCAGGAACTCCAACCCATAACGTTCACCCGTCTCAACGTCGTCCCAGGAGACCCCTCGAATCAAAACCGCGCAGCTTCGGACCAAGAGACCCGAAACTGAGTGTCCGCCGGTACCAACGGCGCAACTAGGCCGAAGACTCCCTGCTTGGACCTGGATGTCGTTCCATGCGCTCGCTAGAAGCTGCGAAACCAGGGTGCGTATCGGCGCCACGACTACTCTCTCGGAGGAATGTGAACGGTTTCACCGTTTGGTCGGCTTCCCCGCCCCGGCAAATCTAGCCGGGCGGTGCCGTCGGGGTTCATCCTAATCTGCGTGCCGTCCTGACCGGTCCTACGCACGCCGCCGTTCGCCATCGTCGACTGTGTCACCTGTTGACCTCGCGTCTGGTTGCGAAAATCCTCTTCGCGATGGCCGCGGCGCCGGGAAGATCGGTACTGGTTCGGGAGCGGGATCGTTGGTGCAGGGCGTCGCGTAGCCCCCTCCTTCACACTTCGGGTAGTGGATCCTGGTGGTCGCTCCCAGGTCGTCGTACTCGAAGCCCTGGCTGAAAGCGTTCGACAGGCTGCCGTTGACGTAGACTCCGGCCCTCCTAGACGACGCGAGGCCGCCCCTTCCCCGTCACCAGTCGGGCGGCAGAGTCCTCAGGCGCCACTGCAAGATACATTCGAGCGCAGCCAGCTTCTCGACGTCGGTGGCCCCAACGTCGAGAGCGGGCAGGAGGTCTGGAGCGTCGACCTCGATCATGAGGAGTGTCTCAACAGCATGGTTCTGAACGACTCCCAGAAACTCGTCGAAGTCGTCGATCTCGTCGAGCACTTTGCTGATGACGATCGCCGTCCTGTGAGTGTCAGCGGCCTGCCGTGCACTCAAACGCACCTGGCCTTGATCGTCTCGCTCAGGTTTGAAAAGGCCGACCCATGGTCTCGATGCATCTTTCAGATCGCCTCCCGAGCTCCCTCTCAGCTGGAGCGTCACTTCAACACGCGCGGGGCGATAGTCAGCGAACGTCTTCTCCTCGAAGGGCACTTCGCTCACGATGGCCTCCACGGTTCAAGCGAGAGCGCAGCAGCGTTCGCGGTTGGGTTGACATCCCAAAGCACGGCCGCACCGAGTTCAGACAGGCGAAGCAAGTGTTCCGGTTTCAGTACGAGCTCTGGGAGAACGCCTGAGAACGAGACCCCGATCTCGAAACTCGGCTCGAGACCGTGCTCTTTGAGGTAGCGACCAGCGGCAGCCGGATCCCGGAAGCGCGCGAGGAGCTCGTCGACGACGGGCGGAACGCTTCGACCGAGTTGGCGAACAGCCACCTCCCAGAGTGAGAAACCGGCGGGGCGGCGAGCCCGTCCAAGCGGATCGCCCTTGATCAAGGTCGCGGTGGGTTCACAGTCGAGAACTTCCGTGAGCCGGTCAAAGTCAAGAGAGTCGCATGTCACGATCAGGCTCGCCGTGATTCTTGCGATCACCTCATTCGAATCATCGTTTCGTACAGGCACTCTTCAGTCCTCCTGAAGGTCGTCGACTGACATCTCAAGATCGACAATGTCACCGCCCTTCGAAATCAGAACCAGCCGCCCATCGCCAGTGGCGCCAATATCGAAGCTGCCAGCTGCATCGCCTACCTCACCCTTCTTGAACTCCTCTGCGTTCACGCCAAGTTGTTTCAGGCGTCTGTCGGTCAGTTTCCTGACGTCGCCGGCGTTGATGCCGCCTGTTGGGTCGACCTCCTCTGGTGTGGCAACCGTCTCGGGATTGGAGCCTTCGCTCTCAGAGGCGAAGATGTTGGCGAGTGTATCGATCGCTACTCGTCCAAGGTCGATCAGAGCTTCAGCACCCTCACGCAGATCCTCCTGCACGACTTCCAGGTTTGTCATCTCAGGCTGTACCGGGTTGGGGCTGGATGCCCAAACGGCTACTGCTCCTGCAGCCGCAGCGGTAGCGCTGACCACAACAACAGTGCTCGAGACCGGCTCTCGCCCGTCAGGGTCGACCTTCGTCAGGGGGCTCGCAGTTGCGTACGTGTATTTGTTCCAGGTCTGCGGAAACCCGGGCTTCCCCGAGTTGATCGGATCCGTCGTCGTAAACCGACCCAGCCCCGGCGAGTAGTACCTGGCATGCATGTAGTCGAGGTCATCTTCAGCCGAGCCGGTGTGGTTGAAGTCACGCTCGTGGCCGGTGAATTTCCACTGCAGGCCGTCCTGGTCTGACGTCGTCGCTTCGCGTCCGTAGGGGTAGTAGACGTCGTAGGCGACTTCGTTGCCTTCTCTATCGGTGGTCTGGCGCACGGTGCCGAGATGGTCGGTGTGGAGGTAGCGGCGGCCTTCTGTGGTCTCGGCAGCCAGGACCCTGCCGAGGCCGCGGATGGTGTCTTCGTAGGTGAAGACGCCGTTGTCGGTGGTGTACTCGCGCAGCACCTGGCCGCCCAGGTCGCGGATCGCCCACTGGCTGCGCGCTGCCAGGTCGTACTCCCAGATGCGCTCGTCCGAAGCGTCGTAGATGTAGACCGCTGAGGTCTGCTGGCTCGGTGGTGAGGTCGACCCGTCGTCTTGAACGCACGGGTTGTCAGGGAAGACCGAGCTGGCGCAGAGGACCTCGCCGAAGGCACCGTAGCGGTAGATGCGGCCGTCGGCCTCGATGAGGCTGCCATCTTGCTGGTACCTGGTGCCGGCGACGGTCAGTCGGTTGGTGTGTTGACTGGTCGGGGTCGCACGGCCTCCGCCACCTGCCGTCGACTGGAGGTTGCCGAAGACGTCGTAGGTAAGCCTTGTCCTCGTTTCAGTTTTGTTGCATGGCTGGCGGGTGGCTGTTCCCGAGAACGCCACCGACCTCCAGCGCCTCCGGAGATCCAGGGCGAAACCGTGCGGAAGAACATCATCGACGCAACCCAGGCACCGGAGTTCTCGTGGCTCGTGGGGCGCCACGCCGTCGATTTCGGCGTTTCTCGATAGATCAACGGGCCCAAGCACAGAAGGCGCCCCGAGGAGCAAGGCGTTTCCACCCCCAGTCGCCACAATAGTGACTATAATCACTATTAATGGCCATCAAGAACCCCAAGTGGACCGCCGTTCTCGAAGCGGCTGCCCGCCTTCAAGAGCTCGTGCCTGATGCTGTCCTGGTCGGTGGGACCGCGGCGGCTCACCATGCAGGCCATCGAGTGTCGTTCGACGACGATCATGTGGTCTCCGATCTCACCGAGCGCTTTGATCACATCCTCGCCGCACTGGAAGACACGGACGGCTGGGTTACGGCCCGTATCAAGCGTCCAGTCTTGATTCTCGGCTCCCTCGACGGCGTCGAGACCGGTGTGCGCAACTTGATACGCCAACGACCTCTCGAGGTCGAAGAGATCTTGATCGGCCGTCGCAAGGCCCGCGTTCCGACACTCGACGAGATCACGAGAATCAAGGCCTGGCTCTGCCTCATTAGGAACGCCACACGGGACTATCTCGACCTCGTGGCTCTAGCTGACCGGTTGGGGCCCGAAGCAGCAGCCGACGTCGTCCTCTCGATGGACGACTACTACGAAGATCAGCAGGGCGAGGGAGGGCGACGTATTGCCACTCAGGTCGCGAAACAACTCGCCGACCCTATGCCTGATGATCTGTCGGAGGTTGACCTGCGGTTCTACCGACACCTCGACCGTCGCTGGCAAGACTGGGGCGCCGTCTCCGATGCTTGTAGAAGACTCGCCACCACTGTCCTCGAGCGATTCATCAAGGAAGGGCCAGAAGAACCATGATTCACCGCCACCTGGATCTCCAGCCCGGAGTCTCGATTCAGGAGATGCCCCTGGCGGCTATCCAGGATCTCCTCGAACGAGGAGACCTGGACAGCTGGCGCCCCCTCCTCGAACACATCTGCAAGCACCCCAACAGTGAGCTCGTGCAAAGGGTCGCCCGACTGATTGATGTCTACCCAATGTACGGAACGTCTCCCCTGGTCCGCGATTGGATCCGACTCTGTCGGAATCGAGGGAGCCACCGGGTTCATCGAAGCCGGGGCTCGCTCGCAGAGCTGAGGCAGTCGCTTGGGAAGACACAGGTCCAGGTTGCCGAGGCGATGGGCGTGTCACAGTCGGACTACTCGAAGCTCGAACGACGCAAGGACGTCAGGGTCTCGACATTGCACGCGGCCGCCTCCGCGATGAACGGACGGCTCAAGCTCCTCATCGAGATGCCAGAGGGCAGTTTCGAGATCGTTCTGGGCTCCGAATAGAAGGGAGGGCGTCCTCACGGCGCGCGGCGATGCCGCTTACGGTCGGAGGTAAGCCCTTAGGGCAGCGCCCGACCGCAACGACCTCGGCCCGGAAGCTACGCCCGTGCGCAGCACGCCAGCCTCGAGGCCAGCGCGAGAGGCCAGGCCCGCCTGCGCAGCCAAGTGCCTCCTGCCGGACCGACCCGGTACACGGACTCTGCACGGGGACTTGCCCCTGCTTCTGACCTGTAACGCCCGGCGGTGAAACCGGAAGGACAGTCCGAAGAGATGACCCTTTCGGAGACTCCCGGGATGAGCAGTACAACCAACGCCTTCTGGAACGCTGTGAGCGGCTGGCTTCAGAACGACCCGCCAGCCCCTGATATCGACACCAGCCGGCCCAAACCGCCAGCCGAGCCGTGGCCACCCGGCGACACCTACGAAGGCTCCGACGACTTCTCCCTACCCTGGGCGCTCGACGCTCCTGATACCGCCCCATCAGGCGACGTCCAGCAGAAGGGCCTCCTGGCCTCCTTCGGCGATTGGCTCGGGGAAGCGCGAGAGACCGTCTCCGAGGGCTTCGACTCGGCACTCGAAAGCACCGCCAACTTCGCCATCGACCACGGGTTCGACGATCTGGTCGAGGGTTGGAACGAGCGGCTGACCGGGGCGCGCAATGAGACCGTCGCCGCACTCGATCGAATGGGCGGAGCCATCGAAGGCGCCCTCGAAGACGTCACCGAGCGCGCCGCCGAAGAGATCCTCGACGCCGAAGATGCACTGGTCCGCGGTGGCGAGTGGGTTGAAGAGAAGGTCACGACCATGACCGACCAGGCGCTCGACACGGTGGACGAGCTCACCCGGCCGGTCGCGGAAGTGATTGCCGGTCGCGAGTACATCCAGGAGGCGATGGCAACTACCGCACAGACCTTCGTCTCGATCGGCTTCGAAGTCGGCATGGCAACCGCAAAAGTTGGCGAGTCGCTCTGGGAACACCGCGACGAGATCTGGAACGAAGGCGTCGGCCTGGGAATCGAGCGGTTGGAGAACGGCCTCGACAGTACAGCAGGGGGCAAGATGTTCTCCGCCGCCATGGAAGCCGGCGCATGGAGCGAGAACCTCGACGGCACCGTCGACTTCTGGACCAACAAAGGCCGCGACCTGGCGCACGAGAAAGGCGCCCAGGCCTGGCGGGAGAACGACGGGGAGTGGATCTCGAAGGCGAGCGGGGCCGCGGCCGAACACTTCGGCGACGTCGCCCGCTCCGGCAGCTACCCGGGATGGCTCACAGACCAGGCCCGCGACTTTGGCCGAGAGATCGACGGGCATGTCGAGGGGATCGAGAATGTCTTCGGGGAGGTTGACCGCCGCATCGAGGCACTCGAGCAGGAGGCCCGAGAGCGGCAGGTTGAGAACCCAGAGAACAGCTGGCCAGAAGCACTCGCACTGGCCGCGTTCGGTGATGAGAGCTACGAGAGCCTCGATATCCAGGGCGACGACGAGAACGATCCGAACCCCTCCATCTTCGTCAACGGAATCTGGAACGACGAAGACAAAGCGATCGAGAACGCGAAGACCGTGAACACCGCCACCGGCGAGAACGTGTTGCCCTTCCACAATCCGACGGATGAGAGCAACAAGGCGATCGACATGCTCTCGACCCAGTTCAACAACAAGCCCAACCTGCTCGATCGCTCCACGGAAGGGCTGATCTTCCAGATCCGTCGGCAATTGGCAGACAACCCCGGAGAAAACGTGCGGCTCCACCTGCACAGCCAGGGTGCCGCACTCGGATCAGCGGCCCTCTCCTATCTATCGATGGAAGAGCGAGCCCGCATCGACGTGATCTCCTACGGCGGTGCCGCCTACAGCTATCCACCCGGCCTTCGTTCGCTCGACGCTATAGTCAACGTCCGCGATACCGTGCCCAACCTCGTCGGTGCCGGGTTCCCCGGAATGGCACAGCTCGGCAACTACGAGCGCAACGGCTACACGATCCGCTACATCGACCGAGGTGAAGACGGCAACTGGGACACGACCCACGGCATGGAGACCTATCTCAACGCACTCGAGGACGGCGCCACGCAAACGCGCTGGGGCGCCTCTCTCAAGCGACTGTTGTGGCGCGGTGATGAGTAGGCACGAACAATCAATCGCACTCGGCTCACTACGCATCGGGCGCATCGTTCTCGTTTCAACCGCGATGGCGATCCTCGTCGCCGGCTGCTTCCGAGAACGCCGCCAACCTCCTGAGCCGCCTGAGATCCAGGGCGAGACCGTGCGCAAGAACATCATCGACGCTACGCAAGCTCCGGAGTTCTCGTGGCTCGTAGGGCAGTGCCTCGAAACCACGACCTACATCTACGGGGCCGAAAGTAACCACCTGCTTCCCAACGAAGAAAGCCCCGGTGCGAAGTCCAAACTGATGGGCCTCTACCGCGGCGTCCTCAAGGCCTCCGAACTCGGTGGCGGGACGCCTCGCCACCACTCCGACTACTATTACGGCCTGAAGATCGGCTCCGCATCAGAACCGACCACCGATCCGTTCAAAGGGCGCCTCGTCCTCCTCATGCCTCCAGGAACTCAGTTTGAGGTCTCGACGATCTACATCAAGGACGAGTGGCATGCCGCCCCTTTCCTCTATCCGATTGCCGACCTTGTCGACGACCAGGAGCAGCCGTTCCGGGCGTACGTGGGGCGGCTCCTGACGCTCGACGCAAGGAATGTCGCCAAAGCCCACACCTACGGCGACCGGGTCCGCGCAGGCGAAAGCCCCTTCGACGAGGACGTGCTCCGCTTCTGCGACGAACCATCAGCAGACCAACCCCCAGTGACCGAACCCTGATCTCGCGAGGCGACCAGGCGCCCGGCACAGGTGCAGAGGTCAACGCCCGGCAAGACTCCAGGCACCGCAGACCAGGTCTACAACGAGATCACGACCGCACCTGGGCGCCTCTATTCACCGCTGTCGATCGCGCTGAGCTGCTCGCGAACCTGCGCCTTGACGGGGCCCTCGTGCTGGGTACGCTGAAAGAGCGTTGTGGCGGTACCGTCGGCGAACTCGAGCTGAAACCGGAAGACGCGCACGGTGTCTTCGTTGGAATAGAACCAGGGGAAGGCTTCTCGGGCGAGCAGATAGGTAGTGGTCTTGCCTCGCCAACGGCCCGCCTCGAGCACGGGCGCCTGGTCTCGAACCAGTTCCACCGGCCGCACCGACAGTGGGTCGCGGCCCGCCTCGACGGTGACGTCTTCGACGAGTACGTGCTGCAAGTCGCCCTCTCGAACGGTGACTTCGAACTGCCAGAAGAGCCCATGCCGCCCTGGCTCCCCCGGCTGAATGCCGAAACCGGCCACCTCGACTCGCGCACGGTCGTTCTCTGCCGGCAGCACGCCACCCTCTCTCGTGCGGTACTGCATGGTCTCCCCGCCAGCGACCGTGTCAGTGGCCACGATCGAGCCGTCAGCTAGAACGGCGAGGTCACCGCCGAGCTCCACGAGATCCGGGACTTCGGATTCGAGCCCGCCGCCCTGGATAGCGGCATCTTCGGCTGAATCGATCGCAGTCCGTGCTCCGACCAGGCCAAGCAGGAAGAGAGCGGCGGCAGCAACGACAATCAGGCAGCCGCAACCGGCACAGCCCGCGAGGATGATGCGGTTTCTAGAAGCCTTCTCAGACATAGCTCGGGTCCAGCCTTCGATCTCGAATCGATGAGGGTCGTCTCTTCTGCCTCCCGCTTGCATGATGTCGCGACTGAGGCCGCGATGGAAGCCGCTCCCCAGGGAAAGTCGACCTAGGAAAGGAATCACCAGGTCTGGAAGACAAAGGCCGCGATGTCGTGCTCGTCACGGAGGTAGCAACCGCCGTCTACCAAGACGTAGAAGTTCACCGGCTCCTTTCAGGGAGGTACGCAGCGCTGTCCCAACTACCCGGTACACGCGCTTCCGCGCTTCACGCGCCTCCTTCGGCGGTCTCGTCGGCCGCCTGCTGGGAGTCGCCGGCAGACCCGAAGCCGGAGCGATGCCGACTTGGACGTGCGCGCGATCGTCGACGTCGCGACCCGCACGGCCACCCGGCCCGGAACCTGCCCCGACCGTGCGCGGAACGGCCGCGCGGTCACGTCCTCGCCGCACTGGAAGACACGGACGGCTGGGTTACGGCCCGTGTCAAGCTTCCTGTCTTGATTCTCGGCTCCCTCGACGGCGTCGAGACCGGTGTGCGCAACTTGATACGCCAACGACCCCTCGAGGTCGAAGAGATCTTGATCGGCCGTCGCAAGACCCGCGTTCCGACACTCGACGAGATCACGAGAATCAAGGCCTGGCTCTGCCTCATTAGGAACGCCACACGGGACTATCTCGACCTCGTGGCTCTAGCTGACCGGTTGGGGCCCGAAGCAGCAGCCGACGTCGTCCTCTCGATGGACGACTACTACGAAGATCAGCAGGGCGAGGGAGGGCGACGTATTGCCACTCAGGTCGCGAAACAACTCGCCGACCCAATGCCTGATGATCTGTCGGAGGTTGACCTGCGGTTCTACCGACACCTCGACCGTCGCTGGCAAGACTGGGGCGCCGTCTCCGATGCTTGTAGAAGACTCGCCACCACTGTCCTCGAGCGATTCATCAAGGAAGGGCTAGAAGAACCATGATTCACCGCCACCTGGATCTCCAGCCCGGAGTCTCGATTCAGGAGATGCCCCTGGCGGCTATCCAGGATCTCCTCGAACGAGGAGACCTGGACAGCTGGCGCCCCCTCCTCGAACACATCTGCAAGCACCCCAACAGTGAGCTCGTGCAAAGGGTCGCCCGACTGATTGATGTCTACCCAATGTACGGAACGTCTCCCCTGGTCCGCGATTGGATCAGACTCTGTCGGAATCGAGGGAGCAGCCGGGTTCATCGAAGCCGGGGCTCGCTCGCAGAGCTGAGGCAGTCGCTTGGGAAGACACAGGTCCAGGTTGCCGAGGCGATGGGCGTGTCACAGTCGGACTACTCGAAGCTCGAACGACGCAAGGACGTCAGGGTCTCGACATTGCACGCGGCCGCCTCCGCGATGAACGGACGGCTCAAGCTCCTCATCGAGATGCCAGAGGGCAGTTTCGAGATCGTTCTGGGCTCCGAATAGAAGGGAGGGCGTCCTCACGGCGCGCGGCGATGCCGCTTACGGTCGGAGGTAAGCCCTTAGGGCAGCGCCCGACCGCTACGACCTCGGCCCGGAAGCTACGCCCGTGCGCAGCACGCCAGCCTCGAGGCCAGCGCGAGAGGCCAGGCCCGCCTGCGCAGCCAAGTGCCTCCTGCCGGACCGACCCGGTACACGGACTCTGCACGGGGACTTGCCCCAGCTTCTGACCTGTAACGCCCGGCGGTGAAACCGGAAGGACAGTCTGCAAGCCATGACCCTTCTTCCGGAGACTCCGAGAATGAGCAGTACAACCACCGGTGGCTTCTGGAACGCAGTGAGCGGATGGTTCAACAACGACCCGCCAGCCCCTGATTTCGACGCCAGCCAGCCCAAACCGCCAGCCGAGCCGTGGCTACCCGGCGACACCTACGAAGGCTCCGACGACTTCTCCCTACCCTGGGCGCTCGACGCTCCTGATACCGCCCCATCAGGCGACGTCCAGCAGAAGGGCCTCCTGGCCTCCTTCGGCGATTGGCTCGGGGAAGCGCGAGAGACCGTCTCCGAGGGCTTCGACTCGGCACTCGAAAGCACCGCCAACTTCGCCGTCGACCACGGGTTCGACGATCTGGTCGAGGGTTGGAACGAGCGGCTGACCGGTGCGCGCGACGAGACCGTCGCCGCACTCGATCGAATGGGCGGAGCCATCGAAGGCGCCCTCGACAAGGTCACCGAACAGGCCGCCGAAGGGATCCTCGACGCTGAGGATGCTGCGATCCGCGGCGGCAAGTGGGTTGAAGAGAAGGTCACCACCGTGACCGACCGAGCGCTCGACACCGTCGACGAGCTCGCCAGGCCCGTCGCGGAAGTGATCGCCGGCCGCGAGTACATTCAGGATGCCATGGCGAGCACCGCTCACACCTTCGTCTCGATCGGCTTCGAAGGCGGCGTCGCCACCGCAAAGGTCGGCGGGTCGCTCTGGGAACATCGCAACGAACTCTGGAACGAGGGCGTCAGCGTGGGAATCGAGCGGTTGGAGAACGGCCTCGACAGCACGGCAGGGGGCAAGATGTTCTCCGCCGCCATGGAAGCCGGCGCCTGGACCGAGAACCTGGAAGGCACCATCGACTTCTGGGCAGACAAAGGTCGCGACCTGGCGCGCGAGAAAGGCACCGAAGCCTGGCGCGAGCGTGACCGGGATTGGATATCGAACGCGACCGAAGCGGCGGTGGACCACGCCGGTGACGTCGCACGTTCCGGCAGCTACCCGGGATGGCTCGCAGACCAGACACGCGACTTTGCCAGCCGAATGGACGGACACATCGAGAAGATCGAGGAGGTCTTCTGGGAAGTTGACCGCCGCATCGAAGCGCTCGAGCAGGAGGCCCGAGAGTGGCAGGTTGAGAACCCCGAGAACAGCTGGCGGGAATCCCTGGCGCTTGCGGCCTTCGGCGATGAGAGCTACAAGATCCTGACGATCCAGGGCGACATGACCGACCCGAACCCCTCCATCTTCGTCAACGGAATCTGGAACAAAGAGGGCCAGGCCATCGACAACGCGAACGCCGTCTACCGCGCCACAGGAGAGAACGTGCTGCCGTTCCACAACCCGACCGATGAGAGCCACAAGGTCATCGACCCGTTCTCCACGCAGTTCAACAACAAGCCCGACCTTCTGGATCGCTCCACGGAAGGGCTGATCCTCCAGATCCGTCAGCAATTGGCAGAAAACCCCGGCGAGACGGTACGGCTTCACCTGCACAGCCAGGGTGCCGCCCTGGGGTCGGCAGCGCTCTCCTATCTCTCAGTGGAAGAACGAGCGCGCATCGACGTCGTCTCCTACGGGGGTGCCGCCTACGCCTATCCACCGGGCCTTCGTTCGCTCGACGCTATAGTCAACGTCCGCGACACCGTGCCCAATCTGGTCGGCGCGGGATTCCCGGGGATGGCACAACTCGGGAACTACAAGCGCAATGGCTACTCGATTCGCTATATCGACTCAGGTGACGACGGCAACTGGGGAACGACCCACGGCATGGAGACCTATCTCAGCGCACTAGAGAACGGCGCAACGCAAACGCGCTGGGGTGCCAGCCTGAAACGACTGTTGAGGCGCGGTGATGAGTCGACACGTTGACGAGAGCGCCAGCTGTTCGCGCAGCATCGGGCGCCTTGTTCTCGTTTCAGTTCTGTTGGCATTGCTAGCGGGCGGCTGCTTCCGAGAACGTCGCCGACCGCCGGCTCCACCGGAGATCCAGGGCGAGACCGTACGCAAGAACATCATCGATGCAACCCAGGCTCCGGAGTACTCCTGGCTCGCGGCGCAATGCCTCGAAACAACCACCTGGATCTACGGGGCAGAGAGCAACGACCTGCTTCCCAACGAACAAAACCCGGGCTCGAAGTCCTCGATGATGGGTCTCTACCGCGGTGTCCTCAGAGCCGCTGAGCTCGGTGGCGGCACACCAAGCCATCCCAGCGAATACTTCTATGGCCTGAAGATCGACTCGTTCCAAGAACCGACCACCGACCCTTTTGCGGGACGTCTGGTCCTCCTGATGCCTCCAGGAACGCAGTTCGAAGTCTCGACGATCTATATCGAAGACGAATGGCACGCCGCCCCTTTCCTCTACCCGATTGCCGACCTGGTCGACGACCGGGAGCAACCGTTCCGGGCGTACGTCGGGCGCCTCCTGACGCTCGACGCAACCAGAGTTCTCGACGCCCACACCTACGGCGACCGGGTCCGCGCAGGCGAAAGCCCGTTCGACGAGGACGTGCTCCGCTTCTGCGACGCACCATCCTCAGCCGAAGCCTCAGCGACCGAACCCTGATCTCTGCCCCCGCCCGAGGCTTCGGAGTGCGGGAGTCCACACCACCCTACCTGACGCTAGGCCAAAAACGCACTTTTGACTAGGTCATCGTCAATTTTCCGCGTAAAATGACGGCGTCATGGTCAAAAATGACAAATCAGCCTACCCTCGCATCCTCGAACGCCCGCCAGGAAGCTTCTTCCTGCTCGGCCCCCGAGGTGTCGGCAAAAGCACCTGGGTCCGTCAGCTAGACAAAGCCCATCGGTTCGACCTGCTCAACGAAGGGCTCTACCAGGAGCTTCTGGCCAACCCGTCGCTGTTCGCCGAAGAGGTCAACACTCTCGACTCGGGTTCGTGGGTCGTGGTCGATGAGGTCCAGCGCATCCCCGGGCTCTTGAACGAAGTCCATCGGCTGATCGAGGAGCGCGGGCTTCGATTCGCCCTGCTCGGGTCGAGCGCGCGCAGGCTCAAGACCGCGGGTACCAACCTGCTGGCGGGCCGAGCAGTGCGCAAACTCATGTTCCCCTTCGTACCAGAAGAACTTGATGACGACTTCCATCTCGACGACGCACTACGCTACGGCTCCATCGCCGTCATCTCAGAAGCGCCCGATCGTGCAGAGGCGCTCGAGGCCTACGTACAGATGTACCTGAAAGAAGAGATTCGTGCCGAAGCCCTGGTGCGAAACCTGCCAGCATTCGCACGATTCCTCCCCGTTGCCGGCCCCTTCCACGGCCAAGCAATCAACGTTTCCGCCATCGCACGTGACGCCGGAACTGCGCGCAGCACCGTGAACGGGTACCTGGAGATCCTCGAAGACACCCTTTTGACCACCACCGTCCCAGGCTTCGACTCGAAGCTTCGAACCCGGGAGCGAAAGCACCCCAAGCTCTACTGGGTCGACCCCGGCCTGGCCCGTCAGGTCCAGAAGAGGCGCGGCCCTCTTTCACATGAAGAGCGAGGTCCACTTCTGGAGGGCTACGTCCTCGGCCTTCTCAGGGCCCACGCCGAAGTCTCTGACCTATACGACGACGTCTACTACTGGGCGCCCGCAAGAGCGAAGACCCTCGAGGTCGACTTCCTGCTGGAGCGCCAGGGGCAGCACATCGCCATCGAAGTCAAAGCACAACCGCGTTACAACACCACAATGCTGAAAGGCCTACGCGCCCTTTCCGAACTGCCATCTCTGACCAGGAGCATCCTGGTCTACGGCGGGGAGAGATCGTTCCGAACGAGCGACAGCATCGAAGTATGGCCGCTGCTCAAACTGTCGAAAGCGCTGGCCGAGAAAACCCTCTGGCAGCCCTGACGGTACGGCGGCCTTTATCAAAGACCGATTTTGTCAACCATGGTTTGACCAAATCGAGCTTCAGCAAAGCTCCTGGTGCTCTAGAAATCTCCTCCCAGGAAGGACACCGAGCCCGGCTCAGTCAGAGCAACTACCGAGAGCGTGACTCGGCCTTCCCCGAGGCAACGACCCGCTTGACCAACCTTCCCGACAGCTTTCTAGACTCTTCTCATGACGAACACAGACGTAGAGATTCCGCCCCGCCTCCAATCCTCTCGCTTTCAAACTGGATCGTGGTTCGCATGCTGGAGACTTTGGCACGCAGATCATCTAACGCATCAAGATGCGACACCTATCCGAGAGGAAGTGGAGCTCGACTCGCGGCTCCGGGCGACTTCCCGGGCGTCGGTCCTGTTCCATGGTCGTTAGGGGTCCTCAACAGGCCGATCGAACTCCGCAGCCAAGTGCCGCCTGCCCGACCACCCCGGTACATGGACTCTGCACGGGGGCTCTCCCCTGCTTCTGACCTGTAACGCACGGCGGTGAAACCGGAAGGACAGTCCGAAGAGATGACCCTTTCGGAGACTCCCGGGATGAGCAGTACAACCAACGGCTTCTGGAACACCGTGAGCGGATGGTTCAACAACGACCCGCCAGCCCCTGATTTCGACGCCAGCCAGCCCAAACCGCCAGCCGAGCCGTGGCTACCCGGCGACACCTACGAAGGCTCCGACGACTTCTCCCTACCCTGGGCGCTCGACGCTCCCGATACCGCCCCATCAGGCGACGTCCAGCAGAAGGGTCTCCTGGCCTCCTTCGGCGATTGGCTCGGGGAAGCGCGAGAGACTGTCTCCGAGGGCTTCGACTCGGCACTCGAAAGCACCGCCAACTTCGCCATCGACCACGGGTTCGACGACCTGGTCGAGGGTTGGAACGAGCGGCTGACCGGGGCGCGCAATGAGACCGTCGCCGCACTCGACCGAATGGGCGGAGCCATCGAAGGCGCCCTCGAAGACGTCACCGAGCGCGCCGCCGAAGAGATCCTCGACGCCGAAGATGCACTGGTCCGCGGTGGCGAGTGGGTTGAAGAGAAGGTCACGACCATGACCGACCAGGCGCTCGACACCGTAGACGAGCTCACCCGGCCGGTCGCGGAAGTGATTGCCGGTCGCGAGTACATCCAGGAGGCGATGGCAACCACCGCACAGACCTTCGTCTCCATCGGCTTCGAAGTCGGCATCGCAACCGCGAAAGTCGGCGAGTCGCTCTGGGAACACCGCAACGAACTCTGGAACGAGGGCGTCAGCGTGGGAATCGAGCGGTTGGAGAACGGCCTCGACAGCACGGCAGGGGGCAAGATGTTCTCCGCCGCCATGGAAGCCGGCGCCTGGAGCGAGAACCTCGACGGCACCGTCGGCTTCTGGACCAACAAAGGCCGCGACCTGGCGCTCGAGAAAGGCGCCGAAGCCTGGCGGGAGAATGACGGGGAGTGGATCTCGAAGGCGAGCGGGGCCGCGGTGGACCACTTCGGCGACGTCGCCCGCTCCGGCAGTTACCCGGGATGGCTCGCAGACCAGGCCCGCGACTTTGGCCGAGAGATCGACGGGCATGTCGAGAAGATCGAGAACGTCTTCTGGGAAGTCGACCACCGCATCGAGGCACTCGAGCGGGAGGCCCTAGAGTGGCAGGTTGAGAACCCAGAGAACAGCTGGCCGGAAGCACTCGCACTGGCCGCGTTCGGTGATGAGAGCTACGAGAGCCTGGATATCCAGGGCGACGACGAGAAGGATCCGAACCCGTCCATCTTCGTCAACGGAATCTGGAACAAGCCGAAGGACGCGATCGAGAACGCGGAAACCGTGCACAAGGCCACTGGCGAGAACGTGCTGCCGTTCTACAACCCAACCGACGAGAGGAACAAGGGGATCGACATGCTCTCGACCCAGTTCAACAACAAGCCCAACCTGCTCGATCGCTCCACCGCAGGGCTGATCTCTCAGATTCGCCATCAACTGGCAAACAACCCCGGAGAAAACGTGCGGCTCCACCTGCACAGCCAGGGTGCCGCACTCGGATCAGCGGCCCTCTCCTATCTATCGATGGAAGAGCGAGCCCGCATCGACGTGATCTCCTACGGCGGTGCCGCCTACAGCTATCCACCCGGCCTTCGTTCGCTCAACGCTATAGTCAACGTCCGCGATACCGTGCCCAACCTCGTCGGTGCCGGGTTCCCCGGAATGGCACAGCTCGGCAGCTACGAACGCAACGGCTACACGATCCGCTACATCGACCGAGGTGAAGACGGCAACTGGGAAACGACCCACGGCATGGAGACCTATCTCAACGCACTCGAGGACGGCACCACGCAAACGCGCTGGGGCGCCTCTCTCGAGCGACTGTTGTGGCGCGGTGATGAGTAGGCACCTAAACTCAAGCGCCATCGGCTCACTACGCATTGGGCGCGTCGTTCTCGTTGCAACCGTGATGGCGATCCTCGTCGGCGGCTGCTTCCGAGAACGCCGCCAGCCTCCAGCGCCGCCTGAGATCCAGGGCGAGACCGTGCGCAAGAACATCATCGACGCAACGCACGCTCCGGAGTTCGCGTGGCTCGTAGGGCAGTGCCTCGAAACCACGACCTACATCTACGGTGCCGAGAGCAACGACGTGCTTCCCAACGAAGAAAGCCCCGGTGCGAAGTCCGAATTGATGGGCCTCTACCGCGGCGTCCTCAAGGCCTCCGAACTCGGTGGCGGGACGCCCCGCCACCACTCCGACTACTTCTATGGTCTGAAGATCGGCTCGGCCTCAGAACCGACCACCGATCCGTTCAAAGGGCGCCTCGTCCTCCTCATGCCGCCAGGAACTCACTTCGAGATCTCGACCATCTATGTTGAGGACAGGTGGCTCAAGACACCTTTGCTTTACCCGATTGCCGACCTCGTCGACGACATGGGGAATCCTTTCCGTGCTGACGTCTGGCCTCTCTTCACGCTCGACGCAATGGCTGTCGGCGACGCCCACACCTACGGCGACCGGGTCCGCGCTGGCGAAAGCCCGTTCGACGAGGACGTGCTCCGCTTCTGCGACGCACCATCCTCAGTCGAGGCCTCAGCTACCGAACCCTGATCTCGGTTCCCGCTCGAGGCCTCATGGTGCGCGCGATCACGTCCTGACAGCGGTAACGCCCACAAATTTCGCGTTTTTGACGAGATCGTCGTCAATTTTCCGCGTAAATCGACGGCGCCATGGTCAGAAACGACACATCCACCTACCCTCGCCTCCTCGAACGCCCACGAACAGGAACGTGCGAAACAGTTCCCCCGTGAGGCCCTAGTTCTCGAGGACCAGCTGGACATCGACGAGGTCAACGTGGGCATTGTCAGAGGGTAGTTCGGCGCCGACTACCGAACCGAACCCATCAGGTACGGGTTTGCGTCGACCAGCAGCCTGTGCGTCCGCCCGAGGCCTCTAGCGGGCAGTCGCCCCTGCGAGGAGTTCAAAGGGATCTGCGGGCGAAAGCGTCGGAAGGAAACTGGCAGCCAACCCGGAAAGACGGCTTGCGAATCTCGTTGATCATCCTACGACGGCTCGGTTGAAGTTCGTCGATCGAGAACGGCGCAGAGATCATTCCGACGAGTGGGAATCCGGTTTGGTGCATTTCACTCATCCCTGTGATGCTGGAGGAGCATCAATCGAAGTTGTCAATACAGTTTATTTATTGTAAAATGCCCATTCCACTCACGCGCGTCGTTGCTCCCTATTCGCAAGACAGGTTTGAATCCGGCTTGTCGGCGGGTCCAGTGCGACGCTCTCGACTGCGGAGACTCACACAATGCGCTTCCTGCCCATCGCCCTGACCAGCCTGCTTCTCCTCACCGCCTGCGGAGGCTCTTCGAGCAGCCCGACATCTCCCTCCGTCGATCTCACGGGTACCTGGACCGGTTCCATCACTTCACCCGAGGGAGGTACCTGCAACATCCCTATTACTGTCGCGATCAGCCAGTCCGGAAATCGGGCCAGCGGATCTTTTGCCATGCCCTCGAACTCTTCGGGTTCCTTCGAGGGAACCGTTTCGGGCGACTCGTTCGGAGGCACGTTCACAACTAGTTTCCCGGGGTGCGTGGGTGTCGGCGACTTCTCCGGTACCCGCTCCGGCAACCGACTCACACTGAGCGCACCGGTCGTAACCAGCCCTACTCGTGGCTGCCGTTTCTGCCAGAACAACACGATCGTTCTATCGCGCTGAGCCCTTGACCACGACCGACCGAATCGCCGGAGCGAAACACCACACCTGGCCCAGAAGTTGTCAATCGGCCTACAACACCACCTCGATTGGCGGCAACGATGGAGACAAGTCCCTTTCGGCACGGCTCGAGAAGCGCCCCTCGTCAAACGACACCCAGCCTTCGAACTGCGGACATACCCGAGGCCTGAGCAACCGACCCAGACGCCCCTCGGCTCGAAGGACCCTGAAGACGCCGACCAGGCGGCGTCGGCAATCCGCCCTCAGCGAAACGACCCTTCCTGTCGAGCGCGATCCGAGCCATTCCAAGCCTCAGGCTAGAGTAGGCACGAACCTCAACCGACAGGGCGCTCCGCCCTCCTCGCAGCGACTCCGCCCGTTCTCGTCGCTCCCGTCGCCACAAGCCTCGCCCCCGCCAGGAAACACCACCCCCCTGACCTCATGCTCCTCTTCGGTGATAGAGAGTTCGTACCCTCCGAGTTCGCGAGCGAACAGGAGCTCGAAGACCTCGTTCTCGACAACGCGGAAAGAATCTTCGGTCCCTGGTCGCTGCCACTGGCCAAGGCCAAACTTCGAACCGAGGGTGGGTCGGGGACCATTCCAGACGCCTACGTTGTCGACCTCGAAACGAGAAGCTGGTACCTCGTCGAGGTTGAGCTCGCCCGTCACGGCGTCTGGCGACACATCGCGCCCCAGGTCGCCAAGCAGCTCACCGCAAGCGCAACGGCCCAATCGCGCCAACAACTCGCCGAACTGGCCTTCGAGAGCTTCAAGAAGGAGCCCGAACTACTCGCCAACATCGGAGACCTCGGGATCAAGTCCATCGACCTTCGCCAGGAGATCGGCCGCATCTTCGAGCGCCAACCGATCGTCGCCATTCCGATCGACACGATCAAACCCGACCTCGAACAATGGGCAGAGACGCTCAAAGCCGACGTGCGCCTGTGGGAGATCCAGAAGTTCAGCGAGTTCGGCGCACCCTCCAACCTTATCTATCGACTACCCGAAGAGTTCGCCCCCACTTTCGCCACCCAGGCCGATGCCCCGGGCCCCGTCCACTACGGCGTCACTCTGAGCGACTTGCTCGAAGCCGAGAAACTGGCCGTCGGCCAGACACTGCACTTCAAATACCGCCCACAGGGTGGCGAGCGCACCTTCTACGAAGGGACCGTCACCTCGCAAGGTCAGATCGCCGTCCTGGGTCAGGAGTACTCCCCCTCCTTCGCTGCTCTCCGCTGCATGCAAGCCAGCGGCAGCAAGCGACGCACCGTCAACGGCTGGACCGCCTGGCGAACCAGCCAGGGCAAGCTGCTTTCGGAAGTCCGCGACGAACTCCTCGCCGAAAGTGACTAAGGGGTAAGAGCAGGTGGGCCCGTTGGTTGAGGAGGGTTTTCAAGTGATCCGAACATACGACGACTTCAGAACCAAGATGGCGCAGACAGTTGGAAGCCTCGTTGAGCGGGCCAACGCTCTACGAGGGACAGCCGGAAGACATGAAGGTCGAGGCGTTCTTCAAGCTGCTCGACAAGATGATCGCCGAACAGGCTGAAGCCGAGGCAGTAGTGTCCAGAGAAGTGGTGTACGAGCCCTCAGGGTAGTCGTCGTCGAACCTGTGGGAGCTGTGGTAAACGCGAAGCGTTTTCCAAACCCTGTCGTGAAATCGCGCAGCGATTTCCGCAGGGTGTCAGATTCCACAGGCCGCGCGCCGGGACTTGAGGCTTGACGGCCACTGCGGGATCCTTGGTTTGAACAAAAACCAAACAACCAAGGAGGAATCCCAACAGTGACCAACAACAGCATGACCCTTCCCGAATCGATCCGCAACACCGTCGAGCAAGAGCCCGACCTTCTGCGTCAGGCGGTACAGCTCGTGGCCCAGCAGCTCATGAGCGCCGAGGCCGATTCGTTGTGCGGTGCCGCCTATGGCAAGCGCACCGAGAAACGCGTCAACCAACGCAACGGCTACAGGACCCGAACCTGGGACACCCGAGTCGGCACGCTCGATCTCGCCATTCCCAAGCTGCGTCGCGGCAGCTACTTCCCCGAGTGGCTCCTTGAGCCTCGGCGGCGAGCTGAGCGCGCCCTGTTCTCCGTCATCGCTGAGAGCTACGTTCTGGGCGTTTCGACTCGAAAGGTTGAGAAGCTGGTCAAGAACCTCGGCATCGAGGGCATTTCGAAGTCTCAGGTCTCAGAGATCGCCAAGGAGCTGGATGCACGGGTCGAGGAGTTCCGCCATCGTCCTCTCGACACAGGTCCCTACCGTCTCCTGTGGCTCGATGCTCACGTGCAGAAGTGCCGTGAGGGCGGGCGCATCGTACCTGTCGCCGTGGTCAAGGCCATCGCCGTGAACCACGAGGGCAAGCGAGAGGTTCTGGGGATGGATGTCATCACCACCGAGGACGGTGCCGGCTGGCTCGCCTTCCTACGAAGCCTGGTTAGCCGTGGGCTCAGCGGCGTGGCCTTCGTCGTCTCCGACGCGCACGCCGGTCTCAAGGACGCCATCGCATCGACTTTGATCGGCGCCTCCTGGCAACGCTGCCGCACCCACTTCATGTGCAACCTCTTGGCTCGGGTACCCAAGGCGGCACAAAGTGCCGTCGCGACTCTCGTGCGCTCGATCTTTGCCCAGCCAGATGGCGACTCGGTCAAAGCGCAACACCGCGCTGTGATCGATCAGCTCGAGGAACGTTTTCCGGAGGCGGCTCAGCTACTCGAAGAGGCCGAGACCGAGATCCTCAACTTCGCTGACTTCCCCAAATCCATCTGGAAACAGATCTGGTCCAACAACCCACTCGAGCGGCTCAACAAGGAAGTCCGCAGGAGAACCGACGTCGTTGGCATCTTTCCCAACCGTGACGCCATCGTGCGCCTGGTCGGAGCCGTGCTCGCTGAACAGCATGACGAGTGGGTCATCGCCAGGCGATACGTAAGTCTCGACTCGCTCATGCGAGTCGCCGAACTCATGGATCAACCAACAAACAACGAGGAACCCAAGGCCATCTCAGCATGATCACAACAAGGATCCCACGTGACCGTCATACACCACTTGACAGGACATGACCGCCGAGGCCGCGGACTCACAGGAGGGCGACGGCAAAGTTGAGGCGCTGATCGCCTTCGTCACCGAAGAGGCAGAAACCGTTGCTAGACGGGAGTACGGCTGGAAGCGACCGGCGGAGAACCGCTGGTACGACACGCCTCAGGACCTGGGCGCCGCCGACGCTTGACTACGCTTCACAACATTCGCGAGCGCGCCTCCAGCGGCTCGCGCGGGTCGGTGTCGGGCTCCTCTTCAGTTCTGGGAAGAACTCACCCAACCCAAGACGTCACCGGACTCAAAGCCGTCCTGAAAGATCTCCCGAAAGAAGAGGCCAAAGGAAGAGGGCTCTATGCCGTAATCAGTCGTTGGCCCTAACACCACAAATCGCTTGCCCAGAGAGTGAAGGGCAGTCCTCCATGTGTAGGGCGCCACTTCCAGGCTTCCCAGGAGATGAGCGACACCCTCCGCCGGATCAACGTAGTAGACGGTGACCTCGATGGGCCCGTTCTCGGGCAGGGTGCGTCGGTGAAGGACGACTCGCCGACCGCTGTACCACCAGGGCCACTCGTCCGCTCGGTGAGTATCGAGAAAGTGACTCGTGACTAGGCATGGCTCCGGGCAGGGAGGCGTAACGGTTGCTGTCCCTTCCAACGTTCCATCCGACCGGAAGAGCTGTCGTCCCGTCGAAGCGGAGTCGCCTCCCAAGAACCAGATCGTTCCGTCTTCTTCGAGCGAAAAGTTGGCAGGTAACGGACACGGTGATTCCCGGCACTCCAGAATCCGCGTGGTCCCTGCAGCGGTCCCATCGGATACATACAGACTCTTCATGGCGTAGAAGTCGTCGGGGTCCCTTTTTCCAAGAATCATGAGATCGCGCGACAACCAACCATGCCAGGGCTCGGAGCGGGCATCCCACTTCGCTAGGACTTCGGTTGCGCCGGTCGTGATGTCAGTCGTCCGCATCGTGAGAATGTGTTCGCCGCGATAGGCGAGAAACGCTCGGTTCCCAACCAGGCCCTGGAAAAGATGAGGCGACGTGCCGATCAACACGTCAGCGCCTGCGAGATCGGTGCGACGGATCTCACAGGAGTCGTCCTCCTGGCAAACGGTGTACAAGAACGGCGGAACCTTGGAGCGGTTCAAGAAGCCCAGCCCTTCGCCGGAAGCCAGGTTTCTGAAGACACGTGTGCCAGAAGGCCCATCTCCCAGAAGGATCACCCGGCTTTCATCTTCCCGTGTGCCGAGGAAAACGAACTCTGACCCGAGCACCTGGTGACCCCAGAGTTTCTGCAACGGCTCGGGCGTTGTAACCCGCGCGGTGCCGCCGGGAGTGCCGTCGCTCGACCAGTATGCATCGGGCCCGTCGGAAGCGGCGGGCTCGTAGAAGAGGATGGAACTGTGGGTGCTGCGATTTCCCCACCAGGCTCGCAGAGGTCCCCGAGACGGCACAGGAAGCTCGTGAGTCCCTTCCGGGGTCCCATCGGTCGCCCACAGGCGCGAAAGTTCGTCCTCGCCGGGTGGCATGGCGCCGAAAAAGACCTGGTTCTCTGCGACCTCGAGAACCAGGCTATGCATGTAGTTCCAGCCGGTTGGCGTGAGTCTGAATGTGCCCGCGGAAGTACCGTCTGTTCTCCACAAAGACTTGGGGTACGGACCGCCCTCGAAGAACAAGGTACCCCCAACGACGAAGTCCCTCCAGTCGTCGATGCCATCTGCCGGCCCCGGGTTGGTGTCCGCCAGAAGAACGAGGGGCTCCAGGGTAGGCAGTTCGGAGGCCAGGATCCCGCTCGAGAGCGTGGCCAGCACCAGAATGGCACAGAGGAGGGAGCGAGTCGGCATCCCAAATTCTATCAACGGAGCTCCCGACGAAGAGGCCAAGCAAGCTTCAATAGCCCGGACGCCGCGGACTCCAGATCCCAAATCCAGGCCTCCACGCCACACCTCGCAGAACCCCCGATAGCTACGAAACGGCCGAGAGTCACGCCCTGTTCGACCTGCAACCTCCCTGTGTACGGTTGGGATGGCAACCTCTTCAACCGCAGGCAACCGGGCGAGCCGTTCATCCCCTTCAAGTGGATGCCCGGGCGCTGGGTTGACCTTGCCCCACGAACCAACCAGGACACCGACGCCCCAGGAGGCGACGAATGAACCCACCCTCGACACCAAACCGGAGGGCCCGCTTCACCACCGCAACCGCCTTCGCAATCCTCGCCCTCCACGCCGCGGCCGCCCTGTATCTCCAGAACGTCGGCGGTCGAGTCGTCGAGAACGGCGCCACTTCCCTGGCACCGGAAACCCTCGCCACCTACCACGGCGCCCTCATCACCAGCGTCGTCATCTCAGGCCTACTCGCAGCGTGGTGTCTCTTTCGCCCCCTCACAACACCCACACTCCTCCAGCGTGCCGCCGCCGCCATCCTTCCGCTCCTCATGCTGAGTGGTATCGCTCTCACCGGCAAAATGCTGGAGTACAACGCCAGCGGCGACGTCTGGGTGTGGCGCGCGAAGGACGAACCCCCCTACGACCTCTGCGACTACGCTCGGGGAGAGCTGGGGCCGAACTGGGGAGTTGAGTAGCTGATCCCGCTCAAGTCAAGAACCGACTCGGCTTCCCATAACCCGTCACCATCAGCATGTCGCGCGCCCTCGACGTCGCGACGTACAAGAGGCAGCGCTCCTTGAGATCATGCGCGACGAGCTCTCCTTCATCGAGACCTGAGTGGTTCAGGCGGAGCGGCATCGACTCATCGTCGATCCCGGCAACAATCAGCCGCTCGAACTCCAGGCCCTTGAGGCGATGAAGGGTCGCGGTTCTCACCCCCACCCGGTCGTCTTCGGGGGAAGATTCCGAGTCCAGGCGCACCTGGTCGATTCCCGCCTCTTTCAGCATCACGGCGTAGCGACTGTCGAGTTCTTGGCGAGTTCTGGCGCACAGGCAGATCGAGCGCGGATCGACACAGTCCTTTTCGATCCATTCACGCAGCGTCTCGAGAATCGCCTTCTCCTCCTGCACCGCCTTGGCGAAGTGCCTGACCTCGGGTAGAGGCCCCTGGCGCAGGGAAAGGTAGCCGTCCAAGGTGTCATTTCCCTCGTCCAGGTCGTCGATCTCGGCGCCCTCGAGAATCGAAACGGCGCGCGCACGAATCTGCGCTGTGGTCCGGTAGTTGAGCTTCAACCGTTTCGCGCGCCCGCGAATCTCGATGCCACAACGGCTGAGCGGGTACGGCCGTCCATAGATCCGCTGGTGGGCGTCGCCGACCAGGAAGAGGCTGTTGTTCTCCTCTGGCGCCAACGCGCGCAGCAACCGAAGCTTCGGCGGCCCGAAATCCTGAACCTCATCCGCCAGCACCGCCCGCAGGCCTGCGTCGACACCGCGCGTCGAAGCTCCACCGGCGATGAGCAGGCGGGCCTCGCGAGCGACATCGTTCCAGTCGAGGAGCTTGCCCTCCTCGAGCAGTTGGCGATAGCGCGCGAGAACCTTCCACACCCTGGCGCGCTTCCTGCGATCGAGCGGGGTACCCCGTCCGGTGCGAGCAGCCGTCAAGTAGTGGTCACGATCTCCCAGGTCTTGAGCCTGGATCACATGCTCCCACTCGTCTTGATAGAAGCCGATCGGCAGGTTCAGATCCGGGTGGGCCTCTTCGTCGACGGCCCGCTGCAACAGCTCACGCGCCTCTTTCTCCTTGACGATCGCAACGTCCGCACCGTTGCGCCGCAGAAAGCCCACCGCCCAGCTGTCGAGGTTCGCAACCTCGATGCGCCGACGCTCCTCGCCGCAAAGCACATCGAGCTGTTGACTGAGATCCGCCGCCAGGTTGCGGGTAAAGGTGGTCACGAGGATTCGATCCTGCTCGCCGTTCCATACATGCCGCGCCAGATACCGCGCACGGTGAAGAAGCACGACGGTCTTGCCCGTACCGGCGCCGCCAAGAATCCGCACCGGCCCCTTGGCATCCATGGTGACAAACGCCCGCTGACTCGGATGTAGGAAGACGCGCCACTCGAGGAGCGGCGCTTCGAGCATCGCGACCAGCTCCTCTTCGCTCGCCGGAACCACAAACTGCCGCCTCGACGATGGCCGCTCGAGGGCACTCTCGAAGTCGTCGGTATCGATCGGCGCCGCCGCCTCTTCGCGCCCCACCGACTCGATCGCCTGCAGGATGTCTTCGCCAGCCGCGAGGTGAATGAGAATCTCCGCCGACTCCTCAGGAAGGTGTCCGAGAAGGCGCCCCAGGTCGTCTTCGGTAATCACCGCGCGCACAGCGGGCAGAAGAGGCGCGGGAACGCCAGCCAGAAGGAGCTCCTCGTCATCGTGCTCACCGAACAAAAAGCGCTGGTGCTCCGAACCATCCGCCGCCACGACTCCTTCGCCTGCACCGGCAGCCGCCTCGGCCTCCACAACCGAGAAGATCTGCAGCACACCGGAGCGCGGGTGCACTTCGAACCGACGGTTCCGCGCCCAGGCGTAGGCATCATCATGGTGATCCACCCAGGCCAGCAGGTACACGTCGCCACGCGGCGGGTGAACGAGGATTGCGCGATAGGCCTGGTCGATACGAACGCTGCGCACCTTGTCGTCGGCGGCGCCTTCGATGCGCTCGAAGTTGATCCCTGATTGCGTGGGGTCTTGCTTGAACTTGTCGGTAAAGAGCCGAACCTTGTTCTGCTGCGCCTTGGGAAGGGCAGCAAACGCCTTCATGAAGTCCTTCGATACGGCGAGTTGTGGCATGACGGCTCTCGGTTTCCTCAGACCTGAACGACGGCCGAGCGCTCGGCGAGCGCACCAAGCAGCTCACCGCGATCAACAGGGTATTCAAACACCAGGAAACCGGCACCCTCGAAAGCACCGCGCGAACCAGCCTGCGACTCGGCAAGCACCACCAGCCGCTGTTCGGGCCAGGCGATATCCGCCTCGTGCGCACTCGAGCCTTCCAGAACCCAGCCCACCTCAGGCAGCGGCAGACCGCGCTCGAACGCCTCCCGAATCACCGGCGCACTCCAACTGGTGGCAATCTCGAGCAGCTCCTCGAGCTCAGCATCCGGTGAAGCGGCGACGTCCGTTGTCACCGAAACGGCCAACGAAGCGGGCTCGGCGACCAGCTGTGCCACTTCCACCGGTTGGGCGACACCCGACACCGGCCCTTCCGTCTCCACAAACTCGCTCGAGACAAAACGCGCCGAGCCCTGAAACTGCAGCAGGTTCCAGGCCCACAGGAACGAGCGCCACCAGGCCACAAAACCGCGACTCTGACGGTGGTTCTGATGATCGAGAAGTCGCGCCGCGATCTCAGCACCCGCGCTGACACCACCGTGCACCGAGGAGGTTGGCACTCGCGCGAACGTCAGAGCGTGCTGCCCAACATGGCCTCGTGACACCCACGGGGCCTCGGCATCCGGCTTCTTGTGCACCGCAACCAGAAAGCCCCCCACATCGGCCCCATCGGAAATCAGGCGCTCACGCATTTCCGCGGCGTCGCTCGCCTCGAGGAACGGGCCCGACAACGCCCATGCCGCAACCGTGGCCTCTGCAACCGCCGACCAGTGAGCCGCGTCTGGATGCTCCAAGTGTGCAAACAAGAGGCTCGCGCTCCCCCTGGTCAAGAGACCTTGCTTGAGCGGCCCGGCGGCCCTCTGGTCCCACAAGTGGCCGAGGACACTGCGGCTCGGCTCGCTGAACGCGTCCCGCACCGCTGTATCTTCGTCTCGGATCCAAGCCTCGAGATCACCCCAGGTCAACGACCACACGCGATAGCGCTCACTCTCAATCAGTGCGCGGCGCTTCGCGACATCGGCCGCGATCACCCCGGTCTCCCGTTCCGGCGTGACATGGAAAGCCGCACCGTCACAGAACACTGCGATCGGCAGCACAGAAGGGTCGCCGTCGCGCGGCGCAATCACAAAATCCGGGCGCGAGGCGCGGTCGACGCCCTCCCTCGAACCAATGTCCACCTGTTGGCGCACGACCCAACTGCGCCCCGGGGTCTCCCTGCCATCGGCGCCAACACCGCCAGGCAAGCGCAGGATCCACCGCGGCCTGCCACCCTGGATCGAACGCTCGAGCTCGGTACCGCGCTTGTGTGCGTAGCGTTCGAGCACCTCGAGGAACTTCGCCTCCAGTTCACTCTCGATCAGATCATCAATCGAAGCGTTCGAAAGCGAATCCGTAGGCGTCAGCTCGCCGCCCTCGAACTGTTCGAGAACCTGATCGATCATCTCGCGCGCGGCATGCGACGAGAGAATTGGCAGGTCACGCTGCACCTGATAGGCAAACAGGCAGAGATAGCAACCATCGCGCTCGGACTCGCCGCGCTGGCACTCGCACGTGGTGAGCGCCCGGTGTGCAACCCGTAGAAGCTTTTCGAAGGTCTCGGGCTCGGCGATATGCGCCAGCTGGCCGGTCCCGCCGGGCACCCTGTCGTAGAGAAGAACGTAGCGCCGGCGAGCGCCCCCGCCTTCTAACCGGTTCGCCGGTTCGTCGCTCTCGGTGAGCTCGAGATGGCTCGCCTGGCCCCCGAGCATGCGACGGATGCCGAGCTGCAAAGCCGCCTTGAAAGACGCCCGCTTGCGCTCGACATCCTGCGTTGCAACCGGAAGCAGAATGCGCAACGCCTCAGACTCGATCTGGCGGTAGAGCGAAACATCGACGAAGTTCTCCTTTGCACCCTCACGGCGGCCAGGGCACCAGGGCGTGTGCCGCTGATCTCGCTTCTCTTCGTCGTCGCCACCGCCACGCACATGGCCGCAGCGCGCGCACACCGGAAAGCCGGTCTCGTGAATCGGCCGGTCGGCCACCCGAAACGACTGCTCGGAGGCGTTGCGCTGCACACCGAAGTTCACCTCAGAGAGTGGCACATGCTGCAGGCGCTCCCAGCCGAAGGGCAGCTTCGGAAACGTGTAGCCACCCAGGGCGTTGTGCGGCCCCACATCGACCAGCCGCGCCACTTCGTAGTACTTACGCTCCCGGTCTTCCTTGGACACCGCGGCCGTTGCCTCGGCCAGCTTCGAAAGGGCCCGCGCTCGCCGAAACGGCACCACCACGCGCCGCTGGCCAGAATCCGCCCAACCCTCGTGTTTACAGTGCGGACAGCGCGCCTCGACCACGCCGCCGCCCTCGGCTTCATCGAGCTCGCGCTCGGAGTGCGAGCAGTCGGGACAGAAGCGCCAGTACTCGAAGAGCGGCTGAGCTTGTGTGCCGATGTCGATCTGGTCGATCCGAACCCGCAGTCCTTCGGCGTAGAACGTGTTGTGCGGCGCGAGTTCCCGAATCGCCGCATGCGCCGGGCGCACATACTCCCGTTTCTGAAAGTCAGAAGACCCCTTCTGCTCCTTGCCGCCCGCCTTGCTCGTGCGCTCTTTTCGCACCACCGACTCAAACGAAACACCGCGCTCCGGAAAGGCATAGTTCGGCAATGTCCCGGCATCGGTGAGCACCTGGAGCGGATACTTCTTGCGCAGTTCTTTCATCAGCCGCCCAAGCACCCTGCCCGTATCGGCCAGTTCCTTCTGCTCTTCCTCTGGCGCTTCCGAGATGGTGGGATCGGCCTCGATCTTCTTGGCACGCAGCCGCGTTCGACGCGCGATGCTCTGTAGCTCGGCGAGCTCGTCCGCGACCTCCTTGAAGGCGGCACGGAAGCGCGCCGGGACCGAATCGGTCACCAGGGAGGCGCGCATCTCAGCTCTCGCCTCCTCATCGGGCGGGCAGAAGCCGACACTGAACTCTTCCCACAGCCTCTCGAACTGTTCCTCGTAGAACGCCTCGAAGGTGTCGGGAAAGAACCGGTCCGCGTCCTTCTTCTCCGCGAGGACGAGCCCCATCTGATGCGGCAAGGGCTCGCGGTCGCCAGCCTCTGCACGGTCCCGTGCCCATTGATCCATCGAGAACGCGGCGAACTGGCGAATCAGCATCTCGGGCGCCTCGAGGTACGCCCCGGGCGGCAGCACCTGGCCACGAAGCATCGACAGCGGCTCGTTGTGGAAGTACAGGTCATGCGGCCGCGACGCCGCCATGGTCACCGACAAGGCGTTGCCAGTCTTACGGCCCGCGCGCCCCAACCGCTGCAGGTAGCTGGCAGGGGTTGGCGGTACCGAGCACAGAAGCGTCGCCGACAGGTCGCCGATGTCGATTCCCATCTCGAGCGTCGGCGTGCAAACCAACACATTCGGTGCGCCAGGAACCTTGCCGGCCCGAAACGCGGCCTCCAGGTCTTCCCGGTCTTTGCGCGCCAGAAGACCGGTGTGCTCGGCACACACCACACGCTCGAGATGGTCTGCGGCGTAGAGCCTCTGGTAGTAGTCGTGACGCGCCTTGGCCCTCGGCGAAACCTCAGTGCTTGCCCGCAGCACACCCGAGCAGCGGTAGTAGGGGCACGGCCGGCCAAGGAAGAGCTTCGCTTCCTCATCAGCCAGCATCCGTTCCCGCTGGCAACTAGCGTCGTCACAGACGAGCCGCCGCGTCCCGGTGGTCACCCAGGCAGCGGCCGGTGCGAGGGTCCACCCTCGCTGCTGCGTAGCCCCTGAACGAGTCTCGGTAGTGACCTCCAAAGCGAGCCCTTCGGTAGCCAGGATGCGGAGCGCCATCCGCCAGAAATCGCTCGCGCCGGGGCCCGAAGCATCGACCTCGAGACAGCGCGCCGCCCAATACCTTAGCCAGGTGTAGGCATGTGGGCTGTCGACCTGGTCGAAGACCTTGTGCTTTCCTTCCACCAGCATGCGCGGCAGAACGGCGCGATCCGGAAACGGCGAAAGATACGGCTGGCGCTTGCGACTGAGGAGATAGCGCGCACCGCCCCATTCGAAGAACGGCCGCAGCCACGGGTGGTCGAGCGCACCGCGCTGGCGCATGCGGTGCAACAAACCAAGCAGTAGATGCTGCATGGCCTCGCTGCTCGGAAGGGCACCCGCTCCCCGGTCGCCAAACCAGCTCTCCTCCTCGACCTCGAGACAGAGCCGCTCGGCCGCACGTTTCAGACGCTCGGCATCGAACCCGAGTGCCGTGCATCCTGCCCACTCGAGCGTACGGCCCGTCCGCGAATCCAGCCCCAGCTCCCGCTGCACCTCCCACTGAAGGCGCGGTTCGAGAATGTCGAGAAACGCCGGAACTTGTACTGCCTCCCGCCGCTCCATTCTCTCCTCGCTCGAAAGCTCGCTCAGCTCACGCCAGGCTTCGAGAACCCGCTGCCACTCGTTGAGCCCCAGGAGATCCGGCGGCAGCAAGGCAGCGTAGAGAAACGCCGGCTCCACCCGGGTTGTCCAATGTTCGAGCATCGCGGAAGCGCAATCGGCAAGCGGCAACGGCGCGCTCTTTGCTTCCTCCCAGCCCGCGATGGTTCCCTGAATCGCCGAACGCAGGTTGAACGTGTAGGTCCGCGCGCCGAAGAAGCCCGCCCGGTGCGAAGCGTCCTGGACCGAATCGGTGAAGGCGAGCAGCTTGCGATCCTGATTGTGCTCAGACGAGAGCAGTTGGCTCACCGTCACGGAGAGCAGGGTCGCCGCTCGCGAGCCCATCATCACCAGGGCATCTTTCGACTCACACATCGGGCAGGCTCTCGAGAACACCTTCTTGCCACCCTCACCGCGGCTGCTCTTCGTGCGTCCGTTGCCCGACGAGGAATCCGCCCCCGCCGAGGAGATCAGGACCCGGCGCTTGGCTCCACCGTCGCGTGACCAACACTGGCAACTGGCGCCCGCTTCGCCTTTTCCTGACCGATCATCGGCAAGCGAAAGGCACGTCGGGCACAAGAGCCGGGTCTGGGTACCGGGAACCGCCTCGCCGCCGCGCGCCTCGAACAGCGCCAGAGCACTCGATTTGCCGTCCAACCAGCTCTTGTTGATCTGGGGTGCCGCGCTCTCGAGCGCCGGCGTGCCGATCTGCTCGGCAGAGGCAAGACCGTGCGACCCGCACTCGCGGCACCACACCAGGGGAAGCCAGTGCCGCGTCTTGTGCAGGCTCGCCTGAGGGTCTGGATCGGAGTCGAACCGAAAAACCCGCTCCTCGTCGGCTGTCACCAATTGCAACAGCCGGCTGAGCTCGCGCACCCAGAGATGCACCTGGACCGTCAGGAACGGCTGCGTCCGTTCCGATTCTGAAGAGGCACCTTCCCGCGTCCGCGCCGTCGACACCACTGCCAGGAACGAATCGAGCGCCGGGCGCCGCCACTCCGCGGGAATGGCACTCCACGGTTCACTCCACCGCGCCAGCTCCCGGTCCAGCGCCTCGAACGACAACGACCCGCTCTCGAGCGAGCGCACCAGAAGATGAAGCAGCGGATGACGCGACAGCCGCTCACCCAGCGACACCACGTCTTCGACAGATACGTCATCTCCAAGCCACTCCGCGGCCTGCGCCGCCAGCCACTGCTCTGAGTCGTCGTAGGACGACGGCAGAAGCTGCTGCAAAGAGCCGCCCGCCGAGCTCTCAGGAAAACGATCGAGATCCTGCTCGGTCCCCAACACCTCCACCGCACTCGAGCGGTCCTCGGTCACCACCGCGTCGCGCGCGAAATAGTCGTCAAACAGCGTCCTGGCGAACTCGATCAGCGGCTCATGCGCAGAGCCCGCGCCCTCCGCACTCTCACCCGCAATGGTTGCCGACGTCCCCACGCAGCACACGGCACCCTTCGCACACTGCAGGCGACGACGAAGACGACGCAGCAGGAACGCGACGTCAGTTCCCTGGGCGCCGTCGTAGGTGTGCAGCTCATCGAGCACCAGGTAGCGCAACGTTTCCTCGCCGTTGTGCCGCCAGAGACGCGCGTCCTCGGGGCGCAGAAGCAGGAAGTCGAGCATCCGGTAGTTCGTCAACAGGATGTCGGGAGGGTCGTCGCGCAGAGCCGCACGCTGATCCACGAGGTGATCCGGCCCCATCACGCCATAGCGCCCCTTCTGCCCAACGTACATTCCCGCGGTCACCGAACCGCGCAGCCGTTCATCGGTGTGAATCAGCTCCGCCAGGCGATGCGCCTGATCCGAAGCCAACGCGTTCATCGGATAGAGCAGGATCGCCTTGATCCCCGGCTCGTCCTTATGGCGCAGGCAGTGATCGAGGATCGGGTAGAGAAAACACTCCGTCTTGCCAGAACCGGTACCGGTCACGATCAGTGTGTGTTGCGGCTGGTGACCGCCCGCCGACGTCAGCCGATCGAAGGCGAGTGCCTGATGGCGATAGGGCTGAAAGGGTGGGTGCACTTCGAGCGGCGTGTTCGCTGCATGGCTCTCTCGCCGAAACGGCAACCGCACTTCGTAGTACGGCCCGCGGAACAAACCCGACTCGCCGTCCAGAAACTCTACGAGGCTCTCCTCGAACGCTCGGTCGGAAAGACCGAACGTCGTCGTCAGGTAGTCGAGCACCGTGGCCCGAATCTGGCCAGCAAGGATCGAAGGGAGCATTGGCGGAAAGAAAGTGAAAAGGCCCTGGAGGGCATGGCGAGGACGGTTCAAAACACCGTTTCACCAGTATATTAGTAATTCTTGTTTTTCAAACATTAATTGGCTAGATTCATTGCCCCATTCGAGTCGCCTCGCCCCACCGCGATCGCCGGCTCGTTCGAAAGGACGGTTCGCCATGACTCTCACCGCTCCCGCCCCCACGCCGAGGCCCACCAAACCTCGCGCCAGGCGACGTACCGCGCCCGCCCCCGGAGCGCGCGTCGTTATCCGCGACGAGGAGTGGATTGTTCGTAAGACCCACCGCACGTCATCGGCCGGCCGAAGCGACGGCCTCGCCCTGCACGTCCAGGGTGCCAGCGGCCTGGTCCAGAACCTGGAGGCGATCTTTCTCGAAGAACTCGACGACTGGAAGGAGCTGCGCCCCGAGGAAACCACCCTGGTGGTCGACGAGTCGCCGAGCTTTCGCCGCTCGCGGCTCTTTCTCGAGAGCCTCCTGCGCTCCTCTCCGCCCACCGACAGCCGCCTCTACGTCGGGCACCGCGCCGCCATGCGCCCGTCGCCCTACCAGCTCACACCAGCCGCCGTTGCCCTGGCGCAACCCCGAGCTCGGCTCCTCATTGGCGACGCGGTGGGGCTCGGCAAAACCGTCGAGGTGGGCATTCTGCTTTCCGAATTGGCCCAAAGAGGTCGCGCCAACCGCATTCTCGTCGTGGCCTTGAAGTCCGTCCTGGCGCAGTTCCAGCACGAGCTCTGGGCACGCTTCACCCTGCCGCTCGTCCGCCTCGACTCCATTGGTCTCCAGCGCGTTCAGTCACGAATCCCCTCCCACCAGAACCCGTTCCACTACTTCGACCGCACGATCATCTCGGTCGACACGCTCAAGAAAGACGCCAAGTACCGCTCCTACATTGAGCACGCGCATTGGGACGTCATCGTCGTCGACGAGTGCCAGCACGTCGCCGAGCGCGCGCGCGGGGCCGGCCGCTCGCAAAGATCCCGCCTCGCCCGCCTGCTCGCCGACCGCTGCGACACCCTGCTGCTCGCCTCGGCGACCCCGCACGACGGCAAGGCCGAGAGCTTCGCCAGCTTGATTCAGCTCCTCGACCCCACCGCCATCGCCGACCCCGAGGACTTCGACGCCAGCGAGATCGAACACCTCTTCATTCGCCGCGCCAAGAAAGACGTCGCCGCCGAGAGCGAAGACGCCTTCCGCGAGCGCCGCATCTTCAGGCACCGCCTCGATGCGAGCCCAAAAGAGAACGAGGCCTATCGGGTGCTCGCCAATCTCGACCTGCGCTCTCTCGGAAAGACCAGCATCGGCGGCGCAAGAGCACTCTTTACCACCCACCTCACCAAGTCCCTCCTGTCTTCGAAGGCTGCCTGCGCAGCCACCATCGACGTGCGCATCAGGAACGTGCGCAAGAAACTCGGCCTGGCCGAAGAAGACCCCGGCCCCGAGAAGGTCGATGACCGCCCAGAAGCGCACGACCTGAGGGAGCTCGACCGCCTCCGCTCTGCGGTCGCTGCCATCGACGACAAGAAGACCGCCAAGTACCAGCACCTGCTCGCCTGGCTGCGAGACGAAGGCGTCGGCGCCCGGGGAAAGAACGAGCGCGTCGTCATCTTCTCGGAGCGTCTCGCCACCCTCGCCTTCCTCGAAGAGGCGCTCGCCTCCGACCTGAAGCTCAAAGAAGGCGCCATCGCCGTCTTTCACGGCTCTCTCGACGACCAGCAGCAGAAAGAGCGCGTTGAGTCTTTTGGCGTCGCCGCCAGCCCCCTCCGCATCCTGCTCGCTTCCGATGCCGCCTCCGAGGGCATCAACCTCCATCACCACTGCCACCGCCTGGTGCACTACGACCTGCCCTGGTCGGTCATTTCGCTCGAGCAGCGAAACGGCCGCATCGACCGTTTCGGGCAGCAGCACGACCCTCAAGTTCACTACCTCCTGGCAGTGCCCGATGCCAGCAGCTTCGACGCCAGCGAGGTCAAGAACGGCGAGGTCCTACGCGGCGAACTGCGCGTCGCCGAACGCCTCATCGAAAAGGAAGAGCAAGCGCACCGCAACCTCGGTGACGCCGCCTTCGTGCTCGAGCTGCACGACGTGCTCGAAGAAGAGCAACACATTGCCGAAGGCCTCGAGCACGGCCGCCCCGCCGAAGAGATCCTGCCCGACCAGGAACCAACGTCCTTATTGGCCGACTTGATCTTCGGCGACCACAAAGAGCACCTCGAAGCCGAAACCGCCGAGCCCGTACGCCTCTTCGCAGACGACCTCGCCTACGCCCGCACCGCCTTCGCCGAGCTCCAGGCCCAGGACGCACTGCAGAAACAGAAGCTGATCGATGCCGGCTACAACGGCTCTGAGATCTCGCTCGCCGGAGAGGTCGAGTTTCATGACTCGGTGCGTGGCTTCGAGCTCTACCCCTCCGCCGATCTTCTGCGCCGCTACGAAGAGCTCCCGCCCGAGCTGCGCCGCATCGCCAAAGATCAAGGTCTCAAACTCACCATCGACCGCGAGCGCGTCATGCAGTCGCTCGAAGACGCCCGAAAGTCTGAAGAGAACTGGCCGGAGTGGGAGCTCTTCTGGGAACAGCATCCCGTCAGCCGTTGGCTCGACGACCGGGTGCTCTCCTGCCTGGAACGACACGAAGCGCCCGTTCTCCGCCTTCCTGCCTCTTCCGGCCTCGGCGAGAACGAGCGCATCGTCGTCTTGCAGGCCGTGATCTCGAACGAACGCACCCAGCCAGTCATCGCCGAGTGGCTCGCCATCCGTTTCGAGCTCACGCCGGGCATCGAACCTCTCGTTATGGGAACCGAGCCGCTGCGCGCCCTGATTGACGACCTCGATCTCGCCAAAGACCTGCCCAACCCGGGCACCGCATTGCCGGACGCCGACATCGAGCTGCTTCGCACCCTGCTCGAGCCCGCCCTCGATGCTGCTCGACGACGGATGGGAGATCTCCGGATCGAGCGCATGGAAGGGCTCAACCAGAAATTGCAAGAAGGCGTTCTGCGGGTGAGTAATTGGCGTGATCGCCGCCTCGCCGCCATTGCCGATGAACGTGCCGCTCTCGACGAGGCCTCGAAGACACCGAGTACCGTCGTCAAGCGCAAACGGATCGACGAAAGCCAACGAGAAGTCGAGCGGACCCACGAAGAGCACCACCGCTTCCTGAGAGAAAGCCTGCGCACAGTGCCCGACCCGTTCCTGCGCATCGCGGCACTCGTCATGCCCGACGGCCGCTAGCGGCGCCCATTCGGTCCCCCCGCAAGAGCCCGCCCCCAAAAGCAGTCGGCCTGCTGGCTGCCGGCGATCGCCCCTCGGCTGAGACCTGGCTTAGACCCGCCACAGGCCAGGCGCCCAGATACCAGGCAAGCCCCGTCGCTCCCTCTTGCCCGGAACGCAAGCACCCCCACGCTACATTCTCTTGATTCCTTGTATTAATGGGAATTGGCCATTAGACTCCTAGACTCTCCGGAATCGCCAAATTCGCCGATTCCGCCACCGGAGTCTGCCAATGACCGTCGCCCTCCCCGGAATCGAGAATCGCGACTTCTACTCCCCGCATTACTTCGAACACAAATGTGAGGACAGTCTCGAAAAGGAGCTCCTCAAGAGGTGGCGCGAGGAGAAGAGGGCCAAGGGCCAACGCACACCCCCCGAGCGGCTGAGCGCGCTCGCCGAACGTTGGTTCGAAGCCAGCAACCGCGCCGCCTCAACCCGCGATGCCGAATCGCGCTTCGCCATCGCTCGCGACTTCCACCTCCACCTGCTCGAGGCACTCGGCTATCAGGCCGAGCCCGACTTCTTCGCGCTTGGCGACGCGCCCGGAAACAACGCCACCTCCGCGGTCATCCCCGTCCTTCTCAGGTCCAGAAGAGACAACCGCAACTGGCTACTCGTCGTCGACACCCCGTGGCCAATCACCGACCCCCAGCGCGGCAACCAGGAAGCAGAAACCACCGACCCCCTCGACCAACCACCATTCGCCGGCGACCTGGCGACCGGTACGGCAGGCGCGACAGGCGACCCCCCAACCGAAAACCTCCAAACGCCGCGCTCCCATACCCGGCGTTCCCAGCCCGCCACCTGGCGCGAGCTCTTCGACGAGCATCTCTTCCGTCTCGACGACCCGCCACGCTTCGTTCTCGTCCTCACCGGCACCGAGATCCAACTCCTCGATCGCAACAAGTACCACCAGGGGGCACTGCTCAGCTTCGACCTCTCCACCATCTTTCGCCGGCGCGAAAAGAAGGCACTCGATGCCCTGGCCGGGCTCATTCACCACCAGGCCTTCCACCCCGACGAAGCCCGAAGCGCCCAGCCGCTTCACGACCAGCTCGACGAGGCCTCCCACAAGCACGCCTTCGCCGTCTCCGCTGATCTCAAGATCGGCGTCCGCCGTGCCGTTGAGCTGCTCGGCAACGAGGCCGTTCACTACCGGCGCTTCAAGGCCAAAGACAACGTCTTCTCGAAGTGGGGCATAGAAGAAGGCAGCGACGCACTCGCGGAACAGCTCACCAAGGAGTGCCTCACCTGGCTCTACCGCTTGCTGTTCTTGTTCTATGTCGAAGCGCGCGACACCGAACTGCGCGTGGTGCCGATGGGCTCCGAGGTCTACCGCCGCGGCTACTCCCTAGAAGGCCTGCGCGACCTCGAGCTCAGGCCGCTCCTCACCGAGCGCGACCGCAACGGCTTTTACTTCCACGAGTCTCTGAAGAAGCTCTTCGACGTTCTCAACCGCGGCTTCCCGCCCACCGAAGTGGGCCACAACCTCACCCAGCAGCTGCTCAAAGACGAGCGAGTCTTCGGCGGCACCACCGACCACGGGATGCACCTCGACGCCCTCTCGGCACCGCTCTTTGACGACGCCAAGCTCCCCATCCTCGCCGGCGTGCGCCTTCGCAACGTCGTTCTCCAGGAGATCCTGCAACTCTTCTCCCTTTCGGCGGAAAAGAAGAGACAATCGCGCGGCCGCATCTCCTACGCCCAGCTCGACATTCAGCAGCTGGGCGCGGTCTACGAAGGCATTCTCAGCTACAGCGGCTTCTTCGCTCGCGAGCCCCTCATTGAGGTCGCCCGCCCTAAAGACAGCGACAAGGAGGCGGTCTGGTTCGTTCCCGAGAGCCGCAAGGACGAGTACAAAACGGAAGAGATCCGGAAAGACGAGAAAGACCGCCCGATTCGCCACGACAAGGGCACCTTTCTCTTCCGCCTGGCTGGCCGCAACCGCGAGAAGTCGGCTAGCTACTACACCCCCCAGGTGCTCACCGAGTGCCTGGTCAAGCATTCGTTGAACGAGCTGCTGTTCGAAGAATCCGAAGACGGCACCCGCACCCGCCGGGTCTCGGCCGATGAGATGCTCGGGCTCACGATTTGCGAGCCGGCGATGGGCTCTTCAGCGTTTCTGATCGAAGCGATCCGGCAACTGGCCGACCACTACCTCGAAGCCCGCCAGGAAGAAACGGGTGAACTGCTGCCGTCGCACCGGTACGCGGCCGAGCGCCGCCGCGTCATGGCGCGCCTGGCCACCAACAATTGTTATGGGGTCGACCTGAATGAGACCGCCGTCGAACTGGCCAAGGTCTCGCTCTGGCTTGCCACCATTCACGAAGGCGGTAAGTGCCCCTGGTTTGGCTTGCGGCTCATGCAGGGCAACAGTCTCATCGGTGCCCGCCGGCAGGTCTTCAAGACGTCCGATCTGACCCGCAAGGGAACGAAGGCCAAGCCCAACTGGCTCGGCCTCGTTCCAGAAGACGTGGGGACCGCGCCGCATAGTGAAGAGCGCCCTGAGGACACCGTCTACCACTTCCTGGTGCCCGCAGCCGGTATGGCCGCCTATGGCGAATCCAAGGTGCTCAAGGAACTCTGTTCCGAGGACGCCGAGCGACTGCGGAATTGGAGGTCCAATCAAAAGGAGCCCTTCTCGCGAGATGACATCGAGCGACTTGTCCGGCTTTCGGATGCCGTCGACAAGCTGTTCGAGAAGGTCACCGCCGAGCGCCTGTTCGCAATCGAAGAAACCACCGACCGGATCCCGGTGTGGGGCGAGAAGCGCGGCTCGAGTGTTGCCGGCGATGGCGGGATCGAGCCGTCGTCGTTCGTGCCGGTTCGAATGTCGCGCGACGGTGAGCTTCTGGTGTCCCAACAGGAAGAGGTCATGCGTGCCGTCGTGCGCGACAACGGCCCCTACCGGCGACTCGAGCTGGTGATGGACATCTGGTGTTCTCTTTTTTTCTGGCCGCCTGAACTGAGCCATCAACTGCCTGAACGTAGTGTCTGGTTGGGTTGGCTGGAGCTCATTCTCGAAGGACGGACCGAGGCGCCTGGGCCGCCGGAGCAGATCGGCTTGTTTGCTGACGTGATTGCCGAGATGGAACAGAAGCTGCCGGCGGTGGGCCAGGAGGCAGCGGAGATGCTCGGGGCTGGGGAGTCCACGCAGGTTCGGCTTCGGCGGCTGCGCAGGATTTCTGAGCGTTTCGCGCGGCTTGGTGAGGACTATGTTGAGGCGTGTGGGGTGGTTGCGGTTGAGGAGCTGTTGGCGGGGAATCCTGACCTTGCGGTTGTTCGAAAGGTTGCGTATCCGGAACCGGCTTTTGGAGGAGGCGTTCGGAAGGATACGAAGAAGGACGAGGAGGGTGAGAACCGGAAGGATTCGCAGCGAGGAACGGAGCGCCGCTTCCTCCACTGGGAGTTGTGTTTTCCGGAGGTGTTTGCAGGTGGTGGTGGGTTTGATCTGGTCCTGGGGAACCCACCGTGGATCAAGTTGCAGTGGAAAGAGGCGGGGCTTCTGTCGGAGGCCGAGCCCACTCTGGCGCTACGCAAGACCTCGTCGTCGAACATCGCCAAGCAACGTGGCGAGTTGATCGGGCGCCACGGGCAGCTGGGTGACTATGTCGCTGAGATGGTGGAGATGGAAGGCACGCAGGCGTTTCTGTGTGAGCGGCAGAACTATCCGCTGTTACCGAAGATTCAGACGAATCTCTACAAGTGCTTCATCACCCGGACGTGGGAGCTGGGATCGGAGCGCGGGATCGCTGGGTTTATCCATCAGGAAGGGGTGTATGACGATCCCAAGGGTGGGGAGCTGAGGACAGCGCTGTATCCGCGCCTTGCAGCGCACTACCAGTTCGATAACAAGCTGAGGCTCTTCCCCGAAGTCGGTGCGATGGACACATTCTTCAGCCTGAACGTCTACCGGCATAGAACGACTGACTCGTTCCTCCAGGTGTCGAATCTCCTCCATCCGACCACCATCGAATCCAGCCTCACCCACGACGGCCACGGCCCCGTGCCCGGCATCAAGAACGAAGACAACGCCTGGGACCTGCGCGGCCACCGAAGCCGCGTCCTCTGCATCGACGAGCAGCGTCTCGAACTCTTCGCCAAGCTCTACGACGAGCCCGGCACGCCAGCCCTCGAAGCCCGCCTACCCGTCGTCCACAGCGAAGAGATCCTCCGCGTCCTCGAGAAGTTCGCCGCCCAGCCCCGCAAGCTCGGCGACCTCGAGGACCAGTACTTCGCCACCGAGATGTGGCACGAGACCAACGCCCAGAAAGACGGAACCATCAAGAGAGAAACCCGCCAGCCCAAACATCCCGGCGAGTGGATCCTCCAGGGCCCCCACTTCCACGTCGGCACTCCTTTCAACAAGACCCCCAACGAAGGCTGCAAGAGCAAAGGCGACTACACCGCCATCGACCTCACCGCCATCCCCGACGACTACCTCCCGCGCACCAACTACGTGCCGGCGTGTGATGCGGAGGAGTATCGGAAGAGGACGCCGAAGTGGAGGGGGCGGTTGGTTACGGATTACTACAGGCATGTGAATCGCAACATGCTCAGCCCAACCGGTGAGCGCACCTTGATCAATGCGATAGCACCGCCCGGGTGCGCCCACATCGACCCTGTGCTTTCAGTTGCCTTCGCAAGCACGGCAGACCTTCTCTTGTTCTCCGGCCTCGCGAGCTCCCTCTGCTTCGACTTCTTCGTGAAGACCACCGGTAAACCCAAATGCGGCGTGGGCCTTCTGGAGCGACTACCTGTTCCGCGAGATTGCCCCGACCTGGCAGAAGAACTGCGCAACGAAGTTCTTCGACTGCATTGCCATCACACAGCGTTCGGCGATATAGCACCCTCTGCCGAGTGCGCTGCGTACACGAGTGACCGCGAAAGGCGAAACGCACTTGTAAGGCTTGACGTGATCGGTGCCAAGTTGATTGGCTTGTCGATTGAGGAGTTGATTACCATCTACCGCAGCCAGTTCCCAGTCCTCCAGCAGTACGAACGTGAACGGATGTACGACCAGCACGGCCGCCAGATCCCAACAGCGAGGACCGCCAGCGGCCGCGACTGCGTCAACCTCGTTCAACTAGCAGCACTGCTGGCCGAGCAAACCGGCTTCGATATCGAACAAGCCTACGAAGCCAACGCCCCCGGGACCAAGCGCCTCCTCCAGAAAAAGGTACGGCTCAAGAAGCGCGACGCAGCAGTTCTCGGCATCGACGAGCGATGCACAATCGCCGACCTGACCACCACGACCGAGATCACGAAAGACGGCGAGGAAGCACGCTCACTCCTCGCCCTCCGCTACAGCGACCCAGGCCTTGAGCCGTACCTCGAACGGACATACCCGACGCCCTGGTTCCGCTGCGACCGCGAAGCCGAATATCGCGAGCTGTGGGAGGACACCATCGAAAGCGAAACCACCAATCCACAAGTTGCGAACCGAGCGAAGGTAGCCACCTGACCCCGAGCACCGCCCCGAACTATGGAGATCCCATGCGCCGCCCCGGCCAAATCAACCTCTTGACCACGCTTCTCCTCTTGGGGGCAGCAACCGCGACAGAAGCTCAGGAGATCATCGCTCGCGCCGAGCGAGTCGAGATCCACGAGTTTCGCTCTCCCATGGAGTTGGACCTCCCGGCGAACGACCTCCGATCGCTAGAACCGGGCGACAGCTTCTCTTTCGGAGACGGCGTCCGGAACTTCGTTTGCGACGACGTGTACATCTGGTCGCTCGCCCTTCAACGCCATCGAATAAGTCGCGGCAAACTGGTGAGATTCAGCATCAAGGGTTATCTCTTCGTTCGACCTGGGTACGATCGTGAGGTGACACTCAAGTTCAGCCTCCTCCTCGGCGACGAGGTTCTCCGCACCGTGCCTCTACCGCGGCGCGAAGCAGAGGAGAAGAAGAGGCGATTCTTCTCCGGCCCGCTGATTCTGACCAAAGAGGACCACGAAGCCTCGCTGAGTTCGGGTCAGCAATTGACTCTGCGAGTGGAGATGGAGGTGTTCCCTGACTGACATCGCGCGGCGCTGCCGCCCACGGCCGGAAGTAGGTGACGGCAACGCCGTGCCGGACGAGGGTCCGAGCCTCCGCGCGCGGGATCGCCCTCCTCTGAGCCAGCGATCGGGCGGCCGAGATCTTCATCCTTTCCGAACACCGGTGGCCAAAGCCAGCGAACCGAACTCCGTGCCCGGCGAGGGTCGCGAGGCGTCGCACTGCGCCACAACTTCGGCTCAAAACTTGCCCCCGACTGTGGGCGGCATCGCCGCGCGGGCCCGAGCCACGTGGGCGTTCGCGTGCGTGCCTGTCAACGAGAAGCGGGCCCTACGAGGCCGCAAGCCCTCAGTCGCGGCGGCCCTCCCAGGGAAGCCGGAGCCCGATCCCCTTCGCGAGCCGGGTTGGGTTATGTGGAACTCATGCTCCACGTTTACCCAGCCACCCAATCAACAAACGCCCAGGATTCCGCGGCCCGCGCTGGGGCGCGCGCGAACTACACCGCGCCAGCGCGCCGCCTTTCAGACCTCCTTCCAGGAAAGGCCGACGAGATGGTCCGCCTTTCCAATCGCCGGAATCTCAGACCCAAGACCCGAAGGGCAACGCCGCCGGGCTCCCGAGGGATCGTCGCCGGGCGCCAGCGGTACAATTATGTGGACGAGAGCAGCGGTGTTCGCTGTGTTTGTTCCATTGAATAACACTGTTATGAGGCTTCGTGGTGACGGAGAAAACTCTCGACGTCGTGATAAAGGGAAACTACGAAAGGCTCTTCAGGATCTGAGGTGGGTGGCGTAGCCTTCGGGCCATGCGTGACACGGAACTGTACGGTCGGATTCTCGGCCTCACTCGTCCTTGGCGTGTGAGCGATGTGGTGTTGGAGGAGGCCTCGACGAAGGTCGAGGTTTATGTTGATCACGGTGGTGAGGGTCTTCGCTGTCCCGCCTGCGAAGGGTCGGTGACGGTCCACGACCATCGCGAGCGGCGTTGGCGTCACCTCGACACCTGCCAGTTCCAGACGATCCTCGTCGCTCGGGTTCCTCGAGTGCGGTGCAAGGAGCACGGAGTGAAGACGATCCAGGTGCCCTGGTCCGATCCGGGTTCGGGGTTCACGGCTCTGTTCGAAGCGCTGGTGATCGACTGGCTGCAGGCTGCGAACACGTCGGCCGTGTCCAGACTTCTTGGCTTGACGTGGGACGAGGTCGACGGGATCAAGCAGCGAGCGGTGGCCCGTGGTCTGGCCCGCAGGGAACTCGCGGTGCCCGAAGACATCGGTGTCGACGAGACGTCTTTCCAGAAGCGTCACGAGTACGTGACGGTGGTCGCAGACACGCAGGCGAACGTGATCCACTGGGTGAGCGACGGCCGTGGGAAGGAGTCCCTGTCTTCGTACTTCGAGTGCTTCGAAGTGGCTGAGCTGCAACAGGTTCGCAGCATCACGATGGACATGTGGCGGCCCTTCATCCAGACGACGTTGGAGCGTGTGCCTGGCGGCGCATCGAAGATCGCCTTCGACAAGTTTCATGTGGCGATGCACCTCGGCCAGGCCGTGGACAAGGTCCGTCGCGAGGAGAACCGGCAGCTGCTCGAGTCGGGCGACGAGAGTCTCAAGGGGACGAAGTACCTCTGGCTGTACCACCCCGAAAAGCTGGCCGAGCGAACCTCGGAGTCGCGCCTGCTCGACTTCGACTCCTTGCTTCGTCGCTCGCTTCGGACAGCTCGAGCCTGGCGCCTCAAGGAAATGCTGATGGAGATCTGGGACCTTGCCGATCGCGAGTCTGCGCGCCGCTTCTTCGACCGGTGGTACTCGTGGGCGATTCGTTCACGCCTAGCCCCGATGAAGCGAGTCGCACGCATGATCCAGCGTCACCTCGAAGGGGTCCTGAACGCCATCGCGCTCGGCGTCACCAACGCCAAGGTCGAGGGCTTCAACACCAAGATCCAGTGGCTCAAGCGATCAGCACGAGGCTACAGAAACCGCGACCGATTCCGCATCGATATCTACTTCCACCTCGGCGGGCTCGACCTAAGGCCCCATGCACTTGCCCACCACGATTCCTGAAGAGCCCTACGAAACAGTCGAGTCGCGACTTGAGCTTATTCGCAATCGCAGCGTCAGGGTTGATGCAATCAACCCTCTCAAGGTTCTGATTGGCACGGAAAGCGTGCCTGAGCATCTGAGCTGCAAGGACGTCTGCATCAGGGAGTGAGTAACCAAACAGGACGAGGCGTTCGGATGACCGAATCGCTTCGCTGGCCTGCCCCCACAGCCCGTTCAGCACAGCCATTCCTGTGACGCGCGACTTGTCGTAGATCGGCGGTACGATCAGTGGCCAGAAGTACCAGCTCTTTCGCCCTCCGCCTGACCCCCCACTCATCTTTCCCGCAGAGAAAGCGTAGCGGGTATCGTGCATGAAGATCTGGCGTTGCTTCGTAGGGAAAAGCGTTCCCATTGCCGGGTCCTTCTTCAGGCTTCGGACCCCCCAGTTCAGTGATCCGTGGAGCTTCAGAAGCCGGAAGGGTGGCTCGTGTAGGCAGTCGTCACGGTGATAGCGAAACTTCTCTTCGCCCTCCGTGTTTAGAGTCCGGACGTCTGGTTCTCCGTAGAGGCTTTGCAGGCACCAACCGTCCCGTCCACCGGGCATCCGAAGCGCTGCATTCTCAAGCACCAGGTCGTGATTGAACGTGACGACTGTCAGGTCCGGATCCTGGGCCTTCAAAAGGCGCATGAGCCGCCCAATCACTCCGATCCGACGATTGAGTCCGATCCAGTTCGTTGTCGCGGCGATCGTTACAACGTAGAGGTGAAGGAGCTCAACGAAAACCGGGAACGCTCTAGACGAGCGCATGGAGGCGACTTCGTAGTAGACGTCTGCAAAGAACTGCTCAAGCAAGGGATCGCCTTGAACTGGATCTGGAAGTCCGCCGTGTTGGCTGACCGCCTTGCTCAGCCGCCTTAGGTGGCGCTGGACGCCCGCGTGCCTAGAGAGCGAGCGGGCGCGCTCGAAGAAATTGCCGTCTAGCGGCGGGTGCTCTCGCGTCTGCTTCGGCCGGTAGCTGTAGCCTTGGGCAAGGGAACCGCCCGCGCCTACAATAAGGGTGGTCGCCATGCTCCAATGCTACGAAACGCCCCGCCTCATAACAACCGAATCCACGCGACTCGTACCCGTGGCTCGCTTCGCTCGCACGGGCACGAGCGCGTGATTCTCGTCCGTTGTACTGCGCAGGCGCCGCCCAGGCAGCGGGTAGAGCCGTTCGTGCCCAGTACGTCGCGATTCCGGCGCGGACCTGCCAACCGATAGATCGCGCGGCGATGCCGCGCACGGTCGGGGGTAAGTTTTCACGGCAACACCGTTTTGGGCAATGCGCCGAGTCTGCGCAAAGTCCATCGCCCCCCTCTCCGACGTCGATCGGTGGTCGCGGGGCCAGAAACCTCGCTTTCGCCAGTCCTGAACCTCGGTACGCCGTCCGGCAGACGCAGCTCCGCCATCGCCCAGTAGGCGCGTCGCCCTCAACCTCGTCAACCTCTTCGTCGGCGGCCTGGACTCAGGGACCGTCGCGTGCACCCGGCCCAGCCACTTCCAGGGCCACAAACGGCAGCGGGCTTGGAAAAGTGCCAGGCGGGAACTTCGCCTCCAGGTCACCACTCCACAGAAGATCGCGCACCGCGCGATGCGCTCGCCTCACTGCATCGAAAACCGAAAGCAGCCGATTGCGCTCGAACGAGTCCGACGCGATGACCCGAGGCCTCGGCCCCCAATCGAGCTTCCTCGGACGGCGCATCGGACTCACCTGCGTTGTCTTGTAGGCGCCGCGAGGCCTCGTTCCCTCCCGTTTGTGGCGCACCCGGGTCTCGTCCTCGATCTCTACAATCATCCCGCGGGCCCAGTCGAAGTACTCCTCGTCAGGGAGGTCCTCGAGGCACGGAAGCTTCGATAACACGACCGTCTCGCGGCTCGAGAAGTCCTTTTCGCTCAAACGACGACCGGCCTTCGAGAAACGGGCACGACGCAGCGCTGAACGATCGACCCAGGTGCCCTCGAGCTCGAAGGTCCCTGACCACAACGCCTCCCCCACCGACACGCCTGGCCACTTGCGCGGTGAAGACACCAACCCCGCCTTGCAGCCCTGGGCAAGGATGTAGCGGAAACGACGGCAGAGGTCCTTCTTCGCGTGACCGGGAAACGACGTCTTGTACGGCCCTTCCCATTTCGGACCCTTCCACCCGCGCAGGATCCGCAGTTCCACACTCGTCTGGTGCTGAATGCGCCGCATGAAATCGGCCAGCTGCTGGGCGTCGCGAGCGCCCAGCAGAAGGTGAGCATGATTGACCTGGTAGTCCAGGGCGTAGATCCGGATTTCGGTCTTTCGCTGCGCGCGACCGATGATCCCGATCAGCAGTTCGCGTAGGTGTGACGATGGCGCCAACAGGAAGAACCCGTTGACGATGCGCACCGTCACTTCGACGACTCCCCAACCGCTTCCGTCGGTGGGGACATACCTCAGTTGATGGGCCATGACTCATCGCACGGAACCATCGATGCCTTGCAGGGAGCCGAATCCTAGCGGATGACCCTCGCCATCGACCAACTGTCATCTTGTGAATCGGGCTACACGTTGGGCCGGTGGCGAGTCCCGGTCCTGCGCCACGACTTCGACTCAAAACTTACCCCCGACTGTGCGCGGCATCGCCGCGCGATCCATCGGCTCACCGGCGGCAACCGCCGCGAGCGAAGCGAGCACAGGTTGACGGCCGCGTGCAGCCGATCTGTTAGGCCTCCCGATACCGAAACCGATCACTTCTTCAAAAGGTCTGAAATGATTTCTAAGGCAAGGCTAACGCTATCTGAGCTTGTGCCCTTCGTTCGCTTCTGGTGGGAATGCTCTTCTCGTGGCGCAAACATTCGGCGTGCTAGTTCCTTCTTGATTTCGTTCTGTTCTTCTGGCGAAAGCGACGAAAGGTAGGGATCGATAGAGGCTAGCGACAGCTCTTGGCTGCGGTGGAACTTCTCAGAGGTTACATGCCGATCCGCTTGCTTCGCTGCGTAGGCACCAAAGACACCGAATGACAACGCGACGAAGGCCCGTCCGCCAGCCATGGCCCAGCCAAGATCTTCGCCAGCCAAAGCGTTCGTCGCGTATATCGCGAAACCTACGAGACCTGCGAAACCGGCGGCAGCGGCGAAGCTCCAAAGCCTCGCGCCATTTCGATGAGAGTTTGCGGTGGTCTGATAGCCACCAACCATTCCGGTGTTAGAAATCACATAGACCAGCTCTTGCGCTTTGGTCTTGTGGCCGTCTAGAACCTCCAAGGCCTCGTTTCCGGCCGCGGTAAGGCTCTTCATCTTGGCTTCTAGCTTTCCGGCGGCGTTCTCGAGTTCACCGTCAAAAGCTTCGGTTGACTCCTGCAGAGCGGTAGCGGACTCTTCAGCTCTTTCCGATTGGGCCTCTTCGAAGGAAACGCTTCGTCGCTCCTGCGCCTCAGAGAACTGAGCTTGAAGACCTGCGGCTAACCCATCTATTCGAGTCTTTTCGGCTTCAAGTGCCGCTGTGAGTTCAGCTACGCGTGACCGCGAACTCTCAAAAGCCTGATCTAGGGTTCCCTTCTCTTCGGTCATGTAGCGAGCGTGTTGGCCGATTAATCGGCGCAGGCTCGACAAAGCTTCGGATGTAGCCTCGACATCGACGTCCGCTAGGAGCGTAGGGACGTTGGAGGCAAGCATTAGCGCTGCATCCATGGAATTGTTGGCCGCGACCAGTTGTGCGATTTCTCGGTTCTGCACGAACGTGCTGACCTGGCCAACGGCTTGATTGACGTGGCTTTGAAAGTTGTTGAGAGCGCTCAACGGAACCAACACTGGGTCAACAGATCGCACTAGCCTCCTGAGATAGTCAGCACACTGTTCCAGACGTTGAAGTTCCACAATGTCTTCGGTTTCGGCGTCGTCGCTCTCCAACAGCGTTCCGATCCGACTTGAAAGATCGTCCAATCGAGAATGCAGATCATGCTCCTCGAATCTCTCTGACCATCTACTCATGAATTGATCTCGTTGCCTGGAGGCCTAACGAGCGAGCCTCACTTGCTCGTGGCCGGGCGAGCGAAGCGAGCGCGGGCACGAGTCAAGTGGAGGCGCTTTGTTGGGCCTCACCTCGCGTCCTTGGTCGGATCGAGGTCCCCCGTTGTGACTCGAAGTCGAATCTTGTTTAGTTCGTCGTTTATGGGGTCGGCTCTGTGCCTCCAAACGGATCCATCAGAATCGCGAACGTGGCCGACGAACGCAACGATAGTGAGCAGTTCAGAAACCTCATTTTCCCACGCACGCCAGGAGCCTATCTCCTTGAGCTGGAGCGCACTGCCGCTACCTAGATCAGCCGCCTTGGTAGCCGAAAGTGTTTTGAAGTGGTTTCCGAACATGTCGAACAGTAGATATCGAACCTCGATGGCAGACAGCGCACCTTGTGCCGTGGCTGTTCCAGTGGGCCTGTAGCTGTAGCTCCGGTCGTTGTACTCAATGTTGATTCCGGCCTCCGAGAGCTGCAAGGGACAACTCGGATCATTGATGACAACGAGGGTCCTCCGTAAGGACGACTTCTCGTTGATCTTAATGCTGTAACCGAGATCGGTGACGACGCTGCCGCCATCAGTAGTTGTCGTCTGAAGATCTTGCCCTATTGCCGGCGGTGGCACCACCGCAAGCGCAAGAAGCACGGCTACTGTGATCGATTGAACCTTCCTCATGTCTCTTCCCTCGTTCGGTTAAGTGACGCCCAACGTGTTATTCAATGGAATTGAAGACAGCGAAAACCGCCGCTCACGTCCACATAATTGTACTCGCCTCGGAGACGTTCCGGCGACGTTCCAGATAAAATGAGTCGGTCGGCCTCCCAGGCAGCTGACAAAGTGGTCAGCTCGGTAACAGGCACGGAAGGAGACCGACCATGAGTTACTTTGGCATCGACGTCCATGTGAAGACCAGTGCGATCTGTGAGATCTCCGAAGAGGGCGCGGTCGTAGAGCGCTGCGAGATTCCCACGACGCAAGAGCGCATGCGGCGCTTCTTCGCCGATCGCACATGCAGAGGCATTGCTCTGGAGGCATGCGCGCAGAGCCCGTGGCTGAACCGACTCTTGATCGCGCGGCGATGCCGCGCACGGTCGGGGGTAAGTCTTGACGGCAACGCTGGACTGGACGAAGCGCCGAGCCTTCGCGCGCTCCATCGCCCTCTTCTCCGACCTCGAAGGGCGGTGACGAAGGCAGAAACCTCGCCTTCGCCACTCCTGAACGTCGGTACTCCGCCCGACAAACGGAGCTCCGCCAACACACCGATCGGTGCGTCCCCCTCAACCTCTTCGCCGGTGGCCTGGGCCGTCAGGGACCGTCGCGTGCACCCGGCCCAGGCACTTCCAGGGCCACAAACGGCAGCGGGCTTGGGAAAGTTCCGGGGGGAAACCGCGCCTCCAGGTCACCACCCCACAGAAGATCGCGCGCCGCGCGATGCGCTCGCCTCACTGCATCGAACACCGAAAGCAGCCGATTGCGCTCGTACGAGTCCGACGCGATGACCCGAGGCCTCGGCCCCCAATCGAGCTTCCTCGGACGGCGCATCGGACTCACCTGTGTCGTCTTGTAGGCACCGCGAGGCCTAGTCCCCTCTCGTGGCGCGCCCGGGTCTCGTCCCCCCCCCGAGGCTTCGCCTCGAGACGTTGCAGGCAACTATGTTTCACAGCCATGCGAGGTTCACGCGCATGCCGGGATTCACGAGCCGGATCCCGGAGCCAAGCCCGTGGCCATACTGAACATGCGCAAGCAGATCCGCTCCACACACCCCCTCAACGCGGCTCGATCACACCTCAAACCACCGTCCAAGCCAGTCCAAGCCGCTGCGCGGTTGACTGCGCCATAGCTCGCGCCGCGATCTCGTGATCGCCGTCCCAATAGACGCAACACTGAAGTCCTTCTATCCAGGAGCGCGAGCCGCGTGCGGAACGAACGCGCCACGCGGCGGAAAGCAACCTCGCGGGAACGCGACGTTCTCCTCACCCGAACGCAACCTACTCGCCGCCCTCCTGTACGCCACAACGAAATGCCAGCGGTTGACGATGAACGCGACGCGCTGTTCCCGGGTGTGGGCGTGGCAGGCCGGGGCGGGACTGCGCTTCGACTGCCGCGGAGCGGCGTGAGGGTCCTGGGCGAGGATCTTCTCGCGTCCCATGCTCCGCCCACCTTCGAGATCGAGGCGTTGGCCTGTCTCTTCCTCGATGTCTTCGATCATCGAGACGAGCATCTTGCGGTAGGCCTCGGCGCTCAGCTCGGCAAAGTGCGGCAGAAGCTCGAGAGTGAGCTCCTCGACCGTCTCGAACTCGGTGATGTCGATCTTGCGACTCGCCTCGCGACGCTCGCTCCGGCTCAGCTGTTTGGATCGCGGGCCTATAACTCCTCGGCGGACGCGCTCGTGGTACAAGCCGGTGCGATCTAGCCAGACGCCCGAGAGCTTCATCGAACCGTCGGCAAGAGCCCGAGCACTCGTCACACCGGGCCAGTCAAGCGGCGATTCAATCAGCCCTTCTTTGCAGCCCTGCGCCATGACGTAGCGCAGGCGCTGGAACGCCGCTTGAGGCTCCGCGGTGAGTTCGATGCCCTGGTAGCGGCGACACCAGAACCGCTCGCTGCCAACGCTGCAACCGGCCAACTCGTCTCGCGATGTTTCCGTTGGTGAAACCCATGAGGCGCGAGATGTGCCACTGCGATGCGGCAGACAGCAAGAGGTGGCAGTGGTTTGAGCCGAACCAGAAGGCGTGGACGCTCACTCCGTAGAGCCGCTGCGCACGAGCCGGCGATGATCTCGTTGTTGACTTCTTTGCTCGGGCGCAGGAGGAAACGCGACTGGAGGCAGCGCGTGGTGACTTCGACGACGCGGTTGGGCGTGTAGATCCTGGGCTTGGCGAAACGCATGGGGAGGAAGCTGCCGTTGTTTGGCGAACTGGTAGTCGTACCTCCCGAGAATCTGCGCTCTTGTTACGGCCCCCACCTTCGAGTGCCGTTGTTCCAAGCGGCTCGCGGGGCGTCGCGTGGCAGTACTACGCCGGTGGCACGCCGCTGGAGGCAAGGTGGCTCACTTTCCAGATGGCCGCTGACGCTCGTGAATCTCGGCAGGCGCGTGAACCTCGAATGGCTGTGAAACATAGGTGCCTTGAAAGCCGCCAGGCGCGGAACGCCGCCAGGGCGAATGACGGTACCCGTAGCTACAGTGTGACGCGGCCGACGACTCCCTGGGGACGCCAACGAACACCGACCACCCCGATCGGGCGGTTCAGACTGGCTCGACCCTTAGGCTCTGAACTACTCTCGCACCTTCATCTCCAGCCGAAGTCGACCGCCGCCTGAATTAACCGCGCGCTCGTACAGCTCGCGCTCCGTCCGAAGCCGGAGATCGACCTTCTTGACCTTCTCCTCCTCGGCGTCGATTCCCTTCTTGAGAACAGTCGCGAGCACTTCGTCGCCATCGAGCAAACTCACCCGCATGTCTACGCGCTTATCGTGCGACTCGAGCACCTGAATGATCGTGGAGAGATCGAAAGCCGCCTTCTTCTTGGAAAGGGTCAAGCCGAACTTCGTGTTCAGCAAGAAGGCGTCGTAGATGACGACCCCCCGGAGTTGAACGGGAGTCTGCGAACCCTCCTCGAGATCCGCGACGTCCAGGTCTCCAACCAGTTCATTCCCGGGCCCCACGCCGAGGCTTCGCCTCGGAGACGTTCCAGGCAACTATGTTTCGGTGCCAAGCGAGCTTCAGGGGCATACCCAGATTCACGAGGCAGACTCCGGCGCGAAACTCACCGCTTTGCTGAGCACGCGCTAACCGATTCGCGCGAAACGACTGGTCGCCAGGGCCCGGTCACGCCCCGAACCGCCCGCGAGTCGCCAGCGCAACAACCAAAGCCATAGCTCGCGCCGCGACCTCGTGATCGCCGACGCGGAAGACGCTGCGCTGAAACTCGTCTATCCAGGAGCGCGAGCCGCGTGCGGAACGAACGCGCCACGCGGCGGGAAGCAACCTCGCGGGAGCGCGACGTTCTCCTCACCCGAACGCAACCTACGCGCCGCCCTCCTGTACGCCACAACAAAACGCCAGCGGTTGACGATGAACGCGACGCGCTGTTCCCGGGTGTGGGCGTGGCAGGCCGGGGCGGGGCTGCGCTTCGAATGGCGCGGAGCGGCGTGAGGGTCCTGGGCGAGGATCTTCTCGCGCCCCATGCTCCGCCCACCTTCGAGATCGAGGCGTTGGCCTGTCTCTTCCTCGATGTCTTCGATCATCGAAACGAGCATCTTGCGGTAGGCCGCGGCGCTCAAGTCTGCAAAGTGCGGCAGGGGCTCGAGAGTGAGCTCCTCGAGCGTCTCGAACTCGGTGATGTCGATCTTGCGATTCGCCTCGCGACGCTCGCTCCGGCTCAGCTGTTTGGATCGCGGGCCGATAACTCCTCGACGGACGCGCTCGTGGTACAAGCCAGTGCGATCTAGCCAGACGCCCGAGAGCTTCATCGAACCGTCGGCAAGAGCGCGAGCACTCGTCACACCGGGCCAGTCAAGCGGCGAATCAATCAGCCCTTCTTTGCAGCCCTGCGCCAAGACGTAGCGCAGGCGCTGGTAGGCGGCCTGCGGCTCGTCGGTGAGTTCGATGCCCTGGTAGCGGCGACACCAGAACCGCTCGCGCCAGCGCTGCAACCGGCCAACTCGTCTCGCGATGTTTCCGTTGGTGAAACCCATGAAGCGCGAGATGTGCCACTGCGATGCGGCGGACAGCAAGAGATGGCAGTGGTTTGAGCCGAACCAGAAGGCGTGGACGCTCACTCCGTAGAGCCGCTGCGCACGAGCCAGGACGGCGATGATCTCGTTGTTGACTTCTTTGCTCGGGCGCAGGAGGAAACGCGACTGGAGGCAGCGCGTGGTGACTTCGACGACGCGGTTGGGCGTGTAGATCCTGGGCTTGGCGAAACGCATGGGGAGGAAGCTGTCGTTGTTTGGCGAACTGGTTGTCGTACCTCCCGAGAATCTCCGCTCTTGTTACGGCCTCCACCTTCGAGTGCCGTTGTTCTAAGCGGCTCGCGGGGCGTCACGTGGCGTACTAACGCCGCTGAAGGCGGGGTGGCTCACTTTCTGATGGCCGCTGACACTCGTGAATCTCGGCAGGCGCGTGAACCTCGCATGGCTGTGAATCATAGGTGCCTGGAACATCGCCGAGGCGAAGCCTTGGCGGGGGCGTGAACCCTCGCATGGCAGTGAAACATAGGTGCCTGGAACGTCGCCGAGGCGAGGCGAAGCCTCGGCGAGGATCGGTCCCCACTCGAATCCTGGCCGGGTAGTAGCGCTCATCGTAGTTGCGGAGTTCGTCGAGGCCGCTTCCGAGCTCGAGACTCTGAAGGGGCCCGCTGGCGTAGTACTTCGCTTCGCTGGCAACCGCGGCACTCCCTCAGTTCGGCCAGGTCACGTCGAGGCTCTCGTGCTTCCCGAGGCTTCGCCTCGGGAGAGGATCCAGGCACCTATGTTTCATAGCCATGCGGCCCACTTCAATGACCAGCCTCTACAGCCACCATCGCCGCGAACCTCGAATCTCGCAACGATTGACGGCAACCCTCTTTTCATATAGATTTTATCTGTTTCGAGTAATTCCAGAATTACTAATGTTTCTAATGTTTCTAGTTATTCCAGCCGCCCGCCTTTCTCTCCCTAGACTCTCCAGCACGCCCAGCTCCTACGGGCAAATGACCCTGGTCAACTTCAGACCAGGAAGGCGCGGTTCCTCCCAAAGGAACGCCCTCATGGCCGTTGCTCCGCTCCGCTTTCCCGAGCGTCTGCCTCGCCCTGGAGAACTCGAGCACTGCTTCGGGCTCGCTTCGAGATTCTCGATCGTTCCTATGTTTCGGCTGTGCCACGCCGCGCAGCGTATCGGCATTCTCATCAACCACCCAGCACTTGGGGGGTAACTATGTCTCCTACGCGAAACTCTTTCCCTCGTTCCGAACAGATCCCATCACAAAGGGACGTGGAGCACACCCATGCGACTCGCCATCTTCGCTGATCTCCATCTCGATTCCCCCTTTGCCTGGGCAAAACGCGATGTGGCGAAACGTCGTCGCGGCGCTCTCCGTGCCTGCTTGAGAAGGATCCTGAATCTCGCCCAGGAGCAGCGAGTCGACGCTATCCTGTGTGCGGGAGATCTCTATGAGCACGACCGCGTGTCACCCGATACTCGAGAGTTCCTTCGCACTTCCTTCGGAGACACCCCGCTCCCGATCTACATCAGTCCCGGAAACCACGACTGGTACGGGCCGAATAGCCTCTACCATCAGGTCTCATGGTCTTCGAACGTACACCTTTTCAAGACGGGTGAGTTTCAGTCGACAGAACTCGCAGGCGGTCTCTGTCTCTGGGGCGCAGCGTTCACCGGACCCACACGCTGCGATTCCTTCTTCGGTGGCTTCAGAACCCCGCCCGGCTCCACCCACGTCGCCCTCTTCCACGGAGCAGACTCCAGCTCCGTTCCGGCGACGGCCTCCCAAGCGCCCCACGCGCCGTTCGAAAGCCCCGACATCGAAAGGGCCGGCTTTCAGCATGCATTCGTAGGCCACTACCACGCTCCGGCCGACCAGGACCTTTTCACCTACCCAGGCAACCCAGACCCCCTCGCCTTCGGGGAGACAGGGAACCGTGGGATGGTAGTCGCCCAGATCGGCTCCGACGGGGTCATCTCGCGGGAGCGATTCTCTGTAGCCGTCTCGGAGGTGCATGATGTCTTCATCGACCTCACGTCGTGCAATCACTGCGACGAGCTACGCGAGCTGATCTCGGGCGAACTGAGGCACCTGAAAGGCGTCGTCCGGGTCACTCTCAAAGGTGAACTGTCTGCCCATATAGATCTCAACCTCGAGCGCCTATCCAGCCCGACCGGCGACGTGGAACAGATCGTACTCCGGTCGCAGGGCCTCCAACCGGGCTACGACCTGGATGGCCTCGAGAAGGAACCCACAGTTCGAGGCCGCTTCGTCTCCAAGGTCCGGGCCGACCAGGAACTATCGGAGGACATGAAGGCGCGGATCCTGATCACCGGCCTACGTGCTCTCGATGGGCGCTCTGATCTGGAGGCCCCGCCATGAGGGTGCTCTCCGTACGCGCTATATCGTTCGGCCCTTTCTCGGATCAGGAGCTGGAGCTCGCACCCGGGTTCACTCTGATCTGGGGTGGAAACGAAGCAGGGAAGTCGAGCTGGCATGCTGCGATCCAACTTGGTCTCTGCGGCATGAAGAGAGCCCGTGGACGACGAGCAAGGGCGGATGAAGCCCTGGTGCAGCGTCACCAGCCATGGGGCCGTGCGGACTGGAAGGTCCTGGTCCTTGTCGAGTTGGACGACGGCAACGTCCTGGAGGTCCTCCAGGACCTCGCCGATCCGGCGGGAAGCAAGATCACGGACGCGGCAACCGGACGCGATCTCACGAGTCGGTACATCTTCGAGGGTTCAGCCGACGCCTCAGGAGTCCTCGGTTTGAATCGCCAAATCTTCGGTGGCACCGTCTGCGTCAGACAGGCGGAACTCCTCGAGGTCTTGTCTCATCCGGAAGACTTTCAAGAGCAGTTGCAGAAGGCGGCGATCGCGGGCAATTCCGACGCTACGGCCGAAGCGGCTCTTCGATGCGTCAAGGAGTTTCGCTCCGAAAACGTCGGCATGAGGCGGCGCGGGTCTTCCAAGCCTCTGCCAGCCGCGGTCGAGCAACTTCGGAGCACGGAGTCCCATCTTGAGATGGCGCGAGTCGAACACGAGCGCTTTCTGCAACTACTCGACGATCTGAGCGAGAGCGAAGAGGACGTCGTCCGACTTCAGAGAGCGTACGACGAGGCCAGACGAGTCGTCCTGGTTGCGAAGGCCGCTTCGCTGTCGGAGAAGGTCCAGGAAATCCGGGTCCTCCAGTCGCAATTCCCCGATGGTGCACCACCAACGGGCGACTCGACTTCGGATCAGCGGCGCTCTATCAGCGACGTTCTGGCCACCTGGCGAGGACGGTCGATGCCGGTGCCCCCAGACTCGGGGCCATCTGCCGCAGACATCGAACAGGAGCTCGCTTCACTACCGTTCCCACCCCAGGGAGACACCGAGGTAGCACCCGAGGTCGAGACGGCACTAGCCACCTACGACTCCTGCAAGCGAGAGCTCGAGGTACACCGCAACCAGTCTTTTCGGCCCCCCGTCGAGGCCCATGAATCGGGACTCCCCACGGGGCCGGAGTTGCGTGTCTACGCCGAGAGTCTCGAGAGGCTACTGCCTGATGTCGACTCCGAGCTCGAACGCCAGCTTGAGGACCTTCGTGAGGCTGGCGTTCAGCGGCGCAAAGCCTCGTGGGCCATGGCGAGCTTCACGACTACGCTGGTTGTCCTAGCGATTGTCCTGTTTTCCTCTGGAACAAACCCTGGAGCCGGAGCATCGGCTATCGCCGGCCTCCTCACTGGTGCAGCTACCGCATGGTTGCTGCTAGCGGGGCAATCGGGCCAGCAACGGACGAGCTCCCTGGCAACTCGACTCGAGGTGCAACGAGATCGTCGAACAGAAGTAGAGAGTGCTCAGGAAGACGCCAGGAGACGCCTGGCAGCGAACGGGCTCCCCACGGCCCCACAGGATCTTCGGCGCCTCGCGTCCGCCGTCGACGATACCCACCTCCAGCAGGAGCAGTACGACAAATGGAAGCTCATGGAGCAGCAGTACTCCCGAGCCTTCGAAGACGCCGCCCACGGACTTCGCAAAGAACTACTGCAGCGCGGCCTCGACGATCCGAGGATCGAAGATCTCGACCTCCGACAGCTGGCGGTGGACTACGCCGGGCAATGTCGAACGAACCGGGAGCTGGCTGTCCTTGCCGCCCGCCGGAGCGACCTCGCAGAAAACCTCGAGCTTCGCCGACGCCAGGAGGAAGCGTACGCGCAACAACAGGGACGTGCGATGCGGCTGGAGCAGAAGCTCGTGCAAGCGGCAAGACGACTAGGAATCGATGGAGAACCAGGTGATTCCTTGGCGGGGAAGCTCGAAGCCAGGCTCCTCCAGCTCGACAAGCAGGACCAGGAGCTCGACCGAAGCCGTGAAGCCTTCGAGCGACTTTGCGGCCTTCTCGGGCCCTCGAGCCTTCTGGAGCTCGAAGAGCGTCTCGCCGACTACGAGCGCGAGCTTGGTCCCCTCCCCTGGCCGTCCGTCCCACCGGGACCCGTCGGGAGGCTCCAAGAAGCCGCCGACCGCTCGGATGTGCGGCTCCGGGAAGCCCAGAACGAAGCGGAACAGCTGAAGGGGAAGATCCAGGAGTTCGAGAGCGCCAAGCCAGACGTCGCAGAAGCTGAAGAACAGCACGCTGCCGCTCGTGCCGATCTCGAGCGACTCGAAGAACTGGATGCGATCCTCGAGAGAACAGCTACCTTCCTGGCCGAGGCGAAGGACGAGATCCAACGGGACATCGCGCCCAGGCTCTCGGCCATCATCTCTCGCCACATTGGCAAAGCTACGAGCGAGCGCTACGTCGACGCGCGAATCGATCCGGCGAGCCTCGAGATTCAAGCCCAAGACGCAGACGGCCAGTGGCGGACGGCACCACACCTCTCCCACGGAACTGCAGAACAGATCTACCTACTGTTGCGCCTCGCTCTGGCCGAGACTCTCGTCACGACGGAAGAGATAGCGCCGGTCTTCTTGGACGACGTCACCGTACACTCCGATGCTGACCGGACTCAGGCCATCCTCGACCTGTTGTTAGCGGAGAGCACCCAACGCCAGGTCATTCTCTTCTCTCAGGAGGAGGAGGTTTTAGCCTGGGCCGAGACCCGACTGAGAAGACAACAGAATCTGCTCCTCCGGATCGACTGCCCCGCAGGCAATGGCCTGGAAGGCCGGGATGAAGTTGCCGAAGTCTTGCAGATGTCAAGAACCACACGGTGAATTCAGGAACTGATGAGATCGCGCGGCGATGCTGCGCACGGTCGGGGTAAGGTTGACGGCATCGCCGTACTGGGCGGCGCGCCGAGAGGCCGCGCACGGTAGGGGGTGAGTTTTGATGGCAGATCGCGCGGCGATGCCGCGCACGGTCGGGGGTAAGTTTTGACGGCAACGCTGGACTGGACGAAGCGCCGAGCCTTCGCGCGCTCCATCGCCCTCTTCTCCGACCTCGAGGGGCGGTGACGAAGGCAGAAACCTCGCCTTCGCCACTCCTGAACGTCGGTACTCCGCCCGACAAACGGAGCTCCGCCAACACACCGATCGGTGCATCCCCCTCAACCTCTTCGCCGGTGGGCTGGGCCGTCAGGGACCGTCGCGTGCACCCGGCCCAGGCACTTCCAAGGCCACAAAGGGCAGCGGGCTTGGAAAAGTCCCGGGGGGAAACCGCGCCTCCAGGTCACCACTCCAGAGAAGATCCCGCGCCGCGCGATGCGCTCGCCTCACCGCATCGAAAACCGAAAGCAGCCGATTGCGCTCGAACGAGTCCGACGCGATGACCCGAGGCCTCGGCCCCCAATCGAGCTTCCGCGGGCGACGCATTGGACTCACTTGCGTCGTTTTGTACGCGCCGCGAGGCCTCGTTCCCTCCCGTTTGTGGCGCACCCGGGTCTCGTCCTCGATCTCTACAATCATCCCGCGGGCCCAGTCGAAGTACTCCTCGTCAGGGAGGTCCTCGAAGCACGGAAGCTTCGATAAAACGACCGTCTCGCGGCTCGAGAAGTCCTTTTCGCTCAAACGACGACCGGCTTTCGAGAAACGGGCACGACGAAGCGCCGAACGATCGACCCAGGTGCCCTCGAGCTCGAAGGTCCCTGACCACAGCGCCTCCCCCACCGACACGCCTGGCCACTTGCGCGGTGAAGACACCAATCCCACCTTGCAGCCCTGGGCAAGGATGTAGCGAAAGCGCCGGCAGAGGTCCTTCTTCGCGTGACCGGGGAACGACGTCTTGTAGGGCCCTTCCCATTTCGGACCCTTCCACCCGCGCAGGATCCGTAGTTCCACACTCGTCTGGTGCTGAATGCGCCGCATGAAATCGGCCAGCTGCTGGGCGTCGCGAGCGCCCAGCAGAAGGTGGGCATGATTGACCTGGTAGTCCAGGGCGTGGATCCGGATTTCGGTCTTTCGCTGCGCGCGGCCGATGATCCCGATCAGCAGGTCGCGCAGGCGTGACGATGGCGCCAACAGGAAGAATCCGTTGACGATGCGCACCGTCACTTCGACGACTCCCCAACCGCTTCCGTCGGTGGGGACATACCTCAGTTGATGGGCCATGACTCATCGCACGGAACCATCGATGCCTTGCAGGGAGCCGAATCCTAGCGGATGACCCTCGCCATCGACCAACTGTCATCTTGTGAATCGGGCTACACGTTGGGCCGGTGGCGAGTCCCGGTCCTGCGCCACGACTTCGACTCAAAACTTACCCCCGACTGGGCGCGGCATCGCCGCGCGATCAGCGACGGCACGGTAGGCTTTCCCCTTTGGGACGACCCAGAACCGCCGGCTGTGAGCTAACTACTGTGGCGGCCATCCTCCTCCACCACCACCACCGCCGCCGGGTGGCGCTTCACAAGGGCAAACGCAGTTTCCGTTTTTGGAGGACGCAGGGATCTCGGTTCCACTAAAAACACCCTTGGTCTTGAAGGACAGACCGCCAACTCCGCCACCACAGGTACCGTTCTTTCTCAACAGGGCTTCTACCTTGAAAGGAGTCGGCTGGTAGGGGAGGATTATCCACGTCTTATCGTCCTGGCCGAGGTTGTTCACATTGAGAATACAAGCGTTGTAATAGCCGTATCCTATCGCCGTGGCCTGGATAACGTCGAGCCAATCCAATTCCGTAATCTGAGTCACATTCACCCACGCCGTAAAGTCGACGGTCATGCTGAAGTTGTTGCCGATGGCCGTCGTCGCTACGTGTGTTGAATAGGTCAGCGCCTGGCTGGGGGTGCCGGCAATTGCCAGCAGCATTGCTACAAGGAGGCATCCTCTCGTCAACATCATCGGTTTCCTCTGTCAGTGGTGTCAAAGTCCTCTTGCATTCCGTCTCTGAAAGTATCAAAGAGGTCCAACAGGTCGGGATCAAACGACTCGTCGGTCGTGTGCAAAGCAACGCCCTCGCAGATTCTTCCGCCCGGGAACTCTGCCTTCATTAGAGCTCTTGACTCGTCATCGAGACCTCGATAAAGCGATGCTACGAGTCGTCGAACGGCAGCGGCATCCCGCCTGGATCCCTCAAGGCTGTAGGAACGAAGGGCTTGTTCAGGGATAGTCGCGGCCCTCGCAGGGTCGCTCAGCCCCAAAGCCTCGTAGCGGTTCCTCATATGAGCAGCCAGCCCATTCCGATGAGACTCGTAGTCTGCTTGCCGCGCAGACAAGCGATCCCTTTCGGCCTGGTCGAGATCGAGAATCTCGCGCAGTGTCTGAACGTCCGGAGTCTGGAGGAGGTGCTGTGCGCACGTGTAGGCGGGAAGATTGCTTCCTTTGAGGGTGAGGCGCACTTCCTGTTGGGTAACGCCTTGTGCGCTAGCTAACCCGGTGGTTAGCACGGCCAATGCTATGAAAACGAAGCCGATTCGAAACAGCGCCGATTGTTCGACAATCATCTGATCGCCCCCTTATGGTTGTTCGACATTGGGTTAGCCGACCATATACGGCGGCGAAATCGGCTGTCAAACGCGAATTCAGGAATAGCGTGTACCGAGTGTGCGGGAATAGCGTGTACCTCCCCGAGGCTTCGCCTCGAGACGTTCCAGATGAAATGAGTCGGTCGGCCTCCCAGGCAGCTGACAAAGTAGTCAGTTCGCGCGGCGATGCCGCGCACGGTAGGGGGTAAGTTTTGATGGCAGCGCCGACGAAGGCGCCGCGCCGAATCCAGAGCGCTCCATCAGCCTTCTCCACCACCTCGATCGGTCATCGCGAGGGCAGAAACCTCGCCTTCGCCACCCCTGAAACCTCGGCACTCTGCCCGACAAACGCAGCTCCGCCATCACACCGATAGGTGCGTCACCCTCAACCTTGTCAACCTCTTCGCCGGCGGCCCGGACCGTCAGGGACCGTCGCGTGCACCCGGCCCAGGCACTTCCAAGGCCACAAACGGCAGCGGGCTTGGAAAAGTGCCAGGCGGAAACTTCGCCTCCAGGTCACCACTCCACAGAAGATCCCGTGCCGCGCGGTGCGCTCGCCTCACCGCATCGAAAACCGAAAGCAGGCGATTGCGTTCGTACGAGTCCGACGCGATGACCCGAGGCCTCGGCCCCCAATCGAGCTTCCTCGGACGGCGCATCGGACTCACCTGCATCGTCTTGTAGGCACCGCGAGGCCTCGTCCCCTCTCGCTTGTGGCGCACCCGGGTCTCGTCCTCGATCTCAACAATCATCCCGCGGGCCCAGTCGAAGTACTCCTCGTCAGGGAGGTCCTCGAGGCACGGAAGCTTCGATAACACGACCGTCTCGCGGCTCGAGAAGTCCTTTTCGCTCAAACGACGACCGGCTTTCGAGAAACGGGCACGGCGAAGCGCCGAACGATCGACCCAGGTGCCCTCGAGCTCGAAGATCGCGCGGCGATGCCGCGCACGGTCGGGGGTAAGTTTTGACGGCAACGCTGGACTGGACGAAGCGCCGAGCCTTCGCGCGCTCCATCGCCCTCCTCTCCGACCTCGAAGGGCGGTGACGAAGGCAGAAACCTCGCCTTCACCACTCCTGAACGTGGGTACTCCGCCCGACAAACGGAGCTCCGCCAACACACCGATCGGTGCGTCCCCCTCAACCTCTTCGCCGGTGGCCTGGGCCGTCAGGGACCGTCGCGTGTACCTGGCCCAGGCACTTCCAGGGCCACGAACGGCAGCGGGCTTGGGAAAGTTCCGGGGGGAAACCGCGCCTCCAGGTCACCACCCCACAGAAGATCGCGCGCCGCACGATGCGCTCGCCTCACCGCATCGAAAACCGAAAGCAGCCGATTGCGTTCGTACGAGTCCGACGCGATGACCCGAGGCCTCGGCCCCCAATCGAGCTTCCTCGGACGGCGCATCGGACTCACCTGCGCCGTTTTGTAGGCGCCGCGAGGCCTCGTGCCCTTTCGCTTGTGGCGCGCCCGGGTCTCGTCCTCGATCTCCCGAGGCCGCCTCGGAGACGTTCCAGGCAACTATGTTTCATAGCCATGCGAGGTTCACGCGCATGCCGAGATTCACGAGTCGGATCCCGGAGCCAAGTCTGCGGCCGTACTGGACATGCGCAAGCAGATCCGCTCCAAACACCTCCTCAACGCGGCTCGATCACACCTCAAACCACCGTCCAAGCCAGTCCAAGCCGCTGCGCGATTGACTGCGCCATAACTCGCGCCGCGATCTCGTGATCGCCGTCCCCAAAAGACGCAACACTGAAGTCCTTCTATCCAGGAGCGCGAGCCGCGTGCGGAACGAACGCGCCGCGCGGCGGAAAGCAACCTCGAGGGAACGCGACGTTCTTCTCACCCGAACGCAACCTACGCGCCGCCCTCCTGTACGCCACAACGAAATGCCAGCGGTTGACGATGAACGCGACGCGCTGTTCCCGGGTGTGGGCGTGGCAGGCCGGGGCGGGGCTGCGCTTCGACTGCCGCGGAGCGGCGTGAGGGTCCTGGGCGAGAATCTTCTCGCGTCCCATGCTCCGCCGACCTTCGAGATCGAGGCGTTGGCCTGTCTCTTCCTCGATGTCTTCGATCATCGAAACGATCATCTTGCGGTAGGCCTCGGCGCTCAGGTCGGCAAAGTGCGGCAGGGGCTCGAGAGTGAGCTCCTCGACCGTCTCGAACTCGGTGATGTCGATCTTGCGATTCGCCTCGCGACGCTCGCTCCGGCTCAGCTGTTTGGATCGCGGGCCGATCACTCCTCGGCGGACGCGCTCGTGGTACAGGCCGGTGCGATCTAGCCAGACGCCCGAGAGCTTCATCGAGCCGCCGGCAAGAGCGCGAGCACTGGTCACACCGGGCCAGTCAAGCGGCGAATCAATCAGCCCTTCTTTGCAGCCCTGCGCCAAGACGTAGCGGAGACGCTGGTAGGCGGCTTGCGGCTCGTCGGTGAGTTCGATGCCCTGGTAACGGCGACACCAGAACCGCTCGCGCCAACGCTGCAACCGGCCAACTCGTCTCGCGATGTTTCCGTTGGTGAAACCCATGAAGCGCGAGATGTGCCACTGCGATTCGGCGGACAGCAAGAGATGGCAGTGGTTTGAGCCGAACCAGAAGGCGTGGACGCTCACTCCGTAGAGCCGCTGCGCACGAGCCAGGACGGCGATGATCTCGTTGTTGACTTCTTTGCTCGGGCGCAGGAGGAAACGCGACTGGAGGCAGCGCGTGGTGACTTCGACGACGCTGTTGGGCGTGTAGATCCTGGGCTTGGCGAAACGCATGGGGAGGAAGCTGCCGTTGTTTGGCGATCCTGGTTGTCGTACCTCCCGAGAATCTGCGCTCTTGTTACGGCCCCCGCCTTCGAGTGCCGTTGTTCAAAGCGCCTCGCGGGGCATCGCCTGGCAGGACTTCGCCGGTGGCACGCCGCTGGAGGCAAGGTGGCTCACTTTCCTGACGGCCGCTGACGCTCGTGAATCTCGGCAGGCGCGTGAACCTCGCATGGCTATGAAACATAGGTGCCTGGAGCGTCGGCCCCGCCAGGCGGGGGTCGGGTTCCGAGTAGATGAGAAGGGCGGCGTATCCTGGGGTTGCCTAACCCCCCAATCGCCCGCGAGGGCAAAGGAGATACGCCACCATGTCCGAGTCTACTTCCGCCGCCACGATCCACGAGTTTCCGGTTTCGGACTCCCGCAGCCTGCTCGATGAGATCCTTCACGAGGGTGCCCCCCCCGAGGGCTCAAAACCTACCCCCGACTGTGCGCGGCATCGCTGCGCGATCAGGCAACCGCGCTGCACGCATCTCTCCGAAGTAGCGCTCGATCAGGTCTGCGTGACGATTCGCAGGTCTACTTGCACCAGACGCGGCAGACACGCGCAGAGCCCAGAGACAGAAGCGACGCGCTGACGCAGACGCCACTCGCCGAGCCATCGATGAAGAGAACCTCATCCCCACGGGCAACTGAACAGTAGGTCTTCGCCTCAAAGATCGCGCCGTTGATGACGAAGAGGCCATCGTCGGCGGCCTCCACCGCGTGAATGGAACCGCTCGCTCTCGAGACCTGCTCCACGGTCACGACTTCGTTCAAGTCCATGTTGACGAGACGGGAGTCACACCTCGTCACGGAGTTTCCGCGATGCCAGAGGCTGGTTTCGAGCGCCTCCAAGCCGTCGACTTTCCACACAGACATGTCTTCGAGGATGACAAATTCTCCACCAAGACTCACGACTTCGATCTGGTGACCGCTCTCGCAACTGCCGCCCCGGCCTGTGCGAGAACCGGTTGAGCGCCTCTCCTGATATCCCCTGTAATCGGTCGCTTTCCCCAACACAGCTGCGCTCGCTGAACTCTCACTTTCCTCCGCCGTCCCGCGACTCGTTCTCGAGCGATTCTCACCACCGCAGAGAGTAGAGCTCTTAGCGCTCGGGTTCTGGCAGAACGTAGCGACGTCGGGAACCATGGATGAGGCCGCGTGAGGGTCATTTGCTAGCAGCTTCGCAACGAGGTCCGGGGCGAGCAGGCCAGGTTCGGCATCTTCGTTGGAGAGGATTGCCTCGGCGACCATCCACGCCGCTGCGCCTCTATCCGAGCCGCCTTGCCTTGCTTTGACTGCCCGAACGAGGGCCCAACGGCTTGCGTATTCAGTGACGATCCCCAGAGCTCTTTCGGACACGTCTACAGTGGCATGGTCAGCCAGCTCCGCCAAGGTCTCCGGAATCTGTGGGCTGGAATTGGTGAGGCCGCCTACGTCCTCCCCAAAGACGCCGCGGCGACCCCAGGCAGAGGCCTCGACGGAGCTTTCGACGGGAACTACGACCAGTACGCCGCGGTCGTGCGCGTCGACCAGTGAGATCGAGCCCGCAACCGAGACAACAAGAGCTTTTTCATACTCTTCGTAGGTGTAGGGCTGAATGACCGGGCGTTCAAGGTAGGGCGGCGTGCGGTTCAGCTTCCCCTGGAGCATTCCCAGGGATATCTGGCCGCCCAGCACTTGCCCCTGGTAGAAGGCCTTCATGTTCTGAGCCGAGTTCGCCAGGTTCAACTGGGCTGTTCGAAGGTTAGTCGTCGCAGCGTTGACGTTTTCCTGAAGCCTTGCATACTCAGGGTTGGCGATCTGTTGTGACCCGGCCCTGTACGATGACGAACGAACCTGCACTTCCCGCGGATTGATCGCCCGGCTCTCGCACTGAGTGAGGGATACTCGGACGACCAGGTCAGGACTTTGGTCGATGGCCGGGCTCTTTCTTGAACCCGGCGGTACGGTTGGTAACTGGTCAGTGAGCCTCGCTGGAAGGCCTGGCGGCGTATCGCAGGCGTCGCCAGGGCTGAGCCAATCAACAGAAACAACGACGTCGGGCCACGACTCAGGCAGGGCACCCGAAGTCGTCGCCCTTTGCGGTGACAGCCTGATCAGGCTCTGCCGTAGAACATCTGCAGCGACTGCCCCATGTGGCCCCAGAGACCGATACTGCTCGAGCTGAGGTCCAAAAACCTCATCAATCCGCTCTGCGACCAGCCCTCTAATGGGTTCGGTCGGGCAGGCCGAACATACCTTCTCGGCTCTGAGAATCGCTTCGGTGCCGGCATGGACGTCCTGAACCGCCAAGTCGGGCACCGCTAGTAGTTCTTGTGCAATCGCCAGTTGGGCGCGACCGACTGTCTCTCGGAGAGAGATTACAGCCGGCCGACTGCCTGCCGGGCCAATGAGGCGAGATACCGCATGAAAAGCCTCTTCGGCGACGGGGTTCGCCTCCACCTGTTCGCGAGCCTTTCTCAGAGATTCTTGAAGCTCGAGTTCTTCGGCCAGCAGCTTGGTCTCTGGTGCTTCTAGACTTCTCGAGGCGACGCTTTCGCCAAGTTGAACGGCGCGGCCGACCCGGCCCGCACGAGCTTCTTCGATCGCCTCCGCAAGCACAGCCCGACGGCGTGCGATCTCCGATTCAACCACGTGACGTAGCACGGCGACAGATGTGCGCTTCGGCGCCCACTGTTCCGCCAACCCAAGCCACTTCACGGACCGCTCCAGATCCGTTGGGTGACCCGAGAGCCCGGTCATAGCTGCCCATTGGGCACCTTCCTGCTTGATCTCTGCGAGGCGCTCGACGAACCGCGCCTTGGAGTGACTGGTTTCGACGGCCTTCTCGAGTAGTTCGATGGCTTCGCTGTAACGCTGCGCCTCGACGGCGTTCTCTGCTGCTTTTGCGAGCGCGCGGGGCCCCTGGCCCATCGCAGGGCCCACGATCACTCCGGCGAAAACGACAGCGGCCAGCGCCGCAGAGCGACCTCGGCCACGGGAACATGCCCCGGGGAGGCTTCGACAGCGGGTGGTGACTGGGACACCAGTGGCGACAGCGAGTTGCATGGGCAGGGTCCTTTGACCGTGAGGTTGCTGGCGTCTATTGAGCCATCGTTAGAATTCTACAATAAATCCTAAACTTGTTAAATCAAGTAAATATGGCTTCCATGGCCGTTCCTAAGCGGGGCCGGACTTCATTCGACCGGGAAGCCTGTCGAGATCGCGCGGCGATGCCGCGCACGGTCGAGGGTAAGTTTTCACGGAAACGCCAGACAAGGCGACGCGCCGAGTTCCGAAGCACTCCATCGTCCTCTTTCACCGCCTCGATGGGTGTCCGCGCCGAGTTCTCGCCTGAGACGTTCCAGGCAACTATGTTTCGGTGCCAAGCGAGCTTCAGGGGCATATCCAGATTCACGAGGCAGACTCCGGCGCGAAACTCACCGCTTTGCCGAGCGCGCGCTAACCGATTCGCGCGAAACGACCGGTCGCCAAGGCCCGGTCACGCCTCGAACCGCCCTCGAGTCGCCAGCGCAACAACCAAAGCCATAGCTCGCGCCGCGAATCTCGTGATCGCCGTCACAAAAGACGCAACACTGAAGTCCTTCTATCCAGGAGCGCGAGCCGCGTGCGGAACGAACGCGCCACGCGGCGGGAAGCAACCTCGCGGGAACGCGACGTTCTCCTCACCCGAACGCAACCTACGCGCCGCCCTCCTGTACGCCACAACGAAATGCCAGCGGTTGACGATGAACGCGACGCGCTGTTCCCGGGTGTGGGCGTGGCAGGCCGGGGCGGGGCTGCGCTTCGAATGGCGCGGAGCGGCGTGAGGGTCCTGGGCGAGAATCTTCTCGCGTCCCATGCTCCGCCCACCTGCGAGATCGAGGCGTTGGCCTGTCTCTTCCTCGATGTCTTCGATCATCGAGACGAGCATCTTGCGGTAGGCCTCGGCGCTCAGCTCGGCAAAGTGCGGCAGGGGCTCGAGAGTGAGCTCCTCGACCGTCTCGAACTCGGTGATGTCGATCTTGCGATTCGCCTCGCGACGCTCCCTCCGGCTCAGCCGTTTGGACCGCGGGCCAATAACTCCTCGGCGGACGCGCTCGTGGTACAAGCCAGTGCGATCGAGCCAGACGCCCGAGAGCTTCATCGAACCGTCGGCAAGAGCCCGAGCACTCGTCACACCGGGCCAGTCAAGCGGCGAATCAATCAGCCCTTCTTTGCAGCCCTGCGCCAAGACGTAGCGCAGGCGCTGGTAGGCGGCCTGCGGCTCGTCGGTGAGTTCGATGCCCTGGTAACGGCGGCACCAGAAACGTTCGCGCCAACGCTGCAACCGGCCAACTCGTCTCGCGATGTTTCCGTTGGTGAAACCCATGAAGCGCGAGATGTGCCACTGCGATGCGGCGGACAGCAAGAGGTGGCAGTGGTTTGAGCCGAACCAGAAGGCGTGGACGCTCACTCCGTAGAGCCGCTGCGCACGAGCCAGGACGGCGATGATCTCGTTGTTGACTTCTTTGCTCGGCCGCAGGAGGAAACGCGACTGGAGGCAGCGCGTGGTGACTTCGACGACGCGGTTGGGCGTGTAGATCCTGGGTTTGGCGAAACGCATGGGGAGGAAGCTGTCGTTGTTTGGCGAACTGGTTGTCGTACCTCCCGAGAATCTCCGCTCTTGTTACGGCCTCCACCTTCGAGTGCCGTTGTTCCAAGCGGCTCGCGGCGCGTCGCGTGGCAGCACTACGCCGGTGGCACGCCGCTGGAGGCAAGGTGGCTCACTTTCCTGATGGCCGCTGACGCTCGTGAATCTCGGCAGGCGCGTGAACCTCGCATGGCTGAGAAACATAGGTGCCTGGAACCTCGCTCGCCGAGGCGGTGCCTGTTACCGAGCTGACTACTTTGTCAGCCGCCGGGACCCGACGGTTCGTAGCTGTGGTTCTCGAGGCTCGGTGAGGTTCCGAAACCGCCATCGGAACCGCCGAAGGTGTCGGGCAGGTTGAGGCTGAATCCCGAGGGATTGTCGTTTCTGATGTCGGTCATGGCGCGAGCTCCGGAAGGCAAGGGTGAGCTGTCTTTCGTCTTCTTCCGGATCCGAGCGGTGTTGTTACTGGCGACGAGGTCGCGTACCTCGCGGCCTCCTGTTGGCCTGCGCTGGCCTTCGGCGCTCATTCTGGTCGCAAAAGAGGGTCAGGTGCTGGGCAGGGGCGGGCGTGCCGGCCAGGGGGGTGTAACAACCCCGGCGAGACCCGGAAGAACACGGGCACCGCGAATCGCCGATACCGAAAGGCACTCCATGACAGCCCAGCCCACCGTCTTCGACCGTACGCCTCCTGAAGCGGCTCCGAGCGGTCCCATTCTCGTCGCCGCCGCAATCCTTCTTGCTCTCCTGCATGGCCTGACCAGCCAGCTCACGGCGCAGACCGCGGGCGACGAGCCGACTCACGATCGCTATCTCTCTGAGGTCACCAACGGAGCTGTCCTCGGGGGCTTCGAAGAGGACTTCGACCTGTTCGGTGGCCGAGTCATGTTTCGTATGACGCCTATCGACCTTCCGGTGAGGGCCGACCTGCGCCTGCAGGTCAACCTCTACTACAACTCCGACGTCTGGAACCGCACCGACGTGCGCCAGACCCACGTGGCGTCTTCAGACACGACAGATCACATGGGTGGCTCGGGATGGCAACTGCACGCGGGCAAGGTCTTCAACCCGAACGGTGCCGGCAGTAGTGAGTTCAACCCCGACAGCCCTCTCCTGGTGCTCTCGGACGGAACGACGAAACGCTTCTACAACAGCGACAACGGCGGCTTCGTCTCCGCCGACCGTTGGATCGCGCGGCGATGCCGCGCACGGTCGGGGGTAAGTTTTGACGGCAACGCTGGACTGGACGAAGCGCCGAGCCTTCGCGCGCTCCATCGCCCTCTTCTCCGACCTCGAAGGGCGGTGACGAAGGCAGAAACCTCGCCGTCGCCACTCCTGAACGTCGGTACTCCGCCCGACAAACGGAGCTCCGCCAACACACCGATCGGTGCGTCCCCCTCAACCTCTTCGCCGGTGGCCTGGGCCGTCAGGGACCGTCGCGTGCACCCGGCCCAGGCACTTCCAGGGCCACGAACGGCAGCGGGCTTGGGAAAGTTCCGGGGGGAAACCGCGCCTCCAGGTCACCACCCCACAGAAGATCGCGCGCCGCACGATGCGCTCGCCTCACCGCATCGAAAACCGAAAGCAGCCGATTGCGCTCGAACGAGTCCGACGCGATGACCCGAGGCCTCGGCCCCCAATCCAGCTTCCGCGGGCGACGCATTGGACTCACTTGCGTCGTTTTGTAGGCGCCGCGAGGCCTCGTGCCCTTTCGCTTGTGGCGCGCCCGGGTCTCGTCCTCGATCTCTACAATCATCCCGCGGGCCCAGTCGAAGTACTCCTCGTCCGGGAGGTCCTCGAAGCACGGAAGCTTCGATAAGACGACCGTCTCGCGGCTCGAGAAGTCCTTTTCGCTCAAACGACGCCCCGCTTTCGAGAAACGAGCACGTCGAAGCGCGGAGCGGTCGACCCACGTGCCCTCGAGCTCGAAGGTCCCTGACCACAGCGCCTCCCCCACCGACACGCCTGGCCACTTGCGCGGTGAAGACACCAACCCCGCCTTGCAACCCTGGGCAAGGATGTAGCGGAAACGACGGCAGAGGTCCTTCTTCGCGTGACCGGGAAACGACGTCTTGTACGGCCCTTCCCATTTCGGACCCTTCCACCCGCGCAGGATCCGTAGTTCCACACTCGTCTGGTGCTGAATGCGCCGCATGAAGTCGGCCAGCTGTTGGGCGTCGCGAGCGCCCAGCAGAAGGTGAGCATGATTGACCTGGTAGTCCAGGGCGTGAATCCGGATCTCGGTCTTTCGCTGCGCGCGGCCGATGATCCCGATCAGCAGGTCGCGTAGGTGTGACGATGGCGCCAACAGGAAGAACCCGTTGACGATTCGAACCGTCACTTCGACAACTCCCCAACCGCTCGAGTCGGTGGGGACGTATCTCAGTTGATGGGCCATGACTCTTCGCCCGGAGCCATCGATGTCCTGCAGGGAGCCGAATCCTAGCGGATGACCCTCGCCATCGACCAACTGTCATTTGTGAATCGGGCTACACGTCCGGTCGGTGGCGAGGCGTCGCACTGCGCCACAACTTCGGCTCAAAACTTACCCCCGACCGGGGGCGGCCGGGGGCGGCATCGCCGCCCGCCTCCTTGACGACGATCGTCTCTTGCCAGCCTCGTCGCTCGAGGAACTCGCGCAGCTGGTGCAGCTGCATGGCGATGGTGTGCTGATGCGGGGTAGAAACCCGCGCATACAGACCGACCCGAGGCGAGGCCTCGGGTCGGCTGGGGGAGGGGTGGCCAAAAACCCCCTCGTCAGACGGCGATTTCAGGCCAGTGTTTCCGGGGATCGCGCGGCGATGCCGCGCACGGTAGGGGGTAAGTTTTCACGGCAACACCAGACAAGGCGACGCGCCGAGTTCCGAAGCACTCCATCGTCCTCTTTCACCACCTCGATGGGTGTCGCGAGGGCAGAGACGTCGCCTTCGCCACCCCTGAAGCCTCGGCACTCCACCCGACAGACGCAGCTCCGCCACCACACCTGCCGGTGCGTCCCCCTCAACCTCGTCAACCTCTTCGGCGGCGGCCTGGACTCAGGGACCGTCGCGTGCACCCGGCCCAGCCACTTCCAGGGCCACAAACGGCAGCGGGCTTGGAAAAGTCCCGGGCGGAAATCGCGCCTCCAGGTCACCACTCCACAGAAGATCGCGCGCCGCGCGATGCGCTCGCCTCACCGCATCGAAAACCGAAAGCAGCCGATTGCGCTCGAACGAGTCCGACGCGATGACCCGAGGCCTCGGCCCCCAATCGAGCTTCCTCGGACGGCGCATCGGACTCACCTGCGTTGTCTTGTAGGCGCCGCGAGGCCTCGTTCCCTCCCGTTTGTGGCGCACCCGGGTCTCGTCCTCGATCTCAACAATCATCCCGCGGGCCCAGTCGAAGTACTCCTCGTCAGGGAGGTCCTCGAAGCACGGAAGCTTCGATAAAACGACCGTCTCGCGGCTCGAGAAGTCCTTTTCGCTCAAACGACGACCGGCTTTCGAGAAACGGGCACGACGAAGCGCTGAACGATCGACCCAGGTGCCCTCGAGCTCGAAGGTCCCTGACCACAACGCCTCCCCTACCGACACGCCTGGCCACTTGCGAGGTGAAGACACCAACCCCGCCTTGCAACCCTGGGCAAGGATGTAGCGAAAGCGCCGGCAGAGGTCCTTCTTCGCGTGACCGGGGAACGACGTCTTGTAGGGCCCTTCCCATTTCGGACCCTTCCACCCGCGCAGGATCCGTAGTTCCACACTCGTCTGGTGCTGAATGCGCCGCATGAAATCGGCCAGCTGCTGGGCGTCGCGAGCGCCCAGCAGAAGGTGGGCATGATTGACCTGGTAGTCCAGGGCGTGGATCCGGATTTCGGTCTTTCGCTGCGCGCGGCCGATGATCCCGATCAGCAGGTCGCGCAGGCGTGACGATGGCGCCAACAGGAAGAATCCGTTGACGATGCGCACCGTCACTTCGACGACTCCCCAACCGCTCGAGTCGGTGGGGACGTATCTCAGTTGATGGGCCATGACTCTTCGCCCGGAGCCATCGATGTCCTGCAGGGAGTGAAATCTTAGCGGATGACCCTCGCCATCGACCAACTGTCATTTGTGAATCGGGCTACACGTCAGGTCGGTGGCGAGTCCCGGCCCTGCGCCACAACTTCGACTCAAAACTTACCCCCGACCGTGGGCGGCATCGCCGCGCGATCGAGCCAAGACCCCGGATGATTGGTTGGCCACACAGGCTTTTCGACGTGACGCCCGATGGACGACACTTCGTCATGCCTCGAGGGGCTGAGCTCTCGAAAGCCAAGGTGGTGTTGGTCGAGAACTGGTTCGATGAGCTCGAGCGTCTAGTGCCGACCCGATGAAGAAGGATCAGGACAAGGCAAACCGAATTCCGGTGCACACATTTGAGGCTTTTGGGTCAAGGGACGCAGTTCGGCTGTGCGGATCCGGAGGTCCGCCGACAGCTCCAAGATTCTGGTCGATCGTGTCCTATCCCTTGCTAAGCTAGGAAGGCATCGTCCGTTGATCGTCATCACAGCCAGTCGGGTCTCTCGACGTTTGCTCCTGGTGCCTCAAATGACCTGCGTCCAACGTGGAGGGCCTTGGCTCGGCAGACCAGAACTGGAGGTAAACGATGAGTACGAAACGATGTATCGTTGCCATGCTGTTCGTCGCGTCGAACCTATTCGCCGCGAACTTGCAAGCTGAAGAGGAGATGACCTTCCTCTACGAAACGGAGATTCTGGAAACCACCGAACTCCAAGAGGGCGTCGTCGCGGTGCGCTTCGCACAACGCGGCTTCGTGGTCTTTAAGGACACGAGCCACAAGCTCCATCTGGCCAGTCAAGACTGCTATGGCAGCCAGGTCACTATGGGCGAGAACCAGTCCGCCGCGAGCGGTCACTGCACCACGGTTCCCATGGGCGGAGGGGGCGGTTACTGGTCAGCCTGGGAAGGTGATCAGGACGGTGGAACCTGGCACATCATGAAGAGTGCCGGGAACCTCGAAGGCCTGTCGGCCACTGGAACTTGGGGAGCGCCGACCGGACAGTGGCCCGGAGGCAAGGCGTTCAACACCATCCGAGGCGACTTCAAGCTCCCATAGGCTCTAAAGACAAAGGGAGAGAGCGGCTTTCAACACACGTCCGGTTCCGGTGCAGGGCAACTCGGCAGCCTGGGATTTCTCGAGTGCGCCCTAGAAATCGAAGTTCGCCGACTTACCCTGCACCGTTGCAGGCGAACTACCTGGAGAGCGGCGAACTCACAGGGCCGCGGGCGTCTGGAAATCGAGGCTTCTGGGCCTTTCCGACGCTCTCGACGCCGGCTTGGCGGTCGCATCTGTATTGCTCGGAGCTCGGCTGGGAGGCGAACCTGTGTGTGGTCGACCTGGAGATCCCTCCCGTACCCTGAGGGTGCACTTTCTTGGAACCCGCCAACGAAACGGTGCAACGCTCCGTGGGAGCTTAAAGGGCCACGGTCGCGGGAGTTAGTCCAAGGGCACCATCACATGTGCGTAGGGTGACCCCTCCCACATCACGTACGGTCCGCCGTTGTCTGGGTCGGTGCCGATGTTCCCGAGCAGCGCCGGGTCGGGCACGATGAGCATCAGGTGCGGCCCCTCCACTACCCACTCGTTATCAGCCGTCGCCTCCGTGGCGAAGGGGTCGACGTTGCTCGCGCCCTCGTCACCGGCCAGCATGTAGGAGATCCCGAGCCGATCGATGGTGAGCTCACCGCGGCTGCTCCAGGCCTCGGCCCAGGCAGACCAGGGCGCGTCCATGCACATCGGAGCTCGACCGTCGGCGAACTGTGGTGGAGTTGGCATGCAGGTGTAGTCACCCTCACCTTCCCTCAAAACGTTGCCCTCCCAGTCCATCACGGTCACCCTGTTGGCCATCGACGGGTTGGCCGCCGACAACGCGTCGGCAAGAGCGTCTGGGGCGGCCTCCGTAACGTCGCTGAGCTCCACCGGAACCATAACGTGAGCGTAGGGCGTCCCTTTCCACATCACGTAAGGACCGCCGTTGTCTGGGTCGGTCGAGATGCCCTCGAGCAGCGCCGGGTCGGGCACGATAAGCATCAGGTGCGGCCCTTCCACCACCCACTCGTTCTCCGCTGTAGCCTCGGTGGCGAAGGGGTCGATGTTGCTCGCGCCTTCGTCGCCGGCCAGCATGTAGGAGATCCCGAGGTGCGAGATCGAGAGCTCGGTGCGACGACCCCAAGCATCGGCCCATGCCGACCACGGCTTGTCCATGCACATCGGGGCACGGCCATCCACGAACTGTGGCGGAGTTGGCATACAAGTGTAGGGGCCGTCACCGTCCCGTAGCACGTTTCCATCCCAGTCCACGACCCTCGCGGTCGCTGCCATCGACGGGAGCGCTGCCGACAACGCATCCGCGATCTGCGCTTCGACGTCCGGACTTTCGCCAGCGTGAGCCCCAGCGTCGGCAGTGGCGTCAGCCGTTTCGTCGGACGCGGGCTGACAACCGATCATCTGTACCAACAAGACAAGGAGACCAAGCACAAGCACGTTCACCTTCGTCACCTTCGCCATGCGATCCTCCTTTTGGGGGACCTGTTGCTTGCGTCTCCCATGTAATGGCTCGAATTCGTTCGTAGGTCATTTCGGGTGGGGCGCCGAGCCGCGAGAAACACCACGCTCGACTCGCGCCAAAATACAGCACGAACGAGTTCTAGACATGGCGGCTGCAGTGACCCGATACTAGGCCGAGAGTCCAAGCTGCCACTCCAGTGCGGCTCCACGCAGACAGCTATGTTCACAGACGAGCTTCGAGAATCAAGTTGAACGGAGTCTCTGCCGCTCGTCGGAACGAAGAGAAGCCGCCTTCACGAACAACTTCTCCGAGGCGCTTCTCTCCCGCCTGAGCTCCCAGCGCCAGGCCTACCTCCTGGCTGATCGACGCGGGTGTGCAGATCATGGTGGAGAAGGAGTAGTACATGCGTCCCACGGGGTTGAGGTTGTCCTCCAAATGGTCGTAGGCGAAGGGCTCGACGAGCATCAAGGTGCCATCGCTCTTGAGTGCTGCGTGAGTGTGCTCGATTGCCCCCACCGGATCGCCCATGTCGTGAAGACAGTCGAAATAGGCGACTAGGTCGAAATCGCTTCCGGGAAAATGCTTGGCGGCCGCAACCTCGAATCGGACGTTGTCGAGTCCCGACTCTCGAGCATGGGAGCTGGCCTGTGCGATCGAGGCCTGGTGAAAATCGAAGCCGATGAACTCAGATTTGGGAAATGCCTTGGCCATGACCAGAGTAGAGACACCGTGACCACAGCCGACGTCGGCGACCTTGGCTCCGGCACTGAGCTTTTCGACGACACCATCCAGAGCTGGCAGCCATTCCGCAACAATGTTGGCCTGGTAGCCCGGGCGGAAAAACTTCTCGGTACCGCAGAATAGGCAGTCGGAGTGATCTCCCCAAGCCACGCCCTCCCCGGTTTGGAAGGCATGAGTGATCTTGGGTTCGTCGAAGAACACGGAGCTAATGGCGTAATAGCCGCCAGTCATGCAGGTGGGGCTCTTCTCATCGGCAAATACCGCCTCTTGCTCCGCACTCAAGCCGAAGCGTTGATCTTCTGGGTGGTAGTCGATGTAGCCGAAGCCGGCCTGCGCACTACACCATTCGCGAACGTAGCGCTCGGTCGTGCCGGTCCGGTCGGCGAGCTCTTCGGCCGTCATCGGCCCGTCGGCCAAGGCGCGATAGAGCCCGAGCTTGTCGCCGAGGATGACTAGCGGTGCAACCGCGGCAGCCCCCATGTCCGACACCATCTTGCCGAGCAACTCCTGCATTCTCGCTTCGTCGATCATCACTTGACCCTCCTGTGTGCGTTGTGTTCGGAGCAGTAAGCCAGTCGAGCCCCGGGTTCTGCGTTGGCCCGTCGTGTCAGCGGAAGGAGCATGCTGAGGAGGTCCTGCCCGGAGGCAGAAATAAGGACGATGCACGAGCACGCAGCAAACTAGCGAGGAGGCGGTAGGCAATACGGCTCGCTAGCCTGGCCGAGCGGCTCTCTTCCATAGGTCCCATCCCTGACAGCTTGGAAATCTTAAGAGAGATTTGCTCCATATTAGCCGAAAGAGCCAAAACGCCCCTGAAGGTCCGACCCGCACTGAGCCTGGGTCAGACGCCTCCTGACTGGAGACTGTCAAGGAGCTCGTGGGCCTCTGCCAACTCAGGGTTTGCTGGATCGAGATGCTCAGCGAGAACCTCGATTGCCAGCGCCGCCTTTCGAATGGCGACGGTAGTCTCGTCCGACTTAGCCAGCAGCGAGGCGAGGCGCAGGCGGATGCGCCCGGCATCCGGGTGGCGAGGTGAGAGCGCCTCTTCGACCACACCGAGCGCGCCTCATGGCCTCTTTCGCCTAGTCTTCGCGTGAGGGACTCCCGTCCCGAGGCTTCGCCTCGAGACGTTCCAGGCAACTATGTTTCACAGCCATGCGAAATTCACGCGCATGCCGAGATTCACGAGTCGGATCCCGGAGCCAAGTCTGCGGCCGTACTGAACCTGCGTAAACAGATCCGCTCCAAACACCTCCTCAACGCGGCGCGACCACGCCTCAAACCACCGTCCAAGCCGGTCCAAGCCGCTGCGCGGTTGACTGCGCCATAGCTCGCGCCGCGATCTCGTGATTCGCCGTCCCAAAAAGACGCAACTCTGAAGTCCTTCTATCCAGGAGCGCGAGCCACGTGCGGAACGAACGCGCCACGCGGCGGAAAGCAACCTCGCGGGAACGCGACGTTCTCCTCACCCGAACGCAACCTACTCGCCGCCCTCCTGTACGCCACAACGAAATGCCAGCGGTTGACGATGAACGCGACGCGCTGTTCCCGGGTGTGGGCGTGGCAGGCCGGGGCGGGACTGCGCTTCGACTGCCGCGGAGCGGCGTGAGGGTCCTGGGCGAGGATCTTCTCGCGTCCCATGCTCCGCCCACCTTCGAGATCGAGGCGTTGGCCTGTCTCTTCCTCGATGTCTTCGATCATCGAGACGAGCATCTTGCGGTAGGCCTCGGCGCTCAGCTCGGCAAAGTGCGGCAGAAGCTCGAGAGTGAGCTCCTCGACCGTCTCGAACTCGGTGATGTCGATCTTGCGACTCGCCTCGCGACGCTCGCTCCGGCTCAGCTGTTTGGATCGCGGGCCTATAACTCCTCGGCGGACGCGCTCGTGGTACAAGCCGGTGCGATCTAGCCAGACGCCCGAGAGCTTCATCGAACCGTCGGCAAGAGCCCGAGCACTCGTCACACCGGGCCAGTCAAGCGGCGATTCAATCAGCCCTTCTTTGCAGCCCTGCGCCATGACGTAGCGCAGGCGCTGGAACGCCGCTTGAGGCTCCGCGGTGAGTTCGATGCCCTGGTAGCGGCGACACCAGAACCGCTCGCTGCCAACGCTGCAACCGGCCAACTCGTCTCGCGATGTTTCCGTTGGTGAAACCCATGAGGCGCGAGATGTGCCACTGCGATGCGGCAGACAGCAAGAGGTGGCAGTGGTTTGAGCCGAACCAGAAGGCGTGGACGCTCACTCCGTAGAGCCGCTGCGCACGAGCCGGCGATGATCTCGTTGTTGACTTCTTTGCTCGGGCGCAGGAGGAAACGCGACTGGAGGCAGCGCGTGGTGACTTCGACGACGCGGTTGGGCGTGTAGATCCTGGGCTTGGCGAAACGCATGGGGAGGAAGCTGCCGTTGTTTGGCGAACTGGTAGTCGTACCTCCCGAGAATCTGCGCTCTTGTTACGGCCCCCACCTTCGAGTGCCGTTGTTCCAAGCGGCTCGCGGGGCGTCGCGTGGCAGTACTACGCCGGTGGCACGCCGCTGGAGGCAAGGTGGCTCACTTTCCAGATGGCCGCTGACGCTCGTGAATCTCGGCAGGCGCGTGAACCTCGAATGGCTGTGAAACATAGGTGCCTTGAAAGCCGCCAGGCGCGGAACGCCGCCAGGGCGAATGACGGTACCCGTAGCTACAGTGTGACGCGGCCGACGACTCCCTGGGGACGCCAACGAACACCGACCACCCCGATCGGGCGGTTCAGACTGGCTCGACCCTTAGGCTCTGAACTACTCTCGCACCTTCATCTCCAGCCGAAGTCGACCGCCGCCTGAATTAACCGCGCGCTCGTACAGCTCGCGCTCCGTCCGAAGCCGGAGATCGACCTTCTTGACCTTCTCCTCCTCGGCGTCGATTCCCTTCTTGAGAACAGTCGCGAGCACTTCGTCGCCATCGAGCAAACTCACCCGCATGTCTACGCGCTTATCGTGCGACTCGAGCACCTGAATGATCGTGGAGAGATCGAAAGCCGCCTTCTTCTTGGAAAGGGTCAAGCCGAACTTCGTGTTCAGCAAGAAGGCGTCGTAGATGACGACCCCCCGGAGTTGAACGGGAGTCTGCGAACCCTCCTCGAGATCCGCGACGTCCAGGTCTCCAACCAGTTCATTCCCGGGCCACCGGTACGTCTTGGCCGTCTCGAGCTCGGAAAGAGGCAGAGCCGGGAGTTGCGCGAACTGGAGAAAGTCACGGCAGCGCCTCCACTCTGGCCCGTCAACCTCCGCTTCGCGCGACCAGGACGCCTCGGCCGCCGTCTCGAACTCAATCGCCGTTCCAGGCGGCAGTTTCACGTCGTCTCCGCGAGTGCCCAGGGCCATCAGACCCCCCCACACGGCACTAGCGGCGTTGCTCCCGCCGACGAAAGAACCGGAACCCGAGACCGAGATACGCCCGCCGTCCGGTGTCAGGAGGACCTTGAGCCGAACTGCGATGTCGCCCGGGTCAAACCCGGCTCCGCCCGTCGACACCCGATCCACAATGCCCACGACCGGCATGCCGCGGTTGAGCAAAGTGCTCGTGCCAGCGTGGACATCCTCATCGAGGCAGAAGAGCGGCTCGGCCCCAACATCTGTACCGCGTGAACCGAGCCAATCCACGAGAACGGCGCGAGCGCGGGTCCCAGAGGGCACGGTGGTCACGTCTCTTTCTGGAGGAGAGGGATGAAGGGGCGCGACTAGAAGCGCGGGGAGCACAAATCGGAGAATAGACATCGATTGCCCTCGAAAGAACTCGAAATGAGGTATTGGCTGCCGAAAAGCCAAGTCTCGCAATTCTACTTAATCTATAATTTCTGTGCTTCGGGTGACTCCCAATCAGCGGGACGCCCGCCGGCTACCGCTGACGGTGCACGGCAGTAGCAACGAGGGAGGCCTACGATTCACCGGGAGTTCCCTCGGAGCATGCCGTGACAGCGAACGGACCACCGAGTTCGAACCCGCCCCGACCGCTCGAAACACGCCAAGGAAACGCCAGCCCATGACGACATTCGACAGCACCAAGGAATCCCTGAACGCCCTGCTGAGAGGAATCACCGAAGGCAGGATCCAGCTTCCCGACTTCCAACGCGGCTGGGTCTGGGACGACGATCACATCCAGGATCTACTCGTCAGCATCGCGCGATCCTTTCCAATTGGCGCCGTCATGCTGCTCGAAGCTGGCGGCGAAGTCCGCTTCGAGACCCGGCCTGTCGAAGGGCTAGAGGACATGATCGGGAAGGACGTGGCGCCCGAGAAGCTCATTCTCGATGGGCAACAGCGCCTCACCACGCTCACTCAAGCCCTCGCACTCCCCCAGGCCGTCAACACGCGGACCGCGAAGGGCAAGAAGATCAAGCGCCACTACTACTTCGACATCAAGCGAGCGGTAGAAGCGCCGCATGCCCTGGACGAAGCCGTAATTGCCGTTGACGAGAACCGGCAGATCCGGAGCGACTTCGGACGGCAGGTGGATCTCGACCTCTCGAGTACCGAACGCGAATGCGAACAGCTCCACTTTCCCTGTTCTCAAGTGATGAGCTGCGATGAGTGGGAGACCACCCTTCACCGAGTTGCCTCGGACCAGTTCGACACCTACATGAAGTTCCGTAGCGATGTCCTCACGGCCTTCCGCAGCTACCAACTCCCTTTGATCCTGCTCAAGAAAGAGACGTCGAAGGAAGCGGTGTGCCTGGTGTTCGAGAAAGTGAACACCGGCGGCGTGAAGCTTTCCGTCTTCGAGTTGATCACCGCGAGCTATGCGGCCGACGGCTACAACCTGCGAGACGATTGGTTCGGCTCGGATGTTCGCGAAGTCGAATCGAGGCAGGCCCGTTTGGAAGAAGATCCACTCCTCGAAGGAACCGAGGCCACAGAGTTCCTTCAAGCCATCAGTCTGCTTCACACCCACGAAGTGAGGAAAGCAGATCTTGCCGCCGGCAAGAGCGGGAAGCAGGTTCGCCCCGTGAGCGCGAAACGGGCCGACGTACTCCAGCTCCCATTGGCCGCTTGGAAGAAGTGGGCCAATGACCTGGAGGGTGGGTTCCGAAACGCCGCGCGCTTCCTGCGAAAAGAATGCTTCTACAGCCGACGAGAGCTGCCCTACAGCACACAACTCGTCCCGCTGGCTGCAGTGCTCACGAAGCTGAGCGATCGCTGGCTCGAGCCCAGGGTCTACGACAAGCTGGCTCGCTGGTTCTGGTCTGGTGTACTGGGTGAGCTCTACGGCGGCGCCGTTGAAACCCGCATGGCCAACGACTACGAAGAGCTCCTTCGCTGGTTCGAAGACGACACGACCTTGCCACGCACCGTGCGAGACGCAAACTTTCAGCCTGAGCGCCTCGACACGCTTCGCTCGCGGCTCAGCGCCGCCTACAAGGGCATCAATGTCCTCGTTCTTCGTGAAGGCTCGAGAGACTGGTTCTGGAAATCCACCATCAAGGAACTCGATACCGAGGAGATCTCTCTCGATATCCACCACATCTTCCCGCGTGCCTGGTGCAGGAAGCACGGCATCGGGAAGGACCGCTACGACTCCATTCTCAACAAGACGCCGATCTCCTACAAAGCCAATCGCAAGATTGGTGGCGAAGCCCCCTCTCAATACCTACCGAGAATCCAGCAACACAAACAGGTGGCCCTGAGTGACGCCGAAATGGACGACCTGCTCTCGAGCCACGCGCTCTCGCCCGGTTTCTTGCGCCGCGATGACTTCGACGAGTTCCTCGAGGACCGTCGCAGACGCCTGATGCGCTTGATCGAATCGGCGATGGGAAAAGAGGTGACACCGGTCGCCGAGCACGGACAAGACAAAGAGCCCGATGACGCTTCTCTTCAGAAGGAGGCCTGCGCCCTTTAGCGAGTCTGCGGCGTGAATTCATGAGGCGTCAACCTCAGTCTGATGGGCCTGTAACAAGGCCCCGGCAATCCGGAAGAAGGAAGAGGCAGCTCACCCCTGCTTTCCGGAGCCCGCGCGATGACCGACATCAGAAACGACAATTCCTCAGGCTTCGGCCTCAACCTGGCCGACACCTTCGGCGGTTCTGACGGCGGTTTCGGGACCTCAACCAGCCTCGAGAACGACAGCTACGAACCGTCAGGGTCCGGTGGCTTCGGCTCACTTTTCGACTCGAACACCCAGCCACCCGCAACGTTCGACCTCGGCCTCGAGTTTGACACCGACTTCGGGAGTGACTTCGACACTGACTTCGGAAGCAACAACGACGACCTCTGGAACTTCGACTCCGATTCCTCCTACGACGATCCCTTCGGCTCCGACTGGAGCCTCGACCCATGGGCCTACGACTTCGGCACTCCCAGCGACCTCAAAGAGCCGCGAGAACTCGACCTCGGCTGGGACTACGACCTCGGCTTCGATTTCGACTTCGGAAGCACCGAAGAACGACAGCTCGGCCTGGGGCTCGACAACCTTGACTGGAACTGGAACGCGCCAGGCTTCGATACAGAGCCTGCAGAGTTCAGCCTCTGGGGTGGTCTGCCGCGGCAAGAAGACGCCTGGCTGGACACGAACTTCGACCTCGGCTTCAACTTCGACGTTGAACATGACTTCACTAGCGATCTCGACGCAGGCCGAGACTTCAGTCTTGATGACTTGGCCTGGTTCCATGGCACTGCCAACGCGAAAGCCGCCAACGAACCCCCCGCGGTGCCTGGACCGCATAGATCCGAGTCTCCGCCAAGAGCAGACGATCTCAGCCAGGTTGCGCAAGTACTCGGCGTCAGCGTTGCTGACCTGGAGTCCGCAACGAACCGCCCACGGCAGGTCACGGATGATCAGGCGACAACGGGCAAAGGTGTCGGCACAGGCCAAGCAGCAGCCTGGGTATTCGAGATCGGCATTTCAGAAGAGGGAAGAGTTGCACGGGCCGCCGTCACTCCCGGTGAACACCTCGCGACGCTCGCCGAACTGGAGGCAGCCCACGCAGCGTTCGAGAGGGCGAAAGCAGCGTTCGAGACACGGGACCAAGGCGGAGCGTCCTATGGCCTCGTCAGTTACGCGACAGCCCTTCAAGCCGCCCAGCGGAGGCTGACGCGGGCAGCAGGGGTGCTGCAAGCGGGCAATACGCATTTCATCGCCCTTGCCCGCTGGCAGCAGGCTCATCCAGGGGCCGGAATCCCAGCGATGGCCGCCTATCTGGAGAAACGCGATGGGCTCCCGATGCATCGCGCTGTCGAGATCGCAACTCAGGTTCTGGGCCCGGAGAAGCCCACCTCCGCGAACGATGTCTTTCACGCTTCGTTCAAGGGCATGGCACGAACGGCAGACCTACTTGAACAGAGCGTCCAGATCTCCACCAGTGTCATCCCTCTGACAGCCGGAGGGTCGTTCTTCGACGACGTCCTCCGCTTGAAAGTTCCCCGCGGTGTAACACCCGACGACTTCGTAACGATGTCCAGAATGCTGAGAGCTGAGGCAAAGGCACTGGGACTTGGTGATGACCTCATCATTCAAGGGAGTCGCATAGACCGAGGCAAGAGTGTTCGAGAGTTTCCAGACCTTGATGGGAAACCGAGTGACCTCGACTTTGCAGTGCGGGTGGATCGCGCAACCTTCAATCGGATCGCCGAAGACCTACTAGCTCGAAGGAACCCAGGCAGCTCCGCCGAGCGCACAATTCTCTATTCGCTAGAGAGCGGAAAGATCAACGCGAAGCAGGCTGGCCTCAGGCAGGTCAGGAACGAGGTCAGAGATCTCTATGGCTTCGAGATCGACTTCTCGATCGTCCTCGAAGGTGGGCCGTTCGATCATGGTGTTCGGCTACAGTTACCCTCCGGAGGTCAGTTTTGAAACTCGAATGCACGATGTACCTGAGCGGCGAGCTCAACCACGAGATCCAGTCGGTGCTCAACGAAGTTCTCGAGAATCCGAAGGACGCTCGAGGCATGTACGACGTCGGGTTCGCGGAACTCGAACTTCGCTCGAACGACATCTGGAAGGAAGGGGATTTCGCTCGCACCCGATCCAACTTTCTGTTCTCCGGTTGGGTGCTGGAAATCGACCCATTCGAAGGCGCAGAAGAGTCTCAGTTTCTCGATCTCGTCAGCACACTACTGAGAGCTTTCTGGGCCAAAGACATCATGGCCGTCGCGGCGTGCGACTACGAGCATCGACTGCCCTGGTCGGGCGGTTCAGACCGTCTGGACCCCTAGAGCGTCTCCCACCTTCGAGTGCCGTTGTTCCAAGCCCCTCGCGGGGCGTCGCGTGGCAGCAAAACGCCGGTGGCACGCCGCTGGAGGCAAGGCGGCCTCACTTTCCTGATGGCCGCTGACGCTCGTGAATCTCGGCAGGCGCGTGAACCTCGCATGGCCGTGAAACATAGGTGCCTGGAACGTCTCGAGGCGAAGCCTCACCAGACCTGCAGGGTGTGGAGCGCACAAAGACCGGGTGGGACAACCTTCCCGGCGTGGCGGATTCAACATTCACCAGACCGCCAAATCCCGTCTTCCTGCCCCCTGGAACCCGTATCTTCCGCGTCATCCAGCCGGGTTGCGACCCCTCCGGTAAGTTCTGGAGCTTCGAACTGCCAGCGTCCAAGGCGGAGTGGCGCGCAAGGTGGGCCGTTAAGCGAGAGTGGAGCGAGAACGGCCTCTATGTCGAACACATCGTAGGTGACGAGGGGCTGCGAGTCTGGGTGGGCGAGACTGCCTCGCAGAAACTGCCTCCTCGCCCACCACCCCGCCCCGCAAGACTCGCGGCGCTTGCGCGCGGCGTAGAAGCCAGACCGGGCAACCTCCCAGAGACGACAGACCCGTGATATGCCGTAGCGGATTCCCGTGGAGGGAGAGGGTGCGGCACTCACTTCCTCGACCTCCATCCAAGAAAAGGCTTCTCGCCCTCCAGGCGATGGATCTTCTCGAACAGAAGCTCCTGATCCATCGTCAGTTCACCGATCTTCGCCTGCAGCCGCCGCTTGTCCTCGACAAGAGACTCGACCACCGGATCCTCGGTACGGGCCTTCAAGCCCTCCTCACCTGCGCTCAGGAAGGACTCGCGCCACTCGCTCAGACGAGCCACCGTCAGGCCGGTCTCGCGCGACACCTCGTCAAGTGACTCGCCGCGAAGAAGACGCAGGACCACAGAGGCCTTGCGCTTTGCCGACCAACGGCCCTTCGTCTTCGGAGCTCTTCGTTTCGTCTTCGACATTCGACACCTCCAACCCGAACTTAGCTCGGATCATGTGTCCACCGAAAACCCAGGCCGAGAGACGTTGGTGCTAGACATTGGCTTCTCATGTTTGGAGAACAACCGGGCCCTACGAGCTCCAGCAGGCGATGGATGGTGGGGAGGCCACCCTTGAACCTTGATCGCGCGGCGATGCCGCGCACGGTCGGGGGTAAGTTTTGGCGGCAACGCCAGACGGAGTCCGTGTACCGGGTAGTTCGGCCAGGCGACAGACTGGTGAAAGCCGACCTCGTCACCAGCGCAGGCTCCTCGGTCTTGGTAGACGCTGAAACCATCCCAATCCCTAGAGCCCGCTTCGAGTCCGACGAGCTGCCCGACCATCCGGCACCCTCCGTTGCCAGGGACCTATGTATGCGGGAGTGCAACTAGCTAGGCTACTCAGGGCCGGAGGGAATCCCACTCCCGGAAGTCGCCGCTTTCGAAACCATCGATGAAGAGCAGGCCACGGAGGTCGAAGTCGACCCCCGTGCGCACGTCACCAGGCGAGAGGCGGATCAATGTCCCCTCGGTCGCCGGGCAGCCCCGACAGTAGACCCCGTCGTAGAGGACCGACAAGCCTGGAAAGTCGAAAGGACTGGTCCCTGCGCCGGCGAAGTAGTCCCCCGCAGGAACGACCGTCTGCCACGAGAGGGCATAGACGTCTCCGCCGATAAACGGGATCCCATCCTGGTCGTAGACGTGAACCGATGGACGTCGAGCCGAGTTGGACCGAATCGTGCCACTGATGGTTGCCAGAGGGCGAAGGGTGAAGTCGATATCGGCGATCTCTTCTCCGGCCGCGACTTCGACCAGCGCACCTGCAGGGTCAGCGCAATCGTAGCCGCCGCAATCGAGACCGTCGAATTCCTCAGCTTCGTATTGGGAGTGGTTCGCACGAACCAGGTAGGAACCCAGAAGGCCTGGCTCGCTGGTCCGGTAGCGCCCAAGGAAGTCGGTACGCATTCCATCTACCAGGAAGATGTCCGTGTGAAACACCTCCACGAGGGCATCGGAGACCGGCTCCCCTGTCATCTCGTCGATAACCCGGCCCGAGATACTCCCACCGAAGCCGAGGTCGAAGTCGATTCCGGGCACCTCCTCGGACCTCTCGAGGACGATGGGTGTTCCGGCCGTTGGATCGCACTCAAAGTCCTCGCACGTTAGCCCGTCGTAGAGTGCGTCGATCCAGCGAGACTGACTGATGGCGAAATACGTCCCTGGTTCGAGCCCTGGCACGCGATACGTGCCGTCTTGGCTCGTACCGTACGCGCTGACGAAGACCCCGGCCTCGTCGAACACGTGGACCGTACCCGGAGCAGGGGCGTCGCCAGCTCGGAAAGCACCAGAGAAAGCCGCCAAGGGCGCGAGCACAAAGTCGATATCGGAAACACTCGCATCGAGATCCACGACGATCGGCGTCGCGCCACCCGGAGAACAGTCTCCAGAGCATGGAACGTCGTCCCAATACTCCGCGGAGTAGTCCGTTTCATACTGCGCAGCGAGCGCTGTGTAGGTGCCGGGCGTGAGCGCGCGCGATTCGAACCGGCCGTCTGCCGACGTCGTCGCCAGGTCGCGGTCGCCGATCGCCCGAATGTCGACCGTAATGCCCTCGACTACAAGGCCCGTCCGGCCGTCCGTCACCGTGCCGCTGACAACCCCACCCTTAGAGAGAGAGAAGTCGATCCCATCGGTGATCTCCCCAGGAGCCACAGGAATGACATCGCCGTCGGTAACCGAACAGCCAGCCCTGCAGTCCCTTCCGTTGTAGAGCTGGGTGTACTCCTCGGACCCGGTGGCCCGGGCGTAGTAGTCCCCCGCAGGAAGGCCTCCGATGGTGTAGAAGCCCAGCGGATACTCCCAGTCGAAAACGGAAGACGACAGGGACAGCACCTCTGCTCCCTCACGATCGAAAATGTCGACCTGGAAGTACCTGAGGAGTTCGCCGTCTGCCTCGCCTGCTATTAGGCCACTGAAGCCGCCGCCCTGGGCAAGAGATAGGTCGACTGCACCGATAGCTGCTCCTGCAGCCACCTCAATCGAATCACCCTCGTAGAAGTAGCAGGAGGGGACGCAAGGGACGTCTTCCCATCGCTCATCGACGAGGCCAATCTCGTTGAAGGTGCGAAGGGTATACACGCCGTCGGGCACGTTCGTGAAGCCGTACGATCCGGTCGGAGAAGTAACCACTGCGTCGAAAATCAGGCCCTCCGGATCCCGTTCGCGGAGCACAATCCCAACGCCTGCGATCGGCGTCCCGTCATCCTCCCTCCTGACCGTTCCAGAAATCGAACCGCTTGTGGCGCCTCTCCAAACCACGTCTTGGGCCAAGGTGCCGTCTCGCGGCACCCGGATTCGACGTAGCAGCTCTTCCACCTCACGCAGGACACCGGAGGCTTCTTTTGGCGAGTGCGACCGCTGAAGCTTGGACCGAAGGATGAGCAACTGGGAGCGCAGGGACCTCCGCACCATCTCGGCGACGGCTGACTTCTCGGACGTGGACGCCTGAGGCGCCTCGAGAAATCTCAGGTTCGCTCGTGCGCTTGCCACGACAGCCCGCTCCGGGAGGAGCCGTTCTTCTTCAGCTGCTAGAGAACCGATTGCCACCGTGGGCCAAATCGCCAGCGCGTGCGCGAGCAGGACCACACTTGCTTTGACCCGTGGACGCCTGACATTACGTCTTGTGCCTTTTCTCATTGCGCCTTCGGCCACCCTTTTAGGAGCTCACACGTTAATGGGTGAATCCTGCCACGATGGATGATCTTTTAACAATTCAGGTACCGGTTCGTCCGATCTTTCTCACGAGTGGGCGGTCGCGAACCGTGAAGCTGGGTGCCCATGACCGTCGAACTACGGCACGCACCCGTACGCCTGGTCCTGGAGGCGAGCAGAAGGTTGGCGAGATCGCGCGGCGTTGACATCACTTTCCTGATGGACGCTGACGCTCGTGAATCTCGGCAGGCGCGTGAACCCCGAATGGCTGTGAAACATAGGTGCCTGGAACGTCGCCTCTCGGCCGGGATGAGGTTGCCGTACGTTCTCAGTCAGATCACGAGCCCAACCTTCCTGTGACCGCCTGGGCTCCACCGATCCGCGACCAGCTCCTCCTGCACGAACCGCTACGCGAAGGGATTCACGAGTTCGACAGCCCCGTAGACATGGCCGTGGCTGAGGTCCTCGGAGTAGAGAACATCGGCGCCAGAAGAGTTTGCCGCCTGAACAATCAACGCATCCCAGAACGAGAGCTTGTAGCGCTCCTCCAGGACGATGGCTTCGCGAATCGACTGCTCGTCATTGACAACGATCTCCCATGCCATGTAGTCGTCGAGAGTGTGCCTGACCTCGTCCCGAGTCATGGGATGCCGGGCACGCTTGTGGACGTTGACGTAGAACTCCTGGAGCACCTGAGTGCTCAGGATTCCAGTTCGGCTTTCCCACAGCCCGGCGAGCAGAGTCAACGCCGCCGAGTGTCGTTCGCCAGCACCAGAGTCGTGTGCGTACACGAGGATGTTCGTGTCGACAAACGCCCTAACGCTCATGCAGTTCATCTCGCGAGGCAGGAGGCGTCCAGCCGAGCGATCTGGCAGACCGCATTCTCTTCAGGGCGCGCTTCCTCGCTGAGCCGTAGCGGCGCTCACGACGGACGAGCTCTTCGAGCTGCTCTGCGACGAGCCGACTGACGGAGGTGCCTCGCTTCGCGGCCAGAATGCGCGCCTCTCGGAGGATGGGTTCGTCCAGCTTCAGGGTGATGTTGGTCATTTGAGCTCTCCGCCCGAACTATAGCACGAAAATCGTGTGGCACGAAAAACGTGCTTCAACGAAACGAGGAGGTCGCGAGGGGTTCTCTCGTCGAAGGTCCAGCGCCGTGGAGGGATAAGGGATAGGGACTTCTTTTCGCTCAAGAGCCCCCCGGAGCTTCGCCTCGGGAGACGTTCCAGGCACCGATGTTTCATAGCCATGCGAGGTTCACGCGCAGGCCGGGATTCACGAGTCGGATCCCGGCGGCGCGATGCGCCTTCACGGTCCCCGTACGTGCCCGCAAGACTTGATAAGTTCGCTCCAGTACCGAGCAGGCGTATCAAATACGATTATACTTGATAAGTTCATTTCGCCGAGACACCAGCTACTCAACTCTCGAACCGAAGGGACGAAAACGCGCACATGGCACGAGGACGACCCAGCAGGGCCACGATCTACCTGCGGCTCGACGGCGCGCTCCGAGCGTTGAACCAACGGTTCGGCGGATTGCCCTCGCCGAAGGAGTCGGAGACGGTCTGGTCTGACATCTGGCACCTCGAAGCCCACCATTCGACAGCGCTGGAGGGCAACACGCTCGCGCTGCGAGAGGTCGCGCAGCTTCTTGACCAGCGCCGCGCGGTCGGCGCGAAGCCAATCAAGGAGTACATGGAAGTTGAGGGCTACAGCGAGGCTGCTCGGTGGGTGTACGGCCAAGCCCTGGACCCCGACGGCTGGAGTGACGGCGGGTTAATCAGCTTGAACGAAGTTCGTAGGATCCATCACATGGCCATGACGCCAGTGTGGAGTGTCGCCCCTCATCCGGAAGCGACTGATGCCGAGTCACCAGGGAACTTCCGCCAACACGAGATCGCCGAATTCGGCGGCGGCATGACCCCACCACCGTGGCCAGAAGTACCTGCCCTGCTCACCGACTGGGTCGCCGAGGCAGTCGAACTCGGTGACACCGTGGTGTCGGGCGCCAAACTCGCCGCTCCGCTGCCCGAGGAATTGGCTCGAGTCCACCATCAGTTCGAGTGCATTCACCCGTTCATCGACGGCAACGGGCGAGTCGGTCGCCTCGCGCTGAACCTGACACTGGTGCGTCTCGGCTATCCCCCAGTCGTCATCTACAAGAAGGAGCGCGACGCGTACATTCGGGCTCTTCAGCGTGCCGACGACGGCGATCACGGAGCACTCGGTGAGATCATCGCAAGGGCGATGCTCGACAACCTCAATCGCTTCGTCGTACCGAACGTGGCCGGACCCGCTCGGCTGGTCCCGTTGGCGGCGCTCGCCGACGACGACTTCTCGGTGCCAGCGCTCCGGCAAGCCGCGCAACGCGGTCGACTCGACGCGGTTCAAGGCGCAGACGGTCTATGGCGCAGCTCACGCAATGCCGTAAAGGAATACGCAGCGACGAAGCACACGCGGCGACCGAAGGCTGAATGAGAGCCATGTAGAGAGCCGTATACCGGGTAGTTCCGGCAGTGCGAACCGCTCCCATGTCGATCGCCATGGAAGCTCCGACGTCGGCATCCGATCGATGACTTCGACGGCTCCCCAACCACTCGCGTCAGTGGGGACATACCGCAATTGATGGGCCATGACCTTCGCACGGAACCACCGACTGTCCTGCAAGGGGCCTTAACCCTATCGGACGACCCTCGCCATTGACCAACTGTCAGTCGTGAATCGGCTACCCGTTGGGCCTGGCTCTGCGCCACCACTTGGGCTCGAAACCTACTCCCGACTGAGCGCGGCATCGCCGCGCGATCTTCCGGCAGCTCGATCTGAGCTGCAGCAACTGCAACTCCTTTCACGAAATCTCTCGAGAGGAAGCCACGCTAAACTGCGGTCGTGAATCCCTTCGACCGGTTTCGGGAAGCAGACGCCGTTCTCGCTAGGGCGATTGAGCTCGATGGGCGCGAGCGAAAGGCCTACATCGATCGAGCCTGCGCGGATGATGCCGAGCTCCGAGCGATCGTGGCCGATCTGCTCGCCGAACGTTCGAAGTCTGCTCTGGCGCGGCTACCGGACTCGAGCAGATCGGAGATCGCGGCCCACATTGCCACTCTGCCGAACGGGTTCAAACTCGACTCATATGAAGTCATCGCGCCGATTGGCGCCGGGGGCATGGGTGAGGTCTATCGTGCGCGCGACACCCGACTCGGTCGCGACGTTGCGCTGAAGGTGCTTGGGAGCCGAGGAGGCGACCGCTCCTCGCTTCGCGAACGCTTCGAGCGCGAGGCCCAGGTCGTCGCCCAGCTGCAACATCCACATATCTGCTCTCTCTTCGATGTCGGTGTCGCCAACGGCATCGAGTACCTGGTGATGGAGCTGCTCGAGGGCGAGACCCTGCACCAACGGCTCGGTAGAGGACCCCTGCCACTGGTCGAAACGCTCGAGCTGGCCAGTCAAATCGCGGGGGCGCTTGGCAGAGCCCATGAGCACGGCATCTACCATCGCGACTTGAAACCGGCCAACATCTTTCTAACACCCGACGGAGCCAAGCTGCTCGATTTCGGACTCGCCGGACTCGAACCCTCGCTCTTCGCAAGCAGCGACACGGCGGCACCGACTCGCCGGCGTTCCCTAACCGCCGAAGGAGTCATCCTCGGAACACTGCAGTACATGTCACCTGAGCAGCTCGAGGGCAAAGAGACCGACCAGCGGTCCGACATCTTCTCCTTCGGCGCGCTTCTCTATGAGATGGTGACTGGCGAGAAGGCCTTTACGGGAGAGTCGCAAGCGAGCCTCATCTCGGCACTCCTGACTGAAACCCCGAAGACTTTCGAAGAGCGTGCAGTCCTGGCTCCCCACGAGCTCGATCGACTCGTGCAAACGTGCTTGCGCAAGAAGCCGGAGCAACGTTGGCGCTCGGCCACTGATCTCGGAAAACATCTCGATCTCTTGGCGAAGGCAGCCGACGACTCAGGAATCGAGCCGCGAAGCCGTCGACTAGCCACGACCAGGAGGCGACCGGCGATCCGCTCCTTCCCCGCCTGGATTCTCTTCGCGGCGCTCTTGGGGGCTGCGGCCACTTGGCTCCTCGTACGACCCACAAACGAACAGTTCGTGACCATAGCCGAGCTGGAGACCGACTTTGGAGGCTACCTCGACGGCCGATTCGTCAACTTTGCCATCTCACCCGACGGACGCCGAGTCGCTGCACAGAGATGGATCGGCCACCAGCTGGCAGAGCTGCGAGTTCGTCAACTCGATGAGAGAGACTGGCGCACGCTGCGCACTCCCGAGAGCACATTCGGCGCGCCGGTCTTTTCTCCCGACGGGGAGTTCCTATTTGTCACAAGTGTGCCGACCGATACCTGGATCAAAGTTCCCTTCGACGGTAGCCCGCCGATCACGCTTCTGGAAGATCGGCACCACATGTGGGCCAGCTGGGACCACGACGATCGATTGCTGATATCGGGTTGGCAAACCCCGATCGAGCGTCTCCATCTCGACTCGCTGGAGATCGAACCTCTCACCGAGATCGGGCTGGATCGCGGCCACCAAAGGCCGCTCCTCTTGCCGGGGACTGAGCTTCTTCTCTTTCAAAGAGGCTTCGGCTTCGAGGGCGACTCCACGGTAGTGGTCAAAGATCTCTCGACCGGCGAGGAACGCCCTCTGCTCGAAGACGCCCAAAGTGTCAGCTTCTTGGGGCCACGCACTCTGCTCTACGAGCTCGACGGCGTGTTGTGGGCGCGCCCTTTCGATGCCGACACGGCGCGATTCACCGGCACACCAGTGTCGGTTCTCGACGACGTGTTCGTCAGTGATTGCTGCGGCGCGTTCTACGACATATCGAACGACGGCACGCTGATCTACCTGCCCGACTACTCGGCCGAGATTCCCCTGTCTTGGTACTCCTCGAAGGGAGTCAGGCTAGAGAACCTGCCCATCTCTGCATCGCGATTCTCAATCTCGCCAAACGGAGAGAGACTCGCTTTCAGTCGAGCCGGAGCATCGAGGGAGGACGACACCAACTTTGAGGTTTGGGTGCGGGACCTCTCTCGGGGTGTCGACACCTTCGTGGGCGAGGGCATGACCTCGCATTGGCGGGCCGATGGCAGGCGCCTCGCGGTCACCAGTTGGGGAACGCCACAGATCGTCTCGTACGACCCGGACGGGGACAACCCACCTCAACTCATCTACCAGAGCGACCAGTTTCGCGATCTCGAGAGCTGGCTGCCGAACGGAGATTTTCTCTTCAGCGTTGCCGGGAGGATCGGCGGCCGAGACTTTCTCGTCGGCCGAGAAGACGCCTTGGCCCTCGTGGAGTCTCGATTCGACGAACGAGGACCCGCGCTGCACCCATCGGGCGAGTGGCTCGCTTTCTCATCTCCTGAGTCAGGAGACCATGAGATCTATCTGGTCAGGGTCGACCAGCCATCCAAACGCATTCGAGTTTCCCGAGAAGGCGGAAGGCAGCCAAGGTGGCGAGGCGGAACCAACGAGCTTTACTTTGTCGGACCCGAGGGCGGTATGCATCGCACCCGCATCCTCGACGACAGTGGCAACCATAGCGAGCCAGAGAGGCTCTTCGATGTTCCCTTCGACACTCTCGCGCACTGGCCCCTCTACCGCGTACATCCCGATGGTCGGTTTCTGCTGACCGACGGCCACGAAGCCGACTTCATTCCGAACCTTCGCATCATCTTCAATTGGAGCTCACAAGTCCGGAAGGCGCTCGAGGGCTAAACCACAACAAAGGCTTGCGCGCAGCGGACTCGCGCAACAACTCGGCAACCCATCCCGCTTCGATGCCCCAAAGGGCGGACTGTCGAATGTGCAGAAGCTCGTCGAGATTGGGAAGGATCATGGATTCTCACTTTCTCGATCCTTGAGGTCTGGGCTCGCGGTAGGCGCGATTGCCGCGGCAGAGTGACTGGGCAGGACTCCTTTACCACTCCGCGAGAGCCGAAAGAAGAGCGCGAGAGAGGGCGTGATCGCCCACCCTCGCGCTCAGTTGTCAGTTCAGATCCACGACGACACCCGGACCCACGGTGCGACCCTCCCGAGGCTTCGCCTCCGGAGACGTTCCAGGCAACTATGTTTCATAGCCATGCGCGGTTCACGCGCATGCCGAGGTTCACGAGTCGGATTCCCGAGCAAAGTCCGCGGCCACACTGAACATGCGTAAGCAGATCCGCTCCAAACACCTCCTCAACGCGACGCGTTGTTCCCGGGTGTGGTGGCGCGGCGGCGCACTCGTGATGGATGCACCCCGCGCAGGCCTCATGGAACACTGAGTCCCGAACCTGACCTCGAGTCTGTGCCTCGACGTGCCGCCAAGAAAGCCCACCTCAATGAGATCCTGGATCCAAGCCCACCGCTTTGCAGCGTTCTACCTGCTCGCCGTTGCGATTGTGATTGCAGTGATGCTCGTACGTGCGGTGACGAGTTCGGCAGAGCTTCTGCCGGCGCTGTTCGAATTCCTACAGCAGCGCGGTATGTATGCCAACACTGTCTCGATCGGTCTGTTCGGACTCGACGACTGGCGTGCGCTCCTGATTTTCGTCTTCGCCGGTGCGCCGTCATTCTCGGCTCTGATCGTCAGTGGCTACCTCGGTGGCGGTGGACTGCGTCGTCTGTTGTCACGCTTCAAGCCCTGGCTGGGCGGTTATCGGCGCAGTGCGATTCGTGTTTATCTCTGGCTCGCGTTGATCTACGGCGCTGGCTGCCTGGGCTACTTCTGGGTCGCGGCTCGCTATGGCGGAGAAGGCGCGATCAGCGAGAAGATCCTGGCGGGAATGGGTGGCGGCGTCGGAACTGCCTTGCTGTGGCTGATCGTGGGCCCTTTCATCGACGAAGGGGGCCTGTGGGAGGAGCTCGGTTGGCACGGCTATGGCCTGCCCCTCCTGCTCGACCGCCTGCGTTCGCCACTCTTTGCGACGCTTGCCCTCGGGTTTCTGTGGTGGCTATGGCACTTCCCACGTGAGATTCCCAACATCATGGCCAGCGAGAACCTGGGACGTTGGGCGTTTTACCAGGGAGTGTTCCTGGTGCTGTGTTTGTGTCTCTCGATCGTGACCACCCTCGCCTGGTTCAAGACCGGCGGCAGTGTGTTGCCGGCGATCTTGATCCATGGCTTTACCAACGTCTGGAGCAAAGCCCTATCTCGGCCCATGTTCGAGGTTACCGAGCAGGATGTGCGCACCCTGGTGGTGGTGGCGGCCGCGGTCCTGGTGCTGGTGCTGACCAAGGGCCGTTTGGGTGCGCCTGAGAGCAACACTGACTGGCCGACACAGGTCTAGAGGCGGGCTTGGCGGCCAGCTGTTGTTGCGGCGCCCCCGGCGGCGCCGATGAAGGCCAGGTACTACTCGATAGATCAGCTTGCCAGGGGCCGGGAACCTTCATGCGGCGCCGCCGGTCCAACACAGTATGCGTGCCAGACGACTAACGGATCGAACCTTCGCACCAGCCGTCTCCTGGCTCGTACTGTTTGCTGCGTGCTTCGCGCTGCCGACCAACGCACAGTCGCAAGACTTGCCTGGCGACTCACTGGCCTTCGCATCAGCAGGTGAAGCCACCGTGGCATCCGTGGGCCGCGTGGAAGCGAGGAGGCTGCATGTGCCGGAAGTGCGAAAGCGGGTGCGCCACCTGGTCTTCACGCCTTCGGCCTACGTCGCCAGCGACGAGCAGCGTCGCTGGCCCTTGATCGTGGGTCTGCATGGCACCGCAGGCAAACCTGAGCAGGTCATGGGTTTTCCGCGCTTGCTGGAGTTTGCTGAGCGATTCGGCTACCTCGTGGTTTGCCCATTCTCGAGTGGCGTCGGTGATCTAGCCCAGCGCTACGTGCTCGAAGTCGTGGCCGACACGAAGCGTCACTTTCGAGTCGATCCTGAACGGATCTTCCTGATCGGCTTCTCGCGAGGTGGTGGCGGGGTTTGGAGCCTCGGTTCAAGCCACCCTGAACTTTGGACCGGCTTGGTCCCGATCTCACCAGCAACGCCGGGCGATTCGACACCGCTGGACCGCATGCGCGACCTCCCCGTCCTGGTGATCATCGGTGATCAGGATAAGGCGGTCTCCCTTCGTTCGGTGCGTCGATGGGCGCGCCGCATGGAGGAGCTCGAGATGGTTCATGAACTCGTCGAGCTGCCCGGGATGGGCCACGATCTGTCGCAGGTTCAGTTCCTCCCTCTGGTCTTCGCGTTTCTCGAGCGTAGCGAGTTTCTCCGATCTCATCGCGCACCGCGAGGACGGCGATAGGTAGCGTCACCAGCAGCAACCTCTACCCTGGCGTGACAGGGGTCGGGGACCCGTCATCAAGGCCTGGCTATCTCCGTAGCGGCTTCAGGGCCGTGAGATTGCTGATGGAAAGTGCTTGGACTCCATCTTGGAGCGGAAAGGTGTGCTCACCCACGTGAACGACGGTCAACGAATCGAGCTTCAGGGTCTCGAGCGCCGAACGCATGGAGCGCGTTACCCGTGGCGCGTCGGTTCGCTTGAATTCGAATCCAAGTCGTCTGCGGCCGTGGACTACAAGCAGGTCGAGTTCAGCCCCGGCATGGGTGCCCCAGAAGAACGCCTCGTTCTGCTTCGCTCGCAGTTGAACGAGCACCTGCTCGAGCCCGAACCCCTCAAAGCTCGCGCCCACCTTGGGGTGGCGCTTCAGGTCGGATGGTGTACGAATTCCCATCAGAGCGTGGAACAACCCGGGATCGGCGATATAGATCTTTGGTGAGCGTACGACACGCTTGCCTACATTCAGGAGAAAGGGACGGAGCTGACGAACGACGAAGGTGTCGCTCAACAGGTTGAGATAGCGGCGCACAGTTGTGTGAGCGACGCCGAAGGCTCGCGCGAGCTCAGCGCCATTCCAGGTCTGGGCGTGGTAGTGGGCCAGCATGGTCCAGAAGTCCCGCAAGGTTCCCGAAGGGATGGTGATGCCAAGCTGGGGCAGATCGCGTTGCAAGAACGTTCTGATGAACGCTTCACGCCACTCCACACTCTCGCGATGACTTCTCGCCAGGAAGGAGCGCGGAAATCCGCCGCGAAACCAGAGCCTCTCCCATGGTTTCTCTCCGACCTCGGTCAGGTCAAAGCCTCGCAACTCGTAATAGCTGATGCGGCCGGCCAGGGATTCGGAGCTCTGTTTCAAGAGATCAGGCGACGCGCTGCCTAGAACCAGAAACCTCGCGGGCCGCGGCTTGCGATCGGCCAGTACCCGGAGAACCGGGAAGAGTTCGGGGCGGCGCTGAATCTCATCGAGAACGACGAGTCCCCTGAGCGACTCGAGCGCGAGGGTCGGTTCTTCGAGAAATGCCAGCTGGCGGGGATCCTCGAGGTCGAACGTCGTCGTGCGTTGACCGTGAGCCTTCGCGACGGCGGCAGCGAGAGTCGTTTTGCCAACTTGCCTGGCACCGAGCAGCGCCACAACAGGGTTCTCTCGAAGAGCACGTCGAACGAGTCGAATGTGGTCCTGGCGAGCGATCATTGTCCTTGTATTATGAGCGATCAACGCTCATTTTTCAAGGATACTATGGATCAGCCGGATGTCGCGTGGCCGCGAGGTCGACGAGATCGGTGCATATGGTTCTCTACGAAAAGAAACAGAGGAGCGTCTGCTCGAGTTCTCGAAGCGACAGCGGAACACGCTAGATTGAGGACTATGAGTTCTCTTTCATCGAAGACTCGCGTGGGCCTGGCGCTCTTGGCTTTCCTCCACCCGAGCTGGTCGGTAGGCCAGCCCTCCCCTGCCATCACTGGCGCAGCGGACCAGCTCGAGACCAGGCTTCAAGCGGCGGTTGAAGCGGCCTGGAGAGAGTCTGGAGTCGAGGGCGTTGCGGTGGCGTGGGTCACGCCAGAGGGCGAGAGCCTGGTGGCGGTCGCCGGTGAGCGCGAGCCTGGCGTTCCCGTAACTGCCGACACGGGCTTCGAGGTCGGGAGTATCTCCAAGGTCTTTACCGGTGCATTGGCCCTCAAAGCCCAAAGCGCCGGCCTGCTCTCGCTCGACGATTCTCTGGCGCGCTGGCTGCCCGATGTCACCGCTTCTGACCGCATCACGCTGCGGCAGCTGCTGCAGCACACTTCGGGACTCGAGGACCCGCTGCTCGAGCGGCCTTTCATCATGCGCTACTTCATGAGCCCCAAGACCGCACCCGACGCCGCGGGTCTGGTCGCGGCAGCCGAGGCCCTCGATTTCGAGCCCGGCACGTCCTGGAAGTATTCGAACACCGGCTTCGTGGCGATGGCGCTCCTTCTCGAACAGCTCTACGACCAGAGCTTCGGCGACTTGATTCAGACCCAGCTGGCCCAACCTTCCGAGGCGCCTCATGTCTATTCGATCGACTGGCCAGAGTCTCCCGATCGGCCTTTAGCGCACGGGTTCATCGATCTGGCTGGCAACGGCACGTTCACCGACTTCAGTGCCATGACCGATTCGCGCACTTTCCGCGCAGCGACGATTGGCGCAGGGTCGATGCTCGCGACCGCTCCGGCCCTGGCCCGGGCTCTGCACGCGATCGTGGGTGGCGAGGTCATGACGCCTGAGGAGCTGGCCGAGATGAAAACGTGGGTCGACCGGCCCGACGGTCATCGCTACGGAATAGGCTTACTACGAATCGAAAGCAGTGACGGACGCGTGTTTCTGGGGCACCGCGGCAACAGTTCGAGCTTTAGCGCGGAAGCCTGGCACATGCCGACAGAGGGCGCGACGATCGCGGCCCTGACCAACCGGGGGGGCCTTCTGGTTTCCTCAATCACGGAGGCGGTGGTTGCTGCCCTGCTCCATGTCGATGAACCTGAGGACCAACCATGAACCGAAATCGAAATGCGCCGGCGCTGTCTTGTCTCATGGCGTTTGCGGTCCTGGGAGTCGCCGGCTGCCGGCAAGACGTTGCGACGACGACGCAGTCCTCGGCCGCGACATCATCAGCAACCATCACCGAGGTTGCCGACGCCATCATGGCGCGCACGGCCGAGCAGAACCCCTACGTCAAGTTCCGCCGCGGTGAGCTGGTCACCGATCTACCCGACTGGAGCCTCGAGGCGGCGGAGGAGAACGCTGCCTTCGCCCGCCAACAACTCGAGCGGTTGGCAACCGTTGACGAAGACCACCTCACGCACGACGAATGGCTGACGCTCGAAACACTGCGTTGGGACCTCGGTCTCGCCGCAGAGGCAGCGTCGCACTACTGGGCAGACTTCAACGTCACGCCTTATGCGGCAGGGGGCTTCGCCCTCGACATCGTTCACCAGGTGATCGGCGCGGCACCGCATGCTGACCAGGAAGACCATGCGCGCTACCTCCACCTGCTCGACGAGTACGGGCGCATCATCGGCCAGCTTGCCGAGAAGGTCGAGGGGCAGAGCGAGCGCGGCATCTATCTGCCGAAGGCGCAGGTCCCTCCGGTGCGACAGATGTTCGAGGGTTACCGTGCCCGCAGTACCGAGCTCTTCGTTCCATCAGCTGAACGCCTCGAAGGCGTCGACGGTAGCGAACCGGCCGAGCTTCGTGTCGCCATCGAAGACGCAGTCGAGAGGGCGATCCTCCCGGCTTTCGACCGCTTGCTGGCGGCGCTCGGCGACGCCTATCTCGAGGCGGCTCCCGAACAGGTCGGTCTGGGCGTTGTCCCTGGTGGTCGCGAGCTCTACCTCTATCGGGTGCGCGCCAACACCACCACCAACCTCTCGCCGGAGGAGATCCACGCGATCGGCCAGGCCGAAGTGGCACGCCTCGAGGCCGAGATGGCGGAGATACGGCGCGAGATCGGTTTCGAAGGCTCGGGGCACGAGTTCCTGAACGCAGTGCGCCGCGACGCGCGCTTCATCGCTCAAAGCCCCGAGGAGGTCGAAGAGCGCTACATGGGCTACATCACGCGCATCGAGCCACTGGTCGACGACTACTTCGATGTCTTGCCAGCGGCTCCCTACGGTGTGCGTCGACTCGATGAGACCGTCGAGGCGACGATGACGTTTGGCGTCTACCAGCCGCCGACGACAGCGAATCCGCGCGGCGAGTATCGCTACAACGGCTCCGACCTCCCGAATCGCTCCTTGTTCTCGGCCCAGGGTTTGATCTACCACGAGTTGATCCCGGGACACCACTTCCAGATCGCGCTGCAGAACGAGAACAAGACGCTGCATCCCTATCGCCAGCAGGCGCTCTACACCGCTTTCACCGAGGGCTGGGCGGAGTATGCCGCCAACCTCGGAAAGGAGATGGGGCTCTACTCCGATCCCTACGACCGCTACGGTCGGCTGGTGATGGAGATGTTCATCTCCTGCCGTCTAGTGCTGGATACCGGCATGAACCATCTCGGCTGGACTCTCGAAGAGGCACGCGACTTCATGACGCCGAGGGTGGTGTATTCGGACGTCGAGATCGCCACCGAGCTGCTGCGCTACTCGGCCGACATTCATGGCCAGGCGCTGGGCTACCGGATTGGCTACCTCGAGATTGCTCGCCTGCGCAAGAAGGCGGAAGAGGCGCTCGGTGACGCGTTCGATCTCAAGGCTTTCCACGCTGCGGTGATCGGGAGCGGTGCGATGCCGATGGTGGTTCTCGAGAAGCACGTCGATTGGTGGATTGACCAGCAGCAAAACGCCTGATCGGGGAAAGAACCGAACCCCCGATGATCCGAGTTCGTTCGCTTGTCCTTCCTCTCGACCACGACGAGAACGCTCTCGAACGGGCCATCGCTCGCCGGCTCGAGATCTCCCAGGACGACGTTCGCAACGTCTCGGTGTGGAAGCGCAGTCACGATGCGCGCAACCGCAAGGCGATCAAGCTGGTCTACATCGCCGACGTCGAGCTCGCCGGCGCTGTCGAAGAAGCCGAGATTCTTTCGCGCTTTGAAGGGGATTCTCAGGTCACGCCGTCTCCCGACGTTCGCTACCGTTTCGTAGCCACGGCGACTGGTCGAGAGCAAGAGAGACCGGTGGTCATTGGCATGGGGCCGTGTGGGCTGTTCGCTGGGCTCACGCTCGCCGAGATGGGATTCCGGCCGATTCTCCTCGAGCGTGGCAAGGCGGTGCGCGAGCGGACCGTCGACACCTTTGCCTTCTGGCGCAAGGGCACCCTCAACCCCGAGTCGAACGTGCAGTTCGGCGAAGGTGGCGCCGGCACGTTTTCCGACGGAAAGCTCTACAGCCAGGTCAAGGACCCGGGTCATCGCGGCCGCAGAGTGCTCACCGAGTTCGTTCGTGCTGGGGCACCAGCAGAGATCCTGGTCGACGCCAAGCCGCACATCGGCACCTTCAGGTTGGTCAAGATGGTCGAGGCGATGCGTGCCAGGATTCTCGAGCTCGGTGGCGAGATCCGCTTCGAAACCCGGGTCGACGACTTCGTGATCGAGAACAACCACTTGCGTGGGCTGGTACTCAGAGATGGCACCGAGCTCGAATGCGCCCACGTCGTGCTCGCCATCGGGCACAGTGCTCGTGACACCTTCAAGAAGCTCAGAGAACGCGGTGTGCGCATCGAAGCGAAACCGTTCTCGATCGGTATCCGCGTCGAGCATCCGCAGACGCTGGTCGACAAGAGTCGATTCGGTCGTTTCGCAGGCCACCCCGTTCTGGGGGCGGCGGAGTATCGCCTCGTTCATCACGCCAGCAACGGGCGCTCCGTCTACAGCTTCTGCATGTGTCCGGGCGGCACGGTGGTCGCTGCGGCTTCAGAGCTCGGTGGCGTGGTGACCAACGGCATGAGCCAGTACGACCGCAGTGAACGTAACGCCAACAGTGGCATCGTGGTCGGCATTACGCCGGAAGGCGACTTCCCGGGCGGACCGCTCCTGGGAGTCGACCTTCAGCGCTCGCTCGAGGAGCGCGCCTTCCGAGCGGGTGGCTCGAACTACAACGCACCGGTCCAGCGTTTGGAGGATTTCCTCGCCGGCCGCCCCTCGACCGCAGTCGGCTCGGTCGAGCCGTCGTATCAACCTGGTGTCGTGCCGGCAGACATGGCGGACCTTCTGCCAGATTTCGCCACCGCAGCCATTCGAGAAGCGCTGCCGGTCTTTGATCGCAAGCTGCCGGGTTACCTACTTCCCGACGCCCTCTTGACCGGAGTGGAGACCCGAACATCGTCGCCAGTGCGCATTCCGCGCGGCGAGAACTTCCAGAGCCTCAGCACCCGCGGCCTCTTCCCGGCGGGAGAAGGAGCCGGCTATGCCGGCGGCATTCTCTCGGCCGGAATCGACGGCATCAAAGTAGCCGAGGCGGTTGCACTCGCTCTGGTCGACGGTTGTAGCCGGGAGAACCTTCTCTCGTGAAGCCACCCCAACAGAGGTGCACCGGCGCGCTCCTGGTTCTCGCCGCACTGGCCGCTCTCGGGTCGTGGTGGTTTGCAGAGCTTCAATACCAGGCGCTCTCCTACCGGCCAGACTTTGGCTTCTACCATCAGTTCGCGGCCCGCGCCGCCAACCCTGAGCTCGCCGATCGGCAGAGCTTCAATGTGGCTGGCGACAACATGTTCGGCATCATCGGTCGTGAAGGCGAGGACGGGCTTCACCAGGCGATGCACTTCGAGCCCATCAAGTACCTCGACGTTCTGGCCCTGCGGTTGGGTGGAGGTGTCGCGTTGATGTTCCTGTGGCGCGCGCTGGTTCATGCCGTACCGCTCCTGGTGCTGGCGCTCGCTGCGCGGCGAAGCGAGCGCCCGGTTCTTCTGTTGCTCGCTGGCCTGGCCTACATCACCTTTCCGTCGTTTCTCTACCACGCAACGTTCGATCTCCGTCCCTACCAGTTCGTCGGCCCTGCTCTCTTCGCGCTCTATGTCGCGATCCATCAACGCCTCTCCGCCGCGGTGGTGATGGCTTGCCTGTTGGTGGCTCTTCTGGCGCGCGAAGAGGCTGTGTGGCTCTCGAGCTTTGCGGTGGTCTTCCTTCGCCTCTGGTCGCCCGAACGGCGCGGGCTGTTTCGAGCTGCCGCGACCCTGATCGGTACTTGGTTGCTCCTGGTGCTCGGTTACATGGCCTGGACCGGCTACGAGGTTTCGCGAAGCGCCGTGGGCAACCTGGTCCTGGCGCTTGCCTACCTGGGGTCGATCCTCGGGCCGCTGGTCCTCGCACGCCTCCCTGCGACGGAGAACCGTCTTCACCGGTGGGCCGAGTTGGCCGCCATCCTGGGGCCTGCAGCCGTAGTAACGGCAGCGCTCGTGCGCAGTCGCTGGCTCCACGATCTTGGATGGCTCTACTTCGCTCTTCACCCGCGGCCGTTCATCGTGATTCCCGTTGCCGTCGTGGTGCTCCTCTGGCTCAGTCGAGAGCGGCCACGGCTAGCAAGGGCAGGACTGGGTTCGACGATCGTGTTCTCCCTGCTCGTGCATGGGCTGTCGCCGGCGGCGCCCCTTCGTCGTGCCGGAGCTCTCGAGGAGCGGAGTCGGAGCGCCGCGCTCGTCTTCCTGGAACGGGAGCGTCTCGACCCGTTGCGCACCAGGGTCCTGTGCGATCGCGCGACCTGCCAGACGTTCGCCGACTTCGAGCACGCTTTCCACTTCAACAGCATCTTTGGCGAGGCGGGCTTCCCAAAGCGCGGTCCGGAGTCTGAGCCTCTCGCGACGTGGCTCGAGCAGTTCGAGCGCATCGTCGTCGAAAGCGACAACCTCGCGCGGCTTCGCACGAGCGGGTTCAGAGACGCCACCGGTTGGTCAAATGTCGAGCGTGGTGAGTTTGTCGTTGTGCGACGTGAGTAGGGGTTCTAAACGAACTCTCCAGCTTCTCGCCGTCGTGGGAAACTGTCGCGCCGCGATGACTGACCCAACGACCCTGGAGGTTGGGCCGCTGTTGGGCCTGCGAGGCCGACCGGAGTGGAAGCTCTTCTCCACTCTGCCGCAGGCGAGTCGTCCTCTGGCGATCTGCTGGTAGCTTCTGCTCTTCGTGCGTGATTGGCCGAGGCGTCGGGGGGCCACGGGGGGCACTCAACCCTGCCGATAGCCATCCTCGAATATAATGGTCGAAGGATCTTTACCGATCTTCATCCTTCTTGTCACCGTCTGCTTTTGAAGCCCAAACTTCCGATTGAGGATCCTCAGGCCATCTTTTCTCCTCGGTTTGAATTCAAGTATCGCCTGAGTTTCGCCCAGGCCGAAGCGGTTCGGGAACGGGCGCTCGTCTACCTCGTGCCGGATGCGCACTCCTCGGATGGCGCCTATCCCGTCAATAGCCTGTACTTCGACACTCCAGGTCTCGACGACCTGCACGAAATGGACGAAGGCATCGCCTTGCGCTCCAAGGTTCGCATTCGGACCTACTACCGGACGCCGCAACCACCCTTCTTTCTCGAGCTCAAGCAGCGCTTCGGCACCACGATCCAAAAGACGCGAGCCGCGCTGAGTCCAGACGATGCCCTACGTCTTGCAACAGGGGTCGCACCGTTGGATGCCTATCGAGGACGCAGCACCCACCACGAGCTCGATGCGATTCGTGAAGTGATCGACAGTCGCGGGATGGCTCCACACGTCTGGGTTCGCTATAACCGGCACGCCTACGTGAGCGAGTGGGGCGACGGCGTGAGAATCACTTTCGATCGTGCCATCGAGGCTCAGTCTTTCGACCCTGCCCATCCCTTCCGCCTCTCGCGAGGCGGCTGGCTGTTTCCCGAGGTGGATGATCGGACGGTCCTCGAGATGAAGTTCCTGGGTGCAGCCCCGGCCTGGATGCAGCGCGCTGCTCGGCAGCTGGAACTCGACCGGGTCTCGGTATCGAAGTACGGTCTGAGCGCCCTCTCCCCCGTTGGTTCGGCGGTCGCGGTACCCGGATCATGGACGAGCTTCTAAACGCCTTCATGGCGGGGAGCACAGTTTCGGGAGCCATGACTCTCGAAGACTTCTTCGTGCGCCTCCTGGTTGCCTTTCTAGGTGGAATCGCGGTGTCGTGGGTCTACGGCGCCGTGCATGGCGCTCTCAACTACAGCCAGAACTTCGTCCAGTCGCTCGTCTTGTTGAGCATGGTGGTTGCGGTGATCATGTGCGTCGTGGGTGACAGCTTGGCGCGCGCCTTCGGCCTGGGCGCGGCGCTTGCGATCGTCCGCTTTCGCACCCCGATCAAAGACGCCCTCGATACCGCATTCCTGTTTCTGGCCGTCGCCGTCGGCATGGCTTCAGGCTCTGGAACACCCAAACTGGCGTTGGCGGCTGCTCTGACGTGCGGTGCGGCCGCCCTGTTTCTCTCCTGGGCATCGTTTGGTGCACCCAACCAGGCCGAAGGGCTACTACGAATGCGCGCTTCGAACAGCGACGAGGAGCGCGACCGGATCACCGAGGTGCTCGCGCGGCACTGTTCGAACTTCCAGCTCAGTGGAATCCGTTCGGTGTCCGACGATGAATACGAACTGGTCTATGACGTTGACCTACGGAGTCACGACGTCTCCGAGCGGATCGTGCGCGAGCTGAGAGGTCTTGGGGTTCACTCGATCTCCCTCCTACCCGCGGCGCGAGTGCAGGCGGGATGACCGCCACCGCATCCAGGACGGGAGGCTCTTCCGGAGCCGGCCGATGGCGTCTACCGGTTGCGTCACTACGCTTCAAGAAACTGGCGACCGTTGGGTTGTGGCTTGGTGGCGTCGCCTTCGCCGTCTTCCTGCTTCTGGGCCGACCGGCAGGTGACGCTCAAGGAATCGCCTGGGCGACGCCGGTGGTGGTTTCGACTCCAGAAGACGGCATGCTGCTCACTTTCTCGATCGGCCTCCACGATCAGGTCACGGCCGAGCAGGTCATCGCACAACTCGACCCGGCCGAGCTGCTGCTTCGAAGAGACATTCTGCAAGCTGAGCTCGAGGCGCTCGGCACAAACGAGTCCACCGAGGCGCTGGTGCGCCTGCGGCGCTACGAAGGAGATCGGGAAGAGGCGCGCCTCGAACAGGCGCGGCTGCGCGCCTCCGTTGCGGAGGCCGAGGCCCAGCTGGTCGCCGGTCAAACCGAGCTTGCGCGGGTCGAGGTGCTGGCGGAGCGCGGGCTCACCGCACCCGCGCGTGCCGAAGATCTCAGGAAAGAAGTCGAGGTCATCCAGGCGCGGCTACAGGCCGAGCGTCAAAGGCTACGGCTCGCGTCAGACGTCGTCGATACCGCGACTTCCCGCGCCGCGGTTCCCGATGGACCCAACGAGTGGCTGATCGTCGCGGCCGAGCGCCGCCTCGAGGAGATCGCCAGGCGCCTGGGGCAGCTCGACCTGGTGAGTCCTCGCGAAGGTCAGGTGACACAGATCATGAGTGCTCCCGGCGAGTGGGTCGAGAGTGGCCAACCGATTGCGCGAATCAGTCCTCTGACCACTCGCGAGGTCCACGTCTGGACCGACCTGCGCACCGCTCAAACCTCGGATCCTGGCAGCGCGGCCGTCGTGCGGCGCTCGTCCGGTGAGCGCCTGGCGGGAACCGTTGTGAGCATCGCTGCTGAGAGCCTGCCGTTGCCCGAAGAACTCTGGTACCGCTCCGACATACGCGAGTGGGGCTACCTGGTGCGGATCGAGCTGGAGGCCGCCGAGCTTTCGCCGGGCGAGCGAGTTCGAGTTAGCCTGCGCTAGCAGGGGCCCTCCGCGGCCAGCGGACTCGAATCAGTTCACATGCGGGTGCTCATCGCCTTCGGCGTCGAGAATCGCCTGATACGTCAAGCGACGCGACAAGGAGCGCACGTCGGGCCGGCTTTGGCCGAACTGCTGGATCATGCCGACGAAGGCCAGATCCTCAACCGGGTCGATCCAGAACCAGGTGCCGGCTGCGCCGCCCCAGTAGTACTCGCCTTCTGACACACCGTCTGCTTCGACGGGGTCCTCGATCACTGCGAAGTCGAGGCCGAAGCCGGTGCCGGGAGACATCTCTTCGAGTTCTTCGGGGAGTTGGTTGCGGTGCATGAGCTCTACGGTAAGCGGCGCCAGGATGCGCACGCCGTCGAGCTCGCCACCGTTCAGGAGCATCTGCGAGAAACGCATGTAGTCCTGCGCGGTGGATACGAGACCGCCACCCCCCGAGAAGAAAGTGGCCGGCTCGAGATAGCTGCGGCTGCCGCCAAAGCCCTCCTGGGCGAAGAGCTTGCCGTCTTCGTCGTAGGCGTAGACCTGGGCGAAGCGCTCGGCGCTTTCGGCGGGGACGTGAAAGCCGGTGTCTTTCATACCGAGAGGCTCGAAGATCCGCTCTTCCAGGTAGCGATCGAAGGGCAGGCCGGAAAGGACCTCGACGAGGTAGCCCTGCACGTCAACCGCGACGCTGTAGTGCCAGCGGGTGCCGGGCTGGAAGCGCAGTGGTGTCTGCGAGAGCTTGGTGATCATGTCGGCAAGCGTCGAGTTGGAGTCGAGCATGTTGGCTTCGGTGTAGAGGGTGTCGACATAGGAGCGCGAGAACAGGCCGTAGGTGAGGCCGGCGGTATGGCTCATCAGTTCTCGAATCGTCATCGGGTGGTCCTGGTCGACCAGCACCGGGCCGGTGGGTCTTTCTTCCGCCACTACCTGCATTCCTTTGAACTCAGGGATGTACTTCTCGACTGGATCCGAGAGCCGGAACTTGCCCTCTTCGTAGAGCATCATCAAAGCGACGCCGGTGATCGGCTTGGTCATCGAATAGATGCGGAAGATGTCGGTCGTCTCGAGGGGGTCGTCGGCGGCGATGTCGCGGTGGCCGAAGGCCTTCTCGTGCACGATGCGGTCGTGGCGGGAAATCATGGTGACGATCCCAGCGAGTTTGCCGTCGTCGACGAGTTGTTGCATGGCCTCGTCGAGTCGTTCGAGGCGCTCACTCGACATTCCGGCGGCCTCGGGTGTGGCGCCGAGAATCAGTTGGTTCGAACCGGGTGGACGGTCGGCGCGCGTCTCGTTGGCGCAGGCGTTTGCGGTGAGGCCCGCGGCGAGCAGGAGCGTCAGGCCGGCAATGCGCGACCGGGTGAGGGAGACGGACAGCGACGACTCGCGAGCGCGGTCAGACATGGCGTAACTCCTGGTTGGCAGAGTGGGGTTGGAGCCCTCAGTCTATCGCCTGCTCAGGGGAGCGACCCGTGGGAGCGCGCCGCCTCGCAGGTTCAGCTACTCGCGATGCCACCAGGCCCACAATCCGAATACCACCTGCATCGGGAAGCGAAGCCACAGAAAGGGAACCGGCGCCTCGGGGTAGAGCTCCGCATTGACCAGCATGTGAACGTGTACCGGCAGGAATCCGACCAGCATCGCGATGATGCCCCAGGCAGCGAGCTTGCGGGTAGCAGGTAGCAGGACCAGGCAACCGAGAGCGATCTCGGCGACGCCCGAGAGCGCGACCATCGCGGCATGGGCTGGAATCCACGGCGGCATGAGCCGGATGTAGAAGTCGGGGTTGATGAAGTGGTTGATGCCCGCAGCGACATAGAACAGGGCCATGAGGCCCAACGAGATCTTCTTGACGGTGCTCATCGACCGAGTGTACGCCGCCTGCTGGACCACTGGATGGATCGCCTTCGCGGAGCCGCCGGCCCGACGCGCGGGCTTCAGTCATCGAACCCTCCGAAGAGTTCAGTGCCTCCGAAGAGTTCAGTGCCTCCGAAGAGTTCAGTGCCTCCGCCGAGTTCGGTGCCCCCGAAGGTTCCGGTCGCTGGCGGTGCCTCGATCAGGATCCAGGCGCCGGTTGCTGGGTGCCGGAGGGCGAGTCTCCAGGCGTGCAGGGCGAGCCGGGGAAGAACCAGTCGCTGGCGATCGGCGCTGGTGAGCGACTCGAGCCCTTCGGCGTCGAGCGATCGGAGGAAGAGATCGTCGCCGCCCAGGTAGAGACGATCGCCGAGGATCGGGTGGCCGGCATCGGCCAGGTGAACCCGAAGCTGGTGCTGGCGCCCGGTCTTCGGTCGCAGCTCGAGGAGCGTACGGTCGGCACCGCGCTTTTTCACCCTGACCTCGGTTTCGGCAGTCTGCGAACCTGGCGTCGTGTCTGCGACGACCGCCTGCCGGGCGGGAATCGTAGAGCTCGGGTCCGGTCCTAGATGTCCGGTGAGCCGCTGGCGGTCGGCTTCGACAACTCCGGCCACCAGCGCCAGGTAGACCTTCTCGAGCTGTCGTAGTTCGAAGGCCCGTGCGATGGTTGCGCGGCTCCGCCGATCTCTCGCAAAGAGCACGACCCCCGAGGTGTCTCGATCGAGGCGGTGGCAAGGCGAAGGCGGAGGTTGGGTGCCTAGGCCGAGCTCGCGGTGACGCCGGTGAACCCGTTCAATGAGTGAAGCCCCCGGATGGCGCGGACTCGGATACATGTTGACCCCAGAAGGCTTCGAGAACGCGAGGAGTTGTTCGTCTTCGAAGAGCACCTCGAGAGGTGGCGCCTCGTTCCGCGAAGCGATGCGTACAGCGGGCGCTACGAGGCGCAACTCGACCTTCTGGCCGCGACGCAACCGGGTCGCCGGCCGCAGCCGACCGACCGGTGAAGCCTGCGGATCCTTCCAGGCAGCGATGCGAAGGAGGCCTTGCTCGAGCCATTGGCGCACCACGCTCCGGCTGGCGAACGAACACTCACGCTCGAGGAATCGATCGAGCCGTTCGCCATGCGAGGGGCCCCCGACCTCCCAGGTATAGAGCTGCTCGGGCGCGGCCATGTCGCGCTGCGGGCGGCGAACGCCGGGCGCCTGATAGAGCCCGCCCTTGCGGCCCCGAAGGAGCGGCGGAGAGCTGGGCTCAGTCGGGGGCTCACTCATCGGCAGAGGCTATCCGAGTCGTACCGGCTTCCAAGTTACTCGTTCGGGATGAGCACTCCAACAAGGGTCTCTCGGCGCCTTCAAGCCGCCTCCCTGGTGAGCGCGCTCACCATAATTCTGGAGCCGACTCCAACCGTTTGAACGGTTCGTCCCAGGCAGGCTGACAAGAACGTCGCCCGCCTGGTCCCGAAGGCGACGTGATCGGCGGCCAGACGACCAGGACCGCTGGAATCCGGGCAGTGGCGTCGATAACAGTTCTAACGCCGTTCCTCACCTGAAGCCTGTGGTTTATCCCTATTCTTGGTGATTCATCCCGGCAGCGTTGTTGCACCTCCCCGGCCCAGAAGATCTCAAGAGGATAAACGGGTGTCTGGCCATCTTTGTATTCAGTTTCAAGATCACCTGAGTCCTTCACAGCGACTAGCAAAAGAGGAGAAAGCTATGCGCGCATTTGGAATTCTCACGACGATTCTCGTCGTGGCCCTCCTGGCCTGGCCTGCAGGGGCACAGGAACAGGCAGGTTCACTCGCAGGAACCGTCACCGACGGCGACGGCGGGGCACTCCCCGGCGTCACCATTGAAGCCATCGGCCCGGTGGGCCGCGTCTCGACCACCACCGACGCCAACGGCCAGTTCCGTCTGCCCCGCCTGGCGTCTGGCATCTACACCGTCGAGGCAGGCCTCGAAGGGTTCGCCAGCCAGTCCCAGGAAGCCGACGTCTCGATCGGCAACGTCACCCGGGTGGTCTTTGAGCTCGCGCTGGCCTCGGTCGACGAAGTGATCACTGTGACCAGTGAAGGTCTCGCGATCGACGTTTCGTCGAACGCTACGACAACGAGTATCGCCCGCGAACGCATCGAGATGGTTCCGGCCGGTCGCGACTTCTCAGACGTCGTCGCCCTCGCCAGCGGTGCGCAGGACGAGTCACAGGCCGGCGGTCTCTCGATCGACGGTTCGTCGGGCGCTGAGAACCGCTTCATCATCGACGGCATCGACACGACTTCGCCGCAGGAAGGCACCTCGAGCGTTCCGATGCGCACCGACTTCATGGAAGAAGTCCAGGTCAAGTCAGCCGGCTACGCCGCCGAGTTCGGCGGTTCCACCGGTGGCGTGATCAACGCGGTCACCAAGGGTGGTACGCAGGACTGGCGCTTCGGCGTTCTCGCCCAGTACGAAGACAACGACATCGGCGGCGGTTCCGAGCGGCCCGTCCTGGTACGCAACCTCGACGATGATTCGCCGCAGTACCTGCGCAACACCGACGACAGCGACGAGCGCATCGATCCCGGCGCGTTCTTCAGCGGCCCGATCGTGCGCGACCGCCTGTTCGTATTCGGCTCCTACCAGCCCGGCCTGACCGACAACAGTCGTCAGACCACCTTCACCGACGGCACCACCAACCGCTTCCCACAAGAAGTCGACGTCCAGTACGGTCTGCTCAACTTCAACGGCAACGCCGGTTCGCAGGTGCTCTACAAGCTCGGCGTGGCCAACTCCGACTACACCGTCGACGGTCGCCTCCCGGTGCGCAGTGGTCGCACCAGCTTGACCGACCCGGAAGACTACCTCCGGGGCGAAGAGGGTGAACGGCGCACGATCTCTGGCTATGTCGACTACCTGCCGACCGCCAACTTCGTCGCCTCACTCCGCGGTGGGCTCTACCACACAGATGTGATGGACACCGGCATCCAGTTCCCGGGTCTCGTTCACAACTTCTCGACCACCAGCACTGCCGCGGGTATCGCCAATCTGCCGTCGCAGTTCCAACGCAGTCCGGGATTCTTCAGCGACATCCTGGTTGGTGGTGCAACTGCTCGCGATGAGTACGAGCGTGAGTCGGTGTCGCTCGATGGCACCTACTACGTCCAGGGTGGCGGCGACCACTCGCTCAAGCTCGGCTATCAGACGGAGGAGATCACCAACGACGTCCAGAGCGGCTACAACGCTGATCGCATCCTCTACTACGCCGGCCGTCCGTACCGCTCGTCGACTGGCCAGACCATCTCCGGTCAGTACGGCTACTTCCGCCTGCTCAACATCTCGACGTTGGGCCAGGTCGCAAGCCGCAACGAAGCCATATTCCTGCAGGACACCTACCAGACCGGCAACTGGACCTTCAACGTCGGCCTGCGTGCCGAGCATGAGCGGATTCCGAACTTCGGTAGCGCAGGACCATCCTCGCCGATCGAGTTCGACTACGACGACAAGACTGCGCCGCGTCTCGGTTTCGCCTGGGACATCAACGGCGACTCCGAGTGGAAGCTCTACGGCTCCTACGGCAAGTACTTCGACGTCATGAAGTACGAGCTGCCGCGCGGGTCCTTCGGTGGTGACAAGTGGGTCGACTACTTCTTCACCTGGGACAACCCCGACTGGTCCACCAACAGCACGTCCGGCTGCGCAACCGGGTCGAACACGATCTTCGAATCGCCCAGCTGCCCCGCAGGTGGCTTCATCGAAGCTCTCGATCGTCGTTTCAACTCGGCCGAAGACCTGGACAGCACAGTTGACCCCAACCTCAAGCCGATGGAAGAGGACGAGTACCAACTCGGTCTCGAGCATCAGCTGACCCCGCGGGTCGTGCTCGGTGCGCGCTACATCTACAAGGATCTCGTGCGGACCATCGAGGACGTCGGCATCGTCGTTCCCGGAATCGGCGAAGTGTTCTACATCGCCAATCCTGGCGAAGGCATCTCGCTCTCCCTCAACGATCCGTCGATCCCAGCCTTCCCCAAGGCAACACGCGAGTACAACGGTCTCGAGTTCAAGTTCACCCGCCGCATGGCCGACAACTGGGCCTTGTGGGCGAGCTACACCTACAGTGAGCTCGAGGGGAACTATTCGGGTCTGGCTTCCTCGGATGAGGACGGCCGTACATCACCGAATGTCAACCGTTTCTTCGACCACATCGAGAACACCTACGACCGCAACGGTCAGCTGGTCTTCGGTCCTCTTGGCACCGATCGCCCGCACGTGGCCAAGGCGCAGTTCGTCTACCGCTTCCCGGTCGGCGTCACCGCGGCGTTGAACCAGTTCTACAGCAGTGGCATCCCGGTGTCGGAAGAGGCCTTCGTGGGTTCGAACGTTCCGTTCTTCCCCAACGGTCGCGACAACCTGTCACGCACAGACGACGTCACGCAGACTGACCTCAGCCTGTTCTACGACCTCGACCTGTCGGCCACCAAGCTGCGCTTCGGTGTGACGGTGCTGAACCTGTTCGATCAGGAAGCCGTCACCCGTCGCGTCAACGAGCGCACGGTTGGTTCCCTGCCGCTCACCTCTGAAGAGTTCTTCGCTGGTGGTTGGGACTACGAGGGCATCCTCGCAGCCAACCCGAGCATCGTGAACACGTTGTTCAACCAGCCGAACCAGTGGCAGCCGGCTCGCACCGTGCGCTTCTCGGTTCGCGTGGAGTTCTAGGCGAACGTAGTTTCGCTAGAGAACCGCTAGCGGTCCAATCAGACCGTAGCGATCATGAAAGGGGGCCCACCGGGCCCCCTTTTCTTGGCCCACGCAACTCTGCTTGGCCCACGCAACGCGGAAACGAGCCTAGCGCTCGCCGAGGACGGCGGCGTCGCGTCGTTCGAAGTGCAAGAGACCATCGAGATCGGCCGGCCACTCCGAGGGTGATTGCGATGCTGCCCGTTCGGCCGGAGTACCCGGGAAGAGTCTGCCCGCTGGAGCGAGGGTCTCGCGGGCGCGCTGGTTGTCCCCCAGGTCGCGATCCGTCAGTGCCAGAACCAGGTGCACGATAGGGGCGCCGCGGCGCTCCGCGGTCATGTCATCGACCGCGCCTTTCAGTTCATCGATACGACCCGCCAAACGGAGACTTTCGAGAAACCAGGCATCGGCCTCTGGATCTTCCGAAAGCGCTCGGCGCTTTCTCGCCAACCGCACCGCCTCATCGACGCGACCGAGTTGCAGAGCTCGAATGACCTGATCGAGCAAGCCGTCGAGGTAGACCGCTGTCGCTGGCTTCGGACTAGCGCCGCCGAGCAGGCTATGGCCTAACCAGGCACCGTCTGGTCGTGGCGCCACCTGACGGGCGACCGAGCCCGGCCAGGGCCGCGTCGGGACCAGCTCGGGGAGTGCCGTCGCCCAGGGCGGGTCAGCAAGCGCGCGGGCCAACTGCGAGTCCGACGTCTTGCTGGCGTTCCACATCCAGAGGTAAAGCCGCCAGGGGTTGGCTGCCGCTTGGCGTTCCAGCACCTCGAATGGGACCACCGTCGGCTTGCCGTCGGCCGATGTTCCGCGCGCATAGAAGGGATAGCGCTCTGCACTCTCGGGTGGAATCTCCGGCCACGGCAGGTTGACGATGTAGGTGGCGACCGGCGTCGGGTGCTGTAGCAGCGGTGGAAGATTCGAGACCAGGCAAAACGTAACCAACGTCCACAACCAGCGCGTCCCCAACCGGTTCGCAGCCAGCGCCGCGAACGGAGCCATCAGCGGAATCGCTGCGATCACCAGGCGAGGACCCCACCCCTCCATGCCGTGCCACCCCCAGTAGCCGGCGGCAACCACCAACAACGACGCTCCGACCAGAGCGGCGCCCAACCAGGCGCGGCTCACAGGAGTCTTGAACTTCTCTGCGATCGCCCTTCTGCCCGCCCAGGCAAAGAACAGAAGGGCTGGCCAGAACCATAGGAACCCGCGATTGAAACCAAACAGGAGACGCCAAGCGCCATCGAACCAGGGGTTGGTGAAACGGTCATCAGGATAGCCACCGAAGACCTCACCGAAGCGAACGAACTCAAACACCAGCCAGACGGCAAGCGGAAGAAGTGCCGCTCCAGCCGCACTCAAGAGACCCCGAATGGCGCGCTGCCGGTCGCGCCAGTCCAGCAGGGGCAAGAGAGCGGCCGGAGCAGCGACAATCAAGCTGCTCTTGGTCAGCACTGCCACTCCGGCCGCGAAGCCGGCAAGGAAAGCCATCCGAAGATCGAGTAAGTCGTCTTGCGCGGCGCGTAGCGCTGCCAGAAGGCAGAGAACCAGGGCGGCTGCCTGTACCGGTTCTGAGAACTCCATGCTGGCGTAGGAACCCAAGGGCGAAGCGAGAGTGGCCAGGAGAACGGTTGCGATCACCAGTCCGCGCGACGCCGCTTCCTCCTCTCCTTCGCCCAGTCGAAGCACGATTCTTCCCGCGGCCCAGCCGGCGAGGCCGATGCACAACCACGGCACCAGCAGAAAGAGCGGCTGCGACGCACCGCGCCGGCCTGAGCGCTCCGCGTGTGGCGCAAGAACAGCGGCCGGAAGCTGAAGAAAACTGGCGGCCATTCCGAATCGTGAAACCGAGTCGCCAGCCGCGCGCGGAACGACAAAGTCACGGTCGTTGGCCTGGCCGATCTCGCCGGTTTCAACCAGGGCAATGGCGGTACGGATCATCTGCCGCCCGTCGGCCACCATGCCGGCAAAGCGATCATCTCCAAACACCACCAGCACGAGCAGCACAAGAAAAGCCGTCCGTCGTGGCCAGACAGAAACGCCCGGTCCTGCGGCCTCATCCCGAGGCCGGCGCTTCCGAGTGCGCTTTCGGGCTGGCACGTCACACCCTCCTGACGGAGCGAGGAAGATCGCTGGCGGGCCGTCGATTGGAACCTTCCATGAGGGCATCAGACTACCCCGCTCCAGCAGCCAAAGACCTCAGGCTCGGACTCTCCATGCCAACGAGCGGAGCTTCATGCCACCATAGGGCGATGAGCTACATCAGAACCATCGCACGAGGGGTCTTCCTCACCACGCTCGTTGCCGCCATCTTGTTGTTCGTACTCCCTGTTGCCGCTGGGGCACAATCCGGCACTGAGTGCTCGGTGCGTTTCGCGGCCACCTGGAGCGCAGCCACCCACCCCGAGGAGTTCCCGCCCAACCCACACTTCTCCGGCTTGATCGGCGGCAGCCATAACGATCAAGTGTCGTTCTGGGAGCCCGGTGGCTTCGCCTCACTGGGCACACAGAGAATGGCGGAGCAGGGCGCCAAAGGAGACCTCCAGGACGAGGTCGAAAGTGCGATTACCAGCGGCACGGCCCTGGCCGTTCTCTCGGGAGGCGGCATCGGCACGTCGCCCGGCGAAGTCACCATGAGCTTCGACCTCGAGGTGTCACACCCCTACGTCACCCTCGTGTCGATGATTGCTCCGAGCCCCGACTGGTTCGTCGGCGTGACCGCCCTGGCGCTTCGCGACGCCACGGGCTGGCTCTCGCCAACCGTCTCTCTGGTCGCCTGGGACGCCGGAACAGACAGCGGGGAAAGTTTCACCTCGGGCAATCAAGAGACCATGCCGCAAGACATCATCCACCTCATCACAACCGGCCCACTCGGGGGGACACCGCCCCTGGGCACCTTCGAGTTTCGCTGTGCACTCTTCGTCGACGGGTTCGAATCCGAGGACACGGGCTTCTGGAGCGGCACCGTGCCGGCTCGGTAGAAGATCTGGGAGCCGCAAGCGCGATGGGATCCGAGGCGGATGAGCTGCTCGTCTGCCCGCTCTGCGAGCGCGAGATTCCTCCTGCGCTCGAGAGTCGCCATCACCTGGTTCCGAAGCTGAAAGGGGGCGCGCATGGGCCGGTCGCCATCCTGCATCGGATTTGTCACACCAAGATCCATACTTCACTCAGCGAGGCAGAGATCGCCCAGCACTACGACACCATTGCGAAGCTCCGTGAGCATCCCGAGATTCGACGCTTCATCGCCTGGATCGCGAAACGGCCGATCGATCATCAGTCGCGGAACCGTCGCAGTAGACGGCGGCGCTGACTTCGATTGAGGGCGCTAGCAGGCTCGAACCAGGACCTGGCGGGCGGCGTCGGCCGCCAGGACGAACGGCTCGCCGTCACGCACACGCAGGTCGACTCTTTCGGAGTCGCGCTTGGCCACCTCAACCAGAACGCCCGGCCGCAGGCCACCACTGTCGAGCAGGCCGAGAAACGCAGCGCTCTGTTCAGATACGCGCACGACGGTATGCGGAACGCCGATGTCGCAGTCGACCAGATTCGGTAGGTCGACGTTCTCGACGCGCCCGCGAGCATCCGGAATGGGGTCGCCGTGTGGGTCGACCGAGGGATAGCCCAGCATCTCGTCAATCCGCTCGATGAGACGCTCCGATACGGCATGTTCGAGATGCTCTGCTTCCTCGTGCACGTACGCCCAGTCGAGCCCGACGATCTGGACGAGGAACTGCTCGAGCAGGCGATGGCGACGCAGAACATGCACCGCGAGCTTTCGGCCCGGCTCGGTGAGGCGTACGCCGCTGTAGGGCTCGTAGTGCACAAGGCCGGAGTCTGAAAGTGTCTTCATCATCGCCGTGACTGTTCCCGGCGCCACATCGAGGGCACTGGCGATCGCGCCCATGCCGACGAGTTGATCATCGCCGGCCTGCTGCAGAATGCACTTGAGGTAGTCCTCGACGGTACTTGTCGCCATCGCCAGATCCTACGCCAGGGCCGGCTCGCCGTGCTCGAGCCGGCGATCGAGCGCGGCGACTTCTCGCAGCACGCGATCACGCGCTACCTTGGCGCCCGGGCCGTGTCGCTCGACCTCGTCGAGGGTAGCGCGCGCGAGCAGCACCGGTAGGGCGCAGAACTCGACTGGGCCACGCAGAACTCCCGCGCCTTCGAGCAGGCGAACGTACTCTGCCGCCGTCTCGAGGTCAGAGCGTGCGATCTCGAAGATCTCCTTGCGATCGATCTGAGGCGGCAGGAAGGTGCGCCCCTCGCCGGCATCGGCCAGGGCGTCTTTGGTGATGTTGACCAACTGCAGAGCCTCGCCGAAGGTCGGCGCCCGAGCGCGGAGCTCGTCGGCCACCACGAGGAGGGCATCATCATGAAGAACGAAGAGGTCGGTGAGCATTTCGCCGACGATCCCCGCTACGACGTAGCAGTAGGCGCGCAGGTCCTCGACGTCGCGGAGAGTCAGGTTGCCGGCGTCGTCGGTGCGATCGACGAACTCCACCATTCCCGCGACGGTGCGCCGTACATGGGCGCATATGGCACGACGGTTCGGCTCGGGGAGCGCGTCGAGCGCAGACAACACATCTGGTGCGGCGGCGAGCAGCTCGGTGTAGCCCTCGTGGTCGGTCGGCTCGGGATCGGCCAGCCACCGACTAGAGGCCGCCTCCGCCCTCGACCGATCCGGCTTCTCGAACAGACCCGAGAACTCAGAGAGGGCATCGACACGCCGCGCCTTCGACCAGCGGTAAGCGTCTTCGAACGTGTCGGCAATACGAAGGAGTAAGTAGGCCACGCGCACCTCGTCCAGCAGCGACCCGCCGAGACGAGGAATCGAGAGGGCGAAAGTGCGACTCGTCTTGACCAAGAGGTCATGGAGATCAGCGCTCAAGATGCGCCCTTTGCATTCACGAATCTGGTGCCGCCGACTGCCGCGCCATGAAGCGCCTCACGCAGAAGGCCCGGGCGTGTGCCATCGAGGAGATGAGAAGGAACACCGCGGGCGGCCAGCCGGCGTGCTGTCTCGAAGCGCAGCTTGATGCCACCGGTAACATCGGTGCCGCTCGCGCTACCGAGGCCAGCAGCGACGGCCTCCGCGTTGCGGTCGTCAACAACCGGCACCGCTTCTCCACCCCCATCGAGGATGCCGTCGACATCACCCATCCACAGAACCTCGACGGGCGTCGCCCTCTCGGAGGTGATTGCCGAGACCAGCGCCGTGACCACTTCTTCAGTCGACAGAATCGTCCAGCCCGAGTGCTCGTCGAGCACAACATCGCCATAGGTGACCGGGACCTGCTGCGCCTCTAGCGCCATGAGTAGTGGGCGCAGTTCGATGGAACGGGCGGTTCCACCCTCGGCAACGAAGGCACTCGAAGGCGCAAAGCTGAAACACGGCACGTCTCTCGAGAGCAACGCATCGAGAACGCGGCCATGGAGCTCTGCCGCGGCGCGCTGAACGACACCCGCACCGCCAGTCATCACCCGCCCCTTCTCGTAACCAACCGAATGCGCTGCCATATGACCGTAAGAACCGCTGCCATGGCTGAGGAGAACCTGCGTCCCGCGACGACGAAGCTCCGGGAGCGCTTCGGCGACCTCACCGGCAAGTCGCGCCAGGGTTTCTTCGCGCACCGACCGCCGGGTGGCCTTGTCGGTGATCAAGCTGCCGCCGAGCTTGACCACTGTGACCTTCGAAGCAGATCTGCTCATGCCGAAATCACCCGAGTTCTTCCGTGTCTGGCTCTTCTGGAGCGCTGCTTTCGAGCACCCGCGGCCCCTTGCCGGTTCGATCGCGCAGCACACGGAGAACACCCTGAACCCCGCGCAACTCCTCCTGGATGCGATCGGCTTCCGACGGCTCACAGATGACGTGCACGTTGGCACCGGCATCCATCGTTGCCCACGCTTCGAGACCCGAAGCCCGCAGATCTCGCAGTGCCGCGAGCACTGCGAGGGTCGCCGGAGACCAGTAGAAGATCGGAGGCGCTGACGACATCGCGATCAGGTGCATGTCGATTGCTTCTTTTTCGACCACCGGGCCGAGGTTCTCGATCGCACGATCCGCGATCGCCTGTCGAACCGTTGCCTGACGCGCCGGCAAACTGCGCAGACGCTCCTTGAAGTAGGGACTCGAAGCGGCACGCAGGTGACCGTCGCGAGACGAGACGTCCTTGGGATCGGTGTCGACGATGGCAATCAAGTCACACAGCGACCAGTAGTCACCGTCAAAGAGCTGTACTGCATACGTTGCGTCATCGTCCTGGCCGTCGCCCGGCCACTGCACGTAGCCACCCATGACCGAGCGCGACGCCGATCCCGAACCGCTCGCACGCGCCAGCCGAGAAAACTGGACGCGATCGAGCGTTTGCCCTGTGGCACTCGCGACCGCCAGGGTCAGCGCCGCGAAGCCCGATGCTGAAGACGCCACACCAGCAGCCGACGGGAAGGTGTTCCGGGTCTCGATCTCGAACCAGCCGCGCACGCCAAACACCTCGCGCAGACGGGTGATGTGATTCGTAACCCGCTCGGTGAACCCACTCCCCGGGTCCACGACGTCGTTGCCCTGGCGTACCGAGACGACGTCCTCGCCGTCCTCGCCGCGGTGGAAGACCGCTGTCGTGCGAGTCACCGCTTCTTCGAGCGTCATCGAGATCGAAGGGTTGTAGGGAACCACCCGTTCCAGATTCTTGGCTCCCCAGTACTTGACGAAAGCGATGTTCGACGGCGCTTCGACCGTCGCGCGTTCGGTGTCTTTCTTCATCTCATGCCTCGGCAATGTCGGCTGGGTGGCGGCAAAGACCAGGGGCGCCGAGGGGCGCCTCGATCTCTGTCCAGGACTCATGCCACCAGCGACTGCCCGAAGCGGACCTCGGAGACCGACCCGCGTCGTAGACCAGAGCCAAGCCAGCGCCAGGGCCTACCAGGGATCCGGCTCCCGAGATCTTGGCCGCCAGGCCTCGTGCCTCGAGCTTCGCGATGAGCGTAGCAATCTCGGCCGGAACCACGCCGATGCCCTCGAGCCACCTCTGGAAGACGCGCATCGCGGTGGCGATGACAGCCCCGCCGTCTGACGACTCAGCGCGCCGCAACCCATCGAGCATCGCCAGCGCCGCGTCTTCTGCCCGCCGCAGTTCATCATCGAACGCCTCAACGTCTCGCGACCGAAGCTCGCGCACTGCGGTCACGACCTCGCCGGTGCTCTCGGGTGGGCGACCGGTGTCGAACAACCGAAACCCACGAAACGCCGCCTCGTCTACATCGAGGACCTCGACTTCCAGCTCCAGAGGTTGATCGGCCTGCGCCGGCGTTTCCCGTCGAATGACCAAAGCTCCGCCGCGCAGGACGGCGGCGGCATCGATTCCGGAAGGGTGGCCGTGCTGTAGACGCTCACACTCGAGAATGAGTGCCTCGACCTCCGCCGCGGGCACCGTCACGTCGATTGCGTCGAGCGTCGCGGCAACCATTGCTGCAGCCACTGAAGCCGAACTGCCCAGTCCGGCACCGATGGGAAGTTCGGAAGCCACCCGAAGCCGCAGAGAGACACTGGGCAATTCTCCCAACCAGTGGGCGACAACACCCAGGATCGCTTGGGGCAACAAGGTCTCGCCGAGGATTGCAGAGATCGGCACTTCGCTTCGATTGTAGAGCTGCCAACGTGAAGACACTTCGGCTCCCATGGCGGCCAGCTCGGCCCAACGGACCGGTTCGCGCTGGCTATCTGATGGCGAACTATCCGATCGCGCCTCGAGCTGCGGCACTTCGAGCGTCACGATCCCCTTGCCGTCACCCGTCGTTCGAGCCGTAACCTCGGTCCGCAGCCCGACGGCGACCACCAATGCGGGTCGTCCATAGACAGCTGCGTGCTCGCCAATCAATATCGCCTTGCCGGGAGCCGACCAGCGGACGCTTCGTTTCCCAGCGCCGTTCGTCACCAGCCGTCAGCGACCCAGGCGCTCGTGGGCACGAGCCAGGTCGCGCGAGGTGAACGCCGCCATGAGAGAAAGCTCGCCGGCCAGAACGACCGCACCGGTGATCTCAGCGAGCCGAATCGCCGCCGTCCCGGGCCGCTCTTCATCGACCGCGATACCCAGAATCGACAGTGCCTCGCGTTGGGTCGCGAGCGAAGTGCCACCACCGATAGCCGCCACTGGACAGTCGGGCAGGTAGACGGCCGCGTGCACTGCACCGGCCTCTCGTTCTTCGAAGGTCGTTATCCCCATCGAACCTTCTACGACATGCGCCAGGTCCTGCCCACAGGCGAGAAACAGACCGGCAAGCACGTTGGCGAACTGCGCGTTGTAGCCCATCGCCCCCGCGGCGATCGAGCCCACGAAGTTCTTGCGCACCTGAACTTCGACCAGCGACGAAGCAGTGGTCTTGAGCGTCTTCTCGAGTACATCGGCAGGAATCTCTGCTTCCGCGCGAATGCTCTTGCCGCGTCCGAGTTGAAAATTGACCGCCGAGGGTTTCTTGTCGACGCAGTAGTTGCCGGAGAGGGCGACACATTCGGCACCGGTTTCGGGCTCGATGATTTCGGTGACGACCCGGTCGCACGCGATGGTCGCCATGTTCATGCCCATCGCGTCGCCGGTGGTGAATCGGAAACGAATGAGGACCGTTGTGCCAATGATGATCGGGCGTAGCTCGACGAGTTCCAGAAACCGGCTCGTCGCTTCGGCGTGTTCCTTGATGCGGGCGTAGTTCTCTTCGAGCCAGTTGGTGAGGCGGCGAGCTGCCGTCAGGTCATGAACCCGAAAGGCTGGCGCACGCGTCATACCAACGTCCACCACGTCGACCGCCGCCCCGCCCGATCGGGCGATGGCCCGGCAACCCCGGTTGACGCTGGCGAGCAGCGCTCCCTCGGTGGTCGCCAGGGGGACGAAGGTCTCGCCGTCGATCTCGCGACCACGGACGTGGAGCGGGCCCACCAGCCCCATCGGCACCTGGGCAGCACCGATGAAGTTCTCGCAGTTACGCGTTGACGCCCGCTCGTCGTCGAGAGAGTAGGAAGCGATGTGCCGAAGCTCTGACGCTCCCGAGCTCTCGGCGACTCGACGCCTGAGCGCCGCCGCTTCGGCCGCGGCCAGGCCACGCGGCAGTTGATGAAGGCCCCTTGATCCAGACTTGATCTCGTCGACCGTCTCCGCCTCGCCCTTTTCTTGACGGGTGGCTTGTGTCTTGTTCGTACGGGACTCTTCCGAAGTGCTCATCTCGCAACCTCAGCACCATCGTGAAACAGAATCGCTCTTCGCAGCTGGCTCAGCGAACGAGCACCAACACAGAACATCGCGATGCGAAGCTCCACCTTCAGTCGCTCGATCGCCTCTTCGACCGCCGCCGCCGACTGCTGTGCCGGCCCGAGGAAAGGATAGGCAAGACCGACGTAGTCTGCTCCTAGCGCCAGCGCGATCGCGGCATCGAGACCGGAACGCAGGCCACCGCTACCGATAACCCCGACACCCGCGACCCCACTCACCTGCCGTATTGCTTCGGGCGTTGGAATCCCCCACCGGGCAAACGTCTCGCCGAGCCCACGATCGGCAGCACGCGCAGCTTCAATGCGAGCCCAGCTCGTCCCACCGACGCCGGCGGTATCGATCCAGGTAACACCAACTCGAGCCAGACGACGTGCCACCGCCGCAGAGATTCCGCACCCGACCTCTTTAACGATCACCGGCACATCGAGCGCTTCGACGACGTCGCCAATCTGGTGCAGCAACCCGCGAAAGCGGCGGTCACCCTCGGGCTGGATGGCCTCTTGAAGCGGGTTGAGATGAAGTGCCAACGCATCGGCGCTGATCATGTCGACCACACGCTGGCACTCCTGCGGGCCGTAGCCGTAGTTCAGTTGCACTGCACCGAGGTTGGCGATCAGCGGAACGGAGGGGGCAATGTCACGCACGTCGAACGTCGCCACGCGCGCTTCGTCTTCGATCGCCAGGCGTTGTGAGCCGACACCCAGAGCGACGCCCGCGCGTTCCGCCGCCTCGGCCAGGTTGCGGTTGATCTCCGCGGCCTGTTCGGTCCCCCCCGTCATGCACGAAATCAGCAGGGGCGCGGTGAGTTGACGGCCGAACATCGTGCAGCCGAGATCGATCTCGTCGAAGTCGAGTTCGGGTAGAGCGTTGTGCTCGAAGCGATAGCGGGCAAAGGCGTTGGCCTCGGCCTGCATGCGCGGATCCAGGGCCAGTTCGATGTGCTCGGCCTTGCGATCTCGGACCGCGATTTCAGGGTTCATGGCCCTGGCACCTTAACAGTCGCCGGTGCCCTCCTCGTGGCACCAAAGGGCCCTGACCAGGGCACGAATCGAGCTGGGGTCAAAGGCCTCCGCGAGAGGACTTCGCCCGATGTTGAAGCCAGGACACACCGAACTCGGTGAGCCGCCTCGAACAAAGGCGCATGCGCTGCCGCAGGTGCAGTACCCGAAAGAGGGTCCACGGCCAGAGCAAAAGCATGTAGCCGGCAACCCGCCAGCGGCTGATCGAGCCGTCGGCGCGCCGCGTGCGGTTGAGAAAGCTCGGCAGACTCTCGGCCGCGGAGTCGCTGACCGCACGCACGATGAGCAACCGGCGGCTACTCTCTGCCGCACAACGCGCGACCGCGGCCGATTCCATGTCGACTGTGCAGTAGGGCTCGCCCCCAGCCTCGGTTCCCGTCTCCTCCAAGGATCTCCTGACCCGTTGCCAGAGGCGCGTCTTCTCGACCGAGTCGGTCACGATCCAGTCGACAGTCACCAGAACCGCCGGGCCGACCGGAGCGGCCAGGCCGGAATCGGAAGCGAGCGCATCTGCCGCGTGGTTTCTGACCCCAAGGCCAAGCGCGGCCGCGGTCTCTCGACTGGCGAGGTCGAAACTCTCAAACGTTGCATCTCCGCCAAACTCGAGCGCCATCTCGCCGACCACCAGGTCACCCGGCGCGAGCGCCGCGCTGAGGCCTCCCGCCACGCCGAGAAACAGGATCGGAGCCTCGGGCAGGATTTCGTCCAACCACTCCATGGCACGATGCGCGCGCTGGCTTCCCTCTCCGGTCGCGAGGAGGGCGACGGGGTGCCCGAGAATGGTGCCCCGGCGAAGCTTCATCCCGCGCGGGCCAACGTGCCGATCCTCTTCGATCAGAAGGGCGCGCAGGCCGGCAATCTCTTCCGGGACGGCGCCCAGGAGGACGCTCGTTCCCTCCGCCCAGGCTTCTCCTTCCGCAGTCATCGCGCAACTCGCTGCGCAAGCGGTCCACGCTCGACATAGCCGTTCTGCCGATACCAGGTGGCGGCCTGTTCGAGCGCATCGTCGATCGGGGTCTGCCTGAAGCCGAGTTCAGAGATCGCCCGCTCTGAGTCGAAGTACATTTTCTTCTTGGCCATCAAGGCACTCTCGAGACTCACTCGCGGCTTCAGGCCGCGCTTCTGTGCCTGCCAGGTATCGAAGCGGGCCAAGGCAATGGGGAGGACGTGCGGAAGGCGCACTCGAGGTGGCCGCAGGCCGGTGACTCGACCAAGACGCTCGAGCATCTCGCGCAGGCTCAGGTTGAGGCAGCCGAGAATGTAGTTGCGCCCAACGGTTCCCTGCTCGGCGGCCTGCAGATGACCCCGCGCGACATCGCGCACATCGACCAGGTTCAGGCCGGTGTCGACGTAGGCCGGTAGGCGGCGATTCAAAAAGTCGACCACAATCTGGCCGGTCGGCGTGGGGCGACGGTCGAGAGCACCGACTGGCGTCGAGGGGCTAACGGTCACCACAGGCAGGCCGCGCGCCGCGAGATGGTCGACGACTCGCGCGGCGAGGTACTTGCTGCGCTTGTAGTGACCCACCATGTCGTGCAGGTCGACCGGGGTGTCCTCGTTAGCGATCGCTGAATCGGCACTCGCGGCGAGAGCACCCACAGAGCTCGTGTAGACCACCCGCTCGACCCCCAGACGCCCTGCCAACTCGAGCAGTTGGCGCGTCCCCAGAACGTTGGTGCGGTAGAGCTCGGTGGGATCAAGAGCGAACAGACGGTAGTCGGCGGCACAGTGAAACAAAGTCCGCACATCTGAAAGTGCGCGCGCGAGAGAACCCAGATCACCCAGATCGCCCTCACACTTCTCAACGTCGAGCCCCGCGAGGTTCTCCCACGCACTCCCGGCACGCACCAGACAGCGCACCGCCTGCCCATCGGCGAGCAACGCCCGCACAATGTGTGCACCCACGAACCCGGTGCCGCCGGTGACCAGTGCGGTCATGCCACCACGGTGCTCACCCGAACATGTGCCAGGCGGCAATCCTCATCATGTCCCGAGGACTCTTGTGGAGGTTTCGCACCACCGAGGCCTCGAAGCCCGAATGCATCGCGCAGTTCTTGCACAGGTCGTCTTCTCGCGACTCCCAGTACTCCCAGTCGGTCTCGTTCCAGAACTCTTCGAAGGTGTCATAGAACTTCTTGCCGATCAGATAGCACGGCCCCTTCCAGCCGAGCGGAGTGCGCGTGACTGTGCTCCAGGGCGAACAGTCGTAGTCGCGCTGCCCGGCTGCGAACTCCAAGAACATTGGCGTCGACGTCAGGCGGTAGCGCTTGGCGATCTCGAGGATGCGCTCGAACTTCACTTCCGTGTCGCGACGCTTCAAGAAGATGTCACGGCCGACAGACTCGTACTCGTAGCCCGGCGAGATCAGAATGCTGTGCACCCCGAGCTTCGAAACGAAGTTGCACACCTCTTCGACCTCTTCGACTGAGGTCTCGCGGTAGATCGTCATGTTGATGGCCGTGTGGTAGCCGAGGGCGATCGCTTTCTCCAGCATCTCGACCGCTTTGTCGAAAACACCGTCGCGGTTCGTGACCAGATCGTGGGTGGCGCGCATGCCGTCCAGATGCACATTGACCGTCAGCCGCTTGTGCGGCGGAATCACACCGAACAGCTTGGTGTCGAGAAGGAGCGCGTTGGTGCACAGGTAGATATGACGGTTGCGCTCGATGATGCCAGCGATCAACTCCGGCAGCTCCGGGTAGATGGTGGGCTCGCCGCCGCAGATCGACACCGTGGGAGCGCCGCTCACATCGACCGCTTCAAGACAGTCTTCTAGCGACATGCGGTCGCGCAGCTTGCCGGTATGGCGCTCAACCGAACAGCCGAGACAGGCGAGGTTGCAGGTGTAGAGCGGCTCGAGCATCAACACAAAAGGAAAGCGTTCCTTTCCCTGCAGGCGCTGGCGCACCTGGTTCTTGATCTGATCGGTTGCGATGTGCATCGGCAGACGCATCGAACTCTCCTGTGTCTTCTGGACCTAGGGCAGTGGCTGAACCACTCGACTACTCGCGCGCGAGTCGGCGGTAGATCGAGAGCGCCTGCAAGGGAAAATAGTGTGAGTAGGCGTGGTAGCGAAGATAGAACACTCCAGGGAAACCGGTGCCGGTCCAATGAAGATCGCACCAGGAGCCATCAGCCGCTTGCGTTTGCAGCAAGTACGCGACTCCTCTTCGAACGGCGTCGGCCGATGCCGCGGCGTCGCTCTCTGGTTCGGCGGCTCCAGCGGCCACCAGCCCCATGATCGCCCAGGCGGTCTGGGTCGCCGTCGACTCGCCGACTCCGCGTTCCTCGGGGCGATCGTAGCTGGCCAGGCTCTCGCCCCAGCCACCGTCGTCGTTCTGACAGCCGCGCAGCCAGCCGACGCCGCGATGGGCAGCGACCGAAGCCCCCGGGCCAAACGCCCGCTTCCCCACCGCCGACAAAGCTGAAAGCGCCAACCAGGTTCCGTAGATGTAGTTCGCACCCCATCTCCCGTACCAGGCGCCATCACTTTCCTGCGCGCGGCGCAGAAACCTGAGAGCACGCTCGATCGCCGGATGATCGGCGGGCAGAGCCTGGGCGCGAAGGGCCTCGATCGTGCGCGCGGTGATGTCGGCAGTGCTCGGGTCGATCATGGCGTTGTGATCGGCGAAAGGGATCAGGGTCAAGAGCTGCCGGTCGCAGTTCTTGTCGAAGGCTCCCCAGCCGCCATCGTCGTTCTGCATCGAGAGCTGCCAGTCGAGCGCTCGCTGAACGGCAGCACGCACTCGCTCCTCGAGCTCGGGATCTTCGATGTGCACCCGCGCGAGCACCGCGAGGATCTCTGCCGTGTCGTCACAGTCGGGGTAGAACTCGTTGGCGTATTCGAAATACCAGCCCCCCACCGAGCCATCGGGGTTCTTCATCCGCCAATCGCCGGCCTCAGTGACCTCACGCCGCAAGAGCCAGCGCGTCGCGTGAACGAACGACGGGTGGTCGGCCGGCAAGCCGCTGTCGAGGAGGGCAGCGAGGGTGAGCGACGTATCCCAGACCGGAGAGCAGCAGGGCTGCACCTTGAGAGCATCTCCGTTCGAGACCTCGAGCTCTTCGAGCTCTTTGAGTTGGCTGGCGATGACCGGGTGATCGAGCTCGAAGCCAAGCGCTCGATACGCCAGTACGACATTCAGGATCGAAGGGAAGATCGCCCCGAGGCCGGCGCTCTTCTCGAGTCGCGGCTCGATGAACGAACGGCAACGAGCGATCGAACCTGCCCGGAGAGGTCGCAGCAGGCCGAGCGCTTCCACCGCCTTGACGACTCGGTCTGCGACCCTGAAGAAGCCTGCCCAGAACGCAGTTGACACACGACGGTTGCGGCGGAGGTACAGAGGTTCCGCGGCGCGCTGGTGAGTATGCAGCTCATCGATGCCACGACCCGGAGGCACCGGGCAGTGCGGTTTCAGCGCCCACACGATCGAGAGCGGAACGACGATCGCCCGCGACCACGACGACATCTCCCAGATGTTGATCGGGAACCACAGCGGGAGCCGGATCAGTTCGGGCGGCACGGCCGGTGCCTTGTTCCAACTGTATTGACCGAAGACAGCCAGGTAGAGCTTGGTGAACGAGTTACAAGCCTCGACCCCTCCGCAACCGCGAATCGCGTCGCGCGCCTTCTTCATGTGCGCTGCTTCGGGGTCGTCACCGGCGAGCTTGAGCGCGAAGTATGACTTGACCGATGGGTTCGGATCCGGCGGACCGCCGTGGTAGATCGCCCATCCACCGGTCCCGAGCTGCGCCTCGCGAAGCTGGGCACACAGGCGCCGCATCTTGACTTCGTCACCACGCCCGAGAAAGTAGAGGAGCAGTGCGTACTCCGACTCGAGGATGTTGTCGCCTTCGAGTTGCGCGCACCAGTGACCGTCGCGCCGCTGCTGGGCGAGGAGAAACTGCTGGGCGCGTTCGACGCTCTCGTCGAGCCCAGCCAGCGTTTCAGGGTCTGCTGGGGGGTCCGCCGGAGGTGCGGTGGAGTTCGACTCGGCGTACATCGGGCGACCCTATCGAACGAACGGGGCCCGAGCGCCTGGCCCGGAACCCCGGCGGATCAGCCGCCGATCCTGAACATCTCGACCCGCTGTGGCGGCGCGGCGACGCGCCCGCCGGCACCCTCGAGCAACGCTGCGCGCTGCTCGGAGTAGCGGTCCTGACGAGCGGCCCAGCGTTCGCGGACCAGCGCCAGGATCTCCCCATCGCTTGCCCCTTTCCGCAGAGGAGCGCGGAGATCGAGCCCTTCGGTGGCGAAGAGACAGCTGTACAGCTTGCCTTCCGAGGTCAAACGCGCGCGGGCGCAGGAGCCGCAGAACGGCTGGGTGACCGACGCGACGATGCCGACCTCGGTGCCGTCGTCGGTGTAGCGGTAGCGGAGCGCAGTGGCGCCTGGGCGCTCGCGTGGAAGCTCTTCGAGGGGCCACCTGGCGGCCAAGCGTTCTGCGATCTCCTGGGCACTAACGACCCGGGCGAGGTCCCACTCGTTGACCGTCCCGACATCCATGAACTCGATGAAGCGCACGGTGTGGCCGCGCTCCTTGAAGTAGCCAGCGATGTCAGCGACCTCGTGGTCATTGACGCCTTGCATGACCACCGTGTTGATCTTGATCGGCCCGAGACCGGCACCAGCGGCCGCTTCGATTCCCTCGAGTATCGGTGCGACCGTCTGCCCGACGCCGTTGATCTTGGCGAAGGTGGCGTCGTCGAGCGACTCGAGCGACACCGTGACGCGTTGAAGGCCGGCCGCCGCCAGGGCGCTCGCCTTCTCCTCGAGCAACCGGCCGTTGGTGGTCAGGGCCAGGTCTTCGATGCCGGGTACTGCGGCCAGCATGGCCACCAGCTTGTCGAGCTCCGAACGCAGGAGCGGCTCGCCGCCGGTCAGGCGCAGCTTGCGAACGCCGAGGCTCGCAAAGAGCCTCGCGAGTCGTTCGATCTCCTCGAACGAGAGCAGCTGCTCGCGGCGCAGGAACTCGTACTTGTGCCCCGCCGGCATGCAGAACGTGCAGCGAAAATTGCAGCGATCGATGACCGAAATACGCAGGTCATCGAGCCCGCGGCCGAGACGGTCGACCGGCAAACCGATCACAGGGAGTGACATAGACGGAAAGTATATGGCCCACCGGGCTCAGCCGGCGCACCTCGACCCTGGGGAAGACCGATGGCCAGGCCGGGGGGGGCCGCGCAGAGCGGCGCGGGACGCGCGCGGCAGGCTGCTAAGAGGGCTTCCCCAGAAGGGTGTTGATGCGGTCTCGGTAGCTACGGCTGACGGCCAGATTCTTACCGCCGCGCAGAACGACGGCGTAGTCGCCGTGAAAGAGCTGCCGCAGTTCCTCGATGCGATCGATATTGACAATCGTCGAGCGATGGATGCGCATGAACTTTTCGGGGTCGAGCCGCTCTTCGAGGCGGGTCATCGTTTCGCGGACCGTGTGACCGTCGTCACCGGTGTGTAGCCGAACGTAATTGGCGGCCGCCTCGATGTAGTCGACGTCGTCGACCTTGATGAAGTACACCCGACCCGAGCGTTTGACGACCATGCGATCGAGGTACTTCTTGTCTTCCAGGTCTTCGAGTAGGGCCGACAGCCTGGCGCGCAAGCTCCCCGAGCGGTCGCCGACAATCTGCGAGCGCGCCCGTTCGACGGCGGAACGAAAGCGCGCCCGATCGAACGGCTTGAGCAGAAAGTCGAGAGCGTGGACTTCGAACGCCTGGAGGGCGTACTGGTCGAAGGCGGTGACGAAGATGACCGCCGGAGCTTCCTCAGAACCGACTTCCTTGAGCACCCCGAAGCCATTCAGCTCCGGCATTTGCACGTCGAGAAAGACCAGGTCGGGGTGGTGCTGGCGGATGACATCGACAGCGGTGAGGCCGTTGTCGGCCTGGCCAACGACCTCGATGTCGGGTTCCTCGGAAAGAAAGCCAACGATCTTGTCTCGGGCGAGCGGTTCGTCGTCGACGACTACCGTGCGAATGGATTCCATCATCTACTCCTCCGGGCTCATATTGCGCCCTTTGTACGTGTCCCTGCCGCCAAGGATTCACTGACATTGCGAGAAGATGCCGGGAAGCTGGGCAACGGGGGACGAAATCGCTGGCTGGAAGACGTGCCTGAAGATTCTAGGGAGCGCGCCCCGAGGGACGAACAGCCAGGGGACCGTCCATGCCTTGGCTGGGACGAATCAACACAATTCAGGGACGAATTTCAGGCACTTCAGAGGCGGCACTCCGAAGCGCGGCCCCGGCGGGCAGTCTCGACGGTCGGAAGATCTCGCGGCGGCGCTCGGTTATTCTGCCTCGGGAGCACCACTCGCGCCCGCGAGAAAGCGGCCGACTCGACGCTCACCGCACCCGAATCTCACTCACCCAAGCGCCGCCTTCCGAAAGGGCCTCTGACTCCAATGCATCATCGAACTCGAACGTCTCCAGCGATCCGTGCTGGCCGGCTCTTCCCCCTACTCGCCCTCGCACTCCTCTTCACAATCGCCGGGCCAACCGCCGCCGATGACGGCGCGCCCCTCCCGCCGGAACTGCTAGCGCCCGAGAAGGTGGCAGCCATCAGCTCCGCCGACTTCAAACGCGTCCTCGAACACCACAAGGGCAAGGTCGTCGTTGTCAACTTCTGGGCGACCTGGTGCATCCCCTGCATCCAAGAACTGCCCGAGTTCAACCTTCTCCAAACCCGCTACGCCGAGAAAGGCGTCGTCGTACTGGCGGTATCGGTCGACGAGCCCGACCTGCTCGAGAAGCGCGTGCAGCCGTTCTTCGCCGAGAAGGCGCCCGACCTCACCTCATACCTCTCCACCGAAGACTCGTCCGACTTCATCGGCGCCTTCGAGCCCGAGTGGCTGGGCGCTCTCCCCACGACGATCTTCTTTGGTCGTGACGGCAAGATCGATGAGGTGGTGAACGGCCGTCTGCTCTATCACGCACTCGAAGAGAAGGTCATCGCCCTCTCGAAGTAGCTCAGAGGCGAGAGGACCTTGCCCGGGCGCGGCGCAGGGACTCGAATGAGGCGTTCGCCCGAGTCAGTGTGCGCTCAGCGGTAGATCGCGCGGCGCTCCCGAGCCCCTGAGCGTGCGCACCCGTCACGGAGAAGCGGGCGGGCGCATCCGGGCCGTTAGGCCTCAGTCGCGGCGGTCTCCATTACGGAGCCTCTACGTCCGATCCCCGCGCAGTCCGGGTCGGGTTATGTGGAGCCCATGCTCCACATTCTGCCGGCCACCCAATCAACGAACGCCCAGAACACCGTGGCCTGCACGGGGACGCGCTCGGACTCCCCCGCGTCAGGGTTCCACCTTTCAGACCTCCGATCAGCAAAGGCCGACGAGATGGTCCGCCTTTCCAACCGCCGGAATCTCGAACCCAGGACCCGAAGTGCAATGCCGCCCGGCTTTCCGAGCGATCGTCGCCAGACGCCAGCGGTACAATTGTGTGGACGAGAGCAGCGGTGTTCGCTGTTTGTGGTCCATTGAATAACACTGTTGGAGGGCTTGATGCGAAAGTCCGTGCACTCATCCGCTTTGCTCGACGCGAGGTCGTCGTGAGCTGGTCGTCGATCGACTACGGCAAGTGCTGGGCTCACGCACACGACTGGGAGCAGATCCTGTTCATGCATCTAGCTCCGGAGTTCTTGGCCCAAGACGCCAAGTTCGCTCAGGAGCGATGGCTCGTAGAGTGGTCGTCGTACTGGCAGGAGCATCGTGTCGCCCATGGCAACGGGTGTAGCGATATCGACCTCAGCGGTCACCTTCTCAGCGACACGGAGCGCAACTGCTTCCGCGAGTTCCTCACGGGCTACGTGTCCTGGCTACACTCATTAGGTGACAGCATCCCACCCGAATCGTTGAACGCTCGCTTCGAGACTCGCGGGATGCGAATCACCGAACCCGTCGAAGTCACCTATCTCGTAGCCTTCGTTGAGAAGATCGAGGCCGTGCTAGACGGCGATCTTAGTCACGCTGCGGTCTCGGAGATGCCAGCGGTCCGAGGTACGCCCCCCAACAACTGGGTCGAGCAGACGTGAACCCGCGCTCGCTTCGCTCGCTCGGGTTCACGCAGCTCACCCTCGTCCGTTGGGCCGACTACGAGGAGGGACCATGACTCCTGCGTTGCTCGTCGAGCTAGAGTGTACTTGCGGTGCGTCCCACTGGGAGATTGACCACGACTATCGCGGAATCGACGGTGTGTTCGAGCCTTACGATGTCCGGGCCTACTCTTGCCCAGCATGCGGAAAGAACGGTCCGGGCTTTAGGGTTCTGCAGAAGTCTCCGCCCTCGTTCTTCCAGCAGCCACATCCGATGTACCGAATGCGTCGGGATGAATTCGATCGATGGGCGCAGGTCGTCATGACCCACTTCCCAGACCATCCGCGACTCTCCGAACTCGGTCGAGAGTGGCGTCCTGCGCGCCACCATGGTGGCGCTTCTGGGAGCGAGACGGGCGCAGCCCAACGAAAAGGTCGAGCTGACGTGAACCCGCGCTCGCTTTGCTCGCTCGGGGTTCCCGCAGCTCACCTTCGTCCGTTAGGCGGACACGAGACTGACTCAGATGAATGACGAGTTCCGCAGCATGGTACCAAGCGCGGTGGTTCTCGGTGCCGCCGGTGTGATCGCTCTATACCTAACCCTCACCCGAGGATGGGCCGATGAGAGCAGGACGCACATCCGGGGTGCGGTTCAGACCGTGCTGGTCGCCATTCTCTTTCAGGCGGGACACTTCGTCGAAGAGCTCTCAGCGGGCCTTCACGAGCGGCTTCCGGCTCTGTTCGGCCTTCCACCTATGCCGCTTCAGTTCTTCGTGTCGTTCAATGTCGCGTGGCTCACTATCTGGGGCATCAGCGCTTGGGGTCTGGCCGCGCACAGTCGCGCCTCCTTGTTTCCACTATGGTTCCTGGGTATCGGGTGTGCCGTGAACGGCGTCGCTCACCCAGCGTTGTCGATTCTCACTGAGGGCTACTTCCCTGGCCTCCTAACCTCGCCAGTTGTTGGAGTCCTAGGAGTCATGCTTCTGCGGCGGTTACGCGATGTCACCCATGCTGTCGCCTCATCGCCGAACACCGCCTAACACCTATGAGGTCCCCTGACGTCAAGAGGCAAACGTCTCCTAGCGGACGAGGTCCGTGGCGGTTTTCGATCAGTCTCGAATTCTGACTTTGGTTTCAGAGTGGGTGCGAGGCGAAGCCTCTGCACCAAACACCTATTGGGCCTCTGTCCTCGCTATCGCGACGACTGCTGGCCTAGGCCAGCGGACCAGAAACACATCGGTGCCCTCGTACCGTCCGATTCAAACCGTGCTGGTCACGCCCGGGAGCGCGCCGGAGTTGGTTGCCTGGCTCGGGTGAGGGGCAGAGGTCGAGATCGACCGAATGCTGGAAGGTGAGTGGAAGCCCCGTCGATTCAACCACGCGGGTTGCCGGCTCAGTTGGTCTCAGGGCGCGTTGGGTGTCGAAGCACCAGGAGCCGGGACTCCAATGAAGCGCCAAGGATGAGATCGGGCCGTGTGGTTCCAGTTATGCGGAGGGCTCGAGGCTTCCGACTCGGAGTCAGGCGTTCATGAAGGTCGGGAGGTGGAAGGCTTCGTTGTTCTTGAGCATGAAGTAAACGGCACGGCCGAGTTTGTGACGCAGAACAGCGTAGGCCTTGGTCTTGCCGTGCTTGCGCTTGAGACGCTCGAGGAGCTTCTTGCCGTGAGCCTGGCGCTGGGCGAAGAGCACGGCGGCTTCGGAGAAGGCCCACTTGAGATGGTGGTTGCCGATCTTGTGGCGGCCGCTTCCGGTTCGCTTGCCTGCGGACTCGTGCTGTGGGCGGATCAGCCGGGCATAGGAAGCAAAGTGCTGCACCGGTCGGAAATCGCGAGATGTCTTCGATCTCGTACAGCATCGTCATGCCGAGGATGGGACCGACGCCGGGGATCGACGTGAGGCGAGAGAGCACGGTGGGCTCGTGGTCCTTGGCCAGATCGAGGAGGTGCTTCTCGACATCGGAGATGACCTCGTCGAAGGCAGCGATGAGTCGCTGGTTGGCGTCGATACTTTTCTTCGCTGACGGATCATCGAAGTGATGGAGGAGATCCGTGTGGTCCGACGGTCGGGCGATCCTGCCGAGGGTGGCGTCGCAGTTGTACTGAGTGTTCGAGGTGCGGATGTGGACGAAGAGCTCGGCGCGCTTGCGTGTGAAGTACTGGCGCCTGCGCAGGAGATCTCTCGCGGCTCTCATCTTCTTGGGATAGGTGTAGGCCATTGGAAAGGTCCCGCCTCGTAGGAGGGCGGCGAGCTTGTAGGAATCGACCTTGTCGTTCTTGGCCTTGGTGCCGTGGATCGCGCTCATGTAGAGGGCGTGGCCAAGCACGAATTCGATTCCCTCCTCGGCGCAGAGGTCGGCGAGCCAGTACCAGGAGAACATGCACTCGACACCCACGACCAGATCGTCTCGGAAGGGTTCGATGGCCTCGAGGAAGGCGTCGGGCCGAGCGGGGATGTTTCGGTGGTAGATCTTCTCGCAGTTCCCGTCGAGGACGCAGAGGTACATCTTGCGGGCGTGTAGATCGACACCGCAGGTGTGCCGGTGGCGGCGGCTGTAGAATCGCATCGAGGTCTCCTTGAAAAGAGTTTCTGTTTTACCGCTCGCAAGCTACCGCGTGGGTAGCTCGCCAGGGGACCTCAATGATCTTCAAACAGCTGCACATCGACCGGAACCCTCAGCCGCTTCGCGGCCTCCGGGTTCCGGCGAGTGAGCTTCGTCCGTTAGCCAGCGCGGGCGACGCGTTACAATACGGGGCATGGCCGTCGCACCTCCCGATGTCGAGAGAGCAGCACTTGAGCTGGAGCCCCGCCTCCGCGCAGAGCTGGCAGCCCTGTTGATCCGTAGCCTCGAGGACGATCACGGCATCGACGCCGAAGAGATCGAACGGCTCTGGGCCGCCGAGATTCGCGAGCGAATCAGGCAGATCGATGCCGGCGAAGTCGAGCTGATCCCGGCCGAGAAGGTCCTCGCCGATCTTCGCCGCAGGCTTGAAGAACGTAAGGGTTGATCCGCTTGCCGACCGCGAGCTCGCCGACGCTTCGGAGTACTACGAAGACAAGGCAGAAGGGCTCGGGCAGGCCTTCCTCGTTGGAGTCGTGCGTAATGAATACTCCACAACCGTCGCGAGCCAAGATCTGGCGATCCTCAATCGCGGCGACGCTGTCTTTCGTCGCTGCCTTCACCTTGGTCGGAGTAGGTGGCGCGATCGCTGGCGGTGGTGCGCTCCCCTCCTTGGGACGATTGGCACTTCTGGTTGGCATCGCGGTCTACCTGGCGATTCCCGTGTTTGCTTGCCTCGTTCTGTTGGGTGTTCTTTGTCGATTGGTCTTCCAGCGTCCGCTTCGCTGGGATCGCTCAGTCCTCCTCGGCCTTCTCTTTTCCTTGATCTCGATGGCCATAGGGATCTTGATGGCCCGTGACGGCGACGACCCAAAGAACGTTATGGGCTACATAGAGTTCTGGCAGCGTGTGCCCACTGCATTCATCCTTGGCGTCTTGCCCTATCTACTATCGGGTGTGGCCTTTGGCCTGCTGTTTGGCAGCGAGAGCCTCTGTCGGCCTGGGTTTTCGTTGGACACATGACCCGAGCTAAGTTCGGGTTGGAGGTGTCGAATGTCGAAGACGAAACGAAGAGCTCCGAAGACGAAGGGCCGTTGGTCCGCAAAGCGCAAGGCCTCTGTGGTCCTGCGTCTTCTTCGCGGCGAGTCGCTTGACGAGGTGTCGCGCGAGACCGGCCTGACGGTGGCTCGTCTGAGCGAGTGGCGCGAGTCCTTCCTGAGCGCAGGTGAGGAGGGCTTGAAAGCCCGTACCGAGGATCCGGTGGTCGAGTCTCTTGTCGAGGACAAGCGGCGGCTGCAGGCGAAGATCGGTGAACTGACGATGGATCAGGAGCTTCTGTTCGAGAAGATCCATCGCTTGGAGGGCGAGAAGCCTTTTCTTGGATGGAGGTCGAGGAAGTGAGTGCCGCACCCTCTCCCTCCACAGGAATCCGCTACGGCATATCACGGGTCTGTCGTCTCTGGGAGGTTGCCCGGTCTGGCTTCTACGCCGCGCGCAAGCGCCGCGAGTCTTGCGGGATCGAGAAGCGCAAGACCGGCCCGAAGACGGCGGTCTCGGATCAGGAGCTGGTGGCCATGATCCAAGAGGTCGTGCGCGAGCTCGAGCAGGAGACCGGCTTGCGTGGCGAAGGGCATCGCAAGGTGAGGGCTCGCCTGAGGGCACGCGACGTCCACGTGGGTCGAGAGCGAGTGCTACGCCTGATGCGCGAGAACTCGCTTCTTGCACCTACTCGCGTGGGTCGCGAGCGTGGCCCTCGGGTCCACGACGGGACGATCACGATGCCAGAGCCCGATCTGATGTGGGGCACCGACGCAACGATGACCTGGACGAGAGAGGAAGGCCTGGCCTGGATCTTCGTCGCCGTGGATCACTGCACCAGCGAGTGCATCGGGATCCACGCCTCGAGGTCGGGGAATCGCTTCGAGGCTCTCGAGCCTGTGCGCCAGGGCGTTCGTGAGCACTTCGGCGAGCCCGATCAGGGCGTCGCGCTGGGCCTGGGCCTGCGCCACGACTGGGGCAGCGCGTACGCCAGCCGAGACTTCCAGCAGGAGATCGACTTTCTGGGCATCTGCTCGTCGCCGAGCTTCGTGCGGGCTCCGGAAGGCAACGGTGTCGCCGAGCGCTTCATCCGAACCCTGAAGGAGCAGCTGCTCTGGGTGAAGAGATTCGACACCGTCGAAGACCTGCGTCTCGCGTTGCTCGACTTCAAGGCGAAGTACAACCAGAACTGGCTGGTCGAGAAGCACGGCTACCTGACGCCCGCTCAGATCCGTTCAGAGTGGAAGCTCTCAAAGGCCGCCTGAGGAGCGCCACGATGGCGGTACCTGCACCATGCAACACCCGCGAGAAGCCCAACACAGGGCAACCTCGCGATCCGATTCCCAAGGCGACGAGGCAGAATCGCCGTCATCACAAACAACTGTCCACTAAACCAAGACCGCTACAAGCCGTTCCGGCTCGGCCGGCTAACAAGGTGTATTCACGCGGACGTCAGCCTGTGCTCACGGCGGTTGCCGCCGGTGAGGCACGGTTCCTCTAGGCGCTCGCATGTCAGGCCCTGTCATTCGGCAAGCGGTTGGCAAGGACTTGCTGGCCTTGCTCGACGTCGACCACATCGCACGCATCGAAGCTGGCCGAAGGGATTTCATAAGAGATGCCATCGACGGGCACCGAATGTGGATCCTCGAGGTTTCCTTCCGCGTTGTCGGGTACGGAATCATCTCCCACGAGTTCTTTGGTCGATCGTTCCTCGAACTGATCTATGTGGCGGAATCTCAGCGCTCACAGGGATACGGTCCAGCCTTGATTGCGTTCCTCGAAGGTCGGTCTCGATCCAACGACTTCTTCACATCGACCAACCAGTCCAACGCGCACATGCAGCACGTCCTGGAGAAACTGGGCTACGAACGATCAGGGATCATTCACAATCTTGACCCGGGCGACCCGGAGATCGTGTATGTCAAACGTTCAGTGCGCGCCTAGCATGGGATCCGAGAGTCCGTTGACGAAGCCAAGAGCTACGACGGCTCCAACTCCTCGATCGCCCGCAACCGCACCAACAACGGCGGGTGCGAGGCGGCTACGGACGTGCATGTAGCACGTCCTCTCGCCGCCGAACTCTCCTGATAGGCGCCTACGGCGCCTTCGTACTCGCACCCGAGAGTCCGTTCACGAAGCCAAGAGCTACGACGACCCCAGCTCCTCGATCGCCCGCAACCGCACCAACAACGGCGGGTGCGAGGCGGCTACGGACGTGCATGTAGCACGTCCTCTCGCCGCCGAACTCTCCTGATAGGCGCCTACGGCGCCTTCGTACTCGCACCCGAGAGTCCGTTGACGAAGCAGAGCGCTACGACGGCTCCAACTCCTCGATCGCTCCTATCCGCACCAACAACGGCGGGTGCGAGTACTCCATCGCGACGCGGAGGGGGTGGGGGGTTGGGTGGGCGAGGTTGTCGGTGGAGAGTTTGAGGAGGGCTGAGACGAGTTCTTTGGCGTGGCCGGTGGTTTCGACGGCCCAGCGATCGGCCTGGAATTCGTGGCGACGCGAGATGTAGCTGGCCAGGGGGCCGAGGACCAGGCCGAGGGGTGCCATCAAGAGGCCGAAGAACACCATGCCTGCCCACACGGAAGGCTGGCCGACGCCGAAGGCACGAAAGAGACCCTCCTGGCGGATGGCGGTGCCGAAGAGCCACAACATGAAGCCCGTCTGCACAATCGAAAGCGCCATGCCGATCACGAGATGCTTCTTCTTGTAGTGACCAACCTCGTGAGCCAACACCGCGAGCAGCTCGGGCACTGTGTGGCTTTCGACGAGGGTGTCGAAAAGAGCGATGCGCTTGCGCTTGCCAAAACCGGTAAAGAACGCGTTGGCCTTGTTCGATCGCCGCGAGCCATCAATGACAAAGACCTCCTGCAACGGGAACTCGACCTCCTCGGCGTACTCGGTAAGACGCTCACGGAGCTCGCCATCTTCGAGAGGCTCGAACTTGTTAAACAGCGGCATGATCCAGGTCGGGACGACGTACTGAACCGCCACCACGAAAACGGTCACGAAGAGCCAGGCCCAGAGCCAGGCCTGCGGGCCTCCGTAGTGGAAGAAAGCGAGTACAGCCGCGAGGAGCGGCGTGCCGAGCACGACACCGACAAGAGCACCCTTGATGAGGTCAACAACGAAGGTGCGTAGGGTCGTTCGGTTGAAGCCGAAGCGCTCCTCGATGACGAAGGTCGACCAGACCTGAAACGGCAACGCGAGCAGTGCCTGCCCAACGCCGAGCGCTCCCACGAACCCCAGGCCGATGGCGATGGGGTGGCCCCCGAACCAGCGGTCGGCAAGCGAACGCACGGTTTCGTCCAACCAACCGAAACCTCCGAGGCCCCAGAAGGCCAAGAGCACGATGAGGTCGAAGGTCGCCACCAGCGCGCCAAAGCGAGACCGAACGCCGGTGTAGGAACGGGCACGCGCGTACTGCTCCTCGTCATAGACACGTTCGAGACCCGGCGGACGCTGGCGTGCGAAGTTGCGGCGATCGAGCCACCGCATCACCAGGCCGAGTGCCCAGAAACCCAAGAGGGATACCAGCACGACCCATCCGTAGACGTTGAGAGTGGGCTCCACGACGCCTCTGGCCTCAGCTCGCGGCGTTCTCGGGCGGTTCGAACAGCCAGGCAACCGGTTCGGCGACTTTCCAGTCCTGCACCGGCACCATGAACGCCGACCACCCCGGGCGCTCCGTCGACGTGGGGCGACCTGAGTCCCCTGCATTCTCGTCGCCCGCTTGCTCGTAGAGCTCATCGATGGTGTAGACCAGCCCGTAGTTGCCCGGGCGCGAGCGCAGATGAACCTCTACCAGCGAGATCTTCTTCCAGAGCGCGCTGGGCTTCTCCACTCGGGCAAGGTCGCTCTCGTTCTTGCGTGCCTTGCGGTAGGCCGACATCGCCTTCGTGGCGATGTCGCTCTTGAGCTTCGAGTAGCCGCGATCGAGACGCTCCCAGGCCTCTCGGTGCCCGTCACGCATGCCGTCGGCGTTGGCCAGCGCTATGACATGGACCGGGTGACCGCTGAGCTTTTTCTCGCCGACCCATTGGCCGCGCTCGAGATAGGTCATCGGGCCAAGCACACGATCGTCGATGCGCGAACCGATCAGATCGGGCTCGGGGCGCATGAAGTTGTACGCCGCGACCGCCAGCAGGACGGCAAAGGCAGACACGACGACGACGGTCAAAGGCATGCGGCGAACGATAGCAGGGACGGATAGCCCCTAAGACGTAACGGTCGGAAACCAACGAGACCTCAGGGGTCGAGCTTGCGGAAGTAGACGAGGCTCTCCCTTGCTTCGAGTCCCGGATGAAGAATCGCGGCCAGGTCGCTGAGGACCCGGTCGGGCCTGATCGCCCCGGACTCCCAGAAGTCGTTGCCACCAAGATCGTTTCGCCGGCGGTCGTTGTTCCACACAAGAGCCCTCTTGAACGCAGCCAGGTTCTGAAACCGAGGATCGGCTTGCGCCAGGGCGGCCAGCGAGCGGTGGTCGGAAGGGTTGAGCCAGACGTCTGCGTCGTGAGCGCGAACGAAGACCCTCTCGAGGGTCATCGGCACTCCCGTACGCGAGCGGCGATCATTGAAGACATACTCGCCGCCCGCGTCGCGAATCAGCTGCGCCATGAAGCTGTCGCCGCCTGCCACCCACCAGGTTCCCTGCCAGGGCGCACCGAGAAGAACCGTAGGTTCTCGAAAGCCCGGTTGACGGCGCAGCGCCTCGATGCGGTCTTCTAGTTGCCGATACTCCTTCGCCACCTTGTTGATCAGAGCATCGGCTGCCTCGCCCCGCCCGAGTAGGCGAGCCGTCAGGCGCAACCACTCGGCCTGCCCCAGCGGCGTCTCCTCGAGGTAGTCGGCGTAGTAGACGACGTTGATGCCGGCTCGAGTCAAACGGTCGCCAGCCAGGAAACGTGGCTCACCTGCGTCGTAGGCCAAGAAGACGTCTGGGGCTAGACCCACGAGCTGCTCGAGATCGAGCATCGCGTTGTCTCCAACCTCGAGAAGCGCGCCGGCCTCGGCGGCGCGACGAATGCGCGGACTATAAATCCAGTCGAGCTCGCCATGCCCGACGAGCTGCTCGATACCGTCGAGAGCGTCGAAGTGCGCCAGCTGTGGCGTCGAAGTGGTCACGACCCGGCTCACCGGCACCTCGACGGTCGCGTCGACTTCGATGCCGCTTTCGTCCTTCCAGGCCGCGGCGTCGGCGGGGTCGCTGCCACACACCAGCAGCAGATAGCGCTGCGCTTCGCTCGCCCCCGGCCACGGTTCTCCTACGGTGACCAGGTTGCCGAACGGGAGTTCTTCGAAGCTCAGGTTGGTGGCGAAATCGAGCTCGGGCGTGGCAGCCAACCACTCGGCAGCATCGAAGTCTTCTGGGCAGGCCGCTTCGAACGGTGCGTCCTCGCTGGCAGAGTCCCCGCAACCCGCGTGGGTAACGGCCAGGAGCAGGACAAAGAAGACCAACGACCGCGGCTGGCCCGGGTCGTTCAACCCGCCGGCTCGGGTGGCAGCGGCACGCGGTAGATGGCGTTCTCGAGGTCGGACGAGAAGTAGACCTGGCCGTCGGAGACGGCCACACCGCTGGCGATGAAGGCTGGTGGCGTTCCTGGCGGCCCGGCCAGGCCGACGGGCAGGTCATCGGCGAGGATGACCCTCTGAGACGTCACAGGATCGAACGCCACCAGACGACGGCCGCCGCTCTCGAGCAGCAAGACGCGTCCGTCATCGGTGAGCGCCAGACCCTCCGGGCCCGAGAGGTCACTCAAGGCGACCTCCTCTTCGCCGCTCGCGATATCAATCCGCGTCAACGTGCCGGCATCGGGCCCGGCTCCGGTTTCGGTCACCCAGACCGAGCCCCCGTCGGCCACCGCAATCCCGGCTGGGCCCACCAGGTCGTCGCGAACGACATGACGCGCGTCGGGCTCCTCGAGGTCGAGGGTCAGAAGGCGGCCACTTCCGGCCTCTGCGACGACCAGGGTGCCGCTCGAGAGTCGAACACTTCCGACCGGTCCGAGGAAACCATGGAGCATGACCTCGGTCTCGCCCGTGCGCCGATCGATGACCTGCACCGTTCCTGATGTCCATGACGTCAGGAGAACAGAGTTCCCGTCGGCGAAAGCGCCGATCGGGTAGTCGATCTCCTCGAGACTGTTGCCCCACATGCGGCGCGCGTCGGTGACCGTGCCGCTCGCCAGGTCCACGGTGCGGTAGGCGAAGGTATCGGCCACGTGCAGGGTGCCGCCCCAGGCGGCGATTCCCGACGGCACGGAGAGCGTTTCTTCGACGATCGTTCGCACGCTGCCATTCTGTGTATCGATCTCGTAGAGGCCGTTGTCGGCCATGTTCGAGATCACCAAGCGATCCTGTGGACCGATCGCCAGGTTGTCGATCGAAGACGCGACCTCGGCGACAACGGTCTTCTCACCGGTTGCAACGTCGACCCGCACCACATGGCCGGCCGCCGTATCGACGACCCAGAGGTTGCCGGCTGAATCGAAGTTGACGGCTGCCGGAATCTCGAAACCGTCGGCGACGACCTCGACGGTCGAGATCGCCGGGTCGCCATCCGGGTCGATGCGCGCCACCTGGCCCTTGTTCCAGATCGGCCCGTAGATCAGGCCGTCGGGGCCGAAGTCGAACCCATTCCAACCCCCGAGGTCCTCTGCGACCAGGCGCGGCGGCTCGGCCCCCGAAGGATCAGCCTCCCACATGGCGTCACCGGCGAAGACCTGAGTGAAAAACAAGCGCCCGTCGGTACTCCAGGCGGTCGAGTTGGTGCCGGGAAGGTTCTCCGCCACGGTCATGATCTCGCCTCCTTCGCCCTCGCGGACGAACACCTTGCCGAGCAGGAACGCCGTCCAGGCCAGTTTCGACCCGTCGGGGCTGTACTCGAGATCGTCGGCCATACCGAACGGCGGCGGAACGAACAACTCCACGTCGCCGCCCGCGGCATCAACGTCGACACGGTAGATCGCCTGGCCGACAACGCTCCCCGCAAGCAGGTGCCCGTCTGGCGCAAAGGTCACCCCATGCACCCCATGGAAACCCTCGCCGTAGGGGCGACCCGTAACAACCGTCTCCCAGGCCGTCTCCCGAGTGTCACCGGGAGCGGCAGTCGAGCGCCCGTCGCTCGTACCCGCTTCCTCGCTGCAACCGGGCAGAAAAAGCGCCAGAGCGAGGACCACGACAGCCGAATTCAACAGATAGAGTGCGCGCATACGAGACTCCTCGACGCCTGATCGTTTCTAAGGGACTCCGTTCCTGGAGGGAGTTTCGGACATCTTAGCGACCGCACCGCCCCTTCAACTCTGGAGAGGACCAGAGACTCGTGGTCCGGAGACCGTCCATGTCAGTACCGCCGATCAAGCTCAATCGCTATTCCGCTCGGATCACCGAGGCGCGCTCCCAGGGTGCCTCGCAGGCAATGCTCTACGGCGCCGGCCTCGAGCGCGACGACCTCGCCAAACCGCAGGTCGGCATCTCGAGCGTGTGGTGGGAGGGCAACACCTGCAACATGCACCTGCTCGACCTGGCCGCCGAGGTCAAGACCGGCGTGCAAGAAGCTGGTGCCGTAGGCCTGCGCTTCAACACCATCGGCGTCAGTGACGGCATCTCCATGGGAACCGACGGGATGAGCTACTCGCTCCAGTCCCGCGACCTCATCGCCGACTCGATCGAAACGGTCATGGCAGCGCAGTGGTATGACGCCAACATCTCGATTCCCGGTTGCGACAAGAACATGCCCGGCTGCATGATCGCCATCGCCCGCCTGGACCGCCCAGCCCTGGTGGTCTACGGCGGCAGCATCATGCCGGGCCAGTGGCGCGACCAGTCGATCGACATCATTTCGGCCTTCCAGAGCTACGGCGAAGCGATTGCCGGCACGATCAGCGAGGAGGAGCGCCAGGAGATCCTCGAGAACGCCTGCCCAGGAGCCGGCGCCTGCGGCGGCATGTACACCGCAAACACCATGGCCAGCGCCATCGAGGCCCTGGGGATGAGCCTTCCCTACTCGTCCTCCGCACCGGCGATGTCCAGCGAAAAGATCGCCGAGTGTCGAGAGGCTGGAGCGGTGATCATGAAGCTGCTCGAGCGCGACCTACGCCCGAGTCAGATCATGACTCGGCAGGCGTTCGAGAACGCGCTCGCCGTCGTCGTCGCACTCGGCGGGTCGACCAACGCGGTGCTCCACCTTCTTGCGATGGCGCGGGCGCTCGACGTAGCGCTCACCATCGACGACTTCCAGGTCGCCAGCGACCGGATACCCCTTCTCGGTGACTTGCGCCCCTCCGGGCGTTTCGTCATGGCCGACCTGCACGCGGTTGGCGGCACCCCGGCGGTCATGAAGCGACTGCTCGCTGCCGGGTTCATCGACGGCTCCTGCATGACGGTGACCGGCAAGACCGTCGCCGAGAACCTCGCTGCTCTCCCAGAGCTCAGAGACGGCCAGGAAGTCATACGCCCGATCGACGATCCGATTCATCCCCGCGGTCACCTGCGGATTCTGCGCGGCAACCTTGCGCCCGAAGGCGCAGTCGCCAAGATCACCGGCAAAGAAGGCGAGCGCTTCTCTGGCCCGGCCCTGGTCTACGACGCCGAAGAGTCCATGCTCGCAGCTCTGGAGGAGGGCAAGATCGAACCCGGCTCAGTGGTCGTGATTCGCTACGAAGGCCCGCAGGGGGGCCCCGGTATGCCCGAAATGTTGACACCGACTTCCGCCATCGTGGGCGCCGGACTCGGCGACCAGGTGGCGATGATCACCGATGGGCGCTTCTCCGGCGCATCGCACGGCTTCATCATCGGTCATGTGACTCCAGAGGCTCAGACCGGCGGTCCAATCGGGCTTCTGCGAGATGGCGATCACATTACGATCGATGCCAATCAGAACAGCATCGAGGTCGAGCTGACCGCTGCCGAGCTCGAGTCCCGTCGCACCCAGTGGCAGGCACCCGCACTGAAAGCCACGCGAGGTGTCCTACACCGCTACATCCGCACGGTGGGTTCGGCCTCGGAAGGCTGCGTCACCGACGAGTAGAAAGTTGTTCACCATGGGAACAGAGCTGTCCAACCAGTGCCTCAGAGCGGGCGAAGATAGGGCGCAAAGGCCCATCGGCACGGAGCTGTGCGACCTGGCAGCCGGGTTGCAAAGATTGTGGGTGAAAGTGGTGGGTGCGGACTGACCGGTGAGTCGGATATGCTAGAACGGCATGACGGTCTTCCCCCACGGACGGGTCCGTCGATCCCACACTGGCGTCCAGAGTTCCCGTTCATTGCCCCAACCGGCAGTGTGTAACAAGTCGGACTCCTTCCGTTAGTAGACGATGCCATGAACGCCCCAGCAAAACACCCAGCCTCCGCTGCCCCATCCCGGGTTCTTGCCCGTCGTGGCTTGGCCGCCCTGGCGCTGGGGCTCCTGGCCCTACTGCTGATCCCGACCAGACCGGTGAGCGCTCAGTCCGAGAAGGCTCAGCCCGCAGCCGACGCGGTGTCCGCGTCCCAAGAAACAGAGTCCCAAGAAACAGGGTCCCAGGAAACAGAGACTCAGGCGGTTCAGACCCACCAGCGCGTGCGCGATCGCCTGCTTCTCGGCAACGGCATGTTCCCCAGCGCAGCCTCGAGTCTGCCCGGCATCCAGCGGGGCCGCGGCACCAGGGCAGACCTCTACGCCCCTCCCATCGACGACTTGATCGCCGCAAACCGCCAGCGTGACTACTACCGCTCGGTCCTCGGCGAGAGCCGCTGGCGCGATCTCGAACGCGCACGCTTCGACCTCGACCTGATGGAGCTCGACCCGACCTACGGCTGGAATTCCGAACTCTACGGCCGCACCGATCGCTACGACCGAGTCTCGAGCACCTTCCGCAGCAACCTCGGCAAGCTGGTGCGCAACTGGGTCGAGCACCGGGTGGGTTTCTCGCGTCTCGAAGAGGAGCATCGCGAGAAACGCAACGCGCGCTACCGCAACCTCGAACACCCCCGCCTGCGTGTCTCTCCCCGCGCCAGCCTCGGCCATGACACCTACGTCGGCATCAAGTTCCGCATCGCCGGCACGCCGTCACGCCTGTTGTCACAGATGAGCTTCTCGACCCGCCAGTCTTTCGACAGCGGTGCCACCAATCTGCGCCTGCAGTGGGACGACGGGGTGAGCCGCATTGCCCTGCAGCACACCGTGGGGCATGAAATCGAAGGCGCGGTCACCGAGCTCTACGGCACCTGGAGTTTCTAGTACCCCGTACCATTGAAACGGATAGTGGCTGAGCGGATGATCGTGCTCGAGATCAAGGCGTCACGACGCAGGCATATTGGTGATCTGTCGAGGAGTGACAACACAGAGATCGAGCGCGAGGACCGCGCAGACGCTGTGCGGTTCAATGGTACGGGGTACTAGGAGCGATCGGGTGATGATGATCACGCTCGCTACTTAGTCCCCAGTCGTTGCGTGTCAGGGCGGCGGCTGGCTGAATACCCTAGGACCCCACCACGGGGTAGCCTCCGGGTATGCCAAAGCAAGCACCGTTCGGTAGTTGGACATCTCCCGTTTCGGCTGCCCACGCCGCCAGCGCTGCGGGTCGGTTGGTCGAGCCGTCGCGCGTTGACGGCGCCCTCTACTGGCTCGAGGGCCGTCCCGCCGAGGGCGGGCGCTCGGCAATCGTCGAGTGGCGAGATGGTCAGACGCGCGATCTCCTGCCAGCGCCCTGGAATGCACGTTCGCGTGTGCATGAGTACGGTGGCGGCAGCTACCTGGTCGCTGGTGGCACGGTCTACTTCTGCAACTTCGCCGATCAACGCATCTATCGCCAGTCTTTGACGGAAGGCGACCCCACGCCCCTCACGCCAGAAGACAGCGGATCGTTTGCCGACCTGATACTCGATCGCAGACGCCAACGCCTCATCGCAGTCCGCGAAGCTCCTTCGGCCGCCGCCCACGAGCCTGAGGCCACCCTGGCGGCAATCCCGGTCGACGGCCGCGCCGCAGACGACGAGAACGCCATTCAAAGGCTGGCGAGCGGGCACGACTTCTACTCTACGCCCCGCCTCTCGCCCGACGAAGGAACGCTCCTGTTTCTCAGCTGGGATCATCCCGACATGCCGTGGGATGGAACCGAGCTCTGGGAAGGCGCCCTGAACGAGTCGGGGCAGCTCGAGGAGCCGCGCTGCATCGCCGGCAGTCGCCATGAGGCGATCTTCGCACCCGGCTACCTTCCCGACGGTCGCTCGGTCTACGTTTCAGATCGCTCGGGCTTCTGGAACCTCTACCTCCGCGAGACAAACGGCGACACCATTGCGCTCGCTCCGGGGGAGCGATCGTTTGGCCTTCCCCACTGGGTGTTTCGCATGTCGACCTGGGCCGCGACAACAGAGAACCGGCTACTCACCATCTGGTGCCAGGGTGGGGAATGGAGTGCTGGCATTCTCGACCTCGGGGACCGGACGATGCGCGAGCTCGAGCTCCCCTTCACGGTTCTCGACGGGGTAGAGGCCGATCTTTCCGGCCACGCTGTCTTGATCGCTGCCGGGCCAGAGCAGCCGCCCGCGGTCGTCACCATCGATGTCGATCGCAGAACCCACGAGAAGGTCCACGCCCTCTCGGCCGCGCCCGACCCGCGCTATGTCTCCGCCGGTCAACCGGTTTCTTTTCCAACCACCGACGGCGACACCGCGCACGCCTTCTTCTATCCACCCCGGAACGAAGACTTCGAAGGCCGCGCCGGTGAGAAGCCGCTCTTGATCGTCAAGAGCCACGGCGGCCCCACTGCCATGACCACCAACGACTACAGCGCCGGCATCCAGTTCTGGACCAGCCGCGGCTTTGCGGTGGTCGACGTCAACTACCGCGGCAGCACCGGTTTCGGTCGCGACTACCGGCACAGCCTGCGCGGCAACTGGGGCATCAAGGACGTTGACGACTGCGTCGCCGCCGCCACCTGGCTGGCAGAACGTGGTGAGGTCGACGGCAGGCGGCTGGCGATTCGGGGCGGCAGCGCCGGCGGCTACACGACCCTCGCAGCACTCGCCTTTCGCGACGTCTTCTCGGCCGGGGCCAGCCACTACGGCGTCGCCGACCTCGAGGCACTGGCACGCGACACACACAAGTTCGAAGCGCGCTACCTCGATGGCCTGATTGGTCCCTATCCCGAACGCTCCGACCTCTATCGTGAGCGCTCACCGATTCATGCCGCCCAGGGCCTGGACTGCCCAGTGATCTTCTTTCAAGGCACCGAAGACAAGATCGTGCCGCCCAACCAGGCGGAGGCCATGGTCGCCGCTTTGGCCGAGAAGGGGGTACCGGTCGCCTACGTGTCGTTCGAGGGCGAGCAGCACGGCTTCCGAAAGGCCGAAAACATCGTGCGGGCTCTCGAGGCAGAGCTCTGGTTCTACGCCCGGATCTTCGGTTTCGAAGCCGCCGATGAAATCGAGCCTGTCGAGATGCGGGGCGGGCCACCTTCGGAAGGGCCCCCATGATGAACCAGAAAGCCAAGGCGCAGGTCTTCAGGCAACTCCATGAGCGCTCGCATGCTTTTGTGATCCCCAATCCCTGGGACGGTGGCTCGGCACGCATCCTCGAAGCTCTCGGTTTCGAGGCGTTGGCAACCACCAGCTCAGGTTTTGCCAACACCCTGGGTCGCACCGATGGCCAGGTGACGCTGGCTGAGAAAGTCGAGCATTGCCGCAGCCTGGTCGCGGCCAGCGACCTGCCGGTCAGCGCCGACCTCGAAAACGGCTTCGGACCCGAACCGGCCGACGCGGCAGGTGCGATCCGCGCGGTGGCCGAGACGGGCATTGTCGGCGGGTCGATCGAGGACTTCTCCGGCGACCGGTACTCCCCGATCTACGACTTCGACCACGCCGTCGAGCGCGTCCATGCCGCCGTCGAAGCGGCCCGGGAGCTCGACTTCCAATTCACCCTCACCGCCCGCTCCGAGAACTTCCTGCACGGCCGCCCTGATCTCGACGACACCCTGCGGCGCCTGCAGGCCTTCGAAGAGGTGGGGGCCGACGTGCTGTATGCACCGGGGCTCTCGACCCCCGAGCAGGTGCAGGCTCTAGCCGAGGCAGTGAGCCGGCCGATCAACGTGCTCGCCCCGATGGTGCCCGGGGCATCCCTGGGTCAACTCGAAGCCGCGGGAGCGCGGCGCCTGAGCGTCGGTGGGGCCCTGGCGCGCGCAGCCGTCGGAGGCTGGTTGCAAGCAGCGCTGGAGATGCAGGAGGGGCTCTTCGACTGGACTTCCGAGCTCCTCGCCGGTGCCGAGCTCGACAAGCTGCTCGAGCGTTCGCCAACCTGACTCGAGCCGACGAATCTATAATCAGAACAACGACAACCAACCGAGGAGATCACCCGATGAGCACAGCAGCCGCTGTCAAAGAAATCTTCGACTCGATGCCGAGTCGTCTCAACACCGAGACTGCCGCCGGCATGGACTCGACCATTCAGTACGACCTCACCGGTGATGACGGCGGGAAGTACTACTGCATCATCAAGGACGGCGCATGCGAAGTCGTCGAGGGTGAGTCGGATAGCCCGACCATGACCGTCACCATGGACGCTCCCGACTTCGTCGACCTGATCGGCGGCAACCTCGACGGCATGGCGGCTTTCATGAGCGGCAAGCTCCGGATTGGTGGCGATATGGGCCTCGCCATGAAGCTGCAGTCACTGTTCAAGTAGGGCCTTCGCCGGGCGGCCCCGAAGCGGGGATGAAGCCAGACTGACGAAACTCCCCGCTACGAGGGCCGTACCTAAGACCATGCGCCGTCGTGTCGAGGAGTCACAGAAGTTCATCCGGGACTTTGCGGGGGGCGTCCGTTCCCAGGACGTTCGCCGGCTCTTTCACGCCGACGCGCCCGAGGCCTACCGGGTCCTGGCGCGCGACGAGACCGCCCCGGAGCCTCAGCAGGAGTTCTCGCGTTTCCTGCACCGCGCCAAGGTGCTGTTCCTCGGGATCGCCTACCGTTTGACGCCGGCGCGGCGACTGCTCTTTGTCGGCTGCCTTCTCGCGACCGCCTTTGGCGCGCTCGACCTCGCGCCGGAGTTCATCAACCAGCGGCTGGTCATCGAGGCGAGCGGCTTCTGGTTCCTGGTCGCAATCAGCGGCCTGGTGTTTCTGCTGGTTCTCGAACTGGTCGACCAGGTCAGAGTGCGCGACGAGCTCGAAGTGGCGCGCGACCTGCAACTCCAGTTGTTGCCGCTCGAGGCACCAGAGCATCGTGACTGGCGCATCGCCCACTCCTGGCGCACCGCCAACACCGTGGGTGGCGACTACTACGACTTCCTCGAGCTCCCCGACGGTCGCCTCGCCTTGTTGGTGGGCGACGCCAGCGGGCACGGCCTCGCCGCCGGCCTGGTGATGGCGATCGCCCACGCCAGCCTCCGCCTGGCGATGGACGAGAACACGGCGCCCGAACCGGTTCTCGAGGTCATCAACCGGGCGCTCTACCGCACCGGCGGCCGGCGCGACTTCATGAGCCTTTTCTACTCGGTGCTCGATCGGGAAAGCGGAGCGCTCGACTGGGCGTCTGCCGGTCACCCGTACCCGCTCCTACGACGTGCCAACGGCACGGTCCTGGAGGTCGGCGACGGCGCCCTGCCCCTTGGACTCCGCGTCGAAACAGTGCCCGCAACCGGCCGCATCACACTCGAACCTGGCGACACCCTGGTCCTGTTCAGCGACGGTCTTCCTGAAGCGGTCGACGAGAGTGGCCGCGCTTTCAGCTACCAGCGGCTGCGTGAGCTTCTTCGCAACGAAGGTTCAGCAGACGAGATTCACGCGCGCATCCATCAGGAGCTCGAACGGCACCTGGGCGAGAACCGACTCGAAGATGACTTCAGTCTGGTCGTCGTCCGCCGGCTCCGGGTTCCACCACCGCCACCGCGCTAGGGCCCTCACGAGGAAGAACTGGTACGGGGTCGCTGTCCTCAGACCTCGAGACCGACCTCGCGCATCAGAGCCAAGGCGTTGCTCCGCGTGACGACACCGTCGCGCAACTGATAGTCGAACACGATCCGGCCCTCTTCGACGCGATCATCGAAGTGGACGTTGCGCAGGTGCAGGTCGGGATCTTCAGCGATTGCGGCGAGCGCCAGGTCGTGCGTCGTCACCAAACCCACGGCCCCACGATCGAGCATGCTGCGGGTAAAGGCCTCGGCACCAATCCGGCGATCATGAGAGTTGGTGCCGTGCAGAATCTCGTCGAGCAGGAAGAGGACCGGCCGCTCGCCGGCCGTCGCATCGAGCACCTGACGAAGCCGCTTTATCTCGGCGTAGAAGCGAGAAGCACCTTCGGCGAGCGAGTCGTTGATCCGGATCGACGACGCGATGGCGACCGGAGCGATGCGAAAGCGCTCCGCCGGCACTGCCCCACCGGCAAGCGCGAGGACCGCCTGCAGGCCAACGGTGCGCAGGTAGGTGCTCTTCCCCGACATGTTCGACCCACTGACGATGTAACCCTGTGGCGCCTCCGCCCCTCCGAGGCTGATGTCGTTGGCTCGACTCGCCGCCCGTGAAAGCAAGGGATGGTTCAGTTTCTCTCCTTCTACCGATGGCAAAACACCCCCGTCGTTGGGAGCGATCTCGGGAAAGGTCGAAAACGCCTCGTTTTCGGCCCGCCAGTGCGCCAGCGATGACAAGGCTTCGAGTTCGCCGACGATCTCCACCCAGCGCGCAACACGGGGCCCCACCTCCTCACGCCAGTTCTCGAGAGAAAGGGCGAGATGGGTACCCCACCAGAGGAGCGCTCCAAAGGGCGCGAAGAAGGGGTTCCGTCGCGAGTCCAACAACTCGACCAGGCGTCGCAGGCTTTGGATGCGACGACCCGCAGCATCTGCTCCGCGGCCCAACTCGCTGATTCGTGCGGTCATCCACGGAGACTCTGCGGTCTCGCCTTCGAGCGAAACCAGCAACTCAGCCATCAAGTAGAGATCACGGCTCGCCTTTTCGACCCCGTTGATCGCCGCCGCGAAACGCGTACGCACGGCCGTGAACACCGCCGCGTCGAGGACCAACAGATAGAGAAACGGCCGCGGTCCCTGGCTGAAGAACCCCCAAGCGATGAGGGTCAGCGCGTTGGCGAGGACCAGAGCCAGCGCCGGCCACCGAAGCCAGGCTGGAAGACTGCGCTGACTACCCGACCACTCGATCAGGCGCTTGGCATCCATGCCGCCTTCGATCTCGCCGCCGAGGACCCACAGCCGCTCGCGCAGGTCGGGGCGTTTTGCAACCTCGGCCACGGCAGCCTGCCGGGCGCGAACCTCACTCGGCTCCGCCGGCGCCCGCAGCCACCCAGCCAGAACGTCCTGACCGACCCTGGTGCGCGCCACCGAAAGGCGTTCGAATAGCGAGCGCGAACCGAACAGGTCGAGGTCATCGGCGTAGAGATGCAGGTTCTCGCGGTAGCGCTCACCGTTGGCAGAAACCTCGGGCCACTCTCCGGTGCCCTCATCCCATGCCAGTCGACGGAGACCGGCCTCGTAGTAGCTGACCGCTCGGTCGGAGCGGGTGCGGCGCCTGAGTGCACGCTCATGAACCGTGACCAGGACGAGAAAGAGAGCGACGAACAGCAAGAGCCACCAGGGGCTGAACCAGCCGGACTGGAGCGACAGCCAGGCAGCGACGAGCCCGGCTACAAAAACCACCAGTCTGGAAACCGAGATCCAGAACTCTGCCCGTGCCGCACTCTCAGCTGACGCGGTGCGCTCGGCCAAACGGGCCTGATAGTCCTTCGCGATCGCCGAGGGTGCCCGGCGAGGCTCTTCGTCGTTCATCCCGCCGATGCTAGTTCACCACCGCGAGGTCTGCCGGCGAACGCGCTTGGCAGGTGAGTTCCTACAACGCTCCGAGAAACAGCGCCGCAATGCGCTCAGGAAACACGACACCCAGTTCTCGAATCTCTTGACGCGCTTCGGTGGCCATTCGATCGCCGAGGCCGGAGCCGATCAGTTCACCGCGACGCAAGCGGCATGCACCGGCGAGCACCGCGATCTCGGTACCTCGCGCCCGGCGCTCAACGACCTCGTAGAGGCGTTTCGCCCGCGCCCGATCGCCTTGCTGGACGGCAAGCGTGGCCCGCAGACCGTCGGCGAGGTTGCTTCCCCAGGGAGCGCCTTCGCTATCGATGGCGGTGAGTTCGCGCTCGATCCGGTCGTGCCAGGCGCCGACTTCGCCGCCGCCCGAGCGCGCCGCAAGGAGAGCCGAACGGGCGCGTAGAAGGGCCAGGCGAATCCTCACCACCTGGCTCTCGAGCATCCCGCTCGAACGGACCGCTGACCAGCGGCGCTCGATCTGTTGCCAACAATCGGTCTCCTGGCAATAGAGGGCGACCTCGATCTCGACCAACTTCGCCTGCAGCCGCGGCAGCTCCCAGCGCCCGCTGGGCCACTGTTGTTCTACAGCTTCGAGACGAAGCCGTGCCTCCTTGGGGCGATCCTTGATCAGCTCGGCTCTGGCCATCCACATGCCGAGGTTGTTCTGGGCGTAGAGATCGTTGCACTTGACGGCCTCGGTAAGCAGCCGCGGCAGGCGAGCCGAGATCTCGTCGAACGCGCCAAGGCCGTTGAGGCCTTGAAGAACGAGGTCTTGATTCAGGCGGCGCTCCCAGGCAACTCCCGAACAGCGCTCGACCAGGATGGTCGCGGTCTGCCGCCCGAGCCGCACCGCCTCGGCCCAGCGACCTTCGGCTGTCGCGGCGATGGTGGCCGCGAGCGCGGCCCGGCCGAGAGATTCAGGGTCGCCGTTTCTCTCGGCCAACCTGGTCGCCTCTTCCAGGAGCTCCTGGGTTCGCTCGTTGGACTCGGTGCCGGCAGCCGCCGATGACGCGACCTCCATGAGAAGAGCCCGCACGATGCGCGGGAGATCACCGGCCTGGAGAGCGAGATTGAGGTGCCGTTCCTGCGCGTCACTGGCCGCGGCTGGATCGATGGGGCGCAGCCCCGCCGCCGCCGACCAGCAAGCATCGACGCGCAACAGAAGGGCGGGCGATACTTCTTCCTGGCGGCGTGCTTCGAAGCGCAACTTGCGGCGTCGGCCACCGGTTCGCCAGAAGCGCAAGCGGCGCCGACCTTTCGGGTAGGGAAGACCCACCGTCCGAAAGACGTGTCGCAGCACCCGAACCCCAGATTCGACATGCCCTGAAAGCAGCAACTGTTCGGCGGCTCCACGTTGGAGCTCCAGCACTCTTCGCGAGCCACCACCTTCGACGGCTGCAAGGTACTCGCCCGCCGCCTCGGCACCGCGTCCGGCCAGGCGCAGCGCGTCACCAAGCCTCGCCCGCAGCGCCGCCATCTCGGCTTCCGTCACGCCACCTTGACGACTGAGGTCGAGCGCCAGCTCGAGCAGACGTGCGGCGCGGTCGAAGGCCAACTGTTCGAACGCCTGTTCCGCTGCCTCGACCGCATAGCTTGCAGCGCGTCCGTCGTCATGGCTCTGGTGAAGATGACTGGCAACGGTTCCTGCGGCACGTTCGCCAGCTCTTTCGAGGGCCGTCGCCAGCCGGCCGTGCAACTCTCGGCGCTCCGCCTCGTCGACGGTTTCGAGAAGCGGTCGGCGCAGGCGATCGTGACGCAGGTCGATCACCTCGCGCCCGCCAGGCCCCATGACTCTCACCAGGCCCTCGAGCTCGAGACGTCGCAGGCAGCCATCGAAGGTCACGAAGTCGGGCGCTCCTGAATCGTCGTCGGTCACCGGGCCCAGCGCGCGCCGGCAGACCTCGCGGTCGAGCGGCATCTCAGCCACCACCAGTAGCGCCAGCAGCTGACGCGACAAGTCGGGCAGTTCTGCAAGCTGTTGTTCGATGACCGTGCTCAAGACCAGTCCATCGGGACTGAACTCGCGACGCGCGGCGGCACGAGAGAGCGTCGTCAGGTAGAAGGGATTGCCCATCGACTCTCGCACCACCGCGTGAACCAGGCGATCGCGAGCCGAGCCGTTCGGGCCATCGGTAGAGGTGGACGTGCAGCTGCCTTCACACAGAGGCTCCGTGATCCACTCGCGCGCCAGCTGCTCTGCCGACGCCTCATCGAGACCGGGCAGCACCATGTCCTCGCCGAGGCCCAAAACAGTTGCCGGCAGCGCAGAGAGAAAGGGGCTCTGTTCCAGGTCTTCGCTGCGGCAGCTGGCGATGAGGAGGAACCCTGGCATGGGCGAACGAACCAACTCGGCAAGCAACGCCGCGCTGTCGGCATCGCCCCACTGGAGATCGTCGAGAACAACGACAATCGGGTGCTGCTCTGCACAGCGAGCGAGGAGAACCCGCAGGTCACGAAAGGCATGAAGGCGAAGCTCGTCGGGAGACACATCGGGAGCGGCAGCGGAGCTCAGGAGCGGCAAACGCTCTCTCCCCTCGTTCGTCCGCGAGCGCGTGACCCACGGGAAGACGCGTCGCAGGGCCGGCGTAATGAGCGCGCGCAGGGCAGTGCCCTCGTGGTCGTCGGCAGGAAGCTCCTCAATCTTTCCAACGAGAGCCTCGACAATCGGATCGAATACCTTGAAGGGCACACTCTCCTGACGATGACAGCGCCCCATCATCACCCAGGTCTCCGGAAAAGTCGCGGCGATCTCCTGAGCGAACCCCTCCTGGAGAGCGGTCTTGCCCATCCCGGACTGACCTCGAATCCAGATCAGCCGGCCCGCACCGTCTTCGAGACCGCCGGGCTGATCACTCCAGACGGCTTCCTCGTAGAGCCCGCGCAGCCGATCGAGCTCCCGTCCCCGCCCGACGAGAACCGGAGAACCTCCGTCGTCAGGCTCGAGCCTGCCCGAAGAACTACCGAACGCTCCGTCTTTACGGCTGGTGGCGTCGCTCTTGGTACCGCGTTCGAGCACCAGCCGCGCCTCGGAAAGCGAAGGCCGAGAATCTGGGTCGGGCTGCAACAGGTCGGCCGTCAGAACGTCTAGATCGACCGGGATGCCGCTACGCCTCGAGCTCGGCCGGCGGTCCCGGCCAGCGCCCGGAAGAATGCCGGTCAGCACCTCGTGCAGCAACACTCCGACCGAGTAGAGATCGCCTGCCGAGGTAACGCCAGCTTGAAGCTCTCCCACCTCTTGCACGATCGACTCTGGAGCGGCGTAGAAGGGAGCCGGACAAAAGACCCGTTCGAAGCTTCCATTCGCACAAGTCTCGGCGAGCTGTGCTCGGACTTCCTCCGCCAGCCCGCCGTCGAGAAGACGAACCGTGCCGGAAGAGTCGAGCAGCACGTTGGAGGGCTTCAGGTTTCCGTGCACCCGGCCGTACCGGGCCAACGCATCAAGGCCGGCGAGCAGCTGCGAGAAGGACCTGCGCACGCGATCGAAGTCGACGCCGGTCACGGGCCCCGAGCGATCGGAGCCGGCACCGACACGCAAAGCGCTGACCAGGTCGGGGCCACTGACCAGCTGAGTGATCACCAGCCACTGCTCACTACTGTTGACCAGCTCCTGTGGCTCGAGGATCGACGGGTGCGAAATCCTGGTGAGCAAGCGGAAGGCCCGCTTCCACACCGGAATCGCGATTCCCCCACGCGGGTCGAGGACCCGAACCGCCACCCGGACCCCACGCCGGCAGTCCCACGCTTCCCAGAGCGCGCCGAAGGAGCCACGCCCGAGAAGGCGGCGCGGCACGAACCGGTCCGTTGAACGGATCTCGAAGAGGTCCAGGGGCCCTTCGGGGTCATCACCTTGAATCAACGGCGCTCCGTTGAATTCAGTTGAGCGCGGTACTCCGGCCGTCAAACCCCAGGCCCCTCCGATTCCGGTTCCGAAAGCGACCATGGACACCCTTCTCATGGCCCTCGCCCGTCTTAGACATTCGTCCCGCTCCCCCGTTTCATCTTCAAGGTACGAAAGAGAAGCACGATCCGTTCCTTGCAAGGGACGAATCGCGAGACTTTCGAACACCGTTCGTCCCAGATGGTCCCAAACCCATCCCAGGCAGCGAAGGTCCCAGCGCCATCGCACTGCCCAGGGCGCACGTCACGCTAGCCGGTGGTTTTGACTGGTCGAGGGGCGAGTTGGTTCCCGACTACTCGATGAAACAACCCACCGCAGGAGCATGAGCGACGGGTACTGGTTCTCCGGCAAGCAGTGCGTCGAGCGCACTCTTCAGCTCATGGCGAGTTGCCCGTGGGCGGCTACGCGTGAGCGCGCGGAAGCGATCATCGATGCGCCCGCGGTAGATCAACGTTCCTCTGTCGTCGAACAAAGCGGCTTCAGGGGTGACCGCTGCTCCGACGAGCTCTACGGCGGTTCGGTCCAGATCGAGCAGCGCGGGCCACTCGTGATCCCAGGCTTCGCGGTGTTCGCGCACCTCCACCGCGGTTACCCCTCGCTCTGGGTAAACCAACCAGAAGGCCACCGAAGACTGACCGTGTGTGGCCAACGTTTCACGTCGCAGTCGGTTCAGCGTTGGCGTGTAGCGATTCGAGATCGGGCATTCTCGCCCAACGAAGACCAGAACCGTCGCCCTCTCGGTGCCCGCGAAGAGCGTCTGCTCGGTACCCTCGTCGGTTCGTAAGCCAGGGGCGCTCATGGCATCACCCAGGCCGGTGTTCTGCTGGACAGCCGGAGCCAGGAAGCCGTTCTGCTCAACAGGGCCCCCCTCTCGAGGCACGATTTGCAAAGCGGAAACCTCGAGAGGAGCAACGAGCATTGCACCCGCGACTCCTGTCGACATGAGAACCCGCCTGGTCAACCCTCGTGCCATCGAACCGCGCCCGACCGCACTCAGGCGACCGGGTCCCTTCCCACCTTGCGCCAAAAGGAGGACTTGCGGCCATGTCTTGCCTTCAGGTCAGAGCGGAAGCCGGCATGATCATCGAGTGGGCCGTAGTCGATCACGCTCTCGTCCAGCTCTTCGAGACGCCCGAGGTAGTGCGCCGCGTGTCCGTAGGCCCCGCGGCGGGTGGCATCGAGAATCCTCACCGTCAGTTCGCGATAGATGACCACCTCGACGGTTGGACGCTTCTTGGCGCGGCCCAGGCGCGCTAACTCTGCCAGCACACTCTGGCCGATCTCTTCGAGATCGAGGCGACGATCGAGCAACAACGACTCGGCGTCGTCACCGAAGCCCGCCTCGAGCAGAAAGCGCGACGCGGCAATGACGTCGGGGTGCTCGGCTGCGATGCGGCGCGCCCGTTCGGTCGCCGCTCTAGCGCGCAGCGTTTGACCCGTCGACAGGGTGCCGCCGTTTCCTTCGACCTGCCCTGTCTCGAGTTCGAGCAACCGTTCGAGGGTCGAGGAGTCGGGCTGTGCTTCGAACAGTTGCCAGCGATACGGGCGCTCTGCCTCGACGTCGCCGGTTCTCTCATGACACTCCGCCAGCAGCGCGACGACCTCGCGCCGTGCCGAGGGACCGGCATAGGGCTGCAGCACTCGGCAGGCGTCCGCGACCTTGTTCCACTCGAGGTAGCGACGACCGGCGCTAGCGGCCTCGGCCTCGCTCAACACGCCGCTGCGACAGGTGATCGAGCGCTCGAAGAGACGTGGGTCGCGTAGCGCTTCGGCCAGAAGAGCCAGGGACGAAGTGGTGTCACCATCGCCCTCGCGGTTCGAAAGCTCACCTTCGAACCGCCTTACCAGTCTCCTGAGCTCGTGCTCGGAAAGCAGAACGTCGGCGTGGCGCAGGAGTGGCATGCGCACACCGTAGGCGTCTTGAACCGCGAGTTCGTGAAGCTTCTCCATCCACGACGGTGAGTCGGCTGGCGTTTCCGAGCTGGCAGCTGCGGCATCGAGCCACAGACGAGCGGCTCGCCGGTAGGCGCTGGCAATCCAGCCCGACGAGTCGTCGACCCGTTCGAAGGTGGTTCCGTCGGTGCGCAGGAACAGCTCTGCCAGCTCACAGGCCTTCTCGGGTGCATAGGGCAGAAGGTCGCGTTCGACCGTCTCAACCAGCTCGTCGAGTTCCCGGGCATAGGTCGCGCTGTTGCGGTGGGGCACGAAGCGGCGCGCCCGCATGAGACGCGAAATGCGGTTCTCGAGCGACTTGCCGAGCGCCTCGGGGTCGGTCGCCAGAGCGAGGGTCTCGAGTCGCAGTCGAACCGCCGGCTCGCCGTCCGCAATCGTCAACAGCTCGTCGACGAGGCGCTCGCGCCTCAGCCTCTCGAGCTTGTCTCGTAACTCTTCCGGTCCCATCGCCACCGTGGTCCGCCTCCGTCTAGTGCTCCCGTCGAGTGAGGGCCCGCGATCTATTCGAGCGCCTGGCAGTGGCGAGCCCAGCTCTGGATGGTATCCCGAATACCGCAACTACTGCGTTTCCCGGGGTTTCGATTCGTCGGTGGAGGCGCGTGCTATATATCCAGCCACCTTCCCAACAACCCTGGGGGTTCGACGGATTCACCACCCCGCTGAGCCACCTTTGTCCTGACACCCCTCGAGGGTGCAGTCGAGGCAGGTCGTCGTCGACCGAGTCCTCGATCGCAAACTCTATGAACGAGCCCCGCGCCAGCGAGTCAACGGACCCAAGCAGCGACGTCGCCCAGGACCCCCTACTGGAGGTTCGCGACCTGTCGCTGCGCTTCGGCGGAGTCAAAGCGCTGACCAACGCCGCCCTCGATGTTCGAGACGGCGAGATCCTCGCCGTCATCGGCCCCAACGGTGCCGGCAAGACCTCGCTCTTGAACTCGATCTCGGGCCTCTACCGACCACAGGAGGGTCAGGTTCTCCTGCGCGACCGCGCGGGCCAGTTCCATGACCTGACCCGACTGGCGCCTCACCGCATCGCACGCCTCGGCGTCGCCCGCTCGTTTCAGAATATCGAGCTCTTTCGCCACATGACGGTGCTCGAGAACATGATGCTCGGTCGCCACGTTCACATGCACGGCAATGTCCTCACGGCGGCCCTGTGGTGGGGCCCACAACGCCGCGAAGAAATCGAGCACCGCGAGTTCGTAGAAGAGATCATCGACTTTCTCGAGATCGAACAACTCCGTCGAGAGCCGGTTGGAACGCTCGCCTACGGCCTGCAGAAGCGTGTCGAGCTGGCGCGCGCACTGGCGCTCGACCCGAGGCTTCTGCTCCTCGACGAGCCGATGGCCGGCATGAACGTCGAAGAGAAGGAAGACATGGCGCGTTTCATTCTCGACATCAACGAAGAACGCGACGTGACCTGTGTCTTGATCGAGCACGACATGGGGGTCGTCATGGACCTTTCGGACCGCGTTGTCGTTCTCGACTTCGGCCGGGTGATCGCACGCGGAACCCCTCGTGTCGTGCGCGCCGATCCTGCCGTCATAGCCGCCTACCTGGGCGAAGGCGCCACCCGCGATGGCTGAGAGCCCCACGCCCCCGACGCTGCCAGCACTACTGCTACGAAACGCATCGCGTTGGCCCGACCGCGTCGCCATGCGCGAGAAGGAGTTCGGGATCTGGAGGTCGATCACCTGGGCGGAGCTCAGGGAGCGCGTACAAGCCTTCGCCTGGGGCCTCGAAGACCAGGGTTTTGCACCCGGCGACAAGCTCGCCATCCTGGGCGACAACCGGCCCGAATGGTTGATCGCCGAATGGGCAGCTCAGGCACTCGGTGGCGTCTCGATGGGCGTCTACCAGGACTCGGTGGCCGAAGAGGTGCGCTATCTGGTCGACTTCTCGGGTGCACGCTTTGTCGTTGCCGAGGACCAGGAACAGGTCGACAAGCTACTCGAGATCGAAGAGGACGTCCCCCGCGTCGAACGCGTCGTGTTTTACGACCCGCGCGGCTTGACCAGCAGCGGTTACCGCGGCCATCCGAAGCTGTTGGCGTTTCCTGAGCTCGAAGAGATCGGGAGACGCGCCGGCAAGTCTTCAGAAGACTTCGACGCCCGAGTCGCGCATGTGAAGGTCGACGACACCGCGGTTCTGTCGACGACCTCGGGCACGACCGGCAAACCCAAGCTCGCGATGCTCAGCCACCGCAACATGGTGGCGATGGCCGAGCGCCTGCAGGCCACCGATCCAATGCTCGAGAACGATGACTTTGTCTCGTTCCTCCCCCTGGCCTGGATCGGCGAGCAGATGATCAGCGTCGCCTGTGGGCTGCTGGTGGGGTTTCCGGTGAACTTTCCCGAAGAACCCGAAACGGTGCAGCAAAACATCCGCGAGATCGGGCCTCGCGTCATGTTTTCGCCGCCGCGGATCTGGGAGAACATGCTCTCCGAGGTCCAAGTCAAAATCGAAGACTCCACGCCGCTCAAGCGTCGGGTCTATGAGTGGGCGATGGCATCGGGCTACCGCTACGCCGACCACTTCCTCGATCGCGACCAGTCTAAAGGCCCACCACCGTCAGCATCGTTCGGCTTGCGGTTCCGCCGACTGGTCGCCGAGGGGGTCTGCTTCCATTGGCTCAAAGACCAGCTGGGCCTCCGGCGGCTGCGACGCGCCTACACCGGCGGTGCAGCCCTCGGCCCGGACGTCTTTCGTTTCTTTCACGCCATCGGCGTCAACCTGAAACAGATCTATGGCCAAACCGAAGTGAGTGGCATCTCGTGCGTGCATCGCGACGGGGAGATCAAGTGCCAGACCGTCGGCACGCCGATGCCAGGAACCGAGATCGATCTCAGTGAAGACGGCGAAATCCTGACGCGCTCGAGCGCGGTGTTCCAGGGCTACTTCGAGAACCCCGACGCCACCGAGGAGACCCTGCGGAATGGCTGGCTTCACACCGGAGACGCCGGCTACTTCGACGACGACGGGCACCTGATCGTGATCGACCGCGCCAAAGACGTCATGACCCTGCACGACGGCACGCGCTTCTCGCCGCAGTTCATCGAGAACAAGCTCAAGTTCAGCCCCTACATTCGCGAGGCGGTTGTCTTCGGCGGCGACTGGCCCTTCGTCACCTCGATGATCACGATCGACTTCGGCAACTCAGGCAAGTGGGCGGAGCGTCGACAGATCCCCTACACGACCTTCACCGACCTGTCGCAGAAGAACGAGATGTACGAGCTGGTCCGTGAGCATGTCGAACGCACCAATGCCGACCTGCCCGAGGCTGCTCGTATCCGTCGCTTTTTGCTCCTGCACAAAGAACTCGACGCCGACGACGCTGAACTGACGCGCACCCGCAAAGTGCGCCGAGGCTTCGTCGCCGAGCGCTACAAGGAAATCGTCGACGCGCTCTACGGCAGCGACGACTCACTGGCACTCGCAACTGAGATCACCTATCAGGACGGGCGCACGGCAAAGATCGACACCCGGCTGCGAATCGACAGCCTCGAAACTGGCGCGACTTCCTCCGCCTAAAGGGCCCCTGACCATGGAGACCTTCCTACAGCTGACCGTGACCGGCCTCTCGAATGGCATGTTGTATGCCCTCGTGGCCGTCGGCTTCGTGATCATCTACAAGGCCAGCGACGTGATCAATTTCGCCCAGGGCGAGTTTCTGGTCTTCGGCGCCTACCTCACCTACAGCTTCGTCGTTCAGTTCGGCCTGCACTGGTCGCTCGGTCTCTTCATGACCCTGTTGGTTGCCGGCGCCATTGGTCTCCTGGTGGAACGTCTGGTCCTGCGCCCCTTGATCGGTGAGCCCATCATCTCGATGATCATGGTGACCATCGGGCTCTCGACTCTCCTGCGCGCTCTGATCGGCGGGATCTGGGGGCCGCTCCCGAGGACCTTCGAGGACCGGGCATTTCTGCCTGATCGCGAACTGTCGCTCGCCGGTGCCATCGTCGGCCTCGACCGCGTTCTGATCGTGTTGATCGCCATGCTGCTCCTGGCCGGCCTGTCGCTGTTCTTTCGCTACACCCGCAACGGCATCGCCATGCGCGCCATTGCCGACGACCAGCAGGCGGCGCTGTCCATGGGAATCTCGATCAAGCGTGTGCTCGCTGTCGCATGGGCCATGGCGGCTGTGTCCGCGGCGGTGGCTGGCCTCATGCTCTCTAACCTGATCGGAGTCAACCTCGAGATCACCCACGTAGGTTTGAAGGTCTTCCCGGTGGTGATTCTCGGTGGCCTCGATTCGATTCCCGGCGCCATCGTTGGCGGCGCGATCATCGGCCTGCTCGAGGCCTACACCGGCGGCTACTACGGGCACGGGCTCGAACTGATCGTTCCCTACCTGGTGCTCATTCTGGTGCTGATGGTGCGCCCCTACGGACTCTTCGGAAAGAGGATCATCGAACGCGTCTGACGCGCGGCAACGAGTTTCCCCATGCAATCTGGAACGTTCTTCGAAACCTATCGCCGCGACATGTCGCTGCGCCGCTTGCCGCTCGAGAAGGTGCGCCTGGCCCTGTTCGGAGTGTTTCTGGTTGCCTTTCCGTTCGTCGCCAGCAACTACTGGCTCACCCTCGCCAACCAGATCGCTCTAGCGACCATCGGTGCGCTGGGCCTCAACATCCTGGTTGGCTATACCGGTCAGATCAGCCTCGGGCAGGGTGCCTTTCTCGCCATCGGTGCCTACAGTTCTGGAATCCTCACCGCCCGCTTCGACTGGCCCTTCTTCCTCAGCATTCCGGCAGCGGCCCTCCTGACTGCTCTCATAGGGCTCTTCTTCGGCCTGCCGAGCCTGCGCCTGAAGGGCCTCTACCTGGCCATCGCAACCCTGGCCGCTCAACAGATCGTCGAGTGGGTGATCACCCACTGGACAGCGCTTACCGGCGGCACCGAAGCGCTGGTCGTGCCGGCACCAGAACTGGCCGGCATGCGGGTGAACGGTGACTTCGAGTTCTATTGGATCGCGGTCGGTGTCGCTTGCCTGGTCGCCTTGGCCACTGCCAATCTCTTCCGGTCGCGCGTCGGCCGGGCGTTCGTTGCGATTCGCGATCAAGACATCGCGGCCTCTGCCATCGGCGTCAACGTCTTTGGTTACAAGCTCCTGGCCTTCGCGACCTCGAGTTTCGTCGTCGGGCTGGCGGGTGCGATGTTGGCGCACTACCGAACGATCGTCACCTGGGAGCGGTTCACGATCGAGACCAGCATTCTCTACCTGGCGATGATCATCATCGGCGGCCTCGGCACGATCAACGGCAGCTTCTTCGGGGCCACTCTGATTGTGCTTCTGCCGGCGTTCATTTCGACCATGGGCCGGGCGATGCAAGACACGGCGCCACTTCTCGCTGCGAAGTTGCCGTTCGTACAGCAGGGAGTCTTTGGGTTGGTGATTGTGTTGTTCTTGATTCTAGAGCCGGAGGGGTTGGCGAAGTTGTGGCGGAATGTGAAGGATTATTTTCGGCTTTGGCCTTTCAGGTATTGATTGGGGTCGTGGTCATACGCTGGGCGCGCGCCTACTCGGCCCTCTGTTGGTAGAGAGAGGCGATCTCGCGAGCGCGATCCGTCGTTACCACGACCCCAATCAATGTCACCTCACCCCCTGGTACCCCCTCAAGGTGAGGCTGTTGGTAGAGAGAGGCGATCTCGCGAGCGCGATCCGTCGTTACCACGACCCCAATCAATGTCACCTCACCCCCTGGTACCCCCTCAAGGGGGACGGCGATCGCGGTAGGAGCGCCGGTTGCCCGGCGCCCCCCGCACAGATCCCAGCGTGCACTGCTAATGCACTGGGCTCCTGCCTCAGGTATTGACGACAAGTCGCTCATCAGGCCAGGGATGTTGGACTCGGGCTTTGGGTAGGTAGTGGGCCACCAGGGCCCACATCCGTTTCCAGGACGTGCGGTCTTTGTCACTGCGTCGGCGCAGAGCGCGCATCCAGTGCCGAATGACCTCCTGTCGAAAGGCGTTCAACGCCGCTGAGTTGCCGGGTACGCCGTAGTAGGCATTGAAGCCTCGCACCACGGATCCCAGCCAGAGACCTTGCTCTGGTAGCGGCGAGTGTCGGTGTCCCAGAAGGGCCGTACCGACAGCCTTCAGTGTCCTGCGGATTCGGTGGCGGCTCGTGATGCGCTTCAGCAAGAACCTCCCTCGACTAGACTGCGCACAGCAGTGCGTAAAGCCTAGAAACTCGAAGGTCTCCGGCCGCCCGAGACCTCGCGCGCGTCGGTTGTAGGCCGCAAAGCGGCCAAACTCCAGCAGGCGCGTCTTCTCGGGTTGGATCTCCAACGAGAAGTCACGGAGTCGCAGGTTCAGTTCCTCGAGGAATCGTTCTGCCTCCTCCTGCCTCTCAAATCCAACGATGAAGTCATCCGCGTAGCGCACGAAGATCATGTCCCCAAGCGCGTTGCGTTTCCTCCACTGCTGGACCCAGAGATCGAGCACGTAGTGCAGGTACACGTTCCCGAGGAGAGGCGAAATCGTCGCCCCCTGAGGAGTCCCCCGCGTGCTCGCGTGCCACTTACCGTCTTCCATCACTCCGGACCTCAGCCATTTCTGGATGAGGCGAAGGATCCTACGGTCTCCGATACGGTGCTCGAGAAACTTCACCAGCCACTCGTGGTCCAGGGCATCGAAGAACCCACGAATGTCTGCGTCGAGCACCCAGTTCACCTTCCGCTTTGTGATTCCAACGAATAGCGCATCCAAAGCATCGTGCTGGCTGCGGCCTCGCCTGAATCCGTATGAGTACCCGAGAAAGTCTTCCTCGTAGATCGCATCCAACACCGAGACGACGGCGCGCTGAAGGATCTTGTCCTCCAACGTGGCGATGCCAAGCGGTCGGAACCGCCCATCCGATTTCTCGATGTAGACGCGACGAGTCGCACTCGCCCGGTAGCTCCCACGGTGGACACGAGAGTGCAGGTCCTCGAGATTGCTCAGCAAAGATTCTGCGTACTCGCTCCATGACACTCCGTCCACTCCTGCCGCTGCGTCTCGGTGCAACACGTCAAATGCGCTCCGGAGTCGCTCGACCGTGATGTGGTGAAGAAGCGCTGTGAACTTCACTTCCTTGCCCCTGCGGGCGGCTTCTCGTACACGGCCCAGCGCATTGCTCGCACTCTCCATCCGGCTCTGTGTCCGGGGTGCGTTTTGCTTGCCCGTGTTCCCCTTGGCCAGGCCCCTTCCCTCCACCGCCTCCGCCGCTGGTCTCCCACCGTTGTTCGACGACTTCGCAGGTACTACGGGCCTGTCTGACTTCCGCCATCCGTGCGTCATCGGCTTACGGCCTCTAGCCTTCCCGATGCGGACCAGATACCCAACTGGCCAGATCGCGGATCTCCCGGTTCTCGCGCATGGAGATTCCACACATGCACAGGGTCTACGACCGCGGGGAGTCGCCGCAGAGCTCGCGATAGCGCGCTACGGAGTCTCGCCTTCCGCTTCGCTTGACAGCGTCGGCACTCCCAAATTCTTATTTCGCGGCTCAATACCCGGCCTGTGTGTGCCCCTGTCAACGCTTCACCGCACCCTCGCGGGAGCCGGCGCATGACTCGGGGACCCTCTGGGTCGCTACCCCTTCGAGGGTGGGACTCTCTCATTCCTTTCTCCATGCCGGTTTATCCCGGCGTATCCAAGCGGTCCGAAGCGCGGGCCGACGGCGCCGGGAGGCCGCCCTGTACACGCGGCGAACGACTGCGAGTCGCTGGGCGCGCGCCTACTCGGATTCTACGGCTATGACTTGATGGGTTCACAGTTCCCGAAACGCGACGTCAACGTGGTCATACGGCCCTCGTATCGCGCTCGGCTTGGGTGAGGCTGTTGGTAGAGAGAGGCGATCTCGCGAGCGCGATCCGTCGTTACCACGACCCCAATCAATGTCACCTCACCCCCTGGTACCCCCTCAAGGGGGACGGCGCAAGCGGTCCGAAGCGCGGGCCGACGGCGCCGGGAGGCCGCCCTGTACACGCGGCGAACGACTGCGAGTCGCTGGGCGCGCGCCTACTCGGATTCTACGGCTACAACCCGAGCTGCAGGCCGTTGCCCCGAGGCGGCGTCAACGGGGTCATACGGCCCTCGTATCGCGCTCGGCTTGGGTGAGGCTGTTGGTAGAGAGAGGCGATCTCGCGAGCGCGATCCGTCGTTACCACGACCCCAATCAATGTCACCTCACCCCCTGGTACCCCCTCAAGGGGGACGGCGCAAGCGGTCCGAAGCGCGGGCCGACGGCGCCGGGAGGCCGCCCTGTACACGCGGCGAACGACTGCGAGTCGCTGGGCGCGCGCCTACTCGGATTCTACGGCTACAACCCGAGCTGCAGGCCGTTGCCCCGAGGCGGCGTCAACGGGGTCATACGGCCCTCGGCTTGGACTCGATCGCGACTCACCTCGCGCGGCGGAACTGCGCTGAAGCAGCGTAGGGAGCCGTCTTCTTTCCGGTCGGGCTGGATCTGGAAGCCGGCGTTTCTTACGTTGGCTTCGGTGTCACGGTTGAGGTGACAGCCGCCGGTGACGAATTTCCAGGGGGGCAGAATGAGGTCCTGGAATCTTCCTCCCCAGTGGCTCTTGGCGCGGACGTGCTCCAACATGCGCAGGGTGCCGCTTGGGCGGAGGACTCGGGCGACTTCGGAGAGGCCGCGCATGGGGTCGGGGACGCTGCAGAAGACCAGGCCGGAGACGACGGTGTCGAAGCTGTTCGGTCTGAAGGGCAGGTCTTCGGCGCTGCCGAGGACGAGGCGGGTATCGGGGGACTTCTTGCGGGCTGCGAGGAGTGATGCGAAGGCGGGCTCGAGGCCGATGACTTTGGCGTCGCCGGGGTAGAGCGGCAGGTTGCGGCCGGTGCCGCTGCCGACTTCGAGGACTTGTCCCTGGCTGCCGGAGGTGAGCCAGCGGCGCCAACGTCCGAGACCGGTGCGCTCGGAGATTCCCATCAAAGTGTCGTAGCACCATGGGATCTGCTCGATTCCTCGCATTGAAGACCTTCTACGGGCCTTGAACCTCAAGAGTTGCGGCTGGGGCCCGGCGGGACCTCCGATAAGATTCCGCCCGTCCCCCCCTTTTTGAAACAACCTGAGCCGCTGCGGCGGACCGTGAGTCTTTGCGCTCTCTGGTCCTGAGGCGATCGCCCAGCGGTGCCAAGGAGGCCAACCCATGGCGTTGTTCACCCTTTTCAGGAACGTTGCTCTTCCCACTTTGCTTCTGCTCTTGATCTCTACCCTCGCGGCTTGCGACATGAACGAGACCGGTGCTGACCAGACGGCGACTGGTATCACTGCTGAAATCGCGGTAACCGGCGGCGCCATCGTTGGTACGACGAGTGCCGACGGAACACCCGTCTGGTTCGGTATTCCCTATGCAGCCCCCCCGGTCGGCGCGCTCCGCTGGCGCGAACCGCAACCAGTCGTCGCCTGGGAGGGTACGCGCAGTGCCACCGAGGTCGGCGCTGCGTGTCAGCAGCTGGCGGGCCCTGACGGCGGCTTCTACAACCAGTCGTACAGCGCGGTCTCAGAAGACTGCTTGACGCTCAACGTCTGGTCGCGCGCCACCTCGCAAGACGACCGCCTGCCGGTGATGTTCTGGATTCACGGCGGCGGTCTGACGGCGGGTAGCGGCGGCGACTATCGAGGCGACCTGCTCACCAAGAAGGGCGTCGTGCTGGTGACGATCAACTACCGCCTCGGTGCCTTCGGCTTCCTGGCGCACCCCGAACTGTCGGCCGAAAGCCCGCACGGCACCTCCGGCAACCAGGGCATTCTCGACCAGATCAAGGCACTCGAGTGGACGCGCAACAACATTTCGGCCTTCGGCGGAGACCCGGACAACATCACCATCTTCGGAGAGTCTGCTGGTGCACTCAGCGTTTCGCTGGTGCAGGCCTCGCCGCTTGCCAAGGGGATGTTCCATCGCGCCATCGGACAAAGCGGTGGCTCGTTCCAACCCATGGTTCACCGTACCGAGGCAACCAGCTGGACTCCCTCGGCCGAGGCGCGAGGCGAGGAGTTTACAAAGGCGCTCCTGCCAGCCGCCGACGATGGTGAAGCGGAGGCATCGCTCGCCGCGCTGCGCGCCCAGGATCCCGCCAGGGTGCTCGAGGCGTTTCAGCCGTTCGCCGCCTACGAAGGACTGGCCATCGTCGACGGCCATGCGATCCCCAGGGAAGTCGCCGAGATCTTCGCCGCCGGAGACCAGAGTGACGTTCCAGTCATGACCGGCTCCAACGCCGATGAGGGGTCGACCCTGTTGCCTTACCTCGCCACCGCTCTCGGCGCCGGCAACGTCGGCTTCGAGCGCTACCTGGCAATGACCCTTCCTGAACTCGGAGACGAGGCGAAGGTGCTCTACCCGGTGGGCGACGATGAGGCGCGCCGCGCCTGGATCGATCTCTTCAGTGACGTACTGTTCGCCTATCCGCAGCGCGCCTGGGCACGCGGCATGGCAAATGCCAGCAGCCCGGCCTACTTGTACTACTTCACCTGGAGCCCGCCGGTCCCGGGTGACACCGACCTCGGCGCCTTTCATGCTGGCGAGCTCGGCTATGTCTTTGGCGACCTGACGCTCTTCGGCGCCGAACCGACCGAGGCCGACGAGGAGTTCTCCGAGACCATCGCCGATCTCTGGGTGCGCTTCGCCAGGACGGGCAACCCGAACGGCGATGGTTTCCCGGAGTGGCCGGCCTTCACACCCGAGAGTGAGGCCTACATGGAGCTCGGTGAAACCATCCAGGCTGGCAGCAACCTGCGCATCGAGCACATGAACGCCATCGACCGCGCCTTCGCCGTCCGTCGCGGTGCGTCCTAGCAGCGCCCTCGGTGCGCTCGGCGCGCTTCTTCTGACTACTGCGGCGGTCGCCGCACAGAGCCGCCCGGCAACCGTGATCCAAGGTGCCACCGTCTTCGACGGCAGTGGTGCCGATGGTCGCGTTCTGACGGTCCGCATCGAAGGCGATGCGGTGGCCGCGCTGGGCCGCGAGGCCGAAGCGATGACGCAGAGCACCGACCGCGTCATCGAGGCCGCGGGCCTGGTTCTGATGCCGGGCTTCGTCGATACTCACAGCCACCACGACATCGGCCTTTTCGACGAGCCGCTCGCCGAAGCAGCGATCAGTCAGGGCATCACGACCATCGTCGTTGGCCAGGACGGTGGTTCATCGCTTCCAGTCGGCCGCTTCCTGCGCGGCCTCGATAGGCAGCCCGCGGCAGTCAACGTGGCTACGTTCGTAGGCCACGGAACGATTCGGGCCGCCGTCATGCGCGACGACTTCGAGCGCGCCGCCACCGAAGACGAGGTCGAACGCATGGTCGGACTTGTCGAACAAGCGATGCGCGACGGCGCCCTCGGCCTGTCGAGCGGGCTCGAGTACGACCCGGGGATCTACTCCACGACCGACGAGGTGGTCGCGTTGGCCAAGGCCGTTGCACGCCATGACGGGCGCTACGTCTCACACATGCGCTCTGAAGACCGCCAAGTGCTGGAGGCCCTCGACGAGCTGATCGAGATTGGACGGCGGGCCGAGATCCCAGTCCAGGCGTCGCACCTCAAACTCGCCATGAAGAGCCTGCACGGGCGTGCCAACGAGGTGATCGCTCGCCTGCAGGCAGCGCGTGACGAGGGGATCGAAGTCTCGGCAGACGTCTACCCCTACGACGCGTGGCAGTCGACGATGACGGTGCTCTTCCCCGAGCGTGACTTCGACAACCGGGAGACGGCCGCCTTCGCCCTCCGCGAGCTCGCGCCGCCAGATGGCTTTCGTCTGTCGCGCTGGGCCCCCCAGCCTGAGCTCGTCGGTCGCACCCTCGACGAGATCGCCCGTGCACGCAAGGTCGACCCGGTCGACCTCTATCTCGACCTGCTCGCCGAAGCCGCAGAATGGCGGCAGAAGACCGGTGCCTCTGGCGAGTCGATCATCGCGCGTTCGATGTCACAACAAGACATCGAAGAGCTCTACACCTGGAAGTACACCAACGTCTCGAGCGACGGTGCCCTCGCCGATCGCCACCCGCGGGGCGCGGGGTCTTTCCCGCGCTTCTTCGCCATGATCGTGCGCGAGGCGGGGGCAGTGACCCTGGCCGAGGCGAGCCACAAGACTTCGGCGTTGGCCGCCAGGAACGTCGGCCTGACCGGCAAAGATGGTCAGTTGCTGCGCGGTGTCATCCGGGTCGGAGGACCAGCCGACCTGGTGCTCTTCGACGCCGAGACGGTCCGCGACCGGGCAACCTTCGAGGAACCCTCCAAGACCTCCCTGGGCATCGTGCGAGTGTGGGTCAACGGGCGGACGGTCTGGGATCGCGGCCGCGCGACCGGCGAACGACCCGGGCGTGCCCTTCGTCGAGCCGGCGTAAGGGACCCGCATGACCCGCAGGTGATCACCGCCCTTGACGATGTCTTCTCTGACCACGGAATGGGAGGAACCCACGCACCGGGTTGCGCTCTCGGCGTCGTGAGAGACGGGCGGCTCGAGTTCTCGCGTGGCTACGGTATGGCCAACCTCGAAGCCCGAACCGCGATCGACTCAAAGACGGTTTTTCGTATCGGCTCGGTCTCGAAGCAGTTCACTGCCGCCACCGTTGCGCTTCTTCACCTGCGCGGCGCTCTCGATATCGATGTGCCGATCAAGAGCTACCTGGCAAACCTTCCCGAATGGGGAAACGAAGTCACCACGCGCCAACTCATCCACCATACAAGCGGCGTTCGGGACTACCTGACGCTCATGTTCCTGGCCGGCAAGCGAGGCGATGACTTCTACACCGACGCTGAAGCTTCGGCGATGATTGAGCGCCAACAAGAGCTGAACTTCGAGCCCGGTGCCGAGTTTCTCTATAGCAACAGCGGCTACTTCCTGATGTCGCAGATCGTCCAACGGGTCACCGGCCGGTCGCTTCGCGCAGTTGCCGACGAGCTGATCTTCGAACCTCTCGGCATGTCCGACACCCATTTTCACGACGACCACGCGCACGTCGTCGCCCATCGGGCCAACGGCTACGCCGAGAGTCCAGGCCAGCACTGGCGGCAGTCGATGACGACCCTCGACATGGTCGGGGACGGCGGCGTCTTCTCGAACGTCGAGGACATGTCGCGGTGGGCCCGGGAGCTGCTCGAGCCGCGGGTGCTCGGCGCTCCTTTCCACGATCTCATCCGAACGCGCCAGCCGCTGCGCGGAGGCGACTCGAAAGGAAGCGACAACGGAGAACCGGAACTCCACCCCTACGCCTTCGGCATCACGTACGGCGAACATCGAGGGCTGGAGACGCTCGGGCACGGCGGCGCCTTCGTCGGCTACCGCGCGAATATGACCACCTGGCCGAGCGAGAACCTCGCCACCGTCGTACTGTGCAACCGTGCTGACGCTTGGTCCACACGCCTTGCCCAACGGACCGCGGAGGTCTTGCTCGGGGCGAGGATGGAACCCGAGAAGGCGCAGACCGCTCGCGAACCGGAACTGCTCTCGATCGGGCAAGACAGCACCGAGATCCCGCCACCAGCCGCTGCCGCTGACGCGCGGCCCTACGTCGGCCGCTGGTACAGCGCGGAGCTCGACGTAACCTAAGAGATCTCGTTCGAGAACGGTCTGTTGGCGATCTCGGTGCCGCCGGGGCTCGAGACGAAGCTGCGATGGTCGTCTGCCGATGACGAAGAGGGGCCGCTTTGGACTGATGGTTTCCTCGCCCTGCGCAATCCAGGCGGAGAGGCTTTGCCCGGCAGACTTCGTTTGGATGCAGGACGGGTGACCAACCTGTTGCTCGAGCGGCACTAGAGCAACCTCGCCAACTCTGCCTTGGGACGAATCGCGAGGGACGAGTCGTAGTCGGTGCTATTTTGGGGATCAATGGTCCCCAAGCAGGTACGAACGGTTTGCTCTTCGGGATGGAGTGCGCGCTCCACCCTGCTGGCCTCGGTCCTGGCCGCCGCTGCTCTCTTGGCATCCGAGGCGCGAGCAGTCGCGGGCTCAGCTGCCTTTGAAGAGGGTGCGCTCGCCGAGCGCGCAGCCAAGCTGGCGCGACATGGCAAACGTCTCGAGGCCCGGCTCCTGATCGACCGGGAAACGGTTGCCTACGATTCGAACACCACCAAGGAGCGCGCCGCCCGCGGAGCACGGCGAGTGCTTCGCCTGCGCGATCAAACGGCGGCCCGACTGGTACGGGAAGCGGATCAGATCCGCAAGACCGACGCCCTCGTCGAACGGGCCGCCGAGCTCCTTCAACTAGCCGGCGTGCAGTGGCAACGCGAGGGTGGCGACAACACGCTTCTGTCGCTGCGGTTCGACCAACAACGCCTGCACCCCGGCGCGCCGCATCACGGCGAAGCATTCTGGGTCGACTGCGACAGCGGAGTGGTCCTCCTGGATGCGATCCTCGATCGGGTCGATCGGCTCAGGCCTCGGCTCGGTCTCTCCCGACAGCTCGGGGCGCTCAGCACTTCGGACCACCTGGCCCTTCTGGTCTACGATCGAAACCGCAAGCCGTGGGTCTTCGAAGCCGGCGCTTCCTCGTCTCAATGGAAACCTCTGGCGCACTACATCCAGTTCTACAACGATCGCTATGCGGAGTCGATCGCCCCAACGACACGCGAGAATGCGCTGCTCGCGAACGCCTGGGAAATCGCAGCCGCCCACCATTTGCGAAAAAGGCGCCCTGAGCAGGCTCTGTTCGCAATCCGCTCGAGCACCAGTGACGGCGGCAGGCTGAGCGTCGGAGCACAGAACACCATGGCCATCGCGCTGCGCGAGCTCGACCGGCCCCGGGAAGCACTTGCCGTCCTCGAGTCGGCCCTGCGCGCCAAGGCAGGCGATGCCCGCCTGCACTGCACCTACTCCTCCATTCTTCTCGCCCTGGGCGAGCCGGAGAAGGCGCTCGCGGCCGCCGACCGTGCCCTGGCTATCGAGCCTGCGTCGACCCTGGCCGCGCGCCGCCGCGCGGCGGCGACGCGTCAACTGGCGCCTTGAACCAGGAGTTCTCGCTCCGCGGTTCGACTCAGGCTGCCTGCTGCACCTCGGGAGCCCACGCCTTGAACATCGCCTCGAGGGCCATGCTCAAACGCTGTTCGGCCTCGGCCGAGGGCTCCTGACCCGCGCGACCGACTTCGACGAAGTAACGTGCCGCGCCTTCGAGCTCGGCCTTGAGGTCGTCGAGACCGGCACCGGTGAGCATCGTCGCCAGGTAGTTGAGCTCAACGCCGCCACGCTCATAGTCACCGGCCTCGAGGCGTTCGGCCACCGAGACGATCTGGTCGACGATCTGGGCCTGGCGCTCGACGCTGCGGCCGATGCTGTTGCCCGCGAGATAGTCGGCCGAGGCACCACGCAGGCTTGCTGCACCTTCCTTGTAGCGATGCTCCTTGAGTAGCTGGTAGCCGCTGTCGAGGTAGTTGAGGCCCTTCGAGAGGTGGTCGAGCAGGTCCGAGACCTCCATCTTCTTTCGGGTTTCGGAATCGGTGTCAGCGGCATCGGGGGTCGATACGCCGGTCTCGCCGGCTTTGGCATCACGCCGGTTCTCGTAGGTCTCGCGCCAGCGCGCGGCAGCCCCGGCGATGCCGGCAGCAGCAGCACCCCACTGCTTGTGTTCGATCGCCTCCTTTGAATAGCCCAGGGCCTGAAGGGCGATGGCGGTGTTCTCCCACGCCTTCTGGTTCTTGCCACCATAGGAACTCAAGAAGCCGGCGATCCCGGATGCCGCTCCGAAGTAGTCCTCGTTGCGAGCCGCCGCAAGAGCCGGGTTGAGGTACCTGTCGAACCCATCGGCGGTCTTCAGGAGCTTGGCATCGACCTTCTCACCAGTAGCGTCGAGCGACGCGGCGATCCGCAAGCCAACGCTTGCCGCGCCCAGGTAGTCACCGTTCTTGGCCGCCTTGTAGCCGTCGGCCGCAGCAGCAGCGCGCGCCGCCCAGTCGCCGATCTTCTGGCTCATCGTGGTCGCCTTCTCGCCGACGCGGTTGAGCTTGCCACCGAAGGCGGTCGCTACTGAGCCAGCCACGCCACCCCAGAAACCCGCCGAGTCGCCGCGCTTCTTGGCCGCATAGGCGTCCATCAAGCCGCCAGCCACGGCGGCGTACTTGCCAACCGTCGCCATGGTCTGGGCAGCCTTGGTCGCGGCGCCCGCCACTCCGGCGGCACCGGCACCAGCGAAAGACGCCGCGGCACCAACGATGCCACCCACCCAGTCCTTGTTCTTGTAGCCCTGGTAGAGCGAAATGGCGGCGTTGCCGATCATGCCGATCCAGGCAACCGGCGGAATGAAGCTCATGATGGTGAACGCAATGCCGGCCCACTTGATCGACTTCTCCTTGAAGCGCGACCAGCCGCTCTTCTTGTGGACCTCGACGTGGGTCGTGTTGCCCTGTTCGTCGTTATCGATCTTGAAGGTGCGGTGCTTGGACAGCCCGACCTCGTGGTGCCCGGGCGCCGACTGGATAAAGGCAATCTCGTCGTGCTTCTCGCGCAGCTCCTGCGGGCTCATGCGCATCGCCACGAACGGCACGTCGTGCTTCTGGTACAGCCACTGCTCGAGCATCGTGTCGGTGACCGGCGGCGAGCCGGCCTTGTCGAGCACCTGCATTCCCTCGATGGTCTGGGTCAGGCGGCGCGCCTGTTCGGCGCCGTCTTTGGCCTTGGCAACGAACTTGAGCGCCGACTTGAGCTGGTATGGGTTGACGCGCTCCTCGGGAATGCGCATCAAGACGGCGCCGAAGACGGCCTCTTCGGCGAGCGGCCTGGGCCCGCCGCCAGGCGTCTCACCTGGGGCGTAGCCCAGGAGATTGCGTGCGGTGACCGCGGCGTCGTGTTTGATCTCGTGCGGCAGCGCACCAACGTCCATGCCGAAGTTGATCAGGTGGTTGACCGAGCCTTCGTGCCAGTCGATAACGGCTTGACCCGGCGGCTTACCCGGCAGGATCTGGTCGCCTTCGGTCTCTGCTCGCTGGTCCCAGTTCTCTCGCAGAATCGCTTTGATCTCGTCCTGGCTTTTTGGCAGGCGAATCTGAACGGCATCCCAGGCGGTCTGCGGAGCGATTTCGCCAAGCGTCACACCGGGCGCGATCTCCTGATCCGCCTCCGCACCGCCAGGACCACCGGCCCCTGGCAGTGCAACTCCGGCCGCCTCGAGCTTCTGAACGAGCATGTTCTGTACGGTTGCCTGGTCGGCAGCCGACAGCCCGATGGTGAGTTCCTGGATGGGAGCGAACTGCTTCGCCGCCAGACGCTCGAGGTCCTGTGCGGACAGGCGCTCGAGATAGCGCTTGATCTTGTGCAGTCGGCCCGGGCTGTGACCACTCGTCCCTCCGGCGGGGCCCCCGACATAGCTGTCGCCGGGGGCTTTGGCGGGTTGTGGTGTGGCGCCCGGTGAGGGCGCTTTGTAGTTCGAAGGCGGCGAGGCACCAGGAACGGGGTTGTAGGCAACGGTCATGGGAAAACTCCAGTGAAAGGGGTTCGATCTGTCGTCTCTCTTTCCCTTCCGACCTGAGCCAGATTCGTTACACCCCTGTTTCGACCGGTCCGACCGGTAACAAAGCCGGCGCCTTCCGGAAGAGCCCTCTGAACCCGCGACCACCGCCGGTGGCCGAGGCCCAGAACACGAATCAAGACCTCAAAAGGAGGGCCTGTCCGATGTCTCTAGCTGGAATTCAGAACGCAACCGCACGCCAGGTGGCGAGCACGTACTCCGCCGACGTTCAGGTGGCCCGCCCGCAAAGCGCCCCCGTCGATGGCAACGAAACCCCCCGCACCTACAACAGTCAAGCCGCGCCCCAGCAGGCAAGCCCCAAGCAGCAAGGTGGTTGGCTCACCCGCTTGCTCGGCGATTGGTGGCAGCGCAGCGAAGACCGGCGCTCCCAGGGCAAGCCGGACCGTTGGTGGCAGAACCTGGTCGACTGGGGTGTAGATCGCTTCAAGACCTACCGCACGGGCGAACCCACCTCGGCCACCAAGGGTGGATGGTTCGCCAAACTCGCCGACTGGGGTGTCAGCCGCTATCGCCGTTACCGCAGCGGGCTGGCGCCCGAGGCGGGAGCCGACGGTACGACCAAGAAGAAGAACTGGTTCACCCGAGTCGTCGACTGGGGTATCGACCGCTACCGCGAGTCGCGCGGCGGTGAAGTCCAGGAACAGCGCAACGGTATCTGGGCAACCCTGGCGCGCGGCGCCCTCAACTGGTGGAACAACCGGAAGAACGCTTAGCAGCCTTCACTCGACGTCACGGAGGAGAGCTCTGGCTCCAGCCAATGGAGCCAGAGTTCCACTTGTGCCCACTTGGCTGCCACCGAAGTCACCACCGCGAATGCCACGCGCCGCGTTGAAACAGCCCTCTGAGGGTATTTACTGGGTTGTTCCTGGTGGCGACCGCCCTGAAACGAGCCCTGGCACGCGCACTGCAGTACCAGAGGCCTGAGCGAAGAAGCAGCGGCAGAAGCCATCGAGCAGCAACCGGAGACCACCGATCATGAAACCGACCACCGCCATCGCAGACCGGCTAGACGACCTCCTTCACCGAAACGATTGGAGCTGGACGGCGCTCGACGACCAACTCAGTGACGACGACCTCTCTCTGCTGGCGGTCGAACTCGACCAGTTCTCGACCCGGCGCCAGGCCAAGAGCGCAGCGGCGACCTCGACGACGTACGCAGAAGCCTCGTCGCACCTCGAATTCCGCCGCCACCACGTCGCCTGAGCGAGGCAGTCCACAGCCCTGGCCCTGAACCACCTCTCCATCTCGACGGTCTCCTCCTGCAATAAGCCATGTCCACCACCGAAGTTACCCTGCTACCAATCCCCGCACGCACCACGCTCGGCGGTCAGAGAGTCCGGCGGGCCAGCGAGACAGGCCTCGCCGTCGACGCTCGAACCATCAGGGTGGAGGCCCCCAAGAAGAAGGCCAGCGCACGCCCGCGCCGGCGACCGACCGAGGACCTCGCTGAGATCGTCACCCATGCCGCCGGGCTGGTCGCCGCCGCTGGCGCCTCGGGCCTGGTGCTCACTCGGCTCGCCTACGAAACGTCTCTGCTTCCCTTTGCGGCCAGCGCTTTGTATTGCGCCACACTGGTTCTTCTCTTTCTTGCCTCGACCCTCTTTCATGCCGAGCTTCAGCCGGCCCGCCGTGCCCTTTTTCAGGTCGTCGATCACTGTGCGATCTACCTCTTCATCGCCGGTACCTACACCCCCTTCTGCCTGCTCGGGCTCGACCACTCGGTGGGTGTCCCCCTGTTGGGTGCCGTGTGGAGTGCCGCCGCCACCGGGATCGTCCTCAAGCTGGTGACCCGGAAACACCACTGCAGCAGCGTCTGGCACCGGCGCTGGTGTGTTGGTTCGTACGCCGCTCTGGGTTGGAGCATCTTTCTGGTGTATCCCACTGCTACCGCTGCCCTGCCCCCAATGGCCTGGACCCTGTTCCTCGCCGGCGGCCTGGCCTACACCCTTGGCGGAGCCTTCTATCTATGGCACAACCTGCCCTACGGCCACACGGTCTGGCACGTCTTCGGCCTCGTCGGCGCAGCGATCCACTTCGTCGCGATCTTCGGCTTCTTGTAGCGGGGGCCGTGGTTTTGCGGCCTCTGCCAGAAGGGCCTCTTCGGTGACTCGTTGACGGCCCGGAGTTGCCGCTTCTTCGACCTCGAAAAGGCGTTACCACGGCTCCGCTACTCATCACTCTTGCGGCGATCGCGGTAGGAGCGCCGGTTGCCCGGCGCCCCCCGCACAGATCCCAGCGTGCACTGCTAATGCACTGGGCTCCTGCCTCAGGTATTGACGACAAGTCGCTCATCAGGCCAGGGATGTTGGACTCGGGCTTTGGGTAGGTAGTGGGCCACCAGGGCCCACATCCGTTTCCAGGACGTGCGGTCTTTGTCACTGCGTCGGCGCAGAGCGCGCATCCAGTGCCGAATGACCTCCTGTCGAAAGGCGTTCAACGCCGCTGAGTTGCCGGGTACGCCGTAGTAGGCATTGAAGCCTCGCACCACGGATCCCAGCCAGAGACCTTGCTCTGGTAGCGGCGAGTGTCGGTGTCCCAGAAGGGCCGTACCGACAGCCTTCAGTGTCCTGCGGATTCGGTGGCGGCTCGTGATGCGCTTCAGCAAGAACCTCCCTCGACTAGACTGCGCACAGCAGTGCGTAAAGCCTAGAAACTCGAAGGTCTCCGGCCGCCCGAGACCTCGCGCGCGTCGGTTGTAGGCCGCAAAGCGGCCAAACTCCAGCAGGCGCGTCTTCTCGGGTTGGATCTCCAACGAGAAGTCACGGAGTCGCAGGTTCAGTTCCTCGAGGAATCGTTCTGCCTCCTCCTGCCTCTCAAATCCAACGATGAAGTCATCCGCGTAGCGCACGAAGATCATGTCCCCAAGCGCGTTGCGTTTCCTCCACTGCTGGACCCAGAGATCGAGCACGTAGTGCAGGTACACGTTCCCGAGGAGAGGCGAAATCGTCGCCCCCTGAGGAGTCCCCCGCGTGCTCGCGTGCCACTTACCGTCTTCCATCACTCCGGACCTCAGCCATTTCTGGATGAGGCGAAGGATCCTACGGTCTCCGATACGGTGCTCGAGAAACTTCACCAGCCACTCGTGGTCCAGGGCATCGAAGAACCCACGAATGTCTGCGTCGAGCACCCAGTTCACCTTCCGCTTTGTGATTCCAACGAATAGCGCATCCAAAGCATCGTGCTGGCTGCGGCCTCGCCTGAATCCGTATGAGTACCCGAGAAAGTCTTCCTCGTAGATCGCATCCAACACCGAGACGACGGCGCGCTGAAGGATCTTGTCCTCCAACGTGGCGATGCCAAGCGGTCGGAACCGCCCATCCGATTTCTCGATGTAGACGCGACGAGTCGCACTCGCCCGGTAGCTCCCACGGTGGACACGAGAGTGCAGGTCCTCGAGATTGCTCAGCAAAGATTCTGCGTACTCGCTCCATGACACTCCGTCCACTCCTGCCGCTGCGTCTCGGTGCAACACGTCAAATGCGCTCCGGAGTCGCTCGACCGTGATGTGGTGAAGAAGCGCTGTGAACTTCACTTCCTTGCCCCTGCGGGCGGCTTCTCGTACACGGCCCAGCGCATTGCTCGCACTCTCCATCCGGCTCTGTGTCCGGGGTGCGTTTTGCTTGCCCGTGTTCCCCTTGGCCAGGCCCCTTCCCTCCACCGCCTCCGCCGCTGGTCTCCCACCGTTGTTCGACGACTTCGCAGGTACTACGGGCCTGTCTGACTTCCGCCATCCGTGCGTCATCGGCTTACGGCCTCTAGCCTTCCCGATGCGGACCAGATACCCAACTGGCCAGATCGCGGATCTCCCGGTTCTCGCGCATGGAGATTCCACACATGCACAGGGTCTACGACCGCGGGGAGTCGCCGCAGAGCTCGCGATAGCGCGCTACGGAGTCTCGCCTTCCGCTTCGCTTGACAGCGTCGGCACTCCCAAATTCTTATTTCGCGGCTCAATACCCGGCCTGTGTGTGCCCCTGTCAACGCTTCACCGCACCCTCGCGGGAGCCGGCGCATGACTCGGGGACCCTCTGGGTCGCTACCCCTTCGAGGGTGGGACTCTCTCATTCCTTTCTCCATGCCGGTTTATCCCGGCGTATCCAAGCGTCCCGCAGCGCGGCCCCTTGCCAACCACGTCGCGTTGACGAAATGGCGTCGACCTTCGCTCGCTTGGCGCGCGCCGCGGATTCCTGACCACGATGGAACTCAACACCGGGCTAGCCACAGGGCGGATGGGTCGTACAATGGGTCGACGTCCCATTGATTCATCGTGTCGAGGGAGGCCGCTGCCGCGGCCCATCGACCACGGAGCCATCCATTGCTCCGGAGGAGAACTCATGCTGCGCAGACTCGCTACGCCGACCCGTATCGGTTCCCTCTTCATCTCGCTGACCATTCTCGGCATCCTTAGCCTCATGAGCGCCTGCGGCGGCGATCGCGAGGCGGCGGTCGACAGCACGAGCCCCGACGCACCGATCAAGGTGGGGGCGATCTTCGACCTCACGGGCGTCACTTCTGACGTCGGTACGACCTACGCTGAGGGAATCCGCGCCTACGTTGACTGGCGCAACGAGAACGGCGGCATCAACGGCCGGCCGATCGACCTTCTCTACCAGGACTACGGCTACAAAGTCGACCAGGCTGAGCAGCTGTACTCGCAATACGTCGGCGAAGGGGCGGTCGCCTTCATGGGCTGGGGTACCGGCGACACCGAGGCCCTGCGCGGCCGCATTGCAGACGATCACATTCCCTTCATGTCGGCTTCGTACTCGCACGTGCTCGGTGAGCCTGGCGAAGCGCCCTACAACTTCCTCTCCGGCACCAGCTACACCCATCAGTTGATGATCATGCTCGACTACATGCGCGAGCAGGATCCGGGGCTGTCTCAGGTCGCCTTGATGCATCATCCCAGTCCTTTTGGCCTGTCGCCCTACCAGCAGGGCGGCCGCGAGTACGCCGAGTCCGTCGGGGTGACGCTCGAAGCCTTCGAGATGCCCCGCGGCGCAACCGACTACACCGCCCAGCTGACTCGCATCGCCGACTCCGGGATCGAGTGGATCGTTTTCCAGACCACCTCCGCCCCTGTGGCGACCGCGCTGCGCAACGCTGACGACCTCGGCCTCGACCTGCGCTTCGCCTGCCTCAACTGGTGCTCGAATGAGGTTCTGACTTCGCTGGCCGGAAGCGCCGCCCAGGGCGTCCTCGGCTCGGTCATCTACTCGCCACCGATCACCGGCGTCGAGGGGCTCGCCGATGCTCAGGCCTACCTCGACGGTCGCGGCGAGTCGCTGCGCGAGAAGGGCCTCCTGTTCGTCCAGGGCTGGTGGACAATGGGCATCATGGCGGAAGGCATCGAACGCGCCGCCGCAACTGGCGAGCCGGTAACCGGCCAGGCCATCAAGGCGGCCCTCGAAACGCTCGACGGTTTCGAGACCGGCGGCGTCACTGCGCCGGTGAGCTACAGCTCGAGTGACCACCGCGGCATCAAGGGCATGCGGATCTTCTCAGTCAACGACGCCACCTGGGAGCCTGCCACCGACCTGCGCATCGTCGAGTAGGAGTTCGCTGCCACTCTTTCATGCTCCAACTCAACAACATCGAAGTCATCTATAACGATGTCGTGCTGGTGCTCAAGGGGCTTTCCCTCGAGGTCAAGGCCGGACAAATCGCTGCGCTCTTAGGCACCAACGGCGCCGGCAAGTCGACGACTTTGAAGGCGATCAGTGGCCTGCTCGAGCCCGAAGACGGCGCGGTCACCGACGGCAACATCGAGTTTCTCGGCGAGCGAATCGACCGGCTGCACGCCGAAGATGTCGTTCGTCGCGGGATCTTTCAGGTCATGGAGGGGCGACGGGTCTTCGAACACCTGACCGTCAAAGAGAACCTGATCGCGGGCGGCTACACACGCTCTGATCCCGCCCTGATGCGCGCCGACATCGAGCGGGTCTATGACTTCTTCGCCAAGTTGCGCGAGCGGCGCCATCAACAGGCGGGGTACCTCTCCGGTGGCGAGCAGCAGATGCTCGCGATTGGCAGGGCGATGATGGCGCGCCCGAAGGTCATGCTGCTCGACGAACCGTCGCTAGGGCTCGCCCCACTCCTGGTCGAGGAGATCTTTCACATCATCGAACGCATCAACCAGGAAGAGGGCACTTCGATCCTCCTGGTCGAGCAGAACGCCACCCGCGCACTCGAGATTGCCGACTACGGCTACATCATGGAGGGCGGCCGCGTGGTGCTCGAAGGCCCGCCTGCCGAGCTACGCGACAATGCAGACGTTCGCGAGTTCTACCTCGGGCTCACCCAGGTCGGCAAGAAGAAGTCCTACCGCGACGTCAAGCACTACAAACGCCGTAAGCGCTGGCTCTCGTAGAACCCCCGGTCAAGATCGTTTCCTGGGACCGCGAGCCACCTCCCCTTTCTCACTTGCACCGCGGAGCTCGCGTGTCTGACCCGAGCCGCTTTTCCAGGTTCCTCTTGCCGGCGATCATCGCGCAGTCGATGATCATGGGTGGTGCGTATTCGACCGGTCGAGAGATCGTCGAGTACGCCGCGCGCTACGGACCGGCTGGTTGGCTTTCGGTCTTCGTCATCTTCGGTGGGTTCTCGGTAATGGCGATCTTGAGCTTCGAGCTCGCCCGCGTCGGGAGGGCCTACGACTACAAAGCCTGGGTGCGCCTCCTGATCGGGCCGCTGTGGCCGCTGTTCGATCTGCTCCTGCTCGCCATGATGATGTTGGTGATGGCGGTGATGGCGGCTGCGATCGGCAGCATTCTCGAGCAGACGATCGGCATGCCGTACGAGGTGGGCCTGGCGGTCGCCTTCTTCATGGTGGCTCTTCTGGCGTGGCGCGGCACCCACTTCATCGAACGCTTCAAGACCCTGGGCAGCGTTCTGCTCTACCTCGCCTGGATCTCCTTTGCGATCTTGATTCTCACTGCGCCGGCTCCGGCCGCTCACGCCGCTACCGCCGTGGCCCCGGCAACGACCGGTGCCATCGTGATCAAGGCCCTGCAGTACGTGGGCTACAACCTGGCGACGTTCCCGCCCGTCTTGTTCTGCCTGTGGCGGCAGAACAAGCGCACCGAAACCATGTCGTCTGGCCTCATCACCGGGGCTGCGATGACGATCCCCTTCGCCCTCACCTTTCTCTGCTTGATGCGCTTCTGGCCCGACGCGAAGGTCATGGACGCCGAAGCCCCGTGGCTGCCAATGCTCGAGTGGGCGGGCAACGGAAGGGGCGGCGCCGGTCTCTGGATCGCAATGTTCGGTGTGGTCGCGGGTTGGACGCTGCTCGAAACCGCCGTCGGCGCGATTCACGCCGTCGTCGATCGGATCGAGCACAACCTCGATGACCTTCCCGCCGCGTTGCGCCCAGCCTCGAGGCATCTCTCGCCCTGGCAGCGTGCGGCAATCTCCGTTGGCATTCTCGCCACTGCCATGGTGCTCGCACGCCTCGGAATCACCGACCTGGTCGCACGCGGCTACGGCTACCTCTCGTGGGGGTTCCTGCTGCTTCTCGCCCTGCCCCTCCTCACCGTCGGGGTCTGGCGTATCGCGCGAGCGCCCGGAGCACTGCCGCCCGTTGAAGACCCGACGGGCTGAGAGCGGCGCAACCGAACCTCGAAAAGCTCGCGCATCGACGAAAGCTGACCTGCGCTACAGGCCCTGACGCGTACCAGGATGTACCTGACATGGCGGGGGAGGTGCGTCGATTCGGCCCGACCGCTCGTGCGCCGGGCGCACAAGTGTGTGAGCGAGCGCCCAGTTTGTTGGGTTTGCGGTGCCTCCTCGATCCAGCGGCGACCCTCCATGAGAGTTGGCCCCGTTTTTGCTTTTCATGTTCTACACATGCGAACTGATGCATGTTTGCCGACCAGGTCGGCAGGACACGATACGAGGAGGCCCCGAATGACCCAGCAACAGATCCGCACCCTGGACGCATGGTTGTGGCGCACCTACGCCATCGCCTGGGGGCTGTTTCTCGTCGCTGGTGTGCTTGTAGCGCCCGAAGGGCGTCTAGAACCTGCCTTCTGGCTGTTGGTGATCGCTGGTGCCCTGCCGGCGATCAACATCGTTCGCAGTCTGCTCGCCTTCCCGGCGCGGCGCTCAGTTCTCGGCCGCCGTCGCCAACGCCAGCGCCGCCGCGGTCGCGCCCTCCTGCACGCCAACTCGGTGGAAGGTTCGATCGGCAGCATTCACTACGAAACGCTGCAGTGGCGACTGCTGCCCGAAGGCCTCGAGGTGACCGTACCAGGAGCCGGACGCGGCTTCATCCCCCTCCGCACGGTGCGCGACATCGGTTCAGTCGCCGGCGGCGTGCGGATCGAACACTGGAGCTCCGAGGTCCGTTCACCGGTCGTTCTCGAAGGTTCCGCCGAGCTGCGTCACGCACTCGAGCAGGCGCTCGCACCCGGAAGAAGCGAGCGCGATCACGAGCGTTCGCGGCGCCGCTCGCAACACGCCGCCTAGAGCGGGCGGCTCAAACGGGCTCGATGTCCTCGTCGCTCTCGACCGCCCGGGCCAAACGCACGAGACGCTCGAGCAGGTCGGCTCGCGCCGTGGCGGCATAGGGGTTCTCGCCAGCGATCGAACGGAAGAGCTCCCACGAGTCATCGCGCAGGTTCTCCTCAATGCGCATCATGTGACGGTAGGCAACGGTGGTGACCGGCGCGTCCGGAAGGTCGAGGGAGCGCAACGCCCGGGCCATCCAATGGGTCAGGCCCTGGACGTAAGCCATCTCGCGATCGTGTTCCTCGGCGGTGAGGCGCCGGACCTCGAGACCGAGGTCGGAAGCAAAGAACGAACACACCCTCTCGAGCCGTGGCGCACCGATGCGCCCACCACAAACGGCGATCGGTAGCCCTCTGATCCCCGCGCGACCACTTTGTGCACCGAACATCGGGTGGGTTCCAACGAACTCGACACCCGGAGGTAGGGCGCGGTCGAGCTGCTCCATGGGTCGGGTCTTCACCGAGGAGACGTCGACCACCAGAGTTCCTGGACTCCAGTAGGGCTCGAGCTCCTCGAGGAGCGCCGCGAGCGTTTGCACGGGAACCGCCGGGACCACCAGATCACTCTCGGAGACCAGGCTTCCGAGACCACCGTCGTCGCTGAGGAAACCGTCCGAAGCCGCCTGCTCGCAGCGCACCGCTTGGCTGTCCCAGGCGCGAACCTGGAAGTGCTCGGCCAGGTGATGGGCGGCAAAGCGGCCGAAGCTGCCGTAGCCCACCAGCGCCAGTCGCCGGCGTTCGCCAGAACGCCCGTTCTTCACCGGACGATCGTCCATAGGAGGGCCAGGATGCAGCTGGCGAGGACCGTGGCGTTGGCCAGGCCGGCGAGGCGAGCCGTCGGACCGCCCTTCCGGCCTCTGGTCGCTCTCCAGGCAGCAAAGACTCCGAAAGCCGACACGGTCGGAAAGACCAGGAGGACCGCCCGGAGCCAAAAGAAGAAGTCAGGCCGCCAACGGTAGAGGTATCCGATGCCGAAGAAGAACAACATCACAAAGCCAAAGGACAGCCAGGAAGCGCCCGTCCACCCGATCTTCCACTCGACGGTGTCGTAGGCGCTGACCTCTTGTTCGACCTGTCTTTCCACCGGCGGCGAGGCTCCTTGGCGGCGCGCGGGTGCACCGAGAGGCGGGATGGTATCGCGGAACCGGTGTTCCGCCGCCCGAGGCTTCTACCCCTTGCAGGTTTTCTAGCACTATGCTAAAAAACCGGCACACCCTCCTCGAGGGTAAGAGAGCCGCCACCTTTGAAAGAGCACATTCGCCATGAAACCCACCGATTCCCCGCCTCCCCTCAGCCGCCGCGAGCGTCAGATCATGAACGTCATCTGGAGACGCGGTCAGGCCACCGCCGCCGAGATTCGCGATGAGATCGAAAACCCGCCGTCGTACTCGGGCGTACGTGCCCTGCTTCGAATCCTGGTCGAGAAAGGTCATCTCGAGCATGAGCACGATGGCCCTCGCTATGTCTACCGTGCCACCGTCCCCACCGATCAGGCGCGCGACTCAGCGCTCAGGCACTTGATGGCAACGTTCTTCGATGGCTCCGCCGAACAGGCGGTTGCCGCACTGCTCGACCTCGAGCAAGACGGTCTGAGCCCCGAGGAGTACGACCGGCTGTCCGAGCGCATTGAAGAGGCACGGCGGGAGGGTCGCTGATGACGACGCTCCTGCAGCGGTTCCTGGCCCAGTCGAGTGGGCTGCCCATCGCCCAGGTTGTCCTGCTTGCCACCGCATGCCTTCTGGCGACGCTTCTTGCCACGTGGACCTTGAGAGGCGCTCCTGCTCGCTGGCGCGTCCGAGTGCTCGCGTGGAGCTTCGTCGCGCTGCTCGCGCTCCCCGCTCTCTACTTGTTCGGACCGCGTGTCGAGCTGCCGGTCCTCAGAGCACCGTCCACCGCGACGATCGTCCAGGTCGAAACCGTCACCAGGGCAGTAGCCACCGCCCCGGCTCTCAGAGCGCCGGCGGCGCTGGCATCTCAACCGTCCAACCCTGTTGCGAGCGCCAGCGAAGGTACCGCCGCGGTTCGGGCACCGGTTGTTTTGTTCTTGACGCTGGTCAGCCTCTGGTTCACCGGTTTCGCCTGTACTGCCGGTCGCCAACTCTCGGCGCATCGCGAGCTCGGCCGTCGTCTCCGAAACGCCATCGCCCTGGTCGAGCCCCGCTGGCTGCGCTGCCTCGCTGTCCTTGGCGAGCGCCTGGCACTCCGTCGCGAGGTCGACCTGATCGAGGGCGAGCAGTTCAAGCTGCCCGCCACCTGGGGACACCGTCGTCCGACCATCGGTCTGCCTCGAGATGCGCATTCCTGGTCGGCGGAGCGCCGCGAGGTCGTGCTCCTGCACGAGCTGACTCACGTCGTCCACAACGACTGGTACTGGCGCACCCTGGCCCGCATCGTGTGTTCGCTGTGGTGGTTCCACCCACTGGTCTGGGTGTCGTTCAAACAACTGCACCTCGAACAGGAACGCGCGACCGATGAGGCCGTCATCGCTGGTGGCGCCCGGCCGAGCGCCTATGCCCGCACGCTGCTCGAGCTGGCTCGCGCGGCAGGCGGCTCGGCCAACCCACACCTCCAACCCACCATGTCCATTCTGGGCGATCCCCGACCCACGAACCCTGGCCGGCCCAGCCAACTGGAGACCCGTATGAACCGCATTCTCGACCCGCTGCCACTCGACCGCTCGCGTGCGGCCTGGTTCCTCCCCCTCGCACTTGCTGCCGGCCTCGTTGCGCTGGCCGTCATGGAACCCGTCGCTGCAACTGCGGGCGGTTCTCCAGCGCAGGAGGCCACGCCAGCAGAAGACGCGCAGGAGCCCACCGTCGCACCCACTGCCCCGTCGCCGGCGGTGCCCGCTACCCCACCGCCCACCCTCAGCACACCGGCCACGGTACCGACAGCGCCCACCCCCCCGACGCCGATCACGGCACGCACGCCCGTCGTACCGGGGACACCGAGGGTCGCCCCCACACCGGCCGTTCGCCCGACTCCGGCTCTGGCACCGGTTCCGGCGTTTCCCGTCCTGCAAGAGGTCCCACTCCCATCGCCGCCTGGACCAACCCCCGTTCGCCCGGGCGACCTGGGAGTTCGCAGACTGGTGGTCGGTGAAGATGGGGCCCTGGTTCCAATCACCGAGCCCAGGAAACCACGCGAGCGCGTCGCGCGGCTCCCGCGAACGTTCCTAGCCTCGCCGCCACCGCCGCGAGTCGCCGCGCTACCCGCTCTCCTGCCGCAGCTCGCCGCAGCGCCACCGCTTCCCGAAGAGGTCGTCCATCCCAAGGCTCTCTTCGAAGCACTGGCCGCACTCGAGCGCATGGAAACGCAGCTGCGCCAACGCCTCGAAGAAGGGCAGAGTCTCGCCCCCGATGAACGCCAGGACCTGCTCGAAGACCTGGAATCGCTGCGCGGCGACCTCGAGGAGTTGATCGACGGCGACCCGACTGCGGCTCACCGACTTCGCAATACCGCACGCAGGGAAGCCCGTGCCCAGCGAGACCGCGAGCGCAGCCGCGCCCTCCGGCTGGAAGGCCAACGGGCTCGGCGCGAGGCCGAGCGCCGGCATGAGGCGCGGAGACGGCAGTTCGAGGCGCAACGCCGGGAACTCAAGGAGCAGCACGAGGCACGCCGAGAGCAACTCGACGAAGCGATGGCCAACGCTAGGCGCGAGATCCAGGAACGACTCGCAGGCGAGGAAAGGGAGTTCCGAGCAATGGACGCCGCAGCCCGAGAGTCGCTCAGGCAAGAGGTGAAGGAGAGCCTCGAGCGGGCCAGCCAGGAAATCGCGCTGCAGCGCGAGCTTGAACGAAAGGCGCTGGAGGATGCCTTGAAGGCACTCGAAGAGGCGCGCCAGCGAGCCGAGGACGACGGCCTATAGAAAAAGTTGGGAGGAGAGAAGGGGCCCTATCGACAAGGGCCCCTTCTTTCGCGCGCTCCGAGGTTGGGTATCATCCTCCAGCAATTCACGCTGGAGAGATCGATGAAAATGTCGAGCCTCGTCGAGGCCACGCAGGGTCGCAGGGCACGTAGATGCCGCTCACTCAAAACGCTACGCCGGACGGGTGCGACAACACCCACTGTGCTCCTCGCCATCCTCGTACTGGTCGCAACCAGCTGTCTGGCCGAGGACGCGCCCCAGCGCGCCACGCGCGAGCATGTGCTCCAACTGCTCGCGGAGGTTCCCCTGATCGACGGCCACAACGACGTCCCCTGGACCTTTCACGAGCGCCTCAACAACCATCTCGGCCAGATCGACTTCAAAGACACCACCGCGCTCGACCCGCCAATGCACACCGACCTGGCGCGGCTCGCCGCCAGTGGAATCGGTGGGCAGTTCTGGTCGGTCTATATCCCCGCCAGTCTCGACGGTCCGGGAGCTGCCCGGGCTGTCCTCGAACAGATCGACGTCGTGCACCGCCTGGTCGAGCGCTACCCGGAACACCTCGAACTCGCCCTCTCCAGCGCCGACATCACCCGCGCCCACGCCGCCGGACGCATCGCCTCGCTCATCGGCATGGAGGGTGGCCACTCGATGGAGAACTCGCTCGGCGTCTTACGCCAGCTCTATCGTGCTGGCGCGCGCTACATGACGTTGACTCACTCCTCGAACGTCGCCTGGGCCGACTCGGCCACCGACGAGCCTGAACACGGCGGCCTGACCGAATTCGGCACCGAAGTGGTGCGGGAGATGAACCGCATGGGAATGCTGGTCGATCTCTCGCACGTCTCGCCCGACACCATGAACGACGTCCTTGACGTGACCGAAGCGCCGATCATCTTCTCGCACTCCTCGGCGCGCGGCGTGACCAACCACCCCCGCAACGTTCCCGACGGGATTCTCGAACGGATGCCCGAGAACGGTGGCGTCGTCATGGTCACGTTCGTCCCTTCGTTCATCTCAGAGGCCAACCGCACGGGCTCGAACGTGATCGTTCGTGAGCGACGCCGCCTGCAGAAGGAACTCGACGACGAAGACGAGATCCGCGAGGCGTTGCGCGCCTTCGCTGCGACGCAGGACATTCCGCCCGCGACGCTCCAGGATGCTGCGGACCACATCGACCACATCCGCAACGTGGCCGGTATCGATCATGTCGGAATCGGTTCAGACTTCGATGGCATCAGCAGCGTGCCCCAAGGGCTAGAAGACGTAAGCCGGATCCCCGACCTGTTCGTAGAACTCGTCCGGCGCGGCTACAGCGATGACGACCTCCAGAAGATCGCCGGCGGGAACCTCTTGCGCGCCTTGCGCGAAGCCGAACGGGTGAGCTGGAAGCTACAAGCCGAACGGCCCGCCTCGGACGCCTTGATCTGGGAGCTCGATGGCGGCGAGCCCGAAAAGACGGTGAACTGAAGTGAGCAGCTCCACTCCGGAGAAACCGATGCGGCTGGCGGCCACAGTGCTCTTGCTGCGCGACGGCGCCGCGAACCTCGAGGTCTTCATGGAGCGGCGCCACATCAAGTCCGACTTCGTGGGCGGCGCCTACGTTTTTCCAGGAGGCGCAGTCGACCCCGAAGACTCCGAGATCGAAGAGCTCTGCGATGGCCTGTGCGACGACGTTGCGTCCAAGCGCCTGGGAATCGAGAGTGGCGGTCTGGCCTTCTGGGTGGCTGCGATTCGCGAGTGCTTCGAGGAAGCCGGCGTTCTTCTAGCCTACGATCAGAGCGGCGAGCTGCTCGATTTCTCGGAAGAAGCCGTCGAGGAGAAGTACAAGGAACTTCGCCAGCGGCTCAACGGAGGTGCCACCACGCTCCGTCAGATCGCCGAGCAGGAGCAACTCAAGCTGGCGACCGACCGCATCGTCTATTGGTCGCACTGGATCACTCCGGCCGGCCAACCACGGCGCTACGACACGCGCTTCTTCGCCGCCCTCGCTCCCGCCTCACAAACCGCCGCCCACGACGACTGGGAACTGACCGACTCGGCATGGGTGACGCCGGTCGAGGCGCTGGACAAGGGTGCCGCGCGTGAGTGGATGATCATCTTCCCCACCGTCAAGAACTTGATCCAGCTCGGCGAACACAAGACTGCGGAGGCAGCAATCCAGGCGGCGCGCGCCATCTCGAACCACCCTGCCAACCAGCCCAAGGTGCTGGAGGCCGACGGCAACGCCCAGGTGGTGCTGCCGGGTGACAAGGGCTACGACGAAGCGCCAGACGTGCCGGCCAGCATGCGGGGTGACATCTGGTTTGCCTGGGCAGATGAATACCGCGCCCTACGTGCGAGCGGCTGGGGATGGCCGGCCTCGACCTCCACGGCCGGTGAGCCCTAGAGGTGGCGCCCAACCTCGAAAGCGACATCGAGTACGGCCGATGCCTGCAGCTGCATGAGCGAATCGTGCGCATCACCCAGAGGAACCCCGGGCTTTTCACCGGACCGGGTACCAACACCTTTCTGGTCGGCGAAGCGGCGCTGTTTATCCTCGAGCCCGGTGAAGACAGCGACCAGCACTTCGAAGCGATTACCCGCGCCGTCGGGGACAAGCCCGTCGCCGGTTTGATTCCGACGCACGCCCACCCCGACCATTGGCCAATGGCCACACGACTCGGTCAACACTACGACGCGCCCACGTTTGGCTTCGCCAAGAGCGCTGGCTACACCCCTGATCACATCGTTCATGACGGCGAGACTCTGGAGGCACCCTCGGTGTCGCTGCTGGCACTCCATACCCCCGGTCACACGGAGGACCACTGCGCCTACCAGCTCGACGACGGGAAGACGCTGTTCTCTGGCGATATCGTCATGGACTGGGCAACGACCATCATTGCGCCGCCCGAAGGCAACCTGAATCAGTACATGGCTTCCCTCGATCGCCTGCTCGAGCTCGGCCATGACACGTTCCACCCAGCCCACGGCAAGGCACTGACCGCTCCCATGGCACGCACGCAAGAGCTCAAGGAACACCGTCTCCTGCGAACCCAGCAGGCACTCGAGGTCCTCCAGACCGGCGCCCAGACGATTCCCACGATGGTGCGCACCATCTACGCCGACGTAGACCCTCAACTCCACCCGGCAGCGCAGTTTTCTCTCCACGCTCACCTGGTTGCCCTCGAAGAAGACGGCCTGGTGCGCGGCGACACCGCGACGGAGGTCATGGAGAGGGAGTGGCAACTGGTCTGATCAGCGGGAGCTCACTCTCGAAGTTTTCCCTGGCAGGCGGAATAGGGAGAGACACCCAACCGTTCCCCTGCCGAGCACCCAAAACAATCTAACCCTCGTTTGGAGTTTGTGATGAATCCGAAGACCCCATGCCCCTCTAGACGCCGGAGTGGCTCGGTCCTTGTCGTCGCCGCCCTAACGCTCGGCTTCATCACTTCACCGCTGGTCGCCGACAAGGTCTGGCTCGACAACGGCAACTACCTCGAGGGCGATGCACGCGAGTTGCCCAACGGTGAGGTCGAGGTCGCCTCGCTCGCCGGCAGCTTCCGTTTCCCGGCTTCTCGCGTCGTCCGCATCGAGCGCACCCTCACACCCGAAGCCCGCATCACCGACTGGCTCGAGAGTAACCCCGACGCTGACGCCGAGGACATCTTTCTGCTCGCCGGCGAGGCCCGCGAAGAAGGTGCCGCGACACTCGCTCGGCTCCTGCTCGAGCGGGTGGTCGAGCTCGATCCTGATCACACAAGGGCTCGCCGCTCGCTCGGCTACCAGCTGTTCGAAGACCGTTGGGTGACGAAGGATGAACTGCACGCTTTGCGCGGCGAGGTCTTCTTTCGTGGCGAGTGGATCCCACGCGACATGCGAGCGCGCATTCTGGCCATCGAAGCGGCAGAACGGGCGCGCGAGAACGATCGCGCAGACCGCTTGGCCCTCGCCGAGATCGAACGTGAGGCGGCGCGCGAAGAACGTGCTGAACCGCAAGGCAATGGCATTCCGGTCTCCTACATCTGGACGCCGAGTTTCTACCCGCCGCCCTACTACAACGGCCAGCCTCCGCGACGTCACCAGCCCCGCCCTCGGCCGAGAGACGAAGCTCCGAAGGCTGACCCTGCTCCCCCCGAACGCCCTCGCTCGACGGGCCCAACACCGCAGCACACCGGCGGTCGTCGCGTCCCGGCTCCGAAGGCGACTCCTTCCTCGCCGCCGGGTTAGGGTAGGGCATGAAAGAGAAAAGGCCGGCCACCCGTCAAGGGTGAGCCGGCCTTCTTGTCATTCAACCAGAGCGTCGTTACTCGTACTTAGCCTCGAGGTCCACTCCACTGTAGGTCCGGTAAGCCCGTACCATCAGGTACCAGGTGCCGGCCTGTGGATCATCGAACTCACAGGACTCGTTGTTGCCACTCTTGTAGGGGCGGCACTGGTAGTTCGACGTCGTCGGTGGGCTCCCAAAGCGCACGTACAGGTCGGCGTCCCCGGACCCGCCCGAGATGGTCACCTCGAGCAGCTCGGCGCAATCGTCGACCTCGAAGGTGTAGACCTTCTGGCCCCCTGTGAAGTCGGACAGGTCCGAAACGCTCCCCACCTGCGGGTCGCAGCCGGCCGGTGGATCACCGCCGTCCTCCCAGGTCGCCACCAGAGTGGTGTTCGAGAACGACGAATAGCCGCGCAGCATCACGTGCCAGGTACCGGCCTGCGGGTCTGCCACTTCACAGAGCTCGTTGTTGCCAATCTTGTAGGGACGGCAGTCGTAGCTCGAGGTGGTTGGTTTGGAACCACGACGCAGATACAGGTCTGCATCTCCGGAGCCCCCAGACAACTGCACCGCGAGATCGCGCGCGTTGGTCGGAACCTCGATGGTGAAGAACTGCTGACTGAGCCGATCACCGTCGAGATCACTGCGCGGGACACCGTTCTCGAGTTCACTGCTCGCTGGTGGATCGGGAGGATCCGTCACCGTCTCGTAGTCGGCAACGAGAGACACTCCGGAGTACGTCCGGTAGGCGCGCACCATCACGTGATAGCGCGCCGCGCTGGGATCGTCGAAGGAACAGGTCTCTGAGTTGCCGCTGTTGTAGGGCCGACAATCGTACGTGGTTGTTGTTGGCTCAGAACCGCGACGCACGTAGAGGTCGGCATCGCCAGAGCCGCCACTCATGGTGAAGACCAGATCCTGCGCGTTCGCCGGAACGTCGATGAAGAAGAACTTGGTATCGCTAGTCGATCCCGACAGGCCGGTCTTCGCAACACCCTTGGTGAGCTCACCGCCTGACGGTGGATCGGGCGGATCCGTCGGACAGTTCGGCACCCCAACAGCGCACCACGCGTCGTGGACAGTTTGTTGCTCGGCCGCGCCGTAGAGATCCCCGGCAGCCTGGGCGGTCGCGGCACGCGCCGCAGCGAAGTTCGACGACGCCGTCAGATAGGTGGTCTGGGCGCGGTAGAAGATCTGCTCCGCCTTGTCCATCCCAAAACCGGTAACCGAGACGCTGGTCTTACCGCGCGGGTGCGTTCCACCTTCGACCATCAGGTAGAAGGCGAGGTTGGCGATCCCAGAGTTCCAGTGCACGCCACCGTTGTCTTGACTGCCGGTGTAGCGCTCCGGCCAGTAGTCGTAGGAAGAACCGTCGTCGGTGGGGTCGTCCATGTAGCGCAGCGCGTCGCCAGCGGTCGCCGGGGTGTAGATGTCCTCGCCGAGCTTCCAGGTGTCGTCGGTGATCGCACCGTCACGCCAGGCCTCAGCCGCTGCCGAAAAGATGTCAGAGAGCGCCTCATTGAGAGCGCCTGACTCGTTCTGGTAGATCAAGTCGGACTCGAAGGACGTCACACCGTGGGTCAGCTCATGCGCAACAACATCGAAGCCACTTCCGAGCGGAGAGAACAACACGCCGTCGCCGTCACCGTAGGCCATCTGAGAACCGTTCCAGAAGGCGTTGTTGTAGTTGTTCCTGTGATGCGCCGTCGAAATGAGCGTGAAGCCGTTGTCGTTGAGGGAATCGCGACCGAACTGGGCGTTGTAGTAGTCCCACACGAGGCCGGCGTTGTCGTGCGCGTCTTGAATCACCTGGTCCGAACAAGACTGGTCGTTGGTGCAGTCGAGCGTTCCAGGCAGTGACGACAAGGAACGACCGTTGTATGTGCGCCACGACTTGACCGGATGAATCGTCGGATGACGGGTGATCAGGGAACCGGTCTGTGCATCCGCAAACAGCAGATCGCGATGAAAGAAGTCGTCCTTCTCGTACTCGACCAGCTGTCTCCAGGTCAAAAAGACCTCGCCCGAAGGAGCGATGACGTAGCCAAGGCGCGGCCCGCCAATGCGATGGGCATCCTGGCCGTCGAGTTCGCTCATCGCCATGAGCATCGCTCGACGCGCATCGAGCGCCGCCGCGTCGGGAACTCCGGCCGCGGAGGCGAAGTCACCGTTGACCACCCTCACGACGCCGGATAGAGCGTCCGAATGCACCATGAGTGCTGCGCCAAAGACCCTGAGTCCGCCGATGAACTCTTCGAATCGAACGTGGGCGTTGCCGAGCGCATCCTTCTCGACATCGGTGATGCGGAGCTCCTCGGTCCCGCTGGCGCCCAGGTTCTCCGCAACGAACTGGTGGATGAACGCCGTCACACTGGCTTCGAAGTCGGCGTCGGTTTCGCGGGTGCCCGGTTCGCCAACCAGCGGCGCGACCCGGCCCAGGTCACCCTTCCAGAAGTTGGGCGTACCGTCGATAGCGCGGCTGGCGATGGACTGTTGTGCACCAACCGGCAGCGCACTGAGCAGCAGGAGTAGGACGGCCACGACGAGGGCGACCGTGCGGGGGCAAGTCGATGATCCTCTCGGGATCATCTGAAGCAACGAGAACATCTCGGCTCCTCCAAAGAGGCGATGGTGCCCCTCGCCGACGGCCTCTGCCACAAGAGAATCCGTCGCCGTCCGCCGCTACAAACCACCGAACTCGTCGATCGTCCTTCGCAACGGAGATCGTTCACTGTCGCTCAGATCCACCCGGACCTGCACTGCAAACGACCCAAAACAACCACCACATGGGAAGGGTCTTACGACCCGAAAGTCTGCTGCCAGCCCGCCGTCACATCCATCCCCCAGCGATGTTCGGAATGCCGCTCAGGGTAGGAACCCGCGAGCTGCACCCCTCGCCGTTCAGGCAGCAAGTATTTCGACCCGCCTTAGAGACCCTCTCTGCAACACATGCTGCGCTGCGCGTGGGACCCGTCGGCGGAATCAACTACTAATAGATGGGAATCGATCTTACTAGAAGCCGTCACAAGGTCAAAGAGAACCTTGGAAACCCCTCTGAATCAGTCACTTGGGAGGCCCGAGCAGCCACGCCTCAGTCGCCGTCGGACCATGGATCGCGAACCGGCTTGGACTGGCGGTAGCTCTCGAGGCGCTCAGTGATCGCCTTCGGCAGCGGCTGCCCCGCCGCCTCGTACTGCTCGACCAGGCGTTGTTGCCAGTTCAGAGCGTCGTCGAAGCGGCCGATCTCAGCGAGGCCCATGGCGACTGTCTCGGCGTGCTCTGGCCCGGGCTGCGCTTCGAAAACCCGGTTGGCGAGATCGAGACCAACGGCGCCGTCACGGACCGCATCGTCGCTCGACGCGACCAGAAGGCGAGCCAGAAGGTGCCCAAAGACGATCTGGCTCGGGTAGAGCTCAAGGGCACGTTCGAGGCGTTGGCGTGCTTTCTTGTGGTCCCCCGCCAGGACCAGCGCCATGCACTCGCCGAAGCGCGCCTGGTGGTTCTCGGGCTGCCAGGAGAGCACCAACGCATTCTGCTCGGCGGCCTCGAAGTATCGACCCAGGCGACCGAAGACGGTTCCCAGATTGAGACGCGCCTCCGCCAGCTCGGGCGCTAGCTCGAGAGCCCGCTGGTACTCGCCCACGGCGCCCGTGAGATCACCGGTGGCCACCATGGCGTTGGCAAGATGGAAAGAAGCGGTCGCCTTCTGTTCGGGCGTTGCTTCGGCCGAGTTGAAGACGGCGCGGTCGAAACGTAAGGCCTGCTGGGCGCGGTCGAGCCCGCGAAGTTCATTCGCAACCTGTGCCAACTCGGCCGGCAGCGCCGCGGTGTTGAGCTCCTCGAGGGTGGCGATGGCTTGATCACGCCTGCCCGCCTCGAGCTCGAGCTGTGCCAGGCGGAGACGCAGCTCGGCAGAGTTCGGCGCCTGAGCAATCGCCGTCCTCAGCTCGCCGGCGGCGGCCTCGGGGTCTCCGAGGCGGCGGTGCGTCGTCGCCAGCAGAACGCGGGCTGCCAGATAGGAGGGGGCCAGGCTGAGCGCCTTCGAGAGATGGGCCGCGGCGCGACCCAGCCTCTGGTTCTTCTCGTCATTCGGAAAGCCGCTTTCCCGATCGAGGCTGTCGAGAAGAAGCGTTGCCACATCCGTACGCACGTTGACATTGTCGGGATCGATCTCGAGCGAGCGTTCGTAGTGTCCGATCGCCTCTTCAGCTCGACCCTGTTGCAACACCGCCACCGCCAGGGAGCGCCAGGCCGGCGCACTCCGGGGGTCGATCTCGGTGGCCTTTCGGAAGCGCTCTTCGGCAACTTCGAGATGACCGCCCTTCGCCGACATCCGGCCGAGCGAAAGCCAGGCACCGGCACCGGTCGCCAGCCCCTGAAGTTCCTGCGCCAGCGGATCCGGGTAGCGCACCTCCTGGTCGCCGCGCAGCTCGAAGTACCGGCGAACCTTCTCGTCGTTGCCGAGCGCTCGATGGGCAAGGGCCAGGTGATAGTAGAGCTGGTTGGCGGCCGGCTGCAGGGCGACGGCACGCTCGAGATGTTGGACCGCTGTCGCTGCGTCGCCCGATTCGCGCGCCAGGATGCCGAGATTGGCGCGCGCCGCTGCCTCGTAGGCGCTGGCCCCGGTTTCCGCCCCGGAAGCAAGCTCGAGCAGTCGGCTCGCAGCACGCAAGGCCTCGGGCGATCGCTGCCGGCGCAGCTCGATCTGCGCCAGACGCGCGAGGGCAGTGGGATCGTCGGGCCGCCTACGCAAGGCCTCCTCGAGCTGGGTAGCCGCCTGGTCGAGCCGATTGTCGAGTTGGTAAAGCGAACCGAGAAGGTACGCCCACCGAAACCGCGGTGCGAGCTGCTGCGCGTTCAGGAGCGCCGGCTCGGCGACCTCGAGCAAGTCGTAGACGAGATGCATCTGGCCGAGCTCGCCAAAGGCCTCGGCGAGTTCATCACGCGAAGCCGCTGTTGCGTTCTCGTTCGAAGAGTCAGCACGCGCTACGATGACGTTGAGCTCTTCCCGGAGGGTTTCGAGCTGCGTGCGCACGGCCGGCTCGACCGACTCGAGCGACAACGCGGGGACGGGAAGCAGACTCACCGACTCGGTGGACTCAGGTCCCGTCGGCTGGCCGCTGGCCGATGTGATCGACATCAGCCACATGACCACCACCCAGCTGCCGAAGAGGGTGCCGCCGCGAGCTCCCGTTTGATTGAAGACACGTGTCATTTGATCCTCTACCGCCCAAGTCCAGTCTTTGCTCGCTACGGCGTCTCTGCCATGACGAGCTCGTGATACCGCCCTGGTTCGAGATCGGTGAACGTCTCGCGCTGGCCGTTGGGCCAGATCACAACGATCGACGCCCGCTCGGCTCCGGCTGCCACCGGCAGGACCACCCGCGGATCCGAGCTGGTCGCATAGCCACCGTCACGCTGGACGCGGCGGACCAGGGTGCGCTGGCCCCAGGTGCTCTCGACCTGCGCACCCAACGCGGTTCGCTTGCTGCCAGCCCCTGTCCTGATCACCGGGTGCACACCAACCCAGGCGCGTGACGGCGCAGAGATGTTGGTGTTCAGGAGGACCTGGACCGGACCGCTGTTGCCGGTGATCACCAGGTCGGTATCGCCGTCGTTATCGAGATCACCGTGCAGGGCACCGCGGCTTATGCCCGAGACCTCGAAGGCTCTCCCACCGAGCGCCTGGGTGACCTCTTCGAACTGTCCGTCACCGCGATTGCGAAACAGCTGGTTGGTCTCGTCCAGAGGGAGTGCGCTAGCCGATCGGTCAGCGCCTGGAACGAAGGTCACGGCTCCGTTGGCGGACACCAGGTCGAGCCAACCGTCGAGGTCGAAGTCGATGAAGGCCGTTCCAAAGGCAGTGAACAACCAACTCGGCGCGCCCAGTTCCACGGAGTCGGTCGCGTCGACCCACTCGAGCGAGCGTCGCTGTCGATAGTAGGTATTGCTCTCGCGGCGAAAGTGGGTCACGAAGAGATCGAGGTCGCCATCAGCGTCGGGATCACCAGCGGCGATCCCCATGCTCGCTTCGGCCTCGCCGAGGCGGTTCAACGCGACACCCGAGAGCAGGCCCTCGTCAACGAAGGTGCCGTCTTTTTGGTTGAGCCAGAGATTGTTGGCCATGAGGTCGTTGGCGACGTAGAAGTCGACTGCGCCGTTCGAGTCGAAGTCGGCACTGATGACTCCGAGCCCATTACCCGGTGCCGAGCTGATGCCCGCCGCCTGGCTGACATCTTCGAAGGTCCCGTCACCGCGGTTGCGATAGAGACCGTCGGCGACCGGACTGTAGGCGCTCGGCAGGCAGTAGTCGGGCTCGCCGCGCTCGGTGAGGCAGCTCTTGTGACCAATGAAACTGTAGTCGAGATAGTTCACAACGTAGAGGTCGAGGTCACCGTCATTGTCGTAGTCCGCGAGGCTTCCCGAAACACTCCACCGCGGCTCGGTGAGGCCCGCTGCCTCCGTGGCGTCGACGAACTGTCCGCCACCCTCGTTGCGCCACAGTTGGTTGGCGCCAAAGTTGAGGAGGTAGAGATCCACGTCGCCATCGTTGTCGATGTCGCCGGCGACCGCGCCCATGCCGTAGCTCCTCGAGTCGATGCCCGAGGCCTCGGTGACGTCGACGAATTGTAGGCCATCGGCCGTGCTTTCGTTGCGCCAGAGGGTGTCGCGGGGCGGGCCCGCTCCGCGCCAGGGAATCGTCGCATCGTCGAAGGTGCGGTCGGGCCCCAAGAGGGCACCCTGCACGAGAAAGAGGTCGAGATCGCCATCGCCGTCGTAGTCGAAGAGGGCGCCGCCCGCACCGACGATCTCGAGGTAGTAGAGCCGTCCCGACATCCCGTTCCAATGCGCAAAGTCGATGCCGCTGGCCTCGGTCCGATCAAGGAACCACGGTGCTCGCGGGGCGTCTTGTGCCACCACTGGCCCAAGCCCCAGAAACCCAGAGAGGACCAGCGCGCACAAAGCACGCTGTAGGAAGAACGCCGGCATCAGTCGCCACCCAATCGAAACGGAGTGACGACGAGCGCGACGGCACCCTCGGGAGCGGCGGCGCCCTCGGTCGCGCTGGATCCACCTTCACGCAGCAAGTAGACACGATCGAGTTCGAGGTCGCGAAATCGATCGACGACGCCAGAACCGGGCCAGCGCACGATGACTTCGCGCACCTGGGTCGCCTTGCCGAGACCGACCTCCTGGCGCAGGCTCGAGCCCCCGAACGAACCGCCGGCACCGACGAGCAGATGAATCGACCGTGGAACCGCGGGCGTGGCCGCATCGAGCACGACGATCTCTACGCGTGCGCCGAGAGCGAAGCGGTTTGCACGCCGACCTTCGAAGTGCAACGTCAAGAACCGGTTCCTTCCCGCGCCGGCCGCCTCACGCGGGTTGGCAGTCGGGTTCTCGAACAGGGCGTTGCCGAAGCGGTCGCCTGGGTAGAAGCCGCCGAGCTGGTGGAACAGGTCTTGATCCCCGTCGTGATCGAGGTCACCAAGGGCTACGCCATGCCCCTTCTGCAGGTGTCCAAAGCCGCCCGCCATCGTGATGTCGACGAAGCGCCCGCCGGTGTTGCGATACATGACATTGGGCATCAGGCTGGCGAGGTCTGGTTCGCCAGTGCCGAGGTAGATGTCCAGCCAGCCGTCGTTGTCGAGGTCACCATAGTTGGCGCCCATCGGCATCGCCGGACGTACAAGCCCAACGCTTCGACTCACTTCACGAAACGAGGCGCTACCGGTTTCGCTGAACTGATTCTGGTAGAGCAGCGGCTGCCCCTCGGGAGTCGCCATGCCAAAGTAGGACGCGGTCACCCGCGCCGCCTGCGAGCGGTAGTCGGCCACGAACAGGTCGAGGTCGCCATCGTTGTCGTAGTCGAAGAACCAGGACGCAAAGCTCTCGACCCGCGGAGCCACCACACCGAGCTCCGGTGCGACGTCGACGAACTGCCACCCGTCGCCGGAAGGCGTGGCACCGTCGTTTCGGTAGAGGCGGTTCTCGCCGAAGTTCGAGACGTAGAGGTCCGGGTCACCGTCTTCGTCGAAGTCGCCCCAGGCGACACCCTTGGAGTAGCGCAGGTTCGAGACCCCTGATGAAGAGGCGATGTCCATGAAACGACCTCGGCCATCGTTTTGAAACAACTGCGACGGATAGGACGAGGCTTTCGTCGCCTCGTTGCCAACGAAGAGATCCAGGTCGCCGTCACCGTCAAAGTCTGCAAAGGCGGCACTGGCCGTCGGGTAGCCCGGTTCCTCCAGGCCGGCTGTCGCCGTGATGTCTTCGAAACGTTTGTGGACGTCGCCGGCCGCAGTCGAAAGAGGGCCACGGTTGCGCAGCAGGGTGTTCGGGATCTGGCCGTCGGCCAGCAGCCAGGCACCGCGCAAGACCAGCAAGTCGAGCCAGCCGTCACCATCGACATCGCCATGGACCAGATTCAGCCCACCTGCCAGATCAGCCAGACCCCAGAGATCCGTCACGTCTTCAAAGCCGCCGGTCCCGTTGTTTCGAAACGCCGCCAGTCCACCGCACGGATCCCAGGTCGAACTCACCAGGTCGAGGTGGCCATCACCGTCGAAGTCGTCCATGATTGCGCCACCTGCAAGATCGAGCGTCGACAGGCCGAGCTCCGGACCACGATCGGTCCAATAAGCGAACGCAGCGCCATCCGCAGTCAGTTGCTCATCGGTGATGCGCAAAGGGGCCGGTACACCGTCGGGAAACTGGCCGGCAACCCGGCGGGCTACATTGAGCAGCCATACCGCTTGAATGTTGCGCGGATGCTCCTTCGCATAGGCCGCAAAGAGGTCACCGGCTCTCCGGCTGTGTTCTGGCAGGGTATGAACTGCATCTTTCCGGATTGGCAGGATGCAGCTCGCCGCACTGCGGTGACCGACACAGTTCTGCTGCTCGGCCAGGCGTAGGTGGGCCAGCGCGAGATGCCAATCGACGGAAGATGCCAGGCCGTCGCTGCGCTCCTGGGTGGCGATCTCGCGCTTTGCCTGTTCGAGCAACTCGAGCGCCTCGTCGAGTTGGCCGTGCTTGAGCAGCTCGGCACCGAGGAGACCCCGATAGCCAGACTCCTCCGCAGGGTCGGAAGAGGCGTCGAGCGCGGCCCGGATCTCATCCAGGAAGGCCCGCCCAAAATAGGGTGAACGCCCACCGCGCAGGTGCTCGCACAGGTCCCCTCGCTCGAGCGCCCCGAGGGGTGCTCCCGCAAGCAAGAGGCTCCCGACAACCAGAGACACCGCAGCCGCCCGCCAAGACCCGGGCAACTCCCGGGCAATCGACTGGGAAACGACTGGGGTGATTCTGGGAAACCGCGGGTCGGCCGTGGGGGCCGGCCCGAACTGCGTTCTGGTCGACAAGGCGAGGGTCCTCTGAGCTGGAGAACGGCAAGTATGGCAGCGACGCGGGGCGCTCGAGGCGCCGCGGGATCTCGCAAGCTGTTACTAGTTTTACTAGAATTGAACTCCGCGACACCGTGAACGCAACCGCTCTTGCCCTCAACCATGGACCTCCTCAAGAGACCACAACCGCTACCGACCCTGTTCGTCCTCTCGGCTCTCTTGATGGTGGTCTCGTGCACCCAGAAGGGCAGCCTGCCCGGTCCTGAGCAGGTCGATGAGCAGCTTCTAGAGGAGCCGCGCCAGACCAAGACACACCGAGAGCCGTTCTCGTTCGAGTACGCGGGTAAGCGCATCGACGTGCGCCCGGTCGCCGAATACGAGCTCTACGGGCTGGTTGTGACCCACAACAACATCGACGGCATCGCCGACAATGTGCACGACACTACTTCAGTCGATACCCGCGACCTGTGCGTCCTGTGGGGCCAGAACCTGAGCCAGGGCGACTACCAGAAAGTCAAGTTCAAGAGCGGCCCCTCGTTCTGCTACTTCAGCTACCGCGAGAATCAACTGTTCTTTGACGACGCGCTCGCCAACAACCACATGATCACCGAGTCTCCGGAGCTCCGAAAGGCGCTCGAAAAGGTGCGAATTGGCGATCAGATCCGGTTCAAGGGCCTGCTCGTCGACTACACAGTCGAGGACTGGCAGGGCTGGTGGCGCAGGACCAGTCGCACCCGCAAAGACGGCGGCAACGGTGCCTGTGAAGTCGTACTGTTCGAGGAACTCGAGATCATCGAGGCCGGGACGCCGCTCTGGTACACCCTCTACCGCACCGGTCAGGCTGGGCTGGCGCTCGTTCCGGTCTTCTTTCTGATCGGCGTTCTACGCGAGGTCCGACGGACGACCCCTCCGGAGGAACCAGCGGTCGACGCTGCACCGCCAGCGAACATCTACTCGCCCTCCTGATCCTCGTCTGAAGCGGGCTCGTCGGCCTGCGCGGCTTCGTCGGGTTCGGCTTCAATCGCCTCTTCTTCCACGGTGCTCTCGAACTCATCGGTGGCGATGTCTTCATCCGTCCAGGAGAGTGGTTCGAGGTCTTCGTGCATCAGAGGATCGTCGTAGGTCGTCGAAGACGGCGGAGGTGGCGGTGGCACCGTGGCAGCCGCACCGCTTGAAGAGTTGCCCGAGAACCGCGCCAGGAAGACGCCGCCAAGGCCAACCGCCATCGCGCAGAACATGGCGAGTCCACCAACAATGCAAAACAGAACGCCGAAGCCTTCCAGCGGACGGATGATCTGGAGGAAAAAGCCGCTGGCAAGGATCAAGTGGAGCAGGAACAGCCCGGTCAACAGGTGGCCATAGTTCGTCTCGGCCCGTAGCGCTCCTCGCAGCGGTACCCGCCGGCCGATCGCCACTGCTACGACGTTGTAGCCGAAGATCGCGACGAAACCGAGCGCCAGAATCACGAACGGAACGAAAATCAAAAGTGGGATGCCGATGACTGTAATGCTGAGCAGGACGACGACCAGGACCAGAGCGGGCAAGAAAGCAGCGACGAGAGCGAGACCGACCACTCCGGCGCGCAGCGGTTGTGCACTGACGATGGACTCCACACGATCGACCTGCGCCGGCAGAATGAGCTGCGCGACACAGCCGAAGAAGTAGATCGCCGCCACCATGAGCGCCAGCCAGCCGAGGCTCAGGATCCAGTCGAGGCTCAACCAGCGGGGCCCGCGACTGCTCCGCGGGAAGCGATCGTCCCAGCGTTCTTCCCATTCTCGCTCGCGATCGGTCGACCACCGGTCGCCACCGACGGTGACCTCGTCGATCGTGCCATCGACGCGGGCGCCCGCCATGCGCCTGACGTCGCCGCCCACGCTGGTGACGTCACCACGAACGACGGCACCCGGGCGGAGTTCGACGTCACCGAGAAAGGCTTCGACCTCGCCGTCGACATGCCCGGATACAAACGCATTGCCAAAGGCGACGCTGACATCGCCGTCTACGTGGCCTTCGATCTCGACGTCGGCTCCCATGACCTGGACGGACTGCGCGGTTTCGCCCTCTTCGACGCGAACGGTGCGACCGAAACTCCACTTGTTCGAGGACCGCCACTCGTCTTCCCGCAGGCGCTCGCGCGCTTCACGCTCGGACTCGCGCTGTTGGCGCCGCCGCTCTTGCTCGCGCTGACGCTCTTCGTTCTGTTGCTCGCGCTCGCGTTCACGCAGGGTCCGCCCCTGGCGCTCCAAGCGTTCCTCTTCGCTGTCGAGCAGGTCCAATGCGCGCTGGAGCTTCTCGCGTTCCTCACGCACCGCACGTTGGCGCGCCTCGAGCTCCTCGTCGATCTGTCGGAGCTCGTTCTCGACCTCGGCACCCGTCGCGGCGGGCGGCTCGGCGGCTGGCGGCGGATCGGGAGTCTCGGGTGTGGAGCTCTGAGCCTCCTGGGCCGCGGGAGTGGCCTCTGCCTCCTGGCTGAAGCCAGGCGCGATGAACCCCTGCAGGGCGATCAGAGCGACGAGCGCTACACGCTCTGGGGAACGCCGAAGTTGTTTCATGGTCCTACGACGCCAGCTCGCTCGACCGCACCAGAACATAGAGAGCCGAGAAGGCCGTGACCGTAAGAAGCGCCGCCACCAGCAACGCCTCACCAGAAAGCGCCATTGACAAGGCCGCCAGGCCCACCTCGGCCGCTCGCTCGAATCCTTGCAACAGACCCGTTACGACCTCGAGGAAAGAAAAACCCACCCGGCTGGCCGCGAACATCGTGCCGTCTACGACCTCGGGCTCGGGCATGAGGCGACTCCCAACGATGAGTGCTCCGAACCACAGCGAGGCTAGAAGAGCGGCCGCCGGAAGCCAGTGGCGCAAAACAGCCGCGCGAAGGGTGCCTGCTACCGAGACTCCGGCGCTTGGTTGGCTGGCGCGGGCGGCCACAACCACGCGCTCAGCGAAGGCAGCCGGTGGCACGACCTGGGGCAGGCTCTGGAAAACCCGACGCAGGGCGTGTTCGGTGTCACGACGCGGAGACTCGCTCGAGCCCTCGGCTCGCAACCAGCGCTCGAGGCGCCGCTCCAGACGGGCGCTGACCGTCGCACCATCGCCCGTTGTCGGCACCTGGTGGCGGAGGCCTGGTTGTTTCTCGAAGTGACTCATCTCAGGTCGATCCTACGACCACCCGGCCTGAGAGGTTTCAGGGACGAACAGATTCTTCTTTGGCGGCCTTTTCCGCAGGATCTACAGCATTCTTGCCCAGCCAGAGTGGACTTTCTCTCAGTCCTGCTCGGTAAGCCCCAGAGCACGCTTCCAAGCGAACCACCGGTTGCGCAGGCGCCAGAAGCGACTGCGCTCCATGATGGCGATCTGATGACGCAGCAATCGAGCCTCCACCGCAGCGTCACGGCGAACTCCAGCAACTCGCCCGACGAGGTCAGCCCCCTCGACGAAGGACAACTGCAGAACATGGCGCGAGGCCGGACGCTCGGTTGACCCGCGATCGACGGCTTCGACGATCAAGAGATCGTCGAAGCGAAACGGGTCGGAACGATCCAGCATGAGCTGGAAGCCGCAGCGCGCAAAGCTCTCACTCTGGGCGAGAGCCACGTCTTCGCGCACAAGGTCCGCCTGACCCGCGGCTTCGGCAATGACCTCGCCGCTACGTTCGACCCGCGCTTCGATGGTCAACGGAGAGGCTCCCGGCTGGTGGACCCACCCGTCGAGCCGCAGCCGTGCCGGTCCTTTCGGCTGCACCCGCTCGAGACTGCCGAACGGCAACAGGGTCACCCGCGGCTTGCCCCGAAGGCGAGGCGAGGCGCCCTGGGCTTCGTCGCGCACCATGATCCACAAGTCCTGCAGGTTCCAAACGCCACGCTCGATCAGAATCGGTTGGCATCCCGAGCAGGCTCGGCGCACCGCACGTTCCATCCAGTGGGGTGCCACCCAGGTCGAGCCGTACTCCTCGGCTGAAAGCACCGCGCTCTCGCTGTAGCGCTCGAACTCGAAGCCACTCTCGGCGATCGGCGGCCGCCCGAGACGCGCCGATTCACCATGGGTGGTCACCGCCAGAACCCCGCCCGCATCGACCCGCTCCCAGAGAGCGCGCAACCATGGGATGAAACGGTGCTCGGGCAGGTGACTAAAAAGCGAGAATGCAAACACCCCGTCAAAGAGATTGCCCGACGCAAGGCCATTGAACTGGGCTTCGAGACCCTCCGGGGTATGACTCGACTGCACCGCTTCGACCCCCAGAACCTCACGCTGGAACTTCACTGCCGACGGCACCACCTCGGCCACGGTCACCCGCTGGCGGCCGATCGCCGCCGCGAGGTAACGCGTCACCCGGCCGTGGCCGGCAGCGAAGTCGAGGATTCGCGGCGTAGCCGCAGCGCCCTTCGTGGGCTGGTCGCCGCGAGCCCAGGCGAGTACCTCGAGCGCCACCTGCGCGGGGCCAAAGCCACTGCGGGCGTATTCGAGCACTGCAATCCCACGGTGCTGGTGCCGCTCCTCGAGGGCGTAGCGGTACATCTCATCGGAGGCCGAAATGTCGAACGACGGCCGCACCTCTACCGGGGGGTGCTCGCCGAGCGGCGGCGTTTGCCCCCAGGTCTCGAGGTAGCGCTCGAGCAGCGGGTGACGCTCGTCGTCGCGGTAGGCAAGTTCGTCCATTGAGCGATGAACGGTATCAGCGCTCGTAGCCCTCGGCGGCCAGCCCCTGGACAATCTCGCGCCGCGCGCGGTGGATGTAGGTCTTGACCGTGCCAATCGGCAGCTCGAGAATGTCGGCGATCTCCTGGTAGGAGAGACCCTCTCCAAAACGCAACAGAACCACCTCGCGCCACTCCTCGCGCATCGCCCCGATCACCCGGCCGAGGGCCGCCGCGGCACCACTGGCCTCGGCTCGGTCGACCGGAGAGATGGCGTTTGGATCGGCAAGAACAGCCGCCAGATCAGGCTCATCTGGTGAGCTCGGCGAGAGCGAGACCGTATCGAGCTGGCGTTTGCGCAGGTGGTCGATGGCGGTGTTGTGAGCGATCTTGAACAGCCAGCTCGAGAATCGACGGTCGTGCTGATAGCTGCCCAGGGCCCGATGCGCCTTCAGGAAGGCCTCCTGGGCGACATCCTCGGCCTTGCTGCGATCGCGCACGATACGCAAGACAAGCCTCAGGACCGGGCGCTCAAAACGCCGAACCAGTTCGGTAAAAGCATCTTCGTCGCCCGCCAGGATGCGGCGGACCAGCTCGTTGTCCTCTATGGCGGTTGGTCCCTCCCCTGGCCCCAGTACGTAGAGATGGACCAGAACGTTCGCCCGGAGGTCGAAATGGGCCCCCCCTCCTTCGCCGCCGGCCTCCATTCGCAGCTTGTCCTGGAGGGTCTTTAATTAGATATATTGCGTTTTATCTATATATCTTGTACCATGGTGGCCTGCGGGGAGTTCTTCTCCTCATCCCTCCACGGGCGGCCTACGGGGCCGCCCTCTTTCTTTGTGGCAGAGACGAGGAGAGCGCGATCAGCGAGGACGCAGACGCCGGCTGCCCACGAGAGCGGTCAGCAAACCGAGGACGAGAAGCCCGAACGACCCGAGCGTCGGCACCGGAGCGACCTGGGCCACCCCTCCGAAGCCACGGATCATGAAGTTGCCGGCCGAGGCACCGCCGACCAACTGAATCGTCGAAGCTGACGCCAGGTCGGGCGGATCAGAAGCGTCGGCCGGCCACAGGGCGACGTAGGAACTGCCCTCACTGGCGGTGGTGTCGAGTGCCGCCGGCAGAGTCGGGGGCGGCGTCACACCGGTATCGAAGTATCGATTGACGACGCCAATCAAGACCGCACCGGTGGCATCGAGCGCCAGGGGAGTCGCGAGCGGGTAGACGGAGAACGTCAGCCCATCGTTCGCCTGGATCGTCTCGTCGTAGGTCGCAAGCAGCGTTGCGCCGTTGGTGGGGTCACCGTCGGGATCATCAAAGACTGCGATTTGAACCGCACCGCCGAGCGGCACGTCGGCGCCTGGGGGAAACAGGACCCAGATCTCGCTGAGAGCGAACGAACCTGGCGAATCAAAGCGGTTGAACCACATGAACTGACGCGCGGTTCCACCGGCAAAGCCGAAGGAGCTTTCGGCCGTGTTGTCGTCCAGGACGAGCTGTGTAGGAAGGGTCGACGTCGGGGGTAGCGGCGGAACGGCGATACGGGCGACGCCCGCTACCGCCCGAGGAGCGAGTTCGACGCTCGGATCCCCCTCCGCCGTTGCAGGCGTCGCCAACAGGACAGCAACGGCGGCAACCAGAAGGAATGTCACAACCAGCGCGTGGTGGACCGACGAAGCGAACGGTTTCTTGATGCTCATTGCTTGAACTCTATACGGCAATCTGACCGCCAATCGTTGGAAGACCTGGCCTCTGGCGTACGCCTCACGGCAGGACCGCCGACCACTTTGTCGTGTCGCCAGTCTCGAAGCCGTCAGTGAAGATCGTGAACTCGGCACCCATGAAGACGCGGTCGAGGGCGAGCTCGAGGCTGGCGTCGCCACCATCGAGACTCTCAATGGCGAATGCACAAAGCCCCGAGGACGCGCCCGCGGGCACTGTGATGCCGGTCGAAACCGCCGCGAAGCTCCCGGCTCCGTCCTCGAGCAACGAAGTGAGCGACGAGGTGCCAAGCAACGCGCCAGCACAGGCAGCATCATCGTAGAAATCGCAGACCTGCTCCAGGGCTCCGAGGGAGGCCGAGGTGTAGCGCAGCGCGGCCCGCAACTCGTACGACGCACCGCCTTCGACTTCCACGCACTGGCTGAGAGCACTCGCGCCACCGGCCGTGTTCACCACGAGAGCGGAAGCCGAGAGCGGTGACCCAGAAGCATCATCGATTCCCGGGGTCCCGGGTAAGACCGCGTTGGGGGCCGTGGCCATGGCAGCCCACGGTGCGAGGGTCACTGCGCGAGCCACAGGGCAGTCATCGAAGTGCGCATTGTCGAAGAGATTCCAAGGGTCGGCGCGGAACACGGGAACGAGGGCGTCGCCGCCGGCAAGGCCATCGAAGTCACCGTCGAGCGCATTGCCGCTTCCGTCGGTGATCGAGTCGCAAACAAAGAAGCGATAGAGCCCAACCGGCAACCATTCAGCACTGACGCTGGCGTCGACTTCGACCGAAGGAAAGACCCCGCTCGTCTCGACTGCCAGAACGGTGATCTCTTCGTCGTCGCCCTGGGTGGCACCGCACCCCTGGGTGTCGAACTCTCCGTTCGGCCCGGTGGCGATGAGTTTGTAGTTAGCCGGGTCGTCCGCACCAAAGATCGCACCACCGCCGTCTTCCATGACGACCTGGATCGAAGCCACGGGTTCTCGCAGGTTGGTGCAGGCCGCTAGCGGACCCTCGCCAGTCGAAATCGACGTCACGACGGGTGGCTCGGCGTCCATCACCGTGAGGGTGTCGCTCGCGTTTCCGCTGTTGCCCGACGACGAGGTCAGCTCGCCTGTGGTGTTCACCAAAACGCCGACCGACGAAGCGACGACGTCGACCTCGATCGTGCACGTCGACCCGGCGGCAACCGAACCTCCGCTGTAGGCGACAACCGAACTTCCGTCGGCCGCCGTCAAGGTGCCGCCCGTGCAAGTCGTTGCGCTGTTGGGCGGAGTCGCGACGGTCATGCCAGCCGGCAGGTTGTCGGTCACGTCCAGTGCCGTAGCGGCCAGCGCCGAGGCGGTGTTGTCGATTGAAAAACGCAAGGTGCTGGCTTCGAACTGCGCCACCGTGTCGGGAGTAAAGGTCTTGGAGAACACGGGGGCCGGTTCGATCACCAGGTCGGCAGTCGCGGGCTCGGCGACCGTCAGGCCGGACTGGAACAGTTCGGAGGTCGTGTTGGTGTAGGTGCCAGCCGCTGTCCCGGCGGGAACCTGCACCTCCACCCTGAAGCTGCACGTACCACCCATCGGCGGCAACTCACCGCCGGTCAGGGTAAGAAACGATGTGCCACCGAGCTCGGAACCGGCACCGCAGGGGGGTACATCCAGATCCAGCGAGGTGGCCACAAGGCCGGCGAGGACTGCGTCGAGATCGTCCGAGAAGGAGAGCCCGGTCGCGGTGTCGGTTCCTGGGTTGCTGATGTTGAAGGTGAGGACGGCGGTGCCGGTCGCCGTGGTGGGACCATCGAAGGCTTTGCTGAACAGAAGCTCACCTCTGACATCCAGGTTGTCGGTGGCTGCTTCACCGGAGACTGGAAAGCCGTCGATCGTGCCAGTGATCGCGGTGGTCGTACTGGCGTAGGTTCCCGCAGCGGTTCCCGCAGGCACCGGCAGCCCGAAGCGCACCGTGCAGCTCTCCCCCGCGGCGAGAGATCCGTCGAAGACGCTCAAGGTGGGAGAATTCAGACCGGCGAAACCGAAACCCAACGCCGCGCAACCGTTGGGCAGAATCACGTGCGTCACTTGCAAACCGGAGAGGGCCGCACCTAGTGGGTCCTGAAACGCGATATCCGTTGCCGGTCGGCTGGGGTCCAGATTGGAGATCGTGTACTCCATGGTCACGACGTCACCTGGGGCTACGGGGTCGTCGGTGAACTGTTTGGTCACTTGGAGAAGCGACGAGTTGACGACCAGCTGGTCGGTCGCCGGGTTGACTACGACAACCCCACCCTGGTTGACCTGGAGAAAGCTCGTGGTGCTGTTGTAGGTGCCATCGGCGGCACCCGCCGGCACCTGAACGAGCACATCGATCGAGCACGATGAACCTGAGGCCACCGATCCCCCCGTATAGGTGAGAGAGTTGGTACCACTCAAGGTACCCCCGCAGGTATCGACGAGCGCTCCTCCGGTCGCCGCAAGCCCGGAGAGAGCCGCATTCAAGTCGTCGGCAAACGAGACGATATCCGCGCCCACCGACGGATGCACATTCTCAATCCCATAGCGGAGGGTCACGCTTTCACCGGGAAGCACCGGGTCGTCCAGAAACTCCTTCGTCAACACCACACCCACGACCTGCAGATCGGCGGTCGCTGGCCTGGAAGTAGCGGCCAGTCCATCGACCGTCGCACTGACCGCACTGGTGGTACTCGGATAGCTGCCGGCGGCGGCGCCGGCGGGAACGTCGAGGGTCACCGAAAAGGTGCAGGACTCGCCAGGCTGGAGCGAGGTGCCCGAGAGGGTGAGCAGCGTGTCTCCTGCCGATCCGGTCAGCGACGAACCGGCTCCGCATGGCGGATCAGGCGAAGGTGGCAGGTTCGCGGTCAGATCCGAGAGTGTCGCCGACAGATCGTCCGTGAAGGTGATCCCGGTGGCGTTTCCCGGGGCGTCGGCGCGGTGCGAAAGGGTGTACTCGAGAGTCACGGTCTCGCCGGGCGCCGCGGGGCCGTCAACGAACCGCTTCGTCAAAGCCGGCGCGCCGATGACGGTGATCGTGTCGGTAGCAACGTTGCCGACCCTGGAAGCACCGTCCACGGTTGCCTCGATCGCGCCGGTGGTACTGCGGTAGATCCCTGGCGCCAGATCAATCGGCGCCGTCAAGGTCACGTCAAACGTGCAGGTCGCACCAGCACCCGGAGCCGCCGTGAGGCTGCCGCCGGTTAGCTGGAGACCTTGTCGGTCGATATCGGGGAACGCAAAGGCCATCGAGCCGCCGCACGGAGGGTCGGGGACGGGCGGCAACGTTGCAACGATGGGGTAAGGCAAGAACCCCGTCATTGGGCCACCGTCGGTGAGCTCGTCGAGAAACGTGATGTCCGTCGCAGCGGAGGTGCTGCTGGTGTTGGTGATCGTGTAGCGCACCACGAAGTCGTCGCCAGCGTTGATGGTCGGATCGGGGGCGAGAGTGCCCGCCTCGAGGAAGTTCATGGTGATGATCGGTACCGGCTCGACGAAAAGTACGTCTGACGCCGAGTTGCCAACCACGGGCGACCCGTCTCGCGTGCCCGTGATCGCGGTGGTCATGGCCGCGTAGGCACCGGGGACTGTGGCCGCGGGGACCGCAAGCCTGCCTCGAATCGAACAACTCGCCCTTGGGGCAACCGTGCCGCCGGAGAAGGCGATGCTGGTGCCACCAATGCCCGAAACGCTACCGCCGCATTCGTTCTCGAGAGCGGCGTCGAAGGTCAGGCCAGAGAGCGGGGGCGAGAGCGTGGTCAGATCTGCGCTGAACATGACGCCAGTTGCGGAGAAGCTACTGTCAATGTTAATGAGGGTAAAGAGCACATCTACGGGACTTCCCGGAGGCACCGGATCATCCTCGAACGACATGGTGATGGCCAGGCTGGTCTGGGTGACCTCGAGCGTGTCGTTCGCGCCACCGGCGGAAGTGAAGTCGGCCTGCAAATCGTCTGCGGCATTGTCGAGAAAACCGGAACTGGTCGAAACCACGTCGACCGTCACAGTGCAACTTGCACCCGGCGGCAACACTTCGAAACCTGCGATGATGTTGATCCCCTCCGCAAGGAGCGCCACCTGCTGGCTCCCGGCCACCGCAGTCAGGGTCGTATCGTCCAACGCTGAGACACAGTCGGTCGAAGCGTTGGCCGGATCGGCAACCACCATTCCCACTGGCAGGTTGTCGGTGAATGAGACAGTGCCGATGCGGTTGGCGTTGGCACTGTTGTCGATCGTGAAGACCAGGGTGCTGCGCCCGCCCAGCGCCACGGTGCTCGGTGCGAAGCTCTTGCTGAAACCGGGAAGCGTGGTGACGACGGCCAGGCTCGCCGGCGAACTCAGGCTGTCACCAGCACTCGAACTCAAGGTGACGGCCGCCATCTCGTGACTCCCGGGAGTGCTCGCGGTGACATCGACCGACACGGTGCAGATCTCCGCCGCGCCGACACCCGCGCCGCTCAAGGTGATCGTCGTTCCGCCGTCTGGAGCGGTCAGCTCGCCGACCAGGAGGTCGCAGCTCGATTGCGGTCGGCCTGGATCGGCGATGGTGACTGCAGCCGGCAAGGTGGCTGCGAAGCCGAGGTCCGTGACTGGAGAACCCGACCCGTTATCGATGGTGAAGATCACGGTCGACGTGCTCCCCGGTCCGATGGTTCCGGGCGAGAAAACCGCGGTGAACGTCGGCTGCGCCCAGAGCGCCGCGGGGGCGAGTAGGGCAAGGACAAGGGACGCCGGTAGGAGTTTCAATCTAGACATGAGGGCCTCGGGAACGGCAGGTGGGTGGCGGGACCAAAAAGGGGTGCCAAGGGGTGATCTCCGAGAACTCGAAGGTCGGCATCCTACTGAATCTTTCCCTTGTTTACTATAAAAACGACTTTGTTGACCCCAACAAGAAACCTAGTAAACTTTTCACGCTTCGGAAAACCCTTCTACCGGAACCGACCCTTGAAACGTCACGCATTCCTGCTCTTCGCACTTCTCGCCACCGCCGGCGCCCCGCTCGTTGCCCAGATCACCAACGGCTCGTTCGACAGCGATGTCACCGGCTGGCACCTCGTCGGCCGCGGCACCATCGCCCACACCGGTGCCGATGGTGGAGCAGCGCCTGGTGCCCTCGAGCTGACCGGCGGCCTGGCCGGCAACCGGACCCAGCTCATCGCCGGCCAATGCGTCACCGTCACCGGCGGCACGCTCACCCACTGGAACACCGCCCTCAAGGTCGTGAGCGGCAACCAGGACTTTTGCCGTCTGGCGCTGTTTGAGAGCCCACGCGCCGACTGTTTGGGGCTCACCCTGGGCGCCGAGCTCACCCGCTCTGGCCACAACCCAACCTGGGCAACCAGCCGGCGGAGCTTCACCACTGCCGCGAACACGAAGGCCGTCGAGCTCCGCCTGCACTGCGCCACCTCCGGCGGCGACCTCAGCCCGCTGGTGGTGCGTTTCGACGACGTCACCCAGGACGCGCCACCCACTCAGTCGCCTGCCGATGCTCTCTTCGACGACGGTTTCGAGACTGGCAACACCGGTGCCTGGGACCTCTCCGACCCCTGACGTTCCCTCCCAAGCCCACAAGAAGACAAGCCCCTCCGCGCACCCATGACACCCGACACCGACTCACGGATCGAAACACAATGAACACCAAGCTCTCTTCCCGCCCCCTCCTTCGCCTGTTTTCCCTACTGGCTCTTTGTGTCCTCGCCGCTTCGATCGCCTATGGCCAGGACGTGCGCACGCTTTCCGAAGGTCTCGACTTCGCCGAACCGCAGCAGGCTTGGGAAAGCGCGGTACTCACGGTTTCAGGACCGGCGGGAATCGAAACCTTCCGCATCGATGCCGGGTCGCCGTTGTCGCTTACCGTCGATCACCTCGCGGACCTGGCCGCTCTGAACGGCCGCAGCCTCGACGGCAACTACAGCTACGAACTGCGCTTTGTACCCAGCGTCAACGCCGAAACCCGCGACATGGCCGCCAACCTGCGCGAAGCCGAAGCGGCGGGCCGGCTTTCGACACGCCTGTTCCAACCACTGGTACAGGCGATTCCTGTGCGCTTCGGCAGCTTTACGGTGCAGGCCGGGTCCATCGCGGACCCCGACCTTGCCGAAAGCACCGCAACGCGCTCGGCAGCCGTCCAGGACGCCGCAGGCGTTACAACACGCGACCAGCAGATCAACGACGACTTGATCGTCACGCAAAGCCTCTGCGTCGGGCAAGACTGCTCCAATGGTGAGTCGTTCGGATTCGACACCATCCGCACCAAAGAGAACAACCTACGCATCAAGTTCCAGGACACCAGCAACACAGCGTCCTTCCCCTCCCGCGACTGGGAACTCACTGCCAACGACTCCTCGAACGGTGGCGCCAACAAATTCTCGATTACCGACATCGACGGCGCGCGCGTGCCCTTCACACTCGAAGCCGGTGCACCGAGCAATTCGCTCTACGTTGACGACGGAGGGCGCCTCGGACTGGGATCTTCCACCCCGGTCACCCAGCTTCACATGGTCGACGGGAACACTCCGACCTATCGTCTCGAGCAGGACGGCTCGAGCGGTTTCACGCCCCAGACCTGGGACCTGGCAGGGAACGAAGCCAACTTCTTCATCCGCGACGTCACCAATGGTTCGGAGCTCGTCTTTCGCATCTTCCCTGACGCTCCGGGTGATGCACTCACCATCAAGGGGAGTAGCGGACATATCGGCCTGGGAACCAGCACGCCCGATTCACACCTGCACATCCGCGACACCGGCAGCAACATCGAGTCGCGCGTGCAGTCCAAGACCGACACCTGGGTACAGACCTGGGATGCCGACCTGAACCGCACGACTCTGTCGTACACCGACAACGGCACGGCTGACGCAACCATCCAGACGGCGTTCAAGGCCGGCGCGAGCACGTGGCACGAGACCTATTCCGAGACCCAGTACAGCCTGTCACTCAGCGCGACTCCCGGAACAGAGCAGTTGCTGGTCGACTCGAGCGGCAACCTGACGACGACCGGCACCGTCAACGGCTTCTCCGACCGCAACGCCAAGGAGAACTTCGCTGCGGTGAATTCTGCACAGGTCCTCGAGAGGCTGATTCAGGTTCCGATCCTGCACTGGAACTACCGCGATGACGGCGAGGCAATTCCCCACCTCGGCCCGGTCGCTCAGGACTTCTACGAGGCCTTCAAGCTCGGCGCTAGCGAGCGTCACATCTCCTACTCGGACGCCGACGGCGTTGCCCTGGCAGCGATTCAAGAGCTCTATCGCCAGCTCCTCGATAGCAAGAGCGAAATCGAGGCACTACGCAGCCGCCTCCAGGAAATGGAAGAGCGACAGAGCTCGGTCTCCGAGTAGTCGACCGCCAGCGCCCGCCTCAGCGGTTGGAGGACGCGAGCGCCTCGAGGCGCCGCTCGAGCTCGGAGTCTCCGGGCGCAACCGCTAGCGCTGCCTGGTAGGCGGCCAATGCGCGCTCGTGCTCACCCGCCGCCTCGAGCAGAAAGGCCCGGTTGATGAGCGCACCGCGGTTCTGGGGTTGCGTCGCCAGGACCAGGTCGAGCTGCTGTAGCGCCCGCTCGATATTCTCAGGGCCCCCGAGTTGTCCGAGCGCCGCCGCCAGGTTGATGCGTAGATCCAGCCGCGTGGGATCAGCCTCGATCGCCCGGTTGAACAGGTTCACCGCCGTTCGCGAGTCGCCGGCGGCGAACGCAGAACGGGCCTCGAGCGCCGGCACGTCGGCACCCACGACGAGCTCGCCGAGGGCGTCGACCTGGAGATCAGGCACCCGCACGCCAACCCTTCCTCGCCGCGCCAAATGCCAGCGGGCGCGCTCGAGGTTGCCGGCGCGACGGTAGAGAACGGCGAGTTCGTAGTGCAGTCGGTTGGCTTCGGGCACCGCGGCCAGTGCCGATTCGAAGTGGGCGATGGCTCGGCCGGCATCGCCGGACTCGAGAGCAAGGCGCCCCAGCTCGGCCGCAGCCGCGGCCGTGGTCGCTTTCGAGCCCTTCGAGATCTCGAGCGCGCGTTCCAACCATCGCGATGCATCATCTTGCGCGACTGTCCCACGCGAGATCGCCCAGCGCGCGCCGCGAACCAGCGCCGACGCGTTGTCTGGCTCGATCTCGAGGAGTCGTGCATTGGCCTCGATCGCCCGATCGAGATCGCCACTCCCACTTGCAGCATGAGCGAGCAAGTTCCACCAGCCAGATTCTTCGCGCTCGATTGAAGCCGCGCGCTCGAGAAGCCAGGCGGCAGTCTCGAAGTAGCGATGAGCAAGGAAGCGGCGGCCCGCCTCGCCGAAGACCGCGACCCGTTCTCTCTTTGCCCGCGGAGAAAGGAGTGCCGGCGCTTCGTCTTCAGGCAGCGCTTCGACACGGCTGCGCCACTCCAAGAGGAGCTCTCTCACCTCGGGTTCGGTGGCCGTCAGATCAGGCCACACGCTTGTCGTCTCAGCGATAGGTCTGTCTTGCACAACCGGTCCGTCACGCTGAGGGGTCACCTCGACCGAGGATCGCTCCCGGGCGGACACCGGAAAAGCGTCGTCGCCCTGTGCGCCCGTTCCGCGCACCACCAGGTGATAGCGCCCCGCCTCGAACGGTCCGTAGCTCTCTCGTTTCCCATCGGTCCAGAGCACATCAATTGCGACCGGACCTTTGCCATCGCCGAGGCCGAACAACACCCGCGGATCACTCGCCGAGGCGAAGCTCCCGTGACGCGCCGAACGACTCTTCAACCGGAACCCCTCGCCGTGGGCAGTCACCACCGCTGCCTCGCGATAGGCCCCGGGGGCGCGCAGCTCGATGCCGATCCAGTGCGGCGCCTCAGCACGGTTGAGATAGACCTCTGCCGGACCGTCATTGTTGCTGATGACGACGTCAGGATCGCCATCCTGGTCGAGATCGCCGACCGCCAACCCTCTGCCGGCGTGCGGACCACTGTCTGAGGCGAGAGCATCGGGGGCGGAAACGAAGTGGCCACGACCGTCGTTCGTCAACACGAAGTCGGGCTGGGCGAAGTGTGAGCCACTGCCTGCCTCATTCACCTCGAGCCTCCGCACCGCGCCATGCGTCGCCACCAGGTCGAGGTCGCGATCGCTGTCGACATCGACAAACGCAACCCCGAAACCCGTCAACGCGAGGCTCGGAGACGCAAGACCGCGACGATCGGTCTCGTCGCTAAATGTCTCGCCGTCGTTGCGGTAGAGCGTATGGGTCTCACCCTTCAGGTGACTCATCAGGAGATCGAAGCGGCCGTCCTGGTCGACGTCACCGACGGCGATTCCCATACTGGCCTCTGCGCGACCACGACCGTTGACCGCTAAACCTCGCCACAGCGCCTCGTCCTCGAAGGAGCCGTCGCCACGATTGCGGAACGCGTAGTTGTCCATCTGGTCGTTCGAGACCACGAAGTCGAGCCAACCGTCGGCGTCGAAGTCAAGAGCGATCACGCCCAGCCCGGCACCAGACAATGCGGCGATCCCCGCAGCTAGCGAAACGTCTTTGAAGGTGCCGTTGCCCCGGTTCTCGAACAGACGATCCGAGAGCGGCGGCACGGCGGTCGGTCCGCAGTAGTCGCGCTCTGCCCGATCGGTGACACAGCGCGGCGGATTGGCCAGTTGGTAGTCGACATATCGATTGACGAAAAGGTCGAGATCACCGTCGCGATCGAAATCAACGAAGGCCGCTCCCGAGCTCCACGAACCATCGCCGGAAACTCCAGCCGCTGCACTCTGATCCACGAAGGTTCCGTCACCGTTGTTGCGCCACAACTGATCGGGGCCGTAGCGGGTGGTGAAAATGTCCGGCCAACCGTCTCCGTCGACATCGCCGACCGCGACCCCGATGCCATGCCCGATACTTCGCACTCCACTCTCGGTCGTGACGTCGACAAAGCGCAACGTGGCCTCACCGTCTTTGTCGACCACCAGGTCGTTGCGCAAGAGCCGGTCGCCACCCACGACGGGTGTGCCCCGGAGGGGCCCGCCCTGAACGAAGAAGAGATCGAGATCCCGGTCACCGTCGTAGTCGAACAGGGCCACGCCAGCGCCCATGATCTCGGGGAACAAGAGCTCGCCACGGGCGCCAGCGTCGTGTTCGAAGTCGACCCTGATCTGCCTTGCCACCTCCTCGAACGACGCCGAGGAAGCATCTGAAGGCGCAGTCGGCTGCGCACCTGGAGCGGCGGCCAGCGAGGTCACAAGTGCACCGAGAACAACGCTTAGGACAGGCAGGCCGTAGCGGTTGCACGAAAAGGTCACGGTCTCGATGCTACAGCGCACCGTGACCTTTCGCAGGTGCCTGTGGTTCGGGCTAGGCCGCTTCGATGCGCGCCGGCCGCACGGCGGGGTCGGCAATCGGGTCGAGGCCCATGGTGACGCGACCCGTGAAGGTCTGCTGCCGCTTCGCGGTCAGTGGGTGAAAGCGTACTCCATGGGCGTCACGCACCAGTCGTTCGATTCCCGAAGCACGGTGGAATCCGAAGCCACCGGCGACATCGAGCGCTAGATCGACCGTGTTCTCGATGGCTCTCGCCGCGATTGTCTTTCGCGCCAGGATCTCGGCTGTGATTTCGGTCGTTGTGTTGGTCTCGAAGTCGTTGCAAAGAGCGATCATGTCGCGAAGCGCGAGTTGGGCGGTACGCAACTCGTTGATCATCTCCCCCACTGACATCTGAACATCCTGGTCGGCAGCCCTTTTCTGTGCGAGCTCGAGACTTCGCTCGGCAGCGGCTTCGGCCACTCCGACGTAGGCCGCAATGATCAGCGGCATCGCGACCGTCAGCACGACGTTCCAGGCCGGATGGTAGGCGCCAGCCGGCCGCGCCAGAGCGATCGCGTCGTCTGGCACGAAGACGTTCTCGAACGTTACGGTGTTCGAGCCCGTAGCGCGCATTCCCATCGTGTCCCAGTCCTCCTCGACCCGCACACCAGGAGCCGATCGGGGAACCCCGAAGTGCAGGACATGCGGCCCCGTCACCGGGTCCTGGAAGCGCGCTGAGGTCACAAACAGCGCACCCGCGGGCGACCCACTCGCAAACGGTTTGCGCGCCGTGACCCGATAGCCACCCTCGACACGGGTCATCTCGCCGTTCGACTCGAGCCAGTCCTTGGCACCGGTGCTCACCAGAACCGCCTGCGTGCCGGCGACCTTCTCGAGCAAGGCCTTGCCAGGCAACCCGCGCCGGTGCTTGTAGACCGCTGCCGCAACCAGGTGCTGATGCATCGCCAGCGCCAGGGCCGTCGAGCCGCAGGTTTGACCAACGGAGCGAATGAAATCTGCGACCTGACCATGCGTCGCCCCACCACCGCCGAGCTCGACTGGTACGAGCGCCGAGAACACGCGCGCCTTTTTCAGATCGGCGTAGTTGGCGCTTACGAACTCACCCGAGAGGTCAGCCGCGGCGGCGCGGGCGGCGAAGTCGGGTAGGAGAGACCTGGTGATTGTCTGTAGATCGATGGTGGTCATGATGCTCTGGCCTCTGCGTTCAGTTGTGGGGTTCGTCCCAGGAATTCACGACCAGACTGTCGGCCGCTTCATTGGAGGGAACGCAATCAAGCTGGCGAACCCGCCAGCGACTTGCCGTTTCCACTTTGCGCTGTATATAGTCGCGCCACGACGCATTACCTCACCCAGAGCGAGACTCTCACTTTCCAGGCCGAGCGACAGAGGCACACGAGCTACAGAGGCACAGATGTCACCCCACCAGCCACCTCCCGACTCTTTCCTTCCTCTAACCCCACCGGCATTCCATGTCCTGATGTCACTCGCCCGCGAGAACAAACACGGCTGGGCCGTACGCAAGGAGATCGATCGGCTGACTGACGGGCGCATCCGCCTCGGTACCGGAACCCTCTACGGCTTGATCCGTCGCTTGCTCGATCAGGAGCTGATCGCCGAGTCCGACGAACGCCCACCCGAGCGCTGGGACGACGAACGTCGGCGCTACTACCGGCTCACCGCTCTCGGCCATGCGGTGATGCGCGCTGAGGCCGAGCGCATGGAGCGTGCGCTAGAACTCGCGCGCGACCTCCCCGACCCCGCGCCGGCATGAAGGAGCGCGACCGATCGCCGCCTTCGCCGCCCGCTCTGGCGCGGCTCTGGCTGCTCCTCCTGCCAAGACGCTTCAGAAACCGCTTCGGCGAAGAACTCGAACTCAACATCGCCCTCGACTGGCAACAGGTCGAGAACGCTGGAGCGCACGAGCGCCTTTCTTTCTGGCTTCGAACTCTCGGAGAACTTCTCGTGACCGTACCCCGCGAACTGCTAGCTGACATTGGACAGGACGTGCGCTACTCCATACGCACGCTCGCCAAGCGCCCCCTCTTTTCTCTCATTGCAGTGCTATCGCTCGCCATCGGCATCGGCGCCACCACCAGCGTGCTGGCGATCTTCGACGCCACGTTCGGCCGCGGCATCCCCGGGATCGAGAATGGAGACCGGCTCCTCAACGTCAAGCTTGCGCTCGCCGACGAGGAGACCTTCTCGCTCACCTCGTTTCCTATCTACACGCAACTGCGTGACAGCGGCGCCATCGAGGGCGTCGCGGGCTTCTCTGGAATCCGCATGAGCTGGCAGCAGAACCGCGAGGCCACGCCCGAGCTGCTTGGCGTGCAGGCAGTGACCGACAACTACTTCTCTCTCCTCGGCGTGCAACCAACCCTCGGCCGATTGCTGACCCGCGAAGACGAAGAAACCGGCGAGCCAGTGGCTGTGATCAGCCACCACCTGTGGAGCGAACGCTACGGCGCCCGGCGAGACACTGTTGGAAGCACTCTGGTGTTCAACGGGCAGCCCTATACCATCGTCGGAGTCTCTGGACCGCGGTTCCGTGGCCACTTCATCGGATTCAATTTCGACGCCTTCATTTCGATCGGCATGGGAGCCCGTGCCGGCCTACCCGACCGACAAGACCGTTCTGCCAACTGGGTCGAGATGGTCGGCGCCCACGCCGTTGGCTCGAGCCTCGAGCAGGCACGCGCCGCCCTGGCCATCGAGGCCCAGCGACTCGAGGGGGCCTATCCGAAAGAACTCAATGGTCTCGCCATCAGCCCCGAACGGACCGACGGCCATGACGCCGACATTCGTGGCGGCCTGGCCGCGTTTCTGGCCATCCTCGCCGGAGTCTCGGGGTTTGTCTTGCTGATCGGCTGCGTCAACGTCGCCAACCTGATGCTCGGGCGCCTGGTGCGACGGCGACAAGAACTCGAGCTGCGCGCCGCGCTAGGCGCCCCACGCAGCCGTCTGGCGAGATTGCAGCTCACAGAAAGCGCCATCCTGGCGATCGCCGGCGGCGTCATCGGTGGTTGGATTGCCTACGGTGTCGCGCTTCTCGCCAGCCGCTCTGTTCCTGCCCTCGGCGGGGTGTCGGTCGACGTCCGCCTCGATTGGCGCACCCTCCTCGGGGCAGTTCTCATCTCGACCATAGCGGCCAGCATCTTTGGGCTCCTGCCAGCACTACGCGCCTCGCGCGCCAGTCTCAGCAACTCGGTCCGTGGGGCCGGTGCGGCGTCGGGTTCGAAGCGCACCCGCTCGCTCCTGGTGATTGCGCAGGTCGCCCTCTCGGTCGTCATTCTGGTGACCGCTGGTTTGTTTCTTCGCGCCTTCCAGGTCGCAGCAGCGCTCGACCCCGGCTTCAATCCGCAGCAGGTCGAGGCGGTGAGACTCAGCCCGACCCTGACTGGAATGTCACCGGCGGCCGCCACGGCGCTCCTCGGCGAAGCCCTGCAGTCCGCACGTGCGATGCCTGGCGTTCAAAGTGCGGCCCTGGCGGGCAACGTGCCGCTCAGTCTCGGCGCGCGCTTCTTTCCCAACACGATAGGGGTCGAAGTTCCGGGAGTTGATCCGCCGCCGGGGAAGAAAGCCTTCCAGATCGAGCACCAGGTGATCTCACCCGGTTACCTCGAGGTGTTACAGATCCCACTCTTGCGCGGTCGCGACTTCGAGACCCAGGACACGCAGCCAGCACTCGCCGAGGAGAACATGGAAGGCAGGGAGAACGCTCGCGGCGTGGCGCTGGTCAACGAGACCTTCGCTTCGCGGTTCGGTGGCGACCGTCCGATGGTCGGCTCCATCCTGCGCCTCGACGACACCGACGCCCTGGTGATCGGCGTTGTCAGCGACTCGCTCTATCGCACCCTCGACGAGCAACCGATGCCGTTTCTCTACCTGCCAACCGGCCAGGTCGAACTCACCCGCGCCAGTCTGCTGGTGCGCACCGAGCCCGGCCGCGGCGGTCTGGGTGCCGAGCTACGAGCCCGCCTGCAAAGACTCGCCCCCACTCTGCCGCTCCAGGACCTCGCACCGCTCGAAGAATCCCTGGCAGTCTCGCTCCTCCCCCAGCGCATCGCCGGTTCAGTCGCCGCCGCGCTCGGCCTGGTGGGGTTGTTTCTGACCGCGGTTGGAATCTACGGCGTACTTGCTCAAATGGTCACCGCGCGCACGCCCGAGATCGGGCTGCGCATGAGCCTCGGCGCGCGTCCAACCGACGTCCTACGCCTGGTCATCCAGTCCGGTCTCACGATGGCGATTCTCGGCCTCTCCCTCGGGATCGCCGTAGCGCTCCTCGCGGCGCGCGGCCTGTCCCGCTTCCTCTACGGTGTGGGGAGTTTCGATCTCCTGGTCTACGGCACGATCACTGCGGTTCTCATCGCGGTCGCCGTCCTGGCGGCGTATCTGCCGGCACGAAGGGCGGTGGCAATCGACCCCTTGCGCGTGTTGCGTACAGAGTAGCGACTTCAACACAGGCACCAGAGGACTCACGGAACCCAACCCCGTCGTGTTCCAAGGCCCGTGGCCACTCCCAAACGAAGAAAGGTTGATTGCACGCCACGGCTCATCGGGGTATTCGCGATACGCCCACCGAGGTCATCGAGAAGCTTCACAAGATCGAGCGCTTCCTTGCAGCCTGACCTGCGCCGTGCGAGACTGAAGAGGTGCCGGGCGCTCCGAAAAACAGAGTCACTCTCAAGGACGTCGCGGCCCATCTCGGGCTGTCGTCCGCGACGGTCTCGATGGTCATCAATCGTTCTCCAGGAGCGCAGTCCATTCCGGAGCGCACCAAGAAGCGCGTGCTCGCGGCCGTTGACGAGCTCGGATATCGGCCCGATCTGTTGGCTCGGTCGCTTCGCCGCCGGCGAAGCCACTCGATCGGCGTTCTCGTCCCGAATATCGGCGAGGACTATGCGGCCGGCGTGATGTGCGGGGCCGAGCGATTCCTGACCGAGCGTGGCTACTTCTACCTGGCCGCGAGTCACCGCTGGCAGTCGTCGCTGCTTGCCGAGAACCTCAATCGTCTGAGAGACCGCTCCGTTGATGGGATGCTCCTGATCGCGACGAGCCTCGAAGAGTCTCCGGGACTACCGGCGGTCGTTGTCGCGGGGCATCGCGAGGTTCCAGATACAACGAACGTGGTCGTTGATCACGATCGCGCCGCACATCTGGCCCTTGGGCATCTCCGCGATCTAGGGCACCAAGAGATCGCCTTCTTGCGAGGCCACCCCCGCAACGCCGACACCGCGGATCGCTGGAGAGCAATCTCAGAGGTTGCGCCGGGCCTGGGAATTGAGATTCGGCCCGAATGGGTGAAGCAGATTGGCGACGATCCTGCCCCGCAAACTCACTTTTCGCGTGAGCATCGCTACCGCCGCGGTTTCGAGATTGCCCAGGAGCTTCTCAGCGAGAGTCCGGGTTTCACAGCGCTGTTCGCGTTCAACGATGTTTCTGCGATCGGTGCGATTCGCGCCTTCCTGGATGCGGGTCTGTCGGTTCCCAACGACGTTTCGGTTGTGGGTTTCGATGATATTCAGAGTGCGCCGTTTCAGAACCCAAGTTTGACAACGATCCGCCAGCCTCTCCGAGAGATAGGTGAGCTAGCCGCAAGCGCGCTCCTTGAGCGAGTCAGAGGAAAAGACCCCGGCAGCACGCTGATGGTCGAGCCCGTTCTTGTGGTACGTGATTCGAGTGGACCGGTTCGGACAGATAGACGCTAAGGGTCAGAGAACCGACTCTCAGCGCCCGAGGTCAACTGTTGCTCCTGAGGGAGGAGACGGACCGGCTTGCGATTCCATTCGTGTCAGACATGAGTGCTGCGCCAGAGAGCGTAGCGTGCGGGTCCAGAACCAACTGCACCGGGATCTCTTCTAGATAGGCGCGAAAGCGGCCCTTTTCTACAAACGCATCAGAGAACAGCCCCGCGTCGAACGCATCTCGCATCCTTGGCAACATGCCGCCCGCGAGAAAGATCCCTCCTCGTGCTCCAAGTGTGAGAGCCAGGTCGCCGGCAATCGCACCAAGTTGGCGCGAGAACACGGAGAGAGTCTCGGCGGCGAGGTCACAGTCGCCTGAACGAGTGATTGAAACGATCTCGGCTGCTTGCTCGAATGACGGCTCTCTATCTTCGAGTACGCAGATCGCTTGATAGAGATGCACGAGACCCGGACCTGAAAGGACACGCTCCGCCGACACGTGGCCAAAGCGCTTCTTCAGGACCTGAAGAATTGCCCACTCCCGCTCATTGCTCGCCGCAAGGTCTCGATGTCCGCCCTCGCTCGCGAAGGCCACCCATCCGTCCGGGGTTGGGACCAGGCCCGACACACCGAGGCCGGTGCCCGGGCCGATCACGCCCAGGGCCGCGGTCGGATTCAAATGCCCGGCGCGGATCGTCTGCTGGTGCTCCTCAGACAGTCGAGGCAGAGCGTAGGCCAACGCGATGAAGTCATTTACGACGTCTAAAGACCCGAAACCGAGCTCGTCACGCACGGTTTCGATCGAGAAACGCCAGTCGTGATTGGTCATCTGAACATCGTCACCGGTCACCGGGCTGGCAACAGCGATCCGGGCACGGCGCGGAGGAGCGACCTCGGTGTGGTGGAAATAGCTCCGAATCGCTTCGACCACCGAGGAGTGAAGAGAGCACAGCGTCTCCCACTGGGCCTTCAGCTCAGCCGCTCGATCGACCACGGCGAAACGGGCGTGCGTCCCTCCGATGTCTGCCACGAGAAGTGTGTTCCCGGCACTCTGCGTGGTCATGCGAGACACTCCGGTCGCGGTGGCTTCCGTTTCCACTCATCGACGCGCGCATGGACGAGCTGTTTGAAGACGCCATCGACTGGCTCGTCTTGTCTAGCTACCGATGGGCGACTAGTCGCCCTGAAGAACGGCATGGACCCCACGAGGACACACGCCTCACGGGCCGGCGAAGGAAGCTGGGCGTGGCGCATTAGCCGAAAAAGAAGCCCGAGAAGTACAGCATCACGAGGGCGACCAACACCACAACAATGCCGGACATGACCTTGTCGCGGCGCTGCCACGCCGGGTCCGAGATGGCGCGGTGCGCATCTGTCGTTGCAGCGCCCGCTACTGCCTCTCCGGCTGTCTGGAAAGTCAAGCCGCGGACCTTTTCTGGCGCCGGCGGAGGGGTCATAAGGCTCACGACAACCAACACGCCGACGCACACCAGAAAGAGGAGCGAGGCGAAGTTCATGAAATTGATCGATGCGTAGGTGTAGGCGAAACCACCGAGATCGTCACGGTTGAGCTCGAGAACGAGCCGCAGCATTCCAAGGACGAACCCCGTGAGTAGCGAGGCCATCGCACCGGCCGCATTGAGACGCGACCAAAGAAGCCCAAGTAAGAACACGGCCGCGATCGGTGGTGCGATGTATGCCTGAACACTCTGGAGGTATTGGTATAGCACCCCCGAAATGTTCGACATCAGAGGGATCCAGGCAAGACCCAGGACAACGAGAACTGCCGTCGATAGTTGTCCTACGACTACCAGCCGGCGCTCAGAGGTCTCCGGTCGTAGTTGCTTGTAGATGTCTAGCGTGATCAAGGTCGAGCAGGAGTTGAACACAGAGGAGAGGGAGCTCATCAGTGCTGCAATCAAGCCGGCAACAACCAACCCCCGAAGTCCGGCCGGGAGAAGGGCAGCCACGAGAGTGGGCAGGGCTTGGTCGGCACTGGCGAGTTCGATCTCGCCGGACTTCGCGAGGCAGTATGCGATGACGCCCGGAACCACGAAGAGGAACAGCGGAAGCTGCTTGAGCAACGCCGCGAAAATGGTTCCGCGCCGCGCGTCGTCGATACCACGTGCCGAGAGCGTGCGCTGGACGATGAACTGGTCGGTACACCAGTACCAGATCGCAATGATCGGAGCACCGAACACCATGCCGGTCCACGGGAAGTCAGGATGCGATGCGGCCTTCCAGATGTCAAAGAATCCAGGCTCAGCCGCCGCAACCATTCCGCCCCATCCACCGAGGCGCGAGAGGCCCATCATGGTCACGACGCCAGCTCCGAGGATCAACACAAACGCCTGCATGAGGTCGGTGTAAACAACCGCACGCAGACCTCCAAGAACGGTATAGAGGCCGGTGATCAACACCACAACCAGGGCGCCAGTCCAGAAGTCGATTCCCATCAGCGACTCGAACACCACGCCGCCGGCATAGATCGTGACGGAAATCTTGGTGAGGACGTATCCGATGACCGCCACAATGGAGAGATACCAACGGGCAGCCGGTGAATAGCGGCGCTCGAGAAACTCTGGCATGGTGTACACGCCGCTCTTGATGTAGAAGGGCACAAAGAGCCATCCGAGCAGCAGCAGGATCAACGAAGCCTGGAGCTCGAACTGACCCATCACCAAGCCATCAGAGGCAGCCGTCCCGGCGAGGCCTACTAAATGCTCGGAACCAATGTTCGAAGCGAAGAGAGACGCGCCGACGACAAACCAGCCGACATTGCGGCCTGCGAGGAAATAGTCGGCCGAATTCTTCTCGCCACGACGTTCTCTTCGAATCGCCCACACAGCGATCGCGATGATGGCGGCGAAGTAGGCCGCGATGACCACCCAGTCGAGTGTTTCGATTCCCATCAGTTCTCCTGTCTTGGCCTTCTGGTCTTAGGGGCAGTCCGCGACATGCTCGGTGGCTGACACCAGCCGAATATCTGCGAGTCCGAGGGTCAGCGGTCCTGAAGAGACAAGCGAGAACGGAACGTCAATGCTTTTCATCCTGGCGCCGGCGTCCTCGAAGCAGCGAAGGCGGATCGCCATCTCCTGCCATTCGCCAGGCGGCAACCCGGCAAGGGAAGCAGAGATGTCCAGGGCGCCAGAGCAGTCGCTGCCGCAACTCATACGAAGCACTGACGATGGGTTCTCGTTATCGCTCCGGCGAACCGCGAAGCCGAGCGCCATCTCGCCGTTGGCCTCTCGCGAGAGGTCGACCGGTTCGCGCGCCCTCAAGTACAGGGCCGCGCTACCGGTCCCCGACCACCTAGCCTCGAGAGCGTCCTCTTGAACGTTGCGATCGATCGCGCGCACGCTGAGGGCTTGGGTGGCCGCTCGGGAGCCGGCGTACACGCTCTCCGACCCGTCATCGTCACGCAGGATCACGCGCCAGGGGGCTTTCGGCCCGGCGTCGTAGAAGGTGGTTCGATTCGTGATCGTATTGGCGGCCACGCTCTCGTCGAGTACGGCGAGCTCTCCATCATCGGCGTATGACAGTCCGTAGCCAAAGGCGAAGAGAGGAAGAGCATTCGGATCGTCGTGGTTTAGAACCGCCTGGTCCGGGCTCGCGGGCCACGAGAACGGGAGGCGCCCATTGATCTGGTGCCGGACTTCGCCGGCAGCTCCGGCTACTACGACATCGGCGACTCCCCCACCCTCGGTACCGGGGAGCCAGGCGACGACGAATGCATCCGAGGCGTTGATCTCGGGGTTAACCCAGAGCGGACGGCCGGTGAGGAATATCGCAACAACCGGGATATCGGCTTGCTTGAAACGACGCAGGAGCGCGAGGTCCGTATCGTTGCCGGGCGCGTAGTCGACGGAGTCGCGATCGCCCTGGAACTCGGCATAGGGGTCCTCACCAAAGACCACCACCGCAACGTCGGGCCGATCGACGAAGCTGCCATCGGAGCTCAGGGTCGCCTTCCCTCCGCCTGACTCGACCGAAGCTCGGATTCCTTCCCAGATCGACGTCGCTCCTGGAAAGTCGTCATTGGTGTTGCCGGTGCCTTGCCAGGTGATCGTCCAGCCACCACTTTGTTTGCCAATGTTGTCGGCGCCGTCGCCGGCGACAAGGACGTGCTGGTTCGGCCGAAGCGGGAGGAGTCCTCCGGAATTCTTGAGGAGGACCAGCGACGAGCGCACGGCGCGGCGGGCGACTTCGCGATGTGCAGCGGAACCCATGACTTCCACACGCCCCGCGAGAGGACGAGCAGAAGGTTTGCCCCGCTCGAAGAGGCCCGCTCGCATCTTGACGCGCAGGATTCGCCTCACTGCATCATCGAGACGCTCGACTGTGATAGCGCCGGACTCGACCTGCTGGACCGTGTTGTTCCACAGTTCCTTCCAGTCCTGGGGCACCATGAAGATGTCAACTCCAGCCATAAAGGCCTCAGGGCAGTTTCCGTTCGTGCAGCCTTCGACCTGTCCGTGGCCGTTCCAGTCGCCTACCACGATGCCGTCAAAGCCCATGCGGCCCTTGAGGACTTCGGTTAGAAGACGGCGATGACCGTGCAGCTTGGTTCCATGCCAAGAGCTGAACGACGCCATCACGGTTTGGACGCCGGCTTCGAGGGCGGCAAAGTAGCCGGCCCCGTGAACATCCCGCAGGGTCTCTTCCGAGACCACGCTGTCACCCTGGTCGACGCCACCTTCGGTTCCACCGTCGGCGATGAAGTGCTTGGCCGTGGCGATCAGGTGTTCACCATCGAGAAAGGCGGCACTCCCGGCCTTACCCTGGAGCCCCTCTGTCATCGCGCGGGCATAGGCGGCGACGATCTCTGGACTCTCGGAGTAGCTTTCGTAGGCGCGTCCCCAGCGGCCGTCACGGGCCACCGCAACGGTTGGGCCGAAGTCCCAATCCTGTCCGGTGACCGCAACCTCACGCGCTGTCACCCGACCGATCTCACGGATGAGGTCGGGATCGTTCGCGGCTCCGAGACCCGAGTTGTGCGGAAAAAGGGTTGCGCCAATGACGTTGTTGTGGCCATGGACCGCGTCCAGCCCCCACATCACCGGTATCGCTGGCCGGCCCTCGGGAACATCCATCGAAGCTTCCCAGAAAGCGTCCGCCAAAGCGAGCCAGTCGAGAGGCGTGGACTGTTTGTTGGTACCCGGCCAGCCACCCCCGCCGTTGAGGACCGAGCCAAGTCGATACTGCTTGACCTCGTCTGGCGTCACTGAGTTGATCTCGGGTTGGATCACCTGCCCGACCTTCTCTTCGACGGTCATACGTGCAAGGAGAGTCGCAACCGCGGCCTCGATCTCGGCATCTTCGCCAACCGGACTATCGACGACAGGCCACAGCTTTGGGTCGGTAAGCCCCGGCGAGAACGAGGCTGTTGGGACTTCGCCCGTCTCCGATGAGCACGCTGCCAACGTCAGTGCGGCCAGCGCAACCAACACTCCGCCGCCCACCTTCGCGGGCAGGAGCGCTTCAACTCGTGGGCACGTTCTCGTTTCCAGCATCAGGGATCTCCTATCATCCAGAGTGCCACGGGCCCGCTCCGCCAGCGGGGGCACGGACGACAAGGGCTGCGGCCCCTTCCGAGACCGCAGCCCAGTTCGGTTCCCCCGTTCAACGTGGGGAGGGGCGATCAGAAGCTGACCTTGACCCCGACCTGCACTTCGCGGGGATCACGAGCTCGGCGGGCGAGACCAAAGTTGGGCTGCGCCGAGGAGCTCGTCACCGTGGTGACACCAGCATCGAAGGTCGTCGGGCCGTCCCAGTTGTTGTCCACGTCGAACCAGTTGGTTTCGTCGAAGATATTGAAAATCTCGAAACGCAACTGCACGTTCGCCGCATTCTTGATGGGAATGCTCTTATAGAACGACAGGTCGACCTGGAAGAAGTCCGGCCCTTCACAAACACCGCGGCCAACCTGCTGAGAGGTGTCGCCGAGACGGTATCCATCAAGGGTAAACGCCGCCGGGTTGAGGACCTGACGCCCACCCCCGCTGCACGACGCATTGGGAACCCGAATCGGCCGCTGCGCATCGTTGTACCCTGTGCCGCCGCCCGCAACACCGATCTCACTGAAAGACCCAGTGAAGACGGTGATCGGCGTGCCGGAGCTGTAATTCACGATACCGGCTATCGACCAGTTCCCGAGCACCCATTCCTTGAAGCCACCGACACCCTCTAAGGTAGGCAGGTTGTAAATCACACTGGCGTTCAAAATGTGCTCGCGGTGCGTCTCGGCTGGACCCCAATCAAGACCCGGGTTGTCCGGGTCGGTGACGGTCTCGGTCGCATTGAAGCTCCCCGACGACCCGGCAACGTCACCCTGGCTGTTGAAGTCCGACCAGGTATAGGACGCCTGGAACTGCGATCCACGCCCGAAGCGGGTGATGAACTGCGACTGCAACGAGTCGTATTCAGAGATACCGCCGGTCGTCCAGTACAGAATGTTGCCCGCGCCAAACACGCCGAACCGCTGGAACTGCGACTGACAGCCTGTGTCGCCGTTCGGGCATTGCACATACTCCAGGCGATCCGAGATTCCGTTTCCGTTGGCATCTCCCTCGGGGACGTAGTTGATCTGGTTCGACTGCAGCAGGTGCTTGCCACGGTTCCCTACGTACGCAACCTCAATCGAAGAGTTGGCGCCCAGGGCACGCTCCCAGGCAACGTTGAACTGCATCATGTAAGGCGTTTCGCGATTGACATCCCAACCCGCCTGAGGTGAGCCGGCGCTGGTGCCAATGCTGTCGAACTGGCCGTCGAGTGTTCGCAGACCGAACGCGGTCTGAACCAGCGGCGGGTTTCCAGGGAGCGCGAGGAAGGGGCTCACCCGGTCACGCTGGAAGAACTGGCCGAAGCCGGCGCGAAGTACATTCGCGCCCTTGCCTGTGATGTCCCAGGCGAGGCCGAGTCGCGGTGCGAAGTTGTCGTCGTCCTCGTTGATGAGTGTCTTGTTCGGACCAAACGACCCACCCGCGAATCCGGCGTCGGCACAAGGGCTCGTACCCGGCACTTGCATCAGCCCGTTGCACGGCGCTCCACCCAGCGCGGGGTCGAAGCGATCCGGGTTGAAGCTCAGGTACTCGTTGGGGTTGGCGTTGTACGGCTCCTTGAAGAGCGAGTAGCGAACGCCGTAGTCGAGCGTGAGGTTGTTACGAATACTCCAACTGTCCGAAACATAGAGTTCGAAGTCTTCCCACTGGATGTCGCCAGGGACGGTGCGGGACACTTCACTGAAGCCAAAAAACATTCCGTCGAGTAGGAAGTCGGCCACCGTGTTGCCGCTGTTGCCACCCCAAGGATTCCCGGCGTAGCCGGTCGCCGAACCTGGGAAGGCACCCCAGAGGCGGCCGGCCTCGTCGCTCGGACCAAGCAACGGTTCAGCCTTGCGATTCTCACTGTAGAGAACGCCGGCCTTCAGGACGTGGTCGCCGAAGACCTGCTCGTAGTCGTCCTTATAGAGGTCGATATCCTGAGCGTTGTTCCAGGGCGACTGGACCCAGACGCTGTCCATGCCGCCACCACCCCAGAACACCGGGTGCGCCGCATCGTTGGTCTTGCCTGAGGTGGGAAAGAAGCCCTGGTAACCATTATTCAGAGCACTGGTCAGCGCTGGATCCTGGCCACCCTGGACGATGTTGATCTCGTTCCCCGACTGGGAGAACGTCAGCGTGTTGATCGCCGTCGAACCGATCACCGAGTTGATCTGAGCGACCAACGAGTCACTTGGCTGCTGCCAGTTCGAGTCAACCGACGGGAAGGGGTCATCGCCCCAGAGTCCGTTGGCGTCGCCGGCAGTTGGCCCGGGATTGGTCCAATCATCCTCGGTGTAGCGGAGCAGGGCGCGGTGTTTCTGCGTGAAGCTCCAGTCAACGCGAGCATTGATCTGTTCCCAGTCGATTGGGGTGGCGATCGCCGCGACCCAGTTGGTGCAGGTTCCGGGGATCGAGGTGTTTGCGTCTGGCCAGATGTTGACGAAGTTCTGGCCGACCTCGGAGATGCGGTCGGGCGGGATGATGTTCCCCGGAAACGGCTGACCAGTCGTTGGGTCGACCGGAACGCCGGGACAGCCCGGATCAGACTGGCTGAAGTTACCCTGCTTCTCGAGGGCGGTAGGAACCTGAGCACTCCGTGCTACGCCACGGATCTCATCGTTCCACTCTTGCGACACGAAGAAGTGAAGCTTGTCGCGCATGATCGGGCCGCCGAAGGTGTAGCCATAGTCATCACGCTCGAGTGGAGCCTTGGGCTGGTTTGCCTCTTCGAGAATCGCGTTGGTCTCGTTCCACGAGTCATCACGCCGGAAATAGAACACGCTGCCCTTGAGGTCATTCGTGCCACCACGGGTGACGAGGTTGACCTGAGCACCGCCACCCCCACCGTACTCAGCGCCGTAGGAGTTGCGGTGAATCTTGAATTCCTCGATCGCTTCGAGTGATGGGTAGACGAGGATGGTGCGGTTGGAGCCGACGTCGTTGTTGTTGGCGCCGTCCACCGTCCACAGATTGCCGGTCGTCATACCACCACTGACCGAGAGGTCTGACCCCGTCAGTAGACCCTTGTTCTTCGTGTTGAAGCTGTCGGGCGCAGAAACGCCCGGCATGAGGAGGGTGAGTTGGAGGAAGTTACGACCGTTGAGCGGCAGCTCGCGGATCTGCTCGCCGGTGATCAGACCCGCGACCTCGCCACCAACCGTCTCGATCAGTGCGACCTCAGCAGTCGTGGTGATCTCATCGGTTAGCTGACCGACGGCGAGTGTCACATCGACCACCCTGACTTCGGCGACGCTCAGGCCGATCTCAGAGATCACAGCTGTACTGAAGCCCTCCTTCCCCGCCGACACGACATAGCGGCCAACCGGTAGGCTGGCTACCGAGTAGAAGCCCTGAGCATTTGTGACCGTCTCACGTGCGAGACCGGTCTCTTCGCCCAGAACTTCAACCTGGACGCCTTGAACGGGCGCTCCAGTTGAATCGGTGATGTTTCCGCGGATACTGGCCGTTTGCTGTGCCGCCAAGGGCACCACGAGGCAAATCAGCAAAAGTGCGATCAGACACACCTTCGGTCGCATCGACTCTCCTCCCAAAGTTCTAAGTTAATCGTTTCACCCTAGGCCTGAACCTCTACTTTTGTCAAGATCAGAGAGAATCTGCCACGTCAGCGACAAGCCGCTTGTGACCATGCCGTATGTTCCGCTCTAGTTACGCCACAATGCTGCGAGTCTCCGGAGACACCGCAACGGTTTGTCTGTTGGTCGCCATGACCCTGGCCGTGGCGGCTCCTCTCGAGGCCCGGCTCCAGACCGAGCGAGCAGTGGGACCACGGCACAGCGCGCAGCTGTTAGAGCGTGCAGTCGAAGAGGCGGAAGACGCGCTGCGCGCCGGAGAGATGGACCTTGCCGAAAGTCGATACCGCTCGGCACTCTCCCTGGGATGGTTGTTGCTGGGACGCATCGAGCGCGCAGCGGAAGACCAGAGCGCCGCCAGAGCCGCTTTCGAAGCGGCGACACACACCACCCTGGAAGTGCGAGAAGCGAAGATCGAACTCGCGCGGACTCTAGGAGACCTCGGTCTCGTTGATGAGGCCGAGGTTGTGTGGCGTTCTCTCCTGTCGGCAGATCCCGCCGACTTCGAGGTCCGGCGTCTGTTCGCACTTGCTCTCGGTGAGGCCGGTCGCCTTCAGGACGCCGTCCAGGAGCTCGAGCAGCTGGTCGCTGCGAGCAGCGGAGATCCTGAGCACTCCTTCCTTCTGGCGACCGCTTACCTCAAAGCGGACCGTATCGAGGACGCAGGTAAGGTTCTCGACCAGCTGGTGAGCACTCTGCCGTCGCCATCGACCTTCGTGCTGGTCGGCCGAGCACTCCGCGACGGAGAGCGCTACGGCGAAGCGCGCGAGGCATTGGCCAAAGCACTGGAGATCGAGCCCACGGCCCGGCGAGCCCACTACTACTTGGGAACCGTAGCGCTGCTCGAGGAAGGGTCGGGGGCTCTCGAGCTCGCTGCCGCGGCGTTCCGAGCGGAGCTCGAGAACTATCCTGACGACCACACAAGCCACCTCTATCTGGGCATGGCCCTGGCCGAGAAGCGCGAGTTTGCCGCATCGTTGAGCCACCTGGAACACGCGGCCGAACTCGAGTCAGTGCGCCCAGAAGCCTTGCGCTACCTCGGCCGAAGTCTCTATGAGGTGGGTCGTTTCGAAGAAGCGGTTGAAGCTTCACTCCTGGCGCTTGCCCAGATCAAGGACCTGGAGGGCAATGACCTCTCGGAACCGGTAGCTCGCCTGTTCTCCAATCTGCACTATCAGCTTGGCCAGGCTCTACGCGCTTTGGGACAGGGCGACGCGGCAAGACGGCACTTCGATGATGCGAAGCGTTATCAAGCTCGGTCAGCCGAGGGGGCCCGTGAAACCTTGGCGACCTATCTTCAAGAACGATCGCCAGAAACAGTCGTCACAGCGAGGCCTTCGTCGGAACTCACACCCCAGGCACGTCGAGAGTTGCTGGCGCTGCGAAATGCAACCGTTCGTGAGCTGGCCAGGACGTACCGTAACCTCGGCGTTTTGTACGTACGCTCGTACAGAGACCATCGAGGTGGTGCGGAGCTTCTCTCGACAGCTTCTGATCTCGCCCCCGACCTGGAAGGGATTCACTATGCCCTCGGAGTCGCGCTCTTCAGTGATGGTCGATACGAGGAGGCGACGATTCCGCTATCGCGTGCTCTCGAGGAGGCTGCGGATGAGGACGATCCGTCGCTAGAGCGCATGCTGGCCTTGGCCTATCTCAACAGCGGAAGCCCTGATCGGGCAGCGCGCTTGCTCGAGGGGCTTCCCGGTCGAGCCGCCGACCCACAGTTGCAGTATGCCTTTGGTCTAGCGCTCAATCGCGCGGGTCGAGCCTCTGACGCCTCGGGCGTCTTTCTCGAGCTCTTGCGTGAGCACTCGGATTGGCCCGAACTCCACGTCGTTCTCGGTCAAGCGCTCGCGGCACAGGGAGACTTTGCCGGTGCCCTTGGATCGCTAGAGCGTGCGCTGGCCCTCGATCCTCGGGTGGCGGAAGCGCACGCGACCGTTGCTGAGATTCATCTTCGGCGTGGAGAACTTCCTGAGGCAGAGGCGCAACTGCGGAGAGAACTGGCTCATCATCCCGGCGATAACCGCGCAACCTTTACCCTGGCGACCGTTCTCGACTTGAGTCAACAGCCCGAGCAGGCCGTGGAGATACTCCAATCCCTCTTGGCGCGCGATCCCGAGTCGGCGCGAGCCCGAGCGCTGCTCGGTCGGATCATGTTGACGAGTGGAGAACTCGAGCTGGCACGCGAACAACTCGAAGCGGCAATCGGCCTGGCACCCACAGACGCCGAATCCCACTATCACCTGGGACAGCTCTACCAGCGCCTCGGGCGTCGTGACGCGGCCCGATTGGCCTTTGATGAATATCGGCGCCTCAAGGACGAGGCTCGATCCTCGGACGAAGGAAGATGATCGGCTCCCGACCCTCACAACGGGCTCGTCGCTTGTCCCATTGCACTCTGCTTCTGGGGATGGCCACGCTTTTCATCCTCACCTTCTCGATCACCGGCCTCGGTGCGCTGACCTCCTCGCCGCAAGAACCCAGTGCTCAAGAGGAGTTGGAACGCCTTCGGTTGGCGGTGAGCCGAAGTGACTCGGTGAGTGCTCGCTTTGAGTTGGCACGTGGACTCGCGCGCGCCGGAGACAACCAGGCGTCGTTACACGAGCTCGACCTGGCCATCGAAAAAGCGCCGAATGCGACTCGCCTACTCAGCGCCAGGGCGCGGGTTCTCCTCGCCCTACGGGCGCCAGCTCCTGCCGTCTTGACCCTTGAAGCTCTGGTGCGCATGCGCCCCCACGATGCAGACGCCGCCTATCTTCTCGGCGTGGCCAAGCTACAGATCGCTGAGACGAGTAGCGGCATCGCGTCGCTGCGCCGCGCACTCGAACTCCGACCCGGTGACGGTCGCTCCCTGCTCGCCCTGGGAATGGCACTGCGAGATGGCAAGGAGCTCGCCGAGGCCCAACGAGTGCTGCAGCTTGCCTCGCAGCGGATGCCAGGCGACCTGCCGACTCTGGTCGCTCTGGCAGAGGTTCAGGAGGGCCTCGGTGAGTACGGTCCGGCAGAAGCAAGTGCAGAGCGGGGTCTTCAGTCGAACCCGGACTCTGCGCTGGCTCTCTACATCATCGGCAAGATCCGGATGAGCGAAGGCCGATACGAAGAGGCCCGTGATGCGCTCCTGCGTGCGGTTGAAGGAGACCCCGCGCTGGCCAGGGCGCACTACCAGCTGAGCCTGGCATACACTCGTCTGAGAGAGCACGACCGTTCGAACCATCACTTAGAGCTCTACCGGTCGGCGCTCGCAGCCGAAGAAGAGCACCTCATCTCCCTGCGCACCTACCGTCCGACGCTGTCCGCCGGGGAGGATGAACGTTAGGTCTGCGATGGGATGCCGAGGGAAGTTCAACCGATGAAGGCCTACTCGCTCACGATCTTCGGCGCTTGCGTGTTGCTTGCTTCAGTCGCGCCGTCGTCTTCAGCCAAAGGTTCGCCGGCCCAGTCGACAACCAAGGGCGAGGAAGCCCTGTTGGTCTTCGACGATGTCCTGGCCGAGTCAGGGATCACCTTTCGGCAGAACTCGGCGCCCGAGAAGAAATACATCCTGGAATCGATGGCGGGCGGTGTCGCGCTCTTCGACTACGACGACGATGGTCTCCTCGACATCTACTTCGTGAATGCGCTCACGGTCGCGACGGCGTCGGATTCACAAAGCGCCCCCAGTGCGCTTTACAAGAACCTCGGGGGAATGCGTTTTGAGGATGTCGCTCGTGATGCAGGAGTCGCTTTCCCGGGTTGGGGAATGGGCGCCTGCGTCGGTGACTACGACGGAGACGGCCACGTTGACCTCTACGTGACAACGGTTGGCCCTGACCGGCTCTACCGTAACCAGGGCGACGGCACCTTTGAGGACAACACCGAGCGAGCCGGAATCCTGGCCGATGGTTGGTCGGCCGGTTGTGGATTTGCGGACTACGACCGCGATGGTGACGTTGATCTCTTCGTGAGTCGCTACGTCGAAGTCTCGCTCGACAATCTCCCCGAGTTTGGCAAGGGACGCTTCTGCATGTACCGAGGCATTGAAGTCCAGTGCGGGCCGCGAGGGTTGCCTGGCTCCGGCGACCTCCTGTTTCGAAATGATGGGTCGGGGGGCTTCGAGGAGGTTGCCGCCAAGGCGGGGGTTGCTGATCCTGAGGAGTACTTCGGACTCGGTGTGAGCTGGTTCGATGTAGATGGTGACGGGTGGCTGGATCTATTCGTTGCCAACGACTCCGGCCCGAATCTCTTCTACCGCAATCAGAAGAACGGCACGTTTCTGGAAGAGGGCTTCCCCCTGGGCATCGCCGTCAGCGGCGACGGCGCCGAGCAGGGATCGATGGGTATAGCACTCGGTGACGTCCGCAACAACGGCTCGACGAACCTCTTCGTGACCAACTTCTCAGAGGAGTACAACGTCTTCTATGGGTCCGACAGAGACTTCTTCGTCGACTCATCGTTTGCGACCAAGACCGCCCCTTCGAGCCTGCCCTTCGTAGGTTGGGGGACCGCGTTCTTCGATCCTGACAACGACGGATGGCTAGATCTGGTGGTTGCGAACGGCCACGTCTACCCGCAGATGAAGGCGACACGACTCGGAGCATCGGCCGGCTATCGTCAACGCAAGCTCTTCTATCGCAATCAAAAGGACGGCACGTTCACCGAGATCGCTGAGCAACTCGGCGAGCCTTTCACCCAGGAGAGAGTGAGCCGCGGTCTCGCGGTCGGTGATCTAGACAACGATGGGCGCCTTGATGTGGTCATCAACGATCTTGACGGTTCGCCGCAGATTCTGCACAACCAGACCCCCGACGCTGGTCATTGGCTGCTGGTTGATTTGGTGGGCGCAACCGGTGCCGAGGTCCTGGGAGCCGTGATCACCGTCGAGGCGGACGGCCAAGCGCAGCGCCGGATCGTCCGAAGCGGCACCTCGTATCTCTCGCAGAGTGACCTACGTCAGCACTTTGGGCTCGGGGGAGCTTCGAAAGTCGACCGACTCGAAGTGCTTTGGGCCGATGGTTCCTTTGACGTCGAAGAGAACGTCAAGGTCGACCGCATTCATCAGGTGCGCCGCAAGAAAGAGGCGAAACCATGAGGTCAGGCGTCGCCCATAGGACCCCTGCCCGAACTGGGCTCTTGGGCCTGGCGGTTTTCCTGTCGGCGACGGTGATTCCCGGGCAGGAAACTCCAGGGCGATTGTCTTCAGACGCTCCGCCGTTTACGGACCATGTCGCTGTCGACATCGTCAACGTCGAGGTCTATGTCACCAACCGAAGTGACGAACCTGTCCTAGGCCTCACCCGAGATGATTTCGTCGTCTTCGAGGATGGAAAGCCGGTTGAGATCGTCAACTTCTATCGCGCCGAAGGCGCCTCGTCTGCCGATAAGAGCGAACAAGACTTCATCGCTCCTGAGGCAGACACCTCTCTACAGAGGGAAGCCTCCCAGGCAGTCGCCGAGCTCAGCGAGGAACCGGTCACAGACAGTTCACAGCGTCTATATCTGATTGTTTTCGTCGACAACTGGAACATTCATCCGCTTCATCGCAACCGCGTGTTCAGTCGACTTCGTGGCTTCTTGCGGGAAACCGTGACCGTTGACGACCAGGTGATGGTGGCGTCCTACGATCGATCGCTCCACGTTCGCCAACCATTTACGTCGAGTGCCGAGACCGTGAATCGAGCTCTGCTTGATCTAGAAGGGGTCTCGGGCAGTGTGATGGAACGTGAGTCTGAGCGTCGCGACGCGCTGAAAGAGATCTTCGAGACTCAATCCCTACACAACGCCCAGTTTCGCGCCAAGCAGTTTGCCGACCATCAGTACCACGAGATGCAACGTGCCCTAGACGGCCTGCGGGAAATGGTCGACTCCCTGGCGGGTCTTCCGGGTCGCAAGATGCTCTTGCATCTCAGCGACGGAATTCCAATGGTCCCCGGGCAGGATCTCTACCAAGCGATTCAGCAAGAATTCGCGGACATTTCTTCGCTTGGAGAGGCCTTCTCGCGTGACCTGTCACCGCGGTATCTCCAGGTGATTGCACAGGCGAACTCCAACCGAATCAGCTTCTACACCATCGATGCCGGCGGTCTGCGGACGCGTTCGGGCATGAGTGCCGAAAACGAGACGATCAACTCACACATTCCGGTGAGCATGGCGGTCGATGGTGTACGCGCCAAGAACCTGCAGGGGTCCCTGCGCCTGATGGCGAACCGTACTGGCGGTCGAGCCATCTTGAATACGAATGACGTGACCGCCGGCCTCGAGCGCATGGCACGTGACTTTCAAAACTACTACTCACTCGGCTACCGAGCTCCCACAACCGACCGTGGTCGCTACCACCGCATCGAAGTGCGCCTCAAGGAGTCGCGCCGAGGCCTCAAAGTGCGTCACCGGGATGGATACCGAGACAAATCGATCGAGACGCGGATCCACGACGCTGTTCGGGCCTACGCGGTGCACGGCTACCAGACGAACCCTTTGGGTGTGACCCTCGAGGTAGGAGAACAACGAAACGGGGGCGACGACCAGGGAGTTATCGTTCCGGTGCGCGTGCGGGTTCCTATGGATCAACTCGTTTTGCTTCCCAGGGGAGACATCTATCAAGGGCGCCTGATGATCTATTTTGGCGCCACCGACGAGAAGGGAAGGGATGCCCCCATGCAGGAGCTTCCCTTCGATCTGCGTATTCCTGCGTCGGCGATCGAGTTCGCCCGTAACGACGAGATCGACCGCGTCATCGACGCCACGATGCGACCGGGACCGCACAGGTTGGTCGTCGCGGTGCGCGATGAGATCGGCGACACGCGATCGGTCGTCGGCCGGCCCCTGATGGTCGACCGCCCTGACACCTCGCCTCCTTAGGGCCCAGACCGCTGTGGCTCGAGCTGAATGCTCGTCGAAACGTATGAGGTCGTGCGAGTCGCGTCATCGCGCACGGCGACCGCAACAATGTGCAGGCCCGACGGCATCTCGAGATCGATCGAGACCACTACAGATTCTTGATCCTCCGGCGTCTTCCAGTGCACTCGATACGCTCGGTGATCGAAGATCCCCCGTTGGTCTCGAGTGTTCCGGGTCGAAACCTGGACGCTGATCTGCGCTATCACACCTTCATCGGTTGGAAGGAAGGTGACCTTCTCAGAGGGCACCACGATGTGAAGAGGAACGCGTAGCCTCTTCTTCTCCGCCGCGGCCACGTCGCCGGCGCCCAACCGAACCCCGAGCGGATTGTCGACCAGTCCCAGATAGACCGCGCCTTGAAGGCGCTCCGTCATCTGCTCGTCGGCGCTTTTGTCACGGTAGCCCTTGCGATGCCGGACCTTCATACCGTCTCTCTTGATGCGGACTTCGATGCCGTGATCGCCGCCATCGCCATCATGGAGTGGAACGTAGGCCAGAGAGTAGTAGTTCGACATTTCGCGTGCGACCGCTCTGAGTTCTTCCGCAAAGTTGTTGCGATCGAAAATCGCTCGCCCCCCCGTCTCAACGGCAAGTGTCGACATTCCCTCGCGTTCGCTTGTGCGCTTGGCCGTGTCGAAGGACGTCGAACTCCGGAAGCCAACTCCACCGCGTTGCTGGGCCCCCTGCGTAAAGCCGGTCATCAAACCCGTCCCCTGAAGCGTGTAGATCACGACGCGATTGGCGTTGGCGTGTCGCGTGAGCCGACGGAAAGCCTGGCCAAGCTCGTCGGAGAGAAGGAACATCGAGGTCTGCTGGTGAATTGGACAGAGGTCGTCGATGAAACGCATAAGGTCTGTCCCTGGCGCACGCTCCAGCGCGTCTGACACAAAAAGGAGCGTTTTCACTCCGGGGACGCCGTTTAGAAAGGCTGCGGTGCTTGCGAGGTGCTCCAGGGTCTGTCCAATCCGTTCGCGACTGTTTTCCGCGTAGTTCTCAACGACAGGGACTGCCCGCGGACGATAGACCTCGCAGGCAGCATCTGGACTGTCGCCCTGGGCCACCGAGCTCGCCCAGGTCCAGAGCTCTTGGAGCTCGCGCAACGCGAGGCGCTTCTCGCTTCCCATCAGGCCGCCCTCTGGGAGCTCCTTGCCAAGCTTCTCGAGCTCCTCCTCGAGGACCAACCAACTGGAACCGAAGGTGGCGACGGTTCGCAGTTGGCGATCCTGAGCGAGAATGAGAACCCGCTCTGGAGGAACTTCCTCAGTCGAGAGGAACTGCGCAATGTTGTCGAGGGCGCGGTGACGGCTCGAAGGCTGCAAATGCATCTCGTCGAAGTAGACGATGAGGTGATTGAGTGCTGTGGCTAAAGCATCCGGCTTTGGCGACGGTGGGGTCTCGCCAGCGAGCCGTCGCTCGATGCTCGAGACCACCGGCGCACTTCCTTGAACCTCCGAGAAGAACTCAATCTCGACCGGCTCTCCATCCTCGAGGAGCTCGAAGTCCTCGGCAGTGAGGCCGGTCGCAAGTCCCCCCGATCGATCGGTTACCCAAACATCGACATTGATGAGCTCCACGTCGATGGACTCGGTGAACTCGAGGTCGGGTCTTGTAGCCTGCTGAGCCCAGGTTGAGCCAGCAACAAGGGCCGTGAAAACAAAAAGGCAGAGCGCTGCTGGGAAAAGCGGTTGCGCAAGCGAAAACCGTTCGCTGCGATCATGGTTCGAAGGTAGGTCGTCGTTGTGCATGAGAAGCGGGGAGCGTACCGCAAGACGCTTGCCGGAAGGCGCCACTACCTGACTTCTTCAGGCGCCAGAGCGGTCGGTGGCGATCCCGTGGGCTCTGTCGTTCCGCATAGAGGAGCAGCTCTTCTCGAAGGTGGTTGCCCCTTGATCAGCCGGCGTGACGCCACTCCGGAAAGCGGCAAACAATTCACGCCCCATCCCGTGTTCGAAGGAGCCAAGATCCGGTACCACCGGCTCACGACCGTTCCAGATCGTTTCGTCGACCTCGACGTCGAGCCTCCCCTCCTCGAGGTCGAGCACCATCGAGTCTCCATCGTGCACTCGAGCAAGGGGTCCCCCTCCGACAGCTTCGGGTGTGACGTGGATCGCGGAAGGGACCTTTCCGGAAGCTCCTGAAAGGCGGCCGTCGGTCACCAGGGCAACCCGATGACCCTGGTCTTGCAGAACTCCGAGGAGCGGCAAGAGGGCGTGGAGCTCGGGCATTCCGTTGGCTCTGGGACCCTGGAAACGAACCACGGCGATGAAGTCGCGACGAAGAGCTCCGCTCTCGAAAGCGAAGCGGAGCGCTTCTTGTGAGTTGAAGACGAGGGCCGGCGCTTCGATCCGACGGCGCTCCGGAGCAACCGCCGATGTCTTGGCGATGGCGCGGCCGAGGCGGCCGCTGAGAACCCGCAGGCCGCCAGTCGATTGGAAGGGAGCGGCGACACAACGGACGAGCTCTTCGTCTTCGCTAGCAATGACCGGCTTCCAGGCCAGCTCGTCGTTCCAGAAGGCTTGCTGTCTGTAGGGGGCGAGTCCTTCGCCGTCGGCGATTGTTGTTACGTCGTCGTGGAGGAGACCAGCGTCGGCGAGTTCGGAAATCACCCACGCGAGACCACCAGCGGCATGGAAGTGATTCACGTCCGCCGAACCGTTGGGGTAGATCCGCGTCAGAAGGGGTACGCATTGAGATAGATCGTCGAAGTCGGCCCAATCGAGTTTGATTCCGGCGGCTCGCGCTACGGCCACCAGGTGGATCGTGTGGTTCGTCGAACCGCCAGTGGCTAGCAGGCCGACCACGGCGTTCACGATGGCCCGTTCGTCGACGATCTCGCCGATCGATGGCGCGCCTTCGGTACGCGCGAGCGCCACGGCGCGTTGTGCAGCAGCGCGGGTGAGTGCAGTGCGAAGCGGCGTGCCGGGATTCACGAAGGAAGTTCCTGGAAGCTGCAGGCCCATGATCTCCATGAACATCTGGTTGCTGTTCGCGGTTCCGAAGAAGGTACACGTACCCGGGGAGTGATACGACGCGGACTCGGCAGCGAGCAGCTCGTCGCGTCCTATCTTGCCTTCGGCGAACTGCTGGCGGACCCTGGCCTTCTCGCGGTTGGAAAGCCCAGAGGGCATGGGACCCGCTGGAATAAAGATCACTGGCAGATGGCCGAAGGACAGCGTGCCAATGAGGAGACCGGGGACGATTTTGTCGCAGACACCAAAGCACAGCGCGGCGTCGAACATGTCGTGAGAGAGCGCGACAGCCGTCGACATCGCGATGACGTCGCGGCTGAAGAGGGAGAGTTCCATCCCCTCACGCCCCTGGGTGACACCGTCACACATCGCTGGTACCCCACCGGCGACCTGTGCGACGCCGCCGACCTCGCGAACCGCTGTGCGAATCTCTTCGGGATAGGCCTCGAAGGGCTGATGCGCCGAGAGCATGTCGTTGTAGGCCGTGACGATCCCAACGTTCGGAGCTTCCTCGCCTTCGAGGGCTTCCTTGTCAGCGAGTGAACAAGCCGCGAAACCATGGGCGAGGTTTGAGCAGCCGAGAGCGCCTCGCCGCCGTTCTCGACGGCGGGCCGCTTCGATGCGGCGGAGGTACGCACGTCGGCTGTTGGCACTTCGCGCACGTACCCGCTCGGTGACTTTCTGAATCGTTGCGTGAAGTTGAGTCATTCCTGCTAGTGTATCCCCGAACGTGAAGTGAAACGTTTTAGTTGGGCACTTACGGTGAGTATGCCGGGAATGAAGCAGCTCTTCGAGGGGGTCAGGGTGCTTCCCGTAGTCACCCTCGACGATCCGCGTCGGGGCGTCGAGGTCGCGAGGGCCCTTTTGCGCGGCGGTCTCGGTGTGGTGGAGATCACCATGCGCACACCCGCTGCCCTGGAGTGCGTCGAGCGCGTCCGAGCGGAACTTCCAGAACTCGTCGTAGGGGTCGGCACAGTCACGACGCCATCCGACCTCGAGGCCGCGAATCGAGTGAATGCGGCCTTTGCCGTGAGCCCTGGCTGCACCCCCGAGCTTCTCGCGGCGGCGCGCGACTCGCAATGTCCATTTCTTCCCGGAGTTTCGACAGCCTCGGAAGCCCTCGTCGCACGCGAGGCGGGCTTCGACGTACAGAAGCTTTTCCCTGCCGAGGCGGTCGGTGGACCCAGGCTCCTGCGATCTATAGCCGGCCCGTTGCCCGACCTCTCCTTCTGTCCCACCGGAGGGATCGGCCCTCACAACCTGGCGGACTACCTCGAGCTCCCGAACGTTCTCTGCGCCGGTGGCGGTTGGTTGACACCGCCCAATCTCATCGAGGCCGAACGCTTCAGTGAGATCACAGATCGAGCCCTCGAGGTGAGTCAGCCATGACGGAGCGCACTGGACTGCCGTTTGACATCGTGGTGATTGGAGGGACGGGTGATCTGGCGACTCGTAAGCTGCTTCCCGCTCTCTACGTTCTTGACCGCGATCGAAGAATCAGCGATTCGGGTCGCATTTTCGCAATCGCGCGCCAACCGGGGAGCCGCGAGGACTACCTCGAGCAGACGGTAGGCCGAGCCTGGGAATCCGTCGACAAGAGCAAACGCTGCGAGGAGGCCCGTGCTCGCTTCGTTGAGCGAATTCACTACTTTGAGATGTCCGCCACCGAACCTGCGAGTTACAAGCCCTTGGCCGAGCAGTTTGCCGGTCACGAGGACCGGGTCCGGGTCTTCTACCTCGCAACGTCGCCGCATCTATATGGCGACATAAGCCGTGCGATCGCGGATGCCGGATTGGTAACCGGGTCGACGCGCATCGTGCTCGAGAAACCAATCGGCCACGACCTCGAATCAGCGCACGCAATCAACCGCGCTGTCGGTGCGGTCTTCGACGAATCGCAGATCTTTCGAATCGACCACTATCTCGGGAAGGAGACTGTCCAGAACCTCATGGCGTTGCGTTTCGGCAACGCTCTTTTCGAGCCATTGTGGAGGTCGCAACACATCGACCATGTCCAGATCACGGTGGCCGAAAGTCTCGGCATCGAAGGGCGCGGCCCCTACTACGACGGAACCGGAGCACTGCGGGACATGGTGCAGAACCACCTCCTGCAACTTCTCTGCCTGACAGCAATGGAACCGCCGGCCCGTCTCGAGCCGGAGGCCATTCGGCAGGAGAAGCTCAAGGTCCTCCAGTCGCTTAGACCCTTTTCTCCCGGAGACGTGGTGGAGAAGACGGTGCGCGGACAGTATCGAGAGGGGGCGATTGCCTCGACTCCAGTGGTCGGATACCTCGAGGAGGCGAACGTCGCAGTCGACTCGACGACCGAGACATTCGTCGCGCTCAAAGTCGAGATCGACAACTGGCGCTGGGCCGGAGTGCCGTTCTACCTGCGCACCGGGAAACGAATGGGGCACCCAGTGTCAGAGGTGGTGATTCAGTTTCGGGAAGTGCCTCACGTCATGTTCCGTGAGCTCGGCGACATTCTCCAGCCCAATCGCCTCGTGATCCGGCTCCAGCCGGATGAGTTCATCAAGATGATGTTGATGACCAAGGCGCCAGGGTCGGGAATGGTTCTACGGCGGGAATTCCTGAATCTCAACCTGGCCGATCGCCCCGCTGAGAACAGCCTCGCTGCCTACGAACGTCTATTGCTCGACGTAATCCAGGGCGTCGCGACGCTATTCATGCACGCTGAAGAAGTCGAGGCGGCTTGGCGGTTTGTGGAGCCGATTCTCGACGGGTGGCGCGACCGGAACCTGAAACCTCGAACCTATGGTGCGGGGTCTTGGGGGCCCTCAGAGTCGGTGGCTCTCATCGTGCGCGACGAGCGCCACTGGTACGAGCACGTTCTCTAAGACACGAGGCCCAGGCTTGTGACCGCATCTTGTTTCGATACTCGTGAAGCCTTAGCCGAAGCTCTCGCCTCGGAGTTAGCAAGCGCACTTCGAAAGGCGCAGATGGACGGGCGCGAACCCAGCCTGGTCTTGCCAGGAGGCAGCACGCCGCGCGCATTCCTTGCACGGTTGGCACAAGAAGACCTGGACTGGGAAAGGGTTTGGATCACGCTTACGGACGAGCGTTGGGTCTCGCCCCACGATCCTCGCAGCAACGAACGCCAGGTGCGCGAGCTCCTGTTCGGCGGAGGTTCCTCGCCTCGCTTCGTCGGGCTTGTACGCGACGTGGCTTCACCTGAAGAGGCGGTGGCAGATTACTCCGCTGATCTACAGGCATTTCCGCGTCCCTTCGACGTCGTGGTGTTGGGGATGGGAGAGGACGGTCATGTGGCATCTCTTTTTCCTGGCGACATAGGACCGCTTCCGGGTTCCGCAAGCGAGGTGGACTGCGTGGTGAAACGCCCCCTGGCCCTGGAGCCTCGCCTCAGCCTTACTCTCAGTGCTCTGCTCGATACGCAGCGCATCGTGCTGATGCTCCATGGCGAAAAGAAGTGGTCGGTCTACCAGGGGGCCCGCAGCGGAGACCTTGCCTTGCCAGTCTCTGAGATTGTTCAGCGCGGTGGCGCGCGTTTAGAAACCTGGTGGGCGCCCTAGCGAACACCTCGCTGCGATGAGGCCTCAGGGTTCTGGGGTTCGGCTCAGGAATGCACGAGCCGCCGCAATTTCGTGAGCGTGAGTCTCCTCCGGGGCTTTCGCAACGTAGAGTTCTAGCAGTGAGCGCGCAGCGTCTGTTCGACCGCTGGCATCGAGGCGCTGGGCGAACGAAAGGAGCTTCGCCGACTCCCTTGGATCGAGGGAGACCGCGATCTGCCAATGCGAGAGCGCCTGGTTGAAACGGCCTTCTTCAGTTTCGAGAACTGCGAGAGCAGTATGAGCTTGAACAGAATTCGCCTCCAATGCGAGAGCACGCTCCCAAGCCGCCCGCGCAGTTGCGCGGTCGCCACTCATGAGAGCGATCGTTCCTTCGTGAACTGCGACCATTGGATTCGCTGGTTCGAAGGCAGCAGCCAACTCGAGGCTCTCTGACGCCTCGTCAAAACGTCCAAGGCGAGCGAAGGCGATACTTCGGACAAAGAGAACTTCGGGATCGGGCCGATCAATCTGTGCCCGGCCGTCTGTTGCTCGAAGTGCTTCGGCGGGGCCCCCGGCCTGGGTGAGGTAGGCGCCGAGCTGAGCGACGGCCGTGTCGTCGGTCGGGAAGAGCTCGACCGCCCGTTGCATGGCAACGGCAGCGTTCTCGGGGTTTCCGAGATCTCGCTCAATCTGTGCAGCCATCATCCAAGCCATCTTCGCCTTGGGGTTCTCTCGCAGTAGGTCCCGGCTCTTTTGCAGAGCGGCATGAAGGTCGCCTCCCGCGTGGAGCGTCGCGATCTCACGCAGGGCTACGTCGACGTGAATGAGGCGCTTGGGGTCGTCGGCGGGCGTGTAGTGGCTCTTCGAGCTGCCGCCGCCAGTCAGGTAGCCAAGCCGCTCGAGCTGTTCCCTGGTTTCTCGGTCCTCTGCCAAGGGAGTGGCGTTGCGACGGTCCCCCACGAGCCGCGCAAGACGGCCGGCCATCCGAACGCGGCGGCTTTCGTCCTGCTCGGCGCGGTTGTTCTCTTCCGCCGGGTCGCCTTCGAGGTCGTAGAGCTCTGGTAGAGGAAGATCGATGTACTTCCAGCTCTCATCGATCAATCCAAAGAGGGGCGCCCAACCGCGATGGAGTTGTCCCGAAAGTGCCTCGAAGTAGATCGGCGGTGCCGGGCCGAGAGACTCTCCGCTTCCAATCGAAAAGAGGCTTCTCCCAGAAAGGTTGGGCAAAACCTGGAGCCCAACCGCGTCGACCACCGTGGGAAGGAGATCGATGAGGCGGACCGGTTGGGAAACCACCGCGGGTTCGAGGGCAGCGGGCCGGTGCAGAAGGAGCGGAACGCGAAGTGTCGACTCGTACGCGAAAATGCCATGGGTCGCTTCGCCATGTTCGCCTAGTGCCTCGCCGTGATCAGAGGTAACGATGACGAGCGTGTCGCGGCTGCTGTCTGTGAGAAGAGGCTCGAGGAGCGGAGCTAAAGCAGCGTCGGCCGCTCTTACATCGCCAAGGTAGGGCGCTTCGGCGAAACGTTCATCGAATGGCGAAGGAGGTGAATACGGAGCGTGAGGCTCGTAGAGATGTACCCAGGCGAACGACGGCTCCTCGCCCCTCTGGCCGCTGTTCCACCAGTCGAGCGCCAGAGCGACGGTCTCTTTGCCGGAACGCTCTTGTTCCAGCAAAGCGGGCCGCGATTGCCGGTTGACGAACGAGTCTTCGTACACTGCAAAGCCACGATCGAGGCCGAAGCGGCGTGCGAGGGGGAAGGCACTGACGAAGGCTGCCGTACGGTAGCCGTTTGCCGAGAGAATGCTGGCGAGGGTGTCAACTCGAGGCGAGAGTCGAAAGCCCGAGTTGTCGCGGACACCGTGCTCGTACGGCAGGAGGCCGCTGAGAATCGAGGCGTGCGAAGGCAAGGTGACGACGTTATGAGCGTAGGCACGCTCATACACGACGCCTTTCTGTGCAAGGCGGTCAAGAAGCGGAGTCGCTCCACTCTGGCTACCGTAGGCACCGAGAGCGTCGGCACGCAGTGTGTCGATCGTGACAAGGAGAATCTGCGGACGTTCGCTCGCCTCGGTGGTGCGACTCGCGCCGCTCGCCCCAGCCTGAAGGGTTGCTCCGTCTTTGCCCGGCTCACTGCATGCTGCAAGCCAGGTCACGGATAAGAAGGCAGCGGTCAATAGCCCTCGAGTAACTCGGTAGCGGCGCTCACCAGCACGACGCCCGGCGAGCGGATGCGACCTGAGGCGTGCTGCAGGTTGATCCACGGGTTCTCTACTCCGAACGCTCAATCGGGCGATGGACGGTGGAGTACGAAGACCTCTTGATTCCGCGCAAACGAGATCAGGTAGCCATTGCAGTCCATCAGTCCCATGAATTCACTCTTCGGTTTGCCCTCACGCTGTGTGAAACCGAGCTGCGAACCATACTCCTCGATCACGAGGCGTTTCTCGGAAGCCGTTAGAAGAGGCTCGTCGAGGCACAGGCGCACCGCCTCGCCGTAGTCTCTGTCATCAGGAAGGCGAGCAGGGAGATCGGGGCGGTACCGCGCCTCGCGCTGGGTCGTCAGCCAATTCGGTTCGCTTTCTACTGGCTGCCCGTTGAAACAAGGGCACACGGCTGCGGCAGGCTCTGGATACCAGCAGTCCGGATGAGCGTGCCCGTTCGGAGTGTGGGCGTGGATCACGGCGTACGCAATCGTTCTGGGCTTTTCTAGGTTCGCACTGGCTTCGGTAACAAATGAGCCGAGGGCAGCATGATCACCGTGGCCGTCGAGAGGGTGGGTCGTTGCAACCAGAGTGGTCTCAGGCTGCTTCTCGATGGTCTCGCGCAGCTTGTGAACGAGGGAGGTCGCTGAAAGAGTCGTTGCCGGGCCCTTGCCGTAACCGGCGCAGGTCAGACAGCTCTCGCACATGGAAAAATCGGTGCGATGAAGGGTCGCGCCCTCAGCACCGCGACGTTGATTGGCACGCGCCGCGGCAAGGCCGCTGTCTGGGTAGCCGAGAAAGATGGGCTCCGGCCCCCCCAGCCGCTTCATCGCACGGCGGCTTTCGTTGCGCCGCACCTCGGCGAAGCTGTCGACGGTCGTCGTGCCCAGGTTTCTGAGATCTGTCGCTGTGCACAGTGGCCCGGCAAGCGAGCCGTTCTTCCAGAAGCGACACGCTTGGCAGTAAGCGTCTCCGTCCGTCGCGACGATCACCGTGACGTTCTTCTCGGCTTCGAGGAAGGCATCGATCAGCCCACCGAACCCCAGCACTTCATCGTCGGGATGTGGTGCAAAGACCAAGAGCTGTTGGAAAGCCAGGAGTTCGGTATTGGCGCAATCGAGTTGCTGACTTGCTGAACCAGAGCTCCCCTGCGCATAAGCGCTCCGCGCCGGGAGACAACAAGCAGTCACGATCAGGGTGAGGGCCGCGAGGACCGACCAGGCCGAGTCATGGAGACCTGAGCGCATGCATCGCAGTGTAGCCGGTCCGTCTCTTGGGTTCTCTCCGAAGCGATCGGCGTAGCCTGCACTAGTCGCCCGACCAGGGCTCGCCAAAGCGCATGAGCAGCGTTGCCCCGTTCGTTTGTCTCTACTGCCGCCGACAAAAACGCGATGCCCTTCTCTGCAGTTGCCGGCTCAACCAGCACGGCGCCTGAAACACGACGCAGCAGACTCCTCGATTCCCCCCCACCAGGAGGGGCGCCCCCTGGTGCACTGGGCTCATGACTGGCCGAGGGCTCATGACCGGCCGAGGGTCAGTGACCAGTGCCGGATTCTTCGTCGACTTTTCTCTGTTGCGGCTTGGGCTTGCGAGGCAGGAGCTCGTCGCGCATCGCCGCCTGGTAGGCGAAGGTGGCCATCACCACCGCTGCCTGCTTGAGATCGTCGATGCGGGCGTGATCGAAGTGATCGAGGTCGGTGTGATGGGTGCGCGACCCGTAGTCGAGGCCGTCCTGGATGAACTGGAACCCCGGCAACGAATAGGCATCGAAAGCCTGATGGTCGGTGCCGCCGGTGTTGCGGTTGGTGACCGTGTCGGCACCCAGATCGTGAAGCGGCTCGAGCCAGGCTTCGAAGATCGGCACCAGGGCGGCGTTCGACTGCGTGTAGATGCCGCGGATCTTGCCCGAGCCGTTGTCGAGATTGAAGTAGGCCTGGAAGTTCTCCCAGGCGGGCTTGTAGTCGATCGGCCAGGTCTCGGGCCACAAGAAGCGTGGGCCGCGGCGGACCTCTTCGTCTTCGGGCTCCGGCCGCGCCGCGAAGTGCTTCTCGACGTAACGGCGCGACCCGTGAAGACCCTGCTCTTCGCCACTCCAGAGCGCGACGCGGATGGTGCGCCGCGGCTTGACACCGATCGCCTTCAGAATCCGAATCGCTTCCATCGCCACGACCGAGCCGGCAGCGTTGTCGTTGGAACCGCTGGCGGCGTGCCAAGAGTCGAGGTGTGCGCCCACCATGACCAGTTCCTTCGCCTTGTCAGTGCCCGGAAGCTCCGCCACGGTGTTGTAGCCCTCGAGGTCGCCGTCGTGAAACTGCGCCTCGACTTCAATCTCGAGCTCGACCTCCTGGTCGTCTGCCAGCAACCGCACAAGCCAGTTGTAGTGCTCGGCCGCCATCACCAGGGAAGGCACTCCCACGCTCTCGCCCGGTTCCCGGGAACCGCCTGCACCGAGGCGGAGGATTCCTGCGTCGCGGCTCGAGATCTCGAGCGTTGCCAGGACCCCCTCGCTCTCCAGAAACTCATTGAGGGTCTTGCCAAAAGCCAGTCGCTTTGCGTAACGCTTGCGGAAGTCCGGTCGATCGCGCGGCAGCGGAAAGCTCTCGCGCGCCTCGAGCTCTTCTTCGGAGTAGCGATGAAACTCGACCCCGTCTGGATCGTCTGGCGTGCGCGCATCAGAAAGCAACAAGATCTTGCCCTGGAGCTTGCCCTTCCACTTCTCGAGGTCCTCTTCGCTCTCGAGCGACACCTTGATACAGGTACCGGTCTTCGCGCCGTCGGTGCCCGGAGTCCACGCCTTGGGGAGGGCCTGTAGCGGAGTCGGGCGCGGCGACAGCATATGCACCGCCGCACGCGTAAACGACCAGCCGCGACCGAACTCACCCCACGGTTCGACCTCGGCGTTCACCAGGCCCCATTCGGCGAGCTTGTCCCGGGTGTAGCGGTTGGCCTCCATCATCGCCGGCGACCCCGTGAGCCGCGGACCGATCCCGTCGGTCAGATGAGAAAGCGTCTCTTCGATCTGAGAATTGTTGAAACCTTCATGACGAATGAGCGCAATGGTCTCCCAGTCGACCGGTTCGTCCGATGCCTGGGCCTGCGCAAAAGGGGCGACAACGACGAGGCTGACCGCAGCGACAGCGAGGCAGCTCGTCGACAGAAGAACGTTGCGATGCATGACGGGTCTCCCTGGTGGTTGTCCACCGCCAGTCTACGCCCAGGTCCCCAGAGGTCGGGGTGGACGGGAAGCTCCCACTTCGGCGAACTCCGCCGGAAGGTCGAGCGCCAACTCGAACCGGCGAGCCGTGCTCGATGCTCGAAAGTGGTGCCCAACCTCCCCCATCCGAAGCGGCGTCCCGGCACGCGACCCAGTGTTCGCAGAGGGTCGCACCCTGGTCACAGCGCTCTGGCCAGGCCCTGAGTTTCGTCGGCTGCGAGCCCATGCTGCTAGGATCACCGATCTTGTTTAGCGCGGCTTCATAGTGCGTTTTCCGCAAACGAACCTGCCGCCAGGCCGGTCACGCGCTCCTCATGTCGGAACCCCACGAAGAAGAAGATTCACTTTGTTGGGAGAAGTCATGAAGATGTCGAGAACACCCTGGAACCCGCGGCGGCTCCAGACCCACCACCGAACGATTACCCGGGCCATCGCCGGCTTGGCGCTTGTCTTCCTGTCATGCGGGGCAGGAGTCACAGCCGCGGCCCAGGTGCCAGCAGACGCGTTCGTTTCCGAGAACGAGCTCGCCAGCGACGACGCCACCCGCCAGTTGCTCATCGAGCGATCTGCTGCGGCTCGTGCCTCGAAGGCGACGGCTTGCATAGAGGGAGCCAAGCTGGTCCATGAGCCCAGGCGCTTCTCGCTGCCCTCCTCGGAACTCGAGAGAGTGCTCAGCGAAGCATCTCTGGTCTCGGGGGCAACGGTCACCGACGTTGTGACGGGGCTCGACCCGCGCCATCAACGCGTCGTGCGGCGCGTCGAGTTGACACTCGAGGACCCCGCACTTTCCCTCGAAGGGAATCAGACGGGCGGACTGGCTGTCTACTACCTCGAGCGCGGTGGCCGTTTCGCACTGGACGGTACGGTGGTGTGCACAGATCCGCTCCCCGGTCGGTATCAACCTAAAGTCGGCGACCGTGTCGCGATGCTGGGCTTTCAACAGCGCGCCGGTTTCGAGTCCTACTACTACGCGCAGGCGGTGGTACCTCTCGACGAAGAGGGCCGCTTGACGCTCACCGACGGGAAGCAGCACGAGTTAGAGGACGTGGCCGCCAAGGCCCGCGCATTGCAGGTTGGTGAGGGCGACGCACAGTGAAGGGGCTGACCCTTCGCCTCTCCATCCGCCCTTCGACGACCGACGATCGCTTTACCAGCCAGCGACTTCGCCAGCGCTCCTGTGACCGCACCGCGAGATTCCCCCGGGTACTACTCCCTCTCCTGGCCCTGGGACTCGCGCTCCTCGATTCAACCGCTGCCTTCGCACAAGGAGCCTGTGATCCCGAGATGAACAGCGACACGGATCATCCTCTCTACGGCACCGCCGATCCGTCGACCGACGAAATCACCGTCTGGGACCAGACCGTCAGCGGAACGTTCGAGGCCTACGGCTGGGCCATCGACGCCTCCGGCGTTTCCTCGGTCACAGTCGAGGTCGGCACTACTGGGGCGGCCGGTCCAGTTCGGGCGGTCAGTCGACCGGATGTCTGCGCCTACTTCAGCAACACACACGATCCGCGCTGCCCGATGGTGGGCTGGCAATCGACGATCGACACAACCAGACTGCCGAACGGCGCTCACTGGTTCAAGTTGTCGGCAGTCGACGAGAACGGCAACTTCTTGGCCATTCGCGGCTCATTCAGGTCCAGAAGGTCAGCGAGAGCGTCGCGCCAACGGTGTGGGTTGACTACCCCAGTCATCAGCAAGAGATCAGCGGCGACTTCACGGTCTCTGGATGGGCGGTGGACGCTTCTGGCGTCAACAACATACGGATGACGGTCAATGGCTCTGGGGCGGCGTTTTCGGACGTCCTCCCGGTCTCACGCGGCGATGTCTGCTCTGTCCACGCGGCAATCGGCGACCCCAGGTGCCCGACGGTCGGTTTCCGTGCCGTCCTCCAGGCTGATCGACTCCCGCCAGGGCAACACACTCTGGTGGTTCACGCCACCGACGCAGCTGGCAACACGCGGAGCTTCTCGAGAAAGTTCGTGGTCGCCCCCTGAGGGCAAGGGGACGAGCGAGTCGGCTTATTCCCGCAGGAGCAGGCCGGCCGCTCGCCTTTCTCGACTCTCTCGAGGATCCTTCTGACTGCCGGTTCGATGGGCCTCGGCACCTCGCCAGGGCTCTTTCCCCTGAGCCCCAGGTACACTGTCGGAAAGAACGAAAGGAGCAATGCCCCGATGAAGCGAATCGCAACCTACTTCTGCGCATCGGCACTGGTGGCGGTGTGCGCGTCTGTCCTCTCCCCTTCCCTCGCCGCCCAGGACGACGGCATCCGGCGCACAGCGACCGGACACCCCGACCTGACTGGCACCTACGACGCCGCCACCTTGACTCCCCTCGAGCGCCCGATCGCTCTCGGCGAGAAGGCCTTTCTCTCTCGCGAGGAGGCCGAGGCGCTGGCAGCCGAAGAAGCGGCCCTGGTCGCTAAAGGGCTCCAACGATCTGACGCCAACCGTGAGGCACCACCTCCCGGCGGTGCGGCAGTCGTCGGGCTCGAAGATACGGAGACCGGCGGCAACGACTTCGGCGCCGGCAACGTCGGCGGCTACAACCTGTTCTGGATCGACCGCGGCACCGACGCCTTCGCCATCGACGGCGAGATCCCGACGTCGATCATCACCGACCCGCCGAACGGCCGCATGCCACCCATGACACCGGCCGCGATGAAAGAGATGATGGCGCGCTACGGCAGTTTCCTGCGCCCCAACGATGGCACCGCCTGGTGGATCGACCAAGAGGGCCCAGGACCCTATGACGGCCCCGAGTCGCTGGCGATGAGCGAGCGCTGCATGCTCGGCTTCACCGGTGCGACGCCAACGCTCCCCAGCCTCTACAACAACTTCAAGAGAATCATTCAGACCGAAGACCACGTAATGATTCTCATTGAGATGGTTCATGATGCGCGCATCGTGCGGCTCCACTCCGAACACCCGGGACCAGAAGTCAAAAGGTGGCTCGGCGACTCGATCGGCTGGTGGGAGGGCGACACCCTGGTCGTCGACACCACCAACTTTCACCCGGAGGCTTCGATGCGCGGCGGCTCGGAGAACCTGCACGTCGTCGAACGCTTCACCATGCAGCACGACGGCAACGTGCTTTATAAGTTCACCGTCGAAGACGACACGGTGTGGACGGCACCCTGGACCGGCGAATACATCTGGCGCGCAAGCAACGACAAGGTCTATGAGTACGCCTGCCACGAGGGCAACTACGCAATGCCCAACGTCCTGCGCGGCGCTCGTCTGTTGGAGAAAGAGGAGCTCGAGCGGCGGGCCAAAAAGGGTAGATAGCACCCGATCGGTTTCGGCGCTTCGACTCGATAGGCTCGGGGGCCAACGTTCGGCCCACAGTTGATGCTCGGCCCAGAAGATAGAGGCGCATGACAACCGAAACAACAATCACGCAGGAAGAGCTCCTCCTGGAGCGTTTCTACCAGCACGCCCGAAAGCGCCCAGACGACGTCTACCTGACCCAGCCGGTCGGCAACGGTACGGTTCGTGACTACACCTTCGGCGAGACACTTCGCGAAGCGAAGTGCATGACCGCCTACCTGCGCACGCTCGACTTGCCACCGCAGTCGAGCGTTGCCATCGTCACCCAGAACTGCGCTCACTTCTTCATGGCAGATCTGGCGATCTGGATGGCGGGGCACATTTCGGTGGCGCTCTACCCCACCCTGACCGCCGACACGGCGGGCTACATCCTCGAGCACAGCGACGCCCGGCTGCTCTTCGTTGGCAAGCTCGACTCCTGGGCCCAACTCGCGCCTGGCGTACCCGACGAACTTCCCAAGATCGCCTTTCCCCTGGCACCCGAGAACGACTACGCGAAATGGGACGACATCGTCGCTGCGCATGAGCCCATCGAAAGCGACCCGGTTCGTGCAGCTGAAGACCTTGCGCTGGTGATCTACACCTCGGGCAGTACCGGCAAGCCGAAGGGAGTGCTGCACAACTTCCGCACCATCTCTCTGCCAACCCGCGACCTCACAAAGACCCTCTCGATCACCCGTCACGATCGGGCGCTCTCCTACCTGCCGCTCGCCCATGCCATGGATCGCTGGCTCTCGGAGTGCGTCTCGATGTACGCCGGCTCGCACGTGTATTTCAACGAGAGTATCGACACCTTCCAGGCCGACCTCAAGCGTGCGCGCCCGACGCTTTTCGTTTCGGTCCCCAGGCTGTGGCTCAAGTTTCAGCTCGCCGTCTTCGGCAAGATGCCCGAGAGAAAACTCAACCGACTGCTCACGATCCCCGTCGTCTCCGGCATCGTCAAGAAGAAGATCCTCGCCAATCTCGGTCTCGACGCGGTGCGCTTCGCCGGCAGCGGCTCCGCACCGATCCCCGCCGAGCTCATCGCCTGGTATCGAAACCTCGGCCTCGAGCTGCTCGAGGGCTACGGCATGAGCGAGAACTTCAACTACTCGCACCTGACCCTGCCCGGCAGCGCGCGCCCCGGCTACGTTGGCCAGGCTCATCCAGGGGTCGACTGCGAGATCAGCGAGGAGGGTGAGATCCTGGTCAGGAGCCCGGGCAACATGGTCGGCTACTTCAAACAGGAGGAACAAACCAAGGCCACCTTCACCGCTGACGGCTACCTCAAGACCGGCGACCGCGGCGAGATCGACGATGAGGGCCGCCTGCGCATCACCGGTCGCGTCAAAGACCTGTTCAAGACCAGCAAGGGAAAGTACGTCGCCCCGGTCCCCATCGAAAACCTGCTCAACGTCGACAGCCATATCGAGCTCTCATGCGTCGCCGGCAGTGGCCGGCCCGCAACGCACGCCGTCTTGCAGCTCGCTGAAGAATGGACGGCGAAGGCCGAAAACGACTCGATCCGCAAACAGGTCACAAGCGCTCTCGAAGAATTGCTCGAACGCGTCAACGCTGAGCTCCCCATCTACGAACGCATGGAGTTCCTGGTGGTGGCCAACCAGCCATGGACCGTCGAGGGCGGGCAGCTGACTCCAACCCTGAAGATCAAGAGAAACGTTCTCGAAGAACAGTACGCACCGCTCCTGGACGGCTGGTACGCCTCAGGAGAGAAGGTGATCTGGCAGAGCTAGCAGCCCCTAAGGTTCCATCAGCTACACGACTCGTACTCGCCATTGTCGAAGTGAAAATGGTCGTAGTGGAGGGAGTTGTAGTCGGGGCTTAGGACCGTGTTGAAGCGCTTGCAGGCTTTGTCGCGCACGCGCTCGAGGAACTTTCCTTCGGCGGTGCGCTTGCCCCAGTCGCCCTGGACGCTGATGCGGCGCCCATCGGCCAGGACGAAACCGGCGATATCGACCGCGTTGGCTGTCGCGTGTTCTGAGCGCCGGCCGTGCTTGGCGTTGTTGATGTTGCGGCAGGAATACGTGCCGTAGTGCTCTACCCGCTGGACCTGGGTTCCAAGGAGCCGCTCGGCTTCAGGCTGCAGCACATGCAACTCCCACATCACCAGACCGGCCAGCATCGGGCAACGGAGGGTGACATTGCCGCCCCAAGAGATATTGGATTGCTGGAGCGAGGCGACACCATCGAACGAACAGCCGCGGTCCATTCTGGCGTCGGGCAGGCGCTCGACCCGAATCCCAGCACGCCGCAACGCGTCGTAGCAGCGGTTGTCGGTAGCGAGCTGGAGCTTCCACCCGGTAACGAAGGTTGGACGGTCCTCGAGGTCGAGTGGCCGGGCGATGTTGTAGCTGTCAGGGGCGAAGCGGAGGTAAAGGAAGACCGCGGCGAGCAACATCACTAGCTTCGCCAGCGTTCGCAGCCTGCGGGCACGTCTGCGCGCGCGCCGGCGTCGCTGCCGTTCACTTTCCTCCATCAACTCACAATACCTAGAGTTGTCCGCCCGCCAACCAACGTCTAACGCTCCAGGGCTACACCCCTTGAAGACAGGAACAGCCGCTTGCCTGAGGCTTCCTCAGCACTGAAGCAGTCTAGGCTGAGCTAGTGTGACTGAAGTGAGGGTTTGATGAAGCTTGGGGGTAGAAGTGCCAATGGCGTCCGAGAGAGCAACAGCCGAGGGTTCCGAGCGGGGTCCGATCCTCGCTCCGGTGGATTTCTCTCCGAATTCGGTGCCGAGTGCGGTCTGGGCACTCTTGGCTGCGAGACACTTCGAAAGACCTCTCTTGATTCTGCATGTCGTGCATGATCCAGCCGAGGATCCAGGCTCTTATCTGAAGGTTCTAACCAAAGACGAAACGAGGCCAGCAAAGCTGAGGCTCATGGACCAGGCCGCCGCCGCCGCCGAAGTCCTGGAGAGGTTCCTGATCTTCCTGCAGGACCACCACCCCAACCTGATGGGATCGGTGAACTGGAAAAGCCGGCTGGTAGAGGGTCGGCCGGGGCCTCGAATTCTAGAGGTGGCGGAGGAGATCGGTGCCAGTCTCATCGTAGTGGGGAGTCATGGCCGCTCCGGTTTGTCAGGGTTGATCGTGGGCTCGAAAGCCGAGCAGATCCTAAACGGTACGAAGATCGCTGTCGCCGTGATCAAGGATCAAAGCGAATGGCTTTGACTATGCCTGGCTTCGCCCCAGCTGTGTTCTTGGCTGCCGAGGTCGTACCGAATCGCCCCAACCAGCTCGAGCTCGGGGTGCTGGCGATGGGGTTGTTCGGGGGGCTCGCCCTGTTCCTGTATGGGATGGACAAGCTGACCGACTCCCTGCGCCTGGTTGCGGGCGATCGCATGAAGGGCTTCCTCGCCCGCATGACAACGAATCGCTTCAAGGGCGTCGTCGCTGGCGCGGTGATCACTGCCACCATCCAGTCCTCATCGGTGACCACGGTACTCGTGGTCGGCTTCATCTCGGCTGGGCTCTTGTCCCTGGCGCAATCGATCCCGATCATCATGGGTGCCGAGATCGGAACCACGATCACCGCCCAGATCATCGCCTTCAAGGTAACCAAGTACTCACTGTTGCTTCTGGCCGTGGGTTTCTTCGTTTCCTACATCTCACGGAGCAAGCGCATCCAGCTGTACGGCAGCGTCATCCTCGGCCTCGGCCTCATCTTTTTCGGCATGGAGCTGATGAAGGAGTCGATGAGCCCTCTGGTCTCGTACCAACCGTTCGTCAACGTGATGAGCAGTTTGAGCAATCCGATTCTGGCGGTCGCGTTCAGCTCCCTCTTCACGGCTCTGGTGCAGAGCTCGTCGGCGACCACCGGCGTCATCATCGTGCTCGCCAGTCAGGGAATGCTGAGCCTCGAGGCAGGCATCGCGCTGGTGTTCGGGGCCAACATAGGCACCTGCATCACGGCGCTCTTGGCCTCCATCGGAAAGCCCCGGGAAGCCGTGCGTGCTGCTGCCGTCCACATCCTGTTCAACACTTCGGGGGTCTTGATCTGGCTGGGCCTGATTCCGCTCCTGGCGAACTTTGTCCGCCTGATTTCACCGGAAGCCCAGGGGCTAGCCGGCATTGAGCAGCTACGAGCCGAAACCCCCCGCCAGATCGCCAATGCCCACACAATCTTCAATGTCGCCAATACGTTGACCTTCATCGGCTTTACTCCTCTGATCGCTCGTCTGGTCGAACGTCTCATCCCCGATCGGCCGCTTCAGGCCCGAGGCCAGGCTCGCCGCCGACGGACCGCCCTCGACGACGTGCTACGCCATTCCCCCTCGCTGGCCCTCGACGTCGTCCGAGCTGAGCTCGCGGCTCTGTCAGAGAAAACCGTCGAGCTGTACTCCGAAGCGGTCGAACCAGTTCTCAACGGCAGCACCCAGGACCTGCGCCAGCTGGAGGCGAAGGATTCGGCAGTCGATGAGCTCCACATCGATCTAGTGTCGAACATCTCCCAGGTTTCTGCGGTCGATGTGACACCGGGTCAGTCCAGCCGCCTATCGGTGTATGTGGCGGCTGCGAACTATCTGGAAGGAATCGGTGACGTAGTCGAGACCAACCTGGTCGGAATCGGAGATCGTCGTGCCGAATCCGGGGTCACCTTCAGCATGGCGACCCAGCAGATGCTGAAAGAGCTCGGCGACAAAGTCGGTTGGGCTCTCGAAACCGCGACTCGCGCTTTGACCACTGAGGACCGTGCCCTGGCGCGAACGGTGGTGGAAGCCAAGCAGCAGATCAACCACCTCTCCGAAAGGGTCGAAGGACAGATCGCGAATCGTCTGTCGGCGGAAGAATCTCATCGAGTCGACGTGTTTCGGCTCGAGGTGGAGATGATCGAAGCTCTACGTCGGATCTACTACTTCGCCAAACGCATCGCCAGGCTGGTCCTCAACGAGCAGAGCCACTATCAGGTAGCCGTCGCGGGTGACCTGGGAGAGCCCGAGCTGGAAGAAACCGAAACGCAGGCGAAAGCCGCCGGCTGAGAAGCCGCGGGCGGAAGCAGCCACAAACGCCAAACGAGGTAGTTTCCACGGTGCCAGGAACGACGAAACAACAGTACGACCTGGAACCACGCGGGGGCTCTCCGCCACGGGCTGCTCGCTTCAAGAAGGCTCTCCGATTTCATACGCTCGGGAGAAGACGAGCCCACGGAGGCTCAGGGAGAAGACGGTGACCTTCAGCCTCGAACACAAGCCCGACACCTTGCTGGGAATGCGACTCCACGGCCTCCGCAGGCTGGTGGGTAATACGCCGCTGTTGGCGATCGACTACCGCTTTCGCGGCATCGCGCGGCGGATCTACGCCAAGAGCGAAGCTCTCAACATGACCGGGAGCGTCAAGGATCGCATGGCGCTCTACATTCTCAGCCGTGCCTATGAGCGTGGTGCCCTCGAGCCGGGGGCTCTGATCATCGAAGCGACGAGTGGCAACACCGGCATTGCCTTTGCAGCGATCGGCCGAGCGCTGGGACACCCGGTAGCGATCTTCATGCCCGAGTGGATGAGTGAAGAACGCCGCAATCTGATTCGATCGTTTGGCGCTCTGATTCACTCGGTGAGCCGTGACCAGGGCGGGTTCATTGGCAGTATCGAGCTAGCCGAGCAACTCGCTAGAGACACGCCCAAAGCGTTTCTCCCCCGGCAGTTCGCCAACCAGGACAACTGCGAAGCGCATGCCTCGACGACCGGCCCAGAGATCTACTACCAGCTCAGGGCGCATCATCTCGAGCCGCAGGCGTTCATAGCCGGCGTCGGGACGGGTGGCACCGTCATGGGGGTCGGAAAGCACCTGCGCTCCCGGTTCCCCGGCATCAAGATCCACCCTCTCGAACCCGCCAACTCGCCGATTCTCACCATCGGTCGCAACAGTGGTCAGCATCGCATCCAGGGGATCTCTGACGAGTTCGTCCCACCCATCGTCGAGCTCGACGAGCTCGACGAGGTCATTGCCGTCGACGATGGCGACGCCATCCTCATGGCGCAGAAACTCGCCGCCGAACTGGGGCTCGGGGTGGGCATCTCGTCGGGCGCGAACTTCCTCGGCGCCGTCATGACGCAGGCTGAGCTGTCAGAGGGTTCGCGATCGGACAGCGACGCCGTCGTGGTGACGCTCTTCCCAGACAGCAACAAGAAATATCTGAGCACCGCGCTGATGACTGAAGAACCGGTTCGGCCCGAGCACCTGTCGCAAGAGATCGAGTTGATCGGCTTCACCAGTATCAATCGTTCGTGCGAGACCTGCCTCAGTATCGGTGCGATGCGCTGAACACCACCAGGCGCCAGACGCTCACAGGGACTCGAGCATTGCCAGTGTCTCGTCGTAGCTCTCTTCGAGCGCCGCCTCGCGATAGACGAACGTCGCGATCAGGGTCAATAGGGATCGAGGGCGGCCGACAACCTCCTGGGCACCGCCCTCGAACAGAGCCTGATAGATCAGGCCTCCAACCAGTTCTGACTGTTTCTCGTAGCGTGCCTGCTGCGCGTAGAGGCGCGACAGTTCGAGGCGGGTTGGGTAGGGAACGTGCTCGAGGGCACCTGTCGCCAGCGCCATTTGCCACGCCGAATCGAAAGTCGGCGTGGCATTGACGAAGCCACGAGGAAAGTCGCCGGGAGAGAGCAGTCGCTCCGACGCGAGGGCGCCGATGATCAAATCTTGCAAACCTGCATGGTACTCGCGACTCGCGGAAAGGGCCTCGCGATTCTAGCGCAACTCAGCGACTACGCTCTCGACGGCGATCCGGCCCGCCTTGCGATTCGCAACGTCCTGACGCCACTCGTTGGCGAGCAGAGCCAGCACCACCCCGAGAACGACGAGCCCGGCCTCGAGGACTGCTGAAAGGAGGGCACTCCTGGTTTCGCGCTTCATCGCTCGCTCCTTCACGGTCTTCATCTTCGCAACGGATCGCCCACGGTTGCGGTCGAGCAAAGCACGACGCGCCCTGGAGCTTCTCACGCCAGGCGACCGAACGGCCACTCACACCGAGAGCGCCTCCGCACCTGCTGAGTAGGCGCGGCGAGGCGCGGGGGAAGGTATCGGTGAAACGGGGGTCAGAGGCGAGGAAGGTGACAACTGTCATCTCGCATAAGTGCCGAGACGCGTCCGTTCCGTTGATCAGTTCGGCAAATCCTGATCCGGTCTTCGGATCAGACCTAGGTCCGCGCGGCAAACCGCGGTATGCGCACTCTGATCGAGCGACTAGTTTGTTGAAGCTTGGAGGCCTCACTGACTCCACGCGGATTCTGGAGGTGTCGGGTTGCCGCCCACTTCTCCGATCGCAGCCTCTAGAAGCAACGAACCAAAGAAGGGGGAGGGCCAGTTGTCAAGACTGATCACGCGAATTTGGATCCACCGATGGCTGTGGAGCGCAACCTGCGGGTTCGCGTTGGCCTTGGCACTTTCTACCGGCGCCACAGCCCTTGCCAGTGGCGGTACCGAAGGCGAATCCACCAGCAGCAAGAGCGTCGCCTCGGCCGATGGTGCGTCCATTGCGGTCGCCGATTGCGTCGAATGTCACGATGAAACTTCGCTCCAGCACACTCCACACGTCGCTCTCGACCGCGAGGACCTCGTCAGCTCATTGACAGGCGCGTCGAGTAGCTGCACCGCGTGCCACACGGGAGCCACCGAGCACATGGCGACCGAAGGGGAGGGCCCCATCTTCTCCTTCGCTGGCAGCCCGGCGGAGAACAGCCAGGTTTGCCTCGGATGCCACAGCGACAACCACTCGCGGTTTGCCAACAGTGATCACGCCAAGGCTGGCCTCGACTGTCTCGACTGTCACGACAGTCACGCCAGAGAGCCAAGAGAGGCCAGCGCCCTCTTCGATCTGGGCGACCGCCCCTCGGCGACTTGCGCCGAGTGCCACAACACCGTTTTCGCGCAGTTCGGCGCGACCGAGCGAGGTCACCGGATCGAGGAAGGCGTCCTGGAGTGCACTTCCTGCCACAACCCGCACGAAAGATCAGCGCGGGTGGCCCTGGGCGGTTTCAAGCAACAGCAGTGCGCTCAGTGCCACGTCGACAAGAACGGCCCCTGGGTCTTCGAGCACCCAGCCGGCCGAACGGAAGGCTGCGCGTCGTGCCACTCACCACACGGCTCTCCAAATCGTCACATGCTCAACTTCCAGGCCGTCGCCGAGCAGTGCTACAGCTGCCACGCCGTGGTACCTGGCTTCCATACCCGGTTCACCGAGGAGTCGCAGTGTACGAGCTGTCATTCCCAGATTCACGGCTCCAACCTCCACCCGGCGTTTCTCCAATAGGAAGCAAGGCCATGATGACGAAACGTACGCGCTTCTCCCTCGCCCTCGCCCTCTTCGCAGTTGCGCTTCCCGCGCTCTCGCCTGGCGCCCGAGCTCAAGAAACGGAAGAAGAACCGCCACAGACAGAATTCGAGGGTAGCTTTACTCTCGGCTGGCGCTCGGTCGACGTCGGAGGTCGACAGGAGAAATACCGCCAACACATCAACGTCGATGATGGCGCCAGTCTCTTTGGGCTCGACTTTCTCCTACGACCGAAGGGTGATTTCGCAGACGAGGTGCGCCTCGACGCGAATAATCTCGGCGGGCAGCCGTTCGAGTCCATCGATCTGTCGATTCGAAAGTTCGGCGCCTATCAGTTCAACCTGGGTCGCCGCGAAGCGAGCTACTTCTACGAAGACGTGATTCTACCAGTCGAACTCGGCAATGCGCGCCTGGCCAACGCCGGCGACTTCCATCACTTCAACTTCCGTCGAGTTCGTGATTTCGCAAGCCTCGACTTCCGCCTCACGGAACGCGCCCGGCTCGACGTCGCGTTCGATCGCTTCACCAAACTCGGTGAGAGCACCACGACCCTCGACGTGTCTAGAGACGAGTTCGAGATGGATCAACCGATCGACGAGAAGCTCGACGAGCTCAAGGTCAACTTCCAGTACTCCTGGGACAAAGCCACGCTCCAGCTGCGTGAAACCCACCAGGAATACGACAACGCGCGAACCATCTTCCTGCCGGGTCGGTCCCTGGGCGAGAACACCACGAACAACACGATTCTCGACTTCTACTTCCTCGATCAACCAACTGATATGGAGTCGCAGCAACACCACGTGTCGCTGAGTCTTCGCCCGACCGATCGGTTGAACGTGACGTTGGCAGGAGCTCTACTCGACTTCGACCTCGACACGAAACCAAGCGAGCGGTCGCAGGGAATCGGCTTCAACAACGTCCCCTTCAGTACCGACACGAGCGGCCACACCCAGCTCGATCGCGAGCTACAACTCTTCGATGTCGACCTTTCCTACCTGATCAACCCACGTGTATCGGTTGTCGCCGGCGTGCGTCAGCACGACCTCGAGCAGAACGGAGACGTGTTCTTCGGTGGCGAGGACGCAGCCAGCCGGTGGGACGTCCGTACGCAGACAATCGAAGCAGGTGTCGAAGTCGCGGTAGCGGAGGGCGTAACTGTCGGAGCTGGGCTCCGCGAAGAGAATCGCGACGTCGACTGGTCGATCACCGAAGACGGTGAGCCGCACTCCGACGCCTCCGAGACCGACCACACTGGCTACTACCTGACCGCCGGCTGGTCCCCAAACCGGATCGTCAGGCTGCAGGCGCAGTTCGAAGACAGCTCCTACGACAACCCATTCACTCTCTCCTCCCCAACCGATCGACAGAGAGTCCGCCTTCAGGCCAGGGTCAACCACGGCTCGGGCTTCTTTGGCAGCGGAACACTGCTCCAGTACCGTTTCGAGAACAACGTCGCTCAGAACGGCGCCCGAGGGTGGCAGTCGGATTTCGACAGTCTCTCGCTACGGGCGGGCTACCGAACGGACGGTCTCGAGGCATCGCTCGGCTACAGCTTCATCGACACTGAGCGGAGAGTCGATCGAATCGTGACAACCGCACCTGGCTTCGGCGGCGGCGAACAGTTCCTGTTCCCCGTTCTCTTCCAGAGCGATGCGGACTTCATCGACGGTGCGATCCGTTGGCAGGCCCTGGAGATGTTGACGCTCGGTGCCAATATACGTTTCTACGAAAACAGCGGCAGCTTCGACCGCGATCAGGACGACTATCGCATCTACGCTGACGTTGAACTTCCAAACAGCTACCTGCTGCACCTTGGCTACCGCTCCATCGACTACGACGAACCGGTCCGTGGCTTCAACAACTACGACGCCGACATCACTGAGTTCGGTGTCGGCTATCGATTCCACTAATTGCGAGACGCCTGCGACCGCCGCCGCGATCTCTTGACGATGCTGCCACGGAGTCTCCGATGGCGGCCGTCGAGAAGGGCTTCAGGACAAGTGCATGACCGGTGAATCTCTCCCACTGTTCGAGGGCGGTCTGACCGTCTTCATTCTTCTGCTCGCGCTCCTGATCGTCGCGATCATCAAGCGACCAGGGGTTGTCAACCATCGAGGCGGAAGGATCCTCGTCTTCTCGATCTTTCTCGTCATGCCAATTCTGGCACTCGTTGCAGGAACCTCAACACACCTCGAGAAGTCCAAGACCACCGCGTTCTGCCTCTCCTGTCATGTCATGGAACCCTACGGGAAGACGCTGCTCATTGACGATTCAGATGAGTACCTTCCGGCGTCCCACTATCAGAACAACCGGATCACGCGTGACCATGCCTGCTACTCCTGTCACACGACCTACACAATGTTCGGCGACGTGCGGGCCAAGATGAACGGCTTCAAACACCTCCTGGTCAACTATGTCGGCACTCTCCCGGATGAGATCGAGCTCTATGAGCCCTACGACAACCGGGAGTGCTTGCACTGCCACGACGACGGGCGTGACTTCGAGGACGTCCATGAGGACGACCGAGAGGACCTGATCACGGGGGAAACCTCCTGCCTCGAGTGCCATGACCTGGCTCACCCGATCGACGAGGTCGCGGGTATGGAGATGTGGAAGGAAACCGTCCGGTGATCAGAACGCTCCTTCGAGATTCACGAAAGACCCTTCGGCTAGCGGGCATCTTCATCCTGATCGGGCTGCTGGTCGAGGCAATCACGCTCTACTTCGCACATCCGTTTGCCTTTATGGGCTTCATCTTCCTGGGCGGCACCATGATCGGTGTCGGCATCCTGCTCTACCTTTCCACCCTGATAAATTACGCCCGGTCCTGATTGGGAGACTCCTCGAAGAACCGTCGCGAACAAGCGCCACAAGCGGCCGCAGAGTGAGTCCCGACAGCCCTCCGCGATAGGGCTCGGCCTTTTCCAACCGAGGTTTCTGTCTCAGGCAGAGCCCGGAGATCCCAGAACCAACCTTTGAGGTTTCAGTCGATGATCAACGCACGACAAGCTGCCTTTTTCGCCGGCCTCTTTTTTGGTCTGAGCCTGGCGCCTGCGATGGTGGCCGCCGATGACGGTCAGGAAAAGTTCGTCGAACACAAATGCAACAAGTGCCACGCCGTGTCGAGCGCCGAAATCAAGGCAACCGCCAAGTCCGAGAAGATGCACGGACCTGATCTCAGTGAGGTCGACGAACAGCGCGACGCCGACTGGGTAAAGAGCTACGTCCTCAAAGAGGTCAAGCTCAACGAGAAAAACCACAAGGGCAAGTGGGAGGGTCCGAAGAAGGACCTCGAAGCCATCTCCCTCTGGGTCGCCAGCATCGAGTCAAACGGTTAGTCCCTGCCCTGGTCGCACCGGCCAAGGCCACTTGATGTCAGCGGCAGTCGGCGCTGACGGTGAAGCGCAAAGGAACCGCTTTGTCGCCGGGTTCTAGAACGTCTCCATCAACCGTAATCGTGACGTTTCCTTCGGACTCCTCGTAGACGAAACGTAGGCCATCAATCGCAGTATCTCTGTCGTCCCGCGCCAGGTTCACTCCGCCAGCGCGATGGAGCCGCTCCTCGAGAACCCGTGCCGTCAGTTCGGCCGACACCTCCAGGCGCGCCGCCCTAACCCAGGCGTCGGAGAAATTGGGGAGCAGAATTCTCGCAACGATGGCCCAGCGCGGAATGCGGGCTTCGTGTTCGTCGAGGTAGGCCTGCGAGTCGAAAGTGAGCAGATCCCGTTGACTGAGCTCTTCGCCGTAGGCGTGCATGCGCACGGAGTAATCGCGTAAGCCGTGCTTGCCAAACCATGCAATCCACCTGGGCGTGTCTTCATCCCACAGATCGCTGCCACCCATCTGCGCCGAGCGGTGGGCAGCGAACGCCTCCCCTGCTAGCGCGATGCGCGTCTCGCGACGACTGTCGAGGTTCTCGAGACGCTCGATCCAGCGGTTGGCGTCCTGCTGCGGAATCCTGCACAAACGGCGCAGAACTGGCTGCTGATAGCGCATGACGGCATGCGAGATCAGTTCCGAGATCAGATACGGCTGCTTACGAACCGCCGCGTCGAGTTGCCACGAGGCCTCGAGAACACGCAGCGCCGAACGCGTCTCTCCGTCCGCAGCGAACTGGTGTGCCTGGGACAGCAGGACGACCTGCAGCTTCAAGATTCCAAGGAGATTGGGCAACTCTGCCTCGAACCCAGCTGCCAGGTCGCCCCTCCAGACCGGAGGCGGTGCCGACAAGAGAAGCGTTACCAGCTCTTCGATCGTTTCGGCATGGCGGCGCGAAAAGTCACCGAACTCAGGCAGCGGCTCCGGCCACTCGTCGAGATCGGTCTTGCGGACTGCATCCAGGTAGTCCTTCAGCAACTCGTAGGTTTCACCGAACGCCGCAGCAATTTCCTCGTCTGGCTCCTTTCGCGGTGCGCCGTGTGGTGTGGCGTCGATTCCGAGCACCGCCGCGAGTCGTTCGATCTCGAGTGTCGTCGCGTTGGCCTCGACCGCCGGGAAGCGCTCCAGAAAGCTCTGGCCGCCGAGCAGCTCACGCCAACGATCAAACATCGCTTCCTCGGCGCGCTCGAGTCGACCAAACGCCATCCAGACGGTGCAGGCGACAGCGACAGCGATCATCAAGGCGGCAATACCGACGTTGCGGAGAATCTTCGGCATGTGGGACCTTCGTTGTTCGAGAGCAACAGGCGGTTGGCGAGGGCTGAACGGGTCGCTCAAACTTAGTTATTCTACAAATTCATCAATTACGCTCCGAAACCCATCATCGCCCGCCGTACGAAGCCCGACCGACTTGGTCTCTCCGCCCTCGGTCGGCAGCCGCCGGCGGACGAAAAGCAGCCGCAGCCAGGCAAGGGTCTCAACGGATCTCCTCGCCTCACCCAATGGCTTGCCCGTTCGCTCAGGACGTCGAACGACTCCGCTGATTTCGAAAAGTGAGCCGATCAGGACTCCCAGGCAGGTGTTGGAGGCACTTTTCTCATCAACCCGCAAAGGGAGTCTGATCACCATGCCCATCTCATTTCACACCCCGACCGTTCCGGCCAACATAGCCGTGCCGACACGTCAGCCCTCCGCCGACACGACACCCAGGACTCTTCCCACCCACACCGACGAATTCATCCCGGCGCCGACGCCGGGATCAACCGGGGCAACGACGCGCTTCGTTCCCGAGGACGATGGCCTGCCAGGCCCTGGTCCATCGGGCGGTACGACTTCGTCCAAGAAGAAGAAGAGGAAGCGTGGCTTCTTTGCACGCATCGGCGACGCCATTCGGAGTGCCACCAGCGGCCACAACAACGGCTTTCGCGGAATCTGGAAGAACATCCACGAGAACAGCAAACGTGCCTTCGGCGGTATCGGCAAGATCTTCCGCGGCGACTGGAAGGGCGGTTTCGGAGACCTCGGCCGCGCCTACATCGACGGACACTTCGGCACCGGCTACGACCACTTCCTTCTCAACGGCGGCAAGGGAGTCAGCGCCATCCAGACTCTCCTTGGCCTCGAACCCGTGGGCCGCAAGCTGACCGACAGCGAGAAGGAAGCGATGCGCGAGATCTTCGGTGACAGCGTCGATCTCTCCAAGGTGCGCATCAAGCACGGCAAGGCTGGCGTCTTCGGCAACTCCGGCGCCTTCGTGCACGGCAACACGATGTACTTTGGCGAAAACACCGAAATCACGACCGACCTGCTGGCACACGAGATGGTGCACGTCTGGCAGCATCAGAACGGGGGCACCGACTACATGCGCGAAGCACTCGAGTCTCAGGAACTCGGCGACGCCTACGACTTCGAAGAAGACGTCATCAACGGCGTGCCATGGGAAGACCTCGAGCCCGAGCAGCAGGCCGAATTGGTCCAGGTTGCAGTTCAGAGGGGATACTTCGACCCCGACAGCGCCAACTTCGGCACGCTATCCGTCAACGGTGTCGATGTTTCCGACTACATGGCCAGTGCAGTCGAACAGCTACGGAGCGGCACCGGAGCTCCTTGAGCACCATGCCTGAGGCCGGCATCTTGCCAATGCCATCACGCCGCGCCAACAGCTGAGCTCCGCACGGTCCATCATTCTCTTCCCGCCGGTCGCGCGGCACTCTTCGCACGACCCACGACGGCGCACACGATCGCCCCCCCGACGATCCCCTGATGCGCGAGGTCTTCGAAGAGTCTCTAGACGTTCTGCTGTTCTTGTGGGGCGACATTTCCCCTGACCTCCACTGCTCGCGCTACCAGCCGCGCGTCGAAGCCACCAGCATGGCTGCAACCCTTGGGGCAGTCACCGGTGTTCCGGCCCACCTCATCCCGGGCAGAGACCTGCTCACGGTCGCCGAGCTACGGGCACTGGGCTACGTCGAGCCCTGACGGGAGAGCCGGATCGAGAGCCGGCGCCCCCACGATAGGCTCACCAGCGCAGCAGACCGTTGGCCGATCTGCGGCGACCCAGAGCACGATGTCCAAGAGCAGTCATGCCACCAGAGTCCACGCCAGTCCTCCGATTCGGTCCGTTCCAGTTCGACCCGGGTCGGCTCGAGCTCCGAAGCGACAGCGGGCAACCGATTGCGCTACAGCGTCAACCGGCCCTCGTTCTGGCGGCTCTGCTCGATCCACCGGGGCGCTTGAAGACCCGAGAGGAACTCCAGGAAATGATCTGGGGAGACGCGTTCGTCGAGGCTGACGGCGGGCTCAACTACTGCATCCGACAGGTGCGATCAGCCCTCGGTGAGCGCGCGGCGGCTCCCCGATACATCGAAACCGTGCGCCGTTCTGGATACCGCTTCATCGCCCCCGTTACCGCAGGCACAGAGCCGCTCATGGCAGGCTACATCCAAGCGAACCCCGAGCCCTCAAGCGGAGACGAGAGAACCGAGTGGCTGCCAGAGCGTTGGGCGCTCTTGATCCCGGCGGCAAGCCAACGAAGGCTGAGGAGAAGAGCCGCAGCACTCGCGGTGCTCGGCGCCGGCGTCATGATTGCGCTCTTTTCGAACCGGGCCGTACCGAACGGCGCGGGCGCCAGCGGGCGTGCCGTAACGGAAGCCGCGGATGTCGATACATCATCCCTTGCCAGGCTGCGAGACGACCGGCTACGCGAAGCCTGGCTGGCTGCTGAGTATCACCTCGCGGAGGGAGGCCGCGAGCATCGCCTCCGTGCGCAAGCGAGGCTCTACGAAATCCTTCGGATCGACCGCACCGACGCCGCCGCCTGGGCGGCGCTTGCCCGCACCTACCTCGGCCCTGGGTCCGAACCGGCAGATTCTGCTCGAGCAGAGGCCGCTGCCGACCAGGCACTCACGCTCGATCCTGACCTGGCCGAGGGCTACGTCGCCAAGGCCACCCTCGCACTCTTTCGCCGCTGGGACTTCGCGGCCGCAGGCCGCTACTTCGAGCGTGCAATCGAGCTCGCACCCTCGTCTCACCACGTCCGCATCAGCGTCGCTTCTTACTATTCAGTGGTTGGGCGTCACGGTGAGGCGATCGCACTGGTTGAAACGGTGCTTCAAGAAGATCCGATCAAGCCGCGCATTCGAGGCGACATCGGCTGGTTCTACTACTGGGCGCGGCGCTATGACGACGCTGTTCTTCAGTGCACAAAGACTCTTCGCCTTGCCCCTGAACACCGGCCCGCGATGCGCTGCCTGCTGCAGGCCTACATAGCGACCGGTGCGCTATCCGAGGCCCGGGATGTGGCCCACCGTCTGGCGAGGATCGAAGGCGCTTCCCACACCTGGCGGGAAGCGATCGCCCTGCCGACAGCAGCCGCGGGACTGAACCAGTATTGGCGCTGGCAGGCGCAACGACGACCGCCAGGCGCTGCTCCTGCCACCCAGCAGGCCCTCGCCCATGCCGCGCTCGGAGAACAGGCCGCTGCGCTGCGACTCCTCGAGCAGGCGCGCGCCGAGCGCTCACCGATGCTGCTCTACTCCCGGCATGACGCCCTGCTCGACTCTCTAAGGGCGACCTCCGCCTTCGGTCACCTGGACGTCGACGTGGGAGTCGAGGACCAGGAGCACCCCTCTGCTTCTCTCGCTACTCCTTCAGCCTCTTGAAGCTCACCTCCGCCCACCGAGTCCAGTCAAGGCCGTCGTCGGTGTGCTCCCAGATGACCTTGTACGAGTCGGCGGTAATCTCAGAGTAGGTCTTTCGCCAGTCGCGGAAGATCCCGTCCTGGAACGACACCGGCTCGGGGAACCCGAACGCCAACTTGTCGCCGTTCCGGGTCTCGACGCGACGCTCGAAATGACCAACCAGGTCGAAGGTGACGTCGTTGAGGCGCTTCTTGTAACGGTCGAAGAACTGCCATCGTCGCTGCACCGGCTCGTCTCCGCCCTCCTGGTATGAGCTGCCCAGAAGGAGAAGTCCGTTGTTCTCCAGTGTCACGACTTCGCGGCCCTTGCTCTCGCGCACTACCTCGCCATTCGAATCGACCACCCGGAGGTCCGTTTCCCAGGTACCGAGCGTGAACTCGAGCTCCTCGAGCCGAGGTGACGGCTCAGGAATCTGCTGCGCGCCGGCCGGGGAACCCAACACCCAGATGGTCGCGAGAGCCAGGAGTACTTGCCTGCTGATTGGCGGCTTCCGGGCACGATTCGGGTAGAACTTCATCGAGTATCTCCTTTGTTTGCCGAGCAGGATCAAGCGTTGGCCCGGCGGTGTTTCCGAGGGCAGGAACCGTAGGACAACGGAAGATGAGTTACCTGAGGCCAGGATGAGGCGGGGGCCAGGCTTCGACCCGGGGGTACGCTGAGCCCCTTCTCGAGCGGCACAAAGAGCTCGAGCGGATCGGGCGAGGGACGGCTGCGGGTCTTTGTTTCTCGCCGCCGCAGCACCTGCTGCCTCTAGCACCTGGCACCGGTCGGCGTTTCGCACTCCCCCCGAACTGCTCGTGCATCTCGCGCCGGTAGCGATCGTTGCGTACGATGGCTGGTATGAGCGACGCATCGCCTGCCGAGAAGCAACGCAGTGAAGCGCCGCCGCGCGCGCACGACGAAGCGACGGCCGCCACCGACGTGATCGCCGAATCGGCCGTCGAGGCACTCGAAGCCGAGGGCAGCGACAACGCGACGACGATCGAGTCCGATCTCGCCAACCGTGAGAAGACGACGGTCACCGGTGCGCGCTTCGGCACCTTCACCGGCGTTGTCCGGCCAACGGTGCTAACCATCCTCGGCGTGATGATGTACCTGCGCGAGGGCTGGGTCGTGGGCCACGCCGGCCTCGGCGGTGCGGTGCTTCTCATTCTCACCGCCTACTTCATCACCGGCACGACGGCACTTTCGCTGTCGTCGATCACCACCAACATCCGCCTCGGCGCCGGCGGGGTGTTCTCGATCGCGACGCAGGCCCTCGGGCTCGAGGTGGGCGGAAGCATCGGCATCCCCTTCTATCTCGCCCAGACTCTCTCGGTGGCGATGTACCTCTACGGCTTCGTCGAAGGCTGGGGCTACCTGTTCCCACAACACGACTCCACCCTGGTCGCGATCGCAGTCTTCGCTGCCGTCTTCGCGCTGTCCTACTTGAGCACCAGCCTGGCGTTCAGGGCACAACTTCTGGTGATGGCGGGAGTCTTCATCGCCCTCGGTTCGATGGCGTGGACGCTGCGCGCCGGCGACCTGCAGGCACCTCACCTCGTCGGCGACTTCGAAGGAGTCACGTTCTGGACGCTGTTCGCGGTGTTCTTCCCGGCTTCCACGGGCATCATGGTGGGCGCGAGCATGTCCGGGAACCTCGCCGATCCTCGGCGCAGCATTCCGCGCGGCACGATGGCGGCCTGGGGGATCTCGCTCGCCGTCTACCTGCTGCTGGCGGTCTGGTATTCGCTCGTCGCAACGCCTGCCGAGCTCAAGACGAATCTCACCGTTGCCGTCGACAAGGCTTCATGGGGGCCCGGCATCCTGATTGGCGTTCTATCGTCGTGCTTCGTCGCCGCGCTCAGCTCCCTGGTTGCGTCGCCGCGGACCCTCAACGCCCTCGGCAAGCACTCCATCGTGCCGTTCGCTCGCTTCTTCAGTCGCGAGACCAGAGGCGAGCCACGCAACGCCGTAGCCTTTACCGGCGCTCTTGTCTTTGTGGCCATTCTGTTCGGTGACCTCAACAGCATTGCGCGCGTCGTGACCGTCTTCTTCTTGATGACCTACTTCACCGTGAACCTGATCCTGGTCATCGAGAAGCAGCTCAACCTGATCAGCTTCCGACCGCTCTTTCGTGTCCCAATCGCCGTGCCAGTGCTCGGCAGCCTGGCGACCCTGGCCGCGATCGTCGTCGTGGCGCCGGTGATCGGGCTCGCGTGCGTTCTCATCTCACTGGCGATCTACGTTCTGCTCGATCGCAGGTCGCTCGATGACCCCTACGAGACCCTCAACAGTGGACTCTTCATGTCGATCGCCGATTGGGCAGCGACGCGCGTAGCGATGGGTTCGAGCGGTCGCACCCTGCGTGGTTGGAAGCCGGACTTTCTGGTGCCGATCGAGCGTGCAACCCAGCTGGAAGGCATCTTCCACATCCTGCTGGCGCTTTCTCGCCCCAAAGGCTCGATTCAGGTGCTCGGGGTACGGCCCACCCCGGAGAACACCGGCCTCGACGCTTTGCCCCAACTGATTGGCGAACTCAAGGAAGAGCGGATTTTTGCACCTTCCACGATCGTCGACTCACCCGACTTCCTTGGAAGCCTCAGAACCTCGGCAAGTGTTCTCGAAAGCTCGTTCTTCCGACCCAACATTCTCTTCGCGACCGCCGAGGATCGCTCGCAGGAGGACCTCGAAGCGATGATCGCGATCGCCGAGAAGCACGAGATGGGTTTCGCCCTTCTCGCCCGACATCCCGATGCGGGCTTCGCCCTCAGGCGTCGGCTCAACGTCTGGATCAGTGACCAGTCACCGAATTGGCACTTGAGCTTCGACCTTGCCAATCGCGATCTACAGCTCCTGCTGGCGTTGATGCTGATGCGCAACTGGAAGATGAAGCTCCGGGTCATCACCCTGGTGCGAGAGGACGCGCATGTAGAAAGGGCGAGTCAGTACCTGCACGACCTGATGGTCCTGGCCCGGATGCCGCCAGGCTTCGAGATCATCGTAGAACAGGCACCCTTCGCTCGGTATGTAAGACGCGCACCACGCGCTGACCTGAACGTCTTCGGCCTGGCGCGCGAGGTCGACCGGGAGTTCATCGGCCAAGCGGTCGAGTTCACCCAGAGCACGTGCCTGTTCGTACGGGACTCCGGTCAAGAGAGCGCGTTGGTCTGACGCGCCCTGGCCGGGACCTTTTCCGAGCCCTGCGAACGCTCCCCGGTTTGTCCGCGGTCCCCTTCTCCAAAGTGGAAGGTGCCACCTGACATGATTGAGCCTTGCACCACAACCGCCGATTCACAGGAGTGCCGTCATGAAACTTCAACGTCTTCTAGAGACGCCCTTTCCCACGAGAGTCGTTGTCGCCCTGGGGGCCTCCCTCCTACTGGTCTCGCTCGCAGTCGCGGCTCCCACCGCGAATCGCGACCAGGACGCCGCAACGGTCACCATCGAGAGCGGCACTCTCGTTGGTGAGCTACGTCCGGATGGAATGCGGATCTACCGCGGCATCCCCTATGCCGCCCCGCCGATCGGCAGCCAGCGCTGGAAGCCGCCTGGCGCAGTCGCGCCGTGGGAGGGTGAGCGCTCGGCCCTGGAGTTCGGGAAGATCTGCCCGCAGCTACCAACGCTGGTGGCGATGACTGGCGAGGCCTTCCCCGCCACCGACGAAGACTGCCTCTTCCTCAACGTCTGGACGACGGCGGCCGCCGGCGACGATCTTCCGGTGATGGTCTGGATCCACGGCGGTGGCCTGACACTTGGCTGGAGCAATCAGGTGAGCTACGAGGGCTCCGAATTCGCCAAGCGAGGCGTGGTGCTAGTGAGCATCAACTATCGGCTCGGTGCACTCGGCTTCCTGGCGCACCCAGAACTCTCGGCCGAGTCCGCCGAGGGAGTCTCTGGCAACTACGGTTTCCTCGACCAGGTCGCGGCACTTGAATGGGTCAAGCGAAACATCACCGCGTTCGGTGGCGACCCCTCGAACGTGACGATCTTTGGCGAATCGGCTGGCGGCACCAGCGTGCACGCGCTCATGGCTTCGCCGCGCGCCCGAGGCCTGTTCCACCGTGCGATCGCTCAGTCGCCCTGGGTCAACGAAACCAACATCACGCACCTCACCGAGGACTCACCGTCAGTGAAGAGCTCGCATGCACTAGGCGTGTCCTGGGCGAAGGCGATGACGGGCAGCGATTCACCCAGCCTGAGCGAACTCCGCGCGCTCGAGCCCGACGCCATCAACAAGAAGGCACAAGCCTTCTCGGCTGTTGCAACAATCGACGGCAAGTTTCTTCCCGCACCAACTGAAGACATCTTCCTCAGTGGGCGCCAGGCCTCGGTGCCAATGATCGTCGGCACCAACACCGACGAGGGGACGCTCTTCATGCAAATGATTCCGGCGGGGACACGCGAGGCCTTCGTTGGCCTGCTCGAAACCGTCTACGGTGAGCGAGCAAAGGAGGTCGCCGCCCTCTACCCGTCGAGCGACGCCAAGGAGCTGCGGGCACAGGTCAACGGGTATCTCACCGACGGCTGGTTCCTGCGGGCCTCGCGCAACATGCTGCTTGGACACACCAAAGTCGAGGCACCGGCCTACCAGTACAACTTCACCCGTCAGAGCCCGGCAATGCCGATGCTCGGGGCACACCACGCGGCAGAGCTCGGCTACGTTTTCAACACCCTCCAGGGTGACGCCTACGGCGACACCGACGACGCCTTGGCCGCTGCCATGATCGAGTACTGGGTGCAGTTCGCGAGGACTGGCGACCCTAACGTCCAGGGCCAGCCCGCGTGGCCAGTTTTCGAACCCGGCGAGCAGAAGTACCTCGAGCTCGGAGACGAGATCAAGGTCGGCGCCGCCCTAGGAAAGAAGCGTTCCGACCAGCTCGAGAAGATTCGCACGTCGCTCTGAGCCCTTCTCAATGTCGAAATCCGTCAACGTTCAACTGAAGTGGGAGGGAGGCGAGCGCTTCCGCGGAACCTCGGACGGGGTTCCGGTGCTGCTCGACGGCAGTAACGACGACGCCCTCTCGCCGATGCAGGCACTGGCCGCCGGCCTTGCCGGCTGCATGGCGATCGACGTCGTCATGATTCTCCAAAAGGGCCGCCAGCCTCTGGACGCGCTCAACATCGAACTCAAAAGCACGCGCGCCGACCAGCCGCCGCGACGGTTCGTCTCATTCGACCTCCACTTCAAGATCCAGGGAGACGTCGAGGCGACGAGGGTCGAGCGTGCGATCAAACTGTCGCGCGAGAAGTACTGTTCGGTCTGGCAAACGCTCCGCCAGGACGTTGACTTCGAGGTGCACTTCGACCTCACGCCGGAGGCGTCATCGTAACCACCTGGAGCTGAGGCGGCAGGAGCAGTCACCCACGCAGCTCAAGCGCCAACAGATGAGCTCCACCGCGAGGAGTCGCCGCTCTCGAAACCATCGCTCCAGATATTGATGCCGCGCTCGAAGGCGCCAAGGTCGATCGCACGACCCCACGGGCGTTCGAGGCCATCGGCATCGAAGACGATTGAGATGCCGTAGCGGTCAAAGAAGGTGGCATAGACCTCATCGAGGGTACCTGCATCGACCGCTGGCGAGCCGGGTGCGAGATGAAAGTCGCCGCTCTCTAGCGCCACGAACACCGGGTCTGCAGCTTGGCTGTTCTGGCCCTTGCCCGAAGCGGCCTGGAAGGCGGCCAGGTCCACCACCTGGCCGTCGCCCCACTGAATGCGCGGCTCAGAGTCACCGAACAGGTTGTTGCGCATCTCGGACGCCGAAGCGAGCGCACTGCGCTCGAAGAAGAGGTCCCGCCCCTCGCTGGTGCTGCGCGCGCCAAAGATATTGTTGACCACCGCGATCGATCCCGCACCCGAGGGTGACAGGAGCCCAGCCTGGACGTTCCACATCGTATTGTTGACGACCCGGCGCTCGACTCCGCCGCGCAGGACAATCGCCCCGCTGTCGTGCGGGTTGCCGGCGCTCCAGCTCTCGCTGTTGTTGATGTCGTAAATCAGGTTGCCGACGATGTAGGCCCGGGTTCCGAAGCCCTGGTCGCTGTCGCTTTCGAACCGAATCCCCGACTCACAGTCGTGCAGGACGTTCGCTATGTACCAGACATTCTCGGGCCCATACTGTTGACCAATGCAAGCGCCGCTCGAAGAATCGCTCGGACGAAGGTCGTAGATGTGGTTCTGCGAGAAAATCACATCGACCGCCTGCTTGGTCCACAGGCCGATCTGCTTGTGACTGTAAGACCCGTTGCGGCCGACGTAGATATGGTGCGTGCTCGCCTGTTGGATCTCGCCGGCGTTGATCTGGACGCCGTCGCCACTGCAGCGGGCCAGTTCGTTGTCAACGATCCACAGGCGTGCAACTCCCACACCAACCGCGATGCAGTGAACGTCCTGGTCGAAGTCAGCCTCGACGTCGCCGTTGTCGTGAATGAAGTTGTCGTAGATGACGACGTCGGTGACCTGTGAACCGCCGCCGTAGCCACCAATGCCCAGGCCGCCATCGGTGAGATTCCCAGAAAGCTCGCTGTGGCGAAGAACGACGTGGTCGGAATCGAAGTCGATCCCGTTCTTGTCGGTAATCGCGAAAGCGCCGGTCGGGCCACCCGCCAGATCGCCGTCGGCGTCGCGCATTTCGAGGTTCTCGAAGATGGCGTAGCTTGTGCCGATCACGGCGATCGCACGCAAGATCTGTGGCCTTTGACCGGCGTTGGGGCCGCGGAAGTAGACCGGGCGCTCCTCTGTGCCCGCAGCATGCAGGTCGCGAGGGCTGGTGTGGGCGTAGTCGTAGACCCCGTGGATCTCGACCACACTGCCGGCCGGAAGCGGGTCGCCGTCGCGACCGGGAATCGTGCAGCGCGGCACCTCCGGTGAGCCGTAGCTGGGTTCACCGTCGACGTCGTCGGCGCAGTTCGGTGCGGAGTTGTCAACGAAGTGCGTGTAGGGCCCGTTGCCGGCATCGCGGTAGGCCTCGGGCCCGTCGCCGAAGTCGTAGAGCGCGCTCTCATAGTCGAGGTGGCTTTCCACGATGCCGAAGTCGGGAGGCGGAATACCGATCGGCGGTGTCCAGGCCCGAGCTGACCTCGGCGAGACCAGAAGCAGTGCCGTCGAAACGAGCGCCGTCAGGATCGCTGACCGGGCAGACACAGAGCGAGCCCTTGGCAAAAGCCAGCCCACGACCGCCTCGGGCACGGTCCCGACTGGCTCAACCCCAGACATCTACATTGCCGCTCTCGAAGTCGTCCGAGAAGATCGCATCGGTGTGCGCACCGACGATTCTGTAGGCCACCACCACCGGCGGTGTCGCGTACTCTCCCTGTTCGGTGTCGGCGCGCTGCAGGGTCAGGTAGAGCAGCCCGGAGGAGGGGTCCCAGCTGCCACCTCCCATCTCGTGCGTTTCGAAGGCGGCCGGGAAGGGACCATAGTCGTAGGGCCGAAGCGCCGACGGTAAAACGCGACCTTCCCTTGCGGCAACCAGCTCCTCTACGTCCCATAGCCAGTAGTAGAGCGAATAGTCGTTGATGTCCGGAGCGCAATAACCGCCGCACTCGACGCCGTTGCTCTGCTCACACTTGTAGCAAACCCCGCTAGCGTGGCCACCGCTGTGTCCGAGGGTGACGTAGGTGCGGGTACCCGGAGGAATGAAACCATAGACCGCGCGCGAAAGATGGGTCCAGAGGTGGTTGGACCGCGACGCGTTCGACAGGTCATCGTGGAGGGGATCGGCGAGGGCGAAGTCGAGGAGCGCTTCACTGGCGATCGGCGTCGTCGGGTCCGTCACACCCAGGAGATCGTCGAGCTCGAAGGCGAACGCCGAAGGCCCGATGCTGGCGCGGCCGTTGATCGGGATGCCGCTCGAGTGACCGGTGATGTGACTGCCGCCGAGAGCGGTCTGCCACTCGGGAGGAATCTCCGAGATCCAGCCCGAGAGATGACCTGCCGGGTCTTCGAACTCGAAGAACCCGCTCACCGTCGAGCCGGATAGATCAAGCGGATTCTCGACACGCAGCGTGGAGTCGGTGACATTGGCGTCGGCGTCGTAGTACTCGTAGCCGTTGACGAGGAGCTTTGGACCCTCGCCGGTTTCTTCACACCAGAGACCACCAATGCGATCGATGTTGTCGGGGTTACCCCCTGACGCGTGGTCCAGCACCGAGGCAAAAGCCTGTAGAGGCTCTTCGGCCATCAACAGATCATCGAGCGCGAACGAATCGACGAGCGCCGGAAGTGGGAACTCGGCGAGAGCCTGGTGATGGCTATGCCCGACGATGAAGAACGACGATCCTCCCCGGCAGAGCGCTAGAGGTCCCTCTGAGTAGTTCAGCGACGAAACCCCGAAATCACCGGCGGGCACGCGGAACGCACCGCGGAATACGAAGTCGTCAATCTCGAGGAGCGGACGCTCCTGTGCAGCCGCTGTTCCTGCCAACATGAGTCCGAACAGGAACCCGGATAGGGGCCTGGTAGTAATACGAAACATCCGACTCTCCTCGCGCAGATGGTACACTAAAAGATAAATTGGAATATGCAATCGTATCACGATCATCACTCGAGATTCGGCAAGCTAGCGAAAGCCAGGGGGCTCGCTTCTTGTAGGAGAGGCATGACCCGCGCCTGGCGCATGCAGTGCGTTCGACCCGTGCGTTCACTTTCCGCCCTGGCGGCTGGCCTCGTCCTGCTGGGTCTTCTCGCGCCCGATCGGGCAAGCGCACAGGAACTCCGCCAGGCGGCCAGCGACCGCGGAGTGCTGTTTGGAGCGCCACTCTTCGACCTGCATGATCCGGAGAACGTTGCGCTTCTCGAAGACCAGATGGCGGTCGGCACCCTGGGACTGTATTGGTGGGACACACGGCCCGACGTCGACACCTGGGACTGGAGCCGCGCCCAGAGCGCTCTCCAACTGGGGCACGCGAACAGCTGGCCGCTTCACGGTCATCCACTCATCTGGGCCGTTGACTCGACGCTTCCCAGCTGGGTGCTCGAGGGCGAAGCGGAGTTCGATGCTAGCGAGTTGATGGTCACCCACATCGAGCGAGTGATCGAAGAATTCGGGGCCGATGTCACCTACTGGGATGTCGTGAACGAAGCCATCGATGACCAGGGCGGCTACCGCGACAACTTCTGGAACCGCGCCCAGAGCGCGCAGTTCCTGGTCGACGCCTTCCAGACAGCGCGACGCGCCGCGCCCGAGGCAGTTCTGATCTACAACGACTACGGGATGGAGAGCAACGCCGCAAAGTGGGCGACGCTCTACGCCATGCTGCGCGAGGTACGGGCTCTCGGCGGTGAGATCGACGGGGTCGGCTGGCAGCTGCACACGGATCCCGACACAGTTCTTCGAGACCCTGGCTTCAAGCTAAGAGAGCGCATGGCGGAAGTCTCGGCCCTGGGCCTTACGAACTACATCACGGAACTCGACGTGTGGTTGAAGGACTCCTCGCCGGGAGCGTTCGAAGACCAGCGACTGGCCTACGAGAAGATCGCCCACATTTTTCTCGCCAATCCAACCCGCGGAGAGCTCTTCCAGACCTGGGGTCTGAGCGACAAGTACACCTGGCTCAACAACCGACCCGGCGCCGACCCTCCCTACTACCCACTTCCCTTCTCCACTGTGTATGAGAAGAAGCCGGCCTACTGGGGATTGGTTGAGGCCTTCCGAGGGGAGACTGAGGTGCCGCCCGACGTGCGAGAAGTGCGCATCGAGAACCGCGCACAGGGCAGGTATCTCCATCAGAACCGCGACGAGGTAAACGCCCCCGTCTCCCTGCAGCCGTTGGTCACCGAATGGCTCAGTCAGCGCTGGTTTCTCGAGCCAGCGCCACAGGGTGGACAGCGCCTACGCTGCGCCTGGGGCGGTGGCAACTACCTCAACGCGTCCGGTGAACACGACGGCGCCCCGGCGCGCGTTTTCGACCTGGTGCTCGACTGGTGGAGCGAGCAGTGGATCGTCGAGCCCACAGCGGTGGAGCACACCGTTCGCCTACGCAATCGCTGGACCGGGGGATATCTCGTGACCAGCGACGAGCAAGAGGTCGTCACTACCCAGGACGTCGAGCCGGGAGATGAGCGAGGTCACTGGACCTTCCGCACCGTCGACTCCGGGCTCATCTCCCAGGACGACTTCGAAAGTGGCGCGCCAGCGCCCCACTGGACGCTCCACTGAGAAACCGTCCACCCCACCCTCTCCCCTCCTGCATAGCTTCGAGACACCGGTCTCGGGCGAGCTTGGCCCAGCAGTATTCCTTCCCGGGTCGACCGATCGCGAAATGGGGGAGTTCGGATGGCTCATCCCGCTAGAAGAAAACGGCCTCTTCGTCTCGCGGGCAGACCATGAAACCGATGATGATTGAGGTGATCATGAAACAGCAACGCACCCTGAATCTGACCCGGTGGATCCTCTGCGCCGCGATCGCGCTTTTCCTCATCGCATGCGAACGCGGGCGCGAAGAGATCTACCTCCTCCCCGAAGGCTTCGAAGGCCCCTTCATGGTCAAGTTTCTCAACCCCGACGCTCCACCGGTAGAGATCGAGAGCGGCGCCCACGTGTATCGGATTCCAGAGGATGGAATCCTCCGCGCCCGAGGGAACTACCCAGAGAGAATCACCTCCCACTTCTACTACCTCACCGAAGCAGGCGATCGCAAGGAGATTCCCTACTCACAACATGGCCGTCTCGAGGGCGTCCAGGTCTTCAGAGGTACGAGCGGCATGGGTAAACAGGCATTCATGGTCGGGCGACCTGAGGACTGGGACAACGCGGGGGCCGCGGTGCATGCATTCTCGTCCAATCGTTTCGATGAGGTCGACCAGTACCGGGCGAACCGGGAAGGCGAAGCCGCCGAGGGCGGCGACTCGAGCGACGAAGAGGTACCACCTTCTTGACCACTGAAAGGGCCGTTTGCAGCCACGTCATCAAGCCTGGGAGCCAGGTGCAGTACCTTTAGACGATTCCCTCGAGTTAACAGAGCCCCCAACCCCACCCGGAAGCCTGGGGCGAGGAGATTGTCGATGACGTTCAGGTTCACACTCGCATGCGCGGTTGTTTCCATTCTGGCCTGGGGCTGTAGCAGCCCCGACGACGGCAACGACTCTTCATCGAGCGCTTCTGGGGAGGACCTGGTCGCGCGCTCGGAGGAGCGACCGGCTTGTGCGAACGCGACGGAGCTTCGGCAGGCCTTGTTTGGTGACCTGCACGTGCACACCAGTTTCTCGTTCGACGCAGCGGCCAACAGCACGGGCGGTACGCCCGAAGACGCCTACCGTTTTGCCAAAGGCGAAGCGATTCCGTTCTTTCCAATCGACGCGAGAGGCACACCGACCGGGTCAATCAAGATCGACCGGCCGCTCGACTTCGTCGCGGTGACCGATCACGGCGAGTTTCTCGGCGAGCGCCCCTTGTGCCGTGACCCGGAGTCGCCGCGCTACGACACCGAGTTCTGCCAGCAGACACGTGTGTCGGAGCGTCAGGGCATGCGCATGCTGGGCGCCGTGATCACGACTGAGACGCCAAGTCGCATTCCCGAAGTGTGCGGAGACGACGGCGCTCTGTGTCTCGCATGGGCGAAGGCGCCCTGGCAGAAGATCATCCAGGCCGCCGAGGAGGCCTACGACCGTAGCGAGGCGTGCACGTTCACCTCTTTTGTGGGCTACGAATACACCGGCACACCCGGTGTTTCGAACTACCACCGCAATGTGATCTTTAGAAACAACGTGGTTCCGGACCGACCGGTGTCCTACGTCGACGCCCCGGTGGATTCAAAGCTGTGGCAGGAGCTCGACAAGGTCTGTGACGTGGAGTCGGGCTGCGACTATCTGACGATCCCTCACAACACCAACCTCGCCAACGGTCGCATGGGCCCATACCGGGGGCTTGCGCTAACGCTCGACAGTCGTCGTGGCTACGCCGAGAAGCGGCTGGAACGTGAGCCGATTCTCGAGATTTTTCAGCATAAGGGGTCTTCGGAGTGCATCAACGGCTTGTCTTCGGTGTTTGCCGAACCGGACGAGCTTTGCGACGTGGAAGCGGTGCGGGTGCTCGGGCGCACTGAAACCATCGCGGTCGCCGAGGTCGCAGCCGACGGCACGCCGATCCAGGGGACGGCGCAGCTAGTCACCGAGGAGTGTGCGCCGGGTGAGAACGGTAGCCAGGGAATGTTGGGCGCTGGCTGTGTGGCGCGCTCGGACTTCGTGCGTTCGTCCTTACTCGAGGGCCTCGAGGAAGAGATCGACACCGGCTTGAATCCCGCCAAGCTCGGCATCATCGCCTCGACCGACACCCACACCGCCACCCCCGGCGCAGTGGCAGAAGACGACTGGCGCGGGCACGTTTCGGTCGAGTCGACGCCCGAAGAGCGCCTGCAGCCGGGCCTTTTGACCAGTGGGATCGACGGCAACCCGGGCGGGCTGGCCGGTGTTTGGGCCATTGAAAACTCACGCGATGCGATTTTCGATGCAATGAAGCGGCGCGAGGTCTTCGGAACCTCGGGGCCACGCATCAGGCCACGCTTTTTTGCCGGCTGGAACTACACCGACGACCTTTGCGCCAGCGCCGACATGGTGGCCCAGGGCTACGCCGGTGGAGTTCCAATGGGCGGCGACCTGCCAGCCAGCAGCGGATCAGCCAATGAGAAGCCGACCTTCATCGCTTTTGCAACCCGCGACCCTAGAGACTCGGCGGCACCGCTGCAACAGCTGCAACTGATCAAAGGCTGGATCGACCAGGACGGCGGCAACCACAGCCAGGTGATCCCGATTGCCGGCAGTCCCGACAACGGCGCCAGCGTCGACCCGGTGACCGGAGAGCGCACCGGCTCAGGACACGATTCGCTGTGCACCGTCTACCGCGACGAAGATTTCGACGCCAGCCAGCACGCCTACTACTACCTACGGGTGGTCGAGAACCCGAGCGTGCGCTGGAGTGTCTGGGACTGCCAGCGGATCGACGCTTCTGAACGCCCCCCGGTTTGTACCGACGGGTCCTACCCGAGTGAGATTCACGAGATGGCGTGGACCTCGCCGATCTGGTATCGGCCGAACGGCTGAGGCTCAGCCAGCAATCAACACGCAACAGACCCGCAGATACGGCTCCGGCTCGGTCTCGATGGACTCTTCGAGAAAGCGCTCGTGTTCGCCGTAGCGCCGGATGACCTCTTCTTGCTCTTCGGCAATGCGCCGCTCGAACGCGCGGGTCATGTCGCCGCCCTGGTCTAGTCGGCGTTCTTCGAGAGCAGCAAGGCGTGCAGCCTTCCAGGCGCCATTGCGGCGCAGGGCCTCGGTGATCGCACCGCGCATGGCGCTGGCGCGGCGCCGGCGCAGGCTGTCCATGTGGGCACGGGCCGCGCCGACCACTTCGGGCAGCAACCCTTCGAGGGTCTCCTTCTCCAGGGCCTCGAGCGGCGTGCGGGGATTCTCGAGCGAAGAGGCGAGGCCGAGGCGTTCGGCCGTCTCTCTGAAGGTCTCGATGGAGAGAGTCCCGGTGACGCCGAGTCGGGCCGATCCGTCATCTGCTCGAGAGCGCTGCTCGGCGTGGCCCTTCAGGCACACCGTCATCCAATCGACCAGGACGTGCTGAGAGCGTTGATTCGCAATTGTGCCCTGTAGAACGAAGAGGCGTTCGTCCGCTGCCAGGCCCGACGCGATCCGCAGAACGGGCGCTTCGTTGCGCGACAGATGAGCGAGAACGCGGTCGTCCAACCACTCTGCGACTGGATGCAGATCCCAGAAGTACTCCCACTCCGGCCAGCCGTCTCCATGCTGGCGCGCCGCGGCGAAAGCCTCCTTGGCGCGCACAGGGTCGGTGGTGAGCTTGATCTGGGAGTCGCCCTGGTTGCGGATATCGATGAGTTCAGGCGGCAGATAGTCGTAGCGACGCTCGAGATCATCTGAAGGCCAGAGAACGAAGGCCTGGCTGGGCTCCTGCCAGGCGACTTTGCCTGCTGTCGGCGAGGCTTCGCCGGCGCGCTCTCGATCGGCCTCTTCCAGTTGCTCGAAGGCGGCTCTGGCGTAGGTAATCGCGTCGGGGAACAGTGAAAGACGAACCTCCGGTGCGAAATCTTCGCCTCCAGCTTCGCCCGCCTCGAAGGCCGCGAGCAGGTATTGGACCTGTTCGCGCTCGAGGTTGTCGGAGTCAGGAACCGCTGTTGGCTCGAGGAGGTTGAGGAGACCGGCGGGAGACCGGTGCCATTCGTCGTGAGGAGTCGACGAGGTAAGAATCAAATGATCCGAGCGGTCAGCCAGTAGTTCGCCGAGGCGCGAACTCCGCCACCCATCGCCATCGCTGCCACCACGCACGGCGATGTTCCGGCACTCGTCGATGACGATGACATCCCAATGCGCGTCTTCGAGGTAGCGGCGGTAGAGCGTATCGCGCTCGAGCGTGTCGACCGAAACGACACAACGATCGTAGAAGTAGAACGGGTTCTGGCTGCTCGGAATGACCCGTTGATCGGAGAGCGGGCCCACCGGATCGAGACGCACCAGAGGAATCGTGAAGTGTGCCCAGAGCTCACGCTGCAGCTGCGCGAGATTTGACTCGGGCGCAACGACCAGGAGACGCTCGCCACGACCGCGCTTGATGAGTTCTGAAAGCAGAACGCCAACTTCGGTCGTTCGTCCAATGCCATCGCCATCGGCCAGCAGAACGCGCGCGCGCGGCGCCGCCAGCGCGCCCGCGACCGGCCCCAGCTGGTTGGCGGCCAAACGCGTGACGCCCTGGAGTCCGATGCTGAACCGTGCACCTGCCGAAGGGGTGCGACGCAAGAGGCCTTCTAGATAGAGACGCGAATGCCGGTAACCTTCACTGTCGTCGGCTACGAGCTTGGTTTCTTCGGGGGCCGAGACCCGGACATCGACGAGGTCGGCGAGAAAGACCGAGTCGCGACCGCGGACCACGTCTGAGACCCCGGTCACGTGCAGAGCAAGGCCGCCGCGCGACGTGCGCTGGCATTTCCGCACCACCCACTCCTGGTCACGAATCTCAACCCGCGCACCCGGAGCTGGAACTGGCAGCGTGCGTTCGTCGCTCTGGGTGCAGCTGCGGCGAAATAGCGCGGACGGAACGCGCTGGCGGCCAACCTCACGGCTTTCGGTCGTGGTCATTTTCTCCCTCCCTGCGGGGCAATACCCGGAGCCAGCTTCGTGTCAGCGAAGCCGCTCCAACGGCGACCCGAATCTCTAGCCTAACCTGTTTTAATAGATATTCATCCATTACAAGGTTAAACGGAGAGTTTTCAAGCACTTACGCCAGACGCCTCCGAGCACATCATCCTGGACGTGAAACCGATTCGGCCCGAAAGGGCAACGTTCCACAGCGCCTCCAGAGGCTGGTCCTTGCTTCTCCTGTTGCTGGCCGCGGGGATGGTCGCAGTGCCCGCCTCGGTCGAGAGCTGTTGGACGGGCAAGGTCCTCGAGGTCGCCGACGGAGACTCACTGACGGTGCTGCGCAAAACCCCTGGCGGTAGGGCGCTGCAGGTCGAGATACGCCTGGCTGCGATTGATGCGCCCGAGTTCGGCCAGCCCTGGAGTCGCAAGGCGCGCGCCCATCTCAACTCGCTGACTTACGACCGTCGAGTGCGCGTTTGTCCGTTGGAGTCGAACGCAAGTTCAAACGACCGGCACGGTCGACTGGTCGCGGACCTCTACGTGGCCGACACGCGGGTCTCGGAGGCGATGCTCATGAGCGGCCTGGGCGTGGCAGCACGTCTACTTCAACAAGGAGCCTGCCCTTGCGCGGCTGCAAGCAGACGACCAAGAAGAAACGCCTCGGCCTCTGGGCAGACGAAGAGCCGGTGCCTCCGTGGCGATGGAAGGACGATTCACGTGAGCGAACCAAACTCCACTCCGACCGTTTTCCACGCTCCTTGGTGTCCCTACTATCGCTGCCCTAACAGCACCATTCGTTTCGCCTCGCGCACCGAAGCAACCGCGGCCGGCTTTCGACCTGGCGGAGTTTGCAAGCCCTAGGATGTTGGCTGAACCAACGTAGGTAGGCACCTCCCCAACGCAGCGTTCTACGTGCTACGTTGAGAGCCGCTACAAAGAGCCAACATGAGGGAATCGGTTCGCCGCGATGCGGCGTGTTTCGCGTGACCCTCACGCGAAGCGACCGGGGCGCGACAATCCGAGTTCGAACTCGAGACCAAGGAGGTCGTCGTGATCACCGCAACACGTCAAGCACTTCTAGCGTTCGTCATTCTCCTCGCAGTCGGCGCTCTCCCGCAGGTCGTGCTGGCCCAGGCAACCGGTCAGCTCAGTGGCATCGTGACCAATGCCGAAGGCGGTGCACTCCCAGGCGTGTCCGTCACGATCACCGATGTTGCCACCAGTCGGTCGCGTACCGTGATGACCGGCGACGATGGCTATTTCGCCGCGCCCCTTCTGCCGCCGGGCGACTACACCGTCACCGCCGCACTCGACGGCTTCAGCCAGCTCACCCGCGAAGGGGTGCGCGTGACGGCAGCCGAGACCGCGCGCATCACCATGACCCTGGCTGTCGGTGACTTCGACGATGTCGTAACCGTCACCGGCGAGGCGGCACTCATCGAGACTTCGAACGCCACCCTCGGTGTCGTGGTCGACAAAACGACCATCGTCGAGCTCCCGCTCAACGGTCGCAACTTCACGCAGCTCGGCACCCTGGTCCCGGGCGTCGTCGAGCCGCCGGCGCGTCTCGGCGGTGCCTCCGGTGATGCCGACGCGGGCATCAACGGTTTCGGCGCCGTAACAGCCGGCTTCGCAGTCAACGGTGTGCGCAGCCAGTCGAACAACTTCCTGCTCGATGGTGCTTCGAATAACGACACCTTCAACACCGGCTTCGTTCTGAGACCGCCGCCAGATGCGATCGAAGAGTTCAAGATCCTCACCCACTCCTACAGCGCCGAGTTCGGCCGCAACGCGGGCTCGATCGTCAACGTAGTCACCAAGTCGGGAGGCAACGACTGGCACGGCAGCCTGTGGGAGTTCAATCGCGACGACTCGTTCGAGAAAAAGAACGCCTTCGCACCCGATGACCAGCCCAAGCCAACGCTGAAGCAGGATCAGTTCGGCGGCAGCGTCGGCGGCCCACTGATGTCGGAGCGGCTCTTCGGCTTTGGCTACTACGAGGGTTTTCGCAACACTCGCGGCACGACGCAGAACTTCGCCGTTTTGACCGCAGCTGAGCGAGCCGGCGACTTCTCTGCCAGCTCATCGCCGATCATCGATCCGCTGACCGGGAACCCCTTCCCCGGCAACATCATCCCGGCCAACCGCATCGATCCGTCAGCACAGCGCATCATCGACGACTTCACGCCACTTCCGAACTCGGGCACCAACCGCTTCATCACCTCGCCCGACGTCACCGACGATCGTGACCAGCTCGGGTTGCGCTTCGACTTCCAGGCGACCGAGCGGCAGGCGTTGCTCCTCCGGGTGCTCGAGAGCAGCTCGGATCGGCTAACGCCCCGAACCGTGCGACCCATCGGAACCACGGCCGCTTCGGAGCTCAACGACTACATGCTGTCGCACACCGCAACCATCGGCGACAACGCCTTCAACCAGGCACGCTTCTCATCCAATGAGATCGACGCCGACCCAACCGTGACCAGCGGCATCACCAACTCTGAGTACGGGCTCAACATCCCCAACATCAACCCGATCGCAACGGGCCTGGCGCAAATGTCGATTTCGGGGTACCCGGCAATGGGCGACCCGAACCAACCGTTCGTCAAGCGCACCAACGAGGTCACACAGTTCACCAACGACTTCACATTGCTGCGTGGCCGCCACGCGATGAAGATGGGCGTCGACTACCGCAAAGAGAAGATGTTCATCGGCTTCATCAACCGGCCGAACGGCGATTTCACCTTCAACGGCAGGTTCAGTGGCAACGCCGCAGCGGACTTTCTACTCGGTATGCCGTCGCAGTTCCGGACCGCGGTTCCCGGTGCAGACGCGATCAATGAAGGCGACGGCGTCTCGTATGCCATCTACTTCCAGGACGAGTTCCGCTTCTCGCCGCGCCTGACGTTCAACCTCGGCCTGCGTTACGAATTGGCTGAGCCGTTCGAAGACTCGGGAGACGCGCTCAACAGCTTCCGCCCCGGGCAGCAGTCGACCCGCTTCCCCGACGCGCCGACAAATCTGGTCTACCCAGGCGATGCAGGCGTTCCGGCGGGCACCATTGACACCGACGAAGACAACATCGCGCCCCGCCTGGCGATGGTGTGGGACCCCTGGGGTGACGGCAAGACCAGCGTACGCGCCGGCTGGGGCATCTTTTATGACAGCCTGCCAGGTCAGGGCGACTTCTTCCAGAACGCTGTGCTCGCGCCGCCCTTCAACCCCATCCTGCAGCTCGACGCACCCTTCACCGAGGTCAGCCTGCAAGACCCGCTGGCCAATGTCGCGGGCGGGCCGACGCTCTTCCCGCCCGGAATCATCTTCATCGGCTGGGGTTCTGAGTTTGAAACCCCTTCGTACCAGCACTTCAACCTGACGGCGCAGCGCCAGTTCGGTCAGAACATCGGTGTCGAGGTGGGCTATGTCGGTTCGCGTGGCGAGAACCTACCGATCTTCATGGAGGTCAACCCGCGCATCGTCGAGCCCGGCCAGACGACCCTCGGGCCACGCCTCTACCCGGCGTTCTCGCTGGTGCGCCCCACGTTCACGGTCGCTAAGTCCTGGTATGACGCGCTGCAGGCGAACGTTCGCATGCGTCCAACCCGCGGGCTCAACTTCATGGCGTCTTACACCTGGGGGCACGCACGCGATCACGTTTCAGGTCTCAACATCGGTGGCGAGGAGCGTCCGATTCTCCCGGTCGACCAGAACGACCCCAACTCGTTCAAGGAAGCGCTTGCCCGTGAGAAGGGTGACGCACTCTTCGACGTTCGCCATCGCCTGGTATTCAGCTTCGGGGCCAAGCTTCCAACGCTCGAGAACAAGGGCGGCTGGCTCCACCACGTCTTCGGAAACTGGCAGGTCAATGGCATCGCGCAGTACCAGACCGGGTATCCCTTCCCGATCCGGGTTCGCGGCGACGACATCCGCGGCTTGACGTCACGTCCCGACCAGGTCTGCGACCCGAACTCGGGCGCGCCGGAAACCGTCGAGCAGTGGTTCAACACCGATTGTTTTGTCCCGTTGTCGTTGGCTGAGACCGCCACCCGTCGAGGCAACGCCGGTCGCAACACCATTCGCGGGCCCGACTTCCAGCGTGTCGACCTTTCTTTGTTCAAGAACATTCCGCTGCGCCGGCAGCATGAGTTGCAACTGCGCATCGAAGCGTTCAACGTATTCAACCGCATCAACTATGCCCAGCCGGGCAACCGCATCGGCGATTCGAACTATGGCGTGATCACCGCAACCAACGGCGACGGTCGCATCGTTCAGCTGGGCCTCAAATACAGTTTCTAGCGAGGGGCGCGGTTGTCTTCAACCTCTCCTTCTAGGAGCGTGCCTCTGGGTTGAGTTGATCTCGGGCGTTCATACCACGCCCCTCGCTAGAGTCACACTTGCGGCGATCGCGGTAGGAGCGCCGGTTGCCCGGCGCCCCCCGCACAGATCCCAGCGTGCACTGCTAATGCACTGGGCTCCTGCCTCAGGTATTGACGACAAGTCGCTCACCAGGCCAGGGATGTTGGACTCGGGCTTTAGGTAGGTAGTGGGCCACCAGGGCCCACATCCGTTTCCAGGACGTGCGGTCTTCGTCACCTCGTCGGCGCAGAGCGCGCGCATCCAGTGCCGAATGACCTCCTGTCGGCCTGTGATTCCTTCAGAAAGATGATCGAAATCATAGTTTTGTTAGAATATTTCGATTCTCGGCGGATGCCGAGCACCCCCACAGCCGAGGCCCGCCATGACCCAGACCGCAACGACCACCGACCTCACTGGCGTCGAAATCGGCGCCTACCGCCTCGGCGAACCGCTGGGCGCTCCCTTTCTCTTCAAGGCCACCGAGATCTCCACCGGCCACCCCGTCCTGATCAAAGTGTTACCGGCCTGGAACCACAATGAAGAGGCCATTGGCCGCTTCGAGCGCGAACTCAAGGTCGCCACGCGCATCGAACATGAGAACGTCGCGCGGCTGCTCGACTCAGGTCGGGCCGACGTTTCCCACCCTGACCTGGTGGGCGACGCAGCGGGCGAATCAGGAACTGCGCCGGTGTACTACTTCGTGCGTGAGGTCATCGAGGGCAGCGACCTGAAGACCTTGATGCAGGACGGCCGAGTGCCCGTCGTACGTGCCATGCACGTCGCCATCCAGGTGCTCGAAGGGCTGGCGGCGCTACACGAGGGTGGAGTGCTTCATCGCAATATCCAACCCGAAGGCATTCTCCTGGCCAATGACCAGTCGGTGAAATTGATTGACTTCGGGTTGGTCAAGTTCCTAGAAGGCGAAGCCGAAGCAGCGAACGGTTTCACGACCATGGCTGGACAGTCCGTCGGAATCGCGGGCTACATGGCGCCCGAGCAGGTGCACGGCGGCGAAGTCGACGCAGGCACCGATCTCTTCTGTGTTGGCACTCTTTTGTACGAGATGGTCGCCGGGAAGGGCCCGTTCCCGACCGATTCGATCCTGGCCTACTTTCAAGCAGTCGACAAAGGCAACTGGAAGCCGCTGCGCGAAATGCTTCAGGTACCCGAGGCTCTCGACGTCGTGATGGCCAGGCTGCTGGCGTTGCCAGGGGGGTTCAGGTACCCGTCGGCGCGCGAAGCAGCCGACGCACTGGCTGCTTGTCTGGCCAGCGCCGAGGTCTGAGGGCACACGGCGACCGGCCGTTCAGTACGTCAGCGAGTGCGCGGTGTTGAAGAGAACCACCCGCTCACCTTCGCGCAGATCGCCGCTTTGTCTGAGCACTTGTGCGGCCGCCAGTGTCGCGCCGCCTTCGATCGATGCGCTCAGGCCATGGCCCCCCAGGGTCAGAGCACCTCGTTTCATCGCGTCGTCTTCGACCGCCAGCGCACCGCCGCCAGACGCCCGCAAAGCATCGAGAATCAGAAAATCGCCGAGCGCCCCAGGCACCCGGAGGCCATAAGCCTGCGTTTCGGCATCTTCCCAGGCGGCGGCGAAACGGTCGCCGCGTTCGAAGGCACGTACGATGGGAGCGCAGCCCGCACTTTGCACGGAGTACAGGCGCGTCGTTTGCTTGGTGAGACCCAGAGCCTCGAGCTCAGCAAGCGCCTTCCAGCTTCCGATGAGACCGGTGCCACCCCCTGTGGGGTAGACGATCGCGTCGGGGGCCTGCCAGCCAAGCGCCAGAGCGATCTCGAGCATCATCGTCTTCTTGCCCTCGATGCGATAGGGCTCTTTGAGAGTCGAGACATTCCAGGCGCCGTTCTCGCCCGCGTAGCGAGCCGCAAGCTCGCCGCAGGTGTCGATCAGGCCATCGATGCGTTCGATGTCGGCACCCGAGAGCTCGCACCGTCGGACGACTCCCGCAGGTGTGTCGCGCGGCATGAAGAGCTTGGCCTCTACCCCGGCACGTGCACAGTAGGCGGCGAGCGCAGCGCCGGCATTGCCGGCCGTGGGCACGACGAAGCTCTGGCGGCCGTCTCGAACCGCGCGGGTCACCGCCGCCGAGAGGCCGCGGTCCTTGAAGCTGCCGGTTGGGTTCTGCCCCTCGTCTTTGGCGTACAGCCGCAGGCCGAGTTCTTCTCCGAGACGGTCGAGCTCGAGCAGCGGTGTCGCGCCTTCGCCGAGGGTGACGGGCGCCTCGCCATCTCGGAGCGGCATGATCTCGCGAAAACGCCACATGCCGCCGCGACGACTCGCCCAGGCCTCGCGCAAAGCTTCGCCATCGAGCGCTTCGAGGTCATAGCGCACCAGAAGCGGCCTGCCACAGTCCCCGCACACGGTCGCGCCGGCCTGTTCTGCGGGCGCATTGCAGGCGCCGCACTCGAGGGTCCACTCGGTCATTGGAAGGAAACTCCTTAGGCGTCAACCCCGCATCGGCTCGAGAGCCTGGCTGTAGATCACCTCGCCGGCGAGATCGTGCAGCCCGACGGTCAAGACGTCGCTGCCAGCGTCGACGGTCAAGGTGCCGAAGAACTGAAAGCCGTCACGAGGTGAGCGGCCGGGCTTCATCCCCTCGGGAATGCCTCGAAAGCGCACCTCGGGGCCGAAGGTGTCGTCGAGCTCGTTCGGGCCGAAGGTCCCAGCGTGCAGCGGCCCGGCGACAAACTCCCAGAAGGGGTTGAAGTCGCGAAAGCGTGCCCGGTCGGGGTCGTAGTGATGGGCAGCGCAGTAGTGCACGTCGCCGGTCAGCCACACAACGTTGTGAACGTTCTGGTCGTAGAGGGCGCGCAGGAGACCGGCTATCTCGTGCTCACGGCCCCGCGGCTCACCTCCACTATTGGCGACCGCTTCGAAGTGGTCAGGATGGTCGCGCACAACGAGACCGATTGGCATGTCGGAGGCGATGACTTTCCAGGTCGCCGTTGACCGCACCAGCCGCTCCTCGAGCCACGCCAGCTGGCGTCTGCCGAGAAGCGCGGTCTCTGGACCGGGCTTCGGCTGGTCATTGAGCGAATTCGGCGCGCGGTAGGTGCGCATGTCGAGTGCATACACCTCGACCTCCGGATGTGGGCGGATGGCGCGATAGATGCGCTCGCGGTCGCCGGCGGCGGTACGAATGGGGTGGTGCTCGAAGAACGCACGCCGAGCAAAGGACTGCAGGACCGCTACGCTCTTTTCCTGGTAGCGGTCGTCGTCATCGAGGCGCTGGGCGAAGTGGTAGTTGTCGTGCACCTCGTGGTCGTCCCAGAGGACAAACTGGGGCACCAGGGCGTTGAACGCCTGCATGTGATCGTCTTCGAGATTGTAGAGGTAGTTGCCACGGAACTCGGCCAGGGTCTCGGCAACCTTGGCCTTGGCAGGGGTCACCAGGTTGCGCCAGACCGTGCCGTCGTCGAGGGTGACCTCGGGTAGGAGCGGCTGATCGGCGTAGATGGTGTCGCCGCAGTGGATGAACAGGTCGGGCTCGGTCGCACGCATCGTTTCAAAGAGGCGCAGGCCTCCCCAGTCGGGGTTCCTGCCCCACCCCTGCCCACAGGTATCTGCCGACCAGGCGATACGGAAGCGGGAGTTCCCAGCTGTCGCCGCCGAGCGAAAGGTCCCGACAAAAGGAGCACTGATCCGGCGCAAGTCGCGCAGATCTTCAAAGGTCACTCGATAGACAATGCGCTGCCCCGGTGGAAGTTCGTGCAAATCGACCAGCGCGGCGAGGCCGGTCTCGGGAAGCGCCACTGGACCCACGACGCGTCGGGGCGCTGAGAAGCGCTCGCTGGTATCCCACTCCACCACCAGACGTGCCGGCCGATCGACGCGCGCCCAAAGCGTCGCGCGATCACCCGAGACGTCACCGGAAGCGACACCATGGGTGATTCTTGGCCGGGCGCTGTCCTGTGCCACGATCGCCGGTGCGCCCAACGCGCCGCCGAGGACGCTACCCGCAAGCGCCTTCTTGAAGGCGCGGCGCGTGGTCACCGTTCGTTCTTCTGCAGATCGCGCACGGCAGGGTAACCGGGCAAGCCGGTCGCCTGCGTGGCCGCACGAACAATCGCATCCGCCATCGCCTCGGCGGCCAACGCTCCAATGGTCGCCAGGTTGGCGTCTCCGTCCCAGCCGCCGGTCGCGAGCGAGAAGATCAAGTCGCCGTCGCTGGGCAGGTGAGCAGGCGAGATCGCCCGCGCGTAGCCGTCGTGGGCCATCATCGCCATCTTCTTGGCCTCGACCTGAGTGAGGCTGGCGTTGGTCGCCACCACACCGATGGTGGTGTTTTCACCGCCACGAGGCTGCGCGCGATTCGAGGTCCCACGCCGCAGAACCTGGCGCATGTCGAGAAAACTGCCGTCTTCTTTGCGCGCACCGGCAACCACCTGGCCGGTTGCGGGGTCGATGATGTCGCCCACGGCGTTAACCGCCACCAGAGCAGACACCACCAGGCCGTTGGGCAGTTTGATGGATGCGGAGCCAATGCCGGCCTTCATCGAGCGGCCCGGGCCACCCATCTTGCCCACGGTCGCACCCGCACCAGCACCAACGCTCCCTTCCTCGACCGGGCCAGAGGTGGCGGCGCTCGCTGCTTTGAACCCACACTCGGCACCCGGACGGACCTTCGGTTGGTCACCGATACCGAGGTCGAAAAGAATCGCCGCGGGAACGATCGGCACGACACCTACACGAGTGTTGTAGCCAATCCCTTTCTCGTCGAGGTAGCGCACGACTCCCGAAGCAGAGTCGAGCCCGAAGGCGCTGCCTCCTGAAAGCACGATGGCGTGCGCGCGATCGACGTGGTTCACTGGCTCGAGGAGGGCGACTTCACGGGTACCCGGGGCGCCGCCCCGGATATCGACGCCGGCCACTGCCCCCTCGGGCCCCGTGAGAATGACTGTGCAGCCGGTCGGACGTTCGGTGAGCGTGTGATGCCCCACCGACAACCCTTCGACATCCGTCAGGCTGCCCGACTGCTGTGCACAAGCGAGAGCGGGAAACACCACAAGGACGGCGAAGAATAGGGAAACAAGGTCGCCGAGTGAAAGATTCGTCATGGTCCGCTCCTCTGTAGGATCGAGGCATCAAAGCAGCCTGCAGGTGTCCTGGCCGGGGATGTCCAGACATCGTACCGGCACGACGGCTTCAAACCGATGGGTAATCCATATGATCGCTCGCCTTCAGCTCCTCGGCACCCTCGCGCTACGCGGCAGCGCCTTCATGCTGGCAACGGCTGCTGCAGGCCAACCAGCGACTCCAACTACCGCGCCACCGGCAGATCACGTCATCCTGATCTCGATTGACGGTTTCCTACCGGAGTACGTCGACGACCGAACAACCGTTGATCTGCCAAACCTGCATGCGCTGCGAGATTGGGGAAGTTACGCCGAAGGGGTGATCGGCCAGTATCCGTCGCTGACCTATCCGTCGCATACGTCGATCGTGACCGGGGTTGCTCCGGCCCGCCACGGCGTCTTCCAGAACACTCGCTTTGAGGGACCCGGGACCGGCTCGTGGTACTTCGAGAGCACATCGATTCAAGTACCAACCCTCTGGCATAAGGCCCGGTCAGCCGGCCTTACGACCGCGGGAGTGTCCTGGCCAGTCTCGGTAGGTGCCGAGATCGACTTTTTGTACCCCGAGACTCACCAGAACCCACCAGACATGACCTGGCTCGAACTGGCAAGGCGGGAGTCGACGCCCGGCCTGGTCGACGCGGTCGTCGAGGACTTGGGTGGATTTGGCCCTCGCGACAACCTCATTCCGACCGAGCGCGATCGCTTCGCAACCGCCGTTGCTGTGCGCCTCATCAAAGAGAAGCGCCCGAGCCTCTTGATGATTCATCTCGTCCAAACTGACTACGCCCAACACGCTACGGGTCCACACAGCATCGAGTCGGACCATGCTTTCGTACGCGTTGACCGGCACATTGGCGAGATCATCGACGCCGTTTCCGAGGCCGGCATTCTCGAGCGCACTGCTTTCGTCATCACCGGCGACCATGGCTTCTACCGCGTGCACTCTTCCTTCCAGCCGAACGTCGTGTTGCGTCGCGCCGGCCTGCTCCACACCGATGACGAAGGCAAGATCACCAGTTGGCAGGCTACGGCGCAGCGCGCCGCCATTCGACTTGCCGATCCATCCGACCAGGAGCTCGCCCAGCGTGTCGAGGTTCTCTTCGACAGCCTGGCCAAGGGGCCTTACCAACACCTCTTCACCGTTCTCGATCGCCAGCAGCTCGACGCGTTGGGCGCGGACCCCGAAGCGCTCCTCTACCTCGAACCGGTCGAAGGTTTCAGTATTGCCGAGAGCTTCGAGGAGGACCGCTTCCTGGTGGCGACCGATCGGCGCGGTACGCATGGCTTTTTGCCCACCAACCCGCGCATGCATACTGGGCTGGTGGTCTCGGGCGCGGGAATTCGAAAGGGCGTGGTTCTGCCGATCGCCCGCCAGATCGATATCGCCGCTACTGTCGCGCAACTCCTGGGGTTCCGCTTCGATGAGAGTGACGGAGTCGCCATGTCTGGCGTGATCGAGTAACCCGCGGGGCCCAGCGGTCGTAAGTTGATAGAGACTCACTTCAGCCGCACGTTTTCTGGAGTTGGCCATGTTCCATGAGCTTCGTATCGCAACGCGTTCGCTTTCCAGGCGACCACTGTGGACAGCGACGATCGCAGCCACTCTCGCGATCGGCCTGGGGGCGGCGGCGGCTCTGTTCGTTGTCGTCGACCTGGTGTTCCTCGAGCCTTTGCCCTACAACGACCCTGACGAGCTCGCCCTGTCCTGGTCGACGGTCACCCGCGACGAAGTCGAGCGGCGCACTTACTCGTGGCCTGACTATCTCGATCTCGCAGCGCATGTTCAGACGAACCCCAACAGTGCAATCGCCGGGCTGGCGGCCTTCGACCAGGGGAACTTCGTCTTTGATGCACCAGCCAGCCAGGGCGGCGCCCTAACGCGCATCGACGGTGCCGTCGTCAGCCCGGAGTACTTCCCGCTCCTGGGCATCACGCCCGTTCTGGGGACCGGCTTCACCGGCGCTTCTCATGACCCGCCTGGCAGTCGCACGCCGGAGTTGATCCTCAGCTACGACATGTGGCAGAACCGCTTCGCCGGCCGCACCGAGATCGTTGGCGAAACCCTGCGCGTTGATCGACGCGAGCATGTTGTCGTTGGTGTTCTGCCCGCGGACTTCGAACCACTCGTCGAGGGTGCAGAGGTGTGGGGGTCGATGCTCGACCTCGGAGCGGCCGAAGACTCCTTTATGCAGAACCGCGGAGCGCGCTGGCTCGATGTCCTGATCCGCCTCGCGCCCGGCGACCCGAAGGTCATCGAGCAGCGGGCACGCGAAGAAATGGCGACGGTCTTCAGTCGACTCGAGGCCGCCTTCCCCGACGACAACCAGGGGTACTCAGCTGATCTGGGTTCGCTGCGGGCAGAAACCGTCGGCGTGCTCGGGGCGCCAGTCAGGGCTCTTTCGGCGCGGTGCTCGCCCTCTGGTTGATCGTGATCGCCAACGTCGCCAGCCTGCTCATCGCGCGCTCCCACGAGCGACAGCGTGAGACGGCCGTGCGAGTAGCCATTGGTGCGAGTCGTTTCGATCTCTTGCGCAGCCAACTCGCCGAGGCGACAGTCCTCGTTGTCGCCGGCACGGTACTCGGCGTCGTCGTAGCCGCGACCCTGTCGAGGTTGATGTTGCAACTGGCTCCAGTGACGTTGCCCCGCCAGGCAGCATTCGACGCTCGAGCAACCGTCTTTCTCCTGGTCCTGGCGCTCTTGACGATCCTGCTTCTTCTCGCCACCACGGGAATACGCGCTGCGGCCGCCAGCATACGAGTCGCTGGCAGTCAGAAGTCGCTCGCAACGACGATTCGCGCGACCTCCGGCACCGCAATCGCACAGAGCGCCCGCGATGCCCTGCTGGTTGGACAGGTGGCGCTCGCGATGCTGTTGGTGATCGGAGCCGGTTTGATGACGGCGACGATCGTGAACCTCTTAGACATCGAGCCAGGGTTCGAAGCCGAGCAGGTCGCGCTGGCGCGGGTGGGATTGCCTGAGGACATGGAACCGGCGCTGCGGCGCGCCACCCGCGATCGCCTGCTGGTTGCAGCGCGCTCGGCGCCGGGGATCTCCAACGCCGCGCTTTCTGTCGGCACACCGATGAGTGGCGCGAGCTCGGCAACCGTGGTGAGCGCCGAGGGCTCGGCTCTGGCACCCGACGCTCCCTATGGCGGCGGCACCCGCACCTACCGCCATCTCGTGACACCTACCTACTTCGACGTCCTCGGGATCCCCATTCTGAGGGGACGCGGTTTCACCGATGCCGATCGTGGCGACGATACCGAAGGGGTCGCGGTGGTCAGCGAGAAGCTGGCAGAGGCACTCTGGCCCTCAAAGGATCCTCTCGGCCGGCGCTTCAAGTTCGGCCGGCCTCTCGAGGCGGGGGCCAACGGAGAGACCGTCCAATGGGTGACGGTCATAGGTGTCGCGCCGGATCTGCGCCAGCGCAACCTGGTTCTTGACCCGAGCGCTCCCGAAGATCCGGATGTGTACTTCGCGCTCGAGCAGTTCGACACCCTGAACCTGTCGGTGATCGCCCGCACCAAAGGCCAACCGCGCAGCGTCTTCGGTGCGCTCCAAGCCGGCCTTTCGGCGGCTGGTTCCGACCTCGTCGTGTTTGGCATGGAAGAGATGCACGACCGCCTGCGCCGGCAGACCGAGCGGGAACGCTTCGCAGGCTCACTGTTGGCGGGGTTCTCGGCGATTGCACTTCTGATGGCGGCCCTCGGCATCTACGGCAACATCGGCTTCTACGTCACCACCCGCCTACGTGACTTCGGAATCCGGCTGGCGCTTGGCGCCAACGCACGTCATGTCGTGCGGCAGGTCGTGGGCCGAGCTGGGGTACGGCTGGCGATTGGCATCACTCTCGGGGTGGGAGTCGCAGCGATGGGATTGCGCTGGCTGGAATCGCAGCTCTACGGCGTTTCACCCGCTGATCCGCGCTTCTACGTCGGTGCGGCAGCGCTCCTGGCAAGCGCCGGCTTGCTCGCGGCGTGGCTCCCCGCGCGCCGCGCCGGGAGAGTCGACCCGATCACGACCCTGCGCGCGGACTGAGCGACCTTACCTGGCACCGGGTGTCGAACCAGGCCCAAGGGTAGAGTGGCTGGCAGTTTTGAACGTCCGCCTACTGTGACTAGGAGTTTTTCATGACGACGATGTCTGATACCGCCGAGAAGTTCTTCGAAGCCTGCGAAACCGGCCGCGGCTGGGAAACCTGTCGTGAGTTCTGCAGCGCCGACGCGACCTTCTCCGCACAGGCAGAACCACTGGCTGATGTTGCAACGCTCGAGGACTACTGCAATTGGATGAAGGCACTGATCGGCTTCATGCCCGACGGGCGCTATGACTTGAAGTCATGGGCGGTCGATGAGGAGCGTGCTGCCGTCTCGGCCTTCGCCGTCTTTTCTGGCACCCACACCGGCGAGGGTGGCCCCTGTCCGCCGACCGGCAAGAGCGCCGCCACCGACTACGTCTACGTAATGTTCTTCGATGATGCAGGAAAGATTCGCCACCTGACGAAGATCTGGCACTCGTGGTTGGCGATGCAGGACCTCGGCTGGGCCTGACGACCAAGGAGGCGCTAGCGCAGTTTCGCCCCCTCAGGAATTACTTGCCTATTGCATGAGAAATCAAGGATCTATACTATACATTGCATGAGTATCGAATCCAATCCTGGGCGTAGCCTCGCCCTGCTACTGCTTTCGGCCGCAGCCACCCTCGAGCGACGGCTCGACCACCGCATTTCCATGATCAAGGGGGTCTCGCTGCGTGAGTATCAGATCCTCAACGCCCTCGCCGCCGAACACCAGGCGACTGCCAAACGAGTCGACCTGGCGGCGGTCGTCTCGCTGAGTCCCTCAGGAGTCACTCGCGCTCTACGGCCACTCGAGAAACTCGGCTATGTCGAAACCAGGCGCGACGCGCGCGATGCCCGGAGTTCCCTCGCCCGGCTGACCGCACACGGGAAGAAGCTGGTGCGCGAGGCGTCGCAGATCTTCGACGAAGTCATCACCGACCAGGTCGCCATTCAAGGGCTCGGCACCTCCGAGCGGCAAGACATCACGTCATTCCTCCGCCAGCTGTCGGGGTAGCTGGGCCTAGATTCGAGATCCTCACAGCAAGCACTCCAGGTAGGAGGCACGTGGCACCACCCCTTCCCAGAAGCGCACTCGTCCTGATCACCGGCGCTAGCACGGGTATTGGACTGGCGACGGCCCGGCGACTGATCAGAGCAAGCGACTACCGCTTGCTTTTGACCGCTCGCGAGTCGTCTCTCGGGCGCTTTCGAGATGCCGGGATCGCCGAAGGCGAGCGCGTTTTCCTACGGCCTCTCAACGTGCTCGAGGAAGGTGAACGGCGCGCAGTCCTGGACGAGGCCAATCAAGACCTTGGAGGAGTCGACGCCCTCATCAACAACGCCGGCATCGCCTATCGAGCCGTCGTCGAGCACGTCCGTGAAGAGGAGCGGCTCGCCCAGATGGGAATCAACTTCCGTGCCCCGATGGAGCTCGCTCGCCTCGCCCTTCCAACCATGCGCGCCAAACGTCGCGGCCGCATCATCAACGTTTCTTCGGTAGGCGGAATGATGGCCATGCCGACGATGGCAGTCTACAGCGCCTCGAAGTTCGCTCTCGAAGGAGCCACCGAGTCGCTCTGGTATGAGGTGCGGCCGTGGGGCATCGCAGTGTCGTTGATCGAACCGGGGTTCGTCAACTCGTCTGGCTTCGAGAACACCGTCTACACCGAGAGTAGCGCCTCGTCCGCCAACCGGCGCGAGGCCGCGTACTACAGGCACTATCAAGAGATGGGAGCCTTCATCACTCGGCTGATGCGGCGGTCATTGGCTACCGAGGAGGGCATCGCTCGGCGCATCCACCGGGTCCTTGAAAGCCGTCGGCCTCCACTCCGCGTACAGGCGACGCTCGACGCACGCCTGTTCTCGCTTCTGCGGCGACTCTTGCCACAGCGGTTGTACCACGAGATCCTCTACCGGTCGTTGCCAGGCATCCGTCGCTGGGGACCGCAAGACTGAAACGTTCTCCTGTGAGACTCTGGCTGCGAGACCCAGAACCGCGGGAGACAAGAATGCCCAGGCTAATCGCAAAACCTGCCGTGATCGAGGCCACTGGCAACAAGCCCAATCGAATCGAGGAATATGTGGGCCGGGTCAACAGTGGCCACGAGACGGTGAGCGTCGCGCGCATGAAGTCCCCTGAGGGGTGGGTGGAGCCAGGGCAGACTCCACAGTTCGAGGAGATCACCGTGGTGCTTTCCGGAACCCTGCGGGTGGAGCACCGAAACGGTGTTCTTGACGTCGCCGCAGGGCAGGCGGTCGTCACCTCACCGGGCGAATGGGTACGCTACAGCTCACCAGAAGCGGGTGGCGCTGAGTACGTGGCGGTTTGTCTTCCAGCCTTTGCGCCTGACACAGTTCAACGCGACAAGTAGCTTGGGCGACTTTCGCTTCGGACTACGCTACCTTCGGACGGCGTTGCGATCGGGTGCCTGCGGCCAGGCGGCGACGCCGGGCTACTCGAGATCGACCTCTAAAGCGAGGAGGGCCCGCGCCGCCTGCTGGCTGAGCGCGTCACGGCCCGGGTCGTCCACGCCAAGGCCCTCGAGCGCCAGCTCAATGCGCTCTCTGAGCTCTTCGAAGTCTCCAACGAGCTGGAGGCGCCGGTTGCGAAGGTTGAGGCCCGCGACCTCGAGGATCGAACCCCGAACCGTTGCGATCGCACGCTCGTCGAGTTGGAGCGTCGCGAGTTCCCGGCGCAAGACGTCATCGACCAGGACGGAGCTGCTGCTCTCTACTTTCCCGTGGAGGCGTTCGATCTCTTCGAGTGGCTCGTGCATCTCGCGCTGCACCGCCTCGATGCGCTCCAGGACCGGCTGCATGTCAAGGTGGGCATTCTCCACCCGCGCGATCACCGGTTCGACTTCCAGATGGAGAGACTCCATCCTGCGGAACACCGGCTTCATCTCGATGTGGATCTTCTCCATCTCCTTGAGAACTGGTTCCAGACGTAGATGGACCTCCTCCAGCTCGGCATGCGCGGGCTCCATTTCGAGATGAATGCTTTCGAGTCGCTCTTGAACTGGCCTCATCTGCTCGTGCACCTCCTCCATCTGAGCGAGAACCGGCTGCATCTCTCTGTGCACGGCCTCGAGTTGTTGCTCGAACTGATCGCGCTGCGCGTCATCTCCTTCGAAGTCGATGTTGTCGAGACGCGCCTCGATCTCGTTGATGCGCGCCTCGAACGGTGCGAGGTCGAGCTCGAGCGCATCGAGCTCTTTCTCGAACGGTGCAAGTTCTGCCTCGATCGCCTCGAAGAGCGCTTCGAAGGGCCGTAAGGCGCGCTCTGCTTCAGCCAGGGCGTCTTCATGCGGTTCGAGGCGTGCCTCGACCGCTCGCAGCTCTGCCTCGAACGGCTCGAGCTCCGCTTCGACGGCCTCGAGCTGCTCGCGGTGGGGCGCCAGGGCGTCCTCAATCGACTCGAGGTGCAACTCCGTCGGCCGCAGCTCCGCCTCGAGTGCTCGGAGTTGCGCTTCATGGGGTTCGATCTGTGCTTCGATGCGCTCGATATCTCGCACCACCTCGAGAAGCTGAGCGCGGGCCTCGGCCGGCGTCTTGGGCTCCTGAGGCTCCTGGGCCCAGGGCTCGACGGCAGCCAAGGCGGGCACCAACAGGGCGAAGAAGCAAAGTGCGGGAATGGCGAGAGCGACGCTCAGGGTGCGCGAGCGGGGCTTTTGGTCGAGAATCGACATCAGACGGACCTCCAGGAGTCGGCGGCGCGCCATCGGCAACGCCGGCAGGGGGATATTCGGCAATTCGGAGTCGGTCGAACGGCGGGCCAGGGCCAGGAGATGCTGCGCGTAGCGGGTCGCGCGCGTGCCCAGCGCCAGGACCTCCCGGTCGCACGCGTGCTCTTGCTCCTCGACGATGCGCTCGAGAACCATCCAGGCCAGCGGGTGGAACCAGTAGATCGCAGCGGCGGTTCGAGCAACGACTCGCACCAGCCAGTCGGAGCGCTTGATGTGAAAGAGCTCGTGCTGAAGCACGATCGCGCGGCGCTCGCAACTCCACTCGCGATGGTCTTCCGGTAGCAGAATGACGGGTTCTCTATGCCCCCAGGTCATTGGACCGATGCGCTCGCGGGCGGTAAGCAGTTGCACGCTTCGTCGGACACCGACCCGAGCTGCGGTCAGCTCGAGGGTCGCGATGAGTGCAGGCTCGATCTCGACCCGGGCCGAGCGCTCGAGTGCACGCACCCTCCGATGAGCGTTGCGCTGCCGGATGAGGCTCCACAGAAGGCCTAGAGCCCAGGATGCGAGGAAGACCGGCGCCAGGGTCGGGCTCGCTGTTCGCGAGTGATCGCGGTCGGTTGCCGCCGCTGAGGTGGAGACGGCCGGCGAGGAGGTTCCGGCTCGAGGCGGCGTCACTTTGCTTACCCGCGGCGGGGCATCTGCCGGCCGGGCAGGGAGGGCAGTCAGGGGAGCTGTGGCTGTGGTGGCACGAGTTGGTGGAGCGGGGAGAATGGGAACCACGACACTCGGAAGAAGCACCGAGAGAATCGGCACCGCGACTGCCCCAATCAGAACGATCAGGAGCACCGAAAGTCTCCAGCTCGCCGACGCGCGGCGCGCCCAACGAACAGCAAAGAGGCCTGCCGCCAGGAGCAGGGTCACCTTGAGGGCTGCGTCCAGCACCATTCCGTCCGCCGCTCCGGAGAAGGCGAACCATTCCAGACGAGTCATCTCTCCTCCTCGCGCGCTCGGTCGATCAGTTCCTGGAGTCTCGCGAGCTCATCCTCGGACAGCGACGAGGAGCGCATGTCGAGCAACGCTGCCACCGCCTTCTCCGTCGAGTCTTCGAAGAACGTCTCGATGACATGGCGTAGAGCACTACGACTGGCCGTACCTCGCGGGACGGTGGGCTGAAAGGCGTAGCGCGGCCCGTCCTGCTCGTGATGAAGGTGGCCCTTCTGCTCGAGGATGCGAAGCAACGTGCGGACCGTCGAATAGGAGGGAGGGTCTTCGAGATGGGCCAGCACGTCGTTGACCGTCACCCGACCGTGGCGATACACGATGTCCATGATCTCGCGCTCTCGTCGACTGAGCCTTCGGTCGTCTCGGGTCATCGGGCCTCTCTCCTCTTGACTCTTCGTTGTGGACCTCGCCGTTGCTAAATTTTTAGCATACCGCTAAATTTTTAGCAAGCCCTGAACCGCAAGTCGAACAGGGAAGGTTTCTGACCCAACGCGAAAGGGCCAACCAGGGCAACGCCCGGTTGGCCTTTGCAGTCTTTGGGAGGGAGCTCTTCTAGAGCTCAGAGGAGGGGTCCTAGAGGGCGCCCTGACCTGGATGCCCCATTTTGACTGGCGGATCGTCCATGTGCTGCACGGACGGCTCCTTTCCGCAGCAAGTCGTATAGATGAAGTCGATGTTCTTGCAGGGTGCTACGTCGCGGATGGTACGCATGAGGTATCCACCGCCGATGATTCCGCCGTGGTTGTTCTTCCCCGAGGGGTTGCTCGGGTCGTAGAAGAAGCAGTCTTCATTGCCGTGACCATTGTTTGCGTCCTCGTCGTCGGTGCAGTACAAGATCGTGGTCGGAATCGCGCTGCCGGCTGGAAAGGCATCCTCGAGCGTGTCGGGCCACTGGCCGGTCTCCATCTCGTAGAGCTCAATCTGGCCTCGCACGAGATCGAAGTCGCCCATGATCGATGCGAAGCGCGCCCCTTGCATCCAGCAGGACGCCATGGGAAGGATGACGATGGCGATGATTCCTAGAACGGCGACGGTGACCAGCAGCTCGACGAGCGTAAAGCCGAGCTCCTGGATGCGGGCAGAGTTCTTGTTCTCCTGTGAGGCGCTCATGCCTGCTGCTCCGCCTGCTCGCGCGCACGGGCCAGCGAGCCTTCCAGGCTACCGATCTGGCGCGTAATCGAGATCCCCGCAGCGTTGCGCAGGTCTTCGATCGAGTCATGCATCTGGTCGACAACTGTGTCGACTGCCGGCATGTCGCCTTCGAGGGTGTGCTTGTTGAGCGCCGAGACCAACTTGAGGAAGTCCTCGGTCTCCTTGCGCAGCGCCAGGTACTTGCGGCTGGTTACAGCCTTTTCGCCGAGCTTGAGAACACCGACCTGGTTGAGCGCCAGCCCCAGGAACAAGAACGCAACGATCATGCGCAACTTACCCATCGGGGGTTGAACCGGACTGGCTGCGAGGTAGACCACCATCGCAGTCACGATCACCAGACCACCGATCGTACAAATACGACCGATCACCTGGATCGACTTCATAGCTTTGACACTGACGAGTTTCTTGCCCACGAGACACTCCTCACGAGAGTAGGGTTGGTCGCCACACGCCAGGACTCGGCCCCTTTGAAAGTGAAATCACGCGATGGAGACGGCATGTGGCAACGCGAGGGGACGACTCATCGGGTCTAGAGATCACAGCCCTCTGGACCGCAGACCCGATCCGGACATAGAGTATAGCTAATATCTTTTATTTCAACAAAATCTATTTGAAAGACAACAACCACCTTGCCGGCAAGAAGCGCCTAAAAAGCCCCCCACCCGCTGAAACAGGGCGATCTGGCCCGAGCTTCCCCAGAATCACCCCAGTCGATCGCCCGGGAATCGCCCGGGGAACGCCCGGGAGATGCCCGGGAGATGCCCGGGAGATGCCCGGGAATCCGGGAGATGCCCGGGAATCGCCCGGGGAGGTGCCGGGGGTCAGTTGTCGCTGCGCAGGGCCTGGGCGGGGTCGGTTCGGCTTGCGCGTAGGGCCGGTACTAGCGAGGCACCGGCGGCGCTGGTGGCCAGGACGAGGCCAACGACGAGGAAGGTCAGGGGGTCTTTGAGGTTGACGCCGAAGACCAGGCCTTCGAGAAGACGCGCGAGGGCGAAAGCGAGCACAAAGCCGAGGACTACGCCGCCAGCGACCAATCGCCCGGCGGACCTCAGGATCGAGTGGACTACGTCGCGCGGGCTGGCGCCAATGGCCATCCGAACGCCGATCTCGCGCCCCTTCTGGCTGACGCTGTAGCTAAGCAGGCTGAAGATTCCGAACGTCGCCAAGAGGAGCGCGGACAGCGCGAGGAACCCGCTGATCTGTGCGTTCATCCGGTGGTCGGTGAACGACCTCCGCACCTGTTCGCTGAAAGGGTGGACTCCAACCACCGCAACGTCGGGAAACTGAGCGTGAAAGAGGCTGCGAATCGCCTCATCGGTGTTCGCCTGGCTGCGGGCGAGAAGGGTCATGCGCCCTCGATAGGCCTGTTCGAACGGCAGAAAGATCATCGGCGCGATCGTCTCGTGGGCGAATTGGTAGGTGCTGTCCCGGACGACACCGACGATCTCGATGTCGCCTTCGGGAACATCGAACTGGGTGTCGAGCCGCAGAGTACGACTCACCGCTTCAGCCTCAGTGCCGGCAAGTAGACGAGCGGCGGTCTCGTTGACGACGGCAACACTGCGCGTTTCGCGCCGATCTGAGCCGTCAAAGCCACGACCGTAGAGGATGGGCGTTCCAAGCGTCTTGAACCAGTTGCGCCCCACGACGCCGTAACGCACTTCGGGACCGCGACCGTCGGCGCTCCCCTGACTCCCACTTCGGAGCTCCGCTCGATCCATGAAGCCAAGAGGTACCCGCCAAGTGATGCTCGCGGCTGTCACACCGGGCAGCGCGCTCACCGCTTCTTGAACAGCGTCCCAGCGTTCGATGTTTTCGTCTCTATCGGTCGCCTCTCCCGGCTGGTCGCGAGGTACATACAGCGTGGCCAGTGTCAGATTGAGAGGGTCGTAGCCGAGATCAGAGCTCGAAAGCGCTGTGAGGTTGCGCGAGAGCATGACCGAACCGAGAAGCACCGCCACCGACATGGCAACCTGAGCGACGACCAGCATCGAACGAACGGACGGCAAGCGCCGACCCTGGGGCGGCTCGCTGCCCGAAGCTTTGAGGGCGCCGACGACGTCGGTGCGGGCCGCCAATACCGCCGGCCCGACCCCGAAGATGACCGCAGTGAGGATGGTCGTACCGATCGCGAACGGAATGACGAGGGCATTGTTCTGCACCAGGTGCGACCCGAGACTGAACTCGCCAAGGCCGAGGGTCACCGAATCTCGCAGGTAGCTTTCAATCACCAGCGTTACGCCACCGGAAAGCAACACACCCAGGACGCCACCACATGCAGCAAGAGCAAGGCACTCGAATACCAAGCGGCGGGCGACGCGCAAACGACCAGCCCCAAGGGCTGCTAAGACCCCCAACTCCCGCCGACGATTGAGCGTGCGCGCCAACATCAGGTTGGCCACGTTGAGAGCCGCCAAGGCCAACAAGAGGCCGGTAGCGGCCATCAACAGAAAGGCAGCGCGCTGGTAGGTGTCGACGGGTTGGGTGTCTTCATGAAACGGAACAAGGGTCGGTGCACGCGCTTCCTGATCGTGTGGATATGTCCTGTCGAGACGCTGCCCCAACGCGCTCAGCTGGTCCTGGACGGAATCTCGCGCAGCTTCTTTCGGCAAGCGCGCCAGCATGGCGAGGGAACGCTGATCGCGATCCGACCGGTCGAGAATCCTCGGCGCTACGGTTTCGATCGGCACATAGAGGTGCACCCAGACGCCGGACCCCTGGAAGCCTTCCTCGGCGACCCCGATAATCGTGTGCGACTGGCCCTCGAGGTCGACGGTCTTACCGACAACGTCTGGGTCAGAGCCGAAGTGTCGTCTCCACGTGAGGTGCGAAAGCACGACGACCGGCTCCGCGTCGCTTCGGCCGTCTCTGGCGTCGTAGAGACGGCCAAGGGCGGGGCGAGCCCCAAAGAAGTCGAAGAAGTCGCCAGTGGTCACGTTGCCGAACACATAGATCGTCTTCGCCTCGGTGCGCAGCCCCGCGCCGAAGAGGCGGAAGCCGACCAGACCGGTGAACGCGCCGCCATCCTCTAGCTCTTCATACTGCTCGAAGTCGGGAGCCGAGAAACGGCCGTAGGCATCGCGTTCGGTCTGATTCCAGATCCAATGCACCTCTGACGGCCGAGGCGCTTCAATCGTTGGCCGCAACCAGTACGAGAGGTAACCGAAGGTTCCAACAGTCGCGCCGATACCGATGCCGACACTGGCGATCACCAGAAGGCTGAAGCCTTTGCGCCGAACGAGGGCGCGTAGAGCCTGCTTGAGGTCGAGCAGCATGATGGGGCTCCTGGTGGCCAGCGCACAGGTGAGACACGCCGTGTTTCGCCTTCTAGTCTAGTGGCCGATCCACTGGTCGCGGCAGGGGGTTAGGCATCCCGCCAAGCGCGTCCACCGGTCAGCGATCTGGCGTAGTCATAGCCCGGCGGCTGTCGCAGATTCCACCCACCGCACCCGACCACTCGCAGAGGTCACCGCCCTCGAGGCCATCAGCGAACACCGGAACGTAGAAGCCCGCAGTACAGGTCATCTCCCCGGCGACAGTGACCGTGATTTCGGCCGCGGCTCCGGAACAGTCGCCGGACCACCCCACGAACACCGAGCCCGGGTCTGGACTTGCAACCAGGGTGGCTTCTGATCCACTGACCACGGCCGCATCGACGCACGCGTTCCCGCAGTCGATGTTGGCATCGAGACTGAAGACCTCGCCGCCGCCGTCGCCCTTGAAATTGATCGACAGCGAAGCCATCTCAGGTGCGATTCCGAACTCGACTGAACAGGACCGGGCCTCATCGAGAGTGACCTGGACTTCGGCGTTGGTGCCGCTACAGTCGCCGCTCCAACCACTCACGATCGAGCCACTCTCTGCGACAGCCGTGAGAGTCACAGCGGTGTTGTAGTCGTAGTCTTCGCTGCAGTCTCCCGGACAGTCGATACCTGGAGCGTCGCTTGTAACGGAGCCGCTCCCGGCGCCAGATGTTGCAACCGTAAGGGTGCGCTGCTGGAGGACGAAGGTCGCGGTGCAATCGACGAAGCCGTCAACGCTGACCGTCGTCTCAGCGTTCGCACTCACGCACTGCGCATCGCCGGTCCAGCCGGCAAACGCGGAGCCGACACCTGCCACCGCTGTCAGGGTGACGTTCTCGAGCGCATCGTAGGCTTCGCTGCAGTCCGCACCGCAGTCAATGCCGGCCGGGTCACTGGTGACGGTGCCGCTGCCATTGCCGGCCAGGGTGACGGTCAAAACGTCCTCGGCAGTCGAACTGAGCAGTGCACGCTGGTGCAGATCTCCGTGGGCCGCCAGGCTCGAGAAGGTCCCGATGCCATTTGAATCGTGGTACGACCGTCCCGAGGACGAGGCGCCCGTCGCATCATGACGCGCCCAGGTGTTGATCGCTGGGTTATCACCCTCGACCGAGAGTACGACGACCAGATCGCTGTCTGCCGGGAAGGCCTGCGGAGTAGCGAGCATCAGGCGGCTGATTCCGCTTCCAATCGTGAAGTTGGCCTCGCTGTAGAGCAGGTTGGTTGGCAAACCCCCGGGGATCGACTCATAGATGTAGAGGTCAATGGTGTAGCCGGTTTCGTTGTAGTCGTAGAAGAGCACTTCGACCCCGTCCAGGGTGTTCATTTCGGTGTCGTTGGTGAAGCGCTCCGCGGTCCATAATTCGTTGCTGGCCCAGCCGCGACCCGCGCCGCTGTAGGCCTGGTCGTAGCGAATGTGGTCGCCGGCGAGCGCCGAGGAAGCGACGTCGACGCTCATCACTCCGGCGGCGAGGGTCGTGATGTCGTCGACCGTCACTCCCGAGGCACTCCCGTCGTAGCGCTTGCTGTCCGGACTGCTGGCATTGTCGAACACCGTGTTGCTCGATGTACCGGGGAAGGGGTCTCCCGCATCGCCTCGGTTGACTTCGTCGTCCAGGTGGTTCAGCCCGTCCGCCGCTTCGATGTCGACCAGCTTGTGGGTCTCGTCCTGGTTGCCGGTCTGACCGTTGTCAATGTGAGTAATCAGGAGGCCGCTACCCGGCAGCTCACTGTCGAAGCCCAACGTATCGCGCGCTTCGAGAAGAAAGTAGGTCGAGAGCTTGTAGGGGTCGGTCCAGATGCGCTTGAGCGATGCAGTGCTATGGCTTGGCTCCACCACAAGGTCCTCGCCCGTGACCACATCGGTCGCCTCGGCGAACCCGACCATGATCTTCGACCACCCAAGAAAGTGACTCGGCGTGTCACCACTCTCGCTGTCGCCGAGCCAGCTGCCTCCGCCCATCACACCCCAATTACCAACCCCTTCTGAGTCACCGTTGGCGGCCGAGATGTCGTAGAGGTCGGGTAGTCCGAGCATCAAATGACCGAGTTCGTGGACCATGATCCCGATGGTTGCCTGGTGCCCACCATGACGCTCGCCGAACATGCAGTAGGGGCTCAAATCAACTCCGTCGAGAGTCTGGGGGCTGACACCCGACTTGTGGCCCCAGACGCTAGGGCTGGCGCCCGAGTAGGAGGCTTCATAGCCGGCGGTGATAATGATGATGCTCAGCTCTTCGACCGAGATGTCACCGTCGGCGTTCGAGTCGTAGGCGGAGTAGTCGATCGAAGGGTCCGCCGCTGCCAGGGCCGCAACGACAATCGCCGAGGAGTCGCCACCGGCAGGATTGGGGTGGTCCATGCCCAGGCTCACCGCGATGACGCCATCGTTTGCCACTCCCTCGGTTTCGTCGGCCGGAACGATGGCAAAGTCGCCGTAGGAGGCCTCGTCGTAGTAGTCCTTGACACTGTCGGTTGCACCGAAGATCAGACTGGCAAAGGACGCATCGCTATAAGTCGTCGATATGTCGTTGAACGAAGCGACGATCACCAGCACCGGCTGGTTGACCGAAGCAGCGCGACCAGGCGGCAAAACTCGACGGGGAACGTAGCGGTCTGCCGGTGCGCCGTTGTCGGCGAGCGGTGCGAGCCCCGTCGCCATCTGGCGACGGGCGGTGAGGTCGTCAACGCCAACCCGCAGGCCCGAGGCCACCAGACTTCCTCCCGCCGACCGGTCGGCGTAGTGCCACCAGCCATCGGACTCCTGGACGACGGCGTAGCCATCGACCGTTCGAAACCAGTGCCGTTGGCGCGACCCTTCCTGCTGAACCGAGATCGTTGACCCGTCGGGCTGGGTCAGCTGATGGACCACCGGAGCTGCGGGAACCGAGGCAAGAGCGGCCGGCACCGAAAGCAAGACGATGAGAAAAGCGAGCGAGAACGGGCGGAAAGCAAAGGACATCGCAACCCCTTAGGGGACCTGAACACAGGAGACCAGCCGAACCATCGACCGGCAGAGAGCCGCACCATTCTATTACTAATATTACTCTATTTCAATGTTTCTCTAGTTTCCGCGGGTTCTGGCGGCTCCGTACGGCCGCTCAGTCGGACTCGAGGGTGCGCCCCTCCCCGAAGACTTTCGACCGCAAGAGTCCCCAGCGCGCCAAGCGGAAACGGAGGGACGTCATGAGCACCCCGACTCCATAGGCACAGGCGCGTCGCAACCCAATGGATGAAGAGTCGTCGCTGTAGTGGGTCGGACAAGAAACCTCTCCGATGCGAAAGCCCTGGTAGATCACCTGACACAACATCTGATTGTCAAAGACGAAGTCGTCAGAGTTCTCGAGCAGGGGCAGCGCAGCGAGCACCTGGCGCGAAAAGGCGCGATAGCCGGTGTGAAACTCAGAGAGCTTCTGCCCTACCAGCAGGTTCTGGACCAGCGTGAGCAGTCGATTGGCGACGTACTTGTAGCGCGGCATACCGCCCTCGGCCGCGCCGCGCCCGAGAATGCGCGAGCCGATCACGACGTCGTAGACATCGAGCGCAATCAGGCTGGCCATCGCGGTCAACAGGCGCGGCGTGTACTGGTAGTCGGGGTGCAGCATGACGACGATGTCTCCACCCACATCCAGTGCCGCCTGGTAGCAGGTCTTCTGATTAGCACCGTACCCCTGGTTGGCGGTGTGGACATGGGTCTCGATCCCGAGGCTCAGCGCCAGCGCCACCGTGTCATCGGCGCTGGCATCGTCGGTGAGAATGACCTGATCGACGAGGTCGAGGGGAATCTCTCGAAAGGTCTTCTCGAGGGTACGCTCCGCGTTGTAGGCGGGCATGACGACAACCAGCCGTTGGCCGTGAATCATTCGGACCTCGAAGGACGATGCTGAAGGAGGCGAGACAGTCCCAGCGATCTTTTCAGAATGGCCGCAGAAACCCCCGCAACCACTTCCGCGGCGGATACGCTCCCTCGAACACGACCGTCCCCTACCGCAGGACCAGTTCTCCAGGAGCGCCGCAACCTTGAACGACCTACTCTCCCTCGCCACCCTGGCCGCCCAGCGCGCTAGTCGGCTCTGCCAGGCAGTTCGCCGCGACCTGGTGACCTCGGCAACCAAAGATGACCGTTCGCCCGTCACGGTGGCCGACTTCGGCGCCCAGGCCGTGGTGTCTCTCACCCTCGCCGAGGGTGGTTCAGACCTACCGATGGTCGGCGAAGAAGATGCCGCCATGCTCCGGGCTGAAAACGGCAGGGAGCTGTGCAACAAAGTCGTTGCGCAGGTACGCGGAATTCTCGGCGAGGACATCTCCACCGACACGGTGCTCGACGCGATCGACGCTGGCAGCGACCCGGGCGGCGCAACTGGCCAACGCTGGGTGCTCGACCCGATCGACGGCACCAAAGGGTTTCTTCGCGGGGAGCAATACGCCGTCGCGCTAGCGCTGCTCGATGACGGTGTTCCCTCCCTCGGCGTTCTCGGCTGCCCGTGGATGCCGGTGCGACCTGACGCCGAGGGCGACATCGCCGCCGCTCTACGGGGGGTCATGTTCTCGGCATCGCGGGGCCAGGGCGCCAGGCAGGTCAACATTGCCGGCTGGACGCCGCAATCCGAAGGCAACACCATCCGCGCTTCGCAGATCGACGATCCGCGTCAGGCATCGTTTTGTGAATCGGTCGAGGCTGCTCACTCGGCTCACGACGACCACTCGAAGATCGCGACAGTTCTCGGCGTCGAAGCGACTCCCGTGCGCATGGACAGCCAGTGCAAGTACGCCGCCGTAGCACGCGGGCAGGCGTCGATCTACCTGCGCCTCCCCAAGTCCGACACCTACCGCGAAAAGATCTGGGACCACGCCGCCGGCGTCGTGGTCGTCGAGGAGGCGGGCGGGCGCGTCACCGACGTTCGTGGCGAATCACTCGACTTTTCGATCGGGCGCACTCTCGATCGCAACCGCGGCGTCATCGCCACCAACGGCCTCCTGCACGATAAGGTTCTGGGCGCCGTGCAACAGGTCCTAGCCTGATGACCGCTCGCCTGCTCGCTGCCGGCGCGCTGCTGTGCGCGCTGTCCGTGGCCGCTGGCGCCTTTGGTGCCCATGGTCTGCGCGATCGGCTCATCCCTCATGAGCTCCAGCAGTGGGAAACGGCGGCGCGCTACCTCATGTACGGCGGTCTCGGTGTGCTCCTCCTCACGGTTGCACCTTTGGCCCAGAACCGCCCCGTTGGTGTGGCGCCGATCGTCCTGGCTACGGGGTCGGCGCTCTTTGCAGCCACGGTCTTCGGCCTTGCGCTGGGTGGGCCGCGCTGGCTCGGCGCAATCACCCCGATCGGTGGCGCCGCAATGATAGTGGCGTTCGCCCTCTTTGCCTGGCAAGCCCTGCGGTAGGCACCCCCGGCTGTTGTAGGGTCCCAGCCATGTCAAAAGGCGCATCACGCACTCCGGGCACCTGGCTGGTGACCGGCGGGGCCGGTTTCATCGGCTCCAACTTCGTGCGTCTGGCGCTTGCCGACCAAGCTCCAGTAGCGGGCCTCGAGCGCCTGGTGGTCCTCGACAAGCTCACCTACGCCGGGCATCTCGAGAATCTCGAGTCCTGCCGGGACGACGAACGCTTCACCTTCGTCGAGGGTGACATCGCCGATCGTGAAGCGGTGCAGGCGGTCTTCGAATCGCACACTCCCGATGCGGTGATCAACTTCGCCGCCGAGAGCCACGTCGACCGTTCGATCGATGACCCGGGTGCCTTCGTCCGCACCAACGTCGTCGGCACTTTCGAACTGCTCGAGGCCACCCGCCGCGCCACCGAAGAGCGACGTTCGTCGGACTCCCCCGGGGTGTGCTTCCTACACATCTCGACCGACGAGGTCTTCGGGAGCCTGGGGGCGGAAGGCGCCTTCAGCGAGACCACACCCTACGATCCGCGCTCGCCCTACTCGGCGTCGAAGGCCGCAGCCGACCACCTGGTGAGCGCCTACGGTCACACCTACGACCTACCGGTGCTGTTGACCAACTGCTCGAACAACTACGGGCCCTATCAATACCCTGAGAAGCTCATTCCGGTGATGATCCTCAACGCCCTCGAGGGTCGCGACCTGCCGATCTACGGCGACGGCCTGAACGTGCGCGACTGGCTGCACGTCGAAGATCACTGCCTGGGCATCTTGAGCGTTCTCGAGAAAGGCGAGGCGCTGCGTAGCTACAACATTGGCGGACACGGCGAACGCAACAACCTCGAAGTCATCGCAGCGATCTGTGCGGCACTCGAAAAGCACGCGCCGGCAGCCGAGAACGAGCATCTCGAGGCGCGCGGCATGACCAGCTACGACGAGCTCAAGAGGTTCGTCAAGGACCGGCCGGGCCACGATCGTCGCTACGCCATCGATCCGACCCGCATCGAGACCGAACTCGGCTGGCAGCCCCAGCGTTCGTTCGAAGAAGGGATCGAGGCGACAGTCGTCTGGTACCTCGAAAACCGCGAATGGTGCAACGCAGTGCAGAGCGGAAACGAGCGCGTCCGCCTCGGTCTCGGTAGTGCCACCGAGAAAACGCAGCGAAACACTGTAGCGAGCTAAGGGATGAACGAGCGCAAAGGCATTCTTCTCGCCGGTGGCTCCGGCACCCGGCTCCACCCGGTCACCCGCGCGGTGTCCAAGCAGCTGGTTCCGGTCTACGACAAGCCGATGGTCTTCTACCCGCTGTCGATTCTGATGATGGCCGGCGTGCACGAGATCTTGATCATCACCACCGCCGAAGACCAGCCCGCCTTCCAGCGATTGCTCGGCGACGGCGGAGAGCTCGGCCTGGCGATCACCTGGGCGGTCCAGCCGCGCCCGGAGGGTATTGCCCAGGCGTTTCTGATCGGCCGCGACGTCGGTTTCCTGAACGGTGAACCGGTCGTCCTGGCACTCGGCGACAACATTTTCCACGGTCACGGTCTGTCGGGGATCCTCGAGCGCGCCACCCAACGCACCGAAGGCGGCACGATCTTCGGCTACCGGGTCAAGGACCCCGAGCGCTACGGGGTGGTGTCTTTTGACCGCAACAAAAAGGCCGTCTCGCTGGTCGAGAAGCCCAAGACACCGGAGTCGCCCTACGCCGTGCCCGGGCTCTACTTCTATGACGGCCAGGTGGTCGAGATGGCGGCGGCACTCGAGCCTTCGGCGCGCGGCGAGCTCGAGATCACCGACTTGAACCGCGCCTACCTGGAGAAGGATGCGCTGGCTGTCGAGCTGCTGGGTCGCGGCATCGCCTGGCTCGACACCGGCACCCACGAGTCGTTGCTTCAGGCTTCGAACTTCATCGCCGCCATCGAAGAGCGTCAGGGCATCAAAGTGGCCTGTCTCGAGGAGATCGCATTCCGCCAGGGCTTTCTGACCGCCGAACAGACCGAGAAGCTGGCGCGCGCGATGAAGAACAACGACTACGGTCAGTACATCCTCCGAACGCTCGCCGAACTGACGTCGGAAGACGTCGTCTAACCAGCCATGGAAACCGAAGCGACAAGCCTGCCCGGCGTTCGTCTCATCAAACCGCGCGTGCATGGCGACTCACGCGGCTTCTTCATCGAGACCTGGCATCAGGAGCGCTACGCGGAAGCCGGCATCGGCGGACCGTTCGTCCAGGACAACCACTCGCTGTCAGAGGCCGGAATCCTGCGCGGCCTCCACACGCAGGTGGAGAGAGCGCAGGGCAAGCTGGTGCGTTGCATCGAAGGCACGGTGTTCGACGTCGCGGTCGACATCAGACGTGGCTCCCCGACCTTCCTCCAGTGGTTTGGAGTCGAGCTCTCGGCCGAGAACCACCATCAGCTGTGGATTCCACCCGGGCATGCACACGGCTTCTGTGTGCTCAGCAAAAGAGCGCAGGTCGAATACAAGTGCACCGACATCTACGTTCCCGAAGATGAAATCACCCTCGCCTGGAACGATCCCGATATCGGCATCGAGTGGCCCCTCGCCGACCCCCAGCTTTCCGATCGCGATCGCAGCGCGCCAAGAGTCACCGAACTCAGTGACCGGCTGCCCGTGTTCGCATGACGTCGCTGCTCTCCGAAGCGGACCTCGCGTGGTTGGAGGAGCGAGGAATCAGCGCCACGGAAGCGGCACGGCAGATGGAGCTTCTCGTGCGACCTCCCGAAGCCGCCCCCCTGGTTCGGCCGGCGACGCGTGGCGACGGAATCCGCCACCTGGTTGCTGACGACAACGAGGTGTTGGCGGCCTTCGAAGCGGCTGCCGCGGCCGGACGCATCGCGCGTTTTGTGCCCGCCTCGGGCGCGGCGACGCGCATGTTCGCGGGTTTGCTCGAAGCCCTGGGGCAGGACGATCCCGCCCGGCATCCCGATGCGATTCGCTTCCATGAGGAATGGGCAGCTTTTCCGTTCAGCGACCCTGATGGGGTGGTCGAAACCGACCCAGCTGCCCTCCTCCGCCACGCCCTCTCAGAAGATGGCCTGGGCCTTGCCGGGCTGCCCAAGGGTCTGGTGCCCTTCCATCGCAGTGCAGGCGCAGATGCGCACACCGCCTTCGAGGACCATCTCCGCGAAGCGGCCCAGGTCGTTCAGTCGTCGGCCGGCGTGTCCCGCTGTCACGTGCACTTCACGGTTTCAGCAGAGCACCAGCCGGCGTTCGAGAGGCAGCTGTGCCTGGTGAGGCGGGCCGTCGAAGAACGCCATGACGTGCGTCTCGAAGTCGACTTTTCCAACCAGAGCAGAGCGACCGACACGCTCGCCCTGGCGCCGGGCAACCAGCCCTTCCGAGAAGAAGACGGCACACTCCTACTCCGCCCCGGCGGCCATGGCGCCTTGATCGGCAACCTCAGCCGCTTCGCCAAACGCGGTGCAGACCTGGTCACCGTCCGCAACATCGACAACATCCTGCCCGAAGATCAGCAAGAGCAATCGGTTCTTGTCGAGCGCCACCTGCTCGGCATGCTGGCGTCTCTCGAGGTCCGCGTCCACGAGCGCCTGGCACAGCTTGACGATCCGGCGATCAGCTCCGGAGACCTCGGCCGCATCGCGCACTTCGCCGAGCGGGAGCTACAACGAGCCGGCGCTTCGGCCCTCTTACAGGAGAACGATGAACTCTGCCGCCTGGCTCTCGTCACGGTGCTCGAGCGTCCGCTGCGCATCTGTGGCATGGTGCCCGCTTCGGGCGACGTCGGCGGCGGCCCCTTCTGGGTGCGCGACGACTCCCTGGGCGAGTCGCTTCAGATCGTCGAAGGTGCACAGATCGACACGCACGATCCAACCTCGCGACGAGCCCTCGATGCGTCCACCCACTTCAATCCGGTCGAGATGGCTTGCGCCCTTCGTGACCGCTACGGCGCAGCCTGGGACCTCGAAGCGTTCGTCGACCCGAACGCATGGTTCGTGGCGCGCAAGAGCCGCAACGGCCGCCGGCTGCGGGCGCTCGAACGCCCGGGGCTCTGGAATGGCGCAATGGGAGGTTGGAACACAGTCTTCGTCGAGATCCCGGGCAACGTCTTCGCGCCGGTCAAGTCGGTCTTCGACCTGCTCGGCGAAAAGCATCAAGGTTCCTAGAACCGGATGCGGGCCTTCGGCCGATTGAACCGGCTGCCCACACCGCTACGTAAGGCCAGATGAAACAGACAGGGCCCCCACCCTCGAGACCATCGACATGAAGGACAACCAAGGCAACTCTTCGATCAAGCTGGCGATCTTTGCGGTCGCGATCATCGCTCTAGCCGTATCTGCCTGGTACTTCGACCTGGCCAGCTACCTCAGCGACTTCACCCAGTGGGTCGACGACCTCGGGTTCTGGGGCCCGGTGGTCTTTGCGCTGGCCTATGCGGCAGCCGCGGTGGCCCTGGTGCCCGGCACGATTCTGACGCTTGCCGGCGGCGCTCTCTTCGGGGTCGCGAAAGGAACGGCGACCGTCTTCGTCGGCGCGTCCCTGGGAGCAACGGCTGCGTTTCTGATCGGGCGCTACCTGGCGCGCGACGCCATCGAGAATCGTCTTGGGAACAACGAGAAGTTCGCCGCCATCGATGACGCCGTCGGCCGCGAAGGCCTGAAGATCGTCACCCTGCTGCGCCTCTCGCCGGTCTTCCCCTTCGTGTGGCTCAACTACGGGCTGGGCTTGACGCGAGTCAAGCTCTGGCACTACGTCGTCGCGTGCCTCGGCATGCTGCCCGGCACCCTGCTCTACGTCTACCTCGGCAGTGCCGCCTCGACTGTCGCCGGCGCAGTTGGAGACAGCGACGGCGGCGGGCGAAGCCCGGCAGAGTGGGCGTTTCTCGGCGCTGGTCTCCTCGCGACGCTCATTGTCACGATCGTCGTCACCCGCATCGCACGACGCGCTCTCGCCGAAGCCAGCGATGTCGAATCTGCCCTGGAGCCAAGCGCATGAACGCCCATCTCGAGATGCAGCCTTTCGACGAGCACAACCAGCGGCTGGTCGCCCACGTCCATCCGCTCGACTGGCAGAACCCGACCCCAGAGGAGCGCTACCACCTGGTCGTCATCGGCGCTGGAACCGCCGGCCTGGTCACCGCCATCGTGGCGGCCGGCCTGGGCGCCAAGGTAGCGCTCATCGAGCGCCACTGGATGGGCGGCGACTGCCTGAACGTCGGTTGCGTACCTTCTAAGGGCATCATCAGCGCAGCGCGTGCCTGGGAGGATCGAACAAAACGCGAGTTTGGCGCGCCCGAACAGTCGGGAGACGGTGACTTCGGCAAGGCCATGGAGCGTATGCGGCGACTGCGCGCCGACATCAGCCACATCGACGGAGCACAGCGTTTCCAGGATGAGGGTGTCGATGTCTTCCTGGGTGATGGCAAGTTCACCGGCCGCGACACGGTCGAAGTCGACGGATTGACCCTGCGTTTCAAGAAGGCCGTCATCGCTACCGGCGCGCGCGCCGCCGCGCCACCGATTCCCGGCCTCGACTCGGTCGAGTACCTGACCAATGAGACCCTATTCAGCCTCACCGAGAAGCCCGACAGTCTGGCGATCATCGGCGCCGGCCCGATCGGGTGCGAAATGGCGCAGGCTTTTGCCCGCCTCGGCACCCGCGTCACCCTGCTCGACATGGCCGACCACGTCCTGGTGCGCGAAGACGCCGATGCCGCCCATATCGTCCAGGAAGCGCTGATCGCCGACGGGGTCACCCTCGATCTCGGCGTCAAAGTCACTGGCGTTGAAGCCCGCGAAGGCGGCAAGAAGGCGGTTCTCTTCGAGCGCAACGGCTCTGGGCCCACCGGCGGCACCGGGGGCGAAGCACTAGGCAGCGAACTGCTGGTCGCAGTGGGCCGCAAGCCCAACATCGAGGGTCTCGGCCTCGAAGTCGTGGGCGTAGAAAGCGACCGCGCCGGTGTCAAAACCGACGATCGCCTGCGAACAACGAACCCGCGCATCTACGCCGCAGGTGATGTCGTCCAGTCGTTGAAGTTCACTCACCTGGCCGACGCTCATGCCGCAATCGTCATCCAGAACGCGCTCTTCTTCGGTCGCAAGAAGCATCCCGACCTGGTCGTGCCGTGGTGCACCTACACCAGCCCAGAGATCGCCCACGTCGGCATGTATCGACATGAAGCCGACAAGAAGGGGATCGCCGTCGATGTCATCGATGTGCCCATGCACGACGTCGACCGTGCCCTTCTCGACGGCCAGACCGAGGGCTTCCTGCGCGTCGTTCTGGCCAAGGGAACCGACAGAATTCTCGGCACCACCCTGGTCGCCGAACATGCCGGCGACATGATCGGCCCAGCCTGCCTGGCGATCACCAACGGCATTGGCCTGGGCAAGTTCGCCAATACGATCTTCCCCTACCCAACGCAAGGCGAGGTCTTCAAAAAGGCCGCCGGCAAGTGGCGACGAACAAAACTGAGCCCACTCGTCACCCAGATCTTCGACTGGTGGTTCCGGATTTTCTGACGTTGGGCGGAAGGCTAGTTGCGTGTCCGGGACTTCCGGCGACCCCGCCCGCCTTTGCCGCGCCCACCACGGTTGCGACCGCCACGACTTCGGCGCCGCACCTCGCGCTCCGGCGGACCGCCGCGCTTTCCGCGGCCGCGGAGTGTCTTCCACTCGGCGTAGGCATCCTGACCCTCGCCGGTCGCTTCGGCGAGAATCCCGAAGAGATCAAGAGCACTCGAGAACGATGATCGACCGGCGAGATGAAGCGCGTCGCGCTCTTCTTCTATCGGCTCGCACATGCGCTGAAACGTGTCGAGAGTATTGAGCGTCTGTTGCGTCTTGACATTCGAGAGCGCAAAGCGTTTGCCCAACGACGCGATGGCGCGCTCATTCAGCTTGTTCAACCTCTTTCGTGGCACGCCGTGTCCGCTCTTGCTCTCGAGCTTGAAGCGCTCCTCGACAATGGCGGGAACCAAGAGTGCCGCGAGCAGGGTTGCATCGGAGTAGCCAGCGCCATCTGAGATCGCGCGGTCGATTGCCGGCAAGATGCGGGAGAAGTCCCCCGACTCGGTGAACTCGACAATTGAGACGTAGAGGAACGGCAAGAGGAGCTGCAGCAGGTCGAGGTCGATCATCCACTGCACCGCCGGGGCCGCCGCCCCCGAGCGCAGAAGCTGAAGCAACTCTTCGATCAAACGAGCCGGTGACGCCTTCTCGATCTCGCGACGTTGGCGACGAATGCCGGCCTGGGTCTCTTCGTCGATGGTGAAATCCAGCCGCCCCGCAAACTCGCAGGCACGAAGCATGCGCACTGGATCTTCTTTGAAGCGAACATCAGGATCGCCGATAACGCGCACGACCCTCTTCTCGAGATCATCGATGCCGCCGACGTAGTCGATCACCGAAAAGTCTGAGACGTCGTAGAAGAGCGCGTTGATCGTGAAGTCGCGACGGTAGGCGTCTTCGCGCGGCGTACCGAAGGTGTTGTCGCTGGTGATCAACAGCTCACCGTCTTTGCGCTTCTGCTCACCAGGTGCGGGCTTGGCCCGAAACGTAGCCACCTCGACGATGCCATCCGAGAACATCACATGAACGAGACGGAAGCGTCGGCCGATGATGCGTGAGTTGCGGAACAGGCGCCGAACCTCGATGGGCTCGGCATCGGTGGCGACATCGAAGTCCTTGGGTTCGCCGCCGAGCATCAGGTCACGCACGCTGCCGCCTACGAGATAGGCCTTGTGACCCTTGCGATCCAGCCGATACAGGACCTTGGTTGCCGACGAATCGATATTGCTGCGCGAAATCGGATGCTCTGAGCGGGCGAGGACCCTGAGCGGCGAACCGGCCTCGTTCGAACGGCCGCCGCGACCACTGCGCGCCCTCCTAGTCGAGTCGCCCTCACTCCGGCTGCCGCGCTCTCGCCGTCTGCGACGCGGCCGACGTGAGCGCGAGCGCCCCCCGTCGGCACCACTTGGAGCCGAAGCGTCCTGGTCCCCACTGTTTTCGATCGAGCTGTCGGTCACGTCGGGATTCTACGCCAGGCCATCGGAGCCCTGACCGACTTGCCAGTTGGGCGGCCACTCATGCAGTTCGCCCATCGGTTCGCCGTCGATGGAGAGCATCAGAACCAGCCCACCGTCGCCGCTTCCTCCGATCGACTGGAGCTCGCAAAGGTGGTCCTCGAAGCGGGTGACCCAGCCCTCGGGTGGCTCACCGCTGGTGTCGCCGACGACGGCGGTCCAGACGACGCGACCAGTCAGCAGTCGCTCCTGGCCGGCTTCATCCAACTTCATGTGCTCTCGATTCCTTCCAAAGCCTCTCTCGAGGTGCCTTGCCTCGGCCGAAGGGGCCTCTGACCATCAGAGGGCGCTACACTACATCGATCATGTGTGCAGACTTCCGCCTGGAGCGGAAACCGGCGCCCCGCAGTCTATGGGGGGCCGGCGGAGCCGCGCGACCGACCAGCGCTTTGCGTTGGGGTATGCGTATCGCTCTTCTGGCCGCCATCTTTGCAACCGCCTGGTACCAGGGTCGCTCCGGTCGCACGCTCGCCGTTCTCGCGATCATGGTGCTGTGGGCCGCATCGCTGCCAGTCCTGGCGCGCTTCGTCGCCAACTATCTCGAGCGTGCGGGAGTCGAAGGCACCACCAGGACGATTCTCGTGATCCTGGCGTGCCTGCTGTTGCTCGGCGCGTTTGCGATCACCGCGCGCCTTCTGCTCCCCGTCGCCTGACGGCCGAAACGCTGACATTGACCTCGAAGGATCGCGCTCGCACCTCATGCGACGTACTCGTCCTGGGGGCAGGAGCAGTGGGATGCTCATCGGCCTGGCAACTCGCGAAACGTGGGCTCGACGTCCTGGTGCTCGAGAAAGCCGAGACGATTGCCACCGGATCGACCGGTCGCAGCGCGGCCGGCGTACGCTTGCAGTACAGCAGCGAAGCCAACATCCAGATGTCGCTTCGAGCGCTCGACTTGATCGACGAGCTCTCGAGTCTTGCCGGCGACGTTGGCTACCGCCAGATCGGCTATCTCTTGCTGGTGCCGGAACCAGACTGGGAAAGCCATCTTGCAACCGTTTCCTTGCAACAACGCCTCGGTGCATCGGTCCAGGTGCTGTCGCTCGACGAAGCGCAGGAGCACACACCGTTCGAGCCGGCCGGACTCGCCGGCGCAACCTACGGACCACGTGACGGAGTCGTCGACCCGCACTGGCTCACTTCGGCCTGGTTTCGTCTAGCACGCGAACTCGGCGCAAGGTTCCATTTCAACAGCCCTGCGCGCACCATCGAGCCCGCTGGCGATGGCTGGCTGGTTCAAACACCTGAGGAACTCATCGAGGCTCCCGTCATCGTCAATGCCACGGGCGCCTGGGCGGGAGAAGTGGCGGCACTCGCCGGTCTCGAAGTCCCGATCGAGCCTCTCTGCTGCATGGTTTTTCTGACCGAGTCCCTAGAAGGAAACGGCCGCCACCCGATGTCCATCGACACCGGCAGCGGGTTCTGGCTGCGCTCAGAAGGCGAGCGACTGATTCTCGGCCTGACTCCGGAGGACGAGCCAACAGGGTTCGGAGGAGGCATCGATTGGAGCTGGCTCGAAACCGTTCTCACTGTCGGCTGTCAGCGCTTCCCATGGCTCGAAGACGTTGGCATCGACTTTCGCGGCAGCTGGTGGGGCTACTACGAAATGACGCCGGATCACAACGCCATCATCGGGCGGCATCCTGAGGCGCCGAATTGGGTCGACGCGGCCGGCTTCTCGGGTCACGGCTTGATGCACTCTCCTACCACCGGCCTGCTGGTCGCCGAAATCGTCGACCTCGGCGAAGCCAGGAGCCTCTCTACCGACGCCTTTCGACACAATCGCTTCTCCCGCCCCACTGGCCAGAACAAGCCCGAAAGCAACATCTTCTAGTTCGGCGCGGACGCCCACGGTTGCGGGGTTCGTGAGACACTGCGCGAATGAGCAATCTCGAGCCCTTGTTCGCTCCGTTTCACCTTCGCAACCTCTCCATCCCGAACCGCATCGTCATGGCACCGATGACGCGTTCGTTCAGCCCCGAACAGGTTCCCACCCAGAACGTCGCGACCTACTACCGGAAGCGCGCTGAGGGCGGGGTTGGCCTCATCATCACCGAGGGCACGACCCTCCGGGATCAGGCGTCGACCTCCGATCACAAGGTCCCGAAGATGACCGGTCAGGCGTCACTTGCGGGCTGGAAGAAGGTCGTAGACGAAGTCCACGACGCGGGTGGTCTTATCTTTCCGCAGCTCTGGCACGTCGGCGTGCTCCGCAAAGCAGAAGACACCGGGGCACCAGAACGCGAGACGTTGAGCCCGTCGGGCATTCTGCTTGCTGGAAAGAAACGCGGGCGCGCGATGACCGAAGAAGAGATCGCGGATACGGTTGCCGACTACGGCGAGGCCGCCGCCAACGCTGTGAGCGTCGGCTTCGACGGGATCGAGATTCATGGTGCTCATGGCTATCTCATCGACCAGTTTTTCTGGGACGTCACCAACCAGCGCAGCGATCGCTACGGGGGCGACCGGGTAGCGCGCACCCGATTCGCTGCCGAGGTCATCGCCGCCGTCCGCTCTGCGGTTGGACCGGAATACCCCATCGTTCTGCGGTACAGCCAGTGGAAACAGCAGGACTTTGCGGCCAAGCTCGCCAACACACCAGAAGAACTCGAGCACTTTCTCGCACCCCTGACCGAAGCCGGCGTCGACTGCTTCCACTGCTCACAACGACGCTACTGGGAGCCCGAGTTCGAAGGCTCTCTACTCAACCTCGCAGGTTGGACCAAGAAGCTGTCCGGTAAACCCACCATCACGGTCGGGTCGATCGGGCTCGACCAGGAGTTCATCGCCACCTACGCCAGCGACGAGGCTTCGAACGCAGTCACAATCGACGACTTGCTCGAGCGCCTGGAGCGTGGGGAGTTCGATCTGGCCGCGGTTGGTCGAGCATTGATCGCCAACCCTGATTGGCCACAACTGGTGCGTGAAGGAAAGGCTCTCGAAGCAAGACCCTACGACCGCGCCCAGCTCGCCGAGCTGGTCTGAGCGGGGGTGCCACCGTCATGCCAAGCCGCTCCGAAAACAATGGACCTCTGGCTGGCGTGCGGGTCGTCGACCTGTCGCGACTGGCGCCTGGACCGTACGGCTCGATGATGCTGGGTGACATGGGGGCCGACGTGATTCGCGTCGATCATCCGCGCGGTGAGGTGCGCCGGGGCGACATGGTTTCACGCAACAAGCGCGCCATTGCACTCGACCTCAAGAAGGATGGAGGGCGCCGCGTGCTCTATCGCCTGGTCGAAGATGCCGATGTGTTTCTCGAAGGCAATCGACCGGGAGTCACCAAACGTCTGGGCTGCGACTACCAGACCATCTCCGGAGTCAACCCGCGGATCGTCTACTGCTCCTTGACCGGCTTTGGGCAGCAGGGCCCAATGGCACAACATGCCGGCCACGACATCAATTACATCGCTCTGGCCGGTGTGCTCGGCCAGATCGGCGACGGAATAAACCCACCAGTGCCGCCTCTCAATCTGGTCGCCGACTTCGGCGGCGGCGGGCTCCTGGCTGCCTTCGGCATCGTGTGTGCGTTGTTGGAGCGTCAGAGTTCCGGCCAAGGGCAGTACATCGACGCGGCGATGATCGACGGTGCTGCCTCGCTGATGGCGACCCACTTCGCCAACAGCGGGCTGCGCTCTGAACCCGGCGTCGGCGTGCTCGGCGGCGGGTCGCCCTTCTATCGCTGCTACCGCGCCAGCTGCGGAGGCTACGTGTCGGTGGGAGCGATGGAGCCACAGTTTTTCGCCGCGCTGTGTGAAGGAACGGGGCTTTCAGAGCTCAAGGACAAACAGCACGACACCGCGAGTTGGCCGCTACAAATCGAGGCTTTCGCCGCCCGCTTTGCCGAGAAAACACGCGATGCCTGGACGCTGGTCTTCGATCCGGACCAGGGCGGCTTCGACGCTTGCGTCGCGCCGGTCCTCGAGCTCGACGAGGCTCCGGAACATCCACATGCCAAAGCGCGCGACGCCTTTCTCACCGGCCCCGATGGCGCCCTCCACGTCGCCCCGGCGCCGCGCTTGTCGCGCACTCCGGGCTCGATACGGGCAGCCGAGCCTGCACGCATGGGGCAAGACAGTCGAGCGATTCTCGAGGAAGCCGGCTTCGCGACCGATGAGATCGCAGCACTCGAAAAAGAAGGAGCGATCGTCACATGAGCCAGGTCATCAGAGGTTGGAAAGGGCACGTCTTCGAAGACTTCGAAGTCGGCCAGGTCTATGAACACCCCGACTCGCGCACCGTCACCCATCAGGACAACCTGTGGGTGACGATGATGACGATGAACCCCAACCCGATCCACTTCGACTTCGAGTACGCCCGCGACACCGAGTGGGGAAAGCCGCTGGTCAACAGCTGCTTTACGATCTCTCTGGTCACCGCGCTCTCGGTGGGCGATATGTCACGAAATGCGATCAACCTGGGCTGGGACGAAGTGCGACTCCCCAACCCGGTCTTCGACGGCGACACACTCTACGCGCGCTCAGAGATTCTCGAAACGCGCGAATCGAAGTCGCGCCCGCACCAGGGCATCGTCAAGTTCAAGACCACCGGCCTCAACCAGGACGGGAAACCCGTGATCACGTTCAGGCGCACCATTCTGGTCTACAAACGCGCTCACCTGCCGGAAGGTCGCGGGCAGCCCGAGCTCCAAGAGTAGAGCGCCGGTGGGTCCAGGCGCTAGTGATTCTCCATGTGACAACCGCGCTCACTCGAGCGCGACTGCCATCTGCTGGAAGATCACCTCGCGCCCCCACATCACACGCGGCTCTTCGATCTCGAGCTCGAACCCGGCGTCGTCATACAGCCGCCGCGCCGCACGAAGCCCATCGACCGTATGCAGGTAAACCCGGCTGTAGCCACAGTCGCGGCTCCACTGCATCGCTAGATCCATCATCTGACGACCAATGCCGGCGCCCTGGACTTCTTCAGAAAGGAGCACCCAGCGCAGGCGCGCACCGGCGGTCCGCGCGTCGATCCCATCGATGGCGAGAGTACCCTCAAAACGCCCTCGCTTGCGCGGCGCCCAGAAGCGATCGCGTAGAGGGTCGTAACGCGCCATGAACTCTCCGATGCCGCGCGCGATCCCGATCTCAAACGTCTCGTCGAACTGCCAGTGTTTGCTGTACCAGGTGCCATGCAACTCGATGGCACGCCCCACGGCTCCCGGGTGATAACCGTGCAGAATCTCGACTGCCGACACGTTCGCGTTCCGGCCGGTCAGTCGCCAGCCTTCTGACCGTAGCGCTCGAGCCCGCGCACAATGAAGCCGTTGGCGAAGAAGAACACCAACGCAACGACGCCCCACTGCAGAAGCATGTTGCCAATCCCCGGCCAGCCACTGGGCCCAACCATGTCGAAGAAGGTCGACATCTCACCGCGCGCCTGCCACAGGAACCAGGCAAAGAGAATGAGCGCTTGAACCGGAACCAGGCGGATCACCCACTCCCACCACACGCCGATCTTCATGTCCTGATCAGCGACGTTCAAGTACTCCTGGCGAAAGCGGTGCGGACCGATCTTGAACACCAGAACCGAGAAGAAGAACCCCGAGAGCATCAGCGCGATACTCCACACCGCATCCTGGTTGGAAAAGATCGCTTGATGAAGAGCCGACGGTACGCCCAACAGGAATACCATCGGGGCCAGAAACATGAGCGCCTTGCGCCGTCCCACGCCAACCTCTTCGAGAGCCCGCAACATCAGTTCGATCATCGCCACCATGCTCGTCCAGGCGGCAAAGACGAGCGCCAGAAAGAACAGGACCATGAACCCGGCGCCGCCGGGGATCTGCTCTAGCAGGCGCGGAATCCAGATGAAGGTCAAGCCCTCGTTGCTCTGTGAGGTGAGAAGTGTCTCGGCGTTGGGTTGCACTGAGAACACGGTGCAGAACACCATGATGCCGGCAAGTAGTGAAATCGAGTTGTTGCCGAACGCGAGCAGGAAACCGTTGAGGTTGGTGTCTTCCCGAGAACGCGAGTAAACCGCGTAGGCAGTGACCAGTCCCCAGCCAGCGCCGGTGTCCCAGGCGTTCTGAGTGAGCGCTTCGAGCCAGATCTTGTAGTTGAGGAGCTCACCCCAGTCGGGCGTGAACAGGAAGTTGAGTCCCAGCTCGGCTCCTGGCAGGGTGACGGCTCGAATCGCCAGCACGATCACCAGCACAATGAGTCCCGGCATCAAGATGCTGGTAGCACGCTCGATCCCGCGCACCCCGCCCGCCACGACCAGAACGGCGAGGCCTACCGCGAGAAACTGAAACCCAACCGACGCCGGAGTGAACGAGAACTCCTGCCACAGCTGCTCCGAGTTGCCGGCGAGCGTCCCCGTGACGGCGGCGAACAGATAGCGCAGGGTCCAGCCCATGACGACCGCGTAGTAGAAGCCGATCGCCGCCGCGATGAGCGCGATCCAGGCACCCATCCACGCGAAGCGCGGGCCAAGTACCTCGGCAAAGGTCCCTACACAGCTGCGACGGTAGCGCTTGCCGAGCGCGAACTCGACCAGAATGAGCGGCACCGACCACAGCAGCAGGAAAACGACCCAGGCGACCAGGAACTCTCCCCCACCGTTCGACGCCGCGATGCGTGGAAAACGCCAGATGTTGCCGGTCCCAACTGCCATGCCGAGCATCGCGACCATCAATCCCCAGCGGCTCGAGAACTGGGCAGTAGAGGCGCTCACGAAGAAACTCCGGTCACAAACGAGACTCTGGCCATGGCTGTCGCTCCGCGGCGGCGCACCGCCTACGATGATTCGGTGCACTGCGAACAAACTGAATGGGAAGAAGGCCGATGCTAGCAGCCCGCGAAACAGGTCCCGCGAAGCTCTGTTGGCCAGATAGTCTGCCCGGCAATGGTTCCCACGGCCAACATCCAGATCGATCGACGGCTGGCTGAAATAGACCCTGAAGAAGAGCTCGAGTCGCTTCGGCGCGGGCTTTGTAGTTCACCGCGACGTCTTTCAGCGAAGTACTTCTACGACGACCACGGCTCGCGTCTCTTTGAAGAGATCACCACCCTAGACGAGTACTACCAGACACGTACCGAGCGCAGTCTGCTGGCACGTGTCGCCAGCGAGCTCATCGAACACACAGAGGCCGAGGAGCTCGTCGAGCTCGGTTCCGGTGCCGCAAACAAGACGCGCGTTCTGCTCGACGCGATGGCCCGGGCAATGACGCTACGGCTCTACGTACCGTTCGATGTCAGCGCGGGAATCCTCGAACGCACAGCCAGGGAACTCACCGCTCGCTACCCCGGCTTGCACGTTCATGGAGTCGTGGGTGATTTCCTTCACCACCTGGGAGCCATCCCAGAGGGCGGACGGCGACTCGTCGTGTTTCTCGGTGGCACCATCGGCAACCTCGAACGCAGAACGGAAGCGCTCAGGTTTCTCGAACGCCTGGCAGACGGCATGGATCCAGGGGACTACTTTCTCCTCGGAGTCGATCTGGTCAAAGACCCCGCCGTCTTGTTGCGTGCCTATGACGACCAGCGAGGCGTAACGGCCGAGTTCAACCGCAACATCCTGCGGGTCACCAACCAGCTCTTCGGCACCAATTTCGAGCCTGACCTCTACCGCCACAAGGCGGTCTGGAACGCAGGGGCCGAGCGGATTGAAATGTGGCTGTTGTCAGAACGCGTGCAAACCGTTCACCTGCCAGTCGCCGAGACGGTTCTTTACCTCGCAGAGGGTGAGGCGCTTCTCACTGAGATCAGCTGCAAGTACGATCAAGAAGGCACGCTTGCCCTCCTCGATGCTGCCGGTTTCGAGAGCGCGGGATGGTGGTCCGACGACCAGGACCTCTTCGCACTGGCCCTGGGGCGGAGGCGGTCTTAGCGCCGACTGAACGAGATGCCAACCGACAGCCGATCACCAGCCTCCGAATCTGGGGTCCTGGTGCGCCTGTGGCGCCTCTACTGCCGGGTCGCGGTGCGCGCCTTCTACCGCCAGGTCGAAATCGTAGGCGAGGAGAACCTCCCCGCGACCGGCGCCGCGCTCGTGTGCTCGAACCACTACAACTCGCTCGCCGATGTCGTGCTGGTGCAGTACGCATCGAGTCGTATCCTCCATCCGCTGGCGCGTAGCGGCCTGTTCGAGAAGCCACTACTCCGCCATCTGCTGCGTTTCCTGCAAGCGGTTCCAGTGTACCGAGCTCACGACCCCGGTACGGACACCGCCCAGAACCGCGGTTCCTTCGATCGTTGTTTCGAGCTCCTCGAAGAGGGGCACGCCCTCCTCATCTTCCCGGAGGGCATCTCGCACTCCGAGCCCGAACTTCAGGAGGTCAAGACCGGCGCGGCGCGAATCGCCCTCGGACACCACTTCGGTGACGGTGACCTGGCAGCGATCGTCCCGGTTGGCATGACGTTCGTTGAGCGTGGCCGCTTTCGCAGTCGGGTGCTGCTCCAGATCGGGCCGCCGGTCTCGTGGAGTGACATCGCCGACGACGCCATCGCAGCTGCGTCAGAGAGCGACGGTGACGGTTTTGACAAGGTCCGAGCCGCCGCTTCTCCGCCTCCGGGTCCGGTGCGCGAACTCACCGCGCGCATCGAAGCGGCGATTCGCGATCTCACCCTCAACGCTGATACCTGGGAAGACATCGGACTGGTCCGGGAGCTCGAGCGCTTCTTCCACTTCCGGCGCGGCCGCCACCCACGCGAGACTCCCCTGGCGAGTCGCTTCCGCACCTTCAAGCGCCTCTTGCGCACCTATCGCGAGCTGCGTGAGACCTCACCCGAGGAGATCGCCAAGCTCAAACACGAGCTCACCTGGTTCGCGCGGCTGCGCAGGCTCTATGGCATCACCGACTACCACCTGCGTCGTGAGTACTCGCCGAAGCGCATCATGTGGTTCATCGCCCGTCACCTGACGGCGGTGGCACTTCTTCTGCCAGTTGCGCTGGTGGGAATCGTCCTATCGTACCCACCCTGGCGACTTTCAGGAGCGCTCGCACCGCGCTTTGCCGGCGGCCCCGACCAGATCGACACCACCAAGATCGCTCTTGGCACCGTGCTTTTCGGCCTCTTCTGGGGCGCTCAGATCGCCCTCGCCTATACCTTCTGGGGAAGCTGGGCGGCACTGGGGCTGGCGATCCTGCTGCCCTTGACCGGGCTGATCGCTCTGGCGCTCAAGGACCGTCGGCGCGAGATCGAGCGCGATGTCCGTGCCTTCTTTCTGTTTCGCAAGAAGCGCGACCTCAAGGGTTACTTGCTCGAACGCCGGCTCGAGATCGAAGACCTGGTGGCCGAACTCGCCAACCGCGCCCGCACGATGGCACCGAGGCGCCCGAGGGCGGCAGATCTCGAGAAGGCCGGGGGCGCAGAGCCAAGCGGCTGATTCCCCGCCACCGACCACTCTCGAAGTCGCGGTATCGTGGAGCGCCCTTTCAGCCTCATCACCAGCGGAGTCAGCATGAACGTAGGACGCCTGTCGCTCGACAACCTGGAGAAGTACGGCGAGTACACCGCCCTCTACTTCGCCGGCCAGGAGTTCACCAATACCCAGCGGGCCGAGTGGTCTGCCGCCCTGGCCGCCGTCCTTCGCGACCGCGGAATCGGCATCGGCGACATGGTCGTCGTGATGATGCCCAATACTCCCGAAGTCACGGGCGCCTTTCAGGCGATCTGGAAGCTCGGCGCCACCATCATCCCGGTCACTCCTCAGCTCGGCCCGAAGGAAGTTGCCTACCTCCTGGCCGACTCGGGAGCTCGCACCGTCATCACCCATCCGGTGCTCGCTCCGGTCATCAAAGCGGCGGCCGAAGGCATCGAGGGACTCAGCGTGTTGACCTTTGGACCCGCCGAGGGAAGTGGTACGACCGACATCTCGCCACTGGTCGAGGCCGCCGCCGGTGCGCTACCGATCGATCACCTCGAAGATCGGGCAGCTGACGATCTGGCGCTCCTTCTCTACACTTCGGGAACGACCGGCCAGCCCAAGGGCGTCATGCTGAGCCACGGCAACATGCTCAGCAACGCCCTGTCGGTCGCCGGAATGAACCCCGACGTCGAACCCTTCGAGCGCAACCTGCACGTCTTGCCGCTCAGCCATTCGTTCGGCGTGCTGATGATGAACCTGGGCTACAAGATGGGTTCGGTGTCGGCTCTGTTGCCAAAGTTCGACATGGAAGCCGTCTTCTCTCACCTCGACAAGTACGAAATCCAGCGCATGTCCGTGGTCCCGACGATGCTGACCTACATGCTGACTTTTCCTGAAAGAGCGAAGTACAACACCGGCCCACTCAAGAAGATTGCCTCTGGGGGCGCCGCGCTCCCCAACGAGTTGCGCCTCGAGTTCGAGCGCGAGTTCGATTGCGAAGTCCGCGAGGGATACGGCATGTCGGAGTGTGCTCCTTCGGCCACCGGCTACGCACCCGACGAAGACTACCGACCAGGATCAGTCGGTCGCGCCATCCCGGGAGTCGACGTCGCGATCCTCGACGACGCGAGCCGTGAGCTCCAGCGCGGCGAGTGGGGGGAGATCTGCATCAAGGGCCCGAATGTCATGAAGGGCTACTGGAACAAGCCCGAAGCGACGGCCGCCGCCCTGGTCGAGGGTTGGCTGAGGAGCGGCGACATCGGCTATATGGACCAAGATGGCTTCGTCTTCATCACCGATCGCAAAAAGGACCTGGTGATCAAGGGCGGTGAGAACATCTCACCGCGCGAAATCGAAGAGGCGATCTACCAACATCCCGCCGTCGCCGAGTGCGCGATCATCGGGCTGCCCCACGACACCTACGGCGAGGACCTCTGCGCCGTCGTTTCACTCAAGCCCGGCAAGAGCGCCGAGCCCGACGACATCAAGGAGGCTGCGGCGGCGGCAGTCACCAAGTTCAAGATCCCGTCGCGGGTCGAGTTCGTTGACGACCTGCCCAAGAGTGGCATTGGCAAGATCTTGAAGCGCGAGCTGCGCGAGCGTTTTTCGTAAGGCGCGCTAAGGCACTGGCTAGTACCCCGTACCATTGAAACGGATAGTGGCTGAGCGGATGATCGTGCTCGAGATCAAGGCGTCACGACAGAGGCATATTGGTGATCTGTCGAGGAGTGACAACACAGAGATCGAGCGCGAGGACCGCGCAGACGCTGTGCGTTTCAATGGTACGGGGTACTAGACGTTGCGATCCTGCCCGGCCCAGTAAGGCTCGCGCAGGGCGCGCTTCAGGACCTTGCCCGAGCCGGTCTTGGGAAGCTCATCGAGGAAGGCGATCGAGCGCGGCACCTTGTAGCTCGCCAGGTGCTCGCGCGAGAAGGCTTTCACTTCGTCCTCACTCATGACTTCACCGGGTCTGGCGACAACGGTCGTGTGTACGGTCTCACCCCACTCTTCGCTGGGAATACCGAACACCGCCGCCTCGTAGATCTTCGGATGCTGTTCGAGGGCGGCTTCGATCTCGGCTGGGTAGACGTTCATGCCGCCCGAGATGATCATGTCCTTCTTGCGATCGCAGATGAAGTAGTAGCCCTCTTCGTCGATGTAGGCAATGTCGCCGACCGTATGGAAGTCGCCGCGACGCTCGGCTTCGTACTTGTCCTCGGCCTTGTGGTACGTGTCGAACATGCTGCGGCTCTTGACGAACACCTCGCCGGGTACTTTCGGCTCGGTCACCTCGTTGCCGTGCTCGTCGATCAGCTTGACCTCGAGCAGCGGCGCCGGTTTGCCGCACGAACCAGGCTTGCGCAGCTGGTCTTTCGGCTCGAGGATCATGTTGACGCCCATTTCGGTCGAGCCGTAGACCTCGAACAGCGAGTCGCTTGGGAAATCGGCGAGGTAGGCCTCTTTGAGGGCGAACGACCAGGGGGCCGCGTTGGCCACCATGATGTGCATGGAGCTAGTGTCGTAGCGCTTCTTCGTCGCCTCGTCGACGTTGCAGATCATGCGAATTGGCGTCGGAGCCGAGAAGGTGCAGGTCACCTTGTACTTATCGACCAACCGCAGCCAGTCCTCGGGGTCGAACTTACGCTGCAGGACGATCGTATGGCCTTGCAGGTAGGAGATGCCCATGAACCCCCCCGGACCCGAGTGATAAAGCGGGCCAGTGGTCAGGTAGACCTCATCGGGCCGGTAGCCGAGGAGCGCGATCATCGCGCCCAGCTGTTCGGGGTTGCCTTGACCCGTGCGCACCGCGCCCTTGGGTTGCCCGGTCGTTCCCGAGGTGTAGATCATCGTTCGCGGCTCGACGTCGACCTTCGCGGGGTTCTCGTCACTCGAAGCGGCGAGAAAGTCCTCGGCTCCTTCCATTCCAACGCCGGGCTCGCCATCGAAGACCACCGTGCGCTCGAGCTTGGGCGTCGCGCTCCTGATGCTCTCGAAGAGCGAGACGAACTCGGCATCGATCCAGGCAAAGGTGGCATCGGAGTTGTCGACGACGTAGGCCGCTTCTTCTGGCGACAACCGATAGTTGACCGGCACGGCGGTGACACCGCTCTTTCTTGCCGCCTGGACCATACGCACCACCTCAGGTGAGTTCTGACCGCACCAGAGGATCGTTGAACCGGCCTCGATCCCCGCGCGCCGCATGGCATGGGCCAGGACATTGACCCGCCGGTTGAGCTCCGCGTAGGTCCACTGGTGAAGCGTGCCGTCGGGCCGATCATCGATGAGCGCTGGCTTGTCTGGTTGGCTCGCAGCAAAGGCCTCGAGGTAGTCGGGGGTCTCCTGATCCGTCATGGCTGGGCTCTCGCAGGCGGTTGAACGGTTTGGGGCGGGGTCGCCTGAATGTACCGGAGCCCGCCGCCAGTCGAAAGGGTAGGCTCTCGGACCGACCCCAGAACCGATCGATCAATGGAAGTTCCATGCGAAGCGACAGTTCCCCTCCTTGCAGAAAACCGGCACCGAGTCTCTATGTCGCCAGCGCCCTCTTCCTCGCGAGTCTCGCTCTCGGCGGGCTTTCCGCTGGCTGCGGGAGCCTGGCTAGCGCTCCCGAAGAGACCAGCCCGACGATCTCAACCTCACCGAACGGCTTCGAAGAGAGTCTCTCGCGCGTCGACCTCAGGGTCGAGCCCTTTTCGGACTTCTACTTCCGGGTTCGTGCTCAGGCGGCCGGAATCGCGGAACCCAATCCGGCACTGGCCCCCATCGTCGACGCCTGGATGCCAGTACAGGAGGAAATTGGCACCTTCGGAGGCTTCTGGCGGTTCGACCTTGCCGGATTGCTCTCTCTGACACCGCAAGAGTTCGGGCTCTGGTTCAACGAGCGGGCCGAATCGATTCCCAGTCGCGCCGGCGGCACGATTCCGATCAGGGGCCCGGGAAAGGCGATGGCTGCGGCCATGGAGGCAGTCTGGCCTGAGGTCCTCGAGAACAACTGGCCGGAACGCAAGGCGCGCATCGAAGCAGTGCGGGACCGCCTGGAGCGGGAGTTCATGCCAAAACATCGCACGGCGCTGGCCTACATGTTGGACTCCCTGGGCATCGAAGACCCAGGCGTCAGGATCCCACTGACTCTGGTCGTTGACACCCAACCGCCCGGCGCCACCACCTACCGCACCAGAGACGGCCCGGTGGTCGTGATGTCGATCGCCGCGCTACTCGAGAACGACGCGTTCTCCGACCTCGAAGAGACCGTGCTCCACGAGGTCTGCCACGTAATCGACCTCGCCTCGGACGGCGACGCAGACGCCTTCACCCAACTCCGCCAGATGCTCGAAGAGGCCGGCGTCGAGAAGAACGACCGCAGGCTGCATGACGTTCCGCATCTGGTGATGTTCGTGCAGGCCGAGAACACGATGCGCCGCATCTATGACCCTGACCACCAGGCCTACGGCGATACGACCCGTGGCGACATCGCTCCGCTCTACGAACGGGAGGGCGAGGCCGCAGCCGTCGTGCGGAAACATTGGACGGCCTACCTCGACGGTGAGTCGAGCCGCGAACAGGCCTTGCAGAAGATCGTCGACGACCTGACTCCTGGCTGAGCTAGAGCCCAGGCGGGCCTTCCTCGACTAGCGCTCGTTGAAGGCCGAGGTCCAGTGCCTCAGGTCACCGGTTTCGAACCCATCCGAGCTGAGCGTCTGGAAGACCGAGTTCACCTCGCCAGGAGTGCCGCCCATGACCGTTGAAGCACGCCACGAAGAGGGGTTCTCATTTGGCAGATACCAGTCGAGCAGCTCGAGCGATGCGCCGCCGCCGTCCGCTGCGAGCGGCCAGGGGAGCGCATCGTCGTACTCGACCGCGTCGACCAGGCAACCGGTCGGCGATGACAGGGCGATGCGCTCACCGCCGCCACTGAGGCCGAAACCGAACACACCGCCCACTTGCTCGAGGACGCCATAGCCCGCTTCGAAGGCAGCGTTGTCCTCGACCAGAAGCAGGAGTTCACCGGGAGCAAGGCTCACCCCGGCGGCCATCTCAAAGACGTGGTCCTCGTCCTCGAAGCGCCAACCGGAAAGGTCGACGACCGAAGCCGTGGGGTTGGCAATCTCGACCCAGTCGCCGACTTCGAAGGCCAGAGCGGAGTTGTAGTGGATCTCGGTGATGATCAGTTGAGGGGGAGGCTCCTCGCAGGGATCGAAACGAGTGACAGAGTTCTCGGCCGCCGGCGTGCCGAAGGGGTCGAGTGACGCGAACCAACTCTCGGCGACTCCGTTGTCGCTCGCGGCATCGAGCAGTTCGAGCGTCGGGCCGTTGCCGTCGGGAAGGGTCGGCCAGGGGACATCGTCGCTGTAGGTCACCGAATCGACCACCGTACCCTCACCGTTGCGCAACTGGAGGCGTTCACCCGCGCCCGAGAAGCCGAAGAGGAGATTTCCCAGGTGAGGCACCCCGGGATGGACCGAGGCAAACTCGGCACTCGACTCGGCAAGCACCAGATAACCGCCGGCTGAAAGCACGGTGCCCGCTGGCAGGATGAAGGTGCCGCTCGTATCGTTGAACGACCAGCCCGAGAGATCGACGGCCTGATCACCCGGGTTGTGGAGTTCTACCCAGTCGCCAGGATCGTTGAGTTCGCTGCCGTTGTAGTTGATCTCGTTGATGACCACAGAGGTCGCAGCGATCGGCAGGAAGCCGGCCGCTGCAAGTGCACTCCACTCGCCGCCTTGGAGCACTCGCGCCTTGACCGTTCGGCCCCCGGCACCGACGGTGAAGGCGCCCTGGTACTCGAGTGCGCCTGGTGCAAGCGCGCCGCCGGCGAGACGCGGATCGCTCCCGTCGAGGGTGTAGTAGAGCGTGCCGCCCCCGTTCTCGTGGGCAAGCGACACCGCCTGCTCGGCAGCGACGACTCCGCCCCAGGGTTCAATCACCGGGCCGTCGAGACTCGGATAGAGGCCCTGCTCTCGATAGATCGCCATCAAGGCGGTGGTGCGATGGGGAAAGAACTCGGCCAGGATGCGATCGCGCTCGACGACCCAGTGTTCATCTCGGGTGTAGAGCAACTGCGACTTCTCGCCCGGGTGCAGGTCGCGACGGTAGTCGCCCCAGCGCGCCGACTCGGCGACAATGGCCAGGTCGATGCGGCTGGCGATCTCAGAGTAGACCGCGCTCGCGGCGGCACTCTCGAGGGTTCCCTCATTCCACAAGTGGCGGTAGATGCGGTCGGCAAAGGTCATCAGGAACTCGGGGTTCTCGCGCAACCTCTCGAAGATCCCGGTCGGCGCCGGCCAGTACCTGTAGGTCACCGAACGCTCCTCGTTCGGATCCTCGAGTGTGTGCTCACTGTCCCAATTGAAAAAGCGCCACTTGGCACCCGGCACGCGCCTCCGCGCGGCGTACCAGTTCTGCCACCACCAGTCGTGGTTGCCGATCCACTGATTGAGGATGATGTAGTCGCTGAAGCTCTCGATGTCGATCCATTCCTGAAGCGCCGCGTAGTTCGTTGTGTCGGCCAGGCCAGCGTCGGCCGCTGCCTTCGTCGCCTCCCAGGCCGCCGGGTCGCCATCGATCACCTCGCCCGAGTTGAGCGCATCCCAGTCTTCCTTGTCGCCGCCGAAGTAATCGGCCGCAAAGGGCGCACTCGGTCGCTCGACGATGTTGTAGAGCCCCCAGTACATACCGTTGAGATAGAGGTGGACGTAGCGGCCGTGGGCGCTCTGATAGCCCATGTCGCGCTGCAGTCGCCGCACGACTTCGTCGCGCAGATACTGCGCTTGCAGGCGCTGGTCTTCACTTCCCCAGTGTTGAGAGGCGAAATTGAAGTGCAGCCAACTGTTGTTGTAACCCGCACGCAGAACGAGGGTGTCGAACTTCTCGGTGACCTTGGCGCCTGCCGCTGTTGAGTTGAACAGTGGGTACTCCAGTTTGGCCGGCCCGTACTCCCCCTTGAAGAGCAGGCGGAAGTTGTGCTTCGGAGAGCGATCAGGCCGGCGACTCCCGCCACCCTGCATGCGAACTCCAGCGTTCTGGAAATGCCGGGTTCCATCCTGAAACAGAAGTTCGAGCGACACCGGCCGCTCCCAGAGCACCCCGCTCTGGGTGCTGTTGGTATAGATGCCAGTCTCGTCGTCGAAGAGGTGCTCGATATCGGTCACCAACGACACGCTGGGAAGAGCGCGAAGGGCCGCTTCGACGCGCTCTGTATCAACCGCTGTCACCTCCGGGTCCATGCCGTAGTCGGCGGTGTAGCCGGCCCACAAGGCCGGGTAGCCGCTCGGAATGACATCGGGCTGTGAAACCACCGCAGCGGGGAAGATATAGGTGTGGGTGACCACGATGCTCTCCTCGCCGTTGCCGACGGCCACCGCGCGCACTACCGTCGTCTCCGAGATCTCGAGGTCGGTGGCGAAGTCGGACCCGTTCGAAGCCGTTGGGGTCGAGGCGTTGGTGGTGAAACGCACAACGCCGCTGCCGGTGATCGAGAGATCGAAGGGTTGGTCGTAGTGCCCACCCGGAACGCTGAACGCGGGAGGATCGACCTGGGCCCACAGAAGGCCAGGGGAGAGGAGGCCAGCGCCGAGGAGCCCAGCTGCCAGGACAACGAACCGGACAATGCGCCGGGGCACGCGGCGCGTCTGCACGAGGGGTGAATGGGGGAACAAGGGCTGGCAGGACATGAAGAAACCTCGGTGATGCTCAGAGCCTCTGGGCCCGGCTGTGGGAACCGCAGGGTACAAGGGTCAGATCGTAAGGACGGTGCAAGGCCTGTGCCCTCGTACGACGGCAGGCTATCTCCGCAATCGGAGGTTTACCGGCCCGTGGGTGGTTCAGGTCACGACAGTCTTTCGCCGATTCTCCGGCGGTCGAGACCATCCGGAGGCCAAGTCGAGAGCCGGCCCGGGGTCAGGCGGAACGCCTGAGCGGCAACTAGACGCCGATGTCCTCGTTCCAGAGTTCTGACTGACGCTCAATGAATGAGCGCATCAACTCGATGCACTGCTCGTCATGCATCACAGTCAGTTCGACGCCGCGCGCTCGCAGGTGATCTTCGGCACCTCGAAACGTCGTGTTCTCACCAATCACGATATGTGGGATGCCATAGAGCAGAGCCGCCCCACTGCACATGTCGCACGGCGAGAGCGTCGTGTAGAGCGTCGAACGCTGGTAGGCGGCGGCCGGCAGGCGACCGGCGTTCTCGAGGCAGTCCATCTCGGCGTGCAGCACGACGCTTCCACGCTGAACTCGGCGGTTGTGGCCCCGTCCCTTGACCTCCCCGTCGATCACCAGAATCGAGCCGATCGGCACGCCGCCTTCTTCGAGCCCCTGCCGCGCCTCGGCCACGGCCAGCTCGAGAAACCGCCGATGGGCGATGGACTTCTCTTCGACCATCAAAGCGACCCCGTACGAGGGGTGAGGCGTTCTCTCATTGTGTCGTTCACCGCGGCCCTCAGAATGTTCTCGGCCTGTTCAGTTGCGCGTGCGGTTCCACCCTTGTTGGGCACCGCTCATGTCGAGCAGCTGTTCGCGCTTCGCCAGCAGCCCCTCGTAGGTCGCGTCGACCCCCAGGTCAACGTCGTCGTTGTTGAACACCGCGCAGGTCGAGAAGCGCCCCCCACCGGCCTGGATCGTCGTGCCGGTTGGCGCATCGTCGCCACACAGGAGGAGGACCGCCGGCGTAACGAGCTTCGGATGCACTTCGGGTGGAGGATTCGAATGGTCGAGGTCTTCGCGACCCGGAATCGTCGCGATCAGGCGCGTCGCGGCCGCCGGAGCGAGACCGTTGACGCAAACGTTCTTGCCGGCTCCTTCGATGGCCAGAACGTTGATCAGCCCGAGCATGCCCATCTTGGCCGCGCCGTAGTTCGCCTGACCGAAGTTGCCGTAGATCCCCGAAGTCGAACTGGTCATCACGATGCGGCCGTAGCGCTTCTCGTACATGATCGGCCACGCGGCATGGGTCACGTAGGCGGTGCCGTTCAGGTGCACGTTGATGAGCAGATCCCAGTCGTCGAGATCGAGCTTCTTGAAGGTCTTGTCGCGCAGAATGCCGGCGTTGTTGACCAGGATGTCGACTGTCCCGAACTCCGCCACCGCATCGTCGATGATCGACTTCGCCCCGGCACGATCCGCGACCGACGCCTTGTTGGCGATTGCAACGCCTCCCGCTTGCTTGATCTCGTCGACGACGTCATCGGCCATGTCACTCGCACCGGTTCCATCGCCACTGCCGCCGAGGTCGTTGACTAAGACCTTCGCTCCGCGGCGTGCAAACTCGAGGGCGTGCGCCCTGCCGAGACCTCCGCCGGCACCAGTGATCACCACGACCTTGTCCTTGAACTCGCTCATCGAGCCTCATTCCTTCTCGCCCAGGCGATGAGTTGGTGGGATCTGGCGACCGTACCAGGCAGTCCACCCGATTCGGGCGGCCATGACCATGAGGATCGCTTCCCCCCCCGACCCGGATTGATGTTTTCGAGTATTTCAAGTTATTCTATTCTTCCCGGCGCCGGCACCGTTGCCTCTATTCACCGAAAGGCGGAACCGTGATCTCGAGCATCATCCATCGAACGAAAGTGGCTCTTGGGGTCCACTGGCAGCACCATGATGTTCTCGGCCAGCGGGTGAAGACGAGGCTCGGAACCTTTCGCAAGGAGGCCGACTACGATGACGCCTGGTTCCTGGCCTGCTGTCGACATGCCACGGTGCTCTTCGATGTCGGAGCGAACGTTGGCTACGACTCTCTCCTGGCACTTCTGTACGGCTCGATCGAGCACGCCACTCTCTTCGAACCCAACCGCGAGGCCTTGGCTCTGGCGATCGAGAACCTCGAAGCCAACGGCCTCGACTCCAGGATCGACGTGCTGTCGTCCTTCGCCGCTGACCGCAACGACGACGAGATCGACTTCTTCACCGAAGGGGCTGGTGCAGCTGGCAGCATGTTCGCCTCGCACGCCGTCTCGGGTGGAAAACTCCCGCCGCGCCGCGTCCAAACGGTGACTCTGGATGCCATCGTTTCCTCGGGCGCCAGGGTACCCGACCTGATCAAGATCGACGTCGAAGGCGCCGAAGCGCTGGTGCTCTCTGGAGCGAGGCAACTGGCCACAGAGCACCGACCTCGCTTCCTGGTCGAGATGCATTCCTCCCCCGAGCTCTCCATGGCGGAGAACGCGAGCCGGGTCCTGGCGTGGTGCAACCAGGTCGGCTATCGCGCCTACTACCTCAAACACCACGAAGAGCTCACCTGCCCAGACCAGATCGCAGAGCGCGGGCGCTGTCACCTCTTGCTTCAGCACGCCCTGACCCCCTACCCGGAATGGCTCCGAGGAATCCCCCAGGGCGCATCGCTGTCGTTGGCGGTGCTGTAAACCGCGCGTTGCTACGGAGCGACGGCGCGCACTCCGACCTCGAGCCGTGCAACGAGGGCACCGATGTCGTCCAGGTCGACGGAACAGAACGCCAGGCGAAGGTAGCACGGCGCAACCGACACAACACCGGTGTCTTGGTGCTCGATGAGATGGTGGCGGAGGCGATCGGGATCGATCCCCGGCGGCACCTCGATGAGAGCGAAGGCTCCGGCGTTCGACGGCATCAGGCGCAAGACGTCGTCGTCGACCTCTGCGAGTGCCAGAACGAGTTTCTTGTGTCGAGCTTCGAGGGTGCTGCGCACGGACTCGATCTCTCGGTCCAGCGACTCTGCTCCGAGTGCCCGCAGCATCACCACCTGTGAAAGCGCCGACGGCGACCCAACACCGGCTCGCAGGAGACAGAGCAACTTGTTCTCGAGGGCCCTCCAGACCTCCGAGGTGGGAGAGAACGGAAGACTCAAGAACCCTACGCGGCCGCCGAAGAACACCAGCTCCTTGGTCGCACCCGATACGCGCACCGGAAAGAGGCTCGGGTGGCGGCCGAGCAGCTCCAGGTAAAGAGACTCGCGCGGTACGTCGGCGTCGAACACCAGCCCCTGATACGCGTCATCACAAACAACCACCACCGGACGCCTGGTCGCTGCGTCGGCCAGCGCGCTGGCGAGCTGGCCACGCTCTTCTCGCGTTGGCATATAACCCACCGGATTGGCAGGAAAGTTGAGAATGACCACCGCCGGCTGTCTGTCCGGCAAGGCGTCGAGCGCTATGGCAAACGACTCCGGCTGGAACCGGCGCTCGGCAAAGGCCGGCACGGAGATCAACTCGGCGCCCGTTCGCAGTCCGAAGACCTGCTCGTAGTTTCCCCAGCACGGGTCGGGAACCAGAACCGGTCGCCCCGGGCCACCGAAGAGGTCGGCGGCGAGCGCCAACGCGTGCGTGAGACCGACCGTCACGATCGGCAGGCTCGACTCGAGGTCTCGCCCACCGAGCTCGCGCGCTCGCCACGCTTCGCGCAAAGCTGGAAACCCGCCAATCGGGGAGTACAAGAGCGCGCGGTTGCGCTCATTTGATGACAGCGACGAGAGCGTCTCCTCAACCGTCGGCAGACCCAACACCCTGCCGTGACCGTCGGTGAGCTGCCCGATGGTGGCGTTGTAACGCGTGCCACGGGCCTCGGCCGCCTGAAACGGCACGTCGCGTGGATACTCTGCTCGTCTCGCGACCGGCGAGAGTAGATCCCAGAGTGCCTTGCTGTGATCCTCGATCGCGCGGTCGACGTCGCGTTTGCTCTCTTGGTGGTTCATGAGCCAAGCATTCCACTCCTGGGTATCCGAGCGCCAGAGCGCTTCTTCGTTCTTGGTAACGTTGCGACCTCGTAGCCAAGCCTATGGGCCAAGGGGAGAACCGGACCGTTTTGCCGCGCAGCAACTTCTTTGACGATCGCACATTGGATCGTGTTTCTTACCGTCGCGAAGACTCGGGTTGGATCGCACGGCGCCTCGAAGAGGCCTCGACGTTGATCGTTCCGGTTTGGAGTTCGCGATGCTTGGTTGTGCCTGACGATCCGCCGTTCGCTGTTCTCCTACCGCTCTCCGCGGTCTCGGCATGGCAGAGCGATTCGCCGCCCCTCTTTCTTGGTCGCCACGGCGAACAGTCCTTCTTCTGTATGGATCTCTCTCATCTGGAAGAAGAAACAGTCGCCGGACTCGATCGCAACGCGGTGATCAACGACCTTCGTCAGGTCGGGGCGATGCTCTCCGCTCGCGACGGGTCGCTCCTCGCCTATTCGCGCGCTCTCTGCCACTGGCACGCACAGGCCAGGCATTGCGGGCGCTGCGGCGAGCCAACCAGGATCGAACTCGCCGGCCATCAGCGGGTCTGCACAGACTCCGACTGCGACACCCAGGTCTTTCCGCGCACCGACCCGGCAGTGATCATGCTGGTGACCACGATCGACAACCAGCGCGCCCTGCTCGGTCGCCAGCCCAGTTGGCCACCGGGCTTCTACTCGGCGCTCGCCGGCTTCTGTGAGGCTGGTGAGAGCCTCGAGTCTTCGGTCGCGCGTGAGGTCTACGAGGAAACGCGCATCGTCGTCACCGACGCGACGTACCACTCTTCGCAGCCATGGCCCTTTCCACAGTCTCTGATGCTGGGGTTCATGGCCCGCTCTCCGGGCGGCGAGCCGGACGTCGGCGAAGATGAGCTCGAGGACGCCCGCTGGTTCGATCGCCGTGAGCTGCGCACTGCACTCAGAATGCGTGAGATCCGTTTGCCACCGCCACTGTCGATCGCCCGTCGACTGGTCGATGCCTGGTTGGATAGCGAGTGAACTGGAGTGAGCTGCGCCTGGCGGGCGTCGTATTCCTGGCCGCGGCGGGCTGCACTCCGCAAAGCGAGCCTCTACCAGGCCCGCCGCCCGAGCCTCCGCTGGGACGCTGGCAGTTCGAACAGATCACTGGAGCCATCACCTCGCGCTCGGGCGGCTCGACGCCGGTCATCTGCACCAGGGGCCATACCGAACGTCAACCGATGCCTCTCTTCGCTGATCCCAAGCCGCCGACCTGGCTCGAGCTCGAGGGAGACGGTCGACTGCATTTTGTGCTCGCCTTCGAGGGCGAGTCGAGAGCACCGGGTGAAGAGGCGAGCTCCGTGCAGCTGCTCGGCAACATCGACCGTGCGCAACTGCGCGCCCTCGAAGAGCAATCTTCCTGGGTCATGTTCTGGCCGCAGGACCCTACGACCACCGGCAGTTGGCGCTACGTTCCCCCCGGGCCGGCGGGCAAGACCGAAGACGAACGCCCCGCCGACGTCAACGGCTCGCTCGCTGTGACCGGCCTCGAAGACTCGGCCATCGGTCAACGCGCGCAGCTGATTCTCGAGGGTCGCTTCACCGCCTTCGACCAGCTCGAAGGCACCTGGAACTACAAGTCCGAGCGTCGCGAGGCGGGCGGCTGCTGGGCCGCGGCTAGTGGCGAGGGCACATGGCTGGCGCGGCCGGCACCTGATCGCGCCGCGACGACCAACTAACGCGCCGGCCCACCACCGTCAGGGCTTGCTGTTGCTCCATGCCGACTCATCGCCAGACTCGAAATCGTCGGCAAACAGGGCCAACGGCTTGGCAATCGAAGTCACCGCCATCGAGACCGGTGCCGACCGACCATACTCCTCCCACAAACCATAGAGGAGCTCGCCGCGCGTCATTCCTGGCAGTCCATCCGAGCGCGGCGTGCAGTCATCGGCAAAGCCCTCATCCACCGCCTCGTCGCGGAGGAACTCGATGTACTCACGACTCACCGCTTGAAAGAGGAGCGTCGCCTCGATTTCGACCGGGCCGGTGGTTCCAGCTGGGATCGTAATGTCGTAGTGCACGTCATCCCAGTGCACCAACTCGCCAGAACCGGGCGAGGTCTCCGGGAAGGTCGCACCGACCGGCCTGGTCTCGAGATCTGATCCTCCCGTAAAGCCTTGAGGCGGAATGCGGTTGTCGAGGGCAATGCAATTGTCGAGCGCGAAGTGAAACACGGCGTCGCCGAAGTCATCGGTGATCTTGCAAGAACTCGTGCCGCTATCCCATATGCCCTGACGACGTTCCCAGACCTGCAGCTGAGGATCCGTGGCGAGTGCACCATTCGTCGCGTTCCAGGCCCCACTTTCCCAGATCACCTGATCTGAGGCGTCGCGCGCCACAACATGCAGCCACATGCGCCGGCCTTCGGCGTAGCCGGTCGGCAGCTTGTGGCCCGACAGGTTGCTCACTCGCAGATCGACCCGCTGCACACCGCCAGCGTGCGAGGTATTGGACGAGGTCACCGACACGGTTGCTGCCGAGGCAAGCAAGTTTTCAGCAGCGTCGATCGTGGCTTGAAACGCGGCTCCGCGCCCGAGACCCGGGTACTCCCCGGCGAGGATGGCCGGCACGAAAGTGTTTCCGCCGACCATCAGGTGCTGTGCGAGATCGCCGGCGCGATCGTTCTGGGCCTGGAGGCAGGCATAGGCGGGGTCGGCCGTCGCCTGCGGCATGTGGCAGTCCTGGCAGTGCGTCGGGTTCGGGCCGGCCGCGAAGTCGCTTTGCTCCCACTCCATGTGGGTGCGTTCCGCCGGAAACGGAATCATCGTGTTCGTGCCGTCAGTATCGCGCAGCATCTGGAACGGATTGCTGACGTTGTGGCATGTCGCACAGAGGGCCGAATCCGTCAGGTAGCCCGAGTGCTCCCAAGCATGGGGCGGCGGCACGTCGGATCCGCCCATCGGATAGTCGTAGGGACCCTGTCGACAGGGCTCGCCGGCACCGGCACAGACCTCGTCGTCGATCCAGAACTGGGCGTTCTCGGTGTAGGCACTGGGCTCCCCCATCGGCGGGTTGTCGTTCACGATCATGCGATGGCAAAGAGGGCAGCTCACACCTTCGAAGTCGTTGTCTACGCCGTCGAGCGTTCCCAGAAGGCCACAACCATCGGCGTCACCGACCGGATCTCCACCGCCTCCGGCGTCGGCACGCCCCGCCAACCAGGCCGATGGTGTGTGACAACGCAGGCAGAACTCGCCCACACCTGGAACGTCGTTGTTGGCCACGTCGAGAGCCGCCCAGAAGATCGGGTCGCGCGTCGCGTTCGCCATCATCGTTCCTGCCCAGGACGGATAGGGCTGATGGCTCGCATCTTGATGGCAGCTGGCGCAGCTTCCCGGGTTCGCCATGGCGTGCGAAAGCCCCGGCTGCGTACCGCCTGGGGTAAAAGCCCCGCGCTGAAGTGAAAGGATGTCTAGGAGCGCGGACCCGTGATCCGTCAGGCTCCTGGCGTCGGTCTCGCCCTCCGTTGCGCGAGCGGGAGCCGAGTCGAGCAGCTGCGCCGCTCCGATGAGAATCAGAAGGGCGATGGTGCTGGCCGCAATCGCGACGCGACCACCCGCGTTCTGTCCGATGAGGCGGGGGAGCGAGCGAGACATGGAGGAACCCTCGGAACGACAACGAACATCACAAGAGACAGCAGACGACGAAACTCTTCGGCCAATCTGGTCAGGAGATCATTCTACCTCCAGCACCGCTTTCCGGAGGGCGACCCTGTCGCTCAGTTGTCATTCTTGCTCATCGACGCGCGAGTCCTCGACCGAAGGTCTACAATCGGAGCTTCCAGTCCCCATTGCTTCTCCTCGCGTAATCCAGTCGGCGTCGACTTAGGGCCAACCAGCCGCCTCGACGACGGTTTCGCCCTTCCGGGCGATCCGACTCACGATGAGATAGGCCGCGAGGTGCTTAGGAGAGCCCCACCTGTGAAGAACAACTCCGCGACCGCCGTCGTCCGCCGAACGTCCATCACCATTGTCTGCCTCGCCCTGCTGACGGCTGGCTCGACCTTCGGTGAAGACGTCGCCCTCGAGCGCCAGCACGAGGCCATCGCCTGGGATGGCACCAGCAATCCCTATTGGTTCAATCACAGTCTCGAGCGCGACCCCACCCGGGTGCCGCGGACCGCCCACGTGTCGCAAGAGGTGTGGACGTCTTCGTACTTTCCGCTCTATCAGGACACGATCAATGTGCGCTGGTTCTCAGACGGTCAGCCGGGCCTCAGCACCGCCGAGTACTCCCCGGCCGAGAAGTATGACCTGATCTTCAACGGCTGGACGCCGCCAACAGACTTCGCCTCCCTGCGGCCGTTTACGCGCTCGAACTGGGCCGACTGGGATACGCGCTATCACGAAGTGCTCGGACCTCTCGGCAACTGGGTGACGAACCTGCGCGGCAACAAGCTCGACCGCGATCGTATTCGCGACTTCATCGACAACGGAACCGAATGGACCGGATGGCCGATGGAGTCGTGGTGGGGCCTGTGCCACGCCTGGGCACCGGCGGCACTGTTCGAACGTGCTCCCTGCGGCTCGGTGGAACGCAACGGCGTGACATTCTTTACCGGCGACCTCGAAGCGCTCCTCATCCAGGCCTACGACGAAGCGTGGCGCCGTGGCATGTGGCTAGGCGCCGCGTGTCGCGCCAGCGCCGGCGGCATCGAACGCGACGACTTCGGCCGCCCCGTCGACTCGGAGTGTTTCGACACCAACATCGGTGCCTTTCACGTCGTCGTAACGACTTTTCTCGGTCTCAAGGACCGTCCGTTGATCTACGACCGTATCCGAAGCGAAGAAATCTGGAACCAACCCCTGGTGGGCTACCGCATCAACCGTCAAGACTCCGTATCGGCTGCCCAAGCCGCGGCGCGGCTCGGCGTGACCAACGGCGCCTACATCTTCAACGGCGACGCGGTCTCGTTTCTGGACGTCGAGATGGATCTGATCTGGATGACTGAATCGCAGCCGTCGGTCAGCCCAACGCCCGCTTCTTCGTTTGAGCGCATTGACCGGCTGACCTACATTCTCGAGCTCAACGCCGACGGCCTGGTCGTTGGTGGCGAGCTCTACGGCAGTTCGCTTGGCGATGTTGCACCTGACTACCTCTGGCAAGCCGAACAGCTCGCGGACAGTCACCTGAGTTTTCTCAACCTTCAGGAGATCCGCGGTCTCATCGACGAAAGCTGTGGTGACCCGGCCGGAACCACTCCACGGCCGGCGCCCTGCCCAGACTCAGTCGATGGCCTGGTGTCTTGCACCGTCGCCGAACAAGCGTGCAACAACACATGGTTCACCTCCTTCGAGGGTTTTGACACCGCACTGTGTCGCGATGGCTTCTGGGAAGCCGACCACCTTCTCGGTTCGACCGAGCCGCCACCACCACCGCCTCCACCCGCACCAACGGCCTGCCCCAACGGCGTCTTCGACGATGGCCACATGTACAACGAGCACCTCGAATACGTCACCAATCAATGCAACCCGGACGGCGCAAGCTGTCAAAGCGTCTGGTTCTACGGCCTCGGTCGCTTCGAAACCGCGCTCTGCTCGCGCGGTGAGTGGAGGCCGGCGAACTGACGGACGGCAACAACTAGGCCGACCGAAGGGCCGGCAGCTCCTCCATCAACCGTCTGGCGACGATCTCGGGAGCGAGACCGCGCACTTCGAACCGTAAGCTCGCCTGGTCGAAAGCCTGCACGCGCTCACGGAACGCTCGGTGGAGCGTTTCGATGGCCTGCACGGCGGGCGGCGTGCGATCGACTTCACCACCCAGGTGCGCGGCGCGCGCCGCGTCTTCGGCAACCTGCCGACGATCTTTGAGAACAGCCAGCCGCCGGCGGTAGCTCTCGAAGTCGAGGTCGAGAACGACCAGCTGGGCGCGCCGCCGAACCAGCTCCCGATCGCTGCGCCCAAGAAGCGCCTGCGGCGAAACGGCGACGATTCCAAATGGTCGACCGGTGAGTGCAAAACGCAGGGCGCGTGCCTCAACGTCCCGGCGCTCCCCTTCTCCGACGCGATTGAGAAGGCGCGCAAACGACATTCCACTTTTGTGCTCTGAGAACCGGACCGTGTCCGAGAACGGCAACCCCAGGCGGGCGCTCAGTCGCAGCCCAACGGCGCGCACGTCCTCTGCGAGGTGGCCGGCGAGGAGGAGGTGCCGTTCCAGACGCACCAGAGGACCATGGTCCCAGTACGCATCGTGGAGCTCACGCTGTGCAGTGGCTGCTTCGGAGTCGTTCATGGCGCCTGCGGCACCGGCGAACGGAAGCTGCGCAGTTCGGCTTCGAGTGGGTCTTTGGTTCCGAGAATGAGTGAGAACTCCTCGATTGCCTGTTGCTCCGGTAGGGTCGAGAGCTTCCACCACAAGAGCCCCGTCAGGAGACCCGGGCGATCACGAACGGCATGCGACAGCGCACGAACCGCAAGCACCCGTTCCGCACCATCTTCGGGTTCGTTGTGCCACACGACCATCTCCGCGGGTTTCTCCCAGCCATCAGACCCCTCGTCGAGATTGGCGAGATTGAATCCCGCTCCCGCCCAGGGCGCGATGCTCATGCCACGCCGCCTCGTATAGCCGAGTTCGGTAAACACCACCGGCATCTCAGCTGCACCTAGACCGGTACGGAAGCGCTCCAGCTCATCGAAGACATTCCGCCAGGCGCCGACAAACACTTCGTAGAGGGCGTCGGAGTCGCGCACCGAAAGTGAACGCCGTAGCGGGAAGTAGGCGTTCACCCCCATGACATCGAGCTCACCCCAGAACGAGACCGCAAAGTACTGGTCAAAGTTGGCGGCATAGGTGAGATCGCCCGAGTAGACCTCGCGGAGCTCGGCTATCAGCTCCCGCCAGGAGCGGTCGAGCAGCAAGCGTCGCTGGTTGTAACGTCCGAGGTCCCCGCCGTACGTCACCTCCTCTGCCCAGCGAAACTGCGCCTCGCCCTGGCCGTCGAGAAACTCGCCCAGGTCATCGTAGGTCGACCCCCAGCCAGACTTGAGCCTGCCGGCCAGCGAATCGGCACCGAGTTCACTCGCAGCGGCTTCGGCGCGTGCACGCTCGCGTGCCTGCTTCTCGGAATCGAGGTAGTACTGCTCGAGTGCCGGCAACTCGTCGACCTGAACGCTCGAGGCGAGGGCATTGAGCTCACTGCCGACGCCAAAGAGATCGACTCCCTCACGCTCCGCCACTTCGGCCCACAGGCCGACGAACTGGCCGTAGCTCTCGAACCACTCCCCCAGCTCCCGGTCAGTCTCCGGCATGATCATCCCGTGCCAGAGAAACTGGTTCTCGGTCAGGGCGTGCTCGAGGGCTACGCGCGGGATGAGGACAACGTACATGCCGCGCGCTTTGGCCGCACGGATCTCGGGAATCAACCAACTCGGGTCGCGGTCCCATTCGAGTTCTGCAGAGTTCCATTTGCCGTGCCGCGCGTAGACCGTCATCGACACGGTGTTCAGCCCTGCCCGTTCGAGACCATCGAGCCAGACCTCGACATCTGGCTCGTTGATCTGAATGCCGCCGAGCATGAACTCTGAGGTGTTCGATGCGGCAGTGGTTGCCGCTGTCGGAGCGGTGGTGGGTTCATGCTCCGGTGACTGACAACCAGACGATCCGACACTCACCGCAAGCAGCACGCCTGGAACGAGTGCCGCCAGCAGGCAACGAGTCATGGACCGCCGGTCGCGGGGTCGCCGATTCCATGCGCCTCGGGTGCCTCACCAGGGTGGTACGAGCGCACGGTGTTGGCCTCGACCTCGTCGCGATTGAACCAGGCAGGCTTGTACTGCTGCTCGGCGAACAGGCGGCTCTGATCGAACCAATTGGGCGAACCGGGGTCGGAGTTCTGGCCAAAAACCAGGATCGACTTGGCACGCAGGTCGTCTTTCGACATGTCAACGACGGAAACGTAGGAGTGCCCGGCGACTCCGTACTGGCGCTTCTGCCCCTCTTCGGGGCGTGAATAGAAGTTGAAGATGATGCCGAACGGGTTGCCCGGCCCACCGGCAACCGGCAGGCTTTCGACTGCGTCGTCGAACGGCTCGGTACCACTGGTATGGCGACGCTGCAGGCGGTTGAGCTCGCCCCAGGGGACCTTCCAACCGGAACCGCCGGCTTCGAGCATGGGGAGTGCGGCGGCAAGCGCATCGACCGGGTCTTTGATCCCGCCACGCTGCTGGTTGTTGCGCCAGACGTAGTAGAGCGTCATCTCGGTTGAGTCGATCGTGCTCACCCGATCCCACGCCTCGAGATGTTCGAGCGCTTCGACCAGCCGCTTGCGTTTGCCGGCCTCGATCGGGCGGCTGTCGATCGCTGCGCGCAGCTCAGGGATCGTCGTCTCGGCCTCGATCACATGGGTGTCGAAGGTGTAGCGCTGCCATTCCTCCCAGGAAAACTGTTCCTCGCTCTCGAGAATGCGCCGCGACATGCGCGAACGGTTGTTGTCGTCTTCCGAGACCATGTACGCAGGGAAGTCATCTGGGTCTGGATTGTCACCCTCGGCTGACGCCAGGAACGGAGTCGCATTACAGTTCTGTAGGTAGCCCGACGACGGGTTCGTGATCTGCGGCAGCTCATCGAAGGAGTGGTAGCCCTGCCAATCCGTCGTAGGGTCGCTACCATCGACCGGCTTCGACCAGTCATGCGACGGATCACGCACCGGCACGGCGCCGTTGTAGACGTAGAAAATGTTGCCGCCGGTATCGGCATAGACGGTGTTGAACATTGGCTGCGAAGTCATCGACATCGCGCTCTTCCACTCGTCGAGGTTGCGCGCCCTGGCCATTCGGTAGTACTGCTCGGTGCGCCCACCGTCTTCGAACTTCGCCATCCGCACCGCCAGCGGCTTGCCGTCGCGAACGCCAACGATCGGACCGTGGTGGGTTCTGCGGAATTCGAACTCGCGCGCTTCGAGACCGTTGTCCGTGAGGACCGAGACCGTATCGGTCCAGGTGGTGACCGGGCGGTACTCGTCGCCGAAGCGGTAGTGGTCGGGACGCTCTGGATCGTCGAAGACGAGTTCAAAGACGTCGACGATGTCGGGTGCGTTCACCGTGTGCGACCAGCCCAGGTGCTCGTTGTGGCCGATGGTCGGCAGGAGACTTCCAAAGAACCCAGCACCCGAAAAGTGCAGGCCTTCGTCGGAGTGCACATGGCCCTCGGTCCACTGGCCGGGGCCAAAGTAGGGCTGGTGCGGGTTGATGAACAAGAGGGCGTTGCCTGTCTCGCTGCGCTCTGGAGTCACCGCCCACATGTTCGAGCCGGTGACCGCCGCTGCTTCGGCCAGCAGGGGGCCGCGGTGGGCGCTCCAACCGACCGGCGCCTCTTCGGGCATTGCCTGCGCGACCTTCTCGAGCGGATGAACCGCCGCTTGCATCTCTTCCTGCTTCAGGCGAGCACGGTTGAAGACGAACAACTGGTAGACCGCAAAGCGGGACCAGGCGGCAAAGTGCCACGGTTCCCAGGTTTCGATCAGGCGCGAATCCGTGCCGCTGGTCGCCAGGTAGTGGTTGAGCGCGGTTGCACCGGCGCGAGCCAGGTCCTGCATGTGGGCCGGGGAGCGCTCCCACTCCGCTTTCGAAAGTGCCACGATCTCGAGCGACCGGTTGAGCAGATCGGCGCCAAGGGTGGCTTCGCCGTAGACCTCGGCCGACCGACCGAGGGCCTGGATCATCGAGTCTTCGATCTGCCAGTAGTTGTCTTCCGCCTGTGCGTAGACGAACCCGAAAACGACACTCGCGTCGGTCGGGCCGTAGACGTGCGGGACACCCCACTCGTCGCGATAGATCGTGACCGCGGCTGCCAGCTCCTCGGCCGAGTCAACGGCAGGTGCGGGTGCCTTGCCTGCAACATGCAAGGCCTCTTGGTCGCAACCGGCAAGCAACAGCGCGCCGCAGATAGCCCCTAGAGCCGTGAGGGTTCGCCGCGCGGGTCTCTGTGTTCGTGTGACCAGGAATGAGGGTGCCATGGTGCTGTTCCTCCTCCTTCAGGCCTGCCGAATCCGAAGCTCAGCCAGGAGAGGCCGGCGGGCGAGAAGGGTGGGTGTCTCGGTGGGTGTTCGGTCGGAAGTGGCGAAAAGTCAGGGTAGCAGAGAGGCAGCAGGATAGGATCAGCCGGCCGGGGCCCATGCGCGGTAGCGCTGCTCTTTCGGGCACCAGACCGCCACCGAGCGCCTACACCTCGAAGTCAAAAGGAGTCGACATGAATGAAGTCGCTGCCGACCAACGCCAATGGGCGATGTTCGCCCATCTCGCGGCGCTCTCTGGATTCGTTATTCCGTTCGGAAACATCATTGGCCCGTTGGTGATCTGGCTGCTCAAGAAGGACGAGATGCCGTTCGTAGACGACCAGGGGCGCGAGTCGCTGAACTTTCAGATCACCGCCAGCCTGGCGATTCTCGTCGCAGCCCTGTTGATGATCGTTCTGGTTGGCTTCATTCTGCTCCCGATCCTGGCGATCGGTGCCCTGATCTTCACTATCATCGGCGGAGTAAAGGCCAACGAAGGTGTCACCTACCGCTACCCCTACACGATGCGGCTCATCAAGTAGGCATTGAGAGCCGGCCTCCGAGCCGTCGGTGGCCGGGTCGCTCAACTCCCGCGTTTCACCGGGGGGCTACCAGGAAACGATGCGGTCCATCATTGGCCCGAGGGTCGTCGGATCCCAAGGCCCTCCGGAACGCTTGGTGACGCCGTGGCTGGTCATCATCTTGTAGGTGAAGAGATGGTTGCCGTCGGCGCCGAAGGTCTGCCCGGTTACCGCGGCAGCCTCGTCGGAGGCCAGCCAGCAAACGATCGGCGCCATGTACTGCGGCCCCATGTTCTCCTCGGTATAGCCACCCGCCTGGATTCCCGGCAGGTCCTCGGTCATGCGGGTCAAGGCGTTGGGCGCAAGAGCATTGACGGTGATTCGATGCTTGGCGAACTCCCAGGCGGCAATGCGGGTCAAGGCGTGAATCCCGGCCTTCGCCGCACCATAGTTCGACTGGCCGAAGTTGCCGAGCAGGCCCGAGCTCGAGCTGGTGTTGATGATGCGACCACCGCCACCCTGCTCGACCATCTGGCGGGCAGCTGCCTGCAGGCAGGAGAAGGTGCCCAAAAGGTGGACGTCGACGACGGCGTTCCACTCGTCGGGACTCATCTTGAGAATGGTGCGATCGCGCAGAATCCCTGCGTTGTTGACCAGAATGTCAACGCGCCCGAACGCATCGACCGCTGTTTTGATGATCGCCTCGGCGCTCTCGAAGGTGCCCACCGCATCTTTGTTGGCAACCGCCTTCTGACCGAGCGCTTCGATCTCTTTGACCACCGCGTCGGCGACGTCGTCACTGCCCGTGCCGTCACGCGCGCCACCCGGGTCATTGACCACGATGTGGGCCCCTTGCGCTGCCATGAGAAGGCAGTGCTCCCGGCCGATTCCGTTTCCGCCACCCGTGATGATCGCCACCTTGCCGTCGAGTAGGCCCATCCTGATCTCCTATCTGTCGATTGTAAGAACGCGGACCTAGAGGTCCAGCACCGCCTCGACGTCCGCCGGCAACTCCGGCGGTTTCGAGAGCAGTGAGATCCCGAAGAACAGCGTCAACGAGATCAAGAGCGCTACCGCCCCGCCGTCAATACCGAACGGCACCGGGATCGAGTACTGCCGAATGGCGAAGTTGACCACCAGGCTGGCGACGATGGCGGCGATCGCCGCATTAGCTGTTGCCCGTTTCCAGTTGAAACCAATCGCCACCACCGGCACCAGCGCCGCCGCAAAGGTGCCCCACCCGAAAGCACCGAGCAGCGCCACCATGTCATCGGCATAGAGCGCGAACAGCGCCGCCACCACAGCAATCACCACCGTTGCCGAACGGGCAGCCAGCAGCTCGTTACGAATCGAGCGCCCGAATGCCATTGGAATGTCGTGCACCACTGCCGCGGCACCGATATTGAGGAAACCGTCGGCCGTCGACATGATCGCTGCCAGAAGGCCCGCGAACACTACGCCGGCGAGAATCGGATGGGCATAGGCCTGGAGGAAAGCCGGCGCGGCGGCATCGGCCTTGTCGAGAGCCGCGTGCTGGCCACCGAGCACGAGGCTGCGCATTGCCAGGCCAACACTGATCCACAAGAGCGCCGAGACACTGTAGGCGGCGATCGAAATCGGCAGTACGTAGCGCGCGTCACTCACTCGCCGGCTCATCATCATCTTGGTGACGATGTGCGGCTGGCCGGCGAGTCCGAGACCGAAGACGAAGTACCACGACAGTGCGCCCACGACCCCCGCCGTACCCCACGGCCCAATGGCTTCCGGATCATCAGAGCGAATGACTTCACTCATCCCACCGAAGCCGCCCTCGACGGCAGCGACAGCCGCGAACAGCACCAGAACCGCGGCGAACATCATCACGATGCCTTGAATCAGATCGGTGTAGACCGAGGCGATGATGCCACCAGTAACACAGTAGAACACCAGGACTGCAACCGAAGCCGCCACGCAGAGTTCAATCGACAACGGCCCGATGATGCGCTGCAGGATGTCTTGCAGGACCGTCGCCATGGCGAGAATCTGCGTCGCCAGATAGCCCATGACCCCGAGCAGAATGGCAAGCGCAGTGAAGAACCGCGCACCTTCACTCGAGTAGCGCGCCGCGACCGCATCGGGAAGAGAAATCGACTCGCGCACCTCGGCAAACACGCGCAAGCGCTTGGCCAACAGGTAGAAGGCGATGACGTATCCAAAGCTCGCACACACGACCATCCACAGCGAGCTCATGCCCAACGAGTAGACCAACCCCGGTCCACCGACGAAGCCAAAGCCCGACAGCGTGCTCGAGAAGATCGCCAGCGCCGTGACCATGATGCCGAGGTCTCGGCCGGCCATGAAGAAGTCGTGCGTCGACTTGGTGCGGCGCAGCGCCCAGATGCCCACCCCGATGCAAACCGCAAAGTAGACGCCGACACAAAACAGCACCACTTCAGAGCGCAACGCGAAGAGATCCATCTACGCGTCGTCCTCAGGGTTTCGGGTTCCGGTCAGGCTGGCCATCCGGAGTTCGCGCCCGCGCACCGCGAGTTCAGCGAACTTCTCTTCGTCCTCCGCCGACCAGATCCAGCGGTCGAAGTAGTAGAGGTAGAGCGCCATGAAGACCAGCGGTACCGGCCACAGCAGATAGAGCATGATGGCGCTGGGCTGTGGAAAGCCCAGCACAAAGTCACCCATTCCCCGGTCGGCGGCAAAGTTGCGGTAGGAGGTCATCAAAGCGATGAACACCGCCACACAAAGCGCCCCGCCCCCGGCCAACCAAGGGAAGGCTGCACGACGACGGTTGGGACGAAGCGCCAGGCCGAGCAGACTGACGAAGAAGACGATCGTCAAGACGCCGTAGGCAAAGGCCGGCGCCGCAATCGTTTCAAAGCGCGCCTCGCCCTCTCCGCCGAGGCGCATGCCCGGATAGTCGGGATGTTCCCAACCGGTCGGACCATCGGGCACCGGCACGGCGGACATCCAGATCACCACTGCGCAAAGCACCAGCAGGATTGCAAAGAGAAAGTGTGTTAGTCGCAAGATCGGAGCGAAGGTTAGCACCCCTGTTTCGGCTGCCGAAGCGCCTTCTATCCCTCGTGTTCTCGAAGCCAACGGCCCTGTAGGATCGGAGGCGCCTCCAAAGACCGTCCACCCTCTACTTCCGCTGGAGATCGCTCGACGAATGCCGAATTCGCAGGAAGGAACGGCAGAAGACACCGATCGCTGGCGCGAGACCGGGAGTTCTGCGGCCGGAGAGCAGCTCGAACTCGATCTGTGGGTGGAGGTGCCCGCCATACGATCTGAGGACGATCCAGTAGCGCGCATCGAACGGGCACGCAACCGGCGCCAGATCGAGCGCGACTTCGAGGCACGCCTCCGTCAGGCCCTCGGTGGACGTCTCGGCAGGCTGACCCTGACCCGCAACCGGTCGACTCTGATTTCGGCCCGCTACACGCCCGGGCAGTCCAGGATTCGGAGACTGCGCCGCACGATCGACGTGCGCGCCCAACGACTCTTTGCCGAATGCGAAGACGACACCCTGGCGGCGCTGGTTGCGATCGTGACGGGAGGAGCCAGCAAGCGGGACCACATCTCTGTGCAGCAGTTCTTCGAAAAGGCAGTAACGGACGAAGAGCGCATCGCCGCAGAAGGCCTGGTGAGCAGGGCCCGCACCGTTGTGCTGGAGGCACGAGGCCGGACCCACCACCTCGACGAGATTCGCGCCAACCTGCTCGACCTTCTGTCGCACGAGGTCTCCCGCGATCGGTCTCGGCCCGGTGCCGGTTCCGAGGACTCCCAGACCAACGCTGACAGAGAGCTCCGGGAACGGCTAGCCGAAATCCCCATCGGCTGGGGACGTGGGAGAACGCGCCGCTCGCGCCGCATCCGCAGCGTGCAACTCGGAGCCTTCATTCCGAGTGACGGCGTTATCCGTATTCATCCCATTCTCGATCAACCAGCGGTTCCTGAATACGTCGTCGCGGCGGTGGTATGGCACGAGCTTCTCCATGTCGTCATACCTACCCAGAAACAGGGAGGTCGCCGCTGCGTGCACCCACCAGCCTTCCGCGCCCTCGAACGACGCTTCCCCGATCATGAACGCGCCGAGCGATGGATCGATCGAAACGTCTTCCGACTGCTGGCCCGCAAGAGGTAGTTCATCAAGTCAAGCGCTCTATGTGGCGTTCAGCCTCTTCAACCCCGGGCACCACGCCGACGGCGGCATAGAGCTCGCGAGTCTCTCGCCACAGGGCGAGCGCCTCTGAACTGTCTCCGCCTCGCTCTTTCAGGTCTGCCATGCGGCGGACCGCATTTGCGAAGTCCAAACTTCCAGGACTGTCGTGCTCACGGTAAAGTGCCAGCACTTCGGAGTAACAAGACTCGGCCTCGTCGAGGCGACCGCACTGCCGGTGCAAGTCTCCGAGATGCCGCACTTTGTGCGCGAGCTGAAGAACATCGTCGCTCCTTCGAAGGACGCTGACCGCTTCCTTCCATAGCAATAGGGCCTCGCACTCGCGTCCTAAGTCGAGCTCGACGTTGGCGAGTAGGTGCACGGCTTGCGCGTAGGAGACCTGTGAGCCGTAGTCACGACATAGCGAAACGGCAGTTGTCAACTCCTCCCTCGCCTTCGTCAACGCTGCCCTTCTCTTTGCCGGCGAGACGTCGAATGACGCGCGCCGCATCGCCCATGCAGATCGCATGAGCTCGCAGGCTTTTTCAGTCGTCACAGCGTCCGCACCTCGCTCGAGCGACCGGGCTGAGCTCTTGCCTGTTGGGCTGCCTTCTCATTGTGTGGGCCTCGTCTCAGTCTGGGAAAGCTCTGGCATCTTGCTGAAAACGAGTAGGGCGGGATCCAACCGGACCAACGGCGCCGATGCACGCCCAAGGTTCCGGAGACGAGTTTGAAGGAAGATGACGACACGCTGAACGCGCTCACGAACGGGGCGCCGCTGGCGAGCTGGCAGGCTCGGCAATGGCGATTGCAGCTCCAGACGGGACGCGAAGAGACGTAGCGGGCTTGCCCACACGAACACTCGCCTCCTATCGGCACGGCCATGGCCTTGAGCGCCTCGAGAGCGGCGCTGATGCTCTTGCCGGAGGTCACGACGCCCAAGCCAAGCGGGCGGTTGATCGATGGCCCGTCCGTGTTGACGCGCTTCGTAGTGCGGCGCTCCTCACACTAACTACTCGGGCTGGTACCAGATCGGCGAGCTCCAGGCACGTTCCTGATGCGTGGTGGGGAGATCGGGGTTGGGCTCGATGCCGGAGCGCAGAGCGTCCCACATCGACCAGCGGCAACTCGGGTTCTCGAGCACACGAACGTAATAGAAGGCGCGCTCCGAAGCATCGAAGTCGGGGTCGGTCCACACCGTCCGCAACTCCACGGCGCCCTTGTCACGGCTCACCGAGCAGTCCGCCAGATTCACGCGGGCGCCATTGTCAGGGCAGCGGTGCGTCCTGGGGTCCGGCTCGAGGCCGTCGCTGCACGCGACGTCATAGACCCGCTCGTGCGATTCGCCCTCGTCCACCCACCCCTTGATCACTTGCGCGCGCTGTAACCAGCCGGTCTCGGGATCGCGCATGGCCCAGACTAGGAAGCTCGGCGCGCCAGACCCATTCGCCGGCAGCACGCCGCCCATGGGAACACCGCCCTGGTAGGCCTCGGCGACCGGATCGGCTGAGCCGCGGAGCGCCCGGTCCAGACCGAAGCCGCCGAACATCCGCACGCGGATACGCGGCCCCGAAGTGCCGAAGGACTCCTTCCGGCGCATGGCGTCGTAAATCGCGGCGCGGCTGTTCTCTTCGGCCCAGACCCCAGTGAGACCGCCTGTGCCATGCGTCGCCTGGCGAGGCGTGAAGAAGCCGTCCCAGCTTCCGTCCTCTCCCCGGTAGGAGGAACCGCGCGCCGCGGGCGAGTTGGGATTGCTGAAGTAGTTGTCTTCCTCGTAGGCGGCAGCCGACGTGTGGCTGTCGCTGGCGGCAACGACGCCGAGTTGGTACGGGTTGGCACCGAGCTTCTCCTCGAACTCGAGACCCACACGGAGCGCGTCGCGGTAGTAGCCACCCTTGAAGACCGAGATCGGATCCTTGTTCTCGGCGCGATTCCGATAGTACTGGACGATCTGGAAGTCAGCCCACTCGTCGTTCGGCGATAGCGACGGGTGCGTTTCCGAAGTGCCCTTCTGCTGACTGATCTCGGCGACGGGCTCATTGCGCATCCGCTTCTCCGCCCAGTCGCGATCGATCGGCTTGCCGCCGAAGGTCTGTTGCTGGAAAGCGAGCCCGTCGCTCTGGTTCATATTGTGCGGAATGGCCAAGGCTTCGATACCTTCGGCGCGGCGCGCGTCGAGCCACGTCCAAAGATCTTCTGGATTGCCTGAGTCGCGCGCCGAGAACGGCATCTCAGGCACATCCGAGCTGCGAAAGACGACATTGCGGTGCAAATGACGCGCGTCGGGGGTTGGCGTGTACTCGAAGCCGACAAAGGTGGTGAACGTTCCGGGGTCGTTGTGCCGCTCAGCGGCTTCGATGGTCTTGGTCCAGGCGTCAGCGATCACCTCATCTCTGACGATCTCGTGACCGGAGGTGATCAGTTCGTTCAGCCGGCGAGCAGTTGCCATGAATGTCGTTCCCGGCCTGGGAAGCACCGAGTCGGTCTCCGGATGACCGTAGGTCGGGCTGGTCGGGTCAAGCAGGGCGGCGTGAATGCCAAGGTACTCCGCGTGGTCAGCAACCATCAAGAAGTCGAGCGGTCGGCCGGTGATGCGAATCGCGTCGCCCGAAGGGTGTGCAATGGGCTGCCCCTTGGCGTACAGGTAGGCATCGTCCGGGGTCGTACGCACATTGCCGGTGAAGGCGTCGAACGAGTAGTTGGTGTGGATGTGCAGGTCGCCAAAGAACGCCTGTCGCTCACTCGCCTCCTGGCCGGAGGCCGCCATGGCGACCGCGGTGCAGAGCGCCGCCGCTACAACGCAGCATCGTCGGTTCATCTCGAGGTCCTTCGTTTGGGCGTGGTCGAACGAGTCACGCCGTGTTCGTCATGCTACTCCGCGTAGCAGGAGGGCGCCGCGGCACCGGAGGTCACACAGACGTCCGGGGCCCTACGGCGTCACAGGGCGCACGCGGGCCGCCTTACCGGGCATGCTCAACACTCAACACGTTTGACGTACACGATCTCCGGGTCGTCAGGGTCAAGATTGTGAATGATCCCCGATCGCTCGTAGCCGAGTTTCTCGAGAACGTGCCGCATGTGTGAATTGGACTGGTTGGTCGAGGTGAACAGGTCGTTGGATCGGGAGAGGCCTTCGAGGAAAGCAATCAAGCGCGGCCCGTATCCCTTTGAGCGTTGAGATTCCGCAATCAAGATCAGGTCCAGGAACGATCGGCCAAAGAAGTCGTGGGAGATGATTCCGTACCCAACGGGGCAGAGCGAGACCTCGAGAATCCAGGCCCGTTGCGCTTCGATCGCGCCACGGACCAGCTCTCCTCGGCCACCATCGTCGCGAGCCATGGGGTCGACATCGACTAGCGCCGCCAGGTCCTTCTTAACGGCCAGCCGGATGCCATGGTCCTGCACGGGGCCTAACGCCTCGGCCGGGTCGTGTGAAGCGTCTTGTCAGAAGCCGTGAAGCGCACGGATTTCATCGTAGCAAGCACCGCGATGGGTGGAACTCCGAGTCGGAAGCCTCGAGCCCTCCGCCTAATTGGAGCCACACGGCCCGACCTCATCCATCGCGCTTCATCGGAGTACCCGCTCCTGGTGCATCGACACCCAACGCGCCCTGAGACATCTGAGCCGGCAGCCAGACCGGTTGAATGGACGAGGCTTCCCACTCACCTGCCAGCATTCGGTCGATCTCGACATCTGCCCCTCACCCGAACCAGGCAACCAACTCCGGCACGCCACCGGCGTGACCAGCACGGTTTGAATCGGACGGTACGAGGGCACCGATGTGTTTCTGGTCCGCTGGCCCAGGCCAGCAGTCGTCGCGAAAGCGAGGGCAGAGGCCCAATAGGTGTTTGGTGCAGAGGCTTCGCCTCGCACCCGCTCTGAAACCAAAGCCAGATATCGAAATCTGATCGAAAACCGTTACGGACCTCGTCCGCTAGGAAACGTTTGCCGCTTGACGTCAGGGGACCTCATCGGTGTTGGGCCGTGCCCACCTCAGGCCTCCACGGTTACCTTTACCTGGCGGATCTTCCTGAGAGCCTCACCCTCGGATCGCTGGGCGTGAAAGAGGTCCCACCGAAGTTGAAGGTTCATCCAGAACCCCGCACTCATGCCGAAGAACTTCCCCAGGCGCAGGGCGGTGGCAGGCGTGACGCCACGCTTCCCGTTCACCAGCTCGTTGACCCGCTGGTACGGAACGCGAATCCCATCGGCCAGTTCGCGCTGCGAGATGCCCATCGGTTCGAGGAAGTCCTCGAGCAGCATAACGCCGGGATGAGTTGGGGTGCGGTGAGTGGGAATGCGAACCATGGCGACCTCTAGCGGTGGTAGTCGACGATCTCCACTTCGTCCGGGCCGGACGGAGTCCAGACGAAACAGATGCGGTACTGAGAGTTGACTCGGATACTGAACTGTCCCTTTCGGTCTCTTGACAGCGCCTCTAGCCTGTTTCCCGGTGGGACTCGCAGATCGTCGAACTCCTCAGCGGCGTCGATCTGTTCCAGCTTGCGCGCGGCCACGTTCCAAAGGTTGCGCGGGCACGACTTCCTTGCGGCCCGAGTGTTCCGACCGTTGAAGATGTCCTCAGTACCGGCGTCTGCGAACGACCGAATCACGCAAACATGATAGCACGGATACCATGCTACCACCAGGTGCGGCCCAGCGGACAAGGCTCAGCAGCACGAAGCCCGAGCGAGCGCAGCGAGCCGGGGTTCGTGGCTGTATCGCGTCGCCTGCACTGGCTAACGGGCAATTGTAACTCGCATGGACACGCGGGAGCGAAGCGGACGCGGGTTCATGTCGAGTTGACCGGGTGGTTGTCCTGCCTACTCACGGAAGCGCTCGATTGCTCTGGCGATCTCGTCCTTGGGGTGGCGGTAGTTCGGATGTGGCCCGTAGAGCCAACCCAGGAGCCGGTTCTCCATCTCAGCCTGGTTGCGAATAAGGAAGGGTGACGGAAGCTCTGCCCACTCTTGCACGGCCGCCGAGACCTGGTTCAGCAAACCAACGAAGTGCCGACTTCTGTTCTGCGCGATCAAGGCGCTGGCAGCCTCAGCTTGGACCGCGCCGGCAAAGGCCGGTGGAGCGCCGGCCGTAAGAAGCACCTTGGACGCCTCGGCACCGACCGTCTCCGGAAGTCTCTCGAGCCGATCGGAGGGCAGGACGAGCGTGAGCAAGTAAAGCTCGTTCAGCGCAAGTACAACCTCACCCCCGAAGACGGGAACGATGTTCGCGACCCAGTTGCCTAGAGCGGCGCCGCCGCTGACTTGCACTCCACGCTCCTGCTGGAACCGACCGAGCAGCTTCTTCGTGCAGCGGATCTCAGCCACGTCGTTGTACTGCGCTCTCTTCGGATGCCCTGGCTGACGTTCGCTTCCGATCCTCGCGGCGTTCTTCAACGAGAAAGCTCGAGCCACGAAACGACCCGGCCTTCGTAGCGCCGACCGGGTGAGAGACGAGAGCTGCACGGCGCAGGTACCGGCCCATTCTTGCACCGCCGAGCGACTGCGAGAAGAACACGGCGCCCGCCTGGCCCTGACCGACGAGCACACCGAAGCGGCCGAGCTGCACCGCAGGGCGGTGGGCGACGCTGCGACGTTCCCGCGGGAACGTCGCGACCGGCACAAGCGAACGGCCCGGCAGAACCGGCCGCCACGATCTCGCGACGTTCTGAGCTCGCGACGCCCTGCCCGCTACCCAGGCGGTGCCTGCGCAGTACAACGGAACGAGGAAGAGCCGCGGGAACTGCCGCGAGCGAAGCGAGCGCAGGTTCTCGTCGGCTCCATCCGATTGAAGATCATTGAGGTCCCCTGGCGAGCTACCCACGCGGTAGCTTGCGAGCGGTAAAACAGAAACTCTTTTCAAGGAGACCTCGATGCGATTCTACAACCGCCGTCATCGCCACACCTGCGGTGTCGATCTGCATGCTCGCAAGATGTACCTCTGCGTCCTCGACGAGGACGGCGAGAAGATCTACCACCGAAACATCCCCGCTCGGCCTGATGCCTTCCTCGAGGCCATCGAACCCTTCCGAGACGATCTGGTCGTGGGTGTCGAGTGCATGTTCTCCTGGTACTGGCTCGCCGACCTCTGCGCCGAGGAGGGAATCGAATTCGTGCTTGGCCACGCCCTCTATATGAGCGCGATCCACGGCGCCAAGGCCAAGAACGACAAGGTCGATTCCTACAAGCTCGCCGCCCTCCTACGAGGCGGGACCTTTCCAATGGCCTACACCTATCCCAAGAAGATGAGAGCCGCGAGAGATCTCCTGCGCAGGCGCCAGTACTTCACACGCAAGCGCGCCGAGCTCTTCGTCCACATCCGCACCTCGAACACTCAGTACAACTGCGACACGTCGCTCGGCAGGATCGCCAGGCCGTCGGACCGCACGGATCTCCTCCATCACTTCGATGATCCGTCAGCGAAGAAAAGTATCGACGCCAACTAGCGACTCATCGCGGCCTTCGACGAGGTGATCTCCGATGTCGAGAGGCATCTCTTCGCTCTGGCCAAGGATCACGATCCAAGCGTACTGTCGCGCCTCACTTCGATTCCCGGCGTCGGTCCTATCCTCGGCATGACGATGCTCTACGAGATCGAAGACATCTCGAGGTTTCCCACCGTGCAGCAGTTTGCCTCCTACGCCAGGCTGATCCGACCGCAGCATGAGTCTGCAGGCAAGCGAACCGGCAGCGGTCGCCACAAGATCGGCAACCACCACCTCAAGTGGGCTTTCTCTGAGGCCGCCGTGCTCTTCGCTCAGCGCCAGGCTCACGGCAAGAAGATGCTCGAGCGCCTCAAGCGCAAGCACGGCAAGACCAAGGCCTACGCCGTGCTCCGCCACAAGCTGGGCCGCGCCGTCTACTTCATGCTCAAGAACAACGAAGCCTTCCACCCCCCGACCTTCATGAACGCTTGATCTCCGAGTTGGAAGCCTCGAGCCCTCCGCCTAACTGGAGCCACACGGCCCGATCTCATCCTTGGCGCTTCATTGGAGTACCCGCTCCAGGTGCATCGACACCCAACGCGCCTGAGACACAAGAGCCGGCAGCCAGACCGGTTGAATGGACGAGGCTTCCCACTCACCTGCCAGCATTCGGTCGATCTCGACCTCTGCCCCTCACCCGAACCAGGCAACCAACTCCGGCACGCCACCGGCGTGACCAGCACGGTTTGAATCGGACGGTACGAGGGCACCGATGTGTTTCTGGTCCGCTGGCTCTGCCAGCAGTCGTCGCTTCGGCGAGGGCAGAGGCCCAATAGGTGTTTGGTGCAGAGGCTTCGCCTCGCACCCACTCTGAAACCAAAGTCAGAATTCGAAACCTGACCGAAAACCGTTACGGACCGCGTCCGCTAGGAGACGTTTGCCGCTTGACGTCAGGGGACCTCATAGGTGTTGGGCGGCCGCTTGGCGTGTTCTCTCGTGCCTGCCCTGACCGTCACAGCCGTCTCCTGGCTGACCAGAGAAGGAGGATCGCCAAGGCCGCAAGCCCGGCCCTACCCATGGTCGGGATAGGACTCACGGTGATCTCGAAGGGCGTAACGCTACACAACTCGCGGTTGTCTTCCGAGTTGCAAGCTACGACTATGGTCTCCAGTTGGTAGCTGCCCTTCGGCAGAACAGGCAGAGGAAGCGTCTCGTCGAACGAGGTCGGGATGTTGGGGCCGCCGCAGACGTGCACTTCGGCAGCAATCCGACCGGGCACTTCGAGCGACACCACGATGACGTCGATAGGTCCGCCGATGTCATGCACTCCGGAGACTCTCACTGCCGTGGCCGAGCCGTTCGCTTCCTCAAGAACCTGAACGTCGTCCACGGTCGCACACAGACCTACGCCCGCCGAGAGAGGCGAGGCTATGAGAAACGCGCCGGCTAGCAGCGCGCCAGCAATCTCGAGTTTAGGCCGCACAACGGACTGAGTTCAGCAGCGCGAAGCTCGAGCGAGCGCAACGAGCCCGGGGTTCGCGTCTGCTGGAACGCGTTGTTGGGAGGCCGTGCTCACTAGCGCCGACGGGACAGGGCGCGCCGCGGGTGTTGTGCTTGGTGTAAGACAGCGATGATGACGGCGGCCCCGAGCTCTTGAACGTAGAACGCGGCGTACGGAAACCGGCGGAGTAGTGCTCGACGGATATCGCGGTGCACGACTTGGTACAAATCCGGGCGTTCACCGATCCTCTGCAGCAACGCCTCAAACTCCTCGATGAAGTCGAGCCCGAGACCATCGACCCTGCGTTCGTACCAAGAGTACGCGTTGGACAGGTCGGCTTCGGCTTCGGGCGTGACGATCGATGCAAGTGTCACTTCCCGCTCAGCAGCCTCTTCTTCACATCGGGCCAGGGGCTCGAGGACGCTGGATCACGGTAGTAGGCGTCAAGGCGGCGGTCGAGCTCTTCTCTGTGCTCGTCCGCAAGAGGAACAGACTCGGGGAATTCAGCGATGCTGTCCCAGATCGCTTCGGCTAGGCGGAGGCGTTCTTCCACCGGCAGCTCAAGAACTTCGGACATAGAAACGTCAGCCATGACGAGATTCTACCAAGGCCTCCCAACGGACGACGGTAACTCGCATGAACGCGCGGGAGCGAAGCGGACGCGTGTTCATGTCGAGTTGACCGGGTTGTTGTACTGCGCTCTCTTCGGCTGCCATGGCTGACGTTCGCTTCAGATCCTCGCAGCGTTCTTCGACGAGAAGGCACGAGCCACGAACCGGCCCGGTCTCCGTAGCGCCGGCCGGGTGAGAGACGAGGGCTGCACGGCGCAGGTACAGGCACATTCTTGCACCGCTGAACAGCTACGAGAAGGAACCAGTGCCCGCCCGGCCTTGGCCGACTGGTACAGCTTGCCGGCCGAGCGGCACCGCGGGCCGGCGGTGGCGCCGGAACGTTTCCGCGGGAACGTGACGGTCGGCACCCGCGAACGGCTCGGCGGAATCGGCCGCGACGATAGCGCAACGTGCTGAGCTCGCGATGCCCCGGCCGCTACCTAGACTGTGCCCTGCGCAGTACGGCGGACGAACGTCACTGGCGCGGAGCCCGCGCGAGCGAAGCGAGTGCGGGGTACGCGTCCAGTGCACGTGGTTGTTGGACAGCCGCACTGGGGAACTCTCATGCCTGGTACTCGATCTGCATCAACTTCACCGGGGACAGCTTCTCAAAGCACCGGTGCTGTGACGCGCTGAAGGCCGCGAGAAATGCCACTTGTCCGTAGTCGGTATGGTTCGAGTAGATCCTCACTTCAGACTCAGCGGCCTTCAGCATCTGATCGTATTTCACGAAAACGGTGGGATCGAGCCAGTCATCTTGCACCTCGAAATCCCACCTGTGCGGCTGGCCGCCGAACGTAAACGAGACCCAAGCAACGCCTTCGTCGAAGACGTCAACGTGATCTTCTATGTCGGATAACCCCAAGGCTGAGCCTGTCATGAGCTCAAGGCGCTCGAGGACCTCAGCGTACGCCCCGTGATCTTCGACCCTCTCGTAGTCGCACATCCACAGCGAGTCGCAGATAGGGGTGAACGGTTCACGCTCGACGTCGATACCCAAAACCTCAACGAGGCCCTGGTAGGGCCGCTTCTCCAGCGCAGCGCGGTCGTCGAAAGTCGTCAGATCGCCGATCTCGACTCCCTCGTTCAGCTCAATGCCGCAGGATCGGAGTTCCGCCAACTGAGTCTCTACGGAAACGGACCTTCTGAAGAGCTTCATAGCTTCTGACTCCTCGGCACAGGACACGAGAGTGAGCGACATAGCCACGCTCCAACATGTCACAAGCACACGATCTCTTGACCTATTCAAGGTGGTTGCCTCAAGGCTGTCCAACGGACAAGGCTCACGCGCGCAGGCCCGCTGGAGCGAAGCGGAAGCGGGTTTGCGTCGCGTGGAGTGAGTTGTTGGGCTGCGCGCTCAAAGAACGGATGCGAGCCAGTCCATCCCGGCCTCGTACCGTTCCTCGACCCTGTCTGAGAACCACGCGAGACCGTCAGGAACAGCTCGCGGCGCACGGTGACGGATGAGCGTCGATAGACGAGACATGTAGGGGGTACAGGTTCCGCAGAAGGACGGCTCGCTTCCGGCGGGAAGAAGCACGACTGTCTCCGCATCCAGCAAACGAAGCGCCATCTCGCCTTCTCCGCCGCCTCCGTGAAGCAAGAAGCGAACCTCGCGGTCGACCACGCGCGCATCACTGATCCAGAATCCGTCTGGTACCCGAACGGAGAGTCGACGCGGCTGGACTTCTGCGAGCACGACCCAATCGACATCCCGCCAACGGCCCTCGAGAAGGGCCGAAGACGCGCCAGTGAGTGTGAGTTCCGTGCTGACGAGCGGAGGAAGTTCGCGATGATGCCGGCCGACGCACCCGAGTGGAGCGGAGGCGGCGACCAGCAACAACAGCAGCAGGGCCGGCCGGGTGCGGAGGATTCGCCTCGAAGCCATGAATCGTTCGACCTGCGCTCACCGCATGCGGTTCCCGAGCAGCCCAACGGACGAAGGTGAGCTGCGTGGGCCCGAGCGAGCGAAGCGAGCGCGGGTTCACGTCAGCTCGACCTGTGTGTTCGGCGGCGCCGCTCACGTGTCCTTCCAGTACCCGGGGCGCCGGCTCTGATGCGCGACGGCGTGTACGACCACGACATGACCCTCGACGGTGTAGATGAGCGAATAGGGAAAACGGTTGAGTACGTAGCGTTGGGCGCCCTCGAATGTGGGCCACACGCCGGGTGCCTCGACGACCAGGGCGACTCCGCGATCGACTTCGCGCAGGAACGACTCGGCAGCGTTGGGGCTTCGCTCGAGGTACCACTCGAACCCGGCGTCGATGTCGAGGCGGGCGCGGCGTGTAAGTTCAACCTCTAGCGGCACGCAACCTCGAGAAGAGCTGATCGCGCACTTCTGACCAAGGGACCGTCGAGGTCTCGCCTGCCTTGTAGTCGTCGAGGCGCCGGCGAACCTCTTCGCGCCAGGCCTCTTCGACGTCTGCCTCCTCAGGAGGCTCAAGACTTCGAATGAGGGCGGCAGCCACGTCAGCCCGGGATGACTCGTCCAGGACCAGGGCTTGCTCGAGAACGGCAGCGGCGTCGTCAGTCATGGTCCTGATTGTATCGCGGCGCGCCAGCCGCCGAACGGACGAGCATCACTGGCGTGAACCCCGAGCGAGCGCAGCGAGCCCGGGGTCTGCGTCCACGTGCATGCGGTTGTTGGACGGCGTGGCTACGCATGATGGTCCAATCGGCTGGCGAGAGCCTTGGCCAGTTCGATGAACTTCCGGGCCTGTGGCCGGCGGACCTGAGGTTTCTTTCCATGATGGACGATCTCATGACGAACGTTGGTCCAGTGATCCAAGCGCTCTGCTGCGTCGTTGTGGCCTTTAGAGGAGAGATGGTTCCAAAAGTCGGCGGACCGGAGGTCCATTCGCTGCAGAACTGCTCCCACCGCCTTGGATCCATGATGGCTTACATGGTTGAAGAAGTGGTCCGTCACTGCATCTCGGATGTGCTGGATCCTCGCGGCCTGAGATCCCAGGAGCGCCACTTCGAGACTTAGCGTGGGTAGCTCGTTCTGGACCTTCCTCAAGATTTCTCGTTCGCGCGAAGAAGCTTCACTTTCCCTGAGGCGAGTAACGATGACCTCCGCCGAGATTTCGGACAGGTAGGCATCGAGCGCTCCGACACCGAACACAATCGCACCTCTCGGGAGCTCTCGGCGGGCAAGTGTTGGCGCGCCGACGCCGGGTTGTGTCTGCTCGTGAATGTCGAGGAAGTAGCTGGCTCGCTCGATGTTCACGTCGAACGTCTTCTTGGCGATGGTCGCCCTACCCACGGTCAATTCCCCGTTCAGCCGTCCAACGGACGAACGTCACTGGCGCGGAGCCCGCGCGAGCGAAGCGAGTGCGGGGTACGCGTCCAGTGCACGTGGTTGTTGGACAGCCGCACTGGGGAACTCTCATGCCTGGTACTCGATCTGCATCAACTTCACCGGGGACAGCTTCTCAAAGCACCGGTGCTGTGACGCGCTGAAGGCCGCGAGAAATGCCACTTGTCCGTAGTCGGTATGGTTCGAGTAGATCCTCACTTCAGACTCAGCGGCCTTCAGCATCTGATCGTATTTCACGAAAACGGTGGGATCGAGCCAGTCATCTTGCACCTCGAAATCCCACCTGTGCGGCTGGCCGCCGAACGTAAACGAGACCCAAGCAACGCCTTCGTCGAAGACGTCAACGTGATCTTCTATGTCGGATAACCCCAAGGCTGAGCCTGTCATGAGCTCAAGGCGCTCGAGGACCTCAGCGTACGCCCCGTGATCTTCGACCCTCTCGTAGTCGCACATCCACAGCGAGTCGCAGATAGGGGTGAACGGTTCACGCTCGACGTCGATACCCAAAACCTCAACGAGGCCCTGGTAGGGCCGCTTCTCCAGCGCAGCGCGGTCGTCGAAAGTCGTCAGATCGCCGATCTCGACTCCCTCGTTCAGCTCAATGCCGCAGGATCGGAGTTCCGCCAACTGAGTCTCTACGGAAACGGACCTTCTGAAGAGCTTCATAGCTTCTGACTCCTCGGCACAGGACACGAGAGTGAGCGACATAGCCACGCTCCAACATGTCACAAGCACACGATCTCTTGACCTATTCAAGGTGGTTGCCTCAAGGCTGTCCAACGGACGAGCATCAGCCGCTCGTGCCCGAGCGAGCGCAGCGAGCGCGGGTACGAGTCGCGCTGAATGCGGTTGTTGTGCGGCGGCCCTCTGGTCCGTTGCCGGTGACGAGTCTGGCCGCTGGGCGGTTCTCATGTCTTGCACACCGCAAGCGCAATCGAGGTACCCCCGCCTAGGCTCGATGTACTTGTTCTGATCATGGCCACTCGAATTTCTCATCCGCCAGGCGAGCACGCAACGCTGACAACTCGGTAGACGTGGTTGCAACAAGCCCGTCTGCGCAACTCTTAACGCGGTCACTGCCGCAAACCCCTACTCCGTGCGTAAGAGCGAAGTCGTAGTACCCATCGAAGTTGTAGAGCGTGATCTGGTAGCTATACGCACTCCGACCGCCTCGCTCTCTAGGGACCGGCGGACTGCAAACCAAGCTAAGTCGAATAACCGAATCGACGTACCGATCCACGGTACGCATGGTGGTGGATCTGTTGATGCCTTCGCGAACGTAGTAGGCAACCCGTTCCCCGACGGAGTCGTCGGAGCACTGGCTCGCGACGAATACTGGCGCTGTCGTCGGCTTGGAGTCCTGGGCGCGTGCCACCAAGGGCGAGGAGACTCCCAGGGCGAAGGCCAAGAGAATCGGCTGGCTCCGGCCGAGCAGAGCTGAGCCGAGTAGAGGTGTGAAGATGCTAGCCATGGCCGATACTCCATATTATTGACAAACTAGTATAACTCCAACTCGCGGAGGCCAGCAAGTCCGGGGTTCCGGACGGGTACTTGGGGAGCGCCGTGGCTCGCGAGGCATCACCTAGACCACCGCGCCGTGCCGGGGCGGCGCTCGCGGTAGTGGTGAAGAAACCTCGAAGACGCAGTCGCTTCAGCGAGTGGCCATAGAGCTGATAGGCAGCCGGCACCAGGCGGGCCCAGCGCAGGGCCCTTGCCTTCACACCAGGACGTCTCGCACATCCACCCGGGCCCACCGAGCATCATTCGCGGCGGTCGCCTTGAGCCGCTAGCTCTACGGTTCCCCCGCCGCACAACCGCCCCCGAAATCACAGGCGAGTACCCGAGCGAGCGAAGCGAGCACGGGTACGAGTCCTCGTGCATTTCGATTGTTCGGCGGCCCGTTCATGCGACCTCCGGTACTTCGGAAAGGGAGCTGTAAACGGCCCCACCTGCTTTGCGAATTCGTTCGACTTCTTCATCAGCGCCAGAACTCGGGCCACCGATTCGAAGAACCGCATCGCACCGTGATGCTGCGGCGAGCGACAAGGGCATCGTGATCTCTTCGTACGAATCGTCGCCCGCAATTTCGATGAGCGGAAGGGCAAGGTTCACCCCCACTATCGGTATGTGACCCTTGCGATAGATCGCGAACGCAACCTCGTTCATAGCGCGAAGATTCGCACGGCGCCGCGAGGCTGAAGCGCCTCCGCTTGAGTAAGGGCCCGCGATCATGATCCATTTCGACGCCATCAGTGACTAACGCCCTCGGCGCAGCTCACTCTTCGAGCTTCTCGCAATAGGCCATCATCTCCTCAGGGTTGACGCATTGACAGACGGGTGCTGAGCCGACCCGGCACGTGACACTGCCTCCCAGACCCGGATAGGCCGTGTTTTGCGGGCATTGAATAGAGCAGGAGTTCTCCGGTGTCTCGGAGAGCTGCGTAGCGCCAACGTTTACAACTGCGAGGAGAATGACAAAACCTGAGAGTGCCAGAAATCCAATCCATCCAGAACGCATCATTGCCTCCCGTTTTGATGAGGTTCGTTGGCCGCCGAACGGCCCTGTGGATCAGGGGCAGCGGCCCGACGGAGCGAAGCGAACGAAGGGTCGATGCCCCCTGCATTCACATTGTTCGGCGGCGCTCCGATATCTACGACGCCCCTCGTTTCGATCACTGAGACGTTTCCTTTCTGAAGAGCGCTGGCCTGGTGCTCAAGAGCCTTGCCGGTTTCGAACCGGTGCCCACTGGCATTCTGCCATGAAGGTGACAGCACACCGGAGTAGACAGGAGCGACACATATAGCTTGTGGGTCGCTCTACGACAACCGAGCGGAGAACCGGACCCGGAGCTGACTTGCCTGACGACCTTCGCATTCGGAGGAGCCATCGCCAGGCGCCAGGCACGGACGACGTTTCCGCGGAAACGCGCGCCCCCTAAACAAGGAAGCCGGAGCTACGCTCTGATGGATCGAGCGACCCAGCTGAGGCGCCAGGATAGCGACTTCGCCGCCGAACGGACAAGGATGAGCCGCTTGAGCAGCGAAGGCGAAGCCGAGCTGTTCATGTCGGCTCCATCCGGTTGTTCGGCGGCGTCACACGGCTGTATATGGTCACATCGGAGTTGGTTCCAACGACTAGGGACCGTCCCGTCGACGAGAACCCGACGGCGCGTAGCTCAGCAGAGTGTGTGTCGATCTTCACAAACTCTGTGGATCTGCCCGGCCTCGATTCGAAGATCCAAGAACCGGGATGGACGAGCACGAGGGTGTCGCTTGGCCAGTCGATGGGCAGTACCTCGACAGACCAGCCGTCTCGAGTAGTCCGAGGCAGCCCTCCTCCGTAGAAGCCGGCCATGCGGACGGACGTCCCAGCTAGAGGGCCAATACCCTCGGCCTCGAGCAAGTATGGATCCTCGAACGCCTCGGTCACGTTTCGGTTCCGCTCAACTAGGCGACCGCTCCCGCAATCGATGAGTCCTCGGCCATCGTGCGATGTGACCAGGAGGAGTTCTGTGGACGGAGCAAATCCAATCGACAACAGGCCTCCTACTGCAATGGTCGAAGGTCGAGACCAGGGCTCAGGCGGGTGGCCGAAAGGAGCCCCATTGACCCTCTCAGTGACGATGTCGAACAGCGTGGCCAAAGCCAATCGCCTCCCGGCTTACGTTCCCCAAAGCCGCCGAACAGTGTTATTCAATGGAACGAAAACAGCGAACACCGCCGCTCGCGTCCACATAATTGTACCGCTGGCGTCTGGCGATGATCCCTTGGGCACCCGGTGACATTGCACTTCGGGTCCTGGGTTCGACATTCCGGCGGTTGGAAAGGCGGACCATCTCGTCCGTCTTTGCTGGACGGAGGTCTGAAAGGCGGCGCGCTGGCGCGGTGTAGTTCGCGCGCGCCCTGGCGCGGGCCGCGGAATCCTGGGCGTTTGTTGATCGGGTGGCTGGGTCAATGTGGAACACGAGTTCCATATAACCCAACCCGGCTCGCGAAGGGGATCGGGCTCCGACTTCTTTGGGAGGGCCGCTGCGACTGAGGGCTTGCGGCCTCGTAGGGCCTGCTTCTCATGGACTGGCACCCACGTGAACGTCCACGCGGCTCAGGAGAGCCGCGCGGTTCGTCAACGATCCTCGCAGGCGTTGCGCTGCTGGCCGAGGCCTTGGCTTAGTTCGGCTTGGGGTTGAGCAGCATGAGCATCTGCCGGCCTTCGAGTCCTGTGCGGGTCTCGATCTCGGCGACGTCTGCCAGCTCTTCCTGGACCTTGTCGAGAATCTGGATACCGAGCTCCGGACGGCGGAGCTGCCGGTAGCGGAAGAAGATCGTTACCTTGACGCGTTTGCCTTCGGTGAGGAAGCGGCGGGCGCGCTTGGTCTTGATGTCAAAGTCGTGCGACTCGATCGTCGGACGGTACTTGACCTCTTTGACCTCGACGGTGGTGGTCTTCTTGCGTGACTCACGGGCTTTTTTGTCACGCTCGAACTTGACTTTCCCCCAGTCCATGATTTTGACGACTGGTGGATCGGCCTCAGGGCCAACCTCGACGAGATCGAGGGACTGTGCCTGGGCCTTTTCTTTGGCTTCATCGAGCGAGATGGAGGGGTAGTTGGTTCCATCGGCGTCGATCAGCCTTACGGGACTCTTTCGAATGCGGTTGTTGGTTCGTGGTCCCCGGTCGTACTTTGCGATCAGTTCTCTCCTTATGTTGATTTGCGGTGCGCCCGATCTCGCGCTAGCGCCCTGGCGGAACTGCGTGATGGCGATCACGCTCCTCGGCCAAGGTCGGCTTTCGGGACCGGAACTGTAGCAGGCCGAAGCCCGCCGCGATCCATCGATCGCACCAGAAAAACAGGCTAGTAAGCCCAGAAAATTCCCGCCCTACGCACTTTCCAGGGGGTCCGAGCGGTGAACTGGCCCGTCCCGTGGCGCACTCGATGCTCGAGCGCCTGGCCGTCATGTCGCGGTCTCGGGATCTTCGGGGTGTTCTAAAAGCGTTGACCCGCAGGCCTTGTACTCCTTGAAGCACTGGATGGCGAGCGACTTGCGGCCGTGCTTCTCATGCAGCCGGGCGGCGTTCCACCAGGCGTCGGCAAACCCGGGGTCGACTTCGGTTACCTTGGCGTAGGCGGCCTGAGCATGCTCGTCAGAACCCTGTTCTTCGAGTGCAACGCCGAGGTTGAACCAGGCGGTCGCATCCCCGGGAGTGCTCCTTACGACCAACCGGTAAAGACGTATGGCCAACGCGAGGTCACCTGCTTCATAGGCTGCGGCCGCGCCTTCGAATGCCTCTTGCTCGAGGGCTTCGGGTTCGCTGGAGTCCTCTTCGTCAACCGAACCTGCAGCGGCCTCTCGATCGTCGTACCCCTTGAGCGACGCTTCTGACACAACGGGCAGCTCATCTTCTTTCGGCTCGGCGGGACGCCACGAGAGAACGCGAGCACCCTGGTAACCCTCCTCACTGGGCTCCCACAGCGGAAGTGGCAACTGGCCGCCTACCGGTTCGATACGGGCCGCTCGACGCCGCGAACGGTCATGACTCCCGGAGCCCTTGGACTTGTCGTCGGTCATCGAGGCTCGGGCCGCAAGCAGCGTCGCAGGAAACTGGTCACCCGGTTGCAGTCTTCTTCTTGCGAGACGCCTTCTTGCTGGACTTTTTCTTGGCCTTGGCCCTCTTCTTGGCTGGCTTGGCGTCGGAACCGGCGTCGTCGTCTGCAAGGCTCTTCTTGAGAGCCTCCATGAGGTCGATGATCTTGGCCTTGGGTGCCTCTTCTTCGATGGTGACTTCTTTACCCGCCACCTTGGCCTGAATGGCTTCCCACAGACGCTTGCGCACTTCGTCTTCGTACTTCCCGGGCTCGAAGGCGTCACTGGCGATCTGCTCGATGAGCTGCTTGGCCAGGTTGAGCTCAGCCTCCTCAATCTCGATCTCGTCTTCACCAAGTGGGACTTCGGAAAAAGAACGCACCTCGTCGGCGTAGTGCATTTGCTGCATGATGACGCCGTCTTCGAAGGGGCGAATCATCACCAGGTACTGCTTGCCCCGCGCCGCATAGCGGGCCAATGCGCAGCGTTCGGTCTCGCGCATGGCAACGGAGAGCAGTTTGTAGGCGCGCTCACCGCCGGTCTCCGGGCCGAGGAAGTAGGCGTTGTCGTAGAAGATCGGCTCGACTTCTTCCATGGGCACGAACTCGGTGATGGCGATCGACGGAGACGCTTTCTGTGCGAGGTCGGCGATCTCTTCATTGGTGAAGGTGACGTACTGCCCCTTCGAGAACTCGTAGCCCTTCACCATCTGGTTGCGCTTGACGATCTCGCCGGTTCCGGGGTTGATGTACTGCTGCTTGACCCGCGTACCGTCGCTGGGGTCGAGCATGTTGAAGCGAATGGAGGCGCTGTGGTCGGTCGTGGGGTACATCTTGACCGGAATCGAGACGAGCCCGAACGAGATGTTTCCCGAGCTGATTGGACGAGCAGGCATCTTGCGAGATTACCACGGGGCGACGCCCAGGCTACGATCCGCGGCCTGACGTAGCGCCAGTAACCACTGGCTAAGATGGTCCTTCAATGCCCCGAAAGTACGATCTTGACTCGCTTCGCAAGTACCGCGAAATGCGCTCCGGCGACGCGACGCCGGAGCCCTTCGGCGGCGAGGTCGGCGACGCAGAATCGCGTAAGGTTGGCGGCCTCTTCGTGGTGCAGAAGCATGCCGCCACCCGCCTGCACTACGACCTGCGGCTCGAACACTGCGGAGTGCTCAAGTCGTGGGCAGTACCGAAGGGCTTCTCACTCGACCCGGAAGAGAAGCGTTTCGCCGCCGAAACCGAAGACCATCCCTTCGAGTACGGCGACTTCGAGGGGGTGATCCCCGAAGGGAACTACGGCGCCGGCGCCATGATCGTCTGGGATCGCGGGCGATGGATTCCACTCGAAGACCCGTTCGAGGGATGGGAGAAGGGCAAGCTGCTCTTCGAGCTGCGGGGCTACAAGCTACACGGGGTCTGGACGATCTTTCGCATCAAGCCGCCCGTCGCTCAGCGCGGCAAGAGCCGCGACGAAGACAAGTCCTGGCTGCTGATGAAGAAGCCCGACGGAGCGGCCCGCAAAGGAGGAGAGTACTTTCCAGAGACCTCGGTGATCTCGGGGCTGACGGTCGAAGAACTGGCGAGCGGCAGTACGCGCATGGAAGCAGTGCTCGAGTCGGCGAAGGAACTCGGAGCACCGAAAAAGAAAGTCTCGCCGCAGAAGGTGAAACCCATGCTGGCGACCCTCGATGACGAGCCACGCTCTCGGAAAGGGTGGATCTACGAGCTCAAGTACGACGGCTACCGGCTGATCGCCGCCAAGGTCGACGGCAAGCCGTATCTGCGCTATCGCAACGGGCACGACGCCACGGCGCTCTTCCCCGAGATCGCGCGCGCGCTCGAGCGCTGGCCGGTCGACGACCTGGTGCTCGACGGCGAGGTCGTGGTTCTCGACGCGGAAGGCCACCCGTCGTTCAATCGCCTGCAGAGGCGCGCCATGCTCACCAAGACGGTCGACATCGAGCGTGCCACTCTCGAGCACCCCGCGACCCTGTTCGCTTTCGACATGCTTTCGTTCTGCGGCTACGATCTGCGCGCCCTTAAGACGGTGGAGCGCAAGGGCCTCCTGCAGGAAGTCGTACCGCCTGCCGGTCCGCTGCGCTTTTGCGATCACATCGAAGAACGCGGCAAGGAGCTCTTCGCACACATCGGCGGCATGGGACTCGAAGGCATGGTGGCTAAAGACGGCGCCGCGGCCTACGTCGGGCGGCGCTCAACGGACTGGCTCAAGTACCGTTACGAGCAAACCGGCGACTTCGTGATCGTCGGCATGACCCTGCCGGAGAAGGGCAAGAACCGGACAGGCTTCGGTGCACTTCATCTTGCGATTCAAGCACCCGAAAACGCCGGCGAGGAAGAACTCGACCTGATCTATGCCGGGCGGGTGGGTACAGGCTTTGACGAGCACAAGCTGCGCACATTGTCGGAGCAGCTGCGCGCCCTCGAACGACCCGACCCGCCTTGCCGTGCCGCGCCGGACACCGAACTGCCCGCGACCGGGAAACACCTGTGGGCAGAACCCGAGCTGGTGTGTGAGGTGCGCTACAAGGAGTGGACGCATCTCCACATGCTGCGACACCCGGTCTATCTCCACCTGCGACCGGACAAGCCACCGTTCGAAGCAACGGGGCGCGGCCGCAGCCGAGCGCACGCGGCCGGCGACGATGAGCCGCCCGCCCCGCAGGTCGAAGCCCCGGAGCGCCCGAAGCCCACCTTCTCGAACCTCGACAAGATCTTCTGGCCCGAAGACGGCTACACCAAGGGCGACATGATCGAGTTCTATCGCCAGGCGGCGCCAACCATGCTGCGCTACCTCGAGGATCGCCCCGTCGTACTCACTCGCTACCCCGACGGCATCCACGGCAAGTCCTTCTTCCAGAAGAACGCCCCCGACTTCGCACCCGACTGGGTGCACACCGAGACCATTTCCTCCGGGGGCGGCGAACGAGACATCGAATACTTCGTCGTCAACGACGAAGAAACGCTCCTCTACCTCGCCAACCTGGGCGCGATTGTCCTGCACGTCTGGTCGAGTCGGCTGACGACCCTCGACCGACCCGACTGGTGCATCCTCGACCTCGACCCGAAGGAAGCACCGTTCACCGATGTCGTCAAGCTGGCCAAGGCCATCAAAAAGGTCTGCGACGAGATCGGCCTGCCGTCCTACGCCAAGACCAGCGGCTCGAGTGGCATCCACGTTCTCTTGCCGCTGGGAGGCGCGTTCGACTACCAACAGTCGCGCACTCTGGCGCAGCTTTTGGCAACGGTGATTGCGCAGCAACACGACGACATCGCCACCGTGATTCGCAACCCGGCCAAGCGCGATGGCCGGGTCTACGTCGACTACGTACAGAACGGTCGCGGCCGCTTGCTGGTCGCGCCGTTCAGCGTGCGCCCTAAACTGCAGGCGCCCGTTTCCACGCCGCTTCGTTGGCGCGAAGTCACCAACAAGCTCACCATCGAGCAGTGGAACATCAGGAGCGTCCCCAAGCGCCTCAAACGCCAGAAGAGTGATCCGCTCGCCGGGGTGCTCGAAGATGAGCCCGACCTGTTGGCAGCGCTCGAGAAGCTCGCAGAGATGCTCTGAACGTCACAAGAGACCGAGCGCTTTCATGTTGTAGCGCAGCGACTGCCGCTTGAGGCCGAGCTGGCGGGCAGCCGCTGCCTGGTTGCCGCCGGAGCGCTCGAGGGCATCGGCAATCAGCTGGCGACGATAGTTGAAGACGCACTCCCTGTAGGTGGCGGTTTCTGATGGCGCGGCGTGCTCCGGGCTCTCTTGCGGGCTAGAGCCCAGGCCGAGATGTTCTGCCGTGAGGACCCAGGGCTCTTGCTGCTGGACGGCTCCAAAGGTCACTGCCACGGCCAGCGCGTTCTGCAGTTGGCGAACGTTTCCGGGCCAGGTGTGCTCGCGAATCGCACGCAAGGCGCAGTCGGCCAACCGCGCCCACGGGTCCAGGCGCTCGAGGAAAAACGCGGCCAGTAGTTCAGCATCCGAGCCGCGCTCTCTAAGCGGCGGCAGCTCCACCAACGCCCCCGCCAGGCGAAAATACAAGTCCTGCCTGAAACGCCCCTCGCGCACCAACAGAGCGAGGTCGTTGTGAGTCGCCGCGACGATGCGTACGTCGACCGATCGGTCGCGCAGTTCACCCAGGCGGCGCACTTCACCCTCTTGCAGCACTCGCAGCAACATGCCTTGCGCGTTCTCGGGCAGGTCGCCAATCTCGTCGAGAAAGACTGTCCCCTCGTGCGCCGACTCGAAGACACCCGGGCGCGCCGCGTGCGCCCCGGTGAAGGCGCCCTTGGCGTGCCCAAAGAGCTCGGCCAAGACCAGATTCTCGTTCTGCAGGGTCGCACAGTTGACGGCCAGAAAACGCTTCTCGGCGCGACGGCTCAAGGCGTGTAGGCGCCTGGCGATGAGCTCCTTACCGGTTCCGGTTTCGCCAAGCACCAGCACCGGGATCGCAGCGGGCGCCAGCCGGGAGACATTCTCGAGCGCCTCGAGAAGGGGCGCAGAACGGCCAACGATGCCATCGTTCGGCTCTGCCGTTTCTGACCGGCGTAGCCCGTCGCACGCCTTCGCTCCCACATCATCTTCAGCAACATTGTCGGCTACATCTTCGGCAACATCTTCCGCAACAAAGAGCGGCTCGTGCCCCCGTCCCGGTCGCTCCTCGGCCAGGGTCGACTCCCATGCCGCGCAGGCAATCGCCCAGGCGAGAACCCGCACCCGGCTACGCCCGAGCCGCTCGAAATCCTGCGCCACCAGCGCCAACTCAACCCGCCGGTTCAACGCGACCAGCGAGACAGTCACCGCGTCGGTCGGGGCGGGCCGCAAGACCAGCTTCCGAAGAGGAGCCGTTTCGTCGCCGATCGAGACACCGCCACGCGCGCACGAAAGCGATGCGAATAACCTCTCGATCCGCTCCGTCAGGCCAAGCCTCTTCGTGTTCTCTTCCGGCACCAGGAGCTCGGCGAGCGCACTCCACGGGTCAGAGGCGTCCTCGATTCGACCGGCGAAGGCCCGAGCCCCGAGGTCCCTCATGACCCGGGCACTTCGCGTTGCGAGTGGAGGCGCAACCGGTACACCGAGCTGTAGGAGGTCGAGCACCAGGCGCGCGGCGCGGTAGGGCTCGAGCCTCAGGGCATCGATGGCTGGCAGACTGACCTCTAGAGCCGGCTGGTGCGCCACGATTGGACTCCAGAACCTACGAAGCGGTGCAGGCAGTCGCGCATTGAGCTGCTGCGCCCGCTCCTTCTGACCGGCTTGAAGGAGGACTGCCAGACGCTCCTCCGGTTCGAGATGGTCCAGATCATGGTCTGCCAGCTGCTCGAGAAGTTCGGCCGCCTCGGCCACGCGCCCCGACCAGGCGAGGCAGCGTGCGGCAAGGGCCAGGCGCTCTTTGTCCATAGAACCGGTGGCGTCCTCCAACGCAGGCCGACAAAGACGAAGCGCATCTTCGAGCGCGCCGCGGACCATCAGAAGGCGCACCGCGAGTGCCTCTTCCGCCGCCCGCGCCGCCCGGTTGCGCGACGTCTCCGGAAACTCGAGGCAGGCATCGAGCACCGCTTCGACGCCCGAGACTCGACCGCGCCGGACTGCGATCTCTGCGAGATTGCTCGTGGCGAGAGCCAGGTGACTCGGACCGTCGCAGGCACGCAGGTGACGGAGAGCATGGCGAAGTGCACGCTCCGCGCCGCGGAGGTCACCCCCGGCGGCTCTCGCGAGGGCCATCTCATTCCACAGCCCGCCCACCAATGCACGGGGACGCGGGCGCAGAGTGACCGCGCCCAGGGCCCGCCCGAGATGGGACTCCGCGTCTTGCCACTGACCCCGGACGAAAGCGAGCTGAGCAGCCGCCTGATGCCGTCGTGCAAGGCGCTCACGATCCGGCTCTCGAGCCTCCTCCGCTTGATCGAGCAGTTCCGCCGCAAGCGTCAGATCGCCGTTGTCTAGGGCTGCCCATGCCCCCGCAAGCTGTGCGCGCCCCAGCACCACCTCGTCGCCTGCCTGGGCAGCCGCTTCCAGCAGATGTTCGGCAAAGACCGCTTCGGCGGCGAGAGCCCCCGAGTCGAGGCAACGCTTCGACAGCCGGAGGGCAAGCTCGATCGAATCGATCTGGGTCGCAAGAGGCGGTTCACGGCGGCGAAGCGCCCGCAGCCCGTGCGCGGCCGTTCCGACCTCACCAAGCGCGAGCTCGATCCGCGCGCGTAGGAGAAGTGCATCGGGATTCTGCTGGGAGGCGAGCACCCGACGGGCAAGGAAAAGGTGCCCGGCGCGCTCCAGCTCACGTGCCTTGGCCAGAGCCTGCTCGGGTGGCCCTGGCTCGAGGGTACTCGCGGCAATACCGAGCCAGGCAGCCTGGGCAGTCGGCCCTTTCAGAACGGTGAAGGTCTTCTCGAGGTCCTCTGGCACCCTCCCGCGGTCAAACAACCGGCGGCGGGCGCCTGTCGGTGCGGCGAACCACACGTCATCTTCGACCGCCAGCGCAAGCGCAGCGAGGTGGTCCCTTTTCTTCATCCACCAGAGAAACGGCGCGGCACGCAAGATACCGTCGACCGCGTCGACTGGAGAGAGCGGCGTGAGGCATTGACGCCAGCGTTCGAGGAGCGAGGCGACGGCGGCTTTGGCCTCACCGCCACCGAACGCTAGAGCGGAACCCGCGTCGCTGTTCGAACCGAACAGACGGTAGGCAGCCTGCGTCAGCAGCTCTTGAGTTGGCACTCTCGTTGGCTGAACAGCGATCGAAAGCCCCAGCGGACGCCCCTCGTCATCGAGCAGGAGCTCATCGAACCCGGTGAGACTGAAACTGGCGCGTTCTGCATGCGCGAGGGCCGCCGCGACTTCGAGAAGCCCGGCGACGCGCATACGATCGCTGGCCCGCGAGCGTTCGGGCAGTCTTCCGGCAGATCGTGGACCTGCCCGCGCCCGCAGGACCGATACCTGATCCCGCAGCGCTAGATGAGCCAGAGGAGGGGGCATGACCCACTCTTCTTCCGACTCGCGTGGCAAGCGTTACACGCTGCGCCCGCCCGTCAGCTCGTCGAGATGGTCCCAGAAGTGCGGGTAGGACTTGCCGACCACCTCCGGATGCGCCACCGACACGCCGCCACGGCGCAGTCCGACGAGCGCCATGGCCATGGCAATCCGGTGGTCGTCCCAACTGTCACAGACGACGGTGCTCTTCTCCTGGCCGCGATTCTCGTCACCGAACTGAGGGTCGCCCGTGATCACCAACCCGGCGGGTAGTTCTTCGATCGATGCACCGCCTCGGGCGAGCTCTTTGGCCATCGCCGCTAAGCGGTCGCTTTCCTTGATGCGCAGGTGCGGCACTCCGACGATGCGCGTGGTGCCCGGCAGAAACGCCGCAACCGCAGCCACTGTCGGCACCTGATCGGGCACGTCACCGAGGTCGACTTCACCGAGCGGCCGTAACGGCCCTGCCCCGACATGGCAGACGTCTTCCTGCCATTCGACTCTCGCGCCAGCGGCAGCGAGAAGCTCCAGGATGCGACGATCTCCCTGTGCCGAATCGCGACGTAGACCATGGAGGGTGACCTCGCCGCCGGTGAGAAGCGCTGCCGCAGCCGGATAACCGGCGGCTGACCAATCGCCCTCGACCACCGGGTCAGCTGCTCCAAGAGCACCGACGGGCTCGATGCGGTAGCGGTCGGTTGCGTCGTTGTGGGTCACCGCGCCTCTGCCCCCGAAGCGCTCGATGGCCTGCAAGGTAATGCCGATGTAGGGGGCTGAGGCCAACGCCTCGACCTCGAGGTCAATGGCCCGCGGAGCGCGAAGACCGGCCATCAGAATCGCCGAAAGGTATTGGCTCGATTCAGAAGCATCGAGCGTCGCCGCACCACCGGCCAGTGTGGCGCCCTCAACGAAGAGCGGCGCGTACCCGTCGCGGTCGTCGAAGGCCACGCGCGCACCAAGCGCCCCGAGGGTGCTGGTCAAGGCGCCGATCGGGCGCTCACAGAGGCGCGGTGTTCCATCGATGCGCATTTTCTCGGTCGGCAACACCGAAGCAGTGGCGACCAGAAAGCGAAAGAAGGTGCCGGCGTTGCCACAGAAGACTTCGGGTTCTTTACTCCAACCCGACGAACCGGGGGGCTCGAGCTCGACGTCCCACGCACCATCGCCGGCGGCGCTCTTTGATACCCCCCACCCCATCTCAGAAAGCCCGGCGAGGAAGAGCCCTGTGTCTTCTGCCTCGAGCACTCGACCCACCCGGGCTCTCTCGCCTGCGAGCAGCGCAAGGTTCAGGTAGCGGTGAGAAACACTCTTCGACGGCGGCAGCACAACCGCGCCGCGTACCACTCTGCCGCTCGGCACGGGCCGCGCCGCGTCAGGGGCCCGCCCTGCGCCAGGAGTAGGTGCACTAGACATTTTTCGACCTTCTCACTGCCCCGCTCCACTCGTCATCTCGAAGTCGAACAGCATTCCGTCGTAGCCGAGTTCGACGCCCTTCGGAAGTTTCGCATCGTCACGCACGTGCTCGATGTCACAGGCCAGGTGGGTGAGCACCGTGCGCCTGGCGCCAACGCGCTCGGCCACTGCGGTTGCCTGGTCGATGTTGAAGTGGGTCGGGTGCTCTCGATAGCGCAACGCGCCAAGCACCAACTGATCGACGCCTTCGAGCTGCCTCATGCTGTCTTCAGGAATGTGGCTGCAGTCGGTGATATAGGCGAAGTCGCCGAGCCGATAGCCGAAGATCGCCAGCTCGCCGTGCATGACCGGAATCGGAGTGACCTCGAAGTTCGACAGTTTGAATGACCCTTCAACTGTCTCGAGAGTAACGTTCGGTTTGCCACCGCCTTCCTGCCCATCCTCGAAGATGTACGAAAAGGCGTGGCGGATCCGCCTCAGCGTCAGAGCGCTGCCGTAGGTCGGGATGGACTGCCGCTGTCGGAAGTTGTAGATGCGCAGATCGTCGAGGCCGAAGATGTGATCGGCGTGGGCGTGCGTGTACAAAACGGCGTCGATGCGCGGAATCTTCTCGCGCAGAGCCTGCTCGCGAAAGTCTGTCGAGGTATCGATCAATAGGCCGAAAAAGGGCCTTTCGGGATCGGCCGGGCGGTCTTGGATTCGAAACCACATGCTGGTGCGTGAACGACGGTTGCGGGGGTCATCAGAGGTGCAGGTTTCACAATCGCATCCGATCACCGGAACACCGGTCGAGGTACCACTTCCGAGCATGATGCCCTGCGCTTTCATGACGACGCCTGTTCCACGTCGAGCCCGTCGAGGCTTTCGATTCGATGGCTGCGAAACCATGCGTCGAGAATATGAATCTTGCCGTGTTGGGTGGCGATCAAGCGCGGTTCATGGAAGTGACCAAGGACGATGCGATCGAACTCACCCTGTATCAGGCGCCTGGCCCCCCAGGTCGCAATGGGCTCTTCGGGAATGCGGTTCTTGTGCTTGAAGTTGGTGCGCGCTAGCCGCTCCTCGGTACCGTGCACGATCCGCCGCGCGAGACCGCCTGGGAGATGGCGAACGAAGAAGCGCGCCGGGGGCGACTTCGACAACCAACGCCACCCACGGTACTGCCAGTCGCGATCGTTGAGCCCGTCACCATGAACACACAACACGCGCTCGTTCCCAATCTCGATCGGTAGCTCGACTGCTACCTCGTCGAAGTGATCTCTGTAGGGACCATCGCGCAGGAAGAAGTCGCGGTTGCCCTCGATGTAGCTCACCCGCACGCCGGCAGCGCGCAAGCGGTCGAGCGCCACCATGACCGCGGCAATTTCAGGTGTTTCGAACTGGCGGTGTCCGACCCAAACGTGAAAGAGATCGCCCATCAAGACGAGATGCTCGCAACCTCGAGACTGAAGCTCATCGAGCTGAGCGATCAGCGGCTCGGCCGGGCCACCGGGCCCGCCCAGGTGTGCGTCGGCCAGAAACGCTGTCTTCACGCCACCGCGCTCAGAGAATCGTCAGCGGTCGGGCGCGGCGTTCTTCTTTGAGAGCCTCCACGACGCCCCCAGCGATCTCAGAGAAGGCCTGGGCGAAGGACCCTTCGGGGTCAGCAGCAACCACAGGCACACCGTCATCGCCACCGTGCACTACGGCGGAGTCGAGCGGTATCGCGCCAAGGAAGCGAACGCCTAGTTCTCTGGCGGCGCGCTCGGCGCCACCGTGCTTGAAGACGTCAGTGCGATCACCACACGACGGGCATTCGAAGTACGACATGTTCTCGACGAAGCCGAGCACCGGCACCTTGACCTTCTCGAACATCGCAAGGCCCTTCCTGGCGTCGATCAAGGCCACGTCCTGCGGGGTCGAAACGATGACGGCGCCCGAGAGCGGCACCTTCTGCGCCAGCGTGAGCTGGGCATCGCCTGTGCCCGGTGGCAGGTCGATAATGAGCTGGTCGAGCTCGCCCCAGAGGACGTCACCGAGCAACTGCTCGATGGCTTTCTGCACCATTGGCCCGCGCCAGATGACTGGTGTGTCTTGCTCGACGACGAACCCGAGCGACATCGAGCGCACACCGTACTTCTCGAACGGCACCAGCTTCTTGCGCGCGACCGCCGGGCGGTCGGTGATTCCCAGCATGGTGGGAATGGAAGGCCCATAGATGTCGCAGTCGAGCAGACCGACCCGATGACCCGCCTGGGCGAGCTGCACCGCGAGGTTGACCGAGACCGTCGACTTGCCGACACCACCCTTCCCGCTGGCGACCGCTACCACCGAGCGCACCCCCTCGAGCAACGACGGGTCGTTCATCACGCCTCGCTGCGCCGGCGGTGCCTGGGTGCGGGGTGTCACGACCCGCAGGCCGACTTTGGCCTCACGAACGCCTTCGAGCTCGGTCAAGACTCTCTCGACTTCGGTACGGATCGCCTCACCTGAACCGGGATTGTGGGTCGGCACCTCGAGCTCCACCGCTACCGATCCGTCGGGCTCGGCGGTCACCTTCTTGACGAAGCCGAACGACACCACGTCGCGACTCATACCTGGAAAGGTCACCGTAGCCAGCGCCCCCCAGAGGCCTTTCTCGAAGTCGCTCCGTTCTTTTCCGTTGGCGCCTTCCTTTCCGTTAGCGCTACTGGGCGGCTGTGAGCCGTGGTCCGATTCAGTCACGGGAAGAGATTGCCTTCTGGAGTGAGAGTTGTAGTGGGAGTGGGCGCCTGACTGCCGCCGGTGCGGCCAGGCCGGCGGGTCAATCGCTTGTGCCCAAAGAGAGCGGCGAGTCTAGCAACGCTGACGCGTGGACGAACGGTCGCTGGTCTTCACTCGGCCTCGCTCCGATCGCGTCCGCTGGGGCGGTCTCACGCCTTATTCCAGACCACCGCGTTCGACATCTGCAAGCTCCGCTACCGTCGCCTCGAGATGCTCGACCAGCGCCCCCTTCTTGCGCAGACCAGCGCCGCGCGGGTCGACCGCCTCGCCGTAACGCACCGTAATCGGTCCCGGCCACACGGTGAAGCGGTGCCGGGGCTTGGCATAGAAGCTGCCCGCAACACCCACCGGCACGATGGGAGCACCGGTCTTGAGCGCCAGCAGGATTCCCCCCCGCTTGAAGGGCCTGAGCCGCCCGTCGTGGGAGCGAGTCTCTTCCGGATAGACCACCACCGAAGCTCCTGCGCGCAGGCGCTGTGAGGCCTGGTTGAAGGTCTCAGCGGCGCGACTCCGGTCACGACGATCGACCGGCACGAAACCGGCGATCCACAGGGCCCAACCAAAGAGGGGGATCCGAAACAACTCTCGCTTGGCCATGAAGCGCGCCTGCCCGGGGACTGAGGCGAGCAGTGCCGGCACGTCGAAGATGCTCTGATGGTTGGCTACGAAAACGGCCGGAGTGTCCTCTAAAGAGGCACCTTCAACGCGCAATTCGCAGGCGCTCGCCCACAGCAGGCCACGACCCCACCAGCGCGCGAAACGGAACATGTGATTGCCGCGCGGGGGGATCCAACCGGCCAGCCCCGAGAGAATCGAGAAGACGAAGCTACCGAAAACGATGAACAAGAGAAAGCCTACCGTCGCCCGAGTCACAGCGAACCAACTGGGATGCTCGGCGGGAGCGCTCGTGCTCTGCCTGTCACTCGGGTTGTGGGATGCGCTTGTGCTGCTCAAGGGTTCTGCTCGGACGAGATGACCGGGAAACGTTCCGACAAGGGGTAGGCCGGTATGAGGGCAGTCTTTCAGATGTCAAAGAAGAAGCGGCGCCCCGCCTCGGCAGGTCTAGGACTGCCTTTGGTGTCGTGCGCACAACCCGCGGCTGAAACAGCAGCGTCGGCCACCCGTAGGTCTCACCACCATGCCCGCTGACCCGACGCTCGAGCGCACTCCCCAAAAGGACCCCGTCGTTCTCCTGCTGGGTGCCCTTGCCATCCTCGGCCAGCTCCTCGTTGCCTGGATCGCTGTGCACCAGGGCTACGGCTTCCATCGCGACGAGCTCTACTACATGACCGGCGGCCTGCGCCTCGACTTCGGCTACGTCGACCATCCACCCCTGGTGCCCTGGCTCGCCGGCCTCTCACACAAGGTCTTCGGCCCCTCGGTGGTCGGCCTTCGGCTTTGGCCGGCACTGGTCGCCGGGCTGCTGGTTGTGCTGACGGCTATTCTGGCGAACCGCCTGGGCGCCTCCCAACGGGGCCATCGAATCGCAGCTCTCGCCACCGCGAGTTGCCTGATCTTCGTCATCACCCAGGGGATGTTCCAGGTCAACCCCTTCGATCAGGTCATCTGGCTGTTGGCGATCATTCTGCTCACCGCAGTTCTCGATGCCGAACCGGGGTCCCGCAGTGCCCGCTCTGCCTGGCTGCTCCTCGGCGGCGTCCTCGGCGTAGGGCTGTTGATCAAGTACACAGTAGCGGGCTTTGGCTTGGCGATCCTCCTCGCCTTCGTTCTCACCAGCGCTCGCAAACATCTCGTGACGCCATGGCCCTGGTTGGCCGGGCTCCTGGCGATGGTGGTCTTCTCACCCAATCTCTGGTGGCTCATCCGGCACGACGTTCCGTTCGTTGAGTTCGCCAGCTACAAGGTGACCACGAGATCCGAGTTTCTCGGTCTTCAGCTGCCCTTTCTGGGCCTTTTCTGGTTGCCACTCCTTTTCTTTGCTGCCTCCTGGTGGAAGCGCCACCACAGACACCGCCCCCTGGCCATCGCAGGCGTCATCACGTTCTTCCTGTTCCTTGTTTTGGCCGGCAAGCCCTACTACGTTGCACCGCTCTATCCGCTGGTCTTCGCGGCCGGAGGAGCGGCTGTCGGTCGCTGGGGAAACGATCCGAAGCGCGCAGCGGGCACAAGTCGAGCGCTGGTGCCGGCGGTCATCGCAGCGGCGGTCGCCAACCTGGCTGTCGCGAGCTTCTTTTTGCCACTCATTCCGGTCGAGGACTGGCCAGCGCGACAGAGCAAGGTGCCCAACAACGACGTCGCCGAGATGGTGGGTTGGCCGGAACTCGCCGCGCAGGTCGACGAACAACTGCGGGCCCTCGAGGGAGAGATCGAGGTCGTGCTGGCATCAAACTACGGCAACGCAGCGGCAATAGAGCTCTTCGGGAAACAGGCCGCCAGGGTGACGAGTCCCCACAACAGCTATTGGTTCTGGAGCCGCGACGCAGCGCTCGACGCCGCTCTGGTTGTTGGCTACAGCCGCCAAGCGGTCGAGCGCTACTGGCGGCGTTGGCGTCGAGTCGGCGTTATTTCGAACCCCTGGGGCGTCGACAACGATGAGGCGGGCGCGCCCCTGTTCGTCGTCTATGAACCGCTCCAGCCGAGTGCCGCGATCTGGGACGACCTGAGGCGCTACCGCTAAGGCCACGTCGCCGCTCCGGGCGAGGGAGAGCCACGCGGGACTGCTAGAGTTTGCTCACTCGTTCGAGGCCTCAGGTACCCCCGGCACCGCCCGCCCATCACCAGGATCGCGCCGCCGAGATCTCAGAAGAGATTCCAGGAGAACGCGGCACCTCGCCGAGCCCTTCTCTCTGCATGCCAATCAACCGATCCACCTCAGAATCCACGGGCTGTAACGTGCCTGGGCTGTCGTCGTGAGCCTTCTCGAGCCGGGCCTGGGAGACGATCTCGAGCAGAGCACGCTCGAGCTGATGCTCGCTCCTGCGCAGCGCGGGTTGCACCACATTGGCGGCATCGCAGTGCTCACCTGGCGCGCGCTCTTGGGAATGTTCAAACTGCCGCTCGAGGCCAGTCTCTGGCTGCAGCAGATGGACCAGCTCGGCGTTCGCTCGTTTGCCGTGGCCGGCATCACGACCATTTTCACCGGCATGGTTCTGGCGCTCCAGACGGCGTATTCGCTGCCGGAACTGGGTGTCAAGTACTACATCGGCACCGTCGTCTCGAAATCGCTCAGTCGAGAGCTCGGGCCGGTTCTGGTGGCTCTCATCGTCGGTGGCCGCATTGGTGCCGGAATGACCGCCGAGCTCGGCACGATGAAGGTCACCGAACAGATCGACGCCCTGCGCTCGATGGCGGCCTCGCCAACCCGCAAGTTGGTCGTGCCTCGCCTCGGCGCAACGCTCATCATGTTGCCGGCACTCACCATCATTGGCGACGCCCTGGGCATTCTCGGAGGCGGATTGATTGCCGTCTACCAACTCGACCTGCAGCTCGGCCTCTACGTCAACGACGTGTTGTCGTCGTTGACGATGGGAGACGTCTTCAGTGGTGTCGGCAAGTCGTTCTTCTTTGGATACGCCATCGCCATCATCGGCTGCTACAACGGGCTGCAGGTCACCGGCGGCGCTGACGGCGTTGGCCGCGCAACGACCAACACCGTAGTCTGGGCGTCGATCGTGATTCTGGTGAGTGACTTCTTTCTCACCAAGCTCTTCTACATGATCGGGAGCATCTGAGACGTGTCGGGTTCTGAAGAGCTCTCGCTTGTGCCCGGGACCGACGGCAAGGTCGTCTACCGTGTACGGGATCTGGTCAAGCGATACGGACGGCGCACCATCCTCGATGGCGTGTCCTTTGACGTTCACCGCGGCGAATGTTTGATCATCCTGGGGCGTTCAGGAACCGGCAAGAGCGTCACCCTCCGGCAACTCAACGGCCTCGAGGCACCCGACGAAGGAAAGGTCTTCTTCGGTGACATCGACCTCGGCGAACTGACCGAGAAGGACCTCTACCCGATCCGGCGACGGGTCGCGATGCTCTTCCAGGGCGGTGCCCTCTTCGACTCACTGACGGTCTACGAAAACCTCGCCTTTCCGCTCCGCGAGCACACCGAAATGGAAGAGGCAGAGATCGAAGATCGCATTGCGGACCGTCTCGAGATGGTTCGTATGCCGGGCATCGAGGACCGCATGCCGGCAGCGCTCTCGGGCGGCATGAAGAAACGTGTCGCCCTGGCGCGGTCCTTGATGCTCGATCCCGAGGTCGTGCTGTTCGACGAACCTACGACGGGGCTCGACCCGATCACTTCGGCAACCATTGGCTCACTGATCAACGACATTCGCAACAATCTCGGAGTCACCGCCGTCGTCGTCACCCACGACCTGGCGCTGGCGCGCACCGTTGGCGATCGACTCGCCTTCCTGCGGGACGGGCGCTTTGCTTTTCTGGGAACATGGGAAGAAGCCGATCGCAGTGAGGACCGTTCCCTGGCAGCGTTCCTGACCGGCAAGGAGGACATCGATGCGGCGTGACGCACGTCTCGGACGAATTGGACTGACCGTACTCACCGCGCTACTGGTTGTTGCAGCGGTAGTGCTCCTGGTCGGCGAGCAGAACTTTCTGTTTACCAAGACCAACAAGTACTTCGTACTCTTCCCCACGGTTGCCGGGCTCGCCGAAGGAAACCCGGTGCAGCTCTCCGGCGTCGTGGTCGGCAAGATCGACGACATCATCTTGCCCGAGAACATCGACACCGAACTCCTGCAGGTGTGGGTGAGCGTCGAAAGGCGCTACGCCTCGCGTGTGCGCCAGGACTCGGTGGCGCGAATCAAGAGCCTCGGCTTGCTCGGTGATAAATACGTCGACATCACTTCGGGCAGTCCAGGCTTTGCCGAAGTCGAGGCCGGCCAACAAATACCGGCGGCAGCCCCTACCGACGTCGACAAGCTGATCGCCAGCGGCGGTGACGTTCTCGACAACATCGTCATCGCTGCAAGCTCCCTTTCGAACATCCTGACTCGCATGGAGGACGGCGAAGGGCTTCTCGGCGAATTGATCACCGAACGCGAAGGCGAGCGCGTCACCGAGAGCCTGGTGTCGACCCTCGAGTCGGTCGATGCGGTCGTCGGCCGCATCGAGTCTGGAGAAGGCACCGTGGGGCGCCTGTTCTCGGATCAGCAACTGGCCGACGACCTCTCGAACACCGTGGCGACGCTCAAGAGCGTCGCCGATCGCGTTGAGACCGGGGAAGGAATTCTCGGCACGCTCCTCGACGACAAGGACGCCAGCGCCAGCCTCGCCCAGAGCCTCGAGAACTTCGACTCCGCCATGGCAGACCTGAGCGTGCTGGCGGAGGAGATGCGTTCTGGCGACGGACTGCTTCCCAAGCTGATCCATGACGACGAGTACGGCCAGGCGATCACCGACGAGATTCAGAGCCTGCTCGAACGCCTCGATGATCTCTCTGCCAAGGTCTCTGAGGGTGACGGCACTGCCGCCCGGCTGATCAACGACCCCGCCGTCTTCGAGGCACTCAACGACGTCGTCATCGGCATCAATGAGTCACGGCTGCTGCGCTGGATGATCCGCAACCGGCAGAAGAAGGGCATCAAGAAGCGCTACGCGGATGCCGTCAAGGCAGGCGAGATCGAACCCATTCCCAAGGACATCGAAGCCGACGGCCTCTAAGAGCCGGTGGCCTTGGTTGACCTGCCGGCTGCACCGTCCAGGCTTATCAAAGCTTGCGCCCGCCGTGTGTAGAACCCCACTGTCGCGGTACTTCGGCAACCGACACCTTGTCGGGGAATCGCCGATTCGCTATCTTTCAACGGTTCCGCACCTCGAAGTGCATGCCAGGAACGGGTAGCTGCCGGGGCCAGCGCACCCCACCTGATCTCACTCCTCGAGCGTCGCGAAACGTCCCAGAACCCTGCACGGGGGCGCAGGTAGCCCAAGTTCCACCCGGGCACCTCGACACGGTCTACCGGACCAAAGGCGATGCGATCGCCGCCGGTGACTACCTTCCAGTTCATTGGAGGGGTTTTTCCCTTCCTTCCACCAATGTGAGTCCAGCCCATGAAGATCTGTGTTGTTGGTAGTGGTTACGTCGGCCTCGTCACCGGAGCCTGCTTGGCCGACTTCGGTACCCATGTCGTCTGCGTCGATAAAGACGCATCCAAGATCGAGCGTCTCAACCGCGGCGAGATCCCCATCTATGAACCCGGTCTCAAAGAGATTGTCGACAAGAACCGCGCCGAAGGGCGGCTCGACTTCTCCACTGACGTCAATGCTTCGATCCAGGAGGCCGTTGCGGTGTTCATCGCGGTCGGCACGCCCCCAGCCGAAGACGGCTCGGCCAATCTCGAGTTCGTGCGTCAGGTAGCGCAGTCCATTGGCGAGAATCTCAACGGCTTCAAGATCATTGTCACCAAGAGCACCGTTCCCATCGGGACCGGCCGCATGATCGAAGGCATCGTCAGCGAAGCTTCGGGAAGCAAGGACTTCGCCGTTGTATCGAACCCCGAGTTCCTACGCGAAGGCTCTGCCATCGACGACTTCCTGCACCCTGATCGGGTCGTCATCGGAACGCGCGACCCGCGCGCAGCTGACCTTATGCTCGACATCTACTCGCCGCTGCGGGTTGCTGACGTTCAGTTCGTCGTCACCAACGTCGAGTCGGCCGAGATGATCAAGTACGCCTCGAATGCCTTCCTTGCTACCAAGATCTCCTTCATCAACGAGACGGCCGAGCTCTGTGAAGCCGTCGGCGCCGATGTCGAGGTGGTCGCCAAAGGCATGGGCCTCGACAACCGCATCGGGCCCCGCTTCCTGCATCCCGGCCCGGGCTTTGGAGGGTCGTGCTTCCCCAAGGACACGCAGTCGATCGCTCACATCGCCAAGCAAGAGGGCATGACCTTCGAAATCGTCGAAGCGGTCTTGAGTGTCAACGAGCGCACCAAACTGCGCATGGTCGACAAGATCCAGAAAGTCGTCGGCGACCTCGAGGGTAAGCGCATTGGCGTGCTCGGCCTGGCGTTCAAGCCCGACACCGACGATGTGCGTGAGTCGCCGGCGATTCCCATCGTCGAGAACCTGCTCTCGCGCGGTGCAACCGTCCATGCGTTCGACCCCGCGGCGATGGAGACCTTCCAGGTCGAAGTCGAAGGAATGCAGCACCTGGACAACCTGCACTATGCGAACGACGCCTACGCCGTGGCCGAAGAGGCCGATGCCCTGGTGATCGTCACCGAGTGGAACCTGTTCCGCAAGCTCGAGTTCCCGCGGCTCGAGAAGCTGATGGCCAAGCCGGTCATCATCGACCTGCGCAACATCTACGATCAGTCCCAGGTACAGTCCGCCGGGTTTCACTACACCTCGATCGGACGACCGGCAGAGGGTTCCGCCACGCCGAAGTTGCGCGCCGTCTCCGAGGCCGGGTGAGCGGTACATTGACTGGCGAAGGTACTTTGACTCGTAACGCCTCCACCCCTACTGGCGAAGGATGTGCACGCATGACGACCACTCTCGTAACCGGCGGCGCCGGCTTTCTCGGCAGCCACCTTTGCGAACGCCTGCTGGCGGAGGGACACGGTGTCGTTTGCGTCGACAACTTCATCACCGGAAGACCGCAGAACATCGCCGGCCTGATGGAGCGCGATGACTTTCATTTCATCGAGCACGACATCAGCGAGCCACTTCATATCGCGACGCCGATCGACAACGTCCTACACTTCGCATCGCCGGCAAGCCCGATCGACTACCTCGAGCTTCCAATCCAAACCCTGAAGGTCGGCTCGCTCGGAACTCACAACAGCCTGGGTATCGCCAAAGAGCACAAGGCCCGTTACCTTCTGGCTTCGACTTCCGAGGTCTATGGCGACCCGTTGGTTCACCCGCAGCCCGAGAGCTATTGGGGCAATGTCAATCCTGTTGGTCCGCGCGGTGTCTATGACGAAGCCAAGCGTTTCGCCGAAGCGATGACGACTGCCTACCACCGAGTCCACGAAGTGGACGCAAAGATTGTGCGGATCTTCAACACCTTCGGGCCGCGCATGCGACCACGCGACGGTCGCGTCGTTCCGAACTTCATGTTGCAGGCGTTGCGCGGGGAGGACCTGACGGTCTACGGCGACGGCAGCCAAACGCGATCGTTCTGTTTCGTCAGCGATCTTGTCGAAGGGATCTACCGCCTGCTCCTGTCAAACCTCAACAGCCCAGTCAACATCGGTAACCCCGGTGAGATGACGATCCTGCAGTTCGCCGAGCGCATTCGCGACTTCACTGGCTCAAAGAGCAAGATCGTCTTCTGCGACCTTCCCGTCGACGACCCGAAGACCAGGCGTCCGGACATCTCGCGCGCCAAGGAAAAGCTCGGTTGGCAGCCCGAGGTGTCACTCGACGAGGGCCTGCGGCTGACGGTCGAGTACTTCAAGACCCTGGTCTGAGGGAGGGGAGTTGAATGACGCACCGTTGCGCGAGCTGGAAGCGCCTCCACGAAGTCTAGGCGGCGCCATCCTGCGCTTCCTGGTGCTCGTGAGCATCGCCGGCTTCGGAATCTGGCTGGTGATGGCAACGCCACTGCGCGACTGGCTCGAGCTCGAGCGCGCCTACGCCTCCCTGCAGGCGATTCGCGATCATCCCGCGAGCCCGCTGGTTCTGGTCGCCGCCTTCGTGGTTTGTTCCGTCGCCGGCGCGCCGGTGACGCCGATGGTGATCGCCGGCGGCGCCGTCTTTGGCGCGCTCTACGGGTCGCTCATCAACTATGCCGGCACCCTCCTGGGCGCCTTCTCGAGCTACTGGGTCGGCCGCACCTTCGGTCATGATCTGGTTGCGCGACTGTTCGGTTCTCGCCGCGAGAAGCTCGAGAAGCTGCTCGAGAAGCGCAGCTTCTGGGCGCTCCTGCGGCTGCGCTTCGTTCCCGTGCCGTTCGCGGTGACCAACTACGGTGCCGCTCTTCTCGGAGTCACCTGGCGGACCTTCTGGACCGCCACGGCCATCGCCTACGTGGCGGTGACACCGGTGTGGAGCTACTTCGCCTCGGCCATGGTCAGCGTCGGCGAGGGCGAACGCTCCGTCATCGTGCGCAATCTGGCCATCGCGGCCATCCTGATGGCGTGTCTGACCTTTGTGCCGCAGTGGATCATCAGCCGCCGAGACCGTGCGCCGGCCGAGGCCGCAGAGTAGAGCCCACTGGCGAGCAGAGCGCCCGTTCGATGTCATAGTATTCCTCGTATGTCAGGTCTTCCACTGGCGCCCCGGCGCATCGCAGAGGCTCTCGAAAAGACGGTCCTGGGGCAACAGGAGGCCGTCCGCGAGATGTCGGTGGCGCTGGCCAAGAAGCTCGCTGGCCTGCCAACCGGCAACATCCTCTTGATCGGCTCGTCCGGCTCTGGCAAAACGACGCTGATGCGCGCCGTGGAGACCATGTTGGCGAGCAACGCGCAGCTGGCCAGCCGGTCGACCGTGGTGCGCATCCACGCCAACATCCTCGGCGAAGAGGCGCTGTCGGGGCACCCGGGCGAGGTTTTGATCCAACGCCTCCTCGAGCGCGCCCGCGATCAGTTCGGCCCTGACACTCCGGTCGAGAAGCTGATCGCGCAGGCAAGCCAGGGCCTGGTTTTCGTCGACGAGGTCGACAAGATCCGCTCACACGTTGAGGGCGAGGCCAACACCACCGGTATCCGCGCCCAAGAAGCGCTCCTGACCCTGATCGAGAACGAGGCGGTCACCTTCGAATTGCCGTCATGGGCTGGCGGTGGCGTAGCGACGATTGATTCGAGCAACCTGCTCTTCGTCTGTGCAGGCGCCTTCGAAGGTCTGTACGACGCGGTGTTCGACCGCGTGACCGTCGGAGACGATCGTGGCGCTCTCAAGCCCGTCACCGTGGTCGAGAACGGCCAGGTGCGCGAGGAGCTACCGTTCAAGCTACGCGACTGGTTGCGCTCGCAGGACCTCTTTGACTACGGCATGAGCCCGCAGTTCTTGTCACGTTTCGATTCGATCGTGTTGCTCGAGACCCTCGGCATCCCCCAACTGATCGACATCTTCTTGCGCTCGAAGGAGTCTTCGTATCTTCAGGCGCGCCAGTTTTTCGCCAGGCAGGGAATCGACCTCGCCTTGTCACCGGCAGCCGTCCAGCGCATCGCCGAACACGCCGCAGTGCAGAAGCGTCTCGGAGCACGGGCGCTCAAAGAAGTCTTCCGGCGCGTGATTCGCGACTATGAGTTCGATCCTGAGGGCCAGATACAGTCCGAGGCATTGATGATCGATGTCGCTGAAATCGAAGCCGCACTCGACCCCAACGCACGAACCCGGGCGGGAGCCTGAGCTCATGGGAACCGTAGCCATGGGGAAACGCAAGAGAACGTCGACCTTCGCAATGTCTGCGTTTTTGACCCTCGCTCTGGTCTTCCCGCCCGGCCACCTGCCGGCGCAAACGAGTGGTCCGCTGGCGGCGGCTCAACAATCGCTCGAGTCGGGTGACTACGAGGGCGCGCTCGCTACCCTTGACGGGGTGATCGCCAAAGGCAAGAAGAACATCTCAGCAGACGCCTACCTGCTACGAAGTACGGCGCGCATTCTCCTTGGCGACAACGACGGCGGCGCTCTCGATCTGCGCCAGGCGACCGAAATCGACCCGTCTCTGCGTCAAGCCTGGATGACCCTCGGCGCAATCGAGATGGCAGCGGAGCGCTACCAACAGGCGCGGGATGCCTTCGCCAAGGCGCGCGACCTCGACCCGCAGTCGGTCGACGGCGATCTCAACCTCGGTGCCGCGGAGCTCCTCTTGGGCAACCTCAAGGAGGCCACGGAGCGTTTCAACACCCATATTCAACGCGCGCCAGAGAAGGCCGACGCGCTCTACCTCGTCGCCACCAACTACGCCCTCGCAGGTTATGCCGCTCTCGCCATCGAACATCTCGGCCAGGCCATCGCGGTCGACGAGCGCGTCCGCTTGCGGGCCAAGGCCGACTCGAACTTCGACGGCATCGGCCTGCGACCCGAATACCAACAGCTTGTCAACAGCGACACCTGGAAGCCTCAGCCGGGATCACACGCCACTCGGGCCCAGTTCACCGTCGCCTACGAACCAGGCTCCGGTGGTTTGCTGGGTGCGGTGGTCGATTCGCTGAACGAACTGCAGCTACCGTTCAGCCCACACATTGAGGTGACCCCGAGCTGGGCGATTATCTGGGGTGACCTACGGCTCAAGGTGACCAACGACGGTCCCCACGGCATCGTCGAGATGACCGCGCCACCCACCGCGTTTCCACCCGGTCAATGGAAGGCCATGACCAGCAAGCTGATCGAGGAGATCCGCTACCAGACGGCTCCCAAGATCTAGCGACGGCCGTGGTTTGTCGGCTTTTGGGTCGTCGTGGCGTTGGGTCGGGCGGTGGGAGCGGGTTTCTGTTTGGCTTCGGCGGTGGGTGGTTACCACGACCGTCGCTAGAGTCACTCTTGCGGGGCAAGCGGTCCGGGGGGCGGGCCGGATTCACCAGCGGCCGCCCTGCAGTTGCGTACTTAGACTGCGATGGCCCGTCGCGCCCCGCGGATCCGTGCTTCCATGAAACGGTTGTCTTCGGATCGGGATTGCGGCGACACCTTGAAGGGGGTCGAGTCCATCCCGGATTCGACCTGCCACCTGCGGTTGAGTTCCTGGACTGCGAGGGTCCGCCCGACTCCACCTGACTGCGCCGACCGTCTTCGACTGCCGAACTGCACTTGCCTTCTTCGACTGCGATGGCCCGTCGCGCCCCGCGGATCCGTGCTTCCATGAAACGGTTGTCTTCGGATCGGGATTGCGGCGACAGCTTGAAGGGGGTCGAGTCCATCCCGGATTCGACCTGCCACCTGCGGTTGAGTTCCTGGACTGCGACGGTCCGCCCGACTCCACCTGGCTGCGCCGACCGTCTTCGACTGCCGAACTGCACTTGCCTTCTTCGACTGCGATGGCCCGTCGCGCCCCGCGGATCCGTGCTTCCATGAAACGGTTGTCTTCGGATCGGGATTGCGGCGACAGCTTGAAGGGGGTCGAGTCCATCCCGGATTCGACCTGCCACCTGCGGTTGAGTTCCTGGACTGCGACGGTCCGCCCGACTCCACCTGGCTGCGCCGACCGTCTTCGACTGCCGAACTGCACTTGCCTTCTTAGGCTGCGATGGCCCGTCGCGCACCGCGGATCCGTGCTTCCATGAAACGGTTGTCTTCGGATCGGGATTGCGGCGACAGCTTGAAGGGGGTCGAGTCCATCCCGGATTCGACCTGCCACCTGCGGTTGAGTTCCTGGACTGCGACGGTCCGCCCGACTCCACCTGGCTGCGCCGACCGTCTTCGACTGCCGAACTGCACTTGCCTTCTTCGACTGCGATAAGCCCTCGCGCACCGCGGATCCGTGCTTCCATGAAACGTTCTGTTCGACCCTTTCGAGTCCTTGACTAGAATCTGGCTTCGGAGCGCTGAACGTCTTGCGTTCGGAACTATCTCGGAGCCTTTCGGTGTTCGAGTCGATGCCCCCTACCGACCACCGCCAAGAAGGTCCTCATGAAGAGCACTCGCAAGGTCCCGAGAACCCTGATGTCCCTCTCCCACTCGCTCCTCGCTGCTCTCGTTCTGGTCGCGCTCGCCGCTACCAGTGCTGGAGCTGGAGATGACTGGGTTCCCAACCCTAAGAACCCACGCCATATCGAGCCCGGCGACCTGACCAACCCACTCCTCAGCCCGAAACATGCGCGTTGGATGGTCGGGCCGATTTCCTGGATGTTGGGCGAAAAGGGCATCAACAGCTACCTCAAACTGGTCACCGACGAGGAAGCGGAACGGTTCATCGAGGATTTCTGGAAGAAAAACTCTGACGTTCGTGCGACATACGATGAGCGTCGCGAAGAAGCCGACAAGCTCTTCCGGGAAGGAACCTCGACTGGCCATCGCAGCGACCGCGGAACGATCTTCGTTCTCTTTGGTGAGCCCGAGGAAAAGGACTGGGAGGAGAACCGCAATGTCCTCGATGGCGACGTGGCCTTGTGGAGTTACCCCAAGACAAGCTCAGCGGGTCTTACCGGTCGCAAACCGAACAAGCACTATCGCTTCACCAGGGAGGGCGACGAGACGATCTTCTTCCAGCCCGACCGTCGCCGCGACGCGCGCCGCCGCATCGAGCAGCAACGCGGTATCCCGCGCCCCTATCGCTAGAGAAGCTACGAAGGCACGGCGGCCCTGAAGCCGGCGCGCTGGCCAGCGGTCTCCTCGACGTCGACCGACATGACCTCAACGGAGGTTCCCACGACGGCGGGTACGATCTGCTCCCACAGCCATTGGGCCAAGAGTTCGACGGTCGTATTCACCAGCGGAAGGAGCACGACGTCCTCGAACGGCAACTGGTACCGACGGTCGCCAAAGGCCACCTCGATCTGTGATCCATCGCGACTGGTTTCGAGGTGACGGCACTGCTCGGGTAGCAGGATGCGTTCGTCCAGCTGTGCACAGACTTCGCGCACGCGTTGTTTGACGCCGGCGAAGTCGACGACGAAACCGAGTCCATCGAGCTCTTCGCTGTGCAGCTCGACCTGGACCTTGTAGTTGTGACCGTGCAGCAACTCGGCATGCTCGTTCGAGAACACTGTGAAGTGTCCGGCTGAGAACTTGAAGTTCTCCTTGGCAAGCACGATGTGGTAACTGGACATGAGCGGGCGTTCCTCCGCGTTCCAGTCTATTCAACCGCCAGTCTCTGAACCCGTTCCAGGTGAACAACGGTCTCGAGGTGCGAGGTCTGGGGAAAGAGATCGAGGAAGGTCACCGAAAGCACCCGGAATCGGTCGCCGAATTCCTTCAGGTCACGCGCCAGGGTCGCCGCATGGCAGGACACGTAGGTCAGGTGCCGGGGTGACCGCGAGCGCAAAGCACGACGTAGCGGCCGGGGCAGGCCGGATCGCGGCGGGTCGACGAGCACCAGGTCGGCACCGGCCTCGAGTTGCTTGGCGTAGCGCTCGGCACGCTGGTGAACCACCGTCGCGTGCCGATGGCGCTTGAGGTTACGCCTGGCCCACGTCGCCGCGACCCGGTCACCCTCGACCGCAATCAACCGCTTGGTCTGAGGAGCCAGCGCAGAAGCGAAGAGACCCACGCCCGCAAAGAGATCGTAGGCCACCTCGTACGGAGGTTCTCCCTCGGCTCGATCGGGGACGGCGACGCGCACCAGCTCTGGCGTCAGTTGACGATGACCCTGGGTAAAACAGCGAGCATCGAAGCGCAACAGGTTGCCACTCGCCGCCAACGAGAGTTCGCCACCGGGAAGGTCACCGACGAGCGGCGCACAGGCCACGCGACCGTCGTCAGCAGCGGCGACGTCGAGGCGCCGGGGTGGATTCTCGGGCAAGAGAACTGGTAGGCGTTCGAGTAACTCGTCGAGCTCCGGCACCAGGATCGGGCACCGGTCTACAGGCACGACTTCGTGAGTTCCCCGAGCGTAGTAACCAACGCGCGGCGGGCCGTCCTCAGAAGGGGCGATCTGAAACTGCGCACGACGTCTGAATGCCCAGCGATCGCCCTTGATGACCTGGCAGTCTTTGATCTCGATTCCGCCGAGGCGTTCGATAGCCTCGCGCGCGGCGTCGACCTTGGCCTGAACCTGCGTTTCTTCATCGAGATGCTGCATGTCGCAACCGCCGCAACGGTCGTAGTACGGGCAAGGAGCAGCACGGCGCCCGGGACCTCTCTCGATCACCTCGAGCAACTCGGCGCGCGCCCAGGTGGGATGACGCTCCCTGACTCTGACCCGTACCCGGTCACCCGCGGCGACGCCGCGCACCAGGATCGCAGCACCGAACCAACGCGCCAGCCCCTCTCCACCAGCGACGATCTTCTCAATCGTCAGCTCGGCTTCTTCGAGCGACGCAAGCTGCTGAGCGGTCTCGCCTGCGGCTTGATCGGGGTTTTCCGGCTGTTGCGATGTCATGGCGGGTTTCTCGGGTGGTTCCTTACGCTCCCGTCTCACCCGCTGTCACTCGCCGGCCGGGCGGTTCGCCCTCCACCCGAGTCGTCGGGACTCAGATCTCGGTATAGAGCCAGCGTCTGAGCGGTGACAGGCGCTCGCGCACGCTGTCCCGGTCGGGATCGATCAACCACAACGCCGCGGCAACCGACGACAGGAGGGAGTTGCCGTCTTGCGGCGTGAAACAGAACCCGAAGATCTCTCCGTCTCGAACCGTGAGCGTTGGTTCAGCAACGACAGTTTGCGAAAGGATTCGCCCGTAGTAACCATGATCGCGCCCGAAGCTGAAGATCAGGTTGGCGTCGAGTTTCTGGGTCAGCGCCACCCGCGCATTGGCCTGCAGGCGACGGATGACTTCGACGGTATCGAGGTCGGGCTCGTTGGTCTCGAGGTTGAACCAGATCGAATGCATGTACTGCGTGTTCACCTTGAGAGCACTCGAGAACAGGTCGAGGTTGGCACCGATGGTTTCAAAGACCGCAGCCGCGTCGCGCGCGTGATGAGTACCGAAGCGGGGGTCTCCGTGCTTGCCGACCTGAGGCGACGGAATGAACGAGTTTGACTGGGTGATGTCGTTCGCCCGGCGAATGCAAACGAAACGCGCGCGGTCGAGAGAAAAGGCGCCATCGTCACCACTGCAGCAAACCGTCTTGACCAGCGTCGTGATGTTGTGCGTGTTGCAGGAAACGATCTGCAGGAACCGGTCTTCTCCGGGGACGAGGACATCGTCGTTGATTCCTCGCGCATAGGGTTTGCCAAAGCCGAACTCGCTACCCTGGGCGAGAAAGCCGCGCGGGCCATCGAGCTGCGAGTAGAACCGCTCTTTGTTCTGATTCCCGGCCGGCGTGCAGTCGATGACTACGGTGGCACGCTCGAGCGCCTCTTCCGAACTCAGCGAGACTTTGTGGCCGAGGTCCTCGAAGTCTTTGCGGACGTCGTCGCCGACTGCCAGGCGTGCGCCGCGCCCCATCAAATGCTCGAGGCGGGACTTGTCGGTGTGAAGCGGCGTCCGTTTGTGAAACGTCACCTCATCAATGTTCATCTTGTCAGCGAAGTCGGTGAATAGGCCGATGAGCGGCTCGCCGATGGTGCCGGTACCTACTACGTGGACGATGTTCTTCAAAACAATGGAGCTCCTTTGGACGGCGCGAAGCTAACACACGCAACCGAGCACCACGAGCGCCATGCGTAGCCCCGCCAGCAGGTGACAGAGACCGTCACGTGCCCTCAGAGCGACCCTCGGCACCGTGCCGCCCGCCGCCTTTCCAGTTCGGGTCGCGAGTGGCAAACTCGTCCATACTGACGGGGACTTCGAGCAGGGTCCTCGTTACGGCTGGATCGCAGGCATCATTCTCGCATTCATACACATACACGTTCCAATCCTCTAATCTACGAAAACCGCAGAGTGTCTGGTACGTGTCGCAATGACCGCACTTGATCGATAGGTTGCGGATGTTGATCATGGACTCTTCGGGCATCTCACGCCTCAGTACTTCGGGCCCAGTGGGGGGATCAAACAAAGCTACCGACCGGTCGGTCAAGGTGGCAAAACGGCACCCCTCTGCCAGCCTGACCTGCTTGAGAGAGCCGAGCCCAGCGGCCAGAAGGGCAGGCTACCAGAGCCTTCTGGGCCCGGTTTTCACGTTGCTGGTGCTTGCCGCAGCCTCGGCCGCCGCCCAGGAAGACGCGCCGGGAATTGATCCCCGCTACGTTTTCAACGACACGATCGCGGTCCGCTGGGTGTTGATTCCCACCGTGGTTCTCCAGGGAACCCAGCTCGCCGATGGCCTCGATGTTCGCGACTTCAACCTGCGGGTCGACGGCCGACCGGTCGCCATCGAGACCTTCGAGAATCGCCTCGATGCGCCGGTCAGCGTGGTCTATCTCCAAGACCTCTCGGGAAGCATGGCGCTCAGAGAGAAGATCGAAGCCAGCCAGGAGACCCTCGCCCGGTTCATGAAGGCGATGGGAACCCAAGACGAGGTCTCCCTGGTGACCTTTACTGGCGAAAAGGTGACCGTCGCAGCACCCTTCACTGCCCGACTCGAAGACCTCCAGACGTTGAGTCACGATTGGACAGCACACGGCACCACAGCGCTCTACGACGCCGTGACCTGGCTCCCCGAGGTGTCTCTCGACGGCAGTCGCACCCGGCGGGCAGCGGTCGTCATCACCGACGGTCAAGACAACGCCAGCGTGATCCACCCCGAAGATGCCGAGCGTCACGTACGTTCGACTGAGCTGCCGGTCTACGTCATTGACCTCAGCCGTTTCAACCCGTCTGGCGCTCCTCCCCCGGCCAGCGATAAGCCACTTGGCGTCCTCGAGCTCTTGGCGAAGGGCACCGGTGGCCGCTACTACCGACCACGAACGCCGACTCAGCTGGCACTGGTCACCGCCGAAATCGCGCGTGAACTGCGGCGCCAGTACGTGCTCGGTTTCGCCGCCGATAGCTCGCGTGCTTCGAGCTCTCACAGCGTCGAGATCGAAGTGCGTGGGAGGAAGCGCCAGCCAAGACACCGGCCGCGGTACTTTGGGCCACCACCGGCCGGTGCTCCCGACTGAGGCGAGGCAAGCAGCACCAACAGATTTCAGTTTCCGAGTTCAAGAAATCAACTCCCCAACAACGGGGAAAGAAACCAAGGAGAACATTCGTATGAAGAATCGCAAGTACACGGTGCTCGTCGCTGTCGCAGTCTGTGGCCTGATCGCCCAGGGCTGCGCCACGAAGAAGTACACCCGTGCCGAGATCGCAACCGCCGAGGCTCGGGTCACCGAGCGCGTCGACCAGCAGGTCGACGATCTCGAAGGCCAGATCGAGAACAATCAGATGCGCATCGAAAGCAACGAGAAGGAGATCGCCGAGGTCTCGAAGACCGCCCAGGACGCCCTGGATCGTGCGGTCGAAGCCGGGAAGCTCGCCGAGGGCAAGCTGTTGTACGAAACCGTGCTCACCAACGCCGACGTTCGCTTCGACAGTGAGAAGGCCGAGATCGACGACTCGGCGGCCGGCGTACTCAACGGCTTCGTGACCCGGCTCAAGGGCGAAAACAAGAACGTTTACGTCGAGATCCAGGGCCACACCGACGCCACAGGAACCGACACCTACAACGAAGAGTTGGGCCTCGAGCGGGCCGAAGCCGTCCGTCGCCACCTCAGCAAGCAGGGCATTCCATTGCATCGCATGGCGGTGATCTCCTACGGCGAGAGCGAGCCCATCGCCGACAACAGCACCAAGGAAGGCCGCGAACAGAATCGTCGCGTCGTCCTCGTCGTGCTGCAGTAAGGAGGCCTCGAAGGCATCTCGGACGCTGACCCGAGACGAGGAGAACCGGCCGGAGGGAGTCCCTCCGGCCTTTCTCTTTGGTCGAAGAAAGGCAGTCGTTACGGTTCTCGAGCGGGCACACCAGGCCTGGCGGGGCGCCGGAGCATGGATCTTGCCGTCGGCGACGAAGGCCTGTCGTCAGCGCCTTGGCGCCGCCAGCAGGTCATCAATCGTGTCACGAATCTCATCTGCACCCGCGACGCCAGGCGACTCAAAAACAACCTCACCCTCGAGATCCAGCACCAGAACGGTTGGCAGGACGTGAACACCACCGCGCGAGCTGGAGGCGCCGTCGGTATCGACGACGACGGGATAGGTGTAGGCACCCGGGTTCTTGCGCAGAAAACCAGCGACGGTTTCGCGCTCCTCGTTGACGCTGATGGCGAGGAACGAAACGTCCTCGGGAGGGTACTCGCTGCGCACTTGCTCGAGGATTCGCGCTTGCGCACGACAGGGAGTGCACCAGGTCGCCCAGAAGTCGAGCACGACGACCTGGCCTTTGAAGTCGGGTGGACCCAAGCGCTCGCCGTCGAGGGTTGGGAAACGAAACCCTGAGAGAAAGCCAGCGTCGCGTCCCACAGGAGTCATGAGGTCACCACCGAGGCGCCAGCCAAGCAGGCCTGCCCCGATCGTCAACAATGCCAGGCCGAGTGCCACGGCGGCCGCGGCCGGCCAGTTCTCGACCTTCGAACCGTCGTCAGAAGGTGGCGTTCGCTCGGGGCGGAGATCTGGGGACTGAGTCAGCGGGGAACTCCTTCGACGTCTGGTGCCAATGGATGGCGAGCCTCTTCTCGCACGCAAAAAGGCCCGGAGCCGGTAAGAGTACCGGACCCGGGCCCGTTGACGTTTCCGTCAGAACAGCGCGCTAGCGCCTTCTGCGGGTCGTCCTGCGCTTGGCCTTCTTGCGCGTGGCCTTCTTCTTGGTCCGACGCTTGGCCTTCTTACGCGTAGCCTTCTTCTTGGTCCGACGCTTGGCCTTCTTACGCGTAGCCTTCTTCTTGGTCTTACGCTTGGCCTTCTTACGCGTAGCCTTCTTCCTGGTCTTACGCTTTGCCGTCTTGCGCTTGGCCTTCTTCCTGGTCTTACGCTTTGCCGTCTTGCGCTTGGCCTTCTTCCTGGTCTTACGCTTCGCCGTCTTGCGCTTGGCCTTCTTCTTGGTCTTACGCTTCGCTGTCTTGCGCTTGGCCTTCTTCCTGGTCTTACGCTTCGCCGTCTTGCGCTTGGCCTTCTTCCTGGTCTTACGCTTCGCCGTCTTGCGCTTGGCCTTCTTCCTGGTCTTACGCTTCGCCGTCTTGCGCTTGGCCTTCTTCCTGGTCTTACGCTTCGCCGTCTTGCGCTTGGCCTTCTTCCTGGTCTTACGCTTCGCCGTCTTGCGCTTGGCCTTCTTCTTGGTCTTACGCTTCGCCGTCTTGCGCTTGGCCTTCTTCCTGGTCTTACGCTTCGCCGTCTTGCGCTTGGCCTTCTTCCTGGTCTTACGCTTTGCCGTCTTGCGCTTGGCCTTCTTCCTGGTCTTGCGCTTCGCCGTCTTGCGCTTGGCCTTCTTCTTGGTCTTGCGCTTGGCCTTCTTGCGTGTTGCCTTCTTCTTGGTCTTGCGCTTGGCCTTCTTGCGTGTTGCCTTCTTCCTCGTGGTCCGCCTCTTCGCGGTCTTGCGTTTCGCGGTCTTGCGTTTCGCCTTCTTGCGTTTCGCTTTCTTTCTAGTCGCCATTTGACGAAGTCCTCCGCCGTCAGCCGGGCCTAGCCTCGGCAACGGGCTTCTGCAGCGAAGCTTGATTGCTTCCTGCGTTTGAGAGCTGCAAGCACGACGACACCACCCGACGAGCCGGGGCGGCTGAAGGGGGTCTCAAGTGCGCTCTGCTGGGGTTGGGAGTTCATCGATCACGGCCTCGAGCCCCCGTTGGCGCGGGGCTTCTGGCCTGCTGAGGATCGCGGCCGCTGCCCGCCCTGACCCACGATGGGAAAGGTCGGACTCCTTCCTCTGCTTCAGATCCGGCAGTTGCTGAACCTGTGCTGAAGGTCGGACGGTCGCTAAGAATGTTCGCTCGGTCTGTCCTTGCGATTTCTCCCTCGTCTTGCGCGACGCTGGACTCCAGAGTGACGGGAATCGGTGTGTTGAAGCGTTCGCGATGACCTTGTCGGTTCATCGTTTATCGGAGCGTCGCACGATCGTGAACGAATCATTGTGAGTCAACGAATCCTCGTCACAAACGAAACTTACAGACATTTCAAATTGAATGTCAAGCGTACCCAACACCACTTCCTCAACATGTAGCGGTCGCGACGCTCAGACACCACCACTGGTTGCGGTTGCGTGGCGAATCTTCGCTTGAACACATCGTGCGCTTCGCGCCTGAGAACGCGCTTTCTAGGTTGTGCCTTGCTCTCGCGCCCGAACATTGGACTCATAGAGAACCCGCAGAATCGCCGCCGTCACATCCGTCAGAGATCGCACCTCCGCAAACGCGTTGGCATCCTTCCCGATGGCGATCAATGGCACACAGTTCCTGGTGTGTTTGCCGTGACTCAGATCTTCGAGGTTGCCATGGTCACTCGTGATCACCACCGTCAGTTCGGACATGCCCTCCGCCAGGACACCCGCGATGAGGCAGTCGATGTCGGCCAGGAGCTCGGGAACGGCGATGCTGCCTCGCCCGTGACCGGCGAGGTCGGTCGCAAAGGTCTCCCAGAGCGTGAAGTGATGATCCTGGGCCAAGCGATTCAGGTGCCGGCCCGCAAGTCTTGAAGTGATGGCCCCGAAGGTCCCGAATGCCTCTGCCTCCCTCTCACTGGGCTGGACGTAGCAGCGCTTGATATCCCAGGTGACGGCTCGGTCACGCCGCAGGTCGTTAAGGTCCCGCAGGCGCAACGAGCCGGCGCGCACCGCCAGGACACTGGCTGACATACGCAACCGACGAGCGCGAAGGCGTTCGAAGTAGAGGTCTGAGAAAAGGTTGGCGAAAGTGCTCTTCTTGCCCGCGCGTGCCAGCTGAAGAAAGATCGAGTGTTGCTCCAGGACCTCGCGCAGTCGTGGGCCCGGGAAGGCGGTGACGTGCCGCCCCATCACGCGGGCGGCATTCACCCCTGTGAAGAGTGTCGTTTGCCCGGTCGCACTCTGCGGCAACCCATCGACACCCAAGTTCGCATCGATACCGGTCGCGAGAACGGAAAGCGTCTGGCCATCGACCTCGACGACCCGTGGATCTGGCAGCGCAGTCGCCGGCTCGACCGTCTCAACAGTCAATGGCCCCCCCAGCAGACTCTCGAGCGTCGGCATGGCGACCGTCGAGAACGGGTTGGCTGGAGCTTTAGCCGCCAGCCCGATCCCGTCGATGAAGAGGAGAAGCACCCGCGCGGCCGACTCTGCGCTGCTCGGCCGTCTTTCTAGTGGTTGGACTCCGTAGCGTGAGACCATTCGTTCACTCCCAAGCGGCGAAGCAGGCAGATCGGGACGCCGCGAGCGTCGTGACGCCACCAATCGCGCTCGCGTTCCTGCGTCCAGGCCGCCGTTGGCACCCATGATAGGGGGGACTTACGATGGTATCCTCGCGTCTCGTGAACGGGCCCGGAAGAGGCGTGGAAAGAAATGAGTGACGGCATCAAATCAGCATGGGAAACCGCTCTCGAGCGCCTCGACGAGCAGGGCATCGACCGGCCCCGGGACGAAGCCTACGACGACAAGACGCGCGAGGCGATGGAAGACATTCGTCAGCGCGCCGAGGCACGCATCGCCGAGCTGCGCATCATGAACGAGAAGGCGAAGGCCGATGACCCGGCCAATTCACCCGCCCTCGATCAGGAACTACGAGTCGAGATCGACCGCGTCGAGTCGAAGCGAGACCGCGACCTCGAGAACCTGCGCGAGAGCTAGTGCCCGTCCGGCTCGACCGCTGGCTGCACGCGGCGCGCGTCTATAAGACAAGAAGCCAAGCAACTCGGGCGTGTTCGCTAGGACGCGTCAGGGTCAACGAACAACGCGCCAAGGCGCATCGACCGGTCAAAGTCGGCGATCAGCTCGAGATCCGCAAGGACCGCGAATGGACAAGGCGGCTGGTCGTGCGCAAGCTGGCCGACCGTCCCATGGCAAAGGCCGCAGCTCGAGAGATCTTCGAAGACCTCACCGGCCCGCGCCCACCCGCAGATCCATGGAAACGAGAGCTGCGAAAGACTCCCGCAAAGCGTGAGCCAGGAGCCGGGCGCCCAACCAAGCGTGAACGTCGCCTGATCGACAAGCTGCGAGACAAGTGACAACAACGAAGGCCGACAGAACGGTCGGTGACCCGTTCCCCGACCGTCGCATTCTCCACTGCGACATGGACTGCTTCTACGCCGCCGTCCACATGCGCGACGATCCGTCGCTGGCCGGTAAGCCCCTGATCATCGGCGGCAGTCCCAGCGGCCGGGGCGTCGTCGCTGCCGCCAACTACGAGGTGCGCCGCTTCGGCGTGCACTCCGCCATGCCGTGCTCGCAAGCCGTTCGCCTGTGCCCACACGCCACCATCCTGCGCCCCGACTTCGAGCGCTACCAGAGGGAGTCGGAGCGGGTCTTCGACATCTTCCGAGGCGTGACCGACGTCATCCAGCCGGTTTCGATCGACGAGGCCTACCTCGACGTGACCGACTGCTGGCGGCCCTACGGTTCTGCCACCGGCGTCGCGGAGGCGATTCGCGAGGAGGTTCGTCGGGTGGTCAATCTGACGGTGAGCGTAGGTGTTGCCCCTAACCGGCTGGTGGCAAAGATCGCCTCTGACTTCAACAAACCTGATGGCCTGACCGTCGTTCGACCGGGACGCGTTCTCGATTTCCTGGCACCCCTCGACGTCCGCGTGCTGATGGGCGTCGGCCCGGCGACCGAGCGCATTCTTCATGAGGAGTTCCGGGTTCACAAGATCGCCGAGCTGCGAGAGATCGAACTCCCCCGCTTGACGGCACGCCTCGGTCGCTACGGTAGCGTGCTCTGGCGCTACGCTCGGGGTATCGACGACCGACCGGTGCAGACGACCCGCGAGCGCAAGAGCCTGAGCGCCGAGACGACCTACACCACCGATCTGGTCGAGCTCGAGCAGATGGAGCAGGAGATCGAGCGCCTCGCCGCGCGCGTGACCCGAGGGCTCGAGAAGCGCGACCTGCATGGCTCTTCCGTCACCCTCAAGGTGCGCTACGAGGACTTCACCACGGTGACCCGCTCACGCACGCTCGAACGGCCAGTTCGCGACGCTTCTGAGCTCGCCCGCATAGGGCGCGACCTGCTGCAGAAGACCAGCGCCGGGGAGCGTGCGGTTCGACTTCTCGGGATCGGCCTGTCGAAGTTCCACACCGAAACCAGCCGCGACGATCCGCAGCTCTTCCTACCCGGGCTCGGTCTGGCTGAAGGGGTCGAGTAGCTCGGCCAGTTCGTCGGCCGGCAGGGCCTCCTTGGCCAACGCCACTTCGCGCACCGTGCGACCCGTCGCGAACGCCTCTTTAGCAATTGCCGCCGCCTGGTCGTAACCGATGACGGGCGCCAGAGCGGTGCACATGGCAAGCGACCTCTCGACCATTTCTTCGACGCGGTCTTCGTTGGCCTCCAGGCCATCGATGCATCGCTCCGCGAGCAGCAGAGCCGCTCGGCCGGTGATCTCGATCGACTGCAGGAGATTGTGGGCGACCACCGGCATCATGACGTTGAGCTCGAAGTTCCCCGCCATGCCGCCGGTCGTCACGCTGACGTCGTTGCCAATCACCTGCGCACACACCATGAGCACCGCCTCGGGAATGACGGGGTTGACCTTGCCGGGCATGATGGAGCTGCCTGGCTGCAGACTGGGCAGCATCATCTCGCCCAGACCACAACGGGGTCCAGAGCCAAGCCACCGCACATCGTTGGCGATCTTGGTCAGCGATGCCGCAATGGTCTTTAGGACGCCCGAGAGCTCGACCGCCGCATCTTTGGCTGCCAGCGCCTCGAACTTGTTCGGCGCCGAGACGAACGGCAAACCGGTCGACCTTGCAATCCCGGCGATAACGTCTTCGGCGAACCCAGGTCGCGCATTGAGACCAGTACCAACCGCGGTGCCACCGAGCGCGAGCTCCGCGATGCGAGGCAGGCAAGCGTCGACGCGCGCCAGCCCGTTGGTGACCTGCTGTGCATAACCGGAGAACTCCTGACCCAGGCGAACCGGCACGGCATCTTGAAGATGAGTACGCCCGATCTTGACGACCTTGTCGAACTCTTCGGCCTTGGCAGCCAGTGACGCTTGCAGGCGCTCGAGCCCGGGGCGGAGCTCTTCTTCGACTGCCTGGTAGGCGGCAATATGAATCGACGTCGGCACCGAGTCGTTCGAGGACTGGCCCTGGTTGACGTGGTCGTTCGGATGAACGGGACTCTTCGAACCCATCTCGCCGCCGAGGATCTCGATCGCGCGGTTCGCCAGCACCTCGTTGACGTTCATGTTGCTCGACGTTCCTGACCCGGTCTGGAAGACATCGACGGGAAAGTTGTTACCGTGCTGGCCGTCGAGCACTTCGTCTGCGGCCTGGATGATGGCTTCGGCGATCTCTTCGGGAATCACCCCGATGTCAGCGTTGACGCGCGCCGCCTCGCGCTTGATCAGCGTGTGAGCCTTGATAAAACGCGGCGGCATCCCGATGCCGCTGATCGGAAAGTTCTGTCGAGCGCGCTCTGTCTGCGCGCCGTAGTAGACATCACTCGGAACCTCGATCTCGCCGAGGCTGTCGTTCTCAATGCGTGTCGCCATCTTTGGTCTCCGTAGAAAGAGCGGCTGAGCTCGGGCCGATTCGGGCTACTGCGCAGTGATCTTCGTGCGGCCCAGGTCCTGGAGCGAGGTCGTCGTGAGACCACCTGCCCGCAACGCCGCGACGCCTTCTGCCGCGGCTGCCGCGCCTGACATTGTGGTAACGCATGGAATGCGATGTTTGAGAGCGGTGGTACGAATCTCTGAATCATCACGATACGCCTCGCCACCAAGGGGTGTGTTGACGATCAGCTGCACCTCGCCATTGATCAGGTGATCGACGATGTGAGGGCGGCCCTCGACGACCTTGTTGACCGTCCGCACCTCGAGCCCCTGGTCGCGAAGAAGCGCCGCGGTGCCCGAGGTCGCCATGAGGTCGAACCCCAGCTGTGCCAGGCGCTTTGCAATCGGTACGAGCGCCGGCTTGTCGGGGTCGTTGACCGAGAGAAAAGCGGTCCCTTCGGTTGGCAGCTCATTCCCGGCACCCACCCACGCCTTGGCAAACGCGCCGCCCAGCTCCTCGGCGTGTCCCATGACCTCGCCGGTGGACTTCATCTCGGGCCCGAGTACGGGGTCGACTCCGGCAAAGCGGTTGAACGGGAACACCGGCGCCTTGACGAACCAGCGCGGCACTTCCGGCTGTTCGGTGAGCCCTTCCTTCTCGAGAGTCGAACCCGCCATCAGCCGCGAGGCCACTGCGACCAGTGGGACGCCGACCGCCTTGGCAATGAAGGGTACGGTGCGCGAGGCGCGGGGGTTGACTTCGATGATGTAGAGCTCGTCGTCCGAGATCGCGAACTGGACGTTCATCAGGCCAACGACACCGAGCTCGAGCGCCAGCCGTTCGGATACCGCGCACATTTCTTTGAGGTGCGCATCAGAGAGCTGGTAGGGCGGTAGGACCGCAGCCGAATCGCCGGAGTGAATGCCCGCCTCCTCTATGTGCTGCATCAACCCACAGACGACTGCCTGCTTGCCGTCGCACAACATGTCGAGGTCGAATTCGAAGGCGTCTTCGAGGAACCTGTCGAGCAGTACCGGCTGGCCGGGTGAGACTTCGGTGGCACGCGACATGTACTCCACCAGAGTGCTCTCCTCGTGGCAGACCGCCATGGCGCGCCCGCCGAGCACATAGCTGGGCCGCACGACAACCGGGTAGCCGATCTCGGCTGCGATCCTCACCGCTTCGTCGTTGGCTACCGCCGTACCGTTGGCGGGCTGGCGAATCCCTGCGCGTTCGAGCAGCGCTCCAAAGCGCTCGCGATCTTCGGCCAGGTCGATCGCTTCCGGCGAAGTGCCGAGGATCTTGACGCCAGCGGCCTCGAGGCCACGCGCCAGCTTGAGCGGAGTTTGACCGCCGAGTTGCACGATCGCACCGATCGGCTTCTCGCGCTCGAAAACCGCCAGGACATGTTCGAGCGTCAGTGGCTCGAAGTAGAGGCGGTCGGATGTGTCGTAGTCGGTCGAGACCGTCTCGGGGTTGCAGTTGACCATAATGGTCTCGAAACCCATGTCAGAAAGTGCGTAGGCGGCATGCACGCAGCAGTAGTCGAACTCGATTCCCTGCCCGATACGGTTGGGGCCTGAGCCAAGGATGAGGATCTTCTGCTTGTCGGTCGGCTCGACCTCATCTTCGAGGCCAAAGGTCGAGTAGAGGTAGGGCGTCAGCGCAGGGAACTCGGCCGCGCAGGTATCGACACGCTTGAAGACCCGCTTCACCCCGTGGCGCTCGAGCGCCGCCTTGACGTCTCTGCTCTCACAACCGAGCAGCTGTGCAGTGCGGGCATCCGAGATGCCGGAGCTCTTGGCACGCCACAGGAGCGAGGCCGGCACGCTCCCGACCTCCCAACAGGCGAGTTCGGTCTCCGTCTCAACGATCCCGTGGATCTCGCGCACGAACCAACGATCGATCAGGGTCGCCTCGCAGACCTCGTCGATCGTCCACCCCTGGCGCAGAGCCGAGAACATGGCAAACAACCGCTGCCAGTTAGGGGTCGTCAAACGCCGCCGGAGTTGCACCGGGTCGGAGACGACCGCCTCGGTGCCCTCGGTCGAAAGATCGAGCTCGAGACCCGCCAGGCCCTTCATGAGCGCCTCGCGGAAGTTGCCTCCAATCGCCATCACTTCGCCGACAGACTTCATCGACGTGCCGAGGACCGGTTCTGCCGCCGGAAACTTCTCGAACGCCCAGCGCGGGATCTTGACAACCGTGTAGTCGAGTGTCGGTTCGAAGGCGGCGTAGGTCTTGCCGGTGATGTCGTTCTTGATCTCGTCGAGGGTGTAACCAACCGCAAGCTGAGCCGCGATCTTGGCGATCGGGAAACCGGTGGCCTTCGACGCTAGCGCCGAGCTGCGCGAAACGCGCGGGTTCATCTCAATGACAACCCTCCGACCACTGACTGGATCGACGGCGAACTGGATGTTCGAGCCTCCCGTCGCGACACCCACTCGGCGAATCACCTTGAAGGCGTCGTCGCGCATGTCCTGGTACTCGCGGTCAGACAACGTCATCTGGGGAGCGACGGTGATCGAATCACCAGTGTGCACGCCCATCGCATCGATGTTCTCGACGGAACACACGACGATGGCGTTGTCTGCCAGGTCGCGCATGACTTCGAGCTCGTACTCTTTCCAGCCAATGACGGACTGCTCGATCAAGGCCCGCCCCACCGGACTCGCCTGGATGGCACTGGCCATCACGTCTTCGAGCTCGCCACGGTTGAACGCCGTGCCACCACCCTCGCCACCGAGCGTGAAGCTCGGCCGGATGATGACCGGATAGCCAAGCTCGGCGACGATCTCACGGGCCTCTTCAATGCTCGTGGCAAAGCCCGAGCGCGGCACGTCGAGCCCAATCTCGAGCATTGCCTCCTTGAAGAGACTGCGGTCTTCACCCAGGCGAAGTGCCCTGGGGTCTGCGCCCAGAAGCTCAACGCCGTAGCGTTCGAGTGCGCCGCGGTCGTCGAGCGCGAGGGTCAGGTTGATGCCCGTCTGGCCACCGACGGTGGGCAGGATCGCATCGACCCTTTCCTTCTCGAGCACCTTCTCGACCAGCTCGGGAACCAGCGGCTCGACGTACGTCGCATCGGCGATACCGGGGTCGGTCATGATGGTCGCCGGGTTGGAGTTCACCAGGACGACGCGATACCCCTCCCTACGCAGCACCCGGCAAGCCTGGGTACCCGAATAGTCGAACTCGCAGGCCTGACCGATGACGATCGGGCCGGAGCCGAGCACCAGGATGGACTGGATGTCCTGCCGACGGGGCATATCGGTGCGGGAATATAACAGCCACAGCGGCTCGCGAACGGACGAACTTCAGGTTTCTTCGGCGACGGCACGGCAGAGCGGTCTGAGCCGCGACCAGGTGCGGCCGTTCTAGCGTTCGGCGGGCGACCGAAACTCTGGAATCGGCCCCTCCTCGTCGCGCTCTCGGAAGCCACGACGAGCGGCCACCGGCAGCTGCGGATACCGCGCGTGCACCAGACGCGCGTGCAGGCAGCGGGCACAGAGTCCCGGTTCGGTCGCAAGTGGCTTCAACGAAGGTTGCTCAGGAGCGTCCTCTGCCTCAGAGGGCCACGAGGGAAGGGCCGGTCGGATCGCTCCGGCCGGCCATTCGATGGACGCGCGGGCCGCCAGGTCGGCGGCGTCGCGGTGGTGTTGGGTTGGGAGGGAGGAACGACCCGCCCCGTTGGGCTGGGGTCGTCTCGTGAGCCTCAAATCCGGGCACCGGACGGTGGTCGGCTGGAGCTCGGCGGGACGACGGTTGATTGCCGTCGTGCATTCTTTCTTACGTCTGCCGAGCGTTGAATGTTCACTCCGACGCCGCCTCGAGGTGGTCGTGATTGGCCCCTGACCAGACCACCTTCGCAGAGGGTCTACTCATAGCGAAGCGCTTGCGCTGGATCGATTCGTGCCGCGCGGCGGGCGGGGATCCAGCTGGCCAGAAGAGTGACGACGGTCGCGAAGAACGCGATGGCCGCCAAGTCGAGCACTCGCACCTCGAACGGCACCCAGTCGATGAAGTAGATCTTGGCGACACTGGAGTTGAAGCGGATCACCCGGAAGGTTGTCAGCAGCCAGGCGATGGTAGAGCCGACCAGGAGACCAATCGCGGTTCCTGTCATTCCGAGAAAACCTCCGCAGGCCAGGAAGAGAATCTCGATCTGGCGCGGGCGCATTCCCAACGCGGTCAAGATGCCAATATCGCGCATCTTCTCCCGCACCAGCACAACCAGAGTCGAGGCCACGTTGAAGGTTGAAACGACGACGATCAAACTGAGGGTGAGGAACAAGAGCAGCTTCTGAAGCCGGAGGGCAGTGAACAGGCCGGGGTTCTGGCGCAGCCAGTCGGAGACGAACCAGTGATCCCCGAGCAAGCGCTGCGCTTCGTCGGAGACCTCGACAACCCGATCAAAGTCGTCGACCGCAACTTCGTAGACCGTCAGCCCGCCGCCAAGCAGTGCCAGCTGATCGGCGCCCAGCATCGCGTAGCCCTGGTCGAACTCAGCAAAGCCGGTCGCAAACGTACCGGTGAACTCGAGGGTGCGGTAGCGGAAACGCGGCACCCCGTTGTCGAGCCCCACAGCCACCAGCTCGAGCCGGTCTCCTAGAGAAGCACCGAGTCGGCGGGCCAGCTCCTGGCCGAGAAGGACCCCCGGAATCACCCTCTCACCGGGCGAACCGGCCATGCCGGCACCGCCGGTCAGCAGTTCAGGATTGGCTTCCAAGTCCACTCCGAAGTTCTTTGAACCCTCCTCGACACCTCGCAGAACGACATCGAGGCTCTTGCCACCGCGGGTCGAAATCGCCCCCTGGCCAAAGACCACCTTCTGGACCGAGTGCACCCGAGCGAGCTCGAGCAGGTCCTCTGGACGCGCATCACCCGGGCCGAGCGCCTCCTCGCCGAAACCAGGAGGCAGCTGCGAGGTCACCTGAATCGCGCCGACCTCTCCGAGCTTGCGCTTGAGCTCCGCGGTGTAGCCGGTCATCAGTGCCATCGCCACGACCATGGCGGTCACTCCGAGTCCGGTCGAACCCAGGGCTGCTCGCGTTGTACCGGTGAGCAATCGGCTGCGCGCCCCGAAAAGATAGCGTCGCGCGAGATCCGCCGTCGCACCGCGAGCCCGTGGCCTCGAACCAGCGGCCCGCCTTGAACCCTGGCTGAGAGAGACCGAGCTCACACTCCCGCTGGCAAGGGGCGGCGATCGGCGACCGCCCCCAGAAAATCACCAAAGACCCGCGCCGCATCGTGCGGACCGGGAGCCGCTTCGGGGTGGTACTGCACCGAGAAGATCGGTCGGCCCTGGACTTCGAAGGATTCGACCGTCCCGTCGTTCAGATTGATGCCGGTCACCCGGCACTCTGCCGGCAGACTCTCCGGGTCGAGGGCGAAGCCGTGGTTCTGGCTGGTGATCGCTACCTGCTGGGTGACCTCGTCACGCACCGGTTGATTGCCGCCGTGGTGGCCAAACTTGAGCTTGAAGGTTCTTCCACCAAGGGCGAGCCCGAGGAGCTGGTGCCCGAGGCAGATGCCCAGAACAGGAATCCCTCTATCGAGCAGATTGCGAACCTCGTCGACGATGCCAGCGAGCGCCTCGGGGTCGCCTGGTCCGTTGGAAAGAACGATCCCGTCGGGCTCGAGTGCCAGGCACTCCCCCGCCGGTGTGCGCGCCGGTAGCACCGTTACGCGCGCGCCCAGCTCGGCAAGACAGCGCACGATGTTGGTCTTGACACCAAAGTCGTAGAGAGCCAGATGGAAGCGCTCCTCGCCGAGTGCCTCGACTGTGTAGCGTTCGGCGGTGGTTACCTCGTCGACCAGAGCGCGACCGATCATCTCTGGAAAAGCCAGCAGCTCTTCGAGCAGCGCATCGCGATCGTCGCGCTCCGTCGTCAGGACCCCGCGTAGGGACCCGTGTTCCCGCAGCCGCCGGACCAGCGCGCGCGTGTCGTAGACCTCGACCGCCGGCACGCCGTGCCGAACCAGGTAGTCGCCTAGACCTTCACTACCCGCGCCGGTCGAACCGTCGACTCCAACAGTGCCCGACGGCGCGGCCGCAAACTGCCGAGCAATAAAGCCCTCGACCCATGGGCGCCCCGATTCCTCAGCCAACTCCGCGGTTCCATAGTTGCCGATGTGAGGCTGGGTCATGACGACGATCTGGCCTCGATAAGAGGGGTCGGTCACGATCTCCTGGTAGCCAGCCATGGCGGTATTGAAGACCACTTCGCCAAACCGTGTTCCTGGAGACACCGCTCGCCCGGGAAACAAACTCCCGTCCTCCAGGAGGAGAAAAGCATTGCTCTGGTTCATGGAGAAAACCCGCCGGGAAGGTTGAGTGAAGCGATCTGGAGAAGCGTCTGCCGGACCGGACATTAGCAGTCCGTGGTGGATGGATCAGGTGGCTGCGCCCCGCAACGTTCGGTAGCGACGCCTGGTGTTTTCTCGGGAAGCCCGGAAAGGGTAGAATCAAAGGTCGTACCGCTCTCCGAGCGCCCCGAACCCGCCTCCTGACTCCTTCCCGCCGCTGTCACTCCGAGGGCCCACTCCTATGTCTCGTCTTCTCTTCCCTGTCCGCGTCGTTCTCATCGTCTTTGTGATCTCGAGTTTCTTCGCCGCTCTCGCCTCGGCCTACACGATTGTGCTCAAGACCGGTCAACAGATCGACGCCCAGGGCCCCTACGAGGTGCGCGGGGACCGCGCCTTCTTCACCCGCACGAATGGCTCACAGACCTCGATCCCGCTATCTGAGGTCGACGTCGAGAAGACCAAGAGCTTCAACACCAACAACCTCGGCAACAGCACAAGGGTCCTGGGCGACGACGGCGCCAGGCCGCTCACCACGAGCGACGTCAACCGAAACAACCAGACACCCGGGGCCGCGATCGGCAGTCGACGGCTCAGCACAGGCCGCAGCAACTCTGGGCCTCAGATCCGCAAGACCCGAGCCGGCTATCCAGATCTGCAGGTCCTCCGTCGCGAGCGGCTCCCCGACGCGGGGCTCGCCGAGGCCATTGTCAAGGCGCTCGAGAACCGCGGCATCCGCCGGCCAGAAGTCTTTCAGGGCACGAGCGCCGACCGCGCGGTGATTCACCTGCAGGCACCGGGAGCCAAAGAAGTGTTCGAGGCTCTCGAAGCTGTCGCCCACGGTTTCCTCGAAGTGAAACCAGCCCATCGCCAGCTCGCGGCCTTCGAAGTCCTCATGGTCGACCGGAGCAACGAACGCTCTGGCCAGTTCCTCATCGGGCCGGCCGACGCGAAGGCCTTGGCTGAAGGCAAAGTCTCTCCCTCCGACTTCTTTGTCCAGAAGGTTCAGTTCTGATTGATTCTGGGTGTGGTCTTGTCGATGATGGGAGTGCCGTTGATTGTGGAGTGATTTGGTTGCGGGGGCGACCTCGTGCATGGAAGACGTCGTTACCACACCCAGAATCAACGTCTTTCTCCCCCCGGGTCCCCCAAGGGGGGCGTCGGCGCAAGCGGTCCGTGGCGTTTGCCGACTGCGGAAGCCATACCCCTGCAGCAGCGATCGTCGTGGGCGAGGGACCGTCGCGCGCCTCTCCGGACGCGCTAACCCCACGGACTGCGCGTCGCTGGGTGCAGTCTTGGTGTTCACGCCTGGTGGACCGTCCCGAGGTTGGCGGCGACCTCGCGGTTGCTACTCCTCCAAACCACACCCCCTCCCAACGATGCCTCTCCCCTGGCCTGCACAAAGCGGGGCGTCGGCGCAAGCGCTCCGTGGCGTTTGCCGACTGCGGAAGCCATACCCCTGCAGCAGCGATCGTCGTAGACGAGGGACCGTCGCGCGCCTCTCCGGACGCGCTAACCCCACGGACTGCGCGTCGCTGGGTGCAGTCTTGGTGTTCACGCCTGGTGGACCGTCCCGAGGTTGGCGGCGACCTCGCGGTTGCTACTCCTCCAAACCACACCCCCGCCCAACGATGCCTCTCCCCTGGCCTGCACAAAGCGGGGCGTCGGCGCAAGCGCTCCGTGGCGTTTGCCGACTGCAGAAGCCGTACCCCTGCAGCAGCGATCGTCGTAGACGAGGGATCGTCGCGCGCCTCTCCGGACGCGCTAACCCCACGGACTGCGCGTCGCTGGGTGCAGTCTTGGTGTTCACGCCTGGTGGACCGTCCCGAGGTTGGCGGCGACCTCGCGGTTGCTACTCCTCCAAACCACACCCCCTCCCAACGATGCCTCTCCCCTGGCCTGCACAAAGCGGGGCGTCGGCGCAAGCGCTCCGTGGCGTTTGCCGACTTCTTCCACCGAGTTCGGACGGACGCTGGTCACCGTGTACTCTGCTTCATCTCTCCGGCAGCACTTTCATCTCTGATTCATCTCCACGAGGGCCCCGGCCATGATCGAAGGTCTTGACCACATTGGTATTGCGGTTTCTTCCATCCAGGAGTCGCGCGGCTTCTACGAGGCCCTCGGTTTGTCGATCGAACACATCGAAGAGGTACCTCGAGAGCACGTCCGGGTGGCAATGATCCCCTGCGGCAACACGCGCATCGAACTCATCGAACCGACTTCAGACGAGTCCGCGATTGCGCGCTTTCTCGAGCGCGGCGGGCCCGGGATTCATCACATCTGTATGGCGACGGACGACGTGCACGGGGAGGACGCAAAGCTTCGTGGCGATGGCTTCCGTCTGATTCGCGATACGCCGTCGGTTGGCGCCGAGGGCGCTCTGGTTCAGTTCATCCATCCAAAGAGCGCTGGTGGGGTGCTGGTCGAGCTGTCGGAACCGCGGAAGGGTACTGCGTGATGATGGAACCAGGTTCCATCGTCATCACTCACCTGGCGCAACCCTCCGAGAAGTTCTGGGGAGTTTTGCAGCGCCTCGACGCCGTCGGTCTCGTGCTCATGGGCCTCAACGTGTCGACCTTCGACGACTGGATGGCCGAGGCCGCTAGCGGCGAGAAGCCCTCGCTCGGCCTGGCGACGATGTTCGTTCCGATTTCGCGGGTCGAACGCGTCTTTCTCGACGAGCAGGTCGGCGATGTCGAAAGCTACTGCCAACGCTTCGAGCGCCGCGTTGGGATATCGGTTCAGCAGTTCGTCGGGCAGGGAAGCGAGCCGAATGACCAAGTCCTACCTTCGTAGGTGCGCTCCTAGCCGCCAGTCGCCTGCGTCACCTGCATCGGGCGTAGGCCGCCATAGTAGTGCTCGAGAATCGTCGCTCGGTCGTGACCCCGCGCCGCCATACCTACCGCGCCGCGCTGGCAGAGACCGACACCATGGCCGTGCCCTTGGCCCCTGAACAGCCAACCTCGACGTCCGCTGGTCTCTCGAGACACGGTGAAGCGCACGTCGGGTAGGTCGAACGTCCAGCGGATGGCGAGACCTTCGATCGTCAACTCGCGACCGGTGGCGTCACGCAGCAGGACTTCAGCAACTCGCCCTGAGCGACCCGTACGAAGGACCTCCAGATCGATCATCTGAAAACCTGGGTAGCGCGCCTCCACCAGGCGGGCCAGCTCCCGATCCGACCTGAACTTCCGCCACGGCCCCGGAATCCTGGGCCCTGCCCGATGAGCAAGCGCAAAGCGAGGAATGATGGCGCGCGCGCCTGATGCGTCGTAGTAGATCTCGAGGGGATCACCAGGACGCAACGAGAGCGTCCCTTGACCGGCTCTTTGAACACCCCTCTCAGGTGCCAGCAGAAGATCGGGCCCAACGACGAGGTCGAGGCGTGACCGTTCGACACGAACTCTCAGCCGATCGCCTGAACGGGTCAGAAAGCCGCCACGCACCCTGCGCAGCAGTCCGAACTCGCGCATGAGGAGAAGGACCAGCTCGTCTTCTTCTGGCGCGGTCAGGTTTCTCCCACGACGCCCGAAGAACCTGGTGAGCGCTCTTCCAGCGGGACTCAGCTCCTCGTTGTGCGCACCCTGCAAGAGCCCGGGCTCGAGACGCAGGTCGAAGTTCTGTCTGATGGCAAGAGCGATCTCGCTGCGTGCACGCGAAACCGGCATGGGTGGTGGTGAAGGAACGTCGATCCGGGCCGCAACTTGCTCGAGACGCGCGTCGAGGCTCGACTTCCGGCGCACCGGCCCGAGCAAGCGGTCGAGCAGTTCACGCTCGAAGGCCCCGTTGGTTCGGTAGCCCCGCACCTCGTCTACGCCGCGCTCCCAGCACGCGATGCCCTCGAGGTACCACTCGTCCTGCTGCGGGAAGACGGCGCTCACGTCTTCGGTGTGGCCACCACAGGTGGCGCTGTACATCGCGTTGGCGGCTCCGCCGTCGGCGACCAGGATCTGGCCACTGGTTGTTGCGACCGCACGGTCAGACATCGGATGTTCGGCACCCATGCCACCGTAGACCTGGCAACGGGGGGTCGCGCAGATGTCGTAGCCCTCGGCCTGGAACTCGCCCATGTGGCGAACGACGTAGGTTCTAGCGGCGATCGTCTGGGCTGCGAGCGCCTCTGGCTCGGGAAACAGCGCCGGACCCATTTCCATCGGCAAGACGCCGCGCAGGTAGTCGTCGAGCGACACGTGATTGACGATGTTCAACGACCCACGACCGTTGAGAAACAGCCCGAGGGCACCACGAAAGGTGCGCTTCTCGAACGCCACAACTCCCGACGGAGACGACACGACCAGGCTGCGCCCGTCAACGCGACGCGACTTACCACCCTGCTCGAGCGTGAAGCCCGCGCCCTCGAGCGTACCGCCCTCCTGAGCGATCCAAGCGCCACTCACCCCGGCAGCTTCGAGTTGGCGTGCTGCGCGCTCTGCTTCAGCGCGATCGCGGTAGGCGCCGACGCGCACCCGATAGAGGTCTGTTCCGGCATCGAACACGGCGTCGGCTGGTTGGTCGAGCAAACCACCCAGGCGACGCGCGAGACCGACCGCCTGCCGTTCGTCTTTGAGGGCAGCGGCCTGCAGTCTGAACACTCCAGTGGTCACACTACGGGCGGCCGGTCGAATCACGACCTGCGGCGAGCCGGCGCGGATGCGGAAACCGGTTCTTTCGCCCTCGATGTAGATCAGGTACTCGTCTTGACAGCATGGCAGAGCGTAGCTCGGATGGTCGGTGTCGAGGCCCACACGCACACGCACCGGGAGCCATACTTCCGGCGCTGGCGCGGGCGCTCTGGCGGGCCTGTCGGCGGTGGCGGAAGGAGTTGCTGCAGGTGGCGACGTGGGCACCACGTCACCCGGCACCATCCACTCTTCGGAAAGGTCGAGTAGGGGCGGAGGCGACGAGACCGGCTGCGGTGCACTACACGACAACACAGCAAGAACGAGCGCTGCGACCACCCACGCCAGCGGACGGTGGCCGGAGTCTCCCTGCCTGCACTGGGATGCCAGGGGCCTCCCTCTCGAGCTGCTCAGCTTCACGTCTTCTCGAGATCGATAGCGGCGATCAGATGCCGTGCTGGTGGACCTGAATCTGGCGCCGAAAATCGGGCGCACCGTCAAGCACGACGGGACGAGCCATTTCGTAGAGACGACTGAGAAGCGGTGCCGGAATGCGTCGATGGAGCGACGCGGTTTGATCGGCGCCGCGGTCCAGGCCCTGCTCCTCGGCCTCCGGGTCGAGCCGAAAGTTGGTGGTGAAGAGGGTCGGTAGGCGCCGAGAGTAGCGCGCGTTCATGATCAGGTAGAGCATCTCGGAGACCCAGGGGGTCGGCTTCTGTGCTCCGAGCTCATCGAGTACCAGGACTTCTGCATTGGTGACCGGGCGGAGCACTGCGTTCTTGGTGATCGGCGACGACGAGTCGAAGGTCGCCTGGATCTCGTGCAACAAGCTGGTGAAGTCGACGAACCGCCCATCGACTCGGTACTGCTCGATCAACTCTCGCAGAACCGCCGCCGCCAGATGCGTCTTACCGACCCCCGGGGGGCCAATGAAGATCAGCCCGGTCTCGCGAAAGAGCCCATCGGCTTCGAGAAACTCATCGATGTACTGCCGGCAGATGCTGCGCGCGCGCGCCAGCTGCTCACGGGCAGAACCGCTGGCGACTTCGGGTTTGAACGTCTCCAGCCGGCAATCGCGATAGCGCGGAGGCAACCCCGCCCTCTCGATCAGGTTCGACCCTGGAATGCTTTGGGCGCATTCGCAGCGACGAGCACGCCCCTCTTCAACAATCCAGCGTCGCCCAGAGCACACCGAGCAAGCGGGCGGAACCGGGAAATCGAGAGGGGCTGACATCGGCCTCACTTTGTAAACTGGAGGGGCGGGGGTCACACCGCCATGCGGTGCCGCACGGAGTGTCACCAGAACACCGGAGGGACCGTACCTCAGGAGGAGGACGGTGCGGCGGGCGAACCGTAAGCCTAGCAGCCCAAGGCAGACACCCGGTGCGCTGCGCGCTCTCCGACCTACTCGTCCCTACTCGTCCTCGAGACGCAGGAGGGCCGCGCTCTCGAACTTGACCAGTGCCCGTTGCCGCTCGACGCCACTCCGGCGATCGCGACGCTCCATCTCGAGCGCCCGACGGAGACGAAGATTCTCTTCTTCGAGCTCCTGCAAATGCGCCTTGAGACGGAGGATGACCTCCACGCCTGCGAGGTTGACGCCCATATCGCGCGTCAGGGCGAGAATCGCCTCGAGGCGCGCGATCGACTCTTCATCGTAGAGACGTGTGTTGCCCTCGCTGCGATGGGGCTCGATCAGACCTTCGCGCTCGTACAAACGGAGCGTCTGCGGATGGATACCGTACCGTTCAGCGACGACGCTGATCATCACGTATCGCTTGGCGCGCGCCATGGTGCTTCTCTCGGTTTGTTCCCTGGTGAGGCGGCCGAGCCGTTCGGTCGCCTCTTACTTGCGATCGACGCGGACCGTGAGAATCCCGTCGCGAAAGTCCACCTGAGGCTCCGAAGCGACCGGCCCACGTAGCTCGACCATGCGCCGGAACGGGCCGTAGATCCTCTCCATGCGGCGAAAGCTCGAACCTTCCTCCAGTGGCATGGAGCGCTGGCCCGAAATCTGGAGCACCCCGTCGTCGATGGAACAGTGGATGCCGCCCGGGTCGACTCCCGGCAGCTCGACGTGAAACTCGTAGTGGTCGTCCTCCTCGAGGACGTCCATGGGTGGAAGCCAGGCCCCCGGGGGAAGCGGACTACCGCTGTCGAGACCGGCGCTCGAAAGCGCCGTCTCGAACAGTCGGTTGATCTCTCCCCGGATCCGGGATAGCTCGTGAAGGTAGCTTTCGCGTTTCTCCATGGGAGGCGAAGGCTATCAGCTCGCCTTGTCGTTGACGTCCACGTACTCGGCATCGATGACCTCGTCGTCGGCCTCGCCAGCGTCGGCAGTCTCGGTGCCTGGAGCGGCATCGGCACCAGGTGTGGCGCCTTCGGCACCCGCCGCCTGGTACATCGCCTCGGCCATTTTGTGGGAGACCTCCGAGATCTTGGAGACTGCCGCGGTCATCGCCTCGGTATCCTCGCCCTCGAGGGCCTTCTTGCCTTCCTCGAGGGCTTCCTCGATGGCCGTCTTCGACGGAGCGTCGAGCTTATCGCCGTGCTCGTCGAGGGTCTTCTGGGTTGAGTAGACCAGCGAGTCGAGCTGGTTGCGAGCCTCGGCTGTCTCGCGACGCTTCTTGTCGTCGCCAGCGTGCGCCTGGGCGTCGTTGACCATACGCTCGATGTCCTCGTCAGAGAGACCGCTCGAACCAGAGATGGTGATCTTCTGCTCCTTGCTGGTTCCCAGGTCCTTGGCGGAGACGTGGGTGATGCCGTTGGCGTCGATGTCGAAGGTGACCTCGATCTGCGGCACGCCGCGCGGCGCCGGGGGGATGCCCACCAGATTGAACTTGCCGAGGGTGCGGTTGTCGATCGCCATCTCGCGCTCACCCTGCAACACGTGCACCTCGACCTGGTTCTGGTTGTCGCTGGCGGTCGAGAAGACTTCGCTCTTGCGCGCCGGGATGGTGGTGTTGCGCTCAATCAGCTTGTGTGCCACGCCGCCCATGGTCTCGATGCCGAGCGACAGGGGCGTCACGTCGAGCAGCAGAACGTCTTTGACGTCACCGGCAAGCACCCCGCCCTGAATCGCCGCACCGAGGGCAACGACCTCGTCCGGGTTGACGCCCTTGTGCGCTTCCCGCGCGAAGAACTCAGAAACTGCCTCCTGAATGGCAGGCATGCGGGTCTGGCCACCGACCAGGACCACCTCGTCGATGTCCGCCGGCTTGACGCCAGCGTCGTCGAGCGCCTTCTGGCAGGGCTCGAGCGAACGCTTGACCAGATCGCCGACCAGTTGCTCGAGCTTCGAGCGGGTCAGCGACAGGTTCAGGTGCTTGGGGCCCGAGGCGTCGGCAGTGACGAAGGGCAGGTTGATTTCACTCTCCTGGGCGGTCGAGAGCTCGATCTTCGCCTTCTCGGCGGCTTCCTTGAGGCGCTGCATGGCCATCGGGTCGGCCGACAGGTCGATCCCCTGGTCCTTCTTGAACTCCTCGAGGATCCACTCGATGACCCGCTGGTCGATGTTGTCGCCACCGAGGTGGGTGTCACCGTTCGTCGACTTGACTTCGACAACACCTTCGCCGACTTCGAGAATCGAGATGTCGAACGTACCGCCTCCGAAGTCGTAGACCGCAATCGTCGTGTCGCCCTTCTGGTCGAGACCGTAGGCGAGGGCGGCCGCGGTGGGCTCGTTGACGAGGCGCTCAACCTCGAGGCCGGCGATTTTGCCGGCGTCTTTGGTCGCCTGGCGCTGGGCGTCGTTGAAGTAGGCGGGAACCGTGATCACTGCCTTGCTCACCGGCTGACCGAGATAGTCCTCCGCTGCCTGCCTGAGCTTCTGGAGAATCATCGCGGAGATCTCGGGCGGCGTGTAGCTCTTGCCATTCGCCTTGACCACCACGTCCTGTCCCGACGCCTCGATGGTGTAGGGAACCATGCTCATCTCGTCGCTGACCTCGTCTTTACGACGACCCATGAAGCGCTTGATCGAGAACACCGTGTTCTCGGGGTTGGTCACCGCCTGGCGCTTGGCAACCTGCCCAACCAGTCGCTCACCGTTCTTGGCAAACGCCACGATCGAAGGCGTCGTTCGACCGCCTTCGCTATTGGGAACCACCTTGGGCTCCGCTCCTTCCATGACCGCAACGACACTGTTGGTCGTTCCCAGGTCGATACCAATGATCTTGCTCATCTCTTTGTTCTCCGTCCCGATAGGTTTCGAAAAGTTCTGGTTTGGTTCGGGTGAGTTCTGGACTCGCTCTTGGAGCACAAAGCACCCCGGCGCGCTCGACAGCGCCCGACAGCCGCAGACCAGGGCTCACCGTGCCCCAACCCTCGCAGCAGGCCGAAGCGTACACTCCTGAGCCCATCACTGTCAAATCGCCACGAACAACCTATATGACAGAAAGAGACTAAGATTTATTCCCGAGGGCCCAGAGGAAAGCCGGAGCTTCGAGGGCTCCGACCAGGGACAGAGGCCCCTCCGGACCCCGTTTGGACGTAGGCAACAAAGAAAGAAACGCCGGCCCGCGCTAACCAGCGCGGAAGGCACCTCGCGCTTCAGTCCCGAAGTCCGGCAAAGGCGCGCGACAAGCGAAACGAAGGCCGACGCCGCAAGTGCAGGGAACCAGGCCCCACAAAGAAGGCCAGCGCCACGGACCGCTTGCGCCGTCCCCCTGGGGGGATACCAAGGGGGGAGAAGACCGGTTGAGGCGGGCGTGGTAACCACCTCACAAAGCCAACCGGCCACCCCATCCACCAACAAAGAAAGAAACGCCGGCCCGCGCTACAAACCGCCACGAAACCACCGCCGCTTCAGTCCCGAAGTCCGGCAAGGCGCGCGACAAGCGAAACGAAGGCCGACGCCGCAAGTGCAGGGAACCAGGCCCCACAAAGAAGGCCAGCGCCACGGACCGCTTGCGCCGTCCCCCTGGGGGGATGCCAAGGGGGGAGAAGACCGATTGAGGCGGGCGTGGTAACCACCTCACAAAGCCAACCGGCCACCCCATCCACCAACAAAGAAAGAAACGCCGGCCCGCGCTAACCAGCGCGGAAGGCACCTCGCGCTTCAGTCCCGAAGTCCGGCAAAGGCGCGCGACAAGCGAAACGAAGGCCGACGCCGCAAGTGCAGGGAACCAGGGCCCCACAAAGAAGGCCAGCGCCACGGACCGCTTGCGCCGTCCCCCTGGGGGGATACCAAGGGGGGGAGAAGACCGGTTGAGGCGGGCGTGGTAACCAACCTCGCACCGTCAACCGGCCACCCCATCCACCAACAAAGAAAGAAACGCCGGCCCGCGCTACAACCGCGACCAACCACGCCCGCCTCAATCCCAAGGGGGGAGAAGACCGATTGAGGCGGGCGTGGTAACCACCTCACAAAGCCAACCGGCCACCCCATCCACCAACAAAGAAAGAAACGCCGGCCCGCGCCACAACCGCGACCAACCACGCCCGCCTCAATCCCAAGGGGGGAGAAGACCGGTTGAGGCGGGCGTGGTAACCACCTCGCACCGTCAACCGGCCACCCCATCCACCAACAAAGAAAGAAACGCCGGCCCGCGCTACAACCGCGACCAACCACGCCCGCCTCAATCAATCCAGAAGAACCACCGGGCTGCGCTCGTTTCTCTGCACCCGCACGAACTCCGGGCTGAGCAGGAAGTCTTCCGCCACGTCGTAGGTGCGTTCGAGACCCGGCACCGGCTGGCCATCGCGAAGCGGCTGCAGGGTGTAGCTAGTCTTGGCTGAGGAGTACTGCAGCTGCCGACCCCGGCTGTCGACCTGATCGTTGGGACTCAAGAGCTCGAGAGCCGAGAGGGCTCCGAGACGTTCGGGGAAGCGCCCATAGAGCAGGTAGTAGGAACGCACCGCGCGATCGAGCTTGGCGGCCTGAGAAGCACGCTGGGCGCTCTCGAATGCCTCACGTTGACGTTCCTGCCAAGGGTAGGGGAAGAACAACCCGTTGCGGTCCGGCATGAGCGCAAAGGCCAGCACGACGACCAGGAAGAAGCCGAGCGCCATGGTGCGCCCCAACCAGACATCGACGAAGTCCCGCAGAATCGACCGCGCCTTGTGACGGCTAGGAGCCGCGGACTTGGGAGGCGGCGTGACCTTCTCGTGGACACCGGTCTGGCCGGCTGAAACTGGTCGCTGGCCGGTGGGTGGCGGCGGCACCAGCCCGCCGAATGAGCCAGTGTCGCGAAGGAAATCAGCTTCGGCTTCGACCGGGGCCCCGGAGAGCAGCTCTCCCAGCGAAGCGTCGGTGTCGCCGAGGAACGAGTGGCTGCCGGTTTCGCGCAGCGGATCGCGAACCTGGTCGTCGAGACTGCCGAGACCCCCTCCACCGAGAGTGTGCTCGCCGACCTCGAGCTCCGTTTGCTGGCGTTCGTTGACCATGCCGAGGTTGCGCAGCTGCGAGAGACCCCAACGCACCTCGTACTCATCGAGCCCAGCACGGGTGAGCAGCGAGGTGCCGAAGCAGCCGCCTTCGCTCTCGCGCAACAGGGCGTGCTGAGCCGCCGTGACCCACACCTCGGTCTCATCGCCACTCGGAGTATCTCCGTCGATACCGAGGATCTTGATGGTGCGGGTGTCGGGGCTACGCTCCCAGGTGGTTTCGAGTTCCGGCAGGACGCCATCAACGGGTGATTCGTCACCCAGGTCCCCCTGCGCCCGAACGAGCACCTCTTCCACCGCAATCGGGCGGATGCCGTCCTCGTAGGAGATCTCGTCGCCGACAAAGATGTTCCACTCGCCTTCGTTCCAGCGCAGCAGGCGAAGCAACAGGCGATACGTCTGCAGGCGCACCGCCTCGAGGACCTGGTCGCGACCCACCACTGCCCGCTCCACCAGGTGATGCGACAGGCGGCGACTCGCCCCGCGAGCGTCCTCGAGCATGCCCGTGAAGCGCTCTTCGGTAAGCAGGCCCTGGCTGATCAGAACCTGGCCGAGACCTTCGTCGATCGGTTCGTTGAGCGCATCGGCTGCCACGATTCGCCCATCCAGGAAGGTGACCGCGATGATGTCGCTTTCACTGTGAATCGTGAGGATGCCGGTTTTGCCCAGGGCACCGACCCGCTCGAGTAGCGGTGCGACCGCGATTTCGTTGAGAGATCCTTCTAGTTGCAAAGCGAACCTCTTACCTAGGCGCGAAACAGCATCGGAAGCCGAAACAGATAAAACAGTGCCAGCATCCCGATGCCGACCACCGAGGTCACCGCCTGCCCGGGGTCATAACCAAGAGGCACTCGGTAACCGATGTAGCCAATCAACGGTAGCGTGACGGCAAGGATCGGCATGAGGGCGGCCAGGTAGGCCCGCACGCCGCGACCATCTTCGGCCGACGGCAAGCCCGGAACGATGAACTGGAGGGCCCGGTCGAGAAAGCCGGTTTTGGCTGCCGGAGGTCCAGGCGGAGTGTGCAGACCACGCCCAACCATCATGCCGAGGATTGGCACCAGGAGTGCCAGCGGTGCGGACGACGCGTTGGAGAGCAACTGATCCGCGGCACTGCGCGAAGCACCGTCCCAGGTCGCTTCGAGTTCGTCACGAATCACATCGCGACGTTCGAAACCGCCAAACAGAGGTTGGGCCGTCCGCGACTCCTTGATCCAGCGACTGAGCGTCGCGGCGTCGGCCGCGCGGGCCTTCTCGAGGTTTTCGTCGGCGCGCTCGAACTCGAGCAACTCTCGATAGGCCTGCGCCAGGTTGTAGTAGGCGACCAACGGAGCATCGGCAACTTCGACCGCGCGCTCGTAGAAGGGAATCGCCTGGAAGTGCTCGGCCCGACGGCTGTGGAAAATCCCCAGATTGATGAAGGCGGAAGCGTTGTCAGGTTCTTCCTCGGCCACCTGCCGGTAGAGCGGTCGGGCCACCTGATCCTGGCCGAGACGCATGTGTGCGTCGGCAATCAGCTGGGTCACAGCCACGCTGGTCGGAAGGGTCCAACGCAGGCGGTCCAGGTCGTTCAGTAGCTGGCCATTAAGGCGCCCTTCGATCGCACTGTCCACTGCGCGCAGCTGGTGGGAGACCGCCACCTCAACGCCACGCTGCTGCTGAAGAACCACCACCGGCGCCAGACCGAGGAGCAGGCACACACCACCCAGGACCCAACGTTCGTTGATTTCGCACGCACTCCACAGGAGCACCATCCACAAGAGAGCCACCCAGATGAAGCCGCGGGGCAAGAACATCGGCCCAACAAGCACCACGAGAATCAGGGCGTAGGCGAGCGGCGTAGGAAGAATGCCGAGCTTTCCTGCCAGCGCCCGGACGACCCTGCCGCCACGAGTCGCAAAGAGGAGTGCCACGTACAGCAGCCCGGCCAACATCAGCGCCGACAACAACCACAACAGTACGTTGCTGAGGACCAGAAAGCGGGTCTGGCGACTCTCGAGCAACCGCACCTGGGCCTCGACCCAGTGCCCTGCCGCCGACACCCAGTCCTTGTCGAGAGCCGCGACGCGACTGCGACCCAGGGCAGTCTCGGGACGATCCGGGTCCATGCGCTCGGCCATTTCCAGCCCCCAGACCGCCTTCGCCGTCTCACCCTCGCGGGCCGCGTTGACGGCCCGCGAAATCATCCCGAGCGTCAAATCCGGCAAGGTTTCCATGCCGAGATCATCGACCGAATACATCATGTCGCGAACTGCCACTCCGGCCGTCGCCTGATTGCCCTGCAGGAACGCGGTGTTCCACACCAACCATTGATCGTTCAGTCGGGCGAGCTTCTCTTGCAGTTCGACCGACAGCGGAACGGTGTTGTCGGACTCACCTTCTGCACCGTGGACCGGCAGGGCACCAACGATGAGCAGCACGAAGAACAGGCTCCACTGCAGGAGCACAGAGCCAGTTCTCAAGCCCGCTCGCCCGCTTGAGGCGGGCGCGCTCGGTGCAAAGCCAAAAGGCATCACAGAAGTGGACACAGCGCCGCTAGGCGCCCGTCTTCTCCACGTAGGCAAGGCGCAGGCGGTACAGCAGGTCGTCGAGTACCGCCGCCTCCTGGGCGTCTAGATTGCCACTCGACTTCTCCTGCAGAACGCCGAGAAGATCGATGTAGAGGCGGGCTCTATCCAGATCCTCTGCCGACGAGCCATCGGGGAGGCTAGCCTCACCGAGAAACAAATAGGTCGGCTCCACCAGGACCGCCAAGAGGTCGAGAAACTGCACCTGCTGGCCAGAGCCACTCGGCATATCGACGGTGTCCGCTCGCGAGGGTGGCGCCTCAGTAGCAGGCGCAGGGCCAGCGGCGGCCTGGGAGGCGACGGACGGTGCCTCTTCAACGGGCGGCCCGGTCACCACTGGCTCGCCAGTCGCAGCTGGCTCGGGCGCCTTCGGCGCTCTCGACTCGGCTTGCTGTTCCGCCTCGAGATGGCGGAACTCTTCTCGCAATTCACCGTCTTCATCGAATATCCGGTTGTCGGTAACCTTGATCTGATCGCTCATTCAGTCCTCGGAGGTCAGCCCTCGGTCTCACCATGACTCGGTCGCACCGGAGCATTCTCAGCGCTGCCAGAAGCCGCAGGCGCTCCGCACAACACGGGGCGCCTTTGACACCACCGCGCTTCTGCGGCAAATTGCTCCATTGGCAGGAGTTGCACGTGTTCTAACGGCCAACACGCACACGATCGAATATCCTAGCAAGCACTAGGGAAACGCGGCAAGCGAGAATCTGGAGATATCACCATGGGTGCTGATCGTGACCCCTTCGAGGTCAGAAACTCCGCCGGCTCGGCCCTTGATCGCCTCCAGGGACTGATTCGCCACCTCCGCGGGCCGGACGGATGCCCATGGGACCAGGAACAGACCCTCGCCAGCTGCCGCTCGAACCTGCTCGAAGAGGCGCATGAGACCGCCGCTGCGATCGACCACAACGACCGCAACCGGATGGGCGAGGAACTCGGCGACCTGAGCTTCCAGGTGGTTTTCCTGGCCGATCTTGCTGAGGACCGCGGCTGGTTCGGCTTCAAGGAGGTCTTGAACGGCGTCGTCGACAAGATGGTGGAACGCCATCCACACGTCTTCGGGGAAGCCACCGCGCGCTCCGCGGCTGAGGTCAAACAACTGTGGCAGGAGCAAAAGCGAAAGGAGCGCCCAGAGAGATCGGCGCTCGAGGGCGTGCCCGAAACCCTGCCAGCCCTGGTCGCGGCGCACCGCCTGGCGGAAAAGGCGGCGGGGCTTGGCTTCGACTGGCCCGACACGGAGGGAGTCTTCGAGAAGGTCCGCGAGGAGCTCGCTGAGGTGCGAGCAGCCGGCGCGCAGACCGAAGCTTCACGCACGGCGGTCAGCGAAGAGATCGGCGACCTGCTCTTCGCCGTCGCCTCGCTCGCCCGCCACCACGGCATCGATGCCGAAGGCGCTCTGGCCGGCGCCAACCAGAAGTTCCGTCGCCGCTTCGCCTGGGTCGAGCGTCAGCAGCGAGAAGCGGGCGGCACGCGTGACCTCGAGAGGCTCGAAGCGTGGTGGAACGAGGCAAAGGACCAGGACCTGGCTCTCGGAGGGGTGGAGCAGGAGTCCTGAGCTGCTCACTCCAGACGGTCGATGAGGGCTCGAATCTCGCCTGGAAGCATGTCGCCTTCGAGAGACCGAAGTACCCTCCGTCGGTTCGATCGCGTCGTTGGTTCAGTCGCCGGGTCTTCGCTGCGTTCGATCAGGAGGCTCGCGACTCGCGCTGCGCCCAGAACTCTGGTGGGTGACGGTGATCAAGGTGGGCAAGCTCGGCGCCACTCGCACCTACCGGTTCAGGACGGTGCAGTCCAGCGAGTCGATGTGCCCGAAATCCGAGTCGAAGGTCAGCAGGTGGGCGGCGGCATCAATCGTTGCCGCCGCAATCCATACGTCATTGATCGGTATTGGTGTTCCCGCTGTGCGGAGCTGAGCGAACACGCGCCCGTATCTACGCGTCGACGAGCGGTTGAGCGGCAAGATCGATACGAAGGGTTCATCGAGGAACTCCTCGAGCATGAGTCGATTCTCCCGGTGCCTGGTCCCGAGTTCAAACCCGGCTTCCAGCTCACCCAGCACGATCATGGGCAACAGGACGATTCCTGCAGCAGCGACGTGATCCAGAACGGCCTCGTGGCCATGTCGCAAGTGTGCGTAGGCCGATGTATCGAGAACGAGGCGCGCTACTGGTTCAACGCCAGAGCTCGTCATCTACAACCCTCTGGACCTCGAGGTCAGCTTCGAACCTGGCGAGATCAGTATCCGTCCAGGTGATGTATCGCTCGATTCGCTTCCGCCGGCCCTCGATACCGACCGCGTTTGCAAGGATCGAGACGACTGTGGCGTTGACACTCATCTCCCTTTCCTCGCTCAGCACCTTCAGCCGCTTCGCCACATCATCCGGAAGGTTTCGAATGGTCAGCTGCTTCATGCCTGCATGCTATCATGATTGTGCCTGCATGAAGGCTCTGGGCGGTCCCGGATGCCCCCGCCAGTGCCCAGCGACCCAGCGCGCTGTCTCATACTCGACTACTCGACAAGCTCCAAGAGCCCGACCGGCTCGATGCCCAGCTCGCGTGCGCGCGGCACTTCGCTTCGTAGGACGTACAGGGTTTCGCCGTAGGGGTGACCGATCGCGACTGCGAACCCGCGGCTCCGGGCGATGCTCACCGCTTGCCAGAAGCGCTCGCGAATCGCTTCTTCATCGCGCTCGCCATCCAGGAAGACGTGGCGCTCTGCGGCGGGCAGACCCTGCTCGCGCGCGAGCTTGAAGCCCACCGTGTCGGCACCAGTGCGTGAGTCGAGGAAGAAGAGGTCATGCTGCCGGACGACGTCGAGGACGACCTGCATCGCATCCTGGTCGGCCGTCAGAGCGGATCCCATGTGGTTGTTGACACCCATTGCACCCGGCACGGCGAGCAGGGCGGCTTGGGTCTTCTCCCGCAACTCCTCGGCCGACATTCCCAGGAGCAGCGCCCCCGGGCCCGGGTCTGCCCCGCTGGCACCCTCCATTGGTAGATGACAGAGGAAGCCCGCGCCGGCGCTTTCGAGTGCCGCGACCACCTGCTCGGTTCGGCGCTCGAACGGTAGGACGGCAAAGGTCATCGGAGCGATGGCCCCGAAGCGCTCGACGTCGCGCACGTCGCGGCCGAGGTCGTCGATCACCAACGCCAGGCGCCCCTCACCCCATCTTGTCGACTCCTGCTCGCTCCACCGGGGCGCACTCTCGCCCAGTGCGTCTGACTCCCTCGCGGCGCCCAGCCGGTCCCGGTCTTCTTCGCCTGGAGGCAGTTCTGCGGACACCGCTCCTGGCTCTCGAGACGGGGAGGAGTCGAGTGGGCCTGGCGCACTGTCTGCCGCAGAAGTGTCGGGCGAAGGAGGATCGGTCGATGACCTCGAGCCCTCGGCCTGCGTTCCGGTCGCTGGCTCTGACCTCGAAGCGGGGTCAGCCAGCTGGTGGTTTCGCAGCCAGAGACCGAGCGCGAAGACTATGATCCCCCCCGAGAGAGCCACCAGCCAACGGCGGCGCGACGAGGGGTTCATAGTCGCGCGCGGCGTTGTCGCTCAGACCCCACCCTGGGGGTCATGCGACGTCGCGTAGCTCTTCTTCGGCCTCGAGGCCGCCCAGGATGGCCTCGATGGCTTCTTCGAGCACCGGGTCGCCCTCGGCGTCATCGGCCCAGCGCGCGCCGCGAACGTCGAGCTCGAGGTCTGGTTCGAGGCCTTCGGCCAACGGCTCGCCGTCGGGCCCGGTGAAGAACCCGTCGGTGATGTCCAGATACCCACCGGAGGCGAGCTCGATCAAGGAGTTGCGACCGGCATGACCGAACGTGGTCTCGCCCATCAAGCGGTGACCGCTGCCGCGCAGAATCTCGGCCAGAACCTCAGAGGCTCCCTGCGAACCGCGATCGACGAGGAGGGAAACTTCACCATCCCAAGCTGGCGTGCCGGTCGACGAGTAGCTCTCGAGAACCTCGTTGCGGGTGCGCAAGCTACCGAGCTCACCCGTCACGAACCGCTCGGCGACTTCATAGGCGATCTCTGGTTGACCACCGGACGAGCCGCGGAGATCGATCAAGAGGTGCTGGTCACCGAGCTTCGCCAGGACCGAGTCGAGCTGTGCCGGAGTCGCCGCGGTAATGTGCGGGATGCGAACCACCTGAATGCCGCGCACGTCCTCGGCTGCGACCGGAAGCGGGGTGAAGTCACCAAGCACCAGGTCGATCGTTTCGTTCGACCCGCGGCGAATGATCTCGAGTGCGATCTCGTCGCCCACGTCGCCAGCAAGCAGGCCGCGCAGCTGCCAGAGCGGCATGTCGCGCGTCGACACGCCACGGATCTCGGAGATGATGTCGGCTGCTTCGACGCCCGCCTGCCTGGCGGGGCTGCCCTCTGCTACCGCGGCGACGTAGGCCACGCCACGCTCCTTGAGGACCAGAATGCCACTGCGGCTGGTTCCGATGGCCCGCGTTTGGCGATACTCATCGATGCGCTCGGCCGGAACGTAGACCGAGAACGGATCGAGCGCATCGGTTGCGCCATCGAGGGCGCCTGCCATCAGACTCTGAATGTCGGTCTCTTCGACGTAGACCTGCCGCACCAGCCGCAGGACCTCGGTGAAGACGCTCAAATACTTGTAGAGCGAGTCACGCCCCTCGCCACGCTGTGCCGAAGCGGTCGACAGAGTGCTGGTGAGAAGGGGGGCAACGAGCGCGATCGACAGCGTGAAGAAGGCGACGCGGCTCCGGTTCGTGCGCTTGGTTTGCATGATTGAGAGTAGTGGTCCTCAGGCAGTCGACGGTTGGGCAGGAACGAATCAACCCCACCCGAAAAACCCTGGCGGCCACCTTTGATTCCGACCACGTCGGCAGCCTTGAAGGGGTCAGGGCCTGGTAGCCGATCTCGCGTGCGCGAAGGCCGCTACCTGAGCCAGAGAGCAGGGTCTTGCGGGCGGTTCTCGCTGCGTATCTCGAAGTAGAGCCGCGCCGTGGAAACACCCACGATATCCCCCAAATCTAGCACAACTCCCCTCTCGGTTCTGAGCTCCTGGAGACCGGCATAGAGAGTGATGCCGCCCCCGGCGTGCTGCATGACGACGGTGAAACCGTAGTCCTGGAAGGGGGCGGCGAACAGAACCTGGCCACCGAAGACGGCCGTCACCGGCACCCCTTCTGCGCTCGCGATCTCGATACCGTTGTTGGGCACCATCGTGCCGTAGACCGGATCTCGACGTGGCCCGAACGGGACGGTGACGCGGCCCCACAGCGGCCAGTCGAGGGCACCGCGGAAGTCCGTAATCGGCCGACCGGCGAGCTCTGCCGCACGACCCTCAGAAAGTGCGGCCATGAGCTCGGCCATTCCGCGCTCGCGCTGCTCCAGATCGCGCGCTCGCTGTTCGAGTGCGCGTTGGTGGCGCTCGGCGGCGCTGAAACGACTGGCGAACTGCGCTCGCGTTTGGTCGACAACGGCCTGCTGCTCGGCCTCCCGGTCGACCCAGCTCTCGATCTCCCGCTGTCTGTCGAGGGCGGCATCGCGAGCAGTGGCCAATTGGCGTTCGGTAGCGCGGAATTCGTCGAGGATTTCGGCATCGTGCCGCACCAGATAGCGCAGCTGGCGCACGGTCGGCAGCACCGCATCGCGGCGCTCGACCTGGAGCACGAGTCTGAGATAGCCATGCGCGCCGAAGCGGTAGACCGCCGCCAGACGCTTGCCGAGCCGCTCGAGCAGCTCGTTGGCAGAGCTTTCGAGTTGCTCGATGTCCCTCTCGAGGAGCTGAAACTCCATTTCCGCCTGCTGGTGCGCCGCAACCGCCTCGGCGAGACGGGCCTCCTGGAGCTCGACCTCCAGGGTTGCCGCTTCGAGCTGCGTACCGAGGTCGCTGCGCTGGGCCTCTGCGACCTCGAGACGGTTCTCGAGGTCGTCGATCTCACGGCGAATGCCCTCGAGCTGCCTCGACCGGTCGGGCGGGCGCGTAACTGTGGGCTCTCTGCCCTCTGCAGGCCGCGCGCTGGCGTACAGGGGAAGGAGAAGACTCCCCGCAACGAGTCCCAGAAACAGCAGGTCACGGCTCGGACTCATGAACTCGCCCGCAATCAGCCAGACCTGCCAACAGCCCGACGGACCCTCGAGCGGAGGCCACGCACCGCGTCTACTGAAAGGACGCTACCGCTTCGTCTTCATCTTCGAAGATATCGAGCACGGTGACTAGCTGGGTGATGTGCAGAATGTCGCTGACCTTGGGCGGAATGTTGTACACCCGCAGCTTGCCGCCTCGGTTGGTGACCGTGGTGAAGGCCGCGACCAGCTCGCCGATGCCGGAAGAGTCGATGGTGGATACGTCGCCGAGGTTGACCAGGATGTTGCGCGCACCTGCCGCCAGGGCTTCCTGGACTGCTTCGCGCAGGGCGACGTCACCGACACCGATAGTGATCTTGCCTTTGAGGTCGAGAAGGGTGACGCCCTCGCGCTCGCGTGCCGTTACTTTCATTCTTCGTTCTCCTTCGCGGCATCGTCGCCGGGCTCCAGCGCCTTGCGCAGGGTAACCGTCGTTCCGCCTTCAGGCCCGAAGCTGTAGCAAAGATCGTCCATGAACTTCTTCATATAGAAGATGCCACGTCCGCTGGGCTTCAGCAGGTTCTCCGGGTCTAGTGGGTTCTCTACTTCTTCTGGTTGGAAGCCCTCGCCTTCGTCAGAGATCGTAATCACCATCTCCGAAGAATCGATCAACATCTTGACCCGCACTTTCTTGTCCGGATCCTGCTGATTTCCGTGCTTGATCGCATTCGCCACGGCTTCGCGCACCGCGATTCCGATCCAGTAGCGGCTGTCCTCATCGATCGCCACCTTGTCGAGAGAGTCATCGACCATCGCTTGCACGAGCTCGATGTTCTCGAAGCGGCTTCCGATCGACAGGACGATTTCGCCGGTTGTCGACGCTTGACTCATCATGTACGGAAGAACTCCTAGATCAGTGTAGCAAGGTCGATTGCCCCTCCGGGCCCCTCGCCCTCACCTCGAACGGAGACACCGGCGAGAGCCAGAGCCATATGATCCGTCAGGCTCATGGAACTGTTCGATCTTCTACGCCTCTTTGGCCCGCTCGCGGTGGCCGTTCTACTCGTCTGGGCTTTCGACCGCGGCACGCGGAGCCGCGGGCTCATGCCCCCAGGCCTGGTGCCTCCTGGACTGGCTTCCCCACCGCCGCCAACGGTAGCTTCGACGCGCGAAGCAACGAGCCTTGCTCCGTCCAGCTCCGCCGTCCTCGCACGGGCCGACGGAGATGGAGACGATCGAGACGACACCACCGTCATCGACCGGCCACCGCGGCCGGCTCTCTACGGATCGACCTCTATCCGACGGTTCGTCGCCTACTCCTCGTTGACGATCGTCTTCTGGTTCGCAATCACCCAGAGCCTCTCGGCCTTCGGCACCGACCTGACGCTCGACCTCGAGAACCTCCATCCGCTTCAGTTGTTTGCCACCCACGGCTTTCTGGTCCTAGGCATCGTCATCTGGTACCTCGCCGGCTTCATGGGCTTCCAACACCTGGAAGGAGCCGGCTTCTCGCGCCAGCTGGGCCTTCGGACGCGAACCTGGCTGCCCGAGATCGGCATCGGCATGGCCGGCGGACTGGTGGGTTGGCTGGTGGTCGTGTTGGTCAATCTGGCCGCAGCCTCCTTCTTGATGGCGATCGGTGCGGAGTCTCTCCTGCCACAGGACGTCCCCGAGATCGTGACCTACCTGGCGGGCCTTTCGCTCGGCCTCCGCATGTTGGTCTCGCTATCGGCGGGGGTCGTCGAAGAGCTGTTCTTTCGCGGCCTGCTGCAGCCGCGCATCGGCATTCTTGCTTCCACTGCGATGTTCGGCCTCGCCCACCTCTCCTACGACCAGCCCTGGATGTTGATCGGCGTCACGCTCTTATCGTTGATCTTTGCCCTGCTCGTGCGCTGGCGGCAGAGCCTCCTGGCTGCGATGGTGGCGCACACGGTGTTCGATGCCCTGCAGTTGGCCATCATCATCCCGGCCGCGCTCGGTCTCTAGCGGTTGGCGACTCGTTGCAGCCTGACGCTGGTATCGTGCGCCGGCCCCTCTTCCCTTATTTCGCGGAGACAATCCATGGACCGCTTCCCCGGCGTTGACTACCTCGAATTCGACTCTTTGCTCTCTGGAGAGGACCGCCTGATCCGCGACTCGGTGCGCTCCTTCGTCGATCAGCACGTGATGCCGATCATCGAGGACTGCCACCGCGAAGGACGGGCGCCGCTCGAGCTCGTGCCGATGATGGGCGAGCTCAACCTGTTCGGCCCGACGATCGACGACTACGACCTGCCGGGCCTCGGCGCGATCGGCTACGGCCTGATCAATCAGGAGCTCGAGCGGGGCGACTCTGGCCTGCGCAGCATGGCCTCGGTGCAGAGCTCGTTGGTGATGTACCCGATCTACACTTTCGGCTCCCAGGAGCAACGTGACCGTTGGATTCCACCGCTGGCCTCAGGCGAAGCGATCGGCTGCTTCGGGCTGACCGAGCCCGACTTCGGGTCCAACCCGAGCGCCATGACGACAACCGCGAAACGCGACGGTGACGACTGGATCCTCAACGGTCAGAAGATGTGGATCACCAACGGTGATCTCGCCGACGTTGCCGTGGTCTGGGCCCGCACCGACAATGGCATTCGCGGCTTTGTGGTCCCCAAGGAGACACCGGGTTTCGAGCGTGCACCGATTCACGGCAAGTTCTCATTACGCGCTTCAGCAACTGGCGAACTGATCTTTCGAGACTGCCGACTGCCGGGCGATGCTGTTTTACCCGAATCCGCCGGTCTCAAGAGCCCGCTCTCGTGCCTCACCCAGGCACGCTACGGCATCGCCTGGGGTGGCATCGGCTCGGCGATGGAGTGCTACCACACGGCTCTCGAGTACGCGAAGGAGCGCCGCCAGTGGGCCGGGCAACCGATCGCCAGCCATCAGATCATCCAGGACCGACTGGCCTGGATGATCACCGAGATCACCAAGGGACAGTTCCTCGCGTTGCAGCTCGGCCGCCTCAAGGACGCCGGCACCATGAAACCGCATCACGTGTCGATGTGCAAGCGCAACAACGTCTGGGTCGCGCGCGAGTGCGCCAAGCTCGCACGCGAGGTTCTGGGCGCCGCCGGAATCGTCGACGACTACCCGATCATGCGCCACATGATGAACATCGAGTCGGTGTACACCTACGAAGGCACCCACGACATTCATGGCCTGGTCATCGGCCAGGCCATCACCGGGATCGCCTCTTACAACCCGCCGATGAGTCGCGACATGGCTCACGAGGCATCACGAGATGGTTCACGATGAAGAACGTCGACATCCAGGACGCCCTCGACACGGTCTTCGAACAGGACTTCATCCGCGTCACCGACGCCGCCGCCATCGCCTCCGCCCTGACCATGGGAAAGGGCGATGGCGAAGAGTCGGATCGCGCCGCCGTCGAGGCAATGCGCAAGGAGATGGACACCATTGCCATGTGCGGTCGCATCGTCATTGGTGAGGGCGAACGAGACCGAGCACCGATGTTGTGGACTGGAGAGCAGGTGGGCAGCAGCTGCAACGTCGCTGGAGCACCCAAGATCGATATCGCCGTCGACCCGCTCGAGGGCACCAACCTTTGCGCAACCGGTGCGCCCGACGCGATCGCCGTTCTGGCAGCGTCCGAGCGCGGCGGGCTGCTCGAAGCTCCCGACGTCTACATGGAGAAGATCGTCGTCGGGCCGACCGCCCGCGGCGCAGTTCACCTCGACGCACCAGTGTCTGAGAACCTGCGTAACATCGCGGACCGTTTCGAGAGAGAGGTCCGCGACCTCACCGTTGTGGTGCTCGACCGCGAACGTCACGGCCAGCTCATCGAAGACATCCGGAGTGCTGGTGCTCGCATCCAACTGATCGGTGACGGTGACCTGTCGGCCGGAATCGCTGCCGCCGTGCGCGGCACGGGCATCCACGCCGTTTTCGGAATTGGCGGTGCCCCCGAAGGCGTCATCACCGCCGCGGCGATGCGCTGCCTGGGAGGTGAGATCAAGGGCCGCCTTTGTGCTCTCGACGAAGGTCAGGAGAAGCGCGTCAAGGAACTCGGCATCGAGAGTCTCGATCGCGTCTACAACACCGAGGACCTGGCACCAGGAGAGAACATTCTCTTCTGCGCCACGGGTGTCACCAGCGGCGAGCTACTGCGCGGAGTGCGCTTCTTCGGCCACGGCTGCCGAACCTCGACGCTCTTCATGTCGCTGTCGCGCCGCGTCATTCGTTTCGTCGACACCATTCACCGCGACGATACGACGCAGGCGGTGCACTTCAGGTAGAAGCCCGGCGCTGGCACCGCGAAGCTCTCCAACATCAAAACAACCCATGCCGACGGAAAAGGCCTCATGATCAAGCCCGACCATTGGATTCGCAGCTGGGCAGAAGCCGGCAACGTCGACCCGTACGTCCCCGAGCAAGTGAACGCAGCCAGCTACGACGTGCGGGTCGGCGACCATTGGATCTGCCCGACTCGCGACCCAGAAGACTTCTCAGCCCCAAGCGTCAAGCTTTTTCCCGGCGAGGTGCTTCTGGCCTCGACCCTCGAGTACGTCATCATCCCGCGCAATGTCGCCTGCGACCTGAAGCTCAAGTCGACCCTCGGTCGCTTGTGGATCAACCACTCGCTGGCCGGCTGGTGTGACCCGGGGTTCAAGGGCCAGATCACCCTCGAGCTGCAAAACCTCGGGCCGGTGCCCTTTGTCCTCGAGGCCGGGCGCCGGATTGCCCAGTTGATCTTTATTTCGATGGAGTCTGAGCCTGAGATCGCCTACGGCGAGCCCGGCTCGGGCAGCCACTACCAGGGCCAGACCGGGACCACAATCGCCCGCGAGTAGGCGGTTTCTCGAGGTCGGCGCGGGGCTCTGGGGGGCTGTCGGGGGCCTGCCGGGCCACCGTCCTGGCCCTACGAGCGGCAGCCTGGCGCCGCTCCTCGGGACCCCAGGACCGGGCGGACCCTGAAAAAGCTCCTTCGGGGTTTAGAAAACTCCGTATTCATAGTATTCTCGGAAGTTGGGACTACCCGTCCCGACCTCCCAGAACAATGAGTATTTCCGGCAACCTCAAGACCATGGAGCTCTCCGAGCTCCTGCAATGGATCGCTCAGGGTGGCAAGACCGGCAATCTGCTGATCGACAACGGCACGGTGCGCAAGCGCATCTACTTCGTTCGCGGCCAGATTGTCGCCTCGGCCTCCACCGATCCAAGCGAGTACCTGGGGCATTTCCTCGTCTCGCATGGGTTCATCACCGAGCCTGAGCTGGCCAAGGCAATGGAGATCCAGAGTGAGACCGGAATGTTGCTGGGAAAGATCCTCAGCACCATTGGCGCGATCGCTGATGAAGAGCTGCAGCGCCTCCTGGTGATGAAGACTCAAGAGTCCGTCTACGACGTCTTCTTCTGGAAGGAAGGCGAGTTTCGCTTCGTCGACGACGAGACGCTCGACAAGGGCAACATCCCGATGGCCCTCGACGTACAAGCGCTCGTTCTGCAGGGCATCAACCGCCTCGACGAATGGAAACGCATCCGGGAAGCGATTCCCAACGCCGAGGCGGTGCCGGTCTCGCTCGGCGACATCCCGGCCGAGGAACTGCCACCTTCGGTGGCCAAAGTCGCCGCCCTGATCGATGACGACAGGACGGTACGCGAGATCTGCATGCAGGCTCATGCGAGCGAGTTTCACGTCTCGCAGTCGCTGTTCTTCCTCCAACAGCAAGGACTGGTCAAGGTCGTCCGGGCGCGCGGAACGGCCCCTTCGCAAGGCAGATCGCTCGTCGCCTCCGCACCGGGTGCAGGGTCGGCAACGGCGATGGCAGTGGTGAGCTCAGACGCGCTGATCGAGTCCGCCGATCGTCATCTGGTGCAGGGCAACTTCGCCAAAGCCCTTCGCCACCTGCGGGCGGCACTCAGCCTCGAGCCGGATTGCACCAAGGTTGAAAAGCACCTCAAGAAGGCGGAGTCTCACATTCGCACCAAGCTCGGCGAGGAAGGCCTGTCGCTCGATGCTGTTCCAGTGCTCGAGCGCAGCGTCGACGAACTCACCTCGCTAGACCTCACACCCGAAGAGGGCTTCGCCCTCTCGCGCATCAACGGGTCCTATGACATCGAGTCACTGATCAAGATCAGCCCAATGAACACGCTCGATGCCCAGTTGGTGATCCGTAGCCTCTACCAGAGCGGCCACATCTCGATCGCCAACACGTCTGCCGTTCGCAGCGGAGCAGGATAGTCCCGGTTCTACTCTGCACCGAGAAACGACCTACAGAGGCGCGATCAGACCCGCGATTGTCGCCGTCTGAAAGCAAGCCAGCGAGCCGGCAACCATGCCGCGAAGACCGAGGCGTGCGATGTCACCCTTGCGTTCCGGCGCGATGCCACCGATGCCACCGATCTGGATTGCGATCGAGGAGAAGTTGGCAAAGCCGCACAACGAGTAGATCGCGATCACCCGCGAACGCGGAGAAAGAGTATCCGGAGCAAGTTCGCGCATCTGGTCGTAGGCGATCAGTTCGTTGGCAACCGTCTTGACCCCAAGTAGCGTGCCGACGGTGTCGGCCTCGGCCCAGGGCACACCCATCACCCAGGCGAGGGGGCGGAAGAGCCAGCCGAGGATCCAGTTGAGACTGAGGTACGGCCTGCCGATCCACTCCCCGATCGGCACCAGAATGCCGTCGAGCATCGCGATCAGGGCTACGAAGGCGAGCAACATCGCGCCGACGTTGAGCGCCAGCTTGAGACCGTCGGCAGCCCCGCTCGCCGCGGCATCGATGGCGTTGACGTAGGGCAGGTCGACTTCGAGCTCGACTTTGCCGGCCGTCATGCTGTGCTCGGTTTCGGGAACCATCAACTTGGCCATCACCAACGCCGCCGGCGCCGACATCACGCTGGCGGCAATCAAGTGCCCGGCCTCGATGCCCCACTGCATATAGAGCGCCATCACTCCCCCGGCGACGGTTGCAAAGCCACCGGTCATGACCGCCATCAACTCTGACTGGGTCATGGTGCTGACGTAGGGCTTGACCAGGAGCGGCGCCTCGGTCTGGCCAACGAAGATGTTGGCCGAGGCGGAGAGTGACTCCGAACCCGAGGTCCGCAGAAGGCGCATCATCAACCAGGCGAAGCCTTTGACCACCAACTGCAAAAAGCCGATGTAGTAGAGCACCGAGATCAGGCTCGAGAAGAAGATGATCGTCGGCAGAACCTGGAACGCAAACGGGTGGTCGCGAAAGTTCGGACCGAAGATGAAGCTCGACCCGGCGTCGGTGAACCCCAGCAGCCAGGTCGCCCCGGTGTTGGCGGCCTCGAACAAACGACGGCCCGGCTCGGTGCGCAGAATGAGAAGGGCGAAGGTGAACTGGAACGCCATGCCAACGAAGACCGTCCGCCAGACGACCTTCGCGCGCGCCGTGGAGAGACTCCAGGCAATGAGCGGGATGACGAAGAGCCCGAGAATCCCGACCATGGGGGCACCCCGCCGCCCGGAGGGGGCTAGCGGCTTCCCTTCAGGTAACGGTAGAAGTCGCCCTCGGTCGAGAGCATCAGAACGGTCTCCGGGTCGACCGTCGATTCGAAGGTCTCCATCGTCTTCAGGAACTCGTAGAAGCTGCGCGAATCGGCGGACTGGTTGTAGGCGCTGGCGTAAACCTCGGTCGCCTTGGCGTCTGCGCGACCGCGGATCTCTTCCGCCTCGCGATAGGCCTCCGATTGGATCTTCTTGAGGTCGCGCTCCATGTCGCCGAGGATGCGCGCCTGTTCACCGCGCCCCTGCGATCGATAACGGTCGGCGATGCGCTTGCGCTCGGAGACCATGCGGTTGAACACGTCGCGCTCGACGGATTCGCCGTAGTTGATGCGCCGGAACTGGACGTCGAGAATCTCGATTCCGAGATCCGCCTCCATGCGCCGCTTGGCGGCATCGAGAATCTGCTGGCGGATCCGGTCGCGCCCCGCCTCGATCTCGAGCCAGCGATCGTCACCACCGGCGTGGCGCGGGTTTTCCGGGTCGTCAGTCCTCACCAGGTTCTCGGCGATCTGTTGCACGGACTCGTCGACGATCGGCACCCGATTGGTCGACCGGATGACCTCGATCAGGTTGTGACGGGCCAGCGCGTTGCGGGTTTCGCCGTCGATGATGTCGTCGAGTCGGGACTGCGCGCCGCGCTCGTCGCCGAGGCGCTCGAAGAACTTCTTCGGGTCGGCGATACGCCAGCGGGCGTAGTTGTCGACAAAGATGAAGACCTTGTCTTTCGTGGGCAGTTCTTCGGCGTCGCCCTGCCACTCGAGGAAGCGCTTGTCGAACGCCACGACCTTCTGCACGAAGGGCACCTTCCAATGCAGGCCGGGCTCGTCGATCGGGTCGCCCTGCACCTGGCCGAACTGGGTGATGATGACCTGCTCTGTCTCGCGCACGATGAACGCCGAGTTCAGCGCCAGGAGGAGTAGGCCAAAGATGACGACGATGATCAGAAAACGCATCTAGTTGCTCCCCTGGGCGGCGGCCGCAGCCTTACCGATTTCTTCTTTGCGCGTACCTTCGAGGCCCATCATCGGCACCAGGCCTTCGATGTCTTCATCGACAACCACCTTCTGGCCAGCTGCCTCCATCACCTTCGCCATGGTCTCGAGGTAGAGGCGGGTACGGGTGACTTCGGGGGCCTTTCGGTACTCGTCGTAGAGAGCGTTGAAGCGTTTGGCGTCGCCCTCGGAGCGATTGACGCGATCGAGGGCGTAACCCTCGGCCTGCTGAATCGCCTGGCGCGCCTGGCCCTGTGCCTGGGGAATGACCCGGTTGTACTGCTGCTGCGCTTCGTTGACCAGCCGCTCGAGCTCCTGCTCGGCCTGGTTGACCTCGTTGAATGACGGCTTGACCGGGTCGGGCGGGTTGATCGTCTGCAAGACGACCTGGTCGACGCGAATGCCGGTCTCGTACTGGTCACACAGCGCCTGCAGGTCGACCTGCACCTCGTCTTCGATCTCGGCACGGCCAACGGTGAGAACTTCGTTGACCGTGCGCTCGCCAACCACCTTGCGCATCACCGCTTCGCTCATGTCGCGGAAGGTCTCCTCGACGTGGCGCACCTTGAAGAGGTACTTGTAGGCGTCCTGAATGCGGTACTGCACGACCCACTCGACCATCGCCGCGTTGAGATCGCCGGTGAGCATGCTGGCTTCCTTGGGGGCGGTCGAAAACGTCGAACGGACCCCGACACTCTCGGTGCGAAAGCCAAACTCTGCCTTGAGCTGACGCTCGACCGGCACCTTGGTTACCCGATCGATGATCGGAACTTTGAGGTGCAGACCGGGGCCGGCATCATGTTCTTGACCACGGTACTTGCCGAGTCGGAGGATGATCCCCACCTCCTCGGGTTGGACGGTGTAGACCGAATCGAAAACCACGACTGCTGCCAAGACCAGTAACGGCAGCAGGAACGCGAAGCGGCGCGCCCCCGGAGGAACCTTGGGGAAATCGGGAAGCTCAATGTTGCCTCCCTCCCCACGAACGACTTGGAATGACATATTGGAGACACGATATCGGACTGCCCGAGGCCGGTGGGTCCGCGGCGGCCTCAGCGCCGCTAGACCGGCAGCTTCTGAAGCAGGGTTCGGAGAAACCGGCGCAATCGGGGCATCATCTGGGACAGGGTGTCCCAGACTTCCTCGACATTGGTCTCATGACTGCTCGAGACGTCAGCGACCGCGAGATTCGAAATGATGCTCAGCGCCAGCACCCGCATTCCCGAGTGACGAGCTGCCACCACCTCGGGAACGGTCGACATGCCGACGGCGTCGGCACCGATGCCGCGCAAGAAACGCACCTCGGCGGGTGTTTCGAAAGCTGGGCCGACGACAAAGCCGTAGCAACCCCGGTGGCAAGTGAGTTCACTCTCCCCAGCGCAACGCTCGGCGACCTCCCGCAACTCGCGATCGTAGGCCCCGTTCAAGCCTACGAAGCGGGGACCGATGTCGGCCTCGTTCGGGCCGCGCAAGGGATCGAGCCCGGCAAGGCTCGGCAGGCTGAGGTGGTCTTCGAGCAACATCACGTCGCCAGCCGCGTAGCCGGGGTTGAGACCGCCCGCCGCGTTGGTGAGGATCAGGGTCTCGGCACCCAGGCGGGCCAAGAGCCGCACGGGAAAGGCAATGTCGGCAGGCGTATGCCCTTCGTACAAATGCAGCCGCCCCTCCATGACGGCGATCGTCTTCCCGGCCAGCCACCCGAGGTGAAGCCGACCGGCATGCGAGGGCGCAGTGGCCTCTGGAAAGTGTGGAATCGCTGCGTAGTCGATGGACACCGCGTCGGTGAGTTCCGTGGCGAGATCGCCGCTCCCTGAACCAAGCACCAGGGCGACCTGCGGAGCAAGCGTCGTGTGCTCACGGACCACGCTTTCGGCTTCGGCCAACCGGGCAGCGAGCGGCGCGGACGCTCGCTGGTTCACAAGAGACCTCCTTGACCGACGTAGAAGATGCCCGCCAGGGCGCCGGTCATCAAGGTCGCGAGAGTTGCAACGACGAGGCATCGCGGGGCGAGTGCGGACAGATCTTCGAGCCTCGTCGGCGCCAGTGCGGCGAACCCGCCGACAGCGATCCCGACACCGGCAATGTGGGCAAAACCGCAGAGGGAATAGGAGAGCACCATCAGAGTGCGCCCAGAAACCTCGCCTGCCGCGACGCGCTGTCCGAGTTCCTGGTAGCTGACGATTTCAGTGGCCACCAGGCGCTGCCCGAGCAGTCGGCCCGCCTCACCGACATCTGCCGCTTCGATTCCGATCAACCACGCAAAGGGAACGAACACGACACCCAGAATGCGATCGAGACTTGCCGCCGCTTCGAAGCCGGTCACCCCCGCAAGGCTCGCAAGGAGGGCATCGACGACACCGACAAGTCCGAGTACCGCAATGAGAATCGCGCCGATTCCCACCGCAACCCTGACGCCTGCCAGCGCACCAGAAGCCAGTGCCGCAAAGGCACTCTGGTGTTGCTCCCCGAGCACCATGTCTGGAACCCGCCCCAGGGTCTCGGGGGTATCCGTCTCAGGTAGAACCAGCTTGCTCACCATCAAGGCACATGGAATCGACATCAACGATGCCGAAAGAAGGTGCCCGGCAATCTGAGGAAAGACGTCGCGCAGAAAAAGCACGTAGATCGCCAGCACGGTCGACGCCACCGTTGCCAGGTTGGTGCCGAGAACTCCCAGCAACTCGGAGCGCGTCATCCTCGGTAGGTAGGAACGGATCGCCGCGCCACTTTCGACACCGAAGAACATGTGCAGCGCGCCCACCAGTGCTTCGGCGCCCGAGACCTCCAGCAAGCGACGAAAGATACGCGCGAACATGCGCACCACCGGCTGGATCCAACCGAAGTGGTCGAAAAGAGCCATCGCGGCCGAGAAGAAAATAACCGCCGGCAACACCTGCGTCGCCAGAATGACGCCTACCGAAGGCTCCCCCGCCGTGGTCGTCGCACCAGGACCGACGGCCAGCGGGCCGAGCAAGAACTCGGCGCCACGAGAGCTCGCCGTCAACACCATGAGGACGGCATCGTTGACCAGCACAAGGGCCTGGCGGGCCGCTGGCAGCAAGAAGACGACAGCAGCAAACACGACGCTCGAGATCGTTCCACCTGCCAGAGTTCGCCAGGGCAGCGGCCGCTTGGCACCGCCCAGCACCCAGGCCAACAACAGCAACCCACAAAAGCCGGCGGCCGAAACCAGATTGAGGTACGACATCGCCGCCAAGCTATCAGTGGGCATTGAGGCGCAGAGCGACCGGATGCTACCGTGGGGCAATGTTGAAAAAGGTGAGCGCCGAGTTGGCAGGTTCGCTGGGCGCAGCAGCGGGGCTCACTCAGCGCGTCGCCGACCTGGGTAAGACCGCCATCCCGATCTCGCCTTCCGACTCGATCGAGAAGGTCACCGAATCTCTAGGCGCCCGGTTCTTCGCGCTGCTCGATCCCGTCCTCGAAGATCGCAAGCTGCGTCAGTCCGAAGACGTCGACCCCAAAGACGTCAAGGCCGTGATCGATGGCTACGCCAATCGCAACATGCTCATCGCAGCCGCAGCATCTGCAGCTCCCGGGCCGTTGGGACTCCTGGCCAGTGCCGGCGAGCTGGTTCTGGTCACCGGCAATCAGCTGGCCATGCTTACCGACGTCGGCGGCTCCTTCGACAAAGACGACCTGCTCAATCGTGACCTGCTACTCGATATTCCGCTGCAGGCAATGGGAGTCCCCACGGATCTGGTGTCGAGGCAGGGCAGCTCTGGTGCCGCCACCGAGTCTGGCGCGGAGCAGCTTCAGGCCAAGGCGCAGAGCTACGCCAAGGTCATCGCGGTCAAGAACCTCAAGAAGTCGCTGGTGCGGTGCGTGCCGGTCGGGGGGGCTCTCTTGATGTCGGTTTGGACGAAGAAAAGCACCAAGAAGATCGGTGGCGTCGCCGAGAAGTTCTTCGACGATGCCGCAGTGCTGGAGGAAGTCAGCGACGACAGCGCCTTCCACGAAGAAGAGCCGCTCGAGATCTTGGTCGAACGCATCAAGGTTTTGGCAACCATGATGGAGCAGAACGGCGAGATCAAGGATGAGGAGCTGGCCTTCCTGGTGCCGGTCATCGAGACCGCGCCCATCGACGACGAGCTGCGTGAGAAGCTCCTCAATGAAGCCAAGCGACTGGGAAGCCATTTCGAGATCGACTGGAGGGCGCTCCGTGAGCACGGCGACGTCGTCGACGACGTGCTCTCCGATCTGGTGGTGCTGGCACGCCGAGACGGCGCTGTCGGCCCCAACGAACTGGCCTACTTGAAGCACGTCGCCAACGAGCTGGGACAGCCTGAGGGAGAGGTCCTCGACCTGCTGGAGTAGCTCGTAGGCTCAGGACGACCCTTCGCGCAGCGCCGCGACCGGGTCGATCTTCACCGCACGCAGGGCGGGAAGCGACGCAGCGGCGGCTGCGATCGTGCACGCCGCAAGAACAGTGAGCGCGTAGACCAACGGGTCGATCGGCGCCAGGTCGTGCAGCAGCCGGCCAACAAACCGCGACGAGGCGATCGCACCGAGCACTCCCAGCACCGACCCTGCTACAACGACCAGCACCGTTCGGGCAACCAACCAGCGCAAGGTAGCGCGCGCGTCGGCACCGAGGGCCATGCGCAAACCGATCTCGGCGGTGCGCACCGCAACCGCATACGAGACGATGCCGTAGATGCCGATCGCCGCCAGGACTGCAGCGCACAGGGACAAACAGGCGAGCAGCGCTGCCAGGAACCTGGGCCGGGCGATCGACTCCCAGACCAGGTCAGCGACCGGTTCCACCCGGGTCGGCGCGAGTTGCGAGTCGATCGAGCTGAGGACACCGGAGACTCCGCCCGCGACCGCCTCGGTTCCGAGGGTCGATTCCACCACGACGTGCATCTCACGCGTAGCGAGTCGGCCAAAGGGAACGTAGATCTCAGACTCATGTTTGTTGAGGAGCCCGCGGTGAGAGACATCGTCGACGATTCCAACCACCGTGATCTCACCGAGAATCTCGGTGTCGACCACCCGCCCCAGCGGGTCCAGGTCGGCAAAGTAGCGCCGCGCCAGGGTCTCGTTGACCACCGCCACCACGCGCTCACCGAGAGCGTCGCCGGTATCGAAGGCGCGTCCGCTGGTGATGGCCATGTCCATGGCTTCGAAGTAGTCGCCAGCGACGAATCTGAAGTCGGCATTGGGTCGCGCCGTTGGTGAAAGAGCCTCGAGCCCGGGCACGGTGAACTCGACCTCGAAGCCCAGCCCAACACTGCTCATCGGAAGATCAGAAACGGCGCCGACGGTTTGCACCCCCGGCAGTTCGCCGACCTCTTCGATGACGCGCTCGAAGAAGGGTTTCCACTCAACCCTGCTGTAGCGCGAGGTGGGAAGCTGGACGACGACCGAGGTGACGTCCCCGGGATCGAAACCGGGATCGGTGCGTGCAAGCCGGGTGAAGCTCTGCAGCACCAGGACCGCAGCGACCAGCAGCACGATGGCAAGCGCCACCTGCGCAACGACAAAGAGCTCGCGAATCCGCCCCGTCCCGACCCTCCGTGAGGTGCCTGACGCCGAGAGCACGCCGGCGAGATCCGGCCGCATGGCGCGCAGCGCGGGTAGCGCTGCAAAAAGCAACGTCGCACCAAGTGCCAGGCAGGCGGTCACGATCGCGGTTCCCGGAGAGGCCCCGATGTTGGTCAAGCGCCCAAGTACTCCCGGCAACGTCGCCTCGAGCACGGCGATGCCGAGGAGGGCAACTACCAGGCCGGCAAAGCCGCCTGCCGTTCCAAGCAGGGTGCTCTCCGCGAGTGACCGCAGGAGAAGGTCCTCTTTCTGTGCGCCAAGCGCAGAACGCACCGCGTACTCACCGCCGGAGCGGGCCGCGCGCGCAATCAACACGTTGGCGATGTTGGCGCAGGCGATCAGGAGCACGATCAGCACGGCACCGAGAAGCGCCCACAGGGTCGGAGCGAGGTCGCCGAGAATCTCGCCGCGAAGGGGGGCAACCGTCAGGTACCAGCCCTGGTTGGTCTCGGGGTACTCGCGCGCCAGCCGGTCGGCGATCGCTTCCAGCTCCTCGCTCGCGGAACTGACGCTTACCCCGTCTGCCAGTCGCGCGACGGCATCGAACATTCGATGGTCGCGATCGAGCAGGATCGCATCACCCAGCACCATCGGAAAGTACATCTCGACCTCGTCGTCGCCCGGCGGAAAGTGAAACCCGGGCGCCGTCACCCCGACGACGGTGTAGGTCACGTCGTCGAGCTCGAGGGTCTTACCGACGATGTTGGGATCGGCGGCAAAACGGCGCCGCCAGGACGCTTCGGTGAGAACGAGCTTCTTACTGCTCCCTGGAGTCTCGTCTTCGTAGCTGAAGAAACGCCCCAACAAAGGTTGGGCATCGAGGACCTCGAACAAACGCGGGGTGACCGCAAAGGTCCCAACCCGCGCTGGCCGGTCGCCGCCCGTGAGGGTCGAGCCGATCGACCGGTAGAGCGCCACCTGCCCGTTGAACGAATCCGCATCGTCACGCAGGTCGCGGTAGTCGGCCGGAGACAGGCGGAAAACCGAGGAGCCTAGAGGGTCGGTCGAGCCCCAGACCACCACCAGTCGATCCTCGTCCTGGTAGCCAATCGGCTGCCGCAAGACACCGTCCGCAACCGTCCAGATGGCGGTCGTCGAACCGATCGTGATCGCCAAGGTAATCACGACGACGAAGGTCGGCAGCGGAGTTCGGAGCAGCGAGCGGAAAGCCTCGCGCACCAGCGTCATGGGTGATGACTCTTGTCTTCTCCGTGGTGCTCAGTCTCGAATGTCTCACCGTCACCGTCGTGGTGCCGCTCCAGGAGCCACTCGTGATAGCGCTCGCGCTGATCGGTTCGCAGTAGTTCGGCGATCTCGCGGTGGACCTTCTCCATCGCGATCTCGACTTCGGGCCGGAGCTGCTCCCAGGCTTTCTGGACGAAGTCCTGGTGACGCCCGAGGACCTTGTTCAACTGCTCGAGCTGTTGCTCATCGAGGTCGATGGCGCGATCGAGTTCGCTCATCAGGAGCTGGTGATGATCCGCTGCGCTGTCGCCGAGAACCGGCTGTGGGCTGTGGAGCTTGCCAATGGCAACTCCGCTGGCCAGGCCGGCTGCGAAGATCGAAAACGCTCCCAGAAGTGCTCGCAGTCGCAAGTTCATCATCGCTCCACCGATCTGCCCTCGGGGCTGTTTGTTGTGGGACTGGCTGTCACCCGGCTGTGGTGATTGGGCGGGAACTGCTCGAGAAGCGCGGCCAGGTCGGGAGGCTGGGCGGCGCCGAACAACACTCCGCTGGCATCTGCTGGTGCCACCGAACGCTCGAGAGGGCTGGTGCGCCCTTCCGGGCGCTCGTGCGACGGGGTTCCGGGCGAGGTGGCCGCGAACCACGACGCAACGATGACCGCCAGCGCCGCCGCGACCAGCCAGCCGACACGTTCAGCCAGCGGCCAGTACCAGCGGCTGGCGCTGCGACGGTAGAGAGCCAAAGGACCCAGGGCGTCACGAACGATCTGTCCCTCGAGCTCCTGCCAGTAGCCCTCGTCGTCGGGAAGTCGGGAGGTGGGAAGGGTGCTCATCGGGAACCGGCCTTTCCTGCTGTTGCCAAGGTGTTCCGCAGTTGTTCGCGGGCACGATGAAGATGGGTGCGCACAGTGCCGTCGCTGATTCCGAGCATGGCGCCGATTTCCTGACTGGTGAACCCTTCGACCTCGCACAGCCTGAAGCACGACTGCTGCATGGCGGGCAGCCGGGCGACGGCCTGTTCGACCTCGGTCGCCGCCTCGGTCGGACTCGCGGTTGGCTCTACGGTGGCGGCGTCGAGGGTTCGCATGGGCACGAGTTCAGCGCGTCGGCCCGCCTTGCGCAGTGCGCTACGCGCCTGGTTGCGAACGATGGTGAAGAACCAGGGGCTGAACGGGCGCTCCGGGTCGTAGGCCGGGAGCGCCCGCACCATGCGATGGAAGGCGTCCTGGACGACGTCTTCAGCGTCTTCGAGTGAACCGACCTGCTGGACGGCGACTGCCATCGCCCGCCGCAGGTAACGCCGAACCAGAACCTCGAAGGCCGCGCGATCACCCTCGAGGGCCAATGAGGCCAACCCCTCGTCGCTATGTGAGTCGCCATCGAGCATCGACTGCCAGGCCTCCCGTTAAACGCTCCTTCTTCCGACCTTCTCTACCTGTACCCGTGAGAGCGGAGAATCGTTGACCTGGCCCTGGAGCGAGTTTCAGCGACCGCTGAGCTCGAGCACTGCCTCGAGCAAGACATGCGCGCCGGCCGCCAGGTGTTCGGGTTCGGCCCACTCCAGAGGGTTATGTGAAACACCACCTCGGCAGGGAATGAAGATCATCGCCGCTGGCGCCGCCCGGGCGACAGCCATTGCGTCGTGGCCAGCGCCGCTAGCCATGGGGCGCCACGGATAGCCACAGCGCTCGGCAGCGCGCGCCAGGGCATCAACAGCCAGAGAATCGAAACTGAGCCCGGGATGGGACCACACGACCTTACTCTCCACTTCAATCCCCAACTGCTCGCCCTTTGCGGCGAAGACCTGGTGAATCTGCCGTATCAGCGCGCGGTGAGCCGCCGCATCGGGATGGCGCAGATCGATCCCCAGACGCACCTTGCCCGGGACGGTGTTGATCGCACCTGGTTCGACGTTCAACGTGCCGACGTTGAAGCGCACCGCCGGACCCGCGTTGTCCACCAGCGCGTAGAGTTCGGGAAGAACTGCCGCCAGCAGACGGATGGGGTCGTCGCGCTGATCCATCGGAGTGGTTCCAGCGTGCGCCTCGGTGCCGTGGAGAGTCGCCTCGATGCGCGCCATGTTCTGAATACTCTCGACGACTCCGATCCAGTCGCCAGCACCTTCGAGCACTGGACCCTGTTCAATGTGGAGCTCGAAGAAGGCGCGAATCGGAAACGCCTCGGCCGGCGCTTCTCCGAGGTAGCCGATGCGCACGAGCTCGTCGCGCAACAGGCGACCGTCGCGGTCCTGATCGGCCCAGGCCTCTTCGAGGGCGAGCTGGCCTGACCACACCGCGGAACCCGTCAGGCCGGTTTGAAAGCGCGACCCCTCTTCGTTGGTCCAATTGACCAGCTCGACCGGCATCTCGGTTTCGACTCCGAGGTCATCGAGCGACTGAAGAACCTCGAGCGCAGCCAGGACCCCTGCCACCCCGTCGAAACGGCCGCCGGTCGGTTGGGTATCGAGGTGGCTCCCGAGCAGGATCGGCGGCGCCTGGGGATCGCGCCCGGCACGGCGGGCGAACATGTTGCCCACCTGGTCCACCCGCTGCGAGTAGCCGAGCTCGTCGCACCAACGCGCCAGCAGGTCACGCGCCTCACGGTCGCCATCGCTCAAGGCCTCGCGACAACTGCCGTCGCCAGGAATCGCACCGATGAGAGCGATAGCGAGCAGCCGTTCCCACAGGCGGTCTCTCGACACTCTCGAGCCCGTCATGCGAGGCCTTTCGAGAGCTCGGCGCTTTCGATCATGAGCTCCCCTTCGAGCGGAAACTCGACCAGGTTCTCGCGCGGGCACTGGGGTTCGAAACGCCGGTCGACCACCAGGAAGTCGCACACCTCATCGAGAGCCAGCAAGGGGTGGTGCCAGGTGCCCGGCTTGAAGTTGACTCCCATGCCACCCTCGGCGAGAAAGGCACGGCAGCTCGCCAGCGCCGGAGCGACATCAGAACCGTCGGCGACCACGATCAGGAACCGTCGGGTGGCCAGCGGAACAAACGCCTGACTGGCGAGCGGGTGATGCTCCAGGACTTCGAGGCGAAGTGGAAAGTGGCGCGGCTGTGCGCGATACAGCGACAACGAGGGCCTGCCCGCCGCGTCGATTTCGATCGACGCCAGGTCGGAGAACTTCTGAGCGGTGCCCGCGTTGGCCTCGACCGGCAGGGCGGAGCGCCAATCGACCACTTCCCCGAAGGGTTCGAAAGCCTCTCGAGTCAGTGGCTCGACTGGGATGCTACGGGGCTTTCGACCCGGCATCAGCTGCCTCGGTAGGTGCTGTAGCCGAAAGGATTGAGAAGCAGCGGCACGTGGTAGTGCGGCTCCGCGCCGTCGAGTCGAAACGTCACCTGCACCTCGGGATAGAACGCATCGGCGCCGAGGTAGGAGGCGACCGCGAAAGATATGCGATAGACACCCGACTCGAGCCTCACCGGCCCGAGGGCCGCGCAGCGCCCGTCGGCGTCGGTGGTCGCCGCCGCAATGACCTGCCAACCGTCGTCGCCCCCTTGCGATAGTTCGACGTCGACTCCGGCAACCGGGCGACCACGGCTGGTATCGAGAATGTGGGTGGTGACGTGGCTCATCCTTCGATGGTACCGATTCTCGACAGCCGCAGCGCCGTGATCAGGCGCTGTTCTCTGGCAGCGTTCAGGACCTCTCGAGACCGCGTGTTCTGGAGACGCCGCTCCAGGAGAGCGAGCATCTCCTCTGAGGTCTTACCGGTTGCGAAGACCAGATAGACGAAGCCGAAGCGCTCTTCATAGAGTGCATTCCCTTCGGCGAGTGCCGCGAGAGTGTCCTCTGAAGCCGCGGCCGTGCTTGCCTGTTCAGCGGCAGCCATCGCCGCTCGTGTCGCCCCTTCCGTGCTCTCTCGTTCGTCCGCTGCCGACACTTTGTGTTCGCCAATACGGGGATGGGCGGCGAAGGCCTCCAACCAGTCCGTTTCATCGAGAGCGTCGAAAGCGCGCTCGGCTTCTTCCTCGAGATGTGCGCCATCGGCGAAGGGTCGGGCCACCAGCATGGCATGGACCCAGCGTTTGGAACCACAGCAGCGCTCGAGGAGCACCTCGGCGGTGTTCTGATCGACGGCATTGAGGAACGCCGAGCCGTCATCGAACTGGAGCGGCTCAGACACGCACGACTCCTCGTGGGGTTCCGGCGATCGCGCCGTCGTTCCAGACCAAATCGCCGGCCAGGTAGTGGCGCGTCACTTGACCCTCGAGCTCGAGACCTTCGTAGGGGGTGAGTGCATGTCGATGTTCGAGTCGCGTTCCATCGACGACGAAGCGCGCCTCTGGATCCCAGACCAGGAGGTCGGCACGCGCACCAACCGTGATCGTGCGCTTCTCGTCACCCAGAAAGCGTGCCGGCTCGCGCGACAGCCATCGGCTGATGTCAGGGACCGAAAAACCCCGTCGCTGCGCTTCGGTCCACACGATCGGCAGCATGAGCTGGAGTGAAGCAATGCCGCCCCAAGCCGCTTCGAGGTCACCAGTAGCGAGCGCTTTCAGACCAGGGGGGCAGGGCGAATGATCGCTGGCGATGAAATTGAGCACCCCCTCGGCGAGCCCACCCCACAACGCGTCACGGTGGTGGGCCTCGCGAATCGGCGGAGCGCATTTCCAGGCCGCCGCGCGATCCGGAACCTCTTCCGCCGCAAAGTAGAGGTAGTGTGGACAGGTCTCCGCGCTTACCGCCACTCCACGACCGCGTGCGCCACGCAGCAGATCGATCGACTCTGCTGCCGACACGTGCACGATGTGGATCGCACAGCCGGTCTTTTCTGAGAGCGCAATCATCTCCGCGATTGCATCGACCTCACAAGACACCGGGCGACTCGCCAGGTAGTCCTGGTAGGACCGCGGGTCGTGAGGATCGTTCATCTCTGGAGCCGACTCGAGGCGCTCGGCGTGCACCAGGAGGCGACGCCCATGCGCGGCGAGAATCGGCATGGCAGCCTCGAGAACTGCGTGGTTGACTGGCGGGAACTGCTCGACCCCAAGATCGTAGAGCCCCGAGTCGCAAAGAAACGCCTTGAACGCTGAAGTGCGTTCTGCGAGCGCCGTGAGCAACTCGGCCGGCTGCACTTTGTCGCCACCCACGAGGCCGGCGTAGAGCGAAACATCGACGAAGATCCTGCCGCGTGCGGCATCCAGCTTCTGTTCGAGCGCCGGCAGGTCGATGGTCACCGGATCGCTGTTGAGTGGCATATCGGCAAGCCAGCCGATGCCACCCGCCGCAGCGGCCCGGGTCGCATGATCGAAACCCTCCCAGTGCGTGCGTCCTGGATCGTTGCAGTGGGTGTGGGTGTCCACCAGCGACGGCATCACCACCCGGGAACCGACATCGATGACCTCGCCATCACCGCGCCAGGAACCGTGTTCCAGGACGGCACGGATCAACCCTCCCGCAACAGCGCAATCAAATACCAGGTCACGGGCCGCAAGCCCGCCATCGACTAGCAGAACGCGTTGGCTGCGTAAGACGATGGGCGGTTCATGCCGGGCTTCAGTAGACATCGGTCCCGACTATAGTTGCGGTCATGCCACTGACACTCAAGGAACACCTCTACGGCCAGTCGAGGGAGGGCGTCACCCGGTTGGACAGGGGCCGGGATCCGCACCGAGTTTCAGTCGCCACGGTTTCGGTCCAGCTCGAAGGCGACTTCGAAGACAGCTACCTGGCCGGCGACAACCACCAGGTCATCGCCACCGACTCGATGAAGAACACCGTTGAACCTTTCGGGCTGATTCAAGCGACCGTCAAACGGTCCTGACCCAATGCGCGACGCTGTCCGTCTCTACCTCAACGGCGAACCAACAGAGGTACGTGGGACCGCGGCGTTTCTGACCGTCAGTGAGTTTCTGCGCGAAGAGATGCGCTTGACCGCCACCAAGGTGGTGTGCGCTGAAGGGGACTGTGGTGCCTGTTCGGTTCTCCTTGGCCGTCCGCGAGGCGACGGTTCGCTGCGCTACCGCGCTGTCGACTCCTGCATCGCCTTCGTCTACCAGCTCGATGCCACCCACCTGGTGACCGTCGACGCACTCGGAAGCACCGCGCATCCTTCGCCTGTTCAACGGGCAATGATCGAGAACTTCGGCTCGCAGTGTGGCTTCTGCACTCCGGGCTTCGTGGTTGCGCTCACCGCCCTCTCAGAGAACGCGACAACCGGGCCACTCCGTGAAGCTGAACTGCGGCGCGGGCTGAGCGGCAACCTCTGTCGTTGCACCGGCTACCGGCAGATCCTCGACGCTGGTCTCTCACTCGGCGAGCCGCCGTCATCTCACCTGCAGGACCTCTTCGCCGAAGAGGTGATCGCCGCGGATCTCGCGCGCTGGGCGCGCGACTCGGTCGCAGTGGAAGACGGAGGCCGTCGCGTTGTCTTACCTCGCGACGTCGAAACCGCTGCTGCTGTGCTCGAGCGTCACCCTGAGGCGCGCATCGTGAGTGGCGCCACCGACCTCGGCGTCGCGCGCAACAAGGGCCGCGAGGAGGCTACCGACGTTGTCGCCCTCAGCGCTCGCATCGAGGCTCTATCGGGCGTCGAGATCACCAGGTCCGACGACGGCACAGAGACGGTCGCGATTGGCGCTCTGACCGTTTGGAGTGAAATCGTGAGCGCGCTCGACGAGCGTTTCCCCGAGTTCACGCGCATCCTCGACGTCTTTGGCGCCCCCCAGATCCGCCACTTGGGAACCATCGGTGGCAACTTGATGAACGCCTCTCCGATCGGCGATGCGATTCCGTGTCTGATCGCCTGCGACGCACAGCTCGAGCTGGTGAGTGCGAAAGGGGCGCGCTGGCTACCGATCGACGGTTTCTACACCGGCTACAAGGAAACGCTCCTCGAGCGCGGCGAACTGCTGGCGCGCATCCGATTCGAGATCCCACGTTCGGACGAAGTGTTTCGGTTGTTCAAGGTTTCACGCCGCTTGGATCTCGACATTTCGATCTTTACCGCTGCCATCCGCTTCTTCGCTGACGATGCGGGTGTGATCAGCGATCCCAAAGTCGTGATGGGCGGTGTCGGACCCGTCGTGATGCGGCTTCCAGAGACCGAGGCCCTACTCGCCGGCGAGACTGTAAGTGAAGAGCTGTTCGCAAGAGCCGGTCAGATAGCGCAAGGTGAGATCACCCCCATCACCGACGTGCGCGGCCGGGCCGAGTACCGCCTGCAGTTGGCCGCCAACGTCCTTCTGCGCACGTGGCGAGACGTCGACGCCGGCTGGAAGCGAACGCCTCCAGATGAACGAGAGTGTGGGCTCGCTCTCGAGGCGGTCACGGCAGCTGCCCCACCGGATCCAAACTCGCTTCATCACGACTCTGCGAGCGGCCACGTGACGGGCAGCGCTCCATACGTCGAAGACCTGCCTCACCGTGAGGGCGAGCTGGTGGTCGGCTTTGTCGGCGCCCCGCATGCGCGCGGCACGATCGAACGCATCGACACAAGGGCGGCGCGCAATGTGCCGGGTGTCGAGGGAGTCTTCACCGCAGCCGACCTACCGCACCATCGTCCCTTTGGGCCGATTTTCCACGACGAGCCGTTTCTCCCCAAGAGAGAGTTCCACTACCTGGGTCAGCCTCTGGTGGTTCTCGCAGCAACCTCGCGCCACGCACTGAAAGCGGCACAGAAGCTGGTGGTCATCGAGGCTCAGAAGCTCGAGCCGACTCTTCGAATCGAAGAGGCCGAGGAACGAGGCGAGTTCCTGGGTCCCCAACGCGTCATCGCCCGCGGCGGCCTGGCGAAGGCTTTCAAAGCGGCATCGCATGAGCTTGAAGGCAGCCTGCGCACCGGAGGTCAGGAGCAGTTCTACCTCGAGAGCCAGGCTGCCCTCGCCATTCCGCGCGAGAACGACGAACTCACCATCATCTCGTCGACCCAGAACCCAACCGAGATCCAGGCGGTCGCCGCAGAGGTCCTGGATCTCGGAATGCACCAGGTGATCTGCGAGGTGAAGCGCATGGGCGGCGCTTTCGGCGGTAAAGAAACCCAAGCTGCGATCCCGGCACTGATGGCAGCGCTGGTCGCCAGGCAAACCGGCCGGCCTGCTCGCGTCGTCTACAGCAAAGACGACGACATGAAACTGACCGGCAAACGCCACGAAGCCCTGGTGGGTTATCGCATCGGTTTCGACGGCGACGGTCACATTCTCGCGGCGGACTTCGAGGTACGCACCAATGGCGGCGCATTCGCCGACCTGTCGACCGCGGTGCTCGAGCGCCTGATGCTTCATCTAGACAACGCCTACTACCTACCGGCGGTCAGGATCACCGCACAGGTCTGCCGCACCAACCTGCCGCCCAACACAGCATTTCGTGGCTTCGGCGGCCCCCAGGGTATGGCCGTCATCGAAACGGTGATGGAAGAAGTCGCACAGCATCTCGATCTTGACTCGCTCGAGGTGCGCACGGCCAACCTCTACGCACGCGACCCCGATCCGGGGAATGAGAGATCCAACACGACCCCCTACGGGCAACCCGTGGTCTCGAACCTGTTGCCCGAGATCATGCCGCGCCTCGCGCGCGACGCCGACTACAACGCACGGCGCGAGGAGATCAGGCAGTTCAACCAGTCGAACGAAACGTACCTTCGCGGCCTGTCCCTGGTGCCAGTAAAGTTCGGAATCTCGTTCACCAACAAGACCCTCAACCAGGCCAACGCCTTGGTCAACGTGTTCACCGACGGCACGGTGCAGGTTTCGACCGGGGCCACTGAGATGGGCCAGGGAGTGAACACAAAGATCGCCCAGGTCGTCGCCGAAGAGTTTTCCATCGACCCACGGCGAGTCGTCGTGCTCCAGACGTCGACGGAAAAGAACAACAACACCTCCCCAACAGCTGCCTCAGCAAGCACGGACCTGAACGGCACCGCCGCAGTGCGCGCTTGCGCAACCATTCGCCGACGCTTGGCTACCCTGGCCGCTGATCACTTCGCTAGTCGCAAACAGGGCCGCGTGGCGTCACCGGAAGCGGTGGTCTTCGACTGCGGCGAAGTCTTCGACCGCCGCGCGCCGACCCGTCGGTTGACCTTCCAGGAGCTGATAAAGAAGGCCCACACCGAACGCGTCGACCTCGGCGCGCGAGGCTTTTACGCCACGCCGGGAGTGGATTTCAACCGCGAAACCGGTCGCGGAACGCCCTTCTACTACTTCACCACCGGCGGCTGTGTCGCAGAGGTGCTCATCGACCGCGACTTCGGCACGCTGCAGGTCGAGCGACTGGACGTGCTGATGGATATCGGCAAGCCCATCAACTTCGAAATCGAACGCGGCCAGGTCATCGGCGGCCTCGTTCAGGGAATCGGCTGGGTCACCGCCGAAGAACTGGTCTACGACCCGGGCGGTGCGCTCCTCTCCCACTCACCCACGACCTACAAGATCCCCGCCGTCAGCGACCTGCCGCCGGTCATGAACATCGACTTCATCGACAATGACCTCAACCACAAGAACCTGCGCAGCACCAAGGCCGTTGGTGAACCGCCGCTGATGCTGGCGATCGCCGTGTTCACCGCAGTCAAAGACGCACTGGCCCAGGCGAGAGGGTGCTCGCGAAACCTTCAGCTACCGGCAACCCACGAAGAGATCCTGCGCGTGCTTGGCGGCAGCGAGAAAGAATGAGACAAGGGAGGCAGGGTCGCAACGCGCGGACAGGGCGAGCGCCCAGGAAGAAGAACGCACGACGGACCGCTTGCGCCGCAGATGTGACGCTAGCTTCCACCGTGGTAAACGACCCACCGAAAAACAAAAAGGCGCCACAACCACCTCAACAGAAACACTAAAACGGCAACGGCTCCCGCTACGTGCCACCACGAGCCAACGTACAACGACCCGGTTCCTATCGGATCCAGTTGTTCCATCGAAGCCAAGAATCCGCGGCGCGCGACCAATCTACGAACACCACCGACGCCACGACAGGGCGAGCGCCCAGGAAGAAGAACGCACGACGGACCGCTTGCGCCGCAGATGTGACGCTAGCTTCCCCCGTGGTAAACGACCCACCGAAAAACAAAAACCGCCACAACCACCTCAACAGAAACACCAAAACGGCAACGGCTCCCGCTACGTGCCACCACGAGCCAACGTACAACGACCCGGTTCCTATCGGATCCAGTTGTTCCATCGAAGCCAAGAATCCGCGGCGCGCGACCAATCTACGAACACCACCGACGCCACGACAGGGCGAGCGCCCAGGAAGAAGAACGCAAGACGGACCGCTTGCGCCGCAGATGTGACGCTAGCTTCCCCCGTGGTAAACGACCCGCCGAAAAACCAAAAGGCGCCACAACCACCTCAACAGAAACACCAAAACGGCAACGGCTCCCGCTACGTGCCACCACGAGCCAACGTACAACGACCCGGTTCCTATCGGATCCAGTTGTTCCATCGAAGCCAAGAATCCGCGGCGCGCGACCAATCTACGAACACCACCGACGCCACGACAGGGCGAGCGCCCAGGAAGAAGAACGCAAGACGGACCGCTTGCGCCGCAGATGTGACGCTAGCTTCCCCCGTGGTAAACGACCCGCCGAAAAACAAAAAGGCGCCACAACCACCTCAACAGAAACACCAAAACGGCAACGGCTCCCGCTACGTGCCACCACGAGCCAACGTACAACGACCCGGTTCCTATCGGATCCAGTTGTTCCATCGAAGCCAAGAATCCGCGGCGCGCGACCAATCTACGAACACCACCGACGCCACGACAGGGCGAGCGCCCAGGAAGAAGAACGCAAGACGGACCGCTTGCGCCGCAGATGTGACGCTAGCTTCCCCCGTGGTAAACGACCCACCGAAAAACAAAAAGGCGCCACAACCACCTCAACAGAAACACCAAAACGGCAACGGCTCCCGCTACGTGCCACCACGGGGGAAGCTAGTACTCCACGCGATCGGCCTTCTCTAACCACTCATCGAACACCGCCCGTGCGGCATTGCTGGTGAGGTGACGGGTGGGCAGTTTCTGCATTCCCATCGGCAGGCCCATCTGGTCGTAGAAGTGCTCGTCGTCAAAGCCAATGCGCGCCGCTTCGTGGCGTGTGTTCGCATAGACCAGGCCGTCGAGCCGCGCCCAATAGATGGCACCGAGGCACATCGGGCAGGGTTCGCAGCTCGAGTAGATGATCGCACCGCTGAGATCGAAAGTTCCGGTGCCTTCGCTGGCGTGCCGAATGGCCACCACTTCGGCGTGGGCGGTGGGATCACACGACGAGGTCACGCGGTTCCAACCCTCGGCGATCACCTCGTCGCCGCGCGCAATGACTGCACCGAAGGGTCCGCCTTCGCCGGCACGCATCTTCTCGCGTGAGAGGTCGATCGCGCGACTGAGAAACCGCTGCACCATGTCGCGCTCGGGAAACGGCTCGGTCATGCGAGAGGGTCCCTGTTCACGTCTTTGTAGTAGAGGTACGAGGCGGGCTGCTTTCCCATCGCGACGAACCACTGCGGGCAAAAGGGCGCCAACCAGATCACGTCACCCTGTTGCACCGGGTGCCAATCGTCTCCGAGCCGGTAGACACCCATGCCCTCGACCATCAAGAGGCCGTGCTCCATGATGTGGGTCTCGACGAACGGCAGGGTCGCTCCCGACTGGTAGGTGAAGAGGTTGACCGCCATATCGAACTCGGGCTCGTCGGGGAGAAGCGTCTTGAGAACTGCATCTTCATCGCCCATGAAGGGTACGCCCTCGACTCGAGCGGTGTCACCGACGACGACCTCGGGCAGCGCTGTGCCGGCGCGGCGCTCGAACGGTTTCTCGAAGACCCACAAGCGCGACGTCTGGGTGGCCTCGAGGTGGTGTTCGGTGTCGGCAGGCACGAAGATGTAGTGGCCGGCTGCGAGCACGGAGGCGTTGGCTGCCGGCGATTCGAAACGCGCTTCGCCCGCCTCGACGTAGATGAAGCGCTCGATGCCCTGAGCTGCGTGGTCGGTCGATGAGCCTTCCTCGGCCAGGGCCAGGTACTGCACGAAGGCGGCCCCCATGGCCGGCGAAATCAGGATCACCCCTTGCGTGTTTCGCCACGACGCCAGCGGAGCCAGCACGTGACCGTCGGGAGCGAGCACGGCGTAGCTGTCGGTCACCCGAGTGCGGGTCGTTCCGAACGGTGAGCCTGGCATGCTGGCGGAAGGATCGGTCATGGGAGGGTTTCCTCTGAGTTCTCGCTCAGCTGACGAGTCTTCCACAGTCCCAGGCCGACGTCTCGGGCTGACGTCTCCGGGAGCTAGCGCACCGAAGCCGCGATGCTGCCAGCCAGAGCGTCGACGCGCCCGAGAACATCGGCCAGGTCGAGCGTCAGGATCTCGCGATCCGCAACCACCTGGCGCCCACGCACGAAAACCTGCCGCACGTCTCCCCTGCCGGCCGAGAACACCAGGTGCCCTTCCGGGTCGAAGAGTGGCACGGCATAGGGCTGCTGCAGCTCGAGTAGCGCCAGATCAGCAGACTTGCCGACCTCGAGAGAGCCAATCTCATCTCCCAACCCGAGAGCAGCCGCGCCCCCGTCGGTCACCATGGCGAGCGCCTGGTCGACTGTGACCACCAGCGGATCCTCATGCGCGCCCTTGTGAAGAATCGCCGCTAGCCGGAGCGCCATCCAGATGTCGAGGTCGTTGCCGCTTACCGCACCGTCTGTACCGACGCCGACGCGCGCTCCCGCCGCGAGTAGTTCGGGAATCGGGGCGACCCCCGAACCGATCTTCAGATTCGAGACCGGATTGTGCGCCACCGCCGTTCCACTCTCGGCAATCAAGCCGATCTCGCCCTCGTCGAGGTGTACGCAGTGTGCAAGCACCGTGCGCGAACCGAGAAGGCCTCTGTCTTCGAGTACTCGGATCACCGACTTGCCGAAGCGCTCCTTTGCGGTGCGCTGCTCGAAACGCGTCTCAGCGGCATGGATCGTAAGCAGGCAATCGAACTCCTCCTGCAGCCGAGCACACATCTCGAGACCCTCTGGCCCGACCGTGTAGGTGGCGTGCGGGTTGAGCGACGGCACGACCAGTGGTTCATCGCCGAACCGCGCAACGAAGGCACGTGCCTGGTCTTCGCGGTCGCCCTCGTCGATGCCATCCATGCCCTCACCGTCGAAGGCCATGCCGCCGGTGGAAACGCGCACCCCCATGTCCACCGCGGCCTGCGCGCCTTCCTCGGGGAACCAAAACATGTCCATGACGGTGGTCACCCCGGCGAGCAGATTCTCGGCCAGACCGAGCTGAGCACCTAGGCGAGTGGTCTCGGGAGTGAGAGTCGCCTTCTCGGCCTTCCACAAGGTGTCGAGCCAGGGCTCGAGCGCCAGGTCTTCGACCAATCCGCGGAAGAGACTGTTGGGCGTATGACAGTGCAGGTTGACGAGACCTGGACACAACAGGTGCCCGGAGGCATCGAAATGCCTTGCCGCACGCAAAGCAAGCGTTGACAACTCGTCGTCGCTTCCGACAGCGCTGATGCGCGTTCCGGTGACCGCCACGCCGCCCGAATCGATGGTGCGCCGCGCGCTGTCACGGGTGACGACGCGGGCACCGGTGATGACCAGGTCGGGTGCTTCCTTTCCTTCAGCCATCGGTTCAAACGTCGGTGCGCCAGTGGTCACGGTAGGCCTCCTGCTCGGCCGAGAGATCGTCAATCGAAACCCCCATGCTCTCGAGTTTGCGACGCGCCACCTCGAGGTCGATGGCTTCTGGAACCGGAAGGGTGTCGCGGGCGAGCGTGCCTGCCTGCTCGGTAACGTAGCGAGCGGTGAGGGCCTGCAACGAGAACGAGAGGTCCATGATCTCGGCGGGATGTCCATCACCACAGGCAATGTTGACGATGTTCCCATTGCCGAGCAGGTAGAGCCACCGATCGTCGCTCATTCGGAAGCCTTCGATCGTTTCACGCTCCCGGCTGCGCTCTACGCCCAAGTCCTCCAGGGCAGGAACGTCGACCTCCGAACGGAAGTGACCGGCGTTGGCGATGAAGGCGCCGTTCTTCATGGCCTCGAAGTGCTCTCGTCGCAACGTGTTGCGTAGACCGGTGACCGTCAAAACGAAGTCGGCCTGGCGACAGGCTTCCACCAACGGCAGGACCTGATAGCCATTCATCGTGGCATCGAGCGCCTTCACCGGGTCAACCTCACTGACGATCACACGCGCACCCAGACCACTCGCGCGCAGCGCACAGCCGCGCCCACACCAACCGAAGCCCGCGATCGCGACCGTCTTCCCGGCGACTGCCACGTTGCCAGCCCGCATCACCGCTGCCCACACCGACTCGCCGGTCCCGTAGACGTTGTCGAACAGGTGCTTGCAACGCGCGTCGTTGATGAGCAGCACCGGGAAGGCGAGCTTGCCCGCCCGACTGCGCGCCCGGGCCCGCAAGACACCGGTGGTGGTCTCTTCACAGGCACCGAGCACCTGAGGCAGCAACTCCGCTCGCTCGTCATGCAGGACTTCGACGATGTCTCCGCCGTCATCGATCACCACCTGGGGTTCGAGATCGAGCGCGTCGTGGAGGAACTGATGCATCTCCTCGGGCGACGCCCCGTGCCGCGCATAAACATGCAGCCCACGTTCCACCAGCGCCGCAACCACCGAGTCCTTGGTCGAGCCGGCGTTGCTCCCCGTCACCGCCACCCGTGCCCCCCCGGCACACAGGACCAGCGCCAGGTAGGCGGTCTTGGCCTCCAGGTGCACACTGACCACCACATTGCGACCGGCCAGCGGCTGGGTCCTGGCGAACTCCTCCTCCAGGCCGCGCAGGACCGGCATATTGCGCCGCGCCCAGGCCAAGCGCTCATGGCCTTCGGGCGCAAGGTCGGGGCTTGTCGCGGTGCTGGGCTTCATGATTCTCCGTAGAAAGGTCGTCGAGGCTCCCCGCCATGGTAGCCGGGCGGCTGGCATCTCTCAGCGGCGCGCGACAGGCGAAACGAAGGCCAGCGACGCCCACTACAGGGCGGCACCCTGCCGCAACCGGCACGCGCGACGGACCGCTTGCGCCGCCCCCCCTGGGGGGACGCCAAGGGGGGAGAGGACGTCTAACGAAAGACGTGGTAACCACTCAGCGGAGGTACTACGCCCAAACAGCGACCACATTCAACCAACGCCAGGAAAACGCCCCAACGGCGTCAACCACGTCTTTCGTTAGAACACAAAGCGCTTGTACGTGACGCCGTAGGTCCGCGGTTCGTTGACGAAACCAGTGTTGTTGTTGAAGTCGATCCCACCGATCAGGTTCTCCTCGTCGGTGACGTTGCGACCGAAGAGCGCGATCTCCTGCCCGGCCCACGCGTAACCGATACGAAGACCGAGTTCGGGGTTCTCGTCGATGTTGAACTCGGCCGACTCGTAGAGGAAGAAGTTGGTATCGCCAATCACCACGTAGTCGGCTGACAACAACAGGCCACCATCACCGATTGGAATCGTGTAGTCGGCGCTCAGGTTGTAGGTGTACTCGGGGGCGTTGGGGAACGGGTTGCCGTCGACGAGAGCGTTGCCGTTGCCGTCGAGCGGATCGAGTACCGTGCACTGGCCTGAGCCGCAGGTCGCGACGGCCAGGTTCGGGTCGTTGATCTCGGTGTCAGAGAGACCGAGCCCGACGCCCAGCTGCAAGCGATTGGTTGCCAACCACTTGAGGTCGAACTCGAGACCCTGACCCTGACCCTCTGCGGCGTTGACCAGGCGAATGAAGTTGCCGTCACCACCGATGGCAGTGAACTGCTGGTCGTCAACCGTGTAGTAGAAGAGGGCGGTGTTGAGGCGCACGCGCCCGTTGGCGATCTCGGACTTGCTGCCCACTTCGTACGACAAGATCGTCTCGGAACGCGCCGTCGACGGTGAGCCGAAGAAGGCGATGTCCCGACCCTGGATCGACGGCCCACGGAAGCCGGAGGAAACACGACCGTAGAGATTGGTGTCGTCGGTTGCCTGATAGACCACGCTGGCGTCCCAGCTCACCTGCTCGTCGGAGACACTCACCGGAGCGTTGGGAACCGGCGAAGCGAGGATCGTGAGGTCTTTCTCGTCTTCGGTGTAGCGCAGTCCGATGGTCAGGTCGAGGCGATCGTTGAGCGCCTTGGTGCCCTGGCCGAACAAGGCCCAGGCGGAGCTGTCTTCGACGGTTCGACTGTCGTCGATAAAGAAGACTCGGGTGATGCTGTCGAGCTCGGCGTCGAAGAGGAACGCACCGGCCTGCCAACGGAAGCCTTCGCCATGGTCCTGACTCAAACGGATCTCCTGGGTCAGCTGTTCGACTTCGTTGAAGCCACCGGTGTGAGAGCCAAACGGAATGAAACCCGGACCCGTCGGGTTGCCGCCGTCGATGTCACCGAAACCATCAGCGTCGACCGACTCGTAGCCACTGATCGAGGTCAGCTGCATGTCGTTGCCGAGATCCCACGTCAGGGTGAGCGTTGCACCCTGACCGGAGAGCGACTGCGGATTGTTGTCGGTTTCGTCGAAGAACACTGTGTCGCGAACGAAGTTGGAGTTCAGCTTGTTGTTGCCGGGGCCCACGATGTTGGCGCGAAACAGAGTCGAGGTGCCTTCCATGTCACGACCGTGCAGGTTGAGCAGCGCCGAGAAGTTGTTCTTCTCGTAGAGGAACTGGAGACGGGCGGCGATGTCCTGATGACCGCCCATCGCGTCGCGCTCGCCGGTGAAGGCGTTGTCTACCCAGTCTTCACGGTTCTGGTACATGAGCGACAGGCGGGCCGAGGTGTTCTCGGAGAGGCCGCCGCCCACCGCAAACTCGAGAGCGCTGGATTCGAGGTTGCCGATCGTGGCTGCCAGGTACATGTCCTTGTCCTGGGTCGGTCGCTTGCTGTTGAACTTGACGACACCGGCGGTCGTATTGCGCCCGAAGAGTGAGCCCTGGGGTCCGCGAAGAACCTCCACTGCCTCAGTGTCGAAAATCGGGAATGCCTTCAAGAAGACGTTCTCTGCCACGATTTCGTCGAGGACGATCGACACCGGCTGCGAAGCCGCCGAATCGAAGTCGGTGTTGCCGAGGCCACGGACGTAGAAACGCGGAGCGATGCGACCGTTCGACTGTTCGACGTAGAGGTTGCCAACCTGGCCGGCGAGTGCGAGAACGTCGGCTCCGCCTTCGAGAGCGTTGTCCAGATCTTCCTGCGGCAGGGTGTCAATCGAGACCGGAACGTCCTGCAGGTTCTCTTCCACCTTGCGTGCGGTGACCGTGACTTCGTCTAGAACCACGGTTTCGTCATCGTCTTGTTGCGCGACGGCTGGACTAGCTGTCGCCAGAAGGCCGACCGCAACCAATGCGGCAAGGAGGGAGACCGGTGAGAGGGCTCTTTTCATCTTAGATTCGCTCCAAGAACTTCAGGCCTCCACCGTTGTGGTAGCCCGACAGAAATGAGGTTGAGCCGTGCAACGCTGCGCGCTCGGCAGGTGTGGTGCAACACGGCTGGGTCGGATGTGAGAGCACTCTACCCGAAGGGTAGGCGGTACCGAGGAAGCCCGAGCCGGGGCTTGAAGCGTGCCCGTTTCTCGAAAACGGCGCCTAGCGTCTACCGACGACCGCATAGCTGACGGAGGTGTCGCCATTGCCCGGAAACCGCCTCTGATGCGCGCCGAGCTTGTTGCGGAAGTCTTGCCACATCGCTTCCTCGTCGACGTCGGTGATCCAGGTGATGGTACGGCTGCCGGGCAGCGGATCGCCGAAGCTCATATCCGAGAGGAGCTCGCGGCGGGGCAATCTTTCGCCCTCGGTGAGTCCGAGCAAGTGGGCGACGACAATCGTGTCCCAGATCACCCACCGGTTGTTGTCCGCACCGAGGAAGGGAAGGTTCAGAACGACGCGATAGTAGAAGTACTCGAACTCGAGCCACAGCCAGGCACCCACCGGGCCGACGTCCCCGATGAGCTGCTCGGCCTGTTCGAGCGTCAGACCGAGGTTCTGGGCGCAGACGTCGAAGGTACCGATGGTGATGGGAAGCGCTGAATCAAAGAGCACTTGCCAGGCCTTGATGTCGTTCATCAAGTTGAACTCCTGGCCGCCGGTGTTGCGATTCTTGAGGCCCATCGCAACCAGTTCGATGCGATCGACGATCGATGGGTCGAGCATAACCGCCGACGCTACGTCGGTCGCTGCGCCGATGGCGAGCACCGTCAGGCGCTGGGAAGCCGAGTAGTTCTTCGAGGTTTCGATCAAGAAGCGCGCACCGGCTGAGTCCTGGGCCTCGCCCTCGGCGGAGAGCGCCTGGTGCGCGCCGACCACGATCGGCGGCGCCTGGTCTCCGAGCCCGAGACGCTCCCGAACCACGTCTTCGATGATGCGCGCCGAGGTCTCCGCCGCCGGTGGCACGAGGGGCGGAGCGTGGGCCGAGATGAAGCCAAGAACGTTGAACTCGGGGCTGGCAACCAGATAGGCCACCGCCCACTGGTCGTCGATCTCGTTGCCGACGTCGGCCGAAAGGACCACATCGCGCACTGCCGGGCCCTCCTGGGCTGAAAGTGCCAGCGGGCCGAGCGCCAGGAGGAAAACGGCGGCGACGAGAACGATGGGATGCCTGGCGCCGGCCAGCGTCTGGCGGGGCGCCTCTCTCTTTCGGTTCATGGAGCCATCCTATGCCTGCCGGTGGGCGGGCCGCCGGGTTGAATACACTGCCGGGCAATGAAAAGCCTGTACAACTCGACGAACGCGCCGCCCGAATCCGATTTGCTCGCGATGCGCGTCTACACGTCGCGCCTGCTCGGCAGCAACCCCGATCTGGTGCTGCACGGTGGCGGCAACACCTCAGTCAAAGCAACAGCGGAGGACCTCTTCGGCGAGCCCGTCGAGCTGCTCTACGTCAAGGGCAGTGGCTGGGATCTGGCGACGATCGAAGCACCGGGCTTCGCACCGGTGAGACTCGACGTGCTCTGTCGCATGGCCGAGCTCGACAGGCTGAGCGATCGCGACATGGTCAAGAACCAGCGCGCCGCAATGATCGACCCGGGGGCACCCAACCCCTCGGTCGAGGCGATCCTGCACGCGATCATTCCTTTTCGCTACGTCGATCACACGCACGCCGACGCGGTCGTCACTCTGACCAACACTCCCGGCGGCGAAGAGCTGGTGCGCGAGCTCTACGGCCCTCGGATGATGATCGTGCCCTACGTCATGCCGGGGTTCATTCTCGCCAAGACGATCTGGGAAATGACCCACGAGAGCCACTGGTCCGAGGTCGAGGGAATGATCTTGATGTCGCACGGCGTCTTTACCTGGAGCGACGACGCGAGGGAGTCGTACGAGGCGATGATCGAGATCGCGACGCGCGCCGAAGGGGTGCTCGAGAAACGCGCCAGCCTCGCAGTCGGCAGGAGTGAAACTGCCCTGCCCGATCTCAACGCACTTGCCGGCATCCGAAGACAGGTCTCGGCGATGGCCGGCCGGGCGATGCTGGTTGAAACCGACCGCTCCGAGGCGTCAGTAGGTTTCTCGAACCTCGAGAACGCAGGAGATCTCGCAACGCGCGGCCCGCTGACGCCCGATCACGTCATTCGCACCAAGCGCATCGCGGCGATCCTCAAAGACACAGAAGCCGGCCTTCGCACCTTCGCCGAGGAGCAGGATCGCTACTTCAATGAACACAACGACGGTTCTCTCCGCCAACTCGATCGCGCACCGCGCTGGGCAGTCTGGCCTGGCCACGGCACGCTCGCCTTCGGTCGCACGGTCCGCGATACCGGAATCATCACCGACATCAAACGCCACACTCTGCGCGCAGTGCGTCGCGGCGAGGCGCTGGGGGGCTGGCAGGCGCTACCCGAGAAGGACATCTTCGAGGTCGAGTATTGGGAACTCGAGCAGGCGAAGCTCGAGAAGGCCGGCGAGCCGCCCGAGCTCACCGGCAAGATCGCCCTGGTCACCGGGGCGGCCAGCGGTATTGGGCGAGCGACTACCGAGGCGTTGATCGAGCAAGGCGCGGTCGTCGCTGCGATCGACATCAGCTCAGATGTCAGCGGCCTCTGGAGTGAGCACACCGAGAGTGGCCAGGTGTTGGCGATCGAGGCAGACGTCACCGACCAAGGCCAACTCGAGAATTCCGTGCGAGCAACCGTCGAGCGCTACGGGGGCCTCGACATCCTGGTTCTCAACGCCGGCGCCTTCCCGCGCAGCGGAACCATCGACCAGATCGCGGAAGACGACTGGCAAAGGAGCCTCGACCTCAACCTCACCAGTCAACAGAATCTCATGCGGTTGGCGATCCCCTTCCTACGGGAGGGAATCGACCCGACGATCATCGTCGTCGCATCGAAGAACGTCACTGCGCCCGGTCCCGGAGCGGCGGCCTACTCCGTCGCCAAGGCAGGCGTTACTCAGCTCGCCAGAATCGCAGCCCTCGAACTCGCCGGCTCGGGAGTTCGGGTCAACCAGGTTCACCCCGACGCCGTTTTCGACACCGGGGTGTGGACGAACGAGGTCCTCGAGGAACGCGCCGAGCACTACGGAATGACCGTCGAGCAGTACAAGCGCAAGAACCTTCTCCAGGTCGAAGTCACCTCCAGAGACGTTGCGGCCCTCGTCTGTGCGCTCGCCGGCCCACTGTTTGCCAAGACCACCGGCGCCCAGATCCCTGTCGACGGTGGCAACGACCGGGTCGTCTAGGACGACCATCGAGACGGCCCGTGGCATCGAAGCAGATCGTGCCTCAGTAGCTGCTCGCAGAGTCTCAGGGCCAGCGTCGGACCTTCAGGACCGTCGAATCGAGGTCGAACCGGCTCTCTGTTCGTACGCCACGAGCAACGTAGGATCCGGGGACCATGCCTCCCCGCTTCGATGACGAAACCCGCACCCTACGGCTCTCGGTGCACGACCTGCTCGAGCACGAGCTGGGACGTAGTCTCGGCTTCGCCAATCGCGGTGGCTATGAGCGCCTGTGGCTCGGGCAGGCGATCCACAGCGAGTATCAGCAGCAGGCGATCGAGGACGACCCGACGTACCAGGCAGAGGTGACGCTCAAGCACGAGTTCACCCATCGCGGTTGGCAGATCCTCCTCCACGGTCGGCTCGACGGCCTACGGCGCGACGGTGAGCAGCTGGTGGTCGAGGAGATCAAGTCGGTGCGTGCTGGCCAAACGCTGGCCCCGGCAGTTCTCGACACCTATCGCCGGCAGGCCTTGATCTATGCCTGGCTCCTGGGTGAGCAGCAGGACTGTTCGGTGCGCGCCGAACTGGTGCTGATCGAGATCGGCTCGACGACGGTCGACCGGCAGGAGATCGACCTCGACCCTTCACGCATGCGCGCGGTGGCCAAGCGCCGCCTCAACACTCTGATTCACGACTTCGAGGCCGACCGCACGGGCCGAGCTGAACGACGTGAGGCCGCTTCAAGGCTCGAGTTCCCGTTCTACAAACAGCGCCAGGGTCAAGACGAGATCGTCGAGCGCACCGCGCTGGCTCTCGGAGGCCGCGAGCATCTCCTCGTCGAAGCGCCGACGGGAATCGGTAAGACGGTAGCGAGTCTCTTTCCGGTGCTGCGCTACGCGCTCGCCCACGACAAGCGCGTCTTCGTTCTCACCGCCAAGACGCTGCAACAAGACATGGCCACCAAGGTCCTCGACCTGCTCAACCGCGACGATGCCTTTCGCTCCCTCCGCCTGCGCGCCAAGGCCAAGATGTGCGCCAACGACGAAGTGATCTGCCACGAGGAGTATTGCCGCTGGGCCAAGGACTACTGGTCGAAGCTGCAACGCACCGACGTCGTCGGCAAGTTACTCGCCAAACATGCCAACCTCGAACCCGACGCCATCTACGCCGACGCACGCACCTCGGAGGTGTGCCCTTTCGAAGTCTCGCTCGAACTCAGTCGCCGCGTGCAGGCGGTGGTGTGTGACTACAACTACGCCTTCGATCCCTGGGTTGCCCTCACCGACTTCGGCCAGGAGAACGACCTCTCCGACACCATCCTGGTGATCGACGAGGCCCACAATCTGGTCGACCGCGGGCGCGGCTACTACAGCCCAACGTTGGCTGCAGCGCGCTGCCAGGACATAGCGCGCAACTTCGGTGCGCTCGCCGGAGCTCCAGACCCGGTGGGCGCCGAGATCGAGCATCGCATCCGGGCGCTGGCACACGAGTTGGCACGCCTGATCGAAGACACCGCCGAGCTGGCGCTGCCACCGGGCGAGTCCGACGCGAGCGTCGAAACCCGACTGCCCGACGATGAACTCATCGAACTGCGCGCCGAGTACGACCGCGCCTTCATCGACTACCTCGAGTATCGCCGCGAAACCAGGAGCTTTCGCGCCGAAGACCCGTTCGTCGACCTCTACTTCGACCTGTTGCGCTTCCTGAACACTCTCCAGGTCGCCAACACCAGCGCCTTCTCCCATTGCGCCTCACGCGATGCTCGAGGCGTCTCGATTCACCTCCTGTGCAAAGACGCCAGCAAGTTCCTCGGCAAAACGATCAATCGATGCCACAGCGTTATCGCGCTCTCGGCGACACTCTCGCCGCACGAGTTCTTCCGTGACCTGCTGGGGTTCAAGGCGGCGCGCACCTCCGAAGTGCGGGTCCCGTCGCCCTTCCCGTCCGACCACCGCGTGGTGGTGATCGACGACGCCGTCAATACGACCTACAAACAGCGTGAACGCAACTTCGGGCCAATCGCCGAACGCCTCGCCGAGTTCGTCGACATCGTCCCGGGCAACTGCCTGGCTCTCTTCCCGAGCTATAAGTTTCTCGCCGAGGTCAACAGCCGGCTTCCCAATCTCCAGAAAAGAGTGCTCGTTCAAGCGCGCGGCGACGGCGAAAGGCAGCGCCAGGAGATCCTGCAGACCCTGCGCGGCGCCGTGCTCGGCGACGTCCTCCTGCTGGCGGTCGCCGGCGGGGTCTTCGCTGAGGGCGTCGACTACCCCGGCGAGATGCTCAAGGCAGTCACTGTGGTCTCACCGTGCCTACCTGGTCTGTCGCTCGAGCAGAAACTGCTCGAGAACTACTACGAAGATCGCTTCGGACGCGGTTTCGAGTACGCCTTCGTGATTCCCGGGATGACGCGGGTCATCCAGGCCGCCGGTCGTCTGATTCGCTCAGACAAGGACACCGGCGTCATCGCGTTGATCGGCCAGCGCTTCGCCAACGAGCCCTACCGAGACCACCTGCCGCCCGATTGGTACGCCGGCCAAGAGAGCGCCACCGGAATTCGCGCCCGACCATCAGAGGTCGCCGAGCGTTTCTTCCACGGTAGAGAGGCGTTCGCTGAGCGAACCGACGACCCCGCCGGCGAACCGGCGGAGCAGGTCTATGAGCCGGTCGACGGCGGCTTGCCCTCCGAGACCTGACGGCAGCCAGAAACTCGAGCGACCTTCTCAACGCTTGGGTGCTAGAGGGAGTAGGACATAGAGAAGGCCGATCACCCAGCGCGTGAGAGGCCCGTTCCCAACACCAGGATCTCTATGCACCGGAGCCTCCTCAGTTTGCAGGCCGAACGTCACCTTCTTGAACCAGCCGCAGCCGGGCCAGCCACCCTCTTGGAACGCGCGCAGTCTGGCGAACGAGAAGCGTTCGAGCTCCTCGTCCGCCAGCACGAGGTACGGGTCCTGAGACTGGCCCAGCGGCTCATCGGGTGTCCGGATCGCGCCCGCGACGCGGCGCAGGACGCCTGGATCCGCTTCTACCGCAGCATCGACCGCGTCGACCCAAGCCGCCCGGTGTGGCCCTACCTCGCGCGCATCGTGGCGAACTGCTGCCACGATGACCATCGCCGACGCACGAGGATCGGCGGCCTGCAGCCCGTCGACGACTCCGAGGAGCATTTGCGTCGGATGCCCTCGGAGGCACCTGGCCCCGCTCGCGAGGTCGAAGGCGGCGAACAGGTCGCGCTTCTTCGCCGCGCCCTGGCTGCGCTCTCTGAACGTGAACGCGAGGCGCTGGTGTTGCGCGACGTCCTGGGCCTCTCCACTCAGGAAGTGGCCGACGCGATGGGAACCGGGATCGGCACGGTGCGCAGCCACGTTTCACGCGCACGCATACGCCTTCGCCAACTGATGGAAGGAATGTCGAGATGAGCAGTGAACGTGCCCCCAAGAGCGGCGAAGAGCTGCTCGCCGGCCTGGCCGGAGGCGACCTCGAACTCGAAGAGCGCAAGATCGCCGGCCAGACGCTGGCCGCCACCGAAGGCAACCGCCATTTCTACGACCGACTGTTGGCAGACCGAAAGAGTCTGGCCGCACTTCCGGCGTGCCCACAGTCGGCCGAGGTGCTGGCGCGAGATCTGGCGGAAGTGCGCGAGGGCGTCTTGGGAGAAGCTTTCGGAGAACAGACTGAAGTCCCGGCAACGCACGACCCACCGCGCTACGCCAGGACCTGGCTGATCGCCGCCGCGTTAGCCACTCTTCTTGCTGCTTCCTGGATGGCGTGGCGCATCGTCTCGCCGCCCACTGTCGGCGAAAACGCTCCAGTCAACGGAGCCGAGGAGCGCCTTGCAACGGCTGCAACTCCGCCGGCGCTACCGGCCACGAATGGCGACGAGGCACAGCCCCCCGAAACGGTGCACACGGAACCTTCGCCCGCGACCACGCCGCCCGAACCACCATCCCCCGTCGTGGTGGCTGGCCCGTCGGGAGCTGCGGCCGCTGAACCTCCTTTTGACCTACCAATCCCGGCGAACCGGACCCGCGGCGAACCGCACTTACCGGGGCCACCATCCGGCGCAGTTGTCGTGTGGACCGACAGCGGAAAGGCGGAAGAGCCGGAACTGATCATCCACTGGCTCATCGACGATGTTGCCAGCGACTGAACGCGTCAATTGCCGAGTCAAAACCCTGCAGAAACCATCAGAACCACCCACGAAAGAGAAAGATCTATGCCCTTCACACTCCGAAAGACCCTCATCGACAGAACAATGCGACTCACGGATGCCGCTGGCGCAACGCTTTTCGCTCTCCTCTTGGTTCTCGGGGGTGCTCCCGTTGCGGCCACGCACAGCAGTCCACAACAAGAGGGGGTCGACAAGGAACCGCGGCCCTTCACCGTCATCAAACGTCTTCGCTACCGCATGGCGGGCGAGATGATCCCGCACATCTCGATCTTCCACCTTCGCGCCAGCGAAGACGCCGAAAGCAACTCATTGATCCTCAGCGGAGCCGAAGACCAGGTCGACGCGGCGATCAAGGTGCTCGAGGCCCTCGATGCACCGACCCAGAGCGATCTGTCCTACGAGCTCATCGTCACCATCCTGCGTGCCAGCCCAGACGGAGAGATCGAGGTCGCCGAACGCCTCGAGGGCGTCGTCAACCGCCTACGCGGAGTCTTCCCCTACCGTGGATATGAGACCGAGGACGTCATCCTCACCCGGGTCAGTGGCGGCCGCATGGTCAGCGCCGAAGGCACCATTGTCGGCGGAGACCCGTACGGTTTCCACATCCGACAGGTCAAAGTCGAAGATCCGGACGAGGGCGAGAGTGAGCGTCGCATCTTCCTGAGCGGCGTCTCCTTTGCCTTGCGCTCACGCACCGAGAACTTCACCAAGGCCTCCTTCGAGACCAGCGTTGAGCTGCGCGAAGGCCAGATCGCGGTGCTCGGGAAAGCCACGACGCAAACCACCTCGGGAGCGTTGGGCGCCCTCGTCCTCCTGGTTGAACTGGTGCCTGCCGAATAGGGACTCGCTGCATCGGCCGGCCCTTGCAACCCTAAGGCGAGAACGAAGCAAACGCTCCAGCAACACGGAACGTAGTAAGGAATAGACGCAAGGCAACGAACGCAGCTCGACTGCATCGAGAATGCCGATCCTGCCGCGCATCAGACATCTCCAAACGACTCCGGAGGCCCCACTCCCCCCTCCGGGGTCGTCTTCGTTCTGGTCGCGCGAGCTGCGCCCGCTGGCTACGACTTCAAGTCGCTGAGACTGGCGGCAACCTCGCTCGCGCGGGCAGGACGACGCTCCGGGTCATCGTCGAGAAGAGCGAGCAGAATGCGATCGAGCCCAGCGGGCAACGCGACGCGGACCGTCGTCGGAGGCACCACAACCTCGGCGCCAAGAGGCGTATCGAGCAGCGGCGCCCCTTCGTCCTCCCCCTTGCCGTCGCCGAAGGGTGGCTTCCCTGTGAACAGTTCGTAGAGCACCACACCCAAGCAGTACAGGTCAGTGCGCACGTCCGGAGTCGCACCAGACCGAAGCTCGGGCGCCTGGTCGCCGGCTAGCGAAACTGCCGCTCTTCCCCCCCGCAGCGGCCACAACAGACCGTGCCCAGTGAGGTAGGCATTGCCATCGGCACTTAGTCGCACCTGTTCAGAAGCGACATTGCCATGCAGGAGATCGGCGGTGTGAAGCTCGGCCAGCGCTTCGGCCAGCTGCTGCGCGACACGCACCGCACCTCGCACCGGCAAAGGGCCCGCCTGGTCGAGCAGGAAACGCAGGTCGAGACCTGCCAAGTGTTCACGGCAGGTGTAGACCACTCGCGAAGTCGACCCACACTCCAGTACCCGCTCCAGGCTTGCGTGGCGCGCTTGTCGCGCCCGCTCTATCCGGTTCTCGAGTTTGATCAAGCCGTCGGAGTCGAACGCCGTGCGTTCACAAGCCTCGACCAGGACAACGTCATCGAGCTCCGCATCGTGGGCGCGAAAGATGCGACCCAGGTTGCCGGCACCAACGACAGTCTGCAGAGCGAAGCGTTCGTCGAGAATCTCACCGGCCTCCGGCAAGAGATCCGAGGTTGCCAGACCGTCCGACTGCTCGGGCCAGGGGCGCGATGACGGTTCTCCGGAACCGTCGCCACCCCCCGCCAACGGTTGCAGGAGAGTGCGCGCCACGACCAGCGACAGCGGATAGATCTCTTGCGGTGTCAGCAGACCGCGTTGCGCACGAACCTCGAGACCACAACTCTCGGCGCGCGGCAGAAGACGTTGCCAGGCATTGGCCGAAAGCATTAAATCGCCGGAACCTGCCTCGCGCAGCAACCCCTCGAGTTGACGAACTCCCGCCCCAATGACGATTCGTTCAGGCTCGCCGTCAAACGAGTGACTGCCCGTTTGCACCTTACCGGTGGTGATGACGATTGCCGGTGGATCGACGTCCTCGAACGCATGCTCCGGCTCCCCCAGCTCCTCCTGAATCACCACGCCGGCCCGCAACGCCCGAAAAAGAGCTCCCCTGCCGGTCTTCGAGCCCGACCCGGAGGGAAAACTAGCAAGCAGGCGATGGCCCATCTGCGCTTCGATGCGACCCGCATTGGTCTTCACCGCCGCCCGCGCCCGGCTGAGATCGCGCGCATGGCCTTCGAGGAGGTCTTCAGGCCGAGGCTCTAAAGACGTACTGTTGCGACCACGCACATCGATCATCACGAGCGCGACCGATTCTTCGCGCGTTCTGGTGGCCACCTGACCTCTGCGCGGATTCGGCAACGCGCGCGCCGCGCGACGTACGTACTGGGTGAGTTCCTGCTGCTCGCCGAGCGCCGCCGCCATCCCGTCGAGGGTCAGAGCCAACTCACCCACCGCGTCAGAGCGTGCTACTCCCGTACGGGCATCGAAATCGCCCGCAGCAAGCGCCCGGGCCTGCTGAAGTGTTCTCTCGATGGGTCGATCTGCTCCGCGCAAGACAAGCCACGCCAGGAGGCTACCGAGAAGCGCCGTCGAAGCCCCCGCGACCAGGAGCGCGTTGCGAAACCGACGGGCCGCTACCAGGCGTTCGTCGAGCGAGAGCAAAGCCAACGAGGCGCCGACCTGCTCCCCTTCGCCGCCGTAGAGCGCCGCACTGACTCCAGACATGCTCTCGCCCTCGACCTCGAGCTCCTGCCGGTGCGCCGACCCCAACATCTCTTCGAGCGACCCCATCGTCCGAAGTGTCCGCAGAACCTCTGCAGCAACGGGCGTTTCCAGGGTGGAGTGCCGCACCTCGCTCTCGCCCCTGTGCCCTCCGATCATCAGGATCTCGCCCGGCGTCATTCGGGTGATTTCTTGCAGGTAGGCATCATCGAAAGCCGAGCCCACGAGAAGAAAACCGAGCAGGTCGAAATCGCGCACCAGCGGGATCAGAACCGTTGCCAGAAGGGTCGTCTCGTCGTCGACGACGAACTGCGCCTGCCGCGCCTCGACTGCAGCGTCGAAGACCGCTCCCGACAGCCCACGCACGACACCGGCCCCGGACTCAACCAACGGTCGACGGTTGGGGCCGATCACTGCCAGAAGATCGAGTCCTCTGCCACTCCGCAAGTGGTCGAGCTGGTCGTCGAGGTCTGCCAACTCGAGCTCGTCTTCAACATCGGAGAGATGCGCCTGAATCACCGGATCGGCGGCGAGAGCCTGTGCCTGTAGGGCGAGCTTCTCGTACTCTCGCTGCTGCACCGAAGACTGGACCGACAGCGCTTCCGAAAGACCGGCGGCCACCTCGGTCCGCGCCGTCTCTTCGGCCGTTCTTATCAGCCACCACGATGAGAACCCCACCAGCAGTGCGACCAGCAGAAGGATGAGGAGAGAAACTCGGACGGGAAGACTGAGTCGCAGCATGTTCGGATTGGCAGGACAATCTGGTGGGTGATGGCGCGGCCTGGAGACACGAATCGCGGCCGGCGAGGAACGACAGAAGCTATCAAAGCGACCCGTCGTTTCTAAGATGTTCGAGCCTGGATGAGTAGCCAACATCAGACCGACGCAACGGGCTCAGAGGCTCGAACCCGACCGATCGAGACCGTCACGAGCGAGGTTGTTGAGGCCGCCACGGGCATGTGATATTTTCATGTCTACCGTGAAAAAAGCAGGCAAAAACACGGACCTTCCGCGCTTTTTCGACCCGCCAGATGGTTCGTTCTTCCTGTTCGGACCCAGGGGCACCGGCAAGTCCACCTGGCTAGGAACCGCATTGCCGGGGGCGCTTCGAGTCGATCTGCTCGACCCCGGAGTCGAGCACGCCTACCGAACACGCCCCGAGCGCCTACTCGAAGTCGTGCGAGCAATCGAAGCTCCTTGCGAGGTCGTGGTGGACGAGGTCCAGAAGGTCCCCGAGTTGCTCGACGCGGTCCATCTCTTGATGGAGGAAGAGAAAGGGCGTCGATTTGTCTTGACCGGTTCGAGTGCGCGCAAGCTGTGCGGTGGCGGTGTGAACCTGCTCGCGGGTCGCGCAGTCGAAGCAACGATGCATCCCTTCATGGCGGCGGAGCTTCCGCAATTCGACGTCGACTCTGCGCTCGAGATAGGCATGCTGCCACTCGTGCGAGCTTCGGCGACGCCGCTGGAGACTCTCCGCAGCTACCTCGGTCTCTATGTTCGTGAGGAGGTGCAAGCGGAGGGGCTGGTACGAAATCTAACGTCCTTCTCTCGCTTCATGGAAGCGCTCTCTTTCTCCCACGCGAACGCACTCAACCTGACCGAAGTCGCACGCGAGTGCGGTGTGAGTCGATCAACGGTCGTGGGTTATCTCGCCGTGATGGAAGACCTATTGCTCTCGAGACGCTTGCCGGTCTTCCAGCGACGAGCCAAACGTCAACTCACGAAGCATCCGAAGTTCTACTGGTTCGATGCAGGAGTGTTTGCCCAAGCGCGACCGCGGGGCCCGATGGACGCGCCGGAGGAAGTTCTCGGCGCCGCGCTCGAGGGCCTTGTGGAACAGCACCTCCGAGCGTGGATCGGGTACCGACGTCGTGGTGAGACACTCCACTACTGGAGAACGAGAAGTGGCGTGGAGGTCGACTTCGTGGTCTATGGTCCAAGCACCTTCGTCGCCATCGACGTGATGCGCAGCGCCCGGGTACGACCGCGGGACCTGCGTTCTCTCCGAGCATTTCGTGAGGACTATCCCGAAGCAGGAACCGTGCTGCTCTATGGAGGCCGCGAGACGCTGTTGACGGACGATGTCCTCTGCGTGCCCTACGATGACTATCTCGCAGCCCTAAAGCCCACGGACGAGCTGCGCTCCACCTAGCGCTCCGTGGCAGGAGTTTCGTGTGGCTGAGTTTGAGCCGTGGGTCCAGATGTGGTGCACCCAGCGCGAGGGTGATGCTGAGCTCATCATCGAGCGCGCGGCCTGCTAGTCCTCTCGACTCATCGCAGGCTTTGAGCTTCAAGCACCTTGCGCCAGAACGACGTCATCTCGTTGCGGAACCGTTCAGGCTCACCAGGGACGCTACCGATCCGCGGATCGGTTCTGCCGTAGCCGGCCTTGAGGGCGTAGACCATCAAATCGCGGTCGACCAGTTGAGGATCGGGCGTGTCCTCCAGCGGGTGCAGAAAGGCTCCGTCGTCGGCGATGTATGCCGTGGGGGCAGCCGGGGACACCTTGCCGTCTGCCACGACGACCACTGGCGACTCGCGATCAAAGCTGTGCTGCGCATCTTTGACCAGCTTCATGGTGGCCTGGCCGCCCGTCAAGCGCACCGCCTGGCAATGTCCCTGCGCCTGCATCGGTGAGCACCAGTCGTCGGCATCGCCCATCAGGACATGGACAACGGTATCTCCCACTCGCGGATCGAGAAACTGATGCCCACACCAGGGATAGGCAGCCAGCACCGCACACAGGCCAGCGTCTTCACCGGCCACAGCATCGGCGAACCGCCTGGTAGACGCCATCAAGACCGCGGTCCCACCCCGGCTATGCCCCTGGGCGCCAATACGAGAGCCGTCGATCTCGGGCAGCGATGCGAGCGCCCTGTAGGCCGCCAGCACATCGAAGGCGGAGGCCGCGAAAGAGAACTGGGTCTGGTTGGCGACCGTCGAGGTGACGCTGCGGGCCCCGAAACTGTCGAGCACGAAGGCCGCAAGCCCCATCTTCAGAAAAGTGTTGGCGTGCTGCAGGTGGCTGTCACCGACGCCAAGGCTCCCAGGCGCGACGATGATCACCGGCAGCGCTTCGCCGGCTGCGGTGCCAGTTGGCAAGAACAGTTTGCCGTCGATCCGGGTCAGAGGCACCTCGTCGGGCTTGGTGATGGCCTGGTAGTAATTCAGTGGCGACGCCGAGTCGATCTCGACATTGCGCCCCGGTTGCCCACCTTCGAGGGTGATCTCTTGATCGCGAAAGCGGACTTCGGGGTCTCTGGTAGGAGTGGCCGGCATAGGTGAGTCTCCGTGGTTCTTACCGTGGCAGCCGAAGGAAACGAAGGGCGAGGTGGCGGGATTGTATAGATAGCCTTTGACGACTCCTTGGCCTGCGATCCCGGCGGCCAGGCGCTACCTACCCGACCAGTCGGTGCCATCGACCTGGGCCGGCAGCGGGATATTCTCAGCGCGTGCACCCACCCATCCTGTCGGACATTCTGCGCTTCGTGCGCGAGTGCGACGCGCTCGAGCCGCTGGACCGCGCCGAGACCTTCGACGAGCTCGCCGGCCGTGCGCTGACCTGGCAGGTTCCGAGAGTCGAGCCACTCAGACGACTCTGGGCGAGCGCCGGGCTTGACCCGCACGAGCTAGACCTCGACTGGCGGCGCGCACCGCCGGTTCCAACGCGCTGTTTCGCAACCGAGGTGTTGGCCGCAGCACCGGCGGCGGCCGTTTTCCGATCGAGCGGCACGACGCGGGGCAAGACGTCTCGCAGCCAGCATCACGTGCCTTTTCCGGAGCTCTACGAGGCGATTCTCGATGCGTCGTTCGAACCCTCGTGTGTGCCGCCGACCGAGAATCCTTTCTCGGTTTTGTCGCTCGTACCCTCTGCTGCACTTCTTTCTGACTCGAGCCTGTCTTACATGGCTTCACATACACTCGCCGCACTTCCCGGGCAGAACGTGAGCTGGGTCCTGGGTGCCGACGGGCTCGACGCCAAAGCGGCCTTGCGGTGGCTCGAAACCCAAGAGGCCGCGGCACGGCCGGCCCTGATCTTCTCTACCGCCTTTGCGCTTCTCGAGCTTCTCGATCAGCTCCCGCGCACTCTTCAGCTGGCACCGGGAAGCGTGATCTTCGAGACCGGCGGTTTCAAGGGGCGCACTCGCGAGGTCACCCGCAGCGACCTGGTGGACCTGGTCATGGAGCGCCTCGATGTCCCGGCGGAGCGCATCGTGCGCGAGTACGGGATGAGCGAGCTCTCGAGCCAGTGCTACAGCCGTGTGCTCTCTGGTGGCGATCCTGACCTTCTGTTTCCGCCGCCGTGGATGCGCGTCAGGGTTCTCGACCCGCGCGACATGTCGGTCTGTCCGGATGGTGAGCCAGGAGTGCTTTCCTTCTTCGACCTCGGGAATGTTGGCTCGTCCCTGGCTGTCTTGTCGGAAGACCTGGGTGTTTCAGAGGGGCCCGGCTTTCGACTGCTCGGGAGAGTCGAAGGGTCGCCGCTTCGCGGTTGCAGCCTGAGCGCTGAGGAGTTCGTCGCGGCCGGCGAGGACTTCGGGGCGTGATCACGATGACGCTGCTTTACCCACAGCCCACCGGCGCCGAAGTGACTTCTCTGTGCCAACACCTCGAGACTCGGGGTTCGCCTGCCCTCGCTGCCTGTTCAAACGACGATCTCGCGCGCGCCTGGAGCGCGACCTGGGCGGAGCTCAGCGATGGAAGAAGCGGGCTGGCAGAAGGCATGGTCGAAGAGGTCGCCCGGAACTGGCAGGCACACCCGGACACGGTGCGCGCTTCGCTCGACGTGATCTTGCAGGGGGCAGCTCCTTCAGTTCTCGGGAGTCTGCTCGAGCGTGCCGACTCTCTCGAGAAAGCGAACCGTCGACCCTTCCTGGTCAACCTCGCCGCGACTCCCGTCGGCCTCGCCACTCAGTGTGTGCTGCCTGCTTTGGCAGCCAGGCGACCGCTCCTTCTACGCTCTTCAGAGCGTGAACCGCTGTTCGCCAAGACTCTGGTCGAGCGCCTGGTGTTTCACGCACCGGGGCTGGGCGACGCGCTAGCCGCCGTCACCTGGCCCTCCACTCGAAAGGACCTGGCCCAGGCCGCTCTACGAGCGGTCGCCCGGGTCATCGTCTACGGCGGAGAGCGCGCCATCGCCGACTGGGAGGCCTTGTCCGGAAACCTCACCGCCTTCGGCCCCCGCATCTCGATCGCCGTCATCCTCGGTTCGGCCAACGAAGATACCCGGGTCGCCGAAGGCCTGGCGGCCGATATCGCACTCTTCGATCAGGGTGGCTGCCTGTCGCTGCAGTGGATTGCAAGCGATCGACCGGAGGCGCTGGCTCGTGTGCTCTCAGAAGCGCTACGCGGCGTTTCCAAGCGCCTTCCGCCGCGCCGGCTCGAACTGGCAGAAGCCAGTCGCGCGCGCATCGAAATCTCGAGCAGCGCGCTACAAGGCGAGAAGACGTCATGGGTCGAGCCGGGTGTCATCGGTCCCGGCGCGGTCATCGTAAGCACCGCCGGCAGTGCACCCAGGCCGTCGCCTGGGGCACGGTGCGTGCGCGTTCACCCTGTCGCCGCCACCACCCGGTCCATCATCCAAACTCTTGCCTCATGGGGAGATCACCTCCAGGGAGCCGTCGTTTGTTCCGACTCACCAACACTTCGGCGCGACATCGAAAGCCACTTGACCGCGCTTGGCGCAACCCATCTCGCGGCTCCGGGCGAGCTACAAGCCGTCGACGTGACGTGGAAGAACGGCGGGCGCGACCCGCTCGAACTCTACGCGCGGGACTAACGTCCCTCCGAAGCGACGACTTCGCGTCGTGCATGCGACAATCGAGACATGGGAAAAGTGTTGATCGACATGCCGTCTCTCGCCGACCGCATCGAAGACCCGAACCTGGTGGTCGTCGACTGCCGCTTCTCGCTCGCCGACCCCGGCGCCGGCCGACAGAAGTACCTCGAAGGTCACCTTCCAGGTGCGATCTACGCGCACCTCGACGAGGACCTCTCAGGCCCGCTGACGGAAGGCTCCGGGCGTCACCCGCTGCCAGACCCTGGCGTCCTTGCCAACCGGCTAGGCGAGCTCGGCATCGGCGACAGCAGCGGTGTGGTGGTTTACGACGATATGGGCGGTGCGATCGCGGCGCGTCTGTGGTGGCTCCTACGCTGGCTGGGTCACGAGCCGGTGCGCATGCTCGACGGTGGTTTCAAGGGCTGGACAGACCGCGGTCTGCCGCTCGAGCGCGGCTCCGTGACGCTCGCTCCGCTCACCTTCACCGCCAACCCGCAGCCCGGCATGGTGGCGACTGCCGCGGATGCGGCGCTGGCCGGGTCTCGTGGCCAGCTCTTCGACGCCCGCGCTCCCGAGCGCTTTCGCGGCGAGACCGAACCGATCGACAAAGTCGCCGGGCACATTCCCGGCGCCCAGTCGATGCCCTTCAAACGCAGCCTCGACGCGGAGGGCTACATGCGTTCTCCGTTCACACTGAAGAACCACTTCGAAGGTGTAGCGGAGAACGAAACCGATCCCGCAACGGTCTACTGCGGCTCAGGCGTCACCGCCGCGCACCTCGCCCTCGCCATGGAACATGCCGGGCTTCCAATGCCGCGCCTGTACGTGGGCTCGTGGAGCGAATGGATCGCCGACTCGCAGCGTCCGCTGGCCACCGGGCCGTGAGAGAAGCGGTACCTAGTCGCCGCGGATCACTTTGAGCAGCGACCTCTCCGGTGACGTCCAGGCGTCACCTTCGAGACGACCGATCTCCTTGCCGTCGCGATAGACGATACCCGTCGGAACGCCGTTGACCTTGGCGGCCTTGGCACGCGCGTCGTTCGAGATCTGACCAGGCAGACCGTAGAACTCGATCTGGGCGCCGCTGTCGCCGAGCTGGTTCGCAACCTGCATCATGCGCGGCACATAGCGGCCACAGAAGGGGCACCAGGTACCGAAGTAGATGACCGCCGTGATGCCTTTCTCCTGCCGCAGGGCCGCCAGCGACTCGGCATTCGGCTTGTAGGCGTCCATCAGGGTCTGGTAGTTCTCGGAGTAACCGGTCAGACCCGCGATGGTCTGGTCACCCAAGAGAGGCGGTTTCTCGCCCAGCTCCATCGCTTTGTCGAAAGCACTGAAACGGATCCCGGTGCCGTCAATCTCGATCGATCCGAGACGTTCGAGCGCCGCGTCGGCGAGCAGATCGATGGCGCCGGTGTCCTGCTTGGAGATCTTCATCAGGTTGACCTTCTGCACCGAGGCGCCGCGCGGTACCACCAGAACCGGGTCGGGGAGGCTGCGACTGAGAATCAGGAATGCCGGCAAGCGGTTGCGGTAGATCTCGGCTTTCGGGTCAGCCACGCCGTCGATCTTGAGCTGGAAGTTCTCCTCGAGGCGGAAGTCGCTGAAGGTCGAATCGGCCTGCGCGATGCTCGCGGTGGCGGTTACCGCTGCGAACAGAGCACCGACAAGAACAGTACGAAGAAGGAAAAGGGTGCAACGCATGGAAGCCTCCGGGAGGTGAATCGAGTTTCGAGGGTGACGAAAGGTGTGTCGGTTCAGAAGAATTGAGGTGAATCAAAAGGGATCGGCCGCCGGTTCGGGGAGCGGCGGTAGGCCGGCCCAGGTTCGGGTGACCACTCCGTCCTTGACCTTGAACGACCGCGGCAACTCACGATAGAGCGGCTCAAGAAGCGCGGCCGGTGTCTCGCGGATTTCGAACGCCGGGCCGTAGCTCCAGAAGAAGGTGTTCTGGTCTTCGGGGGTGACATCGGCCAGAACCATGACGCTTTCACCGAGTTGCAGATACTGGTTGAGCGAACCCACGCGCTCGCCGAACGACTCGTCAGCAAGGTCGGCGATCACCACCAGGTGTTCGCCCTCCGACAACTCTGGGGCCACCGTCGGCAGGCACAGACGGCTGTCTCCGGTGCCACCACAGATCGACTCGAGCTCGACACCGGGCTTCATGCGTGTTGCCAGGTCGTCGAGCGGCAGCTCAGGAGCCTTGAACGCCAGGACGAGGGTGCCAATGGTGAAGAGGGTCACCACCGCCATTCGAATCCACGGCCGACTCTGGGTCAAACGCCAGCCAATGAAAGCCAGAAGAAGGGCTGGCACCATCAGGAAGAGGTCCTGCCAGAACGCCTCGGCCGGCGTACGTTCCACCAGATTGCCGAAGCACCCGCAGCCATGGCCTTCGTCGGCGACGATGCCATTGAGGTCTCGCCAGTAGGTGCGGCCGGTCAAGAATAGGAAGAAGACCACCAGGCCGGCGGTGGGAAGGAGGGTCCACAGCCGACGCACGCCGAGCAATAGGGCGCTACCGAGCCCGGCCTCGAGCGCCAGGGCAATCATCGTCAGCAGTCCAGCTGGCAGGAGAAAGTCGAGCCCCTCAGCCTGAATCTGCTCGGTGAAAGCGATCGGATGGATGGCCTTGGTAAAGGCGGCGACCAGCAACACCCCTCCGAGAAAAGCACCACCCAGGTGTCCGACCAGCCGTCGCCAACCAGGCTGGGGCCGTTCGCGGGCCGCGCTCGGTTGCGCAACCTGCTTGCTCACGGTTGGATCGGAGTGGGCGATGTCTGTCATGGGATGCTTCCTGAGCTGGCTTCTGGGTGATCGGCGGAGGGGGTCCGACTGGACTAGAACGCAAGCCTGGAGCCGCTGTTCCAGTTCTCCGATCCGAGGATTCTCTCTTTCCGGAGCCCTCACGGCAAGCCACCCGCCAGAACGCCGCATCCACCCGCTGCATTCCCACCATCAGCGATCGCCGTAAGGCACTGCCCTGAGGCGACTTTGGCAGGGAACTGCGAAAGGATGGAAGATGCCTTCGACACCCTTCCAGACCCCGACCTGTAGGCCAGCGCGACCGCAGAGGAAGCCCGCTTTGCCCAACTCTCGATTCAGCCTGAGCAAGCTTTTGGCTGCTGCCCTCATGGTCGCTCTCTTGGCGATTTCCTGCACCGACGACCCACCCTCGCCGGAGCCCCAGCGCCTGCTCCTCGTCGGGATCGACGGCGGCGACTGGGGCGTCATCGAGCGGCTCTGGGCCGAGGAACGCCTTCCCCACCTGCGTGCCTTGGCTGACGCGGGCGTGTCGGCGCGGCTGGCCACCGACTACGGGAAGTCGCCGATCATCTGGACGACGATGGCGACCGGAGTGGGACCCGAGCTCCATGGCATCGACGGCTTCGTGACCGCCGACGGTACTCCGGTCAACTCGACGCATCGCCAGGCCCCGGCGCTCTGGAACCTGCTGGCTGACGGCGGGGTCCGGGCGGCTTTCCTCGGCTGGTGGGCAACCTGGCCCGCCGAACCCGAGAGCGGCATCATCGTAAGCGACCTGGCGCTCGAAACCGAGCGCGACACCGCGCAACCGGGAGCTCTCTCTGTGCGGCTCCCGGAAATCAGCGAGCGCGCCATGGCCAATGACCTGCTGAGGCTCCCGACCGAGGGGGTTGGAGCCCGCGATCGTTTGATGGTCCATTTGGCGCATGAGCTCTCGGGCGATCCGTCGCTCCAGGTGATGGCGGTCTACATCCGTTTTCTCGACCTCGAAAGTCACTACTCATGGAAGTACCACCAGCCCGAGAAATTTGGAATCAGCGCGGAGAAGGCGAAGGCCCACGGGGACCCAGTGGCCGAGATCTACGAAGCCGTCGATCAGGCGCTGGGATACCTGCTCGAGGTCACGCCAGAGCGAAGCGACGTGATCGTGCTCTCCGATCACGGCTTCAAGGCCATGCGAAACGTCGAAGCGCGCGTACAACTCGACTTCACACAGGTGCTCCGGGAGTTGGGGCTTCAAAGTCAAGGCGAAGCCACACCTGGGTTCACGATTCACGGCTCGGCCCCCAGCGAGCAGCTCCAGAAACTGCGCTTCGTGGCTGCGCCCGACCAAGAAACCCGTACGGCTCTCAACAATCGCCTCACCGAAGAGCTCGCCCGTTTCACCTGGTCGAACAGCGCGCCGGTGTTCTGGGTGCGACCTCCGAAGCGCCCCGAGGTACGAGACGGGGTCGACCTGGTGGTGCGCGTCCAACCCGACGACGTCGTGCCGCCTCTCCTCTTCGATGGCGAGCCTTCGCATCTCGAACCGATCGTCACTGAGCTTTCCGGCACCCACGATGCGAACACCGAGGGAATCTTCATCGCCAGCGGTCCAAACATCGACCCCTCGGCCGAGCTTGAAGGCATCAGCATTCACGACGTCACCTCGACGGTCCTCTGGGCCTTCGGCCTGCCAATCGCCGAAGATTCGGTGGGGACGGCCCGCACCGATCTCTGGAGCCCCGCCCTCCGACGGCTCCGCCCGGTTCGCACCGTCGCCAGCCACGGCAGTCGTCGCGCCACCTCGCAACCGGCGCCGAATAGCGAAGAGGACCTCGAGCTGCTGCGCTCGCTGGGCTACATCGAGTAGGCCACGACCTCGACGACCAGCGCGGTGATCTGTCGAGGAGTGACAACACTGAGATCGAGGGCGAGGAACGCTCAGACGCTGTGCGTTTCCATGGTACGAGGTACTAAGCGCGAAGCGCCCTCGCAGTAGGCGAATCTTCGCTGCGCAGAAACCCTTTCATCGGGCCAGTGAAGAGCACTCGGCCGCCATCTGAACCGCCACCAGGTCCGAGATCGACGACCCAGTCGCAGCGCGCGATCAACTCCAGGCTGTGCTCGACGACCACGACGCCATCGCCACGCCCCGTGAGCTGACGGAGCGTCCGGTAGAGCTGGTCGATGTCGGCGAGGTGAAGGCCGGTGGTTGGTTCGTCAAAGAGAAAGAGCGTCTCGTTGGTGCGCCCCTCCGGCGGCCGGCCGCGACCTTTGCCGAGGAAGCTCGCGAGCTTGAGGCGCTGCGCTTCGCCGCCCGAGAGGGTGGCCGTCGACTGACCGAGTCGCAGATAGGAGAGCCCCGCGTCCACGAGAGGCTGGAGGCGTCGGACGAGCGGCCTCTTGTCACGAAAAACAGACAGCGCCTGCTCGACGGTCAACTCGAGCGCCTGGTCGATCGTGAGGCCCTCTGCTTGGATGCGTAGCACTTCTGGCTTGAAGCGACGACCGTTGCAGGAATCGCAGGTCACCTCGACCGCGGCCATGAAGTGCATGTCGACCTCCGTCGTTCCGGTGCCCTGGCATTCTGGGCAGCGCCCCTTGTCGACGTTGAACGAGAAGTGACCAGGAGTAATGCCCGCCGCGACTGCCGCAGGCCTCGCCGCGAAGATCTTGCGCACTTCGTCGTAGGCCTTGACGTAGGTGACCGGGTTCGAACGACTCGAACGGCCGATCGGGCGCTGGTCGACCAGTACGACATCGCGCAGTTCGTCAGTGCCGCGGATCTCGGAAACAGCGCCCGGATCGACCTGCACGACTCCCCGACTGCGCTGCACGTTGGCATACAGGACCTGGTTGATGAGGGTCGACTTGCCAGAGCCGGAGACTCCGGTGACCGCAACCAGGGCCTGGCGCGGAAACGCGACGGTGAGGTCATCGAGGTTGTTCTCCCTCGCACCTACGATCTCCACCCGCGGCAACCCAGCGAGCTGCTTTTCTCCGAGGCCATCTTCCGCAACCAGAAGCGGTCGATCCGGGCCGAGAAAGCGCGCCGTCAACGACGACTCGTGGCGCAGAACGTCTTGCGGATCACCCTCGGCCATCAGCTCGCCGCCGTGCTCGCCGGCGCGCGGACCGAGGTCGATGAGCCAGTCGGCGCCTCGCACCAGGACCGGATCGTGCTCGACCACTACCACCGTGTTGCCGCGCGCCGCCAGGTCCTGAAGCAGTGCCAAGAGCGCCGCACTGTCTTCAGCGTGCAGGCCGACCGTTGGTTCGTCGAGCACATACATGGTGCTGGTCAAGCCTGAACCGAGGGCGGCGGCGAGGTGAATGCGCTGCGTTTCACCACCCGACAACGTGCGCGCCTGGCGATTGAGGGTCAGGTAGCCGAGACCCACACGATAGAGAACGTCGACCCGCTCCTCGAGTTGCTCTAGAAGTGGACCGGCGAGGCGACGCTCGCGTTCGCTCCATTCCTGGGCCGCCAACCAGTCGCGCAATACCGCGATCGGTCGCGCCTGGAGCTGATCGATCCGTTCTCCCTTTAGTGTTACCCAGCTCGCCTCGGGAACCAGGCGTGAACCTTCGCAGGTCGGGCAGGGCGTGTAGGCGCGGTAGCGCGAAAGCAGAATGCGTACATGCATCTTGTAGATGCGGCGCTCGAGCCAGGCGAAGAAGCGGCCGAGGTTGGTGAAGCCATCGCCGTACCATAGCCAAGCCACCTGTTCTTCGTTGAACTCGCTGACCGGCAGCCCGGTCGGAATCCTGGCCTTTTCAGCAGCCACAAGCAGTCCGTCGTAGAGCTCCTCGTAGGCGGGCGAGTTCCAGGGGGCAATCGGGCGTTCGGCGAGCGACCTGGACACGTCCGGGATCACCCGGCCGTGATCGATTCCCATCACCCGCCCGAAACCCTGGCATTCGTCGCACGCACCGAGCGGGGAGTTGAACGAAAACAACGCCGCCACCGGACGCCTGAACGAGCGCGCGCATACCGGGCACGACAACCCACGGCGAAACACCCGAACACTTCCTGGGTCTTCGTCGCCTCGCGCCACCGGATGCACTTCGAGCTCTCCCCCACCGAGGCCCCACGCGTCATCGATCGCCTGTTGCAGGCGGGCACGTGAGTCGGGGTCGGTCCCGAAGCGACCGAGGACGAGCGGCAGCGGGTCATGTTTCTTCGGCCAGGTCACTCCCTCTTCTTCGATGCGCTCGACCGTGGCACCCCGCGCACCTTCGACCAGAACACGACCGTAGCCCTGGCGGACCAGTTCGACGAGTGCACCGTCGGCACCTCGATCGGGGCGCGCCACCCTCGTCACCAGCATGTAGCGGCTTGTGACTTCGCCCGCCAGGAGATCTTCGGTGAGGCTCTCGGTTGTGAAATCCAGCGCTGGTCCATGACCTTCGGGGCATGACGTCACACCGACGTTGGCGTAGAGAAGGCGTAGCACGTCCTGCACTTCGGTAATCGTGCCCACCGTCGATCGCGCGTTCTTGACCGAGTTCTTGGCCTCGAGCGCGACGGTCGGCAGAACCCCTTCGATCGCCTCAACCGGAGGGCGCTCCATCTTCTCGAGGAACTGGCGCGCGTAGGTCGACATCGACTCGACGAAGCGCCGTTGGGCCTCGGCGTAGACGGTGTCGAAGGCCAGCGACGACTTACCGGCCCCCGACGGCCCGGTCACCACCGTCAGCTTGCCGTGCGGCATGCGACAGGTCACCGCTTTGAGATTGTGGGTCGAAGCGGCCGTCACCCGCACCGCGGGCTCGGCCGAGGTGGCAGGCTTTCTGGGCTTCGCGCGTCGCGGCGCCTTGGAGGAGGAAGACTTCATCGAGCAGGGGCGTGGAGGGGATCGCGATGGTACTGCGAACGTCCAGACGGCTGCCGATGTCGACTCTTCAGCTCCCGGGCGGCTCGATGACGAGGGTCGGCACTCCGCAGGTCTGGTCGCGCACCGTGAAGACGCGAGTTCCCGGGCGACGCCCTTTGCGTACGCTCGAGAGCGAAACACCCAGCGCCGTGAGGCGCTCCCAGGCCGCGTCGGCATCACCGACGCGCCAGGTGATCCCCCACAGCTGGTCACGCGGCCCCGCGCTCTCGGAGTCCTTCTTCTTCCCCGCGATGACGGACTCCCCCAAACTGCCGGCGATCTCGAGCACCGCATCGCCGACGCGACACATGCACAGCCGCGCCCCGAAGTCGGGAAACTCGCGATCGAAGAGCACCCGCAGGCCGAGCACGGAGCCGTAGAAGGCGCGGGTTGCATCGACGTCCTGTGAGCGAATCACCAGATGATCGAGCGCATGCACGGCCGCAGGGTCTATCGGCTCCTCAGGATGTGCCGTCGCCTCTTTCGCAGGAGGCAGAGCGGGAAGCACGTCGACCTCAGAAAGGCCCCGTGCGTCGAGAGAGCGCCGACCGATCTCCAGTCTCCCGCTCTCGGTCCTCAGAGTGAACCGGTCGATACGACCTTCGCCGTCACCTGGCGAATCGACTTCCCGAAGGTCGAGCCGCACGTTCTGAAGCGCGAACGATCGCGCTCGGGTCGATCCTCCCGGCGCTACTTCCGATGCCACTCCCAGGATCGTCTCCATCGACGATGCCGCGGTTTCGACATCGGGAACCGCGAGTTCGATTGCCTCGAACCCGACCACGGTCCGGGGCCGCGAGCTAGCGGCCATTGTCGTTTCGTCCGCGAGTGCTCGAGTGGCGATCGCCCCGCGAGCTCCGGCCGTCGCCGTCGCGGAACATGCGCTTCCACCACGGGCGACGGCGCTCGCGCCACTCGTAGCGTTCGCCACCGTGCTCGCGGCAGTAGCGCTCTGGCACGCGATCCTCGAGAAAGACATCGGTGACCGCCAGGAAACATCTCGGCGTGGCGAGTTCACCCGTCGTGGGATCGACGCGCGCGCTAACGACGCCATCGGGAGGGTCGACCGGCGCGTAGCCGCCGGGCGGACGCCGGGCAGCCGTATAGCGCGTCCAGATCGGCAGCGCCGCGCGCGAACCTCCGAGCTTGGTCTTGTCGCCCTCGTCGTAGCCCACCCAGACGACGCTGGCGCGTTCCTTCGAGTAGCCCAAGAACCAACTGTCGCGCGCGTCGTTCGAGGTGCCGGTTTTGCCCGCGACGGGATCGGTGAGCCCGGCGCGACGTGCCCCGGCACCAGTACCACGATCCATCACGCCTTCTAGAACCGAGGTCACCAGGTAAGACACTCCGGGGTCAAGAGCCGGACGCGGCGCCGCCACCGCCGAACCTTCGAGCGGCTGACCATCGTGACTCAATACGCCTTCGACCAGGTGGATCGACGGCCGCATGCCGGAGTTGGCAAAGGTCGCATAGGCCGCCAGGAGCTCGCGGGGCGTGACCTCGAACGCCCCGAGTGCAATCGACGGAAGCGGCTCGAGCGGACTCTCGATGCCGAGCTCGCGTGCCCAGGCGACGACCTTTCGCAGATCGGTGTTGAGCGCCACATCGACGGTTGGCACGTTGTAGCTCTTCTCCACCGCCTGACGCACGGTCACCTTGCCGCGAAACTCACGGTCGAAGTTCTGCGGGCGCCACACGCGCCCCGCCTGCACGACCTCGAGCTCGGAGTCGTCGAGTACCGAAGACGGCGACACCACCCCTTCGGCGAAGGCGGCTGCGTACACCAACGGCTTGAAGGCGCTGCCCGCTTGCCGGCGCGCCGAACGGACGCGGTCGAACTGACTCTCGACGTAGTTGCGGCCACCGACGTAGGCGAGCACCGAGCCATCACGCGGGTCGATAGACAAGAGCGCGGCCTGAAGACGATGACCACTTTCATGCCCCTTCTCCCAGCCCTCCTCGAGCGACGAAACGCCCCAGATCACCGCTTCTTCAGCGGCAAGCTGATCCTCGAGCGACAAGGTGCTGAGAATCTGGAGACCACGGTCGGCGACCTCAGCGAGCTGGAAGCGCTGTTCGAGTTCGACTGCCGCCGCATCGGCGGCATAACGGGCGCGCAAGACACCGAGCGGCTGCGGTGCCGTCCGAAGCGGCACCGACAGTGCGTGCTCGAGAGCCGCCTGGTCGATCATGTCGCCCTCGGCCATCAGCCGCAGCACCCGGTCGCGCGCTGCCTGCGCCTGCTCGGGGTTGCGCAGCGGTGACCAGCCGTTAGGAGACGGAATCACCCCGGCGATCGTCGCCGCTTCGACCAGGGTCAGCTGCTCGGCGGGTTTGCCGAAGTAGGCCAGGGACGCGGCACCAAAACCATGCAGGTTCACTCGCCCCGAGCGACCGAGATAGATCTCGTTCAGGTAAGCCTCGAGGATCTCTTCCTTCTCGTAGCGCAGGTCGACCATCACCGCTAGGATCGCCTCGCGCGCCTTGCGGCTGGCGGTGCGTTCGTGGTTCAGGTAGATGTTCTTGACCAGCTGCTGGGTCAACGTCGATCCGCCCTGGCGCATGTTCTGTTCACGCAAGTCGACGATCAGGGCGCGCAAAATGCCGATCGGCGAAATGCCCGAGTGCTTCCAGAAGCGACTGTCTTCGCCGGCAATGACTGCATCGATGACGTGTTGCGGCAGATCGTCGAGCACGATCGGCCTGCGTTCGCTCCGCGTCTCGCCGTAGTACGACGCCAGGAGCGCCGGTTCGAGGAGCACCTCGTCGGCAGCTTCCCCGTTGCGCTCGAGTTCACGTACGCGGCTACCGCGGATGGCAACGTCGAGGTACTTGCCACCGGCAAATCCATCGACCGTTGGGAAGCGGCGCTGGCGGAGGGCGAAGTGCGTCGTGCGCCCGTCCTCCCGGCGCCGGTACTCACCGGGAAGCAACGGCTCCTGGTGCTCGATCAGCTGATAACCGCGGTCGTCGAGATAGCGACTGAGTCGAGCGCTCGAGAACGGGGCGCCTTCCGCGAGAGTCGCGGGACGCTCCCAGAGACGAGATGGTTGCACCGCTGGGTTGGAGCCGAACTGCGCGGTCACCCGCCAGAATGGCAACAGCAACCAGACCATCGCCACGAGAAACGCTGCACCAGCGGCAGCAATGGCCTTCTTATGCCGCCACAGAAAGCCGCGCCAACCCGTCGGGGTCTCTTCCCCCGCCCTACGACCGCGCGCACCACCGTCGCCGGCAGCGCTGTCGTACTGGTCGGGCAAGCCGCCCTTGAAGACGCGGATGATGAGCGGCATGGAGGAGTCTCTGGTGCCCGGAAAGGCCCGGGCGGCATGCGAAGTCGGCTGGGGCGCTGATATTCTCCGCGACCCATGATTGCCGTCTCAGCACTCGACAAGAACTACGGAGATCAGACCCTTTTCGAGGGGGTCTCCATCCAGTTCAATCCCGGTGAACGCTACGGCATCGTAGGTGCCAACGGATCGGGTAAGTCTACTCTTCTCAGGATCATGGCGGGAGATGAGGTCCCCTCCGGCGGCGAGATCGCGATGCCCAGGAAGGCCACGGTCGGCGTTCTGCGGCAGGACCACTTCCAGTACGAAAACGAACGCATCCTCGACGTCGTGATGATGGGCAACGCCGAGCTCTGGCAGGCGATGGTCGAAAAGGAAGAGATCCTCGCCAGGGCTGAGACGGATTTCGACTCCGAGCGTTACGCGGTTGTCGAAGACATCATCCTGCGCCACGACGGCTACACCATGGAGGCTCGTGCCGGAGAAATCCTGGAGGGGCTCGGCATCGCCACCGAGCAGCACGAAGAACCACTTTCAGTGCTCTCGGGCGGTTTCAAGTTGCGCGTTCTCCTGGCTCAGGTGCTCGCAGCGCAGCCCGACATCTTGCTACTGGATGAGCCCACCAACCATCTCGACATCGTCTCCATCCGCTGGCTCGAGAAGTTCCTGATCGAGTTCCCCGGTACCACCCTGGTGGTGTCGCACGACCACCGCTTCCTCGACAACGTCGCGACCTACATCGTCGATCTCGACTACGAAACGGCGACGCTCTACAAGGGCAACTACCAGCAGTTCATGGCCGCCAAGACCTACGACCGCCAGCGCCGCGAGCAGGAGATCGCCAAACGCGAGAAGGAGATCGCGCACCACAAGGCCTACGTCGATCGTTTCAAGGCCAAGGCCACCAAGGCGCGCCAGGCATCGTCGAAGCAGAAGCTGATCGACAAGATCGAGATCGAAGAGCTCCCGCAAAGCTCGCGTCGCTACCCGGTCTTCAAGCTCAAACAACGTCGCCCCAGCGGCAAGACGGTGCTCGAACTCAAGGGTATTTCCAAGGCCTACGACGACAACCAGGTGCTCGAAGATGTCTCGCTGCGCATCGGCCGCAAGGAACGCGTCGCGATCATCGGCCCGAACGGAATCGGTAAGTCGACGCTCCTCAAGATCGCCATGGGTCACATCGAAGCGGACGCCGGCGAAGTTGAGTGGGGCTACGAGACTCACCCTGGCTGGTTCGCTCAAGATCACCACGAGCAGCTCGGCAGCGAACGTCAGACCGTTGAAGCTTGGTTGTGGGAGTTCTGCCCGGGCGAACCGATCGGCTTCGTGCGCGGCAACCTCGGAGCGGTGCTTTTCTCGGGCGACGACGTCGAGAAACGGCTCGGTTCACTCTCGGGCGGCGAAGCGGCACGGCTGATCCTCGCCCGACATGCCGTTGGCCAGCCGAATGTGCTGGTGCTCGATGAGCCCACCAACCATCTCGATCTCGAAGCCATCGAAGCCCTTGTCGAAGCGCTCAAAAAATTCGAGGGGACCCTGATCTTTGTTTCGCATGACCGCTGGTTCGTTGGCGAGCTCGCCAACCGCATCGTCGAGATCACTCCCGAGGGAATGACCGACTTTCAGGGCACCTGGGCGGAGTACCTCGAGAAGCTCGGCGACGATCACCTCGACGCCGAAGTCGCTCTCAAGAAGGCGCGCGAGAAGAAGCGCGAGCGTGCTCGGCAGAAGGAACCGCGCTCACAGAGCGAAGAGAACGCCAGGAAGAAGGAGCGCAAGAAGCTCCAGAAGCGGCTCGACGTGGTGACCCGTGAGATCCAGCAGGCAGAGGCCAGGGTCTCCGAGATCAACGAGCAGTTCTGCGACCCGACCTTCTTCGACAAGACCGATCGCAAGAAGGTGACCAAGCTCGAGCAGGAGCAGAAGCGCCTCGGCGAACAGATCGCCGAGCGCATGGAGGAGTGGGAAAAGCTCGAGTCCGAGCTCCTTGAGCTGCCCGAGACCGTCGGCGCCTAGTCCCCAGGAACCCCCGACTCAGGTCACCCGCATCCCGGCAACGGCCACCAGCCGCCCCGGTAGACCGGCTTGATCGAGAGCGGTCCCCAGGCGCCTCACCAACGACGGCCAGGCTTTCTGCTCCAGCCACAGCTTCGGCTTCGGCACCACCTTGCCGGGGAACGGCACTTCCTCGACGAGCTCCAGCCAGTCGGGCCGCATCTGCCCCCTGCTGTCGATAGCCGCGAGCTCCATCTGGCTTTCGTTTTTGTAGACCGCCAGCAGTCCGAAGCCCTTGTGGTCTTCGCTTGTGCCGGGGATGTGAAACAGCGACGTGCGCCCCTGTTTGGTGTCGTCGAGGAAGCTGAGAATGCCCTCAACGAGGGGATGCCCCGAGGCGAAGAAGTCGATCGACTCGTCCTCGACCGCCTCGAGCCGATCGAAGGAACCCAGGTAGCTCGCTTCGGTCCCCACCTCGGGCAGACTGTCGATCCGGGCCCGCGCATCGAACTCGATCGAGTAGCGCTTGCCACCCTGGTGGGACTCAACTTGAAGGCCCAGTTCTTCACACGCACCGACGATCACCGTGCGCATCAGAGACTGCAACTCCTCGGGAACCCGCGCCAGAATCGGGAGGGCATAGTCAGCGCGATACGGATCTCGATGAAGCTCGCGGTAGGCCGCTTCTTCGACACGGCCGTAGGCTTCGCGTGCGTCACCGAGAAGCTCGGCAAAGGGATCGCCCGACGGACCGCCGACCCCCAGGGCGAGGTCTTCGAGCATGCCCTCGACGTTGCCGAGTTCACGCTCGAAGGCGCCGAGTGGTTTCTCGAACAATCCGAGGCGCCGATAGAGATTCGCTGTCAGCTGACCGACTCCAGACGGCGGCTCGAAGTACACCACCTCGACAGGCAGCACACGACCGATTCGATCGAGCCGCCCGATGCGCTGCTCAACCACCATGGGGTTCCAGGGCAGGTCGAACAGCACCAGGCGCGCACAGAACTCGAAGTTGCGGCCCTCGCCACCACTTTCGGTCGAAACCAGAATCGACGGACCATCAGGAAGCCTGAACTGCGCCGCGCCGATGTCACGCTGCTTGGCCGAGAGCCCTTCGTGAAACACACCGACACGCGGTAGCCCGCGGGCCTCGAGCGCCCGTTTGAGCCAGTCGAGCGTCTCTTTGTGGGCAACGAACACCAGCGTCTTCTCACCTGCCGCGTGCCAATCCTTGACCTGGCCAGCCAACCATTCGAGGCGAGGGTCGGATGCCGCAGCAGTTTGCAGGTGCTCGAGCAGCCCGGCGTCCTTCTTCTTATCGAGCGCCGCCTCGAGAGCCGCCGCCGACGCCAGCGCCCGACAGATGAGATCAACTTTGCGACGACGCTCGAGGGGGCCGTCGTGGGGGAGGCTTGCCAGCATTTCCAGGGTCGCGAGCGTCGCTTCCGAAGCGACTTCAACCGGCACACCGACCCGCGGCGGCAGACCACCGATGTCGCTCCGCCGGGTGGCGCTGGTGCACGGCGGCAGCTCGTAGCCCTTCTCGAGGTGCTCTTCGAAGTCTTCGTCTTCCGGCAAGTCATCTGGACGAAGAAGTTGCAGGAGTCGAAGGAAGCCAAAGGCGTCGTCTTCGAGCGGCGTCGCCGTCAAGAGAAGCAGATGGCGCCCCATCGCCGCCAGCGGTTCGACCGCGCGATAGAGCGGATTGCCCGGATGACCCTCTGGGCGCCGAATGTGATGGGCCTCGTCGACGATCACCAGATCGACTCCCGCTTCGACCGCCTGCTCGGCGAGACGCGGATTCTCGGCGAGGCGCTCGTGGCTCAAGACCACCGCATCGTAGGTGTCAAAGGGATTGAAGTCGGCCCCGAACTCCTTCTCGACGTCAAGCAACCGTTTGTCGTCGAGGAGCACAAAGACCTGGTGGTACTTGCGCCACAGTTCGCCCAGCCACTGCACCGTCAGAGTTTCGGGAGCGATCACCATCGTGCGACTGGCACGCCCGGTGCGCAGAAGGTGATTGAGAATCAGGCAAGCTTCGACTGTCTTTCCCAGCCCCACCTCGTCGGCCAGCAGCCAACGCACCGGATCGGACTGGGTGGCACGTTCGGCAGCGTAGAGCTGGTGCGGGAACAGGCGAATACGCCCACCGAGAAACGACCCCAGCCCGTCGGCTTCACGCAGCTGTGCCAACCGAAACGAATCGAGGCGCATGGCGAAGCGCTCGAGATTGTTGATCTTGCCCGCAGCAAGCCGCTCCACCAGACCGTCGGCCGGTGGCTCAGGCCACAGTTCAGACTCTTCGACGACTTGACCGTCGAGCAGCCGCACCGCTTCCCCGTCGGCTAGAACCTCCTCAACAATCACCGACCTGCCCGTCGGCACGTGACGGGCACGAGTGCCCGGCTCGAGCACGAACGGAATGAGCGCATCGGTCGACGCGGCAAGGCGCAGCTCGGTTCCGGAGTCGGGAAAGCGCACGATGACGCTTCGCCCGTCGACACCCACGACAGAGCCAGCGCCAAGCTCGGGGTTGAAACGGTGGGTCAGGCGGACGCCTTCAACTAGCGGAATGGACAACGGGGAGCGGCTCCTAAACGAGCGGCCGACCCACAAGGGTCACGACCACGGTCGATCCAGACTAGCCTAGGTGTCGGTACTCTCGCTGGCGGTTTCGAGCGCTACGCCAAGCCCGTCGGCGATACGGTTGACGTAGGCGTAGTAGGCGGTGACCTCCGCGATATCGAGCACATCACGATCGCTGAAACCCGCAGACCGAAGGGCTAGAACATCGCTCTCTGCCATCGCGCCCGGTGTGAGTGTCAGCTTCTCGGCGTAGGCCAGCATTGCCTGGCGACGGGCATCGAGCCCGGAGCTCCGCCAGTCGCTCTCTATCGCCTCGAGGAGCGCTTCGTCTCTGAGCAACCGCCGCAGACCGCGCCGGTGATGGGTGATTCAGTAGTGGCACTCGTTGACCTGACTCACCACCAGGGCGACCAGCTCACGCTCGACCTTGCGCAACGACTTCGTGCCACGCATGACTGCGGCATAGAGTTCGAGGTGGGTGCGCAGGCCCTCGGGATGAAGCGAGTGAACCCGCATGATGTTGTCGAGCTCACCGGTCTCCGGGTCGGCGGCCGCTTCATAGAGCTGCCGGAGGTCAAACCCGGCGTCGCCTGTTGCAATGGTCTTGATCCAGGTCATCGCTCCGCGATGATACCCATCTCCGGTCGAGGGTCTCGGGGCATGGCGTTGTAGGCTCCCGGCCTATGGATCTCTTTGTCGCCGCCGCGATCATCATCACGCTGACGGCCCTGTTCAGCTACGCCAACGAAAAGCTGCTCAACCTACCGACGGTGATCGGCGTGATGCTTGGCGCTCTGGTGGTTTCGCTCCTTCTCATCATCGCCGGGGCCGCCGCCGCGCCGGTGCGCGAATCGGTTGTTCTCCTGGTCGAGAGCCTGGACTTCGACCGCCTGTTGATGCAGGGCATGTTGTCGTTTCTGCTGTTCGCAGGAGCGCTACACGTCGATATCGGTTCGCTGCGCGAGCAGGCGCCGGCGATCGCCATCCTGGCGTTGCTCGGGGTGATCTTCTCGACGTTCACAATCGGCATCGTTGTCTGGTGGCTGCTCGGCCTGGTCGGCTACCCGATCCCTTTCCTGTGGGCGTTGGTTTTCGGTGCGTTGATCTCGCCCACCGATCCGATCGCAGTGCTCGGCTTGCTGCGCCAGGCAAAGGCGCCGCAGCGGGTCGAGACCTTGATCGTTGGCGAGTCGCTGTTCAACGACGGAGTCGGGGTCGTGGTCTTCGGGGTCCTCGCCACACTGCTCGGCGCCGGTGGACACGGATCCTCCGGGCACAGCGACGGAGGACACGGCGACGCATCGCTTGGCGCCGCCGAAGTCGCGCAGATGTTCTTGATCGAGGCTGGCGGCGGCATTCTGCTCGGGCTCGCGATCGGCCTTCTGGCCTACTGGATGCTGAAGTCGATCGACGACTACAGCGTCGAAGTCCTGATTACCCTCGCGGTCGTCATGGGCGGCTATGCCCTGGCCGGTGCGCTGCACACCTCGGGGCCCCTGGCGATGGTCGTGGCTGGCCTCTTCCTCGGCAACCGTGGCCGCTTGTTCGCCATGTCTGAACGCACGCGCGAGCACCTCGACATGTTCTGGGAATTGATCGATGAGGTTCTCAACGGCGTGCTCTTCGTGTTGATCGGCATGGAGGTGCTGGTTCTGAGCTTCAAGATTGAACACGTCATTGCCGCAGCCATCGCACTGCCAGTTGTGCTCCTGGTACGGCTCCTGGCCGTCGGTCCGCCGATTGCGCTTCTGGGTCGGCGCACTGGTTACCCGCCCTACACGGTCACCCTGCTCACCTGGGGCGGCCTGCGCGGCGGCATTTCGATCGCGCTCGCCTTGTCGTTGCCGGCCTCCGACGAGCGCGGACTGATCTTATTCATGACCTATGTGGTGGTTGCCTTCTCGATCCTCGTTCAAGGCTTGACGGTGGGACGCATTGCGAAACGAGCTGCCGCTGCCTGAGAGGCTGGCTCTGGTATTTTGCGGTTCATTGCCGTGACCCGAGAGTCTGTCTCAACTCCCAGCTCCTTCGGAGCCTGGGGACGCACGCATCTGCCAGGAGAAACGCAAGATGAACAAGTCCCTCTCACTCTTCACCATCGGAGCGCTAGCCATCGCCCTCCTCGGCGCCGCGCCGGCCGACGCGCAGAAGAAAAAGAAAAAGAAGAAAGGCGACAGCAGGAACGAAGGCATCTCCCTGGTCTGGAGCCCGACGACGGACATCGCCGACCTCGACTCGATCAACCTCACCGGGATGACCTCGATCAAGTTCCAGATCGAGCCGCTGGTCGACGGTCGCAACGAAACGGAGAAGATCGGCGAGAACATCGAAGACGACGAGCCCAAGCTCGTCACCACTCCCGATGACGTCCCCGCCTTCGTCACTGAGAACATCGTCGGCGTTTTCGAGAGCTTCGGGCTGCAAACCACGGAGTCGGGCGGCGACATCATCATCGAAGGCGAGCTGCGGCGATTCTTCTGTGAAGAGGAGAGTACCTACCGAGGTGAGGTCAGCATGCTGTGGAAGGTCAAGAACAAGAGCGGCGAAGTCGTCTGGGAGGGTCTCGCCAATGGATCGGCCAAGCGCTTCGGCCGCTCGTACAAAGACGAGAACTACTTCGAGTCGCTCTCTGATTCGCTACTCGATGCGGTCTACGGAACGATCCGGCAGGAGGCGTTCAGGAAAGCCGTGACTGGCTAAGCCCATTCAGCCTGGAGGTGTTTCCTCGGCCAGTCGGAGTCGGAGGTACTCGACATCCATGGCGTCCGACGGGCGAACTGTGTTCTTGGTGCGAATGAGGAGCTCCATCGTAGCCAGCGGAATCTCCACTTCATCAAGCGCGAAGGCCTCGCGCCCGCCAGACCTGATCGCTTCCTCAAAGTCGATCCCGCAAGCTCTTGCCATCAGATCGACAACGATTTCGTCGGCAACCCTCACGACGGCGTAGCGCTCGACATCTTCGGAAGTGACCTCCAAAGCGGCGTTGTCCGGCAGGTAGGCAAGTGCTCGTTTCACCTTCTCGATATTCTCGGGAGAGGCATCGACGAGGAGATCGATGTCCTTCGTACCACGGACGAAGCCATGGAGAATGACCGCAAAGCCACCGATCAGCAGGTAGCTCGCTTCCGCTTCGTTCAGCCGCCTACACAGCTCTACGAGGTCTTCGACTTCTGGCGGGCGTGAATACGCGCCATCTGGCGGATCTGCCACTGCTGCGCTTCCTCGTGGCTCGGGAAGCGGTGAACCCCTCGTGGAGCTACGCCCACACCCCGCAGCCGGTAGATGGTTCTTTGCAAGACGGCGCTGTCTTCTATGTGACTCTGCCCGCGGGACCGCTTCGTGAGGATCTTGATTTGGTGGGACATTCGGGGCTCCGACCTGAGAAGACAGTATACGGTGCCTGCTGGCCCTCGACTTCACCGGCGCCGTGCTCGCGGTCTGCTATTCGCCGGGCCAGATCGCCGTCAGCACCCGCGCATCGGGAACGCGCCGCGGCAGATGAGGCTTTTCGCGGTCCGCTTTTCGTTCGCGACGCTCGAGCAGAATGTCGTAGAGGACAGGCACCAGGATGAGTGTCAAGAAAGTCGCGAAGCCGAGGCCGAAGATCACCGCGGCGCCCATCGCACTCCAGAACTGTGAGCTCTCGCCGCCGGCGACGAACTGAAAGTTGCGAAAGTCGAAGCCGTAGCCCGTCGAGAGCGGGATGAGGCCGAGAATCGTGGTCACCGCCGTGAGAACCACCGGGCGCGCGCGCCGCATGCCGGTGCGCATAACGATCTCGGAACGCGAGAAGCCACGTTCGACGAGTTGTTCGCCGTAGTCGAGCAGCACGATCGCATTGTTGACGACGATGCCAGCCAGAGAGATCACGCCAACTGACGTCATGATCATGCCGAATGGTAGGCCGGTGACCAGTAGACCGAGGAAGACACCGATCAAGGACATGAAAACCGATGTCGAAATGATCGCGGGCATCGCGAAGGAGTCGAACTTGGCGAGAATCAGTGCCATGACCAGAAGCACCCCGTAGAGAAAGGCCCAGCCAAGAAAACCGCGGGCTTCCTCTTCCATCTCGTTCTGGCCACCCCATCCCACCGAGTAGCCGTGCGGCAGAAACGCCGGGTCTGCGTTGATCCGCCGCAGAGTTTCTTCACGCACCGGCCCGACAACGCGAGTTGACGCCACTTCGGCGGTCAACGTCACGACCCGCTGGCGATCCTTGCGGTTGATCGCTGGCAACGCAACGCTTCGTTCGACGGTGGCGATCTCGCCCAACGGAATGAGCTGCCCCTCATTGCTGGCGACGGTCAGACCTTCGAGGTCTTCGATCGAGTCGCGGAAGGCCTCGGCTAGTCGCACGGTGATGTCGATGTCGTCGTCGCCCTGTCTAAAGGTCGAAGCTTCGGTGCCGTTGACCGCGGTACGAATCGTCGAGGCGACAACTCCGGTCGAGATTCCCAGACGCGCGGCACGCGTGCGGTCGACCTGGATGCGCAACTCGGGGCGGGCAAGATCGAAGTCATCGTCTGAGGCCAATACGCCGGGGATGTCGGCCACCTTCTGCTGGATACGCTCGGCGAGTTGGCCCAGAGTCGCGAAGTCTGGCCCATAGATCTCGAGTGCGACGGCATCACCGGTAGGCGGCCCCTGGGTCTTACGGCTGATCTCGATCTCGACCCCGGGGGCGCCCTCGACCTGCCGGCGCGCTTCGTCCATCGTTAGATTGGAGTTCTGTGTTCGTTCTTCGAGCGGCTCGAGCTCGATCGAAAGGCGCCCGACGTTCGAGTCGCCGGCGCCACCGTCGTTGCCGCCGATCTGCGATGGCCGTGAGGCATCGTTCTGACTGCCGGCACCGCTGGCGCTGGCGAGGAAGGAAACGTCTGGAAGGCCCCCGAGGCGCGACGCCAGCTCCTGGAGGCGCTCATCGGTGCGCTCCAGGCGCGTACCTGGTGGCGCGTCCACATCGATCCAGATACGTGATGGGTCGGTTTCGGGAACGAACTCCACCCCGTGGTTGAAGAAGCCAAACAACACCAGAACCAGAGCGAAAAGAGCAAAGGTCCCAAGAATCACCCGCGCTCGATGCGCCAGCGCACGCTCTAGAACCCTGCGGTAGGGAACCAGAAAGCGCTCTTCGAGCCGTTCGGCGAGCGGCTTCTTGCGTTCATCTTCGGGACGCTCATCACGACGCAGGAATGCCGCGCAGAGAACCGGGTTGACCGTCAACGCGACCAGGAGCGAAGACAAAAGAGCGATCGAAACCGTAATCGGCATGTAGCGCATGAACTGGCCCATGATCCCCGGCCAGAAGGCGAGCGGTAGAAAGGCCCCCACCGTCGTCAACGTCGAGACGGTCACCGCACCGCCGACTTCGAGCGTGCCCCGGCGGGCTGCCTCGTAGGGCGTTTCACCTTCCTGGATGTAGCGGTAGATGTTCTCGATCACCACCACCGCGTTGTCAACCAGCATGCCCACCGAGAGCACCAGGCCGAAGAGCACCGTCATGTTGAGGGTCAGGCCGAAGAGATCGAGCACCACGAAGGTGACCAGCATCGAGAACGGGATCGCCAACCCAACAAAGAACGCGTTTCGTAAGCCGAGAAAGAACATGAGGACCAGCACGACGAGAACCAGGCCCGAGAGAATGTTGTTCTCGAGGTCGCCGATCATGCGCTCGATCTCAGCGCTCTCGTCACTCATCACCGCAACTTCGACGCTCTCCGGCCAGCTCCGACGACGCTCATCGACGAGCTCTTTGATCGCTCCGACGGTCTCGATGACGTTGGCGCCAGCGCGCTTCTGAACCGAGAGCGTTACCGACTCGCGCCCGTTGATGCGCGAGTACGAAGAGCGATCCTTCCAGCCGAAGCGCACCAGAGCGACGTCGCGCACAAAAACCGGCAAACCACCGGGAGCGCGAATCACAAAATCACCCACGGCAAGCGGGTCGGTCACCTCGCCGGGCACCCGCACCGAGAACGTCTGGTCGCCGAGGTCGAGCGAGCCGCCGGGGACCGAAACGTTCTCGCCTTGAACCGCCGCCACCACGTCGCGCAGCGCAAGGCCATAGAGCCGCAATCGCTCGGGATCGACGTCGACTTGAACTTCCCGTTCGACGCCACCGATCACATCGACCCCGAGTACCCCGGGGATGACCTCGATCTCGTCTTCCATCTGGTCGGCGATCTGCTTGAGCACCATCGGCCCGACATCTCCAGCCAGGTTGAGCTGCAAGACCGGGAAGTTCGAGAAGTTGATCTCCTGGACGATCGGCTCTTCGGCGTCGCGCGGCAGGTCGGGCTTCGCCCGCTCGACGCGGTCGCGCACCTTCTGGAGCGCAGCATCGACGTCACCGCCAGAGGCGAACTCAGCGTTGATCGAGGAGACGCCTTCGAGCGACGTCGAGCGTAGGGTCACGAGACCATCGACGCCCTGGATCTCACGTTCGATGCGCTGGGTCACCTGGCGCTCGACGTCGACCGGCGAAGCGCCCGGATAGGGCGTGATCACCAGCACATAGGGGATCTGGACGTCGGGATTGCTCTCACGTGGCAGACCGGCATAGGCCAGCACACCGAGGAGGAACACACCGGTCATCAAGAAGAAGACCGTCGTGCGGTGACGAAGAGAGATGCCAGTCAGCGTCACGACTCGGGAACTCCCGCCACTAGAGGTTCCGGCGCTTCGATCTCAGGGTCGACGCGCTGCCCTTCGGCGACCTGGAACCGACCTTCAACGATCACCTGGTCGGTGGGCTCGAGACCCGATGTGACGACCACCCGCTCTCCAATCACTGGCCCGAGCTCGACCTTGCGCTGGCTAGCGACGGGCACCCGACTGCTGGTGTCGACCACATAAACCACCGTCTCGTCACCCACTTCGATGAAAGCGTCGAGCGGTACCAGCAACGCGCCCGCGATCCGTTCGCGTGGCACCACCATGCGAGCGGTCATGCCGGGTCGCAGGTGGCCCGCCGAGTTGTCGAGGTCGGCAATGACATCGAGTGTGCGGGTGGCCGCGTCGAGCTCTGTCCCGAGCCGGGTGATCGTGGCTGGAAACGTCTGGCCTGCGTAGCCGTCGATGCGCAGCTCGACAGAAAGACCGGCTGCCAGGGTCGGCACGGAGGATGCCGGAGCAGGCGCATGAACCTCGAGCCTTCGCGTGTCGAGGAGTTCGGCAACAGGTTGACCCGGTGAGACGAAGTCGCCGACCTCGACGTACTTCTTGCCCACTCTTCCCCGCCAGGGTGCGCGCAGGACCGACTTCGAAAGCTGCAACTCGGCAGAGCGCAGGCGCGCCTCTGCGACATCGCGCGCGGTGGTCGCTTCGAGCATCTGTGTGTTGGTGATCGTGCGCTGCTCGAACAGTTTCTCGGCCGTATCGAAGGCAATCTTGCTCTGGCGCGCCATCGCCTGTGCTTCGGCAACCTGTTGTTCGAGGGCGCGGGTGTCGATTTGCGCGAGCTCCCTGCCCGCGCCCACGACACTCGACTCGTCGAAGTGGAGCGCCTCGACTTTGCCCGGGACTTCTGCCGCCAGGGTCGCGCGGCGGCGCGGTTTCAGATCGGCCGGCAGTTCCACCAGAACAACCGCATCTTCCTGGTCGGGCTGGCGAACCTTGACCCTCGTTGGTGGAGTCTCGATTGCGGTCGCCGAGTCGTCGGTTGCCGTGCTTTCGGGTTCGCCACCGCAGGCAGCGATTCCCGAAATGAGTGCAAACACAAAGAGGAAAGTCAGCAGGCGGGCGATCATTCGGGGGTCTCCGGACTGAGGAAGGGGCTGCTCCCGAGGTCATCCCACGAGGCTGTTGGGTACAGGCCGAGCGCGACCAGGAGATCCGACTCGCGCACCAGAACCTCGAAGGAACTCTCCACCGCCCGCACCCGCGAGGTGGTCTCGAGCTCCTGCGCATCGAGCCAGTCGGTTTGGAGCGCCACCCCCTGGCGGTAGGACTGCTCCGCCACCCGCGCCGCTTCGGCGGCGGCCGAGGCTGCCGTCTCGCTCGCCCGCCAGGTAAAGACGGCGGTCTGGTACTCGGCGATCGCGGTTTCGAGGTCGAGGGCGATACGACTCCTGAGATCGCGTAGCTGCCAATCGATCTGACGCGATTGACTGTCGAGCGCGCCGATTTGCGCTTTGCGGGCACCGCCATCGAACAGGCTCCAGGACAGACCGAGGTTCACCAACCAGTCAGCGAATAGGGGGTCTTCGAGGTCGTCGATCAACCGCGCCTGCCGTCCATAACGCCCGTAGAGGTTGATCTCAGGCCGTGCGTCGGCGGCGACGACTTCTTTTTGAAGATCGAGCGCATAGGACTGGCGGTTCAAGTCGCGCACCTCGGGCCGATTCGACAGCGCGATCTCGAGCAGCTCTTCGAGCTCTGGTAGGTCCCGCGGTGTGGGATCTCGGAGATCCACGAGTTCGAGCGGCGTTGCCGCCTCCAGGCCCAGGACGTAGCGCAGCGCACTCTCACTGACGTCGATATTGCCGCGCAGTCTGGCCACCGTCGGGCGCACTTCGGCCAACGAAGCCTCCGCGCGCAGGCGCTCGAGCTCCGTAGCTTCCCGCAGGTCATAGCGCGCCTCGACGAGCTCGAGCGCTTCCAGGCGGGTGCGCTCCTGAATCTCGATCACCGTCGCCGACTCCGCGGCCTGGAGCGCGCGGTAGTAGGCAATCGCTGCCTGGCGCGCCGTCTCGAGGCGAGCCGCATCGATCTGGGCTTCGGTGAACTCGACCACAACGCGCGCCAGCTCCAGGCCCGACTGCAGCTTGCCGAAGTTGTAGATCAGTTGCCGCACTTCGAGCGAGATGTTCCACAACTCCTGCTCGCGCGGCGAGAACTCCCCGCCAGGAAAGTTCTCGAGAAACTCGCTGAAGTCTGGACTGTTGAGCAGCGACGGGTTCTGCGAGCGCGTCCATCCTGAAACCAGGTTGAACTGCGGCCAGGCCTGTGACTTCGCGTCGCGCATCCCAGCAACCACTTCATTGCGCCGTTCAACCGCGGTTTGGAGTCCGGCGTTTCGCTCGAGTGCCAGGGCAACAGCGCGCTCGAGGTCGATGCGCTCGACGGTCTCGTCCGCCCCGAGTCGGCCGACAGCAAGAAGCAGGCAAGCGAACAGGAGCACCCAGACGAGAGGAGTCGATGGTCGAAGGCAAAACCTCATGACGCCGGCTCCCGACCAGAAAGGGCTCGCCAGACGAACCGCCAGGGGACATCCTGCGGCGGTTTCGTTGCCACCTCGTGCGCCGGGTCGTCCGGAAGGCTCCGCAGCTCCGTCATCAAAGAACCCTCGAGCACCACGAACCAGAAGGCGAGGAGCGCTTCAGGATCCCCGTCGACCACACCTGCCTGCTGCGCGTCCGCGAAGAACAGCCGCATGCGCTCCTGGTAGTGCCCGCGATGCTCCGAGAGAAGCCGCCGCACGCGCTCGGCCACTGGCGCGTCGAGGTGGCGATCGGCCAGTTCGATCAACGCCACGGCCGAGCGATTCGACGCTGCGAAGCGCAGAATCGCCTCGAAGTGAAGCCGCAGCAACGTCTCCGGATCGCCCTCGCCTTCGAGCGCCGAGATTGCCCGCTCTTCCCAGCGCTCGAGCGACGACTCCACCAGCTCGGCGAGCAGGTCTTCCTTGGAGTCGATGTAGTTGTAGAGACTCGGCTTGCGAATCGCCAGGCGACGCGCCAGCTCCGCCATCGAAGCGCCGGCGTAGCCACGCTCGGCAAACAGGGCCAACGCCTCGGCATGCAAACGCTCACGCGGGGTCGGATCGGAGGAACTGGGTTGGACTTGCGACATGGAGGGAGGGGGACCGAAGACCGGCCAGAATCGGCCAGTCCAGAGCCAAGGAATCCTAAGTTCCGACCGGTCGGAAGTCAATCCCCAACGCAGGCCGCGAGCAGATCTCGGAGCCCTTCTCCAGGCGGGCCTAGGCGGAGAACTCGTCGACGAAGCGCTGCTCGTTCTCGGGACTGCCCACCAGAATGAGGCGCTGTGAGCGCTTGAGGAGAGTTTCAGCGGGTGGACTGATCTCTCGCCTGCCGTCGGAGTGCTCGAGGGCAACCACCGTCGCGCCGACTCGCTGGCGGATGGCACTGTCGCGGAGAAGCTTGCCGTGAATCCCATCAGGCACCCTTCTCCTAAACAACACCAGGCCTTCGGCGACATCCATCACCGACCCAAGATCGAGCGAGTTGAACAGCGCACCCGCACCCATTGAAGCGTAAGAAAGCACGAAGTCGGCCCCCGCACGATGAATCGAAGCGACATTGCGCTGGTCCGTCGCGCGGCTCAGGATCTTCGCCGACTCCCGTAGCTTGCGACAGTAGAGCGTCAGATAGACGTTCATGTCGTCATCGTGGGTGGTAATGATCACCGTCGAGGCCTCGTCGATGCCTGCCTCTCTCAGAACGCTGAGCTCGGCCGCGTTGCCGATCACCCAGTGCTCGGTTTGTCCGGGGCGCGTCGCATCGCGCTCGACCACCCGGTGCGCGATGCGGCGCCCGGTGAGCACGCGCGAAGTCAGCCGCCCGACCCGCCCGCCGCCGATCACCAGGACCAACCCGTCGGGCTCGTCACGGTGGCCGAACACCTCGTCGTAGCTGGCGAGCTGTTGTGCGGTTCCGGCAAGCAGCAGCACCGACCCCTCCGTGATGACCACATCAGGCATCGCGGGTTCGAAGGCACCCCGATCCCAAACGCCGACGATGCCGAGACCGGTCTTCTGGCGCACGCCGCTCTCGCGGATCGTTCTACCGACCAGCTCGGTGCCGTCGACATTGACCTCTGCGATGTGCAGCTCACCGAAGGCGCCGATGGTGTGCGTACAGCGATCGCCACCGACCCGTCGCGCCAACGACGACGCCATGAGACTCGGCAGGTGAATCACGTCCCGGCAACCGGCGAGCGTCAAGATGTCGATCGAAGCCGCGTCGTCCGCAGTCGCGACCACCCGCGTCGCCTCGGCGACACCAAGAACCGTCGACGCAACCAGAGTGTTCTCAGGATCGGTTCCCGTCGCGACTACCAAAGCCGCGCCATCCACTCGAAGGTCGCGGTAGGTCTCGGGGTTGTCGAACTCCCCCACGACAACCTTGTAGCCATGGTCATACAGGCGCAGCGCCTCCTCGGCATCAGCCACCAGAAGTGCATAGCGCTGGTGGTAGCGGTCGAGCCGTTCGATGAGCGCCGCGGTCACCGCATCGAAGTGGGTGATGATGACGTGACCCCGAGTCCCCGGTTTGAGCACCCGCGGCGTTCGCGACGCACTCTGCGACGCCAGCCAAGGTTGGTAGAAGAACTCGATGAAGAGAAACGGCAGCAACACGAGCAGAAAAAGCATGCCGCTCGCCAACACCAGCATCGAGAACAGCCGGCCGGCGTCGGTATGAAACGTAATGTCGCCAAAGCCAAGCGTCGACATCACGGTCAGCACCCAATAGAACGAAGTCACCCAGGTCTGATCCTGACCCTCGCGCGCCATCAGGAAGCGGAAGACAACGGCATAGACGCTCACCATCACCAGGAGGGTGATCACGAACCGCACCAGAACACCGATACGGGGCCGCTGGCCCTTGGTAGCAAGAATCGAGGCGATCTCGCCCGCAAACATCTTCACGATTCGGAGTTTATGCGGCCGGCTCTATCGCGAGCCGATAACCTGTGTGAATGCTCACCCTACGCAAGCTCGGAGCGCCCCTCCTGGTCGCCTCACTGTGTCTGCTTCTTGCCCCCGCGACTCTGCTCGCAGCGCCAGCCGAAGACGACACCACCGACTGGCCGGGCTTCCGTGGCCAGAACGCCAACCGCGTTTCGGCGAATAAGGATCTACCGCTCACCTGGTCGACGACCGAGAACGTCGAGTGGAAAACGGAAGTGCCCGGCATGGGGTGGTCTTCACCGATCGTCGTCCGGGGCCATGTCTTCTTGACCACCGCAACCAGCAAGACAGCGATGAAGCCGCCGGAGATTGGCACCGAGTACAGCAACGACTACCTGGCCGAGCTCATGAAGGACGGACTGAGCCAGGAAGAGGCGATCGCCAAGCTCGAAGAGCGCGACATGGAGATGCCCGACGAGATCGAGCTCGAGTATTGGCTGCTCTCCTATGACCTCGAGAGCGGCAAAGAACTCTGGCGCCAGAGGTTCCACGCCGGACCGCCACCCGGCGGGCGGCACCGCAAGAACTCCTACACCTCGGAAACACCTATCAGCGACGGCGAGAACGTCTACATCTACGTCGGCAACCTCGGCCTGTGGTCCTACACCTTCGACGGGAAACAGAACTGGTCGACCCTGCTCGAAGCCCACCCGGTCTACCTCGACTTCGGCACCGGTGGCTCGCCGGCCCTCGAGGGCGACAGACTGTTCATCCTCAACGACAACCAGGAGGAGCAATTCGTTGCCGCCTTCAACGTCCGAGACGGCAAAGAACTCTGGCGCACCAAGCGCGAGCTCGCACCACCGAGCCAGCCCATCCGCCGCAGCGGTTGGACAACACCTTTCCTGTGGAAGTCCAAAGACCGCACCGAGCTCGTCACTCAGGGCCCCTACACAGTCGTCAGCTACGACCTCGAAGGCCGAGAACTCTGGCGGATGTCGGGGCACTCCATCCTGCCGGCACCAAGCCCATTCGCCCACAACGGTCTGCTCTACCTCGTCTCCGGAGTGCACGGCGACGAGAATCGCCCAATCGCCGCCATCCGCCCAGGAGCCTCTGGCGACCTCACCTTGGCAGACAACAAGACAAAAAGTGAGCACGTCGTCTTCTACAACCGCGTCGCCGGGACCTACATCCCCACCCCAGTAGCGATGGGCGACTCGCTATGGGTGGTCTACGACCGCGGCATCTTTGCGCGCTACGACGCATCGACCGGAGAGCGCCTCTACCGCGCCCGAGTCGAAGGCTCAGCCGGTGCCTTCACCTCCTCACCCTGGGCCTACCGCGACCGCATTTTCGCGATCGACGAAGAGGGCACCACCTTCGTATTCGGGACCGGCGACGAGTTCGAGCAGCTGGGCGAAAACCCGCTCGATGAAATGGTTCTCGCAACACCGGCTCTGGTCGGAGACCGGCTCTTGATCAGGACCCGCGGCCACCTGTACTCCATTCGTGAGGGCACGGCGGGCGAGTGACGCCTGGCCCCTACGCCCCGAGCCTTTTGACGGCGTCACTGCCACCGACGGGCTACTGCGCCCCTCTCCGCGTGGGAATCGCCTGCAGGTCCTCTATCAAGCCAGGCGGAAGGTCGCCTGGAATGTCAGCTGACGCGCTGGCGCCGATCGCATCGACCAGACCGCCGAAACGCTCGCGCACCGCGCCCTCAATCTCGTCATGGCGGCCGACCGCGGCGAAGAGCCGTACGGTGTCGTCGTCGACACGACGGGGGAGCTCGTCCCACTTGCCTTCGCGGGTCAGTTGCCTGAGCTCGCGGCCGAGGTCTTCCTTGCCGTGCGCAGCCAGCACCGGCCAGTACGACGGGGTGGAGCCGTAGAAGCCGACGCGTTTCCTGATCCAGTCGAGACGAGAATCCACGGCTTCGTCGTCTGGGCCGGTGCAGAGGAACCCACCGCCCGAGACTTCGAACTGCGAACGGTCCATCCCGCGGGCCTCGAGGCCTCTGTCGAGAATCGGCATGACGGTTTGTTCGAGGTAGGTACGGGTGTTGAACGCGTGGAGGCGCACTCCGTCTGAACAGGCTGCGGCCATCTCGAGCATGCGTGGACCGACGGCTGCAACGGAGATCGGAGGAGGGGGTCCGGCGAGGGCTTCGGGCGTGAAGTTGGGGGTCATCAAGGAGAACTTGTAGTACTTCCCCTGGTAGTCGAGCTTCTCGCTGGTTGACCACGCATGCCAGATCGCGCGCAGACTTTCGATGTACTCGCGCATGCGCGGAGCTGGCGCGCTCCAGGGTGTGCTGAAGCGGCGTTCGATATGCGGCTTGATCTGGCTCCCGAGGCCGAGAGAGAAACGCCCGCCGGACGCTGCCTGCAGATCCCAAGCGGTCATCGCCACCACCATTGGGCTGCGCGGGAACGCCACCGCGATGCCGGTGGCCAGTCCCAGGCGCTTGGTGTTGACGGCGGCGATGCCGAGAGCCAGGAACGGCTCGTGGCGGTTGTCGAGGGTGACGACGCCGTCGTAGCCGTCCTGCTCGGCCTTCTGTGCGGCAGCCGCGACTTCCGGCAGGCGCGCCTGCGGAAGCGTTGTGCCGACCTTCAAGGGCGCGGCGGATTGATCATCACGTGCGCACCCGCTGTGCCGGGGAACATCAGCCAGGGTGCTCCTTCGACGGGTTTGGCACTCAGACCGGTGGACTCCGGCGTCGCATAGGGCATGTAGATGACCCAACGAACATACGCGTTCTCGACCTCGTCTTTGTCGCTATCGTAGCCGTCGCCGTTCATGACGTAGAGGGTGCGCGGTTCGCGTGGCATGTCGAGCTTGCCGTCGGCAATTTCTTTCCAGCGCAGGTCGTTGCGCTCCTTGCCGGTGACCCCCTCAGCATTCAACTCACGACCGCGGGCCATGTACGGCTCGAGCGACTCGTGGTAGCAGGCGACACTCCAACGGTCGTCGCCCGGGGTGTCGCCGAGGCAAATGAGGTCGTTCTTGGCCGCGCGAAGGGTCACGAGCTTTCCGGACTCGTCATAGCCGAGGACGCCGGCCTCGGCGCGCCGGTCGGCCGGCGCGGCCTGCAGAGCGGCCGCGATCTGCACGTCGGCGGAGGGAACTTCGGCGGCCAGGGGCAGAGCGACCAGGACCGCCACAGCCAGTACAAAGGCCAAGGACAGCGGGTGGATGAAGGTCTTCACGGGCGACTCCTCTCTTGGTTGATCGCCTCACTGTACCTGTGCAGGCCCAGCCGGATTTCGGATTTGAGGCTAGAAAGAATAGAATTAGTCGAATATGTTGTTTTGACGGGCTTCTGCCCGAGGACCCCACTCATGTCTCTCTCGTCCAGCTTTCGTCGCTCTGCTCCCCTTCCCATCGTTCTCTTCGCTGCGCTGGTCGCGTGGACGTCCAGTGTCGCCGCCCAACGCGCACCACTTCAACCTGAAAACCGGTACGAGGCGGCGCTCGGCAACTACGACATCCGGCTCATCGGCGACCAGGAGCTGGCAGCGGTCCGGCAGTCGGTAGGTGGCGATTCGCGTAGCCTGGCGGCGACCAGCGAGATGCGCAATCGCGCTTTCGACCACGCGCTCGACCGACTCCGCGAGGAGTCAGCCTATGCAGAGGCCCAGCGCGGGGCCCTTGGGATGACCGAGGTGGTCAGCGCGCGTCGCGGTGCGCTGACCGCTGGTGAGCTCGGCCGTTCACCCTCTGACCTGGCGCTCTCGTTCCTGATCGAACACGCCGACCTCTACGGAATCGGTACCAACCGGGAAGCTCTCACGGTGGTTGGCGAGAGCCTGTCTCCAACCGGCCTCGGCATGGTTCGACTGGAGCAGCGGGTTGGCGGGCTGCCGGTGTTCCAGGGTGAGATGAAGGTCTTCTTCGACCGTCAAAACCGCGTACGTCGTACTGTCGGCCGCCTGGTGCCGGGCTCGTCGCGCACCGCGGCGCCGGCGTTTACCCTGTCTGCTGAAGAGAGCCTCAACCACGCCCTCTCCGATCTCGGCATCAACCTCGAGCGGCAGGCCATCCGCCGCCTTTCAGCCGACCACCTGGCAGTGTCCAGCACGCGCGTGCGCGGACCGGTCAAGTCGTGGCAAGTCTTGTTTCCCCTCGCCGGTGGAGAACTGGTTCCGGCCTGGGCGCACATCACGTTCACCGATGGCCCTGGCGATTGGATCAGCCTTCACTCCGCCGTCGACGGCACGTTGCTCTGGCGCAAGAACATTCGCAGCCACCTCGGCGCAACAGAAGACGCAGAGCGGTTGACAACCCGCGGTGCACCCTCGCTCCACGACGCGCGCTTCTCGGTCTACGTTCAGGCCGACGGGGTCACCCCGGCTGACAACCCAGCGCCGCTTTCGCCGACGACGCTCGACCCGGGCGATGGAACGCAGCCGGCTGAGATTGCGCGCACCGTCGTATCGATGCTCGACGCCTACGATTCGGCGGCAAGCCCGGAAGGCTGGCTGGCGAACGGCGTCAGCACCACCACTGGGAACAACGTCGATGCCTACCTCGACACCGACGCCGACAACCTGCCGGACGCCCTGCTCGACGCGACCGGACGGCCAACCGGCAACCCGGACACCAACGGTCGCGACCGCGACTTCCTGGGGAGTGCGCCGCGCGACTACGACTACACGCCGGCACCTTCAGCGGGTGACCCGGACGCTGGCGACGCGCCTCTGGTGGCCCCGTTCCGTCGTGGGGCCGTCACCCAGCTCTTCTACGTCACCAACTGGTACCACGACCGTCTGCACTCTCTGGGGTTCGACGAGGCCTCGGGCAACTTCGAAGAGGTGAACTCGACCGGACAGGGTTCGGGCGGCGACCGGGTGCTCGCCGAGGCCCACGATGGCAGCGGAACCAACAACGCCAACTTCTCGACACCTCCCGATGGGTCCTCCGGGCGCATGCAGATGTTCGTCTTCGACGGTTCGTCTCCCGATCGTGACGGCAGTCTCGATGCGGAGATCGTCATCCACGAACTCACTCACGGCACCAGCAACCGTCTGGTCGGCAACGGCACAGGCCTCAATTGGGCACAGGGCGGAGCGATGGGCGAAGGGTGGAGTGACTTCTATGCTCTTGCGCTGCTCAACCCAACCGCAGGCGACGCACCAGGGGCGAGCTACGCCTCGGGCGCCTACGCCACCTACCAGCTCGCCGGACTGACTGACAACTACCTGTATGGCATCCGGCGCTTCCCCTACAGCACCGACAACGCGGTCAACCCACTGACATTCGGTGACACCGACAACATCCTCATCGACACCAGCGGCGGAATCACCACCAGCCCACTCGACTTCAACGCCGGCGGCGCATCGGAAGTTCACAACGCCGGCGAGGTCTGGGCGCTGGCGTTGTGGGAAGTCCGCCAACGCATCATTGAAGCCAACGGTGATGACGTTGCACTCGGCAACGAGATCATGCTCCAGCTGGTCACCGACGGGCTCAAGATGACGCCCGCCGATCCCACCTTCATCGATGCCCGGGACGCGATCCTCGACGCCGACTGCGCTACCAACGCATGCGCCAACGAAGGCTCGATATGGGCTGGTTTCGCCGATCGCGGCCTCGGTTTCGGTGCGACGACGTCACGAGCAGCGAGCGAGCACTACGGCGTCAAGGAGTCCTTCGACGTTCCGCAGCTGGAAGCCGCCATGTTTTCCATCGATGACTCGGTGGGTAACGGCAATGGTTTCCCCGAGCCCGGCGAACGCATCCGATTGACCGTCACGCTCCGCAACCCATGGAGCCACTCCAGCCGCGACATCGCGGGCGCCACCGCAACGCTTTCTACGGTCGACGAAGGTTCGATCCTGCTCGGCACCATCTACGACGACTCCGCGGCCTTCGGCCCGATAGCCGCCGGCGGCCAGGCGACTGGTGACAGCTTCGAGTTCGTCCTCCCAGCGATCGAATGCGGCCGACTGGCCGAGTTCGTCATCGACACCTCGAGCAGTCTCGGCTCGGGCGAAGTCGCGGTCTCGATCTGGCTCGGCGGGGAGGTGGGCCCCGGCACCCCCTCGACCTATACCCGCGATCTGAGTACCCCGCTCTCGATTCCCGACGGGAGGGGCAGCGGCGCCTTTGACACTCTGAACGTCCCGGACACCTTCAAAGTCACCGACGCCGACGTGCGCATCGACGGGCTGTCGCATACCTGGGTCGGCGACCTGACGGTCATGCCGCGCGCCCCGAACGGCTTCGGAACCGACGTCATCTACCGGCTCGCCGGCGCCTGCGAGGGCAGCCTCGCGCTTGGTGGCAACTGTGGCGAGGACTTTACCGACACCACCATCGACGGCGACTCCGCCAACGACCTGCTGGTGGCAACCGAGACCCAGGCTCCGTTCACTGGCAGCTGGTTGCCGTCGCTCAACTCGCCGGCGCTTTCCGGCAGCGACCCAGTCGATCAGATGGCCGGCTACGAAGGCGACAATGCGGCAGGCGACTGGCACCTCTTTGTCGCCGACCACGTGAGTCCTGACCCGGGAACCCTCGATGAATGGTCGCTCGTGTTGACACCCGCAAGCTTCGCTTGTGCAGACACTGGCATCTTGTTCGCCGACTCGTTTGAGTCTTCAGACACCAGCGAGTGGTCGAGCGAGAGACCGTAGAGGGCTTCTATAGGCTAGCGGCATGAGGCACCGCCCGCTTTGCTCGACTCTTTCCGACAGGTCTTTCGTTTCAACCGCCGCGCTGGCCCTTGTCGTTGGCGCGGCCAGCTTCTGCGTGCGCGCAGACGCGCAAGAGGAGCCGGTCGCCGAAACGAGCGACGCGGTGGCGACCGAAGCACTGGCGACCGAAGCACAGGCGAGAGAACAACCCGCCGAACTGGCGCCGATCGAGTACCACCTAGACCTCAGCAACCGCGTGCATCACGAGGCGCTGGTTACCGTGATCTGGAGGGACTTGCCCCCCGGCCCGCTCGAGGTTCGCATGAGCCGTTCCTCACCCGGCCGCTATCGCCTGCACGAGTTCGCCAAGAACGTCTCGGCGGTCGAGGCCGAAACAGCAGACGGTGCGCCGCTCGAGGTTCTAAACGAAGGTCCGCACGGCTGGCTGGTGCCATACCACGAGGGCACGGTCCTGCTGCGCTACACACTCTACGGAGATCAGATCGACGGCACCTACACCGCCATCGATCGTACGCACGCCCACCTCAACATGCCCGCCACCTTCGCCTGGGCTGCCGGCCTCGAAGAACGACCGATCGAACTCCTCGTCGACCTCCCGGACCCGGACTGGAGCGTCGCCACCCAACTGGCGCCGACCGATCAACCCCATCGTTTTCGGGCCCACGACCTTCAGTACTTTCTCGACTCACCAACAGAGATCGGACCGCTCGAGTGGTCTTCATGGAGTGCCGGTGAGAACGGCCGTCAGGCTGAGTTCCGGTTCGCCATCCACCATCAGGGCACCGCAGAAGACGCCGCGCTCTACGTCACGAATCTGCGGGCGCTGGTTGCAGAAACGACGGCGGTCTGGGGTGAGCTCCCGCGTTTCGACTACGGCACCTACACCTTCTTCGCTGACTACCTGCCCTGGGCGCGCGGCGATGCGATGGAACACCGAAACTCGACTCCGCTCACTTCACCGCGACCCCTTGCGACGTCCGCTACCGACCTCATCGCCACCGCGGTGCACGAGTTCTTCCACGCCTGGAATGTGGAGCGGCTGCGCCCGGCCGACCTCGAGCCGTTCGACTTCGCACGCCTCGAGTCCTCGGAAGCGCTGTGGTTTGCCGAGGGTTTCACCAACCACTACACCGGGCTGATCCTCACTCGCGCTGGCCTCTGGTCACACCAGCGCTACGCCGCCAATCTGTCCAACGTCATCAACACGATGGCAAAGAGTCCGGCCCCTCGTGTTTCATCGCCACGCCTCGCCAGTCAACAGGCCGCCTTCTTCGATCGCGGCGTGTGGGCGGACCCGACCAACCGTCACAACACCTACTTGCACTACTACAGCTGGGGTGATGCTCTGGGTCTGTGGCTCGATCTGAAACTGCGGCTAGAGAGGGAACTGACACTCGACGACTGGATGGCGTCTCTCTGGCGGGCCTACGGAGATCCAGAAATCCCCTACACCCTGGGAGATCTACGGGCCTCGCTGGTCGAGTTCGCAGGAGCGTCATTAGCAGACGACTTCTTCCGCCGGTCCATCGACGGCGGCGAAGCCCCGGACTTCGACGGCTTGCTCGAGCCCTTCGGTTTCGCCCTCACCCAGCAGAATCCGGATCGGGCATGGCTCGGCCACGCGACGCTCTCTTTCGGCATGACGGGTGCTCTCCTCGACTCCGGCACAACCCACGGTTCACCGCTCTACGTGGCCGACCTCGATCGTGGCGACGCGATCTTGCGGCTGGCGGACCGCGAGTTGAAGCACCGCGCAGACCTCGAGGAGGTCCTCGCGACTCACGAGCCTGGCGACGTCGTGGAGGCCCTGGTGCGGTTCCGCGATGGCGAAGAACGCCGGGTCTCGATCACGACTGCCGCCGATCCGACGCTGTCCGTGCGTCGTTTCGAAGACCTGGGACGCGCGGTGACCGGCGAGGTGTCCGCACGGCGCAACGCATGGCTGGGATCACGAGCCGACAACTGAACTCGAGGTGGGCTCTCCTCCGGTAGCGCGGCATGTTAGCTTGCCGAATGCCATCTCCGAGAGCCAGAACCAGCGTGCCGCTGGGAACAGCCGCCTGCAAACGCCGAACGCTCCTTTGCCTGACGCTTTCGATCTTCCTGGTCTTCGCATGGACTGAGCAGTCCTGCCCAGGCCGAGACCACGCTCGATCGTCCGTCGATCGTTTTCATCCTCACCGATGATCAACGCTTCGATGGCGCGCGCGCGCTCGGCAACACGTTCTTTGAAACACCCCACCTCGACCGCCTCGCCAGCGAGAGCGTCGTCTTCGAGAACGCTTTCGTGACCACCTCACTGTGCTCTCCGAGCCGCGCCTCGATCCTCACCGGTCAACTGGCGCACAAACACGGCGTGCTGGCCAACCGAGTACCGCTCGAGCCCGAGCTACCAACATTCGGAACTGCGCTGCAAGCCGCAGGCTACGACACGGCCTTCATCGGCAAGTGGCACATGGGCGGCGAGAACGACTCACCGCGGCCGGGCTGGAACCGATGGGTATCGTTCCCCGGCCAGGGAACCTATGTCGATCAGGCTTTCAACATCGATGGCAAGCGGGTCGCCGGTGACGGCTACATCACCGACCGGCTGACCGATCATGCAATCGAGTTCCTCGAGAGTGCCGCACAAAAGAAGCAGCCCTTCCTGCTCTACCTGTCTCACAAGGCGGTGCATTCACCCTTTCAACCCGCAACCCGCCATGCCGGAAGCTACAAAGACCGTGCGTATCCATTTCCCGAGTCGATGGCAGACAACGACGAGAACTACCGTGGCAAACCCGATTGGGTGCGCGCACAACGCATGAGCTGGCACGGCGTCGACGGCATGTACAACCGCACGAGCGATATGGGTACCTTTACGCGCGACTACGCCGAGGCCCTGCGCGCCGTCGACGACTCGACGGGACGGCTACTCGAAGCGCTTGGAAGGCTGGGCCTCGACCAACGCACGGTCGTCGTCTTCACGTCAGACAACGGGTTTCAGTTCGGCGAACACGGCCTGATCGACAAACGGACCGCCTACGAGGCGTCGATTCGCGTGCCGCTGATCGTTCGGGTTCCGGGCACCGAACCCACCCGACGACCAGAAATGGTGCTCAACATTGACTTCGCACCCACCTTCATCGACATGGCCGGTACCGTACAGCCTGAGGCAATCGACGGGCGGTCTTTCGTTCCACTGCTCGAGGCCGCACCCGAGGGACGGCCGCCGTGGCGCTCTTCGTTTCTCTACGAGTACTTCTGGGAGTGGGCGTTCCCTCAAACCCCCACCACCTTCGCGCTCCGTACCGACACGCACAAACTCATCGTCACGCACGGCGTCTGGGATGGCTGGGAGCTCTACGACCTCGCACGGGACCCGGAGGAACGCCACAACCTCATCGCGGACTATCGCACCCGAGCCGGGATCGGCAACATTGATTCACGGGTGCTGGGGCCCAGACTGCGCGTTCCGGTGTTGCTCGATCTGTTCGGAGAAGGCACCGACGATGAAGAACTGCGTTCGCTCTTCAACTCGATGTGGACGGCTCTTCAGGAACGCATCGACGATACGGGGGCGACGCTTGTTCCACGCTTCGATCAGCCACAGGACTAGGGCGATGAAAGGGCCCGGAGCAACGGGGATCAGACTCGCCGTGCTCGCTTGGGGCGCACTTCTTCTGGCGGCATGCGACCCACAGAGCGTCGCCGAACAGGGGGCGAACGAAAGCCCGACACCCCCCAACATCGTGATCCTGTTTGCCGACGATCTCGGTTACGGCGACCTTGGCAGTTTCGGTCACCCAACGATCCGCACACCCCACCTCGACCAGATGGCACGTGAAGGTCTGCGCATGACCGACTTCTACGTCGCCGCGCCGGTGTGTTCACCGAGTCGCGGTGCCCTCCTCACCGGCCGCCTGCCGGTGCGCACGGGACTCTACGGCGAACGCATCGGGGTGTATTTTCCGGACGACCCCGGAGGTCTGCCGGAACGCGAGCTGACTCTCGCCGAGGTGCTCCGCGACGCTGGCTACGCGACGGCGGTTTTTGGTAAATGGCACCTCGGCGACCGCCCCGAGGCGTGGCCGACCCGCCATGGTTTCGATGAATGGCTCGGTCTGCCCTACTCGAACGACATGGACTGGGAAGTCGGCATGGACTTTCCAGAGACCCTGCGAGCGGTCGCTAGCGGGCGCACCGAAGACCTCGCCGCCGACCGGGCAAAGAAGCGTGCTGCCTACTTCGCACCTGAGGTCGACTTCTGGAACGTACCGCTCTTTGAAAGCCGCCGCACCGGCGATACGTTCGAAGATCGAACCGTCGAGCGACCCGCCGACCAGACCACCTTGACCGAGCGCTACACGGATCGCGCGCTCCAGTTTCTGAAACAACGCCAGGCCGACTCGCGACCGTTTCTGCTCTACGTTCCTTACACCATGCCGCACGTGCCCCTGTTCCGGAGCGCCGACTTCGAGGGCCAGAGCCTCGCGGGCCTCTACGGCGACGTCATTGAAGAGCTCGACGCCAACGTCGGCCGAATCGCCCAAGCGCTTCGCCAAGGTGGATTGGCCGAGAACACGCTGGTGGTCTTCACCAGCGACAACGGGCCCTGGCGCACCCTCAACCAGCACGGCGGCAGCGCCGGACTCTTGCGCGGCGGCAAAGGCGAGACCTTCGAGGGTGGCATGCGAGTGCCGGCGATCTTCTGGTGGCCGGGTGTGATCGCGCCTGGGGTGTCGAGCGTACCCAGGAGCACCCTCGATATCTTCCCCACCGCCCTGGCGCTGGCCGGCGTTCCGGCACCGGAGGAGATCAGCCTCGACGGAACAGATCTGATGCCCCTTCTAAGGGACCGAGAACCCGCATCAGACGAGGGAATCGCGTATTACCGCAGCGGCGAACTACGCGCTTGGCGGCAGGGGCGGTTCAAGCTGCACTTCGTCACCGAAGGCGCCTATGGCGCGCCCCCGGCGCGCGCCGAGCACGACCCTCCGCTTCTCTACGACCTCCACCGCGATCCGGAGGAGCGCTTCGACGTTGCCGCCGAACACCCCGAAGTGGTGGCCGCGATCGAGAGCACGGTAGCGCATCATCGTGCCTCGTTCGAACGCGCGCCGCCAGAGTTCGACCGTCGGCTCAATCCGCCGTCACCCTGAGACCTGGCAGCCCAGCTAGAGGTCTAGCAGGGCGAGGGCCTGCCGGTGGAGAGCCGGGTTGGCGGCTGCGACGACAAAACCGCCCTGGGCCGCCGAGCCTCCGGTTTCGCTCGTCACCACACCGCCGGCCGCCTCGATAATCGGGATGAGCGGTGCGATGTCGACCGCCTTGAGGCCTTCCTCGACGACCAGATCGACGGTCCCCAGAGCGAGCAGGCAATAGGCGTAGCAGTCGGAGCCGTAACGGGTCATGCGGGTGGCACTGCACAGGCGCGCGAAGGCATCCGAGGTGCGCGGAGTACCAAAGAGCTCCGGCGTGGTCGACGAGAGCGTCGCTTCGGCCAGATCTCCGACTTTCGAGCCCGCAAGCGGACGCTCGACGACGACGTCACCGATGCGGCGCTCATACGACCCGCCCGCCCCAGCGACGCCCGAGAACGTCTCGCCGAGGAAGGGTTGATGCATCAACCCGAGCACCGGACGATCGTCCACTTCGAGCCCCAGCAGCATGCCCCAAAGTGGAAACCCGGCGACGAAAGCACGGGTCCCGTCGATCGGGTCGAGAATCCAGGTGCGACCACTCCTACCGCTGCGCTCTCCTTCTTCCTCGCCGAGGATCGCGTCGTCCGGAAACTCCCTCTCGAGCTCACGACGAATAAGGCGTTCCGCGTCCCGGTCGGCCGCAGTGACCGGATCGAAATCGTTCTGGTTCTTGTTGTCAACCGCGATCGCCTGGCGAAACATCGGCAGGACGAGATCGCCTGCCGCTCGCAGTGCGGCCCGCGCGGTCTCCAACTCCTCTGCCCAGAGCGGCTCGGGGTGTGACATCCGCTCAGACGCCGAAGTACTTGGCGTCAGGATGATGAAAGACGAGGGCCGACACCGAGGCCTCCGGATCCATCATGTCGCCCTCGGTGAGGCGAACGCCCACGTCCTCCGGCTCGAGCGCTGCAAACAGTGCGCGCTGATCTGCCAAGTCCGGACAGGCGGGATAGCCAAAACTGTAGCGCTTGCCGCGATAGCGTGCCGCGAAGCGTTCTCGCGGCGTCATCTCCGGCGGGTCGGCGAATCCCCAGGCCGCCCGCATGCGCATGTGCACCAGCTCGGCGGCGGCTTCGGCGGTCTCGAGAGCGAGAGCGGCAATACCGTGGCTCTTCAAGTACTCACCTTCACTCTTCCATCGCTCGGCGCGTTCGCGGGCACCGCGCGCGGTGGTCACAAAGAGGGCGACATGGTCGCCCGCGAGGACATAGTCGGCGAGGCAGTGGCCGTTCTCGCCCGCCTGCCGCGGCAGATCGAAGCGTGCCGCTTCGCGACCTTCGGCGTCAGGATCGAACAAGACCAACGCGTTGCCCTCGGCTCGTGCTGGGAAGAAGCGCCAGACCGCCTCCACCTCGAGGGCACCGTCGCGCGCTAGTTGTTTCAGCTCACCGACGATCTCCTCGAGCTTCGCCAACTTCGCGTCGCCATTGGCCTGTGCCTTGGCGACCGACCCCTTGAAACCCAGGTGCTTGCCAAAGAGCATCTGCGGGTTGAGCTGCTCCCAGACCTCGTCGAGGACCAGGGTTTCGCGATGGCGCTCGAGGTCGGGCGGCCGGGGTGGCACAAGGTCGAGACGCACGTCGGCCGACCGGGTTTCTGAAACCACACGTGCCTTGCGGGACGCGTTCTCCGGTGCCTCCTGGTCGGCCCTTTGTACCTCGGCAACCTGCTCGATGAGCTGTGCGCGACGGCTCGCGTCGCAGAGCTGTTCGACGAGGTCGAGGCCATGCATCGCATCCTTGGCGTAGGTGCAGAACCCACCGTAGGCCGGCGCGATCTTCTTGTGCGTGAACCGACGGGTCAGTGCTGCGCCACCGACAATCAAATCGGGGTCGACACCTACGGCTTGCATATCGCCGGCCGACAGCACCATCTGCTGCGCGCTCTTGACCAGAAGACCCGAAAGACCGAGAACGTCCGGCTGGTGCTCACGCACCGCTTGAATCAACTGCTCACTCGGCACCTTGATTCCGAGATTGACGACCTCGAAGCCGTTGTTGCTCAGGATGATGTCGACCAGATTCTTGCCGATGTCGTGAACGTCACCTTTCACCGTCGCCAAGACCACCTTGCCGCGGCTGGCCGACGCCCCCGACGACTCCATGTGCGGTTCGAGCTGTGACACCGCCGCCTTCATGACCTCGGCGCTCTGCAAAACCTCGGCAACGATCAGCTCGTTGTCGTTGAAGAGGCGACCGACTTCCGCCATACCGGTCATCAATGGTCCATTGATGATGTCAAGAGGCTGCGGCCAGGCTGGATCCGCCAGTGCTGCGTCGAGATCCTCGGCAAGCCCTTCTTTGGTGCCTTCGACGATGTTACGCGCGAGCCGCTCGCCCAACGGAAGGTCGGCACGCTCGACGGCGCCGACGGTCGACTTGCGACCACGAAAGTGCGCTGTGAATTCTTCGACTGCGGTCTCCGAAGCTGCAACATCACCAACCTCGAGGCTGAGCAGGCGCTCGGCAAGCATCCGCTCCTCGGCTGGGATGTCGGCATAGCGCGCGAGCTTCTCGGTGTTGACGATGGCCGCGTCGAGCCCGGCGCGTGTGCAGGCGAAGAGAAACGCCGAGTTGAGAACTTCGCGGCCGGCGTTGGGAAGGCCGAAGCTGACATTCGAGATGCCGAGGATGGTGCGAGTCCCCGGAAAGGCGCCACGCACCGCAGCCACACCATCAATGGTTGCCTTCGCCGAGCCAACGTAGTTCTCGTCGCCAGTACCGCAGGGAAACACCAGTGGATCCCACCAGATGTCTTCAGGCAGGACACCGTAGTCGCCGGTGAGAAGCTCGTAGCTCCGCTGCGCGACTTCGAGCTTGCGCTCCACGCTCACCGCCATCCCCTGCTCGTCGATCAAACCAACCACGAGGGCGGCGCCGAATCGCTTTGCCAATGGGACGACGTGTTCGAAACGTTCGATGCCGTCTTCGAGGTTGATCGAGTTGAGGATCGCTTTGCCCTGACACCAGGTCAGGGCCCGATGCATCACCTCGTGATCGGTCGAGTCGATCATCAGCGGAACCTTGACCAGGCGCACCAGGCGGTCGAGGAAGGCTTCCATGTCTGCGAGCTCGTCGCGCTCCGTGTCTTGCAGGCAGACGTCGATTACCTGCGCACCGCCTCGAACCTGTGCGCGCCCGACTTCGGCAGCGGCCTCGAAGCTCTCTTCCGCGATCAGTCGCTTGAACTTGCGGCTCCCGAGGACGTTAGTGCGTTCACCAACCAGGAGCGGACGGTTGTCTTCGGTGAGCTCCACCGCTTCGAGCCCCGAGACTAGAGCGCGGCGATGAGCCGGTACCACCCGTGGCGTGCGGCCGGCGCTCAGCGCAACCAGTTCGGCGACGTGAGCGGCGGTGGTGCCACAACAGCCGCCGACGAGGTTGAGCCAACCCGCGTCGAGGAAGCGACCGAAAACCTCCCGAAACGCCTCGGGGCCCTCGTTGTACTCGCCATCCTCGTCGGGAAGGCCGGCATTGGGAACGCAGGCGACTCGGGTACGCACGAGCTCGGAAAGCGTTCGCAGATGATCTGCCATGAGCTCGGGGCCGGTGGCACAGTTGAGGCCGACGTAGAGTAGCTCGCGGTGCATCAGAGAAACGGCCAGCGCCTCAGCGTCTTGACCGCCCAGCATCGTGCCCATGGTTTCGATGGTCACCGAAACCGCCACCGGTACTTCGAAGCCAAGCTCCCGGACGGCACCATCGATTCCGAGGAGCCCAGCCTTGACGTTGCGGGTGTCCTGGCAGGTTTCGAGTAGCAGGTAGTCGACGCCGCCTGCCATCAGCCCGAGCGCTTCGATGCGATAGTGCTCGATGAGCTCTTCGAAGGTGACGCCGCCGGTGACCGAGATGGCCTTCGTCGTCGGCCCCATCGACCCGCAGACGAACCGCGCTTTTTCGTCGTCGAACTCGGTACATGCCGAGCGCGCGAGTTGGGCAGCCAGCTTGTTCAGCTCGAAGGCACGTTCGGCCAGGTCGTACTCGGCGAGCACGAGGGGTGTGGCGCCGAAGGTGTTGGTTTCGACGATGTCGGCGCCCGCTGCAAGATAGTGACGATGCACGTCGAGAACCACATCAGGGCGCGTAACGCAGAGGATCTCGTTGCACCCCTCGAGCTCTTCGCCACCGAAGTCTTCCGGTCCGAGGTCCTGGCCTTGCATCGCCGTACCAGTCGCCCCATCGAGAACCAGAATGCGCTCCTCGAGCGCCTCGAAAAGTGCTCGACGGCGCGCATCAGCGTCCTCGGGACGCGGCGAGGCGGGCGCTTTGACTGCCCTCAAGGCTTCCAGAGAGATTGGGTTCATGACTGGCGTTTTTCTCGGCTGAGGCTAAGGGGCCTCAAATATCCAATTGGTCGAGGAGCGGCTTGATCGCCGCCGAGCTCTGCATGACGTAGAAGTGCACCGATGGCACTCCCCAGTCGAGCAACTCTCGGCTCTGGTCGAGTGCCCAACGCACGCCGATCTCCCGCACGTGCTTGCTGGGCGCATCGCCGATCTCGCCCACGAGATCGTCCGGCAAGTCGACGTAGAAGTTCGACGGCAGGGTCTGCAGGTGTTTGCGACTGGTGACGATCTTGAGGCCCGGGATGATGGGGACTTCGATACCAGCCGCGCGGCAGGCTTTGACGTAGTCGAAGTACTGCTGGTTGTCGAAAAACATCTGGGTCACGATGTAGTCGGCTCCAGCCTCGACCTTCGCTTTGGTGTATTCGATGTCGGTCGTCAGATTGGGAGCCTCGAAGTGCTTCTCTGGATAGCCGCCGACCCCAATGCAGAAGTCCGTTGGCTCGGCATCCAGGAGCCCCTCTTCCAGGTACACTCCGCGATTCATATCGGCGATCTGGCTGACCAGATCGACCGCGTAGCTGTTGGCGGTGCGGTGGTTGGCCAGCGGCTTGGCGTAGCCCGGATAGTCGCCGCGCACCGCCAGCACGTTGTCGATTCCCAGATAGGTAAGCTCGATGAGCATGTCTTCGGTCTCTTCGCGCGAAAACCCGTGACAGAGCAGATGAGGAACGGCATCGATCCCATACTTGTTCTGGATCAGAGCGCAGATTCCGAGCGTGCCGGGGCGCTTGCGCTTGACCCGGCGACGAAACTCACCCTCTTTGGTCTCCTCGAAGAACGCCTCGGCGGCGTGGCTGGTGATGTCGATGAAGGGCGGTTCGAACTTCGCCAGATCCTCGATGAGGCCGAGCAGACCGCTCAGGTTGCCACCTCGCAACGGCGGAATGATCTCGAAACTGATCAGGGGGCGCTCGGAGCGCGCCAGATGTTCGATCACTTTCATCGGGAAACCTCGAGACGGAGGGTGGTCGAGATGGTCAGATGGCCTTAGACCCTGGTCAAAGCTAGGTCGGCGTGGAAAGGGTTCGGCAACCCCCAGGGTAGAGCGAGGGAATCGTTGGGAAAAGCTAAAGCTCCGCGAACAGAGCGGTTAAGCTGAAACGACGCCAGCCATGGATCCGGCGTCGCTAGAGCTGGTCGCCGCTCGATGAAAGGGATTCTACGGTCTTGGCGGGACCCTGGGGAGGCCACTTCAGGTTCGGCCCCAGGGCTTCTCGGGTTCGCCTCTCGGGTTCGTTTCGCGCCCCGTTTCAATAGCGCTGTCACTAGAGACCCCACGTATGGATTCCGCAACAAACCAACTTCGGCTGCTTTTTCGCCTCGTGCGCGCCTCGGGCGATGTTGCAGTGGGGCTCTTGTCGCTCTACCTGGCGTTTCTGGTCCGCATTACGCTGCCCATTCCACTGACTCAGGCGCTGTTGCCGCAGGAGCGACTGATCTTCTTCGGCACCGCCTCGCTGCTGGTCGTGATCACGCAGAACCTGCTCCTGTGGTTGTTTGGTTTCTACGACGGCGGACGCCCGAGACCTCGCCTCGAGGTTCTCAACCGCCTGTTGGCAGTCGTCAGCATTCAGACGCTTCTCTTGATGGCCTTCTACTTCTTGTCTCAGCTCACCTTTCCACGATCGGTGCTGGTGCTGTTCTGGCCTATTCACCTGGTCGTGCTGTTTCTGTTTCGCCTGCTGCTCATGCAGTTGCAACCCACCGAGTGGCGCAAGGTCGCCATCATCGGCACCTCCGACGCGGCGCGGGAGCTGGCACTGCACATCGAGAGGTACCACTGGCATGGACTCCGCATCGGAGGGCACGTGGCGATTCCCGAGGAAGGCCGTCGCGCGCGTGGCGGGGAAAGGGATACCTGGCACCCCAGGGAAACGCTCGGACCACACCTGGGCAGCGTGGCGGACCTGCCAGATCTCATCGACGACGGAACCATCGACATGATCGTGATGGCCGCCTCACCCGACGACTGGCAAACGCGTCTGATCGACCGCATGGCGCGCCAGCCCAGTCAGCGAGGCACCGTCTTGCTCCTGCCCAGTCCCTTCGAGAGCCTGATCGGTCGCACTCGCTTCCGCTCGGTCCACGACATGGCGCTGATCGAGGTCATGCGGGCCTCGGAGTGGCGCGCAAGCCTTCCCTTCAAACGTGCCTTCGACGTCGTGGTTGCTTCGTTGGCGCTCTTCCTGTCGATTCCCTTCATGATCGTCGCGGCGATCGCAGTGCGTTGGAGCTCGCCAGGCCCGGTGATTTTTCGCCAGAAGCGGCTCGGCCGTGATCGACAGCCCTTCGAGTTGCTCAAGCTGCGCACCATGGTGGTGGACGCCGAATCCAGCACCGGCGCCGTCCTCGCCAGTCCCGAAGACCCCCGTATCACTCCGGTGGGCCGCTTCCTGCGCCGCAGCCGCTTTGATGAGGTCCCGCAGCTCCTCAACGTGTTGCGGGGAGAGATGAGCCTGGTGGGTCCACGGCCCGAGCGCCCGAGCTTCGTCGCTCAGTTCATCGACGAGATTCCCGGCTACATCGAGCGCTTCGCGATGCCCCCAGGGCTGACCGGCCTAGCGCAGGTCAATGGCAACTACCACTCGAGCGCCCGTAACAAACTGCGCTACGACCTCGCCTACCTGGCCAACTGGAGCCTCTGGTTGGACCTCTCCATCCTGCTGCGAACGATCAAGATCATCCTGACCAGCCCGGGCACCTGACCAGCTTGAGTAGAAATAATAGTTTTGATACGATTTTTGGGCTCGGGAGGGTCTCGCCTCCCGCGTAGATGGAAGTCACCTCATGAAGAAGCCCGTTCCAAAGCCCAAAGCGAAGGACCCCAAGCAGGACCGGCGACGCTACCAGCGCCCGGTAATCCTGTCGCGCGAGGCGCTCGAAGTCGTCGCCGCGGTGTGCTCAGGCCCCGGCAAAGCCGACTACGGCAGCTGCCCTGGCGGCCCGATTTCTTCCTAGGTCCTAAGGGTCGTCGACCCCTCCAAGCGGTTCCCCGCCCTCCCCACTCCCGAAGGACTTCCACCCTGGCCTTTCGCGAAATCGCCGCCCGCCTGTGGGAAGAGGAGCGGCTGTTTACTGCCCTCTTCGAGCTCACCTACCGCTGCAACCTCGACTGCTGGTTCTGCTACAACGACCTGTCGTTGGTGGGCCAGCCCCTCGAGACCCCGGACTGGCTCCAGACGATCGATGCGTTGGCCGAAATGGGGGCGCTCAACCTGATTCTCTCGGGAGGGGAGCCACTGGCTCACCCGGACTTTTTCACGATCGGTGCGTACGCCCGGGAGCGCGGCTTCGCGGTGCGGGTGAAGTCGAACGGCCATGCTCTGCGCGGCGCGATGCTCGAACGTCTCCACTCCGAGGTCGACCCGTTTCTGATCGAAGTCAGCCTTCATGGTGACTGCGCCTCGACCCACGACCAACAGACCCAGGTCGCCGGCAGCTTCGAACGCCTCCTCGAGAATCTCGAGGAGATCAAAGGCCGCGGCATGCGTCTCAAGATCAACTCGACCCTCACGCGTTGGAACGAAGACCAGATCGAAGGCATGTACGCAATCGCCGATCGACTCGGTGTCGCCCTGCAGATCGATCCCGAGGTCACCGTTCGTGACGATGGTGACGACGAGCCGCTCGCCATCAGCGCCTCCGATGCGGCGGTCGCACGCCTCTTCCGGATCCAGGCCGAACGCATCGCTGCTGCACGTGACCGCGAGCGGGCAGAGCAGGCCCAACGCCCCTCAACGGAGAGTCCCGCAAGGTCCACCCAGAAACCACCACCGCGGACTCGCTTCTGCGGCGCCGGCTCCTCGACTCTGGCGATCGATCCCTTCGGCAACGTCTACCCGTGTGTACAGTGGCGACGCTCCATAGGCAACCTGAGGGAGAGCTCATTGCGCGAGATCTGGCAGGCCGAGCCGGTTCGAGACCTGCGCGATCTCAACCGCGAAGTTCTGGTCAGAGTCGAAAGGTCTGGCCCCAACGCGAACCTGATGTCGTTCTGCCCGGGCGCAGCCGAAAGTCGTACCGGCGACCCGCTCGAAGTTCACGCCGCGGCGAAGAAGCGCGGCGAGCTCAAAGCGGCTGCTCAGTCTGGCGAGCCGATCGCCCCCTCGACCGACAGGGAGGGTCACGCTCTCGGAAGCGGGCCGAAGAAAGTCGCGACCCCGCGCCGCCGACTCAAAGTCCTAGCTAGCTGAGCGACTCCTGGGCGACGACAACGCCCTCTCCAATCAACTCGGTCACGAACGCACTCACGTCGGCCTCGAGTTCGGCGCGCTCGACTTCGAATTCGTCAATCAATTCGTCGACGATCTCACTTTCGGTCCGACCGTCGGCAAGCTCGAGCACGCGGCCGCCGACTTCGTTGAGGACCAGTACCAAAGCGTCGTTCTGCCGCAAGACCACGGTCTCGCCACCGACGGCGCGAAAGCGCACGTCGCCTGCGCGGTGGAGTTTCTTGATCTCGGTCATACGGAAGGCTCCGGGTTCTTACTGTTGAGGAGGGCGAACACGCCTGGTTGGCGCGCAAAGTCGAGGTGGCCGTTGGGAACCTGGTGAGCGATCGCGGTCGCCACCTCGAACAGTCGGTCTTGTCGATGAGGATCAGCGTTGATGAACGGCGCCGAGACCAGCAGGCTGGCCACTGCTCGTGACGGTGAGACGGAGCGCACGGCGTGTGCTTCTCCCTGCGCCAACTGCCAGACCCCCGCCAACGGATAGGCATCGCTGCTGGTGACCGAGGGGCCGAGCTCGCCGGCGAAGGGGAGCTTCTCGGCCACGAAACGACCCCGCTCGTCAGGCACGACGGCATTGACATCGTCAGAGAGAACGCACAACCCAGCGTCGAGCGCCAGCCGGGACAGGGTCGTCTTGCCAGTTCCCGAGCGCCCCAGAAACAGATGGACCGCATCGCCTAGAACTACACCGGCGGAGTGGATGAGCAACCCTCCGAGCGCCAGGAGGCGATAGGCCACCAGGACCCGAAAGAAGTTCTCGAAGGCCCCGGTCAGCGGCTCGGCGGTCCTGCTGGCGACGAAGAGTGCGCCTCGAAGGGTATCGGGCCTTCGCCACTCGAGACGCCCCATGAAACCGAGGCCGACCAGCCGAACGCTGTGTTCGGAGTAGTCGAAATCCATTTCATACTCCCAGCCCGCCAGGTCGAAAGAGCGCCAGTCTGTTGCTTCGACACGAAAGACATCGACGTGCAGATGATCGACCTGCCCGGGAGGCGCGCCGCCAATGACCAACTCCCCGAAGTGCTCGCGCAACACCGAGCACTGATCCGCTGCCAGGCCCAGAAAGCAGTAGGGGCCACCCGCAAAGTCGATCCAGAGCGCTTCAGTTCCCCAGCGCTCCCCGGCCGCACGGGCCGGAAAGAGCTCTGGACTGACCAGCAAGCGCTCACCAAACGTCATCGCTGACCCTCAATGTCAGAGCCCACCTTTGCATCCGACGATGGAAAGAGCCGCCTCAGAGTACGGCTCACAGCGACCGAAACGAAAGTCGAAGCGGCCAGGACACGCCTCGACAGTGACACCTCGAGCGCAGCGGGCTCACCGTCTCGGCTGATCGACGCGACACGACCGAGCACCCCACCCACCGGCACTGGATCGTCCCATCCGGGCGCGCGGTCGGCAGCGGTCACGACTCCCAGTCGACCGCCAACCGGCCGATAGCCGATCACCCGATGCACCAGAAAACGACCGTCGTGCGCAAAGAAGGCAACGACGTCTCCCGGCCAGTACCGCTTCTCTTGTTCCACCACCAACCTGTCACCCTCAACGATCAGGGGCACCATGCAGTCACCGCGAACCAGCAACTCGAGCTGACCGAGATCCTGCGCCATCTCGAGCAGAGCGAGCCGGCGGCCGCAATCTTCAACCGCGCCGGCTTGCAACCATGTCGCAGTGGCGGAGTTGTCGCCGTTGCCTTCCAGACTCAACGGCCCGACCTCTTCTTGCGTCGCCGCGTTCTACCATCGTCAGTAGCACTCGCCGAATAGCGCAACGGGTCGAGCACCTGCGCCTGCTCGAGATAGAGCAGCGCCTGCTCCTCGTTGCCCGCCATTCGATGGGCACGCGCCAGGTTGATCAGGATCTCGGGTCGAGTCTCGAGAGCCAATGCCGTCTCGTACCAGCGAATCGCGGCGTCAGGTGACTCGAGCAACAGGTAGTGACTTCCCAGAGCCATCGGAATACCGACCTCAGACGGGTCGAGCTTCTCCTCGTCGAGCTTGCGCAGCAGTTGAACCCCGGCTTGCAACTGTGCCTCGGCGGCGCCGCCGGTGGCGAGCGAACGGGCAACCGAAGATTCGAGACCAGACAAAGCACGGCTCGCCGTAAGGCGTGCCCGACCACGCTGCCACTCGTGGGCGATGGCCAGCAACACCACGACCAAAAGCGGCAGCACCACCCAACGTGCCGGAATGCTCTCCCGGGCGCCCTCAGCCACTGGCTTCGATGAGCTCGCCATCAGAGGGCACCTTCCGCCTGTGTCGCGCCGTCCTCGTCCAGGAAATCCCGACTCAACACCCAACCCAGAAACAGGATCGCCGGATAGGCGGTCAGTGCAATGCGAAACGGAAAGTAGGCGCTCCCCAAGACGACCAGGGCGAGAAGCCCGGCGAGGGCCAGGGCTCCATACCCGTCGTTCGACGGATCACTCCGATCGAGCCTCACGCGACGGCGTACCCGTTTCAGCAAGATCCACAACGCCCAGGCGAGAGCCCCGAGGCCAAGGACGCCTAGCTCGGCGCCCACTTCGATGACCTCGTTGTGGGCATTGCCGAAGATGGGAAAGCGATGCCCGTCGTACAGCTCGATGCCGCGTTCATGCAGGCCGAGCTTGGCCCCTCCGAACGAGGCACCGTAGGCACCGTGGCCGACGCCCGTTGCCGGCCGCTGCGAAAACATGAAGGCGCCCGCCTTCCAGCCATCTAGACGTCCGGAAAGCACCCGATCGACGCGCCCGGCGGCAACCGAACCGGTCTTGGCGATCAGGCGGTCGCGGGTGGGCTCGGCAAGGAGAACGGCCGAAGCGAGGACCGTTACGGCAACCGCCGTTACCAAGAGGGCTCGCCGCGGCGGCAGAAGGAAGGCCCAGAGCGCGAGGCTCGCGATGGCCAGCGCGGCCAGTGCAGCGAGAGTCTGGCTGACGACGGCCGCCCACAAGACACACCCGAGAGCGATCACAGCGAAGCCGCCCAACCAACGCTCTTTGGCCGTACGTTCGGCGCGCAGAAAGCCTCGCCAGATGAAGTATTGCGCCAGGACAGTCGGCAGAACGAGGTAGGCGGCGAAGTCTCCGACGCTTCCGGCGAGCGAGGTCACACCGAGACGATCCGCACCACCGCTCGCGCCCCAGGTCGGCACGCGCCCGTAGGTCTGCAGGATGCCAACGACCGCGAGCAGCGCCGCGACCGGAAGCAAGAAGTAGAAGACGCGCGACAGCCGCGGCACCCCCACTGCCCAGGCAACCAGAGCAGCACACCCAACAGCCAAGGACCAGGTTCCCTCCTGGGTGTGCGCCGGATGGTCAGTGAACAGGAGAGAAACGAGAGCAGCGACGAACAGCGGAAGAACAACGCGTACAGCGGGTACCGAGAACCAGTGCTTGGGAACCGGTAGCGTCCCGCGACGGTGAGACCACAGAACCAAAGCAATCGAAACCAGCGCCAGCGCTTCGCTCGCGAGCAGCTTGGGCAAATGAAACGGTTCGTGCAGGCTCGGAAGGAGAACCAGGGGCGGGATGACGACGGTGGCAATCAATGCGGCGGTCGCGGTGTGCCCCACCATCGCGGAGCCGCCTCCTTCACGGTGCGAATCGGGCATCTGGTGCCGGCGCCGACCGGACCGGCTGGACTTTCCGGTGCGCGCCGGCTTGCGGCCCCTCTTCTTCCTCGCCATCTAAAAACGTCCTCTCCGTGCGGGCGACTTCCATCGAGAACACGAGCGCATCACGAGTGCAGGCGGAGCAAACGGGCCGCGAGCGTTGCCCTGCCGGATCGGCGGAGCGGAACGCCGCGGTCCCCGTCCCCGAAAAGGCTCTGGAGGTTGGTGAGCGAGCCCTCAACCATGACCGCGGCGTCGTCGCTCCCATGCCCGCATCAATCCTACTGAAAACAGCACACCGACGGTGTTCGCCACGCCGTCACGCCAATCGAGAGACCTCCAGGGCAACGGGAACTGAAGCAGTTCTAGAACCAGTGAGTAGGAGATGACCAGCACGACCGTCGCGCGCACCCGATGGGCGATCGGTCCCTCGCGCCAGGCGAGGAAGACGAGCACCGAAAGCAGGCCGAAGGCCAAGGCATGAGCGACCTTGTCCCAATGCCAGGCCGGCAGGCGCCCGAGCACCGAAGCAAGGCGCCCGCTACCGGCAAGCCCATCGAGTGGCACCAGACACGCGATTCCGATCAGCACCGCACCTACGACGGCAGCGATGCGGAGGGGATTCGTCGATCGATTCAGGCGCGCGCTCCGATGTACCCCTCACTCTCGAGGTGCAGGATGATCTGCTGGGCGGCTTGCTCAGGAGTGCAGTCCGCGGTGTCGATGACCAACTCAGCGTTCTCCGGCTCTTCGTAGGGATCAGAGATGCCAGTGAACTCCTTGATGATGCCGGCGCGTGCCTTGGCGTAGAGCCCCTTGCGATCTCGCTGTTCACAGACTTCGAGTGAAGTCGCCACGTGCACGAGTGCGAAACCACCGAGCGGTTCAATCTCTTCGCGAACCTCGAGCCGTACGTTGCGGTAAGGCGCGATCGGCGCACAGATCGCAATGCCGCCGTTCTTGGTGATCTCCGAAGCCACCCAACCGATGCGACGGATGTTGATGTCACGGTGTTCTTTGGAAAAGCCCAGTTCAGAGGACAGGTTCTTGCGCACCAAATCGCCATCGAGAAGCGTGACCGGACGCCCACCCGCCTCGAGCAATTTGACCATCAAGGCGTTGGCGATCGTTGACTTTCCGGAACCCGACAATCCGGTGAAGAAGACCGTGAACCCCTGTTCGCTGCGCGGCGGATGCGTCCGACGCAACTCCTCGGCAACTTCGGGAAAGGTGAACCACTCGGGAATCTCGAGACCCTCTGCCAGGCGGCGTCGGAGGTCGGTACCCGAGATCGACAAGGTCCGGGTTCCCTCCTCGACCTCATCGAGGGGTTCATATGAGCCGCGCCGTTCGACATAGACCATCATCTTGAACGGCACCATCGAGATTCCGAGCTCTTCTTCGTGCTTGCTCAGGAGTTCCTGGGCATCGTACGGACCATAGAAGGGGTTGCCCTTGGAATCGTTGCCGGGGCCGGCATGGTCACGGCCGACGATGAAGTGCGTTGCGCCGTAGTTCTTGCGGATGATCGCGTGCCAGACCGCCTCGCGGGGACCTGCCATCCGCATGGCGAGGGGCAAGAGCGAGAGCATCGCGGTGTGGGCCGGGAAGTTGTCCATCAGCCGCTGGTAGCAGCGAACACGCGTGTAGTGGTCGAGGTCGCCGGGCTTTGTCATGCCGACGACTGGATGGATCAAGAGGTTGGTCTCCAAGTCCCGTGCGGCCCGCAGGGTGAGCTCGTAGTGCGCGCGATGCATCGGATTGCGAGTCTGAAAGGCAACCGCATTGCGCCAGCCCAGACGCTCGAACTCACGCCGCAGGCGGGCCGGCGTCATGCGGAGCTTGGGAAAGTCGTAGTGCGACGGCAGCTGCAGACCTTCGAGCATGCCCCCCACCGAAATGTTGTTGGTGCGCTCGAACAGGTGGGCCACACCAGGGTGTGCACGATCGAGTGAACCGTAGACGCTCTCGGCATCTTTCTCGCGGTCGTGCTCCCAGATGTCGTCGACGTTCAGACAGGCCACCATCACGCCTTCGTCGTCGCGCAACGCGAGTTGCGAGCCAGAAGAAAGCTGCTCGGCGACGTCTTCGGTGACATCCAGGGTGATTGGCATCGGCCACAGGGTGCCGTCGGCCAGGCGCATCGAGTCACAGACCGCGTTGAAGTCGGCCTGGTTCATGAACCCATCGAGCGGCGAGAAGCCACCACACAACAACAGTTCCAGGTCACACGCCTGACGCGCCGTCAGGTCCCAGGACGGCCACTCGCGAGACGCCTCCTTGAGCTCCGCCTGGCGTTCAGGTAGCGCGATGAGTTCTTTGAGATCGCCGCCGTGAGGCGCGATGAGGGAATCGGTCATGAGAGTTGTCTCCAATGGAGCGGGACCTGTGGAGAACTCGCTAGGTCTCCGGTCCGCTTGCTTAGGGCGGCGAGCAGTGCCGCGTGAGAGTGGCCGGGAGGGGACGTGGTCGATTGATGTCTAGGAGCGTCTGGCTGTGTGAGCGCGAATCCAGACGCGGCCGCCCCGGAGGCCAGTTCGGTGAGAGGGGCGACGCGACTATACAAAGAGGGCCGCCATCCGGCCAGCGCCTCCTCTTGGAAAGGGTTCATGCTGGGAAGAACCGCAACCGGGTCCGGATCTGCGGCCGGTTCGATATCCTTGGCAGCCACCGCGGCGGCGATTCATCCTGATCGCCCCCAGGCCACAAACCCCGCCCCCGATCTTCAGAGCCCATTGGGGCGCACTTTACAACTCCTCTCTATGGTCTCCCTCCTCACGCACCGCCTGGCCTTGGGCATGGTCGCGCTCCTGGCACTCGCTGGAACTCTGCTGCTTTCCATCGACAACCGTCTAGGCCGCGGCGAAGTCGTCGCTGCCCTCGACGGCTTCGGTCTTCTCGCCCGCCAGCCGGAGGCGCGCCGAACCGTCACCGGCGAGGCTGACCACCCGCACGCAAAGATTGCCGCTGGCCGTTTGCTGTTGGCCGACGCCCTGGATCTCGGAGCGTACGCCGAGCTCGAGTCCATTGATGCTCGTGTCGCTCTCATGGAGAGTCGAGTCGGCGGACTCCGCCAAGCACAAGAGTTCGCGTTCCATGCCCTCGAGGGAATCCCTAGCTCCTGGGAGGCCGCCCTGGTGCTCGGAGGATCCCGCTACCTCGAGCGCTCGATCGAACGGGACCAACGACTCATCACCCACTTCCGCGAGTGGGAGGCTCCGCTCGAGCGTGCCCTCGAGCTGGCTCCATCAGGCGGAGAAGTTGAACGCTTCCTCACCATGGCCTACCTCGAGGTTTGGCCAGTCCTTTCGGAAGACAAGCGTGAGCAGACGCGAACCATGCTGCACGACGCGCTCCTCGATCAGGCGACCTTCGACCGCATGATCGGACCCTGGTTGCAGGTCAACGACGACATGGACGAGGCACTCGAGCTGCTCCCCCGCTCGGTCTACGCGCACGACCGGGTCGGCCGCCTGCTAGCAACCGCTGGCGACTGGCGACGCTTCTCGAGCAATCGCGAGGCCTGGCGCGAGGCACACTACGAAGAGGCGCAATCACGCCTCGAGGATGGGCTGCAGCGGGTTCGAGGTGGCGACACGATGCGCGGTCGCGAGCGTCTGGTCCGCGTTCTCCAAGCGCCGACCGACGTCCGATTCGCCGGCCTCGTAGCACGCGCGGTCGAGGCCATTCCGGCCGGACCGGGTCACAGTACAGCTCTCACCTGGCTGCAGTGGCAACTCGATCGCTGCCTGTTTGGAGACTGCGTCTTCGATGGGCCGGCGACGAAGCGACTCGCCAGCCTGGCGACCGGCGTCGACCCAGCGACCGAGGCGCGGGCGCTGGTGGTCGCAGGCGATCTCTCTGCCGCCGAGGGAATCGAACGCCGGCACGAGACCCGCTGGCAGCGCGACTGGAACACCTATTGGGTCGCCAAGGCCAGGGCCCATCTCGAACGTGACGAGCCAGACCTCGCGGCGAGCGCCCTCGCTGAGACCGAGCGCGAGTTTCGGCGCGACCCGGTATGGATCGAAGCCCGCTTGAGCGTTGCCACCAGGCGCAACGAAACGCGCGCTCTCGAGACTCTCACCGAAGCCCTCGACAAAGCTGCCGGCATGACCTTCGATGCTGTCGGCTGGACCCTCCTCCCCGACAGGCTGTTTCGGCATGAGATTCGCGTCGCCCGCGAAGCCTCGAACCTACGACTCGAAGTCGCTGCGTCGGCTGAGGGTGGTGCTGTCGAGGTCTTCCTCGACGGACGGTTCCTGGGCCCCTGGGGTGTGTCGGCGCGACGCAAATCCAAGCGCTTCACGATGGCAACCGACGAGCCCATCGAGCCGGGTATGCACCTGGTTGAGATCCGCCAGCTTGCCGGCAGCACCATCAGCCCTGGTCTGATCGAAGTCGAATAGGTCCCCCCGGCCGATCGGCGTTCTCATTCGTCCGCCACCAACGACAACGAACACGACGTGGCGAGTCCGAAGAGAATGGCCAGCGTCAGCGCGTTTGCGGGCATCGTCGACCCGAAGTCGACGAGCGAGTGCGCTCCGGCCGCGACTGAGAAGCCCAACCCGGCCAGACCCGCCGCCCGATCCTCACTGCGCCGCCCATACTGGAATACCCGCAGCAGCCGTCTGACCCCGGTCACAAACAGAAGGCCCACCAGAACCAGGCCGACGAGGCCACCGGTCACCAACACCTCCAGCCAATCCGAGTGGGCGTGCCACCAGGTGCCACCGAGACCCTGGGGCTGGACGACCGGGAAGGCGTCGCGAAAAGACCCGAAACCGGTTCCGAGAAGCGGTGCTTCGGGAACGAGCCCCAGGCTGGCGTCATACACCTCGAAGCGTTTGTTCCAGCGCATCTCGTAGCTCGAAGTCGACGCCACCCGCCCAAGGCCTACTTCACTGTTGGTCATCGCGACCGCCGCCAGACCGACGATCGCCGCAACCAACCCGATGGGTACCAACCACCACCGGCGAACGGACAGGGCAACCAGGCCACCCTGGACAGTGACCGCCAGGGCGGCCGCCGCCAGACCGCCCCGCGAACCGGAAAGTGCCAGAAACACGAACAGCACGCACCACAAGAGAGCCGGAGGTGCGACACCGATGATCAATGCCGGCAGTCGGCCGAAGCGGCGGGCGCGGTTGAAGGCCCACCAGCACCACGCAAAGACGATCGGCAGGCTCAAGCCGACATAGAAGGCCAGGTGATCGGGATTGACGAAGGTTCCGCGCAACCGTCCGCCGGCCCCCGCCACCTCGAGACCCCAAATGCGCTCCGGATCGGTGTACAACCGCGAAGCGCCGTAGAGGCCTTGCAGCACCGCAGCCAGAACAACGGAGGCTGCTACCACCCGTCGATAGGTTCGCTCGCGACCAGCCACCGCGCCCACGTAGATCGCCGCTGTGAGGGTCGCGAGCCAGAACGTCACCGTCACAGTCACGCCGGGCGTCAGGCTGAGACTGAGGAAGCTCTCGACCGGCCCCAGCACCTCGGCTGCGGAGTCGCTCAGCCGGAAACGTAGAGGTGAGAGGAGTCGAACGAGTCCAGCCGGAAGGGGAACGAACTGAACGACACCGACCGCCACCAGACCGAGCATCAGGAGGATGGCTGTCTGAGGGGGCTTCGGTCGCCTTCTCTGCACTGTCCACAACGCCAGCAGGAAGAGCAGCCAGACCCCCGCGGTCAAACCAAGCCGCGCTCCGACGGCAACGCTTGCAAAAGGAAGCGGCGCCCACAGCAGCAGCGCCGCAGTGAGAATCGCCAGGAACCGCGGGGAGGCCGCGAGGCGCGGCCGCCGGCGGCCAGCCGTGGTTGATACGGCGCGACGAGGGGCACCCAAACTCTGATTGGCATTATTTCTAGTCATTCTCTTATGATCCGAGGGTACCCCATGACGGGGTTCGCACTAGCCACCCCCCCTCCTGGGCCCTTCGATCCCTCACCACCAGGAGCTGCCTTCCCACTGCGGAACCCGCCACCCCCCCCTTCTTCTTCGGGGATCTCTCGGAGAGATCCATTCGAAGAATTCTTTCGGAGAAAGTGCCATGCGGTCGAGTGCCCGTCCTCTACCCGAGTTTGCCACTACCTTGCGCGCCGCCCCGGCGGCCCTCCTCTTTCTTCTCGCCTGGCCGGTCGGCGCGCAGTTCGACGCCTGGACTGTTCCTGGCGCCGGGCGCCTCGATACCGCAGATCGACGCGAAGAACTCGAGCTCGCAGTCGAGGAAGCACGCTGGCACGTCGGGCGCGTGCGCGTCGAACCCTGGATTGGAATCAAGGACGCGGCCTACGTAGACAACCTCTACTCCGACAGGGAAGGCAACGAGGTCTCCGACTTCACCGTAACGCTGGGTGCTGGCCTGCGGCTCTACCTGCCCATGGGGCCGAGTTCCTATCTGGCCGCACACGTCCTACCCGAATATGTCTGGTGGCAGGACCTGTCGGAGCGCCGACGGGTCAACGGCAGGTATGGCGCTGGCTTCTTCGGCTACTTCAACCGCTTCACCACCGAGTGGACCGCAACGCGCACCGATCTTCAAACCGCTGTGACTCCCGAGTTCCAGCAGTACGTGAACAATCGCGCAGACCGCATCGACGGTTTGGTTCAGGTGCAGGTCGCGCGCTCGCTCAACTGGTTCGTACGGGCTTCCTTCGAGGAAGACCGGCACCTGCTCGACGAGGATCAGAGCGATCCCCGGCTGCCGGACCTGGCGCGACTCGACCGGGACGAGACCCTGGCCCGCACCGGCATGTCGGTGATCCTCGCCGAGCGACTCTACGTCGCCGCAGGTGTCGAGCACTCGAAGGTCGAGTTTCCGCGGTCGTCGAGCGACCGTTCGAACTCCGGTGAAGCGCCGGTGTTGGACCTGGTGTGGGAGGGGCGCGCCTTCGATGCCGACATTGCCTTGGCATACCGCGACCTCGAGCCCGACGGCCCGCTCTCACTCTTCTTGCCCTTCAACGATCTCACTGGCAGCGCTCGCTTCGGACTCTCCAACGAACGCGGGTTCGGACTCTTCGCCTATGGTTCGCGTCAACTGGGCTATGCGGTCAACCCGGAATGGTCATGGTTTCTCAACCAGAAGAACGGTCTTTCGATTCAGGTGCCCTTCGGCGCCCGGTTGGTTTTCTCGGCGTATGGCGAGACCGGCGACCAGGAGTACGAACCGCTGCCGTCAGGACGCGCGCGCAGTGACGACACAACGACTCTCGGCGGATCGATCACCTTCAACGTCGCACCAGGGCGTAGGTTCGGAATCGTTGGCTACCGCAGTGAATACGATTCCAACTTGGAAGGGTTCGACCGCACGATTACCTTCCTGGGGCTCACCCTGACCTTCGGTGAGCTCGGCTGGCCCTGAGAGCCCTGCGACCGTTCAGTCGCTGCGCGGTAGCTCGACTGGCTTTACAGGAAAGCCCAGGTGCTCGAGATCTCGATAGGGCTGGTATTCGAGAAGCGTACTCCCAACTGCTACCTGACCGCCGGCTAGAGGCCAGAGCTCAATGGCCGCTTCCAGGCGCGTGCGGGCTGCCTCGCGATTCCCCGCCGCGAGCGCTTTGTGAGCGCGTGCGTACAGGCGAGCGGGTTTCCCAACCGGGCCACCGCGCTGGTCGGGCGCACGGACTTCGGTGCGCACGCGGTCGCCGCGACGAACGACCACCGCATGCTCCTGCCGTTCGAGACGACCGCCGGTCAAGATGAGTCGCACGGTCTCGTAGCCCAGACGTTCGACCTCGACGACGTGGGTGCGCATCGGCTTCTTGAGTCGCACGAGAACGCTTCCGGTGTCGTTGGCTTGCAACAGCCGACTCGCCCGTTGATTCGCCGCCTGTTTGATGCGCACGAGACCGGGGAGAGGTCGACCATCGTCATCGGTGATCACAAACAGCTGCCAGGCCTCGGTCGCATGCCGCGGGGAGCGCCACCAATCAGCTGGCAAGCCAGTGCCCGGGGTGTAGTCGTCAAGCACTGGACCTCCGACATGCGACCAGCCATAACCCCAGGGGTTGCCTTCCGTGTGGCGTCGTGAAGCGTGACCGTAGTTGTCGCTTGCTTCCTTGGTCTCGTGGTGCCCGTTGCCATTGATGTTCACGGTCTGGGCGGTCGCAGGGAGGGCTGCGACCACCAGGGCACCGAGGAACAGGGGGCAGAGGCGGGCGTGATGACGAGTTTCCATCGGGCGATTCCTCGCTCCATTGGGGTTGAGCGGAGTCGTGTCAGTTTGGCCATTGTACGGCCCGCTCGGCCCCGAGAGCACTGTTTTGCGGGAACTGCAAAACGGCATGATTCTCGCAAATCTAGTGTTCGACGGCCGATTCGCAGGCATCGCGACACATAAAACAAGTTTAACGCTGTTTTCGTGCTCCGATTCCACCTGTCCCCGCCCGAAAACCGTTTGAAAACTTGCATTCATTGTCTCTAGAATCATACAGATGCGAAGAATTCTTAGATTTATCGTTGTGATCACACTCAGCACTGCCGCTGTGGCAGCGCATGCCCAGAGTTCCGCCTACACCATTGGCCCCAAAGACATGTTGCAGGTCAAGGTGTTCGAAGCTCCCGAACTGAACGGACAGGGCCGTGTCGACGACATGGGGCGTGTGTCGCTCCCCATCCTCGGCGACTTCGAAGTCGGTGGCCGGACACGCTCGGAAGTCGAAGCCGAACTGCGCGGGCTACTCGAGTCACGCTATCTCCAGGAGGGTCGCGCGACCGTGACCGTCGAGATCCTCGAGTATCGCTCGCGCCCGATCAACGTCATCGGCGCCGTCAAAGACCCCGGGGCACTCGACCTCGGAAGTCGATGGACCCTACTCGAAGCCATTACCGCCGCGGGCGGCCTCGCGCCATCCCACGGCGGCAAGGTCTTTGTCATTCGAACTGCCAGCAACGGACTCACCGACCAGATTGAAGTCGGCATCGACGATCTCTTCCTACGCGGTGAGCCGCGCGCCAACCTCCCGATCTTCGCCGGCGATCTGGTCAACGTGCCCGAGGCGGTTGAGGTTTCCGTCTCCTGTCTCGGCGAAGTCGAGAGCCCAGGTCTCTACAGATGGAGCAGTAGCCAGCGCATCACCTTGCTTGCGGTGATCGCACAGGCTGGCGGACTCACCGAGCGCGCCGCCCGCAGGATCTCGGTTCGACGGGCGGGGCCAAACGGCGAGACACAGGAGTTCGAGGTCGACTACAAGCAGGTGATCTCGGGACGGCGACCCGACCCAGAACTTCACCCCGGAGACGTGGTGTTCGTCAAGCAGTCCTTCTTCTAGTTTTTTCTTCCTCTGAGCTACTACACAAACGAATGCGCGACTCCTACCTAGAGCCCATCTCGAGCCACGACAGTCACGAGACTGAACAGGCGCTCCATATCTCCGAGGTCTTCGACCTACTGCGGAGGCACTGGAAGCTCATCGTTCTGCTGTCAGTGCTCGGCCTGATTGCCGGCATCGTCCGCTACATCAACACTCCCGAAACGTGGACGACGCGCACTCGCATCCAGATCGAGCGCCGGGCGGCATCACCTCTACCCACTGACGCCTACTGGATGCAGCCACGATGGAACCCGGAGTTCTATCCGACGCAGCAGGAGATCCTGAAGAGCCGCGGCCTCGCAATGGTCGTTGTGGAGTTGCTGCGACTCTGGGAGGAACCAGCCTATGGGGGTATCGAGGCCTCTGCAGGCGCGGCTACGCCTGCCGCCGACGAAGCTCATCTCGGTCGCATCGCCGACAGCGTCCGCAGCGGCCTCACGGTACGCCCGGTCAAAGGTACGCAGCTGATCGACCTCGACTACCGCGGTCGCGACCCTGAACTCGTGACCCGTATCGCCAACGGCTACGCGGATGCATTCGTCGAGTACGGCAAGACCAAACGTCGCCAGTCGGCGACCAACGCCTCGGGATTTCTGAAGGAAGAAATCGAAGGCCTGCGGCGCGAGATCGCCGAGAAGCAGATGAGCTTGCAGCAGTACAGCCGCGATGTCGACCTGATCAACGTCGACCCGCAGGCCAACGTCACCTTGCAGCGGCTCGAGACCGCCAACCGCGACTACGCCGCCGCCCGCAAGCGCCGTATCGAAACGGAAGCCGCCTACAACGAGGCGATGATGGCACCCAAAGAAGCCCTCGCGGACACACTCGGCGGTGGCGTAGTTTCCGACCTGCGAACCCAGCTCCAGGCCAAAGAGCGCGAGTACAGCACCAAGCTCGACACCTACCAGCCGAACTTTCCGACCATGGTGCAGCTCGACACCGAGATCCAACAGCTGCGCGCCGAGTACAACTCGACCGTCGACGAGATGGCCGGCCAGGTCCGGCAGAGCGCTCGCGGAGAGTTCCAGACCGCGCGCCGCCAGGAGGCTGCGCTCGAGCAGGAGCTCGCTCAGCTCAAGGGCGAATCACTCGACGTCAGTTCCCAAGCCGTTGAGTACCAGAGTCTCAAGAGTGAGATCGAGAACCGCACGACCCTCTTGCGCCAGCTTCAGCAACAGCAGTCGGCAACCGACGTTGCCGTTCGTGGCAGCGACCAGTCGACCGTGCGGCAGATCGATCGTGCCCTGCTCCCCGGCTCGCCCTCGGGCCCCGACCTCAACAGGCACCTGGCTCTCGGTACCGCCGCCGGCGGCGGGTTGGCTCTCATCATGATCTGCCTGATCGAGTTCCTCGATCGCACGATCAAGACCCCCGACGAGCTCGAGAAACGTCTGGCGATCGCCACCCTGGCGGTCATTCCCGATCTTTCAACAGGCCGAGCCGGCTACGGCTACGGCAACATCTATGCCCGCAATGGCGGCTACGGCGGGGGCTCGAAGTCCTCCAGGAACAAGAACATCGACGCTGAGCTGGTACCGCTCAAACGACCACGACTGGCAATCTCTGAGGCCTACCGCGCGCTTCGCACGGCCCTCTTGTATGCCAGTGCGGACGGCCTCTCGGTCATCGGCGTCACCTCATCGACTGCCGGCGAAGGCAAAAGCACGACCACCTGCAACCTGGCGGTCGTCATGGCGCAACTCGGTAAGCGCGTCCTGGTCATCGACGCGGACATGCGCAAGCCGCGCATCCATCAGGTCTTCGGGATGTCGAATCGAGCCGGCCTCGTCAACTTCCTCGTCGGCCGTTGTGAGCTCGAGGAGTCGATCCAGGACTGCGAGATCCCCAACCTCAAAGTCTGCACCGCGGGCCCGACACCGCCAAACCCCTCTGAGCTCATCTCGTCAGAACGCATGCGCTACTACGTCCGGCGAGTTCGCGAAATGTTCGACGTGGTCATCATCGACACACCGCCAACACTGGCAGTCACCGACTCGACACTGGTTGGCCAGATGGCCGACGGGCTGGTGATCTGCGTCCGAGCAGGAATGGTGTCGCGCGAAGACGCGAAGGCCGCGCTCGTGAGGCTGCGCCTGGCGAGCGTCAAGATCCTGGGCGGCGTCTTGAACGGTTTCCGCCCCCTCCCCGGCACCTACGGCAAGACCTACAACTACCACTACGAAGCCTACGGCGAGTACCAGGGCGAGCGCGACAAGAAGAAGCGCAAGAAGGGCGCGGCCTGATGATCGACCTGCACTGTCACATCCTGCCGAACGTCGACGACGGCCCCGCAACCCTCGAGGAGGCGGTAGCGCTGTGCCAACACGCGGCCGCGCAGGGGATCACCGCGATGGTGGCTACCCCCCACCAGCGCCACCCGCACTTCGACAACACCGACCGCGGCGAACTCGAAGAAAAGCTCACCGAGCTCAGGCAGGAGATTGGTGAACTGCTGCGGCTCGAGCTCGGGGGCGAGGTACGCATCGACAACGAACTGCTCCTGGCCTCCTCGCTCGACGACCTGGGCGTCAACCGGCTAGCCGACACCCGCTACTTGCTCCTCGAATGGGGTCGAACGGCTGAGCACCCAACGCCAGAAGACGCAGTCTACGAACTCAGGCTCGCTGGGATTCAACCGATCATCGCCCATCCTGAGTGCCTTCTCTGGCTCGCCCACGACCTCGGACGCGTGGCCGACCTGATCGACCTCGGCGCTCTGATGCAGGTCACGGCAACGAGCGTCGTAGGCGACTTCGGGCTAGGCCCTTCAGAGTCTGTTCACCGCATGCTGCGCGCCGGCCTGGTCCACTTCGTCGCCAGCGACTGCCACGACATCGAACACCGGCCACCACTTCTCGCCCAGGCGTACGACGAGATCACAACCCGCTGTGACCGCGACCTGGCTGATCTCCTGACGCTCCACAACCCTGCCGCGGTCCTCGAGAACCGGGCGCTCGTTGCGGCCTGAAGACCAACGCTTTCGTCCTCGACTTCTTTCTCCTCACTGACCCAACTGACCGAGCCACCGGGAATCCCACCATGCTGACGCCGCGCCCCAGTTCTCCTTTCGCCAGGCACACCCCGAAGTACGCGGGTCTCCTCGCCGTCGTGGTTGCGTTGTCGACCGCGCTGCCGGCCTTTGCCGCCGATGCCTTCTACATGGCACGGCTGCGAGACGGCCGGCTTGCCCTCGAGCGCGGACAGCCCGAAGAGGCAGCCACCGAGTTCCAGATCGCCTGTTTCGGACTTCTGGAAGAGCCACCAATGCTGGCCGAGTGTCTGACCTTTCTGGCAGTCGCCAACAAGAGGGCAGGTAACGAAGCGGGCTTCTCGAGAGCCTTCGACCGCCTGCTCGACGCCGAGGAACGGTTCGGCGCGTACACCGCCGCAAACATCCCGGAAGAAACGCGAAGCGCATTCGAAACCGCGATCAAACAACGCGTGCCCTTGAGTTTTCTGGCGTCGACCCAGGGCTTCGCTCATCTGGCAGAGGAGCCGCCAGAAGCACCCGGCGGAAAGAAGAAGAAGAGGCGCGACCGCAAGAAGAAGCCCAGCGAGGCGTCGCAGCCTGAGGATGCGACTTTGATCGAGGTCGCAGAGGAATCCTCGGCGGGAGGGCAAGACGTCGAGGTTGCTTCGCCCCAAACCGCCGGGTCGGAGTCCAGTGCGACCGAAGGCGGCGTTGAGCTGACCCATACGGGCACGACTCCTTCGGAAGGCGCCCTAGCGGACGTGCCGCAGCCAGCGCCTGAGACGAGAAAGGAACGTCGCCAGCGCCAGCGCCGCGAACGCGCAGAGAGGAAGGCTGCCGAGCGCGCTGCCCGACAGCAGGCCGCGGACGAGGCACGGGCGCCCCAGGTTGCCGCATCACAGTCAACCGCTCCAGCCCAGCTCGAGAACAGAGCGGACCCAGAGAGTTCTCCCGAGAGCGGCGCCCGAACCACCACCGATGTCAGCGCAGTCGAGGCCGGCGGCGCCGATGTCGCGACGCCATCGGTCGCCGACCTTCAGACGGGTCAGATCCCCCCGGCGGGTTTGACGGCCGAGCAGCGAGCGGTGGTTGCCAACGCCCGACGAGTCCTCGTCCAGGCCAAGACGCGTGAAGAGATCGCCACGACCCTCACGGAACTACGCCAGGTAGCTGATCAACAGCCAGGCGAATCAGCCGTCCAGCACCTCACGGCGCGACTCGCCTACCGCGGATCACACTGGGCAGACACGGTGACGTACGTCGAGCGCGGCGGCGATCCCGAGCGCGACCCGGAGCTCCTCTTCTACTACGCCATCGCGCTGTTCGAAACCGGCAACGAAGTTCGTGCCGCGAGCACCCTCAAACGAGCCCTCCCCGCTCTCGAGCGCAACGAGTGGGTCGACGGATGGGTGGCGAAGATCCTCGGCACCGGCTGACGGGCGCGGCTCTCGATGTGGCGGAGCCGGGTTGTAGGACACCTCGACCAGCGGTCTCCGGCGTGCAGCACATGACCAACCTATCGATCCCAGACGCCCCGGCTCTAGAGACTCGCGATGCGGTTCGCGATCCGAGGGCCGCAAGCATCCAACGATTCGGCCTCGAAAGGCTCACCGTTGTCTGGGACCAAAGATCCGGCGCAGCCCCCGTGGTCCAGGTGGCGAACGCGGAAGCGCAACGCCCCGGCACGCCGACGATCGCACTCGCGACCGCGCGGGTCTCAGGTTGGCTACTTGGCGACGCCGCCGACACCTTGAACCACAACTGTGCCTCCACACAGCTGGCGGCGTTTGCGATCGGCGATGGCGTGCCACGAACCTGGACGGGGCGCTTCCTGGCGGTCGCCATCGATCATGAGTCCAACACGGTGCGAGTCGCAACCGATCCGTTCGGCACCATCCACGCGTACGCCAGCCGATGTGCCGGAAAGGTCATCCTGAGTACACGCTTCGACGACGCGGTGTCCGAATTGGGTTCAATAAGACTCGACTGGCCAGCGATCGCCTCCTTCTACCAGTTCGGCTTCTTCTGCGGCTCGAAGACCTGGGCGCGGGAGGTCCGTCTCGTTCGCCCGGGTAGCGAGGAGTGCTTCGGCCTCGACGGCCAAAGTAGCAGGCGCCACTTCGAATGGCCCGAAGACGTTGATCGCACGCTCGACCTCGACTCGGCTATCGAGATCTTCGCAGCGACCTTCCGTGAGGTCCTCACGGAAGAGACCCGTGACCGCCGCACTCTGGTTCCCATCTCAGGCGGCCTCGACTCACGCTCCACCCTCGCCGCGATTCCAAGAGAGCACTTCGCCGGCGATCGGCTTCGGTGCTACAGCTACGGCTGGGGTCCGCATTCGGTCGAGACGAGAATCGCCGGCCAGCTAGCTGCAAGGCGCGGCTACCCCCTTTCCATATTCCAGGTGCCAGCTGGGTTACTTGCCTCGCGCCCCGCTCTCGACGCGGTTCACGAGCGCACCCAAGGCTTTAGCGACATCACGCAGGTTCGTCAGGCATTGCTGATTCGCGAGCTCTCCGAGCTCGGCGATCGCGTGATCGCTGCACACTGGGGAGACGTCTGGCTCGACTCTTCCGGAAGCTCGGGACAGGTCGCAACCGGCGACCTCTCAACCGACGTACCGGAGATCTTGAAGAAGACCACCAAGGCCGGTCACCACTGGCTCCTCGAACACATGCTGCCGCAAGAGGCAGGCTTCGATCCCGCCGGCAGCACCCGCGCAATGCTCGAGAACGAAGTCGCGCGCCTGGCGTACATCCGTAACACCGACCTACGACGGAAGGCCTGGAAGACCGAGCAATGGTCATTCCGTTGGACACTCTCTGGCCTGCGCGCCTACGAGAACGCGGCATGGCCACGCACCCCGTTCTACGACCGTCGGGTGACCGACCAACTGATGGTCATGCCGCCTGCCCTGCTCGCCCAACGCAAGCTCCAGATCGAATACCTCAAGCGGCATGCACCCGACCTGGCCGCGGTCCGCTGGCAGGCCTACGACGCTGATCTCTATCGCTACCGGCGCTTCAACGACCTGCAAGTCCCACGCCGCGCTCTCGGCTGGCTGAAACGTCGGCTCAACATCGGAGCGACTGCGCCCATCCGCAACTGGGAGGTCCAGCTCCTGGGCCATCGTCCCGAGCTCGAGGACACGCTCCTGGGGCCCGACTCACCGCTTCCCGAGATGACATCGGCCCGGGCAATCAGCCAACTGCTCGACGACTTCTATAGCAACCCCTCCGGCGCCAACGGCAGGACCGTCTCAATACTTCTCACGACGGCCGTCGCGCTACGGCATCTCGATTCGAAGGCGAGTGTCTCATGAGCAGCACAACGCTCCCCGCTGCGCCAAAGGAAACACCCGCGAAGAAACTGCGGGTCGTCTTTGCGGGGATCACGCCTCCACTGCCGACCTTCCTGGAAAGGCTGGCGGTGGGCCTTTCCGGCCGCGGACACGAAGTGTGGGTGACGGCACCGCCTGGTACTCGACTCCCCGCGAGCCTCAGGCTAGCTCCCCAGCCAACCGATTGGCGCTCCGTTCACGCAGCAGCTCAGCTCTTCGGCGCGCTCATCAAAGGGGGGCACCATGGCCGGCAGGTCCTCCGCCAGGCTTGGGCGTCAGACCATCGGCGGGCCGCAGTTCGTCGCCTTCTGCCACTCCTGGCGAGACGTTGGGACGTCATCTACTTCCCCTGGAACGAAGGTGCCATTCAACGAGAACCGGTCTTCTTCCTGCCCACCCCGGTCGTCCTCAGCTGCCGCGGTTCACAGGTCCAGATCGCACCCCACGATCCCCAGCGGGCGCATCTTCCCGCAGCCCTGGAACGCACCTTCCGGGCCGCCTCGCGGGTCCACTGCGTTTCAGAAGCCATGCTCACGACGGCGGAGACGCTGGGCCTCGATCCTCAAAAGGCGCAGGTCATCGTTCCGGCAGTCGATCCGCACTTCTTCGAGCCTCGGGATCCTTCCGCCGGCGAGAACCCGGTGTCTGAGCGACACAAGCTGGTCGGCGTGGGTTCACTGATCTGGCGAAAGGGCTGGGAGGACGCTCTGGTTGCCCTCAGCCAGGCCGTCGACCAGGGCGCCAACGTCGAGCTCGAGATTGTCGGCGCGGGCCCGGATCGCCAACGCATCGCCTTTGCCGCCCACGATCTCGGGATCGCCGATCGCGTCCGGCTCACCGGACAGCTCGCGGTCGAGGAGATCCGGGCGCGCCTCCAGACGGCTGACCTCTTCTTGCACGCGAGCCTTTCGGAAGGCATCTCGAACGCCGTGCTCGAGGCAATGGCCTGCGCACTTCCCGTCATTGCGACCGATGTCGACGGCACGGCTGAGGCGATCGACCACGAAAGCAATGGCCTGCTCGTTCCGGCTGCCGATCCAGACGCCATGGGCCAGGCGATCTTGCGGCTGACCAGCGCCGCCGACGCGTCGCAACTGCGTCAGGCGTTGGGCACGAGGGCACGTCAGACAATCTGTCGGCGTTTCTCGCTCGACCAGCAGCTCGACGACTTCGAGGGCCTCCTGCTCTCCGCCGCCTCGACCTGCCCCGCGCCGGACCTTCCGCGAAACGCAGCGGTCGCCGAACCGATTCGAGCGAGCGCCCGCTGACCATGGAAGCTCGACCACAGCGATCCTCCGACGAGAGAGGGCGTCTCCTGCTGCTGACCCAGGAGTTTCCCTCGCGCTCGGAAACCTTCATTGCCAGTCGCTTCGCCGGCCTACTCGATCTGGGCTGGGACGTACACGTCTGCTGCCGCCAGGCCAACTTCGACCTCATCGATGCGCTACCAGCTCTACGCGACCGCAGGGTAGCGGGTCGAATTCATAGTGCCACCAGCTGGCACGGCATCGGCCGTTTCAAAGCGATCTTCACCGCGCTCGGCCCCTTGCTCCGAGAGCCTCGCCAAGTGCACCGGTTCTGGGCCGGGCTCCGCTCTGAAGAGGACCGACGCGGGGCCCTGCGTTCGTTCCTGATCGAGGCGCCCGTCATGTCCTTGCGCCCGGACATCGTGCACTTCGAGTTTGGCGCACAGGCCCGCGGCCGAGCCGACTTGAGGGCCCTCCTGGGGATCTGCGTCACTGCCAGCTTCCGAGGCTTCGATCTCGAGTACGCCGGTCTCGACCTGCGCGAGGGTGAGACCGACCTTCGCGAGCACTACCGCGAGGTCTGGCCGCACCTGTCGCGCGTTCATGTACTCGGCGAAGGGCTGTCACATCGTGCGCGCCAACGCGGCTGCCCTCCAGACCTCGTCAAAGACAGGATCCCGCCGGCCATCGACCCCGAGTTCTTCAAGCCCGGCACCCGCACCCCCTCCTCTGGACCGTCGGAAACGACAGACGACCAGAGTCTCCGCCTGGTCTCGGTTGGCCGACTGGTGTGGAAGAAGGGCTACCACTATGGCGTGCGGGCTCTCGCCGAACTGGCGCGAAAAGGCCAGAACGTGCAGTGGTCAATCGTTGGTGATGGCCCCGAGCGCCAGGCGATCGCCTTCGAGGCGCACCGATACGGCCTGAGCGATCAGGTGCGACTGCTGGGCTGGCAATCACCGGAGTCGACCAGGGACCACCTCGACCGAGCCGACGTGTTCCTCCACACCGCCGTCTCCGAGGGCTTCTGCAACGCGGTTCTGGAGGCTCAGGCGATGTGTTTGCCGGTGGTGACAACCGACGCCACCGGCCTGGCAGAGAACGTCGAAGACGGGGTCACCGGTTTCGTAGTGCCGCGCCGAGATCCCCGGGCCCTCGCCAACCAGCTGCACAAACTGGCCAACGCGCGTGACCTCCGCGTGCGGTTCGGCCGGGCCGGCCGCCAGCGAGTGCTCGACCACTTCAGGATCGATCAGCAGACCGAACGCTTCGACCGCTTCTACCGCCAGGCCCTCGAGGAACACCGGCAGGATCGGGAGCGCGCCGCATGACGGTCACCACTACAACCCTGCCAACAACCTGGCGCAGGCAGCCAAACACCAGACCGCTACCCATGACGGCCCACGGTCTGCCGACGGCGAGGCTCTCGCGTTTCCAGATCATGGCCCTCATCGGACTCCATGTGATCCTCGGGGCGGCTGCCGATCTGGCGAGCGTTGTTTCTACCGTCCACGGGCTGGTTGCCTTGAGCTACGGCCTCTACCTTGCGATCACCAGCCGGCGAGCGGATCGCTTGACCGCCATGGTCGTCTACATCGGCTGCTTCGACGTCTTCTGGCGCATGACCGAGGCCAGCCTTCTGTGGGAGTTCGGGAAGTACGCCTCCATCGCGATCATGCTGATCGCCGGCCTTCGTCGCTCCCGTCTGGGCAGCGCAGCACCCTGGGCTACCGCCTATCTACTCGCGCTCCTGCCTGGAGCCATCGTGACGATCTCTCTACTGAGCCTCGCCAACGCGAAAGACGCCTTGAGCTTCAACCTGTCGGGGCCGCTGACGCTCGGGATCGGGCTGTGCTTTTTCTCGGGCGTCGCATCGTACGAGATCGACTTCGACAAGCTCCTACTCGCCATCGGCCTCGCGGCGACGACAACCGGCGCCGTGGCAGCACGGGGCACGTTGACGGCCAGCTCCTTCTCGTTCGGCAACGCCGCCAACTTCACCGCCAGCGGCGGCTACGGCCCCAACCAGGTGTCGGCTCTTCTATGCGCGGGAACCCTTGTCTTCCTGCTTCTCTTCATGCGCACCCGCGTGCTTTCTGCACGACTCATCTATTCGGGAATCGCCCTTGGCCTGCTCTTGCAAGCGGTCCTGACCTTTTCTCGAGGAGGGGTCTTCAACCTGGCCATCTGCCTGGCCGTCCTCACCGCCCACTACCTCAGGAGGCCGCGCCAGCGCGCCTTGTTCCTGGCGTTCTTCTCGTTCGCGTTCGCCCTCGCCTACTTCGTCGCCATTCCAGCTCTTGATTCGTTCACCGGAGGCGCGTTCGAGGAACGCTTCACATCGCTCAACAGCACAGGACGAGCCGAGATCGCGTCGCAGGACGTCGAGCTCTTCCTCGAGAACCCTGTCCTCGGAACCGGCGCCGGGCTCGCATCCTACGAACGCTTCCTCAAGACCGGTTGGTTCGTCGCTCCCCACACCGAGTACACCCGTCTGCTCGCAGAACATGGCGCCTTCGGAGTCCTGGCTCTTCTGATTCTCCTCGGCACGATTGCAACGCGCTGGCTCGTGGCGCCTTCGATCATGACGCGTTCCTTCATCCTCACGTTCTGCGCCTGGTCTCTGGCAACGATGATGCACGCCGGCATGCGCATCGCCGCCATCAGCATTCTCTTCGCTCTGTGCGCCATTGAGTGGCGTCAACTCCCCAGACCGCTCCAGCGGAAGGCCGCCTCACGATGAGCGAAGCAACCGGCACCGACGTGCCCTTCGTCAGCGTCATCATGCCGATTCGCAACGAGGCGGACTTCATCGAGCGAAGCCTTGGTGCGGTTCTCGAACAGACCTATCCCCGCGATCGGGTCGAGATCCTGATTGCCGACGGGATGTCGACAGATGCCACGCGCCCGCGCATTCTCGCCGCCGCTCGCAAGGCGGAGGCGAGCGACCGCGTGCACATTCTCGACAACCCGCCGGGAATCGTCCCGACCGGCTGGAACACCGCCATCGACAGAGCACGCGGCGCCTACGTCGTGCGCGTCGATGGCCATTGTGTCATCGCACCGGACTACATCGCGAAGGCGGTCGACTTTCTCGAGCACTCGAACGCCGCCGGCGTCGGCGGAGCGATGGAGACGATCGCACATGATGCCAGTGGTCAGCCCGGGCTGACCCCAACTGCGATCTCTCTCGCCATGGCCTCGCACTTCGGCGTTGGCGGCTCGGCGTTTCGCGTTGCAGAGCCTGGCGACCGGGCGCTGGGACCTCGAGAGGTCGACACCGTCGCCTTTCCAGCCTATCGCCGCCGCGCCCTCGAACGCGCCGGTCCTTTCGACGAAACGCTGGTACGCAATCAAGACGACGAGTACAACTACCGCTTGCGCAAGCTGGGCGAGCGCATCGTCTTGCACCCCGACCTGAAGTCACGGTACTGGTCGCGGCCTTCGATGGGTCGTCTCTTCCGTCAGTACCTTCAGTACGGATGGTTCAAGGTCCGCGTTCTGAAGAAGCACCCCCGCCAGATGAGCGCGCGCCAATTCGTGCCGGCCGCATTCGTCATGTCGTTGCTCGTCGGGCTTTGCCTGCTTCCCATCGAGCCGCGTGTTCTTCTGGCCATCGTCCTGTCCTACCTTGGCGCCAGCCTGTTGGCTGCCATTCACGTTGCGTGGAGACGCCGAAGAAGGACCACCGATGTCACCGATCAGGAGTCAGAGGTTGTCGCTACGGAGGGCTCTTCAACCCCCGCTCTCGTCGCGCTGCTCTGCTGCGCGTTCGCCGCCATGCACGTGGGGTATGGCCTTGGCTTCACCGCAGGCCTGCTGCGCTTTGCGCCACAACTCATACGGAGCATCTCGAGAGCGCTGTTGGGTCGCCCACCGGCCCGGAGCGCCGCAGCCAGCGAGTCGAAACCTCGAGACGTCACCGGAGGACTGACATGACGTCGGCATCCAATACTTCTCCCCTGGCGCAACCACACCGCCGCGCTGCGCCCGCTCCCGATGATCCTTCACACGTGAGGACTGAACGAGAGAGGATCCTCGCCGAATACCGCCGGCGCACGAATGAGGTGCCGGTGGGGCGCTACGCCGCCACTTCGCCCGCTGAGATGCACATGCGACAGGAACGGTCGCGCGAAGCCGTACGCCTGTTGCATCAGGCGGGCCGCTTCCCGATGCCTCACAGTCGCTGCCTCGAGGTGGGATGCGGGCGGCTCGGCTGGCTCGGCGAACTCACATCCTGGGGGATTCCGACGCACAACATCTCAGGCATCGACCTCGACGCTGAACGTGCCAGTCAGGCGCGGCGGGCGTTCGAAGGTGCCGAGATCCTGGAAGGTGACGCCACTTCACTGCCGTGGAACGAGGCTTCCTTCGACCTGGTGATTCTCTCCACCGTCGTCTCGTCGATTCTCGATCCACGCGTGCGCAGCCTGGTTTGCCGCGAGGCGCGCCGCGTCCTACATCACCGTGGTGCCCTGGTCTGGTACGACCTGCGAAGAGACAACCCGAAGAACCCTGCGGTCCGAAGGGTCTCCGCTGCGGAACTGGAAGAGCTCTTTCCAGGTTGTCGCATTCACTTGCGGGCCGTGACCCTGGCGCCACCAATTCTGCGTCGCATATTGGGCCGAGAGCCTGGATCGTGGCGACGGCTGTTGGTCGCCGCAAGCGAAACGCTCCCTGTCCTGCGTACGCACTGGGTGGCCATCATCGAACCCTCCGAGGACCCCATTGACGAGGGTGGCTCGCCATGACGCGTCACCGTCACGCGAAAGCAACAGGGCATAGCGAGTGGGAGAGCCTCGAACTTGCCGCTTCGGCCCTGGCGCAGAACCCGGATGCGCTCGAAGAGTGCGTCCGCTCGCCGGACTCTCTCTGTGACCAGGCGGACCTGTGGCCGGCCCTGGCGCGCCGGCTCGCCGACCACGGTTTCGAAGTTCCCGAGGCTTGGCGAGAGGCTCTGCGCTCGTCGACCGCGGCATGGATGCGGCAGGAGGCAACCCACGCTGCTCTCAGGGAGGCGTTGTCTGAGGTGGTGTGGCTCCCGATCAAGGGGCTCTATACCGCTACGGCGGCGCATCGCTGCCGCGAAGACCGCCCCATGTCAGATCTCGACATTCTGGTCTCCCCTCAGAACCTCCCCGTGGTCCGGGCAAGACTCGGAGGGCTTTCCTGGAAGAGTCTCTGGAACGGCGTTCGTTCCGAACGCTATCTCCAGGAAGAGGGGTACGCATGGTCGGCAGAGAGTCCGCAGGGCGACCTTCTCGAGGTCCACTTCCGCCTCTGGTCGCTGCTGCCTGAGCGCACCGTCGAGCTGATCCTGGCCGACCGGATCGAGAGCGAGGACGGTGGCTGGACTATCGACCGTGCCTGGGCCTTCATCCTCGCGGCCGTCCATGCCTGGCTCGGGCACCGACCGCGGTCCCTACTCGACTGGTGGGACGTACACCTTCTCGCGCGGGCCAAACCCGACCACCTGGACGACGAGCAGTTCATCGCTCTGGTGACCACACGGGCCAAGGACCTCGGCATCGGCCTCCCCGTTTTGCTCTCGACACACGTCGTAGCTCGTTGTTGGCCCGGAGACGAAGTACAGAAGCGACTCCGCGACCGGCTCATGACAACTCTCCGTGGCCGAGAAGCCGCACTTCTTCGAACTCTCGAGCAGCGTGGCCCGAGCGCGGTGCGTCTGAGCTCGATCGTCGGCCGACGCCTGCTTGCAGGTCGCGAAACCCGCGCCGGCGCACGCACCGCGTTGCGCCGCGTCTGGGCACACCCGGGAGTCGTCGAACGTCAGGTCGAAGGCGGTCCTTTCTGGTGGCGCCGCTTGAGGCACCTCGGGCGGCGGGCACTCTCCTCGACACCGCTGTCGCCGACGCGGCCGTCAGCTGCTTCACACCGGGTGTCATCGAAAGGCCAGCCGAAGCCGCGCGCTGGCACCGAGCCTGCTACCGAGGGCGGCACGTCATGACCATCGAAGTGCCCTTCTTCAGACCGCAGATCTCCGAAGAGGCGATCCGCGAAGTCAGCGATGCCCTACGCTCCGGGTGGTTGACCACCGGCCCACGTGTCCGGCGCTTCGAGGAGCAGTTTGCCGAGGCGGTAGGCGCAGAGCATGCCCTGGCGGTCAACTCGTGTACGGCGGCGCTCCACCTGGCTCTTGTCGCGCTCGGCCTGAAGCCCAACGATGCGGTCCTGGTACCCACCATGACCTTTGCGGCGACCGCCGAGGTCGTGCGCTACAGCCACGCGACCGTCGTGCTGGTCGACTGCGATCCAACGACCGGCAACATCTGCCTGGCCGACGCGGCTCGCAAGGTCGCCGCGTGGCGGAGTGGTGACCTCCCACGCCGCCTGGGAGTCACCGCGCCCGGCCCCCTGGTTGGCTTGCTGCCGGTACACGTGGCGGGCCTCTTGATCGATCCGACCGAGCTCGAAGACTTCGCTCGCGAGCACCAACTCTGGATGGTCGAAGATGCTGCCCACAGCTTTCCAGCTGCGGTCACCCGAACCGACGACAACGGCAACGTTCTGACCCAGCGTTGTGGCGAGAACACGGCGCGCGTCTCCTGCTTTTCCTTCTACGCCAACAAGACCATCACCACCGGTGAAGGTGGCATGGCCGTCACCAGCGATGCCACCTTGCTCGAAGAGATGCGTCTCATGTCCCTGCATGGGCTTTCCAAGGACGCCTGGAAGCGCTACTCCGGCTCGGGTCAGTGGGACTATCGAATCCTGGCTCCCGGCTACAAGTACAACCTCACCGACATTGCTGCCGCCATCGGCCTCCACCAGCTAGCTCGCGCTGAGCCCATGCGCCGCGAGCGCGAGGCCATCGCACGCCGCTACCTGCATGAATTCAGTGACAACGAGATGTTCGAGTGTCCGCCTGACCCCGATGACCGCGTTCACTCCTGGCATCTGTTTCCCATTCGTCTGCGGCTCGAGACGCTCACCAGAAGTCGCGACGAGATCGTCCAGGACTTGCGCAGCCGCGGCGTGGGCTTCTCCGTTCACTGGCGCCCACTCCATCTTCACCCCTACTGGTCGGAGAACCAGGGGTGGCAGGCCGACGAACTTCCTCAGGCGACGGCGCTCTTTCCGCGTCTCATCTCACTGCCAGTCTTCCCAGGGATGCGTGACGAAGAAGTGTCCCATGTCACCCGAACTCTGCAGTCGCTCCTCGAGGATGCGGCACGATGACCGGTGGACTGCCGCGCAGCGTGCAGCTCCTGGGGGCAGCCGGCGCCCTGGTGCTGTTTTCTCCACTCATGCTGCTCGCCGCAGTCGCCGTGCGGGTGACTTCACCGGGCCCTGTGCTGTTTCGCCAGCGGCGAGTCGGGCTCGGCGGACAGCCCTTCGAGATTCTCAAGTTTCGCACCATGCGAAGCGAAGTTGGCGGCGCACCCACCAGGGGTCCGATGGTCACCGAAGCCGGAGACCGGCGCATCACCACCGTCGGTCGGTGGCTGCGCGCCACCAAATGCGACGAGCTCCCACAGCTGATCAATGTGCTGCGCGGCGAGATGGACCTGGTGGGACCAAGGCCGGAGGTCGAGCGCTACGTCGACCTCGACGACCCGCGCTGGCAGGAGGTCCTGGCGATGCGCCCGGGCATTACCGACCCCGTCGCGATCACGCTTCGCGACGAGGAGGGCGTGCTTCGAGCCGCCCGACGGAACGGAGAGAACCCCGAGGACTTCTATCGCCAGCAGCTCCTGCCGAAGAAGCTCGAGGGCTACCTCGCGTACGGCCGTCGACGCAGCGGTTTGACCGACCTCGGCACGCTCTTGGCCACCCTGGTCGCAGTGCTTCGCCCGCGCCGCGACCTCGAACTCAGCTCATGAGAGGGACCCCCCCTGGCCCAAGACTCTTTTAAGCTTGTTTTCTAGTATTTCTATGCTAGACTCGACCTTGCCCGTTGGGTTCATCTCTCGACCTCTTTTCCTCCAACTCCGCCGAGCCCTACTCCCTCGAAATGCCCAATTCGCTTCTCAACATCTGGCAAAAGAACCTCACTCGCGAGATGCAGTTCCTCCTCGATCTGCTCGTTCTCGCCGCCGCCTTCGCAGCCGCCTACCTGCTGCGCTTCGACTTCAACATTCCTGCCGATGCCCTCAACCACGCCCTTGTGCAGGCACCCTTCGTGGTTCTTGTGCAGTTCGTCACCCTCTACGTGCTGGGGGTCTACCGATTCATCTGGCGCTACGTAGCGCTAGGCGAGGTCCAGGCCTTCGCGCGCGCTGGCCTGATCTCGGCGATCCCCGCCATCGCACTCCGCCTTGGGCTACCTGAAGCCTGGCAGGAATGGCGTGTCCCGCTTTCCATTATCCTGATCGACACCGCGTTGGCCTTCGGCGGTGTTCTCGGGCTGCGCATGATGCGACGCATCGTCTGGGAGCGTTTCGAAGCCGCGTCGACCGAACCGCACCGTCGCCTCCGCCGCACCCTTCTGGTTGGAACGGGTCGCTCTGGGGCACGGGTGGCCGATGACTGCCGAAACCGTCCTGAGTCGGGCCTCGACGTCGTCGGTTTCGTCGATGACGATGCGAACCTCGTTGGCACACGTGTTGGTGGTGCGCCGGTCCTCGGCACGACCGCGGACCTCGAGGCCGTCGTGCGCCAGAACGAAATCGAACTCGTTGTCTATACCGGTGCTCGCGCCAGTCGACGGGTCATCCGTCGGCTCGTCGACCTCTGCGAGCACCTCGACGTCGAGCTCAAAGTGATCCCGGACCTGACCGATCTGCTCGATGGGGCGGTCAATGTGCAACGACTACGTGAAGTACGGATCGAAGACCTGCTTGGCAGACCGCCGGTCGAGATCGACCAGAAGGGACTCGAACGCTTCCTCACCGGACGCACCATCATGGTGACCGGCGCCGGCGGATCAATCGGCGCCGAGCTGGTGCGCCAGATCGCGACCTACAAGCCCGATCGATTGCTCCTCATCGAGCGCTCGGAGCCCTCATTGTTCGCGATTCACCGCGAGATGATCCAGGAAGACCACGACTTCGAGTGCATCCCGTTGGTGATCGATGTCGGCGACGAGACCGCCATGCGCGGCGCCTTCGAGACCTACCTACCCGAGGTCGTCTTCCACGCCGCCGCCCACAAGCATGTTCCCCTGCTCGAACGTAACGTTGCCGTTGCGATCAAGAACAACGTCTTCGGCACACGCATGGTTGCCCAGCTGGCCAGCGAGTATCGAACACGCTCCTTCGTCTTGGTCTCCACCGACAAGGCGGTACGCCCCTCGTCGGTCATGGGTGCTAGTAAGCGGCTCGCCGAACTGGTGATCCAGGACCTCGACAAACGTTCCGAAACCCGCTTCGTTGCCGTGCGCTTCGGCAACGTTCTCGGTTCGGCCGGATCGGTGGTACCGATCTTCCGCGAGCAGATCGAGAGGGGTGGCCCGGTCACGGTGACCCACGAAGACATGGTGCGCTACTTCATGACGATTCCCGAAGCGTCGCGGCTGGTCCTGCAGGCCGGCGCTCTGGGACGCGCCGGCGAGGTGCTCATGCTAGACATGGGCGAACCGGTCAAGATCATCGACCTCGCCCGCGACATGATTCGGTTGTCGGGCCTACGGCCGGGCGAAGACATCGACATCTTCATTACCGGTATTCGCCCTGGCGAGAAGCTGCGCGAGGAGCTCGAGCAGTCGGGGGAGCACTTCCGACTCACCCGCCACAGCAAGATTTTCGCGACCCTGATGGCCGAACCGGTCGAGTCCGCTCACCTGCACCGCGTCATGAACCGACTCGGCGACCTGGTGCGCGACGGCCGCGAGGCTGAGATCATCACGGTCCTCTCCGAGATCATCAACGACGCCCGTCTCGAAGGTGCTCAGGAAGAGGCGGCGATCCTGCTCTTTCGGCCGCGTGCAACCGCCGCCGGCTAGGCCTGGGCGTCGGCCATATCGGCGTCGACCATCATCTCGACAAGCTCCTTGAAGCTCGTCCTCGGCGTCCAGCCGATTTCGTCGCGTGCTTTGGTCGCGTCTCCAAGCAGGAAGTCGACCTCGGCCGGGCGAAAGAACTGGGGATCGACTTCGACGAGCAGCTTGCCGCCGGGCCCATAGCCTTTCTCGTCGACGCCCTTGCCACGCCACTCGAGCGGTAGACCCACCCGTCCAAACGCCAGCTCGCAAAACTCGCGCACCGTGTGGGTCTCGCCCATTGCAACGACGTAGTCCTCTGGCTCTTCAGCCTGGAGCATCAGCCACATCGCCTCGACGTAATCTCCAGCAAACCCCCAGTCTCGACTCGCGTCTAGATTGCCGAGCCGTAGGGTCTCCTGGCTGCCCGCCCGAATCGCCGCTGCGCCAAGGGTGATCTTGCGGGTCACGAAGGTGTCGCCACGGCGCGGCGACTCGTGATTGAAAAGAATGCCATTGACCGCGAACTGACCGAAAGCCTCCCGATAGTTCCGGGTGATGTGAAACGCATAGACCTTGGCCACCGCGTAGGGGCTTCGTGGGTGAAAGGGCGTCGCCTCGGTCTGCGGCGTTTCGACAACCTTGCCGTACATCTCCGACGACGAGGCCTGGTAGAAGCGAGCGTCGAGCCCCAGCACACGAATTGCCTCGAGCAGCCGCGTGCACCCCAGGGCGGTGACATCACCCGTGTAGTCCGGCACCTCGAACGAAACCTGAACGTGCGATTGCGCTGCCAGGTTGTAGACCTCGTGCGGGCGGATCTCAGCCAGGAGACGATAGATCGATGAAGAATCGCCCAGGTCCCCTTCAACCAGATGAAAGCGATCGCGGTTGGGACCGTCGAGCACGTCGCGAAGCCGCCACTCGTTCGGAGTCGAAAGGCGCCGCGCCATACCCCAGACTTCATAGTCCTTCTCGAGCAACAGCTCGGCGAGGTAGGAACCGTCCTGACCAGTAGCACCAGTCATGAACGCTCGTTTGGTTTCAGGCATAGTCGCCGAGGATAGCGCGATCACCCGAAGAATGCCTACCAGCCAGAGAAGGGGCCAGCTCACACCTGGCTCTACACCTCAGCCGGTCTCGACAGGCCGCGTGAACTACGGCCTGGTCGAGGACCGTCACGAAAAACCTTCACTCGAGAACCACCTCGAGCGGAGTTCCGGTAGCAACGGTGAAGGCCTTCCTCCACACTCGGTCGCCGTTCGCCGCACGCACTAGAACGGAGTACGAGCCGGCAGGAAGGGTAAAGGACAGGCCGCCCGCTAGCACCGGCCACCCCTGTACGAGGTCGGTGGCGTAGGTGAACCGAGACAAGTCCCCGTTCTGGTCGTAGAGGACCGCACTCGCAGGAGTTGGCGTCTCTTCGAGTTCCGGGACCCGAACCGTGACTCGGGCAGTGGGAGCAAGCACTACCGGAACGGGTTCGCTACTAGGAATGTCGACACGGACTCGCTCTGCATCCGCGAAGGTAAGGAGCGTCAGGTCAAAGCGCCCCTGTCCTAGACCGTCGACTTTCGTCAGGCCATTGCTGCCAGCCTGTAAGAAAGCAGTCGAGACGAGATGCCCATCCAGGTCCCGGGCGATCAGCGTGACCTGATCGACGACTGTCCCGTCGACCCGGGTGATCGCCAGCGTCAGGGCACCGGCCGGCGACATCACAAGGTCAACCGGGCCAAAGACAGGAGCGATCACGCCCGTCTCGTCGACCGTCACGACGACGGTTGCTGCCGCGCGACCAGGGGCCGTCGCTTGGAGGCGGTAGTCGCCGGGAGCGACGTCCTGGAAGACGAAACCGCCATCAGCGCGCGAGGTGACACCACCGAAGCGACGTAGCTGGCTGGAACCGACGAGCGAAAGCGAGACGGTCGCTCCGGACAGAGGATGATCGTCATTCGTGAGGACTCGGCCTTCCACGATGGACCCGTCGAGGGGCCACTCGAGATCGAGATCGGCCTCGACCAGCACCGTCTCGCGCCGCCCAACTCCACTCGCCGACTGGAGGATGTACTCTCCCGCCGCGACGCCCGCAAGGGAGAATCGCCCGGCCTGGTCGGTGACCACCTGCCTCTGCCCCTCACGACCCCCGGTCAACAGGAGTCTCTCATTCGCAGCCGGCTGGCCGCCGCGCGTTGCAGTCCCGGCGACTGTAAACCCGGCCTCGAAACGGAGGGTGAGCTCGGTTGGAGATCCGACCTCGACGTCGACCGTTTCCCGCAGCGAGCGCTCTCCCTGTCCGACTTGCGCATTGACCTGCCAGCTTCCGGCGAGAAGCCCGTCGACCGCGAAGCGACCCTCGTGATCTGGTTGAGCCTGCCGGAAGGTCATCGTGCTCTGCTGGATGAGGGTCACTGAGAGACGCTGGAGATCGTCGAGAGCGAGCCCAAGGACGAGGCCTTCGAGGCGACCGCCCCGCTCGAGCCGAAGCTCGATGCCTGAAACGTCACTTCGAAGTTCAATCGGAGGGTCGGTCCGGGCTGGAGCGAAGCCGCGACCTTCGGCGATGACCGCCCAGCTCCCCTCTGCCAGGGGCTCCGTCTCGAAAGTTCCGTCGGCGCGGCTCTGGTTCTTACTCATCATGCCGCGCATCATCTGGTTGCCGCTGCCGCGAACAACGCGAATGTCGACACCCGGAGCCGGCGACTCTTCGGGGTCGAGGACCACACCCGAGATGCGATAGCCACTTGGAAGCTCGAGATCGCGGCGGGTCTCACCCTCTTCGAGGTTCACCGACAGCGTGAGATCGGGATGGTCTTCGCTTTGTACGACCACGGTCTGCGGTCCGGGACGGAGGCCCGCGAGGCGGTAGCTTCCGTCGCCTGAGGAAATCGCGATCTTGCTGGCCGCCTGGATCGCGAGCGAGCCACGCGTGGACTGGAAGTCGGGCTCGATTCGGACTCTTGCGTTGGGCACCGGGACGCGGTCGCCAGCGAGGACGACACCAAAAAGTACGGCGCCTTCTCCCAGAACCATCTCGACTCCACTGAGGACCTGCCCCTCCTCGAGAGTGAGCCCTGCGCGGGTTTGAGCAGCCAGGCCTTCAGCGCTGGCGAGGAGGGTGTAGGTAGCGGGCTCGAGGGCCCCGACCCGAAAGGTGCCGTCTTCGCCGACGTTCTCCCGCCCAGGAAAAGTGAAGGTCCCAGCGGCGCGCAGGTTCTCGTTCTCGACCATGACCCACCCTTGCGGCACCGGCTTACCATCGCGGCCGGTGACTCGACCTTCGATCGCCGCCTCGCGACGGAGCAGGAGGCGCACCTCGGCCCGCCCGGCTTTGGCGTTCGCCAGAGTCCGAGGGGCGAAGCCAGTCGCCATCGCCACGAGGGTGTAGGTCCCCTCGGGTGCGAGGTCAACGATGTCGAACCGTCCCTCGCTGTCGCTCGTGGCCTCGGCTTCCTTTTCGTTCCGCCCCGCAAAGTTGAACTGTCGCTGGGCAGTGCGCTTGAGTATCAGGCGAGCACCTGAGACGCCCTCTCCTTCGCTGTCGACGACACGTCCTTGGAGAGTGGCCCCCGGAACCAACTCGAGGGTTCCGATGTCTTGCCCCTCCTCGGCGCCCATTTCCACGCGCGGCACGGTCAAGGGTGCGAAGCCCGGAGCACGAGCCTCGAGTTCATAGGTTGCGGGTTCGAGATCGGCGAAGGTGAAGGCGCCCTCGCCGTCAGTTTCAGCCGTGATTCCAGAACGGTTGAGGATCGAGAACTGGGCGACCTCTTCGAAGGTCGCCGACTCCGGCGGCTCGATCGTCGCAGTGACCTCGGCGTTGGCAACTGGCGCTCCCGACGCATCCACGACAAAGCCGCGCGCTGCGACCCCGGGCTCGAGAACGATTTCGAGAGGCTCGACGATGCCCGGAGGAAGCTGCAGCGTCTTGCGCTTCCAGGTCGGGGCGTAGACCGAAAGCGTGTAGGGGATCTGGTCGTCGAGCTCGCCGATTTCGAAGCCGCCATCGGCGTCCGAGGTTGCGACCTGGGCACGGTGCGAACCACGGGCAGACATGTGGGGCGTCACGGTGAGCCGTGCAGCGGCAATCGGTCGCCCTTCGGCGTCGATTGTCCTGCCGGTGAGCGCCTGGCTTTGTTCGACCTCGAGGATCAGGTCATCGGTGTTCTGGCCCTGGAGCCGCCGCTCGGCCATCCGGTATCCCGGCAGAGCCGCAAAGACCCGCCCCCCTCCTTTCGAGGGAAGAGGAAGGTCGAACGCGCCGCGCGGACCGCTGGTGACAACGCGCCCCGGGTCGCGCGAATGCCAGACCCAGGCGTTGGCGATCGGCAGGCGACCTGCCTGATCGATCACCTGACCGCGCGCGTGGTGCACCTCGACCTTCGCTTTGATGACGGTGTCCGGCCCGAGAGGTCCAGCTTCGAGCTCGCCAGAAGCCATCGCGAGCTCGGCGGTCTCGACTGTCCAGGCCCGTGACGTCTCGCTGGCGATGTGGACAACGGCGAGGCCCTGGTCGTCGGTGACCCCCACGGCCACTCCACCCAGCCGAACCAGAGCGCCCGCCGCCACCCGGTCGGTCCCGACCAGCGCTCGGAAAACGACGGGCGACCCCACCTCGAGCCTCACCATCTGTCGATCGCCGGTAGCGCCCCGGAGCACCGACAATGAATGCCCCTCGCTACGCACCGCCAGGCTGTACTCGGCACCCGCGACGATGTCGAAGGTCGCTCGCCCCTGGGCGTTGGTCGTAGCGGTCCCCGGAACGGCGCCAGCAAACTCACGTCCCCGCCGCCAAGCGCTGGGGCGTTGACCGAAAACCTCGACCACCGCACCCGGGACTGCCTGGCCATCGCCATCCTGGACATCGACTAGCAGGGTTTCCGCGGCATCAAGGGCGATGGGTTGAAGCCCTCGATCGTCGAACAGGGCCAGGAGATCGAGGGCCGCATCGACATAGCCGCCCTGGCTCAGATGCAGGCGATGGTTGCCCGGCCTGACTGTGATCTCGAAACGGCCCTCGGCATCGGTTGACACAGCTCCCGCGCCCGGGCCATCGGGGAAGCGAGGATCGCGTCCCTCGAGAAGTGCCGTCCCCGCGGCGTGACGAAGTGGCATCGGCGCGAGAACGACCTGCACCTGCTCGAGCGGTTGGCCATCGACGTCGACCACCGAACCGGAGAGTCGCACCTCCTGGGCGATCAGGGGCACCCTCCAAAGCACGCAAACTGCCGCCACCAAGGCGAGCCCTACCAGGGTTCGCGCACCGTCATTCTTATGGTCTGTTCGTCGCATCAACACCTCCGGACGGCTGATCTCTCTACTACCCCACGAGTTGCGCTGGAGGAGAGATGACGAGGATGAGGCGTGGGTTCCGAGAACGACTGCCGCCTACCAGTGTAACGAACGAGCCCCGCGCCGGATCCCTCCTGGCGATCCCCACTGCAAAGCGAGTCGTAGCCGATGACGCGCACAAGAGGACGAAACGCCACGTCACCCGAATCGAACAACGAGGACGTCACTCGCGAACCGAACCACGCGGCTCGAAGACGACTCGCGCACCAACCGCGAACTGAGGTGTAAGGCGCGCGACAAGCGAACCGAAGGCCACCGCCACAACTACAGGGCGAACGCCAAACGCAAAGGCACGCACGACGGACCGCTTGCGCCGGCCCCTTGAGGGGCCAGGGGGTGGGAAGACGTCTAGTGGGAGGCGTGATAACGACCTACCAGAAGCGCGACGACCACAATCCAACCCCACCGCTCAGCACCAGTGCGGGAAGCGCTCCCAGGCGCCGAACAATCACGCCTCTCACTAGCACGAATCACGCCTCTCACCCCGAAACACGCGGCTCGACGACGACGCGCCTACCACCAGCGAACTGAGGTGTAAGGCGCGCGACAAGCGAACCGAAGGCCACCGCCACAACTACAGGGCGAACGCCAACCGCACAAGGCAAGCACGACGGACCGCTTGCGCCGGCCCCTTGAGGGGCCAGGGGGTGGGAAGACGTCTAGTGAGAGGCGTGATAACGACCTACCAGAAGCGCGAGGACCACGACCCAACCGTACCGCTCAACACCAACGCGGAAAACGCTACCAGGGCCGAACAATCACGCCTCTCACTGAAGAATCACGCCTCTCACCCCGAAACACGCGGCTCGACGACGACGCGCCTACCACCAGCGAACTGAGGTGTAAGGCGCGCGACAAGCGAACCGAAGGCCACCGCCACAACTACAGGGCGAACGCCAACCGCACAAGGCAAGCACGACGGACCGCTTGCGCCGGCCCCTTGAGGGGCCAGGGGGTGGGAAGACGTCTAGTGAGAGGCGTGATAACGACCTACCAGAAGCGCGACGACCACAATCCAACCCCACCGCTCAACACCAACGCGGGAAGCGCTACCAGACGCCGAACAATCACGCCTCTCACTAGCACGAATCACGCCTCTCACCCCGAAACACGCGGCTCGACGACGACGCGCCTACCACCAGCGAACTGAGGTGTAAGGCGCGCGACAAGCGAACCGAAGGCCACCGCCACAACTACAGGGCGAACGCCAACCGCACAAGGCACGCACGACGGACCGCTTGCGCCGGCCCCTTGAGGGGCCAGGGGGTGGGAAGACGTCTAGTGAGAGGCGTGATAACGACCTACCAGAAGCGCGAGGACCACGACCCAACCGTACCGCTCAACACCAACGCGGAAAGCGCTACCAGGGCCGAAAAATCACGCCTCTCACTAGATCAACTTGAGCAGGTGCCCCATCTTCTCGCGCTTGGTCTTCAAGTACGCCCGACTATCATCCGAGGGCGGAAGTTCGAGCGGCAGGCGTTCGACGATTTCGAGACCGTAGCCATCGAGTGCTACGTACTTGCTCGGGTTGTTGGTCATCAAACGCATACGCCTCACACCCAGATCGCGAAGAATCTGCGCGCCGATGCCGTAGTCGCGTTGGTCGGCAGCAAAACCGAGCTGCTCGTTCGCCTCCACCGTGTCATGCCCGGCCTCTTGCAACTCAAGTGCTTTGAGTTTGTTCAGAAGGCCAATCCCACGACCCTCCTGCAGGAGGTAGAGCAGAACGCCCGCGCCCTCGGAGTCAATGCGCTCGAGGGCGGTATGCAGCTGGCCTCCCGAATCCGCCCGCGATGAACCGAACACATCGCCAATCAGGTCTTGTGAGTGCACCCGCACGAGGACCGGCTTCGTGGAGTCGATCTCTCCACGGACGAGGGCGATGTTTTCCTCGCCGGTGATCTGGGAGCGATAGGCGTGGACGACGAACTCGCCGTAGTGGGTAGGAATGCGCGGCGCAGCGAAGCGTTCGACCAGGGTCTCGGTTCGTAACCGGTACTGAATCAGGTCAGCAACGGTGATCATCAAGAGACCGTGCTCACGCGCGTAGGGAATCAGGTCAGGTACGCGCGCCATCGAACCGTCTTCGTTCATGATCTCGCAAACCACGCCCGAGGGATGGAGGCCGGCCATACGTGCCAGATCAACCGAGGCTTCGGTATGCCCGGTTCGCTTCAGCACACCGCCAGGCATCGACCGCAGCGGAAAGACATGTCCCGGCCGCTGCAGATCCTTCGGCCCAGTCGCCGGGTCGATCGCGGCTGCCACAGTCGCCGCCCGATCGGCCGCCGAGATTCCCGTCGTGACTTTGCCACGTGCCTCGATCGAGACTGTGAACGCCGTGCCAAGCGGAGCGGTGTTGTCCTCGACCATCAATGGCAGCTCGAGCGCATCGCAACGCTCCTCTGTCAACGCCAGGCAAATCAACCCGCGCGCATGTCGGGCCATGAAGTTGATCGCTTCGGCGGAAACCTTCTCAGCCGCCAGCACCAGATCCCCTTCGTTCTCACGATCCTCGTCGTCAACGACGATGACCATCTCCCCGCAGCGAATCGCCTCGACCGCATCGGGCACGCTGGCGAAAGCATTGTTCTTCGAATCGGGCATATCAACTGACTATACAAGCTTCCAGTCACCCAAGATCCGACAACTCTGCATATCTCTCCATGGTCACCTTTCCCCTGAAGGGTCTGGAGCGCCCGGCATTCAGGAGTGCGACACGCGCTCTCCCACCTGCCGCATCAGGTTCTGGAATCGGGCGTCGCTCGCGAAAGCATCGAAACGTGGGTCGACCCGCACGTAGAGAAGGAAGGCAGAGCGCTCCCGATATGCACTCTCGAGAGCCGCATGGACGGCTTCGGCGTCTCCGAGTGCGGCATTGGCAATCGCGAGCTGGGAACTCGGTGGCTCGCCGTCTTGACTGAAGCGTTTCAGCCGCCATCGACGAAACTCGTCGACGATGGTCGCAGCTTCGGCATCGGCCAGGCGCTCGAGGAACGGGGAGGCTGCTCCCTCGAGTCGCATCGAGCGCAATGCTTCGGCTGCGGCCTGCTCGAGATGACCGAGCCGCAACGACGACTCGAGCAGACACAACGACGCGTGAAGGTTGGTGGGGTCGAGCTCGAGCGTTTCTCGACTGCGACTCGCGGCCCTCTCAAACTGCCGAGCGCGAAACAGGAACCATCCCAGTTCCCCGCGCAGGAGAGGGGAGACCGGGTCGATTTGGCGCGCCTGCGCCAGCTCGGCCAGTGCATCGTCATGACGCGCCTCGAGCGAAGAGATCAGGGCCAGACCGAGCCACGCTCTCACCAGCGAGGGGTCGAGGTCTATAGCGTGCTCGAAGGCCGTACGGGCACCGTCGAGATCCCAGTCACCGAAGAGCATCAGTTCTGCGTCCAGAGCGTGCGCGATCGAGAGAGAGTCATCTCGAGCCAGTGCCTCGCGAACTGCTCGGCGAGCGAGGCGACGAGCGTTAGGAACCCCATTTCGGGTCGCAATGTACGCTTCGGCAAGAGCTGCATGGGCCGGTGCGAAAGAGGGCTCCTGGTCGACGACGAGCTCGAAGTGCTCGAGACTCCTGATGGCATCCTCGCGCGTTCCGCGCTGGAGAAGGTAGCGCCCCTTGAGGAAGGCTTCACGCACCGACCCATCGGTCGGAAGGGTGGCCGCGGATCCCTGCTGCCGAAGATTGATGGCCAGGAGAACCAACGTCGCGAGCCCGAGAGTCGCGATCAGCGCTGCCACTGGCTGGTTCGGCAGCCACCTGCGAGAGGGTGCCGCGTCGTGCGTCCGCGACGGTGTGATCGGCGAGATGAAGCGGTAGCCGACCCGGGCGACCGTTTGCACGAAGAGCGGCTCCTGGGCATTGTCTCCCAGGACCATTCGCAGCTCTCGGATGGCGTTGTTGATGCCCTGATTCGCGTCGACGTGGTGACCAGCACCCCACAGATGTCGACGGATGTCCTCACGCGTGACCACGGTGCCGGCTCGCTCCAGGAGGAGGGAGAGAAGCCGTGCCGGCTGCTGCCGGAGCGCGAGCCGCCTCCCCCTCCACGTGAGCTCATGCGAGTCGAGATCGAGAACGAACTCTCCGTCCTTCCCGAAGCGCTGGCTGTGTGCAGCCGAGCCTTCTGCCCGGCGTGTTTGGCGTGGGTCCACCGTGAGGTTCCTGGAGCTAATGTATGAACCTCTTAGTCTAATGTGATGGAAGAAGGTCGCGATCCATCGTAGGTATGCGGGACTCCAGGTCGCTCGATCAGGAGACACCCTTCCTTGGAGGATCGCAAATGAAGCCCGTCCCTATCCGTGTTCGCCAGAGAGTCCTCGCCGCCCTTCTGACGCTCGCTGCCACAACGCCGCTGGCGGCACAATCCCCGCTCCAATCCGCACCGCGGCCGCCCGAGATGGACCAGCTGAACTTCCTGCTCGGCCGCTGGACCAGTGAGGGGGAGATTCTCGACCCGGAGGGCAATGTCACCCGCCGCACCTCCACGAAAGAGGCGGGGTTCGAGCCATTCCTGACCGAACCGATTCTCGGCGGGTTGGTGCTCGAAGCGGGAGCCGGCAGTGACGTCGGCCGCATCTGGTACACCTACCGCCCGCTCGAGAAACAGTTCGTATGGGTCGCCGTCGACCAAATGGGGCACTTCGACCACCTGCGCGGTGGCTTCGAGGACGGTCACCTGGTACTCACGGAGATCGAACCCCACCCATGGCCAGACGGCGGCACGATGATGTATCGACGGACATACCAGGAGATCCGCCCTGACTCACACGTCGTGTTGATGGAGATCTCTCGTGACGAGGGCAAGACCTGGACCCTCTACAGCCGCGGGCGCCACCAACGACTCGAGTAGGCGCGCGGCAGCGAGCCTGGAGCGTACGCCCATCCACGGGAACGGCAGCGCGTCGTGCCTCTCACTAGAACGCGTTACCAAAGCTCAAGAAAACGACGCTGCGGCTTTCGTCTACATCCGGGTCGAGCTTCCAGCCTACCTCCAACCGGATCGGTCCAACTGGCGACAGGTAGCGAACCCCGACTCCGGCACCATGGCGGAGCTCGGAAGGATCGACGTCCGTCCATTCCGACCACACGCCACCTGTGTCGAAGAAGATGGTGCCTCCAAACGCCCCAGCGATCGGGAAGCGAAAGTCCAGATTGCCGAGCAACAGTCCTTCGCCACCCACCGAAATCCCCTCGCGAATCGTTTCTCCCACGAAACCGAGTTCGTCGCGCGCGAACGCACGATGTGTGGTGCGTCCACCGGCGAAAAAGCGCTCCGAAATCGGCACCGCCTCGTCACCACCGCGCTCGATGCCACCTACACGAACGCTAGCCGCTACAACGCCGACGGGCGCGAGGTCGAAAGCCCCGGTACCCTGAACGAAGAGCTTGGTGAACTCTTCCTTGGCCGAAAAGAGGCTGAAGGCCTGTTCGAGTTGCACGGTCCCGGAGTAGCCGCGCCGCGGTTCGAACGGATCATCGCGACGGTCGATCGAGAGCGTCGCGGTCACACTGGCGATCTCCACTTCGGCTAGCTCGCGATCGACCAGGCCAATGACCGAGGTATCGGGGTCGATGCCACTGCCGAGCTCGAGATCAACGTTGCGGTAGTCGAAGAAGGCGCTCGCTCGCACGCCTCCGAGAATGCGCTGTGCTTCGAGCTGCAGGCCGAAGCGCTCGGACTGAAACTCCGACAGCTCCTCTGAGATCCGATAGAGCGCATAGTTCAGAGTCGTCGCTCCACGCCCAGGGCGGCGGTCGACGTACAACAGGCGGAAGCGCTCCTCGCGTTGATTCACACGCGTATCAAGTTGCAGGGCGCCTCCCCGCCCGAAGAGGTTTGAGCGCGACGCGGCGAACAGGCCGCCGAAGCCATCCTCCGAGTTCCAGCTCGCGCCATACGAAAGGCGCCAACGTCGCGCTTCGACAAGGCGCACGATGACCTCCTGGGAGACCTCTCCCGCGGCCAGGCCTAGAGCGTCGCCTTTGAGTCGACGCGGTCCCGGTTCGACGGTGACGCGCGAGAAAACCCCGAGCCGGTAGAGCGCCCGCTGCGCTTCGAGCAGCCGTGCCCGGTGGAACGGTTGGCCACGCTCGAGACCCATCGAGCGCCGAATCAGTGACTCGCGGGTCAGCAGATTGCCTCTTACGATGACGCCACCCACCACTCGTCGAACGCCGGGCTCGATCTCGAGATGAACGTCTGCAAGCTGGCCATCGGTGCCCCAATCAACGTCCGAAGAAACCAGCGCGCGATCGAAACCGGCCGCCTCGAAAACCGCGCGGATGCGCTGTTCTGCCTGCTCGAGACGCTGCGTATGAAAGGGCCCGCCCACTTCGAGCGGCAGCTCCGCTTCGAGTTCGGCGGCGGTCGGCAGCTGCCGGCCCTGGAGAGCGCCCGGTCCTTCGGCGCCGATTTGCAGGCTCAGGCCAGAGACCAGCTGTCTGGGCCCCTCGAGAATCGGCACAACGACCGCGAGCTCGCCGCGCTCCCCTTGGCGCTGGGGTGGCCGGCGCTCGATCTCAGCAGGACCGATCTGCGCCTCACTGAAACCCTGCAGGGCGTACCAGGCGCGCAGGTTGTCGAGATCGGCGTCGAAGGCATCGCTCACCAGGCGACCGCTTCCCCCCAAACCGCGCCCAGGCGCGGTTTCAAAGAGTGGTAACAGGACGGAGTCCGCATAGCTCGTATTGCCTTCGAGCTCGAGTCCAACCAGTCGGTAGCGTTCTCCCGCTCTGACCGTGAAGGTCACCTGCTCCACCTCGCCCACCCGCTCGCTCGGAGGGGTATGGGGGAGAGCCTCCTGCACCGCGGTTTCGGCGGTCACTGAAACATCGTAGTAGCCACGCCGCTGATACTCGGCTCGCACGCGCTGGACAGACTCCTGGAGCAGGCCCTGATCGAGCCCGGCTTCGCCGAGAAACGGCAACATGCCTTTCTGCTCCAGACGTTTGCGGTCATCGGCGTCCGGTAGATCGAAGACCACCTCGACCAGCGGCCCCAGGAAAACCCGATGGTGGATCTCGACGCCCCGGGCGGACCCACCGTCGCCCTCGACGACCCGCGAAGCTTCGACGCGCACCCGCCGGTAGCCTAGCCCCTGCAGGTGACGTCGGAGGCGATCGGCGTCCTCGCGCAGCGCTCGGCGACTGAAGTCGCTCCCTGGAACCAGCTCGAGCGGTTCTAAGAGCGTGCTGTAGGGCAGGCCGGTCACGGCGCCGTCGAAGATGACCTCGGCGACCTGGGCACGCTCTCTTGAATCGAGATGAAAGGTCACCGCTGCGAGTCGCGAGGTCTCGTCTATATCCACCGCAAGACGTACTCGGGCGTCGCGGTAGCCCGCATCGTCGTATAGATCGCGCAGCGAAAAAACTGAGCGCAAGAGCCTGTCTTCCAGCAAGCGCTCGCCGGCGCGTGCCTCGATGACCGAGAACAGCTCGCCACGCGAAAGACTCCGAACACCGGCGATCTCGACGGACTCGAGCCGTACGTCGGAGTGAATCTCGAACACGGCAACCAGCCCGTCGCCCTCTGGGGCAGGGACCAGTGAAAGGCGAATGTCGGAGCCCAGGCCAAGCCCGTAGAGGTTCTCGATCGTCCGTGCCGCGAGGGTTCGGTCGAGCGCTTGGCCGAGGTTGATTTCGATCGCGTCGGAAAGCGCCCGCCGGTCCGCCGAGCGTGAATCCGTGCGCACTTCGATCGCGGTCACCAAACCGTCCTCGTCCTGTGCGGCAACCGGAACCACCAGGAGGGCAAGAAGGGCAGCGACCACGAAACCCCGACAGGTGAGCAACATCAGAAGACGTGCTCCACCCGTAGATCAGCCGAATAGGTTCCATCGGCGTTCTGCCGCAGAACGAGGACCACGTTGTCGTCGACCTCCCACTCGACCTCGAGAATCGAGTTCTCACTCGACGAAGGATCCGCCGAGTAGGTCACAAACACATCTGAAGAAAGCCGTTTCCCAAGCGTCACGCGAGCGCTCGACAAGGTGTCACCGGTCGTCAGGGGGTCGAGGCGGAAGCGGTCGAGCCCAAAGAGGCGGGTGAAGCGATCGCCAACCAACGTCGAGGCCTGAGAGTAGAGAAGATCGGCCGCGTCGACGCTCCGAGAGCCCGCCCTTTGCGGTCCGAGACCGGTATCGCTGCCCGGGGTGGTGCCACCAGCCGCCAACAGACTGAGGACCTCGAGCTCTGGCAGCGGCGGGTCGGAAGTGAGATTAGCCTCGAGTCGCTCGCGGTCACCCGACAGCGCCAACACGACGTCGTAGTCGCGCCGCTTGGTGACCGCCACGATGTCGATCAAGGGGTCGATTTCATAGGGGTTCGAGAACGTGAGAACGCCACGGGTCAGTTCATAGTCCTCGCCGCCCCAGCTGACTGTGCCGCCGGCGTCGAGTCCAACCTCACCGAAAACAACCGGGCGTCCGAGCGTGCCCTGAGCGATGAGATCGATCGATCCCGAGAGCCTCGCTACGTCGTTCTCGATGCGCAGTGCCTCACTGCCCTCGATCTCGACGTTGAGACGCACAGTGTCGAGCAGTGGGTCGGTATCCTGTACCTGGAGTCGCCGACGCTCGAACATGCCACGCAGAAGCTGCGGAAGGCTCAAGTCAAGCTGCGAAAGTGAGCGCGCGCGATCGAGCTTTGCTTCACCGACGACGACCCGATCTCCGGCTTCACTCTGCCGGAAGGCGATCTCCGCGCCGCCGCGCATGCTCCACCCTTCCGGCCAGCGCAGTGAAGCGTTCTCGACGCGTGCGTCCAGGCGGACCCGCGGCATGGCAACCGCCGGCGGTGTCGGCGGGTCGCGAACGAACTGGACGTCGCCCGAAGCGCGCAGGGGGCCGTCACCGAGACGCCCACTGAGGCGGTCGAGAACCACCCGATCGGGATAGAGCAGCGCCGTCCAGTCGAGGTCCTCGAATGCATGTGGAAAGCCATCGATACGCGCTTCGCCATCGGCCATGCGCATCTGACCGTCGAACTCAGGCACCACCGAAGTGCCTTCGAGAACGGCCAGCAGTTCGATGCGACCGTCAAGATCGACCGCTGGAGCGAACCCTTCAATCCACCGGGCCGGTATCGTGCCCTGCACGCCGAAGTCGAGCGCCCACACTGCGGGCAGGCCGGCGCCAGAGGAGCCGGGCGAGGCACTACTCTCGGCTGACCCGACGACAATGACCTCGGCACCACTCGCCTCATCGCGCAGCCACAAGCCCTCGAGTGAAAGTCGATCCCCAGCATCGGCTTCGGCCGCACGCCAACGAACCGTAAACGGCTCTTCGGCCGACAGCTGCAGGGCGCCCTCTTCCGAGCTGCTGTCGACAGGCGCGGGAAGACGAGCGCGCAGTGCATCGAAGCGCAGAGAGGCTTCCGTCGGCGCGCTCGGACCGCCGCGCAGCTCGAGCGTCGCGCGGTACTCACCCTCGAGCTCACCCCTCGCGATGCGGTCGAGCGGATCCTCTCCTGGCACTCCCAGGTCGTCTTCGGAGTTCCAGTCGGCGCGCAGAAGGGCGGCACGCACCACCGCTCCTAGCGTGGCACCCCCAACCTCCGCACGTAGGTGCACTCCGTTCCGATTGGCGATCCCCCCACCCTCGAGACGCACCAGGTCGAGTAGCGCCCCCTCGACATGGAGGGCTCCGTCGCTACCCTGCCAGTCCACGCGCAAGGCCGACTCCTCGGAGGCCAGGGCAACTGAGTCGAGGTCTGGAGTGACCGACAACTCGAGGTTGGCATCAGGCGCGGTCAACGAACCGTCAACGACGCCCGTGATCGACAGCCAGCGTGGTTCACTATCGAGCCCAAGGAGTTCCGCGAACGGGGAAGCCTGGAGATCGAGGTTCTTCCCCACCAGGGAGAGATCGACCTGCCCCGGGGTTTGCCCGACCGACGGATCTCCGCCATCGCCGATCGAAAGGGCCATGCTCCCCGCAACTTCGACGGCACCGGCCGCGCTGTCGAGCACCGCCCTCTGGATGTTGAGTCCGAGGGTTCCCTCTGGAACTCTGTCGCTTTGACCGAAGGTTCCCACCACTTCGGCCGCTCCGAGTTGAATGCGATCGCCATAGCTGAGCTCTTCGACGCGGGCGTTCATCTCGCCCGCAGAATCGGCGAGACCGCTTGCCGGCAACAGCCACCTGAGGTGACCACCAACCTGTCCGTCGAGCTGCGCAAGGCTGCCCGCCGCCGGCCGCCCGGTGATGGCGCGCACCAGCGACTGCAGCGGCCAGGCCTCGAGATCGAGGCCGAAGTCATGGACTCTCGATACCTCGTCAAGGCTTGGCGAGAGGGCTTCGGCAGGCCTTGGCCGGGCAATGAAGAGCGCCGCGCCGGCGCCGCGTTCGAGTCTTGCCTCGAGCCCCTGCATTTCCAACCTGCCGTCGGCGGCACTGGCGAGGGCCACCGTGCCGCTGGCCTGGTCCAGAACCAGGCGGTCTGCCATCGGCTGGTCGAGTTCGAACGCTACGTCAACTCGGGTCGCTCTTTCGGAGACCTGGAGATCGACGTCAAACCCACCGCGGCCCGCAACGGGCCGAAAGCCGATCAGTGGATCATCTGGCGCGGCGGCCGCCAGATCCTCACCCGAAGCGTCATTGGCAAGCGGGAGAGCCAGCGCAACAAGCGCCGCAAGGTCGTAGCTTTGAACGTTCGCCTGCAACCTCGTCTCGAGGTTGCGCAGATCGACGTGCAAGCGGCTGGTTACACGCTGACCAGGCAAGTTGACCTTCAGTGCCTCACTCGAGAGAACTCCGGCCTCGATCAAGAGCGGCAACTCGCCGCGCATCGGGCGAAGGCCGCTCCCTTGTTCGACTCCGGCGTCTACCACCAGATCGGCACGACCATTGCCAGCCAACGGATCGTCGAGACTGAAGCGGTACTGGAGAGGTCCCTCGAGACTGCCGCCGACCGCCAGGTCGACGTCGGACACGATCGTCTGGATAACCTGCCGTGCATCGACCGACGAAGCCTGGAGGTCGACACGACCGGTGCGGGCGGTCTCGGAGACCTCACGCAGATCGATCTCGGCCTGACCGACGACCCGGCCACCCAGGAGGGAGGCCTCGACGAGGCGTACGCCAACGCGCTGAGGATCGACCTCCACGTCGGCCAGGACAGCACGGACGGCCAGCCTTTCGACGGCCATGCGCGGCGTTGTCAGTTTTCCCGCCACGCTCCAGGTACTCGGCTCCGCGGTCTGAGCGCCGCTCTCGGAACTCTCCGCTCCGACCCAGGCGAGCGTTCCGTTCCAGGCATACGGCCCCGAGAGCAGTGGTGCACCAGACGCCAGCGGCTCGAGGAAAGTCCACTCGGTCCACTGCGCGAAGTCTCCATCGGCCAAGAGGGTCATCTCGACTCGCGCCGCCTCCGATCCCCAGGAGACGAGGCCGTCAGCACGCAGGTCGAAATCAGGGCGAGTCAAGCGTAATCGCTCAATCGCGACCGCCTCGGTCGAGAGATCGAGACGGGTGCGAAGACTGCCAATGATCGGTACCGTGCCCTGGAGTTCGCCACCTTCCGAGCGTCCGTTCGGAACGATGAGCCGCACGCGCTCCGCGGCCGCCTCGCCAACCAGATGCCCGCGCGGAGTGCGTTCGAGCAGAACCCGCAAGCCTCCGGTCTGGATGTTCAGAGGTATCGAGTTGCCGTCGAGCTCGATCAAGCCGTCGGTGATCAGAACACCGGCAACGGGTATCTCCTGCCGGATCGCACCCTCTCCCCCACCGCCACGCAAGATCCGTGGCAGAAGCAGCTCGCCGTTCTCATCGATGACCAGGCGAATCCGCGGTTCTTCGGCGACGATGCGACCGATTCCCACCGACCTCCGGTAGAGAGTGCCTGCGTCAACGAGTCCAACGACTCCAACCTCCAACCGACGGGCGGAAAAGAGCGGCTGCGCGTCGCGATCAGGACCGGCAACCCGCAGATTCTCGAAGGTCACTCCGGGTGGAAAGAACTCGACCCGCGCGCGGTCGATCTCGACGTCGCGCTCGAGGCGAACCTCGGCCTCGCGAATCAGCCGGTCGGTGAGGCGGTTTTCGAAGCTGATCGACCGCAGGTAGAGGACGGTGATCGCTACGAAAATGAGCAGCAGCGTCGCCGACCACACGAACGTCCGAAGCATCCGTCGCCACCGGCGGTGGCGCCCCGTCGGGGCGGCGGCCCCGGCCATGCTTCACTCCCCCCAGCGCAGTTTGCCGCGCAGGGCATCGAAGAAGGTACGCCCGCTGACCTTGACCAGCTGTACCGGGTCACCGTTCGACGTCACACACACCCGATCGTGGTGAGAAAGGGTCGTGCCCTCCTGGCCATCGAGCGTCAGGTAGACCTCTTCTTGCGCACTGTCGAGCACGATCTCGATATCGCTCGACTCAGAAACGACCAGCGGTCGCATGGTCAGGGTATGGGGACAGATCGGAGTCAAAACGACAACGGGCAGCGCCGGGTAGATGATCGGGCCGCCAGCCGACAGGTTGTAAGCCGTCGACCCGGTCGGGGTCGAAACGATCAGCCCATCGGAACGGTAGTCGGCGATGCGGTGGCCACTGATCTCGACACCCAGGCGAATCATGCGCGCCAGAGCGCTCTTGGTAATCACCACATCGTTGAGAGCTCGAAAGGACTGCCGGCCACCGGTGGCACGCACCATCTCGACGTCGAGTAACGACCGCTCTTCGGTTTCGAAGGTACCCCCGAGCAACTGTACGAGAGATGGGTAGAGCTCGCCGCGGTTGACCTCGGTCATGAAACCGAGATGCCCTAGGTTGACGCCCAGGATCGGCGTTGCCGGCGGAAGGTCACGGGCAACCGAGAGCAGCGTGCCGTCACCTCCGAGAACGATCACCAGATCACAGCGGGTCGCCGCGCCCGCTTCGCCGTTGGTCAGCAACGGCCTGACGCCCTCGAGCGATCGGGCGCGAATCACTGACTCTTCGACCAGAACTTCGAGACCTCGCCGTTTGAGCCACTCGCTCAACTCGTCGGCAAGGTGGACCGACTCGCGGCTCCGACCTTTAGCGGCAATGCCAACCGTCTTGATCTTGCGGCCGTCGCGCACCAGGCGGCCAGCCCGCATCGAATCGGAAGGTACGGAGGTCACGACGACGCCTCTGGTGGGACTGTGATGGGCGAAGCTGGGTGTTCAAGGAGCGCAAACGCTTCGCGATTTCCGCCAGCGCCCGTGAGCTGGTTGTCGACTACCGCTTTGACCTCCAGCCCCAAGGACTCGAAGTCAGCCAGTCGACGGTCGATGATGGAGCGTCTCACTTCTTCGTCTCGCACGATGCCCCCTTTGCCGACCTGATGACGCTCGCCCTCGAACTGCGGCTTGATCATCGGCAGCAACCGTGACCCGGGAATGAGAAGTGGGGTCACCGCGGGCAGTATCTTGACCAACGAGATGAAGGAGACGTCGAGAACCGCGAGTTCGGCCTGTTCGGGGAAATCAGCGGGGTCAAGCCGTCGCGCGTTGACTCTCTCCATCACGATGACCCGAGGGTCAGAGCGCAAGCGCGCATCGAGTTGGCCGTAGCCAACGTCGACCGCGTAGACCCGCCGGGCTCCGCGCTGGAGCAGACAGTCGGTAAAGCCACCCGTCGAGGCACCGATGTCCAGGCAGATCAGGTTCTGGGGATCGACCTCGAAATGGTCGAGCGCCGCGGCCAGCTTGCGACCCGCTCGAGAGACGTAAGGCTCGCGCTCTTTAACGTGGAGCGCCGCAGTTGCAGCAATCTGGGTACCAGCCTTGTCGACCCGCTGCCCGTCGACGTGAACCAGGCCGGCCATCACGGCACGACGTGCCTTCTCGCGACTCTCGAACAGGCCACGTTCAACCAGGAGGAGGTCGAGGCGAGAGCGAGTCGAACGGGAAGCCGACACGATACTCACCGGTCGCGTTCTGTCAGGTAGTGCAGCATGTCGGGGAGAACACCGCCGCCCCGAGGCAACTCGGCAGCCTGCAGGAGGGCAAGATCACGGGTTTCGATGAGGCGGGTCTTGGCTCCAGAGAGCCCGTGGACGCGTGGGTAGGTCAACTTGTCGGCCTCCTGATCTTTGCCGGCCGTCTTGCCGAGCGTTGCTGTCGACCCCTCCAGGTCCAAAATATCATCGGCGATCTGAAACAAGAGGCCGATCGAATGGCCCAACGCCAGCAGCTGCGCATCCTCGGCCTCGCTTGCACCAGCGTAGATCGCCCCAAGACGCAGCGACGCGGCCAGCAAAGCACCGGTCTTGCGGCGATGGATCCACTCGAGCTCCGCAACCGGGTCGTCGGGCCAGACCCCCTCGGCGGCCAGGTCGCCCGCCTGCCCACGAATCATCTCTGCCACCCCAGCAGCAAGAATCGCCTGAGCACGCTCCCGCCGTTTCGCCTGCGCTCCTTCGGGTTCCCGAGCCAGCACTTCGTAGGCCAGGTTGAGCAGGGCGTCGCCAGCGAGAACAGCGGTCGCTTCGTCGAACTGGCGATGGACCGTCGGGCGCCCGCGCCGCAGTTCGTCGTCGTCGAGCGCCGGAAGATCGTCGTGGATCAGGCTGAAGCAGTGAACCATTTCGAGGGCCGCGGCGGCCGGCAGGAGATCAGCGCGTGCACCACCCCAGAGCTCGCCGCCGAGAAGAACGAGAGCCGGGCGCACCCGCTTGCCTCCCGCGAAGACCGCATAGCGCATGGCTTCGTGCAGTCTCGTTGGCGCCGCGTCTGCTGACGGCAGAAAACGATCGAGAGCCGACTCGACATCGGGAATGACCGCGTCGAACCAGGATCTAAAGCCGCGCGACGACTCGGAGCTACACACTCAGATCACTGCGGGTGGGCTCAGGCGAAAGATCGAGGATGAGGCTCAAGCTGAGCCACTGTCGTCCGGATCGTCGGCTGCCCGCCCAATCGCAGACCCGGGAAGGGCATCTTCGATGAGCATCACCGGAACGTCCGAGACCACGGGGTACAAGAGCCCCGACTCGGCGCACCACAGACCCTGCTCGATGACGGGCTCTTCGTCGCGAAAGTGCTCGCGATACTTGTCTGCGAGCTGCTTGCGGGTGTCGTCCGGAAGGTCGACGAGCTCGAGCGACCCGTGACTCTTGGGGCAAACGAGGATCTCGAGAAGGTCAGCGGGAACGCTCATGGCGCACCTCTTCGGTTGCGTGCGGTGGGTAGGACCAGGCGAAACAACAGCTCGTTCGAACCCGGGTTGCGGCTCGCGAGACTGGAGTTGGATAAATGATAGATGCCCACGCCGATTCGTGCACCACTGGCCAACTGACGGGAGATCGCCAGGCCGCTCCTGAATTCCACGACGTGCCCCAGGTCTTTCCCGTCGCCCTGTTCCCAGAGCGAGATCGCAAAGCTCGGCGTGGCCACAAACCTCCCCCCGAGACGGTAATGACGACGAACTCCCGCATAGCCGTAGAAAGTAGAGTCTTCGGTCGCCGCCACGCCAATGTGAGGCTCGAGGCCCCAGCGGCGTGGGCGAAAACCGTAGTCGAGACCGAGAAGAGTCGCCTCTTCGTCGCCAAGGTCCCAGACCCCCAGGCTTATCCCGAGACTGCGGCCGACACTCTGGTCAGCCGACTGGCCGAGCGCAGGAGGTGCCAAGGCGACCAGCAGCAGTCCGCTCGAAACGGCGCGACACGAGACTCGCCTCCGCCTCCCATGAACAGGAAAAGCAACCAACATGGAGGCTTCCTAGTACCCCGTACCATTGAAACGCACAGCGTCTGCGCGGTCCTCGCGCTCGATCTCTGTGTTGTCACTCCTCGACAGATCACCAATATGCCTCTGTCGTGACGCCTTGATCTCGAGCACGATCATCCGCTCAGCCACTATCCCTTTCAATGGTACGGGGTACTAGAGTTCCGCGCGCGCCGGCTGCGCGGGCTCGGCCAGGTCGCTCAGGCCCTCCCAGGTCGACTCACTCTCATCGAAGTCGGGAAGGTTCGGCTTCAGGCCATGGCGCTCACCTTCGCGCCACGACCAGACGAACGACCATTTCATGAAGGTACCAGCAGCCTGAAGGAGGCAGAAGACCAGGCCCCGCATGCCATCGAGAAACCCGAGCTGGACGAAGTAGGTGCGAATGAACCGCCACACCGAGCGCCCGAGGACCTCGGCAACACCGGCTCGCTTACCCTCCATCCAGGCTTGTGCACCGCCCCACCACGAGTACTTGTGGATGCGCTTGGCGTATGAGGGAAAGTCCTCGACCATGTAGTGCAGCATCGGGTTGCGCAGTACGGGAGCCGGCCCCCGGGTCACCATGTCGGCATGCACCCGCCGGTTCGGGTAGCGGCCAAACGACCGGTCGAGCAAGCGCACTACACGATCTCTTTGCCAGCCCGAGAAACGAATGACCTTGCCCAGGAAGTAGACCGTACGCTGGATTGTGTAGGCGCTGTACTGGGGGTCGCTGGCAAGCACCTCTTCGAGCTCCGCTCTGAGAGCTGGGGTGATGCGCTCGTCGGCGTCAAGAATGAGAATCCAGTCGTGCTTCGCCTGATCCATCGCCCAGTTCTTCTGCGAAGCAGAGCCGTAGTACGTGCGCTGGAGGAAACGCACTTCCGGATAGGAGCGTGCGATCTCGGGGGTACGATCGGTCGAGAATGAGTCGACGACCAAGACCTCGTCGCACCACAAGAGAGACTCCAGACACTCAGCGATGTGGCGTTCTTCGTTGAACGTTGTCACGATCGCCGAGACCGGAATCCGCTCTACAACGGAGCTCGCGCCTGCGGCCTCTCGAGCCACCTTCTCGTCGTCTTTCATGTGAGCTTCCATGCTATCCGAGTGCCCCTCGCGTCGGGAGCTCAGGGAGACGTTCAGATCCCGGCGGGTCGCTCCTCGGGCTCCCACAGGTGGTCGATAGAACGCGCCCGGCCGGTCGCTTCATCGATGTCGACAACCGCCGCCGAAAGGCGGACATCCCGCTTGGCAACCTCGAAAGGCGCCCGCTGGTGGGTGTAGAACCGCTGCAGCACCTTGTCCGCGCGGAAGCCGATGATGGATTCATAGGGGCCGGTCATGCCGACGTCGGTCTGCAGAGCGGTGCCCCCCGGGAGCACCCGCCCGTCGGCCGTTGGCACGTGGGTGTGAGTACCGAGAACGGCACTCGCGCGGCCGTCGAGGTGGAAGCCCATCGCCTGTTTTTCGCTGGTGGCTTCGGCGTGGAAGTCGACGACGACGACGCGGACGTCCGAGGGCAGACCAGCGAGTAGGCGATCGACCTCCTGGAAGGGGGAGGGCAGGGCCTTCATGAAGACCTGACCTTCTAGGTTGATCGTCGCGACCTTGACTCCGGCCGCTGTTTCTCCGATGAACAGTCCTTTGCCTGGCGTTCCAGCGGGATAGTTCGCAGGGCGAAGTAGGCTGGGGCGCTGGTCGAGAAAGGCAACGCCCTCCTTCTTGTCCCAGATGTGGTTGCCGCTCGTCATGCAATCGATCGGAAGCGGAGCGAGCTCGGCAATCACACTCGCGTTGACGCCAAAGCCGCCGGCTGCATTCTCGATGTTGACAATCGTGTAGTCGATGGCGTGCTTCTCGATCAGCCGCTCGAGCAAGAGGCGCAGAACACGCCGACCGGGGCGGCCGATGACGTCGCCGACGAACAGAAGTTTCAAGGTTGATCTCCGCGTTTGTTGACCGGACTCTACGTCAGTCAGCGAGCAGTCACCGTATAGAGCTGACGCGCGCGATCAGCGGGCATAGTCAACCGCTCGCGACTCCCGAATCACGGTGACCTTGATATGCCCGGGATAGGTCAGTTCCTTCTCGATCTTCTTGGCGACATCCTTCGACAGCCAAATGGCCTCCTCGTCGCTCAGCTTGTCGCAGTCGACGATGATGCGGACCTCGCGACCGGCCTGAATCGCGTAGCTCTTGTTGACACCGTCGAAACTCGAGGCGAGCTCCTCGAGCTTCTCGAGTCGTCGCATATAGGTCTCGAGAATCTCGCGCCGCGCGCCTGGGCGCGCGGCCGACAGCGCATCGGCAGAAGTCACCAGGACAGCCTCCACGGTCTCAGGATCGTAGTCACCGTGGTGACACGCCATGGCGTGCACAACTTCTTCCGTTTCGCCGTACTTGCGCAAGAGGTCGATCCCCACCTCGAGGTGGGTGCCTTCCATCTCGCGATCAACCGCCTTGCCAATGTCATGGAAGAGGCCCGCACGTTTGGCAACGTGCACGTCAGCACGCAGCTCGCCCGCCATGTTGGCCGCCAGAAAGGCGACCTCCTTGCTGTGTTGCAAGACGTTCTGACCGTAGCTGGTGCGATAGCGCAACCGCCCCAGCAGCTTCACCAACTCAGCGTGCACATTCGAAAGGTTGAGCTCGAGCAGCGCCTCCTGGCCGTCACTCTGAATTCGTTGCTCGAATTCGGCGCGCGTCTTCTCGGTCACCTCTTCGATCCGGGCAGGGTGAATGCGCCCATCGGCGATCAAGCGCTCGAGGCTGACGCGAGCGATCTCCCGCCGGTAGGGATCGAAGCCCGAAACAATCACGGCCTCGGGGGTATCGTCGACGATCAAGTCGACGCCCGTCGCCATTTCGAGCGCGCGGATGTTGCGTCCCTCACGGCCGATGATGCGACCCTTCATGTCGTCGCTGGGCAACATCACCACCGAAACCGTGGTTTCATTGATGTAGTCCGCTGCCGAGCGCTCGATCGCCATCGAGATGATCCGTTGCGCTTCGGGAAGAGCGCGCTCACGCGCTTCGTCTTCGATCTTCTTGATCAGGTGAGCGGCTTCGATGCGTGCCTCGGCCTCGAGGCTGCGAACGAGCTCTTCGCGCGCTTGCTGAGCGGTCAGCCCGGCGACGCGCTCGAGCCGGTGGCGTTCGTCCTCCAACAGCCTCGCGTAACGCTGCCCTCTGGCCTCGACATTCGCCTCTGTCGCAGCGAGTGCCTGTTCTCTTTCTTCCTGTTCGAGGAGTCGACGCTCGAGTTGCGCCGCCTGCTCCGTGTACTCGCGGCGCTCGTCGGCCAGTTCGCGAGCCCGCTCATCGAGTTCGGCGCGGTGTTTCGAAGCCTCCGCTTCGAACTCAGCGCGGCGCTGCAGCGTTCTTTCCCGTGCCGCGAGCTCGTCCTCGCGACGCTTGGCGTCGCGCTCGCGGTCGGCCTCTTCGAGAAGCCGCGTCGCCTTGCGGCGCGCCTGGATGGTGATCTGCCGTGCAGCACGTCGCACGAACAGGAGCCAAACCACAGGCATGGACGCAGCGGCCACTAGCGCCAGCGCAGCTAGTACAACATTCGTGTCCATTGGTACCTCCGCCTATATGGCAAGAGGCACGACACCTTCGGCGAGAGAACCGACTTCCCTTAGGGGTTCACACCCCCGGCGGTCGCGGCAAGTTGGCGACCGCTGCCAGCGAAACGAAGGGTGGCACCCCCCGCCCGACCGTGTGACCCGTCCGGCTTAGAACCTGGCATGACCAGGTGGGTGTCCGCGCCTCGAGCCATCAGCGTCCTCGTACGAGCGAGGCTGGCACAGGCCACGTGGATATAGGACTCCCGGAAAAGAAGCGTAGGTTCTAACAGTGGTTGGGCCATCACGTACCGCGCAGGGGGTGCAACATTCTTCGATCTTCGTATTGGGCGCTCGCACTCATCATTCGGAGCCTGAGGGGATCTCGATTCTCCCGGTTCCCTCTAGCCCACCGATTCTCCGAGCGCCTCTTCTAAAGCACCGGCCATCAGGTCGAGCTGACGCTCGACCCCGGGCTGGCTCTCTCGACTCCCGCTGCGCAGTTCATCGGCAATATTCAGCGCGGCGAGGATCGCAATCTTCGTCGTATCGACTGTCGCGAGATGTGTCGCGACCTCCTTCATTTTCTTGTCTACGTAGCCCGCCAGCTCCCGGAGCTCCTCGGCGTCACCGCCACGTACTCGGTACGTCCCGCCGTAGATCTCGACTTCGAGACTCTCGGGCATGTTGGACTCGAGCACTTCTTGCGGTTCGGTCGTCATTCAGGTCTCCGCTACGAACACGGCGGTTTGGTGTTGCTTTCCAGCTCGTTCAGCGCACTCTCAGGAGTACTAGAAACTCGGAAAACTAGGGTCCAATATAGCACAACCCGCATCTTCGATTCCTCGCCCGAAGGTCGATTCCAGGCCTGGACGAGAAGTCGCAGCTCAGCATAGAGCGACAGACAACGTGACATAGAGCAACGAGCGACTGCCTCCCATATAATTCGCGTTTTCCTCAACGTTCACTCCTTCTCAGGCCCGCCAGGTACACACCCCTGGTCGCAAGTTCTAGTTCGCAAACGAGGTACTTCTCCGGAGCACCGCCGTGACGACCAGCTGGCTGCCTTCGCAGCCCGGGCCACAAACCGCCATGCCTTCACCGACTGCTCGCAGCAGCGAGTCGGAAGCCCGCCTTGCACCTCGGCGGGCGACCTATATCGCAGTGCGCATCGACTCGGGCGAGCAGCTGGCTGGACCAGCAATCGCCTCCGACCTGAGTGCCGATGGAGCCTTCGTTCGTACAACGACGAAACTCGAGCCGGGCGAAAGGCTCGCCTTGCGGTTGACCCTGCCCACCGACTCGCGACCTATCGAGGTCGCGGCACGTGTGGTGCGGACCAGCCCGGCTGGTTTCGGCGTGCGCTTCGAAGAGCTCGCGGCGCGCGACCGTGCACGCCTGCGAAGTCACGCCGGCTTTCTCGAGATGGACGACGCCATCGTGCGCGTGCAGCAACGACTAGGCGACCTGTTACCCAGCAACCTGTTGCCGGTTGCCGATCCAGAGGGAGTCGAAGCGATCCTCCGGACCGCCATTGCCGGCCGCTACCCGATCAGCGTCCTGGCTCAACGCGGGTTCCAGATCGACGAGGCGACACTCGCTGGCTTGACACTCAACGACGACCCGACGCGCTCGACCCTCACCCTCGACGGCGTCGAGCTGGTCGAGGACACGACCAGCCGTGTCGTCTACATCGTGTTCTCAGACGGTAGCCTGTTCTACGCCTTCGAGGGCGTTCTGCTCGTACCTGGGCAACGCCCCGTGTTGCTCGCACCGCAACGGCTCTACGTCACCGAACGCCGGACCAACCGTCGGAGCGAGGCGGCGGGCTACTGTGAGTTCCGCGCTCCCCACCTCACCGGCGGCTTCACGCGCTTCGAGCTCCTCGACCTTGCCGAAGGCGGCGCCTCGATGTGCGTTCCTCTGAACACGCCGTTCCTGGTCGGGACGCGGCTGCCGCACTTCATGGTCAGCCAGAACGGCTACGAGCGACCGGTCTCCGGAGCGACCATCCGCTACTTGACGCGCTACGACGACCAGACACTGCGCGTTGGACTGCACTTCGACGATGAACCCGGTCAACCTTCGGTCTTCGAAGACCGCAGCAGCCGTTCGCTCGAGTCCACCCGGGGTAATCGCCTACGGCGCACCTTTGCCCTCCTGCGCAGCCGCGTGTCGCAAGTTCTCGGGCGCCAACGGTCGCGGATCGAAAGCGGCGTCGAAGTCGTGCAGTACCGCAATCGGCGCGGCGAGTCCGTCGTCGGTCTCATCGATGCCAACTTCGATACAAGTGACCCCAGTCTCAGACCCGATGTCGCCGTTCTCGTTGCGCCCGCGCTGTTGAAACGCAAGGAGGTCTTCGGCTTGCAGGCCCGAACGCTGGTCGACGACCTCGGACGCGGAGGTCGGCGTGTCGTTGTCCTTCGTTTCGATCTCTGTCACCTCGTCGGTGAAAGCACCATGAACCCGAAGTTGGTTGAACAGAACCAGCCCTACCTGGAGTGGGACCTGTCAAACCTGGTCGACGACATCAACGCTTCGCTGCGCTACGTCGAACAGCGATTCAACCCCCAGAAGTGTGCCCTGGTCTCGGTATCCTTCTCGGCGATCGCAGCGCGCCGGGTGGTGGACGACGCTGGGCCACGAATCGACGCCTGGGTTGCACCCTTCGGCTGTCCCGATGCCCAGGACATGATGCGCAACTACTTCGCGGGCCTCGACCTCTTTCCGCTGTGGGAAAAGGGGGAGGCACCCGAACGCATGCACGTCCATGGGCGCCCGGTGTTGGTCGACAACTGGTTCGCGAAGGCCGCGGAACTCGACCTGGCCTACCTGGCCGAGGCGCGCCGGGACATCGCAGCCATCACCACGCCGATCACCTGGATCGTCGGCACCTACGACCACTGGGTCACCCGCAGCCGCGTCCAGCAGATGCTCGAGGCACCGGGAAGCGGCATCCGCGAGGTCTTCGAGTGCGCCACCGGTCATGTTTTGAAAGAGGGGCCCGAGGCGATCGAGGTCTTCAAGCTGGTCAGTGAGTCGGTGGCAAAACACATCTTCGGCGAAGATCGACCGGCGACCGACCCGGACCTGCGCAAGTTCGGCGAGCAATCACGCGCCGAATGGGCGCGCGTCAAGCGGTACAGACTCGGAGATGCCCGAACCTTCTGGCACCAGCACCTGTTCGGCTCCGGGGGCGACGACCTGGCCTACGACGTGTTGCTCGAGCACCCCGACTATCCACAGTTCCTGGAACACCAGGTCGGACTCCTGGATCCACAACCTGATGAAGACCTCGCCGATTTCGGGTGCGGAACGGGCAACCTGTCGCGAGCCATCTTGAGCACTCTCACTGAGGATCAGGCTCCGGCTTCGTACACGATTCTGGACCTGGTGCCCGAAGCGCTCGAGCGCACCGCAACGAAGGTCGAAGAGACCAGGATCGCCCGCAAGCTCGGTGAGTTTCCCTGCCTCCAGGTAAACGCCGACCTCGAGGTCAGTCGCCTGCGACCGATCGAGGATTTCCTCGAGGGAAGAGCGTACGGTGTCGAAGAGCTCGCCGGTCGCATCGGGGGGCTCGAAGCACTGACCGCAGCACGGATTCAGGAGTGTTACGGCAAGGCGCTGCACAAAGCACTGCGCGGCGCTCCCCTCACCCGCGCGCGCCTCAGCACGATCTGCCCCGATCTCGAGCGCACCGAGCTGGACGTCATCGAGGAGATCGGCCGAGCGGCCAGGTTCTGCCACGGTAAAGTGCTCCCAACGGACCTTCGGCCCGGTCGCGAGAAGGCGACCACCGCGCTCGACCTCGAGTTCGAGCATCTCAGCTTCGCCGATGCTCGCCCTGGCGCGACACTCGACTTCCCGGACGAAAGCCTCGACCGGATCGGCTGCTCGCTCGTGGTTTCCTACCTCGCCGACCCCCTGGTTGCCATCCGCGAGATGCATCGCATCCTGCGGCCGGGCGGCGTTTTGGTGGTGTCATCCCTACAGCCCAACTGGGATCCGTCAAAGCAGTACCGCGAGGAAAGTGAGCTGCTGCGCGCGCGAGTCGAGAAGGGCGACCCTGAGGCAGCCCACCAACTCGAAGCGCTGCGGGGCTTTGCCAACATGATGAGCAGGCTCATCGAGCTCGAAGAAGACGGCCGATTCCGCTTCTTTGGGCGCGAGGAGCTTCGTGACCTCCTGCATGAAGCAGGTTTTGCACGGGTCAACCTGTTCGAGGGACTGGGAAGCCCCGCTACAGCCGTGATCGGGCGCGCGGTCAAGCTCGGCAGCTGGGGAGGCAGCTGGGACGCCCCTTCGTAGGCTCCCTCGCTGTTTCGCAAGAAATCATGTCGTCGGGCTTGGGAGAACGGCACAACTCTAGTATTTTCAACAACTCGCTCTTCTCTTGCCATTGCCCAACACATACCGAGACGGGGCGACCGCCGGTTTTGGATACTTCTTGGACGGGAACCCATCCCGTGGGCGATAGCCAGCCTTCCCTGGCACGCGAGTTCGATCGCGAGCTCGAAGCGTTGCTGCGCGACCGGGGTCGACGCCTGCTGGGCGCGACGGCCTTTCTCTTCGCCGCGTTCTGGTTTCTGGATGTGGTCATCGAACCCCGTCTCGCCTATCTCGCCCTGGGCCTGAGACTGGGGGTCGCCGCTTCGTGCCTGGTGGCCTGGTTGATCGTGCGACGCCCTGGTGCCGCGCGCTGGGCCGAGAAGCTGGTCATTGGCAACGGCCTACTCTGCGCAGCGGTGATCTCACTCCTCGGCGCACTGATGGCCGGCTGGCAGAGCACCTACTTCGTCGGCATCATGCTGGTCATCGGTGGGCTGGGGCTCTCCATGCCCATTCACCCGCTCTTGATGCTCGCCTTCGGAACCGCCACCGCGGTTCTCCACCTGGCGCTCACCATTCCCAGCGCCGGGACCTCGCGCGAGATGGTGGCGCACTTCTTCTTTCTCGTCTGCGCAGCGGCATTCACCGCCCTCGGAACATTCGCTGCCAGGAGGACCTTGTGGCGCGACCTCTCCTTGCGCCTGCAACTCGAGAAGGCCAACCAGGACCTGCTCGCGCTCGACGAAGCCAAGACACGCTTCTTCGCCAACGTCAGTCACGAGCTGCGAACACCGCTTACGCTTCTTCTCGGCCCTATCGACACCCTGCGCGGCCAGATCAGCGACCCAGGGCACAGCGAGCTGTTGGCCTCGATGCGCACCAACGCCACCCGCCTGCTACGACAGGTCAATGCCCTGCTCGACATCGCGAAGCTCGAATCTGGATCGCTTGACCTGGCCACAGAGAGAGTCGATGTCGGCGAGCTGATTGGAGAGGTGGTTCAGTCGGCGCGGCCCCTGGCGGAGTCCCGGGGGCTCGAGCTGCGCTTCGAGCAAGAGAAGCTCCGACCTGCCGAACTCGACGTCGACAAGATCTGGGTCATTGCGGCGAACCTGGTTTCGAACGCCCTCAAGTTCACAAAGAAGGGCCACATCACCGTCCGCGTGCGCAATGAAGAACCCGAGAAGGTCGTTTTCGAGGTCGAAGACACCGGCTCAGGAATCCCAGAGAGCGAACTCGAAAAGGTCTTCGATCGCTTCTATCAGGTCGACAGTTCGAGCGCGCGCACCCACGAAGGAACGGGCGTTGGTCTGGCGCTCGCGCGCGAACTGGCACGCCTGCATGGCGGCGACCTCGTGGTGCACTCCGAAGTGGGAGTGGGCTCGACGTTTCGCGCCACCCTGCCGGCCCGTCAGCAGCATGTCGAAGATCGGCGCAGCCAGCCTCGCCGTCGCCAGGATCGCATGGCTGAGGCCCGACGCTCGGCGCTCGCCGCCCAGGAGTATCGCCGCGCACTGCGCGACACTGCTCTCGCGGATGTTGCGCCGACCACCCTGCGCCCGCCCGGTGAGGACCAACCCGACTACCAACCACCCGAGGACGCGCCGATCGTGCTGGTGGTCGACGACAACCAGGACCTTCGGCACTTCATGGCACGAGCGCTGCTCGAGAAGTATCGCGTCGTGCGAGCAGCCGACGGCGTCGAGGCCCTCGAGGCACTGCAAAGCGCGCGAATCGACCTGGTGGTTTCGGACGTCATGATGCCGCGCATGGACGGCGAACAGCTGTGCAAGGAGATCCGCGCCGATTCCGCCCTGGCCTCCATCCCGATCATCATGGTGACCGCGCGCGCCGGCGCCGGTGCCATTGTCGAGGGCTTGGAGTACGGCGCCGACGACTACCTCGTGAAGCCTTTCGTTCCCCGCGAACTCGTCGCTCGCGTTGGTGCGTTGTTGCGCCGCAAGGCCGCTGAGGAGCAGCTCTCTGAACGCGACACGCGCCTTGCGGCGATTGGCCAGATGTCGAGCGCCATCGCCCACGACCTGCGCAACGCGCTCACCGTGGTCAAGGGCTACGCTGAGTTGGCCGGCCACTTCGCCGAGCGCTCGGCCGAGAACGGAGACGGCAACGCGGTCGCAGAGCCACTCAAACAAATCGGCACCGCCGTCGATCGACTCGGTCGGATGACCGAAGAGATGCTCAACTTCGCCCGCGGAGGCACGCCCCAGCTGGCGCGTGAACAGACCACCGTAGCCGAGCTTCTACGAGACGTCGCAGAGGGTCTGCGCGGTGAGTTGGAGCGTCGCTCCATTGACCTCGAGCTCGAGATCGCCATCGATGCGAGCGCCAGGGGAAGCCTCGACACGGTGGCGCTGGCGCGAGTCATCGAGAACCTGATCCACAACGCCCGCGACGCCCTGGCCGGTGAGGACGAACCCCGCACCGTCAGACTCGAGGCGCAGATCGACCAGGCCGGAGCTGACGAGGGGCGCACTCTGCTCGTCGAGATTCAAGACAACGGCCCCGGCATTCCCGTCGCGCGGCTACCGAGCATCTTCGAGCCCTTCCACTCAGGGAAACGAAGCACCGGCCTCGGCCTCGCTACCGTACGCAACCTCGTCCGCGCCCACGGCGGTACGATCGAGGCCATCGCCAACGGCCGCCTGGGCGGTGCGACTTTTCGCATCACGATTCCGCTCGACCACGAGATGGACCAAGCGGCGGTTGAGGCCGCGCTGCAAAACAACCTCCGGCACGACACCGCTTCTTGACCCATCCATCCGAGTAACCGCACCCATGATCAGTGTTCTGCAGAAGTTGGTTCAGACGTACCCTCGCCTGATCATCTTGCTCTTCGGGCTGGCGTTCGTAATCGGTCTCGTGCCGGCAACGAAGATCCAGATCCATCCCGGACTGGACTACTTTCTGCTCCAGAACGATCCCGACCGCGCCCGCAACCAGGAGATCAAGGCCGAGTTCAAGAACGACGAGATGCTGATGGTCGGCATCGACCTCGGGCGACCTTTGACCGCCAGCGACCTGGCGCTCCTGGCCTCCCTCCGTCGCGAGATCGAATCTCTACCCAGCGTTTCTGATGTCATCGATCTGACTTCCGTCGAGGACGTGCGCGCCGACGAGCAGGGCTTTCTCGACACCTCGGGTCTGGTGGGAGAGGAGCTCCTTGCCGGCACGGCCACCCCGGAAGAACTCGCGGCCTCCTTCGAGCGACTGCTGGCGCGAATCGACGGCCATCGTCTCGTCGACGGCAACCTCATTGCGGACGATCGCCGCGCCGTCTCGATGTTCATCGTTCCCACCCTGGAGGGTGATCGGGCGAGCGGTGCGATCAACCAGGAAGTGGTCACGGATACCGCGCGCATTCTCGAGCGCGCGCCCTGGGCGACCTGGGTTGGTGGCTACCCGGCGGCCGAGGTCGACAGTACCCGCATCGGCCTGCGCGACCTCGGAGTCCTGACATCGGCTGCCCTGGTGTTGGTCCTCATCCTCGCGGTCACGATCCTCAGGCACTGGGGCGTCGTGCTTTTTGTGGGCGTGTTGGCAGCCTGGTCCAATGTTCTGGCAACGGCCTGGCTGTCTCTGGTTGGCGCACCGTTTACCGCTGTGTCTGCGACTCTGCCGACCATCCTGGTCGCCACCGCCGGCGCCTACGGTCTCTACGCTTTCGCCCTCCTCCGAAGCGCAGGAGCAGAGGATCCGTTTTTCGACCTGTCACCCGGTGCACGTCTGGTCGCGCGGTTGGCAAGACCTTGCACGATCTCGGCTCTGTCGACCAGCGCTGGGTTCCTGTCCCTGACCTTGATGCCTATCGAGGTGCTCAAGCACCTCGGCGCCGGCCTCGCCGTCGGGATTCTCGGAGCTCTGGCTGCCAGCCTCCTCCTGCTGCCCGCACTGGCTCAGGTTTTCGGCTTCGAGCCTCCACCCCCGCGCCGGATCCAACTGCTCTCGCAGATCGCCCAGTACGGCGTGGAACGAGCCGAGCGACCCTGGCGAGCGGTCCTGGTCACCCTGCTCCTCGTCGCGGTCGTGGTCGGCGGGGTTTTTCGCTTGCGGCTCGAGAGTGACCCGATCACCTACTGGAAGGCCGACAGCTTTCATCGCCTGAGCGATGGGTTCCTCAGCGACCGCTTCGACGGTTCGTTATGGGTCAACCTGGTTCTGTCGACCGAGGAGGGCGAAGGAGCCCTCGCCCCGTCGGTGCTGCGTTTCGCGCACGGCGCCATCGAAACCGCAATGGCGGATCCGATCGTCACCCGCTCAGTCTCACTGCTCGACTACTTGGCGCTCATCGACGACGCGATGAACCCCGAACCGCCCGGCGAGCCCGACAGCGAACGACGCTACTTCACCTCTCCGGCACTCGCCGCGCAGTACATGGTGCTCTACGAGAGTAGCGGCAGCCCAGAAGACTTCGAGTACTACGTCAACTTCGACCGCTCAGCGCTCAACGTCTTCCTCAAGGTCGACAGCCGCTCGTCGAAGGCAGTGCTCGATCTGCGCCAGCGGTTGCTCGGCTTTGCTGCCGAGACCCCGACCCGACCGGCGAACCTGGATGTCGAAGTCCTCGGTACCTGGCTCTTGTTTCCCAAAGCAATGGACGGGATCGTGCGCAACATGCTGCGTGGCCTGGCCGTAGCCGTGGCTCTCATCACACTCCTGATGATGGCCTCCCTGCGCTCGTTCAAACTGGGTCTACTCTCGATGATTCCGAACGTCGTCCCGATCGCAACCTGCCTCGGGCTGATGGGTTGGACCGGAATTCCGCTGTCTTTCGTCACCAGTATCACTGGTTGCCTGGCGCTGGGCCTGGCCGTCGACGACACCGCCCACGTCCTCGGTCATCTCGGCGGTAAGGGGAACCATCACCCACGGCAGGCGCTTTCCGCGATCTACGAACGCGTTGGCCCGGCGCTCCTGGTGACCACTGTCTGCCTCGGACTCGGCTTTCTGGTGCTCTTGTTCTCGGACTTTCAACCGATCGCCCATATGGGTCTGGCAACCGCGATAACCCTGGTCGTCGCGCTTGCCGCTGACCTCTTCCTGCTTCCGAGCCTTTTGCGGCTGGTCGGCTGGCCGCTTCACGAAGCCGAGCTCCACGAACATGTGCCAGAGAAGGAACGCAGCGAAAGCGCCCCCGCCGCGATTGCGCGCCAGCTCGAGGCGAGACGGCGCGCCCAGGCCGGGGTCGGCTCCCCGGCGACGCTGGTCGTTTTGTTGCTCGGGCTCTCTGTCGCCCTCGGCACCGGCCACTCGCGTGGCACCTCCACCGAAGCCGACTCCGCCCTCGCACCGGGAACAAAGATCGAGGGCCTACGCGTCGCCCAGCTCGTCAATGCGCGCTCGGATGGCGAGACTCTGCGCGAATCTCTAGAGATCACTGTCCGTGACGCCCGCGGGCGCGAGCGTCACCGCAAGGCATCCGTGTTCCGACGCTACGACGGCGACCGCAAGCAGAGCCTCATCCGCTACGTCGAGCCGGTTTCCGTTCGGGGCACTGCGTTTCTCACCTGGGACTACGGCGACGGTAAAGCCGACGACCAGTGGCTCTACCTGCCGGAGTACCGGCGCGTCCGGCGCATCTCTGCTTCCAACCGCGGCGAGTCTTTCCTTGGCACCGACTTCACCTACGAGAACATCAAGAACGAGATGAAGGTCGAGCTCGATGACTACAACTGGCAGACCGTCGGCTGGCAGACCCTCGACGACTGCCAGTGCATTGTCGTTGACGGCCTGGTGAAGAGTCGCCGGTTGGCCAAGGTGCTCGGTCACGAGCGGGCGACGCGCTGGGTCGACAGTGAGACCTGGCTCACTCGACGAGTCGAGTACTGGACCGGCCAGACGCTCGAGCGCACCATCACCGCTCACGACATCAGGAAGGTCGACGGCATCGACACCGTGCACCGTCTCGAGTGCATCAATCACGCGACCGGCGGTTCGACGACCTTCCGTTTCAGCGACGTCGCCTATGACACGGATCTATCAACCGGCATGTTCCAGCAGGAGGCGTTGGAACAACCCTGAGGCCCTTGCTCACCATTGCAGGCCGAGGCCCATGCGTAGGCGGCTCTGATCACGAAACTGGCCAAACAGCCCGAGGCGCGTTCCGTAGAAGTGGTCATAGCCGATCCATAGCCGGGTCATGTCCAACCACTGATAGCGGACCTCCGGCCGTACGAGACCGTCGTTGCGCTCGAGATTGTGCATCCACATCAAGCGCGCCTCGAGCTTCTCACTGCGGCTCCACCAGCGGTAGAAGCCGGTGACGTTCCTCTCGACGGTTTCGCGATCGAGGGGCAGGTCGTCGTCGACGCGACTCTCGAAGTACTGAAAACTCAGCATCGACTGAGGCATGCCGTACCAGTCGAGTCCGAGGACCCAGCCGAGCTCATCGGAACGAACCAGGCCGAAGGAGTCAGAACGGGCGTGGAAGAGATCGTTCGAGGTAAAGGCCTTGTCGTCCGACAGACCGATCTCGCCGCGTACGGTCAACTTGCCGAAAGCGTTGCTGAAACTCCCGCCGTAGAGATCGGTCCGTTCGTAGGTCGGCTCGACGACAACCCGTGAGCCCAGCCCATCAGCAACCACCTGTTGACGGAAAACTGGTAGATCATCGTAGTGATGCAGGTACACCGCCGAGAGATCCCACCCACCCAGGAAGGTCGCAAACCGCGCCCCCCAGTCCGCGTCGTCGAAGGCATCGCCCGGCTTGGAAACGGCGAGGAGCTCAACCGGAACGGCGGTCGACACCCTCGGTGCGAGAAGCGGCGAAGTGAACGCGAACGGGGAGCCACTCGCGGGTAGCTCATGGTAGGTCGTGTCGGGAATCCACAGCACCTGCAGACTGCTGGGACCGAAGGAGTAGCTTGCCGACACCGTCCACAGTGGAATGCGCGAGTCCGCGAAGTCGTCGAGGATGAACTCGCGGAATGACTGTGGGTTGACCACGTCGAGCAGTTTGAGGCCATCGGCCTTGCCCCAGACGGTCTGCTGCTTGCCGACGTCGATCTGGAAGCCACCGCTCGCACAGCGAACCCAGGCTTCGCGTACCGCACTATCGATCTGCGTGCCAATGAACCAGCGTTCGTTGGCAGCCGAGCGGGTTCGCTGGTCTGGAACCCCGGGCTCGATGATGTCTTCGGTGTCGGCGCGCAGTCGTGCTTCGAAGGTTGCCGAGCAATGGCGACCGAGAGGCGCCTGGATGCGCGGCTCCCAGACCACTTCGCCCTTCTGATAGACCTCACCGTCAGGCTGAAAGGCACCTTCGACCTCGACCCGGTTCGACCACACCACTTGCGACGAGAGCGCACCCAGACCTGCCCACGACAGGACGAGCGCGCAAACTGCGCTCCTCTTCCAGGCTGCGAATTGGTGAACCGTGCGCTTCATGACGAACCAACCAGAGAATCCGGTGAATTCGCCAGCCTAACCGACGCGGGCCTATTTGAATAGGCGCAAAGGCTTCATTCCACAGGAGATAGGCCGACTGGGCCGCGGCAACGGAAGCGGCCCTACCCTCTCTCATCTACAGCCCTTCCATCATCTGGCGCGCTGCCGCAGCCTCCGCGTCGTCAGGCGCCAGGTCGAGGAATCTCTGCAAGGCGCTTTTGGCTGCAGCGACCTGACCCGTGGCCGCCAGTACGCGGCCCTTGAGGTAGTGCGCTCGCGCGTTGTCGGGGGCTCCGATCAGCATCGCCTCGGCATAGGAAAGCGCCTTGTCTTGCTGGTTCGCCTTGAACAGGTTCTCTGCCTGCTCGAGGACCTCGCCGGCGGCACTCGAAGCCTCACCTGACCAAACGCCAAAGGCCTTGCCGGCCTTCTGGGTATCGCCCAGTTCCATGTGACTGAAGAAGGCCATGCGCTGACCCGCCGCGTTGGTAGGTGCGACCGCCAGCAGGCTGTCGATGAACGGCAGTGCTCTGGCGTGCTCGCCCTTGTTGAAGTAGATGGCGGCCAGTGACTGGTGTGCGGCCGGCAGCTTCGGGTCGAGCTCGAGGGCCTCCGTGAAAGCCGCAACCGCGGCCTCGTCGTCTTCCGCGTTAGCCGCCCTGACGCCTTTGTTGTAGACCCCCTTGGCAGCGTCGGTTGCCGCTGGGGTCCCGACGAGCTGTGCTTTGGCCTGGTCGCGCCAATCCTGGCGATCCGTATTGAGCGCGATGTCATAGAGCACTACGGGAGGAACCATCGGTTGCCCCGGTGCCAGCTCCATCACCTTATCGACCGCCTGCGCCGCTTGATCCCACTCTTGCTTGCCGTGCTTGACCAGGGCGATTCCAAGCGGCGCCTGCGGCAGGGTGGGATCGAGCTCGCGAGCTTTCAGAAACTTCTCGAGCGCTGCGTCGGGCTCACCGGACTGCAAAAGACCGACGCCATCGTTGAAGGTGTTCCCGGCGAGTTCGGGGCCGGTGAGAATCTTGAGGCCCAACTTCGAACCGTTCTCGCCGATCTCGAGTGTCTTCTCGGTCGTGGCGTAGTCCGGGTGTGCGAGCTGCGAGGTGTAGGAACCAGGAAGCACAGTGGCTTTGAAGCGCCCCTTCTTGTCGGCCGCACCGCTGGCAGCTACCGTCCCGTCCGCAGCCACCAGGGTCCACGAGACCTTGCCAACCGCCTTGCCTTGCGTGTTCTGCACCTCGCCCTCGACCGGCACCTTCTTCTGAGCGGAGAGCGGGAAACTGAGGAGCGCAGTGAGTGCGAACAGGGAAAGCGCGAGCGCCGCGCGGCGCAGATCAGGAGTCTTCATGGCGAGGGCTTCCGAGTTGGTCCGAGGGTGAATTCGAAAGGGTGGATGGACATTGTAGCGGTGGTCGGTCGCTCGGGGAGAGGCGGCTCACCACGACGCATCTTGAGGGTTCTTGGGAACCACCGGCGGCCTGTGAGAGAGTTCAGTCCGTCCCACCCACAGATCGACTGAAGAAACTCTCGCCGCCCGCCGGGCATTCCCACCCTGGGTCGTGAGCGCGCGGAATTCCGCCTGCTCAACGTCCTTGTCGGTGGCAGCATGGCGCAAGCGGCGAAAACGAGGAGTTGAGAATGCGCAACCTGGTTATGGAATTCGTCGGCACGTTCTTTCTCGTGCTGGCTGTCGGATTGTCGGGCAACCCGCTCGCCATCGGTCTCACCCTGGCGGTGATGATCTACGTCGGTGGCCACGTCAGTGGAGCTCACTACAACCCCGCCGTCTCACTGGCAGTCTGGGCACGCGGCCGTATGACACCCGCCGAAATGGTTCAGTACTGGGTTGCGCAAGTGCTTGGTGCACTCGCCGCCGCAGCCACCGTCCAGTTCGTCGCCGGTACGATCTTCGGCCCGGCACCCGGCGAAGGCGTTGGCTTCGCCCAGGCGCTCGGCGCAGAGGTGCTGTTTACTTTCGTGCTCGCCTCGGTGGTTCTCAACACTGCGACCACCAAAGCACTCAAGGGCAACTACATCTATGGCTTCGCAATCGGCCTGACGGTGACCGCAGCCGCGATTTGCGCGGGCGGCATCTCGGGCGGCGCCTTCAACCCGGCGGTTGGAACTGGCCCGCTGCTCTGGCAGACGATTCAGGGAACCGGCGGTCTGGCCAACCTGGCGCTGTACTGGATCGGCCCGCTGCTCGGTGGGGCAATCGCGGCCGGCCTCTTCCGCTACTTCCAGCCGGAAGAACTCGGCCCCGCGGACTGAGGTCTGCACTTTGACTCTCTGGGGTGGGCGAGCTGCCCACCTCAGAGACGTCACGGCGAAAAGAGGCTGGCGGCTCGCTCGAGATCGACGTTGCCGCCCGAAAACACGACGCCGACCCGCGCACCGCGCACGTCGACGCGCTTCTCGAGCAACGCGGCGAGCGCCAGGACACCCGTCGGTTCGACGACCAGCTTCATGCGCTGCCATACGAAGCGCATGGCATCGACCAGGGCGCGATCGGGAACCGTCACCACGTCGTGTAGATGTTCGAGGACCAGCGGCATCGTCAACCGACCGAGTGAGGGCGTGCGCGCCCCGTCGGCGATGGTCTCTGGGTCACGCACCGTTTGAAGAACGCCGGTTCTAAAGGTTCTAGCCGCGTCGTCGCCGGCCTCGGGCTCCACTCCGATGACCCGACACTGCGGCGACAAGAGGGCACAGGCAAGCGCCGAACCCGACACCAGACCCCCACCACCGAGCGGTGTGAGCAGATAGTCCAACGGACCAACTTCGTCGAACAACTCGAGTGCGGCGGTGCCCTGGCCGGCAATAACGTCGGGATGATCGTAGGGCGGAATGAGACACAGCTGCCGTTCGGGGGCGAGTTGGGCGGCCAGTTCTTCTCGCGTTGCTTCGCTACGGTCATAGATGATCACTTCCGCTCCGTAACCGCGGGTCGCCTCCAACTTGGCTTCGGGAGCATCGCTCGGCATCAGAATCGTCGTTGGCACATCGAGCAGCGAACCCGCCAGGGCAACCGCCTGGGCGTGGTTGCCCGAGGAGTACGCGAGGACGCCGCGGCTTCCTTCAGACCGCGTCTCGCCTGAGGCGTAGCGATCGAGCGCGTTGAGGCCACCGCGGATCTTGAACGCACCGGTGCGTTGGAGGTTCTCGCACTTGACGAACACCTCGGCACCGAGCCGCTCATTGAGCGTCCGCGAGCGCGCCACCAGCGTGCGATGTATGCGCCCCGCCAAACGCTCGGCTGCTCTTTCGACGTCGGCAGGCACGGGGAGGTCTTCGGGAGGGGCCACGGAATCGCTCATGTCTAGACCCTAGCGGGAATCGTTGCGGATCCCGGCCGTGTTGCCGTGACCTGAGCGAGCCCGATGAAGGCCAACAGCCAGGCGGCTGGCACGAGGTGCAACAACAAGCGCGGGAAGGTCGTCGCCACGACGCGCGAGATGTCGAGCGGTGTGCTCAGGTAGACCCAGAGATAGAAGGCCGCCTGTAGAAGGAGCGGCAACGCCATCCAGCGAGTGGCGCGCCGCACGACAAATACCGGCACGAGGATCAACACCAGGTCAAGCCCCATCCAGGCACGGCCAAAGAACTGCGGCACGGCGACGGCGAGGACCTCGCTCAGCCGAGAGGGATCGGCCAGACCGCCGCGCGCCGGCCAGAGATCGAGGGCGACGGTCATCGCCAGCCAGGGGGTGACCACCAACATCCATGGACCGATCGTCGCACCCAGGCGTACACTGCGTTCGGCAAGGCTGCGCCCGCCTCGGAAAGGCCCGAACGGCGCCATCCACCACAAGAGGAGCAGGACTCCCGAAAACACCACTCCTTCGACCTTGAGAGCGGCCGCCAGCGCCGCCGCCAGGCCAAGGCGCACATCGGCCGAAAGCGGTACCCCTCGGGTCTCTCCAGGCGCGCTGCGAAAAGCAGTCTCGGCGATACTGGCGATGCCAAGGGTGACAGCGAGGGCCAGTGGTAGGTCCGGTCCGCCGGCCTGGAAGTACTGAATCGAGAAGGCAGCGGTGCTCGCTGCGACGGTTGCGACAGCGCACTGCACGACGGTGCGGTCTGCGCCCACGTTGCACAGGCACCGACGAGCGGCCAGGACGATGCCGAGCAACAGAAACGCCGAGATCGCCAGCCAGGCACCCTCGGCGACTCTCCCCTGCATGAAGGCTTCGGCAGCCAGGAGGTCCGGCAGACCCTGCGGGTAGTCCGGATGCATGTGGTCAGGCAAGGAGTAACTCAACAAGTCACGATCGATCTGCTGCGCTTCGACGAAATGGCGCGCTTTGACCCCCCAGTGATAGACGAAGTCGGAGTGCGGCGCCTTGAGAGCCAGAGCGGCCCAGAACAACGCCACAACCGAAACTGCCGCCACCAGGTCGCCGAGACCCAGGCGACGGTTTTGTCTGTCTTCCGGTACAGACTCCTGGTCGGTGGCCAACGACGGGACAAGGTCCTCGGCACGCCGGCGGCCGATCGCCAACCCCAGCGCCAGGAAAGCGGTAGCGAAGAAGAGCGAGCTTCGGGTCCAGTTGAAACCGAAAAAGTCGAGCTGCAGCATCGCTGTGTGCAAGACCAACCAACCGGCGGCCAGTGCGTAGGCCGGGCGTACCGAGACCGCCGCTCCAGCGGCCACCCTTCCTGCGGCCAACACCAGCGCGACAAACGCAAGCAGCACCAGGCCTTCGAAAACCGTCACCTCGACACCTCGGCCGTCCCGAGCGAGAGCAGCGCGTCGGGGTCGGCTGCTGACGCGGGAATGCGCACCAGCGCACCCACCGAGTCCAGCTCGAGGAGTTCACCACGCGCTTCCGGATGGTCTTCAACACCCGCCCCGATCATCAAGAGGTACAGCGGACGCCCGGAACCCGGTCTCTCGCTCGCGAGCAACACGCGCTGCCTCGGCAGGTAGTACGAGGTCCAGGAAAGCAGTGCCAACAGGTCGTCGCGCGAGCGGCGTGGTGCTTCGAGCAGAAGCGTCGACTGGTAGGGCACACGACGATCGACTCGCCCCAACCACTCCGCTAAGCGCTCTGGCTGCGGACCACCGAGTTGCCACTGCACCGGCAGAAGCTCGGGCGCTGTCTCCGGCCGTTTTCGTGCCTCATTGACTGCCAGAACCAGCGCCAGGACGGCGAGCGCCGTAGAGATGAGAGCCGCTCCGTCCAACGCACGGCGCCCGGCACTCAAGTCGAGCCGCCAAACTTCTGCTTGAACTTGAACCAGCGCTCACGCAGGCGCCAGAACCTGCTCTGGCGCATCCAGTCGATCTCGCGCTCGAGAGAAAAGGCCCGTAGGCGTTCGGCCTCCAGGCGCTCGCGTGCAACGGCACCGAGAAGACTCTCGAGCGACCCCACCCGTAGGGGCCAGAGCTGGCCGTCGTGCGAGCGCATCCGCACCTCGAGCAGCACCTCACTGCGGTCCAGACGAGCCGGCACGGGCACTGTGGCCGCAAACCCGGCCGGCACCCAGGTCGCGCCGGTGACATCCCGGCGGTCAGCGAACTCATCGATGGTCGCTCTGACCTGACCGTCGATTGCCACTTCGACCGCTGCCACCCCGACTTCACGAGTCGGATGCCAGGCCCACCCCGAGACCTCGAGCTCGCCCGCTCGATCGATGGCCAGCCACTCGAGCATTCCGCGCGGGCCGACCTCGACGGCTGCAGGGTCGATCGCCCCTTCCTCGAGGTCCTTCTTGACCACCCACATGTCCTGGTATCCGGCGACGGCGCGCGGCCTGAGGCGGCGATACGGTGGACCAGGTAGCAGTTCGAGCAGCCTCTCGACGAATTCCCACGAGACCCAGCTGGTGCCATAGTCGTCGCTGTTCAGGGTGCGCGTCTCGCTGCTCGGGAGGTGCAGCATGCCGGCGTCGCCCGGCCGGTAGCCAGTGGGAACGAGCGCCTTGTCGTGCACCGTGAACGCGAGCATGCCGCCCGGGGCCAGGCAGGCGAACAAGACCTCGAGCCAGGCGCCGAAGCGTTCCTCTCGGAGATGAGTGAAGAGGGAGCCCACCCAGATCAAATCGAAGTCGCTTGGGGCTTCAAAAGACGCCGGGTCGGTTGTCGAGGCGAAGGCGTGGAACCCGAAGCACTCCGCCTGGAAGCGCAAGGCGCCTTCGAGCAGGTCCGAAACCCAGACTCGGTCAGGATGGATCAAGGTCGGCGGCACACCGGCAGCCGCGGTGAGATGACGCCCCAGCCGACCGTACCCGCACCCCATGTCGAGCAGACGCGGCGCGCCACCATCGGGGCCGCGTTGGCGCTCTGCCAACTGACGGACAAGGCCGGCCACCTGACAACCGGTCAGAAAGTAGGCGAGCACGCCGGCGCGACGGTCGCCCCCGGAGGTCTCGATGGCCTCGAGCAGCATCTCGTCGTCGCGATGCACGGCTCGGGGAACACTCCCGCGGTCAACCGACCCGGCGGTCGGCGGCAGGCCATGCCCGCCATAGGTTCGCAGGATCGTGTCGACCCACCGCCGGGTAGAGGCGGCCGCTGCTCCTGCAGCCACTACCGGCTGGCTTCGGCCACCCGACTGGCCACCTTTTCAAGCCCGGCCACCAGGCTTTCGACCCGCTGACGTAGCTCGCGCCTCTCGTCCTGCCACGCGAGCTCCTGCTCTCTAGAACCACTGCCGCCTTCGAGCTCCGCCAAGGCCGACCGCGCCTCATCGCCGGCCTCGAGAGCCGCCAACTTCTCGGCTTCGAGCGCCTTCGAGGCCTTTTCGAGTTCAGCCGCGCGGCGCCTGAGGGCGACGTTTTCTTCCTCGAGTTTGGTGCGCGCCTTCTCGAGCTGTGCCAAGGTCGCCTCATCAGGAGCAGGTGCACTCTTTGCGGCATTCGCCTTCCCAAGAGCTCGGACTTCTTCCTCGAGCTCGTGGTTGCGGGTGCGCAGGGTATCGAGCTCCGTCACCGTCCGTTTGATTGCCTTCCGGAGGCGGGCCACTCCGGAGGTGGCGCCGCCCGAAGGGGCCCCGCCGGAGGACGCCGTCCGGGCTGCGGCCTTCTTTTTGGCAGCACCCTTCTTGGAGGCTTTCTTCTTGGGGGATGGGCTCTTCGCCATGGTCGCTCTCCAGCAGTGGCACGGTTCCAGGGGTTTGTTGGGTTACCTCGAAGCTACCCCCAACCGAAGGCTTCTTGCAACGCACCACGGAGTGCTTCGTGCTGCTCATTGACCTCGTCCTGGGTCAAAGAGCGCTCGGTCGAGCCGTAGCGGAACGACAACGTGCTGTTGACCGCTCCGTCGGGCACGCCCTTGCCCTGGTAACGGTCGCGCAGCCAGAACGCTTCGAGGCCCGGCAGCTTGCCAGCCGCCTCCTGGCCCTCGATCGCCGCGGTGATCTGGTTCCACGAGACCTCGTGCGCGTGCGTCAGCGTCAGATCGGCCTCGATGCTGGGATAGCGCGACGGGGCGTCGACTCGCAGCCCGAGCGAGTCGCTCGCGCGCACCAGGGGCTCGATCAGGAGCTCGGCCGCAAACACCGGGTAGGCGTAGGTCTCGTCACCGTCGTCGATCTGGCCGAGGACCCCGACCTTCTCGCCTTCGACGTAGACCTCGGCGACGGTGCCGGCCACCATGCCGGCGAACTCGCCAGGCCTGACCTCGAACGGCAGCCGAATGACATCGAACAGCGCATCCAGTACCCCCCTGGCATCGAAGAAGTCGTAGGCGCTCTTGCGCTGCCATGGCGACGGGTCGTTTCCACCGCCGATCCAGCCGAGCGCTTCGACCTCGACTTCGGCGCGCGCCCCTTCTGGGGCCTTCCCATAACGGCCAAAGATGTGCCCGACTTCGAACAGCCGCACCGCCTCAGCGCCGCGCCGCTGGTTGAAACGCGCGCTCGCGACCAGACCCGGCAAGAGAGACCGCCGCATGACGTTGTAGAGCTCAGACAGCGGATTGACCAGACGTACCGGCTGGTTCGCACCGTCTCCCAGCGGTAACGCGCCGAATGCCTGGTCGGTGGCGTCATCGTGGAACGACCAATCGATGGCCTCGAGATAGCCCGCGGCGACCAGGCGATCGCGAAGGCGCCGCAGCAACTGCTGCATCTCGGTTTCGGGGGCGTCCGAGCCGGCAATCGCCGGCAGCTCCGCCGGAACGTTGTCGAAGCCAAAGACCCTGATGACCTCTTCATAGACGTCTGCCGAGCGCTCGACATCTTCTGTCCGCCAGGAAGGCGGTGTCACCGTGATCTGGTCATCGGCACCAGCTTCGACGTTGAACCCGAGAGCCGACAGCCAGCGAACGGCATTGTCATGGTTGATCTCAGTTCCTGCGAAGCGGGAGATCTGACCGGTCCGTACGTCGATCGGGCTCGGCTGCGGCAAGAACTCCTCCGCGCGCAGATCGATGACGCCGGGCAGGATCTCGCCACCACAGAGGTCGACAATCATCTGGCAGGCGCGGTCATTGGCCGAAAGCGCCGCACTCCAGTCGACGCCACGCTCGAAGCGGTGACTGGCATCGGTGTGGAGACCCACCGCACGCGAGGTCTTGCGCACCGAAACCGGGTCGAACCAGGCACTTTCGAGCAGCACGGTCTTCGTCTTCTCGGTGACCTCGGTTTCGAGACCACCCATGACACCACCGATACCGACTGCTCCCTTGGGGTCACAGATCAGGCATTGCCCCTCTTCGAGGGTGCGCTCCTGGCCGTCGAGAGTGGTGAGCTTCTCACCCGCCTCGGCGCGCCGCACGATCAATCGCTTCTCGGCGAGGGTTGCCAGATCGTAGGCATGCTGCGGCTGGCCCTGGTCCTGAAGAATGAAGTTGGTGATATCGACGACGTTGTTGATCGAGCGCAGCCCAATCGCCTCGAGATACTCGACCAGCCAGCCCGGGCTGGGGCCGACCGTCACGCCCTCGATCACTCGCGCGGTGAAACGCGAGCAGAGCTCCGGGCAGCTGACCTCGACGGTGGCCCCGAGGTCGCCGGCCTTCCCTGGGTCTCCCGCCGGGCCGGGGTCACCCGGTGTGAGCTGGCGCTCGAGTGCGACCGCCGCTTCGCGCGCCAGACCGAGATGGTTCATCGCATCGACCCTGTTGGTCGTGACCTCGACCTCGAAGACATGGTCGAGCTCCCCGTCGGCGCGCTGGTGCTCTTCGACCAACTCGACCGCCATGCCCACGCGGGTCAGTGCCTGGGCGACGTCCTCGGCAGCGAGACCTGAAAGGTCGGCGCGATCGCTCAACCAACGATAGGAGAACTTCATCGTGCCGGCCCTCCACCCTCGAGCTGGCCGAGCAGCCGCTGGTCGTTCTCGAACAGCGCACGGATGTTGGGGAAGCCATAGAGAATCATCGCCACTCGATCGATGCCGAGCCCGAACGCCCAGCCGCTGTAACGGTCGGGATCGATACCGCACTTCTCGAGCACCCGCGGGTCCACCATGCCGCAGCCCATGATCTCCATCCAGCCGGTGGCCGAACAGGTTCCGCAGGGTTTGTCATCTGAGAGCGCGCCCGTGCCTTTACAGAACGGGCACGATACGTCGACCTCAGCCGACGGTTCGGTGAAGGGGAAGAAGCTCGGGCGCAAGCGCACCTCGGTGTCCTCTGAGAACAGCGCCTTCGAGAACGCCTCGAGGGTCCCCTTGAGATGCCCGAAGGTAATCCCCTCGTCAACGCACAGCGCCTCGACCTGATGAAACATCGGTGAGTGGCGCAGGTCGTTGTCGACCCGGTACACCCGCCCCGGGCAGATCACCCGAATCGGCGGCTTGCGCGACAGCATGATGCGCGCCTGTACGGGCGAGGTGTGGGTTCGCAGAAGCGAACCGCCCTCGACGAAGAAAGTGTCCTGCTCATCTCGTGCGGGGTGATCGGGTGGCAGGTTGAGCGCTTCGAAGTTGTGGAAGTCATCTTCGATCTCGGGGCCTTCTGCGACGCTGTAACCGAGGCCGCGGAAGATGCGCGTCAACTCGCGGTTGACCACCGTCACCGGGTGCAACCCGCCGACCTGTGGTCGCCGGCCCGGCAGGGTGACGTCGACAGCGGCCGCAGCGTGCTCTTTGGCGCGCTCCGATCGTGACAGTTCCTGATCGATCTCTTCGAGACGGCGCTCGACCAGGGTCTTGAGTTGGTTGACCCCTTGACCCCAGGCCCGGCGCTCCTCTTTAGGCGCCTCACGGATGCGTTGCTCGAAGTCTCGCACCAGACCCTTCTTGCGCCCCACCCAGGTGACCCGCAGGGTCTCCCAGCCAGCGCGATCAGAAGCGCTTGCCGCCTCGTTCTCGAAACGCACCATCGCCTCGGTGAGTTCGGATGGAAGCTCAACCATGCTCACCTCCAGGCAAACGGCGGAGCGCGCGTTTCCCCAACGGTTTCATTCGTGCTCTCTCTGGGTTTCCGGAAGGCTCCCGCCCACCGGAACGCCCTAGGCGAGAGCTGCTTTGGCTTTCTCGGCGAGAGCCCTAAAACCATCCTCGTCATGAACCGCGAGGTCAGCGAGGACCTTGCGGTTCACTTCAACCCCGGCCAACTTCAGGCCAGAGATGAAGCGGTTGTAGGAGATGCCCGAAAGCCGGGCCGCCGCGTTGATGCGGACGATCCAGAGCTTGCGCATTTCGCGCTTTCTTTGACGCCGGTCGCGATAGGCGTATTGAAGGGACTTCTGGACCGCGAGTTTCGCAACTCGATGGGCCTTCGACTTGGTGCCGTAGTAGCCCTTGGCACGCTTCAGAATCTTGCGGCGGCGCTGGACGCGCTTGGTGCCTCTTCTAACTCTCATGAGAACCTCGTTGTGTTCGAAACTACGGGAGCCTGAGTAGAGAGCCTCGTACGGCTCGTCTCAGATTCGCGACGGGATGGACAGGTTCGTTCCACCGGTGCGCCGCCTCCCAGGTCATCTATCGCGACGCGCGTCGCGACAGCTCCACGGGGGATCTGGAATCGGAGGCTTCGGCTAGCCGCCGATCATTTCTTTGATGTTGCGGGCGAACTTGCCCTCGACCAGCGTCGAGTCACGCAGCTTGCGCTTGCGCTTCTGCGACTTCTTGGTGAGGATGTGGTTCTTGCCGGCGTGGTTGCGCTTGACCTTGCCCGAGGCGGTGGTCTTGAAGCGCTTGGCGGCACCCTTGTGAGTCTTGAGCTTTGGCATTGTTTCCTGCCTATCGATTTCGGGCGAGCTGAGCCCGAAGGTGTTCGAGTTTCCGAATTGGTGAGCGTAACAGAGAACCCAGGGCCCCTCAATGCCTCGCGCCAGTGCCCCGTACCTGGATCGGATCGTGGCAGACGCTGGCCGTTTCACTGGTACGACGTACTAGAGCTCCAGGCTGCGGCTTTCGACTAGCGGTCGCGTGCGCTCCGCGAAGTCATCGACCGACATGCCGCCGAGCTCCTCTCCCGCCCGCAACCGCACCGAGATCGTCGCCTCCTCGGCCTCTCGCGCACCGACGATCAACATGTAGGGGATCTTCTGGAGTTGGGCTTCGCGAATCTTGTAGCCCAGCTTCTCCGAGCGCTCATCGACCTCTGCCCGCAGGCCCTTGGCGATGAGCTGATCACGGACGGTGGCGGCATAGTCCTGGAACTTGTCCGACACCGGTAGAATCATCGCCTGCACTGGCGCCAGCCACAGCGGAAAGGCGCCGCCGGCGTGCTCGATGAGAATGCCCATGAAGCGCTCGACCGAACCCAACATGGCGCGATGGATCATCACCGGGCGGTGACCCGAGCCATCCGCACCGACGTAGTCGAGATCGAAGCGCTCAGGCATCTGGTAGTCGAGCTGGACGGTACCCAGTTGCCAGGAGCGTCCCAGCGTGTCGTGGATGTGGAAGTCGATCTTCGGGCCATAGAAGGCACCGTCACCCTCATTGACCACATAGTCGATGCCAGCGCTCTCGAGCGCCGCAGAGAGGGCAGCCTCGGCGCGATCCCACATCTGGGCCGTGCCGATCGCCTTCTCCGGGCGAGTCGACAGCTCGATCCCGACCTCGCCGAAGCCGAACGTGTCGTAGATCTCCTGAATCGTGCCAATCAACCCCAGCACTTCGCTCTCGATCTGCTCCTCGGTGCAGAACACGTGCGCATCGTCCTGGCAAAAGGTACGCACCCGCGTCAGGCCTGAGATCACGCCGCTCCGTTCGTACCGATGCAGGTGACCGAAGTCAGCGTAACGAATCGGTAGGTCGCGGTAGGAGCGCAGGCGGGTACCGAAGATCAAACAGTGCGTCGGGCAGTTCATCGGCTTGACCGCGTAGCGCCGCTCGTCGATGTCGACGAAGTACATATTGTCGCGATAGTTGTCCCAATGGCCCGAGCGGTGCCAAAGCTCCTCATCGAGAATCAAGGGCGTCCGCACCTCGCCGTAGCCGCCCCGCAAAAGCAGCTCGCGGATGTACCCGACCAACAAGTTGTAGACCACCGTCCCCCGGGGATGGAAGAACGGACTGCCCGGCGCGTGCTCGCTGAAACTGAAGAGATCGAGCTCCGGCCCAAGCCGCCGATGGTCCCGCGCCCGCGCCAGTTCCATGCGCTCCTCGTAGTCGGCCATCTCCTGCTTGGTGAGAAACGCCGTGCCGTAGATGCGCTGCAGGCGCTCATTCGCCTCGTCGCCCCGGAAGTACACCACCGAGCTCTCGAGCAGCTTGAGCGCCCCGATCTGTCCCGTTGTCTGCGCATGCGGCCCCCGACACAGGTCAACGAACTCGCCGTGCTTATAGAGCGTAATCGCCTCGCCCTCGGGAATGTCGTCGAGGCGCTCGAGCTTGAGGTTCTCGCCGCGCTCCTTCATCAACTCACGAGCCTCCTCGCGCGTCACCTCGAGACGCTCGAGTGGCAGCTTCTCCTTGACGATCTCGCGCATCTTCTTCTCGATCTTCTCGAGATCCTCAGCCGTGAAAGGGCGCGCGAAGCGGAAGTCGTACTGAAACTTCTCCGAGTGATCCTGGCGACCCGCATCGATCTCCGTACCGGGCCACAAGCGCTGCACCGCATCGGCCAGAACATGCTCAGCCGTATGGCGCACGAAATCCCCCGCCTCGGGACTCTTCGTCGTAAACAACGCAAAGTCACCGCCCTCATGAAGCGGCGTGCGCAAGTCAACGACCTCCCCGTTCAGAGAAGCCCCAACAGAAGCCTTCGCCAGACCCGGCCCAATCGACGCCGCAACATCCGCCGGCGACGAACCGGCAGGAACCTCACGCACCGAGCCGTCAGGCAGCGTGAGAGCGATGGCTTGGTTGGTGGTCATGACGGAAAACGGAAGGGAGCGTAGGGGCCGCACGCCAGGCCCACAGGCGGCCTGGTAGGCGCTAGCGGACTCGAACCGCTGACCTCTACCGTGTGAAGGTAGCGCTCTAACCAGCTGAGCTAAGCGCCTCTGTACGGACACCAAAGAAGGGCAAAAGACCCGAGCAACACCCAAGCCTGACTGCCCTGAACAAGTAGCCGACCCACCTGGATCGCGCACTGGTAGGCCCGAGCGGACTCGAACCGCTGACCTCTACGATGTCAACGTAGCGCTCTAACCAGCTGAGCTACGGGCCTATTCATCGGCAACCAAAGCCTGGGACGTCCTGGAGGGGTACTCGAACCGAGGAGATCCGAAGAACCCCAGATTCAAGTGGCGGCTGTCACCGAAGAACGCGCAAATTAGCAGAGCCGTTCTGGGGTGTCAATTTGCCTGAAGCACGAGCGCCCACCCCCCCTCAACTGAGCGGGCGTGGCAAACAACGAGAGGGTTCGGAGCCTGGGGCGTGCGCCAGGGAGCAGTCAGGCGGCAACCATCAAGGCGACGCCGAAAGGACCTGCAGCCCCATACCGAACCAGCACCCAAGAACCAGCAAGCGCGATGTGCGGAGCACGAGCGCACACCCCCCCTCAAACTGAGCGGGCGGGGCATACAACGAGAGGGTTCGGAGCCTGGGGCGTGCGCCAGGGAGCAGTCAGGCGGCAACCATCAAGGCGACGCCCAAAAGACCTGCAGCCCCATACCGAACCAGCACCCAAGAACCAGCCGAGGACCGTCGCGGAAGGCGCACGCCCCAGGTTTCGAACCCGGCGCCCTTCCAGACCCACACCCCCCCACCACCACGGCCACGACCACGACCACGACCACGACCACGACCACGAGACCAACCATCCACCCATCCAACATCCAGAAACAACCAAAAGACGGCAAGACAGCCGGCACGAACTCCCGATTCTTGGCACTCCAACAGCTTGAATCCACCAATCCATTATCTCGTATAACTGGTATACATCTTGCTTCTATAGGTCATCGCCGCCCAATACCGGGCCCAAGACATTCAAAGAAACGGAGGTACGACGCCGCGACCGCGAGGCCCACCCACCCTTAAGTCGGTTGTCGCCGGCACCCAATGACCACCCATTCGGCTGCTTTCTCATCTCTTGCTCTCATCAGTGCCCTCACCCTTCTGCCGCTAGCGCCTCTCAACGCCGCCGCTCCAGAAGTCCCCTTGCCACCAGCGCATCGAACCCTGGTGGCCGAAGTCCAGCGACTGCTCGACGCCGACCAGGGCCTCAAAGCCAAATTCTGGATCGAGAAAAGCCTCTCCGACGAACCCGAGGCCGCTGATCGTGCCCAGCTAGCCTGGGAGACATTCACCTCCCTACGCGACCAGGTTGCAGCCGAAGTGGTCACGCAGGAGATCGAACTCGCCCAGATCATCGAACAAGTCCAGGCCGGCTGGACAAAAGCCGGAGTCCGGATGCTTCGCGGAACCGGCAACAACCACCTGTTCATCGACCTCTTCTCACGCCACCTCGGCGTTCCGTTCGATCAGGCACCCATCGAGCTCGACTGCGATGCCGCCGTCCTGGCGGTGTACGCAACGCTCGAAGCGATTGATCAACGCGATCCGGCAGCGTCCCTCATCGAGAACACCTTCGCGGTCAGCCACTCCGACCACATGGCACTCGCCATCCGACAAGGTGGCACTCTGCGCATCGCCGACATGAACGTTCCGGCGCGCACCGGAAAACGCACCAGCCTGCAGTGGCACGACGCAGAGCGCTATGCCCGAGCGCTCGAAGCCGAGCGCCACGAGCGAGCGACGCTCCTTGGCGGCTGGCGAGAGATTCTGGCCAACACCTGGGAGCTCGCCTCGGCACGACTGATCCATGCCGGTCGCCCAAACGATGCGCTCTTCTATGCGCAGCAGGCCCTCCAGATCACCCCGCGAAGTCTCGGCGCGCTCAACAACCTCGGCCTGGCACAGCGCGAGCTCGGTCATCTCGACGCCGCTCGCGCGACCTTTCTGCTTGCCCTCGACACCAAAGACACCGAACCGATCGTGCATTCGAACCTCGCCAGCGTGCAGTTGTTGGCCGGGCAGCTGGACGACGCACTCGAATCGGCCAATCGCGCCATCGCGCTCAACCCGGGGTTCCCCACCGCCTGGCTGCGTCGCCGCTCAGCTCTCGCCGCGCGCGGCGACGGTGACCTCGCGCGCGAGGCGTATGCGGAGTTTCGCCGCTTGCACCGCCTGAGAAACGCAGCGAATCAGACTCACACCGCTCGCTTCGCGGCAACCGCCCCCGTTCTGGCCCAACGCAACCCGTAACGAGAAAGCCGGCGGGATAGCATCCGCCAATGGTTGGACTCGAAGAGATCATGCAGTCGCGCGAGCGGCTGGGCGATGCGGTCTACCTGACGCCGTGCCCGCGCTCCGAGTACTTCTCGAAGACCTGCGGCCTGAACGCCTTCCTCAAACTCGAGAACCTGCAACGCACTGGATCGTTCAAGGAGCGCGGCGCCCTCAACCGCCTCGCTACCCTCGGCGACAAAGAGCGCGCCGCCGGCCTGATCTGCGCCTCGGCCGGCAACCACGCCCAGGCCGTCGCCTATCACGCCGGCGTCCTCGGCCTTCCGGTGGTCATCGTGATGCCCGAGAGCACGCCGCTTATCAAGGTGTCGAACACACGTAGCTTCGGGGCCGACGTACGCCTCGAGGGCACCGACTTCGACGAAGCCTACGCCCGCGCCCGCGAGCTCGAGGAGGAGCATGGCTTCACCTTCGTGCACCCCTTCGACGACCCGATGATCATCGCCGGTCAGGGCACCATCGCGCTCGAAATGATGGAGCAGCAGCCAGCACTCGACGTGGTCGTCGTCCCGATCGGCGGCGGTGGCTTGATTGCCGGCATCGCCGCCGCTTACAAGTCGCTGCGCCCCAAGGTGCGCATCGTCGGCGTCGAGGCCCGCGTGCTGCCGTCGATGAAACGGAGCGTCGAGGCCGGTAGACCGACGCGCCTGGAACCCGCGGTTACCCTCGCCGACGGCATCGCGGTCAAGCAACCCGGCCAGTTGACGCTCGAAATGGTCGCCAAACACGTCGACGAGATCGTCACCGTCGGCGAAGAAGAAATCGCCAACGCGATTCTGCTGCTGCTCGAGCGAGAAAAGACCGTCGCCGAGGGCGCCGGCGCCGCCGCACTCGCCGCCGTCATGAACGGCCGCCTCGGTGACATCGAGGGCAAGAACGTCGCCATGGTGCTTGGCGGCGGCAACATCGACGTCAACGTCCTGTCGCGGATCATCGAACGCGGCCTGGCCAAAGACGGCCGCATGATCCAAGTCGAGGTCACGATCCGCGACCGCCCCGGCGCCCTCGCGTCACTGCTCCAACTGGTAGCCGACACAGAAGCCAACGTCATCGAAGTTCACCACCAACGCACCTTCGGAAACGCCGCTCTCGGCGACGTCGTCGTCGAGCTCACCCTCGAAACCCGCGGCTGGGACCACTTCGACGAGATCGGAAGTACCGTCACCGAAGCTGGCTTCAGCTTCAAGCGTGCTTAGGCTCCGCGGCCCTGACGCCTCGGTATCCACCCACCCACTTCGACAGGTGCGCCTGGTCGCGGCTGCAAGAACAACAACTTCATACGCCTCGTCGTCACTATTCAGGAACCTGAGGCAGTCGCTTCTGCGTTGGGTTCACCTGTGGCGCACCTTCCGCACCGTCGAATCCTCTGAGCGCGTCGGAGAGCTCGAATAGGTCCTCTGGAACGGCGAGGCCCCGCTCCCTACCAGCCGAGGCCGGCGCAGGAGAGATCTGGTTGACTTAGTCTTTCTTGTGGACTAATCTCGTTGGATGAAGACGATCAATGTCCACGAAGCGAAGACGCACCTCTCCCGGCTGCTCGAACGGGCGAAGGCAGGCGAAGAGGTGGTCATTTCAAAGAACGGGAAGCCTTACGCGAGGCTCTGCCCACTGGCGCCTCCCGAGAAACGCCAGCCCGGACTTCTCGTGGGGACTCTCGATGACAGCTTCTTTGACCCGCTGCCCGAGGAGGAGTTGGCGGCGTGGGAAAGCTGAAGTTCCTGCTCGACACGCACACTCTCTTGTGGTGGTTGTTCGACGACTCAAGGCTCTCGAAGAAGGCCTATCGGATCATTGAGGATCCGGCGAACCAGATCTTTGTCTCCAGCGCCAGTGCCTGGGAGATCAGCACCAAACATAGGATCGGGAAGCTTCCGAGCGCTGACACGCTGGTCCAGGACATCGCTGGCTGGGTGTCCCGTGCAGGTCTCAGCGAGCTTGCTGTCACGATCCAACACGCAGAGAGAGCGGGACATTGGTCGCAGCCGCATCGCGATCCGTTTGACCGGATGCTCGCTGCACAGAGTTCCATTGAGAACATGCCGCTGGTCAGCCGTGATGCCCCCCTTGAAACGTTCGGGTTGTCGTTGATCTGGTGAGCCTCTTGTTGGGCCTGGTCTCCCCTCTTGGTTTCAGGCTCGTAAGGGGACAGTCAGTTGGGCGTTCTCCTCGAGGTCGATGTCGTCCTCGCCGCCATCGCGAAACTCCCTCGCCCAACTGCCAACTCCCAACTCCTGGCCGGATCCAGACGACCTCGAGTCGCTTTCCGTCGTACCGCCAGCACATGCCTTGGAGGAATGGAACGAGCGGGTGGCTGTTGTCCCACGCTCGAGACCCGCGGCTGGGACCACTTCGACGAGATCGGAAACACCGTCACCGAATGCCGGGTTCCGTTTCGAGCGCGCTTCGACAGACTCGCGACCCGGTCATCGAATCTCTGCCTCAGCGTCCGGATCCGGGTCGACAGGGAACTGGACCGCTTTGATCGTTTGGTGACCGAGCAGATGGGCCTTTGCGACCCGGTGCATGCCGTCCATGACCAGGCCACGCTCGGAGAGGATGATCGGAGCGTCGAGATTGGCGCGCTCGATGCGCAGCGCGTGCTCCGTGACCGCGCGACAAGTCGGCTTCCAGGAGTCGTCGAACCAATAGACCGAGTCGAACTCGTCGATCTCTGCGAGCGCCTTCTCTCCTACGGGAAGTTCACGCGCCAACTCGATCAAGCGGGCGACCCGCCACGTCAGCTTGCGACCGCCGCGGAACTGGTGATGCTCCTCAGTCACCGTCCGGCCCCCTAAAGCGCGCCGCGCCCCGGCCCCAGACCTTCGACGACCTTTTCCTCGAGCTCCTCGCCCATCGCGTCTTTGACCGTCACCTGCACGGCGGCGATGCGGTTGTGGTCGATCTCACGCACCACGATCGACAGCGGACCGACATCGACCTTGTCGCCTACCTGACCGCGACGGCCGAGCTCGGAGAGAACGGCGCCGGCGACCGTGTCTTCTTCGCGCTCACCGGAGGCGATGTCGACACCAATCACGTCTTCGAGGTCGCGGATCAACGTCGAGCCTTGGACCTCGAACACCCCCTCGGACTCTTTGACGACCTCGGGAAGCTCGTAATCGAACTCGTCTTGAATCTCGCCAACGATCTCTTCGATGATGTTCTCGAGCGTGATGATGCCGCTGATGCCGCCGTACTCATCGAGCACGGCCGCCATGTGAATGCGTTCTGTGCGCATGCGCCTGAGCACCTCGTCGAGCGACTGGGTTTCGGGCACGAAGAACGTGTCGCGCCGCACGTCTTCGAGCGCGGCGGGTGGATTGTTGGCTCGGAAGAGATCTTTGATGTGCACGATGCCGAGCACATGGTCGAGATCTTCTTCACAAAGCGGAAAGCGGGTGTGACCGCTGGCGCGGGCGGTCTCGAGGTTTTCTTCGACCGAGAGCATGATGTCGAGGAAGACAACCTCCGAACGCGGCACCATGACGTGTCGAGCAATGCGATCGGAGAGCTCGAACACGTTGTCGAGCAGTTCGCGCTTCTCCTCGGTCAGGCGGCTCTCGTGCTCGTCGGCGAGAATCTGACGGATCTCCTCTTCGCTGACCGCCAACTCACCCTCGCGCGCCGGTTTGACCCCGAACAGCATCAGGAAGCCGTTGGCCATTCCGTTCAGGAGCCAGATCGCAGGGTAGGTGACGATGTAGAAGACGTAGAGCGGAACGGTAGCGAAGACCGAAGTGCGCCGTGGCCGACGAATCGCCATCGCCTTTGGCGCCTGCTCGCCGATGACGATATGTAACGCGGTGATGGTCACGAAAGCCAACACAACGCTCAGCAGCCGGCTGGTGGGCTCCGGAAGCTCGAGCCCACCAAACATCGACTCGAAAATCCACGCAAAGGCCGGCTCACCGATCCAACCCAGCGCCAGACTGGCAAGCGTGATCCCCAACTGCGATGCCGAGAGGTAGGCGTCGATGTTGTCGAGCATCTTGAGCGCCAGGTCGCCGCGCTTGGTTCCGCGCATGGGCTCGAGCTGGGTCGAGCGCACCTTGACGAGCGCGAACTCCGCCGCCACGAAGAAGCCGTTGATCAAGATCAACACGCCGGCAAGCAGAACGCTCACCCAGGGACTCATCCCCGTCTCAACATGATTGCTGGCAAGAGCCAGCCAGGTTTGACTCATCAGGACAGGGAACTAGTCCGGCGAGCAGGCTCTAGCGAGCGGCGGGACTGGTTCTAGCGCGCGCTGCGTGGCTGCGATCCGTGGGGACTCAGTCGCGTGCTGGCCGTCGTAGGTGTTTCTAGACGGTGGTTCGGAGGCGGATTCAGAGGATTCGTCCATCACGGGTTTCTTAGGTTATCAGGGTGTTGGTTGTTTTCTTGATGGATTCTCTTGGTGGAACGGTGGCGGGATTGGGGTGCGGTTAGGCGTGCGCCGGGTGAGAAACCCTCAGGGCTGTCCGAGCTGCCCCCCGGGTGTGGTGAGGGGGGTGCACGCTCGTGCTTCGCACATCGCGCCCGCGGCCAAGCTGGAGACATACCTGCATTCTCGAGACCGAGTCGGCTAACTCGATGGGCTCACCGAACGTCGACTTCAGACCACAAGTACAAACACCCAGGCTCCGGGTCGCCGCCACTACCCAGAAGAGCAAGTGCGATGTGCGAAGCACGAGCGTGCACCCCCCCCACCACATTGACGGCCGTGAATCACACCGAGAGGGTGAGGGCGGGGGACGTGCGTCCAGGGAGCGGTCAGCCGCTTCCCATCAGGGCGAAGCCGATGACACGATCCCAGTCAGCAACCTGAACTGCATCGCGACACCAGCCTTGGAGCGGCGCGGAAGGCGCACGTCCCCCGTTCTCACCCGGCGACCTGGCACACCTCCACGCCAACGGCACGCCACATCAACGCTACAACCCGAATCAGCCCAAACGACGTTCCGCTTCGGCCAAGACATCACCGACAGCGACCATCTCCTTCTCGCCGCCTCGACGCTCCACCAACTCAACGTTGCCTTCAGCCAACGAGCGCCCACCAACAACCAACCGCAGCGGGATTCCGAGTAGATCGGCATCTTTGAACTTGACGCCTGGACGCTCAGGACGGTCGTCATACAACACCTCCCAGTTGGCCGCCTTCAAGGTCTCGTACAGGTCGTCGGCGGCTTCGCGCACTGCTTCGTCTTTTGAGGCGTTGAGTGACAGGAGGGTGATCTGGAAGGGGGCCAGGGGCAGGGGCCAGATGATGCCGTTGTCGTCGTTTCCCTGCTCTATTGCCGCAGCGATCGTGCGGGTAACCCCTAGGCCATAGCAGCCCATCAGCATCGGCTTGTCCTGGCCGTCTTCGTCGGCGAAGTTGCAACCCATGGCTTCTGAGTACTTGGTGCCGAGCTTGAAAATATGACCGACTTCTATGCCACGGAAGAGCTCCAGAGGGTGCTCGCCGCACTTCGGGCAAAGGTCGCCGGCGCCTACCAGCAGTACGTCGATGAACTTCTCTGGACTTGCGTCGCGCTTCCACTGCACGCCGGTGAGGTGCTGGTCGTTGGCATTGGCGCCGCAGGCGAAGCTCTTGTCGGTTTCGGTCGACAGGTCGGCAAGCAGGCGGACGTCGTCTGCGAGACCTACGGGGCCGGCGAAGCCTACGGGGGCGCCGGTGGCGCGCTTTACCTGAGCTGGCTCGGCGAGGCGGATCCACTCGGCGCCGGTTTCGTTCTTGAGCTTGATCTCGTTGATCTCGCGGTCGCCGCGGATTGCCACCGCAACGAGACCGGCATCGGTCTCGTAGATCAGGGTCTTGACCATCTGGGAGGGCTCAATGCCCAACTGCGCCGCAACGTCGGTGACCGTTGCCTTGCCCGGCGTGTCGACCGTCTCGTAGGTCTCGCCCGCGTCACCTGTTCCGGCAAAAGCAGAGAGTCGTGTAGTCGCCTTCTCGACGTTTGCCGCGTAGTCGCAACCCGGGCAGCGCACCACCGCGTCTTCGCCGGTTTCGGCGACCACCATGAACTCATGCGACGAGGAACCGCCGATCGAGCCGGTGTCGGCCTCGACGACGATGTAGTCGAGCCCGCAGGCCTCGAAGATCTTGCAGTAGGCATCGTGCATCGCCCTGTAGGCCTCGTCGAGACTCGCCTCGTCGGTGTGGAACGAGTAGGCGTCTTTCATGATGAACTCGCGCGCCCGCATGACACCGAAACGCGGCCGTACCTCGTCGCGGAACTTGGTCTGAATCTGGTACAGGTTCACCGGCAGCTGGCGATAGCTGCGTACGTCGCGACGCACGATCTCGGTAATGATTTCCTCGTGCGTCGGGCCGAGACAGAAGTCGCGCTCGTGTCGATCTTCGAGGCGGCGGAGCTCCGGCCCGTACTCGCGCCAACGACCAGACTCGCGCCACAGCTCGGCCGGCTGCACAAAGGGCATCGCCAGCTCAATCGCGCCGGCGCGGTCGAGCTCGGTGCGCACGATCTCCATCAACTTGCGCAGGCTACGCCAGAAGAAGGGCTGGTAGGTGTAGATGCCGGCGGCGTGCTTGCGCAGCATGCCGGTGCGCATCATCAGGCGGTGGCTGGTGACCTCCGCGTCTGAAGGCACTTCACGGGTGGTGTGCAGGTAGTACTGGCTCCAACGCATCGGGTCGCTCCTTGGCAAGCCTTTCGAGTCGCCGGATCATACTCACACAGCCGCCCTGGGGCTTCGGGAGCCTACGCTCGTCGTCGTACGCGCTCGAGCACCTTCGCCGAATCCCGCATGACTTCCATCATGCGCTCCTCGAGAGCGCCACCGCGGTCACTCAGCCGGTGCGCCCGATCGAGCGCTTCGCGGGCGCGCTCGTCGTCGCCCTGGGCGAGCAGAGCCATACCGAGGTGCGTGAGGGTGGTGGAGCTTTCGGCCAGGCCGGTCGAGCGCTCGAGAAAATCGATGGCTTCCTCGAGTTCGCCGCGCTTGTAGTGCACCCAACCGAGCACCGCCAGCGGGAACTGTCGAAGTTCTTCCGGCGACGAGTCGAGCGAACGGCGGGCGAGGTCGAGTGCCTCGTCGAGGTCTTCCTCGAGCTCGGCGAGGTTGTAGGCGAGTTCGTAGTAGGCGATGGTGCGCGAGAAGTCTGTCGTGCTTTCTTCGAGCAGCAGACGGCCGATCCTGTTGCCCTCGCGGTACTGACCCTCGGTGCGCAGGATCTCGACCAGAGTGGCGTAGGCGGTGGCGCGCAGCATCTCGCCAGGGTCGAGCTCGATGACCTTCTCAGCGATCGCCTTGCTCTCGTGGTTGCGATCGTGATGCAGGCACGCCAGCGACGTCGCCATCAAAACGGCCGGGTTCTCTGGCTCGATCGCCAGAGCACGCTGGTAGCAGGCCAGTGCCTTCTTCTGCGCCCCAGCGTGCAACGCCTTCTCGGCCGCAGTAACGTGAACCTGTGCCTCTTCAGAAAGGGCAGGGAGTTCGCCGCTCTGGCCTGAGAGGTACGAGACCAGATGCTCGTAGTGCATCTTCTTGGGATTGAGCTGCTGCGCCTGGCGGAAGGCGTTGAGGGCTTTCTGGTTCCAGCGACGATCGAGGTAGGTCAGTCCCAGAAGGTGGTAACACTCTTCGTAGGCCGGGTCGAGCTTGACCGCTTCGGCGAGTGCCTCCGACGCCGGACCGAGTTTGCCCATCTCGTAGTAGCAGGAACCAAGCAGGTAGTGCGCATCGGGAACCGCGTCGATCTCGACGGCACGCGACAGGTACACCACTGCCTTGGCCAACTGGCCTTCGCTGGCGAGCACGGCACCAAGTGAGAAGTGCGGCAGGAAGTTGTCGCGATAGAGCTGAGTGGTGCGTTCGAGCAGCAGCTTGGCGCGTTCGTTGTTGCCGAGCTGGTGGTGAATCACACCGCTGTAGACGAGGCCTTCGTAGTGATCTGGTTTGGCCTCGAGGACCTTCTGGTAGTAGCCCAGGGCACGCTCGGTCTGGCCCTGGTTGAACCAGGTCTCGCCGAGGAAGTGCGCCAGCTCATAGTTCTCTTTGTCGAGCTTGAACGCCGCCTCGAGACCGACGATCGCCTTGTCGAGGTCGAAGGCGTAGAGTGCGTACTCAGCCTCTTCCAGATACTGGTGGAAGAGCTTGCGCTTGGCACCTTGAAAGAGCCCGGTGATCTTGTCCTTGATCGAACCGAAACGTTCACGCTTCTCGAGGCAGAGGAGCTGGTAGTCCATCTTGGACTCCCAGAGCTGGCTCCACTCATCGCGGCCAATGATCGCCTTCTGCTCGAGCAGGTCACGCAACGCGACCAGGCCAGCATGGTTGATCAGGATGTTCTCTTCCTGCTTGTGCAGGGCGCCCAGGATGTTGCGGACGGTTTCGCCGGTGCGCTTGAGGACCTCTTCGAGGATCGAAACCCGTTCGAGGAGATGCTCTTCGAGCGAGAACGACTCCTCGCCGGAATCGATCGTTTCCTCGACCAGGCTGGGCATGCCGGAGAGCACCAGCAGCTTGTGCCCGCACTTGCCGCAATGATCGACATCATCTGCCTGATGGGTTCCACAAACCTGACAGAACAAGCGTCTGACTCCTTTTCGAGCGACCCCAGTCCTTTGGACTGTGAGGGCTCGAGCACCCGGCCGAAGCACCTCGCCCCGGTTTTCTACAAAATCTAGTTTAACGATCCTCGAAGGGCCCGGTCAACAGCCAAACGACGCTTCGAGACTCCTTACCTCTCAAGGGCGCGCTAGGCGGGCATCAACCAGGGCTCGCGGCGGCCGAATTTACTCAAAAGGGCAGCGCCGACCCCAACCAGGGTGACAACTGTCCAGACCCAGGTTCCCATCATTGGCAGGAACTTGACCAGCCCCAACGACAAGAGACCCGCCAGAACTGCCGTCAGCGGCAGTTCTCGCGCGCGGCCCAGGCGCGCAAGGACAAAGCGCCCGAACGCCAAGACCACCGCCACCGTACCCCAGAGCTTGAGCAAAAGGGCACCCAGAAGTAGAAGCAGAACGATCGGCACACCCACCACCGCGGCCGCGAACGAACTGAACAACAGGATCGTCATGAGCACCGCTAGAACTCCGGTCAAGCCAACGAAGAAGCACCGCGCAGGCTCCCTTACCACCGTGTCTGCCGTCGTCACCATCTGGCGACCGGTCACCGACATCAAAAGCACGCCGACCAAGAGCCAGGCCGCTAGCAAGGTGAGCCGCGTGGCGAGAACGAACGGGTCGAAAGCCGAGCGCCCGAGCGCCGGTCCTTCGAGCAACAGCACCCAGGTCGACGGTGCACTTGGATAGGCGACCGCCTGGCCGTCTACCGTGGCGGTGCCGGCGGACTCTAGGGTGCCGCCAAGCACGAAGACATCACCCTTGATGCGCGCACCCTCCTCGAGCGCTGCGCTCCCGCCGAGGACTACGAGATCACCGTCCACGGTGCCTCGCACCCGAGCCGAGCCTCCAACGACGGCCGCGCCCGCACGACAGTCGCCCTCGATGATCAGATCGCGTGACATCGCCACGACCTGCGAAAACGTCACAGAACCCTGCTCGAGCACCATTGCCGGCGCTTGACCGGTGGCGGCAAAAGCGCCGGCACTCGCAAGCACCATGACCATCACACACATAGCGAGCCGTAATGGACTGTTTTCGGGCGTCAAAGCTGCTCTCCTCGAGCGGTACACCGCGAACGTTTCCTTCACGTCCTCACGGGTGCCGGGGGGCACCCCTAGGGTGTCAACGCTACACCCTCGAGGCCTCGTTCCTGGTTGACTTCGCAAGCCGCCCCCCGGCACGGTGCCAGGCCCGGCGAACGGGGTCGCTCAGTGCCGGTCGCTCAGTCTGGGTCGCTCAGTCTGGGTCGCTCAGTCTGGGTCGCTCAGTCTGGGTCGCTCAGTCGCGTTGAAGCTGTAACCGAAGCGCTGTGGCGGCGACGGCGAATCATCATGAAGAACAAGACGTCGAGGCCGAGGACAACGCCACCGAAGAGCAGCAGGTTCCAGATCGACTCACCGAGCCAGGCCGCGAGCACACCGCCTATGCCCTGCCAGGAAGCGCCGAGCAGACCGGCACCTGCTGCTAGTGAGGTTCCAGCGAAGTCAGTCAGCGCAGCGAGCACCGAGGCGGAGGCCGAGCCGCCACCTAACCCTCCGAGTACAGCGGCGATTCCAAGGAAGGCGGCCAGCAGTCCGGCTGCCAGCCAACCAGGGCGAGCCAACAATCGACCGCGACTCGCTTCGGACTCGCCAAACCAGTCGACCGAAGGCAGGACCTCCGGCTCCCGAGCCATGACCCGGCGCATGACCTGCTCGGTGAAGCCTGATTCGACAGGAACAACCAGCTCACCCAAGAGAAGATCGAGACGGCGATCGACGGGATCTCCGATCGAATCAGATGGGGCTGGGTCGGCTGGCTGGCGGGGTTTGTTCATGGCAGGCCTCGGGGCGAGGAGGGGCGATGGGACTCAGATTGGGCTCTGGCGCCTAGAAGGTTGGTTCGAGAAAGCTTCGGTTCAGTCGGTCAGGTAGTCGGAGAGTTCTTGTTTGAGCATCTGGCGGGCGCGGAAGAGCTTGTTCTTGACCGTGCCCAGCGGCATTTTCTTCAGCTCGGCGATTTCGTCGTAGGAGAGTTCTCCGAAATGGCGCAACATGATGAGTTCTCGGTATTCGTTGGCAAGACCATTGACTGCTGAGTGAATCGCCTGGCCGCGCTCGACGTTACGAAGGTCACCGTAGGGGTCACGCTCGGGGCTTTCGAACTCCCAGTCACCGCCCCCACCTTCGTCCTTGTCGGAGCGATGCATCGAAACGGTCTGCAGACGTCGCTTTCGAATACGGTCGATGGCGGCGTTCTGCGCGACCCGGAAGAGCCAAGTCGAGAAGCGGTAGGTCGGATCGAAGCGATCCAACGCTCGGTGGACGCGAACGAAGACTTCCTGGGCGAGGTCGCGCGACTCCTCAATGTCCCGAAGGGAACGGTTGAGATAGTTGACGATCCGACCCTGGTAACGGAGAACGAGCTCACGGAAGCAATCCTCTTTGCCCTGGAGGACGGCTGCCACGAGTTCTTCGTCGGTCTCTGCCATACCTCTCTGCGACCTTTTACGGAGGGTGAACACCAGGGTTTCAGGGGCTTCGGCCCGGGCCCAAGGGGCGAGCGAACTAACGTCAGGACCCTCGCGAATGCGCGAATCTTGCTGTTTGATCCCCGGTTTCGGGTCAGCCGCCAGGGGCCCGCATCGTACCGGGCAGAAACCGTACCGGGAAGGGCCACCGGCAGAGGCAATACTCAGCGGCTCCGGCCTTCCCGCACGGTGTGAACGCGGCTGCCCTGCCCGAGCCGGGCAAGAATCGCGAAGTCGCTATCCATCAAGCGACCCAGCGCCACCTCGCTCGCCGTCGCCTGCGGTCGTGGTTCGAGGGTGACGGAGAGCCCAGCGGCCCCCGCGTCTGGGGCCAGGCGCTCGAGAGTGAGCACGCCGGCGCGCAGAAAGAACTCAGGCGTGGGCTCATCCCGAATGCGATATCCGGGACTCCGCCAACCCGCGACCCCACTGTTGCCGAGCACGAGCCGGCTGTCCGCCGGCATGCGTCCCGGCTCGCCACCCTCGAACACCAGGTCGTCGTAGTACCCCTGCGCAGCCAACTGAAAGACGCTACTGCAGGCCTGCGGGGTCAGGGAACAGTCGAGCTCAAAGCGCAGGACTCCCTCTTCAGTCACCATCTCGAGCATCCGGCGGCCGCCGAAGCGCTCCGCCCACTCCCGATAGAGCTGCCGGGCATGAGCCACGGGCCGCGCCGGCCGGTCCACCTGCCGATCGAGCGCCCGAAGGGCCGCCGTCGCGGCACGCCGGACCGGCCAGGACGGGTCCTCCGCCAGCTCTTCGAGCTTGGCAATCGCGGCGCCGCGCTCGAGCCGCTCGGCCCGCGCGAGGGCGTCGAAAGCGGAAACCGCTTGTAGCCGCGACTCGAGGGTCTCGTCGAGGTTGCCGGCGAGACGCTGAAGGCCCGCGGCAAGGCTCTCGACCGGCAGGACGGGGTATCGAGCGGCGAGCGCCCAGGCCGCACTGCGAACTCCAGAGTCGTTCCCCAGGAGCCGCGGCTCGATGACCAGCTGCACGGCCTCGCGCAGGGCTGGGTCCCAAGGAGGCGGCCGGTAGCGCAGGAGCGCCTCGACCCAGGCTTCCATTAGAGCAACCTGAACCAGCGGCTCGGGAGCTTCTTCGAGTCGCCCGAGCAATTCTCGGTCGGCGGTGAGAACTGCTGCCGCCGCCGCTGCAGCTCGCAGATCGGTATGGCCACTGCGTAGACAACGACGGATAAGATCGGCCGCCCGATTGTCCGAGCCGGCCGCGAGGCTGAGGAGCGCCACGGCCCCTTCCCGCACCGCCGAACTCGCCGACTGTTTGGGGAGACCAGCATCTGCAGCTTCGACGCGCTCTCTCAAGGCCGCCGTGAGCGTGGGCTCGGGTAGCCAGAACCGCGCCGCCTCGAGCGCCGCGAAACGCACCATCAATGCAGGATGGTCGAGCAACGCCGCGAGCACCGACGCGATCTCGGGTGCCGGCGCCACAACCCCGCGCTCGACCTGGCGCGCCAACGCAGCGACGATGCTGGCGGCTTCGCGCACTTCGGCGAGATCCAGGTCTTCTGTAGCGGGTCGCGCCAAGGCGGTCTCACGCAGCGAGGTGGAAGCTGGTCCATGGCGCCCGATGAAGGTCCAGGCCAGAGAGCGGGTCCATGGGTCGCTGGACGAAAGTGCGTGCTCAGCGTGCTCGCTCGCCGCGGGGTCTTCTTCGAGAAGAATGGCAAGAGCCACCCCTGCAAGTTCGACCTCGTAACCAGCGAGACGCTGATAGGCCGCCCGGGCGAGATCGCGGCTCGTCTGGCTCGACTCGAGCACCGCCAAGGCCGGCAGCAGCCGCGCCCAGAAGTCGATCTCGGCTTCGCTCGGCGGAGCTTCAGGATCAATGACACCTTCGGCCCGCTGCGCCAGCGCCTGAGCCAGGCGGGTGCCATCAGCGGTGCTTCTAGCGAACGCGATGGCCGCCCAGCGCGCGGTCTCCAGGTCGTCATCACGCATCGCGTTCCAGACAATGCTGCCGGCTCGAACGTCGGCGTCGAGAAGTGCTCCCAGTCCCGCCGCAGTGGCCAACCCGAAAGCCGCAGAGCGACGCACAGCCGGGTTGGGGTCGCGCACCAGCTCCTCGAGAACGGGAACCGCGGCTGGGTCACCGGCCCGTCCCAGAGCCAGGGCGAGGCGTGACCGAAGCGGGGGCTCACCCGCCAGCGCTGTGTTGACGGCGAAGGCCTCGTACAGCCGGCGGTCTTCGAGCATCAAGAGGAGCTCATGTTCGCGGACCGGCAACGCCGGTTGCACAGCATCAGGGACCTGGCCAGCTCCCCGATCGGGGCGCGGGTCCGGGTCGATCGATGCGGTGCCGGTCGTTGCACAACCGCCGAGCAGGAAGACTCCACCGACTGCGAGTGCCATCGACAAGCAGCGCGCCATCAGTTGCAAGGATGCAGCTTCCCACTCGAAGAACTTCTTCATGAGACACGTTTAACACGCAACGGTGGCCCCCAGGTCACTAGACGATGGTCGAGATGTGGCAACCAGGGCCGCAAACCAGAGAGTGAGAGCGATCAAAAGGCCACAGGTGGCCGGTCTGCCGTGATCCAATACGCCCATGACCAGGAACGCCGACGAGGCCGACCAGAATGAGGCAAACAAAAGCGTGTCCGCCCTTCGCACCGAGGGTCTGGGCCGGCGCTTCGGGCGCCACTGGGCGCTCGCCCACCTCGATCTCGAAGTCCGCGCGGGCGAGGCGGTTCTATTGGCCGGAGCCAACGGATCGGGCAAGACCACGCTGCTGCGCCTGCTCGCCGGCCTGCAGCCTCCCTCGAGCGGCTCTCTCGAGGTGTTCGGCCATGACCCGATCAAGGAACAGCGCGCCGTGCGAAGGCAGCTCACTCTGGTTTCTCACGAGAGCTACCTCTATCCACGCCTGACCGCACTCGAAACCCTCGCGCAGTGGAGTCGTCTCTTAGGCCGTCACGACAGCGAGCAATCGCTGGTCTCGCTGCTCGACGAGGTCGGTCTGGCCGACCGGCACGCGGCACGGGTTGGCGGTTTCTCGGCCGGAATGAAGAAACGCCTGACGCTCTTGCGCACGCGGCTCGAAGAACCACGTCTGGTGCTGCTCGACGAGCCGTTTGCGGCACTCGACCCGGCCGGCCAGGAACTCATCGAGACCTGGATCGAGGGCTTCCGGGCCCGCGCCATGACCGTCATCATCGCGAGCCACGCCCTCGAACGCAGTAGGCGGCACGCCGACCGCGGCCTGATTCTCGAGCGTGGCCAACTGGTCTGGAGCGGACCCGCCGCACAACTACCGATCGAGAGGCTGAGGTGAGCGCCAACCCGGGCCAGACCCCCTTCCTGTCGCAGATCAGGACCCTGCTGCTTCGCGACCTACGGCTCGAGTGGCGGGGTCGATCGCGGCTGGTCGCGGTGGTGATGTTCGGCATCGTGACCCTGATCCTGTTCTCGTTCGCCGTCGGACCAGATACCGAGGTGATGAGAGAGGGCGCCGGCGGTTTTCTGACGCTCGCTCTCCTGCTCAGCTCGACCCTCGCGCTGACCGAGAGTTTTCGCATCGAGCAGATCGACCGCGGGCTCGAAGGGTTGGCCCTCTTGCCCATCGACCCGGCCGCCCTCTACTACGCCAAGGCGATCAGCAACACCATCTTCTTGACGGTTCTGGGGCCGATCCTCCTGCCCCTGGTGCCAATCCTCTATGCCGTCGACACCGACCTTATGGGTATCTTGCAGCTTTGGGGGCTGTGGACCCTCGCCGCTGCCGGGCTCTCGGCCCCCGGCACCCTCTACGCGGCGATGACCAGCCGCCTCAAGAGCCAGGACGTGCTGCTGCCGCTCCTGCTTTTTCCGCTGGTCATCCCGGTCCTCGGTGCAATGGCCAAAGCGTCATCCCTGGCGCTCTCGGTGGACGCAATGGGCCAGCTCTCCTCCTGGAGCATGCTGCTGTTTCTCTTCGCCGTCATCTACTGGTGTCTGGGGGGCGTGCTCTACCCCTACATCGACGACCAGGGCCTGTAGCGCGGAGCGAGACCAGGTGGTTGCCACAGGCACCGCATCGAGGGGCAGGCGAGACTTTTCGGCCGTCTTTCTGCCAGACTCTCTCTTGCTTCCCATCCACGAGAACCCTCAAAGGTAAGAACCATTGGAAGCGACTGAGCTGACATGAGCAGATCGATCCATTTCCTCGGCCTCCTAGGGCTTTTGCTACTGCTGATCGGCAGCGGCATGGGCCTCTTCTACTCGCCGCCCGAACGCCACATGGGCGACGTCTCCCGCATTCTCTACGCGCACGTTCCGATCGCCTGGAACACGTTACTCATCATGACGTTTGCCTTCGGCTTCGCCGTTTTGTCTCTGTGGACCGGAGACCGCAAGCACGACGCCCGCATGGTCGGCGCGATCGAAACCGGAATCGCGCTTGGTCTGATCCTCCTGCCAACCGGCATGATCTGGGCGAGACCGACCTGGGGAATCTGGTGGGACTGGGATGTGCGTCTGACGACGACTCTCATCGGGGTACTGCTGTACGCCGGCGTCCTGGCGCTACGCGCCTTTCTCTCCGACCCGGCCCAGCGTGCGACCTGGAGTGCGGTAGCCGTCATCGTGGCCTGGGTCGACATCCCACTGATCTATTTCTGCGTGCGTTGGTGGCGGAGTCTGCACCAACTGCAGTCGTCACCCGACACGGTATCTTCGAGCATGGTGGGACCGTTGCGCATCAACGCTTTCGCCGTTTTGTTCATCGCCATCTGGTGTATCGCCATGCGCGCCATGCTCGAGCGGCGTCGGATGGCGGCCGAGGAAACCGCCCCACCGGCGCGCGTCCAAGCCACTGTCGCCGACGGCGACGCCCAACCCGCCTAGCGGCAATCCCCCAGGAGACTGAGCCATGCAGGAAGTCGGTGTGATGCCCGAAGGCGTTATCATTGGTGGCTGGAACTACGTCATCGCTGCCTACGCCGTGCTCGCGGTCGGCCTCGCTCTCTACGTCGCTTCGCTCCTCTGGCGTGCGCGACAACGCGACGAAGCCAACGACGCCCATTGAGCCGAAGGCAGCCTTCAAGCCATGCTAGTTCTCGCGGGGCACAGCTCCGGAGACGCACTCGAAGCCAAACACGACCTCGCCAGCCAGGAGCTCTAGATGAACGATGTGACCAGACGACGTGCTCTGCTTGCGGTAGCCGTCGTGATCGCGGGAGGCGCTTTCGCGTTTCTGGCTTTCGGAGACCTCGGTGAGAACCTCGTCTACTACTGGAGCCCGACCGAGCTCCAGGCTGCCGGCGACGATGCCTATTCGGCGAGCATCCGCCTCGGTGGATTGGTCGAGGAAGGCACCATCGAACGCGGCCGTGACGGTCTGACGCTCAACTTCCGGGTGACCGACGGCGAGACCTCGATTCCCGTCCACGCCGAGACCGTTCCACCTGCCATGTTCCGCGAAGGCATCGGCGTTGTCCTCGAGGGCACCATGGCGCGCTCTGGAACCTTCGAAACCAATCGCCTGATGGTCAAGCACGACAACGAATACCAAGCCCCCGACGTCGAAGACGACCGCAGCATGGACGAGATCATGAAAACGCTGCAGTTCGAGTCCAACGACACCTGACGGGGAGACTCAGGACCCCTCGCATGCTCTCGACACTCGGCCAGGCGTTGGTGCTGGTTGCACTCGCCTGCTGCGCATTCGGTGCGCCGCTCGGCTTCGCCGCCGGCCTGCGGCGCTCTCCACGTGGCCTCGTCTGGATGAGGAGGTTGGCGCTGGTGTTCGGTGCTGCCCTCACCCTCGCCACGATGGTCATGTGGTACGCCCTCTTGTCGCATGACTTCTCGGTTTCCTACGTCGCCCAGGTCGGTTCCAGGGCGACGCCACCTGACATCACGATCTACTCGCTGTGGTCATCACTCGAGGGTTCGATTCTGTTCTGGGGGTTCGTGCTCGGCCTCTTCACGGCCGCATTGGCGGTTTTGCAGCGCCGCGGCCACGAGGACTATCTGGCCTACACGTTGGCGGTCGTGTTCTGCGTCGGTGGGTTCTTCACCTACATGATCGCCGGCCCAGCCAACCCCTTCGCCCCCACGCCGCCACCGATTCCGAGCGACGGCCCGGGGCCCAACAATCTGCTGCAGAACCACTTTCTGATGGCGGTCCATCCGCCGACCCTCTACATCGGCTTCGTCGGCATGACGATCCCCTTTGCGATGGCGATGGCGGCGCTCCTGCGCGGTCAGCTCGGGCCGACCTGGCTACGCCCGATGCGCAACTGGCTCCTCCTACCGACGGCGTTCCTCACCCTGGCGATCATGCTCGGCGGCTGGTGGGCCTACGAGGTGCTGGGCTGGGGCGGCTACTGGGCCTGGGACCCGGTCGAGAACGCTTCGTTCCTGCCCTGGCTGACCGCCATCGCAGCGGTGCACTCGGCGATCGTGCAGCAACGCCGTGGCAGCCTCAAGGCGTGGACCGTCATTCTCATCCTGGTGACCTTCCTGCTCACCATCCTGGGAACGTTCCTGACGCGCTCCGGGGTCATCAACTCGGTGCACTCTTTCACTCAGAGCCCGATCGGCCCGATGTTCCTGGTCTTCCTCGTCATCGCCTCGGTCGCCGTGGTGCTCACCCTCGCCTTTCGGGTCGACGCTCTCGCCTCGGAGCCGAGCGGCCAGGGTGCCTTGTCCCGCGAGGGTGCCTTCCTGGTCAACAACCTGCTGCTCGTCGCGGTGACCTTTACGGTTCTGGTTGGCACGCTCTATCCGATCCTGGCCGAGTTCGTGCGCGACAGGAAGGTGAGTGTCGGAGCGCCGTGGTTCAATCAATTCTCAATCCCCATGTTCCTCGGGTTGCTGCTGCTCATCGGAATCGGTCCCGCGTTGCCTTGGGGTCGCGCCGATCCACGGGCTGTCAAGCGCGCTCTTCTTGCGCCGATCCCAGCCGCCGGAGCCTCAGCTCTCGTCGCCGCGCTCCTCGGGGCGCGCAGCTTCCCGGTGTTGTTCACAGCGGCGCTGGCGGGGTTTGCGACCTGGGTCACGGTCGACCAGATGACCAGGCCCGGGCGCGCGCGCCGCAAGCGTGGAGAAGGTGCCGCCCAGGCCTTCAGCAATGCCTCGCGACTCGCGCCCCGCCGGCTCGGCGCCTACCTGGTACACCTCGGCTTCATCGTCACGGTGGTGGCGGTGTGCATCTCTTCGTCGTATCGCACCGAGAGAGAAGCCACCCTGTCTGCTGGTCAGGCGATGGAGGTTGGTAACTACCGGCTCACCTTCATGGATACGGCGATCGATCGCCAGCCGCATGTCAGCAAGCAGAAAGCACGAGTGCTGGTCGAGCGCGACGGCAAAGTGCTCGGCCAGCTCCGGCCGTCGCTGAACTTCTACCCCAACCAGCGCGATCCACTGGGTACCCCAGCGGTTCACGGCAGCGCCACGCACGACCTCTACCTGACCCTGATGAACGTCGGCCGCGACGGTACGGTCGGAATCCGTGCCTTCCTCACTCCAGCCGTCGTCTGGGTGTGGATCGGAGTGATCATGATGTTCCTGGCGACTCTTCTGTGCCTGGTGCCTGCGGCTCGCGCCCTCGAGGTCAAGAGCTCCAGGCCGGTACCCGCCGGCGGAACTGCTCCGGCCGGGTCCTGAGGGGAACATGAACCGAACCGTTCTCATCATCGGCCTCCTCTTGCTCGTGCCGCTTCTTCTGGTGCTGCGCGTCGGGTTCGAGAACGACGACCCCGCGACCGAGTTCTTCTCGCCCCTGGTGGGGAAACCGGCACCCAGCTTTGTGCTTGCCGACACCGACGGCCGCGTCTGGAGCCTCCGCGACCTGCGCGGGAAGCCAGTGGTGATCAATTTCTGGGCAACCTATTGCGCTCCTTGCTGGGAGGAACATCCACTCTTCATGGCGGCTTCGGAACACTACGGCGACGACGTTCAGTTCCTTGGCATCATCTACCAGGACGACCCGGCGCTGATTGAAGAGTTCGAACGCCAGCGGGGCTCGTGGGGGCCGGCACTCGTTGACACCGAAGGAGAGGTCGCAGTGGCCTACGGCGTCTATGGTCCACCCGAGACCTACTTCATCGGCAAAGACGGCGTGATCGTCGACAAGGTGATCGGCGCCGTGTCTGGCGAGGTGATGCAGCGCCGCCTCGAGGAGATGCTGTGAAGAAGCTGCTCACCCTCTTGCTGGTGGGAGGCGGTCTCGTGCTGCCATCCATACTCTCAGCTCAAGGAGTCGACGAGGTGGCCCCGCCTCTCGAGCTGGGCGTTGACCCGGCCGAAGTCATCGGTGCGCCGCTGGGCGAACCTCTCGCGGGTGAGCTGCTCGAGGAGGCGACGGCGCGCGTCTCGGGCGACGTACGCTGCCCCGTCTGCCAGGGGCTCTCGATCCAGGACTCACCCTCACCGAGCGCCATTGCGATGGTCGCCGAGGTCCGCGAGCTGCTGGGCCGCGGCTACAGCGAAGCGCAAGTGATCGCCTACTTCGAGGGCACCTACGGCGAGTTTGTTCGCCTCGAGCCCACCAAGCGCGGCTTCAACCTGCTCGTCTGGATCGCACCGTTCGTCGGTCTTGCACTTGGCACCCTGTTTCTCGTTCTGTGGCTGCGAAAGGACGTGCGGCAACCGGAGGGTAACGTCGATACGGACGATGACCTCGCCGCCTACCGCGAGCAGGTGCGAAAGGAGACGGCCTCCTGACCGACATCACCCTCGCCGTCACCACGGCCGTGCTCGCACTCATCGGCGGCATCATCGCCGCCGTCAGACTACTGCGTACCGAGCCCAACCGAGATCCGGTGCTCGAGGACCTCGAGCTGCAGATCGAGGATCTCGAGCGCCGTCGCGAAGAGCTCTACCACCGGCTCCGCGGGTCGGAATCTGTGGAGCTCGCTGAACGCGACCGCGCAGAGCTCGAACGCCACGCCGCGATCACCCTGCGCGAACTCGACCTGCTGCAACAAGACGCCAGCAAGCGTCGGGGCGAGGCGCAACCCGCAAGCGAGCGCCCGAGCGTCGATCCCGGCTTCTTCGGTCGCCACCCGCTGCTCGCCGGCTTTGCACTCGGGGCGTCGATGGTGGCACTGCTCGGCATCTTGATCTTCCAGGCCGGCAAGGCAGCGCAGCCGGCCGACACCATGGGCCCTGACGGCCAACCGATGCCGCCTGTCAACAGCAACGCCGCCGCTGGTGGCGGTGCAGACTCAGGGGCACCGCCGGCCGGCGCCGCTCAGCCGCCACTTCCTCCGGCGGTCGAAGCCGAGGTCGAGCGCCTGCGCGGTACCCTCACCGGCGATGGAGCGACCGATGCGCCAACCCATGGTGCGATTGCCGACCTGATGCTGGCCGCGCAGCGCCCGATCGATGCCTTTCAAGAGGCACAACGGGCGCTGGAGCTCGAGCCCGACGAACCCAAGGGGCTCTACGTCTCCGGAGTGGTGCGGTACATGATGGGCCAGCCCAACGAGGCTTTCGGCCTGATCGAGCGCGCCATCGAGGTCGACCCGCAAAACGCCCAGACCGGCCTTATTCTCGGCGTCCTACGCCTGCAAACCGGCGACCGCGAGGGAGCGGTCGACGCCTGGGAGGACACCCTGGCGCGGGGGGTCACCGACGATCGCATCGAGAACCTGCTCGAGCTCGCTCGGCAAGGCGCAACAGATCAAGAGATCCTCTCGGGCGGCGCCTGACCCTCAGGCGGGAGATGTCTGGCGCGCTAGATTGCGCCGCGCTTGAGCTCGGCCACCGCGTGCCCAGAGGCACGGACCGTGAGGGCCATATAGGTCAGGGACGGGTTCTGGCAGGCTGACGACGCCATCGCGGCGCCATCCGAGATGAAGAGGTTGGGAACGTCCCAGGACTGGCACCACTGGTTGAGCACCGAAGTCTTCGGGTCGCGTCCCATGCGGGCAGTTCCCATTTCGTGTATCGCGAAGCCCGGCGGCGGATCACGGTCATAGGTGGTGATGTGATGTGCGCCGACGGCCTCGAGCATCTCGACAGCGGTCTTCTTGATGTCCTCGCGGATCGCGCGCTCGTTCTCGCCGAACGAAACGTTGAAACGCGGTGCGGGGATACCCCACTTGTCGACCAGCTTCGAATCGATGGTCACCCGATTATCGGGATTGGGCAGGCATTCACCAAAGCCGGTGAAGTTCATGCGCCACTGGGTCAAGCCGCGCAGGCCGCTTTTCCAGTCGGCGCCGAAGTCGGGGGTGCCTACCCCAGAGCGCCACCTCGATGAACGACTCGCCCCGACCTGGAAACCGTAGCCGCGCAAGAAGTCCCGCTTGCTGTTCTGATCGACGTTCACAAACCGCGGCACGTAGGCTCCGCCTGGCCGCCGGCCGCGCACATACTTGTCTTCGAGACCATCGAGGCGACCGCTGGCACCGACCTGAAAGGTGTGGTCCATCAGGTTGCGACCCACCTGATCACTCGAATTGGCCAGGCCATCGGAGAAGCGTGGGCTCTTCGAGTTCAAGAGCAGGCGCGCCGACTCGATCGCCGACGCACACAAGAAGACGATGCGCCCGTCAAACTCCATGTCCGCTTTCGTCTGGCCGTCGATCACCCGAACACCGCGCACGCGATCGCGCTCTTGGTCGTAGATCAACTCGGCGACGACGCTGTGAGGCCGCAGGGTCATACGACCGGTGGCAGCCGCGGCCGGAAGGGTGGCGTTGATCGAACTGAAGTAGGAACGCGTTCGACAACCACGGCGGCACGGGCCGCAGTAGTGGCAAGCACTGCGACCGTTGTGACGTTCGGTCAGAACCGCCACACGTGCCGGGGTCAAGAGATGGCTGCCGCCGAAGGCCTTCATGAGCCGCTCGCGGGAACGCTCCTCCATACAGTTGAGCGGCATGGCAGGCAGGAACTGACCGTCGGGCAACTGGGCGTTGCCTTCGCGTTGCCCTGAGATGCCAGCGAACCGTTCGACGCGGTCGTAGGCTGGCGCCAGGTCGGCGTAACGAATAGGCCAATCCACCCCGAAGCCGTCACGTGCGTTGGCCTCGAAATCGAGGTCTGACCAGCGATAGCTCTGCCGGCCCCACATGATCGAGCGCCCGCCGACATGGCGGCCGCGGATGTAGCGAAAACCCTGGCTCTCGGGCGCTACCGAATAGGGCTCGTCGTGGTCGTTGACGAAGAACTTACTGCCCCACTCGTCGCACGCGTAGCAGAGCGTTTGAATGGGTTGCTCGCGGGTTGCCTTCCGATGATCTTCGAGGCCACGGTACTCGAGCTCCCAGGGTGGCGTGTGGTCTTCGTAGTCCTCGGGTTCGATCTGGCGACCGGCTTCGAGCACCAGGACCTCGAGACCCGCTTCGCTCAGTTCCTTCGCCGCCCAACCACCGGTCATTCCCGAGCCGATGACGATAGCGTCCCAGACCTTACGCTGTTTGATCGCCTGCATTGACTCACTCCCCTCGTCCGAGAGCCGCGACATCGACACACGGGTCGTAGGTCCCGGGAAGGGTCTTGTACCCCAGCTCTTCACGCATCCCGACTTCGGAGGTGTAGTAGCCAACCAGCGTCAGCCACTTCAAGACATCGAAGAAGGGCTGCCGATGAAGCGTCGCACGCGACGTCGAGAAGCTCTCTCCTGGCCGCTCGCTGCGCGCCGAAAGGGCGGCGGCGGTCAACAGCTCGTCGACCTGCTCGGGCAGAAGGGCAGCGAGTGGCACGCCGAACTGCCGCCGCGCACGACGCAGGGTCCCACGCAGGCCTTTCAGAAATCGACGCGCCGCACGCTCGTCGAGCCAGCCCGCGAGCATGCGGTCGATGAACAGGTGAACGCCGGCGGCGCGCGCCCCCGGTGTGTCACTCGCCGGGAGGATGCGATCGACAAGAACGGCAACCGCTTCGGCCTCTCCCTCTGTCAAACGAGAGAGCGGTGACGTCTCGCCCAACTCTCCGCTTTCGTGAAGCGCCCGCGCCCAGGCGAAGAGAGATCGCGGCTCAGCACCAACGACCACTGCGCCGCCTGCAATCACCTGCAAGACCCGGCGACGGGTCCCGTCGAGCTCCGCAGTCCCCGCTACCGATTCCGTCGACCGGGATCGTTTCTCCTTCATGGCGGCCTCCCAAGCACAATCTGGAGGCAGGGTACCTGAATCGCGCGAACGCCCGAACTCAGACTCCGTAGGCCAAGCGATCCGCGAGCGGCTCCGGGAGGCCGGCTGCGACGATCCGGCGCTGCGCTTCGCCCACCGCATAAGGCACGCGATACCAGTGCACGGTCTGTGACGTCTCGTCGTAGATCATGAAGGCGGCGCGCGGGTTGCGGTCGCGCGGCTGGCCTACCGACCCCGGGTTGATCAGGTAGCGAAACCCGGGTTGAATCGAAATGCGACCGCGGTCGCCGACGAGCAGAATCCCCTTTACACCACCGGCATGCAAGATGAACACCGAAGGCAGGTGCGTGTGGCCGAAGAAGGTGACATTGGCCGGAAATCGATCGAAAACACCGCTCGCGTCGTACTCCGAGAACAGGTACTGGTCTTCATCGACCGGTGAGCCGTGGCAGATAGCCAGCTCGTCGGTGATGTTCATCGGACCCTCGGGCAGGTTGCGCACGACGCTCAGATTCCTGGGGGTCAGCTTGGCGGTGGTCCAGCGTGCCGCACGCAGGGCGGCGTCGTTGAAGCCCGACCCGTTCTCGATCTCAGCGATCACCTTGTCGTGGTTCCCGCGCACGGTGTAGCGACGCCCAGGGAGCCTGCTCAGGGTCTCGACGACCTGATTGGGTTCGGCTCCATAACCGACCAGGTCACCAAGCACCAGGGTTGCACCGAAGCGCTTGCGGCGCACCCGACGCAACACGGTGCGAAAGGCTTCCCCGTTGCCGTGCATGTCGCTGACGATCAGGTAGCGCATCGATCTACACGAGCCTCCGAGCGCACGGCCTTCTGCCAGCCACGGTAGAGAAGCGAAACGATCCGGCGCGAGACCTGCGCAGGCGCCTCAGCGTCACTCACCGGCACCCGCAAGGCTGCCTCCCGATAGGCCGGCAATCGCTCTTCGAACAGCTGGGTCGTCGACTCGCGGTTTTTGTGCAGCGGGCGTGATCCTGCCGAACGATCGAGTCGCGTCAGGAGCTCGTCGAGCGGCAGGTCGAGCCATAGCGAAAGGCCCGACTCCGCGATCAACTCGCGGTTCTCAGGTCTCATCCAGAGCCCACCGCCGGTCGCCACCACGACATTCGAAAGCGTCGCGGTGCGCTCGAGTTCACTGCGCTCGAGCCTACGGAAGTGTTCTTCCCCCTCGCTACGGAAGATCTCCCGCACCGACATACCGGTCTCGATCTCGATCTCCCGGTCGAGATCGAGAAACAACCAGCGGAGGTCGCGCGCCAGCCTTCTTCCGACCGTGGTCTTGCCACAGCCCATGAAGCCGACCAGATAGATGCGCTCTGGGAGCCTTCTGGACGTTTCGCAGCGATTCGACATTTCGAGGTCAGAGTGTTCTTCAGCAGGGAAGGTGAAAACTACTAGCGATCCGAAGCGCGTTCTCCGCGGCTGGCCTTGAAGACGAGGAGGAGAAAGCCGCCCCACACGGTGCCGCAAATCGCCACGAAACAGAGAAGAGCTGTAGTAGTCAAGAGTCACCCCCATCATCACGATCGGTCAGTGGGTTGGAACGACGACGCCAGAACCGAGGCGCGCAGAGCGAGGTCTTTCGGCGCTCGCGCACCGTGGCTGATCGCGCCCAGGAAGGCCAAGCCATCAGCACCCGCATCGAGCACGCTCTGTGCATTCTGTGCATCCAGGCCACCGATGGCAACCAGAGGTTTGGAGACCACCCCGGCAATCTCGGCGAGAGCAGTCAAGCCAACGACCGGATCCGGGTCAACTTTCCCGCTGGTCTCAAAAACTGGCCCGATGGCTACAACATCGACCGCCGGATCGGCCTCGGCAACGCGCGCCTGGGCCAGGTCATGAGTCGAGCGGCCCACCAACATGTGCGCGGGAACGACGGCGCGGGCGGCTTCGGGCGGCAGGTCGTCCTGGCCGAGATGGACGCCCAGGACGGGGAACAGCGCGGCGATGTCGGGGCGGTCGTTGATCCACAGGCACTCGGCAGCCGTCGATTCACCGAGCCGTTTGACGGTTCGTTCAACCACCCGCCAGAGCTCCCGATCCGAAACCGCCTTGGCGCGCAGCTGAATCCACCCGACCCCGGCATGGGCCAGGGCACAAATGGCTTCGTCTGGCGGGATCGGATGAAGAGCCGCGACATCGGCGATCGCGTAGAGAAGCGGAACCTGATCAGGAGACACGTCTCAACCTTCGTCGCCCGAGGCCACTCTACCTAGACGACCTGAGGAGACGGTCGAAGCGTTCACCCCTTCTCGTTCCCCGGGGGGCGTTCTTCGAGGTAACGCTCGAGAAATCGGGTTGAAAGTCTTCCAGCCCGAAAGTCATCCTGTTGCATGAGCTGTTGATGGAGCGGGATCGTGGTCTGGATTCCCTCGATGACAAACAGATCGAGGGCTCGGGACATGCGAGCGATCGCTTCCTCTCGGTCGCGCCCCCAGGCGAGTAGCTTGGCGACCAGCGAGTCGTAGTGAGGCGGGAAGTAGTACTGCTCGTAGGCGTGGGTGTCGAGTCGAATCCCCGGGCCGCCAGGCGGGTGGAAAGTCTCAATGCGTCCCGGGCTCGGGCGGAAGCTGAACGGGTCTTCCGCGTTGATCCGGCACTCGATGGCATGGCCGCGTGAGCGCAGGTCAGACGGTACCTCGATGGACTCACCGGACGCGATGCGCAGCTGCATCTTGACCAGATCGAGGGCGGTGACCAACTCGGTCACAGGATGCTCCACCTGAATGCGGGTGTTCATCTCCATGAAATAGAAGCTGCCATCCCGGTCCACGAGAAACTCGATCGTGCCGGCATTCACGTAGCCGACCTCGGCGGTCAAGCGCACCGCGGCGTCCGCCATTCGGCGGCGCAGACCCTCGGTCAGCCCGGGCGCAGGCGACTCTTCGATGAGCTTCTGATGACGGCGCTGAATCGAACACTCACGCTCGCCGAGCTGGAAGGCGTTGCCATCACGGTCGCCGAAAATCTGGAACTCGATGTGTCGCGGCGCATCGAGGTACTTCTCGAGGTACACGGTGTCGTCACCGAAGGCGATCTTGGCCTCCGAGCGCGCGGTCTGGTAGGCGTCTTCGAGCTCCTCTTCGTCTCTCACGATGCGCATACCACGACCACCACCGCCAGCAGCTGCTTTGAGAATGACCGGCAGGCCGATCTCACCGGCAAGACGCTTGGCGTCGTCAACCGTGTCAATGCCACCTTCGCTGCCAGGCAGCACTGGCACGCCAGCCCGCTGGGCGGTTTCGCGAGCTGCCGCCTTGTCGCCCATCAGACGAATGGTCTCGGGGCGGGGACCAATCCAGGTCATCCCACACTCTTCGACGACCTCGGCGAAGTGCGCGTTCTCGGCCAGAAAACCGTAGCCCGGGTGTACCGCATCGGCACCGGTGATCTCCGCCGCCGACAGGATGCGACTCATGTCGAGGTAACTCTCGGCCGACGACGCCGGCCCGACGCAGATGTCCTCATCCGCAGAGAGCACATGCATGGACTCCTCGTCCGCCGAGCTGTGCACGGCTACCGTCTGGATTCCGAGTTCTCGACACGCGTAGATGACGCGCAACGCGATCTCGCCCCGATTGGCGATCAACACCTTCTTGAGCAAAGTCTCTGTGACCCTTCAGCCGCAGTCTCCGAATCGCCAGGGAAAAAGGCGACGAGGGAAGCTTCCGGCAGTCCGTTGGTGGAGCTCTTCTAGTCCGCGTCGATCGCGAACAATGGTTCGCCGAATTCGACCGGCTGCGAGTTCTTGGGGAACACCTCGACAATGACGCCGTCGACGTCAGCTTCGATTTCGTTCATGAGCTTCATCGCCTCGACGATGCACAGGACCTGACCCTGGCGCACTCGATCACCGGGCCGAACATAAGGATCGGCCTCGGGGTTGGGCGAGCTGTAGAAGGTCCCGACGATCGGCGACTCGAGAATGTGCGCATCAGACGCGACAGTACCCTCGGACTCGCCGGCAGCAGCAGCCGCAGGAGCGGGAGCGACTTCGGGTGCTGCTACCGCAACCGGAGCTTGCGGGGCCTGGGCCGGCGGTAGCGCAGCCTGAACTACGGTTGGTGCCGACTGGCCGACGATCTGAAGCCGAAAGCCGGCGCGCTCGATCTCCACACGCTCCAGTTCTCGGTCGGCGACCGTCTCGATCAGCTGCTGGATCTCCTCGAAGGTCAGCAAGGGTGTTCTCCCTCTAAGCGTTCAAAACCCATCCTCTGGTCGAGCCCACGAAGAGAGGGCGGCGAAGGCTACGCGGGTGCCTCACATCAACCCACAGCCGAGTGCGCCGGTTGCGCGCTACGGACTGAGGGGGCCCCGGTCAGGATGCTGAAAGAAGGGTTGGTGAATGCAGGATTGGTGAGTGTAGGAATTGCAGGTCGGCAAAGCGAGAGCTTACCACCGCAAGATCGGAGCGAGGCGAGATCCTACGGGCTCAACTCACTGCAAACCGGAGAGCTCGCGGCCCAGCTCGATGGCGGCGCGCCGCAACTCCCAACGCGCTCTTCCGAGTGGGGTTCCGGGGTCGCCGACCAGCACCAACCAGTGCTCGTCTACCGAGCGCTCGAGGACCAGGACACGCTCCTGTGTTTGCACAACGTAGCAGCGAACGCCGCCGGCCTCCATCTCGCGATGGTTGGCGCGCATCCTCCGCGCCTGAGCCATCAACTCGACGCCCAACTCTTCGAGCGAAGGCGCTGGGTCTACCCGCGCTTCGATGCATTCGATCTGCACGCCGTCCTCGGCGAACAAGCCGAGCGCCTGCGCACCCTCGATCCGTTCTGCGATGCGGCTCAGCGGCTCCAGGAACACCAGGTCAGCCTTTCCAGACCGTCCCACGGCCCCCTGCGCTCTTTCGAGGCATTTGTGATGGCCGCAAGAAGGGTTTTGTCTCGTCGCGCTGGCGGTGAGCCAAGCGACCTCGCGCTACGCTACCCGAACCCGAAAGGCCTGGTCTAGTCGTCCTTGTTGGACTGCAACCGGTCGAGGTACGACTTCAAGACGTTCGACTTCTTCTCGACCTCCGAGTCGCCCTCGGCCACCGCATCGCCAACGAGTTCACGCACCGACATTGCGCCGGTCTCCCTCACGTCCACGGTGGTCGGCCCGAGGGTTGAAAGCCCTCCGGACGCCGCAGTCGGCTCATCGTCAGGCCATAGGCCCGTCGCCGCGGAGACCTCTTCGGCACCCTCCGAAAGGGTCTTCGACAGATCGAGGGCTGGCATCGAACCGCTAAGCCGGAGAGCATCCATGGCCGGGGAAGAGGATGCCGCAACCACCTCGCCTACGACTTCTGCGGTCGCTCGTTTGAATGGCAGCGGCGCAGGAACCACCTCGCCGCTGCGGTCCATGCTCTCCTCGGCAAGAACTCCTGGAGCGGCAGGCTCGGGGACCTCCGGTGCCTCGGGCAGGTCGTTCGAGGTCGCGGGCGATCGGCGTTCGCGTGGTCTGAGGATCCGCGGTGGCGCTACGGTGAGGACTGAGACCAGATCGGGAGGTGGGGTTGCCGACGGCACGAATGTGAGCGGCCCATCGTTGGAGGCGGCCGGTACCGGACCCGCTGCCACTGCAGCTACCGGGGTGCGTACTGGGACGTCGTCCATGGCCTCAGAACTCTCCACAACGGCCTCGAGCTCTTCGGGTTCAGCATGGTGCCAGTCAGAAGCCGCCACCGCGTCTTCGCCGAAGTCCTCGTCATCGGCCGCGGCCTCGTCCTGATCGTCGAAGGCGGAAAGTTCAGGCTGCGCGTCGACGACTTCCTCGGGAGCGTCGAACTCCTCTTCGGCAGACAAATCGGTTGGCTGGTCGAATGTCTGGCCAAACGAGTCTGACGACAGCTCCATGGTCTCGTCCTCGAAGTTCTCTTCCTCCTGCGCTTCGACTTGCGCGGCTGAAGCCGGTTCCGGATCGAGCGAAACGGGTGCTTCGAATTCGGCGCTGATCGGTTGGTCGAGAGCGTAAGAATCTTCGTCGACCACCGCGAGTTCCGGCTGCTCCGCCATGTCGTCTTCGACCAGCGTGACGGCCTCCAGCGTCGGAGCCTCCGCGAGCGGAGGCGCCTCCTCCGGCGGAATCTCCATCACCGACACCTCAGACGCCGTGTCGTCCTCGTCGATCAACGCTTCGTGGTCGGACGCATCCCCTTCTGTGGCGACCTCGGCCACGGAAACCGCGGGCTCCCCACCCTGGAGCGCCGAAACGCGCTCGCGCAGCAACTCGACTTCGGGATCACCCTCGTTGAGCTGGTCGTAGAGTTGCAAACGATCGGTCGCCGACTCGGCGTCGTGGAGGTCGATGTAGGCTTCGACCAGCAGCCGGTAGGCCATCAACTGTGTCGGGTCCTTGCGCACCACCGCCTCGAGGCAAGCCGCCGCTCCAACCGGGTTACCGGTCTCTAGCCGGCAGCGCCCAAGGCATACCTGAGCACCGATCCAGTTGCCATGGTGCTCCAGGCCCTTCTCGAGGACGGGAATGGCATCGGCGGCGCGACCGCCGCGCCGGTACTCCTCCGCCAGTTGCAGAAAGATGCGCGACTCGGGGTCATTCGCCCACCTTGTCTCGAGTTGTTCCAGACGATCCGTCATTGCACTTGGCTCCTTCAGGCTCCAGCCAGACACACGGGGAGCCGAGGCTCCCGTCAAGTAAACGAGTATAACAGCGAAAAACCAGGAAAATAGCCCCTCGGCTCAGATCCTCTGGCTAGCGCCAAGCCACTTCCATGGCGAAGAAGTGGTCAAAGACCTCACGCTGAGGATGGTTCTCGGCGTTCTTCTCGGGACTCCGGATATAGAAGTCGAGCTGCTGCGCGGCCGGATTCACGGCCCCTGGGCCCGAGCGCTCGGGATTCGCAAAGACCTCGAGTGTCTCGCGATCACGCATGCCCTGGGTAACCATGAAGTGGATCTGGTAGTCCTGGTAGAGCAGTTCACCGTCGAGGGTGGCCTTGCCCGTGCCCCAGCCGGCGACATAGAGGAGGCTCTTGGGCCAGTTGCTGTCTCCACACCCCGCATCGCCGTGCTCAAAGATGAACGCCGCGATGCCCCCGTCCTGACACGGCGAAAACTCAACCACCTCCTCGAGCTCCACCACGTAGTGCCCCTCGGGCAAGTCGAGCGCCGCCCGAAAGGTCCCCGTGTTGTTGATCTCATCGACATCGAACTCCACGATCCCCTCCACCGGGCGCAACGACGCCGCGTCGTCCCCCATGTGGTCCCAGGGTGACGGGTCCGAGAGCGTCCCCACTTGGAAGATCGAAGAGCCCCGAATCCGGAAGCGCCCGTCATAGGGCATGTGCTGCTCCGGCGCATAGATCCCCAGCTCGGTGCCCGGCTGCAAGCGGGCCCCTGGCAGGGCAGAGGCCGCCGGCCCCGAAGACTCAGCCGACTCCTTCACGACCGGAGCACAACCAAGAACAATAACCACCGTCACTCCAACCATCCAGCGAAAACCCATAAGCCCTTAGCCTCCCTTCGCAACGAAGAGTACATCGGCAAGACCACCGTCCTTGCCGGCCAGCCTGGATGGAAGTAGCTTTCCGCGCAGGCCGCCGCAGGCGCGCGCATGAACGCGCGATGTGCGAAGCACGAGCGTACACCCCCCTCACCCCACACACGAGCGCAAGCCAACTCCGAAAGGGCGGCCTGGCACATCCTCACAATCCCGAACTCACCACGCGAACCTGGCCGTCCGCGCCCGCGCAACACAGCAACTGCAACTGAGCAAGCAGGTGTCAGCTACTGATTCACACGCACCAGTTTCGAGGTAGTCGAGGACCCGAGACTGTTCGAGACCCGGAGCGTCACGGTATAAGTATCGGGACCGGGATAGGCGTTGCTTGGGTTCTGCGACGTGCTCGTGTTGCCATCACCGAATTCCCAGCGCCACTCGGTTGGGTTGCCGGTTGAGGTGTCCTGGAAGACGACATTGAGGTTGTTGGCGCTGAAGCTGAAGTCTGCCTTGGGCAGGCGCAGAACGGACACGGTGGTCTGGGCAGTCAGGCTGCCACCGGAACTACCGACTTCGACGTCGACCGGGAAGCTGTCACCAGCGAGAGCGTCGATGTCGCTGGCGGCGACGGTTAGAACGTCACTGACGCTGCCTTGGCTGTCGGTCGTGAGAATGCCGCCGCCCGAAGCTAGCGAGCCGGTCGAGGAGCGGAAGTTGACTGTCGCGTTCTCGAGCGGTTGACCCTCATCATCGCGAATCACCGCCAGGAGAGTGACATCGCCGCCCGTCTCGGGGACCGACGACGGGTTCGCCTGCAGACTGACCGCACCGGCCTGCAGCCCGATGCGCACGTCGACGGTGACCTCCTCGGAGCTGCCCGTGCTGGCACGAATCGAGGCGACGCCGGCGACGCCGGTCCCCCTGATCTTGGTACGCGCCTCGCCGAAACCGTCCGTCGGCACGGTCGACGGGATGTCGCCCAGGCTGGTAGTGAACCGAATCAAGGTCCCAGTGTTGACCGCGTTGCCATTGGGCTTGCGGGCAACCACGCGCACGTCGGCTTCGCCGGTGGCTGAAATCCGCGTCGGGTTGACGCTGATGGTCAGTACCGTCCCTTCGGGAGCCACAGGGCTCGCGGAATCACAAGCGGCGAGGGCCGCTAGAGCCGCGAGGGAGAGTGCTAGGACGACGAATAGGCGCATGGGGTTTCTCATCACGTTTCAGTATACGGAGCGAGGCTCGAGATCGTCTATTGCAGTGCCCAACATCCTGGTAGCGCGAAACGGACAAAGGGAGGATGGTCTTTCAACCACCCTCCCTCGAATCCATCCAGGCCCATCCAGGCCTGCATACTGACTACGGCACGACGACCGCCTGAGAGTCCATTGACGAGCCGGGGCAGGTGCCACCGGACGGGCCGGAGTAGGTGACCACCAGGGTGACCGAGTAGGTCCCGGGTGCGGCGTAGGTGTAGGTGTTGGTACCCATCACCGTCGACGTATTGCCGTCGTCGTAGTCCCAGAAGTACGAGCCGATGTCGCCCGTCGACTGATCCGTGAAGGTCACCATCGAGGTCACCGGATCAACCGTCGCGGTGAAGTCAGCCACCGCACACGCACCGCCCGTTCCACCACCGCCACCGCCGGCCTGGCAGGTCGGGTTGCTGGGACTGTAGGTAAAGGTGCCCGATGCCGTGCAAGTGGTCGCCGAGTCGACGACCGAAACGGTTGCCGTCGTGTTCACCGCCTGGGTTCCGCTACCGCCACCCGCGATCGTGCAGCTGACGGTGTCGAAGAAGCTGTCCGGGGCAGATGGCGTTACGACGTTGACAGTCGTCGACGTTGCATTACTCGCGTTCGACGTGCCGAAGGTCGATCCTCCGTCTCCGAAGCGGACCTCCTGCACCTGGCCCAGGTCGGTACCTGTGATCGTCAAGTTGGCTCCGCCGTTCTGCGACCCGCTCGACGGCGAGATCGACGTCACGGTCGGCATGCTCACCAGGTAGGTGAACGCTCCGCCCGTGCCGGACACTCCAGCGGTGAGCTGGGTGACCGTCACCGGCGTCGTGAAGTCGGCGCAACTCGTCAGAGTTGCCGGCCCCGTGACTGCAACGATCTGATCCGAGGTCACCGACACCACGGTGGCGATTGCTCCACCGAATTTGACTTCCAGAGGTTCCGTGAAACCTGAGCCGAAGATGGTCACCTGCGTGCCACCCGCTGCCGGCCCCTGACTCGGAGAGACCGAGAAGACCTCGATATCGGTAAAGGTGTAGCCGTCGGTGAAGACTCCGAATCTGCCGGTCTCGACGTTGGTTACCCGAACATCGCCGGCGCCGTTCATCGTCGTCACCCGCGGTGCGATCACCACCAGTTCCGTCGGCGAGAAGGACACCAACTGTGCTTCGGCGCCAGCGCCGGCGGCAGAACTGAGGTCTGGTCCCGACTGGAACTCGATCCGCAGCGGCTGGACAAAGCCATCGCCTCGGATGGTGACCTGGTTGCCGCCCGCAGTCGGACCGGAATTCGGATCGATCGAGAAGATGCGCGGCTTGTCGGAGGCCGAACCGAGTTCTGAGTAGAAGAAGGCGTCGGTGAGGGTCTGTGTTCCACCGGAACCATTGGAAACCGACACGTCCACAGCAAGCTCGGTGCCACCGCCCGGCAGGGAACCGTTCGGAAGCCCCGGCACCTCGACCCGAATCTGGGTTGGGGTGACACCGAGAACACGGGCATCGACGCCGTCGAACTTGACCGTAACCGGCGAGACAAAGCCCGAACCGTAGATACGAATCGCTTCTCCACCGTTGGGGCTGCCACGGTTGGGGTCAACACGGTTCAACGAGAAGACCTGGCCACCCGTGATCTGCAGCTCATTGCGACCGCGAGCGCCCTGGACGAGCGCATCGATGACAGCGCGTCCGGCGGCTGCGCCTGGCGACAGGGCCAGGGTGATCTGACCGTTGTCAGGCAGTTCGACCTCTATACGCTGAAACTGCTCGGTTCCGGAGATGAAGCCACCCATCGTCGTCGTGACGACGGCCTTCGTTCCACGCGGGGGAGGATTGCCGTTGCCGGCATGTCGCACTGTCACCGTTACGTTGACAGTGTTTGGCGAGTTCGCCTCGATTGAGTTCTGCGACAAAGCCACAGTGACGTTGTACGTCGCAACGGGCACCGTAGTCTCATTCGGAACAGGTTCCGAAGGACGGTCCTTTGAGCAGCCGATGCTCACCAGGAAAGCCACCAACAGGAAGAAGTATCCCAGGTGGCGCCAGCGCGCCGGCAGTTTAGATTGCATGTTCATGATTTAGAAGTCTCCTCAGGGCACCAAACGAAAGGAATACTTAGCCGGGGCCGACACCAGCTCTTCTCCGGACAGGCCGCGACCGAAGGCGCGGATGTGGGCGACGAGAACGATCGACTCGTCGCGGGTTTCCAGATCAAGGCCACCGTTCTCCCAGAGAAGGTCCTCGACCGGCGGCTCACTGAGCTGCTCTGGAGTAATGATGTCGACGCGATTCAGGGTGTTCGTGCCGCCCGGCGTGATGACGCCGAAGATGTTCTGCACGATCGGCGGGGGTACGCGAGTCCCCTGATCGCCGCGGGTGTAGGTCACTTCGATCGCCTGCAGCTCGACGTTCTGCAGATTGGCGGTCGGCGCATTGGGCTCCTTGACGACCGCCGCGATCACGACGTTCGACAAGGCGATATAGCCACCGGTCAGAAACTCGTTCTGGGGGTCGAAAGGCGACGCCGCGAAGTTCACGCTCGGCGAAAGCGGGGCCTCGCCGAAGTCGGTGATCGACAAGATAATGCCACCACCATCGGTCTTCTGCGTCGAACTCTCACAGCTGATCAGTGAGACAGCCGCGAAAAGCGAAATGAGGATTGCAAGTGTCTTTTTCATTCCTGTTTTCTCCGGAGGGTCCTACAGCTGAATCACTCGAGGCGTGATGAAGATGAGCAGTTCCTCATTCTGGTTGCTCTTGCTTCGATTCTTGAAGAGATGGCCAAGGAGGGGGATGTTGGCGAGACCCGGGACCTTGTCGGTACCCTGGTTGGCCGAAACTTCGTAGATGCCACCGATGACCGCCGTGCCGCCGTCGCGCACGATCACCCGGGTACGTGCCTCGCGCGTGGCGATCGGTGCGTTCGTTGCACCAGTGATGATCAGGCCGAGCTGAGGCTCACGCTTCTGAATGTTGATGTCCATCAGGATCGTGCCCTCGGCCGTGACCTGTGGGGTGACATCCAGGCGCAAGGTCGCGTTGATGAACTGAACCGAAACCGTGTTGTTGGCGACGGTCTGAATCGGAATTTGAAGACCCGTCTGGATCGATGCCTGTTCGTTGTTCAGCGTCGCCACCTTGGGGGCCGAGATCACGTTGACCAAGCCATCGGTTTCGGCGGCTTGAAGTTGCACGTCGAGCTCGAAGGTGTTCAGGATGTTGCCCAGCCCGAAGTTCAAGAACCCGTTGTTGCCACCAGTCAGCAAGTTGACCCCGCCCTGTGCGCGCTCGGCCCCGTTGGCTCCCGTGATGTTGTTCGGGAACTGCAAGCCCGTCGTGTTGCCGTAACGGTTGTCTGCGACACCACTGAAATTCCAACCCACACCCAGGGTGCGACTGAAATTGCGGGTGGTCTCGATGATGCGGGCTTCGATCATCACCTGCTTCTCAGGGATGTCGAGGTTCTCGATCACCTGAATCACGGTGTCCAGGTAGTCGGGTAGTTCCTGAATGATGAGCGTGTTGGTGCGCGTATCGACTGAGATCGTGCCGCGCTGACTGAGAATGCCACGCTGCTGATTGAGGGCTATGTTGCCCCGGTTGCCACCGCGCGAACGCTGCGCAGTGGTCAAGATCCGAGCAATGTTCGCGGCCTTGGCGTAGCTGATGCGCTTGAGGACCGTCTTGAGCGGTACTGAGAGCGCCTTGGCAAGCTGGAGCTCCTGAGCCTCTCGAGCCTCCTTGCGCAGCTGGCCGACCGGTGCGATGCGCAAGATATTGCCTTCGAGCTGCATGCCCAGGTTGTTGATCTTGAGAATCTGCTCGAGCGCCTGATCCCACGGCACCCGATCGAGCTCGACGGTTACCGGGCCATCAACTCCAGGCTGGATGACGATGTTCAGACCCGAGAGGCGCGCGATCGAACGCAGGACCTCGGTGATGTCGGCGTCCTTGAGGCTCATGCTGATCGGCTCGCCGAAGTACTCGCGCTGGCCAGTTGCATCGATGTTGCGAACTCCGAACGGATCGGAACCGGCCGACTGCACGAGCGGCTGCGGTTGTTCGATCTCGACATCCTGTGCTTCAAAGAGGCTGACGTTGCCGGTCGTGTTCTCGTCCACCGGGTAGGCCGGCATCTCACCGCGCTCGACGACGAGGGGCGTTTCCTCGGCCCACTCGGCCGTCTCCGCGACCACCACGGGCTCGCCGAGAGAATCGGAGCTCGCCACGGCAGTCTCGGCGAAGGAATCCTGGCTGGCGGTTGACTCCCAGTCGGTCGCTGTGGGCGTCGCGGCCGCCAGGGCCGGATGACCATCTTCGACAAACCGAACGGCAAGACCGGAGTCCGTCGTCTCGATCACCGGCCAAGCCGAGTCCGCGAGATCGAAAACGACGCGAGAGACGGGATCGGGCTGGGGAGCGAACTGGGACATGCGCACGCGATCGAGGTATCCGCCCGACACGGCGACCGAACTCTGCGAGGACACGTTGACTGCGCCCTGCAGGTCGATCACGAAGCGCGCTGGGTCTTCGAGCAGGAAGGTCGTGTAGCGAAACTGCCCGTCCCCGAGAACGCGAACCACAGTGTCGCTAGCGACAGCACCCTGCTCGAGCAGGACGCCTTCCAGACGGCTGGCTGCAATTCCGGTCGGGGCTGGGCCCCAGGCCGGGTTGTCCGCTGTTCCCAGCCTGATCGCCGGCACGGGGGGTACTGGGGCGATCGGAGCTGGCGCCTCTTCCCAGGTCTCCGTCGTATCGCTGTTCTCGAGCGGCGTCACCGTGTCAGCGGCGAGAACCTCGGTTCCGAGCTCCTCGACGGCCGGTTGCGCTTCGATGGCCTCGGAGCCCGCGTCAAACGCTGTGTCAACCGGTGCTTCTTCAAAGGCCTGCTCGGGAGCAGTTTCGACGGTGGGCAGTGGCTGCTCGACAGGCATGAGCTCGGGAGCCGGGTCGTTCGCCGCCGCGTCCGCGACGACCGCGCCAACCTCGGTGAGCTGAAGCTGCAAGAGCGAGCCATCGACACTCAGGGTGTGCTCCGCCGCCTGACGCGTCTTGACGACGATCCTGGTCAGCGGGCGTGGCCCACTCGTGTCGGCGTCGACTTCGATGGCTTCGACCAACCCTTCGGGGGCGGCAAGGCCTTCGAAACCCGGGTCAACAGTGGTGTTTGGTAGTTCGATGACCAGGTTCGCGTCGGCGTCCCGGTACTGAGTCCAAACGATGCTGCCGCTTGCGCGTAGCTCCACTTGAGCATCAGCCGCACCCTGCTGAAGGGCGAGGTCTTCGACCTTCACAGGATCGAGGCGAGTTGCCGATTGACCAAAGGCACTTGAAGAGACCACCAGCGCCAACACGACGCATAGGGTCACGAGAAATGATTTACGATTCATTGACGATTCCATCAAATTGAATGCACTAGACATGTGACACTCGCCTCCCTCCGTAGGCCAAAGGCCTACGGTTCGAGTCTCCGGATGACCTCACGGAACGGCTTGGGGGCCTGTGGATCGGTGACTTCCTGATTGAAGACGATCTCGGAACCCGCGTAGCGTTCATAGGTAATCCTTAGGACCTCTCCGTCCCAGAGCTGATCGCCCGGGCGGATTAAGTAACTCTTTGCCTTATTGGCAGCCTGGACCTGTGCCACGGGACCGTCTTCGGTCACCCAGACACCGGTCACGGTGATTTCATTCACTGCGAGCCCGGCGATACCTTCCGGTCTCTCACCCGTCTTTTCCCTTTGACCGGCATCGTTGCGAATGAGCAACGATCGAAAGGGGTCACGGCGGTTGCGGTCGTCGTAGGAATAGCCCGTGTTGTCGAGCACGTCCTCGTCTCCCGCGAGAAGATCGTCGATGTACTCAAAGTCGGCATCGGGACCGTCTGCCACGCCGGTGCCGGCGTCACTCGGGTCCTCGAACTCGGCGGCGTCGAAGCCTTCATCGTCCCCGGCGAAGTCTTCCGCCCCGGCTTCTTGGCCGCCGTCCTCTTCTTCGAAGAGGTTTTCGAGATCTTCAAAGTCGTCTTCTTCCTGCGCTAGAACCCCACTTGTGGGAACCAGGAGCAGGATGAGGGCAAGGCCCAGGCCTCGCAGAAAGAAGGTCATCCCCCACCTCCAGCGGCGTCGGCCGCACCTTCATCTTCTTTGTACACAAAAGTCTTCGCGGTGAAATTCGCTTCGATCGTGCGCGTCGGGTCGGTATTCCCTCTGCGGTTGCCCTGCACCCTCAACTGATCGATATTGATGATTCGAGAGAAGCGACTCATGCGATCGAAGAAGCGCGCCAGTGCGTGGTAGCTACCGCGAACGGACAGCTGCATCGGCCACTCGTTGAAGAACTCCTTCTCGACCTCTCGCCCTGGCTGGAATCGAATGAGGTCGAAGTCCTCGCGCTCGGCTACTGCGCGGAACTGGCGGATGAGATCGTGCACCGCACGCTTGTCGGGCAGGATGCGGAGGAGCTTCTCGAGGTCGGCCTCCAGGCGACGCACCATCTCCTGGAACTCGGGTAGCTGCTTCTGAGCCGCTTCACCCTCCTGAATGCGTGCCTCGAGCTTGGCGAGCTGTTTGTCCTGGCGTGCGATCTCCTCCTTGAGACCCTTCACCTTCACCTGGTAGCCAAGGCCGATGAGGATGGCCGCAACCACCAAACCGCCGAGGAGACCGAAGTACCAGGGTTTTCCTTCTAGACCTGTCTGCATGACAATTCCTTATCGATGGGCATGGGGGGCCTTCTCGAGGCGACTCATGAACGAGTCACCTCCACGCCTCATTGCTCGTCGTCCTCCGTGACAGTGTCTTCGTCGGCGTCTTCTTCTTCGTCGGTCGAAGCACCCGTCGAGACCGCAGTTGGATCGAACTTGAAGCTCATCGCAAAGTTGTAGACATCACCTTGCTGAGTGAGTCGCGTACCCTCCGGCTCTCTGAACGCCGGTACCTCATCGAGGTACTCGGCCAGGTTCGCAACCGCGTTCCAGCTGAAGCTGCGACCGGTCAGAGAAACCTGGCCACCCTTCAGGTCGAGGCGATCGAGCCAGAGCAGGTCGGGCAGGCCCTTCGAGACCTCGTCCATGATCTTCACTGGGCCGGTCTGGTTGTTCTTCAGGTCGGTGATGACCTGGATCTTCTGCTCGAGCAACGCCTTCTTACGCTTGGCCTCATCAACCTGCGCGATGATCTCCTCGAGCTCCTCGACGCGCTGCTGCGCTACTCGGATCTCCTCGGCTTTGGACTGCTTGACCCGGTTGGTGACGAACCACCAACCCGCCGCGATCAGGAGACCAGCGATCGTCAGGGCAATCAGCAACATGTTCGCGAGGTTCTCGCCACCGAGCGACATCGATGGCCCGGCGCCGCGATCCGCCTTTTTCTTGGAGGCAACGACCTTGCGGCCTTCGCCAACCAGATTGATCTTGATCATGGGCTTTAGTCCCCCAGCTTCCGTACTGCGAGGCCGATCGGCACCGTCATCATGGGCGCCACGCTGTTCAGCCACTCGCTGTTGAAGTCGTTCTCCTTGAAGGTGATGCGACGGAGAGGGTTCATCAGTTCAGTCGGCACACCGAAACGCTCGCGCAGAACCTGAAGCAGGTTGGGCGTCAGCGCGCAGCCGCCTGAGAGCACGAGCTCGTCGACGGAGCCGTCGCTCGACGTTGCGCCGAAGAAGTCAAAGGTCTTCTGAATCTCGCCTGCCATCTCGCCGGCCACCGACTCGAGAACAGGCGCTGCGTCGGCCGGCGTCTTGTCGTCCACCGGGTTGCCGCGCTTCAATGCCTCAGACTGCTCGAACGACAGCCGGAACTCACGCTGCAGAGCCTCGGTGAACTGGTTGCCACCAAAGGAAATGTCGCGCCAGAACACGGTGGTGCCGCGAGCCAGGATGTTGATGTTGGTAACGCTCGCACCCATGTTGACCAGTGCGACGACTTTCATCGGATCGAGGTCGTAGTTGGCCTCGTAGGCGTTCTGAATGGCGAAGGCATCGACGTCGACCATGGCGGGCACCTTGCCTGCCTGGCTGATCACCGAAACGTAGTCGTTGACCTTGTCGCGCTTGACCGCAACCAGGAGCACGTCCATCTGGTCGGTCGCCATGCCGTCATCGAGCAGGACATAGTCGAGTCGAACGTCGTTGATGTCGAAGGGGATGTACTGCTCGGCCTCCCACTGAATCGACTCCGCCAATTCCTCAGGAGCCATGGCGGGCAGTTCGATCTTCTTGATGATGACCGAGTGGCCTGACAGCGACGTGGCGAAGTTGCTGTTCTTGACACCGGTCTCGTCGTTCAACTTCTGGATCGCATCCACTACGAGGGAGGAGTCCATGATCGAACCATCGACGATCGCTTCCGGAGAGAGGGGCTCGATGCCCAGCCGCTGAAGCTGGTACTCACCCTTCTTTTCCTTGAGCTCGACCAACTTGACGGCAAAACTGCCGACGTCGAGTCCAACGAGACCTTTCGAACGAGAGAAGAGACCCACGGGTCGGTTGCCTCCTGGCGGCCTGAAATCCTTCGAAAAAGTGGCGTGTCCAGGCCGGATACACCATTGTCAGAGAAATCCAAGGACCGCCAACGCTCTCCCAGATCCATGATCCGGGGTGATTGTGATGCGGTAAGCGAGTTGTCTAAGGGAAACGAACGAGTGCTTCAAGGGGGGGTGCCAAGTCGAAGCTGCAGAATACTAAGTACTTGACCGATCGAAGCTACGGAACAGGTAGGAGCCTAACGAGTGACCTCGAGGACACGCCAAGAGGATCAACGGAAGGTGATGGTAGTGGAGGTTGTGTAGCTTTGCAAGTCTTTTGGTGAAAAAGTTTGGCGGCGGCGGACGAGCTTTCTCACGCTTCCGGAGTCCTTTGTTTTCAGGCTCTTGCGCCGGTTCGAGGCTCTCAAAGGCACACCGACGCCACTTTTTCGCCGGATTCGGCCATCTGCCCGCCGGCGGGATGAGCGGCGGCGGTCCCGCCGCTTGGTTGGGGTCGGAATCTAAGGGCTGTGACGCGACCGCGGCGGTGCCTCACGCTCGCGGCCGCTACCGCTCATCCGACGTTCGACGCGGGCGATTCCAGGCAACTCGCGCAAGCCTTCTGAAAGCTGCTCGAGCTGTCGGCGATCCGAGACAACCACGACGACATCGATGGTGTAGCGCCCCATATCGTCCGTCCGGGCCTCGATGTTCTTGATGTTCGTCTGGTGGCGAGCGATCACGTCGGTAATGCGAGCCAGCAAACCCGGTGAGTCGGAGCCTGTGATCACCAGGGTGATCTCGAAGTCACGCTCAGGCCGCCTGGCCCACTCGACTTCGATCTCGCGCTCCGGGTGATAGAGCAGATTGCGCACGTTGGGGCACTCCGCCGAGTGCACGGCGACACCGCGGCCGCGGGTTACGTAGCCAACGATCTCGTCTCCAGGAAGCGGACTGCAGCACTTCGCGAGGTAAGCGAGCATGTCCCCATCTCCGCGCACCGTGACGTGCGCCTCGCCGCCGAAGGGGAGAATGCGCGAGACCGCTTTTCTCAGGCGGCCGGCCGGCAGAGAAGGATTCTCGAGCTCCGCCTCACCAACCAGTCGAGCCAGGATCGAGCGCGCCGAACCGCGCCCGAAACCAATCCGCCCGTAAAGGTCGTCGACCGATGCGAGGCCCTCCTCCTTGAGATGGGCACGCATCTCTTCTGACTCGACGACTCCTTTGATACCGCGTTTGAGCCTGCGCGCCTCCTTCTCGAACATCGTGCGGCCGATCTCGATCGCGCGATCCTTCTGGCGGGTGTTCAACCAGTGGCGGATCTTCGACTTGGCGCGCGGGGTCACGACGATGTTCAGCCAGTCGCGGCTCGGCTCCCGGCTGGGGTTGGTCATCACTTCGACGATGTCGCCGTTCGAAAGGGCAGTTCGCAGTGGCACGAGGCGACCGTTGACGCGCGCCCCAGAGCAGTGATGGCCGAGGTCGGTGTGGATCCGGTAGGCAAAATCGAGGGGCGTTGCACCGCGTGGGAAGGAGTGCACCTCGCCCTTGGGGGTGAAAACATAGACCTCGTCCGGGTAGAGATCGATCTTGAGCGTGTTGAGGAAGGTGCGCGGGTCTTGAACCTCCTGCTGCCACTCGAGGAGCTGGCGCAGCCAGAGGATATTGGGGTCCGACGTCTGGGTGTCGACCCGTCCCTCCTTGTAGTTCCAATGCGCGGCGATGCCTTCCTCGGCGATGAGGTCCATCTTGTGAGTGCGTATCTGGACCTCGAACGGCTGCCCCTTCTCGCCCACCAGGGTCGTGTGGAGCGACTGGTAGAGGTTGGGCTTCGGAACTGCGATGTAGTCCTTGAAGCGCCCCGGAATCGGGCGCCACGACTGGTGGACGACGCCCAGGGCGGCGTAGCACTGCGCCACCTCGTCGACCACGATGCGAAAGGCGATGTAGTCGTAGAGCTGCGAGATATCGATGTCCTGACGACGCAGCTTCTGGTAGATCGAATAGAAGCCCTTTACCCGATGGCTGATCTGTGCAGGGATCGAGGCGTCCTTGAGCGCCGCTCCGAGCTCGCCGCGAATCTTGCGCGTCGCTGACTTGCGTAGCTTGACCGTAGCGCGCAGGCTGGTCGCGAGCTCGGTGTACTGATGCGGGTAGAGGTGAAAGAAGGACAGATCTTCGAGCTGCTGGCGCACAGCCGACATACCGAGGCGATGGGCGATCGGCGCGTAGATCTCGAGCGTCTCACGCGCGATGCGTCGACGCTTGTCGGGCCGTAGGGGACCGAGGGTCTGCATGTTGTGGAGCCGGTCAGCCAGCTTGACGACGATCACCCGAATGTCTCGGGCAGACGCCAGGACCAGTTTGCGAAACGTCTCCGCTTGGGCCTCGTCGCGCCGCACATAGGCGTGTTTACCAATCTTGGAAACACCATCGACCAGGGCGGCGATCTCGTCGCCCCACTTGGACCCTAGTTCGTCACGCGAAACCCCGGTGTCTTCGAGCACGTCATGCAAGAGCGCCACGGCCACGCAGACCGTGTCGAAGCGCAGATCCGCCAGCAGCCAGGCAACCGCCAATGGGTGCTCGATGTAGGGCTCGCCCGAGCTGCGGACTTGCCCTTCGTGACGCGCCTTGGCGTAGTCGTAGACGTCCTCGAGCCACTCACGATCCACCGCACGCTCGTCCTCTTCGAGCTTGGCGATCACGCGGTCGAGCGTCAGCCCGCTGGGGGCTTCGACTGGCGACTCGACCTTTCGTGGACTCATCTGCGGGCGACTCCTGAGTGGGACGGACCCACAATTATAGGCGCGGCCCTAGCCCCAAACGAGAGCTGACCGATTGGCCTTCGCGCCGCCCAGGCGATACGAATCGACATCGGACGGCGCAGAAGAGGGATAGACGCCAGCCGCCCGAGGAGCCCTCACCTCGAGCCCCGGGGTGGTAGACGTCGAATCAGCCGGGAATCGCCGAGCTGGTCGAGCGCCCTGTGCCTTCGGCCCGACGAGTGCGTGCCTCGCGCCCGAAGAAGCGCTCCCAGAAGAGCACGATCGGCGAGGCGATGAAGATCGACGAGTACGTACCGACGACGACACCGACCATCAAGACAAAGGCGAAACCGCGAATCACCTCGCCGCCGAATAGGAACAGCGTTGTGACCGCCAGTAGGGTCGTGCCCGACGTCAGGATGGTGCGCGACAGGGTCTGATTGAGGCTCTGGTTGAGTACCTGGAGCAGTGGCTCCCGGCGCGTTCGACGCAAGTTCTCGCGTACGCGGTCGAAGACCACCACGGTGTCGTTGACCGAATAGCCAACAACGGTCAAGAAGGCGGCGATCGTGGTGAGATTGAACTCGTAACCCATCAAGGCGTAGAGACCTAGACTGATCAAGACGTCATGGGTGAGTGCAAACAGGGCGCCGACCCCGAAGCGGAACTCGAAACGCCACCAGATGTAGGCCAGCATGCCGAGAAGCGACAGCACGACGGCGAGAACACCGCGTTGGCGCAGCTCTTTGCCGATCTGCGGCCCGACGTTGTCGGCCGAGAGGATGGTGAAGCCGCCGACGCCAGCCTGCTGCTCGAGGAAACCCAAAACCTCTGGCGAGGCCGATCCCTCGAGTTCTGCCATATCGGTCAGGACACCGTTGGACTCACGAACTCCCATGACGCTTGCCGCCGCTTCACGGTAGTGATCGCGCACCCCGACGTCGTCGGTCGTGGCGCTCAGTCCGTCGGGATCAGCATCGATCAGAGCGGCCGCCAGAGCACTTGTCCCACGACGGTTGAGGTCGAAGCGACCTCCGAGGTCCTGGTTGAGAAGATCGGAAAAGGCAGACTCGACCAGTGAGCGGGAGCTGCCGTCGCGCTCGGCCGGGTCGAGGGCCTCGGCTGCATCGCCCTCTACGCTCTCTTCGGCCTCCTGCAGGCGAGTCTTGATCATGACCTCGTTGCTCCCGGCTTCGCCGACCTGCTGGATCATCGCGTCGCCGACACCAACTCCCCGCAGGGCCTCACGGAGGCGCTCGAGATCGGGAGCCTCGGTGAACTTGACCGACAGCTGCGTACCGCCCGCGAAGTCGACACCGATGCTCAGCCGTGGCTGCACGAAGATGATGAACAGGGCGGCCGCAACGAGAACTGCCGAGACGGACAGCCAGATCTTCCGGACGCCCATGAAGTTGATTTTCGGATCCTGCAGGAACTGCATGACAAAACCTCGTCGCGCGCGGCGACTTCAGATGGAGAGCTTCTCGACCCGCGCGCGGCGCGAAAGGAAGAGGTCGAACAGCCAGCGGCTGACGAAGACGGCGGTAAAGACCGAAGCGAAGATGCCCACAACCAGAGTGATCGCAAAGCCGCGAATCGGGCCTGAACCGAACTGGAAGAGGAAGAGCGCCGCGATCACCGTCGTGACGTTGGCGTCGAGAATCGACGAGAAGGCCTTGGAGAAGCCCGACTGCACGGCCGAGCGCACCGTTCGACCGTTACGCAGCTCTTCTCGGATGCGCTCGAAGACGAGCACGTTGGCGTCCACTGCCATACCAATCGTCAGAATGATGCCGGCGATCCCCGGCAGGGTCAGTGTGGCCCCCATGTAGGCCAGGGCTCCAAAGACGAGAACGAAGTCGAGGAGCAGTGCAATGACCGCGTTGATGCCAGTGAACTTGTAGACCACCAACATCGCCAGCACGACGAGTCCCGCTCCGATGGCACCGGCGCGCAGGCCACGCTCGATCGAGTCGCGACCCAACCACGGGCCGACCGTACGCTCCTCGAGGTAGCTGATCTCGGCTGGCAAGGCACCACTCTTGAGCGTGGTCACCAGGTCTTGCACTTCTTCAGAGGTATAGCGACCCTGGATAATGCCCGAATCACTGATGCGGTCGTTGATCGTCGGTGCTGACTGCAGCTTGCCGTCGAGCACGATGGCAAGACTGCGGCCAACGTTGGCGCCAGTGATTTCACCGAAGCGTTTGGCAGCATCGGCCTTGAGGGTGAAGGCGACAACCGCCTCCTGGAATTGTCCGCGGCTCGGTCGCGCATCACGCAGATCTCGCCCGGTAATCACCCGCTGAGCCTCGAGGCCCCAGTAGCGGGTCTCGACGAGCTGCCCCTCTTCGTCGCGGATGTCCTGTTCGAAGAGTTCAACGCGATCGGGAAGGCGACCGCCGTAGTGCGCCAGGACTTCTTCGCGACTCGCCGCACCGAAGCCTTCGGTAGGCCAATCCGCGAGACGGAACTCGAGGAACGCAGTCTTGCCGATGACCTCTTTGACGCGCTCCGGGTCATCGACACCGGGTAGCTGCACGACGATTCGGTTGCTTCCCAGCTCGCGGTGAATCACCGGTTCGGCAACACCGAACTGGTCGATGCGATTCCGAATCGTGTTCTCCGCCTGCCGAATCGCACCGTCGACGATCTGGGCGTTGCCGGCTTCGCCCCGCGTTAGTTCGAGCTGCTCACCCACACGGCGCACGCTCCAACCTGTGTAGCGGTCACGAACCGTCTTGCGCACCACGTCGTCGGAATCGGAGCTGACGCCGGTCAAGGTGAACTTGTTGTCGGCGGTTTGCAGACCCTCGACACCGGTGATGTCTTCATCCTCGAGACTCGAGATCAACGCCTCCATGTCCTTGTCGGTCTCGGAGCGTAGAGCATCCTCAGTCTTCACAGACAGAACGAGATGCATGCCGCCTCGCAGATCGAGCCCAAGGTTGACCTTCTCGTCGAGCGGGAAGGCTACGAGAGCGGCGCCAGCCACGATCGCGAGAATGAGAAGGCCGCGCCAAAGGAGGGAATTGTTCATGGTCTTTCGCTATCTCCGGGCCCAGTGGGCACGGTTTCGGTCATCTGTCTGGGAGAGAAGCCTTCGCCCGGTCGACCCGTAGCCGGCTGTTACTTTGCCGCCTGCGGCGGCTCGGCGAGGCCCGCGATTCCGGATTTGGTCACCCGAACCCGTACCCCGTCAGCCACCTTGAGAAGCACTGATCCGGCCTCGACGGTAACCACCTCTCCGAACAGGCCGCCCTGGGTCACCACCTTGTCGCCCTTGGCCAACGCCTCGATCTGCTGCTGCAGCTCACGACGCCGCTTCGACTCCGGCCAGATCACCAGGAACCAGAAGATCCCGAAAACCAACACCAGGGGCGCGAAGGTCGAAATCATCGAGCCCTGGGGCGACTGCAGAATGAGGCTGAGCATGGGTGTCAAGACGTCTTCCAGGTCTGTTCGGGGATCGCTTTTCGGGAGCTTTTCGCGAGAGGTTCGGCCCTGAGGTTCAGCTGAGAATCGACCTCATGTCAGAGGCCAGGCGGCCATGCTGTTGAAGCATCGACTCGCCGGGAGTCTGGCTGGGTCGCTTGATCCGGTGGGCACTCGTAGGGCCGATCGATCGCATTCGTGTGATCGCGATTGAACGATCCCAGCCGCAACAAGGTACCTGTGACTAGCCCGCTCGCGGTTGCCAGGCCAGAGAACTTCAGGATTCGAGCCCGAAGGCCCGCAACTGATCATCAAAGGTGCCCGATCGCAAAGACTGACGAAGATCGGTCATGAAGTCAAGATAGAACCCCAGGTTGTGGACCGTCGCTAGAACCTTGCCCGTGACCTCTCCCGCCCTGAACAGATGGTGGAGGAAGGCCCGGCTGACACCTGTTCGGTCGCGTTCTGGAGCTTGTGGGTCAATCGGGCGAGGATCGTCCTTGAAGCATGCATTCTTGATCCGCAAGGTACCCTCGCGGGTGAAGAGGTAGCCGTGCCTTGCGTTGCGCGTGGGAAGGACGCAGTCGAAGAGGTCGACCCCCTCTGATACGGCAAACAGAATGTCTTCCGGAGTGCCCAGGCCCATCAGGTAGCGCGGCTTGTGTGGGGGCAGTCCAGGGACGACCTGTCGGACGACGTCCCGACCAAGGGTCGTGGCCTCGCCGACACTGACACCACCAATGGCATAGCCGGCAAAGTCGAGATCGACGATCGCCTCGGTGGCGCGTTCTCGCAACTGTGGGAAAAAGCTCCCCTGGACGATGCCGAACAGGGCCGTCTGCCCCTCGCTCCAGCGCTCCCTGGCGCGCTCCGCCCAGCGGTTGGTGCGCTCGAGCGCCCGTTCCGCCACCCGACGCTCGACCGGCCAAGGCGGGCACTCATCGAGCATCATCGCCAGATCGACGCCGATGGCCTCTTGCCACTCGACGACGTTCTCGGGAGTGAAACGAAACGGTGAACCGTCGTGATGGCTGCGGAAAGTCACTCCGCCCTCCTCGACCTTGCGGAGACCGTCGAGACTGAAGATCTGGTAACCGCCGCTGTCGGTCAACGTCGGCCCACTCCAACCGCTGAAACCCTCGAGACCACCCAGGGCAACGACCCGGTCGATCCCCGGTCGCACCACCAAGTGGTAGAGGTTGCTCAGCATGATCTGCGCAGCTTGCGCCTCGAGATCTCGGGGGCCGAGGCCCTTGACCGCTCCCAGCGTCCCCACCGGCATGAACGCCGGCGTTTCGATCACTCCATGACGTGTGACCAGACGACCGGTCCGCGCCTGGCCCCGCTCGACACCGACTTCAAAGTGTGGCGCAAGCCGAGAGGTGCCATGTGGAAGGGTCACCCGCCGCTCTTGATCTGAACGCTCGCCGGGATCTCGAGCTCGAACGTCTCGGGTGACACCGGCGCGTTGAGTTCTGTGTCGACAAAGCGATACTCCGTCCAATCGCCATTGGGCTCTTCGTACCGCAGGTAGATCGGCAGGAACGTCTTCTGGTCGATGTGCATTTCCATGCCGGCAAGACGCCTGGCGACCCGCTGGTAGCGGGGGCTGAGAGTGAGGCGATAGGGGTTCTCTGGAGACTTCGGAAAGCTCGCCGTCAGTGCGAAGTAGCGGGTCATGGTCTCTAGAGAACCGCCGGCACCAAGGTACTTGAAAACCTGCGCCGACGTACGCTTGACCTCACGACGCTCAGCTTGCTCGAGGTCCGGATACCAGGTGGTCATCTCCTCTTTGTCGATCACCATCACGATCGGCCGCGGCTCTTCGTACTCCCAACGGATCTGGTCGGGTGCCAGATAGGAGAACTCGCCGGTCGAGGTCTCGGCCTCGAGCAACAGCGAAGACTGTTTGGTTTGTTCGAACTCGGCGACCATCGAGTTCATGGCCTGCTGCGCTCTCTTGACCTGTTCGACCAGGGCATCGAGTCGCTGGCGCGAAGTGAGACCGTCCGCGAGTGGATGCACAGGATCATCCCTTTGCTCCTCGTCGGCAGCGAGCGGCGAAACCGCTCCCGAGACGAGGAGCGCCAGCGACACGACCAGCGCCAGCCACGACCAGCCACCTGGTCTCCTGCCCACGGCCTCAGCCCTTGGGAAAGCCGTCGCCACGCGTCGAGCAACACCGAAACGAGAGGTCTGAAACATTGTTATCTCCACCGCTGCCAACGTGGGTGGCAGCCGGACCGTAGGGGCCTGGATTCGCAGGATCCCAAACAGGCTGAGACCGCGCCGGATTCCCACTCTCCGGCGGCAGTGGGCCCGAACCCGGCCACCGGGTGTTCGCCCCGGACCCGTGATGATACGCCTGCAGCTCGACGGAACGCGACCCCTGAGGCCCAAGAACCGCTGACACCCGGTTTGACTCCATTGGAGCCTGGGTGCTACCTTCCGCGCCGCTGGTTCGAATTCTGAACCCCTGGAGGGCATAGGTCGTGGCCGAAAACTCAGGCGAAAGTATGGTCGAACTTGGAGCCAAGTGGGACTGTTGGTCTTGCTCGACGAAGTTCTACGATCTGGGCCGAGATCCCGTCGTATGCCCCAAGTGCGGAGCCGACCAGGCAAAAGAGAACGAACCGCCCGAGCCCGAAGAAGAGAACGACAAGAAGAAATGACCGCCCGAGTGGCACTCCGCGTGGTCCAGCGGAGGGGATAGGCAGGTGCTCCTGGCCCCCATCGTGCTGCTCGGCCTGATTGCCCTCGGTGCGCACCTTTGCGCGCCGTGGGCGCTCTCGCACCGAACCGGCCCGACCGGCAGTGCCGACCCCACGGAAGTCCCGAAAGGCACTCAGGAAGCGCAGCGAACCTGGGCAGTCCTTGGCACTCTACTGATGGCCTTGACCGGCCTGGCGGCGCTCTTTCCGCTCCTCGCGGTCCCGCGTACCATCAGCGGTTCGACCCAGTTTCGGGGGCTCGGTCTCCTGCAGCTGCCACCCGCGGCGCTGGCACTCGGCGTTGTCCTGGCGGCGCTGACCATGGCCGACCTCTTCGGCCTGATGACGTGGAGGAAACTAGCCCGCGCCGAGTACCGGGTGTTGATCGCCTTCGGGCTCCTCGCCGTCCTGGTCGCCGGCTACGCCTGGAACGATCTGGCGCTGCGCCCGCCGACCGACGAGAACGCAACGACGACCCTCTCGAATAGTGAACTGGTGGTCCACAGCGAGGCGCCCAAGGGCCCCGCGCCATCCCTTTCCGCAGCCCGCACCGCCGCCCTACTGCCAGCGGCCCTGGCCTCAGGGGGCCTGGCACTGGCGCTCATGTGGCCGGGGAAACAGCCGTCGACGAGCGATAAGCTCCTCGGCTTCGCCGCCGCCGCCGGGGTCCTCATCTGGTTCGTCCTGCTGCCAGCTTACCTGCGCGACTCGCTGATCGCCCAGCTCGACGTCCTGACCTTCGTCTCAGCGGCTGCGCTCTACGGCCTGGCAAGTTTTCTACCCGGCCGAGTCTCACACCTGGGACTCCTCGCAGCAACCGCATTCGCAGCACTGGCCCTCACCCGGGCATCTCAACTTCTCTCGTCGCTCGCCACTTGAGCTGCTAGGCAGTTCTCGTCGTCACCCATGTCGATCGCGGCACGCGAGGACCCCTGGAGAGCCGCGCGCGCTTATCCGCTAGATGGCGCTCCACGCTGCTCGAGCTAGCCTGCGCACCGCCGAGCGAGCGCTGGCCGCATGGTCGCTCCGACCCCCCCAAAGCCGAGGCACGTTGTGCCGAGCGTGGGCGCTGTTGATATAGCTGTTGATATAGTCGTTCTCGCGATGAGCGTTTCGCCTCTCAACCTCAGGCTGCGCGACCTCGGCGATCACGTCCTCGCCCTGACGCTCGGCGCCGTGCTTACGGTCGTGCCGGCGGCAGCGCTGTTTTGCGGACATTGTGGTTGGCAGGTCGATGAGAACCGATCCCTGGCTGCCGGTGACACACCGGCCCTCGAAGGGCCGAGCTGCCACGCGCAAACGCCAGCCGAGAGCGCGCAAGCCGCGCAGCCGGCTCGTGCGGGAGCGACGGTGGTGTGGTTGCCGGGCTGTTGCGAGGAAAGTGTCAACGATGCCTCTCTGCAGATGCCGATCCTCCGCCCCGCCCCGGGCGCCATGGTTCATGCACTGCAAACATCGCCAACGCCGCTCACCCACAATCCGCCAAGTGTTCTCTCACCCCCCTTCGGCATCCGGAGTGCACCGTACGTCGAGAGCGGCCGCCTGCGCCTTGCCCGCCATCAGTTGCTCTTGATTTGAGCCTGCGCTGCGCTTAGGGCTTGTGCCCTCTTCTCCTCCGTAAGACGCCGACACACCTCTTACGCGTTTCTAGCGCGAGATCCACCCGTGTTCGCTTGAGTCTTGAAAGCGTGGTCCACCGGTGCCAACGCTTCAGACGCTAGCGCATTCGCAGTCGCGAATGCGAGAGAACGACTCCCGTGAACACCATGGAACGGACACTCTCATGGCTCCTCACATTCTCTCTTTGCTATTTCTGGTCCAGGCTGCCCTCGCCGCGCCTGGTGAACCTGCCGAACCCATCTCCGATGATCCTCCGGCGCTTACTCGCATCCTCGCCGAAGTACGCGAACGCGCGTTGCAGCTCGAGCATGCTCGGCGCCACATTACAGTTCTCGAATCCCGCACCCGTGGAACCCGCGAGTGGCCAAACCCCACCCTGTCGGCGACCTGGTTCGCACTCCCAGTCGAGACCCGGGTCGGACCACAACGCCTGCAGGCAAGAGTCGAGCAGCGCTTCCCCCTCGGAGGCAAACTCGAACTAAGCGAACGAACGGCCAGGCTCATGGTCGAGCCGGCGAAAGAGCGGGCGCGAGCCGTCTTGCTCGACCTGATCGAAGAAACCCGTCTTCTCTTCTACGAGCTGGCCTTTCTCGAAAGGCACGCCCTTCTCCTGCGTAGCGAGCGCCGTGTTCTCGAGCGCTACGAATCTGCAGCCCAGGCGCGCTACGCCTCCGGCCGTGGGATGCAGCAGGAGATCGTACGCATCCAGGCACAGATCACCAGGCTCGATACGAACCTGCTCGAGATCACCGAGCGTAGTGCGACCCTGGTCGCCGAACTGAACGCGCTGCGCGATCGCGCCCCCGTCGCAGCGATCGAGGGGCTCGAGCTCCCGACTCCGATAGAGAAGGAAGACATGGCACCGGAGGAGCCGACGCTCCAGCAACGACTCGCCACGGCGCTCGAGCGGAGTCCCGACCTCCTGGCGCTCGATGCAGAGCTCACCGCGCTGGGGTCGGCCCTCGAGCTCGAAGAACGGGCACGCCGGCCGGACATGACCATGGGCCTCGCCTACACGATGGTCGAGAAGCGTGGCGACGCACCCGCACGTCTGATGCCGCCCGAAGGCAACGGTGACGACATCCTGGCGCTCACGGTCTCGATGCCGCTCTACCTGCGCAAGGAAAGGTTTGCTGCAAATGAAGATGAGATCCGGGCCACGATGGCAAGGGTCGAGAGTGAGCGGCGATTGAAAGAGACACAGATTCGCTCGGCGGTAGGCGATCTGCACGCTCGCCTGCCGTTGCTCCGCGAGCACTACCGCCTACTGCTGTCGGTGCTCAGACCGCAGGCAACCGAAGCGCTACGTTCGGCAGAGACCGCCTATGGAACCGGGCAACTCAACGCCGTCGATCTGCTCGACGCCGAAGTGGTCCTTTTCGAGGTCAATATTCAGATCGCTCGCACCCAGGCCGATCTGGCTCGTGTGCACGCCCACCTCGACCGTTACCTTGCCCGCGACCTCGGTGACAACGCACCCATCATCGAGGCCCGCGAACCAATCGGTGGATCGCCGGGCAATCCCCTGCACGAAGGAGGACCGCAATGAACCGCGTGCTTTTCGACTCGCCGGGCCCCAGACCCACCGAGAATGGCAGTGTTCCGTTCGGTGTAGTGGCGTTGCTGCTCGTGGTGGGACTGATCGCCGGCGTGCTTCTCGCACAGCTCTTGCCAGGGTTTCAGCCCGGTGGCGAAAAAGAAGAGTCGGGCCACGACCCTTCTGTGCTCGACATCGAACACAACGAGACCGCCGATCTCTACACATGCAGCATGCATCCGGAGATTCTCGAACGGGAGCCCGGGACTTGTCCGATCTGTTCGATGGATCTTGTGCCCGTCACCGCAAACGTCAACAAGAAGGATTCGGCCTTCTCGGCCGAAGAGGAAATGGCTGGCGACCACTCGGTCGTGCACGTCGATCCGGCCGTGGTGCAGAACCTGAATGTGCGCACCGAGGTCGTGAGTCGCAGAGATCTCAGTCGCCAGATCAAGACGGTCGGCTACCTCGAGTATGACCAGCAACGCATGGTGACTGTGACCACCAAGTTTTCAGGCTGGGTCGAGAAGGTGTATGTGAACTACGTCGGTGAAGAAGTGCGACGCGACCAGCCGCTGTTCGAGATCTACTCACCCGAGCTCGTGCAGACCGAGCAGGAGCTCCTCTCGGCCCTCGAGTTCGCACGCGAGATGGCGGGCGCGCCCGAAGACGCCAGGCGGCGGGCCGAGTCGATGGTCGAGTCGGCCCGCACGCGACTCGGCTACTGGGACATCTCGGCCGAGCAGATCGAAGAGCTCGAACGAACCGGCCAGGTGTTTCGCAGCCGCACAGTGCGTGCTCCTGCGAGCGGCCTGGTCATGAAACGCACTCCGGGCCTCGAAGGAATGGCAGTGAGCCCGGGCGTCGAACTCTTCCATATCGCCGACCTCAATCGGCTGTGGGTGTCGGTTGAGTTGTTCGAGGACCAGCTCGCCTGGGTCAAGGAAGGAACGCCCGCTTCGATTTCGCTTTCCTATTTCCCGGGCGAATCCTTCGAAGGCACCGTACGCTTCCTCGAGCCCGAGCTCTCGGAGCGCACCCGGACGATGCGCGCCAAGATCGAAGTGGCAAATCGGGGCGCTCGCCTGCGCAAGGGCATGTACGCGACGGTCGAGTTCCTACCGGTCCAGATCCCGGATGCGCTCACCGTCCCCAGGCAGGCGGTACTGCGCACGGGACACCGCAATGTTGTCGTGCTGGCGCTGGGAAACGGCGGCTTCGTGCCACGCGAGGTTGTGCTCGGCCAGGAGATCGGGGAGTACACCGAAGTGCTCTCGGGACTCGAAGGCGGGGAGGAGGTAGTGACCTCGTCTCAGTTCCTGCTCGATTCGGAGTCGACGCTGCGCGCTGCGATCCAGACGCTGGTGGGTGAAGGTGCGGCAGACGGTGAAGCGGCCGACATGGAATCGATGACCGATCACAGCGGTCATCAGCACTGAGACCGGAGAACGGAGTGCTAAGAGCAGTCATACGGTGGTCGCTCGACAACCCGCTGTTGGTGATTCTGGGCACGGTTGTGCTAGTCGCCCTGGGGGTGTACTCGATCGCAGAAACCAGCGTCGATGCAATTCCCGATCTCTCGGATGCCCAGGTCATTCTCTATACCGAGTTCCCCGGGCAGGCACCGCAGGTCATCGAAGATCAGGTCACCTATCCGATCACTTCCAAGATGCTCTCCGTGCCATTTGCCAAGGTGGTGCGCGGATACTCGTTCTTCGGCTACTCGTTCGTGTACGTCATCTTCGAGGACGGCACCGATCTCTACTGGGCCCGCTCGCGGGTCCTCGAGTATCTCTCGGGCCTGGCCGATCGCCTGCCCGAAGGCGTCACGCCACAGCTGGGGCCGGATGCCACCGGCGTTGGCTGGGCGTTCATGTATGTCCTCAATTCAGAGCAGCGGTCACTCGCTGAGCTGCGCAGCTACCAGGACTGGTACCTACGCTTCGGCCTTTCCGAAGTCGAGGGGGTTTCTGAGGTCGCCTCGATCGGCGGTTTCGTGCGGCAGTATCAGGTCGAGGTCGATCCGGTGCGCATGCGCGCCTACGGCGTCACGTTGCAGACGATCAAGCGGGCGATTCAGGGTTCGAACATCGATGTTGGTGGTCGCTTGGTGGAGATCGCCGAGCGCGAGTTCATGGTGCGCGGTCGTGGCTATGTGAAGACCATTGAGGACCTGCAGAAGATCGTGCTCGACACCGGGCCTGGAGGCGTACCGGTCCTTCTCGAACACGTAGCGCACGTAGCGATCGGGCCGGAGTTGCGCCGCGGCTTGGCCGACTGGAACGGGGAAGGAGAAACCGTTGGCGGCATCGTGGTCGTGCGCGCCGGTGCCGATACCCGTCGCACGATCCAGGGGGTCAAACGACGCCTCGCCGAGCTTCAGGAAGGGCTGCCTGACGATATCGAGGTCTCTGTGGCCTACGATCGCTCGACTCTGATCGAACGATCAGTCCGCACTCTCACAGACACACTTCTCGAAGAGATGCTGGTGGTGTCGATCGTCTGCATCGTCTTCCTGTTGCACGTGCGCTCAGCCCTGGTGGCGATTCTCTCGATTCCGTTGTCCATCCTGTCGGCGCTCATCATCATGCGCGCCCAGGGGCTCGGCGCCAACATCATGTCGCTCGGCGGTATTGCGATTTCGATCGGTGTCCTGGTCGATGCGGCGATCATCATGCTCGAGAACGCTCACAAGCATCTCGCTTCTCGTCCCCAGGCTTCCCGTCGCGAGATCATCGCGCGTTCAGCTCAGGAAGTCGGCCCGACCCTGTTTTTCAGCCTCCTCATCATCACACTCTCCTTTGTTCCGGTGTTCACACTCGAAGCCCAGGAGGGGCGGCTCTTTCGCCCGCTCGCGTTCACCAAGACCTGGGCGATGGCTGCCGCGGCGGTTCTGGCAGTGACGGTGGTGCCTGTCCTCATGCTGGTGTTCGTTCGTGGCCACATCCGCAGCGAGGACGAGAATCCCATCTCGAAAGTCCTGCGCTGGCTCTATACACCGTTGCTCACCCTGACGCTTCGTTTTCGCTGGTTGGCGATCTTTCTGGTGATCGCGGCACTGCTCGTGACCCTGGTGCCCTATCACCAGCTGGGCTCCGAGTTCATGCCTCCACTTTGGGAGGGTGACGTGCTGTACATGCCCACGACCTTCCCCGGCCTATCGATCACCAAAGCCAGAGAGATTCTGCAGCAGACCGACAAGATCTTGAGCTCCTTCCCGGAGGTCGAGTCCGTCTTCGGCAAGGTCGGGCGAGCGGAAACCGCAACCGACCCGGCGCCACTGTCGATGATCGAGACCACAGTTGTTCTGCGCGATCCATCAGAGTGGCGAACCGGGATGACACGCGAGAAACTGGTTCAAGAGTTTGATCGAGCCATTCAGATTCCTGGCCTCACCAATGCCTGGACCATGCCCATCAAGACGCGCCTCGACATGCTCTCGACCGGAATCAAGACCCCGGTGGGGATCAAGATCGGCGGGCCTGATCTCGAGCTGCTCGAGCAACTCGCTGAAGGCGTCGAGGCGACGGTAAAATCGCTTCCGGGAACTCGCTCGGCCTACGCCGAACGCGTCATGGGAGGCAGCTATCTAGATTTCGACGTCGATCGTGAAGCTGCCGCGCGGTTTGGTCTCGGCGTGGGCGAGATTCAGGACGTGATTCGTTCCGCAGTGGGTGGCATGAACGTCTCCTTTACCGTCGAAGGGCTGGAGCGCTATCCGATCAACGTGCGCTATCCGCGCGAGCTTCGGGACAATCCGGCAGCACTGCAGGAGATTCTCGTGCCCACGCCGGGAGGTGGACAGATCCCGCTTCGCCAGGTGGCGCGACTCGAACTGCGGGAGGGGCCGCCGGGAATCAAGTCTGAGGGGGCGCGTCCCAACGCCTGGGTCTACGTCGATCTCGACTCAACGGTCGATGTCGGCGGTTGGGTTCGCCGCGCCCAGGAGGAGGTGGGCGAGGCGATCGAGTTGCCAGAAGGCTACACGATCTATTGGTCTGGCCAGTTCGAATCCCTGGCGCGAGCCCGAGCGCGTTTGCTCTTGATTATCCCGTTGACCCTCGGACTCATCGTGTTGATCCTCTACCTGCACACCCACTCCCTGGCCAAGACCCTGATGGTCCTATGCGCCATCCCGGTTGCGCTCGTCGGCTCGATCTGGCTCCTCTGGTGGCTGGGATACAACATGTCGGTTGCCGTTGCCGTGGGCATCATCGCGCTGGCCGGTCTGGCGGTCGAGAGCACCGTGGTGATGCTGCTCTATCTCGACCTCGCCTACGAGGAGTGGCAAGAGCGTGGTCGGATGAGTTCAACGGAACACCTCCGCGAGGCGGTGCACGAAGGTGCCGTGCGGCGTGTTCGGCCGCTCACAATGACCGTGGTCGCAACGTTTTGTTCGCTCTTGCCGATCCTCTGGGCGACAGGCACTGGTGCTGACGTGATGCGCCGGATCGCGGCGCCGATGGTGGGTGGGGTGATGACAGCATTCTTGGGAGCCTTGCTGCTCCTACCAACGATCTACTACATCTGGAGGAGCCGCTCACTCTCTATTCCCGTCCACGACGAAGATGGAGAGGCAGCGGGCCAAGGGTAGAGGATGGCGCGATGCCGCCTCGGGCGCAAACTGTGCCAGCTAGCGACGTGCTTCTGGTCAACCGCGCTCCGTTTGCCCTTTCCTGGCGGGGCGGTCTCGACGATGCCGATCTGATCCATCAAACGGAGGAATCGCGGTTCGTAGCGCAGAGTTCGAAACTCTGCGAAGAGCGGGAGCATCGCCAGCATGAGCTCACGATTGGCGACGGCTTCCTCGAGGGCATCGAGCGCTTCGTCTCTACGCTCCATCAGGGCGAGAGCTCCGGCAATCGAAAGTGCGCGGCCAGAGCTCTCGGCGCGCGCGAGATTGCGTTCGAGGTAGAGCTCGAGGGCTGGCACCTGTTGCGCTGTCGGTGGTGCCAGGTGCTCGTCCTCGCTTTCCACAGAGGCTCCGGCCAGGCTCGACAGCAGTTGTGCAGCAACCCGCTCGGCCTCGCTGTCTTGATCGAGCGCCAGATGCGCCAGCAATCGACAGCGCAGGCCTGGCTGGAAGGAGGGCTCGAGCTCGCCAAGGCGCTCGCACACAACGCGGGCTTCCTGCGGACGGTCTGCTGCCAGCAGAAAGAAGCCGAGGTCGCCCCTGATCAGGTTCGAGCCGGGATCAGAGTCTATGGCGCGCTCGACGGCGACGACGGCTTCCGGGGACCGTCCGACGGCGGCGAGCCAGCTGGCCCGTACCAACCATGCCTCTCCCGACTCAGGTGCGACGCTCTGTGCGAGGTCGATGTGCTTGCTCGCCGTCGCGGCGTCCCAGTCGAGCACCAACGCGATCTGCGCCGCGGCCAGGTTGGCCTCGAGTTGTTCGGGATCAAGAGCGAGCGTTCTCGCAACCGCCTCCCGTACTCTGCTCTCGCAGTCCTCGCACTCTCGCCGCGAGAAGAGACGGAAGACGAGGGTCTGGGCGAGATGGCCGTGCGCCGGGCCAAAACCAGGGTCGTACGAGACAACGCGTTCGAGTAACCGGGTGGCTTCGGCGAGACGATCGACCTGGGCTGGTAGGGAACCAAGCGCCGGGCCCTCGAGCAGGAAGCGTGCTTCGCGCCAAGCATCCCTGGCCTCCTGGCTCTCAGGAAGCGTCGGAGATGCCTCGTCGCCGCCATAGGCCAACGCCAGAACGAGACCCATGACGGCAACCACGGCTGCAACCGCCACAGCGCCACGCCACCCGGCCGCCAACTGCCGAACCGGGAACTCGACGCCCTGCGGTGTTTGAGTGACCTCCCTGCAGACGGTAGCGAGAGACGACTCCTCTACGGCGCCCAGCCAGCGATAGCCGACTCGTGGCACGGTCTCGACGAATCGCGGTGCGTCGGCGGCATCCCCGAGGGCATCGCGCAGTTTGCGCACCGCTGTGTTGATACCGTTCTCAGAATCGACATAGTCCACCCCGGGCCACAGCACGGCAGCCAATTCGCTACGTGTCACGACGTCGTTGCCGGCGACAAGCAGTGCCTCTAGAACGCACAGCGGCTTGTTCTGAATCGCCACGCGGTCTTCACCCCGGTGGAGTTCGCGCGCCCGGCGGTCTACGACGAATTCGCCGGATCGTAGGAAGCGCGCTCCGCTTTCGTCGACCATCTAGAGTCTCCGCAATGAGGCTGTTGCCTCTTAGCGTAGCAAGCCAGTCGATTCTTCCGGTCGCTCCTTCCGCTGCACTGTGCCGTTCAGTCCGTAGTCCCGGTCCTCACTCCGAGCGTATGACGCGGTGGATGGCAGCCGTGGTGGCGCCGGGGGGTAGGTGATGGCGCCATTCGCCGTCCTCGAAGTAGTCGATCTTCCATACGAACTCGTCGGCAGAAACGGGAGTCCAGCGCTCGCGGTAGCGCACCTCGCGCCCGTCCGGGTAATGGCCGGTCCAACGACGTTCAACGACGTGCTTGGCAGCATCGAGGACTTCGACCGAGCCCTCGAAGGTGGCGCCGTGGAAGAAGACGGCGCCGATCTTGATGACCGCGGCGACCGGGTCCCAGGCCATCCATCCCTCGACGAACTCTTTCGGGAAGCCCTCGCGGTCCCAGCGGCCCTGGAAGCGAATCGATCGGCCGCCCACCGAGCGCTCGAGGATCACGTTGCTACCGAAGCCCGCTTGATCGGGCGTTGCGGGAACGATGCGACCGACGTAGAAGTCGAGCACCCGGAGCGGGCTCTCGTCGAGCGCATCGCTTGGCACTTCCGGAGACTCTGCGGGTACTCCGCTCGTCGCTTCCGTGCGCGGTCTCCTGGTCGTGACCCCATTGGTGATGAAGTCGCGGTCGTCGACCGCCATCTCGCCGACCTCGCGGAGGCTGCCATCTTCCTGCCTGGTGATTGTGCGTCGGCTTCGGTAGGTACTGCCGTCCTGCCACTGGAATGGGTGCCCCTTCATGACCCACGCACCCGCGTCGTTCCACGATGCGGTGCCGCGGTGGACGAGGGCGGACTGGTCGTCGACTCCGACCCACTCATAACGTTCTCGCTCGGAGCTCCAGGCGACGTGCTCGACGACGCGCAGAGGCAATTCCATCCCAGGAAAGTGCATCTCACTGCGAATCTCGAGCCAGGTGTGTCGCGGGTTCCAGGAGGCAACCGACGAACCCACGACGTCGAGTTCCTTTCCTCCCAACTGCACCTTGGTCGTTGTTTCCCATTCGCCGACCATGAACTGCAGCCGATCGAGCTCGGGGGAACGTGACATGACCGTTACCTGAGCGCCCAGGCCCGCAGCAACGAAGAGGAGGGCAGTGCAGGCAACTGCCGCCGCTCCGTTCAGGCGATCCCGACAGGTGTGTAGCGCGCCGCCTCCGGCCCTCCAGAAGACGCTCACTTCGACCGCTCGAGGGTCGACTCGAAGATCAACACCCAGGGCTCACCGTGCTCGCAATCGTGCCACCGCGGCAGGTAGGAGTCTTCGCTGATATCGGAGTAGATCTTGCGCCAGTTCCTCGGTACTCCAGCCTGACAGGCCTGTGGTTCTGCAGAAACGAAGGCTAGCTCTGGCCCCCGATGCTTCAGCGTGACCTCGGCACGACCAGGGTCGAAGGCGCGCGTCTCGACCGACCACGAGCCGAGTTGGAAGTGCAGTCGCTCGAGTTCGGGCGATGGCTCGACAGCGGGAGGCTGAGCACCGGCTGGCAGGACCCGCGAGAGAGTGATGAGCCCGAGCACCACGATCGGCCAGGCGAGCCGACGGTGTAGGAGGATCCCGTCACTGGTCTCGTTGGTTCGATCGTGGCGCTCTACGCTGCCGACCAGGTCGGATCGCTGCATGCTGTATCTCCTTCTTCTCTTCGGCGGTGGGGACGTGGAGCGCTCCAATGAGTACCGGGGGCAACGGAGATTTGTAAAGGCAAATGACCTGAACTGCCTCTGAACTCTGTGTGGTCCACACCCTCGAACGAGCCAGCAGGTCGGTGTCACTCTTTCCACTCGGGAGCTGCTTCAAGTCTCCTTCAGAGCCGCGCAGAGACATCAAGCAGCCTCAACTGGCTATCATCCCGGCGTGGTCTTCGACATCCCCATTCTCCCTCTCGCCGGAGAGGTGCATTTTCCCGCCACGGAACTGCGGCTGCATATCTCCGAGCCGCGCGATCGCCAACTCATCAGAGACCTGGAACAGCTGCCCGAACCGGATCGGCGTCTGGGAATGGTGGTTCCTGCGGCGCAGGGCGCGCGAAACGGAGGCCCGTCGGTGTTTCCCACCGGCACGGCGGGCCGGTTGACCGAGATCGAACCGCTGCCCGAGGGGCGCTTCTTCCGGAAGTTGAAAAGGACGAGTGCGCAGGTTGGCGCGCAAGTGAGGGCCGGCTTTCCGCTGACTCCGGAGCAGGCGATTCTGCTTGCCGAGGGCGGCCACCTCGAGGTGCTGGTGAATACGCTGGGAGCGGGACTCGACCTGCCGGTCCAACGAAAGCTCGAGCAGCTCCAGAGCCCGCTGTCGCAACGCGGCGCCACCCTCCTGGCCCTCCTGCGCGAAGGCGAGCGGGTTCTCGACCTCCTGCGGCCCTACCGGGCCCTGGCCGGGAAGCCCGAGGAGAACTGAGGTGAGCTTCACGGTTCGTGACCCTGTTCATGGCTTCGTGCACGCGGACGCCTGTGAAGCGGCCCTGGTCGAGAGTCGGCCGATGCAGCGCTTGCGCCGCGTACGTCAGCTGGCGTTGGCCAACCTGGTCTTTCCGGGCGCCGAGCACAGTCGCTTCAGCCACGCTCTCGGCGTCATGCACCTGGCCGGCCGCATGTACGACACCCTGGCCAGGAGCGGTGACCATCTCGACCCCGATCCCAGATCGCCAGACCGAAGAGCTCTACGCGCCGCCTGCCTCCTCCACGACATTGGCCATGCACCCTTCTCTCACAGTGCCGAGGACCTGTTCGAGGGCGACATCGATCACGAGGAGATGACCCGTCGGCTGATCGCCAGCTCAGAGATCTCGGAACTGCTCAGTACTCACGGCATCGACCTCGAACGTGTCCTGCGCCTCTTGCGCGGACCACAGGAGGGTGCAGATCCCCTCAGCCCCACCGATGCGCTTCTCCATCGAGTCATCTCAGGAGAGCTCGACGTCGACAAGATGGACTATCTCTTACGCGACAGCCTCTTCTGCGGCGTTCACTATGGAACCTTCGACCTCGAGCGCGTCCTGCAAACCGTCGTACCGCTGGAGGACCCCGAGACCGGCAGCATCGGGATTGGCGTCGAGGCGGGCGGCGTACATGCCATCGAAGCGCTCCTCCTGGCTCGCTACTACATGTTCACGCAGGTCTACTTCAACGTCACCGGCAAGGTGCTCGAACTGCACCTCAATGAGTGGCTGCGCGAGGAAGGCATCCTCTGGTCGAACGATCCGGCCATCTTTCTCGAACAGGACGATGTCTGGGTGATGTCTCGACTTCGGCCCTCCAAGAGCCCGCACGCCCGGGCCCTGGTCGATCGCCAACGCTACGTGCTGGCGTGGGAAACCAACGAGCATCTCGACGCCGCATCGAAGACCGCCTTCGAGCGTGCCCTCGAGCCTCTGCGGCACCAACACGGCTCCGACCTCTTGATCTCGAACGCCGCCAAGGACCCCCACCGCCTGTCGCGAAGTCGCGTTCTGGTCAGAAACTGGAACGGCAGCCTCGAGCCGTTAGAAGAAGCGAGTCACTTCATCGGCGCTCTGTCGAGGATCGATTGCTACCGCGTCTACTCGAAGCCCGAAATTCAGGCCGAGGTCTCCTCCGAGCTCGCCGCTGCCTTGTCGCCCAGGGCCGCTACGTAGAGCGCCTGCTCCCCGAGCGGGTGCACGCGCGACCCCGGTCCCAGCTGCTCGCCGCCCTCGAGGTGGGCGATCAACCGACGGATCGGGCGCCCCTCGCGCACGTATTTGGCCTCGTAGTTGGTCCGCGGGCCGCCTGGCCAACTCTCCAGGGTCTCCAGGCGCAGGCCGGGGTGGGCACGGAGAATCTCCTCGACCAGGCCGCCATACTCGAGGTGATCCGTAGCGAACTCCAGGCAACCACTGGGGGTCAGGAGATCGAGTAGCAGATCGACGGACTCAGGGTCGAAGAGACGTCGCTTGTGATGCTTGGCCTTCGGCCACGGGTCGGGGAAGTAGACGTGCACCACCTCGGCAAAACCGCGCGGCAGGCAGGTCGCCAGGAGATAGCGCGCCTCCCCTCGAATGGCGAGCAGGTTCAAGAGACCTCGCTTCCGCCCACGCTCGGCGCACATCCGAAAGTAGCGACTGGTGATCTCGATACCGAGAAAGTTGCGTTCGGGGTCAGACGCTGCGCGCGAGACGAGGTGCCGGCCCTTGCCGAAGCCGATCTCGACTTCCCAGGGTCGAGGCGCTGAACCAGGTTCCGGTTCTTCGACCAGCGCGTCGAGATCGAGTGGCAAGTCGTAGCGCTCGACGACGTGCTCCTCCCCGGGACCGATCGTGCCTCCAGCGATCAAGGCTGGCTGTCGGTTTCCTCGTTGAACAGACATCGAGCGGCCGGCGACTCAGAGAAGATCGGAGCGATCATCGGCGCGCAAGCGTTCGACAATCAAGCGGACATCCTGCGCCCGCTCACGGGGAATCACGAGGACGGAGTCACCGGTGCGCACGACGACGAGCCCTTCGATACCGACCACCGCTACCGTGCCCTCGTCTGCCCACAGCAGGTTGTCGGTCGCGTCGATCGCGATCACGTCGCCGCGCTCTCGATTGTCGCCCGCGTCGCCAGCGAGGAGCTCGGCGATTGCCTCCCAGGAACCGAGATCCGTCCAGCCACAATCGAGTGGAATCGTGAGCAGATCGTCCAGACGTTCCATGACGGCGTAGTCGATCGAGATCGACTCGAGCTCTGCATAGAGGGAACTGGCTTCTTTGGTATCGACAGCCGCCGTGACGCTCTCGATGCCACGCGCGAGCTCAGGCTGGAGGCGCGTCAGCAGGTCGAGCATCAAACTGCCGCTGAAGACGAAAATACCGGCGTTCCACAGGTGCCGACCACCGCTGACGAACTCCTCCGCCGTCGCTAGATCTGGCTTCTCGGTGAAGCGAGCAACCGTCACCGCGTCGAGACCACCCGTGGGCAGACGCTCGAGCTCCAGGTAGCCATAGCCGGTTTCCACTCGCGTCGGTCGTACCCCGAGGGTCAGAACCTGTTTCCCGGCAGCGGCAATCTCCGCCGCACTCTCGAGCGCAGCACAGAACGCCGGCGGGTCCTCGACATGATGATCCGCCGGCAGCATCGCGATCACACCTCTCCGGACCTCCTCGGGCATCATCGCCACCGCCCACCCAATCGCGGCCGCCGTGTTGCGCCCCTCGGGCTCAGCGAGAATCTGCTCCCTGGGCACCATCGGCAGGTCGACGGCGACATCGTCGGCAAGAGCTTCGGTGGTGCACACCCAGACGTTGGTGGCGGGGACCGAGGCGGAGATTCGTTTCACGGTGCGATGGAGAAGACTGTCGTCGCCGCCGAGCGGGAGGAGTTGCTTGGGACGGGAACGGCGAGAGGACGGCCAGAAACGGGTGCCGCTGCCGCCGGCGAGAATGAGGGCATGAATCTGCATGGCGCCGGGATGCTATCGGCCTGAGGCAGCAAGCGGTAGCGGCGCCTCGACGCGATAGAGATAAACGGCATCGACGCCGTCGTATCCATACTTCGCAAGAAACGGGAAGCGCTGCAGCAGGACCAGCTCACCGAGCGGACGCAAGGCATCGCGACTCGCCGACGTGGCTGGCCCGAACTGCATGTAGTGAGTCGGCCGGTAGCTCTCTATGCGGCGTTCGACCGACCAGGTTCCGAAGTCCTCGGTGACCGCGGTCGCCCCGGCAGGGCCACCGACCGCGAGCAGCACTTGTTGAACAGCGCGACCGTAAAGGACCGCGTCGTCGCCGGCGATGAGCGTGATCTCCCGAGCAGCATCCCGAAAACCATACTCGAGCCGTGAGAGTTCGCGTCCCTGACGGGCGACGCCAAGCACCACCTGGAGGCAGAGAACGCCCACCAGGATCCTGCCCGCCAACGCTTCGGAACGCGTACTACGGAGGGCAAGCGTGGCCGTCCAGGTCGCCAGCACCACCGAAAGAAGAAGCCACGGGGTCAGGTACCGCACCGGGCGGTAGTCGGAGTAGACGAGGAAGAGCAGGTAGGACGCCCAGAACACCCAGAAGCCCCCGTACAGACCGCCGCCCACACGTTGGCCCTGTAGGCCGGCGCTGATGTAGCGAACACCCCAGGGCAGCGCCAGGGCAACGGCCACCACCGCGAGCGGATCGATTGCAGCGAGACTCTTTGCGAAGCCCACGAGCAAGTGGAACTCATCGAACCAACCGATCCAGGTCGATCGCGCGTTGACCGACAGAAAGAGCATCACATCGTCACGATAGGGAAGCGCCACGCCCGCGAACCAGGCGGACAGCACCGCCGCACACGTGCCACCGACCAGGGAAAGCACCCGAAGTCGACTCTTCCCACCGCGCCAGCCAACGAAGAGGAGCGCCGGGACGACGGTCACCGCGGTGAGCTTGCAAAGTGCCGCTACAGCAAGCACGAAACCGGCCAGGATCGCATCCCTCTCGGTGCCTCCGCCCGAGCGCTCGAGGGCTCGGTTCATCAGCACCATTGCCAAGACGGAAAAGAAGAGCACCGGCAGATCGAGCAGCGCCACGCGGCTGTAGACGAAAGTCTGCCAGTGAGAGGTGAGAACTGCTCCCAGAACAACTGCCGGCCAGGGACCTACTCGACGCCAGACGACCGTCACCAGGAGTGCGAACAGAGCCAACGAAAGAACCACGCTGGGTAGTCGCGCCGTGCCGAGCGAAACACCGACGCTCTCGAACATCAGCGACTGCAAGAACGGCGAGACTGGCGTCAGGATCTGCGAGTTGAATCCACCCGGTTGATGGGCGGGCTGACCGGCGGCCGAACGCACCGCGGGTGCGGCGTAGTAGCCCTCATCGGTGAGCGGACCGAACGAATGCGTCAGTCCAACCGGAAAGTCTGCCTCGAGCCCAACGAAACGAAGAAGCGCGAAAGCGACCAGGAGCGCCAGGGCGGCCAACAGAGCCCTTGACGACGCTCCTGTACGTTCTCCGCACGTCATCGATCTGGGCTCTTGGAGCGCCAGGTCGCCGCGCCGCTAACCGTCATCGTCAGACGGCGACGGCACGGTCACCTGTGGGTCCCAGATGGCCACCTCCGAAAGATCCTTGCGGGTAATGTCCGGCACCTGGCAGTCGTCCGCGGGATAGCCGATCGGGAAAAGAATGAACGGCTTCTCGTTTCTTGGGCGGCCAAGAATCTCGGACAGGAACGCCATCGGACTCGGGGTATGGGTGAGGGTGGCCAGGCCCATGCGATGAAGCGCCGCGATGAAGAGTCCACACGCCAGCCCAACGCTTTCCTTGACGTAGTAGTTCTTGCGGCGTGCTCCGCTCTCGCCGTAGCCCCAGAGCTCGGCGAAGACCACCACGATCCACGGGCAAGTCTCGAGGAAGGGCTTTCGCCAGTCGGTTCCGAGAGGAGCCAACGCCTCGAGCCACTCCTCGGGCATCCGCCCACCTTCGTAGGAAATGTACTCCTCGTGCTCCGCCGCCTCACGAATGCGGCGCTTGATCTCGGGATCAGAGACCGCGACAAAACGCCAGGGCTGGCGGTGAGCGCCCGACGGAGCCGTGGATGCTGCCCGAATGGCGGTTTCGATCAGCTCACGCGGCACGGGATCGGACGAGAAGTCGCGCACACTACGACGTGCATCCATTTCCTCGAAAAAGAGCTGGGCCCGCGACTCCATCTCTGCTGCATCGAGGCGTTCGAAAGAATAGTCCTTGAACTTTCCACTCACGAAGCGTTACCTCTCGACCGGGTTGCTCGCCGCCAGCTGGTCGTAGCTCTCGCCCAGGAACTTCCACAGGCGCTCGACGTGTCGGCGCTCGGTCTTGATATTGCCGATCGCGCAGCGCAAGGCAAACCGACCTTCAACCTGGGTTTGGGAGATGAACGCCGCACCGCTTTCGTGGACCGCGTTCTGAAGGGCACGGTTGAACACATCGAGTTCCTCCGGGGTGCACCCTCGAGCGACTGCCCGGAAACACACCGTACTGAAAGGTGCGGGCGCAAGCATCTCGAAACGAGGATCGCTCTCGACCCACGACCCGAGCTCGCGGGCCAACTCGCAGTGGCCACGGATTCTCGAGCGCAAGCCCTCCGCGCCGAAGGCCCGCATGACGAACCACAGCTTCAGCGACCGGAAGCGACGACCGAGCTGCGGGCCGTAGTCCATCAGGTTGGTTGCCCCATCATCGTCTTCGAGATAGGCCGGCACGAGCGAAAAGGCGGCTTTGAGAAGCGTCGGGTCCTGGAGAAACAGCACCGAGCAATCGACCTGGGTAAACAACCACTTGTGGGGGTTGATCACCACCGAGTCGGCCTCCTGCCAACCGTCGAAATGACGGCGTAGCTCGGGACAAACCGCAGCTGAGCCGGCATAGGCCGCGTCGACGTGCAGCCACATCCCGAATTGCCGACAGATCGGCACAAGAGCCGCGACCGGGTCAACGCTCGTCGTCGATGTCGTGCCGACGGTCGCCACGAGCGCCAACGGCTTCCTGCCGGCGGCGAGGTCGGCCTCGATCGCCGCTAGCAGGGCATCGGGATCAAGTGCGAAACCCTCGTCGGTACCGATGCGGCGAACGTTGGCATGACCCAGTCCGAGCGTCATGGCAGCCTTGTCGACCGAGGAGTGCGCCTCCTCACTGGTGTAGGTCACGAGAGGCGGCACATCGGAGCGCCCGGCGAGCCCCTTCTCGCGAACATCGAAACCGAGGCCTTCGCGCGCCGCCGCAAGCGCCAACATGGTCGAAATCGAGGCCGTGTCGTTGATGTGGCCCACGAACCCCTCGGGCAGACCCACCAGCTGGCGCAGCCAATCCGTTGCCCGCTCTTCGAGCTCGGTTGCAGCCGGTGACGAACGCCACAACATCGCGTTGACGTTCAAGGAGGCCGCCAACGTCTCACCAAGCAGACCCGGTCGCGAACCGGTGATCCCGAAGTAGGCCATGAACCCCGGGTGGTTCCAGTGAGTGACGTTGGGTTCGATGAAGGCCTTGTAGTCGTCGATCAAGCGTTCCAAGGGCTCGCCCGTTTCCGGTGGAGCCGACGGGATCTGCGCTGCGACATCTCCTGGCGAGATCGCCGGAAGAACGTCGAACCGCTCGACGGAGGCAAGGTAAGACGCAGCGATCTCAGCGACACGATCGAGGGCCTCCCGGAACTCATCGTCCGGGATGTCTCCTCGATCGGGCCGACTGTTGAACCTTGCTGGCTCGGAGGACCCGTCACTCATGGGTCGAACCTACAGCACGGAGCTGCTCGGGGTGCGAAGCCGCCTGCTAGGGCGCGACCCGCTCGAGCTCGTCGTCGATGACCTTGGCGAGGTCTTCGAACGACACCGCACCCACCAGGGGACGCCCGTTGATGAACATCGCCGGCGTTCCGGTCACCCCGACAGCCGAACCGGCCTGCAGGTCGCGGTCGACGATCTCGGTCTTGCGGCCGCTGTCGAGGCAGGCGTTGAAGGCCTCAGTGTCGAGCTCGAGCCGCACTGCCTTGTCTTTGAGCTGATCGACACCGAGCTCCTTCTGCTCGGCAAAGAGCAGATCGTGCATCTCCCAGAACTTGCCCTGCTCTTCCGCGCAGAGGGCTGCTTCTGCGGCCTTACGGGCGTTCGGGTGAATCGACTCGAGTGGAAACTGACGGAAGACGACCTGAACGCTATCGCCATAGGTTTCCATCACCTGTGCCAGCGACGGGTTGACGCGACCGCAGAAGGGGCATTCAAAGTCGGAGAACTCGATCAGCGTGATCTTGGGATCGGCAGCGCCCTTCGACGGCGCATCGACCGCGGCGACTTCGAGGCGGTAGGGATCGAGGTTGACGTCAACGCTGGCGGCTTCGCGCAAAGACGAGTGTAGGTTCTCCGTCGCCAGGAGGTCCCTGATCTGCTCGGCAATCTCTTCCTTGGCACGACCGCGGAGGCGCGCCTGGTTGGCGGTGTACCAGCTATCGACATGTTCGTCTGACACGGCGGCCATCTGGCGGGCCTTCTCGGCGGCCAGCCAGACCTTCGGGTCTTCACCTGCCTTCTCAGCCTGCTCTTCGATCAGAAGTTCGCGCACCATCTGCTCGGCAGTGTTCGCCAGGACCGTGTGGCGGTTCTTGTCGGCCTCCATCTCGCATGCCTGACGAGCGGCGGCTACCTGATCGAGGGTGTCGGAGGCCTTGGCCTCGACATCCGCCAGGGTGAAGTCTTTGCCCTGCACTTTGAGCACGACCTCATCGGACGACTGTTCACTCGAATCCTGAGCGGTAACCGTGTTGCCGCAGGCGAGCAGGACCCCTGCTAGTGCGACCGGGACGAACAAGAAGAGACGCTCTGAACCTTTGGCTCGATAGGTCATGAAGAAACTCCTGAGAGAAACGGAAAGCGGGCATCGAATCAACGGCCCGGTCCTGTCTTGATTGGGGACTCGTAAAGGTGGGGCGACTTTCACCGGGCTGGCATCACGCCAACCGCACTGGTGCGGCTGGGGAGGCGCGCCGGAGCCCGAGCAGGGGACTCTGAGCCGCGGTTCGCGATCGTATCAACTACAGATCACCGCGATTGTTCCAACAGAAAGGGATCTTGACGCCCAGCAGTGCCACTCAAGCAGGTCGAACCGGCGAGAGACAGCGACTGATCGCACCATCGAGGATCCGCTGCGCCGGAACTCCACGCACCCTTTGATCGATCGCTTCGAGCAGCGCCTCGGAAAGCTCGAGCAGGGCGCGGCGCAGGGCCGGCGATCGATTCTGATCGCGGCCGAGACGAAGAACCGCCGCAGCGACCAGATTCCAGGGCGCCATCGCGCGCGGATCGTCCCAACGCGTCGCAGAGTGCGCGGCGCGCGACATGGCCAAGAGATAGCTCGCCGAGCCAGTAGAAGCGTACCCGTCGATACAGGTCGCCAGCTCCCAGACGAGGCTGGCGACGGCATCTTCTTCGAGAGCGCGATCGGCACCGCCCAGGTAAACAGACAAAGAGCGGCTGCGCAAGGTCGGCAAGAGTTCGACGGCCGAGGGCGCACAGAGGAGAAAGTGGCGCGGCGCCGTGGTTGGTGGCTCTTCGAGGTTCTTCAGCAAGGCGTTGGCGGCGCCACCGGTGAGCGTTTCGGCGCTCGCCACGACGAAGACCTGGCCCCGGCCCTCGAACGGACGGAGTTGCACCGCCCGCAGCATTCGGCGAACCGCATCGGCAGAGGTGGAGGTGCGCAGGTCGCGCTCTAGAACCACGAAGTCTGGATGGAAACGGTCGTCGTCATCGCTCGGCAGGACGATCCGCCGGCACTGGCGACAGGCACCGCAGGGGCGCTCGCTCGGCTCAACTTCACAAAGCAGGGTGCGCGCGATCTCGCGCGCCGCCTCGAGCCGCCGTTCATCGTCAGCCCCGTGCAGGATCACACCGGGGTACAGCCGCCCCGCGCGCGTCTGGTCCAACACGCGAGCGAGGGCACCGCCGTCTTCTCGCGACTCGCTCATCGACGACTCGCCGGTTGGGCGAATGGTTCGAGCGACGGAAACAGGTCGACCAACGCCTCGGCGACCGCGCGCTCGGTGCGCTCGTGCCTGGTGGTCGAGTCGACCCGCCGAAAGCGGTGCGCGTTGCGCTCTGCGATCTCGAGATACCCCCGACGCACCTTCTCGTAGAACTGGAGTGCCTCGGCGTCGATCCGGTCGACACCACCGTCTTTCCCGGCGCGCCGCGCCTTCGACTGTCCGCGTTCTCGCGCGGTGGTGGCCGGAACATCGAAGAAGATCGTTCGGTCCGGCACCCGGCCGCCGGTGGCGATCTGATCGATCGTTCGGATGTCCACAAGCGGCACCTCACGCCCGTAGCCCTGGTAGGCCGTCGTCGAATCGGTGAAGCGATCACAGAGAACATGCTGACCGGCCGCCAGCGCCGGCTCGATGACCTCGGCAATGTGCTGCCGCCGGCTCGCAAACACCAGCATCAACTCGACTCGACCATCGATCTCACCGAGGTTGCGATCCAAGAAAAGACTCCGAATGCCTTCACCCAACGGCGTACCGCCCGGTTCCTGCGTCGCCACCACCGCCTCGCCGGCAGCTTGCAGTCGTTCGAGAACACGCCGCAAATGCGTCGACTTGCCGCTCCCATCGAGGCCCTCGAAGGTGACAAAGCGTGGTTTTCTCACGACCATGCACCTGCGGGTCGCGCTTTGGAGGGGCGGCTCGGCGTCGAGATATCGAAACCGCCGATGCCCTCGAAGGTGACAAAGCGTGGTTTTCTCACGACCATGCACCTGCGGGTCGCGCTTTGGAGGGGCGGCTCGGCGTCGAGATATCGAAACCGCCGATGCCCTCGAAGGTGACAAAGCGTGGTTTTCTCACGACCATGCACCTGCGGGTCGCGCTTTGGAGGGGCGGCTCGGCGTCGAGATATCGAAACCGCCGATGCCCTCGAAGGTGACAAAGCGTGGTTTCATCCGAGACCCGGCCCTAGGCGAAGCGATGTCTTGTCGGCTTTTCGTCACCATGAGTCTTCCGGTCTCTTGTCGGCTCGATTGAGGGAAGGCGGTCTGAGAATACTGCCCTCTGACACGAGGTGCGACCAGCACATACAACATCACGACGAAACCACCCTCCACGAATGGCTCTTGCTCACCAACCAGACTTCTCTACCTGGAGCGAGGTCGAGTTCGCGCACCGCGGAGTGGGTCAGCCGGGCGCGCCAGTGGCCGGCTGTAAGGTCGACGGCTGGTGATCCGGCGCCTTCGTCGCTGGCGGCGTTCGGCACCAGGGCATCGACGACGGCTGGCTGGACGTTGCGGGCGGAAAGGCCACTGGGTTCTACGATCGAGACCATCAGGTCGCGGGCGGGAATCGCGATCACGACTTCGTCTCCGGGCTCTAGATCTGAATGGAGCGGAATCCGGACCTCTTGGGGTTCGCTACCGCCGGCGGGCTCGAGGGCGATCCGGGTGATTCCGTCGTCTTGTTCGTGCGCCTCGACACGACCGGGGAGCAGGACCTCGTCGCCACGCAGACCTGTTGCTTCGGAGTCGGTGACAACGCGGCCGCGATCGAGCCTGAGGATGCGTTCGGTGACGGCCTCGGCAACGTCTTGGCGATGGGTGACGACCACCATCGCCTGCCCGCTACGCGCCAGACGGCGCAGAACGCCAACGACCAGCCGTGACATGACCGGGTCGAGGCCTTCGGTGGGTTCGTCGAGCAGGAGCAGCGAGGCGCGGCGCCCGAGAGCGCGCACCAGGGCCACGCGGCGGCGTTCTCCTCCCGAGAGATGCCGAGGCGAACGGTCAAGCAGTGGCTCGAGGCCCAGGTGCCTGACGACGTCGGCAAGAGACCCCCCGTCGGTCACTTCTCGGACCGGTTGTGCGAACCCGAGGTTGGCGCGCACGGAGAGGTGCGGCATCAAGAGGGCGTCTTGTGGCACGTAGCCGACCGACCGCCGTTCGGGAGCCAGAAACATCGAGTCGTTCTGCCACTCCTGGCCGGCAAAGGCGACCCGGCCCGACGCTCGTCGCAGGCCGGCAAGCGCTTCGAGTAACGAGGTCTTGCCGGCGCCGCTCGGCCCGAGAATGGCGGCGGCACCACAAAAGGTCTCGTCGACAGTGAGATCGAAGCGATCGAGGGGCAGGCTGAGGTTGATCTCGAGCGTCCCCGGAGTGGGCTCATGCGCGGGTCCGGCGCTCATCGCCGCTCTCCCACAGGGTTAGAAAAGACGATCGCACCGTCGTCGAGCCCCTCCAGGCGGCGGCGTTCGAAGCGCTCCGCGATAAGCAGAACGACGAACGCGACGAGCGCCGCCACGCCGGCGAGCATGAGCGCCTCACGGTCCCGACCAACCTGGACGCGTTGAAAGAGGGCCAACGCAATCGTCTGTGTGCGACCTGGAATGTTGCCCGCAAACAAGACCGTCGCACCGAACTCACCGAGAGCGCGCGTGAACGTGATGAGCGATCCCGCCACCAGACCGCGCCAGGCCAGCGGCAGCTCAACGTGAAGGAGCGCCGAGCGACGTGTGTGGCCAAGCGAGCGCGCCATCCCCACCAGTCGTGGATCGAGCTCCTCGAGCGCACCTCTCACGGAACGTACGTAGAGTGGCAGCCCAACCACAGCCGCCGCCAGGACGGCCGCCCAGAAAGTGAACGCGATGTCGATCCCCAGAGTCCCGTGCAGGAAACTCCCCAACGGACCACGGCGAGAAAACAACAGGAGAAGCGCCAGGCCGGTTGCCGTCGGTGGGAGGACGAGGGGCAGATTCACCAGGGCTTCGATCACTGAGCGACCTCGCCAACCACGACGGGCGAGCGCGAACGCCAGCGCGGTGCCCGGCACCAGAACCAACACGGTCGCCAGCGCCGCCACTTGAAGGGTGAGCACAAGGACCGGCCAAAACCCGGGCAGTGACGTACCTTCCACCTAGACACCGCCCTCGAAGCCGTGGCGCTTCAAGATGTCGCGGCCGGTTGGAGAGGTGAGAAAGCGCTGAAAGGCCCGCGCCGTGCGTTGGTCGCTGCCCGCTCCGGATGCAGCAACCAACACACTCCAGTAGCCGATCTCAGGAACGGCGTCACCGGTGACCTCATAGACAACCGCCACACGATCTGTCGACATGCCAGCCGTACGCACCGAGGTGGCATAGACAAGACCGGCGTCGACACTGCCGCTTGCGACGCTGTAGAGAGCCGCCCGAACATCGAGCGTGGGCACGACCCGTTCAGCGAGCTGTTCCCAGAGCCCTCGCGACTCGAGCCAAGCGCGTGCGTAGCGACCGGCGGGCACACCTTCGGGATCGGCCAGTGCCAGGCGCTCGACCTCGAGCAGGGCTTCGGGCCAGCCTTCATGGGCGAGCTGCTGTTCGGCTGGCGTGATGACCACCAATCGGTTGCCCGCAAAGCGCTCGAGCGAGGTGGAATCGGCGACTCCTTCGGCGACAACGTGCTGCGCCCAGAACTCATCAGCCGAGAGGAAAACGTCGGCCGGAACTCCGGCCACGATCTGCCTGGCAAGAGAATTCGAGCCCGCAAAAGACACCTCCGCCGCAAAGCGTTCGCTTTCCAACTCGAAGGCCGCCACCAGATCGCCCACGACGTCGGCGAGAGAAGCAGCCGCCAGGATCCTCAACTCAGGCAGAGGACTCGTGGAATCGTCGCCAGGGCCGCAACCTGAGACCGCGAGCGCTACGAGTTGAAGCGCCAAGAGTCCAAGAAGGACCGGGCACTTTCTCTTCTGCATGGTGCTCATTCTGCCTCAAGCATCAGGTCACCACTCACCATGCGGCCACGACGCGCCGCTGCCTCCGACGGCGACAGGCCGAGCTTCGCGGCGCGTTCCAACACCGCCTCCAACAGCGCCGGATAGACCTCTCGACGATGGTCGGCATCAAGCCACCCGACGACGTCGAAGGGCTCGATCAACTGCTTGATGCGCTCCCGGTAGGCCTGTGCCTCTCTCGGTGGGTCGGTGAACATCTCGCGGACGGCCAACCGAATCGCTGTGTCGTCGGCTCCCAGGAACCCGCGCTTCGCCCAGCCCTGGGCGCCGCGAAAATCGACGAGGCGTTCGCGGCTCTCACAGAAGCTGGCGGCCGCGAAGTAGAGCAGGGCGTGATGCTCGAACCGCGCAAAGTCACCCTGCACCTTCCACGCACCGGCGTTGAGCTCGTCGAGGTGGTCGGCTTCGCATGCGAGCAACCGCGCGTACGCACCAAACGTACACGGGTCTGTCGACAGCTCGCCCGCACCCAGCAGAGACGCAAGCCGCTCGACGGCGCGCAGGCTCCATGCGATGCCGGTTGAATAGAGCGGATCGAAGAATGCATAGACGTGCGGCAGGGCGACCCAGCCGGCACCCGCCACGCGGTCCAAGCGTCGCGGTACAGCATTGCTCAAGACGAGGGGCGCCAGCGCGCGCGCGCCCTGGAAACAAGAACGAAGGGACGGGTAGGGGCTCAGGTTCCGCGTGAACTCCTCGACCCCGCTCGAAGCAGATGCATTGGCAGCCGCAGTCTCTGCGGCCGGCGAGCGCGCAACGAACCCGGCACTGGTGACGCCGTGATCGAAGCGCAAGCTGTAGCACCAACCCATCGGCGTCAGATGATGGACCGCGGCTTCGCTTTCACGGTAAGGGTCTGTCGGCAGGCGACCGGTCGCAACTGCCTCTTCGAACGGCAAGACTCCTTCGAACCAGCCAGCATGGAGGCGGGTTGGCGGCGAGGCGACGTTTCGGCTCGCCGCTCCCAGGCGACGTGCGACTGCAGCGGAACCACCGCTCGCATCGACAACGATCCGTGCTGCAACCGGCGGAACCGCCCTCCCGTCGCGTTCGAGGATAAGCCGCGAACTAGCGACCTCGCCTCGAGACTTCGAGGGTTCGATCGAGTGCAGGCGAGTGCCCTCAATCGAGTGCACTCCAGCGATGACTGCCTGCTCGAAGAGGTGTCGGTCGACGTCAGCCCTCCACCACTGGGTATCTGACGACTCGTCGTCAGGTGACGCGGCAACCAGCAACCGCCCATCGACACCCGCGCGCCAGTCCTCTTGGGCGCGGTGCGAATAGAAGGTGAAGCCGCGCTTGCGCCCAACCCCGAGATGGGCCAGTCGCTTCTTCCACCGCCCGTAGGTTGCCAGGTCCCAGAGGTCTTCCTGGCCATAGCGCCGCGCGAGCCGTTCGAGCGCCAGGTTGGCGAGCGGAGTCGTCGACTCACCGAGAGCGAGCTTCAAGCCCGAAGAGATCGTGGTAGAGGAGTCGATGAGCACCACAGCACGCCCCTGGATCGCGAGCAGGCGCGCCAAGAGCGACCCGGCGAAGCCGGCCCCCACGATCGCTACGTCACATTGTTTCTCTTTGGGCATGCGCTTCTTCAGGCATCGGCGCCTTCGGCCGCCTCATCGAGATCCCAGGGATCGACCAGCACCACCGCGCCCGTCGCCTTGGCCCGCCCCGCGGCCTGCTCACTGAGCTCGTCGAGTAGCCCCCGATCAACCGGTGGCAATTCACCCGCTCTTCTCGCAGCACGCATGGCTTCGGTCGTTGGCCGTAAGGGAATCAACGAAATTACCTCGGCACCGAGATCGAGCGCGTAGTCGACCGAGCGCATCACTCCTGCGGTCATCTCCTCGCGCGAAGCGGCCGGCAGCCCTACCAGGAGAAACACGCGCAGCGAGGCACCCGCAGCGTGAAGGTGTTCAGCTGCCGCTCTGAAGTCCTCGGGGCGGGCACGTTTGTCGAGCCGGCGGAGAAGGTCGGCATCACTCGTTTCGAGACCCATCGCAACCTGCACCGGAACCGGCGAACCCGCGATCACCGAGATCGCCCGCTCGCCAATCATCTTCGGATGGCACTCGACGATCGCCTGTCGATAGCCCTCGAGCTGACGCAGCATTTCTTCGTCATCGCCCGCCGGCACGGCCCGCGCCTCGAAGAAGTTGCTGGCGTTGTAGAGCTTGACTGCTGTATCGGCCGGCAGACCAAAGGAGCTCTGGCGGGCACGGTGGAGACTCAAAGCGTTCTCGAGCTGCGCCGGCAGCGAGCCCCGCGGTGTCGGCCGGTCAACCGTGTACTGCTCGAGGTCGCAGTAGGTGCAAGCCAGCGGGCAGCGCGCGCCGGCAAGGAAAACCGTCATCACCGGCGCCTCGCCGGCTCCCTCCGGCTGCCTCTCGAACTCGAACTTGACGTCGAGGGGCGCTTGCCGGCCCACCTTGCCTGGCTCGGCGGTGGTCAAGCCGGACGCTTCGCGTCTAACCAGTAGCGCCGGTAGGTCTCGGGCGGGACGTCGAACACCTCGGCGAACACGCCCTCGGAGGGGGCACCGTGTTGAAAGCGGCGCTTCTCGTAGACCGGAAAGTCCACCTCCAGAACTCGTTTCATGCCGCGACGGATGACTTCACCTTTGAGGGCGTAGAGACGCTCGTGCGAGCCCTCAGAGAGCGCATCGAAGGGAATCGCCTCGGCCACTTCGATGACCTGCGGCCGAGTGAAGGGACTGAAGCCACGGAAGCCGAAGTGGCGTTGGGGGCCCCAGGTGCGCACCATGCCGCGACTCATGCCGCCTGAATACGTCAAGGAGTGTTTCACCGCTTCGACCCCCCACCCTTCCTGGTAGAGCATGCGGTTGCCGACCACCGACCGAATAGTGAGCTCCGAGTTTTCTTCGATGGGGTAGTCCTTGAGGTTCTCGTCACCCCCGTCGCCGTCGACCAGTAGGCGCCATTCGGGATAACGGTTGCGGATCTCTTCGAGCAGCGCCATCGACACGGTGGCGCACTCGACATCGAGCGGTTTGTAGTCTTCGATCACATCGATCGCGCGGTAGGGGTCAAGGGTCGCGGCATCGACATCGATCACCTCGGCGAGCATCTCGAGATCGACGTGGCGGAGGAACGCGAGCGCCTGTTCCGCGTCGGTGCCGGCAGTGCCGTCTTCGCCATGTACCCGCAGCGTGAAGGCCTTGAGGCGTTGCGCGGTCTGCCCGCTCTCCAAGAGTTCGTGATGGAGCGCCATGAGGACCGCACCGCTGTCGATGCCGCCCGAAAAACAAACACCAATGGGCTGTACTTCGTCCTGGGCCGCCAACCACTCTCGGGTGACAGCGCAGAGCGCACGAACGTAGCGCTCGCCGATGAGGTCGAGGTCGGGCGGCAGGACGGCCATCGGTGGGTCGAAGAAGCGACGGGCGAGGGGCTGCGGGTCGGGACAACCGATCAGCCGCAGAACCGTCGTGTGGTGCGCCGGCACCATGCGGGTGTACGACGGGTGAAACTGGTCCTGGTAGCCATGCTCCGCCAGGGCGCGCTCGATGTCGGCGATGCGCTCGGCGACGATCAACAGCGGACCGTCCGCTTCTTTGGCCAGGAAGTAGCGCAGCGGGCGATCGAGCGAGCGCGCCAGGAGAACCTTCTCGCGCACCTCTGCGACCAAGGCAAAGGAACCGTGCAGGGCCATCGGCTCCTTGGGATCACCCAGCCATGAGCGCCGCAAGATCTCGCGCGCCTCGTCGACCGATGTGCCGATCAGATCCTGGGCAGAGTCAGGGACGAGGTTCAGCACCCTTGCGACGTGGTGCTGGACGGCGCGCTTTGCGCCAGATCGGTTCAGACCAGATCGGTGGAGAGGAGTGCGATCGACGGGAATCGTGGTCATGCTGGACCTCCGGTTCGTACGGCGCTCAGCGAGAGCGGTTTCGGACCGTCCGTCTCTCAATGTGCACCGCGGGACGAAGAAAGAGAACGGTGATTATAGTTGGGCAACGTTCCGCGTTTCCTGGTCCACGCCACGAGTTCGAAAGCTACCTCACCCAGCCCTCGAACCGGTGATGTGTCGCGACCTGGAGTTCACTGCTTCGAGGTACCGTCGTCAGGAGGTCCTTGCATGTCGTTCTTCTCAGTTGGCCCGACGTTTCGTTCGACCGAGCCACCTACCGCCTCGGCTGCTCTCGTTTTGGCACCGCTCGCTTTGACATTGCTCCTCCTGGCGGCCTGCCAGCCGGGCGACGGACGAGAGCCGGCGGCCGAAGAGGTGCTGGTCAACCAGGCTCTCAATCTTCATCTCGCCTCGGTCCCCGAAACCCTGCGTGTCGAAACCAATCAGGGAAGCGAGCTGGTCCTCGCCCCGGCCGACGAGCGTTCCGGTCGACTGTGGTTCGAAGTCGGCGAACCCTCCGAGTTCGGAATCGACGTCGTCGCGCTGGCCAATGCTCAGAAGGATCTCTTTCTCGCCGAACCCGGTGGCTCCTTCTCGGGCGCCAACAAGCTGATCGCCCACCTCGGCGAAGCCGCCTACGGGCGTGGGCAGTACGACCTCGACGGCCAGCGGGTGGAAGAGACTCGGATCTTTGCGATTCACCCAGCCGACAACCGCCAGCTGGTTCTCAGCTACCGCTACCCGGCGGGTGACGACTCGTCCGCACGCGTCACCGAACTGCTGGACGTGATGGCGCGAATCGAGACGTCGGGGGCCATCGACGGGGCGCCCCAGGCCGCCGAGGGCTAGCACGGGCCAACCCCGAAACCCCAAGGGTTGGCAGCATTTAGCCGCACATTGGCCGGTACAGAACGCTGACACCGCCTGTCATCCTTGACGTTTTGCGTCAGCCGGAACCAACAATTAGCAACGATTTGCTAGCTTCACCACTTTTCATAGGCGCTTTCTTCCGGTAGACTCGCCGACGCCTCGAGAACAGACCAGGCCAGGTCTCAAGGAGAGGTTCCATATGCCGCCGAGTCTAAATGCACTACTGAAGACCATGGTCGAGCAGAAGGGTTCTGACCTTCACTTGACCATCAACTCCGCTCCCCAGATCCGGGTCGACGGCAAGTTGCGCGCTCTCAACGTGCCGCCGCTGACGCCGACTGAGACCAAGCAGATCGCTTACTCGATCCTGACCGACAACCAGAAGCATCGTCTCGAGGAAGACCTCGAGATCGACTTCTCGTTCGGGATTCGGGGCATGGCGCGCTTCCGTGCCAACGTGTTCCACCAACGTGGCGCGATCGCTGCTGTCTTCCGACAGATTCCGTACGAGATCCTGAGCTTCAACCAGCTCGGTCTGCCGGCGGTCATCGAGAAGATCTGCGAGAAGCCGCGCGGCCTCGTCCTGGTGTGTGGCCCGACTGGTTCGGGTAAGTCGACGACTCTCGCGGCCATGGTCGACAAGATCAACCGCGAACGCAACGAGCACATCATCACCATCGAAGATCCGGTTGAGTACCTGCACGACCACAAGGCGTGCCTGATCAACCAGCGCGAGCTCGGAGCCGACACTCACGGTTTCGCCAATGCCCTGCGTTCAGCTCTGCGCCAGGATCCCGACGTCGTTCTCATCGGTGAGCTGCGCGACTACGAAACCGTCGAGTCCGCACTGCGCATTGCCGAAACCGGCCATCTCACCTTCGCCACCCTGCACACGAACTCGGCCGCCCAGTCGATCAACCGCATCATCGACGTTTTCCCTGCTCATCAACAGTCGCAGGTCCGCACCCAGCTCTCCTTCGTTCTCGAAGGCATCGTCTGTCAGAGCCTGCTGCCCAAAGCGAGCGGTAAGGGTCGCGCCATGGCAATGGAGGTTCTGATCCCGAACTCGGCGATTCGCAACCTCATCCGCGAGGACAAGGTGCACCAGATCTACGGCATGATGCAGTCGGGTCAGGCGAAGCACGGAATGATCACTTTCAACCAGTCGCTCGCGACTCTCTATTTCAAGCGCCAGATCACCTTGCAGATGGCGGTGGCGCGTTCTTCTATGCCCGACGAACTTCAGGAAATCATCAGTCGCGGTCCCGCGGCAATCGGTATGTCGCCCGAAGCGGCAGCCCGGAGGTAGAAACAGATGCCCAGTTTTACTTGGAAGGGAAAGAACCGCACTGGCCAGGTCCAGGAAGGTGTTCTGACCGCGGACAATCGCGACGCCGCGATCGCGGCTTTGAAGCGCCAGCAGATTCAAGTCTCGTCGGTCAAGAAGCAAGGCGGCGAGATCAAGCTCATGCCGCGCATGCCACGCAGGGTCTCACAGAAGGACCTGGCGGTCTTCACGCGCCAGTTCTCGGTCATGCTCGACGCGGGTCTACCCCTCGTCCAGTGCCTCGAGATCCTCGGCAACTCCGGCGAGAACAAGGCGTTCTCCGAGATCATCACCGGCGTGCGGGGCGAGGTTGAACAGGGCCTTTCGCTTGCCGACGCAATGAAGAAGTACCCCAAGGCGTTCGACAACCTGTACGTCAACATGATCGCCGCCGGTGAGGCCGGCGGTATCCTCGACGTCATCCTGCAGCGCCTGTCGACCTACATCGAAAAGGTCGTCAAACTGCGCAACCAGGTCCAGTCGGCCATGATGTATCCGGTCGCGATCATCGTCATCGCGAGTGGCGTTGTCTTCATCATCCTGTGGAAGGTCATTCCGGTCTTCGCCTCGATGTTCTCTGGCCTGGGCGGTGAGTTGCCGTTCTTGACCCGTATGGTCATCGGAGCGAGCAACTTCCTCGGTCGCTACGCGATTTGGATGTTCCTCGCTATCGGCGGCATCATCTTCGGTATCAAGCAGTGGCGGACTACGGACTCGGGTCGCAAGATCACCGACACGCTTCTGCTCAAGGTGCCAGTCATCGGCATGCTGCTGCTCAAGATCGCGGTGGCTCGTTTCTGCCGCACGCTCGCGACGCTCACGTCTTCCGGTGTTCCGATCCTCGATGGCCTCGAGATCACCGCCAAGACCTCCGGTAACAAGGTCGTCGAAGACGCCATCATGGGTGTTCGCAAACAGGTCGAAGAAGGTAAGACGATCAGTGATCCGCTGGCCGAGAGCGGCATCTTTCCACCGATGGTCTGCCAGATGATCAACGTCGGTGAGCAGACCGGTGCGCTCGACGCCATGCTCTCGAAGATCGCCGACTTCTACGAAGACGAAGTCGACACCGCCGTCGACGGTCTGATGAAACTACTCGAACCGATCATGATCACCGTGCTCGGTGGAGTCATCGGCACGATCGTTACCGCGATGTACATGCCCATGTACTCGATTCTCCAGAAGATCGGTTAGGCCCCCCGCTTTCGATCCCGAGGCCAACCGGCCTCGGGGTCCGTCGCAACCGTACAAAGGGTGCAATGCAGCAACGCTTGAACCCACTCGCCAGCCAGCTCAAGTGGCTCATCGGGATCCGCCTTGCGGTGGTGACGAGCGGCTTCCTGCTGTACTTCCTATTGCAGGTCATCCGGCTCTCGGAGGAGTCGGAAGTGAGCATGCCGCTGTTCTACCCCTTGGCGGCAGGAGTCTACGGCGCGTCCCTTCTCTATGTTGCTCTTCTAAAAGTCCTCGATGACCGACTCAAGCTCCAGGCCTACATTCAGTTTCTCGGTGACCTCTTGTTCATCACCGGACTGGTGTGGGCCGAGGGCGGGGTGTCGAGTCCATTCTCGATCCTCTATCTGGTCGTCATCAGTGTCGCCGCATCGCTCTTGCGCCGGCGTGCGGCAATGGATATCGCGCTCATCGCCTGGCTGCTCTACGCAGGACTGCTGGTCGGCCTTTTCTACGGGCTCATCCCGCCGCCACCTGGGCCACTCGGCGCCACCGCCGAACCAACACCGTTCAACCTGCTGGTCTACAACCTCTTCTCACACCTCCTGGGCTTTGCCGGCGTGGCGGTCCTCACGTCGCACCTGGCGCGCGACATCACCCGGGTGCGCGAAGAGCTGGTGCAAACGGCGACTCACCTCGAGCAGCTCGAGGTGCTTCACCGCGACGTCATCGAATCGATCGCCAGCGGCATCCTCACCACAGATCTCGAAGGCACGATCGTGAGCGCCAATCGAGCGGCCGCTGAGATCCTGGGGCGCAACGAGGCGACCCTGGTTGGCCTGCGCGTCGAAGACTCCGGCCTCATGTCGCGCGAACGTTGGGAGCACCTGACCTCCAACCGTCAAGAACGAGTGCGCGACGAAGGGCTGGTCGAGCGCGAGAACGACTCGCTATGGGTCGGCTACTCGGTCAACGACCTGCTCAACCCCGCCGGCGAACGGCGCGGAACCATCGTCATCTTCCAGGACCTGACCAGCTGGCGCGAGCTGCAGGAGGAGGTCCAGATGAAGGACCGAATGGCGGCAGTCGGTGAGCTGGCCGCTGGCATCGCACACGAGATCGGCAACCCCTTAGCGGCAATCTCGGGCTCGGTGCAGATGCTCAACCGTCGCCAGAGCAGCAACCGCAACGACGGCTCCGACGCCAAACTGCTCGACATCATCCTCCAGGAGAGCCGCCGTCTCGACCGCACGATCAAGGGCTTCTTGCAGTTCGCGCGCCCCAAAGACCGCTCGGCTGTGCAATTCGACATCGCCAAGTTGCTCACCGAGAACGTCACCCTGCTCAAGAACAGCGAAGAGGTCACCGACCGGCACGCCATCACGATCACGCTGGACACGCCGAGCGCCCACGTGGTCGGTGATCCAGACCAGATCACACAGATCTTCTGGAACCTGACCCGCAACTCGATCCGTGCGATGCCCAACGGAGGAACGCTCGAGGTCGAGGGAACGCTCGACGACGGCGACTACATCATCCGTTTTCGCGACGACGGCCGCGGCATGTCCGAGAAGGAGCGAAGCAACCTCTTTCACCCGTTCCGCACCTTCTTCGACGGCGGCACTGGAATTGGAATGGCTATCGTCTACCGCATCGTTGAAGAACACGGGGGTCGAATATCCGTCAGGAGCGAACAGGGGTCCGGCACCGTGGTCGAGGTCGCACTGCCATCTCCGGTCGCTCCGCAGGCACTTCCCTATGCCGAGGTCTCCGTCTCATGAGCGCACGAATTCTTGTCGTCGACGACGAGATCAGTCTTCTCGAGTTCATTCGCCTCCTGTTCGAGGAAGACGGTTTCCAGGTCAGCACGGCCGAGTCGGTTGCCGACGCGCGTCGCTGCCTTTCGGAGACCACCTTCGATCTCGTCCTCTGCGACCTCATGATGCCCGACGGCAGTGGGCTCGATGTTCTCAAGGAGATCAAAGAGAACGACGACAAGACGACGGTGATCGTCATGACCGCCTACACATCGACCAAGTCAGCTATCGAGGCGATGCGACTCGGGGCCTATGACTACGTCTCGAAGCCCTTCGATGTCGAGGAGCTGAAGGTCCTGGTCGAGAAGGCACTCGAGCGCACCGAACTGGTCGAAGAGAACGTTTACTTGCGGCGCGAGCTCGAGCAGAAGTACACGTTCTCCAACATCATCGGCCGAAGTCGCAAGATGCAGGCGATCTTCGAGCTCATCGAGAAGGTCGCACGCACCAACTCGACCGTGATGGTGCGCGGCGAGAGCGGCACGGGCAAGGAGCTCATCGCCCGCGCCGTGCACTACAACAGCCCACGCTCCAACTCGCGCTTCCTGTCGATCAACTGTGGGGCACTGCCTGAGAACCTGCTCGAAAGCGAACTCTTTGGCCATGAGAAGGGAGCCTTCACCGGCGCGGTGCGCGAGAAGAAGGGTCTCTTCCAGGAGGCCAGCAACGGAACCCTGTTCCTCGACGAGATCGGCGAGATGACCCCACCGATGCAGGTCAAGCTACTGCGCGCGCTCCAGGAGAAGACCGTACGCAAAGTCGGTGGCAACCGTGAAGAACCCGTTGACGTGCGCATCATCGCGGCGACCAACCGCGACCTTGCCGGCCTGATCGAGTCGGGCGAGTTTCGCGAAGACCTCTTCTACCGCATCAACGTCATCCCGATTGAGCTACCGCCACTTCGCGAGCGTCGCGAAGATATCTCTCTTCTCACCGACCACTTCTTGCGCAAGTTCGGAGAACAGATGGGAACCGAGCCGGCACGCTTCTCGATGGAAGCCATTCGCGTGCTCGAGAACTACCCTTGGCCCGGTAACGTGCGCGAGCTCGAGAACCTGGTCGAGCGCTGTCTGGCCCTGGCCTCCTCCGACTCCATCGAAACCAGCGACCTGCCCTCTCACTTGAGCCAGCAGGCGAGCGACCCTTCCGACACGATCAGCCTGCCCGACGACGGCCTGAACCTCGAGGACTACCTCGAAGGGATTCGCGCACGATTGATGAGCGAAGCTCTAGAGCGCACCGACAACGTTCAGACGCAGGCCGCCGAGCTACTCGGGATGAGCTTCCGGTCGTTTCGCTACTACGCCAAGAAGGCGGGTCTTACCGGTCGCAAGGGAAACGGCAAAGACAACGAGAAGAACAGTTCCGTCGACGAAGAGGTTTGGTCGGCGGCCAATAGCCGCTAGTACCCCGTACCAGTGAACCGCACCGCGTCTGAGCGGTCCTCGCCCTCGTACTAGCCGGTGGCCTTCTTGTCCTTCTTTTCCTTCTTCGACGACTTCTTGTCGTCCTTGGCTTTGCTGTCGCTTCCGCTCTTCTCAGAAGACGAACTCTCGCTCGCCGACGAACTCTCAGAGTCCGAGGACTTTTCCGTTTTGCCTCCACCACTACCGCCCTTGCCGTAGTCGGTGACGTACCAGCCTGAGCCTTTGAACTGGAACGCGGGCGCAGAAATCTGGCGCTGCATGCGACCGCGGCAGCCCTTTTCCTTACAGGTCGCCGGGCCCTTCTCACTCACGCCGTGGATCACCTCGACCGAGGTCCCACACTTTCCACATTGGTATTCGTAAAGAGGCATTCTCTATCGTCTCCTGAAAGCTGGTGGACACGTATCCAGCAGCCAAACACTACCTGTGCCTCCTACCCGACGTTTCGCGTAGGGCCGAAGCACGCCTTTTCGCTGCGGTTCGTGACGTCCGGCAGCGGACGCAACCGGCAGCCCTTAGGTCGACAGCCGGATCCTGATCCCCCCCGACCCTGAACTCTGAGAGCCGGGCCTCCGGGAACCGGGACTGCGGGCCGCGCCATCTGCCGAGGCCTCTCTCTCCGTACGCAAGAGGTTGAGCACCCGCAGCGCGTAGAGGATTCTAGCGCTGTCGACCGGGGATAGCTCTTTCGAAGAGCACAGATCCCGAACCCTCGCCCTGCCGTCGATTCTCTTGATCAGCCCCATCTCGACACTGTCGAACTCGAGCGCAATCAGGTCCTCGACATCGGCACGCAGTGCGTAGCGACTGTCCGGGCCCAGCTTGGCCACCAGCTCCAACGGGCGTGCGAACTGTCGAATTCCCAACTTGATGGCCAGCCGCACGGGCAGCCGGATCGTGCTCGGGACCGGCTCATCGAATTCGCCGATCATGAAGGTGACCTCGCCGCGTTCCCAGGCGAACGTCCGCCAGACGATTGCCTCGACATGACGCTTGAGGGCCGAACCAACGACCGACGGCGAAAGCAAACCCCGGTCGATCAGGCGCTGGCCCATCGGACGACTCGTCGAGCGACCCTGGCGCCTGACCTGCTGGTATTCGTCGCTGGAGATCAGACCAGCCTCTATCAGCCAGGAGCCAAGCGAGTCGGAGAGCTCCGAGGATGCGGCATGCACGATCTCGCCATTGCGGACGTAGATCTGCCGAACCGCCCCGTCATGAACGACGCGCACGACCCCAGGCACGTCGTGCTGGTGGATCGTGTAGAGGATCTTGGCCAGGCCCAGCTCACCGAGTTCGGCGCGGTACTGATAGCGCTGACGCGCCCGCCGCACACCTCGAGGGGGGGTGGGACCAGTCGACAGGTTCTTGTTTCGGGCTTGATCTGAAATCACACTGCCTGGAGTCTATCGACCGCAAGAGTCGACAACCAGCACGGGGTACCCATGCGCACTTGCGCATTCTTCCCAACAAAGCAGGGGCGGGGCTGAATCGACCGAGCGTGGTAAGAATCGGGGCGATGTTCCACCCTCGTGAAGCCTGGAATCGCCTCGCCGAGCACCTTGAACCGCTTGCCGCCGAAACCGTCCGGCGTCGGGACGCCGCCGGGAGGGTGACCGCGCAAGCCGTCGCCGCGACCACCGACGTGCCCCACCACGACGTCTCGGCGATGGATGGCTACGCACTCGCGCTGGCCCAGGACAAGGGTGAACCGGCAGCCGGAGAGGTGCGAACGGTGGACGCCGTGATCGCTGCCGGTGACCCACCAGGGTACGCAATGGCGCCCGGGAGCGCAGTTCGCATCATGACCGGCGCCCCAGTCCCCGAAACCGCCGATCGCGTCGTGCCCTTCGAGCTCACCGACGCCGGCCAGGAGCGCGTGCGCTTCGATGCTGTGGAGACGGCCGGCTCACACATTCGCCGACGGGCCGAAGTGGTTGCCGCTGGCGGACCCCTGTTCGAACCCGGAACGCTCCTCACCGACGCGGCGTTGGGAGTGCTCGCGTCGCAGGGCATCGCCGAAGTAGACGTCACCCGGAGGCCAAAGGTCGCGATGTTGACCACCGGCGATGAAGTCGTAGCGGCCGACGAGGAACCCGGCCCGGGCCAGCTGCGCGACTCCCACAGCGCCTTCTTCGAGACCGCTGCCGGCCGCTACGCGGAATCCGTCGAGCTGCTCGGCATCGCACGCGACGATCTCGCTGATCTGAAGGCGCGAATCGAAACCGGGCTCGAAAGCGACGTTCTTCTGCTCACCGGCGGCGTCTCAGCGGGCGACTACGACCTGGTTGAAGACGTCCTCAGCGGATGCGGTTGCGAGGTTCTCTTCGACGCAGTCGCCATCCAACCCGGGAAGCCACTCGTCGCGGCGACTCACGCCGGCGGCTGGGTCTTTGGCCTCCCGGGCAACCCAGCCTCGGCGATGATCACCTTCTGGCTCTTCGTCCGCCCCGCCCTCAACCAACTGCAGGGTCTTACCGACAGCTTCTGGCAGGGCGCCCTCGGAGGGGTTCTCGCCGAAGGGACGAAGCTCCCCGGCGCACGCGACCGCGACCGCTTCCTATCCGCAACCGCCGAGGCCAATGCAGGTGTCCTCGAGGTCACGCCACACAGACCCGCCGGTTCCCACGACCTGCGCGCCTACGGCCGCGGCAACGCCATCGTGCGGGTGAGGGCACACGCCGCTCCACAAACCGCCGGCGACTGCGAGGTCCTGACGCTTCCGACGTTCCCGTTTGGCTAGCGAGTCCTGCGAACCTACGGTTTAGGAGGCGCTTCCCTCAAGAGCGACCTGGCAACCGCCCCTGGATTCGTCTGCTCCCAGTACCTTCGGCGCCGCTTCACCAGGCGGGATCAAACCCAGCCCGCTGGCCCAAGCCAGCAGTCGTCGCGAAAGCGAGGGCCGAGGCCCAATAGGTGTTGGGTGCAGAGGCTTCGCCTCGCACCCACTCTGAAACCAGAGTCGGAGACTCGAGACTGATCGAAAACCCTACGGACCGCGTCCGCTAGGAGGACGTCTGCCGCTTGACGTCAGGGACCTCATAGGGGTTCGGCGGCGCTTCATGGATCACCGGCCTTCGCCCGCCGACCCAAAGGCGAAGCGAAGACAGAGCGGGAGGCTCGTCGCCCAAGTTCTGCGCCAGGACCTCAAGAAGATCAACCGAGAGCGCAAACGACGCCCCTGCAGTAGCCGCACAACGAATCTGCCGACAACCGGCAGCAAACGGGCGAACGAACGAGCACGTGTTGATGCCCGCGTTCATCGGCCTTGTTGGGCGACCTTGCTGTCAGTTCTAGTCCCATACAAGTTCTGCTATCGCGATTCCCCGTTCCCCAGCGACTGAGTAGAGCAAGTAGGAGCGAGCATCTTCAACGAAGATGGCAGGATCTCGCAGCTGATTCACGGACCCCTTCGCCGCTCCGTCAGAGGAAGCAATCAGAGGGAGGTGCGCTCCCTCCCACGGAAGCTCGGGCTGAAGAAGCGTCTGCGGGCTCGTAGCAACCCACTCTGACCAATCACCACGCAGATCGATCGTAGACAACAAAATGGCCTCAGGGTTGTCGCCCTTGTTCGAGTAGAAGATCAGCAGCTTCTGACCCTTCTTCATAACGGCGGAGTGCCTCATTCTCTTGTCAAAAAGCGTGGGCCCCTCCTCGAAGTCGGTTAGGCCATCTCGAGATCGATACAGCACCCCAGGCATGCCGACGGCGTAGAAGAACTTGTCGTGCTGCCAGACTCGAAAGTACGAGTTACCCAACACCTCCGGGTTCGCCTCGAAGGTCAGCCCATCCCTAGATGTTGCCGCGAAGGTTGCCTGCCTGTAGCTCCCGATACTGTTGACGGGACCACCGCTGTAGACAGGGCAATGGAAGTACATCCTGACCGTCTCTTCTTTGCGAAAGACATGCACGTCGGGCGACGCGCCCTTGGCCACCCTACGGACGAACCTCACACGCCGAAACCCGGAGGCCGCGCAGCGGCTGAGGGTTCTGGTCGTTGTGAAGCTGGTTGTTGTGGAGCCGCGCTACCAACGGCAGATTGGCCACGTAGGGGGTTCATACCTTGATCTTACAAAGGCGAAGACGTCGGCAATCGCCCGCTGCCCGCTACCCGCTGCCGGATGGCCCGCCTGGTACTCCAACTGGACCTCGAAGGGTGCGCCCATGTCATGCAACTTCACGATATCTCCGGGAACATCGTCGCAGCAGATTCGATAAGTCTCGGGCTCGAGCTCACGAAGTGGCTCAACGAGTGCCAGGAGCCTTTCGAAGTCCTTGCTCGACAGCCGATGGGCTTCGCTCCAGACATGCTCATGTTTGCAGGTACGCCTAGACATCTCGACCCGGGCGTCCGGATAGAGCTGGAAGCTCCAGTCCTCTGGCATTCTCGATCGCGGGTGGAAGAGCTTGTACCAACGCCCCACCGTGTGCCCCATTCCCGGATAGTGACTCAGCGTCAACAGTGGGCCCTCGAAGAGCGGGGATGGGCGCTCCACGACCGAGCAAGACAACAAGAACGCCAGAACGACGACGAGGAGTGAGAGGGCCTTAGGCACCCAACGGACGAACATCACTGGCGAGGGCCGGTGGCCGCGGAGCGGCCGCAGGTTCTCGTCCAGTGAGTGTGGTTGTTGTACCGCCATGCTAGGCCTCCGCATGACCTGGCTCCATGACAGCGGCTCGGAACGCCTCGAACGTTTCGAACAGATCGGTCTCTGGAAAGGGCGGCTCTTGGCGACCGGCCCACGTTAGGTGGACAGCAGCCAAGCGCCTCGTCGGCACACCGACAGCAAAGACGACATCGTCAGTGTCGCGGCGTCGGGCAAGAGCGGTGACGCTGAGGCCGAAGAGCGGATGGCCCTCGGTGACCTCGCGATTCAACTGACGCTCTAGGTTTGCAGCCGAACCCTCGACCTTCTCCCATGGCTGGAGCCACTCCATCGCTTCGGTATCGATCACCTGTACCTCCTGGCGATACGACAGACAAGGGTGAGCCGCTCGTGCCCGAGCGAGCGAAGCGAGCGCGGGTGCGAGCCGGCCTGGAGCCAGTTGTTCGGCGGCGAGGGCACGCGCTACTCGCTTTCGAGCCATGCCACAGCATCGCTTCTGTTGGAGAAGAATCGCCACTGTTCGCCGCGGTTGGCTTCCCGGACGAACTCCTCGAAGTGAGGAGGATGAGGCCCCGCGGCGCTAACGACGCCGGCCAGGCGAATCCCGTAGACCGAGAGCTTGTGCAGCAGTTCGCCGGCAACACCCGTTTCCAGCTTCATGAAATCTCCGGCCGAGGCGGCCTCAGAAAGAAGAACGGATGTCGCGCCGGACTCGATGCAGGCCTCGACTACCTCATGAGGCTCGAAGGCCGGGCTTTCTATCGTGTAGTAGTACATCGTCTGGGGCCTAGTTCTCGCCGCCGAACGGACAAGGGTAACCCGCATGGACGCGCGGGAGCAAAGCGGACGCGTGTTCATGTCGAGTTCACCCGGTTGAAGATCAGGCGAGAAGATCTACCACCGAAACATCCCCGCTCGGCCTGATGCCTTCCTCGAGGCCATCGAATCCTTCCGAAACGATCTGGTCGTGGGCGTCGAGTGCATGTTTTCCTGGTATTGGCTCGCCGACCTCTGCGCCGAAGAGGGAATCGAATTCGTTCTCGGCCATGCCTTGTACATGAGCGCGATCCACGGAGCCAAGGCCAAGAACGACAAGGTCGATTCCTACAAGCTGGCAGCGCTGCTGCGAGGTGGCACCTTTCCTATGGCCTACACCTACCCTAAGAAGATGCGTGCAGCGCGGGATCTGCTGCGCAGGCGCCAGTACTTCACTCGCCAGCGCGCCCAGCTCTTCGTCCACATCCGTACGTCGAACACCCAGTACAACTGCGACACGTCGCTCGGCAGGATCGCCAGACCGTCGGACCGCACAGATCTTCTCCATCACTTCGACGACCCCTCGGCTAGGAAGAGCATCGACGCCAACCAGCGACTCATCGCGGCCTTCGACGAGGTGATCTCGGATGTCGAGAGGCATCTCTTCGCTCTGGCCAAGGATCACGATCCCAGCGTACTGTCGCGCCTCACTTCGATTCCCGGCGTCGATCCTATCCTCGGCATGACGATGCTCTACGAGATCGAAGACATCTCGAGGTTTCCCACCGTGCAGCAATTCGCCTCCTACGCCCGGCTGATTCGTCCGCAGCATGAGTCCGCAGGCAAGCGAACCGGCAGCGGCGGCCACAAGATCGGCAACCACCATCTCAAGTGGGCCTTCTCTGAGGCCGCCGTGCTCTTCGCTCAGCGCCAGGCTCACGGCAAGAAGCTGCTCGATCGCCTCAAGCGCAAGCACGGCAAGACCAAGGCCTACGCTGTTCTGCGTCACAAGCTCGGCCGCGCCGTTTACTTCATGCTGAAGAACAACGAAGCCTTCCACCTCCCGACATTCATAAACGCCTGATCTCGAGTCGGAAAGCCTCGAGCCCTCCGCCTAACTGGAGCCACACGGCCAGATCCCATCCTTGGCGCTTCATCGGAGCACCGGCTCCTGGTGCATCGACACCCAACGCGCCCTGGGACACAGCGCCGGCAGCCACAGCGTTTGAATGGACGAGGCTTCCCACTCACCTTCCAGCATTCGGTCGATCTCGACCTCTGCCCCTCACCCGAGCCAGGCAACCAACTCCGGCGCGCTCCCGGGCGTGACCAGCACGGTTTGAATCGGACGGTACGAGGGCACCGATGTGTTTCTGGTCCGCTGGCCTAGGCCAGCAGTCGTCGCGATAGCGAGGACAGAGGCCCAATAGGTGTTTGGTGCAGAGGCTTCGCCTCGCACCCACTCTGAAACCAAAGTCAGAATTCGAGACTGATCGAAAACCGCCACGGACCTCGTCCGCTAGGAGACGTTTGCCTCTTGACGTCAGGGGACCTCATAGGTGTTGTGTGGCGCGTGTCGTTCCTGCGTTCCCACGGCGTCGAACCCGAGCCAGTGCGGCTCCCTGTGAAGCAGCCAGCCACCTAGGGCGAGCGAAAGGGCCAAGGCGACGACGGTCGAAGCTGATACCCCTGGCGCGACAAACCAAAGCATCAGCGCCCCTGAGGACCAGTACAAGACGATGAACTCCCACAGGTTGCGGCGAAACAGCGATGCGAACATTACTCCAGCAACGGTCGCCACCGAGGCGTTCACGATCGCGAGGAAAATCGCGGTCATCGGCTCCGCACGAACCTTGGCGGCACCGAATTCGAATATCGGTGCCAGCCCGACTGCAACAGCGCCAAGCGAATAAACCACCGCGATAAACGCCAACAGGCCAAGAGACGCGCCACGCAAGAGAAGCCTCATCCTTTTCTACGACACACAATGGTCGAAGCTCAGCTGCACGAGACCTGAGCGAGTGAAGCGAGCGCGGGTTCTCATCCAGTGCAGCCAGATGTTGAGCGGCGGTGGAACCTCGATCGGAACGAAGAAGTCGGCGGGAAAGAGGTAGTCCTCGCCGGTCTCATCGACGACACGGATGAGTGATCTCTCAGCGGCAGCGGGATCAGCGAGGGACCGGTAGATCCTCCTGATCTCTAGTGAGGTCTCGTAGCCATCGCGGTTGACGCAGAGGACGAAGGTGGCTTGTTCCATAGGTTTAGTCGAAGAGCCGTTTCAGCTTGAACTCGCGGCGGCCGATGCCGTGAGCCTCCTACCGGTGTATCTCAGCGGAGCACATCGAATCATCTTGCAGCCTGACGCTGGCTACACCCTTGAGCTTGCGCCAACGACCGTCGCCGTGCACTTCGACCAGACGCTCCAACTCGCGAATCGCGTTGCCGATCGCTATCACCTCTACGCCAGCATACTCGCAAGATGTACCTCTGCGTCCTCGACGAGGACGGCGAGAACATATTCCAACGTTCCGGTTCCGAACCTGCTGCCATCTATTGGCGAGGCCAGAGAACGAAACTGCCCAAATATGTCCTCTCGGGGACTTCCATGGTGACGAGAGTTTCATGTAGTACCGCAATGTCAGAAGTCGAAAGGGGTAAATGGCGCTCATTCGGTTGATAAGTGGTTCCAATTGGATAGTCGACGTCTGGCGTTGCAGTCATCTCGATATGAGTGCCCATGATGTACGCAACGGGTTTGTTATCTATCCACTCGTTCAGCCTTGCGATGCTGGCACGAAAGTCCCCCCAGTCGCCGACGTACAATCGACCTGGATACAACGTGTCGCCCGTTATCAGGAACAGCGATGTCGGATCATAAAGGGCTACGTCATCATCTTTGTGGCCAGGGATCGGCAAGAGTTCTATCCTTCGATTGCCTAGCTCAAGATGAGCTGGATCATTTGGCCAATTCTCGAATCCGAAGAACTCCTGCACGGCCTCCGCCCCTAAGCCTACGACCGCGGCGTTTTCTGCGCTCGAGAAGGCGCCGTCACCTTGCGTATGATCCCCGTGACCATGAGAGTGTGCGACGATCAGCGGCGCGTCGGTAACATCTCTGACTGTACCGAGCAGACTCGCACCGCCTTCGATGGTTGCGCCAGTGTCTATCAGCAGTGCCCTATCTGTGCCTATGAGTAGATACACGAAAGGCGCCTCGTAGTTTGAGCACTTGTTCTGACGGAATATGTACGTGTTGACCTGATACCGAACTTGCTGCCATTCAATGTATTCAGGATCTGTCCGTACAGCGTCACAGTCTTGAGCACCGTGCATCCAACGAACATTCAATAGATCGACCTGCCGTTCATGCGGCGACTCGGCTGACCTTGGTCGCTGATCCGGTTGTGATTTGCAGGCCTGCGCACCAAGAAGCAACGCTGTCAGCGAACAAACGCAGCTAGTGATAACCAGCGCTCGTACCGTCTCTAAGACCTGCTTCCGCCGGTGCTCGAGATTCGCAATCATTTGTCGTACCCCATCGGCGCTCGAGCCGCATAACGGACCAAGTGCAGCAGCGAGAGACCTGAGCGAGCGTAGCGAGCCCAGGGTTCGCTTCTGCTGGAACACGTTGTTCGGCGGCGTGTCACAGCGCAGGGCCTCTCCGTCTGCTGGTGTGCCACATCGCAAGCACTTCGACGGTGGCCTCGGCATCGTTCACTGAGTAGTACAGGTGATACGAGATCCGAGAGAGAAGAATCCGGTGAAGGCCGGCAATGCGCCGGTGGCCTATCGCCTCGCCAGCACTCGGGAAGCGACTTATGGTGAGGAACGCTCGCTCCACTTCTTCCGAGAGCAGGACCGGTGCACCTGGACGGTTCTCGAACCACCACTCGGCCGCAGCTTCGATCTGCGCTTCCGCTCGGGCTGCGACGATGAGCCGGAAGCTCAACGACCGCGAGACTTGAGGCGAGCGACGAGATCGGAACCCTCGACGTAGCGCCCCTCGCGAATGTCCTTTAGCGACTCGCTGAGCCCTGCTTCCTCGGCTGCAGTGAGCGGAACAGACTCAGCTGGATCGCCGCCGAGTACGGCGACGGCGCTTCCTTCTTCGAACACGCCTTCAGGGAGGGTGACCTTGCCATCGACGACAGTACCGGTGACCAACTTCATGTCGCAATTCTACCAGCAGGGCCGGATGCCGCCGAACGGACTTTCATCACAGGCGACTTCCCGAGCGAGCGAAGCGAGCACGGGTACGAGTCGCGTGGAGCCGCGTGTTGGGCAGCCGGCCTCACGCTGCCTCTTCGACGTTCTCGCGAATGATTCTCGGATGACGAGCGGCGATGCGAAGCAGGGCCAGCGCCGGGCCCTCTGGTTTGCGCCGGTCCTGTTCCCAGTTGCGGAGCGTGTGCACACTGATGCCCAGGGCCCGAGAAAAGCGAACCTGAGAAAGGCCCACGAAACGCCGAAGGGCTGAAACGTCGGCCCCGCTCTCGAACTTGCCCTTCATGAGTCGTCGGCGTTGTGAAGCGGGGATCGCAGACTTGAACTGCGCCTCCGAGAGTTCCTGGATGTTCATGTCCCGTCTCGCATTCGTTCCTGGTAGCGCTCTGCCTCATGGCGGGTTGCCGGCGGGCGCTGATGATTCTCACCACATCCTCGTCACGCTCCGTCCACACGACCAGGATGATGCCGCGCTGGATCGGGCCGATGGCGATGAAGCGATCCTCGTCGACCGAGTGATCCGCGTCGAAGATCACGAGGTACTCGACGCCTGACTCGAAGAGGTCTGTGGCCTCCTCGAACGAGATGCCGTGCGAGCGCTGGTTCGCGAGGTTCTTCTCGTCGTCCCACTCGTACAGCACTCCAAGATCATATAAGCCAATGACCTACTAAGTCAACGGCTTATGCGCGCGTGGCCCACTCCGGCTGCCCAACGGACGAACCTCACTGGCACGGACCCGAGCGAGCGCGGGTTCGTGTCCAGTGCACGTGGTTGTTCGACAGCCTGGTCACGCCGTAGCTTCCCACTTCAGCGACGGTCGCTTCTCGTCCCTCGCACATTCGCCGAGGTAGAGGTTGATCAGGGTCTGGTACGGAATACCTAGCTCGTCCGATAGCTGGCGGAAGTACTCGAGAGTGCCACCGTCGATCCGAATCGTGATCTGCCTCTTGAGGCGTTTGGCGAAAGGGTTCTTCTTGGCCTTGGAGAAGTCGTAGTTCTTCTTCATCTGGGTAGCCGTTGGTTGTACTGGCGCCGTTCAGACCGGTCCGCCTTGCGGGCGCTGATGAGACGTATGAGATCTTCGCTCTCGCGGTAGCAGTGACAGACCACGAGAAGCCTCAGGGACTGGCTGAGACCGAGGATGAAGAAGCGATCTTCCTCCTCCGAGTGAGCCGGATCGGCCATGAACAGGCCGTGCTCATCGAAGAACACCGTCGACGCCTCATCGAAGGAGACGCCGTGCTTCCTCTGGTCGGAGGACGCCTTGGATTCATCCCACTCGAACCGAAGCTCAGCCACAGCTACATTGTAACTACTTTGTAGTGGCGCCTCAAGCTGTCGAACGGACGAAGCTCACACGCCGGAACCCGGAGGCCGCGAAGCGGCTGAGGGTTCCGGTCGTTGTGGAGCTGGTTGAAGATCATTGAGGTCCCCTGGCGAGCTACCCACGCGGTAGCTTCCGAGCGGTAAAACAGAAACTCTTTTCAAGGAGACCTCGATGCGATTCTACAACCGCCGTCATCGCCACACCTGCGGTGTCGATCTGCATGCTCGCAAGATGTACCTCTGCGTCCTCGACGAGGACGGCGAGAAGATCTATCACCGAAACGTCCCCGCTCGGCCTGATGCCTTCCTCGAGGCCATCGAACCCTTCCGAGACGATCTGGTCGTGGGTGTCGAGTGCATGTTCTCCTGGTACTGGCTCGCCGACCTCTGCGCCGAGGAGGGAATCGAATTCGTCCTCGGCCATGCCCTCTATATGAGCGCAATCCATGGCGCCAAGGCCAAGAACGACAAGGTCGATTCCTACAAGCTCGCCGCCCTCCTGCGAGGCGGGACCTTTCCAATGGCCTACACCTATCCCAAGAAGATGAGAGCCGCGAGAGATCTCCTGCGCAGGCGCCAGTACTTCACACGCAAGCGCGCCGAGCTCTTCGTCCACATCCGCACCTCGAACACTCAGTACAACTGCGACGCCACCCTCGGCAGGATCGCCAGGCCGTCGGACCGCACGGATCTCCTCCATCACTTCGATGATCCGTCAGCGAAGAAAAGTATCGACGCCAACCAGCGGCTCATTGCGGCCTTCGACGAGGTCATCTCCGATGTCGAGAAGTACCTCCGCGAACTCGCCAAAGACCACGATCCCACCGTGCTCTCGCGCCTCACGTCGATCCCCGGCGTCGGTCCCATCCTCGGCATGACGATGCTGTACGAGATCGAAGACATCTCGCGATTTCCGACCGTGCAGCACTTTGCTATGCCCGGCTGATCCGCCCACAGCGCGAGTCCGCGGGCAAGCGGACCTGAAGCGGTCGCCACAAGATCGGCAACCATCACCTCAAGTGGGCCTTCTCCGAAGCCGCCGTGCTCTTCGCCCAGCGCCAGGATCACGGCAAGAAACTCCTCGAGCGCCTCAAGCGCAAGCACGGCAAGACCAAGGCCTACGCCGTGACTCCGCCACAAGCTGGGCCGCGCCGTCTACTTCATGCTCAAGAACAACCAAGCCTTCCACCTCCCGACCTTCATGAACGCCTGATCTCCGAGTCGGAAGCCTCGAGCCCTCCGCCTAACTGGAGCCACACGGCCCGATCTCATCCTTGGCGCTTCATCGGAGTACCCGCTCCTGGTGCATCGACACCCAACGCGCCCTGAGACACAAAGAGCCGGCAGCCAGACCGGTTGAATCGACGGGGCTTCCCACTCACCTTCCAGCATTCGGTCGATCTCGACCTCTGCCCCTCACCCGAGCCAGGCAACCAACTCCGGCGCGCTCCCGGGCGTGACCAGCACGGTTTGAATCGGACGGTACGAGGGCACCGATGTGTTTCTGGTCCGCTGGCCTAGGCCAGCAGTCGTCGCGAAAGCGAGGGCAGAGGCCCAATAGGTGTTTGGTGCAGAGGCTTCGCCTCGCACCCACTCTGAAACCAAAGTCAGATATCGAAACCTGATCGAAAACCGTTACGGACCGCGTCCGCTAAGAGACGTTTGCCGCTTGACGTCAGGGGACCTCATAGGTGTTCGGCGGCACACCTACGACGCTTCTGCGAAGGCCTCCCGGGCGGCTTCGGGGACCTCGATCGGTACGAAGAAGCTCACCGGGAAAAGGTAGTCCTCACCCGACTCGTCGATCACCCTGATAAGCGAGCGCTGAGACGCTTCAAGGTCCGGTAAGGACCGGTAGATCTTGCGTGTTTCTAGCGACGCCTCGTAGCCGTCGCGGTTCACGCAGAGCACGTAGGTGACGGTTTCCATGGGCTAGCGGAGGATGCGTTTGAGCTTGAACTCACGACGTCCAATGCCGTGAGCCTCGTACCAGTGTATCTCAGCAGTGCACACAGACTCGTCGTGAAGGCGGACTGTTAACGACGCCTTTCAGTTTGCGCCAACGCCCATCGCCGTGGGCCTCCACGAGCCGTTCGAGCTCGCGGATGGAGTTGCCAACCGCGATGACTTCGACCGCGCTGATCTCGCCGAGAATCTCGAAGTACACGACGACATTCTAGGGCGCGGCCCGTGCCGCCGAACGGACAAGGGTGAGCAGCACGAAGCCTGGGCGAGCGCAGCGAGCCAAGGGTTCGTGTCTGCTGGAGCCGATTGTTCTGCGGCGTGTCGGCTCAGCTGGGCACGGCAACCCAGGACTCCGCCAGTTCGGCCATCGCTGCGGCGACACTTGGCCAGTTGTGAAGTGTCGCAGGGTCGAAGTCAGCGCCGTTGGGCCAGACGAGCGTGTGAACCTCTTCGTCCAGGCGGACCTGCGCGAAGAACGCTGGATCCGCGAGCGGCCCGTAGATCTCGCCGTGAAGCACGGGTGAGAACTCGATCTCCTGCTCCGAGCCGTCGTCGAAGACGACACGGAGAGAGGTATCCCCGATGATCGCGAAGGACGTGACCCTGTGGAGTTCGTGTTGCATGGCACTCTCTATTCTAGCGGCTCGATACGTCCCGGTGCGCGGCCGGTCTGAAGCACTTCCCACGCCGCCTGCAGTTCCTCCTGGTGCAGCTCAGCCCATGCCAGCACAAGTCGGTCTTGCCGGCGTGGAAGGCCTCCGGCGATGCACTCGATGTCGCCGATCGCGTAAACGCCTGCATGATCTGGTAGTAAGCGTGAAAGTGCGGAAGGTGGTGCGACTCGCCCGCTTCGGCGAACATGCGAATGATGATTCCGAAGAATCGGGACAGCTCCGGCATGCCTCATCCTACGCCGCAGAACGGACGAGGCTTAGCTGCACGAAGCCCGAGCGAGCGCAGCGAGCCCGGGGTTCGTGTCTGCTGGAACGTTTTGTTCGGCGGCGGGATGCGGACTGAGTCAGCTCTTCTCGGCCTTTGCAGGCACCGACGGCTCGTCGGTGTTTGCGATGAGTTTCCGGAGTGCCTCGTTCACGGCGGCAGCGCTTGGAAAGGCCTTGGCCACGTCGGGCTCAAGAAGCACGACGTTCGTACCCTCTAGGAAGGCTTTCCGGTACTTTCCGCGAACACCGCCGGCCATCGTGGAAAAGTCGTACTCCGCTCGCATGTCTTCTGCCTTATCCTTCTTCATAGTCCATTCGTTCTTTACGCGTGGTTTGCCGGGCACTGATCAGGCGGAGAGCGTCGTCTTCGAGTTCGACGTGGGAAACGACGAGGAGCCGGCCGGCTCCCGACGCGCCAATCGTGATGTACCGCTGCTCGACTTCGGAATGGTCGGGGTCGGGAAACGTCCAAGCCAACAGTCGCCGAACACGGTCGAGGCCTCCGCGAAGGTGACTCCGTGCTTCTCGGCGTTGGATGTCGCCTTCTCGTGATCCCAAAGGAACCTCACCGTTCGATTCTAGCAGCGGCCGAGAAGCAGCTCGGGCGCGCGAGGAGCCGCCGAACGGACAAGGCTCAGCTGCACGAAGCCTGAGCGAGTGCAGCGAGCCCAGGGTTCGTGTCTGCTGCGGCCAGTTGTTCGGCTGCCCTCACACTGGAGCCTCTTCTCCGCGGCTCGTGTGCCAGAGAGCGAGGACTTCGACGGTGTGCTCATCAACAAGGTGGTAGTAGAGGTAGTAGCTCGTTCGAGGCATGAGGATTCGGCGAACACCAGGGAGCTCGGCATGAGTGGCCAGCGCGCCCGAGCGTGGGAAGCGGAGAACGAGACGGAACGCCCGCGACAGTTCGCTGCGAAAGACTCCATCGGCACCTTCCCGATTCTCGTACCACCACTCACTCGCCTCACGGATCTGCGTCTCGGCAGACCGAAGGACGACCAGCCGCAAGACTCAGGCCCGCAGATCTTCGAGAAGCTCCCAGCCGTCTACGACCTCGCCTCGAGCTGATTCGTCGAGCGCGGCTTGCAGCTCGGCGACCTGGTGGGCGGGCAACGTGAACGATTCCTCGCCTTGGCCGACCAGGACGGTCACCGACTGCCCATCTTCGAGCCGTTCGCCTACAACCTCGACCCGGCCATCAACGACGGTTCCTTTGACGATCTTCATCATCCGATTCTACCGAAGAGTCTGTGCTCGCGACATGTAGCCGAACGGATTAAGTTCAGCTGCGCGAACCCGGAGCGAGCGCAGCGAGTGAGAGGGTTCGCGTCTGCTGCAACGTGTTGTTATGCAGCGTCTGCAGCAATGACACGCCCAACGTCCTTGCGAGACTTCCCGAGAGCCACAAGCGACCGAACCATCAGGTCGAGGCTCACCGAGGGGTCGGCCTTTTCCATCTTCGCGACCCTGGACTGGCTCGAACCGATGAGATTCGCAACCGACTGCTGAGTAAGGTTCATATCCCGGCGCAACTCGCGAACGCACTGGGCAAGCCGAAGTCGGATCTCGACAAGGGCTTCCTCTTCGGGAGTGAGCTCGAGGAAGTCCTTGGTGGAACCAACCTTCCAGCCCGCCCTCTTCAGCTTCTTCTCTTTGCTCTTCTTCATGGTTGCGTTACCTCGATGCTTCGTCGTATCGCCGCAGACGATCTTTGCTGGCTTCGATGACCGACTTCGGTGTCTTCTGGGTCTTCTTCGCGAAGACCTCAACGATCACGATTGCGTCCGGATCGCGGCGGTGGACGATCCGCCAGGTGTTCTCGCCGTCGTTGATGCGTAGCTCGTGGCAGCGCTTCCCGATGCTGGGCATCGGCCGCGAATGGGGCATGCCGATGCTCTCGCCCTTCTGAAGGCGCCGGAGAAGAACCCCGGCCTCGAGCCTTGCAGCAGCTGAAAACGGTGGGGTCTTGACCTCGGCGTGAAGCCACACGAGCGGCTTGTCTGACGCAGCCACCCAGCAACTATGTCAAATTTGACATGGCTCCGTCAAGCTGCATAACGGACAAGAATCACTGGTGGGAGCCCGAGCGAGCGAAGCGAGCGCGGGTTCCCATCCAGTGCATTCGATTGTTGTGCGGCCGCCCTCATGGATCAAGCTCCGCATATGCATCGCCGATCGGGACAATCCGGCGCTGGGTGGCAACCCCGCCACCGTCGACCCGCACCAGAAAGAACAGGTCGCCGACCGAGTGAAGCCTACGCCACTCCTGGTCTGTCGAGTCGCCAAATACAACTCTCGGCAAGCGCTCGGGCCTTTGAAGGGCCTTAACCCCAGCCACGCGGCCCGCCTGGGATGGGAGGTAGTAGGTGGCCGCCCCGAGGACCATAATCAGAGTCAGCGGAAGCCATACCCAGTGGCGGGGCTGTCGCGAAGTCCCCTCCCGCGCCAAGTCAACGATGAGATTCCCGAAGACGTAGCCAATTGGCATGTAGGTTGCCCCATTGAGGATCTCTGCCAAACCGAGGTAGCGCTTCGACGCAGCGATCAAAGCAGCGATCCCGAGCGCGACGAAGGCCACAACAAAGAACCTAATCTCACCGGCTGATTGCCGACGCCAATCGACGCTTCGGGTCGCGTCTCTGAACGAGATTGCAGCGCAGACGCCCAAGATTCCAGCCGGAAACAGAGCCGCCGCCAACAGCTCTCCGGTGCGCACTTCCGATACGAGCCAGGACCAGCCGAACATGGAGAAGTAGGTGCGGTAGTACACCCAACCCATCACGAACGCGATGGCGGAGCAGCCAGCGAGGCTGGTAAGAAGCCTACCGAGACGGCTGCCAAGATCGCGGAAACCCGCAGACAGTTCCGCACCCACCTCTTGTTCAGATTCAGTCGTCACATTCATCGATAGGCCGCACAACGGACAAGCATCACTGGCGTGAAGCCCGAGCGAGCGCAGCGAGCCCGGGGTTTGCGTCCACGTGCATGCGGTTTGTTGGGCGGCGCTCAGGTGTTCTTGGCGTCGTACTCTTCAACGCGTCTCCCGGCAAGTGTTCGTTCTTTGACGCTCAGAATTGTATCGGCGGTGTCAGCGAGGAAGGCCTCTAAGAGGCGGTAGTCGCCGGCAGATTTCACCCCACGGGCCAGGACCTTCAACAGCGAACGGTAGCGCCGATTTCTCATGGCGGTCAGAGTGGGTACGTTCCGAGCGCTCAAGAGCGCGTCAACTTCGAACACCTCGGCGGGCGTGAGGTCGACTGCCCACTCGACCATGTCGCGAGAAGCGTCTCGCCAGCCGGCGAGCGGTGTTTTGCATGGATCGAGTTGCCGCATGTGTTCGGCCATGCTTAGCTCGGCTGGGATCGGCGCTTGCCGTTCCATGAACTCCGCTACAACCACGACGAAGGTGGCAAGCTGTTCCTTCTCAGTCAACTGTCCCTGCCCCGGGTCGCCGCCCAACGGACGACGATCACTCGCTCGTGCCCGGGCGAGCGAAGCGAGCACGGGTACGAGTCGAGTGCATCGGGTTGTTGTGTGGCCGACCCACGCGGTGGTAGCCGATACCGAGAGCCAGAGCCCCGAGAACCACTGCACCCTGCCAGTTAAGCGCGGGAATTGGCTGAGCCACCGTGATCTGAGCTTGATCGACTCGGATCGTCGATGCTGGAACAAGTGAAACCCAGAACGACGCGTGTAGCTTGGCGCTGCGGGAGCCAAGCGGGAGCGGCACGGTACGTTCGTGACGATTCCAGCCCGTTCCCATCTCCGGAAGCGCAGGGAAGCCGAAAACTATGTTTTGGCACAGTTCATCGCTGAAGACCTGAACTTCAAGAAAACCGAACCCTTCAGGGAGGTTAGCCTCGATGTTGGCGCCGTAGGTGATCTCGGCTCCCGAAACGGCGACGCAGGGGGATTCCGCATGTGCATCGCATGATTCGGGCTGGTTGATGCACTCTGCTTCAAGGAGCAAAGACCCAGAGCCTTCCAATACGCCTGAATCCGACCAGGAGCAAGTGCCGCGAATGCAGTTCCAGCCTTCGGTTCCCGTGTCGAACGACCACGCAGTCGCGCCAAGGGCGGGGCCCGCAATCGCTGAGAACAGTGCCAGAAGAGTCAGACTACGCACTAGAGGCCACACAACGGACCTGAGATGAGCGGCGGGAACCCGAAGGAGCGTAGCGACTACGGGTTCTTGTCCGCTCCATCTCTTGGTTAGACGACGATCTCGATGACTTCATCATCATCGGCAGGGTAGATGTCGAACCCACATTCGAGTTCAAGCTCAGCAAGCCTGCGTGCTTGCCGAGGAGAGATCGTTGGGCCGCCTTGGTTTGACTTTGAATGCCAGTAGCAGGAGACGTCCGCTCGAGCACCGGAGTTCACGAGAGAAGCAAGCGCCGATGATGCGGGCTCGATCCGGTCGAGAACCCAGTCGATGTGGCGGCGCACATCCTTCGACTCGACGAAGCCGTCGGAGCATAGGAGCCAGCAGTTGTGTGGGAGCTTGAAGTCACCGCGTAGTTCGCCCCTTCTCCGGGTTGTTGTCGGTCGCACGTTGAGAAGGCGAGTGACCTCTTCCGGGCTCGCTTCCGCTGAGTAGATCCGAAGAGTCGCGAAGGTCTTCGCGCAGGTTGCCCACTCATCGTTGTAGGGAGAATGCTCCATGCTCGCAGAGTCGTCTAACGGACAAGGGTGAGCTGCGGGAACCCGAGCGAGCGAAGCGAGCGCGGGTTCACGTCAGCTCGACCCGATTGTTCGACGGCGTGGTGCGATTGCTGGAGACTCGTAGCGCTTTTCCTTTCCACGAATCGAGGGTACTTGAAACGCTGGCCTAAGGCACGAAGCGCCTTGAAACTCGACATTCCCATCCGGTGAGTTCGCGACGGCGGTGAAGTGCCAGAAGAGTAGGCCTTTCCGCTGAACGATAGTCGTCGGGTGCTCGACGAAGGCCGCGACGACCCGCTCAAGTTCGTGCGCTCGCGCCTCCTCTGACTCGAAATCCGAATTCTCGAGCGGGCAGTACCAGAAGTACGTTCCCTGAGGGGCAGCGAGAAGGTTCGCTCCGACCTGCGGCTCGCCGTCTTCGTCAACGGAGCAGACAATCGAGAACTCGGCGCCGGCTGGAACGGGAAGCGAGAAGTGGCTCACCGATCCCTCGGTCGACTCGGTCACGTGGCCTTCCAGCCCGAGTCGCTGGAGTGCTGCTTCTATCTCGTGACGTGTCACTCGCTAGCCGTCGAACGGACAAGGCTCACTGGCGCGAACCCGGGCGAGTGAAGCGAGCGCGGGTTTGCGTCCAGTGCAGCCGATTGTTCGACGGCCGACCTCGCGGTGGCTGTCCCGTTCACGGCGCGCAGGCTCCCACCTGTGCGTTCGAGTTTCCGACTCGCGGCGGCGCAGCCCTGACGTTCGATTGTGGCCCTAAGGAGTACCGCATCTTCAGTACGGAGCCCTCCGGGACCGTCTGGACTTCTTTCAATGTACTCATCGAGATAGTGGCGTGACTTTGCGCAGTCGATGGCGAGGAAGTGAACGGCGAGCCAGTAGAGCTCCGAGTCGAAGCCCGCTGGCCAGCCGTTCGCAACGTTAGTGAGAAGGTGTTCGATCGCATCGTGGCGAGTTTCCACCCATGGTGGAAATTCTAGTTCGTCCCGCACCACCTCTCTCCAGAACCTCTCGCCATCTTCCGTCCCAAGCGCAGCGGCCAGATCACGTGCCTCTACAAGTTCGCTAAAGCGCCACTGCCAGAATGCCCAGTAGAGGATCGCAGCGGCGGCCAACACAAGCACGGTCCCCACCGAAACGAACACCAACGCGCGACGACGGCGCGCAATCAAGATCCGTTCATCCCTACCTCGCTACAGAATTGGCCTACAGGCCGCCGAACGGAACGAGCATCAGCCGCTCGTACCCGAGCGAGCGCAGCGAGCACGGGTACGAGTCGGGCTGCATGCGGTTGTTAGGTGCCGGCACAGCGAATCCCACCGGCAAGGAGTGTTCGACCGTCTTCGAAGGGCACGATACCGAACTCGCGGTATAGACGAAGAGCTGGTGTGTTCTCCTCACCGACTTCGACGAAGAGTGCCTTGCAGTTCCTCTTCTCGCACTCACGGACTAACTCACTCACCAGTGTTCGAGCAACGCCTTGACGACGAGACTCCGGCTTGACGTACAAGTCGTCGATGTGGCCACAGAGCGCACCATGCTCCATGGCATAGCGGAGAGTCAGTACGACATGCCCGACGGGTGTCTCGCTTCGTTCGGCGATCCAGACGCAGCCAAGCGCAGCGTCTTCGAACAACCTCCTAAAGGCGGCCTCGGCCCAGTCGACGTCGAGACGGAAATTAGACTCTGCATAGAAGGCGGACATTAGCTCGACGAGCGCCTTGATGTCCTTCTTCGAAGCTCTTCGAACCGACGGATCTGAAGTCGAGCCCTTTGATAGTCGAGACACGAGGCACCTAACGGACGAAGCTCACACGCCGGAACCCGGAGGCCGCGAAGCGGCTGAGGGTTCCGGTCGTTGTGAAGCTGGTTGTTGTGCTGCGTGGCGTTCGGGGACGTCACATGATCCCGGGATCACTTCGACGTCCTCCAGTTCGGTGGGCAATGGAAGCTTGTTCCGAAGGCTGTACTCCTTGAGCGAGGAGAGCGCCCAGAGCGTTTGATCCGATTCTGAAAACATCTGGACACCTCGGGCATAATCCGGGATGGACGCCTCGAAATGTTCCACGAGGCCGTCAGTTCGGCCAGCACGAATCTCGCCGGCCATGAAGACCTGGCCGGTCACTCCCACCGTGTACATGTGAGCGAAGAGGTTCTGGAAGCTCCGGTAGGCGTAGTAGCCGGCCGCGGCTCCTCCCACTACCGCTCCCGCTAGAAAGACAACGGCGGAATAGGCGATTCGTCTCTTCATGACGTTCTCCAGAACGCAGCACAACGGACGGAGTTGACCCAGTTGTTAGCTGGCCGGCTTCGGTTTCGATAGGCGATTCGTCTCTTCATGACGTTCTCCAGAACGCAGCACAAGGCAAGAGGATCTTCCGCCGCGCTCTTCAAGAACGATCCCAAGATTCAGCGAGATCTTCAACCTCTCCTGACTCAGCAAACAGACGCAAGACGCGACCTTGCCTCAGCAGAAACTGGTCGCCGGCGAGCGAAGCGAGCACGGGTTCACGTCAGCTCGACCTGTGTGTTGGGCGCCGCACCTATGCCGGCCACCTGGCGGGCTCGCTTGTGAGCCCACCAAGCGCCCGCGGGAAGGAAAGCAGTGAGCCACAGCGCCACGAACAGCCCGATGGTGTGATCGAGCGACGCCACCTCGCCAACCTCCGCCGAGGCGAGGCCACGACTCGCGTACCAAAGAAGATAGAAGTTGAGAGCCATGGCGCCAACATGGAGGACCGCCAAGAGTGCTGTGAACGCCACCTCAGAGCCCTGAAGAAGGATGGGCACCGCAAACGCAACATACAGGACCGCTGCGAGAAGAAGACCAGCGAGGAATGGGAACCGCATTGGAGAGGCCGGTCGGACCCGTGCCCACATTGACGTACCGATGCACAGGAGCCAGCCAAAGTACGCAAGCTCGAAGGCAGCGAACGAGAGACCAGCGACCTCGGCAGGTACGCGACTGCCGAAAGGAACGGATGCGGCCACAAGGCCGAACGCAAGAAGAGCCGTCGTGGCCAAGACCGCAAAGACTTGCCACTCGTTGTACCGAAGAATTCGATCAGTACCGGCGATCACGGCAAAGGCGCCCAACGGACGACGGTAACTCGCATGGGCACGCGGGAGCGAAGCGGACGCGGGTTCATGTCGAGTTGACCGGGTTGTTGTGCAGCCGCCGCACGCGCTTCGAGGCGACCCATCCGAGAATCAGTAACAGCACGCCGCCACCGAGCACATCGAGCGTCGGAACTAGTAGCGCTGCCGACAGTGATGCCGAATCTACCTTTACCAGAGAATCGAGGTCAGTTGTTTCGAAGTGAATCCGAAGCCGGGCGGAGGCAGCTCCGTTCTGAATAGAAGTCGTGCCTGAATGTGTGGTCCAGCCGATAACAGTATCGACATTGCTGACGTGATGGCCAAGGAGGTTGCCGCATGCTCGGTCTTCAAAGAAGAGCACTCCGATTTCGGCACGGCCGTTGCCGAGGCGTGCATCAATCATGGACGAGAAGGCGGCGCGCGGTACGCCATCTGCCAGATCCACGCAGGGTGATAACGCGCTCCCAACCGCCGTAGCCAAGTGTGGGTCGATGAACGGCTGGATCAGCAGTGCGCCACCGTTAGCGTCAACGCCTGCCGGATCCCAATGACAGAACCCGGCCTCGCAGTGCCACTCCTCCAACCCCGCGTCGAAACGCCAATTGCCAGAGGTGCCAGCAACCGCGGACGAAGCGAGAAGCACGACCATGAGACCCTTAGGCTGCACAACGGCACCCGGAATCACAGGCGCCAACCGCCGCGAGCGAAGCGAGCACAGGTTGGCGTCCTTGTGCATTCCGATTGTTCGGCGGCACGGTTTGCCTCGCTTGGATCGTGATGTTCATAACAGCCTCGAGTTTCGAAGGAATCGACTCCGACCTTGAGATTCGGAACGGCCCAAGCCTAGCGTTCATATAACCGTCGAGTTGGAGCTCAATGCGGTACTCCCCGTCGCCTTTCAGGTCGACATAGACCCAGCCAAGGTGGTTCGTGAAACGCACCTGCGCCCGCGACCACTCCGAGCCTGCATCCAGACGATGCCAAAGCTCGACCGTAACTCCCTCAATCGCTACTTCTTGGGCATCGCGAACGTATATTTCGACGCCGTCTGTTGCCTCTTGGACTACGCTCGCTGGCGCGACCAGTCCATGGCATAGAACCAGCCAGACTGCGAGAACTGTATTCATGCCGCCGAACGGACAACGGTGAGCTGCGAGAACCGTAGTGAGCGAAGCGAACGCAGGTTCTCGTCAGCTCGACCGGGTTGTTGTACTGCGCTCTCTTCGGATGCCATGGCTGACGTTAGCTTTCGATCCTCGCGGCGTTCTTCAACGAGAAGGCTCGAGCCACGAAACGACCCGGCCTTCGTAGCGCCGACTGGGTGAGAGACGAGAGCTGCACGGCGCAGGTTCCGCCCCATTCTTGCACCGCCGAGCGACTGCGAGAAGAACACGGTGCCCGCCTGGCCCTGACCGACGAGCACGCCGGAGCGGCCGAGCTGCACCGCAGGGCGGTGGGCAACGCTGGGACGTTCCCGCGGGAACGTCGCGGCCGGCACAAGCGAACGGCCCGGCAGAACCGGCTGCGACGATCTCGTGACGTTCTGAGCTCGCGACGCCCTGCCCGCTACCCAGGCGGTGCCTGCGCAGTACAACGGACTTGCATGAGCCGCGGGAAGCCGAAGACGCGAAGCGGCTGCGGGTTCACGTCGGCTCGATGCTGTTGTTCGGCGGCGGGTAGGTGAAACCCGGCCTCGCTCGGCTGGCGCATGCTAGTCAGGCTTCGGGGTAGTGCCAGGAGGGAGATGATCGCGATGACCTTCCAGAACCTAACCCAGCGATAGGGGCTCTTCGGGATCGCGAAGAACCCGCCGGCTAGCAAGGGGAAGAGAAGGTGCTCCCCGATGGACGTGTCGATGGAACCAGGACCCGCCGCAAAACCGAGGCCCAAGTTGGCGACCAAGAGTGCTAGGGCTGGTACTGCCCACACCAGTGGCCGAGGTTTCAGAGGGTCGACGACCGGCGGCAGGTGCTCCCGATCCGCCCTCGAGAGAGACAACAACATGAGCATCGCGCCGAACGCCACGGCCGTCCATCCACCGCCAGCTATCAGCTGAGCTTCGAAAGATTCGCCAGCGAAGATGAGCGGGATGGCTTTCGCCACAACTAGGCCGACGACGAAGAGAACGAGTCCGACTCTTGCCGTCAATGATGAGCGGAGTGCGTATCCAAACGCTCGCCATCTTTCGCCTCTTGACACTGCGTTAGTCCGCCGAACGGACAAGCATCACTGGCGTGAAGCCCGAGCGAGCGCAGCGAGCCCGGGGTTTGCGTCCACGTGCATGCGGTTTGTTGGGCGGCGCTCAGGTGTTCTTGGCGTCGTACTCTTCAACGCGTCTCCCGGCAAGTGTTCGTTCTTTGACGCTCAGAATTGTATCGGCGGTGTCAGCGAGGAAGGCCTCTAAGAGGCGGTAGTCGCCGGCAGATTTCACCCCACGGGCCAGGACCTTCAACAGCGAACGGTAGCGCCGATTTCTCATGGCGGTCAGAGTGGGTACGTTCCGAGCGCTCAAGAGCGCGTCAACTTCGAACACCTCGGCGGGCGTGAGGTCGACTGCCCACTCGACCATGTCGCGAGAAGCGTCTCGCCAGCCGGCGAGCGGTGTTTTGCATGGATCGAGTTGCCGCATGTGTTCGGCCATGCTTAGCTCGGCTGGGATCGGCGCTTGCCGTTCCATGAACTCCGCTACAACCACGACGAAGGTGGCAAGCTGTTCCTTCTCAGTCAACTGTCCCTGCCCCGGGTCGCCGCCCAACAGTGTTATTCAATGGAACGAAAACAGCGAACACCGCCGCTCGTGTCCACATAATTGTACCGCTGGAAACTCGCGCAGATCCATTGGGAACCCGCAGGCACTGCACTTCGGAGCCGGAGTTTGAGAATCACTATGTTCGGAATGTGGACGATCTCGTCGGCCTTTGCTCTGCGGAGGTCTGAAAGGTGGAACTTGGGTGCCGTGTTGTTCGAGCGAGCCAATCTGCAAGGTACGGGATTCTGGGCGTTTTGTTGATTGGGTGATCGGGCGAATGGGGAACACGGGTTCCGTGTAACCCTACTCAGATTGCGTGGGGATCAGGTCGAGGGGGCTCCTGACGGGGAGGCCGCCGCGGTTCAGGACGTGGGTGTAGATCATGGTTGTCTTGACGCTGCGGTGGCCGAGTAGCTCTTGGATGGTGCGGATGTCGTAGCCGCTCTCCAGTAGATGGGTGGCGAAGGAGTGTCGGAAGGTGTGGCAGCTTGCGCGCTTTGAGATGCCGGAAGCTCTTACCGCTCGTCGAACGGCCTTCTGGATGGCGCTGGTGCTCAGGTGGTGCCGAAGGGTTCGCCCGCTCCGGGGGTCTCGGGCGAGTTTGGTTGAAGGGAAGAGCCAGTACCAGGGCCACTCCTTGGCTGCGTTTGGATACTTGTCGGCCAGAGCGGCGGGCAGCGAGACACCGTCGCCGTTGCTGGCGTTTCTGTACTCGTCTCGACTGCGTTGGATCTGCTCCTGGAGGGCGGGAAGGAGGCTCTCGGGAAGCAGGGTAACGCGGTCGGTGTCGCCCTTGCCTCGGCGTACGGTGACGATGCGGCGCTCGGAATCGATGTCCTTGATGCGCAGTCGTAGCGCCTCGGTAAGACGGAGGCCGCTCCCGTACAGCAAGCTGGCTACCAGCTTGGGTGCGCCCTGCATTCCCGCCAGGACCAGCGCCACTTCGCCGCGAGTCAGAACGACTGGCAGGTTTCGAGGCTTGCGAGACCTCAGCGCATCGATATTGGCGAGCGGGGCCTTGACAACGTAGCGGTAGAGGAAGACGAGCGCGTTGAGTGCCTGGTTCTGTGTGGCCTTTGCGACCCTCCGGTCAGCGGCGAGATGGGTCAGGAACTCGGCGACTTCGTTGGCGCCCATTTCCCCGGGATGGCGCTTCTGGTGGTAGAGGATGTATCGCTTCGTCCAGGTTAGGTACGTCTTCTCGGTGGCGTAGCTGAGCTGGCGCACGCGGATCTCACGCCTCATCTTCTCGAGGAAGGGCGAAGGCACTCGGCCCTGTGTTTTCATCTGCTGTCTCCCTTTTCGGTGAGTGGAGGGCGCGACACCGCGTCGCAGTGCTCCACGAAGGTGGTGGCAACGGGTGTCCAACTCCTCCTCCACAGGTAGGAGACGCAAGCTGGCGGTTTTTCTTTTCAGTCGCGGCGTCAGACCGATCGGCCGTCCTGGTGGTACCGTTTCGGGTTCGACTGTAAGGAAGCGCTCGGGGGCTGGTGCCTCCCGCGGTCTTCAAAACCGTAGTGCGGCAGGGGATGCTTTGTCGTGGGTGGGTTCGATTCCCATGCGCTTCCGCCATTCGGCCTTCGGCCGGATGCGGATGCGCTTGGGAATCCGGTCGTCGCCTTACCGCCTGCGGCGGTGACGCTCAGGTAACGATTCCCATGCGCTTCCGCCATTCGGCCTTCGGCCGGACTACCCGCCGCCTACACTTCTTCGGAAACCCGGATGCGGATGACCTTGAACTAACGGTCGTCGCCGTACCGCCTGCGGCGGTAACGCTCAGGTAACGATTCCCATGCGCTTCCGCCATTCGGCCTGCGGCCGGACTACCCGCCGCCTACACTTCTTCGGAAACCCGGATGCGGATGACCTTGAACTAACGGTCGTCGCCGTACCGCCTGCGGCGGTAACGCTCAGGTAACGATTCCCATGCGCTTGCGCCATTCGGCCTGCGGCCGGACTACCCGCCGCCAACACTTCTTCGGAAACCCGGATGCGGGTGAGCTTGAACTACCGGTCGTCGACCTACCACCTGCGGCGGTAACGCTCAGGTACTCCCCGGTCGAACTTCCTTCGTCGTCTCGGCATCGAACAAACACTCGCCGTTTTCAGGCCTTTCTCGGTGTCTTCAAAATACGGGCTGGCTCAACCTGCCCGCAGCGAACGGTCGCGAAGCCAACCGTGGCGCTGACAGTGTGGGAACATGCCCCGAAATGAAAGCCCCCACGATCCAGACCTTCCTCATCGCGCCGCTCCTGGTCGCCAGCTTCGGCTGCTCAGACCTCGAGCCGGTTGCTGAACCGTCGTCCGACGCTGTAACCAATCCGCCGGTGGCGGCTGCAACTCCGCCTCCTGAAGCGGCGGCTGATTCTGAGGGCCGATTCATCGAAGCTGCCGGTCTCAGGCTCGAGCTCCCGGAGGGCTGGTCTTCGGTCGAGCCCGACTCCGCCATGCGGCTCGCCCAGCTGAGCATTCCTGGCTCCGGTGGGCCTGGGCGGGTGGCGCTCTTTCACTTCGGCGTTGGCGGCGGCGGGGGAGTCGACGCCAACTTGGGGCGCTGGGTCGGGCAGATCGCCGGGGGTAGTGAACCGGCGCGCGATCGTTTCGGTGGCCAGGGCATTGAGGTCCACACGGTGGCGACTTCGGGCACGCTCAAGAAGAGCGGCATCGGCTCGTTTCCGACTGAGGACCTTCCGGGCTACACGCTCTACGGTGCGGTGATCGAGGGCGCAGGTGGGCCCTGGTATCTGCGCGCGGTCGGACCGGATGCGACGCTCAGAGAACAAGCCGACGGGTGGCGAGCGCTTCTTGAACGCGCCCGGACCACCGAGGGCTAGCAGCTACGGCCGCTATAGACCCGCGACCGTAAGCGCCCGGTTGCCGATGCGCTTGGCGGAACGGGCGGGTATGGAAACGCGAACCCGCGCGTCCGGAGCATCGACTTTGACGAGAAAGCGACCGCGGCTCTTGCCGATCCACACATCCTCACCGTCTGGCCCGTGGACTTCGACGAGCGCGCCGTTGGGCATGTCGGAAACTTCGTCTAAGACCTCGCGGACGAACTCGCCAACTTCGATGTCGAGGTCACCGAGCTCACGCTGCATTTCGGCCTGGAGAGCCAAGCGCTCATCGGCAGCTCCGATGAACGCTGCGTCGAGACCAAGGTCGACCAGGCGGGTGGGAACGGGGAGGTAGATGTTCGCCTCGGGCGTGTCGACGGAGACTGTCGCGACACCGCCGGTGGCGACCCAGGCCGTGCACCCGGCCATGCCGAAGAAAAGGGTCGAGAGACCCATTGCTACGACAATGCCGAAGAACTTGAACATGGGCGCTCTCCCTTAGTTCGAATCGTCGACCCAGACGCGCACCCGCGCGTCGCGGTCCTGGATCGTCACCATGTCGCCATCACCGACCTCGGCCAGGGCGCGAATCGCCGCGGCGAGATCGAGCGTGCCGCGTGGGCCGGAGAACAGCGCGTCGACGACCTCGAGCGGGAACCGCACGTTGACCTGGGCGCCGTACTCGGTGCCCTCGACGGTCTCAGCGACGAAGTAGTTGCCTTCCTTGCGGACTTCCACGGTGGTTCCGTGGTCCTTGACGGTCAGGAAGGTGGCATCGGCGGTGTTGCGCACTTCCTGCCAGAGTTGACGCAGCTCGTCGACGTCGAAGCCTTCTTCGTTGAGCTCGATGTAGACCTCTTCACCGGCTTCTTCAGGGACCAGTTTGATCGCCGACTCGATGAGGGAGAGCGGCAGGTTGACATTGACCTCGGCGCCTGAGTCTTCTTCAACGCGCACGTGGAACCAGCGGTCAGACGCGAGGCCTGGAGCCGCGAGAAACAGCCCCACAATGAGAAAACCAATCGCGATCATGGCGGTGCGCGCGTTGGTACGGCGAGACGGACTGTTCTCTGGGGTGGTTCGGTTCATGGCCTGGCGACTCCTGTTGGTTCGAATCATCGCGATCCCGAGCACGGCACAGTTCATTGCGTTTTCGGGTTCCACCCGTGCCGGGTGTACTCAGAAGACGTCAGACGGAGCGGGTTTGTTTCAACCAATCTCGGGCCCGGGCCGTGCCGCGGGCCTCCCGAGCGCAGGATTCGCCGAACGGCGCGACCGACCGGTTGGAAGTCGCGACCGGAGCGCCTGGCCGGCTGAGCGTCGATCTGCCGGAAGATGCCCCGTCGTCGGTGGGAGGGGACATGGTCCGCGGCAGAGACTCGCGGCAGGAACAATGGTGGAGCCGATCGGGATCGAACCGACGACCTCCTGAATGCCATTCAGGCGCTCTCCCAACTGAGCTACGGCCCCACGGGCAGGGCAGAGTAGCTTCGGCGCCTTCTGCTTGTCAATCGAGGGAGGGTTCTGCCACCCCGGTCTCAGAACGAGTAGGACACGCCGCCATGCAGGGTGCCGAAGAGCTGGGTACCGTCGAGTTCAGCCCAGTGACCCGCAAGCTCGATCTGGGCACTGAAGTGTTGGGTAATCGGAAAGTCCCCGGTCACCCCGACCACGATGCCAATCGCTTCATCGCTGCCGTCGCTCCCGTCGAGCGCCAGGCCGTCCATGTCGTAGAGCCCGAGCCCGACGAAGATCCCGGACTCGTAGAAGCGGTCCCAGTAGCGGTATTCGCCCGAAATATTCACCCAACTGAGCTCAGCGCCAAGCAGGTTCTCGAGTTGCTCCTCGGCACCAAAGTCGAGCTGGCCGACCCGAATGCCTACCCGGGTGCGCGGCTGGGTCACCCACGAGAAACCGAGTTGGAAGGACTCGCCATCGAAACCGGGATCGGGGTTGGCGTCGAGCGACCCGCCGATGCCGAGACTCGCCGAAGCGTGAAAGCTGTAGCGATCGTCCTGGGCGCTGGCGGCGCCGGGAAGGGCCAGGAGACCGGCGAGAAGAGCGACGGGGGCGAGCCAGATTAGCAGTCGTGCGGGGAGGGGCCGGGGAGTTCCAGGCGAGGTTCCAAGCGGCGAAATGTTCATCAAAGTCAGTATATCCACGGGGTTTGCGTCTCTATAGAGCGAGAGGACAACGCAGCGAGAGCCAGCGGCTCCCGCGAGCAGAGAAACCTCATCGAGAAACACGACCGGCAAGCCGGTCGAGCAGGGGGGTGAGGTGCGGGGAAAAAGCAGGGCGAGCTGGATTGCTTCGCTCGCCGAGTTTACGGATGTCGAGCGGCGACCGTTGGGATTCGCGCGGCAGGCGGGCCTGGGGGCTCCCGGCACGCGCTGGTTGGCGCACGCTCGTTCGGCTTTCGAACTCTTCCTGCCGAGCCCCTGCCCAGCGTGCGGTGCACCGGCCCAACGCCGGGCGCTCGGCTTGTGCCGCGAGTGTCACGCGGCTCTGGTTTCACCTCCTCGACCGGGCTGCCGGTCGTGCGGACGACCTACGAAGCGGCTCCTGGTTCACTGCGGTCACTGTCTGGCACAGCCACCTCCCTGGCGCGACCTCTACGTCGGTTGGGCCTACCGCCAGCCCATGGTTGCGCTCATCCACGCCTACAAGTTCTCGCACCGCGAAGCCCTCGCGCAGCCACTCGCCGACGCGCTCTGGGAGCGCCACGCGGAGAACCTGGTGCGCTTTACCCGGGTCGTTGCCGTGCCGCTACACCGCCGTCGTCTCGTAACGCGCGGGTTCGACCAGGCGCACTCCCTGGCGCGGCACGTCGCCCGGCGGCTCAATCGACCGCTCATCGGCGCCCTCTGCCGCGTGCGCCCGGGACCACCGCAGTCGACCCTGCCGCGGAGCGACCGCCACAAACACCTTCGGCGAGCCTTCGTGGCCACGCCAGCGGCGGCACGGTTGCACAATGAGCGCATCCTGCTCATCGACGACGTCGTCACTACCGGTGCGACGCTCCGTGCCGCCGCCGCCGGCCTACGGAACACGGGGGCACGCGAGCTGGCCGTTCTGGTGATCGCGCGGACTCCTGGACCACTCGAAGCGGAAGATCGTCACGAGAAATACTAGGTATTCTGCGGCACCTGGGATCCATTCGTCGAGTCCGCACGAATTGCATGAGGCGCTATACTCCCAGGGCTGCGCTCCCTGACTTTCTTCGGCGTCAAGACCGCCCAGGTCTCCGATGTCGGGCACCCGAAAGTCGAATCCGTGGAGTCGCTGACGAGAAGGTCAGGGGATAGAGGGGAATCACCATGACGGAACGACAAACGAATCGCAGTGGGCACCACCTTCCTGGGAAGGCTTGTCCGTGCGCTCGGCCCATGTCGTTTCACACCAACTGGGGACTCCTCGTCACTCTGCTCGCCGCGCTCGGCCTGCTCACGGCGGCAAGCGCGATGGCGACTGCTGCCCCACCGCCGCCGCCCACCGACGAACCGGTGGCGATGGCCAGTCTCGATCCCTCACCGCTCGACCGGCTGCACGCATCACGCGGAACCAACCAGGGCTTTTTGACCGGGCGCGTTTCGGCCGAGCGCTCACCGCTCGGTGCGGTGCGGGTCTATGCCTACCAACTGAGCGATCTCAGTCTGGCCAAGGCAACAACCGACCGGCTCGGCGAGTTCGCTTTCAGAAAACTGCCGGCCGGTCTCTACAAGATCATCGCCCACAAGCCTGGCTTCGTGCCCGCGGTGGTCACCGTCACTCGTGCCACGTCAGACGCCTACCAGTTCCTCGACTTGCAGCTTGCCGTCGACGATGGGCGCGACGGTTCCGACGACGCCGACTTCTGGACGTTGCGCGGTCGCATTCCCGGTGACGTGTTGCGCGACATCCAACTCGCCGAAGCCCAGGAACTGCGGCATGCGTCGCCGTTTCCGAACCCGCTGCTCGAAACCTCGATGAGCGCGGTGCGCGGCATCCAGGACATCGCCACCTTCGGTTCGGCGGAAGTCTCGGGCGGCAACCTCGCGCTGCGCACGAACATCGGCGAGGTCGAGCTCGGCATCGAAGGCCAGTTCCGCACCCTGCAGGCTGCCTCGTCCCAGTTGACCAGCCCCGACACCCTCGGGCGCACCAGCAACCTGGTCCTGGCGATCAACAGTGATGACACCGCGGTCACGGTGTCCGGCCAGCGCAACCAACTCGAGAGCTCGGCGTTCGGCCACAGCTCCTCGCTGGCAACCGACGCCTTCGGCTTCGAGCGCTACGGCGTGGGATGGAGCCAACAAATCGGTCGCGGTCAGTCACGTGTCGATGCGCGCTTTACGAGCGAACTGAACCCCCACGTCGACGAACGCATCGCAACCCTCGGTCTGGCCGGCGAGTCCAGTCAGTGGCAGGTTGCAGGGTCTTACGAACAGCCAATTCGCAAGCGCGCGTCGCTGCGCACTGGGGTCAGCTACCGCCAGCAGGCCGTTCGCTCGTCGAGCTACGACCCGCTCTCCTCGCTGCCCAGCGAGCGGATTGACGCTTTCGGCCTGGGCAGCCAGGAAGTGTCGTCGCGCGTCATGGTCCAGTACGGTCTGTACACCTCGTTCGAAGACGGCGAGGTCTCCTTTAGCCCGCACGCCGGCGTCGTCTTCCAGGTCACCGACCAGTGGTCGCTCGAAGGAGCAGCGCGGGAGCGTCTTTCGAACCCCGAAAACCTCCACTCGCCCTACCGCCACATCACGCCGGCATACCACGCCGAAAGCACCGACTGCGGTGTCGCCGAAAGCTTCTGCTACCGGTTCGGCGCCACGCGCGAGCTCGAGTCAGGTACCGAGGTGAGAATCGGCGCACTGCACCGCGAGTTCTCAGAGACCTTGCGCTTGTACTTCGCCGAAGACCTCTACACCCAGCTCGAGAGCATGCTGCTGGTCCCCGGCGATGTTCTGCCGGAAGTCCAATTCAGCCTCAGCCAGCGTTTCGGCCAGAAGCTACTGGCCAACTTCCACTCGAGCGTCGCCACCGGCGGTGGCGGCCAGATGTCGCTCGACGAGGGCACCTACGAGAACCGCATCGGCTACCTCGTCACCACCGTCGACACCCACTGGGAACCGACCCAGACCGGCGTCCTGGTCTCGTTCCAACGCATGGAGCAGACCTTTGACCCGCTCTCGGGCCAGGGCGAGCTGCCCGGCACCGCCCTCGATCTCGATCGCTACCAGATCCAGCTGACGCAAGAAATCGGTGCTCTGCTTGGTCTCGCGACCGACTGGTCCGTGTCGCTCGACATGCAGCTCAGCCGCGGCAATCTGCCCTGGGGCAAGGCCGGAGACCAAGAAGAGACGCGCAAGCAGGTCGTCGGTGGGCTCGCCGTCCGCTTCTAGACTGCTCCGGGGGCCATCCGGCCGCTGATCCGCAAGTATTCCGGCTCGATTCAAGCGAGCGGACGGATTCAACGCGCTGGATCCAGCCCAAAAAACTCCTGTATTCACAGGACTTACGTGAGCCCATATTCCCTGCATCGGAGCAGTTGGCGGCGATGGCACGTTCCGTGCTTCCAATTATTTGAAGCTTTGTTCACTCTCCGCCAAGCCCGGCGCTCCGACTCCCAGGGCGCCGCCTTCGACCTGGAACCCGAATGCGCCGCAACCTGACACTCGCGACCCTTTTCGCCCTCGCTGCCCTGGTAGTGGCGCTGGGCGGGTTGAGCTTCACGGCCAAGGTGTCGGAGTTCCAGCCGCTCGGGTTCGAGGCCGAACGGCAGGGTGAAGTCTGGCGGGTGCGCGACATCCCGGCACCCGAAACCGGCCTCCAGCAGGGCGATCTGCTGCTCACGATCGGTGGCAACCTGCCGGCCTCGCCGCAGGAGATGCGCGAGCGTTTGACCGACCGCTCACAAACCGAGCTCCTGGTGCAGCGCGGCGATCGCCTGGTCGAGGTCTCCTACGGCAGGCCGTCGCTCGAGATCGACGTCGTCTACTTGATGCTGGCGTTTATTGGCCTGCTCTACCTGATCATTGGTCTCTACACATTGCTGAGGGCCCAGGCTCCGAGGGTTGGCCTGTTTACGACCTGGTGTCTGGCTTCGGCGGCGATCTACCTGTTCACCGCGACGCCGCCCTACGACACGTCGGCCGAACGGGTGCTCTACATCTGCGAGATCGTTGCTCGTCTGGTGCTGCCGGCGCTCACGCTGCATTTCTTCCTCACCTTCCCGAGGCCGATCTCACCCGCCAAATGGCTGCGGCGCACGATTCCGTTTCTCTACTTGCCGGGCGCCGTTCTGCTCGCCCTGCAAGTCGACCTGATCTACCTTGGAGGGCGCTTTTTCACTGGCGCACCCTCACTCGAAACCATCGCGCTACTCGACCAGCTGACGCTCGTGCAGTTGATGATCTATGTGCCGCTCGCCGTGACGGTTCTGGTTTTGCAGTTGGTGCGCACGGGGCATGGTGTCGAGAGCCGCCAGGTGTTGTGGGTCACGCTCGGCATGATCGGCGGCTACCTGCCGTTCCTGGCGCTCTATGTGGTGCCCTTTGTGCTCGGCTACCAGGCGCCCCGGCTCTTGCAGGCGGCTGTCGTGCTGCCTCTCGGCCTGGTGCCGCTGAGCTTCGCCTACGCCATCCTGCGCTACCGGCTGTGGGACATCGCCATCATCGTGCGCGACATCACCACCTACGCGCTCACCCTGGTACTTGGGTTGATCGGCTTCTCGCTCCTCAACCTGGCGATCGATCGAGGCATTCCGGAAGATCTTTCGGTCACTCGATACCTGCTGACCTTCATCGCGGGGCTGACCGTCGCGGGGCTCTTGATCCCGACGCGCCAGGCCATCGGTTCGACATTGCAACGCTTTCACTACCGCGGCAACTTCTCGCGCCGCCGTGCACTCACCCAGTTCGGGCGTGACCTGCTGCACGAGCGCAATCTCGAGAGCCTGAGCACCAGCCTTCTGCGGGAGCTCGACGAGGGCCTCGACCTCGATCGCTCGAATCTCTACCTGGTCGAAGGTGATCGGCTGGTCCCTGTTCTCGATGAAGAAGGTGGCGCGATCACGCTCCCGCTGCTCGGCCTGGGTACACGCGTCTGGGAGCAGGACTACGAGCACCTGACGGCGATCTCGCTGCCGGAAAGCCCGCTCGAGTCGTCCCAGCACCTGTTCCTGAACGGCTATCGCTACGCCTTCCCGCTGTCGATCCGCGAACGCCGCATCGGAATCGTCGTCACGGGCTACAAGAGCGACCAGGTGCCGCTCAACAGCGACGACCTCATCCTGGTCCGGCAGCTGCTCAACCAGGCTTCGCTGGCGATCGAGAACGCGCAGCTGCTCGAGCAACTGCAGCGCCAGCTCACCGAAGTTCTCGAGCTCAAGCAGTTCAACGAAGAGATCATCGAGTCGACACCGGCGGGGATCGCCGCCTTCGACTCTTCCGACCGCGTGGTCACCGCCAACCTGGCCTTTGCCGCACTTGCCGGAATGGAACGAAACGCCGTTCGCAGAAAGCAGCTCCCCGAGCTGCTGCCCTTAGAGCGGATCCCGAGTGTTGACGAGGGCGTCGTGAACTCCTCCTGGAAAGACGCCCAGGGTCGTGAACGCCACTTCCAGGCCAGCGTGGCTTCCTTCCTCGGTTCAGCGAGTGACATGCGGGTGCTGGTAATCCACGACGTCACCGAACGCGTAAAGATGGAACGCCGACTGGAGGAACAAGAACGTCTGGCCGCCATCGGTGTGATGGCTGCCGGTGTTGCTCATGAGGTCAATACTCCTCTCACCGGCATTTCCAGCTACGCCCAGATGCTCCTGTCTCAAACGCCCGAAGAAGACCCGCGGCACGACACTCTGCGCAAGGTCGAGCGCCAGACGTTCAGGGCCGCCCGCATCGTCAACAGCCTGCTCGAGTTCGCCCGCCGCCGTGACGTGGCACCGCAACCTGTGAACCTGGTCGCGGTGCTCGAGGAGTGTCACGAGCTGCTGGAGGAGCGCCTCGGGGCAAGCAACGTGAAGTTGTCGATCGAGTCTCCGCAGAGTCCGGCGTTTGCCTCTTCGACCGACAGCGAGATGCACCAGGTGTTCACCAACCTGCTGCTGAACGCCGTCGACGCAATGCAGCCCGAGGGCGGCGTGGTTCGGGTCACGGTCACTCCTCGCGGCCAGTTCGTCGACGTCGAAGTTGCCGACGAGGGGACCGGCATTTCAGAAGACAACCTGGGGCAGGTCTTCCAGCCCTTCTTCTCGACCAAGACCGACGCCGGCGGAACAGGGCTCGGCCTCTCGATCAGCCACGAGATCGTGCGCCGGCACGGGGGCGAACTCACGGTGCGTAACCTCGACAGAGGGGGCTGTGCATTCACCGCCCGCCTGCTGCGCTACGGCAAGAGCGACGACGATGGCGACCCATCGAAGGATGCGCAGAGCCACGACCCGCAGGGATTCCGCGCATGAACATCTTGATTTGCGACGACGAAGAGGTCCTCCAGGACGTTCTCACTTCGCTCATCAAAGCCGAAGGGCACCAGCCTTTCAACGCCCGCACCGGCGGCGAGGCTCTGATGCTGCTCGAGCGCGAAGAGATCGATCTGGTGCTCCTCGACCTGATGCTGCCCGACATGACCGGCATGGAGGTTCTCAAGCAGATTCGCGAGACCGACCCCGACCAGGTCGTCGTGATCATTACCGCCTTCTCATCGATCGAAGGCGCCATCGAGGCGATGCGCAAGGGCGCGTTCCACTACCTGCCGAAGCCGTTCAAGAACGAAGAAGTCCGCCTGACGGTCAGCCAGGGGCTCGAACGCCGGCGCCTGCGCCAGGAGAACCGTTCACTCCGCGAGCAACTCGAGCAGCGTTTCGGGTTCGACAAGATCATCGGTAAGAGCAAGCCTATACAGCAGGTCTTCGAACTCATTCGCCTGGCGGCGCCCTCGAAGTCGAACATTCTCGTGCTCGGCGAAAGCGGGACTGGGAAAGAGCTGGTCGCCAAGTCGATCCACAAGAACTCGAAGCGCCAGGACGGCCCTTTCGTTACGGTCAACTCGGGCTCGATGCCACCCGATCTTCTCGAGAGCAACCTCTTCGGCCACGTCAAGGGCGCCTTCACTGGCGCGATCTCGAACAAGCAAGGCCTCTTCGAGGCCGCCCAGGGCGGCACGATCTTCTTCGACGAGATCGGCAACATCCCACTCGACACGCAGGCCAAACTGCTGCGGGTCATTCAGGAGAAGGAGTTCATGCGCCTCGGCGGCGTCGAAACTCTCAAGGCCGACGTGCGCATTGTCGCGGCCACCAACGCGGAACTCACAGAGCTGGTGGAGAAGGGCGACTTCCGCGAAGACCTCTACTACCGACTCAACGTGATCACGATCAATCTGCCGCCGCTGCGCAAGCGCTCCGAGGACACGCCACTGATCGCTAACCACTTCCTTTCGAAGTACTCCGAAGAAAACGAAAAGGAAATCAGCGCCATTACTCCCGCTGCCATGGAGTTGTTGATCGACTATCACTGGCCGGGCAACGTACGCGAGCTCGAGAACGCCGTCGAGCGAGCCGTCGTCTTGGCAACGGGAAACGAAGTCGACGTCGACCTCCTGCCGCCTACCGTGCGCAATCCGTCGAGCCTCAGCATGACCCAGGCCTCGCTGCCTGCGAACGGCGTGTCGTTCAAAGAAGCCGTGAGCTCCTATGAACGTCAGCTGATCATCAAGGCTCTGCAGGCTTCTGACGGCGTCCAGAAACGGGCAGCCGAGATGCTCAAGGTCAAGCCGACGACGTTGCACGAGATGATGAAGCGACTCAACGTCTCGGTAGGGCGAGATGCTCAAGGTCAAGCCGACGACGTTGCACGAGATGATGAAGCGACTCAACGTCTCGGTGGTAGCCGAAGCCGTGGTTTTGCGGCCGCTGTAGGGCGATGGATGATGGGTAGCGCGGTGCTCTGGGGGCTCGATCTCGCGTTTTCAATAGGTCGTTACCACGGCTTCGGCTACTCGTCTTCTCCCCCCTTTCTCCCCCGGTGGGGGACCGGCGCAAGCGATTCAAGGCGCGGGCCGAATGCTCGAGCCCTCGCCCTGACCGGGCCTCCAGGGACGGCCAAGGACCCCCGCGCGCCTCTGCCTGACCTCGAACGGGGACCTCCCCGATTCAGGAAACCGATCGATCTGAGAACACGGCCGCTGTAGGGCGATGGATGATGGGTAGCGCGGTGCTCTGGGGGCTCGATCTCGCGTTTTCAATACGTCGTTACCACGGCTTCGGCTACTCGTCTTCTCCCCCCTTTCTCCCCCGGTGGGGGACCGGCGCAAGCGATTCAAGGCGCGGGCCGAATGCTCGAGCCCTCGCCCTGACCGGGCCTCCAGGGACGGCCAAGGACCCCCGCGCGCCTCTGCCTGACCTCGGACGGGGACCTCCCCGATTCAGGAAACCGATCGATCTGAGAACACGGCCGCTGTAGGGCGATGGATGATGGGTAGCGCGGTGCTCTGGGGGCTCGATCTCGCGTTTTCAATACGTCGTTACCACGGCTTCGGCTACTCGTCTTCTCCCCCCTTTCTCCCCCGGTGGGGGACCGGCGCAAGCGATTCAATGCGCGGGCCGAATGCTCGAGCCCTCGCCCTGACCGGGCCTCCAGGGACGGCCAAGGACCCCCGCGCGCCTCTGCCTGACCTCGAACGGGGACCTCCCCGATTCAGGAAACCGATCGATCTGAGAACACGGCCGCTGTACGGCGATGGATGATGGGTAGCGCGGTGCTCTCTCTCCCCGGCCGCCGAGGCGATAGAATCGTCGGTCCGACGCACCGGACCGGTGCGCCACACCCCCAGGGACTGATCTCTCATGAGCGAGCAACTCGAGCGCCTTGAGCGCACTCACGACGACTTGATGCATCGCCTCGCCGACCCCGAGGTGCTGGCAGATCCGCGCGTGTACAAAGAGACCAATCAGGCGCTGGCTGAGATCACGCCGGCGGTCGAGCTCTACCGGGAACTGCGCCGGGTCACCGAAGAGCGTAACGGTACTTCCGAGATCCTCGAAGATCTCGGCCGCGACGATGAGCTGTGGCAGGAGGCGACCGCCGAAAAGGAGGCCCTCGAGGCGCGTATCACCGAACTCGAAGAGGCTCTGCAGAGAGAGCTGACTCCCAAGGATCCCAACGACAAGCGCAACGTCGTGCTCGAGATCCGTGCCGGAACTGGCGGCGACGAAGCGAGCCTTTTTGCCGGCGAACTCTTTCGTATGTACTGCCGCTATGCCGAGGCGCAGGGCTGGAAGATCGATGTCCTCGACCTGTCGGAAAGCGACGTTGGCGGAGTCAAGGAAGTCTCGGCCATCGTCGAGGGACGCGGCGCCTACAGCCGGCTCAAGTACGAAGGCGGCGTCCATCGTGTGCAAAGGGTTCCCGAGACCGAAGCCTCAGGGCGCATTCACACTTCCGCTGTCACGGTCGCGGTCATGCCAGAGGCCGAAGACGTCGAGGTCGAAGTCGACGAGAAAGATCTGCGAGTCGATACCTACTGCGCCTCAGGGCCCGGCGGGCAGGGCGTCAACACGACCTACTCGGCGGTGCGCCTGACTCATCTGCCAACCGGACTGGTCGTCCAGTGCCAGGACGAACGCAGCCAGATCAAGAACAAGGCGAAGGCGCTTCGCGTTCTCAAGAGTCGCATTCTCGAAATCGAGTTGGCCAAGGCACACTCCGAACAGAGTGACGCGCGCCGCGCAATGATTGGCTCCGGCGATCGCTCGGAAAAGATCCGCACCTACAACTTTCGAGAGAACCGCGTCACCGACCACCGCATCGGCTTGACGCTCCATCGCCTCCCAGACGTATTGCAAGGTGACCTCGACCCGGTGATCGAACCACTCACCGCGCACTACCAGGCCGAACTGATGCAGGAGGCAGCCGCTGCCGGCTGAGGCTCGACGCAATGTCTTCTTCGCCTTGCCATGGAGCGCTGAACCTCCCGACGCCAGGCCAGCAGTCGGTCGGCGGGCTGCTCGAGAGCGCCCGAGATCAACTCGACGGTGCTCCGTTCGAAATCGCACGCCGCGAAGCCGGCTTGTTGCTCTCACGGGTCCTGGACACATCAGAAGCAACGGTTCTCGCCTACCCCGAGCGACGTGTGTCGCCCCCCGACGAACGCGCCTTCGATGACCTGATCCGCAGGCGCCTGGCGGGTGAACCGGTGGCCTATCTCTTCGAGGAACGTGAGTTCTGGGGGCTCGATTTCTACGTCGACGATCGGGTCCTGGTGCCGCGACCGGAAACGGAACACCTGGTCGAAACCGCCCTGGCACTCGACATCCCGCCTGACGGGCGGGTGCTCGATCTGTGTACCGGCAGCGGCTGCGTCGCCATCGCTCTCGCCAGCGAGCGACCGGGTTGGACGGTATACGCCAGCGACATCTCACCCGCAGCGCTGGCAGTCGCACGGCAGAACATTCAGCGGCATCGACTCCAGAACGTCCATGTTCTGGCTTCGGATCTGATGCAGGCCATCGACGGCGATTTCGATCTAGTCACCGCCAACCCGCCCTACCTCGATCACGAGGACAAGACCGTCATGTCGATCGAGGTGACGGAGTGGGAGCCAGCGCTGGCCCTCTTCCCGCGTGACGGTCGCGCACTCTCGGTGTATCGCCGACTGCTCAATGGGCAGGGCGCCCTGCGAGGCCAACGTCGCGGGACCCCGGTTCTGTTCGAGATCGATTCGCGACGCGCACAGTTGGTTACTGACCTCGCAAGAGACGCTGGAGCCCGGGTCCAGGCCGTCATCGCCGACCTGGCCAGCCGTCCACGCGTGGTCCACCTCGAGACTCCCGGCTAGAGCACACCACATTGGAACCCGTCTTGCACCTCGATTCCGCTCTCGAGCCGGCCACTGGCCCACCCGGCCGCAACCGCACCCAGCCTGCATCACGCACCGCCAGGGCCAGCCGCTCGCGCCTCGAACCTCTCTCCATGCCTCCCCGGCCAAATCGACACTTCGCGCACGGATGTGCGCGCCACTTTGCCTACAGGACAGCCTCGTGAAGGCCATTCTCAGCCTCGCAGTCAGCGGGCTCGTCGCCAACCTGGCCCTCGCGTCCGACGACCGCATCCCGCTGGTCGAGATGCAGATCGCCGGTGACTACGAGGGTGCACTGGCCGCCACAGATGCCCTGCGCAGTGGCGACGAAGAAGCCGCCGCGCGCCTGGGTCTCGACTACCTACGGGGCCACCTGCTGGCAAAGCTCGGCCGGCATCGCGAGGCGTCGGCGTCTTTTGCGCTCGCCGTCTCGAGCAAGCCGAGCCTCGAAGACTGGTCGCGACTGCGCATCGCCCGCGCTCAGGAAGCCCTCGGGCATCCCGAAGTCGCCGCCGGGGTCATTGCGACCGTTCTGGCGGAAGGACCGCCCCGTAGTCTGGCCGACGAGGCGACCGCAGTTCTGGTGCGCACCCTTGACCAGGGTGGCGACTGCCGCCTTCTGGCCGGCATTTCCAACAGCCGACTTCCAACCAGCGCCCGCCGCGCCCTCGAGCTAGCGCGCGGCGACTGCGACCTCAGGAGCGGCGAGACGGAGAAGGCGATCAGTCGATTCCGGCGCCTGTTGCAGGAAAAGGTCGACGACCTCCCGGCCCGCGAAGCAGCCATCCGCCTCGATGGTCTGAGCGACAACGAAGACATCGCCATGACCACCCGAATCGGTCGCACCTTCCACCACCATCGCGAGTTCGAGCGCGCATCGAAGTACCTGAGTGTTGCCGCAAGTGGCTACCCGTCGACCCTCACCGGTCGCCACTACGACAACAGCTACCGGCTCGCCCGCAGCGACTTCTGGCAGGGTCGGTTCAGCACGGCTGCGGAGAGTTTCGGAGGGCTCTCTGAGCGGGTGGCGAGTGCCGGCGAGAAGGCCCAATCGCTCTACCAGATGGCCCGCTCGCTCGAATTGATGGGGAGCTGGACACGTGCAGCGCAAGCCTTTGAGGCTGCCTACGGCGCCCAACCAACTGGAAACTACGCCGGCGCTGCGTTGATCGGTGCCATGCGACTGCACTGGCGCAAGGGTGACGAGGTGACCGCCCAGGCCCACTTCGACCGCCTGCGTTCAAGGCGGGGCTGGCGCTACGAGAGCGCCCGCGCCGCGATGTTTCTGGCCGCCTCGGACCTGGTGCGCGGGCGAACGGACCGCGCACCGGCCTGGCTCGACCACGCTAGCCGCTCGAGCACTTCGACCGTCTTCGAGGTCGACTACTGGAGAGGCCGCCGTCTCGAGCTCCTTGGGCGGCCCGATCAAGCGGTTGAACACTTCGCAGCACTCATCGAACGCGATGTCTTCCACCCGCTATCTCAAAGCGTCATGGGGCGCCTGAAGCGGGCTGAGGTCGACGACTCCGAGTCTCGACTGCCCGAGGCGGCCGAGCGTTACGCCAAGCGCCGCGCCGGGGGCACGACCACCAGCGACTTGACCAGGGCGGCTTTGTTGTTCGACGCGGAGAGTCGCGATAGCCAGCGCGCCCGCGGCGGGCTCGAAGTTCTCCTGCGCCGCGACGCACGCGCCGCTGACTTCCTCGACCTGGCGCCCGTGCCAGTGGCCGAGTGGCCGCTTTGGCAGAGCAGCCTCTCGTCACCCGAAGAACAGCTCCTGGCGCTTGGAGTTTGGGAAGAAGGAGCGGCAGTGGTGCGGCGGCACTTCCCGATCGCACGTCACGCCCTCGCACTCTCTGCCAGTCAGAGACTCATCGCCAGCGGCCGGGTCCGGCGCGGCCTTCTGCTTTCTGAGGTGCTCCACAAGCGCAAGCCAAAGGCGGTACCCGAGTGGATGCTGCCGGATGGCTACCGGCGCGCCCTCTACCCCTTCGCCTACAGCGAGCACCTCACCGAGGAGAGTCGGAACGCGGGAGTCGACCATTTCCTGCTCGCGGCAATCATTCGTCAGGAGAGCCGTTTTGACCCCAAGGCGGTTTCGGCAGTCGCGGCGCGCGGCCTGACGCAGTTCGTCTACCCAACCGCGGCCCGCATCGCTGGCAACATGGGGCAGAAGGAGTTCAAGCCCGGGGAGCTCGAGAGCCCAGAGGTGGCCATCCGATTCGGCGCCGCCTATCTGGGTGAGCTGCTCGAACGCTACGGCCGCCGCGAGCACCAGGTCGTCGCGGCGTACAACGCTGGCGAGGCTCAAGCCGAGCTCTGGCAGAGCTACTGCTACACACTCGACCCGGCCGAGTTCTTCACCAAGGTCACCTTCCGTGAAACCCGCAACTACCTGGTGAAGGTGCTCTCCGGCCAGGCGCAGTATCGAGATATCTACGGCACTGCCGGCGAAGCAAACGAGGATCCAGCCGCAGAACCCCAGGTCGCTCGCCTTACCGGGGCGCGCTAGAGCTCTTCGTTCGCCTGCTCAGCCATCGAAGCGTTCGACTCGCGGCAGCGGATTGCCAGGCGGCCGATCGAAAAGGTCGATGACATCGGCTTCGGCGCGCAGCTCTTCGGTCCAGCGGTCGATCTCCTCGTTGAGCCGTTGCTCCTGCAGAAGGGCTCTGATCTCCTCGCGAATGCGCTCGAGCGGCGGCACTTCGATCGCGCGCGCTTCGAGATCGGGCACCAGCGTCGTGTCGTAGTAGGCGCGAATGTCATCGAGGTCGACGAAGACGCGTGGCGAAAGCCGCTCCTCGACGAAGCGCAGGACGCGTAGCTGAAGCGCGATGATCTGGCGGAGCTCCCAGAGCTCGAGCCCCGCCTCCTCGAGGCGGAGCGCGAGTGCGGCCTCGCCACCGACCGCGTCGCTGATCTCCGCCAGCTGCTCGTCGAGCTCGAGCGCCCCAGGCTCACGAGTCTCGAACCGGTCGACCTCGTGCAAGCGCAAGCGCTGCTCGATCAACTGGTCGAGAGTACGGCGCTCGAGCGCCGCTGGTGACTCGTCAGGGGCGGCTTCGACCAGGCCGAGAATGATGGCCTCTTGCACCTCGGAGCGCAGAATCGGATCTTCGTCGACAATCGCCACGGTACGGTCCACCAGGGTCGACTGGGCTGACAGGTGAGGGCACCAACCGATCACGAGAACCGCCGACGCGAGTGAGCACAAGGCACGAAGCGGTGCAAGATGGGTTGTTGATCGGAGGAACGGGGCTCTATACATGACGCTTTAGGCTACATCGGCTGGCAGTCTCAGAATGCCGAATGCTCGGCTACGATCAGGAAAGATGTCCGGTCAACTCATTCTCGTCTCGACGCCCATCGGCAACCTCGGCGACCTTTCGGATCGCGCCCGCGATGCATTCCGGGCCGCCGATCTGGTCCTGTGTGAAGACACCCGGCACACTGGCCGCCTGCTCGCGCAACTCGAGATCAAGCGCCCTCTTCTGTCGCTCCATGAGCACAACGAACGTGCCCGTACCGAACAGGTTCTCGCCGCGCTGCGCGCCGGCGACCGGGTCGCCCTCACCAGCGATGCAGGGACACCGTTGGTCTCTGATCCGGGCTTCTTTCTCGTCCGTCAGGCAATCGCTGAAGACCTTCAGGTCACAGCGGTGCCCGGGCCCTCGGCGGTTGTGACGGCACTGACTCTGTCGGGACTGCCTCCGCTTCCTTTCACCTTCCTGGGCTTTCCACCACCCAAAGGAGGGAAGCGAAGAACGTTCTATCGGCATGCCAGGGAACTCGCACATACGGTCGTGGTCTACGAGTCACCGCACCGGATCGTGGCCTCTCTCCAAAGCGCCATCGACGAACTCGGCGACCGGCCGGCTGCGCTTTGTCGAGAGATGACGAAACTTCACGAGGAGATTCTGCGCGGCCCCCTCTCGGAGATCCAGAGCGCTCTCGAAGAGCGCGACCGCATCCGTGGCGAGATCGTCCTGGTCATCGACCTGCGGGCCGCAAGGGACCCTTAGCTAGGACGCGGCGACCTGAAACGAAGCCCTGCTCCAGGCGGCTTCGGCGTCGTTAGCGCGCGCCACCGGCACCATGATCCAGTCGGTGTCGTAGGTCGAAAGCGCGAAGACCGAGATGCGTTCTTCGGCAAGCGGATCCAGAAGCCGGGACAAGATGCCGGTGAGAGAAAAGTCGAGGGTCCCGGCCACTCGGTAGAGAACGAAGTCGCTCTCCAGTTCGCACTCGCCGTCGGCGAGGCCCTCACAGCAGGCGGACAAAGCAGACATGGATGCCACGACAGAAGCTTCTTCGGCGGTCTGAGTCAGCGAAAAGAACGCTTCTGAAAGGGCGCCCAGTTCGGCCCTGCGCTCCACTCCGAGCGAACCCGGAGGCAAACGCAGTACACCAAACACACCCGCCAGGCGCTCGAGCACCAGCGCCCGGTCATCGCTCACTAGACTGGTGGTCTCTCAGCCGCCACGAGGTCGCAGGCCGTCCAAGAAGACCGTTGTCATGTCTTCGAGGTAGGCGCTGTCGGCGTCGTAGTCCGGATCGGCATCGCCAAGAAGGCGCTTGCTCCCGAGGGTGTTGCGACCCATGAACCAGTGCACCGACAGCGAAACGAACATCGACAGAATGTGCTTGGCGTCGACGTCCGAGCGCAGCGTTCCCGCCTTTTGATCCTGGCGCAGCCGCTCGACACCCCGGTCGAGCAACTCGGGGTGAACCAACTCCGAGAAGGACGGATCTTCAAGGGTCATCCAGGAGATCAACCGCACCACGTCGGGGTTCTCGCGCAGGAAGGTGAAGTAGGACTGAATCGCCCGCTTCAACACGAGATCGCCCGAAGCGTCTTTTGACGACACGATGTCGTTCTGTGCTTCGACCCATTCGGCCAGCCGAGTGCGCTTGATCTCTTTCCACAGCTCCTGCTTGGAGCCGAAGTGGTGGTGGATGAGGCTCTTGGTCACTCCTGCCGCGAGTGCGATGTCACTCATCGACGTTGCAGCGAACCCCTTCTCGACGAACAGGCGCTCCGCTCCCTCGAGGATCGAAGCACGGGTGGACACCGGGTCACGGCGTCTTGTTTCAGTCACAGTCATATGGCATCCCTCCCCCCGCCTCACCCACAACTTTGTCATGCCCGGCCACCTTCCCGCCGAGATCCACCAGAGTCGTCTTCTCGACAGGAGTTGAACGATCGATCCAACAGCCGCCGAGAACTCGCGTGCCATCGTAGAAAACGGCCGCCTGGCCGGGCGCCACGCCATGTTGCGGCTCATCAAAGAGCACCAGGGCCCGGCCGTCGGGGCGCGGCCGGACGCGCGCCGTGACACCAGCGTGGCGCGATCGAATGCGCACCGTGACCTCGGATTCCCCGGCCGGCGCCTCTCCAATCCAATGCAGGCCGCGGCCCTCGAGGCCTGAAGCGGCCAGTTCGCCGCGCTCTCCTACCGTGACCTGGTTCGTGGGCGGATCGATCGACAGAACGTAGAGGCGCTTTCCGCCACCGATCCCGAGCCCGCGACGCTGACCGACCGTGTAGCGATAGAACGGCTGCCCTCGGCCGATCAACTCGCCGTCTGAAGTGCGAATCTCGGCCGGCGACCCGAGTCGTTGGTCCTCGATGCCGCGCCGGGATGCTTCGACCTCGACGAAATCGCGAATCCCGGAGTCCACGAAGCACACCTCCATGCTTTCGCCCTTACCGGCAACCGCCAGACCGGCGAGGGCCGCCATCTGACGCACGGCGTCCTTCTCGAGGGCACCGAGTGGAAACAGGGTGCGTTCCAGGGTTCGCTGGTCGAGCTCGAAAAGGTAGTAGCTCTGGTCCTTGTCGACGAAGCTCGCCTGATGGAGCTCGAGACCTTCGCGCCCCTCCAGAATACGTGCATAGTGACCGGTGGCCAGGCGCTCGGCGCCGAGGTCGGCAGCGCGCTCGATCAGCGCATCGAACTTCACAAAGGTATTGCAGCGCACGCAGGGGCTCGGGGTCCGGCCTGCCAGGTAGTCGTCAACGAAAGGGTCGACCACCGTGCGCCGGAAGTCCTCATCCATACGCAAGGTGTAGTGGGGGATGCCAACCTGGGCGGCCACCCGCCTGGCGTCGCCGAGATCGAGCGCTCCGCAACACCGCCCAGAACCGCCGTTCGACGTCTCGGTCCGCGGCTTCTCGCTTTGGTCCCAGAGCAACATCGACAGGCCAACCAGCGGTGCGTCTCCTTGCTGCGCCAGCAACCACGCCACCACCGAGGAATCCAACCCACCGCTCATCGCGACTGCGGTCAGACCGCTACCGTTGACGGCTAAGGTCTCTCGGGCGCTCGTTGTCATCGGGAACCAACCACCTCGGACGCCGACTGCCTACCAGTGCTCGACCTGCGATCCCGCAGGCTGGCAACGGCGACGGCCAACTGAGACAGCAGATGGTCGACATGAGAGACCGTGTTGGGCATCCCGAAACTCACCCGAACCGTTCCAATCGCCTCTTCGTCATCGAGGCCAAGCGCCTTGAGCGTCGCACTCGGCTCGACCACGCCGGAAGCGCAGGCGGCGCCGGTCGACAGGCAACAGCCGACGAGATCCATTCGAATCACCAGGTCCTGACCCACGAGCCCGGGAAAGGCGACGTTGGTCGTATGGGGAAGGCGTTCGACCGTGTCGCCATGAACTCGGGCGTCTGGAATGGCGGCCAGGCCGTCCTCGAAGCGACGCCTCAGGCCCTCGAGGTGGCGCGCCCGCTCCGCCAGCTCACCGGCGGCCAAGCGACAAGCTGTTCCCAAACCGACGATCGCCGGCACATTCTCGGTACTCGAACGGCGACCGCGCTCCTGCCGGCCTCCCACCAGAAGGGGCTCGAAAACGGCCGAAGGACGCATCCAGAGGGCCGCTGCGCCGAGAGGACCGTGAAACTTGTGGCCCGCGATCACTAGCCAGTCAACCCCCAGCGTCGGAGCGTCAACGGGGACCTTGCCAGCCGCTTGAACTGCGTCACAAAGGACAGGCACCCCGCGCTCACGACACAGCGAGGCAACTTCGGCGACTGGCTGCAGCGTTCCGACCTCGTTGTTGGCCAACATCAACGCCACCAAGACCGTTTCGGGCCGAAGCGCATGTTCGATGTCGGCGACCGCGACGACGCCCGACGGAGATGGATCAACCCAGGTCACCGTAGCCCGGCCGGCCGCTTCGAGCGCTTCGGCAAGCACCGTGATGGAGGGGTGTTCGAACGACGGAATGACAAGGTGGGGAAGGGTAGTCGCCGCGTCGCTCGAGGACGCCGGCTCCAGCCCATTGGCCACCACCGACAGAACGACCGCGTTGTTGGCTTCGGTACCAGAGCCCATGAAGACGACCTCGAGGGCGCTGGCACCCAGGAGCCCAGCGACCTCGACCCTGGCCTGTTCGATCGCCGCACGCGCAGCCTGACCATGCGAGTGAACCGACGACGGGTTGCCGTGCTGGGCACCCAGCCAGGGCAGCATCGCCTCGACCACCCGCGGATCGGGCGGACTGGTGGCATTGTGGTCGAAGTACCAGCGACCGTCGTTCGCGCTCGAAGTGCCCATCCGACCGACTATATCTGCGGGGTCGCCGAGCGGAATAGACTCATAGACCCGGCGTGTTGGCTCCGCCATAGACCCTCGCACCGCCCACACGGCGGTTCGGTCGCCGGAGCAGTGACGCTCCTCAGGCCATTTTGCGCTGCGCAAAAGGACCATCGATGATGCCACCTCGATTCAACAAGCGCTTCCCACCCTCCGTGAGTCCGATCCTGGCCGGGCTCGTCGGTTCTGCCATGGCGCTCGTCCTGATCTCCAACCCAGTGACCGCTCAGCAGGCAGGCGCCGAAGAGACGGCCGAAGGGCACGTTGCTGAGGCAGAGGAGGCGAAACCGGAAAAGAAGCGCAAGCGCAAGATGCGTCGCAAAGAGGTCCGCGAGCTCACCGAGGCTTTGCCGGCCCCCTACCGGCAGTGGCTACACGAGGTGCACTGGCTGATCAGCGACGAGGAGCGGCAGGCGTTCCTCGAGATCGAAAAGGACTATCAACGCGACGCCTTCATCGAGCGCTTCTGGCGCATTCGCGATCCGTTCCCCGAGTCGCCGCGCAACGAGTTCAAGATCCAGTGGTACGAGCGCCTGCAGTTCATCAAGCAGGAGTTCGGTGAAGAACAAAACGACGACCGCGCGCGCATGATGCTCCTCAACGGCCCACCCGACGGTCGGATCGAGTTCAAGTGCACGCAGGTGGTCGTACCGCTCGACATCTGGATCTATCGCCGAAGTGAACGTGTCGGGCACGAGTTCTTCTTGATTTTCCACCGCAAGTGGGGTGCCCAGCGCTACTACCTGTGGCGGCCGAGCGATGGGGTGCGCGACTTGATCGCCACTGGCGCAGACGCCTCATCAGCCTCCGGCGCCAACATCCAGACCTTCTTTCAAGACATCTACTCCTGCAAGGACGGCGACGTTGTGGCCGGCATCCTTTCGCGTGCGCTTCACCCGAGCTATCGCATGGACTACGAGATGACTCTGGCGCGCACTGAGCGGCCGTCCGAAACGCCTGATGGCGAGTGGCTCGAGACCTTTGCCTCCTACACCACCGAGATCCCTGAGGACGCCAACACGTTCGACGCCGAGGTCAGTCTCGAGTACCCCGACCGCTATCAGAGTCGTACCGTCATGCGCGGCGTGCTCTCGGTCGACAAAGAGCAGATCGGAACCGTCCAGCTGGCCGACCACACCGGCTACAACTTCTTTCTCACTGGCGAGGTTCTTGACCCGACGCCAGCTGAGGGAGACACCCCCAAGCTCTTCGAACAGTTCCGCTACAAGTACGACCTGTCCGCCAATGAGGTGCAGGGAGTGAAGATCCCGCTGGTCTTCGAGCGCCGCCTGCGCCCCGGCTCTTACCGGCTCGTATTGCGCCTCGAAGACCTCAACGGCAAGAGCTTCTTCCGCTACGAGGACGCCATCGAGGTGCCGCTCATTGACGTTGCCGACCGGCGTGTTCCCGAAGACCCCGAGACAAGGCGCCTGCTCGAGGAAGCCAATATCGTGATCGGCTCCGACATCGCGACCATCAAACTGCTCGAACCACATGGCACGATGCAGGTCGGCATGGTGCGCTTCGACACGCTGGCAACCGGCGTAGGTATCGAAGAAGTCAAGTTCTGGCTCAACGACCAGGTCGTCCTGCAAAAGCGCCGGCCGCCCTATTCCGTCGAGCTCAACCTGGGTTCGGTTCCGAGAACCCATGAGGTCCGCGTTTCCGCCCACGACGCCGACGGCGTCGAGCTGACCAGCGACCAGATGACGATCAATGCGGGCGAGCACCAGTTCGAGGTGGCGCTCATCGAGCCTCGCAGCGGGGTCGACTACGCTTCCTCCGTCGATGCTGAGGCATCGGTGCTCACTCCCGAAGGTCGTCCCGTCGAACGGGTTGAGTTCTTCCACAACGAAGACCTCGTCGCGACGCTCTACCAGGAACCGTGGGTCGCCCGCATCGATCTGCCCAATCCCGGCGAACTGGCCTACATCCGCGCTGTCGCCTACCTCCCTGACGGCAACGCCACCGATGATATGGAGTACATCAACGCTCCCGACTACCTCGAGAACCTCGACATCGAGTTCGTCGAGATGTACACCTCTGCCCTGGACAAGAACGGGCGGCCAATCCAGGGCCTCGCGGCATCGAACTTCAGCGTCACCGAAGACGGCGTGGCCCAGACCATTGCGCGCTTCGAGAAGGTCGACAACCTGCCGATCCACGCCGAGGTCGTCATCGATGTCTCCGCCTCGATGAAGGACAACGTGCAAGAGGTCCAGCAGGCAGCGTTGCAGTTCTTCGAGAGTGCCATCACCCCCAAGGACCGCGCCGCCCTGGTGACCTTCAACGACCACCCCAACCTGATGGTCAAGATGACCAACGAGGTCGATGAGCTAGCGGGAGGGTTGGCTGGCCTGAAGGCAGAACGCGGCACCGCACTGTGGGACGCCATGGTGTTCTCGCTCTACTACATGAACGGCCTCAAGGGCCAGAAGGCGATGCTGCTTCTCTCTGACGGAAAAGACGAGGTCAGCCGCTTCTCGTTCGATCAGACCCTCGAGTACGCCAGGCGTGCCGGTGTTTCGATCTACGCCATCGGCCTCAACATCACTGGCAAAGAGTCGGGTATTGCCAAGCGCAACCTCACCCGGCTCGCCGATGAGACCGGCGGGCGTTCCTTCTTCATCAAGGGCGTCGACGAGCTCGACGCCATCTATGCGGCCATCGAGCAGGAGCTCCGCTCTCGGTATCTGATTGCCTATCAGTCTACGAACAGCGACCCACGCTCCGGCTTCCGGTCCGTCGAGGTGAGAGTCGACGCGCCTGGCGCCAAAGCCAAGACGATTCGCGGCTACTACCCCTGAAGGAAGGTCCGCGCCTCCTGACACTCGACGCGCTCCGCCGTCAGCCGTATCGGCTGTTCTTCCCGCTTGGCATCGGCCTGGCGTGGGTGGGAGTCGGCCAGTGGCTTCTCTTCGGGCAGGGAGTGATCGAGGCCTACCTCTCGATTTTTCACGCCATGGTGCAGGTCCAGGGGTTCCTGATCTGTTTCGCGCTCGGCTTCCTGTTCACGATGCTGCCTCGACGCACCGAGAGCGACCCACCCAGCCTGCCACTGCTGGTGGTCTCGTTTGCGTGCCCTATCGGAACGACGGTCGCTGCTGGCCTGGAGCTCTGGTCGGTGGCGCAGGCTTTCTGGCTGGTGCTTCTGGTTGCGGTCTTCCTTTTCGCCTGGCCGCGCTTGCGGCGCGGAGGGCGCCGGCCTCCGGCCAACTTCATCTGGCTCATCGCGGCCCTTGCGTGCGGCGTTGTGGGCTCCGTTCTGACCGGCTTCGGTGCCGCCATGCCCGGGATGTGGACGTTGCACGAGCTTGGTCGGGGTCTGGTGCTGCAGGGGCTGTTCTGCTGCCTGGTCGTCGGCATCGGCGGCTTCGCGGTCCCTTTGATGACCAGGGGCAGCGCGCCGCGCGATCTGGGCTCCTACCGCGAGTCGTCACGTGACCTCGCCCTGAATGGGCTGGGGGTCTTGCTCCTCCTCCTGAGCTTTGCCCTCGAGCACTACCTCGCACTACGACTCGGCTACGCCCTGCGCGGTGTAACCATGCTCTTGGCCCTCCTTCTCTCGGCGCAGATTCACCGACCGCCGAACCGCCCCGGCCTCATCCGCTGGCTGCTGTTCATCGGGATCTGGTGCGCGCCCCTGGGGTATCTGGTCGCGGCGGCCGTGCCGCGTCTGGGCAAGGGTGGGCTTCATGTGACCTTCATTGGCGGCTTCGGCCTGCTCGCGCTGGCCGTGAGCTCACAGGTCATCCTCGGGCATGGTGGCTATTCGAAGTTGCAGACCGGCAGACCGTGGCCTCTAGCTGCGATGGCCGCGCTGCTCCTGCCGGCACTTCTGGCCCGCATGCTGGTCGACCTCGACGCGCCCTCGGTCTTGCAATGGCTATCCTGGGGGGCTCTCTTCTTCCTGACAGCAACAGGTTGTTGGGCAGCGTACCTGCTGCCACGCCTCGCCCGTCAGCCGCGGCCCAACGAACACTCATAGGAAGCCAGCGGTCGAAGCGAGCCCGAGGTTGGCTGTTCGAGATTGACTGTGCCGTCGAAGATTGCGAACAATGGTGCGGTGAAAGGAATGACACCGTACGAGATCCTGCGCCATAACGCTCGCCTGGTCCTGCCGGCGCTCCATTCTCGCGCCCATCGCGACCTCCGGCGACTCATCACGCGGGCTGCGACGCCGAGCCCGTCGGTTCTCGACGTGGGTGGCCGCTCATCCCCTTACACGATCGCCCTCCCCGCGCGCATCACGGTGATGGACATTCCCCGCGAAGCGGAGGTCCAGGAGGATCTCCATCTCGGAATGACAGATCCCATTTTCGAGAGACTGACTCGAAGGCGCTCGAACGTCGAGGACGTTCTTATCGAGGACATGTGCACGTCGACTCTTCCCGACAATTCACGTGACGGCATCGTGGCGGTCGAGGTAATCGAGCACATCGACCAGGACGAGGCTTTCGTTCGTCAGATTGCCCGGGTGCTGCGACCGGGAGCATGGGCGTACTTCACGACCCCCAACGGCGACTACATCAAGAACGAGCCGCCGAACTACAACCCTGACCACGTCCGTCACTATCGCCGGGAAGAGCTTCAAAGTCTGCTGGAGCGACACTTCGCGCTCGTCGAGGTGGTCTATGGCATTCGAACTGGTCGACATCGCTGGCGTGGCCTGCGCTCGATTTCCTACCGCAAGCCGCTTCAGGCCATCGGCACCATGGTCTCGAACGTTATGAGCGCTCGCGAGTCGATGAAGGACGACAACCAACCCCAACGCACCGCACACCTGTTTGCCATCGCCTACAAGGGTGGCGCCGAAGAGCCTTAGGAGTCGTGCATGAGCCGAAACGCACAACCGTCGCACACCGTCGTTGATCGCCCTTCGATCGCTCGCAACGTCGTAGTTCTCCTCCTGGCCGCACTTGCGACCCCGCTCGCAGCGCAGGACTTCGACAGCTTCTTTACCGGTGGGACCCTGCGCTTCGACTACTTCCACACCGGAACTTCGAACGAAGAGCACATCGCTCTCGATCAAATCCGTGCCGAGGGTAGGTGGTCGGGTCGGCGCACGCAGCTGCTCGATACCACCAACCTCGGCCTGTTCATGTTCACCGTCATCGACACCGCGACCCATCAAGCGATCTACTCAGCAGGTTTCTCGAGCATTTTCGGGGAATGGCAAACCACCGCTGAGGCGCGCGGAGGAGCCTGGCGTTCGCTGCACGAGTCGCAACGCTTCCCCGAGCCACGCGCACCCGTACAGCTGGTCCTCAAGAGGAGGGCGGCCGACGGCACCTTTCGCGAGATCCACTCTCAGGTCATCGACCCCGAGAGTCGCCTGATCAACCGCGCCCCGGTCGCAAAAGCCGGTGCAGTGTGGACGGTCTTCGAGAACGGTGACCCGGCCGAGAAGGTCGACCTTCTCATCCTCGGCGATGGTTACCCCGAAGACGAGATGGGCTCCTACCGCGACGACGCGACCGCCGTCGCCGAGGCCTTGTTCTCGTTCCCGCCGTTCAGAGAGCGCCGAGGTGACTTCAATGTCTGGGCGATCGACGTCGCTGCCAGCGAACACGGAGTGACCAAGCCCCGCGAAGGGAAGTGGCGCAACTCGCCGCTCGGAATGAGCTACAACATCTTCGATTCCGAGCGTTACATGCTCACCATGAGCAACCAGCGCATGCGCGAGGTCGCCGCTCAGGCGCCGTACGACTTTCTGATCTTGATCGCCAACAGCGACAAGTACGGCGGCGGGGGCATCTTCAACCTCTATTCGACAGCCGCCGCCAAGAGTGCTCAGATGCCCTACCTGATCGTGCACGAGTTCGGCCACGCCTTCGCCGGCCTCGGTGATGAGTACTACACCTCGCAGGTCGCCTACGAGGGGTTCAATACCGCAGGAGTCGAACCCTGGGAGCCCAACGTCACCGCGCTTCTAGACGGCGAGACCCTCAAGTGGAGTAGGTTCGGCGACGACGTTCCGGTGCCGACCCCCTGGAACCAGGACGCCTACGACGAGATGTCGCTCGGCTATCAGGAAATTCGCTCGGCGCTGCGCAAAGGAGGCGCCACGGAAGAGCGGATGGACGAATACTTCGCTGAGGTCAAGGCAGCCAGCACAGCGTTGCTTGCCAAAGAGCCACACCTCGGTGCAGTCGGGGCCTTCGAGGGCGCCGGGTACCAGGCCAAGGGTCTCTACCGCCCGAGCGCCGACTGCATCATGTTCACTCGCAACCCGGACCATTTCTGTCCCGTGTGCAGCGCTGCGATCGAACGCATCATCAACCTCTTTAGCGACTAAGGCCGAACAGTCCCGGCGCTTCGCGCGATAGCATCGCCTATGGCGTTTCTTCGTTCCGTTCTGGTGTGGACCCTCTTCGCTCTCGGCCTTTTACCGACAGGGGCCGCGCAGCAAGCCGAACCGGCGAACGACGCGGCGCTGGCTCCGCGTCACCAGCAGTTCATGGCCCAGACGGCCTTCCTGCTCGACGACGAGAGCCGGCAGGCTTTTCGCGACCTGGCCCATGACTACCAGCGCGACGCCTTCATCGAGGCGTATTGGCGACGCAGCGACCCGTTTCCCGAGAGCCCGCGCAACGAACTGCGCGACGCCATCCAGCTCGGCACCGACGCGGCGCTCGACCAGCTCGAGGACCTCGACAGTCCACAGGCCCACGCGATGATTCTCCACGGCGAACCGGAGATCACATGGAAGGCCCGTTGTGACGCCATCCGCACGCTAGACATCTGGCGCTATCGCAACGGTTCGGTCGTGCGCGGTGAGTTTCACCTGGTGTTCGCACGACGCGGTTCCGATTGGCGACCCTGGCACGCGGCGGATGGGCTGTCGAGCCTCTTCCTCTTCGACGGTTCAGGCAGTGACGAGATGCTCTACCGGTCGCTGATCGAAGAGTGCTCGCGCGGCGAGGAGATCGTACGAGCCCTCAGTACGACCATCGACACCGAGCGCCTCCTCGATGAGGCGCCAATGCTGCGTCGGCGCGCGACCGCCGAATGGGTCACGAGCTTCCTCGCCTCGACAACCGACGTTCCCCAGGACGCTGACCCTCTAAGAGCTGCGCTCGAGATCGCTTACCCGGGCCGCTATCAGAGCCGCACAGTCGTGCAGGCGCTGCTCGAAGTCGCCCAGGAAGACCTGGGGCACGACGAGAAGGTCGCGCGCTTCATGGTCGACGGCGAAGTCCTGCGCGCTCCGGCACGCGGCGAGCTCGAGCTCTTCGAGAGTTTCCGCTATCGCTTCGACCTGCCTCGCGAGGGTGCACCCGATACCGCCCTTGCTCTCGTCGTCGAACGGTTGCTGAGGCCCGGGGCCTACGAGCTCGTTCTACGGGTCGAAGAGCTGAACTCGGAGCGCTACTTTCACCAACGCATCCCGCTCGAAGTACCGCGAGTCGCCAAGGAGCGCGCGCGGGTCATCCACAGTGAGCTTGCCGATACCAAAGGCCGCGCTGCCGCTCTCGAAGAAGCCAACCAGTCCCTGAACATCGCCGAAGACGATGACCGCGACGGTGACGACACGAGTGAAGACACGACGCCGGTCGAAGCCGCTCACCGCATCGTGTTGGATGTTCCCAACGACCTCTTGCTGACCGGCAGAACCCGAGTGCGCGCACACGCCAAGGGCAATGACATTGCGCGCGTTACCTTTGCCCTCGACGGCCGCCGCGTTTTGTCGAAGTCGAAGCCGCCCTATAGCGTCGAGATCGACCTCGGCCCGGAGCCGCAAGTCCACACCCTGGCGGCAGAGGCACACGATGCGAGCGGCCTTCTCCTGGCAGAAGATCTCCTGACGCTCAACACCGGCCCCCATCGCTTCGATGTCCGGCTGGTGGAGCCGCAGCCCGGCAAGGGGTATCGAAGGAGCGTGCGCGCGGTTGCCGAAGTTCTCACCCCAGCGCTCGAGAAGCTCGATCGCGTCGAGTTCTTCCTCAACGAGACGCTGGTCGCAACGCTCTACCAGCCGCCCTGGGTCCAACCCATGCTGATTCCTGAAGGCATCGGTGGCGGACCGGACGACGAGCTCGCGTATGTTCGCGTCGTCGCAACACTCGAGAACGAGACATCGGTCGAAGACGTGGTTTTCGTCAACGCACCCGATCTCGTCGATCGCGTCGACATCAACATGGTCGAGCTCTACGTCTCGGTGGTCGACAAGAAGGGGCGCGCGCGTGACGACCTCGAGCCGACTGCTTTTGTCGTCAAGGAAGAGGGCGAGCCGCAAACGGTACGCCGTTTCGAACACGTGCGCGACCTGTCGGTGCATGCCGGCATTCTGCTCGATACGTCGACCTCCATGGAAGAAGAGCTCGACGAGGCTGAGAAGGCTGCTCTGCGCTTCTTCGAGCGCGTCCTCGGTGAGAAGGACCGGGCCTGCCTGGTGACCTTTGCCGACGCACCCAAACTGCAGGTTCCGTTCACAGGTAGTACCGAGATTCTCGCCGGTGGCCTGGCGGGACTCGAGGCCGACGGCGAAACGACGCTCTGGGACAGTTTGATCTTCACGCTCTACTACTTTCGTGGTCTCGAGGGGAAGCGTGCCCTGATCGTCATCTCAGACGGTGAAGACTCGAACAGCGAGTACGACTACGACACGGTTCTCGAGTTTGCCCGCCGAAGTGGCGTCGCGCTCTACACGATCGCACTCGGAAGCGACTCGCGGCAAATGACCACTCAGAGCCGCCTCCGTCGTCTGGCGCGCGACACCGGAGGTGCCTACTACTCGATCGAAACCGCGCGCGAGCTCACCCGCATCTATGACCGCATCGAGGAGGAAATCCGCTCGCAGTACCTCCTGGTCTACCAGTCGACGAGCGAAGCCGAGGGCTACCGCACAGTGACCGTCGAAGTCGACGAACGAGGTCTCGAAACGCGCACTGTAAGCGGTTACTACCCATGAGTTCCGAGGGCGACCGCCCGCGGTTCATCCTCGCCTCGGGCTCGCCGCGCCGCCGTGAGCTACTTTGTGGCCTCGGGCTCAGGCCCGAGGTTCGGCCGGCAGACATCGACGAAACCCAGAGGGTCGGTGAGCCGGCTGAGGCCTACGTCCTTCGCCTTGCCGAGGACAAGGCTCGCTGCCAGATTGCGCCTGGAGAAGTGGTTCTGGCAGCCGACACGATCGTCACCATCGACGGCGAGCTCCTCGGCAAGCCGCGCGACGAGCCGGAAGCCCGCAGCATGCTCGAGCGTCTGTCAGCCAGGCGCCACGAAGTCTTGACCGGGGTGTCGGTGTGCTCGGCCTGGGGCGAAACGAGTGGTACGTCCAACAGCGCCGTCGCGACGACCGGAGTGTGGTTCAAGGCCCTGACGCGGAACGAAATCGATTGGTACATCACCACCGGTGAGCCGGCCGACAAGGCCGGCGCCTACGGCATCCAGGGCAAGGCCGCCCTCTTCATCGAGAGCATCGAAGGCAACTACTCGAACGTCGTCGGGCTTCCGCTACCCCTGGTGCGCGAACTGCTCGCCTGGGCCGGCCTGGATCCGATCGCCGAAGCGATCACCTAGGCCTTCGTTGGTTCACCGAGCTCGGAGAGGGCGAAGTTGGCCATGATCTGGTGGCCATTGAAGTCGAGCACTCTGATGTCTTCGACGGTTCCGAGATCCTTCGCCACCGCGTCCCAGGTTGTGGTGTAGCGCTCGGCGGCGACCGCTGGATCGATCTCGTAGGCGAGGTAATGCTCGATGCCGCGCGACGACAACTTGCTCTTCAGATGCGGATCTCCCGCTTCCGGGTAGGTCGTCAAGATGAGCAGCGGACCGCTGCCACTGACGATCAAAAAGACATGTTGGGGAAGGTTGGTCAACGCAAATCGGGGTCAGTGAAACAGAACCCCGATGATACACTCGCGTTCCCCAGAGCACCCCCGGAAGCGCACAAACAGCCGCTCCTGAACTCCCCTTCGAACCGGAGCCTGACATCTCGATGAAGCTTGCGAACGCCGTGCGCCGAAGTGCCGTGCGCAACGCGGTCGAGCGTTCACCGATTTGTGCCGTCGTTCGCACCGAAACCGCGGAAGAGGCGCTCAGGCAGGCGCGCCTGTTCGTGCGCGGTGGTCTCGAGATCATCGAAGTCACCTGGTCGGTTCCTGGAGCGCTCGAGGTCGTAGGGGAACTACTCGGCGAGCGCGAAGGCGACGGGCCACCCTACATCGGCATGGGCACCGTGACCACGCGAGCGCGAGCCGAGGCAACTGCGGGCGTCGGTTCCGAGTTCATCGTCTCGCCCAACACTCATGCGGGCGTCGCCGAAGTGGCCAAGAGCCACGACCTCTATCTGGTGATGGGGGCGCTTTCTGCCACCGAGATCGTCAACGCCTGGGAGCTCGGCGCCGACCTCATCAAGGTCTATCCTTTGCCACCCGTCGGCGGGCCGGGCTACCTATCGGTCGTCCGCCAACCCCTGGGAGACCTCGACGTGCCGATGCTCGCCGGAGGCGGTTTCGACATTGAGGACGTTCCTGCCTATCGTGACGCCGGCGCCCGGGCTTTCGGCATCGGAGGACCGCTCCTCGGCGCAACCGAAGACGAGAGTCTCAGCCGCATCAGACGAGCGCTCAGCCTCGCACGCGGCGCCGTCTCGGAGGTGAGTGCGCGTTGATGCCAAACCGCCCAGCCAATGCTGCCCCTCCTCACCAGGTCGACTTCGACCGCACGAGCGAAGTCTTCGCGACCGACGCGCGGGGCAACTTCCGTTTACCGCTCCTGGCCGGCGGAAAGGCACGAATCGAAACTGCAAAGTGGGACGAGTACCGTTTCGCCTGTTCGGTATGGCACCCGTCAGCCGAGAAGGCAATCGATCTCGACCGCGCCTACATCGAGCTTCATGCCTCGTTCGACCCAAAGGGCGAGCATTGGATGCGGGTGTCCGAGGTCGAGCCGGTCGTTCCGCCCTACAGCTCCGATGGTCGCTTCGACGGCTGGGTGCTGCTTCCCGTACTGGCCGAGTCGACTGCGCTTGCCCTGTGTGGAGCAGGGCTCGAACCGCGGACCCGGGTCCAGGTGCGCTGCCACGCCTACTTCGTTTCCTGAGACCTTCGCTCCCCAGAGAAAGAGCCCATGGACCCTCGACACGAACTCCTCGCCGGCCTTGCCCGCCAGACCGACAGTCGCATCGTTCTCCTGGTTCTCGACGGTGTTGGTGACCTGCGTAGCGCCACGCAGCCCAAGACTGCGCTCGAGACGGCCAACACCCCCAACCTCGACGCCCTCGCAAAACGCTCGGCGCTCGGGCGTCTCGAAGCCGTCCAGGCCGGGGTGACTCCAGGTAGCGGCCCCGGTCATCTCGGACTCTTCGGCTACGACCCGACGCGTCCAGAGGTCGACATCGGGCGCGGCGTTCTCGAAGCCCTCGGTCTCGGACTCGAGGTTGCCAGAGACACGGTCGCAGCGCGCGGCAACTTCGCCACCGTCGATGCCGAAGGCAAGTTGACCGATCGCCGCGCCGGGCGGATACCAACTGAAGAGTGCGTCCGCCTCTGCAACAAGCTTCGCCCGATTCTCGCCGAGCGCGCCTCCGCGGTTTCCGATGGCCTCGAGGTCGACATCCATTCCGGCGAGGGCTATCGGTTTGTCTTGTTGATCTCCCACCCGGAAGCCGAGCTTTCGGCCGCGCTGGCAGACACCGACCCCCAGCGCACCGGGTTCGCGCCGCTTCCCATCCGTGCTGAAGAGGAGTCGGAGGAAACCGCCGCACAGACCGTCCGGCGCCTCGCTCCCGTCATCGAGCTGATGCGCGAAACGCTTGCCGACGAAGCGGCTGCCAACAGCTTTTTGTTGCGGGGCTTTTCCAAGCCGCCTCATCTGGCGTCCTTTCCCGAGCTCTACAAACTGCGCCCGGGCTGCTTCGCGGGCTACCCGCTCTATCGGGGTGTCGCCGGCGCCTGCGGCATGGAAGTCGTCGACTGCGGCAAGCGCTTCTCCAACCTGGTCGATGCCGTCGAGCCACGCTGGAAAGATTTCGACTTCCTCTTTCTGCACGTCAAACAAACCGACCAGGCCGGTGAAGATGGAGACATCGCCGCCAAGGTGGCGGTGCTCGAAGAGGTCGACCGTGACCTGCCACGCCTTCTGGCCCTCGACCCGGACGTCATGGCGATCACTGGTGATCACTCGACTCCAGCGCCGATGAAAGCCCACAGCTGGCACCCCATCCCGCTTCTGCTGCACGGATCGCACTGCTTCATCGATGAGACCGAACGTTTCGATGAGCTGCAGGTGATCAAGGGGCATTTGGGAACGCTTCGGTCGTGTGACTTGATGGGGTTGATGCTGGCCAACGCAGGGAAACTCGCCAAGTACGGCGCCTGAGGCGGAACCTCGTGTCCGACCTCGGGAGCGTCTTCGCCCCTTCACCATGAGATGCTGTCTTCAGCCCGGCACTCCCTGTAGGCTGCTGAAGATCCCGAGACGTCGAGCGCTGGAGCACTGCTGTTCTCCCGGAGAGACTCGATGTCCCTGCACTCTCCCCACAACCAAATCACGATGGAGACTCATCATGAGCAAACTCGACAACGCCGTGGCGTCGTGCAAGGCGCAAATGAAAGCCTGCAAGATCCCTTGCAACGAAGCTCTGCTTAGGAACATCGCCAAGTCGCTTGGCCCGTCGCTCTACAGGCGCGACTCACGAACCGTTGCTGCGGGCCAGAAGTCCGAGCTCGAAACGATCAAGAAGAACTTTCTGATCAAGAAGCTCGGCTGTAAGAACGACGCAAAGCTCGACAGAGCAATCGCCAAGGCGATCAAGAAGATCGGCCCGTCGAACCGCCACAAGCTTCGCCCGGTGTTCTACTACCTTCTGGTCAAGGATCTCGGCAAGGAGTCCAAGTTCAGGTAGGCCGGGGTCGACCAAACGCCCCGGCCGTTGAGGCCAGAAACAACGATGCCCCCTATGTCACCAAAGGGGGCATCTGAGGTCCTGCTCCTCTAAAACCTCGGGAAGCTTCTATCGGAAACCGCGACGGAGCTCCTTGCGGAAGGTCTTGTACTCATCGTTGTCGTGCAGGCAGACGACGACCTTCTCGAGCTTGGTACCGCCCTGCAGGTAGCGATGCACCTCGGTGAGGAGAATGCGCGCACACCGGTCGAGCGGGAAGCCCGAACCATCGGTCGAGATCGCCGGAATGGCGATCGAGCGCAGGCCGTTGCGGTCTGCAAGGGCCAGCGAAGAACGCACCGCTGATGCGAGCTTGCGATCTTCATCGCCCTCGCCCATGGTGGGGCCGACGGCGTGAATCACCTGCTTGACGGTCAGCTCGCCTGCACCAGTCATGACCGCTGTGCCGACTTCGCTCCCGCCGATGCGGTCACATTCCTTCTGGATGGTTGGACCACCCTTCTGCTTGATCTTCGCGCCGACTCCAGAGGCGTTCTTCAACCTATCGTTGTTGGGATTAACGATCGCTTCTACTTCGAGTTCAGTGATATCACCCTCGATCAATTCGAGGAGGGTGTCATTCATCTTGACAGCCAGGGCGCCTCTCCTTTCCCAGTGCCGTTGTGTGTCCGGAAGGCGTATTTTAGCGCACTTCGCTACCTCGCTGCGAGAGACTCGACGGGGGAATATTGCTAACTAGCTGAGAATAAAGCGCTTAGGCCGATCCGGGCGACTTACCGACCGGCCAGGCGGGAATAGAATTCGTGGTATATGCTCCCGCCGCCATGCTCGACCGTGTGAAAGCCCGTATCGCGGGAGAGATCCAGGACGCTCTAGAGGAGGCCTGGGGCATCCAGCAGAGTCCGCTCATCGAGGTTCCACCCCGTCGAGAGCTCGGCGATCTCGCTTCGCCCACGCCGCTCCACCTGGCGAAAGAACTGAGGAAGGCGCCCCGCGAAATCGCCATGCGCACCCACGAGGTCCTCCTGAAACGCTTCGCCGAGGACCCGTCCATCGAGCGCGTCACCGTTGAAGGACCCGGCTACCTGAATGTCTTCTTGAACCGCGAGCGGTTTGCGAGCGAGATGCTCGGCACAGAGTTTGTCGCCGCCAACGACCGGCAGAAGAAGGTCGTCGTCGAACACACCAACATCAACCCCAACAAAGCGGCCCACATCGGCCACTTGCGGAACGCCGTTCTAGGCGATGTCCTGGTGCGCTCCTTTCGACGCCTCGGTCACCCAACTGAGATCCAGAACTACATCGATGACACCGGCGTCCAGGTTGCCGACGTCGTGGTGGGCTTCCTCGACCTGCGCGGTATGACCGCTGACGAGGTGGCCGAAGTGCCAGCACCCTTCGACTACTACTGCTGGGACCTGTACTCCGAGGTCGGGCGATGGTACGAAGAAGACGAAACGAGGCGCGAACTGCGACGCAGCACCCTGCACCAGCTCGAGGCCGGTGAAGGCGAGCGCGCCGAGCTCGGCCGCATGGTCGCTCGACGCATCGTCGAGTGCCATCTTGCGACCATGGCGCGCCTCGACATCGGCTACGACGTGCTGACCCGCGAGAGCGAGATCCTGCGCCTCGACTTCTGGAGCGCCGCGTTCGAGCGCCTCAAAGAAAGCGGTGCCGTGCGCCTCGAGACCGATGGCAAGAACAGGGGCTGCTGGGTCATGCCGCTCTCTGAGTCGGAGGAGTTCCAGGGGCTCGAAGACCCAGACAAGGTCATCGTGCGCTCCGACGGTACGGTCACCTACGTCGGCAAGGACATTGCCTACCAACTGTGGAAGTTCGGGTTGCTGGGGCGAGACTTCGAGTACCGCCCTTTCCCACCGGCGCGGGCGAGAGATTCGCTCTGGGAAACCAACCACCCCAAAGCAGGCACACCGCCTGAGTTCGGCGGCGCGTACCGGGTGGTAAACGTGATTGACGCCCGGCAGAGCTACCTGCAGAAGATCGTCAAGGCAGGTCTTCAGGCACTCGGTCATCACGATGAGGCCGAGCGCAGTGTGCACTTCGCCTACGAGATGGTCTCTCTGTCGCGAGCAACTGCAGAGAAGCTCGGCTTCCTCGATACCGAAGCCGAAGCTGACGGCGAGAAAGCGTCGCTCGAGATGTCGGGCCGCAAAGGAATCGGCGTCAAGGCCGATGACCTGCTCGACCAGCTCATCGCTCACAGCCGCTCTGAGATCGGAAAGCGCCAGGAAGAGCGCCCGAACGACGCCTTGTCCGAGGACGATGTGACGGAGCTGGCGCGGCAGATTTCGGTGGCCGCCCTGCGCTACTTCATGACCCGCGCGACGACGACCCGGGTGATCGCCTTCGACCTCGACGAAGCCATGAGTTTCGAGGGGGATTCCGGGCCATACCTCCAGTATTCGCTGGTCCGTGCCAAGAACATCCAACGCAAGCTCGAGGCCGCCGGTATCGACTCAGAGGTGGCAGCCGCGGACCTCGAGGGTTCACGGGAACTATGGTCTGACGACCTGTGGGACCTCGTCTTGACCGCAGCACGCATCGGCGAGACAGTCGAACGCGCCGCCGCCACGCTCGAGATCTCGCTCCTCGCGCGCCATGCTTTCGAATTGGCGCAGGCATTCCACGGCGTCTACAACAAGCACAACATCCTGCACGAGGAGGATGAGCGCCTGCGCGCGGTGCGACTCGGAGCGACCCAGATCTTCCAGCGCGGGCTCCGAGAACTCTGCGGCCTGCTCGGCGTCCCCGAGCCGGCTCGCATGTAGGCCTGCCGACCATGCTTGCCAAACTGCGCTTCTACTGGGTGGTCACCGCCGCGGGTGCGATCATCATGGCGCTCGAGATCCTCTCGGCGCGAATCCTCTCGCCGATCTTCGGATCGAGTGTCTATGTCTGGGGCTCGGTCATCAGTGTCTTTCTGGGTGCCCTAGCGCTCGGCTATGTGCTCGGCGGCCACCTTGCCGATCGGCGCCCAACCCTGGAAGCGGTAGGGCAGCTGCTAGCCCTCGCCGGAGTGGCGCTCGCCGTTCTTCTCTACGGAGCCCGACCGATGGCAGAGTGGGTAGGGGGCTGGGCTGGCTCGACGCGCTACGGGCCGCTGCTCGCATCGACCTTCCTCTTCGGGCCGGTGACGGTGCTCTTGGCGACGGTTTCACCGTATGCGGTAAGGCTAGCCGCCCGAGACCTCGAACAGCTCGGCAATGTCGCCGGACGCCTCTATGCTCTCTCGAGCGCCGGCAGCCTCTTGGGTTCGCTGGGCGCGACCTTCGTCTTGATTCCCTGGCTCGAACTCGACACCATTCTCGGCCTTCTTCTGGGTGCCACCGCCCTGACGGCCGCCGTTGCGATGAGCGGCAAGTTCTCCGAACATCACTTCGCCTTTGCACTCACCGCCCTCTTGCTCGCCTTCGCGATCATCGGCCCACCGCGCGAAAAGGCCGGCAGCGAGCGCCTGGTCAACCGCATTACGCCCTACCAGACGCTCGAGATCAGAGAACGCAGCGGGCGCCGCATCCTCACCAGCGACGGGCAACTTCAGTCGGCGATCTGGCTCGATACGCTCGAGCCCGCTCTCATCTACCCGCGCTACTCCATCGCTTCCCTGCTCTTCGACGATTCGCCCGAGAGCGCCGTGGTCCTCGGCCTCGGCGCCGGAACGTTCGGGCGCTACGTGCAGAAGCGCTTGCCTGATCTCGAAATCGACTTCATCGAGATCGACCCCGCCGTAGCCGAGGAGGCACAGGAATGGATGGGGTTCGAACCTGGGCCGACCCGGCGCCTCCACATCCAGGACGGGCGCCGCTACCTGGCCGAAGCGGCCGGTCGCAAGTGGGACTTGATCTTCTGCGACACCTACCTCGGCCTTTCAGTCCCCTTCCAGAACACCACCCTCGAGTTCTTCCAACTCACCCGAGAACGCCTGAACGACGACGGTGTCTTGATGGTCAACTTCGCCGCCGGCCTCAAGAACCCGTTTACCGAAGCGCTCTACGCAACCATTGGTGAGGTCTATCGGCATACATATCTCTTCGACGTGCCACAGACCTCCAACAGCGTTTTGATCGGCACCGATCGACCAGTTCGTGCGACTCGGGAGATGCTGACCGACCGCGCTCGGGAGCTCGACGCCCGGATGGCGTTCAACCCGCCATTCACCGAGGTTGCCAGCCGCCTGTTCGAGGTTGACCTGGACACCAACGAGCTGCTCATCCTGACCGACGCCTACGCACCGGTCGATCGCTTGATCCACCTGGAGGGCGGCCGCACAGACCAGGAACTGCCGACCCGGGACTCGTCCGAACCGCCCGCTGAGGTAACGACTGACGAAGCGACCGAGGAGCCCTGAAGCCGCTTAGGCTTCTTTGCGAATGAGCTTGCCGAGCGCCTTACGATCGGCCGCCAGCAGCTCGGCGACGCGCTCCTGGTCGACACTCGCCACGATGATCTGGCCGACCTCGTCGTAGACGTCGCCGAATAGGCCGTGCGCCTTCATCTTCTGCGTCTGGTACTGGTTGTCTTCCGTTGGTGACACGTAGTGCACCTGGTCGGCGCGGTAGCGGTGGATGAGCCACAGGTGGGTGAGGGTCATCAAACGCTTCTTGCGCAACTTCTCATCGAAGGTGTTCTGATCACGCACCGACAGGATGCGCTTGCCCTGACGGTCTTCCATCGGTTGAAAAACAACGTTCGCCTCGCGGTCACCGGACGGCGACGTCACGCTGAGTTCGAGAAGCTCGTGGCCAGCGGTTGCTGGCCGCAGGAGAATGCCGAGCGTGGTGTCGAGGTCGTAGTGGTCGGTCCAGTAGTCCAGCCACTCTTCGAGCAGCTTGGTAGGCACCTCGGTCTGCATGACGTGCTGGAACTGGGTTGAGCCCTTACCCATCGCCTTGGTGGTCGCGGTGCGCCCAGAGGCCGCCATGAGGGCACCGTCCAGACGCGGACCGCCCACGAGAGTCTGTGGCGTCTTGTAGGGCGACTCGACGAGGCGCAGCTTACGCTGCAGGCGAGCGAGGGCCAGCATGCCGTCTTCGATGAGGGCACGGGCGAACTCACCGCCAGCCATGCCGTCGACCTGGTGGCCGCCATAGGTAATGAAGTTGAAGACGAAACCGAGCTTGCCGAGCTCTTCAGGGAAGCGGGTCATCTCCGCATCGCTCATGCCGGTGGTGTCCCAGTTGAACGACGGCGAGAGGTTGTAGGCCAGCATCTTGTCGGGATAGACCTTGTGGATCGCCTCCTGGAAGATCTTCGCCTCGTGCAGGTCGGCGGTCTTGGTCTCCATCCACAGGATGTCGCAGAAGGGTGCGACCGCCAGCGACTTGGCAGTGGCGTAGGGAATGCCGCTCTCGATCTGGTAGAAGCCCTCGGGAGTGCGCGCGCGCTCCCAATCCCAATGAATATCAACGCCTAGAGAGCGCGCCTTCTCACGCGCCTCGAAGAACGACACCCCGCCGGCCAACTGACGCCAGTCTGAAACCGAGATTCCAACTTCTTCGCCCGCTCCGATGCGCTGCTCGAGCACGTTGGCAACCGCAGTCGGGAAGGTAACCAGGCCGGCATCCTCCTGCCATACCTCGACGAAGCGATCGAGCACTGTGTTGAGCGCCTTGTCCGCGCCGAGATCAGGATCACTCTTCCAGGCGGAGGCATTCTCCTTGATGAGCTCGTCGATGCCATGCTTGTTCAGCCACTGTTCGGCTGCCTCGGCGTCGGCCGGCGATGTGCTGTAGAGGTTGTGACCGAATATCTCGTCAACGCCGGCTTCGGCCATGGCGCGCAGAATGGTCAAGGTAGTAGCGCGGTAGCTCGGCACATCACCGTTGGTGACGCCGAGAATGAAGGGGTGGTCGCGCTCGTCAGAGTTGTTGTCGAGCAGAGACGCTGCCTCGGCGTCGGTGCGGGCCACGATGATGCCCGGCACCCGCATGACGTCGAGCTGTAGGCGGGCAGCGCTCAGGCGCTTGATCTGCTCCTCGATCGACACCAGGACCTTGCCGCCCTGATGGCCACACTTCTTGAGACCGGGCTTCTGGTCTTCGATGTGATAGCCGGGAACACCCGCCTCGACGAAACGGCGTACCAGGTTGCGCACGTGGGCATCTCCGCCATGGCCGGTATCCGCATCGGCGATGATGAACGGCCGGAAGTCGGCGACCGGAGTCGCCGCGCGCTCGGCTCCAGTCATGCGGGCGCGCGCGAAGTGCTGGTTGCGATCAGCGGCGAGCAGGGCGCGCACGATGGGTGCGGCCTCGTCCGGTACCTGGCTGAGCGGATAGCTGGCGAGGTCGGCGCCCGGGTCCTCATCGCGCGAGCCCTTGGCAGACGTTGCCCAACCACCGAGGTAGATGCCCTCGATCCCGAGCCGCTTCATGGTGACCGCTTGACCCGGGGTGTAGGGGCCGAAGGTGGTGATCGACTTCTTGGCGTCGAAGAGCTCGCGAAGGCGGCTGTAGAAAGCCTCGGCGGCCTCGCGCGCAACCGTGTAGTCGGCACTGATCGCACCTTGCTGCTCGGCGACCTGGCGTGCTGAGTAGAGTCGTTGGATTCCACGGAAGCGGTCCCGTTCGAACCACTGCCCGGCCTGTTCGATCTGCGCTTTCAAAACGTCCATCGTCGTTGTCTCCAGAGCTTTTCGAGAGCGTCCAGTGTCCCGCCGACGGAGAGCTGGCTGCTCGTCGTCTTGCTCAGAGTGGCGCTCAGAGAGTGCCGCTCAGAGCGCTCCCACGCCGTCCCGGGTTGCTTGAATCAGTCCAAGGTGAAGGGTGATTCTAGCGCACCAACCAACCGTTCGGTAGAAGCATGCAGCGGTGCTTCTGGGCGGTGCTTTCCGAGAGCATTAGAGTTCCTCGCATGACCCTCTCTCAGAGCGCAGCATCCGTCGCTTTGACGACAGGGCTTCTTGCCCTGGCGCAGGCGGTCGCCTTCGGCGCCGCGCCCCTCCAGGCGGAGCAGCCCGACCTGGTTGTTCGCGAGATTCACACCATCGGTCTCTCGCAGATCGGAGACTGCAACCGCGTTGGGGCGCGCTTCGCCAACGTTGGCGAGGAAGCCGCGCCGGGCTTCGCTGTCGAGCTTCGCATCACGCGCGGTGGCTGGCAGAGCGAGCCTTACGTCGCCCGTCACCCCGGTCTGGCCGCCGGCGGTGAGGGCCGGCTGTGGTTCCCGAGCGTTGAACTCGCTGGGCCAGGCCTGCACCACCTGGTGATCAGCCTCGACACTGAGAACGAGGTCAGCGAAGCCGATGAATCGAACAACATCGACACCCTGGGGCGTGACCCGCGGAGTCGCTGCGGTGAAGATGCTTTGCCTCGAGGTCGCGCCCACGACCTCGAGATCGAAGTGTCAGACGACCATGGCAACCGTCTCGCCGGCGTCCGCATTGCCTCAACGCGTACCGATGAGGATCTCGGCACCACCGATGAGAACGGCGCACTCGTTCTTCGTCAGGTCAGGCCCGACCCCACAAGCCGGCCCGCGACCCTTGGCCTGCGCGCGATCCACGAGGGATGTGAGCCGGTGGAGTGGAGGGAGCCTCTGATCATGGCGCGCCACGACCGCCGCTTGACGTTGCACTGCGGGAGCGACGACAAGCCAGGCGAAGCCAACCGGTCGGCCGCAACCGCCACGCGCACGGGCGTGACAATTCGGGCTGAGATCCCCTGCCAGGTCCTCATCGATGGCAACCACGCCGGCCAGCTCACCTTCGGCGAACAACTCACTCTCGCCACCGAGACGTGGCAGAACGACTCCGCGAGCCTCCTGGTGCTCTCACTGGCAGGCACCACCGCGCTTCTCGAGCGCACGCTCGAGGCTGGTGACCCCGCCGTAGTCATCGATAGCGACGACCGTTTTCGCCGCCTTGCCAGCGGTCTCGTCGAAGACCTGCACACGGGCCTTACCTGGACACCAGCACCCGCTGATCCCAGGGCACCGGAGCCCGTCCATCACGGCCTTGCCGTTGAACGCTGTGAGCAACTCGAACGCGACGGCCACCGCGACTGGCGCCTCGCCGACATCGACGAGATCAACTTGCTCTACGACGACAACCACCCCGAGCGCCTGGCGGCGCTCTTGTCACTCGACGGCTGCTGCATGTGGAGTGCGAGCCTGCAGGGGTCGGACTACGCGCTGTCGTTCTATGTCCGCGCCGGGCACATCTACCCACGCACTTTCGAGGCCGAGTACTTCCCCTATGTGTGCGTGCGCGGCACGCGCCACCAGCCAGACAAGTTCACGGTGCCGCAGGAGTACTGGAAGTTTCTCGAGCGCCCGCGCCGCTTCCGTCCGCCCGAACGCTGAGGTTCGTTCGCGCCATCAAGAAAGCGCCGGCTCCATACGGAACCGGCGCTTCTCGCCTCGGGGTGTGCCCTCAGTCTGCGCTGGGGCGGCACCGTTACCTCAGATCAGAACTTGATCGAGGCCAGGACCCGCATCCGCCGCGGCCGTTGGAAACCGCGCCGCAAAGGACGCACCTCGCCGCGACTGGTCACGCCGACCTGATCCTGGTTGTCGGTCACGTTCTGCACCTCGAGGCGCAGCTCACCAAGCAGCTTGCCTCCCAGGGGGAAACCGTAGGCCGCTGAGGCGTTGACCCACCAGTGCGAACCGATCTGGCGCGCGCCGCGATCCTCGAGCGCAACCGAAACTCCGGTGCTTTGTGGGATTCCGTCACCAATCGTGATGTTGCTGCCCCCAGCGCCTTCGGAGCGGTTCCAGGGCTTGCCTGACTGGTATGTGAAATGCCCACCGATCGTGAGCGTCTGCCGGGCACTCAAGTCGAAGACCTTCCAACCACTCGATTTAGCGATGATCTCGCGGTCAAACGACGCGCGGCCATCGCGGTTGATGATCGACAGCGGTTGACCAAGGAAGGGACCCCAGGCCGCCTGGCAGTCGACGGGGAAGTTGCGTGCGGCCTGACGTGCCTGGCAGTTGTCGATATCGACTTGGGTCATGACCTGCTCGAGCTGTTCGCCGTAGGTGTCGTTGGTGTTGTTGAACACATCACCGTGCGACGAACCGCCGGCGCGGCTCCAAGTCACGTTGTTGAACAATCCCCACCCGTTCGAGAAGCGGCGGTTGATCTGCAGCTGCAGAGCCTTGTAGTCGCGATCTGGCTCGCGATATTGCGCCAGCGTATCGGCCTGGGCCAGACGAGGCTGAACCGAAGGTGAAGCGGCTTCGCGCACCGCGTTCAGGATCGACGGATAGTCACCGTGGTTCGCGGTCAGCCGGAAAATCTCCAACCGGCCGTTCAACTCCGCCAGCTGCCACGTCGAGCCAATCAGATTATCGACCTTCCAGTAGATCCCCTTGGCGTCGAACGCCCAGTTGCGAGAGAACTGCCACTCGTAGCCCAGAATCGCTTCGTCCTTGTGGTACGGCTCGATGTCGGACTGGAATACCCCGGCATCGACCAGGTCCCACTGCCCGCCCGGGCGAATGAAGCCGAGGCTCGAGCCCGGAACGCTGTAGCCAAGCGGAGCCGGGAAGGCACCCGTGCCAAAACCGCAGTTGATGAACGCACAGTCGAGGAAGAGCCTCCGCTCGTAGCCGTTGTAGCCGTTGAACTGATCCTGCAGGTACTCGTTGATCGCCTGCTGCGGAAGCTGGTTGTAGGACCGGCCAGCGAAGAACGAGATCAGCTTGCTGCCGTCGCCGCTCAGGTCGTAGCTCAAGCTCAGGCGTGGCGAAATGTCGGTCGAGTCCATGACTTCACGACCGATGTCGTTCTCGTGCACCTGGTTCTCGACCCGGGCACCGAAGTTGAACACCCACTTGTCACCGACGGTGAAGCGATCGCGGAGGTAGAGCGCCACGTTCTGGCTCTTGGTGTCGTTCGAGCCCAGATCAGCCAGCAGGGCCGGGTGGTTGTAGTCCTGAATGATGCAGCTGTCGCCGGTTGTGAAGTCGCAGGCGACTCCCCACGGGTTGAGGGAGAAGTCGTTGCGGAACCCTGAAGGACTCAACGCTTCGAACTGGTTGTCACCTTGACCACTGTAGAGGTTCTCTCGCCGGACGTCGCCCAGCCACTCGACCTGTTGCGCATCGAGGCCATACTTCAGCTCGTGGTTCTGGCCGGCGAACTGAGTGAACGCCAGGTTCAGTTGCTCGCGCGGAAACTCGTTGAGGCCATAACCGTTATCGAGCAACCAACCGTTATGCCAACCGTCACCGTCGAGGTAGGGGCTGAAGTTGTTGCCTGGCCAGGCGGGCCCGCCGGCGGGGTTCGCCGGGAAACGCGGATCCTGCTGCTTGACCGCGGTCGCGGCAGCAATGTCGAGTCCGCCAAAGGCGAGGAGCTTGTTCTCGTTCGACGTCTGGTCGGCGAGCTTGAGCTCGAGGAAAACCTTGCTCGACAGCGAGTTGTTGTAACTCAGAGAGAAGAGCTCGCCTGAAATGTCATGCGGCGTCATCGCATAGCGGTCGTAAACTGGTTCGAGGCGGAAGTTCCGGAACACCGGAGTATCGATCCAGCTGAGCGAGAAGGACTGTCGCTGGGTCGGCTGGAAGTTCAGTTTGATGATCCGCGACTCGGTGATGCCGCTTTCGTCGACCGCATCGCCGTTGATCGTCTTGCCGGTGCGGTTCGAGTTCAACTCGTTGGCAGAGATGAAGAACCACGCCTTGTCGCGCTTGAGCGGACCACCGAGAGCAATCTCGTATTGGTTGTCGTTAGAAGCCTTCTCCTGCTCGGTGCGCTTGAAGAAATCAGCCGGGCGCGTATCGCTCTGGCGCTGCTCGAGCTCGGGATGGCTATCGAACTCTGAGTTCCATTCCTCGTCCGTCCGACCATAGACCGCCTCGGCGTGGAAGGTGTTGGTACCCGACTTGACGATGACGTTGGTCGCCGAGCCGATCGTGCGGCCGTACTCAGCCGAAAGACCACCCGATTCGAGGCTGACCGCGGTGGTCGCCGACGACGGCAGGAAGACGCGCGAACCGCCGTAGCGTGCAAACGTCGTGTCGACGCCATCGATATAGACCGTTGAGTCGGCCCAGGTCGAACCGTTGATGTTCGGACGGCTGCTCGAAAGATCGGCGTTCTCGTCGTCGTTGGTCACACCCGGCATGAAGTTGATCACCCCGTAGTACGTGCGGTTCTCACCGGTGACCTCGGTCCCGACCTCGGACTGCATCGTCTGGCCGGCGGCGGTGTTGAACTTGTCGACCATCGGCGCCTCGGAGGTGACCGTGATCTCCTCTGAAGTCGACGGCGCGAGCTTGAGATCGATGGACGCGCGCGCGCCGGCGGTGACAAGCGCCGCAGACTGTGCTTCGCCCATGCCTTCGAGCACGGCACGCACGACGTAGTCTCCCGGCGTCACCAGCGCGAAAACATATGCACCGTCGTTCTCGGTGATTGCGCTCTTCTCTCCGCGGTCACCAGTGAGGGTCACCGTCACGCCCGGCAGCGGAGCGCCACTCGGGTCGGTAACGGTGCCACTGACGACGCCCGTCTCGGGACCGTCGGCGAGCAGCACGTTCGGGCTCAGAAGGAGCGCGATCGCGATCAGTAGGAGGGTCTTCTTCATGTTGGAACTCCCGGGAAGTGAAGGACTCGCTACGAAAACGGGACCAACCGCCCCCGACGAGGGGCGCTTCGGTCATGACGGTGCCTTCGGGATCTCTAGCGCTGGTTGTTCACGCTACGATCTCAAGACACTGTGTTGGATGTTGCCGACACTCTAGCTTTCATCGCGCGAATCACCAACCACCCGAGAATTCCCAATTTTTCGCTTGCGCTCATATGACGCTCACACCCCGGAGAACGTGCCGTGACGCATGAACGACACGCTCCACTCAGCGACCGTGAGAAGTGGCTGGCGCTCGTCGACGAAGACGTCATCGATCCAGAACAGCGCATCATCGATCCGCACCATCACCTGTGGGCAGACCGTCGCGGAAGCCGCTACCTGCTCCCTGAGCTCTGGCGAGACACCGGCGCCGGCCACAAGGTCTCGAAGACGGTGTTTCTCGAGTGCGGCGAGGCCTACCACACCGATGGTCCCGAAGAACTGCGCTCGGTGGGCGAAACCGCCTTTGTAGCCCTACAAGCCGCAGCCAGTCGAAAGGGCGCGAGTACACAAGCGGTGATCGCCGGCTGTGTCTCTCGTGCCGACTTGAGGCACCCTCAGCTCGAGCGCATCCTCGCTGCGCATGAAGAAGCCGGTGATGGGCTCTTCCGAGGCATTCGGCACTCAGGCGCGCGCGACCCTCATCCCGAAGCGCTGACGATCCCGGGGCGGGCTCCTCTGGGCCTCTACGAAGATCCGGCATTTCGCACCGGGGTCCGGAAGCTCGGTGAGCTCGGCTACACCTACGACACCTGGCACTACCACCATCAGAACGCGGCTTTTCGTGGCCTCGCCGAGGCGGTGCCCGACACCATCATGGTCCTCGACCACTTCGGCACTCCGCTCGGGGTGGGGCCCTACGCCGGGCTGCGCGAACAGATCTTCAAGACCTGGACCAAGGACATCGAAAGCATCGCCGCTTGTCCCAACGTCGTCGCCAAGCTCGGTGGGCTGGCCATGCCCGACAACGGCTTCGGCTGGCACACCCAGAAGCGACCGCCAACGTCTGATGAGTTCGTTGCCGCACAGGCGCGCTACTACCACCACACTATCGAGTGTTTCGGTCCGCGTCGGTGCATGTTCGAGAGCAACTTCCCGGTCGATCGCTGGTCGCTGTCCTACCGGGTGCTGTGGAACGGCCTCAAGAAGATCGCCGCACAGTACTCGGCTGACGAGCGCGACGCGATGTTCTACCGCAACGCTCGCCGCATCTATCGCCTCGCCGACTGAGGACCAGCCGCCGATGAACCAAGCCACGCCTGTTCTTGTTGGCGTCTCGCAAGTTCTCCAGCACGAAGACGACCCGCGAGCCGCCAGGCCGCCGCTCGAGCTGATGATCGATGCGATCGAGCGGGCGTCGATCGATAGCGACGCGCCCGATCTCATCAGGCACGCTTCTTCGGTGCGAGTCATCCAGGGCATCTGGGGGTATGCGAACCCCGCCCTCGAGATCGCCGAGAAGCTCGGTCTCACCAACGTCGAAACTGGCCTCTCGGTGCTGGGCGGCAACCACGTGCAGTGGATCGTCAACCAGAGCGCAGCTGAAATCCAAAGCGGTGACCGCGATGTGATCGTGATCACCGGAGCCGAGTGTGGGCGCACCCTGGGACGTGCCCAGAAAGCCGGTCTCGACGTTGACTGGCTCGAACGCAAGGGCAACGACTTCCTGCCGGATGCCGATGTCACCTACGGCGACCAGAAGTGGACTCGTCACGAGGAGGAAATGGCTTGCGGGATCGCACGCCCGGCGCAGTACTACGCGATGTTCGAAACCGCACTACGCCACCAACGCGGCGAGACCCCGCGTGAGCACCGCGAGCGCGTCGCCCGCTTGTGGGCGAGCTTCAGCGAGGTTGCTCAAAAGAACCCCAACGCCTGGATCCGACGACCCGTCACAGCGGAAGAAATCGCTACGCCTGCTGCCTCGAACCGTTTGATCTCCTACCCTTACCCCAAGTTGATGATGGCCAACATGCGCGTCGACATGGGCGCCGCCCTCATCATGTGCTCGCTCGAGACGGCACGAAGGCTGGGCGTACCAGAGGAGCGCATCGTCTTTCCGGCCAGCGGTACCGACGCCTACGACCACTACTACGTCTCCGAGCGCAACGACCTTCACCGTTCACCAGCCATCCGCCTCGCCGGTCAGCGCGTGCTCGAGCTCGCCGAGGTCGAGGCCAGCGAGCTCGACTTCATCGACCTGTACAGCTGCTTCCCGAGTGCGGTTCAGGTCGCGGCTGCCGAGCTCGGTCTCGCCCTCGATCGGCCGCTGACGGTCACCGGGGGGCTCACGTTTGGCGGCGGCCCGCTCAACAACTACGTCATGCACTCGATCGCACGAACGGTCGAGCTCTTGCGCGAAACCTCCGACGGCCGTGCCCTGGTCACCGCCAATGGCGGCATGCTCACCAAGCACGCGTTTGGCGTCTACACGCGTCGACAACCCTCGCACCCGTTTCGCCAACAGAACCTGCAGCGGGAGGTCGACGCCCTGCCGAAACGTAGGGTCGAGGCGTCACACCGCGCCACGGCCGAGATCGAGGCGTATACCGTCATGTTCGGCCACAACCCGCCGAAGCCCACGAAGTCCTACACCGATCTCTACGGCAAAGCCGCCGAGGTCGGCAACGAGCCAACGGTCGCCCATCTCGCCTGTCGCCTGCCTGACGGTTCACGTACCTGGGCGAACATCGAAGACCGAGACACCCTGAGCGCACTATGCGAACAGGACGCCTGCGGATGGCCCGTCGTCATCGATGGCGAGAGGAACGCTCGACTCCAGTAGCCCCCACTCCAGCAGAAGGAGCGGGAGCGACTGCCGCGCGCTCAGGGAGTCTCGGAAGACCAGGACGAAGCGTTGCCACTTTCGAAGTCGTCCTCGAACAGGGACTCGATATGGGGGTCGGTGACCCGGCAACCGCGCACCTCGACATCATCGACAAACCAACCCTCGCGACCGATCGACGCGTCGGTTGCGAGCCGGAATCGCAGCTGAACCGAAGACCCCGCAAACTCGTCGAGCGCGATCACCGAACGCATCCAGTCACGCGGATCTCCGCACCAGGCATCGCGGCCCCCGAGTGGATTGCCGTGCGAACCCGCCAGCGGTCCGTCATAGGCCTGGGTCAGAATGATCTCGTTGTCGACTGCCGACCAGGAGTCGCCACCATCGGTCGAGACCTCGACAACGCCACCATCGAAGCACGACTGGCTGCCGGCGCTCTCCATTGCCTGGTACTGCCAGAAGACAAAGGACAGCGATGTCATTCCGGTCGGCAGGGTCACCGCCGGTGTCACCAGGCGCTGATCGGAGACCGTTGAAACGTTGGCGGCGTGAAAAGCTCTGCTGCCGCTGTGGGCGCGTCCCGGCTCGACCGACCAGGTCGCGCCTGGACCGTCGGTCTCCCAACCTGAAACGTCAGTCTCGAAGTCGTCGAGGAAGAACGTGGTCTTCTCACTGCCCGCGGGGCAATCACCCGGGAGCGGCGTGGTCTCGAACGTGCGGGTCTCCGACCAGTCGGCGGTGCCACAGGCGTTGCGGTGCCTGACACGCCAGTAGTAGCGAGTGCCGCTCTCGAGGCTGGCTGCCGTGTAGGTGCTTCCGGTGATCTCCGTTACTTCAGCGACCAGATCCTGGAACGACGAGTCGGTCGCTACCTCGAGGGTTGCCGTACCACCGCCAGGAGGTGCGCTCCAACTGAAGGTCACCGGCGAGTCGACCAGAGCTGCATCGTCTAGAGGGGCTTCGAGCACGACGCTACCCGGACTCGTATCGAAGAGATCGAGGGCGACGTGTGCAGTGCGACTCTGCGAACCGGAGGTTCCGGTGACCACGAGGTCATAGCGTCCCGACTCGGCCGCGCCCGTCCCGCTCAAGGTGAGGGTCGCCGAATCACCCGGAATCACCGACGAGCTCGAGAACACAGCCGACACGCCAGCGGGCACACCGCTCGAGTCGAGGTCGACGGCGTCGGAAAAGCCGAGGATCGAAGCGACCTGAACGTTGAACGACGCGTCTTCGGGTGCACAGATCGCCAGTTCGCGCGGTGTGACCTCGAGCGCAAAGGTCGGTTCCGCGGCGCAGTTGTAGCAAACCAGGGCGAAGTCCTGATCGGTTTCGTCGCCGGTGTTGGGAACGCCATCGCCCGCGATGTCGACCGCTCCAACGGTGATTTCGATCGCTCCGACACCGCTAGCCAGGAACACGGCCTCGTAGTTATTGGTTGCGTCAAACACTCCACCTCGAACGCTCACAGCGCCACTCATGTTGTTGCCGCGGTAGATCACGTTGTCTGCTCGCACCTCGAGATCGAGATCATTGACCTGAGGGCTGGTCCCGATCGCACCGGCCTGGTCGGTATACACCATGACGATGCGCACCGGCCGTGCCGGGTCGGCGGCTGAGCCTTGCCAGGTCCATTCCTCGCCGACCGCGTCGAACACGACCGTCTGGTCGAGCAGCACGCGCGCGGCGTCGTCGAACAGGAGCTGGTGGGTTGGCATGCCATAGCCCTGGTTGTTGCTCGGCAGGTCATCGCCCGCGTCCACGCCTGTCAGGTAGGCAGGGTGTGCCATCAGGTACGCCTTCATAAGCGCTGGGCTCAACGCGTGAGTCGAGTCGCCCAAGCGCTCGAGGCGACTGTCGACCCAGTGATGAACCAGGGACGTGAGGCCGGCGATCGCAGGGGCGGAGTGGCTGGTGCCCGAGGAGGCCGCGAAAACCGTCTGGTCGCCAGGGCGATACTGGTCGCAGACTCCGTTGCCATTGAACCCGGAGTTGGTGCTGGCGGTTCCCTGGATGTGGGTCCCGGGCGCGATGACCTCGGGCTTGGTGCGGTTACCCGGTGCGGGACCACGACTCGAGAAGCCGATCACGTCCATCGCCGAGTCCGCGCCGCCAGGCCCGATGTTGCAGCCGTCTGTCCACGGCCCGTCGTCGTCTGCCGGACGATAGCTCTCCGAAGCGCCAACCGTAATCACATTCTTGGCGTTGCCCGGCGAACCAATGGTCGCGGCGACCGGCCCCGAGTTGCCAGCCGAGAAGATGAAGGTGAGCTCCTGGTTGCCGGCCTCGGTGAGGTCGGCGTCGCGGGTACCAACATCCCAGGCCTGTGAACTCTCGTCGTAGCTGCCGGCGCAACCCGAGCAGCCCCAAGAGTTGGTGCTGATGTCTGCGCCAGCGTCCTGGATGGCGCGAATCAAGCCGACATCGGTGCCGCCACAGCCCGTCAGGTCAAACGACGGCCCGAACACCCGGGTTCCAGAGACGCGACCGAACGGGCTGATCCCGAGGCCGCGCTGGTACCCGTCGAGATCCTGGTAGGGGAAGCCGAGGCGATCATCGAAGCTGCCGACGATGCTGGTGTTGATATGACCGTGGCCACCGAGGCTGCCACCGTTGGCAGCGCCCGTACAGTTCTGCACATAGGAAAGCCGCGAGGGGTTCGACGCATCGCCGAACTCATAGAGCGTCGGATCGCCCGAGTCGACATCACCGGTTCCAATCCCGTCATCGGTGATATCGACCAGCGGATAGGCGAGCGGATCGGTGCTCATGCCCAGACTCGTCAGGTACGCCGCGTAACCCGGCCCGGTCGGCTGCGCTCCGTCGGCAGTCAGTTGTCCGGCCATGATCTGCCCCTGCAGCTCGTCGTCCATGGTGCGTTCGCCGCGCTCGCCGACGTAGGTCACGTCTGGCAGGCGGGCGATCTCGACCGCGATTGCCGCGTCGATCTCAACAAGCGCGTTCTGGAAGGCGAGGATCGGCTGCCAGGTACTGACGACCCGAGTCGCCAGGGCGCTGATGCGGTTCTCTGAGGCCGCGCGGCCCGCATGCCGCACCATCTGAACGGTCACCAGAATCGTGCCCGATGAAGACGAGCCCTTGCCACGGCTACGAGCACGCAAGGACGCGCCGAGTTTCCAGAACGGCTCCCAAGCACCCACGTACTGAAGCGGATCGCCGCTTGCTCCCCTTCCTGAAGCGCGCAACTGCAGGGCGCGTCGTGCCGCCCCGTCGGCAAGGACGAGGTAGCCATGCCGTGCCACGGCATGGATGGGCTGGATTCCCTCTGAGCGCAGGTCGTCGAGCCACGCCTGTTGCACAGGTCCAACGAACTGCACGACATGAAGAGCAGGACCTTCGAAGTCGAGAGCCCGTAGACCCGCCGGCACTTGGGGCCGCTCACGCTGGGTATCGAACGGTGCCGCCTCGATCAACAAACGGTCGGCATCGGGAAGCACCCGAACTCCTTCGACGCCTGCTGCGCGACCCAGCGCCGCCTGGTCGAGCAGGTAGAGAGCCCGCGAGCCATAGGTCGCCAGGCGCAGGGCTCCGGCCTGGCCGTCCAACGAGCCGGCGGGCGCCAAGACCTTCGTCGTGCCTTGCTGGGCCAGAAGGGGGCCGGCCAAGACAGTGGCGAGAGCTAGAACGAGGACTGGCGCCAAGCAGACGCGGCGTCTCGGGTGTCTTCTCAGTAGGCAAACGAGGGCGAAAGCGAACACAGAGGCAGCGCGCATGAGAACTCCGGGCAAGAGGAATGGCAGCGGTCCTCAGCGAACCGACAAAAGCAGGAACGGGGAAGACCGCCATTTTACCAGTGAAAGATTGTTCACTGGGGGTGGGAGTGCGGCAGTTCCCGGATTGCCCGTCGAATGGGCGGGAGAATCCCGCTCCTCGGAGGGGCTAGAAAAGCGAGTTCCTGGGCGCTCGAACGCCGCCTCCGTGATGCGCCGCTAGGGCCGGAGGCTCTTGTCCCAACCGAGCACCCTGTATTTCTCGAGGACCTCGATGAGCGGGTCGAGTGGAATCGCTTCGAGAGTTCCCCGTGAGCTGGTCACCGTGGTGGCTTTCAGAATGGCGTTGTAGATCGCCTCCTCGGTGACCTCGACAGCGGCCGCGAACAGCGGCGACATGGCCTCGTTGGTCAGCATTTCGGTTTCAAATGGCCCGCGGCTCTGGCGCGGACGGCGAACGCGGGGATGGGTCGAAAAGGCAATGACGTAGTCGCCGGATCCGTTGTGGGCGAACGAGCCGGTTCGCGCGAGCCCGAGCATGGCTCGCTGAGCGAGGCGGTCGAGACTGCGAGCGTTCAGTGGGGCATCGGTGGCCACCACCATCATGATCGAACCGTCCTCGGCGTCGTCGGCCGATTGACCCTCGAGCTGCCGCTGGTAGGCGTAGCGGCCGAGCTCGCGACCGACCGGCGCCCCGTTCACCGAAAGGGTGCCGCCGAAGTTCGTTTGCACCAGAACGCCCAGGGTGTAGCCGCCAAGCTCCTGGGGCAGGACGCGGGAACTGGTGCCGATGCCGCCCTTCCACGCGAAGGCCTGCGTCCCGGCCCCAGCCCCCACGCTGCCTTCGGCGACCGGGCCGCTCCTGGCATCGGCCAGTGCAAGAAAGACCTCGGCGCGGCCGATCGGGTCGGACCACATGTTGTTGACTCGAGCATCGTTGGTTTCACCGACCACCGGGTTGAGGGTGTGTTCCCCCATACCTGGCTGCTCGTACATCCACTCCTTGAGGGCATTCGCGGCGCTCCATACACAAAGCGTGCAGGTGAGCAGAATCGGGGTCTCGATCTCGCCAAACTCACGCACCTGGGTCTCACCGATGAGCTTGCCGTAGCCATTGCCAACGTGAATCCAGGCTGGAACCGGGTGGGTGTAGAGGTTGCCAGGAGCCGGAACGATTGCCGTCACGCCGGTGCGAACGTCATCGCCACGATGAACCGTGTGATGGCCTACCTTGACGCCGGTGACGTCAGTGATCGCGTTCAGGGCACCGGTTTCGAAGGTGCCAACAACAAGACCGATGTCGCGCGCGCGCGGCCGTTCCTCCGCCTGCCCCAGACACACTACCGCGACCAGAAAAGTCGCCCCCGCGATCGCAGTCCGCCGCCATCTCGAAAGCATCCAAGGTCCTCCACTTGCTTGGGCGAGCTCGGGGCCCCGTTCAGTCGACTGCGATGCGCTCCATCTTGAAGTTCTGCACCAGCGAGGGCTCGCCGTCGGCGAAACCGACGGATCGGCTCTCGTAGCGATCCGGGCTGAGCAGCCGCATCGTGCCCTCGTGAGCGTGAGCGTCTTTGGCGGGATCCATGTTGGTGCCGCCGTTGAAGTCGAAGGCAACGACACCCGCCTCGTCGGAGGCGGCGAACTTCATCTTCGGCGCGTTTCCGATCGCGCAGTAGTGCGTCATCAGGAGCTCGTCACCGTCCATGTGGTAGACCGAGAACATCTCCATTGGGCTACCGGGGGCGAAGGTCTGAATGACGGAGTGACCTCCGGCCGAGACCTTGAAGGTGATCTTGGTTTCGCGGGGCTCGTCCGAACGATTCGTCTGGACGGTGCCAACCCAGGTGCCCTCCATGGCCTTGAGGGCTTCGAACGCCGAATGCGCGTCGTGGCTGGTCGATGTCGCATCAGAGCCGCCAGCCGAGAGGGCGGGCAGCGCCAGAACCGCGATTGCCGCGAAAGCGATCGTCACCAGAGTGTTCGTAGGGCCGGGAACCGTGTACTTCATGGCACGCTCTCCTCTTGTTGGCTGGTACCTCGTCGATCGGGCACCACCCTATCAATGCGATCAATACGACCCGTTTCGTTGGTTCCAGAAGCGGTGACCACCGCGCCGGCGCTCGAACAGGGCTTAGAGGGAGCGCACTGGAACGATCATACGGTGGCCTGCCGGCACCTCCAGGAACCGCAGGCTCGGACTTCCGGCCAGCTTGATCGACACGGTAGCGCGACTGTCTTCACCCAGGCCGAAAACCTGCTCTCGACTGTGAAGAGAAGCGTACGAGGCGTCGGCGCCGACGAACCGGGTGTCCAGCGTCTCACCGGTTCTGACCTCGATACGACTCCCGATCGCCAAGGCGTCTGTCGTCGCCAGGCGCACGGCCAACCAGCTCCCCCCCGAAGCGCCGGCCTCGTGCTCGCTCTCGTTGCGCAGCAAGACGAACGCTCCCCGGTTGACGGAAATCGCCAGGTCGCTGTCACCATCGAGGTCGAAGTCGCTGGTGGCCAGTCCTCGTGCGACGCGAGCCGTACCCGCGTCGGCTCCGGCGCTCGTCGTCACGTCGTAGAAACGGTCGCCACCGTTCCAGAAGAAAAACGCGGGTTGCGCCTCGAGTTTCGGCGCCCGCTCCTCTGAGGGTCTCACCTCGAGGGTGCTGCCATTGGCGACTGCGATGTCCAGGCGACCGTCGAGATCGAAGTCGACGAACGCCGTCCCCCAGCCCACCCGATCGGTGGACACCTCGCCCAACCGGTACTGGCGAATGCGATCGCGGTACTCGAGCCTCCCGGTCTCGGTGAGAGTCGAGACATAGAGGGCGTTCTCCTGCGCAACCCAGTGGCTGATGAACAGGTCGGGTCGGCCGTCGGGACCACCGCTCGAGCTGAACAAATCGGCCACCGAGATGCCCATCGATCCACGCTCATCGGCAGTGCCAGTCACCGCACTCCAGTCGTCGAAGGTCAGGTACCCCTCGTCGCCACCGAGGTTCCTGAACAGGGCATTGGGCGACACATCGTTGGCAACGTAAAGATCGAGCCAGCCGTCTCCATCGACGTCGACAAAGCTTGCGCCCAGGGTGCGCCCGCCCGCGTTGGCCACGCCCAGAACGAGCGCCGACTCTTCGAAAGTGCCATCCGGCTGCTGCAGGTACAGGCGGTTGGGCAGCGAGTCGAACGAGTTCGGGTTGAGCGAGAACGGAACCGACTCCCAATTGGGGTCGGTCGCTACCGGCTCAGGAGCGGGGGCGTCGTACTTCACATAGCGCGTCACATAGAGGTCGAGCCGCCCATCCCGATCGACATCACCCCACACAGGGGAGATCGACCAACCGTCTCCGGCGAGCCCCAGCGCTGGGGCCAGGTCGCGGAAGGTGCCATCGCCACGGTTCTCGAACAGCCTGTCGGCACCGTAATTGGCGACGAACAGATCGAGATCGGAGTCACCGTCGAAGTCGGCAAAGCCGGCGCCCATTCCGTTACCTCCCAGATCAGCCACGCCAGCGCGCTCGGTCACGTCGTAGAAACGTCCGCCGTCGTTGCGCCACAGCCGATTGTTACCCGTCGGGTCCAGCGGGTCTTCGGGGTTCGGGAAGTTCACCAGGTAGAGATCGTCGTCCCCGTCGCCGTCGTAGTCTCCCCAGGCAACTCCCGAACCGGTGTCTTCGGGCAGCAATCGGGTCCGCCTTCCCGGACCGTGACGAAAGTCGACTCCGAGCTCGACTGCCACATCACGAAAGGCGAGCTCGGGAGCTTCGCTCGAGGTCGCATGCTGGAACTCGGTGGTCACCGAGGCCTCGGGGTCGGCGAGGTCGGTGTCTTCGCGCATCGATCGCAAGAGCCCCAGGGCCACCAGGACAGCGACCCCCAGAACGGTCAGAACGACCGATGTCCACAGCCGACGCTCTCTCTTGGTTGCCACTCAGGGACCGCGCACGAGAAGCGTCGCGGCGGCGTGACTCTGCGTAACGACCGGCTGAATCACGCCGCTCGTTTCTTCGAGCTCCGGCACCACCAACTCGAGGAACTCCTGTCGGTAGCGACGATAGTTCAAGTCGGCTTCAATGGTGATCTCGCCGGAGGCTGTCTCGGGAACCGTCACGCGGTAGAGCTGGGAATCGGAGTGACCGGGGAAAATGACGCGTTTGCCGGTACCGCCAGCCTTGCGCCACAACTCGTGCTGGCGAAGAATCTCACCGTCCTCGTCGATGGGCATCGACTCGAGAACCAGCGTCCCCTCGTCTCGAGCGTTGGCGCTCACATGCGGCGTGTCTTCGCGATCGAGAATGCGGCGGGTCACCGGATCCATCGATCCGAACTCGGCGATCAGGTTTCCGCTCTCGTCGCGGAGTCGCAAGTGGACCCAGGAGCGCACAAAGTCCAGCGGGCCGGTGATGAAGTTGTGCCCCGCCTTGCGATTCGAGACCACGACCCGCAACTCGATCTCCTCACCGGGAGCGGCCTCGTCGGGAGCGGCCAGGGTGACGCTCGACACCGGACCTAGAGGGAAGATGTCGGCTATCTCAGGCAACACGGTCTCGCCCCGCATCCACTCGTTGGTCAGGCGTACGTGCTCTTGCCAGTTCGGCAGGTCGAGGACTGCGGGCATGAAGTTGTTGGTGGCAATCGTTCCGTGGTGGCGGTGCGACCGATCGGAAGGGGAGCGCCGCACATCACCGGCCTCACCACGGCCTGGATCGGTCGACGGAACCAAACGCATGTGACAGTCGCGGCAGGAGAGATCGACCTCGGGGTCGTCGGAATGCCAGCGGCCGTTCTTCCATTCGTCGTACTGGTTCTGGCTGGTCACCATGCCAAAGCGGTTGAGCGCTTCGGGAATGAACTGTTTGTGGCAGGTCGCACAGAACTCGGGCGTGCGGAGGAGGGCGCGGTCGTAGTCGGCGAGGTGCTGGCGCGGATAGGCACGAACCAGGAAGTCCGAAACCAGTTTGGTCCAACCGGTGGTCGCTTCCCAGAGATACTTCTCGGGCGGGGTCAGAACATAGTCGGCGTTACCGCGCTGGTCGACCTGTGAAATCGAATGGCAGCTGGCGCACGAGATCCCCTCGTCGACACCCGCTGACGAAAGGTCCATCTGGTGCAGATCTTTCGCTCCGGCGAACAGCGAGATCGGGTCGTGACAACCGGCGCAGTAGCGGGTCTCGGCCGGCTCTCGGTCGGCGGCAAAGCGCTTCTGAATCTCCTGGAAGGGCTGGTTCATCGCCGAGAAGCGGTGCGCACTCGGCTGCCACTCGGCAAGGATCTGTTCATGGCAGCGGCTGGTTCCGCAAGACGCCGAGTTCGCCAAAAGAGCCGGCTCGACCATCTCGAAGTCGACGGTGCGTGCGAAGGTGGGAGCGAAAGGGTTGCCGCGATACTCCTCGAACTGTTGCGCGTACGACGGCAGGGAGTAGTCGTCTGGAACCGGGAAGCGGTAGTTGTGCTGCGGCCACAGAATCCAGGCCAGCCCGACGGCCAATACCAAGGCGCCCACCAGAATCGCAGTCCGTCGCCCGAAGCTCCTCATGGCTCCGCTGAGCGGAGTGGAGCGGCGGGCCGCCGGCAGCCGACGCAACAGCGCCGACGCCAAGTGGCTCGCTACCAGGGCCAACCCAGCAATGCCCGAGACCAGATGGACCAGGTCGACGAACGGAGGAAGCCGGCTCGCGAAAAGGGCGAAGCCGGTGCCGATGAACCCGGTAGTGATCGCAACCAGGACGGCAACCAGCAGCGCGTAACCCAGAAACATCGAAGCGGTGACCCTCTGCTTCATCCAGGTGCGCATGTGTCCCCAGGCATAGAACAGAACCGGCAGGGCGAGAATCAGGCCAAGGACGACATGCACCAGCAACGCGATCTGGGTTCCCTCCGAGAAGGGAACCAGATACACCACTAGCCCAGAAAGGCCTGCGAAGAGCAGAAAGGCGCCTACTGCGGCCGCCAATCGCGAGGCCCAACCCCGCTCGGCGAGAATCGCCGGAGATTGGGTAGGAAGCGGCTTCGTCGTCATCGATTCGTCATCCTCAGCGTGGGTACTCTCAGGGTGCTACGGCGCCCTCGCGGTGTTCGATTTCCCGCATCAGATCTGGACTCTGCTCGCGCAGCATGCGCTCGATGACCCGGTGCATCCAAATCAGGCAGAAGGCAGAAAGCGCGAGCATGAACATCCAACAACTGGTCCACAACCCGGTGCCCTCCAGCAGATAGCCGAAGATGATCGGGCAGAAGAACCCACCGAGTCCGCCGAGAACACCCACCATGCCACCGACGACACCCACCTCTTCGGGGAAGTAGTCCGGAATGTGTTTGTAGACCGCCGCCTTGCCGATCCCCCAGATGCTGCCGATCAGAATCACCAGAACGGCAAACACCCAGACGTTGGCCTGGAAGGAAATTCGCGTCACGCCTTTCGCGAGCAGTTGCTTCTTGGCAACCGCATCACCCGCAGTCACTACCGGCTCCTGCCACACGGCCTTGCGAGGTAGGAACATCACGCCCTGGTTGAGTACGTCTTCGCTAGGCACGCCGCTCTTGTCGATCAAGGCGTAGTTGACGCCATCGACCGTGATCTCGCTACCCGAGACTGCCGATACGGTACCGGCGCGCTTGGCCATGATGCCGCGACCCGGCGACATGATCTCCATGCGCGGCACGGTGAGCATCAAGCTGATCAAGACCGACGACCCGAGCACCCAGTACATGACACGGCGCGCGCCCCACTTGTCAGACATCCAACCACCGAGGGCTCGTATGACCCCGGAAGGAAAGCTGAACAGCGCGGCGAAAATGCCAGCCGTGACCAGCGGCAGGTAGTAGACGTTCACGAAGTAGGGCACCAGCCACTGAGAGAAGGCCACGAAACAACCAAAGACCAAGAAGTAGTAGAGGCCGAAGCGCCACACGCGAATATCGCGCAGCGGGCTGAGCATCTGAGGCAACGTGCGAGCGCTGGTCGCCGGCTTCTTGTTGGTGCTGAACAGGAAGAAGATGATCCCCATGGCCAGGAGAATCAGAGCGTAGATGCGCGGTAGATTGCGCCAGCCTTCGAGGTTGGCTCCGTTGTCGGTAAGCATGCCGAGGGCGGTCGGTGCAAACAGAGTGGTCAGTGCGGCGCCGGCGTTACCGGCTCCGAAGATGCCGAGCGCGGTTCCCTGTTGATGCTTCGGATACCACACCGAAGTGTAGGCGATCCCGATGGCAAAGCTGACGCCGGCAAACCCGAAGCCGAAGCTGGCCAGCGCGAAGTCCGTGTAGCTGTTGGCAAACGACAGCAGATACATTGGAATCGCACACAAGACCAGCAGCGCACCGAGTACGGGCTTGCCACCGAACTTGTCGGTGAGGATGCCGGCCGGTAGCCGGAAAACCGAGCCGGTCAAGACTGGAATACCCATCAACCAGCCGATCTTGACCGGACCCCAGTCGAAGATCTGATTGTCGACCAGGAAGGTCACCAAGACACCGTTGAGCATCCAGGCACCGAAGCAGACGGTGAACGCCAGGGTGTTGAGGGTCAGTGCTTTGTGGGAAGCAACGGTAGCTTTCTCTTCCATCGTTTATATCTCGCTTCCGAGCTCGCAGGCCTCAAGGAGAATGCGCGCCCGGTGGAATCATCGCCCGAACCAGAGCTCAGACGTGATGGTGAAGGCTTTCTTTGAGATAGGGATCCTTGGTCGCGACCAGTGGCGCCCGGGTCAGCTGCCTGCTGGGCAACAGAAAAACCAGCGCGACCGCGGCGAGGCCGGCACCAACCTCTGCGACCGCGAAGCCGCCGCTGGCCGCCTGCCCTCCTGCCATCAGGAAGAGGTCGAGCCAGTGCCCGAGCAGAACCACGACGCAAATGCGACTCATGACGGTGGTCGATTTCTTGGCGCGCTGCGAGAGCAGGGTAAAGAACGGGATTACCCACATGAGGATCGGTAGCGCGACGAGAAAAGCGGTGCGCCCCTCGCCGAGGCGGTTGGTGAAGTAGATCGTCTCTTCGGGCATGTTGGTGTACCAGATCAGCATGAACTGACTGAACCAGATGTACATCCAGAAGGTGGACATGCCGAACAGGAGCTTGCCGAGGTCGTGAAGGTGATGCGTAGTGAAGCCCTGCATGAAGCCAAGGCCGCGCAGTCCCAGGAGAATCAGAATCACCACGGCGAGTGCGGTCACGAAGTTGCCGGCAAAGTGGTAGACGATGTACATCGTCGAATACCAGGCCGGTTCGAGCGACATGAACCAGTCGATGGCTGCCGACGCCAACAGGAGGGTTCCGAAGACCAGAAACTGAATCGATCGCCGGCGGATGATCACCGAGTGCTCGGTCGAACCGTCTCGATCCTGCTCGATCGAGTGCATCCGAATCGACCGGGCGAACAAGGAAACACCCACGATGATCAAGATCGCCCTGGCGTAGAAGAACATCGGCTGTAGCCAGACATCTTTGAAACTGTGGACCTCGGGGCCGTGGTGTGCGGCCTCGCTGGTCACCATCCAGGGGTAGAGGCGATGAGGCTCTTGAGACAGCGTCGCCATCAAGAAGTCACCAGCGAGTCCCGCGAGAATCAAGCCACCGCCGACCGGCACCAGAATCAAGAGCGCTTCGGGCACGCGCTTGAACACCGTTCCCCAGCCGCCACTGGCGCCGTGGAACATCGCGAGGAAGTAGAGCGCTCCGGCCCCGATCCCGAAAACGAAGTAGCCCATGATCAGAAAGCTCGGCCACAAACGATCGGGAGCTGCGAAGGCTCCTAGAACCAGCAAGAGCGCGCCGGCTATTGCGAGGACGCGGAGCCACGCCGCCAGCGCCGGGGGAAGGTCGAGCCGGGCTTCTGAGATTGAATCGACGGTCGACACGGTCACTGCTGCACCTCCATCGCGTCGCCTGCATCATCTTCGGTCACTGCGACCAGGGGTTCCGCTGCTACTGAGGGCGACGAGGGCTCGCCTGTGGGAGCCAGATTGAGGCGCAGTTGACGCACATACTGCACAATGCGCCAGCGATCGATGGGATCGATCTGCGCCTTGTGCCCGGGCATGTTGTTCTGGCCGAAGGTGATGATGTGGAAAATCTGGCCGTCGCGGAGCGCTACCGAGGTCTCGCTGTTGAAGGCCGGGGGAGCTGGAAAGCCGCGTTGTGCAACAGTTCCGTCACCGCGCCCCTCCGGACCGTGGCAAAGGAGGCAGTAGATGCCGAAGAGGTGCTGACCTCGGGCGAGATCGGCTTCCACTTGCTCGGCGCTGGCCAGCGCAATCGGGTTCTTGAGGTCGCGACCCGCGCGCAGCGCCTCTTCCGGGCTCGCACCGTAATGCAAAGGCATCCGGCCACGGGCAATCACACCTTCGGGCGGCTCCTGCATCGCCATTCCACCGGGCAGTAGAGGGTGCTCGGAGTAGGCGTCGTAGGGCACCGAGTGCACCATCGTGGGAAGGAATTCGAAGCCGCGCCGGCCCTCGCCGCGACGACCGAGGAGAAGGTTCGCCGCCAGAAACACGACGAACAGAACAATCAGGACGGTATTGATCAAGCGACCGCTCATGCCGCCTCCCTGGCCTTCTTCTCGATCGACTCAAAAACGTCGAACCCATTGTGCTGCGCGAGGACTCGGAGCACCTCGGTTTTGTTGAAGTTGGCCTGCGAGGCGTCTACGACGACCACGAATTGATCGTCAGTGACCCGGTCGGTGGGCAGCTCGACCTTCTTCCCCGGATAGAGGCCAAGAAGATAAAAGAGCGCCAGGACCGAACCGATGCCACCGCACAACACCCCGACCTCGAAGATCACCGGTACGAAAGCCGGCCACGAGTCGAACGGCTTGCCGCCAACGTTGAGATCCCAACTGACGACCGAAGTCCATTCCTGGAAGAGGTAGGCAAAGGCGGCGCCCGAGAGACCGAGAACTGCACAGACCCAGCCTATTCGCGTCGGACGGAGGCCCACTGCGTCCTCCAGACCGTGTACCGGGTAGGGCGTGAAGACGTCGTCAATGCGCACGGCTCGCGAACGCAGTTCACGCACTGCGGTGAGCAGATCCGACTCGTTGTCGAAGACCGCACTGATCAATTGGCGACTCATGAGTGGTGCTCCTCATCTTCACGGCCGACGTGTAATACACCCTTGACCTCCGCCATGGCGATCACCGGCAGGAAGCGGCAGAACAGCAGGAAGCAGGTGAAGAACAGACCGAAGCTACCGATCAGGGTCGCCCACTCGACCAGAGTCGGGGCGTAGCTCGCCCAGCTCGACGGCACAAAGTCCTGGTAGAGCGACGTGACGATGATCACGAAACGCTCGAACCACATCCCCACGTTGACCAGGAGCGAAATCACGAAGACCGCCGCGATCCAGCGCCGTACTCTTCTGAACCATAGGAGCTGCGGCACGATAACGTTGCAGCTCACCATGATCCAGTAGCTCCAAGCCATCGGACCGCTGGCGCGATTGAGAAATACGAAACGCTCGAAACGGTTCTCCGAGTACATGGCGATGAAGAACTCGGTACCGTAGGCTAGGCCGACGATGCAAGAGGTGAGCAGCACCAGCTTGCACATCACTTCAATGTGATCGACGGTGACGTAGTCCTGGAGGCGCATTGTCACTCGCGCGATGATCATCAGGGTCAGCACCATAGCCATTCCCGAGAAGATCGCGCCGGCAACAAAGTAGGGCGGGAAGATCGTCGTATGCCAGCCGGGAATCACGCTGGTGGCGAAGTCGAAACTAACGATCGAGTGCACCGAGAGCACGAGGGGCGTCGCGAGCCCGGCGAGCAAGAGATAGACCTTCTCGTAACGCTGCCAGTCGCGCACCGAACCGCGCCAGCCGAGGCTGAAGATGCCGTAGAGCTTCTGCCTCAGAGTGTTGCGACCCTTCCAGCGATCGCGCAGCGTCGCCAGATCCGGGATCAAGCCCACGTACCAGAACACCGCCGAGATCGTTAGATAGACACTGATCGCAAACACGTCCCAGAGCAGCGGAGACCGGAAGTTCACCCACAACGGCCCGCGCGTGTTGGGATACGGCAGCATCCAGAAGGCCAACCACGGCCTCCCCATGTGGATGATCGGGAAGATGCCCGCGCAGATGACCGCAAAGATAGTCATCGCCTCGGCCGACCGGTTGACCGCCGTGCGCCAACGCTGGCGCAACAGAAAGAGCACCGCCGAGATCAGGGTTCCGGCATGACCGATGCCGACCCAGAAAACGAAGTTGGTGATGTCGAAAGCCCAACCAACCGTCTTGTTGAGGCCCCAGACCCCGATCCCGGTGCCGATCTGGTAGGTCACCGCGGCGATGCCGAGCAGTAAGGCGGCGACCGCGGTCAAAAAGGCGCCCCACCAGAGCGCGCCCGGCTGACGCTCGAGCGGGTCGGTGATGTCGGCCGTAACCTCGGCCGGCCCTTTGTTGCCCGTCACCAAGGGACGGCGCAGAACGAACGGCTCAGCCATGAGCGGCTTCCTCCTCTGTAGGCGCATGGTCGGTTGCATGGTCACCGGCACTGTCATCACGGTGACTGCCACCAGCCGGCCGGTTGCGCACCTTCCTCAAATAGGCCACCGAAGGCTTGATGTTCATCTCTTCCAGAATGCGGAAGTGCCGCCCGCTTTGGGCCATCTGCGACACCTGACTGTTGGGGTCTGCCATGTCGCCGAATACGATCGCACCCGCCGGGCACGATTGCTGGCAGGCGGTCTTGATCTCGCCGTCTTCGAGCTCATGGCCCTCTGCCTTGGCGTTCGCCCGCCGGTCTTCGATGCGCTGGACGCAGAAGGTGCACTTTTCCATCACCCCGCGGGTGCGCACGACGACCTCCGGGTTGAGGGCGAGGTTGGCGAGCAGGTCGTCGTGGCGGTAGTTGAACCAGTTGAAGCGCCGCACCTTGTAGGGGCAGTTGTTGGCACAGTAGCGCGTGCCGACACAACGGTTGTAGACCTGCTGGTTGAGGCCTTCGTCGCTGTGCACCGTGGCCACCACCGGGCACACCGTCTCGCACGGCGCGTTGTCGCACTGCTGACACATCATCGGTTGAAACGTCGCATCGCCTTCTTCGTTGTAGTAGCGATCGAGGCGCATCCACTGCATGTCACGACGCCGTCGCACTTCATCGCGGCCGACGACCGGCACGTTGTTCTCGGACTGGCAGGCGACGACGCAGGCACTGCAACCTGTGCAGGCATTGAGGTCGACGGCCAGGCCCCAATGGTGCCGACCCGGCTCGTGCTCGGGCCACAGGTCGGAGTCGAAATGATGGACGGCCGGTGTACCGGCATGAGGATCTTTGATGTATGCGCCGAGTACGGTGTCCTGAACGATCGGGCGCGGCGACTTGTCGAGTGGCTCACGGAAGCCGTCGGGAGTAAGCGACGCCGTGGTCTGCGAAAGCGCCAATCGCACGGAGCCGGCTAGCTTGGTGAGCTTCGCACCACTCTGCGTCATCGAACGCTGGGAATCCTGCCAGTGCGCCAGGCCGTTAGCGCGCACGCCGACGGTGTCGCCGGCTGAAACGCTAGGGCGCGCCTCGAGCCATTGCGGCCCGACCTTCTCGAAACGATCGGTTCCCGTGCGGCCGTAGCCGACCGCCACCGCGACCACCTCAGGATGCTGAGCCTCCTGGACGAAGGCCGGCAGCTCGATCGCGTCGGCATCGATCTCGACCCGCACCATGTCGCCGGTTTCGATCCCGAGCTCACGTGCGGTCTCCGGAGCGATGCACGCGTAGTTGTCCCAGCTGGCCTTGGTGATCGGATCGGGAAGTTCCTGCAGCCAGGGGTTGTGAGCGTGCCGCCCATCGAGCAGACCGACCTTGGGATAGAGAACGAGCGCCAAACCCGCTGTCTCCCCGGATACTGTCTCCCCAGATGATGACCCTCCGGACGCAGCCGGATTGATCGCTGGGGCAGCCCAGGCCGCACCCGTAGCCACTGCCGGCAGCTCGACGTAACCGTCGTGAACCGCTAAGTCCCAGAAGGCGCTGAAGTTCCCTTGGGCCCTGGCGCGCGGGAACACCCGCTCTTCCCAGGTCTTCCGCATGAGGTCGAGGGCGGTGCCCGGTGTCCCGGTCCAGGCGGCGAGACATTCGCTCAAGGTGCGCGAGTCGAACACGTTGCGAATCGCCGGCTGAGTAAGCGAAACGACCCCGGCCACCGGCTCGGCGTCACGCCAACTCTCGAGCTCATGGGCCTCCGGGCATACAACCCCGGCGTGCGCCGTGGTCTCGTCGTCACGCTGCGCGATGGCCACCACCAGCGGGACCCGATCGAGAGCAGCAGCAAGGCCCGAGGCGTCTGGCAGGTCGTAGACCGGGTTGACGCCCGCGGTAATCAAAACCTCGACGTCGCCCCGCTCGAGCTCAGCGAGCAACTCCTCGAGCGCTGCGTCGTTGCCCAGTCGTTGATACGAGGGCCGATCGAGGTCGAGCGTGTGGCCGTAGTTGTCGAGGGCATGGTTGATCTGGTTGCACAGGAGCTGGTCGGTTTCGCCCTGTGAATCCGACACCACCAGACCTCGACCTCGCGACTGCCAGAGCCGATCGGCAACGTCTTTGACCTCGGCTTCGAGCGCTGCCGGAAGCGGAGCCCTGGTGTGTCCCGACGCACCGGCCCGGGCACCCAGATCCGCCGCCAGCCACGCCAACGCAGCACTGGCCTGACTCGGCGAGACCTTGACCCGCTCGTCGGCGTTCGCCCCGGTGAGCGAAAGCCTGCCTTCGAACTGGGTGTGATGGCTCATTCGCGGTGGGCTGGTCGCGAGACTGCGCCCCTTGACGTAGCGAGCGGTATCACCAACCGGCGAAACCCAGCTGCCCAAGAAGTCGGCACCGAAGCTGACGATCGTCTCGGCGCGATCGAAGAAGTAGCGCGGCAGCGCACGCACACCGTGACTCTTCAGGTGGGCGCTCTGAATCGCCGACGACGAGAGCGCGTCGTAGGTTACGTGGCGGGCGTTGGCAAAACGTGCGACGAAGCGCTCGATCCAGGCGCGATCGGTGGGACCGTTCAGGGTTCCGGTCAAGAGCCGCACTCGACCTCCCGACGTATTGGCGAGCGCCGCCGTGACCCGGGTGTCGACTTCTTGCCAGGTCGAGGATGATCCGTCGACCATCGGGCTCCGAAAGCGCAGCGAGTCGTAGAGCCCGACCAGGCTGGCCTGGCCCACCGCACACAGACCACCCTTCGAAACCGGATGGTCAGGATTGCCTTCGAGCTTGATCGGTCGACCTTCGCGCGTCTTGACCAGAACGCCACACCCGGCCGAGCAGCCAGCACACGTCGAGGCGTACCAGTCCGCGCGCCCCGGCACCAGACCTTCGGGCTGAGTGGCGTAGGGAATCGCCTTCTCGATCGGAGCACGTGAACAGCCCGCGAGTGCCGTGGCGGCCAGGCCAAAGCCGGCCGATTGCAGAAAACCGCGCCGGCCTATGCCCAGGACACCTTCCCGCTCGAGGACTTCTTCGAGCGTCGTTTCCCCCGTTGGGTTGGGCTGGAGGATGGGGAGTCGTTCTACTTCTTTCATGATCGAAACTCAGTAGTGACAGGTCGCGCAGTCGGTCGACGCCTGCGGATGCGGTTGACCGTCGGCGAGAGTGCGACCGTCCGCCGCCGGCAGGCGATGGCAGTTGACGCAAAAGCCCATCGATAGCGACTCGACCTGGCGCACCCGCTCCATCGATTCAACCGCGCCGTGACAGCTCTGACACGGCACCTCGGCAGCGACGTGGGGACGATGGTCGAAGGCGGCAAAGTCGGGGAGTTGGTGAATCCGCACCCACTCGACCGGCGAAGGTTCACCGCCCAACGGATCGCCGTCGTCTGAAAGATCGAGCGCTCGGTAGAGCTTGGAGATCTCGGGCGACATGACCCTGGTTGGAGCCGGCTGGCCGTTCTGTTCGGCCTCGGCTTCGGCCGCCCGTACTTGAGCGCGAGTGGCGGTGACGTAGGAGTGGCAGTTCATGCACACCTCGACGGCTGGGATCCCGGCGTGGCGACTGCGGCGCGCCCCCGAGTGGCAGTACTCGCAGTCGATCTGGAGCTCACCGGCGTGGAGGCGATGGGAGTAGGCGATGGGCTGCTCTGGTTGGAAGCCTCGGTGGTTGTCGGGCAGGCGGACAGCGTCGAGCTTGGGCACCAGAATGAGCAACGCGTACAGCACACCCACCAGCAACAGCAAGGTGAAGATTCGACCCTTCATGAGCGTCTACCCCTAAGCAACCATCAGCGCCGCGCCGCGGCCCGGTCGGCGGGGTTGGCATACCAACGGACGACCTGGCGCTTGCGCCACAGGTAGTGGTTTGGCGTCACCAGGACGTGCACCAGACGAGTGAACGGGAAGAACAGAATCAGAACGAACGCGTTGACGACGTGCAGCTTGACGATGAATGGCATGCCCACGATGTACTCGGCGGCGGGTGAGAATTTGGCGATCGACCACAGATAGGGCGTCATCGACGTGGCGAACCACGACGAGCCCCAGGGGTGGGCGAGCGCCACCCACAAACCGGTCGCCACCTGGACCAGGAGCAGCAGGTAGAGAACCCAGTCGGCGGTGCTGGTCACGATCTTGACTTTCGACGTCGTCCAGCGGCGCACAAGGATCGCCAAGAGCCCCACCAGGGTCATGAGCCCAAAAACCAGTCCCGTGATCTCGAGCGCCCATAGCCTCACCGGCACGCTGTTCCAGAGCAGGATCTGCTTGGGGAGGAAAAACGCCAGGATGTGACCGGCGAGCACCACCAGGATGCCGTAGTGGAAAGGCACCAGCGCCCAGAAGTGATGACGGTTCTCGAGGAACTGCGAAGACAGACTCGAGTAGGTAAAGGCCTGCATCCGGTAGCGGTAGATGGTGCCGACGAAGAAGATCACCAGCGCCATGTATGGCAAGGCCGAGAACAAAAAGAGGTCGAGCTGTGCAGCCCAGTTGGTCATGATGGTTTTCCTTCCATCGGGATCTCGCTGATCGGAATGCCAGACACCGCGCCCTTCGGACCGCGCGGCTTGTCCACCCCAAGTTTCACGATGCCGTCCTGTCCGGCCGCCGCTCTTCCGGAGAAGCCCGTGTCCCCAACGATGTCGAGTGGGAAGTCACCGTTCGGCCCAGGGTCGAGACCGCGCATTCGACCCGCGACCATTGCTGGTCTGAAACGCGTTTCGACTTCAGAGACGAGAGCCTTCGGTACTCGCGCTTCGAGGCCAGCGCGCACTGCGCGAAGGATCGGCAAATAGAGCTGTGCGGCTTCGCCAGCCTGCTTTTCGTCACCGAAGGCATCACACATCTTTCGTAGTGCGGGTACCAGGTAAGCCGCAAGCCCAACGGCGCGCTCTGCCTCGAGGCGCGGCAGCGCCAGAAGCAGCGTTGGCAAGAAGTCCGGCAGCTCGCCGGCCTCGCCCTGGCCAACACTCATCAGGAGGTCACGGGTGCGCACCAGGAAGCGGCCGCGCTCGTACTGCTCTCCATAGAGGTGCCAACCGACTTCGAGGGTACACACCGGATTGAGGTCGAAGATCTGGGTGTACAGCTCTTCGAGCTCGTGAAATGTGAGCTCCGCGAGTCGCGACAGCGCCACTTCGAGCTCAGGAGCCATCGGCTCACCGCTCGCTTCGAAGAGCGCGCGCAACAGAGGTAACTGGCTCGGCAGCTCCCGGGTGGGGTACACCAGAAGCGGCGCCAGCTGGGCTAGCGGACTCCAGTCCACCGTGCTCTTGGCTGGTGTCTCGGTGCCCATCTAGAGACCCCTTCGTGGCGCCTGGACGAAGCCGAACCCGGTCGAGGCCTTGGTTTCGTGCGGATCGTCTTCCATCATCGCCAGCGCTTCCTCACGGTGCATCGGCGGGATGACGAAACGCTCGTCGAAGGTGCACAGCGCCGTCAACCTGTAGATCGCCTCGGCCTCTTCGGGCGAGCAGTCGGCCTCGCGCAGGGCGCGGGCTGCCCACTCGTCGTCGACATCGCCAACCGTGAGCGCCCGTCGATACATGCGTACCGCCTTCTGCTTACGCAGTGCGTAGCGCACACCGCCTTCGTCACCCGCACCGAACAGATTCGCCAGGTACTCGATTGGCACACGCGCCTCGTCGATGTCGTGAAACAGGTTGCCGCTGATGTGGAACACCACGTCGCCGTCTTTGCTGGCCTGAACCGGCGACATCGGCGGCACGTAGAAGAGCATCGGGAACGTGCGGTATTCGACGTGTGGCGGAAGCGCGATCTTCCACACCTTGACGAACTGGTAGACCGGCGACTTCTGGGCCGACTCGATGACGTCGTCGGGGACACCGTCGCGGCGAGCCGCTTTGATGACCTCGGGATCGAACGGATCGAGGATCATGTTGCGCTGCGCTTCGACCAGTTCTTCGTCGGGAAGGGCGGCGGCAGCCTCGATCTGATCTGCGTCGTAGAGCAGAACGCCGAGATAGCGAATGCGGCCGACGCAGGAGTGGAAACAGGCTGGCGCCTGGCCAGTCTCGAGACGCGGATAGCACAAGATGCACTTCTCGGACTTGCCGGTTTGCCAGTTGTAGAAGGTCTTCTTGTAGGGGCAGGCCGCGACACATGAGCGCCAACCGCGACAACGTTTCTGATCGATGAGAACGATGCCGTCTTCGCCGCGCTTATAAAGCGCACCCGACGGGCACGAGGCAATGCACGATGGGTTCAGACAGTGGTTGCAAATGCGTGGGAAGTAGAAGAACACCAGCCGCTCGACGGCCTGCAACTCGTCGCGCTGCTGTTGGCTCAGGCCGTCGAGGTTGGGGTCGTTGGCAGCGTAGATCTCGGAACCCCCGAGGTCGTCATCCCAGTTGGGCCCGGCTTCGACGTCCATCGGCTCGCCAGTGACCATCGAGATCGGCTGCGCCACCGGTTGATCGTCACCTTCGGGAGCGTTGAACAGGTTCTGGTAGTCGTACGTCCATGGCTCGTAGTAGTCGTCCATCGACGGCTGGTGCGGGTTGTGGAAGATGTTTGCCACCACCCGAGCGGGCCCGGTCGACTTGAGCTGCGCCTTGTCACCTTTGACCTCCCAGCCGCCCTGGTACTTCTCCTGGTCTTCCCACTTGGTGGGGTAGCCAGTACCGGGCTTGGTCTCGACGTTGTTCCACCACATGTACTCAGTGCCACGGCGGTCCGTCCAGACGTTCTTGCAGGCGATCGAGCAGGTATGGCAACCGATGCACTTGTCGAGGTGAAACACCATCGAGACTTGAGAGCGTACGTTCATGAAATGTCTCCGTCCTTTTCTTTCAGTGCTTCGGTTACCAGTTCAGGGTGGGCATCTTGCGAACCATGATGTGCGTGTCACGGTTGCAGCCGGTGGGGCCCCAGTAGTTGAAGTGGAACGTGAACTGGCCGTAGCCACCAGCCATCAGGTTGGGCTTCAGGCGAGTCCGGGTGAGGCTGTTGTGGCCACCGGCTCGCCTGTTCTTACGTAGCGGAGACTTGGGAACCGAGTAGGTGCGCTCCGGCGAGTGATATTGGATGCAGATGCCGGGCGGGATCCGTGCCGAGACGGCCGCGCGGGTCGCAACGACGCCGTGATCGTTGAAGACCTCGACCCAGTCGTTGTCGACAACTCCGACTTGCGCTGCGTCTTTCGGGTTCATCCACAGCGGCTCACAGCCGCGCGACAGGGTCGTCATGCGCTGGTTGTCGCCGTAGGTCGAGTGAATGTGCCACTTCCCGTGCGGGGTGAGGTAGTTGAGCATCATCGACTCTTCGTGTGGGATCTCACCGCGTTCCTCGGTATACACAAGGTCGGCGTACTCGTGGGGCAGGGGCTTCGGCTTGTAGGTCGGCACGTGCTCCCCGAATTCGATGTACATCTCGTGATCGAGGTAGAAGTGCTGCCGGCCGGTGAGCGTGCGCCAAGGCACCAGGGTCTCGACGTTGTAGGTGAATGGCGAGTAGGCGCGACCGTTCTCGGTCAGGCCCGACCACATCGGGCTGTTGAGGAGGCGCTTCACCTGGCTCTGGAGATCCTTGTAGGTCGCTCGCGAACCGCGGTTCTTCTCGGCGAGATGTACCAAGGGCAGGCCGGTCCTCTTCTCCATGTTCTTGTAGGAGCGGTAGGCCAGTTCGCCATTGGTTACTGAAGCAAGGGTGAGAATCAGGTTGCAGGCTTCTTCGTCTTCCTTGACCGACGGGTACGCCTCTCCCGGCCATTCTCTCGACGGCTGCTTGGCTGCCAACTCGTCGTAGAAATCTTCAATTGCGTAGTGGGTGCCGTGAGCGCCGAGGCCGTTCTTGCGCGGCCCGGGGCCGAAGGCGCAGAACTGGCGGTAGAGGTTCTTGTAGTCGCGGGTCATGATCTTGAAGGCCGGCATGGTCTTGCCCGGAATGGCCTCGACCTCACCCGTTTTCCAATCGCGGATGTGACGCTGGGCAATCTCGGCCTTCGAGTCGTGGGCGAGCGGCACCGCGACGATGTCCTTGACGGGTTCGGGGAAGTGACGCTCGGAGAGCTCGGCCTGCTTCTTGGCGAGAGCACGGAAGGCCTGCCAGTCGCTCTTCGACTCCCAGCACGGCGGCACCGCCTTGGACAGCGGGTGAATGAAGCTGTGCATGTCGGTCGAGTTGAGGTCGGCCTTCTCGTACCAGGTGGCGGCCGGCAGGACGATGTCGGAGTAGAGCGCCGAGGTGTCCATGCGGAAGTTGATGTCGACCACCAGGTCCATCTTGCCGATCGGGGCGTCGCGCCAGCGCACGTCTTCGACCGAGTCCTCAGCCATGTCTTCGGAGATCGTGTTGGTGTGCGTACCGAGGTAGTGCTTGAGGAAGTACTCATGCCCCTTGGCACTCGCCATCAGCGCATTGCCACGCCAGATGTACCAGACCCGCGGCCAGTTCTCGGGAGCGTCTGGATCCTCGATCGAGAACTGAACCTCGTCGTTTTTGAGCTTGTCGACCAACCAGGCGCTGATCTCTTCATCGGTCTCACAACCATCTTCCTGGGCTTCGCGCGCCAGGTCGATACTGTTGCGGTTGAACTGCGGGTAGAACGGCAACCAGCCGTTGCGCACCGCCTTGACCTGCATGTCCATGGTGTGGCCTTGGGCCATCTGCGACCCCTCGGGCACCGTGTGGTAGTCGGTGAACGACTTCTCGTAGCGCCACTGGTCGGTGTGCACGTAGTGCCAACTGGGTGCGTTCTGGAGCCGCGAAGCCGGGGCCCAGTCTTTACCCATCGCCAGTGCTCCCCAGGACTCGCCGGGTGCCAGCTTCTCCTGGCCGACATAGTGCGCCAGGCCACCACCGTTGACGCCGATGCAACCGCACAGCATGAGAGCGTGAATGCCGGCGCGATACATCAGGTTGGCGTGGTACCAGTGGTTGATGCCGGCACCGATGATGATCGTGCAGGCGCCACCGGTGCGCTCGGCGGTCTCGCCCCACTCGCGGGCGAATCGCAGCACCATCTTGCGACTCATGCCGGTGTACTTCTCGGCCCAGGCCGGGGTGTACGCGCTGTCGGCATCGTAGTCTTCGGGGTACTCGCCCTCGAGACCGCGGTTGACGCCGTACTGCGCCATCATCAAGTCATAGACCGTGGTACAGGGAACCGGACCGTCGATGGTGTCGACGTATTGCACCGGCACACCCCTGGTCATCGTGCGGCCCTGGCCAAAGTCGTCCAGCCGGACCTGCAGTTGGTCGACCGAGCCTTCGTTCTGGACCTCGAGGAAACTCAGGATGGGATCGATCTTCTCCCCGGTCTGACCGTCTTCGAGCTTGAGGTTCCACTGCCCCTCACCGTTCGGGCCCTTTTTGTCTGCCCACCGGAAGCCGGCGCTCCCCATCGGCATCATGGGCTTGCCGCCCTTGTCCCACATGAGGAACTTCCAGTCACCGTTCTCGGTGTCCTGGTAGGTCGCCAGGCGGTTGGCGCGCAGCATCTGCCCGGCCTTGTAGTGACCGTTCTCGGGCAGGAGCTCGACCAGATGAGTGCAGTCGGTGTACTGCTTGGCGTAGTTCAGAAAGTAAGGGGTCTGGCGCTCGTGGTGGAACTCCTTGAGAAGCACATGGTTGACCGCCATCCACCAGGCGCCGTCCTGGCCCGCGTTGATCGACACCCACTCGTCGGCATACTTGGCGACCTGGTTGAAGTCGGGCGCAAAGACCCACATCTTCGAACCGTTGTGGCGCGCCTCGGCGGCGAAGTGGCAGTCGGGGGTGCGGGTCATGTTGAGGTTCGAGCCCATGACGGCGAGAAGCTTGGCGTTGAACCAGTCGGCCGACTCCTGCACGTCGGTTTGTTCGCCCCAAGTCTCGGGCGACGCATTGGGCAAATCGCAGTACCAGTCGTAGAAGGAGAGCGACACACCACCGGCGAGCTGTAGGAAGCGCGAACCGCCGCCGTAGCTGATCATCGACATGGCGGGAATCGGCGAGAAGCCGTTGACCCGGTCGGGACCGTGTTCTTTGATGGTGTGCACGTTGGCCGCCGCCATCAACTCGAGCGCCGTGTCCCAGTCGGTGCGGCGGAAGCCGCCCTTGCCACGGGCGCGCTGGAAGCGACTGCGTTTGGTGGGGTCGTCCATCAACGACTTCCAGGCGTCGACCGGGTCGTCGTGCTTCTTGCGTGCCTCGTGCCAGAGGTCGAGCAGGGCGCCGCGAGCGTAGGGGTACTTCACCCGCAGCGGGCTGTAGAGGTACCAGGAGAACGAGATCCCGCGCTGACAACCGCGCGGCTCGTAGGGCGGCAGATCAGCCTGGAGCGACGGGTAGTCGAGGCCCTGCATCTCCCATGTGACGATGCCGTTCTTGACGTGGATCTGCCAGGTGCAGCCACCGGTGCAGTTGACGCCGTGTGTCGAGCGCACGATCTTGTCGTGCTGCCAGCGGTTGCGGTAGAACTCTTCCCAGCTGCGCGACTGTGGATCGACCTCGTCCTGGATCCACGGGTTGTTGCTCTTGATCTTGGTCATCGCTCACCTTTCACGAGTGGGGTTCTAACTCCACGAAAGCGTCCCTTCCAGAGGGTGTCCGCCAAAAAGAAGGTCAACGCCACACCGACGAGACCGAGTACCAACAACAGCGCCTGGAAAGTCTGCGAGGCTTCACCGCCAGCTTGCGCGCGATCTTCGAGGTAGGCAACCAGGCCGACGATCTCGTCGTTGGTCAATGTGTGGTCGCGGTAGACCGGCCGCATGACTTCAGTCGCCGGCGCTTGCAACCAGGCGGCGAGGCTCTTGCGGCCGGCGAGGCGCTCGTACACCCTGGTCAGGTCCGGACCAAGGCGCCCGCCCCCGAAGCCACCCAGAGCACTGGCGGTATGACACGACAGGCACGGCGGGCCCCCGTTGCTCAGGTGTTGACGCCCTTCGAAGATTCGTTTTCCGCGATCGATGTCGGCCTGGGTGAACGGCTCGTCACCAATCGAAAGACCGGCGAACGCAGACTGGTCGAGTTGCGACTCGCTGGCGATCAGCTCGAGCAGTCGCTCTGCCTGATCGCGAGACATTCCCATGACCGCCGGCATCACCGCACCTCCCGCTTCATCCTGAAGCTTCTTGGCGTAGGCGTCGCCAGAGTTGAGAACCGTGGTCGGATTGAGGATGAAGTTGACCAGCCACTCGTGGTCAGCGCGCTCGGCGACGTTTTTGAGGTCAGGCCCGACCAGGCGCCCGCCGCCGATGGTGTGACAGCTCATGCAGTTGGCGCGGAAGTAGTCACTTGTTTCCTGCCCGATCGCCATCTGCGGCACGACCAACATGACGACGGCCGGCAAGAGCGCCGGCCATGCACTTCGTTTCATCTTCATCGAGTCACCTCAAGCGCGTCGCGCTGGAGAGTTGTTGAAAGCGTCAGGCATGCTCAGCACTTGATCTCGGCGTTACGCCTAGCGTAGTACCACCAGTTTAGAACCAGACAAGCTGTATAGAAAGCCGCAAAGCCCATCAGGGCACGCTCGGGTGTTCCGGCCTGGATCTGCTCGCCGAGGATCTGCGGAATGAGGTAGGCACCGTAGGCGGCAACCGCCGAGGTCCACCCGAGGACTGGGCCGGCCTGCTCTTTGTCGAACATCACACCCATCGAACGAAAAGTCGAGCCATTGCCGACTCCGGTCGCCGTGAACAGCGCGAGAAAGAGCAGCAGGAAGGGAAGAAAGAAGACCTCAGGGGTCTCGGAGCGGTAGGCCTGCACCATGAAGTACGAGACCCCGAGGGCCGCAGAGATCATCACCAAGGTGATGATCTGGGTCACCTTGGCGCCGCCAATCTTCATGTCTGACACCCAGCCGCCGACAGGGCGCGCCAACGAGCCCACCAGAGGACCCAGCCAGGCGTACATGAAGGGGTTCGGAGCATTCGGATTGACACCGAGCTCAGCGCCGGTGGGGCTGTGGGCAAAACCGAAGATCACCTTGATGGCGAGCGGAAACGCCGCCGAGAAGCCGATGAAGGAGCCAAAGGTCATGATGTAGATGACCGTCATGACCCAAGTGTGTTTGTTGCCAAAGATCTTGTACTGGCGGTCGAGTGCGTCGCGGGTTTCTCCTGGGACGAGCTTCATCCCGAAGACGGTCGCAGCGATCACCATCGGCAACACGATCCACTTGCTGACCCCGAGCACTAGCAGGAGGTAGAGCCCTGCCGACGCGGCAACGAGACCGATGAGGAGTAGCGAGAGCACCTTGCCGAAACTCGACAGGGTCGAGCCCAGACCCGGCGACACCCACTCTGTGGTGATGTTGTTGAGACCGAAAAACGCCAGCACGCCAAGCAACAAGAGCACCGGCACCCAGACGAACCCGGCGTTTTGAATGAAGCTCAGCGCACCCGTTGCGGGATTGGTTCGTGGCTCTCCGGCGGCGGCACCGAACAACCCGAAGGTCATCACGTAGGGCAGGAGCACCTGCATGACGCTGACCCCGAGATTGCCGAGGCCGGCGTTGAGCCCCAGGGAGAGACCCTGCATGCGCTTCGGAAAGAAGAAGCTGATGTTCGACATCGAAGAGGCGAAGTTGCCGCCTCCGATGCCAGAGAGCGCCGCCAACATCCAGAAGACCCACAGCGGCGTCTCCGGATCACGGAGTGCGAGGCCCGTTCCGAGCGCCGGAAGGAGCAGCAGCGACGTGGTCAGGAAAAGCGTGTTGCGACCGCCCGCGATGCGGATCAGAAACGAGCTCGGAATGCGCAGAGTGGCGCCGGTGACGCCAGCGATTCCGGCAAGGGTAAAGAGCTGGGCCTGGGTGAAGGGAAATCCCAGGTTGAGCATCTCGGTGGTGATGATGCTCCAGTAGAGCCACACCGCAAAGCCGCACAGGAGACAGGGAATCGAGATCCAGAGGTTGCGCATCCCGATCCTGCGACCGGTTACCCTCCAGAACTCTTCGTTCTCGATGTCCCACTGGGACAGGTTGACACCAGCCAACAGTTCCCTCCCTCTAGATGGCGGCTACCGAAACCTTGTTCTTTGACCCCGAATTGATGACACAAAAACCACGACTGGTTCACCATAGAAAGGTGGCCGAGACCTGTGACGTCGGGCAACTACCAGTCCACGTAAGGGTAACTACGTAGCCTGTTTCCAAGCCTGCTCCTGGCCCGCCGGGCGAGCGTTTCTTGACACACTCCGGAGTCAGCTCAAGGAGAACGATTCGAACAACCGAAACAACCTGGAGGCGAAACCGCAATGGCCCTCGAGATCCCAAAAGACGCGCAGAAAGAGATCGAAGCGCTCATCCACAGCGACCAAAGCCCGGTGGGCATCGACGCCAAGAAGACTCACGTTCTGATCCTCTACAAGCTGGCTGAGATCGAGCGCCGGCTGGCAGCGCTCGAGGCCAAGAAGGACTGAAAGGCGCCTAGAAGGCCAGGACCTCGCGGGCAACGGCGGTGACTCGGTCGACGTCAGGTAGAAGCTCTTTCTCGAGCACTTTCAGGTACGGAACCGGGCGATCGGCATAGGCCACGCGCTTGACCGGCGCGTCGAGCCAGGCGAAGGCTGAATCGGCAATGCGCGCTGCAATCTCGGCACCGAAGCCACCTGTGCGCTGCGCTTCGTGAACGACGATCGCGCGGCCGGTTTTCTTGACTGACTCGAGAAGCGTCTCCTCGTCGAGCGGAACGAGCGTACGCAGGTCAACGACTTCTGCTTCCGCCACGCCGGCTTCCGAGAGTGCCTCCGCAACGTCGATGCACGTCCAGACCGACGCGCCATAGCCGACCAGCGTCAGGTCAGAGCCCGGCCGACGCACCGCAGCGCGACCGAGGACCTCGGGCTCCCACTCCATCGGCAGGACCTCTTTGATCCGGCGATAGAGATACTTGTGCTCGCAGAAGATCACCGGGTTGGGGCTCTGTATCGCCGCGTGCATCAGCGACCAGGCGTCGACTGCGGTGGCAGGGCACACCACCTCGAGCCCTGCGGTGTGCGCGAACCAACCCTCAGGGTTTTGCGAATGGAAAGCGCCGGCGCCAACGCCACCCCCCGAAGGCAGGCGTATGACCACCGGACAGGGGCGTTCGAAGCGGTAGTAGAGCTTGGCCATGACATTGACGATCTGGTTGAAGCCGCAGGAGACGAAGTCGGCGAACTGCATCTCGACGATTGGTTTCAGCCCGAGGAGTGCCGCACCGGCAGCGAGACCGAGAGTGCCGCTTTCGGCGATCGGGGTGTCACGCACACGCTCGGGCCAGCGCTGGTGGAGCCCGCGAGTCACACGGAACGCACCTTCGAAAGCTCCGATGTCCTGGCCCATGAGGACCACCGAAGGGTCGCTCTCCATCGCTTCAGAGAGGGCGCGGGAAATCGCGTCAACGTACGACGTCGAATCATCCGCGGGCGCGCGGCTCGTGGGGGTGGGAATCGCGATCCTGTCCGGGGAAGCCGCTGCACGGACCGGGCGTCTGGCCACCGAGGCGTCGGGTAGCGGCGCCTCGAGGGCACGGTCGAGGGCCAGCTCGGTGAGCTCATGGGCGCGCTCCTCGAGCGCCCTCACGATGGCCTCGTCAAGCACGCCGCCTGAGATCAGGCGCGTCCTGTAGGCCGGCACCGGGTCGGCGGCGCGGTAGCGCTCGAGATCTTCCTCGGGAACCACCTTCAGCGAGTCGTCCCCCTCGGCGTGACCTCGCATGCGACCGACGACCGCCTCGAGCAAAGTCGGCCCGCGCCCCTCGCGGGCGCGGCGCACTGCCGCCTCGACCGCGGTCTGCATGCGCTCGGGGTCGTTGCCGTCGATGGTCTCTCCGGCCATGCCATAGCCGAGCGCACGATCCGAAAGGCGTTCACAGGAGAACTGCGCCGCCGCCGGCGTAGAGAAGGCAAACTGGTTGTTCTCAACCACAAGAACCATCGGTAGCTTCCACACCGAGGCGATATTGAGCGCCTCGTGAAAGTCGCCCGTCGAGGTTCCACCTTCGCCGATGAAGTTGATCGCGATGCCGCCGTTCCCTTCGCGCTGGCGCGCGAAGGCCGCACCGGCGGTGACCGGAATCATCGAGCCGAGGTGGCTGATCATGCCGATGTGTTGAATACCAGCAGCTTCGTCGAAGTAGCCGTAGTGATACGAGCGCTCGATCCCCTCCGAGAAGCCGCCGGCGCGGCCGAGCAGCTGACGGGCCAGGCGCTCGAGAATCGCCTCGGGTTCTGGCTTCTGTGCTTCAGCCGGCAGGCCCAGGCCCGGAAAGGTGCGCGCTGGATCGAGATAGACGCCCAGAATCGCCCCGAGGTCGCGATGCAACGTCACCAGGACATCGCGTTGATCGAGTGCCAGACCGGCCGGAACGGTGATGCCCTCGTTACCGATTGCGCTGTACCACTTGGCGACTCGACCCGAGAGGCGCAGCGACTCGAAGCGCTCGTCGAGCGCCCGTGAGAGCAACATGAGGCCAAGGCGCAGGGCGGGTGAAGAGCGTTTGGCCGGGGTCGTCGAGCGGGGTTCAGTAGCAGAACGAGTCATACATCCTCGTGGCCTGGATGAGGCCTCATCGCCCGTTGGCCGAGTGGCACAACGGGTGGTTCTTTCTTGATGGGGTATGCGCCGGAAGCTCAGTCGGCCGACTGGGACGTCTGCGCCTCGACGGAGGCTACCGCCTGATCGGGCGAGTACTCGAGTTCATTGGACTGGCATGCCTTGAGTTCATTCTCGAGACGAGCGCGATCGGGATGATCGGGATCGAGTTGAATCAAGGTGGCGAGGGCCGTCTCTGCCTCACTGAGTCGCTCGGACTCCAGAAACTGCTCGACCAACTGGCGCCCGTGAATGAGTGCGTCCTGCCGTTCTTCTTCGCGCTCACACCGATCCACCTCGGCGAGCATTTCGGCGGGGCGTTCACTTGCCGGAAGCAGCTCGCGTAGTTCGCGGGCTGCCCCGCGGGCGCCTTCCCAGTCACGATTCTCGAGCAGTCGAGGGAAACGCATTTCGATCATGCGACCTTGCCAATGGCGACGAGAAACGTCACGACTTTCGTCGATCCGTTGGCGCAAAAGGTCGGTCACCAGGCGCGGGACGGAGAGCGCGCTGAGCTTGTTGATCTCCTGCTCGGCCTCATCGATGCGACCGACTTCGAGCAGTTTCTCGACCTGCGCCTTGAGCTTGCGCGCGGCGCGATCTGATCTCTCACCCTTTTCGAGCTCCTTGACCTGCTGGTCGAGCTGGCGGCTGAAGTGTGCGCCACGTTGATCATGACGGAGCTGGTCGGCGATTCGCCTAGCACCGTCGAGATCACCGCGCACAGCCAGCCGACGGCCTTCCTCGAACATGCGGCGAGGGTCATGGGCGGGACCGAGTTTCGAGCCGATCGACTCGACGCGCCACTCGAGGGCTGCACGTTCCGGATGGTCGGGGGCGAGTTGGACCAGCACCTCGAGCGCCAGCTCGGCCAGACCCTGGCGACGTTCCTGGATGTGTTGCTCCAGCAGCTCTTCGGTTTGCATGACCTGCATGCGTAGGCGGCGCGCCCGCGAATCTTCTAGGCGACGCTCGAGTTCAGCCATCCCCAGCGGTGGTCGCTCGAGAGCTCGTAGCCGGCGCATTGCGCTTTCGGCAAGCTCGAGCCGCCCGGCACGCAGCGAGCGCTCGGCGATGCCAACCAGGCTCGGCGCGTCGCGGATCTCGTCGGGCACCGCGTCGGGCCGACGTTCCTCGTCGTCTTCGATGGGCCTGGAGCCTGACAACCGCACCTGCTCGTCGCGCAGCCGTTCCTCGGCTCGCAGCCCGCGCAAGGCGCGCTCGAGCTCGGCGAGCAGCTCGCGGGCATCTTGCTGACGCGCTTGGGGCGATGCCGAGAGCGCTCGCATGACGGTGCGATCCAACTCAACAGGAATCTCGACTTCGGGGTTACGCGAACGCATGGGGAGCGGCGGGTTACCAAAGCGCGCCTCGAGGCTCTCTTCCTGACCGCTGGTCCAAGGTCGATGCCCCGTCAGCATCTCGTAGATCACCAGACCGAAGCAGTAGAGGTCGCTCCTGTGGTCGACCGTTCCGCCCTCTGTGACCCCAGCCTGCTCGGGTGAGCAATAGAGGAACTTACCCCCGAAAAACCCCGACTCCAGCTCCGCGTCAGCCGTAGTGCGGGCCAGGCCGAAGTCGATGAGCTTTAGACAAACCGCACCTGCTGCGTCGCGGGTCAGCATCATGTTGTCGGGGCTCACGTCACGATGCAGGATGCCGGCCTCGTGGAGAGCCAGTAGACCCTCGAGCCCCTGAATCGCCAACTCGACCCCCGGAAGCAAGGGAACACGCCCGTGTCTGTCGAGCCAACTGGCGAGGTCGCGACCCTCGATGTACTCCCAAACCATGTAGAAGTCACCATCGCCGATCACTGAATAGTCGTAGAGGGTTGCGATGCGCGGGTGCTGAATCTGCGTCGCCGTGAGCGCCTCGCGTTGAAACCGGGCCAGGACCTCAGGGTCGCGCGCGTTCTCGTTCCCCAGAACCTTGACCACCCGCTGTGCATCGAGGTGTAGGTGGCGCGCTAGATAGACCTCAGACGGCCCGATCTCATTGAGACAGGCGAGGATCTCGTACTTGTTGTCCAGGACCGAACCTGGCTCGAGGCGGTTCAAGGGTGCGTCAGACTTCGGAGTCAGAGTCCAGGGAATCGCCCGGCGAGAGGAAGACTGTCCGAGCGGCGGACATAGAAGAGTATCAACCCCTCTTTGCTTGGGCACCAGTTCGCACGCCGGCTCCGACGAGGTTTCCCAGAAAACCGTCGCCGGAACCCTTCAGGCCGTCTGAGAACGAGTGGGGGGCGGCGGCCGCCCCCCACCACCTGTTCAGTCAGAGGCTTTGCGCAGAATCGTCGGGATGTCGTAGTCGTCGACATCGCGCTGGTTGGGGCCGAAGCCACCGTTGTCGTCGCCGTGGCGCTCGGCCAGGACGCGCTTGTAGAAGGGAACCTCTGTCTCTTCTCGACCGTCCCCGCCGAGAGTCAGGTCGATCTCCTCGTCACTGTTTGTTTCCGATGACATCGGCAACTCCGGGGCCGGGGGCGACGACATGACGGGCAGGTCGCGCGGCGACTCGTAGCGTCGGATCTCCGGTTCGCGCTCTAGATGCTTCGGACGAGGCGGAGCAAGGGGCTCGCGCTGCGGAACGGCAGGCTGCTCGGTTGGCGTGTACGGGAAGCCGGTGGCGATGACGGTCACCTTCATGTCGTCTTCGAGGGTCGGATCGAGTACCAGCCCCGAGATGATGTTGGCGTCTGGATCGACAGCCTCTGCAATGACATCCGCCGCTTCGGCGACTTCGTGCAGGGTCAGGTTCTTGGAACCCGAAATGTTGATCAGGACGCCCTTGGCACCCTGAATCGACGTGTCCTCCAGAAGCGGCGACGCGATGGCGCGTTGCGCGGCCTCCAGGGCCCGGTTCTCGCCCGACGCGATTCCGGTGCCCATGAGCGCCATGCCCATTCCCGACATGATGGTCTTGACGTCTGCAAAGTCCGCGTTGACTTCGCCAGGCACCGTGATCAGGTCGCTGATTCCCTGGACGGCCTGCCGCAGCACATCATCGGCAATCAGGAAGGCTTCCGAGAGCGGGGTTCCGCGATCGACGAAACTCAACAGCCGCTGATTCGGAATGGTGATGACGGTATCGACGGCGCTGCGCAAGTGCTCGACGCCCATCTCGGCGATCTGCATCCGCCGCCGACCTTCGAAACCGAACGGCTTGGTCACCACCGCGACCGTCAACGCACCGATCTCAGAAGCGAGCGACGCAATGATCGGCGCCGCTCCGGTTCCCGTGCCGCCGCCGAGCCCGGCGGTTAGAAAGACCATGTCGGCGCCTTCTAGAAACTGCAGAATGTTCTCGGTGTCTTCGAGAGCTGCATCGCGACCGATGCTCGGATCGGCGCCGGCGCCAAGTCCGCGGGTGAGCTGCACACCGAGTTGCAACTTGGTGGGAGCGCGACAGTTGGAAAGCGCCTGCAGGTCGGTGTTGCAGGCCATGAACTCGATGCCGCGAAGGTTGGCATCGATCATTCGATTCACTGCGTTCCCGCCGCCGCCGCCGATGCCCAGAACCTTGATCACAGCCGGGCTCACCGGGTCCTGATCGAAAGTAATGCGGGGACCTTCGGTCGTCGTGTCTTCGGTTTCGTCAAAAAGGATCATGGGTTCAGTCCTCGGTTCGTAGGGAAAGAGTCAGGAGACTCGAGGGATGGTTGGTGGGTGTGTAAATGAGTCGTGCTGGTTTGGTTTCGACGGCCAGCGGCTACAACAGGTCCTGGAACATGCCGCGCAGGTTGCCGACCATGCTGCGCATGCTCCAGATCGAACGTTTCTGGCCGCGCCGCCGCAGCTTCTCGCTGGCCAGGCCGTAGCGCAGAAGGCCGGCGGCAGTCGCCCAGATGGGTGAATTGATGACGTCGACCAGGCCGCCCAGCCCGCGCGGCATGCCGTAGCGGACGCTGGCATCGAAGACCTGCTCGGCGAGCTCGAGCAGACCGTCGAGCTGTGCGCCGCCGCCGGTGAGAATCACTCCGCCGCGCAGTTGCTCTTCAGCAGAGTTGCGCGCCAGGTCTTCGCGCACCAGCTGGAAGAGCTCCTCGGCACGCGGTTGCAGAATGTCGGAGACCTCATGCCGGGGCACGACGCGCGAGCCGCCGCCGCCGACTGCAGGAACCGAAATCCCCTCGTCGTCGGCAACCATGTTGGTCAAGCAACAGCCGCGCCGCACCTTGATGCGCTCAGCTTCCGCAAACGGAGTGCGCAACACCTGGGCGATGTCATTGGTGAAGTGGCTGGCGCCAATCGGGATGACCGTGCTGTGCTGAATCTCGCCCTCGCCGAATACAGCCACGCCGGTCGTGCCGCACCCCAGGTCGATCAACAGAGAGCCGAGCTCACGCTCATCTGGAGTCAAGAGTGCCTCGGCAGTTGCCAGCGGCTCGAGCACCAACTCGATCACCTCGATGCCGGCGCGATTGACGCAGGTGAGCAGCGTCTTGTTGCGGGTCTGGTGGCCGGTCACCAGGTGCACCGCGACTTCGAGTCGACTGCCCAGCATGCCTAGCGGTTCGGCGATTCCACCCTGCTCGTCAACGACAAACTCCTGCGGGATGGCGTGCAGGATCTCGCGGTCAGACGGCAGCGCCGGCGACCGTGCCGCCTCCAGCACACGCTGGATGTCCTGACGGGTGATCTCGCGATCCTTCCTCGACACGTAGACCATGCCTCGGCTGTTGATGCTGCGCACATCAGAGCCTGCGACCCCAACGTAAGCCCGCGACACCTCGACGCCGGCCATCACCTCGGCCTCTTCCGTCGCCTGTTTCAACGCCTCGACGGTGGCCTCGACGTTGACGATGTTGCCGCGGCGCGTTCCACGATGCGGGGCCATGCCCTTGCCGACGACTTCGAGTTCGCCGCTCTCGTCGCGCTGACCGATCAGCACTGCCACCTTCGAGGAGCCGACATCGACTCCGACGAAGTACTTTTCCGGTCTAGCCATAGGTCAGTCCCCAATCTTTCCCAAAGAGAAGCGTTCCCACCATCTCATTTCTGCCCGTTCCGTTGCACTCCGAAAAATCCACGCACATCATCCAGATGCCCTCATCTCGCCTCCACCGTCGCCCTTTGTGACGGGGTGGAGCTCGGCACCGCCGAGCACGATGCGGCGTTCGAAGCGAAGATCGATCGTCTCGACGACTTCGTATCGCGAGGCCACCTGCGGCAGCAGCTGGCGCAACGTGTCCAGCCGCTCTCGCGCCGACCCCGGTCGCATCCGCAGAGCGAAGCGCACTCCTTCGATCGAGAGCTCAAAATCTTCCTCGCCAAGTAGACGGAGGGTGGCGACCCGTTCGCCCCACGGCGGATGGACTTCGCGCAGTTCGTCCACCGCCGACAACGCCAATCTCACCGGTTGCGGCGTGTCGCCCAACCAAGCCTCCCCGGGCCCGAGAAGAGCTGCGACCTCCAGCTGCAAGGCGTCGGCCGGCGGCTCTGCCCCACAACCAGTGATGACCTCGCCACTCTCTGCCAGCCAGAACCACCCATCCGCGAAGCGCGCACACGCCACCGACTGATGTTCTTCGACGGCAACGATTAGCAGGTCGGGCGGTTCTTTGCGCAAGCCCACCGAACGCACCCAAGGATGCGCTTCGAGCGCAGCCTGCAGCGGATCGAGCCGCAACAGGAGAAGGTTCTGACGCCGCACCGGGCGCAGCTGCTCTTCGATCCACTGTTGGTCGACTTTCGACGTACCCTCCACCTGGAGACGTGCCAGCGCCATGGTCGGTGAGCGCAGCGCCCAGAGGCCTGCCGCTGCCAGTGGCACCAGCATCGCCAACAGCACCGCGAGACGACGCAGGCGCCGCAACCAGGGGCGCGAGCGACGACGACGCGGTGCGTCGACCCGACGCCTGAACGGCGACGGCAGGAGTTCTTCGAGGCGCCGACCGGCACGCTGGTCGTCGCCGGCCGCCGGCGGCGGCGGTAGCGGGACTCTCTCGGCGGGTGGCTTCACCCACGGAGGCTCGCGCTCGAGGTCTCGATACTCCATCATCGCTGGACCCGTGCTTCAAACATGACTTCGGGCCACACTTCCGGTCGACTGCTCGACGAGACCGTGGGCGAATTTGTAGATATCGCCAGCACCAAGGGTGATGACCGCGTCACCTGAACGAACCTCGCCTGCCAGGCGCTCTTTCATGGCCTCCCAGTCCGAGGCCCACTCGACGCGACGATGGCCACTCTGGCGGGCGGCATCGAGCACCAGCTCCGACGTCACACCTTCGATCGCCTGCTCGCGCGATGGGTAGATGTCGGTGATCCACGCCGAGTCGGCCAGCAGGAGCGCCGCCCCGAATCCCTCGGCGTGATCGCGAGTACGACTGAACAGATGTGGTTGAAAAACCGCGTGAATCTGACCGGCAGGATAGACCTGGCGCGCTGCACGCAGTGTTGCGGTGACCTCAGTCGGATGATGCGCGTAATCGTCGATGACCTCGGCACCATGAAAGAAGCCCAGGCGTTCGAAACGACGGTGGACACCCGGAAAGTCTTCGAGACCGCGCGCTGCTGCACAGAACTCGAGACCAAGCGCCATTCCCGTGGCAACCGCTGCCAGTGCGTTGCACACGTTGTGTTCGCCGGGCATCGGAATGGTCAGGCGACCGAGTTCTCCAAGGCGCGCGTGGCGCACCGCAAAGGAAGTGCCGCCGCCGTCTTCATTGACCAGGTCGGAGGCACAGAGCTCGGCTTGCGGAGATAGCCCGTAGGTCACCACCCGACGGTCGGCAAGCCGGGGCAGAAGGCGCTGCACGTTGGGGTCGTCGAGGCACAGGATCACCTGCCCGAAGAACGGTACGCGGGAGGCGAACGCCTCGAAGGCGTCGACGATCTCGTCGAGATCGCTGTAGGTATCGAGATGCTCGACATCGATGTTGGTGATCACCGCCAGAATCGGCGCAAGGCGAAGGAAGCTGCGGTCGAACTCATCCGCCTCGGCAACCAGGAAGTCGCTCTTGCCATGACGAGCGCCGGTACCCGACACCCGCATGCGTCCACCGACGATCACCGTCGGGTCGAGCCCTGCCTCGGTCAGGACGGTGCCAATCAACGAGGTCGTGGTGGTCTTGCCGTGCGTCCCCGCGACCGCGATGCCGTACTTGAGGCGCATGAGTTCGCCGAGCATCTCGGCCCGCCGGACGACGGTGATGCCAGCCGCCTCTGCTGCCAGGATCTCGGGGTTCTCATCCGGGACCGCCGACGACACGACCACCAGATCCGCGTCGCCAACCTGCGCAGCGTCGTGTCCCAGGTGAATCGTCGCACCCAGGCTGGCGAGGCGTTCGGTGACCGAGGTCGACTGGAGGTCGGAGCCCGACACTTCGAGGTCGTAGTCGAGCAACACTTCGGCAATGCCACTCATGCCGGCACCGCCAATGCCAACGAAATGAATGTGATCGAGACCTGCAAGATGTTGAAACATGTCAGGCCGCCTCCCCGGCTACTGGCCTGCTCTTGGCAATGCCCTCGAGAAACGACGCGATCTCCGCACATGCTTCGGGCTTCGCCAGCTCACGCGCGCGCGCTCCCATCTCGGCGAGTGCTGTCGGTTCGTCGACCAGAACTCGAGCGAGCGCCGCGGCGATCCGGCCAGCCAGCTCCGTTCGCACTTCGGGCTCGGCCGACGTGCTCTCTTCTAGAACGACGACCGCCGCACCGGCGCTCGCAACGGCACGTGCGTTGTCCTCTTGGTGACCACCAGCGATCGGCAGCGGCACCAGGAGAGCACCGCGACCCGCGGCTTGCAACTCCGCAAGGGTGATCGCACCGGCGCGTGAGAGCACCAGATCGGCGCTGGCCATCGCACTTACCGTGTCATCGAGGAACGGAGTGACCGTCAACTCGAGGCCTCCGGCGGGCCCGTCACCAAGTGCTTCGCGATAGGCAGCCGAAGCTTCTTCGCTCCTTTCGCGGCCCGCCTGATGGAGAAGCTCAATGTGCGGCAGGTCCTCCCCGCGTTCAGCCCGCAGCCTGGCAAAGGCCAACGGAACACTGAGGTTCAGCGAACGCGAGCCCTGGCTGCCCCCGAGGACCACAACCCTCCTGGTCTCCTCGCGGCTCGCTTTGGGCTCGAGGGCCGGAACCGCAAAGAAGCCGGTGCGCACCGGAATTCCCGTCGCCACGGTGATGCAGTGCAGCCTCTCGACGGTCTCGGGCCAGGCGGTCACGGCGCCGGTGGCAAACAGCGATAGCCAACGATTGGCGACGCCGACCTCGGCGTTGGGTTCGATCAACAGAGAAGGCACACCGGCCAATCGGGCACCCAGGACCGTGGGGGCCGAAACGAAGCCTCCAGTCCCCAAGACGGCGTCGGGGCGCAACCTGCGTAGCAAGCGTCGCGCCTGGAAGGCCGATCGGCCCAGAACCATCAGCGCCTTAATCTTCGCGATCATCCCGCGACCAACCAGCGGCCTGGCTTCGACCGCATGAAAGGGCACCCCATTCTTCTCGGCAAGCCGCTTCTCCATGCTGTCTTCGGCGCCAACCATTTCGACGCGCCAGCCGCGGGTGCGCAGCTCTTCTGCCACCGCCAGTGCCGGGAAGATGTGGCCGCCGCTCTTGCCACCCGCCACCAGCACGAGGGGAAGCGTGGCCTTCGAGGTTCTGACGGCTGGATTCCCGGTGCTCGAGTTGCCGGCGGCAAACGCGGTTGAGAGGCGCACGCCACACTGAACCGGGAGCGACTGGAAGAGGAATGTCGAGTTGAGCTTCATCAGACGTGTTGCGAAACGTTGAGGAGCACACCGCAGGCGGCGAGCGTAATGAGCAGTGAGGTTCCGCCCGACGACACGAAGGGCAAGGTCATACCGGTCGTCGGCAGGAGGTTGAGCGCGATGCTCATGTGGAGCAGAGCCTGGAGGGTGAGGGTCATGGTGATCCCCCAGGCGAGAAAGCGACCGAAAGCGTCCGGTGCGAGTTCGCCGACCCGAAAACCGCGCCAGGCGAAGAGGCCGAACAGGCCGAGCAGTGCTCCACCGCCGAGCAGGCCGAGTTCTTCGCACACAACCGCGAAAATGAAGTCCGAGTTCGCCATGGGCAGGAAAGCCATCTTCTGCACCGACTCACCGAGCCCCACACCGGTCAGGCCTCCCGAACCCACCGCGATGAGCGATTGCGAGATCTGCCAGCCATCGCCTAGAGGATCGGCGCTCGAATCGAGAAAGGTCGTGATGCGCTGCCAACGGCGCGGCTCGATCACCGCCAGGAGAAGGACTGCCGGAACCGAGAGCAGGCCCGCAACAGCCACATAGCGCCAGGCGACTCCACCGAGAAACAAAAGCGCCGCTCCCGAGAGCACCAACATGACCGTCGTCCCGAGATCGGGCTCGAGAAGAATCAGTGCGGCCAGCATGACCAGGGTGGCCAAGGCGGGGACCAGGAACGTTGGCGTGTTGACCCGGTCGCGCTTACGGTCGATCTGGTAGGCGAGAAAGACAACCAGTGCCAGCTTGGCCAGTTCCGAGGGTTGAAACGAAAACCCGAACAGAAAGAGCCAGCGACGCGCGTTGTTGAGCATCGGCATGAAGAGCACCGCAACCAGGAGGCCGAGCACGCCCAGGAGGAGCACGTAGACCACCCATGGCTCTTTGAGGTGGTGGTAGTCGAGGTGCATCGCAGCGAACATCGCAAGCACACCGACAGCAGTGGCCACCAGCTGCCGCGCCAGAGGTGACACCTGCCACACCGGCGCGTCTGACGACTGGGTGTCGATGCCGCTCGCCGAATACACCATCACCAGACCAAAGGCGACGAGGGCGGCAATTCCGATGAACAGAGCGCGATCGACTGCGCGTTTCTTAGGCATCGCTAGCGTGCCTCCAACTGCTCAACGAGCTGGTGGAAGACTTCGCCTCGGTGGGCGTACGAATCGAACTGGTCGAAACTCGCGCAGGCCGGCGACAACAGAACGACTTCTCCCGGCAACGCGCACTCCGCCGCTCGTTTCACCGCGTTGTGCAGGTCACCGCAAGACTCGACGGGAACAAGGTTCCCTAGCGCCGCCTCGAAGAGGGGCGCGGCTTCGCCGATCAGATAGAGGCGCTTGGCCTTGGCCGAGACGGCATCGGCAAGCAGAAGCGGATCGGCGTCTTTGTTGCGCCCGCCGAGGATCAAGTGCACGCTCTTGTCCTCGAAACCTTCGAGCGAACGGGCAGTCGCGTCCATGTTGGTGCCCTTGGAGTCGTCGAACCAGAGCACGCCGCCCATGTCACGCACCCGTTCGGTGCGATGAGGCAGCCCGACGAAGCTCTCGAGACCCGCAGCGATTGCCTTTCTGTCGACGCCCAATGCGCCCGCCATGAGAGCTGCGGCCATGGCGTTCTCGAGGTTGTGAAGGCCTGGCACTGCAACCGACTGCCTGGGGAAGAGCAGGTGCTCATAGCTTGCCACCCGTTCGCGAACCTCATCACCGGCGAGAAAGCAACCGTCGTCGACTTCCTGGTGAATCGAGAAAGAACGAACGCGCGCCGCGATCGGAGTCAGCATCTTTTCTCTTTCATCGGCGCGCACGACCGCGGTGTCATCAGCCTGCTGGCGCCCGAAGATTCGCTCCTTGGCAACGCGGTAGCGCTCTTCGGTTCCATGACGGTCGAGATGATCGGGCGATACGTTCAGAAGCGCTGCCACCTGCGGGTGGAAGGTCTCGGTGGTCTCGAGCTGAAAGCTCGACAGCTCGACAACGAAGACCGGCCGCGCAGTCGTATCGGCGGCTACCTCGAGGACCGCATCGGCCATCGGTCGACCAATGTTTCCGCACACCAGAGCTGGCACGCCTGCCTCGTCGAGCAGGTGCCCAACCATCGCCGTCGTTGTGCTCTTGCCGTTCGAGCCGGTAATCGCAATCACCCGGTCGGACCCGGAAAGATTCCGCCAGGCGAGCTCGACTTCAGCGATCACCGCGACGCCGGCGCGACGCGCAGCCACGAGCAGGGGTCGATCGGGAGAAACGCCCGGGCTTACCACCACCACTTCAACGCCTGCTGGCAGAGACTGCGGGACCTCGCCGAGATGGAACTCCGCCGCTTGACCCGCAAGAGAGTCCAGTTCTGAACGTACCTCCGCGTCGGCTGAGGTCTCGAGTTCTTCTCGCGAACGTTCGTCGACCACGATCACTTGTACGCCGCGCGACAACAACAAGCGCGCGGCGGCACGACCTGAAAGACCGAAGCCATAGACCAGCGCAACGCGCCATGGGCATGGATTCGTCATCGCAGCTTCAAGGTCGAAAGACTCGCAAGCGCAAACAGGAGCGCGATGATCCACAGGCGAACGATCACCTTGGGCTCCTTCCAGCCAGCGAGTTCAAAGTGATGATGAAGTGGCGCCATGCGCAGCACGCGGCGCCCTGTCGTCTTGTAGGAGATGACCTGCACGATCACCGACAGAGCCTCGATCACGAACAGCCCACCAACCAGAACGAGCACGATCTCCTGCTTAGAAAGCACCGCGACAACACCGATCGCACCACCGAGCCCTAGCGACCCAACGTCGCCCATGAAGACCTCGGCCGGGTGACAGTTGAACCACAGGAAACCGAGGCTCGCGCCCACCAGCGCGCCACAGAAAATCGCGACCTCTCCGACCCCGGCAACGTAGGGAACCTGGAGGTACCCGGACACCACAGAGTTACCGGCGATGTAGGCAAAGACGGCATAGGTCGCAGCAGCGATCAAGATGGCGCCAATCGCGAGCCCGTCGAGACCATCGGTCAAGTTGACGGCATTCGAAGCACCCGTCAGAACAATGACGACGAGCAGGATGTAGAGCGGCCCGAGCTCGAGTACGACGTTCTTGAAGAACGGAAAGCCGAGCGACGAGTCGAAGGGACTGGCGTAGACCAGAGTCGCACCCACCAGGACGGCTACGACCGAGAGCGCCAGCATCTTGGCGCGCGCCGAGAGGCCATCGCTCGACGAACGCGTCACCTTGAGCCAGTCATCGAGAAAGCCGACCGCCCCGAACCCGGTGGTTGCCAGGACTGCGACCCATACGTAGAGGTTGGTTGGATCGGCCCACAACAGAGTCGCTGCAAGAACCGTCATCAAGATCAAGACGCCACCCATGGTTGGCGTTCCGGTCTTGGCAAGATGGCTTTCGGGGCCGACCTCACGCACGCTCTGGCCCACCGAGAGACGCTCTAGCCACCGCACCGTGGGGCCGCCCAGCCAGAGACTCAGGATGAGAGCCGTCATGATCGAGCCCGCCGTCCTGAAGGTGATGTACTGAAAAACGTTCAAGGCACCGAAGCGATCCGCGAGCGGAAAGAGGAAGTGGTAGAGCACTAGTTCACTTCCTTCCTGGTATCGCCGGTGCTGGTGTCGCCATCACCGGCAGGCTCACCGAGAAGAACTGGCACGATCGACTCGAGGGCCACGCCGCGCGAGCCTTTGACCAGCCAGAGGTCACCGGGGCGCGACCTGCCGGCAAGGGCGTCGGCTGCTTTGTCGGCCGTGTCATAGGACAGAACGGTTGGTGCGCCTTCTTCCCGTGCCGCGTCTGCGGTCGCGCGCGCTTCGATGCCGACCGTCACGATGGGTTCGAAGAGAAGGCGCGCCGCCTGCGCACCGATTCGCCGGTGGTAACGCTCACTCTCGGAACCGAGCTCACGCATGTCGCCCAGAACACAGGCGCACCGACCACGCTTCCCGGCTCGCAGGTAGTGCGCACGAGCCGCATCGAGCGCCGCCTCGGTGGCTTCGGGATTGGCGTTGTAGGTGTCGTCGATGACCGAAATGCCGCTGCGCTCGCACATCCGCCCACGCCCACTGGGAGCTTCAAACGTCGCCGCGACCTCTCTGATCGTCTCGAGCTCGATTCCGATGGCGTGCGCCGCCGTCGCCGCAGCCAACAGGTTGCGCACATTGACTTCGCCATGAACCGGAAGCTCAACTGAGACGCTGCTCCTGCTGGCGGGCGAGCCAGCCCCCTGGGAGCGGTCGGTCCCTAGAAGACCAGCCGTCAGCACAAACGACGTACCAATCGGCAGAAGGGGCTCGAGATGTTCCGCCACCAGCTCACGGTCGCCGACCTGCCAGGCGGACTCTCTGCTCACCTCCGCCGCCGGTTCGGCCCGGGCTTCCTCCGCCAGGCGGAACCATGCGACCCGTACCGATGGATCGATCGTGGTGCGAAAGCGATGAACCAACCAGGTCACCCACGGGTCGGAGGCATTGGCAACGATCAGACCACCGGCGGCCAGGCCGAGGAGCAGCTCCGACTTCGCCTCGGCGATCGAGCGCAGAGGGTCACTACCCGGGGCTCGAGCGCCTTCAAAGCCAGCCAGGTGAGCCGGGCGCACGTTGGTGAACACGGCGACGTCGGGCCTTCCGAGGCTGGAGACCTGGCGGAGCTCGCCGGGCTCGGACATTCCCATCTCGGCGACCATCCACTCGGTATCGTCGGCGATGGCAAGCAGAGAAAGCGGGAAGCCGAGCAGGTTGTTGAAATTGCCTGGGCTCGCTGCGGTACGAAAGTCTTCTGCCAGGAACGCGGCCAGGTATTCCTTGGTGGTGGTCTTCCCGGCCGAACCGGTGATGGCGACCAGATTCGCCGGCGCGGTGTGCCGCACTGCCCGGGTCAAGTCATGCAGCCCCCTGGCCACATCGGCCACCGAGATCAACGGACCGCTGACCCTGGACTCATCGAGCAGCGATCGATCTGAGATCACCGCCGCCGCCGCCCCTGCCTCGAGCGCCGCGCCGACGAAGTGATGGCCGTCGGTATGTTCGCCGGGCAGCGCAAAGAACAACTCGTTGCCCGCTATCCGTCGCGAGTCAATCTCGGCGCCGCTCCACATCGAAGCACCCACCACCTGAGCCTTCGCGGAGAGGGCCTTCGTGGAGGTGGCCTCCCCTGAGAGCTGGATCGTGCCGCTCATGGCATCCACCGCTTCATCGATTCGCCGCCGTACCACCGGTACCCTCCAGTGCTTCGAGGATCTCATCGCGATCCGAGAACGGGCGCTCGCCGCTCGCCGTGGTCTGCGTGTCTTCGTGCCCTTTGCCGGCAACCAGCACGCTCCAACCATCAGAGCGTGCGGCGGCAAAGGCGATGCCGCGGCGAATCGCTTCGCGCCGATCAGGAACGCGCCGGTAGTTCTCGCAGCCAGCTTCCTCGAGCCCCTCTTCGATGGCGGCGTGAATGAGCGCGGGGTCCTCGCCGCGCGGATTGTCGTCGGTAACGATCGGCTGCTCGGCCAGCTGCCCGGCAACGCGTCCCATCAACGATCGTTTGCCTGGGTCACGCTCGCCGCCGCAGCCAAAGACCAGGACGGTCTTCTTGCCCGACAGCTCGCGCAGCGCTTCGAGGGCCGCCTCGAGTGCCCCCGGCGTGTGGGCGTAGTCGACGACGACGGGAAACGACTGGCCCGCGTTGATTGCTTCCATCCGGCCGGGAATCGGCTCGACCAGGGCGATTCCGGCGGCGATCGCCTCGTGGTCTATCGACAGCGCTTCTGCAATCGCCGTCGCCGCCAGGATGTTCGACAGGTTGAAGCGTCCCAGAAGCCGGCTCTCGATCGGGAGCATGCCGCTCGGCGTCTTGATCACAGCGCGAATTCCGGCGGTGTCCAGGGTCTCTTCGTGGACACAGACGTCCGCCCCCTCACCGAAAGTCAGCAGTTGTCTGGCGGGTCCCTCGGCCGCGGCGATCTCGTCCGCCAAGCGACGACCCCAGGGATCGTCGATCGAGACCACCGCCGCGCAGGGAGAGTTCGCAAGGGCAGAAGCCTCTCCGAAGAAGAGCGAGCGCTTGGCTCTCCAGTAGGCCTCGAGGTCGGGGTGGAAGTCGAGATGATCACGGGTCAGGTTCAAGAAGGCGCCAACGGTGGGTTCGATACCCATCAGCCGGCCCTGGGCCAGGGCGTGGGAAGACGCTTCGAAGGCGACCGCGGCCACTCCCTCATCCCGCATCGTCTCGAGGACGGCGATGAAGTCCGAACCCTCTGGAGTTGTGCGCTCACCTTCCAGGATTCGATTTCCGAACTGGTACCCCATGGTTCCGATCGTGCCGGTCGGATATCCCGCGGCCTGCATGATCTGCCGCACGATCTCGACGGTCGTCGATTTGCCGTTCGTGCCGGTCACAGCAAGCAGGGTGAGCGCTCGTTCAGGGTGGCCGGTGAGGCGCGCCGCGAGAATACCGAGCAACGCGCGAGGGCGCTCGGTGACCAACCATGGAACGTCGACTGGCGGCGCATCGTCGAGAGGGCGATCGAAAGACAACACCGCTGAAGCCCCGGCCTCGATCGCGGCCGGCGCGAACCTCCGGCCGTCGGCATGCTCACCACACCAGGCAGCGAATAGATCGCCGACTCGCACACGCCGTGAGTCGTAGGCAACCCCCGAGACCTGCGGATCAACCGCCGCCTCTAAGCGCTCGACCGGCAAGTCGGCCACCAGTTGCGACAGAAGCACTAGCGGCCTCCGCCCGCGGCAAGACTGGCAACCCGCGTTTCAGCTTCGGTCGCTTCGGCGCCATCTTCGGACGGCGAGCCGTCGGGGAGAAGCGGCAAGGTAAACCGTGCGATCTGTGCTGCGGACTCGGTTCCCGTCGCGTCGGAGCCCGTGTCCTCATCCGGTGCAACACCCAGGTACACCAGCGCCTCACGCGTCATGCTGGCGAATACGGGCGCGGCGACCGTGCCCCCGTGAGTGAGCCCACGTGGTTCGTCGAGCATCACGAGGACCACCAACCGTGGGTTGCGAGCCGGCACGACGCCAACGAAGCTCGCCATCTTGTTGACCTTGGAGACGCCGTGACGGCTGGTTTTCTCCGCAGTGCCGGTTTTCCCCGCCACCCGATAGCCCGGAACGGCAGCGCGCTTTGCTGTGCCGTCGGTGACCACCCCCTCGAGGATGCGCAAGAGGGTCTGGGCAGTCTGTTCGCTGATCGCACGGCGGACCGGGGCGCCAGCCAAAGGACCGTCGGGAACGAGTGATTCTCGGCGCAGGTCGATGTTGCGGCCGTCGCGTTCGATCGCCCGCACGACGTAGGGTCGATGCAAGGTGCCGCCGTTGGCGACCGCGGCGAAGAAGTTCGCGACCTGAAGCGGGGTGAGCGTGATGCCCTGACCGAACGAGGCGTAGGCGACCATGATGTCGCGGTTCCAGTCCTGGCGACGTATCTGACCGGTCTGTTCACCGGGAAGGTCAATCCCCGTCCGTTGACCGACGCCGAAACGCTCGGTGGTCTCTAGGAAGCGTCCCCCACCGAGGCGCAAAGCCGCTTTCATTACCCCCACGTTCGACGACTTCTCGAGCACCTGGCTGAAGGTGAGAATGTCGTACGCCTTGTGGTCACGGATGCGGGTTCCTTGAACGACCAGCGAGCCCATCTCGCAGTCCAGAAGGTCGTCGGGGTGGAGGACCATGTTCTCGAGCACTGAGGCCGCAGTGACGACCTTGAAGGTCGAGCCCGGATCGTAGGCGTCCATCACGGCACGATTGCGGCGGTCCTCGGGCCCTGAAGAGGCAACGTCGTTAGGGTCGAAGTTGGGGAGCGAAGCCATCGCCAGAACCGCCGAGTCTGCCGGGTCGAGTGCAACGACCACGCCGGCACGCGCCCGTGTCGCCTCGATCATGCGCGCCAGTTCGCGTTCGGCGAGGTGCTGGAGCGTGGCATCGAGCGTGAGGTGCAGGGCGGCACCGCTTCCAGACCGCGCCAGTTCTTCGAGGGTGCGGTCATCGAGTACGTAGCCGCCGTTGCGACCACGCCGTGCGGTGCGACGCAGGGTGCTTCCTGCAATCGTTTCGTCGTACCGCACCTCGAGACCGGCCAGCCCCTGGTGATCGACACCAACGAAACCGATGACCTGAGAGGCCAGGCTCCCGTTCGGGTAGTAACGCTTGGGTTCGTCGCGAACATGGATCGCCGGGAGCCCGAGCGCTTGGACCATGCTTGCGACCTCGGGCTCGAGTTGGCGCTTCACCCACGCAAACGTGCTGTCGCTCGACAGGCGACGCTCGAGGACTCTTCGTTCGGCCGGCGCCAGCGGGAGAACCCGGGCGAGAGCCGCGACCGTGGCGGCCGGGTCTTCGACCTCATTCGGCACCGCGTAGATCGACGGCGCCGGAACCGAGATCGCCAGCTCGCGACCGCGCGCGTCATAGATCGTTCCACGTGGCCCATCGAGTTCGATCACCGAGTACTTCTGGACCGCCATTTCCGAGTAGCGCTCGTGTTCTACGACCTGGAGAGAATAGAGGCGACCGACGATCAACATCCCCCAGATCACGAGAGCAAGCGATACCAGGCGACCACGGGTCACCGAGCGCGCCGGGCGAAGGGGCGCCGCCACCTTATCGAGCGACGCTTCTGAAGCCGCCGCCACCACCCGCGGATCCCGGTGGCGCCGCGGGTCGCGCCCGTGAACGCGAACTCTCAAGGCGCACCCCGTTCGACGAACACGAGCTGCTCGACGCTTGGCGGTACCAGACCGAGATCTTCGCGCGCGACCCCCTCGATGCGGGCCGGGCTCTCGAGCCGTGACACTTCGAGCCGTAGTCGCCGCTCCTCGTTGCGACGCTCGAGCAACTCGGCTTCGACCCGCTTGGTGTCAGCTCCGATGGCAATCACTTGATGGCGAAGCCAGGTGTAGCCGAGCAGACCGACAATGAGAGGTACCACGATGCCGAGCACCACGAGCAACTCCGTCATACGACGGCGATCGCGTTCGCGGACCAACCATGCATTTTCGACGGGTCGGTTGATGGCGTAGGCAGTTCGCATGAGACAAATCGAGCTCGCTCGAAGGGAAAGGTAGGAAGGGGGGAGTCAGATACGACGTGCAGCGCGCAGACGCGCCGAGCGCGATCTCGGGTTCGCCGTCACCTCGGCCTCGGTTGGCCGGACGGGCTTTTTGGTCAGCAGCTCGATGAGGCGGGTCTCGGACAGCGGCCGGCCGGTGATCGGATCGACCTCACCGCGAGCCGCCGAGCGCAGCGCCATCTTGGAGATCCGGTCTTCGAGGCTGTGGTACGAAATCACTACCAGGCGACCATCACTCTCGAGCAGACGCATCGTCTGCTCGAAGAAGCGATCGAGGCCGGCAAGTTCCCGATTGACCTCGATGCGGACGGCCTGGAACGTACGAGTCGCGGGATCGATGCGCCCGGGACGGCCCGATCCAACCGCAGCGACGACCGCCGCGCGCAGGTCGCCGGTGGTCTCGAGCGGTTTCTCCTGGCGGCTCAGAACGAGTTGGCGCGCTATGCGCCGTGCCCGCCGTTCCTCGCCGTACTCACTGAGGATCTTTCGCAACTGCTCCTCCGGATATCCGTTCACCACGTCGGCAGCTGTCATGCCACCGCGGGTGTCCATGCGCATGTCGAGAGGTCCATCACGGCGGAAACTGAAGCCCCGGTGCGCGCGTTCGAGTTGCAGCGACGAGACGCCGAGGTCCGCCAGGATTCCGGCCACCGCTGCGTGACCTGCCGCCTGGAGAAGCTCTTCGAGGTCTTCGAACGTGCCACGTAGAAACTCCACGCGCTCGCCGAACTCCGCCAGTTCCCGGCGCGCGATCTCGAGCGCTTCGGCGTCACGATCGATTCCCACCAGCCTGAGCTCAGGGTTGGCCTCGAGGAGCGCTCGCGCGTGCCCGCCGAGCCCCAGGGTGCAGTCGACGAAGACACCGCCGCGTTCGGGCGCAAGAAAGTGCAGGCATTCCTCGACCAGGACCGAGACGTGCCAACCGCCGTCGTTCGCGCCACCTTCGGCTGTCTCGCCAAAACCACTGCCCGGCATAGGTTCCTCAAAAACACCACGTTGATCTCAGGCCTGCTCCTCGCGCGGCCACAGCTCTCCCTCGGTACGCCCGGGGCCAGGGGCCTCGCCAGGGGTCGTTCCTTTCGACTCACCGGTCGCACCGTGCGCTCTGGGGTCAGATCCCCAGTTCGCTGAGCTCCCGGAGATCGTCGTCGGTGAACGGCACCTCTTTCAGCTTGTTCTTGAGGTTCTCGTGGTTCCAGACCTCGAAATGATCGAGGGCACCGAACACCACCACCTCACCCACCATCTCTGCTGACTCTCGAAGAATTGGAGACAGGACCACGCGGCCCTGAGAATCGAGCTTGCCCTGCTGCCCGAAGTAGTTGACACGCTCCACGAACAGGCGCTTGGCCGGTAGGGTGTTGGGGACTCCGGCCAGTCGCTGCTCGATTTGTTCCCAGGTGGCAAACGGGTAGATCTGGACGCAGTCGCCCTTGAGCGACGTCAAGAACAGTTCTGGACCGAACTCGTTCTGGACCTGTCGCTTGAAAGGAGTCGGCATCTTGAGCCGACCCTTGTCGTCGATCTTGGCCGAGGCACTGCCACGAAACATACGGAACTTCCCAAATCTCGGGCGCCAGAAGCATTGCGGTCGCACGGGGGACAATCCCCGTCACCCTGACGTCCTGACCGCCGAAGCTAGCATTTGAATCCACTATTGTCCATTTCACTCCACGTCAGTCCACAACTTCTACGAAAATTGGCGAAACTGAGGCGTAAATCGATTCCAAACCTCGCTCGCGCCTACTACGTATCAGCTCTGACCCTCAAAGATTCGTGCAGTCACCCAGGAAGGGCTCCCGTCGCTGCGTGCCCTGCTGGCCAAGGACTGACATTGCCGAGGCAGGTGCTGCCGAATCGAGAAGAGAGAACAATCGACACAAAGCCAAGACACAGGTCCGGGTGGTGGGGACTCAAGGAGACTCATTCATGCAGCCATTCATCCATTCCTCGAAGCAGCCCACAGAACAGCCCAGACGGCGACCGCAACCGCACACCCTGTTGCCGCTCGTGGGCGTGACGATCGCCGTTGTCGCCCTCGTCCTCAGCCTTTCTCCGCCAGCGCTCGCGCAGGCCGGCCTGACCGTGCCGCCCTCGGGCGGCAACCAGAAAGCGTCAGTGACCCAACAGCTCGGTCTGGTCACGGTCTCGGTCGACTACTCGAGTCCCGACGTCACAGCGCCAGACGGCACCGATCGGCGCGGAAACATCTGGGGCCAGCTGGTGCCCTGGGGGCTTTCGAGCGCCGCGTTTGGCAACGGCAAACCAATGCCCTGGCGCGCTGGTGCCAATGAGAACACGGTGTTTACGACCAGTCACGACATCGAGATCGAAGGCAAGCCGTTAGCCGCCGGCCGCTACGGTCTCCACATGATCCCTGGCGAAGACGAGTGGACGATCATCTTCTCCAACAACTCGGCCTCCTGGGGCTCCTTCTTCTACGAAGAGGACGAAGACGCTCTGCGGGTGACCACCACGGCCGAATCGGCTCCCTATCGAGAGTGGTTGACCTACGACTTCACCGACCGCCAACTGGACACCGCGACCCTGGCGTTGCATTGGGAAGAGCTACGCATCCCTTTCGAGATCAAGGTCCCGAACAGTGACGAGCTCTACCTGGCCAGAATTCGCGACGATCTTCGCGACTCCCCAGGATTCAGCTGGCAAGCGTGGGTCGGAGCGTCTCAGTTCTGCCTGCAGGGTAACCGGTGTCTCGAACAGGCTCTGGAGTGGGCCGACGCAGCGATCTCGAGACAGTTCGTCGGCCAGGAAAACTTCGCAACGCTGCAGAACCGCTATCAGGTTCTGTCAGCTCTGGGCCGCACCGACGAGGCCCAGGGAGCACTCGCGAAGCTGGTCGATCACCGAACCACCGGCCCGATTCAGCTCCATGGAGTCGCCCGTCAGCTCCAGGCTGCCGGCAACACCGAGAAGGCGGTTGAGTTGTTCAAGCTCAATCATGAACGCCACGGCGACGTGTGGCCGATCAACGTCGGTCTAGCAAGAGCCTACTCGGCCGAAGGGAAGTTCAAAAAGGCGCTCGAGTACGCCCGCAAGGCGCGCGCCGAGGCTCCCGATGCACTCAACCAGGGCAACCTCGACACCGTAATCCAACTGCTAGAGGACGGAAAGGACTTCAACCCCACGAACTAGTGATCACATTGGCCGCGCAAGCGGCCCGTCGTGCGGGCCGAGTGTGTTGGGTGCTCGCCTTGCACGTGCAACCTTGAACTGCGGTGGGAATGTCGCGCGCGGCGGAGCGTGACGTCGCGAGAACCCCTCCGGTGATCCCCGGCCTCGGCGCTCGCGTTTGGAGTGAGGCCTGGTGGGGTTCGGGGAGCACGGAATCGTGGCGTCGCGATGTCGGTGGGGCCCACGGAAGGTCCCCCCGACCGTGCCCGGTAGCCGCTCAGGTGGCAACGCTATTTCGGCCCGCTGCTTTCGCACGATAGAGCGCACGGTCCGCCGCGCGGAAGAGTTCATCGGTGCTGCTCCCGTCTTCGGGGTGGGCGCTGACTCCGATCGAGATGGTGGGTTGCACTTCGATGTCGTCCTTGACGAAGACATGGTTCGCGATGCCATTGCGGATCGCTTCGGCGAGTCGGCAGCCTTCCTCCTTGTCGCTTTCACGCAGGAAGGCGATGAACTCGTCGCCACCCCAGCGGCAAAGCTGACCGCGATGCTCGATGCAGCTCTGAATGATCTTGGCTCCTTCGACGATCGAAAAGCCCCCGAACTCGTGGCCATGTGTGTCATTGATCTGCTTGATGCCGTCCATGTCCATCACCAGGACGGCAAGGTCGGCACCAGCCGCGCCAGCCTGCTCGACCTCGTGGGCAAAGGCCTTGTCGAACTGGCGGCGGACCAGCAGCCCTGTGAGCGAGTCCGTTCGAACCCAGCGTTCCAGACGCGAGAGGTACTCAACATCGAGCTTGTCCGAGTAGCCGAACTTGATGACCGTCGAGCCGAGGGAGATCTTGTCTCCGTCGTTCAGGGGGGTGGGGGCCTCGATGATCTTGCCGTTGAGGCGTGTCCTGTTGGTAGAACCGAGGTCGCGGACGACGTAGCGGTCGGACTGTTCGTCGAGTTCCACGCGGCAGTGCCGACGGGAAATCGAAGTGTCGAGAAGGGTGAGCCCTATCGACGCTTCGCGCCCGATCGTAATCGGCCGATCACAGAGCTGGTGGATCCCCACGTCGAGGCCCTGGATGACGACCAGTGAGCCGTACTGGCGCGAGAGGCCGGCCGTGAGGTTGGCTACGTCTTCGCCGGAGAATCGAACGGTCTCGGCGGCGGCTGGTTGCTGGGGCTTCTTCGACATGGTTTCTTGATGAAGTCGAGGCAGTCTACCCGTCGTCCTGGCAAATCCATAGAGAAGCTGATCGCAAACGTCGTCTACTGAGGAGCACGGGTACCGGGGACACGGGGGGACACGCCCCCCCCCAGGATCATCCAGGTGCTCGCGGCCCCACACGGCCCCCCGCAGCTTTCGCGGAAGAAGGCATCTTCGACCTCTCCAGGATCATCTAGGTGCTCGAGTCGCACGACAAGCGAGTGGACGTGCGGCTGAGCTTGCTGGACGGCAACGAAGTGCTCGCGACGATTCTCACGAAGGGAACAGACCGAGGAAGAGAAAGTCAAGAAGGTCGACTTGCGACTGCGAGCAGAGCGCGAGCTTTACGAGCGTGGTTAGCTCAGATTCCGGTCGCCTCCGCTTGGAAACGAAGTTACGGGAGCAGGCGTAGGAAGCGAACTGAGCGGGGACGTGCTGAGTGGCCCCACGGCGAGCTTTGAGACGTGAGTTTCTGACGTGCCGAACAGTATCGGGTTGCTGGAACGTACCGAGCGAAAACGCAAGGTTTGTCTCGGGCCTAGCGACGGAATGGTTCGACGTTCGCCATCTCCGGTGGATCGCCGAGCCCGTTCTCTTCCAGGAACTTCATCCAGGCGATCAGGACTTCCTTGAAGTCCTCCGGAGTCACGTCGCAGTACTCCGGGTGGTCGCAGCTAACGTGGGGCTTTGCTTCGAGTTCGACGAGACCATCTTCGATGGTGGCAGTGACGTCGTTGCCACCCATTCTGCCGAGTCGATGACTCTCCCGGCGGTCATTCTCGGCAGCTATTTTGGCAGGCAGCCAGTTCAGAACCCGGCGAATGACATACGGGCGGCGACACTCTTTGTAGAGAAACAGAGCAAGGAGGTTCAGGTCGCCTTCTGCTTTGGCTCGAGAAACTCTGGTGCCGTCGCGGAGTGTCTCGATCGAAAAGTCCATGTCTAGCATCTTGGCTCACTCCCCCGGAACAGGGTACGCCGTCACGAGATTCCCCGCCTGATCAAGCCAACCCTCAATCAAGACCCGAACCAGACAAAGGCTCGAGAAGCGCCACCCGTGGGTAAAAGCCCATGAAGCGTGAGATGTGCCACTGCGATTCAGCGGACAGCAAGAGGTGGCGGAGCGGGAGGACCCCGAGCCGCAAACGGTTGATGACGCTTCAGCCGCATGGGCTGGCGAATAGTCGCTGACTCTACGGCTCGCCGCGGACGGCCGAGACCTGGGGCGAGTCTTCGCGAAGGCTTACAAAGAGCTTGCCGTCAGTTCGGTTTCCGAGGTGAGGTGCTGCCGCAGCGACAAGGATCGGCATGACTCGCCGGAGGTCGCCCGAACTTCCTGTGCTCGTAACTCTAGTTCGCCACCGCTCCTCAACCTCAGCCGAGGCTCGATAACGCTCCAAATCCACAGCAGAGAGACTTAGATAGCGAAAGTACTCGGTTCGGGATCGAGTGTGCGTTTGGCTGCCAACCACGCCGTACGTAACTGGCCGGTTAACCGTGGTCGTGGTTGTCTTGTATCTGTCGGTTCCAAAGGTGGTACTGGTGACCCTGGCCTCACCCTCCTTAAGGCCGTAGACCGGAGACGTCTCTTCCCAGGAATGAGTCACGGGGTCGCCGATTCCGTAGCTGACAAGGAAGGCTAGATCGGCTGTTGCCAGACCATCTGCGGGCTGAAAACCTCGAGCCTCAAGCGCGGCACCAACGTACCGGGCGTACTCCTGGAACTGAAGGTCCTCAGCAGCGACACCGTCATTCCCAGGAAGAAGGACAAACGATCTCTGTTCTGTCCTGATCGTGCCCAGATTGTCGACCTGAACATTGAAGGCAAGCGGTGCACTCGAAACACATCCGCCAAGAAGAAGGGCGACGAGGGCAACTACGATTCTCATTGGGGCACTCCAATCATCTAGTTAACTCCATTTTCTCGTATATCTCTTCTATGTGTCAAGCTTGGTAGTCCGTAGGGAGGCCATCTCTAGTTGCTGTCAGAACCTCCCTGGCCGTGCCTCTTGATCATTCACTATCTAAATAGTGTTTTCCGTTCTGCCTAGCCTTTTGTCCTGCTGCTCGTCCCGCCGGCGGCGAGCACCTGTGGGAGCAAGACGCCCTGGCTCGGCGGTGTAACTCGGAAGATCCTCGCCTTCCGAGCACTTCCGAGTAGACTTCCGAGCATTATGGGTCTGGTGGAGCTACTGAAACGCCAAGAGGGCAAGGTCCTCGAGTTCAAACGCGACCTCTCGGGGGTGGAGGGCGTTTTGAAGACGATCGTCGCGTTCGCAAACACGTCCGGCGGAACGCTGCTGATAGGGGTCGAAGACCAATCACGGCATGTCCGAGGTGTCGAGGAGCCAGTCGACATGGAGGAGCGTCTTGCAAACTTGATCAGCGACCGTGTCTCGCCTCGCTTGATCCCTGAGATCGAGATCCTGCCATGGCGTGAAACCTACGTTCTATCGGTCGAGGTCTTTCCAAGTCCGACACGCCCTCACTACCTCAGTGGCAAGAGCGCCGCAAACACTACCTATGTGCGGGTCGGATCGAGCAACCGTCGGGCAGATCAGCAGCTGCTCGAGGAACTGAGGCGGTCCAGCCGGAGCGAAAGCTACGACGAACAGCCGATGCCAGAACTCGACTCGGAAGAGTTGGACTTCCGAGCTGCTTCCGAGTTCTTCGCTGGGGTCCGGAAGCTGAGACGTCGAGATCTTGAGACGCTTCACCTCCTGGCTCCACACCAGGGACGATCGGTTCCAACTGTTGGCGGCGTCATCTTGTTCGGCAAGAACAGAAGGCAGCACTTCCCGGATGCCTGGATCCAGGCAGGCCGCTTCAGAGGATTCGACAAGAGCAAGATCGTGGACCAGGCTGAGATTCGATCGATGCCTGTTCGTGCTGTCGAGGAAGCTATCGAGTTCGTCGAAAAGCACAGCCTTCATGGCGCCGAGATCGGCTCTGTTCGTCGCCGGGAGATTTGGAGCGTTCCACCAGTGGTCGTACGAGAAGCTGTGATCAACGCCGTGGCCCACGCCGACTATTCGCAGACAGGCGCTCCCATTCGAGTTTCGGTCTTCGATGATCGTCTCGAGATCGAAAGCCCGGGTTTGTTGCCTCTTGGTCTAACTATCGAGGATCTTCAGCAGGGCGTATCAAAGCTCAGGAACCGAGTGATTGGGCGGGCCTTCTATGAGCTTGGACTCATCGAGCAATGGGGAAGCGGTGTCCAGCGAATGATCGCCGGGTGCCAAGACGCCGGCCTTGCTCCGCCTCGTTTCGAGGAGGTCGCGGTCCGTTTTCGAGTGACCATTCCCAGCGAAAAGGTGGGGGCTCCCAAAATGGACGATAAGGACCGGTTTGTTCTTGAACAACTCGCAAGCAGCGAGGGTCTGTCGACAAGTGAGATTGCCAACGCGCTCGGCATGAGCACGAGGGCGACGAGGACGCGGCTCGCAAAGCTCGTGGCTTCCGGCCATATCCGCGAGATCGGAACGGGCCCTCAAGACCCGAAGCGCATTTACGTCCTCGCTGAGTAGCGGCGCTAGGCGGCAGGCCTTTTCAGGGAGCGAAGGCCATTCGCGTCTCAGTAGACGGGAGCTCCTGGCGTCGTGACGTTCGGCCCTCGGCCCGGGTCCTTTGTCGGCGGACGGGTACGCGGTGACTGTGAGGAGGGTGGCCTAACGACCCTGGTACACGTCCACGCACGCGATCGAGAAGCGCGCGGTCGCCATGAAGAGCCTCAGGCCCAGTAGTCGACCTTCGGTGTTGCCGAAGTCCAGTCCGCCCTGGGGTACCTATCGCTGGATAGGTTCGACGTGCGCCATCTCCGGTGGGTCGCCGAGTCCGCTCTCTTCCATGAACTTCATCCAGGCGACCAGTACTTCCTTGAAGTCCTCTGGAGTGACGTCGTAGTGCTCCGGGTAGTCGGCGGTTACGTGAGGCTCGGCTTCGAGCAGGATCTTGCCGTCCTCAAACGTTGCTGTGACGTCGTCGCCTCCGACCATCCCGAGGCGCTTTGCTTCGGGACCATCGCCTGCTGCCAGGATCGCTGAGAGCCAGTTGAGGGCACCACGAACCAGATATGGATAGAGGCACTCGCTGTGGAGGAACAAGGCCAAGAGGTTCAAGTCACCTTCAGCCTTTGCAAGCGGCAGCTTGGTGCCTTTGGACAGTGTCTCGGTAGAAAAGTCGATTTTCAGCATCTACTGGTCCTTACTTGAAGGGGACAGGATAGGCCGTCGCAATATTCCCGGCGGAGTCCAACCAACCCTTGATCAGAATCCCTGTTGGTGAGTAGCCCTTCCAGAACGGACCTGTGCCTGGCTCACGATTCTCGAAGGCCGCGGTGACTTCACGTCTGATCCGGGAGGCACTCCAGCTGTCCGGAAAGAACGTCTTGGCCTTCTGTCTCCCCCAAGTTCCCGATAGAGGGTCCTGGAACTGCACAAAACCCTTGTAGACACCATTCGCATCGGGCTTCGACGCGTTGACCAGCTGCACCCCTGGAGCATCCACTCCACCTTGCCGATGATGATAGCCGGCCACTGACGCTCTGAGCCTGCCGCCCCGTCCAGGCTTGTAGGTGACGTCGGGGAAATGCACATGGGCGTCATGAAACAGAGGGTTCTCGAGTGACGGCAGTCGCGATGGGTCCATGCCCGGAAAGGCACCGCGGTGGAAATCGGGGTAGTCGTTCTCGAGGAGCGTTGCGAAGCGCGCCATATCTTCTGGCGAGAGTTCGGCGACCAGCACTTCGGAAAGGGCGATGCTGCGCTCTGCCTTCTTTTGCTCGACTACGCCTGGCAGGAGGCCCTTGTTGTTGTCGAGTTCGTGTGCTTTGTGAACTGCGCGCAGGGCAGCCTGCCCTTCTTTCGACAACATGCCCAACGCCTCATCAGGCATCCAGTCCGCGCGCCAGCGGGATGCGGTCTCGATGCCATCGACGAGGCGACCGAGAGTGGCAGCTTCGCCCGCGTTGAGCCCCAGGCGGAGGCCGGTCTTGGCGGCTGTTGTTGCGGCGCCTCCGGCGGCGCCGATGAACGCTTCGGTTGTCAATCGGCCGGCCGCTTCTGACATGTAGCGCAGGGTGGTTCCATTGTCCTTTGCGTCTTGCCAACCGTCGCGGAAGTTCTCCCACGATGCCTGGGTCATGAGAATCAAATCGGCCATGGCATCGGACTGGGCGTCGGGGTCGACGAGGCCGACGCCGAGGTTGGTTGCTTTGACGACGGTGGTTCCCAGAGCACCGAGGTCTTTCCAGGTCTGAGCACGGAAGAGGGACTTGAAGGCTTCGACTGCCTCAACGCCGCCGTCGGCCATTCCCTCGACGTAGCCGTAGGCGATCTGCTCGAGCACCGGCTCGAGGTAGGAGATGGTGGAGCCGCCGAGGTTGTGGATCTGCTCCTCGACGAGTTCTCGGTAGCGCGGGTCGAGCGACGTCATGAGTTCTTCGTCGAGCGCCATCTTGCGCATGGCCTCGATGAGAGCTTCGCCTTCTCCTGGCCCGGCGCTGGCGATGGCCCTGCGGATCTCCACGACCTTCGCCATTTCGTTGTCGCCGCTTAGGAGGGCGGTGTGGATTCGCTCGGCGGCGGTACAGGCGTTGGCGTGTCCTCTTACGGTCACGGTTTCGCTGTGCGTCCAGGCGGGGACGGCGAGCTTCTCGCCGATTTGGAGGGTGCTGGTTTCGGTGATGCCGGGGTTGACCTCGAGTAGATCGTCGACGGTGATGCCGAGAGACTGGGCTAGGGCTGAAAGGGTGTCGCCTTTCTCGACGGTCAGTTGAAAGCCTGGAGCATGGGGGTTGGGAGCGAGTTCGGGGGTGCGGAAGACGGGCGTCCAGGCGGGTTCTGTGCCTGGTTCGGTGAGGCCGCGGAACCAGGCTGCGTCATCAAGGTCGAAGTCCCGGTCGAAATCGAGATCGTTGGTGAAGTCGAACCCGAAGTCGAAGTTCGCATCGGACCAGGCGTCATCAGGCAGACCGCCCCAGAGGCTGAATTCTGCGGGTTCAGTGTCGAAGCCCGCGTCATCCCAGTTCCAGTCGAAGTTCTCGAGCTCCAGACCCAGCTGCCGATCTTCTTCGCTACCGCCGATGTCGAGGTCGAAGTCGAAATCCCAGCCGAGATCGAACTGGCGCGGTTCTTCGAGGTCGGTGTCGGTGCCGAAGTCGTCGGGCCATGGGTCGAGGCTCCAGTCTGAGCCGAACGGATCGTCATAGGAGAAGTCTGTGTCGAAGTCCCAGAGGTTCGCGCTGTTGCTGCCGAGGCCAGCGTCGAAGCTGAAGTTGAAGTCGGAGTCAGTGCCGAAGCTTTCCTCGAGTCCGAGGTCGAACGTTGCCGGGGCCTGCGTGTTGGCCTCGAAAAGCGAGCCGAAGCCACTGGAGCCTGACGGTTCGTAGGTGTCGCTCTCGAGGCTCGGCGAGGTTCCGAAACCGCTATCGGAACCACCGAAGGTGTCGGACAGATTCAGGCTGAATCCTGAAGGATTGTCGTTTGTGATGTCGGTCATGGGCGGGCTCCGGGCGGCCGGGAATGGCTGTCACACCCTTCTTCCGGATCCCGCCGGCGTTGTTACCAGCGGAGGCTTCAACCGCTTCGTAAAGGCCACCCGCTCACCTCCTAATGGTCATGGGGGGAGCACGGGTACCGGGTAGTTCGGCAGCTCGGGGCAGGGAGCACGGGGGTTCTACCCGAACTACCCGGCATGTACCTCCATGTACCCCCCAGGAGGCGATGAATCACGCCGACCGGGTGACGATCGGAGGCGGAGCACAGGCGCTCACTCTGTCGGCCTGGGTTTTCGTTGGACACATGACCCGAGCTAAGTTCGGGTTGGAGGTGTCGAATGTCGAAGACGAAACGAAGAGCTCCGAAGACGAAGGGCCGTTGGTCCGCAAAGCGCAAGGCCTCTGTGGTCCTGCGTCTTCTTCGCGGCGAGTCGCTTGACGAGGTGTCGCGCGAGACCGGCCTGACGGTGGCTCGTCTGAGCGAGTGGCGCGAGTCCTTCCTGAGCGCAGGTGAGGAGGGCTTGAAAGCCCGTACCGAGGATCCGGTGGTCGAGTCTCTTGTCGAGGACAAGCGGCGGCTGCAGGCGAAGATCGGTGAACTGACGATGGATCAGGAGCTTCTGTTCGAGAAGATCCATCGCTTGGAGGGCGAGAAGCCTTTTCTTGGATGGAGGTCGAGGAAGTGAGTGCCGCACCCTCTCCCTCCACAGGAATCCGCTACGGCATATCACGGGTCTGTCGTCTCTGGGAGGTTGCCCGGTCTGGCTTCTACGCCGCGCGCAAGCGCCGCGAGTCTTGCGGGATCGAGAAGCGCAAGACCGGCCCGAAGACGGCGGTCTCGGATCAGGAGCTGGTGGCCATGATCCAAGAGGTCGTGCGCGAGCTCGAGCAGGAGACCGGCTTGCGTGGCGAAGGGCATCGCAAGGTGAGGGCTCGCCTGAGGGCACGCGACGTCCACGTGGGTCGAGAGCGAGTGCTACGCCTGATGCGCGAGAACTCGCTTCTTGCACCTACTCGCGTGGGTCGCGAGCGTGGCCCTCGGGTCCACGACGGGACGATCACGATGCCAGAGCCCGATCTGATGTGGGGCACCGACGCAACGATGACCTGGACGAGAGAGGAAGGCCTGGCCTGGATCTTCGTCGCCGTGGATCACTGCACCAGCGAGTGCATCGGGATCCACGCCTCGAGGTCGGGGAATCGCTTCGAGGCTCTCGAGCCTGTGCGCCAGGGCGTTCGTGAGCACTTCGGCGAGCCCGATCAGGGCGTCGCGCTGGGCCTGGGCCTGCGCCACGACTGGGGCAGCGCGTACGCCAGCCGAGACTTCCAGCAGGAGATCGACTTTCTGGGCATCTGCTCGTCGCCGAGCTTCGTGCGGGCTCCGGAAGGCAACGGTGTCGCCGAGCGCTTCATCCGAACCCTGAAGGAGCAGCTGCTCTGGGTGAAGAGATTCGACACCGTCGAAGACCTGCGTCTCGCGTTGCTCGACTTCAAGGCGAAGTACAACCAGAACTGGCTGGTCGAGAAGCACGGCTACCTGACGCCCGCTCAGATCCGTTCAGAGTGGAAGCTCTCAAAGGCCGCCTGAGGAGCGCCACGATGGCGGTACCTGCACCATGCAACACCCGCGAGAAGCCCAACACAGGGCAACCTCGCGATCCGATTCCCAAGGCGACGAGGCAGAATCGCCGTCATCACAAACAACTGTCCACTAAACCAAGACCGCTACACTCACCCTGCACGTCGCGTCGCCTATAGGCCTGACGCTCTTGAAGCTCATCGCCTGGCTCGATCGCGGCGACCGCACAGCAGCTGCAAAGGACGCCCGCGACATCGACTACGTCCTCCGAAACTACGACCGCCTTCCCAGCCTCCAAGACCTCATCTATGAAGATCTCGCTCTTCTCAACCACTACGGCAACGATGAACCCTCGTCGCCGCTGAGCTACTCGGCTGCCAGATCCGGGAAATGGCCAGGCCTGCAACTCTCGACTTCGTAGTCGAAGGATTCAAGGAAACGGCGAAGGTCGAAGACCTCGCTCTGCAAATGTCCAGACCTCACGCGGCGACCAACCAGGTCGCCCTGCAGCAGAAGATCGGCGCGATGCTACGTGGTCTGTCCAAGACACCGGCCTGACCGTTCCTACGCCATCCTGCCGCCAGAGTCCGAGTGCGCGCATCCGCGCGCCCCGCTATACAAGAACGAGCTCGGACCACCGAACCCGGTGATTGCCAGGCGGTCCCTCGCTCGACTGTGGCCACGTCCACCCCTCCGTCCTCGCGGGAGGAAACGCAGCGTGAACCTAGGCTGACTCCGAAACTTAGGTCAACGGAACGTTGCCGAGATAGCGATAGCGCCCGCCAGGCCTAGCCCGAGCAGGGAAACGCAACCGTGTCGAAACGGGGCTGGAACGCTTCACCAATCGGTGAGGTGTACCGTCGCTCTAGCCCCTGCAACCGGTCACGCACAACTAGATCGACACCGACATCGGTCAAGCCCGAGATGAACACCCACCGATGCCCGTTGAGTCCGCAGCCGTTGAGTACCTTGATGAAGAGCTCGCTGTTGTCGGAGCCGAAGAAGTACATTGAGCCACTCGCCACGCTTTGCTCTCTGGGGCGCGCACTATCACTGCGACCATCTGCTGTTGACCATGTGGCGGTGGCCGTGAAACGGTGGCCGACTCCTAGCCCCAGGTAGTCGGACCCAGCGTCGGGGTCGTTCCCAAGAATGTGGATGGAGGCGCCGTCGACACGCGACGAGTGGGCGAAGTTCTGAATCTCATCCTCCCGAAGGGCGAAGTGGCCGCCAACACGCTCCCCGCCCAAACTGCGAAGCACCTCCTCGAGTTCAGCCACCGTTGCTGAGGCTGACGGTTCGGCTGAAAGCCCCACAGCGATGGGCCTGCACGCTTCGGCGAACGGGTTGCAGTTGAAGTCGTCGACACGAAGCGAGTAGAACGCGGGTTCGCGAAGGGCCATCGTGCGGAGGCTACCGAAAGAGTCCGCCGGGACCCGAAGAAGCAACTCTTCGCCCCGTCGTTGACTGTAGATCGTGTAGCCGCCGAAGGCGCGCACCGCGTCGTTGATACTGTTGTGGAGGCCAGGTTCGGCCCGCGCCATAACCCGAAGCGTGTCCTCCGGCTCGGTTCCAGGTTGCGACACTGTGACTCGAAACGCGTAGTACGTCTGATCGCGGTCCGAGATGACAGTGACCCAGTCACCCGGCAGGACTTCCGTTGGGGGGTCTACGCCGAAGCCCTGAAAAGGCTCCATGTCCGCAAGCCGAACCAAGACCTGGGCATTCGCCGTCCCATCCACGTCCAGGGGATCGGCATCGAAGACGGAGGCCATCCAGATCCCAGCGTTCTGCAGCTCACCGCCTGTGCGGACCAGCCAGAACGTCGCAGTCCCCAGCGGGAAGTACAGCAGGCTCCGTTTCCCTGACTCCTCGCGTATCGCGTCTGGGGGTACCTGGGTCTCGAACGTCCCAGCGCCGCCACCCAGAAGTTCACTCGCCGCACCGGTCTCCAAGTCGACCGCGACCCATAGGGAAGTTGCCGGAACGTTCATACCGAACTCGTACTCAACGCGACCCGAGGGATCTGGCGACCTGAGGACCTCTGCGACCGGGCGATTCACAAAGAGAGACCCGTTGAAGTAGCGCGCCCTGCCGAGAAGCAAGGCTGCCGAGGTGGGACCCAGAGGCGACACCGCAACAGTGTCGCTTGGCCCGAAGTCAATTCGGAGCGCCTGCGACCCTCCGCGTTCAGCAGATAGCAATGGCTGGCTGGCCAGCTCGCTATGAGCAGCCAATAGACCTATAGAAAAGACCAACCCCGTAAGTAGGAACGGCGAGAAACGACTTCGCATTACCTGGATTCCCTTCGCTCTAAGGCATTTGGCATTGATTTCGACCTTGTCTAGTCGGCGCGGAAGCTCTACCCACAACCTCAACCCTAACGCCACACGTGCGACGACGGGCAGAACGGCGCCAGTAACAATGACGCGCAGATCCGGAACAAGGAAGCAACAGCTCACCCCTGCTTCCGGAGCCCGCGCAATGACCGACATCCGGGGGGAGCACGGGTACGGAGCACGGGTACCGGGGGAGCACGGGTACCGGGTAGTTCGGGCAGCGCGAAGCGGCATTGGCAGTCTGTAAGGAACTCGCGGGCTTCTGCGTCCTAAGAAGACGGCGGTTCCTACCTCGGTGACGACGGCTGGTGCGCAGTCAGGGCTCGCGGCCGGTTTGCGTCTCATAGGGGTATGAGAAACCCCCGGTGGCTTCCGCCCGACAACATGTACGAAGTGACGCTTAAGACCTTCCAGAGCAGGTTCTTCTTTATCCCCTCCAAGAGGCTCAACGAGCTCCTCATCGGAGTCCTCGCCTACGCCCAGGCGAAGTTCGGCCTCGGCCTGTGCTTCGTCGTGTTCATGACGAATCACGTCCATCTCCTAGTCCGTGCAGAGTCGGCCGAGCAGATCCGTGACTTCCTCTGCCTGACCGACAAGAGCCAGTTCGCCTACCAGCCGGAGTACTCGAAGAAGAGCGAGCGCCCGAAGGTCCACGCTGCGACGTTTGAGATGTGGAAGCACTACGTGGACATGCGGGATCTGTGGATCGACCGTTACCGCCTTGCGTCGGCTCGACTGCGAAAGGGCATCAGGGAAGCCCTTGATGAGTTTCCCGAGCATGCGTTCATCCCGACAGGTCTCTACATGCCCGCTCCCGAGGGGTTGCCGCCACCGTAGCGTTCTGGGGAGCGGTTGGGTCCGTCCGGCCGCTCATCGCCAGATGGGGCATCTCAAGAAGAGGGTGGGGCTCTTCCAGGGTGGGGTGCGCCTCGTGGCAGCTACATCGTGGGTCAGGCACCTTCTCAGCCTGAACTGGTGCACTGAAACTGTGTCTGCCTAGCCAAAGCGGCTGTCGATACGAGCACGAACCGCCAAAGCGACTCCCACGCGCCGCGTTTCCACCCGAACTACCCGGTACACGTACCCTCGCGGTACACCACCCGAACTACCCGGTACACGTACCCTACCCCGTACACGTACCCCGCCCAGCCCCTTCGTGTACCCCCACGGGACGTGATGTCAGCGCTCCCAGCCTCTTCGTGAGATTCGAAATATTCGTATAATTAGATTTATGCCCCCACAGGGTCACAAACTATGAAATCACGCACCCTTTTCACCCTCGCCGGCTTTTCGATCCTGGCACTGTCGAGCGTCCCCGCGGAGGCCTGCTCTGTATGCGGGTCGGCCGCCGCCGACTGGATCTTGCCTCCGGTCAAGGGATGGGCTCTGCTGTCGGCGTCGTGGTTCCTGGCGCTGGCGGCAATTCGTTCCTGGCAGGGGCTATCCGACTCGGGAATCCCGGGACTAAGAAAGGCCGCGAGTATCGTCGCGGTTGTTTTTGCTCTCGGTGTCATGTTTTTCGGGCTCGGCTTGGTCGGCCTCCTGCTGGCCCCCTGCCTCTGGTTCAGCCTGAGGAGTTGGGTCCGTAAACCGCAAGAGTGGAACCCTTCCGGGATCGTTTGGTTGCGGACTGTCTCAGTTGCTGGCGTTGCCCTTCTGATCGGACTGAGTGCTTTTAGCGTCGCGCTACGCCAGCAGCGAACAGAGCCACAATTCGCTGCCGACTGGCCGGGATCGGCACTGTCCAGATCCATGGTTGAGCGCTGGGTGAAACAACTTCCAGAGTCGGAAGATGAGCTCGTTGCCTGGGTCGAAGATTGCCCGCCCGAATGGAATGTCTCTCGAGCAATCGAGGACATCGAAAAGCAAGGGCAGACACCCTTAGCTAGCCAGCTGCAGCGCCGGCATCTGGAGTGCCAAGGCAGCTCTGATCATCCTCGAGCGATGCGGTCGAGAACCCGCGACTGAAAGACTTCGTTGAACCGCACGACATTAGATGCGCACCGAGCGGAGTTGCAACCGGGTGTTCGCCAGCCTGAGACTCCTCCACTCGGGCACGTAGTCCCTCAGGGCCAGCTTGGCTTCGAGTCTTGGGGAGAGGTTCGTCAGTGTTCATCAGGTCGGGGATGAGCTCGCGAATGTCGTAGGTCAGGTCGATGTCTTCAGAGAAGCGGTCGATGGCTTTATAAACCTTCGAGAGGGAGGTTCCCCCCTTGAAAGATAGATGCTCGGCGAATCGTTGCTCCCAGAGTATTTCTAGGCAACGAACGACCCAGACGTCCTTCTCAAGGAGATCAGCAGGGCGACCTGATCGATCTGCCCCGATCTGCCCCGATCTGAAGAACGTCCCTCTTGTCGCTTCCGGACAGTTCGAGAAAGGTCTCAGGCACGATGGGCGAGTTCGCTCAGACGAACTGCTTTCGGGGTCGAAAGGTGAGGTCTGAGGGAAAGAAGGTCCTGCATCTCCTTGTTTGAGCCGGTCTCCGTGAGGAGCTCGATGACGCGATCGGTTTCCTGGCCTGGGCGTGCCCACTGCAGCAGCCGAATAGCATCGTTGGTCCACTTCGCCGCTGATCCAAGGTGCCCTTGCTTGGTGTGTCGCAGCTCGATGGTCTGCGCGCCGAGGAAGAGCATCCGAGATCTGCCGCTTGTCAAGTACACCTGTCGGACCGGTACCTGACTCGTTAGCCCCCTGTTGTAGGCCACAAGGGCACCACTTGGAAAGAACGCTTCACCTGTTTGCTTGGCGAGCTCCCTGAGTACGACACTCGCTTCCGGTAGGCGAGATCCGAAGCGTGTTTCGATGGAACGGACATAGAGGCCACGTGAGATGCGCCGCAGCTCGCCGCAGCGTGCGAGACGCGACAGTGCCTGGTCAACGGCAGCGCGACTCCCCAGATGGAGTAGCCCCTTTGCGGTCAAAGGGGTTCCGGCCCGGTACTTCTGGGCGTGTTCGCGGATCTGCTGGATGGTTGAAGTCATCGGGTATCTCCTTCTGTCAGAAACAGTATCATAGTTTCTGACGATACTTGGTGCTCACCTTGAAAGACCGCGACTGATCACCCGTGCTCGCACTCGGCCCCGGTAGTGGTGATCGATCTCAGTCTCGAGGCTGCAGTGATCAACCGTGCCTGGCCTAGGCGCCTGGTCGTCGAGCGGCGCACGCCATTACCGATGGCGACGATGGCGACTAGTACCCCGTACCATTGAAACGGATGGTGGCTGAGCGGATGATCGTGCTCGAGATCAAGGCGTCACGACGCAGGCATAGTGGTGATCTGTCGAGGAGTGACAACACAGAGATCGAGCGCGAGGACCGCGCAGACGATGTGCGTTTCAATGGTACGGGGTACTAGGGACCGTCTCGCTTCACCGCTGGTCTTCCGGCAGAAGTCGCCCCTTGGTCGACAGGTCCCAGAAGGTTCGGAATTCGCCGCGATCGGCGAGTTCGAGAAAGGCGCTGACCGGTTGCAGCACCATGGTGTTGCGGGTGTAGGAACCGTCGGCGGGGCGGTCGGGGTGGGTGCGCCCGTAGTCGAAGTAGGCGCGCAACATGACCGCGTCCTGGCGTCGAGGCAGGGTACGTACGTTCTCCACCCACTCGTTGAAGCTGCCGTCGCGCAGCAGGTAGTACTCGACGTTGGAGGTGTAGAGGAAGGTGACGTGCTCACCGCGCTCTTTAGCGAACTCCGCGATGCGGCTGAAGGCGCTGGCTTCGTGCGCGCCGAAGTCACCGACCACCGGCACGAGGCGTCCCGCCCGCGCTAGATCTCGAACGACCCGAAAGGTCTTCTTCGACCCCAGAAAATGCGCCGGGTCGCCTGTCGGCGTCGTCTCGAGAAGCAGGTCGCCGTAGCTGGGATAGTCGCGGCGGGGCGAACGCCCGTGACTCTGGAACCGGAGGTTCAATTGGTCACGGCGGAAAGCCTCATGGATCGAAGCGATCATCTCGCGATCACGCTCAATCAATTCGAAGCCCACCGTTTGGCCGATATGCCGCAGAGCGCGTGACAGGACCTCCGCTGCACCGGCCTCCGTCGCCGGCCCGAGACCAGAGAACGTATCGACCAGCGACCGCAGATCGCTCCCTGCATCACGACCGGGAACACAGGGGCGCGAGAACAAGAAGCACAGGTACTCGAGCCGGGTTTCGGAGTGAACGAGCGCTGCGTTCATCAGGAGATGCTGCAAGACATTGTCGCGCCGCACGTCGACAATGAACGCCCACTTGGGTTCGAGGCGTGCGATGTAGTGGAAGTTCTGGTCGGGTCCAACGCCGATGTACACGCCGCCGCGAGGCGCGACCCGATCGACGACACGGCCGTAGGCGCGCTCGTTGGAAATCAAGTTGTCGGTGTCGAAATAGCCACCGAGACCAGACAGCGCTTCGATGCGACTACCGAGTCCTCCCAGTTCGAGGGCCTCTTCGGCACTCGAGACCGCTGCGGGTTCCTGAGCCAGAAGCGGAGGGGCAAAGAGCAGCGCCGCAATTGTAGGCACAAGCACCCAGTACCTGAAGCCCCAGGACTCGAGGCCTCTGGACCTGAGGCCTCTGCATCTCCGTCTTGATTTCATCGAAACCCTCTCTGTTCGAGAGAGCCTACAGCGGGAGCGGCAGCGACCCAGGCCCTGGGATGAAACACTGAACGCGACGGGCCGACCCACGCTGCGGCAGAAGAAGCTCGTCGAGCTTCGTCAGGCCAGACCCAACCACCGGTCCACTAGACAACCCCGAAAGGAACCTGCTCATGTCCACACGCACCTACAAGATGACCAAACTCGTCGGAGAGTCCACCAAGAGCATCGAAGATGCCGTCGAAGCAGCGGTCGCCACCTCGGCTTCGAAAGTTCGCGGCCTGACCTGGGCCCATATCGTCGATCTGCGAGCCAACCTGGCGAAAGACGGCTCGGTCGAGCGTTGGCAGACGACGGTGGAGGTGGCTTTCCGCGTCGAAGACGACAGCTAGTTCCCACCGCGCGCGACGAACTGTCGGCAGGCGACCACTCCTTGACGGCGCGCAGACGCCGGCGCAAAATCGTTTGAGTTCGCCGGCCGCACCACGTCACCCCCCCGGCGGCCCCAAATCCCACCGCTTCGGAGTCCCATCATGTCGATCCTCTCTCGCCTCCTCGTGGCCACCTTGCTTCTCGCTGCCACCACCTTCAGCCAGTTCGTCGTCACACCACTTCGGGCTGGGTCATCGGACGAGCTGGTTCCCAATACCGAACGCCTCGGGGTTCGCGAGAGCAGCCTGATCATGCCTCTCTTTCTCGACTTCCCGGGCGGCGAGGTCAGCCTCTTCGCAGTGCGCAACGCCAGCGACAGCCCGATCAACCTCGGGGTCGCCTATGTGCTCGCCGACGGCACCGCGATTACCGATGACACGACCCTCGGCGCCCAGGACACGCTGACGGTGAACATTCGCGACGTCCCGCTACCGGACGATCCCGATATCGGCGCGCCGATCGGCTACGTCATTTTTGACGTCCTCGACAACCAGGGCGGTTTTCTCGACAACCCGGTGCTGGTCGGAGACTGGTACTTCGTCGACCTGGCCAATGACTTCGCCTTTGGCGCCTCTCTGCCCTCCTTTTCTGACCTCTGCGGCAGCATCAGCACGCGCTACGGAACCGGCGGGGTGTTCAATGGCACCGAGTTCTTCATTCTCACACCGGACAACCTGTCAGGAAACAACACGGCGCTCGCCGATGTCGATATCTACGACGAACAGGGCGTCTCTTTCGGCAGTTTCATCTACAGCTCAGACAAGACCGTCAGCACGATCACCACCGACGCCATCATGAACGCAGGGATCGACATCCCTGCCTTCGGCTCGTTTGTCTGGAACTTCCGCAATGGCGACCGCGGGTTCGTCAGCGGATCGACCTCTGCCGACGGGCGGTTCTCGATCGGCCTCGAGGGGAGCTGCCTCGACTGAGTCTCGGACTCCCCGATCTGCCTGACAAAGTCAGGCAGAGGGCGCCCTCGCGACGCGCTGGTACAGGCAGTACGCCGCAGCGAGGTCTTGTGAAACCAGGCCGACCGACTTGTAGAGGGTGATCTCGGAATCTCCGGTGCGCCCGGGCACCTCACCTGCCAGCACCTGGCCGATCTCACCTTGGGTGTGCCCAGCGTCGACGACGCCCTCGGCGATCGCCATCAAAATGTCGCCGGCCTCGGTGGCCGCTGACTCCGCTGAATCGACGAAGACTCGACTTCGCCTGATCGCACAGGCGTCGGCCTCGCGGGCCTCTGGGGTGTGGGTGCCCACCAGGTTGACGTGCGCCCCGGGTTCTAGCCACCGACCTTCGAGGACTGCCTGGTGAGAGCCGGTGACGGTGCACACGACGTCGCATCGAGCGGCATCCGATGCGTCCTGTACTGCGCGCACTTTAAGACCGGTGCGCTGAGAGTGGAGCGCGGCGAACGCTTCGGCCTTCTCAAAGGCACGCCCCCAGACCAGAACCTCCTCGATATCGCGCACCGCGGCGATGGCATCGAGGTGGGTTCTAGCCTGGACGCCGTAGCCGAAGATGCCCAGGGTCGCCGCCTCGAGCCGCGCCAACTCACGAGTTGCCAGGCCGCTAGCGGCGGCGGTGCGAATGGCGGTGAGCTCGGCGCCATCGAGGATCACCAACGGGGTTCCGGTCTGGTGCTCGAACAACACCACAACACCTTGAATAGCGGGCAGGCCGCGTTCGGGATTGCTGGGGTGCAGGCTGATGATCTTGACGCCGTAAACCAGAGGGTCCGTCGAGGTTCCCGGCATGACGCCCAGAAAACCCGATTGGTCCGAGAGAGCGGTGAACGTCCGCGGCGGGATCTCGAAGGTCCCCGCACTGGTGCCGCGCATGGCGCCATCGAGCGCCTCGATACAAGCCGACATCGGCAGGAGCTCGCGCACCTGGTCGCCATCGAGCATCAAAGTGCCCATTCAGCCGCGGCCCTCAATCGCCAGAAGAATCGTCTCCGGTGCTCGCGGTCCCGTCGCTCTGATTCGCGGGCGAGAACAGGCGGTCGACGTCTTCGAGGCCTAACGAGTCACCGTCGGCTCCCGGTGTCCGGCGCCCGGCGAGCTTGTCGGCACAGAACTGGCCCGCCACGCTCTGGTCGCACTCGACGAAGGCCCGCTCCTCGAGCTCGGCAACATAGTCGGTGTAGGCCTCACCCATGAGACGCGCGAACTCTCGCCGCTCGAGCACGTCGCGCACGTCTTCGAAAGGCTTGACCGAGGGCAGTTCGCGACCAGTCACCTGAGCGATGTGCCAGCCGCCACGCGCCTCGACAGGCTGGGTGTACTCGTTGACTTCGAGGTCCCAGGCCGCCGCCTCGAGAGTGGGGTCGAGATCACCCGACTCAACCCAGCCGACCTCGAGAACGTTGGAGAGTTCATCGCCGAATTGCTCTTTGACCTCCAGCAGGCTTTTGCCACCGACCAATTCACGACGGACCTCATCGGCAAGTAGCCTGGTCCCGGTGGCCTCCAGGACCACGATTTCGCGTACCTGAACGCGCTCGGCGGTTCGGAACTCTTCGGGGTTCTCGCGATAGATACGACGCAGGTCGTCTTCGTCGAGGTCGACGCGACCGCGAATCTCGCGCTGGATCACGCCGTTGCGCATTTGCTGGCGCCGGTATTGATCGCGCAGCCGCTCGAGCGTCAGCCCCTCCTGCGCCAACGCCTGGAGGAACGTGCGGTCGTCTTGAATGCCGTTCTGCTCGCGCATCTGTCGGATCGCTTCGTCGATCTCGAAATCGGTGATCACGATGCCCAACTGATCGGCACGGGAGGTGATGAGGAGTTCGTCGAAGATGTTGCTGAGCACGACCGACGGCGCCTCGCTCGAGCGGCGGCTACGCTCCTCGGCGTCGAACTCCGGTGCGGCCTCGATGAGCCGGCGGCGCTCAGCCAGGCGGCTCTGGAAGTCCCACTGGGTGGCGATCTCGTCGTTGACGCGCAACACAATGCCATTCTCGTTGAGCACTGCCTGCCCAGCGACTGGCGTTGCGAGTGCTGGTAGCAGGAGAGCGCAGAGGATGGCGAAGCGCACGCAGTGGCCTGGGCAGAGCCGCCGGGGAGTGTTCGGTATGCGATTCATCTTCTCTTCCTTCCAAGGGCATTCTGGGTCGCTGCTGCCTGGAGCGCTGAAACGCCAGCCTCGAGACAAAGCTCTCGGCGCACCGTCTTATGAACGTGTCTCCAGGGCTTCTGGTTCCGGCCCCCTCAAGAGTCCCACAGCGCTCAGTCCTCGTTGTCGCCCGAAGGTGCCGTGGCACTGCGCGCGGGGTCGATCGCAAAGGGCAATCGCTCCTGGTGAATCTCGACATCATATAGCTCGCGCGCCTCCATAAGCAGCTGGCCGAGGCCGATGTCCGCCCGCTCGACCTCAATCTCCCGCCTGACCTCGTCGCGAGCGTCGGCCAGCGACCGGGTCTCGGCCGGCAAGCGACGGGCAACCAGAAAGATGTGGAAACCGTAGTCGGCCTCGAGAATCTCCGAGACGTCCCCTTCGGCAAGCGAAAAGATGGTCTCGGCGAGCGCGACCGGCAGATCTTCGCGCGCCAACTCACCCTGGTAGCCCCCGTATGGGGCGCTCGGATCGGTCGAAAGCTGCCGCGCCACCTCGCCGAAATCAGCTCCAGCCGCGAGTTCTGAAAGCGCCCTCTCGGCCGTCGCACGGTCCTCCACCAGGATCTGCTGCAGCTCGACGCGCTCGGGCAACTCGAAGCGTGCAGCCTGCCGTCGGTAGCGCTTCGAGATCTCGGCCTCGCTCACCGCGTCCTGCTGCCGCGTCGACTCGAGTAACGCTTCGAGCGCGGTGCGCCCATCGTCGGCCTCCTGGATCAAGCCTCGATCGACCGCCAGCCGATGGAGTAGCCGCTCGTCGAGGAACTGCTCAAAGAGGGCAACCAGAACGTCGCTTTCGAGACCTTGCCAATCGTCACCGACCGACTGTTGATAGAACGACGCCAGGTCAGCAAACAGAATTGGCTCTCCACCAACGCTCGCCACCTGATCAGGATCCGAAGCGGCTTCACGGCACCCAGCCGCGAGCACCATCGACATCAAAACGAGTACGAGCACAGAGCGGCGGCGCAACGGAATCAATTCACCCATGGCGACTCCGTCGGCGCGCTGTCTACCGCAGCTGCCGCGACGCCGGCCGGGGTAAGGGTCGCCGGAGCGATGTGCTCGAGCGTCCGTCGGGCAACGTCGAGACTGGTGCCCGGCGATACACCCTCGAGGGTCAGAACACCGGTAGGGGAAAAGGTGGCGCTCTCGTGCTCGGAGACGAAGCGAATCAACGTATCGAGATCAACCCGCGCGTCCTGACGCATGCGAATCGATAGCGTCGTACCGCGCGAGGAAACCGACTGCACGCGCAGCTCCTCGGCGAGCTGCTTGAGCGACGCGGCGCGCACCAGGGTCAGGACCGACTCGGGAGGCGGCCCGAAACGATCGCGCAACTCGGTGAGCACCTCGTCGATATCTTCGTGGGAACTGGCGAGACGGCGATAGATCTCCATTCGCAGGTTGGTTTCGGCGATGTACTCGGAGGGGATGGTGGTCATGACCGGTAGATCGATGGTGGCCGAGGGAGCTTCTTCAATCGTCTCGCCGCGCAGCTCGCGCACGGTGTCCTCGAGCATCTTGAGGTAGGTCTCGATACCCAGTTCGGCAATGTGTCCACTCTGTTCGGCGCCCAACAAATTGCCCGCACCCCGAATCTCGAGGTCCCGTGCCGCAATCCGAAAGCCGGCACCGAGGTCGGTGAACTCACGAATCGCCTCGAGCCGCTTGCGTGCGACTTCAGTGAGCACCTTGTCTGACGACACCATCATGTAGCAATAGGCCAACTGGTCGGAACGCCCCACGCGACCTCTGAGCTGATAGAGCTGCGCTAACCCGAAACGGTCGGCGCGATGCACCAACATCGTATTGACGTTGGGAATGTCGATGCCGTTCTCGATGATCGTGGTCGCCAGGAGAACGTCGTGTTCGCCGCGGGTGAATGCGTGCATGCGGCGCGCGAGCTCCTGCTCGTCCATCTGGCCGTGGCCGACCGTGATGCGCACACCAGGTACCAGCTCGCGCAACCAACCGCTGACCTCTTCGATGTTCTCGACGCGGTTGTAGACGTAGTACACCTGCCCCTCACGCTCGAGCTCGTACTCAATTGCTTCTTTCACCAGGTCGGCCCCGAACGGCACGATTCGGGTCTCGACGGCCATGCGGTCGCGCGGCGGCGTCTCGATGACCGATAGATCGCGCACTCCGGCAAGGGAGAGCTGCAGTGTTCTCGGAACCGGCGTCGCCGACATTGCCAACACGTGGATGTTCTTCTTCAGCTCCTTGAGCTTTTCCTTCTGGCCGACGCCGAAACGCTGCTCTTCGTCGACGATCATCAAAGCCAACATCGGAATGTCGATGTCTCGCGACAGGAGACGGTGAGTACCAATCAGGATCTGCACTTTGCCCGCCGCGACACGTTCACGCACCTCACGCACCTCGGCCGCGGTGCGGAAGCGCGAGATCATCTCGACCTCGATCGGGAAGCCGGCGAAGCGACGCTTGAACGTCTGCAGGTGCTGGTCGGCGAGGATGGTGGTTGGGGCGAGAATCGCGACCTGGTAGCCGGCGTCGACGACCTTGAAGGCCGCCCGCATCGCTACTTCGGTCTTACCGAAGCCAACGTCGCCGCACAGGAGTCGGTCCATCGGTTTCGCGCGTTCGAGATCTGCCTTGATGGCGGTCGCGGCTTCGAGCTGGTCGTCGGTCTCCTGGTGCTCGAATGAGGCTTCGAACTGATTCTGCGAATCGCTGTCCGGAGGCATAGCCGGGGCCTCGGCAAGCTCGCGCTCGGCGTAGAGCTTGAGCAGGTCGGTTGCTAGTGCCTGCAGCCCCTTCTTGACGCGGCTCTTCTTCTTCGCCCAGCTCGACCCACCGAGTTTGTCGAGCCGGGGCACCAGCGCGTCGAGCCCGCTGTACTTCTGGATCTGGTGAATACGATCGAGCGGCAGGAGCAGGGCGCGCTCCTGAGCGTAGACGATCTCCATCACCTCCACTGCGCCTCCGCCGATCTCTTCGAGGCCGGCGATCGCCGGCGGCAGGTCAGAAGTGCCAAGAGCGGGTTCTGCTGCCGCTCCCAGCGACCGAATGCCCAGGAACTGACCGATCCCATGGTCTTCATGAACGACGAAGTCGCCGACCTTCAGGTCGCGCAAGTCGGCGAGGAAGGGACCGAAGCGTTTCGGCCCGCTCTTGCCCCGAGCGCTGCGTCGCGGAAAGAGCTGTTCTTCTCCAAACAACACCAGCTCGAGCGCTGGCAGCCTGAAGCCTGAAGCCAACTCACCTGAGGCAAGACCAACCCAGGGCGTCAGATCTTCTTCCCCCGGGCCACGCTCTAGCCACTCAGAAAGCCGGTTGTGGTTCTCTGGCGGCGCCACCAGAAGCAAACGATCGCCGCGATCGCGCGCCGTCTCCACTTCTCGTGGAAAGCGCTGCAGGTGCCTTTGCAGGTTTTCGGTGGCTGTGGCCTCAAAATCAATCGACACCTCGGCGCCGGTGTCGCCGCCAACCACGACATCGCCGACCTGGAGCGTAGCTAGAGAAAAGGTCTCGTCGACCTCGTCGACCGGAGTGGCCAGTTCCTCGGGTGGCACAACAAGCAGGCCCTGCTCGAGTCGCGCTTCGTATTCCTGCTCGAGCAAAGCACCGTGATGACGCACCTCGCCGGCCAAAATCGAAGGTTCAAAAAGAGCGATCAGAGGGTCCTCGAGCGCCTGGTGAAGCGAAATCGTGTCGTGAACCAGTGGCAACCAGTTCTCCCACCCCGGAAAGTGACCGCCACGCGCCAAGAGGTCCAGTCGCTCACGGGCGGCGCCAACGAAATCGACCGGGGCCTCGTCCTCGAGGACCTCGGCGAGATCCATTGCCTCTGCTTCACCGACCGCAAAGAGACCCAGCGGTCGGATTCTGACCGTCTGTGCTCCATCGGCTGGCGCTGAGGCCGACCCTTCTCCAGACATGGCGTCGGAGCGTTGAGTGGCGGGATCGAAGGCTCGTACCGACTCGATCTCGTCACCGAAGAAATCAAGCCGCACTGGGCGATCCCGGGCAGGTGGCCACAAGTCGAGTACGCCACCGCGAACCGCGTACATGCCGACCTCGGCGACCAGGTCGGCGCGTAGGTAGCCGGCATCCTCGAGCTTGGCTACCAGCGTTTCGACGGCGATCTCGTCACCGGTCGACAAGGTCACGATCCGGTCGGTGAAATCGCGTCTCACCGGCAAACGTTGAAAGAGGGCGCGCGGCGTACACACCACCCCGGGCGACTGGGCGGCAAACAATGCGTCGAGCGCCCGCGCTTCGCCGGCCCGCACCATCAAGGCGGCACGCGCTTCCTGGTACGGAGTCAAGGACGGTGAAGGGAAGTCGGTGACGGCCTCTGGATCACCCGGAGCGCCGAGCAGACGGGCCGCCTCGACCCAGGCAACCGCATCGGATTCACGCGGAACCAACGCCAGGACGGGCCGGCCGAGATCCTGGCGAAGGAGCTCGAGACACCAGGCTGCGACCGGGAGCGGCGTACGTTCAAGCTGGACCAGAGGATCGCCACTCTCGATGGCCTCCTTGAGCCGCCGATAAGGGGCGCTTGCGCGCATGCGCGCTGAGCTGTCTCGCCAGATCGCTGTCTCGAACATAAGCGTCGAGTCTATTGGCCGTCGGCACGTCTCAGCCAGCGCCTGGGAGTCGGAGACCGGAAGCTGCGATAGCGTCATCTGATGAGGAACCGAGTAACGGCATGGAAAGCGCTGGCCCTTTTCTCAACCGCGTTTGTTCTGGCCGCTTTGTGCGGCGCGCAGCGCGCTGACCCCAACGAGATCCGGCGCCTGATCAGCGAAGGGCAGCAACACGAGCTGGCTGGCAACCTCGACGCCGCCTATGAAACCTACGAGCAGCTGGTCGACCTTGCGCCGCGCGAGCCTTCGGCCTGGCTGTTGCGGGGCAGCGTGCTCTTCAAGCGAGGCCAGATACTCGCCGCGATCGAAGACTTCGACCGCGTCGCAACCCTGGCTCCGAAGACTGAGCCCCAGCTGTGGCAGCGCGGCATTGCCTACTACTACCTGGGGCGAAACAAGGACTGCGTCGGTCAGTTCGACCGCCATCGTGAGGTCAATCCGAACGACACAGAGAACGCGGTGTGGCATCTCTTATGTCGCGCCAAGCTCGACGGGATCAAGACCGCCCAGGCCGAGATCCTGCCGGTCGGCCCGGACTCGCGGGTGCCGATGACTGCAATCTACGAGCTTTTCGCGGGCCACGGGAAGCCCGGAGAGGTGCTGGCTGCCGCCGAAGCCTCGGGGGAGACCCAGCCTCTTTTCTACGCCCACCTCTACCTCGGTCTCTACGCCGACATGCTGGGGCAGAAAGATAAAGCGCTGATCCATCTCGAGAAGGCCACCGCGATCGACTTTCCGCACTACATGGGTGACGTCGCGCGCATCCATCTCGACAGGCTGGCGCCCTAGACCGTTATTGGGCTACGGAGCCCGGCGAACCGGGGCTCTATTGACTGGAGCGAGAGCTCCACCAGGAACCGGTCCTTGCTCTTCAACCGTCGCGCGGCGGTCACAGTTCATCGCGCCGAATCGCGCCAGGGGTACCGTCAAAGCCTTGGTTTCATTGGCCATGACGGGCCGCGTCAAGAAGGCGAGCGCTCTTGGAGCGTCCTGGCACAGCGCCTGCAGTTACCCCTCGCATCACGAAACGAGGCGCGAACGTTACAGCTCACGACTCACTATCAAACCCGCAAACACCCCACAGCAAGGAGAAACGAAATGGAACTTACCCGAGGCGAGATGCAGGACCTGTTGGCCAAGTTCGCAGCCGAGAGCAACACCTACCGCGAGAGCCTGAAGGCTGACCCGCGCGAGGTCATCCAGCGCCAGTTCGGAATCGACGTTCCGGGCAGCGTGAACATCAAGGTCGTCGAAGAGTCGGCTGACACCGCCTACGTCGTGCTACCGCACGTCGTCGAGCAGGGTGATGAGCTCTCCGACGCCGACCTCGAAGCGGTCGCCGGCGGTCACTCCATCATCAAGGAAGCCAACTGCCAGGACTCCGACGGCGCGCTCAACACCGTCAACAACTTCGAGATGTCGCTGGTCTGAGGACAGTTCGAAGACGAGCCGCGTGACTCACCACCGTTGCGCAACTCCAGGAGAGGCCCGGGTCTGCGGTTTACCGCCGGCCCGGGTTTCTTCGTTTCAAAAGGGCGCGCTAACGCCGGCGTCGTTGGGGCGGAACAGCGGTCGTCGGATCGTCTGGCCAGGCGTGCTTGGGATAGCGACCAGCGAGATCCTTCTTCACGTCTCGGTAGGTGGTGCGCCAGAAGTTCTCGAGATCACTGGTGATCTGCTGCGGCCGCCCATTGGGCGCCAGCAGGTGAACGAGCACCGGCACACGGCCGTCGGCAACGGTCGGCGTTCGAGCAACCCCGAACAAGCGCTGGATCTTCTGCGCCAGAACCGGAGGCTCGCCTGCGGCGCGGTACTCGAGGCGCGCGCGCAACCCGTTGCTGAGCTCGAGCTCGAGCGGCGCCAGGCGGTCGATCTCGGCGAGCAGCGGGTAGGGGATCAGGCCGCGGATGGTGTCGAGAAGCGGCACGCGAGCGAGCTCCGCCAGACTCCTCTTGCCTCTGCACATCGCTGGCAGGGCGTCGGCGAGCAGGATCTCGGGGTCGGGAAGCTCGAGCTCTGGACACCAGACGGCGAGCGCACGAAGACGCAGGAGGAAAGAAGCCGTGGGTTCGGTTCCAACCGCCAGAACTGCGGCGGGATCGGCCCGCGCGACATCAAGCAGAAGTGCTTCGGCTTCCTCCGGTTCGACGGGTACCTCGCGCTCCTCGAGCACCAGGTCATGAAAGAGCTGCCTCTCGAAGGCCCGAGCGCGACCACCTTCGCTGTCCCAAAGCGCGATCCGTCGCGTGTCGAGCGCCTGCTGCGGCAGGTCGGAGGCTCTGACTGCCGAGGCCATGTACACGACACCTTCGCCGCCACTGCCACCGACCCGTAGGCAGAGAAAGAGGGGTGCATCACGAACTCCGCAATCGGGGGACAGGCGTACGCCGCGGCCGCCGACGAGCACTCCGCGGGCTGGATCGTGACGGCGGCGACGCGCGACCCGGTCGGGGAAACTGCGCACCAGGGCGCGGTCGAAGAAATCGAGATCTTGCGCGACGCTCGGCTCGGTCGTTTTCTCCGGCGGGGCCAGCTCTTCATCCCGGAGCCGCTCCAGGCCCTCGGGCTCGACCCGACGAAGTGCCCGAGCATGTTGCTTGGCAGCCCGCAGGATCTGACGGCCGCGTGCGGCAAGGAGTGGCGGCCGCGCCCTCTGTTTGTCAGCCAGTTCCTCGATCGCCAGCAGACGGTCGTAGAGATCGGAGCGTGTCGGGGCAACACTCGACAGAGAGGTGCCGCGACGATCCGCTCCTTGCGGTCGCCGGAAGGGATCACGCTCTTCGAGCAAGGCCGCGACGCGCGTCGCACGCTCGAGAAAGCCGGGTTCGGCGTCATGTGCCTTAGAGGCAACGAGGAACCGCGCGATCCGCGGATGGACCGGGAGACGCGCCATCTGGCGCCCCAGGGGCGTGAGCCCTCCGCCGGGCCGGAAGGCACCGAGATCGGTGAGGAGCACCACCGCGCGCTCGGCTCGGGCTCGATCGGGAGCTTCGAACCAGGGGAAGGCCACCGGGTCCGCTTCGCCCCAGGCGAGGAGTTGCAGAAGAGGCGCCGTCAGGTCGACGCGAGCGATCTCAGCGGTGTCGTGTGCTCGCAGCGCCGCATGCTCCCCTTCCGTCCACAACCGGTAGGCGACACCCGGCGCTTCACGACCGGCGCGACCGGCGCGCTGGTCGGCCGACGACTTCGAAATGCGCACGCGCTCGAGTCGATCGAGACCCGTTCCTGGATCGAGGCGTAGCGACCGCGCCAGGCCCGAGTCGACGACCGCTGTGACTCCCTCAACGGTCACCGAAGTTTCGGCGACGTTGGTGGCCAGAACAATGCGAGGTTGCGCGCTCCGCGCCAGCGCCCGCTGCTGCTCGGCCATCGGGAGGTCGCCTGACAAGGGGAGGACGAGGACATCGGTTGCGTCCTGGAGATGCTCTTTTGCCCGCTGAATCTCGCCCACGCCGGGCAGGAAAACCAGCACGCTGCCGTCGGTTTCTAGGAGCGCCCTTCCGACGGCCGCGCCGATCTGTGCTTCCAACCGTCTGTCATCGGGTCGCGCCAGGTACTCGACTCGGACCGGATAAGTCTTACCTGGCACCCGCACGATCTTCGCACCGTCGACGAAGGCCGCAATCGGCTCGGGCTCGAGCGTCGCCGACATGACCACCAGCCGCAGCTCGGGGCGCGCCTCTCTGCGCACCCGTTCGACCATTGCCAGAAGAAGATCGGAGTTGAGGCGTCGTTCATGGAACTCGTCGAGTACCACCGCATCCCAGCCCTCGAGGAACGGGTCGTTCTGCAGGATCTGAATGGCAATACCCTCGGTAACGAACTCGAGTCGAGTTCGCGCACTGGTGCGCGTTTCGAAGCGCATGCGGTAGCCCACCTCCTCGCCCGGTTCCTGGCCACGTTCCGAGGCCACCCGTGCCGCCGCTGCACGAGTGGCAACGCGACGCGGTTCAACCACCAGAATCCTTCCCGGCAAGTGATCGAGAAGCGCCGGCGGAACGCGCGTCGTCTTGCCGGCGCCGGGTGCCGCGAGCAGCACGAGGGCGCCGGAGTCGCCATTGCCGTCCTGGTCGCCTGAAAGCTCGAGCGCGGCGAGGATCTCGGGCAGGGCGGCATCGATGGGAAGCGCGATCAAGCCAGGAACCGGAAAAGAGCTGCGATCACTCCTCGGGAAGGACCAGGACGACGTCGTCTGGCGCCGCCAGACCGAGGCGTTCGCGTGCCAAACGCTCGAGCAGAACCGGATCGCCCCGCAGGCGATCGATCGTGCGCTCGAGCTCTCTGATGCGCTCGTTGGTCTCGTCGAGTTCGGTCTCGAGCGCCGCCCGGCGCTCGGTGGCCAGGGCGACGTCGCGCTGGCCCTTAGCGCCCGCCAGGGCAAGGAAGACCACCCCCAGGACCAGGGCCGTGATGATCACCGGTCGCCAGGAACCGCTCGAAGCGGTCGATTCCGCTGCCTGGCGGGGCGGGACCTGGTCGAGATCATGGTGGTTCGACGCCATGCGGCGAGCATATCGAGACTTCTTCAGTGGCTGAAACCACGTGACATTCCGCCCGCCATGACGTAGACAGTGCTGTTGGAAAGACATTCCTGTGGGAAGAAGACGGGCTGTTTCTGGGCCAGCCCGGCGAATAGCGGGGATGAGCCCCTCGTAGCACGGCTGGACATTTCGAACGAAACGACCAAGCCCCCGAGCCCGGAAACCCACCGAGAGACCCTCAGCCATGGAACACTCGCGCTTTCTCCGCCCCCTCGGAGCCCTGATCTCTCCGGGAAAGACCTTCGCTTCGATCGCCGAGCGCCCGACCTGGTTGGTGCCCCTTCTCTTGATCGTCCTCTTCGCATCGGCCACCGCTCTGGCCTCGAACGGCAAGGTCGACTACGGCGACTTCCTCGCCCAACAGACGGCTGGTCAGGATCTTCCGGAAGAAGACCTCGAAAAGGCCGTCGAGATGATGAACAAGTTCGGCTGGGCGTTCGCACTGGTCGGCAGTCTGGTGACGCTGCCGATTGGGATCCTGGTCGGCACGCTGATCTTCTGGCTGGTGTTCAAGGTTCTGGGTAGTGAAATGACTTTTCCGGTGGGGCTGGGGGTGACCACACACGCGATGATGCCGATGGTCATCGCGACGGTGATCACGGTCTTCATGATCCTGGCGCGCGACGCGCTGACCATGACGGAGCTACAGAACGGGCTGCTCGCCTCCAACCCGGCAGCGTTTCTCTCCGCCGACGCTTCACCGACGCTCGCCGCGGTTCTGCGGCAGTTCGACTTCTTCAGCTTCTGGGTTCTGGCGCTCATGATCATCGGTTTTCGGGCAGCGACGAAGCTTCGACCCTCAACCGTGACCTGGTCAGTGGCCGCTCTGTGGGCCTTCTGGATGTTTGCCAAATTCGGCATGCAGTGGATCAACATCGCCAGGAGCGGCGGATGAAACGTTTTGTAATCGGCGGCGCGATGACCCTGGCGATCGTCGCCATCGTCCTCGCCAGTGTCTTCGGCGGCCAACGGGAGGGCCGCGGAGCCGAGGTCCACCTCGAGATACCGAAAGTGCGGGCGATCGCCCAGACCATCAAGGCGAGCGGGCGCGTCGATCCGCGCATCAAGGTGGACATCTCGGCGCACGTCATTGGCAAGATCGAGCGTCTGTTTGTCGAAGAAGGCCAGGAGATCGAAGCTGGTGCCCCTTTCCTGCAGCTCGAGCGCGAGGCCTTCCTGGCCATCCACAGCCGCGCCAGGGCGCAGCTCGAGATCGCTCGCTCGCGGCTGCGGCAAAGCGAGATCCGGCTCGCAGATGCCGAGATCCGTCGCCAGCGCGCCGAGCGCCTGCTGAGCGAGCAGGTCTTCTCGCAGGAGCGTTCCGAGCAGGTCGAGCTCGAGTATCGCTCGGCTGAGCTCGACCTGGAACAAGCCCGCGAAGCCGTCCACCAGGCGGAGGCCGATCTCGAAAAGGCTGCCGACGATCTCGGCAAGACGACGATTTACTCACCGCTCGCCGGTCGCGTGATCACGCTCAACGCCGAAGAAGGGGAGGTGGTGGTCTCGGGCACCATGAACAACCCGGCCTCGGTGATTGGAACGGTCGCCGATCTTTCGGAGATCCTGGTCGAGGTCGACGTCGACGAAAACGAAATCGTCGACGTGCGGCTCGGTCAGCCCGCGATCGCCCATGTCGATGCGATTGCCAACCATGAGTACAGCGGGCGGGTGGTTGAGATCGGGAGCTCGGGCTTTAGCGACCCGCGCCAGCCTGACGTGACCTTCTTCAAGGTCAAGGTACTGCTCGATGCACCCGACGAGCGCCTGCGGGCTGGCATGTCGTCGCGCACCGAGATCGAGGTCGACCGCCGTGAGAGTGCGCTGGTGGTGCCCATCCAGGCAGTGGTTTATCGAACCGCCGACGGAGAGCTGCTCGAAGAAGAAGACGAAGAGGCACAAGTGGTCTTCGCGATGAAAGACGGAGAAGCCGAGGCGCTTCCCGTCGAGGTCGGCATCGCCGACGCGACCCACATCGAGGTCACCAGCGGCCTCGCGACGGATCGGGAGATCGTCACCGGCCCCTACCGGGAACTCAAGAAGCTCGCCGCGGGGGACACGATTCGCGCCAGCAAGGAAGACGGCGAAGATGACCCAGAACGACGGTCAGGCGACACATGAGCCTGATCGAGGTACGCGACATCAAGAAGACCTACGAGGTCGGCGGCGAGATCGTACGCGCGCTCGACGGCGTCGACCTCACCATCGAGCGCGGTGACTACCTCGCCATCATGGGCGCTTCGGGAAGCGGCAAGTCGACGCTCATGAACCTGCTCGGCTGCCTCGACACGCCGACCAGCGGTTCCTACAAGCTCAACGGGGTGGCGGTCGAGTCGCTTGACGACGAACAACTCGCCGAGATTCGAAACCGCGAGATCGGCTTCGTCTTCCAGACCTTCAACCTCCTGGCGCGCACCACGGCGCTCTCGAATGTCGAACTCCCGCTGGTCTACGCCGGCCTGTCAGGGCGAGCGCGACGCGACCGCGCGCGCTCCGCCCTCGAGCGCGTTGGCCTGGGGGAGCGCATGCACCACACGTCGAATGAGCTCTCGGGCGGGCAGAGACAACGAGTGGCCGTCGCCCGTGCGTTGGTCAACGACCCTTCGCTCCTCTTGGCAGACGAGCCCACAGGCAACCTCGACTCGCGCACCAGCGCCGACATCATGTCGCTCTTCGGTGAATTGCACGAGGCCGGCAACACGGTCGTTCTGGTGACGCACGAAGACGAGATCGCAGCACACGCCGAGCGAATCATCGTGCTGCGCGACGGCAAGATCATCAAAGACGAGCAGCGCGCAGCATGATCTTCGAGAACATCCGTATCGCCTTCGAGGCTCTGCGGGCCAACCTGATGCGCTCGATCCTCACCACGCTCGGCATCATCATTGGCGTGGCAGCGGTCATCGCGGTGATCTCGATCGTCCAGGGCCTGCAGCACATGATCACCCAGCAGTTTCAGAGCGCCGGCTCGAATGTGGTGGTCATCGTGCCGATGAATCGCACCTCGAACGGCATGTTCGCTCGCCAGGTCAAGCTCACCTGGGACGATGGGCGCGCCATCCGCGATCAGGTACCAGGTATCGAGGCGATCTCACCGCTGGTCATGGGCCAACCGACCCTCAAGTACCTGGACCGGCAGTACAAACCGCGCAATATCGTCGCCGGGGTCACCGAGGACTTTCCCGAAGTCACCGGACAAGGTGTCGAGCGGGGGCGCTTCTTGATGCGCGTCGACCTCGAACGGCGCCGGAAAGTCGCCGTCATCGGCACCACGATTATCGAAGAGCTCGACCTCGGCGCCGACCCCATCGGGCTCGAGATGTACGTTGGCAACATCCCGGTGACCATCATCGGCGTCATGCAGGAACAAGGTCAGGCGCTCGGACAGGACTCCGACGACATGGTTCTGTTGCCCTACGACACAGCCATCGCGTCCTTCGGGCGGCGCGCCGCCGACCAGGTGTTTTTGTACCTCAAGGCAGAAGACCCCGAAGGGGTCGAACGCATTCGCGATGAAGCCAAGCGCATCCTGCGCGCACGCCACGACGTTCCCGAGGGCGAGCCCGACGACTTCCTGATTCAGGCGCAGGACGAGATCCTGAGTGCCGTGGGCTCGATCCTCGGCGGAGTCACCGCGGTGATCTCGGCGGTCGTCGGCGTCGCTCTTCTGGTCGGAGGCATCGGCATCATGAACATCATGCTGGTGTCGGTCACTGAACGGACGCGCGAGATCGGGGTTCGCAAATCGGTCGGGGCGCGCAAGAAGGACATCATGGTGCAGTTCCTGATCGAGGCCATCACCCTGTCGCTGCTCGGCGGGGTCATCGGCGTGGCCCTCGGCTGGGGTATCGGCTCGCTGGTTTCGTACTTGCTGCCTGGCGATTTTCCACCCGCGTACGTACCCGCATGGGCCATCGCCCTGGCCTTTGGCTTCTGCAGCCTGGTGGGTGTCGTCTTCGGTATCTACCCAGCCGCTAAAGCAGCGGCGCTCGATCCCATCGAGGCCTTGCGCTATGAGTAGGCACGTCGCCGCACATGCCTTGACAGCGCTCCAAGCGACACCTATATTGATCGTTCGCAAATTGATGCGGGGTGGAGCAGTCTGGTAGCTCGTTGGGCTCATAACCCAAAGGTCGCAGGTTCAAATCCTGCCCCCGCTACCAATTCTCATTGGTTTGCGAAACGAAAACCCGCGTCCTCCTTGGATCCTGCTGAGCCGATGTCACGACACATCGGCTTTTTTGCGTTCTCATGTCTGGGCTCCATTCCAGAGCGCCCAGCGACAGCGAAGGCGACTGAGCCTCTACGAGGTTTCGGGTGCCCCGCCAGGCTCCTCCGGAGCAGCTAGCGGAAGCAGAAGGGCAACGCCGCCGGCAAAGAGGAGCAGGAGGCCGGTCACCCAGAAGGGGCTCCCGATGCTCACCCGCTCGTAGAGGATTCCCGCCCACAACGGGCCCACGATGCGGCTGAAGCCGCCGAAGAACTGCTGTACACCCATCGCCTGACCCACTGTTTCTTCGTCGGTGTGACGGGTAACGAGCGCGGTGGTGCACGGGAAAAGAAGCGACGTCCCGATCGGCACCAGGAGAAAGATCAGCGACAAAAGAACGAGCCCACGCGGCAGCGAAACCAGAACCAGGGCGACCGCCAACAGAAGAACGCCGGCGCGCAGTAGAGAAGGCTCACCGAACCGGCGCACCAGAGGACCGAGGGCGAACAAGCGCACGATCACAGAGGCTCCACCGAGGTAGACGAAAAAGATCCAGATGTCCTGCTCGCCGATACCGAAGCGTTCGTCCAGGTAGAGCGCTATCACCGCGGTGAGCGCCGTGAAGGCCACCATCGACAGGCTGTAGATCCAGATCAGAGAGTTCGCTGGCCGAAGGGGCTGCGACAGAACGCTGGCCAGGGACCTCGCAAGACCTTCTCGACCGCGAGTCGCTTCCGGTGACCCGGAAAGATCGTCGATACCGTCGGCGGTCGTACCCATCTCGCGAGCGGTGCGCGGAAGAAGCAACCACAGCGCCAGCGCAGTCAGCGCGGCGATGGCCGCAACCACCAACCCAGGGGCCTGTGGCGAGTAGCGGCTGGCGAAGGAACCGATCGCGGGTCCACACATCGCCGCCAGGCTGGTGGCGGCCGTCAACCAACCGATGCCTTCGGCGCGCTCCTCTGGTGCCACCGCGTCGCTGACGTAGGCAAACACCACCGACACGGTCCCGCCGCCGATTCCTTGCACGAGCCGGGTCACCATCAACAGCCACAGGGAGTCGGCGAATGCAAACACCAGGTAGGAGACGGCGGCAAGGGCGAGGCCCGCAACCATCACCGGCCGCCTGCCGACCCGATCGGAAAGCCGGCCCCAAAGTGGGGCAGTCAGCATCTGCGCCAGTGCGAAGGCCGCCACCAGAGCGCCGACCATGCTCGGCGAGGCGCCGTAGCGCAAGCCGTAGTACGGCAAGAGCGCCAGGATGAGGAAGTTGCCGAGCGTCTCGACGAAGGCGGCAAGCATCAAGACGCCGAGCCGGGCGCCGAGTTCGCGCCTCAACGGCAGGGGCCCTCACTGTGAAACCACGTCATGGCGGCGACTCCCGACCCCAGATCAGGAACGCCCCGGCGCTCGCCAGCATCAGGACCACGCCGTAGGCTGCTGCGACGCCAGTCTCACGCAGCCTGAGCCCGGAGAGAATTTCGATCGAAATCGGCCGAGTCTCGAAGGTGTAGAGCACGATCGAGGTGACGAAGTCGCCCAGCGCGGTAACGAAGGCGAGGCCCGCCCCGGCGGCCAGGGCCGGGCGAATGCGCGGGATCACCACGCGCCACAACGTCCTGGCCGCCGACGCACCGAGAGACTGAGCGGCCTCTTCCAGCGACGGATCGAGCTGGCGAAGGCCGGAGAAGGCCGCTCGGCTGGTCAGCGGCAGACTGCGCACCAGATAGGCGAGCGGCAGAATGAACACCGTTCCCACCAACACCAGGCGACCCATGAGCGGACGGTGCACGCTCCAGGCGACCGCCAGCGCGATCGCGAACACCGTGCCTGGAACCGCCCAGGGCAACGCCAACAGCCCCTCGAGCAAGCGCCCCAGGAACCCCCGACGCGCGAGCGCCAACCTGGCGCCGAGAAAGCCGAGGGCGAGAGCACCGACGGTGGCGACTGAAGCCATCCACAAGGAATTGAGACCCGGCCGGAGGCGCTCGGTTTCAGTCAACAGGATGCGCCAGTTCTCGAGCGAAAGAACCGGCGGCAGCGCTTCGGTCGTCCAGCTGTTGGCGGGGACCAACGACAGGAGAACGAGCGTCGCATGCGGCATCAGGAGAAAGAGCGCCATTCCCCAACCAACAATGGCGGCCAGCAGCCGGGCGCGTTTTGAGCGAAGGCGGACTCTCGCCGGCGGCGTTCCGCGCTCGCCACCGGTCAAGCGTTCACCGCGGTCGAGCAGGCGAAACGCCGCCAGGCCGATCGCCGCCAGGAGAAGCAACATGACCGTTTCGACCTGAGCCATCTGCAGCTGGCCGTTGGTCTTCGAGGCGACGATCTGGGTCGTCATCACTCGGAAGCCGCCGCCGAAAATGTACGGCGCCGAAAACGATGCGAGCGCGGTCATGAAAACCAGAAGAGCCGCAGACACCAGGGCCGGACGCAGTTGCGGTAAGACTACGCGCCAAAGCGTGCGAGTGCGCCCGGCTCCGAGACTCGCAGCCGCTTCGAGGAGCGCCGCATCGACGCGGGCCAGTGCAGCGCGGGTCAGGAGGTAGAAGTACACGTACATCGAATAGGCGTGCACGACCAGAATGGCAACTGCACCGGTGAACCGCCAACTGACATCGAGTCCGGCTGCTTGTAGGGAGCGCGCGACGATGCCGGACTCGCCCCACAGAAAGAGGAACGCGATCACACCGACTAGAGGCGGAAGCGCCACCGGCAAGGCAACCAGGGCGCCGAGAATCCGCCGCCCCGGAAACTCGGTGCGCTCGAAGACGAAACCGAGCGGCACGCCGATCAAGGCCGCCAGCGCAACCGAGAGAACCGCCACCCAGGCGCTACGCCAAAGCGCACGCCACTCATCGGAACGCGAGAAGAACTCGGCGAAAAAGGACACACCCGGCTCTCCCGCGCCGATCCCAAACGCTTCCCCAGTGGTCAGAAGTAGCGGATAGGCCACCAGCCAGAGCAGCAGAAGAGCGAGAAGCGATGCGGCAACGGTGACGTTTCTCATGCGCGAGCCAGGAAGCTCCCCTCAGGCGGAGCTGTCAATCGGGAAGACCCTCGGCCAGTGCAGCGACGGAACGATGCCCACCCGGTCGCCGGTTGAACCGCGCCGTTCGGCATCAACGACTTCCAGGGTCTTACCCAGCTCGAGCTCCACCTCGAGGTAGGTCAACGGACCGGTAAAGCGCCGGCGCGCGACGACTCCACAGAGAGCCTCTGGCGTGTCGGGTTCAACCACCTCGAGCCACTCAGGTCGAACCCCCAGGAGCACCTGGTCGCCGAGGGCGCACTGACCTGGCGCCTTGACCTGCCAATCGGCCGGGCTCGGTTGACCGGGGGCTCCGAGAATACGCACTCGCCCGGATTGCGCACCGGTCTCCTCGAGCACTGCATCCAGGAACCCGATCCGGCCAACGAAGGAAGCAACGAAGGCGGTTTCCGGTGCGTCGTACAACTGGCGCGATCGACCGACTTGTTCGAGCCGGCCGCGGTTGAGGACCGCGACCCGATCGCCGAGGTCGAACGCTTCTTCCTGCTCGTGGGTCACCAGGAGGGTCGTCGTGCCGCTTTCGGCGAGAACCGCACCCAGTGCGTCGCGGGTTCGTTCGCGGAGGTCGGGATCGAGATTGGAAAGCGGCTCGTCCAGCAACAGGAGGGCCGGGCGCGGAGCGAGCGCCCGCGCCAGAGCGACGCGCTGCTGCTGGCCACCGGAAACCTCAGCCGGGTAGCGGTCTTCGAAGCCCACCAGATCGACCATGCGCAACAGCGCCTCGACCCGAGCATGAATCTCAGCCGCCGTCGCGCCTCGTGCCTCGAGTCCAAAGCCGATGTTCTGTGAAACCGTGAGGTGGGGAAACAGGGCGTAGCTTTGAAACACCATCCCAAAGCCGCGCCGGCGCGCCGGCATGTCATGGACCGGTTGACCCTCGACCAGGATCTCGCCCTCGTCAAGGGTTTCGAAGCCCGCCATCAAACGAAGCGCGGTGGTCTTGCCGCTCCCGCTCGGACCAAGCAACGCCAACACCTCACCGCGCCCGATCTCGAGGTCGAGGTTCTCGAGCACCACCTGCCCGCCGAAGGACTTGTAGACCCCTCGGTACTCGGCAAACGGTGGCGCATCAAGCGCTACCTGGGAGCTACTCTCCGCGGCCACGGACGGTTTGGTCCCACTCTGCCATCCAGTCTGGACCGTCCTCTTCGAGTGCCCGCCAGTCGACCTCCGCCGGAACCAGAGACGCGGTCACGTCTGCGATCCAGGGCGGCATCTTCGATGCGTCGAGCCCTTCGAGCGCTGGTAGCCGGTGCGCACCGCGGGCGGCCAACTCGAGCGCCTCGTCGCTCCCCAGCCAATCGAGAAACTCGACCGCCGCCGCACGATGCGGTGCGCCGGCAACCAGCGCCACCGAGTCTGGAATGACGGGAGTTCCGCTCTTCGGAAAGCGGTAGCCGAGCGGAGCACCGCCATCGATGAGGTTGAGGATGTCGGTGAGCTCCCAGAGACTCACCAGGCCTTCCTGGCGAACGATCTTCTCGTGCAGGATCGCCGGGCTGTGGACGTACTCCCGAGTCTGCGCATCGAGCCCACGTAGGTAGTCGAAGCCCCGCTCGGTCGAGCCCGTCTCGGCGATCGACTTCGACACGTGATAGCCGAAGATCGTGCGCATGGTGCCTGACGCGAGCGGGTCGCGAATGACGATCTCGTCGCGCCAACGCTCGCGGAGCAGATCCTGCCAGTCGAGCGGAACCTCTTCTTCTGCCACCGCGTCGCGGTTGAAGACGATCAAGGTCGGCGTGCGGTAAAGCGCATACCAACGGCCGCCGGCATCACGACCGGGGGCAGGCACACGATCGGCCCAGGCCGGGGCGTGCTGTTCGAGCAGCTCTTCGGAAGCGGCGCGCCCGAGAATCGTCGAGGGGCCTCCAAACCAGACGTCTGCCTGTGGGTTCGCGCGCTCGGAACGCACCCGGTCATAGACCTCCTGGGAACCCATGTCGAGGAAACGCAGGTCGATGTCGGGGTGCTTTTCCTCCCAGGCGGCTTCGACCAGCTGCAGGAGATCGCGGCCATGCGGCGAGTAGACAACCAGTGCCGTTCGCTCGTCACCACAGGCCGTGACCAGCAGGCTCGCCATGGTGAGGGGAACGGCAGCCAGCAGTAGAAGCACCGGCCTGGGAAGCCGGAGCGCAAGAGGGAATCGAGGCATGGTGGCCCCGATTGTAGACCGCGCAAAGGCCTCCGGGTGGCCGGCTACTGCGTGCTGCTATTGGCGCAGGCGGAAGAGGTCGCGCTGGAAGAAGAGGTACATGACTTCGAGCAGCTTCTGCTCGGCCATCTTGCCGCCCGAGACCTCCTGGATCTCGTCCCAGCTCGAGGCCGTCTCGAGCCAATCGCTGACCTGGATGTCGAGCCGGTTGACGAGGTCGATCTTGCCAAAGCGCGGCGTGCGCACGAGCTCGGCCCCGTCCTTGACCATCACCGCAAACTTCTCGGCACCGGGATCGTCGTCTTTGCCGAGACAACCGCTGAGGTCGACCTCCTTGCTGCCGTTGACCTGCGGCGGCGGAGGTTTGGGGGTCGATGCCTTCTTCACTGTGGTGGTCGCTGGACCGTCGTCGTCTTCATCGTCGGCGAGCAGGATGCTCTGGGAACCCGAGTCTCGCTGTCGGCGCATTCCGATCGCTTCCTCGCCGTCGCGCTCTTCGTCGAGCGCCGACGCCGACGCTTCGCCGTCGTCCACGGCGTGGTCGAGAACGCCTTCGCCACCGAGGATTTGATCGCGAAGCACCGTCGGGTCGATTTCGATCTCCTCGTCGGGATCGCGTGGCTCGGGAATCTCCGCCAGATCGTCGGCCGACAACAAGGCGACCTCGCCGTCGTCGGAGATCTCTGCACTGGCCTCAGAAGAGTCGGCTTCCGGAGTGCTGGCATCGCCAGAAGAGACCGTCGCCGGAGGCTCGGCTTCTTGGGCTTCCTGCTCTTTGGCCTTCTCGGTCTTCTTCTTCTTTCCCTTGCCCTTCTTCTTCGCCTTCTTGGACGGTTCCGGCGCTTCCTCCGTTTCCTCAGCCACCGCCGGCGGCACCTCGGGTTCGACCGGTGCCATCGCGCCGCCTGCTGACGCTACGACCTGACGCTCGAGATCGGTGCCGCGTTCCTGGGCAGCCGAAAGCTCGAGTTGCAGGTCTTCGACACGCTCTTTCTCGGCTGCGAGGGCCTTCTCTTGCTCGGCGAGCTTCTCCTGCAGAGCGGTTTGCGCAGTGCGCAGACTCTCGAGTTCCGACTCGAGGCTTGCCTGCTGCTCCTCAGCCTGTGCGGCACGCGCGGCCATCTCTTCGGCCTCGGTCTCCTCGGCGTTCTCTTCGACAGCTTTCTGCAGCTCGGCGAGTTCCGCCTGTGCGCTCTCGAGTTCCTTGGCGAGACCCGGATCGGGTGCCGCGGCCGCGGCTTCGGTGAGTTCGTGACGCGTGGTGTTCAACTCGGCTTCGACCTCGGTCAGGCGCGCGAGCAGTACCTCCACTTGCTCCGGCACGGTCTCAGCGTCAAAACCACACTGGGTCAGACGCGCTGCGACCTGTTCGAGCTGTTCACGAGAGCTCTGAGCAAGACTGCGCAGCGCTTCGAGCTCGTCCTCCGCCCCTGTTGCCGCCTGTTCAGCACCGCTACGCAGGCCGGTCAGATCTGACGTCAGTTCTTTGACGGCCGCTTCGAGACGCTCGTTGTCGCGCTGCAGCTCGGCCTGGCGCTCGATCGCCTCGTCACGGGCAACCAGGGCGCGTTCGGCGGCCGAGCGAGCCGTCTCGAGTTCTGCCGACTGCTTGCCCGCAAAGGCTCCACCGTGTCCATTGGTCTCGAGGTCTGATTCGAGTTCTTTGACCTGCGCGAGCAACAGATCGCGTTCCTGCTCTAGCTGCACCATGCGGGCAGCGGTGAGCTCCAGTTGGCGATCGATCTTCTTGCGCTCGAGACGCTCCGACTGGACTTCCTTCTTGCGTGCTTGACTTTCGTCACGCAACCGCTTGACGGTTTCTTCCAGCTTCTGGGCAACGGCTCCCAGACCGATTTCTTTGGTGTCCGGACTGGTCATTTCAAAATGTAGCCATATTGAAAGGGGCGGAAGCCTGTCGGGAGTGGCGGTTGTGCTACCTGCGGGCACAGGTCAGCGGAGGGCAAGGAAAGGCGAATCGTGCTGTCGCAGGACCCTCTTCGAGACCGCGACGTTGCAGCCCTTCATTATGCCACAAAATCTAGTTTTTCGCGCCCTCGACCATCTGAAGGATCTAGCCTTGCTGCTCGATCTCCAGGACCCGATCGACGCTGTCGACCGTCACTTGCTCACTGGAACCGTCCGGCCAGTGAACACGCAGCTGTTTCACTGAAGCCTCGGTCTTGAGGCCGAAGGTCACCGGCAGCTCGACCTGCGACTGGTATCCCCGGGTTGGCATGACCACCCGGCGCTGGGTACCGAGAGCACTCTCGAGCTCGACGACCGCCCCGATCGCATCCTTGGCAACCGAAGCGCCGTTGCCACGGAGTACAACGCGTAGCCAGTGGTGGCCGGTCGACTGCTCGTTGCGGAGGAGACGAGCTGGGCCACCAGCCTCGAGCAACAACACGTCGAGATCGCCATCGCCATCGACGTCGGCATACGACGATGCGCGACCGACGATGGGCTCGCCGAGGCTGGTGCCTTCGAGCGGCACCGGCAGAAAGGTGCGGGCCGAATCGCCAGCGTTCCAGAACAACTGCGGCGGCTGACGGTAGCTCTGGCTCGACTCGACCTGGGCGATCTCCTCCTCGAGGTGGCCGTTGACCTGCAACAGGTCGAGGCGGCCGTCGAGATCGTAGTCGAAGAAGAAGAGGCCAAAGGTGAGACTGCGGCGACTGGGAGCACCGACCCCTTCACCGATGGCCTGGTCGGCAAACAGCAGCGGGTCGCCCTGCGAAACGTAGAACGACGTCATCTCGTTGGCGAAGTTGCCGATCCCGATGGCAAGGTCGCCATCGTTCCGGAACCAGGCGACGTCGATACCCATCGCACCCGTCGCAGCGCCGTCGCGCCCATACGCCAGGCCGGCCTCTTCCCCGATCTCCTCGAAGGTGCCGTCACCCTGGTTGTGCAGGAGGAAGTTGCGCACCGTATCGTTGGCGACGAACAGATCGGGCCAGCCGTCCTGATCGACATCGTGCGCAACGACGCCCAGAGATTTGGCGACCGGCTCGCCGGTCGCGCTGTTGGTGACATGCATCCCGGCGGCTTGCGAGACATCGACGAAGCGAAGATCGCCGTCGTTTCTATACAACGACGGGAAGCTTCCCTGATAGTTGACCGGTGGTCCGTAGGCACGCCCGATCCCAGTGAGCCGGTAGTCCACGGCGAGGTCGATCTCGCGGGACCAGCGGACGTAGTTGGCAACGAAGAGGTCGAGGTCACCGTCTCGGTCGTAGTCGAAGAAGACCGCACTGGTGCTCCAGTCGGACGAACTTCCGGCAACTCCCGAGTCGGCGCTGACATCCACCAGCCTTCGGCCGCCCCGGCCGCCCGCGACATTGCGGTAGAGACGGTTCTGGCCAACCGAAGCGATAAACACCTCTGGGTAGCCATCGCCATCGAGATCGGCTGAAGCGGTACCGGTGCCGTAGATCGGTGCGAGTTCCTGAGCCACATGAAAACTGCCAGTGCCGTCGTTCTCGAAGACCTTCGACGCACCGCGCCGTCCCTGGTCTCGTGGCCACCGGTCCGAGTCGACCAGCAAGAGGTCCTGATCACCGTCCTGGTCCCAGTCGAAGAAAGCGCCGCCACCTCCCATGGTCTCGGGCAGCAAGCGTTCTCCTCGCGCACCGTTTTGATGGCTGAAGGAGATTCCGCTCGCGGCGCTCGCGTCGACCCACGAGACATCTGGCGGTTCTATGACGGTGACAGTGCGCTGCGGCGCTTCGCGCTCGATGGCACTCTCCTCGGCGCTCTCGGGTCGACGCGAAAACCAGAACGCGACGACCGCAATGAGGCCGAGCGCTAGAAGAGCGACGATCGAGCGCCGGAAGGCGCGGCCAATGACTTCGTCGTCACTGCTCGCCTCTTCCCACAGGTCATCGTCTGGCGCCTCGGGTGGTTTGGAGTTCTTTGGATCTTGGGGGTCCGTCGACATGGGCAAAGCTCTCGCTGGCGCCGGAGATGGAGTCAGTCTTCGAGGGTGCGCCCAAGATCGTAGATCACCACCGCCTCTGCCGCATGATTGGCCGCCGGGTCGGCGGCGCGGGCGATGGCGATCGCTTTGTCGCGCGCGTTGTCGTCTGGCTTGTAGGCCAGGTACCGCTCGAGGTGGTGCCGCGCCTTCTCGTCGTCGCCGAGTTGCCGGTAGAGCAGGTTCGAGTTGTAGTGCGCCGTCACATTCTCGGGATCCAGGGCGAGGGACTTCTCGAACCAGCCAGCAGCACGCTCGAGCATTTCGCGCCGTGCCGCGGCCCGACTCTCGCCACGCTCCTGCTTGGCTCGCTCGAAGAGCACCAGGCCCAGCTCGTTTGTGAGACGGTAGTCACGCGAAAAGTCGAACGCACGACGACGGGTCTCCTCGGTCGACAACTCGACGATGCCCTCGAGGCGCTCGATGGCCTCATCGAGAAAGCCATTCTGCTTGTCGACCTGAGCAGAGAACCAGGCGATCGACCACTCCGGTGCCGGCGGATCGAACGAGGCGGCGCGTTCGAGGGCGGCAACCGCGCGCTCCTGGACGGCGCCTTGCTCCAGATAGACCCGCGCCAGATTGAGCGGACCTTCGGGTCGTCCCGCCTCTTCGACGCGAGCAAAGGCCTCCTCGGCCTGGCGCAACTGGCCTTTGCTGCGCCCCTTGCGCAGGAGCCCGATGCCATAGTCGTTCCACCGTTGCCAGGTGAGAATGTCGCGCGGTGGGTTCGGCTGGGAAAGAGGAGCGCCTCCACGCACTGGCAACAGCAACTCGTCACTGGCCAGAGTCATGATCGGCAGATCGTTCCGATGCTCGGGGCCGTAGATGTGCTGCATGAGCGTGGTGTCGAACTTGCGATAGCGCAGCGCCACCGCCAACGCGATCGGTTCGGTGGCATCCGCCGGCACATCGAGTCGATAGTGCACGACATCACCGGCTCCAGGCGGAATCTGGTGGTTGTAGAGCGGAACGAAGATGTCCTCGGCGTTGCGACGCTCGAGGCGACGGCCAGAGCGCTCGAGCATGTAGGTGTTGACGAAGTGCGACCAGGCGTCGACCCGGCCGGTCTCGTCGCGTGCACCGCTGCGTCCCACCAGCCGATCGCCGGTGCGGGCCTCGATGTCGAGCCAAAGTTGGTTGGAGTCTGAGGTTCCTTGAGTCAGATCGTGACCCAGGTCGAGGGTCCGAACGACGACCTCGAAAAGGTAGCTCTCCCCCGGGACGAGCTCGGGGATCTCCGGGCGCAGCGGTGCGACCAGCTCACCGTCCACCGCGCCGCCCTTTCTGAGACCGAAGAGGTCAAGGCGCACAACGCCCTCCCGTATGCCTTCGCGGACCTCCGCCTGCGCCGGCATGCGGGTGGGGAGGACTTCTCTACCGCCGCTGAACTGGCGGTGCTGGAGGGTGATCCCGGGGTCGAGCCCGAGCAGGTACGGCACCGCCGTATTCGCCGACGGGAAGAGGTGATCGTGCACCATCAGACCGTCGCGCGAGACCCCGGGCTTCGTGCGCCCCTCGCCTTCCTCATAGCGACGGGCTCCGAAGTCGTCCGAAGGCAGAAGCTCCATGTGACAACCGTTGCAGTTGGTTTCAGCCCGCTCGGGGTAGTAGAAGCTCGCCACGCCGTGCCCGGAAACGCCCGACAGTAGCCACGAGTCGTAGTGGTTCTGCCCGCGCAGGAACTTGTAGTCGTTGAGCTCCTTGGGTAGGTGGACCTTGTGACAGGTGCCGCAGAACTCGGCTTCCTTATGAAACGGCTTCAAGAAGGTGCGTCGGTGCAACTCGGGCTTCGCCTTGACCAGCTGCCGGTTGATGTAGGCGAGGGCCGGGTTGTCGCTGAAGGCGAAGGGGTAGTGCTCGGGCTCTTCGATGGTGTAGTCCGAGTTGCCGCGCGGCGAGTTGATGTGGCTAATGGAGTGGCAAACCGTACAGGTGATCCCGGCGTGCGCCGTCGGGTCAGACTCGTCGTCGAACTCCGGATCGTCGAAGCGACCACTGAAGAACACCACCGGGTCGTGGCAGCCGGCACAAAAGCGCGACGCCTTGACATCGCCATCGCGGGCGAGCGAGTCGCGCCGGGTTTCGCGCACCGAGAATAGATACACCGGGTTGTTGAAAGAGCTCAGCTTGTGCGCACTGCCAGCCCAGGCAGCGTGCACGTCTTCGTGACACTCCTGGCAGTACGCGTCGTTCTGCAGCACGCGAGCCGGAATGAAGTCACCCGTTGCGGTGCGGGCAAGCGAGGGAAAGAAGTAGGCCAGGCCTTCCTCTGGCCCTTCCACGTTCCAGTTACGCGGGTCCTGCGCCTGCAGAACCAGCATCACGACGCCGAGAACCAGGGCAACCAGTGCCCACCGTCGACCGATCTCCCAACGGATGCGCTTGCCGGCCAGCCGATGGAGAACAAACAGCCAAGCGGCCACCAACGGGGTGATCACGTGCAGCCAGAAGGCCGCCTGCCGAACCGCAGGGTCGCGCACTTCGACCACACCCTCGATGCGCGTCAGGACCACGCCGCTAACGAGCAGAACGAGCGCTGTGGCAAATAGCCCATAGCCAACCATGACCGCGCGCCGGTTGGGCCGGTTGTAGGCGTTGCGCATGTGCGCGATGCCAAAGACGATGACCGGCAAGACAAAGACAAAACCGAGAACCAGATGCAGCAGAAACATGTTCATGAAGAACCAGTTCTGGTACGTCTGGCCGGAGGCCGCCTCGAGAATGCGCACACCGAGAAGGTAGGTGGCATTCAAAGCCAGGAGGGCCGCAAGCGCAAACACCACGAACAAGAGCTTCTCGAGACGCGGCCCAACGACCTTTCGGTACAGGGGGCGACGGCGAGGCTCTGGCCGTGCCGCAGGAACGGGTTGCTCGGATTCGCTCATCGGAGTGCGCTTTGTTCCAACAACCACGAGGCCGGCGAAGGCCTCGCGGGGTGAGTGAGGGTATCCGTCGATTCTGACAGTTCTGGGCACCCGGAACCAGATCTCTGCTGACAGCGGAGGCGCTCACGATAAGCTGCTTCGCCCTGCTGTCTTCCGCGCCGCCCCCAACCCCCAACAACGCCGCTGCTACCCATGTCAAAAGACGACCGGTCCAGACGATCGAACGCCCGAGCGACTCGCCTGAGCCGGCCTGATCGCGACGGCGAAACTAGTGTCCTGACCCAAGAGAAAGTGCTCGTTCAGTCGCCCCGCATGTTCCGGGTGCTCCTGCACAACGACGACTTCACCACCATGGACTTCGTCGTCGAGGTGTTGATGCGCTTCTTCAACAAGTCGAGCGCGGAGGCGACGCGCATCATGTTGCAGGTCCACCGTTCCGGCCTCGGAGTCGCCGGCGTATACCCGCGTGCGGTCGCCGAAACCAAGGTCGCTGAAGTCCTGCTCGAGGCCGAAAGACAACAGATGCCGCTCCTGGCAACCTCGGAGCCAGCCTGAGAACTGTGCCCGCACCCGGCGAAGGGGGAGAGGGGACGTACAGAACCGCAGCGGCCAGCCCACGTATCTCAAGAGACCAGCGATGCCGCCTCCGGCGCAGCCCCTGGTCGTGCAACTCCGCCGAAGTTCCCAAGGAGGGACTTTCATGCCACGTCGTCGAAATCTCGCAGCCCCGAAGCTCGTCCTCGGAATCTCGCTCCTCGCCCTGGGGGTCCTGTTCACCCTCGAGAACCTCGGCCTGGTCGACGCCCGGCCGATCCTCGCCTACTGGCCAATCGCCCTGATCGTTCTAGGACTGCTGCACCTCCTGGGCAAACAAACACGTTGGCTTGCGGGGCTCGGGTGGATGGCTGCGGGCATCCTGCTCCTGTTTAGAAACCTCAACATCATTCACTTCGACCCGTTCGACTTGTGGCCTCTGGTGCTGGTGTTCATCGGCCTGAATCTCGTCACCCGGTCGCTGGGAGCCAGGGCACGGTGTCGTGACAAGCCCGACGCACTGCCAGAGCTCTCTGGGTTTGCCTTCTGGACTGGTTTGAAGAGTCAGTCTTCGAGCGAACGGTTCGAGGCCGGTGACTTCACCGCCATCATGGGCGGATGCGAGGTCGACCTCAGCCAGGCTGACCTCGGGCTCGAACCAGCGGTGATTGATGTGCTCGCTTTCTGGGGTGGGGTGGAGATCCTGGTGCCGGCCGACTGGACTGTCACTTCGGAACTGACAGTCATCGCAGGAGGCTTCGAGAACACCACAGGCGGACCGGAGCGCGACTCCACCAAGCAACTCGTCCTGCGCGGTCTGGTCCTGATGGGAGGCGTCGAGGTCAACCCGGTTCGTTAGAACCTCGTGGCCGAGTACCCCCGCCCCTCGCCTTCTCGCTTTCTCGCTTTCTCCCCGAGTCCCCGTCGAACCTCCCCGGCTGTCAACCCGAGTAGACCGTGCATCCGATTCTCAGCGAGCCCGGCCGGCTCCGTTTCTACATCGCCGCATGGCTTCCCAGCGCTCTTCTGCTGGCGGTCCTCGTCGGTCTAACGCGCGAAGTCTCGGCCGGCCACGCGGCGGCGCTCGCCATCCCGCTCGGTCTGCTCTATGCCCTGGTCTGTCTCTCCTCCTGGTATCCGAGCCGCTATGTACCGGCCGAGCCCGCCAACGCCTGGCGCCTGCTCACGGTGCACGGGGTGGGGGCGATCCTGTCGTCGTCGGCCTGGCTGGCGGTCGGCAATATCTGGGCCTACGTTCTCGACCGCCTTCCGGGAAGCCACGGCTATATCGCCGACTTCAGACTGCAGGCGCCCGTCTTTCTGGTCTACGGCCTTTTGATGTACGCACTGGCAGCGGCGGTGAGCTATCTCATGATCGCCTTCGAGAACTCGCGCAACATCGAGCGCGAGGCCGAGCGCCAACGGATGGCCAACGAGAAGGAGCGCCATATCGCACGCGACATCCAGCGGCGCCTGCTGCCACCGGCGGAAGTCAACGGACACGGCTACCGCCTCGCGGCTCGCCACCGCCCGGCGCAGTTCGTTGGCGGAGACTTCTACGACTTCTACCGCGTCTCAGAACGTCACATCGCGCTGGTCATGGCCGACGTCGCCGGCAAGGGCATTGGTGCCAGCCTCATCATGGCCTCGGCGCGGGCCTCGCTTCGCGTCCTGGCGCCCGATCACGGCATCCTCGAGACCATCCAGGAACTCAACCATCGCTTGTACGACGAGCTGGACCCACGCGAGTTCGTCGCCCTGGCCTTCGCCCACTACGATCCTTCGACACGCGAGCTCGAGCTGGTCAACTGCGGCCTGCCCGACCCGTTGATCATCAGCGCCGGCAAGCCGCCGCGCCAGCTTGCTGTCCCTGGGCCGCGGCTGCCGCTGGGGCTCCGCCGCAACGTCGCATACCAGACGACCAGTTTTTCGCTCTCGGCGAACGAACGCATTCTCCTCTACACCGACGGTCTTCCCGAAACGCCGACCGCCAGCGGCGACCCGCTCGGCTACGAGATGTTCGAGAACGTGGTCGCGAGCCAGACCACCACAACGCCGTTGGCTTGGATCGATCAGCTCATCGATCGCCTCGGCGAGGGCAGCGAACCCGAGGACGACATGACCGCCCTCTTGTTGGAGCCGTGCTGAGGGGTTCCGGTCAGGAAACGTCGCTGGAGATTAGGCCGCCCAGACCGTTGGCCGACAACCACTCCTCGTTGAACTTCGAGAGGTAGCGCTCGCCCGAGTCAGGAATCAAGCTGACGACGATGGCATCCCGATCGAGACCCGCAGCGACGCGGCGCGCCCCCTCGACGGCCGCCCCACCCGAAGAACCGCAGAAGATCCCTTCGACCTTTGCCATTTCGATGGCCGCCCGATAGGCAGCTGGGTCTTCGACGGTGACGACCGAGTCGACCGCGTCCCACCAGACTGAGGTCGGCAGGAAGTCTTCGCCGATGCCGTCGATCAGGTACCCGTGAATCTCCTCTTGCGGAGGCAGCTCGCGGTGCTCGCTGTAGTAGGCGTAGACGCTCCCGACCGGGTCGACGGCGACCACCTGGATATCCGGGTTCTGTTCTTTCAAGTAGCGCCCGGCACCGGTCAGGGTACCGCCGGTTCCCATGCCCGCCACCCAGTGCGTGATCCGCCCGTCGGTCTGGCGCCAGATCTCAGGACCTGTGGTTTCGTAGTGAGCGCCAGGATTCGCCTGGTTGTAGTACTGGTAGGGCATGAAGGCGCCGTCTTCATCGCGGATCTTCTCGGCGACCTTGTAGTACGAGCGGGGATCGTCGGCTTCGACGTCGTATGGGCAGGTGATCACCTTGACGCCGTGCGCTTCGAGCAGCGCCACCTTCTCGCGGGGGATCTTGTCAGCCGCCGTGCAGATCAGCTTGTAGCCGCGCAGCGCAGCGACGATAGCCAGGCCGAGCCCGGTGTTACCTGAGGTCGGCTCGACGATCGTGCCACCCGGCTCGAGCAACCCGTCGCGCTCGGCGGCCTCGATCATTGCGATGCCGATGCGGTCTTTGACGCTGGACCCCGGGTTGAAGGTCTCGATCTTGGCAGCCAGGAGCGCTTCACCCTTCCAGAACCGCGCGAGCTCGACCAGAGGCGTATTGCCGAGGGTCGAGAGAATGTCTGGATGGATGTCCATGGAACGTAGGCGCTCATCGGAACCGGGTCCGGGAAGCGGCCGGAGCATACCGGATCGATTCTCCGCCGGGCAGTCAACCCGAGGTCGTCGAGGGCCGAGTCGCGGTCTCTCTCGAGGGCCCGATTTCTGATGCGTAGCGGTCGCCGTCGGCGGCCGCCACTGCTACGATCTCCCTCCATGCAGATCAAAGTCGTTCATCCCGAGATTCGTGGCGGAAGCCTCTCCTGGTCACCACTACGCGCTCCACGTGCCACCGTTCGGCCCAACGAAGTCGAGCTGCACCATCCGGCCGGTGGCCCCATCGCCTACACCGACATCCACCTGATGTCGGTCGTCGCAACGGAGAGGGCGGAAACCCCCGACCTGCTGTTGTTCGGGCGCGACACCCGGCGACCGTTCGTCGTCTCGACGCTGGAGATCCGTGGCCCGGACCTGGGCTCAACAGCCGAGTCAACAGGAGACCAGATTGCCCGACACGTGCTCCTCGCGGCACGGCGCCAAAACGCCGATCTGGCAGTCGATCAGGCGACCCTGCAGTTCCTCGATGGGGAAGCGGCACAGACTCTCTCACGAGACCTAACGGCCTTAGCCACGGCTCTCGGCGAGATCCTGCGCACCGCCGGCCGTATCTGACCCCAGCCCATGCCGTTCGAAGATCAGCTGCCCAGAACGGTGCGGCAAATCAAGCTCGCTCCGCTGTCAGCGGAGGGGCCCGAACGCATCATCTACCTGGTTGGCACCGCGCACGTCTCCCAGCAGAGCGTCGAAGATGTCGAAGAGACGTTGCGCATCGTCGCACCCGTCGAGGTCGCCGTCGAACTCTGCGAAGCCCGCTTTCGCAACCTCTCGGACCCAGAAAGCTGGAGCAAACTCGACGTCTTCCAGGTGCTGCGTGAGGGCAAGGCGCCACTGATGCTCTCCAACCTGGTGATGAACGCCTTTCAGCGCCGCATCGCCGACCAGCTGGGAACCGAGCCGGGCGCCGAAATGAAGGCCGCGGTCGCCTGGGCGGATACGAACCATGCTCGCCTCAGCCTGATCGACCGCGACGTCCAGGTGACCTTGCGCCGAACCTGGGCCGGCCTGGGACTGTGGACCAAGCTCAAGGCGGTCTCGCAAATGATCGGTGGTCTCTTCATCAGCGAAGAGATCGACAGCGAGACGATTGAACAGCTCAAAGAAGAGGGCCAACTCGAAGACATGCTGTCGTCGATGGCGCAGGCCTTTCCCGAAGTCAAAGAGTCGCTGATCGACGAGCGCGACGTGTGGATGGCCGAGAAGCTGCGTTTGACACAGGCCGACACCGTCGTCGCGGTGGTTGGCGCCGGGCACGTCCCCGGCATGGTCGAGCACATCGAAGCGCCCTCCGAGCTCGGCGCCCTCGCCGCCGTGCCGCCGCCGTCTCTGGTGCCCCGCATTCTCAAATGGGCGATTCCCATCGCTGTTATCGCTCTCCTCGCGTGGGGTTTCGTCACCGGCAGTCGCGACCAGTCCTTCGAATCGGTCGGTATCTGGTTCTTGGTCAACGGGGTGCTCTCGGCGCTCGGTGCGGCACTCGCCTTCGGCCACCCGGTGACCGTCATCTCGGCCTTCTTCGCCGCCCCACTCACCAGCCTCAACCCGATGGTCGCGGCGGGCTGGGTCGCGGGTCTGGTGCAAGCGTGGGTCAAACGCCCCTTGATTGGCGACCTCGAGCGCCTACCCGAGGACATTACGACGGTACGGGGTTTCTGGAGCAACCCACTCTGCCGAGTCCTCCTGGTCGTGGTCTTCGCAAACCTGGGCTCCATCGCAGGGACCTTTATCGCCGGCACCTGGATCGCCGGCCGAGTGCTCTAGGGGCCTTCGCGAAAGTTCCCTGGCCGGCGGCCTTCACATATCACCCATGCTGTAATAGCATGGAGGTTCGATGTCCGTTGTGTCATCCGATCACCGGGTGGCGGGTGCGCGGCAGAGGGTCCCTCGAGACCGCCGTCGCCACCAGGCCCAGAGACGAACCGAACGACACCGAAAGTCACGCAATGACAGCAACCAGGAAGATTCGCCAGGTAAAACTGGTGGGCGGCAAGATCCGCCAGCTCCGCAAGGAGCACAAACTCACCCAGAACGAGCTCGCCTCCCGCATCGGGGTGCAGCAGTCCGACCTCTCGCGAATGGAAAAAGGCGAGTACCGGGTGAGTCTCGACACACTTTTCAAGATTCTCTCCGAGTTCGACTTGGGAATCGGTGAGTTTTTCGACGAGATGGCCCGTAACACTTTGAGCCCCAACGATGTAGAGCTGGTTCAGTCCTTTCGGTCCTTGCCGAGGGGCGACCAGAAAGAAGTCGAGGAGTTCATCCGCTTCAAGCAGGTCAAGCGGGACGGGCGAAAGCCCTCCGGCAGCTCAGGCAAAAGTTGAGCGGACTGCTTGATTCGATCCCCAGTTCTTAGGGGGTCACCAGCATCGATTCGGACGGAGTGGTCGTCTTAGTCAGTGGAGGAGGGGCCTGTGGAGGAAAGAAGGGTTGAGAGCGGCAAGCGGCCCGACGGAGCGGGGGTAGCGTCCGGTCAAGATCTCCTGAGGCAGGGGATCGCTGCCTACGAGAGCGAGCACGACAGCGATCGGGCGCTCGAGCTCTTCGAGGCGGCCATGGACGCCGCACTGTCAGGAGGAGATCGCGAACTCCGTGACCGCGCCTTTTGCAACCACGCCAGCGTTCGCATGGGCCAGGGAGACGAGAACGCCTCCGTGCGAGAACTGCGCGATATTCTGATGCGTACCGCGCAGCCCGAGACCGCCTGTCTCGCGGCCTACAACATCGGCGTGGCGTACAAGTTCCGCGGCGCCCTCGAGAAGGCGCGCTTCTACTACAAGGTCGCCGAAGAAAACGTTGCCCCGCGTGATGGCCAGAGCGCACCCGCGGCACGCAAATGGACGGCTGCGATCCAGAACGAACTCGGCAATCTCTACCTGATCGACAGCCGTTTCGACGATGCCGCCGCCGCCTTCGAACGCTCGCTCGAGCTGACGGACGACGAGAGATCCGTAGCGCGCGCGCTGATGCACGACAATCTCGGCTACTGCCGCTTCATCGAAGGCCGGATGAGCGAGGGTTTCGCCCTCGTCTTCGAAGCGCTACGCACCCTCCAACGCCTCGGTGCGAAGGCCTTCGAGGCCTACCCGCGCCTCAGCCTCGCCTACGGCTACCTCGAAGTCGGAAAGGTCGCGAGCTCCCTGCGTCACGGAGCGCGCGTGCTCGCCCTGGCCGATGAGTTCGAAGACGATCGCTGCACCAAGCACGCGCTCTTCCTGCTCGGCGAGGCTTATCACCAGCTGGGCGACTACGACGAAGCTCTGAATCAGTTCACCGTGCTGCAGGACCGCTACTTCCCAGAGTCGGAGCAGCTGCCTGAAATCCTGATGGCGATCGACGTCTCGAAGATGATCAACCTCAAGGCCTAGCTTCGATGCTCTCCGGAACGAACCACCAACCCGAGAACCCCCGCCCGAGCGCTGGCCGGTGGCCCGTGGGCCTGGCGTGTCTGGTGTTCCTGCTGGCGGTGTTGCCTCTTGCAGCGGCGCCGGCGAGCGCGCAGAGTGACACCGCTTTCGGCGACGGCAAGCTGTTTCATCTCGAAAGAGGAACCTACGGTGAACTCTTCCCCAACGGCGGCCACGGCCTGCCGCCGGGCCGTCAGGTTCTCGCCTTCGACGTGCACGAGGGCAGCACGGTCACCCGTACTCTGGTCCCGGGGACCGATTCCGGGGGTGCCGAGGCGAACCAGATCCTGATTGCCGACCCGGGAAGCGACCGCCTGTTCGCTCTCTGGACCGCGTCGAGTGGAGGCGTCGTCCAAGGCATCCACCTCGCGTCCTGGGCACCCGGCGGCGCGCCACAAGACGGCTGGGGAGAGACGATCGAACTTGCCGGTCACTCCTCAGGCGACGGCAGCGAGATGCTCGCGCCACTGGTTACCGTCACCCGCGACGCAGATCCAGAGGTCGATCGCACGGTGGTGCACATCGTGTGGCAGGAAGTCGACGTCGAGGGCACAGAGAGCACCTGGTACTCGCCCATCGTGGTCAACGGTGGCAGTTACCTGGGGTGGAACCCGGTCGTGCGTCTCGACGACCGCACCGCGATCGACCCCGACGGGGAAGCGCAAAGCGGTGAGCTCTGGCGCCGCCCGGCCCTCGAGCCGGGAACGGACGGCCACTCCGTCGTTGTCGCGGTGCCCCGGCGCACCGATGGTCGCATTCTCGTTCTCCGCCTGCGCCTTCTACCCACGGCGCTCCAGGATCTCGCCGACTCGGTGCGCGGCACGATCGTGCTGGTGGGTGCCAACACTCAAGTCGAAGGCAGCATCCTCAGCCTCGCCGAAGAGGTTCGCGGCACCATCGTGCTGGTTGGCGCTCGCTTCCACAGTGGCGTGCGCTCCTACATCGCCAGCGAGTCGTACGACGAAATCCTCGCCTACGGCCCCGACTTCTCCTCGGAGAACCTCGACGACATCGCAGGGCGTGTCTGGGATCGGATCATCGATTCCGGCGCCTCGATCCTCGACGGCGAGATGGAGCCCGAAGGCCACGCGTGCTCGATCGTGCATCTCGGGGAAGACGGCCCCTCGGCCGAGGCGCCACTACACCAGCTCGACATCTGCGTGATCTCCGATCGACCGGCGCCGCCTTTCGAGGGTCGACCCTCGATGCTCCTCTCCGAGGACGGTGCGTCCGTCCTACTTGCCTGGGGAGGAGACGAAGGGGAAGTGCACTTTACGACCACCGAGGACGACGGCTGGAAGGACCCGGTTGTTGCGCCCTGGCCGGACACCGAGTTCGAAGAAGCTCTGGTGCTCCTGCGGGGAGCGGTCCGGCCGTAGGGTCCTAGCCGGGAACGCGGCGCCCCCCATCGGTGGGCTCCTCGAGCGCCCGGATCACCTCCTCCAGCACCAGAGCGTCGTCGAGGTGCAGACGCAGGACCCGTTGCCCGCGCTCCCCCAGGACCGCTGCATCGGCGATCGCCTGTGCATCGCAAACGTTTCCCAGAGTCAACGTGTCGCCCGGAATCTGGTGATCACGATCACGGTTCGCGGTTACCACCAGGAAGGCACCCTCGAGCGGTCCGCCCTTGTGCGCCTGACCGGTGGAGTGAAGGTAGCGCGGCCCCCAGTTGAGCGCGCACACCGTGCCCGTGCGCTCTGCCAACGCCGCCGCCAGTCGCTCGAAGAGAGCACGCACGGGCGCCATCTCGGGCAAGAACGAGAGCAGGGCAACGTAGGTAGGAGCCGGTTCGAGCCAGTCCAGAAGAAGCTCGGAGAGCTCGCGCCGCGGCGCCGCGGTCGGCGTTTCGGCACCGAGAGGTAGGCGGAGCTCACCGCGACCCGCGTCACCACCGTCGATTGCAAGGAGGACGTCTTCGGGAGGCTGACCGCCGAGCAGACGGACTTCGTCCGAGATCTCTCGGGTCTTGATCTTGGCCGACTCGACATCAGGCTGCGTGAATGGGTCGAGCTCCATCTCGGCCCCTAGAACTGCGGTCGCAACCTGCCAACGTACGATCTCACTCGCGATGTCAGAAGGCTCGACCGGCCAGACCCGAAGCTCCGCTCCGCCATCGCGCTCCAGCGCCCCTGGCTCCTCCGGCGCTTCGGACAAGAGGTGCAGCGCTAGTTCGTTTTCCGGCCGCCCACCACCCAACGGATGCACCGCAACCACGGGCAAGACGGCCCGGCCTCCCTTGCCCGTCGATTCGGCGACCAACTGTTCAATCCACGGGGCCAGGGCAGGGCCCAGATCGGTCGTCGCCATCGGCAGGATCCAGCGCCCCATTCGTTGCGCGGCAGCCAGAACCAGACCCAACGCAACACCGGGATTGTCCCAAGGTCGATCGACCCGGCAACTCACCAGCGCTCGCCCGGCCTGTTGCAGCAGCCGGCTTGTGTCGACCCCGCAGAGCTCGGCAGCCACCAACCCAAAGGGCGATAGGACCGAGAACCGCCCACCGATCTCCGGGTCGCCATGGACGACCTGCCCACCGCGCTCGTCGACCAATCGCTCGAGTGCCGAACCCGGATCGGTCACCCCGATCAACTGCTCACTAGAAACCCCCCCCGAATTCTCCAGCCACTGCCAGACGACTTCGAAGAGGACCCGGGTCTCGAGCGTGCCGCCCGACTTGCTCGCAACGACCACCACTGTACGCACCGGATCGAGGGCTGCGAGGGCAGCCGCGACCGTCCCCGGGTTGGTGCTATCGAGAACCGAAAGCTCCCTTTCGCCCGTCGCTAGCGACTGAACCAACATCTCCGCCCCCAGGCTCGAACCGCCCATGCCAAGCAGCAGCACCGAACGCGCGCTCTCGGGCACACGAAGAGCGTGCGAAGAGGTGGCCGGCAGGTCCAACCAACCCAGCCAACGGTCTTCTCCGCGCCCGGTGAACAATTGAGCGTCACGTGCGAAGAGACGCGCCGTGCCGTCCCGGGCTGACCACGCACTCGCGCGCTGCTCGATCTCCTCGCCGAGCCCAGGCAACCCCGCCCAGGCCAGGCGAGCGGCTTTCAGATAGCCGGAATTCTCGGTCATCGGTGACGTATTTCTCCAGGGAAGCGAACGGGGCGGCAGAGCCCCCTACGTCGCCATAGGATAGGTGTTCCCGGCTCCCGACGTTCAACCAGGGTCACAACATGATGAACGACTACCAGACACCAGCCCTCTCGCCAGTCGAACGCGAGCCCGGGACAGCTTCCGAGAAGGGTGCCGCCCGACCCTGGCTCCTCCCGGCCCGCCTCGCGGCCCTCGCCGCGGTCATCGCCCTGGCCTTCTTCATCGGCCGCTCCGGCGGCGTAGCGAGCGGCCTCTTCAAGGGAGGCGAAACGCCGAGCGCCAACACACTCCCCGTCGCGGTCAGTACCGCCGGCGCCAGCGGCGCCGCTCAGCAGCTGGCGCGCGACCCCGATCCCGAGACGATTCCCGAGGGCCTTACCGCTGCTGAGCGGCGCACCATCGAGCTCTTCAGAGAGGCCGCACCTGCCGTCGTCAATATCGACACCATCGAGCAACGTCGCGACCGCTTCACCATGCGCATCGTCGAGGTGGCCAGCGGCTCCGGTACCGGCTTCGTATGGGACGATCGCGGCCACATCGTCACCAATTTCCACGTCGTCTACGATCCCCGCCGCCGCCGCGTGCGAGACACCCAGGTGACCCTCTCCGACGGCAGCATCTGGCGCGCCGAGTACGTCGGCGCCGAGCCCGGCAAGGACCTGGCAGTGCTCAAGATCGACGCCCCCAGAAAGAAGCTCCCCCCGATCACCGTCGGCCGCTCGGGCGACCTGGTCGTAGGCCAATCGGTGCTCGCGATTGGCAACCCGTTCGGCCTCGACCACACCCTCACGACCGGCGTGATCTCCGCCCTGGGCCGCGAGATCGAGTCGCTGGACCAACGCCCGATCACCGACGTCATCCAGACAGACGCGGCAATCAACCCCGGCAACTCCGGCGGCCCCCTCCTCGACAGCCGCGGCCGACTGGTAGGTGTCAACACCCAGATCTACAGCACCAGCGGCTCCTCGAGCGGTATCGGCTTCGCGATTCCGGTAGACACGGTGAGCTGGGTGGTCTCCGACATCATCCGCTACGGGAAGGTCCGCCGCCCCGTCCTCGGGGTCAACCTTCTGAACGACGCCTTCCTACGCCGCTACGGCATCTCCGGCGTGGGCATCGCAGCAGTAGAACCTGGTTCAGCAGCAGCAAGAGCTGGACTCAGACCAGCAACCCAGACCCGCCGCGGCATTCTGCTCGGCGACATCATCGTCGGCATCGAGGACTACCCAGTGACCTCAACCCGCGACCTCTTCCTGGCCCTGGAGAACTACCGAGCAGGAGACACCGTAACCGTGACGGTGCGCCGCGAGGACCGCGATGAAAGACTGGGCGTCACCCTGGAAGAGCTCAAGTAGAACTCCGAAGGCGGTAGCACCCGCGCTACCCAGGCGCGCTCGGGTCACCCAGGAGATTCCGCGGGGCTCGGGCTCCTGCTCCGGTACCGGAGGCACCACCGGCGGCACGACGGGCGAACCATGACCCTGACGATTCCCTGAGGGCCGACCCGCAGGGGCTGTAGCCATATGACACACCGCCAATAGCCAGCAAGCGCCTTGAGTCTGGGGTTTTCTGGGGCCGAGCGGTCGATGATCCTCGAGAGCGCTGCCCGTGCGCGACTCGACCTCAGCGGAGGGATTCAGGGCTTGGTGGGAGTGGCACTGGTTGGGACGCAGGGATTCGAACCCCGATTCTACGGTCCAGAGCCGCATGTCCTACCATTAGACGACGTCCCAGCAACCACCGCTTCGGGCGGCGAGTGAGGATAGCGCTCCCGCTTCCGTGTGGTCAATACGGGTCGTTGGAGATCGGGCGCGAGAGCCCTCGGTGCTGCCGCTTGCCGGGGCCAAGGCACCGCCGTAGAATCGCGCGTCCCTTCGGTAAGCCAGTGCGGACTCAGTCGCCGGCTTTTTTGACACCGAAAAACGGAGAGGTGCCGGAGTGGTCGAACGGGGCTGCCTGCTAAGCAGTTGTCCGGGGTAACCTGGACCGAGGGTTCGAATCCCTCCCTCTCCGCCATCACGCCTCCGGCGTGCTGTCGGCGAGTGAGGGCTTCAGTGGTGCGGTTCAGCCTTCGGCTGAAACGCATGCATCGAATCCCTCCCTCTCGGAAAGCTGGTGGGGGCGCTCGCTTCGCTTGCGCCTGCGACCCATTGCTTGGTCTAGCGCTCGCTTCGCTTGCGCCTGCGGCAGATTGCTTGGTGGGCAGCTGCCTGGCCTCGTGCGTTTCGCTGCGTTGTACACTGCGCGCACCTTTCCACCGTACCCACAGCACTGACTCGGAGCTCGCCGCATGCCGGACCGCTGCAACGCGGATTCGGACGCCTTCGTCGCGTCCCCCCTCGATTCGATCGCCATCGACACCCTGCGCTTTCTCGCCGTCGACATGGTCGAACGTGCCAACAGCGGTCACCCTGGTGCCCCCATGGGCCAGGCAGCTGCGGCCTACTTGCTGTGGCGACACTTCCTTCGCTTCGACCCTTCTGCACCGCAGTGGATGAACCGCGATCGCTTCGTCTTGTCGTGCGGGCACGCTTCGGCTCTCCTCTATGGGCTCTTGCATCTCGCCGGCTACGACCTGTCGATCGAGGAGCTGCAGAACTTCCGCCAACTCGGCAGCAAGACCCCCGGTCACCCGGAGTACGGCCACACCGCAGGTGTTGAAACCACCACCGGCCCGCTCGGTCAGGGCCTGGCGACCGCCGTCGGCATGGCGCTCGCGGAACGCCTCCTCGCCGAGCGCTTCAACACCGCCGAACACGCCATCTTCGACAACCGCACCTGGGTGCTGGCCAGCGACGGCGACATTCAAGAAGGCATTGCCAGCGAAGCGAGTTCACTGGCCGGGCACCTCGAGCTCGGCAAACTGAATGTCATCTACGACGCCAACCAGATCACCATCGACGGCCCGCTTTCGATGTCGATGAGCGAAGACGTCTGTGCGCGCTACCAGGCCTACGGCTGGCATACAACCGAAGTCGAAGACGGCAACGACCTCGAAGCGCTCCACCGCGCCTATGCCGCCGCCTGCTCTGAAACCGAGCGCCCGTCGCTGATCAAAGTGCGCACGATCATCGGCTACGGCAGCCCCAACAAAGCCGACAGCTCGAAGTCGCACGGCGCACCGCTCGGCACCGAAGAAGTCGAACTCACGAAAACGCGCCTCGGCTGGCCCACCGAGCCACCCTTTCGGGTGCCAACCGAATCACGTGAGGCCTTTCGCAAGGCGGCCGAGCGCGGCCGGCAAGCGCACAACGAGTGGCAGGCCCATAAGGAGCAATGGGCCGCCGCCGAACCAGAGCGCGCCGCCGAGCTCGAGCGTCGTGCCGCTGGAACGCTGCCTGAGAAATGGCACGAAGCACTCCCAGAGGTAGCAGCCGGCGAGAAGCTCGCCTCCCGCAAATCATCCGGTGCGGTTCTAGCGGCACTCGAAGAGCCCCTCCCCGAGCTGATCGGCGGTTCGGCCGATCTCACTGGTTCGAACAACACCTACCTGCCGGGTTCAGGCGACTACAAGGCCGGCCAACCAGCGCGCAACTTCCGTTGGGGCATCCGCGAACACGCCATGGGGGCAGCCATGAACGGCATGGCCCTCTCGGGACTCATCCGCCCCTTCGGCGGCACCTTCCTGATCTTCGCCGACTACCTACGCCCAGCGCTTCGCCTTTCGGCCTTGATGGGCGTCCCCGTCACCTGGGTGTTCACCCACGACTCCATCTTCCTCGGCGAAGACGGTCCCACCCACCAACCGATCGCCGCCCTCGCAGCCCTGCGCGCGATACCCAACCTGGTCGTGCTCCGGCCAGCAGACGCCACAGAAACCGCCGGCGCCTGGAAAGTCGCACTAGAGCGCACCAGCGGCCCCACCGCCATCGCGTTGACCCGCCAGGGCCTGCCAACCCTCAGCGCACCCGCCGCAGAGGTCCATGCCGGTGTAGCCCGCGGCGCCTGGATCGCTCACGAGCCCGAGAGCGAACCAACGGGCATTCTCCTGGCCACCGGTTCAGAGGTAGCCCTAGCCATCAGCACCGCCCAACAGCTGGCCACCGAAGGCGAAGCTGTACGCGTAGTAAGCATGCCGTCCTGGGAACTCTTCGAAGATCAGGACCAGGCCTACCGAGACCAGGTCCTACCGCCCCAACTAACCCGTCGCCTAGCCATCGAAGCAGCCTGCCCCCTAGGCTGGGACCGCTACACCGGCCCAACCGGCGCCATCCAGGCCATCGACGGCTTCGGCGCCTCAGCCCCCGCCTCCGACCTGGCAGAGAGCTACGGCTTCACCCCCGAAGCCGTCAAGGAGACCTGGAGCAAGCTGAGCTGAGGCATAGAACAACGCCCTGGGGCGCTTCACTGTCGATGAGGTCGACCAGGTGTGGTGCGCCGACATCACGTACCTGAGAACTCGAGAAAGCTGGTCGTACCTGGCCGTGGTGATGGATCTGTGGTCGCGCCGGGTGATCGGGTGGGCGCTCCCGGACAGTCTCGAGCAGGAGCTCGTTCTTCGCGCACTCGATCGTGCCGTCGATCTTCGAGATCCGGTGCAGGGCATTCTCCATCACTCCGATCATGGATCCCAATACTGCAGTAAGGCGTACCGGAACCGGCTCGAGGAGCTCGGCATGACGCAGAGTATGAGTCGCCGAGGAGACTGCTGGGATCATGCTGTGGTCGAGAGTCTCTTCGACACATTGAAGACCGAGATTGGCGTCGACATCTTCGCGAGCCGGAGCCAGGCTCACGCAGTTGTCTTCGACTACATCGAGGTCTTCTACAATCGTCGCCGTCGCCATTCGCACGTTGGAAACATCAGTCCGGTCCGCTTCGAGAACGAGCAACTCGGCCGCGTCGAGCAACTCGGCTACCGCTGGTCCCAGAGATGAAGAAGTCAGATACAAATGCCACGACCGTGGCTAAACCAACTGTCCACTGAAACTGGGCAGGCTCGGCCCTCCAGACTCCAGCTACACGTCAGACCGTTCGCGACGACACCGCCGCCGTGCCCGCACCTAACGGTTTCGCCCGGAGCGGTTGCCCCCAGATGGGCCTCGCCCTCCTACGCCCATGGGCCTGGAAGTCACCGATTTCAGAGACCTCGCGGACCCCAGCCCCGACCACCTCGTGCCAGCGGAAGCTCTCTGCGCCGCCAGGCGACGGCCGCCGCGTCGCCTTCCGCACCAGAGAATCATCCACGCCTTCTACACCACGGGCAAGGGCCGCACGATGGAGACCATGAGTGAAGTCTCCGGCATGCGCCTCGAAGAACAGCTCTCGTGGCTAGAGGTGGGCGAAGCCCAAGAGTTCTGGCCGTAGAGTAAGGCGGCCTCCACCTCAACGCCTTGGGCTTCCTCGCAACCAACCGATCCGAGCGCCCAAACATCGAGTTCGTCCACCTGGACGATCGTCGTCAGTCCCACAGACGCCGGCCGGGCTCCCAGCTCACCAACCCGGTCACCGTCCTGACCAACACAGCGTTCGACAGAGCGAAGTGTAGGGTGATCAAAACGCACCTCGGTATCGGAGACGCCAGAGACCGATCCCTACCAGGAGAGAGGCGAGGGCAAACAGCCCCGCTGGACCTACAGTGGGAACTGGGGCAGGCAGGAGCAGAGGCCCAGTGAAGGAAACCTCGTCAAACAGGCAGCTTCCAGGCGGCGTCCCCGTCGCCCAAAGGCCCCACCGATAGTGAGGCCTGCCTCCCCTGAGAGGCTCTACCAAACGAACATCACTCCACGCGTCGCCGCCACCCTCATCCCTGAAAGAGATAGCCGGCTCTCCGCTGCAGCCAGCGCTTCGATAGGCAAGAAGAACAACGGCGCAGCGATACCCGTCCACGGTAGCAAGCCGGGTCGCGTTGATCCTTACCTCGGCACCAAGCCGCCCGGCGTAGCACGGGCTCCGAGCGTCAACTCGCGCGATGCCATTCGCGAGCTTGCGAATCTCGAGACTGCCTGAGCCGGCGAAAGAACTCTCCGAATGCAAGAGGTCGCCTGCAGGAAACTGGTCCGCTTGGCCGCTTTCTTCCGCATAAGAAAAGAACTCCACCGACTCGGGCGCTTCGAAGTCGAAGTGCTGTTGGAGCTGAGTTTCGCCGAAGACACTCGCCGCGGAGATGAGTGCCCACAGAGGAAGCTGCCAAATCAGGGTGTTACCGAGGACCACCGGCCAACGTCCTCCGTCTCAAAGTCGTCATCGAATAAGTAGTCAAGGGCCATTTCGACGGCCGCCCCTGCATCGATGAGGCCACAGTCTGGAGGCGGCTCCGGTGGAGTATTCCGAGACCAGCCGGGGAGGCTGCGAGAGGTCCAGCAGAGAATCTTCTCTACCGCGTGGGGATCCAGGGCATCGTTTACGCCAATCATGAGAGCAGCTGTCCCCGCAACGAACGGTGCTGCGTGGGAGGTACCCAGCGCTTGGCGAACATAGTTGCCCTTATTCAAGTCGTTGGCACAGGTCAGCTGGCCGACAGGGAACGAATCGAGTTCTCCCCTCCTACAAGAGGGATCGGCCGTAAGGAGGAAGTACGCTGGTGCCGCGAAGGGCATCGACAGGCCTTGGCCGGCCCAATTGCTCCCGTTGCTACCGCTAACCAATCGCCGTCCTTGGTCATCTATACCCCCCACAGCGATAACCTCGGGGAGATTCGCCGGAAAGGTCACTCCCGATGAGTTGCCGTGGCCCGCTGATGAAACCGACACGACACCGGCGTTGCGGAGAGCCACGTACTGGTCGGTCACGGCACTCGAGAGATTGACCTCCCAGCTGTGGACAAGGACACGGACATTGCCACCCGTCGGACTCGCGGCCCAAGCCAGAGCATCTGCGATCTCCGAGTTGACCTGCGCAGACTTAAGGCCACACTCAAAACTGCCGGAACCATCGTCTCCCCAGACGAAGAAGTGACCTTTGACGGGAACAATGGTCGCTTCCGGCGCCACACCGACGCCTCCGGCCTGGTTGGAACTACCGTCAAGATTGTTGAGCATCCCGACGATTCCAGCGACCTGAGTTCCATGCCTCTCGCAACTCTCTGGGGTGCTGAGCATGTAACGATCGTCGTCGTGAACGTGAGCAGCAGTGCTCGACGGGCCAACCGGGACGTTCGGCACACCGTTGTTGTCGTAGCCTTCGGCCGCGAAGTTTCGGCCAGTCTCCGCATCGAGGTCGGCGTGTGTCGAGTCGATTCCCTCGTCGACCACTCCCACTCGCACTATTGGATTGCTGGCCGAGTCGGCACCTCCGCAAAGGTCCCATGCCGGGCCGACGTTGATCCCCCACGTTCCATCTAATGCCCATGAGTTCGTCGGCATTACAACCGTTACTGGAACCCAGTCCGCCGGAAGAATCGCTGTGCATCTTCATCAGCGATTCCAGGTCGCAGCCTGACCACCAGTTGCGGGGGGAAGGTCAGCTCGTAGCCATCCGGATCCAAGAACGCAGGGCTGACCCAAAGGGTGTTCTGAAGTGTGTCAATCAGGCGGTTGATAGCGCCACGAATTCTCCGGGGGGGTAGGGGTTCAATACTCGCCGGACGTGGAGGCGCAGAAGCATTCGGGCCCTTGAACAGAACCCACTGGCCCCTCGTGAGGCTGCGTGCCCACCCGGGAACCTGCGTGCGGATTTCCTCATCCGAGACGGTACTTCCTGCCCGGGCTTTGACCCAGATTTCGTCAGACTTCAGCTCCAGTGAACGAGGCGCGTCCCTAAAAGTGAAGTAGTACTCGCCATCTGGGTCATATCGTTTCGGATGAGCCTGTAGGCCTCCCGCGATGATTGACAGAGTAAGCAGCACGATGGGGAGACGGACCGTTTGACGTACCAACTTTGAATGCTGCATAGACCGACTGTGTCACGCATGCGACGATCTCGCACCGATTGGCAGGGAGGGCTGGCGGGCGGAGAACGCTTCAACCGTGACCGCTCCGCACCGACTCCGGCGAGCCTGGCCGAAGGCCAGACAAGCAAAGACCAACCTTCCGAGAAAAGCGAAACGGTGCGAGGGGGATTCGATGCATGCGGTCCAGCTGAAAGCTGGAGCGCACCACTGAATCCCAGCCACACCGCCACCGCTGGCCCCCCGCCAGCGAGTGGGAGGGGGTGGGATTCGATGCATGCGGTTCAGCTGAAAGCTGGAGCGCACCACTGAATCCCAGCCACACCGCCACCGCTGGCCCCCCGCCAGCGAGTGGGAGGGGGTGGGATTCGATGCATGCGGTTCAGCTGAAAGCTGGAGCGCACCACTGAATCCCAGCCACGCCGCCACCGCTGGCCCCCCGCCAGCGAGTGGGAGGGGGTGGGATTCGATGCATGCGGTTCAGCTGAAAGCTGGAGCGCACCACTGAATCCCAGCCACACCGCCACCGCTGGCCTCCGGCCAGCGAGTGGCGGAGGGGGTGGGATTCGAACCCACGGTCCGCGTAAACGGACGCCGGTTTTCAAGACCGGTGCATTCGACCACTCTGCCACCCCTCCGGGAGTGTGATTCTCGCCTCAAACTCCAGGATCCACAACCAGGATTCAGCCTCAGGGCCAGCGGCCAAAGTATCGATGCCACCATCGACTCGCGGCCATCGTCCAGAAAAAGCCCAGGACCAGCTGCACCGCCACTGTGATCCACCCGTAACGATCCGTCGAGTAGAGAATCGCCGCACTCGTGAAGCTGATGACGGCCAACAGCGAGTAGAGAATCGCGCGGCCAAGCGCTCCCCGTTCGCTCCTTTCGGAATCCCGTAGTGACATGGTCGCCACGATCATACCGGTGGCCGATTCAGTGAACCTGGCGTTTTGAGACTCCGCCGGCCACGGCGCGCTCGCCGGAACACACGATGACGTTCGAGCTGGCTGGCCCGACTGCGAGGTGCTAGCCAGGGATTCCCACAGTTGGCTGGGCTCGTAAAACCGTTCCACGATGGCCAGTAGGCCACAAAGTCGCTTTGGATTCGGAGTTCTCATGAAACAAGTCACTTCTGCGTCAACCCCGACCACTGCCTGGTTCACGGGGCCCAAGAGCGAGAATGGCGTACTGCTGGCTAACACCCTGCGCCACATCGTGCACGACTACCTGTTCTGGCGCCGCAACTACTTTCCTGAAGACGGAGTGGTGGTCAGAGCAAAGAAGCGTCGACGTCACGAGGTCTGGAACGACGAGTTCAACGATCGGTTGCTGGAGCTTCTCGGCACTCTAAAGAGTGACTTCCCGTTTTTCAGCCCGCGCTACGTTGCGCATATGTTGGCTGAGCAGACGATCCCAAGCATCGCCGGCTACCTCGCCGGAATGCTGTACAACCCGAACAACGTATCGCGGGAAGCGGCGCCCGTCACGGTGCATCTCGAACTCGAGGCGGCAGGCATGATCGCCGAGATGCTGGGCTACGACCGACAGTCATGTTGGGGACATCTGACGTCAGGAGGCACGATCGCCAATGCCGAGGCTCTTTGGATTGCCCGGTCCGTCCGCTATCTACCGCTGCTCCTAGCCGACCTGAGCGAGCGCCTCGACCTCGAGCACCCACTGCGATCTCTCGACCAGGCCGAGCTGATGCGGCTCAGTCCCGACGAGTCGATACCAATGATCGATCAGGTCTTCGAGTTGGCGATCGGTAAAGGCAGCAACGACCCGAGCACCGTCGACCTGGTGCTCTCAGCGTGGGCCAACTCGCCGTGGAACGTCGTCGAGCAGGGAATCGCCAGTGTGTGTGCCCGGCTCTCCGGCGACCCGGTGATTCTGGTGCCGGAAACCCACCACTACTGCTTCCCAAAGATCGCTGATCTTCTGGGGCTGGGACGACGCTCTCTGGTGTCAGTTCCGGTCGATTCGCAGTTGCGGATGGATACCAACGCGCTCCTGGAGATCCTCGGCCGAATCGAAAAGGAGGGTCATCACCTGCTAGCGCTGGTCTCGGTCATCGGCACCACCGAAGAGGGAGCGATCGATCCACTCGACGAGATCCTGGCTCTGCGCGACGAAGTTCGAGCCGCCGGTAGGGCCGGCTTCTGGATTCACGCTGACGCTGCCTGGGGCGGCTATCTCCGCACCTTGACCATCCCCGACCGGCTCGATCTCGGAAAGGCCACCAGCACTCTCGAAGTCAATGAACGGGAGGTGGAGATCGCCCTCGAACTTCCAGGCGACGAGGTGTTCGCTGCCCTCGAGGCGCTCGGCAGGTGCGATTCGATCACGGTCGATCCACACAAACTGGGTTACATCCCCTACCCGGCCGGCGCCGTCTGCCTGAAGAGCCGCGGCGTACTTCCGTTGGTTAGGCAGGAGGCTCCCTACATCGACGAGCAACTCGAGCGCGGAAAGGTTCAGCGGCAAGCCGAGTCGATCGGGGTCTATGTTCTCGAGGGCTCGAAACCTGGAGCCGCTGCGGCATCCGTATGGTTGAGCCATTCGACCATTCCGCTCGACAATACCGGGCACGGTCGCCTGCTGCGGGACACTGTGCGTAACGCCTGCCTCCTACATAGTCTGCTGGAGTACTGGCCCCAGCTCGAACCGGACGAGCAGGCCCACGTCCGGGCGATTACCCTCTGTCCACCCGATTCCAACATCGTCTGCTGCAGCTTCCGGGCTCCTGGAATGACACTCGTAGAGATCAATCGACTCAACAAGGAGCTGTACGAAAACTTCAGCCTGACGCCCGAGCAACGCAGCCATATGCACGAGCAGAAGTTCTTCGTGAGTCGCACCCACATGTCTCCGCCGCGCTATCGACTCGAGTCGATGCGTCCCTTTCTGGACCGCCTCGGAGCGTCAGACGAGAGCTATCGCCAGCATGGCGTCAAGCTGCTGCGCATGACCCTCATGAGTCCCTGGATCACACCTTCGAGAGTAGAGGGGCGGGACTTGCTGGTCGAACTGACCGCAGAGCTCTACGACAAGGCGCGGGCACTCTGCGCCGAGGGCCTGCCGGGCCGAGAACCCCGGGGCCTAGCCAGGTAGTTCCAGGCGCTCGATACCACCCACATAGGGGCGCAGCACATGCGGCAAGACGACACTCCCGTCTTCCTGCTGCCCGTTCTCGAGCACCGCGATCAGGGTTCTTCCGACCGCCAGGCCTGAGCCGTTCAAGGTGTGCAGAAGGCGTGGCTTGCCACCACCAGCGGGGCGATAGCGTAGGTTGGCGCGGCGCGCCTGGAAGTCGACGCAGTTGCTGCAGCTCGAAATCTCACGGTAGGTGTTCTGCCCCGGGAGCCATACCTCGAGGTCGTAGGTCCTGGTGGCACAAAACCCCATGTCTCCAGTCGCCAGGGTCATCACCCGATAGGGCAGTTCGAGGTGCCTGAGGACCTCTTCGGCGTGGTTGGTGAGATCTTCGAGGGCCTGCTGGCTGGTCTCGGGAGTCGTCAGTTGCACGAGCTCGACTTTGTGAAACTGGTGTTGACGAATGAGCCCACGAACGTCCTTGCCATAGGAGCCGGCTTCCGACCGGAAGCATGGCGTCCACGCGGTGTACTTCACCGGCAGGTTCTCCTCGTCGAGGATCTCTCCGCGATGCAGGTTGACGAGTGGCACCTCCGAGGTGGGAATCAGGTAGTACTCGTCGCTGGCGTGAAACATGTCCTCTTCGAACTTCGGCAGCTGGCCCGACCCGAAGAGCGTGTCGTGGTTCGAGAGGTAGGGCGGCAGGACTTCGTCGTAGCCGTGATGTTCGCGGTGCAGGTCGAGCATGAATGCAGCCAGAGCACGTTCGAGCCTGGCGCCCATACCCCGCAGGACCGTAAAGCGTGCGCCCGCTACCCGAGCACCGGCCTCGAAGTCGAGAATGCCCAGCGCCGTTCCGATATCCCAATGCGGCTGCGGCTCGAAGTCATAGGAAGGCAATTCACCCCAGGTGCGCTCGAGCCGATTGGCCGCCTCGTCGTTGCCGATCGGAACAGCGTCTTCGGCGATGTTGGGAAGGTGGGTTTCGATCTCGGTGAGCTCCGAGTCGACGGCCGCCAACTCGCCTTCGCCAGCTTCGATCGCCTGCTTGATGTCGGCAACCGCAGCGATCTGCGCTTCGGCGTCCTGGCCCTCGCGCTTGAGCTTGCCGATCGCCTTGCTGGCTTCGTTGCGTTCGTGCTTGTTCTCTTCGATCTGAACCAGGAGCGCACGGCGGCTCCCGTCCAGTTCACGCCAGCGGTCGACGACCTGGCGTTCGACCCCTCGCGCTTCGAGGCGATCGGCGATCTCGACATCGCCGCGGAGTTGTTCTCGTGACAACATGAATCGAGGTTTCTACGAAGGTCCTTCGAAGTCGGCTGATCTAAAGCGACTTGTCGGAAGAGAATAGTGATCGGTAAACGTAGCGGAGTTCGAGAACCGTGGGCCAAGCAGGCCTCGCTGGCTAGCCGGGACCCGCGGTGAAAGCAATCTTCGACAACGCCGGGCCGGCCCGGACCCGCTCGCAAACGGCGCCGTGACTGTGCCACAGCCGTCGCACGCGGGCAAGGGAGGCGGGTCCAAAAGGCGCTCGCATCGAGCGGCGAGGTTGAACGCTGTCAGCGTGGAGAGACTCGAATGAGAGAGGCGACTCTGGCGCAGCAGCCACCGGCGACGAGCGGTTGGCAGGATGCGCTGGTTGACGGCACCCTTGCCGCCGCCACCGCTGCGGCTTGTCTGGCGATGGCCTGGACCGACGCGGAACCCAACTCGGCAGCCGAGGCGCGGCTCTTGGCAGTGGTAGCCGCCGGCGCTCTGTTTATGACCTTCTCCGTCACCCGCAATCGCCTGCTCCGCATGTTTGCCCCCCTCGGCATCGCGGTCGCCGTGTGGACCCTTCCCAACGCACCGATTCGCGGTCTCAGCGTGACCGCCCTGCTTGCCGGGGCCATTGCGCTCGCCAGTTGGGACCTCGTCGCTCGGGAACGGACCGTGAACCGCACTGATCTGCGGGCGAACCCGAAAAAGCTCGTCGCCTGGGGTGCGTTGGTGTTGGCGATCCAGCTCACTCTCGGAAGCGAGCTGATCTTGGCCCTCGTCGGTTCCGGGACTCCTCGGGCCGGAACAGTTCTCGCCGCGTCCCTCAGCCTGGTTGTCGTTCCAGTGGCAATGGCGATCGGGCTCGTCTGGCTGGCGCAGTCTGCCGGGAGCGACCGCACCCTTCTGGTGCTGGCAGCGCTGCTCTTCTTTGGCGGCCTGCTCGACCCCTTCGCGGTAGCGGTTGTCGCTGCCCTCGTTCTTGGCTCCGCACTCACTAGAAACACCGCCAGCTCGCCGGTCTACGCCCTGACCGCTGGCGCTGCGGTCGCGGCCCTGGCGGCTACGGTGACCTTCGGGCCGGTGCGAGCGCTCCCGGCCATCCTCGCCGGCTTGGCAATCGTTCTTGTGCCCGGCCAGGAGCGTAGGACGCGATCGTGGTTTGCGCTCCTCCTGGTGGCGGCTGGAATGCTCGCCCTCGTAGGAGACAACCGACCGTGGCCCCAGGTTGGGGCCGATCTCGTTCTACTCCTGCCCTGGTTTGCCTCTCTTGCCCTGCCCGACGCCACGCGGCGCGGCTGGTTGGCAGCAACCGCCACGGCGTTGGCGATTGTCGGTTCGCGAACCGGCGCCCCCGATGCGCTCCTGCCTGCTGCCGGCTTGTTGGCCCTGGGCGGCGCCGGTTTCCCGCCCTCCCCGGCGAACCAGAGAAGGCCGGTGTGGTCGCGAGCTGTGCCTACCGCCGCCATCGTCATGAGCACCCTCGCCCTCCTCGCCGGTGGCTACCCATGGCTCCAACCGACTCCGGCGACCTCGATCGAAGCCGCCGTCACCGAGGTTGCAGACCTCACCTGGCGCGCCAACGAAGAGCTGCTGCTCGCCTGGCCACCGGTCGTCCTGGCCTCGGACACGCCGCAGTTCGTCGTTGGCTGCGATGAGCTCGCCCTGCCACTAGAAGGAACCTCTCTCCGCACCGTGCTCCTCACCATGCACTCAATGCTCGATCATGCCGCTGAGTTGGCGACCGGGGAGGTCGCCGGTTCGATAGAACTCGCCACCGCGACCGGCCCAGTCTTCGAAGCAGACATTCTCGTGGGTCGTGACACCGGCGAGTGGTCGGCCACTGCGACGGGCGGAGCCGCTGCGCCACCGACCTTCGCCCATTGGGTGAGCGCCGACGGCAAGCTCGGCCGGCGCTTCCGAAGCCGCATCGAACTCCAGCCAGCCGACGACAGACCCACACAGACCGGCTCCTGCCGGCTGACCATCACCCGATCCGAACAGCTGCCCGAAGCAACAGCCTTGACGCTCTATCGACTCAGCATCGCCCCCGGCCCTGCAGTGCCCGAGAGAGCCGGATAGCGTGGCCCAATGAGCATTCGTCTCGCAGCCGTCATCCCCACCCTCGGCAAGAGCCCCTGGCTCGGGGCATCGGTAGGCGCGTTCCTCGACGATGCGGGAGAAGGCGCTCACGCCAGAATCGTGGCGCAAGGAGAAGATGCACACCATGCGGCCGATCGGGTCGCGCAAGAGATCGGCGGGAGGCGCTGCTCGGTGCTCCACCTCGAGCGCAATGTGGGGTTCGCTCGCGGCACTAATCTGGGCATCGACTCGCTGGCTGACGGTGAGTTTGCTCCTCAATACACAGCGCTCATCAACGACGACGCCTTCGTCATCTCGGGCTGGTCCGAGCAACTTCTTTCGGTGCTCGAAGAGGACTTCGGTGTTGCGGCGGCACAGGGCATCAACCTCATCGGCCGTCCGGAAGACACCGAGCGCGCGGCGGCCGGAGACCCCGATCAGCTGGTCGACGGTGCGGGAATCGCCTGGAGCCCGAGCCTGCAGGCGCTGCAGCTGGGCTACGGGCAGTCTCTCGCGCTTGTCTTGCGGTCGGGAATCGTTCCGGTCTTCGGCGTTTCGGCGACGGCTGCGATCTACCGCACGGCAACGCTCGACCACGTCAGTTCACCCGGGGCCTCGCCCTTTCGTGAGGACCTCGAGAGCTGGTACGAAGATGTCGAATTGGCCGGGCGCCTGCGCGCCACCGGGCAACGTTGCGTCACCGTCGCCGCTGCCCGCGCCCTGCACGCCGGCTCGACCACCGGCGCCACGATGACCACCCATCGCGCGCGCCTCTTGACCCGCAATCGGTGGTTGGTGCTTGCCGATCTCCTCGGCGCCTCCTTCCTGCTTCACCTGCCGATGATCGCCGGGCGCGACTTCATCGACCTCGTCCGCGCCACCGCAGGCCTCCACCTCCGGGAGGTGATCGGCATCAAGTTCGGCCTCTTCGAAGCGCTCCTCGGCCTGCCGGTCTGGTGTCACCTGGGCCGGCCTCGGATCCCGCTCCATGAGCTTTCAACCGGCCTCGAACGGTGAGCACCGTGCCGGTCCTGACGGCGCTCGTGGTGCATTGGCGTACCGAAGAAGCGCTCTCTCAGCTGCTCGGCGTCTGGCCTTTCGACGACTCTCGCCTGGCGATGGTGGTCGTTCACAACGGTGGCGACGACGAAACCGTGCGCCAGCTCATCGACGCGGCTGCGCCAGGTCCCGAGGGCCAACGCCTGCGACTGCTCGAGCCGCAGCGCAACCTGGGCTTCGCCGGTGGGGTCAATCGCGCCCTTAAAGAAGCCGAGTCTCCCTGGGTGCTGATTCAGAACCCCGACGCCCATCCCCTTCCGGGAGCGCTCGAGGCATTGCTCGCGGGAATCGATCGTAGCGAAGCCGAAGCGGAAGTCGTCGGCCTGGCACCTGCGCTGGTGGGTCCCGACGGAGAGGACCAATGCGAGTGGCAACTCCGGTCGCTACCGACGCTCGGCCAACTCCTCGGCCAGGCAATGTTTCTCGACACCGGGAGCGGACCGCGGCTGCCGCCCGCCCAAGGCACCCCGGTCGAACAACCTGCTGCCGCCGCGCTGGCGCTCGAGAAGAGGGCTCTCGATGAACTCGGCGGCTTCGATGAGGGGTTCTGGCCGGCGTGGTTCGAAGATGTCGACGTCGCCAGACGCTTGCACGAAAGGGGACAGCGCATCCTCTACTGGCCAGCCTCGCGTTTCGAGCACGGTCTCGGCAGTACCGTGCCGCGACTCGGTTACGGCCGGTTCCTGGTTACCTACTATCGCAACCTGATGCGCTACCTCGCCAAGCACCACCGCGGTAGCGCTCCCCTCGCTCGTTGTCTTCTCATGACCACAGCTGTGCTGCGCGCCCTCCTCGTACCCATCAAGCGACCGAGCCGAGCCAGGACGAGAGCAGCTGCTTTCACCGGTCTCTTACGCCTTGCACGGGAAGCGGCGTCAGGCTTTCCGAGCGATACCGCTTCCACCACTTCGAAGCCATCGCAATGAACGACGACTACGTCATCGTCACGGTGACCTGGAACGACACCGACGAAGTCGAAGGCTGGGCACACGCGATCGCCACCCTGGATCCGTTCCCGCGAGCCATCGTGGTGGTCGACTGTGCGAGTTCTGACCAGACGATCCAGACCCTGAACACAGTCTGCGCTGGCCTGGCCAACGTCTCTGTCGTCGCGTCGGAAACCAACCTGGGGTTCGCCGGCGGGTTCAACCTCGGCCTCGAGAAGGCCCGACAACAAGCTCCGGAGGCTAGCTGGGCGCTGAGCCTCAATGCCGACGCACGTCCCGAAGCCGACTACGTCGGGCGGCTGATCGCACTCGGCAACCTCGACGAACGCTGCGGGGCGCTCACCGGGCGCCTTTTGCGACCGGTCGAAGCGCCGGAGCAGACTCGCACGATCGACGCCTGTGGCATGCGTCTGGTCCCGACCTGGCGCCACCTCGACCGAGGTTCCGGCAGGCCTGATCTCGCCGAGTTCGAAGAACGCGAGTGGGTCTTCGGCGCCACCGGAGCCGCGTCGCTCTTTCGCCTCGAGGCGCTCGACGACACGGCGATCGAAGGGCGCATCCTCGACGAGGACTTCCACTCCTTCCGAGAAGACGCCGAGCTCTGTTTCAGGCTTCGAGAACGGAACTGGGGTGTCCTCTATGAGCCCACAGCGCTTTGCATTCACCGGCGCTTCAACACCCCCGGCCGGCGCGCCACGATGCCGGCGACGGTCAACCTCCATTCGCTCAAGAACCGCTACCTGCTGCGCGCCTACCACCAGACGCCTCTCAACCTGCTCACCACCCTCGTCCCGGCGACCGCGCGCGACTTGATGGCGCTCGTCTGGGTTCTGCTCTTCGAACGTTCGTCGCTCCCGGCATACCACTGGCTGTGGCGCAATCGAGAGCGCATTCGCGAGCGGCGGGCTCTGATCCAAGGCAGAAGAACGGTGCCGGCCAGCGAGATCGAAGGGTGGTTCTGGCGCGACGGCTCGCAGGCCGACGTCCCTTCGGCTGGCGAGTGAATGCCGTAGGCTCTCGCCGATGTCTGAGATCATCAGCGCGACGTCCAATGACGGGGCGTCCAGGCCGAGGGCCGATCGCTCGCTGCGCGTCGCTCTGATCGGCAGCCGGGGGATCCCCGCCAACTACGGCGGCTACGAAACGTTCATGGAGGAGATCTCGACGCGCCTGGTCGAGCGCGGACTGGACGTCACGGTCTACTGCCGTTCCCACCACACCCCGCGCGAGCTCGAGGAGCATCGCGGCGTTCACCTGACGACGCTACCCACCGTACGAACGAAGCACCTCGATACCCCAGTCCACACCCTGCTTTCGACGCTCCACGCCGCACTCCGGCGGCGGCACGGAGGCCGCCGCTTCGATGCAGCGCTGGTTGTCAACGGCGCCAATGCGATGTTCGTTCCGCTCTTGCGGTTGGCCGGCATTCCAACCGCATTGCATGTCGATGGCATCGAGAAGCGACGCAGCAAGTGGGGACCCTTCGGGCGTCTGGTCTACTCCGTCTCAGAGCGTCTGGCACCGTGGGTCGCGACCCGGCTGGTCACTGACGCCGATGTAATCGAGGAGCACTACCTCGAACGATTCGGCGCACCCTCGACGGTCATTGCCTACGGCGTCGATCCTCGACCCCTGCCGCCGCCACCTGACGGCACCCTTGAAGCACTCGGTCTCGAGCCTCGGAGGTACTTCCTCTACGTCAGTCGTTTCGAACCTGAGAACAATCCCCACCGGGTCGTCGAGGCATATCGTCTGGTGCGGGGATCGTTGCCTCTGGTGATGGTCGGCGGCGCGCCCTATGCCGACCACTTCATCGAGGAGATGAAGTCGCGGGCCGATCGGCGCGTACTCTTTCCCGGACCCATCTACGGCGAGGGCTATCGCGAGCTCCTCTCCAACGCGCGCGCCTACATCCACGCCACCGAGGTAGGCGGAACACATCCCGCTCTGGTCGAAGCGATGGGCTATGGCAACTGCGTGATCGTCAACGACGCACCAGAGAACCGCGAGGTTGCCGGCGCAGCAGGCCTGTGGTTCGAGGTCGGGCGGCCCGAGTCTCTGGCTGTGATTCTCGAGCGACTACGGCACGACGCCAGCGAGGCCGATCGAATGGGAAAGCTCGCTGCAGCGCGGGCCGCCGAGTTCTACAATTGGGACCGCGTGACCAGCCAATACCTCGAGCTCTTCGAGGCCCTCGACGCGCACTGACCGGCCACGCCTCAAGCTGCAGAACCATAGGCAATCGCCCGCAATCCTTTCCAGCAGCGCACAGGGCCGCTTCATGCGAGAGCCCTGTCGCGCACCCTGAATGACCCCCGCCCCGACCGGGATCTCCCCCGTAAGTCTCCTGAATGCAACAGTTTCCGCAACTAGACGCGAGCCTGCTTTTCCTCGTACACTCTCCTGTGACGTGCGTATGCATAGAGAGACGTTGATATGCTGAAGCAGCAAGCGAGAGCCTTGGCGTTGGGGGTCTTCATCCTCGACATCCTGCTCGTGACGGCGGCCTTCCTGGGTGCCTATTGGCTACGCGACAGCCTGCTTCCCGGGCTCATGCCCAACTCCTTCTCGGGCCCGCTCTATCCATTCGCCTCGTACCTACCGCTCCTGCCGCTGGCCGCGACCCTGTGGGGGATCATGTTGGTGTGGACCGGTCGCTACCGTTCCCACCGCACGTCTACCCTGGTCCAGGAAGCACGCGGTGTGCTGCAGGCAGCCGCCGGCGCGGCGGTGCTCTTCGCGCTGGCGATCTTCGCTCTCCGCCTCGATGTCGTTCTCCTGGGAGAGGATCGCATCAGCCGCAGTTGGGTCTTTCTCTTCGTCGGACTCGCGGCCCTCTTTCTGATTGTTGAGAAGCTGACCCTGCGCGTCGTTTCGCGCTACGTGCGCAACCAGGGCTACAACTACCGCACGGTGCTCATCGTCGGAACCGAGCGCGCCGCCCTGCGCATGGCCCAGTCGCTCGAAGACCACGCGCATTGGGGCTTCAAGATCGTCGGCTTCGTGCGCGGTGACGGTGAGGAAGCGGCCGACCCGCTGATGGAAGACTCGCTGCTGGGGCACCCGGTGCTCGGTGGTGTGGCCGACATCCCGAGGATCGTCGACCAGCAGGTCGTCGACGACGTGTTCTTCGCGCTTCCACGGCGCGACCTCGACCGCCTCGAGGACGTCTTTCTCGGCCTACATCAGCTGGGAATCAGGACCCGCTTCGCCCTCGACATCCTGCCGCACGGCTCGGCCCAGATGCAGGTCGAGGAGCTCGACGGGCTGCCAATGCTGGCGATCTCTCCAACCCCAGACAGTCTGCCGCTCTTCCTGCTCAAGCGGGTGATGGACGTGGGCCTCTCGTTGTTGTTGTTGATCGTCGGCCTACCGATCATCTTCCTGGTCGCGGTAGCGCTCAAGATCACCACCGGCGGCACGGTGCTCTACCGTCAAACGCGCTGCGGCCTGAACGGGCGGCGCTTCACGCTCTACAAGTTCCGCACCATGGTCGAAGATGCCGAGCGCATTCGCGACGAGATCGCGCACCTCAACGAGATGACCGGGCCGGTGTTCAAGGTGCGCGAGGATCCACGGGTGACCCCGCTGGGCAAGGTACTGAGGCGTTTCTCGCTCGACGAGCTCCCGCAGCTGTGGAACGTCCTCCGTGGGGACATGAGCCTGGTCGGGCCGCGACCGCCGATTCCCGAAGAAGTCGAAGCGTACGCCCGCTGGCAGCGCCGGCGCCTGTCGATGAAGCCGGGGCTGACCTGCTTGTGGCAGATCTCGGGGCGCAACGAAGTCGACTTCGATCGTTGGATCGAGCTCGACCTCGAGTACATCGACTCCTGGTCGCCGTCGCTCGACTTCAAGATCCTCTTGAAGACGATCCCGGTCGTACTCTCGGGTCGCGGCGCCTCCTAGTGCCGCGGAGCGAGACCCCTGGCGATGTCCACCGCCCGGTGCAGGCGGTGCGCCGGCTCGAATAGACTGCTCGGGAACTCCCGCTCCTCGGAGAGCGCCTATGTCTCGTTCGAAACGCTGTCTGCGCAACCCCTTGTTTGCAGCGGCAGTCCTCTTCTCTACCTCCCTTCGGCCCGGTATCGCGAGCGGCCAGCTCGTGAACATGGAGCACGGTCCCGCTCACGCACGCCTCGAGTTTCTCCTCGGTGACTGGCTAGCGATGAGCACCCAGAACATCATGGGAGAAGAGCGAACCATTCGCTCGCGAACCACCTTCGCCTGGGAGCCGGGCAACGTGTGGCTGCGGGGCGAGGCCACCATTCGCGGCCTACCGGGAATCGACGTGCATTACGGTCGCTACCAGCTCACCTGGGACGCCACAGCAGGCGAAGTGGTTCAGCTCTGGTATGACAACCAAACCGCCATCTTGTTCGTCGACCGTGGCAACTGGGTCGACGATAAGACCCTGGTACTCGAGGGGCAACACACGTGGCGCAACGACACGGTCAAGCGCAAGACCGTCTACCGGATCGAGTCGGAAGACTCCTATACACGCGAGCACTTCACCTCGTATCAGCCGTCCGGAGTCGAGCGCCAAACCAAGACCCGGCACGTGCGCGTCGACCGGAAGACCGCGGCATCAGACCACTGCCCGGAGGCGGGACCCCTCGATAGCCTGAGCCCCTGGATCGGCAGCTGGTCGTCGAGCCTCGACCCGAAGTATCACGACCACCCGATGGTCAAGCGTTTCAATCCCGACTTGACGGGTCAAAGGCTCGAGTTGCACTGGGGAGTCGCGTGCAAGGTGGTTCATGTCCAGATCTGGGATCTCGATACGCCCTCACCGGGTGAAGAAGCGTTGCGGATCGAAGGGATGGGGCTCTACCAGCCGAGCGACGGCTCGATCGCGATGGCCGAGTTCGGCAGCCCACAGAACATTTTTCACGACGGGCGCTACGAGGTCGTCGGTCGCGAACTCCACCGCACCTACACGGCTCACTTCGCCGACGGGTCGGGCGAGTTTCGAGAGATCTGGCGGCTGAGCGACGATTCCGGCGATCACTTCGAGTGGATCACCGAGCGTCGCGAGAACGGCGAGTGGAAAGCCGGTGACGTCATCGTCGACTGGCGACGCGACGGTTCAGCACTCGAGTGACACTCTCGGCGCGATCAGCGAAGTAGCTGCAGGGTTGTCTCGACGGCGGTCTCGAGCGAGGTCGCATCGGCCTTGCCGTGACCGGCAATGCCGTAGGCCGTGCCGTGGTCGACCGAGGTTCGCACCCAGGGCAGACCCATCGACCAGTTTGTACCCTCCCCAAAGCCTAGGGTCTTGACCGCAATCAGGCCCTGATCGTGGTAGAGCGCCAGCACCCAGGCGAACTCGCCGCAGCGCGCGCGAAGAAAGACGGTGTCGGGGCTTTCGGGCCCGACGACGGGAACGCCTGCGGTACGCGCGCGCGCAATGGCAGGCGTTAGAACCTCGGCTTCCTCTCGGCCCATCAGGCCGCCTTCGCCAGCATGGGGATTCAAACCGGCGACGGCGATCGGGCCATCGACATGGCGTGCCATGAGGAGGAGCGCGCTGACGATCGCCCCTTCATCGATGCGCGCCAGCGCCTCTCGAAGCGAGACATGGGTCGATAGGAGAGCGACCCGAAGATCCGCGAGCAGAAAGGCCATCAAGTAGTCGCGACCGTACTCTTCGAGCCCCGCTCGCTTCGCCAGCCAGTCCGTGTGGCCGCGGAAGCTCTGATCGACATGGCTTGCAATCTCGGCCTTGTTGACCGGCAGAGTGATCATTGCCTGCGCAGATCCGGCCTCTAGCGCTTTCACGGTTCGTTCCAGAACCAGGAGGGCCGCCCGTGCATCCTGAGGAGTCGGTTGACCCGGGAGAACGGTGCGCGCTGCGTCCAAGGCGTCAGACTGCGGAACGAGGACCGGAATCCGCCGTTCGCGATCAGCGCTCTCGCACTCCCCGAGGGAACGGCAGTAGGCAAGTCTCGACAGGACGGACTCGACCACAGCTGGTTCCAACGTCTTGCCGTGCGCTTCGAGCGCACAGCGTTCCGCGACCAGCAGCAGTCGATAGGGCGGGCAGTCCCCGTTCTCCACTTGTTTGAGCCAGCGCGCGGCCAACCGCAGGAGAAGCTCGGGGCCAACACCCGCGGGGTCACCCTGTGAGAAGGCGAGGACCGGCTCCTGGTTCACTCTTCTTCGGGCGTCTCGGCACGCTTCGCGCGCCGCTTCCCGCGACGCAGCTCTTCTTCCTTGAACATGTAGCGAATGTTGTGCTTGAGAACCAGGAGGTTGGGTCCGTCGTGGCGATTGAGCTTGAGAGCCCCCTTGTCGTACCACTCGATGACCCCGACCAGCTCCTCGTCGTTGACCAGCTTGACGACCATCGACGTCTTGGCCGCCATCTGCTTGACGTAGTAGTACTCCTCGGCGTTGGTCTGGTCGGGCGGGTTGTTCTTGCGGCGCACGACGCGGCTGGCGGTAGTGCCTTTAGGGTCGCCCTCGGGGCGAATGAGCTTGCGGTTGGCCATGGCGGGGTTTCACTCTTCGATGGGATAAGGAAGGAATGACACGGGCACACCCTCATCCTCGAGTGTGACCGGCGGCTCTTTGGTCTGCATCCCGAGTCTTGCATGAATCGGTTGCCACGCGTGGGCCGCCAAGCCTCAGTTGACGACCGGCAGACCGCTCGCTTTCGGGGTGTTCCGGGCTGGTGATCCATCTCGCTCCGAGGGTCTCGCCTTGTAGCCCTCGTCTTCGTACGACAGACAACAGAGAAGGCGTCCACACTGGCCCGAGATCTTCGATGGATTGAGGCTCAAGCCCTGGCGCTTGGCCATCTGGATGGAAATCGGTTCGAAGTCGTCCAACCAGGTCGAGCAGCAGAGTGTGCGGCCGCAGACACCGATTCCTCCTAGCAGTTTCGCTTCGTCGCGCGCCCCGACCTGAACCATGCGCACGCGCGTCGAGAACCGCTTTCCCAGGTCGCGAACCAACTGGCGAAAGTCAACGCGGCCATCGGCTGTGAAGTAGAACCACGCGTGCCGGCTGTTGAGGCTGAAGTCGACCCGCGCTATCTTCATCTGGAGCCCGAGCGCCCGTGCTCGCTCGCGACAAAAACGCTTCGCTCGTACCTCGTTCTGACGCTGACGTTGGTGCTTCTTGAGATCAGCGTCCTGAGCCTGGCGCTCGACCTTCCTGGCGCTCGATTTCTGGCACGGCTTGAACACCGGCATGGGTGATTTCTCAACCACTCCGACGGCCGGTCCCTTCTCGAGATCGACCACTACCGACGCGCCCTTCGCGTACAGTCGCCCAGCGGTCGCACAGAGGGTCAGGTTGGTCTCTTCGCGAAAGCGCACCCCAACGAAAGTGTCTTCGACCTCGGTCGACTGGCCTCGGTGTTGGCACCCACCGCAACTCATCAAGAGCGCCGCCTGCTCACGCCTTCTTCTTCAGCGCATCACGCAGTGCATCTTTGTTGACGTCGCCGGTTTGATTGATGGCGTGGTGGTGCTCGATCACTCGCCGGCCGATATCGGTGCGCAGAATCTTGGATGGCCACTTGATCTCGGTCGCAGCCTGGTAGGCGTTGCGCAGTGCATCGCGCAGGTCGAACCCAGTTGCACAGACGTTGAGTACGCGCCCACCGCTGGAGACGACTTTGCCGTTTTCCTCCCTGGTGCCGGCATGGAAAACCTGCACGCCCTCGTGGGCTGCCGCTGCTTCGAGACCCTCGATGACCTCGCCGCTCACCGGCTTCTCCGGATAGCCCCGGGACGCGAGCACGACACTCGACGCCGCCTGGCGCGCGAACTCGATGCCTAGCGAGCCGAAATCTCCCTGAGCTCCCGCCTCCAGGATCTCCGCCAGGTCGCTTTCGAGACGCATCAGGAGCGGCTGACACTCGGGATCGCCGAAGCGAGTATTGAACTCGAGCACCTTCGGCCCGTCTGCGGTCAGCATCAACCCAGCGTAGAGCACGCCCACAAATGGTGTGTCTTCTTCGGCCATGCCACCGACCGTCGGCATCATGACCTGCTCGAGGATCGCCGCGACCGAGGTACCACCAATCACCCCCGCCGGCGTGTGCGCGCCCATACCACCGGTGTTCGGGCCGACGTCACCGTCACCGAGGCGCTTGTAGTCTTTGGCGGTCGCCATCGGCAAAATGCGGCGACCGTCGGATAGCCCCATGAACGAAACCTCTTCGCCTTCGAGGAACTCCTCGACCAGCACCGTGTCGCCACTGGTTCCGAAACGCCGCTCGTCGAAGAAGACCGTGATCGCCGCGTCGAGCTCCTTCTTGTCGGTGGCGATGATCACCCCTTTTCCCGCCGCCAGGCCGTCGGCCTTCAAGACCACCGGGAACCCCAACTTTCGCCCAAACGCACGGGCCTCATCGGCATCGTTGGCGACTTCCGAACGCGCCGTTGGAATGCCGTGGCGGAGCATGAACTCCTTGGCAAACAGCTTCGAGCTCTCGAGCTGCGCCGCCGCCTGACGAGGGCCGAAGACCAAGAGGCCGCGGCTTTGGAAGTCGTCGACGACCCCCAGAGACAGGGGTAATTCGGGCCCCACGACGGTGAGGTCGATCTTGAGCTCGGTGGCAAAGTCAGCCAGCGCCTGGACCTCGTCCGGTGCAATGGGAACGCAGTCAGCCAGGGCGGCGATCCCCGGGTTTCCCGGCGCCGCATAGACCTCGGTCACCCGAGGGCTCTGTTTCAGTTTCCAGACCAGGGCATGTTCCCGCCCGCCGCTTCCGATCACCAGGACTCGCATCTATGGGTTCACCTCAAGGGTCCCGCGGCGCCGCGGAGGCGGTCACGAGACTCGATTCGAAAATGTTCTTCGAGAAGATTTCAATAGAGTTCAAGAGAAAATCGGGGTCGTCCCACACTTTCTACGGCTCGCGCGACTGCAACCAGCCGTCGACCGCCTTCACCAGCTGATCGCTGCGCAGACCCTGTTTGCGCGCTTCGGCCAGTGCTTCGTCCCGACTGACCCCCTCGTGTCCCGCCAACCAGGCGTACCAGAGGGCACCAACCCGATTGCCGGAAGCGCAGTGCACCAGGACAGGACGCTCGGCATCGACGAGCAGCTCGAAGAAGCGCTCGTAAGTTCTGGGTACCTCGAGCGCCGTTCCATTGACCGGCAAGGGCTGGTAGGCAACCCCTAGAGAGGACAGCAGAGCTGCTTGGTCGAAGCCACGGTCTTCGGACGGCATACGCAGGTCGATGACCGTCTTGTAGCCCTTGTCGATGAGCTGGGTCATCTCGGCTTCGCTGGGCTGGCCGCCGAAGAGAATCCCCTCGGCTGGGTAGCGGGCGTTACGCACCGGCTCATCCTCCGCGGCGGCAGGAAGGCAGGTTGAGAGCACCGCCACCGAGAGGGCCAGGAGCACCTGCCCTCGCGGGCTGATTGTAGGGTTGGTCATCGCAGGAAACCCCTGTGAAATCAAGGAGAAGCGCGACACCTCCCTGGCGTCGCTACGACCCGAATCATAGCGACAAGGGGCCCTAGAACGCCAAAAGGCCTCTCAGGATCCAACCCCGTGCGAGCGTTTTCTGGCATCCGCGGCAGCCAGCTATCATGCCGAGACAACTTCTGGGAGGCGACACGCTATGTCAGGACTCACCGCAAGACTGCCGACTCACCTCAGCGCCGTTCTCACCCTGGCCGCCTTGGCGATGCTCTTTCCGCTCCTGTCCGGCGCCCAAGAGGGCGACTCAGTGCCCCGTCTGGCAAACGGACGTCCCGATCTTTCGGGCACCTACGACCTCAAGACGCTGACACCGCTCGAGCGACCCCAGAAGTTCGGCAACAACCTCTATCTGACCAGGGAAGAGGCTGAAGCGGTCGAGAGGGAGTGGCTCGACGTCATCGAGGCGGGATCGAAGGCCAGTGATCCGAACCGCGAGGCACCCGAGGAGGGTGGCGCAGCGCCGGTGGGCTTCGCCGATGAGCAGCGCGAGACTCTGGGTGCCGGCAACGTCGGTGGCTACAACAGCTTCTGGGTCGATCGTGGCGACTCGGTGATCGAGATCGACGGGCGCTTCCGCACCTCGATCCTGACAAGTCCTGAGAATGGCCGCAAGCCACCGCTGACAAAAGAAGCGCTGGCTTCGAGGATGAAGCTACGCAAGATCGGCCTCTTCGAGCCCAACGACGGCACCGCCTTCTGGCTCGACAAGGAAGGTCCCGGGCCGTACGACGACATCGAGATGCGACCATTCGCCGAGCGCTGCCTGATGAGCTTCGCCTCGACTGTCCCAGCCCTGCCGTCGCTCTACAACAACTTCAAGCGCATCGTGCAAACCGACAACCACGTTCTCATCCTCAACGAGATGGTTCACGACGTTCGGGTCGTGCGCATCGGCGGAGAGCACCCGCCGGCCGAAGTACGGAAGTGGTGGGGCGACTCGGTGGGTCACTGGGAAGGGGACACCCTGGTAGTCGACACCACCAACTTCCTGACTCCCATCGGCGCAGGAACCAACCGTGACGATCTACACGTCGTCGAGCGCTTTACCCGCTGGGACGAGGACACCCTGCACTACGAGTTCACCGTCGACGAGGGTGGCGTACGCACCGGAACCTGGAGCGGTGACTTCATCTGGCCCCGCACCGACAACAAAGTCTTCGAGTACGCCTGTCACGAAGGCAATTACGCCATGGGTGGAATCATGCGCGGAGCAAGGCTCTTGGAGGAAGAGGCCCGCGCCGCAAAGGGTGAGTCACCGTAGGGAACCAGTACCAGCTCAGCCATCGACCTGGCGTCGGTTCAACGAGCGCGAACGACAGCAACTGTCCGGCTCCTGCAGTTCTGTTCCGGACCCGAAGATCCATCGAAGCCGCGACTCCGCGGCGCGCAACGGACCGCCGCAGACCCCAACCGCAAGATCAGGGGCGAGTACTCACAACTCCAACCGCACCGCCTACCAAAACGAGGCACGCTCACAAAAGGCCAGAAAACGCCACGAACCACCGATTCAAGTTGCGAAACACGGCAACACAAACGGCTCCAACGAAGCCGCGAATCCGCGGCGCGCGACGGACCACCGCAAACCCCAACCGCAAGATCAGGGCGAGCACCCGTGAACGCGGCCCACGCAAACGCACCGCTTGCGCCGCAAGAGTGACTTTAGTGTGACCCGTGGTAACGACCAAACACCGACGAAAGGTCGCCACTCCAACCGCACCGCCTACCAAAACGAGGCACGCTCACAAAGGCCGTAAAACGCCACGAACCACCGATTCAAGTTGCGAAACACGGCAACACAAACGGCTCCAACGAAGCCGCGAATCCGCGGCGCGCGACGGACCACCGCAAACCCCAACCGCAAGATCAGGGCGAGCACCCGTGAACGCGGCCCACGCAACGCACCGCTTGCGCCGCAAGAGTGACTTTAGTGTGACCCGTGGTAACGACCAAACACCGACGAAAGGTCGCCACTCCAACCGCACCGCCTACCAAAACGAGGCACGCTCACAAAAGGCCAGAAAACGCCACGAACCACCGATTCAAGTTGCGAAACACGGCAACACAAACGGCTCCAACGAAGCCGCGAATCCGCGGCGCGCGACGGACCACCGCAAACCACAACCGCAAGATCAGGGCGAGCACCCGTGAACGCGGCCCACGCAACGCACCGCTTGCGCCGCAAGAGTGACTTTAGTGTGACCCGTGGTAACGACCAAACACCGACGAAAGGTCGCCACTCCAACCGCACCGCCTACCAAAACGAGGCACGCTCACAAAAGGCCAGAAAACGCCACGAACCACCGATTCAAGTTGCGAAACACGGCAACACAAACGGCTCCAACGAAGCCGCGAATCCGCGGCGCGCGACGGACCACCGCAAACCACAACCGCAAGATCAGGGCGAGCACCCGTGAACGCGGCCCACGCAACGCACCGCTTGCGCCGCAAGAGTGACTTTAGTGTGACCCGTGGTAACGACCAAACACCGACGAAAGGTCGCCACTCCAACCGCACCGCCTACCAAAACGAGGCACGCTCACAAAGGCCGTAAACCACGGGTCACACTAAAAGAACCCGAGTTCCAGCTTCGCCGCTTCGCTCATCATGTCGGGGTTCCAGGCCGGGTCCCAGACCACTTCGACCTTGGCCGTTTCAACTCCGGGGACTCGAGCGACGGTTCGTTCGACGTCGCCGGGTAGCGTCTCGGCGACGGGACAGTGCGGCGAGGTGAGGGTCATCTTGACGGCGACGTTCTGGTCATCGTCGATGCCGACGTCGTAGATCAAACCGAGCTCGTAGATGTTGACCGGAATCTCGGGGTCGAAGATCGTGCACAGCGCCTCGACGATGCGCTCGCCGAGCGTCCCCGGGTCGGCATCGACCGTTTCGGTCGCTGTTTCTGGTTCCTGACTCATCTCTTCTTTCCTCGTGAACTCATTCCGTGCTCACCACTCCGCCATCGACCTCCTGGTCGTCGCCCGCCAACGCTGCCTTGAGCGCGTGCCAGGCCAGGGTGGCGCACTTGACGCGCATCGGATAGGCACGCACGCCGCGTAGCACCTCGAGCTGCCCGAGCTCGCCGTCGAGCAGGCCGTCGCCCTCGTTCTCTTCTTCACCGTCGCCGGTTAGAAGCTCATGGAAGAGCTCCTGGAGCCTTTCGGTTTCAGCAACCGTGAGCCCTGAGGTCGCTTCGGCCATCATCGAGGCCGAGGCGGTCGAGATCGCACAGCCCTCGCCCTCGAAGGCGATCTCCTCGATGCGTTCACCATCTGTACGGACATAGATCGTGACCTGGTCACCACAGAGGGGATTGTAGCCCTCCACCCGGCGAACGCGACCGTCGAGCGCACCGAAGTGACGCGGATTCCGGTAGTGATCGAGGATGACTTCCTGGTACAGCGAGCGTAGATCGTCGGACATGTTCCTAGGGGTACTCGGGGGCTCTCAGCCAAAGAGCTCACGCGTTGCCTCGACGCCCTGGACCAGGCGATCGATCTCGGCTTCGGTGTTGTAGAAAGCGAACGACGCGCGCGCCGTTGCCGGGACACCCAAACGCTTCATCAGCGGCTGCGCACAGTGATGGCCCACGCGAATGGCTACGCCGCGCTGGTCGAGAACGGTGCCCATGTCGTGCGGATGGACGCCGTCGAGAGCGAACGACAGCACCGAGGCCCGTGGGCCGCCGCCCTGCCCGTGCAACTCGACCCCATCGACGCGAGAAAGTCCTTGGGTGGCATAGCGCAGGAGCTCGGCCTCGCGGGCCCTTATGTTCTCCATCCCGAGTGCCTCGAGGTACGAACAGGCGGCACCGAGGCCCACGGCACCCGCAATGTTCGGGGTGCCCGCCTCGAAGCGCCAGGGCGCCTTCATGAAGCTCGTGCCGCCAGCCGAAACGCGCTCGATCATGCCACCACCGCTCTGCCAGGGCGGCATCTGAGCGAACAGATCTGATCTGGCCCAGAGGACGCCGATGCCGCCCGGGCCAAACATCTTGTGCCCGGAGAAGGTGTAGAAGTCGGCACCCGAAGCATGGACATCCACTGGCAGGTGAGGCGTTGCTTGCGCACCGTCAACGAACACCAGCGCCCCGACCGCGTGAGCGCGTTCTGCGAACTCGGCGATTGGAACGACGGTTCCCAGCACGTTGGAGACGTGAGCAATCGCCACCAGGCGGGTACGTTGGTTGAGGAGCTCTTCGAAGGAATCGCGGTCGATGTCGCCGTGAGCATCGACCGAGACAACCTTTAGTGCGGCTCCGGTCTGTTCACAGAGCAGCTGCCAGGGTACGAAATTCGAGTGGTGCTCGAGCTCGGTCACCAGAATCTCATCACCGGCTGTGAGGTTCGCCCGCCCCCACGACCAGGCGGCGAGATTCACCCCTTCGGTCGTGCCCCGAACGAAGACGATCTCGTGCTCTCCTGGCGCGCCGATGAAGCCGGCAACCACTCCCCTGGCACCCTCGTAGGCTTCGGTCGCCTCTTGCGACATGGTGTGCACCCCGCGGTGCACGTTCGACCAGTAGTACTCATAGCAACGACGTTCGGCATCGAGCACCGCCCGCGGACGGTGCGATGACGCGGCGTTGTCGAGGTAGGCCACCGGCTGGCCGCCAATCTCGCGAGCAAGAGCCGGGAAGTCTGCGCGCACCGCCTGCGTGTCGATTGGTGCTTCGCCTCTAGAAGCTGGCGGATGCTGGGCGGTGGTAGCCATTGGGTATTGAGAAGGCGGCGTGCCAGGGCCTTTCTCAGGTTGCCTGGCGCACGATCTCGCCCCCCGGCAGGCGTGAGAACAGAAAGTCGTCGAGGTCGCGACGTAGAACATCGAGCTTGACCCGGTCGACGAACTCACGTGCAAAGGCGTAGGTCAAGAGGCTCTTGGCGGCGGTCTCTTCGATGCCACGCGAGCGGAGGTAGAACATCGCCTCCTCGTCGATCTGGCCAGTTGCCGAGCCGTGCGAGCACTTGACGTCGTCGGCAAAGATCTCGAGCTGCGGATTGCTGTTGACGAGCGCGTGGCGCGACAAGAGAAGGTTTCGGTTGTCCTGGAAGGCGTCTGTCTTCTGGGCCCCTTCGTGGACGAAGATGCGACCGGTAAACACCGCCCGCGCCCGCTCGTCGAGAATGCCCTTGTACATGTTGTAGCTGAAGCAGTGCGGCGCCGCATGTTCGACTCGCATGTGGTTGTCAGAGTGCTGCTTGCCGGCCAGGACGTAGATCCCGTTCAGCGTGCAGGTGGTGCCTTCTCCGCCGAGGTGGCCCACGACATCGGTTCGCACCAGCTTGCCGCCCCACTGAATGGAATGGGACGAGAAATTGGCAGAACGCCCGAGATGGATGCGTTGGCAGGCCATGTGATGCCCAGTGAGCGATTCCTTCTGCACCTTGTAGTGATCGACGACCGATGCGTTGCCAGCGGTGATCTCGGTGACCGGACAGGTCAGATAGGTCCCCGCGCCTTCGTCGTCCAGGCCTACGAAACTCTCGACGATCGTCGCGTGCGCGTTGTCGCCCACGCGAATCAGAACGCGCGGAAAGCTCGCCTCTGGGGTCTCGGAGCTGGCGGTCGACAGGAACAAGAGATGCAGTGGGCGCTCGATCACAGCGCCAGGCGGCACGTCGACTAGCACTCCCTCGGTCCACAAGGCCGTGTTGAGGGCCACAAAACCATCGATGGAGTAGGGGGCGCGCTCTCCGAACGAAAGAAGGGCGTCGCCGGTGTCAACTTCACCTGCCATCGCACTCGAGAGCGGCACGACCGTCGCTTCGCTGACTTCGACTGACGAAAGCTGCGGGCGAAGGACTCCGTTGACAAAGACCAGGTGATCGGCGCCATCGAGAAAGTGCGCCCGCGCAACCTCGGGAGCGGTGTCGGCGTTCGTTACCGGAGACCACTCGATGCGTGCGATCGGCGCTGCGTTGGTGAACTTCCACTCCTCGTCGCGAATGGAGGGAAAGCCGGTGGCCCGAAAGTGCTCGAGCGCGAGCTCGCGCAGGTTCTTGATGCGATCGGGCTCGTTGGCGGGCTGGTACCGCGCCGCCCAATCGAGAAACGGCTGGGTGTACCGCGCCGGCGGTGGTGCGGGGCTCTCCACCTCACCGCTCCTGGTTTCACTAACGGTCATATCTAGGCCGCTCCCTCGAGCCAACCGTAGCCCTTGTCCTCGAGCTCGAGGGCCAGCTCCTTGCCGCCCGAACGCACGATGCACCCGTCGACCAGCACGTGGACGAAGTCGGGCTCGACGTACTCGAGCAGCCGCTGGTAGTGGGTGATCAAGAGGAACGCGCGGTCGGGGCTGCGCAACGAATTGACGCCGTTGGCAACGGTGCGCAGAGCATCGATGTCGAGACCGGAATCGGTTTCGTCGAGAATCGCGAGCCTAGGCTCGAGAACGCTCATGTGGAAGATCTCGTTGCGCTTCTTCTCACCGCCCGAGAAGCCTTCGTTGACAGGCCGCTTCATCAGTGCCGGGTCGAGATCAACCACCGAGACGCGCTCGCGAACCAGCTTGAGAAACTCGGCCGCGTTGTACTCCTTCTCGCCGCGCGCCTTGCGGATCGAGTTGAGAGCAGCCTTCAAGAAGTAGGTGTTGCTGACGCCGGGAATTTCGACGGGGTACTGAAACGCCAGGAAAATGCCTTCCTGGGCGCGCTCTTCGGGCGCCTTCTCCAGAAGCGACTCGCCGTCGAAGAGTATGTCGCCTTCGGTCACTTCGTAGGCATCGCGACCGGCCAGGAGCTGAGCAAGGGTGCTCTTGCCACTACCGTTCGGCCCCATGATGGCGTGAACCTCGCCAGCTTTCACTTCGAGGTTGACCCCCTTGAGGATTTCCGCGTCTTCGACGCACGCGTGCAGGTTCTGAATGTCGAGCATGGCTATCGTTTTCCTATGGGCCCCGCAGGTCACGGCTAGCGAGCCGGGTGGGGGTTTTCGAGTCTTTTCGTTTCGGAGATCTTGGAAGAGAAGTCTGGTTCGGGAGTCTGTGACGCTTAACCAACGCTGCCTTCGAGCGTCACTTCGAGGAGCTTCTGGGCTTCGACGGCGAACTCCATCGGCAGCTCTTTGAACACCTCTTTGCAGAAACCGTTGACGATCATGTTGACCGCGTCTTCGGTTTCGATACCGCGGGAGTTGCAGTAGAAGACCTGGTCTTCGCCGATCTTCGAGGTCGTCGCCTCGTGCTCCATCTGTGCGGTTGGCGTTTGCACGTCGATGTAGGGGAAGGTGTGGGCGCCGCAGCGATCACCTATCAACATCGAGTCGCACTGCGAGAAATTGCGCGCGTCTTCGGCCGAGCCAAGGATCTTCACAAGCCCACGGTAGGTGTTCTGGCCACGACCCGCAGAGATGCCCTTTGAGACAATCGTGGAGCGGGTGCGCTTGCCGACGTGGATCATCTTGGTTCCGGTGTCGGCCTGCTGCATGCGGTTGGAAACCGCAACCGAGTAAAACTCACCAACCGAGTCGTCACCTTTGAGAATGCAGCTCGGGTACTTCCAGGTGATCGCCGAACCGGTTTCGACCTGGGTCCATGAGATCTTCGACCGCCGCCCTTCGCAAAGGCCGCGCTTGGTAACGAAGTTGTAGATCCCGCCGACGCCCTCGTCGTTGCCGGGATACCAGTTCTGGACCGTCGAGTACTTGATCTCGGCGTCTTCGTGGGTGATGAGTTCGACCACTGCGGCGTGCAGCTGGTTCTCGTCGCGCATCGGCGCAGTACAACCCTCGAGATAGCTGACGTAGGACCCCTCGTCGGCGATGATCAGGGTGCGCTCGAACTGGCCCGTGTTCATTGCGTTGATACGGAAGTAGGTCGAGAGCTCCATCGGGCAACGAACCCCCTTGGGCACGTACACAAACGAGCCGTCCGAGAAGACCGCCGAGTTGAGTGCCGCAAAGAAGTTGTCGCTGCGTGGCACGACCGTACCGAGGTATTTGCGCACCAGCTCCGGATGTTCCTGGACCGCCTCCGAGAACGAACAGAAGATGATTCCCAGCTCGGCGAGCTTGGCTTTGAAGGTCGTGGCAACCGAAACGCTGTCGAACACCGCGTCGACCGCCACTCCGGCGAGCATCTCCTGTTCGCGTAGTGGGATGCCGAGCTTTTCGTAGGTGCGGAGGAGCTCGGGATCGACCTCGTCGAGGCTCTTGGGGCGGTCGGCGTCGGACTTGGGCGCCGAGAAGTACGACAGCGCCTGGTAGTCGATCGGGTCGTACCGGAGGTTGCCCCAGTGCGGCTCGGTCATCTTCTTCCATTGCTCAAACGCCTGCAGGCGCCAGTCGAGCAGCCACGCCGGCTCGTCCTTCTTGGCCGAAATGGTACGAATGACGTCTTCGTCGAGGCCCGGTGGAATCGTCTCCTGCTCGATGTCGGTCTCGAACCCGAACTCATAGTCGCGCTTGGCGAGTCTTTCGATGGTTTCGGTGGCTGTGGCCATGGGCTAGCTCCTGGGCACGCCGTGCTCTGTGCGGCGCTTCCTATTTCATCCGCGGCGAGTCCCATCACGCAGATGGGCCCCGGTCACGTGTTTTTGTTGGCGTTCGGTGTCGAGATGGCTCGCGGTCAAGAGTTCGTGCCGAGTGCAACCAGGGCATCGCCGGCGGCCGCCGAATCGAGGACGATCCCGGGGCGTGCCATCTGCGACAGGCGAATGCCTTCGAGCGCGCCGCGAACCGCTCCGTTGATGACCTGCCAGTTGTCACGAATCCGGCAAGACGCTTCGTGAGAGCACTCGTTGGGGCCTTCTTCGATGCACTCGGTCATCGCGATCGGCCCATCGAGCGCCTCGATGATGTCGGCGACAGAGATCTCATCGGACGGGCGTGCGAGTTGATAGCCACCGCGCGAACCGCGCTGGGAATCGAGCACGTCCGAACGCGCCAGCGACTTGAGGATCTTCGACACCATCGGCGCGGGGAGGCGGGTCGCCTGCGCGAGCTCGGGCGCGTTCAACCGCTCGTCGGGGCAGTTCGCGAGCCGGCAGAGGAGCACAATTCCGTAGTCGGTTTGTTTGGTAAGGCGAATCATCGTTCCAACACCCTGGTCAGTGGTCCCACCGGCGTCACCCGAAACACTCCCTGCTGCGCTCGAGCGGCCTCCGCCTCGGCGGCGGAGAGGGGCAGCTTGGAACGGGCTACAGGTTCAGACAACCAATTCGGACCAGATCGGTCCGATTATCGCGGACACCGGGCCCAGCGTCAAGACGAGGCACGCACGACGGGCCTTACCCCTGAACCGCATGAACAAGGGGTTCGCTGGCTTCAGCGGCGGCGTTTTGCTGACTACGTCTCTTCGGAGGCCGCGGGCTCGGTGACCGCTGTCGCGCCCGCCGAGCGGCGAAGCGCCGGACGGATGGGTAGCCGTGTATCTGGCGCCGGGCCAAGAAGCACCGCGACCGACTTCATGTCTTCGGAGTTCTCGAGCATGATCTTCACGATCATCGTCAGTGGCACCGACAGGAACATGCCTGCCGGCCCCCAGAGCCAGCCCCAGAAAACCAATGACAGGACGACGACCAGGGTCGACATCCCCAGCCGCCGCCCCATGACCGCCGGCTCGATGAAGTTGCCGAGCACAATGTTGACCGCCAGGTAGCCCGCGCCGAGCGCCAGGGCGCGACCAGGCCCGTACTGGATCAACGCGATCGAGCAGGCCGGCACGGCGGCGAGGATCGAGCCGATGTTGGGAACGTAATTGAACAGGAACGCGAGGAGCCCCCAGAACATCGCAAAATCGACACCCAGAATCGCACACCACGCTCCGACCAGAACACCGGTAATCGCGCTGATCAGTGTCTTGAGGACCAGGTAGCGCTGGATCTCGCGCGTCATCTTGTTGTAGCGCGTCATCGCCTCACGGCGCCCGAAGGCGAGGCGGAACTTCTCAGGCAGGGTTGACGCCTCCGCCAGAATGAAGATCGCGATCAACACCACGAGAAAGACATTCGACAAGACAGCGGCCAGGCCACGTAGCGAGCTCTGGGCGAGGTCGAAGACCGCATCGGAGCGCAGCTGTTCGGCGGTCCACGCGCGCGGGTCGGGCAGGCTGATGCCATGGCTGGCCAACCAGGCGAAGAGCGACTCGGCGGTTGTCGGTGCCGGGCCATCGGGAATCGGTATCGAATCCTGAACCGTGCCGTCGGCACCGGTTCGATAGCCAGCTGCGAGGTCAGCATCCGTCGCCGTCTCTGGTAGCCAGGTATCGACGAGGTCCGCAAAGCGCACGCGGTACTCGGGAAGCGCGTCGGTCAACTGGTTGACCGAGTTTCCGACCAGGACCGAGGCCCCCGCCAGAACGGCTACATCGACCAGGATCGCAACGACCACCGCCAACCAGTTGGCCACTCCACGCGACTTGAGAAAGAAGACGATCGGCAGCGACAGGATGGCTATGAAGAGCGCAACCATGAAGGGCACCAAGATCGACTCCGCAGCCCGCAGCCCCGCCACGACGACCACCAGGCAGGCCAGGAGAAGCAGAAACCGGCCGCCGGCGCCGAGAAAGGCTGCGCGGGGTTGTTCGGGGTTGCTGGCCATCATGAGGTCGTGGCGTGAAGTAAGGGGGTAGGCCGGCGCCGGCTTCGGCGCCTTTGTCCGCCTGAGTCTACGCTCGATCGGCGGCAACTGTGGGCTGCGCTTAAACTGCGATCATGAGCAGGGTCGATAGGAGTCGCTCTCGGGAGCCTAGAACCGCCTTCCGAGCAAAACACCATCCAGGCAGTCGGCTGCCACAAGGAGCCAGCCCATGAAGAGCCTTCTCGTCCGCCTCGGGCTGCACACCCGCCCGCTTCGCGCCTGGGCGATGTACGACTGGGCGAATTCCGGCTTCATCACGGTGATGGTCACAGCGGTCTTTCCGATCTACTACACGACCGTCGCCGCCCAGGGCCTCGAGGCGTCCACCGCGACCGCCTACTACTCCTACACGACCTCCGCGGCCTTGATTCTGGTGGCGCTTCTCTCGCCCCTGCTCGGTGCCCTGGCTGACTTCAAGGCAATTCGAAAGAAGCTGCTCGGGCTATGGATAGCGGTTGGTGTGGCGGCTACCGCTGGAACCTTCCTCGTCGGCGAGGGCGACTGGAAGCTCGGCCTGTTGCTCTTTGCGATTGGCAACCTCGCCGTCCTGTTGAGCATCGTCTTCAACGATTCGCTGCTTCCGCACATCGCCTCTGACGAAGAAGTCGACCGCGCATCGACGGCCGGCTACGCGCTCGGCTATCTCGGCGGCGGGCTGTTGCTGGCAGTCGTCCTGGCAATGATCCAGAAGCCCGACTGGTTCGGCCTCACCGATGTTGCCTTTGCAACTCGCCTGGGCTTCGTGCTCACCGCGATCTGGTGGCTCCTGTTTTCGCTGCCTGTCCTGTTTCGCGTGCGCGAACCGGCACGCCAGCTCGAGAGTGACGAGTCGTCCGACGACTTCGGCCTCGCCGTCGCCTTCGGAAGACTCGCCGAAACGTTCCGCGAGCTACGCCGCTACCGGCATGCCTTCTTTCTCTTGATTGCCGTTCTGGTCTACAACGACGGCGTGTCGACGATCTACCGCTTGGCCACCATCTTTGGCACCGAGCTCGGTTTCCCGCAGAGCGCTCTGATCACCGCGATTCTGCTGGTGCAGTTCGTCGGCGTACCGTTCGCATTCCTGTTCGGCGGGTTGGCCGGGGTGATCGGCACCAAGCGGGCGATCCTGGTCGGCCTGGCGGTTTATCTGGGGATCAGTTGCTTCGGCTACTTCATCGAAACCGTAGAGCAGTTCTACGTCATGGCCATCATGGTGGCAATGGTGCAAGGCGGCGTCCAGGCACTGAGCCGTTCCCTGTTCGCCAGCATGGTGCCGGCCCACAAGTCGTCGGAGTTCTTCGGGTTTTTCGGCGTGGCCGAACGCTTCGCCGCGGTCCTCGGGCCGTTGCTCTTTGGCGCGGTGACCGCGGCCACCGGCAGCAGCCGCTACGCAGTGTTTTCGATCATCATCTTCTTCCTGGTCGGTGGTCTCCTCCTCATGCGGGTCGACGTCCGCGAAGGCCAACGGGTCGCCAACGAGAGCATCGGCACCGCCTGACTAGCGCGGCTGGCGTGAAAGGAGCTCGGCCAGCTCGCGATCGAGCCGCCTGAGGCGAGGCGATTCGAACCGTGGACTCATCCGAAGAAGAGCCTTGGCCTCCCGCCAGGCCAAAGTCGCCGCCTCCGGCTGGCCCAACTCCTCGAGGTAGCGGCCGCGCTCGATCTGCCATTCGTAGGAACGCGGAGTCTCCTTGGCCAGACGGCTGAGCAACGAGAGCGCCCTCTCTTCGTCGCCCAGGCGGCGCTCGAGGCGATAGAGCCGTTCGAGAAGCACCGTCATGGGGCCAAGGTTAACCAGGCCTTCCTCGAGTCCGGCGATGACTGCGCCGAGGTCACCGGAGACCTCCTGACATCGAGCTCGCTCCAGATAGGTCTCAACCGACGGTGCTTCGGAGTGGGCGATGATGAAGGAGTATTCCCTTGCGGCAGGCCCGGGTCGACCGTTGTCTATGAGCACCTCAGCCAGCAGGCGACGGGCAGGAAGGTGCTGCGGGCGCTGAGCGAGGAACGCTTCGAGCCGGGCCCTTGCCGCTTCCGGTTGCCCGGCGGCCCGTAGCAGTTGGGCCCACTCGAGATCGACGTCGAGCGGAACCAGTGGATGACGGGAGGCGTGCTCGAGATCGCGCCGTGCGCTTTCGAGTTGCCCGTGACGGCGTAGGAGACGCGCGCGCACAAGGAGCACCTCGGGATCATCCGGCGACTCCGCCAGAGTCTCCTCGAGGGCAACGAGGGCTTCTAGAGAAACCGAGTCGGCCGCTAGAGACGCGCTCCCTGCGAAGCACGACAACGCGATCGCCACAAGGGTCAGGCCGCCTGATCTTCGTTCGAACATGGCGGTCGCTCAGTGCACAATCGGAACGAAGTGGGTCCAGGAGATCGTAGAGCTACTTTCGAAGTCGTCGCGAAACAAGACGCTTCCGCCAGCCTTCTCGATGCGAAACGAATCCAGGACGGCACCGGTGTCCGAGATGAACTGCGCATCGAGCGTGCGCCCCTCGACGTCGATCAGAACCGAACCCAGCTCTTCGAGCCCCCTCACCATCACCGGGTGGTCGAGATCTCCAGAACTGCTGGTCTTGCCCGAACTTCCAGCGACCACGAAAACCGCGCCCTCGTGGGCCGCCAGACCAGCCGAGTCTTTGGCGTAGGCGCCGTCCCCGGTGGGGTCGCCGTCACCATTGTCGAGGATCATCTTCGACGACAGGCTCGAGGAGGCGCCGTAGTGGCCATCGATCAACATGCTGCGCTCGTAGGAATGGCTATGCCCCGCCATCACCAGATCGACTCCGTAGTCTTCGAGAATCGGCAGGATGAGCTCACGCGCATCGATCAGCCCGCTGCTGTCGTCGGAATCGTGACTACCCTTGCTGTAGGGCGGATGGTGAAAGAAGGCGATCACCCAGTCGGCGTCCGCCGCGGCCAGGTCGTCGTGCAACCAGGTCAGCATCGGGCCGTCGTAGTCGTTGTCGCTGCCTTGAGTATCGAGACAAACGAAGTGCACGTTGCCGTAGTCGAAGGAGTAGTAGGCCTCGGTGCCCGAGGCAACGCCGCCCGCTTCGGCCTGGCGCGGCAAAGTGAAAATCTCGTAGTAGGGACCGCTTTCGCTTTCTGAGTCGGAGCTCAGAAGTTCGTGATTCCCGATGGTCGAGAATGCCGGGGTCGTCCGCAGGACCTCTGGGTAGATCTCGAAGAAGGCCTCCTGATACTCCTCGTCGGTGCCATCAGGGTAGGCGTTGTCGCCGAGCAGCAAGAGCAGGTCGGCCGGCCGCGCAGCCGTGAGATTCAGATAGGCACTCTTGACGCGCAACGCATCTGAATCGCCGGTTCCCGAGTCGCCGAGGACCCAGAAACGCCGCGGACCGCTGTCGCCGACGCTCGGCGCGGTTTCGAACCAGTGGCGGTGATCACCAACCAGCGGATCGTCTGGCGTGCCCACCGAGTAGTAATAGCGAGTGGCAGGGGTGAGCCCCGTCAAACGCACCTCGTGGTCAGCCCCAGCGGAAACTTCGTCGAGCCAGCTGTCGTGCGTCGTAGGGCTCGAGCCATAACGAACTCGCCCGAGCTCGGTGTTCGAGGTCCGCCAGCGCACCGTGACCTCCGTCGGCGAGACCAGCTGCAGGTAGGGGCCGCGCAGAAGACTCTCGGGCGCTCCTGGCCCTGTCCCGATGAGCTCGAGATCGAAGCTGGTGTCTGAACTTGAATCATTCGACTGGTGGACTTCAACTGCGATCACGTTGCTGCCGGCCACCAGAAGAGCCGCCGGAATGTTCGACGAGTGGAAGTCGGACTCACCGTCCGCACCCGATGCCTCCGTGTCGTAGGCGATCTCGCCCGCCGGTAGGTTGTCGCGCCGGACTTCGGTGCCGTTCAGGTAGACGACCGCACCATCGTCGCGCAGCAGGAGAAGCTCGAGGCCCGTCCAGGCCGACGGGTCTGGGATCTCGAACTGGTGGCGAAAGTAGGCGGTGATGTGTTTGGCGTTCGGGTCATCGCCATAGCTGATGACGGTGTACTCGTCGTCGTCGCCGTAGCCGAGCTCCGCGTGTCCGACGGCCCAGGAGGAGTCGTCGAAGGCCGGCGCCCTCCAGGCACTGCCCTGGTCGGACCCGTCGTCGAGGTAGGACCAGGCGGCACCACGGGCGATGAGCACCTCCCCAGCCGCAAAGGCTGGCCCCGCGGCAGGGAGCACCAGGAAGGCGACCAGAAGAGCGAGCGCTGCCGGTTGGGCGACTCGAGGAGATCGATTGGTCCGTGGGAACTGTGTGCGGGGGGTTGACATCATCAGACTCCCTGAAAAAGAAGAGCATCAAACGACCTCCCTCGAGAGGTCACTGAACCAAAAGATGATTATATAGCAAATAGCAAATATTCGTTCGACGCGGTAACTTGCGGGCCAAATGCTCAGCGTCGACGGCACTCCAGTCCCTTTCCGACCCGGCGACTCGGTCCTACTGGCACTGCTGCGGGCCGGCCTGCACCCCACCGGGGGCGGCTGCCTTTGTCTTGCCGGCGACTGCGGGCACTGTCTGGTGAGCGTCGATGGCGTGGGGTACATCCGCTCCTGCCAGACCCCGGCGAAGAAGGGGCAGGTCGTCACGACCGATCACTCAGCCGGCGCGCACCCTCCCCTGATCCGCGACCAGAGCGAGCCGGCGGCACGTACTCCTGCTCGCCACCTGCACTGCGAGGTGGCGGTCCTGGGGCTCGGGGAAGCCGGCCGAGCGGCGCTCGAGGCCGAGGAGGCCGCCGGCCACCGCGTCATCGGTCTCGACGCCAACAACGGGCAGGAGATCGTTGGCATCTACGCCGGCCCCAAGGTTGTGGCCCGGACCGATGACGAGGTTCTCGTCGTTCATGTCGACCAGAGTGTGATCGTGGCCACTGGCGCGGCTGAGATTCAGCCGGTGGCGCCCGGCACCGAGCACGCCGGGCTCCTGACCACTCGTGCGGCCGAACAGCTTGCCGCCGCAGGAGTTGAGCTCGGGCGCGTCGTTGCTCTGGGCAAGCCGCCTCGAGGAGTCGAGGCCGAGACGTACGCGGGGCGTCTGGTCGAGGTGTTACCGCGCACCCCGGAGGCGGCGACCTCGACGGCTTCACCCTGGGGAGCGAACGGTCTCGGTGCAGCCTCGATTGAAGCTCCCGACGGCACGACAACCATGGTCGCCTGCGACACCCTGGTTGTGGGACTCGGCCTCCACCCGCGCGACGCCCTGTTTCGGATGGGCAACGGTCTCGCCATCCGAGCGGTGGGCGACGCGGCGATCCAGTCGGAGATCCCTCCGTGCCCACGACAGGGAATCGTCTGCACGTGCATTGGCGTCTCGGTCGCCGATCTCGGAAGTGTCTGGGAGCGTGGTTTCCGCGAGCTCGAGCTGGTCAAACGCGCCACCCTCGCCGGAACCGGAACCTGCCAAGGTGCCGCCTGCCTTCCGTACATCCGCTCCTACCTCGAAGAACGCGGGCAGGAGCTCCAGCCGCCGTTCACCGCCCGACCGGTCACCCGGCAGCTGACCCTCGGTGAGATCGCCGCCGGCTCCTGGTTGGCACCCACCCAGCGCACGCCGCTCCACGAAGAACACCTGCGCCTGGGCGCCCGCATGGAGCGCACTGGTGGCTGGTGGCGGCCCTACGACTACGGTGACACCGCCGCTGAAATGCGGGCCGTTCGCGAAGCCGTATCGGTTGGCGACGTGAGCACGCTCGGCAAGCTACAGGTCGCAGGGCCGGACGCCGAGGCCTTTCTGGAGAAGGTCTACCCAACGAAGATCAGTACACTCGAAGTCGGCCGCTCGCGCTATGTCCTGCTTCTCGACGAGCGCGGGTACGTAATCGACGACGGCATGATCTCTAGAGACGGGAACAACCGCTTCATGCTGTCGCTCACTACCGGCGGCTCGAACCACGGCGAAGCCTGGTTGCGCGATTGGGCAGAGTCCGGCCCGTTCGATGTCCACATCCTCAACCAGACCCAGTCGCTGGGAGCGATCAACGTCACCGGTCCTCGAACGGCTGAGCTTCTCGCACGCGCCGGCGTGGCCGAACTGCCGCGCTTTCTCGGTCAGCTCGATCTCGAGGTCTGTGGGATCGCGTGCCGCGTCTATCGGTTGAGCTTCTCGGGCGAAGTCTCGTTCGAGCTCCATCACGCAGTCAGCGACTCGGTGGCGCTCTGGCGGCAGCTGCTGGCGCTCGGCGCGGATCTCGGAGTGCGGGCGCATGGGTTCGATGCACTCCTCCGCCTGCGGCTCGAGAAGGGTCACCTGATCGTTGGCCGCGATACCGACTTCGACTCGACACCGCGGCGCCTCGCCCACGAGTGGGCGGTCTCGCTGGCGAAGGAAGACTTCGTCGGCCGGCAGGCCATCCTGCGCACCAATGAGATTCCGCTCGACCGGCAACTGACCGGCTTCGAGATGGAGTCACCCGCACCAATCGAGGGAGCCGTCATCCGGTCAACCGACGGCGAGCATCTGGGGCACGTCACTTCGAGCACCGACTCTCTCGTCCTCGGACACGCGGTGATGCTCGGTTGGCTCGAGCTCAGAGATGGTCGTCTTCCAGACTCAGTAGTCATCGACGGGCGCGATGCGCGGCGGGTCGACCCGCCGTTCTACGACCCCAAGGGGCGCCGCGCCCGCGCACCCATCGACCTCGACCAGACGGCCAGCGCGGCCCGGCAGGCCGGCGCGCGACCCCCTGTTCTGAACGATGTGGAGCGAACGGCGCCAACACCATTCGAGCCACTCCTCGGTTGGCGAGTGGTCGCAAAGCCGGAGGCACTCGAGCGCCTGGCGGCGCTGTTGGCGGCTCGAGAAACCTCCAGAGATCGCGCCCAGGGTCCGCTGGTACTCCGCTGTGCCCGCGATGAGCTGCTCTTTCTCGAGCCACAGAGCCCGGCCGACTCCTGGCAGGTGGACCTCGCCGTGGCAGTCGAAGACCTGAGTTCCGCCGACCCGCACCATCTCATGATTCGCGAGACCGGAATCGATGGCCTGTGGCTCGACCCAGCGCACGCCGAGGAGGTGATCGCGCGCTGTGCGGAATGGCGGCCGCCTCAAGGACGGCCGGCCTTCGCCCAGGGTGCGCTGGCCGGGATCCCGGTCAAGATCTGGTTCGAAGAACGGCGAGTCCTGTTGCTCGTCGCACACGCCTTCGCCGCCGCGCTCAGCGAGCGCATCGAGGTCGAGCGATGAACCCCTACATGGAGAAGAAGGTCCGGCTCCGGTGGCGCGAGCCGCGAAAGAACTACGACGTCGTGATCGTTGGCGGCGGCGGCCATGGCCTGGCCACCGCCTACTACCTGGCGAAGCGGCATGGCATCACCGACGTCCTGGTTCTCGAGCAGAGCTACATCGGCGGCGGCAACTCGGGCCGCAACACGACCGTCATTCGTTCGAACTACGGCATTCCCGAAGCGGTGCGCTTCTACCAACACAGTGTCGACCTCTACCGCGACCTCGAAGACGAGACCGGCTGCGATTTGATGCACCGGCCGAAGGGTCTCCTGTGGCTCGCGCACAGCCAGGCGGGAGTCGATGCCGAGCGCGCGCGGGCCGAGATCAACACCGCCTGCGGAGCGCAAACGGAGTTCGTCGAACCGCGAGAGATCGCCGAGATTTGTCCGCAGCTCGACCTTTCAGGTGGCGGCAAGTGGCCCATTCTGGGCGGCACGTTCCACGCCCCGGGCGCGACGGCCCGCCACGATCGTGTGGTGTGGGCGTACGCCGAGGGGGCGATGGCTGAGGGCATCGACGTCGCCCAGCGCCTTCCGGTCACGGGACTCACCAAGAGTGGCGACCGCATCACCGGCGTGGAGACACCGAACGGTTCGATTGGAGCCGGAGTCGTTCTTTCTGCGGTCGGCGGCCATGTCACCAATCTGGCGACGATGGCTGGTGTGATGCTTCCCATCCGCACTCACCCGTTGCAGGCGTTCGTGACCAACCACTACCAACTGCAGTTCGACGCACTCGTCAGCTCCTCGGACCTACTCTTCTACGCCTCACAAACCGCGCGCGGCGAGATGTTGATGGGCGCTGAGATCGACCGCCAGCCAAGCTACTCGTACCGCTCCGACCACACGTTCCTGCAGAACTGCGCCTGTCGGGCAATGACCCTGTTACCGTTTCTTCGCGACCTTCGCGTGCTCCGGCAGTGGACCGGTGTTTGCGACATGAGCCCCGACTATTCGCCCATCCTTGGCGAAACCGGTGTTCCTGGTTTCCTGGTGACGACCGGCTGGGGCACCTGGGGGTTCAAAGCGATTCCCGCTGGCGGCGAACAGATGGCGCGACACATCAACGACGGCAAAGCGCCGCCGCTCATCGCACCGTTTGCCCTCGACCGGTTTGCGCGCGATCGCACCCTCGCCGACCGCGGTTCGGCTGGAACCCACTGAGGAGGACGCGCCCACAATGAGTCTCTGGATCGAATGCCCACAGTGCGGAAGTCGCCCGGTGCACGAGTTCGCCTACGGTGAAGTGCCGGTCGTTCCCAAAACGCTGACAGACCCCGACCAGCGCGACCTCTACCGCGGCTTCATGCATTCAAACGTCCAGGGGCCCGTCCAGGAACGCTGGTTCCACGCCTTTGGATGCCGGCGCTGGTGCACTGTGACGCGTGACACGGCGACCGATTCAGTGCTCGAGGTCGATTGAGACCCCGGGGGGCAACGGACGAGCTCAGTTGAGCCCGTGCCGCTTGCGCACGGCCTGGATGAGCTGGTCGAGCGTCTGGAGAAACTGCGATCGGTCACGCCGGGAAAACGGCGGAGGGCCGCTGGTGCGTTGGCCGCCAATGCGTAGCTCAGTCAAGAGGTCACGCGTCGCTAGCGCATCGCCGATGTTTTCCTCTGTGAACCGGCGCCCGCTGGGACTGGTGACCTCGGCACCCTGGGCCACCGCCCGGCTAGCGAGAGGAACGTCGGCCGTCACGACAATGTCGTCTTTGCTGACGCGCTCGATGATCCACTCGTCGGCCGCGTCGAAGCCGTCGCGAACCACTTCGAGGTGAATCCAGTCCTCGACGGGGGTCTCTATCCAGGAGTTCGCGACCAGCGTGACCTCGAGACCATAGCGGCCTGCTACTCGGTAGGTCTCCTGCTTGACTGGACACGCATCCGCATCGACAAAGATGTGCAACACAGGGCTGAGCCTACCCCCGTGCGCCAGTCGCTCGAACTACGTTCTGTCCGAGAAAACACAGACGTCACGAAGAGGAGTCGGGCGATTGCCGAAACGGCGGTTGCACCGACCTCCCCCCACAGGGGGCTCTAGTACCCCGTACCATTGAAACGCACAGCGTCTGCGCGGTCCTCGCGCTCGATCTCTGTGTTGTCACTCCTCGACAGATCACCATATGCCTGCGTCGTGACGCCTTGATCTCGAGCACGATCATCCGCTCAGTCACTATCCGTTTCAATGGTACGGAGTACTAGGTAGAAGGGCATGGGACACCTCCCGTGTTTCGCGACGTCTCTGCGCCGCCGCATTTAGCGACGACTGAAAGTCTGGCTGCTGCTAAAGCAGGTCACAGGATGTATCACGCCCAACGCACCGAGACAACACGGGCTTTACGGTTGGAGTGCCTTGGAACGGGGCGATCGTGCCCCGGGATTCCCAGTCGAAAGAGATTCTGGAGGAGGCGAGCGCGCACCGCTCCTAGCCGAAACGTGTCAAGCCTCAGGTATCGATGGTCGGTCGATATGTTCCGCGAAGCCGAACGTTTTCTCCCGCCTGGGCAGAACGCTGTCCGTCGGCGCGGCTCAACCCTTTTTGTGGTCGTCCACCAGCCGCTCGACGACGCTTGGGTCAGCCAGGGTCGTTGTGTCGCCAAGCTGGTCGTACTCACCTGCAGCGATCTTGCGCAGAATGCGCCGCATGATCTTCCCCGAGCGCGTTTTGGGAAGACCAGGTGCTACCTGAATGCGATCAGGCGTTGCGATCGGTCCGATGACTTTGCGCACCTGACGCCTCAACACATCAGTTAGCTCCTCTGGGTCATCGTCCTCGTGGTCATGACCAACAATGACGTAGGCAAAGATCCCCTCGCCTTTGATCTCGTGCGGGAAGCCCACCACGGCGGCCTCGGCCACCGCCTCGTGCTCGACGAGTGCACTTTCGACCTCGGCGGTGCCCATGCGGTGGCCCGAAACATTGAGCACGTCGTCGACTCGGCCAGTGATCCAGTAGTAGCCGTTCTCGTCGCGCCGGCAGCCGTCACCGGTGAAGTAGTAGCCCGGGTAGGTCGAAAAGTACACCTGTGCGAAGCGTTCGTGATCACCATAAATGGTGCGCGCCTGGCCTGGCCAGGAGCGCGCCATACAGAGATTCCCAGAAACGTCGTTGCCTTCGATGATCTTGCCGTCGGGATCCATCAGCACCGGCTCGACTCCCGGCAGCGGCAGCGTCGCCGACCCTGGTTCGAGCGGGGTCGCCCCTGGTAGCGGCGAAATGAGAATGCCACCGGTCTCGGTTTGCCACCAGGTGTCGACCACCGGGCAGCGCTCGTCACCGACAACGCGCCAGTACCACTCCCAGACCTCTGGGTTGATGGGCTCACCAACCGTGCCGAGAACCTTGAGGCTCTTGCGCGAAGCGTTGGTGACGAAGTCATCGCCCTCGCGAGCGATGGCTCGCAGCGCGGTAGGAGCGGTGTAGAAGATCGTGACCTCGAGATCGTCGACGACTTTCCAGTAGCGACCTGCATCGGGATACGTCGGCACCGACTCGAACATTACCGTCGTGGCCCCATTGGCGAGCGGACCGTAGATGATGTAGCTATGACCCGTGATCCAACCGATGTCAGCGGCACAGAAGTACACGTCGTCCTCGGCGTGATGATCGAAGACCATCTCGTGGGTGGTCGCGGTGTAGGTCATGTACCCGCCGGTGGTGTGAAGGACCCCCTTGGGCTGACCGGTCGACCCAGAGGTGTAGAGCACGAACAGCGGTGACTCAGCGTCCATCCAGGCCACCGGCGCCGTCGCGCGCTGCTTCGCCATTTCGGCGGCGAGCGAAAAGTCGCGACCATCCCGCATCGGAACTTCGAGATCGGTTCGCTCGACGACGAACACGCGCTCGACGACATCAAGGCCCTCGGTCGCTTCGTCGGCGATCGCCTTGAGCGGAATCTTCTTGCTACCCCGCAGGCCTTCGTTGGCCGTCACCAGGACCTTGCACTCCGCATCGACGATGCGCTGTTTGAGACTCTCGGCCGAGAAGCCTGCGAAAACCACCGAGTGGATGGCGCCGATTCGAGCGCAGGCCAGCATGGTGTACGCAAGCTCGGGAACCATCGGCAGATAAATGCAAACGCGGTCGCCCGCGGTGACACCGTGCGCCGTGAGCACGTTGGCGAGCCGGCAGACTTGGCGCTGCAGCACGAGATAGGAGATGTGTTCGTACTCGCCGGGCTCGTCGCGAGCCCAGATGATCGCCGTCTGCTCCGGAGTCTTCTGGGCGTGGCGATCGACGCAGTTGTAGCAGGCGTTGAGCTTCCCGCCTTCGAACCAGGCGAAGTCGGGCACTGTGAAGTCCCATCGCCCGGCCCGCTCAGGGCGCTGGAACCAGTCGAGCCGCTCGGCCTGGTCGAGCCAGAAGGCCTCGGACTCGGCAATCGAACGCTGGTAGAGCTCGCGGTACTGCTCGATGCTCGCCACATGGGCGCGCTTCGCCACCTCGGGGGACACTGGGATCATCGCCTGCGCTCTCCAAAAGTCTGTTCTCAGGAGACCGCAGCTTAACCCCTATTGCCTGCTTCCCTCAGACCGGCCCGGCAGCGGTCACGGTGTCTGCGACCGTGCCCTCGAACTGGCGGAAGTTGTCGCGAAACATCCCGGCAAGCTGCCCGGCGTGCTCGTCGTACTGCGCTGGGTCGGCCCAGGTCCGACGCGGGTCGAGGAGGTTGCTGTCGACTCCTGCAATGGCGGTCGGCATGGCGAGACCAAAGATTGGGTGGCGTCTCGTCTCGGCACCCACCAGCTCACCCGACAGCGCCGCCTCGACGATGCGTCGCGTTGCCGCCAGCGAGATGCGATGGCCCGTGCCATGCGGGCCGGCCGTCCAGCCGGTGTTGATCAGGTAGACCGCCGCGTTGTGTGCCTTGACCTTCTCGCCGAGCAGCTTCGCGTACACCCCGGGGGCAAGCGGCATAAAAGGCGCACCGAAGCACGCCGAGAAGGTGGCCTGCGGCTCGGTGACTCCGCGCTCGGTGCCGGCGACCTTGGCGGTGTAGCCCGAGAGAAAGTGGTACATCGCCTGCGACTCATCCAGCACGCTAACCGGCGGTAGCACCCCGAAGGCGTCGCAGGTCAAAAAGATCACCTGACGCGGGTGACCTGCGACACCCCCCAGGTCGACATTCTCGAGGTGTGTCAACGGGTAGCTCGAGCGTGTGTTTTCGGTGTAGCGATCGTCGTTGAGGTCGAGCTTTCGGGTGTCGAGATCGGCGACGACATTCTCGAGCACCGTGCCGAAGGTGCGGGTTGTCTCGTAGATCGCCGGTTCGGCCTCGGGGTCGAGGCGAATGACCTTGGCGTAGCACCCCCCTTCGATATTGAACACTCCCTCATCGTTCCAACCGTGTTCGTCGTCACCGATGAGGGTGCGGTTGGGAGCCGAGGAAAGGGTCGTCTTGCCGGTACCCGACAGCCCGAAGAACAGGGCGACGTCGTCTCTGGACTCGCCGTAGTTGGCACTGCAGTGCATGCTGAGGACATCGCCATGGGGCAGTCGCCAGTTCATCACCCCGAAAATGCTCTTCTTGATCTCGCCGGCGTACTCAGTGCCGCCAATCAAGACCAGGTGTCGATCGAGGTCCACGAGCACATAGGTCGGGCTGTTGAGCCCGAGCGCTTCATGATCGGCGCGCACCGACGGTGTGTCAATGACCGTGAAATCAGGCTCGAAGTCCACCAGCTTCGCGGGGTCGTCTTCGCGCAAGAACATGTTGTGGGCGAAGAGCGAGTGCCATGCGTACTCGGTGAGAACCCGAACTTTGATGCGACTCGCCGGGTCCGCGCCGGCGTAGCCCTCGAAGCTGTACATCTCGCGCCCAGCGACGAACTCCTGCACCTTCTCGAACATGCAGTCGAAAGCTTCCGCGGTGCAGGGTTGGTTGACTGCGCCCCAGTCGATGGCCAGACGCCCCTTTTCGTCGTTGTCGCGGCGCACGATGAAGCGATCCTTTGGCGACCTGCCGGTGTGCTCGCCGGTGGTTGCCACGAGCGGCCCGCCATCGGCAACCATGGCTTCACCGCGCCGTATGGCGTGCTCGTAGAGCGCCGCAGGCGCGAGGTTGCGGTAGATCCCGTCAGGGTGGAAATCCAGGACGTTCTTTGGGGGATGAGCGAGAGCGGTCATCGCGGGCTCCTGCGGATCGTAGGCATTGGATGGAAACCCCACGAGCAAGGCAGCGGAGGGCGCGCAAAGAATAGCAGCGCCGACCTCCAGTTGAGCTCTGTTTGCGGGCTTCCCGGAGGGGGCGCCCTGGGGCGCAACGTGCAACGTCGACGGAGTCTGCGACCATTGCTCCGAGGCGCGCGAGCGAGAGCCGGGGCGTGGTCGCGCCTCTTGGGTTCCGACACTGGCCTGGGCCGGGGGGGCCCTCTGATAACATCTCAGAAATGTGCGGAATCTCGGGAATCTACACCATGGATGCTGCTGCCTCGCAGCCCGAGTACCGGCGTGCGGTTTTCGAGATGGCACAGCTGATGGGGCGACGCGGCCCCGACGACCAGGGCTTCTGGGAAGACCCTGGGGGCCATCTTCAACTGGGCTTTAGAAGGCTCGCGATCCTCGACCTCAGCGATGCAGGTCACCAGCCGATGGTGTCGGAGAACGACCGCGGCGTCCTGGTTTTCAACGGAGAGATCTACAACTGGCGCGAGCTACGTGCCGAACTCGAAGCGCAGGGTATTCGTTTCCGGTCGCGCTCCGACAGCGAAGTGCTCCTTGAAGCCTTGACGCTGTGGAACCGCGCCGCTCTCGAGCGCCTCAACGGAATGTTCGCCTTCGCCTACTACGACCGAGAGGAAGAACGCCTACTGCTGGCGCGCGACCATGCGGGCATCAAACCGCTGTACTACTCACGCCATCCAGCAACCGGTGCGGTTTCTTTTGCCTCGCAGTTCAACGCGCTGCTTCGAACACCGGCGCTACCGGAGCTCAGCCTGCGCCACGACGTCCTGCGCTTGTACCTGCAGCTCCATCACATTCCACCGCCTCTGGGTCTCTTTGAACACACCTTCCAGCTCGAGCCCGGTCACTTCCTCGAGGTCCGCAGCGACGGGAAGTCTACCCACGGCTCCTGGTGGGGCCTGCCGCAGCACCAGGGCGAGGTCTCGGTCAACGAAGGGGAAATCGACCGAGTGCGCGAGTCGATCACAGGTGCGGTACGCCGTCAGCTGGTGGCAGACGTTCCGGTGGGGGTGTTTCTTTCGGGAGGTATCGACTCGACTCTGGTGAGCGCCTACGCGCGCGACGGTCGCTGTGAGCGCTTGCAGGCCTTCACCATCGGCAGTCCAGGGTGGGCACAAGACGAAGCGGCCACCGCTGCTTCCTACGCCCAAACCCTCGGACTCGATCACGTGATCGAAAACACCACCGACAGCGACCTGGACGGTGTGGTCTCTGACGTTGTCGGTGCACAGCACGAACCTTTCGCCGACTTCTCGATCCTGCCAACCCTCATGGTGAGCCGTCTGGCCCGCGACCGGGTCACCGTCTGCCTGAGTGGCGACGGCGGTGACGAATTGTTCTTCGGCTACGAACGGCCACTCTCTCTGCTCAGAAACGGGCGTGACTTTCGCTGGCCCCGTCCGGTTCGACTGGCGCTCTACGCATCCGGGCGCTACGGACCGTTCGAAGAGCGCTCGGACGTCATCACCCACCGAAGCCCGGCTGAGTACTACCTGCAGGTCAACTCGCGCCTCCAGTCTCCGGCGCTCGAGCGCCTCTCACCCGCGCTTGCTGCAGAGCCCTTGCCTCTAGAGCTCGAGATCTACGACTTTGCGGGCTACGAGGACGAACGCAACCTCGCCGTCTACGCGCGAAAGGCCGAGTACTACGGCCAGATGCAGCGCTGCTTGAAGAAGGTCGACATGGCGTCGATGTTTCACAGCCTGGAGGTGCGGGTTCCTCTGCTCGACCGTGAGGTCATCGACGCCAGTCTCGCCATCGATCCGCTTCGGCATGTAGCCGGCGGGACGCGCAAGCAGCTCTTGCGCTCACTCCTCGAAGAGCACATCCCAAGAGAGTCCATCCCGACCGCCAAGCGCGGCTTCGCAGTGCCTCTTGGCGAGTGGCTCAAAGGCCCCTTGCGCGAGCGCGCCGAAGCAACCCTCCTCGGCCGTGACCTGTTTCCGGGCGGCCTTTTCGAGACCAACGAGATCAAGCGCTACTGGCACGACCATCTAGCAGGTAGAAGCAACGACAAGTGGGGACTGTGGACCCTTTTGTCGTTGCAGTGGTGGGCCGACGAGCACCTGCCCAACGGAACGGCAAGGTCATGACCGCCCCCGCCAGAATCCTTTTCACGATTCCGAACTTCGATACCGCCGGTTCCGGCTGGGCGATGCTCAACATCGCGCGCCGACTCGATCGCGAGCGCTTCTCTCCGACGATCTGTGTCAGCCGCCGGGGTGGAACCCTCTGCAACTTCGTTCGTGAACTGGACATCCCGCTCCTGGTTTCTCCAACCACGGTCGCCGCCAGGCCCTACCTGACTCTGCCGCTGCGAGTGCGCCAGGGCGCCCAGAGTTTCAAGAACCACGGCTTCGACCTCTGGCACTCCTTCCACTATGCCGACGACTACACCGAGCCCCTGATCGCCCGTGCCGCCGGTGCTCGTGCCTGGGTGTTCACCAAGAAGAACATGAGCTGGGGCTCGAACGCCTGGACTCTGCGTTCTAGCCTTGCCACCGCGATCGCCGCCCAGAACCGCGTCATGCTCGAGCGCTTCTTCAGCGCTCGCACACTCGCTCAAAAGACCACCCTTCTCGAGCGCGGAGTCGAAACGGACCGCTACCGGCCCGCCGAGCGGCTTTATGAGAACTTCAGGCGGCCGCGAGGAATACCAGACGAGGCAGTGGTCTGTGTTTCTGTTGCCCAGCTTCTGCCGCGCAAAGACCATCCGACCATCTTGAGAGCGCTGGCCGAAGTTCCCGGCGTCCATCTACTGCTCGCCGGATCTGTCACCGACGAGGACTACGTCACGGCTTTGCGGTCCCTGGTCGAAGAGCTCGGCCTGGCCTCGCGAGTGTACTTTCTCGGCAAGGTCACCAACGTTCCGGCACTGCTCGCCGAATGTGACATCGCCGTCCTTGCCAGTGAGTCCGAAGGCAGTCCGGTTGCCCTCCTCGAAGCGATGGCCGCAGGAAAAGCCTGCATCACCACCGAGGTTGGCGGCTGCCAGGACATCGCTGGCGACGGCCACGCGTTGCTCTTTCCTTTCGGCGATCACCAGGCGCTCGCCGCACACCTCGCCGCACTGGCCTCGAACCCGAAGCATCGCGCCGAGATTGGCCAGAGGGCGCGCCAGCGCATCGAGAGTGCCTACTCGATCGAGCGTGAAGTCGAACAGCACGAACAACTCTATGAACGCGCCCTGGGTCGCCGGTGAAGCGAAAGCACGGTCCTTCGAGGACGGTGCAGGGAGGATGGCTCCTCGGGAGGGACTTGAACCCCCAACCCTTCGGTTAACAGCCGAATGCTCTACCATTGAGCTACCGAGGAACGGACTTCTCTACCTGTCGCTCCGGTGAAGGAGCGGCCGATACGGTATGACGTCGGGCGTGTTCTGTCAATCGAGGTGAGGCTGGATCAGCTGCCTCGCTCCTCGCGCTTCCGAGCCCCCCGGCTACTCCGAAAACGGTTTCAGCTGCCCAGCCCGCGACGGGTGGCGCAGCTTGCGAAGCGCTTTCGACTCGATCTGGCGGATGCGTTCGCGGGTGACGTTGAACGACCTGCCAACCTCCTCGAGCGTGTGCTCCGAACCCTCGCCGACACCGAAGCGCATCCGCAGGACGAGCTCCTCGCGCGGCGTTAGGCTACCGAGAACCCGACCGGTGGTGTCGGTCAGGTTCGCAGACACCACGGCATCCATCGGTGACAGGGCATTCTTGTCTTCGATGAAGTCGCCAAGGTGCGAATCTTCCTCTTCGCCGATTGGCGTTTCGAGAGAGATCGGCTCTTGCGCGATCTTCATGATCTTGCGCACTTTGGCAGCGTCTAGGTCCATGCGCTCGCCAATCTCGGCCGGAGTTGGCTCGCGACCGAGCTCCTGCACCAGCGAACGGCTGGTGCGGGTGAGCTTGTTGATGGTCTCGATCATGTGAACCGGAATGCGAATTGTGCGCGCCTGGTCGGCGATCGCGCGCGTGATGGCCTGTCGAATCCACCACGTGGCGTACGTCGAGAACTTGTAACCACGGCGATACTCGAACTTCTCGACCGCCTTCATCAGGCCAATGTTGCCTTCCTGGATCAGGTCGAGGAACTGCAGACCGCGGTTGGTGTACTTCTTGGCGATCGAAACCACCAGACGTAGGTTGGCCACCACCAACTCTTCCTTGGCACGATCGCAGACCGCCTCGCCTTTGCGGATCTTCTTGAGCGTCGAACCGACCTGGGCTCGGGTGGTGCCGTAGCGTTCCTCGAGCTCGCGAATGCGCGTGCGGTAGCGCTCGATGCGACGCCGGTGGAGGGCGCGGAGTTCCTTGTTCGACTCACTGTCGAGAGCTTGGCGCGCCCGCCGAATGTCGCGATCAAAGCGCGAGAACTGCCGATCCATCTCGCGCAGGAACGAGGTCAGTCGGTTTCTGGTCTGGACGTTGAGATCGATCGAGCGAATCGACTCGGTGATTTTTCCGACCTCACGGTCGATCTGGCGCTCGATCTCAGCATAGCGATCGCCGCGCGGGCTGTAGCGCTTCTGCTTGTTGTGTAGCTTCTCGATCGCCCGCTGGTGAACCCCGATCGCCTGGAATATGCGCTGGTTGTTCTTGAAGCGATCCTTGGCGCGACCGTCGAGCTCGCCGGGGTCCTCTTCTTCGACCAGTTCGCGCGGGCGCTTGCGGTTCTGCTGGGCCAACTCGTTGAGCTTGAGCAACTGGTCGAGCACCACCTTGTTGTCGCACAGCGCCTCGTAGACCATCCACTCACCGGTTTCAATGCGCTGTGCAATCTCGACTTCGCCTTCCCGGTCGAGCAGGGCGACGGTGCCCATCTCACGCAGATACATACGGACCGGATCGTTGGTCTTGTCGCGCTCACCGATGGCAAGCTCTGGAGTTCCCGTCTGCCGGCGCTCGAAGTCCTCGACGGTAGCTTCCGCTTCGATCTGATTCTGAAAGCGAAGGGGTGAGCCGATGACCACCAGCCCAAGGTGATCGAAGCGGTTGTGGATCTCCTCGACTTCGGCTGGAACAGTGACGACATCTTCGGGCAACTGGTTCATGACCTCGTCGGCCAGGAGGTAGCCTTTGTCCTTACCGATCTCGACCAGTTGTTTGACGGAGCTGTAACGTTTCTCGGGGGGCGCGGCGGTGGCAGCGACTGTCATATCTAGATTCGAACCTCGCTAGCTTGGGCGCTGCGTTGGGACCGCGGCGCCACTGGATTCCTTCTATCCCTCTCCCTGACTCTCCACACCAGAATCCTCGGACGGCGGGAGGGGGCGCCTGAGAGCCGTGATTTCCTCGACCAGATGGTCGAGACGGTCCTGGTCCCCTTCTCGCTGGGCCTCCGCCATGGCCCGTGCAAGCTCCTGACGGCGGCGCTTCCTAAAGCGCGCCGAGAGCTCGCCCAGGTCGCGGCGAAGCTGTGACTCATTGAGGTGAGTCGAGGATTCTCGCAAAAGGCGCGCGGTGAGGTCAATGTCTGGGCCACCGGCCCGGCGTTCCTGGGATCGGCGGTTGAGTTCCTCGGCGTAACCCAAGTCTCTCGCCGGTTGTGACTGGCGCAGGTCCAGGTAGACCTCGTAGAGCTTTCTCCAGCCTTCTTTGAGGAACGCCCCGGCCGGCGGGAGAAGCTCTGTCGGCGGATGCTCGAGCCCCGCTTCGTCGAGGCGTAGGAACTGGAGCAACACGCCCTCCTCGAGAGAAACGATCTCGGCCTCCATGCGCGGTCGGCGCCGGACCCGCGAATCGCTCATCGCCGGGCGCCCCTCGGAACCATCGTCAACTTGTTCAACGCTCTTGCGAAGAACGTCCTCGGGAAGGCCGAGGCGTTCGGCGGCGCGCCGGGTCCAGCCGTAGCGCAGGACGTCGTCGCGAACCGGACGCAGGAGCTGGCGCACCTCGAGAGCAGCTGCAGCAGCACGCGGCGGATCGTTGGCGACGTCGGCGGGCAACTGGTCGATTTCGAGTTCGAGGGCATCGGGCGCCTCTGTGACCGCCTCGCGCACTGCTTCAGGGCCTTCTTCGAGCCGCAGCGAGTCGGGATCCTGTCCCGCGGGAAAGCGCGCCCGTCGAACGACGAGGCCGCGCGCGAGTAGAGGGCCTAGAACCTTGCGGCAGGCCTCGTTGCCGGCGCGGTCGCCGTCGTAGCCGATGACGACAACGGGAGCGAGGCGCTCGAGCAGACCGACTTGCTGCCCGGTGAGTGCGGTGCCCATACTGGCGACGACATTGGTGACACCCGAAGCGACCGCCCCCAGGACGTCGAAGTAGCCCTCGACTAGAACGATCTGGCCAGCCTTGCGGGCCTCGGGGCGGGCCCGGTGGAAACCGTACAGAAGGTGCTTCTTTCGAAAGGCCACGGTCTCCGAAGTGTTCACGTACTTCGCCTTGTCGTCGCCCAACGTGCGGCCACCGAATCCCACCAGGCGGCCACCTGGATCGTGAATGGGAAACATCAGTCGATTGCGAAAACGGTCGTAGGGGCGCCCCGACTTCTTCGATCGTCCCACCAGACCAGACCCGATCAGCGCTTCGAGCGGCACGTTCTTCTGCAGCTCTTCGGTGAGCTGCTGCCACTCGTCGGGGGCAAACCCCACCCCGTAGGTCTCGATCAAGTCGGTCGTGATCTCTCGCTGCTCGAGATAGGTCGTCGCCAGCCGCGACCGCCCCATTTCGCGTACAAAGAACTTCTGTGCCTCGGTGAGCGCCCTTGCCAGATCGATCTCGGCCTTGCTCTTTGGATTGCGACGCGGAATGGGGATGCCGTAGCGCCCGGCAAGCGACTCCATCGCTTCCTTGAAGTCTTCGCCGGTGGTTTCCATATGGAACTTGATGGCGTCGCCGCCCGCTCCACAACCGTGGCAATAGTAGAGCCCCTTCTCGGGATCGACGCTGAACGACGGCGTCTTCTCTTCGTGAAACGGACACAGACCGACCCAGCGGCCGCCGCGCTCTTCGAGGCGCGTCAGGTCTTTGGCGAGGTCGGCGATATCGATCGCATCGCGAACGGCCTGCTTGAAGCCTTCGGTCCAGTCGATCGGATCGTTCATCAAAGCAACGGGTTTCCGAAAGGCGCAGCTCACGAGGAGCGGCGGTTCAGGGAAGACAACGGGGAAACGTCAACCGTAGCAGCGCCGTGCCGCGCATGGAACCAGGGCCCGCCCGCCAACGCGGGCCCCTTAGATGTCTCGAAAGGTCACCAGGGTGGCGCCGTCGCCGCCCTGATTCTGCGGTGCACGCTCGAAGCTCTTGACCGCATGGTGGCCGCGCAGGTGTTCGCGCACTGCTCTACGCAGCGCACCGGTGCCGAACCCGTGCACCACCCGGCCGCGCTCCATGCCAGCCAACATTGCACGATCGAGCCAGCCGTCGAGCTCGTCCAGCGCCGGGTCGACGCGCTTTCCCAACAGCTTGAGCTCCGACGGGGCCTCGGTGGAAGAGGAGTCGCGGCTCTTGTGGCCGGCCGCCCGCTTCGGCCGCGCGCTCGCCGTTCTCACCGAGCCCCGCAGTGGCGCCCCGGGCTGTCCGTCGAGAGCCAGTTCCTCGAGGCGACAGCGAACGGTTTTACCGCCGGCCATCACGGTCGCGCGGTCGCCGTCGATTTTCTCGAGTGTTCCGCACCAACCCAGGCTCACGTGTCGCACTGAATCGCCAACCTCGGGCGGGCGGGCGGGTGCCTCCGGCTCTTCGGGTTCGGTCAAGACCTCGAGCTCCGAAACTTCGGGAACGTCGAGCACCCGCGCGACCGACTCGGCCACCTTCGCCCTCGAGCGAGACGCTTTCGGTGCCTTGATCTGCCGCTCGGCGGCGCTCGCCCTGGCCCCCTCGGCCAGTCGCACACTCTCCTCGTCGAGACGTCTACGCACCTCCTGTCGAAGAGTCGTGAGGCTTGCCTGCACGCGCCCGCGTAGCTCAGCCTTCTGCTTTCTGGCCTCGTTGTGTTCATCGGCCAGGCGCTGATTGAGCTTCTCCTGGTCGAGGAGCGCGGCTCGATGTTGTTCCTCGAGGGCGCGCGATTCGTCCCGTGACCGTTCGACTTCGCGCAGCAACCCGCGGAGCTCCCGATGCTCGCTCCCTAAAAGGGCATCGGCCCGCGCGAGCCACCGCTCGGAGAGCCCCAGGCGGCGTCCGAGCGCGAGCGCCTCACTCCCACCCGGGGGGCCGACCCGTAGGCGAAAGGTGGGTAGCGCCGACTCGCTGTCGAACTCCATCGCTGCACAACCGGCCGCAGGAAGCTCGAGGGCGGCCGAGGCCAGTTGGGTCAGGTGGGTCACCAGAATCGCCAGCGCGCCCTTCTCGCAGATGCCTTCGAGGAGGGCGATCGAGAGCGCGGCGCCCTCCTCGGGGTTGGTGCCGGAGCCGATCTCATCGAGCAGAATCAAACTGTCAGGTCCCGCTCTGTCCCAGGCTTCCTGCAGGCGCAACAGGCGACCGCTGAAGGTTGACCGATTCATCAACAGGTCCTGATCGTCACCAACCACCGCGACCACCTTCTCGAAGGCCGGAAGCCTCGTGCCGGCCTCGACCGGAACGGGGAGCCCGCACTGGTTGGCCATCGCCAGAAGGCCCAGCGTCTTGAGCGCCACGGTCTTGCCGCCAGCGTTGGGCCCGGTGATCACCAGCGCCCGCGGTTCACCGAGCGCCAGGTCGAGCGGCACCACGTCGCCAGTGTGGCCGGCGTTGCCGAGTGCAGCAAGGCGTTCGACTTCGAGCGCCGGCAGGAGCAGCGGATGTCGCGCGCCGACCAGCCGCAGGGCGCCGCGCGGTGCAAGCTCCGCCAAACGCCCCCGAGAACGTTCGCCGAACCGGTGGATCGCGGCCAGCGCATCGAGTTCACCGAGCAACACCAGCCAGGCGTAGATCCCGGCATGGCCCCGGTCGAGAAGATCACGCAACTCGCCCATCAGACGGCGGCGCTCGGCCCCCTCGTCATCGACCGCCTGTTGCAGGTCGTTGTTCGCCTCGACGGTCTCGAGGGGCTCGAAGTAGAAGCTACGCCCGGTGCCCGAGCGGCCGTGGATCAGGCCGGGGAGTCGACCACGCGACCCAGACGGCAGCAACACGGTCAGGCGACCGTCGCGCAAACTCAGGGTTTCTTCGGCGAGCTCGTCGCGATGCGTCGTGGCATAGCGACCGAGAGCTTCGTAGACCTGCTCGCGACGCGAGCGCACCGCGCTGCGCAGCGACTGGAGGAGTGGCGACGCATCGTCGCGCACCTCGCCATCCGGGCCCAGGACCTCGGCGACGCGTTCTACGAACGGAGACGGATCACCCGCGGTTCTCGCCGCTTCGACCCGCTCGGCAAGTAGCGGACTGCGTTCGGCATGGCGCTCGACGCGCTCGCCTGCCGCGAGCACTTCGGCGAGGGCCCGCGCCAGGAGCAGCATTTCGCGACCGCCGAGACTCGGCCGGAGCGCGGCGCTAGCAGTTCCATCGTCGGCCTCGCTCTCCTCGCGACCCTCGTCGATCGCGGGCCGCACCGAAGCCAAAAGCGGCTCAATGGGTTCTTCGATGCCGGCGACGAGTCGGCCGTCGGAAGACAACGAAGCCACCTCGCCCACCAGCGCGTGGCGATGCTCGACCTCTTCGAGGTCACTGGCAGGGCTGAGCGCGCGCACCCGCGCCGCTCCCAGGTCGCTGGCGGCCAGTTGGGCGACGACCTCGAGCAGGGCATCGAGCTCGAGCGCCGTACGGCTCGCGCTCGAACAGATCGGGCGGCTGTCCCGGTGCTCTTCTTGTGCTGCGGCCACGATCGAACCTCGAAAAAGGGCTTTGACGGAGCGGACGAGAACGGGGCGCGATACCCAAAAAGAAGGGAGTGGCCGAAACCACTCCCGTTCTCATTGAGCGCCTGGGCGTCGCCTGGTCAGGCGAGGCCCTGTCGGCGGTCTTCCGCGAGCTTGCGAAGCATCTTCTTCTCGGCCTGGACCTGCTTACGCTTGCGCTTCACAGAGGGCTTCTCGAAGTGCTGCCGTTTGCGGAGTTCCGTGAGGATTCCCTCCTTCTCACACTTGCGCTTGAAGCGCCGGAGAGCGGCTTCGAAGTTTTCGTCGTCGCGGACGTTGACTGCGGGCATCGGTGTCTAATCACCTCACTTTGAGCGTCACTTTGAGCGATCTACCGGTTAAGGGGGGTTAGCCGGGGAGCGAGCATCTGCCGTCCCGGCTTCTGAACAGCCACGGTGCTGTCCGCTCTACGCGCCGCGGGACCCGTATCTCTCGCTCCGGGTCGGCGCACGAGCCAACGACTATATCGCAACGGACGTGGAGACCCTCTCCCAGCGGCCCAGCCCGCCCCAGACGATGCGAGGCAGACGCTCGACCCGGGGGGTCTCCTGGTGGAGAACCGACTCCCAGAACTGCCTTCCTGAACTATTGCGTCTTGACTTCCCAGTCCTTCTTGTAGACCTTCCAGACGCCTCGCTTCTGGTTGAAGTAGATCGCCGAAGCCGGCGCGCCCTCACCGGCCTCTGCCGGATCTTTGGGGTAGAACCACGCAACTACACCCTGATCCTCATACTCGCGCTGGTTGCGATGGTGGACCTTGCCGAGTATCTCTTCGACTTCGGGCTGTGTCATGCCATTCTTGATCTCGGCAAAACGCGGCTCGCGGACGTAGCGCCAATCCTGGTAGTAGGCGATCAGCTCGTCTAGCTTGCCGTAGTCCGGATCGTACTGCTGGGCGTTCTCGAGGATTTCGACCGCGCGGCGGTAGTCTCCGCCCTCGCTGACGTACTGCTCTGCGAAGTCGATGTCGAGGTCGGACTTCATGCGGAGGGCCGCCTGCAGCTCCTGGGGGACCTCGCCGACGGCCGCGTTGCTGTCGTTGATGAAATTGACCAGCTCGGGCATCAGGGCGTCGGAGGCGTCCTGGATCTCGGCGGCCAGACCAGTTGCTTGTTCTTCGAGCGCGGTGGCGTCGACGGCCTCGTCGGCCGCCTCAGCCGCAGCGGAGATCTGCTCGCGCACCGCCGCCAGCTCCTGGCGCTTGGCCTCGAGAGCGCCCTCCATGTCCTGCAGCTGCTGCCACTTGTCGGCCCGTGCCTGAGCTGCCACCTCCTCTTCGCTGGGGCCGCAGGCTGCGACCAGGAGACTGGCCACGGCCAGGCCGATGAGGGTGGCTCTGGCCGAAGCCAGAGACCGTGTACCCGGAAGTGCCCAACGGGTAAGACGCATAGGAAGATCCTCCTCCGGAACCCAAACCGCTCGAAACGGATGGAGGAGAGCCGGCAGAGGCTCCGGGATATGTTGCTCGCACTCGGTAATGAGGTCGGAACTATAGCGCAGGCGACGCGCCACCTCGATCCGGCGATCAGCCAGCGAAGAACGGGCTCTTCCGGCTCCCTCAGGGGGGCGCGGCACGACCTGCTGACTGGCTATCTTTTGCTCGCTCAACGGCTTGACAGCAGGGCATCGATTTTTCGAGAATACTCGTTCTTCTGGCATTCGCTGCCAAGGCCAGCCCCTTCTCGGCTGGCCCCTCGCTCCCCACTACCCCTCTACGCCCGAACATCTCTTCTACGACACCCGTCGGAGGGCTCACATGCCGACTTCTGACCAGCCCCTGAACGAACGCGTCGCGCGTCTGATCGAGACCATGCGCCAAGAGATGGAAGAGCGCTATGAGCGCAGCCGCTCGGAGTTCGAGACCCTTCTTTCTTCGATCCCCGAACGCGTCGAGGGGATGATCGAAGACACCGTTCGCGAGGCGTCAGAAGAGGCGGCTGAGGCGGCGCGCACAGAAGAGCAAGGCAAGACCGAAGCTGCCGTCGCCGCTGCGGCAGCTGCGGCAACCGCTGCGGCAGCGACGGCCGCTGCTAGCGGCGCCATGCGCACCTCGGAGGAGCACAGCTCTCTGGGCCAGGCCAGCGAGAGTCTCGAAGAGCTGCGAGCCGCGATCGCCGAACTCGACGAAGCGGACAGCCAAGCTGAGTTGCTCGCCAGGCTCGTCGAGCAATCGACTGGCTTTGCTTCCCGCGCGGTTCTCCTCTTGCGCCGCGACGACGGCTTCCGCTCCTGGGCCAGCCTCGGCTTCCAGGGCGCTGGCTCGGCCCTCGAGGGCCTCGAGATCGACCTGCCAGACGACCCGGCCTGGGCGGCGTGTGCGGCCGCCGCGCACGTACTCGACGGCCGACAGTGCGCCGAACTCTGTGACGTAGTCGACGCCGACTTGCCGGTGGAGGGAGCCCTGGTGCCGATCGCTCTCGGCTCGGACGTGCCCGCGGTTCTCTATGCCGACCGTCTTGCCGACGCACCCGACTTCTCTCTCGAAGCACTGCAGATCCTTTGCTGGGCCACCGCCCGCGCCCTCGATCAGTTGGACCAGAAGCGGTCGCCGAGTCTTCGCGTGTCCCCTGGCCTGATGCGCCGCGAACCCGAACCCGTCCCGGAACCCGAGATCGAAGAAGTAGATCTCGAACAGGATGCCCACGACGACTCAGACGGGGCAAGCGGTGCCCTGGCTCTGGGTTCTACAGCCGCAGCCGGAGGCGCGGCGCTCGCTTTCCGTCGACCGCACGACGAAGAACGCGATGAAGAAGAGTCCACCGCCGAAGCAGCGTTCGAGCTACCACCTGCCGACGAGGCAAGCGAGGAAAGCGCAGCAGCCGAAGTCCTAGATGGCGCGGCCGACGCGGTTGACCAGGACCAGGACGAATCCGAGACGACCTGGTCCGAGCCAGAGGCCGACCAGCCGATCGAGCTAGCCGAGGACGAGCCCGAGGCGATGGAACCTCTGGACGCTGGAGAGGCCATCGAGCTGACAGAACCGTCGGAGCCCGAGCCACCTCTCGAGATGGCGCCGGAACCCGGTGAGGTCGATCCTGATGAACTGGAGACCGGCATCGTCGACGTGCTGGACCCGGGCCACGCTGCGAGCCTCGATCCGCTCAACCCCCAGATTCCGACCGCCCCCCTCGCGGTGGCCGAAGAGGCAGGGCCTGGCAACCTGGAGCCCGAAGCCGACGTCGACGGGCCAGAGCTCACTGCGGGTGAACGCCAGGCCGGGTTTACGGTCGAACCTCTGGCACGGGACCCGCGCGAAACCGTGCGCATGCAGCCCGGGGAAGCGGCGGCCCTGGTCGAGTCCGCGGCGACCACCGTCATCCCCAGCGGCGAGGTCGAGCCCCCGCCACCACCGATCGACATCATGGCGAATACGCCCGTCGAGCCCCCTGCCGCCTCCCCAGCAATTGCAGAACCGGCACCGCCACCGCCTGACGCTCTCGCAACCCGGGTGATCACCGCCGACGACACCGAGGCCGCCTCGGCTCTTGCCTCACCACCGCCACCACCCCCAGAACCAGCTCAGGCGGCGGAGGGCAACCAGGTGGAACCTCCGCCCGACGTCGTCGGGCCAGGTAGCGCATTTCGAACCGACGCCGCCGCCGGCGAAGCAATGCACGACGAAGCGCGGCGCCTTGCTCGACTGCTCGTGAGCGAGATCAAGCTCTACAATCAGGAGCAGGTCGACACGGCACGACGGGCCGGAAACATCTACGCGCAGTTGCGGGAATACATCGACCGTTCGCGCGAAACCTACGAAGAGCGCATCGACCCGCGCGTCCTCGAGGGAACCGACTACTTCCGCGAAGAGCTGGTGCGTACCCTGGCTGGCGGCGACGAGCGAATCCTCGGGCTCTGACCCCTCGGTTCTCTCGGGGTCTCGGCACCGCCGGCAGCTTCCTCGGTGGCCGGCTTTGCGTTACTCTCGGGCACCGAACAGTTTGACGGGTCCATAGCTCAGTGGTTAGAGCATCCGGCTCATAACCGGTTGGTCCCTGGTTCAAATCCAGGTGGACCCATGCCACCGGTGCTGAACGGATCGCGGTGGCCCCAGGGCCGCGGTCGCCATTGGTTCCAGGAACCCGTCGCTCTGGCACCTCGCACAACCCTGGAAGGGGCGCTCGCCCACTCAATGCCGTCCACAATCGAACATCTCGTCGAACTCAACAAGTTGCTGCTCCGCCTGCGTGACGTCAAGCACAGCATGGAAAACCTCCCGGACGAAATGCAGGAGTTGCATGCTCAGTTCGAAGAGCAGAGGCTTGCTATCGAGGCGCTCGATACGGTCATCACCGAAGCCGAGTCGGTGCAGCGAACGAGCGAGGGCGAAGCCGATCAGCTGCAGACTCGGATCGATCACTACCAGGATCAGATCGGTTCGGTCTCGACCCAGAAGGAGTACGGCGCACTGCTGCGAGAAATCGACGCCGCGCGCGAAAGCAAACGCGAGCTCGAAGAGGCGGGCATTGCCGCTCTCGAGCGCCTCGACACGGCCAAAACAGAGCGTGAAGCCCTGGTGGCCGCTTTCCAGGAAACCGAGAACGCCCACAAGGAGGGAGTTGCTGCCTGGGAGGCACAGCGCCCCGAACTCGCCAAAGAGGCCGACAACCTCGAAGGCGAGGTCGAGGTCCTCAAAGAGAAGATCGCCAAGCCGGCACTCAAGCGCTACGAGCGTCTCTGGGAGCGCCACGACGGAGATCCCATGGCTCCCATCCTGGCGATCGAGAAGCCGAAAGGCCCCAAGGTCTACGGCTGTGCGGTCTGCAACTACCAGGTTCGCCCACAGATCGTCGTCGAGCTGCGCAACACCGGCGACGTGATCACCTGCGAGTGTGGCCGCCAGCGCATCTTCTACGTCGAAGAACCCGCTACCTGAGCCGCACCGTAGCGGCTTAGGGCGAACCACCGCGAGGCACCCTAAGGTGCAACGAAGCATCGCAGACCGGTTTCACCACATCCACGACCGTATCCGGACCGCCTGCCAGCGTTCCGGGCGCGACCCCGCAGAAGTCACGCTGGTCGGTGCGAGCAAACGCCAGCCGATCGAGCGACTGCGAGAGGCCTACCAGGCTGGTCTGCGTCATTTCGGCGAGAACCAGGTTCAGGAAGGGGAAGAGAGGCGCCCTCTTCTGCCCGACGACACCACCTGGCACCTGATCGGACCCCTCCAGTCGAACAAGGCAGCCCGGGCGGCCGCCATCTTCGACGTCGTGCACTCCATCGACCGCAAGAAGATCATGCGGCGCCTGGCGGCCGGACGCGCCCGCGCGATCGAGAAACCCGGCCCACTCGACGTCTTCCTCGAGATCAACATTGGCAACGAAGAAAGCAAACATGGCTTCGAAGCCGGCCAACTCGAGCAGGCGCTGGTCGAGGTACGGAGCTACCCACGGCTCCGTCCGGTCGGCCTGATGGCGATTCCGCCCTGGGAACGCGACCCCGGCGAAGCACGGGCTTGGTTCCGAGCCATGCGAGAGCTGCGCGACGACGTCGCTCCAAACCTCCCGCTGTTGTCGATGGGAATGAGCGCCGACTTCGAAATCGCGATCGAAGAAGGCGCGACGCACATAAGGGTTGGCACCGAACTCTTCGGCCCTCGAGACTGAGCGGCTCGCCACGGCGCGCCGAAACCGTCCGCTAGAAGTGCAGGGAATCCGAGGTAGCGCTGCTATACTCGCTCGTCTCGGAGCGCGGCCCTCGGATCCCGCGCCCACCCCTCCTTTGCCCTCCTACCCTTTACCAGTCGGCTGAGCCCTCGTGGAATCCACGAGCCACAGGCCAATGGCCGACGGTCGTTTCCCGCTCCCGTCTTCGGAGATCCCACCTATGGCCATCTCGCCAATCGACCTGCAAAAGCTGACTTTCAACCGGGCCATGCGCGGCTACGACATCACCGAGGTCGACACCCTGCTCGCCGGTCTCGCCGACGAACTAGCCGAGCGCCTGGCGGAAACCGAGAAGCTCGAGCGCGAAAACCGCTACTACCGGCAGCGCCTGCAGGACTCTCAGGGCCGTGAGTCGCAGCTTCAGGAAACACTTCTTCAGGTGCAAAAGGTCTCGGACCAGATTCGCTCGAACGCCGAGCAGGAAGGCGAGCTGTTGATCAGTGAAGCCAAGCAGCAAGCCAACCAGATCGTCTATCGCGCAATGGAGGAGGCCGCCCGCGTTGAAGCACGGGTAGGCGAACTCAAGATGGCGCGGCGCGAGTTGTACCACCAGTTTCGGCAGACGGTAGACTTCTTCGAACGAATCCTCGAAGCCGACTCCGATGAAGCCGATGCCGGTGGCGAACTGAGAACAATGACGCCACCACGCTCGATCGCCGACCAACGCCCGGGTGGCACGGGCTGAAGGACGCGCCACGCTCTATTCGAAGTTCTGTGGCGACACTTCCGGCTAGACGCTGCCAAAACGGAGAAGGGTGAAGCGGGTTCGTAGTACCAACAACCCCGCGCATCGGCGCCCTCTGAGGGAAGGGCCATTGGCTGTCAGAACGCTCTCCGACCTCGTCTTGAGGATCCGCAAACAGTCGGCGGGTAGGCCCGACCTGCTGTCGATCAATCGCGGTTCGCAGAAAGAAACGATCTCGACGGCCGACTTTCTGTCCGGGATTCACGCCCTCGCCCTGGCGCTCGAGGCACGGGGCCTCAAGAAGGGCGCGCGGGTCGCGATCTGGTCCGAGAATCGGCCCGAGTGGCACCTGGTCGACTTCGCCTGCCAGCTCCTGGGACTGGTGACGGTACCGATCTACCCCAGCCTCAATCAGGAGGCAGTGGGCTTCATCCTGCGCAACAGCGGCTCCTCCTGGGTCTTCTTCTCTGGCGAGAAACGCGCCCAGGTGCTCACCGCGCTCGAGAGTTCTCTGGCCACCCCCCCTCAGCTCGTAGCGCTCGACACCGCGGACAAGACCGAGGGAGGCCTGGCGCTGGTGCTTCTGCAGGGAGAAGGCGCCGCGGCGACCACCTCGAGTCGCCTCGAGGAACTCTCCGGCCGCGTCGAGCCCGATGACGTCGCCAGCGTGATCTATACCAGCGGCACCACCGGCGACCCCAAGGGCGTCATGCTGACGCATCGCAACTTCGTCTCCAACATGCTCGCCGGCACCGAAGCTTTCGAACTCGGCCCAGAAGATCAGGCGCTCTCGTTCCTGCCGCTCTCCCACGTCTTCGAGCGCACGATCGACCACGTCTTCTTTCACCAGGGCGTGCGTATCCACTACTCACCGTCTGTCGAGAGGGTTCCGCAGCTCCTCCCGAAGGTGCGCCCAACCGTTCTGTGTTCGGTCCCGCGGGTCTACGAGCGCGCTTACCTGAAGGTCACCCAACAAGTCGCCAAGGAAGAGCCGCGCAAGCAGAAGATCTTCCGCTGGGCGCTGCGCACCGGCCAGCGCTATGCCAACGCCCGCCTCGACCGCTTCGTCTCGCCCTGGCTCGCCCTACAGAGAGCGCTCGCCGACCGCCTCGTCTTCCAGACCATCCGCGAGCGCTTCGGTGGTCGCCTACGCCTGGCGATCTCGGGTGGCGCACCGCTGGGCACCGAAGTCAGCGAGTTCTTCGAAGCCGTCGGTCTCAACCTCCACCAGGGCTACGGCATGACCGAAGCGGCGCCGGTGATCTCGGCGAACCGCGACGACCGAAAGCGCCTCGGCTCGGTGGGTCCACCGTTGCCAGGCGTCGAGGTCAAGATCGCCCCCGACGGCGAGATCCTGGTCAAGAGCGAAGGCGTCATGAAGGGCTACTGGGAGAACCCCACCGCCACCGCCGAGGCGATCGACGCCGACGGCTGGCTCCACACCGGCGACATCGGCGAGCTCGACAAAGACGGCTTTTTGTTCATCACCGACCGTAAGAAAGACATTTTGGTTACCTCCGGCGGGAAGAACATTGCGCCCCAACCGATCGAAAGCATGCTCACCGCCCAATGGGCTGTCGCGCAGGCGATCGTCATCGGTGACAACTACCCCTACCTCACAGCGCTTCTCGTCCCGCGTTTTGAAGAACTACCTCCCGAGTTCAAGCGGCTGAGTGGTGATGAACTCGCCACCAGCAAGCGGCTTCGCAAGATCTTGAGCGAGGCCGTCGATCGCGTCAACGACCGCCTCTCCGACCACGAACGGATCCGCAAGTTCGCGGTTCTGGAGCGCGAGCTCTCAGAAGAACGCGGCGAGATCACACCGACATTGAAAGTGCGTCGTCGTGAGGTGCTGCGGGTGTTCGCGGAGAGGATCGAGCCGCTCTATCTGAAGACTCAGGGGTCGGGGTCTTTGACTGGGGTTGCGGCCAGGTCTTAGAGCCTACTTTCGGAGTTCGGCCTACCCTTGTTGACGAGCAGGTACCACGTTCGTGTGCACTTCGAGCCATTTGAGAACCGGTACCGAAGCGAGGCGAGGCGAGACCGCCCTTCTGACAGGCCGGGACACATCGAGACACCCTCCACTACCCACCCTTCGAAGAACTCCACCTATCTGTGTCAGCCGACTCGAAATCGTCACCAAACATTGGCACTAGAACCTCGATCTGACCGGTGTTAGAGATGAAGCCATTCGCATCTGTCGTGAGCACTCGCACCTCGAAGACGCCGTCCCTCGAAGGCCACAGAATCGGGTTGTGCGAGCCGGCCGCCTCCAAGAAGGCATTCTCCGCGCCCGAGACGATCGTCCACGCGTATTCGAAAGGCTGAAGGCCTCCCTCAACCGCAATGTGCGCACCAAGCTCGACAGAACTGCCGAAAACGAGGAGGCGTCGCGATACCTGCTCGAGTCTCGGCGGGGTACCTGTGACGAAGGCTCGGACAGGCGTCGAGCGCTCCGGCTGATCACCGCACGTCGTCCGCGCCGTAACCTGCCAGTAGTAGGTATTGGCCGGCTGGAGTGCGGGAATGATCTGGCTTGTTGTCACTGAGGTCGCCACCACCTGCGTGGGCGGATTCGAAGTGCCGAGGCGCACATCGTACTCGCTGGCGTTGGCCGCTGGCTCCCACTGAAGGACGGGCCTCCTTGCAACCCCCTGGGCATCGGGACTCGGGCTGGTCAGGAGCGGCTCGTCAGGCGCAACGCATCCTCCCGTAGAAAAGCTACGTTCCGGCGACGACGAGGACAAGGAGGCATCACACTCCGACAAAGCCTCCACCCGCCAATGATAGGTAGTCAGCGGATCGACCTCGATATCGAGAGAGCTGCCATTCACGAGCGAGCTCTGGGTTGGCCCCGGAGAGGTTCCAACGTACACAAGAAAGTCGGATGCTCCTTCGCCGTCCCACTCGAGCGTCACGGAACCCTCCACGTTCGTGGCGCCATCGAGCGGGCCGACAAGCTGGGGCGCTGGCGGCGCCGAACACGGAAGCGTGTAAGTGACGGCAAGAGTCGCGGCCCAGAGCCCGGAGGCATCGCGTTCCTTCTGGGTGAAACTCGCCCAGCGGTTGGTTGTGCTTTCCCAGTCGGGCACTGAGAACAACAACCCGTTGTTCGCAAGGGCGCCGCTGGCCCATTTCTGGACGAGCGGCGTAACGTTCGTGTCGAGGGGAGCCCAGCCGCTGGGCGGAAAGATCCCTTCGACCCGGTCTGCCAGGGAAACCTGCGGGCGGGAAGACCAGGTAATCGACTCTTCGGACCAGGGCGAAAGGAACGGGTCAAAGAACATCTCCGTGGAGGTACTGATCGGATTGTTCCATTCCGCCGAAATCAAACGGAGGCTTGCATGAGTGATATTCACGCCGGCCGGAACGGACGACAGATCGAATTGAACGACTCCACGAATGGGTTCTTTCCCGAGGTCCTGGAACAACGCGTCCCCACTTCCCACACCAAAGAACCACTCTTCTGCAGGTCCACCGATACCACCTCCATAGTTCCTGTTACTAAAGGCACCACCGCGAAGCCCCGCATCCATGGTCGCTGAAAGCTCGACTGTCTGCGAAGCGGCGCCGCCCGTCTCGAACTGCCAGGTGGCACTCGTTGCAGTTAGCGAAGGGTCGAAGTTCGCCACAGCCTCGACCCGCCAGAAGTACGTCCGGTTTGCTTCAAGCTCAACCAGTACCTGCGAGCGCCCTTCTGTGTCAGCGAAGAACGGAGGTGCCGGTGTCTCACCGAGGAAGAGCCAGTACGTCGTGGACCCCGGCGTGGTGACGTTTTCCCAGTCAAGTACGAGAGCCGTTGTCAGGTCGCTAGCACCGTCCAGTGGTTTGACTAGCTCGACCCCTCCCGGGCTTCCCAGCGTAAAGAACGAGCGCACCGCGCTCTCAGCTCGCTCGGCGCCACTACACGCCGCACGGGCGACGACCTTCCAGAAGTACTGGGTTCCAGGTGTCAGGTTTCCCACGATCATTTCCTGGCCGAACACCTCTTGCGCCGAGACACTGGTGCGGAAAGGCGGTGGATTCGTTGGACCGAGAAAGATGTCGTAGCTCGACGCACCGTCGGCCGTTCTCCACTCGATTTCGACTTCTTCACCGACATTCGCCTTCTGGTCACTGGGACTGAGTAGGCGCAAACCTTCGGGGGGAGAACACGCCGGCAACACGCCATTCGACGTCCGAACGACCACGTCCGGGACTGCAGCGGGAGAGTGGACCTCTAGTCGATGTTGACCTTCTTCCAACGGCTTGTATTCGAAGGTCGCCCAGCCATTCAAATCGGTGACTGCTCTGCGGGTACTCTCGCCGGTCTCTCCATAGAAGCGACCCTCCTGAGCTGAGTAGAGATACACCGGGCGATTCGGCAACCCGCCGACATTGTCACGGAGGCGCACCGCGAGCTGATGACGCCGCCCGACTTCCGAAAGGACGACCGCCGGGAGATCGAGCTGCGCGAACCCACCCACTCGAAGCTCCTGCGGTGGCCCAGACGTCACCGTATCGCCGCTGTCAGAAACCGCGGCTTGAATCGAGTAGATACCTGTCGAGAGATGCCTGGGCGGCAACTGGAGGCTGTAGCCCTCGGCCCAGTTGACGCCGCTCGCGCCAACGGCGGGCAAGGCGCCAGTCCAATCCTCCACTGAACCGTCTATCTCAAAAGACACCTGTTGTGGCCGCTCCCCATCGGGATCAACGATGATCAAGGTGACCACTGGCAGATTCAGCTCCATGCCGAGAACCTCGATGGTGACGGACGGCCGGCTGTTGTTCCGCATCTCGATCGGGAAGCGAGCGATGTCTCCTCGGCCATCTCGAAGCCACTCAGCCCAACCCTGGGTTGTGTTCACGAGGCTGACCTGGAAGTGATGCAATCCTTCGCCGGCTCCCTGCCCCTCGTAGAGGTCCGCGGTGTTGAACGTACCCGAGAAGTTGATCGATCCCTCGCCGCCAACGGACGCAGTATCGGATGCTGAAACACCGAGACTGTCTTCGCCATCGCGAAAAAGAATCACATCGGCCCTGTAGGCCCCCGGGGTAGACACGTAGGCGTCGGTGCTCCACGAGGCCACTTCGTTCGGATTGAACAGCACCTTCTCGTGAGTGCCCGCCTGGTTCCTTGTCTTGAGGGCCCCGGAAACGTAGCGAACCTCTGCAGGTTCCGCTTCTTCCGCTGCCACGACAGCGTCGAGTCCGATACTCATTTCCAGAAGCTGGACCCCAAACGCCTCTTCAAAGTTCGGAATGAACTCGTCTCTCACGAAGGTCCTGAAGCTCACCGACCGCCCCGCTACCAGGTCGGCGAGTACACCACCGGCCGAACACCAGAGAACAATCAATCCTCGAAGTCCAGGACCGGCGGTTACCGCGTCCACAAGAAGATCATTTAGAGCGCCAAAGAACTCGTTGAGAGTCGAGATGCCCTCGGCCAATTCCGGAACTTTGACGTCGAAGCCAAGAGTCCTGTTGAACATCTGAAGCACAACGTCGGCAGCCAAATCATCCGGAACAGAGTTGAGGAACATCCCCGCCTTCGATCCGATCTCGTTGAGGTACTTGAGTCTCAGCGCATACCCTGCCACCTGGAACGCCGGCGCCGCTGCTCCGAGAATCGCGCCGCCGATCGTCGCCTTGCTCGCGCCAACGCAAGTGAACGGCTCGTCATGCACCTTGTGGTCCCAGTAGTAGCTCACGAGACCTTCGATCGCTCCGACCGTGGCTGGAATGAGAATCGCCGCCACCTGTACGGCACGATATGCCCGCTGATCGACGTCGAGCTCGACCGACCAAGTACTGGATGAAATCTCCACCTGGTGACGTGTTGTCGGTGATCCAACGTTCTCGAGGTACTCAAAGACCTGGTCAATCTCATCCGCGGAGGCTTCATAGGACGCGCCAGCCTCGCTGGCGGCCTCCTTGCCCGGCGCTGCGCCCTGCGAGCGCAAGAGCGCTCGGACTTCGGCGAGACTCGAGAGTTCAGAGACCCAGTGCTCCTTCTCGAGGGCAAGTCTCGGAAGGGCGCGCTCTAGCTGGGTGAGGGCCTCAGGATTGACGCAGGTCTCGTCCGATCCATCGCTCTCGCTGTTGGGTGTTGTATGGCTCAACGGCCTAACGCTCCCGTGCGAGGCGTCGGGTAGTCCTGCGAACAGCACCCCAATGCCAACAATGCTGACGAGCAGCGCTCGTACCTGCGAAGCCCAATAGAAAGATCCCCTGGTCCACATCATCGTGCTCTCCCAATCCTGTCTCCACCTTCGAACGGCCGGCATCGGAGCGGCTTCCGAACGGAAGCGGGCCATCGCCCTTCTTCGGACCGGAGCCATGCTTGCGCGCGATGCCTTTTCCGCACGGGCAACCCGCAGGCTCAGTCGACGGTTCGATCCCACCTCGCAGTGCCTACAGACTCGAAGCCGTCCTGAAAGAGGGATGCGCCCATCGCCGCCGCAGTCAGCCCAATAGAACTGGCAGTCGCGTTGATCGGCCTCACGCTCCGATAGATCCCCATGCAATCCGCACCGAACCATCCGCCGGGGGGTTCACCCTCCCAATCAAACTCCTCGAGAGCGGCGTCGATGCGGGGTCTGAAGCCTGCTGTGTTGAGAGACCGATAGAGCCCGCTGCCCAATCCGTTCTCGTAGTAGCCGGCCCCGCAGTTTCCAGGGTCTGGAATCCCACTGTGGCTCCACTGGATGCAGGACGCTGGCTCGTCCCCAACGACAGCCTCCGTCGCGGCCTGTACCTTGGCGATCCAGCTCTCCAGGGCGGTGACAACTCCGGCTGTCGAGTCGCCCGCACCGGCCAGCCGGAAGGCCCGCGGTACGTCACCCATCCAGAGGGCTCGCGGTGCGTCCGCCGCATCCCAGGCCCGATCCTGTTCCCAGTAGTAGTCTTCGACGCCGTCGTTTGGCTCATTGAACGGCGCTGGGCTGCCGGTCAAGTCCCATCTGAAGTTGACACGCGCGAACGTCAACGAGGAGCCGTCGAACTCACTCGCCAACAGGAACTGTTCCGTGACTTCCTGGGCACGAATCAGAAACTGACTGTCGCGAGTCACGTTGTAGGCCGCCAGCAAGAACCTGATGATGTCGGGGTAGTAGCCCACCCACATCACCAGGTCTGCGATGGGTCCACTCGCCGTGTTGGCGCCTCCGCCGGCCCAATGACAGATCCTCTCTCCAGACCACGGCCCCAGCGGACATTCGTCACCCTCCAGCGACGAATATTCCTTTTCCAGGTGAGCATACGCAAGCGCCGTCGCCTTGGATCGGTAGTCGGCCCGACCCGCAAAGTGCTGATTCGCGGCAGCCAGGTAGTACGAGAGTCCAAGGCGAGCGGAAGCGTCCGACGCCGAATCACCCAAGAGGCACTCGACCGAAGCTGAGGTCGCTGTGGACTCGTTTGCACACGAAGGCGACGCGCCTTCCACGCTCGCAAGCCAGCAGGGTAGAGCACCGAGCGTCGAGCCCGCGATCAACTTTTCAATCGTGCGATCAATGGCTAAGAACCTCGACTCCGAAGTCCCCACAGCAGTCACCACGGCCAGTTCTGACAGCTCGTCACTAACCACCAGGTAGTCTGAAAAGGATGGTTGCGCTGGAATCCCATCAACGGCTTTGAGCTCTTCTTCAGTGCAGATGGTGGACGAACCGAACCAGGGTGGAAGCTGGTGGGCGAGCCCGTCGATCGGAACCTCACGGGTCACACAAGGCCCCTCAAAGAGAGCGTCTAGGAGCGTCCCAAAGTTCTCGAGGCGGGTCTGGCCGTTCTGCCCAGGGCTTTCGGGCGAAAGAAGCGCACCCGGAACTGGGCGCTCGCACGCATCCGGGAGACCATCATCATTGAGATCGATCGAGTCGTCAGCACCCGGACAGCGGTCGCGGTCTTCACAGAACCCGTCGTGATCCTCGTCTCCCAACGAGTCCATCCCAAGGCAGACATCCTGGTCGTCGCAGACCCCATCCGCATCCGAGTCCCCCGTGTCGGTGTCACCCACGCAATCGACACAGACGACCTCGACAGCAGCCTCGTTAGATTCCTCTGACTCACAGAGGAGTCCATCGACGAACGAGTACGCCCAAACCCTATAGGCATACGTGCCACCACAGACCGGCACCACATCAACATGCGATGTCGAATCGGCAACGAGGTCGTCATCGTCAACCCTCACCCAGGGACCAGCCGCTCCGGCTTTGCGGCAGGCCCGAAAGCCCTCCTCTTCAGGAGAGTCATGCTGCCAGCTGAGCGACACCGCGGTGGGGTTCGAAGATGCAACCGCCAGACCGATCGGCGCGGGTAGATCGCAGGTCATGTTCTTCTGTGACGCACATTGCGGCTGCGACAAGACCGGAGGCGAAGCAAGAAGGAGGAGGGCTGTCGCAGCGACCAAGGCGATGCCGTTGTCGCTGAACCCGAGTGCGATCAAATCGAGAGCCCTCTCGAGGCGACTCGAGACCATCTGAACCATCTTTCGCTCCAACCCTTCTCGGGAATTGCTGTTGGTCGTCCTGCAAGGCCAGGGAAGCAAGATGAATGCCCGCATATGGCCTCATTGCTTTGGGCGCAACAGCCACAGAGGCGACCACCCGCTTGACGGTCACCGGAAAGTAACTCGCCGCTCCGATCGTCCGGCCCGACAACGACAACAAGATCCACTCCCCGCTGGACCAGATGACGACCCTCGGCAACCGACGGTGCCCTCCTTGTTCATGCCGACCTTTTCTGATCTCTACGATGCGCACTAACATCATCAACGTTCACCATGCTCAGACTCGCAGTCCGCTACCGAAACCAAGTCGCCCACTTCGCGCTCGACGACGTACCCACCACCATCGGTTCGTCCGACGCGAATGACTTCGTCTGTCGGTTCCCGGGCATCTCTTCCCAACACGCGTTGGTGGAGCGGTTAGGCCAGGGTGCGCGGCTTGCGGACGCTGGTTCGAAGAACGGTCTAGTGAGTGATGGTGAGAGGCAGAGCGAGGTGGTACTCGGCATCGGGGACTCGGTCCAGATCGGCCGGGCGATGGCTACGCTCGAGGAGGTGTCGAGCGCTGAGCACCGTGTCGGCCTTTCGTTCCCGGACTCGGAAGACGAGTCGGCAGGCACACCTGATACGGACTCAGCTTCTGGCGCATCGACGACCTCGGGTCCGGTGGCCGCGCTGCGTTTTGTCGCGCGACTGCGGGAGCACGCGGATTCGGCGGAGCGCCTTCGGGAGCTTCTGCCCACGGTGCTGGGGATTCTGAACGGCGAAGGTCTGTCGATGGTGCGTTCCGGCGATGATGGAGACGCGATCGTCTCGGCCACGGCCGGGACCACGCTCGATGCCGCGGAGTTGGCGACCGCTGCAGCTGGACGTCCCGGTGTGGCCGTCGAGTTGGACCCGGACCGGTTCCTGCTCTCGACGGGCGCCCTGGCTGACTCTGAGCGGCTCGTCGCGCTCCTCGCCCACGAGCCTCGCCAGTGGCAGGTCGACTTCTTGTCTTTCCTCGCGGGTTGGGGGAAGACGACACCTAGGCACCTGCTTCCTGACCGGCGACTACCGCGCGACCAGGCTCTCGATGTGCCTCCTGGCATCGTGCTGGGCTCCTCGGCGGCCACCGAGGAGCTTCTGGGACAAATTCGTTCGACGGTGTGGAGCGATCTCGATGTGCTGCTCACCGGCGAGACCGGGGTCGGCAAGGAGGTGTTTGCCCGCATCATTCACCGCTCGGGCAAGACAGCGAAGGGACCGTTCGTAACACTCAACTGCGCAGCGATTCCGGCTGAGCTTCTCGAAGCACAGCTCTTTGGCGTTGAATCCGGTGTGGCCACAGGCGTGTCGAAACGCTCTGGACTCTTCGTTGCCGCCGAGGGCGGTTCGATCCTTCTCGACGAGATTGGCGAGCTCACGTCGCATCTTCAAGCGAAACTGCTTCGCGTTCTCCAGGAACGCGAGGTCCTTCCGCTCGGCGGCACGGTTCCTCGCAAGGTCAACGCCCGGGTCATTTCGGCATCAAACGTCGATCTCGTTCGCGCGACGAGTTCGGGAGCGTTCAGAAGTGATCTTTACTACCGGGTCTGTGGTTTGCATTTCCAGATCCCACCCCTTCGCGCACGGCGCGACGACATTCCCGTTCTGGTCCTCAAGTTCGCCACCGATGCAGCGGCGGGGTATGGCAAACACATCCAGGGGGTGAGTGCGAAGGCGCTCGACCTTCTTCTCCGTCACAACTGGCCAGGAAATGTGCGCGAGTTGCGCACCGCCGTTGAAAGAGCTGTGCTCTTGTGCGACGACGGCGGGCAACTGGAGAGCAGGCACTTCCGAGTGTTCGAGACGCAGCACGAGTCCCCCCAGTCAGCAGGCGGACCGCTCGGGACCAACCGCGAAGGTTTCGACAGCAGTGGAGGTCTTCTTCAGGATCAAGTCGATGCCCTCGAACGCCGCCTGATCAGAGAGGCCCTGATAACAGAAGCCGGAAACAAGACCGCGACGGCCCGACGACTCGGCATCAGCCGCCAGGGACTCGGACTGAAAATGAAGCGTCTCTTTCCACAGGAGTCGCCCGGGTCGGATCGCTAGTGCCCTGCAACAAGAACTCGATGAACTCCAATACACCCGCGTCGAAAGCCCGGCTCGATCGAAGACTCCGCTCGACCTCTGGAACGAACCCACTAGAGCGCCTGCTCTCTTCGACCATCGACGCGACCTGCTCGAGGCGCCTGGCAATCTCCGCCCGGTAGACCCGCGCAACCACATCGATCGCCGCATCGCTCGCCGCCTGAAGGTCTGCCTGTCTCGCGAGCACCATCGCCCCCTCCAAGTCCCCGCTCTCGCCTTCCATCAAGGCCAGGAGCGAGCGCGTCGGGGCGCTTGCTTCGGTATTCACCTGGACCTCGACCCTCAAGGCATCGAGCAAGCCTTCGCGGTCGCCACGATGATAGCGGTGCTCGAGATCCCAGTAGCGAATCTCGTCGTGGGCCAGCTGGCCCTCGATCTGAAGTGGCCCGACCTTCTCTTTGCTGCCCGACCAGGCCTTCGCGAGCTGACGGATGACCTTCGTGCTGGTTTGATCGCGCAGCCATTCGTTCGCTTCGTAGTCCTCGAAGATCTCCCAGAACGTCTCCCAATCCTGACTCTCGAGGGTCGCAAGCGCTACATTGATCAAGTACTCGATCGGTCTCGTCGACCAGCCCCCGGTTCGCGAGCGCTCGAGAGCAAGGCGGTGCCACCTGACGGCACGGGCAGGTTCGCCGCGAAGATGCATCTCGCGTGCGGCGAGATAGGTTCCTTCTGCCCAGTCGGGCTTTTCCGGCATCAGCAAGAGCTCTCGCTCTGCCTGTTCGAAGCGGTCGGCCGATACCAGGAACGTCGGCCGCAAAGCCTCGATCCACTCGCTCAGTTCTGTCAACCGCGCCGCGCGTGCGGCCTGCAGGGCTCGTGCGTGAAACTCGAGCGCCTGCGTCCCAGATCCCGAGGTGCGTAGGCTGTTGGCTCGGGCAAGTTCCGCGTACGCCAGCCTGCGGTTGCGAGCGCGCGCAGGATCGAGACCTCCTGGACCGGTCTCGAAGCCCATGACGGTGAGTTCGAACGGTGCTGGGCCGTCGATCAGGAGCCGGTCGCCCGCTTGGGAAACTTGCACACAGGTCTGTGCAGGACATGATTCGCGAGGCAGGAGCTGATACCACTCGAGAACTCGACCCTGATCGAGACCGGCGTCCGGACGGTCCGGTGAAAAGGCTGGAAAGAGAGCCCCGGAACCCCGGCTGCCAACCGCCGGTGCCACATCGACCGCCATGATCGCTCGGCGATCGCCGAAATTCTGCGCCCAGGCGGAGTACAGGAGCTCCTGGTCGCGGTCACCGTCGAGGTCAGTGGCACCCTGGTACTCCAGGTGCCCCGACGAAACCGCGACGGCGCGACTCTGACCCGTTGACGGCTCGTACAGCACAGAGAACGACTGGAAGTTCGTCGCGTGCTGGTAGGTGACGAGGACCTCGTCGACAGCATCACCGTTGAGGTCGTCGGCATCGAGATAGACCCGCCAGGCCTGGCCTATTCCCGGGAAGTAGTGCGCCCCCGATTCCAGCTTGACGCTCGCCTCGAGTTGGCCGGTTTGTGCATCGAGAACGCTGAGGTGCTGAAGCACTTCGATGCTCTTCTCGCCCGCGCCCGCGAGAATGGCTGCAATCTTCTGCTTCCCGTCCGGAGCGCGAATCACCCGCGCTCGTTGCAGCTCGAGATCGGCTCGTGACCACAGCACTTCGCCGTCTTCGCCGGCCGCCTCCGTCACACCCTCGCCCTTCTGCAACTGAACAATCGCCTTGTAGGAAACTCGTTCGCGATAGGCGCCCCACGCTGCCAGCGCCAACCCCGCGGTGGCAACAAGAGCAAGGAACCAGGTGGCACCAGCTCGCCGATCCCGTCTTGACCGTCCAGAGTGACCTGTCAACACGTGTCGCGAGTCGAGCACCGCGATCAGCTCATCCGCCGTCCCAAGGCGCCGCTTCGGGTCACGTTCGAGGAGACACGCGACGAGCGACTCCAGCCATTCGGGAGCCTCAAAGCCCCCCTCGGCAAGCGTCGGTGCGGAGTCCGAAACGCGCTCGAGCAAAGCACCGAGAGCCGACGAGTGGCGATGAGGAAGCCGCCCGGTCAGCATCTCGAAGAGCACTACGCCCAGGCTGTAGAGGTCAGCCGCCGGATTGATCTCGGCACCAAGCGCTTGTTCCGGAGCGACGTACTCGTAGGTGCCAACGATCGTCTCAGAAGCGGTGACCCGAGTCGCCTCCGGCGCCACCAGACGCAAGAGGCCAAGGTCGGCAATCTTCACAACACCCTCGGCGGTCAATATGTTGCTGGGCTTGATATCTCGATGGACGACGCCCTCCTTGTGGAGCGCGCGCAGACCAAGGGCGATCTGGCGGGTGATCCCCAGGCTTTCCTCCATCGCGAGGCCGCTTCGCATGCGAGCGGCCAGGGTGTCTCCAGAAACGAACTCCATGGTGAGGAACGCTGGGTCCTCCAGATGCACGTCGTAGACCCGCACTACGTGCGGGTGCTCAAAGTTTCGGCCAAGCTCTGCCTCGCGTTGCAACCGCTTTCTTGTCTTGTCGTTCCAGCTGCCTTCGCGCAGGAGCTTGAGGGCGAGCTCGCGTTCGGTCTTGCGGTCGAGAACTCTGTAGACCGTCGCCGAACCGCCCGACCCGACCCTGGCCAGAACTTCGTAGCGGTCACACACGACCGAGCCAACGGCAAGGCTGTCCGGCAGTTCTTCGACATCTGCGCCCTCGCCTGGCAGGACGGTTTCGGTCCCGCGCTCGCGAGGACTCGCCGGCAGCGAAGGTGTGCCCTTCTGTTCGCGATCGCTCATGAGGTGGAACCGGAGCCTACAGTGAGCCAGTCTGCCTGACCGAAACGGTGGAGCCCCCGCAGCTCCCGAACGGGCACCTCGAACCGGCTCGACTTAGACCACGAGATCGCAGTCTTCGTTTAGAGACTGGGGCGAGCCGGCCCCGCGCCGGCGGCTAGTTAGCGGCTAACAGCTCGATCTCGAACACCAGGTCTGACCCTGGCGGAATCACCCACTCGCCCGTCTGCGGGTTCTTGACACCGCGCTTTCCATAGCCCTTCTTCCAGGGAACGAACAAGAGGCGCTTGCCTTTTACCTTCATTCCCGGCAACCCGATCTCCCAGCCCTGGACCACCTGGCCCTGGCCGGTCTTGAAGACAAAGGCCCGGCCGCTGTCGTGGCTGGACTGGAACTGCGTACCGTCTGGTAGCCAGCCGGTGTAGTGCACGGTGACGGTCTGGCCACGGCGAAGTTCCTTGCCGGCTCCTTCTACAGGGTCACTGTAGAGCACTCCGCCTTTGCGCTCCTGCCAACTGCTGGTGTCGAAGGTGCGCTTCTCCTGGGCCAACAGGGTCGCGGACGCAAATGCCGCGAGGCACACCAAAGCGAGTCCTGACTTACTCATGGTCAGAAACTGTATCCGAGCTGCAGCCCGACCTGGCGCGGTGGTGCCCAGACCTCGAGCGAACCCGTGACGCGCGCGAAGATTTCCGAGGCAACGTAGAGCTCATCGGTGAGATTGCGGCCGTAGAGGTTGACGCTCCAGCGGCTGCCCCCAGAGACCCACATCAGATTCGCGTGCAGCTGGTCGTAGCTCTTCTGGACGAAGTTCGCGAACGGATCGAAAGCGACATCGTCGGTGAACTGATACTCGCCGCGGGCAGTGACCGAAGCGCCCGAACCGAAGAGAAAGCGGTACTGGAGGGCGGCATTCAAGGCCGAATCAGGGGCCCGGGGCAAACCGCGACCTGCCAGGTCGCTGGTAGGCACTAGTGCAGCGGCGGTGGCCAGGGCCACCGGGTCGAAGATGCCGGCTGCGTTGAGGGTGTCCTGAGCCTCGGCAATCACCAGCGGATCCTGACTGGTGAAGCGATCGAACTCGTCGTCGAGGAGCGCGATGCCCAGTTCTGCCGAAAAGCGCGGGCCCGGGCGGTAGAGCAGATCGAATTCCAGACCATCGACGGTTGCTTCGGCCGCGTTCTCGACGGTCGAGCGGTCGGGGAAGAGAACCGCCACCTGCAGATCGTCGTAGTCGTAGTGAAAGGCTGCCACGTTGAGGGTCACGTTGCCGTCGGCGAGCGTGGACTTCACGCCCACCTCGTAACTCGTCATCTCCTCCTCGTTGAACGACGGCTGCACACTGATCGAGTTGAAGCCGCCGCTCTTCCAGCCGGTGGTCACCGAGCCATAGGCCATAACGTCGTCGTGCGGCCGGTACTCGATGGCCAGCTTGGGCGTCAACCCGCTCCAGCTGTCCCGATCGACCTGGCGAATCGGCATCAAGGTCGCAAAGTCGAAGGCCTGCTGGTCGTGATCTTTGTCGTCCTCGGTATAGCGCAACCCGCCGACCAAGGACCAGTGCTCGTTCAAGTGCCAGGCGAGCTGTCCGAAAAGAGCGTAGGAATCGGTCTCGAGATCGGTGACGAAGAAGTTGCCGGTCGATTTCGCGCCCGGCACGCTGAGGCCCACGAAGGGTGCGATGGCGTTGTAGTAGTCGGCGCCACAGAGAAACGACGGGGCGATGAAACCGAGCGAGCAGAAGTCGACGGGGTTGAACAGGAAGAGACCAGGGTTGTTGGCGAAGAACTGAACTTCGAACAGCGCCAGGTCTGAGAGGGTGTCGATGTTGGTCGAGCCCTCTTCATGGAAGAGGTAGGCGCCAGCGATCCAATCCACCTTGTCACTCGCACCATTGAGCGTTAGCTCTTGCGACCACCACTCGGAGTCGAAGGTGCCTTGATTCTCCACGAAGTCGAGCTGGGTTCCGTCGATGTCGCCGACGCGCCGCGAATCGAACTCGCGCAGGCTGCTGGTCGAGGTCAAGATCGTACCGCTGGTACCCAGGACCCAGTCGACGGCGACTGAGACACCACTCTCTTCGTACTCTGCTACCGGTGCGATGTTCGCAGCGATCCGATGTGGGTGCGACGGTGTATCGAGACCATAGAAACGCAACAGCGTGCCCAAGGTGCTGTTGGGTGAGGTGTTCCCGGGCTTGAAGTTGAAGTTGTTGTGACTCTCGTTGTCGGCGAGATCGCCGCGGACGGTCACCGAGACGCTGTCGCTGGGCAGAAAGGTTACGGCACCTCGGGTGCTCCAACCGTCACGGTTGTCGACACTCGAGTTCGACAGTTCGTTGAACGTGAAGTCCGTCGCCTGGTCGAGGCTCGCAGACAGACGCCCGAAGACACGTTCGGACAAGGCCCCGTTGAGCGAGAACGAGATCCCGTGGTTCTCGGGGCTGTCATCGCCAGCGTACTCACCGTACTGGGCGAGTAGGCGCCCCTTGAAGTCGGCCGACGGTGCTCGTGTAACGACATTGATGGCACCGCCGGTAGAGTTTCGACCCCACAGGGTACCTTGAGGTCCACGCAGGACTTCGATGCGGTCGAGATCGAGAAACTGGTTGAGAAACCCCTGCGGGCGAGGAATGTAGACTCCGTCGACGTAGTAGCCGACTGTCGACTCGGTCCCAAGCCCGAAGGTGTTCGAGCCAATGCCACGAATGTAGAGAGCGACCTCGCCGTTGCTCGAACTCTGCCCGGACACCACCAGGCCTGGAGCGGCCTCGGCAAGGTCTTGCACGTCTGAGACAGCGCGGGTCTCGAGCTCTTCGGCATCGAAGGTGACCAACGACACGGGAACGTCCTGGGCGCTCTCTTCGACGCGCTGAGCGGTCACGGTTACCGTGTCTTCAACGGCGGCGGGCTCGCCTTCTTGCCCCACCAGCCCCGCTGACCAGAGGAAGAGGCCAGCCAACAGACCTACCGCCGAAGCGACGAGGAACCGGTGGCAAGCCGGCGAATCGCCGGCGGGTTGAGAGATGCGATGGCGCTCGGGGAAGGGTCTTGACATACAGGATCTCCAGTAGCCGCAGCGGTGATGCGGGGCGTAGCCTAGCGTCATCCAGCGCCCACTGCAGGCGCATGTCCTGCGGCGATTCCTAAAGGGGCATGCCGGCGTCCGAAGCTTGGCTCCGCATGTGCCGAGCACGACTCGCTTGTAGGGCTCCCTCGCGCCGTTCATCCCACCGCGGACCCGGCGGCGCGGCGCATGGCTACGACCAGCAGGAGCCCGGCTAGCAAGAAGAGCCCGAGGTTGCCGAGGGTTGGAATCGTGTAGACCTGGAGGTCACCTTCGAAGCCGAAGTTGAGCCCACCTACGTCGGCACCGCCGAGCGCGACAGCGGCTCGACGATCGGCTCCGGCATCTGGATCCTCGGTCGGATTGAGCCCTGGTGGCAGCGTCTTGCCATTGGGGTCAACACAGACCACATCGTCGAAGGAGGTGGTTGGTGTTCCAGTCGATGCGGTAGGTCACCGAGTCGAAGGTCCGCACCCGCAGGTTGTTCGGAGACGAGTCGTGCCCCACTAGATCATCACCATCGAGGACCGCGGTGCCATCCGATGCGACCACCAACGAGATACCGTGGGGATTGTCGTGCTGCGCCGAAAGTGACGCGACCGACAACACAACTAAACCCAGAAAACGTAAAATCGTAAGATGCCGACGGTCACTTCCCACTTCCTTTCCGCGCCGCGTCATTCGAGAAAAACGGGCGATCCCCTGTCCGGCCGATGAGTCGTCCTCCCGCCGAGCGCGGCACCGTCGTCGCCGTGGCTGCCAGCGGCCTGCACACAATGAGTAAGGCGACTCGGTCCCGCCTCGAGATCGTTGCCGACGGGGTCTCCGGCGATGCCCATCGAGGCTCGCTGGTCAAACACCGTTCGCGCGTCAGGCAGGACCCGAACCAGCCCAACCTTCGTCAAGTTCATCTGCTGCACGCCGAGTTGCACGACGAGCTGGCGACCATCGGAATCGAAGTCGCGGCCGGCGAAATGGGCGAGAACATTCTCACCCGCGGCATCAATCTGCTCGATCTGCCCACCGGAAGCCGGCTCCGACTGGGGAACACATGCCTCGTCGAAGTGACTGGCCTGCGTAACCCTTGCGCTCAGCTCGATGGTCTGAAGCCCGGGCTCATGGCTGCCTGCCTCGATCGCACCAGCGACGGTGAACTGATCCGCAAGGCCGGCGTCATGGCGGTCGTCCGGAAGCCAGGAAGCACGGAGCCCAACGATCCGATCAGGGTGCTTTTGCCTTCGAAGCCCTGGCAACCCCTGGCACCCGTCTAGGGGTCAGGGGCCAGGAGCGGCGTCGCAGCTACCCAGCGGAGGTCGTGTCGGGGCTCACTCCCATCGGCATACCGACAACCGGGACCTTCATCGGCGTCACTGTGTCTGAGCCGACGATCAGGGTCCCGACGAAGCGGCCGTCTTCCCCCACCTCGCCTCTGATCACCGTGGTGGTGGCACTCGCTTCAGCGGTTGGGAACTGGGTGTTGATCACCAGGCGAGAACCCTCCCACTGGTAGTCGTCGAGGGTCGTCGAGAAGACGACCAGGCCGCTCCCGAGGTATAGCCAGCCTTCACCGTCTCGGGGAGCATGGAAGCCGACTTTCAAGAAGCCATCGATAAAGAAGGAGTCCTCTGGCGGATACTGCGCCAACAGGGTGGAGATCTTCTCGCGCGCCGGCTGCGGTTGGTGGTAGACGCCGTCCTTCTGGATGACCTCGAGGAAACCGACGAACATCTCGCTGAAGGTGTCCCCGCGATAGATGATCTCTTTCGACGGATCGGGGTTCGCGGGGTTGCCTTCTGAGTTGTCCCAGACGGCGGTCACATCGACTCGACTCCCGGCCGGTATCTCGATCGGCGACTTCGGGTAGTACAGCCACTGCCAGTTGTAGTCGTACTTCGGCACATCGAGAAGGGTTTCGCGCTCACCGTCCGGGTATGTCAACTCATACTTCATCGCCTTCCCGCGTACATGCATGTGGGGCGAAAAGGCCAGAACCTGCATATCCTTGTCGAACAGGTAGTGGGCCTTCTCGGCATGGTGATCGGCACCGGGCGGAATACGCAGACCAGTGTTGGTGACCGGAATCGTTGCGACCTCTTTCTGCAGCTCGCCTTCACCGTAGTAGACGCCGATGCGCATCTGATCGGTCGCAGCCTCGCCCATCGGGTGATAGTGCAGGTCGACGAGGATCTTGGTGGTGCCGGCACCCAGGGCGCGGCCCATGCCATCCGGGAACACGTAGGGAGGCATACCTGCAGTCCAGATTCCGAAAATGCCGCGACCCCCGCCGTTGTTGGAGGGTGACGTGTACGTCGCCTGCAAGTGGTGAGCGACCCGACGGTCGCTGGGCAGGAACTCGATCGCGCGCACCCAACGGGGCTCGTCGAGGTTCAACTCGACGTACTGCTTGGGAAAGATGTCGTCGCCCTCGGCCGCGACTTCGACCGGTTCGAGCGTCAGGATCTCGTCGGGCTCGCCGAGCTTCCAGCCGTTGGTGAACTCCGGGACTTCGGGCAGGTTCGCCGGGTCGCCCTCGGGCGCACCGTCTTCGACCCAACGGACGATGGTCGTAATCTGATCGTCGGAAAGCGAGATGTCGTTGGCCCACTGGTGTTGATCGGACTCGCCGCTCCACGGCGGCATCTCGCGCGCCTTGACCGCCCTGGCGATCGACTTGGCCCACGGGCGGGCCTCGCCATAGGAGAGTAGTGACATGGGGGCGATCTCACCTGGACGGTGGCACTCGCCGCAATGGTTGAAGAAGATCGGGGCGACGTCGCGCGCAAACGTCGGCGACTGAGGGGCTGCTGCTACCGGCGCACCCGCGACCAGAAGCGCGGCGGTCCAGCCCGCGAGGATCATGTTCCGGGCCCAACGGAACGTGGGCTGACTGCTGAAGATGCCAAGGCGCATTCGAGACTCCTTCTCATGGGCTCCGCGCGCCGCTGTGGGGCGGCCTTCTAGATTCCCGAGTTTAATGAATCTCGGGCCGACGCCCCTATCTCCCTAGGTAGACAGCTCTTCGAGCTCCGCGATCATCTCGGCAATCACGTCGAAACCACCCTGCCAGAAATCGGAACTGCGGACATCGACGCCGGCGCGTTGGAGAACTTCCTCGGGGCGTTGTGAACCGCCGGTGGCCAGCAGCTCGATGTACCCCGGTTTGAAAGCCTCCCCCTCTTCTTGGTACCGACGGTAGAGGGCCAGGACCAATAGCTGACCGAAGCTGTAGGCGTAGCAGTAGAACGGAGTCGAATAGATATGGGGAATCGACAACCACTCATAGCGAAACTCAGGAGCCAGCTCGACCGAGTCGGCGAACTGGCGCTCGAGGTTGGCCATGTAGAGCTCGTGTAGCTCCTCGGCCGTACTGCCCTCCATGATCAGAGCGTGCGCCTCCTCTTCGAACATCACAAAGAAGGCCTGGCGCATGACCGTTGCGTACATGTCATCGACCGCGGTCGCCAGGAGCTCTCGTTTGGCCAACGGATCGTCCTGCTCCGCTAGCAGCTTGTCGGTCATCAAGATCTCGGCGAACACCGACGCGGTCTCGGCGAGCGGCAGACAAGGGTGCTGAGTGAGGATCGAGTGATCCTCGGCGAGCATGCTGTGGATGGCGTGTCCCATCTCATGTGCCAGCGTCGCGACGTCACGTAGTCGACCGGTGTAGTTGACCAGCACCCAGGGAGTGAGGGCGGGGGAGATGGTGGCGCAGAAGGCACCGCCACGCTTGCCAGGGCGCGGCTCGCTGTCGATGTGGTTCTCCCTGAACACCCGGCGCGCGTGCTGCCCGACGTCCGAATCGAAACGGTCGAAGGTGTCGAGCACGGTGGCCACCGCATCGGCGTAGTCGATACGCCGATCAGATGTCGCCAGGGGTGCGTAGATGTCGTAGCGCCTCAAGACATCGCTGCCACCGAGCTTTTCTTTGCCCAGCCAACCAGCCTTGAGCCTGAAGTAGCGCTGGAAGAGCGGCGCGTTGGCGCGCGCGCGCTCGAGCAGTGCCTGCACTGCTTCGTCGGGAATGTCGTTCGAGACGTTGCGCACTGCGATCGGCGAGCGATGGCCGCGCAGCTCAACGTTTTCGTTGTGCCAGTCGCGCACCCGGTTGGTGTACATCTGAGCGAGCACTTTCGAGTTCTCGCCGTAGACGCGGTAGAGCTCTTGGTAGGCCGTGGCTCGGTGCTCTGGGTTGTCCGAGTGCACGTAGGCCATCAAGCCATCACGAGTCAGCGGACCGCTGGCCTCGCCGTCGAGCTCGAGGTGATACTCGAAGGCATTGGTCATCATTGAGTAGAGCGTCAAGACAGCGCCGATTCCATCGGCATCTTTGAGATTGACGATCTGCTCGCGTGCCTCGTCGAGCTTGTAGGGCTCGAGGCGACGCAGGTCGCGCAGGAAGAAGGCGTGATCGGAGGCGCCTTCTATGGCATCGATCTCGCCGAACAGTCGCTCCGCGGTCTCTTTGCTCTGCTCCTGCCACCACAGGCTGAAGAAGAGGGTCCGGTTCTGGACCCCGGTCATCACCTGCTGGACCCGGTTGCGGTAGGCGAGCGCAGCGTCGGACTGGGTGTCGGAGGAGAACCAAAGCGAGCCGTAGCCGGAGACACGGTAGACCGCCTCGAGCAGCGCTTCGTACTCGCCGAGGATCTCGAACAGGGCCGGGCCTCCGATGTTTTCCGACAGGCTTTCACGCTTCTTTGCAAACGCTGTGGTCCGGGACTCGACGTCGGCCAGCGCGCGCTCTATGCCCTCACCCTCGGCGTCGGGCAACAACTCGGAGAGATCCCAGCCCGACAGCTGAGGCGGTGGAGCAACTGGGGGTTCGGTCGTCGTCATGGAGGTTCTCCGCGGGGAAAGCATGTAGCGGGGAAGAGGGGGCGCCCCTCGGTGGGCCGGCGTGGAGGGGGGCTGCGAACGCAGAGACCCTCCGGAGGTCGCTAGAGACTATCTTTCTCTAGTACCCCGTACCATGGAACCGCACAGCGTCTGCGCGGTCCTCGCGCTCGATCTCTGTGTTGTCACTCCTCGACAGATCACCAATATGCCTCTGTCGTGACGCCTTGATCTCGAGCACGATCATCCGCTCAGCCACTATCCGTTTCAATGGTACGGGGTACTAGTGAACCTGTCCGGTTGGATCGGGTGCCTCGGTGATCGGCCCGTGGGCCGTTTCGTAGCGAGTCAGGTTGTGCTGCAGAGCACCGATGATGCGTTTCAGGTGCCCCGGGCTGGTGACGATGCGCGCCGTCACGATGCCCTGCGGTGGCACTAGGTTGATGAAGTCGAGGAAGAACTCTTCATGCGTATGCGTTATGCGCAGGAGGTTCGAGTAGCGCCCCTTGAGCTCGCTATCTTCGATTTTGACGTTGATTTCTTGAGCGTTGGGTTGTCTCTCTGGTGAATCTGCCATCGGAGTTCCTATCGTTTGAGGTCAGTTGGGCTGACGGTGTTCTGCGTCAACGGACGAAAGCCGGCTCGGGCGGTGGCTGGCCACTCGATAGGCTAGACCATTGAGCCCTGCGGGGTGAGGGAACCGCCCTCCCTCCGCTCGGCCTTGCTTTGCCCCTCAGCCTTCGAACCCGAGATCCCGGCAAGAGAAACCCATGACCTCCGTCCGTGAACGCCAGATCGCAGCCCTCGTCGACAGAGTTCGGCATTCCGTCGCCACAAGGCGGCTGAATCGACTCGAGGTTCAGTCGCCGGGGGGCTTCTTCCACTCGATGGCACCCGCAACGCTCCAACGGTGTCGCGGCTGATAGACGCCTGCCGAGTCTCGCTGTGCTCGAACGTCGAACGTCAGGCAGCGTTTCCAATAGTCGTACGGCGTTCCGTTCCTGGCGTGCACCGCCAGGTCGACGTGATACTCGCCGGGCGCCAGACGGAGTGCCGGAACGCCGATGCGCACCGTCGCCCTGCCTTCGAAGCGCTCGGGTTCGAAGCCCGCAAGGTCCGTGTTGGTGCCCCAGCACAGGGCCCCGCGTGGAGTAGACACCGCGATCCCGAAGACGAAATCAGCAAGAGGTTGACGCGTTTCGACATCGAACTCGAACGTGACGGCTTCGCCCGACTCGAGGTCGTGTCGTTCGCCCTGGTCGTCTTCGGGTCCGGCGAGAATGCGAGCAGCTGTGATGTGCGCCTCCTCGGAACCCCACCGTTCATGGCTGGTGGCCGCTTCTGCGTCCAGCCGTGCATGCAGTTCACCAACCCCGGTCGAAACCGCCTGGCGGTAGGCGTCGATGACGCGTCGCGGCTCGCCGAGCATTCTCATGCTCGAGCCCTCCGCACCGCTGCCTGGTCGATCGAGCCACAGAACACGGTCGCAGAGAGACTCGACGAGGTCGAGCGAGTGGCTGACGACCAGAAGCGTTCCACCGTCGGCCAGGTGCTCCTCGAGCCGCGCCAAGCACTTGCGACCGAAGGCTTCGTCGCCCACCGAGAGCACTTCGTCGACCAGCAAGACGTCGGGATCGGTATGAATGGCCACCGCGAAGCCCAGGCGCACGTACATGCCAGAGGAGTAGTTCTTGACCGGCTCTTCCATGAAGTCTTCGAGCCCCGAGAACTCGACGATGCGGTCGTAGCGCTCCCGCACCTGGCGACGCGTGAGGCCGAGAACCGAACCGTTGATGAAGACGTTCTCGCGGCCTGAGATCTCCGGGTGAAAGCCCGCGCCGAGCTCGATCATCGCCGCCAGGCGACCCCTGACATCAATCGTGCCTGCGGTGGGCGGCAAGAGGCCAGAGATCAACTTGAGGAGCGTCGACTTACCCGAGCCGTTGCCCCCGATGACACCGAACGCTTCGCCGCGACCGACCTCGAAGTCGACCGCGCGCAGTGCTTCGATGGTGTCCTCGTCGCGCAGGCCGCCGGTCAAGGCACCACCGAGCAGGGCACTCTTCAAGGTGCGGAACTTGTAACCTGCAGCGACCCGTCGGTAGCGCTTGCTGACACCCGCGACGCGCACCGAGCGTTCGCCCTTCTGGTTGGCCGTCATGCTCAGACCGCCTCCGCCAGGCTTGGTTCGAGGCGCGAGAACAAGAGGCTCCCCAGAAGCCAGGCCAAGAGACCGTAGACCGCCATTTCGACCCACAAGCGGGGTTCCGGTGCGCGACCGTAGAAGAAGATGTCGTGGTAGGCGAGAGTGAAGGGGGTGAACGGATTGAGGCGGATCAGAAGCTGGAAGCGCTCCGGGATGGCCGCCAACGGGTAGAGGATCGGCGCCATGAAGAAGAGCAACGTCAAGAAATTCGAGGTCAGGTCGCGCGTGTCCTTGAAGTGCACGTTGAGGGCTGCCAGCGCCATCGCCATGCCGCTCAACAACAGAAGCTGCAGGATGACCACAGCCGGCAGCAGAAGCGCCCAGAGGTCGCCGCGTTCATAGCCGTAGTAGCGCGCCACCAAGATCGCCACAACGACGACCGGAAGCGCCAGGCCGAAGTGCACCAGGTTCGAGAGCACTGAAACGACCGGCAGAATGCGGACCGGGAACACGGCCTTGCGAATCAGCGCAGCGTTCGCCGACAGGCTGACCACTCCGTCGAGAAGCGAGCTCGACACCCAGAGCCAAGGAAAGAGACCACAGACCAGAAACACCGCATAGGGGTCGACACCCTTCATGCGCGCCCCGAGCACCGCGCCAAAGACGAACGAGTACACCGCGAGCAGAAGGAGCGGGTTGACCAGCGACCAGGCAAAGCCCAAAAAGCTCCCGCGGTACCGCGCCTTGAGCTCGCGCGCCACCAGCGTGGCAAGCAGGCCACGGTGGCGGACCAGCGCGTTCAATCCAGGTCCCAGGGTCGCAGCGGCTCGTCGTCGGGTGCCTCGTCGGCGCGCTTCTTGGCCGCCTTGAACTTCTCTTCGAGCAGCCGTTCGCGGTCCTGATGCGCCTTTTTCTCCTGCTCGAAGAGGCTCTCGGTGCGCGCCTTTTGCTTATCGAGGTTGGCCAACAACTCGTCGAAGTCGGGCTTCTCCGCAGCTTCGGTCGCGCGGTGGGCGACGACGGCGCCGGTCTGAGCGTCGATCTCGACGTCGCAACCACAGTCAGGGCAGGTCACACGCAGGGTTTTCATCGCACCTGCAGTCTATTCCGAGCGTTCGACACGGAAAACCATCGGAGTCGCACGTAGACGGGCGGAGCGACCTCGCCGATCGACCCCGCGCCCGAAAATGTCACGGGCGCTAGCGATCTCACCCCTGTAGTCCTCGGGCAGGCTGACATCGAGGGGCGCATCGCTCGCCGACCATCCCACCAGCACCTCGCGCTGATCGTCTTCGCATGCCCGCGGGGCAAATCGCAGCAACCAGATGTCGGCGGTGGTGCGAAGGCGCCCCAGGACGACGCGGCCTGACATCTCGCGCGCCAGCCACGCGAGGGCGTCGAACGAGGCCCGGCGACGAAGATTGGTGGGGTCCTTGGGATCCGGCGCAATCAGGCCGTAACCGCGCGCGATCAGTTGCCACCAATACACCCGCTCCGCCAGACCCGAGCCGAGCGCCATCAGGAAATAGCGCGCCAGGTAGTCGGCCTGGCGCTCTTCCGAGACCGCAACGTCCTTGCCGGCCGGCGAGTGCGGCCCCTCCTGTAGCGGCCAGTTGACCTCGGTCACCCAGCTGCGGCCGGAGGAACAGTTCGGCGACTTCTCGGCCAAGGCCCGCATCCAGGCCAGCTTACCTACCGTGCCCTGACCCAGCTGGCGATTCTCGGGCGCACCGCGGCGGTCGACGTAGAGCAGGTGTGACACCACATCGAACTCGAACCCTTCGGCGCGACGACCTAGATACCCGGCCGTCGCGTGGGGCTCGAAATCGATCACCGCCGGGCCGAGAACCCTGACCTCCCGCTCGCTGGCAGCCGCCGAGGCGCGCAGCACTTCGCGCGCCGCAGAGTAGAGGTCGACAAACTCCCGTGCGCGCCAGACCCCCCATTTCGACCGGTTGACGGCCTGACCAACCTGGAAGTGCTGCCCGAGGGGAAGGAAGCGCTCGGCAATGTCTTCGAGTTCTCTTCTCCAGGCGGCGGGATCGCGCACCAGGTCGCGGTTCTGGGGGACGGCAAAGTCGACCTCGATCCCGCGCTCGTTGAGTGCTTTGGCCAACGCTTCTTCGTCGCCTCGCCCCTCGGGTTCCCAGGCATGAAGTCGCAGCAGGACTCTTTGCACTCCCAGCGCTTCGACTTCGGCAAGCAACGCCTCGGGTGCCTTCGGCCACGGCCGTAGCGCGATCCCTGGCAGAGGGAACTCGATCGGCACTTGAAAGGCGGCTTTGGTCAGCTCCCTGGCGCGCGACCTGCTGCGTGCCAGCAGCCCGGCCGCCAGGCCAAGCATGTGTAGGTGACCCGGCGCGTCCCGGGCGCGAACGCGCAGCTTGTCGAGCTTCGAGGCGTGCTGATGAGGCTGGTCTGAGAGCCGATCCCAGACGATGCGATCGCGCACTGCGGTGCCCTCCTCCGAAGGCGGGATGTGCACGTGCGGCTTGCGCCGCGGTAGGAGCATGTCGGCCAGGCGCCGGAAGAAGCCACGCACACTCTTCTTCGAACGGTTCTTCAGCAGGAAGCCCTGGTGATGGCACCGGTAGAGGAAACGATCCAGTGCCGGCACCTCCCGTTCGCCGTAGTAGCCCGCCAGGAAAATCTCCTGGTCGGCCTCGTTGTGGACCGGCATGCGTGCCAGCTCGCGCATGCGCTCGTTGCGCGACACCGGTCGTTCGAGGCGCGCGCGATTGAGATCCAAAAGAAAGAGACGGCCACTGAAGTCGTCAACCACCGGGCCCTCGGCCGGAGGAGGGGGCCAGATCAGAACATTGCCGCTGGTGAGATCGCGGTGCCAGATCTGATGTTCGTGCAGACGGGCGGCGAGGGCACCCATCGCCTTCAACAAGGCGGGGGTGCTGACGCTCGGAAAGTCAAAGGCGGCGGTACCGGCGTTCAGGGCCCGCAAGACGTAGCGCACCTCGAGCGCCTCTTCGAGGCGCCGGCAAACGAACCACGACGGCCCCTCGAGTTCGAACGAGTCGGCATAGAGCAACGGCTCCGGCGTTCGAACGCCCGCCGCCTCGACCGCAGCGGCAGCCCGGTAGGAGCGCGCCGCCTTGCTGCCTCGCATGCGGCGCCTCAAGCGAGACTTGAGGGTCTGGTGCCGAAAGAGCTTGCTGACCACCGGAATCGGTTCGCTGCCCTCGACCTCGAGCTCGGCGGCGTAGAGCCAGTTGCGCCCCCAATGAAGGGTTTCAGAAGTCGACTCGGGGTCGAGAACCACCGGCAGGTGAGCCTTCAGGTGTTCCTCGGCGGCCAGGGCAGCGAGCGACTCCGCGACCTCGACTTGAACCGGCGGCTGGTCGAGGTTGAGTTGCATGCTGGTTGCCCGGTGCTAGAAGGCATCGGTGCCCACGCCCGGGCCGCCGCTCCTTCCAGAACTCCTTTAGGCGTCGGTGACGCTGAACTTCTCGTGGTGGAGCGATGGATCTGACTGCAGGAGAATCGTCGACGCAAAGGCCTGGTCGAACTCGTCGAGAATGGCGCGCTCCTCGGTCTGGAGAGCCTGGGCGACCTGCGGGTGCACCCGCACCAGGATTTCGCGTACCCGGCCGCGGCTGGCGCGTTCGAGGACCTCTCGCCGCAGCGCCAGGCAGATCGTGCCGAGCGCCTTGATGCGCCCCCGCCCTCGACAGTAGGGGCACGGCTGCGTCATCAGGCGCTCGAGGTTGGAGTGACTGCGCTTTCGCGTCACCTGGACCAGCCCGAACTCCGAAATGCTGCTGAGCTTGCTCTTGGCGCGGTCGCGTGTCAGCTCTTGCTCGAGGGCGCGGTGAACTTCTTCGCGATGCTGGACCTCGGTCATGTCGATGAAGTCGATGATCAGAATACCGGAAAGGTCGCGCAGGCGAATCTGGCGAACGATCTCGCCTACGGCTTCGAGGTTGGTACGCAGGACGGTATCTTCGAGGTCGCGCTTGCCAACGAAACGCCCGGTATTCACGTCAATCGAAACCAGCGCTTCGGTTTGATCGATGAATAGGTGTCCGCCCGACTTGAGCCACACCTTGCTTTGTAGTGCACTTTCGATCTCGGACTCGACTCCGAAGCGGTCGAACAGGCCCGACTCCTGATGGTCGAGCTTGACCCGGCCGACCAGCGACGGCTGGACCAGGTCAAGGAAGTCCACGATGCGCTCATACGCGTCTTCGCCGTCGACCCACAAAACGCTGAAGTCCGAGTTGAACTCGTCGCGGACGACCCGCAGGGCGATATCCAGCTCGCGATGAATGAGCGTCGGTGGGCCTACCTTCGCGGCGCTCTCATGAACCCGCTCCCAGAGCCGATGAAGGTAGGTGAGATCGCGCCCGAGTTCCTCCTCGCCCTGACCCTCGGCCACCGTGCGCACGATCAGCCCTTCGCCAGGCCGCCGCAAGGCATCCAACATGGTGTGCAGGCGATGGCGCTCGTCTTCACCTTCGATGCGCCGCGAAATACCAAGGTGGGTGACCGAGGGCAGCAGCACCAGGTGCCGGCTTGGCAAGGTCAAATGTGTTGTGACGCGTGCGCCCTTGTTGGGCAAGGCGTCTTTGGTCACCTGAACGAGCACCTCCTGGCCTTCACGCAGAAGATCGGCGATTGACACTTCGCCGCTCGGAGTCTTGCTACCTTCGTCACGCTCGAGGTTGAGCTCGGCGAGCGAGATGCGAACCGTGTCGTCGGTCTCGGCTTGTCCGCCAACATCGGAAACGTAGAGAAAGGCGTCGCGCTCGAGACCGATGTCGACGAAGGCCGCCTGCATTCCCGGCAGCACGCGATTGACGCGCCCCTTGTAGATGTTCCCGACGACACCGAGATCGTGTTTGCGCTCGACGTAGATCTCGGTGAGCGCATCGTTCTCGAGTACTGCGACCCGGGTTTGATGCGGGTCGCTCTCGACGAGCATTTTTCTGGTGACGCTCATGCGCTAGCGATTGACGTAGCGGCGGCGGTCGACGCCGGCGATCAGGCCACTTGAAAAGAAACAGAACAACGTAAACGAACCGCCATAGCTGAGGAAGGGCAGAGGGATGCCGGTGACCGGCAGGAGGCCGATCATCATCGCCGTATTGTAGAGAACATAGGCAGCAATCACCGCCAGCAGGCCGGTGACCAGAAGGAGTCCACCTCGATCACGCGCCCTCAGTGCCGCTAGAACACCGTTCCTGAAGTACGTCGCGTAGAGCAGCAGGACAACGAGGACTCCGACGAACCCACGCTCCTCGGCAAGCACGGCGAAGATGAAGTCGGTGTGACGCGCGGGCAGGAAGCGAAGTTGACTCTGGGTGCCCTGCATGAAGCCCTTGCCGACGATCTGCCCCGAGCCGACGGCGATCTTGCTCTGGCGCAGCTGATAACCGGCCCCGAGCGGATCGCGCTCGGGCTGGACGAAGCTGAGGATGCGGTCCTTCTGGTAGTCGCGCATGCCGAACGTCCAGAGACTTCCTGCGGCGACAATGACGATCAGGAGCGCGAGGAGTATGAGCCGAAACCGAACGCCGGCGACCAGCAACATGCCAGCGAGAATCGGCAGGAACATGACGGCACCACCGAGGTCGGGCTGGAACGCCACCAGGGCAATTGGAAACAGTACGATGACGAATGCCCAGCCAATCTCGCGCACCGACAGTAGCGGCTGCTTGATGCTCGCCAGGTAGCGCGCCAGCAAGAGAGCCGTCGCAACCTTCATGAAGTCAGACGGCTGCCCGCCGAGCCCAAAGAGGCCGACCCAGCTGCGCGCGCCACCGGCCTCGTGTCCGAACAAGGTCACCAGCAGAACCGCCAGCAGTCCGCCGAGGAACAACCAGGGCGCAACGCGAATGAGCCACCGATAGTCGATCAGAAGACCAGCCGCGAACGCCAAGAGCCCCACGCCGATCCACACCAGCTGACGAGGGAGATAGTCGGTAGCCAGCTCGGAGCTCGCACTATGAATCGTCGCGGCACCGATGAGGGCCAGGACCACCGAGCAGAAGAGAATCGGCCAGGCGAGGCTTCCGCCCCAACCCAAGGCTCGATCATCCAGCTGTAGGCGACCGATAGACGCGCTGGAGGGAGAAGTACTTCTCATAGAGAGCTCGAGCTAGGGGGGCGGCAGAGCCGGAGCCGCTGCCTCCATGTTCAACAAAGATGACGACCACCAGTTCGGGATCGTCGTAGGGGGCGAAGGCGGCAAACCACGCATGTTCACGGTACTGCCAGTCGAGGGAAGCGGAGGCCGTGCGGGTCTTCTGTTCGACAACTTGAGCTGTCCCGGTCTTGCCGGCTACGAGATGGTCGTCGAGTCGTGCGACGCGACCGGTTCCCCCCTCGTCGTTGACCACCGCCCGCAGGCCATCTCGAACCCGCGCCAAATTCTCTGGGGCAATGGCCAGCTTCTGGCGCGCCGCAGCCTGGCCTTCGACGAGATACGGCTTGACCCGGTAGCCACCGTTCGCGGCGATCGCAACCATGGCGGCGACCTGCAGTGGCGTGGTCAGGATCGGGCCCTGACCGATGGCGACCGAAATCGTCTCGCCGGCGTACCAGGGGGTGCGGCGGCGCTCCCGGTATGTTTCGTCAGGTACCAATCCGCCGCGTTCACCCGGAAGACCGACGGCGGATTCGGTACCGAGGCCGAAGTGCTTTGCCCAGGTCCCGATCGGTCCTATGCCCATCTCGTTGCCAACCTTGTAGAAGTAGACGTCGCAGGACTCGCGCAGCGCTCCTAGCAAGTCGACCCACCCGTGCCCGCCTGCCTTCCAGCAACGACGGCGACGCTCGTAGATCCTGGTCGAACCGTTGCACCAGATCGTGCGCGCGGGGTCGGTGAACCCCTCTTCGAGCGCTGCGACCGCCATGACGATCTTGAACACCGAACCAGGTGGATAGGTGTTCTGGATGCCGCGGTTCTGCAGCGGGTGGTGATCGGACTCGACCAGCTCCCGCCATTCCGAGGCCTTGAGGCCGCGCACGAACTGGTTCGGGTCGTAGCTCGGAGACGACACCATCGCGCGCACCGCGCCGTCGCGTGGGTCGAGCGCGATGACGGCTCCAACCAGGCCTTCGAGAAGAAACGCGGCCTCCTTTTGCAGGTCGAGATCGATCGTCAGTCGGAGCGGTTCGCCGGGTACAGCGCTGGCGCGCCGGTACTCTTCGACCACCTTGCCGCGGCTGTCGACAACGACTTCGCGCTCGCCGTTGTCGCCGCGTAGGCGGTCATCCCATGCCTGCTCGATTCCTTCCCTGCCGACCAGGTCGCCTGAGCTGCGATCCAGCTCCCGGATCTCGTCCTGCGAGGCTTCTCCCAGGTAGCCGAGCAGGTGCGCGGTCTGGGGACCGTGGCGGTAGAGCCGCCGCTTCTGGACCTCGATGGAAAACTCCGGATGGCGAATCGATGCTGCTTCGAAGCGCGCCACCTCGCTCAAGGTGAGGTCTTGAGCCACGGTGATCGGGCGGAACTTCGGCAAGCTCTGGGAGCGCTCGACGGCGGTTTCAAACTCCTCGCGTGGGCGCTCGAGAATGTCCACGGCGAGGTCGACACTGGCTTCGAGGTCAGCGCTGAGGCTGCGATCGAGAAGAAGGTCGTAGCTCGGCACGTTCTCGACCAGCAGTCGCCCGTGACGATCGTGGATCAGCCCACGCGGTGCCGTGATCCGCCCGCGACGAATACGGTTGTTCTCAGCCAGCTCACCAAAGTGCGGGCCCTCGATGACCTGGTAGTACCAGTAGCTGGCCCCAACGACAATGAAGGCGGTGAGCCCGGCGGTAGCTACCCGGCGCAGTCGACTGGCGAGCGTTTCGAGGTGTTCACCCTGGCGGTTCGGGGTGTTGTGCTCACTCATGACGATGCGTTTCGAGTTTCATGACGAACCATCTCAGCCGAGACGCGGTTTCGAGCGCCGTTGCTGGCTGCGCACTTCCCTCCGCCGGCCGAGCCGACCCGCGGCGGTAAGCGCAACCAGTCCGAGAACCGCGGCGACCACTGATTTGATCATCAACTGCCAGGGGGTGGGCAAGTGCGAGTCCGCAAAGAGCCACAGGAGGAGGAGCGCCAGAATGCCCTGATGGAGTAGCGTTGCCAGTAGATAGATGAGAAAGACAACCGCGCGCTGTTGCACGGCAAGCTGTTGGCTCAGGCGCGCGACGGCGTAGGCAGTCAGCGTAGTGGCGAAACCATGGAGGCCAAAGCGCCCGCCGATCAGCGCATCCTGCGCGACGCCCACGACCGTACCCGCCAAAAGCGCCGCGACGGTGTTCCCGCGCAGCGCTACGAAAATCGCCAGGACCACAAAGAGGTCGACGTAGCGCGGCCAGGAAGGCAGCAGTTGCACCACGACGACGTGGATGGCGGCTACCGCGAGCAGCTGCGCGAGGAACTGAACCGTCGCTCTTGCCATCAGTCGGCCTCGAGCTCATCGGGCAGCGGCGCGGTGATCAGAACGAACACCTGGTCGAGAGCTCCGAAATCGACCGCCGGGATGACCCCAATCTCCCAGAAGAGATCGTCGCCGCGCTCGGCCGTCGTCACTTCACCGACCAGCGAACCGCGCGGGTAGACCCCGTCGATACCGGCGCTCACCAGGCGATCGCCGACGCGTACGTCGGCCTGCAGCGGCAGATAGTCGAACACCAGGCCTCCGCTCTCGCCACCTCCCTGCACAATCCCCTGACGCCGCGTGCGCTCGACCATCGCACCGACGCTCGAGGCGCGATCGGTAATCAGCTGCACTCGCGCCCATGGACCGCTGGTCGAGACAATGCGGCCAACCAGTCCCTCGGCTGACGACACCGGAAGGTCGGCGCGCAAGAGCTCGGCGTCCTCGTCGGCAACGCGCAGAATGAGCGTACGAAGGAACGACCGGTGGTCGATGAAGGTGACGTCGGCGGGCACCGCCCGCACGTTACGCGGCGGCGCAAAGCCGGTCGCCGCCGCCATGCGATCGAGTTCCTGCTCCACACCCCGCAAACGCGCCAGGTCGAGAGCGAGCGCGTGGTTCTCGGCGCGCAGCTCCTGGTTTTCGCGCTGCAGGCGGGTTCGGCGGTAAAGCGAACGGCGCAGACGAGCGCCGGCATCGAAAGCCTCGTCGAGACTCCACAGCAACGGGCGAACGGCCAGCAGGCCGGCGCGCTCGAGGCCAGTCTCACCAGTCGGGCTCGTGGTCTGCGCACTGAGCGCGACCAGATGCATCAGCAACACGACGGCGAGCAAGAGGGCGCTGCGGCGTTCCGTCACGGCGCCCACGGAGTGCTAGAGAACGGTTCTGGGGGTGGTTTCAACACGTCCTGTATCTCGAAACGGACGGCGGCCGGGTGGGCCAGTTGCCTCCCTGGTACTCCGTACCAGCGAAGGCGCCTAGCGTCTGAGCGGCCCTCGCACGCGACCTCTGTGTTGTCACTCCTCGACAGATCACTATCTAGTGGATCGACACCTTGCGCAAGAGTTCGAGGTCTTCGACGACTCGTCCGGTGCCCAGAACGACCGAAGCCAACGGGTCCTCCGCCAACACGACCGGTAGACCGGTTTCATCGCGCAAGCGCTGATCCAGCGCTCGCAACATCGCGCCGCCTCCCGAGAGCACAATTCCTTTGTCCATGATGTCAGCCGACAGCTCAGGCGGAGTGCGCTCGAGCGCCTGGCGCACCGCTTCGACGATGGTCGAGACCGGCTCGGCCAAGGACTCGCGGATCTCCTCGTCGGTGATCACCAGGGTGCGCGGAACCCCCTCGACGAGATCGCGCCCTTTGATCTCGAGCCGTAGCTCTTCCTTCAGCGGGTAGGCGGACCCGATCTCGATCTTGATGCGCTCGGCAGTGCGTTCGCCGATCAAGAGGTTGTACTTGCGTTTCAGGTACTGAATGATCGCGCTGTCCATCTCATTACCGGCGACTCGTACCGATGCGCTGTAGACCGTGCCCGAGAGCGAGATCACCGCCACGTCACTGGTCCCGCCACCGATGTCGACGACCATGTTGCCGGACGGTTCAGTGATTGGCAGGCCGGCACCGATGGCAGCCATCATCGCCTGTTCGACGAGGTAGACCTCGGCCGCACCAGCGCTCATCGCCGACTCGCGCACGGCGCGTTTCTCGACCGGCGTGATTTCCGAGGGCACGCCGATCACGATACGCGGACGCGCCGGGATGCGACGGCCGCCATGCGCCTTGCGGATGAAGTACTTCAGCATCTGTTCGGTGACATCAAAGTCCGCGATCACGCCGTCCTTCATCGGACGCACCGACTCGACGTTGCCGGGCGTCCGGCCGAGCATTTCCTTGGCTTCCTTGCCGACTGCCTCGATGCGGTTGGTGAGTTTGTTGATGACCACCACCGAAGGCTCACGGACGACGATGCCGTGGCCGCGGGCAGCGACGAGGGTATTCGCGGTACCCAGATCGATCGCGAGATCGCTGGAGAACCAACTGAGAATGGAGCGCATTGGTGAAATCTCGGAATTTGGGGCCTTCCGGCCGATCAGGTGGGGAGCAGGATGACCCGCCGGCGAAGAATAACCGCCCTGGAATCAGAAAAATAGGCGTTTTCCGCCGAACTTGATGCGGTCTTGCAGTGGCGGCACCGGAAGGCCGGTCGGCACCGTTGCGGAGAAAGGGCCCTTCTCGGGGCCTACTCGGGCAGGAATACGATCTTCTTGACCTCTTGCGCGTTCCCCGCCTGGTCGATGGCCCGGAGGCGGATGATGGTGCGGCCGGAACCGGCAAGGGTCTCGGAGGTCTGAATGCTGCCGTCCGCGCCAACGCGCACCGGTCGTCCGTCGAGTTCGACGCGTGCCCCGGGTTCAGTCTCGCCGCGCAGGATGGCGATGCGACCGTTCATCAGCACGTTGACGTCGAGCGGCGGCGGCGTGTCGTCGCGATCGAGTGCCAGGCCGCGAAACGACTCGACGCGGAACTTGCGCGGTTCGCTCCACGGGCCTCGCGCCCCTTTTGCGTCGATCGCCGCAACCCTCCAGACGTAACTGCCTATCGCACGCAGCCCGAGGGTGGCGGTGGTCTCCGGACGATTCTGAGCGTCAATCACCGACTCGCCGAAGAGCCGGCTGCGAGAGACCTGCAAGGCATAGGTCACCGCATCGGGGGCCGGCTGCCACTCCAGGGTCACCCGCCGCGTCACGTCGATATCGATATTGAAGTTGTCCGGTGGCGCCGCCAGAGCTGGCGCGCCGGGCAGCGTCTTGACGTCGCCAAGACTCGAGCCGCGGCCTTCCAGCTGTTGGCGTTCGCCAACCCGTCTGGTCGTACCGTCGCCCGAGCGAACCGCCGCCTCGCCGGTCTCGACCACAATGCGCGACTCACCGCTCTTGTTGACGTCGACCGAAGCGCGAGTGTTGCTCGCCACGGTGATCTCGGAGTAGCGCGTCGACACGCCACTCGAGGTCTGCGAGGTGTCGAGGTCGACGTAGCCATACTCCATGAAACCGAGATTGCCTTGTTCCAGGGCCTCGCGGCTGGAGACCTTGAAGAAGGTGCCCGGACGGATGGTGAATCGAGTCTCGTCGTAATGGAAGTAGAGCTCCGCCGAGGCGTTCGAAGCCGACCGCACGTAGTAGCCGTCATAGACGAAGTCGCGCGCGACTGCCCGAATCCAGCGTCCTGACTCGCCACGGCGGTACTGAACGTCGCCCTCGACGTTGACGAACCAGGCGATTCCACCTTCACCGTCATTGACCAGCCGGTCCAGAATGTCGGAGAGCAACTGGAAGCTCTCTTCGCCGACATCGGTCGCCCGACTGTAGTCACCGCTCTCGAGAGAGGCCTCCGCTTCGGCGAGCAGCGACGCCCCGCGATCGAACGACTCCTGATGGCGCTCGACCTCCTGGTTGTTGCGCAACTGACCCACCAGGCTGCGCGCATTGGCGATCAGCTCGGCAGCACGCTGTTCCTGGCGGTGGCCCTGGAATGAGATCCCCCCCCAAGCCACCAGGCCGAGGCAAACGAGCAGCACCAACGCCCCGAGTACGACCCGCAGGGAATCGAAGCTGATGCTGTACCAGTCGCGCGTCTCCGGCGACGACGGGGGGTTCGCGGCACTGACCATGAAGGGTTGAAGCTCGCCGTGGAGTTGGGGGAGGTGGGCGCAGGTGGCCCGATCGTGGGCCGTTGACGGCCCGAGACCGACCCCCTGTTATACCATAAAATCTGGGAAAACGTGGGTTTGCCGGCGACCGCTCCGTGCAGGCGCAAAGGCCTGCCCTGTGCTAGATTCCGTGCTTTCCGGGCGGCCCGAGGATGCCTCGTCGACCGCCGTTTCTCTCGCGACGCGATCAGCCTGCCGCCTACCACCCGCCAGGTGGACGCCGCCCATCGCCTTCGCCGATCAACCTCAGAGCTCGGAGCTCTCGACCATGCTGAAAACCTTTCGCGAAAACCTGAAGCAGTTCCACTGGGTGCTGTGGCTGGTCATCCTGGCCTTCATCGCAATCGAGTTCGGGATGTTCGGTCGCAGTGCGGGCGATGGGGCCAACGGGCCGATGTCGACCGCCGCGACAGTCGGCGGCGAGAAGATCACCTTTGCCGAGTTCCGTACCGAATACCGAAACAACGAAAACCAGATGCGGCAGATCTATGGCGAGGCCTGGAATGACCAACTCGCGCAGCAAATGGGACTGCCGATCCGCGCCATGAACGGCTTGATTACCAACCGCATCTTGCTTGCCGAAGCCGAGCGCCTCGGAATCCAGCCCTCAGACGAAGCGATCAAGGAATCCATCTTCGCCACGCCGGCGCTCCAGGACGCCGATGGCAATTTCGTAGGGGTCGACGAATACAAGCGGATTCTGCAACTCAACGGGCTGAGCGAGGAGACTCTGGTAGCCGACATCCGTCGCCAGCTCACCCTACAGATGGTGGGTTCGGTCATCGGCGACTCGGTCTGGGTCTCCGACGAGGAAGTCGAGCGACAGGCACGCGAGACCGCCGAGAAGGCCAACATCCGCTTCGTCCAGCTCTCGGGCAGCGCACTGAACGAACAAATCGACGTCACCGACTCCGAAATCGAGAGCTGGTATGCCGAGCGACGCGAGAACTATCGCCGTCCCGAACAGCGACGCGCCGGCTATCTCTCGGTCAACGTCAATCAGATTCGTGCCGAAATCGAACCGACCGACGACGAGCTGCGCGCCGAGTACGACGCCAATCCTGAGCAGTTCACCCGTCCGGCCCAGGCCACGGCGCGCCAGATTCTGCTGTTTACCGATGAGGACCGTACGCCCGACGAGGCGCGAGCACTTCTCGAGGAACTGCGCGGGCGTATCGAGGCGGGCGAAGATTTCGGCGCGCTCGCCAGTGAGTACTCCGAAGACCAGGTGACCAAGGTACGTGGCGGTGACCTCGGCCCATTCACCGCCGGCAGCTACACCCCAGCGTTCGAGGAACCGGTGTTCGCAGCCGAAGCGGGCGACCTCGTGGGTCCCTACGCAACCACCCTCGGTACCCGCGAGGTCATGCACCTCGTTCAGGTCATGGCGAAAGACCCCGGCGGCCTGCAGCCCTTCGAAGGCGCGGTGATGAACCGCATCCGCGTCAACCTCAAGAACTCCCAGGCGCGAGCGCGGGCCGAAGAGCGTGCCAGAGAGATCTACGCCGAGCTCGAAGGGCAGGAGTTCGCCAACGGTGCGGCCGTCGGTGAGACTGCGCAGGGCATGGGAGTCGGCTACGAGAGTCCCGAACCGTTCGCTAAGAGCGACAACATTCCGTCGATCGGGCGCGGCACCCCGTTCGCAGAAGCAGTGTTCGCCAACGAGGTGGGCACGCTTGGCGAGCCCGTTCAGATCGCGACTGGCTGGGCACTTCCCGTCACCCTCGAAGTGCTCGCGCCGCGCGTTCCCGAGGTTGATGAAGTGCGAGACGAGGTGAGGGCCGAGGTTCTCGCCAGCAAACAAGAAGAGCTCGCCCTCGAGCGGCTCAGAGAGTACGCCGCGTCCTTGCGAGCGGCCGAGAGCACCGTCGACGAGATTGCAGAATCCCTTGGCCTGTCGGCGACCGAGTCTGGCCTGTTTACGTCCAACGGCGCGATCACCGGCCTGGGAAGCGCACCCGAGATCGCCCAGGCTGCCCTGGCAGCCGAGGTAGGCGATGTGGGTGGGCCATTCAAAACGACGGGCGGAGCGGTCATCTTCGAAGTCACCGAGCGCGAGAAGTTCGATGTCATCAAGTTCGCCACCGAGAAAGAACAGACTCGCCTGCAACTCGAAGGGCAGCGCGCCCAACAGATTCTCGAGTCGGTCATCCGTGAGCGACGCGACGAGCTGGGCGTGACCTACAGTCCTGCGTTTCTCGAATCCTTCGACATCGACCCGCAGGCGGCCGGCAGCTGACCAAAGTGCTCGAGCGCGCCCTCGAGAGGCGATGATCGGATCGTTACGCGGCCGGGTCAAAGCGCTTGGACCCGACCTCGCCCTCATCGAGGTTGGCGGCGTCGGTTACTCGGTGCGCATCGCGCTGCCGACCTTCTACAAACTCGACGCCGTTTGGCGCGCCGACACCCCCGATGACGTTTCTCTACTCGTCCACACCCACGTGCGCGATGACGCGCTCGAACTCTTCGGTTTCGACAGCGCGCAGGAAAAGGCCTTGTTCGAGAAGCTGATCGCGGTTTCGGGAATCGGCCCGCGCCTGGCGCAGGTGATTCTCTCGGGCATGCCCCCCGAGGAAGTACTCGGGGCTCTCGCGTCTTCGAATATCGCCAAGCTCACGCGCATCCCGGGGGTCGGCAAGAAAACCGCCGAGCGGATGATTCTCGAGCTGCGCGACAAGGCGCGCGAGCTGATGGAAACCGACCCCGAGAGTGTCGCGCCAGAGCTGCCTTCGAGCGCCGAGCGCGACGTCATCGAAGCGCTTCTCAACCTGGGCTACCGCGCCAAAGAAGCCGAACGTGCAGTTGCCGCCGCCTCGGAGGAAGAGCCGAGCCAAGCGTTTCAGGAACTCTTGCGCCGCAGCCTCAAGCGCCTCTCGCGGGCCTAGACCGGCAGGCGCAACTGCGGCGGAGTAAGATGCCGCTCGAGCCCCCGTAGCCGCCTTTCGTGATCTCAGGCTGCGGGGCGCCAGGCCAATGAAAGAAGGCATCCTCACGGCGGCGCCCAGCCCGGACGACACCAACTTCGAGCCCGCATTGCGCCCCAAGACCCTCGATGACTACGTCGGCCAGGAGGGCATCACCGACAAGATGCGGGTTTTTCTCGAGGCGGCTCGCAACCGCAACGAACCACTCGACCACGTGCTGCTCTTCGGCCCTCCCGGTCTCGGCAAGACCACCCTCGCCCACATCATCGCCAACGAAATGGGGGCTCCACTGCGGTCGACCTCAGGCCCGGTCCTCGAACGCGCCGGTGACCTGGCGGCGATTCTCACCAACCTCGAAGCCGGCGAAGTCCTGTTCATCGACGAGATTCATCGCCTCGGCCCGACCATCGAAGAGATCCTCTACCCCGCACTCGAGGACTACGAGCTCGACCTGGTGATCGGCCAGGGCCCCGCCGCCCGCACGGTGCGCCTGCCGCTGCCGCACTTCACCCTCGTCGCCGCCACCACGCGCGCCGGTTTGATCACACCGCCTCTGCGCGCCCGCTTCGGCATCGTGCACCGTCTCGACTTCTACTCGCCCGAACACCTCGCCTCGATCGTTGAGCGCTCTGCCCGCCTGCTCGAGATCCAATGCGACAATGGCGGCGCCCAGGAGATCGCCCGCCGTAGTCGCGGCACCCCGCGCATCGCCAACCGATTGCTGCGTCGAGTGCGCGACTTCGCACAGGTCGAAGGCGACGGCGTCATCACCACCGCCGCCGCCAGTAGCGCTCTCGACAAACTGGAAGTCGACAAGAACGGCTTCGACGAAGTCGACCGCAAGCTGCTCAAGGTCCTGATCGAGCACTACGACGGCGGCCCCGCAGGGTTGAAGGCCATCGCCGCCTCGGTGGGAGAAGACGAAGGCACCCTCGAAGACCTCTACGAGCCCTACTTGATTCAGGAGGGATTCCTGAAGCGCACCCAACGAGGCCGCGTCGCCACCCGAAGAGCGTGGGAGCACCTCGGGGTCACTCCCCCGGCAAGGCCCGGAGAGAGCGGCCGACTGTTCTAGCCCGTCGCGCCACGGACCGCTTGCGCCGCAAGTGTGATCGGTCGCTGGCGTCGTGGTAACGGCGCGCCGAAAAGGCGAGCCCAGGCCCCCAACTGAACCGCCTTCCACTCGCCCGTCGCGACCCAAAGGCCGTAAAACCACGATGCCACCCGAGCGGCCTTCAGATCAAACAGCACGCATCTCTTCGTTTCAACGAAGCCAGGAATCCGCGGCGCGCGACGGACCATCGAAGGTCCAGGGCGCCGTGACAGGGCGATCGCCTGGGATGACGGCAACGGCAACGCTACGCTTGCGCCGCAAGTGTGATCGGTAGCTGGCGTCGTGGTAACGGCGCGCCGAAAAAGGGAGCCCAGGCCCCCAACTGAACCGCCTTCCACTCGCCCGTCGCGACCCAAAGGCCGTAAAACCACGATGCCAGCTACAACTTGTAGACCAACTTCGTCATGTCGTGCTGGCCGCCATCGGGATCGGCACCATAGCCAGGAATCTGGTAGCTGCTGAAGCCGAGCTCGGTCAACGTCTCGACAGCATCGGCCTCGAGGTCCGAAATCAGCATGCAGGTGAGGTGGCGTAACCCGTGCTGCCGACCATGGTCGATCAAGCGGTTGACCAGAATCGATCCCAGGCCGTCTTTGCGGTACTCCGGGTCGATCAACCACTTGATGCGACCCACGAGGCGTAGCGGAGAGAACTCGCGGCGATGGAGCGTGGCGTCGGCGACGATGCGGGACCCGTCGAGCGCGAGAAGCGGAAAGACCTTGTCGTAGTCGATGTTGGTGGCCCAGCCCTCTGCGGTCGCCTTGAGATCGACACGGTCCCAGGCGAACCGGCGCGTGTCCTCCGGCAGTCTCTGGAAAAAATCGAACAGTTCGTCGGCGTCGTCCGCTTCAAAGGGGCGCAGGGTCACGAGACGACCGTCTCTAAGGGAAGCGGGTTGCGGGTACTGGTGTTTGGGTGTCATTGGGTATCGCACTCCACTAGGGTACAAAGGGTCCGTTCGGTTTCTTCCGTTCTTCGCGATGGAGCGCTAGAGGTTAGCGCGTTGGCGCCACCGATGGGCCTCTGGGAATACCGTAGCCCCCTTAGGCCCCGACATCCACGCTGCCATCCTCGGTTGCTCCAGCCCTGAAACAGTCGGGCTGATCTCGCGTCTATCCCAAAGACTGCTGCGTACTCCAATTCCGTCGACCAGGAACCACCCACTGACGGGGGGGACTTAGCCATGACACGGTTTTTCGACGACCTGAAGTTCGGACTGCGGATCCTTCGGCGCAGCCCGGCCTTTTCCCTGGTGAGCATCGTCACCCTGGGGCTCGGCATCGGGCTGATCACAGCGGTCTTCAGCCTGGTCAACGCGTTCCTGCTGCGCCCGATGCCCTTCGAGGATCCCGACCGGCTGGTTCACATCTGGCAGACCGACGGCAAGATCGACTACGACGCGGCACGCATGTCGGTACCGAACTACGAAGATCTGCGCCGGAGCTCGCGAACGTTCTCGGACATGGGCGGCTACTTCTACGGTTCCTTCGTGCGCACCGGAGGTGCCGAAGCCGAGACCCTCGATGCCACTTGGCTGACGCCGAACCTGCTCGACCTGCTCGGTGTGCCGCCGATGATCGGGCGTGCGTTCGATGAGGATGACAGCGAGAATGACGCGGTCGTGCTTCTCAGTCACGGCTTCTGGCGGCGCAGTTTCGGCGGGCGAGGTGACATTGTGGGCGAACAACTGCTGCTCGACAACAAGCCGTACACCGTCGTCGGTGTGATGCCCGAGAGCTTCGTTTTTCCATTCAACCGGATGGACCTCTGGACTCCGCTGTCACTCGAGCCCTACCGCGACCAGCGAGACAGGAATGGGCCGCTTCTAGTCGTGGGCCGCCTTGCAGACGGCGAATCGCCAAGCACCGGGCAGGCGGAGTTGGACTCGTTGATGAAGGATCTCGAGCGCGAGCATGCAGCGACCAACGATCGGGTCGGTGCGAACGTCGTTGACCTGCGCTCGCAGCTACTCTTTACCTGGGACATCTTCTCGGTGGTGTTTCCCGTTCTGCTCCTGGCGGTCGCCTTTGTCGTTCTGATCGTCTGCGCCAACCTCGCCAATCTCCTTCTCGCCCGCGGACAGGACCGCGAGCGCGAGATCGCCTTCCGGCTGACCCTGGGAGCACCCCGCAAGCGCCTGGTGCGCCAGCTACTGACCGAGAACGCTCTGTTGGCGGTCGTCGGTGGAGCCCTCGGCGTGGTGGTCGCAACCTGGGCCTGTCAGGTTCTCGACCGCGCATTGCCCGGCGAGCTCTATCGGGTAGGGCAGGTCGACGTCGACCTCGCCACCCTTGGCTTTACGCTCCTGGTTTCACTCTCGTGTGTCGCCGTTTTCGGCCTCGTCCCGGCCTTTTCGACGACCGCCGTTCAACTTGCCGAGGCAGTCCGCAGCGGCGGTTCGGGAAACAGTGACGCGCAGCGAAGTCGGCGGCTGCGCAACACCTTCGTCGTTGCGCAGGTGTCGCTAGCGGTGCTCCTGGTGGTCGGTGCTGGGCTGATGGTCAAGACATTGCAAACGTTGCGCAGCGTCGATCTTGGCTTCGAGCCCGCCCGGCTCCTGACATTCGAAGTGAAACTTCCGAAGTCGAGCTACCCCGACGACGCGCAGGAAAGGCAGTACTTTGAAGCGGCCACGGAACGCATCCGAAATGTCCCGAGTGTAGAAGCGGTGGCGTCGATCTACCCCTTGCCGCTCAACCACGAGCGGCCCGGTACGGGCTTCTCGGTGCCTGGCCAACCCGCCGACGAGCAGCTCTTCGCCAGCAGTATGTGGATCAGCGGTGACTGGTTCGAGGTCGCCGGAACTGCACTCCTTTCCGGGCGCTCCTTCAACCAGTTCGACGGCCCCGACAGTCCGCCGGTGGTGATCGTCAACCACGACATGGAGACGCGGCTCTGGCCGGAGCAGGGTGCACTCGGCCAACAGATCGAGATCCGCGGTACGCGCCGCGAAGTGGTCGGAGTGGTCGAATCTGCTCGCTACTTCGAGCTCGACGAGGAGCCGGGCATGATGGTGTTCTATCCGCAGCGCCAGTCGTCGACCGGCCGCCGTTTCGTCGTCGCGCGCACTGCCAGCAGCCCAACCAGCTCGTGGCCGGCCATCAAGGCAGCCATCACGTCGATCGACCCGAACCTACCGCTCGAGAACGTGCGCGGCATGAACCAGGTGATCGCGACATGGCTCGGGCCATGGATGATGGGAATCGGCGGAGTGGGGGGCCTGGGCCTCGGCGCGCTCCTCCTCGCCGCGATGGGTCTCTACGGTGTCTTGCGCTACTCGGTCAGCTGCCGAAGCCGTGAATTCGGCATTCGGAGCGCGCTCGGCGCCGAGAGGCGCGACATCTTGCGCCTGGTAGTAGGACAGGGCCTGGCGCTGACGCTGGCAGGAATCCTCATCGGGCTGGCCGGCGCCCTGGCTCTGACCCGCTTTCTCGGTTCCCTGCTCTACGGCGTCGAGGCGCTTGATCCCGCGACCTTTCTGGTGACGCCGGCGGTGCTCCTCACGGTTGCCTTTCTGGCTTCTGTTGCTCCCGCACTCAGGGCGACCCGCGCGGACCCAAGTGCCGCACTGCGCTCCGACTGACGGGCGAGGGCGCGAGGGCACCAGGCCCTCGACCTGCCTCGCCCGACCGCCCTTCCAGACCCCACAAAGCATCAGGGCGATCGAAGCCGTACAGAAAACCCTTGATGCCATCAGTCCAATGGTGGGATAGCAGGGCGTTCGGTTCGAGAAGGTGCTTGGCCGGCGAGCGCTGTCGAGCGTCGGCGATGGGCCAGGAAGCGCTCGTCGAACCAGGCGGTTCAGGAAACTCACGTCTTCGTCTCCAGTTCAAAGATTGCGTCGGTCGGGGTTTCGAAGACCTGCGCGAACACCAACGCAAGCTGCGGGCTCGGCACGTAGTTGGTGAGATTGAGTTGATGAGCGAGGGAGACCTGCTCGAGGCGCTCTTCCCCATGCCGTGAGATCGTGTGGTTGCTCTAGCGGCCGGGGCCCGGCGGTCGGGGCCAGACGGCGACTGCGGCACTGGCACATAATGGATCATGCCCTCTCGAGCTCACCACGACGCACGCCTGCTCGAGGCCGTCCAGCGCCAGGAGGCCGGTGCTTTCGACGCGTTCGTCGACCGCTATGGCGCGATGATTCGCGGCTTCGGGCGCCGGCAGTGCGGCCCGAATGCCGACGCCGAAGACGTCTACCAGGAGACCCTGCTGCGTGTCTTTCAGGGACTGTCGCAACTGCGCGACCCGCGGGCGATCCGCGCTTGGCTGTTTCGCGTCGTGGCGAATCAGTGCCTGATGACCAGACGTCAAAACCCGCCGGGGCCCGAGGTTCAGCTCGAGGAGCTCTCCGATCGCGACTGGCTCGGGGTTCAGCTCGACCGCTCGCCGGCATGGGGCGACCTGCCACGCGATGCGGCCGAGCGAGCCGAGTTCCGCCGCCAGCTGGCGCGGGCCACGCGGACTCTTTCTCGCGAAGAGCGCATCACGTTCCTTCTGCGCGACGTCGAGGGACTGAGCACCCGAGAAACAGCCGATGCTCTCGAGATCGGCGAGTCGGCGGTCAAGATGCGCCTCTCACGGGCCCGCCAGGCTCTGCGCTCTCAACTCGGCCAGTGGCTGCCGCAATCCGCCTGAGACGAATCGAATCGGGGGGTCGGGCGCTGCCCGTTTGGCTGCTGAGGTTGTGACCAATCGCGCCGTTCCTGCATCTCTTGAACGGGACTCGACTCGCGTCTCTCCAATCCACCGAAGCGAAGGGATCTTACGACCATGGCCGATCGCCAAACAGCCACACCCCAGATCAAGGAATCGATGGTGGCCCTCGAAGCCGAGAGTGCTCTACCTTTCGGCGACGCCGTTGCCGCTGCACGCAAGGCGCTGGCAGAACGCGGTTTCGGAGTTCTCACCGAGATCGACATCCAGGCAACGCTTCGTAAGAAGCTGGACGTCGAGATGGAGCCCTACGTCATCCTCGGCGCGTGCCACCCTCCGTCGGCCTACAAGGCGATCGGAGCGGCCCCTTCGGTCGGTGTCTTTCTGCCCTGCAACGTCACCCTTTCGGTCGAAGACGGCAAGACCATGGTGCGCGCCATGAACCCTCAGCCGGTCATGGAGATGCTCGACAACACCGAGCTCGCCGAAGTCGGCCGCGAGGTCCGCGCATCTCTTCTCGAAGTCGTCGAAACCGTTTCGGCCGCCTGAGCCTCGCGCCCAGAAGCCCACCCGCTCAACATTCCAGGGAAGCAGAACCTCATGACTTATGAAAACCGAACCAGGCTTGCGATCACCAGCATCCTCATCCTGTTCTCCGGGCTCCTGGCGCCGGCTGTAGCTCAGGAGGGCCACGCTCATGGTGCCAAGGCAGAAGGGGAGCACGCAGGCTGTCCGATGATGAGGGACAGCGCCGGCGAAAAGGGCGGAATGGAGTGCCCTCATAGGAACGCCGACGGTGCGAAGCACGGCGAGGGCCGTACGGGAAGAGGCCACCGGAAGGGCCAGGGCGAGCACGGGCGCAGAGGCGGCGACCATCGGGCGCTCATGGGCAACATCCATGGCCTGATGGATAACCATCGTTCGATCCACCGCGCGGTGGAGAACATTGAATACGGCATCATCGCGGTCACCACAACCGACGAACCGGAGCTCGTCGAAACCCTCCAAACCCATGTCGGGCAGATGGTCGCGCTAGTCGAGAACGGTGGCAGTATCCGCCACTGGGACCCCCTGTTCGTCGAGATCTTCAACCACGCCGACAAGATCGTCGTGAAGACGGAACTTCTCGAAGACGGAGTTCGAGTCACCGAAACCTCTGACGACCCCTACGTGGTGAAGCTCATCCAGGCCCACGCCCAGAAGGTCAATGAGTTTGTTGCCCGCGGCATGGACGCCATGCACGAGCCGACCGCCGTTCCCGAGCCCTGAGAGGCTTTCGACGGAAGAGCCCTGGAAGCGCACGAAGGGCCTCCTCACAAAGCCCCTCGCGACGGATGACCTCTTGGTCAAGCCGGTGAAGGGCTTCGGAAGGGAGAACGACACCACAGCGACAGTTGTGGAATGATCCGCGTTCCCTTCCCGAACACTTCGGGGCGAGACTTCGACATGCGCGTGATCAAGTTCGGCGGCAGCTCTCTCGGTGACGGAGAGCGTATTGAGAGAGCAGCGGGAATTGCCGCCGAGGCGGTCGCGGCCGGGCCGATCGTTGTCGTGGTCTCGGCCCTGGGAGGTACTACTGACGACCTGCTAGCGGCGGCCGACACGGCCTGCCAGGGGTCCTCTGCCGAGCCAGTAGTCGGAGCTGCCGTCGATGCGATTGCCCTTCGCCATCGGGAGGCGGCAACGGTCGCCGCCAGAGCATCCGAGGTCAGAGAGCTCGAGGCCCGCTTCGATGCCGTCCTGGCCGACCTTCGCGAGCTGCTTTCGGGCATCGCCTTGGTGGGCGAGTGCTCACCGCGTAGTCGCGACCGCGTGGTGAGCGTAGGCGAACGGTTGTCGTCGATGATCATGGCTGGCGCGCTGAGAAAGCTGGAGGTGGCTGCCGAGGATGCCGATGCGCGACAGTTCATTCGCACCGACGATCGACACGGTCACGCCTACGTCGACCTTGACGAGACCCGTCGCCTGACTCGCGCCTGGTTCGAAGAACGCACCGCCACCCAGGTCGTTACCGGCTTCATCGCTTCGGGTCCCGATGGCAAAACCACGACTCTCGGCCGCTCGGGCTCCGACTACACCGCGGCGCTGGTGGGTGCGGCGCTCGACGCCTCGGTAGTCGAAATCTGGACCGATGTCGACGGCGTCATGAGTGCCGATCCACGGGTTGTGCCCGACGCCTTTTCGCTCGAGCGGTTGCGCTACGAAGAGCTGATGGAGCTCTCACACTTCGGCGCCAAGGTCGTTTTTCCGGCGGCGGTTCAGCCGGCAAGGGATCGTGGCATTCCGCTGTTGATCAAGAACACCTTGAACCCGTCGTTCCCAGGCACACGGGTGAGCTCGGTCGGCGATGACAGATCGTTCGACGAAAGGCCGATCACCGGCATCGCGTCGATCAACGAAGTGACGCTTCTGCGCCTCGAAGGCCCGGGCATGATCGGAGTCCCTGGCGTTGCCGCGCGGATGTTCGAAGCGCTCGCCGGCTGCGACACCAACGTCATCTTGATTTCGCAGGCCTCGAGTGAGCACTCGATTTGCGTCGCGATCGATCCCGCCTCAGCGGCTTGCGCAGCAGACGCCGTCAACACACGATTCGCGTCTGAGATCGCCGCTGGAACCGTCAAGCCACTGGTGATCGAAGACGACCAGTGCGTGGTTGCCGTCGTCGGCGAGGGCATGCGTCACCGTGCCGGCATTTCGGGGCGCCTCTTTCGCTTGCTCGGCCGGCGCGGCATCTCGGTGCACGCCATCGCGCAGGGCTCCTCGGAACGCAACATCTCCATCGCGCTTGCCCGAGACGACGAGGTCGAAGCGCTGCAGGCGATTCACGACTCGTTTTTCCGCTGGCACGACCGGACACTCAAGGTGGTGGTGGCCGGGGTCGGCGGAGTCGGCGGAGCCTTCCTCGACCAGCTCGAGGAAACCAAGAGGCGCCTGGCGAAAGAGCGAGGCATCGATGTCCGCCTCTCCGGAGTGGTGAGCTCACGTTTCATGCGCCTCGATGCTGACGGCATTGCGGGCCCTCCTGACGGCGACTGGCGGTCGTGGCTCGAGAGTTCGGGCGAGGCGGCAGACCTTTCGACCGTCAGCAGGTTCCTGGAACGGCAGGTGGGCCCGAGGGCGCTAGTCGACTGCACCGCCAGCGATGCGGTACCTGCCCTCTATAGGCGATTGCTCGAAGGACACTGTTCGGTAGTGACCGCCAACAAGCGACCGTTTGCTGGCCCCATCGAGAACGATCCGCGAAAAAGGGCGCCAGCCGATGGTCGGGGGCTCTACTACGAGGCGACGGTCGGAGCGGGCCTTCCGGTCGTGCGGACCCTGCAAGGCATGGTACGCGCCGCAGATGGCGTCGAGCGCATCGAAGGCGTGTTCTCTGGAACCCTCGGTTACGTTTTCGGGGCGATACGCACCGGCCAGTCCTGGAGCTCAGTGGTCAAGAAGGCGCACGAGCTCGGCTACACCGAGCCCGACCCGCGCGAGGATCTCTCGGGCATGGATGTGGCGCGCAAGCTGTTGGTCCTAGCGCGCGACCTCCGGCCGCTCGGCGAGAGCGATGCGCCGGCGCTCGAACTGGGAGATCTCGAGGTCGAGGCGCTCTGTGACCCGGCCCTCGACGGGCTCTCTCTGGCGGACTTCTGGAAGCGCTTGCCCGAGCAGGATGAGGCTATGGCAGCACGGATCGAGACAGCGCGCTCGAACGGGCGGGTCCCGGTCTACCTGGCGACCTTGTCGGTGGCCGAGGACGGAAAGACGGCGGGTTCCGTCGGCTGGCGCGAGGTGGAACCGGGTCACCCGGCCGCCAACCTCGACGGTACCGACAACGTCTTTATCTTCACTTCGCGCTTCTACAACAGCCGCCCGCTGGTGGTGATCGGGCCCGGCGCTGGGCGTGAAGTCACCGCCGGAGGCCTGTTCGCTGATATTCTCCGCGCCCACGCGGAGTCGGTGCGCGACCCGCTCGTCGAGGGCCCGTGGGCCTCTCAGGCCTAGCGCCCGGCGATCCCAACCGAAGGCGACCCTGCCTTCGCAACGGAGCAAGTCCCAGAACAAGTACGTTGGAGTAGCAGGCGATGAGTACCCCTCCGAGCCTCGAGTCCCTCGGGTACGGGCACCTCGCCGCCCCGGGAGATGCAGCAGGGAGAATCCCGGTGGCCGTCCTCGGTGCAACCGGAACGGTAGGCCAGCGCTTTATTCGGCTGCTCGAAGACCATCCCTGGTTTCGGGCCGAGGCCCTCCTGGCTTCGGCGCGCTCGGCGGGCAAGCCCTACCGTGAGGCAGTCGACTGGATTCAAGACGCTCCGATTCCCGTCGCAGCCGCCGAAAAAACCGTCGCCGAGGCACAGGCGAGCAGCCTCGGCGAGGGCGAGAACATCGACCATTGTCCGCTGGTGCTTTCGGCGCTCGACGCTTCGGTCGCCGGTCCCATCGAAGCGGCGCTGGCGGCGCGCGGCCACCTCGTGGTGTCGAATGCCCGCTCCCATCGCATGGCACCCGAGGTTCCCCTGCTCGTTCCCGAGGTCAACCCCGACCACCTCGAGCTCGCCAGCCGGCAGGCGCAGAAGACCGGCGGTGCGATCGTCACCAACCCCAACTGTGCGTCCATCGGGCTTGTTCTGACGCTCGCGCCACTGGTGCACGCGTTTGGCGTGAAGGCGGTATCGGTGGTCTCGCTCCAGGCGATCTCGGGCGCCGGCCTACCCGGTGTCGCGAGCTACCGCATCGCCGACAACGTCGTGCCATACATCGGTGGCGAGGAGGAGAAGCTCGAGATGGAGCCGCACAAGATCCTCGGCACCCTCACAGCCAGCGGGATCGAACCGCACGGCGCCACGATCAGCGCCCAATGTAACCGCGTTCCGGTGATCGACGGTCATACCCTTTGCGTCTCGCTCGCGCTTGGCACCAAGGCCTCGGCCGACGACGTGCGCAGGGCCTGGGAGGAGTTTCACGCCTTGCCGCAAGAGCTCGCGCTGCCTTCGGCCCCTCGCCAACCGGTTCATGTGCTCAACGAACTGGCCGCACCCCAGCCGCGACTGCATCGCGAGCTCGAGGGCGGCATGGCGGCTTCGGTCGGGCGCCTGCGCGCCTGCCCGCTTCTCGACTTCCGCTACGTCACCCTTTCGCACAACACCCTGCGCGGCGCCGCCGGCGGCGCGCTGCTCGCCGCCGAATTGGCTGTCGCCCGCGGTGTTCTAGGCGAGGTCGGGCTTGGCGCGGTTCGTGAAGCGACCCCGACATGAGCACCCCCCGCGATTCCTTTCGTGCTTTCGCACCGGCCTCGGTTTCGAACGTCGCCTGTGGCTTCGACGCCTTCGGGTTTGCCATCGAGGGTCCCGGTGACGAGGTCGAGGCGTCCTTTGCCGAAACGGCGGGCGTCACGATCGTCGCGATCGAAGGAGACGGTGGCGCGCTCCCGCGAGAGGCCGACCGCAACACCGCGGGCCTGGCCGCGCAGGCGGTGCTCGAACGCTCCGGTTCATCTTCGGGCGTTGCGCTTCACATCAACAAGCGCATGCCGCTCGCCAGTGGGCTGGGGTCGAGCGCTGCGAGCGCCGTCGCCGCAGCGATCGCCGTCGACGCCTTGCTCGAGACAGAGCTCCCTCGAGAAGAACTGTTGCTCTCGGCGCTCGAGGGCGAGGTACTCGCCAGTGGTGGCGAGCACGGCGACAACCTTGCGCCGTCGCTCTACGGCGGGTTCGTCCTGGTGCGGGCCCTGCGCCCTCGGCCCGACATTGTCGCGCTGCCGGTGCCAGCCGGCTTGACCGCCGCGGTAGTTCGCCCCTCGATCGCCGTGGAAACTCATTCCGCGCGCGCGCTCCTCGGCGATCGCGTGCCCCTGGCGTCGGCGGTGACCCAGTGGGCGAATACCGCAGCGCTGGTGGCGGCCCTCTTTCGCTCGGACATGGAGCTACTTTCACGGTCGCTTCACGACGCCATCGCCGAGCCTGTTCGACGTGATCTGGTGCCGGGCTTTCAGCCTGCACGCGAGGCCGCGATAGGAAATGGTGCGCTCGGCTGTTCGCTGTCGGGAAGTGGTCCGGCGCTGTTTGCGATTTGCCGCGACGAGGCGACCGGCGCCGCGGTTAGAGCCGCGATGGTCGACGCCTTCGAGTCCACTGGGCGAGGCGTCGATTCCTGGGTCTCGCCGGTTGGTTCGCGCGGTGCCTACATTCTCGAAGGTAGCGGCAACGACGACGAACCGGTTGCCGCTACCGCATCGGCATGAAGCTGGTTTCGACCAACGGCGGCTCAGAGCCGGTTGGCCTGGCCGAAGCGATCTTCTCCGGCCTGGCGCCCGACGGGGGCCTGTGGACCTTTGACGCGATCCAGCCGTTGGCGCCGTCGATGGCCGAAGAGCTCGATTCGCTTTCGCTGCCACAGATTGGCCTGCGCATCGCTCGTCATCTTTTCGGCGGTGCTCTCTCTGACGACGTTCTGGTGCAGATGCTGCCAGCCGCCCTCGACTTCGACGTGCCGCTGGTCGAGATCGAAGACGACCAGTTCACTCTCGAGCTCTTTCACGGACCAACGCTGGCCTTCAAGGACGTCGGGGCGCGCTTTCTGGCGGAGCTGATGAAGCACTTCATCAACCAGTCACCGGAGGCAGCAGGTCTACTCCAACCGGGAGCACCGATGTGCATTCTGGCGGCCACCAGCGGTGACACGGGAAGCGCAGTTGCCCAGGCGTTCTGGCGCCAACCGGGTTTCGAAGTGCGAGTGCTCTACCCACGAGGCCAGGTCAGCGAGGCACAGAGGCGCCTCTTTACAACCCTGGGAGAGAACGTCACGGCGCTCGAGGTCGACGGCTCGTTCGACGACTGCCAACGGATGGTAAAGGCGGCTTTCAGCGACCGCGAGCTGCGCGGCCAGCGGGCTCTGGCATCGGCGAACTCGATCAACCTCGGCCGCCTGGTGCCGCAGATCTTCTACTACTTCCACGCCCGGGCGCTGCTCGCTCGACGAGGGCTACGGGAGCGGCCGCTGCGCATCGCCGTGCCGTCGGGCAACTTCGGCAACCTCACCGCCGGCCTCATGGCGCAGCGACTGGGCCTGGGTGCGGATCGGTTCGTAGCAGCCACCAATGTCAATGACGTGGTGCCGGAGTATCTGACGACGGGTCGTTTCAAACCGCGACCTTCGGAACGCACGCTCTCGAACGCCATGGACGTAGGCAACCCCTCGAACTTCTCGCGCATTGAACACCTCTACGGCGGAGACATCGAGCCTCTGCAACACGACCTCGAGGGCCATGCCTTCACTGACGACGACACCCTGACCGCAATGCGCGAAGTCGAGGCCCGCACCGGTTACGTCCTCGACCCCCACACCGCCGTCGGCTGGCTCGGTTTGCGCCGGGCCCTCGAAGCCAGGCCTGGCGCCGTTGGATTGGTTCTGGCGACCGCTCACCCGGCCAAGTTCGCCGACACGGTTGCCGAAGCCACCGGCAAGGAGCCACCCGTACCTCGCGCCATCGCCCGCACGCTCGACCAGGCCGAGACGATCGTCGCTCTGGCACCTGAAGCGGCGGCCTTGCGCGCCCATCTCCTGCAGTAAAGAGAGAAAACCGGGCGCCCCGCTCGTCTTCGCAGCCGGCCACTAGCCGGAACTATTAGTCTCGCTTATGCCTCTCGCGTTCGATTAGCGCCCCTTATGATACCGTCCTGCTCCCCATGCAGAACCTTCGACTTTTCTGTGATGTTGCGGCACTGCGCAACCTCAGCCGGGCCGCGGAAGTGCACTCGATCACGCAGTCTGCTGCGTCTCAACGCATTCGTCAGCTCGAGTCCAAGTTTGGCGTTCAGCTGCTCGACCGCAGCGTGCGACCCGTCGGATTGACAGCCGCGGGTGAGGTTCTAGCGCGCGAGGCGGCCGACGTGGTGAGTCGCTACGACAATCTGGTTCGAAAGGTCGCACGCGCTGGAAGCCCCGAGGCGATGGAGCTGCGCGGGGCCGTTCGGCTCGACGCGATCTATTCCGCTGGAATCGGTTTGCTCGAGCGACTGCGTGACTTGTTCCAGGAGCAGCACCCTGGGCTCGAGGTGGTGCTGGAGTATCGCCGCCCGGAGAAGGTCGCCGCGGCGGTCAGCGACGGCCGCTGCGAACTTGGCATCGTCTCCTACCCGCGCACCTGGAAGGGGCTTGCCGTGCGCGCGCTACGCGATGAACGCATGTGCGTCGTGTGCTCGGCCGGGCATGCGATGGCAGCCAGGCGTTCGCTCCATGCAAGCGCGCTCGGAGGTCTCGAAATGGTTGGCTTCGAGGCCGACCTTCCGGTTGCGCGCTCGGTGCGCCGCTACCTCAAGAGCCAGAAGGTGTCGCCGGGGCTCGTGCAGGCCGTCGACAACATCGACACGATGAAGAACGTCGTGGCGGCAACCGGCAAGGTGGCCATTCTCCCGCAGCGCACGGTTCTGCGCGAAGTCGAAGCTGGAACGCTCGCCGCCCTGGCGCTCGAGCCCGAGCTGCTGCGCCCGCTGGGCATCGTCTGGGCGCGCGGTCGCAGTCTCTCGCCGGGCGCCCAGGCACTGCTGGGCTTTCTGGCGCAGCACGCCGGCCCACTGCCCGACGACGCAACCGCTGCGGCGGCCGAGACTCCGCTCGCCGCCACCTCCTCTGTCCCGCCCAACGTCTGACCCACGAGTCGATAAGAGAACTTCCGCCATGACCCCTAAAGCCCGAAACCAGCGCCCCTCCGCCCGCGGCCTTTACGACCCGGTGCACGAGCGCGACGCCTGCGGCGTGGGTTTCATAGCGCACATCAAGGGCGAGGCGTCGCACCGCCTGGTCGAAGACGCCGATGTGATGTTGCAGCGCATGGATCACCGCGGCGCCTGCGGCTGTGAACCCAATACCGGCGACGGCGCCGGCATGCTCACGGCACTGCCGCATGCTTTCCTCGCCCGCGTCGCACAGAGCGATCTGGGAATCGAGCTTCCCGAGCCCGGTCGCTACGCCGCCGGCCTCATCTTTCTGCCCACCGACGATGCGCGGCGCGAGAAGGCGCGCACCGAGGTGAATCGGATCATCGAGGAAGAAGGTCAGCGACTGCTCGGCTGGCGCCCGGTTCCAATCGCACCCGACGACGCCGACATCGGCCCGACGGCGCGCGCCGCCATGCCCGTCATCGAACAGCTGTTCGTCGGCTCCGGCGGAGAAGAGACCGGTGACTCCGACCCGCAGGCGGCTTTCGAGCGTCGGCTCTACCTGATTCGCAAGCAGGCGTCGGCCGCCCTCCGGGGGCGTCTGGGCCTCGACGGTTCGAACGGTCAGATGTTCTATTCCTGTTCGCTTTCGACACGGGTGATCGTCTACAAGGGCATGTTGACCCCGGGTCAACTGGTGCCGTTCTTCCCCGATCTCGCCGAAGCCGACTTCATGAGCCACCTGGCGATGGTTCACTCGCGCTTTTCGACCAACACCTTTCCCTCTTGGGACCGCGCCCAACCCAACCGCTTCATGAGCCACAACGGCGAAATCAACACCGTGCGCGGCAACATGAACTGGATGCACGCCCGCCAGGGGGTGGCAAAGAGCAAGCTCTTCGGTGACCAGCTCGACAAGTGCTTTCCGGTCGTCGAGCCCGACTGCTCGGACTCGGGATCGTTCGACAACGTGCTCGAGTTTCTGCTGATGACGGGCCGCACCCTCCAGGAAGCAATCATGATGATGGTTCCCGAGGCATGGCAGAACCATCATGGGATGGATCGCGAGAAGAAGGCCTTCTACGACTTCTACTCGCACCTGATGGAGCCCTGGGATGGTCCAGCCTCAATCGCCTTTACCGACGGCCATTGGATCGGTGCGATCCTCGACCGCAACGGCCTGCGCCCCAGTCGCTACTACGTCACCGATGACGACCTGGTGATCATGGCTTCTGAGGTTGGCGTTGTACGCGTCGCCCCCGAGCGCGTGGTCGCAAAAGGCCGGCTCGAGCCTGGACGCATGTTCCTGGTCGACTTCGAAGAGGGTCGCATCGTCGACGACAGAGAGGTCAAGCACGACTTCGCCCACCGCAAGCCCTACGGTCGCTGGCTGCAGCAGAACCGCGTCGAGCTGCGCAAGCTGCCAGCCTCCGGGCCGATCCCGACCCTCGACACCGAGACCGTCATTCCACGCATGCGCACCTTCGGCTACACCACCGAAACCATGCAGTTCATGTTGCGGCCGCTCATCCGTGAACGTCGCGACCCGCTGGGCTCGATGGGCAACGACTCGGCACTCGCCTGTCTGTCTGATCAGCCACGCCTGGTCTACGACTACTTCAAGCAGCTCTTCGCGCAGGTCACCAACCCTCCGATCGACGCCATCCGCGAGGCGGTGATCATGTCGCTCGAGTGCCCGATCGGCCCGGAGGGCAACCTCTGCGAGGTCGAAGGGCGACACGCCCGGCGGCTTCGGGTTCCGCATCCGGTCCTCGACAACCGCGAGCTGCAGGCGATCCTGCAGCTCGACGGCGAGCCTTGGAGCTCGACCGTTCTCGACATGACCTGGGATGTGGCCCTCGGCCCGGCCGGTCTGGAGGCCCGTTTGGAAGAGCTCTGCCGTGAAGCCGAAGCGGCGGTCGACGAGGGGGCAGGCTTTCTGGTGCTTTCAGATCGGGCCGTTTCAGCCGAACGCGTTCCGGTCCCGAGCCTCGTTGCCTGCGGGGCAGTTCACCAACACCTTTTGAAGGTGCGAAAGCGCACGCGCTCTGCCCTGGTCCTCGAGAGTGGCGAGGCTCGCGAGGTTCACCACCACTGCCTGCTGGTGGGTTACGGCGCCGACGCCATCAACCCCTACCTGGCCTTCGAGGCTCTCTGGCGCGGCGGGCGCACCGGCCCTGCCGAACCCAACACCACCGACGAGGAAATCGTGCGTCGCTATCGCACCGGGGTCAAGAAGGGCATGCTCAAGGTCATGGGCAAGATGGGGATCTCGACCCTGCAAAGCTACAAGGGTGCGCAGATTTTCGAGGCGGTCGGCCTTCGCGACACGGTCATCGAGCGCTGCTTCACCAGCACCGCCAGCCGCCTGCAAGGCGTCGACTTCGAGGTCCTGGCCGAGGAGTCTCTCCGCCGGCATGGGCTCGGCTATCCGCCGCTCAACGAAAGAACCTCGCTGGTCGGCAATGACCTGGCCAACAACGGCGAGTTCCATTGGCGCGCCGGAGGCGAGAAGCACATGTGGTCGCCGCCGAGCATCGCCCTCTTGCAACACGCGGCGCGCTCGGGCGAGCGCGACGCCTACTTTCGTTTCGCGCGCGCCGCCGACAGCCAATCCACTCGTGCCTGCACACTGCGTGGGCTCCTGCGCCTGAGCTGTGATGAGCGCCCCGATGACGACTACCTGGTGCCCCTCGACGAAGTCGAGCCGGCACAAGACATCGTGCGACGGTTCTGTACGGGAGCGATGAGCTTCGGTTCGATTTCGGCCGAGTCTCACGAGACACTGGCGATCGCAATGAACCGGCTGGGCGGGAAGTCCAACACCGGTGAAGGTGGCGAAGACCCGGAGCGCTTCAAGACGCTTCCCAACGGCGACTCGAAACGCTCGGCGATCAAGCAGGTGGCCTCGGGTCGCTTCGGCGTCACCAGCTGGTACCTCACCAACGCCGACGAGCTCCAGATCAAGATCGCCCAGGGTGCCAAGCCCGGTGAGGGCGGTGAACTGCCCGGTCACAAGGTCGACGACGTGATCGCCGCGACGCGCTATTCAACGCCCGGCGTTGGCCTCATTTCGCCGCCACCCCACCACGACATCTACTCCATCGAGGATCTCGCCCAGCTCATTCACGACCTCAAGAACGCCAACCGCGAGGCGCGCATTTCGGTCAAGCTGGTTTCGGAAGTTGGTGTGGGAACTGTGGCCGCGGGGGTCGCCAAGGCGCATGCCGAGCACATTCTGATCTCTGGTCACGATGGTGGCACGGGCGCTTCGCCCCTGACCAGCATCAAGCACGCCGGCCTACCGTGGGAGCTCGGGCTGGCTGAGACCCATCAGACCCTGGTGCTCAACGACCTGCGCTCGCGCGTCGTTTTGCAGACCGACGGGCAGCTCAAGACCGGCCGCGACGTCGTCATCGCGGCGATGCTCGGTGCCGAGGAGTTCGGCTTTTCGACCGCACCGCTCATCACCCTTGGCTGCATCATGATGCGCAAGTGCCACCTGAACACCTGCCCGGTTGGCATTGCCACCCAGGACAAGGAACTCCGGCGGCGTTTCGCCGGCAAACCCGAACACGTCGTCAACTACCTATTCATGGTCGCTGAAGACGCGCGAATCTTCATGGCGCGCCTCGGCGTGCGCTCGATCGACGAGCTGGTCGGCCGGGTCGATCTGATCGACGGCAAGGTGGCCGAGGACCACTGGAAGACCGACGGCCTGGACCTCGGCGCGCTCCTTGCTCCGGCGATCCCCCACCACGAGGGGGTTCTGGTCACGCACTCGCGAGCGCAGGACCACGGCCTCGAGCTGGCGCTCGATCACCAGTTGATCGAGCGCGCCAGGCCAGCGCTCGAGCACGGCAAGAAGGCCTCGCACGAGATCGAGATCTCGAACACCTGTCGCGCGGTGGGCACCATGCTCTCGAACGAGGTCATGAAGGCCCACGGCGCCAAGGGGCTCCCTGACGGCACGATTCACTTTCGGTTCGAAGGCTCAGCGGGGCAGAGTTTCGGCGCCTTCCTGGCACCCGGAATCACTCTCGAGCTCGAAGGCGACGCCAACGACTATGTCGGCAAGGGACTCTCGGGCGGCATCGTCACCGTCAGGCCACCCGAAGAAAGCCCGTTCCTCGCCGAGGAAAACATCCTGATCGGGAACGTCGCATTGTATGGAGCCACCTCGGGCGAGGCCTACTTCCGCGGGCGGGCGGCGGAACGTTTCGCGGTCCGCAACTCGGGAGCACGAGCGGTGATCGAGGGCATTGGCGACCACGGTTGTGAGTACATGACCGGCGGCCGGATCGTGGTTCTGGGGCCAACGGGACGCAACTTCGCCGCCGGCATGAGTGGCGGCATCGCCTGGGTGTGGGACCCGGAAGGGCGCCTGCAGTCGAACACCAATCACGACATGGTCGGTCTCGAACCGGTCGCCGAGGAGTTTCTGCCAGAGCTCCGCCGACTGGTCGAGCGGCACACCGCCTGGACGGGCTCGGTGCTCGGCGAACAGCTCCTAGCCGCCTGGCGCACGGTTCTAGACCAGTTTGTCCAGGTCATGCCCACCGACTACCGTCGCGTTCTCGAAGAGACTCGCGGCAAGAACCGACAGGCGGCGTAGCGACGATGGGCAAGAAGACGGGGTTTCTCGAGATCGATCGGCAGACTGTGCCGTACGCCGATCCGCTGCGGCGCATTGAACATTGGCGCGAGTTCTACGAGCCGGTTGCGGAGGAACATCTACGTGGCCAGGGAGCGCGCTGCATGGACTGCGGCGTTCCCTTCTGCCAGTCAGATACCGGCTGCCCGGTCGACAATCTGATTCCCGAATGGAACGACCTGATCTATCGCGGGCGCTGGAAGACTGCTCTCGACCGACTCCACCGCACCAACAACTTCCCCGAGTTCACCGGCCGCGTGTGCCCAGCACCCTGCGAGGGTTCCTGTGTCCTCGGCATCACCTCGCCGCCGGTGACGATCAAGAACATCGAGAACGCGATCATCGACCGCGGTTTCGCCGAAGGCTGGGTCGAGCCGCGGCCGCCGCACGAACGTTCTGGCAAGACGGTAGCGATCGTTGGCTCCGGCCCGGCGGGCCTTGCGGCTGCAGACCAACTCAATCGCGCCGGCCACACAGTGACCGTCTTTGAACGCGAGGACCGCCCGGGCGGGCTTCTGATGTATGGCATTCCCAATATGAAGCTCGACAAGCGTCGCGTCGTCGAACGCCGGTTGAATCTGATGGAGGCCGAAGGCGTGACCTTTGAGACTGGCGCGGACGTTGGCGTGAACGTCGACCCAGAGGCGCTCCGGCAGAACCACGACGCACTTCTTCTGGCCTGCGGTGCGACCAGGCCGCGCGACCTCGAGATCCCTGGTCGCGATCTCGACGGCATTCACTTCGCGATGGACTTCCTGACCGAGAACACGCGCTCGTTGCTCGATAGAGAGCCCAGCGCGGGATTCTTTTCTGCCGAAGGCAGAAGGGTCGTGGTGATCGGTGGCGGCGACACGGGTACCGACTGCATCGGCACGTCGATTCGCCACGGCTGCCGGTCGATGGTCAACTTCGAACTGCTCGATCGTCCACCTGAGGAGCGCGCTGCCGACAACCCGTGGCCGTTGTGGCCACGCATCTTTCGGGTCGACTACGGTCACAGCGAAGCCGAGGCGCGCTTCGGCCGGGATCCACGGGAGTACAACGTGCTCTCGAAGCGCTTCATCGGCAATGACAACGGTCATGTCACCGGCATCGAAACCGTTCGGGTGGAATGGACGAAGGGCGCCGGCGGTCGCTTCGCGATGCAGGAAGTGCCCGGTAGCAACGAAACGTTCGAGGCAGACCTTGTGCTCTTGGCGATGGGGTTTCTCGGCCCCGAAGCGACCCTCGCTGCGGCCTTTGGTCTCGAAACCGACGAGCGCTCAAACATCAGCGCCCCGTACGGGCGCTTCAACACCTCGGCCGAAGGAGTCTTCGCCGCCGGCGACTGCCGCCGCGGGCAGAGCCTCGTGGTCTGGGCAATCAACGAAGGCCGCGGGGCGGCTGCCGCTATCGACGAGTACCTGACGGGCACCGCCAGCCGGCTACCGCGCTGCCAGACCGAGCTCTCGGTGCTGGCCTGACCCTCAGGCCTGCGCGCCAAGCAAAACGCACAGCTCGCCGAGCTCTTCGTCCCAACCCTCGTTGTTCTCCTTCCAGCTTTCGGGAGTCTGGAACCCACTCTCGCGCAGCAACAATGTGGTTCCGCCGTCGTCTCGCGGGCGGAGCTCCCACTCCACCAGGGTCGAGTTGTCGGCCTCGATCGGCGTATCGGCGCGGCTCGTCCACCGCCACGCAAGGCTCCTGGGCGCCTCGACCGCTTCGATGCGTACCGCGAAACGCCCGTACTTCTGCCACGACAGATACCCGTTGTGGCCCGGCTCGAGCTTCCACGAGCAGCCGTCACCGAACCACTGCTTGACCTCTTCTGGGTCGGTGATCGCCTTCCATACTCGCTCGGGCGAGGCTTCGAGCTCGAGCCTCTTTTCGATGACGTTTCGGTCCATTTCGTCTCTATCCCTCCGGGTGGTCGTCGAGGAACTTCTCGAGGCGCGCTAACCGCTCGTCCCATGCCGCCGAGTACGGCTCTAGCCACTCGGCCACAGCGCGGAGCGGCGCGGGGTCGACGTGGTGCAGTCGATGTCTACCGCTGCGCTCGACGTGCACAAGGCCGGCCCTCGAAAGCACATCGAGGTGCTTGGTGACCGCCTGGCGACTGATCGAGAAGGGCTCGGCAACTTCGTTGACCGACAGCGGGCCCGACTCCTGGATGTAGCCCAGAATCTGTCGCCGCGTCGGATCTGCAATGGCCTCGAACACTTGGTTCACGATGGCAGAGACCATATGCAACCCTAAGGTTGCATGTCAAATCAGCTCCGCGAGCGTCGCCGCAACAGGGCGAGGGCAAGCGTGGGGACGATGGGGAGGAGCTCTCCGAGCGCGTCCGATGGTTTTCCTTCGCCAACGTGCAGCGCCAGGATCCGGTCAAAGGCGACAGGCCGGCGAGCCAGGCCGCGGATGACGCTACGCCGAAGCCTGCGCGAGCGCGACAAACGGAGGGCGGCATGCGTCAGGAGCTCGGGGCGCCTGCGAGTTCGCCGCGAGTGCACCGGGTACTCGCGACGGGCGCCGGCAATGATCTCATGCGCATTGCTTGAACAACCAGCCAGCGGTGCCAAGCAGCCGGCCAGGTGATGCGCTTCCCCGAAACCAACCGCCAGGCCTTCGCCGGTGATGGCGTCGACATAGCCGGCAGCATCTCCAACCAGGAACAGATTGCGTACGGCCACCGCACGGGCGGATTGGGCCAGCGGTCCGGTCCCGAGCGCTTTCGACACCGGGGTGGCACCTTCGAGCCTTTTGACAAGGGCCGGGAAACGCGCCATGTGACGCTGAAAGGGTGGTTCGCCCGTAGTTGGCGCCGCTCCGGGTGCCGCCTTCTCGAACAGCAATGCGATGCCGATCTCAGACGGCCCGACCGGTGTTACGTAGGCCTCGGCCCGGTCGGCCCAGAACACTTCGACCGCCGGTCGGGCTTTCTTCGACCATGGCTGCGGCAGGCTGAAGTGCTGCCTGATTCCAAATCGCTCTGTCTGGAAACGAGATCGCCCCAGGAGACCCGCATCGCTTCGCAGCCGCGAGCGTAGGCCATCGGCGCCCACGATCGCCGCCGGCTCGTACCGCCGCGCGTCGGTCACCAACGCATAACGGTTCGGGCTCTGCTCGATCAACCGCACGCCTCGTTCGCCGTACGAAACCCCGACGCCCACTTCTTGCGCCCGCTCAATCAGCGCACGATAGAGCACCGTTCGCCGGACGCCCAGGCCCGGCCCCCCGGGAAAGCGCCCTTCGACCGACGCGCCCGATTCGGTATCGAACCATCGAATGCCCCCGAACGGCGCCCTGGGTAACCGCCGTAGATCGACGCCCAGTTGCTCGAGATGAGCCACCGCGTCGGGCATCAACCCCTCGCCGCAGGGCTTGTCGAGGCCAGCGCCCGGTTCGGCCAGGCGCCGGCGCTCGAGAACCCGAACGCGAACTCCTGAGCGCGCAAGACCAATGGCCACAGCCAGGCCGGTTGGTCCAGCGCCCACCACCACCACCTGCGGGCCGCTGGCCGCTGTGGTCACGAGCGCTCGCGCGGCAGGCTTCGGGACAGAATTCGGCGAGCGCGCGCCGAACGCCACAAAGCAAGCGCCAGCCGCACCGGCGACAGGCCGGGCCGCGCCTCGAGCTGCCCCTGGAGGTGTTGCTTGAGGGCCTCTCGGCGCCGGAGCTTGCCCGACGACGTCCGCGGCAGTACGCCGGGCTCGAGCAGAATCACCTCGCCGGGTTCGAGCCCCACCGCAGAAAGCACCTCGCCTCGAACGCCGCTCTCGATCAGGGCGTCAACCGGACGTTCGCCGCGCGCACGCTCGGCAAAGACCACGAGCGACTCGGTCGCCTGCGCCTCGAAGCGATGACCGGCCGCAACGACACACCCCGTGCGCACACCCGGGACCCGCGAAGCAGCCTCTTCGATGAGCTCGGGAGAGTGGTTGCGACCACGAACGATCACCAGGTCCTGGGTGCGGCCGGTGACATAGAGGTCGCCGCCAAAGACGAAGCCTTCATCCCCTGTTCGCAGCCAGCCGTCTTCGAGCGCCTGCTCGGTCTCTTCGGGCATTCCCAGGTAGCCAGCCATGAGCGACGGGCCGCGCGTGTAGATCTCGCCGACCTCACCCTCGGGCAGCTGCCTGCCTTCTTCGCTTCGAATCTCGAGGTCGAAGCCCGGCACGGGGCGACCAACCGAGACCAGCTCGACCGCCGACTCTTCCGAGCCCGCCGCAAGCGGTTCGGCAAGCCCCCGCGTTTCGAGTTGCTGTTGGTCGAAACGTTCGATCAAGAAGCGCTCCTCGGGGGGAGAAAACGTCACCGCTAGCGAAGCCTCGGCGAGGCCATAGACCGGCGTTAGAGCTTCGGCCCTGAAGCCCCAGGCGCCAAAGCGCTCGCTGAAGCGACGCAAGACCCCTGGCGTGACCGCTTCGGCACCGTTGAGCGCCACCTGCCAGGACGACAGATCGACTCCCTCGAGCTCTTCGTCGCGAATGCGATCGACACACAGTGAGTAGGCGAAGTTTGGCGCCGGCGAAACGGTGGCGCGAGCCTTCGAGATCGCCCGCAGCCAGAGCGCCGGACGGGCGAGGAACGCTTCGGGTGGCAAAAGGGTGAGGTCGGCAGCACGCACCAGGGCTGTGAACACGCAGCCGATCAAACCCATGTCGTGGTAGAGCGGCAGCCAGCTGACGCCGCTCTGGGTGCGCCCAGCGTCTCCTCCTCGGCCGCCGTCTGGAAAATGACTCGCCAGCATGCGGGCCTGAGCGAGAACCGCCCGGTGGCTGAGCGCCACCGGCTTGGGCTCGCGCGTCGTCCCCGAGGAGAACTGAACCATCGCCAACCCACCACCATCGGCATGGATCGGCGGCGGCCAGCGTGGGGCGCCGGACTCCGTGTCGCGGGCAGTTGACACCGGCCGCAGGTCACGTGGCGTCAAGAGCCAGGGCCGGGCTGCACTTGCTGCCAGCGTCTCGCCGAGAAGGCGTGCCACACCGGTGTCGGCCAAGACACCCGTGGCATCGACCAGATCAAGCATCCGTGCGGTCCGGCGGTGGTACTCGTCAAGGCGCCCCAGGCGCACGGGCGGATAAAGCGGCACCGGAATCGCCCCGGCCATCAAGACACCTAAAAAGGCGTCGAAGAAGCCTGGCACGGTCGGGTAGATGATCGCGATGCGCTGGCCGGGCACCACCCCGGCCTGCCCGGTCGCCCCGCCCTCTCCCGCAAGCGCCTGTTGCAAGGCGCGGGCGCGCTTCCAGATTTCGTTCCAGGTAACCAGTTCTTCGCGCTCGTGACGATCGAGAAAGCGCAAGCCGGTCTCGGCGCCGCGTTGCGAACGGCCCGCGTCATAGAGGGCAGCGGTCAGTGTTCGGGAGATGGTCATGGGGCCTCAGAGAGTGGTGCCGGTCGAAGACTTTCTTCTCAAGACTATGTCGGCGAGATCGCCGAGGGTCACGATGGCCTCCTCGTCATCGGCGTCGAGGCAGACCTTGAAATGATCTTCGACCTCGACAGCGAGGGTCAGGAGCGTGACGGAGTCGAGGCCGAGGTCTTCAACCACGCGCAGATCCTCGGAGGGTAAACCGCGTTCCATTCGTTCTTCGAGATCGGTCGCTACCTGGCCCGGAACCAGCTCAGCGGCAAGGGACAGGATCTCGCATACGGTCGCTCTGCGACGGGTTTCCTCGGTCATTGTGCCCTACCGCGCTCGCGACCGGCACTGAAAACCGAGTCCCAATCGGTGAGGCGCCCCAGCGCCTCCTCTTCGGCAGCCACGCGAGCGCGCAACACCAGACCGTTGAGGACAAAGAAGAGAATCGCCGTGACGAATGCGTTGTGCACCATTGGCAGTGCGAGCATCTCGATCACCACCGCCAGGTAGTTGGGGTGGCGCAGGAAACGGAATGGGCCGCCTTTGACCACCCGGTCCCCCGGGCGGCAGATGATGCGCGTCGTCCAGCGATCGCCCAGGGTGTGAATCGTCCACCAGCGCAGAGCCTGCGCCAGGAGAACCAGCGTTACCATCAACGCGGCGGGAAGCGGGCTGAAGGGACGGTCGAGGAGCAGGACCTCTAGGGGCGCGGCAACGAGAAACGCGGTGTGCATGGCCACCATGAAGGGGTAGTGGCCCCGGCCAGTTTCAACCGCCCCCTGCGCCAGGGCGCGGCGTGCGTTCTTGGTCGAAACGCGTAGTTCGACGAGGCGCTCGATGGCTACAAGGCCCGTGAGCGCCAGGAAGAGGACTTGTGAGGCGCTCATCGCGATTCTTCCCCGGGCCATCGAAGCAGGACCAGCTCGGAAGAGAACCCTGGCCCCATGGCAAGCATCACGCCGTGGTCTCCCGGGCGAGCCGCTCCCTCGCGCAGGGTTTCTTCAAGTACCAGGAGCACCGAGGTCGAAGACAGGTTGCCGACTTCGCGTAGCGAACGCCAGGTGCGCTCCAGGGCGGCGGCGGGCAACTCGAGGGTCCGCGCCATGGCTTCTAGAACCTTCGGTCCACCGGGGTGACAAACCCAGTGCTCGATCTCCGCAACGGTCAAGCCGTGGCGAGCGAGAAACGCATCGACGTCGCGACGAAGGTGGGTGTCGACCATCTTCGGAACCTCGGCCGACAGCACCACTTGAAAACCGCGCTCGCTGATCTGCCAGCCCATCACCCCTTCGGTGTCACGGTAGAACGAAGACGCCGTGTCGACGACTAACGGGTGCTCTGAACTTGCACGATTCTCTCCGCCCAGCACCACTGCCGCTGCACCGTCGCCGAACAGGCCGCTCGCAATCAGGTTGGGAATCGAAAGGTCTTCGCGCTGCAGGGTCAGCGAACACAGTTCGACCGAGAGCAGAACCGCGACTTCGCCTGGAAAGGCGCGCACGTACTCGCTGGCGCGCGCGGTTCCCGCCGCACCGGCGAGGCAGCCGAGGCCGAAGATCGGGATACGCTTGAGGTCCGGTTTGAAGGCGATCCGGTTCATCAGGCGGGCGTCGAGCGACGGAGTCGCCAGGCCGGTGACGGACACGAAGAACATTGCCGAAACCTCGCCCACTGAAACCGCGGCTTCCTCGAGAGCGGCGGTGACAGCTCGCTCGCCGAGCGCCAACGCCGCTTCGATCCAGGCATCGTTGGTGGCACCGAAGCCTGAGAGCGCGTCGTAACGCTCAATCGGTAGTGCCAAATGGCGGCCGCCCACCAGAACGTTTTCATGCAAGCGGCGTAGTCGATCGGGGTTGTAGTGTTTCGCCTGCCATTCCTTTTCGAGACGGGCGAGAAGCGTTTCCTGGTCGTAGTAGTGCTCGGGCAACGCGTGCGCCACGCCGAGAATGCGCGGAGTGGTCACCGCCTCGCCAGCCACTGCAAGAGCCCCGCGGCATCGGGAAGCACTTCGTCGGCAAGGGGGGCGAGTTCTTCGCTCTCCATCGCACCCGAGAGGACGCCGACGGAAACACAGCCTGCGGCACGCGCCATTTCGAGGTCATGCGTCGTATCGCCGACCATGATCGTTGTCTCGCGCCGCGCCCCGAGCTCATCCATGAGCTCGATCAGCATGCCGGGCGCCGGTTTCGCTGGCGCTTCGTCGACGGTGCGCGAGCCGGCAAACATTCGCCGGACGGGCGTTCCGACCCGTTCGGCTTTGTCGAGGTCGCGAACCAGGCCAGCGCGGCTCTTGCCGGTAGCAATCGCCAACAGGTGGCCGTCTTCTGCGAGCGCGGCGAGGAGGGTGGGGGCGAACTCGAACAAGCCTCCAGTGGCAGACCAATGGCCGATCCAACGCGAACGATAGGCAGCCAGCACCCTGGCCTGGTCGGCCTCGCTGATGCCCGGGCTCCAGCGCGGCACCGAGACATCGAGGCCCAGGCCAATGGTCTGACGGATGTCTTCGTCGCGGCCGGTGAGCCCGGCGGCCGCCAATGCCTCCTGAGCGCAGCCAACGATCGCTCCGACCGAGTCGGAGAGGGTGCCGTCCCAGTCGAAGACCACGAGGTGGGGTCTTGCCACCTCAGCGCTTTCCGATCGGCGTATAGACGAGCTTGCCAACGACCGAGTCGTTGGCGCCGGGGTCGCGCCCCGCTGTCAGCGGCGTGACCAGGCGACCCGAGACGCGTGTCGACTCGGGGAGCTCGACTCCCGGCGCGATGATCGACCCCTCGACCCGACTACCGGCGCCAATGCGCGCTCCCGGAAGAACCGAACTGCGATCGATGCGGGCACGGTCGCCGACCTCGACGCCACCCTCGAGAACGCTCTGCCGAATGCGGACGCGGTTGCCGAGACGTGCCTCCGAGGCGATCCAGCGCGAGCGAAAGGCGCGCAGTGGCCAACGGCCGTGTGCCCAGTCCCACGCTGCCTCGCGGTAGCGCCGGATGCTGGTGACGCGGTGCCAATGCCGCCCGGTTGTAACCGTCTGCAGCCTGCCGCCGCCAATCATCAGTGGCTCGTAGAGATCACGCATGAGGTCTCCGCGCGGCCCTCCCTGGGCAACCAGCTTTGGCGACAGCACCTGGGCACCCGCAAACACCAGCCGGCGGGTTTTCTCGCCGGCCTCGAGATCGAGGTCGGCGTCACGGAGGGCGAGGATCTGCCCCTTCTGGCCGACGGTCACGACACCAGACTCTTCCGCGGGCCGTGCGCGCTTCGAAAGCAGCAGGGTCGCATCGGCCTCGCGCTTGCGGTGGCGACGCAACATGCGTTTGAGCGGCCAGCGGCAAAGCGCCGTGGCATCGACGACCACCAGAGCGTCGGCCGCTGCCGCACCGTCCGGCAGTTCCTTGAACGCCTCGAACGAACCAACGGCGGTCTCGCGGTGACTGTAGTCGAGCGGTAGCTCTCCGAAATGGTCGCCGAGCACGCGCTCGACGCGCTCGCCCTCCGGACCGAGGACGAGGGTCGCACGCTCGACTCCGGCACGCTCGAGTGCCCGCAGGGTAAATCGAATTGCCGGACCGCCGGTAATTGGCAGGAGGAGCGGTGGCACGAAACTGGTGAGCGGCTCGAGGCGGCGACCCGCCGCTCCGGCGACCACGATGCCCCGGACTCGGTACGGGGCGCGGCTCATGAGGCACCCCTCGCCGGTGGCTCGGGCATGAGCATGTCTTCACCCTCCTCGGGGTTTTCTTTGCGGTGGTCGTTCCAGAGGCTGAGGTAGCTACGCGGCTCGGCCTGCTCTGGATCGAGGCCCAGGAGTTCGAAGACCGCGCCCGGCTCGTCGCCTTCGACCTCGACGTAGTGGCCCATGGGCGTCTGGTCGAGGGCCACGTGACAGCCGCCTAGAAGCCACTCGTCGCGAATCTTCTGATAACGACGCACCGGCTGGTAGCCAATGGCGATGAGAATGGCAGTGATCGCGTCCGGGTCATCGAGCGCCACCTCGTGCTCATCGCGGACCTTGACCCCGTCCTCGAAGTGCGCCGCGCCCTTCCAGGCCAGGCGTGAGCCTCGGTCGTCGGTGCGCAATCTCAAGACCTCGCTGCGCGAGTAGAGCCGGCTGTCGCGATCGAAGATCACGTTGTCTTCGAAACTCGGGCCGTGCAGGTACTCGCCACCCGCCGCCTCGACCGCGGCGCGAACCGTGTCGACGTGTGCAACTGCGATCTTGAGCTCACGCTCGACCGCTGTTCCTTGGGGCCCTGCCGCATCGCCGTCGCCTACCACGAGCGTCTTCCTCGGCGACTCAGAGAGCACCAACCCGATCGATAAAGCGCGCGATGGTGCGAATCCCGGCGTGAAAGTGCGCGACCTCGAACTTCTCGTTGGGCGCATGCAGTCGATCGTCGGAAAGGCCGAAGCCCATCAGCAAGACAGGTGCTTCGAGTTCGCGTGCAAAGTCGCCGACGATCGGAATCGAGCCGCCTTCGCGAACCTTCGCCGGGGCGCGCCCCCATTCGTCTTCGAGGGCGGAAAGAGCGGCCTCGGCGATCGGCCCCTGGACGTCGACGAGCACCGCTTCGGCCGCCGAAAGCGCCGTCACCTCGACTTCTACGCCGTCAGGTGTCAACGCTTCGACGTAGGAGCGAAAGAGGCGCTCGATCTTCTCTGGGTCTTGACCGGGAACGAGCCGCATCGACACCTTGGCGCCGGCGCTTGCCGGGATGATTGTCTTGGCACCTTCGCCCGAGTACCCACCCCACATGCCGTTGACGTCACAGGTCGGCCGCGCCCAGGCGCGCTCGCGCGTGCTGTAGCCGCGTTCGCCGGTAGCAACCGGTATACCGATCTCGGCGCAGTAGGCCTCCTCGTCGAACTCGATGGCAGAAAAGCCTTCGCGCTCCCAGTCTTCGAGCGGCAGAACGTCGTCATAAAAGCCGGGGATCTGGACGCGGCCGGTGTGCGGGTCGCGCAAGGCGCCGACGATCGTCGCAAGGGCGTTACCGGGGTTCTGTACCGCCCCTCCGAAGCTACCCGAATGCAGGTCCCGGTTCGGCCCGCGTACGTCGATCTGGGTGTAGAGCATGCCTTTCAGGCCGTAGATGAGCGACGGCCAGCCGGGAGCGAGCATTGAGGTGTCGGAAACCACGACCGCATCGGCCTCGAGGCGGTCGCGACCGGCTCCACGCACCCAGGCTTCGATGGTCTCGCCGCCGGCCTCTTCTTCGCCCTCGACCAGGAAGCGCACGTTGACTGGCAACTCACCGCGCGCCGACAGCAACTCGCCCACCGCCAGGACGTGGGTCAGCGACTGCCCCTTGTCGTCGGTCGCGCCGCGAGCAACGATCCGGCCGTCGGTGATGGTTGGCTCGAAGGGCGGGCTGTCCCACGCATCGAGAGGGTCGGGCGGCTGCACGTCGTAGTGGCCGTAGAACAGGAGCGTTGGCTTCCCGGGTGCGCCCATCCACTCACCGTAGACGAGCGGGTGCCCCTCGGGCACTCCCGCCTCGGAGGCTTCGATGATGCGCGCCTCGAGCCCGGCGGCGATCATCTGGTCACGAACGAAACCAGCACAGCGGCGAACGTCGTCTCGGTAGGCCGGATCCGTCGAGACAGAGGGAATACGAAGGTAGTCGAGGAGCGTCTCGAGGTGCTGCTCTTCGTGGCCCGCGAGCCGTTCGAGGATGTCATGGGTCTCTGTCATCGGCCTCTCCCTGTCTCGAAGTCGTGTTCTCGCCCTCTCTCCCGTTCTCCGAGGGTGCCCTCTCCGAGGGTTCTGTGTCCGAAGGTTCCGTCTCCGAGGGCCCTGCCTCTGGGAACTCCGCCGCGCCCTCGGGCGATACGCCTTCCTCGGCCAGCCGGCCCAGGCGCCACAGGCCCACTGCGTTGACCAGCATGTGGGCCGTGACCGGGGCAAGCAGGTTGCCCGTCCACTCCATGATGCCACCGAAGGCCAAGCCTGCGACGGCTGCAAAGAGCGCCCACGCGACCATGCCGCGGCCGGGACCGGCGTGTAGCACGGCGAACAGAAGCGTCGCCCACAATAACCCGAGCGACCCCTGTACGGCGCCCCGAAAGAAGAGTTCTTCGGCGAAACCGGAGAGCACGGCGATGCCGAGGACCTCGTCGGAAGGAAGCCGGCCCAGCCGCGCGACCAGCATGTCGCGCAGCCCGCGCGCGGCGGGCACGACGGCTTCCGCACCCCACGAGAAGCCGATGAGAAGAGCGCCGACGAGAACACCGAGCGCCAGGTCGATCCACCAACGAGACGAGTCGAAGAAGAGCTCGACTGGAATCGGGCCCTCGCGCAGGCCGACCCAGACGATCCCGGCAGTCGCCAGCAGCAGGTAGAAGACCCAGGCCGCGCGATAGAGCTGGCCGCCTTCGAAGCGCTCGTGCGCTTCCATCAAGGTTCTCGTCAGTCGTCGAAGCTGCGGCCGGTCTTCTCCCAGTCGGCGAGGAAGCGGTCGAGCCCGAGGTCGGTGAGCTGGTGCTTGTAGAGCTGTGAGAGGACCTTGAACGGGATGGTCACCACGTCGCCGCCCATCAGGGCTGCCTGGGTGACGTGCAGCGGGTTGCGCACCGAGGCCACCAGGACCTGCGTTGGGTAGTTGTAGTTCGAGTAGATCTGGACGATCTCGCGAATCAGCTCCATTCCGTCGTGGCCAACGTCATCGAGACGACCGACGAAGGGCGAAATGTAGGTTGCACCGGCTTTGGCTGCCAGGAGCGCTTGGTTGGCCGAGAAACAGAGCGTCACGTTGGTTCTCGCGCCCTCTTCGTGCAGCTGCTGAGCGACCTTCAAGCCCACCGGCCCAAGGGGCAGCTTGACGACCACGTTGTCGGCAAGCCCCGCCAGCCGACGGCCCTGGTCGAGCATGCCTTCCTCGTCGGTCGCCAGCACCTCGCCACTGACCGGGCCGGGCACGAGTTCGGTGATCGCCTTGACGGTCGGCAGATAGGGCTTGCCCTGTTTGGCGATCAGGCTCGGGTTGGTCGTGATGCCGTCGACCATGCCCCAGGAGAGGCCGGTCTCGATTTCTTCAAGATCCGCAGTGTCGAGAAAGAAGAGCACTTGGTCTCCGTCTCCTTCGGTTGTCTGGACATGGGAGGAACGGAGCCGAGGGTATCAGGGCCTCAGGCTGGCCGGGAGCGCCAAGGCGCCGCTAGTTGACCGGTTCGTCGGGCTCGTTGGGAGCGTCTGGCGCGCCCTCCTCGGAAGCACGCTCCTCGGAAGAACCTTCCTCGTTTTCGTCTTCGGTCTCCGGAATCTTCGCCATCGCCACCAGGGTGTCGCCCTCATCGAGGTCCATGACCTTGACGCCCTGGGTCGAGCGCCCGATCCTCGAAACGTCGCTCGCGGTAATGCGAATGATCTTTCCTTCCTCGGTGATCAGCATGGCGCCTTGTTCCTCGAGGACCTGTCGTGCGCCAACAACCTGCCCGGTCTTTTCGGAGACCTTGAGGTTGATGATTCCCAGGCCACCACGACCCTGGCGCCGGTACTCGCTCATGAGGGTGCGCTTTCCGTAACCGTTCTCGGTAACGGTCAGAATGTCGCCCTCGGCCTCGAGCACCTCCATCGACACCACCCGGTCGCCTTCGCGCAGCTTGATGCCGCGCACACCCCGCGCGACGCGGCCCATGGCGCGGGTGTCGTCTTCGGGGAAACGCACCGAGTAGCCTGCCGCAGTGGCCATGAAGACGTCGGTACCTCCATCGGCTACGCGCACGCTGAGAAGCGAGTCGTCGTCGTCAATGCGGATGGCGATGATTCCACTCGGGCGCGGTCGCGAGTAGGCCGAGAGCGGGGTCTTCTTGATCGTGCCTTTCTCGGTCGCAAACACGAGGTAGCGATCTTCGGGAAACTCCTTGACCGCGACGACGGCAGCGAGCTTCTCCTCGTCGAGCTGCAGCAGGTTGACGATCGCCTTGCCGCGCGCCGCCGGCCCGACCTCGGGAATGCGATGGACCTTGAGCCAGTAGATCTGACCGCGGTCGGTAATCACGAGGAGGTAGCTGTGCGCCGAAGCGACAAAGACGTGGGCGACGAAGTCCTCATCCCTGGTTTGCATGCCCTTGCGACCCTTGCCACCGCGCCCCTGGGCGCGGTACTCGGAGAGCGCCGTGCGCTTGATATAGCCCGAGTTCGAGACCGTGACCACCATGTCTTCGTCGGCGATCATGTCTTCGATGGTGATCTCGTCGGTCGTCGCAACGATCTCGGATCGCCGTTCGTCGCCGTAGGCCTCGAGGATCTCGTCGAGCTCGCGGCTGATCTCCTCGAGCACCAGCTGGTCGGATCCGAGAATGGCGCGTAGTCGCTCGATCTCGGCCATAAGGGTCTGGAACTCCTCGAGCAACTTATCGCGCTCGAGACCGGTCAGGCGCTGCAAACGCATTTCGAGAATCGCCTGCGCCTGAACCGCGCTGAACGCGAACTGCTCGATGAGGCTTTCCTTGGCCTCGGGCGGAGTGGCGCTCTGGCGAATCGTGGTGATGATCTCGTCGATGTGGTCGAGCGCCTTGAGCAGCCCTTCCAAGATGTGGGCGCGCTCCTCGGCTCTTCTAAGGTCGTAGCGTGCCCGCCGAATGACCACCGTCTTGCGGTGGTCGAGGAAGTGCCGCAAGAAGTCTGGCAAGGCAAGCAGCTTGGGCTGGCCGTCGACGATCGCCAACATGTTCATGCCGAACGAGACCTGCAGCTGGCTCATCTTGTAGAGCTGGTTGAGGATGACATCGGCGATCACACCACGCTTGAGCTCGATGACGATGCGCATGCCATCGCGGTCTGACTCGTCGCGCAGGTCGGAGATGCCCTCGATGCGCTTGTCGCGCACCAGGTCGGCGATCTTCTCGATCAGGCGCGCCTTGTTGACCTGGTAGGGGATCTCGGTGACGACGATCGACTCCCGGTCGCCCTTCCGCTCCTCGAAGTGCGCCTTCGAGCGAATGATCACCGTGCCGCGACCGGTGGCGTAGGCGCTCTGAATACCCGCCGCACCGCTGATCGTGCCGCCGGTCGGAAAGTCGGGCCCCGGCAGAGCCTCCATCAACTCCTTGAGCGTCACCTGCGGGTTCTCGATCATCAACTTGAGCGCCGCAATGACTTCGGTGAGGTTGTGGGGCGGAATGTTGGTGGCCATGCCCACCGCAATACCCGCCGACCCATTGACCAGGAGGCTCGGAAAGCGCGCCGGCAGAACCGCGGGCTCCTGCTCCGAGCCGTCGTAGTTCGGAATCCAGTCGACGGTCTCTTTGTCGATGTCCTCGCGCAGAAGCTCCTGCGCCAGGCGCGTCATGCGCACTTCGGTGTAGCGCATAGCCGCCGGGTTGTCACCGTCCACCGACCCGAAGTTGCCCTGCCCATCGACCATCGGATAGCGCAGCGAGAAGTCTTGCGCCATACGCACCACCGTGTCGTAGATCGCGTTGTCGCCATGCGGGTGGTACTTACCCATGACATCACCAACGATGCGCGCCGACTTCTTGTACGGCCGATTCGCCAGATTGCCCTGCTCCCACATACCGAACAGCACCCGGCGATGAACCGGCTTCAACCCATCGCGCACATCAGGCAACGCCCGACCGACGATGACCGACATCGCATAGTCGAGATAACTACGCTTCATCTCATCCTCGAGATCGACAGGGATCGTCGTCTCGAGGGGAGGTTCAGGTGGGGGCGATCCCGAAGGATCCTTAGCGTCAGATTCGCTCATAAGGGCTTGTGGTCAAGGTGGTGGGAAAGAGGGTTCTGATGGGTGGCCACGAAGTGAACTCCGGGCCCCCTTATAGGGGCTGGGGGGGAAAGACGCATCTGATTCTTGTGGTTGCACGCCGAACGAACTTGGAACCCATCAAACATTCAAGGACTCACCACCAAAAGAAGGCGCGACGAAGTGAACTCCGGGCCCCCCATTCGGGGGCTGGGGGGGAAAGACATATCTGATTCTTGTGGTTTCACCACAAGAATCAGATATCGACGTTGGCAGAAAGCGCGTTCTGTTCAATGAACTCCCGGCGCGGCTCGACAGCATCGCCCATCAAAGTGGAAAAGACCTCGTCGGCAACGAAATCGTCATCGACACGAACCTGCAGAAGACGGCGGCGCTCGGGGTCCATCGTCGTTTCCCAGAGCTGCGAAGCGTTCATCTCACCGAGACCTTTGTAGCGCTGGATCGCAACACCCTTCTGGGCGATCTCATAGATCGCCTCCAGGGCTTCCTCGAGAGTGTCGTAGCGGGCACCCTCGTCGTCCTCGGCGGCACTGCTGGCGTGAATCACGAAGCCTTCGGCGTTGACCGACGCCAGGCCGTCCTGGTTGTGGACCAGGGCGCGGTACTCCGGTGTACCCAGAACGTCCGCGTCGAGCCGTAGTTGGCGCTCGACGCCGTCGCGCTTGCTCTTGAAGACGATCGCCGGCGGCTCGGTATGGGTCTCACCGCTCTCGGCATCGGTGACCTCGCGCGCTTCTTCCAGGTGCACGTCATGAAACCCTGACGCTTCGATGATCTGCGCCACCCGTTCGCGCACCGCGCGGTCTTCGAGAGCACTGCGGTCACGCAGGCCTTCTCGCAAAGCGATGCGCACCACATCTGCGGGGAAACCGCGATTGGCAAGCGAAGATACGCGGTCGCCAAACGATTGCAGGCTGGCCAGGAAGTTCCCCAGGCGGGGCCCGGTGTAGGACGTTTCTGCGCCGTTTGCACCGTTCTCGGAGAGACCGTCCGGCAACAACATCTCAAAGCGATAGTTGTCCCGAATGCGCCCGATCAAGAACTCGCGCAGTTCACGGTCGTCCTTCAGGTACTGGCCCTTTTTGCCAACCCCCACGCGGTAAAGCGGCGGCTGGGCAATATAGAGGTGGCCGCGATCGATCAGCTCCTTCATTTGCCGGAAGAAAAAGGTGAGGATCAGGGTTCGGATGTGACTGCCGTCGACGTCGGCGTCGCACATGATGATGAGCTTGTGATAGCGCAGCCGCGAGACGTCGAAGTCGTCTTTGATTCCGGTTCCGAGCGCTGAGATCATTACCTTGATCTCTTCGGAGGAGAGCATCTTGTCGAGGCGCGCCTTTTCGACGTTGAGAATCTTGCCGCGCAGGGGCAGGATCGCCTGGAAGCGACGGTTGCGGCCTTGTTTGGCTGTGCCACCGGCCGAATCGCCCTCGACGAGGAAGATCTCCGAACGCTCAGGGTCCTTCTCGCTGCAGTCGGCCAGCTTGCCAGGTAGCGAGCCACTCTCGAGCGCGCTCTTGCGGCGCGTGAGTTCACGCGCCTTGCGCGCCGCCTCACGCGCCCGTGATGCCTCGAGACCTTTCTCGACGACCCGGCGGGCATCTTTCGGGTTTTCTTCGAGCCAGGCACCGAGTTGCTCGTTGACCACCTGCTCGACCCAGCCCTTGACGTCGGACGACACCAGTTTTTCTTTGGTCTGACTCGAGAACTTCGGGTCCTTGACCTTGACCGAAACGATCGCCGTTAGACCCTCGCGGATGTCATCGCCGCTCAGGTTGTCTTTACTCTTGTTGATCCCCGACGAGCCGGCGTAGGCGTTGATGGTACGGGTAAGCGCAGCACGTAGGCCAGAGAGGTGGGTCCCGCCGTCGCGGTTCTTGATCGTGTTGGTAAAGCACGAGATCTGTTCCTGGTAGCCGTCGTTCCACTGCAGTGCAACCTCGACTGCCTCACGGCTGCCATCGTCCTTTTCCTGGACCAGAAAGACCGGCTCCTTGTGAAGCGGGTTCTTGTTGCGGTTCAGATGCTCGACGAAGGTCTTGATGCCGCCTTCGAACTGGAAGGTGCTGCGCTCGCCCGAGCGCTCGTCGAGCAGGTCGATGTGAACGCCGCGGTTGAGGAAGGAGAGCTCGCGCAAGCGCTGGGAGAGCAGCTCGTACTCGAACTCGAGAACCGAGAAGATCTCTGGGTCCGGCTTGAAGCGCACTCGGCTACCCGTCTGGTCGGTGTCATGCACCGCCTCGATGGGCGCCAGGGGGAGGCCCTGCGAGTAGCTCTGCTTCCAGAACTTGCCGTCACGTTCGATCTCGAGCTCGAGCTCAGAAGAGAGCGCGTTGACAACTGACACGCCCACGCCGTGCAAGCCACCGGAAACCTTGTAGGCGTTCTGGTCGAACTTTCCGCCGGAGTGCAGCTCGGTCATGATGACTTCGGCTGCCGAACGGTTCTCGCCGGCGTGATGACCGACCGGAATGCCGCGGCCATCGTCGTGCACCGAAACGCTACCGTCTTCGTGAATGACGACCTCGACACGCGAGGCAAAACCTGCCTGCGCCTCGTCGATCGCGTTGTCGACCAGCTCAAAGACCATGTGATGCAATCCCGAGCTGTCATCGGTGTCGCCGATGTACATTCCGGGTCGTTTGCGCACCGCTTCCAGGCCCTTGAGGACCTTGATGCTGTCTGCGGTGTAGGCCGGCTGATTCTTGCTCTCAGACACTGGCATCTCCGATAAGGAAAGATCTCTACCACTTCGTACTTTGCCCGCTCGAGCGCCGTGCCTCCCGTAGGGATTCACCGGAAGCATGGACGAGCGCCCCACAGCGGCCGACACCCGGATGTTCTTGAAACGGCGGAAAATCTAGGATTCTTCGACCTCCCCAATGCCTGGAGAAGCCATCGATGGGAGGTTCGCCCAGAGCTCCAGGGCGCCCTTGAGACCACCGCTTTTGAGACCCCAGAAGGCCCCGGATCGACCCTTCCGAGACCCGTTTGAGCCCGCTCGAGGTAGGCCCCTATTCTAGCACGTGAAACTGCTGTTTTACAAGGGTTTAAGTGCTTGAAAACAAAGGGGTTATTCCCCTGAAATTCGCCCTTTTTCGACCCTCCAGGTCTGCGCCGTCAAAAGCCCCTTCCAGACCCCTCCGCGGTTCGATGTGACGAAGGTCTGATCGGCCTCGGTGACCACCTGCCAGAGGGCCTCGAGGGAGTCGCGGTCGAGCTCGGTATCGGCGTCATCCAGGAGGTGGATGGGGGTCCGCTGGGCTTCCCGGAGTAGCCGCGCCTGGGCTGCCAGAAGCAGGAGGCCGATTCCTTTGCGCTCTCCCGCCGAGGCCACTCGGCGCAGCTCTTCGCCCTTCCAGACCAGCTTGAGGCGGTCTCGATGCGGCCCGAGGAGCGGCCGGCGCTCGTCGCGCTCGCGGCCCGCCGCGGCTTCCAGAGCTGCCAGAAGCGCCTCTTCGCCGTCGAGCGCCTCGCGAGGCGAGGGTTGATACTCGAACTGCATGGGATCCCACCCCAACGAGGTGGCAGCCAGAACGCCGGAGAACGCTCGCTCGAGGTCTGCAACATATGCCGCGCGCGCTGCCACCAGAGCAGACGCAGCCGAGGCGAAAACGCCGTTCCAGGCCTCCAGACCGCCTCCGCGTTGCTCGAGCAGTCCGCGTTTGTGCTGAAGCACCGTCCGGTAGCGACCGAGCAGTTCAAGATCAAGGGGGCGCTTGTTGACCACTCCACGGTCCATGAGCCGCCGACGCAGCTCGGGTTCGCCGGTGAGGGTTTCGGAATCGGCCGAGGTCCAGCAGAGCACCGGCAGGACCGCCAGGTGCTCAGCCAGGGTCGAGGAGTCCCCATTGACCGACCGCACGAGACCCGCTCTGCGGCTCCAGCCCGTCTCGAGACGTGTACGCCGACCGACGTCGTGGACCTCGGCACGCACAAAGAGGCCTTCTGCCGGTTGCTGCTCCGAAGTTGGCGCTTCCTGGGCGCCTTCGCGCCGCTGGACGTCGGCTAGACGCTGTGCCCGGAAGCTCCGGGTCGTGGCGACGATGTAGAGAGCCTCGAGGAGGCTCGTCTTGCCCGCTCCGGTTCCACCGAGCAGCAGCTGGACACCGGCACCCGGCTGCCACTCCTGGTCGGCGAGGTTGCGCACCCCGCGGACCGTCAGGGCGTCAACGCGCGCCATTCGAACCCACCGTCCGCTCCGAGACTCCGGTCATCTTGCACCGAAGTCACTGCCGCGCTCGCGTGGTCTGGAAGGGGAGGCGTGTGAATCAGATGCGCATGGGCATGATGACGCACAGGTAGCGCGCATCCGCGCCTTCGACCGGCACGCCGACGCACTGTGACTGCTCGTCCTTGAGCTGCAGTTCGACCTTGTCCGTCTCGACGGCCTGGAGGAACTGGCCCAGATAGTCCGGGTTGATGCCGATTTCGATCTCGGGCCCGGAGTAGCTGCACTCGAGCTCCTCTTTTGCCTCGCCGAGGTCGGGATTCTGTGCCGAAACCTGGAGCTGACCTTCACCGAAGCGCAGGCGTACAGCTCGCGCCCGATCGCCGGTCAGAAGCGCCACGCGGCTGACGACGTCGGCCAGCGAACTCTTCTCGAACACGGCGATGTGTTCGTTGTCCTTTGAGATCACCTTCTCGTAGTCCGGGAAGGTGCCTTCGAGGATGCGACAAATCAACTCGCGGCGACCGACGGCGAACGAAAGGTGATGCTCAGAACGCCGGAAGGTCACGTCTTCGCCACTCTCGAAGCGCTGTAACTCCTGAAGCGCCTTGCGCGGCACCAGAACCCCCTCGGCTTCTTTGGCGCCATCCTCGGCGGCTTCAACGAGCGCCAGCCGGTGACCGTCGGTGGCCACCATCTCAACGCCACCGCCCTTGAGCTTGAGGAGCGCACCGTTGAGCTGGAAGCGTGACTCCTCTGCCGAGACCGCAAACAAGATCTTCGACACCAGGCGCTTGAACTCGACGCCCGGAATACTGAACGCGGGGCCATCACCCACCTCGGGCAGGCTTGGAAAATCATCAGCAGACAGCCCGTGAATCCGAAAATCCGAAGCACCGGAACGAATACGCAGCTGGTTGCCGTCTTCGAGCGCCAGATGGATCTGGTCGCCGGCCATTGCGCGCACGATCTCGACCAGCTTGCGAGCCTGAACTGCAACAGCTCCTTCGCTCTGGGCGTCTGCCTCACACCAGGACGTCAGCGACACGTCCAGGTCAGTGGCAGCCAGGTGCAGCTTGCCGTCGCGCACCCGCAGCAGCAGGTGAGACAGAACGGGAATCGTCGATTTACGCTCCACGACTCCCTGCATCGGGGCGAGCTCGGTGAGCAATTCGGCTCGATCGATCCGCAGTTCCATGGGTCCCTCTCCTTTCAGTGAACGGGACTATATAGGTAGTCGTAGTAGGAGGAGTAGGTGCGGTGGAGAGTTCGGAGCGATCCTGCAAGAACCGCCGGCTGAGTGAGTTGAGCGAGGGGCGAACTGTTTACCCGGCAGCGGAGAGCCTGCGGAGAACGAGCGGATGAAATGCGGAAGGAATGTGGATTGCTGAGGCCCTCCGCAGCCCGACCCTTTTATCAACAGGCTTTCCACCACCTTTACCGCGGCGGTGGATGCGCTGAGGCGCGGCCCAGCCTCAAGGGTTGGGCGGCCCCGGCAGCAGCGAGGGTTGGCGAGATCACCTTCGGGTGGCGCGAGCTAGGCGAGTTGCCGCGTCAGGCGCTCGAGCGTGCGGTCGAGGTCACGGTCTTCCTGTCGCAGCTTTTCGATCTTCTCGACCGAATACATCACCGTCGAGTGGTGCTTGTCGTTGAACTGCCGACCGATCTCCGGGAAGGAAAGGTCGGTGAGGCGCTTGCACAGGAACATCGCCACCTGACGCGGAAAGGCGATCTGGCGAGAGTTGTTCTTGCTCTTGATCTCGCGCACCTTCAAGCCATAGTGATGCGCAACGGTCTTGATGACGTTGGCGGCAGTGACTCGGTGATCGGTCTGCGGCAGGATGTCCTTCAAGGTCTCTCGCGCCAGCTCGATATCGATCTTGCGACCGGTCAGAGACGCGAAAGCAACGACCCGATTGAGCAATCCCTCGAGCTCACGGATGTTGCTGCGCACCTGCTGGGCGATGAACAAGGCCAGGTCATGCGGCATCTCGATGCCATCCAGATCGGCCTTGCGGCGCAGGATCGCGACTCGAGTTTCCAGATCGGGAGATTGAATGTCGGCGATCAAGCCCCACTCGAAGCGACTTCGCAGCCGCTCCTCGAGCATCGGGATGTCCCGTGGCGACGAGTCCGAAGACAGGATGATCTGCTTCTGGCTCGTATAGAGCGTGTTGAAGGTATGGAAGAACTCTTCCTGGGTACGTTCCTTGTTGGCCAGGAACTGCACATCGTCGAGCAGGAGAACGTCGATCGTGCGATAGCGATCGCGGAACTTCGGCATGCGGTCAAAGCGGATCGAGTTGATCAGCTCGTTGACGAACTGTTCGGCCGGCAGGTACAGAATGCGCGTGCCAGGGTTGCGTCGCAGCACTTCCTGTCCCGCAGCGTGCAGGAGGTGAGTCTTGCCGAGTCCTACTCCGCCGTAGAGAAAGAGCGGGTTGTAGCTTTGACCGGGACTCTCTGCGACGGCTCGCGCCGCGGCGTGGGCAAACTGATTGGACGAACCGACCACGAACGATTCAAAGCTGTACTTGGAGTTGAAGCGGGTCGTCGGTGCATGTGCCTTTCGGCTTCTCGGCCGTGCGGCACTGCGCCGTTCCGGCTCTTCCTGGACCGAGAACAAGACCTCGTAGGCCTGGCCCTTGACACCCGCAATCGCGCGGTTGACCAGCGGTCGGTAGCTTTCTTCGAGCACGTTGCGAAAGCGTCGACTGGGAGTTCGAACGATCAACCGGTTCGGGTCTTCGTGCTCAACGGCCAGGGGCCGAAACCACGTCTTGAACTCGTCTGCAGGTACTTCGTCCTGGATGACCTCGAGGAGGTCAATCCACGTCGAATCAGCCATGTACACCCCACCTGTCTTTTTCCACAGAGTTTTCCTCAATGCGGAAAAACGATTTTGTCGGTTACCTACCGACTCCCCAAACTGAATCAATGGATGCGCCGCGAAGGAGGGGCAACATACCACGCGATGCACGGCGTGGGAACGTCTTGAAGAGAGAAATTATCCCAGGTGCACTTGTCGTTCGGCGTAAGGTGACGCAGCACGGAAACTTACGCGATCCGAGTCAGCAAAAAAAAGTTTGCGGGTGCGCAAGGATGGCCGCGGGTCGACTTGTCACGACCGTCAGAGATCACGTTGCGAGGAGTATCGACGGGTTTGAACAAGCGAGTCGACGCTAGTAGCGCCAAGCTTCTCACTTGGTACCTGAAGCACCAACGCGAACTTCCGTGGCGCGCGTCGCGAGAACCATGGCCGGTTCTTGTATCCGAAGTGATGCTCCAACAAACGCGCGTCGAAGTCGTGATCGAACGCTTCGAATCGTTCATGAAGCGCTTTCCCGATCCCGCCGCGCTGGCGACGGCAACTGAAGACGACGTGCTGACGGAGTGGTCGGGCCTCGGCTACTACCGTCGAGCGCGAATGCTTCATGCAGCGGCGCGTGAGTTGGTGGCGCGCGGCGGTTTTCCTCGTAGCGTTGCGGTATTGCGCGAGCTGCCGGGCGTCGGTGCGTACACCGCTGCTGCCGTCGCCAGCATCTGCTGGAACGAACCAGTCGCTGCGATCGACGGGAACGTAGAGCGTGTCATCGCACGACTGGTGGCGCTCGATGAGAACCCCAAGCGCGCGGTCGGTCGCCGCGTCATCGAGGAGGTGGCGACCGGGCTTCTGGACCGGAAACGTTCTGGCGACAGCGTGCAGGCGATGATGGAGCTCGGGGCGACCATCTGCCGGCCGAAGAAGGCGCGTTGCGGGCGATGTCCGCTGAAGGAGGACTGCCGCGCCTTCGAGATCGGGGCGGTGGACCAGTATCCGCTACGCCCACAGCGCGCGGAACCCAAACTCGTGCGTCGCGTTGTGGCTCTGGTGCGTGACAAGAGCGGCCGGTACCTGCTAGCGCGGGAACGGGCGGCTCGCGGGGGCCGTCAGAAGGGCGTCGCAGCGGGGATGTGGGAGCTGCCCAACGTTGAGGTCGCGGCCGAACGTCTCTGGCCGAGCGAGGAAACAGCCGAACGCCTCGCACGTCGGGTTGGCGGCAAGTTCAGCTTCTGCGCCGTAGGGCGCTCCGAAGGTAGCGAGACGATACGGCGGCTACCAGAAGCCCGGCACTCGATCACCAATCACAAGATCACTTACGAGATATGCACCGCGGTGTGGTCTGCCGACAGGACGACGGGAGGATCTGATGTCGCCGAGGTTCCCTACGAGGCCGTTTGGGCGAGCGAAGAAGACCTCGCTTCGCTTCCGCTTGCTGCGATGGTCGGTAAGTGTCTCGCGGCCGCTGCCGCCGTTGGGCCCAAGCCAGTAGATCTGAGCCGCCAAGATTTGAGCCGCTAAGTGTTGGCGTCTGAATGCGCGCCGCAGACCTCTTAGGCGGAGGCGTGGGTGCCGCCGGAGAGGATGTACCAGCCGACGATTTTCTCGTGCGCGTCACGCAAGCGACGCGAGATCAAGAGGCACAAGACGCGCAGCAGGCGCGACGAGGAGACCTTCTCGATGTTGAGAAGCTTCTCGAGGACCTCTTTGCGTACAGAGAGAACAATGGCGCCGTTCTCGTCGGCCTTGGCGTCGGCCGAACGCGGGGCGTCGTCGATCAACGCCATCTCGCCGAGGATCTCACCACGCTCGAGAAACGCCAAGGCTTCTTCACCGGCGCCCGGGATGTCCTTGCTGATCATCACGCGGCCGTCGACGACCAGGTACATGCGGTCGCCGGGGTCGCCCTCGCGAAAGATGACCTCGTTGGGCGCTAACCGCCGCGCCTTCGAAAGCGACGCAAGGAAGTTGATCTCCATGTTGGAGAGTTTCTGCTCGCGGAAGACCGCACGCTTGGCTTCGATATCGATGCGGAATTCGCCGGAGAGATCCTGGGGCGTTTTTTCTTCTTCGGGAATCGGACCTCCGATCGAGAAGAAGCGCATCAGTTTGGCGTTGGTGTCGCGGAGCTTGAGCGACAGGCTCTTCCAGGCCGTCCAGTAGACGGCGACGTCGAAGAACTTGTCGTTCTTCATTTCTTCTTGAACCTTGGCCGTGTCGAGAACCAGGCAGTCGACGTCAGTCTCGGCGCTGACGTCGAGCGACATCATCGTGGGGTCGAGAAAGGCGATCTCGCCGACCATGTTTCCCGCCCCAATGGTGGTGAGCTCGAAGGGCCCGTAGGGCGTTTCGCGGTGAAAGCGTACGCGCCCGCGCAAGATCACGTGCGCCATAACGGTTCCGTCTTCAGCAGGCAGGAGGCGTTCGCCGGCGGCATAGCGCCGCCGGGTACCGCATTTGCCCAGGACCACGATGTGCTCGCGGCTGAAGTGGCTGAAGATGGGTGCCTGGCGCAGATCCATGAGATTCGGCAGAGTCCTAAGGGGACGCGAAGTCATCACAATGAGGCGCCTCACGAATTGCCGCGGGCGCGCGTTCCCATATGTATTCTAGCCGAAGGCGACCGGCCGCTCTCCGGCCGAGGCCCACCTTGAGAGGCCTCTGGGGCGTCTGTCAGCTCCCTGTCGCGGCGCCGTTCTCGGCAATGGTTCGGAGGCGCCACGCCAGGTCGATGACATCCAGTTCCGCGTTCTCGAACCCCGGAGTCGGCCCCAAGAACACCTCGAGCAGCCCGCGTAAACGCAGGCCGGCGGCCAGCGCGCGCTGCGCCTGCTGCGGGCCGGGGCCTCCGAGGTCACGACCAGAGAAGCGAACCAGGTCTTCGAGGAGGATCGAAAAGCGCAGAGCATCCTCATCAGGCTCGCCAGTCAGACCGCCATCCGAGGCGAGCTCGGCGACCGAGCTGGCGCCGAGGTGGTGGCGTACGCGAAACGCTGGCACCAGGGCCACACGCCAACCAGAGACCCCGGCCCGAAGGCAGTATTCGAGGTCCTGGCAGAAGAACCGGTAGACATCGGGAAGGGGTCCAAGCGCCGTGAGCACCGGCTGGCGAATCGCCATCGCCGCCCCGGAGACCCAGTCGACAGGCGCCGTTTTATCGGCCCCAGGAACAGCCTCACGCTTCCAACCGCCGGGCGGCCGAAGCCTTCGGTAGAGCCCGCTCTGCCCAAGGCGCTTCGCTAGGCCAGAGGCGAGGGCGAATAGCCACAGCGCTGACGGCTTCCGGCCGCCGCTCCACTGTGGGCTGCCATCGGCATTCTCGAGTGCTGCGCCGATGATCCCCAGCCGAGGATCGCGCGCGAAGGCATCGGCAGCGGCGGCGAGCGAACCAGAAAGCAGCACGGCGTCCGAATTCAGGAGCAGAACGTAGTCACCCGCGGCGCCCTCGAGCGCCCGGTTCACCGCACCGGTGTAGCCAAGTGCCTCTTCGTTGCGCAGCACCAGGGCAGAAGGAAAATCCACCGCGATCGCTTCGCTCGTGCCGTCGCGACTGCCATCGTCGACAACGACGACGGTCGCCTGAGGCGCTTCCTCCATAACCCTTGTGAGACACGCGAGGGTGAGCTCTCGGGTGTCGTGGGTTGGGATGACGATCGTCCAGCCGGCCGCGGGCGCTCGTTCACTTCGAGGCATTGCCCAACCCTCTAGCCCGGTTCTTTGGTTTCTTCTTCGGGTGGCTTGGTCTTGGCCTTCTTGGTTGACTCGATGTAGGCGACGAGAACGTCTTCGGTTGGGCCAGAAGCCATAGAGCGCCCCTTGTCGATCCACACGGCGCGATCGCAAAGCTCGCGGATCGAGGCGGCGCTGTGCGAGACCAGAACCACCGTCTTATCGGACCGGATGCGCTCGCGCATAACGGCTTGTGACTTGGCGACGAACTCGGCGTCTCCGACGCCCAGCACCTCATCGACCAGGAGGATCTCGGGATCGACGTGAAAGGCGGTCGAGAACCCGAGCCGCGCGCGCATGCCCGCCGAGTAAGTGCCAATCGGTTCATCGATGAACTGATCGAGCTCTGCGAAGGCGATGATGTCGTCGATCTTGGCGTCGAGCTCGCGGCGGGTCATACCGAGCAGGAGACCGCTCAGATAGACGTTCTCGCGCCCCGACAGGTACTGCAAGAAACCCACCTGGAGTGACAACAGGGACACCCGATGGTCTGTGTGGACCTCGAGGTGTCCGCGGTCAGGCTTGATGATCCCGGCGAGCACCTTGAGAAGAGTGCTCTTGCCCGCACCGTTGCGGCCGATCACGCCAACGGTTTCGCCTTCGTAGATGTCCATCGTTACTGAGCGCACTGCCCACAGATCGGTCGGGCGCGAAAAGAGCCCCCGCCGGCGGCGATACGACACGCCAACTTCTTCGAGCGACAGGATGGGCCGCCCGTGAGGGGTTTCGCCGACCACGGGCGCCGGGGAGTCCCTGTCCGCATTGAGTTCGGTGTCAGGCATGACGGATTCAGACACTCTAGAGGGCGATCTTGGCGTAGGCGAAGTCGAGCCGCCGGAGCAGCCAGACAGCAAGCGCCAGAATCATGAGCGACAAGACGGTGATGACAGCCAGCGCTCCGAAAGCCGGCCATTCGTCGTGCATGAGGATGTCGCGGTAAGCCTCGATGATGGTCGTCATCGGGTTGATTCGAAACCAGGCCTGCATGCGGGGGGACATGTCGCCGATGTCGTAGAAGACGCCGGAGAGGAAGAAAAGGAGCCGCATGACGTTCTCGATCACGATCCGAACGTCTGGAAGAAAGGGAGCGACTGCGGCGATGAGGAGGGTTAGCGACACAACAAACAATCCTTGGACCAGAAGCAACACGGGAAACGCGAGGTACGGCGCACCGATGGGAAAGTCGCCGACGCGAACGACGATCAACACCAAGAGGAGAACGACGAGGAACTTGATGGTGTCGACGACGAAGTTGGTCAGCGGGAAGACCACCTTCGGCACGTAAACCTGCTGGATCAGGCCCCGCGCGCCGATGATCGAATTCGCCCCGCGCATCACGCTGGTGTTGAACCAGCGCCACGGCACCAGACCCACGAAAAGGAAGGTGACATAGTTGGGCACGTCGCGCTGGAAGACCAGCTCGAAGACCACGTAGTACACCGCCATCGCGATGACCGGTTCGATAGCCCACCACAGGAAACCGACGTAGGTCCGCTCGGACTCCGACTTCAGGTCAGCGTAGGTCTTGTAGAGGATCAGGTCGGTGAGGCGGCGCACTCCATGCCCTCAGATTCATCAGGCAGCCCATCTGTAGCCAACACGACGGTGGTCGTACCAGTCCACGGCGCCCCGGGGGTTGTGGCGGAGTGTATCGCTGCGCTCGAACGCCATGCCGAGGGCGAGCAGGTTCTTCTCATCGACGATGCGAGCCGCGATGACTCGACGCGACCACAACTCGAAGAAGCCAGGCGCCGCAACCCAGGCTGGGCGCTCCACATTCATCCGCAGCGGCGTGGCTATACCGCCACCATCAATGCAGGATGCGCCCTCGCTCGCGACCGCGATGTGGTGCTGCTCAACAGCGACACTCGGGTAACGAAGGGGTGGCTGGCCGGAATCGTTGCGGTGGCTGCGACCGATCCGAAGATCGCTACCGTCACCCCGCTGTCGAACAACGCCGGCCCCTTTTCGGTGCCCTACGACGGGCCGGCTCCGAACATTTCGATAGACGACGCGCGCATGGCGGCGTTGGTGGCGAAGTGGAGCCCAGGGCTTTCTCCCGAAGTCCCCACCGGCCACGGCTTCTGTCTCTTCGTGCGCCGAGCGGCGCTCGCGGCAGTGGGTAGCTTTGACGAGAAGGCGTTTCCGGAGGGTGCGGGCGAAGAGAACGATTTCTGCGTGCGAGCGACCGCGCTCGGGATGCGTCATGTCCTCGCTGACTCGGTCTATGTCTTCCACCATGGGTCGCGCTCGATCGGTTGGAAGAAGCGCTGGTTGTTGTGGCGCGGCCTGAGGGTCCTGAAAGTGCGGCACCCGGACTACCTGGGAAGCGTCTCGCAGTTCCTCGAAGCCGACCCCCTCGCAGGGCTGCGCGCCCACCTTCAGACCCAACTCTCCGGGCACTAGCGTGGACCTGCTCGCCTGGGGAAGTCGCCGGCACCGCTTTGCGCGCAGGCTGCGCGAGACGCTCCTTGGCCGAGAGCGCGATTTCCGGCCACAGATGGTTGGGGCCGAGAAGGATGCGCTGCGCGTGCTCACCGTTCTCCACGATGCGCCGGGTGGGGTCGACAGAACCAGCCGCGACCTGTTGGCCGCACTGGGAACGAGACTCGACGCTTCAGTGTTGCGGGCCGACCCCTTTCGCATGGTCCTCGAAGGCTCCGACAGTAAGGGTCGCGCGGTTGATCGAGCCTTCCACCATCGACGACCCTGGCAGGCGACGGACCATCGCCGCGCCGATTTTCGCGAGCTCTACCGTGGGGTTCTCGATGCCACAAGGCCCAACGCGGTGCACCTCAGGCACCTGCTCGCGCACACCTTCGACCTGCTCGACCTGTGCGCCGAGCGCGGGGTGCGCGTCGTCGTGTCGGCCCACGACCACTATCTGGTGTGTCCGAGCTTCGTATTGCTCGACGACCAGGCCAGGGATTGCGGTGGTCAGTGCACCGAAGGGCGAGGCCAGTGCCAACTTCCGGTGCCCTGGCTCGAAGGGTTGCCGGTTCTCAAGTCGGGCTACCGGGCACAGTGGGTCCAGGAAGTAGAGGAAGCCCTCGCGCAGGTTTCGGCGGTTGTTGTGACCTCATGGTCGTCGCAAGAGATTCTTGCCCGCAGCCTGCCGTCGCTCGCCGATCGTATCCACCGGATTCCGCATGGCCGCGATCTCGAGCGCCACGATCTCGCGGCGCCACCGGTAGCGGGCGAGACCATCCGGATCGTGACCCTAGGGAAGCTCGATCGACACAAGGGCAGCAACGAGTTGGCGGCGGTTCTAGAGGAAAGCCTGCGCGGCGGCCCGAAGCTGGTTCTTCACCACCTCGGCCCGCACTGTGAAGAGCTCAGCCGCTACGCCGCCCATGGCGTTATGGTGGAGCACGGGCCCTATGCGCCGACAGAACTTCCCGGGCTGGTGGAGCGGATTCAGCCCAGCCTGGCGATTCTTCTCCCCATCTGGTCCGAAACCTGGAGCCACACACTGACAGAAGTCTTAGCCCTCGGCGTCCCCGTGCTCGCCAGTGATCGTGGGGCGGTCGGTGAACGCATCATCGAAACCGGCGGAGGGTGGACGGTATCCCCAACGGCTCCTGAGGATGTGCTTGCACAGATCAAGTCGCTTGTTGGCAATCGGGAGAAGTGGCTGACTGGCGTCGAGCGAGTTCAGCGCATCGAACTGGAGGACTGCGCTAGCATGGCGGCGCAGTATTTTTCCTTGCTTTCGGCTGGCTAGCCACAGTCCTGGCCCTGCTGCTTCCATCCAGAATCCGTCAAGACGCCCCCAATGCATCGGGCAAACGTCCCGATAGGACCCCCGTGATCCCCCGCTTCTTCAGCCGCCCGCGGTCCACTGGCCTGTTGGTTGCGATGGCCTCGCTCCCGCTGGCCTGCTCGCCGGCGCCGCCTGCGGGAGAAGGGCGGGGGATGGTAGAGCCGGCTGCCCAAATCGAGAGCCCGGTCGAGAAAATCCTCCTGGTGTCGATCGACTGCGCGCGGCCAGATCACTTCGGCGTGTATGGCTATCCGCGGCCAACCACTCCGACAATCGACGCGTTGGCAGCCGAGGGAGTCGTCTTTACGCGCGCATTTGCCCAGGCGAACTGGACCAAGCCCTCGGTCGCTTCGCTTTTTTCGGGGCTCTACCCGCGCCACCACGGCGTCACCGTCGGCCGGCACATGGTGCTTCCTGATGGCACGAAAGAGGAGCGCACGGTGAGCTTTCCGAGCGACGTGCCGAGCCTTGGCCAGGCGTTCACAGATGCGGGCTGGAGGACCGCTGGCTTTGTCGAAAACTCGCACATCTCGGAACAACAAGGCTTCGGCCGAGGGTTCGAAGTCTACGGCCGCCTCAAGCCAGCGGCACGCCACTTTCGAAAGTGGTTCAGCGACCTCGACGAAGCCGACAAGGTTTTCGCTTACGTTCACTTCATCGGGCCGCACGACCCTTACGTGATCAAGAAGGGCAAGGCCGCGCATTACCGGGACCGTTTTCCGACGACCGACAGCACGGTCGACTTCAGCGTGCTCACCTACAAGAAGCGGAGCGATCTCACTCCCGCTGACATTGAAGAGGCGCGGGCGCTTTATGACACAGAACTCGCCTATTTCGACGGTGACCATGTTGCGCACCTCTTCGAAACGTTGCGGGACGCCGGGCAGTTCGACGACTTTCTGATCATCGTGACGGCCGATCACGGCGAAGAGCTCTATGACCGCGGTGGCTGGGCGCACGGCCATTCACTTCACCAAGAAGTCGTGCGCATACCCCTGGTCGTGCGCTTGCCCGTGGCGCTTCGGGCTCGAAACATGGGCGCCGGGCCGCGATTCGAGGAGACCATCATCGAGCAGATCGATCTGTTCCCCACCCTCGGAACCCTTGCCGACATAGAAGTTCCGGATGGTCTCGACGGTGTCGACCAAACGGCTCTCTTCCTGGCTCCACCGACCCCTGACAACGGAGATCCCCCTTTCGCGATCTCCGAGCATGTTCGGCACGACCCGACCTGGGTTTCGGGAGTCACGCTGCTGCGCGAGGATCGGCAAGTGATTTTCCAGTATGAGGTTCCCCATGCCTCACAACTGGCGCACATGGATGGTCAGCAACTACTGGGACTCCCCGGAGGGGATCAAGATCTCGAAACAGCTTTCAAGCGCGACCTCGCGTTCATCCATCAAGAAATGGGGAAGCCGTCGGTGACGGTCCGCGACAATACAGGACGCGACTACTCCGAAGAGGAGCGCCGCGAACTCGAGGCGCTCGGCTATGTCGAGTAGAACCGTGGCATGAGAAGGTTCTGGAAGACCGTCACCGAGCCGCTGCTCGAGGCGACGTCGCCCAAAGTTCTGGTTGAAATCGGTTCTGACGGCGGTCTGCAAACGCGGGAGCTGCTCGGATACTGCCGCCAGAACGCCGCAACGCTGCACGTCATCGACCCGCTGCCGAAGTACGACGTCGACGAGTGGCAGCAGGAGTGGGGCCCGGCGCTCGTTTTTCACCGAGGCACGAGCCACGACGTCCTTCCCGGTCTCCCGGCGTGTGACGTGGCGCTGGTCGACGGAGACCACAACTGGTACACCGTCTTTCACGAGCTTCGCCTTCTGCACGAGATCAGCCAGCGCGCAGGCGTTCCGTTTCCGGTGGTCTTGCTCCATGACGTCGGCTGGCCCTACGGGCGGCGAGACCTCTACTACGAGCCCGACCGCATTCCAGAACTCGACAGGCAACCCTTTGCCCGGCGCGGTGTGCACCCGGACCATCCCTTACTGGTTGATGCCGGCGGTCTTAACGGTCACCTTCACCACGCGGCAGTCGAAGGCGGCGAGAGGAACGGTGTCCTCACCGCGGTCGAGGATTTCCTGGCGGGAACACAGTGCGACATTCGGTTCCGGGTCGTGCGTGGCCTTCATGGCCTCGCCGTCCTCCTGCCCGAGGAGCGCCTTCGTACATCGCCGGCACTGGCAGCCTTTGCCGAACGGCTCGATAGCAGGGAAACGCGCGAGGCGATTATCGAAACCATCGAGTCCGAAAGGATTCGGGTTGAAATCGGCCGTCAGCGCGAACGGCAGCGGCGCGAGCAGATGGCGGCCGACTCCAAGGAGATAGCGGTTCGCGATACCGATATGCGGCGCATCTTGCGACAGCTGGCCGACGAGCTTGCCAGCCGCCGAGAGGACGAGCGCGAACTCAGAGCCGCCCTGGCCGCGGCCAACGAGAAGCTCCAGAGACAGAAGCGCGAACTCGAGGAGTACATCGACCGTCACCGGCTCGCTGCCCGCGCGCTTCGCAAGGTGCGTCGCGAGAAGAGCGAGTACTCAAAAGCCTATGAGCGCAGAAAGGGGAAAGAGCGCCGGCTCGAGCAGCAGCTGCGGGCGATCTACGAGTCGCGCAGCTGGCTTCTGATCGGGAAGCTCAGGGGCCTTCGCAATCGGGTCCAAGGCCTTTTTCGCCCGCTGAGCGTGGCGCCCGCATCCACATCCACATCCACATCCACATCTACAGCCACTGCTCCCGGGCCCAGAGTTGCGCCGGAAAGCATCGCCGGCGCCAGGTCGGTCGACGAACTCACCGTCGACGTCGTGGTATGTGTTCACAACGCCCTCGAGGATGTGACAGCTTGTCTCGAATCGCTGGTTCGCAACACCCGGCGACAGTACACGCTCTATATCGTCGATGACGGTTCGGACATGGAAACGGCCGAGTACCTGCGAGGTTTTGCAACCAGGCACGAGAGCCAACTGCTGCGAAGCGACCGGGCCACCGGCTACACCCGGGCCGCTAATCGTGGCCTGCGAGCGAGCGAGGCCGACTGGGTGGTATTGCTCAACAGCGACGTCGTTGTGCCTTTCGGCTGGCTCGATCGGATGGTGGAAGCCGGTGCTTCGAGCGGCAAGCTGGGCGTCGTCGGGCCACTGTCGAACGCGGCGAGCTACCAGTCGGTACCCAAGCGCTTCGACGAAGCGGGCGACTGGGCCGTCAACGAGTTGCCCGAGGGTCTCGGTGTCAACGGAATGGACGACGTGGTGAAGCGGGCGTCGGCCCGTGCACGGCCGCGTATGCCGTTTCTCAACGGCTTCTGCTTCATGATCCGGCGCGAGCTTCTCGACCGGATCGGGTTGCTCGACGAAGAGTCCTTCCCGCGTGGCTACGGCGAAGAGAACGACTACTGCCTGCGCGCGCGGGCAGAAGGATTCGAACTTGCGGTGGTCGACGACGTCTTCGTCTTCCACGCCAAATCGAAGAGCTACAGCCACGAGCGCCGGCGCGAGCTCGCCAGCAGCAGCCGTCAGGCCTTCGACGAGAAGCACGGCGCAGAGGTGATCAAGCAGGCGAGCGAGTTCATGCGCCACAACCCTGAGATGGCGAAGGTGCGAGCTCGGATTCAGGAGGCCCTCGGCCGAATCGATCGTGCAGCGCCCATCGCCGGAGCAGGTGTCGACCCAGATCCCGAGGCCATGTCGGTTCTCTTTATTCTTCCGGTCAGTCGCGGCGGCGGCGGCGTGCATTCGATCGTTCAGGAGGCGCTGGGCATGCGCGCGCTAGGGGCTGCGGCACGCATCGCGGTTCCCAAGCAGCACCGCCATTGGTTCCTCGACAACTACCCATCTGTTCCGGCGGACCTTTTCGTCGGCTTTCAGGGGATTGATGAGTTGGCCCGGCTCGCACGCCAGGCGACCCATGCCGTCGCCACGATTTTTACCTCCGTCAAGCTCCTCGAGCAGCTGTCGCGCAGCTTTCCTGACCTCGGTTTGGGGTACTACGTCCAGGACTACGAACCGAGGATCGTGGCGCACGATCCGAATCTCGAGCGCGAGGCGCGGCTGTCCTACTCTCGGGTCCCGCGGTCGCAGCTGTTCGCCAAGACCGATTGGATTCGCGCCAAGGTGTTCGAGGAGCATGGCGTTCCGGTGGCCAAGGTGACGCCCAGCATCGACCACTCGGTCTACAACCCCCGGGGCCGCGAGCCAGCCACCGGAGCGGTCCGTGTTGCTGCGATGCTCCGGCCGAGCACTCCGCGGCGCAACGCCGAAGGCACGCTCGAGGTACTTCGCGCGATCGCTCGCGAGTACCCTTCGGGCGTAGAAGTTCTGACGTTTGGCTTGCCAGTCGATGACCCGATCTATGAGGCTGCTACCGACGGCACATTCGAACGATGCGGCGTTATGACACGGGAGGGCGTGGCCGGGCTCCTGCAACGCTCCGACGTGTTCGTCGACCTTTCGCACTACCAGGCTTTCGGCCGCACTGGCCTCGAGGCGATGGCCTGCGGCTGCGCCGTCATCGTTCCGAAGGCTGGCGGCGCCAGTGAGTACGCGATCGATGGCGACACCGCTCTGGTCGTTGACACAGCCGATCGGAGTGCTTGCCTGTCTGCCCTCCAGCGCCTGGTCGAGGACGGGGACCTGCGCAAGCTACTCGCAGCTCGCGGGCAGCGAATCGCTGCCCGCTTCACCATCGAAGCAGCCGCAGCCTCCGAACTCCGCGTCCTCGGACAGCAGTCGAGGGCTGCGGGCCGGGCAAGTGCATGACCGAGAAGAGCGACGGCGCGCGCTTCCTCGCCGGTGACGCCGAGGTTGTCGCGGCGGTACGGCGAGCCATCCGCGTCGCCTTCTCCGCCCACAGCCTTGCCGCAGGCGACCTCGAAGACGTCGAGCAGGACTCCCTTTCGGCCCTACTGATTGCGGTTCGAGAGGGTCGCTTTCGCGGCGAAAGCACCTTGGCGAGCTACGCCCGCCGCATCGCGCACTACAAGTGCATCGACCGCGTGAGGCTTCGGGGTCGCAGGCCCAGCGAGTCCCTTGGTGATGAGGCAACGGAGATCGCGGGCGAGGACCCTCGAGCCGCAGAACTCGGTGCCGCCGACACCGACCGCCTGCTCCGGGCGCTGGAGGAGGAGCTGAAGCCCGAGTGCCTGGAGCTGCTGCGCCGGGTCGCGCTGGGTCAGGACTACACGCAGATGGCAGCCGCCCTGGGCATCAAAGAGGGGGCATTGAGGGTGCGAATCAGCCGGTGTCGGAAGGCTGCCCTCGGGGTACGGGCGCGATTGTTTGAAGAGGGTCCAGGCGCCAAGTAGTCTGAGAGCGGCAACGACCGGGGGGTCGACCGGCGGCTACGCTTCTCGCACGGGGAAGGCCGAGAATCGGGACGTCTTGTGGGCACCTCAAGAAAGTCGGTAACAAAAGCCACGGGCGCTCGACTATAGAGCAACCGGGCAGGGAGCCCGAGGCCAGAGGAACCCCAGATGAGTCACTCAACCCTAGACTTCGACAAAGCCGCAAACGCTGTCCCCCAAGGTGCCGAGACGGCCTTCGCTCAGGTGCTCAAGGCGCTCGACCAGCATCCTGATGCAGACGCCCTTGTCGAGCACGCACTCGGCGCAAGAAATGGCAAATCATGTGTTTCTGAATCAGTGGAGCGGCACGTTGCTTCCTGTGCCGAATGCCGCGAGCTGGTCGAAGCCGTGAGTTGGGACCTGGCGACCGTGGCTCCATCCGCCGAGGTGACGGCCAAGGCCAGAATTCCTCTGGCCGCAGCAGCCTGTGTGCTCGCACTCTCAGGCATTCTCGCCGCCGCGGGAGGTGCGTTTGATTCGCTGATAGAGGCAGGGGGTCCGGATGCCAACCCAACAGTTGCAGGAGTAGAGGCGGTGCCACTCTCGACCTTTGACTTCGAAGACGGCGAGCTGGGCCCGGCGGCGCGGCTGACGATCTCGGAAGACTCAACCCAACAGTAACAACCCAACAATGGATTCAAGGACCCGGCCCGCCCGGGCTGAAGCCCAAAGGAGAAGAAACGTGAAACTTCAGAGAACTATGACCATCGCCCTTTCGGGCCTGCTCTGTCTTGCCGGGGCAGCAGTTGCGGACTCGTCCCTTGACGTCAACGGCAACGCTGCAATGGCCGGGAACTTCGGCCTCGAGGTAACCGCAGACGGATCCCAGACGAATGCTTTCGTCCAGGACGACACCCCGGCCCAGGAGCCGGTCTACTCCGCCTCCTTCATGTTCAACGTCAACAACATGACGATGGACATCGGCGCCCGTCACATCATCTTCAGCACCACGAACGACTCCAACAACGGGAATCGCGTGGTTTCGGCTCAGCTCCGCCGCAAGGCTGGCGGCAGCGGCTACGACATCCGCGCCCTGTACCAGGCGACGGGCGGAACCAAGCGCCGCAAGACTGGCGTCATCGACCTGCAGCCGAACCAGGCCCACAAGATCACGATCGAGTTCCGCGCGGCAGCGTCAGCCGGTGCCACGGATGGTCTGCTGCGGATCATGGTCGACGATGCGACCATCCGGGAGCAGACGGAAATCCCCACCGCCTCCCAGGGCGTCAAGAATGTGAAGGTCGGTCTCTTGGCGAGCAGTGTGGATGCCGGTACGGTCGGCTCACACTACTTCGACGATTTCGTGTCGTTTCGCACGCTCAGCCCCTGAGCAGCGCCTAGCCAGAAGAACGCGAGACTGCGAAGTCTGGCAATAGAAAGGGCCACCCTCGGGTGGCCCTTCCGTTTGTACCCGTGTGCTGCCAGCTGCGGTACTCCATTGGCAGGGCTCCTCAGACTCGGGCGCTTCGGCTTGGAACGTGTAGCTTCGAGCTGTTAGGTTCTTGCCTCTTTGCGAAACCAACGAGCCGGAGCCCAGCCAAATGACCATTCCCCGCGGATGCCACGAGATTCTCGTTGTCCTGGTCGTCTCTGCGGCGGTCACGCTCGGCTCGTGCTCTCCGGACCCAGCTGGCCATTCGTCTGCTTCGAACCCAGTGGGCGAAGAAACGGGCGAGAAGAGGGCCCCGAACATCCTCCTCATCAATATCGATGCGCTTCGTGGCGACCACCTCGGGTTTGCCGGGTATCAGCGTCCCGTCAGCCCCTTCCTCGACCAGCTAGCCTCACGGAGCGTCAGCTGTCGCGTCGGGCTCTCCCATGGCTCTCAGACCTTCCTCTCGACCGCTGCCCTGCTGACCAGTATGTCGCCTCCCCCGGTGGTCGCCACCTCCTCAGGCACCGAGCGGCGTTCGTCCTTAGTCCCGATCTCCGAGACCCTCCCCGGAGCATTCGCCAGCGCAGGCTACGAGACGTTCGCGGTGCTGACGAACCCTCACATGGCCGACGGCTCGGGCTACCCGGAGCTGTTCGAGGTTGCCCAGCTGGAGCTCGACAGCCATCGTGAGGAGGGGCGCCGCAAGAAGATCGCATATGCGAAGGGTGAAACGGTCGTGCGAGCCTTCGAGGCCTGGACGCAGCGAGATCCGCCCCAGCGACCCTGGTTCGCGTACCTCCACTTCATGGATGTACACAATCCCTACTGGCCGCCGCGCGAGTTTCGCGAGATGTTTGTCGGTGCGAAGGGGGTGGATCGCTATCGCAACGGTGTTCCGCCGGAGCGCGTTTCAGAGACCGACCTCCAATACATGGTTGACCTCTACGATGCGGGGATACGCTACGTGGACTCCCTTGTCGAAAGGGTTGTGCAGCTCGCTGAGACCTCTAGCGAGCGCTTCGTTGTTGTCGTCACCGGAGACCACGGCGACCTTTTCCTGGAGCACGGTCGCTTGGGGCACGGAAAAGGTCTCGAGCCAGAACTGGTCAAAGTTCCGCTTCTCTATCACCGTTCGTGGGAGCCGACGGGCGTTGTAGAAGATGGCCTGTGTCCGCAGGTCGACATCGCGCCCGTTCTGGCGGCGATCGCGGAGGTGCCTGCCGAGAAGGCCTGGGATGGACAGTGCGGGGTTCGTTCGATCTGTGATGGGACATCACGCCAGGGGGGCACAAGGGTTTCCTACTCCTCCTACGGCGGCCTGATGGCAGTGTCCTCCCTCAGTCCGGAACCGCGACACGTGGTGTGGGACACCCGCGTTGGCTCGAAGACGACCTACAACCTCTTGAACGGTGAACTCGTCTCCGGGGAACCTGCTGGTGCCGCAGAGCACCTAGAGACGATTGATCGACTGCGAAAGGAGCGCCGCGGCTTGGCTTCGAAGCTCCGCGATGTCGCAACCATGCCCGACGAGGTCCGCGAGCAGCTCGAAGCCCTCGGCTACGTCGACGAGGACTAGTTCGTAGGGAGTCAATAGACGCCCGGGGGTGTCGTCATGAGCTAGGCCTCGGGTGCTCGAAAAAGCCCAGCGAGAGAAGACGCGAGTAACTGAGACCGGCGGCAGCGCTCGTCGGGTGCCCAAGGTGGAACAACCCTGCCGGTACCCAGGGGGGCTTGAGTTGGACGACGGATCGGCTGGACCGTACGCCTGCCTCTAACCGGCGGTGTTGAGAGAACAGTGGCCTGATAAACTCTAGCGGGCGACCAGGCGGGTCCCCTTGCCCTTGGGTTCTCATCCTTTTCGGCCTTTATGTCACGGTTTCTCTCCAAGCGTCAGCCCTCTTCCCGAACCGGGCGGACATCGGGCGCGGCCATCCTCGCGCTGGCTTTGGCCGTCGGCAGTGCATCGGCAAACCACCCTCACCCGTGCGGTGGATTTCTGCTTTCCGTTAAGGTCAGCCCGCGCGTGGACACGCTCCCGTCGATGCGCGCGCTTGAAGGTGCCGGTTCGCCCCTCGTTGATCTCGAACCGGACTTCGAAACTGCCCGCCGCGGAGTCCGCGCAGGCCGACCCTTTTCGTGGGAGGGGATGAGCGCGGAGGGGACATGCGTAGAGTGCCCTACGCCCGACCCTCGGGGTGACGTCGGGCCTAACCACTACGTTCAGGTAGTCAGCCCAGAAGGCGTCGCGATCTATTCGAAGACGGGGGAGCTTCTCGTCGGGCCCTTTTCGCTGAGTGATCTCTGGGCGACCGGTCCTTGCACGACCTCTGCAGGGGAACCAACGGTGAATTGGGACCCGATGGCCGATCGCTGGGTTCTTGGACATGCCGGTTTCAACTACATCGACATTCCGGACTGGGATAATCGCCGTGAGCAAGAGCTTCTGTGCGTTGCGGTGTCGCAGACATCGGACCCGGCGGGGGCGTACTCGCTCTACGAACTCCCGAGAGTCGTAGACATCGCAGCCATCGAGTTGTCAGTGTGGCCAAGTGCTTACTACGCCACTCTCAAGGAAGACAGCGATGAGGAGCAGCCCGTCTGGATCCGCGCCGTCTACGCTCTGGATCGGAAAGCGATGGTCGCGGGCACCGACGCAATGTACAACAAGATCTGCGAGCCGCTCCGCTTCCCCAGACCCGCAGATCTCGACGGGGCTGCGCCTGCGGTCGAGACCCCAGGCCTTTTCTACCTTCCGCTCGAGGGTGAGTCCTACGGCGAGACCGTTGTACCCCCTCGCCTTAGACTCTTCGAGTTCGTGCCCGACTTCGCGAATCCCGCGAACGCGACGTGGACGAGGATCGGCCAGGTCGACCTCAATCCGTACCAGCCTGGAGTCTGTCCTTCAGGCTTGAGCTGCCTGCGCCAAAGAGGTACCGACCAGCGGCTGAATGCACTGGCAAGCGGCCACCCGACTTCTCGGCTCGTGTTTCGGCGATATGCCGACCACGACGCCCTGGCCGGAGTCTTCACCGTGGGAGGTGGGAGCGGAGAGTCGGGCGCTGCACCACACTGGTTCGAGCTCCGGAAGACTGGTGCCGGCTGGAGCCTCCATACGGAAGGTACGCACGACCCCGGTGACGGACACGACCGCACCCTCGCCTCCCTCGCACTCGACGGAGCGGGAAACATGGCCATCGGTTATAGCACCACGAGCAGCGCCATCTTTCCTCGAATCGATTCCGCGACACGCCGTGCCAGCGAAAGCTCGTTCAGCCCCGAGGCGACCCTTCTTGCCGGAACCGGTTCCAACTCCCTGACCGCCGAATGGGGCGAAGTATCGTCCATGGTCGTCGACCCGGTCGATGACTGCACGTTCTACTTCACAAGCCAGTACTTCGCCGAGACAGGTTCAACCTGGCGTACACGCGTCGGTGCTCTGCGAGCAGATCGATGGTGTGGTCGGGAGCCGCTCTTCTTCGACGACTTCGAGAGTTCAGGTACGACCGAGTGGAGCCTGTGGCTGCCGTAGACGCCCCAGTCGGCCACGTCGTTGATGAGGAGATCGGAGGCTGTCCAGACCGAGAGGACCCGGCCAGAAGACCCTTGCCCGAGACATTGGCAGAAACGCGATGTACCCGATGAACAGCAGTGTCCTCTTCGCCAACAAGAGGGTTGCGTCCGCTGTTCGACACGCCGTGACTTCGTTTGGTGTGTTTCTCGCGTTGAGTGCCGGCGCGGGCGCTTCGTGCGAACCGTCGCCAGATCAGTGTCGACCGACCAAGTCCGGCATTCTCGATGTAAAGGTTCACTGTGGCGCACGCGGGGATGGCGAGCACGACGACACTGCGGCGATTCGCTCAGCCTTCCTGGTAGCTGCCCGCGAAGGTTGGGTCGTCCGTTTTCCGGCGGGCGAGTACCTGGTCCACGACTCGGATAGTGATGGTCGACCCGGGCGGAGGAGCGCACTCTGTCTTTACTCGAACCTGACGGTTCGGGGCGCGGGAAAAGGCCTGACGGTGATCCGTCTTGCCGATGGGAGCGAAGCTGATCCGCCCGCGTCTCATGTGATGAATGGTGCCGCCGTCAGAGATCTCGTCGTCGCCGGCCTGACCATCGATGGCAATCGAGAGGGTCTCAAGGGCCGTAACGCCCGGGGTGGCCATGGCCTCCGGCTCGGCGATGCTGAAGATGTCGTCTTGATCGATCTCGAGGTCAAGAACACGATGAGCTACGGTATCGCGCTCCAGAAGATACGCGGCATTTCTGGTAGATTCCGAAACGTCTTGATCAAGAATGTTCGGATCGTGGATACAGGTGGAGACGGCATCGACATCAAGAATCGCGAAGGTAGCAACTTCGGCATCAAGATCCGTGACGTCGAGGTGATTCGGCCGGGAGTCGCGAAAGGCCTGGGTTCCCGGGACGCTGGCATTGACGTCCGTGGCGCCACCGAGCTGAGCGGGATACGCGTTCTTGGTCTGATGGGGGATGACATCGGTGTTCGTTTTCGGCCTGGAGTCCAACCCGCCACCAGCGTCGACCCTCAAGGCAGGAGGTGGCTCGAGTTCCCCGGCCCTCACCTGGGGTGTGCGTCGCCCGATGGGCACCGCCACCTTGCAACGGAAACGCCGCGTTTCAACGGGCTGGGCGGGCACGGCTCGAGGCTAGAGGGGTTTGAGGTCGAGGCGGTTCCGGGCTCCCGTTCGAGCGGAGTTGTGGTCTCTTCGCGTGGAGTCACCGTGCGCGATGGAGAGATCCGAGGCACCTTGAAGGGGGTGTTGATCTATCCGTTGGCGGAAGGGTTCTCGGAGTCGCTCCACTCGGGTGTAGAGCTGATCGACGTTCGTGTCCGAACCGCGGCGGGCGCGTCACCAGACAGAGCTTTCGAGCTCGATCACCCGAAGACGAGGAGCGAGGTGCGCCTAGATGGCTGCACCGCGAACGGCCGATCCGTCGATGGCTTCACCACGGACGGGAAGGCTCGGCTTGCCGCGCCCCGTTTGTTACCGGAGAATGGTGCAAGGTCTCCAGGGCTGTCGGCAGCTGGCGTCAACCGGGTGGCGGCACGCTCCCCTACTCATCTTCTTGAAGGCACTTGTTCACCAACAGCTCGACCTTTCCCGATGCCCGACCAAGAAGAAGCAGGCGCCCGTCGGGCGACCACTCCGCACTGAAGACGGCATCTCGTTCCTGCTTGGGTAGACGGACCGGCTCTCGGAGTATGCCGAAGAAGCGGTTCTCCGGAATGGCGAGAAGCTCCGTCAGTTCTAGCGCTCGGGAGCCGACCACGATCTGTCCCCCGTGGGGAGCCCAAGCGATGGCCCTGTTCTTAGCATCAGCAAGCTGAACGGACTGGACCAGGGCGAGCCGACCACTTGCTGAGTCGACCGAGAGAAGCCATGCAAGCGGAACCGAGCCGGTGAGGACCGCGTGCGCTCCGTTTGGCGACCATGACGTGTCATAAAGAACATCAAGCGGCCCGGCGAAGGTGTCCAGCTCCTCGAAGAGCAGCGCTCGCGGGTCGATCCGGAACAACTTGAGCGTGCGGTCGTGGGAGGTCGTAAGGAGGTGATTGCCAGACGGTGAGACATCGATGCTGTTGAGTGATGTTGCATGGGGGCGAATCCTCGACCTTACGCTGATGGCTCCGGACGAAGTGTCGATCTCAAGGAAGCGAAGCTCCTTCTGAGTAGCCATCACTGCCGTGTGCTTGTCGACCCAGGCCAGATCTCGTGTTGGGCTCGTTTGCTCGCCGGATTCTCCGATCGCTACCAGTCGCTTTGCACTCGTGTCGACTCTAAACAGGTGAACACGCTCGCCAACGCCGCCAGCTAACGCCCAAAGGCCATCGGGTGACCACGCCACCGTGTAGAGCCTCCGGTCGCTGATCTCGATCGTGTCGAGGTGCGCGAGAGGGTTCTCGCCACTGGTGTCGATTCTGTGTAGTGCGACGTTGCGATCGTATCCAGCTGAAAGAGCCCACCTTCCACTTGGAGAGACCACAGCTCGGCGGACGATATCGCTGTGAGGGGCGACGGTCCCCGCTTGCTCCAGGCAGGCTCTTCTTGGGTCGTCTACGTAGCCCAGCGCTGCGAGCTCAGGGATCTCATCGGTCGCAACAACGATCTCCGGGGCGCTGGCCCTCGTTGCCCGCTCTAGTTCGCGGATGAAGTCGTCCATGGCCTCTTCGAGTTCTGGGCGTTCGTCGACGCTCAACTTTGCGTGTTCCGACGGATCCGCTTTGAGGTCGAAGTACAGCGTGCCCAGGGACTTTCCGCCTTGGCGACGATGCCGGATGATCTTCCGATGACCTATTCGAAACGACGTCAATTGGCGATCTACGTCATATCGAATCTCCTCACCGAAGATCGGGCGCTGGTTTCCGCCTGGTGCGAAAATCCCGCCATCTTCGAGCGGCAGTTGCGTCCCGTGAAGTCCTGGCGGCTTCGCGACTCCAAACCAATCGAGAAGAGTCGGCATGATGTCGATGATCTGAGTGGGCGAATGAATTCGATGGCGGTGGCGATCGAACAACGCATGATCCCAGATGAGAAGGGGTATGCGGATCTGCTCTTCGAACAGACGGTGACCGTGCCCCCAGCCGTCATGCTCGTAGAGCTCTTCCCCATGGTCCGAGGTCACCACTAGAAGGGTAGAGCGCAATCGCCCCCTGCTTTCGAGATCCGCCACGAAGCGGCGGAGACCCTCGTCTGCCTCTCGCACGCCGGCGTCGTAAAGATCGCTGATGTGTTTTCTGTCGTCACCGTCGAGGGTCATCTTGTTCAGAGTCGCCCGGTGCGTTGAAGCTACCTGGACGGGGCCACGGTAGTCCGGATTCGCGAACATGCTCCGGAGTGGGTCGGGGGTGTCGTAGGGACTGTGGGGCTCGATCGTATGGATGTACAAGAACAGCGGCTCGTCCCCAAGTCGATCCATGTGCTCGAGTGCGGCAGCATGAATTCGCCCCGCAGGTGCCAGCGACAATTGAATCAGCTGGTCGAACCCCTGTTCGAAGCCGAGCCCCGCGCGCCCCACATGGTTGTTGGCGACGACGGCGAGGGTTGAAAAGCCCGCGGCGCGGAAGCTCTCAGCGAGGGTCTCGACTCCCCGAGGAAGCCCGGTGTCCGTGCTGGTGTTGTGGTAGCTGGGGAAGAGCGAGGTCATGAGGCTGGCTACCGCGGGCCGGGTCCACGCCGCTGTGCTGTAGTTGTTCTCGAACAGAATCCCCTCGGCCGCAAGCTCCTCCATGAAGGGCGTCGTTGGACGGGAATAGCCCGCAGCGGAGGTGCGGTCGGCGCGGAGGGTGTCGATCAGGTAGACGACCACGTCCCTTTGGGCCTTCGAGCCGGCTCCTTCGGGCGGATAGACGACTCGCGGAGTTGCGACCGCAACCGTCGCTGCTTTTCCGTTCGTCGCATGAGCTTCGAGCCGAAGACTGCAGGGACAGTCGGTCTCTAGGAGCATGACGTCAAAGTCGCGCCAACTATCCGGAGTGGTCTCAGTCTCGAGGTCGAGCGGTGATCCGTTTGCTTGGCGAGCTCCCCGGATGGAGATACCCACATCGCTGACGCTGCCTGAAACAGTCCGAAGAGAGAACTTCAGGCGGGGTTCTGTTCCGGCCCGAAGCTCCAACGGGACAACGACTGAAACGCCTGCGGGTAGCAGGGCAGACCGTCGACGGTCCCTACTCCCCACATGGAAGATCGATTCTTCGCTGCCGTCTTACATCTTCACAGCCGGCTGCAAGCTCCAGAGCAGCACCGGTCGTGTCCGGCGGGCGGCCGACCGCGGACTGCAAGGAGCACAAGAGGTCTTCTGCGTACCCCCTACTGCTGAGGCGGGGCGGCTCTGGACTTGAGCAGGAGCTGGTTCCGAGAGCAAGGACGGTGCAGACCAGGCTGAGGAGAGGGCGACACCCTCTGCCTCGATACCGAACAGGGCCGCGGGGGCCTTCCTTTCTTGCTACGACACTCACGGTGGCTCGCCTACTCTAGGTTCTGGCAATCGCGAGACGGTCTTAGGGTTCGGACCGACACTACCTTGTCCGGGCGGGTTGGCCGCAATTCGCCGCCCGCTTCCGGGCGCAGGGCCGGCTTGACACTCAGACGGCGCGTTGCCCAGGGCAACATTTGTGCTTCGCCCTTTTGCCAATAGCTTATAGTCGGGGTTCGCACCTGGCCTGAGTCTTTTTGCTTCTCTGAATCCACACCTGAGCCTGGATCCCGTCCATTGCGATGTCCCCCTACAAGGCGATGTTGCCTCTTTGCAGGAGAGTATGAAGATGACTAGACCAATCTTTCCCTTCGTGTTCGAGGTTCTTAGGTGGAGAACAACGTTCATTCTGGCCGCTGCGATCGCCGCCACCTTCTCCGTTCCCACTAGCGCGATGGCTCAGTCCGGTTGCGAACCGACCTGCCCTCAGAGAATGGGGAACTACGACGTGACTGTGTATGGCGCCGATACGGCAAACAACGCTTCCGACGACTGGGTATTCATTCAAGCAGCCATCGACGACGCACACGACGCCTACAAGAACCAGTCGGGCAAGTGCGGAGAGGTTTACTTCCCTAACGGGGTCTACAACCTGCGGCGCCCCGGCACCGGGAACATCATGGTGAACTTGCGCTCTCATGTTTGTCTGCTCGGTGAGTCAAGGAATGGAGCCATCCTCCAGCTCGATTGGGATGACAACAGACGCCCGATTGACGGGCGACCCGAACCAGGGGCATCCACGCTTGACTATGCTTCCATCGAAAGCCTCCGTATTCACGCAAGCCGAAGACCCAACGACTCCATCGCTACTGGGCACCAGGGGATTCGCATCGCAAATGGCCGGAATCTCCTCATCAGTGATGTCTTTGTAAAGAACACGCAAGGCTACGGAATAGGTTTCTCAGAAGGGAGCTATCAACACATGACCGTCGAAGATGTGGTTGTTCTGAACTCGGGTGATGACGGTATTGACTTCAAGAACGGACCGAGCATCAGTGCCGACATCTTGCTGAAGAACATTCTTGTCAGGCGACCCGGCTTCGAGCAAGGCAAAGCGGGCATTGACGTTCGCGGAAAAGTCAAACTCGTCGACATCACGGTAGATGAGCTCGGCCCCGGCGATCGAGGCATCCGCTTTCGCCACGGCGAAGCCACTCCTCCCTCAACCAACGGTGCCGGTGGGCACAACTCGAGCCTTCAGAACTTCACCATCTCCAGTCTCGAAGGCGAAGGGTTTGGCATCGAAGTCGGGGCAAGGAATGTCACCGTCAAGAACGGCATCATCGAGAACGTCGCAACGGGGCTTCGGGTGTTGGAGCCAGACCCACAGCATGATGACCTAGCTACCGAGATTGATAACGTAACTGTGGAGGACAGCAACACGGCCTTCTGCCTCCGGGACCTTATTCAGTCACTGTCCTCACCAACGTGCACGAACTCTGGAGGAATCGTCGACGAGGTCGGGCAGTTCGGCACGATAAGCGGTAACACTACGTGTAGCTACTCAGCGACCACTTGCACAAACTAGCCTCAGCATGCACAGACAGTCACAAGGCGGTTGTCAGCAGCCCGGTTCGTCTCTGCTCACAAGGTGTATCCAGTAGGCGCTCCCGACAGCGCGTTTACCCCATCCGAAGGGTCGCCTCGGGTGGGGTAAAGAGGTGGCCAAAACCGCCTCCGTCAGATGAGCGCTTGGAGCCAGTGTTTCCCGGGGCCTTTGGTGGTGGGTTCAGTATGGCCGAAAGCTATACCCTTTTGGCCGAATACCTCGCTATCAACGAGTCCCCTTACCCCTGCTCTTCGAAGCGCGGGCTGAACGATGACTTGAAAAGGATCGCGAGACCAACCGAGAGGGCGGCGGCGCCCCCATAGCCGGCTGCACCCTGCCAGGCGTCGCGATAGTGAGCCTGCCCCGTTTTCGTGGACGGTTTGAATTGTGGTCAGTCGGCTCGATGACGAGAGTACCCTCTCCGAGAGCTAATGGGAGCCCGAGCGACCATCAGCCTTTCAGTCCCGTAGGGATCGCGTGCGAGCGAGCTGCTCACGCTGCTACTTCCTGGGACAGATGACGTTGTTCGAACCGCATCGGCGAGAAGTAGTCGATCGAGGAGTGGCGGCGCTCGGCGTTGTACCAACCCTCGATCCAGGGGAAGACCTCGCGCCGAGCTTCGGTGCGCTTCTCGAAACGGCGACGATCGATGAGTTCGCACTCGAGCGAGGCGAAGAAGCTCTCGCACATCGCGTTGTCACAGCAGTCGCCGACTGATCCCATCGAAATCTCGATTCCCAGCTTCTCGCAACGCCCACAGCTGGTCCTGCCTCTCGGCCGGGAAGTCACGCTCGACGAGGTCCGGTGCAGGGCGGCGGCCCTCGTCGCGCTGTGTCGTGCGCGGACCCTTGCGCCTGCTGACCCCCTGGAGGTCACCACCGGTTGTAACTTGGACACTTTCACCGGTTTGGATTGGACACTCGTAGAAGTGTCCGACAGATCGTCGTCGTAGGCGCTGTGCGTAAGTGTGGGAAACGCATCGCGTTCTCCAAGCCTTGACGTGGAATCGCGCAGCGATTTCCGCGGGGCGTCAGTTTCCGCAGCCTTGTCGGGAAGATTCAACTCTGTCAGTGGACCCGTAGCAGATGCCGCAGTCCTGCACGAGAGAGCACGGCGCGGCCTGCCGTCGGGCATCATCGTGAGTTCAACGAGAGCCTTTCCGCCGACTGAGCGAACTGACGTTCCACGGACTTGGCGGACGGCGCTTCCATTTCAAGAGCGTGTCGCTTCGAAAGGCTGCAAGCGTCAGCGCTCGATACGCAGCGCGGCGCAGATTCCGGGTCGTGGTGGCGCGTCTCGAATGTCGAGCCACCCGAAGCGCTCGAGGTGACCGGCGTGTTCAGCAATCTGGTCGTCGGCCATTTCTTGCAGCGTCACCCGCAACGCTCCCCCGCGGTCGCTCCAGTAGCAGCCCTTCGTCTCGCCACGACCCAGCAACTGGCGGACTTCGGAGCGAGTCATGGCCGCTTCATCTTTGGCGTGGTCTGTCCAAGGGATGATGAACATGCGGTGGTCTGCGTTGATTCTGGAGAGGTGTCTCAGGTGAGCCCGCAGGGACCGCGACTCGCGCGGCCTTGTGCCGCCGCTCATGACGACATCGAACCGGCGGCCCCGCACGATGGGGTCGTCTAGCCGAACGATGTGAAGGTTCGGCGGGGCTTCGAAGACCTGGCCGGCGAGTGAGGCTTCGCATCGAGTGAGCTCTTCGCCGCCGCTGCAGGCGAGGTGAACGTCATGGCTGGGATTGGACCGAGCCAGGGCAAGGGCCGCCAGTGCGCTTTCGCTGTAGTCGAGGAGGACGCTCCTTGCGCCCGGTCTGGACGCCAAAAACTCGGCTTGGTGGCAGTAGCGAACCCATGACCAGCGACGCATGGCGAGCAGCGCCTGTACCAGTTTGCCTTCGGTTGGTTGCGGGGGCTCGGCTGGGCGCCGGTCAAGTGTCGCGATTTGACTTGCGGTCAAGGGCGTTGCGTGATCGGCGGGAATGGCGCGACGGAGTTTCTGGATTCGCTCGGCGACCGCGGTCGGGAACGGCCCACCGCCAACGTGTACCAGCATGAGGAACTCGCGGTAGAAGGGTGTCGGGAAGACCACGAGTGGTTTGGGTGGGTGCTCGCTCTCGTCGTACTCCATCGAGTTTCGGGCAGATTTGAGGGAGTGAATCGCGCCGTCCAGGCTGCTAATCAGGGGGCGCGTCAAGAAGAGCTGAGATTCGAAGCCGCGGCTGGAGACCCAGGCCAGGACCTGCTCGATGGTGACGTGGCAGGGGTGGCCGCTCCAGTCAGACCAGTAGAACTTGAGGCCGTGACCTTCGAGGTACTGGTCGGGGTCGAAGTAGGGGCCGGCGATGTAGAGGAAGTCGTTCGCGACCCGGGCGCCGCTCTCGAGCGTGGCCTGGACGAGCTCCCAGTTGGGGAGGTGTTCCAGGATGTGGCTCATGACCACGAATCGCACGGCGTTCTCCGGGAAGGCGAGGCGCGTGATGTCGGCGGCGACGGCGTCGTGACCGGCCGCCACGAGCTTGCGGATCTTGCGCAGATCGATGTCGATGCCAATGCCGCGGTCGCCGTCGAGCATGGACGTAGCGAGCTCGATCGATCCGCCGGCAGAGGCGCCGAAGTCGAGAAAGTCGATCGACTTCTGATCTGAAAAGGCTCGCCGCCGACGCCATCGGTCAGCGGTCTTGATCAGCGAGGTGAGTTTGCTGGTTGTGTGCACGGTGGTTGGAAGATGGGTGGGGGGGCCGGGTGCCTTTCTCAAATTGGGGGGGCGCCCCGGGAGGTTACCCGAGGGCGACGCTGTAGTGCGCTCAGGCCCTCTCGAGCCCGCGGTCCCTGGCCTGGTTGTAAAGCTCGCCGAGTTGTGACCCGATTTTTCCGGCATCGTGGTGGCGAACGAGAGCGGCCTGCCCCGCTTCCTTTGCGGTTCCGTACTCTTCCTGCCGGGAAAGCCGCTCTACGGCCGCGGAGAGTTCCGCGGCGATGTCAGCAATGCTGATCGCACCGCCTTCGTCGGCAAGACCAGCGGCGGCTTCGCTTGTCGCAACCACGGGCAGGCCCCTCGCCCAGCCTTCGAGGATCTTCATCCGCACGCCGGATGCGATGCGCAAGGGCACCAGGAGAATCGCACCAGCGGCGAACGCCTCGATGCTTTCGTCGGGAGCGGGGTGTCTGGTGACGCCGTCGATAGCAGGGCCGGGGTGGCCGAAGAGATGGAGGTGCGCGCCGGGGAGCGCCCGACGGCACAGCGGCCAGAGGTCGCCGGTGAGCATGCGGACGCCGTCGCGGTTGGGTATCCAGGTGGGATCGCCGAGGGCGATGAGGGCAGGGTTGCCCGGGAGGGCTGGCCCAGCGGGGAGTTCTCCGGGGAAGGGCGCCGGAAGGTGCACCACCTTTCGCTTGCTGAGTGCTTCGAGAGTGCGGGCATCGGGTTCGGTGAGTGCGATGGCGATGGAAGCTGAGCCAACGACACGCGCTTCGGCGCGCGCCAGACGACTGGCCTGGCGGCGGAACATGCCGCGCGCCAGGGGTGAGACCGAGCCAGGGCTTTCCGCGATCTGGCGCCAGAGTGACGACTCGACGTTCTGGGTGCGCAAGACGACGGGAACCTTGGTGGGTGGAAGAGACGCCGTGGCCTGAATCTGTTCGGCGTGAATGACATCGAAGTTTCGTGACGCAAGGAGATCGGCGACCGCGTGGCGGACTGACGGGCGTTTGTGCTGGACCATCGAGTAGGCCTGGCCGGTCAAAGCGCTATCGAGAAGCGAGAGGGGTTTCCAGCGTGTCGGTGCAGGAACGCTGACCACTTCGATGCCGGGCGTTGAAGGCGGCGGCTGGTCTCGGTCCTCGGCAGGTGTGACCACGGTGACCAGGTGACCTCGCTCGGCGAGCGCCTCGATGGTCAAAGACGCAACCAGGCGCCCGCCGTCGCGTGGGGGCCAGGGCGACTTGGTCGCCATCCAGAGGATGTTCAACTTATCCACGGCTCTCGTCGACGAGGCGAGACAGCAACCGCGTTCCGTGTGCGAGCTGCTCTTCGGTGATCACCAGAGGTGGTGCGATCTGGAGGACGTTTCCGCGCTCTCCGCCGGCGAGGATAAGGAGGCCGGCCGCGGCCGCTTTGGTGGCCACTTTCGAGGCGGACGCGGCGGTGGGCATTTCGATGCCCCAGAGGAGGCCGCGACCGCGAAGCGATGAGCCGCGGCCGCTTGCTTCATTGAGAACTGATTCGACAGTGTGTTCGAGGCGCGCGGCGCGGGCGGTGAGCTCTTGGCGCTCTAGAACTTCGATTGTGGCGAGCGCGGCAGAACAGGCGATGGGGTTGGCGACGAAGGTAGCGGTATGGCGCGCTTCGCCGTCGCTTTGCCAGTGCTCCATGACCCGGCGCGATCCAACAGCAGCTGCGATGGGTGTGCCGCCACCGAGAGCCTTGCCGACGCACACGATGTCGGGCTTTAGCCCGTCGCGCTCGGAGGCGAAGACCCTGCCGGTGCGGCCGAAGCCCGTGAAGATCTCGTCAACGATGAGGAGCGTTCTCGCGCGCGCACAGATCTCGGCGAGCTCGCCTAGCCAGCCATCGGGAGGAATGAGGACGCCCTCGCGGCCGACGATCGGTTCGACCACCACCGCTGCTTTGCGGTCGCCTCCCAGCAGGCACGCGTTGAGTCGGGAGGCGGGTGCGCCAAAAGGCAAGCGCTCGACGTGCTGGTGAAGGTGCTTTTGGAAGGGTTCTCGAAAGGCCCTCCTCGAGGTCACGGAAAGCGCACCGAGGGTCAGGCCGTGGTAGCTGGGAGCGAAGGCGACAAGCCCCGTGCGGCCGGTCGCCAGGATGGCTGTCTTGAGCGCGACCTCGACCGCGTCGGCGCCCGAGATCGCCCAGTAGACGACCGGGTCGTCAACTGGCACCAGGGCAGCCAGTCGTTCGGCGAGGTCGACGCGCTGCTCATGGGGGTGGACGTCGCCGAGGCCGTGAACGAGAGACTCGGCCTGTTGCTTGATGGCCGAGACCACCGCCGGGTGGCGGTGGCCGATGTTCGCCACTCCAAAACCAGCCGTGAAGTCGAGGTAGCGGTTGCCGTCGAGGTCGACAACGTTACTTCCCAGCGCCTCTCGCCAGGCGATAGCCGGCTCTCCCCGAAGAAGCGTGTTGATGCCCGGTGCCTCAAACCTGGCCAGGCGTTCTGCCAGCGCGCGGGCCCGCGGTCCCGGGGGCGCTACGAGCATCTTCGGCAGAAGATCGCCGCGCTCGAGCGAAGCGCTCAGCGCCCACTCCTTGCGAAGTTCAACTACATCTCCCGCCGACCGGCGAAAGAGCGCGCCAAGGTGACTTCGTCGATGTAGTCGAGGTCGCCACCTACGGGCAGCCCGAAGGCCAGCCGGGTCGCCCGGATGCCTCGGTCGGACAAGAGGCGAGCGAGATAGAGCGCAGTGGCCTCGCCCTCGACGTTGGGGTTGGTGGCGAGAACCGCTTCCTCGACCCCGTCGAGGCGGGCCAGCAGCTGCGGGATGGCGAGCTCATCGGGACCGATGCCGCGCTGCGGCGCGAGGGCACCGAGCAGTACGTGGTACGTGCCGCTGTACTCACCGGTGCGCTCGATCGGTTCAATGTTGAAAGGTTCTTCGACGATGCAGATGCGCGTTCGGTCGCGGCGGTCGTCGCTGCAGTACCTGCACGGGTCGACGGCGGTGATCGCGTTGCACTGGCTGCAGTGGAAGAGCTTGTCTTTGACCTCGAGCAGAGACGAGGCGAGCGCCTCGACCTCTGTCCGGCCGCTTCGCAACACGTGGTGCGCAAGGCGTGCGGCGGTCTTGGGGCCGATGCCCGGCAGGCGGCCGAGCTCTCCTGTGAGCCGGGCCAGTGGGTCGTCCGATGCCACGCGCTTTTCCTGTTCCCTCGCGGCTCTCTAGAGGCCGGGGATTCCCGGAAGGCCGGGCATGCCGCCGGTTAGACCGCCGAGGGAACCCTGAATCTCTTCGTCGACCTTGCGGCCGGCCTCGTTGACCGCTGCGAGCACCAGGTCGGCGAGCATGCCGGCGTCTTCCGGGTCAACGACCTCTGGGTCGATCGTGATTGCCACCAGCTCTTTTGTGCCGCTCATCTTGACGGTCACCATGCCGCCGCCGGAAGTCGCCTCGACTTCGACGGCCGCGACCCGCTCTTGCATCTGGGCCTGCATCTGCTCGGCCTGCTTCATCAGCTTCTTGATGTTCATCGACATTCCTCAGGGTTCGCGCTCCAGGGGGGCGCGGGTGCGTTTCACCGAATCATCGCACGCGTCGTGTCGTGGCGTCAGGCGGGGTCCGGTTCCGCTAATTCGACGGGCTCGGTCTTTTCGACCCGCTCGATGCGACCGCCGAAGACGTCGAGCACTGCCTGGACGGTCGGGTTCTTCTCGACCTCGGCGAGCAACTCGGCGTTCGGCCCGGCATTAGCGGAGGCGGCCTGCTCAACCGCTGGCGCCTGCGGTGGCTTCGAAGCGGTCGGTTTCCTCGAGGGTTTCGATTGTTGGCGGCGGGGAGGTTTGGCTGACGAGCGCGGTGCTGGGGAGCGAGGTGCTGGGGGGCGAGGTGCGGCTCGCTTGGCGCCGCGAGCTCCAGAGACTTCCGAGCCACCGCTTCGCCCCCGTGTTTCCGGTGACTTGGCGCCGCCTCCACCTCCGGCTCCGGAGGCGAGGATGCGCTCGATCTGAACCAGTTTCGGCAACTCGGCCGCTCGTAGCCAGGCAACCTCGAGTGCCAGGGCTCCGGCTTCGGATCGCCGTACGACCTGCTCGCTCTGCAGGAGCTGGTTGAGCATCCGCAACAGGTTCTCGTAGCCAGCCGCACGCGCCCGCTCGGACAGACGCTCGACCTCGTCGGCCGGCAGATCGATCTGTGTCGGGTCCGACCCCAGCGCCACGTGCAGCGCATCGCGGCAGTAGGAAAGAAACTGGGTGAAGGCACTGCGTGGGTCGTGCCCGTCGGCCTCGAGGTCGCGCACGATCTCTGAGATTCGCGCGCTTTCGCCTCCCAGGACTGCGTCGAGCAGGTCTTCGAAGAGGGTCGTGTCGAGCCCGCCCAGCAGTCGCACGGCGTCCTGGTCATCGATGCTGCCCGACCCGAAGGTTCCCAGCTGATCGAGAAGCGCGACGGAATCGCGCACGCTGCCTTCGCCGGCGCGGGCGATCAGGCGCAAGGCCGTATCGCTGACGGTGATCTCCTCGGCGTCAGCGATCTTGCGGAGGTACCCCGCCAGCGCCGCCGCCGGCACGCGCCGAAAGTGGAACTCCTGGCAACGCGAGAGAATCGTCGCCGGCACAGCCTCGATCTCGGTGGTGGCGAAGATGAAAACGAGATGTGGCGGCGGCTCTTCGACGATCTTGAGCAGCGCATCAAAAGCCTGTCGCGAGAGGCGATGGATCTCATCGATGATCACCACCTTGTACTTGCTTCCCGCCGGCGCATACTGGAGGCTCTCGGTGAGTTCACGCACCTGCTCGACCTTCGAGTAGGTCGCTGCGTCGACCTCAATCACGTCGAGATCACCCGAAGAGACGATCTCGCGGCCCGCCCGAGAGTCCTCCGACGAGCTCCCACGATTCAGGGCCTTGGCCAACAGCCGCGCAGCGGTGGTCTTGCCAACTCCACGAATACCGGCAAACAAATAGGCCTGGGCGATGCGCTCGTCGCGCAGCGCGTTCTCGAGCGCCTGAACGATCGGCTCTTGGCCAATGAGCTCCGAAAACTCCTGTGGCCTCCACTTGCGGGCCAGGACCTGGTAACTCATGAGGTGCTCACGGGGATCGACGCGAAAGGGTGGCCGCCGAGAAGGGGAATCTACGAAGGACTCCGGCTTGCTGCGGCACTCGACGCGTACACCTTATCGCTGCTCCCTTCCGGGCCTGACGAGGTTCGGAGACGTTCGATGCACAGGGCCCGAGCCCTTCGTAGATTCCCGCTTCGAACCGAACCGAACGGAGGGGGAACAGCCGTTGATCTTAGCGGGGAAGAAACATCGCTGTCAGCAGGGCCCCGGGTCGATGCGGCGGATGGCGCCGTAATCCGCGAGCAAGTCCTCCGGCGCGAAGCGAGAGCCAGATTCAGGCGCGCGAAGCGCGAAGTCCGGAGACCATCTTCTCCGGCCCATCCTCAGCACAGAACCCCAGGGGAGCCGGTTTAGTCAGGTCCTTCCAGCGTCCAGAATCCGAACAGCAGCGAAACAATCCTGGAAGGGATTCGATGCATGCGTTTCAGCCGCAGGCTGAACCGCACCACTGAATCCCAGCCACGCTGCCATTCCGCCGTAGGCGGAAATGGCGGAGAGGGTGGGATTCGAACCCACGGACCGCTTGCACGGTCAACGGTTTTCGAGACCGCCCCGTTCGACCACTCCGGCACCTCTCCGCAAGACATTCCACGGCTCTCCATGGAAAACGTCGATGAACAGCCTCACTATCCAGGCTCAGGATTTCGGCGCGCGAAGCGCGAAGTCAGGGAGCAATCTCCGGCCGAACTCTGCGTGGTTCAAGCCGGAGGGGTGCGTCCGAGGTCAGCGACGACCCAGAATCCGAACAGCAGCGAAACAATCCTGGAAGGGATTCGATGCATGCGTTTCAGCCGCAGGCTGAACCGCACCACTGAATCCCAGCCGCGCCGCCATTCCGCCGCAGGCGGAGATGGCGGAGAGGGTGGGATTCGAACCCACGGTAGGGGGTTACCCTACACACGATTTCCAGTCGTGCACCTTCGGCCACTCGGTCACCTCTCCTCGAACTCGAAAACGTTGCCTTGTTCTGAAGCACTGCTTCGCCAAGCCGACGGTTCAGGGAACCGATCGGGTTTGTTCATCGACGTTTCAAAGATCCGCTGCGGTGTGCCGCTAGCCTTCCTGGCGAAGCCTCCTGAAGAAGTCTCGCAAGATGGCGCCGCACTGCTCTTCCAGCACCCCGGCCGTGACGGTCAGGCGGTGGTTGAGCCGCTCGTCGGTGACCAGGTTTCCGAGTGATCCGCAGTAGCCAGCCTTGGGGTCCGGAGCCCCGTAGACCAGGCGCTCGATCCGACTGTTGACCAGGGCCCCGGCGCACATCGCGCAGGGTTCGAGGGTCACGTAGAGCGTGCACCCGTCGAGTCGCCAACCGGATCTCTGCCTGGCCGCTCGTTCTAGCGCGAGCACTTCGGCGTGCGCTACCGGGTTCCCTTGCTGTTCGCGGAGGTTGTGGGCCTTCGCGAGAAGGCGCTCTCCTTCGACCACCAGGGCCCCGACCGGAACCTCGCCCGCCTCTCCGCCACGACGCGCCTCAACCAACGCGATCTGCATCCAGTCGAGGTCATTCATGTCGAGGAAGCCGGCCACAAGCGGCCCGACCGCGGGATGATAGACGAATCGGGGAGCACCTGGCCACCGAACCAGCGAAGCCGCGGCTCTGCGGGGCGTCTTGACCGACGCGCCAGTGGGCAGATAACCTCCATCGTTCGCCGGAGTTCGAACTCACGCGTGCCGCCAAACAGCTCAGGGGCCGCTGTGAAACCGTCGGTTGGCTGGTCGTAGTAGATCGTCGCTCGAGACATCTTTTCGCTAGTGATCAGCCGATTCTCTGTGCGACAGCCAGTTCGCTCCCGCTGGCGGCATGACCGGGCATAGGTTGGCCTCAGGTTCCCGCCGAACGAACAAGGAGTGGTTGGCACCAAGACGGTTTTTCCAAGAATGGAAGGGCAACTGCCGTGAAACGTACCTATCAGCCGAACAACCGCCGCCGTAAGAAGAAGCACGGCTTTCGCGCTCGCATGCAAACCAAGAACGGCCGCAAGATCCTCGCTCGCCGGCGCCGCAAGGGCCGCAAGCGGCTCTGCGTCTGACTCCTCGAGCGCCCAGGGCGACTCGGAACCCGCGCCCCCTCGGCGAGGACCGCGAGCCAGCCGCTGCGGAGGTGCAGGGAGCCGGTAAGCCGGCCGTGGCCTCCGAGGTGTTGCTCCCCGAGGAGCGACTTCGCCGGGGTGCAGACTACCTGCGTTGCTACCGATTGGGTCGACGTCGCGGTGGACCCTTCTTCGTTCTTCACTGGATTGCCAATGACCTCACTCACCCGCGTTTTGGAATCACTGCCAGCCGCAAGGTCGGCAAGGCCGTGGTTCGGAACCGGATTCGTCGGCGCCTGCGGGAGAGCTACCGGCGGTTCGAAGAGCGTCGGGAAATGCCAGCCCTTGATCTGGTGGTGCACGTGAAGCCGCCGGCGGCCGCGGCGACGTTCGACGAGCTACAGAGCGAGCTCTATCGCCTGCTGCGCGACGCGCGCCGCGGGCGCTCTTCACGCCGGAGACGAAGGTCGTGAGCCGGCTGCTGCTCGTTGTGCTTTCTGGCTACAAGCGCTTCGTGTCGCCGCTTCTGCCGCGCAGCTGCCGGTTCACGCCCAGCTGCTCCGAGTACGCCGCGCTTGCTATCCGTACCCGGGGCCCGGTGCTGGGCTCCGCCCTGGCCCTGTGGCGGGTGGCGCGCTGCCAGCCGTTTTCGGCCGGCGGGCTCGACCTGCCGTCTGCGCCGGGGCGAAGCCATGGGCACCGTCATCCGTAGCTATCGCTCGAGCGCCCCGACACCTTTCGATTTCATAGCCCAACAGGCCCCCAAGAGACTTCATGGACAACAGACGACTACTGCTGGCTTCGATCCTTTCGGTGGGGGTCATCCTGCTCTGGTACGCGGTTTTCCCGCCGCCGGTGCCCGTCCAGGCGCCGCCGCCGGCTGTCACCGAAGCGCCCGCGGCCGAGGAGCCCCCGCAGCCCGAAGCAAGGTCCCCACAGCCGACGGGCACTGCGGAGCCTTCCTTGGCGCCGGTTGCGGAACCCATCGAGGCGACGATCGAGGAGATCGTCGAGATCGAAACCGACCACGCGATCGCCCGGCTGACCAACCGCGGCGGTCAATTGGTGTCGCTGCGCCTCAAAGCCGACAACGCCACCGGTGGGGCCGAGCTCATTCGCCAGCGCGCCCCCGGCAACGCCTGGCCGCTCGCCTGGGTGAATGTCGCTGGCGAACCTCTGGCGCTCAATGATGCGCTCTTCGAGGTCGAAACGCGAAGGACCGATGGCGGCAGGGAGGCGGTTTTCAGATACCGCGGCGCGCTGGGAGAGGCTACGCGCCGCGTCGCTCTCCTGGGCAAGGCGGCGATAGAGATCGAAGCCGAGTACCCGGGTTCACGTGAGCCCTGGGGGCTTCTCCTCGGCCCCGGACTGCGCAACCCCGACCTCGACTTTCTCTCCAGTCGCATCCAGCTGCATGGTGCGGTGGCGCGGATCGATGGCGATCTCGAGACTCTGGCGGCCACCAAGGTCGCCAAGCCGCGCACTCTTTCCGGTGCGGGGCTCGAGTGGATCGGACTCGAAGACACCTACTTCCTGACCGCGCTCACACCCAGCACGCCGATTACCGCGGTGCACGTCGTGCCGCGGCGGGTCGTCGCAACCGGTGCTGAGCCGGCGGCAGAGGAAGGGCAGTCGGGGAACCAGAGCGATGCTGACTCGGCGGCAGCCTCGCTGTATGAGTATCTGCCGTTGTCGCCCGACGCCACCCGCAAGGAGAAAAAGGAGCCACGCGACCTTTTTCTGGTGGTCGAACCAACCGGAGACCGATTGGCCGCAACCGGCTTCTGGGGCGACAAGAAGTACGACGAGCTTGCGGCTCGCGAGATTGGGCTCGAACGTACGATTCGCTGGGGAATCTTCAGGCCGCTATCGCGCCCATTGCTGATTCTCCTCAACTGGCTGCACGACAACGTCACTCCGAACTACGGCTGGTGCATCGTTTTGATGACGCTGATGATCAACGTCGTGCTCTTCCCGCTGCGGCACAAGAGCCACAAGTCGATGCAGGACATGCAGCAGCTGCAGCCGCGCATGGACGCGGTGCGCAAGAAGTACAAGCCCAAGCTGCGCGACAAGCACGGCAAGGCCGACTTCGAGCAGCAGCGCAAGATGAACGAGGAGATCTCGGCGCTGATGCGCGAGGAGGGCGTCAACCCGGCGGCGGGCTGCCTCCCGATGCTCGTGCAATTTCCCGTGTTTTTGTCGTTTTACTATTTGCTGCGCGGTGCCGTCGAACTCTGGCATGCCCCCTGGATCGGTTGGATCCAGGATCTCTCCGCGCCCGATCCGATTTACGCGCTACCGCTCATCATGGGCGCCACGCAGTTGGTTCACACTCGCTTGATGCCTACGCCGCCGCAGGCGGCGCAGCGCATCGTAATGACGACCATGCCGATCTGGTTTACCGTGTTCGCGCTCGGTTTCCCCGCTGGTCTGGTGCTGTACTGGCTGACCAACAACCTGCTGACGATCGTGCAACAGCTCTTCTACAACCGGATTCGCAGAGCGCGCGAGGCTGCCGAAGGTGGTGGCAAGGGCGGCGGCAAATCCGGTGGCAAGAAAGCGGGCGGAAAGAAAGGGGGCGGCAAGGCCTCCAACAAGGGCCACAAGAAGAACCGCCCCGCCCGCTCGACGACCTGAATACAAGAACGGCGGCCTCCGGGCCCTCGACGACACCCAAGCACAACTTCTACCGACCCGATCGACGACGACCACCGCCGCACCGCACCTCCGATGCACGAGTCTTCGGTTGCGGCATCAACCCAACTTCCAAAAAAGAGCGCCCCGAGTGAGAGGGGCGGCGGAGACAGAGACCATGTCGAATCGCACCTATTTCTCGGCAACCAACCTCGAGCAGGCAATCGCCAAAGCGGCACGTCACCACGGAGTGCCGCCGGCAGAGCTGGCCTACCAGGAGGTCAAGCGGCAGGGCTTCGTGCGTGCCCGGCGCGGTGTGGTGCTCAAGGTCGACCCCAACAGTCCGCGGCTCGAACAGGCAGAGGCAGCGCCTCCGACCCCACCGGTTCCGCCGGCCGCGCCGGCCGCGCCGGTGGTTGCGGCGGATGAGCCGGAGGCGGCAACCGACGAGGAGCAACCGGGCACGATGCTCGTCGAGGCCGAGGAGCTGGCGGACGGGCCCAACAGCGCTCCCGCGTCAGAGGGCGAGGTGCTAGAGCACCATGCGGATCAGGAAGAAGCGGCTCCAGTTGCCGAAGAGCTTGCGGAAGAGCCACAGGAGGCCGAAACAGCGGTCGAGCCAGGTGTGGAAGATTCTGGGCTGGAAGATACTGAGCCGACAGAACCAGAGCCGGGAGAACCAGAGCCGGCGCGCAAGCCTTCGCGCTCGGGGAGAGGTCGCCGCCAGGCTCCCGCGGCCGGCAGCGACCGCGACAACGAGGATCACGCCGCGTCACCGGAAGCGGTCGCGGCGGCCAAGGTCTGGGTCAAGCGCTTGTGCGAGCTTGCCAGGCTCGAGTTAGCGGCAGACATCTGGTCTGGACGCGACGGCATCGAGATCGAGCTTCACGGCGAGGACGAGCCGGCTGCCGTAGAAGACGACGGGCAGGTGTTGCGGGCGATGCAGCATCTACTGCCGCGACTTTTGCATTCGGATGTCGGCCACATCGTTCACTGCCGGGTCGATTGCGACAACTACCAAGAGGACCGGGAAGACGAGCTGCGCGAACTCGCCCGCCGGGTTGCCAGCCAGGTCGCCGACCAGGGGCGCCCCAAGACCTTGCGCCCGATGCACCCTGCCGACCGCCGCGTGATTCACCTCGAGCTCGCCAACAATGAAGACGTCGAAACCGAGAGCATCGGTGATGGCTACTTCAAGCGGGTGATGATCCGCGAACTCTAGTTGCGTCTTTGTTCGGGGGACGCCCGGCGCGGCCTCCCCAAGAGTGAGCGGCCTCCGGGCGGCTCAGAGGCGCTGCTACTGGCTTTCGTCTGGCGGCGCTTGGGCCGCGGCCTCGGTAGCGGTCTCGGGGACCACGGAGCCCGGTTCGTCTTGCCCCTGGTCGAGCTGGCAGTCGACTTCGGCCAGCTTCTCCTCGTACCAGCGTCGCGGCCGCAGGAGCGTCCACCGACGGTCGCTATCTTCGAACCAGGCCGCAGCCCCGACGCCGAAGGTGCGCGCGTGCAGGGCGCCGTTGCGTGACCCCTTGCCGAGACAGAGGCGACCTTCGAGCCTCAGGCGGTTGGCCTCGAGCTCGAGCGCGTCGATGATCGTGGTCTCGCTGGAGAGACCGAGATCGGTGCTGCCCTTGATGTCGCGCACCTTGAGCAACCGCGCCACCGTGTCGAGCTTGGGCTTGCGCTCGGCGAAGAAGGCCAGGATTGGCCGCGCATCCGTCATCTCGAATTGCAGGTGGGATTGGCCGGTCAGCGGGCGCTCGAGTCGGAGGCGCCCATCGGCGAGTTCGATCGCGCCGGCCCAGTCCTCCTGGACCAGCTCGCCTTCCTGGCGCAAGCTGAGCCCGTTGAGTTCGAGGCGCGTGCCGTCGAGAGCAAAGGTGCGCTGTTCGAGATCGGCTTCGTCGAGGACTGCCGCGAGGCGTATCTGGCCTGCCAGCTCGAGGCCACCGGAGCGCGCCTCGAGGTTGTCGGACGACAGGGTCATGGTTCCCTCGCCGTGATCGTTCAGGGTGCTGAGCTCGAGGTGAGCCGAGGCGCGCCCACTGCCGGCGACGATTTCGATTCCCGCTCCGGGTGGAAGGAAGTCGTCGTACGACGAGAGATCGGCGACGTCTGACTCCGGCAGGTCCAGCACCAGGTCGACATCTGGAGTTTCGGCGAGATCGTTGGTGGACAGATCCATGGAGACCGTGAGCTCGCGACCGGTGATGTGGCCCACCTCGGCATCCTTGGGGCCGACTTCGAACTCCTGGAAGGCGGCGGCGAACCGCGGCCTTTCGGCTTCCACTTGTCCGATGAACTCGCTCTTACCCAGTGCCTGCCAATCGAGGTAGCGCAGTCGCAGGTCCTCGCTCAAGAAGTGCAAGCGCGAGGCGCTACCGAGCACACCGCGATCAACGCTCAAGTCAGCCTGCAGTCGACCAGTGCCGGCGGTCAGGTCGAGCCAGTCGGCTTTCGATAGGTAGGCGTTGAGGAAGCCGAGGCTAGAGGTCTCGGTGTCGAGCGTCAGCTCGCCGCTCACGTGACGCAGGAGCTGGCGACCTTTGACTTCGCGGGGAGCGAAAGCATCACTACGTAGTGCCAGGTCGAACTGGTCGACGAAGGCCACCCGACGCCCATCGCGTACCAGAGCGAGGGTTGAGATTTCGAGGTCGCTGTCGAGTTTCATGTCGCCGCGGATCTCGAACTCGACGCTGCCGCGAACGGTCGCCTCGCCGTCTTGCTCGGCGGGCTGGAGCTCGTGCCCGCCCATCCGGCAGTGTCTGAAGCCCTGCAACTCGATGCCGGAGAAGGCGAGCGTCCAGGGCCGCTTGCGGGTCTTCTTCTCAAACACCCGCGGCTCTCCAACGCGGTCGAATTGACAGGAGAAGCCGTAGCCGCCGATCGAGCGCACAGCCAGTTTCTTGCGCAACAGCGACGGCAGCCAGATGTTGATGCGCGCCTGGTCGATGTCGATCTGCCAGTCCAGGCGCCGTGCCTGGTGGGCGAGGTGGAAGCCCTCAAGGTGAACGATGCCGGGCAGGATCGTGTAGGCGCTCGACCAGACGATCTTGACGCGGTCGTTGCGGGGCAGGATCAGGTTGCGGCCCCTCTCGGTCTTGAGCAGCAGGTTGCCCACGACCGGGTAGATCAAGAGAAGGACCAGGAGGGCCAGGCCGAGAGCCCGCAGAAAACACCCCCAGCGCGACTTCTTCGGCACCGCCTCGCGTGCAGGGGTCGGTTCGTCGCTAGGTTTCGGGGTGGTGGCCATAGGTCGCTCGCCTTTGTAAACCAATCAAGCCAGGAGGCTGGCTGCTCTCGGGGGAGTCCCCACTTTGACAGATGAGCGGGCACCGGGCAGCGCCCTTGGCCGGGGCCCTAGAGAGGGGGAATGTTTCACGTGAAACATTCCGCTGGGACCTGAGACCGCACGCCGAGGATGTTTCACGTGAAACATTCCTCAGCCGAAGCCCCCAGGTCGCCCGCCCGGATGTTTCACGTGAAACATTCCGCCAGGCCTCCGGCGGGCCCTCTACGGGCCGGAGGCCGCAAAACGGTAGGGTGGACGGCCGTGCCCAGTATCCCGCCAGAGATCGACCCCCGAAAGTTCGCCCGGGCCGCAGCCCCAGAGGTCGCCGAGCGTCTCGAGCTCCTGTGGGAGGAGGTCCGCCGGTGGTCCACCCGGGTGTCCCTGGTTTCTGTTTCGGCCGGTGACGACCCCTTCGAGCGCCACTTTGGAGAGTCTCTGGCGGCGGTACCGTGGCTGCCTGACCGCGGTGCTCTGGTGGACATAGGGTCAGGAGGCGGGTTCCCCGGGCTCGTTCTGGCCGCGGCTCGTCCTGATCTCGACGTCGTTCTGGTGGAAAGCCGCGAGCGCAAATCCGCCTTCCTGCGCTCCGCGGCGCGCAAGATGGGGCTCGAAAGCCGAATACTCACCGCTCATGTCGCGCGCCCCCTTCCGGAGGGGCTTCCCGAGCGGATAGACTGCCTGACCTCCCGGGCGGTGCGTTTAGAAGATGAGGTCTGGCAGGCGTTGATCGATCGCCTGGGGCCAGGCGGGCGGCTCCTGCTCTGGAAGACCGACGAGCGACTCCCGCCGGGCGCGCGGCACGTCGCCACCGAGCCGCTGCGAGGTGGCGAGCGACGGTGTCTGGTGATCGGTGACCGAGGCGGAGGAACCAAGGAGCGGCGATGATTCTTGCGATCGCAAACCAGAAAGGCGGAGTGGGGAAGACCACGACCGCGATCAACCTCGGGGCGGCCCTGAGTACGCTGGACCAGCGCGTCTTGCTGGTCGATTGCGATCCGCAGGGCAATGCGACGCGCGGGCTCGGGCAGCAGGCCGAGCCCCCCAACCTCTACGACGTGCTGTCGGGCGACGCGCCGATGGAGGACGCTCTGCGGCCGACCGGGATGCGCTCTTTGGACCTGGTGCCTTCAGATCGCGACCTGGTGGGGGTGGAAGTGGAGTTCGTAGGTGTTTCCGGATGGGAACGTCGGCTACGGGGCGCGCTCGACGAAGTCGCCGCCGACTATTCGCTCATCCTTCTCGACTGCCCGCCTTCCCTCGGCCACCTGACCATCAGCGCGCTCACCGCGGCCGATCGGATCCTCGTGCCGTTGCAATGTGAGTACTACGCCCTCGAGGGTATCTCCGAGCTCGTTGCAACCATTGGGCGCGTCCAGAAAAGCCTCAACCCGTCTCTCGACGTCGCTGGAATCCTGCTGACGATGTTCGACGAGCGCACCAACCTCTCTCGCGACGTCATGCAAGAAGCGCAGGCACACTTCGGGGCGCGGGTGTTCGAGACCATCGTGCCGCGCAACGTCCGGCTGGCCGAGGCACCGAGCCACGGGCTGCCGATCATCGACTACGACGCGCGCAGTCGTGGTGCCCAGGCCTACCTCGACCTGGCGCGCGAGTTTCTCGGCAGGGCCGCTTAGATGGCTGCTCGCAAACGAGGACTTGGGCGCGGCCTCGATGCCCTGCTGTCGTCGACCCCCGCAGAGGTCGAAGCGACGGTCAGCGCCGCTGCGGCTGGAGGCAACGCGGCGGCGCCTGCCAATGAACTTCCGCTCAGCCTTCTGGTGCCCAACCAGCAGCAACCGCGCACCGAGTTCGAAGTGGCGGAGCTCGAGAGCCTGGCCGAGTCGATCAAGGTGCAGGGAATCATCCAGCCGCTGATCGTCACACGCCAGGGCAACCGCTATCTCGTCGTGGCCGGCGAGCGCCGCTACCGCGCGGCGCAGCTGGCCGGGCTCGAGCGGGTTCCGGTCGTGGTGCGCGAAGTAGAAGGCGACCGCGAGCTGCTGGAGGTCGCGCTGGTCGAGAACCTGCAACGGACTGACCTCAATCCCATCGAGGAGGCCCTCGCGTTCGATGCTTTGCGTGAGAAGTTCGGCCTCTCCCAGGCGGCGATCGCCGATCGCGTCGGCCGCAGTAGGTCGTCGGTAACCAACTCGCTGCGCCTCCTGAAACTCCCGGCGAAAGTCCAGGAGCTGTTACGCGACGGGTCGCTTTCGGCCGGCCAGGCGCGGCCGCTGTTGGCGATCAAGGGGCCGAAGAACCAGCTCGAGGCCGCGCAGCGGGCGGTGCGCGAGGACCTCAGTGCCCGTGCGATGGAGAGGTTGGCGGGTGCCGAGGGCTCGGGAAAGCCAGCTTCCGGAAGGGCCGCTGCAGCTCTCGACGCCAATACCGCAGCCGCGGCTGAGAAACTGACGCGCGCCCTCCAGACCCGCGTCGACATCCGGCGACGCGGCAAGCGCGGCACCGTTCGAATCCACTTTCACTCCGAGGAGGAGCTCATGCGTATCTACGAACAACTTCTGGACGGGGGTTCCTGATGGCCCGGCGCGATGCACCTGGCGGGGAGCTCAACGGCTTTCTCGACGCCGGAAGCCACATCAAGGGAGAGCTCCACTTCGACGACACGTTTCGCGTCGACGGCAAAATCACTGGCAAGGCCACCTCGAGCGGCGATCTGGTGGTCGGCGAAGGCGGTCTAGTCGATGGCGAAACCGACGTCGGACGCCTCTTCGTTTCGGGGACGGTCAGAGGGTCCGTCGTCGCCTCAGGGCGGGTCGAAATCAGCCCCGGTGGAAAGGTCTACGCAGAGCTTTCGACTCCGTCGCTCGTCATCCACGACGGAGCCTTCTTCGAGGGGCAGTGTGCGATGGCCAATGCCGGCAAGAAGAGCCCCACCGCGGTCCCGAAAACCGCATCGGGCGGCGCCAACGGCAGCTGAGATTCAGCACCGCCTCAGCGGCCGGTCGACGCGCCAGCCGCTTCGCTTGCCGACTCCGTTGCGGGCGGTGGGCGCAAATCGGGCGGAAACCCTGGGGTCAGGGTCTCGTACGACGGCACCAGGGTGAGCGGAGTCCGGGCCAGGAAGTCCCCAGTGAAGGCTTCGGTTGGCAGGGTGCCGTCGAAGTCTCTGGCCAGAGGCATCCCCATCGCGTAGAGCAGGGCGGGAGTGATATCGGGCAAGGTGACTTCCGAAAGTCGCACGTCGGCGGCGATGCCATTTCCCCGAAGCAGGAGAACCCCGTCAGGAGTGCCGCTGGTCGAACCCTTGAGATCGCTGACCCGCAGCAGGCGCCGCCAGGCTCTGCCGAGCCCGCCTGGGGCCGTGGTTCCGTAGGCCGAGACGACGGCCAGTAGGCGTGGCTCGGGCAGTTCGTTCCAGAGTGTCGCCAGGTGGGAATCGAGAAAGCTGTAGTAGGCGGACAGGTCCTGGGCTGCCGCCAGATGCTCCTCTGAACGACTGCCGTCGAGCTGTGCCGCCGCGTAGCCGCCGAACCACTCTTCGGAGGCCAGGCGGAGCCCCGGCAGAACCGTCACCACAGCTCCCGCTGGCGCGAGCCCGGTGTCAGCCCGAGCGGAAGATAACAACTCGCGCACCCTGGCCAGGCGTGTCGCGTCGGCATGCACCGCCGTGCGCATAGCGTCTGAGGGTGCCGTGGTGAACATTGGGAAGGCCTCCGCCTCGACACGTCGTGCGCCGACGACCGAATGGAAGCCGGCCAGCCCCGAGCGGTCCAGGTCGTCGAGTCCCGGCCAGTCAACAACCACCGTCTCGACATTGAGCCGGTCCATCATTCCCCACAGCGGTTGAGCGCGCCGGGCTTCCTGCATCGAACGTGGCCGCGCTCGCTGGGCTCCCCAGAAGCCAGAGCCGAGGCCGATGGGAGCCAGCCGAAGCTCAGCGCCCGGGGCGATGTAGCTGGCGTTCCACGCCCGGTTGCCAACCACCCCGTGTTGGTAGGGGTGCTTGCCCGTGGCGAGAGTCGTCCACAGCGGCTCGCGGCGAACCGGACGAATCGACCGTACCCGGCCCCAGACGCCGCGCGCCATCGACTCGGAGAAGAAGGGCAGGTGACCTTGCTCAGCGAGCGGCAGGATGGCGTCGAGCGACGCCCCCTCGAGGCCGACGACCAGCAGCGTCGGCCGCTGGTCGGGCTCCATTGCCGACGGTCTTGGGGTAGAGGCCGGCGGCGGCCGAAAGGCCTCCCGTCGCTCGACGATCACGTAGATCGTTGACAACGCCAAGAGCGTCAGTCCGACACGGCTGCGGGTGCCGTAGGTGCGCCGGTGAAGGGTGTGAAGGAGCGCGGTGTAGAAGGCGATGACTGCGGCAACCGACAAGAGCACCGCGGCCTTGATCAGTCGGCGATTGATCCCGGGTGGCAGGTAGAAGGCGAGAAGCGATGCCTGAGTCCAATCCACGACGGCGGCGATCGCGAACACCGCCGACAGGGCCCAGGGAAGAACGCGCGCCGCGCGCCGCCTGCGGCCCCGAACCCAGGGCATGAGGGTGAGTGCGCTCGCCGCTCCGAGCAGCAGTGCATAGAGTGCACTGGCACGCAGCCAGGGCATCAACTCCGTCGGCAGGTGCGGGTTGAGGAACAACAACAGGCCGCTGAGCTGAATCCCTCCCACGACGCCGGGGAGCGTGCAGAGGAGAGTGCTTACCAGCCACTGCGAAGTCGGCGGCCTGGCGCTCGCGCCGGTCGCGTCCCGATCCTCAGATGTTGGGGCGGCACTCTTTTTCATCGCGGCCGCCGATTATGGCGCAAGGTGCGCCTCTCGCCGGAGCAGCTACCAGTCGAAGACCTCGCGGTTGACGCGCTCGTCGACGACATAGGGATAGGTGTAGCCCGGGAAGCGCAGCTCGACCGTGTAGTTGATCTGCATCTTGATGCGCCCGTTCTTCTTCTCGATCTTGATGTCCTTCTTCTCGACCGGGAGATCGAGCTCGGCGGCCTTTTCCAGGATCCGCTTCTGTAGACGCTCGATCGGCGCCTTGGCCGCGAACTTCGTCTGCTCGACCATGAAGTCCTTGATCTCGGCACGGGCGATGCGAGCCGGGAGGTATTCCTTGAGCGCCAGCCCGCCGAGGATCAAGAGGATGATCGAGATCACTGCGCTGAGCTTGATTTCGCCGCGCTCTAGAAAACGGTCATGGGGCCTGGTCATCGCTGGGGTCTCCTTGGGGAGCAGTTCGGTCTTGAACGAGATGAACGGGCGGCGCAGTCGACGCCCGGAGTAGAAGGCAGGGGGCCCTCGCCCGCAGGCGAGGAATCCAAGAATTATTGTATCAGTCGCAAGGTGCGATTCCAGCGCATTCGCTGCCGGGAAGCCGTTGGGCCGTCTTCGGTGGAGTCGGGGCCCGCCCCGCCAAGGCGTTCCGACCAGACCACCAGATGTGCCCTCCCCCGCGCTCGGTCTTCCCTTACCAGACCCCAGAAACGAGAATCGCGTGAGTAGTCGCGGTTGTCGCCCAGGCAAAACAGGTGCCCCGCGGGCACCTCGATTGGGCCGAAATTGTCACGATTGCGCAAACCCGGTTGTAGGAAACGCGATGCGGGGTAGGTGTGGGGGTCGCGGTGGCGGACGAAAGACTCCCGCACCGGCTCGCCGTTGCGCCACAGGGTTTTGTCAATCAACTCGATCGTGTCGCCCGCCGTGCCGACGCAGCGCTTGACCAGGTCGCGGGTCTCGTCTTCGGGGTGCCGAAAGACAACCACGTCACCGGCCCGTACCTGCCTCTGCGGCAAGAATGCCATTTCCACTTTGTTGCGCCGCGGTGCATAGATGACTTTGTTCACCAGGATGTGATCGCCGGCAAGCAGCTCCGGCTCCATCGAGTCGCTGGGTATCGCAAAGGCCTGGACCAGGAAGGTGCGGGCGAAGGTGGCGAGAATCACCGACACCAACAGGATGTGGATGTACTCCTGGATTGGGGAGCGCCGCGGCCGGGTGCGACCGTGCTTGGGTCCAGGCATCGACAGGTTTGTCGCGAAGGCCTACCGAATGAGCTGGAAGGTCCGCGACCAGCGCGTGTTGGTCGGAAAGCCCTTCGCGGTTCGCAGCGCCATCGCCAGCCGGTCTTTCATCCCTGTCCAGGTGCCATCTGGTGTTTCGCCGCCGTTCGACCAGTAGATGAGGAAGGCGCGGCCCTTGACCAGTTCGAGCGGTACCGGCCCCCATACCCGCGAGTCTTTCGAATAGTCACGGTTATCACCCAGGCAGAAGAGGTGGTCCGGCGGCACGACGTAGGTCGGGAAGTCCGGGCGCACGATGTTGGGAACCTTGTGTCTGACGTAGCCGGCCTCATCGACTGGAGTGCCATTGATCACCAGCTGGCGATCGTGAACTTCGACGCGGTCGCCGGCCACGCCGATACATCGCTTCACCAGGTCGAGCTCGGGCTCCTCGGGGGCTCGGAAGATGACGATGTCACCGCGCTCGACCGCGCGCTCTGGAAGCGCCTTCTTTTCGAGTTCGCCGAGCGTCGCGCCGTAGATGAAGCGGTTGACGATCAAGTGGTCCCCGACCAGGAGGGTGTCCTCCATCGACCCGCTCGGGATGTAGAAGGTCTTGAGAACGAAGGTGTTGGAGAAGCCCAGGAAGATCGCGGCGACGATCAAGGCCTCGATCCACTCTCGGGTGACGGAGCGTTCAGGCATAGCCGGGCAATCTATCGCACTCTTCGTTGAGCCGCCTGGTCGAGTTGCACTGCAAAGTCGCGCCGGCGATTCCACCGTCAGAAGATTCTGGCCAGGTGGCCAGAATCTTCTGCACTCCTCCACACGCCGGCGCGGAGCGAGCGCAGACCGGCATCGAGAGCGCCATTGCCGCCCCGATAGCGCCTCGAGGGGGCAGGTTTCTCTGACAGCCAGGCACTCCGCGCCGGCCAAGGAGGCCGCCGCAACTTGTTTGTTTTGAGTGTCTTGCAAACGCTCTGGTGGCCCGAGCCGAGCTTGGCAGGCGACTTTCAATAGCTCTCCGACAGAAGCCGGTTGCGCACTCTCGAGAGTGCGCGGCCATCTCCGGAGCACCCGTGGCCGCCGTGGCAGCAGGCGCTCCGGGCCAGACACAGGAGAGGAGGCTCGGACCGAATCGATACCGATGTTTTAGGGGGGATGGGCCTTGCGAGACAGAACGTGGGGCCCATCCGTTTTTCACAGAGCCCAAGGAGGGCGCCCCCGGCATCAGTGATTCGAATCTGGCCCCCCGACGAGTGAAGGAGAAACACCAATGTTCCAGAGAATCAGTCAAGCGACCCAGTTCGCACGTGTCGCCGTCGTAGCGCTGGTCATCGCACTCTCGATGGCCGGCATGGCCAGTGCAGCCGACGGCAAGGTCAACGTCAACACGGCGACCGCCGAACAGCTCGAGTTGCTGCCACGCATCGGTCCGGCAGTCGCTAAGCGCATCATCGACTATCGCGAGGCCGAAGGGCCATTCCGCCAGGTCGAAGATCTCATGCTGGTCGAGGGAATCGGCGACAAGACCTTTGATCTGTTGCGGCCCTACGTCGTCCTCGAGGGGAAGACCACCCTCGCGGAGAAGGTCCGCCCGCCGCGCAAGAGTGCCAGCAACGACGACAGCGCCAGTAACGAGCGGCAGGAGTAGCTGAGAGATGCTCCCTGGCCTGCGGCGACAACGCGCGCTTGAGACGCGGCCTGCGGGCCCGGCAACGCCCGAGGTTGCCGCAGGCCACACCCTTCTCGAACTGCTCATCGTGCTCGGCGTGCTGTCGCTGGTTGCGTGCCTGACCGTTCCTCCGCTAATGGCGCTCTCAGCGCGCCTGCGCGTCGAGCTCGCCGCGCACGAGGTGCTGTCGGTGCTGTACCAGGCGCGGGCGACCGCGATCAGGCATTCGGCGCGCTGCGGTGTCAAGTTCTGGGTCGACGAACAGGAGCGCGTGAGCTACGGCATCTACCGCGACGGCGATGGCGACGGCGTGCTCACCGAGGACATTCGGGCCGGTGTTGATCCGCTGATCGGACCGATCAAACCGCTCTCGCACCTCGGGCGTCGCATCGGCTTCGGGTTTCCACCGGTGCCCGATCTCCGCACGCCAGGTGTTTCGCGTCCGCTCGATCGCCTCGATGACCCGATCCGCTTCAATCGCTCCGACATCGCGTCTTTCACACCCTTCGGCGGCGCCACCCCCGGGACCGTCTACCTCACCGACCACCGCAACCACCTAGCGGCGGTGCGGGTATCCAACCGGGCTGGTCGCCTCATGCTCGCGATCCGCGATCCACGGACGGGCCGCTGGCGTTGAGCGCCATCGGCGGCCAGGCGAGGCCCGGCGGCGCTCGATGCCTTATACGGCCGCGAGGGCAGAATCGAGATCGGCAAGCAGGTCGTCTGAGTCTTCGATGCCCACCGAGATGCGCACCAGCCCGTCGGTGATCCCGAGCTCTGCGCGGCGCTCGGGCTCGACCGATGCGTGGGTCATCGACGCTGGATGGCTGATCAGGGTTTCGACGCCGCCGAGGCTTTCTGCGAGCAACATGATCTCGACGTTCTCGAGTACGCGCTGTGCCTCATCGAGGCCGTTGACGAAGAAGGTGATCATGCCGCCGAACCCGCCCTGGCTCTTCTGCAGTTCGTGGCCAGGAGTGCCGGGGAGGCCGGGGTAGAGCACCCGCGAAACCTTGGGGTGCTCGGCGAGGTACTCGGCCAGCGCCATGGCGTTCTCCTGGTGGCGCTCCATGCGTACGGCCAGGGTCTTGATGCCGCGAAGGGTCAAGAAGCAGTCGAAGGGGCCGGGGACGCCCCCGGCGGACTTCTGGACAAACTCGAACCACTCGGCATCTTCGGTGTGCTTGGCCACCAGGATTCCGCCGATGCCATCGCTGTGCCCGTTCAGGTACTTGGTCGTCGAGTGCATCGCGATGTCAGCTCCGAGCTCCAGAGGTTGTTGAAAGTACGGCGACAGAAACGTGTTGTCGACCGCCACCTTGGCGCCCTTTGCGTGTGCGATTTCGGAGACCCGTCGGATGTCGGTGATTTCCATCATCGGATTGGTGGGTGACTCGAGAAACACCAGGCGTGTCTCGTCGTTCACCGCTTCCTCGACCGCCGTGAGGTCGGTGGTGTCAACCCAGACATCATCGATGCCGTAGCGTTCGAGCACCTTGTCGAGCAGCCGCCAGGTTCCGCCGTAGACGTTGCGCGAGAACACCACGCGCTCGCCGGTGCGTGCCATCGTCATCAAAGTAGTGATCGCTGCCATACCGGATGCGAAGGCGGTGCCGGCGACTCCCGCCTCCAGCGCGGCGCAGCACTCCTCGAGAGCTTCGCGAGTGGGATTGCCGGCGCGCGAGTAGTCGTACCCCTTGTGTTCGCCGAAGCGCTCGAAGGCGAACGTCGAAGTCTGGTAGATCGGCACCGAGACGGCACCGGTACGCGGGTCGGGGTCCTGACCAGCGTGAATTGAACGGGTCGAGAAACCGTGAGCGTGGTGGTCCTTCTTCTTCATGGTCCGGAACGGTAGCACCGGGTAGCATCGCTCCGTGAGTGACGAACGAATGGTTCACGAACCAATCTTCTCTCCGATTCGCTGGCGCGACGATCATCTCGAGCTGCTCGAGCAGACGCTTCTTCCCCACCGGGAGACCTGGCTCGAATGCCGCGGTCCCGAAGACGTGGCCGACGCCATCGTGCGCCTGGCCGTGCGCGGCGCACCGGCGATTGGCGTGGCCGCGGCCTACGGGTTGGTGCTCGCCGTGCGGCGCGATGGGCGGGCAGGGGTTTCGGCAGCCTACGATCTCTTGATGGGCACCAGGCCGACGGCAGTCAACCTGCGCTGGGCACTGGAGCAGGGCGCAGCTCTCGAGGCCCGGCACAGGGCGCTCGCTGACGGCGAGCTCGGGGAGGAGCTTCTTGCCTGGGCTGACCGGTTGCACCGCGAAGACATCGAAGCCAACCAGGCCATCGGGCGTCACGGTGCCGAGCTCTTTGCGGCCGGCGATCGGGTCATGACCCACTGCAACGCCGGAGCGCTGGCCACGGCAGGTTACGGCACGGCGATTGGGGTGATTCAGTCGGCCTGGGCTGCCGGTCGCCTGGCGACGGTCTGGGTCGACGAAACCCGGCCGCTGCTTCAAGGTGCACGCCTGACGGCCTGGGAGCTCTCACGCTCGGCCATCCCGTACCACGTGGTGACCGATTCGAGCGCCGGCGCGCTGATGGCGCGTGGCCACGTCGATCGCATCGTCGTTGGAGCCGATCGCATCGCCGCCAACGGTGACGCGGCCAACAAGATCGGGACCTACGTACTCGCCGTACTGGCCCAGCGCCACGAGATCCCGTTCTACGTGGCGGCTCCGGTCTCGACGATTGACCCGCACGCAGCCAGCGGCGATGAGATTCCGATCGAGCAGCGCAGCCCGGACGAAGTGAGGGAAGTCTTCGGGACCGCGATTACCCCGGCCGACGCGCCGGCGTTCAACTATGCCTTCGACGTCACTCCGGCCGAGTTGGTCACTGCGATCATCACCGACCGTGGCGTACTCGAAGCGCCCTATCGCGAGTCCATTGCTGCGCTGGGCCTCGCCTGACCACCGAGTGCCCGCCGGCCTCTACATTCCGAAGACGCTCATCTGATGTCGAGCAAACCGCCCTTTTCGTTCATGAAGGCGTTGGCGCTCTGGACCATCGAAGCTCTCTCGGTGCTCTCGAGCCTGACGGTGACGCGAATCCCGGGTTCCAGCACAGCACTCGGCTTTCGGTCTGCGAGATCCGGGGTTCCACGCTTTGATCTCGGCGACGGAAACGTTGGCTGCGCGGGCCAGGTCCTCGATGGTTGTCCGCTCTCCGTGCTGGATGGTGAAGCAGAGCTCATAGGCGACGCGTTTGCAGCCGGCGATCTATTGGGCCAGGAGTCCAGCGACGGCCCGTGCCGCCAGGGCCATGAGGATGAGCGAGGAAGTCCCGAAGAGCCCGAACCGCAACAGCACGCGGTTGGCCGTCACTTGGACGAAGCTGTGGACTACGCGCAGTGCCACGTACCCCCAGGCCAGGTAGAGGTTGATCGGGTTGGTTTGTCCGGTGACGAAGAGCACCAGGGCCAGAGCGTAGAAGACCGTCGGTTGTTCGTGGAGGTGGTTGTAGTTATCGGCCGCCCAGCGAACGCGGGCAGGCAGCTGTGACATCAGGTCGGGTCGCCGGATGAACTCCTGGGTGTCTCGGCTGACGGCGGTCATCGCGGGAATGCGCCGCCAGTACATCAAGGTCCACATGGCGAAGGTCCAGACGATCAAGGCTAGAACTGGCATCAAGAAGTGGTTCACGAGACTTCCCTCAGGTGGCGATCAGTCGGTGCATGGCGGGTTTGTGCCCGCAGCATCCCACAGCGCGCCCTTTCGCTCTAGCCAGGTCGAACGGTGGCCGGTTGGGCATCGGGGGATCGCGGTCTGGCAGCGACGCAAGACGACCGGCCCCAGGGGAGCCGGTCGAAGTGTTCAGGAGGAAAGTCTGGTGGAGGCGGTGGGAATTGAACCCACGTCCGAAGAACACGCCCAGGAGCGTCTACGTGCGTAGTCTTCTGTTTTGAGATTCGCCCGCACGCCTTGGGTGAAGACTCCCAGCGTGGTCGCTAGCCTCGCAATTTCGCCGGGTGCGGTGCGAGACAACCCGCACCCGGTGATTCACTTTAACGTCGCTCGTCCCGGACGCCGCGAATCAAGGCTTCCGGTGGAGCGCTGGTAGCGGTTTAAGCTGCCAGAGCCAAGTTGTCGTTGGCGAGTGTTGTTTTCCGGTTTGGCGAGCCGGAGACTCGACACGCAAACTCCTGAACGTCATGTTCCCCGTCGAAGCCTGACGCCCCCACGATTCGCACGACAAGGCCCTTTGCGGGCCAGCACACCATTATAACGCGGACTTGCTAGCCGCCATTCCTTCAGGTGGCCGAGATCTCGCGCACGGCGGCCAGAAAGTCGTCTAGATTGCGGTGCCGGAGACGGGCGACGACCAGGAGCCAGGTCACCACCAGGAGAATCGCAGAGACGGGAAGGAGCGGGAGGAGCGACGGAACGAAGGGCGTGACGATTGTCACCAGCCCGGCGAGGGCTCCGACCGCCAGGATGAAGGCCGAAGCGGTGTGAACCCGGTACTCGAGTTGTTCGGTGTGGATCGCGACGCGTGACCCCGAGCCCTCCGTCTGGACGACGACGCTGCCATCGAGCCAACCGCGCCGGACGCCGGCCGCCAGCGGTACCTCGATGCGCGCTCCACTGCCGCGACGCTCGAAGTCTCCGCCCCATGCCTGGGCGGCAACCTCGACGGCTTCCAGGGCGAGATCTGGATCGACATCGAGGTCGATCTCGTGCAAGCCGTCGTTCATCACGGGCCTTTCAGGCCGCAACCTCTCCGTCGGTCTCGTTCTCGAGGAACTCGAAGAACTCGCTGGTGGCCTCGAAGAAGGCCTCGACCGTTGGGAGCTCTTGAATCTGGCGCCGGAGTTTCGCTCCGTGGGGCAGGCCATGGGTGTACCAGCCGGTGAACTTGCGCAGTTTGTGGAGTGCGAACTTGTTCGGCTCGCGCCCTGCGACCATTCGGAAGTGTCCCAGAATCAATTCGCGGCGGTCTCTGAGGCTCGGTGCCTCGATCGCGCCACCCGAGAGGTGCGCTTCGATCTGCCGGAAGATCCATGGGTTGCGCGTCGCACCACGGCCGACCATGACACCGTCGCAACCCGTTTCGGCGAGCATGCTTGCGGCATCTTCGGGCTCGCGCACGTCGCCGTTGCCGATCACCGGAATCGAGAGCGCCTCCTTGAGGCGCGCGATCTCGGACCAGTCGGCGGCGCCACGAAACATCTGCTTGGCCGTGCGGCCGTGCATGGTGACCGCGTCGACCCCGTGGTGCGCACAGATGCGGCCGAGTTCGATGTGATTGAGGTTCGCCTGGTCGATTCCGGTGCGGAACTTGACCGTCAGGGGGATTTCGATCACCCGCCTCACCTTGGCGATGATGTCTTCGGCGAGTTCGAGATCGCCCATCAACGCGCAGCCAGCGCAGCCCTTGAGCACCTTGTTCGCCGGGCAGCCCATGTTGATGTCGCAGATGTCGGCGCCCAGCTCTTCAACGATGCGGGCGGCCTCAGCCATCGTGTCGCCGTCGGCGCCGTAGATCTGGATCGCCAGCGGGCGCTCTTCCTCGGCGAAGTGCATCAGATCGAGAGCGCTCTGGCGGGCCTTCTTGTGGGGCGAAGTCAGAGCACGCGAGGAGATGAACTCCATCGAAACCACCCCCACACCACCGATTCGCCGCACGATCAAGCGGAAATCGCGGTCGGTCACGCCAGCCATCGGCGCCAGCAGGAGCGGGGGTGCGACGCCGACGTCGCCGATTCGAAGCATCGTGTGATGATACCAACCAGGCGGAACCTCGAGCACCCTTCAGTCGTATCATCGGGGGCCGTTCATTGATTCGACCTCGTGCTCTGAAGCACTTTCGAACCCTCCCACCTCAGAACCGCCCAAACAACAGCCAGACGGCCGAAAGCCCGAACCACGTGTGTCCATGCCCCAAGGTGACCCTCGACCTCTCCTCCGATGGCGTTGATGGCCCGGCCGGTCTGTCGCCCCTGGCGCTAGCGATCGCCAAAGGCGACCGACCTGGCTTGATTGCTCCCATGGTGCCGGCCGACCCGAGGTGGATCGGTGACCAGGGACTCGCGTCGTCGGCGCTTTCGGTGCCGCTCACTCTGCCATCGGCCCAGCCAGGAGCCGACAGAGTGCGCCTGGCAGAGTCCCTGGCCAGCGCCAACCGAGCCCTCGGCCATCCCGGTGCTGACGCTCAGGCGGAGCGCCTGGCGGACACCAGTGCACGGGTGGTCGTCACCGGTCAGCAGCCCGGCCTTTTCGGTGGACCTCTCTACTGCTTGACAAAAGCGGTGGCTGCAGTTCGATGGGCCGAGCGAATCGCCGAAACAACCGGCGAACCAGCTGTCGCGGTCTTCTGGATGGCAACCGAAGACCACGACTTTCGAGAGGTCGCGAGCGCCAACTTCCAGGTCGGCGAGGGCGTCGAGTCGGTGACCCTCGAGGATCCCCTGGCGAGCGAGATGGCTCCGGTGGCGGCCCGGCAGCTCGGCAACTGCTGTGATCTGCTCGAATCGGTGGCCACCCGAACACCCTGGCCGGCGTGGGGTGAGACGCTGCGCAAGCTGTCTCGTCACTACTGTGTAGACGCGGGCTTCGGCAGCGCATTCGGGGCGCTCCTCGTCGAGCTACTTGGAGGGCGCTGCCCACTGCTCCTCGATTCCACCGATCCAGAGCTCAAGCGCCAGCAGGTGCCGTTTCTGCGCTGGTTGATCGAGCGTCGTGCCGAGCTCGACGACGCCTTGCGGGCGCGCGAGGAGGAGATCACAAAGGGAGGCTACGGCTTACAGGTCAGCCCGCAGCCGGGCGCAAGCCCCCCGATCTTCGTGATCGAAGACGGCTGCCGGCGGCGGGCCGAGTGGAGTGGCAGCGACCACTTCGTGCTGCGCGGCGACCCCGAGGGGACCAAAAGGCCAGTTGTGGAGCTCCTCGAGCTGCTCGAAGTGGAGCCAGCGCGTGTGAGCCCGGGCGCACTCGCGCGGCCCCTGGTTCAGGACGCGGTCCTGGGAACGACCCTGCAAGTGTTGGGTGCCGGCGAGATGAGCTACATGGCGCAGGCTTCGGCTCTCTATGAGCCGCTCGGTGTAGCGGCGCCTGCCGCGGCGCTTCGGCCACAGATCGCCGTTATCGGTGAGCGCCGTGTCGAACAGATCGAGCAGCTGGTCGCCGAGGGTATCGAGCTGGCGGTCATGGTCGGCTCGGCCGCCCGCCTCGAGGAGGCGCTGGCAGAGCGCCAGCCGGTCGACTTCATCGAAGGCGACACAGCGGCGGTGTTGGCGGCGCTCGATGCAATGGGCGAACGCGCTCTGCTTCTCGACCCGCAGCTGGGCGCTGGATACCAGAAAACCCGCGACCGGGTCGCCAAGGGGCTCGAGCAGTTCGGTGCTCGGATTCGCGCTGCAGCCGCACGTCGCGACGAAGTTCTGCATCGACGAGTGGCGACCCTTCGCGACGCACTCCTACCCGGAGGGTCGCTGCAGGAGCGTTCACTTTCGGTGGGTCACTTCGTGGGGCGCCATGGCACCTCCATCGGCCGCTCTCTCCTCGAAGAGCTCGACGTACGACCGATGACCCTGCAGATTCTCGGGCTCACCGAAACCAGCTCGGCCGCCGAGGCCCAAGCGTCGTGACGGCGAACGAAGACCCAACGGTTGACGTGCTGGCGGTTGGCCCGCACCCCGACGACGTCGAGATCGGGTGCGGCGGAACCCTGGCTGCCCTGTCGGGGCGTGGCCATCGCGTCGGCATTCTTCATCTCACCCGTGGCGAGGCGGGCACCCGCGGAACTCCCGAAGAGCGCATCGCCGAGGCAGAAGAGGCGGCCCGTGTTCTCGGGGCCGTGTCGCTCGACGTGCTCGACTGTGGCGACGGCGGGCTGCGTGTCGATCGCGCCAGCGAAGACGCCCTGATCGAGCGCCTCCGGTTACGTCGGCCGCGGCTTGTCCTCGCGCCCGGAGCGTGCGATCGGCATCCCGATCATGAGCGGGCGCATCGTTTAACCAGAGATGCCTGTTACTACGCCGGATTGATTCGGCGCGTTGTGGCAGGCGGCGGTGAACCTCATCGCCCGGGTCAGCTTCTCTTCTATGCCCTGCACTGGCCGGTGGAACCCTCGATCATCGTTGACGTCAGCGACGTCTGGGATACCCGCCAACAGGCACTCGATGCCTATCGCACGCAACTCTGGGCGGCGGCCCACAGCGGAGATGACCAGGCCGGTGGGGATGGAAGGCCGCCGACTCGAGTTGGCGGTCAATTGTTTCGGGAGTCGATCGCTGCGCGCGCTCGGGCGTGTGGCCAACGGATCGGTGTTGGTTACGGCGAGTCCTTCGAAACGCTCACCCCGCTACCGATCGACGACCTCCTGTCGCTCGTTCCCCAGGGTCTCCCCTAGAGCGATGGCAGTGCGCACTCGCAACGGCCGTCCAGGCGTCGATCGGCCACTGCGCATCGGAGTGAGTTGCTACCCGACCTACGGCGGTTCGGGGGTCGTCGCGAGCGAAGTCGCCAAGGCGATGGCCGATCGAGGCCACGAAGTCCACGTGCTGAGTTGGGCGGTTCCTTTTCGCCTGGCGGCAGGGCACGCCGACGTGACCTTTCATCAGGTCGAGGTTCGCACCTACCCCTTGTTCGAGCACCCTCCCTATTCGCTTGCGCTGGCGACCGCCATGGTCGACGTCGCAAGACGTTACGAGCTCGACCTGATGCACGTTCACTACGCGGTACCCAATGCGGTTTCTGCCGTCCTCGCGCGCCAGATTCTGGCGCCGGAGCGTCAGTTGCCGGTGATCACGACGCTTCACGGAACGGACGTGACGCTGGTGGGAAACGATCCGAGTTACCTGGCAACGACTCGTTTCAGCGTCAACGAGAGTGAGGTCGTGACGGCAGTTTCAGACTCGCTGCGCCGTACGACCGCCCAGCAGCTCGGCGTCGACCGCCCAATTCTGGTCGTGCCGAACTTCGTCGATATCAATCCCGAAGAGCTCGAGGCAGCGCGCAGCCAGGGCAAGACCGCCGAGCGCTATCGCCAGGGCGACGAGAAACTCATCGTCCACGTCTCGAACTACCGCTCGGTCAAACGCATTCCGGACGTCGTCTCTGTATTCAAGCGAGTTCGAGACCAGCTGCCCGCCCGGCTGCTGCTGGTCGGCGACGGTCCCGACCAGGGGAAAGCGCTGGCGTGGTGTCGCGAACAAGGCCTGGAAGATGCTGTCTCGGTCCTCGGGCAGCTCCCGCGGGTCGAGGAGGCGCTGCTCGGGGCCGACTTGTTCCTGCTGCCGAGTGAGAGCGAGTCCTTTGGCCTCGCGGCGCTCGAAGCGCTGGCATGTGGTGTGCCCGTCATCGCCAGCGAGATCGGCGGCCTGCCCGAGGTCGTGCGCCACGGTGAAACCGGCTATTTGTGTTCGGTTGGTGACACCGAGGCGATGGCCGCTCATGCCGTGGCGCTCCTCGGTGACGCCGATCGCCACCGAGCCATGTCAGCCGAGGCGGCGCACTGGGCGGGGCATAACTTCGATCGCGAAAGCGTCGTCGATGCCTACCTCGATGCCTATCTGGAGGCCTTGGCGGTCCACGGTAGCTAACGTGACCGCTTCAGAGGAAGAGGCGGTTCCCGGCCGCTACGCGGCGCCGGCTGCCAGCGCGGTCGCTGAACTTCGCGAAAAAGGCTCGCGCTTCCTCGGCTACCTCTACCCGGTCGATTCGAAGGCCGCCGTTGCTGAACGCCTGGCCGATATCGCCCAGCGTCACTCCGACTCGAGTCACCACTGTTGGGCCTGGCGCCTGGGCGCCGGCCCAGAAGCACGCGAGCGCTCGAACGATGCCGGCGAGCCGCGCGGTACTGCCGGGCCACCCATCTTGCAGGTGCTGCGCGGTGCGGAGCTCCACGATGTACTGGTCGTTGTGGTGCGGTGGTTCGGCGGCACCAAACTCGGGAAGGGTGGGCTCGCTCGGGCCTATGCAGGGTCCGCCAGGCTCCTGCTAGCCGATCTGCCGCGCCGCTGGGTTGTGCCGGTGAAACAACTGACCATGCTCATTCCGTACGACAAGGTGGGAAGAGTGAAGCGACTCGTCAATCCGCCAGCGGTGGTGATTGCAGACGCCGTCTACGGCGAGGCGGTTTCGATGACGCTCGAGGTCTACCAACATCGAGTCGAGGAGCTCCGAGAGCACTTGCTCGAGATCGGAGTCGGTGCCGAGGGCCCCGACGACAGTCAGTGACGATGGCAGACCACCCGAAATTGATTCGTGACCCGGGTAGACTGATCCCGCGTTGCCGGAACCATTGACCGGCGACAGAGAACCAGGAGTTCAACATGAGCGACCCAACCCCTCCAACCGGAGCACCGCCGGAGCCACCGGAACCACCCGTTCCGCCCGAGCCCCCCGGTCCTCCTGCCGATGGTGAACCGCCACCGGGTCCGCCACCTCCTGCCAATGGCCAGCGAAACCTCATGCGGGTGCTGGCCTACATGGGACCGCTGGCGTGCATTCCTCTCCTGGTCGACGGCCTCGACGACGAGACCCGCTGGCATGCCAAGAACGGGTTGGTGCTCTTCGTGGCCGAGATCCTCGGCTGGATCGTGCTCGGTGTGTTGGCGCAGATACCGGGCGCCAGCTGTCTCGGTTGCTTCGTTGTGCCGGTGATCGCTCTCGCGATCCTCGTTGTGCACGTCGTTGCCGCGGTGCGCGCAGTCAACGACCAACGGCTCGTGGTACCAGGAGTGAGCGGGTTCGCCGATCGTTTCTGACCGAGAGAACGGTGAAGCCTTCCGCGGCAGCTGATGCCGGACCACGACTCGAAGACCCGACGCCCGCAATGCGCTCGCCGCGCTGGGGGCGACGGTTGGTGGTCGCGGGAGCCCTGCTGTTCGTTCTCTTCGCCTTCGACGTCACGCGACCGCCGCCCGATCAGTGGAGCGCGCAGGTCCTGGTGGGTGCCATCGACTTCTACCGCGCTCACATCTCACCGCGTGTTGCCGCCTCGGGGGTGCGCTGTAAGTTCAGGCCGACGTGCAGCGCCTACGGCCGGGCGGCGGTGGTTCATCACGGCACCTTGCGGGGTTCACTCGCCGCCACTTGGCGGGTGCTGCGCTGCAATCCGTTTCAGGCGCCGGATACCTGGGACCCGTTGATGGTCGATGGCGAGCCGGTCCCTCCCGACGAGTCCGCCGGCACGGGCTCCTAGGCCGAGGTCCTGCGCGGGGGCGTACTGCGCACAATGCGATCCCATTCGTCTGGCTGGTTGCAGTTCAAGAAGAGCGGCAGAGGGTGCTGTTGCTTCTCCCAGTCCGCCAACTCTTCGCCTGCCAGGAACCGGATGTCGAGATCGCCATCGGCTCCCTCAGCCAGGCTGGAGAGGCCGAACACTCCACTGGCGACGCGTTCCGCCAGGGCAGAGAGTGCACGCGGCCCCCATCGCGAGCACAGGGGCTGAAGCCCGCCACTGTCGCGCGGTACGTACCAGTCTCCCCCTCCGGCCGCCAGCTCGGCGAGCAGCTCAACGGGCACCAGCGGGAGATCACAAGCGAGAACCAGAAGCCCGTGGCCCGGACGGGCGGCGGCTGCTCCCAGGATGCCAGCGACCGGACCTTTGCCTGGGCCATCGGGAACCGGGGTGAGATTCCCGCGAAGCTCACCGTCACGCCTGGCGACCAGGACCTCGGGCTCGGCTGGTGGGCGCGCCAACTGGAGGGCGGAGCGTAGACGTTGGGCCGACCAATCGAGCATGGTGGTGCCGGCCGGTGCCAGCCAACTGGCCTTCTCGGGGAGCTCGAGCAGCGCTTTGTCGCGGCCAAACCGTCGCGAGGACCCGCCGGCGAGCACGACTCCAGTGAGTGGATTGTTTGCGGTCATGTTGCGCTCTTCCTGCGTGACGGGAAGACTCGAAGGGCCTTCAATGTTGCTCTGTTGGCGAAGTTCGAGCCAGGTCGCTACCTGCCGTGAGCTGCGGTGCGTTGCCTCATTCAGCACGATCTGAACTAGCATCCCGGAAGCGACGACCGCCTGTCGATCGCGATGCACAGAATCGCCCGCTCACCCGAGAAGCCTTACCCAAACACAGTTCACGATACAGAAACGGAGACCGACGCCATGGCTCAGCCGACTATCACCACCTTCCAACCCCTCAGCCTTCGCCTGGTTCTCATGACCGCGGTCGCTCTCCTCGTGGCCGCCCTGGTGGGGTGGAGTCCTGCCGTTGCAGAAGAGACTGAAGCGCCGTCGAATCCACGGGTTGCCCTCGAGACGACGCTCGGCACGATCGTCGTCGAGCTTGATGCCGCCAGGGCGCCGCTGTCGACGGAGAATTTCCTCTCCTACGTCAAGAACGGCTTCTACAACGGTACCGTCTTCCACCGCGTGATCAAGGACTTCATGATTCAGGGCGGTGGTTTCGATGTCGGCTACGACAAGAAGATCACCAGTGCTGCGATTCAGAACGAAGCCGACAATGGCCTCTCCAATGTTCGCGGTACCATCGCGATGGCGCGCACCCCCGATCCGCACAGCGCGACGGCCCAGTTCTACATCAACCACGGCGACAACAGCCAGAGCCTCGATCACATGGAGAAGAGTGCGCAAGGTTGGGGCTACGCGGTGTTTGGCCAAGTCGTCGAGGGCATGGCGGTGGTCGACGCGATCGCCGAAACCAAGACCGCTCCGCGGGGTCCACACCGCAATGCGCCCACCGAAGACGTGGTGATCACCTCGGCCAAGGTCGTCGAGTAGAACCGCCGCTAGCGCTCCGGGTCCGAGGTGGCTGCTGCACAGAGAGATGGTGCCGAAGGTCGGACTCGAACCGACACGGGTCGCCCCACACGGCCCTCAACCGTGCGCGTCTACCAATTCCGCCACTTCGGCTTTTGAACTCTCCTCTGCGTCGCGTTGATCAGGTCGAGAGAGGAGCTCGCCCCGCGAACGACGGCGCAGTGTAGCAGACCACTGTCCGTTCGGAGGCTCTGATCGGAGGCCCCGATCGGAGGCTCTAACCTTAGCCTCCGTCGCCGGAGGAGTCGTCTGTTGCCGCCGGTGCTTCGGTCGCCGCTTCGGCTGGCGTTGCGACCGCGTCGGGAACGGCGTCGGCCGCGTCACTGGCGGCGCCTTCGACCGCCGTCGCGGCTTCGTCAGCCGTCGCTGCTGCGGTGCCAGCGAGATCCTCGACGGCGCCTTCGGTCACTTCCGGTGCGTCTCCTGCACTCAGGAAGCCCGACTCACGACCTTGAACCAGGCCGATTGAGAGCGTGGTGACGATGAACACCACGAAGCAGGCAACCGTGAGCCGGTGCAGGATGTTGGCTGCGCCGCGCGCACCGAAGGCCGCCTGCGATGCCCCTCCGCCGAAGACCGATAGGTCGGCCCCCGAGCCTTGCTGCAAGAGCACGACCAGGATGAGAAAAAGCGACACCACCACATGGACGGTGTAGAGCAGAACTGTAAGAGCGCTAAACACTTCGAACCCCTTAAGGATCGGCGACGCGCGGCGGCCCGTGACTCGGCATGCAAACTCGAGCGACAGGGCACCCGCGCGTAGATGGAAAGATGGAGTGGACGCCTCCGGCGGCTACGGATCTCAGACCACGTCGCAACGGCGAATGATATCGAGGAAGCTCCTGGGATCAAGCCCTGCGCCACCGATCAGAAAACCGTCGACGTCTTCCAGGGCGATCAGATCCTCGCAATTGCCCGGTTTTACTGACCCTCCATAGAGCAGGCGGCAGGTGTCGGCGAGCCGGGAGAAGCCTCGCCTGGCGAGCTCCTGGCGGATGAAACGGTGCGCCTCCTGGGCCTGGGCGGGGCTGGCGGTGCGTCCGGTACCGATCGCCCAGACTGGCTCGTATGCGATAGCGAGGTGCTCGGCAGTCCAGGACTCGAGGTCGATCGGTGCCAGCTGGGCAGTGAGGACATCGGTCATCGTCCCGCCGTCGCGCTCGGCCAGGGTTTCACCAATGCACAGCATGACTGCCAACCCAGCGTCGCGGGCGGCGCGGGTCTTGGCGGCGATCCACTCCGAGGTTTCGCCGTGGTCGCGCCGTCGTTCGCTGTGACCGCAAAGCGCCCAACGCGCTCCCGCGTCGACCAACATGGCCGCCGACAGGTCCCCGGTGTGAGCACCACTCTCTTGGGGATGTACGTCCTGGCCGCCGACCATCGTGCTGGCGGAGAGTGGCGCGACGGCGTCGGCCATGGCGGCGAGCGCGGTCGCTGGCGGGAAGACCACCACGTCGACCGCGGGCACGCCGGCTTCCTCGAAGTCGTCGGCCAGCGTTCTGGCGTAGCCGAGAGCGTCGGCCCGCAGGTGGTTCATTTTCCAGTTTGCTGCGATCAGGCGAGTTCGTTGGGTCACGATGCATCTCCTGGAGATTCGTCCGCCGATTCGTTTCCAGGGCGAAGTGCCTCGACGCCAGGAAGATCCTGGCCGGCGAGCAGCTCGAGGGATGCGCCGCCGCCGGTCGACACCCAGTCGATCGCTTCCTCGACCCCGGCCGCACGGGCCGCGGCTGCAGTCTCGCCACCGCCGACAATGGTGTAGCCGGCGGTTGCGCCGACTGCTTCCGCGATCGCCCGGGTCCCGTGCGAGAACTCGGGTACCTCGAAGACCCCCATCGGGCCGTTCCAGAAGACCGAGCGGGCCCCATCAATGGCCGCCCGAAATGACCTTCGCGTCGCGGGACCGATGTCGACGGCTAGACGATCGGCGGGCACCACCGAAGCGTCAACGGTCTCGGCGAGTCGCGCGGTGTTGGCAGGTTCACCCAGTTGGTCCGTGACCACCAGATCGACGGGCAGGAGAAGGTCGATCCCACGCTCCTCTGCTCGGGAGCGGATGTGGAGTGCGTCGCCGGTGCGGGTCTCTTCCACCAGCGAACGGCCCACACCTGCTCCGTCGGCGAGCAGGAAGGTGTTGGCCATCGCGCCGCCGATCACCAGGGCATCGACCGTTTCGACCAGATGGGAGAGGGTGTCGATCTTGCCCGAGATTTTGGCACCGCCGAGGACGGCGACAAAGGGCCGCTCTGGTTTCACCAACAGGGCGCTGAGCTCTTCGACCTCGCGTTGCATCAGTTGGCCGGCCGCCGTCCTGCCGGAGTCGAACAGTCGGGTGATCGCCGACACCGAAGCGTGAGCGCGATGGGCCGACCCGAAGGCGTCGTTGACATAGATGTCGCAGCCGCGGGCGAGATCGGCAGCAAACCGGGGATCGTTCGCCTCTTCGCCCGTATGGAAGCGAAGGTTCTCGAGCAGCAACACGGCGCCCGGCGCGAGGTTCCGGAGGGCCTCTGACCGGGCATCTCCAATGCAGTCGCTGCAGAAGAGAACCCCGGGCCCTTCACTTGCTGTGGCTTGGGCCATGAGCTCGGCCAGCCTGGTGGCGACCGGTGCCAGGGAAAGCTCGGCGCTCCTCTCACCTTTGGGCCGCCCGCGATGCGAAGCCACGACGAGCCGCGCACCTCGCTTCTGGAGAGCACCGAGAGTCGGGAGCGCTTGGCGTACGCGCGCGTCATCGATGATGACGGCACCATCCATCGGCACGTTGAAATCGACGCGCACGAAGACCGTCTGCCCAGAGAGGTCAGCGGGCAAGTCATCGAGGCCAGGAAGACGGCCAGTCGTCGTGTTCTGGGTCATGACGAGAACAGCTCCGCGAGGGATGTAGAAGTCGGCGAAGCATAGCGAAGCGCACGGGCGGGCTGACTATGATTCACCGGTGAGAAACCCGAACGTGAAAGGCGGGGACAGGGGCGCCGGGTTCGTCGTCGGCATCGAGACGTCGTGCGACGACACAGCGTGTGCGGTTCTCGATGGACAGGGCACCGTTCTGAGCTCGGTGGTTTCGAGCCAGCTGGTTCACGAGCAATACGGCGGCGTGGTGCCGGAGATCGCGTCGCGTCAGCACCTCTTGAACTGGCCAACGGTGGAAGAAGGAGCCTTCTCGCAAGCCGGCATTACCTGGGCCGACGTGAGTGCGGTGGCCGCCACCCGCGGGCCAGGGCTTCTCGGCTCCCTGCTGGTGGGGCTGTCGCTGGGTCGCGCGGCGGCCTGGGCGCGCGGCCTGTCCTTTCACGCCGTTCATCACCTCGAGGGCCACCTGCTGTCGCCGTTCCTGCGAGAGACAGGGCCTTCGGAGCCGCCACCGAACCGTTTTTTCGGTCTGGTGGTTTCAGGTGGTCATACTGCCCTCTACCGGGTCGAAGGCACGGCCGTGGAGACTCTCGGCGAGACTCGCGACGACGCCATGGGGGAGTGCTTCGACAAGGTTGGGAAGCGCCTCGGGCTCGGCTTCCCAGCAGGGCCGGAGGTCGATCGCCTGGCCGAATCCGGCAATGCTGACGAACACCCCTTCAAGGTCGGACGTTGTGGCGACACGCTCGACTTTTCCTACTCGGGCCTCAAGACTCAGGCGCTGGTCGACATCGAACGCCTCGAGGCGGCGGGGAGTCTCCGTGGGAGAGGTCGTGAGGCGATCACCAGTAGCACTGAGGCGCTGGCCTTGCTTGCCGGCTTTCGCGAGGCGGCTGTCGGTCAGTTGCTCGAGCGCCTCGAGCGTCTTTCCCGGCGACAGAGAATCCGCCGCTTGGCGGTGTCGGGCGGTGCGGCCGCCAACGCACTTTTGCGCCGGCGGGTCAAAGCGTGGGCCAAGCGGCGCGGCGTGGAGCTGTTCCTGGTGCCACTTGTTTGGAGTGGGGACAACGCGGCGATGATCGCCTGGGCGGCGCTTCAACGGCAGCGCCATGGCTTCGCGGACGACCCCCGTCTAGGGAATGCGGCAAGTCGCCTGCCGCTTGCCCACCTCGGCGAAAGCTAGGTCGGTGCCCTTCCCCAGGAGAGGGACGCGTCGGCTGCTTGATGCAGTGGCGAACGCGGCGGTGCGCAAACCAGGACCTTGTGCCCTCGGTCCTGGAGCTTGTGAACCAGGGGGGTGAGCCAGGGATCTGAAATCACCAGTACGAAGCCCTCGGCGGAGCTGCCCCCGAGGCTGGCTTCCATGGCGTCGACGGCCAGGCGACAGGCGCCCGTTCCGTCGCGGCTGTCGATTTCGACCAGCTCCAACGGGCTCGCGCTCGCGGCGAGGCGATCGCGGAGCTTGCGCTCGCGGCGCCAGTCGCCGTAGAGGTAGCCGCCTACCAGGTCACCGCGGTCGCCGGCTTCGGCGAGCACCTTGTCGATGGGTGGGGCCCCGTCTTCACCGTGGTGAGGGTCGAGCAGGCTGGCGTCGCAGAAGAGGAGCAGTGAACCCGGACGAGGCTTCTGGCGCGCTGCCTCTTTGGCCGGCGCTGCCGCCTCGCCCTGTTGCGGCCCTCCGGTCGGCGCTTGATCGACCCCCGTAGACCTCGGCTGGCGGCGGGCTCTCGGCGCGCGCGGCTGGCGTTTCGTGCGGCGTGGCCGTTCTTCGCGATCGCCTCGCTCGGGCTCACGGCGAGGTCGACGGGCTCGGCGACGCGGCCGACGTTCCGGGCGTTCGGCATCGCGTCGACCTCGGCGCGGCTCGCTCGCTCGCGCTTCCTCTTCCTGCTTGGTGGTCGGACCATCGAGCTCGATTGGATCGACCTCGTCGACCAGCGAAAGCACGTCGAGGGAGCTCACGGGCGCTGGCCCGGGTTCGGCCCGCGGCGCCGGCTGGCGGCCTCGTCGCCCGGAACGCGAACGCTTCGGACTTGATGACCGCGACCTGGAGTGCCCTGAACCGCGCTTCGAGCCGGTGCTCCCTCGGTCGCGGCTTTGGGAACCTCGTTGAGGTCGACGGTTGCGTGAGGACCGCTCGTTCTCTGCAGGGGCCGATCCAGCACGACGCTTCTCGTCGCGCTCCGGCGCTTTCTCGCCACGGCGCGACGTGCTTCTAACCTTGGCCTCGGGCGACTTTGGCCGCGAACGACGTTTGATTCTGCGCCGGCCGCTCTTCGTCTCCGGCGGCCGGCTGTCCGAGGTGCCCTCGTCCGGTTTCGATTCCGCGAAGCTCCAGCCCAGCCCTGACCGTGATTCGGCTTTCTGAGGCCCGGCCGGTTCCTCGCGCGGCGGCGCTGGCGCGTGACCGCCTAACGACTCTTGCGCTTCGCCACCCGTCAGCTCCTGGGCGGTTGGCAGGTGGAGCGGTTCTTCGGTCGCGCCCTCCCCCGGCGTTTGTTCGGGCTTCTTCGACCGGTCTTTGTCTTCTGCTGCGCTTGGACGGCGCCACCATGGACCGGTGGCGGCGTCGTTCCCGGATGAGTTCGACATCTTGTTTTGCTGGGTCTTTCTCTACTTTCAAGAACGCTTCGGGCGCCGAAAATCGAGGGTATCACCGGCCTCTGGCAGTCGCTCGGTGGAGGCGGTGTTCTTGTGCACCGACCGCCGATCGGAGGGTAAGGTGAGGTGTATAGTCACGTCTTCTTCGCGGAGATCCCCCCTCTTTTGTCCGAAGCACAGCTTCCCTTCCACTACCTCGCGGTCGACGGCCCGATCGGTGTTGGCAAGACCACGCTGGTGGAGATGCTGAGCCGGCGCTTCGAAGGCGTCAAGGTGCTCGAAGACGCGGAGAACCCGTTCCTCGACGCGTTCTACAAGGACATTCCCGGGACGGCGTTCCAGACGGAGCTCTATTTCCTGCTAACGCGCTACAAGCAGCAGCTCGACATCGTGCAGCCGGGGCTGTTCCAAAAGCTCCTGATCGCCGACTACACCTTCCCCAAGAACCGCGTCTTCGCGTACATGAACCTCGGCGACGACGAGCTGGCGCTGTTCGACAAGATGTTCACGATGCTGGAGCCGCAGGTCCCCAACCCAGACCTGGTGCTCTACCTGGCGGCTGATACCGAGACCTGTATGGCCCGCATCGGCAAGCGTTCTCGGTCCTTCGAGCGCGAAATCTCCGATGACTACATCGCCCAGCTCATTGATGCCTACAACCACTACTACTACCACTACACGCAGTCACCGCTCCTGGTTGTCGACACGCGGCATCTCGACTTCGAAAACAGACCCGAAGACTTCGAGGAGCTGATCGCGCAGCTACGCCGGCCGATCCGGGGGACGGAGTACTACGTTCCCGTGCGCAGCGCGAAGGGGTAGTACCCCCTAGTGGTCAGTCGTCGAGGGCTCGCAGGCGCTTGCGGTCGGCCTCGGAGAGAGGCAGAAAGGCGCGCGGCGCACTGCCTTCGAGGCGCGGGCAAGGCATGCACATCAGAACATGAGGGTCGCTCGAGTGCTGGAGGCCGAGCGTGTGACCGAGCTCGTGGGCAATCACGTTGCGCAGCGCGGCGTCGGACTGGTTGCCACGAGCGGGAATGGCGACCAGGAAGCGTGTTCCCACATCAGGTGCAGCATCGTCGCTCCGACCTCCCACGGTAGCTGTCGTGAAGGGCCAGGCGAAGGGCATGAGATCGGTGTCGGAGAGCAGCACGACGAGGTCGGACGGCAGTGTCTGGAGCGCCTCCGGAGTCGGTGGCCCCGGCGTGCCAGGCGGCAGCCGTCCTGCTGCCTGCGAGAGCTCGTGGGCGTAGTTCTCGAGCGTGCGCAGGAGATCTTGGTTGCCTTCACGATCTGAGCCCTCCTCTCGTGAGAAGACCTCTACCGCGAGAAACCTGCTCTCGAGTGCGAGACTCGAAAAGGTCTCCTGCCAGAAGATATGGGCTTCCTGCACCAGCTCAATACGAGGGTCGTCCGGGCTCTCGACGACCACCAGCACCCGTGTCGCCTCTTCGAGGAGCGGGGGTGGCTCGACTCCAGGAAGGGCGATCAACAGAGCGGCCGGTAGCAACCAAGGATTGAGAGTCATCAAAGGGTTTCCAGACAGAAGGGTACCGTCGTTCACCGGTCGAATGCGGTAGCTTGCAGGCTGAAGCCCCGAACATGCTGCGCGAGAGAAAGGATTCTTGCCTACCGTGACCAACTCGACCCAGGTGGCGCCGCTCGAGATAGCAGGCCGCTCCTTCTCGTCCCGTCTCATCCTCGGGACAGGAAAGTACGAAGATGCCACGACCATGAAACGGGCTTTTGAGGTGTCGGGTACGGAGATCATCACCGTGGCGCTCCGGCGGGTGAACCTCGACGCGGAAGGCGAGGAGAACCTCATTCAGCAGATCGATCTCGACCGCTACCTCCTGCTACCCAACACCGCTGGTTGCTACACCGCCGACGAGGCGGTGCGAACCGCCCGGCTGGCGCGCGAGCTCGGCGGCTGGGACTGGGTGAAGCTCGAAGTGATCGGCGATCAGAGGACCCTCTTCCCGGACGGTGAAGAGCTTCTCAAGGCGACCGAGGTTCTGGTCAAGGAGGGGTTTACCGTTCTGCCTTATACCATCGACGACCCCGTCATCTGTCGCAAGCTCGAAGACCTTGGAGCCGCCGCGGTCATGCCCCTGGGGGCGCCGATTGGTTCGGGCCTGGGCATTCGCAACCCCGCCAACCTGCGCATCATCGTCGAGTCGGCCAACGTGCCGGTGATCGTCGACGCCGGAGTTGGCACCGCCAGTGACTCGGCGCGCGCGATGGAGCTCGGCGCCGATGCGGTGCTCATGAACACCGCGGTCGCGGGCGCCGACGATTCCGTGCGCATGGCATTGGCGATGAAGCTGGCAGTCGAGGCCGGCTGGTTGGCGGCTCACGCCGGCCGCATTCCGCGTCGCCTCCATGCCAACGCCTCGACGACCGATGTCGGCATTCTCAACTAAGAATTGTTCTCGCGCGCGGAAGGAGGCTCGCATGAAGAAGGTGCACTTGAGGAAAGCAGTCGCCCTGGCCGCGGCTGCGGTGACGCTCGTGATCGGCGCGTTCTACGGCCAAACAGCCGTTGCAGAGAGCGATTCGATCGCCTGGCCGTCGTTTCGAGGTCCCGACTCCCAGGGCATTGGAACTGGCGAGACAGTGACCACCTGGAACGGTGAAACGGGTGACCATGTCCTGTGGAAGGCACAGATCCCAGGCCTCGGCCACGCTAGCCCGGTCGTCGCCGGAGATCGCATCTTTCTCACCACCGCCGTGCCTGTCGATGGCGCCCCTCAGGAGCTCAAGTTGGGGCTCTATGGCGACATTGCGCCGGTGACCGGAGAGGGAGCGCAGCGCTGGTTGGTGATCGCGCTCGATCGTGGCACTGGCGAGCTCTTGTGGCAGAAGGTGGCTCATGAAGGAGAGGCGGCCATCAAACGCCACACCAAAGCGACGCACGCCAATTCGACTCCTGCCGTCGACGAAGAACGCGTGGTGGCATTCTTCGGTTCAGAGGGACTGCATGCCTACAGCCACGCAGGAGAGCACCTCTGGAGTCGCGACTTCGGAGTGCTCGACTCTGGTTTCTTCAGGGCGCCGACCGCCCAGTGGGGCTTTGCGAGCTCGCCGATCCTTCATGACGGCCGTGTCATCCTCCAGGTCGATACACAGGGTGACTCGTTCGTAGCAGCGCTCGACGCTGCGACTGGCGAGACGCTCTGGCGCACTGCACGCGACGAGGTGCCTACCTGGAGCACTCCCGCCGTCATGCCGTGGACAGGCGGCGAAGAGGAGAAGCAACAGGTGGTTGTCAACGGTTGGAAGCACATCGGCGGCTACGACCTCGAGACCGGCAAAGAGCTGTGGCGGCTCGAAGGTGGAGGAGACATCCCGGTGCCCACGCCGCTCTACTCCGAGAGCCAGGGAGCGGTGATCATCACCAGCGCTCACGGCGCCGAGCGTCCGATCTACGCGGTCAGTACGTCGGCCGCTGGGACTCTCTCCACCGAGAGCGAAGCGATGCTCCGGCACCAGGAGCGGGCAGGTACCTATATGCAGACCCCGCTCCTGTTTGGTGACCTCGGCTTCTTCTGCCTCGACAACGGAGTGCTCTCGGTCTACGCGCTCGAAGACGGCGAGCGCAAGTCGCAGCAACGGCTCGGAGGCGGCAAGACCGGCTTCACAGCGTCGCCGGTGGCGAGTTCGGAGCACCTGTACTTCACCAGCGAAGACGGCGATACGACGGTGCTCACGATTGCGCCAGAACCCCAAGTTGTCGCGACCAACGAGCTCGGCGAAACCGTCATGGCCAGTCCCGCTCTGGTCGACGGAGTGCTTTACATCCGTGGGCGCGAGCATCTCTTCGCCATCGGTTCGAACTCAACCCCATGAATGGTGAGGAGAAGGAAATGAAACCCATGCCCCGGCACCTCTTGAAGACCGATCTCACGCGTCGTCAGCTGATCTGGAAAACGGCTGCCGCTTCTGCCCTTGTGCCCGTTGGGCTTGGTTCGCTGGCGTGTTCGCCCGAAGCCCAGGACGTAGTGGCAACCAGCACGGCCGAGCCGGTGCCGGAGGGAGTCAGGCCTGCCCCTGGTCTGCCGTCGCCCACCTTCATCTCTACCAATGGCATTCGCATGGGCCTGTACCAACAGGGCGACGGTCTACCGGTGGTGTTTTGTCACGGCTTCCCCGAGCTGGCCTACTCCTGGCGCCACCAGATCCGTGCGTTCAGTGCAGCTGGGTACCACGCCATTGCGCCAGACCAGCGTGGCTACGGACTTACCGATCGTCCCGAGGGAATCGAGAACTACACGCTGCGCCACCTATGTGACGACATGGCAGGGATGCTCGATGCGCTCGAGATCGATCAGGCGGTCTTCTGCGGGCACGACTGGGGTGGTGGGGTGGTGTGGATGATGCCGCGCGTACACCCGGATCGTGTCGCCGGGGTAATCGGGGTCAACACGCCAACCTCTCACCCAGAGCATCCGCGTGAAGGTGGCAACAGCCTCATCGTGCAGTCGGACCGCTACTACGTCAGAACCTTTCAAGAGCCCGGCGCTGCCGAGGCGGTCCTCGAGGCCGATGTTCGGCGTGCCTTCGACTTCATGCTGCGCAAGGGCGGCATCTGGGACGTCGAAGAATTCGCCGCGCTTCCGGAAGACTCGCTCGAGCGCCGGCTCGACCTGCTGGGGTTGATCGAGAGGGGCGAGTTCCAAGGAGAGCCGGTGCTCACCGAGGATGCGGTGCAGTACTTCGTTGACACTTTCGAGGAAACCGGCTTCACAGGTGGACTCAACTGGTACCGGGCTGCCTACCAGGTCGAGTCCGACATGAGTGAAGTGAACTGGGACATCGAGGTTCCCTGTCTCTATGTCGGCGCCGAGAACGATGTCGTCCTGCCGCCCGAGGGTGGCGAGGCGATGGGGGCCTTCATCGACGACTTCGAGAGCCATCGCGTGATGGACTGCGGCCATTGGACCCAGCAGGAAAAGCCCGAGGAGTTCAACCGGGTGGCGATCGACTGGCTCGACCGAAAGTTCGCCTGAACGGCAGGCCCCGGGCGACGATCGGGTGGCGGCAAACCGCCGGCGCGCAGGCATCGTAGATAACGCTGAAACCGCTACCCCTATCAGTCTGGCCTTCGGAGGACTTCTGCTCCACACACCTCTCAGCCGCTTCGCGATCGGAGTCACCCTGGTGACCCTGCTACCCGTCGCGCTCATCGCGCAGAGCGACGGGCCTCCCGCTGGCGTCGAGCAGATTCTCGAGCGCGGTGGGATTCCAGCGATCTTCGAGCCACAGTTCGTCGCCGCACCGGAAGCTGACATCGCGGCCGACGCCTGGGTCCTGGGAGTCTTCGCAGACGGCGTGGCCAAGGCCTACAGCCTCAACCTGCTCAACCACCACGAAGTGGTCAACGACTCGATTGGTGAGAAAACGTTTGCCGCCGTGTGGTGACCGCTTGCCAATACGGCCGTCGTGTACGACCGCGAAATCGCTGGTGAGACCCTGGAGTTCGAAGCCTCGGGTGCCTTGCTCGACGCCAGCCTGGTGATGCGCGATCGCCAGACCGACAGTTGGTGGTCGATCATGACCTCAGATTCGATCGGCGGCAGTCTCGAAGGCTCCGACCTGGTCGAGCTGCCGATTGGCAAGAAAGTGCAGTGGCGCGATTGGGTGGCTGAACATCCGGGCACAGAGGTCCTTTCGATTGCCGGCCGCGAGCACGTCGAGCGCAACCCATACGAGGGTTACTTCGAAAGTGACGACACGTTCCGCGACCTCGAAGTCAACGACCAGCGACTGCGACCCAAAGACCCCATCTTCAGCTTTCGCCTCGACGAGGAGCCGTTTGCGGTGGCTCAGGTGACCGTCGAAGGTGGGCGCGTGTTCAGAACCGATGCTGGCGTCGTGCTGATCTTCAGGCCGGAGGGTGCTTCGCAGTTCGCGTCGACCGAGGCATGGGTCGTCGAAGGCGCCGTCCCTCCCGAGGGAGAACCCGCCCCCGCAACGACCGCTTTGGTCGCGCTGGCGCAAGCGGGTGATTCCGGATTCACTCCGCTCGTTGGCTTCGATACCTTCTGGTACAGCTGGGTCGCCGTCAATGAGGACACCACTCTTCTGGAGTGATCAGGGCTGCAACCCATCGCGGCGCACCCCGAGCAGGCGGCTCTGCTAGCTATCTAGGGAAAGTGTAGAATTCGCAGCCATGGCGATTCTGCTCGAGAGATGGACTCCCCTCTGTTGGTTGGTCGCGGTTCTGGTTCTTCTCTTCGGGACCCTCGCTTGCGCCCCGCCCGACGTTTCCGAGCTGACCACCGCGGCCGATGAGCCGTCGCCAACAGTAGCGCCGAACGTCGTATTGATCGTCGTCGACACCCTTCGTGCCGATCACCTCAGCCAGTACGGCTACCCACGCGACACCTCACCGGCGCTGGAATCGTTCGCCCGCCAGGCGACCTTGTTTCAGAACGCCTACGCGCCGGCGAACTGGACGACGCCGAGTGCAGCGAGCCTGTTCACCGGGCTCGACCCGGCGCGCCATCAACTGCGGGGCGCGGGAGACGCGCTGCCAGAAGACGCCTGGACCTTTGTGCAGTACCTGAGCGACGCGGGTTACGACGCCTACGGCGACAGCGCCAACATCAACGTCTCGCGGGAACTCGGGTTCGATCGCGGCTTCAGAGTCTGGCATCAACCCGAGGCCGAGGGGGCCGAGGTGCTGGCCTATCCGGGGATCGACCAGATGCTCGAGAAGTTCTCGAGCTGGGTGGAGAGGATGAATGGCGAAGGGCGGTATCTGACCTATCTGCACCCGATGAATGTTCACGGGCCGTACCGGGTGCCCAAAGAACACCAATCGGCACTTCTGGGGCATCCACCGGATAGAACGTTTGTCTACTACGGTGATGTCATGGGCAAGGTGCTGGCCGGTCGACTCCAGCAGCGCTCACACGTCTCGCCCAGGTACCTGAAGAGCCTCTTCGATCAGTACGACACTGCGATCCGCTACACCACCGACCAGGTCGGCGAGATGCTCGACCTGCTCCGTGCGTCCGATCTTTACGACGACTCGTTGATCATTCTGACCTCGGATCACGGCGAGGAGCTGTTTGACCATGGCGGTTTCAGCCACGGCTACACGGTGTACGAGGAGATCGTGCGGGTTCCTCTGATCGTCAAGCTTCCCAGCCAACGTGAGGCGAGAACGGTCGGCGCGACGGTGATGTTGCAGGATCTGATGCCCACCATCGTAGAACTGGCTGGGCTCGAGGTGCCGCCCGATCTCGATGGTAGAAGCCTCACGCCGCTCCTCTCTTCAGGAGGTGACGCTGCCTGGGAGGAGCCAGGTGAGGGTACGCGTTTGCACCACGGGACCGCTAGAAAGCGCTGTGACTGCCGGGCTCTCGTCGAGGGCGACAAGAAGCTGATCGTCAATGCTTCGAGCTACCAGTTCCGAAGGGGCGCGGTCGAACTCTACGATCTCAAAGAGGACCCCGGAGAGCGCGAGAACATTGCCAACGCCGACCGTGAACAGACGCAGGCGATGATCGGCCGCTTCGAAGCCGCCGTCGCCAAAGCAATGGAAAAGCGAGTAGAAGGTGGCGAGAACGTCCTCGACTCCATGGACAAAGAACGCCTCGAGGCCCTCGGCTATCTCGACTCGCCCGACAACTAGGGAATCCCCGACGAGGAATCCCAGAATCACCCCAGTCATTCGCCCGGCATTCGCCCGGCGCTTGCCCGGCTTTCTAGCGCGGTGCCATGCGAATCGCGCCGTCGAGCCGAACGTCCTCGCCGTTGAAGTAGCCGTTGCGGCACATCTCGACCGCTAGCGAGGCGTACTCTTCGGGGTTGCCAAGACGCGCCGGGTTGGGTACCTGAGCTGCGAGCGCCTGCTTGACCTTCTCGGGAGCGCCCTGCAGGAGCGGGGTGTCGAAGATGCCGGGCAGAATGGTGTTGACGCGTATGAACTCGCGCGCCAGGTCACGGGCGACGGGCAGGGTCATTCCGACGATGCCGCCCTTCGAGGCCGAGTAGGCGGCTTGACCGATCTGGCCGTCTTCTGCAGCAACCGAGGCGGTATTGACGATCGCGCCGCGGTCGCCGCACTCGAGCGGATCGAGAGTCATCATGCCGGCCGCCGACTTGGCGATGCAGCGGAAGGAGCCGACCAGGTTGATCTGAATGACGAGATCGAAGCGGTCGAGCGGAAAGTGTCGAATCTCGCCGGTCTCCTTGTCGCGCGACGCGGTCTTGACTGCGGCTCCAATGCCGGCACAGTTGATCAGGATGCGCTCCTGGCCGTTTGCGGCACGCACTGCTTCGAAGCCGGCGTCGACCTGCTCCTCTGAGGTCACGTCGACCTTGGCGAACGTCCAGTCGTTCTCTTTGGCCACTTTCGTGCCGAGCTCTTCGTTGATGTCGAAGATGCCGATCTTGACTCCCGCGGCCGCCAGCTTGCGAGAAGTCGCGAAGCCGAGCCCTGATGCGCCGCCGGTGACGACTGCCGTGATGTCCGAATTCAATTCCATGGGTTTCAGTCTCCTCGAAGTTCGTTTCTACGCGAAGCAGAACTCCGCCTACCAACGGAGCGTCCACGCCGTATCTGAGCTGAGCTGGGATGCGTCAACCTACCGCGAATCACGAGGAAGCGGGAGGCGCGGCAGCGCCAGAAGTGCTCTCGTGCTGAACTCAGTTGAGTTTGGCGCAGGCCGAGGCGGCAGCCGTTGGGTCCATGGCTTCGCGCCCCTCAGCCACGTAGGCGATCTTGCCTTCCTTGTCGATGACAAAGGTCGTGCGCTTGGCCATCGTGCGCCCTTCCATCAACACGCCGTACTCGTTTGCCACCGTGCCGTCTTCATCACTGAGCAGGACGAAGTCCAGATCGAGCGATTCGGCAAAACGCGTGTTCTCTTCCAGGGCATCGGTGCTGATCCCGAAGACCAGCGAGTCACTCTCGGTGAAGTCGGAGATACCAGACTGGTATCGCTTCATCTCGATCGTTCAGCCACCGGTGAAGGCTTTGGGAAAGAAGGCCAGGAGGACGTTCTTTTCGCCAATCAACGCCGAGAGTGTGACCTTCTCGCCATCGGTACCCTCGAGGGTGAAGTCGGGAGCGACGTCGCCGACCTCGAGAGCTGCCATCGCAGCGCTGGCGGTCAGGGCCGCGGCGGCTGCAAGCAGGAGGCTTCGGCAGATCATGTTCTCGAGCAAAAGGCGTCGTCGCGTTGTTCTGGCTGAGTCTACCCTGATGACACCGGGGCGGGTAGGCTGGGTTTCGGTTCACCCCTTCGTTCTCTACGATTCCCCGGCAAGGGACCCACGCGCGATGACGATCACCTCGAAAGCGACTGTTGCGATTGGACTGTTCCTACTCGGCCTGGCGATTCCGCCCGGTCGAGCGAGGGCACAGGTCGACGAGCCGCTCGAGAGCCCGCATGCGACCCTCACCCAGGTCGTCGGCACCCAGCCCATAACGATCAGCTGGTTCAGTCCCGGTGTCAAGGAGCGCGAAATCTGGGGAGAGCTCGTTCCCTACAACCAGAACTGGCGTGCCGGTGCCAACGACAAGACGACGATCACCTTCTCTGAAGACGTGGTGATTGCAGGAACGTTAGTTCCTGCCGGCAGCTACGGCTTCTACATCTTTCCGGAGGGCGACACCGCCTGGCAGATGGTGCTCAACGAGAGCGCGGTTGGCAGCCCCAATGAGTTCGTTGCCGCCGAGGACGTTGTGCGGGTCACTGTTGAACCCCGGGAGGCGCCGTTTCGCGAACGCCTGCGCTACTCGATCGACGACTTTTCTGATTGGCCGCCCTATCGGGGGGAGATCGTTCTTCACTGGGAGCGCAAACAGGTGGCGCTCGGCTTCGTGATCAAAGCCAGCCAGGAGAAGGCGACTCCGTAGGACGACCAGCTCTCACCAGCCCGCGCTACGCTCAACGATCTGACTTCGGAGGAGAACGGAAGATGGCAACGCCGCAAGAGATGGCCCAGAAGATGTTGGCCAACTTGGAGGAGAAGACCGGCAAGACGCTTGACGGCTGGAAGAAGGTGCTGGCCAAGCAGTCGTTCGAAAAGCACGGGCAGATCGTTGGCTTCTTGAAGAAGGAGCACGGAGTGACCCATGGTTTCGCCAATCTGATCGCCCACGAAGTACGAGCGTCTTCGGCTGAACACGCCGATGCCTCGGATCTGGTTCGGGCGCAGTACGAGAAGAAGCAGAGTCTCCTGCCGATCTACGAGAAGCTCGAGGCTGCAGCCAGGAAGTTCGGGAAAGACGTCGAAATCTCCCCGAAGAAGACCTACGTCAGTCTACGGCGCGAGAAGCAGTTTGCACTCATCAAGCCGGCTACCAAAACGCGCGTCGACGTAGGAATCCAGCTCAAAGGTGAACCAGCGACCGAACGGCTGGTCGAGTGCAAGGCCGCCAGCATGACGAGCCATCAGGTCAGCATTGAAGACACGAACGGTGTCGATGCCGAACTCGTCGGGTGGCTGAAGAAGGCCTACGAACGAGCCGGCTGAGCGACAGGTCCAATCGCTCATGTCGGACTTCCTCAAGACGAACTGGTCGATGATCGGACGCGCTGCGCGCGACCAGAGGCGGGGAGATGCGAGTGCGCTCGAGGAGCTGTGCCAGTGCTACTGGCGCCCCGTGTTCTCCTTCTTCTGTCGCTCCGGTGTGTCGAGGGACGATGCCGAGGACCTGACGCAGGCGTTCTTCACGCGTTTCGTCGAGGCAGATCTCGCGGCGAAGGCTGATCCGACGCGCGGTCGATTCAGGAACTTCCTGTTGGCTTCGGCGCGCAATTTTCTGGCCGATGAGCGCGACCGGCTTTCTGCCCGCAAGCGCACGCCCAGCGGCGGGTTTGCCCGTCTTGATGACGAAGTGTCATCGGCATCGAGCGAGTTGTTTGCTCTCGCGTCGGGCGCCCCTTCGCCCCAGGAGGCCTTCGAGGCGAGCTTCGCGCGCGATGTCGTCGAACGCACCATCACGAAGCTGCTTCAGGAGCAGGCAGCCAGGGTCGGAGAGCGCCAGGCACTGAAGTACGCCCGGCTCGAGGCCGAGTTGCAGTTTCTGCTCGATGACCCGCCGCCCGACTACGGCGAGGTTGCGGCGTCGCTCGAAACCACTCCAGCCGCGCTCAAGATGTCGGTTTCGCGATTGCGCAAGCGTTTCCGGGAGGAGCTTGCCGCCGAACTCGCCTCTCGCAACCAGGCGTGCTCGCCGATCTGGAAGTCTGACCTCGATGCAGACGCTCTCGACGAGGACGTGCGCTATGTGTTGACGCGCTATCGGTTTGCGTGAGGCGCCGGGTCGTCACTGTCTGGTGAGAACTCGGGCTGCTCGTTGTCGGACTGTTGGTCGATGACCTCAGCGAGCCGACCAAGGCGCAAGACGATGGGCTTGATCGCACGCTTGCCGACGATATCGCCAAGTGCATCCTGCAGCAGGCTTCGGTTCAGCTTCGAGACACGCTGCCGGAGGGCATCGTCGCAGCGTTTCGGTGTCCAGGTCGCTTTGCTCAACGAGCCACCCCGGAAGATGGCGGCGCGCGAGTGATCGATGAGGGCGACGCGCCCGTCTTGCGCAATCAGAATGTTGCCTTGATTGCGATCGGGGTTGCTCATCAAGAAGTCGAAGACCTTGATGCGGTCCCAGAGCTCTTGCGGAATGCGCGTTGAATCCGGGTCGTCTCCGAACATCGAGAAGCCTTCGACCCACAGTTGCAGTGAGCCGCGCCGGGGTCCGAGCAACCGCGCGACGGTGGGCGGAACCATGTCCAGCCCTAGCAGCACGTCGATTCGGTAGGCCGCGACCTCGGAGCGGTAGTCTTCCCACCACCCATGCTGGTAGCCCGGCTGCAGAGCCTTCCAGATCGCCCCTATGGTTCGGTCGCCGCAGTCCAGAGTGACCTTTTCGGGCTTGGTGATCCCAACGGAGATCTTGCTGCGCTCGGTGACCACACCGCGCTCCAGGCAGTCTTCGATGGCAGCCCTTTCTGCCGCCCAGGGTGCGGCCGGCAGCGACGATGCCTGTGCCGAAAGTGCCGAGGCGATTGCAACCAGGACCGCCCCGACCGCAGTGGCCAGCCTCGTCAGTCGCGAATGCACCGCGGGAGTTGTTCGCCGGCTGACGGCTGGCCGGTCCAGCTCGATGCGGCGAATGAAGGGTTGGGCTGCCGAGGGTGGTCGCTGTGACATGTCGAGTCCGTCCTTAGGAGGTTAGGAGCCGGGGGCTGTTCTTTCTCCTTCCTAAGGGGGATGTCGCGCGCAGTAACAGATTCTTTTCGACGGGATCGGTGGTCTTCCGCGATGCGCCGGCTTCGAGGCCCTGGCGGCCGGGTACGAGCGCGTGCAGCATCGCCTTTCGCCTCCTGTGTCAAGACCCAGGTGAGAGGCCGCAAGACCACTGGCCAGAGCAGCCGGTGGCTCTCTGTAGGAGCGTCTTCGTCGGAGCCCGGAATCCGCCGCGCGCGACGGATCCATGAAGTGCATGGGAGCTTCGGTGATTTAGCGCACGTTGGGATGCGGCTCGCGTTTCGAATCGCTTGCGCGGCTAGAGTGACCTCTAGCAGTCCCGTGGTAACGACGCAGCGATGTCACGCGATCGCCAGTCCAGCAGCACCGCCTCCCACCAGTGTCAAGACCCTGGTGAGAGGCCGCAAGACCACTGGCCAGAGCAGCCGGTGGCTCTCTGTAGGAGCGTCTTCATCGGAGCCCGGAATCCGCCGCGCGCGACGGATCCATGAAGTGCATGGGAGCTTCGGTGATTTAGCGCACGTTGGGATGCGGCTCGCGTTTCGAATCGCTTGCGCGGCTAGAGTGACCTCTAGCAGTCCCGTGGTAACGACGCAGCGATGTCACGCGATCGCCAGTCCAGCAGCACCGCCTCCCACCAGTGTCAAGACCCTGGTGAGAGGCCGCAAGACCACGGGACTGCTAGAACTGTTTCCAGTTGCTCCTGCGCACGCAGACGGGTACGGGCGCGAGCCACTCCATGCCGGTGTCCGACCGGACTGCCTTGATATCGATCCGCTTGTTGGTGAATCGGCAGTTCTCGGGCATCTGCGACTTGAGATAGTCGATGACGTCGTCGAAGTTCTCAGGTGGGTTGGTCGTACCGTCAGGCGTCGTACCGTTGGTTGGTCCGTTCGACGGGCTCGGAGCCGAGAACGGGTTCGATACGTAGCCGCTGACCGACCGATAGCGCTCGCTCCCGGTGACCAGGGGGTTCCCGTTGGTCGCACGGATCGTGTAGAGGTTACTGGTGCCGCTCGCTCCGCAGCCTGTCACGTTCGAAACCGTCACCTTGGGGTTGTAGGTTGTGAAGGTGAGAAAGCCCGAGAGTGCGAAGACCTGGGAGATCATGCGCTCGTTGCTGGCGAACTCGAGGGCGTAGCCCGAGAGGGTAGCCAGGCCTGGCGGCTCGGTGAGGATGGCGTCAGTCTCGGGATCGGTACCGAGGAGGTGGAGGTCTGCCTGCTTGAAGGGCGCGGCCAGGGAGTTGTCCCAGCCCGGATCCATGAAGACGAACAACGCTTGAGTGGCCGTGGCCGGCGCCCAGAGGTCCTCGCGGTTGCCGCTGCCGATGGCGACGGCGTGCGAATTGTTCTGGGCAGACCAGATCAAGGTCGGCGGGTGGTAGAAGGGGCGCCCCTCAGCGTCGAAGATCTCGAACGGCTTCCAGTCGACGTCGTTGATCTTTCCGTCGGCATCCAGGGTGGCATCTTCGGTCATGTCGATCTTGTAGAGGTGTCCGTCGACGTCGCCGAAGTAGACCAGGTCGAGCACCGCATCGCGATTGACGTCGACCGCTGCGACCTTGCTGGGTACGGCTGCAGTGACGGCCTCCTTGTAGAGCACCTTGCCGGTCTCGATATCGACCATGTAGATGAAGTTGCCGACCCCGGCGTTGTTCTCGTCCATTCCGCCACCGAAGATGGCGACAAAACGGTAGATCTCGTTGCCCGACCCGTCGGTTCCAAGATGGACGCGACCGGTGACCGGAGTCGACCAGGAGTAGCCGAGATCCCGGTGGCCGTTGCCGTCGGAGTCCGCGGGTCCGCCGCCGGCAGCGTGGTCTCTGAATTCCCAGCGCAGGGCGGGATAGGGCAGTGAGTCACAGCCGGAAGGCTGGTTCTCGAGGCAGCCGGGCACGTATCCCTGCGTGGCCACGTCGGGGGGCAGCACCTCTCCGGTGGTGGCATCTGGGGTCACCGGATCAGGCGTAGTCACGTCGAGGGCGAAGTAGCCGCGGCCGCCGCGCCTCATACTGCCGATGACGAGAGTGCGCCATTCGCGGTTGTTGGGGTTGATGGCCGTCATGCCATTCCAGCTCGGGACGACGAAGACGTCGTCTTGCACCAGGTTGCCGTCGACGCCCCACTGGTGTTCGAGCACGCCGTCGTAGCGATCCTCGTACTTCCTCATGATCTCGGTGGGCACGAAGGCAAAGAGCTCCTTGCCAGTACCCGTGGTCATGTGTGGATCGAATTCGCTATCGGCGTTGTTGTGACGCACGCGACCGGCATCGAATGCATGCAGCTGACCGTCGTTCGAGCCCACGAAGGCGACATGGCGGCGCCACTTGTTGCGCATCCAGTAGCAACGGTAGCCCTTGTTGGAGCTGTTGAAGGTGGTGCCGTTCCAGCAGTCACCCGAGCCGTAGAGGTTGGCGCTCATGTAGTCGTAGCGCGTTGGCGGACCGACGTGGAGCGGCTGCGAGTGAAAGATGTCGCCGAGGATGAACTCGTGCGTTCCGCCGGTCGAGTCGGTCCCGGTTTTGGTCACGAGAACGTTGCCGAGAATCTCGCGTGCCGTCGCATCAGTCGGGGCATCGTCGCTCGTGTCGAACGGGTTGTGCGTGAGCCCGAGAGCCGACCACAGTTTGTAGCGCGCAAGAAGCGGGAACGGTTCGTTGTCTTGCGTGGGTTCGAGCAGTGCCAGCTGGCGGGGTGTGCGGTAGATCATGTCTTGAGATCGGTTCCACAGGACCCGTCGCTGGCTTTCGTCATAGCCGATGCGGAAGTCGCCACCCGCGATGTCGGTCGCAGACGCGGCCTGACCTTTCATCGACTCGGCGGCATCCCACGCCAGGCAGGCCGTCGGCGGGTCAGCCATCGGGTCGTCGATGCAGACCTCCGAGAAGTCGGGGACGGGCGGAGTGTCGTTGGTGAACGGCAGTGGCCGCCGAAACATCGCCAGCGAGCCTTTCCACTCGGCCCGGTCGGCAATAGGCAGGAAGCTCGGGATATAGATCACGTCTTCCGCCTCGACCTGCCCGCTCGGGGTCGCGGCGCCGGCGAAGCTCGAGCGCGACGATGACAGGGTCTTGAGGATCGCTTCGAGCGAGTTCTTGAGCGCTTCGGTGTCGCGTGCGACAACGTCGCAGACGTCGCCGGTGATCACCTTGGCGGGGTCGGAAGGATCTGGCACCGTGTAGCTGAAGTGGGTGCAGTCCTCGATGCCGGGCTGCAGCGTGTCGCCTTTGCCAGTCCCGCCGGCATCGGCGATCGCTTGGAGGGAGTTGTTTTCGTCTTCGATGTCCCCGTAGCCGATGACGAAGGTGCGCACTCCCGCATCGAGCAGGTCAGCGGCGACCTCGGCCGGGTCGTCGTTTTCACAGGTGTCCACGCCGTCGGTGACCAGGATGGCGTAGCGCGGGGAGCAATCGAAGGCGCCCGCGCCGAGGTCGAGGTCTGCGGCCGTCTTCCACTGCGCGTGCCAGTCTTTGAACCTGGTCAGCGACCTGCCCAGCGGAGTCAGGGTGGTGAACCCAAAAGGAGGTGTTTCGGCGACCCCGGGCTTTTCAACGTGGTAGTAGTCGTTGACGTAGTCCTCGAGGTACGGCCCGATTCTGAAGTCCGGTTGTACAGACGGATCGTAGGTTCCGCTGGCGAACACGTTGGGGGCCAAGCGCCGCATGAGCTCCTGCCGGTTGCTGTACTTGTATCCAGGCGTCGTGTCCGGGAACGATTTCCAGTCCCACGGTAGGTTGTGACCACGATCGAAGATGTCGCTGCGGCCGGCCGGGTCCGGGAAGACGGGATAGCCGAGGGCGCCCGGCTTGGTTTGCTCTTCGTCGTTTTCGCGCCAGCCACTCTGGCAATTCGGGTCGTCGTCGGGGTCGTCTTCGTCTTCGGAACTCATCGATGAGACATAAGCCGTACTGGGAAGAGGTGTGCCGTCGAGGTCGGTCGCGAAGGCAGGCTTGTACTTGATCGTCGCCACGTCAGTAACGAGCGTGTTGCAGTTCATCACCTCGACCTTGCCTTCCCAGGCCATCACGTTGTCGAGATGATCGCCTGGTGGATGGAAGGTGACGAGATAGGTCGTCGCGAAGGAGTAGTTCCTTACCGCCACTTTGGTGATTTCGGTACCAGCTGGTGACCACTTGTTGGCGCTGTCGAGGCCGGAAACGAAATCCCAGAAGCCGTACCGCTCGACCACGCGCCCGGGGCCGCCGCTGCCTCCTCCGTTTGGGGGCGTCGGGTTGTCGCACGAATCGTAGGTGTCACTCTCGCGCCGGTCTCCGCCGTTGATGGTCCAGTGCGTGGGCCACTCGAGATAGGACCACCATGGGAGCGCCTTGCGTTCTGCCTCGGTCATGTCGGCGACATAGCCCCAGGACTTCTGCCAGGCGCGGATGTTCTTCTGGCCGAAAGTGTTGAACCCGATCTTGACACTGTCGTCGAGGTCCTCGACGATTTCGTAGATCGTCTTCTTGGCGAGGTAGGCCTTGGAGGTCGGAGAGTCTTCGTACCAGTAGACTTTGTGGGCCGGGTCGGCGTGTTCGTCCATCGATCCCGAACTGTCGAGCAGCAGGTAGACCCATGGTGTTCCCCCCGAGGACCGGACGAGGTCGCGGTCGTCGGCCGCAGCTGGCATCGTCGAGAGGCTGAGCGTCAAGACAAGAAGCACTGCACCTTGCCATGCGGTGAACTTGTGTTTGCCGCCTTCGCCGTGTCGCTTCATCAACGAGTGACCTTCATGGGTGTGGTGGCTGGACCGATGTCCCGCAGGTTGGTCGGGAGCCTCATCGCTCCAGGCGTGGTCGCCAATCGAGTTCGTGAGGTGCTAGAACTGTTTCCAGTTGCTCCTGCGGACGCAGACGGGTACCGGCGCGAGCCACTCCATGCCGGTGTCCGACCGGACTGCCTTGATATCGATCCGCTTGTTGGTGAATCGGCAGTTCTCGGGCATCTGCGACTTGAGATAGTCGATGACGTCGTCGAAGTTCTCAGGTGGGTTGGTCGTACCGTCAGGCGTCGTACCGTTGGTTGGTCCGTTCGACGGGCTCGGAGCCGAGAACGGGTTCGAAACGTAGCCGCTGACCGTGCGGAAGCGATCTCCGCCTGTCAGCAGCGGATTGCCGTTGGTCGCGCGGATCGTGTACAGGTTGCTGGTTCCCGAAGCGCCACACCCTGTGATCGACGAAGCGACGACCGTCGGGTTGTAGGTTGTGAAGGTGAGAAAGCCCGAGAGTGCGAAGACCTGGGAGATCATGCGCTCGTTGCTGGCGAACTCGAGGGCGTAGCCCGAGAGGGTAGCCAGGCCTGGCGGCTCGGTGAGGATGGCGTCAGTCTCGGGATCGGTACCGAGGAGGTGGAGGTCTGCCTGCTTGAAGGGCGCGGCCAGGGAGTTGTCCCAGCCCGGATCCATGAAGACGAACAACGCTTGAGTGGCCGTGGCCGGCGCCCAGAGGTCCTCGCGGTTGCCGCTGCCGATGGCGACGGCGTGCGAATTGTTCTGGGCAGACCAGATCAAGGTCGGCGGGTGGTAGAAGGGGCGCCCCTCAGCGTCGAAGATCTCGAACGGCTTCCAGTCGACGTCGTTGATCTTGCCGTTGGCATCCAGGGTGGCGTCTTCGGTCATGTCGATCTTGTAGAGGTGTCCGTCGACGTCGCCGACGTAGACCAGGTCGAGCACCGCATCGCGATTGACGTCGACCGCTGCGACCTTGCTGGGTACGGCTGCAGTGACGGCCTCCTTGTAGAGCACCTTGCCGGTCTCGATATCGACCATGTAGATGAAGTTGCCGACCCCGGCGTTGTTCTCGTCCATTCCGCCACCGAAGATGGCGACAAAACGGTAGATCTCGTTGCCCGACCCGTCGGTTCCAAGATGGACGCGACCGGTGACCGGAGTCGACCAGGAGTAGCCGAGATCCCGGTGGCCGTTGCCGTCGGAGTCCGCGGGTCCGCCGCCGGCAGCGTGGTCTCTGAATTCCCAGCGCAGGGCGGGATAGGGCAGTGAGTCACAGCCGGAAGGCTGGTTCTCGAGGCAGCCGGCCACGTATCCCTGCGTGGCCACGTCTGGGGGCAGCACTTCACCGGTGGTGGCATCTGGCGTCACCGGGTCAGGCGTTGTGACATCGAGGGCGAAGTAGCCGCGGCCACCGCGCCTCATACTGCCGATGACGAGAGTCCGCCATTCGCGGTTGTTGGGGTTGATGGCCGTCATGCCATTCCAGCTCGGGACGACGAAGACGTCGTCTTGCACCAGGTTGCCGTCGACGCCCCACTGGTGTTCGAGCACGCCGTCGTAGCGATCCTCGTACTTCCTCATGATCTCGGTGGGCACGAAGGCAAAGAGCTCCTTGCCAGTACCCGTGGTCATGTGTGGATCGAATTCGCTATCGGCGTTGTTGTGGCGCACGCGACCGGCATCGAATGCATGCAGCTGACCGTCGTTCGAGCCCACGAAGGTCACGTGGCGACGCCACTTGTTGCGCATCCAGTAGCAGCGGTAACCTTTGTTGGAGGTGTTGAAGGTGGTGCCGTTCCAGCAGTCACCCGAACCGTAGAGGTTGGCGCTCATGTAGTCGTAGCGCGTGGGCGGACCGACGTGGAGCGGCTGCGAGTGAAAGATGTCGCCGAGGATGAACTCGTGTTGCCCGCCACCGGCATCGGTTCCGGTTTTGGTGACTAGAACGTTGCCGAGGATTTCACGTGCCTTGGCGTCTGTGGCGGCGTCGTCGCTGGGGTCGAACGGATTGTGGCTGAGCCCGAGGGTTGACCACAGCTTGTTGCGCGCCAGGGCCGGGAACGGGTCGTCGTCTTGCGTCGGTTCGAGCAGCGCCAGCGTGCGAGGCGTGCGGTAGATCATGGCCTGGGATCGGTTCCAGAAGACCCGTCGGTTGGTGTCTTCGTAGCCGATGCGGAAGTCGCCACCGGCGATGTCCATTCCTGAGGCCGCCTGGGACAGCATCGACTCGGCGGCATCCCAGGCCAGGCAGGCCGTGGGTGGATCGGCCGCCGGGTCGTCGACACACACCTCCGAGAAGTCTGGCACCGGCTGTGCGTCGTCGGTAAAGGGCAACGGTCGTCGAAACATCGCCAACGAGCCCTTCCACTCAGCGGTTTCGAAGATCGGCAGGAAGCTCGGGATGTAGATCACGTCTTCTGCTTCGATCTGTCCGCTCGGAGTCGCGGCTCCGGCGAAGCTCGAGCGACTGGAAGAGATCGAGCCCAGGATGGCTTCGAGCGAACTCTTGAGAGCTTCGGTGTCCTTCGCCATCAAGTCGCACACGTCGCCGGTGATCGTTTGACCAGGGTTGTCGGGGTCAGGCTTGCTGTAGCTGAAGTGGGTGCAGTCTTCGACACCGTCCTCGATCGAATCGCCCTTGCCGGTGCCGCCCTTGTCGGCGATCGCCTGCAACGACGAATCCGCATCGTCGATGTCGCCATAGCCGATGACGAAGGTGCGCACACCATCGGCGAGCAGCAGCTCCGCGATGTCGGCAGGGTTGTCGTTCTCACACGTATCGAGGCCGTCGGTGACCATGATTGCGTAGCGCGGAGAACATTCGAAGGAACCTGCGCCCAGAGCGAGATCGGCGTGGGTTTTCCACGCAGCGTGCCAGGTTCGGAACTTCGACAGCGACCGGCCCAGAGGCGTGTTGCTCGTGAAGCCGATGGGGGGAGTCTCGAGAACCTCGGGCTTCTCGACGTGGTAGTAGTCGGTGACGTAGTCCTCGAGATACGGCCCAATGCGGAAATCCGGGATCGTCGACGGGTCGTAGCTTCCGCTGGCGTATACGTTGGGTGCCAACCGGCGCATGACTTCCTCGCGATTGCTGAACTTGAAGCCGGGTGTCGTGTCTGGGAAGGTTTTCCAGTCCCAGGGCAGGTTGTGCCCGCGATCAAAGATGCTACTGCGGCCGGCTGGGTCGGGGAACGTCGGGTAGCCGAGCGCACCTGGCTTCGACTGGTCCTCGTTGTTCTCGCGCCAACCGCTTTGGCAGTTTGGGTCCTCGTCGGGGTCGGAGTCGTTCTGGGAACTCATCGACATGACGTAGGCGACGTTCGGGAGAGGCCTACCCTTGTGATCCTCCTCGAAGGCGGGCCTGTACTTGACGGTTGCTTCGTCGATATGTCCGGTCTCGCAGTTCTCGACCGTCACCTTGCCGGACCAGTACATGACGTTGTCGAGATGCTGGCCCGGTGGCTCGAAGGTCAGCAGGTAGGCGACCTCGCCGTCGCCATCCGCGTCCCATGGCGCGTCTGCATCGTCATCGAGGATGGCGAACTTCGTCCACACGTTGCCGTCGGGGCCCCACTTCTGATAGTCGCTGATCGATTCGACCCAGCTGCCGTCGGCTACGGCGCTCGGTCCGGACTGTCGTGACGGACCGCTGCCGCCGCTTCCGCCCCCGTCTTCGTACGGGTTGTCGCAGGAGTCGTGAATGTCTTCGGGATCGTCCGGGACGCGTGGGTCGCCGCCGTTGATGACCCAGTAGGTCGGCCACTCCATGTAGTCCCACCAGGGCAAAGCCTTGAGCTCAATATCGGTCATGTCGTGCAGGTAGCCCCAGGACTTCTCCCACGCCCGCATGTTCTTCATGCCGAAAGTGTTGAAGCCGATCTTGACGCTGTCGGGCAGGTCCTCGAGGATCTCGAAGATTGTCGCCTTGGCCTGGTAGGCCCTTGAAGTCGGCGAGTCTTCCTTCCAGTAGATCCAGTCGTACTCGCTGACGGCCTCATCCATCGACCCCGAGGTATCGAGGATCAGGTAGACCCAGGGCGTGCCGCCAGACGAGCGGACAAGATCACGATCGTCTGCACTTGCAGGAACTGCGACCATCGCCGCGAGGAGCGCCAGGACGACGAGCTCAACTCGGGCGAGGAGAGAGTGAGGAGCAGGCGTTCGGTGGAAGGTTCTAGACATGTCGATAACTCCGACAAGAAGGGCTTGGAGGTGATAGAGAGCGGACCCTCACGCCGCGAAGGCGCAGAAAAACCGGGTTAAGGCGAAAATGTATAAACCCGCGACTTAATAGTTTAGTTCGGTCTGTCGATAGGGGCAAGGTGGTTGCGAGAGATACATCGCCGTCGCTGCATATCTAGCAATTCGCATACCACGGTGAAAAGTTGTCGGTTGTCGAGGCTCTTCGCTGGGTCGGCTGTCCGGAGCCGCGGAGGGCCGGCTCGAGCGAGTCGCTACGAAAGGTAACGGTTGTGTCTTCGGCGCCCAACAATCCGTCGGTCTTGCACCGCGCTCGGTTGTGCGTATAGTGGCGGTGCTCCACCACCCACTTTCCCGCCTGCGAGCATGCGTGGCTTGCAAGGCTCGATCTGACCCTCGGCGAGGCAACCGCATGCAGCCCCTGGTCTCGAACCTCGACGTGAGGTCCGAAACATTCCTCGAGAACAAGAGCGACATGCTCGAGCAGCTGGAGGTACTCGAGGGCCTGCATCGAGAGGTGGAGGAAGGCGGCGGGCCCGAGGCCATGGCGCGCCTCGCCAAACGCGGGAAAATGCCGATTCGTCGCCGGGTATCGCTGGCACTCGATCGCGACAGCCCTTTCCTGGAGATCAGCCCGCTGGCGGCCTGGGGCTCGAACTTCGCCGTCGGCTCCGGGTTCATCGTTGGCATCGGCCAGATTTCGGGCGTCGAGTGCCTGATCCTCGGTCACGACCCCTCGGTGCGCGCCGGTGCCTTCAACGACTTCAACGCCAAGAAGTTGATGCGCGGTCTCGAGATCGCTCGCATCAACCGTCTGCCCTACGTTCAGTTCGTGGAGTCCGCTGGAGCCGATCTGCGCGGCGACGCGGGTGAGGACCCCGAAGCGGCGCTCCGTCGCACGGTTGGTCACTTCGCCGAGTCGGGGCGTCTGTTCTACGAGATCTCCGAGCTCTCGCAGATGCGCATTCCAACCGTGTCGGTGGTCTTCGGTGCCTCAACCGCGGGTGGTGCCTACCAGCCCGGCATGAGCGACTACAACATCTTCATCAAGAACCAGTCCCTCGTCGCGCTGGGAGGCCCGCCGCTGGTCAAGATGGCGACCGGCGAGAACGCCGAACCAGAGAGTCTCGCGGGCGCCGAGATGCACTGTGCGACTTCGGGACTGGGTGACTACCTGGCGGAAGACGAGGTCGATGGCATCCGCATTCTGCGCGACGTGATGAGCCACCTCAACTGGCGAAAGCTGGGTCCAGGGCCTAGTCTTCCAGCCGACGAGCCCCTCTATAGCAGCGACGAGCTTCTGGGTCTCGTGTCGCGCGACCTACGCTCCCCGCTCGATATCCGCGAGGTCATTGCGCGCATCGTCGATGGCTCGCGGTTCGAGGAGTTCAAGGCGACATATGGCACCACCCTGGTCTGTGGCTGGTCGTCGATTCACGGGTTTCCGATCGGCATCCTCGGTAACAATGGCGCCCTCATGTCGCAGTCAGCTGAGAAGGCGACGCAGTTCATCCAGTTGTGCAACCAGATCGACGTGCCGCTCTTGTTCCTCCACAACATCACCGGCTACATCGTCGGTACCGACTTCGAGCAGGGAGGGATCACCAAGAACGGGTCGAAGATGATCAACGCGGTGTCGAACTCGACCGTGCCGCATTTCACTGTCATCGTGGGAGCCTCCTACGGCGCTGGCAACTACGGTATGAGCGGTCGCGCCTTCGGAACGCGCTTCACCTTCCTGTGGCCAACCGCCAAGATCGCGGTGATGGGCGGCAAACAGATGGCGGGCGTGATGTCGATCGTCGGGCGGGCGGCGGCGGCGCGTCGCGGACTCGAGTTCGACGAAGAAGCCGACAAGAAGCGCGCCGAGCAGGTTGAGTACTGGGCTCACCGGAGATCCCTCGCCCTCTATGCGACGGCAAGAGTTTCCGACGACGGCCTGATTGATCCGCGCGACACGCGCACGTCTCTGGCCATCGCGCTTTCGGCCTGTCACAGCAACAAGATCGAAGGAGCCAAGGGCTACGCCGTTTTCCGGATGTAGTCCCCAGCGCACCAACGAGATGGCATGCACGATCCAGCGACTCCTGGTGGCCAACCGGGGCGAAATCGCGCGCCGCGTTTCTCGCACTGCGCACGACATGGGTATCGAGACGGTGGCGGTCTACGCCGATGGCGACCACGATGCTCCGTTCGTTCGCGAGGCCGACCAGGCAGTGTCGCTCTCTGGGGTTACGTCGGGTGAGACCTACCTCGACCCAGAGAAGGTCCTTGCCGCAGCCGCCTACTCGGGAGCTGATGCAGTTCATCCCGGCTACGGCTTTCTCTCAGAAAACGCGTCCTTCGCGCGAGCGGTAGAGGACGCCGGGCTCTCCTGGATCGGTCCCCGGCCGGAGGCGATCGAAACCATGGGCGACAAGCTCTCGGCCAAGAAGCGCATGGAAGACGCCAATGTCCCCACCCTGCCGTCGGTCGAGATAGGCCAGGGTACCGACCTTCTAGCAGCCGCTCGCGAGATCGGCTACCCCCTCCTGGTCAAAGCTTCGGCTGGTGGTGGTGGCAAAGGCATGCGGGTCGTGTCTTCCGAGACCGAGCTCGAGGAAGCAGCCCAGGCAGCGCGACGCGAAGCCGGCGCCTCATTCGGCGACGACACGATCTTTCTCGAGCGCTGGTTGAAGAAGGCCCGCCACGTCGAGATCCAGCTCCTCGGAGACCTCCACGGCAATCTCGTGCATTGCTTCGAGCGTGAGTGCTCAATTCAACGGCGGCACCAGAAGGTCATCGAGGAGGCACCGTCACCTGCCGTGTCGGATGCGGTGCGCCGGCGTATGGGTGAGGCCGCCGTAGCCGCGGGCCGGGCGATTGGCTACTCGTCTGCCGGAACGGTTGAGTTTCTTCTCGAGGGCTCGGGCGACGACGCCAACTTCTGGTTTCTCGAGGTCAACACCCGCCTCCAGGTCGAGCACCCAGTGACCGAGGAGATCACTGGCCTCGACCTCGTTCGCGAGCAGATTCGTATCGCCGAAGGTGCCGTGCTGGCCTTCGCGCAGGAAGACCTGTCGATTACCGGTCACGCCATCGAGGCCCGGCTCTATGCCGAAGATCCCGACAACGACTTTCTTCCCGCCACCGGCAAGCTCCTGGTGTGGGAACCATCGCGCCGCGCCAGCGCCAGGTTTGACTCAGGCATCGAAAGCGGAAGCGAGGTCGGTATCGAGTTCGACCCGATGCTTGCCAAGGTCATTGTGCACGCGCCGACGCGGCGCGAAGCTGCCCTGCGGTTGGCGCGCGTGCTCGAGACGACGCGAGTGCAAGGGATCGTGACCAATCGCGACTTTCTCGCCGCGACATTGCGCAGTGAGGAGTTCCTCGCCGGAGACACGACGACCGACTTCGTCGATCGGGTCCAGGTCCCAGGACGACACGTTCCTGGTGATGAGGCAGTGGATGAGGCCGCGATTCTCGTCGCCCTTGCTCTCCAGGAGGATCGGCAAAGGGCCAGGATACTCACACCCGGCGTGCCGAGTGGCTGGCGAAACTCGCGCATGCCGCTCGAAGAACAGCGGTTTCGTGCCGGCGAGCGCGAGCTTCTGGTTGGCTACCGCATCAACCGCGATGGCAGTTTTCGGGTGAAAGTCGATGACGGGCCTTTCCAGTGCGCGCTGGTGCGCGAGCGCGGCGTTGGTACTCCCGATGCCATGAGCATCGAGCTCGGTACCGCAGAGTCGTCTTTGGAGCGCTCATCGCTTCGTCGTCGTTTGTCTGCAACGCTTACGATCGATCGAAGTCCAACCCAGCCCGCTCGCTACTTCATTCACGGTGAACGTGGCGAAGTGGAGCTGGTGGCAATCCCACGATTCCCCCTGCGAGAGGCAGAGGTACCCGCGGGTGGACTGGTCGCTCCCATGCCCGGCAAGGTGCTCTCTACTCATGTCGAGGCGGGCGACTCGGTCGAAGCGCAAGAGCTGCTCCTCATTCTCGAGGCGATGAAAATGGAGCATCGAATCGTCGCGCCATTTGCGGGCAAAGTGACCGAACTGCGTGTCGCCGAAGACGACCAGGTTGACAACGGTGCGTTGCTGGTTGTGCTCGACGTATCTTCTGCCGAGGGCTCTCTCGATGGCTGAGCGATTTCGTATTGCCAACTGCAGTGGCTTCTACGGTGATCGGCTGAGCGCTGCGCGCGAGATGGTCGAGGGTGGCCCGATCGATTGTTTGACCGGCGACTATCTTGCTGAGCTCACTATGTTGATCCTTCTCAAGGACAAGATGCGCGACAAGGAGCGCGGCTATGCCCGCACCTTCCTGCGTCAACTGCAGCAGGTCGCTCGTGACTGTACTGAGCGCGACATCAAGATCGTCGTCAACGCGGGGGGCCTGAATCCGTCCGGTCTTGCCGAGGCGTCCCGAGCCGTCTACGAAGCCGCCGGTCTCGATGCGACGGTCGCCTGGATCGACGGTGACGATCTCCTGCCGCGGCTCGATGACCTGCTGGCTTCGGGCGAGACCCTCGAGCATCTCGACCGCGGCATCCCCCTTCGCGACCTGGAGTCCGACGTTTTGTCGGCCAATGCGTATCTCGGTGGCTGGGGAATTGTCGAGGCGCTCAGTCGCGGTGCTGACCTGGTGGTTTGTCCGCGGGTGACCGATGCCTCGGTTGTCGTCGGCCCGGCGGCATGGAAGTTCGGCTGGGCGCGTGACGACTGGGACCAGCTGGCAGGTGCCGTTGTTGCGGGTCACATCGTCGAGTGCGGCGCCCAGGCTTGTGGTGGCAACTATTCCTTCTTCAAAGAGGTTGGTTCGCTCAAACGACCCGGGTTTCCGATCGCCGAAATGCACCCAGATGGATCCTTCGTCGTCACCAAACACGAGGGAACCGATGGTGAGGTGTCGATTGGATCGGTCACCGCGCAGTTGCTCTACGAGATCCAGGGAACGCGCTACATGAACCCCGACGTGGTGGTTCGTTTCGACACCATCCGACTCGAGCAGGAAGGCGAGAACCGGGTGCGGGTTCATGGAGTCAAGGGCGAGCCGGCACCGACGTCCATCAAAGTGTGCATGAACTATCTCGGTGGGTTCAAGAACAGCACGACCTATCTTCTGCCAGGCCTCGACACCGAAGAGAAGGCCGCTGCTGTCGAGGAGTCGTTCTGGGAACACGTCGGCGGGCGCGAGCAGTTTCAGGAAACCCGTACGACGCTTCGGCGCGGCAGCTATGACGACAACGATGCCTTCGCTCTCTTCACGATTGCAGCCCGCGACCCCGACGAACAGAAGGTCGGCCGCAAGTACTGGAACGCTTCGATCGAGATGGCCTTGGGCAACTACCCCGGCTTCCAGACCGTCAACTCGAGTCGTGCGCCCCTGGCTGTGACTGTGTACTGGCCATGCCTGGTCTCAGCCGATCAGGTCAACGAGTGCGTGCACCTGGGCGACGAGATCATTGCGGTTCAGCAAACCGCGTCGATGTCCATTCCCTCAGACTCCTTCGAGTCGATCCCGCCAGCCAGTCCCCCGTCGGGTTCGGTGCCGACGGGTGCGACCAGGTCGGCCCGCCTTGGCGATGTCTTGGGTGCGCGCTCCGGTGACAAGGGAGGGAATGCCAATGTCGGCTTCTTCGCTCGATCCGAAGCGGCCTATTTGTGGATGGCCGATCTTCTGACCGCCGAAAGCCTGCGCGAGCTCTACCCGGAAGCCCAGGACCTCGAGATCGAACGTCACCTGCTGCCCAACATCCTGTCGATCAACTTCGTCATCAAGGGGCTGCTCGGGGAAGGCGTTTCGGCTTCTCTTCGCCCTGACCCGCAGGCCAAGATGGTCGGAGAAGAGCTCCGCGGAAGAACAGTCGAGGTTCCCCTCGAGTTGCTCACCGAGAGTCCACCGGGCTAAAGGAGGAGACGACGTTGACGATGACTCTCTACCATTGCAAGGGCGCTCGTTCTCTGCGCGCCGTCTGGTGTCTCGAGGAGATGGGGCTCAACTATCAGCTCGAAACGCTGCCCTTTCCGCCGCGAGTGTTCAAGAAGGACTTCCTGGGCCTCAACCCTCTCGGCACCATTCCGTACCTGGTGGACGGCGAAACCCGAATGACCGAGTCGTCAGGGATTTGCCACTACCTGGTCGAGCGCTACGGCCCCACGTCGTTGTCGGTGCCTATCGAGGACGCCGAGTATGGGGCTTATCTGAACTGGCTGTACTACAGCGATGCGACCCTCACCTTTCCTCAGACCCTGTACCTGCGCTACACCCGCCTCGAGCCGGAGGAAAGGCGCTCGCCGCAAGTGGCAGAGGACTACAAGAAGTGGTTCTGGGGCCGCCTGCGTGCGGTCGAGAATGCCACCGCCGATCGCGAATTCCTGTGCTGCGAGCGCTTTACCATCGCCGATATCTGCGTTGGGTACGGACTCCACCTGGCCCAGTCGTTGGGCATCGACGAGTTCAAAGACAACACCGTGCGCTACTGGGAGCGGCTGCAGGCCATCCCCAGTTACCAGAAGGTCCGCGACCTCTAGTCGGCGTTCGCGCTACCAACGGTAACAATCTGATCCAGAGCGCCCGGGTCGAAGGGGCCGCAGCGGCGCGAGCTCCCAGGCACGGGCGGCCGCTTTCAGCGCCGTATTTGCGCATTGGCATATCGATTGCTCATCTGAAGGTTGCCTGGATGCTCTATTCGTCTGTTCAGTGCTAAGAAAGGCGCTGTTTTTGCTCGGGCCCCCGTTACTCCCCGGTGATCGGGTCCGGCGTACTTCCCAAAGGTCTTCACAATGTCTTCGAGAACCGTGTCTTCTAGAACGGCGACTTCTAGAAAGGTGTCGCCCAACCGGCTTGGCCTGGTAGGCAGCCTGGCGAGCGTCGTCATTCTGCTGAGTCTGCCGACAGCATCGCTTGCCGACGACCGCGACCTGCTGCGCAGCCGCAACAGCCGCCCCTACGTTTTCACCATCATCGACACCTCGTCCTCGATGACCGACCTGACCACCGGCGACGCCACCGTCGCCAGCGGTGACGATCCGCAGTCCAGGCTCTACCTCGCGAAGTCGGCCCTCTACGAAGTCGTTGGCGACACCGAGCTTCAACAGAAAGCGATCTTCGGTTGGGCGCATTTCAACTACGAGAACCTCTTCGTCAAGCGCCTTCACTTCGCCTACACCCGGCCTATCGGCTCGCCCGATCCGGCCTGGTTCGGCGAAATGGGTTGGCCGATCGCCGGACAGCCGCTCATGTTTGGCGATCCCGACGACGTTGATGGTGGGGACAACAACTACAAGAGTTGTTCGAGCCCCGAGGACACCAGCGATGTCGCCAAGCGCATTGCGCGTCTCAACATGTTCCCCAAGCTCGGCCAGACCTTCAGCGCCCAGACCAACTTGTTCGTTGAGTTGAACGGGAACGATTGGCAGATCACCATCGGGGCCCCGGTGACGGGAGCGATCGGTGATACCTCGAGCGACGGAAAGATCACGGTCCCCTTCACGGTCGTGCGGTGTGATGGCAGTGCCTTCTACACCGAGGACCTGGTGCTCGAGCCCTACTTCACCGACTCCGACAGCGACGGCGAGCCGATCCCCGGCTTTCGAATCCCAGACGGTAACGGTGGCACCCTGCAGCTGCCGAGTGCCTCGATCGTCAAGCTGTTCGACGATGACTGGCCCGACTTCGGCGACCAGATCACCGACCGGAGCGCCCTCAGTGCTTGCCACAGCGACCGCCGGTGGGACGCCACTGACCCGGTCAACCTGCCCAGCTCCGATCTTTCCTACCCGCGCTACAACGACCCGCTCAATCGCGGTTCGGCGTTCGCCCGCGGCGACATGATTCCGTGGGACTGGATTGACTACGACAACCGCTACGACGCCGACGGCGTCAAGATTCCGCCCCCCGATGGCTTCAAGCGCACCGCGGCCGAAGAGATCCTGGCGCGCCTGGCCCCGAACACCGTCGTCGACGACGAGTTCGTCGAGGACGCTGACGGTCACCCGATTCCCGATTTCCGGGTGGCGCGCTACTTCGACCACACCGCGCCCCTGATCGACAACTACAAGGTGCCACTGAAGGCGCAGTTTCAGGACCATCCTCCGATCGCCTATGGCAGCGGCACGCCGCTGGCTGGTGCGCTCGAAGACTTCGGTGAGTGGTTCGATGATTGGAAGACTCTGGCCGACCGGCCCGCCGCTCAGGGTGGCGACCCGAACTACGATTGCCGGCAGCGCTTCGTCATCCTGTTGACCGACGGGAAGGAGAGCTGTCACGGCGAGCCCGGTGACGCGGCGAGGGCTCTCTATGAAAAAGGTGTGCGCACCTTCGTGATCGGCTTCGGAGAAGGCCTCTCCGGAAAGCTCGACGACATCGCCGACGAGGGCGGCACCGGTGCCACCGATCTCGACGGCGACGGGCTCCCTGAGTGTGCCAACTACTTCACCGAAGATGATGATGGCAACGGTGTGTACGACTGCGCAGAGAACGGTCCACCGTTGGCTGAAGATCGTGACGAACTGGTTGCGATCCTCAAGCAGTTGGTCGGCGCAACCGGCGAGCAGACCAGTGCAGCGACCTTCACCGCCGGCGGCGTCCCGTCGGCCAAGTCCTTCACCCCCTTCTCGGCGTTCTTCACGAACTTCTATCCGCTCGAGAAGTCTTCGACCTGGCACGGCCGGGTGAGTCACTTCATCCGTCCCCTGTCGAGCAACTTCAGTGCGTTGGTCGACCCGCTCAGCACGGATCGCTGCGACGATCGCAATGAGCTCTTCTGCCTTGCGTGGGAAGCCAACACTTCGATTCTCGGCTTGGACTCGGGTTCGCACGATCAGGTGCCCAGCCTCGGAGAGGTCGCTGATGGCGACTTTCGCGTTGGCCCCGATCCCGGCGAACGGCGGATCCTCTACGGCGTGCAGCCGTCGACCTCAACCCAGATCGGTCTGCCGGCACGCTTGTTCGTGCCGACCGCCGACGAGCCTGCGCGCAGCGACCTGATGCTCGGGCTGGGCCTGGAGCCCTCCGATGCCTCCGCAGATGAGGATCTCCTCGACGTCGTGGTCCGAACCCTCATCGAAAAGACGTCACCCAACGCCTTCATCGGCAAGTACATTCTCGGCGAGTCTCTACATGCCGAGGCGACGCTCGTCGGCGGCCCCTCGAACACGCTCTATCTCAAGCAGGCGGTCGACGGTGACGACGCAGACAACTACTCCGACTTCTTCGAGAGGCACCGGACTCGCCGCCGCATCCTCCTGGTTCCCTCCAGTGACGGGCAGCTGCATGGCCTGGACGCCGGGACCTTCTCGGAGGAAGAGGCCCCAGCCGGCGCGCCGCCGTACCGGACGCCCTTCTTGAACGGGTCAGGTCAGGAGATCTTCTCCTACATACCGCGCATGACCCTGCCGCGGGTGCGGCGGGCTGCCCAGTCGAAGGTCCATGAACTCGGAATCGACGGCACCCCAGTCGTCGACGACTTCTTCATCGATCCTCGGCACGCCGGCACTCCTGACCCCGACGATCGCGAGTGGCGTACCGTCGCGGTCGGTGGTCAGCGCGAGGGCGGCAGCGGCTACTACGCCCTCGACCTCACCCAGCCCGACAAGCTCGTCGATTCGACGATCACTCCCGATCTCCTGGTGCCGGAGGCGACCTCGTCGTACGTCCCCAGCTGCATGACCTCCTACACCGAGAGCGACTGCGGTGCCCTCGAGTACCCCCGCATGCTTTGGGAGTTCCTGGATCTCGATGGTGCTGGCACCGCTCGTGACGATGACGGCAACGGCGGTCGCGACCTGGGCCTTACCTGGTCCAAGCCAACTACTGGCCGCATCCGAGTCAAGGTCGCCAACCCTGGTGGCCCGGAAACGCTCGAGACCCGCTACGTAGCGATCTTCGGTGGCGGTCTCGATCCGGGCGATCCGCGGGTCGGAAACTGGATCTACATGGTGGACATGGAGACCGGCAGGGCGATCTACAAGCGCCCGGTCATCGGTGCCGTAGCGAGTGACACCGCGGCGGTCGATAGCGATCTCGATACCTACCTCGACACGATCTACGTCGGGACCGTTGCGGGCTACATGTACAAAGTCGACCTTTCCAACCCACAGCTCCTCGAGTCCTCGGTGACCGGTCCGCAGGTCACTTCTCCGGCGTGGGACCCCTTCCCCATCTTCAACACCCAAGGGGGTGAGATCTACATTCCCCCCGGCGTCGTCTACGCGCGCGATCTACGTGGCTACGTGTTGACTTTCGGCACCGGCAACCGCGAGAACCTCTTCAAGAGCTCGGAGATCCACGGCCGCTTCATCGCCCTCCGCGACACCTTCTCGCGGCCGATCGCTGGACCACCGCCTCCACCCAACACCGACACCGACCAGCTGGCAACCGACGTCAACGCGCCGATCACCAAAGAAACCGACCTGGTCAGGTTTGCCACCAATGCCCCTCCCAATGTCAGCGACGACCTGCTCACTGGGGGTGGCTACGTCATCGAACTGGCGGGGAACGAACGCCTGATCTCGAGACCCTTCGCCATCTCAGGTCTCCTGCTCTTCAACACCTTCATCCCAGACTTGACCGGTGCCAGCGGCGACAGCTGCTCGGGGGCTGGCGTTTCCAACGTCTACACCCTCTTGATCACCAACGGCGACGCCCTCGGCACGACCTCTCGCTTCAAAACAATCAGCGGTTTCGTTTCCCAACCCTTCGGTTCGACCTCAACCCGTCCGCCCACCGACAAGGATCTGGGAGACGAAGGAGCTTCGCCCGCCGACCAGCCCCGCATCGACTCCATCCGCAACACCCTGAAAGACCTGATGCCCGACATGTGCCGCTTCAACAACCTCTCGATCGAGATGCGCGCCAACCGCTCCGACACCGGCATCGAGTACGTGGCGGAAGTTCCCGTGTGCTTCGTGGAGCGCAACTGGAAGTCGTGGTAGACGCCAAAGGCCGATCGCAACCAGCCAGCCGCCGGAACAGGATGACCATCCGAGCCCGCGCCGCAGGCGCGTCGCTCGACCAACGCCGTCCGCACCAAGAGACCTAACCGGATGCAGGGCGGGCCCGTACGGGATTCGCACCCGAGCCCCGCGCCGCAGGCGCTCCGCTCGACCACCGCCGTCCGCACCAAAAGACCTAACCGGATGCAGGGCGGGCCCGTACGGGATTCGCACCCGAGCCCCGCGCCGCAGGCGCGCCGCTCGACCCCCGCCGTCCGCACCAAAAGACCCAACCGGATGCAGGGCGGGCCCGTACGGGATTCGCACCCGAGGCGCTCCGCTCGACCGACGCCGTCCGCACCAAAAGACCCAACCGGATGCAGGGCGGGCCCGTACGGGATTCGCACCCGAGCCCCGCGCCGCAGGCGCTCCGCTCGACCCCCGCCGTCCGCACCAAAAGACCCAACCGGATGCAGGGCGGGCCCGTACGGGATTCGCACCCGAGCCCCGCGCCGCAGGCGCGCCGCTCGACCCCCGCCGTCCGCACCAAAAGACCCAACCGGATGCAGGGCGGGCCCGTACGGGATTCGCACCCGAGCCCCGCGCCGCAGGCGCGTCGCTCGTGAACCGCCGTCCGCACCAAAAGACCTAACCGGATGCAGGGTAGCCCGTACGGGATTCGCACCCGAGCAACGCGCCGAAGGCGCGTCGCTCGTGAACCGCAATCCCGAACGGGCTTCAGCGCGCTCCGCGCGCTGGTAGCCCGTACGGGATTCGAACCCGTGTTACCGGCGTGAGAGGCCGGCGTCCTAGACCCCTAGACGAACGGGCCAAGCGCGAGAGCGAGCGACATTAGCACAAGGGAGGGTTCGCAGAGCGTCTTTCGCGGCTGTTCAGCGATATCGTGGCCTGCCTGATTCCAACCCGAGGGGCTGTCCCTGCGGCCCATCACTGAAGGGGAGAACCCATGTCGACTCCATCTCACCTGATGAACGACCATCCTGGGGTCAAACCCCGGCCGGCCGCGCTATCCCTGGGCCGCGTACTCGCCGTCTCGCTGATGGCCGCCTTGCTCGTCGGCGGCTGCCGGCGCTCCCCGGAAGCCGCTCCAGGGGCTGGGCAGGGCGAGGCCGGCACCGAGAGTGCGACCGTCTATCTCGACGAATACGGCATTCCCCATATCTACAGCGACAGCGAAGAAGCCGCGCTTTACGCCTCCGGGTGGTTGCAGGCGCGTGATCGCCTCGAGCAGGTTCTCAAGAACTATCTCCTCGGTATGGGCGAGTACTCGGCGGCCTTTGGACCGGGGAAGAACGAACGCTGGGTTCGCTCCGACCTCGAGGCCAGGATGTGGCGCCACTATCAGGTCGCGCAAGAGCACTACGAAGCCAAGCTCAACCCCACCCTCCGGCGTCACATCGAAGCCTTCACCCAGGGCATCGCGTCGTACATGGAAGAGCACCCGGAAGAAGTGCCCGCGTGGTGGGGCGATCGGGTTGTCGATCGCTATATGCCGGTGGCCTACAGCCGCCAGTTCATCTGGGGCTGGCCGGCGGGCCAGGCCGCGTCGGATCTCAGGGCCATCTCACGCCGCACAAACTACGACGTCGATCTGCGTGCCTCCAACCAGTTTGCGTTTGCGCCCTCCCGCACGACCTTCGGGGCGGCGGCGCTTGTCATCGACCCCCACCTGGCCTGGTTGGGGCGGCAACGCTACTGGGAGGTGCGCATCCATGCCGGTGACATGCACATCAGTGGCTTCGCAACCGCCGGATTTCCCTACGTGAATCTCGGTCACAACAACCACATCGCCTGGGCGCATACTACCGGTGGCCCGGATACGGCCGACGTCTACGAGCTCGAGCTCGATCCAGAGGACAGCACCCGCTACCGCTACGACGGAGGTTGGCGGGCGCTCACCCGCCGAGACCTCGAGCTCGAAGTCGCCGGCGATCCATCCCCGCGCTCGGTCACCTTCTGGTCGTCGCACCATGGCCCCGTTGTGGCCCGCGAGGGCTCCACTGCATGGGCTGCGAAGCTCGCATACGCCGACGAGATCGGCTACCTGGAGTCTAAGTACTGGTTCATGGTCGCCGAGGACGTCGAAGGTGCCAAGAAGGCCCTCGAAGTGCGTCAGATCATGCCGCAGAACGTCATGGTTGCCGACACGAAGGGCGACATCTATTACCAACGGACGGGCCGGGTTCCGGTGCGGCCCGACGGCTACGACTGGAATGCCCCGGTGCCAGGGAACACCTCGGCGACCGAGTGGCTGGGCATTCACGACACCAAAGACCTTCTGACGCTGCTGAACCCGGAGGGGGGCGTGATGCAGAACTGCAACATCGGCCCCGACACAATGTTCGTCGGCAGTCCTCTGACGCCCGAGAGCACCCGGCCCTATCTCTACAACCAGCCTGCCTGGTACACCCATCAACGCGGCGCGAGTGCCGTCGCCTGGCTCGAGGAGCGCGAGAAGTGGAGCGAGGACGACCTCCTGGCTCTCGCCGTCGACACGCGGGTCTATCAGGCCGAGCGTTGGCAGGCCGAGCTCGTAAGGGCGACCGAGGGAAGGAGCACACTGAGCCCTCGCGCCAAGCGCTCGCTCGTCCTGATCCGAGATTGGAATGGTCGCGCGGACCGGGACTCCGCCGGTGCGGCGCACTACTGGGCGTTTCGCTTTCAGCTTGCCGAGGACCTCGGGGAGGAAGCGCTGAGTGCGTTGGTCAAACGTGTCGACGACCCGCTGGCTCCTTTCCGGCGGCTCGACCACCCAGACCGCTCCCTACCGGCCGCACCGCCTGGCCATGTATCGGACAGTGACCTCGACCTGCTGGTCGCGGCGCTCGAAGCTGGTGCCGCCATGCTCGCCCACCAGTTCGACGACCAGGTGGTCTTCGGCGACATCTTTCGGGTAGGGCGCATCGACAACGATGACGGAGTGTCGTGGCCGGTTGGTGGAGGTTCACAGTCGCGGGAGGGCATGGCCACATTGCGCTCGATCGGCTTCGAGCCCCCGCAGGCTGACCACACGCGTTGGGGATCGCGCGGGCAGACTTCAACCGAAGTCGTGATCCTGAGCGATCCGATCCGCAGCTACACCCAGCCGCCGATCGGCCAGAGCGATCGTCCCGAGTCTCCTCACTACCGCGATCAGGCCGAAAAGCTGTTCTCGCCCGGCCGGCTCAAGCCGTCCTGGTTCTCGCGGGCGGACCTGCTGGGCGAGGGCCAGGAAAACGACGGGCATGTCGTTTCGACTGAAGAGATCGTCTGGCGCAGGCCGTCTCCCGAGTGAGCCCAGAGCGCCCGGGGGCCAAGGTACATATGAGGCACAGTCCGGCTCATTCTGCGTTCAGCGCCTGAGTACATGCTGGTAGAAGGCGGCACCCACGACTCCTTGTTCAAGGGAGCTCGACCCTTCGACTGGCTTGGCACAGAGCGTGCTTCGGGCTCCGTGGGAGGGCCAGAGTCGCGGCCAAGGAGCCACACGCGATCGCATGCATGAGATGGAGTCCAGAGTGAAGACAGCGCGCCATATTCACTGGTTGTACGACCGCTTGCCGGGGCTGATCGAGGCCGGGGTTCTCGACGAATCCACCGCCCTGCGCCTGCGTGAACACTTTGGCGAGCCGGCGGAGTCTCCGGCGCGGCCGGTTGCTATCGTGCTCTTTTCCGTCCTCGGCGCAACGCTCGTTGGCGGAGGGGTGATTCTTCTGCTCGCTCACAACTGGCCGGAACTCTCCCGGCCGGTGCGCAGTGTGATTGCCATTGTGCCGCTGCTCATCAGTCTCGGCTTTGCGGCCCATACCCTCTGGCGGCGTCGTGGTAGCGCCTGGCGCGAGGGTGTTTCGGTGGGCTGGATCCTCTCCCTGGGGGCGGCCCTGGCTCTGATTGAGCAGACCTACCAGATCGGCGGGGGCTACGAGACCTTCATGTTGCGCTGGCTTCTGTTGGCGATGCCGGTGCCCTGGCTCCTGCGCTCGGTGAGCGGCCTTTGCCTCTACTTGATCGGCTTGGCGGCCTGGGTTCCTGCCGCTATGTGGGAGTTCGAAAGTGGCGTTGGCTTCTGGGGTCTTCTGCTCCTGGTGGCGCCGCTCCTCGTGCAGCGCTTTCTGCGCCACCGGGAAAAGCCCGGCACGGTCCTGCTGGGCTGGACGACTGCTGGGGTTCTCACGTTCAGCCTCGGTCTTGGTCTGTCCGACCTTGCCGAGGAGCTCTGGCCGGTCCTCTACGCCATCTTGTTCGGCTCCTTCCTCGTTCTCGGTGGCTACCTTTCGCCGTCGCGTTCCAATGCTATGTTGCGACCTTTCCGGTCTGCCGGAGTGCTGGGAACCTCGGTGTTGAGTTTGATTCTCAGCTACGAAGTCGTCTGGCAGGAGTGGTTGCAAGTGCCGGTTGACGTGAGCTCGCTGCTGAGGACCGAGAATGCTCTACAGCTTCTGGTGGCGGCGCTCTTGCTCGCTGGCCTACTGGCTTTCCTGTTTGTTCGCCGGCCGCGCTGGTACGAGTGGCTGTGGTTGGCGGCGATCCCGGTCATTACCCTGGCCTGTCTGATGCCGAACGCGTCGGTCGCCCAGCTTCTCCTCAATGCCTATCTCTTCGTTCTGGGCGTTGGGACCATCACGCACGGCTTTCGCTCCGAGAGCCTCCGCTATGCCAACGCCGGCATGGCGGTGCTTGCCGCACTCATTCTCGCTCGCTTCTTCGACTCCGATGTCGACATGGTGATCCGCGGTCTGGTCTTCATCATCCTGGGTCTCGGCTTCTTTGCAGTCAACTGGTTGCTCATTCGCCGACAGCGCCTGAGCACGGGAGGTGTCGCATGATTGACGCCGGAAGCCGTGCGAGCAATCGCCCCTCTCTGTTTGGCCTCCCTACGGTGAGAATGCCGCGCCGCCTGCTCCTTGGCCTTCTTGGGGTCGTGGCAGTGGTTCAGCTGGCGGTTCCCGGTTGGACGATTCTCCAGCACGAGGAGGTGCTTCGTGAGGGCTCCGAGTACCGCTTCAGGACGGCTCCGGTCGATCCCTACGATGCGTTTCGCGGTCGCTATGTGGCGCTCGGGTTTGCCGACACGGTCGGGCCGGTTCCCGACGGTCTCGAGCTCCAGCGTCGCATGAAAGTGTTCGTACCGCTCCAGGTGGATGAAGAGGGCTTTGCGACTCTCGGTGAAGCCACCAGAACACGCCCCCTCGAGGACCACCTCGAGCTGCGGGTCATGTGGTGGAACGCTGAGGGCGTGACCTACGAGCTACCGTTTTCGCGCTTCTATATGGAAGAAGAAGCGGCTCCCGAAGCAGAACGCGTGTACCGCGAGAACAACGGCGAAGGACGCCCGGCCTATGTGACGGTGAGGGTCAAGAACGGGCGCGGTGTTCTCGAAGAGCTCTACGTCGACGACCTGCCGATTCTCGAACGGCTGCAGCGCGGCCCCTAGCCCCCCGCCTGCGCGGAGATGCCCGATCGGCTGGGCGAGAGAATAAAGTGCCTCCCTGGTGCGTACGGCCCCCTTATCCGCACCCTGGGAGGTATCCATGCAGCGACTCAAACCGCGTCGAACCCACAAGGCGAAGCGTTGGCTCTGGCTGAACCTGGCCGTCAGCCTGCTGTTGCCATTCTCCGCCCACGCTCAGGATGAGGCAGTCGGCGACTGGCTCGGCGCTCTCGATGTCGGCGGCCAGAAGCTCCGCCTCGTCTTTCACATCACGCGCGACGAGAGCGGCGGTTGGAGCTCGACTTTCGACAGCCCCGACCAGGGGGCCAGGGGGATCCCGACCGGCAGTACGGCGGTCGAGGGAGCAAAGCTCTCCATCGAGATCCCGGCCATTGGCGGGCTCTATGAAGGCACCCTCGATGAAGAGGCGACCAGGATAGAGGGCACCTGGAAACAGAGCGGTATCGAGTTGCCCCTCACCCTCGAGAAGACGACCGAGGAGGTCGTACCGCTGGCCCGTCCACAGGAACCGAAAGAGCCCTTTCCCTACCAGGTCGTGGAGGTGACCTTCCCCAACGCCGAGGCTGGAATCGAACTCGCAGGAACGCTCACGCTGCCCGATGACGAGGGCCCTTTCCCGGGCGTCGTCCTGGTGAGTGGTTCCGGTCCGCAGAACCGCAACGAAGAGCTGCTCGGCCATAAACCCTTTCTGGTGCTCTCGGACTATTTGACGCGTCGAGGCATTGCGGTCCTACGCTACGACGATCGCGGAGTCGGAGAGTCTGAAGGCGATTTCGCGGCTGCGACCAGCGCCGACTTTGCGACCGATGCACACGGGGCGGTACGTTTTCTCAGGGCGCGACCCGAGGTCGATGCGTCGCAGGTGGGCATCGTCGGCCATAGCGAAGGTGGTCTGATCGCTCCGATTGTTGCAGGCGAGACGACGGATGTGTCCTTCATCGTTCTCATGGGAGGGCCGGGCTTGACCGGCGAAGAGATCCTGGTTTTGCAGAGCGAGCTCATTGCCCGTGCCGGTGGGGCCAGCGACGAGTTGATCGAGCGGAGTCTCGCGGTGCAGAAGAGGGTCTTCGAAACGGTCCGCGACGCCGGCGACGGAAGCGGAGATCTCGCCTCAGAGGTCGAGAGCCTTTTGCGTGCGCGCTACGACGCGATGAGCGAGGAGGACCGTGCGGCGTCGGGCATTGCACCGGGATCTGACCCCGAAGCGTTGATCAAGCAGGAGGCCGCCCAGGTCACGTCGCCCTGGTTTCGCCACTTCCTGACCTACGACCCGGTTCCCGCGCTCGAGAGGGTGACCCAACCGACGCTGGCGATTGCCGGTGGCAACGACCTACAGGTGCCGCCCGAACAGAACATGGCGGCGATTGCGGCCGCCTTCGAGAAGAGTGGCAACGAGAACCTCGAGATCGCCGTCCTGGAGGGTCTCAATCACCTCTTCCAGGAGTCCGCGACCGGATCTCCCTCTGAATATGCGCAGATCGAGGAGACCTTCTCGCCGAAAGCGATGGAGAAGATCGCCTCCTGGATTCTGACAGTGACGAAGGAGTCGCCTGGATCGGGTTGAGCTCTTGGGCCTGCGCGGTAGGCTTCCACCATGCGTACCGCGATCCCGCCCCAGGGAACTCCGTGGCCCGAACTCCGAGAGCGGATGGTGCAGATGTCGGAAGGCGACATCGACTGGCGCTCCGGCAAGGCGGCAGTGTACGTATTCAACGCCGGCGAAGCGGTGGGGCAGGTTCAGAAGGAGGCCTACGCCCTCTTTCAATCCGAGAACGGTCTGGGACCCTTGGCCTTTCCGAGCCTCCAGCGCATGGAGGCCGAGGTCGTCGAGATGGCGCTCGAGCTGCTCAATGCCCCGAGAGAGGCAACGGGCAACGTGACTTCGGGGGGCACCGACAGCATCACCATGGCCATCAAGGCCAGCCGCGACAGAGCCCGCGATGCCGGCAAGAGCGGTGAGCTGAACATCGTGCTGCCCGGCTCCGCGCACCCGGCTTTCGACAAGGCGAGTTGGTTGATGGACTTGGAGGTGCGGCGGGTCCCGGTCGCCGGAGAGACTTTCCTCGCCGACCCGTCGGCGATCTTGGAGGTGGTTGACGAAGGCACGATCATGATCGTCGGGTCGGCGCCGTGCTTCCCCTACGGAGTCATCGACCCGATCGCCGAGCTCGCCGAAGTGGCGCGCGAGACAGGCGTGTGGCTGCATGTCGATGCCTGCGTCGGCGGGTTCCTGGCCCCGTTTGCGCGTCAACTCGGAGTGCAGCTGCCCGAGTTCGACTTCACCCTGGCGCCGGTGCGTTCGATTTCGGCCGACCTGCACAAGTACGGCTACGCCGCCAAAGGTGCTTCGACAGTGCTGTTTCGGGACCTCGAAGACCACGCCGCCATGGCGTTCGACTTCAACACCTGGCCGGGCGGCAGGATGGTGACGCCTACTCTCGCAGGGACGCGCCCCGGTGGCGCGATCTCGGCAGCCTGGGCCGTGATGCAGTTCCTGGGCGTCGAGGGTTATCGCGACTTGCAAGGTCGCGTGCTCACGGCTCGCCGGGCGATTGCCGAGGGAGTCACCGAACAGGGATGGTCGGTTCTCGGAACCCCTGAGCTCGGTCTGATCGCTTTCACGCGCGATGACACCAATGTCTACGCCGTGTGGCGTGCCATGGCAGAACGCGGCTGGTTCAATTCGGTGACCACCGAGCCACCCTCGATCCACCTGATGCTTTCGCCCGAGCACGACAAGACCACTGCGGCGTACCTCGCCGATCTAGAGTGGGCGTTCGCCGACGTTCAAGGAGGCGCGCCGCCCGTTCCCGCGGAGCCGGGTCGCTACGGCGGCGGGTAGCCGCCTTCGGTGGCCGCAAGCCACTCTCCGATCTGCCGGCTCACCTCTTCTGTTGGCGCCGGTTGAGGCCGTGACGGGTCTCTTCGTCGTATAGCGCCTGCAGTGCGCTGCAGTTGGTGACCGCCTCGCCGTGAAGGGCTTCGATGGCGCTTCGTAGATTGCGTGTGGCGGTCTGCTGGCTCGAGCCACGGCCTTCGAGCTCGACGAGCTTCTTGCGCAGCCGACGGGCGCACACCTCGGTGAGATCGAAGTGCAGTTGCTCGTGCGCCAGAATCGCCGGGCTGCGACCTCCAGGTTTGTAGCCCGATTCGAGCTTGCTCATGATCGCGAAGACTTCGATGGCCTCGATCGAGGCGACGAACCCGGACTCGTCGCTCGTCGGTCGACTGCGCAGGCGCATGCCGCGAACTGCGACCTGGGAGGCGATGCCTGCCGCTTCGCGCCGCCAACTACTGAGGTCCCGCCGAAAGTCGTGCCAGGCCAACTTGCGCCAGGTGGTCTCGGCGTCGTCGTCGATCAACGGAATGATGAAGCGGGTTGGCTCGGCGCCTTCTTGTGGGGCGGCGACGGTGGTTTGAAGTACCGCGAGTCCAAGGGTCATCGCCAGCCAGACGGGAGCGGGCCTGGTGTTGGTTCTCATGAGTCGAAAGAAGCTGCGCTCGCCTCGAAGATCTCGATCTCGGGCTGCGTGGTTGCCAGGTCGCTGATCAGGCGAACGAACTCGGTGGAGGCGGGCACGGCGAAGTGCCTTCGCAGCGCCTCTTCGTCAGCCCAACGCTCAACGAACACCAGGCGCAGCGAATTCTCCGCGTCGCGGTGAACATGGTGTGTGAGGCAGCCGGGTTCGGCACGCGAACGCCGACAGTGTTCGATACTCAGCCGGACCGCCTCATCGAAGCCCTCCTCTTGCACGACCACGCTCCCGAGGACAACGATCATGAGGGCTCCTCTTGCTCCTTCCAGAGGTGGCAGGCGACGGCACGCCCGCCGGCGAGCGGCAGAAGGGTCGGTGGGTGTTGTGAGCATTCGCCGAGGGCCCGGGGACAGCGCGGGTGGAAGCGACAGCCTGCCGGTGGCGCCTGCACGCTCGGAACTTCACCCTGCAGGACCTGTTGCGGCCGAGCCCTTTCGACCGCCGGATCAGGTACCGGAACCGCGCCGAGGAGAGCCTCGGTGTAGGGGTGCTTGGGGTCATCGAAGAGTTCGTTGCGGGTTGCGATCTCGACAACCTCGCCGAGGTACATGACTGCGATGCGATCGCTGATGTGACGCACGACCGAGAGATCGTGGGCGATGAAGAGGTAGGTGAGCCCCAGCCTCTCCTGTAGGTCCATGAACAGGTTGACCACCTGCGCCTGGATCGACACGTCGAGAGCAGAAACTGGTTCGTCGCAGATGATCAGGTCGGGTTCGAGAGCGAGCGCGCGCGCAATCCCGATGCGTTGACGCTGACCGCCCGAGAATTCGTGTGGATAGCGACCTGCCATGTCGGGCAGGAGACCGACGAGGTCGAGAAGCTCAGCGACGCGCTCTCGGTAGCGCTTCTTGTCGCCGGCGAGGCCGTGTACGACCAGCGGTTCGCCCACGATGTCGCGTACTTTCATGCGCGGGTCGAGCGAGCCGAAGGGGTCCTGGTAAACCATCTGAAGGCGCCGCCGGAGAGGGCGCATCTGCCGGGTGCTGTGATGGGTGATGTCGAGGCCGTCAAAGACGATGCGCCCGGCGGTGGGTTCGAGCATGCGCAAGACCGCAAGCGCGGTGGTGGACTTTCCACAGCCGCTCTCGCCCACCAGTCCCAGAGTCTCGCCGCGGCGAATGGTGAACGAGACCCCGTCGACGGCTTTCACCGAGCCCGTCTGCCGCTTCCACAGGGTTCCTTCCATGATCGGAAAGTGCACCGAGAGATCGGCGACCTCGAGCAGGACTTCGGCGTTGGCATCCGGCGCGGTGTGCACCGCCTCAGGAGCGCTATCAGACATCGACGAAGCACGCTTTCTGGTGTTCGTTGCCCTCGAGGGCTGGCAGCTCCGCGACGCAGCGCTCGGTCTTGAAGGTGCAGCGTGGTGCGAAGGCGCAACCTCGGGGGAGTTGCGCGAGGTCGGGTGGCTGCCCTGGAATGGGGACCAGGCGCCGGCCCCCACTGTCGTCGAGCCTTGGCACGGAGGCCATCAGGCCGAGGGTGTAGGGGTGGCGAGGCGAGGCGTAGAGATCTTGGGCGCTGGCCGTCTCCACGATCCGCCCGCCGTACATGACCGCCACCCGGTCGGCGTAGCGCGCGACGACACCCAGGTCATGGGTGATGAGAATGAGCGCCGCTCCGGTTTCACGGGTCAGACCCTTGAGGAGCGCAAGAATCTGTGCCTGGACCGTGACGTCGAGGGCCGTTGTCGGCTCGTCGGCAACGATCAACTCGGGTTCGCAGGCGAGCGCCATGGCGATCATGACGCGCTGTCGCATGCCCCCCGAGAACTCATGAGGGTAGGAGCCGAGCCTTTCTCGCGCGTCAGGAATGGCCACCCTTTCGAGCAGCTCACCGGCGCGTGCGAGCGCCTCCTTTCGTGAGACCCCGCGGTGTACGCGAATCGGTTCGGCGACCTGGGCGCCGATGGTCATGACGGGGTTGAGCGACGACATCGGCTCTTGGAAGATCATCGCAATGCGATTGCCTCGCAGCTTGCGGAGTTCACGCTCGGGGAGGCTCTGGAGATCTCGCCCGTTGAACTCGATGGCGCCGCTTTCGATGCGCCCAGGATCGGGTACCAGCTGGAGAAGCGAGAGTGCCGTGACGCTCTTGCCCGAGCCGCTCTCGCCGACGATGGCGAGGGTTTCTCCGGCCTCGAGCTCGAACGAGACCGAGTCCACCGCGCGTACCGCGCCGCGCTGCCCCGAAAACACGACGGCCAGATCGCGCACCGAGAGAAGTGGCAGGGGAGCTGTTCTCTGCTCAGTCATCAAAGCCCATCTCGCGCTTCATTTCCTGGTCGATCCAAAGCCGAGCGTAGATCGGTCCCGGGCGGACCGCACCGGCGCGGAGTTCACCGTTGTAGTTCTTGACCCACGGCCACCAGGCGGTGTGCAGGTAGCGAACCGGCAGCCAGATGTAGGGCGCCCGGTCAACGCCCTCGCGGGTCAGTTTCTTGACCAGCTCGCGCCGCCGCTCTGGGTCGCGCGAGTGGATCAGTTCTTCGAGCCGCACATCGAACTCGGGATCTGAGAACTTCGAGATGTTCCAAAGCTGGCCGGTCATGAAGGTCTTGCGCAGGGTCGAGATCGGGCTGACGTGACCGCTGTTTGTCATGTACCCCGGGCCGTGATTGCTCGTGGTCATGAGCGAGAGATGCGAGGCATACTCGTTCGGCTGGACGGTTGCACGCACCCCGACCCGCGCCAGGTGGTCGACGATCAGCGGCAGGAGATCCATATTCTCGGGGTCACACGAGCAGACCTGGATTTCGAACTCGAATCCTTCTGGGTAGCCGGCTTCGGCGAGCAGCTGTTTGGCCTTGTCCGGGTTGTAGGTATAGAGCTCCTGTACCGAAGCCGGCATGTCTTCGAGCGGCTCGTAGAAGCCTTCGTAGTCGGGGTGCTGTGGGTAGGCGAAGAGTTCGGCGTTGCCGCCAAAGAACAGATCGACGATCTCCTGCTTGTCGACCGCCATGTTGAGGGCTCGCCGTACCCGCAGATCATCGAAGGGCTCCATATCCATGCGCAGAGAAATGAACGGGCCGGCGAACGACAGCCACCGAGTCCACTGCAGCTCCGGGGTGGTCTTCTTCAGGTGGTCGACCGCCATCCACCGAATCGCTTCCCAGGCGTCGAGCTTTGCGGTGCGGAGTGCCGTCAACATGGTGGCCTCGTCTTTGATGATGCGGTACTCGAGCTGGTCGATGAAGGGCAACTTCCATTCCTGGCCAAGGAGCGTTTCGGTGTCCCAGTAGAGCGGATTGCGCTCGTAGGTGTGGGAGTGCCCTTCGACGTACTCTGAAAGCAGGAGTGGACCGGTCCCGGTGACATTGCGCCAGTTCTTGGCGTCGACCGCGGTCATTTCGACCGGTGCGATGGCCGAGTAGTAGCCATAGCCGAAGCGGTAGGCCCATTCGGCGTTGAACTGGTTGAACTCGAAGACGACTGTGTGGTCGTTGCGCGCGTAGACCCGGTCGATGTGTTCGAAGTATGTCGCGATGCGCTTCGGGCTCTGCTCGAAGGTTTCGAAGCTGTAGACCACGTCGTGGGCAGTGAGTTCGCGCTCTTCCAATACCCCGGGTTTGGCCGGGAACAGGACCCCCCGGCGCAGGTGGACGGTGAGCGTGAGCGGGCCTTCCCACTCCCAGCTCTCGGCGAGTTCACCGCGCAGGGCGTCGTCAGGAATCCAGGCGTCGGCTCGAAAAGGATAGGGGCCGCCCTTGCGTTGGCTCATGTCGAGATCGGCGGCGAACAGTTGCTCCTGCACCGAGCCGGCGTCGTGGTTGATCTTCCACGCCCAGTCCTCCGGGTCCCAGGAAAGCGCCGAGAGCGTGTAGTACACCGTGCCGACTCGGAAGGTGCCGCCGTACTGCGGCGTCTCGTCGAGACCGTAGTTCTCGACCCAGGTGCGATCGCTGTTGCCCTCTACCGGGTGAGAGCAGCCGGCCGTGGCAAGAACGACTGCCGCCGCGAGGGCAGTGGCCACAAAGCTCGCGCGCCAGGACGCTCTCACTTAGCGACCCCGCATGCGCGGATCGAGCAGATCGCGCAGTGCGTCTCCGAAGACGTTGATCGAGTACACGACGATCGTCAGGCATAGACCGGGAACGAGCGCCAGCCACGGCCCGAGGTACATGTAGGTACGGGCGGCGCCGGTCAGCATGCTGCCCCAGGTCGGGGCTGGCGGTGGAATGCCGAGGCCAAGAAACGACAGCCCGGCCTCGGCCAGAATCACCGCGCCCACCCGGGTGGTGAACAGCACGATCGCCACCGGCATGACGTTCGGCAGGATGTGGCGCCGCAGAATGTAGGACGAGCCGGCGCCGATCGACCTCGCGGCGTGGGCGTACATCTCCTCGCGCACACCGGCTACCGAGCCGCGGATGACGCGCGACCCGGCGATGCCGTAGAGCAAGCCGAGGATGACGATGATCTGCGTCATGCCCGGGCCGGTGATCGAGAGCACGACAATCAACAGAACGAGTCCCGGGAAGGTCATCCAAGCGTCGACGAAGCGTTGGATGATCATGTCGGTACGGCCGCCGAAGTATCCGGAGAGCATGCCGAGCAGGAGAGAGATCGCCGTCGAGATGGCGGCGCCGGCGAAACCGACGATCATCGACAGCTGCGCTCCGACGAGCACCCGCGACAGCAGGTCGCGGCCGAGGTGGTCGGTGCCGAGCGGGAACTGGAGTGATGGCGGTTCAATGCGATGGGCGAGGCTGGTTTCGTTGATGCCATAGGGCGCCAGCCAGTGGGCGAAGATGCCGGCGAACAAGAACAGGGCAAAGAGCGCCCCGCCAGCCGCGCCAAGGGGTTTCTCGCGAAACAGACGCTCGATGAAGGACGCCCGCCGGCGAGTTGGCACGGCGACATCGTTCGAGGGCCGAGGTTCCAGGAAAGCAGGCGTCGTCACGTTTGCCTCACCCGCGGATCGAGAAAACCGTAGGAGAGGTCAACCAACAGGTTGATCAGGAGAACGCCCACTCCGACCACCAGAAAGACTCCGGTGACCACCGGGTAGTCGCGCCTCGATACCGCCTCGAGGAGCAGCATGCCCATTCCGGGAATGACGAAAATCTGTTCCATGATCACCGCTCCACCGACCAGAATCGGCGCCTGCAACCCAACCAGGGTGACCACTGGAATGAGCCCGTTGCGCAGCGCGTGGCGGAGCACCACCACACCCTCGCGTAGCCCCTTGGCGCGCGCCGTACGCACGTAGTCCTGGCGCAGGACTTCGAGCATCATGGTGCGCACCAGCCGCATGGTGACCGCCGACATCGCCAGACCGAGCAGGATCGCCGGCACCAGCATGTGCTCGAGGTTCTTGATCGGGTTCTCGAAGAAGGGCGTGTAGTCGAGGGCTGGCGCCCAGCGCCACCACACCGAAGGAAAAACCATCACCAGCGTGCCGAGCCAGAACCCGGGTAGGGCAAGCATGAGAAGCGAGAACGAGCGCGTTATGTAGTCACCCATCGTGTCCTGGCGGATGGCGGAGTACACGCCTATCGGAATCGCCACGGTGAGCGCGATCACGAGTGAAAGGATGCCGAGCTCGATCGAGATCGGCAGGCGCCCCAGGATCTGGCCCGTTACCGAAGTACTGGCCCACAGCGAGCGGCCGAGGTCGCCACGGAGGACATCGCCGAGCCAGGTGAAGTACTGCACCATCAGCGGCTGGTCGAGACCCAATGCCGCTTCGACCCGCGCCCGGTCCTGGCCGGTCGCAATATCGTTCTGCGCCAGCATCAGGTCGATGATGTCGCCGGGAATCATCCGGATCGACGCAAAGACGATGATGCTGACAAAGAAGAGGGTCGGCACCAGTGCGATCAGGCGCCGCAAGATGTAGCCCTGCATTGGGTGAGTGCCCCCTCGGTTCCTCTTGTGATGGTGGAATCCACCGAGCATCGTACCGTGAGGCTGCGGCGGGGAGGCCAGTCGTGACAATCTGCCATGGTCCTTCTTTCTGCTCCAAGGAGACCGTCAATGCAGGGCCGAGCGAAGAGCCCGTTGTTGAAGCGCCCGTTGTTTCCATTCATCCTCCTGGTCGCTGCGACGGCGGCGACGGCGATCGCCCAACCGCCTACCGAGGAGGCGCCCGCCGGCGCTGTTCGAGAGCGGGTCGAGGCCCTGCGCGCCCTCCAAGCGTCTTTCGACAGTCGCCAGCAGGATCTCGAAGCTGCCGCTGCTCTTGCGGCCGGCGGTGAAGCGGGTGAAGAAGCCGTCGCGCTCGTCAGCGAAGTCGAGGCGCTGGGCGATCAGTTCGAGGCCCTGGCGACAGGCGCCGAAACCGCGCTGTGGAAAGACCCCGGCGGGGCGGAGTTCGACTTGCGTGCTGAGCTCGAAGCGGTGTTCCGGCCGATGATCGAAGAACTCCAGCGCACCACCACCAGCTCGCGCGAGATCGAACGCCTGCGAACCCAGGTCGATCTCAACCGTCAGAGGATCGAAGCGGGACGAGCGGCGCTCATTCGCCTCGGCGAGACCATCGACGCGCTCGACCCCGGCGACGAGACACTGCTGCCGCGGCTCGAGGGGCTTCGGAAGCTCTACTCAAGTCGAGTCGAGGCGGCCGAAGCGCAGAGCCTGGCGCTCACCGAGCAGCTCGAAGAGCGCCAGGTGCGACGTCCGTCGTTGACGCGCACCGCCGGTGACGCCTTGTCGGGTTTCATTCGCTACCGTGGCCTCAACCTGGTGCTCGCGCTGCTGGCGTTTTTCGCGGTCTTTTTGCTCGTTCGGCTCGCCGGTCGCGCCTATGAGCGCATGCGCGACGGCGCTCGTCATCGGTCGCTCGGTGAACGCCTGGTGGCGCTGGTCTTGCACATTGCGAGTGTGGTGCTGGGTCTTCTGGCCGCCCTGGTCGTACTCAATGCGCGCGCCGACTGGTTCTTGCTCGGGTTGTTCCTGATTCTGCTTGCCAGTCTCGCCTGGGGCGGGGTCAAGGCACTGCCGGCCTTTGTCGAAGAGATCCGTCTCATCCTGAACCTGGGTGCGGTGCGCGAAGGCGAGGTCTTGACCTTCGAGGGACTTGCCTGGAAGGTCGAGTCGATCGGGGTGCGCGCCGAACTCAGCAACCCGCAACTCGACGGCGGCCGCCTGCACCTACCGGTTGGTGAGCTGATCGGCTTGCACTCGCGGGCTGCCGGTGCTGGCGAAGCGATGTTTCCCACCGAGGAGGGCGACTGGGTCGAGCTCGACGACGGTGTGATCGGCCAGGTGACCCTGCAGACACCGCGCACGGTCAAGGTCGAGTTGCTCGGCGGTGCCCAGAAGGCCTACGGCACGACGGGTTTTCTCGAGCGCAACCCCAAGAACCTCTCGCGAGGGTTCCGGGTCGAGCACGTCTTCGGCCTCGACTACGGCCTGCAGGCCATCAGCACGACGGAGATTCCGCGGTGCATGGAGGAGGCCCTGGAGCGCGAAATGCGCGAGCTGCTCGGTACTGAGCCGGTTCGACGCGTCGAAGTCGAGTTTCGCGAGGCCAACTCGTCGTCGCTGGATTACGAAATCCAGGTCGATCTGACCGGGGCGGCGGCGCATCGCTACGAAGATGTGGAGCGAGCGATCCCCAGGATTCTCGTCGACCTGTGCAACGAGAAGGGCTGGGCGATTCCGTTCCCTCAGCTCACGGTCCATGCCCCCGAAGGCAGAGCCGCAAGCCCGCCGGCCCCGGCCTGAGCTCGGTGCCCAGGGCCGGAGCGGCGGAGGGGGTCCAGGTGGCCCCCGTTACGGTCTCTAGGTCGCCTGCTTGATGAACGAGATGGCGAACAAGAGAACGATGGCGCCGATCGAAGCCGAAGCAATCGCGGCGACGATGCCAGCGCCGAGGTTGACGCCCACGGCCGGCAGCAGGAAGCCGCCGATGAACGCGCCGACGATGCCGACAACGATGTTGCCGATGGCACCGAAGCCACGGCCTTTCATGATCTGGCCAGCGATGAAGCCGGCGGCGGCGCCGATAAGAAGGAACCAAATCAAGTTGGTGAGATCCATGTCTACTCTCCTGTTGGGAAGTTACGCGCAGGGACACGGGAGCGACCAACCCATTCGGATCGGAACCCGTACACCCTCTGGTGTGAGACCGCACCGGGCGGCCCATGTCACGTGGAAACGGCCCTAAGAGTATCGCGAGTTGAGAAGTCCAATGCGAGCCCATTGGGTTTTACCAGAAAGACGATGAATTTTTTCTCTCGATCTTGCTTCTGGCGGCCCCAGGGCTTTACGAGCCGTCTCGGGAGTAGCCGGCAGCCTCTGCGGGGTGGTCCCCACGACCCTGATCCGAGGTCGTATGCTCTCGGCCAGTTTCGCCCCGTTCGCACCATGACGACGAGGAATCCAGAGCGATGCCGATCCGAAATGTCTCTATAGCCGCCACCACAAGCCTCGCTGTGAGCCTGGCCCTCGCGACACCGGCAGTGGCCGTCGACGAGTGGTCGCAGTGGCGGGGCGCCGATCGCACCAGCCAGGTGAGCGACTTCGAACCGCCCGGCGAATGGCCGGTGGCACTGACCACACGATGGCAAATGACGGTCGGTCGCGGCGACGCCTCGCCACTGGTGGTTGGCGACCGGATCTACACCTGGACCCGAGACGGCGACGACGAAGTCGCCGCGGCCTGGAACGGGGCCGACGGTTCGAAGCTCTGGGAGGGGCGGGTGAACAACCCGTTCAAGCCGTTGCAGATCGTTGGTGAACATGGCGCGGGTCCCTACTCGACTCCCGCGGTCATGGTCGGGCGACTGTTCACCGTGGGCATCCTGGGTGACGTCAGTGCCTGGGACGCCCAGACGGGGAAGCAGCTGTGGCGCCGTGACTTCAAAGACGACTTCAAGTTTCCGCGGCCCTTCTATGGAGCGTCGCAGTCGCCGCTGGTAACCGACGGCAAGCTCATCATGTCGGTGGGTGGCCCGAGTGGCGGGGCCCTGGTGGCCTTTGACCCCGAGAACGGCCGCGATCTCTGGCGCCTCGAACTCGAGGGGCCGTCCTATGGCTCCGGAGTGGTCGCCGAGTTCGGGGGCGAGCGCATCCTGGTGACGCCGACCCGCAAGCGTTTGATCGGAGTCGACCTGGCGAGTGGCGAACAGCTCTGGGAGTTCCCCTTCTTCGTACGGCAGGACACCTGGTCGCAAACGCCGCTGGTAGTCGGCGACCTGATCCTGGTGTCGAGCGGAGACGGGCCGAGCCTGGGACTCGAGGTCAAGCATGAAGACGGCGACTGGTCGGTCGCTGAGCGCTGGTCGAGCAACGACTTTTGGCTCAGGTACAGCTCCGCGGTTACGATCGCGGGCAAGATCTTCGCCTTCGCTGACCAGAAGAAGGGCCACCTCGTTGCCATTGATCCGGGCACTGGCGATCTGCTCTGGGAGGGACCCGGGCGCCAAGGAGAGACAGGTTGGTTGCTGGCTGCAGGCGACTACCTCCTGGTGGTCTACAGCGAGGGTCGCCTCGACGTCTTCAAAACCGGCGAAGAGGTTTCCCAGGTTGCTTCCTACGACGACATCACCTCGAGTGAGATCTGGGCGCACCCCGCTTTGGTCGGCCAGGAGCTGATCATCAAAGACAAGGACACCCTGCAGAGCTTTACGCTTCGTCCCTGAAGCCGGCTTCCCTCAGGCAATCGCCATGGACGTCTTCGAACTCCGCGCCGCCGTGTGCGAAGAGCAGATCGAACGCATGGTCAGCGAGTTCTACGCGCGAGCACGTGTCGACGAACAACTCGGGCCGATCTTTCTTGCCGCCGTGCCAGACGAGCGCTGGCCGGCACATATCGAGAAGATCACCCGCTTCTGGTCAACGGCACTTCGCGGCACCGGTCGCTATCGCGCCAACCCCATCGAAGGACATCGTGCGATAGAAGGCCTTACCGGTGAGCACTTCGCGCGCTGGCTCGAGCTCTTTCGGGCAACTGTGGACGACGTCTTCGCGCCGGAGCTGGCTGGCACCATCTATTCCCGCGCGTCGCGCATGGCGCGGCACATGGAGCACGTTCTAGTGGGTGAGGGTGAGCAGGAGCTCTAGCGGTCGGCGCTCGAAGTGCTCCGTCAACCGCGCCGGGCCTTTTCCAGCAGGTCGTCGATACGTTCGATATCGCGCGCGCCGTTGAGCGGCGGGGTGCCATCGCTCTGGATCGCGCCATCCCACTCGCTCATCAGGTCGTCGAGAGCGTCGATCGCGTCGCGCGCCGCATCGCAGGCATCACCCGTACAGCCACACCGGTCGCGTGCCTGGTTGAGGCGTCCACTGGACATCGCAAACGAGCTGTTCCAGCTCTCGATGGCGACCGGAGGTGAGGCCTTTGCCATTGCTTTGGCGAATGAGTCCCGGGCGCGTTCGATCTGGCGGATGCAGGCACCGGCGTCGCTGCTTTCGCCCGAGGCCCCGCCCCCGCTCACCGAGGCTCCGTCGATCAGGTCCTGGATGTAGGGCCTGCCGTAGACAAAGCCGGCGTAGAGGATGGCGGCGAGGATTGCCCATTTGATGATCTTTTCCATCGTGGTCCTGTTGAAGTCAGAGATGGGTGTCGGTCTTCGGAACGGTTCCGGGCAGCCACGCTCGAGGGAACGACCCGTGATCCGGTATTTTGTCGGTTCTCACCCAGAACACCAAGGAGTCTGAGATGCGTCCATCACTCACTACTGCTCTCCAGCTGCTCGCCCTCGTCGTGCTCCTCTTCGCGGCCGCCGGCTGCAAGAGCAACCAGACCACCGGCGCGCCGGGTCCGGCCGGAGACGACGGCTGGACTGTCGACGTAGGCTTTCTCGACTTCCCTACTTCGGCCTCGGCCGAGGCGCAGGAGCACTTCCTTCGTGGTGTCGCGATCCTGCACTCGTTCGGCTGGAAGCAGGCGATTGCCGAGTTCAAAGAGGCACAGGAGATCGACCCCGAGTTCGCGCTCGCCTACTGGGGCGAGGCACTCTGTTACAACCACCCGCTCCTCCCTGAGCGCGATCTCGAATCACCGCGTGAGGTGCTGGCGCGTCTCGGTGCGACCGCCGAGGAGCGTGCCGCCAAGGCGCCGACGGAACGCGAGAAGGTTCTTCTCGGTGCCGTCGAGGTTCTATTTGGCGACGGTGAAACGGCGGCGCGGCGGATCGGCTACATGGAAGCGATGCGAGCGGCGCACGAAACGTTCCCTGAAGACGACGAGATTGCGGCCTTCTACGCCCTGTCGTTGCTCGGCGCTGCCGGACCGATGGGAGACGACAACTTCCGCATGGCGATGGAGGCGGGGGCCATCGTCCAGGGTGTCTTCGCGCGCAATCCTGATCACCCGGGTGCCGCGCACTACATCATCCACGCCTTCGACGACCCGGTACACGCGCCTCTTGCGCTACCGGCTGCCTACAAGTTTGCCGAGATCGCGGCCGCGGTCTCGCATGCCCGCCACATGCCGTCGCACATCTTCATCCAGCGCGGCATGTGGGATCGGGTTTCCCTCTCGAACGATTCGGCGTACCAGGCGGCGGTCGATCTCTGGGAGCCCGGCGACATGGTTGCTGACATGGTGCACGCCATCGACTGGGGTCACTATGGGGATCTGCAGCGTGGCGACCTCGAGAAGGCGTCGAAGCGGCGCGCGATTCTCGACGAAGTCATCGAGATGAGCGACGACGCCGACCGTGCGGTGTCGACCGAAGGCCTGATGTGGGCGCGTGAGGTCATCGAAACCGAGAACTGGGCAACGCGCGAGATCACCGACGAAACCAGCGCCTCGGTAGCGCTCGCCACCGGCCTGTCGGCGGTCGCCCTTGGCGACTTGCAACTGGCCGAGAGCGCCGCGGCCCGACTCGAGACCCTCGGCAGTCGTGAGGTCAAAGATCGCTCGACGTTCCAGCGTGGCACCGGCCCAGCACGGGTCTCCTACAGCGAGGTCAAGGCACGCATCCTGGTCGCCGAAGGCAAACTAGACGCGGCTCTCGACGAGCTCGAACAGGGCGTCGCGGTGGCAGAGTCGATGGGGCCACCGCGCGGATCGGCGACCCCCGTCAAGCCCATCCACGAGCTCTACGGCGAGATCCTGCTCGAGGCCGAACGCCCCGAAGAAGCGATCAGCTGGTTCGAGGACGCGCTTGGTCTGTATCGCAACCGGCCCAAGTCGCTCCTTGGCCTGGCGCGCGCACATGAAGCGGCGGGCCATCCTGCCGAGGCTCTCGCAGCCTATGCGGCGGTGGCCGAGGCCTGGGGTGACTTCGCCGGCATGCCGGGCTACGCCGCGATGCGTGCTGCCCTGGACCGGCTCGACACCTGATCCTCGCTGCTGACGGCTCGCCAGAGGAACCGTCGGCCGGTGGCTAGGAGTCGCTGAAACTATTTTGCCTACACTGCGTACTATCTCTAGGAGAAAGCAGATGAACAAGCGATTGTTGGGCGGCTTCGAACAGGCCGTCCTTCTTGCCATCCTCCAACAGGGATCCCTCGCCTACGCCGTTCCGGTGCGCGGGCTTCTCGAGGAGCACCTCGGCCGACCAGTTTCGCGTGGCGCGGTCTACACCGCCCTCGATCGCCTCGAGGCGAGGCACTTCGTGCGCTCGCGCATGGGAGAGCCGATAAGCGAGCGCGGCGGTCGAGCCCGCCGCTACTACGAGGTGACGGTCCCGGGGATCGCGGCGCTGCGAACGTCGCGCGAACTGCTCGAGAGCCTCTGGGGGGGTCTCGAAGGGGTGCTCGGTGAGGGTGCGGTGGGAGACGCAGGGTGAGATCCGAACGTCGCGGTCGAGTGCCCCGGCCCCCGCTGGTGCCCGAGTGGGTTCTAGCGCGCTGCCTACCGCCAGGCCCGCGACGCGAGGCGATTCTCGGTGACCTGGCCGAAGAGTTCAGTCGTCGCTCTGCCCGGCGAGCGGGGTTTGGCGCTCTTCACTACTCCTTGGCGGCGCTCGCTCTCATGCCGCGACTCTTGCTCCATCGCTTGTTTGACCCGCTGGCTCACCAGAGGCCGCCTGCACCACAAGGAGATTCCATCGTGTCCAACCTTTTGGGTGATCTTCGCTTTGCCCTCCGCTCACTTCGCAGGGTGCCAACCTTCACGGCGGTCGTCGTGCCGACCATCGCGGTGGCGATCGGTGCCAACGCTGCGGTCTTTTCGTTGGTCGACGCACTGGTCTTGCGCCCCTTCCCGGTGCCGAATGCCGAACGCCTCATCGTGCCGTTCGAAACCGTTCCGGCGAGCGGCACACTACGCGCCTCGATCGCGCCGGCGAACTTCCTCGATCTGGCGAAGGCCTCGGCTCTCGAGTCTCTCGACGCCTACCTGTGGTGGGACGCGAACCTCAGCGGCGACGGGACTCCTGAGCGGCTGCAGGGAACTCAGGTCACGCCCACCTTCTTCGAGACCCTCGGGGTAAAGACTGCTCACGGTCGCACCCTCGGTGCTGATGCCGCTTCTGCGGAGGCACAGACAGTGGTCGTCAGTCACGCTCTCTGGCAGCGGCGCTTCTCTGGTGATGCCGAGCTGGTCGGAAAGGCTTTGCGGCTCAACGGCCGCGACTACGTCGTGGTTGGCATTGCGCCGCCGGAGTTCAGCTTTCCCTATGGTTCGGAGGTCTGGGCACCGCTCTTCTTTGATGCAGAGGCTGCTTCCGACCGCTCGCGGCACTACCTGAACGGCTTTGGTCTGCTCGCTGAGGGGGCCACGGTCGACGAGGCCAATCAGGAGTTGGCCGCCATTGGCGCCCGCCTCGAGCGTGAGTATCCGGACACCAACGAGGGTCGCGGGGCGCGCGCCGTCTCCCTTGCCGAGGGCGTCGCCGATATCGGCGCGAGACCGTTTTTGACTCTCTGGCAGAGCGCGGTGCTTTTGGTTCTGCTGCTGGCGTGCATCAACGTCGGGGCGTTGACGGTTGCGCGTGGTCACGATCGGCAGCGTGAGCTGGCCCTGCGGACTGCACTCGGTGCCAGTCGACGGCGCATCGCCAGCCAGCTGCTGGTCGAGAGCGCCCTGGTGGCTGCCGCCGGGGCGGCACTCGGTCTGGGCCTGGCGGCGGTGCTGCTCGAAGTTCTTCGTGATGCGATGCCGGCACACATCAGGCGGTTTGTGATTGGTTGGGAGCAGATCAACGTTGACGAACGGGTGCTGGTCGCGACCTCTGTCGCGGCGGTGGTATCGACCCTCGCCTTCGGGCTGTTGCCTGCCTGGCGCGCGACGCGCAGAGAGGCGGTTGGTCGGCTGGCGGGCTCCGGCAGTCGCGGGACAGATGGCGTCGCCCGTCAACGCAGCCGGAGCATGCTGGTGATGCTCGAGGTCGCGGTCGCACTAACGCTCCTGGTGGCGGCGGGACTTTCGATACGTGGTACCGCGCGCATGCTGGCAGAAGATCGTGGCTACGACCCGGACGGCCTTTTGACCTTCAGTGTCAGCCTGCGAGAAGACCGCTACCCGGGTGAGGAGGAGCGCATCCGATTCGCCGAGAACCTGGTTGCTTCGCTCACGAGCCTGCCAGGGGTGCGCTCGGCCGACATCGCCAACGTCCTGCCGTCGGCTGGTAACGAAAGCACGCGACGCGTGTTGATCGAAGGCGATGAGGCGCGGCCGATTTCGGAGGTACCTCTCCTCCAGTACCGAGTTGTGACCCAGGGCTTCTTCGAGACCATGGGCGTTCCGCTTCTCGACGGTCGCATGTTCACCACTGCCGACCGCGAAGACTCCGTGCCGGTCGCCATCATCAGCAAGAACACCGCCACTCGCCACTTTGGTGAGGGGTCTGCGCTTGGCAAGCGGCTCCGGCGCGCCCGGCCGCCCCGTGCAGAGGGCGGCGAGGAGGCGTCTTTGCCCTGGATCGAGGTTGTGGGAGTTGTGGACGAGATGGAGCACGACTGGTTCCCGACGACCGGCGATGCGGCCTTCTATCGCCCCCTGCGACAGCAACCCCAGGGCGACTTTGCCGTCGCCGTGAGAACCGCTGGAGACCCGGTGGCGATCACGCCGCTGGTGCGCGAGGAGCTGGCACGCCTCGACCCCGAGCAACCGATCTTCGACGTCTTCACACAGCAGCAGCGCATCTGGGATCGACTGATCGGCCTCCGCTACGCCTCGACCCTGATGGGCATGTTCGGTGGCGTCGCGCTCCTCTTGGCGGCGATTGGGCTCTTCGGCCTCATGTCCTACACGGTCAGCCAACGGAACAGGGAGATCGGCGTGCGAATTGCTCTCGGTGCCGATAGGCGTTCGGTGCTGTTGGCTACCCTGGGGCGCGCGCTCGGGGTCACCCTGGCGGGTCTGGCCCTCGGGTTGGTCCTCGCGTTCGCCGTCGGAAAGGTCATGTCGCGGGTGCTGTTCGGAACCGTCGAGCTCAACGCCCTGACGTTCGTTCAGTACGGCGGCATTCTGCTCGTCATCGCCGTCCTCGCAGCGCTTGTTCCGGCGCGGCGGGCGCTTCGCATTGACCCGGCCACCGTCCTGCGCAGCGAGTGAGTGCGGAGGGCGAGGAAGAAAGGTCGGTCCCCGCGCTTGTGGGTCGGCCCACGTAGACCACCTGGAGGTCTACGAAATGAGTCAAGGTCAGTCGAAATCGCAAAAGGTGCGCAAAACTGGGGCAGTGTCGGTCGCAAGGTGGCTGTTGCTGCTCGGGCTGCTCGTGTGCCCTTCCTGGAGCCTCCAGGCCCAGGAGATCGAACGCGTCGAGGTGGTCAACCTTCCGTCGGTGCAAGCCGTCGAGGGCGGCGTAGAAATCACGGCGCCCGCTCCTCACAGTGCGCTCGTCAAGAGAGAGCGAACGGTCGTGTCCCCTGGTCGGGAGGCAAGCCCAGGGGATCACGTCTATCTCGGCAACCTCGACTCGGGCGGCTTCACCCGCGTCGTGCTCAGTGTTCACGGTCGGCTCGGCGACCAGACGGTCAATCCGGGCACCGTAGGCCTCCTGCTGATCCCTGACGAGGACGACCTGGTGAGAGCCTTTCTCGAAGAAGGCCTCCGCTTCTTCGTGATCGAGGCGAGGGCGCAGATCGCCGAATCGGCGTCGGTACACTTTATTGCACCGCAGGTCGAGGCGGCCCTCGGCTTCCCGCGCTACCGCGTCTACGCATGGAACTCGACCGACCACAGCGCTGAGATCGACATGTATGCCTACCTGGTCAACTGAAGTGGGGTGAGTGCCGGGTCCTTCCGCGGTGGCCATATGATGCTTCGCGACGACTGAGGAGCACATTGGATACTCGCATCACAGCCGAGCAGCAGGCTCTGTGTGACAACACGCGAAGTGCCTGCCGTGCCTTCGACGACGACTACTGGTACGACGTTGATCAGAACGCGCGTTTCCCCGAAGAGTTCTATCGCGCGATGGCCGAGAACGGCGTGCTCGGGATTGCCATGCCGGAGAAGTACGGTGGCACGGGATTGGGAGTGACCGAAGCTGCGCTGGTCATGCACGAGGTCGCGGCTGCGGGCGGTGGGCAGACTGCGGCCTCTGCGATCCACATCAACATCTTTGGCCCGCATCCGATCGCCGTCTTCGGCACCGAGGAGCAGCGCCAACGTTTTCTCCCCCCGCTGATCGAAGGTCGAGAGAAGACCTGCTTCGGGGTTACCGAACCCGACGCCGGGCTCGAGACGACCCGCATCCAGACCCGCGCCGAGCGCCAGGCCGACGGCAGCTATCGCGTTTGGGGGAAGAAGATCTGGACGACGACTGCGCAGGAAGCCGACAAGATCATGCTGCTCGTGCGCACGACCCCGTTCGATGAGGTCACAAAGAAAACCCACGGCCTTTCTCTCTTCTATACCGACCTCGATCGCAACTACTGCGATGTTCGCCGCATCCCCAAGATGGGGAGGGCCGGCGTCGACTCCAACGAGGTGTTCATCGAAGGCCTGCCAGTACCCGAAGCCGACCGCATTGGCGATGAGGGTCGTGGGTTCGAGTACATCCTGCACTCCTTGAATCCCGAGCGCATTCTGATTGCCATGGAGGCGGTGGGTCTGGGTCGCAACGCGCTCGAGCGGGCGGCGGCCTATGCCCGCGAACGCTCGGTCTTTGGGCGGCCGATTGGCCAGAATCAGGCGATTCAGCACCCGCTCGCCGAAAGCTGGATGGAGCTCGAAGCAGCATCCTTGATGGCGATGAAGGCGGCCGATCTCTACGACCGCGGGGAGCCGTGCGGCCCGTGGGCCAACGCGGCGAAGTATCTCGGTGCCGAGGCGGGCTGGAACGCCTGCGTGCGTGCGGTGGGTACCCATGGCGGCATGGGCTACGCCAAGGAGTACCACGTCGAGCGGCTCCTGCGCGAGGTGATGATTGCCAGGCTCGCTCCGGTGAGCCCACAGCTCATCCTCTGCAACATCGCCGAGAAGGTCCTCGGGATGCCGAAGTCCTACTGAGTCACGGCCTTTGTCTGCGGCCGGTAGGAAAGCGCAAAGACGATGCCACCGGCCACCAGAAGCACGATGTCGAAGGCGACCCAGGCCACGGCGGTCGAGGCGGGTAGCGGCAGCGAGGCAGAGTTGGCGACATGGAAAGTGCCAGCGAAGAGGCCCATGAGGAGCCCGTAGAGTGCACCCTGACCGACCGAGATGGCGCGGGGTCCGTGCCACAGCCGAATGATGGCGACAAAGAAGAAGACCCGCAGGAACTGAGCGCTCTGCGCGTAGCCGGCGGTCTCAGCCTGCTCCTCGAGCGGTCGGAAGAGTGCCCGCAGTGGATCGAACGCGTCGGCCAGGAGCCAGCCGAACAGCGCCATGGCGAGAGCAGCCATCACCAGCCAGGAGAGAATCGACGCCAGGACCAACCTCATTGCAGTCTCACGCGTTCTCGAATAGCGCCGCGACGCCCTGGCCGCCGCCGACGCACATGGTTTCGAGGCCATAGCGTGCGTCACGGCGTTTCATCTCATACAAGAGCGTCGTCAGGATGCGGGTTCCGGTGGCCGCGATGGGGTGACCGAGTGAGATGCCCGAGCCGTTGACGTTGAGGCGCTCGGTGTCGGAGAGCCTCCATTCCTTCATCACCGCCAGCACCTGAACCGCAAACGCTTCGTTGACCTCGATCAGGTCGAGATCGTCGAACTTGACGCCGGTTCGCTCGAGTAGTTTCGAGACGGCGGGGACCGGGCCGATGCCCATCGTCGCTGGGTGCACCCCCGCAACCGCCCAGCCTTTGAGAAAGGCCATCGGTTCCAGGCCGAGCTCAGCGAGCTTGTCCTCTCCGACCACCAGGCACATGGCGGCGGCGTCGTTTTGTGAACTGGCGTTGCCGGCAGTAACAGTGCCGCCTTCGGAGACCGGCCGAAGGCGCGCGAGCTTCTCGAGCGAGGTATCTGCGCGAGGGCCCTCGTCGGTGTCGAATTCGATGGGGTCGCCCTTCTGCTGCGGCACCTGGATGGGAACGATCTCGTCCTTGAAGCGACCGCTTGCGGTGGCGGCGACGGCACGCTGGTGGCTGTCGAGCGCATAGGCGTCCGCTGCCTCGCGCGAGAGGCCGTACTGCTCGGCGAGGTTCTCTGCGGTTTCGACCATGCCGGAGATGTGGCCAAACCGTTCTTCGGGTTGCACCGTCGCGCGGGCTCTGGTGAGGCGATCATGCATGGTGACGGAGCCGAAGCGGCTGCCACCGCGCATATCGGTGGTGTAGAACTCCACCCGGCTCATGCTTTCGACCCCGCCGGCGAGCACGACGTCGGCGTTTCCGGTTTGCACCATCATCGAGGCATTGAGAATCGACTGCAGACCGGATGCACAGCGGCGGTCGAGCTCGTAGCCCGGTACCTCGATCGGCAACCCGGCTTTGAGGGCAGAAAGGCGCCCGATGGCCGGTTCCTCGCCGTTGGCGTAGCCGTGCCCGAGGATGACGTCGTCGATCTTCTGGGGGTCGATGCCGGACTTCTTGATTACTGCTTTGATGACCTCGGCGGCGAGATCTGCGGCAGGAATGGCGCTCAAGGCACCGAGGAAGCGGCCGACGGCGGTGCGCAGCGGGGACACGATGGCAACCCTTCTCATAGAGGCAATGTACACCCGCGTAGCAGGCCGATGGATCGCTCCAGTTGCAGCGAAGGGTCCTCTTCGGAATGGGCAGATGTTTTCGGGTGCTCGCTCGGTTGGCACCCGATAACCGTCGTGGCGAGTAACAGGACGATCCGCTGGGGCCGGATCAGAGTCCTGCAAAGCATGGCCATCAGCCTAGCTGCTGTGCATAAACACCCGGGTGTTTTTGCTGCATAGCGCATAAACACAGGGTTGTTTGTGTTAGGGTCGAGGCATGGATTACCTCTCACGTGCGATCGATCCCGTGCTTCGGGAGTGGGCGCAGTCGAGCGGACGCAAGCCGCTCATTCTCCGGGGCGCACGCCAAACGGGCAAAACGGAAGCGATTCGGCACCTTGGCTCCGACTTCGAGGTCTTCGTCGAGCTCAATCTGGAGCGCTATGCCGATGCAGCGCTTCTCCGCGGAAGCCGATCTCCGGAGGATCTACTCACCGCGCTTCGTGCGCGTCACAACGTTGCTGCGTTTCCTCCCAGAACCCTGCTCTTCATTGACGAGATTCAAGAAAGCGTTGAGGCCATCCGCTGGCTTCGGTTCTTCTACGAAGACCACCCGGATCTCGCCGTGGTGGCAGCAGGTTCGTTGCTCGAAGTTCGGCTCGAAGAGCGAGGCTTCTCCTTCCCTGTGGGGCGGGTCACCTTCCGGACGCTCCGCCCTCTCGGGTTCTTCGAGTTGTTGCGTGCCTCGGGCAGAGAGGTCCTGGCAACAACCCTCGAGACGGCCCTGGCGGATGCGTCGGTCCCAAAGGCCCTCGATGACCAGGCCTTAGACCTGCTGCGCGAATACCTTCAGGTCGGTGGAATGCCCGAGGCGGCCTCTCAGTGGGTGAGAACCGGCGAACCGAGCGTTGCACGACAGGTTCACGTGGATCTTCTTCAGGCGCTTTCGGAGGACCTACAGAAGTACAGGGACGTCCGCGATCAAGAAGCCCTCAGGGCGGCTTTTGAGAGTCTTCCGCAGCACTATGGGCGCCGCTACAAATACGCGAGCTTTGCTCCTGGCTACAAGTCGCGCCCCATGCAGGCTGCGCTCGAGAAGATGTCGGGCGCACATCTCGTGACCGAGGCGTTGCCGACTAGCTCTCTCACGGTTCCTTTCCAGGCGCGTCTTCGATCAGCGCGGAAGCTCATCCCCCTCGATGTCGGGCTGGCTCTTACCTCGATGGGCTTCGATGTCCGTCGGCTTCGGGAGTCGGCGATCGATACAGCGCTCGGCGGTCGGGTCGCCGAGATGTTCGTTGCTCAGGAACTGCTTACGAATCTCGATGACGCCCAAGATCTCTACTTCTGGGTGTCCGAGTCGTCGCGGTCCAATGCCGAGGTCGACTTCGTGATCGCTCAGGGCGATGAGGCTTTGCCGATCGAAGTCAAGGCGTCGGCGGCTGGCTCACTCAAGTCTCTGCATCAGTTCCTCTGGCGATCGGGCTCTCGCAGAGGTGTTCGATTGCACCAGGGCGCGGTCGGTGTCGAAGACCTCTCGGTGAAGATGCCCGACGGCTCGCTGGACTACCGTTTGTTCTCGCTTCCGCTCTATGCCGCGCCAGCTCTTGCGACAGGTTCGAACCTGCGGGGATGAAGCTCCGATAGCTTCACTCGAGCAGGGTGACGACGAGTCCTGCAGTCCTGCCTAGGCCACCTTGTTGCTGGCCCCGGCGCTTGGATCTTCGAACTGCGCCAAGAGTCTCACCCTCGCGCTCTCGCACCTGGGGTGCGGCCCCTGGCTCGGCGGCGACCAGCCCGCTGATGCGCTTGCACACTCCAGTCGTTCTACTTCTCGTCGAGGGTGCGCTCCCGAAGAACGTCGATCGCTGTGTCGAGAACGTGGAAGAGCCCGAGAGGGTTCGGTCCGATCAGTTTGGCGAGTCGACGGAGCGGCTTGGCGGAGGGCTGGTCAGTGTCGAATGTGCTTCGAACGGGCATCATTCTGGCCATTGCGGCGATCCTCGCCCTGATCCTCGGGGCGATCGGCAACGCAACAACAGGGTGGTCGTCAAGCAAGCCTGCGAGGTGGCTCAGGTGGCTTTCGCGGAGAATCACCCGTTAAGCACACTTGCAATCTCGGCGCTGGTCGACGCGATTTCGAGACTTCTTGCTGCGTTGACCCTGCGAGCAACACGAGTCGTCTGGGAGGGCAGACCGTCTACTCGTTCGCAATGGAACGCCGGAGTGAACTGACCAATTTGGAGTAGCTGGACTGATCGAGGACCAGCGAGAATTCCTCAGCCAGGTCTTTGAACTCTTCCAGGGCCTCTCTCGAGTCAACCGCTCGTTCCCCCTTCAAGGTCACTCGAAGGGGCTCGCAATCAGGGTCACACAGGATCGAAACGCCCCCGAAAGAAACACCCGCCTCAACCAGGATCGGCATTGCCGACAGGACCGATACCGCACGCAGTGTTGTGGCCGGGAGATCCTGAGAGTAGTCAGCTTCTTCCAGTGCATCGTAGAGATGCTCCTCGAGAACGTATGGTCGATCGAATCGGCCCTGATCCACGAATGAGAATCCGTCACTTGTAAGAAACGACAGCTCCTGCACAGGCTTCCTTTCGGCGACTGCTCGTTTCAGCGACCCAAAGTTTGTCGAGATCTCGACGTTGTAATCGTACTCGCAGCGTGCCCACCATCCGCGCTCCTGATCCTCGAGAGACCACCGAAACTCGGCTCGAGCGTTCTCCTGTGAGGACGAGAATCGGAAATGGGATCCGAGGTAGGAGAGCAGCCCTGAGTACGCGAAACTCTTGTCACCGTTGGCCTCCGTGAGAACCAGGAGGGTTGCTTCTTCTCCTCCGACAGCCAGGTCGGCGATCGCGGCGGAAAAACGAGGCGCCGCCTCGTCTTTCACTTGCGCTGCGCCCATGGAGGCCGTAGCTAACCAGCCTACGAGCAAAACGCGGCGTAATAGGGGGCAGTAAAGTCGCATTGAACTTATCCGAGGTAGGGGTCAGGAGCACCCGCGCACTCAAACACTGTTTCGCAGTTCGTTTTGCAGGCGGCAGTTGCGGTGGCGGTCTGCTGCTGGCACGAAACGCTGCGACGACACTCACAGAAAGAGACAGCATGTTGTTTCCGTTACAACAGGTGCGGCGGTCACCGCAGTTCGATACGCCAGCTTCACTGACGAAACGACCCGCAATGAAGGTGTGCGGGCTCTTCAGGATCTGTGGTACGTAGCGTAGCCCAGATCCTGGGTGGGAAGGCTGCGCACGTCACGCGATCCAGCGCTCGCCACAGGCTTTCGGTACAGGCAAGTCCAACGCCAACAGGAGCTTGGGCTCACCTCGCGCTTCCTCACCCGGGTTCCGGCCGTCCTTGTAGAGGGAGGTGCGACTTCCTTCACCCGCCACAGATCCTGAAGAGCCCAATAATGAAAGTGGCTAGCGGCGGCGACTAACACGCGAGCGCTTTCCGATGGAGGATGCCTATTCCTATCCCTGTTGGGGGGCGTCAAGGGTACCGAAGTGCTGGAATCGGCAAAGCCGGTTGCGAATAGGTCTGCCGGCGAAGCAGTCCGCGCCGTCTCGAGGGCCAGGGCGATTGTCCCCCGGTGAGTCCTAGGGTGCGGCACCTAGCTCGGCGGCGACCAGGCGGGTGATGCGCTTGGCCATCTCGCTGTTCAGATGGTGGCGGTCGTAGCGGCCGTTGGCCTGGTAGAAGTCTGGGTACTTCTTGGGGTCGTCGAAGCGTAGGAGGGTCTTGACGACGCCTTGTTGGTGGGCGGCGATGATATTGGGGCGGCGTCGTGGGCTCGGTGAGATGAGCCAGATGAGTTTGGCGTTGTTGGCTTTGGCGAGGCCTTCTAGTTCGGCGAAGAGTTCGAGTTCGAAGGGGTCGGTGACGGTGGCCGCTGCTTCGGTTCTTCTGAGTTCGGCGAGGGTTTGTTGCCAGCGGCCGGGGCGTTGGTGAAGGCGGTTCCAGCGTTGTTCGAGTTCCTGGGCCTCCTCCGGGGAGATGGGCTCCAGTCGGTTCTGTTCGAGGGACTGGTAGCCGCGCTGCTTCGGGTCGATTCGCGGCTTGTCGCTTCTGGGGCCTAGGGCGTTGAGGGCGCGCCCGGTGGCGGCCTGGTTGCGCTGGAAGGGCTCGAGGTGGGCGGCGAGTACCGCGGTGCGATCTTTCTCGGGGAGCGATTGGATTCCGCGGCGGATGCGCGCCATGGCGGCTTGGTCGTGCCAGGCGACGGTGCGCGCGGCGCGGCGGTTCCACTCGGGGAGCTCCAAGGGGTTGGGTTCGACTTCTACGATGAGGGTCTTGATAGCGGTGGAGCGCTCGAAGAGCCACTCGGCGATGTGCAGGGCCTCGAGCATGCGCATGTCGGGGACGCCGAGGTTGAAGGAGAGCCCCGGAGAGCCGAGGGCCTTTCGCGTTTCGTCGTAAACGTTGGGATCGAAGTGCCGGTAGATGCGACTGGAGCCCAGGAAGACGGTGTCGACGTCTTCGGCGATGCGGTCGTACTGGCGCAGCTTCTCGCTCAGGAGGTCGCTGCCCTGGAGGAGGAGGCTCTGTTTGGCGGTGTTGACGGTGGCAGCAGCCGTCACAACGCCCAGCGCGCACAGGCCGGCGAGCTGTGCGGTTCGCTTGCGACTTGCGGGTGCGGCGGCGGCTCGAGTGATGACGAGGCCGAGGGCGACGAGGTGGAGGCCGGCGATGACGGCAAGCGTTCTGGGGCGGGTGAGGAGTGCCAGCATGAATTCGACGGTGTCGGGTTTTCTGGCCCAGGCGAGGCTCCATAGGCCAAGTAGGGCGAGTGCGCTGGCGAAGAGGAGAATCTCCCTCCAGGGAGCGGTGGCTGAGGCTCTGGGTCGCGTCATCGCTTCTGAGCCTACAGTTCGCGGCCCGGAGGTGTACTCTGCGGCCCGAACACGAGCACAGACCTGAGAAAAAAGAGAATGAAAGCCATCCTGATCACGAAGAGCGAAGACGGAAGCCACGCCGAGCTCACCGACATCGAGGCCACCGACCTCCCTGACGGCGACGTCCAGGTGAAGGTCGACTATTCGACTCTCAACTACAAAGACAGCCTGGCGATTACCGGTGCCTCGCCGGTGGTGCGCACCTTCCCGATGGTTCCGGGCATCGATCTGGCGGGTACGGTCGAAGAGAGTTCCCATGGCGACTTCAAGAAGGGTGATCGGGTGGTGCTCAACGGCTGGGGAGTTGGCGAGCTCCACTGGGGTGGCATGACGGGGCTTGCGAGCGTGCGCGGTGACTGGCTGGTGTCGCTGCCGGAAGCGTTTACGACGCGCCAGGCAATGGCGATTGGGACGGCGGGCTACACCGCCATGCTGTGCGTGCTCGCCCTCGAGCGCGGCGGAGTCTCGCCCGACGACGGCGAGGTGCTGGTGACCGGTGCTGCCGGCGGTGTGGGGAGCGTGGCGACGGCGCTCCTTGCCAAGCGCGGCTACCAGGTGGTCGCCTCGACCGGTCGCACTCAGTTGGCGGACTACCTCAAAGGTCTCGGCGCGGCAGAGATTCTCGACCGCAACGAATTGTCGGAGAAGGGGCGGCCACTGGCCAAAGAGCGCTGGGCTGGCGCGGTCGATGCGGTGGGCAGTCACACCTTGGCCAACGTGCTGGCGGCAACGAAGTACGGTGGCGTGGTGGCGGCATGTGGCCTGGCACAGGGAATGGACCTGCCGGCGACGGTGATGCCGTTCATCCTGCGCGGTGTGACCCTGGCAGGTGTTGACAGTGTGCAATGCCCCAAGCCGCTCCGTATCCAGGCCTGGAACCGCCTGGCAGAAGACCTGGATCCAGCGGCGCTCGATGCGATGACCGCCGAGATCGGGCTCGGTGAGGTCATCGCGACCGCCAGCGAGCAGCTCGCCGGCCGCGTTCGCGGTCGCCTGGTGGTTGATGTGAACGCCTAGGCGTTCTCCCTCGTCTACTTCGCGTCTTCTTCTTCTGCTTTGTTGGCTGCCAGCGCCTCTTTTTCGAGGAGACGCGCGCCGCGCAGGATGTTGCCCATCGCGTAGTTGCCTTCGTGACAGGCGTACTCGTAGAGCTTGCCGCTCGTCTCGGGCATCGGGAGTTCGCCGCTGTAGGGCACCTCGTAGTCGGGATCTTCGACGGTGAATTGGTAGAGCAGCGTTTCGGCGTCGAGCCGCGAGAAACGTTCGATGACCCGCAGGTCACGCGGCACTCCCGGGCGAGCGAGGAAGTTCCTGGTCTCGACGACCAGGGTTTCGCCCTCCCAGGTACCGACGGAGTAGCCGCCGAGGGAGCGGATGTCGGACGGCGGGTGCTCGCCGTCGATGCGCACGATGCGCGCCCAGTGCATCCACTCGATGTTGATGACGACGTGGTCGGGGCTCTGCACGATGGTCTTGACGTTGTTATAGAGCACCGGCCGCATTGGCACGCTCGCGCCGCCGACGTAGAGGCAGCGATCGAGCAGCGAGAGGCTCTCGGGCCCGTCGTAGGGGTCGTCACCGGTTTCGAGCCACCAGGCGTCGCCGGTGTTGGGGTTGGAGTAGGGGTTGATGAGCGCGCGGCGGGCTTTTCCGGCCTCGGTCAAAGGTGGCAGGCGGCCGTTCGGGGGATCGGTGAGGATCGAGGTGCGGAACTTGCCGTCGATGGGCAGGGTGGCGGTGCCCGGGTCGACCCAGAAGGCGTTGTAGCCGCCGACCTTGCCGGAGGCGCCTGTTGAGCCGTCGCCGCCAGCAGGCGGTGCGCCGCGATCGGGATCGCTGGCACTGTTGGCGACCGCCATCGCGGCCGCTGCGGCCTCGTCGATTCTCCTTGCCTCTTCAGGTGTCAGAAACAGCTGATCCCCATACTTCGGATCGCGCTCAAAGGGTGTCAGGCTGGCGATGTCGTAGGTGCCGGAGAGGTCGGGTCGGCCGTCGGCGGTTCGGGGAATGGCGTTGGTGGTTTCGCTGGCCTGGGCGGCGCTGGTTGCGGGGCAGGAGAGCGGAGCGGCTGCCACGAGGAGAGCGACGAGGGTGCTCTGGGTTACGGATCGGTGGGCCATGGTTGCCTCCGGAGGTCGATCGAAATCACTTCTGTCGGTGCCTCGAGTGTGGCGGGGTCCCGGTCTCTAGCGCAAGTCCGGGGCTGCTCACCGCCTTCCCCTTGACAATCGAGAGGAGCTTGAGTCATCCTCCTCGCTCCTCTAGATAGTCGAGAGAAAGGTCTAGCGATGGCCCGCAGAGCGCCTCGTCCCGACATGATTCAAGGCACCATGGATCTCCTGATCCTCAAGGTGGTATCGCTCGAGCCCATGCACGGCTGGGGCATCTCCGAGCGCATCCAGCAGATCTCCGGCGATGTGTTGAAGGTCAACCAGGGATCGCTCTACCCGGCGCTTCACCGTTTGACGGCCCAAGGCTTCCTGGCGTCGAGCTGGGCGACGACCGAGAACGCCCGCCGCGCCCGCCTCTATCGGTTGACGCGTCGGGGCCGCAACCAGCTGGAACGCGAGGCGTCCCACTGGGAGCGGCTGTCGGGCGGCGTCAACCAGATCCTGCGCAGCGAGCCAGTGCCTTCATAGGAGGAACTCGCGATGAAAGAAGAAACCGGTTGGTGGTTCCGCCTGCGGGCGCTCTTTCGGCGCACGGCGATGGAGCGCGAGCTCGACGAGGAGATGCAGTTCCACATCGATCGCGAGACCAGCAAACAGATTGCCGCCGGCGTCGAACCGAAGACTGCCGAACGCGAAGCCCTCGAGCGCTTCGGGCGCGTCGGGCGCCACAAAGATGCGGCGCGCACGGCCTGGGGGGTTCGGTTCTTCGATGAGCTCACCAGCGACACACGCTTTGCGTTCCGTCACCTGACCAGGCAGAAGAGCTTCGCCCTGGTAGCAGTTCTGACCCTTGCCCTCGGGGTCGGTGGAACTGTGGCTCTCGGCAGCGCCGTATACGGTCTGTTGCTGCGGGCCCTGCCCTACGAAGACTCTGAGCGTGTGCGGGTCTTCTGGGCTGACTACGGCTGGAGCGCTGCGGAGTTCGATTTCGTGCGCGAGAACTTGCCGAGCTACGAGACACTTGCCGCCTACAGCGACGACGGCCAGACGCTCCGAAACGGCGATCGTACGTCGATGGTCCACGTCGGGCTGGTGTCGGGCGATACGTTCTCGGTCCTCGGTGCGACTCCGCTCCGCGGGCGCTTGTTGCGGCGCGATGAAGAGCGCCTGGCGGCACCGCCAGTGGCCATCCTGAGCTTTGATTTCTGGCGCCGTGAGTACGCCTCGCGAGAAGACATCGTCGGGAGTCAAATCGAGCTCGATGCCGAAACGGTAACGGTCATCGGGGTGATGCCCCGGGGTTTCTATTTTCCCAGTCCTGAGGTTGACCTCTGGCGCCCGCTGGTGGTCGATGCCGCCGACTCCGACTACGCCCACAACCACTGGCTGGTGATCCTCGGCCGGCTGGCAGAGGGCATATCAGAAGAGCAGGCGGCGCATGATCTCGACCGTTTCGTCGGCCCTCTTGGCGAGAAGTTCCACTACCCAGAGGCGTGGGACAAAACGTTGGGGTACTTCACGGTACCGATTCGTACCTACCTGCTCGGGGCCGTGCGGCCGGCGTTGCTCCTTCTCTTTGCTGCGGTGGCGCTTCTTCTGCTGATGGCTTCGACCAACGTCGCGGCACTCTTTCTGGCCCGCATGTCAGATCGTCTGGGCGAGCTCGAGATCAGGAAGGCAATGGGCGCTGGCCGTTTCAGGCTGTCGCGCCAGCTGTTGACCGAAAGCCTGGTTCTGGGCATCGTGTCGTCGGTCTTCGGGCTCTCGCTGGCGCTGGTCGCTTACCGTGCGATTGTCGAACGCCTGCCGCTTCCTGGCGGCTTCGATCAAACCCTGGCCTTTGACTGGCGAATGGTCGTAGCGACCCTCGTGCTCACCCCCTTCGTTGCCCTGCTCGTGGCCCTGGCTCCCATCCGCGGATTGTGGCGGCGACGGGTGTCGTCGGGGCCGCTCAACACGCGTGGCTTGCTCGGCTCGGCGCGCGGCCGTCTACAGCACTCGCTGATCGTCGGGGAGGTTGCGATCGCCGCGCTTTTGGTCATCTGTGCGACGTTGCTCGGGCGTAGCGTGGTGGAGCTCTACCGTCTCGACCCGGGCTTTGACCCCGAAGGGGTGGCGATGGTCGATCTCTTCCTCGCCGACGCCGAGCTCGAACCCCGAGAGCGGCGGGCCTTCTTCATGCGCCTGATCGAAGCTGTGACCGCCAGCGCCGAGGTCTCTGCCGCCGCGGTGGTCAACCGTGTGCCCCTGCGCGACCAGGGAGTGCAGGGTCCAATCGAGGCCGAAGGGCGCGCCGATCTGGTCGGGGCCCAACGCCCGAACAGCAAGTGGCGCTACGTGTCGCCCGACTATTTCAAGACCCTGGGCATCGAGCTTCAAGACGGGCGCTGGCTGGACGCGCGTGATCGCGAAGACACGACGCAGGTTGCGCTGATGGGGATCGATTTCGCCGAGAAGCTCTGGCCTGGTGAGTCTGCGGTTGGCAAGCGGGTGAAACTCGGCTTCCAGTATCAGGATTGGATCGAAATCGTCGGTGTGGTCGATGGGGTCAGTCACGACAGTGTGCGCGAGGGACCGAGCAGCGTGATCTATCGACCACTGGCGCAGGTGCAACCCTGGTCTTCGGCGACCTTGCTGGTGCGCGCTACCAAGAAACCTCAGGCGGCGCTGTCGCTCGTGCGTGACCACGCCAGAGAGATTGATTCCCGCGTTGCCCTGGCACGCCCGATGACGATGGAAGAGGTTCTGGAATCACACCTCGCTGAGCCTCTCCGGCTGCGTTTCTTTCTCGGACTGTTCAGCCTGATGGCATTGGTCATCGGGGCAGTGGGGGTCTACGGGGTGGTCTCCTATCGCGTCAGCCGCCGCCGTCCGGAGTACGGGCTCCGCCTCGCACTGGGGGCCGGCCGGCGTGACCTGGTGCTTTCAGTTCTCGGCAACGGGTTCGGCCTGGTCTCGGCAGGGATCGTCGCCGGAATCGTGCTGGCGCTCGGCGCTTCGTTCCTGCTGGCGCGCTTTCTGTACGGAGTGGATCCGCGGGACCCACTGAGCTACCTGGTGGCTGCTGTGACGCTGGTCGTCGTCGCCATGGCGGCGACCTTTGCACCGGCCTACCGGGCCAGTCGCGTCGATCCCGCCACTACACTGCAAGGTGGTTGAAGACGGAGGTGCGATGAGCCGCTTGTCGCTGGTCTGGTCCCGAGGGCCTTTTTGGGCTACCATCCGTGCTTCGATTCTCAGCCGGTACGAGACGGCCGCTCTCCGTTGGAGCGCGGCACGGCTTCCCGGCCATCCGCCCACTAGAGGGCGCGAGAATCCATCGCGAGCAGGTCTCGGTAGGCACTCGTAGCTCAATTGGATAGAGCGTCGGACTACGGATCCGAAGGTTGGGGGTTCGACTCCTCCCGAGTGCGCCATTCTCCGCGTTCTGTTATCAGGCCCTTAGCTCAGTGCTGCGGGCCCGGTTCCGTCGACCGCAACAAGTGCGACGCGCCGGGGGTCTGTGCTGAGATATCGTTTCCAGCACTGTGGTGAAACTCCGCTCTCTTCTCGTGCTCCTGCGACCGTTCCTGGTGGTCGCCCTGCTCCTGGTGCTCGGCATGCCGGTTGGGCAGCACCTTCAGGCGCAGCAGCAGGAAGCGGCCTCGTCTGACGACGACCAGCCGCGCATCCGGAGTACGGGGATTGCCGTCCTCGACTATCGCGATCGCGAATCGAGCATTTCCTACGCCCTGGGCTACCGCGGCCCCTTGTTCTCCCTCCGGCCGATCGTCGAGGTCTTAGGTGGGGAGCTCGAAATCGGGCCGCTCGGCCAGGGGCACACCCTGGTGCTCGGCGAGGACCGCATGGTGGTCGGTCCCGACAGCATCGTGATGACAGTCGGCCAAGAGATCGTGCCGCTTTCGCAACAGCCCATGATGTCCTCCGGTGGGCTCGAGGTTCCCCTCGACTTCCTGCGCAAGACCTACGGCGACATGCTCGGCTTCCGTTTCGACTGGGACGAAGGCGAACGCCGGCTCGAGGTGTCGCGACGCGAGGGCCAGGACCTGGTCGTCGATGTCGATTGGGTGCACACCGCCGGGATCACCACTCTCCTGTTCTCTTTCGAAGAGCGGCCGCGCTATCGCGTCGAGCAGGAAGAGGACGCCATGGTCCTGGTTTTCCTGGGCGATCGGCTGACGCCCGGCGAGGTTCCGGCCAACATCGAAGACCCCTTGATCCGCGGCTTGCGCATCGACCGCTCGCGGCTCGAAATCGTTCTCGCCGACGGTGCTGCTGCTGCGGCTCCCTACGAGCTCGACAAAGAAGACACCTTCGAGCTGGTGGTCGACGTTTCGCGCGGGCTGCGTCAATTGCCAGCCTCGACCGCCAGCACGGCGCAAACGCCGAACTTCCTGCCCCCCCGCCGGCGTGGAGGGCGCATGAAGATCGTGATCGACCCCGGCCACGGCGGCAGCGAGCACGGAACGGTGGCGCGTAGCGGAACCGCCGAGAAAGACCTGACCTTGATGATCGCGCGTCGCCTGCGCTCACGTCTTCAGGATCGTCTGCCGGTCGAGGTGGTGTTGACGCGCAACGGCGACGAGGAGGTCGACCACGAGACGCGAACGGCGCTGGCCAATCAGCATCAGGCCGATCTCTTCGTTTCGATCCATCTCAACTCCGAGCCCTGGTCGAGTGGAGCGCGTGGTGCCGAGACCTACTTTCTGTCCGCCGAGGCGAGCGACTCAGCGGCGGCGACTGCGGCCGCATTCGAAAACCAGGGAGGTGCGAACGACGACGCCCTGCAGCTGATCCTCTGGGACCTGGCGCAGAACCGCCACTTGGCGCGTAGCCAGCAGCTGGCGAAGCTGATTCAGCAGGAACTCAACCAGGCCTTGGGGCTGCCAGACCGCGGTGTCAAGCAGGCGCCGTTTCGGGTTCTGATGGGGGCCACCATGCCGGCGGTCCTGGTGGAACTGGGGTTCCTGAGCAACCCCGCCGAGGAGAAGAAGTTGCTCGATCCTGCCTATCGACTGCAGTTGGTCGATTCCCTGGTTGCGGCGATTCAGCGATTCCGTGCGCCGGCCTCCGGAAGCTCACCCGGGGGGGGAGAGTGACACGGCGCTGGGTGGGGTGGGGCAAGCGGCAGCAACCTTGGGCCCTGGTGCTCGTGGTGGTTGCTTTCAGTGTGACGGTCACACTCGGCGGGTGTTCCGACGAGGCTCCAGTGCCGGTCGAGGGAGGGTCGCTAGCCGACAGCGGTGAACCAGCGCCGGTCGCGGCTCCCCAAGTCATCGACGGCGATACCGTGACGCTCTACTTCCCCGGCCAGGGGGCAGTGCTCTACGCGGAGGAGCGGGTCGTTGCCAAGGTCGACTCGCCGCGCGAGCGCATCGCCCAGATCGTTTCCGAGATCCTCGCCGGTCCGCAGAACTCGGTGCTCAAAGCGCCGCTGCCCCACGATACCCAGCTGCGCTCTATCCATTTCGATCCAGAGGAGAAGATTGCCTGGGTCGATCTCGGAGGGGGCATCGATGAGTCCGGTTCGCGTCGGGAGCTGCTGGCGGTCTACAGCCTGGTCAATTCGGTGACCGAGAACGTGAACGACGTCGAACGCCTCAGCTTGCTCTGGAACGGTTCGCAGGCCGAGACCTTCGCTGGCCACGTCGATGTGTCGCACCCTCTGTTGCCATCCAAGTATTGGGTGGCTCGCTGAGCGCGGTACGGGAGGCGTTCCTCGAGAACCGGTTTTCACCAGCCGCAATCGATCCGCGGCCTATCGGGGTGTTCGACTCCGGAGTGGGGGGCCTCTTGGTAGTGCGGGCGCTCAGAGATGAGCTCCCTGGCGAGGCGCTTCTCTACCTGGGTGACACGGCACGTTTGCCCTATGGCACGAAGTCACCCGAGACCGTGACCCAGTACAGCCAGGCCAATGTCGACTGGCTGAAGGCGGAAGGAGCGAAGGCGGTCGTAGTGGCCTGCAACACCGCGTCGGCGACTGCCCTTGATTCCCTCGAGTGCAACCTCCCGATCTGGGGCGTTGTTCGACCGGGCGCAAAGGCGGCGCTCATGGCGACGCGCGGACGGGTAGGAGTCATCGCGACCGAAGCGACGGTGCGCTCCGGCGCCTACGCCCGGACAATCGTCGAGGAGTCGGTCGAGGAGGTTGAAGTCTCGAGCGTCGCCTGCCCGTTGTTGGTGCCCCTCGTCGAAGAGGGATGGCTCGACGACCCGGTCACTGAAACCATTGCCCGCCGCTATCTAACGCCACTTTGCGATTGGAAGATGGACACCCTGGTCCTGGGGTGTACCCACTACCCCCTACTCGCCCCCTTGCTGCAAAGGGTCGTGGGCAGAGAGGTCGAGATCGTCGACTCGGCCCGCAGCTTGGCAGGGGCGGTGCGCGAGTGCATTTCAGAACCAGGACTGGATGGCGCCGACGAGGGGAACTCGGCGCACACCGCTCCCCTGCGGCTTTGCTTTACCGACCAGAGTGATCGCCACGTGGCTCTCGCGAGGTTGATTCTCGGTGCGCGGGTCGTCGAGGCGACGCGGATCGAATGGGTCGACAGGAGCCAGTAGACTGCTCCGATCAGAGACGGGCCCGACCAAAGGAAGGGGCGACAATGAGTGATGACAAAAGGCCAGGTGGCCGCGGAGATCGTGATCTCCGCCCGGTGTCGATCGACACTGGAGTCATGAAGTACGCCGAGGGCTCGGCACGCGTGGCGTTCGGCGACACGATCGTGCTGGTCTCTGCCAGCGTCGAGAACCGGGTCCCACCGTTTCGCTACGACAGCGGGCTGGGTTGGATCACCGCGGAGTATTCGATGTTGCCGCGCGCGACCCATACCCGCTCGTCTCGCGAAGTGTCGCGCGGCCGCCCCTCGGGGCGCACCTCTGAGATTCAACGGCTGATCGGCCGCGCCCTGCGCGCTGCTGTCGACATGAAGGCGCTCGGCGAGCGTACCGTGACGCTTGACTGCGACGTCTTGCAGGCCGACGGAGGTACTAGAACCGCTTCGATTACTGGTGCGTGGGTTGCCCTGGTCGATGCCCTGGCGAAGAGTTACCAGCTCGGGGATCTCGACCAGTGGCCGGTTCAGGACGAAGTCGCAGCGATTTCAGTGGGCATGGTGACCGATCGTCCCCTGCTCGATCTCGAGTACGTCGAGGACAGCGCGGCCAGGGTCGACATGAACGTCGTTGGAACGGGGCGCAGTGAGCTGGTTGAAGTGCAATCAACCGCCGAGCGGGGCAACATCAGCCGCGCCCAATTCGATGCGCTACTCGACCTGGGCATGGAAGGCATCGAGACCCTTGTCAAGATGCAACGCGAGGCCCTGGCGCCAACTCTGGCGATGGTCCGCGAGAGAACAGAGCGCGGCGCACAGCCTGCCGCGCCGCCGCGCGACGAAGCCGAGCTCTGGGGCGCTCCGAAGGCGAAGACGTAGCTTCAGAACGTCGACGGTGGCGTCGAGGTCACTCGGAGAACTCTTCGGCGATCTGCCCTGACACCGGGATCTCGATCACCGGCTTGCGGGGGCTGTCGGTCTCGAGCTTGAGGGTGCCTTCGAACGAGGAGCCGCGAGTGCTGCGGTCAAACAGCAGAACAGCGTAGAAGAGACGCCCTTCTTGTTCAGTGTCGACACGTGCTTCGATGCCCGGAACGGGTGGGACGAGTTCGACGCTCTCGATTGCGATCCCTTCGGTGGCGAAGTTCTGCACCTTGAACGAGGCTCGGTTGGGCTTGTCTCTAAACAGCGTGATGGTGCCGAAGTGGCCCTCGTGCGGGGTGACGGCGAAAACCGGGCGCACGAACCCCGACACCGGAATCGGAAGCACACTCTGCTTGGGGTGCTGGAGCTTGGCGTTGATGTAGCCGGTGATCGGCCCGACCGGCGCGGCCGGTGAGATCCGCGTTTCGATGATCCATTGCGAGCCAGGTGCCTGGTCGATGCGCTCTTCGGGGGCTGCTTCGTGAAAGCTGGTTTCGATCCAATCGTGCGGTGACTCGACCTCGTCGATGGCGAAGTCGCCACCGCGGCCATAGACCACCTGGCGGAGCGTCGAATCGGCCTCTTCGGCGTCGTAACCCTGGACGATGGTGTAGCGCACGTAGCCCGGTTGAGCGTCGACCCACGGCTCGGACTCGACGCGAATTGAAAGGTCGATGCGCGGCTTCTCGGCGTCGTTGGTGTAGACGTTGATCGCCTTTACAGAGGCGCCGACCAGAGTCGCCGTGTCGAGCTCGAAGCTGACGGTTCCTGATTCACCGGGCGCGATTTCTTCGTCGAAGTCGACCACCGTGCATGCGCAGGCGGCGCGTACCTCGCGAATGACCAGCGGCGCGTCGCCGCGGTTCTCGATCTTGAAGGAGCCCTCGAGCATTTCGCCTCGCGGAGCCGCGCCCAGATCAACGATCGTCGATTCGACGAAGGCGCTCGGTTTTGCCTGGGCAAGAAGTAGGGAGCCAGCAAGGGCAGCGAGAACGAGAATGAAGAACGTGCGATGTCGCATGGTGGTGGAAGCTCCGAATGTAGAAAGCGTCTCCCAGGGGGAGCGTTCAGAAGGCCCGTGGGCTGTGGGTTTCAGCTGGGGCGCAAGGTGCGAGGAGGTTCGGTTCGGCAGAGGTACGTGCGGGGCCGATTGGAAGGGAGATTCTACCTTCGCGCGGGATCGATCACCCGGCAGGCCCTCCGACCCGGCACGGTCAATTGCTGCGCTTCATTCGGCGAGGTCCAGAAGAAGGCGCGCCGGAATGCCGTCAAAGGCCCCGGAAGTCATCGTAACGACGACATCTCCCGGTCGGATGAGAAGGAGGGCGCGCTCGTAGAGCTCCTCCGTACTCTCACAAACGTCTACCAGCCCGCCACGGTTCCCGACCTCGCGCGCCAATCTCGGCAGGTCGAGCAGCTGTTCGGGTTGAAACCGTTTGGCGTGGAAGATCGGCGCCAGCAAGACGTGGTCGGCGTCTTGTAGAGCGTCCAGCCAGTCGTCAAAGAGGAAGGCGCGGCCAGCGGTCAGGCTTCGCGGCTCGATGAGCGCAACCAGTCGACGCTCCGGGTGGCGGGCCCGCAGACCTTCGAGCGAGGCCTTGACCGCCGTCGGGTGGTGCGCGAAGTCGTCGACGACCACGACATCGTTAGGCCGCCCGAGTTCTTGCAGCCGACGTGCGACGCCTCGGAACTGGCTCAGCGCATCGGCGATGGGCTGTGCTTCGAGGCCCATCGCTCGAAGTGCACACCACACCGCCAGCGCGTTGCTCGAATTGTGGCGACCGGGGACCTTGATTTCGAAACGCGCGGCGCCTGCTGGGCCATCGATCTCAAAGGACGTGACCCCATTGCGCACCAGAACCTCCCCGCTGGGTTGCACGTGCCTGGCCTCGGCGTCGGTCGTGTCGCTCGTGTCGCTGGTGTTATTCGCCGACGTCAAGCTATAGGTCGTCACGGGGCAGGGTGCGTACTGGGCCAGCTCGCGGAGCTCTGGCGTGTCGACACACAGAACCAGGTGGCCGTCAGCCGGCAGCGACACCACCAGGTCACGGAAGGCGCGGCGGAAGGAGAGCGCGTCGGGGTAGAGGTCGGCGTGGTCGTACTCGACGCTGGTGATGATCGCCACCTTGGCCTGATAGTGAAGAAACTTCGGGCCCCGATCGAAGTACGCCGCGTTGTACTCATCGCCCTCGATGACGAACGCGCTTCCGTCTCCACCCAACGCGTGGCTACTCGGCAGATCGATCGGCCGGCCGCCGATCAACCAGCCGGGCGACTGCCCGAGGATTTCGAGGCAGGTTGCCGCCATCGAGGTCGTGGTGGTCTTGCCGTGGGTTCCCGCGACCACCAACGAGGTTCGATTCTCGAGCAGAAAGCGCGCCACGGCATCGGGCATCGAAATCCGTTCCACGCCGCTCGCCTCGACGGCCAACGCCTCGGGGTTGTTGCGATGGACGGCGTTTCCGACGATCACCAGATCAGGCGCCGGTTTCAGATTCGTTGGATCAGGTCCGAGGAGTGGCTCGATTCCAGCCTCCTCGAGGAGCGTGCTCATCGGCGGGTAGAGCGGTCCGTCCGATCCACGCACCTGGTGTCCCAGACCCTCTAGAAGACAGGCGAGCGGGGCCATGCCGGTACCGCCGATGGCGATCAGATAAATGTCCAGGGAGTTGCATTGGGGTGGCGAGTCGGCAGGCATGGCGGGGCGGACTATATAAACGGGGGGTCGCGGAGGACGGGGAGCAGGATCTGAGGGCGGGTGTGCTGGTACGAGAAACAGCGGATTGCTATGATACCTCGCGACTGGCTCCTCGGAGCCGGTCTAGTCTCACCATTCCTTCGGCCGTTCTCGGGCCGGATTCCTCCCTCTCTCCAGAGCCCTCCGCGAGACCCCCGCCCATGAGCTATTCCGGCAATCCCTCCCTCGGTGTCGAGACCCAGGATCGCATCGTCACCACCTACAACCAGTCCTTGGACCTGGCCGCCAAGGGAAGGGGGCAGGAAGCCGAGCTCGGTTGTGGCTTCATCCTCAAGTTGGACCCACTCTTCAGCCCGGCGACCGAGCTCCAACAGCTCTTGCAGAGCGGCGGCGACCTCAGCGGCCTGCAGGCTTTGCCCCTTCCCAGTCAAGCGGGCCAGACCGCTCAGACCCCTGAACCAGTTCCAGCTGCCCCGGAGGCGGCCCAGCCGATCGAGGTCGAGGCGGTACCCATGGCTGCTCCGGGACCCGCACCTGGCGCGGATCCGCTGGCGGCGGAGATCAACGAAGTGATGGGGCTCGGCGAGCCCACTGACCCGATGCCGATGGCCGAGCCAGTCATGTCCGCTGGCGAACCGGGTGACCCACCGATGCCCCTGGTCGAAGCCGTCGCCGAACCGGTCGCCGAGATCCCGATGGCAGAAGCCGTCGTCGAGCCGGTACTCGAGGTGGTGGCGGAAGCCAGCCCGGCCGCTCCGGACGGTGACGGTGACGATCGTATCGGCGAGCTCCTCGCCGAGGGCCAGGCATCGTTTGCGAGCGGCAACTATCAGGCGGCGATCGATGCCTGGTCGCGCATTTTCCTCATCGATATCGATCATGCCGAAGCGACCAAGCGCATCGATGAGGCGCGGACTCTCATGGACGAAGCGGAGCGCAAGGTCGAAGAGATTTTCGCCGAGGCCTCGGAGCACCGTGCGGCAGGCAGAAACGACGAGGCACGGGCCGGCTTCGAGCGCGTCCTCGAGGTCGACCCGGATCACCTGGCGGCACGCGAGGCGATTGATCGCATCGACTCGGGCGAGCCCGACCTGATGCCCGAAGACGATTTCGCGGTTCCCGATGTCGAAGGTGAGCTCAACGACCTCGAATCTGCCGAGGGCGTTTTCGACCCGGATGCGCCGCTTCCTGACGGTGCGGGTAGCGATCTCAAAGCGCCTGCTCCCGGCAAGAAGGGTGCCGGGAAAGGTCGCTTCCGCTTGATCGCCGCAGTGGTTGCACTTCTGCTCGGTGTCGGCGGCTACTTCTTGTGGTCCAACAAGGATCAACTGTTCCCCAACTCAGACAACACCGAGCAGGCCGACCGTGGCAAGAAGAAGAAGCCGCCGAAGAGCGATCCTGTCGAGGCCGCGGTGACGCTGTGGGAGAACGGCGAGCAGGAGATGGCACTCGGTCACCTCGAGCGCGTCGAGCGCGACCATCCGGAGTATGCGCGCGCCAAGAAGCAACTTGCAGAATGGAAGGCCGAGCTCGAGGCCGAGCTGGACGACCCGCCGCCCGAAGATGACGGCGTGAGCGACGAGGTACGGCTTGCCGAGCGTGACGCGCTTGTCGAGCAAGCCCGCTCTCTTTATAACCAGAATCGCTACTTCGAGGCCGCCAAGAGGTTCCGGGCCGCCAACCGCATAGCGACTCTCGATGGCACCGCGGCCGACCTCTACGACGACTCGCGTCGCCAGCTGGTGCCCATCAAGCAGCAGATCGATCTGTTCATGCAGGGGGACTGGGAGCGGTTGGTGCCGGTCCTCTGGCGCATGCGCCAGGAAGATGAGACCAACCGTGACGTCGAACGGCTGTTGGTCGACAGCTATTTCAATCTGGGTGTTCGCGACCTTCGTCGCGGACGGGTCGACGTTGCTCTCGAGAACTTCAACGAAGCCGCCAAGCTCCGCAGCGATCCGACCGTCGAGCGAGTCGTCGAGCTCTGCAAGGGGTACGATGGGCGACGTCGCGATACTCTCTTCGACATCTTCGTAGAGCAGATCGGCTACCGCAGGTAAGGCCGGCCAACACAGACACTCCAGACCTCGAAGGGGCTGAAAGTGAGTTCCAGAAAGCACCAGGTCTCCCAGGAGCTACTCGACCTGCCGCTTTCGGGCCGCGAAGACCCGGCTCTCGCCCCTGAGGGCGAGCCTGGTGAACAAAGATCGGCCGGTCCAGATGGTGGAGGACGCGCCGGGGATCCACGGAACCTCGATCTGTTCGCCGACTACCGATCGGCGCGTTCTGGGGATGTTGCGGCCGAGGCTCCGCCGGCGGTCGCCTCCGATCCTCTCGCGGGCGGACCGGCCGGTGACGAAGGTGTGCGCGAAGTCACCCCCCGGGACGCGCCAGCGGTGACGCGGTCGAATCGCTTGCTCGCGGGTCTCCTCGACCTCGGTGTTCTGGGCCTGATCGTGGCGCTGGGTCTCCTGCTGGCCGGGGCGAGCCCGGGCGCTCTTCCCGCCAGGGCCTGGGCGGGGCCGGTGGGTTTCTTGCTCGTGCTTTCGTTCGTTTACCTGGTGTTTTCACTGGCCTTCTGGGGTCGAACACCGGGCATGATGGTGGCGCGCCTGATCGCCCTCGACGATGGCGGCGACTCCTTGACCGGGGGGCAGTGTGTGAAGCGCTGGCTGGCGGCCGTCCTGACGGCGGCGTTTCTCGGGGTGCCGCTGGTGCTCTTTTCGGGCCCCCGCTCCCTGGCCGACCGCTGGAGTGCCTCGGTGACAGCTCGCCGATAGTTAGGCATGCCCCGATAACCGCTTCCGCGGTCGGAGACAAAGGCCTTACAGATGGCCCGATTCGTTGCGCCCCATGGGGCAGCGTGTTAGGTTACGGCCGCCTCTGGACGGGTTTTCGGTAGGTCCCAGCTCGCCTTCCAGGTAGCGGTTCGGCCTTTCCGTCGCTTTGCTTTCAGTCGAGCCCTCTCCAGTCCCCAGCCAATCAAAACCCCAACGTCTTTCTTCGGGTCCCCAGTCGTTCTTGATCATTCGGCGTTCTGATCATTTGAACGGGAACCCGCGGGCCAAACCTCGTGGAACAACTCCTAACCGGTCTCGGAATCGACCGCAGCTTCTTCGTCGTCGCGGCGCTGTTTTGGGTCGCGTACTTCATCATTCGGAACTTCTTCGTGATTCCGGTCATGAGGGTGCTCGAGGAGCGCCGCCGCGACATCGATGACGCGCGCAGTGCCTGGGAAGGCACCACGGCCGAAGTCGAGGCCCGAATTCAGGAAGAACGAGTGCGCCTGGCAGACGCCCGTCTCGAAGCGCGTTCCAAACGCGAAGAGATTCGGGGTGCCGCACTCGAGCACCGCTCGACGGTTCTCGGCGAGGCCAAGGCCGAGTCAGACCGCCTGCTGAGCAAGGCGCGCTCGGAACTCGGCGCAACCATCGACCGTGAGACAACGGCCCTCGACGCCCGCGCCCACGAGATTGGCCAGGCGGCTTCGCGTCGCCTGCTGGGGGAGCGCGCATGAAGCGATTGCGTCTCGATTCTGCGGTTCGCGCAGCGTTTCTTACCGGGCTCTCGCTCTTCGTGGTGACACCCGTATTCGCTGCGGAAGGGATACCGACGCGGTCACACTTTCTCGGCTTGCCGACCTGGATCTGGCTGACCCTCAATCTCGTCGTGTTCTGGGGCGGGCTGTTCTACTTCGCCGGTCCTCCTGTGCGCCGCGCGCTCGAGCGCCGCGGACAGCGAATCACGGAAGACTTCGCGCTGGTGCGTGAACAGCGTCGCGAAGCGGCTGAGATGCAGTCGACCCTCGAGAGCCGCATCGACGCGCTGCGCCAAGAGGTTGACGACATGCTCGACCACAGTCGCCGGGCCGCCGAACAGGAGCGAGACGAAATCCTGGCGGACACCGAGAAGCAGAAAGAGCGCTTGCTTGCCCAGACCCGAGATGAGATCGAAAGCAGCGTCGCGGCGGCGCGCGAGAAGCTCCAGCGCAAGGCCGCCTCACTGGCGGCGACTCTCGCGGCCGAGCACCTGCAAAGAGAGCTCGACGGCCCACAGCGGGATCGCTTGTTCGATGAGGCGCTGGCGCGGCTCGAGAAGGAGGCCATTCAATGAGTGCCTTCGCCAGACCCTACGCTCAGGCCCTCTTGCGCACGACCCCCGGCGGTGAAACGCAGGTGGTGCGTGCTGAGCTGGCCAGCTTCGAAGAGGCGATGACCAAGGTTCCGGCGCTGGCCCGCATGGTCGGCAACCCGGGTATTCCGATGCACACGAAGAAGAAGGTCACCGCCGACGTGGCTCAGCAACTCGGTCTCGGTGAGCAGGCGAAGAGTTTCGTCGACCTTTTGCTGTCGAACTATCGCTTGACTCACCTCTCCGACATTCTGACCGTCGTCGACGACCTGCTCGACCGCGAGGCCGGGGTCGTCAGAACGCTGGTCACCAGCGCGCACGCTTTGAGCGAGTCGCAGAAGAGTCGCTTGGCCGACGTGCTGTCACGAAAGCTCGACCGCAGGGTTCGGCTTGCGGTCGAGGTCGACGAAGATCTACTCGGTGGTTTCGTGGTCCAGGTCGGGTCCGACCGCTATGACGTCAGTTTGCGCGGTCAGTTGGATCGCCTCGAAACCAGCATGGCAGAGGGGGATTGAAGGTCCTCCAGGTTCTTTTGGAACCTCCTACGATTTGAAGAGAAGAACACCCTCAAGGTAACGATACGCAGCACTCCAAGACGGGGAAGACGGTTTTCGTGATGGCGACCAACGCGCCCTCGAAAGCAGTCTTCTCGAAGAAGAGCTGCAGCATGATCACGGAGTGGAACGATGGTTGATGTGAGAGCCGACGAGATTGCGGCGATCCTCGAACGACAGCTCGCGGGCTATGAAGCGGACGTCGACATTTCAGAAGTCGGCACGGTCCTGAGCGTCGGCGACGGCATCGCCCGTATCTATGGTCTCGAAAAGGTCATGGCCGGCGAGATGCTCGCCTTCCCGAACGATGTGTACGGTCTGGCGCTCAACCTCGAGCAGGACCAGGTCGGTGCGGTTCTCATGGGTGAGTCGCGGCTCATTCAGGAAGGTGACGAGGTGCGCCGGACCGGTCGCGTCATGGAAGTGCCGGTAGGTCCGAACATGGTTGGCCGCGTCGTCGATCCGCTGGGTCGCCCGGTCGACGGCAAGGGGCCGATCGAAGCCGCCGACCACTACCCGATGGAGCGCCTGGCGCCCGGTGTCATTGATCGCCAGCCAGTTTCGGAGCCCATTCAGACTGGTATCAAGTCGATCGACTCGATGATCCCTGTTGGTCGCGGTCAGCGTGAGCTGATCATCGGCGATCGCCAGACCGGCAAGACCGCGGTGGCGGTCGATGCGATCATCAACCAGAAGGGCGAGGGCGTTTTCTGTATCTACGTTGCGATCGGGCAGAAGCGCTCGACCGTCGCCCAGGTGGTGCAGCGGCTGCAGGATCACGGTGCGATGGACCACACCATCGTCGTCGTGGCCTCGGCCTCGGAGCCCGCGCCGCTCCAGTACATCGCTCCCTACGCTGGCGCGGCGATGGGCGAGTACTTCATGTACAACGGCCAACACGCTCTGGTGATCTACGACGATCTCTCCAAGCAGGCCGCCGCTTACCGTGAGGTTTCTCTGCTCCTGCGCCGTCCGCCGGGTCGCGAGGCCTACCCCGGTGACGTCTTCTACCTGCATTCCCGTCTCCTCGAGCGCGCCGCCAAGCTCTCCGATGCCAATGGGGGCGGGTCGCTGACTGCTCTGCCGATCATCGAGACGCAGGCGGGCGACGTCTCGGCCTACATTCCGACCAACGTGATCTCGATCACCGACGGCCAGATCTATCTCGAGAGCGACCTCTTCAGTGCCGGCGTTCGGCCGGCGGTCAACGTCGGTATCTCGGTCAGCCGCGTCGGCGGAAACGCGCAGAGCCCAGCGATGCGAAAGAACTCAGGAACCCTGCGCCTCGACCTGGCGCAGTATCGCAACCTGGCAGCCTTTGCGCAGCTCGGGTCGGACCTCGATGCAGTCACTCAGGCGCAGCTGGCGCGCGGTGAACGACTGGTCGAGATTCTCAAGCAGGGCCAGTATCAGCCCTTGGCGATCGAAGATCAGGTCCTGTCGATCATCGCGGGTGCCAAAGGCAAGCTCGATGGGCTCGAAGTGGCCCACGTGAGTCCCTTCGAAGCCGAGATGCACCGCTACTTCGGCGAAGAGGGCAAGGAGCTGCGCGATGAGATCACGGCGACCAAGAAGGTGTCCGACGAACTGCACGAGAAGCTCGATGTGGCCTTCGACAAGGTTCTCGAGCGTTACCTCGCCGAGAACCCCGAAGCGCAGGTCGAGGCCTAGCTGCGGCTAACAGGAGTTTCGAGCAATGCCTTCGCTTATCGACCTTCGGCGCCGCATCCGATCGGTCAAGAACATGCAGCAGATCACCCGCGCCATGAAGATGGTTTCGGCCTCGCGTTTGCGTCGCGCGCAAGAGCGAATCGAAGAGGCGCGGCCGTACGCTCTCGAGCTGCAGAAGGTGACGCGCAACCTTTCGCAGCAGTCGAGCGGTTCTGAAGCGGCACATCCCCTACTCGAGAGTCGTCCCGTCGAACGGGTGTTGATCGTCTCGGTGTCGGGCGACAAGGGATTGTGCGGAGGCTTCAATTCCAACGTTCTGCGCCTGAGCGATGGGGCGATCGCTGAGCATGGGGCCGAGAAGAGCTACGACGTGTTGTGCCTCGGCAAGCGTGCTTCAGACCACTACAGTCGCCGTAAGGCACCGATCCGAGCCGAGTACCGCTCCTTGTTCCGGGCTCTCTCCTACGAGGATGCGCAGGGCATCGCGAGCGATGTAGCCGAAGCCTTCATAGCCGGTGAATACGACGCCGTCTACGTGGTCTACAACCAGTTCGTTTCGGTGATGACGCAGCGACCGACGGTCGAGCAGCTGCTGCCGCTCGAACCTCCCGCGGACGACGAGAGCGACGCCGAGGAGCAGTCGGTTGGTCTCGACTATCTCTATGAGCCCTCCTCGGCCGCTCTCCTGGCTGAACTGCTGCCGCGCTTCGTCACCTTCCAGGTCTACCGCGTGCTCCTCGAGTCGCAGGCAGCCGAACACGCCGCTCGCATGACGGCCATGGATGCAGCGACGAAGAACGCCGGTGAGCTGATGGAGAAGCTGACCCTGATCATGAACCGCAAACGCCAGGCGGCGATCACGACCGAGCTGATCGAGGTCGTCTCCGGTGCTGCGGCCCTGGAAAACTGATTCCGCTATCAACACCACAGATCCCTCAGGACGTGAGTTCCTGGCGGTCACTTAGATACGAGCAGAGGTATACCCCGTGAGCGAAAAGAACGGAAAGGTCGTCGAGGTCATCGGACCGGTACTCGACATCGAGTTCCCAGAAGGTCATTTGCCCGAGATTCTCAATGCCCTCGAGATCAAGCGCCCGGCGACCGACTCGGCGGCGGCGATCAACATCGTCGCCGAGGTCGCACAGCACCTCGGTGGCAACGTCGTGCGAGCTGTTGCGATGTCGCCCAGCGACGGCGTTGTGCGTGGAACCGAGGTCACCGACCGCGGCCAGCCGATCACGGTACCGGTTGGCGAGCCGACGCTCGGTCGCGTTCTCAATGTGCTTGGCGAGCCCGTCGACGAGCTGGGTGACGTGCCGGCCGGTGAGTCGTGGGGCATTCACCGTGAGGCGCCGCCCTTTGACGAACAGTCGACCCGCACCGAGATGTTCGAAACGGGCATCAAGGTCATTGACCTGCTCGCCCCCTATCGTCGTGGGGGCAAGACCGGTTTGTTCGGCGGTGCCGGTGTGGGCAAGACGGTTCTGATTCAGGAGCTGATCAACAACGTTGCCATTCAAGGTGGAGGTTTCTCGGTGTTCGCCGGTGTCGGCGAGCGTACCCGTGAAGGCAACGACCTGTTGCGCGAAATGGTCGAAGCCGGCGTTATCGACTACGGCGAAGACTTCAGCAAGCACTTCCATGCGACCGGTGAGTTCGACCTTTCGAGGGTCGATAAGGCGGCCCTCAAGAAGAGTAAGGCTGCACTCATCTACGGCCAGATGACCGAGCCCCCGGGCGCTCGTCTGCGCGTTGGCCTCTCGGGTCTGACGGTGGCCGAGTACTTTCGCGATGTCGAGGGTCGAGACGTTCTGCTGTTCGTAGACAACATCTTCCGCTTCACGCAGGCGGGTTCCGAGGTGTCAGCGCTGCTTGGGCGCATGCCCAGTGCGGTCGGGTATCAGCCCAACCTGGCAACGGAAATGGGTGAGTTGCAGGAACGCATCACGACCACCAGCAAAGGCTCGATCACCTCGGTCCAGGCGATCTACGTTCCCGCTGACGATCTCACCGATCCGGCGCCGGCGACAGCCTTCGCGCATCTCGATGCCCGAACCGTGCTGTCGCGCGAGATCTCGGCGATGGGTATCTACCCTGCCGTTGATCCGCTCGACTCCTCCTCGACCCTGCTCGAGCCCGCCGTGGTTGGCGATGCGCACTACGACGTGGCGCGACGCGTACAGGCGGTGCTGCAGGAGTATCGCGACCTGCAGGACATCATTGCGATCCTCGGTGTCGACGAACTCACCGAAGACCAGAAGCAGGTCGTCGCCCGAGCGCGCAAGATCCAGCGCTTCCTGTCGCAGCCATTCTTCGTTGCAACACAGTTCACCGGCCTCGAAGGCCGCTACGTCAAGGTCGAAGACTCGGTCGAAGGTTTCCGCCGCATCCTCGAAGGCGAGTTCGACGAGCTGCCTGAACAGGCTTTCCTGATGGTGGGCACGATCGACGAGGCCTACGAGCGCGGCAAGAAGATGCTCGACGACGCTGCGGCGTAGAAGAACGGAGGCCACAACGAATGCCTAAACTGAAGCTGGTGCTGGTCACCCACGCCGAGAAGGTGCTCGAAGTGACCTGTGATCAGGTGACGCTGCCGGGCAGCGAGGGTTACCTGGGGATTCTGCCCGGGCATACCCCGCTTATTTCGACGCTCGATCCAGGCATGGTTACCTACACTGAAGGCGGCACGGACGGTCACTTCGTCGTCGCCGCCGGCTTCTGTGAGGTCTCGAACGACGTCGTTACGGTGCTTGCAGATGACGCCTGGTCACCTGAACAGATCGACGCCGCCAAAGTGCGCGAGGCCCTCGCGGAAGCTCAACGCGCCGCAGCCGACGAAAAAGCCGGTGAAGAGATCGCGCTCGCCCAGCGAGCGATTCGCCTCGCCGAAGCACAACTGGCTGCGGCCGAAGGCAAGAAGCACTAGTACCCCGTACCATTGGAAACGCACAGCGTCTGCGCGGTCCTCGCGCTCGATCTCTGTGTTGTCACTCCTCGACAGATCACCAATATGCCTGCGTCGTGACGCCTTGATCTCGAGCACGATCATCCGCTCAGCCACTATCCGTTTCAATGGTACGGGGTACTAGCGAGAGTTCGTCTTCTAGAGGGCGCTTAATAGGTGTAGTGAACCTCGGTACCTCCGGCGGTTTCATGCACCGAGATCTCGACGACCTGGTTGCCCTTCTGCCAGCTGCCGCGAGAGCTGGACCATCCAGCGGCGGGCAGCCGCGTCTTGATCCAGCTCTCGATGTTGCCCTTCGGGCTCTGGGTTCCGAGGACCACGCTTCGCTCGCCTGGCTTGCCCAGCTGATAGTCGAGAACGCTGGCGCCCTCGAACACCGGAAGGTCGCTGGGGAAGCTTCCCGGCAGGAGCCCTACCAGGGCAGCCGGCGGTGTCTTACCGCTTGGCCCGGCGCCGTCTCTTTCGCCTTCAGCGAACCTCCCCAGGTTGGCGGTGGGCCCCGCATCGATCACCTCGACGTCGAGTTGCTCGGGTTCTTGCAGAGGGTCGGTCGCGCAGCCGCCAGCGGCGCATCCGAGGACCAGCAGAACGGCGAGGGGACGGAGGGCTACACGCGCCGACGTCGGGGTTTCTCGAAGCATGGCGTGAGGCTACCGGAATCGCTTCCACTGCGGGCTGCTAGCGTCGGTCGAGTTCGCCTCCGTCCCGATGTCGCTGCCACCAGAAGAGGGCCGAAAGCACGAGAGCGTGGCGGATCTCTCCCCTTGCCACCCGCTTTTCGACCTCCGAGAGGGGGACCTCGAGAACCTCGAGCTCCTCGTCGCCGTCGCCTTGTGGGCCGCCGGTCTTCGCGAGGCCAGTCGCAAGCCAGCTGGTCGTTCGGTTCGACTGCAGGGCAGGGTTGGGCTCGACGACGCCCAGGTATGTGACCTCTCGAGCGCGATAGCCGGTTTCCTCCTCGAGTTCTCTTAGGGCCGCCTGGCTCGCCTCTTCGCCGGGGTCGACCATGCCCCCCGGGACCTCGAGAGTGAAATCGCCGATGCCGAATCGCCATTGCCGAACCATGACCATCGCCGGTTCGGGCCGGTCCCCTTCGACCAAAGCGACGATGTTGACCCAGTCGGCGCAGTCGATGACCACCGCGCGTCGCCGGTCGCCGTTGTCGGCCTCGAGGTCGCGCTCCTCGAGACCCAGCACGGCGTGGTCATAGATTCTGTGCGTGCCGGCGATGGACCATTTTCTTGGCGGCTTCAGCGCGACCCCTCGTCCCCGCCGTCTTGTGACCGCTCGACCTCCATCACCGGCGTCGTGAGCTCACGGTAGAGCCGAACCGCGGTGCGTATGGCGAGAAAGGCGAACGCACCGAGCGCCAGTCCCGATGCTACTGCCAGAAGCAAGGGGTAGCCTCGGAGGAAGTAGAATCCCGCCGTCGACAGGCCAGCAACAGCGGCGACGACGACAAAGTGAAGCGCGAGGGAAAAGGGCATTCGAAGAGCGCCGGCCGCCTACCTCTCTCTGGCCGGTTTCGGCTCAGATCGCTAGTTGTTCGAGATCGGTACGTAGCCCGAGGTTGCCATCCCAACCGGAATTCCGCCGCCACTGTTGGGCTCGCCGACCAGCGGATTGTTGAAGACCGGAGGAGGCGCGTTGAGCTGTTCCAGCATCATCTGCTGCATCGCGGCGCCGCCCATCATCTGACCGGGCTGAAGTTCACCTTCAGCGCCCTCGGCACCTTCTACCGGAGCGTCGTTGGGTGACCAACCGACCTCGATCGTCGTGGTGTCGATCACGCGGCCAAACCCACGCACTTCGAGGTCGTGGGTGATCTCCGAGACATCGTCACGCGAAAGCGAAATGATGTTGCCGACATCGGTCATGATGAGAACGATGTTGGGGTCGAAGTGAGCCTCGACCGGCTGGTACTTCGAGACGAACTCGTTGCCGTTGTGAAGCAGGATGCGATAGCCGGCGGCCGTTGCGGGGGTGGCCATGATGGCGAGTACGAACCCAGCTGCAAGAAGCAGGAGCACGGTGGAGACACTGGCGCGAGAGCGCAGCGACAGGTCAGTTGCGGCGGGTTGGGAGCGCGTTTTCATCATTTCGGCCCTCGGGAGTTCATCCAAAGCATATTGCGAAGGGAGTAGAAGCGGTAGCAGGACCTCGACGGCGAGTCGTGCAACCAGCTATACAGGGTATCACAGTTTCATCGAGCCGCCCCCGCTTGCGCCCCTCTGGACTGCGCGCGTATCGTAGCGCCGCCGTCGATGGCCATGACAGGCCGTTGGGGTAGAAGGTCGAGCTCCTCTCCTGGAGCGGTCTCTTCAGACCATCTGCTCTCCAGACCCCTCAGCCCGTGCCGAGCCCCAACCCCCAAACCGAGCAGCCATGAATTCGAAAGCCAATCAGGTGCCCTGGAACCTTCGCCGGATCGTCAAGGGAGACGGTGCGGCAACGGCCTGGCTGTTCGATACTTTCGGCGACCGCCTCTATCGTCGCCTGCGCAGCCGCTATCAATATCCGGGTGGCATCGACGCTGAGGACCTTCTCCAGGACTCGTTCGTCTTCTACCTGCAGAAGGGCGCCAAGGTGCTGCGAGACTTCATCGAGCGGGTTCCCGAGCACGCCCAGACTCCCGAGCGCCTCGAGCGTCATCTCTGGGACCTCGCCTGCGGGTTGGCGGCCAACCGGCGCCGATCACTCAAGCGCAAGAAAGACGAACCGCTTCCCGACGACCAGTGGCTGGAGGAAACGAAAGCGGGTCCAGCCGAAGAGGTGATGAGTCGCCAGGAGATGCAATTGCTCGACGAGTGCCTGGAAGGCGCGGGCTCGAAGGTCTACCTCTACTACAAGCTGCGCTACTGGGACGGCCATGCACCGGCTGAGATCGCGAAGATCACCGGCTGGTCGATGAAGAGCACCTATCGACAGCGGCAGAAGCTCAACGATGCCCTTGCCGAGTGTGCCGGCAAGCTCGGCATGACGCGCTACCTGGCCAGCTGAGCGCCGGGAGATCAAGAATCTGTAGAATGGCGCGAATTCTACATAGAGATTTTGACAAATGTGCCTGCACGGGGAACAATTCTCGTGTGCTGTGACTCCTGTGAGAACAACTGGACGTGCGTATCACGACCGCTTGAACTCCACAGCCTATCTGGAGCCTTCTTCCATGCCCCAATTCTCTCGCCCGCAAGTCACCCCTGCAGATCGCCACAGCGAAGCGGGCAGCGCCTTCGTCGTCACCTTGATGGTGCTCTTCGTGATGACCACCCTGGGACTCTCCCTGGTTCTCTTCAGCCAGACCGAGCTCATCCTCAGCAGCAACGAGCGTACTCAAGAGCGCATCTTCTATGCCGCCGAATCCGGCCTGGCGATCGGCACAGCCCGACTGCTCTACCAGGGACGCCACGATCCGATTGCCATCACGATTCCCGAGCGTCCCGAAGCGACCGGCAATCGCGGTCGCTATGACGATGAGGTTCGGGTGACCCGGGTCGCGGTCACCAACAGCGCGCCTTGTGACTACTGCATGTCCGAGAACGGTGGCCCGAAGTTTCGAGTGATCACCCATGCACTCGCGTCGCGCGCGACGCGCTTCTCCTTCGACGCGACAGACACCAGAATGCCGACAGCTCGGAGCACCGTCAGCTCGATGATCGAGCTGCAACCGTGGCCGGGCTCGGGCGAGGCTTTCGCGACCCCGTCCGAGGCCGCCGAGATCCTCCAGTAGCTCTCTTCGCCGCCCGGTGCCGCAGAGGCCGAGGGCGACAAGTACCAAGAACCAGCCCGTCTCACTTTTCTACATTCTCATCCAAGGTACTCCATGCAATCCATCTCCCCAAAGAGGAGCCACCGCCGCAGAAACCGGCTGTCGGCTCCCGTTCTTGTACTGCTTGCGATTGCGGCGTCCGGCCTTCAGGCGGCGGACGACCGAGACCTCGTCCTCTCGAGTGGCGAGAGTCCCAACCTGTTCATCATTCTCGACACCTCGGGCTCGATGAACTGGGACGTCGATGATCTTGCCCTGCCCTACAGGTTCGAAGACACCAACTCGAAGGCCTACATTGCCAAGTCGGCGGTCTACGACGTGGTCAGCTCGCTCGACGAGCGGGCGCGCGTCGGCTTTGCGCATTTCGCCACCCCCAACCCCAAGGCGTACCAGAAGCGCTTCGTCTACAAGCTCGACCCAGCACAAGATACCGACGACCTCCCCTGGTACGACCAGGTGGAGTGGCCGCGCCACGGAACCCCGATTCAGTTCGGTGGCTCGAGTGGTGCGGACATGGGGTCGTGTAGCAACGGACACACCCGCCAGAACGCCGATGACCGTTTGGGCAAGATGGGGTGGAACGGCAACGACACCACCCATCTCTTCATTGCCTCGGGTAGCAACACCTACGACTTCGAGCTGAAGGGGCTCGACAACAGCGAAGAGCTCGGCCCTGCGATCGAAGTCAAGGTCAAGGTCAAGACCTGTGGCGGGAATGCCTTCGGCACTGAGACCCTACGCTTCGTTCCCTTCCAGGACGTGGACAGCTCAGGCCGCACAGTGACCCGCGCCGACTACGTCTCGTCGTACGGCCATGGTAAGCCCTGTGACGGTTGGGAGGACAACTCTGGCGACGGTGACGGCCCGACTTCCTATACGACGTTTCCCGACCCTCTTGGTCGCGGCACGTTCAGCGGTGTTTCGCCTCTCGACCGCGGCGACATGCTGCCATGGGACTGGAAGAGCTGGGGCGATGACCCCGACACGCCACCCGCCGGGTTCGAGTTGTCGAACCGCGATGAGTTTCTGCGTCGCCTGGCACCCAACATCTTCGAGAACGGCCAACTCGACCTCGGCGTCGATCCGCTACTGCGAATGGGGCCGTACTTCGAGAACCAGCCAAACGGAGGCCACCTCAAGCTACGGCCCCAGTACGAAGATACGCCGCCCTTCGGCTTTGCCAATCTGACACCCCTCGGTGCCTCGTTGCGCGATCTGCTGGCCTGGTACCAGACGTGGAAGCCGCTTGCCCAGGATCCAGAAGACGGTGACCCGGCATTCGACTGCCGCAAGAAGTACGTGATCCTGGTAACTGACGGTGCCGACACCTGTGACGGCGGCGCTCCATTGGCAGCGGCCGGGCTGCTCGCCGAAGGCGTTCGCACTTTTGTCATCGGGTTTGGCAACGTTGGCGCAAGTGCCCTGCAAGGAATTGCCGATAGCGGTGGTACTGGCCAGCTCGACACCATCACCGACGATGCCTACGGCATGGACTGCCAGTCGTTCAACTACAAGGAAGAAACGGCGCCGGGGGTCGAAGTCGAGAAGAACCTCTGCCCTGGACCGGTCATTGCCGACGACGAAGAACGGCTCCGCAATGCCTTGCTAGGCATTCTCGAAAGCATCGGCACTGGGCGCGGAGCGTTCTCTTCGCCCTCGGTACCCCTTGAGCAGGTCGATTCACGCGACTTCATTTTCGTACCGAGTTTCATCCCTCTTGCCAAAGCTCCGTACTGGAAGGGGCGCCTGGCGGCCTTCCGACGGCCACTGGAGTTCGTCGAGGACGACGACGGAAACATGATTCCCTACGAGGGAAACGTGTGCAGCACGGGCGACTCAGGTTGCTTCGCCTGGGAGGCGGGCGGCGAACTGCTCGAGATCATGCCGACGGGGCTCGAGGCAGCCGCTGGCGACTACAAGATCGGTTACGAGGCCAACCAGCGTCGCGTCGTCTGGGGCTTTGAGCCGCTAGCCGGTGGTATTCCCTGGCAGCAGGAGCTCCTGCTGCCCGATCCCGCAGACGAGGCCGTGCGCCAGGAACTGTGGGGCCAGCTCGGCATTCCACATGATCCGGCGACCGTGATGACCGATCCGGTGCCCCTCAACCTGGCGAGCGCTCTGGTCGGCGACATCCTCAGGCAGCGCAGCGGAGAAAACCGCGATGGCATCGATGAGACCTTTGGTCTCGGAGACATCTTCCACTCCAGCCCGACGTTTGTTGGTTCTCCGAGCCAGCTCGAGTACATCGCGGCCAATCTCTTCGGAACTCCCGGTGAAGCCTGTTGGATCGACGGTGATTTCAACAACGACGCTCGAGGCTACCGCTGCTACTGGCAGCGGCAGCGCTACCGTCGCCATATCGTCCTTGCTGGGTCGAACGACGGCATGGTGCACGCCTTCGATGCGGGTCGCCTCAAGAGCACTGGAGTTCAGTCGCTCGGTGAGCTCGAGTTCACCTACGGTACTGGCAAAGAGCTCTTTGCCTACATGCCAAATGCGATGTTGCAGACCGCCGAGGAGCGGCTGGTCGAGCGCTCGTCGAAGCACGACTGGGGGGTTGACGGCCAGATCGCAGCCAACATCGACGCTTTCGTAGACCCCGCTTTCGGCGTTGCGCCAGATCCCGACGAACGCGAGTGGCGCTCGTTTGCGATTGGCGGCATGCGGCGCGGTGGCAAGGGCTACTGGGCGCTGGACATCACCAACCCCGATCCAACGAGTCAGCACTCGAACCTCGACGCCATGGTGCCGCCGGACCAGACGGCAACCGACTATGTTCCGGCTTGTGCCGTACCTGGACTCACCGGGTGTGGGCCGCTTCCCTACCCGGCGGTCCGGTGGGAGTTCTCGGACCTCGGCCCGGATGGGCTACCGCGCAACGAGAACGCCCCCGGCCTGACCGACGACCCGTCGCTCGAGGACGAGGCACCAGACCTCGCCTTCACCTGGTCGAAGCCGGCATTCGGTCGCGTTCGAATCGGTGATGGGCGCTTCGTCGCGATGTTCGGAGGCGGACTGGATGACGATCCTGACAACCAGGACGCCGGCCGTACCTTTTATATGGTCGACATCGAAACCGGCAAAGCCGTCTACAAACGCCACTTGAGGGGCCAGGTCCCCGGAACGCCGTCGGCTCTCGACGCCAATGGCGACGGGTACATCGACACCGTCTACTTTGGCACGAGAAACGGTTTCCTCTACAAGATCGATCTGCGTGAGACCGTCGACCTGGTCGTCGACGCGAACACCGGCGACGAACGTGTGCCGACCGATGAATGGCGGGCTTTCGAGATCTTCGACACCGACGGCCGGCCGATCTTCTACTCGCCCAACGCCGTGTGGATGGCGAATCGCCAGAAGTACGCCGTGGCGTTCGGGACAGGTGACCGGGCCGACCTCTGGTCAGAGCAACCGGAAGGGCGCTTCTATGTCTTCACCGACACTGGCTTCACGGCCGACACAATGACGTCACCGTGGACCGAGGTGGCTCTCCACCCCATTGCTCCAGACGACGGTGATGGCGACGATCTGCTGCAACAGTCCATGCCCAACACCGACTTGCCTGGGTACTACATCGTCATGCAGGAGAACGAGCGCTTGATTTCGAAGCCGTTCACGCTCACGGGGCTTACGGTCTTTACCACCTTCGTTCCCAACCAGGTCGTCGAAGACGGCGAGTGCAAGAACGCCGGGGTCAGCCACCTCTACACCTTCTTCACTGGCAGCGGCAACGCGTTGACCGATCGAGACGGTGACCATGACCGCTACCGTGCAGTCGAGGGCTTCGTTTCGGATCCGTTCGCTGAGTACACCTCGACGACCGGAGTCGACGTTGCACCCGATCCGGACACCGAAGTCAGCCTTCAGGAGATCGAGCAGAAGCTCAAGGACCTGATGCCCAGGAACTGCCGTTTCCCGAACGTCTCGATCAACCTCAAGGCCCAGCGCTCAGATACCGGCATGGAGTACCTGGCACGTGTGCCGGTGTGTGTCGAGCAGCGCGACTGGAAGCAGTGGTATGGCCGGTGAGTCTACTCCCGGTTGAAGAGGAAAGCGCGCTGGCGCTGCGGTCAAAGCCCTGTCGGGCTGTTCTAAGAGCTAGCGCTCGGTAGAGAGTTCCCGACCTCTCAGCCGAGCCAGCGCAGGAGCCACTTGGGAAGGATTGACTTGCGGCGGTTGAGAACCACCCCCATGATCGGCACTCCGCTGGCTTCGAGGACCTGGCGAGCTGCCAGGGCCTCGTCTTTGCGGGTGGTGTCGCTTTCGACCACCAGCATCGAGGCGTCAGCATGGCCGGCGAGGATGGCGGAGTCGGGATGCTCGCTGGCGCTGGGAGCGTCGAAGATCACATAGTCATAGTCCGCCCGCAGGCGTTCAACCAGCTCGTTCATACCGACGCCCTCGATGAGTGCGCTGGGCTCGCTGACCGGGCGTCCAGAGGTGAGCAGCGAGAAGCTCTCGCCTGCGCGCCGCACGGCGGCCTCGTAGCTCTCACGGCGGGCGAGAATCTCGCTCAGGCCGTTGCCGCGGGTGACTCCAGCCATTTCGTGTTGTGATGGCCGATAGAGATTGGCATCGACTAGCAGCACCCGCCTTGCACCGCCGCGGCCGAGGGCACTTGCCAGGTCTCTGGCGACGGTGCTGGCGCCGCAGCCGGCGTGCACCCCGACGACCACGATCACCCGTGGTCGCTCGGCCCTGGGTAGAGCGAGTAGCCGGCGTGCGGCCTCGGGGTGGCGGCCGGGTACGAGGTCACCGCCGGCCGGAACCAGAGCAACAGTCGGGGCATCATCCTTCCCGGATCTCGCCACGAGTTGGCGGTCATCAGCTTGCGAGGCTCGCTTCATGGCGTCATAGAGGCGGCTCATGAAGGCTCCTCCCGCTCTGTCGGAATCGTTTGTAGTGGCAAACCACCTTCCCAGGCGCGGGGCTTGCGCCGGCGCGGACCGACCAGGCCGAGGAAGAACGGCAGTACGAGACAGCCGATGGCCAGAACGACCCGCACGATCCACGCCAGGGTCTCGTTAGCAGCTCCCCAATCGCCCGCCAGGCTCGCCGCCAGAGCGAGCACCCAGAGCAGCAAGACTGCGACGCTGTTGCGCTCGACTCGCGGGTCGGCCCTGGGGACCTCGAACGAGGCACTGTGGGTCACCCTCGCCTGGACGGGCTCGCTCTCGCTGGCTTCGACTTCGACAGCCGCCTCCGGCGAGCGAACCTCGAGGTCGGCAATCGCTTCCTTGGCGATCGCCAGTTCAACCCGCGGGTCGCCGCCGGCGTAGGTGTAGACCAGGCACTGTTCGGCGACCAAGTTGATGCGCCTGGGGACTCCCCCCGAGGCTTCCCAGATCAGTCGGCAGACCTCGGCGTTGAAGAGGTAGGGGTCGGTGCTGCCGGCGCGCGAGAGCCGGTGCTGAATGTACTCGTGCGTATCTTCAGGACCCATCGGTTGCAGCCAGGCCCGAACTGCGATGCGCTGAGCGAAGTTTCGAAGGTGCTCCTGGTCGAGACGGCGTTCGAGCTCCGGCTGTCCGGCGAGGACGACCTGAAGCAGCTTGCGCTGATCGGTTTCGACATTCGACAGCAGCCGGATCTCCTCGAGGACCTGATCTGAGAGGTTTTGCGCTTCATCGACCAGCAGCACCGGAGCGGGTCGTGAAGCGGCGGCTTCGGTGACCAGGAAGTCGTGTGCCGCATGAATCAGGTCGACTCGGTCGTTGCTGGCCGATTCGATCCCGAGGTCGTCAACGACCATGCGCAGGAACTCGATCGGCTCGAGCGTTGTGTGGTGGATCCAGACTGTCTGAATCGAGACGTCGAGGTTCTCCATCAGCGCGCGAATCAAGGTCGACTTGCCCGTACCAACCGCTCCGGTGAGGCGGATGAGGCCGCGCCTCTGCCAGATCCCGTACTTGAGTGCGGTCAGTGCCTCTTCGTGCTGCGCACTGAGATAGAGGTAGCGGGGATCAGGGCTGAGTTCGAAGGGCTTTTCGCGAAAGCCGAAGTGGGCGAGATACATGGTCGATGGTGCCTGGAGGGTCCTTGTTGCCAGTCTGCTGCCTCCGGGGAGCCCGGGAAGGGAGCGGTGAACGTTCCGGATGCGCACAGGTCGGGTCCCCTGAGAACAGTCATCCGAGGTTCCGTAGCCTAATCGGTCTAGAGCAACGAGGTAAGGAGCCGTAACCGATAGTCCCAAGCAAGCGACGTACCAGCTCTCGAAGCGCCCGCAAGGAGCCGCGCCCGGGTCTGGCGATTCCGTTCTGAGCATAAAGAAAAGGCCGGAGGGGTCTCCCTCCGGCCTGTTCTCAGGCGACCTGATGGTCGTCAGGTCGGCACCGGTTTAGAAGCGGTATCCAGCCCCGATCGAGAAGATCAGGTTGTCGAAACCGAGATCGAAGTCGCGCCGCGGCTGGACGCCGTTGGTGGGCCCTTCGATGTCGTTGTCGAGGTCGAGATAGCGCAGGCCGGAGTGAACCGTCCAGCAGTTTCCGCTCGCGCAGACCGGGAAGTCGAGTCCGAGCTGTGCACCAAAGGTGAAGTCGTCATCGAGCCCGTAGTTGTAGGTCTCACCCTGGTCGCGGAACGACAGGTTGTCGCGCATTGCGTAACCGAGGAACGGGCCGAGGTAGAAATCGACCTTGCTGTCGGGGGTGAGGTGGAAGTTCGGGCCGAGCGTCAGGAGGGTCATGGTCGTCGTGTCGTCGTCCATGCCCCAGACGGTGGCCGTATCCCACACGAAGTGAGCGTCCTGGTTGAGCAGCAGGCCGGCGGCCTCGAGGCCCAACCACGGAAGTGCCATGTACTCGATGCCAGTGCCGAAGCCGCGACCCGCATCGAGCGACAGACGTCGCCGATCGGTTTCGCTGAAGTTCTGCAACTCGTCGTCATCGCCCTGAGCGAAAGCCGGGAAGAGACGCCAGATCCAGCGTGAGTCCTGACCGAGTACCGCGAGGGTGGCGGAACATTCGTCAGACGGTTGGCCGTCGCCCTCGGCGAGCGCCGTAATGCGATAGGTGCCCGGCTTCTTGAAGGCGCCGGTCCAGGAGAAGGGCGCCGACAGGTTCTCGGCCAGGAGCGGCGCGTCGTCATCGTCGCGAACTGCCTGTACGGAAACTGTCTGCACACGACCGGAGGGCTCGCCAGCGACTCGGATGGTGACCTCGTCGCGAGCGTTGACCTCGGGCACGACCTCGACGCGGCAAGCCAGCTTGGGCGGCGGACACGCAGAGCGCGACACTTCTTCCTTGCACGTCAGACCATCGCGCTCGCCTTCAACGACGAAACGATAGGTCCCCTCTTCGTCAGGCTCGAAAGCACTCGAGTAGCGGCTGGTCTTGCCACTCGGGCTGATCACCGAGATTGCGCCGGCTCCCTGGCTACCCGCCGACGAAACGACGAAGGCGCCGTCGGCGTTACAACGCGCCTCGAGCTTGCAAACCGGTGGGTTCGCCTTGGGAAGTTCTTCCGAACCGAGCAACGTGATGTTGCCGCACAGCTTGGGTACGGCGAAGAACCAGCGGCGGCCCTCCGACTCGACGTTCAGAGTCCAGGCTTCGAAAGGCTTCGCGCCACCCCAGCAGGTGTTGGTCTTGGCGCTCGGTAGACCTTTCTCGCGAAACCCCATCCAGTTGAAGAAGGTTCCTCTCTCGTACATGCCTTCGGTGGCATGCCCGGCCGCTACGGCGGCGAAGAGGTCATCTGCGTCGCCAGCCCAGCCGACCTGGGCGAGCAGGCGCTCGATATCGGCGCGCTGTTCGTTGAACAGCTTCTGCAGCTCGGGCACGGTGGTGATGGGAGTTGGCGAGAATCTGTTGGGGCCGCCGAATCGGCGGACTTTGCAATCGTTCTGGGCTGCAACGGGCCCAACCACCAGGCCGAGGCCGAGGAGGCAGAGGGCCACCAGGAGGACCAGGCGAATGAAGTGGTTCTTTGTACCGGGCGCGTTGGCAAGCGCGTGTCGCGAGTAGCGCAAGACAGGACTCCTCTTCTGGAGAATAGGACTGACTTCAGTATAGGTCTGACGGGAGAATAAGACTGAGGACCAAGGCAGAGTCGGACGGTCGACTCTACCGAGATCCGAGTTTTAGACCCTATCACCGCGCTTTCCTGGCTGTCGGCGCTTCTAGAGAGTTCGTGCTGGGGAACCTTCTTCTAAACCCAGGACTTGTGCGTAGAAGCCGAGCAGCCGTTCCAGGTAACGGGCGGGATCGAATCGCTCCTCTGCCCACTGGCGCGCCGCTCTGCCCATCGACTGACGCAGTGGGGCGTCTGCCATCAACGCCCTCATCGCCTCTGCGAGGCCTTGCGGGTCGCCGGGCTCGAGCAGGTACCCGGTGTGCGGTGCGTCGACCATCGTGGGCGGCCCGCCGACATTCGAAGTGAGGACCGGAAGACCCGCGGTCATCGCTTCGATCACCACCATCGAGTTGGGCTCCCCCCATACGTGCGGCAAGGTGAAGAAGGCGGCTGCCTTGTACGCCCCTGCGAGCTCGTCCCGATTCAGGTGGCCGAGTGGTTCGAGGTTCGAGGGCAGCGGCTCGAACTCTCCCAGCGCTGCGCGATCGGCTCCCGCGACTCGAACCTCGACGTCGGGAGCGAGGCGGCAGGCCTCAGTCAGAACGTGAAAGCCCTTGCCGCGTTCAGGGCGGCCGACAAACAGACCGTAGGTGCCGTTCGCCGGTGTCGCATGGGCATTGAGATCGGCGATTCGCGGGTTGGGGAGCTCCGCGATGTTCTCGGCTGGGACTCCGGTCTCGATGAGGCTGGTTCGCTGTTCACCGGTCAGGACGAGAAACAGGTTGACGTAGCGATTGAAGAGACCGTGGACGCGCGCACTGCGATGGCGAAGGGCGAGCGCCATGCTCTCGAGCCGGTTCCCGCGGCAGTCATGGATGACACAGCGGACCTCACGCCCGCCGGCGCAGTCGGTGCACATCCGGTTGTCGCGAAAGCGCGTGCCGATGGGGCAGACGTTGCGATAGTTGTGGGTGGTCATGACCACCGGGATCGACTGAGCGCCACACTCCTTGAGAAACCAGGGTGTGATGAGGGGGTAGACATTGTGGACGTGAACCAGATCTGGTTTCTCTGCCGCTAGAACTTTCCTGGCGCGTTCGCGGGCGGGTCTCTCGAAGAGCGGCTCGGTGGCTGCCCTCCACTTGCCGCTGGGCCCCTGCAGCTCGCCGCTGTCCCGGTAGTACGTCGCCAGTTCGACCGCCGGGTGCGCCTCGAGCATGTCTTGGATGGCTTCGACGACGGTTTCCTCGCCGCCGCGCACTCGGTAGCGGTTGTGCACCTGGAGGACCCGGGCTGGAGGGGAGAACGGCATGGCTTCAGAACAAAGCAAGACGGGTGCCAGAACCCTCGCAACCAGGGCTCGGGTGCGTTGCAAACCGTTGGCTGGCCGGGTTACACTCCGCCGGTTCCGTCGGGGCGTGGCGCAGTCTGGTAGCGCACCTGCTTTGGGAGCAGGGGGTCCTCAGTTCGAATCTGGGCGCCCCGACCAAGACTCCCTTCAGGCGCTGGCGTCACCCAGGGTGCCACGGTTCGAAGGGAGTGTCCGCTCTGGCTTCGGCTGCCTGTAGCTCAGTTGGATAGAGCGGCGGCCTTCTAAGCCGCGGGTCGGGGGTTCGAATCCCTCCAGGCAGGCCACTCAAGAACAAGCCATTTGATGCCTCCAGAGGGCGAGCCGAACGCTCGACTCTGTCTGACGGGGGACTGGCCTTCTGGAGGCTACCCAAGGTAGTTTCAGGCGCCGAAAAGTTTGATCGATGGTGGGCGTAGCTCAATGGTAGAGCTCTGGATTGTGGTTCCAGCGGTTGGGGGTTCGAGTCCCCTCGCCCACCCCAATCACCTACGGTCCCAGACCCCTCGGCGACCTGAAAGGTAGTTTCGGTCCAACGCGCCCGTAGCTCAGCTGGATAGAGCGACAGCCTCCGGAGCTGTAGGTCAGAGGTTCGAATCCTCTCGGGCGCACCATTCAGGTCCACTACCGGCGGTCGACTTACTCTCTCAGCGTCCCAGGCACTCGGCAATCGACCGGCTGAGCTCGGAGACCACGTCTATCCGCAGGTGACAGCCGCCGTCGGTCACTTGCGTTCCATCGACCACCACGCTCGTGATGTCGCTTGCGGTGGCGGCGAAGATCGCAGTCTCTATGGCCAGCTCAGGGGGTGCGCCGGTCGTGCGCACGCTGTCGAGCCGGATGGTCGTGAGGTCAGCGCGTTTGCCGACCGCGATCTCGCCCGCATCGTCAAAACCAAGCCGCTGGTGGCCAACCCCGGTTGCCATCGACATGAGGCGCTGTGCGCTGTGCAGGCCGCGCTGCATCGAGCGCAAGCGCTCATCGAGCTCCAGCGCTCTCGCCTCGATCAGGGGATCGACGACGGCATGTGAGTCGCTTCCGAGACAAAGTGGCACACCGGCCCGTGCGAGTTCGGTTGTTGGGCCGACACCGTCACCCAGATCTCTTTCGGTGGTCGGGCACATGCAGACAGATGAGCCGCTCGAACCAAGCAGCTCGATGTCGGCGTCGGTCAGGTGGGTGGCGTGAACGGCACAGAAGCCAGGCCCGAGTGCTCCGGCTCGAGCGAGCAGGCCGATGGGGGTGCAGCCGTGGTATGCCTGACACTGCCCGTTCTCGGCCACCTGTTCGCTCACGTGCGCATGCAGCGGTGCCTGGTTTGCCGAGGCCCAGGTTGCAGCGACAGCCATCGCCTCTGGGTCGACGGCGCGCACGCTGTGGATCGCGGCGCCAATTCGTTGGTCATGTGCTGGCTGGAGCGCCTCCAGGCGCTCGACCCAAGTGTCGACCGAGGCATCGCGGTAGCGGATCTGGGCGCCCGTTGCGAGTTGGTAGCCAGCGGCCGAGAGACCGCCGTGCAGGTAAAGGGTGTCGAGCAGGGTGATGCGGACCCCGGCCTCGTCGGCGGCCGCCAGGAGCGCCTTTCCCATCTCATTCGGATCGTCGTAGGGCGTGCCATCGGGTTGGTGATGGACGTAGTGAAACTCGCCGACGGCAGCGAACCCGCTCATTGCCATCTCGGCGAACGCCGCGCGCGCAAGCCGGTGATACGAGTCCGGATCGAGGCGCTCGGCAGCTTCGTACATGACGTCTCGCCAGGTCCAGAACGTGCCGCGGTTCGCCTGCGTGCGCGAGCGCAACGCGCGATGAAACGCGTGACTATGAACGTTGGCGAAGCCGGGCACGGTGATGCCCCGCAGGGTCCGCGCACCATCACCTGGTTTTGTGCCGGTGGCGATCTCTTTGAACCGACCGCGATGGATCTCGATACGGACTCCGTCCTCGATCTGAGCGCCGATCAAAGCGTGTTCACACCAGTACGAGGAGGTCACCGTCTAAGATCCCACTTGCTCGACGAAGCGGGTGATGCGCTCGATGAACGCCTCCCGGTGGTGAGCGTTCCATTCCTCCCAGGTCGCCAGCGTCGTTGGGTCTTCGACGCGGTCGACGAACAGAACACCGTTGAGATGGTCGACCTCGTGTTGCCACGTTCCAGCAGTGAGACCACGCTTGATCTCGTCGTGCTGGTTGCCCTCACGGTCCAGGTAACGCACCCTGATGTTCACGTGGCGCATCAAGCTGCCGCGCAGCGGGATCGACAGACAGCCTTCGTTGATCTCGACCAGCTCGTCGTCTTTCGGCTCGATCACCGGGTTGATGGCGACCGTCAAGGGCAGCGCGGGCTTGTAGGGATAACGCGGGTTGTCGGTGACTTCCATGACGGCGATTCGCACATGCTCGCCAATCTGGGTGGCTGCGAGTCCGGCGCCGTTGGCGGCGCGCATGGTGTCGATCAGGTCGTCGACGAGCGACTGGATCTCCTGGCCGGCGATTGCGCCTGGGTCGACCGGTGTGGCGGTCACCCGGAGCTCGGGGTTGCCGATCTGGAGAATGGTTCGCACCGCCATGGGTCATCCTCGATCGGTGTGGCGCGGGTGTCAACTGCTGGCGGCGGTCCTGGCGCGAGCTGGTATAAGCATTGCTGTTTAGTCCAGGGAATGCCGGTGTCCGGTCCGATCCGACCCTTGGGAATGCCCGAAGCTGTCGGTAAGGTTGCGACACCCTAGGAATCCTGTATCAATGAGAAACGCCCTCCCCCCGCGATCTTCCCAGCGCCCGCCCTACGACCCGGTCTCGCCCGAAGGGCTGAACCGCCACGTCATCCTCGATGCGCTCGAACGGGTGGCCCGCTTCTGGAAGCGCGGCGCCCTCTTTCTGGCAGCGACGGTCATTGCGGCGATCGTTCTCACCGCTTTGACCCCTCGCTCCTACGAGTCGACGGCCGCTCTTCTGGTCAAACGCTCGCGGGCCAACGTCGCCTTGACACCCAACGAGGCCAACCCCTTGGTGCTCGGCGAGGTCCGCGAGGCCGACGTCAACTCGGAAGTGCAGATCTTACGCAGCACCGATCTACTCGAAGACGTCCTCAGGCGGATGAACGCGCTGCCTGAAGAGGAGGCCGAGCGCACCAAGAACATCGGCTGGTTGCTCGGCTCACTCGACGTGCAAGCGGTGCCGCGCTCGAACGTCATCCAGGTCTCCTACCAGAGTGACGAGCCGCAAGAGGCGCGAGACGTCGTCCATCACCTCACCGAGGCCTACATCGATCGCCGCACTGCAATGCACCAGGGGGGAGAGGCACTGGCGTTCTTCGAGGAGCAGCTGGCCGGTGCGCAGCAGCGCCTCGACAGGGCACGTGTCAACCTGCGTTCGCGCGCCGGCGAACGTGGGGTCGAAGATCTTCTCGACGGGAGCGACGAACGTCCGCTCGGTGCTGAAAGTGAGAGCTCTCGTGAACGCCTGACGCGCTTTCGCGCGGATCTGGCCAACGCCATGGTCGAGGAGCGTGAGGCTTCTGAACGGGTCGCGTCGTTGCGTACCGAGTTCGCACGCGAGCCGGAACGGATCGCCAGTTCCAATCGGCAGTTCCAGGGCAGCGCTGCGGTCGAAGACCTGGAGCGCGCGGTGACCGCACTCGAGCTCGAGCGCGACGATCTTCTGCAGCGCTACACGCCGACCAGTCAGCGTGTGCAGCAGATCGACGTCCAGATCGCCAGCGCTCGCGAGCGTCTCTCAAATGCCCGCAACTCGGCCGGCGAGTTCGCGGGCACCGAGCCCAACCCGATCTACAACACGCTCAAGCTCGAGCTCCAGAGAGCGCAGACCGAATTGCAGGCGATTCGCGGCCGCCGTCGAGCGCTCGAGCAGGGCATCGCCCGGGAACGTCAGGAGTTCGCGGTGCTCAGCGAGTCGTCGCTCGACCTGGTGGGCCTACAAAAAGAAATGGCAGCCGCCGAACAGCAGGTTGCGCTGTTTCAGGAGAAGGTCGACGAAGCGCGCGTCGGCAGTGCGATGGATCGTGAACGTATGGTCAATGTGAGTCTCGTGCGGGCGCCGCGCCTGCCGGTCAGGCCGGTATCGCCAAGGCCGATGCTCAACCTGGCGCTGGCCATTCTCATCGGTGGCATGGGTGGCCTGGTGATCGCCTATCTCAGCGCCCTCCTGGCCCCGACGATCGCGACCCGCACCGACATCGAAAGGGATCTCGACCTCCCGATGATTGCGGCGGTCGTCGATCACAGCTAAGACCATGAGCCGCAGCTTTCCGTCGAGCGTCTCGGATTCCGCGTCTCGCGGAAGCCGGCCCGGCGAGGCTCTCCTGCAGTGGCTAGTGCCGGCGGGTGTTGCCCTGGCTGGCTTGGCGGCGGGCTACCTGTTGTCGCGCGACCTGCGGCTTGCCGCGCTGCCAGTTGGCGGCTTTGTCTTCGCTGTTCTGATCACGATTGCCTGGCGCACCCATCGGCCGTTCATCGCCCTCCTTGGCTTCGTGATGGGTGGCTATCTCATGCTCGGGCGCGAGTTTGCGTACCTTGGATTTCATCCGCTCTACATCGGTGAGGTGTTGTTCGCGGTTGGCATGACGACGTTTCTGGTGCGCGGGCGCTGGCGCGACGTCCTGCGTCAACCGGTGGTCTGGTTGATCCTGGTGTTTGCGTTGGTGGGGGCGATGGGCACCTTCCCGCAACTCGGCAGCTGGGGAGTCGATGCGCTCCGCGACGGTGTGACTTGGGGCTATGCGCTCTTTGCGGTCGCCGTTGCCGGTGTCTTGATCGGTGACGGAGGCCTGGACCGACTGGTGCGCGCCTACGGGCGAGGAGTTCCGTTCTTTCTGTGTTTGCACGCGTTCTTTCTCCTCATGCGCCTGGTGACCGGGGATGCCGAGATTCCCGGCACCAACTTCGACCTGCCGAGTGCCAAGCCGGGCGACCTGGCGGTTCATCTCGTCGCGCTGTTCGGATTCTTCTTTCTGGCGGTCGACTACCGCGAACGGCGGTTGGGATTCTTGATCTGGCCGGTCTTCGGTCTCGCGACACTCTTGATCACTGGTTACACACGCGGTGGATTGCTCGCCATCATCGTCGGCTGCATCGTGCTCCTTCTGCACGGCCGTTGGTACCGCTGGCTACCCTTCTTTGCCCTGGCGATCTGGGGGTTTGCCCTTCTGGCTGCCTCAGGCAAGGAGTTCGAAACGCGCTCTGGACGCACCATCTCGGCGACCGGTCTGATCACCAACGTAGCCAGCATCTTTGGCTCGTCGGATGAGCTCGGGCTCGATGGCACCAAGGCCTGGCGCCTCACCTGGTGGGAGCACATCGTTGACGACACGGTCTTTGGGCCGCGCTTCTGGACCGGAGCTGGCTACGGTCCCAACATTGCCGAGGAGGTCGGCCACCATCGAGACACTTCGGGTCCTGATCTGCGCAGCCCACACAGCATCCTGATGACGGTCCTGGCACGCTCGGGAGTTCCCGGTGCGCTGATCTGGCTCTTGCTGCAGGGTGTGTTCGTGCTCTCGATGCTGCGGCTCTACTGGCGCTCGCGAACCCGTGGTGCCCTCGCCGATCCGGTCGCCCGCCTCTCGCTGTGGGTGCTGTTGTTCTGGAGCGCTTCGATGTTCAACGCACTCTTTGACGTGTACCACGAGGGACCGCAGGGTGGGCTCTGGTTCTGGGCGGTGGTCGGTGTTGGGCTGACCGTTCTGCACCCGGTTGGCCGCGCTCGATATGTCGAAGCGATGACTGGTGGTCTGGAGCCTGGTGGCCCGGCGCCGTTGCTCGATGAACTCGCTCCCGGGTCGACGACTCGAGTCTGACTCTCACTTTCGGGCGAGCATGGCGCGCAGTCCGCGCGCGGTCTCGGGAGCCAGGGGCCGACCCCCCTGCCAGTCCTCGAGCCAGAAGCGAATGGCTGCTCCGGCGACCGCGTCCGGTGCTGGTGCCTCTGGCGAGACCAGGTCGATACCGACGGCGGCTCCCCAGAAGTGCGCCAGGTCGGCGCCTGGTGGAGCCAGGGCGATGTCATCCCAGTCGAGGATCCAGGGCAGGCCGTCACCGGTCGAGCGCAGGTTCCAGGGGGTGAGGTCGCCGTGCATGGGTCGCCAGTCGGCGGACGTGTCGTCTTTGCCGAACACCGGCCGAAGAGCCCGGTTGAGGTCACTGCAGATCGCCTCGATGTTCTCGAGGACCGGTGCATGAGGAACCGGTGGCATGGCCTCCCAGGCGAACCACTGCCAGCGCTCGTTCTCCTGGCAGCCGACCACGGTCGGCGTGCGCGCGGTGTCGAGCCGAGAGGCGATCGTTTGAAGCGTCTCGGCGTTGGGGAGGGCGCCGGCAGGAGCGGCTTCGACGATCTGGACGAACAGGCGCCGACACTGGCGACGTTTGGCCGAAGCCGCGTCACTCTTGCTGCGGCACGACGTGATGGTGAGCGGTTGGGCGAGCTCGACCAGGACGCCTACCGAAGGAAAGCCAAAGTCGGTTCTCCGGCTGTGTACGCCGGCCAGCGCGAGATCACCGTAGTTGTCGACCAGGCTGTCGAGTGCCTCGGTCCAGGTCTCTCTCGACAATGCGTGAGGAGACCAGTCCGTCCTTCGATCGGGTAGCAGCCGGGTTCCAAATAGCGACACGAAACGGAAGGCGAGTCGATGGGCGGCTCGCGCTCGAGGACGCGACGGCGTGTAGAGGCAGAGGCCCGCCGCACTCCGGGTGCGCGGCGCCGTCGCGATGCGCAGGTGGCCGAGGCGCGGCGGGTACCGAACGCTGGTGAACGGTTGGCCGCTCACCGCTACGCTCTCTGGGCCCAGGGCAGCGGGCGTTCGAGTAGATCCGAAAGTTCCCGATCGAACTCGCGGTAGTGAAGGGCGAGTTCTGACCGCGCTTCGGCCGGCATGTCAACAGCGCTGGCCTGGTTCATATGGCGCGCCGTCGGGGCGTTCTTCCAAGCCGGAATCTCGAGGTGCTCGGTGGCGCGACGCCAGTGGGGCTCGGGATCGCCATAGAGGTCGGTGTCGAAGAGAACCAGAACCTGTGTGCGATCGAAATACTCGAACCATCGCTCGAGCGCGGTGGCGTATTCACCCTGCCAGCGGTATCCGAAGTGCTCGCGCCGGAAAGCCAGCGGAGGATGGCCTGCTTCGTCGTTTTTGTCCGCGCTCAGCCGGCCGGTTTCGCGATCGAGGGCGACAACGAAGTCGTCGAGTGGCTCACGCCCGCAGCGGCGCTCGTCTCGGAAATGCGACCAAGCGCGCTCGACCGGATCGCGTAATACCACGACGACCCGGGCTGCGCCCACGAGCTTTGCTGCCCGTCGTGGTGCGTTCGGTTCGAAGAGGTAGTAAGGACTACCTTCGCCGCTGATGACCGGCCCGTTGCGGCGGCGGCGGCGCAGACTGCGAGTCAAGCTGGTCGGGAAGTGAGACCGATACCAGGCCGCCGAGCGGTCGGCGTTGGAGTCGAAGTAGCGCACCCCCTTGAGGTTCTCCTGCATCGGCAGAAACCTCTTGTCCGGAAACAGAGGCAGTACGTTCGGATGTTGGCCGAGGGTGTGGAAGAAGCTCGTCGAGCCGCAGCGCTTACCGCCAATGAGCAGAAAATCAGGCAGGGGCCGCGCCCAGGCGGTGAGGGTTCCAAGGCCGCGCAAAGCCTGCATGGCGCCGACCCGGGCGAGGTTCTCGACCAGGTGGCGTTCCTTCTTCTTCGGCGAACGGTCCAAGTCTTCGGCAAGTGCTCTATTGAAAGATTCAAACATGAGGATGGGGCGGCGGCTCTTGTCCGCTGGGCACTGGTGCTCGCCAACAAGCGCTGGGTCGAAGCGGCACGGAGCAGCAAGCCACCTTGGAACGGTGGCATGCAATCGGTGGGCCGAGGCTCTTGCCGAGAGGAGGGCCGTTCTCTTACTACGACTCAGTGGCGCAGATTACGCGCAGATTACTCTGTGGTGCTGGTCGTCCAGTGCGCGGTGTCGCCGCTTTCGAATCCGTCGTATCGACCGAGGCTTCGATAGCGATAGAAAGGCACCTGAAAGCCCTCGCTAAGGGTGTAGAAGTCCTTAGCGTATGCATTCCAGGCGACGGTCTCCCCTTGTGGTTCCTGGACGTAGGGCAGACGCTCCGACTCGAGCTGGGGCGTGACCTCGAGGCGCGCGCGTCGGTTTTCGGGCCGCGGCAGCTTGTAGCCAAGCACCCAGCCGTAGGTCTTGACCAACAGGCGCAGGCCGTTGGGTGAGAGGTCGGCCGCCGTGACCCAGCCATAGGGGAACGTACCGAGCTTCTCGAGCGTGCGGACGCCGGAAGTCGGGTGCGGAGCTGTTGAGCGATAGAGGTTGGCGTGATCGGTCGCCTTCGAGATGATGTAGAGGTCGCCCGAGAGCGAGTCGTACAACAGGGCCTCGGCGTCGCGCGGTCCGTCTGGGTACTGGAAACGGAACGTGGAGTAGCCAGAGATGGTGCGACTTTCCGGGGCGTTCCAGTGGACCTCTGGTTCCACGAGGCGATGGACGAGGATCTCGCTGCGGCTGTGTCCGTTGTCACCGATGTCGCCGGCGAAAAGTACCGGTTGGCCGGTGTGAGGATCGAAACCGCTTGCCATGTCTTCCCAGTCTGCCGCCGAGACGCCGTCCAGGCGGACGTCGCCACGCCAGCGGCCCTGGAGATCGATTGCGTAGACGACCGGACCGTCTCCGGAGTCGTTGTGCACCCAGAGCATCTCGGAGCGACGCCGGGACGCTGCGAGACCTGACGCTTCGGTGATGTTGGTGGGTTCGAGATTCGCCAGGACCTGGGTCTCGAATGGATCTTGTGCCGCAAGCGGCTGGGTGGGAAACCAGAACGCGAAGAACACCATGCAGAGGCTGATGACGGCTGGGACGCCGCCGCGCCAGGCAAAAGAAAACATGGATAACTCCCCAGATGAGACAGCAGGCCTCGGCGCCGCGACATCTAGACGGGGCTGCAGCGACTGCTGACACGATGAAGTCACGAGAAGATAGCAGATTGGTTTTACGCAAATTTGCGGGTTTCAGGGTTCTTTCGAGGGCACGGAAACGGGCGCAAAACGTTGGCCTCGAACTTGCTCTACGGAAAGGTGCGTGTGAGCAGCCAGGCGTGTATCAATCGGCCTCTGCCCTGCTAGCCTTCGAGTACCCGCCCGAGGTTGTATCTCTGCGAGGCAGCGATACTTGTTTTTCTTCAATTTAATCGATTGATCGAGTTTCAATATGTTCTTTACTTCTTCCTCTTTTCGTGCTCTCGCGACCTCTTCGTTCCTTGCCGTGCTCCTGGTGGCGACTCCTGCGGTCCTTGCCCAGACTCCCAATCTGGTGTTCGGGGCCTCGGTGTCACAGTCGACCGTTGCGAGTGGTGCCGATGCCAGCCGCGCTGCTGACGGTGGTTACGACGGAAACTTCGGCAACGGATCCGTCAGCCAGACCTGGGACGAGCAGTCCCCCTGGTGGCAAGTCGATCTCGGGGCGGTCTACGACCTGGCTGAGATCCGGATCTGGAACCGCCGGGACTTCGGCAAGGAAGATCTGGCCGACTTCTACGTCCTGGTCTCGGATGTGCCTTTCGACAGCACCGATCTGGCAACGACCCTGCTCCAGCCTGGGGTCAGCGCGTTTCACCACACTGGCCCGGCGGACGGAGAGCGCGGCATCGTGCACATCGAAGCACCCGACCGCACCGGCCGCTATGTGCGTATCCAGCTCGAGAACGAAGCCACCCTGCGCCTCACCGAAGTGGAAGTGTTTCCGGTCGGTGCGACGCCGGGTGCGCCGCGAACCTTTACCGTCGATACAACCAGCGACGCCTTCGATACCTCACCCGGTGACGGGTTCTGTTGGACCTCGTCGGCCGAGTGTTCTCTGCGCGCGGCACTACAGGAAGCAGCGCTTGACGGTGCGCCGACCCTGATCCAGTTCGCCATACCCGGGGTTGGTCCGCACGTCATTGAGATCGACCGAGAACTGCCGCCGCTCTACGACGCCTTCGGTGGGACCACCATCGACGGTTTCAGTCAGCCGGGTTCGTCGCCAAACACTCTCGCCGTGGGTTCTGATGCGGTGCTCCAGATCGAGATCACCAGCGACAACGAAAGCGAACGAGGCTTCGAGATTCTGGGAGCGCACAATGTGCTGCGAGGACTTTCGATCTGGGACGTCAGGTCCTACGCCCTGCTGGTCCAGGGTCGCCAGGCGACCGACAACACGATGTCCGGGCTATGGCTGGGGCTGAGTGCTGACGAGAGCGGCGAGGAAGGGCCGAGTACGGCGGTGCGCTTGTTCTACGGCGCTCAGCGCAACGTCTTTGGTGGTCCGCTGCCGGCGGATCGCAACGTGGTGGTGCACGGCAATCGAGCGATCGATGTCCGCAACTCCTTCACCTGGGACAACGTGATCGAGAACAACTACATCGGAGTGAGTCCCGATGGACTCACTCCAGCCGGTAACAGCAGCCACGCCGTCGATCTCAACGGCGGCGCGATTCGCACGACCATCCGTGGGAATGTCATCGTCGCCAGCAGACTGGCCGGCATCGAGGTTTCACACACTCTGTCGAACCATAGCCACCTGATCGAGGACAACATCATCGGTGGCGATCCGTTCCTGTCGAGCACCAACCCGGTATGGGGTAACGGTCTCTACGGCATCGGAATCGAAGACGAGCCGCACGACATCACGGTTCGGAACAATGTCGTAGTTCACAACCAGGCCGGTGGCATCCGGACCTTCAAGGATGTCGAGGACGTCATCATCGACGGCAACTACGTCGGTCTCTACCCCTCTGGAGTCGCGGCGCCCAACGAGACGTTTGGGATTTTCATCCAGGACGGGACACTCGACGTCATGGTAGGGCCCGGCAATGTCGTTGCCTACAACAAGGGGCCTGGCCTGCGGGTTTCGGCGGGCACCGAGCGCCTGCTTCCCACCGACGAGATCACCGTGTCGAACAACTCGTTCTTCGAGAACGAGGGGCTTGGCATTCTGCACGTCAACGATCCACCCAACCCTGTGCCAACGATTTCCAGCGCGTCGCGCGGCTTGATCGAAGGGACCGCCTGCGCCGGTTGCATTGTGGAGGTCTTTCGGGCCGTACCCGATCCCAGCGGTGCGGGCGAGGGTGCTCTCTTTCTCGGTTCGATCGTCGCTGCCGGCGACGGCAGTTTCGCCATCGCGCCCGATCCGGCTGACCTGATGCTCGGCGACGCGGTCACCGGGACCGGCACCGAGAACGACGATACGTCGATGTTTGCGGCTAACACCGTGGTTGAGTCGCGTGCACCGACGGCCGATTTCACCTGGCAGTGTGACGCCCTGGTGTGCGACTTCGACGCCTCTTCCTCGAGCGACGATGTGGCGGTGGTTTCGTACGCCTGGGACTGGACGAGCAACGGCAGCGATGACGCATCAGGCGAAACGCCGAGCCATTCCTTCGCCACCTCGGGTACCTACCTGGTCAGGCTCACCGTGTTCGACGACGAAGGTGAATCGGCGACGGTCCAGAAGTCCGTGACCGTCACCAGCCCGCCATCGGCTGCCTTTACCTTTGCTTGTACCTTCCGTACGTGCACCTTCGATGGCTCTGGCTCAACCGACGATCTGTCGGTGGTTGCCTACCAGTGGGACTTCGACGACAACGGCACGGTCGACGCGTCCGGTGTCCAGGCCCAGTACACGTTCCCGCTGGCGGGCAGCTACCCGGTGCGGCTCGTGGTCTTCGACGGAGACAGCAACAGCGACTCCGAGACCAAGGTCGTCACCGTGGCGAGTGCCCCGCCGACCGCGGCCTTTAACTGGTCGTGCGACGCTCTCTCCTGCACGTTCGACGGCTCTGGCTCGACCGACGATCTTTCCGTGGTCACGTACCAGTGGGACTTCGACAGCAGTGGCACGGTCGACACAACTGGTGTAGAGGTCCGGCACAACTTTTCCCAGTCTGGCAGTCACGCCGTCCGGCTTACGGTCCTCGATGGAGACGGCAACAGCGACTCCGAGACCCACGTCGTGACGATAACCAGCGCTCCGCCGAGTGCTTCGTTCATCTGGTCCTGCGACGATCAGGCCTGCTCTTTCGACGGCTCGAGCTCCTCGGACGATGTCGGCGTTGTGACCTGGGAGTGGGACTTCGATGGCAACGGCACCGTTGACGCCACCGGGCCTCGGCCGAGCTTCGACTACCCGGCCGCCGGTGCCTATCAGGTGACCCTGCGCGTGTGGGACGGAGATGGTCAGGTCGCCTCGGTAGCCCAGGGTGTCGCTGTCGGTGGTACACCTCCGACAGCAGCCATCGGCTACCAGTGCTCGGGTCTGTCTTGTGACTTCCACGCTGAGGCGCGCAACGGCGCGACGGGGAACGTGGTTGAGTTTCGATGGGACTGGAATGGCGACGGAGCGATCGACGCCACCGGCAAGAATGTGACGCACAGCTTCGCGGGATCGGGGAGCCAGACCGTCCGGTTGATCGTGGTCGAAGACGATGGCGACCAGACCATGGTGGTCGAGACGGTCGATCCCGAGGCGGCCGGCGCCCTCTTCGGCATGCTCGGTCCCTTCTGACGCCCGCGTTCGGCACCTGTCTCGAGATCCCTCCCTCGTCGTGATGACCACGAGCCTGTTCGCGGAAAAAGTAGGAATCGGCTAAGATCGTAGGTTGCGATGGGCTTTGGCGTCCCAAACGAAAGGCAGGAAACCCCATGACGGCAACCAACCTGGTGCTCTACCAAGAGGAGTTCGAGAAGCTCGAGCAGCTTCTTCGTCGCCTGCAGAGCGACTCGAACTCGCGTGCCGTTTTCCTGATCGACAAGAACGGCCAGCAGATCGCCGCCTCAGGTGAGGTCGAGCAGTTCGACACCACGTCGCTCGCAACCCTCACCGCAGGCAATGTGGCGGCGACCGACGGCCTGGCGAAGCTGATTGGTGAGCGTGAGTTCTCGGTGCTCTTTCATGAGGGCAAGCAAGACCACATCCACATCTCCATCGTCGCCGACCGGGCCATTCTGCTGGTGATCTTCGACGACCGCTCGTCGCTGGGTCTGGTGCGACTGCGCGTCAAGCGAGCCAGCGGCGCGATGGCCGATCTCTTCGGGGTGATCGGTTCTCAGGCCAACGACCGCGCCCATCACGATGTCCCCACCAGCCCCTTCTCCGAGATCACCGACGAGGATATCGACGCCCTGTTCAGTGGCTAGCACCAGTGGATAGAACGGTGGCGATCGCAAGAGAACACCCCAGAACGACGACCCTCACTCCTCCCCACCCCCGCGCTTCGTGCGGCAGGATCCCCAGCGCTCTCCGTGCAACCTGCCTCGAAGCCCAGCCATCTTTCCCACGCTGACATCCAGCTCCCGCCCAGCGCACCCCCGCCTCATGCCTCGCTCTGAGCGAGCGGCATCTTCCACAACGGTTTTGACATGACCTTCATCAACTACGCTGCAAAAGAGATCAACTGCAAGATCGTCTACTACGGGCCAGGCTTGTGCGGTAAGACGACCAACCTGCAGTACATCTATGGCAAGACGGCGCCGGACCAGAAGGGCAAGATGATCTCGCTGGCTACCGAGGCTGACCGCACCCTGTTCTTCGACTTCTTGCCCCTGGACCTGGGGACGGTGCGTGGATTCACCACCCGTTTTCACCTCTACACGGTACCCGGGCAGGTCTTCTACGACGCGAGCCGCAAGCTCATTCTCAAAGGCGTGGATGGCGTCGTGTTCGTTGCCGACAGCCAGGAGGAGCGCATGGAGGCGAACGTCGAGTCCATCCGCAATCTCGAGGAGAACCTGAGAGAGCACGGCCTGGACCTGGCGACGGTTCCCTATGCCCTGCAGTTCAACAAACGCGACATTCCCAATGTCGTGCCGACCGCCGACATGTACAGGGCGCTCAACTTCAAGCGCGAGCCTACATTCGAGGCCGTTGCCGTGCGAGGAGACGGGGTCTTCGATACCCTCAAGGCCGTAGCCAAACTGATTCTCCTCGACCTCAAGAAGAAGTAGAGTTCGGGGTTCGCCGCCCCAACCTTCGATCCATGCCTAGAGAAGGCGTGTCGCTCGTGGGCAAAGCCTTAGCCACGACCACCATCCGGAGACATTCGCGATGCCCGAATACAACGATCCTGCTATCCAGACCTTCGAGAAGGCCCTGACCCCGCTTTACGCCGGAAAGTGGGCCGAAGCACGGAAACACTTCGAGAGAGTCATCAACGAAAGCGAGACCAACGATCTGACCGCGCGTGCTCGCCTCTTTGCCGACGTCTGCGAGCGCAACGAGGCCGGGGAAGTCAAACTCGACGACCCCTACCTGGAAGCGTTGATGGCCAAGAACGACGGTGACCTCGACCTCGCCATGACAATCCTCACCAGTGGTGATCTCACCGATTCCGATGGTCGCATCGCCTTCCTGGGAGCGATCGTGCATGCACTGCGCGGCGAGAACAGCGCGGCGATGTCGAAACTCGGTCAGGCGATCGAGCTCGCTCCAGAGAACCGTGTCCGCGCCTTTCACGACGCCGACTTCGAAGCGTTACATGAGCTGCCCGAGTGGCAGGCGATGTACGAAGAGGAATAGACCGAAGTGAGCGAGTCGGCGGTTGCGGTCGTCACCCTGCCAGCGTCGAGTGCCAGCACCGCGCTCGCCGAGGCTGCCGATCTTTGCGGCCGCTCGTCGGTCGAGTGGGTCAGGGCTACCGCGACGGCGGCGGGCCTCGAGGTTCTCGTCGAGGGTCAGGACGCTGCCGCCCGCCTGGAACTGGCGAGTGTGCTCAGCGCCCGAGGGGGGTTAGCGCTCGTTGTTCCCGCCGAGGCCCCGCTCCTGCCGTCCGGTCTCTTGACCGAGCTCGTGAGAGCGGGCGGCGAAAGTGGTGCGGCTCGCGCGGTCCTCGGGCGCCCGGACGTACCGGTGGATGCCGGCGTGGTTGGCTTGTCTGCCAGCCGTCTCGCGACCTCGCTTCGCGAAGCTCCGGACACACCGGTGCGTGAAGTCGCGGCGAGTTTGTTCGACGATGTCGATGCCCGGGTCGCCACCGTGGCCTCAGAAGACGGCGACGAGGCGGGCCTCTTGGTGACGGGACCGGTTGCCTTGACCAGGGCGCGTGCCGCGTTGACCAGACGGTTGGTCGATGCTCTCGTCCTGGCGGGTGTCGACGTACGTGCGCCCGGCCGATTGGTGGTCGACGCCTCGGCGAGGATCGAGGCGGGCGTTGTCCTTCATGCCGACGTCGCGGTGCTTGGCGACTCCAGAGTTGGATCGGGCTCGGTTCTGCACCAGGGTGTCTGGTTGAACGACTCCCGGCTCGCCCAGAACGTGACCGTTCTGCCCTACTCGGTTCTCGAGGGGGCGCAGGTTGGTGAAGGGTCGAGCGTCGGCCCCTTTGCGCGCCTTCGACCCGAGACGGTGCTCGCGGCTGAAGTCAAGGTCGGCAACTTCGTCGAGGTCAAGAAGGCGACTCTCGGCCGCGGCAGCAAGGCTTCGCATCTCACCTACCTTGGCGACGCCGAACTCGGAGAACGCGTCAACATCGGCGCAGGAACGATCACCTGCAACTACGATGGGGTCGACAAGCATCGCACCACGATCGGCAATGACGTTTTCGTGGGGAGCGACACGATGCTGGTTGCGCCGGTCGAGCTCGGTGACGGCGCGGCGACTGGCGCCGGCTCGACGATCACCCGCGACGTTCCCGCCAACGCTCTAGCGGTAGGCCGAGCACGTCAGCGCAACCTCGAGGGCCGGGCCGGCAAGAAGAAGTAAAGGGCGGCACCCCCGGAGACTCCTTGCGCACTCTTGCGTCAGGGGCAGTTCGGTGATCGGAGCGCGACGGCTGAGCCGGATCGGCGCACTGAAAAACAGCGAAAGCCTTGTCAGAATCCGGTATTAAGCTGTAAATCTCGTGGTACCGGGTTTGCACCCTTTCTTCTGTTCGACGAGCGAATGTTCACCCGTGCCCCTCTACACCCTGGAGTTCCCATCTATGTCCAAGAAGCGCATTGTCGTCACCGGAGCCGGCGGATTCATCGGCCACCATCTGGTAACCCGTCTCAAGCACGACGGGCACCACGTACGTGGCGTTGACATCAAGCTGCCCGAGTTCGGCGAGACCGACGCCGATGATTTTCAGCTGCTCGACCTTCGCGATCCCGAGAACTGCCGCACCGCGACGGCCGACATGGACGAGGTCTACGCTCTCGCCGCCGATATGGGAGGCATGGGGTTCATCTCCAAGCACCACTCGCAGATTCTCCACAACAACATCCTGATCAGTACCAACACCCTCGAGGCCGCACGCACGAGCGGGGTCAAGCGCTACCTGTACACCTCCTCGGCGTGCATCTACCCGGAGTACCTCCAGGAAACCGAAGACGTGACGCCGCTCTCGGAAGACGACGCCTACCCGGCGCAGCCGCAGGACGCTTACGGCTGGGAGAAGCTGGTCACCGAGCGCCTGTGCATGCACTACGCCGAGGAATATCCGATCGAGACGCGCACGGTGCGCTTCCACAACATCTTTGGTCCGCTCGGTACCTGGGAGGGAGGTCGCGAGAAAGCGCCGGCAGCCATGTGTCGCAAGGTGGCGATTGCCAAGCTGACCGGCAAGCACGAGGTCGAGATCTGGGGTGATGGCGAGCAGACGCGATCCTTCTGCTACATCGACGACTGCGTCGAAGGTCTGGTCCGGTTGATGGATTCCGACTACGGCCAGCCGCTCAACCTGGGCCAGGACCGCCTGATCAGCATCAACCAGCTGGTCGACATGGTGGCCGACGCCGCCGGCATTGCCGTCGAGCGCAAGCACATCGATGGTCCGCAGGGTGTGCGAGGTCGCAACAGCAACAACGACCGCCTGCGCGAGGTGCTCGGCTGGGAGCCCTCGATCTCACTCGAAGACGGCCTCGGCCGCACATACGAGTGGATCGAGGAGCAGGTGCAGAACCAGCAGAAGAGCAAGAAGAGCAAGGGCGAGCCCGCCCTTGCGGAAGCCAGCTGAGGTCGACGTGGCACTCGCCGAATGCACCCCGCCGCCGTTCACGTGGCGCAAGCACCCGACCGCCCTAGTCCTCGGCCTGCGGGTGAGTGCCGTCGACATGTCGATGGCATTGGACACGATTTCCGGGTGGATCGAAAACCAAGAGCATCACTACGTCTGCGTCACGGGTGTGCACGGCGTCATGGAGAGTCAGAAGGACTCGAAGTTGATGTCGATCCACAACCGTGCCGGCATGGTCACCCCTGACGGCATGCCCCTGGTGTGGCTGTCACGCAAACAAGGCCACAGTCATGTCGAACGAGTCTATGGCCCCGACCTGATGCTGGAGGTCTGTCAACGATCCCTCGAGACCGGCTGGCGTCACTTCTTCTACGGCGGCGCCGAAGGGGTCGCAGACCTGCTCGCCGAGCGTCTCGGTGAGCGCTTTCCTGGCCTCGAGGTTGCCGGGACCTACTGCCCACCCTTCCGGCCGCTGACCCCTGAAGAAGACGCCGATGTCATCCGACGGATTGACGAAAGCGGAGCCGACATCGTGTGGGTCGGGCTTTCGACGCCAAAGCAGGAGCGCTGGATGGCGGAGCACACCGCCAAGGTCGGAGCGCCCGTGCAGATCGGTGTCGGTGCGGCGTTCGACTTTCACGCTGGCCTGAAGAAGCAGTCACCGCGTTGGATGCAACGCTGTGGACTCGAGTGGCTGTTTCGAATGATCACCGAACCACGCCGTCTCGGCCCGCGCTATCTGATCAACAACCCTTCCTTCATCTATCGGCTTCTCAAGACCGGCGGATGGCGTGGAGACTCGGCGCGCGCCAAGCGCCGCCTCGGTCGCGAGGTATAAACTGCCGCGGCCGTGTCCGCGCCCCCTCTGGATCTCGAGAGCGCCCTGAATCCCGACCAGGTCGCCGCCGTCACTCATGGTGACGGTCCACAACTCGTCCTAGCCGGCGCCGGCTCAGGCAAGACGAGGGTCATTACCTATCGCATGGCGTGGTTGGTGCGCGAGCAGCAGGTCGAGCCCTGGCGGGTGGCCGCGGTCACCTTCACCAACAAGGCGGCGCGCGAGATGGAGGAACGCGTTGCCTACTTGAGCGGCTCGGCCGACGGGCTCTTTGTCGGCACCTTCCATCGCTTTGCGCTCCGGCTGCTGCGACGCTACGGTGAACGGATCGGCCTGCCGCGCGACTTCACGATCCTCGACACCGCCGATCAACGCGACCTGATCAAGCGTGCCCTGAAGGCCGAGAACCTGTCTGAGACGGCGTTTCCTCCTCGTATGGTTCTCGCCAGGATCAGCAGTGCCAAGAACAAGCTGCTCACGCCTTCGGAATTCGAAGCCGAAGCCGACGGCTTTCTGGAGACTCGTATCGCCTCCGTCTATCGGCGCTACAGCGGTCTGTTGCGCAAAGAGCGCGGGGTGGACTTCGACGACCTGATCTCGGGCGCCGTTCGTTTACTCGAGGACGAGGAGGATCTCGGGCAGCGCATGCGCCGTCGACTGCGCTTTCTGATGGTCGATGAGTTCCAGGACACCAACCACGCCCAGCTGGCACTCATTCATGCCCTCAGCGGGTCGGAGGGCAACCTCACGGCCGTAGGCGATGAAGATCAAAGCATCTACCGCTGGCGTGGGGCCGAAATCGACAACATTCTCGACTTCGAAAAGAGCTTCCCGGGTGCCATCGTGCGCAAGCTCGAGCAGAACTATCGCTCAACGCAGACCATTCTCGACGGTTCCAGTGAGCTGGTCGCCCACAACCAGCGGCGGCGTGGCAAGAAGCTCTGGACGGACGGCGACCCGGGCGAAAAGATCGATCTCTACCGGGCCGCAGACGAGGGCGACGAAGCGCGCTACATCGCCAACAGCCTCGAGCAATTCCACCGCACGTTCCGCTTCCGCGACATGGCGATCCTGGTCCGAACCAATGCCCAGACACGGTCTCTCGAAGAAGAGCTGATCCGCCGCCAGATTCCGTACTGCTTGATCGCGGGGACGCGGTTCTATGAGCGGGCCGAGGTCAAGGACCTCATTGCCTATCTGCGAGTCTTGCGCAACCCGCAGGAGAACGCCGCCCTGCGCCGGATCCTCAACCGCCCGACGCGAGGGATCGGAAAGGCAACCCAGGAGACGCTCTTTCGCGAAGCCGACGATCTTGGCCAGTCGATCTGGGACGCGCTCAGACTCGAGCGCTTCGGTGGCATCGGTGCTCGCGGCACCCGTGCTCTGCGCGCCTTTCGCGTGCTCATCGAGGAGCTGCGCCTGGTCGGCCTGCAGTTGCCCTTGCCCGACCTTCTCGAGACCGTTCTCGAACGCACCGGATACCTCTCGCAGTTCAACGAAGCCGACCCGGAAGCAGCGGCGCGAGTCGAAAACCTTCGCGAGTTGCTTTCCGCCGCATCTGACTTCGTCGACGATTTTGGCCACTCCGGCAAGCCGGCGCTCCAGCTACCAACCAAAGACCCAGGGACTGCTGAAGGCGAAGGTTGCGAAGCCGACGACGCGGGGACAGGACCTCCCGCCGTCGATGCCGCACAGCGCCGTCTCATCTTGTCGGCGCCAGGTGCCGAGAGCACTGCAAACGTGGCACCGACCAGGAGCGAAACTGGACCCGATTTGCTCGACGACGTGGGTTCTCTCGAGGTGCCTGTCGAGACCGACCCGCTCACCGGGTTCCTCGACTACGTGTCGTTGGTGAGCGATACGGATGGTCTCGACACCGAAGTCGGCGTTTCCGTGATGACGCTCCACAGTGCCAAGGGGCTCGAGTTTCCGGTCGTGATCGTTGCCGGTCTCGAAGAGGGTCTCCTGCCGCATTGGAACTCCCAGGACTCTGCCGACGACATCGAAGAAGAGCGTCGCCTGCTCTATGTCGGGATGACGCGGGCGCGCGAGCGACTGATGCTGACCGCCTGTCGGCGCCGGCGAGTCGCCGGGCGCTACCAGGACCAACTCGACTCGCCCTTCCTGAGCGAGATCCCCGAGGAGCTCCTGGAACAACACGAGAGTCCCGAGCTGTTCCGCAATCACCGCACCGACGGCGTCTATTCGTTCTTCGGAAGAAAGGATCGCCGACCAGCCGTCGACGACCCGATGCGCGGCGAGCTCCGCAAGGGCTGCAAAGTGCGGCATGCGACGCTCGGAGATGGGGTGGTGCTCGACATGGAAGGCTCTGGTGACAACGCCCGCTTGACCGTCTTCTTCAAGTCCGGAGGAAAGAAGAAGCTGGTTGCGGGCTATGCCAACCTCGAGGTGTGTTGATCGCCGACCGCCTGCTGGACCGAGGCTGGTGAGCCGACCCCTGATGCGTTGAGAGATCTCGCGACGCCGGGATGGCTGCTTGCGCTGACCCGGCTCCCGGCCCGACGTGGACCGATGGCGTGCCCTCGGGGCAGGCCAAAGCAGCAGCATGTCGAGCGGCGCGTGCATGGCCAGGGAGGAAGTGCTCCCCTCACCGGATGAAACGCTACAGGAGCCGGTGGAGTAGCGGCTCGTTTTGAAAGTTTTCGCGTTTAAACTAGGATCGGCTCCGCGTTGCCTCCGCCCTCCGCGCCTTCCTCCTCCCTGTTTCCCAGAATGAAAGCCACCCCCATGTCAGGCCGTGCCAGGCCAATGCCCTTCGAGCGTTCCGAGTCCAGGGAAACCTTTCCGCCTGGCGACGTGCCCACGCTTCCCACCAATGCCGATCCAGCGTCCTCCCAGCGCCATGAACGCTCGTTGCCGCTCCTCATGGTGCTGGTGTTCGTCTCAGGAGCGTGTGCGCTGGTCTACCAGGTGGCTTGGTTCCGCGAGCTGCGCCTGATCTTCGGGCTGTCAACGGCCGCCAACTCCGCTGCCACTGCCGCCTTCATGGCCGGCCTCGGTGTGGGGGGCTGGTGGTGGGGAGCGCGCGCCGATCGAAGTCACCGGTCCCTGCGTCTCTACGGGCGTCTCGAGTTGGCGATTGCGGTTCTGGCCTTTCTCTCCCCCTTCCTGCTCGACGCAGCGCGGGCTCTCTACCTGGCTTCGGGAGGGCAGAACGCCCTCGGCGGACCGCTTGCCAACCTGCTCCGCCTGTTCCTCACCGCTCTAGTCCTCGGGCCGATCACTGCGATGATGGGAGGGACCTTGCCGGCGCTCGCGCGAGCCGTTGAACGCCCGTCGGACGAGCGCCGCAGTCGGGTGGCGTGGATCTACGGGCTCAACACGCTAGGAGCGGTAACCGGTGCGATGCTGGCGAGCTTCTGGTTACTCGAGACGTTCGGTAACACCGAGAGCGTTCTCCTGGGAGTGGTGGCAAACCTGGTCCTGGCGGTTTTCGCTCTGCGCCTGGATACATGGCGCGGACCCGACCCCGAGTTCCAGGCAGAAACCTTGCTGGCGCCGGTTGCCGCCGAGGGGGCGCGCCAGGCGCCGTCGGCCTTCGTCTATGCGGCGGCTTGTGCGGTGGGCTTCGTCTTCTTCCTGATGGAGATGGTTTGGTTCCGGATGCTGGTGCCGATCCTCGGTGGAACGACGTTTACCTTCGGGCTGATTCTCGCGGTTGCGCTTCTTGGAATCGGTCTGGGTGCGGCCTTTTACGCCGTCAGCCAGAGGGACGGCATCTCTTCGGCCAGTCTCGCTGCCTTTGCGGTGACCTGTGCGCTCGAGGGCGCCTTCCTGGCGTCGGCGTTTGCCCTGGGCGATCGCCTGGCGGTGGCTGCCATGCAGCTTCGGCAACTACAGGTCCTGGGCTTCGGCGGCCTGGTGACGGGCTGGAGTCTGATCGCCGCGGCCGTGATCCTGCCGGCAGCTGTGGTGGCGGGGTACCAGTTCCCCCTCCTGATCTCGCTTCTGGGACGTGGTCGCGACGACGTCGGGCGCCAGGTCGGTCTGGCCTACGCGTGGAATACGGCCGGCGCGATCGTGGGGTCGCTCGCTGGCGGCTTCTGGTTCTTGCCGCAGTTTGGTGCCATCGTGTCGTGGAAGATCTCGGTGGCATTCTGCGTCGTACTCGCTCTCCTGGCTCTCATGATCGAGGTGGGTCGTTCTGGCCCCGGGCAGGAAGGCCTGCGGAACGTTCTGGCGACCCGCAAGGCGGCGACGGCGACCGCACTCGGCGCCGCGTCCCTGGCGACGCTTGCGCTCGGTGGTCTCGGACCGACCGCGGTGTGGCGACACGCTGAGATCGGCGCTGGGCGTGGCTCCATCGACGGTGAAGATCCGAACGCCGCGAGAAGGTTCTTGCATGAGGAGCGACGCACGCTGATCTGGGAAGCCGACGGGGTCGAGACCAGCGTCGGCGTCGAGAGCTACAACGCCTACTCCTTCCTCGTTGGCGGCAAAGTCGACGGCAATTCGATTGTCGACGCTCCGACCCAGATCATGTTGGGCCTCATGGCCGTGTTGCTGCACCCCGAACCGGCCGAGGTCGCGGTGATCGGCCTCGGTACCGGCAGCACAGCCGGCTGGATCGCCGCGGTACCGGAGGTCGAGAGTGTGGACGTGATCGAGCTCGAACCGAAGATCCGGACAGTCGCCGAGATGTGTGCTCCGGTCAACCAGAACGTTCTCGACAACCCCAAGGTGAACCTCCGTTTCGGTGACGGGCGAGAAGCGCTTTTGACCAGCGATGCGCTCTACGACGTCGTCGTTTCCGAGCCGTCGAATCCCTACCGTGCCGGGATCGCCAGCCTGTTCACCGTCGAGTTCTATGAGGCGGCTGCCCACCGTCTGGAGCCGGGCGGCATCTTCGCCCAGTGGCTGCCCGCCTACGAGGTCGACACCTCGACGGTCGCGACCGCGATTCGAACCGTGGCGACCGTCTTCCCGGAGGTCGAGATGTGGCGCACGATGCGACAAGACCTGGTCTTGCTGGCGTCACGCGAGCCGATCGCGCACGACGTCGACAGGATGCGCAGGGTCCTGGCAACGGAGCCCTGGCCGGCTGCAATGCGCAACGGCTTCTCGGCGGCGGGACTCGAGGCCCTGCTGGCGCATTTCGAAGCGGCACCGGCGCTGACTGGCCAGGTTGGCGACCGTATGCAGTTGCCGATCAACACAGATGACCGCAACATGCTCGAGTATCGTTTCGCACGCACTCTCGGTAGCGCTGGATTGTTCGAGGTGAGTTCACTGCACCGGAGCGCCGTCCTGGTTGGTGCGGGGCGGCCGGAGCTCGACGGGCGGGTGAACTGGAACCTGGTCGCACGAGAGCGGGTGGCGGCATTCGGCATCGCCAGCATCCCGGAGTACACGCCAGCCAGCGACGAACAAGAAGGTGTGACGTTTCCGAGATCAACACTCGAAGAGCTCGGAGAGTTCCACCGCCAGTGGCGTTTCGGCCACAACCAAGCCGCCCTGGAGGTGTGGGAGTCCTTCGGATGGCAGGTCGCGACGCGCGAAGAGCAACTCGGCCTGGCAGCCATCACGGCAGACCTGGGTCGCGACGATGCATTGACCTACCACGAGGGTCTGCACCCGGTCGATGCGGCGACCCTGCGCGCTCAGTGGAACCTACGTCGTGGCCAGCACGTCGAGGCGCTGGGTGCGCTGCGCCAGGCGGTCGCCATCAGACGCGAGGACCCTTGGGGTGAAGAGCGCATCGAGCGGCGAATGTTTCGAACCATCGAAGCGCTGGCGGCGGCCGAACCTTCGATGCAGGACGAGCTCGAGAGGCTCTTGTCACTACCGTTCTCGGTCGAGCGTGCGCGTGAGGAGCGGGTCAAGCTGCGACTACGCTTGGCGACGGGCCTCTCGGACGAGCGCTACGTAGAGGCGCTCGCCACCGTCGAGCCGTGGGTTCCCTGGGAAGTGTCGGTCCTCCAACGGCGCGCTCTGGCCTACCGACGGACAGGAGACGCTCGGGCGGGCGAAGCCGCTCGACAACTCGAAGAGCTCTTGCGCTATCGCGCGTTCGGCCTCGAGGCCTACCTCGACCAGTAGGGAGGGGCACGACTTCTGGGGTCACATCTGAGCGGCGCCCAGGTGGTGAAGCGTCGTCGCAGGTCGGTGCGTCGTGATGAAATGCTCCTTGAAACGACCAGGGAGTACGACGACGATGCAGCTTGGAGCATTCTCGATCAGTCTGGCGGTCAAGGACATCGAAGCCTCGAAGGCCTTCTACGAGAAGTTCGGTTTCGAGGTCGCGGGTGGCGACGCCTCACAGAACTGGCTGATTCTCAGAAACGCCGACCACACCATTGGGCTCTTCCAGGGCATGTTCGAGAAGAACACCTTGACCTTCAATCCGGGCTGGGACAAGTCAGCGGAGAAGCTTGCGGAGTTCACCGACGTACGTGAGCTGCAGCGGCAGGTCAAGGCGGCCGGCGTCGAACTGGTCATGGAGGCCGACGAAGGAGGCTCGGGCCCGGCCAGCTTCATGGCCATCGACCCGGACGGCAACCCCATCTTGATCGACCAGCACGTCTGAGGGTGAACGCCGGTGGTCGGACGGCCTTCGCGGTGACGAGGAGACACGTGTGGGGCCTGGCGGTATTCGCCATCTGTCTTGCGGGTTGCCGAGCCGGAGGGGACGCGCCTGAGATCGTGCGCTCTGAGGCTACAGCTGCTGGCTCCGTCCTCGAGCTGTCGGCGCCGGTTCATCATCTCGAAGCGCTGGCGCGTGAGCCGATGCTCGCCGAACATCCCTCGGGCACGTTGTTTCTCAGCGGCTACCCTTCCCAGGTCAGCGGTCGAGACCCCAATGCCAAGCCGCAACTGTGGAAGAGCACCGATCGTGGCCTGTCGTGGAACCGTGTCGACGTGGGCTCGTCAGTCGACGCGGCCGGCAACTCTGACGTCGACCTTGCGGTCTCCGAGAAGGGCACCTTGTACTTCGTCGTCATGGGTTTTGACCGCGAGACCGGCGAGGGTACACACATTGCGATCGGTACCAGCCGCGACGTCGGCCTGACGTGGTCGTGGTCGCGCCTCTCGGAAACCCGCCTCGACGACCGTCCGTGGGTCGAGGTCGCTCCCGATGGCACTGCGCACGTGGTCTGGAACGACGGGGCCGGGGTCGCGCACGCTCTCTCGCGCGACGAAGGAGCGAGTTGGCAGGAACAGGCCCGGATTCATGATCAGGGCGGCTCGAGTCACCTGGCCGTTGGGCCGGCTGGTGAGATTGCCGTGCGCATCACTCCGTTGGCCGCTTCGGGGAACCGTTTCACCGCGGGCGTCGAGCACCTGGGGGTGAGTCTCGACGGGGGTGAGTCCTGGACTCTGCGGCCGGTTCCCGGCGTGCGTGACTGGGATCCGACCTTTCGCGATCCAAGCAAGGTGCCGCGCTGGGTGGAGCCAGTTGCCTGGGACCGTGAGGGCACCCTCTTTCTGCTCTACACCGAGGCTGCAGAGGACGGCGGTCGTGTGATGCTCGCGCGCTCGCGAGACCGCGGTGTGCGTTGGGAGACGGCTACGGTCCGTGACGTCTCCGGCCTCGCGTTCTTCCCTTACCTGGTCGCTCGCGGTGACGGAGAACTCGCAGCCAGTTGGTTCGAGCAGTACTCTTCGACCGATCTCAGAGCGCGAGTGGCCCACCTCGTGGTCGGGCCTGCCATCCTGGAGCTCGAGGTCTATGCCAGTGAGTCGTTTCCCATCGACGCCTGGAACGAACCATCTGGAGGAGCCACCGAAGGAGAACGTTTGCCGACGACCGGCGGCGAGTACCTGCCGGTCGCCTTCCTGGCGGATGGCGACCTGGCGGTCGCAGCCCCGATCCAGGATGCGGCGATGAATCGTTGGGGCTTCAGCTACTGGTCCGCCCGGCTTCCAGGCCAGGAGGGGGGCTCCTAGAGCAGGAAGTCTTTTCGTAGCAACGCGTAGAGGTAGTGGTCCACGCGCCGCCCGTGCAGCAGGAAGTAACCGCGCAAGCGCCCCTCGCGCCGGAACTGCACCTTTTCGAGAACCCGCTGCGAGGCCTTGTTGTCGACCGCGCAGCGTGCCTCGACGCGTTCGATGGGCGAATGCAGAAAGAGCTCCGGGAGCAGGAGGGTCAGGGCGTGGGTCATCAGCCCGCTCCCCTGGTAGCGCGATGACAGGGCGTAGCCAACCTCCGAGAGACCGTGTTCCCAGTTCGCCACCACCAGGGTGATCCAACCAGCTGGGACCTTGTCGGCTTCGACGATCCACAGGAAACGCTCGCCGCGGCCGTGGTACAGGTCCGCGTGACGCTGGTTGGCGAGGTCTGCGCGCAGCTGCGAGGTCGAGACATCGTGCAGCGGCTGGAAGCGACGAACACTCGGTTCGGCACGCCAGCGCCGCAGGAGGGGAGCGTCGTTGACTTCGGCTTGACGCAGTCGTACCCGCGCGTGCCGAGGGTCAGACGGGGTGCGCACCGGGCTGGTCATGACCCCTATTCTATTCGGTCGCATGCGCGGCGGCTTCTGGAAGCCCCTCCGCGACTCGATTGCCAGCAGGCAACCGTTGTGAGGTGCCAGAGGTCGATTCTCGCGCTGTGAGCGCCTCGGTAGTGGGCGCACTCGAGGATTGCGCATGGGCGCCGCGCCACTCCTTGATTCCCAGCCAGGAGATCATCACGAAACCCTGCAGAAAGAGCCACAGGAAGGGCAGCCACAGCCACATCCCACGCTCTATGGCGATCCCGATTCCGAGTGCCATCCACACCGCCATCAGGATCTCGACCGCCAGGCTGCCATTCCCGGCGCTGGCGTAGAGACGGGGTGCGCCGTTTGTCGAGACCCCCGACAGGTCGTCGGTGAGGTGTGCCTTCGGTGTGCGCTCGAAGACGCCGCCCATGCGCCGCAGGCCTCGCTGCACCGCCTGCGCATTGTTGATGGAGAGGCCGATGCCGAGAGCCATGGCGAACGGCACACGCCACAAGCTCAGCCAGCTCTCTCTCGCCAGGCGCGAGGCGACCCCATAGAAGGAGCCAACGGCGAGGGTGGCGAAGAAGAAGAGCGGCGCGTCAACGAGCAGCAGAGTGCCCGAGTCGTCGTTGCGTAGTGCCATGGCCGGGAACACGAGAAGCGCCAGCAGGGCCATCAACGGATAGGTCAGGTTGGAGCTCAGATGAACCAGTGCTTCGAACTTCTGCGCTGGCGGCGCAGTGCTTCGAAGGATTGGCCCAGCGAGCTTGCGCAGGCACTGGGCAGAGCCGCGCGCCCAGCGACTCTGTTGGGTTTTCCATGCCCGTACGCTCGCCGGAAGCTCTGCCGGAGCGACGACGTCGGAAAGAAAAACGAAGCGCCATCCGGCGAGCTGAGCGCGGTAGGAGAGGTCCAGGTCTTCGGTGAGGGTGTCGTGCGTCCAACCTCCGGCCTGCTCGATCGCTTCGCGCCTCCAGACGCCCGCCGTGCCGTTGAAGTTGAAGAATCGCCCCGCCTTGTGGCGTGCGGTGTGCTCGACCAGAAAGTGACCGTCGAGCAACAGGGCCTGGAGCGAGGTCAGGAGTGAGTGGCGCCGGTTGAGGTGCCCCCAACGTGCTTGCACCATGCCGACCCCGGGGCTATCGAGCAGTACTGGCACCGTTTGACGGAGAAAGTCCGGCGCCGGGACGAAGTCGGCGTCGAAGACTGCAATGAGATCGCCAGTGGCCGACTCGAGACCGGCGGCGAGAGCCCCGGCCTTGAAGCCCCGGCGCTCGCTGCGCCGGATGTGGCAGATCGAGTGGCCAAGAGCCCGGGCCCGTTCGACAGCCGCGGTCACCTCGATGGTGGTGTCGTCGCTCGAGTCGTCGAGGACCTGAATCTCCATCAAGTGGCGCGGGTAATCGATCGCAGTGAGCGCTTCGATTGCCCGTCGGGCAACCAGCAATTCGTTGTAGAGAGGGAGCTGTATCGTGACCTTTGGCCAGGCCGCCCTTGGACCCTCGCCGCTGGCTGCCATCGTCTCCGAAGGCTCGCCTTCGAGCTGGACCTCCGGAGCGCGAGGGGCGCCAAACAGCCAAGCCAACAAGACGACGCGATGCAGGCCGTAGAGCGCCAAGATGCCGAGGACGGCGTAGTACGCTGCCAGCACCGGCGCACGCAGGACTTCTGCCTCCCAGGCCGCGATCTCCAAAAGTGACGTCCAGTCCATCATCGAGTGAATCCAGAGGTGAGTCGTGGACGTTCGCCTGGGGAGTTCCGCTGGTGGCCTCGGCGATCGCCCTCACGGTCGCGAGCCACACTCTCGACGGTGGCCTCGCTGGTCATCCACTGGCTCTCTATGCGCTGTTGCTCCTCGGTTTCGTTTCGGTTGCCGCGAACTACCGGATGTATGGCCGGATCGGTGAGCCAGCTCTGGGAGTCGTTCTGCTGGTCGGGCTCTTGGCGCGCCTGGCTCTGGTGCCGTTGCCCCCAGAACTCTCCGATGACGTGTGGCGATACCTGTGGGATGGACATGTCCTGGTCGCGGGCGAGAATCCATGGGCGTTGGAACCCGACAACCCGCGCCTCTTGCCACTCCGTTCCGGTCCGTTCGAGGAGATTTGGAATCGAACCGCTCATCGAACGGTCAAGACGGTCTATCCAGCCTCTGCGATGGGACTTTTCAGTATAGCGGCGCTGGCCCCCCGTCCTCTTTTAACGTACAAGCTGTTGGTGGTGGTGCTCGACCTGGCGGGCACAGCGCTTCTGTTTCGGCTGGCCATGGTGTTCGGTCTACCCCGCCGGCGCGTGCTCTGGTACGCCTGGAACCCTCTGGTCTTGTTCGAGGGTGCGGGCATGGGTCACGTCGATGTCGTCGGCCTCCTGCCCCTGGCGGCGGCGGTGCTCCTGTTGGTGGTGGCGCCCGGCGTGAGGACTCCTGTTCGGGTGGCTGGGGCGGGAGCTCTCGCCGCCGTTTCGGTGATGGTCAAGTTGGTTCCGGTCGTGGTACTGGGAGTTCTCGGGCAGGCGGCGCGGCGACCGAGGACATTCGCGGTGACCTGCGCCGCCGTACTTGCCGGGCTCAGTTTTCCGATCGTGTCTTCGGTTGGTGGCGTGCCCCCGGGGCTGGTGACGTACGGCATCTCCTGGGAGTTCAACGGTCCCCTGTACGAACCGGCGTGGCGGTTGGTGCATTCCCTCGGGATCGACGGCGCGCTTCTGGCGGGCCTCGGCCGGGTAGAGGTCGGGCTCGGCGATCCCCAGCTGTTCGAGGGGCTCTTTCCCTACCTGTACCCACAGCTGATCGCCAAAGGCATCCTGGCGATCCTCTTGCTGGGTTGGCTCTTCTGGCTGTTTCGGCGAGCGCTCGTTTTTTCTGGCCCTCAAGTCATGTTGCGCGGTCTCGAGATGGCATTCCTCGGCGCGGTCCTGGCGATGGCCACGGTCTATCCCTGGTACCTGGTGTGGTTGCTGCCCTGGTCGGCGCTCCGTTTCACCCCCGCAGTGCTCCTGCTTTCCGCGACGATCTGTCTGGCCTATCTGCCGGCCGTTTGTGGAATCGAGTACTTTCCGTGGGTCTGGGTGGCCATCTGGTGGCCGCCACTTCTCTTGTGGATCGTCCAGCACCGGTTCGCAGCTGATCGAAGGAAGGTGAAGGTGTGAGCACCGCTGCACGTGCGAGGCCCGAGATGCGCCAGTTCACCTACCGCCTGGACATTTCGTACCGTGGCGCCGCCTACGCGGGCTGGCAACGCCAGGAGAACGCCCTGGCGGTGCAGCAGGTGCTCGAAGAAGCTCTGGAACGAGTTCTCGGGGTGGACGTGCGCACTCCCGGTGCCGGGCGTACCGATGCCGGCGTCCACGCGCGCGGCCAGGTCGCACACCTCCGGCTAGCCGAGGCGGTTCCAATGTCGCAGTTGGTCCAGGGCACGAATCGACTCCTGCCAGACGACATTCGGGTACTCGGTGCGGCGCGCATGCACCCCGGTTTCGACGCCCGAAAGTGTGCGCAAGGCAAGGAGTATCACTACCACTTGATCCGAACGCGGGTGCTCTCACCGCTCGACAGCGATCAAGCCGTCGTGGTGTTCACAGCGCTCGACATCGACCGCATGCAACGCGCGACGAAGCTCCTCGTTGGTCGGCACGACTGGAGTGCCTTTGCTCGCAGCGGCGGTTCACACAGGCAACCGTTTCGCAAGGTGCGCGAGGCGGAGTGGAGCGAGCTTCCGGCGGGTCGGTTACGGTTGAGGATCGTTGGCGACGGTTTCTTGCGCGGCATGGTGCGCGCGATCGTCGGCACAGTCCTGGAGGTCGGGCGCGGCGTGCGCAGTGTCGACTCGGTTGCGGGCCTGTTGTCTGGAGGTCAGCGTGCCGATGCTGGTCCGAGCGCCCCGGCCCACGGGTTGGTGCTCGTACGAGTGTTCTACGACCCGAAGTGGGGCCCACTCGAAGGAGCCGGCGGCAACGAGATGCCAGAGTCGGCATGACAGCGCGGTCAATCGTTCCCGGGTGAGGTAGTTTCGCCGGGGCGCCCGATGGTGCCCCGTCCCAGGACAGGACCGACCCCTCTTGGGAACCGGAGAGCTCGGAACTCCGAGCGAGGTTCGCGAGCCGAGGCGCAGTTTGCGGCGCTTGCCCCCCTAGACGACGAGGCGACAACGGATGCAGCGACTCATCACCGGCATAGTAGGAATCGTTTTCGGCCTCGTGGCCCTGTTCACGTTTCCTCCTCCAGCCTTTCTGTTGGTGGCGGTGGGGGTCTGTACGCTTTGCGCGTTCGAGCTGGTCGCGATGCTCAAGTCGATGGTTTGGAGACCGGCGCTGAGCGCGCTGGTTTTCCTGGTACCCCTTCTGGCTCTGTTGTTGATCGGGTTGAGCGAGGGTCGGGTTGACCTGTCACCACTCATCGCAACGATTCTGGTGTTGTTCATTCCGCTGGCTGCCGGCCTCACCGTTCTGTTGACGCGCGCACCGTTAGAGCGCGCGTTGCCTACGCTGGGCATGTTGTCCTTCGCCGCCCCCTATCTCGCCTTGCCGGCGGCGGCGATCTATCGCCTGCAGACCGCCGACCCCTGGTTGTGCCTGGCGTTGTTCGGCATCGTGTGGTTGGCCGATACGATGGCCTACTACGGCGGCAAGACCTTCGGGCGGACGAAGTTGGCACCAGTCATCAGCCCCAAGAAGACCTGGGAAGGATCGGCATCCGGCTTCGTCGGCAGCCTGTTGGCCGTCGGCGCCTATGTGTTCTGGCGCCGGGGTGGCCTCGATACAGTTGATCTTCGCTTTGCTCTTGTCGTCGGGGTGACCGCAGTCCTGGTGCAGCTCGGCGACCTGGTGGAGTCGATGATCAAACGTTCGGTGGGCGTCAAGGATAGCGGTCGGTTGCTGCCGGGACATGGAGGACTGCTCGATCGCTTCGATGGCCTGTTGTTGGCCTCGCCAGTCTTCTGGCTGGGCTTCGAACTCGGCTGGCTCTGAGCTTCGAAGGTTCGCGCGGTCCTTCCGGGAGCATCAACTTAGGTGCCCGGCTTTCGTATGATTCGAGGCCCCGCTTGACGGCGTGAGCCTCCCTCTTCCGGAACGGACCCTCCGTGCAGATTCTCTTGAGCAACATTCTCGCCTTCCTGTTCGTGGTCGGCGTCATCATCTTCGTTCACGAGGCGGGGCACTACATCGTTGGCCGGCTGTTTGGGGTGCGGGTCCTGACGTTCTCGCTCGGTTTCGGCAACCGCATCTGGGGCTTTCGGCGTGGTGACACCGACTTTCGAATCTCACTGGTGCCGCTCGGGGGTTACGTAGCCTTCGCCGGCCGGGATCCGACGGCGTCCGAGCAGCGCCCCGACGATTTCCTGGCACAGCCACGCTGGCAGCGCATCTTGATCTACCTCGCTGGGCCGGGCATGAACGTCTTGCTGGCGGTGGCGCTGGTGGCGGGCGTCTTCATGTCCGGTACTCGGATGGTCAACGAAAAGGACCTCGAACCGGTTGTCGGTGGCGTTCCCGCAGACTCGGCTGGTGCTCGTGCTGGCCTCGCGAGTGGTGACCGCCTCCTGACCATCGACGGTGAGCCGGTCGAACACTGGCAACAGGTGTCGATGACCATTCTCACGTCGCCCGGTCGAGCACTGGCGATTGAGTACGAGCGCAACGGAAAGCGTGAGCGCACCGAACTCACGCCCGACATCATCCCCAAGTACAAGCTCGGCATGCCGACCCTGGCGCCGCCCTGGAAGCCCCAGGTGGTCGAAGTCGTAGAAGGCCGCCCGGCGGCCCTGGCCGGCTTCGCTCCCGACGACATCCTCGTCGCAGTCGATCGCCAGCCCGTGTTCTCACTCGAAGAGTTCACCCAGCGCCTGCAGAGGTCCGAAGGACCGGTGGTGGTCGAGGTCGAGCGTGATGGCCGCATCGTGCCACTCGAGGTCAGACCAGAGCGCGTCGAGGTCGAAGGCAGCGACGAGGAGAGGGCGCAGATCGGTGTCGTGATCGGATACCCGCTACGCCGGATGGGGTTCGTCGAAGCTCTCCGTGCGAGCGTTCGCTACAACCTCGACACCGTCGAGCAGATCGGCCAGTTCATCGGCAAGGTCTTCGAGCGCCGCATCTCGCCGGAGAGCGCGATTGGTGGCCCGCTCGAGATCGGGGTGGTCAGCGGTGACGCTGCCCGCCGCGGGATGAAGGAACTGTTGTTTCTGATGGCTCTCATCAGCCTCAACCTGTTCTTGATCAACATGCTGCCGATTCCGATCATGGACGGCGGCGAGATCCTGATTCTCCTCATCGAGAGCATCTTGCGCCGCGACCTGTCATTGATGGTGAAGGAACGTTTGATCCAGGTCGGGCTGGTTTTCATCGTCACGTTGATGGCTATGGCGATGTTCTTCGATGTTCGCAAGCGCCTGCCAGGCGACGAGGGACCGCTCTCCGATGGCGCGGTCGAGAGTGTCTCGGGCGGAGACTCTGAAAGTGCTCCAGAGGCCGATGCGGCGGTACCGGAGACCGAGGATCCGGTGCCCGCAACGCCGCCGAGGTAGCCGGTCCGAGGCCCGTTGGAGCGGCGTTCAGGCGACCCACGGTGAAGTGGGGGGCTGCTAGACTGCGCCCATGCTTCGCGTTGTGCGCCGCTTGGCGCTTTTTGGCCTCCGGCTCCTGCTTTTGTTGGTTCTTTTCGGATCGATGGCGGTCCTCGGCTTCAACAAATCAGTGCGTCGTGGTGAAGTCCCGGTTCCGGATCTGGGGGGGCTGGCGCTGGCCGATGCCGAGCTTCTGCTGCGCGATCAGGGCCTCGAGATGCGTTGGGACGAGAACGAAGACCGCTTCGACGACACCGTGCCCGCCGGGCACGTTCTCGAGCACGACCCCGGCCCCGCGGGGCTGGTCAAGCGGGGCAGCGGCGTCCGCGTTGTCTTGTCGCGCGGCCAACAGTTGGTCCAGGTTCCCGAACTGGAAGGCCGTGCCATCCAGGCGGCGCAGGTCACCCTCGGTGCTGCAGGGCTGGCGCTCGGTTCCCGCGGCGACGTGCGCACCGTCCGCGGGCCGGCCGGCGATGTGATCTGGCAGTACCCAAGACCCGGCGATCTGGTCGATCGTTCGACCCCGATCGGCGTCCTGGTGTCGAGCGACGAAACCGATGCGGTCTACGTCATGCCCGACCTGGTCTACCGTCAAAACGACGTCGTGCGGAACTTCTTCCAACGCCATGGGTTTCGCATGGGTAGCGTCAAGTACGAGCCGTACGAGGGCGTGCCCGAGGGCATCGTCCTTCGCCAGTACCCATTGGCTGGTCATGCGTTGCGCCGACAGATCCCGATTTCCCTGGTTGTCTCGGCGAGTCCGAGCGAAGACACCTGACCAAAGACTCGGACCGCATGAAAATCGCTCCCTCAATTCTCGCCGCTGACCTCGCTCGGCTGGCCGATGCGCAAGACATCTGCACCCGCGGTGGAGCGGAGATCGTGCACGTCGACGTGATGGATGGTCACTTCGTCCCCAATCTCAGCTTCGGTCCGCCCGTCATCGATGCCTTTGCGGCCGGCACCAGTCTCGAGCTCGATGTGCACCTGATGGTCTCCAACCCAGATCGGTTGCTCGACGCATATCTCGAGCACGCCACCTGGGTTTCGGTCCACCAGGAAACCACGGTTCATCTCGATCGCACGGTTTCGGCCATCCGCGAGGCGGGCTCCAGGGCCGGTGTGGCGCTCAATCCAGCGACCCCGATCACAACCATCACCGACTTGCTACCGAGGCTCGACTTCGTCTTGCTGATGTCGGTCAACCCCGGCTTTGCCGGCCAATCGATGATCGAGTACGTGCTCGAGAAAGCGAGGCGGTTGCGGGACCTGATTGATTCACGCGGGCTCGACTGCCTGATCGAGATGGACGGGGGCATCAAGCTCAACAACGTCGACCGGGTCGCCGAGGCCGGCGTCGACATCGCGGTCATCGGCTCGGGTGTGTTTGCGGCCGACGACCCGGTGGCGACATTGGTAGAACTGACGTCTGGAGCAGCGACGTCTCGAAAGGGCGTGGCTTGACATGAACCTCTGTGGAAGACCTCTGTTGGGGTGGGGCCTGCGGCTCCTGGTTCCTTTGTTCGTGCTGCTCTTGTTGGCGGGCTGCGGTGGCAACCGCCGCGAAGATCCGATTCTTCGTCTGTCGGCCGAGGAGTCGCTGTCGCAAGGCACGGCACTGATGGCCGAGAAGAAGTATCGGCAGGCCAAGAAGTACCTGATTCACGCCTTCGAGGTGGAGCCCAACTCGGTCAGTGGCCGCGACGGCCTCCTCCTGGCCGCCGACGCGCTGTTCTTGGCAGGTGGGCAGGAGAACCTGATCGAGGCCGAAACCCGTTATCGCGACTTTCTCAACCGTTTCCCAACCAGCGACCGTGCTGCCTACGCGCAGTTGCGCATCGGCGAGAGCCTGTCGCGCCGCATGGAGAAGCCCAACCGTGACCAGAAGACCACGGCCAAGGCAGTCGAGGAGCTCGAGGATCTGATTCGGCTCTACCCGACCAGCAACGAGGCGCGGGAGGCGCAAACGACCCTGGTCGAGGTCAAGAACAACCTCGCCGAACACGAGTACGTGGTGGCGGCGTTCTACATGCGTTTTGGATGTCGAGGCAAGCGCCCGGGCCTGTGCACCGCCGTCGCATCGCGGCTCGAGCACCTGCTGACGGAGTACCCGGCCTATGAAGACAAGGGCAAGGTCTACGAATTGCTCTGCCAGGCACACTCGTTCATGGAGGCACCGCCCGAGGGAGCGACCGATGCGTGCGGTGTTCTGCGGGCGGACTATCCGAACGCCAAGATCAGACAGTCGAAGAAAGCCAGGAGGGGGGAATCACCACGCCGCAAGGGAAAGCGGGGCGGTGAAGACGAGAAGACAGAGTCTGCCGCCGCAGACGACGAAAAGGAGTCAGGAAAATGACAACCAGGCTGCGTTGGACCGCCCTTCCCCTATTCTTGATCGCAGTTCTTCTGGGCGGGTGCAGCGGCCAGTCGCCGATCAAGGCGCCAGGCACTCAGAAGAGAGAGATCGCTGAGCTGCAACGGCGCGTCATCGAGCTGCAGCGCAAAGCAGCGGTCCAGGAAGTCGAGATGGCTCGGCTTCGGAGTCAGCTGGCAGCGCTCGATGCCGGCCAGGTTGCTTCCCGGCGCACAGCTGCGCCGACCCGCGAGCAGGTCGAGGAGCGTGCCGCCGCCTACCAGTCCGGCCAGGTCGTCGAGGTTGGGCACCCCGGCGAAGTCGAGGAGAGTGATCTCGACGATCCTCGCGATCTTCATCTCGAGACCATCGCGGTGCCGATCGACAATGCACCGCGAAGGGTGGTTGTCCAGGACGACGGAGGCGTTAGGGCAGAGCCGCCTCCGAGTGCGGTGGCTGCCGGGTCGGACCGAGCACAAGGGGGACAACCGGCGCCGGTGGTCAGTGAGCCGATCTCGACTGCGGCGCGTGATCTGTACGATCGCGGCTACACGCTGTTCCACCAGCGGCGCTTCCAGGAGTCGGAGGCTGCGTTCGAGCAGTTCCTGGCGGCCCACTCGTCGAGCGAGCTCGGTGACAACGCCTGGTACTGGATTGGCGAGGCGCGTTTTGCGCGCCAGGACTACGCTGGGGCACTTGAAGCCTTCGGCCAGGCCATCGAGGGCTACCCAGAAGGCAACAAGGTTCCGGATGCCCTTCTCAAGGCGGGGCAGGTCTTCGAGCGCCAAGGCGACCGGCAGTCGGCCGAGGAGAGCTACCGTGAGATTCAGCGGCGCTTTCCGGAGACCGCGGCTGCGATCGTCGCCAGCGAGCGCCTTACCCGCTAGGAGGGTGGAGCCGACCTCCGTCCCTGCCACTTTCCGCGGTTGTGGTGTTGTTGGTGTCGGTGAAGGGGCATAGCGGTCAAGCGTCGTGCCGCGCGTGGGGCCGGTGGCCGGCGATCCAGGGCGCGGCGGCGCCTTTCGGACTGCCTTCCTTGGGTTGCGCGGCCTGCGCTCACCGGCCGGCGAGCCTGGATCGTCGTCGCCCAACGGCCACGTGCTCTCGCGGTGCCCAGGGATTGCCCAGGCGTCTTTCGCTTGGGCGGGGCTTCCGGGAGGGAGCCTCGGACTCTTCCAGAAGCCTCGGAATGAGAGGCGCGGACCCCCTGGAGGGCCCTTCTGGGCCGTGATTGGGGCTGAGGGGCTGCTAGGGGTTCGCAAGAAGCCCGAGAAAATGTAGAATATTCGCAGTCTGGTCTTCGGGCCCGCCTGTGGCGGATCCAGGACCCAACTCCGGTCCTTGTCCAGGGGCTACGAGTTCTCGTATTCCTTGACACAAATAGGGCCCGTCGCTACGGTTACGGGTCCTCGGGTCCAGCACCCGAATCGGCGTGCAGCCAGAGAATTCCCTTCCTGCCTTTCCCCCTTTCCCCATTTCCGATCCAGAGCCCAAACTGGAGGAGATCCGTCATGAAGTCCCCCAAGAACCGCTCTCGAGCGATCGAGCCCAGGGTTTCCGTTCCTGCTTGGATCGGCCTCATTCTGACCTTCAGCCTGGCGTTTGCCATGACGATGCCGGTGGCGGCCCAGACGCCGCCCAAGAACCTCAACTTCGTCAACGATCACTGGACGGCCTGGAATCCTCCAGCGGCGATCGAGGAGGGGGCCGAGGTGCACATCATTCAGCGTGGCGACACGCTCTGGGACCTCGCCCAGCGCTTCTATGGCGACCCCTATCTGTGGCCGCAGATCTGGGAACGCAACCAGTACATCCTCGACGCCCACTGGATCTACCCGGGCGATCCGCTGGTGCTCGGCATGGATGTCGAGTCGGCTGAGTCGGTCCTCGGTCAGCCGGGTGAGAACGGCGGAATGGATGGCGATGATCCGAATCGGCTCGTTGGTGGCCCCGGCCTTTTCGGAACCGGCCGCAGCTCCTTCGTTCAGCTCGGGACTCCCGATGACATCTACTGTTCGGGCTATATCGGTGACCCTGATGAAGCCTTCTCGTTCACCGTCACGGGTTCCGAATACGAGGTCCTCGGACCCACGGTCAAGATCAGCGAGCGTGGCAACCTGACGGCTGCCTGGGGTGCGGTGGACGCGATCAAGGTCGGTCTCGATACGGGCGACATTGTCTATGTCGATGGCGGGCGCTCCGCCGGGCTGGCGCCCGGTGACACCTTCACGGCCATCATTCCTGGCGCCACGATTCGCCATCCACACAGCGACAGGGTGGTTGGCACGATGTACCAGTACGCTGGCCGTCTCCGCATCCTCTCCACGCAGGAAGACACAGCGATTGCTGAGGTCTCGAGTTCGTGCACGTCGTTCCCGATCGGTACGGTCCTCAAGCCGTTCGTCGAGGAGCCCATTCCCTCGGAGCGCAAGACACCCTTGCGTCCTGTGAACTATCCGGAAAGCTCCGATGCAGTGGCGTCGGCTCCGGTGGTTCTCTACGCCAAAGACGGAATCGTCACGGCGGGGCTAGATCACGTGGTGTTTATCGAACTCGGTGAGTCCGACGATGTGATTCCCGGCGACCAGTTCACCGTCTACCGCGAGAACCGTAACGGCAACCCGCCGGTCGTGCTGGGCGAACTCGCCGTGATGTCGGTTCACTCGAACAGTTCGGTGGCGAAGATCACCGAGTCGCGGTATCCGATCTACGCCGGCGACCGCCTACTGGTCAAGTAGCGCCAGCCGAGTCGCGCCAGCCGAGCGTCGGGTCGGCGCCAGACGAGCAAGCGCGTCGTGCGAAGCACGAGCGTGCACCCTGCTCCCTCTCCCAGCGTCTTCGGACGATCGTGAGGGTGAGGGACGGGGGCCTTGCGTCCGGGGAGCGGTCCGCCGCTTTCCGATCGCGCCAGGTGCCGTTGAGGCTCCTGGACCAACCAGCTGGTACCCCTCAGGACCAGCCATGGAGCGGTGTCGAAGGCGCGGGCCCCCGTCGCTCACCCGGCGCACGCCGGGCCTCCCCCGGCCCTTCATCCAGGAGGTGGTGTGCGCGCGATCTCGAGCTCGTTCCTGGCACGAGGTTCGCACTGTGTCGTGGACAACTCCACGAAGCCATCTGCGGCACCGGCCCTTCGTCGGCGCCGCAGAGCCCCTGTTCATGGGCATTTGGGCATGGGTGGATCTCGAGAACGTCATGTCCAGACTCCGTTTCACATTGCAAGGGTTGTGCGCCATTCTGGCTCTTTTGGCCTTCGTGGTTGTGCCGACTGGCACATCGTCGGCCGGGCCGGAGCCCGGAGAAAGCACGACGCCGCCGCCCCATCCAGCCGAAGTCGCTCTCCTCGATGAGCTCGCGGCCTGGAGCGAGGAGCCCGCGGAGCACCAGCCGAGCTTCGAGATCGGGATGTTCGAGGCCGGTGTTGGCGCTGCCACCCGCGCGACCGAGCTCGCGGGTGTACCCTACGCCGAGATTCTGTTGGCCGCTGCGGAGAACCACTCGGTCGATCCGCTGCTGCTCGCGGCGATTGTCGAGGTGGAATCGCGGTTCGATCCGCGCGCCGTGTCGCCGGTGGGTGCCCGGGGTCTGATGCAGTTGATGCCAGCCCACGCGGCTGCCGATCCTTTTGACCCTGCCCAGAACGTTGATGCAGGTGCCCGTTATCTTGGCAGGCTGCTCGAACGCTACGACGCCGACCTGCAGCTAGCGCTGGCCGCCTACAACGCCGGGCCGGCCAACGTGAGTCGCTTCGGTGGCGTGCCACCCTTCCGGGAGACGCGGCGCTACATCGAGAAAGTCACCCGGCTCTACCGCCAACGGCTCGAGTCGGCCTGGGCGGCCGAAGGCCGAGCCGTTCCCGAGCGCGGCGTCGAAGTCGTCGGTCTCGGCGCTTAGGCCCCAGAAGCCCGCCGAGGGTTAAGAGCTATTCGGAGCGCGGCGCGGCGGAGTCGTCCACGTCGTCGCCCTTGAGGCCCTTCTTGAAGTTCCGGATCCCCTCGCCGACTCCTGCGCCGAGCTGTGGCAGTCTCGAAGCGCCGAAGATCAGCACCAGGATTCCGAAAAGAACCAACATCTCGGGCAGACCGAGGGGGAACAAGATGGCGAGTACAGACATCGTGGCTTCCTAGTAAGGGGTGGTCATGAACGAATCACTCATTCTATCAGGGGACGCGGTAGGGAAACCTCAGCTGTACCAGTCGAGGTCCGCGAGTCCGGCAGTGGCCTGTCGCGCCTCTCTGGCGAGGGTCGATGCCAGATCGTCGTCACCGGTGGCGAGGTCCTGCATGGCTCGGTAGACCCGTTCGAGAGTCGGCGGCACGAGACCCAGGTAGCGCGGTCTGCCGCGCTCGGCGAAGCGATGAAACGTGCCGATGATCTTGAGCCCCCGTTGGACGACCGAGCGTAGGTACATGGGCCGGTCGATCGCCAGGGGCGCTTCCTCGATAAGACGTTCGACCAGGGCCACAGGCGGATAGACCGAGTCGTTGAAGAGAGAGGCGACGTCATAGGTCGCCGGTCCTAGGCGCAGGTCCTGATGATCGATCACGTAGAGAACCTGGCGCGCGCCGCGGGTCGGGTCGCCCGGCAAGATGTTCCTCGCCATGAAATCGCGGTGACAGGGAACGAAAGGAGATTCTGCGAGGCAGTCGATCTGCTGGTTCAGCCAGGCATCCAGGGCACGGCCGAAGCCCGTCGCTCGGTCCAGTTGGAGGTGCCGTTCGAGGAAAACCTCCCAGGTCTGGTCGAGTTCACGGGCCAGAAGCTCGCGATCGAGTGGCGGATTGAGCGCCGCGCATGCCTTTGCCGAAACATTGTTCTGGATGCGGGCGATCAGCTCTAGCGCCGTTCGCAGGGCCTCGTCGAACAACCCCTCGCGCTCGCCCTCGTCGAGAGTGCCAACGACGTCGTAGAGCGTTCGGTCACCCAGGTCCGCCAGCAGCAAGAGACCGCGCGCAGGGTCGGCAGCTTCGATGGTCGGAACTGGAACGTCTGCGGCCTGCAGAAGACGGGTTGACGAAAGGAAGCGATCGAGAGCATCACGAATCGCTGGTGGATGGTGGGCTGCTATCAGGCGGCGCCCATCGGCGAGCTCGACTCGGTAGTAGCTGCGCACCGAGACGTCGCCGGCCAACGCCTCGATGTCCTTGGTCATCAGACCGAGTTCGCGTAGCCACCCGTCGAGTTCGGCCCGCACGTCGATCCCGACCTCCGCGTTCATTCCGCGAACCCTAGCAGCCCGGGGCGCACCTTCATGTGCAACCCCGCCGACAGGCAACCCGCGGCGTTGACGGGTTTGACACCCTCTCGTGGGAGGCGGGATAATTGTGGGTCCGGACCACGCTCAGTTGCCCCTCGCATGTTGCTCGTGATGATGCGGAGTGGCCAAGCAGATGCGCGTTCACCGGAGCGATCTCATGGCCATCATCGACGAGAAAATCCGCCAGCTACTCGAACAGCTGAGCCGCGCGCTCCATACTGCGATCGGTGAATCGGACGATGTGCACGAGCACCTTGATCGACTCCGCGAGGAGGGGTACACCCTCAATCTGCTGCTCGACTGTCAGCCGGACCTCGAAGGCCCGCGCGAAGATCGCAAAGACCTGTCGCCACGCAGCCTTCGCATGGTTCATAGCAACAGTCGCCCTGAGTTCCGGATCAACGGCGAAGACCTGGCCTTCCTGCGATCGGTTGGAATCGACCCTACCCGTCGCCTGCGAACGCGACGTCGCGGGAAGTCTTCTGGGAGCTCGGGTGGCCGGCTCCTCAGTCGGGAAGAGATCGCTCCCGACGCCGGCGAAACTGCTGACGGCGACGACTGAGCGTCAGATATGTCTGAGGTTACGGCTCAGCTGCCTGAGGATCGGCCGAGCCTTCTGGGACTCGATCGCTCCGAGCTGTCGACCTTGTTGGCCGAGGTGATCGATAGACCCTTTCGGATCGAACAGATCTTTCGTGCGCTGCACGTTCGTCGGGTGTCGTCGTTTGACGAGATGACCGATCTCTCCCTCGATCTTCGAGAACGCATGGCGGCTTCCTTCTCGATCGGTCGTCCGGAGGTCGACGAGCGGCAGACCAGTCGAGACGGGACCTCGAAGCTCTTGTTTCGCCTTGCCGATGGCGCGACGATCGAGGCAGTCGACATTCCTGACGGCGGCCGAAGGACCCTCTGCGTCTCCTGCCAGGCCGGCTGCGCCCTGGCGTGTGCGTTTTGTGTGACCGGCTACTGGGGTGCGGGCCGCGACCTCACTGCTGCCGAGATCGTTGGCCAGGTTCATGCGGTGCAGTCGGGGCCGGTTCCTCCTGGAATCGCACCGAACGCGGGGCTCAACCTGGTGTTCATGGGCATGGGCGAGCCCATGCTCAACCTCGAGGCCGTCTACCGTGCCCTCGTTCTCTTGACCGAGACGATCTCCTGGCGCCGCGTCACGGTGTCGACCGCTGGGGTTGTCCCGGGCATTGACGCGATGGCCGCCTGGCCCAGGCGACCGAACCTGGCGATTTCACTGCACGCTCCCGACGACGAGCGGCGCAGTCGGCTCATGCCGATCAACCGCAAATGGCCGCTTGCCGAGTTGCTGGCGGCGATTCGGCGCTATCCACTCGAGCGTGGTCGGCTGATCACCTTCGAGTACACCCTGATACGCGACTTCAACGACGATCCTCGCGACGCGGCGCGCCTCGAGTGCCTGCTCGAAGGCTTGCCAGCGAAGATCAACTTGATTCCACTCAACCCCGATCCGGTCCTCGGCGACCTGGCGCCGCCTCCCTTTGGTCGGGTCCTCGAGTTTCAAAGGGCGCTCGAGGCCCGTGGCATCGTCGCTCCCGTGCGCCGACCTCGTGGTGAAGACGTCAGCGCGGCGTGTGGCCAACTGCGGGCATTCGGGCGACAGCCTCGTGGCCCGGCTGCCAAGGTGGACGCGCCCGCCGTTTGAGGCCCGCCGGCGGCACCTAAGGCTGGCGCCAGATCAAGGCGAGGTTGCGGCCGCCGCCGGGTCCGTCGCGGCGGTAGCTCGCCCAGCGCTTTGCGTCGTCACAGAGGGTGCACATCGGGATCGTCTCGATCGACGATAGCCCCCCGCACTCGAGGGAGTGGTGTGCGGCCGCCTGGAGATCGAGGTGCGGCTTGGGGTGGCCTGGAGGGCCCACGATGACCTCGGGTCCGGTGGCTTCAGCAACCCGGCGTGCGACGTCCTCGTCGACTTCATAGCAACAGGCCCGGATGGCTGGCCCGATCCAGGCATGGGCCGCACCGGGCTCCTCGAGGAGCGCCACGGCTTTGCCGACGATGCCGGCCGCCAAGCCACGCCAGCCAGCATGAATCGCGAGCATTTGACTCTTTCCGGAAAGGAGGATCGGGACGCAGTCGGCTGTGTATACACAAAGTGCGAGCTGATCGGCAGTGGTCTGCAGACCGTCAGCTTCCTGAGGTGCTTGCCGATCTGTCGCGCGCGGGCCCTTAGCCCTTACGATGGTGTTCGAGTGAACCTGTCGGTTTCTCACCACCTGAATCGTTCTGCCTTCCGAGTCGAGGCAGCCCGTTTTGAATGCCGCCTCGACGCGCCTGCGATCGTTCTCTGGAGCCGCGGGGCCATCGGGGAGAAACAACACCCGAACCTCGGCGCGTTCCCTCAAGAGGCTCGCCGACTTCATGGTCTCTGGGCCGCCCTGGCGGCCAGGTTACGCTCCGGGTGCTGCGCTAGACTCCCCGCACCATGGCGGGCCCCGACGACATAGCGCCGCAGCGAGCGGCTGCGCCAGGCAACAGTGCCGGCTCGCGACGAACGCCAGCGCTCGATGCTGTGGAGATGTCCGAGGACCCCGAGGCGCATGCCTGGGAGCCGGTGATCGGGCTCGAGGTGCATGTGCAGCTGCGCACGCGCACGAAGATCTTCTGCCGTTGTGAAAACCATTTCGGTGCCGAGCCTAACGCTGTGACCTGCGCGGTGTGTCTCGGCTACCCGGGCACCCTGCCGGTACTCAACCGCGAGGCGGTCGACCTGGCGGTCCTCCTGGCCTTCGCGCTCGGCTGTGAAGTCGCCGAGACCTCGGTGTTCTCGCGCAAGAATTACTTCTACGCTGATCTACCCAAGGGCTACCAGATCAGCCAATACGACAAGCCGCTGGCGAGCAACGGAAAGCTGCCACTCACCGATCACCCGGGCTCGGTTCGTATTCATCGGATACACCTCGAAGAAGACGCGGGCAAGCTTCTGCACGAGACGCCGGGAGGCGGTCAACTGCCCGGTCAGAGCCTGGTGGATTTCAATCGCTGTGGCGTTCCGCTGGTCGAGATCGTGACCGAGCCCGAGATCCGCTCGGCGGAGGAGGCAGAAGACTACCTCCGGACGTTGCATCGGGTGCTTCTCTACACTCAAACCTCCGACGGCAACATGGAGGAGGGTTCCTTGCGCTGTGATGCCAACGTTTCGGTCAAGCGGCGCGGTGCCGAGCAGCTCGGAACCAAGGCTGAGGTGAAGAACCTCAACTCCTTCCGTCACGTAGCGCGGGCAATCGAGTTCGAGGTCGCGCGCCAGATCGACATCATCGAGTCAGGTGGCGTGATCAGCCAGGAAACGCGCACCTTCGATCCGGCTCGCGGCGTGACCCGCTCGATGCGCGGCAAGGAAGAGGCACACGACTACCGCTACTTTCCGGAGCCCGATCTCGCGCCCCTGGTGCTTACAAAAGAGCGCATCAAGGAACGTCGACGCGAGGTCCCGGAACTGCCCTGGGATCGTCGACAGCGATTCGAAGCGGTTTTCGGACTGTCTGAGGAGGACGCTCGCCTGCTCACCTCTGACCGTGTCCTGGCGGACTACTTCGAGCGCGCGGTTGCCGGGCATTCTTCCAACCCGAAGGGCCTTGCCAACTGGATCATGACCGAGGTGTTGCGCCTACGCGAGGGTGGCGAAGATCCGGAGTCTGATCTACCGGCCGCCTCACTGGCCCAGCTGGTCGCGATGGTCGACGACGGCAGAGTCTCTGGCAGTGCTGCGAAGGAGGTCTTCTCTGCGCTGTGGGGTTCTGCCGAAGGAGAACAGCCGCAGCAGGTGGTCGCGCGGCTCGGTCTTCTCCAGGTTCGTGATCAAGCGGCACTTCTCGAATGGGTTCTGCAGGCGATCAACGACAATCCGGGCCCCGTCGCCGAACTTCGGGCGGGCAAGGCGAAGGTGGTCGGGTTTCTCGTTGGTCAAGTGATGAAGGCCTCGGCGGGGCGTGCCGATCCGGCTCGGGCACGCGAGATGGTGCTCGAGCAGGCCGGAGCCGCGGGCGAAGAACCGGAAGCCTGATCCTTCCGAAGGGCACCACCGAAGGGCACCTCCTTGATTCAGTTCTTTCATGTCTCGAAGCGCTATCCGGGAGGACAGCAGGCCCTCGACGATGTCTCCTTCGAGATCCCACGGGGCTCGTTCGTCTTTCTCACGGGACCGTCGGGTGCCGGCAAGACGACGCTCCTGAAGCTGATCTACCGCGAAGATGTTCCCAGCGACGGTCAGATCCTGGTGAATGGCCGCAACGTCGCCAGCCTGCCTGCGGTCAAGGTTCCCTACCTCCGACGAACGATCGGGGTGGTGTTTCAGGATTTCCGATTGATCTCGCGCAAGACGGTCTTCGAAAACGTCGTCTACCTGCCTCGCCTCATCGGTCTCTCCATGCGTAAGCAGAAGGTCATGGCCTTTCAGGCCCTTCGAAGGGTAGGTCTGGCCCATCGCCTGAACGCCTTTCCACTCGAACTGTCGGGCGGCGAGCAGCAGCGTGTGGCGATTGCGCGCGCTCTGATCAACGAGCCCGAGATCTTGATCGCCGATGAACCCACCGGCAACCTCGATCCCGACCTTTCGGCTGAGATCCTCAAACTCTTCCTGGCGATCAACCTTCGCGGCACCACGGTTGTTCTGGCAACCCACGATCGCGACACCATCCAGCGCACCGGCGGGCGGGTGCTGACCCTGGTGTCCGGTCGTCTGGAAGATGATCGCCAGCTCGAGGGCGAGCTGGATCTCGATCTCCAGGAGACCTTGAGGCTCTTCGAAGGCGCCGCGATGCCCGGCGCCCCGGAGGAGCCTGAGGTGTCGGGGGCGTGAACTTCTGGCAGGCGACCCTCTACTTCCTGCGTGAGGCCGCAATCGGAATGTTGCGCGACTGGCGCACCAGTCTGGTTGCGATCCTGACGATCGCCCTCGGGCTTTTTGTGAGCGGACTATTCTACTCGGTGACCAAGAGCCTTGGTGCGGGTCTCGAGAAGTTGAGCGGCGATCCGGTTGTTGTGATCTACCTCGAACCTGGTGAGGACCTCGGTTCGGAAGCGGCTCGCGAGGTCCATGCTCGGGTTTCCGAGGCGGCCTGGGTCCGCGACGTTTCTGAGACCACCGCCGAAGCGGCCGTTCTCCGCTTCTCCCAGGCATATCCAGGGCTTTCGGACGTCGCCGAAGAGGTCGGGAGCTCTCCCTTTCCGGCCTCGCTCGAGGCGACTCTCGAGCCAGCTGCGATCGATGAAGCAGCGTTCGCTGAGTGGTCCACTGCCCTGCTCGCCATGCCGGTTGTTTCGATGGTCGATGATGATCGCCAGTGGCTTGGCCAGATGGCGCGATTGCTTTCGATTGTCCGTGCCGTTGGCGTGGCTTTGTCGGTGGCGCTCCTTCTGGCCGCGGTGCTCACAACGGCAGGCGTGATTCGACTCGCCGCGTTCAGATACCTCGACGAAATCGCGGTCATGCGAATGGTCGGTGCGACGGAGTTCTACATTCGTGGGCCGTTCTATTTCGAGGCCGCACTGCAGGGTGCCCTCGGCGGCCTGTTCGCGCTCCTCGGGCTGCGGGGCGTACAGGCGGGGTTGGCGGCACAGGCCGGTGCGTCGCCGTGGCTGCCGTTTCTCCAGTTCGAGCCGCTCGCCTGGAGCGGTCAGCTCGCCGTGGTGTTGCTCGGCGCCCTGGCGGGTGCCTTCGGTGCGGTGTTGTCGCTACGCCGAGAGAATCTGCGCATCGAGGAGTAAGGCGCTGGTCGAGGTCGCGAGGTTTTCCCTGCGCGCCAGGGAAGCGTCTGCCAACAGAAAGGGCCTCCATGAGGAGGCCCTTTCGTGTCGTGGTCGTGGCGATGAGCCGCGGCCTTCTTTGCTAGAAGGGAGGCTCGACGACCGGGTTGTCGAGTTGATCACGCAGCTTGTCGCGCTGTTCCTGGAGCTGGCGGACCTTCTCGTTGTGCGCATCGGCCTCGGCGTTCTCGGCGGCGATGTTCTTGTTCTCGAGAACGCCCGCCGCCTTGCCAGGCTCGCCGGCCGCGTTGTATGCGGCAACCGCTTCGTCGTAGCGCTTCTGCTTGGCATAGACAAAGCCGAGCTGGCTGTTGACCTTGGCGCGGTTATTACCTGAGGCCAGCCGCAGAGCGGTCTGCAAGGGGGCTTCAGCTTCCGTGTAGCGGCCCGAAGCGGCGTAGGCCTGGCCCAGGTAGTAGGGCGCGAACCAGTCGCTGGACTGGGCGGCCTGTGCCTTCTTGAAGGTGGAGATCGCCGGGTCATACATCTTGGCGCCCATCTGGACCTCGCCGAGGGTGAGCAGGTTGCCGTGAGTGCCACTCGCCGAGACGAGTGCCTGCGCCTGCTGAACGGCGGTCTGGTAGGCGCTGGTCTTGGCGCTGCCTTGCGCCCGGCGCGCCTTGAGCTTCAGCGCGTCGACGTAGGCCTTGCGGTACTTGGGCTGCGGGTCGAGTTGGACCGCCTTGGAGAGTGCAGCGATGGCCGCATCTGTCTGGTTGCTGGCAAGTGCTGCCGTACCGTAGGCGTATTGAGCGGTCGCGTCGTTGGGCTTCGCCTGGGCCAGAGCCCGCAGGTCGGCCGTCGCGTCGCCGCCGCCCTTCTGCGAGCAGCCGGCCTTGATCTGATGAGCGGGACCTTGAAGATTGGCCGGGAAAGAACCGACGTTGGCGTTGTTGAACAGGTTCACGCAGTCGCGATACTTGCCCGACTTCGAAAGCGACTGGCCTAGCGCGACCGTGATGCCCGCGTCCCCCGGCTTGAGCTCGAGGGCGCGTTTGAGTGAAGCGGCGGCCTCGCCGGCCTGGCCGTTCTTGAGCAGCGCCTGGCCCAGCATCATGTGGTTCTGGTATTGGTCGTCCTGAAGGTCGACGAGCTCCTTGAACTGCTTGATGGCTTCACCGTAGTTACCGCTCTGGAGAGCGTCGACGCCAGCCTGCCAGTCGGCGGCCGTTGCGGGAAGCGCCAGCAGCACGAATGCCGCGATGCCGAGGGAGAGGATCTTGCGCATGGTGGGGGTCTCCTTTCTATTGCGCTTCCCAGACAGGGCGCAATTCTCGATCCCCGAGGCGCTCAGACAAGAGCGTTTCAGGGCGTGGTTCCGATGAGTGTCGGAGGTTGTTTGTTGATGAACCATAGATTGTATGCGATGAGTAGAGGTTCTTCCCACTGCGCGACCTCGCCGGCGCCCCCTGGTCCGCCTCAATAGGTGGCAATCAGCGGAACGCGGGGTCTGGGGTCTGGAATTCCGCCAGGTGGCCCTCAAGGCAACTGGGCGTGGGTGCGGTCGAGAAACTCCTCCAGCTCACGATCTCCAAGGTTGTCGGCGATGGCACGTTCTGCTGCTCGTAGCATCATGTAGGCCGCGTCGGCGGGACGCCCGTTCTGTAGCAACACCTGAGCGGCCTGCAAGGCGCGCCCGAGGTCGTCGGTGGCGGCAGGGTCTGAATCTACCGGCCGGTCGGGAAGCGGCTGCTCGAGGCGCTCCTTGGTCTGTCGGTAGAGAGTCTCGATCAGGTCCCGAGCTCTCTCTTCGGTGAGCGCGGCGATGCGGGCGCCGAAACGCTCACTGAGGTCTTCGCCGAGTGCGACCAGACCAGAGGTGATGAGGCCGTAGAGGTGCTTGCAGGTTTCGAACGGAGACTGGGCAAGCGCGGCAGAGATCTCCTCGATCGTTCGCCTGCCGTCGATCTTCGAGACGACGGCCCACTCGCCAGGTGACAGCGACACCGGTGCGGTGTAACGATCCTTGAACACGGGCACCTTGCGCGCCGACGGGATCCTTTTGGAGAGGACCTGCCATTCGTCGATGCGCCTCGCTGCTTCCATGAGCAGGTTGGTGTTCGACTTCTCGATCGTGACCGTGCGGGGAACTCGGTCTTGCGTGAAGACGAAGTCGCCGATCGGCCAGATCGCGAGTTCGTAGACCGCTTCCTCTCCGGCGAGGTTGCCGGTTCGCGCGTGCACGATCTGCCCGTCCTGGACAAAGATCTGCCCATGCTCACGTTCGTGCGTGAGATCAAAGCGTCCGGTCTTGCCGGAGACCGCGACCAGCTGAATGATGTCGGGGAGCGGTAGCTCGGCGAGTGACCCCTGGAAGGTCATGGAGCTACCGGTCCCCGCTCTGACATCAAGGAATAGTGGGGAGCCTCGTGGGCCCTACTGGAGCTGGAAGTTGACGGTCAGGTTGAAATAGACAGCCACCGGACGACCGTTGAGGGTCGCGGGCTTGAACTGCCATTGCGAGACCGCGCGTTCGGCTTCTTCGGAGAGCCCCATGGGCAACCCCTTGAGAACCTTGACGTTGGTGACGTTGCCTTGCTCGTCGATGATCGCCTGCAAGATGACGACACCCTGGATGCGCGCCTTGCGGGCGATCTCGGTGTACTGCGGCTGTGGTGCACTCAGCTTCTCGGGCTTTTGCACATCACCGGTGACGTGAATCGGCCCGGTGTTGACGGGCGGCGGTGCTTCGGGGATTCCGAGAACGAGGTCGTCGACATCGGGAATCTCGAACTCTTCCGGCTCCTCGATCCGAATTGGTTCAGGCTCATCCGGAGTGGGATCCGGGATGGGGACCTTCTTCGCCTTCGGTTTCGGAAGCTGCTGCTCCTGCTTCGGCGGTGGCGGCTTGAAGCGCACCGGCTGGACGACGTAGACCTTCGGCTTTTCGGCTTCGGCCTTCGGTTCCGGAAACAGGTTCGGGAAGTTCATCACCAGGAGAAGCGCGTGGAAGATCACCGCAGGGATGATCGCGTACATGAGATTACGCGAGTCCTGTGCATCTTCGAGGAGCAGCATCTCGGATGCCGTCAACTGCGTGCCGTCGTTGCGGGCCATCGGATCGATCGTGCCGCCCTTCTTGACGGGGGCAGCGGCGGCCTCGGGTGTTTTCTTGTCACTCATAAATTGGCTCCGGTTTCGACTCGTTCGGTTGACTGGGTCTGTTTGGCGCCGATCCTGGAAGAGCTGCGAGCCCGGGACCTTTCGGTCCCGGTCTGGCTAGCTCTAGATCAGTACCAGAAGCTCTCGATCTCGCGACGTGTCGGGATGGAGATACGAACTTCTTCCTTGAAGCGCTTGTCGTCGGTTGCGCGTCGCAGAGTGTCGAGCACAGTCACCATGTGCTTGTACTCGGACGCGGGGTCCGGCTTGATGATCACCGGCTTCTTCGGATTACGTTCCAGCTTGGGGGCCAGATAGTCGAGAATCGCGCCGACTTCCATCGGCTTCTGGTCGACCATGATCACGCCGCCAGGCTGGATGTCGATCAGCACCGAGTCTTCCTTCTCGACCACTGGGGGCGAGTCGTCGTCTTTTGGTAGCTGAAAGTCCAGGCCGCGGGTAGCGGTGAACGTGGTTGTAACCATGAAATAGATGATCAGCAGGAAGGCGATGTCCGCCATCGACGAGGTCGGGATCTCGTCGTCCATTTTTTCGCGTTCGATCTTCATCTCATTCTTTCCTTATTCCAGTTCTCGACCCGCTAGGCGCCTTCGCGAAGGACCTGATCGGACAGCAGATAGATGACGCGGACCTCGGCGCGCTTGAGCGCGTCGATGAGCTCGTCGACCTTGGAGTACGGCGTGTTTGCGTCGGCCTTCAGAACGAACTCCTTGCTGGGGTTCGCAGTGACGACACCTGAGGCAAAGGACACCACCTCTTCTGCACTCGGAACGGGAGCACTCATCTCCTCGCCCGAGCTGACCGTGATCAGACCTTCTCGGTTGACGGTCACGTAGGCGGCCTTCTTCGGAATCTCGACCCGCAACTCGGTCCGCGGCAGCTCGACCTTCGTCTTGTCGACCTCGAAGGTGATGGTCAACATGAAGAAGATGATCAGCAGGAAGGCGATGTCGGCCATCGATGCCGTGGGAATTGAAGGCTCAGTTTGCTTACCGGCATGGAGCTTCATGGAAGACCCCTATAACTTGAAGTGGAACCGTCTACGGACTACGTCTGTGGCTTGGCGGGGCTAGCTGCGGCAGCGCCACCGTCGGGGCGAATGCCAGAGCGTTCCATCTCACCGAAAGTCTCGAGCAACATGTTGGCCGAGGTTTCGATGTCGCGCACGAAGCGATTGATGCGGCTGGTGAAGTAGTTGTAGACCAGCTGGAACGGAATGGCGACGGCAAGACCGGCGGCCGTGGTGGTCAAGGCTTCCTTGATACCGCTGGCAACCAGGCCGGGATCGGACAGGCCGGCCTCGGCGAGTGCGTCGAACGAACGGATCATGCCGGTGACGGTTCCGAAGAAACCGAGCAGCGGAGCGACGTTGGCGGTGGTGGCCAGGATCGGCAGCCAGCGTTCGAGACGACCCATTTCGAACATGGCGGCGTTCTCGATGGTCTTCTCGACTTCTTCTTTCGGGTAACCGTACTTGAGCAGGCCGGCTTTCATGATCGAGGCGACGGGGCCGCGAGTCTGCTCGCAGACCTTGACAGCTTCGCGGACCGAGCGGTTCACGAGCAGTGCTTTACGGATCTTGGCGAGGAAAGCGTTGACGTCGATCTTGGCGCGCTGCAGGGCGAAGAAACGTTCAATCGTGACGGCGAACGCGATGATCGAAAAAACCAGAAGGACCCACATGACAGGCCCGCCCTCCTGGAACAGCCTCATGACGTCGCTGGTGAAATTGTCCATCGATCTGGTCTCCTTCCTAGTAGATTCTGACTCGCATTCGGCGAATCGAGTTCCCGACTCTCCTGGAGGCTTTGTTGAACGCCTCCCCGAAGGCCTGTCTGAGGTCCGACTCGGGGCCTCTCGGCGTTCCTGGTGACCATCCGAGCCACCAAGGCGTAGGAGGGAACACAAACAACACCGCCAAACCTTCGCACCCTCGCCCGGGTTGGCGACGGGGGAGCAGTGGCGACCGGCGTTCGAACCACGATCGAACCCCCTGGAGGTCCTTCGAAAAGGGCCCCGACAGGGCCGATCGATAGACGACGGCCGCGCTCAGAATTGCTTTGACGTAAGAAGACTATCTTACCATGAGGCCCGAAACGTGGGCAAGATCAAGGGCCTCGGATCTTGTCGGGCGGGGGGCGCGGCGCGCCCAGGTCAGCGTTCGAGAGCCTTGGCGGCGAGCCGGTCGCTTCGCCAGCGGTGGGCACAGCACAGGGCGACCGCTAGCGCGTCGGTGGCGTCAGCGCTCGCTTCGACCTCTCTACGTCCCAGCAAGATTGCCACCATGCGCGCAACCTGGGTTTTGTCCGCTCGGCCGTTGCCAGTGACCGCCTGCTTGATCTCGGCCGGTGAGTACTCGGCGATCTGGTCGGTGCGCTCGGCGAGCCGCATCAGAAGCGCACCACGAGCCTGCGCCAGCACGATCAGGCTGCGCGTGTTGGGCCCGTGGAACACCGATTCGAGGGCGACCGCGTCGGGCCGCCAGCGCACCATCAGACCGTCCACCGAGCGACCGAGCGCGGCGAGGCGCTGTGGGAGTCGGCCACTTGTGTCTGGCTTGATGGTGCCGCACTCAACCAGCCGTAGCAGAGAGCCGGACTGTTCGATGACTCCCCATCCGGTCGCGCGGCTGCCCGGGTCGAGTCCCAGAAAACGCTTGGCCTGGGGAGCTTTGTTCAGTTGACGCTCTCCAACACCGATTCGTCGATGTCGCAGTTGGCCCACACGTTCTGCGTGTCGTCGTTGTCTTCGAGCGCCTCGAGCAGCTTGAGAAGCGTGCCGGCTTCGCCCGCCTCGACCGCGACTTCGGTTTGCGGAATCATCGCCACCTGCTTGACGGTCGGCTCGATTCCCTCGCGCTCGGCGAGGGCGTCGCGAACGCGGTTGTAGTCCTCGAAGGAGGTCAGGATGCTGTAGCCGTCTTCGTCGATCGTTACGTCGTCGACTTCGAGCTCGAGCGCCAGTTCCATGAATGCCTCTTCGTCCATTGAATCAGGCGCGAAGGCGAACAACCCCTTGCGATCGAACATCCAGGCCACGCAGTTGGTTTCACCGAGGTTGCCACCGTAGCGCGAGAACGTGTGGCGGAGCTCGCCGACCGTGCGGTTCTTGTTGTCGGTCATGGCTTCGACCAGGATTGCCACACCGCCCGGGCCGTAGCCTTCGTAGGTGATCTCCTCGTAGTCGACCCCCTCGAGTTCGCCGGTGCCGCGCTTGATGGCCCGCTCGATGTTGTCGTTGGGGACGTTCTTCGACCGCGCGTCGTCGACCGCTGTGCGCAGGCGCGGGTTGCCTGCAGGGTCGCCGCCTCCCATGCGCGCCGCTACTGCGACTTCCTTGAGAAGGCGGGTGAAGAGCTTTCCGCGCTTGGCGTCGACTGCCGCCTTGCGGTGCTTGGTATTGGCCCACTTGGAATGGCCAGCCATTCGAGAACTCCGATCAGATCAATGAACCCCGGGCACAGCTCTGGCTCCCAGACGGTGCCGAGCTTGTGCTGGAAGGTCGATTCTAGCTGCCCGCGCGCCCTGGCGACCACCGGGCCGGCGCGCCGCGAGACCGATCGCATGCCGGCGCACGGGCTCGCCTTGTCGAGACGTTCGGCCTTCAGATGGGCGCGTTGGCCACCGTGGCGGCGCACACGCGCTATCCTCGTTGCCCACACCTCCGGGGACTCGCGGCCGCACGGGCTGTTTGCGCGCGTCCTCAAACCAAGACCGAGGACTTCCGTGGCCTGGTTCCGCAAAGCCAAGAAACCCAAAGCCGTTCGCTCCGGCGATCAGCGCAGCTCGGTGCCCGAGGGCTTGTGGGTGCGCTGCGCGGGCTGCAGCGAGATCATCTATTCGAAGGAGCTCGAGCGCACTTTCCGGATCTGTCCGAAGTGCGGCCACCACTTCCGCATTCCGGTCAAGAGTCGACTCGAACTGCTGCTCGATGCCGAGCCGGAGGTCCTTTTCGACAAGGTCGTGCCAACCGACCCCCTCGGCTTCGAAGACTCGCAGCCCTACACCGCTCGGCTCGAGCGTTACCAGAAGAAGCTCGACGAGTGGGATGCGGTTACCGTCGTGCGTGGCACCCTCGACGAGATCCCGCTGATCATGGCGGTGATGAACTACGAGTTCATGGGCGGCTCGATGGGGTCAGTCGTCGGCGAACGCATCGTGCGCGGTATTGAGACGGCGGTCGCCGAGGGCTTGCCGTTGGTTATCGTGTCGGCCTCTGGTGGCGCCCGTATGCAGGAGGGGGCCCTGTCGCTGATGCAGATGGCGAAGATCTCGGCCGCTCTCGCCCGTCTGCGCGAGCATCGGTTGCCCTACCTTTCAGTGCTCACCGACCCGACCACCGGCGGAGTTACGGCGTCGTTCGCGATGCTCGGCGATGTGAACATCTCGGAGCCTGGCGCGTTGATCGGCTTTGCCGGGCCGCGCGTCATCGAACAGACGATCGGCGAGACGCTTCCCGAAGGCTTTCAGCGCGCCGAGTTTCTCCTCGCGCGCGGCTTCCTCGATCTCGTCGTGCCACGGACCGAGCTCAAAGAAACGCTCGGGCGCCTTCTGAGACTCCTCGGGGGCGCACAGGAGGCCGCCGGCGGCAAGCAGAAGAAGGGCACTCGCTCCGGGCGCCGGGCCAGGAAGGCATTGTCCGGCCAGCGGTGACCGAAGAATCTCCGCTCCCGTCCAGGGCACCCGGCCCGGCTGGTCCGGAGGCCGGGACAGCCCTCGCGTCGCTGCTCGAACAACTCGACCAGTTCGGCGGCAAGCTCGGTCTCGAACCCATCCGGGCGCTCCTGGCGGTGCTGGGCAACCCTGAAGCCGAGGTGCCCTTCGTGCTCGTTGCCGGGACCAACGGTAAGGGGTCGACGTCGGCGCTGCTGGCGGCAATGACCAGTGCAGCCGGTTACCGTACGGGGCTCTATACGTCGCCCCATCTCGAGGGGCCAGAGGAACGTCTACGCATCGATGGTGAGGCGATTGCGACTGCCGATCTGGCAGCCGTGCTGGACGAGGTCCTGGTCGCCAGCCGCGAGACTCTCGGAGCGTTGCCCTCCTACTTCGAGGCCCTCACCGCAGCGGCTCGCCTGTGGTTCTCTCGTCAACAGTGTGACCTGGCGGTTTTCGAGGTCGGACTGGGTGGCCGACTCGATGCCACCAACACAGGAACGCCGTTGCTCTCGGTGATCACCTCGATCGGTCACGATCACCAGAACATTCTCGGCGAGTCGCTGAGCGAGATCGCTGGTGAGAAGGCTGGCATCTTGCGGCCCGGAGTCCCGCTGGTGACCTGGGGAAGGCCGCCGGTCGTGGGTTCTACGTTGCGCCAGATCGCTGAGGAGATCGGTGCTCCCCTGGCCGTCGATGTGGCCCAGTTGCCGCCTCCGGAGCGAGTCGCTCTTCCCGATCGTGCGGCCTGGCCTCCGTGTTGGCGCATTCCTTTGCCGTCTGGGGATGAAGTCGAGGCCGAGGTTCATCTACTCGGTAGTCATCAGGCGACGAATGCGACCCTCGCGGTTGCCGCCGCGACGGAGCTTGCGCGCCTGGGCTTCGACCGCCTCGAACCAGAGACGATGCTTGCCGGGCTGGCCAGCTGCCGTTGGCCCGGTCGGCTCGAGCGCATCGAGATCGACGCGCGTCGCGCGATCCTCCTGGACGGTGCGCACAACGCTTCGGCAGCGCGCGCGCTCTGTCGTTGGATCGATGGGGCGGGCATCGGTGGGAGACCGCTTGCGATCGACCTCTTGTTTGCCAGTCTGCGCCGCAAACGGGTCGAGGCAATCTTGCCGCGTCTGGCCCGGCGCGCTCGCCGGGTGACGGTGACCGAGCCGCGGGAAGGCGAGGCTCACCCTGCGGGACGCCTCGCTGACCTCGTGGCGGTTGAGTTCGACGAAGTGGGTCCCGGCAACGACCCCGCCCTGATTGCCGTTGAACCAGACGTCGAGCGCGCCCTCGATAGGGCGCTCGAAGCGCTCCATCGGCCGGCTGGCCCGGACCTGTTGCTTGCCTGTGGTTCGCTCTATCTGGTTGGCGACCTCAGGCCTTTGCTCTATGAGCGCTTTGGGCGCCCGGTTCCGGCGCGCCAATTGAAGACCGCTTAGTCCATCCAACTGCTGTCGCTAGCCCGAAGCGTCTGAGATCTTGGCGACGCGCGCTGCGTGACGCCCTCCGGCAAAGGGTGTGTCGAGAAAGCGTGCGACGATCTCATGCGCTACGCCCGCGCCCACCACGCGCGCCCCGAAACACAAAACGTTGGCGTCGTTGTGCTCGCGAGCCATGGCAGCGGAGTAGCTGTCGCTGACGCAGGCGGCGCGAATGCCGTCGACCTTGTTGGCGGTCATGGACATGCCCAGACCGGTGCCGCAAACCAGGATGCCCATTGCGGCTTCGCCGTTCGCCACTGCTTCGGCAACGGCCCGTCCGAAGTCGGGATAGTCAACGCTCGCCGCGCCGTCGGTCCCCAGGTTGAGAACGTCGAGGCCGCGCTGCTGGAGCCAGCCGGCGACCTGGTCTTTGAGCTGCCAGCCGGCGTGGTCGGCTCCAATCGCGATGGTTACCATGGCAGCAATCCTATGTGCGCGCGCCGTTGGCAGCGACATCGCCCTGCAGTTTGGCGTCGGCGGCCAGGACGCGCTCACGCATGCGGTCGCGATACTCGATCATCTGTTGGCGCAGCGTGGCATCGGCACCGGCCATGATCTGAAGGGCGAGCAGCGCGGCGTTGTCGGCACGCCCGGCGCCAACCGTCGCAACGGGGATGCCGGGCGGCATCTGCACGATCGCCAAGAGCGCGTCCACCCCCGAGAAGGCACCCGAGGCAACGGGCACTCCGATCACCGGCAGGACCGTCGTCGCCGCCATCACACCCGGCAGATGAGCCGCCAGTCCAGCGCCGGCGATCAGCACTTCGAGCCCGCGGTCTGAGGCCGTCGCTGCCCACTCGTGTGCCTCGGCGGGTGTTCGGTGCGCGGAAAGAACCCGCACTTGGTAGCCAACGCCAAACTCTTCGAGGATCAGAGCCCCCTTTTTCATGGTCGGCCAGTCCGACTCACTTCCCATCACGATGCCGACACGAACTTCAGAACTCAAGGTCAAGGGGCCTCACAGGTAGTGGTACTTGTCAACCGTTTCTAGAGCGGGATGTTGCCGTGCTTCTTGGCTGGCATGCTCGCCCGCTTGCTACCCAGCTGGCGTAACGCACGCACGATCTCCGGCCGCGTGCGCCGCGGCTCGATGACCGCGTCGACGAAGCCGCGCTCGGCCGCGATGTAGGGATTGGAGAACTTCTCTCGGTACTCGTCGCTCAAACGCTGGCGTTCAGCCTCCGGGTCAGCAGCATCGACGAGCTCGCGCCGGTAGAGGATATTGACTGCTCCCGAGGGTCCCATGACCGCAATCTCAGCGCTTGGGTAGGCGAGATTGTAGTCGGTGCGAATGTGCTTGGAAGCCATCACGCAATAGGCACCCCCGTAGGCCTTGCGAGTAATGCAGGTGATCTTGGGGACGGTGGCTTCGGCGAAGGCGTAGAGCAGCTTGGCGCCGTGTTTGATGATGCCGCCGAACTCCTGCTGCGTACCAGGGAGAAACCCGGGAACATCCTCGAAGGTGACCAGCGGAATGTTGAAGGCGTCGCAGAAACGAACGAAGCGCGCGCCCTTGAGCGAGGCGTCGATATCGAGCACCCCTGCCAGCCAGGCCGGTTGGTTGGCGACAATGCCCACCGGCCGGCCGCCAAAGCGTGCGAAGCCGACGACCAGGTTGCGCGCGTACTCGGCATGAACCTCGAGTAGCTTGCCGTCGTCCGTGACTCGGGTGATCAGGTCTTTGATGTCGTAGGGGCGATTCGGATCCGCCGGGACGAGCTCGTCGAGACTCGGGTCTTCGCGCTCAGGGGGATCGTCGGTGGGGCCCATTGGCGGGTCGTCGAGGTTGTTGCTCGGTAGGAACGACAGGAGCTCACGGATCGAGAGCAGGCAGGCGGCGTCGTTGGCGCGCGAGAAGTGGCTCACTCCGCTCCTGGCAGCGTGGGTCTGGGCTCCACCGAGTTCCTCTTTGGTGACTTCTTCGTGCGTCACCGTCTTGATGACGTCGGGTCCGGTGACGAACATGTAGCTCGTGTCCTCGACCATGAAGATGAAGTCTGTGATTGCCGGTGAGTACACGGCACCGCCAGCGCAGGGCCCCATGATGGCGCTGACCTGGGGAACCACCCCGCTGGCGAGAGTGTTGCGTAGAAAAATGTCGGCATAGCCGCCGAGCGAGGCGACGCCCTCTTGGATGCGCGCACCTCCCGAGTCGTTCAAGCCGATCAGCGGTGCACCGTTCTCGACCGCCAAGTCCATGACCTTACAGATCTTGCGAGCGTTGGTCTCAGACAGCGAGCCGCCGAAGACGGTGAAGTCCTGCGCGAAGACGTAGACCAGACGTCCGTCGATCGAGCCATGCCCGCAGATCACGCCGTCGCCAGGGATCTTCTGCTTCTCCATGCCGAAGTCGTTGCAGCGATGGGTGACGAGGGCGTCGAGTTCTGTGAACGACCCGGGGTCGACCAGCATCTCGACGCGCTCGCGAGCGGTCATTTTCCCGGAAGCGTGTTGGCGCTCGACGCGGGCGGTGCCGCCGCCTTGTCTTGACCGCTCCAATCGCTCACGCAGTTCACGAAGGCGCGGATCGCCGGGTTCTCCAGATGGCGAGGTGGCGGCTCCGGTCTCCGACTTGCCGTCTGCTTGCGCCATGGTCGAGTGATCTCCAGGGGATGCGAAAAGGGGGTTCGGTCGAATCGGAGTATCTCAGAAGCCGGGGGCGTTTGCGGTCGGGTCAGGGCGGGGTTCGAATCGCCACACCGAGTCTCAAGCCGAACCCCTATGATTCCGATCATGGCGGCAGCTTCGTTTCCCGATCTCGATCCGGCAGCGGCGTCCCGGGCGCTCTCGCGCTACGCCGAGGACGCCGCGATCGCCGAGGTCTTCTGCGAACGCCTCGAGAGCTCTGTGCTCGCAACGGGCGAAGCAACCCAGCAGCGAACGGAGGAGGGGTTGGCGGTGCGGATCGTCGAGCGCACTGGGCGCGCGCGCCTCGCCAGTCGCGATCGCATCGATGGCGCTGCTCTCGAGAGTGCATTGCAACAGGCGGTGTCGAGCCGGCCGCTGGTGATGGGGCTCACGGGTGAGCTCTCAGCCGGGCGCTGGCCGGCGCCTCCGGCGGCCGAGCTAGAGCACCTGCGCGGTCTCGAGAGTCGCTTGCTGGCGCGAATCGCCGAGGAGCGGGTTGCGTTTCCGGTGGCGGTCAAGGTGACACTCCATCGCCGGTCGACCTGGTGCCTGGGACCCGATCTTGCGCCGGGCGCCCAGCTCGAATGCTTTGCGGCGGTCGAGATCGAACAGCCGGGCGGGCGGTTCGGCACCCTCTTGACGGTGCCCGATGATCTGGCCGAAACGCGTCTCGCCGAAACCATGGTGGCGCGCTTTCTGGCGCGCGAGGCGCCGCCAACAGAGGCCGGCACACAACGCGTCCTGTTGGCGCCTTCGGCGGTTGCGGTGTTGCTGCACGAGGCAATCGGTCACGGCATGGAGGCGGATCTCCTGGCGAGATCGCCCTGGGCCGCTATAAGTGGCGAGATCTGGGGCGGTGCCGAGATCGACGTTCTGGATGATCCAACCGAGGCACCACTCGGGGTCCGCCGTTCGGTCGACGACGAAGGGATGCCGACCATGCGGCGTTGGCTGATACGGGCCGGCAAAGTCGAGGATCCGATCGCTGACCGCCTGTGGGCCGGCGCCTCAGACCGTTGGCATCCCGGGGGCGGCCGGCGCAGCGGCCGTCATTCTGCACCGCTGCCACGCTGCAGCCACCTCGAGATGTTGCCCGGAAGCCTCGAGGAAGACGACCAGATGCCGGCGCTCGACGACGGCATCTGGGTTCAGCGCGCCAGTCGGGGACGACTCGATCCGCTCACCGGTCGCTTCGCCGTCGAGATCGACTACGGGCGCCGGGTCGAAAAGGGACGCCTCGGGACCCGCAGACGCGGAGGGGTGCTCTGCGGGCGCCTCGATCAGGTCCTTCATGCGGTCACTGCGGTGGGCTCCGAGGCCATTCCAGCAGGAGCCGGCTGGTGCGCCAAAGACGGCCAGCGACTACCGGTCTGGGCGCGAGCACCGGCAGTTCTGCTCAACGAGCTCGAGGTCGTTCATTGACTGGACCAGAAAAGGGCGCCGATCTCGAACGGTCAGCGGGTCGCGCAGAAACCCTCCTCGAGGACCTGTCGGGAAGAGGTCTCGATGCGGTCGAGGTGTTTTGCAAGGTCGGCCGCCTCAAGCGGTGGGAGCTCGATGCGGTTCGCGGCAACCCGGTGGCTACGGAGAGTGCTCCCGGAGCCAACGCAACGTTCGCTCTCCTTTCGCACACCGCGGCCGAGGAGGGGTGGGCAGTGCGGGCCGGGGATCATCGTGGGTCGACCTTCGTTTGTGGTGGCGGTGCTCCTCCTCTCCCGGGAAGTCTGCCGATCGAAACGGCGGGAACTCCGCTGCGACTGCCGGAGCTCGGCGACCTTGGCCCCAGCGGGTCGACCTCGGGCGCTCCGGCCTACGCTCAGCCTCTCGGTGAGGCTGAGGCCTTCGGTCTCCTGCGTGCCGTCGCCCAGCGTGTCGTCGACGGTGAAGTCGAGGGCGTGCGCTTTCTGACCGCCCGCGTCGACGACGGTGCGAGTTCGTCGTTTCTCACCAGCTCGAAGGGTGTGCGCACAGCGTCGTCCCATCGCTCGGCCTGGTTACGCGTCTCTATCGCCTGCCAAGGTGCAGATGGGCACTGGTGCCCGGTCGAGCTCGAGGAAGTGTCACGTGAGCCGCGCCGTTGGCGCGCCGAGTCGCTGGCCAATCGCCTCCTGGATCTCGCGCGCCTGGCCGCGGCGCCGGCGCTCGAGACCGCGTTTCGTGGTCCTGCAACACTCGCTCCTTCGGTTGCCGCGGCGGTCCTGGGGCTTCTGTTACCGGCCTTTTGTGAAGGTCGCCGCGGGTCGACCTGGCGCCGGCTGCTCTCGTGGTCGGGCGATGGTGGACTGGCGAGCGAGGTCACCAACATCACCGACGACGGGCGTTTCGTGGGTGGTTTGTTCGAAGCCGCGGCCGATGGCGAAGGTGTGCCAACCCGCCGGGTTGCGATGGTCGAACGCGGCGTGCTCCGCCAGCCCCTCTTGCCCTGGTGGTGTGCCCCGGAGGAAGTTCGTGACGGTTCCGTCGTCAGCGGGTGCCGGCTGCGGCACTCGTGGCGGACCCAACCGGAGATCGGTGCGAGCCATCTCTACCTCGCTCCCAGCGCCCGCGCGCCAGCGGAACTCATCGAGGGCATGGGCGAAGGCGCCTACTTGCTCACCTGTGAGGGGCTGGCGCTCGACTGGTCGAGTGGGCAGGTCAGTGGGCTCGTCTCAGGGTTCGAGCTGCGAGCGCAGGAACCCCCGATTCCCTTCCGCCGTGCGCGGCTCGCGATGCCCCTCACTGATCTCCTGAGGGGGATCGAGGCGATTGCTCGTGACCTCACCTTTCCAGCCACTCCAGGAACGGTGGGCGCCCCGACCACCCGGGTCGCGGCGATCGCCCTGTTGCCAGAGTGACAGGCACCTGGGTGACGGCGCGTTCGTGCTAGGACCTGCGTGCCTGATCGCGAGGGGTCGCCAACGGCACGACCTCGAGGTCGAGCTGTGCGCTCGAGCGACTACCAGGGCGGAAGCGGCCACCCGTCGGAGGGGCGCTATCCGGCGACGGTTGGGGCTGGGGAGTCAAGACCGGCTGCGGCAGGCGAGGTGCCGGTGCAGTGGCGCCGCGCGGTCGGCGCGGAGAGGTGACGTTCTGACGCCTGGTTCCCACCGCGCTGGTGCCGTTGGTGTCTTCGGCCTGGTTGATGCGCCCCAGATCGCGCAGGTCGTCGCCGCTCAGTGTGCGGTCATCTTCCGACCCGTCCGCTCGGCGCGCTGGGGATCTTGGAGATGCTCCCGGCGGTCGGGCGCTGCGGGAGCGCGGTACTCGCCCGCCGTCAGTACGCAACGTCGTGCTTTCGGGCTCGTCAGTGTGCGGCGTAGTGACGCCGCCGAAGCCGCCGCCGGCGGTTGTTGTGGCAGCGGGAGTTGGCGAGCTGTCGCTTCTGGCGTCGGGCTCCGGGTCAACAGGACGGGGCGCGAGAATCGCACCGATGCGCGTCGGTTGTTTGTAGATCCGCGGTGCGTCGTCGGAGGGCACCGTGGCCTGGGTCGCGAGGAGCGCTTCGGTGACCAGGGCGTTGTCGAGGACGTGAGGGTTGGTGTCGGCAAACGCGAGATCGGAGTTGAGCGTGAAGGCACGTCCGTAGTGCGCCACTGCTTCGGCGTCCTTGCCGCGCGTTTCTGCCAGCCGACCGAGCTGGTAGTGCGCCCAGGCGTGCGCGGGCTCGTGTTCAACGACGCTCTCGTACAACTCTCGCGCCTGGCGTAGCTCGCCGCGAGAGTGCTCGAGCAGCGCCAGGTTGTAGTGAGCCGTGATGTGGGTTGGATCGAGCGAAATCGCGACGCGGTAGGCGTTGGCTGCCGCGTCGGCACGCCCCGAGAGCTCGAGCAGGTTGCCCAGGTCGCTGTGCAGGTCGGCGTCCCCCGGGTTCGAGGTGATGAGGTCGTACTGGGCAGCGAGCGCTTCCTCGAGACGCTCCTCGGGCAACTCACCCGCCCCGGCAACCAGGGTGACGAGGGTGGCGGCGAGCAGGACGAGAACGGCAAGCGTGCCGCGCGCGACCGAGGTCTTGGAGAGAGGGGAGCGTGGCGTTTTGACGTTGCGCTTCATGGGCTTCTTTCTGGGGTAGGGGCGTTCGGAGATTTCAGCTGGATCGCTTGATCGGCTTGGCTTTCAGTTTTAGCTGACCACCTTCGTTCGAGACCCGGAACTGCACCTGCTGGCAGCCGGTCTTCTGGCGGATTGTCTTCGCTTGCTGATCGAGGTAGCCACGGAACTTGCCGAGATCGATCTTGGCGGCTTTCGCGGTACCGGAGTAGAGGCCCTGGTAGATCGCTGCGGCCGAGGCCTCGTCGATCCGGCCGGAGACCATCACACCATCTTGTACGTCCATGCGCGGCTGAGCGTCCCCTTTGCGGGGCCTCTGCGTCCGCCCTTCTTCGATATTGCGTACCCGGCGGGAGAACATCTCGTTGAACGAGTTGAACTTCGCCTCCAAACCCGTCAGGCGGAACTTGTCGATCGAGGTCTTGACCGTGTTCCGCTGGGTCCGGATCTGCGTCTTCAGGCGCTCGACCTGCTCGAAGGGCGGCAGATCGATGGCGCCGTTGAAGTAGCGGTCGAACTCGAGCTTCAGCTTCTGGATGTCGCGCTCGAGGTTGTCGAGGTTGGGGTTCGTTCTCATGATGGCCTTTGGGGTCGGAGATCAGAAAGAAGGAGAAGGAAACGGGTCAAGAGGAGCGCCTCGATCGTCCGCGGGTACTAGACTTTCCTGGTGACTGAGAAAGCCGATCGGAAGCAACTTGCAGACTCCCGCGCTCCTGGAGGCTCCCCCACCAGATCGCCAGTCGGAGAGCGGGCGGCCGGGGCAGCTGCGGGAGGTACGAGCGATGGGGAGGGTCAAGAGGCGGGGCGAGGGCTTTCTCCGCCGACCGGCCAGGAATCCCCCGCGGCCGCCTCCAGCTCGAGCGTCGACAAACGGCGTGCCCTTCCGGCGGTGGGGCGTATCCTGAACCGGCCCGCAGTGGCGAGCCTGGTCCAATTATATGGAAGGGACGCGGTTTCGAGCCAGCTCCGCGTGCTGCTCGAAGGCCTGCGCGAGGGGGGCATCGAGGGCCTGGAAGAGGCTCCCAGCGACGATCTGGAGGGCCACCTCGAGGGCCTGCTCGAGGCCCACTTCGAAGCCGGTCTCGGTGCGACTCTCCGCCGGGTGATCAACGCTACGGGCATCCTCCTGCACACCAATCTCGGCCGCGCTCCGCTGCCGCGTGCCGTTGCCGCTTCACTTCCGCCTCTCCTGAACGCAAGTTGCGACCTCGAGCTCGACCTCGAGCGCGGGACCCGCGGGCAGCGAAACCGGCGTTCCGATGCGCTTCTGACGGCTCTGACCGGTGCCGAGAGGGGGCTGGTCGTCAACAACAACGCTGCCGCCCTGGTGCTCGCGCTCAACACTCTGGCGCGAGGCCGAGAGGTTCTGGTTTCGCGAGGCGAGTTGGTCGAGATCGGGGGATCGTTCAGGGTGCCGGCGATCCTCGAGGCGGCGGGGACCAGGCTGGTCGAGGTCGGAACGACCAACCGCACGCGCATCGCGGACTTTCGCGATGCTCTCGGCGAGAACACCGGCCTCATTCTCAAGGTGCACCCGAGCAACTACCGCATCACCGGCTTCGTCGAAGAGACCACAACCGCGGAGCTCGCTGCCCTCAGCCGCGAGTCGGGGGTCGTCCTTCTCGTGGACGAGGGAGCCGGCTTGTTGCGCCCCTCGAAGCGGCCTGAGTTCGAGACCCACGAAAGCGTGCGCGAACACTTGATCGCCGGAGCCGATCTGGTCTGTGGAAGCGGCGACAAGTTGCTCGGGGGGCCACAGGCAGGCCTCCTGGTCGGTGACCGTCGTCTGATCGAGCGACTCGAGAGGAACCCTCTCTATCGAGCCTTGCGGCCGGACCGCACGGCCCTGGCCGCGCTCGAGGCAGTCCTGCGGGCCCGCCTGGCGGGAGATGCCATGCCGATTGACGGTTTGTGGCCCGATGCGCGTCTCCACTCAGAACGCCTCGAGCGCGTCGCCAGCGGTTTGCGCGCGGCGGGTCTCGTGGTGCAGCCGATCGCCGCTGAGGCATTCGTCGGTGGTGGCGCTCTGCCCGAAGTCCCGATACCTGGCGAAGCGCTGGCGGTCGACGGCGGTGAGCGTCTGGCGCGGCGGCTCAGGCTCGGCCCGACGCCGGTGGTCGGTTACCTGCGGGAGGGGCGATTGATCCTCGACCTGCGCACCGTCGATCCAGCGGACGACGATGCCCTGGTCGCTGCCGTTGCGTGGGCCCTCTGTGCGGGCGAGGGTTCATGACAACTCCCCGCAGCGTCCTGGTGGTCGAGGACCGGGGGAGCCTGCGGCGCCTGATCGAGCGCGCGCTGTCGGCAGAGGGGCACGAGGTACAGGCCGCAGAGACCGTGCGCGAGGCGCTGTCGATGCTCGAGGGCTGTGCGTTCGACATCGTGCTGACCGATCTCAAGCTGCCCGATGCCACGGGCCTCGACGTCCTGGATGCGGTGCGGCAGACGAATCCGCACACTCCGGTGGTCGTGATGACCGCTTTTGGCGAGGTCTCGGTCGCGGTCGAGGCAATGAAGCGCGGCGCGACCAACTTTCTGGAGAAGCCGGTCGAAATCGATGACCTCCTTCGCATGGTGCCGGAACTCACCGGCGATACCCCTGATGTCCGGCCGGGCCTCTCGGTGCCGGGCGGCCCTCTGATCATCGGTCGCCATCCACGACTGCGTGCCGCCATTCGGCTGGTCGAACGCGTCGCTCCGGTCGACAGCACGGTGCTGCTCCTGGGTGAAAGCGGCACCGGCAAGGAGCTTTTCGCCCGTGCTGTCCACGGGCTCTCGGCCCGAAGCGAGGGTCCGTTTGTGGCGCTCAACTGCGCGGCGATTCCGGAGAGCCTGATCGAGAATGAGTTGTTTGGGCACGAAAAGGGCGCCTTTACCGGCGCCAGCAGCCGGCAGACCGGTCGATTCGAGGAAGCCGAGGGCGGGACGCTTCTCCTCGATGAGATCGGTGAGCTCAACCTGGCTGTTCAGGCGAAGGTCCTTCGCGTACTCGAGGATCGAACGTTTCAGCGGGTCGGCGGCGGCCGAACGCGAACCGCCGACGTCCGCCTGGTGGCGGCGACCAACCGGGACCTCGAAGGGATGGTGGAAGCGGGAGGGTTCCGCTCGGATCTCTTCTATCGACTCAACGTCTTCCCGATCGAGCTACCGGCGCTCCGCGAGCGCGCCTCTGACGTGCCGCTCCTGTGCGACTATCTGCTCGAGCGCTTGGCTGCGAAACAACGAAGTGCACGACAGCGGTCGGCCAAAGAGGGCGCGGCCCCTGAGCACGAGGAGCGGGTGCGACTCTCCGAGGGGGCGATTGCGCTTCTCTGCGAAGAAAAATGGCCGGGCAACATCAGGCAGTTGGCCAATGTACTCGAGCGCGCCGTCATTCTGACGCCGGGCAACGTCATCGAACGCTCCGACATCGAAGCGCTGATCGAGCCGCTGGCCGAGAAAGACGACCGCGAGGTGTTGCGGGAGGCACTCCGTGAGACTGATGGTGACAAGAAGGCAGCAGCGCAGTTGCTCGGTGTCAGCTACAGGACCGTCTTGCGACGCGTCAAGGAGCACCACCTCGAAGGTTTTCCGCGGTATCGCAAGGACTAGCGCTGCAGCGGTTGCCAGAGCGGCCGTCACCTTGACCTCGAACTAGCTTTCATGCCCTCCAACCCAGAGCCGGTCCCCGAGTCGGGCCTCAAGCGCGCCCTCGCCTCGCTGGGACTCTTGCCCTTGGCGCGGCGCATGCGGCGCGCCTTCGATCTTCTCTTTGCTCTGCCGCTGGCCCTGGTCCGTCATCCAGGGAGCCTGCCTGCCGGTTGGCGTTGGTGGCGGTGCGCCCGGCTCGCGGCGCGCGAGCGGGCGGAGGAGAAGCGCCTGACGGTGGCCATTGACATCTCGGCCTTCTGGGAGCCACTGACCGGCATCGGCTGGTATCTCTTCCGGCTGATCGAAGAACTCGCCGATCGGCGAGATCTCAGCATTCGGCTCTATGGGCCCGATTTGATCAATATGGGCGAAGAGCAGCAGCCGGTCGTGGTTGTACCGAGCGGTCCAGCGATCGAACACGTCACCTACGAACTCAAGAGCGAGGTCGCTCCGCTGGCCATTCTGGTCGGAAGACTCAGACCGCTACTCGCAGCCTGGCTGGTGCGATCCGATCGCAACAAGGTGCGCTTTGCACCCAACTACTTTCTGCCCGGCCGGCTGCGTTTTGCCGGCGGACCGTTGGTGGCAACGATCCACGACCTCGGCTTCAGACGTTTCCCCGAAACGTTGCGCGCTGAGACCCTGGCCGAGTTGACCCGCCACCTCGAGCGCACGACGAGGAAGGCGGCGGTGATCATGACCGACAGCGAAGCCGTGCGCCGCGAGCTCATCGAGGATGGACTTGCGCCTGCTGAGAGAGTGCGCACCGTCCATCTTGCAGCCGGAATGGATGTCGAGGCGTCGGCGCCGCTACCGGAGTCGATTCCCGAACGCTACGTGTTGCACGTCGGAACGATCGAGCCACGCAAGCGTGTCGAACTTCTGATCGAGGCCATGCGGCGGTTGCAATCGACCTCGTTGGCGTGTGGCTTGATTCTCTGTGGGCGCCTGGGTTGGAAGACTGCTGAGATCGAGAGCGCCATCGCCGCGGGCCAGGACGAGGGCTGGCTCATCCACCTCGGTTACGCCGACGCGGCTCTGGTTCCGACGCTCTATCGCCACGCTCAACTGGTCGCCGTGCCGTCGGTCTACGAAGGCTTCGGGCTCCCGGCGCTCGAGGCGATGCTGGTGGGTGCCCCGCTTCTGGCGAGTGACATTCCGGTCCTGCGTGAGGTTGCTGGGGATGCGGCGGCCTACGTCCAGCCCGACGATGTAGACGCTCTCGAGCAGGGCCTCAGGAAGCTGCTCGCCGACGATCGGACGTTGATGCGTCTGGCCGAGCTGGGGCCCGAGCGAGCGAAGCGGTTCAACTGGCCGGCGACGGGGGCGGCGGTGTTCGGCGCCTGGCAGGATGCCGCCGGAAGCGACTCGACCAGCTGACGAGGTCGGCTAGGGCGGGCTGGTGCTGCTGGCCTCGATGTCAACCTCACCGGTGCGGATTGAAGAGAAGATACCGCTCTTGGTGGTGAAGAGAATGCGACGGCCGTCGTGTCTCCAGGGCTCGCGCAGGTGCATGCGCTGGCCGTCCTTGAGTACCAGAACGAGGCCCGGCACCCGCTCCGCGGGCGTCACTGGTGTTGCCGCCGGGCCGACCACCGGGCTGAGCGTGGGCCGTGCCACTTCGCGTGGCGAATGAGCAGCCTCGGTGGCGATCTCCTCGTCGGCTCCAGAGGAGGAGGCTTCGGTCGGCGACGGCTCGCCTGGGGGGTCCATCGAAACCTGCTCGGCCGACTCGGGCTTGCCGGGCTCGGCGTTGTTGGCCGCGATCTCTGCCTCTCGGATCTCTGGGGTGGCCAGCTCGTCTGCGGCGGAAGCCGGCCGCAGGGGCGGAGTGACGGCGACCCCGGCGCCCACTTCGATCAACGGTAAGGGGGGGTCCAGGTTCTCGTCGGCTTCGTCTGGTTTGGTTTCTACGATTGGCAAGGGCTCTTGGGTCGCTTGGCCTTGCGCTTCGGTGATCTGCGTTGGTCCGGGTGGAAAACGGACCCGGAGGCCTCCCTTTCGCGGCTCGAGGGTCGGAGTCGTGGGATAGGCCAGATCAAAGACCAGGCGTACGACCGGTGGATCGGTGCGGTACTGCGCGGTCCGGACGCGGAGGACCTGGGCAGTTCCAACGGGCAGGGTCGCGGAACGTCCGGTGGTTCCAACGAGATCGAGGATGAAGCGTGGTGGATCGGCAAGCGAGAACATCTCGGCCGTGAAGTCCCCTTCGATGTCCAGGTCGACCGAAGTTGTCGCCGTGCTGCCGTCTGGCAGGTGGACGGAGAGCAGAGCGCCGTCAGCGAACGTTGCGGTCGCAAACACCCATCCCAGCGTCAGGAGGGTCAGGCCTGTGGCCAGGACCCGGTTGCCGCGCGGCGTGCCGCGGGCTTGGACGTTCACGAACCGGAAAGGTCGGTCACAGCGGCGGACCCGGTGTCTTCTGCGGTCGACCCCGCGTTGTCGGTCGTCGGGCTGTCGCTGCCGTCGTCGCTGTCGTCGGCTGAGCCTGCACCGTCGCTGCGGTCGCGGGTTACGAAGCCTGTGGCCTTGGACTCGAACGTCGGATTGCGGCTCATATAGATCCCAGGAAAGGTGGCACGCCAGCTGGTCTCCTGCCCCGGCCGCAGGGCCTTGCGGTCGAACGTCGCTGCCTTGCGGCCGGCCACCTTGCCAGTCTCGTCATGAACGGTGACCGTCAAACTGAGTTCGGTCGCGAAAATATCGCTGTTGTTGCGAGCCCGGCCGACGAGAACCAGATCTTCGGTAGATCCCTGTGCCTCCTCCCAGGAAAGCACTTCGAGTGCTTCGGTCTTGGCGTCGTCCGAGTCGCCACCCTCGCCATCCGTGCTGTCGTCGATACCGAGGGAGAGGTGTCTTCCGGTGTTGTTCTCGTCGAGTACCAGAGCCGCCTTCCGCGCGGTGTCTGACGAGTTCGAGGGCTGCGCCTCGGTCTGTGCCTGCTTCTTGCTCTCGGTGAGCCGGCGGCTCGCATCGAGATCGACTTCGCTTGCGCGCATGGCGCTCAAGGTCCCGTTGGTGGTCTTGAAAATGATGCGGCTGCCATCGAGCTGATAGGGCCCTTGGGTCTCGATCCGGGTTCCGTCGACGGTGACCAGCCAGTCACCGTGGGACGGGGTGAGCAGGCAAGAGGAGAAAAGGAGAAAGGCAAAGAGGGCTCGTGTATTCATGGCTTCTCCTGCTGGCAAGCTCTCACTGAGGAGAGCTGGTTTCGATGCTTGGGGCGGAGGGCAGAGTCAAGGAGGAGATAGCAGGCGTCAGTACCACTTCCACAGGGAACGCCCTGACTTACGTGACGAGGGCACCCAGGTCGCCTCGCCGTAGTTGTACTTGAGGAAGGTGATCTTGGCGGTCGCGGCGGGCGCGATTCTCACCTCGAAGCAGTTGCCGCAGCGCCCCGCGGTGTAGTCGCCATAGGGCTTCCGGAAGTCGCCGAAGCGGAAGGCGCCAGGGGCGGCGATGGAGCCGTCGGGTCGGAAGACGGCAAACCGTTCCCCGACCGTGTTCGTGTCGTCAGTTGGCGCCGCGCCGGTCGTGCTGAAGCCAGTGAAGGCCATCGCGCCCTCGGGTGCCGCAAAGTCGAAACGCAGAGACTCCTGTGACGGGCTGTCCCCTAACACCATTTCGGTGACCAGGTAGTCAACCGTGCGATGTGGCTCATCCGGGTCGGGCGTGAAGATGCGGTCGGGCGGGGCGGTGCCAACCGGGACGTCTCCGAAAGCGATGAGTCTTGCGGGGCCGTTCGCGTCTGACGCTTCGAAGGCGACCACCACATCGATTCCCTGCTTGATCGCTTCCTGGCGGGCAACCTGCATGTGAGCGGCGATCTCGCGGGTCATTCCCTCGAGCTTCGCCCTTCGAATGACCAGGTGGAGAGCCGGGATCGCGATGACTGAGATGATGCCGATGATCAGGCCGACCACCGCCAGCTCGATGAGCGTGTAGCCGCGCTGTCCGCGTCTGGCAGGTTGATGGAGAGTGGCGGGATCGCCGTCTGGGAGCTGTGGATTGGGTTTCTTGGGCTTGGATGGCATGACGTTTCCTGTGATGAGGGTTCGGCCGGTTCGCATCCGGATAGGCAAAGGATCGAAAGCCCTGGGCAGTGCCCGCAGGCTTATTGGGTGATCTCGAATTCTATCTTGGTGTAAGGGACGAACCCTCCGAAATGGGCACGAAAATTAGTGGTCTTGCCGGGCCCGAGGTCCGGGCGGGTGATTCGGGCGACGGCTTCGGCGATGCGCTCGCCTCTTTCGTCGACCAGAAAAACGGTGACCCGGGGCCGCTTGGCGGTCTGCGGGCCCTTGTTTCGCAGGGTTCCAAAGACCGTGAGGGACTCCGCGTCTTCGGAATCGACGGCGTCCCAGGAGGCCACCTCGAGGGCCGCACGCTTAGAGGAGTCCGTAGGGCCGCCTTTTGCCCCGCTCCCCGTTGTGGGCTGCCGGTCGGTGGCGCCCGCTCCGGCTGTCGCCCGGCCCGGAGCGTCGTCGCTCGCGGGATCTCTTGCGCTGGCGGCAGCTCCTCCACTAGCTTCCTTGAAGGCGCTGATCGTGCGCTCATCGAGGACGAGGGCGGCGGCAGGCTGCGTGGGTGCTGCGCCGTCGGTCTTGGGCTGAGGGGGCGGCTCCTCGACCGTGGGCCTGGGTCCGCTGAGGGCCAGGTCAACGCTGTCGGTGCGGATCGAGCGCAGGGCGCCCTCCATATCGGTGAAGACCACACGACGCCCATCGATGCGATGGGGGCCGCGGGTTTCGATGCGGTCGCCGGCCGTGGTGACGACCCAATGCCGTACCGCGAGATTCTGGTCTGAAGCGTCAGTGCTCACGGCTTCGCTGGGAGGCTCAGTGGCCTTCTGCTGGGCGGAATGCTGGGCGGAAAGGGGCAGGGCCAGGTACAGGCCTAGCCACAAGCTGCCGAGCCCGGCAACGAGCAGCAGCGGCCGGCGCGCCCTTGATCCGGGGTCGCTCGTCGCGGGGCCTGACTGGTCGATCGGTGTCATGACAATCGAAGCGGCGAGAAAGGCGCGCCGATCGACGAGACTCTCAGTGGGCTTCGGCCGGCGCCCGGTCAGTTCTTGATCGCCGTGGCGGCGTCTTCATCCGCCAGGTAGAAGGCCTCGGGATCACCCGACCAGGGTTGCAGTTCGACCATGGCAGTGATCTGTTTGCGAGCCATCGGCACATCGTCGTCACCGATTGAAACGCGCGTCGCAGTCGAGGTCATGAGGGTGTTGATCTCGAAGTACTCGGAGTCCTGGTTGATCTGGCAGAAGTTGCACGGCGTGAGCTGAATTGGAATCGCCTGCGAGACTTCGACCCGATCTTCGATGCCGCTCGCGAGGGTTTCGATGGAAGGTCCGCCGCCACTGCCGGGGGTCGAGACCGTTTCGGCACCGAAGCCGAGGCGATTACCAACCCGATAGGTCCGCGGTTGGAAGTCGTTGTAGACCGCGACCTTCGAGGCCTGAACGTTGATGCCGGAATCAGCTGCGTAGAAGGTCCGCTGCGCGGTGCGCTCCGTCGAGCTGACCAGCATCTCGGTCTGGGTGATGAGTGTGAGCGAGAGCCCGACAACCGTGAGAATGAAAAGCACCATCAAGGTGATGATGTAGGCGCTGCCTTCTTCGCGCGAGCGCTCGAGGGCCGTCAAGGTGAGGTCTGGAGACGATTTCTTCATGGTTGCGAAACCTGCTTTCTTCGAACTGTTCGGGCTGACGAGATTGTTGCTCGGGAGACTCGGAGAGTCCACTAGCCCAAGTTGCGCATGTCGATGATGGTCTCGAGTTCACGGATGCGACGCGACTGCACACCGGCCTGAGTCTGGGCGGTTCCGAGCTCGCTCGGCAAGCCGAAGAGATCCGTGTAGTCGTGATCTTCGATGGCCCCGACATCTGGAGCGACGTAGCCTCGATCGGGGTCGGGGCTGCGCGCCAGAGTGGTGATCCTCAAGAAGTAGAGGCGATGCGCGTCGGTGAACCAGGCGTTCGTCGCTGGCTCGACCCCTCCGCTGTCGTAGACCCACTCGTTGGTGGCCGCGTCACCTTCGTCGATCGTGCGGTCGTCGTTGATGTCAACGGCCATTGCGACTTGCAGATCCCAGATGTTCTCGGCGATCTCGACGTCGAGGTTGAGCGGGTCGTTGGCCCATGGGGTGTTGCTTGCCGGGTAGAACTGTGCGCGCGCCAGGCGGGGCATGAGCTCGGTGCTGGTATCGCTAGTGATCGCGTAGTCTTCCTGGATGTAGTAGCGGTATTCCTCGAGGATGCCGAGGAAGGCCGCCGAATCCAGTTCGGCGGGCCACTGACCAGGTGTACTCGAAAGCGTCAGATAGCCGCCCTGTAAGCCGGAGTTGGTGATTTCCTTGCTGATCGACAGGGTCGCTACCGTTCCCGTTCCGTCCATTGTGACGCCCAACAGCTCGGCGACGACGTAGACCGAATCGTTGATCGGACTCGTCAACACGATCGCTTCAGGGCGAAGGCCGGAGGCCAGGTTGATGAGGGGTTCCAGAGACTGAGGGATGCCTTCCGCCGTTGCTGCCTGGACCGTGATCTGAACGGTGTCGTTGGGCACGCCGTCTGAATTGTCTTCGTCACCGTCGATGTATGAGTTCTCGTCTACGGTGTTGAGCTGATAGATCGGAGTGCTGAAGACGCCCCGCACAATGATCACGTCCGTACCGCCGACGATCTCGGGTCCGATTCCGACCGCGCCATCGATGGTGTTTTCCGGGCCGAGCCCGCTGACGTTGTTGCGCACGTTGACAGCCACCGATCGCGGCAACGTGCCGCGGCCCGCCATACGAACGAAGCGCAGCAGGTCGTGCTGTGCGACGCGCTGTGACTGCTGCATTTCGGCGACCGATGTCTGGACTCGCGAGACCTTGTTGTTCAGATCGAACAGGAGGAGAACGACGACGAGGACTTCGGTCAGCACGAACATGCCGACGACCAGTTCGGCAAGGCTGAATCCCTGTTCGCCCGTCGGTGAATTGGTCTCGGGTGTTGAGGCTTGGTTGATTCTGGAGAACATGAAGGGGGCTCCGCGGAACAGAAAAGATGGCTATGGGCAGGAAGGGGTCAGAAGGACTTGAACGAACGAATCACCAGGTTTCGGCCGATGCCGCCGGCGGCGGTGGAGCGCCCGCGATGGACAGCGACCTCGACTTCCACTTGCTTGAGGTGGACCTCGTTGGGCGGTGCGTCTGCTGGCAGTGCCGTCCACTGGGCCGTGGTTTCGTTGCTTTGCAGTTCATCGAGGTTGAACTGCTTGACGCGGATCTGCCGGGTGTAATCGGTGCCATCCGGCACGGCGGTCAGGTCTGCGACCGTAATCCACGCCTCGTTGGCGTCATCCCAGTACTGAGTGATCTCGGTCTCGTCGGCACCGGTCCAGGTCAAGAGAGCGTCGTTGAAGTCGAGCTGGATGATCTCCTCCATCTCGGACTTGGCGCGATGGACGACCTGGGTGATCTCACGGCCCTGCGTGTTGTTGGCCATGGCGCGCTGGAAGAGCGGCAAGACGCCAATGGCGACGAAGAGCAGGATCACCGAGGCAATGAGGACCTCGAGCAACGAAAAGCCGGCCTCGGCGCTCTGCGGGGCGGGATTGGTGTCGGGCATGGACAGGGTCATGGCATGGTCTCCGGGTGATAACTCGCACTAAGTACGTAGCAACATGCATACCAATCAATACATTGTCGCATGGTCCCGCCGAGGCAGTCGAAACGCGTGTGCCAGGGTGACGGTACGGGAAAACGGGATTCGCTACGAATCGTAGCGAATCCGTCGAAAACGGTGCCCCGAGGTACACAGACCTCGAGACCTTTGGGACGGCAGGCCGGCATTTCCACGGTCGTACTGGAGGCGACCGAAATCGCCTGATTTCCGAGGGCACGGCGTGAAAGGTGGGCCGCTGAGGAGATGGTCTCGGCTCGCTGCGCAGACTCCGCGGTCGGTGTCCCCTCTTTCCGAGGAGAGCCAAGGACCGCGCGGCGGGCGTCGACATGCGGGACATACCGAGTAGAAGCAACCCGTGTGCCATGCCGAGCGCCGGGTGCGAATCCCCTGGGATGGCGCTTCTGAGGCTCGCGAAGGGGATGGAGCCGGTCGGCGCAGGCGTTCGAACTCCTTAGCGTGCGCTACGTTTGGTAACAGGGGTGCCAGAGCCGCGGGGCAATTTGACAACCGCCTCGACTCCCCCCTCGGGACGATCGGCCAGGTCGAGCGTTCCACCGTGTAGATCAATGATCCGGCGGGCGAGGGCGAGCCCGAGACCGACGCCATCCGCGCTGCCGGTGGAAAAGGGCACGAAGAGGCGCTCTCTCAGCTCCTCTGGGATTCCCGGGCCGGTGTCCTGAATGCGCAGCGTGGTGTGGCCTTTCGTTGGCTCGAGGCGCACCGTCACCGGTCGATCGGGCGAGGTGCCGCGTCGCTGGGCCCGCAGGGCGTTGTGGATCAGGTTGCGCAAGGCGCGTTCGAGGAGTTGGGGGTCGGCCTGCAGGCGGATGCTGGTGCCTGGGCTTTCCACCGACACGTTGGCGGTCGGGTCGCCAAGCTCACGCAGTCCCAGGGAAGCGTCGGCGGTCGCCCGCCTGATGACTTGCTCGAGGTCGATCTCTTCGAGCCGGGCACTTCCGGGTCGTGCGAAGGTCAAGAGGTCTTCTAGCACCCGCTGTAGGTGATCGGACTCGTGACGTAACTCGGCGAGGTACTCAGGCACGCCGCTACCGCCCGGCTCACGCTCGATCAATCGGAGGTAGCCGCGAAAACTGGCGACGCTGTTGCGCAGCTCGTGCGCTAGACCCGCGGTCAGCTGGCCGATCTGCTGAAGACTCTCCGAGAGGCGTTGCTCTCGCGCGTCCGCTTCGACCTCGGTCAGGTCGGCAAAAAGCACCAGCCAGCCTCCGACGTTCTCGGACTGGCCTTTGAGTGGATGGACCGTCAGTCCCAGGAGGCGCACACCGTCCGACGTCGTGACGCTGCATTCCTCGCGCATCAGGCCCTCGCCGGTTCGAAGCGCCTTCTGGAGCACCTCGACCAGAGCGTCGTGCCCGACGAGTAGCTCTTCGAGGCGGCACTCTACGCTGGGCTGTTCGACCGCCAGGAGTTGTGCCCCAACCGGGTTCAGCGCCAGGACCGCGCCGTCACTCGAGAGCAGCAGGAGGCCACTCGAGAAGCTGGGAGAGAGCGTGCGTTGGAGGGATGCGATGTCGTCCTCGACCGAGCCCTTGTCGACCATCGAGGCAATCGCGCGATCGAAGGTGGTGAGCAGGAACTCCACTTCGTCCTCTTTTGCGCCCCGGTTTTCACCCGGCGCGACCTCGCGGGCTCGCGCCAGGAGGGTCTCGAAAGGCGTCATCCACTGGCGTAGGAAAAAGAGCACCAGAGTCATCAGCGCCCCGTCGATCGCCAGGACGACAACCGTCAGAAGAGGCAGCGCACGTTGCTGTCCGAAAACGACCGATGCGTCGATATCGAGTTCGAGGGTTCGTCCGCCGGTGATCGGCAAGAGTGCCACCACGCGTCCGAGGGTCTCTTCGTCGGGCCCTAGCGTTACGGCGCGGCCGGGGGGGCCACCGAGCAGTCCGAAGGGATTGCCAAGGCCACTGTCCCCGGCTTCGAACTCGACCAGGCCCTGAGCATCGAGGATGGCGGCGTACTGAGCCCGTGGAACGCGCACTTTGGCGCGCTGGAGGACCTCGCGCGGTCGGGTGGCGACGCTCAGCTCGAGAGCCAGTGCCTGGGCGCTGGCTAGGGCGTCGGATCTGGCGACGTCGGTGAACCGGTCGATGGCAGCGCGGTAGGAAAAGAGTGTGAACGCCGAGAGCCCGATCAGAACCAGGCTGGCGACGGGAAGCAGGATCAGGGCCTCTCGCCTCACCCCGAGTTTGGGAATCACTCCTCGTGTCGGGCGCACGGGTGATCGTTCGCTGGGCACGCCGGTCTTGCCTTCCATCGGAGGGTCTCTACGATTCAGACGGCCGCGCGAGAGCCGCAGGCGTGGTGAGCGCGGATTGATTCGTCATCGCCAAGATCCCAGGTACCAGTCGAGGATGGGTTCGCCTGCAAACAGCGCGATCAGGGCCCCCAGCGACAAAAAGACGCCAAACGGCAGTTTGAGCTTCATGCTTCCCCCGCTTTGCGCCAGGAGTGCCACGCCGGCCACCGAGCCGCTGAGGGCGGCGAAAAAGAGCGCCATGACCATGCCGGGGAAGCCGAGGAATGCACCCATCATGGCGAGCATCTTCACATCGCCGAACCCCATTCCCTGCTCACGGCGAATCAGATACCAGCCGCCAATCATTGCCAGCAGGATGCCAGCACCGGCGAGAGCTCCGATCGCGGACTGGGATGGGGTCGTTATGGGAGAGACCCAGGAAGTCGCCAGACCAACCAGGATGCCTGGGTAGGTGAGTTTGTCTGGAAGCAGAAAGTACTCGACGTCGATGAGGGCGAGTGCCAGAAGCAGGCTCGAGAAGACCGCGGCCAGCACTGCGCCCGGGGAGAGTCCGAAGCGCAGGACCGACACGGTGAACAGGGCGCCGGTGGCCAACTCGACCAGCGGGTAGCGAGGGCTGATGCGCGTTCCGCAGGAGCGGCAGCGGCCGCGGAGCCTGAGCCAGCTGAGGACGGGCAGGTTGTCGAACCAACGGATCTCACCGTTGCAACCTGGGCAGCGCGAGCGCGGGCGCACGGTCGATATGCCCCGCGGTAGGCGGTAGACCACCACGTTCAGGTAGCTGCCGATCAGGAGTCCAAAGGTGGTGAACCAGAGCAGGACGAAGACCCACAGTGGGGAGCCCGTCGGTATGGCTTGGAGTGTGTCGAGCAATTCGGTACGTCATTCAAAAAGAAAAGGCACCGCGCCGAGGCGCGGTGCCGATCGATTCGATGAGTGCGGGACTGAACCCGCGACTCGTCAGCAAATCAAGAAACTGAGGCCTAGTTGTCGTCGGCCTTGCCGGGCCAGGCGACGAAGTAGCCATCGGCCCAGACGATGTCGCTGGCGTAGGCCGTCGCGTCGAAGGGACCAGAGGTGAAGGTGTCTGCACCGAACTCACCGTCGCGACCACTGGAGCGCATACCGGCAACGCCCGAAGCGGCGTCGATGTCGGCAGTGTTGATGAACATCTGGTAGGTACCCTTCCAGCCGTCCTTCTCAGGCACGTCCTGCATGTAGAAGAAGGTGTCCGACGGGCGGAGGAGTGCGAAGACCGATGCATAGTCGCTTGCGCCTGCCGCGGTCCAGGTGAACTCCTGGCCCGAGCCAGCTGCGGCAGCCGAGACCTCGTCCGTGATGAACGACATGATCGCGGTACCGGTGTTGCGAATGTCAGAAACGGTGCGCTTCTGCTTCGCCTTCTGCAGGGCGTCGATGAGGTTGGGGATGAGAATCGCGGCGATGATGCCAATAATGGCGACAACGATGAGCAGCTCGATGAGAGTAAAGCCGCCCTCACGCTTCTTGAGCTTGTTGAGCTTGGTAAGCATTGTGGAACAGTCCTCCAGGACATAGGAACCGATGGGGAATTCCGCCGATTCGCTTTCGAGATCAGATAGAGCAGGTTGCATGCCAACCTCGGAAAAGCCCGGTTTTGTTGAGTTTCGGTGGCCCATAGACCGCGAAAGTGACAAGAAATGACGCTCAACTCGTGCCTTGTTTGTCAGCTGGTCCGGGAGGCCAGCTTTCTTGCGGTGATTCCGACGGCGCGAGATCGAGCAGGTCGAGAATCAGCTGGCGATAGAGCGCAACGCCCTCGGCAAACTCCGGCAGCGAGAGGCGCTCGTTGGTCATCCCCATGCGCAGCGAGTCGGTGGACATCAGCTGGAACGGTGTGAACCCGTAAGACGGAATCCCATCGGCGCGGTAGAAGCGTGAGTCGTTGGCATAGAACGACAAGAAGTAGGGTCCCTGCGGCACCGGACCGTAGCGGTTCTCGATCGCCCTCTCGATGGCCTCGGGGACTTCGCCGCTCCAGGGGCTGCCATGTGGCGCGACACCAGGGTCTTCGATCTCGAGGGCGAGTCCCCAGGTCGCCCATTCTGGAACCAGGCTCTCGACTGCCTCGTCTGCGGACTGCCCGGGAAGAACATGCACCGAGACGCGGACGCGATATTCGCCGGGTGCGTGTTCGACCACCGGAAAAACAGCCGCTTCGGGACGGAAGAGGGCCTTCTGGTAGCGCGGGAGCTTGTCGAATCGCTTGATATCGCGCCACAGGATTCCCGCCTGTTCGAGCCCCCGCCGGTGAGTGGGATTCTGACGCGTGTCTCGATAGCGCTCGATGAAGGTGAGCACCTCAGGGGTCGGCTTGCGGGGGACTCCCGAGCGGCCGATGGTCCTCATGTCCTCGACGAAGTCTTCGAGGCGCTCACGATTGGCGCTACAAGCCCAGACCTGAACGAACTTCTTCTGCGCGAAGGAGTGTCCCCAGTACTTGGTCTTGCCGCGCTCGGTCCCTTCGAAGACGCCGCCTTCGGTAAGCACGGCCCCAAACCGTTCGGTGAGCTCGGGGTATTGCGCCAGCAGGTACGGCGCCCCGAGGTCGCTACCGGTCTCTTCGCTGCTGGTGGCGAGAAAGATCAGAGACCTGGAGGGAAGTCGACCGATCTCGTCACTTCGCCTCTTCGCGGCGAGCATGGCTTCGAGCTGAGCGATGGTGACGCTCTTCATGTCGAAGGCGCCGCGGCCGTACACCCAGGGCTTGTCGATGGCGCCTGAGAACGGGTGGTGAACCCATGCCTCGGGCGAGATCACCGGTTCGGTGTCGAGGTGGTTGGCGAGCACGATGGCTTGCCGGTCCTCGCCCTCGAGAATCGCCCACAAATTTGCTCGATGGCCGGGCATCGGCTTGATGTGGGTCTCGATACCGACGGCTTCGAGCTCGCCGGCCAACCACTCCGCAGCAGCGAGTTCGGACCCGCTCGGCGTCGTGTCGATCTGGAGGAGCGACTGGAAGCGCTCGACCTCGGGCAGGTCCTCCCAGGCCACCGCGTACCACCCAGAGTCGACCGCGGCCCGCAAGGTCGTGCGCGTCAGAGGCAAGAGACTCGAGGCGGTGAGGCCGACGAGGATCAGGCTGCCGTACAGCGCTGTCCGAGCGGCAGTTCTCAGCCGAGATTGGTGGGGAGGAAAACTTGCCATCGGGAGGGAACGGGGCGCGAGTGGGCTCAGCGGAGGGTGGGTGCGAAGTGTCGACAGCGATCTTGGGCGACGCCGAGGGAATCCTACACCTTCTAGGGTTTCAAGGGAAACGATTCGGGCCTGCGCGGTGTACCCTGCGCAACGCCGGACACGCCAGGCGCGGTTCGGCGCCAAGGTTCCACCGCTTTCGAACGCCTGGCGTTTGGGCTCAGCTGGAGAATCAACATTGCGCGTCCCTGTCTTCAACCTCGAGCGGGCCCGTGACCGCATCGAAAAAGATCTGCTTGTCCGCTGGCAGGATCTGCTCGCCAACACGGCGTTCGTTCTTGGAGAAGAAGTCGCCGAGTTCGAGCGCTCCTTCGCTCGGTACGTTGGTGCCGCCGCTTGCGTTGGGGTGGGCAACGGTACCGATGCGCTGACCCTGGCTCTCAAGGCCTTGGGAATCGGCCCTGGAGACGAAGTCCTGGTACCAGCCTTTACCTTCTTCGCCACCTACGAGTCGGTCGCACTGGCCGGCGCGACCCCGGTACTCGTCGATGTCGAGCCTGGCACTCTTCTCCTCGACCTGGCTGCCGCCGAGGCCTCAGTCAGCGAACGAACCCGGGCTCTGGTTGGCGTCCACCTCTACGGGCTGCCAATGAACGGGCCCGCTGTCGATGACTTCTGCCTCGAACACGGGATCTTGTGGGTCGAAGACGCAGCGCAAGCCCACGGCGCGTCCATCGTCTCTGCCGATGGCCAGGAAAGAGCGGCCGGCACCCTGGGGCGGGCGGCGTCATGGTCGTTCTATCCATCGAAGAACCTCGGTTGCTTCGGTGACGGCGGGGCGGTGACCTCCGGCGATCCGGAAGTGGTGGCGCGGGTGCGCTCGCTTGCGAACCACGGGCAGATCGGCCGCTATCTCCATGGTGAGATCGGAACGAACAGTCGGCTCGATGCCCTGCAGGCAGCGGTTCTGCACTGTCGCCTGGCTCTGCTCGATGAAGCCAACCGTTCCCGCACCAGCATCGTCAAGCGCTACCGGGAGGCTTTCAACGGTCAGCCTGGTTTGACCTTGCTCGATGAGCCGGCCTACGCGCGCTCCGCCCATCACCTGTTCGTGTTGCGGTCTTCGCACCGCGACGCGTTGCAGAACCATCTTGCCGAAGCCGGCATTGGCAGTGCGGTGCACTATCCCCGCACGGTGGCCGACCAGCCGGCGGTCGCCGAGGCGCACCGTGGCCAGTCCTTTCCCGCCGCCAGCAGAGCGGCGACCGAGGTCCTGGCGCTGCCGCTGTTTCCGGAACTCGAAGCCGCCGAGGTGGACGCCGTCATCGAAGGGGTCCTCGCGTTCAAGCGCTAGGACGGTAGCGGGGGCGTGCGAGAGTGGTCAGTGATAGAGAATCGCCAGGACGGCGACCGCCCAAAGAACCATGTTGATGACAAACGGCAGGTCCTTGACCAGCGCCTCGGTCGGGTTGCGGTCGGAGGTCTTCTGGTAGATGAGGTAGAGATAGCGGAAGATCCCGAAAAGAACAAACGGTGTGGTGAGGACCAGCCGGTCGGTTCCGAACTTCAGAACGGTGGTTTCGTCAACCGTGTAGAGAACGTAGCCGAGCAGGCTCGAGGTGGTGACCACGTTGATCATCTGATCCAAGAAGGTCGCGCCATAGTGCGAGAGGACCTCCCGGCTACCGGACTTCTCCGCCATCAGCATCAGCTCGTGACGACGTTTGGAGAACGCCAGGAAGAGTGCGAGCGCGCCGGTGCACAAGAGGAGCCAGTTCGAGACCTCGACCTCAATCGCCGCCGCACCGGCCTGCACGCGCAGCAGGTAGCAAAAGGCGACCGACATGACATCGAGAATGACCAGCTGCTTGAGCCACAGCGTGTAGGCGGTGTTGAGGGCCAGGTAGCTACCAAGGACCCACAGAAAGGGCCGCGGTAGAAGGGTACTGAGACCGAAGGCGATGGCAATCAAGACGGCCGCCATGATCGCCGCGCTACCAGTCGACACCTTGCCGGAGGCGATCGGACGGTTGCGCTTGATGGGATGCAGCCGGTCCTTCTCGCGATCGCGGTAGTCGTTGAAAAGGTAGACCGCGCTGGCCACACAGCAGAAGGCGACGAAGGCAACCGCCCCACGCCAGGCGTACTCAGGCTGATCGAGGACGCGCGCGAAGACCAGCGGTGCGAGCACGAAAACGTTCTTGACCCACTGGTGTGGGCGCAGCGCTGTTAGGTGAGGGGCCACGGGCCGATTATGATTCACCGCGGCGTCCGAAGAGGACGCTTTGACCGAAAAAGCTCGTCGCTTCGCTGATGTGTTCCCGCACGTCACGCCCCGGTGCTTTTGCGCGCGCCCCTCCCGACCTCCTGGGGAAACCCTTCCATGTCTACGTCACGTTCGATCGGGCAGAAGTCCTGGTACTACTTCGTACCGGCTTACGTCTTGCTGCTGGTGACCTTCCTGCCCTTGATTCTCGGGACTGAGACGTTGTTCGTGCGCGACGTTTTCAACTCGCACCTGCCGATGAAGGCCCACCAGGCCGAGGCGCTCAGAGACGGCTACATTCCGTTGGTCGACCTGTCGCGTGGCGCTGGCCAGGCGGCGTTGGGCAACCCGAACACCTCGGTGCTCTATCCCGACACCCTTCTTCTACGCTTCTTCAGTCCAATGTGGACTCTCAATGTGCGCTTCTGGGTTCACGTTCTTCTGGCGCCGCTGTTCGGGATGTTTCTGGGTCGCGCCCTGGGGCTCAGTCGCGGCGCTTCCTGGGCGATGGGCGTTACCTATGCCACTGGGGGCTTCTTCTACTCGCAGCTCAACTTTCACAACCTCGTCGCCGGCGCGGCGCTCACACCGGCGGTGGTGGCCGGAATGTTGTGGGCCGCGGACGGGAGTTTGACCTGGCGCCGGCGCGGCGCGAGTGCCGTGTTCTTAGCGGTGGTTTGGGGACTGGCGCTGGTAGCCGGCGACCCCATGACATGTCTGCAGGCCCTCGGCCTGGGATGCGCGGCCCTTCTGGTCAAGGGTCACTTCAGACCCTCCTGGTGCAACTTCCGGGGCTTGAGCTTGTCGCTAGCCGCCGGAGTCGCCGGCAGCATGCTTGCGGCGCCACAGCTGTTCGAGTTCGTCCGCACGATGGACGCTTCGTTTCGCGGTTTGTGGGGCTTCAGCGAGCGCTGGGCTCTGGTCGCCAGCTTCAACCCGGTGCTTGCCCTCGAGTGGTTTGTTCCGATGCTGTTCGGGCGGCCCGATCTCATGCTCTGGGGCCGCAGCTTCTACGACACGGTGGAACCGCTCTTCCTTACGCTCTATCCAGGGATTCTGGTGCTCGCGCTCGTCGCCTGCTCGGGCCTCTCACTGCGTGCCGGTCCAGGCCAACCGAATGAGCTGGTCGCCGCCCGCCGCTTTGCGTGGTTGACCTGCCTGGTTGGAGGCTTCATCGCGACCGGCAGCTACAACCCGGGCATTCAGTGGCTGATCAAGACAAGCGGTGTCGGACTGCTGCGTTTTCCGATCAAGTTCTGGCTGTCGATCGCGATCGGAGTCTCTGTTCTTGTCGCCCTGGGCTGGGAGCGGACGGTTGGCAGGCAACCTGTGGGCGAAGAGGCGCGCTGGTCGCGGCTCTACGCAGCGCTCGCTGCACTCTTGGCGGTGTTTGTCGGCATCTGGGCCATGGCTCGATTCCGCTCGCACTGGATCGAAGGCTGGGTGGCCGAGAACATGTCGTCGTTTCTTCCTGATTCACTTCCGGCCTGGGAGACCCAACGCATCGCCCAGATCGGTTTGGTGTCCGTGGTTCTGGTGCTACTCCTCCTGGGTGCGGCCTATCTCGGCCAACGTCGGCGCGCGCTGGGTAGCGCGATGCTCTTGGCGCTGCATGTCACCGCCCAGACTCTCCTCATCCAGCCGGCAATGCTGACCGAGGACTCAGCCCTCTACCTCGGCCATGTTCCAGAGCTTCTGAGTGCAGTCGAGCCGGGTGAGCTGGTCTTCCACGGTGGTGTCAATAGCGCCTTTGGCGCCGGCGATTCAAATGAGTTGCCGGACTATCCAGACCCCAGCCTGCACTGGATCCAACGCCGCGGCTTTGAGGAGCTCTATCCGTTCATTGGCGCGCTTCACGGTGTGCGCTATGACTTCAACACGTCTCCCGAAGCGCTCGACTCCTTCCTGACCCATTCGGTCTCGCAGGCTCTAGAGAACGTCCTTGACGACGCCGGGCGCATCCGCCTGCTGCGCGCGCTAGGAGACGACCTGGTCGTGATCGATCGGCGTCCAGCCCCGGACGCCGAGCCGATGGTGAGGCTGCGGGCGAAACGGCGCGCCTTTGGAGTCTGGGCCTACGTCTGGGAGATCGAAGGAGCGGCGCGCGAGCTGGAGCTGGTCACCGAGGTGATTCGGGCGCCGCACATGAACGCCGCACTCGCCACGCTGGCGAAACCGGGGTTTGATCCTCGGCGGCAAGTCGTCTTGCCGGGTCCAGCGGGCGATTCGTCTGGGCCCCAACCACACCTCGATACGAGTATCTCGGTACGAGCTCGTGGCCCGGAGTCCATCGTGGTCGAAACCGAGAGTCCAGGCCCGGCCGTCCTGGTGTGGAAGCGGGCCTACCTGCCGCTCTATCGCGCCAAGATCGACGGACAGTCCGTGCCGATCGAGATCGCCAATATGACCCGCTTGGCGGTTGAAGTACCGGCTGGCAAACACCAGCTCGAGATCCACACGGACCGCGTGCGGTTAGAGCGCGCCGTCGGGATCTCGATCCTAGGGCTCCTTGGCCTAGCCCTACTTCCACTTCTGGCGCGACGCCTCGACTGAGGTCCCAGAGATAGGGTGTTTGCCGGGCAGGTCGAGGTAGGGAAGAATGACGGCTCCCCGAGATCGACAATCCAGGGTTCTCACCAACCCAGAAACGGTAGCCGCCTCCTATGAGTGGATCGCTTGGAAAGGTATTGATCGCCAACCGAGGCGAGATCGCAGTGCGTGTGATTCGTGCCCTCCGAGAGCGCGATGTGCGTTCGGTCGCGGTGTATTCGGAAGCCGACCGCGATGCGCTTCACGTCGCGCTTGCTGACGAAGCCTGGTGTCTGGGCCCTGCGCCCTCAACGGAGAGCTACTTGAAAGCCGACGACATCGTCGCGCTTGCGCTTCGCATCGGGGCGGATGCGATTCATCCGGGCTACGGCTTCCTTTCCGAGCGGGCGACGTTTTCGCGCGCTTGCCGCGACGCTGGGCTGGTGTTCATCGGTCCGTCGCCCGAGTCGATTGAAGCGATGGGCTCGAAGATCGCCAGCCGCAAGCTGATGATCGATGCCGGGGTGCCAGTTGTTCCAGGTGGAACCGAGCCCTTGGCCGACGCCCAGGCGGCGGAGTCTGCTGCGGCCGAGATTGGCTATCCGGTGATGCTCAAGGCGTCGGCCGGGGGTGGAGGCAAGGGGATGCGCCTGGTGCAGTCGGCCGACGAGATGGCCGCCGCTTACCGGGCCGCGACGTCTGAGGCCGGCGCGAGCTTCGGCGACGCCGCGGTCTACGTCGAGCGCTTCGTGGTCGATCCCCGTCACGTGGAGATCCAGATCCTCGGCGATCAGGCGGGCAACGTCGTTTCGCTCGGCGAGCGCGAATGTTCATTGCAGCGACGTCACCAGAAAGTCGTCGAGGAGGCGCCATCGATGGTCGTCGATCGTGGCCTGCGCCGTCGCATGGGGGAGGCGGCAGTGCGCGCTGCCAAAGCCGTGGCCTACGAAGGCGCAGGCACCATCGAGTTCTTGCTCGATGCCGACGGTGACTTCTATTTCCTAGAGATGAACACTCGGCTTCAGGTGGAGCATCCCGTCACTGAGGCTGTCACCGGCATCGATCTCGTGCATGCCCAGCTCGATATCGCCGAGGGTCGCGAGTTACCGGAGGCCTGGAGCGACCTCGAGCCGCGTGGACATGCAATCGAGGTGCGCATCTACGCCGAGGATCCGTGGCGCAACTTCGCGCCCTCGCCCGGGCGGATCGAGCATTTGCGTTGGCCGGAGGGGCCGGGAGTGCGCACCGATAGCGGCGTCGTTCAGGGAAGCGAAGTGTCGATTCATTACGACCCGATGCTTGCCAAGTTGATCGTCCATGGTTCCAATCGTGATGTTGCGATGGCGCGGCTCGGGCGGGCCCTCGACGAACTTCGTATCGAAGGTATTCGCACGACGGTGCCGCTCTTCAGGGCGCTGCTTGCCGATTCGGACTTTCGGAGCGCCCAGATGGACATCGGCATGCTGGACCGCAAGCTCGGTTCTGGCGCCCTGGGACCCGAGTCGAACGGCGACGGTTCCACCAACGGAGCCGCCAGTCAGGGTGACCTGGCGATGATCGCGGCGGTTCTCGCCCACGTCGGCAAGCCGGCCCGCGATGTGTCGTTCGAAGATCCCACGCGTGGGGCGGGACTCAGGCAGCGGTGGCGCCAGAGGGCGCGGTCTGAGGCGCTCCGATGAGCTCTGGTGCGCGGAAGAGGATGCAGCCGAAGCCGGACAGTGTTGACCAGCGGGAGGAGCGGAGCTGATGGACTGGTTTCTTGCAGCTGGCGACCGCGAAGCGCGGGCCAGGGTTCGTGTTCTGGCACCGGGTCGCTTCAAAGTCTCGCTCGAGGACGAGGAGGGTCCGCGTAGCTACGAGGTCGACTACGCCGGCAACGGCGTCGTGCGCAGCCTCCTGATCGACGGTCAGCAGGTCGAGGTTGCGGTGCTCCCGGAACGGTCGCCCTTCGCGGGTGATGCCTACCGGGTCGCGATGTGCGGCGAAGACACCGTGGTGCAGGTGTCGGATCCCCTCACCCACCTGGCTGCCGAAGCGGGTGGCGGCGCAGGAGCCCAGGGCGCCAAAGTCGCGTTCGCCATGATGCCCGGGCGGGTGGTCACCTTGTTGGTCGAAGAAGGTGCGACCGTCGAGGCAGGGCAGGGGGTGCTGGTTCTCGAGGCGATGAAGATGGAGAACGAAATCGAAGCCGAAGCCGACGGTGTGGTCAAGAAGCTCTTCGTTGAGCCAGGCCAAGCCGTTGAAGGTGGGGATCGGCTGTTCGAATTGGAGTAGGCCCACTTGGCCCGCCCATCAACTCGGCCTTTGGTCCCGCCACCGATCGTGCATCCATAACCAGCGCCCGGGGTTGCGTCGCACCTCTGTTTCGACGACCTGCCGGAGGTACTGCCGGGTCAGTCTCGCCTGGTCGTCTTCGCTCTTGTAGTCCCCAACCGGGAAGATCGGCTTCGAAGTCCAGACGCACCAGCGGCCTCCGGGCTGAGCGATGGCATAGATGCCGACCAGCGGCGCACCGGTTCGCAGCGACAGGTAGGCGGCGAGTGGAGATGCCCAGGTGCGGTGGCCAAACAGCTCGACTTCGACGCCTTCGTCCGGGTGGACGCGCTGGTCGATCATGATTCCAACCGCCTCGCCCGCGATGAGCCGACGATAGAGCCGGAGCCCGACGCGCCGTCGCCCGACCATGGTGTTGCCGAAGCGCTCGCGGAGCTGCAACATGTCTCTGAGCAACCATGGGTTGTCGGGATGGCGGCCAACGACGGTCATCGGCATGGCGGAAAGGCCCAGCGTCCATGCGGCGACTTCCCAGGATCCCAGATGGGCAGACGCGATGATCATGCCTTTGCCGGCCGCCCTGGCGGTGTGGAGGTTCTCCCAGCCCTCGAGCGACAGTCGCTGGCAAAGGGCTCGCGCGTCGTAGCGCGTCGCGGCCAGGCCGTCGAACATCGACTCCCCGAACGCCTGTGCAGAGTGTCTTGCGATTTCGCGCTGGCGCTCAGGCGAGAGTTCGGGCAAGGCGCGCCCAACGTTGGCCTCGGCGATGCGGCGGCGTTTGCGTAGGAGAAAGAACGACAGCCGGCCCAGGGTTCGTCCGAGGGCGCGCACCAGTCCGATGGGTAGGGCGGTGATCAACCATCGGAGCGGCAGCCAGACTGCATACTCCAGCCGATGGAGTACCGGGGCGTCCTTCATGGGACACCTCTCGCCCGTTCGTCTCTGATTGCCTGCAGGGCGCAATCGAGCCAGGCGAAGAAGGCAGGCTCGGGGGTGCTGTCGAGGGCGAGTTCGACCAGTGGAGCCTGCAGACGGCCGGCGAGCTTGACCCGGTCCTTGGTGGTCGTCAGAACGTAGCGAGCGCCGTCGGCCCGGGCGCTTTCGAAGCTGCGTTCGATTCTGCGCAGGCTGCGTTCGGGGAAGGCGTGGTGGTCTCTGAAGGTGAGGTGATCAACGACCCTGATTCCCAGGGACTCAGCCGATTCCCTCACAGCGGCCGGCCGCGCCACACCAGAAACGAGCAGTGCCGGTGCCGGTACGATGTCGGCCGACGGTTCTGCCTGGCACTCGAGAAGCTCGAGCTTTCTGTAGCTGGTGAATCCGGGGCCCTCGAACCCAACCTCGCGCAGATCCTTCGCGAGGGTCTTGCCATCGCTCGGCCAGGGGCTGCCCTCGTCGTCAGCTCTGGTGCCTCGCGGTATGCCCGTCAACACCACCGCGTCGGCGTGCGCGACCGCAGCCAGGGGCTCGCGCAGGCGCCCGCCTGGCAACAGGCGGCCGGAGGCCAGGGGGTCAGCCAGGGGGAAGGCGAGAATGTCGAGGTCGCGCGCGAGGTGAACGTGGGAGAAGCCGTCGTCGAGGATCAAGACGTTCGGCGGTTCCTCGAGCGCCAGCAGTAGGCGACCGGCCTCGGCCCGCCTGCCAGCGACTGCGATTCGGGTGCCTGGGAGCGCCTCGGCCATCATCCAGGGTTCATCACCGGTGAGGCGGGGCGGGTGAAGTGGCCCGTCACCGTCACTGACCAACAAGGGTTCGGACCCCTCGCGGCCGTAGCCACGAGAGAGGATGCCCGGCCGCTGTCCATTGGCGCGCAGATGGCGGGCGATTGCGATCGTCAAGGGGGTCTTCCCACCGCCCCCCCAGTGGATGTTTCCAACGCTCAGGAGGGGGCAGGGGAGGCGCTCGGCCTGTGCACTCAGGAGGCGTCTTCGCCGTCGATGCATGGCAGCGTAGAAGCGCTGCCAGGGCGAACTCGGCAAACTGACGGGGAGCGGCGTCATGAGTGTGGCTCCCGACCGAGCTGTTCGGAGAAGTAGTCACCGAGCGCACGCCGGGTACGACAGAGTGAGCCGCGGTGAGCCTCCACCAGCCGGGTCGCCCGCTCGCCAAGCTGCTGCGCTTCGGCGGGGTCATCGAGTAGCGCCTGCCAGGCAAGCGCCAGCTCGCTCGCGTTCTCGACCTGACGCCAGGCGTCTGCTTGTTGGAATTGCTCCGCCATCTCGCGAAAGTTGTGCATCGATGGCCCGACCGTGGTCGGAATGCCAAAACGTGCCGGTTCGAGTGGGTTGTGGCCACCCGTGGGTACGAGTGTTCCTCCAACGAAAGCCACGGTGGCGATGGCGTAGAGGCCGGCCAGCTCGCCAAGCGTGTCGAGCAGCAAAACGTCGAAGCGTCGTCCTGGATCTCCTGCCGCCCCTCGCCCTGGCTCGTCTGAGCGCCGAAGCCAAGAGAGGCCTGCGCGCTCGAGTTCCTGGGCGACGGCGGCGAAGCGTTCGGGGTGTCTGGGTGCGAGTACCAGCAGAGAACGCTCTCCGCCGATCGCCTTCCAGGCTTCGAGAACCTGGCTTTCCTCCTCCGGCATGGTTGAGCCGGCAACGAAGATCGGGCGACCTCCCGCCAGGGCGAGAACCGTTGCCTCGAGCTCAGGAGAGCTCCGCGGCAGGGGGCTCTCGTATTTGAGGTTCCCGGTCACTTCGATCGCGGTTTCGGGAACGCCGAGCGCTCCGAGGCGCGCGGCGTCGGCTTCTGTCTGAACCAGGTGCAGGCCGACGCGGCGCAACATGGGTGCGACGAGTCGACGGAGCTTCAACATGCGCCCGGCGGTTCGATCGGAGATTCGGCCGTTTACCAGTGCGACCGGAATCGCTCGCTGCTCGAGCTCGGCAAGCAAGAGCGGCCAGAACTCGCCTTCGATCAAGATCAGGCCGGTCGGGTGGTAGCGGAAGAGGAATCGGCGTATCGGTCCGCGGAGATCCAACGGCAGGTAGTTCACCCGGGCGCGGGATCCAAAGACTACGCGGGCTCGTTCCTGGCCAGTTGGAGTGACTGTCGTGACCACCACGGGCAGGTCCTCGGGCAGCGCCGAGACCAGCGTCGCGGCGACTCCCACTTCACCCACCGAGACGGCGTGGATCCAGAGGGGGCGCGATCCGTCGGCTTTGGGAGCCAGAGCTTCATCGTCGGCGAGGGCGAGACGTCCCCGTAGGGTCGGAAGATAGTGGCGCCCGCGACGCAGAAGCAGCCAGGGGGACAGGAGGACGAGGGCTGCCGTGAGGGCGAGCCGATAAAGAGGCCACATTGGCTGAGGGGTTTCAGGCGAAGCGGGTAGAGGGGCGTCAGTATAATCACCGGTTCGTGCCGTCCCTGCCTCAAAAACGAGTTTTTCAGAGATAGCATGGGCCAGCTGAGCCCGCTTTCCCCCAGGGGCGACTTCCCGAAAAACGCCGGGGACCGTCCGGGACCTAGACGCCCCGGCATCGGCATCCGTATTCATCCTGCTGGTGCGCTCGCTTCCGCGACTGCTCCCCTGAAGCCAGCGACGAAAAACCCGCCCCTCATGAGACGACCGTGACCGAACCAACCAGAGCTTCCCAGACCACCGGCCCCAGGCTCGCCTTTTCGAGAGCCCGGGAGCAAGAGGATCTGGCCGCTGCCGACGACCGCGTGCTGCTGGCAGAGATACAGGCAGGCAGTGAGCTGGCTCTCGGCGAGCTGGTCGAGCGCAAGACCAGGCCGCTCGTCGGGGTCGCGTATCGCATTCTCGGCGACCTGGAAGAGGCTCACGACGTCGTCCAGATGACTTTCCTGAAGATCTGGACCCACCGCGACCGCTACGACGGTCGCCACAGTCCCAACACCTGGATCTACCGCATCGCCACCAACCTCTCGATCGATCACCTGCGCTCGCGCAAGTCTCGCGACCGAGTGCGGGAGCCCTTCGGGCATCACGTCGAGTTGCGAGCCGCGGGTCAGGCAGAGAGGGTGCGCGCGACGCTGGATCAGCGAGAGATTTCGCGAATCTTCACCGAAGTCGCCCTTGAGCTGACCGATCGCCAACGCACCGTGTTCGTGCTCCGCGAGCTCGAAGGAATGCCAACGTGCGAGGTGGCCGCGATCGTTGGCTGTCGAGAGTCCACCGTCCGCAACCATCTCTTCCAGGCCCGGCGGGTCCTCAAGCGCGAGATGAGTGCCCGCTATCCCGAGTACGTGCGCGCCTTCGCCGGCCGAGAAGATTCCGGGGAAGAAGGCCGATGAAGCACGAGAGCCCCAAGAGCCGCCAACGGTCTGCCGCCGCGGAGCCAGACGTTCTCGATCTCTTCCGTGATCTCGAAGCCCCCCCGGTCACAGACAGCGAAGTCGAGCAGATGCGCCACAGCGTGCTCGAGCTGACCCGGCTCGCGGACCGCGGCCTGCTTGCCGAATCCAGTGGTGCCTGGTCGATCGATTCCGCACCGATGATGAGGCCTCGCTGGCAAGCCATGGTGGCGGTCGCCGCGGGGATCCTGCTGGTGGCGTTGGCCAGCCTGCGACTACCGCTTCTGGTGGCTCCTGCCGTTTCGGTCGAAGCCGCGGCTCAGCCAGCGCTGCAGCAGCATGCCAGCCAACAGGGCGTCGTGATTCAGTCGCCGGCAGCGCTCGATCCACGGCGCGCTGCTCGCGCTTTCCCCACACGCGCTACCACCGGTGCGACTGGTCAAGAGTGGCAGCAGCCCGCCGCAACCTTGACCGACGCCGCCCAGGCGACAGCCATCGAAGACGTGCGTGAAATGCTCGATCAGCTGCCCCTGGTCGACGAAATCTTCGACGAGGTGACGGCCGACGGAGCAGCTCGCGTCGTTTATCACCAGGACGATCTGGACGTCGTCATGCTGCTCGGTCGAGGTCCCCGACTTCAGTCTGCCCCTTCCGGTGGTCGCTAGGCGCCACCGTCTGTTTCTTCCCTCCCCCGACGCGGCGCTCCTTTCTGACCGCTCCAGCGAACCCTCCCTCCGATGTTGATCTCGAAGCCCCAGCCTCACCTGCCGCGCGCCCTGGTTGTGCTGGGCCTGTTGGTGGTCCTCGCTATGGTCTCGGGACTGCTCGCTGCCCAACGCGCGACGCCGCCGACGCTCGAAGTACTCGAAGAGGGCTCCTACTCGATGCGCCATCAGCCGGCGGCAGACGCGATGACGCTCCTGCGCAATCAGCTGTCGGCACATGGTCGGGTCGAGTTGGCGGCCGACAACCGCACCATTCGGGTCATCGATACGCCGCGACGCGTCAGTGCGATGTTGCACCTCCTCCGCGAACTCGATCACCCGGCGCGTGAGATCGAAATCGAGATCCAGATTCTCGAGGCGAGCCGACGGATGAGCGGTCCCTCGGGTGATCCGCGTCACCCTTCGGCCGAACTCGCCCAGCGGCTGGGGAAGTTGCTCAACTACAACGAGTACCGCGTTCTCGCCGACGCCTCCTTCCTGACTCGTGAGGGCCAGACCGAGAGCTACCGCCTCGGCTCCGGCTACCAGATCCTGTTCGATGTAGGAACAGTGATGCCGAATCAGCGCTTGCGTCTGGCCGGCTTCAAGGTGCTCGGTGGCCCTGGTGAGGTGGATACACCGCGTCAGCGATCCGGCAACCTGGAGCAAAAGGAAGAGCCGCTCTTTCATTCGCACGTCAATCTGTGGCTCGACCGCACCGTTGCGCTCGGCTTCGCACAAGACGCCGAGGCCGAAACCGCCCTGGTGATCGCAGTGACCTGTCGTGCTGCGGCCGGCGCGCGAGGAGGTCGCTGACATGCGCTTTTCGGCACGCGTCGGTACGCCCGATGGGCGGGTTCTCGAAGAGGTCTTCGAGGCCGCTGACGAGGCGGCTGCGCGGGGCTCGTTAGAGAGCCGCGGCTACCACGTCTTCGAACTCGAGAAACGTGGCCTCAAGTTCGATGTGCCGCTCCTACGCGATCTAGGTTCACGCAAGGTGACCGATCGCGAGTTCTTGATCTTCAACCAGGAACTCGCCAGCCTGCTGAAAGCGGGGCTGCCACTCCTGCACTCGATCAACATGATGTTGGAGCGCCAGCGCAACCCGACGTTCAAGGCGATCCTGATCGACGTACGGGATCGACTGTCGAGCGGCGAAGAGATGTCGGAGGCCTTCGGCCGGTACCAGGGCACGTTCCCTTCGCTCTATGCGTCGAGCCTCAAGGCTGGCGAGCGCACCGGTGAGCTCGAGTCGGTCATCAGGCGCTTCATTCGCTACCTGAAGCTGGTGATGGATACACGCAAGAAGGTTGTCAACGCCCTGATCTACCCGACGCTTCTGATCGCGCTGTCGCTGGGAATGTTGGCGATGATGCTGATCAGGGTCATCCCTTCGTTCCGCAGCTTCTTCACCGCCCTGGACGTCGAGTTGCCATGGATCACCCAGGTGCTACTCGATCTCTCAGATTTCCTGCGCAGTCGCTCAGGTCTCCTCGCCGTCCTGGCCGTTTGCGCGGCGATCTACTTCGCTCGCCGTTTGACCCGCTCCGGTCCGGGCCGCCAGTGGCTCGACGGGTTGAAGCTCCAGATCCCGCTGGTTGGTGGTGTCCTGCACCGCTTTTCGCTTTCGGAGTTCTGTCGCTCGCTTTCCGTCCTGCTCAGTGGCGGGATGCCCCTCGTGCCGTCCTTGGAAGTCTCAGTCGGAGCGGTGGGTAACCAGTGGCTGAAGACGCGTCTCATTCCCATCGTTTCCGGTGTGCGCGAAGGTGAGTCCTTGCATCAGGCGCTCGACGACACGGAGGTGTTCACCGATCTGGGGATCGATATGGTCAAGGTCGGCGAGGCGACGGGTGCGCTCGACGAGATGCTGTCGAACCTCAGCGACTTCTTCGACGAGGAGATCGAGACCCGAATCGAGCGCATGTTGAGTGTTCTCGACCCGATCCTGCTGGTCATCATGGGCTCCGCTGTGTCGCTGCTCCTGCTTGCGATGTACCTCCCACTGTTCAGCATGCTGAGCCAGCTCAACTAGTCGCGATGCTTCAAAAGGACCTCTGGTGATGACCACCCTCGACGAAGATCCGAAAGTGCGGGCGCCGGCGGCGGCTGATGCGCCGTCGCTCGAGGAGATCTCGGCCAGTCTCGAGACCGGCGCCGTCTCCGAGGCGCGGAGGCTCGCAGAGATCGACAATGCGCAGGATCTGGCACATCGCTACGGTTTTGACTACGTCGACCTCGAGCACTTCCGCATCGACAACGATCTACTGCGCCAGGTGCCGTTCGAGCTGATGCTGCGCTACGAGTTCATCCCCGACCGGCAACTCGAAGGGCGGCTGGGTATCGTCATGGCCGATCCCTCCGATGTCGTCAAGCTCGACGAGCTGGAACTCCAGCTCGGTCAGCCGCTCGAGCCGAGGGTTGGAGCGGGTTTTCTGATCGAGGAGATGCTGCAGAAGTCTGAGTCCGCCCAGCGGGTGCTGGACGAGGCGACCGAAGACTTCCGGATACAGCTGGTTCAGGACGATGAGGATGGCGACGAGGTGCTGTCGATCGACCGCATCAGCGCCGACGACACAAGCCCGATCATTCGGCTCGTCGATTCGACAATCTTCAACGCCATTCAGCGGCGTGCCTCGGACATTCACATCGAGACCCGTGAGAACGAAGTGGTCATCAAGTACCGCATCGACGGCGTGCTCTATCAGGCGATGGAACCGATCGACAAGCGTCACCACCAGACGATCATCAGTCGAATCAAGGTCATGTCCGAGCTCGATATCGCCGAGAAGCGCATTCCCCAGGACGGTCGTTTCAAGCTGCGCGTCAAGGGGCGCACCATCGACTTCCGTGTTTCGATCATGCCCTCCGTTCATGGCGAAGACTGCGTCATCCGGATTCTCGACAAGGAGTCGATGAACGAGGAGTTCTCGACCCTGCGGCTCGACATTCTGGGCTTCGACGAAGACACGATGACCAAGCTGCGCAAGTTCATTCGTGAGCCCTACGGCATGGTCCTGGTCACCGGGCCGACGGGTTCCGGCAAAACCACGACCCTCTACGCGTCGCTGTCTGAGATCCAGTCGTCCGAAGACAAAATCATCACCATCGAAGACCCGGTCGAGTACCAGCTCAAGGGCATCACGCAGATTCCGGTCAACGAGCGCAAGGGGCTCACTTTCGCACGCGGCTTGCGGTCGATTCTGCGCCACGACCCCGACAAGATCATGGTCGGTGAGATCCGTGATGAAGAAACGGCACAGATCGCGATCCAATCGGCGCTTACGGGCCATCTGGTCTTCACCACCGTTCATGCCAACAACGTCGTCGACGTGCTGGGTCGCTTTCTGAACATGAACGTCGACCTCTACAACTTCGTTTCGGCCCTCAACTGCGTTCTGGCACAGCGCCTCGTTCGCCGCATCTGCCCGCACTGCAAACACCCGACCGATATCGACGACGCCCTGTTCGAGGAGTCCGGACTCGACAAGAACGATTGGACCGATGTGCAGTTCTACAACGGCGGCGGCTGCGTCGAGTGCAACGGCACCGGCTATCACGGTCGCCTGGCCGTCTCGGAGCTGCTCAACCTCTCCGACCGAATCAGAGAACTCATCCTCGATCGCCGTCCGGCGTCCGAGATCAAACGTGCCGCCAAGGAAGAGGGCATGCACTTCTTGAGGGAAAGCGCCCTCCAGAAGGTCGCAGAAGGAATCACCACACTCCGTGAGATCAATAAAGTTACCTTCGTCGATTGAGCGCCTCGTGGGCCTCGACCCGCGACCGGTGCCAGATAGCGTGTTCGGGATCGATCACGCCGAGCTGCGCTATGCGCGCTTCGATCGCTCCGAAGTCGAGGCGCCGCGCGTTCTCGAAGCTCACGAAGTTGCGATTCGCCCGGGCATTTTCCTCGAGGGACCGCTCGGGGGAACGCTGCGCGACGTTGCCGATCTGATGCCCTCGGTCGAAGCGTTGGTACAGGTGTCTTCGGGCGACCTCGTCGAGGCTTCCCTCGTTCTTCCCGATCCGTGGTTGCGGTTGGTGGTCAGCGATGCGGGTGACGTTCCGAAGCGCGGAGCCGCCCGCGACGAAGCGCTGCAGTGGAAGTTGCGCCGCCTGGTGCCCTTCCGGGTCGATGAGTTGCGGGTGCGCGAGCTCAACCTGCCGCCGGTCAAGGCAGGGGGCGAACGTCGGATCGCACTGGCGTTTGCCATCGACCGCCTCGTGTCCCAGCTCGAAGCGGCCTTCGAACGCGCCGGAGTCCACATTGGCAACGTAGTGTCGGAGAGCATGGCCTGCACACGGCTGCTCGACGCTCGCACCCTGGCGGCTCCGCACCGAGCCGACCCCGAGGCGGTGCGCGTGCTGGTGGTTGCCTGCCCAGAGGGCTATACGATCCAGCTCGACCAGATCGCTCCCCCCGGTAGCGCCGAACCCGCGCCGCTTCTCTATCGTCACAAGTCGATCAAGGAAGGTGTCGGGCTCGACGTCCTCGAGCAGACGATTCGCCGCGAACTGGCACTGACACTCGATTTCCTCGAGCGCCATCGCGCTGGCATGCGGGTTCGGGAAGCCTGGGTTCAGGCGCCTGGCAGCTCAGCGGCGGTCTGGGCGAGCTGGTTGAGTGATGCGGCGGAGGTTTCTGCTTTGCCGGTCATGGACTGGTCGGTGTCCGAGTCGTTCTCGTTCGCTGAGCAAGGCCTCTTGGCCCCTCTTGCCGGCAGTGCGCTCGAGGAGGTCCGCTGAATGCTGAACTTGGCGCGCCGGCCGTTCGTCAACCGCCGTCCTCTCGAGCGGTTGAGTGCCTTCTTGATGATCCTCGGCGCCGCTCTCCTGGTGCTGGCGCTGGTTTTGTTCGGTCGCTACTTCTCGGGATCGACGGGTTCGCGCGACGATCTCCGTGATGTGCGAGCGCAGATCAGCGAGGAGCGCCAGGTGATTCGGGACCTCCAGGCCGAGTTGGCCAGGCTCGATGTCCGTGGCCAGAACTCCCGGGTCGAGTTTCTCAATCAGCGCATCGATCAGCGCACGTTTGCCTGGGGCCGCTTGTTCGAGCAGCTCGGCGAGGTCTTGCCTGAGAGAGTTCGCATCGAAAGCCTGAGCCCCAAGGTCCATCTCCACGACGACGAATCTCGTTCGAAGGGCGACGAGCGCGGGCCGGTCACTCTGACGATGACCGGCGTGGCGGCGAACACCGACGAGCTGTTGGCTTTGCTTGATCGCCTCTTCGAACACGAGGCCTTCCAGGTGCCGCGTCTCGAGCGAGAGCGCACGACCAAACAAAACGAACTGTCCTTTAGCCTCCAGACGGGCTACCTGCCCGAGACGGATGAAGCCGACCCAGCGGCCGCGGAGACCGGGGTTTCAGAACCCGATTCTGCGACCCCAGACGCTTCGTCGGCGACGCCAGTGCAGTCAACGGAGGTTCGGCCGGAGTCGCCGAGGGGAGCCGAAGCACCAGCGGGCGTGACCCCGGTCGCTGGTCGGGAGGTCGCGGCGACCCCGACCACCCGCCCCCAGGCTCGGCCGAGCGTTCCACCGCCGAGCACCGGTCGCGGTGAGGGCAGGGGACCGATGGCGCCCAGACCAACGACGGCCCGACCGACGACGACCCGACAGGCGAGTACCCCAGCGCGGTCAGCGCCTCCTGGCACGGGGGAACCCGACACGGCGACCGGGACTCCGGCGGCGGTTGGCGGCACCGCCTCGCAGCCGGCGGTGAACCCTCGACCGACGACCCGACCCGGTGGCAACCGCTCGACCCCAGCGAGTGCTCGCCGGCCGACCCCATCGACCGGCCCGACGCCGGCCGACGATCTGGCTCCCCAGGAGCAGCCGACGAATGACCTGCCGTCCGATCCGGCCGACCCGGTCGACCCCAACCCTCCCTCCGAGGAGCCCGAGCCGCGCCAACCCAACGCGAGTTCGCCGCCGGGAGTCGGCCCATGACGTCCTACACCGCATTCGATCGTGACCTGTGGGCCGAGGAGCGCAAGCGCTGGGGAGTGCCTGTCGCCCTGGTCGTTCTCGGCCTGCTCCTGCTCGTTGTGTACCAGGTGAGGTTCTCGGGCCGGGTCGACGTTCTCGATTCGCAGCGTGCCCGCGAGGAGGAGCGGCTTGCCGATCTGCTCGCCGAGCGTGAGCAGGTCGCCGCTCGGTTGGAGCGCGCCAGCGGCAACCGGGAGGGCATCCAGTACCTCTACGACGAGGTCTTCGAAACCGAACGCCAGCGCCTGACGGCCGTCATCCGTGAGGTCAAGGACCTGGCGAGCAGGGCGGGCCTCGAGCCCCCCGGCATTACCTATCCCGAGGAGGCCATCGAAGATCATGAACTGCTGCGCAAGTCCTTTGTCTTCTCAGTCAAGGGGCAGTATGAGGAGCTTCGTCGCTTCATCAACTTCATTGAGCTCTCCGAGCACTTTCTGATCCTCGAAGAGATTCGGGTCTCCGACACGACAGAAGGCTCGCTTTCGGTGGCCCTGCGAATCTCAACGCTCTTTGAGAACTCGGGGTACCAAGAGTCGCGAGCCGCCGCGGGAGGCGGGCGATGAAGCTCAAGCCGCGCGAGCAGTTGCTTCTCCTCGGTCTGGGGGTCGTGCTCTTGGTTTTCGTTGGGCGCTATCTCCTGGGCGGCGAAGCCCCAGCACCCCCAGTTGAGGCTGCCACTGGCGGCTCCCGGGCCGAGGTCGCCGCCGCCATCGACGGTGTCGAGGGCCCGGCGCGCACTCGTACGCGCCGCACGTCGCGCACTCGTGGTGCCACCGAGAGTCGACCCGGAGAGGTCCTGGCCCTGCGCCTCGAGGCTCTCGAGGGTTCGCCGAGTGAGTTCTCGCCTGGTCGCAATCCCTGGCGCTACGCACCACGTCGGGTCGTGCGGCAGCCGCCGCCACCGCGCGTCGACCCGAAGCCGCCGCCACCCCGGCAACCACGGGTCGAAAGTCCCCCGGAACAGCCTCGAGAGCCCCCCAAACCGACGCCACCACCGATCGATCTGCGCTACCTGGGGAGTTTCGGACCCCAGGCTGCACCGATCGCGGTTTTCTCAGACCCCGAAGATGTGCTTTACAACGCCCCACCAGGTTCAGTAGTCAAGGAAGAATTCATCGTGCGCGAGGTCGGCCTGGAGTCGGTCAGCGTGGGTTGGGTGCGATTCCCCGAGGCGGAGCCCGAGCGCTTGGCAGTGGGCGGCAGATGAACGATTCAAGGCGCAGCCGAGGACGGAGCCACGACCTCGTCCGTAAGACAGGCAGAAGCGCTCCGCGCGGGACTCGATGAGTACGCGGCCGAAACGGCAGACAACGATTTCAAAGCAGACAACACCATGCACCATAGGAACAGCCACATGAACCGAGTCGATCAGGACTCCCCGAAGCGCGCAGAGGTCCCCGGGAAAGGCGCCACGGTCGCCCTCCTACTGGTCTGCGGGCTGTTGGTGTCTGCATGCTCCGGCTACCGCAGCTACCGCAACGCCCAGGTTGCCGAGACGGAGGGCGACTGGGATCAGGCGGTCCTCGAGTACATGGAGTTGGTCAGCCGCAACCCCAAAGACCTGCGCTACCGCACCGCCCTCGTGCGTGCCAAGAGCGCGGCCTCGCACGAGCACTTCGACAAGGCGAAAGAGCAGCTCGACGCTGGCCTCTTGCGCCAGGCGATGATCGAGCTCCAGAAAGCTGTGCAGCTCGACCCCACCAACCAGTACGCGCAAGCCGAGCTACGCAAGGTGCGCGAACAAATCGAGGCGCAGCGCCGCGGTGAAAGCCGCGAGACGTTGGCCGAGATCAAGTCGCGCACGTCGGGCTCGACCGGCCTGCCGCCGGTCCTCAACCCGCGCTCCAACGAGCCCATCGACCTCGACTTCCCCGAGCCGGTGTCGATTCAGAAGATCTACCAGGCCCTCGGCAAGGCGTTCGGCATCAATGTGCTCTTCGATCCCAAGCTGCGCGACCAGGAGGTCTCGATCACTTTGCGTGAAGTCACGGCGCAGGACGCGCTCGAGATTTTGATGCGCACCGCCGGCCACTTCTACAAGGTGCTCGATGAGCACTCGATCATCGTGGTTGCCGACACGCCACAGAATCGGCGGAACTACGAAGACCTCATCATTCAGACCTTCTTTCTTTCCAACTCGGACGTCAAAGACGTCATGGCGATGCTCCGCTCGCTGGTCGACTCCCGCAAGATCGCATCGAACGAGAAGCTCAATGCGATCATTCTTCGTGACACCGCCGACAAGGTGAAGATCGCCGAGCGCATCATTCAGCAGAACGACAAAGCCAAGGCCGAGGTGGTCGTCGACGTTGAGTTGATCGAGCTCAGCACCAACGCTCTCCGCGACCTCGGCTTGTCGATGAGTCAGTACAGCGTTGGTTGGTCGGTCAACACCGGCGGGGAAGACAGCTCGCTGCGCTTCTCGGACCTCGAGTTCCTCAACGAGAACGACTGGTCGGTGACGATTCCGGGCTTCGTATTCGACTTTCTTCGCGAACAGACTGAAGCGCAGACCCTGGCCAAGCCGCAGCTGCGGATCAGCGAAGGTGAGCGGGCAAGACTTCGAATCGGCGACCGTGTTCCGGTTCCAGTGACCAGCTTCAACACCGCAAACACTGTCGGCTCGAACGTCGTCCCGATCACATCGTTCCAGTATCAAGACGTCGGCATCATCATCGAGGTCGAACCCCGGGTGCATCACAACGAAGAGATTTCACTCTCGATCTCGGTCGAGGTTTCGAATATCGCCGGCAACATCGACAACCAGCCCATCATCGGTACGCGCAACATCGAAACCACCATTCGCCTGAAGGACGGCGAGACGAACTTCCTGGCCGGTCTCTTGCGCCAGGACGATACGGAGTCTGAGAACGGCGTGCCGGGCCTGTCAGAGATTCCGCTCCTCGGGCGCCTGTTCAGCAGCAAGCGCACTCAGGCGCAGCGTTCAGACATCGTCTTGACGTTGACCCCCCACATCGTGCGGCGTGCCGACATCACCGAAGAGGACCTCACGCCGATCTGGGTCGGTACCGAAGCCAACTTGACGTTCTCGGGCGGTTCGCCGCGCATCGAGTCGGACGTCCAGGGGCCCTTCGACGATGAGCCGCGCGGCGAGGTCGATGACGCTCAAGAGCGCATGCGTCGCCGCCTGCAACAGCTACCGCGCGGCCTTCGCAACGGTCAGGAAAACGAGCAGGAGGAGCAGCAGGCACCACCGTCGGGGACCGATCTGGTTCCCCAGTCACCGCGCTCGTCACCTTTCGATCGTGACGATGACGACGACGAGTCCGACGGCGAGCCGCCTCGCATGATGAGTGACCTCGGCCCGGTCGATGACGGCGGCATCGCCTTCGCCCTGGGGCCGGGCTGGGTGCAGGGCTTCGCAGAAGAGAATGGCGCCGAGCTGGCCAGCGTGTGGGAAGCGGGGCCGCAGGAACAGGAGAACGAGAAGGGCGAGCAAAAGACGCGACGCGAGGGCGATCTCGCGGAACGCGAGCTCACCCGACCTCAGGCAGACCGTCAGTCGGTTGCCGGTCAGGCACTTGAGCCGCGGCCCGAAGACGGCATCTTCGACCCGCCGGGGCCGATCGATCCTCCGCCCGTGCCACCGAACCCCGGTCAAGACATCACGCTCAACCTCGTCAGTCAGGCCCAGGCGATCACCGTTGGCGACGAAGTGACGGTCGAGTTGCGCGTCAACGCGCGTTCCCCGCTCTCCCATGTGCCCTTTACCCTCGAGTACGATCCGCGACGCTTGGAGCCGCTCGAGGTCTCGGATGGGGGCTTCTTCGGCGCTTCCAACGAGGTCCTCTTCGATACTTCACGGCCCGGTCGGGTGCTGGTCGGCGCCAGTCGGCTCGGCGATGTGCCGGGTGTCGCCGGATCGGGTGCGATTGTGACGTTGCGTTTCAGAACGCTGGCGCCGGGACCAACCGAGCTCGGGCTCAGTGAGCTGAAGGTCCTCGACGAAACGCTCGCGGAGTATCAGGGGGTTTCGGTGGCGCCGCTCGCTCTCGAGATCGGTGGAGTTGAACCCAAAACCCCCAAGTCTCGGAGTCGCGGCCAGGTCGGTGCGCTCTTACCCGGCAGCTCGGCCGAGAACCAACCCACGGCGGATCGAGCCCTCCGATGACCTCTTTGGCCCAGCGGGCGAGTGGCCCGAGCTTTCGATCGCGACGCTCTGAGCGTGGCACGACGCTGATTGAGCTGGTCGTGGTGATCGCCGTGCTCGGCATCATTACCATGGCCGCTGTTCCGGTGGCCAAGTTCTCGGTCAAGCGTACGAAGGAGATGGAACTGCGCCATCACCTGCGCACCATGCGCAACGCCATCGACGAGTACAAGCGCTATAGCGATGCCGGGTTGATTCCCCTCGAGCTTGGCTCAGAGGGTTACCCCGCCGAGCTCGAGACCCTGATCGAGCCTGTCGATGTCGTCGGACAGGTCGACCGCCAGGTGCGCTTCTTGAGGCGCATTCCGGTCGACCCGATGACCGGCGAGGAGGAGTGGGGCCTGCGTAGCGTTCGCGACGAACCCGACTCGACGTCCTGGGGTGGCGAGAATGTCTTTGACGTCTATTCACTTTCTGAAGGAACGGCGCTTGATGGCACGCCGTACGAGACCTGGTGATCTGATGATGGAAGGCACAGCGCTCGAGATTTTCGTCCACGAAGTTCCAGAAGCGAAGCGTCCGAAGAGCGGAACGACACCTTCACCCTCCTCGCCCGGTGCAGCCGGCTGGTTCACCCTGGCTCGCAGCCGTCGTCCCGGCCAGCAGGGCTTCACCTTGTTGGAGCTGATCATTGTGATCGCGATCATCGGCATTCTTGCCGCGGCAGCCATGCCGGCGATGCGCAACGTGCCCAGGAAGGCCAAAGAAGCGACGCTCAAGTCGACTCTGCACACCCTGCGCGACCTGCTCGATCAGCACTACGCCGACAAGGGTCACTACCCGAGCACGCTCGATGCGCTGGTCGAAGAGGGCTATCTGAGGGCGTTGCCGCGCGATCCATTCACCGGCACGGACGAGTGGGGGGTTGTGTACGAAGAGTACGACTCGGAAGAGATTCCCGCCGAGACCGATGTCGATGAGAGTGGCGCCCCGGGGATATGGGATGTCTATTCGCTGTCGGAGGACCGTGAGCTCAACGGCGAGACGTTCTATTCGGATTGGTAGCCGTGTTTACGCGCAACTTCATGCCGGGCGGAAGGCCCGAGGTCGCTCCCGACCCAGAGGTCATTCGCCGTCGCGGCGAGGAAGGCTACAACCTCGTCATTCTCTTGATGTTGGTTACCGTGGCCAACCTTCTCCTGGCGGCAGGGTTCGAGCGCTGGTCGACTGTCATTCAACGTGAGAAAGAGGTCGAGACGATCTTTCGCGGCATGCAATACGCGGAGGCGGTGCGCGTATTCCAGTTGCGCAACGGTCGTTTCCCCAACACCCTCGACGAACTCGTCGAAATAGAGCCCCGCGCCATTCGCCAGCTCTTTCCCAACCCGATGAACGAAGACGGCGCCTGGGGTGTGTTGCTCCAGACCAGTGCCGGTGCTCCTGGTTCCCGGCCTGGTCAGGGACGCCGCGGTGGGCGAAACCCAGAGGCCCGCCGCCCGGGTCAGGGTCAATCCGCGAGCGGCGACCGTCGCTCCGAAGTGCCCTCGGGACCGGGGACTCGCAGCGGTGAATTTGGTCAAGCACCCTCACAGCGGCGCGGCTCGTCGGTCGTTGCGGTACCGCCGAGCGATGAACGCGATGTCTTCGGTCGCCGACGAGAGTCGCGCACCTCCGGACCGATCATTGGCGTCTACCCGGCTGTCGAAGGCGACAGCATCCGCGTTTTTCTCGGCGAAACGAACTACGAGAAGTGGCACTTCCGTGCCGACATCGTGCCGCAGCCCATCATTCTCGGCGCCGACAAGCCGATGCCGCGGCCGAACAGTGGCGTTTTCTGGCGTCCCTTCCCTGAAGGCCTGGAGCCGCAGATCGAACAGGGAAGCGGCCCTGGTGGTGGCCAGGGGCAGGAGCTCGGCGGCGGTCGCGGTCTCGGCAATCGAGGCGGGTTGGGAAGCGATCGCGACCAGAGTGGCAGTCGATTCGGCGATCGGCGCGGCGACCGACCGGACGTCGGCCGCAACGACGACGGAGATCGTCCGCGCCAGCCGCGCCTCCCATCTCCGCGGCCGCCTCGCCGGCGCAACAACTAGCGTCTGAGTAGAGGCTATATTGGCGGCAATGAACACTTCACCGGTCGCCGTCTCTGCCCGCTCCGAGGTCTCTCTACCCCGCTGCACCGTCCAACTCGAAATCGAGCGACTGGCGCATGCAGAAGGAGTGCCGCTTCCCGAGGTCGCGACCTCGGGCTCGGCGGGTCTCGACCTGCGGGCAGCCGTCGATGAAACGCTGGTCATTGGCCCGGGTGAACGTCGACTGGTGCCCACCGGATTGGTCTTCGCCATTCCCGAGGGCTGGGAGGGCCAGGTTCGTCCACGTAGCGGGTTGGCACTGCGTCATGGCGTGACGGTGCTCAACGCTCCGGGCACCATCGACAGTGACTATCGCGGCGAAGTCTCGGTGCTCTTGATCAACCACGGTGACCAGCCGTTCGAGGTCGAGCGAGGCAATCGTGTGGCTCAGCTTCTCCTGGCGCCGGTTCCGATGGTGTTGGTGAGCGAGGGCGTTGTGACTCGCGAAACCGAGCGCGGCAGCGGGGGCTACGGGTCGACCGGTAGTCGCTAGCCTCACACTCGCTGGCTAGCTGGGTGCAGCGATTGCCTGGAACAGGTCGTCGACGATCTCTTTGAGATCGATCGTGTAGTCGGCGAGCTCGTGCATCTTCTCCTCCAGTTGCTCGATGCTCGGCCGTGTCAGACCACCGCTACGCGGCCGGACTCTGTAGGTCTTGTCGTCCAGTGCCTGCAGACGTGCGTAGGCCTCTTTGAATTTCTCGGCGTTCACGGCTGGTCTCCTGATCCTGTGTCTTCGGGTGGGGTCTGCTGCTCGATCGCGAGCACAAAGGCCGTCAAGGCGTCCAGTTCTTCGTACTCGAGTTTGTGGGCGTAGCCCGGCATGGCGGGCGCGCCTGATTTGATGATTGTGTAGATGCGGCCGTTGGCCTTGGCGGCGACCATGGGTGATCGTGATAGGTCGAGCCCTGGATCGGTGTGTGCGCGGCGAGGGTCGCCGCGGCCATCAGGCCCGTGGCACTTGGCGCAGTGCTCGGCCCACAGCGGACGGGGATCGGGTGGGGTGTAGCAGCCGGTGAGACCAGCGCCCAGTGCAACGATGCAGAGGACTGCGAGACATGTGAGCGGCGCACGGCTTCTGGGCGTAGCCATCGCGGATCTAGGGAAGCTCGGCTTCGAAGTTGCGCAGGAAGGTGCTCTGTACGAGGGCGCGTTCGTTGTCGAATGTCAGACGCTCGAGAGCCTCGGACCAAGCGAACCAGCGCGCACCGGACACTTCCGAAGGATCGAAGTCGCGAGTCGTTCCGCTTTCGTAGTCGAGCAGGAAGTAGTCGACCCGTTTGCGAATCGGTCGCCCATGATGGCTCTTGAAGTCGTACTCGACCATCCCGATCGCCTCGAGCACGCGGCCGGTGACCCCGGTCTCTTCCTGGATCTCGCGCACCGCCGTTTGTTCCGGCGTCTCTTCGCCTTCGACGTGGCCCTTGGGCAGCTGCCAGCGCGAGCCGTTCTGGGTCGAGATCAACAGCACTTCCTCGGTGTTGCGGACCACCAGGCCCCCCGCTGAGTGCTGAAAATCGGGCATCGCCGTTCAGTTGGCGGGCCCGCTCGGGGCGGTCCATGACGGCAATGTGGCGGGGTCCACACCAACAGAGCGGAGTCCACACTCCCACGCTTCGGCCGGCGACATGTTGAAGACGAGATCGAGGTCAACCGGTGCTGTCAGCCAGTCGTTGCGCATGACTTCTTCGAGCAGCTGGCCTTCGGACCAGCCGGCGTAACCCAGAATCAAACGTAGACCGTCGGGTGGATGCTGAGCGAGTCTTTCGAGTTCGGAGATCTGTTGGGTCAGCTTGAGGCCGGGTAGGACCTCCGTACCGGTGGTTTCCTCAGAGGCTGTAGCGGGGACTTCTTGCGCCTTGCTGCGGTCGCGAAACAAGACCGTTCCGACCTGCGGTCTGACTGGACCACCGACCCAGACCAGCGCGTTGGGGTCGCCACTCCACGGCATTTCGAGGTCTTCGAGCACGTCGTGAACCGTCAGATCCGTGGGCCGGTTGACCACCAGGCCGAGGCTGCCGTCGTCGTCGTGCGCCATCAACAAGACGATGCTCTTGTGGAAGAAAGGGTCCAGAACCTGGGGCATTGCCAGCAATAGGGTGGGCGCGGTGAGCGAGTGCTCCATGACGAAATTGTAGCTGAGGGGACGGGCCCTGAACCGGTAGGAGGGCTGCCCTTGCGTTATCCTCCGGGCTCCCTCGCTGCGTTCTGCTCACCAAGCTCCTCGCGCATTAGCCCGTCTTCGCTGATCCTGGTTTCAGATCGCCGCGGAGCGCGGTTCAACTCGATCTCCAGCCGTTCCGGGCTCCGGACTCCAGGCTGCCAAAGACCTCAGGAGACGCCATGAAGGACACATTCGACACCCGAAGGACCCTCGAAGCAGGGGGGCAGAAGGTCGACATCGCCCACCTGCCCACCCTCGAGAAGCACGGTTTCGCAGTCTCTCGACTCCCCTTCGCGCTGCGCATCCTGCTCGAGAACCTCCTTCGACGCGAAGATGGTGAATCGGTTCCGGCGGCCGATATCGAGGCTCTCGCAGGCTGGAAGCCCGGTAGAGGCTCGAGTACCGAGATCGCCTTCATGCCAGCGCGCGTCCTGCTCCAGGACTTCACCGGAGTGCCCGCGATCGTCGATCTGGCGGCAATGCGCGACGCCATGGTGGCGATGGGTGGAGACCCGGCCAAGATCAATCCGCTCCAGCCTGCCGAGTTGGTGATCGATCACTCGGTGCAGGTCGACGAGTACGGCTCGAAGGCCGCACTCCTCATCAATGCCGAGCGTGAGTTCGAGCGCAATCACGAGCGCTACCTGTTCCTGCGCTGGGGCCAGACTGCCTTCGAGAACTTCCGTGTCGTACCCCCTGCAACGGGCATCGTGCATCAGGTCAACCTCGAGTACCTGGCCCGTGGCGTGATGGTCTCGAACGGCTTTGCATATCCCGACACACTGGTCGGTACCGATTCGCACACCACGATGATCAACGGTCTCGGGGTGCTCGGCTGGGGCGTTGGTGGAATCGAGGCTGAAGCGGCGATGCTTGGCCAGCCGGTGTCGATGTTGATTCCCGAGGTCGTCGGTTTCCGGCTGGTTGGCGAGATGCGTGAAGGCGCGACCGCCACCGATCTGGTGTTGCGGGTCGTCGAGATGTTGCGCGCGAAGGGCGTGGTGGGCAAGTTCGTCGAGTTCTTTGGCAGCGGTCTTTCCAGTCTGCGCCTCGCCGATCGCGCCACCATCGCCAACATGGCGCCCGAGTACGGCGCGACCTGCGGGATCTTCCCAGTCGATGACCTGTCGATCGACTACCTGCGTTTCACCGGGCGTCCTGAGGCCGCGGTAGAGCTCACCGAGGCCTACCTCAAGGAGCAGGGGCTGTTTCATACCGCGGACTCTGTCGAGGGGCTCTACAACGACACGCTCGAGCTCGATCTCGGAACGGTCGAGCCGAGCCTGGCCGGGCCCAAGCGGCCCCAGGATCGCATCTCGCTGAGCGATATGAAGGCGAGCTTCAGGGGCGAGCTGCCGAACCTCTCGCCGCGTCTCTCAGGTGGCGGTGGAACGGCGGTGGCGGCGGAGAAGGCCAGTGCGACCGTCACGGTCGGCGACGAGACCTTTCCCGTCGAGGACGGTTCGGTGGTCATCGCCGCGATCACCAGTTGCACCAACACCTCGAACCCGTCGGTGATGATCGCTGCCGGTTTGCTGGCCAAGAAGGCGGTCGCCGCCGGGCTCGAGCGCCGCCCCTGGGTCAAGACCAGCCTGGCGCCAGGCTCCAAGGTCGTCACCAGCTACCTCGATGAGTCCGGGCTCACCGCTTCTCTCGAGGCGCTCAAGTTTCACACTGTCGGCTACGGCTGCACCACCTGCATTGGCAACAGCGGTCCGTTGGCGCCGCCGATCTCGAAGGCCATCCAGGACAACGATCTGGTGGCGGTGTCGGTTCTTTCGGGCAACCGCAACTTCGAGGGCCGCATCAGTGGCGACATCCGGGCCAACTACCTGGCGTCGCCTCCGCTGGTGGTGGCCTATGCGCTGGCCGGTCGAATCGACGTCGACTTCGAGACTGAGCCGCTCGGCGAAGGCAAGGACGGGCCGGTCTTCCTGCGCGATGTCTGGCCATCGCAGGCCGAGATCGAGGAGACGATGAACGCTGCGGTCCAGCCAGAGATGTTCGAGGAGCAGTACGCGGGAGTGTTCGAAGGTGGGGAAGAGTGGCGCGCCCTTCCAATACCCGAAGGCAACACATTTGCCTGGGCACCGGACTCGACCTATGTTCGCCATCCGCCCTTCTTCGAGAACATGCCCGCCGAGGCGCCGCCGGCCCAGGACATCGAAGGCGCACGTGCACTCGCTGTACTCGGCGACACAGTCACCACCGATCACATCTCGCCGGCCGGCGCCATTCGCGCCGACAGTCCGGCAGGTGAGTACCTGCAGAAGCACGGTGTGGCTCCGAAGGACTTCAACAGCTACGGTTCCCGGCGCGGTAACCACGAGGTCATGATGCGCGGTACCTTTGCCAACGTGCGCCTGCGCAACCGGCTGGTGCCCGAGATCGAGGGTGGATACACGTTGCACATACCAACCGGTCAATCGATGTCGATCTACGACGCGGCGATGAAGTACCAGGCCGAGGGTACGCCCTTGATCGTTCTGGCTGGCAAGGAGTACGGCACCGGGTCTTCGCGTGATTGGGCGGCGAAAGGATCACTTCTCCTGGGAATCCGGGCCGTGATCACCGAGAGCTACGAGCGCATTCACCGCTCCAACCTGATTGGGATGGGGGTCGCGCCGCTCGAGTTTGCCGACGGGGCGAGCGTTGACGCGCTCGGGCTCGACGGTCATGAGACCTTCAGCATTCGCGGGCTCGAGGCGGCGCTCGGGGGTGCGTTCGAGAAGGGCGCGCGGCTGGCGGTGACGGCAACCTCCGATTCCGGTCGCGAGACCTCGTTCGAAGTGGTTCTCAGGCTCGATACGCCGCAGGAAGCCCAGTACTACAAGCACGGCGGGATCCTGCAGTACGTCCTACGCCAGCTCGCCTGAGGAGCCCACCGGGCTCGCTAGGACCGGGAAAAAAGAACCCTGCGTCGCGGAGGGAGGAGCGACGCAGGGTCTGGGATGGAATCGGGCGGAGATTGCCTCACTGGGGTCCGCGGTGTTCCGCGACGAGGAGTCGTAGAATCAGCAGCCGTCCAGCAATGGGAGGAAGAGGACGGTTGCGGCCGAGGGACCCCCGACGAGCGGGCCCGATTCCTCTTGTCCGCTCACCTGATACAACGCCACCCGCTCTCTATTCATTCCGCGCCCCCGAAGAAACTGGATGGGCACCGGCGGCGGAGGGCCAAAGACCGATGACTCGATCCCGGAACCGTCCCGAGCCCAAGCTCCGCCCTGCCCATCCGCTTGTCGCCCGACCGGCCCGGGAGCGCCTGCGGGTCAGCGAGGTCTTTCACTCGATTCAGGGAGAATCGCGCTGGGCAGGATGGCCCTGTACTTTCGTTCGGCTGACCGGCTGCCAGATGCGTTGCCGTTGGTGCGACACCGAGTACGCCTTCTACGAGGGGGATTGGCAGTCGGTTGCCGGGGTCCTCGAGCAGGTCGAGGGGTTCGACTGCCGGCTCGTCGAAGTGACCGGCGGCGAGCCACTGCTCCAGCCGGGTGCGCTGGCGCTCATGGAGCGACTGTGTGAACTCGGCTACCAGGTCTTGCTCGAGACGGGAGGCGGTCTCGACATCGGGCGCGTCGATGCTCGGGTGCATCGGATCGTCGATGTCAAGTGTCCGGGTAGCGGTGAGTCGGCAGCAAACCGTCTCGAGAACCTCGAGTTGCTCACCCCCCGTGACGAGTTGAAGATGGTTCTCGCTAGCCGCGACGACTATGAGTGGGCGCGTACCCTTCTCGCTGAGCACCAGCCGATCCGCTGCCCGGTGACGTTCTCTCCAGTGGCCGGTGAGCTCGAGCTCGCCGATCTCGCCGCCTGGGTTCTGGCCGACGGAGTCGAAGTACGCCTGCAAGGGCAGCTGCACAAACTGATGTGGGGCGACCAGCGCGGCCGTTGAGCCGCCGGGGATACGGCGCCTGAATCCTTGCGAGCCTCGCGGGACCGGCGCTACAATGGTGCGTCCGCTCACCAGCTCGCGGGTCAATCCAGGAGGCCGTCGCCGGCGAAGAGAACCCCGGCTTCCATGGCTCCTGCCTACTCCTGACCGAGAATCGTCCGCGACCCTCCAAGGGGTCCGCGGTGAGCGGAGGTTCCCGAGTCGGATCGAGCACTGAGGCGGAAAGATGGGCCGAAGTGGGGACGGCGGGCCTTCGCAACCAGCATTCACTTTTCAAGATCAACACTTCAAAGATCAATTCAACGACGCATCGCGTCGCTTCGTTTGCGAAGCGGACACTGAGCTTCTAGGGGGTTCCATGGGCAGTACGGCGAAACTGGTTTGGGATGGGGGAGAAATCGAGCTTCCGATTGTCGAAGGTTCCGAGGGAGAGCGGGCGATCGACATCGGTCGCCTGCGCGGCGAGACCGGGTTCATCACGCTCGACAATGGCTTCGCCAACACCGGGTCCTGCCAGAGCTCGATCACCTTCATCGATGGCGAGAAGGGGATTCTGCGCTACCGCGGCTACCCGATCGAGCAGCTTGCCGAGAACTCGACGTTCCTCGAGGTCGCCTACCTCTTGATCTATGGGGAGTTGCCCACCGAAGCCGAGAACGAGGGCTTCCGCCGCAGCGTGCGCCGTCACACCATGCTGCACGAAGACATGAAGAAATTCTTCGAGGGTTACGCACCCGACGCGCACCCCATGCCGGTGCTGTCATCGATGATCTCGTCGCTGGGCACCTACTACCCCGACAGTCGTGCCATTTCCGACCTCAACATGGTGCGCCTGATTGCCAAGCTGCCGACCATTGCGGCCATCTCGTACAAGAAGTCCATCGGGCAGCCGTTCATCTACCCCCGAAACGATCTCGACTACTCCGAGAACTTCCTCAACATGATGTTCGCGGTGCCGGCCGAGCCTTACGAGATCAATCCGGTGGTGACCAGAGCCCTCAACATGCTGTTGATCCTGCACGCTGATCATGAGCAGAACTGTTCGACTTCGGCAGCGCGCATGGTCGGTAGTTCGCAAGCCAGCCTCTTCCAGACCATCTCCGCTGCCATCAGCGCTCTCTCGGGACCGCTTCACGGCGGAGCCAACCAGAGTGTGATTGAACAGCTCAAGATGATCGAAGCCAGCGGCGGCGATTACCAGAAGTTCGTCGATCGGGCGAAGGACAAGAACGACGAGTTCCGCCTGATGGGTTTTGGACACCGGGTCTACAAGAATTTCGATCCTCGCTCGAGAATCCTCAAGGGCGCGGCTGACGAAGTGCTCGAAGACCTGGGCGTTGACGATCCGCTGCTCGATCTAGCGAAGAACCTCGAGAAGGTGGCACTCGAAGACGAGTACTTCGTCAAGCGCAAGCTGTATCCGAATGTCGACTTCTACAGCGGCATCCTCTACCGCGCGATGGGTATTCCCACCAACATGTTCACCGTGATGTTCGCCCTCGGTCGCTTGCCGGGTTGGCTGGCGCAGTGGAAAGAGATGCGCGAAGACCCGAAGTCGCGCATCAACCGGCCGCGCCAGGTCTATGTCGGCCCATCCGAGCGTCAGTACGGGGCAAAGTAGAAAGCAGGCGGGGTAGCCGTTACCCTCTATGGAAGAGGGCGTGCAGCCGATGCCTGAATCGAACCAGCGCGGCCAGCGCGCGCGGCCAACGGCCGAGAGCACGCACGACCAGGTTGTGAACCGTGCGGCTGGCGAGACTCAGCAGCGCGACTCCAGCGAGGAGCGGAATGGTCTGTGGGATCACCGGCAGGGCAAGCCCGATCAGCCCCAGGGCGAGGAGGATCAGCCCCAGCACCAGGAGCACGACCCGGGTCCCGGCGGGCAGGGGAGGTAGCTCAGCCTGCAGCTGCGCTGTACTCTGCTCCACGAGCGTTTCAGGGTCGGATGGTGCCGACACCGGCGGGCCGCTGGGGCAGCTTTCGTAGGGCTCGGTCAATGATGCGACAAGTAGAGAATGGGCTCCTAGGCTGTGCGCTGCTGGCAAACAGCGCCGACAGCAAATATAACGGCGACCCGCAAACCTTTGTTCCAAGAGCGTTCCGCCGTCTTCTCGTGCGCTGCCGCTGAACATGGCTGGTGCGCGGCTCGGACCGGGGCCATGGTGGCGTTTTGCTGCCGTTCTGGTGGCGGTTCTGGTCAACGTGCCGCTGGTCTACCTGGCCGTGCGGGCGTTTGGCCACGGCCTCGACGGGGTCACTGCGATCGCCGGTGCCCCAAGCACTTTGCGGCTTCTCGGGCGCACCACGGCTCTTGCTGCCGGCACCGTCGCGGCTTCGATCTTGATTGCGGTCCCCTTCGCCTGGCTGGTGACCTGGACCGACCTACCCGCACGCCGCTTCTGGGGGATGGTCGGCGCTTTGCCTCTGGTCTTTCCGTCTTATCTGGCGGCGCTGGTGCTGGTTTCGGTGGCCGGTCCACGCGGTTCCTTGCAAGGCTTGCTCGAGACCTTCGGGGTCGACCGACTGCCTGAGGTCGCCTACGGCTACAGCGGAGCGCTCCTGGCGCTCGCTCCGTTCGTCTACCCCTACCTCTATCTGCTTCTGATCGCTCGCCTGCGCGAGCTCGATCCGGCGCTTCTCGAGACGTCTCGCAGTCTCGGTTCGAGCAGCTGGGACAGCTTCAGGCGCATCGTCTTGCCTCAGATACGGCCGGCAGTTCTCGGCGGGTCCCTGTTGATCGCGTTGTATGCGGCTTCCGATTTCGGCGCCGTCTCCCTGGTGCGCTACGACACGTTTACCTTGTCGATCTACAACGCCTATCGCGGGCTTTTCGATCGCACCACGGCGGCCGTTCTGGCTTTGCTTCTAGTCTCGGTCACCCTGTTGGTGGTGGCGCTCGAGGGGCGCCTCCTCGGCACGACCCGAAGCCTGGTTGGCAACCGGGTGCGCCGCGATCGGCGACGCTTCGCTCTCGGGCGCTGGAAGGCGCCTGCCGTCGCTTTCGTCGGCCTGGTGGGCACGATGACCGTCGGCCTGCCGATCGCTGTTCTCGTCGCCTGGGGCTGGAGCGGGCTCGCCCGATCGGGTGCCGACTCGAGCGCTCCGCTCCTCGCTCGATCGCTGGAGGCGGCGGCTTCTTCGTTCGGTGTCTCGCTGGGTGCTGCTCTACTTGCAACGATTCTGGCCGTACCGGTCGTGTGGTGGGCAGTGCGGGGGCGTGGCGCTTTACCCCGCGTGGTCGAACGGATCTGCCTCAGTGGGCACGCGCTGCCGGGAATCGTCGTTGCTCTGGCGTTGGTGTTCTTTGCCACCAGGGCCTTGCCCTGGCTCTACCAGACCTCGGCACTTCTGGTGTTTGCCTACGTCGTTCGGTTCCTGCCCGAGGCGCTTCGCGCGCAGCGCGCGTCGTTTCTTTCCTTCTCACCGCGGCTCGAAGAGGTTGCGCACTCGCTCGGCAAGACGCCGCGCGCGGTGATGACGACGGTGACCCTTCCGCTGGTCAGGCGCGGGCTGCTGGCCGGTGCGGGCCTGGTCTTCTTGACCGCGATGAAGGAGCTGCCGGCCACCTTGATCCTCGCGCCGATCGGCTTCGAGAGCCTGGCGACCCTGACCTGGTCGGCGGCCTCCGAGGGCATCTATTCGCGGGCGGCGCTGCCGGGCCTTCTCCTGCTTGCGGTCACTGCGGTTCCGATCACCTGGCTGGTGGTCAACCCGATGTTGCGCGACTGACCTGCGGTTCCGGTTCGCGATCGTTCAGGGCCCTGGGTCGGTCGCCAGCTCCTGACGCTCGAAGTGGAAGATCTCGGTGGTCACCTTTTCGCCGCGCCGCAGTTTGAGCTCGATACGCAGGGCGTTGTCGCCTTCGCGGATGAACTCGAGGCCACGGAAGCGTGCGTGCCCGGGCTCGGATGACTCGAAGGGAAACGAGGTGACATCGTTCTTCTCTTCCCAGCTGTGCAGCTCCTTGTCGAAGTGCTTGAGCCGCAGTTCGACGCCGTCCTCGAACGCGCCGATGACGAGGGTCTCGTAGAACTGCAGGGCGCCGTCGACGGTCAAGCGGAAGGTTCCCACCATCTGACCGCTCCGGGGTGGCAGCCAGGCCTCCTCGGCAACGCCGCCCAGGCCTTCGCCGACCCAGTATCCAACCAGCCAGTCAAGATGTTGGTGGACGAGAGCGACGTTGTGAGCGGTGTCGCTCGGTGCGGCGGTTTCTTCGCCGGCTACGACCGGCGCCGAGATGAAGATGCAGGCGAGAACAAGACCGACGATTTGGGCGTGTGGCATGTGGAGGACCTCGGGGTTCTGAGTTGGTGTCATCCAGTCGACGAACGAGGTGTCCTCGACTCGACACCTCCTACCATTTGGGGAGGCGAGCCCAGCCGCGCTGGAACAGGAGCGGGTCGCCTTCGCCGGTGCCGCTGAGCCAGAGCACCGCCGGCTCCGGCTGGAGTTCGCCGAGACGGTAGGTACCCTCGCGTTGGCTCCACAACCAGAGGGTGACGGCGAGGCCCTCGGCATCGAAGGCCAGTTCGGTGGCGGTCATCACGGCGAGTTTCCCATCCGCAGTCGGCCGCCCGGTCCGTTGATTGAGGTACGGCGCGAAGTGCTCACCGGCAATCGAAATGCGCGGCTGCGCCATGCTGGCGGCGGCGGCCGCCATGTTACGCAGGACGACCCGCTCCTGGATGAAGCCCTCGTCATCGGCGGTGAGGGTGATCGCCCATCCCCCGCCCTCGCGGCTGTCGCCATAGGCCCGCATGACGCGACCCATCGCCACCCGGGCACCGGGAGCTCCGCTCGCGCGCAAGACATCGATCGCCCGGTCGACAGCCCACCCACGCAGGAAGCCATGCATAAGAACGCGACCTCTGCTGCGCCTGGCGATGTTGGCGTCGCCGGGTAGCTCGAGTCCAGCGCAGGGTGCGTCAGAAACGAGCTCCGCGAGATCGGCGGGAGTGGGTAGCGCTTCGGCCTGACCGCCGACTCCCCACAGTCGATACAACTCGCCTCCGAGGGGTCCATGGGTGCCCCTCGTCCAGCCACAGAACACCTGGGCGCGCCCCAGCGCCGCTGCCAGGCGCTCGTCGAGTTCGACGACCTCGTCGCTACGGTTCAGTTCGCCGAGGCCGCCGGGAGTCTCACCGTCGGGATCGGCGAGGGCGACGACCTGGTTCATTTCGCGCAGCGCGTCGGTCAAGGCGTCGCGATGCTGCCGCTGCTCTCCAAAGGGCGCGATCTCGATCTGGATCGGGTAGCCCGCGGCTTCGGCGCGCAGGGTCAGAAGCTCATCGGCGGCGAGAAGCGGGGTGGTGAGGACGCCAAAGAAGGCGATGGCGAAGGTGAGTACGAGAGGGGCGCGCATGACGGGGAGTGCGGGTCCTGGGGAAACCCGCGGTGGGGTGACCCCGATTCTGCCCAAATCCGGCGCCAAGGGCCACCTCTCTCTTCGAGGTGGCGAACGTCAGCCGACCTGGACGTAGAGAAAACGCCGCTTGCCCACCTTCAAGAGGTAGGGCTCGAGACGCGCCGGGACCGCCGCGAACGGGTCGGTGATCTTGTCGCCGTCTAGCGACACCGCGCCCTGCTGAATCAGGCGCCGGGCCTCACCCTTGCTCTTGGCCATGCCGGCCTCAGCGAGAAAGGCCTGCAGGACCGGTAGCTCCTCCACCTTCCGGGTCTCCGTGTCCTCTGGTACGCCGCCGCCGGCGAAGACCGACTCGAATTCCCGCTCGGCGCCGAGGGCAGCACCCTGATCGTGAAAATCTTCGACGATCGAACGGGCCAAGCGCTGCTTGACTTCTTTGGGGTGTTGTTTGCCCTCGTCGACCGCTTGGCGCATTGCCTGAATCGCACTCTCTTCGGTGTCGGTCAAGAGCAGGTACCAGTCCCACATCAGCGTGTCGGGAATCGACATCGTGCGGCCGTACATCTCCCTAGGGCTATCGAGAACGCCGATCGCGTTCCCCAGGCTCTTGGACATCTTGTCGGTGCCATCGGTACCGACCAGCAGCGGCACCGTCAGCACCACCTGCGGAGCGAGTTGGCGCTCACGCATCAAGTCACGGCCGACCAGCAGGTTGAAGATCTGGTCGTGGCCTCCGAGCTCGACATCGGCTTCCATGGCGACCGAGTCGTAGCCCTGAACCAGTGGGTAGAGCAGCTCGTGAATGCTGATCGGTTGATGCTCTTCGTAGCGCGTTCGAAAGTCGTCGCGTTCCATCATGCGCGCCAGGGTGTAGGAACCGGCGAGCCGGATCAGACCTTCAGACCCCAGCGGCGAAAGCCACTCGGAGTTGAACATGATGATGGTCTGCTCGCGATCGAGCACCTTCCAGGCCTGTTCCTGGTAGGTGAGCGCGTTCTCTCGTACCTCTTCTTGCGAGAGCTGCGGTCGGGTGGTCTTTTTCCCGGTCGGGTCGCCGATCATGGCGGTGAAGTCGCCGACCAGAAAGACGACTTTATGGCCGCAGTCCTGGAAGTGCCGCATCTTTCGAAGCAGGACTGTATGCCCGAGATGAAGATCAGGTGAGGTCGGGTCGAACCCGGTCTTGATCAGGAGCGGTCTGCCGGAACAGCGCGAGACTTCGAGTCGCTTCGTCAGCGTCGCCCGGTCGACGAGGTCGACGGCACCACGCTCGAGTCGCGCCATCTGCTCTTCGACCGGCGCGAACTCTCTCGGCGCGGGTGTGCTAGGTGAGTCGGCCATGGGACCGGGAGTCTAGTCCAAGGGCTTTAGTCTGGGACGGCGGTCGCGACGGCCGACGGCTCGCCCTCGTTGCCGGCAGCGTCAACCGCGGTCACGCGATAGTCGAAGCTGCGCCCCGCGGTGAGGCCGTCATCGATGTAGACGGTTTCGGTGACCGGGTCGTCGTCCAGGCGGCGGAAGTTGCTCTCACCCGGGTTGCGACGGTAGACGATGTAGCCCGTGGTATCGATCGACGTGCTTTCGCGCCAGACCAGGCGCACCCTGCCAGTTTCCGCCAGGGCCACCAGCTCGGTCGGGGCAGCGGGAGCGAAACGATCCCGGTAGTCGATCTCGACTTCCGCCGAAGCCGCCGTCTCGACCAGGGGCTTTGGCTGCACAATCGCCCGCAGGGTGTAGATGTAGCGCTGGTCGTAACGAGCTCCCTCGTCGACGAAGTGCCGCAGGTCGTTAAGGACGACCGCGATCGGCGGGCCGAAGTTACGCTCGGTCGCCAGGCGACGGTAGACGTGAAAGCCGTGAGCATCGGCTTGGGTCTGCCAGGTCAGTTCCACACCGTCGGCAAGTGGACGAACGCTGAAGGCCTGCGGCGGTTCGGTCGCCGGCCGGAGCACCAGGCGAACCAGATTGGAGAAGTCGGACTCCTCGTCGTCGAGTGAAAAGGTGCGGATTGCAAAGACGTGCAATTCGGGCGTCTCTGGCACGCTGGTGATCGGGAAGCGGGTCTCCATTCGGTTGCCAACGACCGAGCTGTCGAGCTCCGCACCTTCGATGCTCAGAATGGGCTCGGCAGCGCCGGCGAACTGGCGTGCATCGACTTCGGGTAGACGGCCAGGATCGGCAACCGGCGCCACCATTTCCCAGACCTGTAGCGAGCGTAGGCCGCTCAAGGTCTGTCCGCTGGCGGTCGTCTGGGGATAGCCGAGGCGGAAGATCAGGGTGCTTCCCTGCTGATGTACCGACAGGTCGGTGGTCGGGGCGGGCGTGCTGCGCAGCGGGGGTAGCGGGTCGCCCTTCTTGCCACAGCCAAAACTCACCAGAGCCAGGAGGAGCGCTACGAACCAGAGGGGAGCCGTGCTGGTTCGGCACGCGCTGGCGCGGCTCGAAAGTGGGGGCTCACAAGACATATCGGCTCAAGTCTTTGTCCTCGACCAGGCCAGCGAGGGCCTCCCGAACATAGGGAACATCGATCGTCAGAGTAACACCCGCCATATCGGGTGCTTCGAACGAAACCTCCTCGAGAATGCGCTCGACCAGGGTGGCGAGCCGGCGCGCACCGATGTTTTCCGTCTGCGTGTTGACCAGGGCCGCCATGCGAGCAATCTCGCGGATGGCTTCCGGTGTGAACTCGATGCTGACGTCTTCGGTAGCGAGCAGATCGCGGTACTGGCGAGTGAGCGCACTCTTGGGCTCGGTGAGAATGGCTACGAAGTCGTCTTCGGTGAGCGCGTCGAGCTCGACCCGGATGGGGAAACGGCCCTGGAGCTCGGGGATCATGTCTGACGGCTTGGCGACGTGGAAGGCGCCGGCACCGATGAAGAGAATGTGGTCGGTCTTGACCAGGCCGTAGCGCGTCGAAACCGTGGTGCCTTCAACGATTGGCAAGAGGTCGCGCTGTACACCCTCACGGGAGACGTCGGGTCCGCCCCCTCCCTTGCCGCCCTGGCGACCGCAAATCTTGTCGATCTCGTCTAGGAATACGATGCCACTCTCTTCGACCCTTCGGCGCGCTTCGTCGTTGGTGCTCTGGCGATCGACCAGGCGTTCGGCCTCCTGCTGCTCGAGCAGCCGCCGTGCCTCAGCGACCGGCACGGTGCGCTTCTGCTTGCGCGAGAACAGCCCGGGCATCATGTCCTTGATGTTGAAGCCGATGGTTTCGGCACCCTGGCCGCCGAGCATTTCGATCTGGGGCATTCCGTCGTCCTCGATTTCGATCTCGACTTCACGCGTGTCGAGAGCCCCTTCCGCGAGCTTCTGCCGCAGCTTCTCGCGCGTATAGTGCTGTGAGTCGGGTTCGACCTCGCCGCCGGCGGTCGAGAAGCCAGCCGCGCTGCCGGGCAGGAGGAGGTCGAGCAGGGCCTCCTCGGTGCGCTTCTGTGCTTCGGCACGCACAGCTTCCTTCTTCTCCTCGCGCACCATCGAAATCGCCATGTCGACCAGGTCGCGAATGATCGACTCCACATCGCGGCCAACGTAGCCCACCTCGGTGAACTTGCTGGCTTCGATCTTGATCAGTGGGGCGCGGGCTAGCTTCGCCAGCCGGCGCGCGATTTCGGTCTTGCCGACGCCGGTGGGCCCGATCATCAAAATGTTCTTGGGAGTGATGTCGTCGGCGACTTCGGGAGGTAGTTGCTGCCGCCTCCAGCGATTCCGCAGCGCGATGGCGACTGCACGCTTGGCCCGGTGTTGCCCGACGACGTGCAGATCCAATTGCGCGACGGTTCCCCGCGGTGTCAGGCTTTCGAGGGGAATCTGGCTCAAGGCGAAGGCTCGCTCGCGACCACAGATTCGACAGTGAACTGGTCGTTGGTGTAGACGCACAGCTCCGCAGCGATGCCCATCGCCGCCCTCGCCAGGGCAAGGGCGTCGAGCTCGGTGTGAGTGCGCAGAGCCCGTGCGGCCGCGAGCGCGAAATTGCCTCCCGAGCCGATCGCCACGATGCCGTCGTCTGGCTCGAGCAGGTCGCCGTTGCCCATGACCAGGAACGCCTTCTGGCCATTGGCGACAATCATCTGGGCTTCGAGATGACGCAGCACCCGATCGGTGCGCCAGTCCATGGCCAGTTCGATGACCGCACGGTCGAAGTTGCCCTGGAACTCCTCGAGTTTTGACTCGAAACGAGTGAAGAGGGTCAGGGCGTCGGCGCCACCACCGGCGAAGCCGACCAGCACCGAGCCGTCTTTGCCGGCGCGCTTGACCTTGCTAGCAGTCGACTTGACGACCGTGTGGCTCGCCCCATTGGTGACCTGCCCGTCACTGATCATGCAGGTCGTTCCACCCTGACGTACCAGCAGGATGGTGGTGGCGTGCAGACGGGGCGGGTGGCTCGACCGGGTCACTGACCGCCGCTCGGCGCGCCACCGCCCGACAGCGCATCGACCAACGAACGCTCAATGCGATCAAAGGCCTTGCCACCTGAGAAGCGGCCTACTTCTTTGCCGTCGACGTAGACGATGGCGGTGGGCAGCGAATTGACGTTCAGTTCCTTGACCTTCGGGTAGTTCCAGTCGGGGATCCCCAGCCAGTCGAAGTCGATCCCTGAACCATCGAGATCCTGGGAGACGCGGATGAGGTTGGGAAGGAAGGTCTTACAGACCCCGCACCAGGTTGCGAAGACCGCCAGCACACGCTTCTTCCCGGGGGCGTCCTGGAAGCGTTGGAGGAGCGCCGCTTCGCTGCGGTAGGCCTTCGCCTTCGTCTGGTAGTCCGGGCTGTGTTCGAAGAGTTCTGCGCGCGTTTTCTCGCCCACCAACGGTTCGGGAACGTCGAGCACTAGCCGAGTCATGGTGCCGCGCCATGAGAACGCCACCTCTCCCTGGCTGGGAACGAAGCGCGTGATGGTCTCACCGATAGCGGCCGCGGGCACCGACATCACGCCGTCTCCCGGTGCGAGCCCGTCCTTGGCGACCGTCGACACTCGCCGGCTTTCGACTCTCAGCAACACTGACGTCGGTAGCTTCTCGGACACGACGAGAATCGAGGCGGGATTGCGCAGTTGCCAGATCTCGGCGTTGGGATCTTCGTCGTGGCCGACGATCAGTTTGTACTGGTTGGTGAGCTCAAAACCGAGCAGGTCGATCTCGTCGAGGTTCGACGCCTGCTGCTGGTTGGAGCCTGCCGCTGCCTCCGACTTGGAACAAGCGAGCCCGGCGGTGGCCAGGAAGGCCAAGAAGACCGCCAGAACGGCCCGACTCCGCGGGCGTTCGGCGTGATAACGCTGGATGTGGTGCTCTTCGAACATGACCCTTCACTCTTCCAAGTGGGCGTCCCGAGCGTCAAGGGGCGAACCGGCGGTCTCGCCGCCACGTGCTCGGGGGTGGGCGTCGCGGTAGACGCGGAGGAGACGATCGACTTCCACATGAGTGTACTTCTGTGTGGTCGCCAAAGATGCATGGCCGAGGAGCTCCTGAATCGAGCGCAGGTCGGCTCCGGCCTCGAGGAGATGGGTGGCGAAGCTGTGCCTCAGGGCGTGCGGGTGGACGCCGCGCACCACCGCTGCCGCGTCAACCCAACGATCGATGATGCGCCGGATCGACCGGGCAGTCAGCCGCCCGCCGCGGTAGTTCAGAAACACCGGCTCGAGTTCGAGGTCATCACTGGTGCTCTGGCCGGCCCCGCTGCCGGCACGCACAGCCGGCCAGACGCCACGCCAGCGTTCGAGTGCTTCTCTTGCGTTGCGGCCGAAAGGCGCCATGCGCTCCCGTCCGCCTTTTCCGAGCACACGCAGCACCCGCGCCTCGAGATCGATTTCAGGCCAGTCGAGCGACACCAGCTCGCCAACCCGCAGCCCGGTGGCGTACAGGACCTCGAGCGCCGCCTGGTCGCGCAGGGCGAGTGCACCTTCCTCTCCGGTTGGGGCATCGAGCAGGTTCTCGATCTCACCTGGGCGCAGGTGGCGGGGCAGGTTGCGAGGTGCACGCGGTGTGGCGACCGCGCCGGCGGGGTTGTGCTCGGCGATCGCTTCCTGGCAGGCGTACCGGAACATGCCGCGCACGGCAGAAAGAGCCCGCCCCTGACTCGAGCGCGCCAGACCGCTGCGCTCTAGAGACGCGATCCAGGAGCGCACCAGAAGCGCGTCGACATCGGCCACCGGGCAGGCCACACCGTCGTCGTACTGGCCGTCGATGAAGTCGGCGAAGCGCGCCAGGTCGCCCTGATACGCCCGCAGTGTGTGCGGCGATAGGTTCCGCTCGAGCTCGAGATGTTCGAGGTAGAGGAAGATCAGTCGGTTGAGTTTCATGCCGCGTCCTCAGGCGAGCACTGGCGTTTCGTTGGCGAGGTTGACGGGCTGGCGCTTGATCCAGCCATCCAGGGCCTCGTGCGCACGCCTCGTATAGGCTGCGCGCCGGTCGCGCTTCTTGATTCGGCCCGCGAGCGGCGTGAAGAGGCCGTAGTTGATGTTGGCCGGCTGAAAGTTCTTGGCCGGAGACTCGATGAGATGGCGTGTCATTGCGCCGAGGGCGGTCGTGGCGGGCAGCGGTTCGACGGTGGCGCCCGTCGAACCGGCGGCGTCTTCGAGGGTGAGGTAGAGCGCGACCAGAAGGCCCGTCGCGGCCGACTCGAGGTAGCCCTCGACGCCGGTGATCTGCCCTGCCAAGCGCACCTCGGGCCGCGCTTTGATGCGATAGAAGGGATCCAGGTGGAGCGGTGCGTTGATGAAGGTATTGCGGTGGATCTGGCCGAGGCGGACGAACTCTGCCTTCTCGAGCCCAGGGATCATTCGCAGAACGCGCCTCTGGTCGCCCCAGCTCATGCGCGACTGAAAGCCCACCAGGTTGTACTGCGAACGCGCCAGGTCTTCCTGACGGAGTTGCACGACGGCATGCGGTCGCCAGCCGCCGGGCGGTTCCAGGCCAACCGGCTTCAGCGGCCCGAAGCAGAGCGTCTGCCGGCCGCGCCGGGCCATCTCCTCGATCGGCAGGCAACCTTCGAAGAACAGCTTCTTCTCGAACTCGTGCGGTTCGACGGTGTCGGCTGCAATGAGCGCGTCGTAGAAGCGGTCGTATTGATCTTCGGTCATCGGGGCGTTGAGGTAGTCGTCACCCTCGCCTTTTCCCCACCGCGAGCCCCGGAAGAGGACATCGTAGTCCAGGCTGTCACCTTCGACGATCGGCGCGATGGCGTCGTAGAAGTACAGATACTCGCTACCCAGGAGATCGCCTAGCGACGCCGCGAGACGGTCGGAAGTGAGCGGCCCGGTCGCTAGAACAACGGGCCCGTCGGGAATCTCGGCGACCTCCTCGCGCCGCACGTCGATGAGAGGATGCGACGTGATGCGTTCGGTGACGAGTGCCGCGAACCGTGAGCGATCGACCGCCAGTGCCGATCCTGCGGGGACCGCGGCGGCCCGCGCTGTGGCGATCACCAGGGATGAGAAGCGTTCCATCTCGCGCTTGAGCAGACCGGCGGCGTGCTCCGGGTCGTCCGAGCGCAGCGAATTCGAGCACACCAGCTCCGCCAGGTCGCCGGTCTTGTGCGCGGCAGTCTTTCGTTCCGGTCGCATTTCATACAGCCGGACTCGGTAGCCGCGTTCGGCGAGCTGCCAGGCGCACTCGGTGCCGGCGAGTCCGGCTCCGACGACATCGATCTCTGGAGGGGCGTCGTTCATTCAGTTCAGAGTTGGGTGTGCCATGGCTCGGGTCGCAGAAGGGGGTCGGCGGGCGTTGGGCTTCCATTCTGTCCCAGCAGAGTCGCGGTTACTCGGCTGGTCTCGAGGTTCACGATGGAAGAGTCCGGGGCGCTCTCGTCGTCCTCTCGTTGTCGCAGTGCATCGGCTCATGCGGCAAGAGTTGCTGATGGCACGGTCGCCGCAGATGCCCGTCCTCATTGCCTTCCTTCGCGGTTTTTGTGCGCAGTCTGCGGACTTCCGAATGCCGGCCGCTTGACAGAAGGGCGCCAGCTTCGTCTATTGTCTTTCGCCCATGAGTAAGGCTCTCGTCATCGTCGAGTCCCCAGCGAAGGCTCGCACCATCTCCAAGTACCTCGGAAAAGACTTCGAGGTCGAGTCGTCCATTGGTCACGTGCGTGACCTTCCTTCCAATGCCGACGAGATTCCCAAGGAGTACAAGGGCCAACCCTGGTCGCGCCTGGGAGTGAACGTCGAAGAAGACTTCGAGCCGCTCTATGTGGTGCCCAAGGCCAAGAAGGAGCAGATCCGGAAGCTCAAGAAAAAGCTTGCCAACGCCGAGGAGCTCTACCTCGCGACTGATGAAGATCGCGAAGGTGAAGCCATTGCCTGGCACCTGCGCGAAGTCTTAGCGCCCAAGGTGCCGGTGCGTCGCATGGTGTTTGGCGAGATCACCGAGGAGGCCATCCGCGAGGCAGTCGAGAACACTCGCGAGATCGACGAGCGCCTGGTGAGCGCGCAAGAGGCGCGGCGCGTCCTCGATCGCCTCTACGGCTACGAGGTCTCGCCGGTGCTGTGGCGCAAGGTCAAGACCGGCCTTTCCGCCGGCCGTGTCCAGTCGGTGGCGACCCGCCTGATTGTCGATCGGGAGCGTCTGCGAATCGCCTTCCGGAGTGCCGACTACTGGGACCTCGAAGCAACACTCGAACCGACTGAGAAGTCCGACGCCGATCTCGGCGGTCGCTTCACGGCCCGCCTGATCGAGGCCGGTGGCAAGAAGGTCGCGACGGGCCGCGACTTTGACGACCAGGGCCAACTCAAGAACGACGTCACCGCACTCGACGAAGCGCGTGTCATGGCGCTCCGCGCCGGACTCGAGGGAGTGCCTTTCCGGGTCAGGGAAGTCCGCGAGCGGCCTTTCACGCGCAAGCCCTACGCCCCTTTCATCACCTCGACCCTGCAGCAGGAGGCGAGTCGCAAGCTGCGTCTGACGGCGCGTCGCACCATGCAGATCGCCCAGGGGTTGTACGAGAACGGCCACATCACCTACATGCGCACCGACTCCGTCCAGCTCTCGAGTCAGGCGATCGAGGCGGCGCGCGAGCAGATCAAGGAGCTGTACGGCGCCGACTATCTGCCGGAAGAGGCGCGCAAGTACACCGGCAAGGCGAAGAACGCGCAGGAGGCGCATGAGGCGATCCGGCCAGCCGGTGCCGAGTTCAAGACTCCGAAGGAGCTCGAGGGCGAGCTCGATCCCGATGCCTGGAAGCTCTACGAGCTGATCTGGAAGCGCACCCTCGCCAGCCAGATGAAGAACGCCGAGGGCCTGACCACCACCGCGCGGATCGAAGCCACCACCGATGACGGTGAAGAGACGTTGTTCTCGGCCTCGGGACGTGTTCTGCGCTTCGCCGGCTTCCTCAAGGTCTACGTCGAGAGCCGTGACAACAGCAAAGACTCCGACGACGACGAGAGCCTCCTGCCGCCGCTCGAGGCCGGCAAAGAGCTCGCGGCGTCAAACCTCGAGCCACAGGGCCACAGCACTCAGCCGAAGGCGCGGTTCACCGAGGCCAGTCTGGTCAAGGAGCTCGAAGAACGTGGCATCGGCCGACCGTCGACCTACGCTTCGATCATTCAAACGATCCAAGATCGCGGCTATGTGTGGAAGAAGGGCTCGGCCCTGGTACCGACGTTCACAGCCTTTGCGGTGACGCGCCTCCTGGAAGAACACCTGGGTGGTCTTGTCGACTACGACTTCACGGCTCGCATGGAGAACGATCTCGATGCCATCGCACGCGGTGACGTCGAGGCGAACCCATGGCTGCACGACTTCTACTTCGGCGGCCAGATCCCCGCCAACGAAGATACGCCACCCGATGACGCGGACGAGGTGGGCGAGCGTGGCCTCAAGAACATGATCGGTTCGGGTTGGGAGAAGATCGATGCGCGCGAGATCTGTTCCGTGCCCCTGGGCGAGGACTCCGAGGGTGAGGTCGTCGCCGTTCGGGTCGGTCGCTACGGTGCCTATGTCCAGAGTGGCGACGGCGACGTTCGCGCGACCATCCGCGAGGACATCCCGCCCGAAGAGATGACCCTCGAGGTTGCTAACGAGATCCTCGCTAAAGCCGCCGAAGGCGACCGGCCGCTCGGCGAGCATCCCGAGTGCGGCACCCCGATTTACGCCAAGACCGGTCGCTTCGGTGACTATGTGCAGCTCGGCCAACCCGAGCTCGACGACAAGGGCAAGATCAAAAAGGGCACCAAGCCGCCGGCCGCCAGCCTATGGCCCGGCATGTCGAAAGACACGCTGACCCTCGAGCAGGCGATCATGCTGCTCTCTTTCCCCAAAGAGATCGGTACCCATCCCGAGACCAACGAGATGATCACCGCGCAGGACGGTCGCTACGGTCCCTATCTCAAGATGGGCACCGACTCGCGCAGTCTCGAGAACCACGAGCAGATGCGCACCATCGATCTCGCGGGCGCGATCGAGGTCTTCAAACAGCCCAAGCGGCGCGGTCGCCAGAGTCGCCCGCCGCTCAAGGTCGTCGGCAACCATCCGCGCACCGAGCTCGAGTTGCAGATCAAGGATGGCCGTTTCGGCCCCTACGTCACCGACGGCGTCGTCAACGCTTCGATTCCCAAGGGCAGAGATCCTCAGACCATCGACCTCGAAGCTGCCGCTGAGCTGATTGACGCACGCGAGCAGAAGCTGCGCGACCAGGGTAAGGATCCGCGCGCCAAGAAGAAGAAGAAGGCCTCGAAGAAGAAGGCCAAGAAAAAGAAGGCGAAGAAGCGGGCCAGGAAGAAGGCCTCGAAGAAGAAGGGCGCCAAGAAGAAGGTCGCCAAGAAGAAGACGGCCACCGCGAACGGCGAATCCGCCTAGCGAGAGCGTGAAGGGTTGGCCGCGCGAGGTGAAGCTCTGAAACATTGGCCCGCCAGTGGCGTCAGAGAGTGAGGAGGCCCCCGCTTGAACGATCTGTTTCAGTCGCTTCGCCTGGCCTGGCGCCATCTCGTCCGAAGCCCTGGTTTCACGGCGGTGGCCATCCTGTCGCTGGCGCTCGGAATCGGCGCCAACACGGCGATCTTCAGTCTGATCAACGCGGTGCTTCTGCGTTCGAGTCCACTCGAGCGGCCGGAAGAACTTGTCGAGATCTACAAGCACCAGGCCGACTTCTCGGCCTCGCCGCTGTCCTACCCGGACTTCGACGACCTGCGGGCGGCCGGCGCTGGGGTCTTCGAGGGCGTTCTGGCGTCGGGCTACACCTTCAGCCAGATCGACAAACCCGAGAGCATCGAGACGCTGCCGGTCGAGCAGGTGAGTGGCAACTACTTCTCGCTGCTCGGCGTCAACGCTCACCTCGGGCGCCTGTTCACCGCGGAAGACGAGGTCTCTCGTGCTGCGGTGACCGTGCTCGATCATGGCTTCTGGATGAAGGAGTACGGCGGTGACCCGGCGCTTATCGGCACGCAGATTCGAGTCGCCGGCCAGCCCTTCGTGGTGGTTGGGGTCGCACCGCCTTCCTTCACCGGCAATGTGCGAGGCCTTCATCCGGCGATGTATGTGCCGATCGTCCTCGAGAGCTATGTCAATCCTTCCGAGGGCGAGCCGAAACTCGAGCAGCGTAGCTCGCACTGGGTGTTCACCAAGGCGCGCCTGGCCCCCGGGGCCAGTCTGGTCGAGGCCAACACGCTCCTCACCACCCTTGGCTCGAGTCTGCGCGAGGCTGGCCATGGGTCTTGGCAGGGCGAGGACTACCTCTACGCCATCCCCACCCAGGATGTGGTGATGAACCCGATGATCGACCGCTTCATCTTCCCGGTGTCGACGATGCTGCTGGTGGTCGTTGGCCTGGTGCTGATGGTCGCCTGTACCAACCTCGCGAGTTTTCTGCTCGCGCGCGCCGCCAGCCGCAGGCGCGACGTCGCGGTGCGTCTGGCCCTTGGTGCCAGTCGTGGCTCACTCATCCGCCAACTACTGGTCGAGACGATGGTGTTGGGACTCGCCGGTGGAGCGCTCGGGATCCTGCTCGCCGTCGCTGCCTTGCGTTGGCTGATGAATGCAGACCTCCCGCTACCTCTCCCGATCACCCTCGACCTGTCGCTCGATCTGCGTGTGCTGGCCTTCAGCTTCGCGTTGTCACTTCTCGCGGGGATCTTCTTCGGGCTCGCTCCCGCGTTGCAGTCGAGCCGGCCTGACGTCGTCTCGACGCTCAAAGACGAAGGCACGGGTGGTGGGCGCAGGCGACGGTTTACGCTGCGCAACGTCCTGGTGACGTCGCAGGTGGCCGTCTCGACGGTCCTCTTGATCGGCGCCGGGCTGTTCCTGCGTAGCCTCATTGCGACCCAGGGCCTCGATCCGGGGTTCGGCGAGCGCCCCACCGGCTTCTTGAGCATCTTCACACCCAGCACCGAATACACTGAGGTCGAGGCCCTGCAGTTCTACGAGCGTCTGCGTGAGCGTTTCGAGCGGCTTCCGCGGGTGGTCGCGGCGGGGTTGATCGACAACCCGAATCTCACCCCGACCAATACCCAGGGGCGTTCGATCAATGTCGACGGCGTCGAGCCGCCGGCGGGCAAGAAAGCGCACATCATCGACTACGCGCGCGTCGATGCCGGCTACTTTGCAGCCGCCGGAGTCGAAATCGTAGCGGGGCGTCCGTTCGACACGCGCGACGATGCCGCAGCGCCGGCGGTTGCGATCATCAGCCAGGCGTTCGCCGAGCGCTTCTTTCCGCACGACGAGCCACTTGGCAAGCACCTCCGCAGGCTCGAGGACCAGCCCAGCCTCGAGGTCGTCGGCATCGCGCGCGATACCAGCGTGCGTTCGCTCGCCGAGAGCCCGAGGGCCTTTCTCTATCTGCCCATCGCCCAGGACTTCTCTCCCTACGTGGTATTTCTCGCTGCCAGCGAAGGGTCCGCTCAGCAGACGGCCGTTTCCATGCTGCAGGCCGCACGCGAGCTCGACCCTGGCTTGCGTGTGCTCGAGAGCAAGACCCTGGCGCGCCACCTGAGCGCCTTCCTGTTGCCGGCCCGCGCCTCGGCGCTGTTCGTGGGGGGCTTTGCTGCCCTGGCGCTGCTCCTCGCGGTCACGGGCCTCTACGGGCTGGTGTCGTTCGGAGTGGCGCAGAGGGCTCGTGAGGTCGGGATTCGCATTGCGATCGGTGCGCGCCCGATGGAGGTCATACGCCTCCTGATGGCAGGAGGGATTCGCCTGGTTCTCCTGGGCGGCGCCGTTGGCGTTGCACTTGCTGCCCTCCTCAGTCGCGGCTTGAGTGGCTTGCTCTACGGCGTCCCAGCCGCCGATCCGGCGACCTTCATCGCCGTCCCGCTGCTCCTGCTGGCGGTGACCGTCGTCGCCTCCTTCGTGCCGGCATGGCGAGCGAGCCGTATCGATCCGGTTCGCGTCATGCGGGTCGACTAGAGCTGTGGCTCGGTCGAGAGGAAGCGCGCTCCCGCGCAGCGTCGTAGGCGGCCCTCGAGCTCGAGGCGCAGGAGCAGTTCCTGCACCTCGACGAAGGGGAGCTCGAGCACCTGACTGAGCTCCTCGGCGGTCAGTGGCGTTGCTTCCACCAACTCGAGGAGCGCCGTCGAGACGGATTCGCTCTCCGTCGGCCTTGCGCGCTGATTCCCAGTTTCCAAGTGCGCCTGCGCGACAGTACGGGCCTCGAGCAACCGGCGGAGAACGGTGGTTGGTGTGGACTCGAGAACCTCGCGCGCACTCAGCACCATGCGCGCGCCGTCTCGCAGGAGCCTGTTCGAACCGACGCTCCGTCGGTCGCCGGGACGTCCGGGAAGCGCCATCACCTCACGACCCAGCTCGAGCGCCTCGCGCGCCGTGATGAGGGACCCCGAGCGTTCGCTCGCCTGCACCACCAGCGTCGCCCAGCCCAGGGCGGCGATGATGCGGTTGCGAATCGGAAAATGCCTCGGCAGGGGCGGCGTGCCGATCGGAAACTCGGAGAGGACGGCACCGCGCTCGGCGATCTCGTCGCGCAGCTTTTCCTGGCCGCGCGGGTAGGCGACGCCGTGACCGGTCCCCAGGACGGCTACCGTCTTGCCGTCTCCGCTTGCGAGCGCCCCGCGATGGCAAGCTGCGTCGACACCGCGCGCGAAGCCCGAGACGACCAGGAGCCCGGCAGTGGCGAAGCGCTGCGCCAGGGTGCGGGCCGCTTCGAGTGCCCAGGGATCCGGTCGACGGGGTCCCACCATCGAGATTCCGGCGGCACCAAGAGTCTCTCGGGGGCATTGGCTCCTGCTGAACAGGACTGGCGGCGGAAGCTCCAGGTCGAGCAGGTCCTTTGGGTAGGACGGTGACGTGATGGCAATGATCTCGAGTCCCAGGCGCGCGGCGCGCTGTCGTTCTTGATGCGCCCGCCTCCGCGCGTCGTCACAGCCCGAGGCGGCGACCTCGAGGTCCCGCGGCGAAACCCCCAGGGCCTCGGCGGTGCGCGTGTCGGATCGGGAACCGAGCCATGTCTCGTGGGCCAGCGCCAGCCGACACACAGCGTCGCGTGCGATCGGCAGACCGTTGAGGGCGAGCAAGAAGTCGACGGTCTGCTCACTGCCATCGAAGGCGTCGGCCCGCGAGGCGCGCCACCGATCGCTTCTCGCCTCGTTCTCTGCTCGCTGTTGGCGGAGGGCGTCAAGTGCTGACTCGACTGGATCTCGCGGCACGACCAGGAGGGGCTGCGCGTTCTCGCAGGGTTGTTGTTTGGCGATGCGTCCCTTCGTTTGACCGGTTGGCCGATCAGGGCGGCCGTTTTTCTGCCGGCTTTTCCTCTTGCGAGACATGCGTTCTCCTTCGTTCTGCAATGGACCGACTCGTCGCGAGTGGTCTCTCAGAAGCTGAGACGCAAAGTGGCCGCGCAGTCTTGCAGGTCTCTGCGCGTCGGCCGACAGATGGGGACGAATCTGGGACGGTTGGCGAAGGCGAGCGGCGGTTTGCCATCTAGAGATTCTGCTCTACCGGCAGTCGATCGCGGGTCGTTCGGAGCGAACGACGAATCCGCAGGCGGAGGACCGTGTGTATACTCGATCGATGGTCCAGGTTCGCTTCCCCCGACACTCGCCATTCGGCCCTGAGCGCCCTCAGATCGCTCGTTTCGCGCTCTTTCTGGTGCTCGTTACAGGCCTTCTGGGGGGGCTGTTTCCAGCGTCTTCGATCGCTGCCGAGAAGAAGCCGGTCACCGCGAAGGACCAGCTCGAGTTCGGTGTCCAGATGGCGCAACGGGGTTTGTGGAGTGAGGCCCTCTTCCGCTTTCGGCAGGCCGACACCCTCGACCCTGACAACCCCGAGGTGCTCAACAACCTGGCCATCTCGTACGAGGCGCTGGGGTTGTTCGAAAAGGCCCTCGAGCACTATCGGCGCGCCCTTGAAGGTGCTCCGGACAAGCGCACCGTGCGCCGCAACTACGCCCGCTTCGTCGAGTTCTACCAGGCGTTCAATCCCGCCGAGGAGGACGAGGAAAGCGACGACGCCAACGGGGGGCCGAGTGAATCCGCCTTGGCCACAGACGACGAACAGACCGAAGAAGCCGACGGCACCGAAACCGAGTCGGGAGGGCGATGACCTCTTGCGAGGTCTGCGCGTCCTGAAAGGCGGACGGGTGTCGCCAGGTGGGTGCAGTAGCCGCATGGGAGTCGCAATTGGCCCAGGGATTGCGAGAGGGGAGCCAATCACCCTCAGCTGTTTTGACCCCAGACGGCGTTTGGCCTGCGCCGTCAGTGACCGTTCCCCCGCCCATCCACCCGACCAGAACGTCTGACGTTTGCGGAGCAGTGCCATGAGTAGACCCCTCGACAAGCGCCTTCGAGCCCTTCTGGCCATCGGGCTGTTCGCCTTCATCGGCGGTCTCGGTCTGGCCGCCGAGGCGGTGGCAGAGGTCGAGGTGCGCATTACTCTGCCCGTTCGAGCACGGCTCGACCTGACCGACCGCGAAAGCGTCCTGGTCGCACCTTTCATCGTCATCAGCCAGGAAGGCGAAGGGCGACTGGAAGGTTCCGATCTCGATGTGCAGGCTGAGTTCGATCGTTACCTGCAGAAGATCCTGCGCCGCGATACCGAGCTCAAGATCCTCGAGTCGGGGCCGATCGACTACCCAACCTACGATCTCGAGATGCTGTCTCGTGACGAAGACTTCTGGTTGTTGATCGGCGAGCGCACCGGCGCCGACTTGATCCTCACCGGAAGTCTGGACTTCGACATCCAGGATCGCAGCGGCTATCGAACCGAGGAGTACACGAACCCCTGGGACGGTCGCACCTACTACCGCCAGGTACTGGTCGAACAGACCGGTTTCGAGTACGACATCGTGGTCCAGGTCTACGACGGTCGCACCGGCGAGCTGCTCTACGACGACAACTTCAAGGACTTCAAGAGCTTCGAAGGTGACCGTACCGATCCGCTGCGCGGCATGTTCGAGAACCTCTACGCGCTCGAAGACCGCATGCTCGGTATCTTCGTGCAGAAGGAAATCCAGGTCACGCGCACCCTATTCAACTGAGCCCCGCGTTCGGTTGCTCGGTAATCGCTGTGACTATGAGACGATCAATGCGCTGCTCACGTCCCCAAACGAGTTTCATTTTCGGCCGATGAGTGCGAAGGCCCGGTGCTTGCCGTCGGGCTTCCCGTAGCGAAGGAGACCCCGTGACCCCATCCCTCAATTCTGCCCGCGAGTCCAACCTGAGAAGCCACCGCCTGCGCCATGTGTTCGCGCTTGCCCTGGCGCTCGTCCTTGGCCTCGCCGCCAGCGTCGATGCGCAGTACTACACCAACTTCGGCAAGAACAAGGTGCGCTACGAGAAGTTCGACTGGCAGACCTACGAGTCTCCTCACTTCACGATGTACTACTACCCTGCCGCCGAGGGGCAGCTCGAGCGCATCGTCTCGATGGCCGAGTCTGCCTACGACCAACTATCACGCGAGCTCGATTTCCAGATTCAGGAAAAGACTCCGTTCATCATCTACGACACCCACTCGGACTTCCTGCAGAACAACATCATCGCCGGTTTCATCCCCGAAGGTGTTGCCGCGTTCGCAACGCCGGTGCGGTTTCGCATGGTCATGCCGGTCGACCTGTCTGACCCCGAACAGTACGAGCTGATCCTCCACGAGCTCACTCACATCTTCCAGTACCACATCCTTTTCGGAGGCAGCATGGGACGGGCCCTGACCGGCGCACCTCCGCTGTGGATGATGGAAGGTATGGCGAGTTACTTTGCACAGGACGAGAGCGCGTCCGACCGCATGTACCTGCGCGATGCGGTGGTCAACGACCGCATTCCGCCGATCACACAAGCCAACGTGACCGGCTTCTTTGCCTATCGTTTTGGCCACGCTGCTTTCGACTTCATGGAGGAGCGTTGGGGTAAGGATGGTGTTCTCGATTTTCTGTTCGAGTTCCGCAACACCCTCGGCGGGCGTGTCGGCAGGGCTGCCGAGCGCGCTTTCGGGATCGATCCGGAAGACTTCGACGTCGAGTTCCGGCGCTGGCTGCGGCAGAAGTATCTTCCCGAGCTGGTTGCGTCGGGTGAGCCGAGCGACTTCGGTCGTCCCTTCAGGACCGAAACCGCCGGCAGCCAGGAGTCGTCGCCGTCAGCGTCGCCCTCGGGTGATCTCGTTGCGGCTTTCAGCACCGTCAAGCAGGACCTCGACATCGTGCTCTTCGATGCCGAGAATCGCCGCTTGCTGCGCAACCTCACGCGTGGTTACGAGACCAAGTTTCGCCACTTCGTCGGCCAGCACCTGACTCTGGGTCGCGAGGCGGGCAGTGACATCGCCTTCTCGGCAGACGGTAACCAGTTGGCGGTCTTCGTACGTCGCGAAGCCGGCTATAGCCTGGCGTTGGTCGACGTGCTCAAAGGTGGTGTCGATCGCATCATCGACATGCCGGTCGAGCAGCAGACCGCACCAGCCTGGCACCCGACCGAGAACAAGATCGCTTTCGGTGGCGCCGATGCCGGCGAGTTCGACATCTTCTTGCTCGACCTCGACACCCTGGACATCGTCAACCTGACCAACGACGACATCTTCGATGCGGGTCCCACCTTCTCACCCGACGGCAAGTCGATTGTCTTCACGTCGGTGGTTGGTGAAGACGGAGATCTTTTCCGGATCGATATCGACGACCCCTCCCGCCGCCACCGTATTACCGACGACGACTTCCACAACGTCGATCCGGTGTACTCCGCCGATGGCGACACGATCTACTACACCTCCGATCGAACCGGCGCCGAGAACATCTACGGTATCCAGCTCGAAACAGGCACGATCAGCCAGTACACCAACGCCCTGACCGGTTGCTTCATGCCAACGATTCTGGTCGAGCCGAGTGGTAACGAACGCCTGGTCTACACCGGCTTCTGGAAGGGTCGCTTCGACCTCTACATGACCGACACCGACGAGCCCATCGCCGAGGTCGGCGAGCAGCAAGTCACCGAGATCCAGACCACGGATATCGAGCGCTTCGAGCCCGATATTCAGGTGGCGATCGACGAGGCAGCCAAGGAAGACAAGCGTGGCTTCAAGCTCTTCCTCGAGAACGCCGACACCTTCGTCGGTGTCGACGACGACCAGACGATTCTCGGTCAGGTCGTGCTCTCGTTCTCCGACTTCCTGGGCGACCGTCGTTTGCTGGCGCTGGTTTCGTCGGTCGACAGTTTCCAGGACTTCAACGTCTACTACACCGATCAGTCCAGGCGTTGGAACTGGACGGCGCATCTCTTCGACGATCGACGCTTCTTCATCGGTGTCGACCAGCGGACCGGTTTCTTCGAGCGCGGTCAGCGCGCCTACAAGCAGACCGGCGGGCGTTTCATCCTGTCCTACCCGTTTGGCTTCAGCAGGCGGGTCGAGTTTGGCCTCGGCTACATCTCGCGCGATATTGACTATCAGAGCTTCGCCTTCGGCGAGGACAATCAGCCGATCTTCGATGACAACGGCAACCCGATCCCGATCATTACACCGCGCGAAGATGACTACCCGCAACTGTCGGCGGCGTTTGTCAGTGACACGACGATCTTCGGGCCGTCGGGTCCGAGTGCCGGTCATCGCCTCCGCATCGACGCCAGCTACGCACCCGACACCGGTGGGTCCGTCGACAACCCGATTCCTGGCACTGAAGACGGAAACACCCTGTCGACGACGATTCGGATCGACGCGCGCAAGTACTTCCCGCTGACGCGGCGTAGTTCGTTCGCAACCCGCCTGTTCGCGTTCCAGTCGGATGGCAACTTCCCGGACTTCGCGATTTTTGGTGGCCTCGACACGGTCCGTGGCTTTGACCTCTACGAACTGGTCGGCGACTCGGCGTTCTACACCAACATGGAGTTCCGTTTCCCGCTGATCGACTTCTTCGTCACCCCGGTGTTCTCGTTCCAGGGCATTCAGGGGCGGATCTTCCTCGATGTTGCAGGCGCCTGGTTCAACGACGTGCAGGGGTTCCGCTTCTACAACAGCGACCAGTCGCGCCTCGAGGATGCCCTGGCTGCCTACGGCTTCGGCTTTACGGTCAACTTCCTGGGTATGGATCTCAACTGGGACTTCGCGACGCGGTGGGACTTCGATCAGTCCGGCGAGACCCTGACCCAGTTCTGGATCGGTCGCCGCTTCTGATAGCGAAGCCGTGGTTGTATCGCGGTTCGGGTTGCCAAGGGCGCAGCGGATCAGGGTGGGTCGTCGGGGAACGTTTCTCGGGACTGCCCTGTGGTTACCACGGCTTCGCTATCTGGTTTTCGGAGAGGAGCTTCGGCGCAAGCGGTCCGTAGGGCGTGTCGTGAGCACTGGCGTTCGCCCTGCAGGTGGGTCTCCGGCCTGCGTTGATTGGTCGCGCTCCTCCGCAGAGTTCAGGAAAGCCACGCGGTTGCGCCGTGGTTGTATCGCGGTTCGGGTTGCCAAGGGCGTAGCGGATCAGGGTGGGTCGTCGGGGAACGTTCTCGGGACTGCCCTGTGGTTACCACGGCTTCGCTATCTGGTTTTCTCAGAGGAGCTTCGGCGCAAGCGGTCCGTAGGGCGTGTCGTGAGCACTGGCGTTCGGCCTGCAGGTGGGTCTCCGGCCTGCGTTGATTGGTCGCGCGCCTCCGCAGAGTTCAGGAAAGCCACGCGGTTGCGCCGTGGTTGTGTCGCGGTTCGGGTTGCCAAGGGCGCAGCGGATCAGCGTGGGTCGTCGGGGAACGTTCTCGGGACTGCCCTGTGGTTACCACGGCTTCGCTATCTGGTTTTCGGAGAGGAGCTCCGGCGCAAGCGGTCCGTAGGGCGTGTCGTGAGCACTGGCGTTCGGCCTGCAGGTGGGTCTCCGGCCTGCGTTGATTGGTCGCGCGCCTCCGCAGAGTTCAGGAAAGCCACGCGGTTGCGCCGTGGTTGTATCGCGGTTCGGGTTGCCAAGGGCGCAGCGGATCAGCGGGTCGTCGGGGAGCGTTCTCGGGACTGCCCTGTGGTTACCACGGCTTCGCTATCTGGTTTTCGGAGAGGAGCTTCGGCTAGGCTTCCGGCATGGAGTTCGAGGTCCTTGGGTGTTCTGGTGGGGAGAGTCCCGAGCGCCGGCTGACGTCTCTGTTGATCAACCAGACGACCGCGATCGATGCGGGGTGCATCTCGCAGGTGCTTTCGCTCCAAAGGCAGATGCCGGTGCAGCGGCTCCTGTTGTCGCACTCTCATGTCGACCACGTGGCCTCGTTGCCGTTCTTCCTCGACAATCGGTTCCAGCGCGCGGCAGATGGGCTCGAGATCTGGGCGTCGCCGGCGACCATCTATGCCCTGCGCCGCAACCTCTTCAATCCGGCTTCCTGGCCAGACTTCACGCGCCTTCCCAACCACCTCCTGCCAACGGCAAGCTTTGCCGAGCTCGAAGACGGGCGCACTCTCGAGTTCGATCGGGTGCGCTACACCCCGATTGCCGTCAACCACGTCGTCCCCACGCACGGCTTCTTGATCGAGGAGTTGCCAGATCCTGTGGCCTCTGCCCGTCATGGCTCGGCGGTTCTGTGGTCGAGCGACACGGGTCCAACCGATCTCTTCTGGGAGGTGGCGAACTCGACCCCCGGCCTCGCGGCCATTTGTGTCGACGTCTCCTTCGACAACGAACTGCAGGCAGTTGCGGCGGAGTCACGGCACCTGACGCCCCGCAGTCTCGGCGCCGAGCTCGAGAAACTGCGGGTGGATGTGCCGATCTTCATCCACCACATGAAGCCCGCCTGCGAGGACGCGATTCGCGCCGAGGTGGCAGAGCTCTCGGGCTACGAAATCGGTTTCCTGGAGCAGGGCCGGGTCTACAGCTTCTGAGCCCCGGGGTCGTCGGTGGGGATTTCCTGCGGCCAGGGGTTGGGGTCGCGGGCCGGCTTGGGTATTCTCCGGGGCAACTTCCTGCCCGTCGCCGAGGTGGCCCCTCTCGATGCTCCTCCCTCAGAACTCCGTTTGCAGTCCTTCGGTTACCCCGGTGGGGTCTGCGGTGCTTGCTGTGGGGGGCCGCCGTTGAGTTGGCGCCGGCGTGGCGGTCCGCGGCGGGCCGACCGGTCGGCGCGACAGCTGTCTCTCTTCGAGGTCGACCCGGATTACGAAACCAGAAGACCATTCACCGGTGTCGAGCCACTCGACCCGTCCACCTTGCGCATGGCGGTCCTCGGCTCAGGAAGTCGCGGCAACTCGGTGCTGATCGAATCGGGTGAGCATCGGCTACTGCTCGATGCCGGCTTCTCGTGTCGCGAGACCGAGCGGCGACTCGAGGGTCTCGGGGTCGACGCCTCGTCGATCGGTGCGATCGTGCTGACTCACGAGCACGCTGATCACTGCCGTGGAGTGGAGCGCCTGGTGAAGCGTCATGGCATCCCCGTCCATGGAACGGCAGGCACTCTCGGCGGTCGCGTGCCGCGTCGAGTCGCGGCTCGAGCCCACTCTTTCAAGGCCGGCAGTGGTTTCGAGGTGCCGGGTTTCTACGTCGAGCCCTTCTCCGTTGCTCACGACGCGCGCGAGCCGGTGGGATTCGTCGTCGAGTCTGCCTGTGGCACGCGCATCGGTCTGGTGGCCGATCTTGGCGTCCGCAGTCGCCAGACCTGGCAGCGCCTCAGAGATCTCGATGCGCTGGTGATCGAGACCAACTACGACCCCGAGCTGCTCGAGACCGGGCCCTATCCCTGGTTTCTGAAGAATCGCATTCAGAGCCATCATGGGCACCTCTCGAACGAAGATGCAGCAGAGGGACTTCGAGAGGTTCTAAGCGACACACTGGACACCGTGGTGCTCTACCATCTTTCCGAAACCAACAACACACCCGGGCTGGCGGTGGCGGCGGTGGCCGAAGTCCTCGAAGACGAGGGTTCGGATGCTCAGCTGGTTGTTTGTGCGCAGGCAGAACCAACGGGCTGGATCGGTGCCAACGGGCCGCTCCCGGTTGCAACATCGAATGAACAGGAAGGCTATGCATGAGTGAGTGGTCGGCGAGGATTGAGGTGTTCCCCCGTCCGGAGATTCTCGACCCGCAGGGCAAGGCGATCGCGTCGGCGCTCGACCGCCTGGGCCTGGCGGGCGTTTCAGACGTACGCGCCGGCAAGAGCTTTCGCGTCGAGCTCGAGGCGGGAGACGAAGCCGCCGCGCGCGCCAGCGTCGAGAAGATGTGTGAAGCGCTTCTCGCCAACCTGGTGGTCGAAGACTTTCACTATGAAATCAAGCCGCGCCCAGAGCAGAGGAGCGCTTCGTGAAGTGCGGCGTCGTCGTGTTCCCAGGCAGCAACTGCGATCACGATGCCTACCATGTGTTGGCTCACGTCCTGGGGCAGGAAACGCTGTTCCTCTGGCATCAAGACGATCACCTCGCGGGTTGCGACTTTGTGGTCGTTCCAGGGGGTTTCTCCTACGGCGACTATCTGCGCGCCGGCTCGATGGCGGCTCTTTCGCCGATCATGGCTGCGGTTCGCGAGCACGCAGACAAAGGCGGGCCGGTCCTCGGGATCTGTAACGGCTTTCAGATTCTTCTCGAGGCAGGCCTCCTGCCAGGTGCCATGCGGCGCAACAAAGACCTGCGCTTTCTCTCGCGCGACGTCTTCTTGCGTGTGGATCGTGCCGACACAGCATTTACACGGCGCTACGAAGTGGGCCAGGTCGTCCGCATGCCGATCGCGCATGCTGAAGGCAACTACGTCGACAGTGAGGTAGCACTCGACACGCTCGAAGCGGAGCGGCAGGTGGTGTTTCGCTACTGCGATGCCCTGGGAGAGACCACGCCTCTTGCGAACGTCAACGGTTCCGCCCGCTCCATAGCAGGGGTGTGCAGCAAGGCAGGCAACGTGATGGCCTTGATGCCCCATCCGGAGCGCTGCGCCGAAGAGGTCCTCGGTAACCTCGACGGCCTCGAACTCTTTCAGGGTGTCCTGGAAGGTGCCGCCGAAGCCGCGGGGGCAGCCTGAGATGGCGGCACAGACAGCACAGGATCGGATGGCCCACGAACCCAAGGTGACGGCTGAGTTGGCGGCTGAGCACGGGCTACCGGACTCCGAGTACGACTACCTGCTCGAGATCCTCGGTCGCGAGCCGACCTACACGGAGCTCGGCATCGCTTCGGCGATGTTCTCCGAGCACTGTTCGTACAAGTCATCGCGGATCTGGCTTGGCAAGTTTCCCACCTCCGGGCCGCACGTGGTGCACGGGCCGGGTGAGAACGCAGGAGTCGTTGACCTGGGTCACGGGTTGGTGGCGGCTTTCAAAATGGAGAGCCACAACCATCCAAGCTTTATCGAGCCGTACCAGGGCGCGGCCACCGGTGTCGGCGGCATTCTGCGCGACGTCTTTACGATGGGGGCGCGCCCGGTCGCCTGCATGGATTCGCTGCGTTTCGGCGAAATCGACGCGCCGCGCATGCGCTACCTGGTCGACGGCGTGGTGCGTGGCATTGGCGACTACGGTAACTGCGTCGGCATTCCAACCGTTGGTGGCGAGACGGGCTTTCATCGCGCCTACAACGGCAACATCCTGGTCAACGCTTTTGCGCTGGGGATCTGCCGCAAGGAAGAGATCTTCACCGCTAGCGCGACCGGGGTCGGCAACCCCATTCTCTACGTCGGCAGCCGTACCGGCCGCGACGGAATCCACGGGGCGACGATGGCCTCGGAGTCTTTCGATGAAGAGAGCGAGGCCAAGCGACCGACGGTCCAGGTGGGCGACCCCTTCACCGAGAAGGTGCTTCTCGAGGCCTGCCTCGAGGCCATGAAGAGCGGCGCCGTCGTCGCGGTACAGGACATGGGAGCGGCGGGGATGACGAGTTCCTGCTTTGAGATGGCGAGTCGGGCCGGCAACGGCGTGGCGATCGATCTCGAGAAGGTGCCCCTGCGCGAGGCGGCCCTGACGCCCTATGAGGTGATGCTTTCCGAGTCACAAGAACGCATGGTCTTCGTCGCCGAACAGGGTAAGGAGGAGGTCGTCGAGGCGGTCTTTCGGCGCTGGGATCTCGAGGTCGTTCCGATTGGCCAGGTCACGGCCTCCGGGCGCGCGGTTCTCAGCTTCGATGGCGAGGTGGTTGCCGACATGCCGGTCGAGCCGCTGGTCGACGAGGCCCCACGCTATGAACGCCCGGTCGCCGTACCGGGCGATCTCCCCAGGCGGCAGGCGGCACCCGATGTTCCTGGACCCGAGGCCCTCGGTATCTCACCCGGCGAAGCACTAGAGCGCCTCTTGTCGACCCCTGAACTCGGTGATAAGTCGTGGATCTACGGCCAGTACGATTCGACCGTGCGTAGCAACACCGTCGTCGGACCCGGTGGTGACGCCGCCGTTCTGCGGGTCAAGGGTACGCCGGGCGCGGTGGCCTTGACCTCCGATGTCAACCCGGTCTACTGCTATCTCGACCCGCGTTCCGGTGGTCGGCAAGCAGTTGCGGAAGCGGCGCGCAACCTGTCGGCGGTTGGAGCGTTGCCCCTCGCGCTGACCGACTGTCTCAACTTCGGCAACCCCGAGATCCCCGAGATTGCCTGGCAGCTACGCGAATGCATCACCGGCATGGCCGAGGCGTGCGAGGCGCTCGCCGTGCCGGTGGTTTCGGGCAACGTGTCGCTCTACAACACCACCGAGTCCGAGTCGATTCACCCGACTCCGACCGTCGCCATGGTGGGCTGGATCGAGGAGCTCGGGGGCGGCGTGGGTGGGCGCACGATCTCCTTTCAGAACCCGGGCGACCGGGTGGTGCTCCTGGGAGAAGGTTTCTCCGACTTCGGCGGGTCGGCCTGGCTGCGCCTGCTCTTCGACGTCGAACAAGGCAAGCCTCCTGCGGTCCACCTCGAGGCCGAGGCTGACCTCGGCGGCCTTTTGCGGTTCGGTCATGCGCAGGGACTGTTCTCGAGTTGCCATGACCTGTCTGATGGTGGCTTGGGAGTTGCCCTTGCCGAAGCGACCCTGGAGCGGGGTCTGGGTGCGCGGATCGACCTCCCCGGTGTTTCGGCGGCCGGCCTGTTCGCTGAGAACCAGGGCCGTGCCTTGGTGAGCGTTCCCACTGCAGAGCTCGAAGCGCTTCTCGAAGTGGCCGAGCGAAGAGGCGTATCGGCCCTGGACCTTGGCGAAGTGGGTGGCGAGCAGCTGACGGTGGCGCTCGACGGCGACCGGCTGGCTGCGCCGGTAGAGGCCCTCCACGAGGCGTGGCGCACCGCCCTTCCCAGGGCGCTCGCCGATGCTTGAGGTTTCCAGGCAGCGACTGCCGAGACGGTGCAGATCCTCTTGTAAGCTTTCGCTGATCGACCTTTCCCTCTCCGCGTCGCGCCCTGACTCCAGGAGAAGTGTGATGGCAACCAACGCCCACATCGTCGGGCTCGAGGCCCACTGACGGCATGTGTGGAATCTTCGGCGTCGAGAACAATTCCGACGCGGCCAACCTGACCTACCTCGGTCTCTACGCGCTCCAACATCGAGGTCAAGAAAGCGCCGGCATCGTTTCGCTCGACCGGTTCGAGGGCCGGGGTGCGAACGGTGACGACGCCTTTCGCATGCACGCCGAGCGTGGCATGGGGCACGTCTCGGATTTGTTCTCGAGTCGCGTGTTGGCTGCCCTTCCGGGGCCGAGCGCGATCGGGCACACGCGGTATTCGACCGCCGGCACGAGCGTCGTTTCGAACGCCCAGCCCCTGGTGGTCAACACCTCGATGGGGCCGCTGGCTCTCGTTCATAACGGCAACCTGGTCAACGCCTCGCGGCTTCGTGCTCAGCTCGAGCGTGACGGGTCGATTTTTCAGACCACCAGCGACACTGAGGTCATCCTCCACTTGATGGCGCGCAACCCGCGCGAAGACATCGTCGAGTCGCTGATGGTCGCTCTCGGCCAGGTCAAGGGTGCCTACTCGCTTCTGCTCTTGAGCGAGCAGGGCCTGATCGCGGCGCGCGACCCACACGGCTTCAGGCCGTTGTCGATCGGTCGCCTGGGTGAGGCTCCGTGCTTTGCCTCGGAGACCTGTGCCTTCGATCTCCTGCAGGCGAGTTTCGAGCGCGAGCTCGATCTTGGGGAGGTCGTCGTTTCGCGGGAAGGCGCGCTCGACAGCTTTCGCTTGCCACACGTCCCGAGGCCGTCGCGCTGCGTCTTCGAACAGGTCTACTTTTCGCGGCCAGACAGCGAGGTGTTCGGCGATTCGGTTTCGGGAGCGCGTTTGCAGATGGGAGCCCAACTCGCGCGCGAGTCGCCGGTGCCGGCCGATCTGGTCGTCCCGGTGCCCGACTCCGGCCTGTTTGCCGCGCTCGGCTTCTCGCGTGAATCGGGCCTGCGTTTCGAACTCGGCCTGATTCGCAATCACTATGTTGGTCGAACCTTCATCGAGCCGCGACAGTCGATTCGCAACTTCGGAGTACGAGTCAAGCTCAATCCCGTCCGTGAGTTGATCGAGGGCCAGCGGGTGGTGCTGGTGGACGACTCGATTGTGCGCGGAACGACGTCGCGCAAGATCGTCCAGATGGTGCGCGAGGCGGGCGCAGCGCAAGTCCACCTGCGCATCAGCTCCCCGCCCACCGCGTATCCGTGTCACTACGGGATCGACACGCCAACTCGCGACGAGCTGATCGCCGCCAACCATGACGTCGTCGAGATCTGTGAGTTCACCGGTGCCGACTCCCTCGCCTATCTGTCGCTCGACGGGTTGCATCGCTGTGTCAAGGGCGAAGAAGGCAGTTACTGCACGGCCTGTTGGAGTGGTGAGTATCGGGTCGATGTTTCCAACTTCCAGCGTCAGCGAGAGCTCTTCCCGATCCGCACCGAGGCTGAAGACACCTGAAGAGCCCGGCGCTCGAATACGAGCGGTCGGGGATCGTTAGAGAGGTCTGAGATGAGTGATTCCTACCGCGACGCCGGTGTCGACATCGACGCTCAGGACGAAGCCCTGGCGGGCATCAAGGAGATGGTCGCTGGAACGGCCAATGCGGCGGTGCTTTCTGGGGTGGGCAATTTCGGAGGTCTCTACCAGTTGCCTGAGGGGCTCGAACAACCGGTCCTCGTGGCCTCGGCCGACGGCGTAGGCACCAAGCTGATGGTTGCGCGGATGGCCCGTGACTACTCGACCGTCGGTCGGGACCTGGTCAACCACTGCGTCAACGACATTCTCGTGCAGGGCGCGCGACCACTCTTCTTTCTCGACTACGTTGGCTGCGGGGTCCTCGAGAGCGAGCAGATGGTCGACCTGGTGCGCGGTGTGGTTGCCGGCTGCGAAGAGAACAGCTGCGTTCTGCTGGGCGGCGAGACGGCTGAGATGCCAGGGTTCTACCAGCCTGGCGACTACGAACTGGTCGGCTTCGTGGTCGGGCTGGTCGAGCGTGCCGCCTTGATCGAAGGGCGCGCCATCGAACCGGGTGATGTGCTCATCGGCCTTCCGTCTGCCGGTCTGCATACCAACGGCTTTTCGCTAGCGCGTCGGATCCTCTTCGAGCAGTGTGGGTTGGCCCTGGACGATGAGATTCCTGGAATCGAGCCTGCCGGGCGCACAGTTCGCGACGAGCTGTTGGCGCCTCACCTGTCGTACCTTCCGGTCCTCGGTGGTCTGCTTCGCCATCCCGCGTTGCTTGCCCTTGCCCACATCACCGGCGGCGGCCTTACCGACAATCTGCCGCGCGTTCTACCACCCGGAGTGCGCGCCTTGATCGACCGCCACTCATGGCAGCCGCTGGGGGTCTTCGAGTCCCTGGCGCGTCTCGGCCAGGTCGACGACGCGGAAATGCTGCGCGTCTTCAATATGGGAGTTGGCATGGTGGTGATCGCTCGCGGTGGCCAGGAAGCCGAGGTGTTGGCCGAGCTCGAGGCTTCGAACGCCCAGCCGGTCGTCATCGGGCGTGTCGAAGGGCATCCCGAGGGCACCTTGGCGACAACAGAGCAGGTTGTCTACGCGTGAGCGACGGCTCGTCGAGGTCGGGCGATCGAGCGCGCGTGGCGGTCTTGCTGTCTGGCCGCGGGAGCAACTACGCGGCTCTCCAGGAGGCGGTGAGCCACGACGAGCTTCCAGCCGACATCGTGCTCGTCGTCTCCAACAGGCGTCGCGCCGGCGGGCTAGAGATCGCCCGCAACTACGGCGTCGAGACGGCGGTCATTCCCAAGCGCGCGCAGACGACTCGTGAGCAACATGAACAGGAGATCCTGCAGGCGCTCGAAAGCGCCGGCGTCGAATGGGTCTGCCTGGCCGGCTACATGCGCCTACTTTCACCGCGCTTCGTGGCCGCTTACCCAGAGCGCGTTCTCAACATTCACCCCAGTCTCTTGCCCGCCTTCCCGGGGCTGCACGTTCACCAGCAGGCTCTCGACCACGGGGTGCGCGTCTCCGGCTGCACGGTTCATCT
>CBDCWI010000002.1:0-3190000 GCA_965223325.1 Candidatus Multivoradales bacterium | reverse complement strand
GCGCACTTCGGGCCCGGTCTGGTTGGCCATCAACCTTGTCAAATGGTTGATGGCCGCCTTCGAAACCGCGTAGGGAATCGAACTACCTGCCTGGCGTACTCCGGCAAGCGAGGTGACGTTGATGATCGAGCCGCGGCTTGTTTTGAGATGAGGAAGAGCCGCCCTCGACATATAGAAGGTCCCGAGCAGATTGACGTCGAGAATGCGCCGCCAGACCTCGTCGGTCAGAGCATCGAAATCGGAATGCGGGATGACCTTGGTCGTGCCGGCGTTGTTGATCAACAGGTCGATCCGCCCCCACTCTTCGATCGCACTTCGAACGATGCGCTTGGCCTGTGCCTCATCCGAGACATCGCCCTGAACATAGATTGCCTCGCTGAACTCCGCCGCCAACGCTTCACCTGCCTCGACGGATGACGCCGAGTTCACCACCACGCGGGCACCGCGGCGATCGAAGTGACGAGCGCAGGCCTCGCCGATCCCGCTCGAAGAGCCGGTGACCACGACGACTTGCTGATCGAAAGAGAACGGGTCTCTTGGAGGCTCTGAACTGGACATGGAGGACCTCAGGGTTGGTTCGATCGACCGGCCGAATTCCGTGACCCAGGATTCCGGCATGATGAGCGGCCGATTCGGACTGTGGCGGCACGATACCTGAACGACCTGAACGCAAGAACGGCAGCCGCATGGGCTCCAACGGTCGCTCGACGGGCCCGAGGCGTTCACCGGGCTCTGACCTTTCGACCAGTGAGCCGGGTGCGAACGGGCCGTGTACCATCGTCCGGTTCTTCCATCCTCAGCCCGGTTCGCTCCCCGTTCCCTCTCGCGACAGAATTCGAGCGGGCGTCGACCGGCCACCGAAGGGGTGCCTTCCCAGCGACCCCAGGAGATGCACAATGGAGTGGATTCCCGTCACCGTCATTGTGGGCTACCTCGCCCTGACGACTTTCCTTGGCAGCTGGCTGTCACGCCGAACCAAGGACTCGTCGAGCTGGGCAATCGCCAGCGGACAGCTCGGTCTCCTGATGGTGGCCGTAGGTGTTGCCGGCACTCGGATCGGTGGAGTGGGTACCTACGGTGTTGCTGGTGACGTCATGCAGTCGGGGCTCTGGAACCTCTGGTACGGCGTCAACACCCTGCTGGCACTGGCACTGGTGGGTGCGTTCTTCGCCATCCCCTACCGCCGTCTGCGACTGCACACGGTCGCCGAGATCTTCCTCCAGCGTTTCGACTCGAAGCGCTGTCAGGTTCTCACCAGCCTCTGCGTGCAAACCGAGTACCTGATCGTCAACATCCTCGAGCCGTTCGTTATCGGCAGCATCCTCTCGGCGGTGACCGGAATCCCTTTCGGGATCGCAGTCATGATCGGGGCGCTGGTGATCGTGGCCTACACGTCGCTCGGAGGACTGCTCGGATCGGCGGTGACCAACATGCTGCACTGCGCGGTGGTCATCTTTGGCCTCGGAGCACTTTGCCTGGTGGCCCTACAGCATCTCGGTGGCTGGAGTGAGGTCCAGAACCAGGTGGGAGCGGCCCTTGCCGCCGCCGAGCCGCCCATCGACAAGTCGCGATGGTGGAGCTTCGTGGGCGCGGGCTGGGGAGCGGTGTTTGCGATGTTCTTCTCAGCCACCGTGCACACGCCGGCGGCTTCGATCTACGTCAACTTCTCTTCCGCCGCCCGGCGCGAGCGCGACATCTTCCCGGCCTTCTTCCTCGGCGGCACGATCGCTGCGATCATGCCCATCCTTGCTGGCTTTGTTGGACTCTTTACCCTTGCACGCTACGGTGCCAACTCGGGCCTCCGGAGCTATCAGTCGATCACTCAGCTGGCGGTCGACATTCACCCCTGGCTGGGAGGCTTGGCGCTCGCCGCTGTTCTCGCTGCGGTGATCTCTTCTGGCGGCCCGATCCTGCTTGCCAGTTCCACGATGTTGGTGCGTGACTGGTTGCCCGGTGCGCGCTCGTGGAGCGAAGGGCGACAGCTCACGGCCTACCGCATCACGACCGTGGTCTACGGTCTGGTGGCAGGCGTCATCGCCTGGCGCGGGCAGATCACGTCGATCCTCGAGCTCCTCCTTCTCGGCTTTGCGATGGTGGTGCCGCCTGCAGTCGCGGTGGGCTACGTCATCTACTGGAAGAAGACCAGCGAGCGTGGCTGCTTCTGGGGCATCGCACTCGGCTACGGCGTTGGCCTTCTCTGGTACCTGGCGATTCAATGGGCCGGCAAGACCGAGTGGCAGGCGCCGGTTGATGCCGGCGGCATGATCGCGCTGGCGGATCGCTGCTTTGCCAATGGCGGTATCGACCCGTCGTACGTGACCACTTTCCTGCCGCTTCTCGCGATCCCCATCATCTCGTTGGTGTCCCCAGACCACGGTGACTCTGAACGTCGAGGCGACTTCTACCAGCGGCTCGCGGCAGCCGACGCCTGAGAGAGCTGGCGCATTTCCACCAGCGGCTACGGGTAGTAGCCCGACATCGTCTTCACCGTTGCGCCACTCCTGTCGACTTCGAGGCGTACCTGTCGGAACTCTTCGGACTTGCTTGTATTGCTGGACTGATAGGCGATCAGGTACTGCGACCTCAGATCGCGCTGCACTCGATCGTAGATGCCGCTGAGCTCCAGGACGTTACGAATGAAGTAGCTCTTGCCCCCAGTCTCATCGGCGAGCCTCTCTAGCCGTCGGCGGGCACCGGACTCCCGAATCCCTAGTCCGATCGAGTAGATCGTGACCCCGGCGCGCCGGGCGTACTCAATGGTTTCGTCGAAGTCGAAACGACTGACCTCGTCCTTGCCATCCGAGAGCAGGAGAATCGCGCGCTGCCCCCTGATCCCGCCGAAGTAGTACATGGTGAACATGACCGAGTCGTACAGCGCCGTCTGCCCTTCAGCCGTCAGCCCCGCTAGCCCGCTCCCGAGCTCCTTGAGGTCGTTGGTGAGCTTGACCGCAACCACCGGGAAACGGTTGAAGGTGATCACCGCCGCACGGTCTCGAGGGGTGATTGCCTGCTCGAAAAAGGTCAGCGCTGCCTTGCGGGTCGTATCGAGTGAGCCGCGCATCGAAGCCGAGTTGTCGATCAACACACCAACGTGGATGGGCAGGTCCAGAACGCGTTCAAAACGGGTGATCTCCTGCTGCGTTCCGTCTTCGTGCACCTCGAAGTCGTCCCTGGTGAGATCGTCGAGCGGCCGGCCACTGCCATCGAGAACCGAGGCGAAGAGCTCGACGAACTGGACCTCGACCTCCTCGACGACGTTGTCAGGCGAGTTGATGAAGACCAGGTCCTCCGTCGTGTTGCCGTCGGTCAGATAGGCAACAGCGCGCACAAAGCCGGCACGGCCCGGTCGAGGTAGCTGAATGGGTTGTACGAACGGCTCCTGGTAGAGCGTCGCGACCAGCTGCTCGTCGAGGAAGAACTCGACGCGGTCGAGCGTCCCGTTCTCTGGCACCTGCACCTCGGCTCGTGCCCGCAGGCTACGCTCGAAGCTTCTGCCGCGCGCTGGGTCCAGCAGACGCAAAGCGAAGCGATAGCCTCCGGCGTTGACCGACATCTCGTCTTCAGCGACACGCTCACCGTCACTGTCGAGCGCCTCGACGCGTACGCTGTGCAGACGCGGGAAGGGACCGAGGTCGATCTCGACGTTCCAGGGCGCCGAGTTCCTGGTCATCAGGTGGCGGCCGTCGAGAAAGAACGCCACCCGTTGGATGTCGTCGCCGGTGGCGAGCGTGTCGAAACGTACAAAGCCGGTGTGAAGGTCCCCAGCCGGCGGTAGCAGCCGAATCGTTGTTTGACCGGCGGCGACTGCGGCTGTGGCCTCCTCGAAGAGGGCTCTGGTCTCAGAGTCGCCTGGCTCGGGAAGAACGAGCTCCTCGGCTAGCCGGGGGACCTCGAGAGTGCGTTCGATGCGCGAGAAGCTGCCTCTGTTCAAGTCTTCGAGTCGCAGGACCACCCGGTGCGTTCCCGGTCGCAGGAAGCGCTGAAACGCCATCGGAATGCGAACGGGTGTAGCTCCTTCTTCGCCGAGGGGGAAGCTGAACTTGTAGCGGAAGCTCTCGAGTAGCTGGCCGCCGCTTACGACGTCGCCTAGCAGCAGGAAATCGTACGAGTGGTAGCCCGCAAAGCTGCTCGCCTCGACGTCTCTCGGCAGTACCGTCACTGTGCCCTGAACGACGGTTCGGCTCTGGTGACGGCCGAGAAAGTCGACCTCGAGCTCGACGGGGAAAGTCTCCGCGTCGGCAGGCACGTCAGTGTTGGTGGCGGCGAAACTCGCGGTCCATTCGGTGCTCATTGGTCTCGGTTTGGCGAGCAGGCGGGCGAGCCGAATCTCGTAATCTGATCCCGCGGAGCGAATTCCTTCGACGATCTCGGTGAGGAGTGACCCGTTCATACACGACTGTGCCGCTCTGGCCGCCGCATCCGCAGAGTTCCTTCCCGGGATCCAGAGACTGGCTTTGCCTCGTCGGCTGGTGTTGAAGAAGACCAGGACAATGCGAAACTGCCGCTTTGGAGTTGGGTTGTAAAGCCAGATCTCTGCCGGGATTCGGGTCGTGGTGCAGCGTACCTCCACCTTCCGGGTTGCCTCGCCCTGGAGGAGGTGAACCTGCGACCGTGCGTCTTCTAGATTGCCGTAGTTGTTGCGGACGAACTCAACCCGCTCCGCCCAGCGCTCCTTGAGCTCGTTGCGAGCGGTCTGGGGGTAGGGATCGCGCACCTGCCAGAAGCGCCGAATGAAGGCATCGCGCTGGTAGTCCTTCTCGAGGCGGGCGAACAGGGCGCGCTCGGCAGGGGTGATCAAGACCGCAACCTCATCCAACCAGTCTCTCCATCGACCGACGAGAATTGCTTTGGGACTGTCGTTGCTACGCGAGTCCTCCTGCGTTGCTTGCTTTTCGGAAGGTGATGGCGCCTCGGTGGTTTCCTGGGCTGCCAGTACCTCGGCGACGCCCGGAGCCAGGGCGAACGCCAGAACGAGCAACGCCTGGGCGCGCCTGGGGCACGACCCCCTTTCCGCGTTCCTGGTGCGGAGGTCTCTTTCGGTTGAGGTCATGGGTGCGAACTGGTACCGATTTGCGTCGTAGGAGCAGCGCGATCAAAGACGTTAGCACCGCGTCTCGGGCGTGCGCCACGTGCAGGAGTTCTGCGAGGGGACGGCCAGAGCCGGGGCCCTCGAACCCGGTATACTGGAAGTTCGTCGATTCTCCAGTTCCGCCGTTCGAAGGCTGTCGGGGTCCGCCCGTACCGATCCTTCAGTCTCAACCGAACCGGACTGCTATCTACTTCGAGGAGACGCTCGATGGTTCTCAGCCGCCTTTCGATCCAACCGCGCTTCGTACCCCTCCTGGGAGCGGCCGCCGTGCTCTTGGCTGCCCAGGCCGGTTCTCTTCTCGCACAGCTTCCGCCGGATGCGGTCGACCTTGCAAAGGTCAACATCCCCGAGACCCTGGAGTCGGTGCATATCGATCCGGTGACCCTCGAACCTTCGGCCGCCGATGGAGCTACCTGGGAGTACGAAAAGGTGAAGTACCGCGGCGCTGCTGCAGACTCCAAGGAGCGCTTCATGGCCAAGCCGGCCGAACACGCGGCCAGGGCCGAGAAGCATCGCTGGATGGAGAACTTCAAGCTCGCCATGAGCACCATCTGGTGCCCCATCACCGATGAGGTCACTCCCGGTGGCCGCATGCAGGTCGAGGGTCATGGCTACAACTGGGAAAGCTGCTGTGCCTTTTGCGACGAGGAGATGGCACCTGAGAACTTCGAAGAAGCTCTGGAGCGTCTGATCGAACGGGCCGAAGAAGCCTACGAGCTCAGCGGTGGCGTCTACGTCAATGACGCCTCGAGCCCGGTCGAAGGCGCGATCAAAGACGACTTCTGATCTCCTGGCCTCAGAAGCTCGGCCACTTTCATGCCCAGGATCACCCGCGTCTACACCCGCACCGGTGACGACGGAACCACCGGTCTGGGCACTGGAACACGAGTGCCCAAGGACGACCTGCGGGTCGAGAGCTACGGCACCGTCGATGAGCTGAGCAGTTCCATCGGTGTGGCGTTGGCAGGTGACCTGCCGGAACGCCTGGTCCCCATGCTGACGCGCATCCAGAACGAACTGTTCGACGTTGGGGCTGATCTCTGTATGCCCGAGGAAGAGCGCCGCGACGTGGCGTTGCCGTGTGTTGACAGCAAAGACGTGGCGCGGCTCGAGGCTTGGATGGACGAGCTCCAGGGGGAGCTCGAGCCGCTTGCCAACTTCGTCCTTCCCGGCGGTTCCGCGTGTGCGGCGCAGCTACACGTTGCGCGCTGTGTTTGTCGTCGTGCCGAGCGTCGGGTAGTGACCTTGCAGCGCGATGTGGCCATCAACTCGCAGACCGTGCGTTACCTCAACCGGCTCTCCGACGCCTTGTTCGTCATGGCGCGCTACGCCAACCACGATGCCGGAGTTGCCGAGCCGACCTGGCGCCCAGACGTACAAGCAGTGGACGAGTCGCCCAACTCTTGAGAACGGTGAACAGCATGGCGAAAGTTACGAGTTCGTTCTTCCTGGCAACTGCGTTCGTTGTGCTGCTTCTGGCTCTAGCGACAGGCGGGCTGGCCCGGGTGGAGGAAACGGCATCACGTCGCGCCCACGCCGCCTATGCCGTCGACGATAGAGCGCTGGTTGCCGCGGCCACTCGCCCCGGCGACTGGCTCTCCTACGGTCGCACCTACAAGGAGCAACGCTTCAGCCCGCTCGAGGAGATCAACGACGAGACCATCAACCAGCTCGGGCTGGCGATGGTCTTCGAAACCGGGACCCGGCGCGGGCTCGAAGCGACGCCGCTGGTTGTCGACGGTGTCTTGTACGCGACGACCACCTGGAGCCGGGTCGCGGCCTACGACGTGGCGTCGGGTGAGCCATTGTGGAGCTACGATCCCGAGGTTCCCAAGTCCTACGCTCAGAGAGCGTGTTGCGATGTCGTCAACCGTGGCGCGGCGATCTACAAGGGCCGCGTCATCGTGGGCACTCTCGACGGGCGTTTGATCGCGCTCGACGCCGAGACCGGGACTCCGATCTGGGAGACCCTGACCGTCGACCAGGAACGGCCCTACACGATTACGGGAGCGCCGCGGGTCGTCAAGGGCCGAGTGATCATCGGAAACGGCGGGGCTGAGTACGGCGTACGGGGCTACGTTTCGGCCTACGACGCCGAGACCGGTGAGCTTGTCTGGCGCTTCTACACCGTGCCGGGCAATCCAGCCGACGGCTTCGAGAACGAGGCCATGAAGATGGCCGCCCTGACCTGGACCGGCGAATGGTGGATCGTCGGCGGCGGTGGCACCGCCTGGGATTCGTTCGTTTTCGACCCCGAACTCGACCTGCTCTACGTCGGAGTCGGTAACGGCTCGCCGTGGAACCGCGACATTCGGAGTCCAGGCGGAGGCGACAACTTGTTCTTGTCTTCGATCGTGGCGCTCAGGCCCGACACCGGCGAGTACGTCTGGCACTACCAGACGACGCCCGGTGAGACCTGGGACTACACCGCGACCCAGCCCATGGTTCTCGCCGAGCTCACCATCGACGGTCGCGAGCGTAAGGTGCTCATGCAGGCCCCCAAGAACGGGTTCTTCTACGTGCTCGATCGGGAGACCGGAGAACTCATCTCCGCCGAGAACTATGTGCCAGTGACCTGGGCGACGCATGTCGATCTCGCGACCGGCCGGCCGGTAGAAACACCCGGAGCGAGGTATCGGGAGGGGCCCGCTCCGATTCACCCGGGTCCACTCGGGGGTCACAACTGGCACCCGATGGCCTACAGCCCCGAGACTCAGTTGGTCTACATCCCAGCGATGGAAATGGCGGCGCTCTACCGCCCGACGCCAGGGTTTACGCCGCGCGCCGGGCAGTGGAACACGGGGACCATCCCGGCGCCGCCTGACTTCACACCGGAGAGCCTGATCGACAAGGTCCCCGGCGTCACTCGAGAGTTCAAGGAGCAGCTGCCGACGGGGCACCTCCTGGCCTGGGATCCGGTGGAGCAGAAAGAAGTCTGGCGCGCCGAGTACGAGATGCCGTGGAGCGGTGGTGTTCTCGCCACCGCCGGTAACCTGGTGTTTCAAGGAACGCCCTGGGGGATTCTGGCGGCCTACAAGGCAGATACGGGCGAGAAGCTGTGGGAGAGCTACACCGGGAGCGGAGTGATTGCCGCCCCGATCACCTTTGCCATCGGCGGCAAGCAACACATCGCGGTGCTCTCGGGCTGGGGAGGCGCCTACGGCATGGCCGGCTCGCGAACCGAACGCAAAGCAGTACGCAACGTGGGCCGGGTGCTCGTCTACGCGCTGGGGGCGTCACTCGACGGCCCGGAGCCCGAGCTGCCGAAGGAAACTCGCCTCGAGCGCATCGAGCACGACTCCAGCGAGGATGCCATTGCCTCGGGCGAATCGCTTTTCAGCCAGCACTGTCAGAGGTGCCACGGCTACGGCGCCGTCAGCGGCAATGTCGTCACCGACGTGCGCGCCTCGAGTGAGCGGGTCTTCGACAACTACGACGCCATCCTGCTCGAGGGCCGGCGCGTCGAGCGCGGAATGCCCTCCTTCGACGGTGTGCTGTCGCCCGAAGACGTTGCTGCCCTCAAGGCCTATGTCCTGCACCGGCGCGATGAATGGATCGAGCGGCGAGCCAGCCCCCCCTGAGGGACGAAAGCAGACGAAGGTCTTCTGCAGCATGGCCGAAGAGGCGGTCTCACTCCTCGTCGAGCACCAGAACGAACGGTTGGTTCCGATGGGCCCGAAATGTCCGAAAACCCCTGCGGTCCAGGGTGAGGATCTCGGTGATCCCGAGGTTCGCTGCAAGCCTGACGAGTGTTGCGTCGGCGTAGTCCATCGGTGTATCCGAGTACTTCGCCATGAGATCGACCGCAGCTCGAATGTCGCCGGGATCGTTGGACTCCCGGACTTCTACATTGGCGGTCGCAATGAAGTTCGCCAATGCGTTGGGCCCTTGTCGCGTAGCGGAGAGAAAGTGCATCGCTTCGGTGATCACTGGGCCGGTGGTGATGAGCTGTCCGCTGAACGGGTCAAGGCACTCGCCGACGATCTGGTGGGCCGGGTCTCGGAAGTTGAGGTACGCGACGATCGGTCCGGTATCAAGGAGCCACACCCTCAATCGCGTCGATTCCGAAGCTCAATCTCACGACGCCATGGATCAGATGCCTCCGGGTCGAAGCCGAGAATCCCGCGTAGATGCCCAGCGCGCTCGGAGATGGGCCGTTCGCAGAGACCACGCGCGAGGATCTCGCGGGCCAGCTCTGAAGCCGTCTTGTTTCGGGCCTTGGCCTGCTTCTCCAGCGCCTCGCGCAGCTCTTCCGAGGTACGGATGGTGATTGTGGTCGACATGTACACAAGTGTAACACGCCTGGGTTCTGGTGTCGGACGGGGCCGAAAGGCGAGTCGTCTGGCTGCCGCGTTTTGATACCCCGCGCTTCGAACGGAACCGCTACGGTTCGATGAGCTCGGCTTGGAGCTGCCCTCCGCCACCGTTGCCCTCGAAGGCATTGTCGGTCTTCTCGGGTGCTCCGAACCAGACGAAGTCGTTCGTGCCCGCAAACTCGATCCGCCCCACGTGCAGCTCATAGGCGGCGGCGTCGCGACTGAACGGAACGCTCATGTGGGTGACCTGGTCCCAGGCACCCGCCGGAAAGTCACCTAGTGGAATGACCACCTCGAACCAGCCCGCCGGCTGGCCTGAGACGTAGTCGCCTAGTGTCACGGCCTTGGTTGTGTCACCTCCGGGCGCGACGTCCAGGCGGCTCCAATCGAGATCGCCCCCGGCGTCGCGCAGGGTCAGCCGCAGCTGGTCGTTGCCGGTAGCCGGTGAGAGCTGCGGTGCCCAGATGTGGCTGGTTCCGAAGCCGAGCTTCAGGTGGCGATAGCCGCCGGGGTTGGTGATGCGCAGATAAGTGGTGGGGTCACCGGTCGAGGTGCTGTGCGCGATGTACGTCACGTTGTGCGCAAGGGTCTCCGTCGGGTTTGTGAAGCTGCTCTCGAGCCGCGCATGAATGGTGGAGCCGTCGTCTGGAAGCCCCGTGACGATCACGCTGGTGGCGGTTCCCACGCTCTGGTCGTGGTAGCTCCATTGACCGACCTGCGGTCCGAGGCGAAGGCGGTAGCTGATCGCGCCGGTGTCGTTCCAGGAGAACGTCGCACTGGTCGAGCCAAGGGTCGATCCCGGAGGGGGAGACGTGAGGCTGGCTGCCTGATGTGGGTTGGTGTTGGTCGTGGCGTAAGAGGTGTCGAAGAAAAGCGTCTCCGTGCTGAAAACGCTCTCCAGCCTGACGTGCACCGTCTGGCCGTCGAGTGGGATGCCATGCACCGTAGCCCCGGTCGCCGTTCCGTGGTTCTGGTCATGGAAGCTCCAGACACCCGGGGCGGGGCCAACGCGTAGCCGGTAGGAGTTAGCACCGGTGTCGTTCCAGGAGAAGGCAACCGACGAGCTGTTGATCACACTGCCGCCAGTGGGTTGCACGACGACTGCGGCAGTATTCGATCCGCCACCGCCGGCGACGATCTCGCCGAGGAGTTCACCGCCGGCACCGCTGCCCTGGAAGGCGTTGTCGGTCTTGCCGGGATCCCCGAACCAGAGGAAGGAAGCGGCGCCGCCTGTGAACTCCAACTTCCTAAAGCCGATCTCGAACGATGCGGCGTTCTCGCTGAAGGGCACGCTCAGGTGCGAGATTCCACCGTCGAACGCATCGGAAGCAAAGGCGGAGAGCGGAATCTGGATGGTGAACCATCCGGTGGGCTGGCCACTGATGAAGTCACCCAGGCGGACACCTTTGCTGCCCACTCCCTGCGGTGCGATCACCAGCTTCTGCCAGTCGGCATTGCCGGCGAAGTCGCGCAGCTCGATCTCGAGGTGCGTCTGGCCACCCGCAGTGGGATCGATCTTCGGCGACCAGACGCTGGCGGACGAGTGACCCAGCTTCAAGTGGCGATAGCCACCGGAGGTCGTGACCAGGAGGTGGGTCGGGTCGCCCGAGCCTCCTCCGTAGGTCGCCAGGAGGGTCTGGTCGCTGGTGCCGATGGCCAAGACCTGCGAGCGTGGGCCGCCGTTCGACCACGAGGTGAAGTTCTGACCGTTGTGAGTCTGGGGAGCCGAGAGGTTGCGCTGTGCACCAACCGGAATCTGAACCGAGAAGGGTGCCGGGCGCGCGACACCGTTGTAGCTCAGCGAAACTCCCGAAGGACTGCTGCTGAACTGATAGTTGACCTTGGTCGGGAAAATGTTGACGCAGTCGATACCAGATGCCCCTTCCGAGTCGGTTGCCGTGAGGCAAAGCTCGAAGAAGATCTCGTCATCGTGATCGGAGTAGGTAAAGCTGCCACTGAAGCCAGAATCGGTGAATGCAGGATGAGTGTGGTCGAGGTGGTGGAGGGTGGCGACCCAGGTAAGAGCCGACCCGGGTAGGGACCCTTCATCCGGATCGTTTCCGAACCCGGCGTAGTCGACCGTCTCGCCGATCGCAAACGTCGCTCCGCTCGGGAGTGTGATCGTGGCAGTCGGAGCGCGGTTGGTCACCACGCTCCACGGGATGTCGACCGAGTCGCTCAGGAGACCATCGCTGACCGTGACCTCGGCGACGCTCGTGCCGGCCACCGTGGGTGAACCGAAGATCTCACCGGTCGAGCTGTCGATCGCGAGCCCAGGAGGTAGACCGTTGGCCGACCAGGTCAGTGCGTCGCCGTCAGGGTCTGTCGCCTGGACGAAGAGGGAAACGTTCTGGTTGATCGAAGTCGTCTGGGCGCCCGGGTCGGTCAAGATGGGTGCGCGGTTTTCTCCCGAGCAACTGGTGATGGCGCCGGTGGGAATCGCCTGGGAAGAAACCCCCGGTCCTTCCCAGCCGACTTCGAGGAACTCGGCCTGGGTCTTGTCGAAGAAGTCGACTCGCACCGTGTGAATCCCGGCCGACAAGGTCACGAAGCCGGACTCTTCGACCGTCGCGTGCAGGCCGTCGTTGTCAACGACCAGTGAGCCGTTGACCCAGAGCTTGGAGCCGTCGTCGGAGCGGGTGTAGAAGCGCCAGGTGCCCGAGTTGGGAACGGTCACGCAGGTGTCGAAACGGAACCCGAAGAAGTCGTTTTGTTGGCGCGGTGAGAGATCGAAGTTGGCCGTGCTGCCGGTCGAGACCGGAGGCAGAGCCGAAAAGTCGGGAAGCACGTTCCAGTCGCCTTCGAAGTACTGGTACTCCACGTCGAGGGCTCCGGCGATTGCGATGCGCCGGATCTGGTTCTGAAAGTAGGAGATGTAGTAGAGGTTCTCGTCCGGACCCATCTCGACGTCGACGGGGGTGATGGCCGAGTTGGTGAAGTCGCGGACCTGCGCGGTGCCGTCGGGGTTGAGGAGTGGTTGGCCGGAACTGAACGGGATGTACCTGATCCAGTTCTGGGTGTAGTCGGCGATCAGAAGGGCTCCGTGCATGTCGGTCGGGAAGGCGGTGCCGGTGTAGAAACTGCTCGCCATGGCAGCGCCGGAGGCGCCGGTGCGGTCGTATGCCCAGATCGGAGCCCGGGTCGCCTCGATTCCGGCCTGTTCGTCCTGGTAGTAGCTCTGGCATTCCGGCAGGGCCTCATAACCCGGCTGCCGAATGTTCGTCCCCGAGCCGCCTTCGTAGCATGGCCACCCGAAGTTGACTCCCCAGCCCTGGTTGATCTCTTCCCAGGTTGCCCAACCGACGTCACCGATAAAGGGCTCAGCCGTCTGGGGATGGATCACGAAGCGGTAGGGATTGCGCAGGCCGCGCGAGATGAACTTCGAGCGGTTGTGACTTGGATCGCCGTCGAACCACGGGTTGTCGGGCAGGCCCTGTCCAGTCACGGGATCGATCCGGAAAATCTTGCCGGTCATCGAGTCTGGGTCAAAGGTACGCATCGCACGGTCGTCGACCTGTCCCGGGCTTGCGCCGTCGCCGGAGCCGAAATAGAGCATGCCGTCAGGCCCGAAGGTCACCGTGCCGATCGAGTGAGTCGTCGAGTCGGAAGGAATGCAATCCTGAATTGGGGTGGCAAAAGGTGTGCCGCCGGTCGTGCAGGCCCAGGGCGCGTTGACGTCGTTGACGAAGCCGTCAGGCTCGCCGTTGTTTTGCCAGTTGCTGTTGGTGCCGGCGAGCACCGTTCCGACACTCGACGTCGCGGTGCTCCAGCCGGTCTGCGGGTCGGCAACAAATCGTTCGAGTCGCGAGCTGCGCTGCCCCGGCTGGTCGCGGGCGCCGTTGCCAGAGGCGCTCGCTGCCTCGGGGGGGTCGTAGGTGTAGAGCGCATAGACCCAGGGAGTGGCCGGAAAGTCGGGGTGGATCGCGATTCCCAGGAGGCCACGGTCGAAAATGTTGTTGACCCGGTCGCCGATGTCGACGAAGGGTTGCGCCTGGAGAACTCCGTTCTCGACGATGCGGATTCGCCCGCGTTGTTCGGCAACGAAGATTCGCCCGTCAGGCGCGAACTCGACATCCGTGGGGCCTTCGAGGCCCGCAATGAAAACGTCGTCGACGAACCCCGGCGGCACCGCTCCGGCGGCGCTCGAGGCGAGGAGGAGAAAGAAAAAGGTGGCGGCCAGACATCCAAAGCGGATGCCGCGGGCATGGACGGCAAGTCGCAAGGTAGATCCCTTCTTGCCTGGCCCCACGAGTGGACCAGGGCAGGGTAAAGCTCAATCTGGAGAGTGGAGCCCTTGATTCTAGTCGACACGCGCTGCCGCACAACCGAAGACTCTTCCTGCCGTCCATGGTCACCTTCCCGCCAGCGGCCTACCGGCCGGTCTGGTACCCCCAGAGGTCGAGCAATGGCTGACCAGGGCGAAGCCGATTCCAACCAGGCGGTCGCGGCACGCCTGATCTGAGGCCACGCTCAGTTTCGCCTGACACACCGTCCGTCTCAAATGCCTCTGGCAACAGGGGTGGTTCAGCCAACACCAGCGCCTACTCGAGGCGATGAGCGGTCAGAAAAACGGAGCGGCTGTTGTGCTCTCGGGAGACCGCCATGCCGTGGGCCACGCCAAGATCGAGCGTAGCGGTGAACGCGGGGGTCAATCCAGAGGTACCATAGCGCGATGACCAAAAAGCCTGCACGGCAACTCTTGCCTCAGCAATGGCCACAACGGCTCTTGCTGGTGGCTCTCCTCTGGAGCCTTCCCGGCGTCCTCTACTCCATTCAGCTCTATCAATCGGGCAAGTACTGGTGGGGTGAGATCAGCTGGTGGCAGGCGTTTCTCGTTGGGATGCCGACGTGGTGGATCTTCATTCCCGTTACGTTCGCGGTGGCGGCCATCACTCGGCGCCACCCCGTTGAAGCGCGCATGGGATTGCGCTCGATCGCGGTCCACGTGGTGGCCTGGCTGGCGCTCACCCTTTTGATGTTGAGTGCCGACTCGCTCTGGTACTCGCTGGCGCGCGACTTCTGGCCTTCTCAGCAGTACGGCTTCTCCGGGTGGATGGTAACGCTCGCCACGAGTACGCACGTTCAATTGATGTCGTTCGGCTATCTGCTGGTCGTACTCGTGACCCATGCACTCGAGCAGGAAAGCCGGCGGCGTCGGGAGGAGCTACGTGAAGCGCAACGCCTCGCCGAGCTCGCGCGAGCGCAGGTCACTGCTCTCAACCAACAGTTGCAGCCTCATTTTCTGCTCAACGCCCTGAATGCCGTGTCAACGCAGATTCTGCGCGGCGATCACCGTTCGGCGCGTGCCATGCTTGCGGCCCTCGGCCGCTTCCTCAGCCGCGTACTGGCTCTCGAGAACCGAGAGACCGTGCTCCTTGCCGAAGAGCTCGACCTTGTCGAAGAGTACGTTGAGATCCAGCAGGCTCGTTGGTGCGAGCGCCTCCAGGTGAAGCTCGACGTTGACGCTCGAGCTCGCCCCGCACAGGTACCTCCACTCCTACTCCAGCCGCTGGTCGAGAACGCCATCCAGCACGGTCTCGCGGCGCTCGACGGTGGTGGCGAAATCGTAATCCGAGCGCGACGCGATGGCGCGCGCTTGGCGGTGGCGATCGAGAACGACGGTATCGGCCTCGCCCGACAGTGGCGCGAGCGCGCGGAAGATGCAATTGGCCTCGCCAACACGCGCAAGCGCTTGCAGCATGTGTTTCCAGAGCATTCGTTCGATCTCTCGGCTTCGCCGAATGGGCGTGTCTGTGCCCGACTCGAGATTCCCTTCATGACGGAACAAGAGAACCCGGACAGGCTCTCACTATGAACGTCGACATCTCGCAAGAGCGAACGCCGGTGCGCGTCCTGGTTGTAGATGATGAGCCTGCGGCTTGCGAGGGTTTGTCCCTCCGGCTGCGAGAACACGAAGACATGATGGTGGTTGGCGAGTGTGCGAGCGCGGCTTCCGCTTTCTCTCGAATCCGAGAAGATCCGCCGGATCTGTTGTTCCTCGACGTCGAGATGCCTAGAGAGAACGGTCTCGCCCTGCTCGAGCGCCTGGCGGACGATGACAACCTGGTCGAAGCGCTGTCCGAGATGGCGGTGATCCTGGTCACGGCGTACTCACAGTTCGCTCTCGACGCCTTTCGAGCCAACGTGGTCGACTATCTGCTCAAGCCGATCGATGACCAGCGCTTCGAGCAGGCGCTCGATCGGGTCCGTGTACTGCGTGAGCGCATTCGAGGGCAGCACCTCGCTCGAGTACTGCAGTCGTCGCTCTACCCGGAAGCGGAGACCGAAGCGAGCGCGGCACCCTCGGCGGCTCATCGTTTCCTCGTGCGGCTCCAGGGTCGTGAGGTGCCGGTGGACGTAGCAGACGTGCTCTGGATCGAGGCCGACGGCGACTACGCGAAACTGCACACCGAGGACAGGCAGTATTCCATTCGTGATTCGATTGCACGATTGGAGCGAGCGTTGGCAGCGGAGTTCGGACGCATTCACCGTCGCGCCCTGGTGAGATTTGATCAAGTCAAGGAGCTGCGACCTACCGCCCACGGTGACTACCAGATCGTGCTCCATAAGGGTGATGTTGTAAAGATGAGCCGCACCTACAGTCACGGTTTCCGCCAGCGGCTGCAGGGACACTCAACCGGCGGCTGAGCCCGTTTGGAGACCGGCTCGGCGCAGCCCGCCTCGTGCTGACGCAGAGTCCTTGTCAGTGTGCTTGCCCTTGGGGACGATCGCGCTCCAGACCATCCAACGGAGGAACGCGGCATGAGGTCTTTTCGAGTTGACGGGAAACGACTGCTCCCTAACAGGTCGGCGATCTGGCTTGCGCTCCCGTTCTGTCTGTTTCTGCTCACACAACCAGGCCTGGCGCAGGACACGGAGACAGACGGCGAAGACGCCCCCATCCAGACGTTTGACGACGTCGTGACCGTCGCTGCGACGAAGCAGGGTGAAGTCAAGGTCCAGGAACTTCCTATTGCCATTACCGCCTTTGATGTGGACCGGCTCGACCGACTCGATGTCGTGGAGTTCGACGAACTGGTGGTGCAGTCTCCGGGCACGAATTTCATCGAGAACGGCGGCCCCGGACGCGGACACTCGTTGATCTCCATGCGCGGTCTTTCGCCGGTAGCCGACAACACCGTTTCGGTGGTCGGCCAGTACCTCGATGGTGCCCCCAGATTTGGCGCCAACTACCGTCTGTTCGACATCGGGGAGGTGGCGATACTCCGCGGTCCGCAGGGCACTCTCTGGGGCTCGCAAGCTGTCGGCGGCCTGATCTCTTTCGCTTCTCGTGCGCCGCAGCTCGGTGGTATGCACGCGCGCTTGGCGACCGAGTACTCGTCGACGTCCGGCGGCGCGGACGGCTTTCTGGTCAACGGATTCCTCAATCTGCCGCTCAATGCCGAGCGCGTGGCCTTGCGGTTGGCCGCCCAGCACGTGGGAGACGGTGGGTATGTCGACAACCCGACGACCGGCCAGGAAGACGTCAACGATTCTGAAGAGACCGCACTTCGCGCGTCGCTACTCTTCCAGGCGTCCGACTCGGCAGCGCTGCGGGTGATCCACCATCGCGCCGACTTGTCGGCGGACTATCCCAGTTTCTTCGAGCCTTCGTTGCCCGGTCGTCAGCGCACGATTCCTCTGTTTGATCTCCCGGCCGATCAAGAGTTCTCGTTGACCAACGTGATCTATGACCAGGTCTTCGGCTGGGGTGCTTTGACATACAACGGTTCCTACTATGCGCTCGATCGGCGATTCGAGAGTGGCACAGAGTCAGCCTTTGGCTTCGTGCCGTTGACCAAGACGGCCGAAGATGCAGACGACGACTCGATGACTCATGAGTTGCGCCTCGCATCGACTGGAGGGTCGAGCGTGCGATGGGTCGGTGGCCTCTTCTGGGACGAGAACGACACCAACCAGACGTTCGTGCAGCGCGAGGTTTCTAACCCGGTGACTCCAGGCCCCCTTGCGGTCGGAGACGGCGTGTCGGTTTTCACCCTCGGTGGTCCGGAGAAGATCAGTGAGAAAGCGATTTTCGGCGAGGTGACCTTTTCGTTGGGGTCTGGCTGGGAGCTCCTGCTCGGTGGACGCTACTTTGACTGGGAGGTCGAGAACGACCAGGACACGCAGTTTCTGAGCACCAGCTTCGGACAGGAAACTGGAACAGTCGGAGACGAAGATTCGTTCTACAAGCTTCACCTCAGCAAGGCGGTGGGTGACAACGACTTGCTCTACTTCATGCGCTCCGAGGGCTTCCGGGTCGGTGGGTTCAATCCCTTCGTCGGTGAGGCGTGGAACAGCTCCCTCGAGTTCCTCAAGTTTGATCCCGATCGCCTCGTCAACTACGAGCTGGGCTACAAGTCGACCTGGCTGCGGAACAAGCTGGCGCTCAACCTGGCGGTCTACAGAATGGATTGGGAAGACGTGCAGGCCGTAGTGCGAGATAGCATCGGCCAGTTTGCCTTCACCGCCAACGCGTCGGACCTCGAGGCGGACGGTGCCGAACTCGAGCTGTTCACTCAGGATCTGCTCGGCAAAGGCGTCTTCGCCGGGCTGTCGTACACCTACAGCGACAACGAGTTCCAGCAAGATGCGGTGATCTTCCCCGAGGCCGGGCGTGTGCTGATCGAGAAGGGAGACAAGCTCCAGCGCACGCCAAAGAACGCATGGTCTGCCGACTTCGGCTACAACTTCCAGCTCGGCGAAGACTGGCTGGGCTACTTTCGCGCGAACTACTGGCACAAAGACGAGACCTCGACCGAAGGGTTCAACTCTGGTTTCGGTGCCGTGCCAATTCCGGCGCAGAACGTCATCAATGTCTCGGTTGGCGCATACTTCGGCCCATGGGAGCTTCGTCTGGGTGTCGACAATGTCGACGATTCGACCCCTCTACTCTCTGTGGGTGCTGGAGGCCCCACGTTGACCGAGGCGGTGGTGGCATCGAGTATTCGTCCGAGAACAGTCTCGTTTCGCGTCGGCTACGACTGGTAGGTCGGACTCGGTCGTTGTTCAACCGATCTCTGTTGGGGCTTGCTCTCCTTGCGTTCGCGGGAGGAGGGGCAGCGCGCGCTGACTGTCTGGCGTTGAGCGGCGCTACGATCCACACGATTTCGGATCGGGGTACGCTCGCGCAGGCGACGCTGGTCGCGCGCGACGGTCGCATCGTCGAGCTGGGCGATGTGGACGTGCCAGAAGACTGCGAGCATCTCGACCTGTCTGGTCGTTTCGTCACGCCGGGGCTGGTGGACACGAATGTCCATCTGATCCTGATGACCGTGCCCGAGTTCTTCATCAAGTACGAGGACCGCCTCACCGAGATCGCAGTCGAGTCGGCGCAGGTGGGGCTCAAGTACGGCATGACGACCATGGCCGACACCTGGGGGCCTCTCGAGCCGTTGCTGGAAGCGCGCGATCGAATCCGCCGAGGGGAGGCCCCCGGCGGTCGCATTCTTATTGCTGGCAACATTGTCGGAACGGGCGGGCCATTCTCGAGCTATTTCATGGGCTCGTGGCCGGTCGCTGGTTCGTCATTGCGCTACGGGGGTTGGGTCCACCCGGCGATCCGGCAGCGCATCGACGCGCTGTGGGAGGCGGGGGCAGGCCCGGAACTGTTGGCGATGACCCCCGAAGAAGTCGCGGACGCGATGCGCAGCTACATCGCCAAGGGAGTCGACTTTCTGAAGGTCGGTGTGAGCGGGCACGGCCTTGGAACGGTCGAACCGCTGATGTTCTCGAAAGAGGCGCTCCTGGGGATGCGTGCCGTGGCACGCGAGGCCGAGATCCCGTTCTCCACGCATACCTTCAGTGTCGAGAGCCTCCGTTTGGCTGTCGAGGTCGACAGCGATCTCCTCATTCACCCCAACGTGATGAGTTTCGGATACAGCTCGGCGAGTGAGCCGCAGCGCCGTGCGGTTCGCGAGCTGGTCAAGGAGATTGCAGAGCGCAAGATCGCATCCGGGCTCATGGCGATTCCTTCGCGCCGCAACCTCGAGCGGACCCTGAACTGGAACCCGGCGCGAGAACAGAAGGCCGACCCTCACCTCCATCGCATTCTCAGAGAACGCCAGCTCCCGCTGCTCGACACACAACTGGACGAGTTTCTCGAGCAGGGGGCCGAGGGGCTGCGAGTCTGGCTGGATGCAGGTGTTGTCTTTACGCTGGCAACGGATCAGGGGCCAGAAGCCCTCGAGCTTGGTCCGGTGGTGTGGGGAAGGCTCGGTCGCGCACACTTCGAGCGCATGGAAGCGCTGCAGGACCTCGGCGTTGGTCAGCTACGGATTCTCCAAGCCGCGACGAGGAACGGTGCCGAGGCCTACGGCCTGGGTACGGAGACCGGTTCGCTCGAAGTCGGGAAGTCTGCCGACCTGCTCGTTCTGTCGGCCGATCCGCTGCAAGACATCACCAACCTTCGGCTTATCGAACGGGTGATCTTCGCGGGCCAGGTCGTCGATCGGGAGGCCCTGCCCACGAACCGGGTGCTCGACTACGATCCAGAGGGTGAGTGGCCCTACTAGTACCCCGTACCATTGAAACGCACAGCGTCTGCGCGGTCCTCGCGCTCGATCTCTGTGTTGTCACTCCTCGACAGATCACCGATATGCCTGCGTCGTGACGCCTTGATCTCGAGCACGATCATCCGCTCAGCCACTATCCGTTTCAATGGTACGGGGTACTAGGGTCGTAGTGGCTGGCTCTCGCCCTCACGGTGGTTTTCTTTCAAGGTCGGTTGAAGAACGCCTGCCCTGAGGTGTCCGCCGAGCATCGTGCTCTCTCACCCAATGTGAGACGCTGGGCCCCATTCGCGACTCCATCACACCGGGAGCTGTCATGAAGCGAGGAATCACGCGACGCGATTTCTTGAACGGGACCCAGATTGCGATCGGCGCCGCCTTGATCCGACCTGGTGCGGGAGTTGGAGGTGCCCAGGCGCAACCGTTCGAGCTTGGCGACGACTACTATCCGCCGGCGAAGACCGGTCTGCGCGGCAGTCATGAGGGTTCCTGGGAGAGTATGCACGCGCGCGTTGCCGGCCGTCGTTGGTCTGCTGGCGTGCCTCTAGAGCACTACGACCTGGTCGTCGTCGGGGCTGGGATCAGCGGCCTCTCGGCAGCCCACTTCTACAGTCAGCGCGAGCCTTCGGCTCGTATTCTGATTCTCGATAACCACGACGACTTTGGGGGCCACGCGAAACGTAACGAGTTTCGAAGCGGCGGTGCGACCCGGATTGGCTACGGTGGTACCGAGTCGATCGACACCCCTTCCGCGTACAGCCAGGTTGCGAAAAGGCTGCTCAAAGACATTGGGATCGATGTCCGGAAGTTCTACCAGGCCTACGACCAGGAGCTCTATCGATCTCTGGGATTGAGTAAGGGGATTCTCTTCGATAAGGCGAACTTCGGCACCCAGAAACTGGCGGTCGGATACAACAAGATCCCGTGGCCGGAGTTCGCAGCGCAGACCCCCCTGAACGAGCGGGCCAAGAAAGACCTGGTGCGAGTCTGGACGGAGAAGAAGGACTACCTGCCTGGGCTCCGCAACGAAGAGAAGCACGAAAAGCTTCGGCGGGTCAGCTATGAGACCTTCCTACGCGACTATGTGGGCGTCGATGCGCAGCTGCTCGAGATGTACCGCCGCTGGGGAATGAGTTTCTGGTGTGTCGGTATCGACGAGATTCCAGCCACGCTGGTGCAGTCCTACGACGGCGGCATGCCGGGGCTCGAGCACACTCTCGAGAGAGCGGGGCACCGCGGTGACGAACCGTACATCTTCCACTTTCCAGACGGCAACGCTTCGGTTGCACGGCTGCTCGTGCGGTCCATGCTGCCGCAGGCCGTTCCGGGGTCGACGATGGAGGATGTGGTGACGGCCCGCGTGCGCTATGCACAACTCGATCGGCCGGATCAAAACGTCAGAGTGCGGCTCAATAGTACGGTCGTGCATGCCAGGCACACACAGAACCAGAAGGCCGTTGACGTGACCTTCGTTCACGGCAAGAACGCTTACACGGTAAGGGCCGACCGGTGCATCTTGGCGGGGTACAACGGCACCATCCCCTACCTCTGTCCCGAGTTGCCGACGGAGCAGAAAGAGGCGCTGGCCTATGGCGTCAAGGTGCCCCTGACCTACACAAAGGTGCTCGTCCCAGATTGGAAGGCCTTTGCCCAACTGGGGCTGGACTTCGTTTACTACACCGACGACTTCTACAAGCAGGTCGAGCTTGACTACCCGGTTTCGCTTGGCGGCTACCAACGCGCACGGACGCCAAGCGATCCAATGATTCTTCACATGTGTCATGTCCATCACTCGCCGGACATAAGCGGCCCAGAACAGTGGCGCGAAGCACGTCGTCGCCTCTTGAGAACGCCCTTCGACGTCTTTGAACATCACGTGCGCGATCAACTCGACCAGGCCCTCGGCTCCGCCGGCTTTGACTCCGACCGTGACATTGAAGCCATAACGGTCAATCGTTGGCCGCACGGTTACTCATACGGACCCGATCTCATCTGGGAGCCGGACTATGCGAGCGAGGCGGACAAACCCTGGGTGAAAGGGCGTAAGCCGTTCGGCCGGATCACCATCGCCAACTCGGACGCTGGCGCGTCATCGAACACCAAGGGTGCCATCGATCAGGCGTGGCGCGCGGTCGAGGAGTGTTTCGACGCCTAGCTCGGGCTCGCACAAGGCCGCCAACAACGCTACCTACCCGAGAACGGTTTCGCGGACGACCTCTTCGGTAGTCGTGAGACCGTCGGAGACCTTGCGTAGGCCCGAACCGCGCAGGGTGATCATGCCGGTCTGGATGGCCTTCTGGCGGATCTCGAACGAGCTGGCGCCCGAGAGAATCAGCTCGCGGACCTCTTCGCCAACCGGCATGACTTCATAGAGGCCCACGCGGCCCTTGTAGCCGGTGTTGCTGCAGGTCTCGCAGCCACGGCCGCGGAAGACCTTGACGGTGTTTGCGTCTTCTTCCGAGAAGCCGACGTTCATCAGTGCCTGCGGCGTGGCGTCGGCCGCCTCTTTGCAGTTCGAGCAGATACGACGCACAAGGCGCTGGGCGACGACCATATGAACCGAGGTCGCGACGAGGAAGGGCTCAACACCCATGTTCATCAAACGGTTGATGGTCGACGGCGCGTCATTGGTATGCAGGGTCGATAGCACGAGATGGCCGGTCATTGCAGCCTTGATCGCGACCTCAGCGGTTTCGAAGTCACGAATCTCACCAACCAGGACGATGTTCGGATCCTGGCGCAGGAAGGAACGCAGCGCTGCGGCAAAGTTCAAGCCGATGTTCTCTCGCATCTGCACCTGGTTGATGCCGTGGAGATTGAACTCGACCGGATCCTCTGCGGTCATGATGTTGGTGTCGGGCTTGTTGACCTGGGACAAGGCGGAGTAGAGCGTGTTGGTCTTGCCCGAACCGGTCGGTCCGGTGACCAGGACCATGCCGTAGGGCTGCATGATTGCGTGCTCGAACTTGTCGAGTGACTCCTGCTCGAAACCGAGTTTGGTGAGGTCGAGCATGAGGTTGTCTTTGTCGAGCAGACGAAGAACGATCTTCTCGCCAAAGAGGGTGGGCAGGATCGAAACGCGATAGTCGAGGTCCTTGGCCTTGCCGCCGATGCGCGTCTTGATCTTGATGCGACCATCTTGCGGCAGCCGCTTCTCAGCGATATCGAGCTTCGCCATGATCTTCATGCGGCTGGTGATCGCCTCGCGCAGTTTCATGGGCGGGCTCATGGTTTCGTAGAGCACGCCGTCAATGCGGTAGCGAACGCGGAAGTCCTTCTCGTAGGGCTCGACGTGGATATCGGAAGCACCCTTCTTGATCGCGTCGGTCAGGATGATGTTGACCAGGCGAACGACCGGAGCGTCCTCGGACTCCTGCTCGAGTTCGGCCAGGTCGACTTCATCTTCATCTTCGAGGACTTCGAGATCGGGATCGATCTCGTCGTCTTCGAGGTCGTCCATGACCTTCTTGAGCTCGACGGCGTGGGTGGAGCCGTAGTAGCGATCGATCGCCGAACGCAGCATGGACTCGGAGGCGACGACCGGCTCGACTCCATAACCCGTCATGAACTTGATGTCGTCCATGGCGAAGACGTTGGTCGGGTCGATCATCGCGATTGTGATCTTGGCTCCGGTCTTCGAGACCGGAAGGATCGTGTACTTGCGGGCGACGTCGGCAGGGATGATCTGGATGATCGCTTCGTCGATGCCGATGTTGGCGAGGTTGATCGACGGAACACCGAAGTGCTGCGAAAGGAAGGACACCAGAGCTTCGTCGGAGATGTGGCCGAGCTTGACGAGATTGGTTCCCAGACGTCCGCCCGCTTCTCGCTGATGGGCGAGTGCTTCGCGCAATTGCTCTTCGTTGATGTGTCCAGCGCGAATCAGCAGTTCGCCAAGTCGGTTGTCCATCGACCGGTCCTTCCGTGTTGGGGGGGGAACTAGAAGTGAAATGAGAAAAGTGTGGAACCGTCTGGGAGGTCTCGGAGGGTTGGGACCAGGGAGCCCAGAGGGCCTCGAGCTAGGCGTGCCTGAAATCTCGGGATTTCTAGGAAAGCTCGCGAAGGAGAAGTCTATCAATCGCTGACACAGAGGGTCAACGGCGCGGGCCAAGTGTTGTGTGACGGGCTCAGCTGGCGGCGCGGAGGGTTGCAAAGAGTGGCACTCTCGGTGCTTACCGGTCTGACCTGGCCGAGGCTCTGAGGCTAGCGGAAGCGCTCGATTGCGGCCGCTGCCACTTCGTCGGGACCGAGTTGCAGCAAGCACATGCGAGGCCGATGGAGGCGCTTGTGACAATAGCTACAGGGCAGGGCTCTGGTGAACACCGAGTCCGGTGACTGCCAGGGGCCGTGGCGCGCCGGATCGGTGGGACCCATCAGGCATAGAACAGGGGTTCCCAGCGCGTGCGCCAGGTGAACCGGCCCGGTGTCGCCGCCAAGCACCAGGCGCGCCTGGCGGTGAATGGCGGCGACTGCCGGCAGCTCGGGAACCGGCAGATGGAGCGCGGCTCCCTGACTCGCCTCCGCCAGAGCCTCTCCCAGGTGCTCTTCCCCGGGGCCGGTCACCGCCAGGGCCATCGCTCCGGTTGCCTCATGAGCATGATGGGCGACCGCTCCCCACCACGTCGGGGGGTACTCCTTGTTCGCCCAGCCAGCTCCCGGATGGATGACGAAGAAGCCCGCGCGGCCGATGCGTCCCTCAGGCCACCCCAACGGCAGGGCTCCCGCATCGAGCAGGCGATTGCCAGCGAAGTCGACGTCCTCGGTGGGAGGTTCGCCGCCCAGGGCTTCGCTTTCGGCCGGTGCCAGCGAGCGGAGAACGGCGTGTTCACCGCGGGGTTCTACGAACTCGTTCAAGAGCATGGCACTCGCCGGCTCACGGCGAAACTCTCTCGCCAGGCCGATGCGAACTCCCGCGCCGGACAGCCGGCACAGCGCGGCCGACTTCCAGTTTCCCATCAGATCGAGCGCCGTGTCGGGCGCGAACGCACGCAGCCGTTTGCGCGCCTTCTGCCAAACGCCGAGCGCCCCCGGTCGGCCCTTGCTTGGCGCGCGGGTCCGAATGCTGATCAGCTCATCGAGGTCGGCGTGACCCTCGAGAAGCGAGCGGAAACGCGCGTCGATGGCCCATGCGATCCTGGCCTCGGGCTGCCTCCGGCGAAGCGTCGTCAAGGCCGGTATCGACTGGACGATGTCACCGAGCGCCGAGGTGCGGACGATCAAGATCCGACGGCGGACCCCTTCCGCCTTCGGGCTCATCCCTCGCTCTCCGTTGGAGGCCTCGAGCCGCGAGAGCTCACGGTAGCGCCTTGATGATCGAGATCAGGTCGCTGGTGGCGTGGTCCTTGGGATCCCCGACCAGTGCCGTGCGACCGCCATAGGCACGTACGATGGAGTACTCGGGGACCTCTTCGGGAGAGCCGTAGTCGGGACCCTTGCAGTGAACCTCGGGCTGTAGCTCCTCGAGCAAGGGACCCGGCGAGTCGCCCGAGAAGACCACGACCCAGTCAACTGGCCGCAAGGCCGCCAGCAACTCGGCGCGCTCGTCGGCAGGCACGATGGGGCGGGCCGGACCCTTCAGGCGTTCGACCGAGTCATCGTCATTGATCGCGACCAACAGGCTGTCGGCCTCGGCCCTTGCCGCGGCGAGGTAACGCAAATGACCAACGTGGAGAAGGTCGAAGTGACCATTGGCGAACGCCAGGGTCGCCCCTGTGTCGCGGAGCGCCTGGCGCTCCATCTTCATTCGCTCGAGATCGACAACTGGCATGCGCTAGCTCTCCGGGGCACCGTTGCGCTTGCCGGCCATGGTCGCGAGAAGCTGCGCGCCGTCTTCTGTTCCTATGGCCAGGTCGATTTCCTCTGCCGAAACTGTGGCAGTCCCCGGCTTGGCGACGACCAGCCCGCCGGCGATGTTGGCCAACGTAGCGGCCGCGATTGGGTTGGCACCGGCCGCGAGCGCCAGGCTCAGGGTGGCAATGACGGTGTCGCCAGCGCCGGTGACGTCGGTTACCGCGTGACTACCAAAGGCTGGAAGAAACGCCGCTGGCTGGCCCTTCTGGAAGAGAACCATGCCGGCGCTTCCGCGGGTGATCAAAAGGAAGCGTCCACCGAGGCGTTCGAGCAGCACAGGACCCGCAGCGGCGAGGGCTTTTTCGGTGGCGAGTCTCTCGCCGTGTGCTGCCTCGGCCTCGTCGAGGTTGGGCGACGCGCCGTCGAGTCCTTCGAAGTGCAACAGGTCGTAGCGGCTATCGACGACCACTACCCCGTCTGCACCGATCGCCTGGCGTACAACCGGCAGAAGGCGTGGGTCGACCGCTCCGTAGCCATAGTCTGAAAACACCGCGACCGACGCCCGGCCCGCCTGTCCGGCGATGCGCTCGGAGAGTGCCTCGAGGGCGCGATCGTCGAGGAGCTGCGGCGTCCCCCGGTCATAGCGCATGACCTGCTGCTTGCGGGTGTTCGGAGCCCCAGCCAGAACCCGGGTCTTACTCGGCGTGGTGAACTCGGGGTCACGGTAGATGCCGGCGACCTCGAGGTTCTTCGCCTCGATTTCGGTCATCAGACGCCGGCCGAGCTCGTCGGTACCTATGCGTCCGATCGGTAGCGGCCTGCCGCCCAGCGAATGGAGATTGGCAATCGCGTTGGCGCCGCCGCCGAGCGCGGCCTCTTCCCTTTCGTGCTGCAGAATGAGCACCGGTGCTTCGCGGCTCACCCGGCGCGGTTCAGCGTAGAGAAAGCGGTCGAGAACGAGATCCGCCACGACCAGGACCGGCTGGTCTTTCATGCGCTCGACCCAGGACCGGAGCCTCTTGGCTGTCAGCGCGCCGGTCGCATCGTCTGCCGGCTGACTCGCGGGCGGTTCAAGCGAATGGCCACTGGGCTTCGGCATGCGCGAAAACCTAGCACGGTGGGCCCCTCGGGCCTTTGGTCGGCGGGGCCGAGCGGGAGGGAGAGAACGGGCGACTCGTGCGGGTCGACATCGTAAGATGACGGATGGTCAACCACCCGATGAACGACACCTCAACAGATCGCAGGTCCGCCGAAGAGCGGGCGCGGGCCGCAAAACGCTACCGAACGCTCGATCTCAGCAGCGTCGGTTTGTCGATCCCGATCGCGGTGGTGATCGGCTTCTGGGCGGGAGGCTTTCTGGCGGGCTTGATCGGTCCGCAGTACGAGCGAACGGGAGAGCTCGTCGGCCTCGCTTTCGGCATTGTCGCTGGCTTCTACAACGTCTGGAAGACGGTGCAGCGACTCTCGCATCCAGTCTCCGATGGCCCGCCTTCGGCCGAGCACCCGGCTCAACCTCGTGAGCGGGGAGCTGAGTGATGGTCCTGGCTGGTGCGGCCGAGGTTCGTCGGATCGTTCGCTTTGCCGTTCTGGCGGCGCTTCTCTGTGCTGCCTTCGCCGCTTTTCGCTGGGGCTTTCGGGGGGCCCTCGTCTTGACACTCTCAGCGGTGCTCAGTATCGTCAATTTCAGGCTGTTGCAGCTGCAGGTTTCGCTCCTCGAACCGCGCCCTAGTGGCGGGCTTGGAGCCCGAAACAGCCTGCTCTTGCTGCTCCGGCTGGGCTTCTTGTTCGGTCTCGTTGGTTTGATGCTGTACGCAGGCCGGGCTCAGGCAAGCCTCCTTCCCATCCTGCTCGGCTTTGCAGTTATCCCCATCGGGCTGGTTGCGGAGGCGGTTTTGCGGGTGGCGAGAGGTGAGGCCCAGAGAGCCAAACAGATACGCCAGAAACCGTAAGCGGAGCGCGCCTCGCAGCCGAAAGGCCAAGGGAACGTCCGCCACCTCTTTACCCCAGACGACGACACGAGCGACCATCATGGCGGGCCAGCACTCCATCTTCTACGAGCCGGTGAACGCTGCCTGGGACGGTATTCTCTCGGCCACCGGGCTCGACGCGCGCTTCGGCCAGGTCGACATTCCCGACCACGTGGTCATGTCGTTCGCGGTAGTGACCTTCGCGGCTGCCGTCTTCATTCCGCTTTCACGCTCACTGAAGAAAGAGAGTCCGGGCAAGATCCAGCACGTCATCGAAGTCGTCTTCGAAGCGATGGCGAAGATGCTCGATGATGCGATACCGCACAACGGGGCAAGGCGGTTCTTGCCGCTCATCGGTACCTTTGCGGTTTTCATCTTCTTGTCCAACTTGAGCGGCGGGTTCTTTTTTCTTCAACCGCCGACCCAGAACGCCAGCGTGACCTTCGCGCTGTCAGCGACGGCGATCGTCATCTACCACTTGATGGGGGTCAGGCAGCACGGCTTCTCGTATTTGAAGCAGTTCCTGGGCCCGGGCCCGCCGCCCATGTGGCTGTGGCCGCTCATGCTGCCGATCGAGATCATCAGTCATGCCGCCCGGCTGTTCTCGCTGGGGCTGCGTCTCTACGGCAACATCTTCGGTGAGCATGTCGCGGTCGGTATTTTTGCTGCTCTCATCCCCTTTCTCTTGCCGCTTCCCCTGATGGCGCTGGGGCTGTTTGCAGCCTTCATCCAGACGTTCATCTTCATCATGCTCACCACGTTGTATATTGCCGGCGCCGAAGCCGAGGATCACTAGTCCCGGGTGTCGCCCTGCACACCCGTCTCAGTACGCTCACGATAGAACGCACACAACCGCAGCCATGACAGGTGCCTCCGAGGCGCCCGTCCAGGCTCAGGGGGTCGTGCAACCGGAGGAACACCACCGATGCGAAAGTTGTCGCGAATCACGATCATTCTCATCAGCAGCGCCTTTTTGAGCGTGCTGTTTTCGATGCCTGCCATGGCCGCCGAGGCTGGCGGTGACGGTGGAGGCATTGGCCTCGGCCTCGGTCTCGCCGTTCTCGGCCTGGGAATCGCCGCTGCCGGCGGTGCCCTCGGCCAGGGCCGCGCGGCGGGCGAAGCCGCTGCCGGTATCGCCCGCAACCCGGGCGCCGGCGGTGCCATCCAGACCGCCCTCCTGCTGGCGCTGGCCTTCATGGAATCCCTGGTCATCTTCACCTGGGTCATGGTGTTCTTGATGAGGGGCTAGTCCCCAACGCCTCTTCGGGTTTTCCCGAAAAGTGGGCAGCACGCCCGAACGAAGCCGGTCACCTCACGTCGAGGTCGACCGGCTTTTGTTGTGTTTGGGTGTCTGGCGGCAGCGAACGTGCCGAGACGGCATGTCGAGGCCCGTTGGGCCCTGACTTTTTGGCCTCCGATTCTGGTGACGGGACGTCCTCAAGAGAGGTCTGGTGGGGGTTTGGTGCCCGTAAGGCAAGGCTTGGGAAGCCCTGAAAACTGGAGTTCCTGACCTGCTCGCCGTCCTCGGCGGATCCGTTTCCTGCCTGGCACCGAACATGCTCTATACGGGGGTGAGCGACGGCCCCGGAGCGGGGCAACCAACGCCCCTTACTGATCGACGGGCCGGCGCGGGAGGGTAGAGACCATGACGCAGCAACACACAGCAGACCACAAGACCGGATGGGATTTCGAGGCGGCGGCGATGCCGTTCGTCAATAGCCTGTACAACACGGCCTACCGCATGACGCGCAACGCGCAGGATGCCGAGGACCTGGTGCAGGAGGCCTATTTCAAGGCCTACAAGTACTACGACAAGTTCCAGGAAGGCACGAACTTCAAGGCCTGGATCTTCAAGATCCTCAAGAACACCTTCATCAACAACTACCGCAAGCAGCAGAACCGCCCCGTCCAGAGCGCCTTCTCAGAGATCGAGGACATCTTCGAGAGTCGGGTCTCCGACGAAGTTCTGCGGCGCAACCTCAACCCGGAAGAGGAATTGCTCGAGCACGTGCTCGACGAGGATGTGCAGCGAGCCCTCGATGGTCTGTCCGAGGACTATCGAATGGTGGTGCTCCTGGCCGATCTCGAGGACTTCTCCTACAAGGAGATCGCCGAAATCCTCGACATTCCTCTGGGGACGGTGATGAGCCGGCTCTACCGGGGCCGCCGCCAGCTCGAGAAAACCATGCTCGACTATGCCCGGCAGCATGGCTACATCGAAGGCGAACCCAGCAAGATGCGGAGTCGCCAGGCGGCATCCTGACCGAGGGCCGGCGAGGAAACCCCGAGAGGGGCGGCAAAGTCGTTCGCCGCTCTCGGTCAGCCTGCAGGAATAAGCGTGGAAGCGACATGGTTCTAGGGACCTGTAAGGACGATTTGTCTCAGGCAGAACGCCCGTCCGGGCCCCTGGATTTGCGAAACTCCCCATGGGCGCACCCTCCCCGCGAGGGTGCCATGAACCCGAACGAAGCTTGCCCGAGACCCAGTGAACCGTCAGAAGCCGCAGTACTGGCGATGATGAGGTGGGATCATGGAGCGAGAACGGATGACCGAACTGCTTTTTCGAGCTGCAGACGGCGAGTTGGACGATGACCTGGCCGCAGAGGTACGCGGGCGGATCGAGACTTGCCAAGACTGCGCTCGTGAAGCTGTCTACGTGCGGCGCTTCCTCGAGGTGGTGCGGGAGCGCTGCGGCCGCGTGGATGCGCCGAGCCGCTTGCGGCTACGAATCCTCACCGGGTTCGAGCACCGCAACAGTCAGCCGCAGTAACCTCAGTTTCGATTCAGAGTTCGTCGATGGCGGGCGCTCTGTGCTCCTGCCAAAGAAGAGACGACCGCGGCGACCTCGCGGGGAGGAAACGATGAAGCCCTGGAAGCAAGTGAACAAGGCTGGATCAGGCCTTGGGATTCTCTTGGCGGCGTTGGTTCTCTTGCTCGCTCCTGGCGGCCTCTTTGCCAGTGGCGAGGGCCTGACCAGCCTCGATGGCGCCTCGGCTGCATCCTCGCTTTCGAGTGGCACGCAGGTTCTCGTGGTCTTTGCCTCCTGGTCACCGCGTTGCCGTGGCGTCGTGGCGACGTCCAACGACCTCGTACAAGCGCTCGGCGGTCGGGCACAGGTGAGCCTGGTGGCCTTCCAGGAAGAAGCCTCTGCGGTCAGGAGCTTTGTCGGTAACCAGGCGAAGGCCGGGCTGCTGCTCGATCCCAACGGCGACTTCGCCAAGCGACACGCTGTCTCCGCCCTCCCGGGACTGGTCGTTCTCGAGGGTGGAACGGTCAAGTACGCGGGCCCCCTACCGGCCGACACCGCGGCGACCCTGAAGGCCGCAGGTCTTTCTCCCTGAGCGAGTTACGGGTCCCAGGCGGCGCGTTCGAGGTCTCTGGCTGTGCTAGATTGCTGGGCTGCTGGCACCCCCTGCCGGCGAATGTTGGGCCCCCTGTGGGCTCTTCTTCAAGTCGGCAACGAGAGAGCTACGCCACATGGACCCAGCCCAGCGCTCGACGACAGAACCCGCTTCCCAGCCACAACAATCTCCGGTAGTTGAGCGCCCAGGCCGCTCGCCTTCTCTTGGGCTGCGGCTCGGGGTGCTGGCCGGACTAGCGGCTGTCTCTGGTCTTCTGGTCGCAGCGACCGACAGGCTCGAGACGATGGCGGCGTCGCCCTACCCGATGACCGTGACGGTGCCCTGGGGTGGTGGAAGCCCCGGCGATCCCAGGTTGGCGACCCAGATCGACGAGTCGATGGTGCCGCAGGTGGCTCAGTTCACCCGCGGAGACACCATCGAACGGATTCTCGAGCGGGCGGGGCTGGAACGTGAGGCGGTTGTCGAGGCCGGGCGCGCCGTCGCCAGGGTGATCGACCCGCGTGCCTTGCGCGCCGGCGACGACTATGCGGTCTGGCACTCAGAAGACCACGAGCCGCAACTGATTTCCTGGACGATCGCCGAAGAAGGCAAGCTGCACATCGAGAGGCGTGGAGAGCGATGGCATCCCGAGGTGGAGCCGTTCCAACGCTCGGTGACCGAACGGGTCGCGTTCGGGGCCCTCGAAGGGTCACTCGAGGGTTCTCTACGGGCGGCGGGTGCGCCGGCTGTCCTCAGCCTGGCGATGGCCGACGTCCTGCAGTGGGATATCGACTTCAACCGCGACCTACGTGCTGGCGATCGGTTCTGGGTGGCGTGGCAGGAGATCCAGCTCGACGGCGAGTTTCACCGGGTCGGCTCGGTTGAGGCCCTGGTCTACGAGAACGGGTCGAGGCAGCTCGAGGCCTACCGCTTCGGTGAAGACGGCGCCTACTTCGATGCCGAGGGCCGACCGCTACGCAAGCAGTTCCTGCGATCTCCGTTGCCCTATTCGCGGGTGACCTCCAAGTACACAAACCGCAGGTTCCACCCGGTTCTCAAGACCTATCGGCCGCACTATGGGGTCGACTACGGTGCCCCGGTCGGAACCGCGGTACGCGTGACGGCGAGCGGCACCGTCTCGTTTGCAGCCTGGGACAAGGGCGGCGGCAAGGTCGTCAAGGTACGCCACACCAATGGCTTCGAAACCGCCTACCTGCATCTGTCGCGCTACGCCGAAGGCATCAGTCGCGGTGCGCGGGTAGTCCAGGGGCAGGTCATCGGCTACGTCGGCAAGACGGGTCTCGCGACCGGCCCTCACCTCGACTACCGCGTCAAGCGCAACGGGCGCTACATGGACCCCCTCCGGCTGGCCGATGACAATCCACCCGCCGAACCCATCGACGACGCCCAACGGGCGGCCTTCGAGGCCGAGCGCGAACGTCTTCGGCGCGAGCTCAGCTGGCGCCCACCGGCCGGCGATCGTCTCGCTGCCGGCAGCTGAGACGCTCCCCCCGCCGGGGACCTTGTGGCGTCTACTGGATGCGTTCGACCAGCACGCGGCGCGCCTGTTCGAGCGTCAACTCGTCGTCGAGCTGTAGGCGGTTGACCTGGCTCCAGCCGGAGCCTTCCGACTCGCGGTAGTGGATGCGGTCAGCGGTCGGTTGCCAGGCAACCAGGACGCGCGACCCATCGCGCGACAGGAGCATCTCGGTAGGGGCGTTGCCGGTGCCTGGCGCGCGCCTGGTTTCGAGCCGGCGAACGGCGCCCTGGTAGCGAGCGCGCTCGCGAACGCCGATCAGAATGATGTGCGAGCGCCCGCGATCCAGCCGCACTTCAGAAGAGGTGCGCGCTCCGATCAGGATGATGTGCGAGCGACCTTCTTCTGCGATCGCCTCGAGCTCGTCGTTGGAGGCGTTGGCTTCTGGACAGCCCGCATCCGCCAGGTGATCGGCGAGCGAAGCGGCGAGAAACAACGAAAGACTCGGGTGGAGAGCGGTAGCCGCTTCGGTGATGTAGTTGCGGCCCGCCGCGATCAGCGCTTCGGTGCCGCCGTTCTGGCAGGTCCTGGCCGCCTGAGTTCGAAGAAACTCATGCAGGCCATCGCCGACGACTTCGAGTGCTGCCGGAATGGGGCTGAGCTCTAAGGTGACGAGGCGCCGGGTGCGCGCGTCGGCGAACGCTGCGATCGTGCTGTGGCCGTTGCCGGCGATGATGGCGGGCGCCTGGACGAGGGCGTCTGAGGGCAGGGCGGCGTCAACCGGCTCCTCGGGGCCGAAAGGGTTCAGGCGGTAGAGATCGTTGATGCCGCTCATTGCGCCGTCAACCAGGACGATGGGCGCGTAGGCCACCTGCGAACCGTGTTCGCCGCCGTTCTCCCACCACACGGTGTGGAGGACGGTACGGGTGACGGTCTCACCGTCGCGTTCGAGCTGGTCGCGGGTGACGGCGACACGGGCGGGACCCTTGGAGGTGAAGGGGTCGCCGGAGATCTCGATTGGCTCACCCCAGGTGCCGTTCTCACGCGCCACGATGACCACTCGGCTGTAGTACGAGCGCAGAGTGCTCGTCCACACCAGGTAGAGCGTGTCGCGATCGCCGGCGGTGTCGAGAAGAATCGACGGGTTGCCCTCGATCGCGTCGTCGAGGCTCGCCGGGACAGCGATGCGCTCGATGGCGTTGTCATCGACGATTTCTAGAGCTACGACCGGGTCGGAAGCGTTGGTCTCGTGACCGTTCGGAAAGAGCTCGCCGTAGGTTCCAGTGCGCGCCCTGAAAACCTGCCCGTCGGGTCCGAGTACGCTTTGCTGGGCAGCGACTGCCTGGGCGCCGAACCAACAGACAGCCAGGACAACCGCCAAGGCGAGGCGGCCAGGCCTTCCGCGGAGGGTGCGTCGATGGAGGGTGCACGTCATCTTCGGGTCAGGCCTTGAAGTTCACCATCGAGCGCATTCCAACGGCCAGGAGGCGGCCGGCGATCTGCGGATCTTCGGGGTAGAAGCGCTGCTGCAGCTCCTGGAACCACTCGAAGGCAAGCCGTTCGTTGCCTTCTTCGGCGGCGACTTCGCCGAGCAGGTAGAGTGCATGACGTTCGTTGCGGGTGTCTTCGAACTCGGTCGCCAGCGCAAGGGCGCGCTCACCGTGACGGCGGGCCTGTGCGGGACGGCCACGTTCGAGGTGCGCGAAACAGAGATCGATATGCGTCGAGATGGTGCTGCGCAGCGCGCCGTAACGACGCTGGGTGCGAAGGCTCCACCACAACAATGGCAGTGCGCGGTCGAGTGCCCCGTCGAGTAGCAAGCAGTAACCGAGGTTCTCGACCACCTGCGCACGCCGGACTTCATCGGCTGCCGGCATGAGGGCCAGAGCCTCGAGATAGACCGGGACCGCCTCGGCGGTCTGATGTTCCGCCAGCAGGCTGTTGCCGAGCAGGTTGCGAGCCGCTGCTCGATGAGCCGGCTCGATGCCCTCCGAGATACCTTCATTCGAGCGGTCACACGCCAGGCGAGCGTAGTAGCACGCCTTGCGCGCGTCGCCGGCGAGCTCGAAAGCGCGGCCCAGCTGGTAGGCCGCCAGCATCGAAGTGTCGGCCTTACGATCTTCGCTGAGCACCGCGCGAAGGGGTTCGACCAGATCGTCGGCCTGATCGAGCTCGACCGCCAGGGCCGCCCGGTTGCAAAGGGCCAGATCCCGAAGCTCGGGGTCACCGGTGAGCTGCGCTGCTTCCTCTGCTTCTTCGAGCAGCGTGAGTGCGCCGGTCAGGTCGCCCGCAGCCGTCGCTTCGCGCGCCTGATCGCGCAGGCCTTCGAAACGCGCCCGCCAGTCGACGCCAGCGGCGGACTGAGGCGCGGCGTCGATCGGTGCCGACGGAACCTCCGGCGCGGCGGTGGGCAAACGCCTCTTGCGCTCGGACGCGAGTGGTCCGGCGAACGGCGGGGCGGGGAAGTTGATGACGGTCATAAGGAGTACCGATCGCCCTGGGAGGCATCGGTTGAGGCGAGTTCCACCGAAAGGAAGCGGTGTGGACCCACGCGGAGAACACCGAATCATACGCCCGGAGGCCATAGCGGGTCAATCGGAGAGCGCGATGCCTGGCGGCCCTCGAGGGCGCGGCTCCATGTCCCGGACTGCTAGACTCCGCGCCATCAGAACCGCGGCTTTTCCGTATGCTCGAGAGCACTGGGGCCCGTCCGGGGGGTGCGTGACTGAGGCCTCTACGCTCTCCCGTCGCTGCGGTCGCTCCCCGAGCCGGTGCTCACCCGGTGCGGAACCGGTCTCGGGCAGGGGCGTTCAGACAGTGTCGAGGGTGCAGGACGCCTCGGCGACAGCGCTCCACGCGCGCCCCCACCTGGTCCGGCGGCCGCCGGTCCACCTTCAGCCTGCGATCCAGATATCGTTTTGACCCGGAACCTCAGAGACGTTTCCACCCTTGGAGAAGCCGATGAACCCCTCGTTTTCCCTTCCGAAGCCGCGTCCTGTCGCGCGCTGGTCATGGGCCGGCCTGTTCGTGGTGCTTGCCCTTTCGCTTCCTGCGACGGCTGTCCGCGCGCAGGAGGCTCCGGCGCCGGCGGCGGTGCCGGCAGCCGCTGAGCTGGACTACCCGCTCGAGGACGAGGGCGGGGCCTACATGCTCGAGAAGGTGCCCAAGATCGAGGGTCGCTACCGCTTTCTCAACGAAGAGCAGACGTTGGTTCGGCTGCCCCATCTGCCGCGCGTGCCAGTGCACTCGCACGACGACGACTTTCTGTACATCAAGCTCTACAAGCCGAAGCCACACCCGGCGGCCAGAGAGGCAACGATCGCCGAGAACTGGCGCGGTGAAGTGGCGCCGGCGATGGCGAAGGGCGACACCCTGACGTTCACCAAGCTCGCTGGCTTGCCGGAGGGCGGCCAGTGGCGCAACGGCTTCGACCTGGCAGACATCAACGCCGATGGCCACCTCGACATGGTGCACGCTCCGCCGCGCAAGAGCTTCGTGGCCCCGCCGATGTTCCTCGGCGACGGCAAGGGTGGGTTCACTCGTTGGTCGCCCAAAATGCCGGCCTTCGAGTGGGACTACGGTGACGTTGAGGTCACCGACCTCGACGAGGACGGTCTGCCCGACCTGGTGCTCGCGATCCACCTGCGTGGCCTGGTGTCGTTCCGCCAGGTCAAGAAGGGCGAGTTCGAGATCTGGGGTGAGGGCCTACCGATGGCCCCCACTCGCGGCAGAGTGACCGGCGCCTACAGCTCACGCGCGATCGCGGCCGTCGACTGGAACCGCGATGGCTTAACCGACATCGTGGCGCTCTCAGAGGGCGCGGGCAGTCCTCAGGCTTTCATGGATGGCGTCGACACGCTGCGTGGCAAACGCCTCTTTCTCAACGATGGCAAAGGGAACTGGACGACCGCTCCGCTCGATCAGAACGATCTGGCGATCGGGGACAAGGTTCTGGTCGCCGATCTCGATGGCGATGGGCATCCCGAGCTGGTCACCGACACCAAGTCGTTGAGCGATAGGGGACTGGTCCACTTTCATGCCGACGAAGTCGGTTTCGAGACCATCGACCTCGAGTTGCGTCGCCGTGAGATCGTGCGCAGCGTTGCGACCGGCGACCTCGATGGTGACAACGACATCGACATCCTGCTCACCTTTCGCTTGATGGTTGGAGGTGTCGAGTACAGCGGCATTGACGCCTACTGGAACGACGGCACGGGGCGCAGCTACCAGCGCCAGCTGCTCTATGAAGAGTCGCGCGGTTCGGGTTGGACGAGTCTCGGTATCGGTGACCTCAACGGCGACGGCGTGGTGGACTTTGTCGCCGCTGGTCGCGAGGGCAGCCTCATGGCGTTTCTCGGCATCGGCGACGGACGGTTTCGGATCGAGGACTCGCCCGAGCTGGCGGCTGGCCCTCAGCACGTGTGGTGCGGTGGCTACCAGACCACTCTTGCCGACCTCGATGGTGATGGCCGCGACGAAGTCCTGCAGACCCTCGCCGGTGAGTCGGGGAGTGAGAAGCTGCTCGGCTTCACTCCCCGTTGCCCGGGGCAGGGCGGCGTCTTCGTCTGGTCGCCGGCGCCGAGCGCCGCTGCGGCCACCGCCTCGGCTGGCCCTTGATTGCTCGCCGAGCGGCGGCGAGGTAAACTTATTGAACTCTTGAGAAATGCCGATGTTCGGGTCTCTAGGACGTGCTCTGGCGGTTTCAGCCCTAGAATCTGTTGTCTTCAGTACTTGACAGGTGAGCGTTGCGGCCCGTATGGTGCGTGACTCAAGGGGAATGGGCCCTGCTACCCGTCGTCCGGGCATGAAAGCCAGGATGGATGCCGAGCCTTTTCAGCCGTAGCTCTTCTCGACGTGAGACCTTGCGCCAGTCGCGGTTTTCCCGGTCACCGTCGATCTGCTCGATCACCGAAGAAGCAAACCGGAGCGCGGCGATGATTTTCGATACCAAACCAACTTTTTCGATACCAGTTTTCCGTATCCGTGAACGGGTGCGGCCGTTGCCTCTGGTGGCGGTTGTCGTTCGTTCGATGTGAAACGACATGCAGTTGAAATCTTGACCTGGAGGTGATGGGTACGCAGGACGAAGGCAATGAATCCCTTCGACGCCGCGCCCTCGAAGGCGCGGCAGAACTTAGAAAGAAGAAAGAAATGATGACGCCAGGACAAAACCGGGCGTCACCAAGGAGATTGTCTGAAATGAAGAAGCTAGTCATTCTGATCGCTCTCGGAAGCCTCGTGCTTCTCGGTGGTGGCCAGGCTGTTGCTGAGCTCGGTACGGTTGACGCCGTTCCGGCCGCTACGCTGCTCCTGCCCCACTTCGAGGTCGATCTTGCGTCGAACAGCGGTATCGATACCCTGTTCTCCGTCAACAACGCCTCGGCCGCCCCGGCTCTGGCCCACATCACCGTCTGGACCGAGTTCACCATCCCGGTGCTCGATTTCGATGTCTACCTCACTGGTTACGACGTCCAGACCATCAGCATGCGCAACGTGCTGGTCAACGGCATCCTGCCGCAGACCGGTCCGCATCCTGATGTCTCGAACGTTGGCTCACTCTCGACGGCTCCGAACCCGTTCGGTGCAGCCTTCGCGGCGAACTGCAACCAGGGCACCTCGCCCCCGCAGCCGCCGGTCTACACGCAGCCGCTTCCGGATGGCTTCATTGCCCTCCTCCAGGCGGAACTCTCCGGCACCGACATCGGTGGCGGTAACTGCACCTCGGCAGCAGGCGATGGCACCCTCGCTCGTGGTTACATCACGATCGATTCCGTCACCGATTGCTCGCTCGAGTTCCCGAACAGTGCGAACTACTTCTCGGATGGTGGCGTTGGTATCGCCAACAACCTGAACGTCCTCTGGGGTGACTACTTCCTGATCGACCGCGCCAACGCGTTCGCCCAGGGCTTCACCCTCGTGCATGTCGAAGCCGACGCTAGCCTCAACGCTTGCGTGGTCGACGGCAACCCGCAGACGTTCTACTGCCGCTACACGGACGCCGCCGGTCAGCCCGGCGCCGACAACCGTGAAGCGCTCGGCAGTGAGTTCGCAGTTCGCTACCTCGCGGGTGGTGACTTCGACGGTGGTACGAACCTCCTCAGCTATCGCGATCCCGGCGACCCCGCCAACGCTCCGGTAGCCTGTGGCAGCGCCCCGGCCAACATGCCGTTCACCCAGGCTGGCATCACCGTCTTCGATGAGCAGGAGAACCCGCTCACCGTCGTCACCGGTGGTCCTTCTGGTCTTCCCCCAGCGGATGCGGAAACTCCGTTCCCCTGGGAGTCCAACCGGACGGTCGTCGGCACTGACCTCACGGTCAACGCCAACTTCGGCTGGCTCCTCCTGGACCTCGACCAGGCTTCGGGTGCCAACCCGGCTGAGCAGAACCAGGCCTACGTCGTCGCAGTCGCCGACGCCCTGGGTCAGTTCAGCGTTGGCTACGACGCCATTCAGCTGAACAACCTCAGCAACTAGAGGTTGTGACATAGAACTCCCGTTGCCCCCTCATAGGTGGCGGGAGTTCGGTGACCGCTCCTCCGCGAGCAGTCGAAGAGAGGCCCGGCCGTAAGGTCGGGTCTCTTTTTTGCTTTCCTGGGAGCTCCGGTCCTTCGGAGTGTTGTTCTTGTAAACGGGCTTCGATATGATATTTCGGCATATTCGGGGCCCTGCCTCGACGGGCGTTGTGCGCTCGACTTACCCCCCGCCCACTTTCCTACTTTCTGCAGTCTGCTTGCACCTGGAGATCCTCTGATGCCTTCCTACCCTCGAGCACAACCTTTACGTGCTCATCGTGGCCCACTGACGCTCCTTCTTCTCGCCGTCGTCCTTTTGCTGTTAGCCGCCACGCCTGGTTCAGCCGCTGACAACTGCGAAGTCTGTTCGCCAGCCGCCGTCGTTCCCTCTGATCGCTGGGGCGGGCTCGAGCCACGCGGCATCATCTCGGATCAAACCAGCTACCAGTTCAACTTCGAGCCCGGTTGCCAGGTTCCGATGTACACCGACGTCGCCGCCCAGGGCAACCTCTTGTTTGCCGTTGGCGGGAACCAGATCGAGGTATGGCCGCTCAACGTCAACCCCGACGATCCCGAGGTCGCGGGGCGCATTTGCACGCCCACACTCGGACCGTGGAAGCGCACGGATCAAGACTTCTACATCCGCTCGGTGGCCGCACCGCCGGGTGTTGACGATGTCGTGATCGGCGGTATCGAAGGCGGCATGGGTGTGATCATTCTCGATACGACCAACCCTGTCGCGATGAAGCTGCGCTACCAGGACGAAGGACGCAAAGGTGTCGGCAGCGGTGAGGTCCTGACGATTCTCGACGTCGAGGCGACCACGATCAACGGGCGCCATGTCGGTTTCGCCGTCGCCCAGAGCAAGAACATCTTTGCCTATGACATGTCGGCGGTGCTCGATCTCACGACCAACTGCTACGAGGGCACGCAGCAGAACGAACTGATGTGTCCGGGGGTCTACATTGGCCAGGTCAGCTCGGCCGGTGTTCCGGTGCAAAGCAACCGGCTGATTGCAGTCTCCGGTAAGTACCTCTTGACAACCGGAAGTGCTGGCGTGCCTCAGGTCTGGGACGTGTCCCTGCCAACCAATGCAAGGCTGGTTGCGACCGGTGGCTCGAACTCGCTCGACCTGGAAACCTGGTTGCACGCCGGGCGGCTCTACACCGCGTTTGCCACAGGGCAGGAAGTGGAGGTCTACGAGGTGCCGTGCCTCACTGGGGGCTCCTGCAACATGCGGGCAGTCACCACGATCAGCACACCCGGCGGGCCCAACGCCGCCAACATTCCGACCAAGACCAACCGCCTGCAGTATTCGTTTGATCAGGGCGTTCCCTACCTGTTCGCTGGCACCCGCAGCGCTTTCGGCTCGGGCCCGCAGCGTGAGTACCTGTTCGACATGGCGGTGCCCACGGCTCCAAAGGACCTGACCCCGCAGTCTCATCCTGATGGTTACTGGGGCTGGTACTACCAGGACAACTCAACGGGTTTTCGCAACGTCGCCCCCTACGGTGCGGCGGTGCGGGGTGGCCGCGTCTACCGGGCGGCCTGGTCGATCTTCGATATTCACGAGGTCATTGGCAACCTGCCCCCACAGGCCGACTTCGAGCTCCCCGGTGAAAACGTCTACGGCGGCGACAGCGTCAGCTTCATCGACAGTTCGAGTCGCAATCCGACCAGCTGGACGTGGTGGTTCGATTTTGCCAACGACACGACCCCTGACAGCACGCTTCAGAACCCCTCCTGGTTGGTGCCCGACGAGGGCGCCTACCCGCGCACCTACCAGGTGCGCCTGGAAGCTTGCAACGACAGCGGCTGCGATGTGTCGACGAGAAACTTCGTGGTCTTCGATCCGCGACCGTCGGTTGATGCCGTGTCCGCCAACGTCTCGTCGGTTCCGCAGTGTGGAACGGTGTCCTTCCAGGCCGAGTCGGTACTCGGCCGCGCTCCGCTGACCTACCAGTGGAGTGCTCGTCAGGCCGGAGTCGGTGCGCTGGCTACCGGGTCTGAAGAGACCTTCTCCTGGACCGTTCCGTCTGATCAGGCAGCCGGTTCTTACTTCGCGCGCGTCAAGGTCAAGAACGACGTTGGAGAAGCGTCTGTGAATAGTTCCGACTTCGAGGTCACGGCACTCGCTGATCTCGGTGATCCACAGATCACGGCCGGCTCGCCTGATTTCGGTGAAGTCGACTTCCAGGTCGCGGCTGCCGGCGCTACGCAATGGGACTGGAACTTCGGCGACGGCGACACCTTCTCCTCGAGCGACCCCCTCGCCGGGCCGAACCCGACCCACCAGTACACCGCGGTGGGCACCTACGAGGTGACGGTCACGGTCTCCAACTGTCGTGACGGTCAACGGTCGACCTCGACCACTGTGGTCGTCAACAACGTCGAGGTCCTCGAGGTTCGTCAGTTCAAAGCGCAGATTCCTTTCTGCTCGAGCGGGCTGTGCTTTGCCAATGCCGGTACGCCAGTCGCCTTCAACCTCGGACTCGGGGGCTCGCCGGAACGAGTCGACCTCGATTGGGACGGCAACGGCTCGATCGACGAGACGATCAATGACCCGGCGCGCGACTCGTCGATCAACCACACCTACACCACGAACGGTGACTTCAAGCCGCGGGTGACCGCCGTTCGAGGCGGTGCCAGTGTGACGTTCACCCACAGCGACACGATCCGGATCGGAACGGGTACGCCACCGCCGGCCGATCCCTCGGTCACCATCTCCGGCCCGTCCTCGGTCGTAGTGGACGCCACGGCCACCTTTACCGCCACGGCTCGCGATTGCACCCCAGCACCCACCGCCTGGGCCTGGACGGTTGGAACTGCCACTTCGAGTGGTCCGCTCACGACGCGCACCGTCACTCTTTCGTGGGACACCATCGGCGCCAAGTCGATCTCGGTTACGCCAACCAACGGCGGTTGCACGAGCGTCTCGCGCTCGAAATCGGTTTCAGTGCGTGAGGACTCCGGCGGAGTGACTCCGCCCGATGGCAACGGTGGCCTCGACCCGCAGTTCACGCTCGACGTGCCGGCTCCAGCAGCTGGCCAGACGGTGAATTTCGACGCCACGGGTAGCGCCGGTAACGCCGAGAGCTTCCATTGGTTCTTCGGAGATGGTGAGGAAGCATCGGGAGGTTCGGAAGTCGCGAAGATCGCGCACACCTACAGCGAGCCAGGGACCTATACCGTCACCCTCGAAATCTCGAAAGTCGATGCGGCTTGTCAGCCGTTCCGCTTCTGCACCGCGACCATCACGCAGAAGATTACCGTCGGCCAGTCGACCGGCGGCACATGCACGGCCTCGAGCAAGAAGATGTGTCTGCGTAGCGGGCGCTTCGAGATCTTCGTCAACTGGACCAACCAACAAGGCGATTCTGGGAAGGCTAATGTCGTTCCGTTGGCCACCTCCGACTCGGGCCTGTTCTGGTTCTTCAACGAACGGAACTGGGAGATGTTGGTCAAAGTTCTCGATGGCTGCAGCCAGACCGAGCACTTCTGGGTGTTCGCGGCGTCGACCACCGACCAGAAGTACACGATGAAGGTCACCGACACGGTGACTGGCGAGAGCGTGATCTATCGCAATCCGCTGGGCACCCGGTCGCCTGCGATCACCGACACCCTCGCTCTGCCCTGTAGCGAAGACGACCTCTAGCCGCGGCCCATCGAGCCCGCGCCGTACGTGGGTGGCCTGTCGCCACCCACGTTCGCCCGACGACCGGAGATCCCAGACGCGCCCCCTCTCTGGGGCTGGCAGAATGCGGGCGTGATGCCAACGCGAAACTTCGAGTCGGGCCCATCGCACGGAGAGCAGCTTCGGTGAAACGGGCGGTCATCCTCGTCCACTACCAGACGCCGCAGCTCTTGCGAAGGGCCCTTGCTGCCGCATCGCGGGCACTTGTGCCCGTTGGTGGTGGTGAGCTCATCGTCGTCGACAATGGTTCCGCCCCCGGGAGCCTCGACGGACTCAGCGGCCGGGACGCGTGTGGCCACTTCGTTCGGGTTCTCGAGGCGCCGGAGAATCTCGGTTACGCCGGTGGCCTGAACTACGGCATCGAGCGCTCGGAGGCGGGGTGGCTGGTGGCGATGAACCCAGACGTTCTAGTCGACGACGACTGCTTCCTAAGGTTGGTCGCCGCTGATCCCGACAGCCAGAGCATCGCGGGGCCGAGGTTCTACTGGACAGAAGCGCGCCGCTTGATGATGCCTCCGGCGGACTCTCACGCCTGGCCAGATGCCCTCCTGGGGGCTTTGGCAGGCCGGCCAGGAAGCGCCGGTCGCTGGGCGCAGAGAAGCGCCGCCGAGCGGTTCCGGCGTCACGCGCGCCGACACTGGCAAACCACGAGGGCGCTCGAGTCGCACGCCCTCTCCGGAGCGTTGCTGGCGTTTCCGCGTGCGATTCTCGGGCGAATTGGGCCGTTCGACCGCCGCTACCAGCTCTACTTCGAGGAAACGGAGTGGTTGATGCGCGCTCGGGCGGCCGGAGTGCCCGCCTTCTACGTTCCTGATGCGGTCGCCGTCCACCTTCACGCGCGCAGCACCCGGCACGAGCCCCTGGCGAGTGCCTGGTTTGAGCAGTCTGCGCGCCGCTTCCGGCGCGAGCGCTACGGGAGACTCGGAGCGCGGCTGCTCGAACTTCTCGCTGGTGCCGCGTCCGGCCAGGCCGCCGCCCGCCCGGAGGGCACCTTCGAAGTGTGCGATTTCGAGTTGGACCTCGACGCCGTCGCTGAACAGGCGACGACGCGAGATCTATGGGTCGAAGTCTCGCCCGAGCCGAGCGGGGTTCCCGCGGTGGGTGAGTGTCTGTCGGACAGGCCGCCGTCGCGCTGGGTCGTGCCGACTCCGATTGCGGACAACCTCGAGGCAGGGGACTCGCTTCGTGTTGCGGTCACCGATCACCGGCTTCGCGAGCTGGCGAACTTCGAGCTCTGTGGCTCCCCACGGTCGACCGGAGGAGGCTAGAAGAGGTCGCCGTCTCCCATCGTCAAGTAGCCGGTCTGTAGTGCTGAGGTGGGATCGCTCCAGGCGAACGGAACGACCACCATCGTGAGGCCGTTGGGTTCCGAACGGCCCTCGAAGCCGAGGTCGTCGAGGAGCCTTTTCCATTGGGAACTGCCCTCGAACCAGCCGACGACTCGGGTGGCTTGAAATGCCTCCTGCGCTGCGTCGAGGGTACGCGAACACCCGATTCGACGAAGATCGGCTCGGATTCCGGATGAGGGCCACAGCGCGTCGCCCCATAGAAGAGTTGAAGCGACCGACTCTGTGCCGGCATGGTGTACCTCTGACGGGTTGGCGCGGCGAAAGACGCTCCAGCCCAGGAGCTTCTTTCTAGACCAGGCGAGGAGGAGGCGGTAGTCGGCGTCTGGCCGGGCGAGATAGCGCCACTGCAGGTACGAGCTCGTGCGCTCGACCATCAGGCCCTCATCGAGGGTGGCGCGATTCATCAAGCGATCGAGCTCTGCCGCCAGGTCGGGGCCGATGATGTCGCCCGAGCGTAAGACCTCCACCCGGATGGGCTCTCTCATGCGTCGCAGAAGGGACCTGCTGCCGGATTGTCGAACCGCCGCGGTGCTCCGCACGCGGTAGGGAACCGGCATGACTTCGAGAGCGCCAACGTAGCGGCGCGAGAACTTGAAGATGTTGCCGGTGTTGAAGCCGTAGTTGAAGGCGACGCCGTCATGACAGTGGCGATCGTAGAAGTGGTGGGCGGCGCGGGCGAGCAGACTGGTGGGCCCACGACCCACCGCACGGACCGCCGGTGCGGTCATCGTGTCCCCGACCTGATGTGCCAGAAAGCTCTCGAGCCTGCCGCTTAGTCTGCGCACGAAAGGAACCGGGTAGGCGCAGTACTGCCCTACGACCCGGCTCTCCTGGTCGAGGACGACTGAAATGCGCTCCTGTCCCCAGGGATTCTCGCGGTACTTCCAGGTCCAGTGGGCCAACGGCCGCTGGTGGTGAAAGGAGGATTCGAAGAGCTCGCTGAGTGAGTGCTCGTCGCCAGGCTCGAAGTCCCGCACCGGGTAACCGTCAAATCGCAGCATGAGAACCCTTGGTTGCGGGTCGCCGGTTCGGTCATTCGGGCGCAGAGGGATTGCCTTCTGAATCCGGGTCCCGGCGGCCGCGAGCGCCGCCCGCAGGGTCCGCGCAGGTTGCGGGTCCGGAGGCTCGAGGACGACGGCGCGACTCTCGGTTGCGAGTGAGGAAGCAAGAGCCTCTGCAAACGCCGTCGTTCGTTGTTGGTTGGCGAGCAGCTCGGCGAGTGGCTGAAGGATCAAGAGGTCGGTCGGGGTCGACATGGCGACTGGGGTCCCGCCAGCCAGAGGCTCGAGGAGCTCTCGGACCTCTCCAACCAGAGGGCGCTCTGATCCGCAGACCGACTCCACCAGCTCGGGCGGGGGATCGATCAGGAGTGGGCGCTCTTTGCCTGGCAGGTGCTCGAGTGCCAGGTCGACGACTTCGGCCAGGGTGGTCGCTGTGAGGTCTGAATGAGCGGGCGTCGGCAAGAGGTGCTCTCCAGGGAGCCTGGAATCGGTGCTTGAGACTCGCCACTTGCGGGGGCGGGTGGTAGGGGAGATCCATTATCCTGGATACAGTGGTTCCAGTGCTGCACGAGAGTCGAACGTTGCTGTCTCTCTGCCAGATCTCTGTCCCCTCTGCGCTTTCTCCTCCAATACTCCGGGATTCCCTCGAGAAGCCGACCCGCGCGCTCAACCGGCGGGACCCCGGACCCTAGTGAAACGAACCTGAGTTCTATGGCATTGATGAAGATCGCAATGGAGCTTTGCCCGCGGGGCCTGTGGTGAGCGCTCCCGTCACTCCGCCCGGTGAGGTGACTGAGGTCAGTGCACGCTCCGTACTGGTGGTGGCACCGCACTACGACGACGAGGTTCTCGGTTGCGGCGGCCTACTCGCTGCCCTCATCGAAGGTGGAGTTCGGGCGAACGTACTGTTTCTCTCCGACGGTGCCGGGGGAATCGAAGGCGCCGATGACCCGGCGGCCTACTCCGAAAGACGACGCCAGGAGGCTGATGCGGTCGCGGCTCTTTTCGGCTTTGCGGCTACCCATCTCGACCTGCCCGATGGCCAGCTACAACATCGCATAGGCGAGATCAGAGCGGCGTTTGTGGAGGCGCTCGCGGAACACCAGCCGGACCTGCTGCTGGTTCCCTCGCCACTCGAGGTCACGCCCGATCACCAGGCGGCCTTCGCCGCCGTTCATGAGGTGCTTTCGTCACGACGCGATGCGCCAACGGCCACTGACCCTGGGCTTGCCGGAGCTGGACCGGTGGTTCTGACCTACGAGGTCAACCACCCGCACCATCCCGACCTCCTGGTAGATGTTGGAACCCAGATCGATCGGCTACGCGAAGCGATGGCCCTCTACGCCTCGCAGCAGGAGCGCCACGACTACCTTTCGGCCGCCTTGGGTCTACGCCAGTACCGCACCCACACCCTCGCGCCGGAAGTCGAAGCCGCTGAGGGTTACCGTCGGCTGGACCTCGACGACTTCCGGACGCGTAGTCTGGTGCAACTGGTTCGGCACCTCGGCGGCGCGCCGCAGAACGTGCAGGTGTCTTCGGGTCCCCTGGTCAGTGTCATCGTGCGTACACGCGATCGACCCGATCTTCTGCGCGAGGCGGTCGGTTCGCTTGCTGAGAGTACCTATCGCAAAGTCGAGGTGATCGTCGTCAACGACGGAGGCGCTCCGGTCGATCTGCCGACGTTCGACCTCCAGGTGCAGATGGTGGCTTTGCCGGAGAACCAGGGGCGGGCCGCGGCAGCCGACGCCGGAATTCGTGCCGCTTGCGGCGAGCTCGTCGGTTTCCTCGACGACGACGACCTGGTGGCTCCAGAGCACATCGCGACCTTGGTAGCGGCTCACAAAGGAGCGGGGGTTCGGCTTGCCTACAGCGACGCTGCAGTGACCGTCTACGAACTCGACCCTCAGGAGGGTGGTTTCGTTTGTCGCGAGCGTCGCTTGCCGTACAGCCGCGACTTCGACCGTATCCGCCTTCTGGTTGACAACTACATTCCTTTCAACACCGTGTTGGTCGAGAAGTCTCTGCTCGAAGAAGTGCGAGACCCCTCAGGCCGTGTCCTGGATCACGACCTCCTCTTCTTCGAGGACTGGGACCTGCTCATCCGCCTCGCGCAGCGAGTCAACTTCCATCACCTGCCCCGGGTGACCTGTGAGTACCGTCACTTCCGCGGTGCTGACCATCACGTGCTGGGCGGCGGCCAGGCCGAGGCGACCGACTTCGAGCGCGACTTCGTTGCTATGCGGGCGAAGCTCTTCGAGCGTCACGCCGCCTTGCTCGACGCCCCGACCCTGGCACGTGCCATTACCGACATGCGAGCAGAAGCCGTGGCCACCGGCGAGGCCTTGCGTACCGCCCGCACTGAGCTCGAGGCGGAGCGTCGAGAGCGGCTGCGTTTGACTGATCAAGCGCAACGCTTCTATGACAACGAAGCGTCGATGCGATCGACCATCGATGATCAAACCGAACACCTCGGTCGAACCTACGGTGAGATCGAACGATTGCAGGGAATCATCGCGGCGATGGAACGAACTCGGGCGTGGCGCTGGCATCAACGCATCGAGCGATGGAAGGGTCGCGGGTGACCGAGACGTTGCGGCACTCCTCCGGACGAGACGCCCCATTCGCGCTGGTCGTCAGCGAGCCGTTACGGGCTCGCATGGCCGGCATCGGCATTCGCTACGTCGAGATCGCGCGCCGCCTGACGGCAGAGGGGATCCCCGTGCGGATGATCTCGCCTCCTCCCGAGGCGGGCTCTCGGTTCGACCCCAGAGCCGGCGTCGGTAGCGGCGGCGACGGGCTCACCTGGGTGCCCTTCGTTCGCCAGGAACTCGCCCAGCAACTGCGCGGATGTCGGGGTGTTTTGGCGCAGGGCCAGCTGGGTAACGATGTCGTGTCTCAAGCCTCTGAGCTACCGGTCGCCTTCGACTTCTACGACCCCTGGTTGGTCGAGAACTTCCACTACACCGAGACCCTCGGGCTCGAGCCCTGGCGTAACGATCATGCGACCTGGATGCTGCAGCTCGCCCGCGGCGACTTCTTCCTTTGCTCTTCAGACGAACAGCGACGGTTCTACCTGGGCTTTCTCACCGCCCTTGGCCGGGTCAATCCGCACCTGGCTCGAACTGACCCGGGTTTTCGCCGACTCATCGATACGGTTCCCTTTGGGTTGGCGCGTGACCTTCCCGAGCACCGTCGCTACCTCGACGAAAGGTCCGAGAGGGTCCTCCTCTTTGGCGGCCTCTATGACTGGTACGACCCGCACACGGTGCTTGACGCCCTCCTGGGTCTTCGAAGAGACGACCTGCGCCTACTCGTCGTTGCCAACCCGAACGTGGAGTCGACTCCCCAACGGCGCCTCGAAGAGGTGCGAGCGCGGATGGCGCGCGAGCCCCGGCTGGCGGCGATGGTCGAGATCCTCGACTGGGTGCCATTCGAGAGACGATTCGATCTCCTGCGCGATGTCGACTTGATGGTCGGCGCCTGGCAGCCGGGAATCGAGACGGAGCTCTCGTTGCGAACGCGTTTTCTCGAGGCGCTGCGGGTTGGTTGTCCGGTAGTCACCACGCGCGGCGGTGCTCTCGGCCGGCTCCTCGACGACGCACAGACCGGTTGGCAGTTCGCGGCCGGTGATGTCCGAGGCCTGACAGCTCGACTCGCCGAAGTTCTGGCTGGCGGCGCCCAGGTCGAAGCGCGTACGCGCAAAGGCGAGGAGCTCGCTGCCACACTGAGCTGGGAAGCTGTTCTCGAGCCCTTGGTCCGTTTCGCGCAAGAGCCCTGGGTCGACACGACGAGGCAGGACTTCACGGTATCTCCAGGTACCGCCGCCCCGGCGGACGCCGCGAGCTTCAGACTGCGCCGCTTCCTGACGCGGATCAGCCGCCGCTTCTCTCGGGCGCGGGGCGCAGTGTGAGCGCTTCCGCACTGCAGAACGTCGTCGTGGCGATTCCGAGTTGGAATGGCCGCAAGCACCTGGAAACCTGCCTACCAGCACTTCTCGACCAACGGCACCCGGGCGTGCCGTGGCGTGTTCTGGTATTCGACAACGGGTCCACCGACGGTACGCGCGAGTGGCTGCAAAAGCATCACCCAGACGTCGAATGTCTACACAGTGAGGCGAACCTTGGGTTCTGTGCTGCTTCGAACCGCCTGGTTGAAGCCTCGGCCGCTGACGCCGTGGCTCTCCTCAACAACGACACCCGTCCGCACCCCGAATGGCTGGCGTGCCTGGTCGATGCCATGGCCGCTGCTCCGGCCGATGTCGCGGCGATCTCCGGCCGTATCGTGGACTGGTCGGGTGAGCGGCTCGACTTCGGTCGCGGCATCATGACCTTCGATGGTCATGCCTTTCAGCTCGACTACCGACGACCGCTCAAAGAGGCGCGCGTTCCCAAAGACGGCGAGGAGCTTCTGTTCGCGTGCGGAGGCAACGCCATGGTGAGGCGGGATGCCTTTCTCGACGCCGGCGGCTTCGACGAGCGCTACTTTGCGTACCTCGAGGACGTCGACCTCGGCTGGCGCTGGTGGGCACGCGGCCTACGAGTGTTGTTCTCCGAGCAGGCGGTGGTCCATCACCGTTCGATGGCGACCAGCAACCTCCTGGGTGATCACAACCGAGGATTCCTGTTCGAGCGCAACGCCCTCTTGACGGTGCTCAAGAACTTCGATGAAACGTCGTTCGCGGCGATGATGCCGGCGGTCCTCGTGACGCTCGAATCGCGTACGGCGTCACTGTTGGCCGAGACCGTTCCGGGCGGAGAGGCTTTCTGTGTCGACCCCTTCCAGGGAGCGGTCGCCAACACCGCCCGCTCCGCACCCGATGAGCGCGCACCAGTCGACGCCGCCGAAGGTGCGCTCGGCCGCTGGCGGCGGCGGTTGCGCGACTACGGTCCGCGCGAGTTGGTCGCCCGCTCGTTGATCCGTCTGGCAGCGATCGCCTCGCCGAGCTCGCCGCTCCTGCTACCGAGGCAGGACCGCGGTTCGAGGCTATCGGTGTCGATCGGCGAGTCGCAGGTGCTGTCCCAGTTGCGCGTTCTACAGTCTGTCAAGGTACATCGAGACCAGACGATGGAGAGACGTTCTCTGAACCTGGCTGCGCGCCGCCGTTCTGACCGCGAGATCTTCGAACGCTTCCCGCTCTGGCTGGTTCCAACCTACCTGGGCGACGAGGAGCTTTTCGCTTCCCCTGGGTTCGAAGCCCTGTGGCCCGACAGAGAAACGCACCCGAGCCTCGCGCCTCGGCGCGCTCGGCTCAGAGAGGTCATGGAGACCGAGGGTTGAGCACTCAACTGAGCGTGGTCGTGCCGACGTTCAATCGGCTGGAAGTGCTGCCGGAGGTGCTCGCCGCTCTCGGAGAGCAGATCGATGCACCGCCTTTTGAGGTGGTGGTCGTCGACGACGGTTCGACGGATGGCACAGCGGGGTGGCTCTCGAGCTGTGACCTGTCGGTGCCGTTGGTCTTCGAAACCCAGGAGAACCGGGGGCCGGCTGCTGCGCGCAACCGTGGCGTTCAATTGGCGTCGGGTGAGGTGATTGCCTTTCTGGGCGATGACACGGTGCCGTTGCCGACCTGGCTCGCGACCCACTGGCAGGCGCAGAGCGAGCCGCGAGGCGATGAGCGCCCCGTGGCAGTGATTGGCTACACCGGATGGCACCCACGAACGGGGACCAACCCGTTCCTGCGCTACATCAACGAGTACGGTCTTCAGTTTGGCTATGCACTGATCGACACGCCGAACGACGTGCCCTTCAACTTCCTCTACACCTCGAATCTGTCGATCCCGCGCAGGCTGTTGGTGGAGGAGCCCTTCGACGAGGGGTTTCCGTTCGCCGCCTGGGAAGACACCGAGCTGTCCTACCGACTCGAGAAACGCTTCGGCCTCCGCCTCGTCTACCGGTCGGGGGCACGCGTCCTGCACGATCACCCGACCTCTTTTGAGCGCTTTTGCGAACGCCAGCGGCGCGCCGGCTACAACGCCGTCGTTTTCTACCAGCGGCACCCCGAGCTCGGGTCCCTTGTCGGCCTCAGCAAGGATGGCCCACCGCCGGAGCCGCCGGCCTGGAAACGCCGCCTGGGCACGGCGCTGGCCCGCAGTTTGCAGAATCTGCCTGTGAACACGCCTTCCCTCTGGGAGGGCACGCTACGTTGCCACTACGTGAGAGGGTTGCACCAGGGTTGGGCTGATCAGCTCGCCTCCCCCGTGTGACCCACGCGGTGGTCCTGGCAGTCAAGGAGACCGATGACCATGAAGCAGTCGACCACAGGCCCTCTAACCCCCATGAAACCGGGCGTTCGCCGGTACCGCCGCCGGCTTCCGTTCCAGACCCCACTGCTCGCCCTGGCCGGCGGCCTCCTGGTGATCGGGCTCGGTCCGCTGGGCTCGGTGAGTGGCGCCACAGACGCAGCTTTCGCCGAAGAGCCGGTGCAGAGGGCTCGGTCGGGCCGAGGCCACTCCGTCCACCGGCGAGGACACCGCGGTCATCATCGCACCCGCCATTTCCGAGTCGGTTTCGGCTATGGCTACGGTTACAGCCCCTTCTACAGTTATGGCTGGGGCTACCCCTGGTGGGGCTGGGGCGGCCCGCGGGTGGTGATTGCCTCCGAGGGCGATTGGGAAGGGTACAACTACGGTGCCCTCGATCTCGACGTTCGTCCCGAAAAGGCAGCGGTGTGGGTCGACGGGAAGCACGTCGGCGTTGCCGACAACTACGACGGCTGGCCGCGCTACTTGTGGCTCGAGGAGGGTGAATACCGTCTGGTTTTCGTCCATGAAGGCTTCGAGACCGTTGCCCGGGACTACAAGGTCCGGGCCGGCGTGGTGCTCGAGATCGACGCAAAGATGACGCCCGGCACGGCGACTCCGGCCGAAGACCACTACACGCCAGTCGAAGAAGCGCGGCAGCGCGCGCAAGCCGAGGCACCAGCGGATCAAGAAGACCGGGTCTGGAAGTGGCGGCAGCGCGAGGCGCGCCGCAGCGAGTCGGGCACCGACCAGAGCGACGATTGGCGCAACCGACGCTCCGAGCGCCGCGGCGATTCCGATGCCGCCGATGTGCCACTGGACACGCGCGACTTCCGAGCCGAGCCGGCTTTTCTAGAGCTCGACGTCGAGCCGGAAGACGCCGCGGTCTATCTCGACGGGCGTCATCTCGGGAGCGTCGCCGAACTGGCCGCCCTGCGCCAGGGGTTGATCATCGATCCCGGTGACCATGTGGTCGAGATCGTGCGGCCCGGCTACCAGTCCGAGCGGCTCGAGTTCAGCGCCGAGAGCGGCGAAGAAGTCGAGCTCGAGGCCGAGCTGGACCGTCAGTAGGCGGCTAGCCGCCCTGGCCTCGCTGTGTTCGCTCCTCGAGCTTGAGGAGCCAGCCCTTGCGCTTGGTGCCACCGATCCAGCTGCCGGGGCCCGATTTCACGGGCACTACCCGGTGGCAGGGGATCAGGATTGGGATCGGATTGGCCATCAGCGCCGAACGCACGAGACGGTAGGCGTCGGGCTCGCCGACCCCTGAGGCGATCTTGTGGTACGTCCGCGTTTCTCCATAGGGAATCGTTGCCACTTCCTTGAGCACGCGGGTTCCGAAGTCGTCAACTTCTTCTTCGTTGAACTCCCAGTCGAGCTCGAGTCGGCGGCGCGCGCCGGCCAGAAACTCGGAGAACCGGCCGAGGGCCTCGTCCAGGAAGTCGCCGGGCTGCTGCTTGAAGGCCTCTTTGAGCGGCGTGAAGCGCGCCCGGTCGCCCCGTTTGGGCGCGATCGTGAGGCGGGTGACGGTGCGTTCACGGAACTCGATTCCCAGGTCGCCGAGCGCCGATGGGATAAGGACCCGCAGAGGTTCTACGGGTGCTTCGAGGGTCTCCGGGCCCTCAACCGTTACGGCCGAGTCCGCCATCCCGGGGAAGGTAGCACGAAATCCCGAAGCCACCGGCCAACCGGGCGGTAGCTCTCTGAGGGACCCGAGTTTCGGTCGAATTCAGTCAAACAGATGTTTGAATTGTTGGCATCGGCTCTGCGCGAATCTTGCGCTTGATGAATCGTGATGTGGTCAGGGTGGTGGCCAGATCGGCATCTCCCTGGTAGGGACGGACGGGGATCGGTCGTGCGGCGACCTGCCAGGTGGTCGTCCCCCGGAAAGGGAAAGGGTCGAGCAGCAGCCGGGTCACCGAGGTCTCGGGCTCGACCACGCCGCGGAATCCGTGGCGGTCGAAGCCGGGCGGACCGCCCATGCAGCACACGAGCGACAGCCAGTCGACCAGGGCCAGCAGTTCGTAGTCTCGGGCGAGCACTGCGAAGGCTTGTCGAGCTTCGCCATCCGGTCCGGATTCGAACACGTGGCCTTCCTGTTCGAGAAGGGCGGTTGCTGCGATCAACTGAGTCTCGCGTGCAATCGCCAGCCGCTCCAGAAGGCCCGTTGACAGAACCCAGGTTGGAGGGGGTGTCGCGTTCTCGTCGCTGCGGCTACCTCGAAAGTCGGGCGCGCCATGCAGGGTGAGGGCATGGTGCAAGATGAGAGCCGCTGCCCAGGCTTCGCGCCAATCCTCGCGCGCGCTTTCGAACTCGAGCCAGGTGCGGGTCCATACCTCTTCGCGATCGGCTGCCTCGAGCGAGCGAAAGTCGTGCGGGCTCTCGCCATCGGGATGCCTCCTGGGCGCCGCGTCCATTCCCATCCAGCCGTCGTCGTGTCGCCGCGCTGCTTCAAGGAGCGCTTGAAAACGAGGGTGGTCACGCACCGGAGGGTCGACGAAAAGCTTCAGCATCTCGGCGCTCAGCCAAGCATGGTCAGTCTGGGTGATGGCCAAGAGGCTCGGGGCGTTCTTCGTCGCCTCGGGAGACTCGGCGTGTAGGGGGTGAAGGATCATTGATCGCTCTTCAGGGGACACCACGCACCGCGTAGCTGCTTCGATAGGCTACGCCGACTTTCCCTTCCAAGACTCCTGACCAGGCTGAAGCAGTGACATGGTGAAACGGTGACATGGTGAAACAGTATCGAGAGGAAGCCCTCGAGTATCACGCGCGCGAACCGCGCGGCAAGATTGAGGTCGTTCCAACCAAACCAACCGCGACCCAACGCGATCTCTCGTTGGCATACACGCCCGGGGTCGCAGAGCCGTGTCGTGACATCGCCAAGAATCCGCTTGCCGCCTACGACCTCACTGCCAAGGGTAACCTCGTCGGCGTGGTCTCGAATGGCACCGCCGTTCTGGGGCTCGGTGACATCGGGGCGCAGGCTTCGAAGCCGGTCATGGAAGGCAAGGGCGTTCTGTTCAAGCGCTTCGCTGGCATCGACGTCTTCGACATCGAGGTCGATTGCACGGACGTCGACACCTTCGTTCGCCTGGTCGAGGCGCTCGAGCCAACCTTCGGAGGCATCAACCTCGAAGACATCGGTGCACCGGAATGCTTCGAGATCGAGAACCGACTCCGTGACTCGATGGGGATTCCGGTCTTTCACGACGACCAACATGGGACCGCAATCATCGCAGGGGCGGCGCTTCTCAACGCTCTCGAGATCGTCGGCAAAGACATCGGCGGTGTGCGCGTCGTGTTCTCCGGTGCGGGGGCCGCTGCCATCGGCTGTATTCGGCTCTGGCTGCAACTGGGACTGGCGCGCGAGAACATCATCCTCTGCGACAGCAAGGGTGTGGTGCATTCAGGTCGTACACGTCTTCCGCCACACAAAGAGGAGTTCGCCGCCCGAACGGAGGCGCGTACACTTTCTGATGCTCTAGTGGGCGCCGACGTTTTCCTCGGCTTGTCGGTCGCCGGAGCGATGACCCAGGACATGCTGCGCTCAATGGCCGATCGGCCGGTGGTTTTTGCACTCGCCAATCCGGATCCCGAGATCTCCTGGGAGGACGCTCACGCCGTGCGCGACGACGTGGTGATGGCGACCGGGCGCTCTGACTATCCCAATCAGGTCAACAACGTCCTGGGGTTTCCGTTCATTTTCCGTGGTGCCCTCGACGTTCGTGCGACCGACATCAACGAAGAGATGAAGCTGGCAGCCGTGCGTGGCTTGGCCTCGCTGGCGCGCGAGGACGTGCCCGACAAAGTCCTACGGGCCTATGGGATCGAGTCGCTCAAGTTCGGCCCGGAGTATTTGATTCCGAAACCCTTCGACCATCGCGTGCTGCTCGAACTCCCGGGTCTCGTCGCGCAGGCGGCGATGGACAGTGGCGTCGCTCGCACCGAGATCGACGACCTCGAAGCCTACCGGCACCGTCTCGAGAAGCTGGTCTCGCGGCGCATGGAGGTCATGCGTGACGTCATCGATCGGGCCAAGCGCAGCCCCAAGCGGGTGGTCTTCCCAGAAGGCGAACACGAGAAGGTTCTGCGTGCCGCAAAGATCCTTGTCGAAGAGGGAATCGCCCACCCGGTCCTCCTGGCACGAGAGGAGAAGGTGGCCGCACGGCTCGACGAGCTGGAAGTCGATCGTTCACGCCTTACCGTTCTGCACACTGCTCTGAGCGACCGCATGGGTGCCTACGCTGAGCGCTTTCACCAGCGCCGCGCGCGCGAGGGCGTGACCCTGGAGGATGCGCAAAAGAAGATGCGCAGTCGCAACTACTTCGGCCCGATGATGATCCAGATGGGCGAAGCAGACGGCCTGATCTCGGGTTTGACGCAGGACTATCCGGCGACCATTCGACCTGCGCTCGAGGTGATCGGTACGGCCGAGTCCGTGCGCCGGGTGATGGGCGCCTACATCCTGGTTCTTCAGGATCGCTTGTTGTTCCTTGCCGACACCACCGTCAACATCGACCCCTCGGCGGAAGAGCTCGCCGAGATCGCCCTGATGACCGCGGCTTTCGCGCGTCGTTTCGATGTCGAGCCAAGGGTCGCGATGCTGTCGTTTTCGAACTTCGGCTCCAACCGCCACCCGTCGGCACTCAAGGTGCGGCGGGCGGTCGAGCTCGCCCATGCGATGGAACCCGATCTCGAACTCGACGGCGAGATCCAGGCCGACACCGCGCTCCTCGAGGCCGTCCTCGAAGAGCGCTACCCCTGGAGTCGGCTGAACCAGCCGGCGAACGTGCTCATCTTCCCGGAACTCAACTCCGCCAACACCGCCTACAAACTGATCTGGCGGCTTGCCGAAGCGGAAGCCATCGGGCCCGTGCTGCTCGGCATGGACCAGCCCGTTCACGTCCTGCAGCGTGGCGTCGACGTCATCGACATTGTCAACATGGCCGCTCTTTGCGTCGTCGATGCGCAGGACTCGTTGGGAGTTCCGGAAGAGGGCTAGAGCCTTCCTGGTCCCTTGGCCCTGAGGCGCGGCGCCCAGACAGGTTTCTTCGGTGTTAAACTAGTTTTTCTAGTCGCCTGGGCGAGGACTCTGTGTTTTCTGTCCCGCTCTATGCGCTATCTTGCTGGAGACGTGCTGGGCACTCAGCCGGGCGTTGCTCCCAGCGTTTCCACGTTCCCGAGAAGGAGGACCTCCCGTGAAGCCACTGATTCTCAAGCAAGCCGCCAAATACCTCACCCTTGCCATTGCCGCGGCAAGCCTGATGCTCGTTGCCAGCATGGCGGGCGCCGCCGAGAAGCCTCGCATTGCAGTGATTGAGTTCAAGGCCAAGGCCGATCAGCAGTGGTATCACTGGTGGCGTTCGGGTGGGGCCTCGGCGGCTCAGGATGTCTTCGTCACCGAGCTGGTCAAGAGCGGCAAGTTCCGCGTCATCGAGCGCGAGGCCCTCGCGGCACTCATGGCGGAGAAGAACCTCTCGCTCTCGGGTGACGTCGATCCCTCAACTGCGGTCAAGGCTGGCAAGCTGCTTGGCGTAGAGTACATCTTGACCGGTGCGGTGACCGAATACGGCGCATCGACGGCGCAGGCAGGGTCACGCAGCGTCGCGGGCCTTCCTTCCTTCGGCGTCAAGCGCAAGAAGTTCAGCGCTGCCATGAACGCTCGCCTGGTCAACACCACAACCGGTGAAATCGTTTGGGCCGACGAGGCGCGTGAGGAGACCAAGAGCGCCAAGGTGCGGGTCGCGGGCATTGGTGGCGGTGTCGACGACGACGCTCAGTTCGACCGCGTACTCAAGCCGGTCGTGCAGTCGCTGGTCGGAAGCCTCAAGAAGGCTGATCTCTAGCCGCCCGGGCTCCCAGCCGCGGACAGTTCGCTACTCGATCTGAAACTCGACCTTCACCCGCGTCCACATGCGGACGTCGACGCCGTTCTTTTGCGGTGGGGCGAATCGAGCGCGGCGGACGGCGCGCAGCGCGGACTCATCGAACCCGAAGCCCGCGCCTTGTGCGATGCGCGTGTTCTCCACCGAGCCGTCTGGCCCGACCAGGACGTCGACCCAGACGGTTCCTTCGCGTCGGAGGCGTCGTGCCACTTCAGGAAACGACGGGTCGATCGAGGAGACGAGGCTTGGAGGTGTAACGCTGGGGCCTGCTGAGACCAGCTGACCGCGGACGACGCGTTCGATTCTCGCTGGGGTATTGGGGTCGACTGCGGGGGTCTGGGACGCGCTGCTGGGCTCTGCGGTGGCGGTGGGCACCTGGTTGGTCGCGACATCGTCGGCGACCGAAGCACCTTCCGTGGCGACTCTCTCCGTGGCGGCGCTATCGTTGTCGCTTTCTGCCGCTAGCGTTTGAGTGGTGCTTGCAGGGTCGGTGGACGGTCGACTGCCGGCAGGCGACGCCGTATCGCGCACGTCGATTGCTTCAATGGGCACCGGAGCCGGTGCGGTTCTCTGTCGACTGAGGGCATTGGCGGTTGCTGGCCCTTCGCCTGCTTGCGCGATCGGTGAAGTAGCGGCGGCGCGATCCCCCTGTTCGTTGGTGGCTTGGCGCAGCTCGCGCTCACGCTCCTGACTGGCCTCCAGTTGGGCACGAAGGGCGGCGATCTCGCGCGAGTACTGCGACCGCAGGGACGCTTCGACCTCGTCGGCGCGCGCTGCCATGCGTTGATCGAGCTCGTCGAGGAGCTCCTGTCGCTCGGCTGCCACGCGCTCGGCTTCCAGGTCAGAGTCAACCGCGATGCCCCCAAGCGCGGTTTCGGCACCCGCCGCTCCGGCAGCCTCCAGAGGCCCGAGGGGAACATCGCTGGCGCCGCCGGGGTCGATGGTCATCGCGGATGACTGGGTGGTGGTCGCCGCTTCAGCCGGAGCCGGAGTTGCCGTCATGCGATAGGCAACGAGGCCGATTCCACCGGCGGCGATCACGCCGAATGCGAGACCAGCCCAGAGCGGAAGTTGTTTTCGTTGGGTGACAGGAACAACGTCGCGGCTGGTGATCTCCAGATCTGTCGCGGAGTGTGGTGCAGCCACAGTCGTGATGGGCCGGAGCCCGGAGTCAAGGACCTCGAGACTCTCGAGGGGGCGCTCGTACTCTGGTTCGATGGTGAACTGCCCTGAGCCACGCCCAGGGGTTCTCGCCGTCAGGGCTTCCTGCACGCCCGAAAGCCCGCCCGACCCGTCAGTTGGGGTCGCGAAACTGCTCTCGGGCAACATGGTGAGACTACGCTCCGCCTGGATCTCCTCCGCCTCTTGTTCGATCTCGTCGCGGAAGAGGCTGTGCATGAAGAAGGCGAGATTGAAGGTCGTTGACTTGTGGCGGCCCTCGATCATCAAGCTGCTCAGCCGTCGTTGCCAGGCGTTGATGTCGTCGAGACGTTCAGGCGAAGGAGTGAGACTGTCGTGGAGCAGCTGCGCCAGCTCGTCGTTGCCGCGCCCGACGATGCGGCGCACGAGCCCCTGATAGCCCTCTGGCTCGGCGGCAGGCAATGTGCGGCCGCCGAGCAACTCCAGGAGGATCACGGCCAGCGAATAGGCATCTTCGCCCGACGCGCCGTTCGAACCGGCGAGCACTTCGGGTCGCAGGTAGCGACCGAAGTGGCTCTTGAGGCCGGCGCTGTCTCGGACCTGACTGCGCAGCGACGCGCCAACTTCGAAACCGAGAACTCGAGTTTCCCCTTCGTTCGAGAGCATCACCAGGCTTGGCACCAGGAAGCCGTGCCGAGTGGTCTCGTCCGGCTGACCCGCCTCATGTGCCGCGACGAGCGACAGTGCGACTCGCTCGGCAATCAACAAGGCGTGCTCCGGTGGCAGCGGGTTGCTGCCGAACTCGATGTGCTCGAGAAGCGAAGCCAGGTTCTTACCGGGAATGTAGTCCCAGGCGGCATATGGCACGCCTTGTACCGAACCCACCATCAGGGTGCGGCCGTTGCAGCCGTTTGTTTCGGCGCTCTGGAACCGCTGGAAGTCTGATGCCAGCTCGCGACCATCAATCGCGGAGCCATTGAAGGAGCGCAGCAGCACCTGCGTCTCGATTTGACCGTCTTTCACCTGGCCAGCTCGAAACACCTCTCCGATCGGGTCTTCGGAGAGCTTCTTCAGCAACAGGAACGGCCCGAACTTCTCGGGAGTCAAAGCAGAAAGCTCCTTGAGGGCCACATCAAGTTGAAATAGAGGATCGAACGATTCTACTAGAAGTTTCGTGTTTTCCTGCCCTCCGCTGCGACGTCGAGGCGTCCAGCCAGCCCCTCCCAACAGCCGGTAGGCATGGAGCCGCCCCCGGGTTTTCTGGTGCAGCCGCGATTCCTCCGCCGCTCTAGAGCCGTTCTCGGTCCCTGGGGAGCGTTAGGGCCTCAATTGCCCTTCTGACGTTTCTCGCGCCAGTATCGGCGCTGCCAGCGATCGACGTTCTGATTGTGTTCGCGCAAGGTTTCAGCGAACACGTGCGTTCCGTCGTTCCTGCTGACGAAGTAGAGAAAGGGCGTCTCGGCGGGGTCGAGGGCGGCTTCGAGCGACTCGACTGTCGGCGAGCAGATCGGGCTCGGTGGGAGACCCGGCACGACGTAGGTGTTGTAGGGCGAATCGAGGGCCAGATCGCGACGGGTCAGATTGCCGTCCCAGTTCCCGGCGCGCTTCTTGGCGTAGATGATCGTTGGGTCGGCGTAGAGACCCATCCCAATGCGAAGACGGTTGGCGTAGACGCTGGCTATCAGCGGTCGCTCGCTGTCCTCTTGTGCTTCCTTCTCAACGATCGAAGCCAGCGTCACCAGGTCACGTAGTGACATAACGCCATCGAGGCGGTTGGCGATTCTGTCTTCGTACAGGCGCCGGAACGCGCCGACCATCGCCTCGATGACTTCGCGTTCGGTGGCGCTTTGTGGGAACGAGTAGGTCTCGGGGTAGAGATAGCCCTCGAGGTTTTCGGCTCCGGGATCGAGATCTGTGATTGGTGCGGGGTCATGGACGAGCTCTCGCAGTACCTCGCGGTCGCCGAAGCCGGCTTCGGCAATCGCGTCGGCCGTTTCGTCGAGTGTCAGACCTTCGATCACGGTCAGGGAGTGCAATACGACGTCGCCCTCGATCAACTTTTCGAGAACATCGACCGCCCGCATCTCGCCGCTGAAGTGGTACTCGCCGTGATGGAGAGGGGGGTCGTCGAGCACGCGACCGAGGTAGAGGCGAGCGAGCTCCGGTCGTTCGAGAACGCCGTGCTCTTCCAGCAGCCCGAGGATGGCGCCCGCACCGGTGCCGGGCTCTACCTGAACGACGACGCCGTCCTCGCCACCCGGGATGGCGCGTGGTTCGTGCAGTTCCTGCCAACCCCAGCGCAGCGCGGCGGCGATTGCAGCAACCGCCAGAACCGCAAGGAGCACCAGGCAGCCGAAGAGTTTGAAGAGTTTCCGCAGCATGCTCACTTACCCTCAGTAGCCCCGGCCATCAGCTCCTCGCGTTGTCGCCTGGCGAGTTCACCTTCGAGCAGAATCGCTGCGGCGAGCGCGTCGACCCTGCCGGGCTCGCGCCTCGGGTCTATGCCCTTGCTGCGCAGCCGCTGTTCGGCTTCGTGCGAAGTCAGCGACTCATCGACGAGGGAAAGCGGCAGGCGGACCCGCCGCTCGAGCCGGACGGCGAAACGGCGCACGCGCTCCGTCCATTCGGCGGCGCCCCCCGATGCATTCCTCGGCTCGCCGAGAATCAGTTCCGTGACCTCGAGCTCTTTTGCCTTCTGGGCGATCTGGGCGGCCACGATCTTGTCCGTCGAGCGATCGAGAGTGGCGAGCGGGCGCGCGCCTCCGGTTTCGTCAGAGATGGCGAGACCCACCCGTTTTTCTCCGAAATCGATCGCCAGTAGACGCATTGCGGCCAAGAGAATACGGCATCGCGCAAGGAGTCGCTCTGCTACGATCCAAACGCCTTCCACAGCGCTCAGGGGGCCGGGTTGGGCCCTCATGGAAATGGTGTACAGGAGGTTCGGCCCCTTTGCCGCGCACGTTCGTTTCGCCCGTCTCCAGAGCCCCAAGACCTCTTCCAAACGGATTCCTCCAGATGCCCAACACTGCTTCTCCTGTCCTGGTTCTGAGCGCTGCTCGCACGCCCATCGGGGGCTTTCAGGGTGCGCTCGGCACTCTCGACGCGCCGGTCCTCGGGGCGGTGGCCATTCGAGCGGCGGTCGAGAAGGCGGGGGTCGCTCCCGACGCGATTGAGCAGGTCAACATGGGCTGCGTTCTGACGGGCGGCGTCGGTCAAGCGCCGGCGCGTCAAGCGGCCCTCGGAGCCGGCCTACCTATCTCGGCTGGTGCCATCACCCTCAACAAGGTGTGCGGTTCGGGGATGCGTACCTTGATGATCGCCGCCAACGACATCCGCTGCGGCGACTTCGAGGTTGTCGCCGCCGGCGGCATGGAGAGTATGAGCAACTCTCCGTACCTCGTCGAAGGAGCACGGCGAGGTCTGCGCTTCGGTAACCAGACGTTGGTCGACTCGATGATTCACGACGGTCTCTGGGATCCCTACAACGATCAGCACATGGGCAACTGCGCCGAGCTCTGCGCGCGCGAGTTCGACTTCTCCCGCGACGATCAAGACGCCTATGCCCGAGCCAGCTACGAGCGCGCTCGCGCGGCGACCGAGGAGGGGCGGTTCGAGGCCGAGCTCGCGTCCGTCGAAGTGCCCGTGCGGCGCGGCGATCCAACCGTCGTCGATCGAGACGAAGATCCTTTCAAGGTGAAGCTCGATCGCATGGGTGGTCTGCGGCCGGCGTTCGAGGAAGACGGCACGGTGACTGCTGCCAACGCCAGCAACCTGAGCGACGGGGCCGCGGCGCTCGTGCTGGGGACTCCTGCTGTTGCCGAGAAGCAAGGCATCAAGCCGCTGGCGCGCCTCGTGGCCCAGGCCAGTGCCGCTCACGAGCCCGAGTGGTTTACCACCGCACCCATCAAGGCCATCGAGCGGGTCCTCGAGCGTGCTGATGTCAAGGCCTCGGATGTCGACCTCTGGGAGATCAATGAAGCGTTTTCGGTGGTGGTTCTCGCGTGCATGAAGAGCCTCGATCTACCGCACGAGAAGGTCAACGTAAATGGCGGTGCCGTTTCACTAGGCCATCCCATTGGTGCCTCTGGCGCTCGCATCGTCACCACCCTCCTGCATGCGATGGAAGAGCGTGACGCGAAGCTCGGTTGCGCTGCGATTTGCATCGGTGGCGGCGAAGCGACCGCGATGTTGGTCGAGAGGGTGGCGTGATTCGAAAAGCCCTGGCCGGCAGGCTCAGACTCTCGGTCCTGGGGTTGTTGCTGGCGGTTCTGCCTCTGGGGTCTCCGGTGGTCGCACAGGACGAAGAAGGAGACGGCGCGTCTGCACCTGACGGTGACTTCGCCGTCGGCAATCCGGCCTCCACCGAGGAGGAACGGCCCCAGCTGACGACTTTCGAAATCCGCCTGGAAGACGGCAGTACGGTCACCGGCCAGGCGCGCGAGGTCAGTACCGACGGCAGCGGCAAGTGGCAGGTCTTCGGAGTCGAAGAGATCCTCTACCAGGACATCTCGATCAAGGCCGACCAGATCGACTTCGACTCCGAGACCCAGGACGTCGTAGCAAGTGGCAACGTGGTCTTCGACCAGGGCCCCGAGCGATTGACCGGAGATTCCCTCGAGATCAACCTCGAGACTGAACTGGGTAGGATCATCAACGCCACTGGCAACTCCGGCACCGACTACTTCTTCACCGGGCGCGAGGTGATCAAGACCGGCGAGAACCAGTATCGAATTCTCGATGGCGCGTTCAGTTCGTGCGAGGGCGAAGTGCCGGCCTGGAGCTTCAGAACTCGACGGGCAGACGTCACTCTCGGTGGTTATGCGAAAGTCCGTGGGGCGACGTTCCGCGCCAAGAAGCTACCGCTCTTGTACTCGCCCTACATTCTGTGGCCGGTGATGTCTGATCGCACCTCGGGCTTTCTGGTTCCCAAGCCAGGATACTCGGAGCGCCGCGGGATCTCCCTCGGCCTGGCCTACTACTGGGCGATCAACCGCAGCTGGGACGCCACCTTCCAGACCGACCTCTTCAGCGGTGACGGCGGCGGCCTGGTGTTCACCACCACCGAGACCGGCGAGTCGGCGGGTTACAACTACCTCGGCTTTGGCACCGAGGTGCGCTACAAACCAAGCGAAGGCACCGAGGGAATCTTCGAGGGCTATGGCATTCGAGACCCGGATCGCGACGAAACCCGTTGGCGCATGTCGTACCACCACGAGTCGCGCAACCTGCCGGCGGGAATGCGTGCCGTCATCAACTACGAAGACGCTTCAGACTTCGACTACTTTCTCGACTTCGAGCGCCGCGGTGACCGGCACGCGCGGCGGCAGCTCTATTCGACCGCCTACCTCACCGGCAACTGGGGGCCGCACTCGCTCAACCTGAATCTCGACCAGCGTGAGACGTTCATCAACGCCGATCGCAACGTGACCCTTCGTCAGTTGCCCGAGCTCGAATACAAGCTGCGATCGACGCGCATCGGCTCTTCGCCGCTCTACCTCGATCTGCGCAGCTCGGTCCACTATCTCGACGTTGAGCGCACCGAGCTGCAAGACAACTCCTACGCGCGCGCGGATCTCTTTCCAAACATCACGCTGCCGATTCGGACGCTACCTTGGCTTCAGTTTTCCTTCACCGCCGGTGGTCGCTTGACCTGGTACGGCGACAGCCTGACCGAGAGCTCACGGCTCGAGGCCGACCGCACCACCGATTTCAGTGGCGAGAGCATCACGCGCGCCGTGCCTACCGCGTCGGCCGAGATCGTTGGGCCGAGTTTCTCCAAGATCTTCGATAGCGGCGGCAAGAAGTTCAGCAAGTTCAAGCACCTCATCGAGCCGCGCATCACCTATTCCTTTCTCGATGACTACGAAGACCAGGCGCTGGTACCGCTTTTCGACGAGGTCGATCGGGTGAGCGGCGCCAACGTCGCGCGCTTCAGTCTCTTCAATCGTCTATTGGCCAAACCGGCAGAAGAAGGTGGCGGGGGTGCGTTCGAGATCTTGTCATTCGAGCTCTCGCAGGACTTCTCGTTTGACGATGAGAAGCCGCTTCAGATCGGTGGCCTCGACGAGAATGGAGTGCGGCGCGAGAAACAGCAAGGCCCCGTGCGCGCTCGGCTGCGCTATAGCCCGAGCAACCGCACGCAGATCGACACCGACGTGCGCTACAACACTCTGTTCGGCGCAATCGAGTCGGCTTCGCTCAGTTCGACGCTGCGCTTCAGTGGCCAGAGCAGGCTCGGCGTGCGTTGGACCACGCGCATCGATCCGGAGCGAGACGACACGCTGACCCACCAGGTGCGCGTTTCGTCGCGCTTCCCGATTGTCGCCCGCCGCCTCTTCCTCGACTCGTCGATCAACTACGACATTCTTCGTGAGGAAATGATTCTGCAACGGCACCTCCTGCGCTTTCAGGGCTCTTGCTACAGCGTCAACCTCGAGCTGGGCGAGTATCGCCGCGGTGAGCTTGTCGACCGCGAGTTCCGCTTCTCGCTCTCGCTCAAGAATGTCGGAACGTTCCTCGACTTCACCGGTGGCAGCCACGAGACCTTCTAGAGCGATGTCGATCCTCATTCTCGGCGGCGGAGGAATGCTCGGCCGCTCTCTGGCCGAGGGAGCATTAGCCAGAGAGCTCGACTTCGAATCGCTTGCCCACTCTGACCTCGATGTAACCGACACCGAGGCCGTCGAGGCAGTATTCGAAGACTTCGAACCACGATGGGTGATCAACGCCGCGGCCTATACCAACGTCGACGGTTGCGAGACCGAAACCGAGCGAGCCTTCGAGGTGAATGGCCACGCCGTCGGTCGACTGGCCCGGGCAGCGGAGAAGCGCGGCATGCGACTGGTCCAGATCTCGAGCGACTACGTCTTCGACGGCACGGCGGACGTTCCCTATCTCGAGGGTGCATCGACTGCGCCAATCTCGGCCTACGGCGAAAGCAAGCTACTGGGCGAGCGCGAGGCGTTGACGGCTAGTGGTGCTCTAGTCGTGCGCACCAGTTGGCTCTTTGGGCCGGGAGGGAGGAACTTTGTCGACACGATGGCTCGTCTTGGCAGAGAGCGCGATGAGTTGCGCGTCGTTGACGACCAGCGCGGCGCGCCGACGTTCACCCCGCATCTCGCCAACGCGGTGTTCGACCTGATCTCCGTCGATGCGTCGGGCATCGTGCACTATCGCGACGACGAGCCGGCCACCTGGTTCGATCTGGCAAGCGCCGTGGTCGAGGTCTGGGGGCTCGAAGCGCGCGTCGTGCCGGTGACCACTGCGGAGTTTCCGCGGCCCGCCGCGCGGCCGGCCTATTCGGTTCTCGATGTCGGTCGTTTCCAAGAGCTCGCCAAGCGTCCCGTCGAGCGCTGGTACGAAGGCCTTGCGACCTATCGACGACTCGAGGCGGCGTGAACTGAATGGCCAGGATTTTCATCACTGGAATCGAGGGTTTCGTTGGCGGGCATCTCGCTGCGTGTCTCGGCGCAGCGGGTCACGAAGTCACTGGCAGCTATCTCAAGACCCGGCCGGCACTCGAAGGGGTTGAACTCGTCAGCGCTTCGGTTCTCGACAGCGAAGCGATTCGCCAGGAGATTGAAGCCGCGGCGCCTGACGTGGTGATCCACCTTGCCGGGCTCAGCCACGTCGGTCGCTCCTGGAAGGCACCAGGCGCGTACTTTGCGGTCAATGTCCTTGGCACCGAGCGGGTTCTCGATGCCCTGCCTGAGGGAACGCGGATGGTTCTGGCTTCGAGCGCTGAGGTGTACGGGCCGGTCCCGGTGGCCGAGTTGCCCATTGCTGAGGAGCGCGAGGTCTCTCCGGCGACGCCGTACGGTCTCACCAAGGCCGCAGCGGAACGCTTGTGTCTAGCGCGCGGCGCCATCGTGGTGCGCTCGTTCAACCTCATCGGTCCCGGCCAGTCGACCGAGTTCGCGCTGCCGAGTTTTGCAGAGCAACTCGCCGAAATGGCCCGTGGTGGCCGTGAGCCCGTGTTGAGGGTTGGCAACCTCGAGGCAGAGCGCGACTTTCTCCATGTCAGAGATGGTGCCGCGGCCTACATGGCTGTCGCTCTCGAGGGCGAGCCGGGCTCGGTCTACAACCTGGCGTCGGGAGAGGCGGTGTCGATTCGCCGGGCGCTCGACCTCCTGCTCGAGGTTTCAGGCGTCGAAGCGCACATCGAACTCGATCCCGAGCGCATGCGTCCATCTGACAATCCGCGCGTCGTTGGCCAGGCCGAGCGATTGCGAAGCCTCGGGTGGTCGCCTGCGCTTGGACTCGACCGTGCCGTTCGGGATCTCTGGGAGAAGAGTCTCGCGGCGACCTAAGGGGGAACGTCGGCCAGTAGAATAGAAGGTCCGATGAGCGCCGACACCAGGAAAGCCCCCCTCCAACCCGACGAGGTTTTGCCTCCCGAAGAGACGGCGATCTCGACCGAACGGGTCGCCAAACCGCCGGAGCCGAAGCTGCTTGGCTTCTACGATGTGCTGCGTCGACGCATCAAGAAGGCAGTTTCATCAGGCCGGCTCTCCGAGCAGACGGCGGAGTACCTGCTTCTGGCCCCTGACTTGTTCTTTCTGCTCGCACGCCTCGCCCTCGACAAACAGGTGCCTGCCGCAAGCCGGAGTTTGATTGGCGGTGCGCTGGCTTACTTCGTTCTTCCGATCGACCTCTTTCCAGAGGGACTCTTTGGAGTGGCGGGCTATCTCGACGACATCGTGTTGGCCGCCGGGGTGCTTTCGCACGTGATGAGCCCTGAGTTCGAGTCCCTGGCCGAGCGTTACTGGAGCGGCTCAGAGCGGTTGCGCATCGTTCTTCGCGACATCGCGCGCTCGGCGGAAGGCCTGCTCGGCGAAGGTCTCTATGGTCGCGTGCGTGGTTGGCTCGACCGCCGCATCTAACTGGAGGCCTCTAGGCGGCGTACCCCAGTTGCCGCGAGACACGGGATGCCGCAGTCCGCATCAGCTCGCTGACCGGGCTGACAGACTCGGGCCTGGCATGACTGGTAGGCCCCGAGAGACCAAACGCCGCCAGAACGCGGCCGCTCTGGTCATAGATCGGCACTGCCACGCAACGAACCCCGAGGTTGTTCTCCTCGTCGTCGACGGCGTAACCCTGTTTACGAACCCGCTCGAGCTCGTCGAGCATCGCCGCGCGGGTGGTGATGGTCTTCGGGGTCTTCTGCGGAAGACCGTCACGCTCGAGAATCGCGTCGAGTTCAGCCAGGGGAAGATCCATCACCAGGACCTTGCCCACTCCGGTCGAATGCACGGTGAGCTCGCGACCGACCCAGGTATTGATCAGCAGAAAGCCGGGCTTCTCTGCGCGATCGATATAGACCGCACGCCCGTGGTCGAGAATCGCCAGATGACCCGTGAGGCCTGTTTCTTCGACCAACTCGCGCAGAATCGGCTCAGCGACCCGGCGAATGTCGAGCCCCTGAATCGCGCTCTGGCCAAGGCCGATCACCTTGATGCCAATGCGATAGCGCCCCGATTCATCGTCACGGCGCAGGTAGCCGCGCGATTCGAGCGTACGCAGCAGGTAGCTGGCAGAGCTTTTGGGAATGTCGAGCCGGCGACTGATGTCCGAGTTGGTTTGACCACGCTCAGCCCGCGCCACGAACTCGAGAATATCGAGTGCCCTCTCGACCGATGTAGTGGTGACCTTTCCCACGCCCGCTCCCTGAAACGCTCTTTGCAGTTGTGAACGTTCACGATGATGAACGCTTCCAGGAAGCGATGCAACTGAAACACCTCTGGCGGTTCGTTATGTCGATGGAAGACCCGGAAAATGTCGACGTGCGGCGAGCCGAGATGGGTCTGGTCCAGTGGCAGAGGACAGCGATACGGTCTGCGGCGACTTCGGTTGGGCAACGTAGCAGGGGCTCAGGCTGGCTGCGAGACGGCGACCCTCAGTTCCGCCTTCTTACGCTTCTCGACTCGCTCTGGTGCCATCAAGGGCAAGAGCACCATCGGGAGGATGGCGGCGGCGCCGGCGACGATGTAGCTTTGTGCGTCGCTGAGATGGAGTCGTGTCAGGAGAGGACCCGCGGCATAGCCCATGTTGGAGAGCGTCATGAGAAGGGTGAACTGGCTGGCCGCGGCCGTGGTCCAGGAGATCTTCATGAACAGCGAGAACATGGCCACGGCGACGGCGGCCAGGGAACCCTGGACGAGAAAGATGAAGAGGGCGAGGGCAGAGGGCACGTTGCCGACCCACGGGAGTGCGAGCCCGAAGGCAACGAACACGACGGCCACTGAGCTGGCGAAGATGCCAGCGATCAAGCGACGACCATAGCGATCGCAGAGGTAACCACCGAGCAGCGCACCGATGAGCTTGCCTGCCGTTCCCCAGACTCCCTGCAACCGCGCGTAGGCCTCGGTGCTCCAGCCGAAGGTCTGGGTAAAGACGGCAGGAGTTGATGCGTCGTGAAAGCCCTCCGCCAGCATGTAGGCCAATGCAACCACGCCGGCCAGAAGCGTGGTTCGCAGGCTGAACGCGCGGCCGAGCTCTCTCAGCACCTTGAAGGGCCCAGTCAGGCGCTCGGCGAAGGAGATGGGTCCAGCGTCGCTTGTCTCACCACCCGTTGCTGCGAGGGCTCCGGCTGCGCTGTTACTCCACGGGAACAAACGGTCGCCCGGGCGCTCGCGCAACAGCAAGGGCAACAACATGATGAGGAGGACGACCAGCGCCTGGATCTGGACACCAACCGTGAGACCAAAGCGTACGATCACGGTAGCAAGGACGGCTCCACCGATCGAGATGCCGATCAGCTTCGAGCCCCACATGAAGCCGTTCATTCGCCCACGCTCGCTGGGCGGAAGGATGTCGATTGCCAGTGCATCGGTTGCCACGTCTTGTAAGGCGGCGAAGCAGTTGTGGATGAAAAAGACCGCGGCCAGAAAGCCGACTGTCTCAGGATCTGTCAGCGCGCGAGTGGTCGAGGCTGCGAGCAGAGTCACCGCCATCATGGCCTGGGCGAAAAGAATCCAGGGTCTTCTTCGGCCGAACGATCGAAGCTGAAACGAGTCGATCATCGGTCCCCAGATCAGTTTGAAGGTCCACGGGAGAATCGACATCGAGATCAGGATGGCCGTTTCCTGACGTGGGATTCCGTGCTCGTTGAGGTAGGCGACCAACGAGATCGTCACGAATCCCCAGGGCACGCCCTGCGCGAAGTAGAGGGCGCAGAGGGTCGCGGCGCGGCGTCCGAAGGAGGTGGCGAGTGTGCGTTGGTCTTCCATGGGTGTGGTCTCCCTGCGCGCTGTGCGGCGGTCCGGTGCGTTGGACCTTCAGGAAGTGCAAAGTGAGTGCCCGCCTGGGAACCCAGCCCATAGGGCGTCCGCGGAGGCCGCTGACTTCTCCGGTGTAGCCGTTCGGTTAGTGACTATCCGTTGGGATAGCCCGCCGGAGACGGAGAGGAGTGGATTGCGTTTGAACTACGCCCGCCGGCGGTCGCGCTGGGCCCTTGGTGGGTTCAGCGCCGCTCGGCCGCCTGCACGAGGACTTCAAAGAGTGGGAGAAACGTGCGCTTGCGCCAGAAGCACTCCGGGTGCCACTGCACCCCGAGGACCTCTCGACCGGGCAGTTCGACGGCTTCGATGACCCCGTCCTCGGACCTTGCCGTGACCTCGAGGCCATCGGCCAGCCGGTCGATGGCCTGGTGGTGGAAGCTGTTGACGGTTATGCGGCGGGTGGCGAGCGAAGCTTCGAGGCGGGAGCCCGGTGTGATGTCGACGTCGTGAGCGAGGGTGTAGCGCGGTCGGTCGAGGTCGTCGTGACGAATCCCGTCGCCGATCTCGGTTGGAAGATCCTGGATCAGGCTGCCACCGAGCGCGACGTTCAGGACCTGCATGCCGCGGCAGATCGCAAAGAGCGGAAGATCCTTTTCGAGAGCCCGACGTGCCAGTCCGAGCTCGAAGACGTCACGTTCGCGGCTGGGTGCGCGGATCTCGGTCCGAGGCGACTGGCCGTAGGTCTCGGGGTGCAGGTCGGCGCCCCCAGAGAGCACAAGAGCGTCGAAGCGCTCGAGCAGCTGAGGCTCTTCGGCTGCACGGCTCGGGGCCAGGATGACGGCGACACCGCCGGCCTCGGTCACGCTATGGACGTAGTCCCAGCGCAGCACGTAGTGCTCGGGCATCAGCGGGTCGTTGCCGGCAGTGATGCCGACGAGGGGTGGCCGTGGCATGGTTGCCGATGAGTCTACGAAGGTCCTAAGGGATTGAAAACCTTTCCGGTCAGCCCGAGGTACACCTCAGGAAAAGATAGGGGCAGCGACCGCATGCGGCGGCCGCCGCCCCGTCTCTTGTTTCTGGTTGTTGGCTACGTCGTCAGAGCAGCTTCATGACGCGCTCGGAGAGGCCGTTGCCATCACCGAGCACGACGGTCAGCTGGAACTTCTCGGGCACTCCTTCGAGAACCTCGAGCTCCCGCAGCCTCATCAGCGGCGGGTGTGCATCGAGCAATTTGGCCGTGTTGGCCTGAGAACGCATCGCGGCGGTCTCCTCTCGGCGAGTGACCAGGTTGGCTTCGGCAGCCGTCCTGGCTTCGGTCACCCGGTTGAGGATGTCCTTCATGTCACCCGGCCTACTCATCGTGCCATTCGAGTCAAGGACTCTTCTCGACCGTGGCCACGATTCGACCAATCGTTCGGTAGGTGGTCGGTACGTCACCTGGGTCAGAAGTCTCCGAACATCAGCCGGCGCACGACGGGAAGCGGGAGATCTCCGTAACGCAACAGCGCTTCATGGAACGCCAACATCGAATCGTGTTCGCCCATGCGAGCCTTCCACTCCTCGCGAAGCTCGAGAATGAAGCGCTCGCCAATGATCTCGCGCCCGGGTGGCGATGGGCTCTGTGAGTCGCGTTGCACTTCGATGAAGGCGTTGGTGGGCTCCATGCCGATCTTCGCGACGTAGGCTTCGACCGCTTCGTCGAACGTCATCTCGCCCTTCGCCATCCTGAGCTTGGTCAGAATGCGTTGCACCCTCCACATGCGCATCTGGAGGCGCGCCATGCGCGTCTTGAGCGCTTCGACGTGCGGCAAGCGATCTTCGAAGTAGCCCTCGTCTTCGAGCAGCTTCTCGAGGTAGAACGACCACGCCTGGCTCAGGTAGATCGACTGGAAAGAGCGCATCACCGAGCCCTCGGCGAACTCATGCGCCACGGCGCGTTGGACGTTGTGGCCGATCCACTCGTGGTACGAAATGACGTGCGTCCAGTAGGGGTTGTAGGAGCGCAGCCGGCTGGCAGCGTCGTCCTCGGAGAGCCAAGGCTCGAGAGGAGTGAGCACGTAGTAGCCCGAGATGCGACCGCCCATCGTGGGCCCGTAGGAGGCGCCTCCGAACGACAGGACCCGTCGGCCCATCGGCGAGGTCAACTGGACGCCGTAGTCGAAGCGCTCGGGGATGGCCACCACATGGCTGCCTTCGTTCTGAAGCCACGAGGCCGCCATCTCGACGTAGCGCTCAGCCATTCGAGGGACCTCAGACCACGGCGGTGTCTCGTCTTTCATCAGCTTCCAGACGGTCTCGAGGTCGCCCGACGGGTGAATGCGCGCCGCGAGCTCCTTCATCTCCTGGGTCGTGCCCTCCTCGTCCAGGGCGGCGACGCGCAGCATTTCGTCGACACCGTAGTCGGTCAGGAACTCGTGCTCGAACTGGTAGACCTCGACTTCTTCGGGTGTCCAGGCCGGGGAGCGGGTCGAGCGCGGCAGCAGCGTGTCGGTCAGCCAGTCGCGAAAGCCAGCCACCGCCTCGGCCGCTCTTTCACCGGCGACCAGGAACCGGCGTTCCAGGTCCGGGTCGTCGATGCACACCTTCCTGAGCTCCTCCTCGAGCATCAGGCTGGCGTAGCGCGATGTTTCGATGGCGTTCTCCGTCCACACTCGGGCCGGCACGGTCAGGTTGCGCCGGGCGTTCTCGAGGACCTTGGGAAGCCGTCGTAGCTCAGCGGTGGCTCTCTTCGTAGCCGCGTCCGGCTGGGCGCACGGTCTAAGGAAGAGGCCGCTCGTTTCTCCCAGCGACAGGTAGCGTACGGGGACGAGGCGATAAAGCTCCAACTCTCCGATCTCGAAATGTCGACGCCGCGCCTGTGCCCGCAAGAGCTCTGCTTCGATGCGCTCTTTGCCGGCGAGCTCCGGCTCATCCTCTGTGCCGGCGGCGAGCAGGTGGTCGAGTTCGGCGACCAGGCGAGCGAGCTCTTTTGCGGCCTGCTCATACTCCAGGCCGGAGTGCTCCTCGATCTTGACCTTGCCGAGTTCCTTTTCGAGTTCGCCGAGGCGGTCGGTCGCGCCACCGGTCTGGGCAAAGAGGGCGGGAGCCAGGAGAGTGGCGACGAGAGCTGTGGTGCACGTCCGGGTCTTCTTCATCGTAGGGCCTATTGGCGCTCGGCGTGGAGCCCTAGCCCTCGAGAAAGGCTGGGTCGTCTTCGTCTTCCGCGAGCCGTGGCAGATCAACGAAGTTGCCGTCGCGCTTCTCGGCGTTGGCGGTCATCGCTTCACGGATTTCCTCGGGCTGCAACATGCTGGCGTTCCAGATGCCGATGTAGTCGAGACCATCGGCGGTTGAGTGATCGCGTGAGTAGGTGATCACACGCTTGCAGCCGTAGACCGCCAGGGGAGCCTTGGAAGCAATTGTGTGGGCAATCTCCATCACCCCGTCCAGCATCGTTGCCTGATCGGCGAAGACACGGTTCACCAGGCCAACAGACTGTGCCTCCTCGGCACTCATGCGGCGACCGGTGTAGGCGAGCTCGCGAACGACGCCTTCGGGAATGAGCTTGACGATGCGCGGGAAGGTGCCAACGTCGGCGGTCATTCCGATGTTGGTTTCGAAGATGGTGAAGAAGGCGTCCTTGCTGGCGTAGCGCATGTCGCAGGCGGTGGTGAGGTCGACTCCGCCACCGATGCAGCCCCCCTGAATGGCAGCCAGCACCGGCATGCGGCACTCCTCGAGAACCGAGAGGCTTCGTTGCATGCGCAGAACGTTCGAGTAGAAGCGCGGGCCGTGTTGGATGCGGGCTGCCCGCGCCTCGTCTTCGGATCGCTCTGGTGCCTGGCCCCCCATGTTGAAGGCCTTGACGTCGAGGCCGGCACAGAAGTGCGGCCCGGTTGACGAGATCACCAGCGCACGTGCCGCACCGGTTTCATCGAGAACTCGGACTGCCGCCGGCAGTTCCTCCCAGAACGCCGGAATCATGCTGTTGCGCTTCTCGGGGCGATTGAGTTTGAGGTGCGCAACGCGCCTGTCGACAGTGATCTCGAAACACTCGTAGGAGTTCATGGGTCGCGATCCTCCACATAGGGGAACTAGGGGGTGGCGGTGGTTCTCGAAGAGAGGGCTGTGGAAGAGTATGCGTCATGGCAGTCCTGTTCGAAACCCCTGGGGGTGTGTGCTTTACCTGTAGCCAGTGTGGCGACTGTTGCCGCGACGTCAACATTCAGCTGCAGGAGGGCGAGCGCGCGGAGCTCGAAGCGCTCGACTGGAACGGTGTTGCCGACGATCTGGCAGGCGTTCGACCTGCGGTGCGAGTGGATGTTCCAGGAGCCGGATCAGTCGATCGCCTGGCGCGCAAAGACGACGGTCGTTGCGTCTTTCTGGGCAATCAGAACCAGTGCCGCATTCACCAGCATTTCGGCGCCGAGGCCAAGCCGCTCATGTGCCGCCTCTACCCGTTCGGCTTTCATCGGGTTGCGGATCGAGTGACCGTCGATGTCAGCTTCTCGTGTTCGGCGGTCAGCCGCGGCGCGGGTGCGCCGGTTCGCGAACGAAGACCGGAGTGGCAGGCGCTCCTCGACGACGAGCTCGGCGCTCCGCTGGTCCAGAAGCACTGGATCGACGACGGTCGCCCGCTCGACGACGCCATCCTGCTCGAGTTCGAGCGTTTTCTACTCGGCTTCCTGGCCAACGAAGACCTGTCGGTTTTCGACCGCATACGCTGTCTTCTTCAGTACGTTCGCCTGGCGACGACTGGTGATCCGCAGCTACCGGTTGCGAGCGAGCTTCGTCGTGCCATCGCCGTGGGTTTGCCAAGACAGATCGTCAACATGCCCTGGCAGGGGCATATGGACAAGACGCAGCGCGCGATCTTCTTCCAGTGGCTCTATCTGATGCTCAACCCAGCTCCACCGAACGTCGACCAGCTCGGCAAACGAGCGCGCCGCCAAGTCGAGAAGAAGCGCATCGACGAAGGCAACCGCTATCAGCACGGAAGCAACCGGCCGATCGTCGATAACCGCGAGCTCAGTGCCACCTTCGAAGAGATCGCAACGGTTGACGGCAGCTTCCTCGAACACGAGGGCCGAGAGGCCTGGCTGACCTATGTGCGCGCCAAGATCGTCGGCCACCGCTACCTGGTCGCTGGCGAAGAGATTCTGCCGGTCAAGGAAGCGCTGCCCAAGTTCCTGCTGGTCTATCCGATGGCGATCTGGACCAGTCAGGCACTGGCTGCCGATCGCGGTTCGACGGTGGTCGAGAGAACCGACCTCGAGCGGGCGGTGCGCCTCCTCGACCGTTCGGTGGGTCAGCTGCCGACTTCACGCTTGCCGAAGAAGCAGGCGGAAGCCTGCGACTTCGTGATGCTCGAAACCGACTTCGTCGTCGCAGCGCGCAACGAGCTGCTGCAACGGGGACCCGCGAAGCCCGAGTAGCGCGCCCGGCCGCAATCGATCGCGCTCCGATTCCTCGCCGCTGCTGAGAATCCGCGAGATTCGTTCGATATTTCGAACACAAGTTCAACAAATCGACCGATCGTCCTTGACCTGGCCAGGAATGGCTCGTAGTGTCTCGAATCCCGAATAGCCGTTCGAAATACCGAACAGATCACTTTCGCCCAGGAGCCTCAGATGACCGCTCAGGATCGAACCGAGAACCGTACCCACCACTGGAAGACCAACCCCCGCTGGAACGGCATCACCCGTCGCTATCAAGCGACTGATGTTTCCCGTCTTCAGGGGTCGGTACGCATCGAACACACCCTCGCCCGCCTCGGTGCCGAAAAGCTCTGGGCCGGCCTGCAGGGCGAAGAGCCCGTTCGAGCCCTTGGGGCACTGACCGGCAACCAGGCGGTGCAACAGGTCCAGGCCGGGCTGGCTGCGATCTATTGCTCCGGTTGGCAGGTGGCGGCCGACGCCAACGACGCCGGCCAGATGTACCCTGACCAGAGCCTCTACCCAGCGAACAGCGTTTCTTCGGTGGTGCGTCGCATCAACCAGGCGCTTCTACGCGCCGACCAGATCCAGACTTCGGAGAACCAAGATCAGATCGACTGGCTGGCGCCGATCGTGGCCGACGCCGAAGCAGGCTTCGGCGGCAACCTCAACGCCTTCGAGCTCATGAAGGCAATGATCGAGGCAGGAGCCGCAGGCGTTCACTTCGAGGACCAACTCTCGTCAGCCAAGAAATGCGGCCACATGGGTGGCAAGGTGCTCGTGCCAACCCGTGAGTTTGAAGACAAGCTGCGCGCTGCCCGATTGGCAGCCGATGTGCTCGAGATCCCAACCGTTCTCATCGCGCGAACCGACGCCGAGTCGGCGCGCCTTCTCACCAGCGATATCGACGAACGCGACCACCGCTTCATGACCGGCGAACGCACCCATGAAGGCTTCTATCGCATCACCGGTGGGCTCGACTGTGCCATTGCTCGCGGCCTCAGCTACGCACCCATCGCCGACCTCATCTGGTGCGAAACCGGAACGCCTGATCTCGACGAGGCCAAACGTTTCGCCGAGGCAATCCACGCCGAGTTCCCCGGCAAACTCCTGGCCTACAACTGCTCGCCGTCGTTCAACTGGAAGGCGAAGCTCGACGACGCCACGATCGCGCGCTTCCAGCGCGAGCTCGGCGCCATGGGCTACAAGTTCCAGTTCATCACCCTCGCCGGTTTCCACGCCCTCAACCTGTCGATGTTCGAACTCGCCGAGGGCTACCGCGACCATCACATGACCGCCTACTCGACTCTCCAGGAGCGCGAGTTCGAAAAGGAGACCGACGGCTACCAGGCCACCAAGCACCAGCGTTTCGTCGGCACCGGCTACTTCGACGAAGTAGCGCAGGTGATTGCTGCGGGCAGAGCCTCGACTACCGCTCTCGACGGTTCGACCGAAGAGGCGCAGTTCGAGGTCGCCGTCTAGCGGGCCAGTCAACGCCAAGTGGTGTTGAGCGTCTGAGGGGAGCCGTCGCCTGTGACTTCGAGAGCGGCGGCGCCACCCTTCTTGTTGGGTTCGCTCGATGGGGCTTCGCGTTCTCAGCCTTTACAGCCCCGGCACCACGACTCACGCCCTCGGCTACGACCCGTCCGGCAACGTGACGCAGGTAGGCGGCCCCACCTATGCCTACGAGGCGGCCAGTCGACGCATTGAGGACCCGAGCCGCGCCATGTCATCGAGGTCCTTGCCGAGAACGTAGTCGGGAACTGCCGGGTACTCGAGCTTTGAAAGCCAGCGCCCCGGCAATCCTGGGGCAGGGCAGCATGCCGCTTAGCCTCACGGAGCAGCTGACGATGAAAGAGGTGCTGTCAAATGGCTTGGGCCACCGCATTATGCAGGGAAAAATCAAGGACCCGCTCTTCCCCGAACATCTCTTTGCCAAGATGGAATACACCCGGCGTGGCCTGGATGGCTCGAAGGTTACGGTGCACTACTGGAAGAACCTTCAGACTGGTTCGCGGGGAATGGGAAAGTTCAAGAGAAAATAGGGGCGGATAGGTGGAATCGATCGATCAGCGTGGCCTTGCCGCCCGCTTCGTACTTGGTTTAGTTTCCGACTCGTGCCTCCCATTGGAGGGCGTTCGGCTTCTCCAAGGTGGCATCGACACGAAAGTGATCCGAAGGCTTGCGGGGTTGGGCCCTGAGAGTGGCGCCGAGGCTCGCACGCTCTTCTTGGAGGTGCTGAGAGAGTGGGGCCTTGACAAGATGTCTCGCCGTGAGGCGGTCGACGTAGCGGCACTACGAGTGTGCGAACAGATACTGGAAGGAGCGATTCAACCATTGGTCGGCGCCGAGGAGATCTGGACGCTGACCGAAGCACTCGGTGCCCCACCCCCAGCTGAGTTCCAGCCTCTCATATACGCGGCCAGCGAGCATCGAGATCGGCCCTGGGAAAGCGAGCTATTCGAGAGCCAGGCCGTTGCAGCCGCCAGGGAAGTAGTCGGCTCTCAACGTGTGCCGGGTAAATCGTGAGATGCGCGTGCCGGGCAGTTCGGTCAGCTGCGACCGACGTCGGAGTCAACGGCGACGTATGCCCTCATGCCCTTTCGAAGTCTTGCCGATGCGAGGCGGTAGCGATCCGTCCATAGGTCGCGCATCTCACGTGCTGCTGCCAGCCGGCACCTTCCAGGTGACCGAGGACTACGACTACGGCGGCCGTGGTGGTCGAGTGTCCGAGCGCTACACGACCGTTTCCGATGGCACGTCGAGCCGTGTCTTTCTCCAGTCGTTCGCGTACCACGACCTGGGAGGAGCCTCGATTCTGGATTACCCCTGCGAGGTGAGCAGCACGTCGAGTACGACCTGCCTCGACGCCCAGCGGAGCGTGGAGTACCTCTACGACCTGGGTCGCATCGAATCGATCGGTGCTCCCGGTGACCTTCCGGGCCAGTCGACCTACGTATTAGAAGCCGAGTACCACTCGAACGGTATGCTTTCAAAGCTCGAGTACCCGGCAGTTCCCGACTACGTTCTCGGCAAGGACCCCGATGACATGGCGCGCCCTTCGAGCTTCAACGACGGCACCACGACCCACGCCCTGGGCTACGACCCGTCCGGCAACGTGACGCAGGTAGGTAGCGCCACGTATGCCTACGACGCGGCCAGCCGATTGATCACCGCCGACCTGAGCTCGACGCTTCGCAAGAGGTACTCGTACGACCCGTTCGGGAACCTATATGAATTCGAGCGCTGGGACCAGACTCTGGGTTTCGTACCTACGACCTACGCCATCGACGAGCTGACCAACCGCATCGAGGACTCGAGCGGTTCAGGTACCGACCGTTTTCGGTACGACATCGAAGGCAACATGACGATGCGGCCCGGTGCCGGTGCTGACGACATCGAGTACGAGTGGACGCGTCTGGGCCAGATGGAGTCGATGACGAGCTCCCAGCAGACGCATTCCTACGTCTATACAGCCGACGACGAGCGGATCCTGGTGATCGATGACGCGGGGCTGGAGGAGTGGACGCTTCGTGGTCTCGATGGGTTGGTTCTGCGGAAGTACCACACCGATTCGACGGGTACGCTCTACGTCGACCGCGACATCGTGTTTGCCGGCGGCCAACAGATCGCCAACCACGAGCCGAATGGTGAGCGGTACTTCTACTTCAACGACCACCTGGGTTCACCGAGGAGTGTGTGGCAGGCTTCGAACGGGCAGCTGGCGACGGATTATCTGTTCTGGCCGTATGGTGAACAGGCAGTTCCGGCCCCCGAGTCGCAGGGGCCGAATGGTGATTCGGTGCGGGCTACGCTTCGGTTTACCGGGCATGAGAGGGATCTGGGTGTTGAGGGGGATGCCCTGGATGATCTTGACTACATGCATGCCAGATATCACTCGCCGTTGCTGGGTCGGTTTTTGTCGGCTGATCCGGTACAGGGAAGACTCGCCGAGCCTCGAAGCTGGAACAGGTATCCGTACGTATCCGGGAACCCAATGACCTTCACCGATCCTTTCGGTCTCATGGAGAGTGGGACGAAGGAAGAACCATTCGAGTTCGAGACCACCGTCTGCGAGGACGCGTTTGGCGCGCCGTGTAGTTCAGGACATTCCGAGTTCACACTCTTCGGGCAGTGGCTTGCCGGAGGACGTGGAGGACTGAACGACCTGCCGAGTGGACTGGGTTTTCGAGCCGCAATCGGTGTTCATGTTCGGGCAGGGCTTGGTGGTGGGGGTGATGCCAACACGATGATGCTTCAGAGTGTCAGCGAGATCGCACCCGGTATGAGGCAGCTCGAGCTGCGAGTTGCCTACGCCTCTTTGGCCGGGCTGGGTTTTGTCGGAGCAGCATCGGCAACGGGGTTCGGTGCCGCTCCGACGATCCTGTTGTCCAGCAATCCGAGTGCTACGGCGATCTACAGCGAACTCTTGGCGGTAGGGCCTAGCAGCTTCTTCGGGTCCGCCGAGGTAGTCTCTGGCGTATTGGCGAGGAATGGACACCAATTGAGAATCCTGAAGGACTGGGTGCCAGGCTCACACATGCTAATCGGCAACGGGCGGGGCGTGTATACCTATATCAGCACGACCGGAGAAGTATGGATCTACCAGTATGGTCGACTGCTATTCAGGTACACACCCAGATGAGTGGCTCCCGGTGGGATCGTGTCTCACTAAAGGGCGTTTCCGATACGTTCGAAACCCAGCGAGTGAATGATCTCGTTCGCTTCCCACCGAACTCGGAAGCCGGCCAGATTCTGAGAGTTGAACACCCAGGATCAGTGGTCGTTCTATTCGATGACTCTGGTCTCTGCATTCTGGTCCCAGATGGGTCGATGTTGGAGATCGACTACGCAACTCGATCCGTCAGAAGGGTAACGGGGTCGGAGATGCTCGGTAGTCTTCGCTACGCCGGCACCCGCGCCACCTTCTTTGCCGAGTTAGTGCCGGAACGGCCACCTGAGGCAGTTGTTTGCGTGACATGCAAAGGCTCAGGTCTTCTTCCCTTTCCTCCGCCCGAAGGTCCTCACACTATCGGGTGTGGAACCTGCTACCACTTGGGATGGTGGTTGCCTGGCGAGCAACCGGGCGCTGTGATTGAGTTCTTTGCTGGTGAAGAGTGATTGGGTGGGCCTGCCAAGTGAGCTGTGTAAGTCGGCGGCCCATGTTTCAGAATTGGATCCTGTCACCATGGCGAATGGCGAACTGGTTGAGGGCGGCCGCCCAGTCCTGACCGGCTTCTTTCACCTCTTCGAGACCTGGGCCTATCAACATGGACGACTCTTGTTCAGGTATGTTCCGAAGTGAGCGTTGCAGACACCGAAAGAGTCTCACTCGTGGCTGTCAGAGAAGCCTTTCGTGGTCAAGCTGCGAGGGACCTGCAAAGATACTCCCCAGGCTCTGACGAGGGGCGTGTCCTGGCCGAGTATCACGGTTCCGTCGTTGTTTATCGAGACTTCGCCGGGCTCTGCATTCTGACGCCGGAGGGCGCGATGCTGGAAGTACCGGTCGCCAGTGGCCAGACGCGAGCCGACAGTGTCCGGGGTGCGCTGCTGTTCGGGTATCTTCGGCGTGCGAGTGCTCGGGTTCCCTTTTTTTGAAGCTCGTCCCCAAACGCCCAGACGTGGGCATCGTATGTTCGGTCTGCAAGGGTGCCGGAATGCTCCCTCTCGCGGCGACGTCGAAGGTGATGTGTGGGACCTGCTGCGGCTTGGGTTGGTGGCTTGAGGGAGAGCGACCGGGGGAGGTGCTCGACTGGCCGATACCAGTTCCGGACGACGGCGAAGCGTAGGCTCGCAGTTAGAGATGGCTTGCTATGCCTAGTGAGATCCGTGGCGAGATTCGTGTACCCGGCAGTTCGGGCAGCCCTCAACGCCCTCGGCCGGCAGAAAGGAATTCCGATCGCATACCTACGACCTACGCCATCGACGAGCTGACCAACCGCATCGAGGACCCGAGCGCGAGTCTCTTTGTCTTTTGAAGTCCGAGGATTTCGTCCGGTGAGACTCCGAAGATGCTGGTGAGCTCGATGATGAGCTCACCATTGAACCTGAGTTCGCCTCTCTCGTAGTCGGAGACGATGAGACGCAAACCGTCTGCGAACCCTGACTGCTGAGCAGCCCGCGTCACCGAGGTAGGAACCGCCGTCTTCTAGGACGCAGAGACTCGCGGGTTCCTTACAAGCAGCCGAGGCCGTTTCGCGCTGCCCGAACTCCCCGGTACACGCTGCTTCCCGCACGCTGATAGTCGCGGCATGGCACCTCGCGAAGCTGCAGACCCTCCCAGCCCAGGCCGCGATGCGCCGTGACTCAGGCGGCCAACGCCCGGTCGTAACTCACTCCGGTGAGCTCCTCGCTGATCTCCCACAGACGCGCCGCATCGGCGGGGCTCTGCGCCTGCTTCACCATCTCGACCACGACCGGATAGCCGCGCATCTGCATGAGACCGTGCGGCCCGTAGTACGTCCCACCGCGGCTGGTGGGATCGGTCGCGGCGCGCAGCGTCGGCAATGCGCCCTGCTCCGGCTTCATCCCGAAGAAGGGATTGAGAAAGCTGGCCATCCCGGAAGTCCGCTGGAGATCGGTCACGGTCCAGCCGGGATGGGCAGCGGTGACGAGCGTCGGCGCTCCCGTCGCTTCGAGACGCCTCTGCAGCTCGAGCGCGAACAGTTGGTTCGCCAGCTTGCTCTGCCCGTAGGCGGGCCAGGGCTTGTAGCCCCGCTCGGTGAAGTGGAGGTCTTCGAAGTCCATCTTCCCCATCGAAGCCGCCGTGCTCGACACCACTACGACCCGGCTCTCGGGAGTGGCCGTGAGCAGCGGCAGCAGCCGGCCGGTGAGCGCGAAGTGTCCCAGGTGGTTCACGCCGAACTGGAGCTCGAACCCCTGCCTGGTCTGGCTTTCCGGTGGCACCATGACCCCGGCGTTGAGGATGAGGAGATCGAGTCTCTGGTGCTGCTGACGGAAGCGCTCCGCGAAGGAGCTGACGTTCTCGAGGTCGGAGAGGTCGAGCAGCTCGAGCGAGGCATCGCCGTTCGCGGCCTCCTCGAGAATGCGGTCGACCGCGGCGCGGCCCTTCTCGGGGTTGCGGCAGGCCAGGGTCACCGAGGCGCCCTTGCGCACGAGAGCCCGTGCGGCCTCGAAGCCGATCCCGCTGTTGGCGCCGGTCACGATGACCGTACGTCCGGCCTGATCGGGAATATCGTCGAAAGTCCAGTGTGCCATTGGATGTCTCCTACGTTGCTTCGGTTGGATTACGTCTCGTTGTCACGCCCAGCGTCGCCAGCACAAGGCGCCACCTCACTGGCCGATCGCGCCAATCTGGCGCCAGGGGTCAGCCCCGCTGTGCCTGCAGCCTGGCCAGCAGGGAGCGGACGTCGAATTCGTCGTCGCCTTCGTAGCGCGGCGCGTACCTGGCATAGGACCGTGAGATCTCGTCGTAGCGCTCGTCGATGCGCACGCTGTTGTAGGCGTGCGAGACGATGTAGAACTCCCCCGCCTTGATCTGTTCCATGGCGATGTGGGTGTACCTGTCGGTGTCCATGCCCGCCGACATGTGCTCCGAGATCTCGGACTGCACGAAGCCGGGAGCGATGAGCCCGACTTCGATGAAGTCGGGGACCTCCTCGCGTAGCGCTTCGGTGAGCACGAAGACGCCGTGCTTGCTCGCGACGTACGGCGAGTTGTGGGGAACGGCATTGAAGAACGAGTTCTCCGAGCCGACGTTGTAGATGGCGGCCGGCGTTCCCCGTTCGATGAAGCGCTTGCCGAACACGGACACTCCGTTCCACACCCCGAAGAGATTGACGGCGAGCACCGCGTCGATCATTTCGCGCTCCGCGTCGATGACCGAAGAGCGCATCCCACCGATGCCGGCGTTGTTGACGATCACGTCGACCCCGCCGTACGTCTCCCACGCGTGATCGGCCAGCGCTTCGACTTGGGAGCGGTCGCTCACGTCGCAGAGGGTACCGGCCGCATCGACGCCGAGCTCTTTGAGCTCCGCCTCGGCGTGCTCGACCCGATCCGGCCGCAGGCCCGCGACGAGCACTCGGGCTCCCTCCTCGCCGAAGCGCTTGGCGAAGGAAAAGCCGATTCCGGTGGCACCTCCGGTGATGACGACGACCTTGTCGTTGAAGTCCTTCATGGATTGCTCTCCTCATTCTTTGCGGCCGAGTGCATCGATTCGACGGTGGTGACCTCCCTCGCTTCCAGCCAGCTGCAGATAGGCGCACACCGAACGCAGCGCCTCACACTCGAAGAGCTCGTCGGGCTCTTCGGCCAGCATCGTGCTCATCAACAGGGGGTTCAGCCGGGTCTTGATCATCGAAGCGAGCTGATCGAGCGCGAACCTCACCGCGCGCTCGGGATCCGGGTGCCCGATCTCCGCACGCCGGGCGAGCAGCAACGCCGCCAGGCCCTCGAGGAACTCCAACCTGAGCTCCCCGAAGTGCACGAGCAGGGCGGGATCGTGGCGGGAGGCTTCGAGCCCCGCGAGCTTGAACCCGGGCCGATCGCGCATGGCGGTGAGTGAGAAGCGGAGGTAGCCGCGCAAGATGTCGACGATCGAGGCTTCTTCCCAGCGCGCGGGATCGACCGCCTCGCGAGCGGTCGCTTCGTACTGCGTCGTCATCCGGTCGTAGAGGGAGTAGAGCAGCGCCTTCTTGTCACGGAAGTGGTGATAGACGCTGCCCACCGAGTAGCCGGCACGCTCGGCGACATCGGCCACGGAAGTCGCGTCGGCGCCCTTCTCGTAGAACAACGTCTCGGCAGCGTCGAGCAGCGCTTCCTGCGTCTTCTGGCTCCGCGTCTGCTGACCGGGGCGCACCCAGTGCAGATCGGAGATCCAACGACTCCTGTGCGGCGCGCTGTCCGTCTTGGTGGTTGCCAACGTCGAACTCCTCCGATACGAGGCCGAAGAGACCTCTTCCTGCGGAACCGAATCTGAATTAGGATTCAGATTTTAGCGCGACAGTGCCCTTTGTCAAGGTTTCGGGCCTCTCGGGTCGGGGCCGATGATCCTCAGCCACCGGATCGGCGAAACACCGGAGGGCGTAGTCAGGGAGGCCCTCGCCTTCGATGGCGACTTTGCAGCCGCCGGCTTCGTCGCGCTCCGAGCTTGAGGCAAGGCTCTCTCCTACACGCGACTCAGAGTCCCGGGGTTGCATGTACCGGGTCGGCTGTCGCCAGTCACGGAAAAGCGAGCCATTCAGTCATCGGAGACTGAGCCACCCCAGCGCCTGTGTTTGTACGAAACGTGTGTTTCGGAGGCGGGAACCCCGCGAAGAGTCGGTTCTGTGACTGACGAGGAACGTGCTTTTGCTGGAGCTGGCCGGTCTAGCGCGCCAGGTTCCTGTCGGCGTAGCCGAAGATGTCCACGAGCTCCTCGAGCGGTTCGGCCAGTCGAGGATCGCGGTGCGTCGCGACGACGACTTCTTTGGCGTAGAGCAAGGCGAGGTAGCGCAGTTTGAGCGCCGGCTGGGAAGCAACCTCGGACCACGAAGGGTGCGCCGAATTGACCTGCCAGCGCCCCGCTCGCACGCGGGAGCGCCAGAGTGCCCCGGAGTCGCCGACCAACTCGGGTTCGGGAACACCCTCCGAACCCTCGGCCCTCTCGGGACGAGGCTCGAGGAGTTCGACCGGAATCTCGGCGGTCGCGCGGTGGTCGCCCTGACAAGCTACGACTCGCAGGCTGCCGGCTGTGGGAGACCCCTGTGCACGCACCCTGACTTTGGAACCGAGGCTCGGCAACTCCTCCACCTCGCCTGGCAGGTCGACCAGGCGCCACAGGTAGTCGACGCGGCCGCCGATCAGCCGCCCGTCCGCGTCGAAGGCGCGGGCACGGACGATGCGGGCCGCCCCCGGGCGGAGTCGAAGGCGGGAGGGCTCGATGCGGACTTCGTGGAGGGCGCCGGTCGGTGCGGATTCGGACAGAGGTGCCTCGGTGGTGGTGAAGGCCGGCGTTTCGAGCACCGCTCGCCCCTCCGCCTCGCCTGCGACTGCCTCCGTCGCCTCGTCGGATTCGTCTGCCGACGCTTGCTCTTCCTGGGCCTCGCTGCCGCCCGGCGCCGGTGGCCCTTCGCTGCCGTCTTCGACCGGCAGAAGCGCGAAGCGCTCCATGCTCGAACTGATGCCACGAAAGGCCTTCTGCAGGTTGCGCACGAGAGAGCGGTCGAGCTCTTCTTCGCGGCGCTCCTCCTCCTCGGCGAGCAGGAACTCGATTCTCGGTGTGACGGATTCGAGGGCGCGACAGAAGGCTGCGCTGGCCGCATCGGGCAGCACCCCGCGGCGACTGCCGGCGGCGACCGACAGCGCAGGAAACTCCACGACCCCGGTCAGGCGCGGGTCGGTCCAGGGTCGGCGGTTGAGGCTGAGAGGCGCTAGTTCGCCGAAGCTCTCGGCGACGAGCGTGCCGGCAGCGTAGAGAGAGACCGGGCTCTGCGATCTCGCTTTCTCGACGAGATACAGGTCGAGCTGCACGTCGGGATAGCCCGGCACCGGAACGCTCGCTACCTCGAGGGGCGTACCGGTGAACCGCCTCGCTTCCACCGCGAGGCGGCGGGGAGCCCTACCGCGCGCCATGCGGTCGTGGACCCACAATTCGACTTCCCGCGCCAGCAGCTGGCCGCGGAGTTCGCTGCCGAGGTAGACCGAGGCGCGTCTGGCAGTGAGCACTCGCAGAGCGTCGTCGTGAATCCCGACGATGCGGACCACGGTCGACGGGAGGTCGGGAGCCTTGCGGCGGCGCAGGGGCTCGATGAGCCAGTCGCGCCGGTTGCGGTGAAGGGTGAGGCGATGGGGGCGCCCCTGTTGATCATTTACCTCCTTCTTCTGGTCCTCGCCTTCTGGCCCTCGCTCCTGCTTTGTGCGCCAGCTCTCGACCTCGAGCGTCTGCCCCAGGCTCCAGAAGCCGAGCAGGCCGATGCCGTACTGACCCTGGGTCATGAGCTCGAGACGCTCGCGCGGCGTGAGCGAGCGCTTACGCGAATGGCCGATGTTGGTGGCCATGTGTCGCAGCGCTTCGTCGCGCGGGAACTCGGGAATCACTCCGACTCCATTGTCACGGATCTCCAGACAGGCGATTCCCTTCTTGCGGTAGCGCACCACTTCCACGTACGTCGCCTGCGCATCGAGGGCGTTCTGCACAAGCTCGGCGAGCGCCTTGCGCGGATCCGGCTGGCTGAGTGCGAGCCACCGCACGAGCTCGAAAGGGTCGTGAACGCGCAATCGTCCCTTCTGAACGCTCTTGCCGGCTCTGGTCCTTCGGTCAGGGCGCCGTGGGCCCCTGCCCTTCGGCGAAGGCATCTCGGGCAGAAGGGGTTGATCGGTCATGGGCGTCTCCAGGAAAGAGCCCATGATGACAGGAAGCCAGGTTGCTTCCCCCAAAGGGCCGGGAGGACGTATGGGGCGTGCGGGCGAAGCGATGTCAGCAGCTCTTGCCGTTGCGTTCGAAGGGGCCGTAGCGCACGTCTTCGTGGGTCGGCGGAGGAGCGATGACTTCCGGCGCTTTGCGACTCGCCCGCTGCTCTTGTCTGAAGGCGACCGCTTCAGCCTGGCTGAGAGTGCCATCGCCGTTGGCGCCTGCCCCGGGAAAGCGCATCAGCAGACGGCGCCGCAGCTCGTCGGCCTCGGAGGGCGTCTGGGCCGAAGCGAAGGTGGGTACCAGCAGGGCGAAGGCGATCCAGAGTCGCAGACCGGCGCTCATGTCGGTTCTCCTCGAGGGGAACGGGACCTCGCTGTGAGACCCGCGCCTACCGTGGCGACCCTGGGTCAGGTGCGGCCCGTCAAGTCGAATTGAAAGGTCAGCCTGCTACTTCGGGCAGCCGCAGCTAGGATGCGGTGGTGAGGAAGAACGAAACACTGCTGGATACGCTCCTCGAGCTCGAAGGGCTCGACCGGGTGCCGCGTACGGGATGGTTTCTGCGCGGCGTTGCCGATTGCGAGAGCGTCGCCGAGCACACCTTTCATGTGGTCTTTTTGGTCTGGGCGGCGGGCTCGCGAGTTTCGGGGCTCGATTTGGGTCGGGCAACGCAGTTGGCACTTCTGCATGACCTGGGAGAGATGCGCACCGGCGATCTGCCACGGACGGCTCAGGCCTATCTCGCGCGTGAGGAGAAGGTGAAGGCGGAGCGTCGAGCGTTGGACGATGTGCTTGCACCGCTGGCGGGCCGTGCGGCCGCCCTGGCCAACGAGTACCAGGCCCAGGAGACCCTCGAGGCGCGCTTCGTCAAAGCCTGCGACCGGCTGCAACTGCTGCTCAAGGCGGCGCGCTACGAGGCGCATGGCGCGCGCGGCCTGGAGGAGTTCTGGGAGAGTGACTTCGACGACCTGGGCTTTCCCGTTCTGGCCGAACTGGCGGCGGAGCTCGCTGCCCGTCGAAGTGTCCGATCGCCTTGAAACCACGGCTTTCGGCGCTTGTGAAAGATTTCACAAGCGGGTACTCTGGTGCGTCCTCCGCACACGTAAGGATCCCAGATTCGTGTCCTCGAATGCTGCACAGAGCTTGGTGATGCAGCCAAGCGTCGCTCGCACTCTGCTCGTCATGACCAAATGGCGCGTCAACATCATGGTCGTGTTGACGACCGTGGTGGGTGCGCTGATGGTGGGTGGCCGCGGTGACGTTGGGCGCCTTTTCGCTGTCGCCGTCGGGACCTTTCTACTCGCCGCTGCATCGGCGGTGTTCAACGCGCTCCTGGAGCGTGATATCGACGCCAGCATGGAACGCACGAGCTCGCGCCCGCTGGCTGCGGCGACCATCAATGCGGGCACGGCTGGTCTGTTCGGTTTCGGGCTCGCCGTCTTCGGTGCCCTGCTGCTCGGCCTGTTCACCAACGCGTTGACGCTCGGGCTCGGGCTCGCCACGATGACGCTCTACCTGTTCGTCTACACGCCGCTCAAGCGGGTGACCTACTGGTCGACGCACATCGGAGCGATCCCCGGAGCTCTCCCGCCGATGATGGGGTGGGCAGCATTCCAGTTCCTCGAGGGACCGCAACCGGTCGACGGGAGTAGCGGAGCGCTGGCCTGGCTCGAACAGCTCCGCGCCCTCATCGGCCCCGAGAGCGTGATCGCCTGGATTCTGTTCGGCATTCTCTTCTTCTGGCAGCTGCCCCACTTTTTTGCTATCGCCTGGAAGTATCGCGACGACTACAAACGAGGCGGTCTGCAGATGCTGTCGGTGGTTGAACCGACCGGTGTCGCTTGCGGGTGGCACTCGGTGGTGACCGCTACCCTTCTCCTCGCGGTCAGCGTGCTGCCCTACCTTCTCGGGATTGCCGGCCCGATCTATCTGGTGATCGCGGTGGCATCAGGAGGCGCGATGGTCATGCGCTCTTGGCGCTTTCTGCGTCGGCGTCGTGACGGCACGGCGCGTGCCCTTCTGTTGACTTCGCTGTTCTACCTGCCCGTCGTTCTCACTGCCCTGGTCATCGATCGTCTAGGCTGAATCGACACCGTGAAGAGCTTTCTCAGGCGCTACGTTTTCTCGCTCGACCACAAAGTCATCGGGTTGCAGTACGGCGTGACCGCGTCGGTCTTTCTGCTTCTCGGGTTCACCCTGATTGCCATTCTGCGTTGGCAGCTCGCCTATCCGGGTGAGGCGGTGCCACTGATCGGCGGCCTGCTCGGTGACGCCAACGCGCCCGACGGTGTACTGCAGCCGGAGTTCTACAACACCCTCGGCGCCATGCACGGCACGATCATGGTGTTTCTGGCGGTGGTGCCGTTGGTCGTTGGAGCCTTCGGCAACTATCTGGTGCCCTTGATGGTGGGCGCGCCCGACATGGCGTTCCCGCGTCTCAACATGCTCTCCTACTGGTTCTACTTCTGGGGCGGCATCGTGATGTTCGGGAGCTTCTGGGTTCCGGGTGGCGCGGCCAAGTCGGGCTGGACGTCCTATCCGCCGCTTTCGGTCATCGAAGGCGTCGGTCAATCGGTGTGGTTGGTGGCGATGGCGCTCTTGATTACTTCGTCGATGTTGGGCGCCATCAACATCATCGTCACCATCCTGCAGCTGCGGGCCCCGGGACTCACGTTGATGCGCATGCCGTTCTTCGTGTGGGCGCAGCTGGTCACCAACTTCCTGTTGCTGATTGCCTTTCCGCCCCTCGAAGCAGCAGCCATCCTGCAGTTGATGGACCGGGTCGCGGGCACCAGTTTCTTTATGCCGTCGGGCCTTCTGGTGAGCGGCCAGGTGGTGGAAGTCGCCGGCGGTGGCAGTCCGCTCCTTTGGCAACATCTCTTCTGGTTTCTGGCCCATCCCGAGGTCTACGTGTTGATCCTGCCGGCGATGGGGATCGTTGCCGAGATCATTGCCGCCAATACCCGTCGGCCGCTCTTCGGTTATCGCGCCATGGTCTACTCGTCGCTCTTCCTGGGTGGCATGTCGTTCATCGTCTGGGCGCACCACATGTTCCTGACCGGGATGGGCACCACCATCAGCGCCTTTTTCCAGGTCACGACAATGATCATCTCGGTGCCCTCGGTGGTCATTCTGACCGTGCTTCTCCTTACGCTCTGGGGTGGATCGATTCGCTTTACGACGCCGATGCTCTTCGCACTGGCCTTCCTGCCAATGTTCGGGATCGGTGGCCTGACCGGTTTGCCACTCGGTTTGGCAGCAGCCGACATCCAACTCCACGACACCTACTACGTCATCGGCCACTTCCACTACGTAGTGGCGCCAGGAACGATCTTCGCCGTCTTTGCGGGAATCTACTTCTGGTTTCCCAAGATCACTGGGCGGCGCATGAATGAGAGCCTCGGCCGGTTGCACTTCTGGCTGTCGTTCCTGCTCATGAACGCGGTCTTCCTGCCGATGTTCGTCCAGGGGCTGGCGGGTATGTCTCGTCGTCTCTACGACGGCGGGGCTGGCTACGCCTACCTTCAAGACGTTTTGCCGCTGCATACGATGATCACCTGGTCGGCCTGGGCTCTCGGCCTGGCGCAGATTCCGTTCCTCGTCAACATCTTCTCGAGTCTGCGGCGCGGCGAAGCCGTGTCAGCCAACCCCTGGCAGGCAACCGGTCTCGAATGGGCTGCGCCCTCGCCGCCGCTTGGCCATGGCAACTTCGAAGAGCCGGTGTCGGTCTTCGTTGGTCCCTACATCTACGCGGAAGGTGACCGCGGTTTCCGGCCACAGCATCTCGATCCAGCGACGGAGGCACCCTAGAGATGTCTAGATCGCGAGAACGTTCCGCCTGGCAGTGGTCGCCAGCCCTCGGGGTCCGCTAGTGGAGATTCCCTACACCGTCGAGACGCGGGCCGACACCGGGCTCTACAACGCCCGGCTCGGCATGTGGCTGTTCATCGCTTCGGAGATCATGCTTTTTGGCGGGCTGTTCAGCTCGTATCTCCTCCTGCGCATTTCTGCCGGCGACGCCTGGCCGGTGGCGTCAGAGTTTCTGCACCCTGGCCTTGCCGCCTTGAACAGCTTCCTGTTGATCGCGTCGAGCGTGACGTTCGTGTTGGCCTGGAGGTCACTGGCCGAGGATGGGTCGAGTTCGTCACAGGATGCGGTGCGGCGTTTTCGTCTCTTCTTGTGGGTGACCACGTTCTTGGGAGTCGCCTTCCTGGCGATCAAAGGCTATGAGTACCGCCTCGAGTGGAATCACGGCTACCGCCCGAGCACCAACAACTTCTTCGGCATGTACTGGGTGCTGACCGGGTTGCATGGGCTCCACCTCGTCGGTGGCGTGCTGCTCAACCTCTTCCTGCTCGGGCCGGGTGCGGCGATGCGCCGCGACCAGCCGGTGCGTTACCTCCACCGCGTCGAGGTTGCAGGGCTCTATTGGCACTTCGTCGACCTGGTGTGGATCGTTCTCTTCCCGACTCTTTATCTTTTCTGAGCAAGGCTTTTCGGTATGAACACCCAGGACCCGAACGACGTGACTCCTTCCTCCGGCGGGAGTTTGTCCCCGTCAGGCGTGGTACTTAGTGGCGTGGTGCTGGCCGTTTTTACGGGAGCGTTGTTTCTCCTCTCGCAGGCAGCGCTCGCACCGCTTCTGCGCTGGAGCGTTCTCGGGGCGGTTATGTGTGTGCAGGCGGCCCTGGCGCTGCGCTTTCTACTCCATCTACCAACCGAGCCGCGCTGGCTTCGCTCGGGTTTCTGGTTGGTGCTCTTTTTTGCCGTGGCGCTGGTTTTCCTACCGACCCTGGCGCAGTGGGGGAGTGCAACGCTCTGATGTCTCTTCTTGCCTTTCATCGACTGTTCATCGTGGCCGCAATCGTGATGGTGTCGGCTCTCGCGGGGTGGTCGCATCGTCAGTCGGAGGTGCTGATCTTTCTCGTGTCCTTGAGTGCTCTGCTCGTGTTGCTGGTCTATGGGTGGCGCGCGCTCCTCCGGCGGGAGGTGGTGTGATGGCCGCGACAACTCTCGTTCTGGCGTGCGCGACGTGCTTCGGTGAGCCGGGTTCGGACACCCTGCAGGGTCTGGTGGTTGGCTCGGCCGTTCTTCTCGCCCTGGTCGCACTCGCGCAGTTTGGCGTCGGTCGCCTGTTGCTGCGGGTGGCTCGGGCTGAAAGGGCGAGTGCCTCGCTCGAGGAGGTGAAGCAATGAACGAATGGCTCGGCCTACCTCCTGACTACTCACAGGAGGGGCACCACATCGATTCCTTGATCGCCATGGTGCATTGGGCGATCCTCGTTCTCCTGGTCGGCTGGTCCTTGTATCTCGTCTATGTGCTGTGGCGCTTTCGCTCCGGGCGACAGCCCGAGCCCCTTAGAACTGGGCCGCGCGGGCGCTTCGCCATGGCGCTGGTTGCGGTGATTGCGCTGTCGGAACTGGCGGTTCTCTTTCTGGTGGAGATTCCACTGTGGGCAAAACGCACGGGTGAACTCCCGTCTGCCGACGAGGTGCGGGTGGTGCGGGTGTTGGGTGAGCAGTTCGTTTGGAACTTTCACTACGCCGGAGAAGACGGCATCTTCGGCCCGACCTCGAGCGACTGGGTTGATGGAACCAACCCTGTAGGCCTCGACTACGACGCGCCCGAATCCTTCGACGACCTGGTGATGATCAACGAGTTTCATCTACCGGTGGGCGAGGAGGTGCTCTTTGAGCTGCGCTCGAAAGATGTAGTGCACGCCTTCTACCTACCGTTCATGCGCGTTCGCCAGGACGTGATTCCAGGCCAAACCATTCGCCTCGCGATGACGCCGGTTGAAGTCGGCGAGAGTGAGATCGGTTGTGCACAGCTTTGCGGTCTCGGCCATTTCCGCATGTTGGGGCGCCTGACGGTCGAAAGCCAGGAAGACTTCGAGGCCTGGTACGAAGAAGAGCTTGCCTACCAGTAAAACACTCTCCGGGCACCTGGCTGAGAACCTCCTATGGAAGTGACCGATCTCCCCGCCGTGAATGCGACGCTCAACGCGATCGCCTGCACGTTGCTCGTTACCGGTTGGTTCTTCATTCGCAGCGGTCGACGCACTGCGCATCGCAATTGCATGGTGGCAGCATTCGCTTGCTCGGTCGTTTTCCTGGCGTCGTACCTGGTCTACCACGCCAAGGTCGGGTCGGTGCCGTTCGCGGGAACCGGCGCCATCCGAACCATCTACTTCGCGATTCTGATCCCGCACATCATCCTGGCTGGCCTGGTGCCGTTCCTGGCTCTGTGGACGCTCTACCGGGCGCTCTGCGGACAGTTCGAGCGCCATCGTCGGATCGCACGCATCACATTCCCGATCTGGGTCTTCGTCTCGGTGACCGGAGTTCTGGTCTACGGAATGCTCTACCACCTCTAGCGCGGCTGCAAGGGGAGCAGCTAAGGGAGCAGGGTGGCCGAATCTCCGACAGCGATACGACCGGGCTCGACGACCTGCGCATAGATCCCGAGGTCACCGTTGGTCTCCTCGACAAGTCGCCGCATGATCTTCGGCTCGTTCGGAAGGTCTGCGAAGTCGCGGGTGATCATCACGCAGCGTGGGCAGCCGATCGTTGCCTCGACGACTGCACGACCGATTTGCATCCGACGACCTTCCCATTGGCTCTCCGGAAACGGGTGCTCGCTAGCCACCCCTTCGAGCACGATGTTCGGCCGGAAGCGCCGCACGTCGATCGTCGTGTCTGGCGCTCGCTCGGCCAGGCTTCTGAGTGATTCGCGCGACATGATCAAAAGAGGGTACGCATCGAAATAGGTGCCCAGAGGCGACGAGTACTTGGCGAGCTCGCTCGGAAAGCGCGAGAAATCCGGTAGCGGCTCGTCGTCGGTGCGGCCCATCACGGCGCGCACCTCGGCGATCGGGTCGTCACCGGGCGCATTGCGTCGATAGTGTTCTTCGTTGCTCTCCGGTTGCAGCGGCCAAAGCTCGACTTGCCAGTCGAGCTTCGCGGACAGCCACTCACCGACCGCAGGGTCCGAGGTCAATACCTCCTCGCCGTCCTCGGTGACGATGCGGGCCTCGGCCGATCCGTCTTCAGAGGCGGTGGCGGTGTAGGTCGCAGATAGCTTCATCAGGCTGGCGATTCTCTTGCCTCCCTGAATGCCTCCGCGCACTTCGTCGCGAACCGCCCAGGCTCGGTCGCCGAGAACACCCCTCGTACCGAGCTCGGCGACCGGCAGGTCCTCTCCCATCATGCTCTTGATCGGGTAGCGGTAGATGCTGGCGACTTTCATGGCTTGGTTCTCCCTCGACGGCGAAACGGAATACGCGAGCGCGATACCCGGTTTCTCCCTGGATCGATAGCATGGGTTCGGGCTGCCAACTCCGACCGTACTAGACAGGCCGCTACACCGTTGCCAACCGACAGTGCCGGGTGGGTCCCGACCATCCAAGGGCAGGCTTCCTCCAACAGGACCTCAGATGTACGCATCCATTCGCCGCCGTTCGCAGTCAGGAGCCGTTGTCTTCGCCGCCCTGGCCCTCTCCCAGCTCCTGGTGTTCCGTGCTTCTCCTGCTGTCGCCGAAGATACGGCCGCCGATCCGCTCGAGTGGAACGAGCTCGAGCGCGCCTTCTGGTTCGACGGACCGGCCCTTCTTCTGAGCCCGCAGGAGCGTCGAGCGCTATCTCGAATGGGCGAGGTCGAGCGCTCAGCCTGGATCGACTCCTTCCTTGGTAGAGATCCCATCCCTGAAACTCCGGAGAACGAGCTCCAGGTCGGAATCCGAAAGCGCCAGGACATGGTGCGAGCGCGCTACACCAGCTTCCTCGACGAACGCGCGAAGGTGCTCTTCCTGCGCGGGCCCGCCGCGGTCGAAGAAGAGGTGCACTGCGACCAGGTCTTCAAGCCGCTCGAAGTCTGGAGCTGGGCTCGCCCGGGGACGGTGCCCGAGAAGCCCGAGGACTACTTCCGGGTCGTTTTCTACGAGCCGCAGCCCGACCAGCCGTGGCGTCTGTGGTTACCGCTCGACTCGAAGCGGGTCCTCTACTACGGGCAGATGGAGTATTGGCTCGAGCAGTACGAAGAGTTCCGTTCACGGATCCGAGGGCGCCGCTTCGATCTTCAGCTCTGCAAGGAAGCCAAGACGGTCGACCGGGTGACCGGGATCGACGGCTTGCACGGTTTCAAGGAGGGACGCCCCGCCAACGCCGACTTCGCGCCCCTCCTGCGTGCCCCCAGAGACCTCGCCGATTGGTCGCGTGCCGCGTCGGCGGGTCGTAGCCCCAAGCGCGCGGTGCTTCCGGTCGAGAGTGTCGAGGTGCGCTACCCGCGCCGCGATGGCCAGCGCATTCAGAGCCGGGTGATCGTCATGCTGCCGGTCGATGCGGGTCTCGAGGTCTTCGAAGAGGAGCTCTCGGGCAAGAAGGAACACCGCATCAACGTCGACGCAATCCTCGAGCAGGACGGGACGCTGTTCGACGAGTGGAAGGTGCGCTTCCAGGTGCCGGTCGAGGAGGAGGAGCGCAAGCCGGTGGCGCTGGTGCTCGACCGTAGCCTGCGTCCCGGTGCTGAGTTTCTGCTGCGCTTGCGGATTCGTGACGAAATCGGTGACGCGTCGACCTTTCTATCCCGCGGCCTCGTCGTACCGCCGGAGCCAATCCAGATCTCCGAAGAAATCCCAAACGACGAGGACATCTTCGTCTCGATCGGCGAGCGCTTGGCGCGCGAGGGCGTCGCGGTCGAAGACAGCCTGGTGCTCGTGCCTCCCGAAACCGACGTGGTCATGGGACTTTGGCGCGCCGACACTATCGTGACGGGTTCGCGCACCGAACGCGTGCGCTTCCTGGTCGACGGCGAAGTGCAGATGGTGAAAACGAAGGCACCCTGGGGTGCCGAGCTGCGCTTATCGCGCTATCCCACCGAGCAGACGATTCGTGCCGAGGCCTTGGACGCTGCCGGTGACCTGGTGACTTCGGATGAGTTGGTGATCAACCTCCAGCGCGGCGAGCTCCGCATCGAGCTTCTCTCACCTGAGGCCGGGGTCAAGGTCGCCGGCCAGATTGAGGCGCGAGCCGATGTGATCGTGCCAGAGGAGAAGAAGATCGAACGTCTCGAGTTCCTGGTCAATGGTGATCTACAGGCGACCCTCGAGCAGCCCCCGTGGACCGCCATGATCAACGTCCCGGCTACAGCGGTCGCCGCCGACGTCACCTACGTCAACGCGGTGGTCCATCTCGATGACGGCTCGCAGGCTGAAGACGTCAACATCCTGAACGCGCCCGACTTCGTCGAACAGGTTGATATCGACTTCGTCGAACTCTACACAACGGTGACGCCCTCCGGGGGGGGAGCCCCGGTGACCGGTCTCGAGGGATCCGACTTCAGCGTCTTCGAAGACGGCCGCCCGCAGGAGCTGGCACGCTTCGAGTTGGTCGAAGACCTGCCGATCACGGTCGGCATCACCATCGATACCTCAGGGTCGATGCTCGAGTCCTTGGGTGAGGCGAAGACTGCGGCGGTTGGTTTTCTCGAGAGCATCATCAGCCCGAAGGACAAGTCGTTTGCCGTCAGCTTCGCGACCGTTCCCTCCCTCCTGATGGCGCGTACCTCAGACGTCAGTGCAGTCGAGGCGTCCTTCGACAACCTGGTAGCCAACGGCAACACGTCGCTCTACGACGCCATCATCACCAGCCTTTACTACTTTCGCGGCGTCAAGGGGCGGCGCGCCCTCGTTCTGCTTTCGGACGGCGAAGACACGGCAAGCACGATTCCGTGGAGCGATTCGCTCGAGTACGCACGGCGCTCTGGTGTCTCGATCTACACCATTGGCCTCAACATCGGCCGGCTGCAGGTGGGCGTGCGTGGCAAGCTCGAGAACCTGGCGCAGGAAACCGGCGGTCGCGCGTTCTTTATCAATCGTGCGGTCGAGTTAGAAAACGTCTACGGTCAGATCGAGCGTGAACTGCGTAGCCAATACCTGCTGGCCTACGCCTCAGACCGACCTGCCGAGGCCGACGGCGCGGACACATTCCGCATCGTAGAGGTCAAGGTGCGTGGCGGCCTCAAAGCGCGCACCGCTAGCGGCTACTATCCCTGAGTGCGACCTTTGGCCCTCCCCACTCCGTTTCTCTGGCTCTTGTTCGGGCTGCTGCTTTGGCCGGCGCTGGTTTCGGGGCAGGAGCAGACGTTCTCCTTTTCGCTTCTCAACAGGACGTACGAGGCGTTCATCGAGGAGCTTGCGCCAGTCGAGGTCGGGCCGGCGACGATCCTTCTGACCTCGCCTGACCATTCATTGACCCTTCGCAGTCATCAGGTGACGCTCTCGAAGCGCGGGCCGTCTCTCTATGGCGTCGACCTCGAGTTGCGATTTGGTGGTCGGGGATTGCTCGACGCTGACGTTTCGATGGGAGCGATCAGAACACAGCTCAGCGACGAACTGGCAGTGCCAGCACAAACACTGCGCCTGGAAGGCGCCGCGGTGATCACGCGCGGTGAACAGGGTTACACCATCACCACCACCGAGCTGCCCGCCAGCGTGCGGGTGCGTATCGAAAGCCGTCTGGCCAAGCGCCTGTTCGGCATCTGCCACCAGATGGTTCTGGTGCTGGTGAGCCTCGACTGCGCCGAACTCGAGGCTTCGCTGACCGACGTCGAGGCGCCCCTGCCACCTCCAGGCGAGAGCTATTGGCTGGGGTTCGAAGACCTGACGGATGCCGAGCGCCGCGTCCTCGATGCCTTCCTGCTGAGATAAACCTCTGCAGTGGCCACTACGAGCCGTCGACTGCCAACCGTGTTGCGGCCTCCAGGATCGCTCGGTTGTCTGCCACCTGGTAGAGGAATGGGCTGCGCAGGTCAGCGTCCAGCATCTCGGTCTTGCGCATCAGTTCACCGTAGGCGCGCCGGAGAGACACCTCAGGATCGACGTCGCGCCCTCTCTGCCTGAGCCACTCGAGACCCTGATGGAGGCGTAGGTCGAGGATCTCGCCGCCCTCTGGGTAGCGCAAGGTCTCGAGCACGGCTTCGAGGGCCGAGCACAGCTCTTCGATGCGTCGGTGGTCTGCGATGGCCAGTGAAGCCTCCAGCAGCCAGGCGCGATCAAAGGTTGCCGCCATGATGTCGCCGTGCCTCTGGTGGAGGTTGACGGCCGTCTCGAGGTGTTGCCTGGCGTCATCGTAGCGACGTTGCCCGAGAGCGATGCGGCCGAGAAGCCGTTCGGCGAGTCCCAGCTGGCGGGTCGCTTCGGTGAGCGTTAGGGCGTAGTGGGCACGCTTGGCCTCCTCGAGCGCTGTGTCGAGCTGCCTCAGGTTCAGCTGGTTGTCGGCAACGATCAGGCGCGCGATCGCTTCGCCCATGCGGTCGTCGCGCTGGGATCTCTCTTCCAGGGCACGCTTGAACGGGTGTGAGGCTGCGGTGTAGTCGCCAAGCCGGCTAAGCGACCGGCCCTGTCCGAGGAGCGCGTAGGAGACCTCCCCTTCGCGACCGTGAAGGTCGAGTACCTCCTCGGCCTGTTGGTATGTCTTGAGCGCACGGGGGTAGTCGCCGAGCTCGAGATGGACCGTCCCGAGCGCTGAGAGTGAAGACCCGATTTGTTTGTCGAGTCCGAGCTCGCGGCGCAGATTCAGAGAGTCGCGGTGGAGTGAGAGCGCGGTTTCGAGGCGGCGCTCGTAGAGCGCGATGTTGCCCAGATGGAACGTGCAGGTCGCTTCGAGGGCGCGACTGGTCTCGTCGTCGAGGGCGGGTAGGAGCCGCTCGAAGAGTTTGCGCGCCTCTGGATAGCGATGTTGTCGCTGCAGGACCTTGCCGAGCTGGACGAAGAGCTGCGCTTTTCGTTTATCACCAGTCTCCTGGGCGATCTCGAGCGCCTCGAGCAGTGAGACCTCCGCATCACGCGGGCGGCCGTCGTTGAGGAGCTTCTCAGCCCGCAGTGCGATCAGCGCGAGGCGGCGGGCGGGGTGACCTTCGGAGAGTTCGAGAGCGCGCTCGATCGCATCACCCAGGCGGTGGAGCTTTCCTGTTCGGCGCGCGAGGGGAAGGATCTGCCAGAGCAGCGCCATTTCGAGGTCTTCGCTGCCCTCGCGCTCGCGGTGCGCTTGCAACTCGTCTGCGAGACTGGCGAACAAGGCGCCGGACGGGGTCTCCGGCGGTGGGTGGCGGGCCAGCTCGAGTAGGACGGGGATCGCCTCGGCCGTCCCCGCGAGCAGGGCGTAGGCCTGCCAGCGATCCTCGCCTGGACCCAAAGCAGCCAGCTGTCGGCCGATCAGGTGGCGGACCGACTCGGCGGACGAAGCCGGGATCGAGTCATTCATGGCGCGCCGGTAGAGCGGGCAGGCGTGGTTGAGGATCTGGTCGAGGCCGGCGGCTTCGATGTCGACCAACTCGGCCTCGAGATAGCGCTCGTACCAGTCGCGTGGCAAGTCGGGCGCCAGGCCGAGGGCGCTCTCGGTCAACTCCTCGATTGGGATGCCGCTCTCGAGGTGCGCCATCACTCGCAGCGGCGTGGAGTTGCCGAGACGGCCACATTCGGCTTCGAGGTGACGAATCAAACGTGGTGATGGCTCTGGGTCCTCGAGGTCACCACCCGAGAAGAAGAAGTTGCCATAGACGCGACGCACCACCTTGCTGCGGGTCAGTTGAACCAGGCTCTCTTCGAGCGCGAACGGAATGCCGCGACTCGCATCGAGCAGAGCGGCGCGGACCTGAGGCGGCATCGACAAGTCGTCGAGCAGACTCATCCCGAGTTGGGTCATCTCGTCGTTCTTGAAGCGTCCGACGCGTACTTCGGGCAGATCCCATGCGTCATAGCCCGAGGCGCCGCGCGTCGTGACGACGACCCGTAGCCCGTCCCCGAGCCTCTGATGGCGCAGGAGCTCGCGCACCAGGCGGCGCCCGGACCCGTCGAGGCGCTCGGCATCCTCGATGACGATTTGAACAGTTGACGGTAAGCGATGGCTGGCCAGCAGGTCGCGCAGGAGGGCGAGAGCTTCGTCTTCCGAGCCGACCCGCGCTGGGTCCCACCAGCCTGCTGACCGGGGGGGTGGGTCGGCCCGTTCGACCAGCGGCCTCGCTCCTTCGACTGGGTGGACGATCTGGTCGAGCAACTGGCTGGCGAGACTCGGTCCGCCCGAGCGGCGACTCCAGGGCCTCGCCCAGAGGGCGATCTCACCGCGTATCGCCAGATGGGCGAGGCGGGTTTTTCCGCATCCCATGGGGCCTGTCAGTACGAGGCCAGGACCAGTGCGCAGTCCGTCGACCGTGTCCTCGAGTTCGGGGCGTTCGACGCGCCGTCGCGCGGCGCCGAGCAGGGTGGGGTTGCGCCAGGGCTGGCGTTCAGCCGGTGTTACGAGTTTCCACAGTGGTAGCTCGCGGCCCGAGGGCCCTCGGTAGGCGCCTGCGCTTTCGAGTCGCCAGCCGCTTTCGAGCTCCCACGATGCGTGGGAAGTCAAATAAACCTGGCCCGGAGCAACGCGAGGCCCCTGAGCCTCGAGGTCGTCGATGAGGGGTGTTCGGACTTCGCGAGCTCCTTCGTCACCGGTTTCGACGAGGCCGGGAAACACCAGGATCACCAGATCGTCGGGGCGATGCTCGGCAAGGATCTGATGGGCAATGGCGAGTGCCGCCTCGACGACCGCCGGGTCGCCCTGTGTCGGAACCGAAGCCAGAAGGCCGCTGCGCAAGGCCAGCGCACCGTCCTCGGCGGCTCGCTCCGTCGCCTCATCTCGCCACCCCGCGTCGGCGGTGTGGAGCCGCACCAGCGCTGCCGGTAGACGGAGCCGCAAGCGGCGCATGGCCTGGAGCGGCTGCGTTTCCCGTAGATCGGTGGGTGGTGGGTCAGACATCTGGGAAACGGCGGCCAGGCCCTGGCCTGGCAGGCGCCGGTCCACAGTGGGGCCGGCGGGAGGTCGGTGGCGGATCCTCGAGAACAGAGGTCTCAAGACCCCGAGGGGGGACTCTTCTGCTAGAGTCGCGGGCTCGCTCGACCGCAGCTCCAAGGATCATCCGATCCTGCCATGAGGAAGGGCTGCTGCCTAGGAAGCCACCGATTTCCGAGGCATTGTGCGAATTCGTCCCGAAGGGCCGCCAGGCGCACAGGCCGCCGGCGTCGTGGTCCGCGAGGCCCCTCGAGGCGAATAATCTGGGCACTCCACTTGTTGTGCCCCAGAGACTCGACTCCGAGGCACCGCGAACCGCGTTCTGGACAACCAGGACGGCGGTTGCAAGGCTTGCGGGACCCGCACTTGGGATAGCAAGCTCGATCACTCGCTCCAATCAGGCACTAGACGGAAGAAGAGGAAGTCAGGAATGGCCGCACGTCGCACGGTTTCGCCACTCTATTACTTCACCATCGAGGATGAAGGCATGCTCGCCGAGGCCTTCGGCAACCTGCCCTCAGATCTCTACGCAATCACCTACAAGGTCAACGGCACGGAGGACGTCTTTGTCACCACGAGTGACACCAAAGATGCCCTCGACAACGCTGACGTGCCGTACAACCAGCTCGCCGAAGAGGACGGGTCGCGGATTGCGATCTACCACACACCGTTGTCGCGCGAAGAACTCGCCGACTACGAAGAACCGCTCAAGGCACTGGCCCTTGCGAACCGCGCCATCGCTCTCGCCTGCGTGGGTGTCAACGGTGAATCTGACCTCGGCTTCGACCTCTCTGAAGGTATCGAGCAGTACACCTACTTCACCGCGCCAGCCGGCCACACCTTCATCTGGCGGATGTTCGGTGGTCGTGACGAGGCCCGTGACTTCCTCGACAAGCTGACCATCGGCGACAAGCGCGCGATTGAGTGGGCCGAGTCGATTCCGCTCGAGTCGGCGGGCGAGCTGGCGTCGTATCACTAGCGTGCGCCGTGGTTGGTCGGCCATGGTGACGTGGACCTGGTTGGTTGCGCGGTACGGGTGGGGTTACGGTCTTGTGGTAGCGGTGTGTGGTTACCACGGCGCACGCTAGCGTCACCCTTGCGGCGCAAGCGGTCCGTTGCGTGTGCCGCCTTCGTTTGCGGCCGCCTTGCAGGAGCTTCGTAGGCCTGCGGTGGGTTGTCGAGCGCCGCGGACCTTGGTTTCGCTGTGAGAGTGTTGTTCGGGGCTCAGCGGCGAGAGTTGGTTTTTGGGCGATGGGCTTCGGGGTGCAAGGGGGTCTGTTGCGTTTGCGGTGTTCGCTTTGAGCCGCCTTGCAGGAGCTTCGTAGGCCTGCGTGGGTTGTCGCGCTCGCCGCGGACCTTGGTTTCGCTGTGAGAGTGTCGTTCGAGGCTCTGCGGCGGGGTTCGGTTTTCGGGCGATGGGCTTCGGGGGCCAAGGGGGTCTGTTGCGAGCGCGGTGTTTGTTTGGAGCCGCCCTGCAAGAGCTTCGTAGGTCTGCGGTGGGTTTGAGGGCACTCTTGGAGACTCCAGTGGGGGTGTCCTGGACCGGCGTCGGGGCTCGCGGCGCTAGAGTTCGTACATGAGCATGGGGCCTGCACGCGGAGAACCGACTCTCACCGTTTCGCAGTTGGGTCGTGAGCTGACCGAGATCCTCGGGCACGCCTACCCGTCGGTCTGGGTCTCGGGCGAGATTCAGAAGATCCGTAGTCGTGGGCCTCACCTCTACTTCGAGCTCGCTGAGAAGGGTCGCGGTGACGATGTCGTTGCGAAGCTCGACGTGGTGTTGTTTGCCAGCGACCGCCGGCGGGTCGAGGCCATGCTGCGGCATACGGGGCAGGAGATGGCGGAGGGTCAGTCGCTGCGGGTGCGCGGACGGGTGGACTACTACGCACCGTTCGGCAAGCTGCAACTGATTGCGCGCGACGTTGATGCGGTGTTCAGTCTCGGCATGCTCGAGAAACGTCGCCGTGAGACGCTCCGCTGGCTGCAAGAGAACGAGCTGCTCGATCGCAACAAGGAGCGCGAACTCAGCCTGGCGCCGCTGTCGGTTGGCTTGGTGACTTCGCCTGGCAGTGCCGCGGATGCCGATTTCTTGCGCACGCTCGAGCAAAGTGGGTTTGCGTTTCGGGTCGTGCGCGCTGGGGTACGCGTACAGGGCCAGGGTGCGGAGGCGGCGATTTGTCGGGGCGTGCGTGTGCTGAGCGAACGGTCCGTGGACGATCCATTCGACTGTCTGGTCATCATTCGCGGTGGCGGTTCGCGTACCGACCTGGCCGCCTTTGATGGGCGGTCGCTGGCCGTTGCGATCGCTGAGTGCCCCGTCCCGGTGCTCACCGGGATTGGACACGAAGTCGACGATGTAGTGGCGGATCGCGTCGCCTATCGTGCCTTCAAAACCCCAACAGGGGCTGGCGAGTTCCTGGCGCAACGAATGGCGAGCGCCGAACGAGAGGTCTTGCTCGCATGGGAGAGTCTCGAGGAGGTGGCACGCGAACGACTGGCGGCGGCGAGCGCGAGACTTGGCAATGCTCGCAGCGTCGTTGTGGGCGCGCGCTCTCGCCTCGAGAAGAGTGGGCAGTCGGTCGACGACCTTGGGCGTCGGCTCAACCTCGTTGGGCGGAGTCGCATAAGGCGCGAGCGTGAGCGTCTGGCAGGTCGGGCTGCACGCCTCAGTGGGCCGGCGCGCCGCGTTTTGCGCGACGCCCGCCTGAAGGAGAAGCGGTACTCGGGGGCCCTCTCGGTCGCGGCTTCGAGACGCCTCGCGCGGGCTAGCGAGCGACTCGAACCCCTGGCGCGGCTTTGTTTCGAGCTGTCGCCTGATCGCATCTTGGCGCGGGGCTTCAGCATCACGCGAGGAGCGGCGGGGCACGCACTGCTCGACGCCAGCGAGGTAGCGCCAGGGGAAGCGGTCTCCATCACCCTGGCTCGCGGTAGCCTGTCGGCCACCGTCGGAGACCGAGAACCGGTCGCCAACGGAGAGGGAGAAGAGGCGTGAGCAAGAAGAAGGATGACCCGCAGGGAACGCTCGAGATCGATGGCGAGAATGCCAAGAGCTTCGGTGAGGCAATGGAACGCCTCGAAGAGATCCTGCAACGCATCGAGGGCGAAGAGATCGATATCGACCAGCTCGGTGAGGAGCTCAGCGAAGCCACTGGCCTGCTCGAGGTCTGCCGCGAGAAGATCCGGCGTGCCGAAACAGAGGTCGAGCAGATCCTCGAGAAGCTCGACGAGTAGGCGCGGGGCGTCTCTTCGGGGACCCCCTGTGCCCTGGGTGCACATCTCTGGCCTGGTTTGTACTCGCTGGGCCGTTGCACGACTTGATGGTCGCGGAGGACTGGGGGTTTCGAGTTGGCAGGCTGGTTGCTACCCCTCGCTGGAGTCCAAACGCCGTCTCGAACAATCCATCGTTGTCCCCGGGGCTTTGATTCGCGAGACCCTGAACCCCGAGACAAGAAGGGAGTACCAATGTCCCTCGAGCGACCACCCCGTTCTCAATTCGACTGCGAAACCACCTGGTTCCGGTTCCTGGCCCCGCTCCTCCTCATGGTCGTACTCTCCGGTTGCGCGCGCGCCGGATCGGCGGAGGTGGATGCGCCTGGGCTTCTCGGTTTCGATCGCAGTGAGCTGCTTCTCAGCGATGACCTCACAACGGACGAAAGAGAGACGATTCTCATGGGGTCCCTTCTCGGAGGGCCCGCCAGCGAAATCACGGCGATTCGCTGCGACGGCAGTGACCAATGTCGGGTGAGAATCTATGGCTCTCTTGGGGGCACCTGGAGTCTTGCAGTCGATGCGCCTCTGGACCCCGAGCTCGAGTTCGTCGACCTGGCAACCATCAACGGTGAGGAGCGGCTGTTGCTCTTCGGCGAGGACCGATTCAGCTGGTTCGATCCGGCCCGCGAGACTGCCATCCCTCTCGTCGAAGTCGAGCTGCCCTTTACAAGGTCGCCGGAGGACCACGGAGTCCCCCGGGTCGACATCACACGTGACGTCAACGGCGACGGTCGCGACGATTTGATCGTGCCGCGCTTCGAAGGCTTTTGGATCTCACTGCAGGAGAGCGACGGGACCTTCGCCCCCCCACTTGCGCTGGGACCGCCGGAGCCGCTGCTCGCCGAGCGTTCTCTTGACGGCGGTGGAACCTACCGTGAGCAGGGACTCACATCGGCGACGATTCCCTGGTACCTGAGCCGAGTCCACGAGATGGACTACGACCAGGACGGTCGGTCCGATCTGGTGTTCTGGAACCGCGATCATTTCGTCGTCCATCACCAGAACGAGGGAGGCTCGTTCTCTCCTCGGGCGCTGACCCTCAGTCCGGGGGTGCCGTTCGACAGAGATGGGCCATACACCCTCGGTTTCGGCTTCGCCGATGTCGGGATGTGGAGGCTCATGAGTGGCCTCCGCAAGAAGTCCAGCCGTACGGTTCTGCACCTGGTCGGCGACTTGAACGGCGATGGAGTCGCTGATCTCGTGACTCATTCATTGACCGGCCGTAGTCCTTTCAGGCAACGCAGCCGCTACGAAATCCACCACGGTAGAGCCGCGGGCGGTGAGTCGACCTGGGGGTCCGCCGAGGGCGCTCATGCCGCGATCGTTCCCCGTGGCAGAGCCGGAGGCATGCAGCCGTGGGGCTACTCAGTACAACGTTTCAAAGATATCGATGGAGACGGTGAGCTCGACGCGTTGTTTGGCGACGTCAAGGTCGGGTTCGGCGGCATGGCCCGAGCGATGTTCAGGAAGTCGGTGGCGATCGATGTCGCGGCCTACCGATCCAGGGATGGCCGCTACCCGGAGTCCCCCTCTTTCGAGCTCGAGATCAGACCGCGAAGGAGTACCGAGAAGGGCGGGGTCTTCTTCCCTGCGGTGCTCCTGGGCGATGTGAGCGGGGACGGCCGCGCCGACCTTCTGGTTGGGAACGGCCCTCGGGAGCTCTTGGTCTATGTTGGAGAACCCACTCCGCGCCTGTTCTCCCAGAGCCCTCGAGCTGTTGCGGTGGAACTACCGGACGATGAGCGCCGGGTGTGGTTGCATGACATCAACCAAGATGGCAAGCAGGATGTGGTGATCCATTACCGGCAGCAGGCTGCTAGCAGGCTGACGTTCCTGATGGCACGCTGAACGGTGAGCTCAGGCGTATTCGGGATCGGGGATCCCACCCATCGCCGGCGCCTCTTCGTTGCGCGCATGGGAGGGTCGGAGGTCCTCGAGGATGCGGTAGAGCACCGGCACCAGCACCAGGGTGATCGCGGTCGCAAAGAGCACCCCGAAGGCTAGCGACGTTGCCATCGGAATCAGGAACTGTGCCTGCAGGCTCTTCTCGAGCAAGAGCGGTGTCAGGCCGACAAAGGTCGTCAGCGAGGTGAGGAGGATCGGGCGAAAGCGCGCCGCGCCGGCTTCGCGGATTGCCTGATTGAGCGGCAGGCCGCTTCGATAACGCCTGTTGATGAAGTCCACCATCACCAGACTGTCGTTGACGACAACACCGGTGAGTGCGATCACGCCGAAGAGCGACAGCATGGTCAGGCTCATGCCGAGCATCACGTGGCCGAAGACTGCGCCTACGAGACCGAAGGGAATCGCGGACATGACGATCAGGGGCTGCAGGTAGGAGCGAAAGGGAATCGCCAGTAGGCCGTAGATCATCACCAGTGCGATGCCGAATGCCTTTCCGAGCGCGCCGAAGGTGCGCATTTGCTCCTCTTGTTCACCGGCCAACGAGTAGCCGACGCCGGAGTGACGCGCGAGAATCTCCGGCAGGATGTCCTGTTCGAGATCGCGCACGATCTCGTTGGCGTTCGCCACTGCGTTGTCGACGTCGGCGCTGACGTTGAGCGTGCGGCGACGGTCGGTGCGCTGGATCGACGAGAAGCCACGCCCGGGCTCGACGCGCCCTGCGAAGGAGAACGGCACCTCGCCACCTCCCGGTTGACGTAGCCGCATGCGCTCTAGAGACTCGAGCGAGCCGCGCTCCTCTTCGGTATAGCGCACCATGACGCGCACGTCGTCGCGGCCGCGTTGGATGCGCTGGGCCTCAGCGCCATAGAAGGCCTGCCGCACCTGGCGGGCCAGGTCGGCAAGCGTAAAGCCGAGGGCTTCGGCGCGCGGCGTGATCTGAAGCTCGAGTTCGCGCTTTCCGGTGCGGTAGGAGTCGGTGATCTCCATCACTCCGGGATAGTCGCGGAGTGCTTGCTTGAGATCGCGCGCCGCGCTCTGCAGCTGATCGATGTCAAGGGCGGTCAGCTGCACGTCGATCGCGGAGCCGAAGGAAATCATCGACGACGAGAAGTTGAGCTCGACGGCGTCAGGGACTTCGTCGGCGAGTTCGCGCCATCGTCTGAGGATTTCTTGCCCCTCGACGCTGCGCACCTGCGCCGGGGCGAGCTCGATGTTCACTTCGCCGAGGTGCGGGGCCGAGGTGGTGCCGCCGCTGGTGCCCATGCCGGGTCCGTTCTGTCTCTGCATCCGCGTGAACGGCTGGTCACCGACACTCGCCATCACGTGCCGGAAGGAATCGCCCTCACCCTCGACCTCGAGCTGCCGCTGCAGCTCGAGAGCAGCGTTCTCGATTCTGGCGATGGCCGCTGAGGTGACGTGGACGGGTGTTCCCTGGGGCATCTCGAGTGTTGCTGAGGCATTGTCTGCCTCGACCTCGGGGAAGAACTCGAAGGTCACCCAGCCACCGCCAACCGCCCCGCCAACGAGCATCAGGAGGGCGATGCCGATGGCGATCGTGGCGTAGCGCCATTCGATTGCGAAATCGAGGAAAGGCTCGTAGAACCCCTTGATCAAGCGGGTCAGACCGCCGGTGACACGGTTCTGCACGCGCCCCCACGCTGCCAGCAGGCGGCGCGGCAGGCCGCGCAAGCCGGTTGCCGGTTGCCGCTCCTCTTGGCGATGGGAAAGGTGGGATAGGTGATTGGGCATGATCAAAAGCGACTCGATGAGCGAGAACACCAGGCAGCTGATGACGATCAAGGGAATCACGCGCAGGAACTGACCCGGCGGGCCAGGAATCGCGAGCAACGGCCAGAAGGCCGCCAGGGTTGTGAGAATCGAGAAGGTCACCGGGATCGCAACCTCCGAGGCGCCGTTGATCGCTGCGATGAGGCCGGTCTGGCCCTCCTCGAAATGTCGATAGATGTTCTCGCCAACGACGATCGCATCGTCGACCACGATGCCCAGGACCAGGATGAACGCAAAGAGCGAAATGATGTTGACGGTCACGCCGAGAACCGGCATCAACGCTACCGCCCCCATGAATGAGACCCCGATACCGACGGCGACCCAGCCGGCGAGTCGCAGCTTGAGAAACAGCGCCAGGACCAGGAAGACCAACAGGAGGCCCATGCGACCATTGCGTAGCAGCACATCGAGACGGTCGCGCAGAATCAGAGTGTCGTCTTGCCAGGTCGTGGCCTCGACCCCCTCGGGTAGCGTCTCGGAAAGGCTCTGCGCGTACTCTTTGACGTGGTCGGCGATCTTGATGGCGCTCTGGTCGCCGACCCGGAAGACCTGCACCTCGGCCATCGGCTTGCCGTCAAAGCGGGCCGTCAGGTCGGTGTCGGCGAAGCCGTCAATGACCGTTGCCACGTCGCCAACCAGGAGGCGTGTACCGTCGGGCCTGGTTGCTAGCGGTAGCCGTTCGAACGCTGCGCCCTCGTAGACCTGACCCTTGGTGCGCAGCAGAATCTCGCCCGCAGCTGATTTGACGGCCCCACCCGGCAGGTCGATGGCCGACGAGCGCACCGCACGCACGACGTCGTCGAAGGTCAGGTTGTAGCGCTCGAGGTTGGCCTCCGAGACTTCGATTGAAATCTCGTAGGGCCGTACCGCCGCCAGATCGACCTGGGTGATGTCGGGGCTGGCGTAGAGTTCGTCCCGCGCCTGCTCGGCGAGCTGCTTGAGAGAGCGTTCGTCGATGTCACCCGAGATCGCCAGGGAGATGACCCGGCGGCGGATCAGGATCTCCTGGATGATGGGCTTCTCGGTCTCTTCGGGAAAGGTCTCGATGGCATCGACTCGCGATTTGATGTCGTCGAGCGCTTTTCGCGAGTCGGTATCGGTTTCGAGCTCGGCGACAACGCTGCATATGCCTTCCGATGCCGTCGAGCGCAGCTTGCGAATCCCGGTGACATCTTGAATCGCTTCTTCGACGCGAATGCAAACGGCCACTTCAACTTCTTCGGGAGCCGCACCCAGATAGGGGACCGTGACCGAGACCGTCTGCGTCGACATCTCAGGGAAGACCTCGAGAACGACGGTTGTGAGCGCGAAGAGGCCCATGAAGACGATGAATGCCATCAACAGATTGGCGGCGACGCCGTTCTTGGCGAACCACGAGATCAGAGACTTCATGAGCTCGCCTCGCTTACTGCGCCGTCGATGGTCACGTCGATCTCTGTCGGGCTCTCGCCCTGGCTCGGCCTCCTGGTTTCGCCCTCGATTCGCGGTTCGACCACCATCCCTTCGAGTGGGTTGTCGAGAGCGGTCAGGAGGACCCGGTCACCCGGCGAGAGCCCTCTTTCGAGAAGAAGGTCGTCGCCGGAACTGCGCAGAATGTCGACGGTCCGGAAGCTCAGCTGGTTGTCATCGTCGACGACGATCACGCGATCGTCGCCGGAGAGCGCGTAGCGCGGAACGCGATAGACGCCACTCGCTTCTCGCCCAGAGATTGTGGCTTCGACGAACATGCCCGGCGCCAGAGGTGGGCGTTCCGTACCGGTGGCGAAGGGCTTTGGCACTTCGACGATCAGTTCGACCATCCGCGTGTTGGGGTCGATCGAACCGCCGGTGCGGACGACACGCCCGGTCCATTGATGGTGGCGGCCGGCGAAGTCGCTGGTGAGTTCAACGGAAGGACCGCTGGCGTTGGCCGAGCCGAGGTCGAGGTCGAGGTAGGCGAGCTGGTTGTCGGGAATGGGAAGTCTGATCTCAGCGACGTCGATCGAATAGATGGTTGCCAAGGGAGTGCCGCGGTTGACGAACTCACCCAGGTCGACGCGTTGATCGCGGAGCCGGCCAGCGAACGGTGCACGCACCCGGGTTCGCGTGAGATCAAGCTCGGCGCGTGCGACCTGCGCTTCTGCCGCCGCGACCTTGGCGCGTGCCTCTTCGAGCTGCGGCTGACGCAGCACCAGCGGACTCGCCTCACCCTCACCGATGGCTTCCCACTCGGCCCGCGCAACCTCGGCCTCGGCTTCCTCGCGCGCCAGGCTCACGCGCGCCTGCGCTTCCTGCGCCTTTGCCGAGGTGACGGCGAGCTCGTAGTCGCGCGGGTCGATTCTGAGCAGCACATCGCCGCGGCGAAAGAAGCCGCCGTCCTCGAAGTCAGGCGATACCCAGGTGATCGCACCGCCGATCTCTGACACCAGCTGCGCCTCGGTCTTGGCCTCGACCGTGCCTCGAGAGCGCACGACCAGGTTCTCGGTTCGCGGCTGCGCTTCGATCACCCGCACCTGGGGTGGCAGAGCCTCTCGGGGTTCGCGTTCGGCCCGGGGTCGCAGCGTCCAGGCGGTCGCCGCCAGCGCGGCGCCGACAAGCAGAATGACAACGGGGGTGAGGATCTTCTTCCACATGAGGTGCTATTCCCTGGAACTTTCGTTCGAACCGAGTGATGGTGCGGATGCCTCGAGTAGTTCGGCATCGTTGGGCAGAAAATCGGTCGGCCCTCCGAGCGCCAGCAACAGATCGACGCGCGCGTCGAGGCGTTGTCTCTGGGCGGTGAGCAGCTGACTGGCCGACTGAAAGGCAGTGCGCTGGCTCTCGAGTAGACCGAGGTAGTCGAGCAGGCCGTTGCGGTAGCGCTCGCTCGCCAGCTCTTCGGCGGCCCGGCTCTCTGAGGTCGCCGAGGCGAGAGCGGTGACGAGGTCGTCGAGGTAGCCTTCTGCTGCGAGCGCGGATTCGACCTCGAGGTAGGCGGAGAGGGTTGCCTCGAGCCAGCGTTGTTCGGCCACTTCGAGCCCGGCGTCGGCGACATCCCGGGCAGCGCGTAGGCGGCCCCCCTGAAACACTGGTTGTAAAAGCCCGGCCGCCAGGCTCCAGACCGAGAAGTCGCCGTCGAGAAGGTCGCTCAGTTCGTTGCTCGCCGTACCGGTCGAGCCGGTCAACGAAAGGCTCGGATAGCGCGCCCGATCTGCGGCGCGCAAACGGGCCGAGGCCGCCAGCGCTCGGCGCTCGCTGGCCGCCAGATCGGGTCGGCGCGCAATGACGTCGGCCGGGAGGCCGGGACCGAAAAGCGGTGGCGCCGGCGGCAAGTCGTTCGCTGCGGACAGTTCCGCTCCCGGGTAACGTCCGAGCAGGACTTCGAGCTGCCGGGTCAAGGCGTCGAGTTGGCGTTGGCGCTCCGCGAGCTGGGACGCCACGATTTGCGTCTGGGTGCGGGCCAGGCGGATCTCGAGCGACGACACCAGCCCGCGCTCGTAACGGCGCCCTACGCTCGTCTCTGAATCGCCCCTGCTCGTGAGCTCGCGTTCGGCAAGTTGCACCTGGCGCGAGGCTTCGATGAGCGCGAACCAGCTCTTGGCGGTCTGTGCAGCGAGCGACAGGTGGGCCGCTGCGAGATCGGCGCGCGCTGCATCGGCGTCAGCCCAGGCGGCCGCCTTTCCGGCGCGCAGCCTTCCCCACAGGTCGGCTTCCCAGCTCACATTGAGCGACAGGCCAACGCTGGTCGACGTCGACGACAAGACGCCGTCTTCGCCGCCAGGAATCGGAAAGCCAATGAAGTTCTGCTTGCGGCGTGCTCCATTGAGCCCGGCGCTTACCTGTGGTGAGAGCGCTGCGCCTTCGATGCGCGCTCCAGCCAGAGCCTGCTCGACGGTGGCGCGCAGAGCGTTGAGGTTCGGGTTGTTCGCAAGCGCTTCGGCAATCAGTTCCTCGAGAAGCGGGTCGCCAAGGAAGCTCCACGTCTTCGCAGTAGCGAGAGGGGAACCAGCAGGTGCTGAAACGCTGGCGGCGAACTGGGCCGGTGGTTCGGTCACCAGCTGCGGTGCTCGAGCGTCGCGGGTCGACCCGCAGCCTGCAAGGAGCATGGCCGAGGCCAGAGTAGAGAGGGTTCTTGTTCTAGCGCGCATGGTGGACCTCATCGCATGCCGCGTCCAGGGGTCGACACGGGAGCACGAAAACCGGCCGCAAGAAAGTTCACCAGGCGCTCGAGACTGCGCTCGCGTCGCTCGACCGGGACGTTGCCTGCCGCCGCGGCCATGCGTCGGTAAGCCTGGTTGTTGGAGACCGTCATCGCCATCGCTCCGACCGAGAAGTGCAGCCGTGACAGAAGCACCTTCGGCGGTAGCTCCGGCAGGCAACGCCCGAGGACCTCGAAGAAGCGCTCCATGGTCGGCTTGAAGCTCTCGAACAAAAGCGCCGCGATCTCTTTGTCGCGTTCGAAGGTCAGGCGCGAGAGGGTAGGGGCGAAGTCGTGCGACTTGTCGTCGCCGAAGCGGAAGGCGGGTGCTAGAAGCGCATGCAGTACCTGCTCGAGGGCCGGCGCGTCGGGACTGGCGGCAGCGACGTAGCTGTCGAGCAAGCGCGCCCGTTCCTCGTTCATGGGCGCGACCCTGCGCTCGATGACGGCGTGAATGAGGGCAGTCTTGGACCCGAAGTGGTAGTTGACCGACGCCAGGTTCGCCCCGGCGGCCTTGGTGATTTCGCGCAGCGAGACCCCGAGACCGCGTTCGGCGAGCAGTCTCTCGGCGGCGTCGAGCAGGGCGTTCGGTGTGCTGGAGTCGGTGGCCATAGGAGTGGGCTCGCGGTGGTCCCGGCGGAGGAAGGATTCGGGGACCCGATGACCCATTATACGGTCGTTTTAAATGAGTGTTTCAATTGTCAAGCAGGGTTCTGTGAGGCGCCTCCGCGATCACATGAGATGCTCATCGCTCACCGGGCACGATCGAACGACGAGATGATGCGGGGGCCTCTACACGGGGCCGGAAGGATAGGCATGCCGGTATTCGAGCGCGAGGGCGGAATCGAGATTCACTACGAGACAGAGGGCTCGGGCTTTCCAGTCCTTCTGATTGCGCCCGGGGGGATGCGCAGTGCCATTTCGTACTGGCAGAACACCCCCTGGAACCCGATCGAGCAGTTGGTGGGGTCTTTCGAGGTTGTCGCGATGGATCAGCGCAATGCGGGTGCCTCGAAGGCTCCGGTCACAGCCGCCGATGGATGGCACTCTTATACCGCGGACCAGCTCGGACTGATGGACGACCTGGGCCATCAGCGTTTTGCGGTCGCTGGCATGTGTATCGGCGGCCCCTATTGCATGGGGCTCGTCGAAGCGGCGCCGGAGCGGGTGGCAGCGGCGGTGCTGTTCCAGCCAATTGGTCTCGACGACAACCGCCAGGCCTTCTACGAGATGTTCGACAGCTGGGCGGAGGAGCTCCGCGCCGGCCCTCACAGTGATGTAGAAGCGGGCGCCTGGGAGGCATTTCGCTCCAACATGTACGACGGCGACTTTCTTTTCAATGTCGACCGCGACTTCGTCGGCGGAGTCGAAACGCCGTTGCTCGTCCTACGTGGAAACGATCTCTACCACCCCGCCTCGACTTCGGAAGAGATCGCACGGCTCGCACCGAATGCTGAGCTGATTGCCGAGTGGAAAGACGAGACGTCGATTCCGGCGGCCAAGAGGCGCGTTTCAGACTTCCTCACGAAGCATGCCGGCTGACCAGCCGGGCTCCTAGCCGCCCAGGGTGAGTTCGACCTTCTGAGCCGTGAAGACCTGCGGTTCGTTGTCGGCCTCGAGCTTGACGTTGGTGCGGTTCGTACCTTCCTTGCCGGTCGCTTCGACAGTCACCTCATCGACGTCGACGTTCCAGAGGATGGCTTCCCAGTCACCACGCTTCTCGGCGGCGATGGGCGGTATGAGCTCTTCGCCGTCGAGCGATAGGACGCGCACCGTGACGCCCTTCGCGCCGCGCCCCTTGCGGTTTACGACCCGACCCGCAAGGGCGGCGCAAGTGCCTGACATCTCTGCCGTCTCACCGGTCTCGAGCATGTAGACGTTGATGCGCTCGATGCCGTTCTTGACCACACCCACGAGGGTTTGCAGGTCCTCGTAGCCTTCTTTCTGGAACAGCACCCGCAGGAGAATGCCCTCGATGTCTTCCGGCTGGTAGAGCGAAGCGACGTTACGCACCAGGTAGTTGCCGGTGGGGCGTGTCTTGGCGCGCACGCGATTGGCCGGAGCGGCGTCGTTGGTCACCCAGATGTGGACGTCGGACATGACCTCGCCGGCGGTGTTGAAGACGGTCCCCTGGACGCGCGTGTTGTCGCGCGGACCAGCGCCAGTCCCGGCACCAACATCGCCGAAGGGGTCGCCCCCGGTTTGTTGTGCCCCCGCGGGATGGCATAGAAAAGCCGTGGCGGCGAGCAGCAGCCACAGGCTTTGAGGCGGGAGGGGGAGCTTGCACATCATCTCGAACACTCCTTGCCAGGTGACCCGTTCAGATTCGCCTTTCGATTGCCCTCCATCCTACCCCGTTGTCTGCTCGCTGCTGGTGGATGAACGCTTCGCCCGCCGCTCTGCCCGTGCGCGCTTGACCTTCCGTTTGGCTGAGGTGTCCCGCGAGTCGAGGCGATGAGCCCGGCGCCAGAGTTGGATCGCCTCGTCGGTCATGCCCTCTCGCCGCCGAATGTCGCCGAGCAGCTCGATACCCCAGCCGCGAGCGTGATCGTCAGGCGCCTGCTTGAGAAAGCCCTGCAGGATGGCCTCGGCTCTACTCAGGTCATTTGTTCCGTGGACCAGGGTGTGGCCCAGGTAGTAGCCCACGATGCGGTTCTCGGGATGCAGCTCCAGAACGTGTTCGAACTCCTGGATGGCTTCCTCGAAGTGCCGGCGGCGCGAGAGTGCGCGGCCGAGTTGGATGCGCGCGACGACGTTGTTCGGGTAGCGCTCGAGAAAGGCGCGTGCCAGAGCGATGCTCTGCTCACTTCGGTTCTCATCGATCAGCGTGAAGACGAGGGCGAGCTGCGCGATGGGCCGCATGAACTCGCCCTCGCGCCGTGCGTGCTCGATCAACGCCAGCCCTTCCTCGCGCCGATCGGGAACGAAGGGGACCCAGGGTGCCTGGCGGCTCACGACACTCCGAAAGTAGTCGTAGCCACCGAGCCCGAGGTCGACGTCATGCAGCCTGTCGCCCGCTCGCCGACTGCGCCTGAGGTGGCGCACGGCGCCGAGGCCTCTGCGCACCGATGCAATGTATTGGTTCTTGCGCATCGCATGCAGGCCTTCCATGCCATGGAAAGCACCTGCCAGAAGGTGATCCCAGGCTTCGTTGCCCGGCGCATCGAGGGCGTTTTGCAGGCGCTTCTGCGCCTGGTTGCGGGCGAGGCGGTACTCGTCTTCGGATGCCATGTCGTAGTTCTCGAGCATCTGCGCCTGGGCGATCAGCATGTGGCCGAGAGGTCCAACGGGGGAGGCGTGATGGTTGTGCTCGGCGTGATCGAAGTACCAGGCAGCATCAGCGTAGCGACGGTCGAGAACCGCGTCGCGACCCGCAATGAGGAGACGCTGCAGGTCTTCTGCGACCGCGATGGTTTCGGGTAGGGCGCGCAGTTCGATGTCAGCGAGAACCGCTTCTGGCAAGGCGATCTCTTCGAAGTCGGCAGCCTGCGCGGCGCTGGTTGCGATGGTCCCACAGAGGAGCGCAGCGGGTAGGGTCCGCGCAAGAACCCTCAGTCGCTTGCGAGCAGCGCTCTCTGGAACGAGACGAGGGGCGGGCCGAGCGAGGTTTTGGCGCATCAAAACCAGGAACGCCGGAGCGGACTCGCCTATTCCGATTCGCGGCCCCAGCCGGGCCGGCCCCTCCCGGGCACGTCGAGAGGTAAGCCCTGTTATCGTCCGCCCGGCGATGCTTGGACGAAAAACAGAGGGGTCAGTGGTCTGCACATCGTGCGGCCAGCTGGTGGGCGTCAACGACAAGAAGTGCCTCAACTGCGGCCGCCTGCACCCCGGCCTGTTCGGGTTCGCGGGGGTCGTTCGCAAGCTCGGTAACGACCTTGGCTTCACCAAGATCGCCATGGGGGCCTGTCTCTTGCTTTACGGTGTCGCCCTCCTCATGCGGCCCGACCAGATCGGCATGGGCGGTTTCATGAGCATGCTGTCGCCGAGCAATGAGGCGTCCTTCGTGCTCGGTGCATCCGGGTCGATTCCAGTGTTTGCCTATGACCGTTGGTGGACGATTCTCTCGGCGACCTTCCTGCATGGCAGCTTGTTGCACATCGTGTTCAACCTGATGTGGCTACGCCAGCTCGGCCCCGCCCTCGCCGATGCCTTCGGTGCCGGCCGTTCGGCGATCCTGTTTCTGGTCTCGAGCATGGTTGGCTTTGCGGTCACCAGCGGCGTCGCACAGCTCGGTTTGCCGTTTCCGCGAGCCCTGGCCGGTGCACCCCTCACCCTCGGAGCCTCGGCCGGAATCTTCGGATGGCTCGGAGCCCTGGTCTTCTACGGCCGGCGCAGTGGTAACCGACAGATCACCCAGAACCTGCTCTGGGGTGCGGCCCTTCCGCTGTTTGTCATCGGTTTTCTGTTCCCGGGCATCGACAACTGGGCTCACTTCGGCGGCTTCGCGGGCGGCTACCTGTTGGCGCGGATTCTCGATCCCCTACGCCCGGAACGCATCGACCACGTGATCCTGGCGCTGGTCTTGATGCTGGCGTCGCTCCTCTCGATCATCGCCTCGGTGGTCTTCGGCCTGCCGCTGCTCGATCCTTCGTCTGGGGGCTGAGAAGGCCCAGGAACTCTTGGCCGAACTGTATCTTTATGCAGTTGTGTGTGATATTATTCACTGATGTCCACACGAGTGAGCGTGGCCGGCGCTTCCGGCTATGGCGGAGGAGAGCTCCTACGCTGGCTTTCGGGCCACCCGGAAGTCGAGTTCGGTTTGCTGGCCGCCGGCAGTAAGGCCGGGCAGTCCGTCGACGAGGTCTGGCCGAGCCTGCGGGGGCGGTTCGACGCCACGCTCATCGAACCCGACTGGCAGCTGATGGGGCGTGAGAGCGAGGTGGTGTTCCTCGCCCTGCCTCATGGCATCGCGCTCGAGGCCGTACCCGTCCTGCTCGAGGGCGGCGCCAGGGTCGTTGACGTCGGCGCCGACTTCCGGCTCCAGGACGGCCAGGAGTACGAACGTTGGTACGGACTTCCCCACACGGCTCCGCAGGCACTGGCAGAAGCCGTCTACGGCCTGCCGGAGTTCGAGCGCACCGCGATCGCCAATGCGCGCCTGGTCGCCAACCCGGGCTGCTATCCCACCGCAACCATCTTGGCTCTCGCTCCGGTACTCCAGGTCCTGGGGCCAAAGGCATCCGGCACCATCATCGTCGATGCGAAGTCGGGAGTCTCGGGCGCCGGCCGGGCAGCGTCGGAGGACCGACTCTTCGCAGCGCTTTCGGAGTCCACGCGACCGTACAAGACCGGCGATCACCGTCATCGTCCTGAGATCGAGCAGGTGCTTGGAACGGTTCTCGGTAATCGTCCAAAGGTCTTCTTCTCACCCCACCTGGTGCCGATGACGCGCGGGATTCTCTCCGCGATCTACGTCCCATGCGACGACCCTCCCGAGCGACTGGCGCTTCTGGCAGCGCTCGAGGAGGCTTACGTGAACGAGCCGTTCGTGCGGGTCGTTCCGGATCTGCCCGAGACCAAGGCGACCTATGGCTCCAACCTCTGCGACGTCGGCGTGACCGTTGATCGTGAGGCGGGCATCGTTTGCTGTTTCGGGGCGATCGACAACCTGGTCAAAGGAGCCGCCGGGCAGGCGATCCAGAACATGAACCTGATGTTTGGCTTCAACGAGACTGCCGGTCTCGAAGCGGCACCGCTCTACCCCTGAACACAAGAAGAGATGTCAAACAAGAGAGCAACCGCCGCGAGTCTTGCCAAACGCACGCTCGCGGTCATTGACGGCGGGCACGTAACGACCGCAGCAGGTTTTTCGGCAGGCTCTGTCCACGCCGGCCTCAAGCGCAAGAACCCTGACGTGACCATCATCGTGTCCGACCGGCCTGCGGCCGCGGCGGGGGTCTTTACGACCAACAAGGTTCAGGCGGCGTGTGTCGGTTGGTCGAAGGCGGTTGCGCAGAACGGTCAGGCGCGGGCGATTCTCTCCAACGCCGGCAACGCCAACGCCTGTACGGGTGCGCCGGGTCGCCGCGACAACGAAGAAATGGCAAAGATCGCTGCCGAGGCAATCGGAACGGAGGCGCACCAGGTGCTTGTCGGTTCGACCGGCGTGATTGGCGTACCGCTTCCAATGGACAAGCTTCGCCTGGGAATCACCGAAGCAGCCGCGGCGCTGTCACCCGCCGGTGGCCAGGCGGCGGCGGGCGCGATCATGACGACCGACACCTGCCCCAAGAGCTGTGCAGTTCGCGTCGATCTCGGCGAGGGTCGACCTGTTGTCGTCGGTGGCATTGCCAAGGGGTCGGGAATGATCGCCCCCAACATGGCGACTACGCTGGGCTTCATCACCACCGACGCAGAGATCGAAGCGTCAGTTCTGCAAGAGATGCTTGTAGCAGTCGCCGGTCGCACCTTCAACTGCATCACCGTCGACGGCGACACGTCGACCAACGACATGCTGCTGGTCCTGGCCAACGGTGCGTCGAGTCACGCGGTGACCTCGGGTGCCGCGCTCGAGAGATTCGCCGTCGCCCTCGAGCACGTGACGTTCGACCTGGCGCAGCAGGTGGTTCGAGATGGTGAGGGTGCAACCAAGGTCATGTGCGTCGACGTTGTGGGTGCTACCGGTGACAGCGACGCCCGCCTCGTTGCCCAGACCGTTGCCAACTCGCCGCTGGTCAAGACGGCGCTCCACGGTGCCGAGCCGAATTGGGGACGCGTTCTGATGGCGGTGGGTCGCTCCGGTGCAGCCATCGAAGAAGAGAAGATCGATGTCTGGTTCGGCGGCATGCAGATCGTTGGCGGTGGCCTCGGTGTGCTTTCAGACCTTGCGCCGTTGGCTAAGGCAATGTCAGAAGACAGCGTCGATCTGCGTATCGATCTCGGGCTCGGGGCCGGTGCGGCGAAAGTGTGGACGTGCGATTTGAGCAAGGACTACGTCGACATCAACGGCAGCTACATCTCCTGACCGTCCGTGCTCTGTGGGACGAATCGATGAGAAAGAAGTGGAAGTGACGATGAGCGAAGCAAGCCGCTACGAGGTGACCCATGTCGCTGCTGCCGGCGCCGAGAACCAGAAACCCCAACTCTCCGAGGGCGTGCGGGCAGATGCGCTCGAGCTCGGTGGTTCGCTCTACCGCGCCCTGCGCTACGTCGCCGAATGGCGTGGCAAACGCGTGGTGATCAAGTTCGGCGGCGCTGCGATGGCGGGCGGACGCATCGGCACGATCGTCGAAGACATCGTGGCTCTTCAGCAGGCAGGGGTTGAACCAGTCCTCGTTCATGGGGGTGGTCCCGAGATCTCCGAACGCCTCGAAATGCGCGGTGCTGAGGCACGTTTCGTCGACGGGCTCCGAGTCACCGACCGCGAGACCATGCAGCTGGTCAAGAGTGTGCTCGGCGGTACCGCCAATCGCCGGCTGGTGCACATGCTGCGTGAACGAACCGGCAACGCGGCGGGAGTGCCGGGCCACGAAGGAACGCTGTGGGCCGAGCCGCACGAGAATCGCGAGCTCGGCTTCGTCGGCGTGGTGGATCGAGTCGACACCGCTCGCATTGACGAGTTGCTGCACGAAGGCTTCATACCGGTGATTGCGCCCCTCGCTCAGGGTCCCGACGGGGAGACCTACAACGTCAATGCCGACACCGCGGCCGCCGCGATTGCCGCCGCCATTGGGGCGGAGAAGTTCCTTCTGCTGACCGATGTACCCGGCGTCTATCGGCCCGTAAAACGCGGCCAAGGCAGTCACGACGGCGGTGGTCAGGATGAGCTGGTCTTGATCTCCGAGCTCACTGCGCGCGGTGCGGCCGTGCTGGTTGAAGAGGGCGTCGTTTCAAAGGGCATGATTCCCAAGATCGAGGCCTGCTTAGCGGCCACCGGGGCCGGTGTGCCGCGTGCGCACATCCTCGGCGCCGAGCAGGAGCACGGGCTTCTCGTCGAGCTCTTCACCGAGCGTGGCATCGGCACCATGATCACCGGCCGCAAGGAAATGAACGGCAAGAACGACTCGACTTCCAGCGACCTGCCGAAGACGGTGTCGGAAGTCCTCAGAAAGAGCGAGACATGAGCACCTACGGCGAGGCGATGTTCGTCAACTACGTGCCGATGCCAGTGGCCTTCGTTCGTGGGGAGGGGAGTTGGCTGGAAGACGCGAATGGCAAGCGCTACCTCGACTTTCTGGCCGGGATCGCGGTGACCACACTCGGCCATGGCCATCCCAGACTCAGCCGGGCACTCGCCGAGCAGGCAGCGCGCTATCTGCACGTCAGCAATCTGTTCCGGATCCCCGAGTCGGACGAGGCGTCACGAGCGCTCATTGGCGCTGCTCATGAAGGAGCTGCTGAGAAACACCGCTTGGAGCGGGTCTTTTTCTGCAACAGCGGCGCAGAGGCCAACGAAGCACTGATCAAGCTGGTGCGCAAACACGCCTGGCGAGCGCACGAAGAAGCCCAAAAGAGCGGTGAGGCGCCCTACGAGATTCTGGTTACCGATGACGCCTTCCACGGTCGCACCTACGGCGCTCTCGCCGCGACCGGAACGCCCAAGTACCGGGTTGGCTTCGGGCCCATGCCCGGGGGCTTCAAACACGTTCCCTTCGGCGATCTCGAGGCCGCCCGCGCCGCCGTCTCCGAGAAGACCTGCGCGGTCCTCATCGAGCCGGTGCAGGGAGAAGGTGGTGTCCACCCCGGTTCGCCGGAGTACTTGCATGGTCTCGAAGCCCTCTGCCGTGAGAACGATCTCCTCTTTGCCCTCGACGAGGTGCAGACTGGCATCGGCCGTACTGGGGGGCACTGGTTCGCGTTTCAGCAGATGGGCCTCGCACCCGATGTGGTGAGTCTTGCCAAGGGCCTGGGAGGTGGTGTGCCGGTGGGCGCGGTTCTGGCCACCGACCGGGCGGCGCGTGCCCTCCAGCCTGGCGATCACGGCTCGACCTTCGGTGGGAATCCACTTGCCTGTCGCGCCGTGACCACTGTGCTCGAAGTGATTCGGGAGGAAGGGCTCCTCGAGAAGGCAACCGAACGCGGCACGCGACTCGAGGACGCGCTGCTCGATCTCGCTTCGCCTCACATTCTCGAGGTGCGCGGGCCGGGCCTGATGAAAGCGTTCGAAACCGACCTCGCGGCACCGGCAGTCGCTGCGGCATGTCTCGACAGGGGGCTGATCGTCAATGCAGTGCGGCCCACGTCGGTCCGCCTCTTGCCGCCCCTGGTGGTCACCGATGAAGAGGTCGACCAGGCGGTTTCGATCATCGGCCAGGCGCTTGCTGAGGTGTCTGCCGAAGGCACGACGGAGGCTGCGAGTTGAGCTCCGAGTCGGGCGGTGGCCCGCACCGCGTCTGGGGCGGTCGTTTCGGAGGGTCGGTTGATCCGGAGATCGATCGCTTCACTCGTTCCTTTGGCTTCGATCACCGGCTAGCGCGATGTGACCTGGTGGGTAGTCTGGCCCACGCGCGCATGCTCTGGGACTGCGACGTGCTCGACGACAACGCGGCGCGCGCCATTCTCGAAGGCCTGGCTGATCTGTTGGAGCGTGTCGAGTCGGGCGCGATCGATGTTCTCGGTGCCGAAGAAGACGTGCACAGCTGGATCGAGCGCAACCTGACCGAGCGCATCGGCGACGACGGCCGGCGTTTGCACACTGCGCGCAGTCGGAACGACCAGGTGGGCGCGGCGGTTCGCCTGTTTGTGCGCCATCGTCTGGTGCGCATCGTACGCACCGCCGGCGAGCTGATCGATGCGTTCCGTTTGCGCGCCGCCGACCATCTCGAAACCTTCCTGCCAGGCTACACCCATCTGCAGCGTGGCCAACCGGTGAGTCTCGCGCACCATCTTCTGGCCCACGTCTGGAGTCTCGAGGCCGACGTGGAGCGCTTCATGGGTGTACACAAAGAGGCAGGGCGAAGCCCGCTCGGTGCATGTGCTCTGGCTGGAACGCCGCACGCCATTTCACCGGAGCGCACCCAGGAGCTGCTCGGTTTTGACGCGACCTACCCCAACAGCATGTACGCGGTCGCCGATCGTGACTACGTTGTCCAGGCCTCGTTCGCAGCCGCGCTGGCGATGGTGCATCTGTCGCGCTGGGCCTCAGAGGTCGTCCTCTGGACGTCGTCGGAGGTAGGCTTTGCCAGGTTGACGGACTCGGTCTCCAAGGGGTCGAGCATCATGCCGCAGAAGCGCAATCCCGAGCCGGCCGAGATTCTGCGTGGCAAGTCAGGTCGTGTGATCGGTGACCTGACCGCGCACCTCGTCCAGCTCAAGGGGCTTCCGCTGACCTACAACAGCGACCTGCAGGAGGATAAGGAAGCGCTGTTCGACGCCGTCGACACGGTCGAGGCCTCGGCGCGCGCTGCGCGTGCTTTGTTGGCGGGGCTCGAGTATCAAACCGAGAAGATGAACGCAGCGCTCCACGGTGGCTTCATCACCGCGACCGATCTCGCCGACGGCCTGGTGGCGCGCGGCGTGCCCTTTCGCACTGCGCACGAGCAAACCGGAGAAGCCGTGCGCGCCGCCGAAGCGGCGGGCTGTGAGCTGTGGGAGCTGTCTCTCGATGCTCTCCGGGAACATTGCCCAGAGGCAGACCAAGAGATCTTCGAGTCTCTCGAGCCGCGGGGCTCGGTCTTGAGCCATTCGTCACCTGGTGGTCCGGCACCGGCGCGCGTTCGCGAGCAACTCGTCGCACTCGAGGAAAAGGCCTCGGAGCGCGAGACCTGGCTCGAGCTTCATGACCAGGACCCGCCGATTCTGCGTGCCGCCCGCGAAGGGCGGCTGCTGGATGCGGACCTTCTCGGAGCCTCTGCCCGATGAACCGTCGCCTCAGACAGCGCGCGATTCTCGAAATCGTCACCGAGCGCCGCATTCACAATCAGGCAGAACTCGTCGAGGCGCTCGAAGAGTTGGATGTGACGACGACCCAGGCGACGGTCTCGCGCGACGTGCGACAACTCGGCCTCGTCAAGTTGCCCACCGAGGGCGGTGGCCACTATGCCTTGCCCGGTGCGATCGCCGAGGCCGAGCCGCCGGCAGAGCCGCTGCGCGCGGTTGCCGACTTCGTGGTGGGCGTCGATCGAGGCGAGGCCCTGTTGGTTGTGCACACGGATCCGGGGCACGCCAACTCGGTCGCCATCGAGATCGACCGGGCACGGTTTCCCGAGGTTTCGGGGACGCTGGCCGGCGACGACACCGTTTTGCTCGTCCTGCGCAGCGAGCGAGATCGCGCCAGAATTCAGCGGCGGCTGCGCGAGGCGATCGCCTGAGCTTAAACTCGGTTCATGAACCAAGAAAGAGCGAAAGAAGACAAAGGAACGACCGCCGGTCGGTTGGCCGGCAAGATCGCATTGGTGACCGGCGCTGGGAGCGGCATCGGCCGCGCGTCGGCAGAACTGTTTGCGCGCGAGGGCGCTCGGGTCCTCGCTGCCGACAAAGTCAGAGAAGGGATAGAGGAGACCGTGCGCTCGGTTACCTCGATGGGTGGCCAGGCCACCGCGGCAGCCGGCGATGCCGGTGATGACAGCGCGGTGCGCGCCTGGATCGAACAGTGTCTCGAGTGGGGTGGCCTCGACGTCATCTACGCCAACGCCGGCATCACTGGTCCCCGCAAGACTTTGTTCGAAATCGAAGCCGACGAGTGGGCCGACGTGGTGCGCGTCAACCTGGTAGGGCCCTTCCTGGCGATCCGTCACGGCGGGCAGGCGATGGCCGAGCGCGGTGGCGGCTCGATCGTGTGCACCGCCTCGGTTGCCGCCCTTCGTTCCGGAGCTGGCGGCACGCCCTACAGCGCCACCAAGGCCGGCGTTGTCAGCCTGGTGCAAACAGCGGCCAACCAGCTCAGCGGGACCAACGTGCGGGTCAACGCGATCTGCCCTGGGCTCGTCGAGACCGGGATGACGAAGCCGACCTTCGAGCGCGCGCGCGAGCGCGGCACCGAGAAGAAGATCGGCCAGCTCAATCCCCTCCGCCGCGCCGGGCAGCCCGAAGAGATCGCCCAGCTGGCGCTCTTCCTCGCCAGCGACGAAGCGTCGTATGTGAACGGCCAGGCGATCGCGGCCTGTGGCGGGCTCTCGAGCAGTCACCCCTTCATTCCAGGCCGGCTGAGCTAGCGATGTCGAAGGAGCACAGATCGACCCGCAGACCCCGCGGTGGCTGCGGATGCTGCGGTGGTGGCATCTTTGGCAGCGTTGGGGCGGTACTCGCAGCGCTACTCAGTTGGGGAGTCAATCACAGCATCCCCTGGGCGCTTGTCCACGCCTTCTTGAGTTGGATCTACGTCGTCTACCACGGGCTCACGTACGGCAACTGGCTGCCCTAGAGCCCCGCTGGCAGCTGTCGATGACGGAAGGTGAGAGAGTGGCGACGAACCTTCTCATCTGCCAGAACAAGTGATACGCCAGAACAAACAGACCTTGGAGGTCGTTTCGTGAATCGATCGAAGTCTTCGCTAGCCACTATCGCCGCGACATTGCTCGCAGCCCTACCCATCGCGACGTTTGCCCAAGCGCCTCCCAAGATCATTCAACCCGGTGCGCCCGGCGAGCCCAGTCGGGTGATCACAGCGGCCGAGGCTTCAGACCTGGCCGGCATTCTGTTCACCGAGGCCGACGTCGAATTCATGCAGGGCATGATCGCGCACCATGCGCAGGCACTGACGATGTGCGAGCTGCTCGAGACCCGCAGCGAGCGACCCGTGATGCGAGAGCTGGCGAAGCGCATTGACCTCTCGCAAGAAGACGAGATCAAGATGATGCAGGACTGGCTGCGTTCGAACGGCCAGGAAGTTCCCGATGCCGAGGCGCATCACCACATGCACGGTGACGACCTGATGCCGGGCATGCTCTCGCGTGAGGAGATGCGCTCGCTCGAAGAGGCCGAGGCGCTGGCCTTCGATCGACTGTTTCTCGAGCTCATGATCGCCCATCATCAGGGAGCTCTGGTCATGGTCGAAGACCTCTTGTCGACTCCAGGAGCCGCACAGGAGTCAACCGTGTTTGGCTTCACCTCCGACATCGTGGCCGACCAGACCGCCGAGATCGAACGCATGGCGAACATGCTGGCGGGCCTCTCGGAAGACCCGCGGGTGCATCTGAAGGCCGGGTTCCGCGATGCGGGGGAGGCGGCGATGCACCTCGAACTGGTCGCTTCACTGCCCAAGCCAACCGGCTTCTTCAACCCCGACGCACCCGAGGGAGTGCCCATTCCACTTCCGGAACAGGAGGACGAAGACGGCGAGGAAGAAGAGGGTGACGAAGCAGACGACGCGGGCGACGACACCGAGGGAGACGGCGAGGAGGAGGCCGAAGATGCGAAGCGAGAGAATCCGGCCGCGCGCGGCGCTGCGATCTTGAACTTCGCCAACTCCGACATTGCCTTCGCTCGCGACGTCCTCTTCGAGGGCAACTTCCACGGCTTCAACACCTATAACGTCGAAGACCCGACATCTCCGCAGCTGGTTGGGTCGGTCGTCTGCCCGGGTGGCCAGGGCGACGTCTCGGTGGTGGGCAACTTGTTGATCATGTCGGTCGAGCAGACCCGTGGGCGCCTCGACTGTGGGCTGCAGGGGGTTGCGAACCCGGTCAGTGCGGAGCGTTTCCGCGGCATCCGAATCTTCGACATCAGTGACCTGGCGGTGCCACAGCAGGTGGCTGCCGTGCAGACCTGTCGCGGTTCGCACACCCACACCGTCGTCACCGACCCGGACGACGACGGCAACATCTATGTCTTCGGATCGGGCACCAGTTCCGTGCGCTCCGGCGACGAGCTCGAGGGCTGCTCCGACGCGCCACCAGGCGAAGATCCTGAGACCGCGTTGTTCAGTATTGATGTGATTCAGATTCCACTCGCCAACCCGGAAGGGGCGCGAGTGGTCAACCGGCCGCGGATCTTCAGAGATCCCGAGTCGGGCAGGATCGCGGGTCTCTGGGAGGGCGGCAACCATGGGCGAGGAACGCAGAAGACCTCGGTCACCAACCAGTGCCATGACATCACGGTCTTCGAAGAGCTCGGTCTGGCAGCCGGAGCGTGCTCGGGCAACGGCATCCTTCTCGACATTTCGGATCCGGTGAACCCGGTGCGACTGCACCAGGTGGTCGATCCCGGGTTCGCCTACTGGCACTCGGCGACCTTCAACAACGACGGCACCAAGGTCATCTTCACCGACGAGTGGGGTGGGGGTATGCGACCGCGCTGCCGTGCGTCTGATCCGCGGCACTGGGGTGCCGATGCGATTTTCGAAGTAGTCGACGGCAAGCTCGAGTTCGGCGGCTATTTCAAGATACCGGCGCCCCAGACGGAGAACGAGAATTGCGTGGCGCACAACGGTTCGCTCATTCCGGTTCCCGGCCGCGACATCATGGTCCAAGCTTGGTATCAGGGTGGGGTCTCGGTGTTCGACTTCACCGATGCGTCGAACCCGACAGAGATCGCGTTCTTCGACCGCGGGCCGATCGACTCGACGCAGCTGATGATGGGAGGGCACTGGTCGGCCTACTGGTACGGCGGACACATCTACGCCACCGAGATCGCGCGCGGTCTCGACGTCCTGAAACTCGTGCCCAGCGAGTACCTGACGCAAAACGAGATCGACGCGGCGTCGCTGGTTACACAAGAGGTTTTCAATCCGCAGCAGCAGAAGATGATCGAGTGGCCGGCTGTACCCGTCGTGGCGCACGCCTATCTCGATCAGCTCGACCGCGCCGAAGGCCTTGCACCTGGAAGCGCCCGCCCCTTGAGGGCCGCCCTCGATGCGGCCGAGAAGATGCTTCGCGGCGGCAGAAAGGACGGTGGGGAGACGGCTTCGCAGCTCGCTGGATTGGCAGACGAACTGGCGACTCTGAGTCCACAGGCCCGGCGTGCCGATCGCGCGCGGCTCGAAGCACTGGTCGAGATCGTGCGAGGAGTGAGCGACCGCGTGCGCTGACCTCGTATGGCGCTGTGATCCGCCCGGCGCCGCCCCGGTCGTTGGCCGGGCTGGGGACCGCTGTCTACCGTCATGCCGGGCACGTTGCTCGTTCGGGCCTCCTCCGGGCCTACTCCGAAGGCTGCCTCCTTGGGAAAGGACCGTCCTCTGGACTCCTGTGGAGATGAGACGCCGGTGGAAGCACCACCTGCGCGATCCCATCACTTCCATTCCCCGCCCAGAGGAACGATCATGAGCAAGCGCACGAAGACCATCAAGACCAACTTCGACATCCTCCAGAACGAGGAGGTTGCCGAGAAGGCGGCAGCCGGCACGCTTCCGGACAACCAGGCTTTCTACAACGACCAGGTCAAGGGCCTGCTCGACCAGGTTCTAGGAGCGGTGGCGGCTGGCGACGAGGACGCATATGCGACCTTCTTTCCGCGCGACAAGCAGCTGCAGTACATGGAAGGCAAACAGGGCCTCATCTACCAGAGCTTCCGGGTTCTCAGAGGCCTTACTGAGCTCGGCGAGCTCCAGCCGTCGCCCTACTGGGAGTTTGTGCGCGAGAACACGGCTGCCGCGACCTTCGGTCTTTCCGACCTCATCGGCGCCGAAGGCAAGTGGACCCAGTTGAAGGGCTACATCTCGCTCCACCGCGAAGCCGGCGCGAGGATCGCGAACCCGGGCATCGACTTCACACTGGTGATCGACCAGAGCGGTACTTTCCGCCTCCACGAGGCTAGCCTGTGGGACGCCAAGGAAGAAACCGGCTTCGATCGCACCGCGGCCTGACTGGTCATGGAAAACGCCACGCCAGTTCTTTCGGTGCGGGACTTCAACGAGCGCTACGGTGCGCTCCGCCGTCTCGTCAAGCAGCCCACGAGCGGTTCTAATGCAGAACTCGTGGACCTCAAGGATGAACTGCTGCGCGACCTCTACGCCGACTGGAACTCGCCCTACTGGGAAGCCAAGGTCGAGACGGTGAACTGCGACCGAGGGTTCGGCGGGGTCCCCGAAACGTCCTTTTTCTTCCGCCTGCGCCAGGAGCGGGATCGGCGTGCCAACAGCGACGATGTCGATCTCGCTGCAGCGCGCGAGTGCTACCGGGCCTTCAACCAGTCGATGGCCGAGTGGCTCGACTTCTGCGCCATCTTCGATCGCATTGTCGAGATGATTGCAATGCGCAAGCTCGCCGTCGACTCGGGACTTGGACAACCACCGGGTGTCGCTCCGTTTCCGTTCGAAGTCCAGAGCGCTCCGTACCAGAGCTTCTAGTTCACCCTTGGCCCACGGCGATGAGTGCTACCGCAACCCAATCCGACTCGGCGACCGAGAAGCTCATCGCCGCCATTCGAGACTCCGATCTCGACTACGTCATGGCGACCATCGAGGCCGCCGGTGACCTGGACGTTGCGGTCGATGTCCACGGCCAGAAGAGATCGCTGCTCTACCTGGCCGTGGCCATGTCGTCGGACGTCGTCGTGCGAGCGCTTAGCGAAGCCGCCGGTTCGGCGGTGGAGCCAGACCTGGCAGTGACAGCGCTCGAGTGGCGTTCGGGAAGTGCCGAGAGCCGAAGCAAAGTCGCCCACCTGCTGCTCGACCTTCCTTCTGTCGACATCAATGCCCAGGGAGAGAGCGGCGAGACGCTGCTGATGAAGGCGATCGACTGGCGAACCGGCGACCTGGTCGACAGGTTGCTCGCCGATGCGGATCTCGACGTGAACCTCGCGGCCAAGCGAGGGGGAACAGCACTTCATCGAGCCATTCGCACGGCTTCTCGCGACGGCTCGTTCGTTCGCCAGGTCCTCGAGCACCCGGACTGCGATCTTCTGGCCGAGGACGATTGCGGCGAAACCGCTTTGCATTGTTTGTTCGGCCAGCCTCAGGAGTTGCTACTAGAAGAGAAGCTGCTCGTCGCGGCAATGCCTGATCTCGACATCAACCCGGTCGATTGCAACGGCAACACTCCAGCGCTTCGGGTGACCCAGACCTCGAGGGTGCAGCCTGAGGTGCTCGAGGCGCTCACAAAGCGCCAGGATGTGTCGTGGAACGTTGCCAACGAGCGCGGCGACTTCGTGATCCATCGCGTGTTCGAGAAACAGAAGTGGCCCGAACAAGCCAAAGCGGCGTTACTCGGGGCGACGGGTCTCGATGTCAACGTTCGCGAAGCGCGCCGCAACGACCAGACGGTTCTTCATCGGGCGGTGGTGAGGAAGAGCGTTGAAGACGTAAGGCTCCTGCTGGCGCACCCCGACGTCGACGTCAACGCAGTCGACGACCAGGATCGTTCGGCTCTCGAGCTGGCGTTCCTGCCCAGCAAGCCGAGCCCCGAGATCCTCCGGGCTCTGGCGGAACGCCCTGATCTCGATCTGACGATCTCAATCAACGGGGAAACAGTCATGGAACAGGCCGCGGCCTGGTGCCCCGAGTTCCTCGACGTGCTTTTGGAACGTGAAGATTCAAAGAACCTGGACCAGACCAGCGACGGAACCTCACTCCTACAAGACGCGATGGAGCGTGGGGACCATGAACTGGCACTCGAGCTGCTCGAAAAGGAGAACTACGACGCCTCGGGGGTCGACGCCTCGGGCCGGTCGATGCTTCACATTGCGCTTCGAAAGGAGCTGTCTCGGCTTCTGCCACTGCTCCTGGCGCGGCCCGAGATCGATCCCAACCTCGCCGACTGGGACCAGAGGAGGCCGCTCGAGCTCGCCATTCGCTCCAAGAAGCCGCAACTCGTTCAGCTGCTGCTCACTCATCCGGACCTCGATCTCGGGGTGATCGATGCTCGTGGCGCTCCGGTCTGGCATGAGGCACTACAGACGGGGGTTGTTCCGATCGTCGGGATGCTCGCCCGTGATGAGCGCCTCGACCTCAATACCCCAGACAACGCCGGTCGCCAGGCGCTTCAGCTGGCGATTGCGAGTCGCCAACTGGCGCTCGTCGATCTTCTTCTCCGCCTGGCACCGGACCAGGTCAACGCGCGTGACTGCGCGGGTGAGGCACCGATCCATCACGCCATAGCGGCTGGGAACCCTCTGGTATTCGAACGCCTACTGAGGGTAGAAGAGCTCGAGGTCGAGGCGCCATCGGCCAGCGGGCAGACACCATTGGAGTCGACGGTTCAGTTGGGCAACGTGGCGATGACCAGTGCGCTTCTGAAAAGGGAGGACACAGAGGTCAACAGAAGCGACAACAGCGGCATGCCGCTCGTTGTTCATGCCGTCCTCCAGGGTCGTCTCGATGTCCTGCGTCTGTTCCTCGCCCATCCGCGCCTCGAGATCAACTGCCGCGACGCCCAGGGCAACGGCGTTTTACATTGGGCCGTGCAGAAGGGGCTACCGGCACTGGTCGACCTTCTACTCGCCCAACCTGCGCTCGAGGTCAACCTCCGCGACAACTACGCCCGGACCGCACTGCATGCCGCCGTCGAGAGTGGCAAGGCCGAGATTGTGCAGAGGCTGGTCGCGAGCCCCGGCATCGATGTCAACGTCACCAGCCAGACGGGCGAGACACCGCTTTCGATCGCCATTCGTAGGGGCCAGTTCGAAGTCCTCGAGGCACTCCTCCAGCACGCTGATCTCGATCTCGACGCAGTCGACAATGCCTCGCAGGGTCTTCTGAAGCTAGCCATCATGAAGGCCCACGTCGGGATCCTCGAAGCGATTCTCCACCGCGACGATTTCGACCTGAACCGGCGCGACAACCACGGCGCAACGGCGCTGCACTGGGCGGTGCGCGAGGGCCACCGTGCGATCGTCGAGAAGCTGGCCGAGCGGGCTGACCTGGAAGTGAATGCGACCGACAATGAAGGGCGGGCGCCTTTGCACTGGGCGGCGAATATCGGCCACCCTGGTGTTCTCGAGGCCCTCACTCGGCGGGCGGATCTCGAACTCAACCTGCGGGACAACAACGGAGACACGGCTCTCCATCTGGTGAGCGACAAGGGTCATGCTGAGGCGGCGATCCACCTCGTGTCGTTGCCGGGCACGGACGTCAACGCATCGGATGCATCCGGCCGCTCGCCGTTGTCGGTAGCCTTCCGGCGCCATCGCTACGAGGTTGCTTGTGTGCTGCTCGAGCACCCAGACGTCGATCTTTCGGCTTCTGGCAAGTACCGGCAAGAAGTCCTGCATGCCGCCGTCCGGTCCGGCCACTTGCCGATACTCGAAGCCGCACTCGAACACCCCGAAACAGACGTCAACCTGCAAAACGACTTTGGCGAAACACCGTTAGCCGTCGCCGCGGCGCTAGGCCATCCGGACGTCTTGCGTTTTCTGCTCGCTCGCCGAGATCTGCTCGTTGACCAGGTCGACAAGGAAGGACGAACTGCACTTCACGTGGCGGTTGAAACCGGTCGCCTGAAGGCGATCGCGGCGCTCCTCGAGCGTCCGGACCTCGACATCAACATCACCGACCAGGAGGGGCGGGCGGTCCTACACAAGCTCGCGAGCAGCGGCTCCGTCCAGGCTCTCGAGCTCCTCTTTGATCGCCCAGATCTCGACCTCGGCCTTCGCAATCGCGCTGGTGTCACCGCGCTCTTCCTCGCCCAGAAGCGCGGCAACAAGGAAGTGCTCGAGGTGTTCCAGCGCCGCGCGCTGGCGCGAGAAGAAGTCTGAACCGTCCTCGGGCGGCGGTCAAAGGTCGTTGGTCGTAGGCCACCCGCCTGTGCGACCGCGGCGAGGGAGCCGTCCTGACGCTGGGGATGCTTTCGCTCTGAAGAGCCGGTCCCAGCCAGCAGCTCTGGGTCGCCGGCAAACCAGCGACCCCTTCGGATCTAGCCGTAGTTCTGCGCCGCCGGGTTCATGCCGCCGCAGCCGTCCTTGCTGTAGGGAAGACCACAGCGCCCGGTGTAGCAGGCGTCTCCAGAGGAGGGACCGGGGTTGATGCGGGCGATCCACTTCTTGGCAGCATCCTGGACTTCTTCGGCGTTCTTTCCTTCTTTAGCGATCATGTGTGCGGTCATACCCCAGAGCGCGCGCGAGAGGTTGCACGGGCAGCAGCAGGTGTAGGCCGAGTTGTCGGAGCAGCAGGGAGCCGGCAGCGGCTCGAGGGCCGCCCGCTTGATCTCCTCCTGTTCGGGGGTGAGCTCGATCTCCTCGTACCATGAAATGTACTGACGGGAGAGCTTCTCGACTTCAGGATCGGTGTCGGAGGTGGCGACTGCGGCCGGGGCGGTGCCGCTGTTTGCGGTGACCGCAGAGACCCCGAGGGTCACCGCGAAGGCCAGGAGGGGAACGGCGAGGAGTAGAACAATGGGCTTCTTCATGGAAAAGGTCTCCGTTACGTGTTTGCGATCGGGACGGTTGTTGATGCTTCAGCCACCGGCCGGTTTTCCGGGAAGGATACCGAGTTCCTTGGCGCGCCTTCTGACCTCGTGCGCGGCCTTGGTTTCCTGGCTGCTGAAGCGCTGCTCGCGCCACGGGTCACCGTAGGTGTGGTACCCGTTCTCTTCCCAGAAGCCGCGCTTGTCTTCGTGCAGGACCTCTATGGCTTCGAGCCACTTGGCACTCTTCCAGGCGTAGAGGTGGGGGATCACCAGGCGAAGGGGACCGCCGTGGTCGGTGTCGAGCGGCTTGCCGGCCCATTCGAGGGCAACCAGCGCCCGCTCGGACAGAAAGTCTTCGAGCGGCATATTGGTGGTGTAGCCGCCGTGGCAGTGCACCATCACATGCGAGGCCTCGGGATCGACCGTTGCATGCGCCAGGAGGTCACGAGTCGCGATGCCGCCCCACGGATTGTCGAGCGTCGAAAAGCGCGTCACGCAGTGGAAATCAGCGGTGACCGCGACTCGATCCATTGCCTGCAGCGTGGCCCAGTCAAAAGACACCTCGCTCTCAACTGCTCCGAAGATACGCAGCGAGCACTGCTCGGGAGCCAGCTCGGGGGTGTCGCCGTAGGTCAGCACCGGCCACTTGTCGGTGGTGTACTGGCCGGCGGGGATGCGGTCGTCGCCGCTTCTGATGGAGTCGTCCATTGGAATCAGGTCTCGGGGCCTCGACGGGTGGGGCAGAGAGCGCCCGAGAATAGCAACGGGTGGCCGGGAAGGATCATTCCCTTGCGGATGTCCGTAGGATAGGTGAAACGTCTAAGCCTGGAGTACCCATGAAGACCCCCAGGAGCGCTGAGGCCTTCCTGCTTTCGACTCGCCAGCCACTGCGGCTGTTGATCTGGGCGTCGTGGGTTTCGTTTCTCGTCGGTGTGATGATTGCGATGCTCTCGGCCCTTTCGATCTTTGGCGAGCTGACGCTCCGAGACTGGCCCGGGCTGGTCGCCGGGGGGCTTATCGGTGTCTTCACCTTTGGGGGTGCCATAGCGGTCGATCTGCTTGTTTTCGGATTGCTCAGTCCACAACGCTGGGCACGCCTCGCACGGTTCCTGTCGCTGGGAATCGGAGGGACGGTTGGCTATTCCCTGGGGACCCTCGCGGTTTCGGCTCTTGGGCTGGTCGTCTTCGAGTCTGCCTCCCTTTCGCTTCAACGGCTGGTCTTCTTTGGCGTGGTGGCGCTCCTGGTCGGTTCTTCCATCGAGCTGGTCGAGAGGCAGCGCACCAACCTCGAAGCCTCGATCGAGAAGCTCAAGGAGCGGGAGTTTGCCGAGAAGGAGCTCGAAGTGGCGCGTTCGCTGCAAAGGCGCCTCTTGCCGCCCGATCGCCTGGAAGGTGATGGCTGGACGGTTCACGCCCGTCATGTCGCCGCGCGTGGAGTCGCCGGTGACCTCTGGGACACCTTTGGCTCGGGCGAGGGCGGCCAGGTGATCGCGGTCGGCGATGTGGCTGGAAAGGGCATGCCAGCGAGTCTCATCATGGCTTCGGTCAAGGCCACGCTGCCGTTCCTGGCCGGTGACACTGGCGTTGGCGAGAGTCTTCGTGAGATGAACCGCCGGCTAGCTCGTGACCTCTTGGGTCGTGAGTTCGTTGCGCTCGCATTGGCGCGCTTTGACGTCGGCGAGCAGCTGCTCGAAGTCGCCAACGCCGGGTCGCCCGACCCCTGGCTTCTGCGCGCCGACGGTAGCGTCGAGGTGGTCGAGGTATCGGGTGCCCGCTTGCCTCTCGGACTGCGAGCCGACGTCGAGTACGCCGCGACGTCCCGGGCACTCGCCGCGGGCGATCGCCTGGTGCTGATGTCCGATGGGCTGCCGGAGGCGGTCGATGAGAGAGGTGAGGTGCTTGGCTACGAACGAGTCGAGGCTCTCCTCAAAGAAACCCTGGGCGTGAGTCAGAAGAGCGCTGAAGCCGGTCTCGGCGATTTGATGCGGCGCGTCGCCGAGCTTGGTTGCCCGGTCGAGGACGACTGGACGATCGTCGTCGTCGACGTTGGCGAGGCTGTGTAGGCACGCGCGATGAACCTTTGGTTGAGCCGGGTACGCACTGCGTTCCTGTTGCTGCTTCTGGCGACGGGCCTTTTCTTGATTGGCGGTTTCGCCTGGTTGACCCGCGTGCCCGAGGCGCCCTTCCTCCTGGCGCTCGAGCGCGAGACGCTCGAGCGATCGCCGCGCCTGGGCCGTGCACTCCGGCGGACGCGACTGCAGTACCTCGAGCCGCCGACGAGCGCCGAGGCTGGAGCCACCGACCGAGCGACGGGCGACGACCCACCGCCACCCGCACCGCTGCCGCAGGTCTATATCGGTGGCGGCACGACACTGAGGAAGAGTCCGATCGGGAGTGCTCCAGTCATCGCACGCGTTGTGCACCTGCGGCAGGTGGCGGTACTCGAGCGGCGTGGGTCGTGGGCGCGTATCGACTGGGCTTCGGACGACCAGGTGTGGGTCGACCTCGACGAGCCGCCGCCTTCGGTGCCGCCCCTTGGGGAGGCCGTCGCACCTCCGGTGCCGCTACTTCCGCGCCCGCCGGACGAAGATCTCCTGGCGGCTGTGCGTGAGGCGCTCGGCCCGGAGCCAGGCGAGGGACGCCTTGGTCCGTACACCGTGGTTCACGATCTCGGAAGCGAAGCCGCCCGTCTCGTTCCTCTCGCCCACTCGGCGAGCCGCGCCGAGGCTGTCTACCGAGAGCGCTACGCCGTCGAGCCACTCGGTGAGCCACAAGAGGTGGTGGCGATCTTTCGCGAGCGCCCGGCCTACCTGGCCTTTCAGGATCGCACCGCGGACATCAGGGGCCTCGAGAGCGCCGGGCACGTGGTCGGCGGACTGGTGGTTCTGGCGACGGCGGAGCCGATCGAGATGGAGAGCTCGTTCATTCACGAGCTTGGGCACCTACTCAATCGAAGGGCGCTTGGGCCGGCACTGCCGCCGTGGCTTGATGAGGGCATGGCGGAAGACCTCTCCCACTTCGGCCTGCCAAGCGCCGAGGGTGCATCGCGTGCGCAGCGGCTCGAGAGCTTTCGCCAGGTCGACGGGCGACAGGTGCGAATGGGCGGCCCGCTTGCCTCGCTGGCGATCCTCGATCGCGCCGTAACCAAGGCCGAGCTGCTCGCGTTGCGCGATCTCGCGGCTCTCGATTGGGAGAGCTTCGTGGGGGCGGGCGCCAGCCTGCATTACGCCCAGGCTGGCTGGTTCATCACCTGGCTGATCGAAGGTGACGATGGCCGCTGGCGGGCGGGCTTCCTTCGCTTCCTTGCCAACGTTGCCAGTGGCGGTGCGCCGACCGTCCACCACCTGGCCGACGAAGTGGGCCTCGAACTCCACGACCTCGAGCTGCGCTTCCGAGGTTTCCTGGCGAACGAGCGCGATGCACTTGATGCTGGGGGTCCGATCATGCTGCCGGAGTAGGCGCTTGGCACCGAGCGAGCGCCTTCCCCTGCGCTACGCGAACGAACGCTATTCGCCGGCTATGAGGGGCTCGACCTCGCGCCAGGCATGGGCGCCGCTTCGGTAGTGCTCGCGCTTCCAGATCGGCACTTCGGCTTTGATGCGTTCGAGCGCCTGTCGGTTGGCCTCGTAGGCGGCTTCGCGGTGCGGCGACGAGGTGGCGATAGCGATGCTGGCTTCGCCCACTTCGATGGGGCCGAGTCGGTGTGAGACGGCAACGCGTAGATCTTCCTGTGCACTCTCGAGTTCACGCACGATGCGCTCGAGCCGCAGCCTCGCCATCCGTCGGTAGGAGAAGTAGGTGATGCGCTCGACCTTTTGACCATCGTTGTGGTTGCGCACATTGCCGACGAAGAGCACCACGGCTCCGGCTTCCGGGCGGCTGACCTGCGCGGCGATTGCCTGCACGTCGAGGGGGTCCTGGACCAGTTCGACGCGCGCCTCGAGGGCCGAAGCAGTGGGGGCACCGCCCGAGACCGGTGGAAGTAGAGCGACTTCCGAGTTCTCTGGGATTTCCTGATCGTCGGTTGCGATCTCACCGTCTACCGCAACTGCCAGCCGCGACCATAGGCCGGCAAGAGACGGGTAGCGGCTGTCGAGCAGTTGCTTCAAGTCGGCGACCGTTGAGCCAGCTTTGAGCTCGAGGTCGAGTTCGTTGGCGCCCACGGCGTCGCTTGCGCTGGCGAAGGTCAGTAGGCGGACGTGCATGGAGCGATTGTAATGGTGCGACTGCGTTCGCCGACAGCCCTCCGGTCTGCAATGGACCGAGCGAAGGCCGTCAGGCTGCCGACGACGAAGCGGGATCGCTGGCGGCGCTCTTGCAGCCGGTGGTCAACGAGTCGCGACCGATCGCCCACTGTCGCACGATGCGCTCGTCGCCATCGAGTTCGAGCAGCTCCAGGCCCTCGAGCCGGTGCCGACGACCAAAGGAGTCGATGCCTCTGCCGGTCCATCGTGCCAGTACCCGACGTCCGCTGCGTAGGACTTTTTCTGCACGCAGCTCGAGAGTATCGAACTGCATGCGCCAGTTGCGGGTGCTGCCGACGATGGCCTCAGGCCCCAGCAGATACTGACCACAATCGAGGTCGATGGCGCGTGCCAGTTCGGCGTAGGTGCTTTCGAGGTGTGCGAAGTCCATCGCTTCGAGCCGATCGAGGAACTCAGAGAGCCTTACTTCAGCTTCGGCGCAACGCTCTCCGTTGGGAAGCAGCTCGGTTGGCTCGGTTGTGCGAGCCGGACCGATTTCGGTTGGGGAGTTCTCGTTCAACGGTTCGTTCGCCATCTCCTCACTCTCCTTGTGGAATCGCTTCGCAGGTTGGGCAGCCTGCATTGGTATGTACGTGCGAGGGTCGCAATGATTCGAGGTAGCGGTTGAGCTCTCGCAGGCAACTGCCGAGGGTGTCGCGACATTGACAGCCCTTGGCGAGCGCGACGGCGCCCTGGCAGGCGGAGACAATGAAGGCTGCCGCGGAGGCACAGACGACATCAGAACGTAGTTCTCCCAACTCCTGTGCTCCCTCGAGGTGGTCCTCGAGGGCACGGCGCCAACGATCGAAGAGACCAGAGATTCGCTCGTGGAAGCCCTCATCGAGGTCAGCCATCTCGTGGGCGAGATTGTCGAGCGGGCAACCGTGAAGCCACTTCTCGGTACTTTCCGGAGAACTCTCCAGGCCGTTGGCCGGTCCATCGAGGCAACCGTAGTTGGGCGCGCAGAAGTGAGCCTGTGCGGATGCAATGCTGGCGGCAATGGCGTCGAGCGGGTCGCCCGAAGCTTGGAGCGGTGTAATCCAGAGACGTTCCAGCATTGGAACGTAGACCTCATCGAGCACCGCGTACCCGAGGCCCTGTTTGCTGCCGAAGTGGTGGTAGAGGGCACCCTTGGTCACGCCGGCCTGACTGAGGATGGCGTCGAGGCCCGAGTTCCTGAAGCCCTGACGATGCACTTCGTGTGCTGCCGCATCGAGGAGACGCTGACGAGTGGCGGCCGGGTTGCGCTGGCGCTTCTTTCCGGCGGATGTGCCTGCGGATGTGGTTTCGATCTGATCTTCTGGCATGTTTGTCATTCCCGGCCCGAGAGTAACATACCAACCGGTATGTATCTATCAGAAGCCTTGATTCGCCGCCCGCAGGAGCCTTTGGCTCCCTATAATCGCGGCACCGTGGTCTTCATTGAGAGTCAGCTGAAAGCGGACGATGTCTTCCGCCGGCGTACCGATCATTGGCTGGGGCGAATCGAAGACCTCGAGGACCAGGCGGCAGAGATCCGTCTGGGTGGGGGCGCCAAACGCATGGAGCGCCACCGAGCCCGCGGCAAGATGACTGCGCGCGAGCGCATCGCTTCGCTTTGCGATCCCGGCGCTCCGTTTCTCGAGACGGCGCTGTGGGCCGGTTGGGGCCAGTATGAAGAGTGGGGCGGCGCACCGGCGGCCGGCATGGTCACCGGCATCGGGCGGGTCCACGGTCGCGAGGTCATCGTGGTTGCCAACGACGCGACGGTCAAAGCGGGTGCCTGGTTTCCGATCAGCGCCAAGAAGTCCCTGCGAGCGCAGGAGATGGCGCTCGAGAACCGGGTGCCAATCGTCTACCTGGTGGATTCGGCAGGCGCCTTCCTACCGCTCCAGGCCGACCTGTTTCCTGACCGCGACCACTTTGGGCGCGCGTTCTACAACAACGCCAGGCTCTCGGCCGCCGGCGTCTATCAAGTCGCGGCGATCATGGGTTCGTGCGTGGCGGGTGGTGCGTATCTTCCGATCATGAGCGACGAGTCGCACATCGTGGAAGGTACCGGCTCGATCTTTCTCGCCGGCTCGCATCTGGTGAAGGCGGCGATTGGCGAATCGATTGACAACCAGGAGCTCGGTGGAGCGATCGTGCAGGCCGACGTGAGCGGAGTCGTCGACCACCGCCATCCCGATGACGCGACCTGCCTGGCAGCGGTGCGCAGAGGGCTCCGTCAGGTGAGCACTCCGGTACGGGTGCCCTTTGCGCGTCGGGCCGCCAAGCCGCCGCGGTACCCCACCGAAGAGCTGCTCGGAGTTTTGCCGATCGAGCGTTCGCGCCCCTACGACATCTTCGAGTTGCTGGCGCGTCTCCTCGACGACTCCGAGTTCGACGAGTTCAAGAAGACCTACGGCAAGAGCATTGTTTGCGGAACGGGTTGGATCGACGGCTGGGCGGTCGGCATCGTCGCCAACCAGCGCGAGATCGTCGAACGACGGACTGGGACCGGTCCGGGCGAGAAAGAACTGCAGGTCGGTGGCGTCATCTACTCTGATTCGGCTGACAAGGCGGCTCGCTTCATCCAACTCTGTAACCAGAAGGGCATTCCGCTCATCTTCCTGCAAGACGTGACCGGATTCATGGTCGGCAGTCGCGCCGAGCGCGGCGGGATCATCAAAGACGGGGCCAAGATGGTGAACGCCGTTGCCAACTCGGTAGTGCCCAAGATCACCGTGTTCGTTGGCAACTCATACGGCGCCGGGAACTACGCGATGTGCGGCAAGGCCTACGGTGCGCGCACCCTGTTCGGCTGGCCGTCGACCCAGATAGCGGTGATGGGTGCCGAACAGGCGAGCAACACCCTGCTCTCGATTCAATTGAAGAACCGCGACGACGTTTCGGAAGAAGAGCGCCAGGAGCTCCTCGCCGATACACGCGCGCGCTACGAAGAAGCGCTGGACCCGCGCTACGCCGCCAGTCGAATGTGGTTCGACGGCTTGATCGATCCCCGCCAGACGCGCGAGGCGATCTCCATCAGTCTCGGATGCGCTGCCTGGGAGGGTGAACTCGAGGCGTTTAGAACGGGAGTGCTGCAAACGTGACGACAACCGCGCCAGGAACCCGAGGCACCGACGCCCGGCGGAACCGCACGAGGTTGTTGCTGTTCGATATCGACGGCACGCTCCTGCGCTGTGGTCGCCAGGTTGGCGAACGGTTCGTCGCCGCCCTGCTCGAGATCTATGGCAAGACGGGCGACCTCGCCGCGACCAGTTTCGCCGGGCGCACCGATCCGGCCATCGTCATCGACCTGATGACGGGAGCGGGTTTCTCGCGCTCCGAGGTGCTCGATCGTCTCCCGGCGATGAAGGCTGCCTATCTCGAGCGTATGCAGTCCGGTCTCGACGAGTCGAAGGTCAAGGTGTTTCCTGGAGTTGACCGCCTGCTGAGTGAAGCTGCGGCGCATCCCGGTCTCGAGCTCGGGTTGGTGACCGGCAACTGGCGGGAGGGAGCGCGAATCAAGCTGGCTTCGAAGGCTCTCGACGGTCTCTTCGACTGCGGCGGTTTTGGCGACGACGGCATCGACCGGCGCGAGTTGCCACCGGCTGCTCTTCGTCGGGCCCAGCTGGCCCACGGCTACGACTACGCGGGGGACGACGTGCTGGTGATCGGCGACACAACCTGGGACGTCGACTGCGCGCGTTCCAACGGCATGCGATCGCTGGCCGTGGCAACCGGTGGTGCCTCAGCGGAAGAGCTCGCCGCAGCCGGCGCCGATCGGGTCGTTGCAACACTCGAAGAGGTCGACGTTGCCTGGCTTGCCGAAGCCTGAGCCGGCGATGGCGGCGCGTGACCTGCCGCTTCGTGCCCTACACGAAGCACGCGGTGCCGCGTTCGCCGAAGTGGCGAGTTTCCGGCTTCCGAACCACTATGGCGACGCGCGCGCGGAGCTGCAGCGGTTGCAGGAGAGCTGCGGTGTCGCCGATCTGTCGGACAGGAGCCGCCTCGAACTGGTCGGCGATGATCGCGCCCGGTTCCTGCAAGGCCAGATCACCTGCGATGTCCTCGCTCTCGAAGAAGGCGAAGGAACCTTCGGCTTCATGACCAACGGCAAGGGTCGCGTGATGGCCACTGCCGTTGTCCGCGCGCTGGCCGATCGTTTGTGGCTCGAACTGCCTGCGGGGCGTGCGCGGCCAATCAAGGAGCACCTCGAGAAGTACATCGTGATGGACCGGGTCGAGGTACGGCGGCTCGACGAGCTCTTGCCGATCGCCATTGTCGGCGAGAGTGCCTCCCCAACGATTGCAACACTCGCTGTCGATACGGCATCAGACGTCCTCGCAACGCCTTGGGCTCATCGGCGCGTCACACTCGGCGGAACCCAGGTCCACCTCGGTCGCCATGAGCGCCTGGGTGCTCCTGCCTACGTCGCGTGGATCTCGGAAGGAATCGCCGATCTGGTGGTTTCCGGTTGGCTCGAAGACACAGACCTCGAGCTCGTTGGTCACGAGGCCCTGGAAAGCCAGCGCATCGCCGCCGGTGTGGCGTCGTGGGGCCGGGACTTCGACGATGCCAACCTGCCACAGGAAAGCGGCATCGAGGGTGCGATCGATTGGGAGAAGGGTTGCTACCTCGGCCAGGAGGTCGTGGCGCGCTTGCACTATCGCGGGCAGGCGGCACGCCAGCTGCGCCGACTCGAGTTCGAAGAAGAAGTTGCTGCGTCGCTGCTGGTGGGCGCAGAGCTTCTGCTCGACGACCGGCCAGCCGGGTCGTTGACCAGCCTGGCATCACGATCAACAGAGGGCAGGGTCCCTGCACTCGCCATGCTCCAGCGGCGAGCCCTCGAACCAGGGACCGTCCTCCGCACCGGCTGCGGGACCGAGGTTGCCGTACTGGGCGGCATGACCTGACCACCGGTCAATGAAACCTTGAGCGACAACCGTCCTGACCCAGCCATCCAGGCGACGGCCCAGCTCTACCACGACTGGTTGACCGGTTTGATCCTGCATCTCATCGCCCACCGCGGCACAGCAGACGCCAGTCGCTTCGTGCGCCAGCTCTTCAGGACGAAACACCTCGAACAGTTCCTGCCCGGCCTCAGAAAGCTGGGGCTCGACGGTTTGCCCGATGCCGTGGCCTGTGCTCAGTACCACTACCTCTCGAATGCCCTCGGGGGCGTCAAGGTGGAGTACCACCAAGAGTCCGACAGGAAAGCCTGGGTGCGTTACCCGCCACCGCGGTGGATCTGGCAGGGCGTTGCCATTGCGGGGATTCCTACAGAGGTTTCGGCCGCCATGATGTGGGGCTGGCATGCCCACAACGGCGTGAGTCTCGGTAATCCGCGGCTCGGGTTCGTCTGCACCAAGCAGACAGTCGACGGACAGCCCGGTCTCGAGGGCTACTACCTGGAGGGAGACGACGAGCTCGCTCCCGAGGAGCGCCTACGCTTTGCGCCCGACGAAGAGATGCCGCGCTTCGAACCCGACCGTGCTCCGGGTACTGCTGCCGCCGAGTGGCCGGAGGAACGTCTCGCCAAGGCCTATCGCAACTACGCTTCCGACTACATGGCGACGTCACTCGGAGTGCTGGAAGACCTCTTCGGGCCCCAGGATGCGCGCGACTGCGCGGGCCGGTCTGCGCGGGCAGTTGCGATGCACTGGTTGGATGGGGCGCAGGAGGTTCTTGGCAGCACAGGTCAGGCACCGCGCGATTTTGCCGTGTTTCTGGAGCGAATCGCCTTCGGCCCACGGCGACAGCCTCGTGTGGTCAGAAGAAGGTGGCCTGCTCGAGCTCGAGTGGCGTGGGTGGCGCTGGATGCGCCATCAAGACCCCGTCCCGTCGATCGCTTTCGAGGCGTGGAACGAGCTGTGGGTCGGTGCACTGTCAGTGTTCGACCGCTTCCTTCTGTGGGAAACACACGCGGCGCAGCTTACGCCTGAACCGCTCTTTCGGTGGCGACTCAGACGGCGGCACTGATCTCCAGGACATGTCGCGTCTCGAGGACATGTCGCGCTGGGGCTCGGGGGTTGCCGGAGGGTGGCGCGCCCGATAGCGTTCAATTGCCAGGTTGCATGCCTTTTACTGAAGCTTCCAAGGAGAAACAAGATGTCGTCTCTTCGTCCATCTCATCCCATCGCTTTCGCCCTTGCACTTGCAGCCCTCGTGCTGCTTCTCGGTGCGCCAGGGGCGGGCGCCGAGGTTTTTGCGGTCAACGTCGACATCGAAGGCGGAGGCCTGGTCCATGGCTTTATCGAGACCGATGGCACCCTCGGTGAGCTCGAAACGGATTCCGGCGCCGTTGTCGACTGGGCGCTCACGCTGACGAACTACAACCCCGACCCTGACAGCGAGGTCACCCTGACTGGTCCGCTGAGTGGCGACAACTCGGTCTACGAGTCGGAAAACCTCGCGACTCAGTTCCTCGAGGCCACCAGCAACACGATCTTTTTTCGCTTCACCAACGACCCCATTGGCGGAGTCGTGCGCTTTTGCTCCGGTGAGGCCTGCTCACCGATCACTCCCGACTGGATCCTCGAGAACGAGAACAACACCCCCGGGGGCACCATCAGGCTGCGGGTGGGAACCCCCGACGCCGAGAAGTTCATCACCACCGCCCAGAACTTCACCGTTGGCACGCTCGCGATCTTCGTCGACGGTTTCGAATCCAACGGTACCCAGCGCTGGTCTCAAACGACGCCCTGATCGCGCTCCGCATCATGATGCTTCAATGCAGGCATCTCGATGCTATACTCTTGAAATGCGCACGACGATAAACCTCGAGGACGATGTCGCCGCCGCGGTTGAGGAGTTTCGCAGTAAGAATGGAGCTGGCCTGAGCGAGACCATCAACCATCTGATCCGCCGGAGTCTGAGTCAGCCGCCGCGGCGACGGCGCTTCGTTCAGCGAACGGCGGGTCTGGGCGTGCGAGTTGACGTCGCGAACGTCGCCGAGGCCCTGGAGCTTCTCGAGGGTTCCGAAGCTCGCTGATGCTGATCGATGCCAACCTACTGATCTACGCGGTTGACGAAGGCTCTCCTCATCATCCACGAGCATTCGATTGGCTCTCGGAATGCATGAATGGGGAGCGGCGCGTTGGATTGCCGTGGCTCAGCCTGGCCGCCTTTGTCCGCATCACAACGAACCCCCGCGCATCGGCCAATCCACTGGCTCCGGCGGAGGCTTGGCGGTTCGTCGAGGATTGGTTGGAATGTGACCTGACCTGGGCTCCAGGTCCAACGGCGCATCATGCGACGGTTCTGGGCGGTCTGATTCGCCGCTACGATCTGCGAGCAAACCTCATCACGGATGCGCAACTCGCGGCATTGGCAGTCCAGCACGGCCTCACGGTCTACTCTGCTGACACAGACTTCGCCAGGTTCACTGAGCTCACTTGGGAAAACCCTATCGCCTGAGGTTCACTGGAGAGACAGAGAGTGGCTCAGCGTCGCTCGTAGTCCCGGCCTGGTCGTAGTTGCGGGTTCTCACGCAGAAACCGTCGACAAGCACGCGCGCATTTCCTCGGCGTCTCGTGATCGCGTATGTTCACCAGCCGGCGCTTGCCGTCTTTGGTGAACTCGATGTCGTATTCACTGCACGGTTCTTCGCCGACACAGACGACGCAGCGTTTCTGTTTCTCGCCGATCTTGATCGTCTGCCGGCACGTCAACGGACCGCCGCGTTCTTCGAGACCACAGCTCGTGTCGCGGCACCAACCCTGAATGCAGAAGCCGCGTGTGTACGGTGCCGGTAGGGTGCGCGACGAAGCGCGACGAGACGATGCGGTCTCAGAGCTATGGGTAGCCTGCGCTTCGAGTGCGCCAGTCGCGGTCGTTACCAAGACCAGAGCGGCGAGGCTCAGACTGCGAACGAAGAACCGCACCCGCAGGTTCCGGTGGCGGCGGGATTGTTGAACTTGAACCCCGTGCCGGCCATGCCCAGCTCGTAGTCGATCACCGTGCCGGCGAGGTAGCGCAGGCTGATCGGGTCGATGAAGATCTTGAGGTCGTCGTACTCGATGACCTCGTCGTTCTCGCGCGCCTCGTTGTCGAAGTCGAGGGCGTACTCGAAGCCGCTGCAGCCGCCGCCCCGCACGCCGACCCGGAGCCCGTAGCTCGAGTCGATCTGTTCTTCCTCGCGCGTGAGCTTGACCATGCGGATTGCCTTCGGGGTCAACGCAATGGTCTCGGGGCGCTCGAGGATCAGGGTGTCGGTTTGGCTCATGGGTACGGAGTCTCGCGGTTCGTGCCTGCACCACAACGTGCTCTGGCCGGCCTGGCATTCCCGGGAGTGGTTGCCAGGGCACCATCCAATGTACGCATGAGACCATCATCCGTCAAGAACGGTGCCGTCGTGCGCGAGTTCCACCGGAGGCCGGCGAAGGCGCCGAAACCTCATATCCTGCGGGCGTTAGGAGCGATATCATGCGGCTCCGCCGGCGCCTTCTCGGCGCGGCAGAAAGCCCCTCATAGGGAGGACGAAATGGAGCGCGTGACAGACATGAGCGGTGGACGGATCGAGGTGATCACTGGAGGGATGTTCTCTGGCAAGAGCGAGGAACTCGTGCGCCGTCTGCGGCGCGCCATCATCGCCCGCCAGCGTGTCCAGGTCTTCCAGCCCGCCCGCGATACCCGCGCCGGTACCGAACGCATCGTCACGCGTGACAAACGCGATATCTCAGCGATCACCGTCGCCTCGACCGCCGAGCTGCGCACGCGCCTCGAGCTCGGCGTGTCGGTAGTTGGAATCGACGAGGCGCAGTTCTTCGACGAGGGCCTCATCGACCTCTGTCAGGAGCTCGCCGACCTCGGCGTGCGAGTGCTGGTGGCTGGTCTCGACCAGGACTACCTGCGGCGCCCCTTCGGCCCGCTTCCGGGTTTGCTCTCGGTTGCCGAGTATGTCGACAAGATGCACGCCATCTGCGTGCGCTGCGGTTCACCGGCGCACTACAGCCAGCGAATCGCCGGCGGGGACGACCAGCTTCAAGTGGGTGACGTTGAATCGTACGAGGCCAGGTGCCGTCGTTGTTTCGAACCCTTCGAGGCCAAGCCAGCCTCGGCGGGCAAAGCAGAAGACGAGTTGCGGCAACGACTGGGGATCGCCACCGGTTCGGCCTCCTGAGGAGGGGCCAAGCAATGAATCTTTCAGGAACAGAGCTGCGACGACTTCAGGTTGTCGGTCTCCTGCTCATAGCCTCGGGATTGCCAGCAGCGGATGGAGCTGCCGAGGAGAAACCAGCGATGTCGACCACCGGTACCTTCGAAGTCAGTCTGAAGCCCCAGGAAGACGCCGACTATCCAGCCGGTCGCATGTTGATCGCCAAGACCTACAGCGGTGGTCTCGTCGGTTCGGGAACCGGCCAGATGATCAGCAAGCGCACCGAAGGTGGTGCCGCTGTTTACCATGCCATCGAAGAGTTCGAAGGGTCGCTCGACGGCAAGAGCGGTGGCTTCACCCTGGTCCATAGCGGTTTCATGGACAAGGAGACCCAGTCCCTCGAGGTCGTCATTCTCGAGGGTTCCGGTACCGGTGACCTGGCGACGATTCGTGGGTCGATGGCGATCACCCAGGGCGGGGGCGGCCACAGCTACGAGCTTTCGTACGAGCTCTAGGGTTCGCCAGCGAGCGCTCGCAGTGCTCGCGTTACGGTGTGGTTGAAGGTGGCGGTGCCAGCGGCAAGATCGTGGCCGGCTCCTTCGATCCAGAACGTTTTGGGCGATCCTCCCCAGCCAAGTGCCTTCTCCTCCAACACTGCCCTGGGCGTGAGGCCGTCGGCAGTGGCGCAGACGAGTGCCAGGGGAACGTTGTTGGCCGCAAGACCGGTGAAGTCGTAGTGCTCGATCGGGGGCGCGAGCAGGAGGGCTGCTTCCGGCCTGTTGGCCCCCGTCTCTCTGGCGTTTCTCGTCAGCCACTTCATCAGCACCGCGGCGCCGAACGAGTAGCCGGCCAGCCAAAGAGCGGTATCGGAGCCAGATGGAGAGACCCAGCGAATCGCAGCGTCGAGGTCGTCAATCTCGCCACGACCCTGGTCGTGAGTGCCGGCGCTCCTGCCGGTACCGCGAAAGTTGAAGCGCAAGGTGCCGATGCCCCGCTCCCTCCAGTGATGCGAAACCGCTTGCACGACCGCGTTGTGCATGTCGCCACCGTAGAGCGGGTGAGGGTGTAGAACGATGGCCACTCCGGGTGGCGCTTTGCCAGCTGCAGTTGGTCCAGCGGCCGGCTCGAAAACGGCCTCCAGAGCTCCGGGCTGACCCTCGAGATCGAAGACAATGGTGGCTTCCGGTAGCTTCCTCATCCTAAGCCTCAGTCGGAGCCCGATTTCGCGAGCTCTTCCTGCTCGAGTAGGCGCGCGCCGCGCAGAACGTTGGTCATCGCGTAGTTACCCTCGTGGCAGGCATACTCATACACCCGATCATCGGAGGCCCGCCACAGGTACTCACCCGTCCAGGGCTGTGTCCAGACCGTCTCATCCTCGACGGTAAAGCGGTAGATCACGTCGCCGTTGGGTTGCATGGTGAAGCGTTCGACGACGTGCTTGTTCACCGAGCCGCCGCCGCGCATGCCGGGTTGGGGCCGGAAGTTCGTGGTGTCGACGACCAGCGTGTCGTTATCCCACCAGCCAATCGAGTCGCCAAGCCAGTAGCGTGACTCGGGCCCGGGGTGTTTCGAGTTCATGCGCACGACGCGTGCGTCGTGGACCATCTCGAGAAGAATGACGACGTGGGTTTCGGTCTGCACGATGCGTTTCATGTTGTTGTAGAGACCTGGAAGGGTCGGGGCGACACCGGTAAAGCCGAGCAGGCAACGTTCGCGTAGCGGTAGCGACTCCGGCCCATCGTAGGGGCCGGGGCGGTCCTCGTGGACCCACCAGGCGGTGCCGTCGTTGGGGCGTAGGAGGCTCTCGAGCTGGACCATCAGTTCCTCTGCCGCATCGGGAGTCATCGGGGGAAGGCGGCCGTTCTTGGGCTCGATCAGGATCGAAGTCGGGACTTTGCCGTCGATGGTGAATGCGTCGGTTCCACGATCCATCCAGAACATGTTGTAGGCACCCACGTTTCCGGCGCCGAACTCGTTGCCGCCGGTCTCGGTGTGCTCGAGCCCGACCACCTTGGCGCCTCCCTCCGGTGGCGCTTCGCGGTCGGCGCTCGACTGGCTCTCGGCGAGGACCTGGATGCGCGCTTCCTCGAGGGCGAGCTCGCGAGCCTCCTCCGGCGTCAAATACGCGCGCTCACCGAGCGCCGGCGGTCGTTCGAGGGGAGTCAGGGTGGCTGCGTTGTAAGTGCCGGAGAAGTCGGGCCGATTCTCCGCGGGCGTTTGGCCCGGGCCAGCAGCAAAGCTCTGGCCAGCGACCAGGGAGAGACTGAGAACACAGAGCAGAGAAACGATTCGGAACATCACCGGACCTCCTGTCATGACGCGGTTGCTCCAGTGTAGTGCGCACCGGGATGGGCTCCTCTCTTGCCGTGGTACCTTGATCCCAGCCAGCGAGTCGTTGATGAGGGGGGGTTCCATTGGCAGATGCCGATGCGGAGCTAGCGTTACTGAGACGTAATCGAACCCTGGCGTTGCTAACCGGCGTCTACGTCTTCAACTTCCTCGATCGCCAGATCCTCGTCATTTTGCAAGAGGCGATCAAGGTCGACCTCCACCTATCCGATGCGCAACTCGGCCTGCTTTCGGGTTTCGCGTTCGCGGTCTTCTACGTCACGGTGGGCGTGCCAATAGCGCGCATGGCGGACCGCGGGAACCGGGTGACGATCATTTCGGTCTCTCTCGCGGTCTGGAGCTTGATGACCGCAGTGTGTGGCCTGGCCCAGGTGTACTGGCAGCTCCTGCTCGCCCGCATCGGCGTCGGCGTCGGCGAGGCCGGCTGCAGCCCACCGTCGCATTCGTTGATCTCTGACCTCTTCGCGCCTGGCGAACGAGCCACCGCTCTCTCGATCTACAACCTCGGCATACCCTTTGGGGTGTTCGTTGGCTTTCTTGCCGGCGGCTGGATCAACGAGTTCCTCGGCTGGCGAGTTGCCTTCTTTACCCTGGGAATCCCGGGAGTGGCATTTGCCCTGGTGGTTCGCGCTCTCATCCGCGAACCCCCGCGAGGTCTGTCTGAACAAGCCATCGAGGTGGCGGACGCGCCCCCGATCATGACCGTCGTGCGCTTTTTGTGGTCGCGCCGCTCGTTCCGGCATATGGCCATCGCGGCCGGTCTGCATGCCTTCGTGGGTTATGGCGTCTCCCAGTTCGCTGCGTCCTATTTCATTCGCTTCCACGGCATGGGGTCAGGTGAAGTCGCCAATTGGTTGGCCCCGGCAGCCGCCATTGGTGGTGGTCTGGGTACCTTCTTTGGCGGTTACTTCGCCGATCGCCTCGGCCGTCGCGACATGCGCTGGTACGTGTGGCTACCGGCCGGCGCGATCGTGATTTCCATACCCATCGCGCTGTTCGTCTACCTTTCGCCCTGGCCGCGGCCAGCCATTGCAGTTTCGACGATCTCGACCGGCCTCGGTCTCATGTATCTCGGCCCGATGCTCGCCATGACCCATGCCATGGTCTCGGCGCGGATGCGAGCGGTTGCCTCGAGCATCCTTTTTCTGATCCTCAACTTCATCGGCCTCGGCCTCGGGCCGTTCCTTACCGGTTGGCTCTCCGACCTCCTCGGCAAGAGGCTTGGCGACCCGGCACTCGGCCTTCGCTACGCGCTGGTGGCGGTCATTCTGGTCAACGTCTGGTGTTCCGTGCACTACTTCTATTCAACACGGCACTTGAGAGAAGACCTGGCCAACGCGCAGACCTGACAGGCCGCTCGCGTCGCGCCTCTCGATGCCGCTTGCTCCGCTGCCGCGCCGGTGGTGGACACGAAACCTGCAGCGAACCGCTCCTTCCCCTTGACGTTCTACAAGAGAACCGAGTATCCTTCTTGTAGATGATCTACAGGAGAAGTCTTTGTCCCGACCTGCGAAGAAGACCAGAGAATCGCGGCCCGACATCTTGCAGGGCACGCTCGACCTTCTCATCCTGCGCACCCTGGTTGTTGGCCCGATGCACGGCTGGGGTATCTCGCAGCGTATTCAGCAAGTCTCGGGCGACGAGATCCTGGTCAACCAGGGCTCGCTCTACCCGTCACTCCACCGGCTGCAACGGCGAGGTTGGATCCGCTCCGCGTGGGGCCTGTCGCAGAACAACCGAAAGGCCAGGTTCTATCGACTGACCGCAATTGGCCGTCGTGAGCTCAAACGTGAGACCGAGAACTGGGAGCGCCTGTCCTCTGCCATCCATCGCGTGCTCCAGCACGCTTGAGGTAATCGCCCAACATGCTAAGGCTTCGCAAGCTTCCGGTGATTCGCAACTGGATCCGCAATGTCGAGCTCGACGACGAGCTGCAGTTTCACCTCGAGATGGAAACCGAGAGGCTCGTTGAAGAGGGTCTGGCACCGCGGGCGGCGCGGCGCGAGGCGCGGCTGAACTTCGGCAGCTACGAAGCGGCCAAGGAGGCATGCCGCGACGAGCGGCCATTCCGCCTGCTCGATGACTTTCGTCGCGACACCAGGGAGGCATGCCGGGCACTGGCTCGTTCTCCTCTGTTCACCGTGACGGCGGTTACGAGTCTCGCGGCCGGCATCGGGGCGTGTGCGGTGATCTTCAGCCTGGTACATGCCGTTCTGCTCCGGCCACTTCCTTTCGACCAGGCCGAACGACTCGTGCGGTTCTGGGAAACGACACCGCAGGGTGATCGGTTTTCGACTTCAGACCCCAACTTCCTCGATTTCCGCGAGCGCACGACGTCCCTGGTCGATATGGCAGCGATCGCCTTTCCACCCCCGCAGCCTTCGCTGCGCACCGCAGCCGGCCCGGAGCTTCTCAGTGGGCTGACAGTCAGCCACTCCTTCTTCGACGTACTCGGTACCGAGCCGATTCTCGGTCGAGCCTTCGGTGACGAGGAGGCGGTACCCGGCAGCAATCCAAGAGTCGTGCTTCTCAGCCATGCCGCCTGGCGCGGGCGCTTCGGCGGCGAGCAGAGCATCGTCGGTCGGGCGCTCGATCTCGATGGCGAGCGCTTCACTGTGATCGGTGTTCTGCCCGAGGACTTTCGGTTTCTCAGCAGTCCAGAGATCTGGTTTCCCTTCGTACCCGACGCCGACTACGTGCGCGCCGACCACCGTATCGAGGCGATCGCTCGTCTGGCCCCCGGCGTTTCTCTCGAGCAGGCCAACGCCGAGCTCGAGGGGATTGCCACGGCGCTGGGTGAGCGGTATCCGGACTCGAACGACGGTTGGAGTGCGCTGGTCGTGCCCTTTTCCGAGTGGTTGATCGGTCCGCAGGTCGAGCGCGCCAATCTGGTGCTGCTCGGAGCAGTAGGACTCTTGCTGCTGCTTGCCTGCGCCAACGTTTCCAACCTGCTCCTCGCGCGTGCCAGCCATCGAGGGAGCGAGATCGGCCTTCGCCTGGCCCTAGGTGCCAGCCGCCCCCGCATCGTGCGCCAGCTGCTGACCGAATCGCTGGTCCTTGGCGTCGCCGGTGCCGGAGCAGGCCTCTTGCTCGCCGCCGTCACGATTCCCGCGCTGCGCGGTCTCGAGACCCAGCCGTTCCCTCGGATGGACGAAATGGTGCTCGACGGCCGGGTTCTTGCGGTCGTGATCACGATCGCGCTTGCCACCAGTGTGCTGTTCGGTCTGGCTCCGGCACTACACGCGACGGCGGGCTCGCTCTCTGCCACGGGGCGGACGGGCCGCCAGGATGGCGGCGCGCGACGGGGTCATCGCTTTCGCACCGGTCTGGTCGTCGCCGAGCTGGCGCTGGCCATGGTGCTGGCGATCGGAGCAGGCCTCCTGGCGCGCAGCTTCTGGGAGCTTTCAACTGTCGACGCTGGCTTCGAGGTCGAGGGCGTCGTGCGGGCTGAGATCGCCTTGCCGGAGGAACGCTACCCTGAGCAGGCAGACGCCGTGGGTAGCTTCTACCGTGTGCTCGAAGAGCGTCTGGCAGGGATGCCTGGCGTCGAATCGGTCGGAGCAGGCATGGTCAGCCCTTTCCGTGGCCCGAGTCCGACCAACCGGGTCGCCCGCGAGCTCACCACCGAGGAGGACAACTTCGTCTGGGTGCAGTGGCGGGGGGTGACTCCTGGCTACTTCTCGACGCTACGGATCCCGATGTTGCGCGGCCGTTCGTTCCAAGGCCACGAAGAGGAAACCCTCGAAGCGATCGTGAGTGCCCAGCTGGCCGAGCGCCTGTGGCCGGGAGAGGATCCGCTCGGGCGTCGGGTGCTCTGGAACCGCCCCGACGGTCCGCTGTTCGAGGTCGTCGGCGTTGTCACCGAGGTGCGCGACCTCGCACTGGAATCGGAACCGCCGCCGATGATCTATCTTCCGCAATCGGTAGTCGGTTGGCCGAGCATGACTGTGATGTTGCGCACCGACAGCTCGCCACTCGCCCTGGCCCCGGCGCTGGAAGACGCCATCCTGGAGCTCGACCCGCTCCTAGCACCACGCGAGATCGGCAGTCTCTCCCAGAATCGCAGCGAAGCCCTCGCTGGTTCCCGACTCAACGTCAGCACGCTGGCGGTGTTCTCCGTCGTCGCCCTGGTGCTTGCGGCACTCGGTGTCTTCGGCCTGATCTCGTATGCCGTATCGCGACGCCGCCACGAAATGGGTGTGCGCATCGCGCTCGGGGCCAGGCCTCGAGACCTCACCCGGCTGGTAGTACGGCGCGGGTTCGCGCTGGTGGGGAGCGGGCTCCTCCTGGGCGTGTTCGGGGCGGTCGCCATGGGTCGCTTTCTCGAAGGCCTTCTGTTCGAGACCTCGCTGTTCGATCCGGGAGTCCTGATTGGCGTCGCTCTGCTTCTGGCCCTGATCGGAGCGCTGGCCTCCTGGGCACCGGCCCGGCGAGCATCGCGCCTCGATCCCGTGACCGCGCTGCGGGATGACTGAACGCGCGACTCGAACGCCACATACTCGGCGGCTGTCCGGTGCTCTACAGCGAGGGGATATTCAGCATTTGCCAGGTGATCGGGAGCGTCGAGGTCCAGAAACCCTTCCGGGACTTCGACGAGGTGCACGAGGCGCGACCTGCACCTTCGGATTGAAGGCGGTGGCCAGGCGCCGCGCCCTTTTTGCGCCCGGGTGGTGTGTGTTTCGGAGTGAAGACGGAAACCTCGGCGTGCTCCGCTCGTTTCTTGATACAGCCCGCTGCTGACCGTTGCTAGTGGGTGGGGGCGCTATACTTCGGTCCTTCCGCCGACTCGCCCCCGATCGCAAGAACGGAGCTGGAACCTTTGACTTCGGCCCCTGTCCAGAGAAGTGCCGACACTCACAAGGAGGAGGTCCGCCTCGTCGAGCGACTGGCTGCCGGCGACGAGTCGGCGCTTGGTGCGCTCTATGATCGGTTCGCGCCCATGCTGCTGGCGCTTGTCCGGCGCGTCGTCGGGGATGCCGAAGCCGAAGACGTGCTTCAGGATGCGCTGGTCCAGGTTTGGCGCCAGGCGCCGCGCTATGACCCTGCGCGCAGCTCGGTGTCGACCTGGCTGGTGCTCATTGCTCGCAGCCGGGCCATCGACCGCTTGCGCTCGCGGCAGGTGGCGGCCCGTACTCGTGAGGCTTCGGCCCGAGAAAAACCGGCTCTCGATACATCTCCCGAGGGCGCCGCAGCCGTATTGAAAGACGAGCGACGGGCCGTGCTGGAGGGGGAACTGGCGCAGCTGCCCGATGAGCAGCGCCAGGCTATCGAGCTGGCGTTCTTTGCCGGCATGACCCAGAGCGAGATTGCGTCGTCGACCGGAATCCCTCTGGGAACGGTCAAAACCCGCACTCTGCTGGCGATGAAGAAGCTCCGGCGGGCACTTAGCGACCAGATCGAGAGCCTTCTCTAGATCATCATCATGAGCGACGATTCGACCCAGGGACCCGTCAAGGGGACAGAAGATCCGCAGCTCCGGGCTGCCGAGGCGGTTCTCGACTACGTCGATGGGCTGGCAGAGCCGCCGTGGTCGAAAGGCAGAGAGGAGCGCGCTTACCTGGAACTGTTCGGGGTACTTCCCGAGGTCCTCGAACCGGTCCAGCCGTCAGCAGAGCTTCGGGCGCAGATCCTCGCCGCGGTTGCTGAGGAGGCTCGTGGAGGCAGCCACGTCCTGCTCTGGAAGGCCGAGACCTCGCCGGCTCCGACGGTCGCTTCTGAGTCGGCTACTGGCTGGGGCTTCGCCCAGCTCGCCGCCGCGGTGCTGGCGGTTCTTTGTTTCGGCTTGATGGCGGCGGCGGCGCTCCTCTTAGAGCGCCTGGGCGAGGAGCGTTCGCGCTTTGCGCAGCTGGAAACGGAGGTCGCCCAGCTGCGTGACCTCGGTGCAGTTCAGGAGCGCATCGAACAGGTCGCCTTGCCGGGCGTTGAGGTCTGTGCACTCCGCCCGATCGAGGGTGCGGTCATCCAACCCGAGGCGCGCGCGCTGCTCTACGTTTCTGGAGATCGCGCCAGCTGGATGCTCGCTGCCGAGCGCCTCGAGCCGTCTCCGGGCTCGATGGTCTATGTGGTCTGGTTCGAAACCGGCGACGGCATGGTCCACGGCGGAAGCTTCGAGGTCGAAGGCGATGAGCCCATCCTGCTGTCCAGTGAATCGTTTCCAGCCGACCTCCGGTCGGTTCGCATCACGCTCGAGTCCACCGATACCGACCAGCCGGAAGGCCCCACCGTCCTGTTCGGTGACGAAGGCGAACAAATGCTCTAGAGGTGCGGTCACGTGATTGCGTTTCTTTTGCTCGCCGGAATGAACCGGCCCCGGCTGCCTGTTGTAGCCGCTGATGAACCCCAGCGCCCTTGTTTCGGTGGTGGCCGAAACACACTCTGAGGCCGCGAGTGGCCGTCGACCGTGGTTTCGCCGGTAGAATTGGCGGTACTTCTCGTATGACATCTCGAGTTCCCGAGTGCCGAGTCTTGCGGTCGCTCGGGATAGGTCCGGCCTACCCACGCTTCGTCGCGGGTGCCGGCTAGCAGCCAACGAAACGGAGACTCTGTGAACTACCTTCTCTTCCTCGTCGCCCCGATCATGCTGTCGATGTGGGCAGCATGGAAAACGAAAACGACCTTTACGAAGTTCTCGAAGGTCCCAGTCTCGACTGGTTTGACCGGTGCCGAAGCTGCACAGCGCCTGCTGAGCGGAGCTGGAATCGGAGACGTCGAAATCGTGCCGGCCCGCGGCCATCTTTCCGATCACTACAACCCGAAGACCAAGAAGCTCGCGCTTTCCGAGTCGGTCTACCAGTCGCGGTCGGTGGCGGCCGTCGGAGTCGCTTGTCACGAAGCCGGCCACGCGATTCAGCACGCGAGCAACTACGCTCCGCTGTGGTTGCGCTCGGCTCTCGTTCCAACCGCCAGCATCGGCTCGCGGTTTGGCTTCATGGCGATTATGGCGGGCATGTTCATGGCCAGCCGGGGCCTGGTGTTGATCGGCGTTCTCGGTTTCGCGGCCGTTTTCCTCTTCCAGCTGGTCACGCTGCCGGTTGAGTTCAATGCCTCGAAGCGCGCCAAGGCGCTGGCTGAGCGGTACGGAATCGTGCGCGGAGAAGAGGCGACGGGCATGTCGAAGGTGCTGAACGCCGCGGCTCTGACCTACGTTGCCGCGATGCTCACGTCACTCGGCTACCTGCTCGTCTACCTGCCCATGCTTCTCGGTGGGCGTCGCAACGCCTGATCCGGCCCGAGCAGCCTCCCGTCGCTCGAGCGGCTGCCCGCGGTTTCAAACGGGTGTTCCGAGCAGCTCTTCGAGTTCGGCTCGCTTGGACGCCAACAACTCGTCGCTCTCCGCTTCGACAACGAGGCGGAGAAGCGGCTCGGTGTTCGATGGGCGGACGTTGAACCACCACTCTGGATAGTCGACGGTCACCCCGTCGAGCCAGTCGACGGTTCCGTCTCGATAGCGCTCGGCGAGTTCCTCCATCATGCTCTCTTTGTCGTCGACCTCAAAGTTGACCTCGGGGCTCTTCGACCAGGTCATGAGCGGTTCGAGCCATTGCGACATGGAACGCGTGTCGCTCCGCAGCAGGTTGAGCATGTGGAAGACCGCGAGCAGCGACGAGTCGGCGTAGTAGGTCTCCGGAAAGTAGTAGTGGCCGGCGAGCTCGCCGCCGAAGACGCCGTCGGTTTCGCGCAGGGTCGCCTTGATGAACGAGTGCCCGACGCGCTCGCGGCGAGGCGTACCGCCGGCGCGCTTGATCGCTTCGGGAAGAGCGCGCGAGGAGCGTACGTCGTAGACAACGGTGCCCGATCGGACGGCGAGCAGGCGGCCGGCGATGAGGGCCGTTGCCAGGTCTGACCCGACTGGTCGACCAAGCTCATCGACGAAGCCGGCGCGATCGGCATCGCCATCGAAGGAAACGCCGAGGTCCGCACCGGTTTCGACGACGCGTGCGGCGAGGTCCTCGAGGCAGTCGAACTTGAGGGGGTTGGCTTCGTGGTTGGGGAAGGTGCCGTCGAGCTCGAAGTAGAGCCGGTCGAGCTCGATTCCGGCCTGCTCGAGAATCGGTTCGTAGATCGCACCCATGCCGTTGGCAGCGTCGACGACCACCTTGAGCTTGCGAGCGCCGTCGGGGAGTTCGACGAACGACAGCATGCGTTCGGCGTACGCCTCCATGATGTCGGCATGGTGGTGTGTGCCCCGGCGGCCGGCCTCGGGCAGTTCAGCCGCACCGGTAGCCTTCTCCTCGAGGACGGGGATTCCGTCGTCTCCGGATACCGGGCGCGCGCCGTGAAGGCTCATTTTCATGCCGTTGTACTGCGCCGGGTTGTGGCTTGCGGTGACCTGAACGCCCCCGTCTGCTTCGAGATGACCGACGGCGAAGTAGTTCATCGGCGTGGTCACCAGGCCGACGTCGACGACGTCGAAGCCGGCACGCAGCAACCCATCGACCAGGTTGGCGTGCAGCGGTATCGAATGGCTGCGCATGTCGTGGCCGACGACGATACGGCGGCTTCCGGGTTCGCCGGGCTCAATCAGAAACTGCATCGATAACCCAATACGGGTCGCGAGGTCTTCGTTCAGTTGTTCGGGATACAGGCCACGAATGTCGTAGGCCTTGAAGATGCCAGCCATCAGGGGCTCCAGCTGAGAGGTAGGAGTTTGTAGGAAGGGGATAGCGCGTCCGGGCTCGGTCAGTCGCGCAGTGAGGAGAGAAAGCCTTGCAGGGCCTCGGTGAATTCGAGCGGGCGCTCGGCGTGGGGTTGAACGGAGGCGTGTTCGAGCACCTCGAGATGGCTGTCGCCGAGCGAGCGCAGCCAGAGATCGGCCGTTTCAACCGCTGGGCTGCGCGCCTCGCGGCCCCAGGCCAGCCAGACCGGCAGTTCGAGACGCGCCAGGAGATCGCCAACGTCGTGGTTGAGATAGCCGGCCAGATAGGCGGCCAGGGCGGCATGCGCGCCTTCGAGATGGCTGGCGCGGTAGTAGGCGTCAATCAGGTCTTCGTTGGCTGTGGCGGGATCGGCGAAGACTTCGCGCTCGAGATGGTGCACGATCCCGCGCCTCGAGGTGAAAACGTTGAGCGATGAAGTCCCCAGGATCGGGAGACGCAAGAGCCGATGGACAATCGCGTCCTTGATGTCGGGCTCATCGCCGTGCAGTTCGAGCCCCATCGGTGCCACCAGGGCGAGTCCGCGAACGCTTTCCGGCTGGTCGACGGCCAACTGGACGGCGTACGCGGCGGTGAGGCCCGAGGCGGCGATGACGGCGCGCCGACCCGCGACGTCGGCGATCAGGTCGGCGACCAGCTGGTTGTAGAGCTCGCCGTCGTAGGTGCGCGAGGGCTTGTCTGAGTCGCCCCAGCCGAGCAGGTCGGGCACGATGACCTCGTAGCTCCCGGCCAGCAACTGCGCGGCGGCTCGCCATTCGAGGCTCGAATGACCCACTCCGAAGCTATGTAGAAGGACGATGGGCGGCCCGGCGCCGAGCCGTCTGAACGCTACCGTGCCGTCGCGCCAGTCGTAGAGGTCGGGCGTGCCCCAGTCGGGCGGCGGCAGGGCCTTGGCACGCCGCGCCACCAGGACGTTGGCGAGGGCGGGCAGGCCGAGGGCGGCCCCACCCACGACCAGTCCGCGGATCAGCCGTCGACGGCGGCGGCGGCGTTGCTCTTGCTCGGGAGTCCAGGCCATAGGATCTCGGAGGATAACGCAGACAACCGGGACTCTGAGCCCTTCGAGGATTGAAAGCATGGCGCGCGAAATCGTCATTCTGTGGGCGGGGCGACACCGCCGGGACCGCTGGGACGACCTTTGCGCCGATTATCGCGACCGGATCTCCCGTTTCGTGTCCCTCCGCGAGCTGCCGGTCAAGGTCCGTGACCGACAAGACGAGCACGTCCGCCTGCGCGAGGAGGGGCGGGCCCTGCTGGCGGCGGTGGCCCCGCCGGTGCGTCGGGTGGCCCTCGATCGGCGGGGAAAACCGGTGAGTTCCAAGGCTTTCGCCCGCTGGCTGGAGCGCCAGCAGGAGGAATGGCCGCACCCGTTGTGCTTCGTTGTGGGGTCGGATCTGGGGCTCGATCGCGAGGTCACCGAGGCCGCAGACATGGTCATGTCGCTCGGCCCGATGACCCTTCCGCACGAGCTGGCGCGCCTGGTCCTCTATGAACAGGTATACCGCGCATTCACCATAAAGGCCGGAATACGCTACCATCGCGAGCCGTTGTAAGCCGGCTGGCCGGCAGCAGGTGCCCGCGGGCACGCTGCGAGCACTCGAGAGAGGCACTCCGCCAGCCTGGTTTAGAGGATCGTTCGGTTGGTACGTACGTCCGCTCAGCTGCGCCCAGGCGCATAGGTCAGAGGAGGTAGCAGGGAATGGCCGCCAGGAAGACCAAAAAGAGATCCAGCAAGAAGAAGTCGTCCAGGAAGACTTCGGAGAAGAAGGCGTTGAAGAAGAAGGTGTCGAAGAAGAAGGTGTCGAAGAAGAAGAAGACCTCCAAGAAGAAGGTCAGCAAGAAGAAGACGGCCAAGAAGAAGACGGCCAAGAAGAAGGTCGCCAAGAAGTCCAAGAAGAAGAAGGTCTCCAAGAAGAAGGTCGCGAGAAAGGCTGCGAAGAAGAAGCCGGCAAAGAGGAAGACAGCAAAGAAGAAGATCGCGAAGAAAAGATCTGCCAAGAAGAAGGTCAAAAAGAAGGTCAAGAAGAAGGTCAAGAAGAAGGCGGCCAAAAAGAAGGTCGCCAAGAAGGCCAAGAAGAAGACGACGAAGAAGAGACCCGCCAAGAAAAAGAAAGTCGCCAAGAAAAAGGTCGCCAAGAAAAAGGTCGCCAAGAAGAAGAAGGTCACCAAGAAGAAGGCGGCCAAGAAGAAGGCGGCCAAGAAGAAGGTTGCCAAGAAGAAGATCGCCAAGGAGGCCCAGAAGAAGGCGCCTCCCAAGAAGAAGCGCAAGAAACGCTCCTCGCGGAAGAAGGCTGATGAGGCTGCCAGGAAGGCCATGGCGCGCGCCGAGCCGGTGCGCTCGGTGCGACCGGCCTCGGCCAAGAGTAAGAAGCCAACCGTCAAGATCGTTCGCCTCGATGGCGCACCCAAGCCGAAGCGCCGGAAGCGCACCCATTCGAAGAGGGATCTCGAGCTCTACCGGCGCAAGCTCGAAGAGAAGCGTGACGAGCTGATCAGTGCCTACGCTGGTGTTGATTCAGATCCCAATGAGGACGGAACCGAAGACATCGTCGATCGCGCCAACAATGCCTACAACCGTCAGTTGCTGGCCAGCATCGGGGAATCCGAGCTGCAGCTCCTGCGACGGGTCGAAGAGGCGCTGCAGCGGCTGGCCGACGGTGAGTTTGGCTTCTGCGAGCATTCTGGCGAGGCGATTCCTTCGGAACGCCTGCGCGCGGTTCCGTGGACTCGTTTCACCATCGAGAGTCAGGAACTGTTCGAGAAGGGCCTGCTCGACGACCTCTGAGGAGCGGCGTAGGCTCAACCTGAAGGTGTAGTGACAGATGCCGAGGACGGGCCCGCGCTCGGGGCAGTCGTCCTCGGTCACATGGGTCTTTCACCACGGGCTCCTGGCCTCTGAGGCAAGCCGAGGTGGTGGGGCACGGCGCGTCGAGTCGACCGGCGAGACGAGTTCGGGCTGCGGTAGCATCGACGGGTGAAACTTCCGGCGTACTTCAGTTTTCTCCTGGCACTGGGCGCCGCGATACTCGTCGCCTACTTGTCGCTCGCCAACCGCGAACTGCTCGAGCGGCCGTTCGCTCTCTGGGGCGACGCCTCCGTGCCACTCTGGGTGATGGGCGTGCTGGTGTTTCTGGCGGGCTTCTTGCCGCCGGCGACCAGCCTGTTCGTACGCACGGTCAGGCGCGATCTGGCTGAGCGCGCCGAGCGTCGTCAGGCACGCCAGGAAGTCAGTGCCGACCAGGCGTTGAGGCGGGCCTTCGACTTCGAGGCCGACAGCCAACTCGGCAAGGCGCTCGAGCAGGTAGACCAGGTGGTCGCCGAGCGCGAGGGAGACTTCGCCGCGCAGCTCCTTCGCGGGCGCATCTTGCGCCACCTCGGTCGAACGTCGGAGGCGCTCGAGGTGCATCGAGCCGCGGCTGAACTGTTCCCGGGAAGCGTCGCTCTCCAATATGAGCTGGCCGCGGACTACGAGGCCGAGGGCAAGCAGCGCGTAGCCGACGAGGTCAGGGCGCGCGTGGCGCGCGAGTACGGCGGCCGAGGTGTGGCGGCGTTGCGTAGTCAGCGGTCGGTTGCGATCTCGGTAGGCGACTGGTCGGAGGCCACTCGGCTGCAAGACGAAATCGACGCGTTGTTGGCCGGCGGGCCCGATGAAGAGGCGTCGCATCGCGACCATGGCCAGCGCGTCGGTCTGGCCTACCAGCGCGGCGTTGCGCTTCTCGAAGAAGAACGTTTGAGCGATGCCGCTCTCTTGTTCGAGCGCATCCTGGTCGATGACCCGAGTTTCATTCCGGCGCGCATCATGTTGGGTGAAGTGGCCTTGATCTCCGAAGACGAGAGCGCCGCCCTGGCCGCCTGGCGGAGGGGCTTCGAGGACACTGGCAACCCGGTCTTCCTGCAGCGCATCGAGGACTACCTGCTCGATGAAGAGGAGCCACTGCGAGCGATTGAAGTCATGCGCTCGGTGATCGCTTTGGCCCCGGACGATCTCCTGCCGCGCTTCTTTCTGGGGCGTCTCTACTACCGTCTCGAGATGCTCGAAGATGCCGACAAGGTATTGGCCGGTCTCGAGGACCGCATCGAGGAGTTGCCGACCTACCACTATCTCTTCGGTCGCATTCGCGAGCGGCGGGGCGAGATTCGCCGTGCGGCGATGTCCTACCGTACGGCGGTCAACCAGCTTGGCGTGCGTGAGTCGGTCTATCGCTGCCGTGTCTGTGTCAGCGAGTACGACGACTGGCGCGGTCGTTGTGGCGCCTGCGGGTCATGGAATGCGGTCGAGCTCGGCTTCGAACACGAGCGACTGTTCGAGGCGGAGCAGGAACTGGAGCAGCGACCGATATTCCATGGTCACCCGGGTCCCTCGCTCTCGATTCAGCCGAGCGATCCAGGTCCGTCCGAGCCTGAGTCTTGAGCAGCGATCCGGCCGCGGCAGCCGTCGCGCGTGCCGGCCAGGCCGACGGGCCGTCGGTGTGGATCGTCGTTGGCGACCTGGTGATGGCCGAACCGGTCGCGGAGCGTATTGCTAGTGCGCGTGCCGAGCTCGCTGGCGTGGAAGTACGGTCGGAGCGGCGGCCAGCGGGGCTCGAGAAGGTTCTCGAAGACCTGCAGACCTTCTCGCTCTTTGAGTCCGGCAAGTGCATTCTTGCCATCGAGACGGCGCTATTCGCTGACCGGCGAGCAGCGGCTGACCTGATCGATGCGGCGGGCGAGGTGTTACCGCTGCCGGAGCCGGGGCCGCTCGAGGTGTTGCAGCTCGACGGCAAGGCGAAGGCAGGTGCGAGTCGCCTGTTGCAGGCGTGCCGCTTGTTTGGCATCAACCCTAGCAGTGGTCCCGCGGTGTTGGCCGACATCCCCGACTGGGCCTTTCAGGGCGGGGCGGCGTTTCGAAAGAAGCGCAAGAACCGTGGGCGCGGGAAGAAGCAGGTGGCGGAGCTGCGCTCGGGCCTGGGCACCTTGCTCGAGGCCGGCCTGGTTGCCGGTCTGGTGGGTTGGGCCGAGTCCGACGCCAGCGCCCTCGGCCAACTGCTCGAACAAGGGCTCCCCGACGGTCATTCGTTGGTCCTCTGCGAGTCGAGTGCTGCTCCTGATCATCCCATCGTCGAGCGCCTGGCGGCCCAGGGGGCCGTCGTCTCGGTGGGTCACGTCGAAGTCACTCGGCAGGGCGGTTTCGAAGGCCTTGGTCCAGTCGCTGCCGAGCTCGAGCGCGAGACCGGGGCACGCATCGAGCCGGCGGCGCTCCAGGAGCTCGCCCGCAGAACCCTGCGCAAGAGTGACGCGAGAGGCGGCGGAGGCGGCATCCATGCCGACTCGACCTCACGACTGGCTGGTGAGTACCGAAAGCTCGCGTCGCTTGCCGACGGGGGGCCGATCACCCGCACTCTGGTCGAGGATGTGGTGGTCGATCGTGGCGAAGAGGATGTCTGGAAGCTCCTCGATGCGGTGGGTGACGGGAAACCCGGCGAGGCTCTGTCGCGTCTACGTCGCATGATGGCGTCGGCCGACGACGAGATGGCGGCGCGGCTGAGCTTCTTCTCTCTGATCTCGGGGTTTTGCACCAACATCGTGAGCGTGCAGGCCAATGCGCGGCTACTCGGAGTCACGATGGGCGAGAGCAACTACAATCGTTTCAAGTCGAGCCACGCACCCCGACTGCAGGGTGAGTTACCCGACGGAATCGTCAACCCCCTGGCCGGCATGCACCCGTTTCGCCTTTTTCGCATCTACTCGGCGGCGTCGCGGTTGCAGTCGAGCAATCTGAACAACCTGCCGGCGCGCGTGCTCGAAACCGAGATGCGCCTCAAGGGAGAGAGCGGCGAACCCGAAGTCGCGCTCGCGCAGTTGGTGGCGGCGGTTTCGGTTGGCGGTCGGCGCTCGCGCGCCCGGCGTCGGTAGCTCTTGGATGCCGGAGCTTCCGGAGGTCGAGGTCCTCAAGCGGAGTCTCGAGCCGGTGCTCATCGGCCAGCGCTTCTCTTCGGTCGAGGTTCGTTTTCCAAGCCTGCGCGAGCCGATTCCCAAACGGGAACTCAAAGAGTCGATCGTGGACCGGAGGGTCATCGGCTTGCGCAGGCGGGCGAAGTACCTCCTGATCGACGTCGAAGGAGACCATGCTCTGGTGGTCCATCTCGGAATGAGCGGTCGTCTGGTGGTGGAGTCGGCGGCTGCTCCGCCAGAGCCACATGAACACCTCGTGTTCGGGATCGACGACGGGCGGCAACTGCGCTTTCGCGACCCGCGCCGCTTCGGGGTGGTCTTCGTGGTCGCCCGTGACGACGAAGGGTGTGATCGGCACTTCAAGCACCTGGGCGTGGAGCCGCTCGAGAGTGAGTTCGACGGCGCGTTGCTCGCGCGGCTGGCGAAGGGGCGGCGCGCGCCGGTGAAGACCTTTCTCATGGACGCGCGGCTGGTCGTGGGAGTGGGGAACATCTACGCATGTGAGGCGCTGTTTCGCGCTGGCATTCACCCGAACCGGTCGGTGGCACGGATCGCCTCGAAGCGGTTCGATGCCCTCGCGGAGTCGGTACGTCACGTCCTGTCTTCGGCAATCAGGGAAGGCGGGACGACACTCAACGATTTCGCCAACGGTGCCGGAGAACCCGGCTACTTTCAGGTCTCGCTCGACGTCTACGGTCGCCAGGGAGAGCCGTGCCATGCGTGTGGGGCGACCGTGCGCCGTTCAGTTCACTCTGGCCGTAGCACTTTCTATTGCCCTCGCTGCCAGAAGTGAGACACTGCGGTCCGTGAGCGCCAAAGAAATCGATACAGCGAGTCCCCCGGTTGTCACCCTGGGCGTGGCCGGTGGTAGCGGTTCTGGAAAGACGACAGTCGCCCGAAAGCTCCTCGAGGTGGTGGGCGCCGACCGCATCTCCTTTCTCACCCAGGATGGCTACTACAAAGACGTCCAGTGGACGAGTGCTGAAGAACAGGATCGCTATAACTTCGACCATCCTGATGCCCTCGACTTCGATCTGCTGGTCGAACATCTCGAGAGTCTTCGCGACGGGCATCCGGTTGACGTTCCGGTCTATGACTTCACGACGCATCGCCGAACTGAAGAGACGCGGCGCGTCGAAGCACATCGTGTGGTGCTCGTAGAAGGCATCTTGTTGTTCGCCGAGCAGCGCGTTCGTCGCTTGCTCGACTTCAAAGTCTTCGTTGATACGGATGCCGACGTGCGCCTCGCGCGCCGTCTGCAGAGGGACCTCGAAGAGCGCGGGCGTACTTTCGAGAGCGTGATGTCGCAGTACCTGGGAACCGTGCGCCCGATGCATCTCGAGTTCGTTGAACCGTCGAAGCGCTGGGCTGACGTCATCGTGCCGGAGGGCGGGGAGAACCAGGTGGCGATGGACATGGTGGCAGCGCGCGTCCAACAGCTGTTGTAGGCGCTCCCTCCCCCCTCTGACAAAAGAAAGGGTGGCGAGGTGCCGCCGGGCCCGTGGACGGGAGCAGCCCTCTGGCACCTCACCACCCTTGAGGGGAATCAGAGGAGCGCCGGCCGGGGCCGGTCACTCCGGTCCTCGCTCAATTGCGGATCGACAGGAAGTCGCGCAGGTCGCCCGACTCGAGGTCGGTGCCGAAGACCCGGTTGCAGCGCTCCTGGCATGCGCCGAGCAGGTTCTCTGCGCGCTCTTGGCAGGCTTGCTCCGAACCCCCGAGATCCAGGCACTCGTCCAGCGCGTGGCGGGCACGTCGTTCGCAGCGGCCGAAGCACTCCTCGAGATTCAGTGCGCAGCGGTCCTTGCACTTGCTCCGCCAGATGTCGCCGCGAGCGTCACAGGTCTCCGGGTCGAAGCCAAGCGAGACGCAGAAGTTGACCAGACGATCTGCTCGGCGGTCGCAACGTTCGTCACAGGTCGGAGGCGGCTGATCGCATCTTTCGAGGCACGCGTCCAGGAAGCCAGCCGCCGCAGCGGCACACTCGGCCTCGGATCCACCGAGTTCGAGGCAGACCTCCTCGAGCTTCCGAGCTCGGTTCTCGCAGCGGTCGCTGCAGGTGGGTGGCGGCTCTTCGCAGCGGTCGATGCAACGAGCTCGGAACGCGCGTGCTTCCAGGCGGCACTCGTCTTCGTTGCCGCCCTGGTCGATGCACTGCGCGAAGACGCGCTTGGCGCGGCGCTCGCACAGCGCGTCGCAGGGCGGCGGCGGCTCGTCGCAGTTCTCGACGCAGCGCTCGAGCAGCGCCAGCGACCGGGAGCGACACTCTCCCGGGTCGCCGCCGGCTTCGACGCACTCCTGGTTGTGAATGCGGGCCCGTCGTGCACAGGCGACATCGCAACGAGTGGGACCGTCACAGCGTTCGAGGCAGGTCTCGAGCAGGATGCTGGCATCCTCACGGCATTGACCGGGTTCTCCGCCGGCTTCGACACACTCGGCGAACCAGATCAATGCGCGTCGGCGGCAAGAGGTATCGCACGGTGATGGCTTGTCGCATTCCTCGAAACAGGTGACGACATGCTCGTGGGCCCGCGCGCGACAGACAGCGGGCTCGCCGCCCTCGTCGATGCAGGTTTCGAAGATGCGATGTCCTTGACGCAGGCAGCGGGCGTCGCAGGTTGGGGGCTCGTCGTCGCACTCCTCGAGGCAACGGTGCCTGAGTTCGGCGGCGCGGCGTTGGCAGGTTTCCTCGTCGCCGCCCTCATCGAGGCACGCGTGGTAGGCGCGGCGGGCGACACGGGTGCAGACCTCATCGCACTTCTCGGGGGGGTCGTCGCAGTTGGCGACGCAGTCGTCGAGTTGGGTGAGGGCCTTCTGGCGGCACTCATCCCGATCCCCGCCGTTCTCTATGCACCGTGCAAAGCTCGTACGGGCGCGGATCACGCACTGCTCGTCGCAGTCGGGATCTGGCCGATCGCAGGTGTCGAGGCAGTCGCGCACGAACTCATGCGCCTTTTTGTCACAAGTCTCTTCGTCTCCACCGTCATCGAGGCACTGCTCGCGCAGCTCGTGGCCACGGCGGGCGCAGTCTCTTTCGCAGAGCGGCCGGTCGGAACATTCGTCGAGGCAGGCACCGAGAACCCGCTGTGCCAGGTCCTCGCAGTCTTCGGGTGCGCCTCCCTCGTCGCGGCAAACCTCAAAGGCCTCCTGGGCCGCCGCGCCGCAGGCGCGTTCGCACTCCTGTGCGGCCAGGCGAGCGCTTGGAGCTTGAGCACTCGCAGCGAAGCTCCAGAAGAGCAGAAGAAGAGCCCAGCAAGAAAGCGCCCACAAACGTGTTCGCGGAGGTGAAGTTCGACAGGTGGGACCTGAGAGGGGTGTACGCAGCATCGCATTCTCCAGAGTCGATGTGAGGGTCCTTGGGCGACATCGAGAATTAGCAGAGAATCGATATGCTAGAACGCAATAGTTTCTATGTCAATAAGGTATAAGAAGGGAGCGTAAGGCCTCTGCCCGCCCTTGGTGTCCCTGGCCGGGTCCCTGTTTGTTGGGTGCTAGAAGGGCCAGATGCGGGGGATCGCGAAGATCGAGACGACGGCGAAGAGGACCTTCAGCGGTAGGCCCCACAGGAGGTAGTCGACGAAACGGTACTGGCCCGGGACGAAGACCATGGCGTTGGTCTGGTAACCCATCGGGGTGAGGAAGCTGGCCGAGGCGCCGAAGGCGACGGCCATGACGAAAGGGCGCGCTTCTAGACCGAGGGAGGTTGCGGTAGCGAAGGCGAAGGGAACCATGAGCACTGCGGTTGAGTTGTTCGAGACCACCTCTGAGAGGAGTGCGGTCGCCAGGTAGATGGCCGCCAGGAGTAGAAGCGGATGACCTCCTCCTCCGAGGTCGACCAGGCCGGCGGCGATCACTTCGTTGAGGCCACTGTTCTCCATCGCCGTGCCCAGCGGCAGAATTGCAGCGAGCAGAAAGATGACGGTCCAGTTGATGGAGCTGTAGGCCTGTTGGATCGTCAGTCGGCGGGTGATCACCATGGCGACTGCACCGAGAATCGACGCTTCGAGGATGTCCATCCAGCCAAAGGTCGCCGCCAGGACAACTGCCGGGAGAATGAGTGCCGCCAGCCACCAATTGCGGGGTAGGTGCAACCGAATGTCGACCTCTTCGAGCGAGACGAAGTCTTCGAGCTCCTGCAGTGCCTCGACGCGGGCTCGCGGTCCAAAGACCAGCAGAGTGTCCCAGTGCCGCAACGGAATCGAGGTCAGTTTGTTGCGAATCAGATCGCCGGTGCGGTTGAGGGCGAGCACGAAGCAGCCGTAGCGCCGCCTGAAGTCGATCTCCTTGATCGTCAGGCCGGTCAGTCGGGAGACCGGTGAGATCTGGAGCTCACCGAGGATGTTGTTCTCGTCGGTGAGCGCGGTATCGCTGAGCTTGATGTCGGTGAGTAGGAGCAGCCCGTACTGCTCTTTGAAGGCGACGATGTCCTGCATCGCACCGCGCACGATCAGGCGGTCCGCGGCTTGCAGCTCGGTGGCGCGAATCTCTGTGCCGATGATGCGTCCACCGCGGAGAATCTGCAGGACGTTCAGGCGGAATCGTTCTGAAATCTGGGTTGCGAGCGGAGTCAAGCCAACCAGCCTCGAGCCTGGGGGAACTTCGATCTCGGTGAGGAAGGCCTCGAGCTCGTACTTGGAGGTCAAGCTGCCCACCTGCGCGCGCGGGGTCATGCCACGCATGGGAACCAGGACGATGTACAAGAGTCCCAGCACGAACAGTGGACCGCCGAGCATGAAGAACTCGAACATCGAGATTGCTTCGAGACCGTGATCGTGAGCGATCGAGCTGACCAGCAGGTTCGTCGAAGTGCCGATCAAGGTGCAGGTGCCGCCAACGATGGAAATGTAGGACAGCGGCAGGAGGATCCTGGAGGCAGACACCTCGTAGTGCTTGGCGAGTTGTAGACCCACCGGCAGCAGAATCGCGAGGGTAGCGGTGTTGCTAATGAAGGCCGACAGCACACCACAGCCCAGCAGTAGAGTCGTTCCGGCGACCAGATAGGTGCCCGACATCGACGCGATGCGGTGGCCGATCTTGGCGACCACTCCGGTGAGAACGAGGGCCTCGCTGAGCACGAACATCATCATCACCGTGATGACCGCAGGATTGCCGAAGCCCGCAATCGCCTCCTCTGGGGTCACCAGATTGAAGATCAGAAGCAGGGCCAGGCAGCACAAAGCGACGACGTCGATCGGCATGCGGCCGACCACGAAGGCTATGAGGGTGAAGGCGATGATCGCCAGTAGGATCGGTATTTCCATGACGAGAGGGGCTCGCAGTCCGTCTCCTGATCGGAAGCTCTGAACGAATCCTCTAGAACCAGAGGCCAGCAGAAGACCACAAGAGAGCGCAGGGCGAGACGAGAAAGCTGACGCTGGTCTGGCCTCGGTGAAGTCGCCTGAGCGGCAGCGGAAGTGCGGCGGGAACGTAGAATCGTATCAACGAGGCTCAGGACCTCCCGCTGGTCCTGGTCGCTGGCGACTCGCGATCTCGAGGCGAATGGGAATGTCGAACCACAAAAAGAACGTTGGAAACCCGGAAGACGACGGTCGACGTGGGCGCGCTCTGGGCCAGCGGGCTATCGATGGCGTTGCTTCGGAGAGTTCGACCGAGATCCCGAAACAGTCTCCTCCCGAGGCCCACGATCCCCACCTCCAAGAGCATCTCGAAGAACACTTTGACGACAAAGACGTGCGACTCATCGAAGACATGTCCGCCATCGGCGGCCTCGAGCTACCCAAGAGCGACGGCATCGTTGCGCAAGACCTGGTCGATGTGGTGCCGGGTCTCGAGGACTCGGATCACGAGAACATTCGAAGTGCACCGCGCTGGACCCGACTGCTCAAGCGCGTCGCCCCCGGGCTCGCCGTTGCCGGGGGGCTAGGCGTCCTCGAGATGGTCCGGCAACGCTTCCAGCATGCACAGACCTTTGTTCCCGATCAGTACCCGAATGGCATCTGGGACCCGTCCCCCTACGGTGTTCAGGCCGAAGACGTGTGGTTCTCACGCGGTGACGGGCCAGAGCTCCATGGCTGGTGGATCCCCTGCAAGCGTGCTCGCGGCACCATCCTCTACTGTCACGGGAACTCCGGCAACATCACCAACCGCATTGGCGTGTATCGCTACATGCAGCGCCTCAAGGTCAACGTGCTCGCCTTCGACTACCGCGGCTACGGGCGCAGTGAAGGCAAGCCGAGCGAAGACGGACTCTATGAAGACGCGCGCACCGCGCACGACTACTTGACCGACACGATCGATGAGGACGCGCGCCGGATCGTGGCATTCGGCCACTCGCTCGGTGGGGCGGTGGCGATCGACCTGGCCTGCCAAAGGCCACTCGCCGGCCTCATCGCGCAGTCGACCTTCACCAGCGCGCGCGAGATGGCGCGCGTGCGCTTTCCCACCGTGCCGATGCACTGGGTCGCGAGCAACCACTTCCGCTCGCTCGAGAAGATCACAACGCTCGAGGGGCTACCGAAGCTGGTGATCCACGGCACCGGCGACGAGACGATTCCCTATGAGCTCGGGGAGCGCCTCTTCGACGCGGCGGCCGGGCCGAAGGAGTGGTACAGCGTGCCCCGCGCCGGGCACAACGATGTCTACCGCTTCGGTGGTTTCCGCTACCTGTGGAAGGTCTCGCGCTTCGTTCGAAGCTGCCTGAAGTCCTGAGCCGCCTCGGAAGATCTGAACCAGGTAGATCTGAACCAGGTAGATCTGAACCAGGTAGATCTGAACTGCAAGGCGCCGGCGCGCAAGTCAGTCGGCGAACTTCCGATGTTCGGCGATTGGCATCGACCGGCGGATCTCACGCGTACGTTCGGAATCGAGCGGTGCCAGGGCGAGGCCCGGAGTGTCACCAGCCGAGGCCAGAACCTGCCCCCACGGATCGATGACGAGTGAGTGCCCGTAACTGTTGCGAAGGCCGCCGTCGTCGTGATGGCCGACCTGCGCTGGCGCCAGCACGTAGCACTGGTTCTCGATTGCGCGCGCGCGCAGTAGCGCCTCCCAGTGCGCTTGGCCAGTGTGGGCTGTGAATGCGGACGGCACCATGAGGATGTCGGCACCTAGATTGACCAGGCCGCGGTACATCTCGGGGAAACGCAAGTCGTAGCAGATCGACAGGCCGAGAGTGCCCAGGTCGGTCCTGGCGACCACCAGATCAGACCCCGGAACGCAGGTGGCCGACTCCTGAAACCGCACCTCGTCGGAGACGTCGACGTCGAAGAGGTGGACCTTGCGATAGGTCGCGGCAATCTCGCCGTCGTCGCGAAAGAGCACCGACGTGTTGTAGCAGCGGGTATCAGCTTCCTCATCGCAGCGCTCGTTGAACGAGCCGAGCAGCAACCAGATCCCCAGCCGTCGCGCCAGATGGGAGAATCGCTCGCACGTTTCCCCCGACAGAGTCTCTGCGATCTCGACCTTGCGGTCGTGTGGGCCGAGGTAGTTGGTGCACTCGGGTGTCGCCACGAATCGCGCACCGGCGCGCGCGGCCTCTTCGACGAGAGCAGTGGCCATCGCCATGCTCGTCCCCTGATCGGAGGTGCTGGTCAGCTGTACGACGCCGACGAGATGAGTGGTGGGGAGTGAAGGCTTCATGACCGTGGGCAAAGTATCAAGGGGGGCGAGCGGCGTCAGCGGGCCTTCGTCTCGCCGGGACTGCGGCTCATGTGTCGGGCCAGCACCTCGATTCCTCGCCGCACGACTCCAGGTGCAGCGGATGTGAAGCAGACCCGGATGGAGTGGGGGTAGGGACCGAAGCTCGGACCCGGCGCAACGAAGAGACCGTCGTCGGCCAGGTCTTCGAGAAAGCCCATCAGGCCGCGCTCGTCAAGGTGTTCGGCGACGTCGAGAAACAAGAAGGTACCCGCAGCAGGCATCGGGACGTCGAGAGTTCGGGCGCTCCACTCCGCCAGCTTGCGGTAGCGCTCGAGCGCCTGGGCTTGCCAGGCCTGACCCTCCCCGCTGAGGGCGCGCGCCGCCGCCAGACAGCCGGCGGTGGGGGTACTGTAGTGCGTATGAGTCGTGATGGCTCCGACTCGCTGCATCAACGCCTCCGGCCCGACCAGCCAGCCGACACGGTTGCCCGCCATGCCGAAGCCCTTGGAGAACGAGTGGGCAGTGACTGTTCCTTCCGGGTTCAAGTCGTAGGCGCTCGCAACATCGCCGTCGAAGGCCAGGTCTTCGTAGACCTCGTCCGAGACCAACCAGATGCCGCGCTCCTTCGCCCACGACGACATCGTTTCGATGTGCGCGCGCGGCAGGATGCGCCCGGTGGGGTTGTTGGGGGACGAAATGTAGAGAGCGACGGTGCGCTCACCAGCGGCCGCGGCGAGTCGGGCGGTGAGGGATTCGCTGGACTCCTCGTCGGGTGCTGCCTCGACGAGCACCGGTGTCCCCCGCATGGTGCGCACAATGCCGGCGATCAGTGGCCAATGGGGGGAAAGAACCAGGACCTCGTCGTCGGGGTCGAGGACCGCTCCCATCAAGGCGGCCAGGCCGGCGGTCGCTCCGGCTGCCAGCTGGATGTTGGTCGGCCGGACCACAACGCCGGTGCGTTCTGTCGCCCGCAGAGCCAAGGCCTCGCGTAGATATCGGGCGCCACCGGGAGGGTCGTATGAGTGCATTCCCGGGTGATCGGCGACCCGCAGGTGTTCCATCCAGGCTGCTTCGGCCGGTTCGAGCCAGGTATCACCGACGTGCAGTGGGTAGATCTCGCCCTCGTAGGTCGCCATGCGGCCGGTCAAAGAGGAGAACACCGAACCCTCGATGCGCTGAGCGTAGCTAGAAGTCTTGGCCATGTTGAGGAGAACCTACCAAGGGCGAGCGGCGCGCCGCGGCGCCCATCCCACGAAGGAGCTCCAGACGCTACGATTCGTTGAGATGCGAATCCTGCTGGTCACCGGCCGTTACCCCTGGCCCACGCGGCGCGGTGATCAGCTCCGTGCCGTTCAGACGGTTGCCGCGCTTCAACAGCAGCACGAGGTCACCCTTCTGACCCCGGCACCACCTCCCGGCGCCCCCGAGCCCAAGTGGCCGGACGACGTGGGGGCCGGCCTGGCGGTGCGCATCGCGACCTATTCAGCGGGTGCGAGTCCGCTCGCGGGGTTGTCATCACTGGTCGCGGGTCGGCCGCTTCAGACGGCCCTTTTCGCACGCGTCGCTCTGGCCGCGCGGGTCAGAGCGTTGGCTCGCGACCATGATCTCGTTCTGCTGCAGCTGCTGCGATTAGAAGGTGCCCTCGATGCGCTCGAGAGATCACAGCCAGTGTTGGTCGACTTCATCGACTCTCTGTCGCTCCACTTCTCGCGCCGCGCCGCCATCGACCGCCCCTTGCTACGTCCCTTCTGGCGCTTCGAGGCGGCTCGCCTGGCGCGCGCAGAGGCGCGTTTGCTCGGTCGGTCGGTCGCCAGTTGGGCGATCGCCAGACGCGACGTCGAGGCGCTCGGTGAACGCTCGCCCGAGCGACCTCCCACGTTGGTACGCCTGGCAGTGCAGTCGAATGACGAGGCGACTGGCCCCGAGCCGGCGGCGGGCAACGACTCTCGGCGCAGCGTCGGTTTCACCGGCAACCTCGCCTACTTTCCCAACCACGATGCGGTGAACTGGTTTGCCCGTCATGCGTGGCCAGCGCTGCACGCGGTCCGGCCGGACATCGAGTTCGTCGTGGCCGGTCATCGGCCGGGTAGGGCGATCTCGAGAATGGCGCGATCAGCGGGGGTGCGGCTGGTCACTTCGCCTCCCGATCTCCGTGGGATCGTGCGCGCAACCGACGTTCTGGTGGCGCCGGTCCGGTGCGGCGCCGGCGTACCGGTCAAGGTCCTGGAGGCCTGGGGCGAGGGTCGTCCGATCGTCGTTTCACCGTGGGCCGCGCGCGGAACGGACGGCGTCAGCGGTGAGCACTTCAGCGTCGCCGACACGGGCGAGCAGTGGGCGCAGGAGATCTGCGCTCTTCTCGACGACTCCGAGCGTGCGGCCGCCATGGCTCGAGACGGCCGCCGCCTGCTCGAGCGCTTGCATGCGCCGCGGGCCGTTCGGGAGTCGATTCTGGCGTCGATCGCGAGTTTATGAAGGGACTTCGTGGGCGGGCGTGAATCTTGCTTTGAGTTTGCATCGTGTGAGTGAGGTGTCCTCAGACGTCTCAGGGACCTCTCGTAGGTAGAACGAAGGGCCATTGGCGCGCTGTGGGCGTTCCGAAATGACCCTGTTTGCTCGCTCAGCCCATAGACTCGGCCGCCGACTGTGGTCTTGGCGCTACGCCTGCGGTCCCCGGGCCACGCTCGCACTCGTGCTCGCTACTTCGCCACCTCGCCACCTCGCCACCTCGCCAACGGAACATCCCTCCTCCAGGAACCTAGATCTCTCGTGTGTGGAATCGTTGCTCTTGTCCGACAACCTCTCGCGCGCTCGGCGATGGACCAGGCGCTGGCCGAGGCCGCGATCGCCTTGCCCGAGATTGCGTCCGATGAGCTGGTTTGGAACCTCGAGCGAGAGTCGACGGATCGGGTCGTAGAGGCTCTCGAGGCCTGTGCCATCCGCTTCGAAGAGGTCGACGAGCAGCTCCGCGGACGGGTCGAGGCGCTCCGCCTGGCGGTGGACGAGGATTGGGCGGCGCGAGTTGCCGGATTTGCCGGTGGGCACCATGAGTCTCTTCTCCGACTCGAGGCCGAGGCGGTTCGGCTAGAGACCACCAAACCCGGTGTGCGCCGAGTCCTGGCGTCCATCCGCCGACTCCGCGATGCGGCCTGGTCGATCGAGCGCGATCGGGTCGAGGCGGCACGCGGGGTACGAGCGCTGGCCGCAGGCTCTCGTGATGTGCGGGTGCTCGATGCTCTGGGAGCCGTGAGCCAGGTTCTGCGCGCCATCGATCGCCTGGAAGTTCGCGGGCGCGATTCCGCCGGCATTGCGATCTTCGTCGAGCATCCGGGTGTTGATCTCGAATCGCCGGAGACCGCGCAGGCGTTGACCGAGCGCGGCGATCCACTCTTGCGTGACGGAGCCGTGCGGGTAGCCAACGGCCAGCTGGTGTTCGTCTACAAGACCGCCGCCGAAATCGGTGAGCTCGGCGACAACGTTGCCCAGATCCGCGCCTCGATCATGGGTGACGAGTTGCTGCGCCAGGCTCTTTCGAAGGATGCCGAAGTGCGCGTTTTGTCGCACACGCGCTGGGCCAGCGTGGGATTGATCAACCAACCCAACGCTCACCCGGCCGACGCGCTCGAACAGGGTCGCGCGCACGGCGGGGCGCGCATGGCGGTGCTCAACGGTGACGTCGACAACCATTTGGCCCTGATTGCGGACCACGGGCTCGAGATCGCGCCGGAAATCACCAACGACGCCAAGGTGATTCCGGTGGTCTGGCAACGGCTGGCCGAACGAGGGTCCGGGGACGGCGACGCCTTCCTCGACACCGTCGCCCGCTTCGAAGGCTCGGTCGCGATCGCCGGGGCCAGCGCAGACGAGCCGGACTGTTTGCAGCTCGCCCTGCGGGGAAGTGGGCAGGCTCTCTACGTCGGTTTGGGGGAAGGCGCCTTCCTGGTCGCCAGCGAACCTTATGGCCTGGTCGAGCAGACGGCGTCGTACCTACGCCTCGATGGCGAGACCCCGGCCGATCCCACCAATCCTGCTGCCAGTCGTGGACAGGTCATGGAGCTTCGCGCTTCGGCGGCAGGCACGCTTGGCGGGGTCCAGCGCTGGTCGTACGACGGTCGCGAGCTACCGGTTTCCGCCGATGAAGTGCGCGAACTCGAGATCACCACGCGTGACATTGACCGTGGTGACCACGCGCACTTTCTGGTCAAAGAGATTCACGAGTCGCCGGACTCTTTCGAGAAGACTCTGCGCGGCCGGTTGCATCGCGAAGCCGACGGCTCACTTGCAGTTGCGCTTCGGGAGTCGGCCCTCTCGCCGGCGCTCGTTGAGCGCCTCGGCGCTGGTGCGATCCGGCGCGTCTTCGTCATCGGGCAGGGGACCGCCGCGGTCGCGGGAAGTGGGGTGGCTCGCGCATTCGGAGAGTTGCTGCCGGCTGATGTGTCAGTCGAAGCGCTACCGGCGACCGAGCTGTCGGGCTTCGGCCTCAAAGCCGATATGTCGGACACCCTGGTCGTTGCAATCAGCCAGTCGGGCACGACGACGGATACGAATCGCACCGTCGATCTCGTGCGCGGCCGCGGTGCCGTCGTGGTTTCGATCGTCAACCGAAGGCACAGCGACCTGACCGACAAGTCCGACGGGGTGCTCTATACCTCCGACGGTCGCGACGTCGAAATGAGTGTGGCGTCGACCAAGGCGTTCTACTCCCAGATCGCGGCGGGGTTTCTCCTCGCGGTTGCGATTGCAGAAGTGTGTGGCCGGGATGGCGACTCCGCCGGCGTTCGCCAGGAGGGACTCACCGCAGAGCTGCTCGAGGGTCTCATCGCCATGCCCGATGCCCTCAGACGCTGCCTGAGCCTCGGTCCAGAGATCGCTCGAATTGCCGAAGCGGTTGCTCCGCCCCGTCGATACTGGGCTCTGGTCGGGAACGGCTGGAACGTAGTGGCGGCCGAAGAGATTCGCATCAAGCTGTCCGAGCTCTGCTACAAGTCGATCGCCTGTGACGTAACCGAAGACAAGAAGCACATCGATCTTTCGTCTGAGCCTTTGATTCTGGTGTGCGGGGCGGGTCTTTCCGGCTCGAATGCCGACGACGTCGCCAAAGAGGTTGCGATCTACCGGGCCCACAAGGCTCTACCGGTGGTCATTGCATCCGAGGGCGACGAACGCTGGCAGGGGCTACCGCACAAGATCCTCGTGCCGCGCGTTCATCCGGCGCTCGACTTCGTGTTGGCGGTGATGGCCGGTCATTTGTTCGGCTACCACGCGGCGCTGGCGATCGATCGCCTGGCGCAGCCGCTGCGCACGATGCGAGAGGGCATCGAACGCACGACCAGCACGGTGAGCACGAGCGACGATCTGCTCGAGCGCCTGGCCGCGGAGATCGAAGGACCAGCGGCGAGCTTCTTCGCATCGCTGGCTGCCGGCCGTCATAACGGTCACTTAGAGGCGTCGACCGCCGGGCGCATTTCGACCGCCCTTCATGGCGCCCTCGGCCGCCTACCGCTCGAGGCTTTCGCTCTCGTCGGCGGCACCACCGATACGCCGAGCGCTCTGGTCGAAGCTCTCGTCGAAGCCTTGACCCGCGGGATCGACGAGCTCACGCGTCCGGTCGATGCGATCAAACATCAGGCCAAGACGGTGACCGTGGGGATCTCGCGGTCGGAGGAAGGTCTTCTGACGGTGCCGCTGGTGGCGAGCGTGATCGAGGCCGGTGCCCTGCGCGACCGACTGTCGTACGCCGAGCTGCGCACGCTTGCGGCGCTCGATCCGTTGGTCGAAGAGGTCACGGGGTCGACCCACTATCGGCTGAAGGGTGATCCCGAAGACGACGCCTGCGAGACCGTTGTTCTTTCGCGACTGGGGATCGCCGCAGAGATTCCCTCGCGCGTCGAGCGTGACCCCCTCTTGCGCGGTACCAAGCGTCGGGTGGCGACGGAGCGGCGGGTGCTCGCAGCCCTCGGTCGCAGTGACGGAAGGTCGGTTCTGATCGTGCCCGAGATCGAAGGCCAGCGTTCCGTTGGCCTGGTCCTTATGCACGTGCGCTACCGCGAGAGCGTGTCGCGTGATGTCCTGCGGCGTGCACTAGAGGGTTATCGCCACCGCTACGCGTCGTTGCGCGATGCGGTAATGGAAACCGAGCCCGTTTTCCGCGAAGATCGGCTGGATGAGATTGCGATCGAACGTCTGGTTTGTGAGCCGGTGTCAGCACTCGCCGAAGAGTGGCGGGAGGAGTAGAGAGCGATGAAGGTGTTGGTTACCGGCGCGGCCGGGTTCATTGGGTTCCATACCGCACAGCGGTTGCTCGAGCGCGGCGATTCGGTCGTCGGCCTCGACAACTTCAACGACTACTACGACCCGAAGCTCAAAGAGCGACGCTTCGAGATTCTGGCCCAGCACGCCGGTCTGGAGATGATCCGTGGGGCAATCACCGATCCCGCAGTTTTGGGCGAGGCCTTCGAGGCGCTCGGTAGCGGGCCGGAGACTCGGGTGTGTCATCTCGCGGCCCAGGCCGGAGTACGCCACTCGTTGCGCAATCCCGACACCTTTGTGCGCGACAACCTCCAGGGGTTTCATCTGATCATCGAGCAGTGCCACCAGCGCGGCGTCGGGGGCCTCATCTACGCCTCGAGCAGCTCGGTCTATGGCGACAATGCCGACGCCTTGCTCAGCGAAAAGAGCAACACAGATGCCCAGGTGTCCCTCTACGGGATGACCAAGAAGGCCAACGAGCTCCAGGCTTCGGTCTACAGCCACCTCCACGGTCTGCCCACCACGGGCCTGCGCTTCTTTACCGTCTATGGACCCTGGGGCCGGCCTGACATGGCTCTCTTCTTGTTCACCGACGCCATTCTCCGCGGTGAGCCGATCAAGGTCTTCGGTCACGGCAAGATGCGTCGTGACTTCACCTACATCGACGACATCGTGACCGGGGTCGTCGCCGCGATCGACCGCAACCACCAGTCGACGGTCATCAACCTCGGCGGCGGCAAGACCGAGGAGTTGATGGACTTCATCGGTTGCATTGAGAAGGCCGTCGGTGCCGAGGCCGAGAAAGAGTTCCTGCCCATGCAACCCGGTGACGTCCGTCAGACGGCATCGGATCTCGAGCATGCCGGCAAGATGCTCGACTACGCACCCACGACCCACATCGACGTCGGGATTCCGCGCTTCGTCGACTGGTTTCGCGACTACTACGGGCTCTGACCCAAAAGCTACGAGAGCGTGACGAGGCGGTGGGCGCTCCATCGAGACCTGATCGACAATTTCGTCGAAACGAGCTGGGCGCCCTACAGTTTTGTCGACTCTTCCTAAGTGCTTGCAGGAGTAAGGGCTACGTGTCGATCTCGGGAAGGTCGGAGCGAGTCTGCGACCCCTCGACATTTTTGTAGAATCACGACAACCTCTCGACATTGTCGGCGTCATCGCCGGGCGGTCGCTCGGTCCCGGGAACTCATGTGAACCGGGAGCTTTGGGACGCCTCCAGGGGCCTTGGGCTCAGGTGGCACGCCAGTTGCTCTTCGAAGCGACTGAATATTGACGACAAAACCGTCGCAAGTGTGTAGAACCGCAGAGCGCTCCAGCCGACCGGCGGCCGGGTTCTGGAGGTTCTGCGCCGCGTCGCCTGAATTCCTGGGAGGGAACCCAACATATGAAGCCGAAAGACGTCATCAAACTCATCAAGGACGAAGACATCGAGGTCGTCGACTACCGCTTCACCGACTTTCCTGGTCAGTGGCAGCACTTCTCGGTACCGGCGAAGGCGGTGAGCGAGGATGATTTCAATGATGGCCTGGGCTTCGACGGCTCGAGCATCCGCGGTTGGCAGGCGATCAACGAGTCCGACATGTTGGTCATCCCGGATCCGACAACGGCCTTCGTCGACCCGTTCTTCGAACACAAGACGCTGGTCTTGACTTGCCACATCGAAGATCCGATCACCCGCGAGCGCTACTCGCGCGATCCGCGCAGCATCGCGCAGAAGGCGATGGCCTACCTCAACTCCTCGGGCATCGGCGACGTGGCCTATTTCGGCCCCGAGGCCGAGTTCTTCATCTTCGACGACGTGCGATTCGCACAGACCGCCAATACCGGCTTCTACCAGATCGATTCATTCGAGGGCGAGTGGAACACCGGTAGCGAAGAGCTGCCGAATCTGGGTCACAAGCCGCGCCACAAGGAAGGCTACTTCCCGGTACCCCCGATCGATTCAGGTCAGGACCTACGCCAGGAGATGGTGCGACTGCTCGAGGCTTGTGACATCGAGATCGAGTGCCAGCACCACGAGGTCGCCACGGCCGGCCAGGCAGAGATTGACGTTCGTTTCGCACCGTTGGTCGAGATGGCCGACAAGATGATGCGCTACAAGTACATCGTCAAGAACACGGCGCACAAGAGCGGCAAGACGGTCACCTTCATGCCCAAGCCAGTGTTCGAAGACAACGGCAGCGGCATGCACACCCACATTTCGATCTGGAAGGGCGGCGAGAATCTCTTTGCCGGTGACGGCTACGCCGGTCTTTCAGAGACGGCCATGCACGCGATTGGCGGCATTCTCGAACATGCTCCATCGCTTCTGGCGTTCACCAACCCGACGACCAACAGCTACAAGCGCCTGGTTCCGGGCTACGAGGCTCCGGTCAACCTGGCGTATTCGAGCCGCAATCGCTCGGCGGCGGTGCGCTTGCCGATGTACTCGGCGTCGCCCAAGTCCAAGCGCATCGAGTTCCGCTGCCCCGACCCGACCGCCAATCCCTACCTGGCGTTCTCGGCACTTCTCATGGCTGCGCTCGACGGCATCGAGAACGAGACCGACCCGGGTGCGGCGCTCGACAAGAACATCTACGCGCTCACCCCCGCCGAACGCGCCGGTGTGCCCAGCACTCCTCCGACGCTCGCGGCGGCCCTCGATGCCCTCGAGGCTAATCACGACTACCTGATGAAGGGTGACGTGTTCACCAAGGATGTGATCGAAACGCAGCTCGAGTACAAGCGCGAGAACGAGGTGGATGCGCTGGCCCTGCGCCCGCACCCGTACGAGTTCTTCCTCTACTACGACTGCTAGAGAGTCGCTACTCCTGGGCGGTGGCAGAGCCCGCCGCCCAGGCCTTTCCTTGACAGTGCGCCAAGCGCGCAAACCGCCGAGAACCATGCATCAGGCGCAACCGGACAAACCCCACCCCGAAGAGAGTGCACAGCGCGAGGGCGGGCGTTCGATTCAGGAGCTGCGGCTTCTCAACCAGGTGGCGCGCATGCTCGACCGGTCGCTTGACCTGCAGCAGGTCGTGCCGCCAGTCCTCGAGGCGCTCGCCGAGCACCTCGGCCTCGAACACGGCACCGTCACCCTGCTCAATCGTGAGACCGGCGACATCTCGGTCGACGTCTCGCATGGTCTCGACGACGTCGGCCGGGTCTCCTACCGGCTCGGCGAAGGCGTCACCGGCAAGGTCGTCGAGACTGGCGAACCAGCGGTCATTCCCAAGACCAGCGAGTCGCCCATCTTCCTGGACCGCTCGCGCCGCGGGCGCAGCGCCGAGACGTCGTTTTTGTGCGTCCCGATTCTCGCCGGAGAAGAGGTCTTCGGCGCCCTGTCGGTCGACAGGCGCTACGACCCTCACCATGATCTCGACGAAGACGTTCGCTTGTTGACCATCGTGGGATCGATGGTCGCGCAGGCGGCGCGGTTGCGTCGTGAGGCGGCGGAGGAGACCGAGCGTCTGGAGGTCGAGAACCAACGCCTACGAGCGCAGCTCAAAGACCGCTTTCGGCCGTCGAACATCGTTGGCAACTCGCACGAGATGCAAGAGGTCTACGACCAGATTGCCGCCGTTTCCAAGAGCACCGCGAGCGTGCTGGTGCTCGGCGATACCGGGACCGGCAAAGAGCTCGTTGCGCAGGCGATCCACTACAACTCGGATCGCGCCGACCAGCCCTTCGTCAAGGTCCACTGTGCCGCGTTGCCGGAGAACGTCATCGAAAGTGAGCTCTTCGGCCACGATCGTGGCGCCTTTACAGGTGCAGTTTCTGAGCGCAAGGGTCGCTTCGAGTTGGCGCACCGAGGCACGCTCTTTCTCGATGAGATCGGCGACATTCCGCCGACGATTCAGATCAAGCTGCTGCGGGTCCTCCAGGAGCGCGAGTTCGAACGCATCGGAGGCTCGAAGACCATCAAAGTCGACGTACGTCTGGTCGCTGCCACCAACCGCGACCTGCCGACCCTGGTCGAGCAAGGCACCTTCCGAGAAGACCTCTTCTACCGGTTGAACGTCTTTCCGTTACATGTGCCGGCACTCAAGAAGCGCAAGAGCGACATCGTGCTGTTGGCCGACTTCTTCCTCGAGCGCTATGCCAGCGCCAACAAGAAGAACGTGCGGCGCCTTTCGAGCGGCGTCATCGACATGCTGATGGCCTACCACTGGCCCGGCAACGTGCGCGAGCTCGAGAGTTGCATCGAGCGGGCGGTGCTGGTTGCCGAAGGTGACGTGATTCACCCCTACCACCTACCACCCACACTACAGACGGCCGAAGCCTCGGGAACCACCAACCGCGGCGATCTCAAGTCGCGCGTCGATGCCTACGAGCGCGACTTGATCTGTGATGCGCTAAAGAGCACCCGCGGCAACATGGCTGCTGCTGCTCGTGCCCTCGGTACGACTCAGCGCATCATCAGCTACAAGGTGAAGAACCACGGCGTCGACCCGCGTCGTTACTCCTAAGCCCCTGACAGATCACCTTGCCCGACAGATTCGTCGAAGGGGTCGCGGTACGAGTGACGATTTCGTGGTCGGGTCGACGTAGGGCCGTTTGATGAGGCCCACCGTCGGTGCGGACTCAGGGTGGAAGCAAAGGTGGCATCGACCTTGCGAAGTGCTGGGTAGCGATCTCCCAACTCATGACCCCGGAGTGTTCGATGTCTCTTCACCGCGTCGCCGCTGCAGCAGCAGCTCTCGTCTTCAGCCTCTTGTTTGCCGCGCCTTCCATGTCTGCCGAGGGCGTCGAGGTGAGCTATGACGCCTCGGTCTTTTCACACTACGTTCTGCGCGGCGTTACGGTGACCGACGACCCAGTCCTGCAACCCGTGATCACGGTGGCCCATGCGGGCGGCTTTTCCCTTTCGGTGTGGGGCAACATGGATCTGGGCGATGCCAACGGGTACTCGGGAGAATTCAACGAGGTCGATTTCATCCTCGCCTACGGCTCTGGCAACGACACCCTGAACTGGGAACTGGGCTTCATCGAGTATCTCTTTCCGGGTGGGTTCGGCGCCAGCACCCGTGAGGTCTACCTGACGCTGGGCCTCGAGACACTTCTTTCACCGACTGTAACCGTCTACTACGACTTCGAAGTCATCGACGACTACTACGCCAACTTTGGAGTCGAGTACGGCGGCGATCTCTCGCCAACCTGGTCGTGGACTCTGGCGGCGACGGCGGGGCTGGCCGGCGAGAAGTTTGCGGGGTTCTCCGGCGGTCTCGACGCGGGCCTCCACGACGGCAATCTCAGCCTGGCGTTCGATTACGGGGGGGAGCGGTGGCGCTTCGGAACGCTCGTTGCCTACTCGGATTCGCTCGACGACGATGTGCTGGTCGAACAGCCAGTGGACTTCTGGGGCGGGGTGAGCGTGGGTCTGAGCTTCTAGGATCGCGGGCCTCGTCGAGCGCTCGAACGACGGATTGTCCCGGTGGGCAGCCATCGGTCAGACTCGTGCGGCGATGGTGCCCCGACTTCTGCAGCGTGTGGCTCGGCTGATGGTGGCCTTCTTCTTTCGTGAAGTCGAAGTCATCGGTCGCCACCGTCTGGTACAGAGCGGGCCGGTGGTTACGGTCGCGAACCACATCAACGGTCTGGTCGATCCGCTCCTCCTGTGGGCGCTCCTTCCGCGTCCGCCGCACATGCTCGGCAAGAGCACGCTCTGGGATCTGCCGCACCTCGCCTGGCTGCTCGATCTTGCCGGGGTCCTGCCGGCCTATCGACGGATCGACGGTGAAGACACCGGTCGCAACGAAGAGACCCTCGACGCCTGCCGTCAGGCACTGGCGAAGGGGGAAGTCGTCGCGCTCTTTCCGGAGGGCATCAGCCACGACGAGCCGGAGCTCCAGCCACTGCGAACCGGCGCGGCACGCATCGTTCTCGGTGCCGAAGAACGGTTCGGCCCGCTCGCGGTGCGGCTCCAGCCGGTGGGGATTCTGTTTGACGACAAGTACAGTTTCCGGTCGCGCGTCCTCTTGGTGGTTGGCGAGTCCATGCCGGCAGTGCGACCGGGCGAAGAACCCTCGACCGCCGCGGAGGTGGTCTATGGCCTCAACCAGCGCCTCGATGACTCACTGCGGGACCTCACGCTCAACTACCCGACCTGGCGTACCGCGGCCCGCTTCCGGCAGGCTGCATCGGTACTCGAGGACGAGGGGCCAGCGCGTCAGAAGCTGATGGCGCTCACTGCGGGCCTCCTGGAGGCCGATCACTACAGCGACGATGACGATCTGAAAGAGCGGTTTGCACTCGAGCGGGCGCTCGACGATCTCTACCCACGCCTCCTCGAGCAGACACCGAAAGAGACAGAGGCCGTGGTGTCAGCCCTCGACGACTACTCTGAGGCGCTCGATGAGCATGGCCTGTCGCACGACGTGGTCACCGCGCGTTATCGGCTGTTGGCATCGGCGCGTTGGATTCTGCAGAACTTGCTGATCCTCGGTGTTTTGTTTCCGGTGGCAATTGTCGGTCTGCTTTTCAACCTCCTGCCCTATCCGCTGCCGGCGGCGGTCGCGCGGCGCTCGGGCGACCACCATCTCGCCGCGACCTACAAGATCTACAGTTCGCTGGTCGTTTTTCCGTTGTTCTGGAGCCTGGAAGCGGCATTGCTCGCCTGGTGGTGGAAGAACCCGTGGCTGTTTCCGGTTTTCTTTCTCGTCGCTCTTGCCTCCGGGTGGGTGGCGCTTCGGGCATGGGAGCGGAGTCGCGAGCTATGGCGGAGGGTGCGGGCGTTCGTTCTCTTGCGCCTGGGATCCTCGCGGCGCGAGGTTCGGGCGGCCTACCGGCGCCTCGAGGCCTGCCTCGCCGAACTGGTCGATCGCTACTAGTACCCCGTACCATTGGAAACGCACAGCGTTTGCGCGGTCCTCGCGCTCGATCTCTGTGTTGTCACTCCTCGACAGATCACCAATATGCCTCTGTCGTGACGCCTTGATCTCGAGCACGATCATCCGCTCAGCCACTATCCGTTTCAATGGTACGGGGTACTAGGAGCCTCGCTGAAGGCTGCGATTCCTGGCCTCAGAGGCCTGTCGGGGAACCTTTTGGAGCCGCAGACGTTGAAAACCCGGGGGTAGACGCCAGTGGCTATAGAGGTCCGGCGGCCCCGGCCGGATCCCCGATTGCCCAGGGCGCCTGGTTTGCCGCAACATCGTAGGGTACTGGGCCCGAGTGTTCGAGGAAGTTTTCGAATGAATAGCTCACAGACTTTGGAGGGAGGAGTGAGACTGCCATCGCTGCGGCGGCCGCAACTCGGTGCGAAGAACGGAGCCCAAGATGCGTTCGACGCAGTCGTCGCGCCCGATGCGCCTCTCGAGAACCAGCCCGACGGTCGCTTGATGGAGCTTGTGAAGGCCGGTGACGACGAAGCGTTCCGAGTGCTCGTCGACCGCTATCGCCATGCGCTGGTCAACTACATGACGCGCCTGTGCCGCGACCGCGATCGCGCCGAGGAGTACGCCCAGGAGACCTTCGTGCGCATCTGGAAAGTGGCCGAGCGCTACGAAGAGAAGGGGCAGTTCGCCGGCTATCTCTTTCGCATCGCCACCAACCTGCTGCGTTCGGACGAGCGGCGCTCGAAGCGCTGGCGCGAACTTCGGCCAACCTATGTCGCGTCGCAGGGGCCCCACGTTCCGTCACCGCAGGGTGACTTGCTCTCGAGCGAAGCCAGCCGACGCACCGCCGCCGCGATCGCGGATCTTCCCATGCGCTACCGAGCACCGCTCGTCCTGCGAGAGATCGAAGGCTGGTCTTACCGTCAGATCGCAGAGTTTCTTGAATGCCGTGAAGGCACCGTCAAGTCGAGAATCAATAGAGCCAAGGGGAGGCTTCGCGACCTCCTCGAGAGCTACTGGGAGGAAAGCAAGTCATGACTTCGCGACGACTTTCGACCGAAGAGGTCGAACGCCGACTCCGCGCCCTCGAGCCCGTGCGCGCCAGCGACGACTTCACGGAGCGGGTGATGGATCGTCTAGCGGAGGTCGAACGCCCCGACCCGCGCTGGTTCCGCCTGGCACGCCTGGTCTTCGGCCCGCAACCCGTGCGCACGGCCCTGGCCGTTGCCGGTATTTCCGCGGTGGCGCTCTTTCTGGGCGTCTTGAGCAGGGACCAGGACGGTAGAGCGCCGAGCTCGGAAACCGTGGTGGCATCGGGAGCCAGTGACCCGGTCGATCCCAGCGCACCGCAACGTGTCGATGCTAACCCCCCGGTGATGCGCGTCGGTACGCCAATCGATCGCCGCTCAACGTCTGGCGGCTCCTACTCCAGTCCAGCGCTAGAGGGGCGCCTGGTGGCTGCCGGCTCCGAGGCGGCCGCACTGCGCCATGAGCTCGAGACCCTACGCGCCTTGATCGAGAGCCAACGAGACGGTCGTTCACCGATCCTCGTCGTTCCGGTAGACGACGGCGTCGACTACTGGGTCCAGCTCGACGACAACGCTCTTGCAGGCGCGAGGGGGAACGTGCCGTGAACACCAAGCAGCTAGAGAGGCGTGTGCTTCTAGCCACCGTCCTTCAGGCCGCCCTCGTCGCGGCTATTGCGACCAGTGAGGCCGGGGCGCAAGAAGAGCAACGCGTTCGAAAGGAAAAGAGAGTCTCGGGTGAGCGCGTCGAGATGCAGGCGGTCGTCGTCGGCGAGGATGGCAAGGTCATGCGTTGGCACAGCTCTGGCGATGGCACGCCAATCATTTTCGATGCCGACGGTCACCGGACCGTGGTGCTCGACCCGGCCAAAGGCCTGGGCTGGATCGGCGTTCGCATGACGGGTCTTTCGCCGGAGCTGCGTGAGTACTTCGGTGCCGCCGAAGATCGCGGCGTCCTGGTTGCTGAAGTCGTGGCCGGCGGACCGGCTGAAGTCGCCGGAGTCGAAGTCGGCGACGTCATCGTCGAGGTGGCCGGCGATCCGGTGGCGAGCCAGATGCAGGTGGCGATGATGGTGCGCGGCGAAGAAGCGGGTCACGCGCTGCCAATGACCGTCATTCGTAACGGTAGAGAACAGCGGCTCGAGGTCGTCGTCGAGCATCGAGAAGCCAAGCGGGTCTTCGTCCGTGGTGGTTCGTCGAGCGGCTCGTTCTACGAATCTGACGAAGAAATCGTCGGCGAGTTGGGCCTCGCCCTCGATGGTGTGCGGGAGCTGCTCGAGGGTCCGGAGCTGGAAGTCCAGGTCCAGAGCCTCAAGTCGTTCGACTGGTCGACCTTCGAAGGTCGACTGGCGGCGCTCGAGGCGCGCATCAAGGAACTCGAAGGCGAGCTCGAGGCCTGCCAGGAGCGCTAGTACCCCGTACCATTGAAACTCACAGCGTCTGCGCGGTCCTCGCGCTCGATCTCTGTGTTGTCACTCCTCGACAGATCACCAATATGCCTGCGTCGTGACGCCTTGATCTCGAGCACGATCATCCGCTCAGCCACTATCCGTTTCAAGGGTACGGGGTACTAGCAGTCCCCTGGCCGGTGTCGTAGTAGGTAGCATGCGTCGAAGCGGCGGATGATCAACCGGACGGTCTCTCCGGGGCCCGCCTCGAGGAGGAGCAGTGCGGCTGATTCTGGTGCGACACGGTGAGGTCGCGGCCAATCGAGAGATGCGCTACGTGGGCGCTAGCGACCCGGCACTTACGCCGGAGGGTGAGCGCCAGGCGGCGGCCCTCGCCGAGGCCGTCGCTGGCCTCCGGCCGACGCGCCTCTTGACCAGCCCGCGCCAGCGTTGCCGGCAGACCGCCGAGCCCATCGCGACGGCAGCAGGGCTCGAGGTGGCGATTGAAGAGGCCCTGGCGGAGCAGGACTTTGGCGCCTGGGAAGGTTTGACGATGGCCGAGGTGCGCGCTCAGGGCGCCGAACAGGCCGAGCGACTGGATCGCTTTCACGCGGACTCGGCGACTCCGCCGCCCGGGGGAGAGTCACAAGACGCGCTGCGCGGGCGCGCGGGCGAGCTGCTGGCGAGGGTTTTCAACGAGTCCGAGGACGCGGGCGCTGAAATCGTGATCATGGTGTCGCACGTCGGTCCGATCAAGGCACTCCTGGCCGAGAGCCTCGGGCTTTCCTGGAAGGACGTTCGCCGCTTCTTTCTCGATCCCGGCACGGTCACCGTGGTCGACTATCGACCCTCTTTTCTGAGAGTGTTCAACGCCCGACCCCATGCCGAGATGAGTGAGGCCCGCTGGGCGCTTCGCTCTTGACGCCCTTTTCCTAGAAGGCCGGCGTGCGCCGGCAGGAGACAACCGATGAGTGCCCCTCAGACTGGAACCGAGAAGATGGAGAAGATCGTTGCGCTTTCGAAGCGCCGCGGTTTCGTGTTCCCTGCGTCGGAGATCTACGGCGGCATCAACGGCTTTTGGGACTACGGGCCGCTCGGGGTGCAGCTCAAGAACAACCTGCGCGACGCGTGGTGGCGAGACCTGGTCGAGTGTCCGCCGATCGGTCCCGATGGTCACCCGCTACAGGTCGTCGGCGTCGATTCATCGATCGTTCAGAACCCGGCGGCCTGGGTCGCCAGCGGCCATGTCGGCGGGTTCAGCGACCCAATGGTCGATTGTCGGGAGACCAAAGCGCGTTTCCGCGCCGACCATCTGATGGCCCTACTCTCGCCCGGCGACGGCCCGATCTTCGCGTTTCAAGAAGGAGACCCCGACCCGGCGCTCAAGACGGCTCGCAAGGTCACCAAGGGAAAGCGCACACTCGACGACTTCGAGACCGTCCGGTTCTCTCAGCTGTCCGAGGAAGAGCGGGCCCGCACCTGGGCGCCCGGTGCCTCGGAACCGGCTACGTTGACCGAACCGCGCGACTTCAACCTGATGTTCAAGACCTTCGTGGGTGCGACGGCGACCGAGGACAATGCCGCCTATCTCCGTCCCGAAACCGCACAGGGCATCTTCCTGAACTACAAGAACGTCATCGACACGTCGCGGGTCAAGATGCCGTTCGGCATCGCTCAGGTCGGCAAGGCTTTTCGCAACGAGGTCACGCCGCGCAACTACATCTTTCGCAGTCGCGAGTTCGAACAGATGGAGATGGAGTGGTTCTGCGCGCCCGAGGACGCTGGAAACTGGTTCGAGTTCTGGACCGAGAAGCGCCTCGAGTGGTGGCAGTCGCTCGGCATCGACCCCGACAACCTGCGCCTGCGGCGGCATGAAGACGATGAGCTCGCGCATTATGCAAAGACCGGCGAAGGCACCTACGATGTGGAATACCGCTACCCGTTTACCGATCCCGAGTTCGGTGAACTCGAGGGCGTTGCGCATCGTGGATCGTTCGATCTCGAACAGCACCAGGAACACAGCAAGACCAAGCTCGAGTACTTCGACCCCGTGACCCGCGAGCGCTTCATGCCGCACGTCATCGAGCCGGCTTCGGGACTGACCCGCGGTGTGCTGGTGTTGCTGTGTGAGGCCTACACCCATGACGAGAGCCGCCCGTCGAAAGAGCTCATGCGCTTCCAGCCACGCCTGGCGCCGATCAAGGCGGGCGTCTTCCCGCTAGTCGGGAAGGGCGAGATGGCCGAGATCGCCGAGAAGCTCTATATGGACCTCCGTCAGCATCACACGGTGCAGTTCGACCTCAAGCAGGCAATTGGCAAGCGTTACGCGCGCATGGACGAAGCCGGGACACCCCTGTGCTTCACCGTCGACGGCGACTCGATCGAAGACCAGACCGTGACCGCGCGCGACCGTGACACCGGGGAGCAAGAACGGGTCGCGATCGACCAGGTTCGGAGCTTCCTCGACGAGAAGATCGCCGGCTGAAGACCACTTCACTTCACCGAGTCAGGGGCCAGAGGGGCTCGGTTCTGGATGGGTGCGCGTCAAGATGGCGCAGTGACATCAGAAGCGGCCGCGAGGGCCCGGGCCCCTGAGGGGCCCGGAACGGGTGAGAGGAGATCCCCGGTCTTTGGAGGGAGGTATTGGGTTGACCCCCGATGAAGTGGGGGTTCAGGAAGGTCCTGTCGGGGTAGGAACTGACATAGGGAGGGAATCGAACACTGTTCGAAGGCAGGAACCTCCTCAGGGTCACCGTTTGTTGGTAGACATTGATGCAGATGCCGTGCCAATGCCCTGTTGGGCCCCGGCAGGTGTACCCGAGCTACCTACCGGGTCGTTCTCGCCCTGCCTGGCGAGTGCTTCGGCCTCTCTGAGATACCGATCGTGTTGAAGGGCCAGGCGCCAGAAACCGTCGAGGGCCCAAGCGCGGAGGAACTTCTGGTCGTTCGCCAGGGAGCGTTTTAGGAAGCGCGCGAACTGCGCTCTATTCCTTGCCGGGATCTCGAGAAAGCGCAGTGACTGGCAGACGTGGAGCGCCGCCCACGGATCGTTGATCGTCTCGAGCGATCGGCCAAGCATCGCGACCTGCTTGCGGTTGAGCTCCAGGCCGTCCTCGAGCATTGCCTTCAGGAGCCAGGTCGCGCCGACGGCCAGCTCCGGTTGTTTCGACGGCACCAGCCGCAGAAGTTCATCGTCCAACCCTGGGGTTCCGTCGAATTCCAACAGCAGCGCCTGGAGGGTGGCGGTGGACTTGCGATCACACGCCGCCAGCGCCGCCTTGAGGTCGTCTGCCCAGTCCGGGTGTTCACCAGGAGTCATCTCTATCGAATCTCCTTTCCGAAGAGTCATGGGACCGGCTCACGGGGTTGGTTTCCGGCACACATGAACTCATCCGGGCAGATGATGGCGCGGTTCCTTCATTCGCCCAAGCAACAAGGCGGCCAGAACCTGCAGAGTCGCCGAGGCGATGAAGATCGTCACCAGCGGCGCGGTCGCTGCCAGAGCGGCGGCGAGGAAAAAGCCGATGGCTCCAGTCGCTTCAGAAAGCGAGTGCATGGTGGCGATGCGCATAGCGCGCTCGCGTTCGCTCCCGAACTCGAGGACCAGGTTGGAGCCTGAGAGGTGGAAGCCCGAGAAACCCGCGCCCACCAGCCAGAAGATGACGAAGGAAAGACCGAGCCCCGGCTCGACGAGGATCAGGAGGTTGGCCGCGAGCCAGGCAAAGAGCGACAGCAGGAAGACCAGCCGGAAGCCTCGCTTGTCGGCGAGGAAACCCCACACCATCGCCATGACTCCCTGCGCCAGGGTGAACGAGATAGTCAGCGTGCCGATCAGGGCACCGGTCAGTTCGAGGCGCTGGCCGAGGCTCAGAATGTAGAAGGGAAGAGCCCCGCGTGCCGCGGCGGCGAAGAGCCTCGCCTGAACGAAGCGGGCGAAGTGCGGTTCGTTGCGAAGCAGGGCAGGCAACTCGCTGAGCCTGCTCGTCAAGGGTACGGCGGCGCGCACGTCGGTTGACGACGGTTCGACCAGGAACAAGATCGCCAGGAGCCCGCTGGTGGTGAGCACGAACGACAGGAGAAAGGCTCTCCCGTAGCCACCGGGAAAGCCGTAACGGTCGACCATCCAGCCAGCGGCCGCCGAAACAACCAGCAGGGTGAGTGCCGAGGTCAGGTTGCGCAAGCCGTGCAGGCGGCCGCGCCGGTCGACCGGGATGGCCTTCGAGAGCAGAAAGTTGAACACCACCATCTGCATGCCGGACATCAAGCCCCACACGCCGATCACCGGCCAGACCGCGAAGAGCGCCAGCTCTCGCGGGAGAAAGAGGGCCGCAAGCGCCAGCAACAGAATCTGGACGCGCATCGACATGCCACAGGCGAAAGCCATCCGCAGTACCCGCCGCCGGTGTTCGACCATGCGTGCCGAGAGCACTGGCGAAATGAACATGCCGAGGCTCTGGACGGCGCGTGCCAGGCCGGCAGCGGCGTCGGTGCCGGTCAGGAGCGAGATGTAGGCCGGCAAGAAGGTCGGTGCTGAGAGCAGGCGGAAGCCCGTCTGGCCGAGCATGCCGTGAATGAACAGGACGACGAAGTTGCGCGGTAGATGGTGCTCGATGAAGCGGCTCGAGCGGGCGGTTGGGTGGCGCTCGGCGTCTGTCGCCGGCCCCGGCGAGGGCGCGTGGGGCAGGGGAATGTTCTCCACGGGTCCAGGAGAATACAGGGGCCTCCTGTGGGCGCCAGGCTTGGGGGCTTGCGGAAGCGGTACGCTCTGCCTCTGATGTCGCCTGCCAGATCTCAACCGGTGCCTGCTTCTGACGCGCCCGGCGAGTCCCACAGCCGCTGGCTCGAGTTCTATGACGTCGTTCGCCAGATCCCGGCGGGGCGCGTCGCGACCTACGGCCAGGTGGCAGCGCTCGCTGGCTATTCGCGCCACGCCCGGCAGGTGGGCTACGCCTTGTTCGCGCTCGATGGTGATTCCGATGTTCCGTGGCAGCGGGTGGTCAACGCGCGGGGCGAGATCAGTTCTCGTGCCATGGGTGGCTATGCCGAGAATCGGCAGCGCGCCTTGCTGGAAGGAGAAGGGGTCGACTTCAGCCCGGCGGGGCGTATCGATCTCAGTCGTTTTCGCTGGCACCCCGAGAGTGAAGCATGAGGTTCGGCTCGCGCTTGTTCGTCGCTTCGCTTGTCGGCCTTGGTCTTCTGGCCTGCGACCAGACTCAGCCTGCCGACGCCCCTCTGGCGTCGCCCGCTGAGTCAGCTGCGGCAGCCCTGGCGCTCGAGCCCGGCGATGACGGGATGGTGACCATCCCTGGCGGACGCTGGCGACGGGCGAGCGGCGAGACTCTTGCGGTGGAGTCGTTGTCGATTGACCGGACCGAAGTGACGACCGCCGACTTCGCCGCTTTCGTTAGAGCGACGAGCTACGAAACGGATGCCGAGCGTTGGGGTTGGTCTCTGGTGTTCGCACCTTCTGAGCCCGGTCCTCACGACGAGCGGGTCGTGGCGGCACCGTGGTGGCTGAAAGCAGAGGGCGCGAACTGGCGAACGCCCCGGGGCGCGACGGGCTCAGAGGCTCCTTCGAATCACCCGGTGGTGCAGGTGAGTTGGAACGACGCGCGCGCCTTCTGCGAGCACCGCGGCGGTCGTTTGCCGAGCGAGGCCGAGTGGGAGTGGGCGGCCCTCGGTGGCGAGGTCGACGTTCGCTTTCCCTGGGGAGACGACCCACCCACCGAGCACGATGCGACGCACGTGCCCGCCAACCTCTGGCAGGGCGACTTTCCTGCCGAAGACAAGGGCTTCGACGGCTTCCAATCGTCGCTCGCCCCGGTCGCTTCATTCGCCCCCAATGGCTACGGTCTCTACGACATGGCGGGCAATGCCTGGGAGTGGACCGAAGACGTCTACGACCCGCGGGGCGTCTCCCAGCAGCCGCGTGCGCCCCGCGTCGGCTCACCGGATGCAGCAGAGGCTCCTCGGGTCATGCGCGGTGGTTCGTTCCTCTGTTCGGCGAGCTTCTGCGAGGGCTACCGGATCGACAAGCGCAACCAGGCGACCCCGGACTCGGGTCTAGACCACACCGGCTTCCGTTGCGCGCGCGACCTGAACTGAGGCTGCCGTGACGCCCGTGGAAGTCGAGCGGGGTCCCAGGGGCCACCTGCTCCGGCGGGCATCCGCGCCGGCTTCGATATGATCGGCGTTGCGCTCCGAGCAAACCCTCGACGAGCCCCCTTCGGGTGGCCCGTTGGCCGCCGATCCCGAAACCTGCGCAACCTGTCGGGCGTAGGTCAGGTCGGCGGCGGCCGGGCCTCAGACCGCCACACCCAAGCCTTTCAATTGACATGTTTGCGCGCCACACTCGCCTGGCGCTGCGCTGCGGGCCTCCAGCGGTGAGCCCCGACCGCACTTCTGGTAAGCACAACGAAACGGACCACCTCGGTGGAGAGGCACAGCCTTATGGCCTTTGACAAGCTCGACAAAACCGGAATTGCCTCGATTGGTCTCCACCTGCCGCCACTTGCGATGCGGGTCGAAGATCTCGCGCAACTGCGCGGCGAAGATCCGAAGAAGTATCTGGTAGGACTCGGATGCTCCGAGTTCTCGCTCTGTCCACCGGAGTACACGGTTGTCGACCTGGCGAGCGTTGCCGCGCGGCGAGCCCTCGCGCGTTGGGAGGGTGACCCTCGAGACATTGGCATGATCGCGGTGGGAACCGAGTCAGCGGTCGACATGAGTCGGCCGTTGTCGGCCTTCGTTGCCGATCGGCTCGACCTTTCGGGCCAGATCCGTTCGTACGAAGTGAAGCACGCCTGCTACGGCGGGACCCTGGCGCTTCGTCAGGCTGCCGAGTGGCGCCTTTCGGGTGCCGCGGCTGGGCGCGCCGCTCTGGTGGTGGCAGCCGACGTCGCCCTCTACGAACCGGGCGATCCGGGCGAGCCGACGCAGGGTGCCGGCGCGGTGGCGTTCGTTGTCGATCGACCGCTGATCGCTGAGATCGAGCCGACCTCCTACACCTTCAGTGATCCGCAGTTCGACTTCTTCCGACCGGTAGGCCACGAGTACCCGACCGTCGACGGCAAGCTCAGCCTGGAGTGCTACAAGCGGGCGGCCGAAGCCTGCTTCCGTTCCTTGATGCAGGAACGCGATCCAGAGAAGGCGCTCGAGACATTCGCCGCCATCTGCTTCCACGTACCCTTTCCCAAGATGGTCTTGAAAGCCGCGACGCGCGTTGCAGAGGTGTTTGGCATGACCGCCGAGCGTGCCGCCGAGTTCATCAAGGAGAAGGTCGAGCCGACGATGCTCTGGAACCGACTGAGCGGTAACGCCTACACGGCGAGCCTGTGGATTTCGGTGGCGCAGGCTCTACAGGGTCGACTGCAGGGTGAACGCATTGCGGCCTTCTCCTACGGTTCAGGTTTCGGTTCCGAGCTCGTGTCGTTGATTGCCGGACCGGAGGCTGAGTCGGGCCGGTGGGCAGAGGACATCAACCGTGACCTCGAAGACCGCCGCTGCGTCGACGGCCCGGCCTATGCGCGTCTGCGCAGCGCCGAGCTGGCGACAGCCTGAAGGGGCTCTAGCGGCCTATGAAACAGGCTGCCTCGGGCGAGCTGCGGGCCGGAAAATCCGGTGCTACGATGCCTCGAAGCGGCTTGACCGCGACCCCCCTCCATATGCCGGAGCCGTTCCCCGAGGCCAATACGAGGTCTTCCAGGAGGCCCCAGAGCACTTCTGAAGTGCACTTCTGAAGAGCACCTCTGAACAGCACCTCCGAACAGCACTTCGAGATCACTTGATGTCTGCCATCGACTACGAGCATCGGTTGGATGAAGCACTACGCGGCGTGGTGCGCGGGGTCATGCTCGGTGTCAGTGAGGACGGCCTGCCCGACGGGCACCACTTCTACATCACCTTCCGCACCGAGTGGCCGGGTGTCTACCTCTCGGAGGAACTACGCGGTCGCTATCCGGAAGAGATGACGGTGGTTCTCCAGCATCAGTTCTGGAACCTTCTGGTTGGCGAGGAGAGCTTCTCGGTGACCCTTCGCTTCAGCGGCGTCGAGGAGCGCATCGAGGTTCCGTGGTCTTCGATCACAGTCTTCGCCGACCCGTCGGCGGAGTTCGGGTTACAGCTGCAGGCTCCGGGAAGCCAGAGCGACTCCGAAGGCGAGGATGCAGAGTCCGCCATGCCGTCCAGCGAAATGGCCCCCGGTGGCGATGGCCATGCCGAAGTCGTTCGACTCGACGACTTCCGACGCTGACCTAGCGATGGGCGCTGGTGGCGACCAGGGTTCACCGAACGCGTAGGGCTTGCCATCCCGATACGGTCGGCGGCAGCTTCTCTCGCAGTCGAACCCGTGCGCTTGCCCCTCTTCGGAGGCCGCCGAAGCTCACCCGCACTTCGACGATCAGGGTCTTCGAAGAGAGCTGGATGACCTCGGACTCGAGCCACCCTCCCTTGACCACCCGTCGTCTGAGTCCGCCGTAGCCACTGTAGCCGGGCGTCTCCGCGATTTTCGCAACCGTTTCGGCGAGCGCCAGGTCTCGCAGGGCGTTCACTTGGAGTTCACGCTCGAGATTTCTGACATCGGCGTTGTCAAATTGAATGGCGGCGGCGAGGATCGCCATCGCTGCGGAGACGATGAGCAGCACCACCAAAGCCATGAAGAGCGCCACCCCTTCTTCGCCGTTGGGCTGCCGGTCTCGCCGACTCACCACGATGCGCCGTTCCGGCCGCCGCGCAGGGCCGCGATCATGCGAAAGTCGTCCTCTTGGAGCCCATCCTTGAAAAAGCGGTTGTCTGCCATGAGCTGTGTGCCGGGTGTCGAATGCTCGAGGAGGCGTTTGGCCTCGACTTCAACCAGGTTCGAACCGAGTTGGCGCCAGCGGAAAGACGAAACGCCCGCGAGCGCACAGCGCCGGCCGACCAGCTCGCCCTTTTCGTTCCAGACAGTGCGGTAGAGGCAGCCGCGCCGCATCTCCTCCAGGTCTTCTACTTCCTCGGTCTTCCCGATCGCCAAACGGTAGGCGATGACGCTCTGGGGCAAGACAAGCGTGAGCGTCTCGCTGGTGAAGACGATCGGTGCTGCACCGTCGATCGCGCGGGCGGCGTGGATGTCGCGTCGCAGGAGCGTGAGGGCAGACTCGGGCGCCCGGTCCGTTCGGTTGAGCGCCGAACGATGCATCATGCGCCGGGATTCGACCAGAATCTGGCCAGCCAACAACAGAACGACCAGCAGGACGGTGCTGGCGATGACCAGCTCGAGGATGGTGAAGCCAGCCTCTCTGCTCGAAAGAGCGCTCTTCTTCATGGTCGCCAGACCCGGGTGCTGATCGAACTCTTCCAATCCCGGTTCTGCAGGGTCCAGCGCGCTTCGACGGTGACGTCGTAGAGGTCGGGGATCCTGTTGGGCTCAACCGTCAGGAAGAGTTCTGGCGAGGTGTCGTCGATCTGGATGGTGCCAGGCACGAGCGGTAGTGCCCCTGCGCGAACCGCTTCGAGCCCTCCTTCGATGGCGATCAGGGCGTCGCGTTTTGCCTCGAGACGCGCCTGGATGCGCGGCTGTTCGACGAGCAGCGGAAGGGTCATCGTGAGAGCGATCGCCACCAGCAGAAGGGCGATGACGACCTCAACCAGGGTGAAGCCACCGTTGGCTCGGGCTTGAGGGGGAAGTTGATCTGAGTGCATTGCGGATCGAGACCTGGGTGGCGCTGGTCCTCCGCGGAAATTCTATAAGACGAGGAATACGGGTTTTGCGGTCGAAGCGTGCCCTGTGCGGTCCGACGTGTCGCTAACGGCGAAAGGACTCATCGAGGGTCAGAAGCCAGATCGCTTCCTTCACCTCGCCCGCCGCTGGCGACATGACGTGTACCGCCAGGCGATGACCCTCGGGTGAGAACGAGAAGTCGCCGACCCAGGCCTCGCCAAGTGACTCTTCGCGCGACGAGGCGTTGAAGTGGGTGAGTCGACTCTTTTCGCTGCCGTCGATGCGCATGATCCAGAGATCGCGGAGCAAGCGGGGATCGAGAACGCGCGGCGGTTCACGCGGGTACTGGCCGATGTTGGTCGACCAGACGACGTGTTCGCCGCGTGGCGTGACATGGGCATGCCCGTCGGCGTGCGGGCGTGAGCGGGTCAGCCGGGTGAGCTCTCTGCTGCCGAGGTCGAGCCGATACAGGTCGATGCCGGTTTCGGGTTGACCGTCTTGCAGGTTGCCTGAGATCAGGAGCCCCTGGTCGTCGGGGCTGAACTCGTGAGCCAGCCGAATGCCCTCTTGGTCACCAACGCGGTAGGACTTCGGCGACCCCAGCCTCGGGACTCCGCGCTTGATCGCCAACTTGGCAGTCCGCAGGCGCCAACTTCCGTAGTGCCCGGTCTTGGTGCCCATGCGCTCGGCCCAGGCAAGGCGGTCGCCGTCGAACGAGAAGTGGGGATCGAGAGCTGCCGAGCCCAGGTCATCGATGCGCGTCAACTGCCAGAACCCCTTGCGGTCGAAGCGCGCCAGGTAGATCTCGGTGTGCAGGCCGCGGTCCGGGGTCACCAGGTCCTGCGGTTCGAGATCGAGCTTCTTGGGGTAGCTCTGCGAGAGGAACGCCAGGTACTCACCCGAAGGGTGCCAGGCGGGGCTCAGGTTGTTGTTCTTGCGAACGTTGGCGAGGTCGCAGGTGATGCAGCGTTCTCCTCCCGCGACCACGTCGCGCGCCCAGACCTGGTAGCGACCGTCGGCGTCTCGGCGGTCGAAGGCCACCCAGTCGCCGCGCGCCGACCAGTCCGGGCGAGCGCCGCCCTGGATCCACTCCTGGGCTTCAACGACCAGTTCCGGTGCCGGCGCGTCGACCTCCTGGGCAATGGTTGGGGCGCCGGCTGAGTAGGCCAGAAACGCGAGCAGAAGCCCGCTCAGGACACCCGTGGCGGAGGTGGTGGTGTTCAATGGCAAGTCCTCCGTTGGGCCCTTCGGGGCTTTGGGTCGGCGCGTCGGGAACCGGTCCAGGTCCCCCCGCAGGGGGATCCGAGTGCGGAATCTGCGCATGGCAACCGGGCGAGGACCCCAGCCTATTCCTGTGAGTCGAGGCCTGACGTGGTGTGCGGACGGGGCCGCTCGCTTGCGCACCACGCAGTGTAGTTATCAGCGAATTAATAGAAATATATGATACAATCGATAACTTGATGTGGCCTTTCTGCTCCTGAAAGTGCCGAGACCGATCCTGCCATGAATCTCCCCAGCACCAGCTTTCGGAAACGACTGAGGAACACGACGTTGATCGCGGCGATGGCTGCGGTCTCGCTGGCCGTGGTGCTCTATCTCGCCGAGAGATCGCGGCTCTACGAGCAGCAGGGTCTCGAGGCCCTGGCGCGCCAGGCAGACGTGTACGCGCTGGTCGCAGCCGAGACGCTGGCTCGCCTACCGAGCCCCACCCATAAGGCGATTTCTTTCGTGCAGGCAGATTCCGAGATCGCCGAAACGCTTCTGTTCGATCCAGGACGTCAGGTACACGCGCGGGTTGGCACGCAACCAATCGAGCTCGAGAAGCTTCCGGGTGACTGGCTCGAACGAGCCTCGCGCCGTCGCGGCGCCGAAATCGATGGCCTGCTGCTGGTGGCGCGTGAACCGCCGGGCATGGATGGCTACAAACTGGTCCTCGCCCAACGCAAGTTGTCCTGGAACGGCATGCTGGCCCGTGAGTGGCTACTTCTCAGTCTGCTGGTCGCCGTTTGTGCCCTCTCGATGGCTCTACTCTCCCGGCTTTGGGCGACGCTCTTGTGGCGACCGCTCTCAGACCTTGCCGACGTCGCCGGCCAGGTCTCGGTGACTGGCGATTTTTCACTGCGCGCTGCCGAGCCTCGCGATCCCGAACTCAAGCGGCTGACGCGAACCTTCAACCGTATGCTCGAGGAAGTCGAAACCCGGGATGAAGAGCTGCGCACGGCACACGGCGAGCTTTCGGCCTGGGTTGCCGAGCTCAAGGAACTGCAGGATCGAGAACGCGATCTGCAGGTGCGGCTGGAGCGTTCCGAGCGCATGGAGTCTCTGGGGTTCCTCGCAGGCGGAGTCGCCCACGATCTCAACAACATTCTGGGTCCGATCGTCGGCTATCCCGACCTGATCGCCGAACATGTCGATCCAGACAGTCCACAGCGGCGCTGGTTGATGGTCATCAAGCAGAGCGCTCAGCGTGCGGCGGCGGTCATTCAGGATCTGTTGACACTCTCTCGCCGGAGCGCCTGGACCAGTCAGGCGGTGCGGATACCGGAAGTCGTCCAGAGTTGCAGCGAGTCCACCATTGTCACGGAGCTACAGGAGCGCTTTCCGGGGGTCAAGCTGGTCTTTGACGTCAACGAGCACGTGCGTCCGATCGAAGGCTCTGGGGCTCACCTGACGCAGGTGGTCGTCAACCTGCTCGCCAACGCGTTCGACGCGACCGGCGGTTCAGGTCATGTCAGTCTGGTCGTGCGCCCGGTGGTGCTCGAAGAAGACGTCGTGGGCTACGAACCGAATCCGGCGGGTACCTACTCGATGATCGAAGTCTCAGATTCAGGGCCGCCGATCGATGCTGACGACCTGGGGCGGATCTTCGAACCGTTCTACGCCACCCGCAAACTGGGTCGTAGCGGAACCGGTCTCGGTCTGGCCGTCGTCTGGGGTGTGGTGCGAGATATGGGTGGGTGCGTTGACGTCTTGACCGGCCATCCCAGCGAGGGCACGACTTTCCGGGTCTACCTGCCGACGCTCGAGGGAGTCTCTGGCGTCTTGACCCTGCCTCGTCCCACGTCGTTCGAGGGCGAGGAGAAGATCCTGGTTGTCGACGACGAGCCGGAACAGCGCGAGCTGGCGGCGAGTTTGCTCGGTGACCTCGGGTACGCCGTGGAGGCTGTTTGTTCAGGGCGCGAAGCCATCGAGTGGCTGGGTGAGCACGACGCCGACGTGGTGATTCTCGACATGGTGATGGAGGAGGACTTCGACGGTCTGACCACGTTGCGCCACATTCTGCGCCGCCGCCCGGCTCAGCGTTGCGTAATCGCCAGCGGGTTTTCGCAACGGGGTCGCATTGCCGAGGCGCTCGACGGCGGTGCCCGCCAGTACGTGCCCAAGCCCTACACGAGGGCGGCGATCGGCGAGGCGGTGCGCCGAGCTCTGGACGAACAGCCCGAAGCTCTGGCCGTCGTTTGATGAGGTGACCAGGTAACCGGCGTAGGGCTTACGTCGTGTCAGGATGGAGGGCTCTGATGCGGCCCTTCATCGCACCACTGGCTCTGGCTCTATGCCTCCTGGCGCTCGCCCCGTTCTGGGGAACGGCCCAGGTGTTGTTCCGCCAGCGGTTCTCCGATGGCACCTTTCTGGTCGTTGTGGCCGCAGTGCTCGCTCTCGTTGCGCTGTCGATGCTCGCCTGGGTCGTGCGCCAGCTCTTGAAAGCGCCCCGGAGCGAGAGGTCGATGCGCGTGGTTTTCCTGGTGGTCGCGCTCGTCTTGCTGCTGGCCTTTGGCTTTGAAACTGGCCGGCCCCTCGTCACGCTCGCGGTCGAGCGGCTCCACCTGGCGCTCTACTCGTTGATCGGCTTGCTCTGCTACCGCGGGTTCAGACGCTCACCAGCGGTCGCGGGGATCTACGAAGCGCTCGCGGCGTTCCTCGGAGGCACCCTGGTCGGGGTCCTCGACGAGGGCGTGCAGGCTCTTGCGGCGACGCGGGTAGGTGAGATCTACGACATTCGCATCAACGTCGCTGCGGTGCTGGCCGGTGTGCTGCTGGGGTTCGCGGTTTTCGGTTGGGCTGCTTGGGGTGCAGGTCTTCGCTCGGCGGGTCGTCGGCTGGCGGCGTGCCTCGCCATGCTCCTCGTTCTGGCGGTTGGGGCGTTCGTTCACCGTGCCCATCTTGGATACGAGATCGAGGACCCGGAACTGGGGACGATGCGCAGCTACTATGACAAGGAGACCCTCGAACGACTCAGTGTCGAGCGGCGCGAGCGCTGGAAGGACAGGAAGCCACGTCTTCCGCATCCGCTCGAACTGGAAGATCGGTTGCGCACCGAGGCGAGCTACCACGTCACGAAACGCAACCAGGCACGCAGCGACCAGGATTGGGTGACGGCCTGGCATGAACACCGCCTGACCGAGCGCTACTATTCGGCGTTTCTCGACTCAGCCGGTCGGCGCAAGGACAATCATCGATTGGATCCGATCTTGATCGAGGAGATCGAGCGGGGACTGCCGGCCGGGCACGACAAAGCAGCGCACGGCTATCGAAGTGCCGTTCTCACCGAGCCCGAGATCATCTGGCTGTGGTCCAAGGGTCGCTGGTGGCTCTCCGTGGGCTTTGTGTTGATCCTGATCTTCGGGTTGGGTTTCCGTAGGTTGTCGTAGGAGTGGTTTAGCAGCCTTCGCGGGTTTCTTTCGCCAGGTGCTCGACCACTGCCTCGAGTGATTCCGTTTCAGCGAAGACCTTGCGCTGGCGATCGGCAGACGTTCCGTGCTCGAGAATGTGGTGTGCGTACTCGACTTCTTTGCGACTTCCCAGATCGTCGACGACGTCGTCGACGAACTCCAGGAGCTCTATCGCCAGGAAGCGCATGGGGACTTCCTGCCGCTTGCCGAAATCGATCAGTTGCCCTTCGATTCCGTAGCGGACGGCACGCCACTTGTTCTCCTCGATCATGTGCTTGGGATAGCGCCGCCAGGCCTGGTTGTTGTGGCGCAGTTTGATCAGCTTGGCGACAATCGCCTGGATGAGGGCTGTTACGCACAAGGTCTCTTCGATGCGTGTGCAGATGTCGCAGATGCGGAACTCGATGGTGGGAAACTTCGGATGAGGTCGCACGTCCCACCAGATCTTCGTTGGGTCATCGATGCTCTTCGTACGAATCAGCACGTCGACGAAGCGCTCGAACTCGGCGTAGGAGGTGAAGTGCGGCGGCATGCCTGACCGCGGCAGGTTCTCGAGCACCACGGCACGGTAGGACTTGAGCCCAGTGTCGCGGCCGTGCCAGAAAGGTGAGCTCGTCGACAGCGCCAGGACGTGCGGCAGAAAGTAAAGCGACTGGCTCATGACGTCGATCAGGAGTTCGCGGTCTGGAATGCCAACGTGCACGTGCATGCCGAAGATGAGAAGCCGGCGTGCCACCTCACCCATGTCGGTCTCGAGGCGCAGGTAGCGGTCGGCAGCGGTTATGTCCTGTTGCTTCCATTGCGAGAACGGATGGGTACTTGCCGCGACCAGTCGGGCGCCGTTGTCTTCCACCATTTCGCCGACCGTGCGCCGGAGGCGCACGAGCTCGTCACGCGCCTCTCCCATGTCGCGGCAGACCTTCGTCCCGATCTCGACCTGAGACTGCATCATTTCGGCCTTGATCTGGTCCTCCAGGATCGGTTCACCCTGTTCGAGCAGTTCCTGGATCCGCGACGAAAGCTCCCAGGTGTTCGGGTCGACGATCTGGTACTCCTCCTCGATTCCGAGGGTGAGGTCGGGAAGCGTCATCGGCAGGCCCTCCAAAGGTCTGGCGTGTTGGCAAATGCTGTCTTGGGGGGAACGGGGCGTGAGCTTACCAGCGCGCCGAATCCAACGACCGGTAGGATCGAGCGCCATGAGCACCTTCATCTCCAGACTCCGGACCAGTCTGATTCTCGGGGTCATCGCGCTGTCCCTCTTCGCTTGCCGCCAGCGTGCGGATGAGCCTGATATTTCTCTCGAGCCGGTTTCGCTGCGCACAACCGAGTTCGAAGTCGGCGGAGACGTCGAGGTCGTCGAGTCGGCACGCGGCATGGTGACCAGTGGCCACCCGCTGGCGTCGCAGGTAGGTGCTGAGGTTCTTGCGCGGGGGGGCAATGCTATTGATTCCGCCGTCGCGACGGGCCTTGCGCTCGCCGTCGTTCTGCCACGTGCCGGAAACATCGGTGGGGGAGGTTTCCTCGTCTATCGTTCGGCGGAAGGTGACGTGCGATCGCTCGACTTTCGCGAGAAGGCGCCGAGCGCCGCCTCGCGCGACATGTATCTCGACGAAGATGGTGAGCCAACGCGCGAAAGCATCGTGGGCCATCGTGCATCGGGGGTTCCGGGTTCGGTGGCCGGACTGTGGGAGATGCACCGAGAACTCGGGTCGCTTCCCTGGAACGAGTTGGTTGAGCCGGCTATCGAACTCGCCAGAGGCCACACCCTCGATCCGACGCGCGCCGGTGAGATCGAACGCGCGACGTCGATGCTGAAAGCCTTTCCTGCCTCGGCCGAGAAGTTCCTTCCCGATGGCAGCCCTCTCGCCGCTGGTGCAGAGTTCAGCCAACCTGACCTGGCGAAGACACTCGAACGGATCAGGGATTCGGGCCACGACGGTTTCTATGGCGGAGAAACGGCCCGTCTGATCGTTGCAGAGATGGAGCGTGGCGAAGGCTTGATCACTCTCGGTGATCTCGAGGCCTACGAGGCCAAGTGGCGCGAGCCAGTGACACTCGGCTACCGCGGCTACACCATCTACACCATGCCGCCGCCCTCCTCGGGAGGCGTTACGTTGGCGATCCTGTTCAACGTACTCGAGGCGTGGGACGCTCTGCCGCCGTTCGGGTCTTCGGCGCTGATCCAGATCGAGGCCGAAACCATGCGGCGCGCGTTCATCGATCGCAACCGCTATCTGGCGGACCCCGACTTTCTCGACATGCCCATCGAGCGGCTGGTCTCTGACGCGTACGCACAAGAGCTGCGCCTCGGAATCATCGAGGGTCAAGCGACGCCCACCGCGAACTTCGATCTCGGGTTGCCAGCTCAGTCCAGCGAGAGCAGCGAGACGACGCATTACTCGATCGTTGACGAGGCGGGGAATGCGACCTCCATCACCACCACCATCAACGGGTCGTTCGGTAGCTTCGTGACCGTTGCAGGGGCGGGCTTTCTGCTCAACAACGAGATGGACGACTTCGCAGCGGCCCCTGGGCGACCAAACCTCTACGGGTTGGTCGAGGGCGAGGCCAACACCATCGCTCCCCACAAGCGTATGCTGTCCTCGATGACTCCGAGCATCGTGCTCGATCCGGCCGGAGACCTCACCATGGTGGTTGGTTCGCCCGGTGGCCCGACGATCATCACGACGGTCTTCCAGGTGATCTCCAACGTTCTCGACCACGGTATGAGCCTGGGAGAGGCAGTGGCGGCACCCCGTCTCCACCACCAGGCTCTTCCAGATCGCATCTTCTATGAGAAGAACGGCTTCGAACCCGAGGTTGTAGAGACGCTGGAGGGGATGGGGTACGAGGTCGAAATGCGTGACGGTGTCAGCGGCAACGTTTCAGCCATCGGGCGTTCGCCCGACGGTGAATCCTGGCAAGGTGTTGCCGATCCGCGACGCAACGGCGGAGCGGCGGCCCCGGACGGGCCATAGGCGGTAGCTGGGCCTCTGCGGGTTCAGCTCTCGGCGCGCAGCGCTTCGAGGATCTGCTGTTTCGCTCTGACCACTCGGCCGAGATGGTGGTCGATGCTCTGTTCGAGGTTGCCGGCGGCGTCGAGACGGCGTTCGAGGAAACGCATCTCGTCGCTACCCGGTGCCGGCAGCGCGAGGTCGGCGGCGTTGCCGCGCACGATGCGAAGCGCATCGATCAACCGCCGCAAGAAGACGTAGGCCGCGCGCAGATCCCGAGCGAGGTCCCGTTCGAGATACTTGGCCGCCTCGAGCCTCTCGAGGACCGCCAAGGAGTTCGGTGTACGCAGGAGCTCGTCCTCGGTGCCCCAACGCAGCTGCAGCATCTGGATCAGATACTCAACGTCGACCAGGGCGCCCGGAGAGAACTTGGCGTTCACCGAGCCGGGCGTCACCAGCTGGAGCAGCTGGCGTTCGCGCATCGCCTGGGCGCCGTCGAGGTCGAGGGCGGAGCCATCGAAGATCATCTTGTCGCGCAACGCCATCACCTGTTGAGTGAACTCGGCGTCACCAGTCACCGGGCGCAGTTTCAAGAGCCCCTGGCGTTCGTAGGGCCAGGCGTCACCACCTGGGCTGTAGTAACGCTCGAAGGCTCGCAGGGTGACCGCTAATGGACCTTTCTCGCCATGTGGCCGCAGGCGCAGATCAAGTTCGAAGATGCCGTCCGACTTGTGACTGATCAGCCCGAGGAGGGCCTGCACGCGGCGCTGGAAGACGTCGGTCGCCCAGGGGTCGCAGTCGTCGACCATGAACAGAATCTCGATATCCGAGGCGAAGCCCATTTCCCGTCCGCCTGCCTTGCCGAGAGCAAACAGGGCACTCCGAGGCTCGGTGCCGGCGCCATCCGGCCAGGGAACACGATGAGTCGCAAGAGCCACAGCGCGGGTCAGCACCGCGTCGGCGAGCACCGAGAGGTCTTCAGAGAACTCGCCGAAGGTCGCGTAGAGGCCGAGGATCTGACGCAGGTCGATGCGAAACATCTCCTGGTCCTTGAACCTGTTGAGGGCTACTTGAACTTCCGATGGGTCGGCCTCCTCGAGTGCTTCGTCGAGTTCGCTTTCGATCTCGCTCTGCTCTTTGCGATGTTCGAGCGCTTCGAGGTCGCGCACCATTGGGAACAGCGATTCGTGCTGCAGGCGGAGAAAGTCCTGCCAGAGAAAGTCGCTGATACCGAGGAGGCGGGCCAGGCGACGCATCACCTCGGGCCGTTCGAGGCTCGAGAGCTCCCTTTCCCAGTCGGGGCGGGCGAAGAGGTCTCCGAGCATTTCGCGGAAGTGGGTGAGCGCCGCCGCCGGTTCGGGGGAAGCCGGCAGGAGGTGGGTGAAGTGCTTGGCCAGCACCGTGGCGATGCGTAGACGAGCGTGCTCACTCTCGGGAAAGGCTCCGCCGGTGCGCTCGGTGATGAACAGCTGGTCGTGCACTCGGTCGCCGTCGGAGGCCACCACCATGTGCTCGACCCGTGCGCCCAGGTGGGTCAACGCGCTGGTCAGTTCATAGAGAAATCCCACCGTGTCGCGAGCGCGAATCTCGACCCGGGTCATCGACTGGCCCGGGGGGTTCGAGACCTCGATCTCGATCGGACCGAGCGGTTCTTCAGCTCGCTCGCGAGGCAGAGCGAGTGCGACACGGTTGGCAATCGCACGCCGGGCCGCCTCATCGCCTTCTCGGAAGCGCAGCCGCACCAGTTCCGTCAAGTCGCGCTCGAAGTTCTTCCAGCGTTGGTCGGGATCAGCCGCGGCCGAGGTGACCTCGAAGACGTCGACGATTCGCGGGCGACTGGCAATCTCGTCCTCGAGAGTCGGTCCGCTGCTGCGTCGCCGCGAACCACTGCGTCGTGCCGGTTCCGGTCGGTCGCTCGCGGGTGCCGTGCTGGCGGTGAAGATGCGTCCGCTTTTGATGTTCGCGCCGTGCGAGAACAGCAGCCCGCACAAGAGCGACAGCTCGCCGTAGAAGTCGATGCCGGCGATCGTCAGGCGATAGGACGGGCGGCCGTTGTGCCGGCCGAGCGCCTCGACAGACAAGACAGCGGGAGTGTCTTTCGAAATCGCCTGGAGGAGCTCGTCGTGCAGCTTGATGTCGCTGGCGGCGAATGTTTCGCGATAGTTGGTGGGCATCTCGGCCAGCGCGCGCGGAAACTCGAGCTCGGGTTCCGCATCAGGCCCATCGTCATCGAGGCGCAGGAGCTCGGCGTAGACGGTACGTACCGCCAGAGCGTGCCCCTGCCACTGGTCGAGCAGGCGCTCGCCAGCGTTCGCTCCCGTTTCGTCCGAGAAACCGAGCCGCCGCGCCAGGAGGGTGAGTGCATGGCCACTTTCGGGAAGTCGATGGGCCTGCAGGTTGTGAAGGATCTGGATGTAGTGCTCGACGGTACGCAGAAAAAGGAGGCCCTCACGCAGGGTGCGGTGTTGGCCGTGGCTCAGGATCTGGCGTTCGGCCAGCTGCTCGAGAGCGCGGAGGGTGTTGCCTTCGAGCGGTGTCTGGTCGCGCGATGCGTACTGCAGCTGCAGCGCCTGGGTAGCGAACTCGACGTCACGAATCGAACCACGGCCTTCCTTGAGGTGACCCCAGGCTTCTCCTCGATCGCGAAGGTGTTCCTCGATTCGCGTCTTGAGGTTGGCCACTTCGGTTCGCACCTCGACCGGATCGAGCTGGCGCAAGAGCGGGTCGACCATGGTCAGAACATCTGCCCCGAGCTCCAGATCGCCGGCGATGGGTCGGGCCTTGAGCAGTGCCTGTAGCTCGGAGAGCTCTGCGTGCTTGGTGAGGTAGTCCCGGTAGGAGTCGAGGGAAACGACCAGTGGCCCCTCGCGACCCCAGGGCCGGAGGCGCATGTCGACGCGGTAGAGAAAGCCGCGGCTTCCTCGCGACAGGCCAGTGATCAGGCGTTGAGCGACCGGCCACCAGGCAGGTGCCTGGTCGCGGCTCACAAAGAGGAGGTCGATGTCGGAGCTGTAGTTGAGCTCGCCGCCGCCGAGTTTGCCGAAAGCCAAGACGACGAAACCAGCAGTTGCGTCGCCTTCGTCCGGTGAGGGCGTCGGCACGCTCGCTGCGACGCGCTCGAGAACGATCCGGGTGACGGCCTCGGCGAGCACGGAAAGCCGCCCGGTGACCCGTTCGAGACCGATCAATCCCAGCAGGTCTGCAGTTGCGATCGCCAGCACCTCACGCTCGTGCGCCAGCTTGAGGTGGTCCTGCCAGTCGTCGCCGGTGGTGGCGGCTCTGAGGCGTTCGGCTAGCGCATTGGCGTCCTGGTGCGCTCCCAGGCCTTCGACATCGAGCACTCGGTCGAGCGCCAGCGGGTCGCGGAGGACGATTTCGGTGAGGTGACTGCTGCCGGCGAAGAGAACCAGAAGCGCTTCGAGTGCTCGCGGCGCTAGAGCGAGGTCGCCAAGCAGCGACTCTGGCTCGGGATGCGCGGCCAGCAAGCGTTCGAAGGCGCGGCGTGCACGCGCCGGGTCGGCGATTCGTGGAAGCAGCGGCTCGAGGTATCCGACGAGCGCATCCAACACCGCTGGCTCGCTCCCCGGGCCCAAGGCCTGGAGACGGTCCCTGAGGCTTTCTGACTCGGACATTGCGGCAGTCTACGGCCCTCTCGAGTGGCTCGCATTCTGGGGTACTAGCGACCGAGTTGCTCCTGTCGACGGCGGGCGCCGGTGGCGCGCAGTTCTGAAGTGGCGATCAGGCTGCCGAGTTCGCGCTGCAGCTGCGCCGGGCTGGTTCTGGCTCGCGGGCCCTGGGCACCCACGGTGTTCCGAAGTAGCCACAGCGCCTGGGCGCGCCAGACATCTCGAGTGGCGGCGTACTCACGTTCGATGCGCTCCCCAAGACTGTCGAGCAGCGACTGTGCACGCTCATAGCCCTGGTCGTTGGCATGCGCGAGCTCCGAGATGGCGCCGGCGATCGCAGCGCGGTATCTCTCGTCAATCAAGAGAGCCATCTCGTCGTAGATCAGGAAGGTGGTGGGGTCGTGCGACGGAGCCTGGGCGTTCTGATCCGAGTGGGGTTGCGCTGTATCTGCCTGGCTTCGAGCAGGAGTGGCGGTCGCTCTGGTCTGTGAAGCGCGGGTGCGCGCCAGACTCTCGTCGGTAATGCGAAACGCCGGCTGGTTTGTCGCGTCGGGGGTGCGCCTCCTGCTCGGGCTGGGCCTTGATGGCCGTGCGAGGTCGACCTCCGACAGGCGGATCGAACGCAGGTTGCCGTCCAGGTCGCGGTAGAGGATGCGATTGCTCTCGACCTTCCAGGGTCCGCGGGTTTCGATCAGACGGCCGTCTCTGAGTGGCAGCTGGTCGGCAGTAACCGGTTGCGAGACACCACTTCCGAGGGCCAAAAGTAGCGTGATCACGAGAAGCGAGAAACGTGAACGTGGATCTGTCGTGTGCATGGGCGTAGGGGGTGTTCCGGAGAAACCATCCTGGAGCTCTCTGGGAGAGCGGGACCGCGAGCTGAATGGCAGGGCGTGCCTCCATTGTACGGGCCTCAGGAAAATATTTCTTCAGTAGCGAGTATTTTGATGGGCTTCTTGGTCTTTCAGCGCGATGATTGCGACGTACCTGACGCCCTTCTTCTTCCGAAGGTGTTTGGATTTGTTACGGGCCCCGCGCGATACCATCGCGCGCCACATGGACCTGAGCCCGCGCAATCCAGTTCCGAGCCCTGCCCGGGGTGAGCCTCTACCCGTTGGGTCGGAATCCGACCACCGAACGCGCCCGCGCGTGCTGGCGGCGGTTACGGTGGGCCATCTCGCGATCGACATCTGGAACAGCATGGGGCCTGTTCTGTTGGCGTTTCTGCGCACTCCCCTGGGTCTTTCCACGGCGCAGGTTGGACTGGCGATCGGGCTCTATCAGATGTTGGCGGGTTCGACGCAACCGATCTTCGGCTGGCTCGTCGACCGGGTGGGGAGTCGATTCCTGGGGCCGGCTAGCGTCACGATGACCGTCGTTTCGGTGTGCTTTGCAGTCCACCTGGCGGTGACGACGAGGCGCTTCGAGCTCTTTCTCGCCTTGTTCGCCCTGGCGGCGATCGGCTCGGGCGCCTTTCACCCCCAGGGCACGATGCACGCTGGCACGCCGCAGAGTGGTCAGGCGGCAACCACGACCGCCGTGTTCTTCCTGTTCGGGCAGGTAGGTCTGGCGATCGGTCCGCCGCTTGCTGGCCTGGCGCTCGATACCCGGGGCCCGACTGGGCTGTACCTGCTGGCGGGCATCCTCGTGCCGGTTGCTTTGTTCATGGCGCTCGCGATGACGCCTGCGCGCCACAACCCATCCCCCACCCGGCCTTCGGGGAGAGAAGGCGCCGAGCGAGCAGAGCCCACGACCGTTGGTGGTGGTGGAATGGGTGCAGCGTCGCTTCTGACCATCATCTTCGCCGGGCGCGCCTGGATCTTGATTGGCACCGCGGCGTTTCTACCGCTCTTGTTTCAGTCGCGCGGTTGGAGTTCGACGCGCCAGGGCCTTCTGGTCGGGGCCTTCTGGTTCGGAGGTGCGGTGTGCGGGGTGTTGGCAGGACTGGCGGCCGACCGCGGGGGCCGGCGAAAGATCGCCGCTCTCACGACGGTTGCAGGTGCGGTCTCGCTCTGGTTTCTGCCCGTTTCCGATGGCCAGCTCGCCCTGCCCCTGGCCTTTCTGACCGGAGGTCTTCTGGGGGCGCCCCATAGCGTCCTCATGGTCCTCGCGCAGCGCCTCTTGCCGGTGCAGAAGGGCCTGGCGTCGGGGTTGGCCCTGGGCTTCTTGTTCACGATGGGTGCGGTCGGTAGCTGGTCGATCGGTCTGCTCGCAGAGCACTATGACCTCGCTCGCGTACTGCAGGCCGGTGCGATCATCGGGGTGGTCGTCGGGTTTGCTTGCCTGCTCCTACCGTCGTCGCGAGTGTTGGCAGCCGAGGTTGGAGCTCGAGATGTCGCCTGCTGAAGAAGAAGTTTCGAACCCACGGACCTGGTGTTGCCCGCGCGTGACCCGCGACGCCCGCGGGTTGGTCGCGCCGCGTGACTGGGCTTTGCTTTCTCTCCAGCCTCTGTGCCTGGTGGTCGATGGTGCGACTCCGCGCCACGAAACCACGGTGCGACTGGGCTGGTCCACAGCGGCGCCTCGAGGGGGGGACGAAGTTCTGCATGTTCGTTTCGATGTCGTGGACGATCACGTTGTTGCGCCCTTCGAGAATCATGACGACCCGGTCTTCGAGGCCGATGCGGTGGAGGTCTTCCTCGAACCCTGCCGGTGTGCCGAGGCTCGGCAGTACTTCGAGATCGATATCGCGCCGAACGGCACGGTCTTCGATGCCCTGATCACCAACCGCACCCAGCCTGGTGATCGCCGGCGCGACATCACGACGATGGCGGACTGGAACTGCGTGGGACTCCGTTGTGAAGTGGGTCCGCTGATCGGGCAGACGGGAGAGGGTTACGCCGTCGAGATGGCGATACCGTGGCGGGCTCTCACGGTGCCAGGTAACGAAGCGTACGTTGTGCAACCAGAGTGGTCGATCAACCTGTTTCGCATCGACCGCTCGCCAGGTGGCGACGAGTACCAGGCGTGGCGTCCGACGGGGCTTGTCGATTTTCACCGTCCGGCGGCCTTTGGCAGGCTCACCTTCGGCGACGACTCAGGGAAGATGGTCGAAACCCAGAGCGGGTAGCGGGCGCGAGGTCTGTCCGTCAGACAAAACCACCGTCTCTCTCCTGGTGATCAGCCCGATGCGCCGGCAACCCGCCATGGGCGGACGCGCACTGCCGTGAGGCCTGGTGAAGAGGAGCACATAGTCTTCGCCGCCTGCGAGGATCGCGTCTCTTGCGTTCGCCTCGACGGCCGCCGCCAGGGCCCCGAGTCGTGGCGGCGCCGGGAGCCGCTCATAGGAGATCTCGGCACCGACTCCCGAGGCAGCGCACAGGGCATGCAGGTCGCAAGCGAAGCCGTCCGAGACATCAATCGCCGCCGTGCGACTCCGCCTGCGGGCCAACCACGCCCCGAGTTCGAGCTGTGGCTGTGGTGCCAGTTGCCGGCGTAGGGCAGAACGCCCTACGCGCTCGAGCGATCTTTCAAACCCCGGTGGGAGCACCAGTCGTGCACCGTCAATATGTGCCCCGCGCTCGAGCAGCGCGAGACCCAGGGCAGCTTCCCCGAGAGTGCCGCCGATCCAGATCTCATCTCCCGGTTGCGCGCTCCTGCGTTCGAGAAAACGACCTCGTGAGACTCGCTCTCCAAGGAAGAGCAGCGTCGCCTGGAGACCAGGCGCCGACGACAGGTCGCCGCCTGCGAGGGTGAAGTCATGCCGCTTGGCCTCACGCAGGAGGGCGCGTAAGAACGCCCGTCGTGGGTAGCCGCGCTCTGCGCCGAGGGTACAGAAGGCCCAACGTGGTCGCGCTCCCATGGCGGCGAGGTCCGACAGATTGACGGCGACCAGGCGCCGGGCCGCCCAGGCCGGAGGCAGATCGGAGGGCAGATGCACGGCGCTTCGTTGGGAGTCGACTGTCGCAACGTAGGGGCCGCCCGCCGGCAAGATGGCCGCGTCGTCGCCGATCAAGCCGCCAGTTTCAGGCTGAGACTGAAGCCACTCGATCAGCCGGGTCTCGCCCTTGCCTGGCTCTGAGCGGGCGGAGCTTGTGTGCGCGCTCGGTTTCCGTGCTGCCATGGTGGCAGCAGTATGTAGTGACGGGCTGGTGCTCAGCTAGTACCCCGTAGGTACCCGGCTACGAGAGGAGGGCCAGGTCGAGTACGTCATCGAGGGTCTCGACGAAGTGCAACTCGAGGTCGCCGTGGATGTTCTCCGGGATGTCTGCCATGTCGCGCTGATTGGGCTTTGGAACGCAGACTCGTTTGATGCCCGCTTGCCGGGCCGCGAGCAGTTTTTCTTTGAGACCGCCAATCGGGAGGACCTCACCGCGCAGGGTAATCTCGCCCGTCATCGCCAGACTACGATCGACGGGCCGTCCGGTGAGGATCGAAATGATCGAAGTTGCGATGGTAATCCCAGCCGACGGGCCGTCTTTGGGGATCGACCCGGCGGGGACGTGAATGTGGATGTCGCGTTCAGAGAAGAACTCACTCGGGACTTCGCATTTCGGCTTGCCGTTGGCCGAGTGCACGTCGTGGTAGCCGCGCGCAAAGCTAACCGCGGTTTGCGCGGACTCCTTCATGACGTCGCCGAGCTGGCCGGTCAACATGAGGTTGCCTTTGCCAGGCAGCGCGATCGCCTCGATCATCATCAAGTCGCCGCCGGCGGCCGTCCAGGCGAGGCCGGTCGAGACGCCGACGCGATCCCGGTCGAGCATTTCTTCGCTGAAGTGGCGCGCTGGGCCCAGAAACTCCTCGACCTTCTCGTCGTCGACCTTGACGAGGTCCTTCTCGCCGCGGGCGACGCGCACGGCGACCTTGCGGCAGAGGCTGCCAATCTCACGTTCGAGGTTCCGTAGACCGGCCTCGCGGGTATACCGCCGAATCAACGTGTCGACGCCCGAGGCGGTCAGGATCATGTGGTTCTCATCGAGCCCGTTCTCGGCGCGCTGGCGTGGGATCAGGTGACGGCGAGCGATCTCCTGTTTCTCTTCCTCGGTGTAACCCGACAGGCGCAACACTTCCATGCGGTCGAGAAACGCGGGCTGCACGGGTTCGAGCATGTTCGCGGTGGTGATGAACATGACGTTGGTGAGATCGTAGGGAACGCCGAGGTAGTGATCACGAAACGTCGAGTTCTGCTCCGGGTCGAAGACTTCGAGCAGCGCCGAAGTCGGGTCACCACGATGGTCAGCGCCGACCTTGTCGATCTCGTCGAGCATGAAGACCGGGTTGTTGGTCTTGGCCTGATGAATGCCTTGAATGATGCGGCCCGGGAGGGCGCCGACGTAGGTCCGCCGGTGACCGCGAATCTCGGCCTCGTCACGCACGCCGCCGAGCGAAATGCGAACGAACTCACGCCCCAGTGCACGTGCGATCGAACGGCCGAGAGACGTCTTGCCGACGCCCGGCGGTCCCACCAGGCACAGCAGTGGACCGCGTGCGTCGCCCTTCAACTGCCGCACCGCCAGGTACTCGAGGATGCGTTCCTTGATCTTGTCGAGACCGAAGTGGTCTTCGTCGAGTACCTTGCGGGCGTTCTCGAGATCGAGGCAGTCTTCGCTGGTGATGGTCCAGGGGAGGCCGGTCAGCCAGTCGAGATAGGTACGAATGACGGCATGCTCGGCGCTGTCTGGATGTGAGCGCTCCAGCCGTCGGATCTGACGCTCGAGTTCCTCGTGGGCCTCTTCGTTGAGGCCACGCTCGCGCGCCGTCTCGCGATAGGCCTCGATCTCTTCGGAGAGGTCCTCGTTCTCACCCAGTTCGGTGCGAATCGCCTTGAGCTGCTGGCGCAGAAAGTACTCGCGCTGGCTGCGGTCCATCTCACCGCGCGCCTGCGAGGAGATCTCCTGCTGCATCTGAAGGAGCTGGATCTCGCGCACGAGGAGATCGCTGACCTGACTGAGGCGGGCCACCGGATCCTCGGTCTCGAGCACCTCCTGCGCGTCCTCGACGCGCAGCTCGAGGTTGCTGGCAGCGAGGTCGGCGAGTCGGCCGGGCGATTCGAGGTTGGCGGCGATCACCAGGACCTCAGACGAGATGTTCTTGCCGAGCCCCGCGGCGCGTTCGAGGTTCTCCTGGACCGAGCGCATCAACGCCTGCTGCTCGAGGACCTCGCCACCCGGAACTTTTTCGTCGGCTGCTTTGACGCGCGCCTTCATGAATGGCTCGTTCTGCGAGATGTTCTCGATGTCGACCCGCGCCAGGCCCTGAACGAGGATGCGAATGCGTCCATCGGGCAGCTTCAGCATGCGCATGATGACGGCTGCGGTGCCTCGGGTGTGGAGATCTTCCGGCTGCGGATCCTCGATCTGGGGATCTCGCTGCGCGACCAGCATGATCATGCGGTTCTCCGCTAGAGCTTCATCAACAGCTTCGACGCTCTTGTCGCGAGTTACCGATAGCGGCAGGATGATGAACGGGAAGATGACCGCGTCTTTGAGCGGCAGCACAGGCATGACGTCGGGTAGGACGACACTCTGTTCTTCGACGTCGGCGGAAGTTTCCTGGATGGTCATGTTGATCCTCGGACGGGGAGTACAGCAGAAAAGAGAGGCGGGCGGAGGGGAAGGGAGAGAAGGGTCGAGGGTGTGAGGCGGTGGTCAGTCGGCGGTGATCGCCATCTCCCGCACCTGTCGCCGCTTGTCCTCGATGCGCGGGAAAGTGATCCTGAGAAGACCGCCGGCGAGGCGGGCGTCGGCAAGCGAACTGTTGACGGGAGTCTCGAGATCGATCTGACGGCGGAAGCGGCCTTGGGCGCGCTCGAGGCGATCGAACGTGTTGGCGTCGTGGTCGCCATAGCGTGTGCGCTTCTGACCGCTCAAGATCACCTTCTGACCGGACACTTCGAGCGTCAGGTCGTCCATCTGGAAGCCCGGCACCTCGGCGACGATCTCGACCTCATCCACGGATTCGAGGACGTCGATGTTGGGCGACCAACCGTCTTCACGCACCTCACCGGCACCGTGGTCCATGTATTCGGTCACCAACTTGTTGAGATCTTCCTGTAGGCGAGACAGAAGAAACAAAAGGGAGTCGTTGTCGTGCATGAGGGAGGTAAGGGTCTCCAGGAGATTCGAGCGGAAAGGAGGGAGGCAGAGGGGTAGGGGTGGCTCGGCCGTCAGGTGCGTTGCGCGATCAGTTCGCGGAGCTCATCCATGAAAGATTCAACGTCTTCGAACTTGCGATAGACCGAAGCGAAGCGCACATAGGCGACCTGGTCGAGACCCCGCAGTTTCTCCATTGCGAAGTTTCCGAGATCGGCCGTTGCGATCTCGCGGTCGTCACTTTCCTGGACCAGGTTCTCCGCTTCGCTGACGATGTCCTCGAGCTGCCGCAGAGAGACCGGCCGTTTCTCGCAGGCCTTGAGCAGTCCGGCCAGGTACTTGGGTCGGTTGAAGTCTTCGCGCGTACCATCGCGCTTCACCACCCGAAAAGCGATCTGCTCGATCTGCTCGTACGAAGTAAACCGGCGCTCACAGTCGAGGCACTCCCGCCGGCGACGGATCGTGTCCCCGTCTTTGCTTTCACGAGAGTCGACGACCTTGTCTTTGTTGGCTCCGCAGAAAGGACATCGCATGGGCCCAAATCCTACGATTTCTGGTCTCAGAATGGAAGACTCTAGATACTGGAGGGTTGTTGCCGATCCTCAGGCGTCCGGTCTCCTGGCAGCGGGAGCAGGGTATAGCGCGAGTTGCTCCAGGTGGGATTCTCTAGTTGATCGCCGAGATCCCTCGAAAGCGCTTTCTCCGAGACGGCGTTCTTGTCAAAGAGGAGGTATTCGGCTCCGAGAGCCTTAGCCGACTCGAGAACCGCCGCCGCCAACCTCTCGGGGTCGCCGGATCGCTCCGCCTCCTTGAGCACACGGGCATGGCGATACCAGACGAGAAACGCTTCGTGATTGGCGTAGGCGAGCGAGCCGCCGTCCTTCCAGGCGTAGACCACGGGTCTAAGGGCGCTCAATCGAAGCGCTGGCGGTGACACTCCCTGCGAGAAGATTCGGGCACCCCGCGGTGTGTAATCCTTTACTGCAGCGACGGCATCTCCATGCAGAACGAGGGTTTCGTCCAGAGCCGGGGGGTTGCCCAGCATGACCTGAAGACCGCGCCACGGAATGCGGTAATGCTGGTGGTAGGCGGGATCCAAGCTGCGGGTTCCCAGACGCACCATGAAGACAGCGAGTACAACGAGTAGGCCCGTTGCGGTCGCCTTCCGCAGACCTTTGCCGTGATCTTCTGTCAGGCGCTTCCACCAGAACGTGGCGCCGAACACCGAGAGCACGATGAACAGCGGCGGCAGAAAGCGAATTGTGCGAATGAGGTCGATCTCGACAGGCACACCGCCTCGCATCGACGCCAGCTCCTGGTCGATGATGAAGAGCAACGGCCCACCGAGGACGATGCCAACCAACCAGCCGACGACCATTGCAAGCATTCGGCGCTCTTCTCGCCCTCCGGCGATCCAGACCGATATCGCAGCGAGGATGGCGATGAGACCGATCGGGTGCCGATAGAAGTAGATCGAAACGAATTTTCTGATTCCCGGAACGTAGTCCGTGAAGCCACTGCTGAAGCGAAATCTCATCCCTTCGGTGACCAGTGCGGCGTCGGCAACCAAGCCGTGGTCATGCTCGCTCAGATAGAGCCACGCGAAGGGGCAGAGGGCAACGAGAAATGTGAGGCCGCACAAGACGAGATGGAGAAGGAAACGCGGCCAGTTCCACCGTTCTGGTTTCTGCAGTAGTAGGTATCCGAAGATCAGGCCCAGTCCAACCGGTGGCGTGGATACGGAGTGAACCCAGGAAAGCAGGCCGGCGGCAAGGAAGATCAGCGGCCAACGGCCGGGGCGATCTCGCCATCGAACAGCTACCGTCAACAGGAAGCAGAGCACGACAGAGAAGGTCATTCGCGGGAGCGGGTCGCTCCAGATTCCCCAATAGGTGCTCCAGCCAACCGCGGCGGTTGGATAGAGCGCCGCGGCCATGGCCGCCGCCGGTACCCGGGTCATTCCCAGAGACAGACCGAGCTGGTAGGCACCAACCAGCAGGAGAAAGACGTGCGGTCCCATCCACCAGAGGTAGGCGCGGCCGTAGTCGCCGGCTGCGCCCAAGGTTGCCTGGACCAGCGGAAAGTGAACCGTGAGGTAGTAGTGGAAGTTCTGTTTGTCACCGAGCAGCATGTCGCCGACGAAGAGCTCGGGATTCGTTCGGCCGGCAATCATTGCCGCGATGTCCTGCGCGTCACTCTCGCCAGGTTCTGTCAACCAAGGTTGGCTCATGCGGCCCAGGTGGAAGAGGGCCGCGAAAGCGAGAAAAAGGAACACGATGAGAAGGTCGACGGCCAGTCGCGGCCGGCCACCCGGCCCTCCCCGATTCGGGTTTCTCATGGCTCGTAGCTCCCTTCCAGAAAGACGTTCAAGCTCATGATGGCCTGGAGAACGCGCTCGTTGTTCTGGCGACCACTCAACTGGTCGGAGAACAGCGCTCTAACGGTGTCTGGTTGGAAGAAGCCCGCCTTAGCAACTCGGTCTCGCGAGAGCAGACGACCGAGCATTTCGCGAAAGGAAGCATCCCTTGTCGACCGATCCGCGAGCCATGTCTGTGCTGGGATCTCGAAGCCGTTCTTCCTGTACTGACGGGCACGCTCCGCTGTCGCCCCTGGCGGTGCCGGTGCGTGCTCCAGTAGCGCCCGCCGGAGGATGGGTTTCAGACGCGTTGGGTGAAAGCGACGTGACGCCGGCAAAGATCCGACGAAGTCGACGAGATCGTTGTCCATCATCGGGACGCGCGTTTCGACCGACTCGCTCATGTACGCGTTGTCGTTGCCCACGAAGCTGCAGCCGGGCAGAAAGACCTTGAAATCCAGGTAGGAAAGCGCGTCGACCCAATGCAGGTCCGCGATCTGTTCACGGTGCTGCTCGAAGGCAACGGCCGGATCGATCGAGCCCACCATCGCCATGGCCTCGGGGGTTAGGAGCCGTCCCCACTCGCAGTGGCGCACCACTTCTTTGAAGCCAAAGAAGGTGCGCACGAGGCTGGGGTCGATGGCGCTCAGGAAGCTCTTGAGCTTGAAGGTGAAGGGCAACCTCCCATCGCCCGCCGGGAGCGCCCGGACAAGGGTGCGCACCGGTTCGCGAATGAGTCGAGGGACGTGACGATAGGCCCGCGCGACGTTGGCCGCATGGATCGTGGGGTAGCCCAGAAACAACTCGTCACCACCTTCGCCGCTCAAGACAACCTTGTAGCCGGCCTCCCGAATCGTCTGCGCCAGGGCCCCGGTCGCCACGTTGCACCAGAGGGCGTAAGGCTCGTCGAGGTGGCGTTGGCGTTCGAGCAGATCTCCGCAGAAACGCTCTTCGTCGAACAACAGGGTCTCGTGCTTGCTTTCGAAGGCGCGTGCCCAGTAGCGGGCCTCGTTGCCCTCATCGAAGGTGGCCTCTTCGAAACCGATCGTGAACGCCCGCGTCGCGGGTTGGTTGGCCGAGGCCCAAGCCAACATGGAACGCGAGTCGAGCCCGCCGCTCAGAAGGACTCCTACCGGAACGTCGGAGAGCAACTGTCGGCGCACCGACTGCTCGAGCAGCCGAGCTGTTGCTGTCGCCGCCTCCTCTGCCCCCGGGTCTTCGCCGTTTCCGAAATCGAGTTGAAAGTACGGCTGGTCCGAAAGGCCGCTGGCGTCGAGAAGAAGAAAGTGACCCGGGCGCAGTTTCTGGACGTTTGCGTAGATCGTCCAGGGGTCCGGAATGTAGAAGAGGCCAAGAAAGGTCGAGAGCCCTTCGGGTGACAGCGAGGAGTCGAAGCTGGGAAGGCATCGAAGAGCCTTGATCTCGCTCGCAAACGCCAGTTGACCGTCGTGGTACGACCACACGAGGGGCTTCACACCAAATCGATCACGCGCCAGGAGCACGCGTTGTCGTGTGCGATCGTAGACGCAGACCGCGAACATGCCGTTGAGCTGCTCGAGAAAATCGACACCGTCGCGATCGTAGAGGTGTATCAGGACCTCCGTGTCGCAATGCGTTTGGAACACTACGCCCTCGCGCTCGAGCTCTGCGCGTAGCTCTGGTGTGTTGTAGAGCTCACCGTTGTAGACAACGACGGTGCTCTCGTCAGCGTTCGCCATTGGCTGGTTGCCGCCGGCGATGTCTTGAATCGCTAGGCGAGAGTTCGCCATGGCGACCTGTTCGAAGACGGCGGCACCCTCATGGTCGGGACCTCGATGACGGAGGGTTTCGATCATCGGGCGAATCCACCTCGGATCGATGGCCCGATCGCTTCCGAGCGTGGCGTAGCCGGCAATACCGCACATCGTCCGGACCTCAGATCGCGACGCCCGAGGCGGCGCGCGTCAGAGTCTTGAGGTAGGCGATCGAGAGCGTCCACGAGAGTGCAGTGGCGAAGGCCGCTCCCAGGGCTCCGAGGCGCGGAATCAGGATGAAGTTGAGAACGACGTTGGTTGCAACGATGAGGCCGTTGAAGACCATGAACCAGGTGGGATAGCCCCACTGGTTGAGGACGTAGTGGAAGGGATAGTAGGAGCTCGCCAGGACCATGCCGGTTGCGAGGACTGCAAAGTAGATCGTGCCTTCGCTGAAGACTCCGGTTCCAGTGAGGGTCTCGGCGAACCACCCGAAGACCATTGTCCCCAGGACGGCGAGACCGGCGGCTGTTGGACAGAGTCGCTTGATGTTGCCGGCGACCAGGTCACGAATGTCTTCGCGGCGCCCTTCGGTCCGGAGTCGACCGAGGATCGGAGTGATGTTGGTCTGCACCACGGTAGCGACGTGAATGACTCCCTCCGCCAACATCGCCGCGAACCCGTAGATGCCAACGATCGTGTCGGAGGCAAAGTAGCCAAGCACAATGACGTCGACGCGACTGTTGGCGTCGACCAATACCGCGCTCAACGAGGTTCGCAACGAGAAGCGCAGGTGGCGGCTGATCCAGTCGCGCGTGAGGCGGAACGGTGCGATCCGGTACAGGTAGGCGAGGAGGGGAATGAGCAGCAGGGCCTCTTCGATCGAGAAGATCAGTGGCAGCAGGGCTCCGTCGACTCGTATTGCCACCAGCGCGATAAGGGCGGCGAGCAAGAGTAGCCAGCGCGCACTCTGGGCGATGGCGTGGGCGCGCAGGTGGCCTAGTCCCGAGATGGTGAAGAACGCGTACTTGTTGAGGGTCAGGCACACGAGGCCCGGAAGCACGACGACCAGACCACGCGCGGTGTCGGGGCTGTCGAAGAAGCGCCCAATGCTTGGGATGAAGATCCATGCCAGTAGACAGACAATAAGGGTCTGCCCAACCGTCAGGAGAAGGCCGGAGCCGATCGAGCGACCGAGCTCTGGGTCGCCCTCTCGAAGGGCATTGCTGTGGTGCATGGTCGAGAAGACCAGTCCGGCAACGCAGATCTGAGAAAGGACGAGGTAGACAGCAACCACCTGGCTGAAGGTGCCCAGAGTGGCAGCGCCGTAATAGCGGCCTACCAGGAGGTGGAGGATGATCCCGACGGCGCCGAAGATCACGGTGCTGCCGAGGTTCCAGATCAGGTCTCGCCTGAAGCGACGTCGGTCAACCATGCTCTAGGCCGCTTCATAGCGTCGCGGTAGCTGTGCGACGATTTCGGTCACCTCGCCAAGCGGTACCCCGGTACCCACCGTATGGAGGTAGTCCTCGATGGTGCGCAGTCGGGGGAGGTTCTCTTCGGCGACCAGGGCCAGAGCTGCGGTTCGGTCGAGCTGCCCCTCACGAATCTGGTTGCTGCGAAATGTGTCGTGTTCGGTGAACCCGGCGAGAGTCCAATAGACCATGTTGTAGAACGCCGAGGTTCCGTCGCCGATGCGCCAGGTCGAGGTCGTGTCGTCGGCGCCTTCCCAGTCGTACTCATCACGAATCGTCGAGATGACCGTCTCTTCGTTCCAGGGCACGTAGCCAAAGAGGTTCAGGTATGAGCGATCGATCAGGTAATAGCAGCCGAAGGCGAAGGCGGTGTCGAGCAGCGATCGGTTGATTAGCCGCGGGTTCTTGACATACTCCGCGCCATACCAGGTGGCGAGGCGAGCTTTGGAGAACCCAGGCAGGGTGTAGACGTGGTCACGGTCTCCCAGGGCTGGTGGGACACCGGCGAAGCCAGTCTTGAAATTCGTTCGTTCGAGCATGTTCTCGCCCAGAATCACGAGCTCTGTACCGACCTGCTTCTTGAGACGCTGGGCGTGGAAGAAGTACTGCTTGTCGCCCGCCATGAAGAGGGGGATGAGGCCGAGGCGTGGCCGATGCAGCCAGGCTTCGAGATTGCGCTTGATGTTCTGTCGCTTGGCGGCGATGTCTGCTGAGACGAGGATGTGTTCGATTCCGAGACGACCGCAGAGGCGGGAGACGTTGCGTCTCGCGAGATCGGTCACCATTCCCCAGTCGTAGGTGTATGCAACGACGTCGAGCCCGAGTTCCTGCTTCGCGTAGTGAAGCGCATAGGAACTGTCGCGACCTCCGCTCGCTCCCACCAGGCACCGAGGGCGACCGGCCGTGTGCCCTTGCAGTGGAGTTGGGCCATCGCATTGTGCGGCGATGGCCTCCTCGAGAGCGCTACGCCCCTTCACCTCAATCGGAATGTACTGGCGACAGAAGTTGCACAAGCCGTCCTCATCGAACTCGATGAACGGCATCGTGTGCGGAAGGATGCAACAGGTACATCGTGTGAGCTTGGGCGTTCCTCGTCGGGCCGCCAGAGTCTCAGCCAGGCGCTCGATTTCGGCATCGGAAAGCCTTTTTGGCTCCGGTAGCGCCACCATTGGAGCAGTGGGCGTGGCGGTTGCGTTGACAACCTCCCGCGGCGGCGCCAGGCCTACTGTCTCGAGTTGGGGGTCGGAAGTTGGACCGAGCGAAGGTGCGAGATCGAACTCACGCAGTTCCAGTCGATCGACGACGAGCGCTCGGCCCGCTCTCACGTGACGAATCCTTTGCTCGAGGTCTCGCTGACCGCATCGCTCCAGTGCGTGCGACAGGAGCTGCCTTTCGGAGGCAAACACGAGCCGCACCGGCGAGGTCTCGTTGGCGTCGGCTGCGTAGAGGGAACCGTTGTTCGTCGCCAGAAGCAGGCAATCGAGGTGCGAGAAGACGGCCGCGATCGTTGCCGCGCCGTCGATCGACGCAAAGGTCCTGCGGCTTGCCTCTTCGATCGAAGCCCCAGCTTCGAGTTCGCGATCCAAAAGTCCGAAGAGAACCTCGCTGTCCAGTTCTCCTCCCCTTTTGAGTTGGTGCCGGTGCGCGAGCTCGTCGGCGTTGACGATGATCCCGTTGTGAACTCCGACAGTCCGGCCTGAAAACACCGGCTGGTTGTTCGCGTCTCGTGCCGCCGAACCGTTGGTCACCAGGCGGGTGTGGCCCATGAGGAGTCGAAGGGTTCCATCGCCGTTCGTTCTGGTGCTGCTCTTAGCGTCGCCGTTCAACACCTGAGCGACCATTTCGCGATACAAAGGCGCGTTGACCAGCCAGGAAGCCGGTCGAGCCTCGCGCGCTATGTGAATGGTGTGGTCGGAGAGCGTCGCCAGTCCGGAGGCCTCTTTGCCTCGCGACTCCGAAACCACGAAGAGCGAGCGCATCAGTTGCGAGGCCACTTCGGGATTGCGCGTGGCCTCGTGCAGGACGAGGCCGAACACGCCGCACATGTCAGCCGACCTCCGCGAGTGCGACCGTGGTCACAGCTTCTTCTTCAACAGCTGTCGGTGTGACGACAGCGTCGCCGCGCACGGCGACTACGGTCATGATGTCGAAGAGGTTGATGCGTAGGTTGAGACCGTCGACTCCGATTCTCCTCGCCAGGCTAGCGAGGTAGCGGGCCGGTGGGAAGAACGTCTCCCCCGATTTAAAGAGAACGAACCCCAAGCGGACGTGCTTTGGTAGCGATCGCGTTCGAACGACGCGGAACCCCTGGTCGACGAGAAGCTGTTCGAGTCCGCGGCGCTCGAAGTACCACAGGTGCTGGGGGGGAGTTAGCAGGTGCCAACGCCTGCCCATGAGCTTGGCAGCGAGTGCTGAGGCGTCGCCAGTGCTGAGTGCGACAATGCCGCCGGGGCGCAAGATGCGCCGGACTTCTTCGATGCAGGCGGCGGGGTCGTCGAGATGCTCGATGACGTCCCACATGGTGACGACGTCGAAGGACTGCGACTCGAACTGAGCGTCGAAGAGAGTTCCTACCGACACGTCCAGCTTCAGCTCCTTGCGAGCATGATCCGCGGCTGTCTGGGACAGCTCGACGCCTTCAACAGCGAAGCCGCGCTCGCGCGCGCGTCCGAGAAAGCCACCGCGGGCACAGCCGACGTCGAGGAGCCGGGGCTCTTCGTCGTCGTGTTCGGTCCTGCCAACGATCTCGCGTTCGGCGGCGATCAGCTCCAGCTTGCGACGGTCGTTGGCTGCGTTGGGGTCTTCGCTTCCTGCTCGGGCGCGGTACTTGTCGCCGCGCTCGAAGTACGAGCGGTCGTAGATGGATCGCAGTTCTTCCGGTGAGGGGACCGGATGCACAAAGGAGTGCCTGCACGCTGCGCAGCGGAAGATCTCGTAGCCCGATCGGGTGAATCGCCGGCGACAGTTGGTCCTTCCGCAAACCGGGCAGGTGGCTGTTCGGGCTGTCATTCGTGCTTCTCGCGCCGCACAGCGGAGACTTGGTCGCACAGCAGGCCGAACATGAATACGAGCAGTGCCGAAACACCCAGGAGCACCGTCGTGTTGCCGACGCCCGTGCCTTGCGAAACCACCAGGTCGGCAGCGAGCATGGCTGCGGCTGCCGCGGCGAGTGCCGCAGCGGTGGTGAGAAACACCTTGAGGGGTTCGAACAGGACGGTGATTCTCAGGATCAGGAGGAGAGTCTGAGGCCCATGCTTCAGCTGCCGCACCGTACTGGTGCCGACGCGCTTTTGGACCTTGATGGGAATCCACCGGACTTCGCGCTGAGTCTTGAGGAAAGCGAAGGTGCTGGTCGTCGAGAAGGAGAAACCGGTTGGCATCAGGTGGAGGTAGCGCTTGATGATCGATCGCTTCATCATGCGGAGCCCCGAGTTGAGGTCCGGGATCTTCTCGCCGGCGAGGTAGTTGGCGAAGCTGCGCAGCACCCATTTCCCGGGTCTCCTCAACCAGGGGGCGTGGCTGTCCTTGCCTCGGGCGCCGACGACCATGTCGTAGCCGCCGCCCGCCTCGATCACCCGAGCGACGTCGTCGACGGTGTGCTGGCCGTCGGCGTCGCAGCACAGAACCCACTCGCGTTTGCTCTTGCGAACGGCGGTTCGCAGGCTGGCGCCGTAGCCCTTGTTGCTGCGATGTCGCAGGACACGCGCGCCTGCCGCACGCGCGATCTCGGCAGTTCCATCCGTCGACCCGTCGTCGACAACCAGGACCTCGGCCTTCGGTAGCGTTTCGAGAATGGACACGATGACCGCCCGTATCCCTTCGGCTTCGTTGAAGGCCGGAATGATGATGCTCACCTGCGCCGGCAGAACGCGGTCGTGGGTGACGTCGAAGGCCGCCTCCGGCGTTTCACTGACTGCATTGGGAGGGGGTGGCGCGAGAGCGCTGGTCGTCATGGCAGGAGTCTCGGTGAGAGAGACCGGCGCGCCACTGCGAAGAAGGTCCGAGAGGTGGCCGTCGGTGCGAGGCGCGAAGGCGGGGCTTACAGGGGGCGAAGGAATGCCCCAAGGCGGGATGGGATTGCTGCGGAAGAGCGAACCGGCAGGTTCGCCTTCTGAATCGGACTTTAGCAGGAAATACCAGTTTTTGAAGGGTAGGTCGACCGGAGAAGGGGGCGAAGAGAGCGTGCCCAGGTCCCTGGGCCCTGGTGGTGCGGGACCGCTGCCGAGCGGGGTTTCAACCGCGCTCGATCGGTTCAGTCACCGGCCAGAGTAGACCGGTCGGGCGTGGCCCTCAATGTAGCGAGAGGAGGAGCCGGGCCTGTCTTGCTGGCCGGTGCGAGGGGATACCCGCTTCGTACCCCTGGCGAGGTCTGCGAGCGGTCTCAGTCGCCGACTTCGAACTTGATGTTCAAGTTGAGCAGTAGACGCTCGAGGTCTTCAGGGCGGTGCACGATGACCTGGTCTTTGAAGGCGTCGAGGATCTCGTTGTTGTCGTCCTCGATCTGCATGACCAACTTGACCGTATGGGCGCGCGAGAATTGCGAGCGACCGAGGCGGCGCTCGATGTCGCGGGTGAGCTCGCCTTTCCCATTGGTGGTGGGCAGCTCCGCCTGGCCGCCCGACTGAGCGGTCGCCTGACGACGGATCTTCTCGAGCTCGGCGAGAATGTCGACCTGACGGCGCGGGGGCGCTTCGGTCTGGGTCGCCGTTGCTGCCTGCGGTGTCGCGACCGGTTGGGGCGCCGGCGCCTGCGGGGGCAACGGCGACGGTTCCGGCGGGGCAGCGATCGGTTGGGCAGCGGCTGCCTGAGCAGCGGCGGCCTGCGCTGGTGCTGCGGCAGCGGGCGGCGGTGCCGCGGCAGCGGGCGGCGGCGTGGTCGCCGCGGGCCTGGGAGCCGCTGGAGTGGCCGGCGGGCTGGCCTTCGCAGCGGCCGGCTGGCTGGCAGCGGGTGCTGCAACGCCCGCACCCGTGGCTGCGACGCCACCACCGTCACCCTTCTGCATCTTCTTCTTGATGTGCAGGAGGGTCATTTTGGAGATCCCCTTGAGGGTCTCGAAGACGCCCTCGCCGGTGATCGCCGAGGCTTCGAAGAACGGCCAGTTGTGGTGGTTCAACGACTGGTTCATCTCTTCGACGGTGCAGATGTCGGTGAGATCGCGCTTGTTGTACTGCAGTACGAGCGGCACCTCGTTCAGCTTGAGACCGATCTCGGCCAGGTTCTCACCGAGATTGTTGAGCGACTCGATGTTCGCCTGCACCATCGGGCGCTGGGAGTCAGCGACAAACACCACGCCGTCGACGCCCTTGAGCACCAGTTTGCGGGTGGTGTTGTAGAAGACCTGGCCGGGAACGGTATACAGCTGAATGCGAGTCTTGAAGCCTGCGATGCGGCCAACATCGATGGGTAGGAGGTCGAAGAACAGAGTGCGATCTGTTTCGGTCTCGAGCGACACCATCTCCCCTCGTGAGTCACCACTCGTATGACCGTAGACATGCTGCAGATTGGTGGTCTTACCGCACAGACCAGGACCGTAGTAGACGATCTTGGCCGCCATCTGCATCGTGCTGTAGTTGAAGAAGACCATCAGGGGGACCCCCGGCCGGTAGACGTGAAGGGGCTCACGTCACAGAGAAGGCGGAAGAATAGCACTCTGTCGATAGGCAGGCAAGGAAAGCTAGAAGTCTTTTATCCGAGAGTTTGTGTCGTGGCCGAGAATCGGAGGCGGACCCGCCCGCCACGACGGCGTTCGAGTCGGGTCTTGGCGCCGGCCGCGCACCACCATTGTCTACCACGAGCCCCTTGGAGGCCAATCGAGGGGAATGCAGAACTTGTGGGATTTCGTGCCGCGGAGGCTCAGTTTCCTGAGATACAATAGGATGGCCAGCGAGGGCCCCGGGGGCCACCGCGGCCCTTCATTCGTCGTTTCGAACGGTCCGCGGAAGTGAAATCATGCGCTGTAGTGACATCCAGGGAGAGGCGGCAAGTGCAAGGCGCTGACGAGCTCACGGCTCGTGACCGAGACATTCTGCGAGAGGTGGTCCACACCTATCTGCTCACCGCAGAACCTGTGTCTTCACGCACCGTCGCGCGCCGTGAGGGCCAGGATCTGTCGCCAGCGAGCATCCGCAACAGCATGGCGGACCTCGACGACCTGGGCTTGCTCACCCAGCCGCACACCTCGGCCGGTCGGGTTCCCACGCCCGCCGGGTGGCACGTCTTCATCCAGTCGCTGATGGAGATAAAGAACGTTTCCATCAACGATCGCAGGAAGATTCACGATGCGCTCGATGGAGCCCAGCAGGGAGACGAGGCCATGGCGGCGGTGTCGCATCTGCTCAAGGAGCTCTCCGATCAGATCGCGATCGTTGTCACTCCGGCTTTCTCGACCACCGTTCTCGAGCGCATCGAGTTTGTTCCGCTTTCGGGTGCCCGTGTTCTCTGCGTATGCGAGAGCTCCGGCGGCTTCATCGACAACAAGGTGATCGAAAGCGAGTCGACCATCGAGCGCGCGGAGTTGATTCGGATTGCCAACTACCTGAACGATAACTTCAAAGGCTTCACCTTGACGGAGATCCGTGCACGGTTGGTGCAACTGATGGAGGACGAGCGCCTGCGTATGGACACGCTTCTTCGCAAGGCCGTGCAGTTCGCCGAGCGTGGCTTGCCCGACGACCCCTCACCGGGTGTGCTCGTCGAGGGTACAGAGTCGTTGCTCCACCGTCCCGAACTCGCCGACCTCCACCGGGTGCAGACTCTCTTCGATACCTTCACCGACAAAGTGCGCCTGGTCAGCATGCTCGGCCAGTGCGTTGAAGGCGAGGGGGTTCGGGTGTGGATTGGCGATGAATCCGACCTCACTTCAGCGCTCGACTTCTCCCTGATCGTCAAGCAGTACGGCTCAGCTGGTGGAACAAGAGGTAGTGTCGGTGTCTTCGGGCCGTCACGCATGGAGTACCCACGCCTCATTCCCCTGGTCGACTACCTGGGCGAACGCCTCTCCGACGCCCTGTCGAAGACCCTCTAGACACTTCAGACCATCAACAAGAGATCCCGCACGGGTCTCGAAACCCCGACGACGTTTCTGGCACCTCACAACCTTCCCAACAATCCTGGCCGGTAGCCGGCCACCCCCGACTGAACACTTCCCGCGGCCGTCGGTCCTGGCCCTTACCCGTTCCCATTCACTTGAAGAGATCGCTACCCCGCAACTCGGCGCGACCCTGCCTCGGTTTGTGCGGCTGCTCATAGAGAACCCGCAGATGATTCCGGAAGACGAAGAAGGCTACGACCTCGAACTCGACCTCGATGCCGAAGTCGACGACGACGCCGACCAGGCCATGCAAGAGGCCATGGCGGCCGTCGAGGCCATGGAGCGTCGTGATGCCGGCGAGGCCGACGGCGATGTGCCAGTCCAGACGGCAGCCAAGGATCGTGGCCCGTCGATCGAGTCGGTCGTCGATTCCACCGACAGTACCGTCAGAGAGATGCAGCTCAAGATGGTCGAGCTGCGCGAGCGCTCCCTACGCGCTTTGGCCGACCTCGAAAACTTCCGGCGACGCAGCGAAAAGGAGAAGGCCGAGGCCCAGCGCTACGCAGGCTTCGACTTGCTGCGCGAGGTGCTCGCGGTTGTCGACAATATGGAGCGGGCCCTCGGGGCTGATGGTTCTCTCGACGACCTCAAGCAAGGCGTCGAGATGATCCACCGTCAGCTACTCGACCTGCTCAAGCGCCACAACGTCGAACGCATCGAGGCCGACGGCCAGCCCTTCGACCCTGGTGTTCATGAAGCTGTCGCCAGCGAGGAAACTGCCGAGGTCACCGAACCTACGGTCCTCCAGGAGATGCAGAGCGGTTTCCGAATGCACGATCGCCTGCTGCGCCCTTCGATGGTGCGCGTGGCCATGCCGCTCGAGAAAGCGGCCCCTTCCAGCGAAACCGCCGACTCCGAACCGGAAGGCGAATAATGTCTCGGCGAGTGGTGAGAGGTAAGTAGGCGTGGGCAAGATCGTAGGCATTGATCTCGGGACGACCAACAGCTGTGTGGCCGTTGTCGAGGGATTGTCGTCGCCGCGCGTTCTGCCGAACCGCGAAGGGAGCCGCACGACGGCCTCTATCGTGGCGTTCGCCGAAGACGGCGACCGCCTCGTCGGGCAGATCGCCAAGCGCCAGGCGATCACCAACCCGCAGAACACGGTGTTTGCGGTCAAGCGTCTCATTGGGCGGAAGTTCCAGGACCCCCACGTCCAGCGCGCACTCGAAGTGCATTTGCCTTATCCGCTGGTCGAAGCCAACAACGGCGACGTCAAGATCCAGATTCGCGACCGGCGCTACAGCCCGGAAGAGATCTCTGCGATCATCCTGCAAGAGCTGCGCAGTTTTGCCGAAGAAGTGCTCGAAGAGCCGGTCAAGGAGGCGATCATCACCGTGCCCGCCTACTTTGACGACTCCCAGCGTCAGGCCACCAAAGATGCCGGCAAGATTGCTGGGCTCGACGTTCTGCGCATCATCAACGAGCCCACCGCGGCAGCTCTGGCCTACGGCCTCGATCGTCGCGATGGCTCTGAGAACATCGCCGTCTACGATCTCGGCGGCGGCACCTTCGATATTTCGATCATGGAGTTGTCGCAGGGCATTTTCGAAGTCAAAGCGACCAACGGCGACCCCGATCTCGGCGGCGAAGACTTCGATCGCGCGATCATGGATTGGCTGGTCGATGAATTCCTGCGCGAAACCGATATCGATCTGCGCACCGACCGCATGGCTCTCCAGCGTCTCAAGGAGGCAGCCGAGCGTGCCAAGTGCGAGCTTTCGAGTGAAGACGAAGCGCCGGTGAACCTGCCTTTCATCTCAGCCGACGATTCGGGCCCGCGTCATCTCTCGCGCACGCTGACCCGCTCGCACTTCGAACACCTCGTCAAGGATCTGGTCGAAGCGACCCGTGCGCCTTGCGAAGATGCGCTCGAACAGGCTGGCCTGACCCCCGGAGATATCGACGAGGTCCTGCTGGTTGGTGGCCAGACCCGAACGCCCTTGGTGCATGAATCGGTCAAGGCGATCTTCGGCCGTGAGCCCAACAGTGAAATCAACCCCGACGAAGTCGTCGCGACCGGTGCGGCAATCCAGGGTGGCATTCTTCAGGGTTCGATCAAGGACGTCGTCCTACTCGACGTCACGCCGCTTTCGCTGGGCATCGAGACGCAGGGTGGCCTGTTCACCAAGTTGATCGAACGCAACTCGACGATACCCACCAAGGTGTCGCAGATCTTCACCACGGTCGTAGACAACCAGGACACCGTCGAGATCCACATCCTCCAGGGTGAACGTGAACTCGCCCCCGAGAACCGTTCGCTGGGCAAGATCGAACTGGTAGGCATTCCGCCGGCTCCCAAGGGTGTGCCGCAGATCGAGGTCACGTTTGCCATTGACTCGAACAGCATTCACACCGTTTCGGCCCGCGACCTGGCGACCAACCAGATGCAGACCCTGCAGATCAACCCGGCATCTGGCCTCTCTGCCGATGAAGTCGACCGTCTGGTTCAAGAAGCCGAGCAGAACGCCGAGGAAGATCGCGGCCGGCGGGAGCTTCGACGGGTCAAAAACCGTCTCGAGGGCCTGATCTACACCAACGAGCGGGTCGTCGAACAGTTCGCTGACGCCCTCGAGGAGGATGTCCGAGCCAAGGTTCGCGATACGATGTCGGCTGCCCGCGCGGCGCTCAATAGCGATGATCGGGCCGAGATGGAAGCCGCCATGTTCGACCTGAGTTCGGTGTCGCGCATGCTTTCCGATGTAATGCTCGAAGAGTCGCCTGAAGAAGAGATCTGAGCATTCTCGTTGGAGCCGGAGTCACGCGAGGTGTGCGCCGGCCCGTATCTCAGTCTGCTTGCAGCCCAGAGGTCGAATCGACGCGTCCTCTGCCGCGTAGCCCTACTTGAACGATCAGCAGGACGTTTGCTTCATGGCCCGTGACTACTACGAGATCCTCGAGGTGGATCGCTCGGCGACACTCGCCGAGATCAAGAAGGCGTATCGCAAGAAGGCGATGCAGCACCACCCCGACAAGAACCCCGGTGATGCAGCCGCCGAGCACAGCTTCAAGGAGGCCGCCGAGGCCTACGCAGTGCTCTCCGACGAAGGCAAACGAGCGCAATACGACCGTTTCGGCCACGTCGGCACCGGTGGTGGTGCGGGCGGTTTCGACCCGACGGTGTTCGCCGACTTCTCGGACATCCTGGGTGATCTCTTCGGTTTCGGACGCAGCCGCAGTCGCCGGCCCGGCCCGCAACCGGGTGCCGACCTGCGCTACGACCTCGAGATCTCCTTCGAGGATGCAGCCTTCGGGACCGTTCCTACCCTGCGCATACCGCGCCTCGAGGGGTGTGACACCTGTCGCGGTTCGGGCTCGAAAGAGGGCACGACTCCCAGTGCCTGCGCCACCTGCCGTGGCCGCGGTCAGGTCGCCTACAGCCAGGGCTTTTTCACCGTCAGCCGCACCTGCCCGCAATGCAGTGGTAGTGGCACCATTGTCACCGACCCCTGCGAAGATTGCTCGGGACGTGGTCGCATCGAACGTGAACGCTCGATTGAGGTGCGGATTCCCGCAGGTGTCGACAACGGCGCCCGCCTGCGGCTGACCGGCGAAGGCGAGCACGGCGAGCGCGGTGGGCCGCCGGGCGACCTGTACGTCGTCATTCATGTCGCCGAACATGAGCGCCTGAAGCGCCAGGGTGCCGATGTGATCGAGTCGATCGCCATCTCCTACCCGCTGGCGGTGCTCGGAGGCTCGATCGACGTCGAGACGCTGCACGGCACGCGCGAGCTCGACATTCCTGCGGGAACGTCGCAGGGCGAGACCTTCGGGCTGCGCGGTGACGGCATCGACCGCCTCGGTGGGCGGGGTCGTGGCGATCATCTCGTGGTCGTCGAGATTCGCGTGCCACATCCCAGATCGCTCGAGGAAGAACAGATCGAGATTCTCAAGCGTCTGGCCGAGATCGAAGGTGAGACGGTACGCGAAGACCGTGGTGTGATCGAGCGCGTCAAAGACTTCTTCGGCAGCTAGTACCCCGTACCATTGAAACGGATAGTGGCTGGGCGGATGATCGTGCTCGAGATCAAGGCGTCACGACGCAGGCATATTGGTGATCTGTCGAGGAGTGACAACACAGAGATCGAGCGCGAGGACCGCGCAGACGCTGTGCGTTTCAATGGTACGGGGTACTAGGCCCATCGCGGCGGCGGCAGCGTTGGGCGGCGCAATCGCGGGCTCGGTAGCATGACCCCTGCCCATGAGCGGTTCAACTGAAGAGACTCCGGCGGCCGCGGCGTTCCCAAACAGAGTCTTCACGAAGCTGCGCTACCACGTGGTGTTGGATTCCCAGGAGCCTTTCGTCGCTCAATGCTGGCTGGCACAGACTCTGGGCGTGACGGTCGTCGACGAAGGAGAGCAACGCGCCGTCCTCGAGGTGTGGTTCGACGACGATGCGCCGGAGGGCTTTCTTCGGGAGGCGGCGGGCCTGGCAGGCGTTCAGCTGATCTGTGAGGAGGTGGTGCCCGCGGAGGACTGGATGAAGCCCTACCGCGCAGCCGTCGAACCGAAGGTTCTCGGCAGGTTCCTGATCGATGCGCGCGAACTGGGGGTCTCTCGTACCGAACCCGACTTCCTGGATTCTGAGGGCGAGGCCGGCCTGGTGCGCCTTCGGGTACCTGCGCGCCAGGCGTTCGGTACCGGAAGCCATGCCACGACCCGCCTGATGCTCGAGCGCCTACAGGCGGACCCCCCGCAGTCTCTCCGGGTGCTCGACGTGGGAACGGGCACGGGCATACTCAGCCTGGTTGCCTGGGCGCTCGGTGCGGCTCGTGTCACGGGTCTAGACGTCGACCTCGAGGCGGCGCGCGCGGCACAGATGTCGCTGAGTGCCAACGACCACCTTGGTGCGTTGGCTGTGCCAGTCGACGGCGAGGCGAGCGACGCGCGCGCCCCGCGGTTTTTTGCCGGTGCGATGGGCGCCCTGAGGCTGGGTGTGCTGTTCGACCTCGCGCTGGTCAACGTTCTACCGGAACGCATCGAAGAAGACGTACCTTTGATCTCCCAACGGGTGACACCGGGTGGTGTCGTCTGGCTCTCCGGCATCGTCGACGGCGAGGAAGCGCGAGCCCTCGAGCCCTGGCTGGAGCTCGGCTGGTCCGTCCACGGGTGCGATCGCATCGACGAATGGCGACTCCTGGTTCTTGGTCGCGACAGACCGAACGCCGGGCGTGTCGACGGGGAAAAGGGGTGAGGACTCATCGACCAACCATGGTGGTCGTTCCCGAGAGTCTCGACGGTGCGTTGGTCGAAGTTCGTGGCGATGCCCATCGCCATCTCTTTCGCGCTAGACGGCTGGCCCCCGGCGAGGAGATTCGCGTCGTCGACGGAGCAGGTGGGGCGCGGTTGGGGGTCGTGGTGACCGTAGAGCGAGACGTTGCCCTGGTGCGCCTCGAGGATCCTCTTCCGGCGCTTGCTCCGCGGCGGGAGTTGACGCTTTGGGTTGCGGTACCGCGGCTCGAGCGCGCCTCCTGGCTGGTTGAGAAGGCGACCGAGCTCGGGGTCGCAGGCATCGCCTGGTTCGAGAGCGCTCGCACCCAGCGCGAGTTACGACCCAAACACCTGGCACGCCTTGAACGGGTGGCCGCAGCTGCTCTCGAACAATGCGGCGGCGCGACACTTCCAGAGATCGTGCCGCCGCTTTCGTGGCAAGAACTCCTGGGCGAGCTCGAGGACCCGCGGGCCGAGGCACTGGTGCTCGATCCGTCGTGCCCGGGACCTTTGCCCGACCCCGTGGGGGGTCTAAACCCACTACACGTCGTGGTCGGCCCGGAGGGGGGCTTTACGGCCGAGGAGCTCGCCGCCCTCAGGGCGATCGACGTGGCGCCCTGGTGGCTTGGCCCGCGCACTTTGCGGGTGGAAACCGCGGCCATCACGGCGGCAGCCCTGGCCGTGACACCCGCCGCCGCGTCGACGGAGCTCGAACAGGCTTCGGTTGACCAGAGCTCCCCAAAAAGCTAGGATTCCTAGGCTCGGCACCGGTTGCGAGACGCTCGAATCGCAACCCTTTCTCCGCCACTTCAGCCTTCCCTTCCGTAAGAGAGGTCCCGCCTCATGTCGCTGAACATCAACGAACTGCTCAAGGTCGCGGTCGAAAACAAGGCCTCCGATCTCCATTTGAAGGTCGGTAGCCCGCCGGTCGTCCGTATCGACGGTGAGCTGCGCCCGCTCAACGAGATGAAGCGGCTGATGCAGGAAGACACGGTGTCGATGGCCTTCTCGATGATGAACGCGCGTCAGAAGCAGCGCTTCAAGGAAGAGCTCGAACTCGACATCGCGTACTCGGTACCTGGGCTCGGTCGGTTCCGTTGCAACGTGTTTCAGCAGCGCGGCACCGTCGGGTTGGTGATGCGCGTCATTCCTGCTCGCGTGTTGACGGTGCGCGAGTTGATGCTGCCGCCGGTGATCGAGGGCATCTGCGAAGAGCGGCGCGGCCTGGTGTTGGTCACCGGAACCACGGGTTCCGGTAAGTCGACCTCTCTGGCGGCGATGATCGACCACATCAACGGTAACCGGCCGGACCACATCATCACCATTGAGGATCCGATCGAGTATCTCCATCGCGACAAGAAGTCGATCGTCAACCAGCGTGAACTCGAAGTCGACACTCGCGGGTTCTCGCCCGCTCTGCGCGCCGCCCTCCGCCAGGATCCGGACGTCATTCTGGTCGGCGAAATGCGCGACTTCGAGACCATCGAAACTGCGCTGCTGGCAGCGGAAACCGGTCATCTCGTGTTCTCGACCCTGCACACTCTGGATGCGATGGAGACGATCACCCGCATCATCTCGGTCTTTCCGCCGCACCACCAGAAGCAGATTCGCATTCAGCTGGCGCAGGTTCTCAAGGCGGTCATCTCGATGCGCCTGGTGCCGCGCGCCGACGGCATCGGCCGTGTGCCGGCTGTCGAGGTGATGATCTGCACGCCCTACATTCGCGACTGCATCGAGAACAAAGACAAGACCAAGTACATCCGCGATCAGATCAAGGCCGGCACCAGCCAGTACGGCATGCAGACCTTCGATCAGTCGCTCTACAACCTCTACAAGGGTGGCTTGATCACCCTCGAAGACGCCCTCGAACGCGCCACCAACCCGGACGAGTTCAAGTTGAAGCTGGAAGGTGTCCAGTCGACCGCCGACGTAGCGCGCGAAGAGATGGATTCACAAACTCAGATGGTCGGCGGCGACGACATTCTCGGGGGCGACGATCTCGACAGCCTCGGCAGCATCGACGACGCCTTCCAGATCGAGCGCATCGGCGACTAGTTGCGAGTCGTGGTGGACGGCCTGCGTTGCGCTCCTTGTGTTGTGTATCGTCCTGCTCCGGAGGTACGTCGTCGTGGGTAGGTCGGGTCGTTACCACGACTCTCAATCATGGTCTTCTCCCCCCTGGGCTGAAGCCAGCGATCGAATGTCGGTGTCTCATGGGAGATTCTCTCTTGAACTCTCGACTCGGTGAACGGCCGCCTTGCCGCGACAAGGCGCTCGACCTTCTTGCGCGCCGGCCGCACTTCCAGGCGGAGCTAGAGGCCAAGCTGCGCAAGCGCGAGTACGACGACGAGGAGATCTCGTCCACCATGCGCCGCTTGCTCGAGGAGCGTTTCGTCGACGATGCCGAGACTGCCAAGGCGTTTGTTGAATCGCGTTTGCGGCGAGGACCGATTGGCTCGACGAAGCTGCGCGCACAACTGTTTCGTCGCGGGGTCGACGCTGATCATGTCGAGGCGGCGCTTCGCCTGATCGATCGTGAGGCTGAGATGGCTGGTGCCCTGGAAGCGGCTGAGCGGTTCCGTGCACGGAGTGGCGACGATGTCGATCGCGAGGCACTCGGCCGTCACCTGGAGCGCAAGGGGTTTGGGACGCGTATCATTCTGGACATTCTCGAGGGCTGAGCCTTTCGGCTCGCGACTCTTCTTGGCGCCCCGCAAGCGCCTCTCTCCTCAGCCGGCCTTCTCCCGACCGTTCTTGACCTGAGATCCAGACGTGCAGAGCAGCAACGACATCCGCCAGAGTTTCCTCGACTACTTCGAGGAGCGAGGCCATCACCAGATCGCGAGCGCGCCGCTGGTTCCCCAAGACGACCCGACCCTCTTGTTCGTCAACGCTGGCATGGTCCAGTTCAAGGACTGGTTCACCGGCGCAGTGACCCCCGAGGTGCCGCGCGCGGTGACCTCGCAGAAGTGTCTGCGCGTCTCGGGCAAGCACAACGACCTCGAGAACGTCGGGCCGAGTCCGCGACACCACACCTTCTTCGAGATGCTCGGCAACTTCTCGTTCGGCGACTACTTCAAAGCCGAGGCGATCGAGTTCGGCTGGGACCTGGTCACGCGAGTCTGGGGGCTCGACCCCGATCACCTCTTTGCGACCGTCTTCCGTGAAGACGACGAGGCCGCCGAGCTGTGGGCCAAGATCTCGAGCCTGCCTCCCGAACGCATCAATCGCTGTGGCGAGAAGGACAACTTCTGGGCGATGGGCGATACCGGGCCCTGCGGGCCCTGTAGCGAGATCTTCGTCGACTTGTTTCCCGAAACACCGAAGGTGCCGTTCGGAGAGGGCGAGGGCTCGGGGCGCTACGTAGAGATCTGGAATCTGGTCTTCATGCAGTTCGAGCGCTCTCTTGACGGGAGCCTCGAGCCGCTTCCCAACCCGTCGATCGACACCGGCTCCGGGCTCGAACGGGTGGCGGCAGTTCTCCAGGGTGTCAAGTCGAACTACGACACCGACCTCTTTCAGCCGATTCTTCACGCTGCTGCCGCTTCTGCTGGCACAGGCTACGGCCAGGATGCCAGCGCTGACGTTTCGCTGCGGGTGATCGCCGACCACCTGCGTGCCTCGGCCTTCCTGCTTGCCGATGGCGTCATTCCAGCCAACGACGGTCGTGGCTACGTCTTGCGCCGGCTCCTACGCCGTGCAGTTCGCCATGGCATGCGCCTCGGCTTCGAAGAGCCCTTTGTGGGTTCACTTCTACCGGTTCTAGGTGACGTCATGGGCTCGGCGTATCCGCAGCTCGAGCAGACTCGAGCCGCTTCGCTGGCAACCATTACCGCCGAAGAAGAGAAGTTCCTCACCACCGTCGCGAGTGGAGCTCAGAAGGTGCAAGAGGCGATCGAAGAGGCCCGGGCGCGCGGTGAGGACACTCTCACCGGTGCGACGGTCTTCCACTTCTACGACACCCGCGGTCTACCCATCGATGTGCTGCGCGAGATCGCCGAAGAGGAGCAATTTGAGATCGACGAAGACGGCTTCGTCGCCGAACTCGAGGCTGCTCGCGAGCGTTCGCGCGCCGCGGGCGGCAGCAACCGAGTGGATCTGGGAGCCGTGCGCGCGTTGATGGCGCCGGCAGGTTCTGGGGCAGGCCTTCCAGAGACCGAGTTCCTGGGTTACGCCGAGCTGGTGCTTAGCGATGAGCCGTTGACCGCTCTCGTGCGCCTTGCCCAAGACGGCGAACTCGCGGCGACCGATACGCTGACGTCTGGTGAAACGGGGTTTGCGGCGATAGCGCGCTCGGTCTTCTACGGCGAGTCTGGCGGCCAGGTCGGCGACCGCGGCGAGCTCGAGGGGCCGAACGGCCGGGCCGTGGTTCTCGACGTCCAGCGCCAGGCGGGCTTGTTCCTGCTCGAGATCGCCGTGACGGAGGGCACGTTGGCGACTGGCGAGCCGGTGACCCAGCGCGTCGACAGGCGGTTGCGTCGTGACACCGAACGGCATCACACGGCGACCCATCTCTTGCACGCCGCGCTGCGTGAGCGTCTCGGAGAGGGTGTGCGCCAGGCCGGTTCGCTGGTACACCCCGAGCGTCTGCGCTTCGACTTCACTCACGGCTCTCCTCTCCAGGCCGAGGATCGCGAGGAGGTCGAACGCCTGGTCAATGAGTGGGTTCGGCGGGCGGTGCCGATCGCCATTGCCGAGCGTTCGTATCAAGAGGCTGTCGATGCTGGCGCGATGGCGCTGTTCGGTGAGAAGTACGGTGCCGTCGTGCGGACGGTCGAGGTGCCAGGCTTCAGTCTCGAGCTCTGCGGTGGCTGTCACGTACCCAACTCGGGCACGATTGGAGAGTTCGTCATCACCGGCGAGCGGGGCATCGCCTCGGGTGTGCGCCGCATCGAAGCGCTTGCCGGATCGGTGGCCGAGGAGTGGCGACGCCTACAGTCTCAGTATCTGCATGCCGCCCTGCAAGAGCTTGGCACCTCGGCCGAGAATGCCGCCGCCGAGGTCGGTCAGCTCAAGGACAGGCTCAAGGAGCAGGAACGCGAGCTGTCGAAGATGCGCATGAAACTCATGTCGGGTGGCTCGAGCAGTGAAGACGACGGCGAGGCCGTGGTCGAAGGGGTGCGCGTTCTCACCCGCGAGGTCCCGGAGGCGCCGGCCGGTGAGCTGCGCAACCTCGCCGACGTGTTGCGGGGCCGACTCGGGTCAGGCGTCGTGGTTCTCGGTGTACGGGGCGACGCCAAGGTCAATCTCATCGCTGCCGTGAGCTCTGATCTAACCGACCGCATAAACGCCGGTCAACTCGTGCGCAGTCTTGCCAGTCTGGTTGGTGGCAGCGGCGGCGGCAGGGCCGATTTCGCGCAGGCTGGCGGAAAGCTGCCCGAGAAACTGGACGAAGCGCTGGCGATGGTACCCGAGGCGGTTCGCGAGCAGGTCACCGGCGAGACAGGCGAGGGCGCGACCACATGATGCACACGCCCGAGCTGGCCTCTCGTGTTGCGGCGGTTGCTTTGCGCCGTCGGTGGCCGTTTCTGGCCGCGGCGGGACTCTTGTTGCTTTCTATTGTCGGGCCGTCCGGAGCGGCTGCCGAAGCCGGCGCTGCGGGTGGAGAGATCCGCATCACCCGTGGTGCGGACGGCATCCGCACGATCGTCAACACCCCGCAACCGGGTACCTCACGACGCGCCAGCAAGAACGCCCCCGCGCTTTCGGTCGCACCGCGTCGGCGCGGTGTGACAACGGTGCGGCTGCGCGAGAACCCTCCCTTCGCAACCCTGATCAACTACTGGTCCCAGCAACGCGGCCTCGATCCGCGTCTGGTGACGGCGGTCATCCAGGTCGAGTCCTATTTCAACCCGCGTGCGCGTTCGAACAAGGGCGCGATGGGTTTGATGCAGCTGATGCCTGCCACCGCGGCGGAACTCGGAGTGGATGACGCCTGGGATCCGGCGCACAACATCGACGGCGGTACGCGCTATCTGCGTCAATTGCTCGATCGCTTCGGTGGCGACCTGCGGTTGGCGCTGGCCGGTTACAACGCCGGGCCAACCGCGGTCGACCGATACGGTAGGGTTCCGCCTTACGCAGAAACCAAGCGCTATGTCGAGAAGGTCATGGGCCTCTACAGCGGCCGCGGCTATGGCGCGGCAGGCGGCTCGAGTTCTCGCGGTCGGGCGGTCGTCATGAGGCGCGGTCCGGGCAACACCATCGAGTTGGTCACCCAGGACTGAGCCTCGAGAACCCTAGACCCGAGGTCGAATCGGTAGAGCCAGGGCCGGACCTCGGGTCCGGACACGACCAACTCCCCTTTGCGCCGGACCAGGTGTAGTCGCGCCGCCGAAATGCCTCGAGTCGAACCCGACATGTGGAACCTTCCGAACATCCTGACCCTCGGTCGCATCCTGATGGTGCCGTTTCTGGTGGCAGTGCTCTTGACCGAGTTCGAAGGCAAGTCGCTGGTTGCGTTGGCGATCTTTCTGATCGCGGCGGCGACCGACTTCCTCGACGGTTTCCTCGCTCGCCGTCGGCGTCAGGTCACCAACCTCGGCAAGTTGCTCGACCCGGCAGCCGACAAGATCTTGATGTCGGCAGCCTTTGTTTCGCTTGTTGGGCTCGGTCTTGCGCCCGCCTGGATGGTGGTGATCATTCTGGCGCGGGAGTTTGCGGTCTCGGCACTTCGTAGCGTGGCTGCGTCACGCAGTCTGGTGTTGGCGGCAGCCAACTCCGGCAAGATCAAGACCGTCTTGCAAGTGGTGGCGATCTCGCTGCTCATCGTGCAGCGGTTGCTCGGCGATTTTGCCTGGCTGGCGAACCTCGCGCTCTGGTTGGCGTTGGTTGCGACCGTGGTCTCCGGTGTCGAGTACTTCGTCAAGAACCGGCAGGTCCTCCGCGAAGCAACGGACTGACGCCTTCGGCGGTCCGCTTCGTCTACTGATGTCTCTTCTGCGAAGTCTTAGAGCATGATCGAACGTTGGCTGGAGCTTTCGGCGCGCTACGCTCGCGGTCACTATCGGTTGGTGTTCGCTGTGCTCGTTGTGCTGCTCGCTGTTTCGGTGTTCTTGGCCAGCCGGCTTCAGGTGGACACCGAGGTTCTCAATCTCCTGCCGCAGGACGATCCGGTGGTGCGCACCTTTCGCGAGGCACTCTCCGATTTCGGGAGCCTCGATGTCCTTCTGGTGGTGGTGCGCATCCCGAAAGGCGAAGTTCCTGATCCCTATCTGGATTTCGCCGACGGGCTGGGAAAGGAGCTCGAAGCGCTCTCTGAGATCGGATCGGTGGACTATCGAGCCCCCGATCTCGAAGTTCTAGTGGAGGAGCACTTTCCGAGTGCCCTTTTGTTCCTCGACGAGAAAGAGCTCCGTGAGGTCGCTTCACGTCTCGACGACGATGGGATACGCGCCCGTGCTGGCGAGGTCCGCCGGCTGCTCGAAACCCCGGAGTCGCTGGCGACTGCGCCCCTTCTGCGCCTCGATCCGCTTGGTATCTCGGCCAGCTTCCTCGATCGCGCGGCGGCTTCTCAGGGGGCGCTCGATGTCGATTGGGCGAGCGGGTACCTACTCTCGGCAGACCGCAGCATGCTGCTTCTGATTGCCCGGCCAACCGAACCGGCGCAGGAGATCGAGTTTGCCCGCCGCCTGCTCGCCGAGGTCGACGAGGCGGTGGCGCGTGCCGAGGAAGACTGGTCCTGGGCCGGCGAGTTCACACCGCCCGTCGTCGACTACGGCGGCACCTACGCCACCGCCGTCTCAGACGCCGGCACTCTGACCCGCGACATCATCACCAACGCCGGTACGTCCATCGTCGCGGTGCTGTTGCTGTTCTGGTTCGCCTTCAGGAGGCTTGGCGTCGTCGGGTACGCCTTCGTTCCCCTCGCCAGCGGCATGATTCTGGCGCTGGGCTTTGCCGGTGCAACGGTCGGTCTGCTCAACGCCATCACCAGCAGCTTTGCGGCGCTGCTCGTCGGCCTCGGGATCGACTTCGTGATCGTCTCCTACGGTCGGTACGTCGAGGAACGTCGCCGCGGTGTTCCGGTCGACGAAGCGTTGGCGCTGATGACCGGCTCCTCAGGGCGCGCGGTGATCACCGGCGGTATGACCACAGCGGCCACCTTCTACGCCTTTGCGGCAACCAAGTTCACTGGTCTGCGCCAGATGGGACTTCTGGTCGGGACCGGGATCTTGTTCTGCATGGTCGCGGTGATCGTGCTCTTGCCGGCGCTCCTCGCCTGGAGTGAAGACCGGGGCACCGCCCGCCGGAAGCCAATGAAGCGCTTTCTCCACGGGTTCGGCTCCAAGCGCCTGGTTCGCTTCTCCTACCGTCATCCCTGGCCGGTTCTGGCTGCAGGGTTGCTCCTCTCTGCAGTTGCGGCTTTTCTGGCCCGCGGTCTCGAGTTCGAGGACAGCATTCGTGACCTGCGCCCGAGCGACAACCGGGGGGTGATGATCGAAAGCGAGGTGGGGGAGAAGTTCGGGTCGGGCTTCGACTACATGATGCTGGTCTTGGAAGCCGACAGTGAAGCAGCGGTGCTCGGGTTGACCGAGCGCGCGATGGCGATGGTGCGTGAACTGGGCACCGATGAGCTGCGGTCGGTCGACAGCATCTCCGACGTTCTCCCCTCGGCCGCACAGCAGGAGAAGGCCCGTCGCTTTCTCGACGAGCATTCGGAGACGTTCCTACCTGAGCGGGTCCTTGGTTCCTTTCAACGAGCCGCCGCCGAGGTTGGCTTGTCGGCGTCTGGCTTCGAACGGGGTCTGGAGCTTTATCGTCAAGCAGCGGAGGCCAAGCCGGTGGGCTTTTACGAGTTCGCTGCCGCCCCGATGACTCGTCGGCTGCTCGGTCGCTACCTGCGAGAGGACGAGGGAGTCTGGAAGAGCGTTGTCTACCTGCACCCACCCCCCAGGACCTGGAAACGTGAGGCACCGCCCGGAGTCCTCCGCATTGCCGAGCAACTGGCGGCGGAGGTCGACGGTGGGTCCGTCGTGCTAACGGGTGTCAACCGGGTGAGTGAGACCCTGCGCAACCAGATCCTCGAAGACGCGGTGGTGGCCGCGGTACTCGGCTTCGTGATCGTGGCCATCATGCTGTGTATCGACTTCAGGCGCATCGACGACGCTCTCTATTCGCTCGCGCCCCTGGTAGTCGGGGTCACCTGGATGCTCGCGGGCATGGCGGCTCTGGGCCAGAAAATGAACTTCTTCAACGTTTTCGTGGCCACGATGATCATCGGAATCGGTGTCGACTACGGTGTCCATATGGTGCACCGCTTTCGCGAGCTGGCGAGCAGAGCCTCCGACGATCTGCGCTCAGGGCTCGAAGAGACCGGCAAAGCGATCGTCATGGCGGCACTCTCGACGAGTGTCGGGTTTGGCTCGCTGTCGCTGTCGAGTTACCCGGGGCTGCGGTCGATCGGTTTCGCTGCCATTCTCGGAGCACTGGCCACCAGCCTGGTTTCGATCACGCTCCTGCCGGCGCTCTTTGGACTGCGTCACGCCAGGCGTTAGCTAAGGCGTGCTGGCGATTTCGCTAGACTCCCGCCTCGCTCGTTTCGACTCTGGGACTCATCGAGCTCCGGTCGGCCAGGACAGGTGGAAGGAATGAGGCAGGACCATGTTTGACGGACTTCAAGGCAAGCTGCAAACGGCATTTGGCCGCTTGCGGGGCCGTGGTCGGGTCACCGAGGACGACATCAAGCGCGCGATGCGTGAGATTCGTCTGGCGTTGCTCGAAGCGGACGTTCACTTCAAGGTGGTGCGCGCCTTCGTCAAGCGGGTCGAGGAGAAAGCACTCGGCGAGGAAGTGCTCACCAGCCTGTCGCCTGACCAGCAGGTTCTCAAGATCGTTCGCGATGAGCTCATCGCACTGCTTGGGGAGGCGCCTGGCGAACTCAGTCTGTCGGGCAAGCCGAGTGTGGTGATGCTGTGCGGCCTCCAGGGCTCCGGCAAAACCACGACCATCGGCAAGGTTGCGCTGCGCTTGAAACAGTCGGGCCGCCATCGGCCGCTCCTGGTCGCCGGCGACCTTCAGCGCGCCGCAGCGGTCGAGCAACTTCGCCAGGTGGGTGAGAACGTCGGTGCGCCGGTCGTGGTTCCCGAAGCTGGTGACAGTCTGATTGACCTGGCCAAGCGCGCCCAGCGTCGGGCGTCGAGTGACGCGCACGACGTGATCCTCTTCGACACCGCCGGCCGCTTGCATATCGACGACGCGTTGATGGGCGAACTGGTCACCCTGGTTGAGCACACAAAGCCCGACGAGCTCTTGTTCGTGTGCGACTCGATGACCGGCCAAGATGCGGTCAAGAGTGCGGCGCACTTCGGTGAGGCGCTGCCGCTAACCGGCGCCATTCTCACCAAACTCGACGGCGACTCGCGCGGTGGTGCGGCGCTGTCGATCCGGACCGTCGCGCAGGTACCAATTCGGTTTGTCGGCGTGGGTGAGAAGGCCGAAGACCTCGAGTTGTTCGCCCCCGATCGCCTGGCGTCGAGAATCCTCGGGCAGGGAGACGTGCTGTCGCTGATCGAGCGCGCCGAGAAGGCGATCGATCAAGACGAGGCCGAGCGTTTGGCCGAACGCATTTCGAAGCAGGAGTTCACCCTCGAAGATCTGCGGTCACAGCTGCGGCAGTTGCGCAAACTGGGCCCGTTGACTCAGTTGGTCGATCTCTTGCCCAAGACCGGACCGTTCAAGGGAATGCAAGGCGGAGAGGTCGATGAGGGCCGCCTGGTGGCGGTCGAGGCCCTGATCGACTCGATGACGCCGGCCGAGCGGGCTCGGCCAGGGCTGCTCAACGCCAGTCGCAAGAAGCGCGTGGCTCGGGGCTCGGGGCGCTCGGTCCAGGAGCTCAACCAGCTGCTCAGGCAGTACAAACAGATGCGCAAGATGATGAAGAAGATGCGGGGCGGCTTCATGAAGGGGGTCATGGGCCCCGGAATGGGGCGCTAGGCCCGTTTTCGAAGCTCCTTCCTAGGGCTTCGCAGTCACCACATGCTAGAGTCGCCGTTTCGTGACTTGGCGATCTGGTGAGCCTCTCGCTCGAGGTCTCATCACCCTCCGCCCACAAACGCCGGAGAACCGCAAGCCAGCTCTTTGTCGACACACGAGGCGAAGGGGCAGGCGAGGAACCGCCACGAGGTTGCTTCGGCGACCACACGCTTTCAAGAACTGCGCGACCACAAGAGTGGTCGCACCTCGCGGCCGGAGAGCGGCCCGCGATCCAAGAACCAGGAAGAACAAAGACATGCTCAGAATCAGGCTGCGCCGCATGGGAACCACCAACGCTCCGTTCTATCGCGTTGTGGTGTCCGACTCCCGCAAGGTGCCGACATCCAAAGCGCTCGAGGAGATCGGGGTCTACGACCCGACTCGTTCACCGAGCATCATCCAGATCAACCAAGAACGCGTCGAGCACTGGGTCGGCAACGGCGCTCGCATGTCGAGCACCGTGCAGAGTTTGATCAAGCGCGGCAACCAGGGCGAGCTCACCCAGAAAAAGGCCGAGCTTGCTCCTGGAAAGGCCAAACCGGCTCCAGCGCCCGCCGAAGAGCCAGCGGTCGAGGCAGCAGCTCCGGAGGCGGAGGCAGCCTCCGAGGCTTCAGAAGAGGCGGCAACGGAGGCCGCTCCCGAGGCAGCCGCCGAAGAGGCGCCAGCTGAGGAGGCGCCGGCTGACGATGCGCCCTCTGAAGATGCTGCTGCTCCCGAAGATGCAGACGCATAGGAAGGTTGAACATGCCCGAAGCCAGTGACAGCCAAGTAGCCAAGCAGCTCACCGAGATCGTTCGTGGGCTGGTCGATGAGCCAGATCAGGTCCTGGTCGAGGAAGAGAACCTCGGCCACAGTGTTCTCCTTCGCGTCCACACCCACCCCGATGAGCTCGGCAAAGTCATTGGTCGCCAGGGTCGGACGGTGCGCGCTCTGCGCACCATGCTCGAGGTCCGTTCGTCGCTCGACGGCGAAGACTTCTACGATCTGGAGATCGAGGACTCCTGACCGCTTCCCCACCAGAGACCGTCCTGGTTGGGCGGATCTCGCGCCCCCACGGGGTCCGTGGTGAAGTGCTGGTGCGCAGTGAGTCCGACGTCGCCGATCGGTTCGCGATGGGTGCTCGGCTCCTGCTTTCGAGCCCCGAGCAAAGGGGTCGGCCGAGCGCTACGCTCACCGTTGCCGCGTCGCGCGCCCACAAGGGCGCGGTCTTGCTGCGCTTCGAGGACATCGACGACCGCGACGCCGCCGAGGCGCTGCGCGGTCATTGGCTGGAAGTTCATCGCGATGACGTACCGGACACCGACGAAGACGACTCGTGGTGGTTCTTCGAGCTCATTGGTTGTCGGGTCGAAGATCGCCGCGACGGCGTCATTGGAGTCGTCCGAGACGTCGTCGAGGACGGTGGCGGACTGCTTCTGCAGCTGGATCTCGAGTCTCCGCGGGCAGGCGGGAAAGGGACTAGCCTGATTCCATTCGTGCGTGCCTTCCTGGTGCGCGTCGATCCTGAAGCCCGCCTCATCGAGACCGAACTCCCGGAAGGCCTGGTCGAAGCATGCGCATCGACATCGTAACCATCTTCCCTGAGATCTTCGGGGACTTCCTGGCCGCCAGCCTGATTGGTAAGGCGATCGCCAATGGTCTCCTCGAAGTACGGGTGTTCGATCTCCGCGAGTTCACCGATGACCGCCATCGCTCGGTCGACGACGAACCGTACGGTGGTGAAGCCGGCATGGTCATGACCGCACCGCCGCTTCTGGCCGCCCTGCGAGCGCTGCGCGAGGACGAAGCCAGCACGCCGCCCCGGGAGCTCCTCATGTCGCCGCAGGGCCGTCGTCTAGACGAGCGTCTGGTACGTGAGATTGCGAGCGAGGACCGCCTGGTTCTGGTCTGTGGTCGCTACGAAGGCGTCGACGAGCGGTTTCTCGAGATCAGTGGTTGCGAGGAGATCTCACTCGGCGACTTCGTTCTCTCGGGTGGGGAGGTGGCGGCAATGGTGATCGTCGAGGCGGTTTCTCGCCAGATCCCCGGGGTCGTCCAGCGCCAGAGCTCGGTCGAGAACGACAGCTTTCGCGACGGGCTGCTCGACTGGCCTCACTACACCCGGCCAGCCATGGTCGAAGGGCGCGAGGTGCCGAAGATCCTGCTCTCTGGCGACCATGGCGCGATCGCAGCCTGGCGTCGCCAACAGGCCCTGGAGCGCACCAGAAAGCGCCGTCCAGATCTGCTCGAAGATCACGAGGACGATTGAGGCAGGAGCTGCCCTCCCCGGGGAACGGGCCGAACACTGCTTGCGTCGGTGGGCCCGGATAGGCGAGAATCACTGGTTCCGAGTTGACTGGCTGGGCCGAGTTTCGCTTTGCGCGTCTCGATGCCCGAGAGGTCCCTCTGCGGCATGAGATCGCTTTGGTGCCGGGAGGTGGATGCTACGGGGGCAGAGCACAATCCCCGTATGCAACACACTAGCTCTACTGACAACCTCAACAGCCCTGGCTGGCACGGCGTCTTGGTCGGCCCGCCGGCCGGGTGATGAGATGACAAGAGAAGACGATATGGACAAGCAACTGTTGGAAACCGTGGCGCGCCACGAAGTCGACTACCTCAGGAGTGATGTGCCGGACTTTCGCGCCGGCGATACCCTCAAGGTGCACGTGCGAGTTATCGAAGGCGACAAGGAGCGCATCCAGCTGTTCCAGGGCGTTTGCATTGCACGTCGTGGCAGTGGCACCCGCGAGACGTTCACGGTCCGCAAGATCTCCGGCAGCATTGGAGTGGAGCGCATTTTCCCGCTCCATAGCCCGGTCGTCGACAAGATCGAAGTGGCGCGCAAGGGCAAGGTGCGCCGCGCCAAGCTCTACTACCTGCGAAATCTGCGCGGTAAGAAGGCTCGCATCGAGGAGCGTCGCGACGACCTCAACAAGCCGAAGGTCGACGCCGAACAGGCCTGAGAGACCTCGAACCAAACGACGCTGTGGAGACGTGCGGTTGGTGAGTGACGCTCGGACGCAGAACGATCTGGCGCGGGTCTGGCGCCCGCCGGAGGCTGCCTGAACGAGCTGTTCCATGCGTGCTGCCTCCGACCTCGATTCGCTACTGCTCGGCTTGATGGCCGAGACCTACCGCCTGCAGCTCATCCGGGGCCTCGAGCGGCTGCTCGCATCTTGCGGTTTCCCTTTGGTTGCCGGGGTCGACGAGGTCGGTCGGGGCTGCCTGGCAGGGCCCGTCGTGGCGGCTGCGGTGATCCTCGACCCAGAGACGGCGGTGCCCGGGGTCGACGACAGCAAACGGCTCGCCACCGAGAAGCGGGTCCGTGTTGCCGAGGTGATCAAGCGGTCGGCGCTGGCCTGGTCCGTGGTGGCTGTCGATGCGGCAGAAATCGACCGCATCAACGTCCTCGAGGCGACCAGGCGAGCAATGCTAAATTCCTTGAATTCCTTGCATATCGCCCCAAATTGTGCTCTGATCGATGCGGTGAGCCTTCCTGGGCTTCCGTACCCGGTGTTGCCTATCATCCGGGGAGATTCCTTCAGTTATGCCGTCGCAAGCGCCTCGATCTTGGCGAAGACGGAGCGTGATTTCCTGATGCTCGAATACGATCGCGAGTACCCCGAATACGGCTTTGCAGCCAACAAGGGATATGGCGCGCAAGAACACCGCGAAGCGCTCGCCGAGATTGGCCCCACGCCGATTCACCGGCTGACCTTCCGCTCGGTGGTTCCGCGTCACTCCGCGCTGACAGGAGCGGCCGGCTGATGGCTTTCAGGAAGGAACGCGTCATCAAGGCGGCTGAGAAGCTGGTGGCGAAGGGCAAGATCGAGAAGGCGATCGTCAAGTACAAGGAGGTCCTTTCCAAGGACGGCGACGATCCGAACATCACCAACATGATTGGTGACTTGTATCGCCGGCTTCGAAAGACCAGCGAGGCCGCACAGTTCTGGGGCCGCACGGCTGACAGTTACGAGCGCGCCGGTTTCCTGGTCAAGGCGATCGCGGTGCACAAGAAGATCCAACGTGCCGATGCCGGCAACGTAGAGATTCACCGGTCGCTGTCACGCCTCTACCACAAGCAGGGTCTCGTGCCCGACGCGCGCCAGCATTATCTGCAGCTGGTCGGCCATTTCGAGCGCTCGAACGACCCCGCTTCGATGATCACGATCTACCAGAAGCTGATCGACCTCGAGCCCGAGAACCCCTCCAACCGAGTCCGTCTAGCGCAGCTCTACCGCGACCAGAAACTGACCGCCAAGGCGATGGATGAGTACGCCAACATCGCCTCGATGATGGTTCAGCATCAAGAGTTCGATCAGGCAGTTCAGGTCTACGCCAAGGCGCTCGAGATCGATGACACCGATGAGGGCTTTGTCAGCGACGCCATCCGCACGCTCCTACACGGCGGCGGTCGCGATGCTGCGCGGCAGCTGCATTCGATGGCGATCGTGCGACACGGGCGTTTCGAGAAGCTCGAAGAGCTGTTCGATCCGCCGGCCGCTCGCCAAAGCCTCGGCGGCGCTCCGGAGGTGCCGGCGACGGCTCGGGACCTGCCGGGTGCCAACACGGGCGGTTTCGAGCTCATTGGCCAGGATGGCCCCGACGCGCTCGAGGCGAGTTCGGCCGAGGGTCCTGGTGATCTCGTGCCGGGCGATTCGCTCACCGCAACCGGCCTGGGTTCCACTGTCGAAGCTGTTACCGACGACGATCTCGTTGGCACGGAAATCACCGGTGAAGGTGCGGCGCTTTCGTTTGACGAGAGCATGATCGATCCGCCTGCCGCCGCTCCGATGGGTGACTTCGATACCGCACCCGACGTACTGGCCGCGGAGACTTCCGAGTCCGACACTTCAATCGAGGCACCGTTGCCGGGTGACGAAGCCGTTTCCCTCGAGACCGACGCCGAGCTGGGCGACTTCGTCATCGAGTTCAACGACACCGAAGAGACACCCGGCAGCCGAGTCGAGCCGCCACCCGACATGGCGGCATCTGCGGCTCCCGGGATGAGTACAGGCGAGCTCGAGGAGATGCACTCGCGCGCTCCCGGCTTCGAGTTCGTTCCGGAGAACCCGGAGACCAGCGGGCGGCCATCTGATCACGGTGCTCTCGATCTCGCGGCGAACAGTGGCGGCTTCGAAATGAGCGACGACGGCGAGATTCTTCTCGACGAAGTCCCCGATCCATCATCGTCCGGCCTGTCGGTTGAAGCGGTCCAGGATCAGCTGGAGGCGAGCCTTCCTGAAGTGTCGGTTGTCGATGAGGAGGCGGTGGTCATCGAAGCCCCGGCGGTCGACGCGCCGGAAGTCGAGTCGCCGCTGGTTGAAGCGGCCGAGCTCGAACCATTGCCGGAGATCAGCGGTGGCTTCGAGACCGCGCCCGAAGTCACTAGCGCCGGAGACGCTGTAGACATTGGCGACCTCGATCTCGGTGATCTGGCGGAGATCGATCTGCGCGACTCCCAGGTAACGGCAGCGGCCGACGAGATCGTGCTCGATGACATCGAGTTTGAGGACACCAGCCTTCCGCCGAGTGCCCCGATCCCGCTTGGCGGTGGTTCGGCCGAGACGGATCCAGCGCAGGTCGCCGCGGACAACCTCGAGCAGGAGACGCCGGTCATCGACAGTGGTGCCGCCGCCGCCGCTCAGATTCCAGACGAGCTCAAGGTCGTCAACGACCTGCTCGCTGAAGCCGAGGTCTTCGTCAAGTACGGCCTTGCGGCCAAGGCGGTGGATCGGCTCGAAGAAGTGCTTCGTCTGGATCCGTCACATCTCGGCGCCGCAACGCAGCTGATTCGTCTTCACCTTCAGGAAGGTGAGCACGCAAAGGTCGAGCCGCTGTTCAACGCTCTCTACGATGACGTTCGCGAGACCGGTGCCATGGAGCTCTGGGAAGAACTCAAGTCCGACCTCGCCAACTCGGGCTACGAGATAGAAGGCGAACGGGTCGTCGGCTTGCCAGGGGGCTCTGGGGTTGGTAGAGCGGTATTGGATGCCGACGACGAATCGGAAACCGAAACCGCCAGCGAAGGTGCTCTCGCCGGAGCGGGGGGCGGAGGACTCGTCGACCTGGCCGCGCTGGGCTCGGAAATCGATGCCGAGATCACCGCCGAAGAAGAGGTCGGCGCTGCCGCAATGGCGTCGGATGTCAGCGCGATCAACATCGAGGCGAACGGTGCCTCCGGTCTCGACTCCCTGAACGGTTCCGTTGACGGCGAATCGCAACCGGTCGAAGCGGCTGGGCTTGCGTGGCTCGATGAGCCGGCCACCGAGGCTCAAGAGACCGCCGGCGATGCCCCTGATCTGTTCGAGGACGAAAAGCCGCTCTTCGATCTCGCCGCGGAGCTTCAAGAAGAGTTCGCCGCACCGGCCGCGGCAGCTCCAATGACACCCGAGGAACAGAGCCTCGAGGACATCGTGGAAGGCTTCAAGAAGGGTGTGGCCGAGAACCTCTCCCAGGAAGACGCCGACACCCACTACAACCTCGGCATCGCCTATCGCGAGATGATGCTGCTCGACGAGGCCATCGGCGAGTTCCAGATTGCGGCCAAGGACGAGACGTACCTCGTCGACTGTTGCGCCATGCTCGGGCTTTGCTTCCGCGAGAAGGGCCTGCCTGAGTTGGCCATGAAGTGGTACACCAAGGCCATCGACTCAGGGCTTCTCGAAGGCGAGCAGGAACTCGGAATGCTCTACGAGGTCGCCATGACCCACATCGAGCAGAACGACAACCAGGCCGCCTACCAGGCCTTCGTCGACCTTTACGGAATGAACACCAACTACCGTGACGTCGCGACGAAGATGGCCGAACTCCAGGAAGCCGCGGTTCCGACCTAGGAGGTGCGGTCGGGATCCGGTGCGGCTGGGCTAGGGATCCCGGTCTAGCCTTGCTTGCCGCCGGCGCTCGGCAACGATCTCGAGGCGCTTCTTGAGTTGCCGTTCAAAGCCCTTGTCGGCTGGCCGAAAGAACTGCGTTCCACACAGAGCGTCGGGAAGGCACTCCATGCCTCCGACACCGGTCTCGGTCTCGGGTGCGTAGCGATGACCGCGACCATAGCCAACGTTCTTCATGAGCTCGGTCGGAGCGTTGCGGATCGCCATGGGTACCGGCTCGGCAGGTCGTTCGCGTACGGCGACGCGAGCCTCCTTCCAGGCGCGATAGGTGGCGATGCTCTTGGGAGCGAGCGCCAGGTAGATCGCGCACTGCGCCAACGCCAGGTCACCCTCGGGAGAGCCGAGACGGTGAAAGGCATCCCAGGCGGCCAGCGCCTGTGGCAATGCCTGCGGGTCAGCGGTGCCGATGTCTTCGCTAGCAAAGCGCACCATGCGCCGCGCAACGTAGAGCGGTTCTTCGCCGGAGTCGAGCATGCGTACCAACCAGTACACCGCTGCGTCGGGATCGCTCTCGCGCAGAGACTTGTGTAGCGCCGAGATGAGGTTGAAGTGCTCCTCTCCCGATTTGTCGTACAGAAGGACCTTGCGCTGGGCGAGCTCCACAACGGCCGCTTGGTCGACCGAAGAGACCTGGCGCGCCGTGGCATCGGAAACCAGCTGCTCGAGCAGGTTGAGTGCGCGCCGGGCATCGCCCGAGGCCAGCTGCGCAATCTGGGAAAACGCCCCGTCGCTGAGGGTCACCGTTCGATCTCCCAGACCTCTCTCGGAGTCGGCCAGGGCGCGTTGGAGGAGTGCAACCAGGTGATCGGTGTCGAGCGGATCGAGCACCACCACTCGGCATCGCGAGAGCAGAGCGCCGTTGAGTTCGAACGACGGGTTCTCGGTCGTTGCTCCGACCAGCACGACGTGCCCGGCTTCGACGTAGGGCAGGAAGGCATCTTGCTGCGCGCGGTTGAAGCGGTGAATCTCGTCGACGAAGAGAAGCGGAGCTGGGTTGCCGGCGCGTCGCAGTCGCTCGGCATCTGACATGACCTGCTTGATCTCCTTGATGCCAGAGGTGACAGCTGAGAACGGAACGAAACGTCGGCCCGTCTGGCCGGCGATGATACGTGCGAGAGTCGTCTTGCCGCTCCCTGGTGGCCCCCAGAAGATCAACGACGGAATGCGATCGGTGAGAACGGCACGTCGCAGAAAGCCGTCCGGACCAGCGACCTTGTCTTGCCCGACGACGTCGTCGAGGGTCCGTGGTCGCATTCGCTCGGCGAGGGGTGCGTCGTGGCCTGGTGCGGGAGCCGTTGGCGCCGCTCGCTTCGTTTCAGGTCCCGTCGGTTCGGGCTCGAGGTCGTCAAAGAGGGTCATTGGGGGAGTCGCTTGATCGCACTTGGGTTCGGAGCCTGGCCCACTCGAGTTCGCCCTCCCCGACAAAGATCGACTCGATGGTGCGAATCGCGGCACCGCTGTCGAAGTCGAGACAGTAGTCAGCGTCGTCGAGCGTTCCGTTCTCGTTGTCGTCCTGGTAGAGCATTACGATACGCGATCCCGACTGCAGAAGGTCGCCGGGTTTAACGGTTGCGTTCCAACGCAAAGAACTCGGCAGTTCGACCGTTTCCCAGGCGAGGGATCCGATGTCCTTCCCTGTTTCGTTGAGGGTCTCTCGCATCGCTCCTTCGAAAGTGAATGCCACTCGCGTTTCTTCGAGGCGGTCGATCTTCTGCCGTGCCGATTCAGGCAGCGGAGCGAGGGGGTCGATCTGAGTGAGACCGAACACCGAAGACACCGCGCCCATCGGGGGCGGTAGCCGCACGACCACAGAAGGGAAGCCAGCCGTCGAGACGAGTGCTTCCTCCGGGCCCGGTGAACGATCGCTGGTAAGGGCAATCGGATCGCGCTTCTTGGCGAAGGTTTCGATCCAGACCTGGTAGCGCTGGGTGCCGAAGTGCCGCGCTTCTTCTTCACCGTCTTCTAGCTGGCGGTTGAAATCGGAGTCGAGTCGGCCGCGCACCGTTGGAAGATCCCCCCAGTCAGCGCGCAGGTAGGACGTCAGGCCGAACCGCTCGAGGTCGCTTGCGTTCTTGACCGGCAGGTAGGGCACCTTGCCTTCGACGGTGAACCACAACACCCGAGTAGGCTTTCGAGGGTCCCATGGGACCAGTGCGTCAGCTCGGACCGTCTCGCCGTCTGCGAGGGTGAGGCTTTTCGCTTCGGTCATGTAGATTCGTTGGCCGTTCGGTCTTTCGAGCTCCCACACCGCGTGCAGATCGAAGCTCTGACCGGCGTCCAGTTCGACCTGCCCGACGATGGCGGTGCCGCTTCCTTCAGGCTGAATCGCAACCCACGCGGCCACCGGTTTGGGGGCGCGGGCCTCCTCGACTCGCGGCCCGAGAAGCAACAGCGCCGCCGCCGCCAGGCCCAGGACGACGACCAGAACGATCAGCGTGCGCGTTGCCGAGTCCAAGAGTCGGTCAACCCGCTGGGCGAGGGACTCCGTCTTGCTCGTCGGAGGACGCGGCTGCAATGGCAAGGGCGGTCTCTTCGACGACATCGACGACCGTCGAGCGAGTTAGCAGTTCGCCGAAGACATGCGGCTCTTGCCCCGGACGATACAGCACGTAGAACGGAATCGCATAGCGCCCGAAGTCGGCCAAGAAGGTGGCAATCTCATCGTTGCGGTTGGTCCAGTCGGCCTTCATGGTCAACACGTCGTGCCTATCGAACAAATCGCGAATCGGTTCGGTCTCGAGAACCACACGCTCGTTGACTTTGCAGGTCGCGCACCAGTCAGCAGTGACGTCAACAAAAACCAGACGGCCTTCTTCAGCGGCCAGGCGCTCGGCCCGGGCGCGATCGAAGCTCTCCCATGTCAAGAGCTGGAGAGGCGCTCGCTCGCCCGCTGAGATTCCCCGCCCCGTATGGGCGATGGCCAGGGTCGCGACCACCGCTGCGATCGCCCCGACCAACCCTACGACTCTCGCCACCTTGCCAGTGGCGCCGGATCGTAGCCAGACGCCGCCGGCTAGTGCGAGCAGCCCTCCTTCGACCAGCGCGAGACGGGCGCTCGAGAGTTGGCCGGCGAGAATGTAGAGCAGCCACACTGCGGTACCCGCCAGGAGGAAACCCATCGCACCCTTGAGCGTTTCCATCCAGGCGCCGGGGCGGGGCAGGATGGAGGCAGCACCCGGAGCTGCGGCGAGCAACAGGTAAGGCAGTGCCATTCCAACGCCAACCGCCGTGAACACCAGGAGAGTGAGCATGGCAGGCTGGCTGAGCGCGAAACCGATCGCGATACCGAGAAAGGGAGCCGAACACGGCGTCGCCATCAAGGTTGCAAAGAGCCCAGTCGAGAAGTGTCCCGCTATGTCTTTGTTCTCGCCCTGGCTGGCAACCGAGGACAAGAAGCGTGGCAGTGGCACCTCGAACAGCCCCCAGAGGTTGAGGCAAAACAGGACCATTACAGCTGTCAGGGCAGCGACGAACACCGGGTTCTGGAACTGAATACCCCAGCCGACCGCCTCGCCGGCGCTGCGCGCTGCAATGGCGAGCCCCGCAAGCACCCAGAAGGAAACCAGGATGCCGAAGGCCGTGGCGAGACTGCCGCGACGCACATAGCCGGTGCCATGGCCGGCGTCCTGGACGAGGCCAAAGACCTTGAGCGACAGGACCGGGAGGACACAGGGCATCGCGTTGAGAATCAGACCACCGAGAACACCCAGGCCAAGAATGACCAGCAGACGGCCGGCGCTTAGCGGAGCAGCGCCCTTCTTGTCATCTCGAGGACCGGGCGTGCCCGAACTGTCCGAAGCAGTCGAAGTAAAAAGGTGGGGCGCGTTCTCTTCTCCGCGTTCGCCGACCGTCAAAACGACGAAGGCTTCGAGGTCGATGGGCGGAAGACAGACCCGGTCGTCACAGGCCTGGTAGAAGAGCGAGCCGTCGAGCGGGGTGGAGCCGACCGTTGCGTCCTCGGGAATCTGGAAGGTTGCGTGAATCAGCGTTTGGCCGTCGAAGACAGCCAGCTTCTCGGAAGCGAAGCCGGCCTGCCACATGCGGTGCTCCGGGTAGCTGACCTCCGCTGTGCCCCAGTTGGGCGGCGTAGTGAGCGAGAACTCGGTTGGAATCAGATACTCGAGGCTCGGCGTGTTGCTCTGGATATGCCAGCCGTCCTCGACGGTGACGACGGCGGCCAGCCGGGCGGTATCTCCGGGCGCGTACGACACCCGGTCGAGGGCGAGCTCGAGGGTCGACTTGTGAACCCGGCGGATCTGCGCCTCGAGTCCCGAACTGGCGATGACGAGGCCCATAGCCAGGCACATGGCGAGTGAGCGCGTTCGTCCGGAATTCTTGAGGGGCCGTTCCATACTGAGTTCTTGTCCGTCGAAGGGGCGCCTCTGGATCCCTTCGTTCACCAGCTAGGACCCGTTTTGGCCTTTGGAGGTTCCTGGCCGGCCGTTCCCGGTAGGCGGTGCGAGGGCGGCGATGGAGGCCCGAAAAGAAGGGCATCTGATGCCCAGGAAGGGGCCGGCGGCGAGCCCCTGATGCTAGCATGCGGCGCATGTCGCAGGCCGCCAGTTCCCGTGCCGGCCGCCTGTCTCCCGGGGTCGGTGGCTTGTCTCCCTCCGCCACCCTGAAGCTCGCCGAAAAGGCACGAGCGCTCGGCCGCAAGGGCATCGAGGTGCTCGATTTCGGGCCCGGAGAGCCGGCGCATGACAGCCCCCGCGCTGCGGTGGCGGCTGCAGCAAACGCCCTCGAAACCGGCGCGACGCGCTACGGCTCGGTCCGCGGTCTGCCCAGCCTGCGGGAGTCGGTGGCGGCTTGGCATCGCGAGCGCCACGGCTCGCCCTGGCGCGGTACCGACGACAGTCTGATCACCGTCGGCGGCAAGGCGGCGCTTTTTCAACTCGCTCTGGCAACCATCGCCCCCGGAGACGAGGTCGTGATTCCGTCGCCGACCTGGGTGAGCTTTGCCGCCCAGGTCAGGATCGCCGGAGGGGTGCCGGTGAACGTCGAGATGTCGGCGGCAGATCACTTTGCCCTTGATGTCTCGAGGATTCGTGCAGCGATGACCGAGAAGACCCGCGCGGTGGTCGTCAACTCGCCGGGGAACCCGACCGGTCGGCTGCTCTCGGCGGCCGGGTTCGAGGAGCTCGCCGCGGCCTGCGCTGAGCGCTCTGCTCTCCTTGTCTCGGACGAGGCCTACGAGCGCTACGTCTTCGAGGGTGCGCATGCGAGCGCTGCGGAACTAGCCTCCGCCTTTCCAGAGACTGTCGCGCTGGTCGGGACCTTTTCCAAGAGCTACGCGATGACGGGTTGGCGGGTGGGCTACCTGCTCTGCGCGCCGGCGGTTCTTGCCGGCGTAGCCCGGCTCCAGGGTCACGCGGTCACGCACCCCGCGACCTTTGCCATGCATGGTGCCGTCGCTGCACTCGCAAGCCGGCCGCCAGTTGATGCGGGCGAGGATCCCGTCGTGGCGCTCTATCGCGAGCGCAGAGAACGCCTGGCGCTTGGGCTCGATGCCTTGCCAGGTTTCAGTTGCCGTCCGCCCGAGGGCTCGATCTACCTGCTGCCGAATGTCGAGGGCGCTCTCGGTGCCAGTGGCCTCGCGGCTGACGATGCCGCTCTGGCCGACCGCCTGCTCGAGGAAGCCGGCATTGCCACGGTTCCCGGCAGTGCCTTCGGAGCGCCCGGGTACCTCAGGTTCTCGTTCGCGGTGTCTGAGGCCACGATCGATCGAGGCCTCGAGCGCCTGGCGCAGTGGGTGGAAACCGCGGCTGATGGCGGCTCGACATGACGCAACGCTTCAGTTTGCCGATTGGCACCCTCTTCGGTGTCCCGCTCAAGTTGCACGTCACCTTCGTATTGTTGGCGATCTGGATCGTGCCCTGGGCGTCGAGTCGCGAAGAAGATGTGGGGACCTGGCTCTTGATCCTCGGGCTGGTCGTTCTGTGCGTGATCCTGCACGAACTCGGGCATTCGATGGCGGCGCGCTTCTACGGCATCGAAGCCCGCGAGATCGTGCTCTATCCCTTCGGAGGTATCACTCGGCTAGCGCGAGCGCCGCGTGGTCTAGCGGAGCTCATGGTTGCTCTGGCGGGGCCTTTGATCAATCTGATCCTGTGCGTCTTGTTCTCGATCCTGGCGCTCTTGACCACCGGCAGCCTGGCGCCTGATCCCGACCTTGGGCGGGTGGGGTTTGTCCTCACCGCTCTAGCCAACGCGAACCTGCTGCTCTTTCTCTTCAATCTCCTGCCGGCCCTGCCTCTCGATGGTGGGCGTGCGCTGCGCGGCTTTCTGGCCCTTGGCATTGCCGAGGCGCAAGCGACCCGCTTGACCGTCGCACTGTCGCAGGCCTTCGCTTTCGGCTTCGGGATCGTGGCCGTCATCGGCCCGATCGCCGACGTTGGCTGGCGACTGATTCTCCTGCTCCTGGGGTTCGTGATCCTCGGTGCGGCCAACCGTGAACTGGCAGCGCAGCGGACGCGCTCGCGCGTCAGTGGCCATACTGCGCGCGACGCGATGATGACCAGGATCGAAACGCTGCAGCCCCAGGACTCTCTCGAGTGGGCCACTCGCCTCTTACTCGCCACCCATCAGCGTGATTTCCCGGTCGTCGACGCGTGGGGTCGGGTCGCCGGCCTGCTCGACCGTCCGAGCCTGCTGCAGGGTCTCGCCGAGTATGGTCGCGACGGTGCAGTGCTCGATGCGATGAATCGCGAGTTTGCGACCCTGCCTCCCGACGCCTCGCTCGATCGCGTCCTCGATTTGTTGCAGACCACCGACAGTGCCGCCCTTCTGGTCCAGGAAGACGACAAGCTATTGGGCGTGGTGACGCTCGAGAAGCTCGGCCAGTTGCTCGAGGTCTTCGAACGGCTCGACACGCCGTAGCGCGACTCCTCTGCTAGGGGCAGCTTCGGCCAGCTAGCGCCGAAACAGGTAGGACCGGCGCGGACTCCACGAGCCGTCGGTCCCGATGTCGAACGACGCGGCCTCTTGCCCTTCGGCCGTGTCCCTACCGTCGTGGCCGACCTTGAAACTCGTTCCGTCGGGACGCCAGAACTCCTGGGTGATGCGGTGTCTTCCTTCGCCCATCGAGATCATGGTGCCCTCGCCGAAGGTGCCATCGGAACCAAACTGGAAGGCCTTGACACGCTGCGTACCCGGGTCCCAGACGCTGACGAACTCCCACATGGTCCCGACGTCTTTCCCGTCGCGCATGGCAAACATGCGCCCACGCAGGCTCAAACCACCAACTCCCTTCGTCCACTCGGTGACGTAGGCGTCGAAGGGTTCGGCGTCGGAGCGGTACGTCTGGTTGTCGGCGACAAAGCGTCCGCCGTCGCGAGTGGAGTAGTCGATGTGCTCGAGAAACCAGGCCGGCACCGCGTGCTCCGTTTCGTCGTGAGGCTGGCCTTCAGCGACCGACCCGACGGGCAACAGAGCGCCAACGGAAACGACGCCGACCAGCACTACGAATCGTACCAACGAGTCCGAGGGCAAGAAGCGAATCGCGGGAGGTGAGTTGCTCATAGAGATTCTCCAGTCAGGGTTCGACAGGGATTCTCATCGATAGAGGCGACCTCCGGCCATGGCCTGGGGATGATTTCTACCTGAATTCTCGCGCTCGGTACCCATGACTCCGCGAGGTCCGATCTCGCCGGCTCCCGCCGGTGCCCCGGGGTAGCGCGCCCTGATCGAAGCGCCCGGCGCAGTGAGCGGCGCCGACCGCGGGCTGGGTGTTCTAGCAGACTCATGGGCCAGAATTGTAGCCCTGCGGGTCGCAAGCCGTACCAGGTTTGTCTGGACTAAGGGTCTGCTTGGAGGTGCAAAGAATTGACGCTATGTGAGACATGGGCCCTCGAGCCAGACGGCGTAGTTGAGCTCGAGCGTGGGGGCTATCTCTTCCGGCGCGATGACCCTGCCGATCGCTTGTTCCAGGTCGAGAGCGGCCGGGTCGTTCTTGCACGCGTCAGCCCGTTGGGGCGGGAATTGATCCTGGCGCGATCAGGACCGGGCGTTTGGGTTGCCGAAGCAGCCCTCCATGCCGAGCGTTACCACTGCGACTGCCGCGCGGAGCTTAGGAGCCAGGTGCGTGTATTCGAGCAGGCGCGGGTCGTGGCGCTGTTTCGTGAGCGGCCGGAGGTTGCACTTTCCTTCATGGGCGAACTGTCACGTGAAGTAAGGCGCTTGCGCGCCCTCCTCGAGGTGAGACTGGAACCGAGCGCCGAGGCTAGAATCCTGGCCTACGTCGCCATCGTGTCGAACTTCGAGCCAATCGACCCAAAGGAAGATGGCGCGAGCGCGGTGCGCGTCGCGTTGGTGCGGGGCCTGGCCGGGGACCTCGGCCTGGCCGAGGCGACCGTTTATCGGGTACTCGGAGATCTCAGAGACCGTGGCGTGCTCGAGGTCGATCGTAAGGCAGGTCCCGGCGTGATTCTGCGCGGAAAGTCTGACCCAGGTCATATCTTGTAGTGCCATCTCCGATCTAGCATCCCTTGTGAAAGGAGTGCTTTATGATCGCAAAGAAGTCGCCTGCCGTTCCCTTGCTCGTAGTCCTCGTCCTCGCCCTTTTCGGTGCCCTTCCGTCTTCGGTTCATTCGCAAGCCACCGAGCTCGGTAACGACATCTTCGCCGCGCTCGCGGAAACGGTCGATTCGCTGACTGAGAGCGCGGCGACAGACTGGAGCAAGGTGGACATCCGTGCCTTGCGCGAGCACCTGGTTGATATGCATCGGTTGACGATGGACGCCGAAGTCGACGAAGCCGAGACGCCTTCTGGCCTCACGGCAAAGGTCACGGGCAGTGATCGCGTGATGGCGGCGGCCCGACGCATGCTCCCGATGCACGTTGCGATGATGGGGAAGTACCGTGGATGGAGCGTCGAGCTCGACGACCGGGGGGATGCGCTTGTTCTTACTCTCGCAAGCGATCAGGACGAAGAGAGGGCGCGCATTCGCGGGCTGGGTCTCTTCGGTTTCTTGAGCCTCGGCAAGCACCATCGCAACCATCATCGGGCGTTGGCGATGGGCCAGTCGATGCATCATTGACGGGACCGATTGCAGGGACAGCAGTAGCCGCCGGGTTTCGCCTGTTCCGGTGGACCCTCGAAGGGCGACCTAGAACAACAAGAGCGCCAGCGAGAAGACCGTTCCGGTATAAATCACCGCCACGAAGCAATAGCCCATGATCTTCGACAGAGGGATCTGGGCGATGGCGAGGACCGGGACGATCGCCAGCGGCTGGATGAGATTGGTCCACTGGTCGCCGAGCGCGACTCCCATCGCGGTGCGCGGGATGTCGGCACCGACGGCGAAGGCAGCTTCGAGAATGATCGGCCCCTGTACGGCCCATTGCCCTCCACCGGAAGGAATGAACAGGTTGAGCAGGCCGCCGCTGAAGAACGCGAAGAAGGGCAGGGTCTCGGGAGTTGAAATGCGCACGAAGAAGTTGACCACCATCTGGGCGAGGCCGGAGGCACCCATGACGCCCGCAATACCCGAGTAGAAGGGGTACTGCAGGAGGAAGGGCGCCGCCACCTGGCCTCCTTCGACGATGATTTGCACGTAGCGCACCAGCGAGCCGGCGAGCAGGATGCCGACGACCAGGAACAAGAAGTTGAAGATGTCGAGGGTCAGTCCGTTGCCGCGCACGATGAAGTGGGTGTAGATGTAGAACCCGCCGCAGGCGACCATCAAGAGCATGAGGATCGGCGAACGCTCCAGGCGCATGGCTGGGGTGAGCGCCGTGGCCCCGCTCGTCTTGGCGGTGCCGTCGCCAGAGGGCATCAGCGCTTCGGGGATGGGTTCGATGTCACCCGGGTCTTTGGGCGCCAGGCGCGACATCAGGATTGGCAGGGTCACCAACACGAAAAAGGCGAGGCCGAAGTTCCATATGTTGAAGATCGTTTCGGAGGCCGGAACCAGCCCGATGCGATCTTCGAGGAAGTGCCCGGGCGTTGCCAGCACCAGGCCAATCGAACTGGAGAGGCCCTGATGCCAGATGACGAATCCCGAAAACGCCGAAGCCACCAGCAGTGGATAGTGCACCTGGACGCCGTTGCGGCGGCAGGCTTCCCCGATCGCCCGTGAGGTGATCCCGGCGACGATCAGGCTCAGCCCCCAGGAGAGCATGGCCGCCACTCCGGTGACCAAGCAGGCGCCGGCGTAGGCCATCGTCGGCGAACGCACCAGACCGGCGAGACGGAGAAGGCCACGCCGCACCGGCGGAGTGTTCGCCAGCGCGTAGCCGAAGAGCAGGGTCAACGTGATCTGGTTCGTAAACTCGAGGAGGTTCCAGAAGCTGTCACCCCAGGCGTCGAGGGTGTCCACGACGCCGTAGCCCGCTGCCGTGACCGCGAGAACAAAGGTCAAAAGCGAGAGCACTCCCGCAACGACGAAAGAGTCGGGGACCCAGCGCAGGAAGAAGCGAACCAGGAGCTGGACTAAACGATTCATCGGCGAGGCCTCCAGCGACGCTTCAGAACTCGGCCTCGTGGAGAAGCCGTGTGCGTCGGCAGCCAGTTGTCGAAGGGAGAACGACAACTAGACCATACAGAACGATCTCCGGAGCTCCCGCCCTCGGTAGAACGGAGATCAGTCGTGTGAAACCTGGTCGTTCGACAGAGCTCGCCGAGCGTCGAAGACCCGGTCCATCCAGTCGATCTCGCGCTCGGCGAGTCTCTTCTCGACGGTGATGTCCTCGCCGATCTCGAGGTAGGTCTCCTCACCATCGAAGACGGGCCAGGACGGTGAGTCGGCGATGGTCTTGCCTTGGTTGGGGTCGCCGGTCTTTGCGAAGTTCGTCCACCAGGTCGCCATGAGCTCGGAGATCCTGTGATCGACGGCGGCGGGTTGCCAACTCACGCTCTCGATGTTGTTGAACGCGTAGGGAATCTCGGCGGCGTGAAAGGCGCCGAGCTTGTCGTTGCCGGCGAGCGGTGGAGCGCGGTTGAAGCGGTACATGTAGGCCGGAGACGAGACCTGCCTCATGGCGCGTGCCCAGGTGCGCATCTCCCAGGTGTAGCGCTCGTCGCGGTACGCGGAGAGAAAAGGTCTGGCCTGGTCGTTCGCGTTCCGGGGCGGGTAGACCTCCAGGAGCTCACCGCCGAGTGCACCGTAGCGTTCTCCTGCCCAGGCCATGAGATCTTTTCGGCTGCCCGGAATCAAGTGACCGACGAGCACGGTCGCCTCATCACGGTTTGAACCCACGATGAGCGGCACATCGGCTTGCTCACCGGCGTTGAAAGTAGCGAAGACTTCGCGCGGAAGAATCCATCCGTCGACGTTCGGGCCGTAGCCTTCCGTGACGGTGGTTGGTCGCTCGATCAATCGTTCGACCGGGATCTCACGCAACGCTCGGGCGACCTGTTTCGGGTCGCCCTTGGCTTCTTCGTCGAGGCCGTCCAGCGCGCCGAGTGCGTCAACGAACGCCTGCCCCGAGGTCTCTGCCGCGGGAAGCCCTGGACGATCCTGAGCCAGGCGCGCCATCGGCCCGAACATGCCGCCGCTTTGGCCAATGACGCGGTGGAACAGCCCGCGCGCCAGCGGCGAAGCCATGAGCGCGGCGACCGAGCGTGAACCTGCCGACTCACCAAAAATCAGGACCCGTTCGGCGTCGCCGCCGAAATGGTGAATGTTGTTCTTGACCCAGTGCAGCGCTTCGATCTGGTCGAGCACGCCGTAGTTGCCCGAGGAGCCGTGCTCGGATTCCGCTGAGAGGGCAGGGTGCGCCATGTAGCCGAGAGCGCCGAGGCGGTAGTTGATCGATACCACGACCACACCCCGCTCGGCCAGTTTCGTTCCATCGTAGGCGGGGGTACTGCCAGAACCACGGGCCAGACCGCCACCGTGGATCCACACCATCACCGGCAAGCGATCGCTTTGCGCCTCTGCGCCGGTCCACACGTTGAGATAGAGGCAGTCCTCGTTTTGCTCCTCAGCCGGGCGGGCGTAGACCGAGTTCGCTGGGTAGGGAGGCTGTGGACAGATCGGTCCCGGTACGACGGCCTCGATGAAACCGGAGTCCTTGATTCTCACCGGTGGTTTGAAGCGCAGGTCACCCACCGGGGGTAAAGCGTAGGGAATGCCGAGGAAACCGCGCACGGTGTCGGCGTCGTTCATCGCCATACCGGCGAAGTAGCCTTGCGCGGTTTCGAACACTGGCGGCATTTCGTTGTCGGCCGCCAAGGGTTGGCCGAGGGTTGTCAGCAGCATGAAGAGAAAGGCGAGCGCCAAAGCGCCGCCACCCACAGCGAGCCGGCTTTTCATCGACCGGCCCCGCCCGATGTCGGCTGTGCTCCTCCCGCTGCCACGTCGAAGACCCGCAGCAGGTTCTGGTTACGGATGTAGAGACGGCCGCCGCTGACGACCGGGTAGGCCCAGGTGGGTTGACCGCGGTCTTCGATTTCGAACCGACCGCGTTCGCGATAGCCATCAGGTGTTGCTTCGGCCAGCGCCACTCCCCGGCGCTCGCTGAGCAGGAAGAGCTTGCCGTCGGCGATGGTCAAAGACCCTTTGCCGACGCTGCGGGCGCGCCACTTGGTCTCGCCGGTCTCGAGCTCGATGCAACCGAGAGCTGGCCCGAAGAAGCCGTAGAGGTGGTCGTCGTAGAGCACGACGCCGCCGTGATGGTTCTGCAGCCTGGCTTCGAACCATGCTTCTTCGGTTTCGATGCCGTTGGCTGTTGCCATCAATCGCAGAGCGCCGCCGCCGGTGCCGTAGGCGGAGCTGTAGAAGACCAGGTCGCGACCGATCACCGGGGTCGCGGCGTTGGCCGTACGGTTGGCAGGCGCTTCATAGCGCCATAGGAGCGAACCGTCGCTCTTCTTCAGGCCGATTCCGGCCGACTGGGTAAAGCCGACGAGCGCGTCGATGTTGCCGACCCGCATCGGGACCAACGACGAGTACGAGGCACGGTCAGTCAAACCGCTCGAGGTCCAGATGGTCTCGCCGGTCCGTGGATCGAGCGCCGCAACGGTGGCCTTCGTGCCGCCCGGCATGACGTAGATCGCGTCGTCTTCGACCAGCGGCGATTCACTGATGCCCCAGCGTGGGTTACTGGCTCCGAAGCGTTCGAGCATGTCGACCTGCCAGCGCAAGGATCCGTCTTCACCCGCCAGGGCAGCGACCTGGCCCTGGCCGTTGACGACGTAGACGGTGTCGCCCTTCACCGTTGGTGTCGAGCGTGGCCCGTTGCCCTTGTCTTGAATGAGGCGTGGTCCGAGCGAGTGGCTCCAGATCTCCTTGCCGTTCTGCTTGTCGAGCGCGAACACGATGCTCTCGCCGTCGCGGGTGCCCTGGACGAAGAGGCGATCGCCAGTGACTGCGACGGCGCCGTAGCCTTCTCCCAGAAAGTCAACCCGCCAGACCTCTTGCGGTCCGTCCGCTGGCCAGGCGTCGGCCAGGCCGGTCTCCTGTGAGACACCGGTGCGGTCGGGGCCGCGCCACTGTGGCCATTCGTCGGCAAGACCGGGCGCAGGCACATGCGCCTGTAGCAGTGCGCAGAGGGGTAGGAAGAGCAGAGGATTGCGTGAGGTCACGTGCTTCATTGGGAGAGGGCCCTTCTGCGGTCGGGTTGCCGAACAACCTGAGGAGCCGGTCGGCCGGGTTTCTTGGACTCGTGAGCGCCGAGCCTATCTGTTCGACGCCGGTGCCCGCGCGCCCATAGGTACCAGTTGCTAGAAGAGCGTCAGGTTCTCGCTTTCGGGCTCAGCCGGATCGAGTAGGGCCGCGCCTTCGTTGGCGACTTTGTTGACCGCTCGGCCAACCGGCCAGACCTCCATCGCAGCGGGGTCGAGTGGACGGCAGAGCGCGGCGAGCTCGTCCGCCCCGGTGTCGGCTTCGATCCAACGGCGTGCCTGGTCGTTGCCGAGAATCACTGGCATCCGGTCGTGCACACCCTCAAGAACGGCGTTCGCTTCGGTGGTCAACACCGCACAGGAGCGCACCTTTTGGGGTCCGATTCCCTCGGTCAATTGGCTCTCCGGTGGCGACCAGATCGACCAGATTCCGGCGAACCAGAACGGAGGGCCGCCGCTCTTGCGGAAGTAGTGCGGCTGGCGACCCAGGTCACTCGGTCCCCACTCGTAGAAGCCGTCGGCCGCCACCAGGCAGCGGCGCTTCTTGTAGCTGTCGCGAAACGAGGCGGTGGTGGCCACCGTTTCAGAGCGGGCATTGATCAGCGGCTTGCCGATCTTCTTGGCCCAGTGCGGGATGAGCCCCCAGCGCATCGCCATGGCTTCGAGCGCGGTGGGCTCCTGGCGCTGCGGGCGGAGCACCAGGACGCTCTGCGTCGGGGCGATGTTCCAGCGCGCTTCGAGGACCCGCTCGCGGGGTCCCGAGGCGTCGAAGTCTTCGGCCAGGGTGGTATCGATCTCGCCCATGCCAGTCAGTGCGTCGCCTGGCTTGGTGAGTGTGTAGCGGCCGCACATGGCAAGCAATCCTACAGACCAGGCGGCACCGTCCACTCCGCCACACCCCGGCGCGGCGACAGTGCGAAATGACCCCGCGCAACGACACCGTGCAACAGCGTGCGGCGAATCATGGTTGTAGGATCCAGCCATGTCGACCCATGCGCTCCGGCGCCCACTTCTGGTCATCATGGACATGACCGAGAAGTGCAACTTGAAGTGCCGCATGTGCCACTTCAGCGCCCACGAGCGCATTCGCTTCGAGCCCTTCGACCGCGAGCTCGACCCGCGCGGCATGATGCCGCTTGAGGTGTTCCGGGAGGTTGCGGCCGAACTCTTTCCGCGCGCCTGGCGGGTGGTGCTCGCGTGTGCTGCCGAGCCGCTCATTCACCCCAACTTCATCGACATGGTCGAGATCACGGGGCGCTACAAGGTGCCTGATGCCTGGTTCCCGACCAACTTGCTGGCACTCACCGAGAAGAAGGCCGAGGCGATCTGCGATGCCGGTATCGCGCGGGTGGGCGTCTCGATGGACGGCGTCACCCCGGCGGTCTACGAGAGCATTCGGGTCGGTGGCAAGTTCGAGCGCCTCTTGAAGTGCCTCGAACTCTTCAACAGCGTGCGCAAAGGGACGCGTACCGAACTGCGCTTGACCTTCACCTGGATGAAGACCAACCGTGACGAACTGGCACTTCTCCCGGCATTCGCGGAGAAATGGGGCTTTTCCGAGCTCGACGTGCGCTTCGTCGTGCCGACACCAGGAGTCGACACAACACCCGAGCTGCTCGATTGTGAAGACCCTGCGGTTCTGCAGAGCGAGTTGCGCCAGTGCGCCGAGGACGCAGCGCGTCGTGGCCTGCGACTCGGTCAGTTCCCCAGCTACGAAGCGGATTCTGAGATGCCGCGCTCGCGCTTTGGCCGCATCAAGCGCTCCTTGTGGCGCTGGAAGGTCGGCCTCGAACGCTTCGAGTACGCCCGTTACCGTCACATCGAGCGACTGCAGGGCTGCGCCTGGCCATCGTACATCTATGTCGTGCGCCCCAATGGTGTCGTCGCCCCTTGCCAGTTCTGGGGTCAAGAACCGGTGGGCGCGTTCCCCGGCACCGACTACGCGTCGCTGGCCAGGTCCGGTCTGCTCGCCGAGATCAAAGGCGGATTGGCGTCTGGCAGGCCGGTGGGCAGCTGCCAGACCTGCAGCCAGCGTCGTGAAGCGTTCTACTGGAACCTGCGCCGCCGTCGTGCGACTCCGGTTGAACCTCCAGAGGCGGGATCAACCGAAGGTCCCGCGGCGCCGGCGCCCACGTCTCCTGAGGGCCTGGTTCAGCTAGGTCGCGACGCCGGATAGAGCGAGTCGCGTCCGGGCTGAGATCACCTCCGGCCACGGCGAGGGAACCCGCGGCGCGGCGGGTTTCAAGCCCCGAAGGGTCCTTCTGAGCGTAGCCCGCGCGGCCTTTCCGTTTGCGATCGTGGGTTGGCCGGCGTGGTATCTTCGAGTCTCTATCCGCGCCACCTCTTCGGACCGTCCTTCGAACGGAACAGGTCCTCGCGCCACCACTGGCAAAAGGGGCGACCGTCGCACCGTTTGCGGCCTTCATACCAGCGCGCGGGGAACCCGCTCATCAGATCCTGGGGGCCGCAGGAGCCCCTCGAAAGGAGAACGCGCCATGGCTGCGTCCTATGACCTCACTCCGCCTGCCGACGGGCAGGAAATCGGCTTCGAAAACGGCCAGATCCAGGTACCGGATCACCCCATCATTCCGTTCATCGAGGGTGACGGCATCGGCCCCGACATCTGGGCGGCTTCGGTGCGGGTCTTCGATGCGGCGGTCGAGAAGAGCTACGGCGGCTCGAAGAAGATTGCCTGGCTGGAGATCCTGGCGGGTGAGAAGGCGCACGCCGGGACCGGCGAGTGGCTGCCGGGTCAGACTCCCGAAGCCATTCAGCACTATCGCTGTGCAATCAAGGGACCGCTGACGACTCCGGTCGGCGGCGGCATTCGCAGCCTCAACGTGTCGCTGCGGCAGATTCTCGATCTCTACGCCTGCGTGCGCCCGGTCAAGTGGTACGACGGTGTGCCCTCGCCGGTCAAGGCACCCGAGAAGGTCGACATGGTGCTCTTCCGTGAGAACACCGAAGACGTGTACTCAGGAATCGAGTGGGAAGCCAACGGCGCCGAAGCCAAGAAGGTCATCGACTTTCTCAATGGCCCAATGGGCAAGGCGGTGCGCGAGGACTCTGGTGTTGGCATCAAGCCGGTGTCGATCACCGGCTCGAAACGTCTGGTCAAGAAGGCCATCGAGTATGCGATTGCCAACGGCCGCAAGAGTGTGACCCTGGTGCACAAAGGCAACATCATGAAGTTCACCGAGGGTGCCTTCCGCGATTGGGGCTACGAACTTGCAAAGGATGAGTATGGCGACGTGACCATCTCTGAAGACGACATGTGGGACAACCACAATGGCAAACTGCCCGACGGCAAGATCCTGATCAAGGACCGCATTGCCGATGCGATGTTCCAGCAGGTTCTCTTGCGCCCGGACGAGTACGAGGTGGTTGCAACTACCAATCTCAACGGCGACTATCTTTCGGATGCGCTGGCCGCACAGGTCGGTGGCCTGGGCCTGGCTCCCGGCTCGAATGAGGGCGACGGGGTGGCGCTGTTCGAGGCTACTCACGGCACGGCGCCGAAGTATGCCGGCCAGGACAAGGTCAACCCAAGCTCGGTGATCCTCTCGGGCGTCATGATGTTCCGCTGGCTCGGCTGGACGGAAGCCGCCGATAGCATCGAGAAGGCGATCAGCGAAACAATCAACCAGAAGCGCGTGACCTATGACCTCGAGCGTCAGATGGACGGCGCAAAGCTGCTCAAGACGTCTGAGTACGGCGATGCCTTGATCTCGAACCTGACCTGAGCGGCGGCCATTCGCCTGGAACCCGGGGCCGTTCCGCTTCGTAAGTAGAGGGGCCGAACAGCCCCTCCCAGGCTCACTTTCGGTTCTTCCGCGCGCCATGCCAGCTACCTCGAACGAACACCAACTCCTCGGCCGCCTGGGAGCGCTAGGCCTTCTGGTGGTGGGGGTTACCTGCGCGCTCCTGGTGTGGATTCTCCACCCGAGGGTCTTTCCGTACTCGGTTGGACCCGACTGGGAGTACGACCAGAACGAGGCGCAGGAGGTCGCTCTCGAGCGCCTGCGTGACTTCGGTCAGCCGATCCCCAGCGCCTACGTGGTGACGACCAACTTCTCGTCCGATCCGCTCGAGACCCGCTTTTTGCGCTCGGCACCCGAGCGAGAGGTCTTTCTGCGTTCGCGGTTGCGCTCCTATGCGCACGGTTGGGTCGTGCGTGTCTACCGAGACGACGCCGATAACCAGGAGTGGTCGTACCAGGTCGTCTTGGGCAGCGACGGTACTGTGCTCGGCCTCCAGCAGGGTGTGCCCAACGACTACGCCAACACCGGCGAGCTGAGTGCCGAAACTGCCGAGGAGAAGGCGCGCTTGTTTCTGATGACGGCGGGAGTTGACCTGGCCGACTACGAGTCACCGGTGGTTCGAACCGTCGATCGGCCGCAGCGGCGCGACCTGTACCTGCGCTACCGCGACAAGGAGCGGCTGCTCGACGCCGATCTCAGCTATGGCCTCGAGGTGCGCTTTGCCGGCGATGAGCTGACCGGCTTCAGGACCTGGACCGAAGACCCGGCAGCCCGCGACATCGACGCTGTTCTACGCACCGCCAGCCTCTTGCAGACGGCGTGGGTCTTGGTGCCCTTCGTTCTGCTTCCGCCCCTGGCGATTCTGTTTGTGCGCCGCTACCACCGAGGCGTGGTGGGCGTTAGACGCGGCGTGCACATCTTCATTCTGGTTTTTGTAGCCTTCACTCTCGTCCAGCTGATGACGGTGCGGGCGACCGCTGAAGGTTCTGCCTTTGGCAACCTCAACCGAGAGCAGGTGACGTTCTTCTGGGGCGCAGTTCAGATCGCCATCTACTTGCCAGCCCTGGCGGCTCTCGCCTTCATGGCCTGGTCGGTGGGTGAGTCGTGGAGCAAGGGCATGTGGCGCAGGAAGCTGGCGTCGTTCGATGGCCTGGCCAGCGGAAACTTCGCCAACGACACGGTCGCCTCGGCGTCGCTGCGTGGAGTAGTGGCAGGGCTCGCACTCACTCTGGCGTCGCTGGCCTTCGCCGGTGGTCTGCAGGAGTTCGGTGGTGTCACTCTGGGCTCGTGGCAGATCGCCCAGTGGCAGCATGCGGCCTTTCCGGGTCTCGCTGTCCTGCTCTTGAAGCTGACCTACACGCTCGCCTACGGTCTGTTCACGACGGTCCTGCTCTTGCCTCCGTTGGTCGAGCGCTTTGGACCCTGGGCAGCGGGAGCGGCCGTTGCTCTGGTGACTGGTATTGCCTTTTTCCCGCCGCTTGTCGCTTTGCCGATTCCCTTCGGTCTGCCGCTGTGGGTCGGCGCGGCGGCGGCGACGGTGTTCTTGTACCTGCGCTATGACCTCTTGACGGCGCTACTCGCCCAGTTGGTGGCGGCGGTTCTCATTCAGGCGCTGCCCTTGATGCAGGCCGCCGATCCGGGGCTCCAGTTCCAGGGCTGGCTGGCGGTTGGCCTAGCGGCGCTCCCGATGTTCCTGTCGTTGCGCTTCGTCACCAGCAAGCGGGTGCACGCATATCAGTTCGAAGACGTGCCGCCGCACGTGCGTCGCATTGCCGAGCGCGAGCGGCAACGGGTCGAGCTCGAAACGGCGCGCAACATCCAGGCGTCGATTCTTCCCGATCTGCCCGAGCAGCTTCATGGCTGCGAGCTCGCGCACCGATACCTTCCAGCCTCTGAAGTGGGCGGCGACTTCTACGACGTGATGGCACTCGACGACGGGCGTCTGGCGGTTGCCATTGGTGACGTTGCGGGCCATGGCGTGTCTTCGGGGCTCATCATGTCGATGGCGCGCTCAGCACTCGCCGTCCAGGTGACCTTTCGGCCCGAGGTTCGCGACGTGATGACGGCGCTCAACCGCGTCGTCTATCAGAGCGCGCGTCGGCGTCTGCTGACGACCCTCTGTTACATGGTTATCGACCCGAAGTCTGGCAGCGTCGAATACGCCAGCGCCGGACACCTCTTTCCGTATCGGGTCAATGAAGATGGCGACATCCGCGCCCTCGAGTCGGTCGCCTATCCCCTCGGTGTGCGCGAGAGCCTGCTCGTGGAGCAGCGCTCGGCGAGCCTCGAGGCACGCGAGACGTTGTTCCTGTCGAGCGATGGCCTGGTGGAAGCTCGCCGCCTGGGAACAGACGAAATGTTTGGTTTCGATCGGCTCGAGGAGAGCCTGGTGCGTCATGCGCACCGTGGCGCCAGCGGCCTACTCAACGGCGTGCTCGAAGACCTGGACATTTTCGTTGGCGCAGGCAGGGTGCCCGATCCGGCGACCTACCACCGCGACGACGACCTGACGGCGTTGGCGGTCACCCTACCGTAGCAACCGAGCGGCTACGGCTTTCTTTGCGACAGTACCTCGTGCTGCGCGTTGACCAGCGCTCGCTTGGGCTTGCGCGGTGGCTCGACGGTGACGTTCAAGTTCTGCGTCATCTCGCCCTTGAAGGGAGCACGCCCGAGCTGCATGTACTGGCCTTTGCCCAGGTCGAGGTAGACCGGAACCAGGGCGACGAAGTCAGGGCCAACACCCTTTTGCGTCACGGTGCCCTGAACCTGCCATTTGGAGCCCGACTTTTTCATCTCGATGTCGAGGTCGTAGTCGGGGATCTCGGTTCCATGGACCCACTGGTCGAAGAACCAGTCGAGCTTGCCGTTTCTGTCGAAGTCGAGCTCCGGCACGATGTGCTTTTCGACCATGCGCTTGAAGTCGGCGGTGCTGGGCGCCTGGCCGGCGTATGAGTCGGCAAACTCGCGCATCATGCTGAAGAAGCGCGCGTCGGGGTTGCTCTCTGACCGGTCGCGCATCGCCATGCGCAGCATGTGGAGGACGTAGCCGCCTTTGGCGTAGGCGATGGCGCGGTAGCCGCCCTGGTTTCGCCAACTGCTGTTGCGATAGCCGAGGGTGATCGGCCCGGACTCAGCGTTCGAGATGTCGTCGCTCGGGTCTTTGCGCATGATCTCGAGGCGGCGCTGCTCCCAGAAGTCGTCGTAGGCCTGCGCGCCTTCGACCGCTTCGACCATCAAGGAAGTCGAGAACTCGGCGAAGCCCTCGGAGAGCCATTGGTCGCGGTAGGTGGCCCAACCGATCTTGTGGCCCCACCACTGGTGCGCGATCTCGTGGTAGGTGACCTCGTCGGCCCACCCGCCGTAGCCCTCCAGGCCGATCGCCTGGCCGCTCGCGGAACTCATCGCCGCGAGGTAGGGCAGGTAGACGAGGGTCGGCCAGGCTTGGCCGAAGTTCCATTCGACCTGCTGGGTCAGCGCCAGTCGATCGAACGGGAGCTTGCCGAAGTAGGCAGTGAGAAGCTGCACGGTGTTGACCCCATCGGCCAGAGCCTGGCGGGCCAGCGAGTCGGGCGACACACCAAAAGAGGCCTCTCGCCGATAGCCGACCGCACCGCTCGAAGACTCCATGATCATGTTGAGTTCTTTGATGAAGTCAGGTGTCCCAGCAGTCGCCCAGACTTCGATGTCGGTGCCGGTGTTCTTCTCGTGTTCGTCGTAGCGGGTGAAGCGGCCATAGTTGAACCCTGCGACCCGAATCGGGTGCGTGGATTCCCAGCGCGTGAACTGACCGTCGGGAGTTTCACGCGACTCGACCTCTTTGCCGACCGCCACGACGGTCGAGCGTTTGGGCGTCGTGAAGGAGAGGTTGTAGGTCGCCGGGTCTGAGAAATCGCCGAACTTCGGGTACCACTGCGAGCGAGCGCCGACGGCGTAGACGCCGACGCCCTCGTCTCTGAGCACACCGTCACCACCGTGGTACTTGATGCGAACCGTCGCTTTGTCGTTGCGCTCGAGAGGGTCGGTGAGAACGAGCGCGGAGGTCGAAGAGTCGCGGTCGCCGTCTTCGTCCAGGGTCGAGATCACAGCCAGCGCCGTCTCGCCGCTTTCGGTCACGAGCACAGCCTCCTCGATCTCGAAGCCGCGGGTCAAGGAGAAGGGAATGACGCGAAGAGCCGGTGCTAGGACCGAGAAGGTGATTTCGGCCGTGGCTTCGAGATCGGAGTTCTTGACGATGTGAGTGTCGATGGCATGGTGCTGCACGTCGACCAGGGTCTTGGGGTGGGCGTAGAGGTAAGCACCGGACTCGACCTCGCTCTCGAGATGCTCCGCGTAGCTGCCACCCTTTTCGCCCTGGAAGGTCACATAGACCTCCTCGTCGTCGAAGAGACCGGCCGGATCGATGCCGAGCCGCGTCTCTTCCCATCGTTTTCCTTCGACCAGCGCGAAGAAGGGCTTACCCGCCAGGCCTTCGTCGTTGGTCGCCGCGCGGAGAAGGCGAAGGCTCAGACTCTTCTCGAGGCGAGCCTTCGAGTCGCGCCATGCGTCGACCGCCTTCGCCGCCTGTGGCGCGACGGCGCCGGTCGAGAGCTCGCCGGCGGCGAGAATCTCGGCAGTGGTGTCGTCCCAGTAGCGCAGAATGGCGACTTCGAAGGTGTCGCGGAGCACTTCGAGCTGAGGGTCACTCTGAATCACTGCCAGGTGGTGCCGTTCGCGCTCGGAGGCGGGTTCGAGCAGCCATTTGCCCTGACCGACGAAGACGCCACCTGGCGTCTGCTCCATGACTTCTTCGAACAGGTAGACCGTTCCGTCGAGTTGCAGCGCGAAGGCGTCCCGCTCGATGGTGAGGCCCGAGACGGCCACTTGGCGACCGTCGAGCTTCTGTCGCTCGAGCGCCTGGTACTCGGAGAGGCTGGCCCCAGCGGTCTGGCCAAGTAGGAAGACGATCGAGGCCAGACCGGCGCTTCGAAACAGAAGGGAGCTGGTGAGGGAAGGGTCGCGGATCATGGGTCTTTCTCCATCGGAGGCATCGCTCGCGAAGTCATCGAAAGGAGTGGCGCTGGCGATCAAGAGCTGGATTCCGTGGAGAAGAAGCGCCTCGGCACCTCTATTCTAGTATTTCTCCAGGTCATCGGCCAGAAACGGGGCCCAGAGTGCTTTTGAGCGCGGGAGTCCCGCGAACTGTGGGCTGCCGAGCTCCCTTGCCTGTTTGGGGTCACGGAACGAGAACCGGTCCGCGCCGGCGAGGTTCGAGTGCGTCGGGCGAACCTCTGGAACCGGGCGGGAATGTTGCATCGCTCGAGTGCCGCTGCCCCTCAGAGACCGAGGACTGTCCGAACCTGGGACAGATTCGGTCGAGGGATCAGATCTGCCGAGGGAGAGGAACCAATGACCAACGGGAAAGCCGCAGAGTGCGGGCATCCCAGATCGTCGTCCTGGAAGGTCTGGGTTCGCGCTCTTGGTCCAGTCGTTCTCCTTCCTCTTGCGGTGGCTCTCGTCCTGGCGCTGGTGCTCGAAGGTCTCAACCCACCCCATTCGGGCCTCGCCGCGTTTTTCGAACTCTGGGTTGTGATGCTGTGGCTCGTTCTGCCGCTGCACGTCGCGGGGCTTCTCGGTCTGGGCGTTCTGCTCCTCGCCATCCGACGCTTCGCGGCTGTCTTTCTGGTCCGCAGGCTCGGTCGGTTGTCGACCCAACTGACGGTTGCTCTGGTCGTCTTTCACCTGGCCTTCGCGGTCCTGCCGCGGGTGTCGTTGGCGTACCAGTGGGCCTCGGCGCGACCCTTTGTGACCAAGGCGGGGTTTCTCCAGATCGTCTTCTTCGTCCTCTCCTGTGTCGCTTTTTGGTTCCTCGGGCTTGCCCTGGTGGAGCGCTGGACGGCGAGATCGCGGCTTCTGTGGTTGGCGGCATTGGTGACCGCGTCTTCGACCGTGGCGGTTCTGATCTGGAAAGTAGAGCTCGACGTGCGTCGGGTGCCGAACGCCGCGCTCCACCAGAGCGCAGTTGACGCTACGGCGAGCGGCTCGGTCGAGCGACCCGACGAGACGATGGGTTCCGACCACTCTCCGGTGGTGCTCTTGTGCCTCGATGGCTTCTCTTGGAGCGTGGCGCAGCCGCTGCTCGAGGCTGGCTACCTGCCAGAGCTGGCGACGCGCATGACGAATGGCAGGGTCGGCTACCTCGACAACCGCGGATCGAGTTTTTCGCCGCTCATCTGGCACACCATCTGGTCTGGCCAGCTACCCGAGCGGCACCGCGTGTTCGCCTTTCGCAAACTGGTGCTTCCGAAGAGCGGCCGAGAGCTCGACAACCTCGCCACGATTCGGCCGACCATTCGCTCGGTCTACTCGATTGATCGGTTGCTCGAGGCGTTGCCCAACCCGGGCCTGTGGCGACTCGAAGCGATGACCTCCCAGGATCGAGAGGCTCCTATGTTGTGGGACATCACCAGTGGGTTCGACGCGCCGTCGGTGGTCTACAACGTCCTGCTCGGTCACCCGGCGCCGGCGATCGAAGGCGTGGTCATCGACCAGTGGGAGGGAGGCGAGAACGATTCCTCCGGCTTTCATCCGTCGAACCTGGCAGCCGAGGTCCCGGCCCTACCTGAGGTCGAGTTTCCAGACGCATCCGACGATCTCCGCGAGGTCGAGGCGAGTCTCGCCCTGCAGTTCGAGACCTTCTTCGATCAGGTCGGTGCAGTCGAACCGGCAGTCGCGGTCTTCTTCTCGCTCTGGGTCGACTGGCTGGCGCACAACCACTGGGACTTCCACTCCGAGGATGCTTTCCTGCTCACCGACCTGCCGGTGCATCGCTCTGCAACCGAGTGGAAAGAACTCGTGATCGCCAATCGCGAACACCCGGTATTTGCGATCTACGAAACGTTCGATCGTTTCCTCGCCCAGTACCGTGAACAGCTCGACTCCTCAACCATGGTCCTGGTGTCGGATCACGGCTGGACCTTCAGTGGCGTCGAGCACTTTGGGTCGCCGGACGGCGTGGTCTTGATCTCGGGCGACGCGGTTGCACCGGGCTACTTCGCAGCAGATCCGAGCGTGCTCGACATCACGCCGACCGTTCTGGCCTTGGCGGGTCTTCCCGTCGCCGCCGACCTTCCTGGTCGGGTCGTTCGAGAGGCGTTCAGAACTGAGCCGGTGCTCGAGGTAGTGCCGAGCTTCAGCCACATCGTTCCCGGGCGGGCTTGAGGAGCCAGCTGAGGATCTCGAGCGGAGTCGCGAGCAGGAAGAGCGACTGAGAGCCCTCGGCTACATCGAGTAGCGCCGCGATCGATGGCGACCAGTGGCTGACTGACCGAGCGGCCAGTGCTATGCTCGCGTCTCGCCGAACCCCCTGTTTCCCAGGGCTTCTACCCCGAAAACCAGCGGAACCCGGCCGACATGCCGAGCGCTCGCCGTGAGCGTGAACGATGACATTCGCTCGTCGCTTAGGGCCACCGGTACGGGGCAAGAGAGGGACCCGCTTGAATATCCACGAGTATCAGGGCAAGGACATTCTGCGCCGCTACGGGGCTGCCGTCCCACAAGGCCGGATGACTGAAGACCCGAAGAGAGCGCGCGAGATCTGTGAAGAGCTCGGCGGCAAGTGCGTCGTCAAAGCGCAGATTCACGCCGGTGGCCGGGGCAAGGGCGGGGGCGTCAAACTGGCCAGCTCACCCGACGAAGCCGAGCGCTTGGCAGGTGAGATCCTCGGCATGCAGCTGGTCACCCACCAGACCGGGCCCGAAGGGCAAGAAGTCAAGAAGGTGCTGGTTGAAGAACTTCTCGACATCGACCGCGAGTTCTACCTCGCCGTTACTCTCGATCGTGCCGAGCGGGCACCGGTGATCATGGCGTCGACCGAAGGCGGTATGGACATCGAAGAAGTCGCGGCCAAGAACCCTGACGCCATCAAGCGAGTGATCGTCGACTCGCATCTTGGTATCCAGCCCTTCCAGGCCCGCCGGGTTGCCTCAGCCCTCGGTCTCGAAGGCAAGACCGCGCGCCAGGCAGCCGGCATCGTCACCAGCCTGATGAAGGCCTACATGGCCTCGGACGCATCGCTTGCCGAGATCAACCCGCTTGTGGTCACCGGCGACGGTACGGTCTTCGCCGGCGATTGCAAGCTCAACTTCGACGACAATGCGCTCTTTCGCCAGAAAGACATCGCCTCGATGCGCGATCTCGACGAGGAGGATCCTTTCGAAGTCGAGGCGAGCAAGTACGGTCTCAGCTACATCAAGCTCGACGGCAACATCGGTTGCATGGTCAACGGTGCCGGCCTGGCGATGGCGACGATGGACATCATCCAGTTCTCGGGCGGTGAGCCCGCGAACTTTCTCGATGTCGGAGGCTCGGCCAGTCAAGAGACCGTTACCAATGCCTTCAAGATCATCGCTTCCGACCCGAGCGTCAAGGCGGTCTTGATCAACATCTTCGGTGGCATCGCACGCACCGATCGCATCGCCCGTGGGGTCGTGGGGGCTCTCGAAGAGCTCGGTGATGTCGGGCTGCCGGTCATCGTGCGGCTCGAAGGTACCAACGTCGAGGAAGGCCGCCGAGTTCTCGAAGAAGCAGACTTCGACTTCCTGGTCGCAACCGACATGTCCGATGCGGCCCAGAAGGCCGTTGCAGCAGCTGGAGGTACGACCTGATGGCCGTTCTCGTCGATCAGAACACGCGTCTCCTCGTCCAGGGCATCACCGGCAAGGAAGGAATGTTTCACGCCACGCAGTGCCGCGACTACGGCACCAACGTCGTCGGTGGCGTGACCCCCGGCAAGGGTGGCCAGGAGGAGGAGGGCTTTCACGTCTGGAACAGTGTCGCCGAAGCCAAGAACGCGACCGACTGCAACGTCTCGATGATCTTCGTACCGCCGCCCTTTGCGGCCGACGCAATCATGGAGGCGGCCGACGCCGGCATCGAGCTCGTCATCTGCATCACCGAGGGTATTCCGATCAACGACATGCTCAAGGTGGCGGAGTTCATGGAAGGCCGCGACGTCCGACTGCTCGGGCCGAACTGCCCGGGGGCGATCTCGCCGGGAAAGGCCAAGGTGGGCATCATGCCTGGCCACATCCACAAAGAAGGAAGCGTTGGCATCGTCAGCCGTAGCGGCACCTTGACCTACGAAGCGGTCTGGCAGGTTGGCAACGTTGGCCTGGGCCAGTCCACTTGCATCGGAATCGGTGGTGACCCGATCAACGGTACCAACCATATCGATGCGCTTGCTCTGTTCGAGGCCGACGACCAGACCGAGGCGATCATCCTGGTCGGGGAGATCGGCGGTAGCGCAGAAGAAGAGGCAGCGGCGTGGATCAAGGCCAACGGTACCAAGCCGGTGGTGGGTTTCATTGCCGGAGCCACGGCGCCCCCTGGGCGGCGCATGGGCCACGCCGGGGCCATCGTCTCTGGTGGTCAGGGAACTGCCGACGGCAAGAAGAAGGCGCTGCGCGAGGCCGGCGTCGACGTCGTCGATTCTCCGGCCGATATGGGTAAGGCTGCGGCCAAGGCCCTCGGCAAGTAACCCACAAAAAGAACCAGACAACAGCGGGGCGACCGCCGCCGAGCCGCACTCGAGCGGTCAACGTGACCGGAGGGCGCCCCGACGCCAATTCGATACCTGTCGATTCAGCACAAAGGAAAACCAACCATGGCAATCGAACGCACGCTCACCATCGTCAAACCCGACGCGGTCAAGGCCAACAACACTGGCAACATCCTCGCCCACCTCGAGAAGGAAGGCTTCAGAATCATTGCAATGCGCATGATGCACCTCTCCGAAGCGCAGGCGAAGGCCTTCTACGAGGTCCACTGTGAGCGACCCTTCTACGGCGAGCTGGTCGAGTTCATGACCAGCGGCCGTGTGGTTCCGGTCGTGCTCGAGCGTGACAACGCCGTCGCTCACCTGCGTGAGGTGATGGGCGCGACCAACTCCGAGGAGGCAGCCGAGGGCACGATTCGCAACCTCTACGGCACCGACATCCAGAACAACGCCATCCACGGTTCGGACTCAGCGGAGAACGCCGCGATCGAGCAGGCCTTCTTCTTCGGCCGTACCGACCGCTTGTAGGGCCGGGAAACAGGCCTCGAGAGGGCGTGCTCGAAGAAGAGAATTCGGAGGTGGCGTAGAATCACGGCGATGAGAATTCTCGCCCCAAACACCCTCCGCCGTCCTCCGGTCGCCTTCCACTTCATGCTCGGCAGGCTCGGCTTGGCGCTCGGCTGTCTTCTGGCGCTTGGGGGGGGCATCGCCTGGTCTCAGCCCTCCGAAGTCATCGTCGACGGCCCCGATGAGTCGGGCCCCGAGGAGCTTCGGAAGCTCGGACCGCAGGCGTTTCGAACGATCCGGGGCTCTTTTGGCGCGGTTCGTTATACGGCGGCCCTCGACCGAGCGCATCACGTCCTCCAACGGATTGACGTCTCGGGTTGGTACTTCAAGTCGTGGAGTGATCTGCCCACACCGACCGCGGTCTACCTGATGAACCGCGACGAGTGGACCCGCGCCGGCGTGACCACGCCTTATGGCCTGCCTTTGCGCGCCGGTTCCGCCGCGCTTCTCGCACCGGCGGCCGGTGACCCGGAAACGGTGCAGTTCTGGCAGCAGCTTCTCGGTGACGGCGGGCTTCCTCGGCTCGACGGTCACCCCCTCGTGGGTTCCGACGCTGAAGCGGCGACTTTGCTCGCCGCCGACACCTTGCTCCAGGTCGAGATCGCGCGTGGCTTCGCGAACCTCAACGGCTTGCGCGGTCGTGAAGGTTGGATCTCCGAACTGGTGGCGCACGTCGTCGCCGGCACGGTGGCGCAGGAGCACGAGGCGAGCCGGGTAGAAGACATTGCCCTGTTCTACCAGCGCCTCGGAAGCCGCCTTGCCTATGCCGCCGGTCCTCCCGAGAACTACTCGCCGGCGCTCGTCCTTCAGGACGAGCAGGGCGTCGAGGCCTTCCTCTGGTACCAGGCACAGTTCCATCGCGGAGCCTCGATCGTGCTGCGGCGCGACGGGAGCAAGGCGATGAACCGTATCCTCAAGATGTGGAAGAAGAAGCGCGGCCTGCTCGAAGTAGCAGACTTGATCGACCGCTACCCCGAGCTCGAAGGATGGTTGGCAAACTTCGGCGCCGACGGGAGTGCCTCGACGATCACCTCCGGGTCCTTCGATTGAGGTCGAGGTCACCTCGCGACGGCGATAGAGTCTTCTGATGCCGTACACCGTTTGCCGCGATCTACAGCGTGAACTCACGCTCCTCGTCCTCTCGCGCTATCCCCTGATTGCGGTCGAGACGGTCGACGAGACCAAGGCCGAGGCTCTGGTTTCGCAAGTCGCGTCCGACCTCGGCATGCCGTTTCTGCAGTGGAACTCCTCGTCGGGTCTGATTCGCAAGGGCGTCGGCGGCCTCGACGGTACACGCGACCCCGATGAGGCCCTCGACCGTGTCCTCGGGTTTCACGACGAGGTGCTGGTGCTGTTCGAAGACATTCATCCCTACTTCGACCGGCCCGAGGTCATTCGACGGTTGCGCGAAGTCGCAACGGCCTTTGGGCGCTCGAAATCGGCCGTCCTGGTTTGTGGTTCGACCGTCAACTTGCCCACCGAGCTCGTGCTGCACGCCGCGAGTCTCGAAATCGCGTTGCCGAGCCAGAAAGAACTCGAGCACCTGGTGCGCACGACCGCCAAAGAGCTCAGCGCGTCGGCGCGCCTTCAGGTCAAGCTCGAGGGTGACGACTGGTCCGAGATGGCGCGCGCGCTGCAGGGCCTCCATGCTCAGGAGGCGCGCCGGATGCTGTACCAGGCGGCGTTGCGCGACCGTAGCCTCGACCTGGGTGATGTGCCAGAGCTGCTGGAAGCAAAGAAGAAGCGGGTCCGCGAAGGCGGCTTGCTCGAGTGGATCGAGCCACTCGATGGTCTCGGTGAGCTCGGCGGACTGCCCAACCTGAAACGCTGGGTCGAGCGCCGGTCGTTGGCGTTTTCCGAAGACGCGGTGCGCTTCGGGCTCGAGCCGCCGCGCGGCGTTTTGATGGTGGGCGTGCCCGGAACTGGCAAGAGTCTGGCGTGTCGAGCTCTTGCCGGTGAGTGGAAGCAGCCGCTTCTGCGCCTCGATCCCGGTCGCCTGTACGACAAGTTCATCGGCGAGAGCGAGGCCAACTTGCGGCGCGTGTTCAGCACCTGCGCTGCGATGGCGCCGGCCGTCTTGTGGGTCGATGAGATCGAAAAGGCGCTGGCCGCGGGTGGCGGAACCGCCGACGACGGGCTTTCGCAGCGCATTCTCGGCGCCGTCCTCACCTGGATGCAGGAGAAGACCGCCCCGGTGTTTCTGGTCGCGACCAGCAACGACGTCACGCGGCTGCCCGTTGAGCTGTTGCGCCGCGGTCGTTTCGACGAGATTTTTTTCGTCGACCTACCCGAGGAAGTCGACCGGGCTCGAATCTTCTCGATTCATCTGACCACCCGCGGGCGCGATCCGGCCGACTTCGATCTCGAAGAGCTGGCCGCGCGCACCGATGGCTTCTCGGGCGCCGAGATCGAGAGCGTTGTGGTCGCAGCTCTCTACCATGCCTTCGGAGAACGAACGGAACTCTCGCCCGAGATTCTCTACGCCGAGATCGCGGCCACCCGGCCACTGTCGCAGGTTCGACCGCGCGAGATCGCAGCGATTCGAGAGTGGGGAGCGGACCACGCGATCAGTGCCTAGTGGAGGCCCGTCCCACGACGGTTTCGGTTTGCTGACTGTGTGTGTCAAAGCATGAGCGGGACAGGGCCGCGTGCTTGGTGTTCGAACTCCGGCGCATTCTGTGCCCGCCTGAACTCCCCATAAGCAGAGGGCTGTCGTCATGCCGTTACCCAACCGAACCGGTTTTTCCACATCGCCAGGGTCCAGGTCGTTCGCCTCGGTGCTCCTCTTCCTTTCTGTGGCGGTTTCGACCCTGCTGAGCGGTGCGACAGAGCCAGTCCTGCCGGGCCGGAGCGCGACCGTCGGCAGTCCACCGGTGAATCCGATTCAAACGGCTCCTCCCTTCGCCGGATTCTCACAAGCAGGACAAGAACCCATGATCGACGACAACCTCCCCCCAGACTGGCAGCGCGCGGAGCGGCTGTTGTTCGAAGGTTCGTTTGCGCAGAGCGCAACGACATACGCCGAGTTGTTGACCAGTCTTCCGACGGGTCCGGCATCAGAAGGCCAACGGCGTTGGCTGACGCTTCGCCGCCTACAGGCTCGGCTCGGCGCTGCCGGCCGGAGCGATGACGACGACTATGAGGCGCTCCAGCGGGAGGTCGTCGATCTGCTGCGGGTGCTCGAGCGCGCGGCGGAATCGGGTGCGCCAGGAGACGTTCGTGAACCAGCTGAGCTCGAGCCGCCGGAGCTGGGCCCGAGGTTTCCGACCGCACAGGTCATCGATCTGGGCCCGAGCCTGGCCACCCTCGAAGAAGCTGCGGGCGATGCGTTCTGGGTGAGTGAGTGGGACCGTGATCCAAACAGGGCCTGGGAGTACTACTCCGCGGCGCTCGACCGGCTTGCCGGTTGGCAGAATCTCGACGAGGCGCGACGACGCTATCTCGACATCGTGTTTCGAGCCAGCGATTGGGAAGCGGGAGTGGTTCGACGCGGATCTGTGGTGAGATCCTTCTGGGTCGATCGCCTGCCGCTCGAGATCGCCGAGAACGCGGCACGCATCGCGGTGGATCCTCCGGACCGGACGCACGCCTCGTTGCTTTATGCGCTTGCTCTAGCGCGACTTGGATCGCAACCACGCTTTCACGACGCCTGCCGAGATGCCTTCGAAGAAGCGATCGCCAGCGGCCGTTATGTCAGCGGCCGGGACGGTGTGCGCCGAGAGAACCGTGGGCACGACCATGCCTTGATGCAATACGCCCAGTGGTTGGCAAGGAGCGGTCGGCTCGAGCGCACCGATGGCGGCACCCGCCAACGTCCTGACCTGGTCGGAGCGCTTGCCGTCCTCGGTCGCATCGTCAGCGAGTTCAGCGAAGGAGAGAGCGCCTACTACCGTCAGGCGCAGTCGCTGATTCAGAGCTTGACCCAGGCGGCGCTCGACGTTCAGATCCACCACGCGTTCCTGCCCGATCAGCCGATCGAGCTCTTCGTGGAATGGCGCAACCTGGAGAGCTTCGAGCTTCGCCTGTACCGCCTCGATGCGTCCGACGACCAGAGCCTGATGACGACCTTTCAGAACCTTTCGGGCGGCGGCGTCGGCAGCCCGCTGAACTGGTACCGCGACTTTCGCGTCGATCAGCTCGAGGTCGTGCAGAGGGCGCGCATCGAAACCGTCGGCTGGGAGAGCCACGAGCCGGGGCGTTCGCTGGTCGAGTTCGACGGTCTCTCCGCCGGCCTCTATCTCGTACAGGCGCATGACGGTGGGTTCGATGCGCGTGGCCTCCTCTGGGTCACCAGAACATCGGTGATCACCAAGGCCTCGCCGGGAGGCCTGGCGGTCTGGGTCGTCGATGCGGAGACCGGCTCACCGCTCGAGGGTGCTGGCGTCGAGGTCTACTCCGACCGCGGTAGGAGAAACCGGAACCCTGCGCCGCAAACCCAGAGCGGGCGTACCAATGGAGATGGCCTGGTGCGGTTCGAGACCCAGGGGGACGGGCGGCGCCTTTCGGTGTTGGTAGGTCACGAGCATGGTCCTTCGTTCGTGCACCTCTGGTCGAGCGGCCGCGGTCACCGAGCCAGTTGGAGAGTGCACGCCTTCTCGGACCGGCCCGCCTACCGGCCGGGAGACCAGATCCATTGGAAGGCGATGGTGCGTGAGCGCTCGCGCGGGGACGGGTCGTGGGAGACGCCCGCAGGAACCGCACTCCTCTGGACGTTGCTTGATCCGAGGGGCGAGCAGGTGGCGGAAGGCACGGGAGAACTCAACGCCTTCGGCAGTTTGTGGGGAGAGCTCGAGCTCGAGAAACGTGCCGTGCTCGGTACCTACTCCATCGAGTTCAAGATCGGTGAGCGGCTCCTCGGTCGCACCGAACTGTTTCGCCTCGAGGAGTACAAGCTGCCCGAGATACGGGTGACGGCGACTGCTCGGCCGGTGCGCGACGACGAGACCCCGGGCGAGACCGAGCCAGGCCGTTCACCACGTGTCGGCCAGCCGGTCGAGGTGATCGTGTCCTCGGAGTTCTACTTTGGCGGTCCGGTAGAGGGTGCCGAGGTTGAGGTCCTCGTGCGCAGGCGCCCCTGGTATCCAACCTGGTGGGGTCCGGACTTCGATCCAGAGCGGCCGGCCTGGCTCGAGGAGTCGTCGTCAACGGGCAATGGCCGCTTCCATGGAGGAGGCGGTGGTGAGGTGATTCACAATGCCACGCTCTTCGCCGACGAGAACGGCGAGGCTCGTTTTGTAGTTGCAACCGATGGCACTCCGATCGAGACGGCAGCCTGGGAGCTCGAGGTCGAAGCACGGGTGCGTGACAGTTCGCGCCGCGAGGTGGTTGGCAAGGCAACCGTCCGGCTGGCGACCCAGGCCTACGAGGCCAACCTGCGCGCGACGCAAAGGCTGTACCAGCCCGATGACGAGGTCGAGGTGGAGCTTCGGACGCGAACCGTCGACCAACAGCCAGTCGAGGCTTCGGGTTCGCTGCGCGTGGTTCGTCGCTACTGGGAGGAGAAGGTCGTCGACGCGAAGGGGCGTCCGGTGCCTGCTGGGCAGGTTGCGCGCTCGAGGCGTCAGAAAGAGCCCCTGCCGCGTGATTGGGTCGTCTTGAAGGGCACGTGGCGTGAGGAGGAGATCCTGACGACAACGATCGCCTCCAGCGACAGCGGCCTTGGCAGTTTCCGCTTCACACCCACCAATGACGGCTTCTACGTCGCGACCTACCGGGACGATTCTGAAGCGGCTGCTCCGGTCGAGGCCGAGACACAGGTCTGGGTCGGAAGCGGCCAGGTCACTGATCTCGGGTGGCGACACGGTGGGATTCGAGTTGTCACTGGCCAGAGCTTCGGTGAGGCGGGCAGTGTCCTTCCGGTCATGATCTCGGCACCTGTCTCCGGGCGTTGGGCCCTGTTCTCGGTGGAGGGCGAAGCCCTCTATCAGCTCCAGGTCCTGAAGCTCGGCGGTGAGGCCCACTTCCTCGAGATTCCTCTCGAGCGACTGCACGTACCGAACATCGTTCTGGCGGCGGCGACCGTATTCGACCTCCAGACTCACCTGGACCAGGAGGCCGTGCGGGTGGCACCTAGCGGTGGGCAGCTCGATGTTCGTGTTTCTCTGGGCCTCGAGGAAATCGGTCCGGCTGAGGAAGGCGAGGTTCTGGTCGAGGCCTTCGACGAGGACGGTAACCCTGTCGATGCAGAGATCTCGCTCGCGGTGATTGACGAGGCGGTCCTGGCGATTCAGGAAGACCTGGCGCCCGATCCGCGGGCTCGCTTCTGGGGCGAGAGTCGCGCTCATGCGGTGAGAACCAGTGGATCGTTCCAGTCGCTCAACTTCTTTCATCCCGAGTTGATGAGGGAGCAGAAGGAGCGTCGCGACCATGACCTTTCAGCGGGACAGAGTCTGGACATGCTGGCCGACACGGCCGGGGAAGCAGCCATGTCGGTCCATTCTCTTGCGGTATCGGAGGCACCTGTGGCTCGCAAGATGGCAGCGCCGGCGCCTCCCGGCGGTGACTCCGGTGCAGGCGACGTTGTGGTGCGCACCGACTTTCGCGCCACGGCGCTCTGGATTCCAGATCTCACGACCGGGACGAACGGCCTGGCGCGCGCCACAGTCAACTATCCCGAGACCCTCACTCGTTGGCGCGCCCGCGCGGTCGCCGCGACGGCTGCCGATCGATTCGGCCAGGGTGAGACTTTTGTGCGCACGAAGAAGGATCTCCTGGTGCGCCTTCAGACACCACGTTTTTTGGTGGTTGGTGACCGCGCCACGCTGGCTGTCGTCGTTCACAATGCGACGGAGCGAACACTCGAGGCGACGGTTGATCTCGAGATTGAGGGTGACGCCCTGCGGTTCTTGGATGGAGCCCTCACTGGGCAGCAAGGTGTCGCTCTCTCTCCGGGCGACACGCGGGTCGATTTCGAGATCGACGCGGAGATCTTCGGCGATGCTGCGGTCACCGCGGTCGTCCGCTCGGCTGAGCTTTCCGATGCGATGCAACTCGGGATTCCGGTCGTCGAGCACGGGATCGAGAAGCTGGTTACGGACCAGGGTCTGCTACGCCGCGGCGACGATGGGACGACTCTTCGCTTCGACCTCCCGCCACGGCGGGATGGCTCCACGGGTGTCACGGTCCAAGTAGCGCCGAGCCTGGCAGTTACCGTACTAGACGCCCTGCCGTATCTCATCGACTACCCCTACGGGTGCGTCGAACAGACGCTTTCGCGCTTCATGCCGACGGTGGTGACGGCTAGAACCCTGGAACGCCTCGGGCTCGAACGCGAAGAGGTTCTGGCGCGGTCGTTTGGTGGCACGAGCGCATCCTGGGCGGCGGACAACCCGCAGAAGCAACCGAGCGAGAAGCTCGATGACGTGGTTTCCGAGGGCCTGGCGCGGCTGCTCGAACTCCAACGTACCGATGGCGCCTGGGGTTGGTGGTCGGGTGGCGATGCAGACCCCTGGATGACGGCCTATGCAGTGTGGACGCTGGCGTTGGCGGATGAGGCTGGTGTTGACTTAGAAGGCGTGAACATCCGAGGAGCCCGCGAGTTCCTCCGCGATCGTCTGGTCGAGGAACAGGCGCGGCCAGTGCGGCAGGCGTTCATGGTGCACGCTCTGTCTGCCTGGGACGAAGAAGTGGCCGAGCGCGATGCCCGGCTGGTGCGCGCCATGGAAGACCTGTGGAACGGGCGCGGCGGTCTGACACCCTACGGGCTCGCGCTCGTCGCGATCAGCGCCAAGCGCTTCGGCGACGACCAGCGCGCCGACGTGTTGGTGCGTAACCTCTCCGATGGTGTGGTGAAGACCAGCCTGGCCGGCTATGAGACCGCGCACTGGGGATCGCGCTCTGGCTGGTGGCACTGGTCCGAGGGCGCCGTTGAGGCCACAGCCTTTGTTCTCCAGGCCCTGGTGGCGATCGACTCCGAGAATCCGCTCGCTGAAGCGGCGATGCGTTGGCTGGTCCAGAACCGCCGTGGTGCGCAGTGGAACAACACACGCGACACTGCTATCGCGGTGATCGCCCTCGACGCCTGGCTCGAGGCCCGCGGCGAGCTGTCTCAGACAGTCGGTTGGCAGGTGGTCGTCGGTGGAGAAGTCCTCGCCGAACACACGCTCTCGGGCAACGAGCTTTTGTCTGCTCCGACGCGCGTCGTGGTTCCGAGCTCGGCCCTTCAAGACGGCACGAACACCGTCGAGATTCGCCGCACCACCGGCGTCGGGCCGCTCTACCTCGGTGTCGAGGCGCGCTTCTTCTCGCTCGAGGAACCGATTCCTCCAGCCTCCTCAGAGGTCGCTGTCAAGCGCGCCTGGGCCAGGAAAGTCGCCCGCCCGACGTTGCTCGAAGGCGTGGTGTGGGAAGACGAGCCGCTCGCTCCTGGAGACCGCGTCGAGAGCGGCGATCGCATTGCCGTCACCGTCGAGATCGAGGCTTCGAACGATTTCGAGTACCTGATCGTTGACGACTGGAAGCCGGCGGGTTTCGAGTCTGTCGAGCTCCGCAGCGGTGGGAGAGCGTGGATCGAGCGCGTCGATTCGAAGAACCGTCGCCGTGGAACCTGGGGCTCACGTCGCTACGTGCACCGCGAGTTGCGTGACCAGAAGGTCGTGCACTTCATCGATTCGATCGAGCAGGGTACCTGGCGCCTGACCTACGAGCTGCGGGCTGAGACCCCGGGGACCTTCCACGGTCTGCCGACGATCGTCGAGGCGATGTATGTCCCCGAGGTGCGCGCCAATGGCGCTGAGGCCGGAGTGCTAGTCCGGGGCGGAGAGTAGAACTGCGGGTGGCGGGGGCTACTCAGAGCGTGCCGCTGACCCACCACATCATCGCCGCGGCAGCGGCGTGGACCAGGGCCGGTGGAAGCAGGCTCTCGGAACGCTCGCGCATGAGACCGAGGGTCAATCCGAAGGCCAGAGCGGCAACAAAGACCGTTGCGAGCGCCGGCCAGAGTGGCGTCGCGGGTGCAAAACCGCGGGCCAGGCCGAGCAGGGGCATTGCAGTCCAGAAGGCATAGATCAAAGCAGTCTGGTTGCGCGGGCTCGTCCACCAGCGCGTCTTGTGGCCGGCCCAGAGCTGCAAGAGGCCGCCGTGGACGAAGCCCCGGAACAGAGTCTCGGCCCCGATCGCCAGCGCGATCGCTGAGGCGAGCCATGGCCAGCGTTCGATACCGGCGTCGGCAGAGTCAAAGGCCGCCGGCGTCCAGGATGCACCGAGGAGTGCGGCGAGGATGGCGACCGGAACTGCCGCCGCCCAGCGATAGCCGCGCGGTGCACGCAGGCCAAAGAAACCGCGGCCTGCCCAGCGCGGAGCAGCGATGGCGACCGTGCCGAGCAGGAGCAAGAGCGCCGAGAGGGCCTGCGCTCGTAGCGCCTGGGCCGAAGACGCGGCGCTGTCGATGACCTGAAACGGCAGCGCTGCCAGTGCCCAGCAGGCACCAGCGGCGGCCCAGTGGCCGACGAAGGTCCCCAGACCTCGCAGGCCAGTGATCGGGCGTGCCGCCTGCGAGCAGGCCTCGACGACCGCCTGCATGGAAAGCCTGGTGCCGCGGCCGCGTGGCGAACCGCCGATGTCAGAAGAGCCGCCCCACCGTTCCGGCGACGCGCTGTTGCCGGCCGCGTCATCCTGCAGGTTCAAGCGCTCGTAGACGCGGTCGAGGTCAGAGCGCGCAAACGAGGCGAGCTGTCTTAGGGTGTAGGAGTTGTCGTCTTTGAGCAGTGCAATCACCGACAAACGATCGCCATAGATCTCGCGCAGGCTCTGTTCGACACGGTAGATGCCAACTTCCGAGCGGCAGCCGATCGCCAGCCGCCCCTCGGGTAGCTCGGCGCGCGTCAGCTCCTCGACCTGGAGGGTGTCAGCGAAGTCTTCGTGGCTGTAGAGCAGCCGGTCGAGGACCTGGAGCTGCGCCAGCGTGTAGTCGACCGGGTCGGTGGTCACCCACTCACCTTCCTGCTTGAGGTCGGCTTCGGCGCGGCGCACATGCTCGAGCAGTGCGAAGGCGGCGTTCTCGACTTCGGTGGAGAAGCCGCAGAAGTGGCGCATGTCGAAGCCGTGGACGTCGATTGCACCCTCGAGGCGCAGCATTGGGATCAGCTTGTCGAGCAGCTCGAGCGGGGCTTTCCTGATGCGGCGATGGTTGAGCAGCACCCAGATGGCGAGCAACGTGTCGAGGTCGGGTTCGTTGGCGACGATCTGCCAGTCGCGACTCTGCAGGTCGAGGCCCTTGGCGACCACCAGATAGGCCTGCTCGCAGGTCGACAAGGTGAAGGTTCGAATGCAACCCTCGTGGTGGTCGAGGTTGAGAAGGCCATTCTCCGCCTCGGCGAGTGGCGGCAACTGGGCAACCCCGTCGAGGTAGATTCTGCCGGGGGCGGCGCTGCGCGCAGCCGAAGCGGTCAGTGAGAGCCCGCGTTGAATACGGACCTCGAGGGTTGGCGCCTCGACACAGGTGATCACGCGTACTTTCTCGCCGGCGACCCGGTAGCGCTCCGGGATTCCCAGGCCTTTGTCGTCACTCAGGCGCAAGAGTGGTAGCCGTTGCGTGGTGAGCTCACGGCGGTCTTCGCGCTCCGAAAGCGGTACACCCTCCGAGCGGTGGCGAGCGAGCAGGTGCCCCTCAGCGTCTACCTTGTGAGTCCTCTGCGGATCGACCATCGGAGGATCATACTCCTGCCTTGATGATTTCTCGTACTTTGCGATGACTCTGCGTCCCTGCCATGCGATTTCGACATGAAACGGGTCGGAACGTCGAGGATCCCGCAGGTCGGGCTGGACCACGATTCGCGGCTGACGTGGGGCCCGGGTCTGTAGACTGACCCGCATGAACCACAGAAGACTCGCCTGGCGACCGATCGTCCCCTGCGCCGCCCTCCTGGCGATCTCCCTCCTGGCGGCACCGTCCGCTGTTGCGATGGTGCCAACCAACGCGCAGGTGGGCGGCAACCTTGCCAAGTACCCGCCCCGGGACCTGACGCTCGAGATCCAGAAGGGCGAGAGCGGGCGGCCCGAGTTGTCACAGGCGTCCTTCGAGCTGGTGACTGGTGGCTACTACCGCATCACGGTGTCATGCCCGGACGTTGAGGACGATCTCGACGGCTGGCGAATCGAGCTTCCCGAGCTGCTGCGCAATGTCCACCTGCGCCTGGTCAGTGTCGGTGACGTCGAGATCCATATGCAGGGGCTCTTCTTTCATGCCATCGAATGCGACGAGGCCGCTGCGGCACGCTTCAGCTTCGTCCCAATCCGGCCGGGCACCTACGAGCTTTCGGTCTCGAAGGTCCCGTCTGCCGTTGGGCGACCGATTGGCGAGGCGGGGGCGCAACAGCAGAGCGAGGTGGCAGTGGCAGAAGTGCGGGTTCGCTAGCGCCTACTGCGAAGCGACGGCGGCTAAGATCCCTGTTGTGCGGTGCGCCGGCAATCGGGGCGCGGCCTAGGGCCGCCTGAAGGAAGAGACGATGAACCATGATGAGCTAGTCGAACACTTGAAGAAGCTCCACGGGGAGCTCACTACCCTCGAGCACCCCGATCACGACGTGCGCAGCCTGCTGGCCACCGTGCACGAAGATATCGATCGCCTCGAGGAGGCGATTGAGCACGAAGGGGAAGAGGGTGGTCTGGCCTCGCGTCTCGAGAGTCTTGCCGCGACTTTCGAAGCCGAGCATCCAACCCTCGCTCGGGCCGCGCGCGACCTGATCGAGCGCCTGAGCGCGATGGGCATCTAGGAGGCTAGCTCGAGACACCGGCCACCCTGACCCCTAGTACCCCGTACCATTGGAACGGATAGTGGCTGAGTGCGAGGAACGCTCAGACGCTGTGCGGTTCAATGGTACGGGGTACTAGACGACGTCGAGGACGGTGATCTCGGGCTTGCCGGCCATGACTTCGACGAACTTCGGGCCGGCGGCTTTCATGTGCTCGGTCTCGCGGTGAGCTGCAATCGCGGCGTCGTCCTGGTAGAGCTCCATGAAGTAGTACTCACCCTCGCTGGTCTTGCAGAGGGTGTACATCTCATTGCCGGGCTCGTTTTCGCGCACCTTGGAGGCGAGTTCCTTAGCGAAGGCTTCGAACTCTTCTTCTTTTCCGTCCTGGATCGGAATCTTTGCGATGATGGCTTTCATTCCGGTTCTCTCCTCGTTCTGAAGGTGGGGGTCAGAGTCCAGGCATGGTAGTCCGGATCCGACCCTTTGGGCTACCGAGGTGCCCGGAGCCTCTCAAGACTCTTCGGCTCCAACCTTCCTGGAAGAGCTACGGGAACTTGATCAGGTTGCTGATCTGCTTCTTGATGAGGGCGTGCTCGAGCAGCCGCTGGAGGTCCGGTCCGACATCGGGCACGGCTTCATGGAGGATCTCGACATAGCGCTGGGCGACCGCGCTGTTGACCTTCTCGGCGAACAGTTCGCGCTGTTCTGGCGTGAGGTCCAGCTGCTCGATGGCGTTGTTGGTGACCCAGGCGGCGTCGTTGGTGATGTTCTCGTAGACCTGCTCAAAGCCGAAGGGTGGATCGCCGACCATTGCGGCCATTTCCTGGAGGTCGCGCTCGAGTGCCCCTGCGTGCGACTGCATGATGGCTTTGATCATGTCGCCCTTCCCGGCCATTCGGGTTGGCAACGCGCGACCTGTCATGAACAGAAGGAAGCCGATGCGCGGATCCGTGTTGCGGAACCGACGTGCGTAGAGCGCCGTGGCTGACTCGAGTTCGGGCTCTAGACCGGCGGCCAACTCGTTGAGGTCGGAGTTGAGCGCCCGATAGGCCTTCATGGTGCCGGTGTCGAGCGCGGGTTCGATTTGGCGCAGCAGCTGGGGAGCGATCGAGGGATCTTCGGCGATCATCTCGCCGAGAGCCCGACCCAGAATCGAATCGGAGCGACCGTCGATCCAGGCGCCGACTTCGAGAACCGCTGGTCGAGGATCGACGGGCCGGGTGGGCTTTTCCGTGGGTTTCTCGATCGGGTCGTCGGTATTGGCCCACAGGCGTCCGGGGATCTGGAGCTTCTGGCCGCGGCGCAGCACGGTGGACTTCTGCAGAGAAGGATTGACGCGAATGAACGCTTCGACCGAGACGTTGTAGCGCGCTGCGATGGCGCGCAGGTACTCGCCGTCCTGGACGACGTGCAGGCCTTCGCGGACTTTCAGGTCGACCGGTCCGAGTCGGCCGGGAACGATAAGGGTCTGGTGGGCCTGCAGGTCTTGCTCGCGGAGACCGTTCTTCTTGGCTAGTTCCGCTGCGGTGGTGCCGTACCTCTGGGCGATGGAGTAGAGCGTCTCACCCGGCCGCACAGTGACCTCTACGTGGCCCGGAATGCCGATACGCGTGTTGGGCTGGAGAGAGTCGGAGGAGATTCCGTTGAACCTCTTCAGCTGATCGACCGTCACGCCGTAGCGCTTCGAGAGACCATAGAGCGTTTCGCCCTCGGCTACGATGTGAAAGGCCCGCCGCGGCGGCCCACCGGCGGACCGTGCTGTGGTCGCGAACAGGGAAGGCGAAGTCGGGGCGTATTCGTCGATGGCCGCACGTTGGGCGGTGGCCACCTCGGTGGAGGATGAGGAGGCTTCCGTGGCATGGGTTGGGGCGCGAACATCAGTTTGGTGGGTGGAATCAATCTTCACGGGGTACTCCGCAGCAGAGAGAAATGAATAGGTTCCCGCGCCTTCGCAAGAAGGGCAGAGGGCAAGGGCCGGCCGGCGAAACGAGAGCCGTGCGGCGGAGGTCAGGTCGGTCTCCATCTTCATGGGAGTGCAGACCCGAAGGCTCTGCCCTTCGGGCGGGTAGAAAGGAGCGGGTGGACGCGATGCGCTGAGAGGGCAGATGAAATATCGTTTTAGTTGGATATCTCCATTTCTTCAGGCCGCGCCATCTTTTCGAGGGGTTCTCTGCCGTGATTCTAGGGAGCCGGACGGTGCCTCCAGACTCTGGAATTGGGTAGCCTTGACCTTATGTCGCCCCGCACCCTGCAGATCGCTGTCCTGTTGTTTACGACTCCGCTAGCCGCCCAGGAGTGGAAACCACCCCTCGGCATTCCCAACCCGGATTTCGGGATCAGCGAGAGTCACCAGGACTACGGCTCGCAGTCGTACGACTTTGGCTCCGGGCCGGAGCCCTACCGCGATGCCGGCAACGGCCCGTATACGCACTACGTCGACAATTCGGACGCGAACTGTAGCGACGATGTCTCTGGGTTGTTCAACTTTGGAACCCCGGCGAAGCCGCGCTGCACCATTCCAGGGCGCGATGGCGATCCGCTGGCAGCCGGCAGCGTCGTGGAGGTCCACGGTGTGTACGACTATCCCCACAGTAGTCCGCGTGATCTTCATGGTGCCGGAACCGCGGAGCGGCCCATCTTCATTCGCGGCCCAAACGTGCAACAGAAGACGGTTGTCATCCGCGAGATGGAGATCGTCGGTTCGAGCTACGTGATTGTCGAGAACTTCGACATGAAAGACGCCGACGGAGATCTTGCGGATGGCTACGTCGGCATGCTCACGGTCACCGATAAGGGCCTCAACGAGTACGACTCAGACCACATCGTCGTACGCCACAACAAGGTTCACGGCAATCTTCAAGGTGGCGGGCTCGGAGTTGCCTCGTACAACCCGGACTCCGAGCTCTCTCATGTCGTGCTGTACAACAACGTGATTCACGATGTTGGCGATGTCGATGCCGACTTCGACCAGGATAAACACTGCATCGCAATCGGTGCCGGCGTTCGTTACCTCTGGGTGGTCGACAACCACATGGCGCGCTGCAGTGGCGACGGTCTGCAGGTCAATGCGGGTACCGCACGTCAAGCCGATACTCACCATCTCTACATTGGTCGCAACACGTCTCATGGGCACAAACAGACAGGCCTGTGGACCAAGCAGGCTGTCGACGTGATCTTTTCCCAGAACCACATCTTCAACATTCGCCCGAGCAACTCATCGCTGGCAGGGTGTATGGGTCAGCAGTACGGCCCGGAGTACGTTTGGTATCTGTTCAACGAACTGCACGACTGTGAGTCCGGGATTCGCTTCGAAAGCGATGGCGGCGGCTTTGGAACCCACGCCTACATCGTTGGCAACCTCATCTACGACATCAACTCCAGCCAGAGTTGGGACGCGGGCAACGCGCACGACAGCGCGGCCATTGTGCTGCGTGGCGGGGTCAACCGAAGGGTCGTGCACAACACTTTGTGGTCCTACCAGGCCGGTCTTCACTCGCCGTCGATCCCGGGGAGCATCGAGATCCATAGCAACATCTTTGGGGGCCGCACCACGGCGGAGGGTCGGGACATCTTGTTCGAGATGTCGAGCCTCGCGGCGGCGTCGCAGGTTCACCACAACCTGTTCGCTGACGCCGATGTGCGGATTCAATGGGCCGACGGTATGATTCGCGATCTCGCATCGTTCCAGGCTGCCACCGGCAAGGGTCAGTCGAGCTTCATCGGACAGCCTCGATTCGTCGATGCGCCGGCTGGCGACCTGCGCCTTGCGCGCGGCTCACCGGCGATCGATGCGGGAGCGGCGGACTCGGTGTATAGCCTGTTCAACTCCCGCTATGGAATCGACCTGGCGAGGGACGCGTTCGGGGGCTCGAGACCGATAGGAGCCCACTGGGACATCGGCGCCCACGAGTTTGGCCGCGATATTTTTGCCGACGGTTTCGAAAGTGGCACGGCACTCGGCTGGAGTCGCGCCGTAGCGCTTGCGCGGTAGCTGGCTCGTGGTAACGCGAGGCGCCGTCGCGATGTCGCCACTCACGAGCACCGCGAAACCACCGGAGGTGCGCATCGCAACAACGTTTCAACGGAACCCGATTTCGCCCGAACTCGACAGAATGGCGCCGCTGATGGGGTCGAAGACCGCGACGACAATGCGATGTTGGCGCGACTTGAGCGTCAAGTCGGTGATGTAGGTGTAGTACTGACCGGGACGCGGTGCCGCGGCGCCGTTGATGCTCACCGTATCGATCGACACCGGCGAGCGATTGCCGCGCTCGTCCATGACCGTGATCCGAACCTCGAGGTCGTTACGGAAGCGCCCGGCGGTTGGCAGGAGCACGATCTCGTCGAGCGGGATGCGCACTTCGAGCGGCATGGTGGTGCGCCCGCGCCGCTTCTTTGGTTTACCGAAAGCAAGTCCCAGCGGGTTGGCGCTTGGCGGATCACCGACCAGCAAGGAACTCTCGACCAACATGGTGACTTCGGTCGAACGCGACAGATCGACAAACCCCGCGCGGGCGCGAACCCGAAGGCCGGGCCGATCTCGCAGCTGCACTTCTATGGTGTGGGCCGCGTCGTCCTCGTTGCGCTGCGGCTGGAAGCCGAGCCAGTAGTAGGTGGCGGTATCGCGGATGACCTGTTCGAGAGCGTGGTCGCGTTTGGCGTTGATCAGCGCTTCGCCGCCGGTGCGCTCGGCGAGGAAGTCGAGACTGGCGTGATTGTAGAGCTCGCGCGGTAGAGTCCGCGCCGGGCTGACTTCGCCCTCTGTCGGCTCGCCGAGGGTCTGCTCGAAGACTCCGACCGAGGCGTCGCTCGCGTCCTCGCGCCGCAGGCCCTGGACGTCGACCGGGTAGAGGGTGTAGCCAAGCAGATTGGCTGTTGTCACCAGCGGTTCGAAGAGGTTGCTGCCCGAAGAGCCGCTCTCATCGAAGGCGCCTGACGAAAAAAGGTCTTCGGCAGTCGCGTTCCAGTCGTTGACGACGTACTCAGTTGGTGCAAAGGGCCAGCCCCCGGAGAGCACCAGCATGACCTTCCGCCCTTCGGGCTGCGCAAACGATCGCAGCGTCGAGGTAGCGGCAGCGACCGAACGCTTGACTTCGTTGGTGAGGCGGTTGGCGAAATCGCGTTCAGGGCCCTCGAGGGTCGTGCGCATCATGTCGCGCGGATCGGTTTCGAGACCCGCGCGCTCGACTTGCAGCTGGCGCATGTAGCGTCGTTCGCGGCGCTCGGCGTCGTTGGTGCGTACGGCGCTCATGTGGGCCAGGCCGTTGGCGTCGCGGCTCTGAGCGCGCTGAAGGGCCCGCCGGATCTCGCGAGGCGAATTCGTCCAGGTGGTGAGCATGTCGAGCTTGCGACCATCGAACGCGACCATCGCGACGCGGTCTCGCGGCCTGATGCCCGCGAGTTGTTGCTCGAGGTTCGAAAGGACGCGGTCGCGGTCGCGGCCAATCGAGAACCAGTCGTCGATGAACACCAGGTAGTTGGTGCCGACGTCACGGCCGCGTTCGAGCGTGGGTACCGACGACACGCTGCCCGCGTGCTGGTCGACGACGCGACCGTCCTGCACCTCGCTGAAGTAGTCGATGGCGGTCTCTAAACCATCAACCAGAAGCCTGAAGTCGGACGGTTCGAGCCCTTTTCTTCGATTGCCGTCTTTGTCGGTGACCACCACCTCGACGTTGACCACTCGGACGTCGACCTGATCACTGAACACCTCAGGCAGTGGTTCACTCTGCTGCGCGAAGGCGGAGGCTGCGAAGGCCAGGCCGAGCGCCAGGAGTCGAACGAGGGGCAGTTTGCATTTCCTCGAACAACGGCGGGCCAGCGACGAGTCTCGTTGAAACATCTACGTTTCTCCTCGAAGGGCCACAATGACCCGGACCACAATGAGACGACCGAAGGTCCGAGTATATGAAGGCCTACTCACGGGTCGGAACCCTGGTTGCGACGTCCCCGGGAGGTCGGTGCACCGAGGAGAGCCTGTAGACACGCTTCGCGGTGTCTCGAAACAGCAGCCGACGTTCGTTGGCGCTGAGATCAGCGCTGAGGAGCTTGAAGCAGTTCCAGAGCACCGTGTAGGAGCACGAGGCGCGGTCAACGGGGAAGTTGCTTTCGAACATCGCGCGGTCGGGGCCGAAGAGGTCGAGGGTTTCGCGATACCAGGGACCTACCGTCTCGGCGAGCTCGGCCGATGTCGGTGGACGGTCCTGGTGGTGGAAACGATGGCCGTTGATTGGCATCTGGATACCGCCAAGTTTCACCATCACGTTTGGGCAACTGGCGACGGCCTCGATGCCGCGCCGCCAGATCTTCCGCACTTCGTTTTGTCGGCCGGCGTAGGGGCCAATACCGAGCGGTCCTCCGAGGTGGTCGAGAATGATCGTCGTCCCCGGGAACGCTCTGGCCAGGTCGGTGAGCTCGTCGAGCTGATGATGGTAGAGCCATGCGTCGAAGGTCAGGTCGTAACGGGCGAGGCGCGCAAAGCCGCGCCGGAACCTCTCATCGAGCAGCATCCCGCGGAAGGGCTTCGAATGGGAATTGCGCACTTCGTCACTCTCGTCCCAACCGGCGGCATGACGAATGCCGCGAAAGCGCGGGCTGGCTTCGAGATGAGCCTCGAGTACCGAGTCGACCCTGTCGCCGAGCAACAGGTCGGCGAAACCGACGATGGCGGCCACATCCAGAGAGCCCGTCGACGCCGTCGCCAGCTGCTCTATCCCTTCGGTCTCGCCCACCGGCCGAAGCGCAGTCGGGCCGTTGTCTCGGTAATAGGCGCTGCACTCAACGAACACCGTTTCTGTCACGTGATGCCCGCCGGCAGTCCCCTCGACATCTGCTTCGAGGTCCTCGACCAGGTAGCAGCTCTCGGCACGTTGCCAAAGGTGGTGATGAGGGTCGCAGATCTCGAGTTCGGGCTCGAGCGCGGGCTCCTCGACTGCTGCCAGCCAGTCGTTTCTGAACATTCCCCATCGTAGCGGCTGGACCGGAGGCCCTCCGGGGCACCCAGGGTGAGAAGATGACGACCAGTCAAAGCGTTCTGGCCAACGATCACCAGAGCACTACCCGCAGAAAGGGGGGAAACCATGGAACGCCTTCCGAGCTACCCAGTCCAACGCCTCAAACGACCGATCGTCTTGAGCGCCCTGGTCGCCCTGAGCCTTGCCAACGCCCTTCCCGCACCGACCCAGGCCCAGGAGTGGAGGCCGGTGGTTCAACCCCGTGCGGTTGGCGAGGGCGGTTCGGTCAAGGAGACCGTCTGGCGTTCGTCGCGCGAGCCGCGTGGCAAGTGGGACACGATTCAGGTCCATCGTTACCGCTCCGCCGCCCCGCCGCGCGCCGCGCTCTTCTACCTGCCCGGCACCAACATGAACGGTGCGGTGGCCCTCAACGACGAGCGCTACAACTTGTGGCTCTACCTGGCTGCGCGTGGGATCGTGGTCTACACACTCGACTACCGCACGCACCAGATCGGAGCCGACATAGAAGACGGTTTCGAGGCGCTGGCCGAGTGGACGGTTGAGTCTTTCGTCGCTGATGCGCGCGCCGCTGCGGAGTTCGTCCGCTCTGAGATCGGTGAGATACCGCTTCATGTTGCGGGTTTTAGCCGTGGGGTCTCGTTTGCCTACGCGCTCACCTGCCAGCCGGGTGAGGCGCAGGTTGACGGCCTGATAGCGCTCGACGGAATGTTCAAGAGCCACAAGAGCAGCGCCGACAGGACGACCGAGGCCGGCGATCTGACTGCCGCCCGCGCCCAGGTCGAGGGTAGCGGCAAACTGGTGTCTGACGTGGCTGCCGGCATTGGTTGGCAGAATCGAGATCGTTTGATGCGGGCCGCCTTTTCTGATCCGTCGGGCCCCGCGGTCGGCGACCAACGTGCCGAGCGCTACGGCAACGTGGGCGAGCAGGTCGCAAGTGTGCTCTTCGGTGCTTGGGGGCCGGGACGCCTGGCGAACCCGATGGGCGCCCAGCGCTCCGACGGTGGCAAAGGCGTCACCCGACCTGAGGTGCTAGCGCGCCTCCTGGCCGATTACGATCGCTACTGGCCGCGTGTGCAGGATCTCGAGGGTCGGCTACAGACCATGGTTGCGGACCATCCCGGTACCTCCCTCGACGACTGCTGGGGCGAGATGACGGTGCCCATTCTCCACTTCGGCACCGAGGCCCTGGGTGTCGACTGGCTGCTCGACGGCTTGTACTCGGCCGGCAAGTCAGGATCACCCGACGTCGACCTCCATGTGCTGGAGAACCACGGGCATCTCGATGTCCTGGTGGCCGAAGATGCGGTCGAAGCGGTCTTCGAGCCCATCCGGCGTTTCATCGAACAGCGCATTCCTTGAAGCGCTGGCGACCCCAGTCAGAAGCCAGGGGGTCGCCTGAAGCCACCGAGTGAGCGTTCGAGGAACCGCGCGACGAACAGAGAGGTGCGGTCCTCGAGAAAGGGGCCAACGACCTGGATACCGATCGGGAGGCCGTCTGCGGTCGCGGCGACCGGCACGACCGTACCGGGTAGCCACGCCACGCCGGTGAGCCCGGCCCAGGAAATCTGCTCGAGGTAGGGGCGGCTTGCACCATCGACGTCGATCGTGCGGGCCGCCTGCGGCTCGCTGTGATCGTGGGGGATTGCCGGGGTGGGGAGTGCCGGCATCAGGACCGCGTCGACATTGCCGAAGTACTGGTGCCATTTGCGGCGCATTTGCAGACGCCGTTCGTTGGCCGACAGCCAGGCGCGATGACGCTGCGCATAGTGACCGGGCGCAAGGCCGTCACCCTCCTCGGGCACCGCGGCCATCGCTTCGATTTCCTCGGGTGAGTAGCCGCCGGCCTGGGCAGCACCGAGGAGTTGCAGGTAGACGCGCACCGCATAGTCGAACGAAAAGTCTGGACGCTGCTCACGGTGAACTGTGGCGCCGGCGTCTTCGAGAGCGCGGGCCGCGTCTTCTAGACCTCGGGCGACCGACTGGGCGATAGGAGCGCTCTCTTCCTCACTCCAGGTGGCGACGCGATAGTCCCGAATGTGACTGTGGCGAGGCGCTGGAAGCCTCAGCTGCCATCCCGTCGAGTTCCAGTCGTTGGGACCGGCGAGTACATCGAGGCCGAGTTCCAGGTCGTCGACGGTGCGGGCCATCGGTCCAGCGACCGCCAGGTCGGCCTCGGTCAGGGTGCCAGGTGGTCCGGGGATCTGCCCGACGAAGGGCACGATGCCGTAGCTGGGTTTGTGGCCGGTGACTCCGCAGGTGGCGGCGGGTCCTCGAATTGAACCTCCTATGTCTGAGCCCAACTCGAGCGGCGTGAAGCCTGCCGCCAGCGCGGCTGCTGCTCCTCCCGAGGACCCTCCGGCGGTGCGCTCCGGATCGTATGGATTGTTGGTGGTCGGGAAGAGCTCGTTGTAGCTCTGCGTATCGTTGGCCCAGATCGGTAGGTTGGTTTTTCCGAAAACGACGGCGCCCGCCGCCTTCAGGCGGGCGACCGGCACTGCGTCGACTCGAGGTATGAAATCCGCATACTCCGGCGCTCCGCAGGTCGTACGCAGATGGGCGGTCTGGTACGAGTCCTTGATCGTCATCGGTAGCCCGTGCAAGGGGCCGCGCGATTCACCGCGTTGGGCTTCGGCGTCTGCCAGGTCCGCCTCTTTCCGGGCGCGTTCGGTGTCGAGGGCGGTGACCGCATGCACGCTCTCGTCGAGCGAAGCAACTCGCTCCAGGAGAACGTCCAGGATCTCGCGGCTCGACAGCCTGCCGGCGCGGATGGCGGCGGTGAGATCGGTGGCAGAGGCGAATCCGAGATCAGAGGTGAGCATGGGCCGCAGTGTATCGATGCGCTCTTCTATGGCTTCATGGGCGTAGGAAGAGGAACCAGACCGTGATCGCGACCATCAAGAACACACCGAGGGGCACGGTCCAGCGCAGCCAGGTCGGTGGCGGTCCTTCGTCGGCGAGCTTCTGGCGACGTTCTGAGACACGGCCGAGGAGCGAGTCGCGCTCAAAGCTGAGGCGATCGGGGACTCGAGTCGTGGCTCCAGCCCCAATCGATGCGCTCGCGCTACTGGCGCGCGAGATGCCGCCGCGGGCGCGGGCCGGCCGGGGGGCGAGTGTTTCGGCCAACAGGACCAGGTCGCTCTGCATGTCGGCGATCGAGGCATAACGGTCCGCGGGGTCTTTTGCCAGGCTCTTCGCGAAGATGTCGCACAACACCCTGGGCAGTTGTGGGTCGTCTTTTTGCGGTGCTGCGAACGGCTCGCTCTGAATGCTTCGCGCCATGTCTTCGAAAGTACGTCCCATGAAGGGCGTCCGTCCGACCGTTGCTTCGTAGAGGATGGTGCCGAGAGAGAAGATGTCAGACGCCGGGCCGATTCTGGTCGCGACATCTCCGGTATCCCTGGCGCGCCCCAGCTGCTCGGGCGCTCGATAGGCGGCTGCACCCCACCCGCTCGGTACCGCGCCTTCCTTGAGCAAGCGGTCCGGGCGGAGCAGATTGGCGGTGGGGAGTGCAATCCCTCCCGGTGACGCGAGCAGGATCGATCCTGGCGAGAGGCTGCCGTGCAGCTTGTCGCTGCGATGCAAGGCGCCGAGGGCTTCGGCCACGGATCTCGCGATCGCGACCGCGCGCCTGGCGTCGACGCGACCGCTTTCGAGCTGTTCGCGCAGCGAGACGCGCGTTTCGGTGCGCCATGTGAGCCAGGCCAGCCCGCCCTCGCCGCTGCCTTGATCGAACAGCAGCGGAAAGCCGTCATGCCCGAGCTCCATCACCGCCTGGGCCCGCCCGAGGAGGCTCTCGGGCTCGATCAGGCCGCCGCGCGAGCCCGGGGTGTCTTGCATGGAGACAGCTAGCACCGAAATGCCGGTGTCGCGATGGCGTGCCAGCAGAATGGGTGCTTCGTTCTCACCGGCAATCGACAACACACGGCCATAGACTTTGTAGGGACCCATCGCCGGTGTTGTCTGGTCGGGCTGGTGAAAGCGACGGTTCTCGGGGTCCATGATGGGGGAATCGTATCTGCGGTGTCACAATCCCACGACCGCCGGCATTGACCGGGAACTGTTTCGATGCTCGAGGAGGGCACAAAGCGTGCGATGGATCCAGCTGATCATGGCGGCACTGTTCGCCCTCGGTGCCGCGGTGCAATGGAACGACCCGGATCCGTGGCGCTGGGTGCTCTACTACTTAGCGCTGGCCACACTCTCGCTTGCGGCCTGGCGCGGGTTCTACCTGCCGCGCTTCACGCTAACCCTGGCGGGCCTTTCGATTCTGGCTGTCATTCCGTTGATACCGGCGCTCGCGCAGGCCACCCTGTCTTCGTTCTCGACCCTCTCGATGGCGGCCGAAGACGAACAGGCGCGCGAGGCGGGAGGACTGCTGCTTGGCGGGCTGTGGTTGTCTTGGCTCGGCTACAGCGGTTGGCGGGTACTGCGACGCGCCAATGGCACAGTTATCTCGGCTAAAGGATAAGGAAAGTTGATGGGCGACTCACACGAACAAGAGAACAGCGTCGACGAGACCTTGGCAACGCCCGAAGAGCGCTTCAAGAGCCAGCTCGATTTCGTTCACGAACTCGACAGGCTCAAGAACATCGAGCGAAGGACCTTGTTGCTCGACACCTCGCGGCGCGAGAACAGCGCCGAACATTCCTGGCATCTCGCGATGATGGCCCTGGTGCTGGCCGAGCACGCCGCGACGGCGGTCGATCTCTCACGAGTGATCGGCATGTTGCTGGTGCACGACATCGTCGAGATCGATGCTGGTGACACCTATGCCTACGATGAAGACGCCAACCGCGATAAGGAGGAGCGCGAACAGGCAGCGGCGGATCGCTTGTTTGGACTGCTGCCTGACGAACAGGCGGCTTCCCTGCGCGGGCTATGGGACGAGTTCGAGGCCGGCGTAACTGCCGAGGCACGGTTTGCCAACGCGCTCGATCGCACCCAACCCATGCTGCTCAATCACGCCACGGGTGGTCGGGCGTGGGAAGAGCACGGTGTGACCCGTGAGCAGGCCATCACCCGCAACCGGCCCGGTGGCGAGGGCGCGCCACGCCTGTGGCGGCATATCGAGAGTCTCATCGACGACGCGACAGCAAAGGGCTGGCTGAAAGAGTCCGCTCAGGAGGAGAGCCAATGACCGCCGCAGAGCGACCCACGGGGCTGTTTGCTGCGCTCGGTAACGGTCGCCTGGTCGCTGTCGATGCCGAAGAAGGAACCGCCACCCTCGAGTTCGAAGTCCTGCCCGAGTTCTGTCACACCGGCGGAATCGCGCAAGGCGGCTTCGTGACCGGCTGGTTGGACTGTGCGATGGCCAATGCCGTGCTGGCGCGCACCGGCGAAGGTATTTGGCCGGCGACTCTCGAAATCAAGACCAGCTTCCTCGAGGCGGCACGCCTGGGCGAGAAGGTGCGCGCCGAAGCAGCCATCGACAGGATGGGTCGCTCGATCGCTTTCGTTTCAGCACGCATCTACGACGCCTCAGATGAGGTCCTGGCAATCGCCAGTTCGACAATCCGCCTGGTAGCGCTGGGCTAGCCGCCTCCGCAGGTCGCGAAGGCGTTTGGCTCCTCCACGGCAAAGTCCTGCGACTAGAGACTCGCCGGGCAGTGGCCGAAAACCACGGCGCCCGCTAGCCGCCGCCGCAGGTGGCGAAGGCGTCGGTGTCCAGGATCGGCTGGAAGGCCGTCTTGAGTGGGTTGACGTAGGTCTTCGTCGCACCGTTGTTGGTGTCGGTCACCGTGATGCGCACTTCCTGGTCGGTCAGGCCGGCTGCGAAGACCCAGAACCGATCGAAGTTCTTACACGCGTTCAGAACCTTGACCACGAGCTCGACGTTGTCCGGGCTCTGGAAAGTGAAGAAGCCGGTGTCGGGGGTGATCTCGCCACCGCTTGCGTTACCGCTCGCCTTGTTGCTCTTGTAGGTAGCGCGGACCTGGAAGCGATTGTTCTGCAGACAGAGCGTGTTGCTGCTGGCAACACAGACCGAAGCGGCATTGAGAGTTGTGGCAGAGGCACTGTTCGAGTAAGTGCTGTCTCCGTTGGTGCCGGTTGCCTTGGCGCGAAACTCTGCAAACGTGCCGGCAGTCAGGCCGGTGATCGTAGCGTTGGTGGCGTCGACGCCAACGCTACCGATTCCGACGAAGCTTCCCGAGACTTTCTGCTCGATGGCAAACCCAGTCTCGTTATCAGAGTTGTCTTGCCAGTTGAGCAGGATGTCGGTGCTCGAAACGGCGCTGGCGGTCAGGTTGGTGGGCGCCTCGGGTATGTCGTTGCCCGACGAGATCGCCGGGTAAATGAAACGGACCGCATCGCGGTCGTCCGCCTTCAGCGAGGCACCGCGGCCGTCGTTGTGGATATTGGCCGCCATCGTGGCGCTCGGGTCACCCGAGTGCGAGATCCCGATGGTGTGGCCGAACTCATGGGCAAGCAGCTCTTCCCAGGCCAGGGCGGGATTGCGAGTTCCGGGGAAGTAGTTCGTGTCGAGGCCATCCTGAGTGACCATGTCGAGTTCCACGATGTCGACCCAGGTGGAACCGTGCGCGTTGTGCGTTCGATTGCAGGTGAACCAAACCGTAGTCGTCGCCAGGGTGCCACTGCCAGAGAACGAGCCCGAGATCTCGTCGTTCGGGTCGTCGAAGATCACCGTGTTGATGAGATCTGAAGACGTAGCGCCGGTCGTGTTGGAGGTCGTTCCGTTGTTGCGGATATCGACGTTGCTGTCCGGGTCGCCGTTCCAGGCGTTCATGGCGTGCTGGACCGACGGTAAACCGTTGGTCCCGGGTATTCCTGGCTGTCCGCCCGCCTGAACGCGGAAGATGAGCCGGCCGCCGTTGTCGAAGTCGGGGAAACGGAGATCGTGCCCGCACTGCGATGCGTGCGATACGACGAAGTTCTGCTGCAGCTTCTCGAGGCCGTCGGGAGACTGCTCGACGAAGTAGCTCGGCTCTACCCGGCGGTTTTGCACCGAGGCATCGATCCAGCTGATGAAGCGGTTCCAGTCTCGTGGCAAGTGAGAGCGCGAACGCTCCGCGCCGTCGCTGTCGCCGGTCAGGTCGTCGACCGCGTTGGCGGCCGACAAGTCACGTAGCGCCAGCGCGGTGTTCTCGAGTCTTGCCTCGCGGAAGGCCCCGAGGATGAGGTCGGCCAGGCGGTACGAGCCGTTCGGCGCGGACGACAAAAAGAGGATCGTGCGTTCGCCTTCGCTGAAGGTGGGCGCTCCGACGACCCAGGAGGAGAGTTCGTCGTCGGCTCCGCGCGCTCCTGGCACCGAGAGCTGGATGGTGCTGGCGGGCACGAACCCCTTCATCACCCGCTCGATTTCGACCGAGTACTCCGTCATCGGCCGCTGGGCGCGCAGGGAGTTCTCGGTTGCCATGATGCGGCCCACCACAACGGTATCGGCACGCGCCAGTAGTTCGCTGTCGGTGGCCATACGGTAGCTGCTCGCGCCCACCGGCAGTGCTGCAAGGAGCAAGGACAGGGACAGGAACAAGGAGGCGCGAAAATACATAGTAAATCTCCGTTAGCACGGGAATACTACCCGCTTTCGGCCGACATTCGCAAATCGCGTGCGAGGTGGCGAAGCGTGTTCAGACCGCGCCGTGGGGGGCCCGGCACCTCGCTGTGCCTGTCGGCAACGCTTCACCGCCAGCAATATTCCCACCGTCTGACGTGCGCGGTGGCTCAGCTCGGGCGGGAGGGGACGGCCAGGGCCCGTGCGGCTCGCTCGGCGATCAGCCGGGCGTAGGCATCGCGGTCCGGCAGCTGCTCCCAGAGTGGCGGGAACATGGCCTTGAGCTCGATCCAGGCCACCAGCTGCCACAGGAACCAGATGGCCGTCGCCCGCGCGTCTGGTGCGTCGAGGTTGCCGGCTTCGTGTTGCTCGGCGAGATAGGTCTCGATCAGGGTAAGCATCGGAGTGCCGCTGGCCGCGAGGCTCTCGGAGGCACGGGTTGGATCGGAGGCCACTTCCGCGAACAGGAGCCGCAACGTCTGCACCTGTTCGTCCTGCTCAAAGATCTCCATGTAGGAGCGGCTCATTTCGGCGAGCACTTCGACCGGCTCGCGGTCCGTCCCGCCGTTCAATAGCACCGCCTCGCGAATCGGGCCCACGCCCTCCTCGATCATCTCCCGGTAGAGCGCGCGCTTGTCTTCAAAGTAGAAGTAGAGATGTGCCGGCGATCGCAGGCCCGCCTCCCTTGCGATACGCCGCATCGAGGCGCCGTGGTAGCCGTTGGCCGCGAAAACGCGGCCTGCCGCTGCGAGAATCTCCGCTCGCCGATCCCTGGATCGTTCCTTGTCCATCGACTCGCCCTCCTCGACGATCGAACGAACTGCCCCTCATTGTCTCAGGACCTGAACAACTGTTCAAGCCAGAGGGCGTGGTGATCGCTGTTGTTGGTTCGTGAGCGGTGGGCGGAAGGTGGTGGAGGGGGCTGGGTCGAGGGTGGGTGTCGTCGTTTACCACGTCCTCTGGCTTGGTCTTTTCCCCCTTGCCCCCCAGAGGGGGGCGGCGCAAGCGGTCCGCTGCCCTATTGGTACTCGGTGGTTTGGTGGCCCTGTCGTGGCTTCGTTTTCCTCCGCTTCGCTTGTCGCGCGCCTATCGCCAGAGGGCGTGGGGCCGGAACACTTACAGGCACTAGTCCCGGAACTGCAGGTCGTAGAGGCGCTTGTATGGGCCGCCGCGGGCGAGCAGCTCCTCATGGGTTCCCGACTCGAGGATCTGGCCGGCGTCGAGCACGATGATGCGGTCGGCGCGGGTGATGGTCGAGAGGCGATGGGCGATGACGAGTGAGGTACGGCCGGCCATGAGGTTCGAGATGGCGCGTTGGACGAGGACCTCGGACTCGGTATCGAGATGCGAGGTGGCTTCGTCGAGGATCAGCATGGGGGCGTTCTTGAGGAGAGCGCGGGCGATGGCGAGGCGTTGGCGTTGGCCACCGGAGAGCTGGGCGCCGGACTCGCCGATTGTGGTCTCGTATTGATCCGGCAGCTCCATGATGAAGTCGTCGGCGTAGGCTGCCGCGGCAGCTTCACGTACCAGCTCTAGAGACAGGTCGGCGCGGCCGTAGGCGATGTTGGCGCGTACGGTGTCGTTGAAAAGCGTTGTTTCCTGAGTCACCAGGCCAATCAGTGAACGCAGATTCTCGAGCGGCAGGTCACGAATGTTCTTGCCGTCGATGGTGATCATCCCGCCAGTAGGGTCGAAGAAACGGGGCAGCAGATTGACGACCGTTGACTTGCCGGCGCCGCTGGCACCAACCAGAGCGACGACTTCGCCGGCTGCGATCTCGATAGTGAAGCGGTCGAGGACTGGGCGGTCGCCGCCGTAGGCAAAGCTCACGTCTTCGTAGCGCACTCCCTTTTCGATTCCCTCTAGTGGTGCGGCCGTCGGTTGGTCGATGACTTCGTTGGGAATAGCCATCAGCGATGCGACTCGGTCGCCGGCCGCCGCGGCCTCTTGAATCACCAGGTTGACTCGATTGAGTTTGCGAATCGGGTCGTAGAGCATGAACAGGGTGGTCAGGAACTGCATAAAGAGCGCCGGTGTGATGCGGTCGGCGCGGATCATCGAACCCACCGAGACGATCAAGGCGCAACCACCGATGGCCGCCAGTGACTCGACAACCGGGCTCGAAAGTGCGGCGATCAGTTGGGCGCGCAAAGTCACGCGCAGGTGGCGGTTGGTGGCCTTCTCGAAGCGCCGACTCTCGAACCCCTGCATGCCGAACGCCTTGACGACCCGGTTGCCGCGAATGCCCTCGGTCAGGAGAGCCGAGAGGTCCGCCATGCGCTCCTGCGACAGATGACTGGTTTTGCGCATGCCCTTGCCGAAGCGCACGATGGGGATCAAGAGCACCGGCGCTGCGATCAGGCAGGTCAAGGCCAGCGGCAGGTGAATGGACAACAACATGACGATGTAGACCACCAGAGCGACCGACTGCAACAGCAGGTCGAGCAGGCGACTCGAGACCACGACCTGGAGCTTGCTGACGTCGCTGACGACCCGGCTGTAGAGCTCGCCGCTGGTGTGGTCGGCGTGAAAGCGTGCCGACTGTTCGAGAATCGAGCGGTAGAGGTCGTTGCGAATGTCAGTCGTGATGCCGAGGCCGATGCGCTGGAAGGAGTAACCGCTGATGAACTGAGCGGTGCTTCTGGTAATGAACACGCCCAGAAAGAGGAGCGGCGCGAACCACAGTTCGGAGCGCAGGCCACGACCATCGGGCTGGATATCGAAGCGCTCCTTGAGGCGGTCGTAGATCCCAGCACCCCACGTCCGGATCTCGATACCCTTCCGCCGCACCGAGGCGACGATGCCGCTTCCTTCCTGGCCAGGTTTGACCTCGACGGACGGCTGTGAGGCGGCGCCGGTGGCGAGACCTGCGGCGCCTGGCACGGTGCCGTCGAACTGCAGGGTCTCGGAAAAGAGCGGGTGGATGAGCCCGATCATCGCTCCCGACATGACGCCGAACACCACGATCGCAGCAAGGGCGATCGCGATCCAGGGGATATAGCGCTTCGTATAACCGGCGAAGAACGAGATCAGGCTCGGTCGCGGTCCATCGGTCGCAGACGACATCCGGGAGTCCTTGCGCGGAGTTGGGGGTTGATCGGGGCCGAGGCTCGAAGTCGAGACATTCTATGGCCCTCGGGTACCGGGATCAGCGAAGCCACGTAGACTGCTCGTTCGCGCTCTGACCACGACACAAGAACGGAGTAGACAGGATGGCCCTCACCAAAGCGCTCTGGTTCGAAGGAGGCAGAGTCCCCGGTCTGGGGCTTGCGATTCTCCTTGCCGCCGTGGTCACCGGATGCGCTGGTGAGACCTCGCCCTCTCCTTCGGACGTCGACAACCCGGGGCTCCTCGTCGGCGGCTCCTGGCATGCCGTTCTGCAGTCGCCAGGCGGTCCACTGCCGTTTGGTCTCGAGATCCGGGCCGATGACGATGGATCGCTGCAGGCCTTTTCGCTCGCGGCCGGCGAGGAGGCGGCGCTCGGGCCGGTGCAGGTGGGCCCCGGCGAGGACGGTGAACCTACGATTCGAATCGATACGACCTGGTACGACTCCGAGATCGAAGCGATGCTCGAAGTCGACGAGCTCGTCGGTCGTTGGCGCAAGACTGCCGATGACGGAGATTCCGTTCTGCCCTTCGAGGCGCATCGCGATGTGACGACGCGATTCGCCCCCCTCGAGAACGGCGGTCAAAACCTCGTCAGTGTCGCAGGCCGCTGGTCGGCGGTGTTTGTCGACGAGGACGGCGAATCTCTTGCGGTTGCCGAGTTCGAGCAGCGCGAAGGCGCGGCGGTGACCGGCACCTTTCTCACTCCGACCGGCGACTATCGCTATCTCGAGGGGTCCTTCGAGGGCGGCCGCCTCCGGTTGTCGACCTTCGACGGTGCCCATGCCTTCCTCTTCGATGCAACCCTCGACGCGTCGGGTGCGCTGTCTGGTGGTTTCTGGTCCCGCGACACCTACCACGCGACGTGGACTGCCACCCGGTTGGCCGAGGGCGCTCCCTGGCCGCTCCCCGACCCGTACAAAGAAGTCGGTCTCACCAACGACCAGGGTCGGTTCGCCTTCGCCTTCCCCGACGTCGACGGAGGAGCGATCCTGTCCTCTGATGACCCACGCTTCGCGGGCAAGGTCCTGATCGTCGAGGTCTTCGGTTCGTGGTGCCCGAACTGCAACGACTCGGCGCCGGTTCTCGCCGACCTCTATCGCCGCCACCACGACCACGGCCTCGAGGTCGTTGGCCTGGCCTTCGAGCTGCGCGGAGACCCAGAGCGCGACGCCGTGATGGTGCGCCGTTTCAAGGAGAGGCACGATCTTCCGTTTCCGCTTCTGCTTGCCGGTACCTCGGACAAGGAAGCTGCTGGCGAAACGCTTCCCGATCTCTCAGCCGTGCTGTCGTTTCCAACCAAGGTCTTCATCGACCGCGGCGGTCGCGTGCGCCGGGTACATTCCGGTTTCGCTGGACCGGGTACTGGCGCCCACTACCAACAGCTCGTCGAGGAGCTCGAGGCGCTCACAGCCGAGCTGCTCGCCGAGCCTGTCCCTGGGGACTCGGGGTAGCAGCTACCTTTCGTCTTGCGGTGGGTCCAGCCACTCTGCGGGCCAGTGCTTCTGGTCGAGTAGCTTGCCCCATTCGTGATCGTAGGGGTGAACACGATCGGTTGGTATCTCTTCGGACCCTTCGGTGCGCACCAGGCGACGCCCCTCGTTGGCCCACGCGAAGATCGATCCGTCGAGGTTCGACACCTCATAACCCGCCGCGCGCAGTCGTTCGGCCAGTCGGGAGGAGCGATAGCCAACCGAGCAGTAGGCGACGATCGGCTGCTCTGGATCGTCGAGGAGAGGTGCGACCTGATCGGCTGAGGCATCCGGGTCGGCCCAGACTGCGTTCGGTAGATGGCTGACGGCGTACTCTTCGGCGCCGCGCACGTCGAGAAGGAGTGGCGGCGGTCGGTCGCTCGAAAGCCACTCGTCGAGTACAGCCGGCGCCAGGTGGGGAACATCAGGAAACTCCTTCTGAATCTGCCGGTCGATCGCTTCCTGGCTCGGTCCGGTCTGGCAGGCAGCTGCCAGAATACCCACCAGGCTAGAGAAAAGCGCGGCTGCTGGCTGAATCCAGCGCTCTCCTGGCTTCTTCATGGAAGGGGTTTTCCTGCGCACGGTGGACTTCATTGTAGTGGCTGCGCGAACGGTCAAGGATAGGGTTCCCGCTGAGTCTTCCCGCCAGCAAGACGTAGCCCTCATGCAACCAGAACCTCTCTGCCTCCAAGCCCCGACCACTTCGCCACGTCATCGTCATGCCTGATCGCGACCCATCGTCCTCGGGCGGTGCTCGAGGGCCTCGCGAAGGTTCGCGCAGGCTGCGTCGCTTCACCATGCAGAGTGGCGTGGTTCTCACGGTCGCCATGGTGCTCTACGGCGCCATGGTCATCTGGTCAGGCACTCACAGCATCGGTGCGGCGCTCGACGACTTTCCCTTCGCCACCAGAGGTCCGCAGATTGTCGCTGCGGTGCTTCTGGGCTGGGCCCTACGGGGCCTCCGATGGTCGCTCTACACCGACTGGCTCGCGCTGCGTGTTCCGGTCCGCGAAGACTTGTTTGCCTTTGCGGCCAGCTTTGCCTTCACCGCCACACCCGGCAAGGCAGGCGAGATCGTCAAGTCGTTGTTACTCAAGATTCGCTGTGGCATTCCCATGACGGCAACCGCTGGCGCCCTCTTGACCGAGCGCCTGATGGACCTGGTCGCGGTTCTCTTTCTAGCGGCCACCGGCCTCACCCTGGTCGATGGTGCGCTGCCCTACTTCATCGCGAGTGCTGTTCTGCTGACTGCACTGGTGGCCTTCATCGTTCTTGCGCCGCTTCACCGGCGGGTCCTCGGCTGGGCCACCCGCTGGGGTCGCCTCCGTCGGCCAGCCGTTTCCCTCCTGGAGTTGCTCACCAGCAGTCGGCGGCTTCTCAGACGTCTTCATGCCGCCGTAGGCCTGGGGCTCGCGCTCCTGGCATGGGGGCTCGAGGCCACCGCCTTCTGGCTGATCCTGGATGGTCTGGGTTTTACCGTGGCGCCGGGCGCGGCGGCAGCAGTCTTCGGCATTTCGACCCTTGTGGGGGCTCTTTCGATGCTGCCGGGGGGCCTGGGTGGCTTCGAAGCAGCAATGTTGCTCATGCTCACCGGCCTCGGTCTCGACTCGCCAGCGGCGGTCGCCGCGACGCTTGTCCTGCGCATTGCGACACTGTGGATGATCAGCCTGCTCGGTGGTCTCGCCATGGCCTTGTGGCTGCTGCGCGAACAGCGCACAGACGGTCTATGATGCGGTCTCGCCCGACTTCCTACCAACCCGCTACCAACCCACTCGTGAGGATCGCGATGAAAGTCGTCATCACCTACTGCGGGGCTTGAAACTACTTGCCCCGAGCCTCCAGTCTGGAGGCTGCCATCAAGAAAGCCGACCCTTCGGTTGACGTCGAACTCGACCGTGGTTCAGGCGGCGTCTTTGACGTCTTCGTCGACGGCAAGCTGGTGTTCTCGAAACACCAGGAAGGTCGTTACCCGGAACCTTCCGAGGTGATTGCCGCTCTCGCGTCCTAGTGGCGGCCCTGGTCTGCCAGTGACACCGAAGTCTCGATCCGGTCTTTCCGGAGTGCCTAGCGAGGCCACGTCGCGCGCTCGTTTCCTGGCAGACGAGTTGCGTCGCCATGAGCGGCTCTACTACCAGGAAGCCAAGCCCGAGATCTCCGACCGTGAGTTCGATGAACTCATGGCGGAGCTCATCGAACTCGAACAGTCGTATCCGGCGCTCGCGACCCCGGACAGCCCGACCCAACGTGTAGGTGGTGAACCGGCCGAGGGCTTTGAACAGGTCGAGCACGACCCGCCGATGCTGTCGCTCGACAACACCTACGACGACTCGGAGCTCGCCGAATGGGCGGCCCGGATCGAGAAACGGCTGGCGGCGGAGGGAGTCGCCGAGGCGCCAGAGTTCGTCGCCGAGCTCAAGATCGACGGCGTTTCGATGTCGTTGCTGTACGAAGACGGTGTTTTGGTTCAGGCCGCGACCCGCGGCAATGGGCGCCAAGGCGACGACGTCACCGACAACGTGCGCACCATTCGATCATTGCCGCTGCGCCTCGAAGGCGACATTCCAGAACGGCTGCTGTTGCGCGGTGAGGTCTACCTTCCGCGCGCTGCCTTCGACCGCTTGAACGAGCGCCGCCTGGCCGAAGAGCTCGAGCTCTACGTGAATCCGCGCAATACCGCCGCCGGCACCGTGCGCTTGCTCGATTCGCGCGAAGTCGCCAGCCGCGGTCTCGAGATCGTGGTCTACGACGTCGTCGAGCGGCCTGGAGTTCTTCGCCACGCCGAGAACCTCGGGTGGTTGGAAACCCTCGGGTTGCCGAGCAACCCGGGGTGGAAGGTCTGTTCGGGTCTCGCCGCCGTCCTTGCTTTCATCGAAGAGTGGCGCGAGAAGCGTCACGAGCTGCCTTTCGACACCGACGGGATGGTGGTCAAGGTCAACGAGATCGCTCTGCGCGAGCGCCTAGGTGCCACGTCGAAGGCGCCACGTTGGGCGGCGGCCTACAAGTACGCCGCCGAGGGCGCCCTGACGCGGGTCCTCGACATCACGGCCCAGGTCGGTCGAACCGGTACCTTGACGCCGGTAGCACATCTCGAGCCGACCTTCGTGGCCGGGACAACGGTGCAACGAGCGACGCTTCACAACTACGAAGACCTGGCACGCAAAGACGTTCGCATCGGTGACACGGTGGTTCTCGAGAAGGGTGGCGACATCATCCCGAAGGTCGTCGAGGTTGTGCTTGCCAAGCGGCCCAAGTCCGCTCGCGCCTATAGACCCCCCGAGAAGTGTCCAGTCTGCACCGAGGCCGTCGAAAGGGTTGCCGGTGAGGTGGCACTTCGTTGCGTCAACCCAGCCTGCCCAGCAGTTGTCAAAGAATCGATCGCCCACTTCGTTTCCCGCAATGCGATGGACATCGACGGTCTCGGGACTCGCCTGATCGACCAGCTGCTCGAAGAGGGGCTGGTGGTCGACTACACCTCACTCTACGCACTGCGCGTCGAAGACTTGATGGGTCTCGAGGGCTGGGGTACTCGCTCGGCTGGCAAGCTGCTCGAAGAATTGGAAGCGAGCAAGGAGCGTGGCCTGGGGCGCTTGCTGTTCGCTCTCGGAATCCGCTTTGTCGGCCAGCGGGTCGCAACGCTGATTGCGCGCGCCTTCCCAACTCTCGATGCGGTGGTGGCCGCCAGCGACGAGGAGCTGGTTGCCGTCCCCGAGGTAGGTGCCAAAGTGGCCGCTAGCCTACGCTCCTTTTTCGAACATCCCGGCAACCTCGAGCGCCTCGAGCGTCTGCGTGAAGCGGGAGTTACCCTCGCCCGTTCGGCGGAGGAGCAACGTGATGCCGAGCTGGCTGCCGAAGGCAGTGATCATGCGCTCGCCGGCAAGACCATCGTCTTGACGGGGACCCTCTCCGATTGGAAGCGCAACGACGCCAAGAAGGCGCTCGAGGCGGTAGGCGCACGAGTGTCCGGGTCGGTGTCGAAGCAGACCGACTTCCTGGTCGCGGGCGAGAAGGCCGGCAGCAAACTCACCAAGGCCGAAAGCCTGGGAGTCGACGTCAAAGACGAAGGGTGGCTAACGAAACAGCTCTCTGGCTGAGCCCCTCCTTGGCTTAGCCGCCGACGTTCGAATCCCAGCGGAAGGTGCTGGCGAGTTCGAAGTCGTCGCTGAAGATCGAGCTCTGATCGCCGCCTCCGGTCCCTTCGAAGGGAGACTGATCGACGGGCAGGCCGGGGTAGTCGTTCTCGACCAGGCCCAGAGGCCCTTCGTTCATATAGCGCTCGCTGTAGCCCGGGAACATCGCCTCGATACGGTTGTTGCCGAGCCGCTTCATCATGATCTCCGACAGCACCCGGCGCACGTCGACGGTGACATCGAGGTCTTCGCCCTGGAAGAGCTCTTCTTGCCGCAGACCCGGCCAGGCACCGTAGAACTCGCCACCCTGAGTACGGCCGCCGAGGATCAACATGCGGTTGCCGTAGCCATGATCGACACCGCGGTCACCGTTCTGGCGCAGGCGGCGGCCGAATTCGCTCATCACCACGACGGTCAGTCGGTTGATCGGGTTGCCGGATCCTGAGAGGTCGCGGTAGAGCCCGCCGAGGCCGTTGGCCAGAACTCCCGCGAGGTTTGAAAAGCCGCCGCCACCATTGTCGCCCAGGCCGTTGTGCATGTCCCAACCGCCGAGGTCGACGGTGGCCACCTGGAGACCGAGGTTTTCCTTCATCAGCCGGGCGATGAGCTGCATGTTCTCACCGAAGCCGCCGGCCGAGTTGTAGTACGAACTGGACCCGTTGGCCGGCGTGTAGCCGCCGCTCAGGTTGTCTTGGACGATGTCGAGTGCGTCGAGAGCCTGCTGACCAGACAGGTGGATGGCACTGTTGACGCGGCGATAGATCTGATTGAGCGACGAACGGCTCAGGTCGCGGTACTGCCAGGGCCCTTCATCGATGTCGAAGGAACTCGCACTGGTCATGCTAACGGCGCCCAGGTAGGCGAGGAGCGACGTAGGCTGCGTGCTTCCAATGGCGACAGCCGGCAGGATAGCGGTCGGCGGAAGGTTGGTGGCGGTCACCATGTGGCGGGTGAGCCACCCTGACCCCGTCGACTTGTTGCCAGGGGTTCCGAGTTCCATGTACTCCATGGCGTCGAAATGGCTGCGCGTCATGTCTTCGGTGAGACCGGCGGCATGGACGATCGCCATGTCGTTTGAATCCCACGCACCCTTGAGTGGTTGCAGTGCGGGATGCAAACCGAAACCGCTGCCAATCGAGATCGCAGCGTTGCCGCCGTTGGTGGGTACCTGGATGTTGGGTCTGAACGACTCGTAGCGCCCGCGGTCGCCGCCGGCGATGGGCGGAACGAGCGTTACGCCGTCCATTCCGCCGCGCAGGAAGACGACGAGCAGTGCGTTGTTGTTGGTGCCGGGCGCTCCGAAGGCCATCGAGCCCATCCGTGAGCCAGCCATCGCGGCGATAGCGGCAGAGCAACCGCAGAGAAAGGTCCGTCTGTTGTGTTGGGTCATCGGACTCTCCTGAAGAGGAAACTGAAAGGAAAAGGGCGAGCCGTCATCGCTCCAAGAAGTACGGCGAGTTGAGGATGAGAGCGATCATTGCGCGAGCGCGGTCGTGATCGTCTTCGTCGCCAAAGTCGATTTGCGCGTTCGGGTTGCCGACACCGAGGAAGTTGATGATCGTGTTCTTGTCTTCGCTCGGAATGTCTCGCTGCAGGATGCGATTGATCCAGTACTCGACGATCTCTGTTGCGTTGGTTGCGCTGGGTAACGGCCTGGTGGTTGGGTCGATGCGGGCCTGGTTGCCGTCGAACTGGTTCGACAACCAGTTGACGATGCGCCAACAGCGAATGCGCGGCAGGGTGCTCTGCCAGGTCTCGCGGTCGTCGGGGAACCCGTCGGGTGTGCGGTTCCCGAAGAGCGGCTGGCCGGTGCCGTCATAGCGCCACAGAAAGCTCGAGAGATCGTCGTTGTCGCCCGAGTCCATGCTGAAGGGGAAGTCTGCATTGGTGGTCCTCAGCGCACCGGCCGCAATCTCGAGGGGGCGCTTGGTCTTCTGGTTCCAGGAGGACTTGAACTCCTGAGACTTGAGAATGTGGCGCAGGGTCTTTCTGATCTGGCCACCGCTGAAGCGCTGGTTGTAGAACACGTCGGCTGCCGAGTCGACGATGCTCGAAGGTGGGTGGTCGCTGATCAGCCGCACGCAGAGCTTGCGCGCGATATGGCGCGCGGTCGACGGGTGGTAGGCGAGGTGGTCGAGCGCCATTTCGGCGGCGCCGACGCCGCCGAAACGAGGCAGCGAAAGCCCGACGACGGTCTTGTTGGCGTGGCCGGCGTTCCACTCCTCGCGGAAGTAGAACGCGCCGGTGTCGCTGTCGACAGTCCAACCGGTAAGCGCCAGAGCCATGTCGAAGACGTCGTTGTCAACGTACCCCACGGGATGTCCGGCGACTCCGATCGGGACTTCGCCCTGGTCGATGACCCCAAGGTAGTGCTCCGCTCCGAGGGTGTGTAGCTCGATGAGCTCGCGGGCGTAGTTCTCGTTCGGCCCGTCGTCACTCGAGGTGTACTGATCCAGGTAGTACAACATCACCGAGTGCTTGCTCGTCGCTGCGAGCAGGTCGCGGAAGTTGCGCATCGAGTGCAGGCGCAACGTACGGTCCCAGGACGGCCACATCGGTCGTGCCCAGTGATCGAAGCCGTAGCAGTTGAAGTGGTTGTGCCAGAAGTCCGCCATCACCTCTTCGAGTTGACGGTGGCTGTGGACCATGCGAATCCAGGTCAGGTACTCCGTCTCTTGTACCGGAGTGTTGCGGTTCTGGCCGCCAATGGCGTAGGACTGCCAGAGGTTGGTGTGGCTGCGATCGACGGTAGTGAAACCCGCCGCCGCGACTTTCTGGTCGAATCTTGTGTCATCGACCGGTGGCGCGACGTCGCCCTGAGGCGCGTTGGGGTTGATCTGCTGCTCGACGTAGTTGTCGAACTTGGTTTCGCCGCTGCCGGGAATGTCACTCCAATTGGAGGCGAAGCGCGGGCCGGCGCCGAAGCCCATGCGGTCTGCAGCCAGGGTTTCCCAGGCCGTCGCCGGGACCGAGGCGCGTTCGACGTGGCGCTCGAGAGCCTCCTCGTTCTGGCGCAGGAGCGCGGCGTTGCGCATGCCGCGCTCCGCCAGCGGTCTGCCTTCGACAACTCGGTGGCGACGGTCGACGGTGGTACCTCTGGAACCCATGGCAACTCTCCTGAAGAAGAAACGACTCGAGTGCGTCTCGGAAGCGAACCGGCATTCTATCTAACTAAGTCAAATATCCCAATATCTATTGGTCTTCTGACTTCGAGTCAGCAGCGTTGCCCGGTACCCGAAGGAAACGATCCGGCCATTGTAGAGATCGTGCGATCTTCGTGCAGATCTTCGTTGGTGTGCCATTATGGCGCGCCATGAGCTCCTCGCCACAAGTGATCGTGATCGACGATGAGACCGGTTCGCGTGAATCGATGGCGCTAGCGGTCGAGAAGGCCGGCCTGTCGGTTCGGACCTTCGACGAAGCCGCCGAGGCGCTTGCGTTCTTGACCTCGAATCCGGGCAGTCGTCTCGCGATCTGTGACCTGAAGATGCCTGGAATGGACGGTATTGCCTTTCTCAACGCCGTGCGCGAACAGAACCTCGAACTCGCGGTGATGCTGGTGACGGGTTTCGGGTCGATCGAGTCAGCGGTTCAGGCGATGCAGATCGGTGCCGACGACTACCTCACCAAGCCGGTCGACCTCTACGAGCTTCGGCGTCGGGTCATGAACCTGCTCGAGAACCGCGACCTGCGCGAAGAGGTTTCGAGCCTGCGTGAAATGCTCGACAAGCGCTACGGCTTCGACGCGATCATCGGTAACTCACCGCCGATGGAGCGCCTGTTCGAACAGATGCGGCTGGTTGCGCCCTCGAGGTCGAGTGTCTTGATCGTCGGAGAAAGCGGGACCGGTAAGGAGCTGGTCGCCAAGGCGCTGCATCAGGCGAGCCCGCGCTCCGAAGAACGCTTTCTGGCCATCAACTGTGGCGCGATCCCCAACGAGATCCTCGAGAGCGAGCTCTTCGGACACGAGAAGGGTTCCTTCACTGGTGCGGTGGCTCGCAAGATCGGCAAGTTCGAGCTCGCCGACGGTGGCAGCTTGTTTCTCGATGAGATCAGTGAGCTCTATCCGGAGCTCCAGGTGAAGTTGCTGCGCGTCCTCGAAGAGCGCCAGATCATGCGCGTCGGGGGCAGCGACCTGATCGACCTCGACTTCAGGCTGATCGCGGCGACCAACAAGGATCTCGAGAAGGCCGTCGAGGAAGGGCGCTTCAGAGAAGACCTCTACTACCGTCTCAAGGTGGTCACGCTCGAGATTCCGCCGTTGCGGCAGCGCCTCGGAGATCTACCCTTGATCGCTGAGGCCTTCCTGGAAGAGTTCGCGGCAGCCGAGGCCAAGCCCGAACTGCGACTCGACCCGACGACGGTTGCGGCCCTCTCGAGCTACAACTGGCCGGGAAACGTGCGCGAGTTGCGCAATGTCCTCGAGTCCGTCGTGGTCTTTCACCCCGGTGGCACGGTCACCCCGGGGGATCTCCCGGGAGACCTGCGCTCGCGAATCGCAAACCGTACCGACCACACGCCGATCCAACCCCTGGTTGGCGAGCCGCGCACGATGGCCGAGATCGAACGTCAAGCGATCCTGGATACCCTCGAGCGAACCGGCGGCAAGCGCGCCGAGGCCGCCCGCATTCTGCAGATTGGCCTACGCACCCTGCAGCGAAAACTGAAGGAGTACCGAGAAGACGGCATTGTGGAATAGCGGTCCCGCCAGCGGATAGGCTTGGCGGGTCGTCGAGTTCTCTCGGCTCAGGGGTCGGAACCCTCACCGCCTCTCGGTATCCGTTCTTTCTCGCACGACTCCCCCACCTCGATCACGCGTTCTGCTGCGCTTCTCGAGCGACGAGCACCCCAGAGCGCGCCCTGCCAGTCTCTATTGCCTCACAATCCCCGTAGGAGTTTCGGATGGAAGTCCCGACAGATGTCTTGGTCCACAACACGATTCTCGGCTGGAAAGGTAGCCCTGGCCGTCTACTGCGCATCGCGCCCGAGGGCTACTACGAGCTCAACGTCAGCTTCGGTGAGAAGACCCATCGGGTTCTCTTGCCGATCCACTCCACCGTGTTGATGAGCAAAGAGGCCGAGTCGCCGATCGCTGAGGGCATCGAGATCGAGCGCTAGCGGCCCGGAGCAGGATCTCTCAAGCGGCGCGGGCTCCGTCGATGGCCTGACGCATCTCTTCGACCGCCTTGTGCATTCCCACGAGCACGGCGCGCGAGACGATCGAGTGGCCGATGTTGAGTTCGACCATCTCCGGGATGGCGGCAATCGGCACGACGTTTTGAACGGTCAGGCCGTGGCCCGCGTCGACGGTATGACCGGCGGCGGTGGCGAGGGTCGCGCCCTCTCTGACGAGCTCGAGTTCCTGCTGGGCGCCGTCGCTGTCGAGGCCTGCCAGCGCGGCGCGGGTGAAAGCGTCGGTGTTGATCTCGATGCGATTCGAGCCGTCGATTCTCGCCACACACTCGATCTGTTGGGGATCAGGGTCGAGGAAGAGCGAGACCGTGATGTCGTCTTCCCGGAGGGTTGCCGCCACACGTTGGATGCGGCTTTCGTGGTCGACCAGGTCGAGCCCCCCTTCCGTGGTGACCTCATCGGGCCGTTCGGGTACCAGAGTGACCTGCGCCGGCTTCGCTTCCCGCGCGATGCGCACCATCCGCTCGGTGGCGGCGATTTCGAGGTTGATCGGGACCTCGAGTTCTCGGCAGAGTCCGGTGAGGTCGTCGTCTTGAATGTGGCGGCGGTCTTCTCTCAGGTGCACGGTGATTCCGTTGGCACCCGCCTCGATCGCCAGGCGGGCCGCCGCGAGCGGCGACGGGTAGGGCGCCTTTCTGGCTTGCCTGAGGGTAGCGACGTGATCGATGTTGACCGACAGAAAGATCGGTGCACTCATGGTTCACCTGCGAGAGCTTGTTCTCTTAGAGCGTGTTGAGTCGGAGCGGCCCTTTTTGCTTCAGGGGGTTTCTAACACGCCGACCGTACCCGGAAGGGGCCAACCGCGCATTGTCGGGACCCTACGGCGGAGCGCCGATCTCGCTGGCCAGCTGATCTGCGATGCGGTCGGCGAGAGTGGCGATGCGGTCCGGGTCAGGTCCCTCGACCATGATCCGAGCGAGCCTCTCGGTGCCGCTATAGCGCAGAAGGAGTCGTCCCTCGTTTCCGAGTTCGGTCTCAACCGCTTTGATGACCTCCTGGAGGCTGTCGATTTCGGCAAACGGCGGCTTCGAGCGCACCGGAACGTTCCGGAGCAGCTGCGGAAACACCTCGAAGTCCTCGAGATGTCGAGCCAGTGATTCACCGCTCGAGCTGATTCGCGCTGCCAGGTGAAGCGCTGCGAGCAGGCCGTCACCGGTCGTTGAGTGTTCGAGGTCGATCAAGTGGCCCGACTGTTCACCGCCCAGGCGTAGTCCCTGGTTGCGAAGGGTCTCGACGACCGCACGATCGCCGACATCACAGGAGACGACATCGATTCCGTGGGCCTCCAACGCCTTGTGGAGGCCCAGGTTGCTCATCACCGTGGCGACGATGCGATTGCCGGTCAATTCGCCAGCTCGATGGAGTGCCAGAGCCCACATGTACATGATGGCGTCGCCGTCGCGCACCGTGCCGTTGTGGTCGCAGACGATCAGGCGGTCGGCGTCGCCATCGAAGGAAACGCCCAGGTCGGCGCCTTGTTCGAGAACAGCGGCCGCCACCACTTCGGGGTGGGTCGATCCGCAACCCTGATTGAGATTGCGGCCATCGGGGCGGTCGTTGATGACCCAGGTCGAGGCCCCCAGGTCAGCGAAGACCGGCGCCGCGAGCGGCGACGCTGCACCGTGGCCGAGGTCGAGGACGACGCGAAGACCCTCGAGCGGCTTCGCCGAGCCGGCAAGCGCCCGGGTCGATTCGATCAACGAAGCAACGTAGCGCCCCGCCAGAGCCGGGTCGACCCCTGATGGAGGGTCGCCGCTCGGTGGCGGTGTAGAAACCGGTTGCAGTCGCTCCTCGAGCGCCCGCTCGCGCTCGACCGACCATTTGAAGCCGTCGGCGTCAAAGAACTTGAGGCCGTTGTCTGGCCATGGGTTGTGACTTGCCGAGATCACCACGCCGCCCGCATGCGCGCTGCTTGCGACGACCCGGGCGACCGCCGGTGTCGGCACCACTCCCGCTCTCTTGACCGTGCCACCGGCGTGCACGACGCCCTCAGCGAACCAGTCGGTGAGCAGAGGTGTGCTTTCGCGGGTGTCGCCGCCGACGACGATCGACGGGGTCTCGAGGCCCGTCTCACCGATCAGGCCGACGAGCTGGCGCCCGAGCTCGAAGACGGTGCCATGGTCGAGGGGTGCTGCCCCAAACGCACCCCGGATGCCGTCGGTGCCAAAGATTGATGTCTTCATGAACCGCCGTTCGACTCCAGGTCCAGAGCGTCAGGTTCCGGTGGCGGTTCGAGCTCGACCCAGACCGTGACGGTGCGGGGCTGGATGACGCGGAGATGTGAGTCTGCCGGGGGCGGGACCGGTAGGACGCGCTGGAAGGTGTAGATGCGGCCCTCGAGGTCGACTGGAATCGCGATCCTGTCTTCCTGATCGAGGATTGAGCGCGGCCCCTGAATCTCGATGGTCTCGGGGGTCACGCGGTAGCTCTTGGGGACTGGAAGCGCACCCCCAGCTTCACCTCGCCAGATGGGAACGGCGCGCACCTGGCGGGTTTCTTCGATGTCGAGAATCAGCTCCAGACGGTTCGGCGTGATCGAGACCACCTCGATCGAGTCGTCGGGAAGGCGCACGTACTCGGGCAGAATTGCCACCTGCCGGTCGCCGGCCGAGGTGCCTTCCTCGAACGGGATCTGAACCCCGATGCCGCCGCTGTTCTCGACCGCCCGCTGCTGCTCTTCGCGCCCACGAAGCTGCACCCGAATCCGCTGCTGGGCATTGAGGACGACGAGCTTGGAACCCTCGGGCACCGAATAGCTCACCTCGGTGTCGACGCCCCATTCGACCCGCGGCACCAGGAGTTCCTGAACGCGCGGCATGTAGGCAGCGTAGAGCCACACGCCGAGGGCGATGACCACGGCCAGAAGACGGAGATACCAGAGCCCCTGTTCTCCCGATTCGCCGTTTCTCGAGTCGGTCATTCTCACGCTGCCGCTCCCTTGGATGCTTCGGCGCTCACGACCTGTCGGTAGAGCTCGTTGCGCAGGCTGCGGGCGTCGAGGTCTTGCTCGAGATGTCCGGCGAGGGCGACCGAGATCATGCCTGTCTCTTCGGAAACGACAATTGCCAGACAGTCGGTTTCTTCGCTGATGCCCAGGGCCGCCCGGTGCCTGGTGCCCGACCGCGTCGAAAGCTCGGGGTTTGACGTCAACGGCAAGAAGCAGGCCGCAGCCGCTACCCGGTCGCCTTGAATGATCACCGCGCCGTCGTGCAGGGGAGAAGCGGGATTGAAGATCGACAGGAGGAGGTCGAAGCTGATGAGGCTGTCGAGTTGAATGCCGTTCTCTACCCAGTCGCGCAGGCCTTCGGCCCGTTCGATGACGATCAGAGCCCCGATCTGCCGTTTGGCGAGCGTATCGGCGGCCAGCACCAGTTCATTGAAACCCGTTTCGGTGGCCTCCTGAGAGGCAATCCCAAACAGCGGGTTGCGGCCGATCGAGGCCAGCCCGCGCCGGATCTGCTGTTGAAAGAGAACCACGATGGCAAAAGGCAGGAAGACCAGAATCGCCTGCAAGAGCAGCGACAGGCCTTCGAGATTGAGCAGCTCAGCGATGTAGGTGGTTGCGACGATGCCCAGGATGCCCATGATCACCTGGACGGCGCGGGTGCCGCGCACCAGCTTGAGCAGGCCATAGGCAAGCAGCGCCAGGACTGCAAGGTCGATCGCGTCGCGCCACTCCAGAATCTCCAGGAGGTCGGCGAATCTCATGCGTCGCGCCAGTCAGGGGACGCGCCCCTGTCTTGCCTTCCACAGAACACGGGGCGATTAGAAACGGGCGTGTGGGAGTTCAAGACGTGGTGGGTCTAGGGCGATGCTGGCTGCTTAGTCGGTTTCGCTTCCCAGCGGCGGTTGGTGGATCCGTGCTGGCTTCTCGAGCGCTTCCGTAGCGTAGCCCAGGTCGGGGATGCCGGGCGAACCTGCTGCCGGCTCCTCGGAGGACTCCGCCTCGGTGTCGTCATCGTCTGGGGAGGGTTTCGGAACCGGCACCGGCTTTCGGATTGGAGTGAGGTCCTTGCCGGTGATGTCTTGAATCGCCTTGTAGACAGCCGAGCCGTCGATGGACTCGTGCTCGAGCAGTTCGCGCGCGACCCGATCGAGCACCTCACGGTGCTCGGTGAGGATCTCACGTGCGCGCTCGTAGGCGGCGCTGACAATGTTGCGGATCTCACGATCGATGCTGATCGCGGTTTCGGTTCCGTGGTCCGAGCGCTGCTGGAAGTCGCGACCGAGGAACACCGGCTCGGACTTCTCGCCGTAGTTGAGCGGGCCCATCGATGACATGCCCCACTCGCAAACCATCTGACGTGCGAGATCGGTGGCGCGCTCGATGTCGTTCCCGGCGCCGGTCGTGATGTCGTCCTGGGTCAGCTCTTCAGCCACGCGGCCCCCCATCAGGATGGCGAGCTGTGCCTCGACGTAGCGCTGCTTGTAGGTGTACTTGTCTTCGGTAGGCAGCTGCATCGTGAGACCGAGAGCTCGGCCACGCGGAATGATGGTGATCTTGTGCAGCGGATCCGCTTCGGGAATGAACGCTGCAACGACGGCGTGACCCGCTTCGTGGAAAGCGGTGATCTCTTTCTCATCATCGGTGAGCATGAGCGTCTTGCGCTCGGCTCCCATCATCACCTTGTCTTTGGCGTACTCGAACGAGGCCATGTCGACCTTCTTGAGCCCTTCACGGGCGGCGATCAAAGCCGCCTCGTTGACCAGGTTCGCCAGGTCGGCGCCCGAGAAGCCGGGCGTACCGCGTGCAATGACCTCGAGGTCGACGTCGTCGTCGAGCGGGATGGTGCGGGTATGCACGTGCATGATGCCCAACCGTCCAGTGATGTCAGGCCGGTCCACAACCACGCGCCGGTCGAAACGGCCAGGGCGCAGCAACGCTGGGTCGAGCACGTCGGGGCGGTTGGTGGCCGCGATCAGGATCACGCCCTCGTTGGTCTCGAAGCCGTCCATCTCGACGAGCAGTTGGTTGAGGGTCTGCTCGCGCTCGTCATGCCCGCCGCCGAGGCCGGCACCACGGTGTCGACCGACGGCGTCGATCTCATCGATGAAAATGATGCAAGGGGCGTTCTTCTTGCCCTGCTCGAAGAGATCGCGCACGCGGCTGGCACCGACACCGACGAACATCTCGACAAAGTCTGAACCCGAGATCGAGAAGAAAGGAACATTGGCCTCGCCGGCAATGGCGCGCGCCAGGAGAGTCTTGCCGGTACCCGGAGGGCCCATCAACAAAACGCCCTTGGGAATCTTGCCGCCGAGGCGCTGGAACTTTTGCGGGTCCTTGAGGAAGTTGACGATCTCGGTCAGTTCTTCCTTGGCTTCTTCGACCCCCGCGACGTCTTTGAAGGTGACCTTCTTGCCGGTCGAGTTGAGGAGCTTGGCCTTGCTTTTACCGAAGGAAAGCGCGCGGTTGCCGCCGCTTTGCATCTGGCGCATGAAGAAGACCCACAGCCCAACGATCAGAAGAAGCGGTGCGTAGGTCAGAAGGGCCGTGAGCAGGGGGCTCTCGGCGTTCTTCTCGTTGGTGATTTCGACGTCGTGCTCGAGTAGAAACGCGGTGGGATCGAGTTCGGCGTGGGCGCGAGTGGTGAATTCCTGGCTTTCGCCTTCGCCGTCGGCGGCGTTCTTGTACTCGCCGGTGATCTTCTCGCCGCGGATGGTGACCTTGGCGACGTTGCCCCGCTCGACCTCCTGGTGGAATTCGCTGTAGTTGATTTCGCCCCGGGTTGGTTTGCCACGCTGGAAGGCACTCCAGAACAGGATGACCATCACGAAGATGACGGCCCAGAGAAGCAGGGTTTTCAGAGTGGAGCTCAACGAATTCTCCCAAAGGGGTGGGTAGGCAGAGGTGAATTGCGTGGGCTTTGGGCGGGAACCCGGCCGCGGGCACCGTGCGAACCAGTCCGACTCAACGAGGAGTCGCGAGGGTGGCTTCCCACCGTTTCAGGTTCAGCGGCGGCCCGCAAGCGGGCTTTGGTGTGCCGCAATCCAAAGACGATGACGGGCGGCTCGAACCGCGCGTCGGCCCTCCAGTATAGGAGAAAACTAGGCTTCGGCGCGACGGTTGGTTGCCGGCCTCTCTCCCTTCGTCGGCGGGGTGAGGTTAGGTTCAAGACGGGGCCCGACGTGACATGGCCAGTCGTGCCCCCGGGTGGTGCTCCCAGGTCCAGCCACCGCCGCAATCGATACCGATTGCACCCCCGCTCTGCAGTTGACGCGCGAGTTCGGCCCGGGCTCCCTGGGTGCCCGGGTACGGGGCTCCTGCAGCCCGTTGCAGAAGCGCCAGGGCGAAGGGCCAAAGGGAGGGCGGCAGCCGCCTGAGTTCTGCGATGACGAGGGTTGCGCCGACGCGTCGACCGATTCCCTGAAGCGGTTCGAGGCCGAGATCATCGGCGAGACGGGCAGTGATCAGGCGACTGGTTCGAGCGGCGGCGGCGGCAAGGGCCAGCAGCCGGTCGTCGGTCTTGGGGTCATGGGCCCGAAGAGCGGGGAGCAGGTGGTAGCGGATGCGAGCGCGCAGCTGTCTGAGATCGCGGTTGGTCGGGTCCGAAACCGCCTCGAGGCCGGACCCTTCGAGGTAGCGGAGGATCTCAGCACGTCCGACGGAGAGGAGCGGGCGAATGCGCCGGGTGCGAACCGGCGCTTCGTCGGCGGCGCGGGCCTCGTCGTTCGCGTTGTGTGAGTCTTCAGACATGCCGGCGAGACCGGCAAGACCACTCCCACGGAGCAGCCGCAGGGCGACGGTCTCGCACTGGTCGTCGCGATGGTGGGCCGTGAGGATTGCAGCGATGCGATCGGTCGATCTGGCCACGAAGTCTTCGAGCGCCTGCTCGCGAAGCGCGCGCAGGAAAGCCTCGTGGCCTTGACCGTGGGCCGCCAGCGAGGCCCTCTGGTGTGCGTCACCGTCGCCTTCGATGACCAGGCACTCACGGGCGAGCTGCGAGGCGATCGCCGCAGCCGCCCTGGCGCGGGCGCCAGACTGGGGGTCTGCACGGTGGTCGACGTGAACGGCACGCGACTCGAAGCCATGGAGAGCACGAGTGCGTTCGCAGGCGGCGAGGAGGGCAGTCGAGTCCGGCCCGCCCGAGAAGGCGATCACGAGCGTGTTGGCTGGCTTCTCTCTGCCACGGGTGGCCTGTGGGTGGCAGAGGCGCAGCCGGCGAAGCGCTCGCACCAGCGTCTGCTCGACGACTGGGAGGCTTGGTGTGGGCATTCCGAACGCTTCCCCAGGGCTCGGTTTCGGACCGTTCAACCCTCTCGCCAGGGCCGTCCGTCAAAGAGGGCGGAGGAGGGATGGTGGCGGTGAAGGGACTTGAACCCCTGACACAGCGGATATGAGCCGCTTGCTCTAACCATCTGAGCTACACCGCCTAGAAGGCGCGCAGTATATGCGCTCGCCCGGCCCTCGGCCAGATTGGTGAGCTCTCGACTCGTGCACGACGGGACGGACCTGGAGGAGTGCCGACACCGTCTGAGAGCGTCCTCACCTCTGGTGGGGTGAGGGAGGCCCACGGCGAAGCCACGTTTCGCCGCGGGCCCAAGGAACTCAGGAGGAGTTCAGACGCTCAGAATCAGCGCAGGCTGTTCTGGCAGGCCGAAAACTGACCGAAGAACTCGTGCATGGACGAAGCGAGCGCCTCGTCGTTCAGCCGGTACATGACGTTCTGGCCCTGACGCTTGTCGATCACCAGCTCGGCTTCTTTGAGAACCGAGAGGTGACGCGAGATGGTGGGCTGCGAGAGCTCGAAGTTTCCGACGATCTCCCCAACGCTGCGCTCGGTGCCCTCGAGCAGCTGGAGGATCTGCTGGCGGGTCGAGTCGGAAAGCGCTTTGAAGACCTTGGTCATCTTGCGCTCGGAGCGGCGAAGATCTGAGTAGCGGAAGTTGCGGCGCTCGGCGGTGCTAGTGGCGTTCTGCATGGTTAGGTACCCCCTTCGGTTCCTTTTGCGGGAGCTGGTTTGTTCCAGCTCTAGCTTTATTGACGGATGCCAGTATAGGAGTACAATATTGAAACTTGCTTGAAAACGGCACCAAAAGGGCAGCTGTGTTGCGCAGCAAATGCGCAGTCGTGTGTAACTTTCCGTATATACGCAATTTGGAGAGGTACGAACGACGCGCCTTGTACCGCCGGAAGCCCTTGACAGTCAACAGCTTGTGGCGGACAGGGAGGCGCGAACCGCGATTCTTGCGGTCACCGGGAAGCACCGAAAACCCGGAATCACATGCCCCGGTTTTTGGGCGGGTCGGAAGACCCCGGCAGGGACCCGAGACCCGGGTGGGGACCCGGGTGGGGACCCGGGTCCTTGGCGCTTATGCGGCGAAGCGGCGGCTGACTTCGTTCCAGTCGACGACGTTCCAGAAGGCCTTGAGGTAGTCCGGACGCCGGTTCTGGTAGTTGAGGTAGTACGCGTGCTCCCAGACATCGACGCCGAGGATCGGAGTCCGACCCTCCATCACCGGGCTGTCCTGGTTGGGCGTGGACTCGAGGGCCAGACCGTCGGCAGTCTTGGTGAGCCAGCCCCAGCCGCTTCCGAAGCGGGTTCCCGCGGTGGTCTGGAACTTGGCCTTGAAGTCGTCGAAGCTGCCGAAGGTACCGTTGATGGCATCGGCCAGATCGCCGCTGGGTGCGCCCCCACCGGAAGGGCTCATGACCTTCCAGAACAGGCTGTGGTTCGAGTGGCCACCGCCGTTGTTGCGCACAGCGCCGCGGATGTCTTCCGGAACGGCAGAGAGGTCGGCGATGAGCTCGTCCACCCCTAGAGCGGCGAGGCCATCGTGACCCTCCAGCGCCGCATTGAGATTGTTGACGTAGCCGTTGTGATGCTTGTCGTGATGGATTTCCATCGTGCGGGCATCGATGTGAGGCTCGAGAGCATCAAAGGCGTATTCGAGGTCGGGAAGCTGGTGTGCCATCGGGAGGCTCCTGGTTTGTTGAGCGGCCGCTCCTCCAGCTCGCTGGCGAACGGCGCGGTGATGTGAGGTGATGTGATCGGTCCCGGCGGAGAGCGCTCGCCTGCCGCAGCGGGATCCGGTGTTCTGCTTCGCAGACGGAGAGTTCTGTGCCTTGCAGACGGAGGGTTCTGTGGCCTTGCAGACGGAGAATCGCCCGCATTATGCCGCAGTTGCCGGCCCGCCATGGTCCCCTCCGGCTGGTGCTGACCAGGGCGCGTTGCGAGGGTCTACCGTGCGTTGACAGCTGAGGGAGCCGTTCGTATGATGTCGCGGCTCTCGTAGAGGGTTCAGCCCGCATCTCCTGAACTTCGCCTGAACTTCGACGTTGGTCGGGTTGCGGTGAGGGAGGTTAGCTCAGTTGGTTAGAGCACCTGCTTTACACGCAGGGGGTCGCGGGTTCGAGTCCCACACCTCCCACCATCGAGGAGATTCTCCATCCGGAGCAATCGACTTCCCGCGAACCGGTTGGTCGTGGGGCGAAGCCGGCCAGTTCCGGCTCGGAGGGTCAGGAACCGTGGGAAGTCCAGCGAGAGTACAGCCGGTCTCAGCGGCTGAAGTTTTCGAGGTTCGGGGTCGTAGTTCAGCTGGTTAGAATGCCGGCCTGTCACGCCGGAGGTCGCGGGTTCGAGTCCCGTCGGCCCCGCCACTCGAGAGTTTTTCGGTTCGAGCACGAACCAATCGCTTGCCTGAAAGGCAGAAACGACATGCGCGACAAAATCAAGTTGGTGTCCAGCGCCGGTACCGGGTACTTCTACACCACGACGAAGAACAAAAAGCTCAGCAACGAGAAGCTGAAGCTCAAGAAGTACGACCCCAAGGTGCGCAAGCACGTCGAGTTCGTCGAAGAGAAGATGAAGTAGGGGCCGCTCGCCCCAGAAGACGGCCGCTGACCCTCAGCCTCCGTCGTCAGCCTCTTCAGGTTCTGGAGGCTCTCCCCCCATGGAACCGCCCTCTCCAGGGCCGTCGACGACATAGCCGAGTTCTTCCAGTTGGCGACGGAGGTCGTCGTCGATGGTCTGCTGCTCGTGGGTCGAGCGCCGAGCCAGCCGCCCCTCGATCTCACCCTTCATTGCCGAGATGAGTTCGGCGTGGTCCGTCCGAGAACTGCGCTCTGCGAGGTTGCGCTGCTCTTCCGGATCGCTCACGAGGTCGTAGAGCTCGACCGGAGCGATCGGGTATTGAAAGCCCGGAGCGTTCGGCACGCAGACCGGCGGTTCACCGCCGGGGTTGACGACCAGTTTGTACTGCTCACGCCGCAAGGTCGCGATGTCGGTCTCGCCGTACTCGGTGAAGATGTCTCTTGACGGGCAGTGGTCCTGGCGCTCGATGCAAGGGACGAGAGAGTGCGCGTCGGGACCGGCGAGCGGTAGTCCCAGCAGGTCGAGCGTCGTGGCGAGAACGTCAACCAGGCTCACCGGGGTTTCGACCGTGCGCCCGGCGAGCCTTCCGGCCGGCAGGACGAATGCCAGCGGGACGCGGAGAGTCGACTCGTAGACCGAGCAGGAGTGGTACAGGTAGGCGTTGTGGTCGTAGAGGTCCTCGCCGTGGTCGGCCAGAAGAACGATCAGTGTGCGCTCGAGCTCGCCGGCTGCCCGCAGGGTCTCCACCAGGCGGCCAACGGAGTTGTCGGTACCCACCATTGCCGCTTCGTAGATCGCATCTAGATGCGTGAGGTCGGCCTCGTCGAGCGGGATGCCTTCTGCCATGATCCGATCGAGGACTCCCTTCTTGGGTCGCAAGTCGCCCTCGTACTCGGGGTCGAGTTCGCGCGCCGCGAGATCACCGCCGTTGTAGTACGGGCCGTGGGCGGCAAAAAGGTGGGTCCACAACAGGAACGGTGAGTGGTCCTCTTCGCTCTCCGATCGCTGGCGCTCCGCTACCCACTCCTCGACCGAGCGGATGAGTCGCCCGTCGGAACCTCCGCTGCAGGAGAAGGTCTCCCACCCGGTGTGGTTGGCCTGACACATGTTGCTCAGGAAGGCTGCCGTGTCGTAGTGGCGCGCCGCCAACAGGTGGGGCAGGGTCGGTTGATCGTTCTGAAACTCGTAGCCGTTGTAGATCAGGCCATGCTCGCTGGGCAGTTGCCCGGTGAGAACGCTGGCGAGCGAAGGCCAGGTCTCGCCGCGGGTAGCGCTAGCCGAGGCGAAGCGGACGCCGGAAGAGACGAGCGCGTCGATGGCGGGCGTTCGACTGGGTTGGCCGGGCTGCCAGGCGCCGATACGGTCGGCCCGAACGGTATCGAGCGTCAGCAGCCAGATGTTCAAACCCTGACCCGCGCCGGAGAGAGGCTCCTCTAGAGCGGTCACTACGGCTGGTTCGGGCTCGCTACAGCCCACCAGGCCGAGGGCGAGAGCGAAGGAAACGAAGGAGAGGGCGACGCCGTAAACGTCGGCTCTTCCCCTGAGCTCTGATCGCTTCATGCCAACCAGTCTACGGTGCCGTGCGGCCCCATGCGCCCTCTCGGCGGTTGCTCCCGTCGTCCATGAATGTGCTATTTTTCCGTTCCCTGCAGAACATCGGTTCCGTTTGGCCGGACCTCCGCTCCCTCGAAGAGGAGAGCGGCAATGGAGTCCGAAGAAACGCACGATGAAGCAGTTGAGGAAGTTGTCTACCCTGGCGGGTCATCACGAGGCCTGCTCGATCTGATTACTGCGTGTCGTCGCAGTTCCCGGCGCCGTCGAAAAACGGCTGGACCCTGTGCCCAGGCCTGGGTTGAGTTGGACCGACGGCTGCGGCGTTTCGCCGAGCCCTGGTACCTGAGCACGGGAATCGAGAGTCGCCGCGAGTTCCTCGCCTCACGCGAGCTGTTTCGCGACGTCTACCAGGACTTCGTCGTTGTCCTCCTTGCCCGTCGAGTGCTCGAGCGGTGCAACTCCAAGACTGACGAACAGGCACGATCCTACCTTCGGGTCGTCTTCGAGCGCGTTGTTCGCGACCACGTGCGACGTCGCCGGGCGCTCAAGCGTCGGGTCCGTTTTGTGTCGATTCGCTTGGCCGACGACCTCGAGCCTGAAGGCACCGAAAGAGACCTACAGGAGCGTGAAATCTATCGTCGTGAACTGCGGGTATGGCTTCGCCGCTCGTGCCGGGATGCCTGGCCAGGCCAGTTCATGAGACGCAACACCGAGGTGTTCGAGCTCGCGGCTTTCGATGGCTGGACGTGCCGGGAGGTCCGGATGGTCTTTCCCGAGCTCAGTCTGATCGGCGTTGGGGTGATCGTCAGCCGCATGAGAAAGCGGCTGCGTGAGCACGTCCGTGATCAAGCCGCCGATGTCCTCGGCTTCCCCGTGAAGGCGCCCGACCTGCTTCCGCCACAGGGCGAACTCCACGACGAACGCGAGAGTGCGGTTGGCTAACGCTCCATGGGTGCGGCTAGCGGTCGGACTGATCGATCGACGACGCCAGCATCTGGCGCTTCTGAAGCAGCGAGGCAGCTTCGGGGAAGAGCTCGATCGCGCGCTGGATCTGGTCGTCGACCTCGACCAGCGCCCGATGCCCGGCTTCGAGGCCGAGCGACGTGTTGAGCACCTCGTAGCGCAGGCGCGCGCGGGCGTAGTCGATGAACTCCTGTTTGGCGAACGCCTCGTCGATCTCTTCAGCGGTGCCGAAATCGTCCTGCTCGGTGAGCCATTTGCGGAACGCCGCCATGTCTTCATCCGAAGGGCGCCAGGCGGCGTCTTTGATGCGGCCGTGCGAGTTGAGATCGACGGCAAAGCGGAAGAACGCCGAGCGACCCAGCAGGATTCCCAGATAGGGATCGGGTGCTTCGAGCTCGACTTCATGGTCCGGGTCGATGCCGCCGCCACCGTAGACCTCGCGGCCCAGATCCGTGTTGAACGTTTCGCCACGCTCTTCCTCGCCGCCCTCGTCTTCCTCACCCCAATTGGTGTAGTAGTCCCAGTACGACGTGTAGTCGCGTTGGATCAGGCGGCCAGCAGGCGTGTAGTAGCGGGCCGTGGTAAGCGCAATACCGTTGCCCCAGGGCAGCGAGTAGACGGTTTGCACGAGGCCTTTGCCCCAGGTTGCTTCGCCAACCACCAGACCGACGTCGTGGTCCTGAATCGCGCCAGCGAGAATCTCAGAAGCGGAGGCCGAACCGCTGTTGACCAGAACGATGAGCGGTCTGGCAAGCTCCTCGTAGTGACCCGAGGACGAGAACGACTGGAAGGAACTCTCGATCCGGCCGCGCGTTTCGACGATCTTGGACTGGCCGGGAACGAACTGGTCAGCGACCTCGATGGCCTGGTCGAGGAGGCCGCCTCCGTTACCGCGCAGGTCGAGGATCAGGCGCTGCATGCCATCGCCCTGGAGTTTCTCGAGCGCTCGTGCGACCTCACTGCCGGTCGAGCGCGAGAAATCGCGGATGGAGATGTAGCCAGTCTCCTCGTCGAGCATGTAGGTGTACTGGACGGTGGTCTGGGGGATCTCGGCGCGGGTGATCTCGAGATCGAGCGGTTCATCGAGCCCGGGACGCGTCAGGGTGACCATGACGCTGGTGCCTTTGGGGCCCTTGAGGTGACCGATGGCCTCGTCCTGAGTCATCTTGTCGGTCGGTTGACCGTCGATGGCGCTGATGACGTCGCCGGCGCGCATGCCCTTCTCCGAGGCCGGCGTGCCTGGAATGGGGGTGATGACGGTGAGCTGGCCGTTGCGCGTGCCGACGTAGATGCCGAGCCCGTAGAAGGTGCTCTGCTGCTTCTCGCGCATGCTGTCGTAGGCCTCGCGCGGCAGGAAGCTGGTGTGCGGGTCGAGCGAGCGCAGCATCCCGTTGATCGAGGAGTAGATGAGATCTTTGTAGGTGAGCTCGTCTCCATAGCGCTCGTGGGCGACCGAGATCAGTTCGGTGTACGCCTTCAGGTGGTCGCGAGCGTCGTCGGAGAGGGCCAGAAGCTCGTCTCCAAGCAGCCCAGCGACCAGCAGGGTGCAGGAGAAGAGAAGGATTGCAAGGGATCGCCAAGGTCGTCGCATCCGAAGAATCCTAGCATTTTAAGAAGGCCGGTCGGAAGGCCCAGGGACCAAGGACGCGGCGGAAAAAGGCATCAACAACGAGAGGCAGTGACCAGTCACCGATGCCTTGGGCTCCGTTCTCCCTCGCGAGGGCATAGGATACGCCGATGCTCTTCCAACTCGAGATCGCCGGGCGATGATCACCGTCGCGCCAGTGTCCGTTCTCCCACCGACCGTGGCCCTGGTGCTCGGCCCGCTCGGCATGCCCGAACTCATCCTGATCATGGTGCTGGCGCTGTTGATCTTCGGTCCGCGCAAGCTGCCAGAGGTCGGCCGGACGATTGGCAAGGGCATGGCCGAGTTCCGCAAGGCTTCGAACGACCTCAAGCGCACCATCCAGACTGAGATCGATCTCGACGAAGAGCGGGTGCGCCAGGAAGAGCGCCAGCGGCTGGCCGATGCCTCGTCGAAGACCGAAGCGGCGGCGCAAGGCGAAGAAGAGCCGACGGCTTCACAGGACGCGAACTAGAGCTCGAAGCGCTTGATCGGCATGAGCGACACCGCAGCACTACCTGAATCCTCGATGGCCGACGACCACGAGGAAGAACTCGAGCGCATGTCGCTGCTCGAGCACCTCGACGAGCTGCGCAAGCGCATTCTCTACTCGCTGATCGCGCTGGGGGTCGGCTTCGTTCTCTGCTGGGCGTTTCGTGAGCGGATCTTTGACGTGCTCGTTGGGCCGATCGTTCCGTATCTGCCCCCGGGTCCGGATGGCGAACCAGGGCAACTGCACTACATGAGCGTGACGACGCCGATCTTCTTCTACATGAAGATGGCGATGCTGATGGCGGTCTTTCTGATGTCGCCGTTCTTGATGGGGCAGGTCTGGGGCTTTGTAGCGCCGGGTCTCTATCGGCGCGAAAAGCTCTACGCCATTCCGTTCATCTTGCTGGGTTCGGCCTTTTTCATCGGCGGTGGCGTTTTCGGCTACCTGGTGGCTTTTCCGTTCTCGGTCGAGTTCCTGCTCGGCATTGGGGAAGGCCTTACACCGGTGATCACGGTGGACACCTATTTTCGGTTCCTGATGACGGTTCTGCTCGGCCTGGGAGCGATGTTCGAGATGCCGATCATGATCTTCATGCTGGCCCAGATCGGGATCGTGACCCCGCGCTTCTTGATGAGGCACTTTCGCTGGGCCGTGTTGATCATCTTCACCGTCGCCGCGATCCTGACGCCAACGCCGGACGTTGGAACGCTGTGCATCTTCGCCGTCCCGGGTGTCCTGCTCTATCTCCTGGGCGTCGCCGCCGCCGCCTTCGCCAACTGGCTCCGCGGGCGCGACTGATCGCTAACTCGGGTCGAGCTCGCGGTAGCCGTCGACGACCGCCTGCCACTGCCCGCGGGCGCGCAGCAGCCATTCGATCGCCTCGCGTACCGCACCGCGGCCGCCTCGCGATTCGAGCACCCTGTGGACGACCTCCCGCACGTCGCGCGCCGCGTCGGCGGGTGCGAAGCTGATGGCAGCGCGCTCGAGGACCGGCAGGTCCGGCAGGTCGTCGCCGATCGCCGCGATGGCCTCCCACTCGAGCTCGCGAGCGGCCATGAAGGCCTCGAGAGCAGCCAGCTTCTGTTTCTCGCCCAGCATCGTTTCGGTGATGCCGAGATCGCGGGCGCGCTCTGCAAGCGGCTCTGAGCTGCGCGCCGAGAGGAGCGCGACCTCCAGATCGCACTTCTTGGCGGCGACAATACCCAGACCATCTTTGACGCTAAACGGCTTGAGGAACTCGCGACCCTCGGCGTCGTACCAGAGCTTCTCGGAGAGCACCCCGTCGACGTCGAGGACGAGCCATTGGACGGCGCTGGCGCGGCTTCTGAGGTCGACCTCGCCGACGCGCTGGCGGCGCCTGGCTGCTGCCGGGGACGAGTCGCTCACTTGCCGGACCGCCTGATGCGCCACAGGTCGTGGATGTGAACCACACCTTCGAGAAGGCCTTCGTCGTTGCATACGAACAGCGAGGTAATGCGGTGGGTCTCGAGCAGTTCGAGCACCGCTTCGAGGCGTTCGTTGGGAGAGACGGTCTTGGGCCCGCGCGTCATGACCTCACCCACCGCGCGGGCAAGCGGCGTCTCGTCGCTCTCGAGAAGCCGCCTGAGGTCGCCGTCTGAAAACACTCCAACCAGGCGCTGCCTCTCGTCGACCACTGCGGTAACCCCCAAGCCCTTGCTCGACATCTCGACGATGGCTTCTTGCAGACGAGCCTTTTCGGAGACCACCGGAACTGCGTCACCGGCGTGCATGATCTCGGAGGCTTCGAGCAACCGCTGGCCGAGCGCCCCCCCGGGGTGAAGATGGGCGAAGTCTTCGGTGCTGAAGCCGCGGCGCTCGAGGAGGGTCATCGCCAGAGCATCGCCGAGCGCCAACGTCGCGGTCGTCGAAGCGGTGGGGGCGAGGTTGAGTGGGCAGGCTTCCTTGTCGATCTCGGCTACGAGGTGAACGTTGGCCTTCTCAGCCAGCGGGCTCTTCGGGTTGCCGGTGATGGCGATCAACGGAACCTTCTTGCGTTGAAGTGACGGCAGCATGCGCAGGAGCTCTTCGGTCGAGCCTGAAAACGATGCGGCCAGCACCACATCTCCACGCACGATCATGCCGAGGTCACCGTGAATCGCTTCAGCCGGGTGCAGGAAGAGGGCCGGGGTGCCGGTTGACGAGAAGGTGGCGGCCAGCTTGCGCATGACATGACCGCTCTTCCCCATTCCCGAGCAAACGATGCGGCCCTGGCAGCCCTCGAGGAGAGCAACGGCCTCGTCGAAGGACGAATCGAGCTGGTCGAGAAGACCCTCGATCGCCGCGGCCTCGAGTTCGAGCACCTGGCGCGCGATACGACGTGCGTCGCTCACGGGAGAGTTCCAGGAGAACGGGTCATGGCTGCGATTATGGCCGAAAGCAGCCCGGCGGCGGCTTCGGACTCAGGCTCCGGGGCCCCGCCCGCCGATCGACGAGTGGTCCTCGATCGCCCGACGGAGGATCGCTTCGGCGCGCTCCATGGGCAGCTGGGTTTCGGAATCGCAGAGCGCCTGTTCGGGTTCGGGGTGGCACTCGATATAGAGGCCAGCGGCGCCGGCGGCGATGGCCGCGCGGGCCAGTGTTTCGGCAAAACGACGGTCACCGCCAGAATGATCGGCGTGCGCCCCGGGCAGCTGGAGGGAATGAGTGACGTCGTAGACGACCGAAATCCCTCTGTCGCTCAGCATTTTGAAAGAACGCATGTCGACGACCAGGTTCTGATAGCCAAACGTCGTTCCACGCTCGGTGACTGCGACGCGCTCGTTGCCCTGGCTGCGCGCCTTGTCGACCGACCGCACCATGTCGAGCGGCGCCATGAACTGGCCCTTCTTGATCAACACCGGCTTGCCGGTGCGCGCCGCCTCGACGATCAAATCGGTCTGGCGACAGAGAAAAGCCGGGATCTGAAGGACGTCGCAGACCTCGGCGACTGGCCCGCACTGCGCCGGTTGATGTACGTCGGTAAGCAGCGGCAGCCCGCTGGCCTCGCCGGCCGCACGCAAGATCTCCAGCCCCTCCAGGAGACCGGGCCCACGGAAGCTGTCGATGGAACTGCGGTTGGCCTTATCGAACGACGACTTGAAAACGGCGGGCGTGCCGACCCGCTCCGCCATCGCCGCGACGCGTTTGGCGGCGTCGACGGTGAACTCGGCCGCTTCGATGACACACGGCCCGGCCACCCAGGGCAAAGCACCATCGCCACCGAGTTCGATGCCCGGTGCGAGGGTGAAGGGCTTCGGTGAGGTGTTGTGGTCGGTCATCTCGTCATGCCCACCGAGTCGGCTTGGGCGTTGTACGGGGTCCTAGTACCCCGTACCATTGAAACGCACAGCGTCTGCGCGGTCCTCGCGCTCGATCTCTGTGTTGTCACTCCTCGACAGATCACCAATATTCCTGCGTCGTGACGCCTTGATCTCGAGCACGATCATCCGCTCAGCCACTATCCGTGTCTATGGTACGGGGCACTAGTTCGTCGTTGCGTCGCGCGCTGCGGTGTCGCCCGACTCATCGTGGCGCTCGGCCTTTATGCTCGCCCGCGACTTCTGGTGCTCGAGCGCTGCTTTGATGTAGCTCACGAACAGCGGGTGCGGGTCGGTTGGCTTGGACTTGTACTCGGGGTGGAACTGGCAGCCGAGGTACCACGGGTGATCCTGGAGCTCGACGATCTCGACGAACTTTCCGTCCGGGCTCATGCCCGAGACGACCAGGCCGTTCTCTTCGAGCATCGGGAGGTGCTTCTGGTTGACCTCGTAGCGGTGGCGGTGTCGCTCGCTGATTTCGGCCTCGCCGTAGACCCGACGCGCCAGAGTTCCTTCGCGCAATTCGCAAGGGTAGGCGCCGAGACGCATGGTGCCGCCGAACTCCTCGACCCCAAGTAGATCGCGCAGTTTGTAGATCACCGGGTCGGGGTGGTTCTCATCGAACTCGGCCGAGGTCGCACTCTCCATTCCGCAGGCATTGCGGGCGAACTCAATCACCAGCGATTGCATGCCCAGGCAGATGCCAAAGAAGGGGATCTTGTTCTCGCGCGCGTAGCGGATCGCGCGGATCTTCCCTTCGACGCCGCGTGGGCCGAACCCGATCGGCACCAGAATGCCGTCGACGTCGAAGATGTCAGCCGACCAGTTGCCGGACTCGAGCTCCTCGGCATCGATGTAGACCAACTGGGTTTCGACGTTGTTCGAAATGCCGCCGTGTTCTAGAGCCTCGTTGAGGCTCTTGTAGGCATCTGGCAAAGCCACGTACTTACCGACGATGCCGATACGCACCGTTCCTCTCGGGTTGCGAATGCGTTCGACCAGGTCGTGCCACTGTGACAAGTCGCGCTTGTAGGACGGCAGGTTGAGCAGCTCGACGAGCTGGTCGTCGAGGCCCTCGCGCGCGAACATCAGCGGCACCGCGTAGACCGTGTCGACGTCGCGCGCCGCGATGACCTGGTCGGGCTCGAGGTTGCAAAACAGCGCGATCTTCTCCTTCATGCCGCGTGGCAAAGGTCGATCGACGCGGCACAGGAGTACGTCGGCCGAGATACCGATTTCGCGCAGTTCGCGTACCGAATGCTGGGTGGGCTTGGTCTTGAGCTCGTCGGCCGCGGCGATGTAGGGGATCAGGGTCAAGTGGATGTTGACCGCGTTGGTACGGCCGAGTTCCTGGCGCAGCTGACGAATCGCCTCCAGAAAGGGCAGCGATTCGATATCGCCGACCGTGCCACCAATCTCGACGATGACCACGTCGTTGCCGTTGGCGACCTTCTTCATCGACTCCTTGATCTCGTCGGTGACGTGCGGGATGACCTGCACGGTGTTGCCGAGGTAGTCGCCGCGGCGCTCCTTGTTGATCACCGCCTCGTAGATCTTGCCGGTGGTGAAGTTGTGGTGCTTGCTGGTCACGCAGGAGGTGTAGCGCTCGTAGTGGCCGAGGTCGAGGTCGGTCTCGGCGCCGTCGTCGGTGACGAAGACCTCGCCGTGCTGGTAGGGCGACATCGTTCCGGGGTCGACGTTGACGTAGGGGTCGAGCTTCATCAACGCAACCTTGAAGCCACGCGCTTCGAGGATCGCACCGACCGATGCTGCGGCGACGCCCTTGCCGAGTGACGAAACCACTCCGCCGGTAATAAAGATGTACTTGGCCATCGCGATGTCTCCTGCTTCCTGCGTTCAGCTTTGCCTGGTGTGGCAAATGGTTCTACGACTACCTGCGGGGTTGTCGCATGTCAGCGCACACAACGCAGTCTCTCTCTCAACAATCGATTGCCTGGCGGGTGCCACAGTCAGCACCGTTCCAGGCTCGAAGAAAAAATCTCGCGGACGACAGCGAGGTCGTCTTCCGTGTCGACACTGATCGGAGCGTGTTCGACCTCGAGCACACGGATGCCGATGCCGTTTTCGAGCGCCCGTAGCTGCTCGAGTGCTTCGCTCACCTCGAGTGGGGTGGGAGCGAGCGCGGCAAGCTGCAAGAGGGTGTCGAGACGATATCCGTAAATGCCCACGTGGCGGTAGACCTTTGCAACCCTCTCTCCGGTCGGGGCCTTGTTGGTTGAGCCCCCCTTTCTGGCCTTTGAACTGTGGGGCCAGGGAATCGGTGCGCGACTGAAGTAGAGCGCCTTCTTGTTGCGGTCGAACACCACCTTGACGCGGTTTGGGTCTCGCTGTTCTTCCGGGTCGACCTCGGTTGCCAGCGTGACCATCTCGTCGTCAGGGTAGTCGCAGAGGTGCGCCGCGATTCTGGCAACGTCGCGTGAGTCGATCAGTGGCTCATCACCCTGCACGTTGAGCACCGCATCGACCTGCCAGTTCCGCGCCGCCCAGGCGATGCGATCGGTGCCGCTTGCACAATCAGCCGGCGTCATTTCCACGCGCCCGCCAAAGGCCAGGACGGCATCGAAGATGCGTTGATCGTCGGTGAGCACGATCACCTCATCGATGTGCTGCGCTTCCTCAACGCGTTGGTAGACGTGCTCGATCATCGGGCGCCCGTCGATCTCGGCGAGGGGTTTGCCCGGCAGGCGCTGTGAGCCCCAGCGTGCGGGAATCGCGCAAGCGATTCGCGTGGAGGTGGGTCGGCCCTCAGTCTTCGGGGAGCGTAGCGAGGCTTCTCGAGAGGGCACGATCCAGAGTAACCATGGGCCCCCCCGGAGTCAATGAATCGGAGGCCAAAAAGCTGGCTCGCTCAGCCGATTCTCGCTCACTGGCCCCAGCCAGCGTTCTGCCCCCGTGCTAGCTTCGCCAACCATGAGGCGCACGCTGGTCCTGACCGGGTTGGCCCTGCTCGCCCTCGGCGCGGTCGAGTGGGCCATTCGCAGTCATCGCGAGACATCCGGGCCAACCGCTGCGGCCGCCTGGATCTGGGCCGCCGATGCGCCCGACGGTCACGACGCGGCGGCCTTCTACGCCTATCGTGACTTCGAGCTCGAAGCGGCACCGCTGACGGCGCGGCTGTTGATTTCCGTCGACGTCGAGTACCAGCTCTATCTCAACGGTACGCGCCTCGGCGCAGGTCGTTACGACGGTGCGGAGTTGGACGAGTACGTCGTGGGATCGCTTCTCCAGGCCGGGGTCAACCGCCTGGTCGTCGAGGCCCGCTCGCGCACCGGCGCCGGCGGCATTCTGCTGGCGATGTTCGTCGACGGGATGGAACGGCCAACCCTGGTCAGTGACCCGACCTGGCAGATCGTCAGTAGTCACGAGAATGGCTTTCTCGAGGGTTGGTCAAACCCCCGCGAGAGCCAGCCGGCGATGTCGTGGGGCCATTCACCAACCGGGCGCTGGCATGAACCGCAGGTACCCGCCGGTCGCACGCACCCCAGGCCACCGGTGCTCGACGCTCAGCGCGGGCGCTGGGCCGCATCAATCGAGGAGATCGAGGTCCGCCAGGCCAACGACACGTTCCATCCGGGAGTGCTGGTTGACTTCGGGGAAGTCGTCGAAGGGCATCTCGAACTGTGGTTCGAGGGCGGCGCCCCCGGTCGCGCTCGCTGGGCCTGGGTCAGTGTCGAGCGGCCTCGGTCTTTCGACGCGCCCGCCGAGACCGAGCGCAGCGGAGCGGTCCGTTCGGCAAGCGCCAGCGCCTCGGACCCGAACGTCGTGGTCGTTTTGCGGGTCCCCGGGCGGGACTACTGGCGCGACGTCGAGTCGCGGCGCTTTCGCTACGTTTTGATGAGTGACCAGCCGCTGGTGGCGAGCGCCCGGGTGGCCCCCAGCGACTTCTAGCGCCCGTTGTTCTCGTCGAAGCTTGTGACCGGGTCAAAGGCGACGACCTGCTCGACCGCGCCGTTCTTGAAGCGGTAGGTCTTGCCGGCTTCGAAGTACCACCAGGAGACTTCTTCGCGATCTGGGAACTTGAGCGTCTCGACTTTGTCGGGTTGCCCCATTGAGCCGTAGATGTTCTTCTCATCGTTGCTGTCGAGCGAGGCGAGAAAAGTACGGAAGGAATCGAGGAACTCGCGGTTCTCGATCTCGAGATTTGCCACCACTGGCGTGCCGTTCTTGATCGGCGTCGTCAGATCAGCGCTCGCGAGGATTTCCGGGATGGATGCACCGCCGGTGCGCAGAACGTCGACCTCGGCGTGCAGGGTGAACCGGTTGTAGTACGGGTGCCAGCTCCACGGCAGGCTGAACTCGCCGTTGGGTCCGGTGCGGGTGGTGACCCGGCGCGGGTTGGCGTTGATGCGGCGCATCTTCTTCCACTGCACCTCACGACGTGCACCTTCGAGCACCACCACGATGTCCTGGATCGGCTGGCCGTTCCGATCTGTCACGAAGCCAGTGACCTCGACCTGTGTGCCCTCGGCGTAGGCCTTGCCGGGGAAGAACTTCTTGACCTGTGAACTGGCGGGACTGGCCACCAGCGCAAGAAGAAGAGCGATGGAGAGTGCGAAGAGTGCCGCCGTGCGGCCCCTAGAGTCGTTGAGATTCATAGTCAGGAGTCCTCCCACTCGATATCGGGTGGCGGTTCGAAGCGTGATGAGTCGGCTTGGGTGGTCTTGTAGTCACTGATTTCGAAGCGGTTCAGATCGCCCTCGGCGTTCGAATACGAGAGCCGGGTAATGCGCTGGTGCTTCGCGTCGAGCGTGACCTGTGCAGACACCAGGTCTTCGGTTGGCGTAAGCGGTGTGAGATCGAGCACCAGGTCGTCACCCACTACGGACGCGCTAGCCTCGTACCGCTTCTCGAGTTCAGCCGGCGGCAGGAAGAAGAAGTCGAGGCCGGGAGTGTCGGCGCTATCGATTTCGAAGCGCTGCCCGATCGTCTCGCCGGCGTGCCAGTAGTAGACCTGATTGCCGCACAAGAGAAAGAACTTTGCGTCCGGGTCGGTGTAGTCGTAGCGCATGCAATGGGGCAACGACAGCACCAGCGTGCCGGACTCGGTGGTGCCCGAACTGAACCCGCTCGGCAAGAGCGTTTGCTCGAAAGTGGCCTCGACGGCACCTCCGGTTTCAAGGGCCATGCGCAGCTCTGCCAGGGCACTCCAGGCAGTTTCGGCGTCTGCCGCTCCCACCGGGCCACCTGGGGCAAGGTAACTACTAAAGGACAGAGCAGTTACGAGCACGATGCTGCTCGGAAGGCTGCTCGAAATCCAGCGCATCATGCGATGGAGAATAGCATTCACCTCCGACGAAATTCCGCGCCGAAACTCCGCCTCGCGAACGGAACCAGCGTACTCGGCGGATTCTTGCTCAGTGCCTGAAGTGGCGGCGGCCTGTGAAGACCATCGCGATGCCGTGTTCATCGGCTGCTGCGATCACTTCGTCGTCGCGCTTCGAGCCCCCCGGCTGGGCGATGGCTCGAACGCCTCCTTCGGCCAGTACGTCGAGGCCGTCGCGGAAGGGGAAGAAGGCATCGGACGATGCCACCAGGTCGACGGCCCCCAGATCTTCGGTGGCGGCGCGCGTTTTCTCGAGGGCAATGCGGGCTGAGTCGAGGCGGCTCATCTGGCCGGCGCCGACTCCGTACGTCTGGTCGGGCCCGCCGATGACGATGGCGTTGGACTTGACGTAGCGGCCAACCCGCCAGACGAAGTCGAGGGCTCGCCATTGGCTGTCGGTGGGTTGTGCGCGGGTGGGGCAGGTCCAGGCATCGGGGCTCTCGTGCCCTACGTCGAGGCTCTGGGCGAGAAAGCCGCCGTCGATCGCGCGCAGTTCGAAGTCTTCACTGGTCGCGGCGTAGGCGGGAGAGCGCAAGACCCGCAGGTTCTTCTTGCGCGCGAAGCGCTCGATGGCTGCCTCTTCGTAACCAGGGGCGACCACCACTTCGACGAACAGGTCCTTCATTGCCGTCGCGAGCTCGACCGTCGCCGGGCGGTTGATGGCCACGATCGAGCCAAAAGCTGAGACCGGGTCACTTCTGAGTGCGCGCTCGTAGGCCGTCTCCAGGGTTTCGCCGCGGCCCGTTCCACACGGGTTGTTGTGCTTGACGATCACCACCGTCGGCTCGTCAAAGCTCCAGACGAGTTTGCGTGCCGCATCGGCGTCGAGAAAGTTGTTCCACGACAGTTCCTTGCCCTGCAGCTGCTGAAAGCCCGCCTCGGCGTTGCCGAGAATGCCGCCCCTGGCTGTGTCGCGATAGACGGCCGCACGCTGGTGCGGGTTCTCGCCATATCGCGGCACCATCTCGCGCGCCAACTCGAGAGTGAGCGCTTCGGGATAGGTCGTGTCGACGTTGTCTTCGCTGCGCAGCTGCTCTTCTAACCACCGGGCGATCGCCGTGTCGTAGGCCTGGGTATGACGGAAACCCTTGAGCGCCAGACTCTGGCGGAGCGATTCAGGAACGGTCCCTTCCCCTTCTTGAAGCGCCGTCAGGATCTGTGGGTAGTCGGCCGGGTCGACCACCACCACCACCCCTTGATGGTTCTTGGCCGCCGCGCGCAGCATGCATGGGCCGCCGATGTCGATCATCTCGACGATGTCGCCGTAGGTCGCGTCGGGAGCGGCGGCCGTTTCTCGGAACGGGTAGAGGTTCACCACGACCAGATCGATGGGCTCGATGCCATGCTCGCGCAGCTCACTCAAATGAGACGAGCGCGACCGGTCGGCGAGGATGCCACCGTGGATTCTCGGGTGGAGGGTTTTCACGCGCCCGTCGAGAATCTCGGGCGAACCCGTGACCTCCGAGACCTTGGTCACCGGAACGCCCGCATCTTCGAGATGCTTGAACGTGCCACCGGTCGAGAGCAGTTCAATGCCGAGGTCCGCCAAACCACGGCCGAAGTCCGCCAGTCCGCTCTTGTCGGAGACGGAGAGCAGTGCGCGTTTTGCATTGAGCATCAGAGAGATTCCTGCTTCAGGCTGAGTGTTGCGAGATCACACGAGGCGAGCGGGGCACGAGGAGAAGCGGAGTGCTCTCTGCGGAACAAGAGATCCTTAGAAAGCAGTGCGGACCGCGCCCGTTTGAAGGAGGGCGTATTCCGTTCCGGCGCGGGCCAGGCGAGATCCCGGCCAACGAGGTGCGCGCCAGTTCGCGGGCGTTCAGACGCGAGCGTTCAGAGGGGTCGAGAGAGCGCGAAGCGTAACACGCAAGTGCACTCGCTTCGGCCTTTCTGGCGGTCTCGAAGGGGCGCCTCTAGCGGCGGCGTGTGGGGTTCTTCTTCGCCACCGCGCGACGTGCCGCGGCTCGGGGTTCGTCGCCGGCTGCCAACCTTTGTTCGACCTTGAGGAGGCGACCGTCACTGGCGCGCGGCGCGTTGCGATGGTCTGCGCCGCCGGCCGTCACCCAGACGTAGCGCAGAATCAACGCGATGTCTGATACGGCGCGACTGTAGGCAACCGACGTCGCGCCAAAGGCCGTCGAGCGATCGTCGAAGTACTTGCTGCCTGGAAGCTTGCCAATGCGACGGTACTCCGAGGCGATCAGCGGGTAGAGCTTGCGCCCACGGTCGAGGGTACGCGCGATGAAACTCGCAACGTCACCGGCGTCGAGATCGTCTTCGGTGCCATAGAAGATCACCGGCAGGCGCGGCGACGCGCTGGCGACATAGCTCGCGTAGTCGCGGTAGTACTGCGCCTCACCAGTGTCGCCAGCCGAAGTGTTGAGCGGGTTGTTGGCGATCGAAACGAAGTAGGCCAGTCGCCCGACCTGGCGCGCAATGCGCTCGAAAGACTGGTGCCCCTCGATCATCTGGATCGTGCGCTCGACCTCCTGGACGATCACCCGGTCGAGCTGTCCCGTACCGTCGGCGTTTTTGTAGTGCCGGGTGGGATCGTTCTCGCCAAAGGGTGCCAGAACCCCCTCCTGAAACGCCTTCTCGTTGCGCGCGATCTGGCGGAAGAAGTCGGGCGGTGCGAGCTTGGCGCCCTCAGCGGCAATCAGAACCTGGCTCTCCGGCGTCCAGGCCGCGGCGGGCGCCAGAGGTAAAACGGCGAGGGCGAGGGCGACAAGGGCGATGAGTGGCAGTGCGTGGCGCATCGCCGGCATTCTACGAGAAATCGGAGATTCGGGAATGGCAGGACCACACTCTCTCCCCGGATCGTTGACTCATGCCCGAAAAGCCTGCTACAAACCGTCGTCAGACTGATCGCCTAGGTAGCTCAGTTGGTAGAGCACGCGACTGAAAATCGCGGTGTCGGTGGTTCGATTCCGCCCCTGGGCACCAGCTACAAGACCCCGAAGTGACCCGCTGCCAACCCCGGTCACGCCAAAGGGGCAAGGATCGGACAATCCCCTCCTGCTAGTACCCTCGTGAAGACCTTTCGACCCGCTGCTTTCTCCCATGAGGTGTGGGCGCCTGCATTCAATGCTTCACAGGCTTTTTGACAGGAACCGGCCGCTGCTCCTGCTCGCAGCCGTCAGCGCGATTCTTCTTGCGTGTGACCGCCAACCGGCATCCCGATTCCAAGAACTGAAAGGCGAAGTCGTCTCTTCTGAGCGAGTGCTTCTCGCCCTTGATCGCTACTGGAACCTGATCGAGTCGCCAGGCGAGTCCCCAAACGAGACGTACTTCGAGGTCTTGCCGGGTGGTGCGCTTCACGTCATCGTTTCCGAGGCGGGGGGAGGCTCCCTTCACTTCGAGATGCAAGTGGCGGGTGCCGGGTCGAACTATGTTGCTACCTGGGACAAAGAGGAGCTGCCAGCAACTCTCTCGGAAGAACTACTCACCGTAGAGGTTCCGGAGCAGCTGAACACGGTTGGGCGGCACGAGCTCCGGCTGTTTTCGGAAGACACCAACTCGCCGGTACGTCTGGCGGCGCTGAGGTTGGGTTCTGGGAACGAAACGGGTGTTCAGGAGCTCTTGAAGTCAGAGTTTCCAAGACTCAGAGAACTGGGCATCTTCATCGAGCACGGCATTGCGGGCCCCTGGCAGGAGAAGCAGGCGGGCCTGGCTTTCGCTGGACCCGGGCGACGAGCGCTTCCAGTCGAGGAGGGTGACCAGCGAGAGATCTACCTTGACCTTACAAACCTGTCGACCGTACCGGCCCGGTTCGAGGTACTCGTTGGGTCGAACGAAATGGCGTGGAGGGTAGAGGGGTACGAGCGAGTGACCGTTCGGGTGCCGGTGATCGAAACGACTCGCTCGATCCAGGTTGAGGTGGACGGGAGCGAGCTAGGCCTGTTTCTGTGGAACCTGCAGGAGCCTGAGGCGGTCGACCAGCCGCTTCCGGCGATCGTTCTGGTCACTCTCGACACCACTCGTCGTGATGCTCTTTCGATCTATGACGGGCCGGCAGGCTTGACACCCAATCTCGAACGGTTCGCTGCTTCGGCGGCGGTCTTCGATCGGGCCTACGTCACATCGCCCTGGACGATCCCCAGCCACGCATCCATCTTTACGGGGCTCTATCCCTCCCGCCACGGGGGTGGCGTCACCTCAGATCGCCTACCCGCGGATCACGACTCGCTGGTCGAGATCCTGGATCGCGAGGGGTACTTCACGGTCGGGGTCGCTGGCGGTGGTCTCGTTGCTCCCATCTTTGGTCTCGCCCAGGGCTTCGATGTGTTCCATCAGCCGGCGGAGCACGAGATGCGTGGCGATGAGGTGACGGATCGAGCGCTGCAAGAAGTCGATCGCCACATCGAGTCACCGATCTTCCTGTTCGTGAACTACTTTGACCCCCACGGCCTCTATCAGGCGCCGCGCCCCTGGGAGGAGTCGCTCGGCGTGTTTGACCTTGCGTCGGAGTTTCCCGCTGACTCGAAGTGGGCGCGCTTCGGAGCTGGCGACCCAGCCGGCTGGGCGGAGGTCTTGACGGGAAGTCCCGATCTCACTGAGCCAGAGAGGCAGCTGCTGCGCGCCAAGTACCTTGCCGAAGTCGCCTATATGGACTTTCAGCTTGGGAAGCTGCTGTCCGGGCTCGAGGATAGGGGGCTACTCGAGGACGCACTTGTCGTGATCACTTCCGACCACGGTGAAAGCCTCGGTGAGTACCGGCACCTCACGCATAGCTACCGGCTCGACCCACCCCTCATTGATGCGCCTCTCGTCGTTCGTTGGCCCGGCCAGAAGGTTGGGTATCGAGACGTCCATCTCGCTTCGATCGTCGATATCTATCCAACCGTTCTAGACGTCCTTGGGAAGACGCGACCAGGTGAGGGAGCCCCTCTGTCGACCACCAGCGCCCGGGTTCAGAGAGTCTTCATGGAAGAGCACGTGTCGCCAATCCACGTTCTCGATCCGGCCCGGCGGTTGGGCGAGCATGTGTATGGCGAGCAGCTGCTCGAAAGCAGACGGGTGGTGTGGAGTGATGGCGAGGAGTGCCAACGACTCCGCGAGGGGAAGTGGATCAGCGAACCCTGCGAGGGAAATCTGTTCAAGAGACTCTCTCGCGAACTGAACCCGGGCGGCCCCGACGTCTACCAGGAGGGCAGAAGGGATCGGCTTTCAGCAGAGGAGACAAAGCGGCTGCGAGCCCTCGGCTACCTCGAGTAGTCGAGGGTTCGAGAGCTCCTGGTGTGCTCTGGCACACGCCATCGTACTGGGCGCCCACTCGGCGAGCGCCACCAGCTCTGCAGTCCTGGCGTCTGAACCGGGCGCCTGAAAGGGGACCCGGCGACAGCCCGACAGCGCCGGCCTCCATGTCGTGCTCGACAAGCGCTTCCATCACCTCTGCTTGCTGGGAGCATTCTTCATCGTAAAGCGATGGTCTTCGACCAACTGCAAGAGATCGAACGAGCTGATGATGCCGACGACGGCCTTCTCGTGAGTGACGACCACATGGTGGATCCCGTGCTTGCGCATGACGCGGGCAGCGATGTGAACGTCGTTGTACTGTGGTACTGAGTAGACCCTCTCGGTCATCACTTTGCTCAGCGGAGTCCCGTCCTTGACGTCCCCTACCAGGTCGGTCGTCGAGACGATTCCGAGCAGCTCGTTGTCAGAGCCGGTAATGGGAATCGAACTGAGCTTCCTTCGCTGGACCATCTTGCGGGCGTCGGCAACAGTGTTATGGCGTTGCAGAGTGTGTACCGGGCTCTGCATCAGATCTTGAATCTTGATGTTCAGGGTTCCGTCTCCTGGTGGTTGCGCGGTGCGCGAGAGGCGTTTCTTGGTAGTCGCTGGCAGGCTTTCGATGAACAAACCAGTGTAGCTCCCTCGGATCTCAGCCGCCGCCTTCTGTCGAAAACCGAGGGCGGTGTAGGGGTCGTCGGGTTCCTGTCTTGCCGTTCTCTGGTCCTCCCTGGTGGTTGGCTGCAGCGACTCACTACCAGCGAGCAGTTGGTGCTTCGCCCTTCGTCTGCTCTCCTGGATGCTCGATCAGCTCGAGAGTATCGCGGTAGGCAGGGTCCTGAGAGCACTTGGCAGGAGCCAGCGAGCTTCGTCCGGCTTGCACCGACTGCCTGGTCAGTTCCCAGCCGGTGTCCTGGTCAGGATTCGACCAGCGAGGGTGGGAGTGGGGTCGGCCTCACCGGTTCGCGGCATGCCTTCTCCGTGACTGTGGGCGAGCACTCCGTTGACCAGCACCAGGCGAATCCCGTCGGCGAGTTGGTACGGCTCCTCGAAAGTCGCTTTGTCTTCGATCTGTTGGCTGTCGAATAGCACGAGGTCCGCGAACGCGCCGACCTCGAGAACTCCGCGACCGCTCAGTCCATAGACCTCTGCAGGCAGGGTGGTCATGCTGCGCACGGTCCGGGCGAGCGGTAGCACTTCCTTGTCGAGACTGTAGCGCCTGAGGCGCCTGGGGAAGGTTCCGAAGCTTCGAGGGTGCGGCATTCCCTCGCCCCAGGATGGGTAGGCGCCGTCGGAGGCTGTCATCGTCCACGGTTGGGCCATGAAGCGCTCGACGTCGTTGTCGCTCATGTTGAAGGAGATGATCTGGACTTCTCCGTCTCGTAACAAAAGCAAGGCCTGGTCGATCGCCTCGAGGCCGTTCTTCTCTGCGACCGCGGCGAGAGTCTTGCCCTCGAGATCTTCGTGGGTACCGGCCTGCTGGAACTGGATCCGTTCAGCGCCACCGCGACGCGCCAGGTTCTCCGCCATCGCAGCGACGATTCGAGCCTTTCCCGAGTCGTCTTCGAGGCGTTCCAGGAATGCCTCGTGACCGCCGGCTTGAGCCCAACGCGGAACCAAAGCGGCGGCCAGGCCGGTTGCCGAGGCTGGATAGGGGTATTGGTCGGCGAACACCGAGACACCGCGCTTGCGGGCCTTTTCGATCGCTGCGACCACCTCTTGTGAGCGACCCCAGACTGGCGGCCCAAGTGCCTTGATGTGGGTGACGACACCGGTGACTTCGGCCTGCTCGGCGACGGTGATGACTTCTTCGACCGCCGCTTCGAGTCCGATGCTGTAGTTGGACTCGTCGCGAATGTGACTTTGGTACACACCGTTGTACCGCGCGGCGATCGCGGCGAGTGCAACCAGTTCAGCCGTCTCCGCAAAGGAGCCAGGAGCGTAGAAGGGGCCCGACGACAGTCCGACGGCACCGGCCTCCATGCCCTGCTCGACGAGCCCTTTCATCGTCTCGAGCTCTTCGGCTGTTGGTGCGCGATCCTCCATTCCGAGAACCCTTTCGCGAATGCTTCCGTGGCCGATCAAGAGTGCGACGTTCACCCCAAGCCCGTGGGCGCGAAGCTCTTGCTTTTGTTGTTCGAGATCGAGTGGGCTGCGGCCGTCTGGGTTCACCACCACCGTGGTGACACCCTGGTAGAGCAGAGCAGGGGCGGCACTGCGGTCGGCGCTGGCCAAGGCACCTGCGGTGTGGGAGTGGGTGTCGATGAAGCCTGGCGCGAGGTGGAGGCGAGTGCCAAGGACGATGAGTTTCGCTGTTCGACCGGTGAGGTCGCCGATCGCCGCGATGCGCTCGCCGCGCACAGCCAGGTCCGCTTGTCGCAGCTCCTCGGTGGCCGGGTCGACGAGCGTTGCGCCTTGAATCAGAACGTCGAACTCAGGATTCCGCTGGGCGCAGCTGAGCAGAAGCGTCGCAAGGCAGAGGCTGATGATGCCCGGCATGAGGAATGATCTGGCGAAGTTCAGATCCACGTTCTTGCCTCTCGGGATTGGACGGCAGCATCCCACAGCATTGGCGCTTCCGAAACACTGACGATGATACTCTTACTGCTGAGTAAGGAATACAGTTCACGGAAAGGAACTGATGATGGCGACGTCGACGCTCACATCGAAGGGTCAGGTCACGATCCCCAAATCGGTACGGGACGCCCTGGATCTCGATCCCGGGGACAGGCTGGAGTTCCGTCTGAGAGAGGACGGAGTCGTGGAGGTAAGACTCCAGGACGTTGACCTGCTCAGCCTGGTCGGGGTCGTGAAGTCGCGCAGGCGCGGGGTGACCGTTGAGCAGATGGCTCGCGACATTGCTGAGGCTGCGAACGAGACTACGAAGCGAGCCGCAGACTCGTGACCGAAGCCGTCGCGCTCGACACCAATGTTCTTGTTCGCCTTCTCGTAGAAGACGATGAAGAACAGACGGCGAGAGCGAAAGGTCTCATCGAGAGGCTCCAGGCTGAGGGTGCTACTGCCTGGGTGTCCGACGTCGTGATGTGCGAACTCGTCTGGGTCTTGTCGCGAAGCTACGATGTGGCACGGTCTGACATTTGTGATCTGGTCGATGCCCTGCTTAGAGCGCGGCATCTGGCCTTCGCCAGCTCCGCTCGCTTGCGCCGCGCCCTCGATCGCTATCGAGAGAGTCGAGCAGACTTTGCTGACTACGTGATCCAGGCCGCTTCTGTGGAGGCGGGCTGCAGCGAGGTGGCTACGTTCGATCGAGCCCTGCTCCGCGAATCCGGGTTCTCCGAACCGTGACCCACAGAAATGTGGGGGGTGATGCGTCTGGCGCACTCCTCAGGCGTGGTCACCGGTTCAGTGGCTGCCTAGATGCTCGCCCAGGAGGTCGCGCCCGAAATCGCCGTTCCGTTCGCGCCAGATCGTGTGCACATGATTGGGCGCGGTGACGCAGTACTCGATCAGAAACTCTGGCCCCTGTACGCGGTAGTACATCGGTCGGCCGGTTTCGGTACTTCCCGCCCAGGCGAAGTGAATGGCTTCGAGGCCGCCGTCGTCGACGGCGCGCTGCCGGCGCTTGCGCACGTCTTCGGGCACGTTGGCGACGGTTTCCTCAATCAGTCGGGAGAGGATCTTCTTCTGCGCCTCGTTCATCTCGGTGAACGGGAGGCCCTCGGGCTTTTCGAGGCCGTAGGTGCGCTGGTCGCCGGAGAGCACGTTGCGGGGCATGCCTCCGGCAAGCGTTGCTGCGCTTCGTTGTGTCTCGCCCAGGGCGAGGTAGAGCTCGCGCCCAAGGCGCTCTTCGTCGCCGAGGACGTGCCAACCCCTGCGTGGCCCCTCGGTGACCTCATGCGGTTGCGCTCCGAGGAAATGCGGTGCGGCGTTGTAGAGCTCGCCGTCTTTAACAAGGAAGTTGACCGAAAGGTGGTGCCCCTGGAGTCGCCAGCCCCAGGTCGCCGCGGTGGCAGGGTCACCGAAGAAGGCGGCCGAATAGCGACTGAGGCCGTGCACCGGGACATTTCGCCCGTCGGCGCGCTCGAGGTCGACCAGATACTGCTCGAGCGCCATGATGCCGTTCGCCTTCAGGAGGCCATCGGTCGACAAGCTGGCGGCCAGAAGGCTGTCGAGCAACAGGGCCTGGTCGAGACGCAGGTCGCCCAGCGGTACGCCGCCCCAGTCGGGTAGCGGTGCCAGGCGATAGACAAAGCGTTCCTCGTCGCTTGCCGGAAAGAGAGCGAGGGCGCGCTGCTGATCATCGAGAGTGCTGAGGAAGATCGCCGCCGCCTGGGACATGCGCTCGAGGGTGGTCGTAACGGTTGCGGCCGACTGGCCGAGCACTGCGTTAATGCCGAAGTGCAGGAGCAGTAGGGCCGTTCCAGTGAGAACGACGGGTCGCCTGAGTGACCGTTGGTCGGACGGTTTGACGCTCGGATGTGGCATGCCGCCTCCTTCCTGAGGCTTGTTCCGGAACAGATGCGGAGAGATGTCGGGCTTGGCGAAACTTTATCGTGGCCCCGGCCAGAGCAGCTTTCTGGTGCGACTCTTGCCGGCTGATCGTAGGTTTTGGTGCCCACTCACCCAGAACAGGGGTACTGAAACGGCTCTTGTTTGTCCGATGGCATGACCAGCCCTCAGCTTGAAATGCCAACAGTCGGGGGAGTCTGCGCGGGACCGAGCGGATCAGGACCATCAACCTAGGTAGTTCCCCCATCTTGTCGGCGGTCGTCTTCTTCGTACGATGACAGTCCGCCTGTCCGCATGGGCTTTGATGCGTCAAAGGAAAGGGGATTCCTTGAAAGTCATCGTCGACCGCGATCTCTGTGAAGCCAACGCCATTTGTATGGCCGCTTGTCCGGAAGTCTTCAAGCTCGACGAGCACGACGAGCTGAAGGTCTTGGACGAGCACCCCCCCGAAACGCTGCTCACCAAGCTCGAAGACGCTGTCAACCGCTGCCCGCGGCAGGCTTTGTCGCTCGAGAAGTGATTCCAGGGCTGTCGCGGCTAGCCACGCTCCGCCCAATCATCTCCTCCCAAGGAGGCCGGTTTGACCACATCAACACTCGCACCTCCCGAAATCATCGACCCGATCTTCTACGAGGAGAACGGCTACCCCCACGACGCCTGGCGTGAGCTCCGGCAAACGATGCCGATCGCGCGTTGCGAGGCTGAGCACTTTCTACCCTTCTGGGCGGTGACGAAACGCGAAGACATCCTCAGCATCTCGAAGGACCCGGATATCTTCGAAAGCTCTCCCCTGATCGCCATCACACGCCTTGAAGAAGGTCGCGATCCGTATGAGCGTCCGCTCCGGCACCTGTTGAACATGGATCCTCCCGACCACAGGACCTACCGACGTCTCTTGTCCTCGCGCTTCACGCCTCGATCCGTGCGCCCGCAGCTCAACAACTACGAAGCGATGGCCGATGAGATTCTCGACCAGATCGGCGACCGCGAGCAGATCGACTTTGTGACTGAGGTCGCAGCGCGCCTTCCGATCTGGGTGATTGCCGACATCATGGGTGTGCCGCCTGAAGATCGCGAGAAGTTCTTTGCGTGGACGAACGAGATCATTGGCTCAGGGGACCCTGAGTTCAGGGCGCCTGACTCCACGGCAACCGAGACCTTCCTGCAGGCCATCCAGGAACAGCAGGCCTACTTCCGTACGATGGTCGAAGAACGGCGCCGCGAACCGACCGATGACCTTACGTCGGCGCTCGCCAATGCCACCATCGACGACCAACCGATTCCCGACTTCGAGCTCTATTCGAATCTGGTCGTGCTCATCGTCGCTGGCAATGAAACCACCCGCAACGCTGCGACTGGCGGTTTGCGTGCTTTCATCGACAATCCGGGCGAGTGGGAAAAGCTGAAACAGAATCCCGACCTCATTGATCTCGCGGTTGAGGAGATTGTTCGTTGGGTCACTCCGGTGATTCATTTCTGCCGCACTCCCAACCAGGATGTTGAGCTGCGCGGCCAGCGCATTGCCGCGGGCGATCACATGGTGCTCTTCTATCCGTCTGGCAACCGCGACGAAGATGCCTTCGAAGATCCCTTTTCCTTCCGCATCGACCGTGACCCCAACCCGCACGTCGGTTTCGGCGTTGGTGAACACCTTTGCCTTGGCGCCCACATCGCGCGCGCCGAGCTCAAGGCGCTGTTTACCCGACTGCTCGGGCGCATGGAGTCGGTTGAGATGGACGGTGAGATGGAGCGACTGCGTTCGAGCTTCGTCGGCGGAATCAAGCACATGCCGGTGCGGATGCGATTGAAGGAACGCGCGGCCTGATGGCCTCGGCTTCAGCCGTGGTGTGACTCCGGGTGTGAAGGCCCGGCACCAGGAGACCCCAGGTGGACTTGGCAAAGGCACACATTGACCCCGGTCTCTACACCAATCAGCTCGACTCAATGCTCGAGTTCTGGCAGGGCGCGCCCGGGCTGACCTACCAGGAGCTGCTCAAGACGGGTGGCGGTAACCATCAGCATCGCCACGGCCGACACGGCTCGGTCTTCAAGCTCAACCACGTCCGCGATCCACTTCCCGATGCACCACCAAGTGGCTACGTGGAGTGGCGCATCGCCGATCCCGGCCGCACCGAGGCAGAGGCACTCTGCGATCCCGACGGCAATCGGGTCTTGCTGGTTCCCTCTGGAAACGACGGGGTCGAACGGCTCGGCGTCCACCTGGCAGTCCGCAACGAGAGTGATCACCACCGGTTTCTCGGGCGCACCCTTGGACTCGAGAAGATCGGCCCGTCCCACTATCTAGCTGGCGACTCGGTGCTCTCGTTCGAGCGTTCGGACCGTGCACCGGCTGACGCCACGCTCAAGGCCAGAGGCTACCGCTACATTACCTTCCAGGTCCGTGACTGCGACCAGGAGCATGCCGGAGTTCTCGAGCGCGGCGGTCGCGAAGGCATGGCGCCACGGACTCTTGGAGAGGTTGCGCGAATCTCCTTTGTGCGTGACCCCGACGGAAACTGGATTGAGATCTCACAACGCGCGTCGCTCGTTGGGCCCCTGGACCCTCCGAGCGGCTAGCCGGGCACTTGTTGTGCGGAGGGCACGTGGAGGGCGAGAGGCGGTGGGGTGTTACGACGGCCGCTGCTGGCCACCCTGTCTTCAGTCCCGGCGCACCACGACGCCGCCCTTCATCACGAAGGTAACGTTCTCGATGTTGCGCATGTTGTCGATCGGGTTGTCCGGGCTGGCCACCAGATCGGCCTTTTTGCCGGCTGTCAGTGAGCCGAGTTCCGATTCCAGCCCCAGCATGTGGGCCGGGTTGATGGTTCCAGCCTGCAGCACCTGCCAGTTGTCCTGGACCCGCTGGGACATCGCGGTGAATTCGCGGATCGCTTCCGCCATTGGAAAGATCGGGTCGGAGCCGACGATCAGCTTTACCCCGGCGCTCGATGCCATCGCGACCGAGCTGCCGTGCTGCTCGGCGACCAGCTTTGCCTTCTCGAGGTTATTGGCCGAAATGCCGCCGGTAGCGCCGCGCTCGAGGATCCAATCGACGACGTAGAGCGTCGGGACGTAGTACGTGCCCCGCTCGGCCATCAGGCGGGCAGTCTCTTCGCTCATCATCGTCGCGTGCTCGATCGAGTCGAAACCGGCGAGCACTGCGGCTCGAATGCCGGCATCGCCGTGGGCGTGGGCGGTAATCTTCTTGCCGTGGCGGTGGGTCTCGTCGGCGAAGGCTTCGAACTCCTCCTGAGTGTAGGCGGCGACCTCGGGGTCGTCATGCTGCGACATCACGCCCCCACTCGCCATGATCTTGATCCAGTCCGCACCGTATTTGATCTCACGCCGCACGGCACGCCGCACCTCGTCGACGCCGTCGGCGATGAGGGGGCCCTGAACGGTGTGTGGAAGGTCGGGGGCATAGCTGTTGAAGTCGCCGTGACCGCCGAGCGGCGAGATGGCGTGCGGAGCGACCAGCATGCGCGGGCCCTGGTACCAACCACGAGCAATGGCATTGCGCAGTTCGATTCCAGCGTAGTGGTAGTCCATGTCGCCAGGGACACGGATGGTCGTGAAGCCGAGATCGAGCAGGGTTCGGGCGTTTCTAAGGCCCATCAAGGCGTTGTAGGCGCTCGACTGAGTGGGTATGGACTCGTCGCCGGTTCGTCCGGTGGCATCGATGAAGAGATGCGCGTGCATGTCCATCAGGCCGGGCATGCAGGTGTGGTCGCCGAGGTCGATTCGCTCGGCCCCGGCCGGTGCTTCGACCGTCTTCCCGATGGCGCGAATCGTGTCGTTCTCGATCAGGATTCGCTGGTCACGCAGCACCTGCCGGTTGACTACGTCGAGCAGTTGCCCACAACGAACCTCGGCGACGCGATTGCCCTCGTTTGGCGCTCCGGCGGAGGAGGCCAGGGTTGGGCTCTTGACGGTCGAAAGCGTCAGTACGAGGAGTAGGCCGATCGTCGAGACGATCGTGAAACAGCGTCCGTTCATGAGCGCTCCTGTCTTGATTGAGAGACCAATGTACCGTTACGCCTCGAAGGCCGGCTGCCGCCCGCGCGATGTCGTCGAAGATGGCCGCGGGGCGCCTGGCTCGGCTCCATCAGAGTCTCGAAGAATCGCTGTCCTGAGCTGGTGCATCGTGCTGGCGGCGGTCGAGCTCTTGTGCTCCGAACGGCTCTCGCTGGTCAAAGAGGGTCGCGGACACGATTGTGGATGGATGTTCGTCGAGACCGGTCGCAACAAGACCAGGGGCTGGTGCAACATGAAGGCCTGTGGCAACCGGGCCAAAGCGGCCCGCTACTACGCTAGACACGCGAAGAAGAAGACCAACGCCAAAGCGGGCAGCTGACCGCGATGATCCGCCTACGTCCAAGCACGGGTGAGCTGGCGCAACCTGAGGGACGCCTTACCCCCAGAACGTCTCCACGTCATAGCGAGCCAGGTTGGAATCTCTCGACAGGATGGTCACCTGCCGCAACCTCGCCTGAGCGACAAGGAGCCGGTCGAAGGGATCGCGATGGAGCCAAGGCAGTGCCTCGACTTCGATCGCGTCCCTCACCATGACCGGAAGGAACCGGAAGCCGAGAGCGTCGCGTTGCCCTTCGAGGAAGACGTGGAGAGGCTCGCTTAGCTCGAGCTTTCCGAGGCTCTTCTTGATTGCCAACTCCCAGATCGAGGCGGCGCTGACGCGTAGAGTGTGTTTCCCTTCAAGGACGATTCTTCGTACCGAGTCGGTCAGGCGCTCGTCATCGGTAGAAAGCCAGAGCAGCGCGTGCGTGTCGAGAAGGTACTCGTCTGCCACCGTGAGTCCTACCGGTAGGCAGTGAAGTCGTCTAGCGGCTCATCGAAGTCGTTCGCGATGACGACTTTGCCCTTGGCCGTTCCGATTCTGCGTTCTCCGGCGGATGCATCGAGCAAGACCAGCTTCACGACTGGGCAGTCACCGCGCGCGATGATGATTTCCTCGCCTTCCTGCACTTCGCGGATGAGCCGGGAGAGGTGGGTCTTGGCTTCGTGAATCGTCACGGTCTTCATGAGTAGAACTTAGTCAAGAATGATGACTAAGTCAACAGGCTCACTCGTTCACGAGTTTTACCCTCGTGGCCCGCGGCTCTGGTTCTGGCCAGATTGAATGGTGGAGAGGTCTGTGTGATAGTATGTGTAGGAACTTACACAGAAGGAAGTGTGATGGCAACGAACCTGGCAATCGACCCTGGACTCCTCGAAGAAGCCCAGCGCGTAGGGAACAAGAAGACAAAGAAGGCAACCGTCACGGAAGCCCTCGAAGAGTACATTCGTCGTCGGAAGCAAAAGAGCATTCTCGAGCTCTTCGGCACGGTGGAGTACGACGAGGGCTACGACTACAAAGAGCAGCGGAAGCTGGACTCGTGAATGTTCTCGTCGATACGGCGGTCTGGTCTCTAGCTTTTAGACGATCCAGTCCTGGCGGCAAAGCAGTCGAGAGGCTCAGAGATCTGATCTCGGACGGGCGTGCGGTCATGATTGGAGCCGTGCGCCAGGAGATCCTCTCAGGTGTTCGCCGCAAGCAGCAGTTCGAACGACTACGAGAAGGTCTTGAACCGTTCGTGGATCTAGAGGTGTGTTCTGAAGACTACGTACGAGCCGCAGCGTTCTACAACTCTTGTCGAGCTTCAGGCGTTCAGGGTTCGAACACAGATTTTCTCATCTGTGCCGTCAGCAACCGGCAGGAGGTACCGATCTTCACCACGGACGGCGACTTCGCTCGCTACTCGGAACTACTTCCCGTATCTTTGCTGCCGGCCTAGCCGGTCCTGCAGCGCAAGAGAAACCGGACCTGGATCGAACCTTCCAACCTGGCCGTGGTCGTTGCAGCCGAGGGAGGTTGTGCGAAGAACCCATAGGTACCATTGCGCCCCCGACCGCCGACCTCGAAGGACATCGATGGGCCGATGTTGTGCCGGAGTGCCGTAAATACGCGGCGATCAGAGCTCGCACTACCCAAGGGCAGCCTCTAGGCGTGCTCTGGATGCGCTTGCAGCAGCTTTCGGAAGTAGGTCGCCGACTCCTCGTATCCCAGCGCCCTGTAGAAAGGCGCGGCTCTCCGAGTCGCCAGACCGACCAGTCGCGAGCGACGCAGCCTCGCCCAGTCTTCCACCGCCTGCATCAGCCGAGCGCCGATCCCGCTGCGGCGGCGGTCCGCGCGGACCATCACCTCCTCGACCCATGTCACCCGCCCGTTGGCGAACAGGGTCAAGTGGTCGAAGGCCAGGCAGTAGGCGATGACAGAACCCTCTTTCTCGGCGACCAGGAGGTAGGCGCTCTCTTGCTCCAACAGTGCGTCGAACGCGACGGCGAAGGCCTGTTGGTCGACGACGAAAGAGGTCGCGAACCGAGCAGCCAGCTCGAAGACGGCTTCACGATCGCTCGGACCTGCGGGACGGATCTTCGTACCGGTGTTGCTCTCTGTCATCAGGTCTCTGCGCGACGTACGTCGGCGTCAGTCGTCGTTGCTCATCACTGAGTAGCCGTCTCCCTCGAGAAGGGCCTCATCAGCTGTCAACAGCGTCAGGTCGTAGACGGCGGCGGTTGCTGCCAGGAAGCGATCGGCGGGATCCTCGTGACTGAGGCCGATCGCCCGACTGGCGATCGCTACCTCGTGGGTGAGCGCCGCTTCACGCCAGGGATAGCGGCCGAGCGCTTCTTGAATCCATCGCAGTGGAGTTGGTTCGAGCCGCAGGCGTGCGCGGGATTCGAGCAACAGGGTCTCCCAGACGGAGATCGGCGAGAGCCAGGTTTCTGTGCTGGGTCGCTCGAGCACCCTCCTCGCGCGACTGCCCAGCCGCCGGTCACCGAGAACCGCCCATAGGAAGATATGGGTATCGAGCAAGACCTTCACCTGTCGCTCGGAGGCTCTTCGTTGAAGACTGCCCACCCGTCGATCGGCACGGCTGGGGAGATGATGTCGCCAAGGACCTCGCCGGTTCCCTCCATGCACCCCATCAGGCGGGCCCCACGTGGCAGTTGGCCTGGCGGTCGAACCTCGGCGATGGGTTCGCCATGCCTGGTCACGAGAATGGGCTGACCAGTCATCTGGACCCGGCGCAAGAGCTCGAGACAGGTCGCTTTGAAGCGGGAAATGGCGACTTCTTCCATCCAAATATCTTACTATGGTCAAAGACCATGGTCAATATTCACGCCTGTGATGCGTCACGGCATTTGGGCTCGGCAACCGCGTCGTGGGGCGTCCTACTGCCCTCGTTCCAACAGGTGGCTGGCGGTCTTCTCCGCCTCGTCCACCAGGAAGGGGCCGAGTCCCTCGCCGTAGAACGACAGCCCTGGCTCGTAGCCGCCCCCGTGATATCCCTCGGTCGAGAGGATGTAGCTGATCCACTCATTGGCGAGTCCCACGATCATCGGGTGTTTGATTCCCAGCTCGCGCAGAGAATGCTTGATCTCCAGGCCGAGCCCTGCTGCCATCTCGCCGGAGATCGTGACGGCCCCCAGGTCGCCAATTCGAAAGACGGTCATCAAGGTCGAGGTTGGCTGCATGGCCTCGGTGAGCGTTTTGATGTTCTCGGGCGTGAGCCCATACTCGGGGCCGGCAGACTCCATGAGCGCCGGTGGCGGGACCCGCGCCGGCAGCTCGATGGTACGGGTGTGCCACTCCATCGTGGCCATGTCGTTTGTGGTCTTCATCTGGGAGAGGGCCGCGAGCGCGAAGAGGGAGAGCTTGCGGCCGTAGTCCTCCGCCCGTGCAAAGGCACTCGGGCCCACTGCACCGCGCGTGCTCTGGTCACCTTCGGCGCCGTTGGTAAAGAGAACGACGGTGCTGCCGCCGAGGTGAGCCTCGAGTTCTCGCTGCAGGTATCCGGGCCAACCGGCCGAGAACAACATCTCGCTAGGGCCCATGAAGGTCGGATGGGCGGTGTAGTTGACGAGGACCGCCAGGGGTTCGCCGGTGGCGCGATCAAGACGCAAGAGAGTCATGTCCTCGTCGACGGTCTCGTCGCCGCGACGGTTACGGTTCATCCCGGGAATCTGAACGGTGGTGCTGGCTACCCGAACCGGCTCGAGAGCACTCGCGGCGGCAACAACCGAGGCGGCGATGCGATCGGCGGCGAACTCGAGTACCCGTTCATCGAAAATGCCGATCGATTTGTTGTTGAACACGTTGCCGCGATGCATGGCGTTCATCTCGATGCTGGCGTGCGAGTGGCTCGCCGCCAGAACGAGATTGTGCGAGGAGATTCCAGTCGCGGTGATGCGTTCCAGCACTTCATTGCGAAGGTCCCGCGTCGGTCCGAGCAGGTCGGTCGTTATGAGTGCGAACCGTTCATCACTGGCAGCGAGCACCAGGGTCTTGGCGAGAACGGAATCGTGAACACCCTCGGCCGGGCGGTTCTGCCGCTCGCCGTAGCCGCCCAGCGGCACCTCGAGCTCGTCGGTGTTGGGTGTCAGGTCGGAGACACCAACGCCCGCGAGAAGGCCTTCGGCGACAACCAGTCGGACACCCGGGCCGGCGAGGGTTAGAAGGAGAAGCGCCGAAGCAACCGGCGCTGTGACCAGGACCGCCCGGAAAACAGTTGGGCGAGAGGCAGTGGTTGCGCAGCTCGCGCGCACCAGTCGCAGCGGCATGAGTTACCCCTTCCAGAACTGAGTGAGTGTCGGTGCATTCTGACACCACGCAAGGTCGCGGCGCCGTCTAGAGCTCAGGCGCTTGCGGCGTCGCGGGCCTTCCGTGGCCGCAGCCACCACTCAGCGAACATCAGGTTGGGGACCCATGCCAACCACGCAACCGTCCGGTAGGTCTCGTCGAAGCTGTGTCCCTGCATCATGAAGAACGGAATCCACAGCCGAAGGGTCACGGCGGCGAATGTCAACGCAAACGAGCGCACCATGAACCGGCGGTGCTCGGCGTAGCGCCGCGCACGGGCATGCCAGACAGCACCGAACGTAAAGAAGAGCCAGAGGACGGCGAGCATGCCGAAGCCGATCGAAGTGCTCAGGCCGCCCCAGGCGGTCGTGGCCAGCGCCAGTCCGGCCGTACCAGCGATGGCGATCGAGCCGGCATAGACGTAGCCCAGCCCGCGATGCAGCTGCGGTCGCCGGTTGCGGAGTGTGGTCAGAAACTGAAACGGGCCGATGGCAAGCGCGATCGGGCCGAACACGAAGTGGGCCGCAAAGCGGACCCAGTGTTGGTCGAGCAACCAGGGGAAGTGTTCGTCATTGTTCGAAGGGGTGCCGCCACTGGCGGGGCTCGATCCCTCAGCGAACAGGAAGCTCAAACCGTAGAGGGCCACGCCGAGCGACAAGATCGTCATCAGGGCCCAGGCGATCCGAACGGACTGGCGGGGTGTGCTCATCTCAATAGTGAATACGCAGCCAACGCTACGCTGTTTCCGGCGTGGCGGTCAGCTATGGAGCGATCAGCGAGCCGGTACCCTGCGGGGGTGAAGACAGGTCAGCCTACCAACCTCCGCGTGCTCTTCCTCGCCGACACCCACCTCGGCTTCGACGAACCGCGGCGCCCGCGCGTCGTCCGTCGCCGGCGAGGCCCGGACTTCTTCGCCAACTACGAGCGCGCGCTGGCGCCTGCGGTCCGAGGTGAGGTCGATGTGGTGGTCCACGGCGGTGACCTGCTCTTTCGCAGCAAGGTGCCTCTTTCTCTCGTCGACCGCGCACTCGCGCCGCTCAAGAGAGTTGCCGACGCGGGCGTTCCGGTCGTTCTCGCCCTGGGCAACCACGAGCGCTCCCACCTGCCATTTCCTATCCTGGGCATTCACCCGGGCCTCTACCTACTCGATCATCCGCGCACGGTCGAGCTCGACGTGCGGGGCTCGCGGGTGGCGATTGCCGGTTTCCCCTCGGTGCGCGGTGGCATCAACCGGCGCTTCCGAGACCTCGTTGCCGAAACGGGCGCCGCGCGCGTCGACGCCCAGGTCCGGCTGCTGGTGATTCATCAGACCGTCGAGGGTGCCCGGGTTGGGCCCTCCGGTTTCACTTTCAGGCCCGGCGAAGACGTGATTACCGGGCGTGACCTGCCGGCTGACTTTGCGGCCGTCCTTGCAGGCCACATTCATCGTCACCAGGTGCTTGTGCGAGACCTGAGGGGGCGCCCGCTATCAGCACCGGTCTTCTACCCCGGCTCGATCGAACGCACCAGCATGGCAGAGCGTGACGAAACGAAGGGCTTCTTGATCCTCGACTTCGAAGGTAGCGACCGCGGCGGACGGTTGAAGCGGTGGACGTTCCATCCGCTCCCGGCTCGTCCACTCATCGCCCTCGAGCTTTCCGTCGAAGGAAGGACAGCGGCGCAAGCCGAACAGGCGCTCACCGCTCGACTGGCGCAACTCGACCCCGATGCAGTCGTTCGCATCACGCTTTCGGGCGAACGCGCAGACGCCGCCATGGGGGCTCTTACGGCCAGCCGCGTGCGGGCGCTCGCGCCGCGTTCGATGACCGTCGAACTGCTGCGGCCCAACCGCGTCGCGCGGCGGTGAGTTCGCTAGACCCCTGCTGCCTTGATGAACATCATCACGATGCAACCCAGGCCGGCAACGAAGACGAGTGAACGTACGAGGTCGAGGTTGGCGAGGTAGAGCACGGGATGGAGCAGCCGGGTGACCAGGTAGGCGATCGCCCAGGGTGCCAGTGCCGCCTCGGGAACGCCGGCCAGATGGGTCACGACCACTGCCGCGGCGAAGAAGGCCGTCGCCTCCCACGCGTTGGCCTGTGCGGCGACCGCCCGTGCGCCCGCGCCTGTCAGTTCGCGTGCTTGCGCGCGAGGGTTTTTGTTGTCGATCCTGCCGAGCTGTGAGAGGCGGAAGTATCCGCCGAGCCCGGCGAGCCCGTAGGGAAGCAGGGCGACGACGAGCAGGCACCAGAGAGTGGTGGTCATGAGGAGCCTCCTGAGGTGTGGTGGTTTCGCTTCAGCCTAGCAGCGTGTTCTCGACACTCGCGGCGTGCGGTCAGGCCACCGGTTCCTGACTGTTATCGTTCTCGAGTGAGTGTCGAGACAAAGGAAACGACCCCTTGCGACGATGACCCGGCCGATATGTCAGAGCCTGCGTTTGGAGATTCGGCGAGTGCTTCGATGGCCGATCTCGACTTGATTTGCTGGTCCCTTTCCCTGAGCGCCGAGGCTAGGCTCGAGGTGCTCCAGGACTTCGTCGATGCGTTCTGGACACCTGTTCATGGCTGACGAACGGCGGCCGGTTCGTTTCGTCGATCTTCTTCGGGCCCTCACCACGTCGAAAGTCGACTTCATCGTCGTCGGCGGGGTGGCCGCAGTCCTCGAGGGGTCGCCCGTGTCAACGTTCGACCTCGACGTGGTCTACGAGAACTCTGATGCCAACGTGCGGCGACTCGTGGAGGCACTCGCGGCGCTGGATGCGATCTATGTCGACCCGGCGGGACGTACGGTCCGGCCAGATCCAGGGCGCCTTCGGCGGGGCGGTCACCACCTCTTCCGGACTCGTTTCGGACGCCTCGATGTCCTTGCGACCGTGGGTGAGGGACGAGCCTACGAAGACCTCCTCGAAGGATCGGGCCAACATGTGATTCATGGCATGGCGGTTTCGGTCCTGGGGCTCGAGACGCTGATTGCAACCAAAGAGGAGGCAAATCGTTCCAAGGATCGGGCAGTCCTGGACCTCTTGCGTGAGACCCTGGAAGTGCGTCGGCGGTCTGAGGGGGACTGACGAGGTGGAGGTGAATCTGGCGCTCTCTGCCGGGCCGGGGTCACTGCCGGCCCGGTGCGTTCCGATCGCCTGGCGTCAGTCGTCGAGTGCGAACGACGCCGTCGCGCTCCCCCACTGCAGCCGAACGCGATCGTTCTCGATGGTGAACGTCAGCTGTTCGGCGAACTGGTTCGCTTCCTCTACCTTGGCGCGGATCCTTGCCAGATCCTGGCTTTCGTCGTAGGCGAAGGCTCCCCACTGGTTGGCGACGGCGTTGATGATGAACATCCACGATGCTTCGTCGGGTAGAACGAAGAGGGCGTAAGTACCAGCGGGGACCTCTTGGCCGCCGAGAGTCGCCGGTTCGGCAAAGGTGATCGTGGTCGCCTCATCGGCGCCGGCGCGCCAGACTTCGCCAAAGGGGACCAGCTTTCCCCATAGCTGCCGACCGCGGGCGGCCGGGCGGCCGTAGGTGATCCGCGTTTCGATGCCGCCGAGCTCGCCTTCTGCGACGCCGTTCTTGCTGCGTCGGATCTCGTCGTTGCCACGCTCCTGTGCCGTTGCGGTCTGGAGGCCGGCCCAAGCCAGGACGACACAGCAGAGGATTCCGACGGCTCGCAGGATTCGCGGAGTGGGAACATGAAAGTTGTCTTGGGCGCGGCGCATCGAGCGGCTCCTGTCTGAGGCGAGTGGAATCGATACCAGAGAATACGGGATGGTCTACGTGTTGACGTGGGCAAAGTTCCGCGCCGGCACCGAGCAATAGCCGGTGCGGCGGTTCTCACTGCTAGCCTCGGCCCTGATTCCGATTCGCTGAGTCAGAACGCCAGCAGTCCGTGCCTGGCAGGAGGGTGCTTTGCTTCGATCACGAGTGGTTCGCGAGTTGTTACTCGATATCGCTTCCGTCCGAGTTCCCGAAGGGGAGGACCTCGAGAGCCCCGAGGGCCGTGAGATCGCGCGCGACGAGCTTTCGAGGGCGAGTCGCCGCACCTGGGTCGTCGTTCTGATTCACGGGGCAGCGATCCTGCTGCTCTTTCTCTTGCGCGACCGCCAGGAGACGTTTCTCTTCCTCGGACGAAGTGAAGAGACCGTCTTTACGGTTGGAGTCCTGCTGGTAGCAGTTCATCTCGGCTACCGCATCGGGCAGGGCGTGCACCTGCGTGCCATCGAGCGCAGCTGGGACGACTTACCGACGTGATCGCAAGGGCAGCCCGGGGGTAAGAAGGACGCTAGAACATGAGGTTGATCGCCGCCGGTTCGACGCAGGCGTTCTTGATGTGGCCGCGCCGCAGTTCGCCATCGATGAGCAGTGTTGTAACGCCCCTGGTGTCGAGTAGGAACTTAGCCGCCTGCCGGTGTCGGACTCTTGGATGGCGGAGGTGGGTGCCACGGAAGATGCGCGGGAACGCGCGCAGAAGCTCGAACCGACCTACCGGTAGCACTTCGATGAGGTCGAAGACGCCGTCGTCGACGCGCGCGCCCGGTGACATGGTCATGTTGCCGCCGAGCGTGGGGTTGTTGCTGATCGAGACCAGGAGGGCAGCGTGCTCTTCGCTGGCCTCGCCGTCACAACCGAGGTCGAAGACGGTAGGAGAAAGGCCGTGGAGTGCCGCGAACACCCCCGCGGTGTAGCCGAAGACACCGAGTCCTTTGAGACGTTCTTCGGTGGCCTGCACGACCTCGACCGCGAAGCCCAGGCTCAGGTTGCCGAGCGCCCAGAGGTGCTCTGGCTCGCCGGCCGGGTTCTCCAGATCCACCCGCAGTACATCGACCGGCCTCGAGTGGCCGCCGAGAAGTCTGCCGAGAACCTCATCTGCTCCTTCCGGCGCCAGGTCGTGGACCATCGAGTTGCCGGTTCCGACGGGCAACATCGCGAGCCCCGGCCGCCTCTCGGCGCTCTGTCCTGGTGTTGCCGAACAGACCCCGTTGACGATCTCGAACGCCGTGCCATCACCACCGACCGCGATGATGTCGCAGGAACCCGACTGCCGGCTCGCTTCTGCGGCCCAGGCGAAGGCGTCGCCGACCTTTTCGGTATGCCGAACCGTGATCTTGCGCGAGCGGCCCAGGCGTTCAAGTAGGGGCGTGGCGCGCCGGGCCCCGCGACCGTTGCCCGCCGCCGGATTGACGATTGCCAGGAGCTCGCGCTCGTCATTCACCAATCGCTCCCCCAGCCAAGAGTGAGGGCCTAGGGCCTGGCGCGAATTGGGAACGGCGGCCGCTCGGGGCGGATGGGCGGTGCGCGCTCCAGCTCCTCGAGAACGACCTTGATGGCCTGCTCGAGCTGTGGATCGCGACCGGCCAGGACGTCGGCGGGCCACTGCTCGACCTCGACATCGGGTGGTACGCCGACGTTCTCGACGATGAACCCGTCTTCGTTCCAGATCGCCAGATTGGGTGCGGTCACGAAACCACCGTCGATCAGATTGGGAAAGCCCAGAGTGCCGACCAGGCCGCCCCACGTCCGTTTACCCACCAGGGTTCCTAGCTCGAGCTTTCTGAACATCCACGGCAGGAGGTCACCGCCGGAGCCGGCGGTTTCGTCGATCAACATCACCTTGGGTCCTTGAATCGACGCGCTCGGCGTCATCAGCGCGTCGCCGTAGCGGGTGGCCCACCAGGAAATGAGTGGCCTGCGCAAATGGTCGATGTAGTAGTCGGCGACCTGGCCACCACCGTTGAAGCGTTCGTCGACGATCAGTGCCTGTTTGTCGACCTGCGGATAGAAGTAGCGCTTGAAGTAGGTGTGACCAGCCGTCGTCGTGTTGGGGACGTAGACGTAGGCGACGCGGCCGTTGGTTGCGTCGTGGACCTTCTGAAGGTTGCCTTCGACCCACGCCCGGTTGCGCAAGGCCCCCTCGTCGGCGATCGGTCGCACATTCATGGTGCGGGCGTCTTCGCCGGTCGGAGTGCTCGCCACTCGCAGTTCGACCGTGCGGTCGGCGGTGTGTTCGAAGCGTGCGAACAGGTTTTCTTCGGAGGTGAGCTCGATACCGTCGACGGCCAGCAGGTAATCGCCCTCCCGGACCTGCACGCCTGGTTCGGTGAGCGGTGCGCGCAGCTCCGGGTTCCAGTTGAGCCCGCCATAGATGCGGCGCAGTCGGTAGCGATTCTGGTCGACCTCCCAGTCGGCTCCGAGCAGGCCGCCCGGGATCGTCGGAGTCGAGTCCCCCAGGTCGCCTCCGCCGACTCGATGATGGCCGACCGCGATCTCGCTACACATCCACTGCAGGACGCGGTTGAGGTCGGCGCGCGAGGTGACGTGTGGCAGAAAGGCTGCGTACTTCTCTGCCATCGCCTGCCAGTCGGCGCCGTGCATGCCGGGGTCGTAGAAATAGTCACGATTGATTCGCCAGACCTCATCGAAGATCTGTTGCCACTCAGCGCGCGGGTCGATGCGAGTGCGCAGTGCGTCCACCGTGACTCGGCTCTCGCCGAGGTCGATCTTGGGACCGGCGTCGGCGATGCCCCAGTTGTCTCCACGCACATAGAGGAGATGGGTGCTGCTGGCGCTCAGCAGGTAGCCGTCGATCTGCTTGGCGATGACCTTTTCTTCGCGCGCGTCGAAGTCGTAGTGCGCCAACGTTCCGGCACCTGTCGCGTTCGGTCCCGTGTCGAGCCGTCGGTACCAGACCTGACCGGCACGGCCGGTCTGTAGGTCGGCGTAGGTACCGGCGGCGAGCGGCATCGAGAGAATGCGTTGGTCGAGGCCATCGAAGTCGATGCGCGTCTCGGGTGTTTCGTCGGCGCCTGCTTCTGATGAGCCGTCGTCGCTTTCCTCGTCGGGCTCCTCGTCGCTCTCTGGTCCCAGCGGCGATGGCTCATCGGCAGAGAGGACGGCGATCTGCACTGAATGAGTGACCGAGACGTCGGCGTTGGACATGGCAAACCAGTGTTTCGCCGGACCAGCGTCAGTCGACGAAAGAAAGTAGAGGTACTTGCCGCTCTTGTCGAAGACCGGGTCGCTGGTCTCTGACAGGCCGTCGCTCACCGCGTGCGACTGGCCGTTCTCCATGTCGTAGATGAAGACCTGTTGCACGTACGCCCGGGTGTTGACGGTATAGGCGAGCCAGCGGGAATCGGGCGACCAGGCGTGGTGAAGGGGGCGAAAGTCGCCGCCCGGGCCGTAGTGAGGTGTCTGGGTGATCTTCGTCTGCTGGCCGGCCTCGGTGTCGAGCAGCCACAATGCCCACGAGTTGTCGGAGTAGGTCAAGTAGCGTGAGTCAGGTGACCACTCGAGGTCTTCGTAGAAGCCGGCGCCATCGAGAGCGAAGGCGCGAAGAGCACTGCTGTCGCCCCGCGCACCCGTTTGCGGGGCGATGTGGAGCTCGTATTCACCGTTTTGATCGGAGAAGTAGGCGATATGAGAACCGTCGGGTGACCAGGCCGGGTCGCGTTCGTGCGCATCGGAGGAGGAGGTCAGGTTACGGCTGTCGCCCTTTTTCCGTGGCAGGGTGACAATGTCGCCACGGAACTCGAGCGCGGCGCGTTTGCCGGTGGGCGATATGGTGCCGCCGCGGATCCAACGGGTGCCAGAGACCCACCGCGGCCGTACGTCGGGCAGATCTGCGGGTACGGAGAACTTCACCCGTTGGGTGTTGCCGGAGTCGCGGAGATCGAGCAAGTGCACGTAGCCGGCCTGTTCGAACACGAGAGACGTGCCGTCAGTCTCGAGTGCTAGAACCGGGAAGTCTTCGAAATGGGTCAGCTGTTCGATGGCGCTATCTGACGGATCGAACTGGAAGATGTTGAACTCGCCCGCCCGGTCCGAGCGGAAGTAGAGCTTGCCGTCGACGAAGACGGGATCGGTGTCGTTCGAGCGACTGGGCGGTTGCGGTACTTCGACGACGGAATGATCCTCGAGCGACTGGATCCAGATTCGTGCCACGGTGCCGCCGCGGTAGTTCTTCCACTGTTGATGACGCTCGGGAGTTGGCACGTAGGCAATGCGCTCCTCTGAGCGGTCCATGTCGGCGCGCAAGCCCTGGGGAATTGGCAGCCGGTCTGGGAAACCGCCCTCGAGGCCGACCGAGAAGATCTGAGTGTGGCGGCTGGTGAACGTCTCGCGCTGCGAGAAGAAGAGCACGGCACGGCCGTCGGGGGTGAAGCCTTCGATGCGATCATCGCCAGGGTGATAGGTCAGTCGCAGGGGTGCGCCACCGCTGACCGGCACGATGAAGACGTCAACGTTTCCGTCGTACTCACCGGTGAATGCCACCAGCGAGCCGTCGGGCGAGAACCTCGGGTCGCTCTCGGTTCCCGGGTGGGCGGTGAGGCGCCGTGCGGTACCGCCGTCCCGTGGGCCGATCCAGAGGTCGCCGGCGTAAGCGAAGGCAATGTGCTCGGTCGACAGATCGGGCTCGCTCAGCAACCTGGTGTCACGAGGATCGACGGCCGGGGCTGGCGAGCCGGCGCAGGCGATTGCCAGGAGGCAGCCGCCAGCCTGGAGCCATGCCTGCCATGGGTGCCGGTTTCTGGTGGCACGGGGTGAGAAAGCCATCACGAATCTCCTCGACATCTGAAGTTGCAGATTGCGCGTTGCATCGTACCGGTGACCGCCAGCGCCGGATTGGCGTTGCTGTCTGCGCCTGTTTTCCTCCGATCACGCGGCCGCTCGTGGTTCCTCGCCGGGCGGTACAACGACGCCTTTGTGCGCCCTCGCTGCGTGCGCCGTGTTGGCCGCGGCGGCGTTCGGGACCGTGCCCGGCTGGCTCGAATCACCCCGTGTCCGGAACGGTGGTGTCGAGTTTCCGGTCGCTCTCGGGTGGGCATGGAAAGTGCTTATCGCTAAGTGTAGATGTCTAGCGCAGTGTCTGTGGTGGGTGTCCCGACGAAGCTTCCTGAGAGGAAGGCGCGAGTTCGGTGGCCCGCTCCTCTACAGCCTCGATGGAGGTAGGAGTGTCATGGAGAACGTCATGAGAGTGGAGAGTCTCTTTCTGCGCCTCAGCCTGCTCGCCGCCGTGGCGTCGCTACTTGGCTCGTTGACTGGGTCGGTCGCCGCTACTTCGGTCGACAAGGACAGCGTCGCCATCACGATCACCGGTTGCCTTGGCGAGACGACGACCGAAGGGGCGCATAGCCTGGTCGACGACGAGGGCCAGGAGTTTCTGGTTCGCGCAGAGCAGCTGTCCGACTACATCGGGCACCGGTTGGTGCTCGAAGGCGTGTGGAAGAAGGACGGAGATGAGCGCTTCTTCGCGGTCATTTCGTTCGAAACGCTTGGTGCCTGCGCTGGCGAGGAGTCCATTCGGATTCAGTAGATCCCCTCATTCAGGACGCCCCCCCTGTTGGTCTCGCCTCCCCCCTCGTGGCCGTCAGTGGAAGGGCGCGCTGAATCCCTTCACATCGAATCGAATCAATATGGCCGGACCGGGTAGACGCCCGATCCGGCCATTCTTTTCCTCGAGCGAGGTCTCTCTGCTTCCCTAGCGACCGCGGTCAGGGCGGGCGTGGCGGTCGACGTCGATCTCCTCGTCGGTTTCTTCCTCTTCTTCGTTCTCGTGGTCGTTGTCGGTCGGCGTGGTGTCGGGGTTGGGAATGTCCGGGCGACCTGGTCGGCTGGGTCGATCGCCGGGGTCTTCGACTTCGGGGTCTTCGCCTGCGTCATCCGTGTCAACGACATCGTCTGCGTCATCGACGTCTTCGGCGTCGTCAACATCGTCCGTGTCCACGACATCGTCCGTGTCATCGACGTCGTCCGCATCGTCGACGTCGTCGGTGTCATCAACATCGTCTGCGTCATCGACATCGTCCGCGTCATCGACATCGTCCGCGTCATCGACGTCGTCGGTACCATCGACGTCATCGACGTCATCGACGACGGGCTCCTCCACCTCGACACCCGCGAAGTGGCCGGTGGCTTTCACTGCGGAAGCGATGGCAGCGTCGAGGTCGTTACCGGCCTGGAGATTCGTCACCACGCTCTGCAGCAGCTGCGAGATGGCAGCCATCGTCGCCTGGGCATCTTTCATTCCGATACCGGCTTTGCCGAGGGCGTGGGTGAGCACCATTGGTGCGACGTCTAGCGCCTTTTGGATCGCCGCCTCGTCGCCCTTGGTGATGGCGGTGCGCAGGCCGCGGGCGATCTCGTAGAAGTCGTTGAATGGGGCGACGTCGAGATCACCTCCAGCGATCGGCATACCGCTCAACAGCTTGGCGATGTTGTCGAGCATCACCCTGTTGCCGTGGGCGCCGAGATCGACTCCGACCGGACCTTCGAGAGCGAAATGCCCGGTCTCGTTGATCGCTGCCGTCATCGCGTCCTCGAAGCTGGCACCTTCGGCCATGCCGGCCGCCGTAGCCTGCATGACCTGGCGGAAGGCGCTGGTGACTGCGGCGGGGTTGTCGGCAATGTCGATGCCGCTCTTGGCCAGGGCCGCCGTCAGAACGAGAGGAGCGGCGTCGATCGCCTTGGCAATGGCATCGGCGTCGCCGCTTTCGAGGGCCTTCTGGAGGCCCTTGGCGGTCTGGTAGTACGACTTGAGCGGTTCGACATTCACGTCGGCGCCGGGGATGTCCCGGCCCTGGAAGAGTGCGGCCATCAGCTCGATGGCGGTCTGGTTGCCCTCACCGCCCAGGTCGATTCCTTCGGCCGGCGTTTCGCCTTCCGCCGGGTCGGCCGGGTCAGTGCCCGCAAGCGGGAAGTCTCCGGTTTCGCTGAGCACGGCGGCAAGCGCGTTCATCGGGGTCGCACCCTCGGCGACTGCCTGGCTGGCCGAGGTCAGAACGCCAGCGATGGTGTCAATGAGGCCTTCGACGTCTTTGACATCGACGCCGCTGGTGACCAGGGCCGCTGTTATGGCGGCGGGTGCGGCGCCCAAGGCTTCGTTGATCGCCTCGGTGTCGCCGGACTCGAGGGCCGCGGCGAGACCACTCGCGGTGTCGACGAGCTGCTGGAGCTCCGGATCGTCGAGCGGGGTGCCTGGAATCGGTTTTCCGGAGAGAACGGCTGCCAGGGCGTCGATCGCCTTGCGATTGCCGTCGGCGCCGAGGTCGGAACCCGTTCCGGCCGGGCTCTCTGGCGGGGTAGGCGGCTTGACCGGCTCGGTGCGGGCGGTGAAGTGGCCGCGAGTCGAGAAGGCTTTGTCGAGCGCGGCGTAGATGTCGATGCCTTCACGCTGAGCAGTTCCGAGCGCCTGATGCAGGACCTGCCGGAAGGCGCGAACCACCAGCTTCGGATACTTGAAGCCGGCGGCGTCGCCACCCATCGCCTGATAGGCCATAGCAGCGGCATAGTCTTTGGCCCACAGCTGGTCGCGGCGGTTGGGGGAGTTGATCGCTTCGAGGAACTTCGGGTCGGACATCACGCTGGTGAGAGCCTCGACCGCCTTGTTGTCGAGGTCGGTCCCGAGGGTGATCGGATAGAAGGTTGGCTTGTGCTTCTCCTTCGTCTGCTGGGTCTTGTCGGCCTGGGGTTGATAGTCGTCGCCCTGGACGAAGGCGACCAGGTCTTCGGGAGTGACCTGACCGGCCTGGAGGGCAGAGACAATGGCCTCTGGGGGCTCGCCGGCCTTTTGGGCCGCTGCCCAGATCAGCTGTTCGAGTTGTGCAGCCGCCTGTTGGGCTTGGGGTGAGGGCTGTTGGTGGTCCGCTTGCCGCTGGGCAATACGGTCAAAGTCGGGGCCTGGGGTTCCTTGGTTACGGACGGGCATGAGAGGGACTCCTTCAAGGTCCCCTCGGACTGGGGGACGTGGTTTGTCGTGTCAGAGCGTCCTTCCGGATCTGGCGCCGGGCGTTACGGCTCGAGGGCACGTTTCCCGTCGAGACCGGCGTCTGCTTCCTCTCGGACCCGAGATTCCGGTGAAATGGCGCACCGCGTGGCAGGTGCGCCGGCTGTTCGAGCCCAGGAGCTGCCGTAGAATCAGAGGTTCCGAACACCATGTATCCGACCGCTCTTCTCGCGCCCGTCGTCGCCGGCGCCTTCGTTCTCGCTCTCGGCGCGCCGCTCGCTTGGCTCGCCTACATCGAGTTGCTGGCTCACTGGTCGAGTGGCACCTGGGAGCTTTCGGGCGTGGTCTTCGACATCAGCGACATCGCGCTCGCCTTCCTCGGCGCTGGCGTTCTGTTTCGCTCCTACGGCGGTCGCCCGCTACCGCGCCGCCTCCTGGTTGCCTGGTGCCTGCTGGCCGTAGTGCGCACCGTGTCGTTCGTTGTCGCGCCGGTCAACTCGGAGTACTTCGAAGGCTTTTTCTCGACTGGCTACCAGGTCTATCGCTACGTCCTGCGGCCGATGATCTACCTGCCCCTGGTGCTGGTTCTCTTTCGCGAGCGTCGTCGCTTCGAGAGCCTGCTCTCGGTGTTTGCAGTGGTCGGGGTGGGTATGGCGGTGGTTGCCTGTATGGAGGGTTACCGCGATGCCCCGATCCACGGTCTCCTGCAAGACAAGAACAACCTCGGCGGCGTGCTGGCCGGTTCGCTGATTCTGGTTGCCTGGCGCCTGCTCGGCGCACGGACCGCCGCGGCGACCGCAATCTGGGGAACGGCGGCAATGATCATTCTGCGCGCCATGCTGTTTGCCAGCTCGCGCGGGGCGTTTGCCGCTCTCTTCGTCGGGGCGATGGTGCTGGCGGTTGCGGTGACCCGGGCAAGCGAAGCGCGCTCACAGGTGCTACGGCTGGTGCCTCTGGCAGTCGGTCTTCTCGTGATGCTGGTGATCGCCCGTCCAGAGATCCTCCAGAACCGGTCCGTCCAACGGATGTTCAGCGTTGGTCAGGGGCTCGAAGACCAGAACATGGTCTGGCGAATGCAGGAACGGTGGCCTCACTTCTGGAAGCTGGCAGTCGACAAGCCGTGGCTCGGCACCGGGTGGCATGTCGACCCAACGCTGCACTGGCGTGCGAACACACCACACAATGGCTACCTCGCGACAGCTGTTCAGTACGGTTTTCCGTTCGCACTTCTCCTGTGGGCGCTGGCTCCGTTCGCTCTCTGGACGCTGCGCTCGGTGTGGAAGAAGGCGCGCGACCCCGACATCAAGTTGCTAGCCGCTGCGCTGGCGGCCGCGCTGATGACGGTTCTGGTTCACAACGTCGTCGAGACAACGATTCTCCAGAACCCGATCACCCCGAGGCTTTACATGGCATTGATTGCCGGTGCCGTGGTGCTCCGTGAGCACCTGCAACACGAGTCGCTCCTGGTTGAGGAGCCGCCAGTGGCACGGGTGGTGCGGCCTCGGGCTCTCGCGCGTCGCCCTCCGGTGTTCGGCGAGCAGGCGCGCTAGCAAGGCCAATGGGGGGGTAAGGTTCGCTCTATGGCGAATCAAGAGCAAGACGCGGTGCTCGAGGCGGCTGACCTCGACATCGCCCGAGTCGCCGAGGAGCGCTTTCCGTCGCCGCTGATCACCGCGAGGCCGTCGCTCGCCGACGACCTCGAACCGGTCTTGTTGGCATCGACGCTTCCGGAGCTCGGCAGTTCAGTGCCGCTGGCGTTCGAAGCCGCGGGTCCGCGTTCGCAGTTGGCGTTCGATCCCCGCGAAGTGCGCGCTGCCATTCTCACCGCCGGCGGTCTGTGCCCGGGACTCAACAACGTCATCCGTGCCATCGTCATGACCTTGCACTTTGGCTACGGGGTCGAGGAAGTGCTGGGCTTCCGCTACGGCTACCGGGGCCTGGCGGCTCCCGGCCTACACCCTCCAGAGCAGCTCGATGTCGAAAGAGTGCGTGGCATCCATCATCGAGGTGGAACCATTCTCGGCTCCTCGCGCGGGCCACAGTCGATTCCTGCCATGGTCGACAACCTCGAGGCGCTCGACATCTCGATGTTGTTCGCCATCGGTGGCGACGGCACGCTGCGAGGCGTCCGCGAGCTAACGGCTGAGATCAAGGCGCGCGGCGTGCCGATCGCAGTTGTTGCAGTTCCCAAGACGATCGACAACGATCTCCGTTGGATCGAACGTTCGTTCGGCTTTGAGACCGCGGTTGCCGAAGCCGAGCGCGCGATCGATGCGGCCCATGTCGAGGCGAGGTCGGCCCTGGGCGGCATCGGTCTCGTCAAGCTGATGGGCAGGCACGCGGGCTTCATTGCCGCCCACGCCAGCCTGTCGTCGAACGACGTCAACTTCTGTCTGATTCCGGAAGTGCATTTCGAGCTCGAGGGAGAGGAGGGGCTCCTACAACAGGTCGAGGAACGCCTGCTGCTGCGCGGGCACGCGGTCGTGGTGGTGGCCGAAGGCGCCGGTCAACACCTGTTTGACGCGGCGCAAAGTGAAACCGACCCGTCGGGCAACCCGAGGCTCTCGGATATCGGAGACCTGCTGCGTGCCCGTTTCAAGGAGCACTTCGAAGCCCGCAGCATTCGGCACACGATCAAGTACATCGATCCGAGCTACATCATTCGCAGTCGCCCGGCGAACACGGGCGATTCGGAGCTGTGCCAGGTGCTCGGGCAGCACGCGGTGCATGCGGCGATGGCTGGGCGCACCGACATGATGGTCGGTCGTTGGAATCAGCACTACACCCACGTTCCGGTAGCGCTGGCCGTTGAACCCAGCCGCGTCGATCTCGAGGGTGAGACCTGGATGCGGGTTCTCGAGGCGACCGGCCAGCGGGCGTAGGCGGCTACGTCAGTTCGTAGCGCTTCATTTTCTTGCGCAGCCCCTCGCGGCTGATGCCGAGCGCTTTGGCGGTTCGCGTACGGTTGCCGTCGTTGGCCCTGAGGTGGCGCTCGATCAGCCGTTTCTCCGACTCTTCGAGACTGAGCGGTGGACCGGGTGTGGCAACAGAAACGCTGGTGTCGTCATGCTTATAGACGCGCGGGGAGAGATGCTCAGGAGTGAGGGTCGAGCCACTCTCGGTCAAAGCGGTAACGCGTCGCGCTTCATTCTCGAGTTCGCGCACGTTGCCGGGCCAGGGGTACGCCAGCAGTGCGTGCTCGAGGTCGGCGGTGGTTTCGCGCGTCCCATCGCCCTCGCGGGCGAGAAAATGTCGAAACAGTGGGGCGACATCTTCTTGCCGTTCGGCCAAAGGTGGAATCTCGATGGTGACGGCGTTGAGGCGGTAGAGCAGGTCCTCGCGAAAAGAGCCGCTCTCGACTTCGGAGGCGAGATCCCGGTTGGTAGCGGCGATCACCCGGACGTCGATCTGCCTCATCCGCTCGGCTCCTACCGGGCGCACTTCACCGAATTGCATAACGCGCAGCAGCTTCGGCTGCAGCTCGAGCGGCAGCTCGCCAATCTCGTCGAGAAAGAGTGTGCCGCGGTCTGCCCCGACCAGGAGGCCGGCGCGATCCTTGTGGGCGCCGGTAAAAGCGCCCCGCACGTGCCCGAACAACTCGGAGTCGAGCACTGTTGCCGATAGGGCTCCACAGTTGACTGCCTGCATTTCGCGCTTGCCGCGCGGACTGGCGCGATGGATTGCACGCGCCACCAGCTCCTTGCCGGTGCCGGAAGCGCCCTGAATGAGGACGGGAAGTTCACTCGGTGCGACGCGCGCCGCAACTTCGAGGCTGGCGCGAAACTCAGCGTTCCTGGTCATCAACCCTTCGAACGGAAAATCGGCCAGGGCATCGGAGACGTCTTCTGAGAGCAGTCGCGCGACGCTCGACTCCATCAGGTCACCGGCCATGCCCAGGACCTGCCTGAAAAGTTCGAACTGCACCTCTTCGAAGAGCCGGTCTGGATTCTGATTCTCGAGATAGAGAACGGCGCGGGTGTTTTCATCGCCGACGCGAATGGGAGCTGCGAGGACCGAGCGCGTCTTGAGCTCGATGACGCTCGAGCGCCCTCCGAAGCGCTCGTCGAAGAGCGCATCGGGGACCAGGATCGCTTCGTTCTGCTCGAGGACGTGCTGAACGATCGAGCGACTCACCCGGTCGGTGCGCTCGAGTTCGGCGCGCGACCAGTTGCGCACCACCCGGAAGGAGACACGCTGACCCTTGACGGTGACCAGGAAGCCGCGCTCGGCGCCCACCAGCTGCAGGGTCTGCTCGACGATGTCATCGAGAGCTGCTTCGTAGCTACGCGGCACGAGGAGGCGACGCGCCAGGCGATACAGCCCTCGATAGCTTTCGCTTGGAAGCGAAGGACCAGACATTTTCGGTTTGATATCACACGCTGCGGCGGCGGTTAGAGCTCGGGCGGCCATTGATGCTCCCCCTAGGGCTGGAGGTCCAGGATGTCGATGCCAAGTCCTGGCGCAACAGAGTTGCGCCCTGCCTGACGCTTTGGTGTGGGCTCGAAGGTCCCCTGCGGAGGGCCACACGGCGCGGTGGGCGACGCCTGAAGAGAGGGGAATTGGAGCCCGCTAGCGAGGATCTCGAGGGAAGCGGCGGGAAAAGCGGCGGACCGGCGATCCAGTTGGTTCTAGTAGCAGCCAGCGTTGCGAGCAGCTGGATTTGGGCGCCGATCCGCAACCTCGGATAGAGCAGGGGTCGTGCCAGCCCATTGGCCCGCCCGCATCAGTCCGAAATCAAGGGGTCCGGCGCTCGGCGGCGGCTCCCTGGTGCCCACATCGTTGGCAGACGTCTGCCCACGAGGTGGGCACTGCCAACGCTGTGGGCGGGCTCTATCCGTTCTCCTCTCTGGTGTTCGTGTCATGATTGGCCGATCGCAAAAGCGTCATCCTTGTCTTCACGAGCCTCCCTTTGCGGGCGCTCCGGTGCTTCTCATGACTTGCTCGACTCGCCCTCTTTCCGTGCGACAAGCCCTGGCCACCTGCTGCGGCGGCCCTCGTGCTGCGCTCCTCATGCTCGCTTTAGCCAGCTCGCTGCTCTCGTCTCCGGTGCTTGCGGGTGGCAACGGCCTGGCGCCCGGGTTCGAGCGCTTCGTGGTCTTTGACGGCCTGTCCGAGCCGACGGCGGTTGTGTTCGCCAGCGACGGGCGGGTTTTCGTGGCCGAGAAGAGAGGGATCGTCAAGGTCTACGACAGCCTCTCGGACCCGTCACCCGATGTTTTCGCCGATCTTCGCAAGCAGGTGATGAACCACATCGACCGCGGCCTGGTCGGCCTCGCCCTCGATCCTGACTTTCCGGATTCCCCCTGGGTCTATGTCCTCTACAGTGCCGACGCGGACGTCGACCCGGCACGCAACGCTGGCCGGGGTTGGCCCCCGAAGTGGGGTTCGGTGCCGCCGACCGACGCCGACACCTGCCCCGACCCACCAGGTGCCAACGGCAATCCGGGAGGGTGCGTGATCTCTGGCCGGTTGTCGCGTTTGCAGGCGCAGGGGAACCAGGCGGTGGGGCCCGAGGTGGTCTTGCTGCAAGACTGGTTTCAGCAGTACCCGAGCCACTCGGTCGGCGATCTCGAGTTCGACGCCGACGGTTGGCTGTGGGCAAGTGGCGGCGAGGGTGCGTCGTTTCACTTTCCCGATCTCGGGCAAGCGGGCAGCGATCCGCCAGCACCCTGGCCCTCCGATCAGTTCCCAGACGATCCGGTTGGCGAGGGCGGCGCGCTCCGTTCCCAGGACATTGAGACTCCTGGCGACGCGGTAGGGCTTTCCGGTGCCCTTGTGCGCATCGACCCTGGTAGTGGATTGGCGGCTCCCGGCAACCCGCTCTCTGCATGGAACGATGCCAACGCCCAGCGTCTGATGGCCTGGGGGCTTCGCAACCCGTTCCGTTTTGCGATTGATGGTGCTGGAGGAGACGTCTGGATCGCCGACGTGGGTTGGAACGAAGTCGAAGAGATCGACCGATTGCCGCTGCCGGTTTCGACCCCGTCGAACTTTGGTTGGCCTTGCTTCGAGGGTGACGTTCGGCGAACCGGGTTCGACTCGAGTCAGGTCTGTCGTCGCATGCACGGTCAGTCGCACACCTTGCCGGCGAGCCCCGTCGCCCCCTACCGGGCGCCTCATCTGCTGATCAGACAGAACCAGACCCTGGGCGGCTGTTCTGCCAGTGGTGACGCCTCGCCTTCCGGCGTGGCGGTCTACGGAGGCGGGCCCTATCCCGCGGCGTACGACGGTGCGGTCTTCTTTACCGACTTCATCCGCGGCTGCGTCTGGGCAATTCGTGACGAGAACGGCGACGGCACCCCCGAGACGCTGCGCGACGTTCTTTCCGAGCCCTTCACCGCCGCTCAGGTCGACCTGACGCTTGGCCCGCAAGGGGACATCTTCTGGGTCGACATTCAAGGGGGCCGCGTCGAGCGACTGCGCTACGGGAGCAACCGCTCGCCGAACGCGGCGATCGAGCTGGCCGAGGGCACCCAGGCCGGCGGACCAACGGGCCGCTCGGTGTCGTTTCGCGGCTCGGGCTCCTTTGACCCCGACGGAGGCGCTCTGGGGTTCGCTTGGGATCTCGACGGCGATGGTCAGTACGACGACTCCTCGCTGCCAGACCCCGTGGCTTCGTTCGCCAGTGCCGGAACGACGACCGTGCGCTTGCGCGTCACGGATCCACAGGGAGCCAGCGACACCGCCTCGATCCAGATCACCGCTGACGCCAATGCGCCGACGGCCAGCATCAACACACCTGGAAGTGGAGCGACCTGGAGGGTCGGGCAATCGATCTCCTATTCGGGCTCGGCGCTTGATCCACAAGACGGCTCGTTGGCGGGCAACCGACTGTTCTGGACCCTCCGCGCCCATCATTGCCCTCCTGGGGGCTCCTGCGCGGTGTCTGAAGTCTGGAGCAACCGCACCGGGCTGAACGCTTCGTTCGTGGGTCCAGATCTCGAACTCCCCGGTTACCTCGAGCTGGTGCTTCTAGCTCGCGACAGCTCGTCGAAGGTCGATCAGACCAGCGTCTTCCTGGTGCCCGAAACGGTGACCGTCACCCTGGTGAGTGTGCCACCGGGCCGCGTTCTCGAGGTCTCGGGTGACGCGAGCCTCAGTGGCAGTGTCGCTGCACCGCTGGTGGCAACGGTGGTGCGCGGCTCCAGTGTCGCTTTGGCGGCACCCTCGCCACAAACGCTCGGGCAGCGAGCGTGGACCTGGAGCAGCTGGTCGGACGGTGGCAATCGGAGTCACACGGTGGTTGCCAATCAGAACCTGATGCGCACCGCGGTGTTCGAAGACACCTCGAATGAGATCTTCGGCGATGGCTTCGAAGGCGGCGTGACCACGGGCTGGAGCCGGACGGTCCCCTGAGGCCCTGGGCTTCCAGGGGGTTCCCGGTCTACGGTGCCAGGCGTTGTTTCGTGAAGGCGCCGCCCTCGGTCGGCAGGTACAAAACGCGGTCGTGAAGCCGACTCTGGCGGCCGAGCCAGAACTCCCACCGTTCTACCTCGAGGACGTAGCCACCCCAGAACGCCGGTCTGGGAGGTGTGCTGCCCGCGAAACGCGCTTCGACTTCCTGGATGCGCTCTTCCAACTCGTTCCGGCTCTCGAGCACCCTGCTTTGAGGCGAGGCCCAGGCGCCGATCTGGCTGCCGCGCGGCCGACTGGCGAAGTAGTCGTCGGATTCGTCTGCTGGCTGCCGGCGGATCTTGCCTTCGACCCGCACCTGACGATGAAGGCCGGTCCAGAAGAAGGTCGCTGCCGCACGGGGATTCTGGGCGATCTGTTCGGCCTTGCGGCTTTCGTAGTTGGTGAAGAAGTGAAGGCCGCGCTCGTCGAGACCGCGCAGGAGAACGATGCGCACCGATGGGGTGCCGTCTTCGTCGACGGTCGCCAGCGCCATCGCATTGGGTTCGGCTTCACCACCGGCGATTGCCTCGTCGACCCACGTTTCGAGCAGTTCCAGTGGTTGATCGGGCAGTGTCGCGGGGTCGAGGCCGCCAGTCTCGTAGTCACGGCGTATGTGGCGTAGGTCTCGGGTCATGCCACCGACGCTAGCAGGAGCTTGGCGCTCTTGCCTCAGGCCAGTTGGTTGGCGACGCGGCCGATCTCGGCGGCACGCTTGCTCTCGAGTCGCCGAGTGAGCGTTTTCCAGGGGAAAAGCAGGCGCCAGGTCATCAGGAAAGCGCCGCGCCAGGTTGGGCGAAAGGTGTCGTCGCTGGTTTGATGGTGGAACATGCCCAGGCGGACCTGTTCTTCGTAGCTCTGGCGCATGGCGAGGGCCATGTCTTCCTCGATCGACTTCTCGGTGCGCACCTGAACCGTGCGCCCCCGGGAGACCAGCCGCAGGTGGGCTCGGTGAGCCTTCCACAGCTCTTCGACGGTCTGACGCTCGGGGAAGTTGGCCTGCGATGAGATCTGAGAGGGAGCGAAGGCACGCTCGACCTTGTTGTTGTTGGTGATCACCCAGTGACCGTCGTCGAGCATCGAAACGAACTCGAGATAGGTCGTCTTCTGGATACCTCCCTGATAGAAGCCCCAGCGGCAACCGGTGGAGCCTTCGGGATGAAAAGTCACCACACCAGTCACCGACTGGTTTGGCGATGGTTCTTCGATGGCAATGAAGTTCGGGTTCTCGAAACCGCAGTACTGCAGCTGGACGACCGCGATGTCGGCGAGCGGCAGGAGGTCGTTTGGCATCTGCTCCCGGGTGGTCTTCCTCGGACGTGGAGTCGCTTTCGCCTGGACGCTGCTGTGCACCAGAATCGGGCCCAGCAGGTAGAGAGCGGCGGGGAGAGACAGCAGCAGGTGCCAGAGGCCTGGATCCGGAAGGAATTGCATCATCGCGCAGGGGTCCTCAGTGAGCTCGGGGTTCGCAGCAGAGCCAGAGGGTGCAATTTTAATAGAAAAAAGAGTTATTTGAGGTGAATGAGACGCTTCGATACAATTCGAGGATTCATATTGAGGCTGCGCATCTAGCTGCCGACCTCAACTCGATTCCCCTCTGGTAGCCCCTCAGATGCCCCTGTCCCGACAACAGACCGCGAAAGAAGAAGTCCACCCACCGGCGCGCTGGCTAGAGGCTGTGGCCTCGGGCCAGATCGATGTCGTGCGCCGTGGAATCGAGGCCGGCCTCGTCGGTGTGTGTGACCAGTACGGGTCGACCCCTCTGATGGTCGCTGTTCGGGGTGGATGGCCTGAGGTCATCGCCGCGCTGCTTGCGGCCGACGAAGATCCTCTCGAACACCGGCGGCCGATGACCGGAGGGCAGTGGCAGCCGCGGCCGGTTGCGAGCGTCGACGAGGTGGTCAGCGAGTTGCTCGAGGATGTCGCTGCCCAGCCCGTCATGCGCAGTGTGATCGTGCTCGAAGACACCCACCGCGATCGTGCCCTCGAGGCGCGCTATGCACCGGCGTCGGCCGTTGAAACCGCAGTGGTCTACGATCGCCTCGATTTGCTCGAAATGCTGCTGGCGAGAGTCGCGGACGGCCGCCGCGATGGTCGCGACGTTCGCCCCCTCAGCCTGGCCTGCGAAATGGGTCGCCTCGATGCCGTCGAACGAGTCCTGGCGGCAGGGCTGACATCGCCTCGCGACGACCGGTGGCCGCCGCTCATTGAAGCGGCGGCGCGCGGCCATCTCGAGATTGTCGAGCGCCTGATTGCTGAGGGCGCGCGGGTAGGCGCTCGCGTTCTGGTTGCCGCCGAGAGCAGCGGCAACTCCGAGGTCTACTCCTTGCTGGCCGATCACCGTACCTGCCAATTGGCGCAGGAGGAGGCGTTCGAGCGTCGCCGCAACCTGTCGCGGGCCGATCCCACGTCACCCGAGTCGCAGCTGCTGCGTGCGGTTGCCATCGGCCGGGTGGCAGACGCCAGTCGGGCGTTGGCCGAGGGTGCCTCGGTCGATGTCTACGACGGTGAGGGCCGGACCCCGCTCATGGAAGCATCGATTGCAGCGCCACCTGCGATTCTCGATCTCCTGCTGGTGTCAGACGCCGATCCCAACCTGACCTCACGGGCGCCCGGCGAGGAGGGCCAGACAGCACTCATGCTCGCCGCCTACTCGTGGTTCGGCCATCGTCGCCCCGAGACCCTGCGTCGTTTGCATGCCGCCGGCGCCGACGTGAATGCGCGCGACGCGCGCCAGCGCACGGCGCTGATTCTGTGCCTCGCCACCGGGGTCGCCTACTTCGATTCACTCAGCTGTCTGCTCGAACTCGGAGCGGATCCCTGCCCGCGCGACGACGATGGCAGTACGGCACTCGCCTACGCGGTGCAAAAGGGGCACACGCGCGCTGCAGCCTTGCTGCGTGAATACGGTGCGCAAGATGACGGTCTGGCGGAAGTGGCGATGCTCGAAGCGACCGATCGTGGCGACCTCGACGCCCTCCTGCAGTTGCTCGCGGGTGGCGTCTACGTCGACTATCGCCTGGACTGGACGGCGCTGATGATCGCCAGTATCCGCGGCGATGGCGCCCTGGTCGAGTGTCTGCTCGCGGCCGGCGCCGATCCCGACCGTGGTGCGCGTTCGGGCGGATCCTGCCCGGTCATGCTGGCCTGCCGAGCCGGTCACCTCGATGTTCTCGAGTTGCTCTATGTTGCCGGCGCTGACTTCACGATTCGCGACGGCAAGAGCGGTAGCGCGATCGACGTGGTGCGCGCCAGTCGGAGGAACCCGCTGCTCGCCGACCGCCCCTGGGAAGACATCGAACGTTTCCTCGAGGAAGCGACGGTTGCGGCAGTCTCCTGAAGGGGCCCTGGGCGTGGGTCCCGCCCGTTTGGTGAAATAACGCTTTTCATGGAATTCATAGGCGAAGTTCGTTAGGGTTCCCGGGCTGCCTGGTTGCCTGGTTGCCTGGCTGCCTGGCTGCGCATTCCCCTTCCCGCGGCTCCCGCCGCTCGAGGACCGTTTCTTCGGCCCTCCGCCCGCTTTCCCCTCTCTCCCGACCCTCTTGCTTCTGAGGTGGTCTAGCCCTCGAGCGTGAGGGCCGCCTCTCCCGGGCCTTCCCGAATCGCCTCCCAGCGATCCGAAGCCCGGTTCCTCCGGAGATCCCCCACCATGCGACCCCAGCCCCTCTTTTCGCTGCTTCTCATCTCGCTCGGCATGTTGATCACCCTCCCAGCTGCGGCTGACATCACTGGTGTCGTCTACAACGACGCCAACCAGAATGCGATTCAAGACCCAGGCGAGCCCGGCATTGGGGGAGTCGTGGTTCGCGCTTGGGACGACAACAACACCATCATCGATACGGCGACCTCCTCGGCCACCGGTGCCTACACCCTGAGCGGTCTTGGCGGCGCGACGACCTATCGAGTCGAAGCGGAGATTCCCACAGCCCTCTCGTTCCTGGCACCCTCAGCGGCCTTGGCAGCGACCGATGACACGTCGGTCGTATTCGCTCTCGGCAACGACGCCGGGGTCGACTTCGCGATGCATGCGCCGGCTGACTGGTGCAACTCCTCCCCGGACGTGGTGACGACTTGTTTTGCGGGTGGCCCGATCACACTGGCCGGGGCGGACACCGTCGCTTCGGTGGTGAGCGTTCCGCACGCCCCAACGGTCAACGGGACGGGCGAAACGGCGCTTTCGACCCATGACCTCACCGGTGCGGTCTGGGGAGTGGCGGTCGACGGTGACCCCGATCAGGATCCGACGACCGACGACGCGCTCATCTTTGCCGCTTCCTACGGCAAGCGCCATTCGGGTTGGGGTCCCGGACCGGTTGGCGCCACGGCACAGGAGCGTGCCGGCACGGTCTATGTCCTCGACCGGAGCTCGCCGATGCCGCTGGCTACGATCGTGATTCCCAACGCAGCCGCAGCGGTACCCACCCCTCGTGACCAGGGGCGCGATCCGGACGGTGCGGGCGCTGGAGCCCCGGAAATCGATCTCGACATGGAATGGGACTCGGCGTTCTTCGGTCGACCGGGTAAGGAAGGACTCGGTGACATCGAGCTGGGCGACGATGCGTTGTTCGTGGTCAACCTCTTCGATCGCAACCTCTATCGCGTCGATCTTTCAGGTGGTGTCGGTGCGGCGACGGTCGCAAGTCTCGGCGCGATTCCCGGCCCTGGTTGCCCCGGTGGCGATACCGGTGGCGCGGTGGGTGGCGACTGGCGACCCTTCGCGCTTGCAATGCACCATGGCGAGCTCTACATCGGTGGGGTTTGCAGCGGCGAAACCAACAACGCCAGCCCGATCCGCTTTGCCACCGACGACAACGGCACCGTGGGTGACCTCACCGACGACTTCCGCGTCAACGACAACGGTGGCGTCGACAACATCGGCCAGGTGCAGGCGCACGTCTTTCGGGTCACCAGCCCACTCACCGGCGGCGCGCTCACCACCGAGTCCGTCTTCTCGCTGACCGACATGTCGTTCAACCGAGGCGGCGCTGGCCTGTTCGCGACCGAGGAGGGTGACCCGGATGGTGCCGGGGTCCAAACGCCGTATCTCAACGATGCGACCGGGCGCTGGCATGCCTGGGTGGGGACCTTCGACAAGGGCTATCTCTATATGCAGGCCAACACCTTCCGCTACAGCGCGCACTACCCGCAGCCGATGCTCACCGACATCGAGTTCGATTCCGACGGTTCGATGATTCTCGGGTTCCGTGATCGTTCCTCAGACCAGATCGGGCAGCAGGCCTTCAACCCCGGTCTCGGTGGCAACGGCGACTTTGCCGATCCTGCCGACGGATCCTGCAGTGGCGGGCCATGCGTCGAGGCTGCGCCGGGTGACCTGATGGACGGCGATCCATTCTGGGAGAACAACACTCAAGGCGACATCAACCGCGTCTGTTGGACATCTGATCCTCTCGGTGGCCAGGTTCTCGACGGGGTGGCTGGCGCTTGGGCATGGGAGGGCACCGGTGGCTGTGCCTTTGCGTCCCGTCGCAGCCCGGGTGAACACCCTCCGCCAAGTGCGATGGGCACCAGCGAGTGGTATTACCGCGACGATCAAGGGCGCGGCGGTGGTGACCTTTCTCATCACGAAACCTCGCTCGGAGGTCTGGCCCTCGCACCGCGGTTCACCGAGGTCGTCAATACGGTGATGAACCCCCACGACTTCTCCAGTGGCGGAATCCGCTACTTGACCAACGCGACGGGTGACGAGACCGGCGCCCACGAGATCTACGACGGAACGGTGCTCCGCAACTTCGGCAAGGGTGCCGGACTTGGTGATGTGGAGCTCCTGTGCACCTCGTCTCCGGTACAGATTGGAAACCGCGTCTGGATCGACGACGGTCCCAACGCCGGCATTCAGGATCCGTCCGAATCGACGGTTCCCGATGGCACGACGGTCAACCTCTACGACAGCACCAACACCCTGGTCGGCCAGACCACGACGGTTGGAGGTCACTATGTTTTCGGAGGACCACTCGGCTCTGGCATGTTGGGAGCCAATCGCCTGGTGCCGGGCGAAACCTACCGAGTCACGATCGCCCCAGCGGATTGGCCGGCGGGGACCTCACCAACGACTGCGAATGCCAACGGCGATAGCGAAGACCAACGTGACTCCGATGGCAGCACCTTGGCAGCCCCCGGCCAGCCCTACGACGGACACATGGTGGCGGTTGTGGTCGCCGGTGCACCCGGCGAGAACGACCATCAGACCGACTTCGGATTCACCCGTGCGCCAGCCCGCTACGACCTCGCGTTGCGCAAGGTTCCAGCCGGGGCGACGACAGTCGAACCGGGTGATCTGGTGCCGTTTACGATCACGATCTTCAACCAGGGTACGGTCGATGCGTCCGGCATCGAGATCAACGACTACGTCGATCTTGCTGACTTCGAGCCCTTCAACCTCGTCGACAATCCTCCCGGCACGACTGCCGGTGGTGCCACCTTGCCCTACTCCTGGGTAGCCGTCGGCAGCGACGGTCGCGCCGCCATCGTCGGCGTTCTGCCGGCTGGCGCCTCGATGACGCTGCCGGTGAACCTGGCCGTGCGCGCTGACGCTATTGGAGCGCTTCAGAACTTTGCCGAGATCGCCGCCGATGACGGCGACGACGACGATTCGACCGTCGAAGACGATCAGGGCAACGGCGGCGGCGACGTATTGGTCGATAACGAGATCAACGGTGCCGGTGGCGACGAAGACGACCACGACGTTGCCGTCGTGGTCATCGCAAGCGTCTACACCGTTCCGACTCTCGGCGGCTGGGGAATGATTCTCCTGGTCCTCGGTCTGATGCTGGCCTCCCTCCGTCGACTGACGACCGGTGTGGAAGGCTAACGCTGCCGATCTACTCAACCAGGTTGCCGTCGGGGTCGAGTGCCACGATGTCGCCGACTCCCAGATCGCGTAGGCCTTCCTCGACAACGCTCCGGTCGCCGACGACCACCCAGACGATGTTGTCGGGATGGAGGTACTTTTCTGCCGCGCCTCGGACCTGATCGAGGTCGAGTCCTTTGACGCGGTCGCCGTAGGTCGACCACCAGTCTTCCGGCAGGTCGAAGGTCTCGATCTCAGCGAGGTCACCGAGGATGGCGTTGGAGGTCTCCCAGCGACCGGGGAGAGTCAGGGTGTTCTGGTCCTTGACCCGCGCCAGCTCGTCTTCGGTTGCCGGATTCTCTCCCACCAGTCCGGTGACTTCCGAGATCACTTCTTCGAGCGACTCTTTGGTCTTGTCTGTCTGGACTGGTGCCATCACGAAGAAGGGGCGCTGGGCACGGGCATCGATGACCATCGAACGCGCTCCGTACGACCAGTGCTTGTCTTCGCGCAGGTTCATGTTGATGCGCGCGGTGAAACTGCCACCAAGAACGTCGTTCATTGCTTGCAGCGCGGTCTCGTCGTCGTTGGCCTTGGGCGGCATGACGTGGGCAGCGAAGATGATCGACTGTTCAGCGCCGGGCTTGTCGATGAGGTAGATCTTCTGGCCCTTGGCGAGTTCGACTTCCGGAATCCTCTTTGTTGGCACGTCGCCTGGTTTCCAACTCCGGAAGGCTGCTTCGAGTTTCGTGGTGATTTCATCGAGGCTGGTTGCTCCGACGACGAGGAGGCGTGCGTTGTTGGGCCGGAACCAGGTCTGGTGAAAGCCAGCCAGGTCGGACCGCTCGATGCTCTGCACGTCACCCTCGGTGCCGGTTCCAGTGAACGGCATGCCATAGGGGTGGTCCCCGCCGTAGAGCAGCTTTGGCAGCACGCGCAGGGCCATCTGCGTGGGTTGCGCCTTCTCGCGTTGGATTCCGGCGAGCCGTTGGGCCCGGCGCCGCTCGAGCTCCCCGTCATCGAAACTCGGGTTGAGGATGACGTCGGCGAAGATCTCGAGCGATGCGTCGAGGTTCTCGGCGAGCGTCGAAAGGGTGACGGTGCTGGTGTCGAGGTTCGAGCCGGCACCGAGGCGCGCGCCGAGTTTCGAGATTTCCTCGGAGATCTCGAGCGCGGTGCGGGTGGTGGTGCCCTCATCGAGCATGTCCATGGCGAGGCTGGCAACGCCCGACTTGCCGTTGTGATCGGCAACGTAGCCTGCGTCGACCAACAGCCGCATGTTGACGACCGGCACAGCGCGGCGTTCGACGAACACCACCTCGAGACCGTTGGAGAGCCTGGTGCGCTCGGCATTGGGGAAGTCACCGACCGGGAAGGTGTCGGGCACCGGGAGGGTGCTGCGATCGACATCGGTCGTCTTGGTGTTGTATTCCGGGAACGGCAGCACCTCGAGCGTCAGCTTGCCGTCCGAGAGCCACTCGCGCATGGTCTCGCGAATGGTCGTGGCATCGAGCTGGTCCTGCCAGGCCATGGTCTCGAGGTAGGCGTCGGGTGAACCGCCGTAGACTTCGCTCGCTGCCAGGATGTCGGACTTGCCGCCGAAGCCGCCAATCCGTTCCGCACCGCGAATGAAGCCAGCGCGGGTCACGGTCAGGGCGCTTTCGAGCTCGTCGGGGTTGGGTCCTTCTTCGAGAAAGTTCTGCAGCTCTTCGGAGAGTGCCTTCTCGACCGCGGCGACGTTGCCACCGGGCACTACGCTGGCCTGGACGATGAACAGGCCGCCGAGTTCACGCGGCAGAACGAAGGCACCGGCGTCGGTGGCGATCTGGTCTTCGTAGACCAGCCGACGGTAGAGCCGAGCGGTCTTGCCGTTGGAGAGAATCGTCGAGGCGATGTCGAGGGTGTCGAGGGCCTCGGTACCCCAGCCGGGAATGTTCCACACCTGGTACACCCGGGCCTGCGGAACCCGATCCTGCATGACGACGCGTTTCTCGCCCGAACGCTTGGCAATCCATGCCTTCTTCTTCGGTAGCGGTGGGCCGGAATCAATGTCACCGAAGTAGCGCTCGACCATTGCCTTGACCGCCTGCGCGTCTACGTCACCGGCAATTACCAGGACCGCATTGGCGGCGCCGTACTTGCTGTCGAACCAGTCGTGAACGTCCTCGAGGCTGGCGGCATTGAGGTCTTCCATGGAGCCGATCGTCGGCCACGAGTAGGGGTGGCCCTCGGGGTAGGAGTTCTCACCGAGCGCCGTGAACACCTTGCCGTAGGGCTGGTTCTCTCCCTGCCGCTTCTCGTTCTGGACGACGCCGCGCTGCTCATCGAGCCGCTCCTGGGTGATGGCGCCTTTCAGGTGCCCCATGCGGTCGGACTCGAGCCACAGTGCCGTGTCGAGAGCGGTCTTGGGGACGTTCTGGAAGTAGTTGGTGCGATCGGCGTTGGTGGTGCCGTTGAGATCGGTAGCGCCGACCTTCTCGATCGCCTTGAAGTAGTCGTCGTCGAAGTTCTCGCTGCCGTTGAACATCAGATGCTCGAACAGATGCGCAAAACCGGTCTTGCCAGGCTTTTCGTCCTTCGAGCCCACGTGGTACCAGACGTTGACGGCAACGATCGGAGCCTTTTTGTCTTCATGGACGATGAGGGTGAGGCCGTTGTCGAGAACGAACTTCTCGAACGGGATCTCGAGTGCGCTATCTGCGGCCAGTGCGGGCGTGGTGCCGAGGCTCGAGACGAGGAAAACAGAGAGAAGCAGGTTGGTCGCCAGAGCGGTAGCCGTGCGCGAGAAGGTGGCGTTCATTGGGAACTCCTGGGAGATGTTCAGTCAGCTTGTTGCCCGGATTCTAAACCCGCTGTACGCATAGGGACGGCCATGGTTCCGATGAGGGCTCGATCTCTGGCAATCACGAGATTCGAGCGCTTGTCGCACCCCACAGGCAAGATTCTGCTAGGCTCCTGAGCCCGCATCATGATCCGCACAAACTCAACTTCCATCGCCAAGGCACCTGTGGCCTCCTGGGACGAGCGTCACCGGTGCATGCCGGTCGCCGTCAGCTGCATGTGTTGCGCGTCGATGAGCCAGGCGGGGTGGAGGCGAAAGCTTCCCTGACGTTTTCGAAGAGTCCAGGAAACGATTGAACCTAACCCGCCTCGGCGACTTCGTCGTGGCGGGTTTGTTGCGTATTGCGCGTTTGAAGACTCGAGACGAAGTTGCAGAGGTAAACCCCTCCGCTCTCTATCGAGCACCAACTGGAGATGACCATGACCGACCATCGCTACGAGACCCTGCAGATTCACGCCGGACAAAGCCCCGCACCGGGTACCAACGCGCGTGCCGTACCGATCTACCAGACGACGTCTTTTACCTTCGACGATGCCGCTCACGGGGCTCGCCTGTTTGGGTTGCAGGAGTTCGGCAACATCTACACCCGCATCATGAATCCGACGACCGATGTCTTCGAGCAGCGTGTTGCGGCGCTCGAGGGGGGTGTTATGGCGGTGGCGACCTCGAGCGGACAGGCGGCCCAACTACTGGCGATCTCGACGATTGCCGGTGCCGGCGACAACATCGTGTCGACCAGCCTGCTTTACGGCGGCAGCTACAACCAGTTCAAGGTGACGTTTCCGCGCCTCGGTATCGATGTACGGTTCGTCGATGGTGACGACCCGGCCGAATTCGAGAAACTGATCGACGACAACACCAAGGGTATCTACGTCGAGACGATCGGCAACCCTGGCTTCAACGTGCCTGACTTCGAGGGTCTGGCGGCGGTTGCCAAGCGTCATGGCGTGCCGTTGATCGTCGACAACACCTTCGGCTGCGCCGGCTACCTCTGCCGCCCGATCGACCATGGTGCCGACATTGTGGTGCAGTCGGCGACCAAGTGGATTGGTGGGCACGGCAACTCGATCGGCGGTGTGGTCGTCGACTCGGGCAAGTTCGACTGGGGCAACGGTCGCTTCCCGGTGTTCACTGAGCCGTCACCGGGTTATCACGGTCTCGAGTTCTGGAAGGTCTTCGGCGAAGGCAGTGACTTCGGCAACATCGCGTTCGCGATTCGGGCGCGGGTCGAGAGTCTGCGTGACCTCGGTCCCTGCCAGAGCCCATTCAACGCATTCCTCCTGCTGCAGGGGCTCGAAACCTTGTCGCTGCGCGTCGATCGCCACTGCAGCAATGCCCTCGACCTGGCGCAATGGCTCGAAGGGCGCCCCGAGGTCTCCTGGGTGAGCTATCCCGGCCTCGAGGACCATCCTCATCACGCCACTGCCAAGCGCTACCTCGCGCGCGGCTTCGGCGCGGTGTTGTCGTTTGGAATCGAGGGCGGTGCCGATGCCGGTGCGGCCTTCATCGACGGCGTCGAGCTCGCCAGTCATCTGGCCAACGTCGGCGATTCGCGTACGCTCGTCATCCACCCGGCGAGCACGACTCATCAGCAGCTTTCGCCCGAAGAGCAGGCGCAGGCCGGCGTCAAGCCGGACATGGTGCGCATAGCGGTCGGCATTGAGCACATCGAAGACATCAAGGCCGACTTCGAGCAGGCCTTTCGTAAGGCCGGCGTGCGCGCCGCCTGAACTCAGATGCCGAGAACCCCGGTCAGATGATCTATCGCTCCCTGGTCTCCCCGGAGACCCAGATCCAGACGCTCGAGGCGCCAATTCGTCTCGAGAGTGGAGAAGTGCTGCGCGGCATCGATGTCGCCTATCGCACCTGGGGTACTCCAGAGAGCGAAGCCATTCTTGTCTGCCATGCGCTCACCGGATCAGCCGATGCCGACGACTGGTGGGAGACGCTCTTCCGGCCCGGAGGGGTGTGTGACCCGGCCGACAACTACGTCATTGCGAGCAATGTGCTTGCGGGTTGCTACGGCACTACGGGTCCCACCACGCTGCGGCCGGGGAGCGGCGTTCACTGGGGCGCCGACTTCCCGCAGGTCACGATTCGCGACATGGTCACCGTCCAGGCGCGCCTGCTCGAGGCGCTCGGCGTCGAGCGCTTGCGCCTGATAGTCGGTGGGTCGATGGGAGGCATGCAGGTGCTCGAGTGGGCGGCAATGTTTCCTGAGCGGGTGCAGGCGATCGCGCCGGTTTGCACTTCGGGGGCTCACTCGGCCTGGTGCATCGGTATAAGCGAGGCGCAGCGCCAGGCCATTCGGGCGGATCGCAACTGGAGTGGCGGCTTCTACCGCCTCGGTTCGGGGCCGCGCCACGGTCTGGCGGCGGCGCGGGCCATGGCACTGATCAGCTACCGCAGCCAGGAGAGCTTCACCGAGAGGTTTGCTCGACAAGTGCGCACCACCGAAGCTCTAGAGACCGCCTTCGAAGTCGAGAACTACCTGCGCTACCAGGGCAGCAAGCTGGTTCAGCGCTTTGATGCCAATACCTACATTCGCCTCACCGAAGCGATGGACAGTCACGACCTCGGCCGCGGTCGCGATCGACCGTGGCAAGAAGTCGCCGCCGAGCTCGACAGCCCGGCTCTCGTCGTCGGAGTGCGCTCCGACCAGCTCTACGTCCTCGGCGATCAGGAGGAACTGGCCGAGGCGCTGCCGCAGGTGCAGTTCGAGATCATCGAGGCGCCGCATGGGCACGATGCCTTTCTGATGGAGATCGAGTGGCTCGACCGTTGCCTGCTCGAGTTCCTGCGCGGCGTCGAGGGTTCAGGAAGGCGCAAGCGTCGGCGCAACGCCAGTTGACAGCGGCCGCGGGCCTGCGGGTTCTTCGGGTCAACCGGTGGGCAGCTTGCCGATGTAGCGAGCGCGGGGCCTGATCAAGCGGCCACGCTCGGCTTCTTCGAGGGCGTGCGCGATCCAGCCGGCGATTCGACCGAGGGCAAACAGGGTGAATGCCCCTCCGGGGGCGCGCCCTATCGTCGTCGACACGGCGGCCAGGCCGAGGTCGACGGTTGGTTTTTCGCCCACCAGGTCTTCGGCCAGCTCGGCGAGATGAAAGAGTGCCTCGACGCCCGGAGCGTTGGGACGTGCCCGCGCTAGACGGTCCATCACCAGCGAGAAGCGCGGGTCTCCTTGAGGATAGAGCGGGTGTGCAAAGCCGGGAAGGCGTTCGCCCCGTTGCAGTCGAGCGGTCAACAGGCGTTCGAGTCGATCGCGATCGACGGGCTGTTCTGCGCTTCCGATGCCGACCTCGGAGAGCATGGCCTCGACGCGATCGGCGTGTCCGCCGTGGCGGCGACCGCGCAAGGCGCACAGGCCGGCGTTGACGATGTCGTAGGGCGTGGCGCCGGCTGAGGCGACGCAGCGTGCGGTGAAGGTCGAAACGTTGAACTCATGATCGGCGCACACGATCAGAATCGAATTGAGAAGCTCCGTGAGAGCCTGGTGCTGGTCGTCGGTTGCGCCGGCCGTCCGGCGATGCGCTCTTGGTTCAACGTTTCCCCAGCCTCGTGCAAGCGCTCCAGCCAGGCCCCCGTCGCTCGACTTCTCGAGGCCTGCCGCGTGACTGATCAGCCGTACGATCAAGAACGCGGCGCTGCGACGGTTGGCATCGGCGGAGCGGCTGGCTGCGCCAATGTCTTCGTGCAGGAGGTGGCGCAGGAGCACGCACATGGCGTCGCTGGGATGACCCGCGGCAAGCGGCGCGAGGACCTTTCGCATCGCGGGTGCGAGCGCGGGAACCCGCCTCGGGAAGAGACTGGCAGCGGCGTCGAACGGCAACCCCCAGAGCAGGGCGGTGACCTCCTCGAAGTTGCGCTCTACCGCCAGGCGTTCGACAGGTTCGCCGCGGTAGTAGAGCTTGCCGTCATCGATCAGGGCGATCGATGAGTCGAGGACCGGTGCCCCCCAGTCGAGTGCTGCCTGTGCCGCCTCGGCCGGCGTGCGTGACATCGAGCGCTGACGCTCGAGCGCTTCGATGTCTTCGCGCGCATAGAGCCTGCTGCGGGGTGAGTCGCCAGGTCGCGAGCGCAGGAGACCACGGCTGACGTAGGCGTAGAGGGTGGCGGGCTGAATCCCCAGCCGGCTGGCGGCCTCGCGGGAGGTCAGGAGCCGCGAGGACGACGACCTTCGCGTGGCTCCATGGGCATTTGCGCGAGCACTTCCCCGGGCAGCGTCCGGTGTGTTGCTTTTGCTGGGAGTCTTTCGGGTAGCCATGGTCGCTCCTCTCTTCGGGCGATCGACGCGACTCCAAGGATACATTGATTGATTGATCAAGATTGATTTCGGCCTTCTGGCTCCCGACAATAGTGAGAGCAATCGAGAACCAAGAGGAGCCCACCATGCCGCCGACCACCGCAGATGCAGCCACCCCCGGTTCCGACTACAAACCTGGTCTCGAAGGGGTGGTGGCAGCTGAAACCCGCTTGAGCCGCGTCAACGGCGAGCTCGGTGAACTGATTCTCGCCGGCTACCCGGTCGGCACCCTGGCCCCGGAGTACTCCTTCGAACAGGTGGTCTTTCTGTTTCTCGAAGGTCGACACGCGACCGATGCCGAACTCGCTGCCTGGACCCGGACGATGGCCAGCTGGCGCGCGGTGCCTGCCCCCACCCTGGCGTTGATCGAGAGCGCGGCGGCCCGCGGTGTTGGAACGATGGAGCTCTTGCGAATGGGTGTCGCCAGCCTGAGCGTGTCCCGAGATCTCGGCCTGAGCCAGGAACAAGAAGGTGCGTCACCGGCAGAGGTGGCGCGCGCTGCCGCCCTGCCGCTCCTGGCTGTCTTCCCAACCCTCGTCGCAGCTGGCGGGCGCGCCGCCCGTGGCGAGGAGATCGTCGCACCGCGTTCCGACCTCGGACACGCGGCGAACTACCTCTACATGTTGACCGGCGAGGAGCCGGCCTCCGAACGAGTGCGGGCACTCGAGACCTACCTGAACACGGTCGTCGACCACGGCATGAATGCATCGACTTTCGCCGCGCGCGTGGTGATTTCGACCCATTCGGATCTGGTGTCGGCGCTGGTCGGCGCGATCGGTGCGCTCAAGGGACCGCTGCATGGTGGTGCACCGGGCCCGGTTCTCGACATGATTCGGGAGATCGCAGACAGCGGCGACCCACAAACCTGGATTGAACATCGCCTCGACGCCGGCGAGCGCCTGATGGGGTTCGGTCATCGGGTCTACCGGGTACGCGACCCGCGCGCCGAGGTGCTGGCGGCGGCTACGGCGCTCCTCATGTCGCAGTCCGACGGCGCCAGTCATGCGGCCCGAGTCGTGCAAACGGCGCGTTCGGTCGAGGAGTGTGCGGTGCGGATCCTTCGGGAGCGCAAGCCGCACCTCCGCCTGGCCGCCAACGTCGAGTTCGGAACCGCCGTTCTTCTGCACGCGATTGGCCTGCCCAAGGAGCTCTTCACCGCCACCTTCGCCATCGCTCGTTCAGCCGGCTGGACTGCGCACGCCATCGAGCAGCTCGAGCGAGGCCGCTTGATGCGACCGCGTGGTCACTATGACGGTCCGCTCTACGCCGAAGAAGGAAGCTGCTTCGACTGATTGAGCGGCGGGGCTCCGGTCCTCGTCGGTCTTCTTCCATCCCGTAACATGCGATTGCCGCAATGGGGCCAACGCCTGGCGGAAGGAAGGGGTTTCAGCAATGAGGGTAGAGGACACCAGGCCGCTCGATGGCACTCGGGTCATCGAGATGGGCCAGCTGTTGGCTGGGCCTTTCTCCGGCACGCTCCTGGCGTACTTCGGTGCCGAGGTCATCAAAGTCGAAGCCAAGAACGGCGACCCCATCCGCACCTGGCGAGAAACCCGCGATGGCGTTTCCTTCTGGTGGTACAGCCTGGGTCGAAACAAGAAGTGTGTGACCGCCAACCTCAAGGAAGAGCGCGGCCGCGAACTGGTGCGCAAGCTGATCGGCACGGCCGACGTGCTGCTCGAGAACTTTCGCCCCGGCACTCTCGAAAAGTGGGGGCTCTCTCCCGATTCGTTGCGAGAGGACAACCCTGGTCTGATCGTCTCGCGCATCTCGGGCTATGGCCAGACGGGCCCCTATGCCTCGCGGCCGGGCTATGCCTCGGTTTGCGAGGGCTTTGGCGGCCTGCGTTACGTCAATGGACTGCCGGGCGAGCGCCCGATGCGCCCCAACCTCAGCCTCGGCGACTCGCTGAGCGGCCTGCACGCGGCGTTCGGAATCCTGCTTGCCCTCCTCGAGCGCCAGAAGAGCGGCCGCGGCCAGGACATCGACACGGCGCTGTTCGAATCGGTTTACAACATGATGGAAGCGGTGGTTCCGGAGTACGACGGGGCCGGAGTTGTGCGCGAGCCTTCGGGGTCGACGATCACCGGCATCGTGCCCACCAACACCTACCGCTGCAGCGATGGCAAGTACGTGATCATCGGGGGCAACGGTGAGTCGATCTATCAGCGCCTGATGCGCGCCGCCGGTCGCCCCGAGATGGCCGAGGATCCGAAGTTCCAGGGCAACGAGAACCGGGTGGTGCATGAGCAAGAGATCGACGATGCGCTTGCCGCCTGGACCGCGACGCTCACCATGGACGAAGTCCTGGAGGTGTTGCGCGAGGCCCAGGTGCCGTCGGGTCCGATCTACAGCGTGCGCGAGATGATGGTCGACCCGCAGTACCAGGCGCGCGGGTTGTTCGAGGAAGTCGAGATACGAGACGGCGAGTCGCTCAAGATTCCCGCCATTCTGCCGAAACTGGGGCGCACTCCGGGGCGCACCGAGTGGCCGGGCCAGCCGGTGGCGACACATAACCAGGAGGTGTTCGCGAGCCTCGGTCTGAGCGACGAAGAGATCCGTGCGCTTGCTGACGAGGGCGTCATTTGAGTGATTCTCCCGTGAAGGCACCGCTTCCATGAAGTCCGTACGGCTCATCGACGTCGGTCCGCGCGACGGCTTCCAGATGGAGGAACGATTCATTCCCACCGAGCTCAAGGTGTCGGTGATCGAAGCCCTGGCCGAAGCGGGGCTGCGAGAGATCGAAGCTGTTTCCTTCGTTCATCCCAGGGTCATTCCGCAGATGCGCGATGCCGCCACGGTCATGGAGAAGCTTTCGCGCGATCGCGCGGTGTCCTACTGGGCCCTGGTGCCGAACCTCGAGGGAGCGCGGCGGGCGATGGCCGCCGAGGTCTCGGGGATCCATCAGGTGATCTGCTGCACGGAGACCTACAACCAGAAGAACGTCGGTCTCTCAGTCGACGAATCGGTTGCGCAGCTGGCCGAAGTCGTAGCCTTGGCCCAGGAGAGTTCGACACCGGTCGCTGTGGCTGCAACCTTGGCGGCGACTTTCGGCTGCCCCTTCGAAGGCCAGGTCGAAGACGAGGTGATCGTCGAGCTGGCGCGGCGACTCGCCGACTGCGGGATCGAGCAGCTCGGCCTCGCCGACTCGGCCGGCCTCGGGCACCCGCCCCTCATTGCCCGCCTGGTCGGGCGAGTTCAGGAGGCCACACCCTCGGTGACGCTTCGCATGCACCTGCACGACACCCGGGGTCTCGGTCTGGCGAACGCCTACGCGGCGTTGTCTGAAGGGGTCGAGGTTTTCGACACCTCGGTCGGCGGACTCGGCGGGTGCCCTATTATGCGGGGAGCCTCCGGCAACATCGCCACCGAGGACTTCAACAACATGTGCCTCGAGATGGGCTTCGAGACCGGCGTCTCGACCGAGAAGGTGCGCGCGGTGGCGCGTCGCCTAGAGGACTTTCTCGAGCGGCCGCTCCCCAGCAAGATGCTGTCGTCGGGGACCCGCGACGAGCTCTACGCCGCCAACCGCTAACACCGGCGTTCGATGGTGGGGGATGTGGGGTAGGTTGTGCCTCAACTTCCGAAGGAGCTGAGTTTGCAAGATGTCGACCGCCCGAGTGGTGCGGCTTATCGTTTGCTGGCCTTTCTGACGATCCTCAATGTCCTCAACTTCGTCGATCGCCAGCTGCTGGCGAGCTTTGCGAACTTCATCGTTCCGGACCTCGGGTTGACCGACACGCAATACGGACTGCTGACCGGCTTTGCCTTCATCCTCTTCTACGCTGTCATGGGCTTGTTCATGGGCGCGCTCGCCGACATGGTGCATCGCCCACGGCTGATTGCGGGTGGTCTTTCCCTGTGGAGTGGCCTGACCGCCCTGTCGGGGGCGGCGACCGGGTTCATCACGCTGGCCATTCCGCGTGCCTTCATTGGCATCGGCGAGTCGGCCCTCACCCCGACAGCACTCTCGCTGCTCTCGGATCGCTTCCCGGCCGAGCGCCGCGGTTTCGCCAGTGGCGTCTACTACATGGGTGTGCCAATCGGAGTTGGCGCGAGTTTGATCGTTGCCGGTGCGCTGGGGCCAGCGATCGGCTGGCGGAACTGCTTCTATCTGCTCGGGGCGATCGGAATCGTCTTCGCCGTCTTCATGGCGTTCGTGCCCGACCCGCGCTTTCCGAAAGGTTGGCGCGAGGCGCGGGCGGCTGAACCGAACCGTCCGCGTGCCGAACATGAGAGCGAAGGCCTGGGAGACCTGCTATCGACCATCTGGGGAGCGCTGACCCGCTGCCCGGCCCTCTCATTCACCATCGCCGGGGGCGTCGCGTACCACTTCATCCTCGGTGCAGCCGCCTTCGACCAGCTGTGGCTGGTGCAGGAGCGGGGTTTCGAGCGCGCCCACATCGCCCTCTGGAGCGGCATCGTCGGCATGGTCGGCGGCGTGATTGGCAACCTCGTCGGTGGAGTCGCCGGTGACTGGTGGCTCAAACGGACCGGCCAGGGTCGGCCGATGTTTCTGGTCTGGCTAGGCCTTGCCATGGCGCCCTTTGGGCTCGCCTACCGGCTGGTCCCCGGCGACAGCGTATTCATCTGGATCGGCATCTTCCTCGGCTACTTTCAGCTCGGGACCTTCTATGGCCCGACTTTCGCCACCGTGCAGGAGCTCGTGCCGGCGCGCGTTCGCGCCACGGTCGTGGCGTTCTATATGTTGACGCTCAACCTCATCGGGCTCGGCGTTGGCATCACCCTGGGCGGCATTCTGGTCGACGCGCTGCGCGATCGTGGCATCGCCGACCCCTACACCAAGACCCTGGTCGCTTTCACTATTCTCAGCCTGCTGGCAATTCCGTTCTTCTACCTTGCGGGGCGCCGCTACGAAAGCGACCGCCAGGCTCTGCTCGCCTGGGATGCGGGCCGGAGGGCGTCATCATGAAGTCCACCACCCCAGAAGCTCTGCTCGAGCGCAACCGAGCGTGGGCCAAGCAGATCGAATTGTCGCACCCTGGTCTCCTCGACAAGCTTGCCACGGGACAGTCGCCGAGGTTCTTATGGATCGGTTGTTCCGACAGTCGCGTGCCGGCGAGTGGAATCGTCGACCTGCCGCCAGGTGAGCTTTTTGTTCACCGCAACGTCGCCAACGTCGTTGCTCCAGAGGACCCAAACGGCATGTCAGTCCTGCAGTACGCCGTCGATGTGCTCCGGGTGCCGCACGTGATCGTTTGCGGCCACTATGGCTGCGGCGGTGTCCAGACCTCACTCGGCGAGCTACCGGCTGGCGCCATTGGCAACTGGCTGCAGCACCTCCTCGAAGTGCAGAGAAGGAACGCGACGCTGCTCGAGTCGCTCGAAGGTGATCGAAAGATGAGTCGCCTGTGTGAGCTCAACGTCATCGAGCAGGTCACGAACACCGCGCACACCGCCGTCGTTAAAGATGCCTGGGCGCGCGGTCAGTCACTGACCCTTCACGGCTGGATCTACCAGCTTGCCGACGGTCGGTTGCGCGACCTCGGAGTCACCATGGCCACGGCGGGCGAGATCGAGCGTGTGCGTGAGGCGGCCGTCGATCGCCCGCGCTCGAGCGATCGCCAGCCATGCTGATCCGCAGTTGGGGCACCGTTCTCGAAACCGGTGCCGTCTGCATCCAGGCCTTCTTGCCCTCAACCGCCGGCCGGCGGATCGACGTAGGCATTCTCGACCCCGGTCTTGACCTCGAGATCGACGCCGATATCGAGGTAGCGTGCGTCCGCTTCGCTGTAGGGTGGCCAATCGACAAGTCCCTCGACGCTCGGGTCGCCAGTGCGGGCGAACTGTGACCACATCCGCATCGTCTTCTCGGCAACCTCGGCATCGAGGTCGTCGATCCCGGGATCATCCGAGGCGCAGCCGCTGCGCTCTGCCAGGAGAAGGATGGTCGGCGAAGTCAGTCCATCAGGTATGGCTCCGAAGACGTAAGGAATCTCGACTCCGTGAAAGGCTACGCAGCGATCCTTCTTCCAACCCGTCGGTACGTGCGAAAAGCTGTAGACAAAGGCGTTCGAGGAGACCGTTTGGCTGTGTAGCTCGGCGAGCATTGGAACGTCGGTCTGAAGCGACCGTTCGCCAGCGTTTGCACCGACGATCAAGGGAACGTCATGCTGCCTCCCCTCGGTGAAGGTGGCGTTCACGGATACTGGAAGCACCCAGCCGTCGACCGTGAGATTCGACCGATAGCCGACGTCTCGATCCGAAGCAGCCGCCACGATGTCCTCCCATGGTGCGGCGCGCAACGCCGCCAGGACATCCTCTGTTTCGTCGATTCCAAGCCAGGCAGCGATCTTCTCGCCTCTTTCCTCGGCCACCTGAAGCGTCGTGGTCCGCTCGGGGGAAACCAGAGCCGAGCCACTCTGGATGATCGCTTTGTGGAAGAGGCCCTGGGAAAGCGGCGACGACATGACCGAGAGGGTCTTGGTGCCGCCTCCGGATTCACCGAAGATGAGGACATTGTTCGGGTCACCCCCGAAGGCTTCGATATTCGCCTGTACCCAGCGCAATGAGGCCAGCAGATCGAGCGTTCCGTAGTTGCCTGACGCACCGTGCTCCGACTCCGCTGTCAGTGCTGGGTGCGCCATGTAGCCAATCGGGCCCAGGCGACTGTTGACACTGACGAGGACGACACCGGTCCGGGGTAGGCCATCGTTGTTGTACGTATCCGAGTTTGCGGTTCCGATCGTCAGGCCGCCACCGTGGAAGAACACCATCACCGGCAACCTGTCCGAGGTTGAGGTAGCCGGTGAACTCACGTTGAGAGTCAAGCAGTCCTCGCTGATCTCACCGGTGCCCAGGCTGCTCGGGCCCTGGGGGCAACGGCTCGACCACCGGGTTGCGTCGCGCACGCCCGACCAGGCGACCGCGGGCTGCGGTGCTCTGAAGCGCAGGTCCGCGACCGGCGGTGCTGCGTACGGAATCCCCTTCCACAACCGCACAACCATGCCATCGGTCTCGGAGGCCGTGCCACGTACCTCGCCCACCGCGGTTGTGACGATGTCGGTGATCGCGATTGGCGTGTCTTTGGCGGACGCCGGGTTGTCCGTGGCAGTCGCCGTGTTCTTGCATCCTGCCACGGCAAGAGCCGCGAGGGGTACCAGAGTCGTCAGGAAACTAAAGCGAAACCAGTTCATCATGTCGGTTCTCCAAGCGACCCGCGTGGGCAGCTCATTGTGAGACGTTTCTCGTTGGTGCGTTGTCCAAGGCCGACCCAGAGCCGTACTACAGGTTCAAGAGTCGCGGCAGCCAGAGGGTCAATTCAGGGAACGCGGTGATCAAGACTAACGCGACGATCATTGCCAGCCACAGCGGAACGAGCTTCGGGAGGATGCGTTCGATCGTGGTTTCGCCCACACCCAGGCCAACGAAGAGAACGGTACCCACCGGCGGTGTGCACAGCCCGATGCACAGATTGAGCACCATGATGATGCCGAAGTGCACCGGGTCGAGGCCGATCCCGGTGGCCACCGGCAGGAAGATCGGTGTGAACACCAGAACTGCCGGCGTGATGTCCATGAACGTGCCCACCGCCAGTAGCACGACGTTCATCACCAGCAGAATGGCGAGCGGTGAGTCGACCGAGTCGAGCAGGGCGCTGGAGATCGCCTGCGGAACGCGCTCCCAGGCAAGCACCCAGGAGAGTGCCATCGAAGCGCCCACCAACAGCATGACGACGCCGGTGGTCGCGGCCGCATCGAGGGTGATCTGGTAGAGGTCGCGGGCGCCGATCTCGCGATGGATAGCGAGAGCCAGAACCAGGGCATAGACCACCGCAATCGCAGCAGCCTCGGTGGCGGTGAAGACGCCGCCGACGATGCCGCCCATGATGATGACGATGAGGAGCAGGCTAGGGATGGCACGCACGAAGGCCGTTCTGAGGCGGACATCAGAACGGGTTCGCTGCGCGGGAGCCTCCTTTCGCCGTTCCCTGAAGGCGCCCCAGGCGGCGACCGCCCCGATCGCCAGGCCAACGAGGAGGCCCGGGACGTAGCCGGCAACAAAGAGCGCCGCAATCGACACGCCGCCTGACGCCAGCGAGTAGACGATCAGGATGTTGCTCGGTGGAATCAAGAGGCCGGTGGTTGCCGAGGTCAGGTTGACTGCCGCGGCACGATCGCGACCCCAGCCTTCGCGCTCGAGGGCAGGAATCATGAAGCCACCGATCGCTGCCGCGGCCGCGACCGCTGAGCCCGAAATGGCGCCGAACAGAAGGCAGGCGACCACGTTGACCCACATCAGCCCGCCCGGAAGACGACCGACAAGGGCGCGCCCAAGGTCGACCAGTCGGGTCGCCGAGCCACCGCGGTTCATGATCTGGCCCGAGAGAATGAACAGCGGAATCGCCAGGAGGGTGAACGAGTCGATGCCGGTGGCGATGCGCTGGGCGACGGTGGTCACCGCTGGCACCGGAGCAACGGCAAACAAGAGTGCCGCGGTTGCCGACATGCCGAGCGCGAAGGCGATGGGAACACCCACCGCTGCCAGAGCGGCGAACACCACCAGGAGTGTGCCTACGACCAGCGGATCCACGTCAGCCTTCCAGCCAGTTGTCGATAGCGATCCAGGCGACGAGGAGACCCGAGGTCGGCACGACGGCGTACACCCAGGCGAGGGGAATGCCAAGCGCCGCAGAGGTCTGTCCCAGACGAGCCGAGAGTTCGACCAGGCGCAGGCCGCCCAGCCCCAGAACGAACAAACCGAAGATGGCAACCGCGAGAGCGGCGACGGTGCGCACCCCCCGCGCTGCTTTGGGGCTGAGTCGCCCTGCCAACAGGTCGATTCCGGTGTGGAGGTTGCGCCGGGCGGCGATACAGGCGCCGAGCAGCCCGATCCAGATCAATAGGAATCGCGCCAATTCTTCCGTGAACGAGGACGGCTTGCCGAACAGGAAGCGCGTTGCGACCTGCCACACGACGTCGGTCACCATGACCGCCATCAGAACCACCACCACTGCCTCGAGCAGTCGGTCGCGCTGGGCTGAGAGGCGCTTCATGGGGATGCCGCCGTGCCCTCGGCGCGAATGCGGGCGACCCAGGGGCCGAGCGGTCCGACCTTGGTCTCGTCGTAGAGCGCTCCGACTTCGACTCGCCAGAGCTCCTTGTCGGGGCGAATGATCTCGACGCCGGCCTCGGCGACGGCTGTCAGGGCTTCTTCGGTGGCTTGCTGCCAGAGCTCACGTTGCACTTCGGCTGACTCGCGGGCAGCCTGCTCGACGTAGCCCTTCTGCTCGGGAGACAGGCGCTGCCAGGTTTCGGTCGCCATGACGAGCACGTCGGGCACGAAGGTGTGCTCGTCGAGGGTGTAGTGGCGACACACCTGGTAGTGGCCCGAGAGGTGAAACGACGGTGGATTGTTCTCCGCCCCGTCAACGACCCCCTGCTGCAACGCCGAATAGAGCTCGCCCCAGGAGATCGGCGTGGCCGAGCCACCCAGCGACTCCACCATGCGAATGGCGGTGGCCGATTCCTGCACCCTGATCTTGAGCCCGGCGAGATCGGCGGGTGACTCGAGCGGCTGCTCGCGGCTGTAGAAGCTGCGGCTGCCGGCGTCGTAGAACACGAGACCGCGCAGGCGCGCCTTTTCGGTCGAAGCAAGCAGCTCTCGCCCAACGTCACTATTGAATACCCGAGCCGCGTGCGCCGCGTCGTCAAAGAGGTAAGGCAGGCCCAGCACCGCGTAGTCGGGTGCGAAGCCTTCCAGGACGGCGGCCGAGACCTTGGTCAGATCGAGGCTGCCGATCTGCAGGAGCTCGAGGCACTCGCGCTCGCTGCCGAGTTGCTCGCTGGGATAGATCTCGAGTGCCATCTCCCCCTGCGACAGTTCGCTCAGGCGGTCCGCCATGTGCTCCATCGCCTGGTGCACGGGATGGCTCGTGTCGAGACCGTGACCGAGCCGAAGGGTAGTGACCACCCGCGTTTGGTTGCAGCCGAACAAGAGGATCGCGAGGACCGCTGTCGCGACGGATACAAGCGCGCGAACCGGTCGGTGTGGAAGCTGCACCTGCAACTCAGAACCCGCGGGTCGGGTGCGGTGTGTAGGGCCCAATGTCTGCGATGCGCACCGGCTGGTTGGTCTTGCCGCTCTTGCGTGCAGCGAAACCAATCAAGACCGCCATGGCGCCATCTCTCAGTCCCGCGGCCTGGCGCAGAGGGTCTGGCTCGTTGCGCTGGCGAAAGATGCGGTTCTGCATGCGGGTATCACCACCGCCGTGGCCGCCACTCGAGTGCGGAATGTCGATAGTGCGCGTTTCTCCGAAGTTGGTGGTGACGCGCAGGGTGTCCTTCTCGGGCTCTTCCCAGGGTTGGCGCTCCTTGATCCAGGCCTCGAGCCGTCCTTTGGTGCCGTTGAACGCAATCCGGTAGCCCTCGTAGGGGGAGTAGGTGGTCAGCGAGTAGGAGACCTGGACTCCGTTGGCGTAGCGAATCGTGCCCGCCATCTTGTCGGGGATGTCGATGTCGTCGGCGAAGACGCAGCCGTCGCGAATGTAGCCGTCGTGGTGCTCGTTCTTCGTGTAGAGCTCGGTGAGGCGTTCGCTCTTTGTGATGTCCCAGAAGAAGTCGCACTCGGAAGCGTGTGGGCAACCGCGACACTTGTCGCTCCGGTAGGGGCCGTTGCTGCCGTAGAACTCACGATTGTGGAACGCGAACACGAGCTCGGGGTCTGATTCGATCCACCAGTTGAGCAGATCGAAGTGGTGGCAGGCCTTGTGGACCCAGAGCGACCCAGAGAATCGCTCCTTGCCATGCCAGCGACGAAAGTAGGCGGCGCCGTGGTAGATGTCGAGGTACCAGTGAAAGTCGACCGAGGTCAGCTGGCCGATCTCTCCAGACTGCAAGATCTCTTTCATCTGCTGGCGATGCGGGGAGTAGCGGTAGTTGTGGGTGACCACGATGTCGCGGCCGGTGCGCTGTTGCGCTTCGACGATTCTCCTCAGGCGGCTCGGGTCGGTCGTCAGCGGCTTCTCGGTGATCACGTCGACGCCGCTCTCCATCGCCTGGATGATCTGCTCGTGATGGGTGTCGTCACGGGTGGTGACGATCAGTCGGTCGGGCCTGGTGTCTTCGATCATGGTGCCGAGGTCGGTGAAGGTCGGCAGGTCGGGGACGGCCAGCCAACGGTGCGCGGTGGCCAGCCGGCCAGGGTTGATGTCCGCCAAGCCGACGAGGTCGACGACATCGGACTGTTCGGCCAGCAGCTCCCGGCCCCAGAGCCCGACCCCGCGCACCCCCGTGCCCACGACAGCGACACGCTGTTTCGGTGCCTGAGCCGCCAGCGCTCCCGGCGCCAGTGCGCTGGCGGCCAGTGCGTGACCGGTGGTTTCGAGAAAGCGACGGCGTGTGAGACCCATGGCAACTCCTTCGATGGGAGATTCGGTCAACTGAGCGCGGATCGAGACGCGAAGACGTTGCCCGGAGCGTACCGCGGCGCCCGTCCCATGGAGTTCATTCCGTTGGATGCCGCAGACCGAGCCGCGACGTCCTGATCCCCACAGGAGGTAGGTTTTATGGGGCTCAGGCAGACGTGACCCAGATCTCGAAACGGTTCTCTGGTTCAAATCTCCGAATCGCGGAATCGACGTTCCCGGGGATTTGAAAGGGATTGGATGGGACGGTTCGCTGGGGACGAGGGACGAACTGCAAGGAGGTTCGAGCTGCCCTTTGTCGGCGGCGATGGAATTCAGAAAACCGTTCGTTCTTCGCCCTCCGCGTCCAAGGCCGGGGCGCGAACGACGGCGTAGAGCCCTTGTGCTGCGGGGCTTTTCGAGGTCTCACGGTTCCTGCGGCGGCGCTTCGGGATGGCTGGCACCGACCTTGAACTGTAGCGGGTTACCGGCCGGAGGATGTACCCCACCACGGATGCGGGAGTTCGCAGCGCCTTTTACGCATCGGTACATCCTCAGGCCGGTATCTCGAGGCTTGTCCCGCCGGCGCGGGGGACCAGGTCGGTTAGTCGCCGTTTTCGAGCAGCCTGGCGTCGACGAGGTCTTTGGGGCGACCAGCCGCGAGCTTGTTGGCGAGTAGCTGCGCCCGCCCCAGAACTGGAAGGACGAGCCCGTCGATTTCGGCCCGGATCGCAGTTTGTTCTGCTTCGTCGAAATCGACGCCGTCGATCGACGTCATGACGTCGATGCGCCGCGGCGGAAGGCCCATCTGGTAGACGGCGCCCGGCACTTCGAAGTCACTCTGCGTGATCGCATGAGCGTCGAGCGGAGCTCCGAAGTGTTGCAGAGCTCTGACCAGGCGGGCGGCGTTTGCCGATTCGGGAGCCACCAGAATGTCGAGATCACCGGTCGCCCTTGGAACCCCGTGCACGGCCATCGCGTGCGCACCGACGATCAGAAAGCGGACGCCGAAGTCGAGCAGGCAACTCAGAAGATCGCGAGAATCCTCGTGGAGTATCGGTACGTTCAACGCGGGTCACTCGATCTCACGAGCCTGCCGGGCATGTTGTGGCGCTCGTAGTCGGGAATCTCTCTGCCGGCCAGACGCCATGCGCGAACGCTGAGCTCCCAGACCATTGCAAGGCGTTCGCTCGGCGTCGTGCTGCTCCTCAGGTCCTCTGACGGCTCGTCGCCGAGGCGGAATCTGCGGATTGGCCACTCATGACGTGCTCGTCGTCGCTGTTCGCGGGCCTCACTCGTGTCGTTTGACGAGGCCTTCTCTTCGGCATTCACCGCCTCATTCTATTCGCTTCGAGCTTCGCTCTCACCCATCCCAACACCTCTTCCACTTCTGGCCAGGCGCCTTTCTCTCCCAGGACGTGACCGTTCTCGCCATAGGGGTAGTAGCGCTGCGGGGAGGTGTCGCCGAACAGTCCCAGAGTCGGCGTGCCGGTGGCAGTGGCCAGGTGCATGGTTCCGGTGTCATTGGAGACCACGGCCCGGGCGCCCTGGAGGATTGCGGCCAGTTCGTCGAGCGTCGCTCCAGGGACGACGTGTCCGCGCGGTTGGCAGGCGGCGAGTCGTTCTTCTTCCTCGGGGCCGGGGCAGGTGACGGCGGTGATGTTTTCGTTCTCGAGGAGTTGGTAGAAGGTAGGAAAGTGCGGCCATAGTTTGAAGCCGGCGGGATGGCGGCCTGAGACGGTTGGGCAGCAGACCACGTAGGGCTCGTTCGGTTCGAGGTTACGAGCGTTTGTCTTTTCCCGCGCTCTCTGGTGGGCGGCTGCCGAAACTGGAATGACGGGCGGGCGGACGCGGTCCTGTTTGCGCGCGCTTCCCCGAATGGCGGCTTCGGCGTAGGTGGCAAGGGCGTGGTACTCCTCGATCTTGTGGCGACCGCGGGGCCGGCGCATCGACTTCCAGAGCAAGAGCGAGCGCATGTCGGTCCGGAAACCAATGCAGCGGAACCCTGCACTGCGGAGCTCTTGTGAGCTTCGGAACGAAGAGCGAAAGAGCAGGGCATCTGAAGCGGCGGTGCCCTCGCGGAGGTCGGCCCACTCCTGGCTACTCGAGGGAAGTGGGTAGAGCCTGGCGTCTAGATGGGAGAGCAGTTGTGGTGCCCAACCCGGGCCGATTGCATGGACTTCGAAACCCTGTTGCGTGAGCCAGTCGAGGGTTGGTTCGGTCATCACGACGTCGCCGACAGCGTTCGGCAGACGCACGACCAGGGGCTGCTGTTTGGGGACTGAGAGCGGCACCCGAAGACGATAACCCGAGAGCGAAGGGCGTGGGGCCCTTGGGCTGCAAGCGGTACGCTCGGGCGGTCATGTCGAAAGTCACCGAGCGCCAGCTCGAGCGGGTCAAAGAGTTGCGCGCGCTTCTCGCTGCAGATGCAGACGATCGCAGCGGCGCGATTGCCGAACTCGACAAACTACTTGGCTCGCGGAGTGGCTACGTAGGGTCGCGGGCGGCGGTGGCCATTGCCGAGGCCGGTCTGGCCGAGCTTGCCCCGCGCCTGGCCGAAGAGTTCACGAGGAGACTCGAAGAGCCTCTCAAGCGCGACCCGAATTGCGTCACCAAACTGGCGATCATCGAGGCGATGATGGCGCTCGACGAAGCCGGCACGCCGGCCGACCAGGACGTTCTCTTGACGGGTATCCGCCACGTGCAGATGGAGCCGGTCTTCGGTGGCAAGGTCGATACCGCGATCGAGCTGCGCGCGGCCTGTGCCAATGGCCTGGTGGCGATTGGCTACGGAGGAATCTTGTTCGAGCTTGCCCGCCTCCTGGCAGACCCCGAACCCGGTGCGCGCGTTCAAGCGGCGAGAGCAATTGCTGCCAGTGGAGCCTACGGTGCCGAGGCGCTGTTGGTGCACAAGACCCTGTGTGGCGACGACGAGAGTGAGGTCATCTACCAGACGGCTGCGGGCCTCCTACAGATTGCGCCGGACCGTGGCCTGGCGATCGCCGAAGAGCTGGTGGCATCGGGCGACGCGGAGGTCGCCGGCCAGGTTGCGCATGCACTGGGCGCGTCGCGCCTTGAGGCGGCGTTCGATGTGCTGACCCAGGCGCTCGAGGAGCGCTCCGAGCTCGAGGCACCGGTGCTCGCGGGACTCTCGGCGATGCGGAGGGAAGAGGCGTTGGCGTTTCTTCTCGGCCAGATCGAGAGCGGTAGTTCACGCCGGGCTTCGCTGGCACTCGAAGCGCTGGCGATTCATCGCCACAACGAAGACCTGTGCGCGCGGGTAGGCGATGCGATCGACGCCCGCGGTGACCGCGAGCTGGCCCGCCGCCAGCGCGCCCTGTTTTCGCCGTGAACCCTCTAGCCTACCCGGGCACGCCCAGGGAGATGGGGCAGGACACTCCGGTACCGCCGATACCGCAGTAGCCGTTGGGGTTCTTGGCGAGATACTGCTGGTGGTACTCCTCGGCGAAGTAGAAGTCTGGGGCGGCGCGAATCTCGGTGGTGATTTCGCCGTAGCCGGACTCTCTGAGCTTCTCCTGATAACTGTCGCGGGTGGTGTGGGCGAGCTCGAGCTGGGCAGCGCTCGAGGTGTAGATCGCTGAGCGGTACTGCGTGCCACGGTCGTTTCCTTGTCGCATCCCCTGGGTTGGGTCGTGACCTTCCCAGAACCCCGCCAGGATCTGCGCCAGCGAGATCTCCCGCGGCTTCCAGACCACCAGCACGACTTCGGTATGACCGGTGCCGCCGCTGCAGACCTCCTTGTAGGTGGGGTTGGGGGTGTGCCCACCGGCGTAGCCGACGGCGGTGGTAAAGACACCCGGCTGGGTCCAGAACAGGCGTTCGGCGCCCCAGAAGCAGCCCATGCCGAGCTGAATGACCTCGGTGTCGTCTGGATACGGGCCGACGAGCGGCCTGCCGAGCACGAAGTGCTTCTCCGGCACCGGCATCATCTCCGACCGGCCAGGAAGAGCCTGTTCGGGGGTCGGCATGCTGGGTGTTCTGAACAGGGGCATGAGCGTTCTCCTTGGACTTCCGGTCCGCGTTCGAGCCACGGGCCGTGCAGCATAGCGATCTTTTCGGATTCTAGAGCCTTCCGCTCAATACTCCGTCCACCCACCGGAGGGGAATGGCGTAACGGCTGCAGCGAGAGGGTGTCTACTCTCGAAACTACCGAGGAGAATCCAGCGATGCTGTTTCGAACCCCTTGCGATCCGGCCAGAAAGACAAGCCGAAGGTCCGGTTTCTGCACGGCAACCCTTACCCTCTTGGCCGCCGGCCTCGCCGCTGCGCCTACGGTCGCGCAGGATTGGCAGAGTGAGGATGTGCGTTGTCGCGGAGGCAGCGAGCGCGGCAAGGCCTGTCAGAAGCGCTGGGTGACCCTGCCGGCGGTTGGCGAGCTCGAGATCGACGGCAACCGCAACGGCGGTCTGAAAGTCGTCGGTTCTTCGCGGGCAGACGTCGAGCTGGTGGCCAAGGTCTCGGCCTGGAAGGGCACCGATCCAGCGGACATCGAGATCCGGGTTCAAAACGGTTCCGTCACCGCGACGGGCCCGGGGAAAAACTGGGCGGTGGGTTTCGAAGCCCAGGTACCGAGCGGTTATGACCTGAACCTCGAGGCGTTCAACGGCGGTATCGAAGTGGCCGGGGTCGAGGGGCGGCTTCGGCTGGCCACCAAGAACGGAGGCATCGCGCTCCGCGATGTCGGTGGTGATGTCATCGGCGAGACGCTAAACGGCGGTCTGAGCGTCAAGCTCGACGGCCACTCATGGCGCGGCGAGGGGCTCGAGCTCGAGACCACGAACGGTGGCATCGACCTCCTCGTTCCCGAAGGCTACTCGGCGGAGCTCGACACCGAGACCACCAATGGCCCGATCGAAATCGCCTTTCCGGTCGAGGTTTCGGGAAAGATCAACAAGCACATCCGCGCCACCCTCGGGTCGGGCGGGGCGCCGATTCGCCTCGAGACCACTAACGGCGGCGTGCGAGTCCGAAACCGCTAACAGTTCCGTGGAGCGTTGGGCGCCGGCCGGGGGGAACAACAGGCAGAGGTAGGTCTCCTCGACTGCCGCCAACCCCACGACGAGGAGGAGCGGCAGGGCCACTAGAGTGCCAACTCGGGGGACCTGCCGCCATGCCAATGCTTCTGAAGCTTGGCAGGCCGCTTCAGTTCGAGGCAGGGTGGTCGAAGCGCGGAACTCCTGTCTTCTCTGGTCGTTCGATACCAGAGGTCCCACAAGCAGTTCCCTCCCGGCTGCCGACCGGCAGCCGTGAGGGAATCGTTTTCGCTTCGCGGCGGGTACGGGTGGCCGTCCAGCCGCTCGACTCTTACGGCTAGAAAGTCAGGAGATCGGCAATGCTTGCCATTCGCATCGCACCCCTCGTTCTTCTCGTCGCACTCGTTCCCCAGAATCCAGCGATCTCAGAACCCGTCGCTCTCCAGCCTTGCGAGATGGGGTCGAGACATCCAGAAGCCCACTCCGAGCTCGAGCAGTTCGCCTTCATGGTAGGCAACTGGGACATCAAGGCACGGCGAAAACTCGCCGACGGAACCTGGAGCAAGCGGTTCCAGCCGGCGTACTGGGAGGGTCGCTGGGCGCTCGGGGGCTACGCGATTGCGGACTACTGGTACGACCGGCCGCCAACCGATGGTGCGGCCGCTCAGAGCGGAGGCGTGAATCTCCGCATGTACCACCCACAAGAAGGGCAGTGGCTCAACATGTGGCAGCACACCATGGTTCCCGAGGTGCGCACGCTGACTTCAGAGGTGCGCGAAGACGGCTTGATGCATATGTGGGCAAGCCACCCCGATACCTCGGACAAACGCCGCATGACCTTCGTCGTCGAGTCCGACGACTTCTGGTATCGGGTCGAAGAGAACTCCCAGGACGGCGGCAAGACCTGGCAGGAGGTCACCCGGCTCGACGCGCACCGCGCTCCTTGTCCGTGGGTCGGTCCGCCGGAAAAGTAGCGCTAGGCACACAGTGCCAGGAGAACACGGCCGGAACCTCACCCACCGGCTTGCCATGTCTTGATGGCTAGAAAATCGCCAGCGGATTGAGCGGCGAGCCGGTGCCGCCTACGACTCGCAATGGTGCTCCGACAAAGAGGAACTCCCAGCGACTGCGCGCTTGCGCCTCGCGGGCGACGGCATCGAGATCTAGATTGTCCAGAATGCGCATGCCGAGCCCGACGAGAACGAGCTCGTGCAGCGGGTTTGCCAACCCCTCGACGCCAGAGGGCATCACATCGCTCACGCCGTCACAGCCGATGATCGCAACGTCACGCTCCTTGAGCCATTTGGCGACCGAAGCGTGCAAGCCCGCGGCCTTTTCGAGGAAGTTCCACTGCCCCTTATGGCGCACCAACTCCCAGCGCCCAGTACGAATGAGCAGCACATCGCCGCGCCCGACTCGGATTCCCGTCTTCTTCTCCCAGGCCTCGAGATCCGCGGCCGTGATCGCGGTACCCGGCTCGAGATAGTCCACTCCCTTGAACCAGGGCATGTCGACCAGTACGCCGCGAGTGAAGATTCCCGCGTGGGCGTTGTGGATCCCGAGCTTTTCTGCACCGCTCGGTTTGAGGACGTCCCTGCCGACGCCGTTGTACATCTTGCCCTTGTGAATGAAATGCGGCAAACCGTCGATATGGGAGTGCGCGAAGCCGTGGTATTGGACACTGTAGCGATCGCCAGCCCCCTCATGACCGCCAAACTGCATTTCGCTCAGCGTGTGCTCGAAAGGGTTGGTGTTCAAGGCATCGCGGGTGGTGTTCAGGTCCAGCGCCATCGAGATCGAAACGCCTTCGCGCACCAACGCAGCCGCTGCTTTGCGCTCCTCGGGCGTGATCAAGTTCAGCGTGCCTAGTTCGTCGTCTTTGCCCCAGCGTTCCCAGTTCGAGATCTCGGTCATCCAGCGGTCGAACTCCGTTCTACTCACCGGAGCCGCTGACTGGGAGCTCGCGGCCGTTGCAAAGAACGTCGCGGCGATCGCTGTCAAGAGGAGGGCGGAACGCCCCTGGCCAGGCTCACTCGGACTCGCTCTCATCGCAGCTCTCCTTTCGTTTCACCAGAGAAGGAATCGAACGAGTGTAGCGGGAGCGTTCGGTCGGTTACCCAGGTGGCCGACTGCCCCGCTCATCCTGCGGCGTAGAGAATCTCTCCCGCGTTGTCCTGGCGGGCGACCTGACCTTGCTCCTCTAGGAAGCGCAAGTGCGCAATAGTCTCGCCAGTCGCAAACCAGCGTTGCATCAGCGGGAATTCGTCCCAAGACTTGGCACGGATGGACCAGGACATCCGTGCAGCCGTCTGGTAGGCGTTGAACGGACCGTCCGCCAGCACCTGGACCGCCTCACTCGCCCTCTCGTGATGGTGGTCACGGAGCTCCTCTACTCGAGCGCGGAAGTCGTGAATCAGGCTGCGGTGACCCGGCAGACAGATGTCGACTTCGAGGTCTTCGACCTTCGCCAAGCTATCCAGGAAGAGGCCCAGCGGATCGTGGTCATCCGACCATGCCTGAATGTTGGGCGTGATGTCACCCAGCACATGGTCGCCAGCCAAGAAGATCTTCTTGCGCCGATCGTAGAGCGAGATGTGCCCGAAGGTGTGGCCTGGCGTATCGATTGTCTCGAAACAGAAGTCCCCGATCTCAACCGTGTCTCCTTCGTCGAGCGGCAGATACGTCACCTGTCGCTGCGAGCGAAACTTGAAAGCCGGGTGGTTCTTGAATGACGCCTCGAGTTCTTGCGCCGGAAACCCACTTCGGCCAAGGTACTGCCCCATCGGGCTTTCACGTTCCCAACTGAACGGCTTCTTCATCGCTTCCGCGTCGATCCGCCCCATGTAGGCCCCGCAGCCGTCCTCCAAGAGTTCGGGGATCAAGCCGTGGTGGTCGGCGTGTAGGTGAGTCGCGACGAAGTCGGTCTTTGCGAGATCGATCCCGATCTCCTCGAGGCCGCCCAGCAACGCCTCGCGACACTCGGGTCGATTCATGCCTGTATCGATCACGAGGTTGCGGTGGCGCGTCTTGATGACGTATGAATTGATCTCGCGCAGCGGGTTGCCAGGCAGCGGCACCACGATGCGGTAGAGCGATGGAAGGACGAGCTCAGCCATAACGTGGGCAGAATCTTACTCGGGCATACGGCCCATCAGGCGAGCAAACTCGCTCGGTGGTGGGGCCGGAACCCCTTCGGGCTCCGGCCGCACTTTGAGCGAGCTGCCTGGTTTCGTCTTTCGGGCCGCTCAGTCGCCGACTGGCTGCGCCTGGACTGTGCGCTCAGCTTCCGCCTCGGCCGGTGCTCCTCTCATCGTGCCGCCCATCATCTCGAGGTCGATTTCGCCGCTCTCGGGATCAACGGTGGCTGAGACTGGGGTCGGTTCCTGACCGGGAATGTGGGCGGTCGCAGTGATCGAGTTCCCGTCCCAGACGACATCCTTGATCGGGGCGGGTAGAACCAGGCTGCCCATCTGCACGTACCAGCCGCCCTGGCTACCGTCCTTGGGTAGGTGGACGGCGGTGGGCTCTTCGCCGTTGCCACGGTCCAGGTCGATGCGCCAGACCTGGCCGGGATACGCCCTCGAGAGTTCCGCCAGCTTGCCAAGCACCAGGCTGATGGGTTTTGCTGAAACACCGTCCTTGACGACGTAGTCGACGAAGCCGATGAGCATCTCGTCGGTCGACTCGGTACCCCAACCAATGTCCTTGGTGGGGTCGGGGTTGGCGGCGTTCTCGGCTGAGTTGTCCCAGTGGGCGATGACCTCGATTTCGGTCCCCGCGGGCGCTTTGATCGGGTCGACGAAGTCGTAGTTGGTTTGCCAGTTGAAGTCGTACTGACTGACTGACAGGAGGTCCTTCTTCGTGCCATCGGGAAAGTGCGCGATGTAGCGCATGTCCTTGCCGCGATAGTGCATGTGCGGCGTCAGGCTCATCAGCTCGACGTCTTGCGGAAAGACGTAGGAGGCGCGCGCCTCATAGTTGGGATCGCCGGCCGGGATCTTGAAGTTGGCGTTGAGCACCCAGAGGTTCGTGAACTCCTTCTTGATCTCGTTGGCATCGGCGAAGTGAATGCCGATCCTGGTCTTGTCGACGGTCGCTTCACCCTTCGGGTGGTAGTGAAAGTCACCCAGCAGGTTGCGGCCCGCGGGGAGAAGGCGAGCGGTGCCGGTTGGTGTTTGAGTTGGCCCAGCGCCTGCTGCCCAGCCGGCGAGCCAGGCATCCTGGTTGCTGTTGTCTTCGTTGGCCCGCCACAGAATGAAGTGGTGCACGACCTCAGGGTCACCGGCCAGCACCTCGACGCCCGAGATCCACTTGTCTTCCTTCCAGCCGGTGTCCATGGGCACGATCTTGAACTGATCGGGACCGTCGGCGGGAATCTCCATCGGATCGAACTCGAACACCCAGTCTGGTTCACCGAGTTGCCAGCCGTTCTCTCGCCTGGCGACTACCGGCGTAGGTTCGGCGCCCTCGCCACGTGGCGCGCCCTGATCCACCCAGCGCACGATCATGTCGACCTCTTCATCGGACAAGCTGATGTCGTTGGCCCAGGGGCCGTAGCCGGGATCGGCGTCCCAGGGAGGCATGTCGCGGTTCTTGACCGCTTTGGCGATGGACTTCGCCCATGGCCTGACCTCGTCGTAGGAGCGCAGGGCCATCGGGGCGATCTCGCCGGGCTGATGACAGTGGGCACAGTTCTCATGCAGAACCGGGGCGACGTCATGGACGAAGGTCGGCCGGTCCATGTTCTTGTTGGCGTTGGGCTCGGGACCGCCGGTGGACTCGGCCTGGAGAAGAGAGCCAGCGACGAGCGCGACGAGCATGAAGAGTGGAGCCGCGAGGCGGACGCGGCGAAGGCGGGTGTGGGGTCGGCGCGACGTTGTCATACGGGGGTTCCTTCCTGGTTTCACACACGATGCGGGTCTATTTCCTGAACTACGTCAAAGAGACCTCGAAGGTTCCGCGGCGTTACAGTGGCGAGGGCCTCGGGGACGGTCAGAAGGGCGGAACCCGGGGCTGCTAAGGGAGGCCCTGGCCGGTCGAGAGCCCGCCGCGTGGGGGCGTAACGGCCAGGCGGGTCACGATGGACCACAGCATCTCAACTCCCATATCGAGGTCGGAAAGCGCGATCCGCTCGTCGTTTCCGTGCACACTGGAGGCCTCGGAGACGGGCAGTAGTGAGGGCCTGAAGCCGTAGGCAACCATCCCGAGATCGCGCAGGAAGTGGGAATCGGTAAACCCCGCGACCACCGAGGGCAGGACCAGGGCATCAGGGAAACGCTTCCGCGCCTCGTGCTCGATGACTCGAAACAATTCGCTGTCTGTCGTTGAAACGGTGGGTGAGAAGCTCATCAGCACCTCGACCTCGATCGCCGGCTCACCCAGGACACGGCGAAGCTCGCGGACGAAGAGCGCTGGGTTCTCGTCAGGTAGCAAACGGCAGTCGAGCTCGGCGATCGCCTCGGTGGGTACGACGTTGATCTTGGGAGACCCCTCGAGTGAGGTCAGAGCGCAGGTGTTCTGGAGCAGAGCGTGCAGCTGCGGGTTGTCGGCCTGCAGGCGACGGAGGAAGGCTCGGTCGCGGACAGCGTTCTCGAGGTCAAAAAACGCTGCCTCGTGTTGATCCTCGATCGCCGCGAGTCCGTTGAAGTAGCGCGCCACCTCCGGCACCACCCGGGCTTCGAATGAATGACGCTCGAGTCGCGCGAGGGCGCGCACCAGACGGCGCGGTGCACTGTCTGAGCGCGGCGACGAACCGTGTCCAGGCGATCCGCGGGCGGTCAAGCGAAGCCACAGCGGGACCTTCTGCGTCACCTCGATCGAGAAGACCGGGCGATCGCCAATCAACATTCCGCCGCCGCCTTCGTTGAGGACCAGTCCGAGCCCGTCGAAGACCTCCGGCTGGTGCTCGACCAGCCAGCCGACACCGAGCTGCCCCCCCGCTTCTTCGTCGGCAGTCGCCATCCACACGACGTCGCGGTTGAGAGCACCTGGATCAGCCTTGGCCTTCTCATAGAGCTCCAGAAAGACCTCGAGCTGCAGAATGCCGAGGCCCTTAGTGTCGAGAGCTCCGCGGCCCCAGATGTAGCCGTCCTGGGTGGTGCCCGAGAAAGGTGCTACCTGCCAGTAGTTCGCGTCGGCCGGCACCACGTCGGTGTGATGGAGGAGGAGCAGGCCAGGCTCGCCTCCGCCGTCGATGCGCGCCACAATCGAAGCGCGTCCAGGTTCAGGCTCGAAGACCTGGTAGTCGATGCCGTGGTGGTCGAAGATGGCGCCGAAGAAGGCGGTCGCCAACACCTCGTTGCCCGGTGGGTTGGTGGTGTCGAGCCGCAGGTACTCGCTCAGGTGCTCTCTGGCCGCAGACTGCATACGTTGCAGCTGTGCGTTGCCGGCTGATGGACTGTTCTCTCCAGCGAGGAGAGCCTGGGCTCCGAGGAGAGCTGGAAGAATGAGCAGCAGCAAGCCGGGGAGGAGTACGGGCGTCACCCGCAGTTCAGCGGGACTTCCCGGACCTCGAGTTCGCCCGCCCTCCGGGCAAGACACTGGAAGCTCGACTCTCATTCGCCAACACGACCCTTCGGGTGATTCCGTCAGAACAGCCACCCCTCGATGGCGGCAAGAAGGCCGAGTCTAGCTGCCCGCTGCGGAGCCTGGAGCCCCTCTGGGTCTAGCGCCTAGCGCGTCTCGAGTTGCTGAGCGAGGACCTTGTGGTCCTGTTCGCGAGCCAGATCGGCGGCGGATTGCCCTGCCTCTGATTCGAGACTTGGGTCCGCACCGTGAGCGAGCAGCAGATCGACCAGCTCCTGGTTACCGCCCATCGCTGCTGCCATGAGAGCGGTGTAGCCCGCCTGCTGGCGGGCGTCAACCTGCGCACCGGCTCTTAGGAGTCGCTCACAGATCGGAACGGAGTGGGCCGCAGCGGCGGAGTGCAGAGGGTGGACACTCGTGGGGTTGCTGGCCGCGGTCGCCACTTCGGCGCCACGCTCGATGAGAAGAGCGACCACGTTCTCGTGCGCAAAGAAGGCCGCAAGATGAAGTGGGCGAAAACCGTCGGGCGCGATGGCCTCGAGGGCATCGTTGTGTTCGTCGAGTAGGTTCTGTGAGCGCTTGACATCGCCGGTGGCCGCTGCCTCGTGAATGTCGAGCTGCCCTTTCGCGGCTGCGATCTGTTTCGCGATCGCCGGCTGCCGGTAGTACATCGCCTGGAGGACCCAGGAGATTCCGGTTTCGGTCTTCTGGTGGGCGATGCTGGCGTCGGCGGTGAGCAATTCGACAACCGCCGCCTGGTCACCGGTCTCGATCGCTGCCTGAAGGTCGTTCGTAGTCATCGTTCGTTTCTCACTTCGGTGGTCACTGGAAGTAGTTAGCAAAGCTAAGTATATTCATCGCATGCCAGAAGGTAGAGGACGAGATGAGACAGCTTCCGCGCTCCACTCCGTTGCGATCCATCTCTTGCGGCTGGCGCGCCGAGAAGACCGTTCGTTTGGGCTCAGCGCGGCGCGTCTGTCTGTCCTTTCAGTTTTGGTGTTCGGTGGCCCCGAGCGCCTAGGGACCCTGGCGGAGCTGGAGCAGGTCAAGCCACCCACCATGACCCGCATGGTGCAGGCGATGGAACGCGACGGCCTGGTCAAGGTCGAGATCGCCAGGGAAGACCGGCGGGTTCGTCGAGTTCAAGCGACCGCGCGCGGCCGTCGGCTACTCGAGGCGGCGCGCCGTGCTCGTATCGAGAACCTGGCGGCGGTCGTCGAAGCATTGGATGAGCGTGAGCGAAAGCAGGTGAGACGGGCGGCGAGCACGCTCGAGAAGGCTCTTCTAGAGGTTCGCAAGAACCTGGTTTCGGGGTCGGCGAGCTAACGGTACGCTGGTGTCTCCTCAGCCATTGATCTGGAGACTCGACGTGCCGACTGCCTACGAAGAACTGCCGCGCTGTCCCGCCAACCACACCGCTCTCTCGCCGCTTTCCTTCGTGCGGCGCGCGGCGATGGTGCATCCGGAGCAGACCGCGGTCATTCATGGCCCGAACCGCCATACCTGGGCCGAGACCCATTCTCGAGCCCGCCGTCTGGCGAGTGTTCTAGCGCGCGCCGGGGTGGGTACCTCCGACACGGTGGCGGTGATGCTGCCCAATGTGCCACCGATGGTCGATGCGCACTTCGGCGTGCCGATGACTGGCGCCGTTCTCAACGCACTCAACTACCGCCTCGACGCTGCGGCACTACGCTTCATTCTCGAGCACGGCGAGGCCAAGGTCTTGGTTACCGACACCGAGTTCAGTGAGGTGATCAAGGAGGCCCTGGACGGCATCGAACAGGAGATCCTTGTCGTCGACTACGACGACCCGGAGGCTGGAGAGCGTCGCGGAGAGCGCCTGTCAGAGCTCGAATACGAAGAGTGGATTGCAGGCGGTGACCCAGAGTTCGAATGGTCGTTGCCCGACGACGAGTGGCGAGCGATCGCGCTCAACTACACCTCGGGAACAACCGGTAACCCCAAGGGAGTGGTCTATCACCACCGCGGCGCCTACTTGAACGCCATGGGCAATGTCCTGACCTGGGAAATGCCGCGTCACCCGACCTATCTCTGGACGTTGCCGATGTTCCATTGCAACGGCTGGTGCTTCCCCTGGACCATGGCCGCGGTCGCTGGCACCAACGTTTGCCTGCGTCGGGTCGAGGCAGGCCCGATCTGGGCTGCTCTGGCCGATCACCGGGTCACCCATCTGTGCGGGGCACCGATCATCATGCAACTGCTTCTAGGCGCGGCGGAGGACGAGCGGCGCGAGATCTCCCATCAGGTTCGCATGATGACGGCTGCTGCGCCGCCACCGGCGCCGGTGCTCGCGGCGATGGCACGGGCAGGCTTCGAAGTGACTCACGTCTACGGCCTTACCGAGACCTACGGTCCAGCGGTTGTCTGCGCCTGGAAAGACGAATGGAGCGACAAGAGCACCGACGAACAGGCGGCACTGAAAGCCCGCCAGGGCGTCCCCTACGTGCCGCTCGACGGACTGATGGTGGCCGACGCCGACTCTCTCGACGCCGTCGAGAGAAACGGCCAAGCGATGGGCGAGGTCATGTTCCGTGGCAACATCGTCATGAAGGGGTATCTCAAGAACGACACCGCGACCGCGGAAGCCTTCGCGGGCGGCTGGTTTCACTCGGGCGATCTCGGCGTCTGGCACGAAGACAACTACATCCAGCTCCGTGATCGCTCCAAAGACATCATCATCTCGGGGGGCGAGAACATCTCCTCGATCGAGGTCGAAGACACCCTGTACGCGCACCCGGCGATCGCGGCGGCGGCGGTGGTGGCGCGCCCGGACGAGAAATGGGGCGAGACGCCCTGTGCCTTCGTCGAGCTCCAGGCCGGAGAGACCGCCAGCGAAGAGGAGATCATCGGCTTCTGCCGCGAGCGCATGGCTGGCTTCAAGTGCCCGCGCTACGTGGTCTTTGGTGAGCTCCCCAAGACCTCGACTGGCAAGGTCCGCAAGTTCGTCCTGCGCGAGCGCGTGCGAGCGCTCTGACGGTTGACGCTCAAAGGCTGCCAGAACCGGTACCATCGCCGTTGGCCCTCGAGCCACATCCGGTATTGATTCCCGAAAGTCATTCCATGAGCCAGGTTTGCATCACGTTAGAACGGCACTTCTGTCGCGCACCCCGGGGGACTCGCTAGTGTCCAACGTCATCATCATCGGCATGCAGTGGGGCGATGAGGGAAAGGGCAAGATCGTCGACCTGCTGAGTCCCGCGTTTCCCGTCGTCGCCAGGTTCCAAGGTGGCCACAACGCTGGGCACACCGTCAAGTTTCGCGACAAGAACTCCGTCGATCAGCACTTCGCCCTCCACCTCGTGCCCTCCGGCGTGTTGCACGAGGAGACGGTCGCCTACCTCGGCAACGGCATGGTCATCTCGCCTGAGGCGTTTCTCAAAGAGGTCGGCCAGCTCGAGGAAGCAGGCGTCGAGTTGACCGGGCGACTGTTCATCAGCGATCGCGCGCACGTTCTCATTCACGCCCATACGGTGCTCGATCACGCCCGCGAAGAGTCCGCCGGCGACGACAAGATCGGAACCACCTCGCGTGGGATCGGCCCGGCCTACGAGAACAAGGCCTCTCGGTTCGGCCTACGCATGTGCGATCTCGGTGCTCCCGACCTCGAGCGCCGCCTCACCGCGCAGATCGGCAAGATCGAATCAGAGCTGCGCGGCATGGGGGTGACTGCCGACGGCCTGCTCGGCGAGACACTCAAACGTTGCGAGGAGTACCGCGAGCGCTTGACGCCCTACCTGTGTGACGTTTCGCTCGAGCTCGATCGGGCTCGCTCGGCCGGTAAGAGCATTCTCTTCGAAGGGGCGCAGGGGACGTTGCTCGACGTCGACCACGGTACCTTCCCGTACGTCACCAGCTCGAACTCGACGTCGGGAGGCGCGACGATCGGGACCGGCGTGCCGCCAACTGCAATCGATGGCGTGATCGGCATTCTCAAGGCCTACACGACTCGCGTCGGTGAAGGCCCGATGCCGACCGAACTGCACGACGGCGTGGGTGACCACTTGCGCGCGCGCGGCCACGAGTTCGGCACGACGACCGGCCGGCCAAGGCGTTGCGGTTGGCTCGATCTGGTGGTCGCGCGCTACGCCCGCCGGGTGTCAGGCGTCAGCTCGATCGCGCTCACCAAACTCGATGTGCTCGATGAGCTCGACGAAATCGAAGTGTGCACCGACTACATGATCGACGGCGAGATTGTCAGCGAGATGCCGGCTGACACCCGACTCCTCGAGGCGGTGACGCCAGTGACCCAGACCCTCTCGGGCTGGAAACAAGACACGACCGGCACCGTCGACGAAAAGGACCTACCGACTGCGGCGCGAGGCTATATCGATTTCCTCGAACAGCAGGTCGGTGCCGAAGTCGGTTTGCTGTCAACCGGCCCCAAGCGCGAGGAGACGCTGATGACCGAGCGGACACCTTTGCGAGACTGGCTGGGAAGCGCCCTTCCAGACGTTCTGACGCAGTTGCGTGCCGGTGCGCACTGAGGCGGAGCGCGGTGCAGACATCGTCCTGCGCGGTTTCGAGGAGTTTCACGACACCTATCGCTCCATCACGCGGCGTGTCGTCGAGCGTTTCGAAGAGAGAGATTGGGAGGGCATCCGCCGCGACACCGTCAGGCGCCTGACGCTGCACCGTCGCTCGGTGGGCGAGACCCTGGGCGAGCTGCGCGATGAGATCGGTGATGGGATCGACGATCGAGAAGTCTGGGTTGGACTAAAGGAGGCCTACTCGCTGGCGGTTCTCGGTCGGGACGATTTCGAGTTGGCCCAGACCTTCCACAATTCGCTCACCAGGCGTGTGTTCGCCCACGCCGGCATCGACCCCGGCATCGACTACCTGTCGCGCGACTTTCCGCTTCCTTTCAAAGGCTGGGAAATGTCGAATGGCCGCATGTACGCGGTGCACCGACCGTCAGCCGCCGTCTTTCGCCGGGTTCTTCTCGACGCAGGCCTGCGCGCCCGGTTCCGCGATCTCGATGGAGCGGCCGGCAGGGCCGCCCGGGCCGTCGAAGAGGCGCTCTCGCGCCGCGAGATGGCGGGCTTCGATGCTCTCGACTTTCTCGAACCGGTATTCATTCGCAACAAGGCGGCCTACATCATTGGCCGGGTTCGCAAGAACGGCGAGACGGTCTTCCCCGTGGTGCTGGCTCTCTTGCACACGACCGAGGGCCTCGAGCTCGACGCCACCGTCACCGACACGAACCAGACGAGCATTCTCTTCAGCTTTGCGAGCTGGTACTTCCATGCGGTCACCGATAGTCCGCGCCACGTGATCGGTTTCCTGCATTCGCTCATGCCGCGCAAGCGCATCGCTGAGCTCTACATTTCGCTGGGGTACAACAAGCACGGCAAGAGCGAGTTCTACGGTGATCTCGTGCAGCGCATTTCGGGCAGTGTCGAGCAGTTCGTTTCTGCTCCTGGACAACGCGGCCTGGTGATGGCCGTCTTTACTCTGCCGTCGTTCGAGTTCGTCTTCAAAGTGATTCGTGACCGGTTCCCGAGTACCAAGAGTGTGACGCGTCGCGAGGTTCTGGATCGCTACCGTCAGGTGCTGCTGCACGACCGCGTTGGCAGGTTGGTGGACTTTCAGGAGTTCGAGTACCTCGAGTTCCCACGGGCGCGCTTCTCGGATCAAGTGCTCACCGAGCTGCTCGAAGAGTGCGGGGAGAGCGCCGAGTTGCGCGGTGACGATGTACTCATACGCCACCTCTTCGTGGGTCGACGAGTGACTCCCCTCGATCTCTACCTGCGTCAGAAGTCACCGGAGCTTCAACGTGAGGCAGTGGTCGACTGGGGTCACGCCATCAAGGAGCTTGCAGCGGCGGATCTATTCCCCGGCGACATGCTGCTCAAGAACTTCGGGGTCACCCGCCATGGCCGGGTGGTCTTCTACGACTATGACGAGGTGCGCTCGCTGGCCGAGTGCAAGTTCCGCAAGATCCCCGAGGCAGAGCACGTCGATCAGGAGCTCGATGACCAACCATGGTTCAGCGTCAGGCCCGGTGACGTTTTTCCGGAGGAGTTCGAGCGCTTCCTGGGGCTTGACGACCCATTGCGCGAAGCCTTTCTGGAACACCACGCCGACTTGTTGACCTCTGAGATGTGGAACGACATTCAGGACCGCAACCGGCGCGGCGAGATCATCGACTTCTTTCCCTACGCTTCCTAGCTGCTTCACGGTCGCTAGTCTGCGGCTGCCTCCGGCTCTCCCCAGCCCACCGCCTCGCGCGCGACCAGAGTGAGGCGGCGGCCGTGATGCTTGAGTTCTCCTGCCTGGCCGTCATGGGTGACCGCAAAGAGCCGGATCCAGAAGCCTTCCCGGTCGAGTCGGTCGAGCGGCAGCTCGATTCGGAAGGCTTCCGCGCGTTCGGCGGTAGGAGAGGAACGCGACTGGTAGTCGCCGGTGTACCCGACCTCGTTGACGAGGAGCGCCAGGCCACTGGGCCGGAACTCCCGGGGTGGTTCGTCGCCGGTGCGATAGAGCGCCCAACCCTCGAAGACCAGAACCTCCTCCTCGACCGCGATGCGATCGACGTTGCCGACGATCCTGCGAGGCGCGGTGGGAATGATCGTGTGGTCGGGCAACTCGAGCTGGACCCGGTCGCGGTCGTTCCTGCCTGCTCGAGCTGGCAGAAGGGAGAACTTCGCCGGGCCTTCGCCGAACCGCCGGAGTTCGCTGGCAACGTCTCCGACGCGAGCGAACACTCGCAGGTTGCTTCTCTCGGCCAGCAGCTCGGTCGACATCTCGAGGCGGAAGTTGCCGACCTGGTCGCCGTCCGGGCCTTGCTGACGATGGGCGACTCCGCGATAGAGGAGCTCCGGGCCGCGAAAGAGGAAGAGCTCGTCGTAGGCACGGCCGTCGGTGGGCCGGGTAGCGGAACCGTCGATGCGATCGTCGAGCAGTCGAATCAAGCCGGTGACCGAGTTACGGTCGACCGGCACACGGTTTCCAGGCGCGACTTCGAGGGCCTGCACGGTGTCACCGAGAACCACGAGCTGAACCGGCTGCTGCGGGCCCTCGGAAGAGAGGGGCCGGAGGGCGTTGCCTCCCACGAGCTGATAGATCGAGACTTCGTTAGAGCCCGCTTTCCAGACCGCTTCAGGAAGTAGCGCCGACAGTCGAAGCGCGCGCGCACTCAAGATGGGTCGGGTCACAGCCCTTACCACTCCTCCTAGCGCGACGGCGAACCACTGGTCCTGTACCTCGAGGAGAGTGTCTTCTGGCCCGGTGAGTGTGGCGAAGACGTGGGCCGGTAGAAAGTGTGCGTCGAGATCGATGTTGTCGTAGAGCCACGCGTCGGCGAGCTCGTAGCCGAGCCCCGGTATGGCCTCGCCCTGAACGAGCGGCGCAACGGGTGCACCAAGCAGGTTCTTGTGCGGCGAGATCTCGAACAACGAGTCATCTCCGGAGCCCAGCAGTCGCTCTTTGCGTTCGAGGGCTGCGCGTCGGCGTTCGTTGTCGGTCGTGATCTCGAGCGTTCCGAGACCGCCAGTTCCGGTGTGGTAGTAGCGCGTTCGTTCACCCCAAGGTTGTTCAGCAGACAACGCAGTGCCGCCGGTTGGCCAGGGCACCTCGACGCCGAGGACATCGGCGACCGTGGCCACGATGTCGAGAGTCGAGCTCGGATAGTCAGAGACCGCCCCCGCGTCCTGCCCCGGCCGCTTGATAAACAGCGGAACCTCGAGAATGTCCTCGAGATTTTCGTAGACGATGTGTCGCGGATTCTTCGGCTTGCCAGCACCCGGCGGTTGCTCGATGACCCGGCGACCAAGGTTGGGCCGGAAGCTGGTGCCGTGATCGGCGGTGACGATCAGAAGCGCCTCTGACCACAGACCCCTTGCCTCCAGATCGTCGAGCAGCCGCGAGAGCAGACGGTCGGTGTACTGGGTTTGAAGAACGTGACGCTGCCAGGCGACGGTAGTGACCCATTCGTCGCTTCCCCAGCGAGGCGGAGAAAAGCCGAGCGGCGTGACGGGTTTGCCGAGTGGCCCGTACTCGCGGCCCGATGGCAGGTACTTCCACGGAACATGAGGCACACCAAGATGCAGGTAGTAGAGACTTTGCCGAGTCTCGGTGGAAATCTGCGCCAGAAAGCGCTCGAAGGTCTTCGGTACGGAGTGGGCCGGAGGGCCGGTGTCACTTGCCGCTCGAGTGCGGGCACTTCGAAACCCGCTCCACGTTTGATCGACAGCTGGCAGGCGATCGACCCACGCCGCCGGCGCCAGCACGTAGCCGTAGAGCACCGCCAGGTCGGAGAACAGTGACCCGGCTGGAGCTGGAGCGGAGGTTCGGTTCTTTTCGCACATACGCCGCGGGCAGAGCAGCGTGTGATTCTGCGTCACGACGAGTTCGTAGCCATTCGCGCCCAGCCAACGGAAGAGATTGTCCGGATACTCAGCGAGGACCGGCTCACTGTCGAGCCTGGGCAGATTTCCGGTCACGATTCCAGGTATCGCCTTGGCGGTCGACTCTGCGGCTGCCGTGGCTCTGCGATACCACGTCGAGGAACGAGCGAGTCTGGCGAAGCCGGGGAAGCGCTTGGTGTCGATCTCTTCGTCAACCGTCATCAAGGTGTTGACGGGTAGCTCGTCCAGGACCACGAGCACAATCGGCACCTTCGGAACCTCGGGCGAGAGGGTGTCCTCGAGATCGGCATCCTGGGCGGGTGCTGCTCTAAGGAGCGGCTTGATGTCTTTGTTGAGCAGGAAGACCAGTGGGTAGACCAGAAGCCCGAGCGCCAGCAGGCCGGCGAACTGGCGCAGTTCGGCGATGCGCCAGAAACCAACCGCCGCAGCGAGACCGAGCAGCATGGCAAGTCCGACCGTGAGGCTGGGGTCGAGGCTCGTGCGCTTGATGATCTGAAGGGCGAACGCGGCGCCCATGACGCCAAAGAGCACTGCTGCGACGCCGTGGGCGAGGAGAAGGCGCGGCGGAAGCCGGCGAAGGGTCAGATAGGCCGCGCCAAGAAGGGCCGGTACCCCCAGACCAATGAACAGAGCGAAGCCAATCAGCCGCCCTTCGAGAAGTTGGTGCGCTGTCAAGAACCCCGGGTTCTTCGCCAGCAACCCGAACAGTGGCTGCAAGACAGAAAGCCCCAAGAGGCCCGCCAGGGCTAGGCCACCCTCGCGGGCGCGCGGGTCGCGATAACCCGTTGAGGCCGCTCTTTCCTTCTCGTCGTTGGTCACCGAGTCGTTTCCTGAGGTCTACGGGAACGACCACCCTAGCGCGTCAGGCGCCTTCGGGAACTTCGGTATCGCTTTCTTTTCGCTTCGCGGTTTCGTTCTCTGGTGCCGTCCGCCTTCTGTGTCTACCCAGGCGCTGCGCTCGGACGACGACGGTTTCGGCGATGCGATCGTGAAGCGCCTGGCGGTTGCGGTTCCACAAGGCCTGGAGGAACCCGAGGCCAAAGGTCGAGAGGCTGGCACCATAGCCACCCGCACGCCCGAACGAAGACCACAACGTCCAAGCCTTGCCGTCGAGCCGAACGACGCGAATGCCAGCCAGCCACTTTCCCAGCGTCCACCCCCGGCCGATTCGGGTCAGGAGGGTGAAGTAGGCGAGCACCAGAACGAAGTAGCTGAAGGTCGAGGCGAACGGTCCGTAGAGAACGTCGCGCCGCAGGTTGAGGGTGTTGCTGGATGCGTCGAAGCGTGAGTCGGGCTCCGCTCCGAGGTCGAACTGCAAGCTCAGACCCTCGGTGGCGCGGGCGAAGGCCGCCCGGTCGTTGGAGGCCAGGGCGAGCGTGATGTCTTCAGAGAGCAGGTCGGGCCGTCGCTTAGCGACCAGCTGGAGGAGCTCGATCTCCCAGTCGCTGGCCAGCTGCTCGTTCTGCGCGGTGCCTTCTTCTGGGGTCGACGTATTGTCGTCGCTGGTGGTGAACGAGAACGCCGCGCGCAGTGCTTCGGCTGCGGCGGGTGCTTGAATGCGAATTGCTAGAAGCGCGAGCAACAACAGGATCGGTGTGGCGATGACGACCGCTGAGACGAAGTCGACGGCGATGGCGACGCTGCGGCGCCACACCGAAGCCAGCGGTTGACCTAGGAGATGCGCTGGGATCTCGTAGATGTGGGCCGTGGTCACATGCGCCGGAGTCTTGCGCAGGATCCTGCGGAGTGCCATGGAGGGACCTTACGTCATGGAGCGGAATTCTCTTCGTTCTTCTCCGTGTTGGAAGGGCCTTCCGGCGAGCGATCGAATCGCTATAATGCCCGCCGGGCCGTTAGCTCAGTTGGTAGAGCGGCGGACTTTTAATCCGCGGGTCGGGGGTTCGATCCCCTCACGGCCCACGAGCCGCCTACCTCTACCGGTAGTCTTTCTTTCTAGGAAGAGTGGCGGCCGTTTGTCCGATACCAATGTCCCCATCGTCTAGCCAGGTCTAGGACACCAGCCTTTCAAGCTGGCGACACGGGTTCGAATCCCGTTGGGGATACCATCGGGCTCCGCCCGATGAATCCCCAATGGGATTCTCCGGCTGACTCGACTTCACGCCTTCGGCGTGTAGTCTCGGCAACGAATCCCGGCTGTACGGGTTCGAGACGTAGTCCTCTTCGGCGCCTACGTTGTTGTTGCCGTAGCGGACTCTCGGCTTGGGCTCCGCCCGATGAATCCCCAATGGGATTCTCCGGCTGACTCGACTTCACGCCTTCGGCGTGTAGTCTCGGCAACGAATCCCTTTGCCTTGCCCTGCGGGTCGTTTGCGTCTTCGATGGCTCGGGCCTTCGGGAGACTCGCGGGCTTGCGGACTCGCGGATGGTGAGGTGGTGCGGGCTCGCGCCGTAGGTGCGAGTGCGTGCCACCGTCGTTTGAAACCGCTGCGGCAGGCGGCGGTGGAATCTACGGCTGATTCGACTTTACGCCTTCGGCGTGCAGTCTCGGCAACGAATCCCTTTGCCTTGCCCTGCGGGTCGTTTGCGTCTTCGATGGCTCGGGCCTTCGGGAGACTCGCGGGCTTGCGGACTCGTGAGGTGGCGCGGGCTCGCGCCGGAGGTGCGAGTGCGTGGCACCGTTGTCTGGTTTGTGCAGGCGCTCTGGCGGTTGCGGGTCCTCGTCTATTCGATTCTCCGGTCCCCTTCCTCTCTCCGGGGGTTGGTCTCCGAGAGCTTCGCCAGCTTGCAACCTCGTTTCGGTGCGCGCCGAAGTCAGTCAGGTTGCAACTCCCAGCCAGTCGTAGCCTTCGGCCAGGGCATCGCGGGCCGTTTTGCTCTCGAGAATCTCGCCGTGAGAAACCACGACCCTCTCGAATGGCCACTCGAGGACTTGCTCTAGAGACGCCTTGAACTGCTTGCGGTTTCTTACCAGCAGTCGTTCGAGCAGTGTTGGAGCGAGCTTGCCGAGCCTTCCGGTTAGTCGAATCATCCAGCGGGTCAGGAACGGGCTGTCACGGCCGAAGTGGAAAGCGAGATCTGTGAGGATCAGGGTGGCGGAGGGGCGGTGAAAGAAGACGTGCTCGTCGATGGTCGGTAGGCCCGCGATCGCGATCGCTTGGAGTTCGTCTCCCCATGTCGATGGGATGTCTGCCAGGGTCGGTGCGTTGGCGAGGTCCGGGCGCTTCTTGTGCAGCTTGGGTGCGACGAGCGCGGTGGCTTCAGGAAAGCGCTCCCACCACGCCTTGACGAAGAGGTGGTGGAAGGCGTTGGGCGCGACGAGCCACCGAACCCTGCCTAGTTTCTCGACCTCGGCGTAGAGGGGTTCGCTTCCCCGGATGGGGGAGTGCACCACGACATCACCAGACTGCAGGCGAACGCAGGTCATGCGGCAGCCAATCTCGGCTCCTACGAACCGGAGGGCCTGTGGACACTCCCAGATGTTCTTGGCGAGTTGGTTCAGCATCTCTCGAGATTCCTCGGCACGGCCCGAGCCCGTCGGGGCTCAGGGCGTTTTGGTCTTGACGGGGTCGGCTGGGCGCTCGGGCAACTTCTTTGGTTCGCGTTCCATCGCCGTCATGACTTCGGAGAGACCGCGTTCCAGTTGCGGGTCGCGGCCGGCGATGACCGAGGCAGGGTCGTTCCAGACTTCGATGTCGGGATCGACGCCGTAGCCCTCGATGATGTAGTTGCCTTCGGTGTCGTTGGTCGAGGCCAGCGGAACGAAGACCGAACCACCGTCGAGCAGCGGGCCGAAGCTCGAGATCCCAACGACACCGCCCCAGCTGCGTTTTCCGATCAGCGGCCCAAGGCCGGCCTCGCGGAAGCGCGACGGGAAGATGTCACCGTCTGAGGCCGAGGTTTCGTTGATCAGGCACACCATGTGGCCGTGAAAGACGGTGTTGGGGTAGGTCGACGCGGTGTCGTTCGAGAAGCTGAAGCGGGTTCCGAGGAGCTTCGAATCGAGCCGCTCGATGAGCCACTGCGAGATGTTGCCGCCGCCGTTCGATCGCACGTCGACGACGAGCCCTTCCTTGCGGATCTGAGGGTAGTACCACTTGACGAACTCGTAGGCGCCGCTCGCTCCCATGTCGGGGATGTGGAGGTACCCCACCCGGCCACCGCTCTCCTTGTCGACCCAACGGCGGTTGGCTTCGACCTGACTGAGGTAGAGGAGGCTCGCTTCGCTCGTTACCGGCTGGAAGGTGACCTCTCTCCGGTCGTCTCTTGGGGCGTCAGACGCCGCTGCGAGGGTGAGAGTGACGGGATCGGTTTTGTAGCGCAGGAGTCGATAGGGGTTGTCAGAACCGTCAAGCTCGGTGCCATCGATCGCCAGCAGATAGTCACCGACACGGGCGTCGACACCGACCTCGGTGAGCGGCGCCCGATACCTCGACTCGGCGTTGTGCCCGGTCATGATCTCGGCGATCTTGAAGCGGTTGCTCTTCTCGTCGAGGATAAAGCGCGCTCCCGGGAGGGCGACGGTTGGCCGTTCGGGCAGGTCGAAGTCGCCGCCGGCGATGTAGGCATGGCCGACGTTCAGCTCGGCGATCATCTCGCCAATGACGTAGTTGAGGTCGGAGCGGTGGCCGACGTGGGCGAGCAGCGTCTGGTAGCGCTCGCCGATTCCCTGCCAGTCGTAGCCGTGCATGTTGTCGACGTAGAAGAAGTCGCGGAAGCGGCGCCAGACCTCGTCGAAGATGGTGGCCCATTCGTCGGCAGGCACGATGTCGACCTCGAGACCGCTCGTCGATACGGGCTTTCCGCTATCGCCCGGTTTGGTGTCGTAGACCTTGAACGAGCTGCCATGACGCGCCAGAACCTTCGAACCGTTCGGTGAGAGCGCCCAGCCGCTGACACCGCCGGCGAGCTCGCTGCTCTCGCGCTCTTCGTAGTCGAAGAGATGCAGTGACGGTTGTGAGGTGCTCGAGCGCCCGTAGTAGGGCTCGCCGACCAACATGTAGAGCAGCTTTCCGTCGAGCGGCACGAAGGTTGCGATGTTGTCGGCGGCAATCGGCACCTGCGCAACACGTTCGGCGAGGCCATCGAAGTCGATGTCGACGTCGGCTTCGCCGGACGTGCCGTCGCCATCTCCTGACTCCTCGTCATCGCCCTCGTCATCGCCCTCGTCTTCTTGACCCTCGCCCTCGTCTGATTCCTCGGCGATCTCGACTTCGTCGCTCTTGGGAGGGAACGGATGCTCGGTGTCTTTGGTGAGGGCGAGCGCGAAGATGCCGGTCATGCGGTTGCCGGCGAAGTTCCACTCGACCTGCGAGATCTGCGGCGCGAACTGGCGCTCGGACATGTAGAAGAGGTAGTTGCCTAGAGGGCCCCACTCCGGGCCATATTCGTTCCAGAGGTCGCTGGTGATGCGGCGCGTTGTTCCTTCTTTGGCACTCCAGATGTGGAGCGAGCTGTTGCCGTTACGCTCGTTGAGCGAAAAGGCCAGCCACCTGCTATCCGGTGACCAGCTCTGGTCGTTGATCAGGCCGTACTCTTCGTCGGCGACTTCGATTTGAGTCTTACCGTCGACTGCCACGACGTAGAGCTTGCCGTTCTTGTCGGTGATTGCCAGGTGCTTGCTGTCGGGTGACCACTGCGGTGCGAACAGCATGCCGGTCTCGGGCGTGAACTCCGTCAGGCGTTGGACGACACCACCGGCCTGAGGAACGATGTAGAGCTGCTCCTCTTCGTGCATGTCGGAAACGAAGGCAATCCAGCGACCGTCGGGCGACCAACGCGCGTGCTTGTCATGTGCCGTAGAGGAGCGCGTGAGATTGCGCGTCGGCCCGCTTTCGATCGGTGCGGTGAAGATGTCGCCGCGGGCGACGAAGAGCGCCCGTTCGCCTGCCGGTGAAAGCTCCCAGTCTTCGAGCTGTTCGGCAGCCGACTGTCGCTTGGGTCGCGCCGCGAGGCCGTCATTGGGCACGAAGATCGACGGCTGTGTGATCTTGCCCGAGCGCGTGTCGTAGATCGCCAGCTCGCCTCCCTGCTCGTAGACGATCTGGCCGTCGGGATCAGCACTTGCCCACCGCACGTCCCATTCGTCGTTGGTCGTCAGCTGCTCGACCGTTTCGCCGTCCTCGCTCGAGCGGTACAGATTGAGGGTGTCGTCGCGATCGGAAACGAAGTAGATGGCGTTGCCTACCCACATCGGGTCACGCTCGGTGCGTACATGATGGGCGATTGGTGTGATCTCGAAACTGTCGAGGTCAAACGTGTAGAGGTCTTGTGCCCAACCGCCTTCATAGCGCTTCCAGGTACGAAAGTCGCGCGAAAGCGGCGAGTACACAACGCTCTTGCCGTCCGGTGAAAAGGCGCCTGCGCCCGAGTCGGGCATTGGCAGCCTGACCGGCAGACCGCCTTCAGCCGAAACGGTGTAGAGGTTGGAGTTGGCGCGGATGCCGTCGGCGTCACGAAGCGAGCGGAAGAGAACGCTCTTACCGTCCGGAGTCCAGCCATAGACCTGGTTGTCGTAGCCCCAACGGGGAGGTAGCGGCCCGCGTGCCGGGTAGAAGGTGAGCTGCACTGGGGCACCTCCAGCGGCGGGAATGACGTAGACCTGTTCATCGCCGTCGTACTGGCCGGTGAACGCAATCCACTGGCCGTCGGGAGAGAACTTCGCAAACAGCTCGACTCCAGGATGTGCCGTGAGCCGCACCGCGGTTCCCCCCGCGGTCGAGGCCTTCCACAGGTCGCCGGCATACGAGAACACCAGTTGATCTCCGGCAATGTCCGGGAAGCGGAGTAGTTTGGTGGCTGGTTCGGCGGCCCAGGTGCCCGTTGCAGTGAGTAGGAGCAGGGCAAGAGAGAGGGGAGTGAGAGTACGCATGGCTTTCCTTCCGAGGCGCAGTAGCGCGCTTCTTGACCAAGATAGGCACGAACCTGCCGGGGCCCAGCATCTCGAACCGGCGAGTCAGAGCCCCTAAAGGCATCTCGGTTTCGGAGCGGTTTGCTGGGTGAGAGGATTTGTGTATGGAATCTACCGTGAAGCGAGCGGCGGCGAACTCCCGGGACGGCGAGTCCAGGCCGGAATGCAGTCGGGCATTGCCAACTGCGAATGGGCTCGTTTGCGGGGGAAACGAGAAAGGCATGCTCTAGAACCCAGCCGGATCCGTGCGAAGCTCTGCCGACAACGGCCCGAACGCTCTTCGAGAGGAACCCCCGATTCGCAATTCCACCCTTCGCCGCCCCATGAGGGGCTGGTGACTGCTCTCGTGACCGGCGCCTCCGGGCACGTGGGTGCGAACCTGGTTCGCCACCTGCTGGCTCGCGGGGAGCGTGTTCGGGTTCTGGTCCATCGTGTTTCGTCGGCACTCGAAGGGCTCGAGGTCGAGCGCGTCAGTGGCGACGTGCGCGATCCACAAACGCTAGCTCGCGCCTGTTCTGGAGTAACGGTGGTCTACCACCTGGCGGCAATGATCTCGATTGTCGGCGACCCGCAGGGGCTGGTGCACGAGACCAACGCCAACGGCGCTCTGAATGTAGCCCGAGCCTGCCTGGAGGCTGGAGTAGGCCGTCTGGTGCACTGTTCGTCCGTGCATGCATTCGACCTGCGTGATGACGGGCGGGAGGTCAACGAGGGCACACAGAGGGTGACGGAGACCGGCGCGCGCCACAACGCCTACGATCGTTCGAAAGCGCTGGGCGAGGCAGCCGTGCGCGCGACGATTGCCGAGGGCCTCGATGCGGTCATCGTTCACCCGACCGGCGTTCTGGGGCCCCATGACTATGGCCCCTCGCGCATGGGCCAGGTGCTACTCGATTTGTACCACCAGCGCCTGCCGGCGGTGGTTGACGGTGGGTTCGACTGGGTCGATGTCAGGGACGTCTCGGCGGCGCTTCATGCCGCAGCCGCTGTTGGGCGTACGAACGAGAGCTACTTGGTTTCCGGCCACTATCACTCGATCGCAGAGGTGGCGAAGGTCGCCAGCGGCGTCACTGGTGTAGCTTCTCCGCGGCTGGTTGTGCCGATGGGCCTGGCAAGTCTGGCGGCTCCAGTGGCCACCTACTGGTCACGTCTGGTGGGCCGAGAACCGCTCTTTACCGGCGAGTCGCTCGAGGCGCTCCGTGCCAACCCTCGCCTCGACAACTCGAAGGCCCAGCGGGAGCTCGGCCTGCGCCCCCGACCGCTGACCGAAACCGTGCGTGCTGCCTATGCGTGGTTCGACGGCCAGGGTCTTCTGGCCCCAAAGGGCGAGGCCCGGAACCCATGAACGAGGCACAGCTTCACTTCGCGCTGACCTGGGCGATCATTGCGCTCGCACCCGTGACGCTCGTCTGTCTCTTTTTGATCGCGGCGCCGTACGGACGACACTATCGCTCCGGCTGGGGTCCGGGGCTGTCGAATCGGCTGGGTTGGCTGGTGATGGAGCTGCCCACGGTGGTGGTGTTTCTGGTCGTGTATTGGCGCGGAGATTCTGCCCGGCAGCTCTTGCCGTTGGTCTTTCTCGTTCTCTGGCAGGGCCACTACGTCTATCGAGCGTTCATCTTTCCGTTCCTGATCCGCGGATCGAGCAAGCCGATGCCACTGGTGATCGTCCTGCTGGGCTTCTTCTTCAACTGTCAGAACGCCTACGTCAACGCCCGTTTCATTTCGCACTTCGGAACCTACCCGGCCGACTGGCTACACGATCCGCGCTTCGTGGTCGGAGTGACGTTCTTCGTCGTGGGCTTTGCCATCCACCTGAAGGCCGACCAGATGCTTCGAACACTGCGTGCGCCCGGAGACTCTGGCTACCGCGTACCCCGAGGTTGGTTGTATGAATACGTTGCGTGTCCGAACTACCTGGGAGAGATTATCCAGTGGTTCGGTTTTGCACTCGCAACGTGGTCGCTGCCGGGCCTGGCCTTCGCTCTATACACCCTGGCCAATCTGGGGCCCCGCGCGCTTTCGAACCGTGCCTGGTACCGCGAGCGGTTCAAGGACTACCCGTTGCGTCGTCGAGCGCTGGTGCCGTTTCTGTTCTGAGTCCGAAGACTCACGCTTCGCGTCGCAAACCGATCGTGCGGGCCTTCTACCCCCCGATATTCACATCGCCCGTTCCGAGTCCGGGACGCAAGAGCGAGAACTCGCCCTCATGGTGCTGGACGATTGCGAGCCGTGGTTCTTTGAACTCGATCACCGCCGCGCCCTCGTAGGGCGCGCAGTCGATCGGCGAGATCGGACTGGGCGAGGGCGCGATCACGAACGCTCCGGGCGGCGGTGGATGCTCGTGGTCGAATGTCCGAATCGGGTGGTCGAGGTAGTGGTAGAGCGACGAGTGCTTTCCAGCGGCGTCCGACGGGCCCTGAGTCCAGACCACCTCACCCTCAGGGAGGTAGCGTTTGAGTTCGGCGGCGTTCACCGACTGATCGCGGGTCGATGCCCGCCGCGGCATCAGGACCCAGGCCTCTGCCACTCCGACCAGGAGCGACAGGGCGACGACCAGCGTCGCGACTGTGGTGCCCCTGGCGGTGCGTCGAGCGAAGGCCGCCGACCCGAGCAGCGCGAACACAACAACCAGGGCCAGACCACCATCGGGACGCTCCCAGGTGGTGAGTCCTATGGCCACGACTGCAACGCTGGCCAGCAGGCCACGGAGTAGCGCTACGAACCGTCGCGAAACCGGTCGAGCGAGAGCCAGTTCGAGCGAGATGGCCGCGACGATCGCGTTGGCGGTCGCGAGTGGAAGGTAGTAGCGCATTTCATGCGTCGGTACCGCGACGTAGAACGCGGTGCCAGCGAGCAGAAAGGCCGCACCAGCACGCCAGGCCGCGCCCACCGGGTCACAACGCCGCCAGGGCTTCGCTTCGGTGAGCGCCAGCGGAAGACTCCACGGCAGGAAGGCACCCAGGATAAGAAGCGGCTTGGTGACGGTTCGCGCGAGGGACGCTGCGTCCCAGGTCGCGCCACGGAATCTCGCCTCCCGCAGTGGCTGGTCGAACACTTGCCAGCCCGCACCGTCGACCGCCCACCACAGATAGGCTGCGATCGATCCGACAAAGAAGAGGAACGGCGCGAGATGTCGCCATGAGAAGAGGCTCGGCAGGCGACGATTCCATGCGGCGGCCAGCAAGAGCCCCGGTGCAAAGGCCATCAGAGCCGGAACCCCCTTGCCTAGAAAACCCACGGTAAGACCCGCGTAGGCCGCCAGCCAGAGTAGGAAGCTTGGTCGCTGGCGTGACAGGTTGCTCACCGCGGCGGCCACGGCGATTCCAACACCCAAGGCGAGCGGCGTGTCGAACTCTGCGAGGCGCACCTTCTCCAGAAAGAGGCCGCCCCCCATCGCCGCCAGGGCGGCGAACAGGCCGACGCGCGGACCGAGCCGCCGTCCGATGACGATCAGTACGAGAAGTCCCAGCGCCGCCCCACAGGTGGCGAAGGGCAGCCGTAGAGCCCACTCGGAAGTCCCGACAAAGTGCTGCGACCAGGCCGAGAGCCAGTAGGCCAGGGCGGGCTTGAAGGTGTACATCTCACCGTAGACCGTCGGTACCGCCCACTCGCCGGTCTCGAGCATCGCCCGACCGCCATCAGCGACCATTCCCTCCATCGAAATGATCCCGAAGCCGCCAAGATTGCCGAAACAAAGAACAGCCGCAAACAACGCCCAGATCAACAGGGCCACCCGCCAACTTTGGGCACGGTCCGTCCAGTGCTGTCTCTTCATGGGCGCCAGGTCCTCGCCGGTTACTGGGAAACCGACGACCGCCGGTTCGCGCTTCACCGGACTGGATGCGCAGCGCGCCAATCACCTTCGGTCCGATCGAGAGGAAAACCAGGCGAGCCCCCGGCACGCGCCACAGGAAAGATCGCGACACGGGTTGCTCTGGAGTCCCCTGAGGTGACGTCAGCGATCGTCGCGCGCAAGAGAGCCTTCTACCGCCACCTCGGCGTTCCACTAGTTACAGGCTTTGCAAGGCCTTTCCAGGCTGGGAAAGCTGTTCAAGAAACAATAGAGTTACTAGTCTTTCAGGGGAGCTCGCATCGCGAGTTCCAACCCAAGCCATTCGAGGCCCTTTCAACCAACGAGGAATCAAAATGCTGGTCAACAAGCTCTCCATGACGCTCGCGTCCACTCTTGCCGCCGCAGTCATGTTGGTGGCGGTCTCCGACCCCGCCACCGCCCAGAAACGAAAAAGGAAGGGCAAGGTCAAGCAGGTCGTCTCCGGGGACCTCGACAAGGGAACCCTGGTCCAGGATTGGTTTGGTGGCGAGCGCCCCTGGGCCGAGATCGATGAGGTCGACTACTTCTGGGTCAAGGAGGGCTACGACTTTTCCGGCAAGACGCTTCATTTCGTCGAGTTTCCAGAGCCCGAACTGTTGACCGACCGTGACGAGAACGATCGTCGCCTGGCGCGCGAAATGGCGAGCGATATGCACCGCTCGTTTGCTGACGTCTGGAACTCCAACTTCGCCAGTCAGCTGCCGTCGTCCAACGACGCCGGAGAGATCCGTGTCGACGGTCGAATCGTCGACTGCAGCACCGGTAGCACCGCCGCCAAGATGCTGGTGGGCTTCGGTGCCGGGTCTGGCAACACCACGATCGATCTGAAGTTCATCGACGCAGCCAGCGGCGAGGTCGTCGCGGCGCTTCATCATCGGGTGGTCAGCGGCACGAGCTGGTCGACGACCGACAGCAAGTTCTTCAAGTGGGTCAAGAAAGTCGGCAAAGAGATCTCAAGCGACGGCTGGCACGGTGCCTACCAGGGCGGCAAAGGAGTCCGCGACTAGTACCCCGTACCATTGAAACGCACAGCGTCTGCGCGGTCCTCGCGCTCGATCTCTGTGTTGTCACTCCTCGACAGATCACCAATATACCTCTGTCGTGACGCCTTGATCTCGAGCACGATCATCCGCTCAGCCACTATCCGTTTCAATGGTACGGGGTACTAGTCGCTTCGGCCCGGCCCTAACTCAGGCTACCCCTAGCGCCTCGAGAGACTCATCGAGGGCGCGCACGAACGCGTCGATTTCCTTTTCGGTCATCGGTGTCGACAGGGCTCCGAAGAGCCCTCGCGCGCCGAGCAGGATGCCGCGCCCGAGCATCTCGTGTACGAGCCTCGAGAGTTCAGGCCCGCTGGCGCGGCTCATGGCGACGTCGCGGAAGTCTTTGAGCGGCGCGTCGCTGAAGAGGATGGCGAACAGCGAGCCGCGCCCGGTGATCTGGTGCGTGATGCCACGCCGATCGAGCATCTTTCCGAGCTCGGCGCGCAGATAGTCACCCAGCGCGGCGAGTCGTGCGTAGGCCTCCTCGGTCATCTGGCTCATGGTCTCGTACCCTGCGACCATGGTCACCGGGTTGGCGTTGTAGGTGCCCCCGTGGTGCACGCGCTCGCCGTCGCGGTGATCAAAAACTGCCATCACCTCGGAAGAACCGCCCACCGCTCCGACCGGGAAACCACCGCCGATGACCTTGCCGAGTGCGACCAGGTCGGGGGTGATTCCGTGGGCATGGCAGGCGCCGTGGAAGTCGACGCGAAACGACAACACTTCGTCGGCGACCAGCAGAATGCCGTGCTGCTCGGTGATCTCGCGCAGGAACTCGAGAAACCCGTCGGCCGGCGACATGAGGGCGAGCGCCGCCGGTAACGGATCGACCAGAACAGCGGCGAGATCGGCTGCGTTCTCCTCGATCAACGCACGGCAGATTTCGGGGCGGTTGAAGGGCAGAGTCAAGACGTCCTCGGCAACGCTCGGTGACATGCTGACCTCGAGGGTCGTCGCCGGGTGTTCTCGGTCTCCCCAATTGTGGGGTCGCGACGAGTCACTGGCCTGGGCGTAGTCGTAGATGCCGTGGTAACAGCCTTCGAACTTGGCGATCTTGCCGCGTTCGGTGAAAGCGCGGGCGGCGCGCAGGGCGAGGAGAACGGCTTCGGAGCCCGAGTTGCAGAAACGGATCTGCTCGATCGCCGGAATGCGCTCGATGAGCAGCTCGGCGAGTCGGATGTCGGTTTCGGTGGGGAGAGAAAACGCCGTCCCGCGACGGATCACGGTAGTCACCGCCTCAGTCACCTGCGGATCGGAATGACCGAGGATGAGCGACGTGTAGTTGTTCACGAAGTCGATGCGCTCCTCGCCCTCGACATCGATGACCCGGCAGCCGTTGCCTGTCGCCGCGTAGACCGGGTAGGGATTCATCACCACGGTGTGGCGCGAGTTACCACCCGGCATGACGCGCAGGCCGCGCTCGTAGAGGTCTTTGGAGCGGGAGTCTTCGCGAAGGTAGGCGTTGAGGCTCATCTTGTCCCTCTCTGGATCCACGGAACAGGGGGTACGCCACGAGTGACGACATGGACTCAGGCGACTCACGGACTCACCGACCCTGGTGTCGTGGGAGTTGATCTGTAACGCCAGGTAGCCGTCGAGGTAGGCCGCTTTTGAGTTGTCGCCCACGAAAAAGCCGCTGTGGCCGCAGACAGCCCATGCTCGCCGTCGCGCACGGCCACGCCCGGGCCATCGCCACTGCGGTGCTCGGGCGTCGCCGATGCAGCCAGCCTACCGTGGGGGTCGATCAGATCGGAGAGTCCAGGCTGAGCAGTGTTTCGAAGCTCCGAGAGGCTGGCGGCCTGTCGGCAGACCACGACCAGGTCTTCGAGCTGCCTGCCTGCGCGCTGCCAAGGTGTCAGGTGTCGGCGTTCGTGCGAGCGCGATGTCGTGTGTTGGCTCGAGGCGCAGTTTCCCACGTGTCGCAAAACAGCATGAGCGAAGTCGAGGGCCTGACACCTCGATGGTTCAGCCGAAGGGGACGTACTCGTAATCCGGAGCCTTGACCTCGTATTTGGAGCTCAGGAACGCCACCAGGTCGACGAGCTGTTGCACCGTCATGTGGTCGTTGTAGACCGTCATGCGGGACTCCCCGTCGACTCGCACGCGCTCCGGCGGGTAGCCGGCAGCAAACCGGTGGGATGGATTGATGATCGAGGTCACGAGGTCGCCATAGGTCTTGACGCGGCTCACCTGGCCACCAAGCCGCACTTGAACGTCTGGCCCGACTTCCATCTGTGGGGATTCCACCCCGTCGATCAGATGGCAGACGTGGCAGCCGAGCTCGACGAACTCCTGCTGGCCCTTAGCCGGGTCACCATCGGGAAGTCGAAAGCCGCTCGCCGACTTTGGGCCGATGCAGGCTCCGAGGACCAGGGCCGAAAGGAGTAGGACTTGTAGAAGCACGGCTTGCGGGAGCAGGGCTTGCCGGAGCACGGTTCCCAGGTCTGTTTCACCAAGGCACCGGATTCGTAAAGTCGCTGGTCGTTTCGCCATCGAACTCTCCAGTTGGCCGTCGGGTACGTCTCTTCCGGTGTCGTCCGAAGTACCGCGACGGGTGGGAGACTGAACGCTAGTGGCGCGCCGCCACGAAGTCGCTAGGCAGGTTCCGCAGCCAGATCCGGTACCTCTACGAGATGGACACTTGGTATGTTTCTGCCAAGGTTAACCCATTGTTCAACGACTCCCTGCGTTCGGTCCTGGGTGCGCGCTGATTTGTCCCCCGGATAGACGGAGCGGGTTGTGACGAGGTCGTGATGACGATCGAGAGTCAGATCCGTGCCTTTAGCGGGCACCTTGTGCCTGTTTCGGGGTTTCTTTCTGTTCACGGCGTTTGTCAGTGCCTACCTCCGTTGGAGGCTATCCCTGCGACGCCGGCAGTCCGGCGACCTGATTCGATGAGGTTCGGGTCCTCTGCCGCTCGCGCGGCCGCGTGCTTTTGCGTGGCCTTTGTGCTGGCAATCGTCAGTGAGCCTTCTCATGGCTCTGAGTCCCTGTCTTCTGAAACGGGCACTGAACTGACACTGGAGGACGCGATCGACCATGCGATGGCCGTCGATCCCACACTCCACCAGGCGCAGGCTGCGATGGCGGTGGCGCACGCTGAGCTATCGCTGGCGACCAGCCGACGTCGCCCGCGCATCGGATTCGAAGCCGGGGTTGCCCGTACGGACAACCCAGTGCTCGTCTTCGGTCAGAAACTCCTGCAGGAGGAATTCACCCAGGGCGACTTCTCGCTGAATGCTCTCAACCAGCCCGAGCCGCTCGAGGATTTCTCAGGGCGGCTCTCGGTCCGCCAGCCTCTCTACGCTGGCGGCGCCCTGGCCCGGAGCGTCGAGGCGGCCCGTGCACAGCAGGAGAGCTCGGAGGCGATGCACGAGGCGGCGCGCCAGGAACTGGTCTATCGGGTGACGGACTCCTTTCTCGGCGTACTCGTCGCCCGGCAGCGGCATGCAGTCTCCCTCGAAGCGGTGGAGACTGCCGAGGAGCACGCCAGGTGGGCGCGGGATCTGTTCAACGGTGGCCTGCGGGTGGAGTCCGAGGCGCTTCAGGCCGAGGCTCGCGTGCTGGAATTGGTGGCGTTGGCGCTGGCTGCCGAGGCCGACCTCGCGGTCGCTGAAACCGGGCTCAACCTGCTGCTCGGACAACCTCCCGCCGCCGGGCTCGAACTCGACGATTCTCGACTCGACGGTCCGCCGCTTGCGGCTGAAGGCTCTTTACGAACCATCGAAGATTGGGTCGCGGGTTCGCACAGTCGGGCTGACCTGGCTGCCGGTCGCCACCTCGTCCTGGCGTCCGAGATCGGGGTGCGGGTGGCGCGCTCGGCCGTTCGCCCCGAGGTCCTGTTCGAAGCCGCGCTCGAGGCGCACGATCAGGACTTCTTCGGCGCATCGGGGACCAACCATCTGGTCGCCATCGGTCTTCGGCTGTCGCTCTTCGACGGCGGCGAACGCCGGGCTCGGGTTCGCATGGCCCAGGCACGAGCAGAGACATCGAAGGCGGCTCTTCGATCGACGATGGATCGCGTCGAATTGGAGACCCGATCAGCGTGGTTCGCCCGCGAGGCGGCCCGGGCCCGTCTCGACGCCGCGACGCAGGCCATCGAGGTTGCGACGCGCAGCCACGAGATCGTCGAAGACCGCTACCAGAACGGCCTGGCGACTCTCGTCGAGCTGCTGCAAGCCGCCACTGTTCTCGACGACGCGCGGGTACGTCGGCTCGTTGCCGCTCGAGATCACCACTTGGCCGACACCGCTCTGCGGCTTGCGGCAGGAAAGCTCTGATGGTTCAAAAGTTGCGTTTCGAATGGGCGATTGTCGGGTTGGCTCTCGCTGCCATGACAGTTCTCGGCGGCTGTGGCGAGGGTGAGCACGAGCGCATCGTTCCGGTTCCCACCCACGACGAAGGCCCGGTCTACGAGCTGTACTTCGAGCCGCCCTTTAGGGCACCAGACGGCCGCCAGACGGCCGCCATCGGCCGATTGGCCGCTGTAGAGAAGGCGTCACCGGGGACACGGTGGATGGGCACCATTGTCAGCGTGCCGGTTGATCTCGGTCAACACGTCGAGCGCGGGCAGGTGCTTGCCCGGCTCGACACGGGAGACCTCGACGCGATGGTCGGCCAGGCCACAGCGGCCGTCGCGATGGCCGAGGCCGAGCACACCAACGCACAGACCCACGACCGACGGATGCGTTCCCTTCACCAACGAGGGTCGGTGACCGACAGGGCGCGCGAAGACGCGGCAGCGCGGTTGCTCACCGCCGCTGCAGCGCTCGAGGCCGCCCGCTCCGGCCTGGCGGCGGCGCGCTCGCGGCGCAAGGACGCCGAGATCCTGAGCCCGCTCGAAGGAATCGTGGTCGAGAAGTTCGTCGAAGTCGGCGACACGACGGTGCCCGGAACTCCCGCTTTCGTTGTCGAAGACCCTCGTGAGCTCGAGGTGATTGCCGAGGTCGCCACGGCGACGGTCGGCGCGCTGGCGATCGGCGACAAAGTGACCGCCGAGATTGCGGGAACAGAGTGGCCGGCAGAGATCTCCCAGATCGTCGGGGTCGCCGACCCTGGATCGCGTACGGTCACCGTGAAAGCCCGCCTTGAACCCCCCGAGGATCTCGAAGCCTCTGCCCCACGGGCCACGGAGCTGCGCTCGGGGGCTTTCGCGCGCCTCTTCTTTGCGAGACGGGCCGCTCCCGGGGAGGCCAGCGAGGGTTCTGAGGAGCTCCTGGTTCGCCGCAGTGCAGTGGTCAGGCGAGGCCAGCTCGAAGCGCTTTTCCTTCTCCGGCCTGGAGAGAACAAGAGCCCAGACCGCGTCGCCCTGCGCTATGTCGAAACCGGCCAGACCACCGCGGACGGGGAGTTCGTGTCGATCCTCGCGGGGCTCGAACCTGGCGACCTCTATGCGGTCGAACCGCCCTCCGGTCTCCTCGACGGAGCCCGCACGCGACGCGCCTCTCTCGACACGGTGGCCGATGGACCGGAGGCACGATGAGGTCGGGTCCGGCGGGCCGGCTGGCGGCCGCCTTTGTCGACTCCAAGTTGACCCCGCTCCTGGTCACAGTGGCCCTGGCACTCGGTGTTCTCGCGGTGATCCTGACGCCGCGCGAGGAAGAGCCTCAGATCGTCGTCCCCATGGTGGACGTCATGGTGGGCATGCCGGGCGCGAGCCCGCTCGAGGTCGAGAGCCGCATCACGTTGCCGCTCGAGCGTCGCTTGTGGGCAGTACCCGGCGTCGAATACGTGTACTCCACCTCGATGCTCGAGAAGTCGTTGCTGACGGTGCGCTTCGAGGTCGGTGAGGATCTCGAGCGCAGCCTGGTCAAGGTCTACGAGAAGCTGATCAGAGGGCTCGACGCCGTGCCTCCCGGAGCGACCGTGCCGCTTGTGCGTTCCCGCAGCATCGACGACGTGCCGATTCTTGCGCTCACCCTGTCGAGTCCGGAGGCGCCCGAACGCTGGGACTCGGATTCTTTGCGCAGGCTCGCCGGCGAACTTCGCCGGCGCCTGAGCGCCCTCGACGACGTTGCCAGGGTCGAGATCATCGGCGGTCATCCGCGGGCGTTGCGACTCGAACTCGACCCTGAAGCACTGGCGGCCTCCGGACTCGGACCTACCCAGGTCGCCGATCGGCTCATGGTCGGCAACCGGGCCGTGGTGGCGGGAGCGGTCTCGCGTGCCAATCAGGAGGTGTTGATCGAGGGAGGCGCGCTTTTCGAGACTCCAGAGGAGGTCGGCGAGCGAATCCTCGGTGTGAAACCGTCAGCCTCAGGACCGCGACCGATCGCTCTCGACCAGGTAGCGAGCGTGCTCGAGGGGCCAACCGACACTGACAACCTCGTCATGACTCGCCGGGGCGCCGCCCACCCCGAGGGTATCTCGCCGCTCTACCCCGCGGTCACTCTCACCCTCGCCAAGCGCAAGGGCGCCGACGCCTACAAGGTCGCCAACCGGGTGCTCCAGGCCGTCGAGCAGGCACGGGGCATTCTGATTCCGGACGAGATCGAGGTCGCCATCACCCGCAACTACGGTGAAACGGCGAACGAGAAGGCGATGGAACTGCTACGGCATCTCGTCCTCGCCATCGTCTCGGTTTCGATCCTCATCGGACTGGCGCTGGGATGGCGCGGCGCGTTGGTGGTGTTTATCTCGGTGCCGGTTTCGTTCGCACTCACCCTATTCGTCTACTACACCTTCGGCTACACCCTGAACCGGGTGACGCTGTTCGCACTCATCTTCGTCACCGGGATCGTCGTCGACGACTCGATCATTGTCGTCGAGAATATCGTGCGCCATGTCGCGCGGGCACGCGCCAAGGGCGTAGCAATGCAGGGCTCGGCCGTGCGCGATGTCGCGGTCGCCGCGGTTCAGGAGGTCGGCAACCCGACCATCCTCGCGACCCTCACGGTGATTGTTGCCGTGCTTCCGATGGCTTTCGTCCGCGGTTTGATGGGTCCCTACATGGAGCCTATGCCCACCGGTGCGTCGCTGGCGATGGGCTTTTCCCTGCTCGTCGCGCTGGTGGTTACGCCCTGGTTCGCCTACCGCATTCTGGTCCGCGAACGGGAGCCGGACGCGGCGGTGGCCGCCACCGACGAGGGAACCCGCGGCGCGGACGCCGACCACGAGATCGGCTCCGAAAGCCGTCTCTACCGTCTCTACGAGCGTCTGCTGGTGCCCTTGCTGGTGCATCGCCGACGCTCGTTCATGATGCTCGCGCTGGTCGTCGCAGCCCTTCTGGTCTCAGTGGCGATGGTCCCGCTAGGCCTGGTGAACGTCAAGATGCTGCCGTTCGACAACAAGAGTGAGTTCCAGGTAATCGTGGACATGCCGGAGGGAACCACGCTAGCCACGACGCACGCGGTGGGTACTGACCTCGCCGAGGTCCTCGTCGCGTCGCCCGAGGTCACTGATGTGCAGATCTACAGCGGTGTTGCAGCGCCGATCGGATTCAGTGGCCTGGTGCGGCACTACGACCTGCGTCGTGGTGCCCACGTCGCGGATCTCCAGGTCAACCTGTCGCACAAGTCAAGACGAAGCGCCCAGAGCCACACCATTGCCCGAAGACTGCGTGCCCCCCTCCAGGAGGTCGCCTCGAAGCACGGCGCGGCGATCAAGGTACTCGAGGTACCGCCCGGGCCGCCCGTACTTTCGACCGTGGTGGCCGAGATCTACGGCCCAAGCCAGGAGGAACGTCTGGTAACCGCCGAGGGAGTCTTGTCGATCTTCGCCCGGGCCGCCGATGTGGTCGACGTCGACTGGACCCCAGAGGCCGAGCAGCGCAAGCTGAGCTATGCGGTCGATCCACAGAAGGCTGCGCTGGCCGGCGTTCCGGAGGCGCGGGTTGCCCGCGCGCTACGCCTCGCCGTCGCTGGCGAGAAGGTCGGGCTACTCCACCGTGAAGCCGCGGAGGAACCGGTCCCTGTCGAACTCCGGGTCCCACGATCGGCACGGTCGAGTCCCGAGCGTCTTGGCGCTTTGCGGCTCGCTTCGGAAGGGGGATCCCTGGTGCCGGTGAGCGAGTTGACGACGCTCGAGGAGCGGCCGCGCGAGCGCAGCCGGCATCGCAAGAATCTCCGGCCGGTGGTGTACGTCCTATCGGACGTCGCTGGAGAGTCGGAGAGCCCGGTGTACGCGATCCTCGAGATGAGCCGCGAGATCGAAAAGGAGTTTGGGGGCTCCGTCACACAGCACTATCGCGCCGAGCCCGAGAACACCGATCGCCCGGCCCTCAAATGGGACGGTGAATGGCAGATCACCTATGAAGTCTTCCGCGATCTCGGCGCCGCCTTCGGACTCGTCCTGGTGCTGATCTACGTGCTACTCATCGGCTGGTTCCGCTCATTCCGGACGCCACTGGTGATGATGGTTGCGATCCCTCTAGGTCTGGTCGGCGTGCTCCCGGGCCACTTCGTTTTCGGTGCCTTCTTCACCGCCACCTCGATGATCGGCTTCATCGCTCTCGCCGGGATCATGGTGCGCAACTCGGTTCTGCTGATCGATTTCGTCCACCTCTCGGAGGCCGGGGGCATGACGCTCGGCGAAGCGGTCGTCGCAGCCGGAGCGACCCGCTTGCGACCGATTCTCCTGACTGCTGGCACCGTGGTCGTTGGCGCGGTGGTGATTCTGTTCGACCCGATCTTCCAGGGACTGGCGATTGCTCTCATGTTCGGCGCCCTGGCTTCGACCGCGCTCACTCTGCTGGTGGTTCCGGTGCTGCACTTCCTGGTCGAGAGCCGAAGTCACCGCCAACCGCTACCGCACCGTTGGCTCGGAGAATGATCCGAACGGGGAGGCCCCACGAGGCCGCGCGGGCCGGGGAGCTATGGCGCTGCCAATGGCGGTTCGCTTTATTCGGCGCGCGCCGCGTCGATCGGCGCGAGAGCAGCCGCCTTCTCGGCCGGAAGGACCCCTGAGGCCAGGCCAACTACCAGGCTCATGCCCAGCGCCATGACGATGTAGGCATATGGGGTCTCGAGGAGCAAGTCCAGCCCATAGCGCAAGACCAACGCGAACGCGATGCCTGCCGTCGCCCGAGAATGGCCGTGAAGGCGATCGAGGAACCCCGGGTTCCCCGTAGCGGACCTCGTAGCGACCCCAGTGTCGCCCGGCGCATCGACCGGGGTCATCCTGGTTTTCCACGATAGTGCCGCGTGGCGCGGCGGGAAATCCTTTTCGAGGACGACTCATCTGCACGGGAGAACGACCGACGATGGCAGCGATGGCTCCCCTCACCCTAGAGCAGCTCGAACGGCTTCCAGCCGTCGAGACCCACATCTCGAAGGTCTACCTAGACGACCGGCTGGTCTACAAACGCAAAAAGCCAGTGGATCTCGGGTTCCTCGACTTCACGACGCTCGAACGACGCGCTGCTGCCTGTCGAGAGGAGGTAAGACTCAACCGCCGGCTCGCAAGAGAGGTCTATCTCGGGGTCGATGCGATCGAAGGTAGCGACGGCGAGATCATCGATTGGGTCGTGGTGATGCGCCGTCTCGCCGAGAACCGACGAGCGGATCTGCTCCTCGAGGCGGGCCGCCTCGGCTCTGCCGAGATCGATGGTCTGGCTGCACTGCTCGCTGACTTCCACCGCCGAGCACGTTGCGACGAGGAAACGACTCGCTTCGGTGCGCTCGAGGTAATCGAGCAGAACGTGATCGAGAACCTTTCGCAGACTGCGGATGCGATCCTTTCGTTCCTGACGCCGGCCGAACTAACTGAGATCGAGACCCGGCAACTGGAGTTCCTCGCTGACCACGAAAGCGCCTTCCGAACACGAACCGAGCAGGGACGCGTCCGGGACTGTCATGGCGACCTGCGGCTCGAGCACGTCTACTACGACGACCTGGAGCAAACCCTCGACACCCGACAGGAGAGCGGTTCGAACGACGAGGCCCAGGAACGAGGGTCTAACATCCGCGTGATCGACTGCATCGAGTTCAACGAGCGCTTCCGCTTCAGTGACGTCTGCGCGGACATCACGTTCCTCGCCATGGACCTCACCTGGCACGGCGCGGCACTCCTCGCTGAGCGCTTCCTCAGTCAGTACAGCCGAGCGAGCAATGACTACGACCTCTACGAACTGATCGACTTCTACGAGAGCTACCGGGCCTTCGTCCGCGGCAAGGTCGCGCTCCTCACGGCCGAGGACCCCTCCATTTCGGCCGCAACCCGGCAACGCGCCGAGGCTGAGGCCCGGCGCTTCTTCCTGCTCGCTCTCGCCTCGGAGCGGCGGTCCCTGCAGGCGCCGATGGTGGTGGCCGTGGGGGGGCTCATCGCTTCCGGTAAGAGCACCGTCGCGAACGAGCTCGCCTTTCGGCTGGGAGGTGCAGTGGTGAGCGCCGACCCCACCCGCAAGCACCTCCTTGGGGTCGAGCCTGAGCAACCGATTCACGTCCCTGCCTTCGAAGGTGCCTACTCATCGAAGATGACCGAGAAGACCTACCGCGAAGTCCTGCGGCGCGCTCGCGTCGTGCTGCGGTCTGGCCGCCCGGTCGTCATCGATGCGTCGTTCCGCGGCGCGGCAGAGAGGACAGCTGCGCGGCACCTGGCCCGTGTCGAGGGAGTTCCGTTCCACTTCGCCGAGTGTCATGCCCCGCGCCGGGTGCTGGTAGAGCGTCTCGAGGAGCGCCAGCAGCGCACCGGGGTCTCGGACGGCCGCCTCGAGATTCTCGATCAGTTCATGGCACGCTGGGAGCCAGTTGTCGAGCTTCTCTCCTGTGAGCACATGACAGTCAGCACGACGATCGACCTGGACGAAACCGTTGGGCAGATCGCTCGGCACCTCGGTGCTCTTCCAGCAGCTCTCCCTTGACGTTTCCCCCGGCCAGAGCCCGAGCACCCGAGACGGCGGTGATCCCTCCAAAAGGAGGCTCCGCAAACCAACTACATTCGACCAGGCTTCTCCCGATGTCCCTGCGGCCTGCTCCGGGGGTTATGTTAGGCATGAGAATTCGCCGCTGGGGCCCGGGCCGGGTTGCTTCGCAACGACTACCGATCAACCGGAGGTTCAACAACCATGACCGATCGAAACGAAACGACGAAGGCCGAAGGAGAGGTGTTCTCTCCCGACAGGGTGTTGATTGCAACGGACTTCTCCGATGGCAGTCGGGCGGCCCTCGAAGAAGGAGTCCTCCTGGCCGGTGAGTTCGGAGCCGTCGCCGAACTGGTGGCGGTGGTCCCCAACTATGGAAGCGCCTCTCGGGCTCGGTCCCGGTCTACCCGGTTTTCACGTCGGCGACGCTGGCAGAGAAGTACATGAGGGCGTTCATGAAGGGAACCAGGGCGCGGATGGAGGAAGAAGTGGCCTGGGCCCGTGACCAACTGGGATTCGAACTCAGCGGAGAGGTCATCACCGCGACGTCGGTCGCCGACGGCATCACCGAACATGCCGTCGCCCTCGGCGCCGACGTCATCGTCGTCGGAACCCACGGTCACCGCGGTTTCCGGCGCCTCTTCCTTGGCAACGTGGCCGACGAGGTGGTCAGGAAAGCAAGCGGGTCTGTGCTGATCTGTCCTCTCGAGCCTGAGCGCGAGCGCTCACTGCGCCGGATTCTCGTGGCGGTTGACCTGAGCAAGGTCGCATCGCTCGTCCTTCGCTCGGCCGTTTCCATTGCGAAGTGCAGCGGTGCTTCAGTCACCGTGTTGAGCATCGTCGAGGGGGAAACGACCCGCGATGGATTGACGCTCGAGGAAGCTGAGAGCACACTCGCCGGCCTGGTGGATGGTCTTCCGAAGACCGATGTCTCGATCACGCCCTGGACGCTACGAGGAGTGGCCCACGAGGAGATTCTCGCGATGGCAGAAGCTAACGAGGTCGACATGATCGTGCTCGGGAGCCGTGGACTACGCGGATTCAGCCAGGCACTGCTCGGAACGACGGCGGAACGGGTGATGCGAGAGGCGGCATGCCCGGTGCTGTCGTTGCGGTTCTGAGGTGGAATAGAGATCAACGCCTCAGTCGTTGGTGGGTTACTGCCCTTCGATGCAGCGACCAAAGATGGCGAGTTCAGCGTCCTGGTCGATTGCGAGACCAAGTCCTCTGACAGCGCTCGGGTGTGGTCGAGGAGATTGCCATGAACAAGGACGAAACAGACAACGGAGAGCAGACACTGGCCCGGCAGCTGAGCTGGAGCGGCAAGACCTGGAAGGCAAGCGGGGTGCCGCACGGACCGGAGCGGCGGATGGCGCTCGAGGCGGCGCGGGCGCTGGTTGCCGGCGGCGCAAGCGAAGACGAGGCGCGTTCTCTGATCGAGAGGGCGGTTGCAGACCCCTCGCTCTTTCTCGAGGATGACGCTCTCGGTCCTCTTGCCGTTGCCCTCGAGAGTCGTCGCGGGCCGGCCTGGGAAGAACGTGCCGAGCCGGCGCCCTACCAGCAGTGGGGCGAAGACCTCGACTCGGCGTCGATCCAGCAGCTCGAGAACGCTTCGCGCTTGCCAGTCGCAGTCCGCGGTGCCCTGATGCCCGATGCGCATCGCGGCTACGGGCTTCCGATCGGTGGCGTTCTGGCGACGCGCGGGGCGGTCATTCCCTATGCCGTCGGAGTCGACATCGCTTGCCGTATGAAGCTGACGGTTCTCGACCTGCCGGTGGGGACTCTCGATGACCAGGAGCCGCGCCTACGTAGTGCGATTGACCGCGAGACGCGCTTTGGCATCGGAGCGAAGTTCAAGCGTCGTCGCGAGCATGACGTCATGGACCGGGACTGGGATGTCACCGCGATCACCAAGCGCTTGAAGAACAAGGCGTGGGCGCAGCTGGGTACCAGCGGCTCGGGCAACCATTTCGTCGAGTTCGGCGTCTTCACCTGTGACGACGATCGCTGCGGGCTCGAGCCGGGTGACTACCTCGCGCTTCTCTCACACAGCGGAAGCCGTGGGACCGGCGCCAATGTTGCCAACCACTACAGCAAGCTGGCGATGGAGAACCACAAGGAGCTGCCGCGCGAACTCCGCCACCTCGCATGGCTCGATCTCGAGTCTGAGGCTGGCCAGGAGTACTGGCAGGCGATGTCGCTCATGGGGCACTACGCTGCGGCCAACCACGCATGTATTCACCGCGAGATCGCGAGGAATCTCGGTGTAGAGGTGATGCTCGATGTGGAGAACCATCACAACTTTGCCTGGAAGGAGATCCACGACGGCGAGGAGGTGATCGTCCATCGAAAAGGCGCAACGCCGGCCGGCGAGGGTGTCCTGGGAGTGATTCCAGGCTCGATGGCCGATCATGCATACCTCGTGCGTGGGCTGGGAAACCCGGCATCGCTCGAGTCGGCAGCGCACGGTGCCGGTCGTGTCATGAGCAGGACTCAGGCCAAGAAGACACTCGACTGGCAAGACGCCAAGCGCTACCTCGAGAAGCGCCAGGTGGTTCTGATGTCTGCTGGGCTCGACGAGGTGCCGATGGTCTACAAGAACATCGAGGCCGTCATGGCGCAGCAGGAGGACCTGGTCGAGCCGTTGGCTCGTTTCGCACCGCGCCTGGTCAAGATGGCGCCTGCCGGTGAGCGTCCTGAGGATTGATCGGCGGGCCTTCTGGGAAAAACGGGGCGGTGAGGCTGCGCTACGATCAGTAGATCCTTGCCGTCCTTATTTCGACTCCCGGGAACCGCACCATGGTCTACCTTGCCCTTTCACCGACTTCTCCGAGAACGCCGGGCCTGTCACGATTGTCGTTGCTCTTGGTACTCGCTGCCGGTTGTGTAATCGCCGGGTGTGCGTCCGATGCGGTACCCGAAGACGATCCTGGCCTGGCGGTCGACTACCGTCCGGTTGCGGGGACCAAGCTCCTGATGTCCTCGATGCTCGACCCGGCTGCTGACTTCATCTGGGACGCGGTCCACGATATCTACGATGAGGACGGGCTGCATGAGTACCGCCCGGAGACCGACGAGGAGTGGGTCCTGGTGCGCAACAACGCGGTCGTACTGGCCGAGGCCGGCAATCTGCTGCTCATGAAACCGCGTTCCCAGCCAGGCAACTGGGACCTGTGGGCTCGCGACCTGACGGATGCGGCGGAGGCTGCGATGTTCGCAGCCGACGCGAGGGATTCGCAACGAGTCTTTGACGTCGGCGAGGAGATCTACAACACCTGTGCCGGTTGCCACGCCGAGTACTGGACCGCGGACTTCGAGCCGCCCGAGACGGCACCGCGGTTCGAGGACGAGGAGTCGAAGGCGAAATCGAAGCCGCGGACGTCGGCCGGCGACAGCTGAGCCCTTCTCGGGGTCGTTTCCGAGTCGCATCTGGCCATGGGGCAATTCGAACGCCTTGTGAAACGAGCTACAGCCTGTCGCACTGAACGTTGGCGTTGCGTTCGGCTGGGAGAGATGCGGAGGCATCTCTGGATCTGGAGTTGCTGCGCTTGCGACCGGTGGTGACTAGGGGATAATGCCCGCACACCATGTACCTACATAGATTTGCCGAGTGGCTGGACTCGCAGGCGTGGAGTACCGCCTTGCATGAGTCCTTGTTGGGCTATCCCCTCGTTGAGGCGATCCACGTGTGGACCCTTACGCTCTTCGTGGGCTTCGCGATTCTGCTTGACCTGAGATTGATTGGCGTGACGTTTACCAGCGTTCCGGTTTCGGAGCTCTCGAAGCGCCTCTTGCCGTGGATGATCGTGGGCTTTGTGATCATGGTGATCACCGGGTTCCTGCTCTTCTATGCCATTCCGGTGCGTACAACCCACAGCATCTGGTTCCGTGTCAAGGTCATCATGCTCCTTCTTGCTGGGCTCAACGTGTTCCTTTTCCACAACGGCATCTGGCGCCGGGTGGCGGAATGGGATCGCGACCCGAAACCGCCGAAGAAGGCCCGTCTCGCCGGGATTGCTTCGCTGGTTCTCTGGGCGGGCATCATCATCACCGGTCGCATGATCGCCTACAACTGGTTTGACTGCGACATGCCGCAGGGCGCTTTCGTGACCTGGGCCGCAGGGTGTGAACACATCGCCGTCGAACACGGGCTGGGAGGCTAAGAGGTGATCGACACCATCTACGACGCCCTGTATCCGTTCTTCGAATGGGCCGAGGGCACAGCAGTGGCCAGCTGGATCCTCGAGTCGCTGTGGCTCTTCCCGGCAATTGAAGCCGTGCATCTTCTAGGCTTCGCCCTCATGGGAGGTGCGATTCTGGTCACTGACCTGCGCCACCTCGGCATTGTCTTTACCTCTCAGCCGGTCGCAGTGGTCGCGGCGAACACTCGCAGGTACCTGACCATTGGCCTGGTCGTCATGATCATCACCGGCGTTCTCCTGTTTTTCTCCGAGTCATTGAAGCTCTACTTCAACATGCCCTTCTGGCGGAAGATGATTGCGATTGCGATCGCGATCCCCTTCACTTATACGGTTCACCGCAAGGTGACCATGGCTGATCCCGAGAAGGTCGGTCCGATCTGGGGCAGGGTGGTGGCGATCGTTTCGTTGTTGCTCTGGGGAACCGCGGCCTGGGGCGGTCGCTGGATCGGTTTCTGGGGCTGAGGCTGGAGGCGTCCCCCCTCCAGCTGCGCGGTGCCGAGGTGCAAGCGTGCGTGCGCTGATCGCGGCGACTCTCGGCGCACTCACCCTGGGATTCGCCTCCGCTTTTGGCGACTGGTTGTGGGCCAACTTCCTGACTGACGGTGCTCTCGTGCCGGCGGTCGTTCATGGGGTCCTGGTCTTCCTCTTGATTGCCGCTGTGCTGGGGTGCTCTGCCGGCGTCGCAGGCGCCGACGTACGGGTGGCTTGCCGCCGGCTCGTGGCGACACTACCGTTGGCGGGTCTATTGATTGCCGCGGTCTTCTACCCGGTCGCCTCGGTCGTCGGCTACCTTGGCGCGCTTCTGGTTTCGTGGTGTGCGATGTGGGTCGTGATCGCGCTCTTGTTTCGTTGGTCCTGCGGGAATCGCGAGGCTGTTGCCAGGACGCTCCTCCGTTCTGGGCTCGCCGCCGTCCTGTCGGGTGCAGGGTTCTGGGCGATCTCAGGGATCTGGACGACTGCCCAGGACCAACCGATCAACTATGTCGTGCGCAGCGCTCTCTGGGCGTTTGCCTTCCTGCCTGGTTTCGCGGCGTTGCTCCTTGGCCATGCGACGACCGATTGAGCGAGCTCACCGGGAACGCGAGGGAACGAACCAGCAGCTCTCAGGGGAAAGCCCAGGCACAAAAAGGGGTGGCCCTCGGGCCACCCTTTTCAGTCATTCCGCCGGAGCGGTTTTCCCGAACTCAAGTGCTAGCGGCGACCGCTGTTGCGCTTGCGCTCGGTGGGATCGCGGCCGTCCTTCGGGGCGCCGGTGCCGGAGGAGCCCATGAAGAGCTTGGTGCCGTCTTCGAAGGTGACGTCACGGCCGTTGGCGCGGTTGGAGCGATCCTTGGCCTGGTAGCCGTCGACCACGATGAAGGTGCCGGGCTTTAGGGAGTCGCGGGTCAGGCCGCGACGCAGGAGGGTGTTCGGCGTGCCGCCTTCGACCATCCAGGCTTCCTTGGTGCCGTCGTCCTTGGTCACTTCGAGGTGGATCCAGGCGTGAGGGTTGACCCACTCGACCTTGGTCACCGGGCCCTTGAGAATGAGTGGGCGGTTGGGGTCGAACTCGGCACCAAAGGCGTGGTGCGCGACGACCGGCACGGAAACGGCCGCGAGGACGCCGATGACGGCGAGGATGATGAGAACTCTCTTGTTCATGGTGTGTGTCCTTTCGTCTCCTGTCAACTGAACTGGCGGGAGTGATGGGTCTTACGATCTGAAGGTGATCTCGGAGATGTTTCGGTGGTCAGGATCCAAGGATCTGTCGGTGGTTGGCAAGAGAGTAAGGCTGCCTGCCGGCGCTGTATTCCCTCTTTTTCCTGTCAGGGCTTGCGATTCTAGCGTTCGGGTTGCGGCTGACACCCAAAGGAGGTGGCTGCCGCCGGCTCCTTTTCCGCCGAGCGGCTCGGCCTACTTGAAGCGCGGTAGTGGGTTCTTGCGCCATTCGCCGTAGAGCAGCTCTTCGACGAACTCGACGCAACGGAAGTCCATGAGCTGTGCGGTCTCTTCCATGCGGCGATAGAGAGGCATCTTCATGGTCCAGGGCTCGGTAAACGTGTCCGGGTCCTCAATGGTCGCCTCGTACTCCATGTGGTACGGCGAGATCATCGTGTAGCGCTCGGTGACCTTCATCATCGGGCCGTGATGGTTACCGGCGCGGTCGAACCAGGTGTCTTCGCGCAGGCCGGTGACCTGGACCACCAGGGTGTCGCCGTCCCAGGTGCCGTGCGACCAGCCCATCCAGGAGTCGACGGGGGCGGGGCCCGGGTCGTCCATGTAGATCTCACGCACCGCACCGGCGTACTCGTAGGCGATCAGCATCGAGTGCTCGTTCTGGACGATCTGGAACGGGTACGGCATGTAGGTCGCGCGGGGCACGCCGGGGAGGTAGCACTTGACCTCAGGATCGCGCTCCAGGTAGTTCGCCCGGTTCTCATCGCGTTTGGCGAGCGCTTCGGGCTTGTACGGGATCTTGCCGCCGACCACAACTCCCATGCCGCCTGGTACGGCGCCCACGGCGCCGAGCGCCAGGACTTCGGCTGCCGGGAGCGGCCCATGCGGGCCTTCGCGCAGCTGGAGGGCGTGGCTTGCCATGTGCCGCTCGACGTTGTAGTTGGCGGTGTTCATGACCTGCCAGACGCCGTTCAGATCCGGCTTGCCATTGGCGAGCCGTGTGGGTTCAAACGATGAGCCTTCGCCGGACTGGGCGAGGGCAGGTGCTGAGGCGAGCGTGAGCGCGAGAACGGTGATGAGAACCGTCGCGTACCCGAGGAACGACTTCATACTTCGGTACTCCGTCATGAGTTGACTGTGAAGAACCATCTTCCCACCGTACTGACCAATCGGTCAAGTCGGTTGCCGGTGGCGCCTTAAAGGGCCCAGGGACACCGAGTTGCGCTAGTCTCTAGTCGATCGAACTCCGGTCAACTCACGGGACAGCACCGTTTGCTGGGCCGAGTTGCACGGACTCTTCAGTGGCACAGACTTCTTTGGTGGGAATAGCATGCACGTACAGTCGATCGACTCTCCGTTAACCACGCGCGCGGCGCCCTCCAGGTTGCCTTTGAGGCGAGCCTTGCTCGTCGCCGTCATCGGCCTCGGCCTACTGCTCGTTGGATGCACCAGTGATCGCGAGGGAGTTGCCGAGCCGGCAGCCGCAGACCTCGACCAGATCGCCGCCCAGAACTCTCCCGAGGGCCCCAAAGTGTGGTTCGTGGGGCTCGAAGACGGTGCCACCGTTCCGCCCATCGTCGAGCTCGAGTTCGGGCACTCCGACTACGTCATCGAACCCGTTGGTGACGGCATGATCCATGAGGGCGCCGGACACTTTCACATCGGTGTCGACACGGAGTGCCTCGCGCCCGGCATCGTCATCCCCACCGCCGATCCATGGATCCATTTCGGTGACGGATCGAACATGATCGAGCTCACCCTCGAGCCCGGCGCGCACAAACTCGCTCTTCAAGTTGGCGACGGTGCCCATGTGACGCTCGACGATCCGGGCCTTTGCCACGTCATCAACGTCACCGTGCAGGAAGAGGCTGGCTAGACCGGCTCAGAGCTCGCTTCTATTTGAGCGTCCCTTCTACTGCCGCGACGATCAGCCCTCCAGGGCTACCATCGATGCGCTATGCGAATCGGAGTTCTCATTCTTCCCGAACGCCGCTGGTCAGAAGACCGCGGCCGGTGGGTGCGTGCGGAGGAGATGGGCTTTGACCACGCCTGGACCTACGATCATCTGGCCTGGCGAACCCTCCGGGATGGACCCTGGTACGGAACCGTCCCGACCCTGACTGCGGCGGCGCTCGCTACCCAACGGATGCGATTGGGCACCCTGGTGGCCTCGCCGAACTTTCGCCATCCAGTACCGTTCGCGCGCGATCTGATGACGCTCGACGAGATTTCGGGTGGTCGCATGACGCTCGGTGTCGGCGCGGGATCGAGCGGCTGGGATGCCGAGATCCTTGGGCAGACACGGTGGTCGAACGCGGAGCGCTTCTCACGTTTGGAGGAGTTCGTCGAGGTTCTCGATCGCGCGCTGCGTAGCGGCGAGAGCACCTTTCGCGGCGAGTACTACAGCTCGGTTTCATTCCCCAACCACCCGGGTTGTGTGCAGAAGCCGCGTCTGCCCTTCGCCATCGCCGCCACCGGTCCTCGTGGGCTGCGGCTGGCTGCGCGCCAGGCGGCGACCTGGGTGTCGAACGGTGACCGCACCGTTGCGGAACCGGTGCCGCTGGATGAGAGCGTCCAGGTGATCGCTGAGCAGATCGCTCGGCTCGAGAGAGCCTGTGAGAGTGAGCAGCGGGACGCTGGTGCTCTCGACCGGCTGGTGCTGACCGGGATCTACCTAGAAAGCCTCTACTCAAAACGGATCCGGGCTTCAAAGACCGCCCTCGCCGCCGCCCTCTCGAGCTACGCGTCCGTTGGAGTCACCGACCTGGTCGTCCATTGGCCGCGCGCGAGCGCCCCTTTCGCCGGCGAGGAGTCCTGGCTTTCGGAGATTGTCGAGGCGGTGCAGCGCTTCAACGACTACGGCTGATTCCGTCTACCGTTCGCTCCGCGCGAACCAGTCGAGGATGTAAGCCACCTTGCCGATCAGGTGGCTCGGGCGGGCGGCGATGCCGTGCGACGCTTCGGGAATGCGGACCAGCGCCGACGGCACCTTCTGGATCTTGAGCGCCTGGTAGTACTGCTCGCTCTCCGACATCGGCGTGCGGTAGTCGACTTCACCGGTAATCACCAGAGTCGGGGTGGTCACGTTGCCGACGTAGGAGATCGGTGAGCGCTCCATGTAGTGCTCGAGGTGTTCCCAGGGGACGCCTGGGAACCAGTACTTGTAGGTCGTTGCAATGTCGGCGGTGAGCGCCCAGCTGTACCAGTTGATCACCGGCTTCTGCACCGCGGCACCGGCGAAGCGCTCGGTGTGCCCGACGATCCAACTCGTGAGGACACCGCCGCCACTGCCACCGGTAACGAACAGCCGCTCCTCGTCGATCGACCCTTGGGCGATCACGGCGTCGACGCCGGACATCAAGTCGTCGTAGTCGTGGCTGGGGTAGGCATGGTGGATGAGATTGCCGAACTCGGCGCCGTAGCTCGACGAGCCGCGCGGGTTGGTGTAGAGCACGATGTAGCCGGCGGCTGCATAGAGCTGAATCTCGGCGGCGAAACGGTCGCCGTAGTCTGAGAATGGCCCGCCATGGATCTCGAGAAGCAGCGGGTACTTCTTCTCGGGGTCGAACCCTGGCGGGGTCGCGATCCAACCCTGAATGCGACGGCTATCGTGGCTGGACTCGAACCAGATCTCTTCGACCTTGGCGAGTTCCTTGTGAGCGAACAGGTCGTCATTGAGACGGGTCAGGCGCACCGCCTCACCGGGCGAGCGCACCACGGCCAGGTCGGAGGGGTGGTCGGGCCGCGTGTGCGTAAAGGCGACCACACCGTTCGCGGACACCGAGAACGCGCCGCCTCCGTAGGGGCGCCCCAGGGACAGCCCGCCGAGATCGCCAGTGATGCGGGTGGTCTTGCCGGTCCTGGTATCGACGCGCGCGATCTTGCCGTTTCCCTGGTCGCTGTACTGGACCCAGAGATGGCGCGAATCCTTGTCCCAGACGGGGCCGCCGACGCTGCGGTCGAGGCCGGTGTCGACGCGGCGCTTGTTCTGACCGTCGTGATCCATGACGTAGAGCTCGGTGACCTGGAAGCCGAGGTAGCGATCGTCGTAGCCGAGGTAGGCGATTCTCTTCCCGTCCGGCGACATTGTCGGCGAGGCGTCGGGGCCAAACCGATCGGTCAACGTGGTGATCTCACCGCTGGCGACGTCGACGAGATGGACCTCGCTGTTCTGGCCGTTGTACTCCCAGTCTTTTGTACGGTTGGCCGAAAGCAAGAGCTGGCGGCCGTCGGGTGTCCATGAGACCGAGCCGTGGTTGAAGTCACCAGAAGTGACTTGACGTGGAGTGCCACCGCTCTTCGGGACGACGAAAACGTGTTGGTGACCGGGCTCGGTAAAGCCGCCGCCGTCACGCCGGTAGATCAAACTGTCGATGTACTTCGGCGCCGGTGCCCATTCGGCACCCTTGGGTGGCTTCGGCATGCTCGGCGGCGAAGCCTCTCTAGCGGGGACAAAACTGGTGAAGGCGATCCACTGGCCGTCGGGTGACCATGACGGTGCGCTTGGCGAGTGCTCGAGACGCGTGAGCACGGCGCTCTGCCCGGTATCGAGCCACATGCGGTGAATCTGCGTGCCGCCGGTCCCTTCGTCGCGCGCCAGGTAGACCAGTTCACGACCGTCAGCCGACCAGCGCGGCGACGCGTGGCTCGTGCCAACAGCCCCCAATGGCCGATGATCGAAGCGCTCGTTGCTGTCCTTCTCGGTGCTGATGGTCCACAGCTCCGAGAGCGTCCTGTCCTTCTGGATGTCGAAGCCTCGTCGGGCGTAGACGATCGTTTTCCCGTCGGGCGAGATCTGCGGGTCGGCGGCGAACTCGAGCTGGAAGACGTCGGCGGGTTCGAAGACCGCGGTGTTGCTGTTCTTTCCAGCCGGCGAGTCTTCAGCCGGCGACGCCGCCAGGGAAGGGCTGCCCACGACGAACAGGGCGAGCGCGATGGTTGAGAGGACGAGATGCTTGGCGTGGCCTCTGTTCATTGGGAGTCTCCGGGGAGCTGGTTGTGGAGTGAGTCGCGAGCCTCGTCGCATAGAGTCGTGAAAGGGCTTGGGGCCAACCCTCGCTCGACTAATCGCCAGTGTCGCCTTAGCTTTCGCCCGAGGGATAGCCCTCGGTCTCCATCACTTCGACCATCTGACGGCTGTGCCGCACGGTGTGGAGCGGAACATAGAGGATCCAGTCGTAGGCGCTCAGGGTGCCGAAGATCGGAAAGGGGTGTTCAGAAGTGTGCTCCTTGAGCGGGTCTCTGGTGGTTTCGATCAGGTGGCTCAGTTCGACATAGAGGGCGCGAAACTGTTCGACGATCTCGCCGCGACTTAGTTCGCCGGTAGGGCGGATCTCCTGCGGTGCGGTGGCTCCACCCTGACCGCCCGGGTTGCGGTTGGGCATGACCTGCAGCAACAGATCAGCCTTGCCTTTGGTTTGCTCGGCCCACTCCGGGTTTGGGTCGCTGGCAAGCGCCGCCTTGGCTGCCTCGAGGAGCGCCTGGTTCGAGCGCATGATGTGTTCGGCGCACTCTCCGACCGACCACCGGTCTGGCGCTGGCTTCCATGACCACTGCTCGTCGGTGGCGCTGGCCAGGAGCCCGAGGTAGAGCGACTCCGACTCGTGCATCAGCGAGAGCAGATCGGAGCGCTCGGTGTCGCTCAAGGTCGGCTCGCCGTTCTGAGCGGTTGCGGCGGAGTGAGGCAGGCATATCGTCAGTGCGATCAAGAGAACGCAGAGGATTCGGCTGTCGTGGGAGGTCTTCATCTGGTTCTCCGGCTCGGTATCTTTCTCGGGTTCAGGTGGCGGGTCAGCCTACCCTCTCGACATCGCAGCGCTGAACTCGACTTCGTCGTTGCCTACTCGCTCTCACTGACCCAGGCCGGCGGGCGCTTCTCGCGAAACGCCGCCATGCCTTCGGCTGCTTCCTCGGTCTGGAACATGTCGCGGCTCCACTTCTGGGTGAGCTCGAAGCCTTCGGCCATCGAAACGTGCGGCACCTGGCGCACCAGCTTCTTCGCTTCCGCAACTGCATTGGGCCCCGCCAGGCGGATGAGGTCGATCTCCTCCTGCACCGCCGCCTCGAGCTGATCGGCGGGAACCGCACGATGGGCCAGGCCGAACGTGACGGCTTGTTTGCCAGTGAAGCGTTCACCGGTGAGAAAGAGCTTCATGCCGTGATGCTCGCCGAGTTTGCGCAGGCAGACCACCGCGATGATGGCCGGGATAACGCCGATCTTCACTTCGCTGAAGGCAAAGCCGGCGTCCTCGTCAGTGACCACGATGTCGCATGCCGCCACCATGCCGAGGCCACCCGCATAGGCGGCGCCGTTGATCATTCCGATCACCGGCTTCGGCCCGTTCCACATGCGCATCAAGAGGTCAGGGTAGGGAACCACGCGACCGTCGGCGGTTGCCCGGCCGGGCGGGTTCTTGAGATCGGCGCCCGCACAAAAGCCCTTGCCTGCCCCGGTGAGCACGACCGTGCGCACCTGGTCATCGGCGAAGGCCTGCTCGAGATGATGATCGAGCTCAGCCACCAACTGCGCCGAGATTGCGTTGCGTACCTCTGGACGGTTGAGGGTGATCCAGGCGGCACCGTCTCTCACTTCGTAGAGGGTTGCCTCGTCGTTGGCCATCGTACGACTCCTTCTCGCTCGGTCGGTGGGGCGGGGTCGAAAGCATCTCACGACGGCCAACCCGGAGAACGAAGGGCGTAGAAACAAGAAGACCCGCCTGGCCGGGTGGCTGGACGGGTCTCGGGAGATCCACGGCGACCACGGCCGCCGGGTGCTGGAGCTACTTGGCGATCGTGAACGGCAGAACCCCGACCTGGTCATGCCAGGCGACGGCGAGAGCCCCGCCCTCTTCGGAGACGTCAATGAAGACGTAGGTCAGCTGGTCGATCGACTGCTCACCGGTTTGAACGGTCATTGGCGCAGTGACGACATTCTTCGAGGCGTCGTAGCCGTAGGAACCCCAGAGAACTCCTTCGGCGATCTTGGCGCGATCGGGTGTTTTCATGAACTCCTGCGTCGAGAGGATGGCGTTCCAGCCCTCGGCCCCGAGCTCGATGAAGAAACTGTACTCACCGGCTGGGACCTTGACACCGTTGATCTCGAGGTCGTGCTCGGTCTTGATGCGGGTGGTGGCGTTGGCGCCAGCACGCCACACGGGTGCGCCCGCGTTGAGTTTCTTGCCGTACTCGTCGCCGCTGCCGAAGATGTCGGTTCGGCCGCGCAGGATCGGGCGGCTGTACTCGACTTCGATCCATCCATCACCGATCTGGGTGGCGGTGGATCCGGGCGGGCTGGCAGGCTTGTCCTGGGCGCCGACCATCGCAACGGTCGATATTGCGAGGCCGAAAGCCAAGAGAGCGATAAACAGAATTCGTTTCGTAGTCATGGTGCTCCTCCGTGCCCGCTGCTCCGTATGTCGGCCAGGGGCTTGGGAATCGTGAGGGTTGTTTGGCATCTACCGGCAGTGTCTCTAAAGGCAGTGTTACGTGCCCGGTGCGCCGAGCGGATCGGGTGCCGCGGCGAAAGACGCCGATTTGTCTGTGAGTGACGGACGCTTCAGCCTACCGAAACGGGCCGAGAGGCGTCGCTGGCTGTTGGTCGACCGGTCAGTTGCCGACTGCAGCCGTCATTTCAGCGATCGCACTGTCGATGGCGCGGTCGATGGCGCTCTCCCAGCCTGCCACATCGCTAGCCGCGTCTGCCTGCTCGGGGAAAAGGACCCCGCGCGAGGAGCTGACGACGCCGCCCTCGAGACCCTGGGGGCCGGGGGTGAAGCCGCCCAGCGCGTCGGCTGCGGTACCTCCCTGGGCACCGTAGCCCGGAACGAGAAAAGGGCTGTTGGGGAGTCGCTCGCGCACCGCCTGATGTGGCCCTGCCCAGGTTGCACCGACGACGACGCCGATCGATGACCAACCGGTCTCACCGACGAAGCGTTCCGCGACGGGCGAGAGAGCGTTAGCGACCTGGGTAAAGAGCGGCTCGCCGTTGACATCGAGGTCCTGAAAATCTGCCGAGCCCGGGTTGCTGGTCTTGACGAGGACGAAGACCCCGCGCTCAGCGTCTCTGAGGTAGGGCTCGATGGTGTCGATGCCGAGATAAGGGTTGAGGGTCATGGCGTCGACTTCGAGAGGTGCCCCTGGTTGGAGGTAGGCGGCGGCGTAGCCGCGCGCCGTCGAGCCGATATCGGAGCGTTTGGCGTCGAGGATGACCAGGACGTCGGCCAGGTGGGCGGCCTGAACCACCGTTTCGAGCACTCGCAGCCCGCGCCAGCCGAACTGCTCGAAGAAGGCGATCTGCGGCTTGATTGCGGCGACGCGACCGACCACTCGCTCGAGGATTGCCATGCAGAAGCTCTCGACGGTGGCAGCTGCCTGGTCGCGTTCGTTTTCGTTGGCGGAGCGGACGCCGTCGACGCGGCCGAAGAGCGCCGGGATGCGGTCGATGTGCGGGTCGATACCGACGCAAAGGGGGTGACCGAGCGCGCGGGTGCGTTGAATCAACTCGTCGCCGAAGTGCACGGCTCTACTGTAGTGGAAACCGACAGTGGAATCGAGAACGCGGGCTACCTACTGCGGGACGACGATCACGTAGGCCTTTGGTGTACCGCCGTTCAAGATCCAGGGCTGGGTCGTGCTTCCGCGTGAGTCTGGAGAGAAGCCGAAGTCTTCTGGAGTCTTGTACGGGGCGTAGAACATCACATGTGGTGGGTAGACCTGCCTGGGCTCGCGATCGGAATGGTCGAAGAACTCCTCCGACAGCATGTAGGCAAGGCCCGGCTCGGCAGGAGCCGTCAGTTCGCCGCTCTCGTAGGCAGCGTCGACCAGCTTCTTGGCTTCCTCGAGGGTCTTGCCAGACATCACGGCGGCGGCTCGTTTGAGATCAGCCTGAAGGAGGGTCTTACTCCCCACCTGGTCGTAGCAAAGGGGAGCCAGCACTGCGGCACCGTCGCGGCTCACCAGGCAGTTGAAGCCGTTGGTTCCGAGGCTGGCGAGCTCATAGCCCTTCGCACCGAGGATCCAGACGCTGGCGTTTGCCTGGAGGTGTTCGGGCAGAGCAGTACGCGCCAGGCGTTCTTCCTCGCCTGGTGCGAGTTCGAGAGCGAACGAACCGTCAGGCTGGTCGGCACCGGTGGCGCCGAGATTGAGAGTCGACGAGAGAACGACGAGTAAAAGCCTCGCGAAACGTGAAAGGTTCATGGGAACTCCTTGCGTGGGTTTGTTCCTGGGTGTCACGTTCAGGAGACGAATAGGGATACGCCCATTCGACGGCCGGTACCAAAAAGGGATCGAAACAGCTCACCAGCTGCCGCTGGCACGGGCGCCAAAGGCCTAAGGAGTGGCGTGGGACAATTGCTCGACGAGGAGAGGGGAGGGAGGCCAGCGGTGACGGCGCCCTTTCTGGCTCGAGGAGGAGATGACGATGTTCAGTCGACGATTTGAAGCGTTTGCCTGGCTGTTGGTGGTTGCCTACTTCCTCGCTCCTTGGTGCGGCCCGCGCTTGGCGTTCGCGCAAGCGCCCGGCGTGGGCACAGGTCTCGAACAAAACGCCAGTTCGATCCAGCGCATCGAAGAGCCACGGGACCCGGCTTCAGACGGCGACGCCGGGCTCACTCTCCTCGAGTTGATGGAGAAGCACACAACGCCCGCCGTCAGTGTTGCGGTCGTTGCGGACTACAAGCTGCTCTGGGCCAGGGCCTACGGCCATGCGGACGTCGATGCCGAGGTGGCAGCGGATGTCGAGACCCTGTTTCAGGCAGCGTCGATCAGCAAGCCGGTGTCGGCGATGGCGGTGCTTCGAGCTGTACAGGACAAGCGCTTCGCGCTCGATGACGACATCAACTCGCTGCTCGAGTCGTGGAAGCTGATCCAGTCGCAGGAATACCTGGCGGATGCCACCGTCACGCCGCGTCTCCTGATGAGCATGACAGCAGGCACCACGGTCGGCGGATTCCCCGGATACCTGCCAACGGAGCCGCTTCCGACGGTTCCCCAGGTCCTCGGCTATGGCGATGCGCTGGGCAAGACCCCCGCCAACACCCCGCCCGTGATCGTCGACTGGGAGCCCAACAGCAAGTACGAGTACTCCGGCGGAGGTTCGACCATCATGCAGCTAGCGCTTTCTGATGTGCTCGATCAGTCCTTCGCCGAGATTCTGCAAGAGACGGTGCTCGATCCACTCGCGATGGCGAACAGTTGCTTTTGCCAACCGCTGCCCGAAGAGCTGGCCAGCAATGCCGCCGGGGCTTCCGGTTGGGAAGTCCGCCAGGACACCTTCATCGGCCGGTCGGCGAAGTGGCATGTCTATCCCGAGCTCTATGCGGCGGGTCTATGGACGACGCCAACCGACCTGGCGAAGTTCATGATCGAGGTCCAGCTGTCCCTCGAGGGTCGCTCGAACAAGGTTCTCAGCCAGGAGATGGCCAGGAAGATGGTGACCCCGGGTGGGCTCGGCCACTACGCGCTTGGTTTCACCGTAGGGTCAGAAACGGCCCATCGTCCCGCTAGAGCCGGCGAAGCGCCGCGTTTCTTCGGCCATACCGGCGGCAACTGGGGTTTCCGAGCGAACTTCGACGGCCATCTCGAAGGGGGCAACGGCTACATCATCATGGCCAACAGCGACGACGCCAACCCAATCGTCTTTGCGGAGTTGCCCAGGCGGATTCGGCTGGTCTACGGCTGGGACTGAGGGCCGCTTGCGGCGGCGCGAGCTGCATGGGACGATCGCGCCATGAGTGAACCAAACCGCGGGGCCCTCGAAGACTTCCGCACCGAGGTCGTTGCCTGGCTCGAGGCCAACCAGCCACCCGAGCCCGACTTTCTCCTTCCCGAGACCTTCATGGAGGTTGGTACCGACCAGCAGTTCGAGTACCTGCGCGACTGGCAGCGGCAGCTCTACGAAGCCGGCTACCTCGGAATGGCCTGGCCGGCGGAGTACGGTGGTGGCGGGAAGCCGCAGGTCTACCAGGACATCGTCGACGCTGAGATGGCCCGTCGGGGCGCGCCCTTCGTGCCCAACACGATTGGTCTCAACTGGGCCGGGCCGCTCATCCTGCATATCGGGACCGAAGAAGAAAAGAAGCGCTACATCCCCGGCATCCTCTCGGCTGAGGACATCTGGTGCCAGGGGTTCTCAGAGCCCGACCATGGCTCCGACTTAGGGAGCGTGCAAACGCGCGCCGAGCGTGACGGCGATGAGTACGTGATCAATGGCAGCAAGATCTGGACGAGTCTCGGGTCTTATGCCAAGTACATGATCCTTCTCGCACGCACCAACCCTCATGCGCCCAATCGCTACGCTGGCTTGTCGTACTTCCTGGCTCCGATGACCGCCGACGGCGTGTCGACCGAGCCGATCAGGAAGCTCACCGGCGAGTATGGTTTCGTGCAGACCTTCTTCGACAATGCGCGCATTCCGGCTGACTGCTTGATGGGCGAAGAAGGCCAGGGGTGGCAGATCGCGATGACGACGCTCACCTTCGAGCGCGGCGTAAGTGGCGGGCAGGCCGGTGGCTTGAGCTCGGTCTACATCGGTGTCGAGGACGTCGTCGAGCTCGCGCGCCGGGTAGAGCGTGACGGTCGGCCAGCGATCGAAGACCCCTTGGTGCGCGATCAGCTCGTGCGGTTTCTCATCGAGGCGCGGGGCGACCGTCTCTGTGGAGCGCGCGAGCAACACCCGGGGTTGATTGCCGAGCGGCCCCACTCGATCGCGATGTCGCGCAAGCTGCGCACCACCGAACACCGTCGCCGGCTTTTTCAGTTCGCGGTTTCGCTCCAGGGTGCCAATGGCGTCCGCTGGGTCGGTGACCCCTGGGCGATCGACCACGGTCGTTGGCCGCGTTCCTACTTCAATGCCTTCTCGGCCACCATCGGTGGTGGCACCAGTCAGGTGCAGGCCAACATCGTCGGCGAGCGTGTGCTCGGCCTGCCGAAGTCATGAGAATCGGAAGGATCTGAGGCATGAGTCAGGAGTCTTCCGCGATCGCATGGAGCGACGAACAGAGCATGCTGCTCGATATCGCCGCCCGCTTCATGAAGGACAAGTGGCCAATCGAGAACGTGCGCGAGCATCTCGCGGCGGAGCCGGGCTACGACCTCGCGGTCTGGCAGGACATGCGAGATGCTGGCTGGTGCGGCCTGGCGATTCCTGAAGACTACGGCGGCGATGGCTTCAGCCTTTCGGATCTGGTGCCGATCGTGGAACGCATGGGGCGCGCTCTTCTGGCCTCTCCCTTCGTCCCTACCCAGATCGCGGCCCAGGCTCTCCTGGAAGTAGAGGCGAGCGACGAGCCGGCAGGTTGGTTGGCCCAGATCGCGGGCGGTGCCACGGCAACCGTTGCGTTCGTAGGCCCAGGCGGCGACTGGAACCTGCTTGCTCCGGAAGGTGCGGAGGCGACCGTTTCAGGAGACGCCGTCGAGCTGGCCGGTACGCGCTGTCTGGTGCAGGACCTTGCGGTGGCTGACTATGTGGTAGCGAGTGTTCTGGCGGAGGGCGAGCCGGCACTGGCTCTCTTTACCAAGGCCGATCTCGGTGAGAGCCGTCGCCAGCGAGAAACGGTGATCGACGAGACCCGCTGTTGTTACCGCCTGGATCTCGACGGTCTCGAGATTCCGAGAGGGCGCCTCGTAGTCGGCGAGGAGGCAGAGAGAGCGCTTCTGGCGGCTCGGGACGCGGCGCTTCTCCTTTACTCTGCCGAAGCCTGCGGTGGGATCGCCGGCGTCCTCGACGTGGTGCTCGAGTACCTCAAGTCACGCCAGCAGTTCGGGCGTTTGATCGGCGGCTACCAGGCGCTCAAGCACCCGACCGTCGACATCCTCACTGGCCTCGAGCGGGCGCGCTCGCATCTCTACCATGCGGCAACCGTCTTCGGAACCAGTCGCGCCGAGGTCGCCTTGCGTATGGCCAAGGCCGAAGCCAGCGATTCGTTCGTTTTTGCCGGTGACCGTGCGATTCAGTTTCACGGTGGCTTTGGTTTCACCTACGCATGCGATGCGCAGCTCTTCTTGCGTCGGGCCATGTGGTCGCAGTTTCAGTTCGGTGACGCGCAGCACCATCGCAAACACTTAGCAGGGCTGGTTCTGTAGCGTTCCGGTGGCCTCCGGCTGTCCTGTTCCAGGTGGCGTCGCATGGGCCGCTGAAAGCGGTGCGGGTGCGTGATGTACTGGCTTCCAACATCGCACGAAGGAGCTAAGGAGTGACGGACACAAACAACCGCCCCGGCGGGTTGGTGCCAGAGCTTTCGGGCGCCAAGCCTGCTACTGCGGCAACACGGCAGGCGATTGCCGACAACACAGGCGATCTCGACTTTTCTGACCGCACGAGTTTCGAGAACGCGGCACGCGGGTTTCTGGCCAGCATGGACCCGGTCAGGATCGTGCGGGAGAGGGACAAGAAGCCGGTCTTCGACTTGACAGAGCTCGCCTTCCTCGAGGGCGAGGCGACCGAGACGGTCAATCCGAGCCTCTGGCGCCAGGCGCAGCTCAACGCTCTCCATCACGGTCTGTTCGAGGTGGTCGATGGCATCTACCAGGTGCGGTCCTACGACCTCGCCAACATGACCTTGATTCGCGGCGACACGGGGTGGGTGCTGATCGACCCGTTGACCTGTGCGGAGACTTCCCGCGCGGCTCTCGAACTCGCCAACCAGCACCTCGGTCATCGCGAAGTCAAGGCGGTCGTTCACACCCATAGCCACGCCGACCACTTCGGTGGAGTCTACGGAGTGGTGTCGCCTGGCGACATAGCGACTGGCAAGGTCGCCGTGCTGGCCCCCGAGGGTTACGTCGAGGAGGCGCTGCATGAGAACGTCCTGGCCGGCAACGTCATGGGCCGCCGTGCGACCTACATGTTCGGCAACCTTCTCGAGCCGTCGCCTGAGGGGTTCGTGGGCAACGGTTTGGGTGCCGCCCTGGCCATGGGCACGACCGGTTTCGCCGTGCCGACGGACTTCATCGGCGAGACTGGCGAGACCCGCACTCTCGACGGCGTCGAGTTCGAGTTCATGATGACGCCCGGTACCGAGGCGCCGGTCGAGATGGTCTTTCTGCTACCGCAGTTCGCGGCACTCTGCATGGCGGAGATCACGTCACACCACCTGCACAACGTCTACACGCCGCGCGGCGCTCAGGTGCGCGACGCCCTGGCCTGGGCACAGCAGATCGACGAGGCAATCGATCGCTTTGGCGACCGGCTCGAGGTGCAGTTTGGTTGCCACCACTGGCCGACCTGGGGCCGCTCCGAAGCGCTCGGCTACATGCGGAAGCAGCGCGACCTCTATAAGTACATCCACGACCAGACCCTGCGACTCGCCAACCAGGGTTACACCATTGACGAGGTTGCGGAGCGGGTGCGTCTTCCCGACAGTCTTAGGCGTGAGTTCTACAACCGCGACTACTACGGCACCGTGCATCACAACACGCGGGCGGTGTACGTCAAGTACCTCGGCTTCTTCGATGGCAATCCGGCCAACCTCGCACCGCTCGAGCCCTCGGAGGCGGGTGCCCGCTACGTCGAGTTCATGGGCGGGGCCGATGAGGTGGTGGCCAAGGCCCAGGCTTCGTTCGACGCGGGCGACTACCGTTGGGTCGCGGAGGTGCTCAACCACGTGGTGATGAGCGAGCCGCATCACCAGAGGGCCCGTGCGCTATGTGCCGACGCACTCGAACAGCTCGGCTACCAGGCCGAGTCCGGCCCGTGGCGCAACATCTACCTTTCGGGAGCCAAGGAGCTCCGTGAGGGAACGCCCCGCGGCTCGAGCTACCGAGCGAGTGAAGGCATGGCGCGCGGCATGCCCCTCGAACACCTCTTCCAGGCGCTGGCGGTGCGCGTCGATGGTCCGGCTGCCGAAGGGCTTCACCTGGTGATCAACGTCCATCTCACAGAGCCCGAGCGCGACGTTTCGATGGTGCTCGAGAACTCCGTCCTGCATGCCTGGATCGGCCGGGTGAGCGATGCTCCTGGCCTGGCGATCAGGGCCAGCGAGCTCGACTTCAAGCGGCTGATGCTCGGCCTCGCCGATCCGGCCGAGCTGGCAGTCGACGGACGGGTCCTCCTCGAGGGCGACCAGGTCGTGCTGGCGGCTCTCCGGTCGGTGCTAGTGGACTTCGAGCGCCGATTCCCGATCGTGCTGCCGCGCTGAGACTCATTGTTCCGCCGCGAGCCACGACGACTTGCGCTCGCTCCAGAGGGCTGTATCCTGTCGTGGGCACCGCCGAAACTCTCGTTTGGAGGATCTTTTGGCGCAGCGCCAGCTCAATGAACTTGCCTTTTACACACTTGCGGGACACCCCGAGAGCCCCCGTGAGCTGATCGCAGAGATCAAGCGAGCCGAACACCTCGGGCTGGGTTCGGTCTTCATCTCGGAACGTTTCAATCACAAGGAAGCGGCCACCGTGTCGGGAGCGGTGGGCGCAGTTTCCGAAACTCTCGGCGTCGCGACGGCCGCGACCAATCACAATACGCGCCACCCGATGGTGACCGCGGCCTACGCCATGACCATGCATACCTTGACGGGTGGCCGGTTCTCGCTTGGCTTGGGGCGTGGGATCCCGCAGCTCTTCGACGCCTTCGGGCTATCGCGCATCACCACGGCGCAGATCGAAGACTTCGTCGGCATCATGCGCCGGCTGTGGCGTGGCGAACCGGTCCTGGCGCACCATGGTCCGGCCGGGGCGTACCCGTACTTGAGCCTCGGGGTCGAGTACGACGAACACATTCCCATGACCTTCACCGCCTTCGGCCCCAATTCGCTGGCCCTCGGCGGTCGCGTCTTTGACGCGGTCGTCCTGCACACCTTTTTCACCGATGAGACCACCCGGCGTGCGGTGCTCGCGGTGAAGCGGGCCGCTGAGGAGGCGGGTCGTGATCCCGACGATGTGCGGGTGTGGTCGTGTTTCGCAACAGTCGGCGATCACCTGCCCGAACCCCTGCGACTCAAGAAGACCGTCGGGCGCATGGCGACCTACCTGCAGGCCTATGGAGACCTGTTGGTACGCACGAACGGTTGGGATGTCGGCGTTCTAGAACGCTTCCGCGCCGACGAGATGGTGGCCGGGTTCTCGGGTGCCATCGATGCTCGCGCGACGACCCAGCAGCTCGAGCACATCAGCACCCTGATTCCCGAAGCGTGGCTGGCGCCGGCTGCCAACGGCAGCAAAGAAGAGTGCGTCGAGAAGATCAGCGCGCAGTTCGATCTCGGTGTCGACGGGGTGATCCTGCACGGTTCGACCCCGGAGCAACTCGCACCGATCGTGCAGAGCTATCGCCAGAGCCGGCCGCACGAGCGCTTTGACGGCCTCGCCGCCAACCCGGCAGCGACGCGCGCCATGGCCCAGGCCGACCCCGTCTTCGCCGACCCCACCATTGAGGCATAGTAGAGAAACGTTAGCGAGATGTGAGGAGAGTTGCGGTGGCCGAGAACGAGGGAGGTAGCCAACTACCCGGTATGAACTTCGACCTGACGGGGAAGGTCGCCGTCGTAACCGGTGGCAGTCGTGGTCTGGGTTTCGAGATGTCTCGCGCCTTCGCCCTCTCGGGTGCCCAGGTTGTCGTGGCGAGCCGCAAGCTCGAGGCTTGCGAAAAGGCGGCAGCTGAAATCGCCGAGCTTTCGGGAAGTGAGTGCATTGGTGCGGCCTGCCACGTTGGCAGCTGGCAGGACTGTGACCGCTTGGTCGACGTTGCCTACGAACGTTTCGGCAAAGTCGACATCCTGGTCAACAACGCCGGCATGTCGCCGCTTTACGAAGCGCTCGATCAGGTCAGCGAGCAGCTCTACGACAAGGTGATGGCGGTGAACCTGCGCGGGCCTTTCCGGCTCTCGTCGCTCATCGCGACGCGCATGGCAGAAGGAACGGGCGGTTCGATCATCAATGTCTCGAGCATTGCGGCTGTCAAACCCAGTGCCAACGAAGTGCCGTATGCGATGGCGAAGTCGGGCCTCAACACCCTGACAGTGGCGCTGGCGCACGCATTCGGCCCGAAAGTGCGCTCGAACTGCATCATGCCGGGCCCGTTCCTGACCGACATCAGCAAGGCCTGGGACCTGGAAGCCTTCGAGGAAAACGCCAGGCAGTCGATTCCGCTACAGCGCGGAGGGCTGCCACACGAAGTGGTGGGTGCGGCGCTCTACCTGGCGAGTGACGCCTCGAGCTACACCACCGGTGCGGTTCTCAAGATCGACGGCGGATCGGCCTGGGCACCGGCTTGAGACGCGCCCGGTCGCGGTCGCCGAGCGCTTCAGAGCGGTGCCGAGCAGGAGCGTTCCAGGGCAGCTAGAATCCAAGCTCCTCCCTCTGCCGAATCCGGAGCCGGTTCTGGTTCCGGGCAGTACCCATTCTTCATACGAGATCCCCCTGAGACAAGGAGACCTGAATCATGGTTCAGTCGAAACTCGCCAAGACCGTTTTCGTTTGCATCGCAACCCTCGCCATTTTCGCTGCCGGTGTCGTCGTTGGTGGAGAAGGTGTCGAGAAGCCGTCCTCCGTCATCCACGTGGTGACTGTCGACTGGGCGCCTGACGCTTCAGAGGCTGACATCGCCGCCGCCCTCAAGGGCGTTGAGACCATGGCCGAGTCGTACGACGGCATTTCGCGAGTGTGGCTGCGCAGCATCAAGTCGCAGACCAAAGACGCCGCCTTCGTCATGGAATTCGACAGTGAGCAGGCGCTCAAGGACTACGCCGGCAGCGATGCCCAGAAGAAGTGGTACGAGGTGTACATGAAGGCGCGCGGTGGCAGCGTGACCTCCGACATCACGAACTAGTGATCCCCGTGGTTAACGCCCTCCACGGGCGGGCCTCGAAAGGTAGGGTGTGTACAGAGTGATGGCGTCGCGATGCCGGTGGGTCGTTTACCACGGGGATCACTAGTCATCACACTTGCGGCGCAAGCGGTCCGTTGTGTGTGCCGTCTTCGAAGGCGCTCGCCCTGCAGTCGTGATCGTGGACTGCGGTGATCGGTCGCGCGCCGCGGATCGTGCCTTCGATGGAACGACTTTTTTCGATCGGGATTGCGCCGCCTGAGCCGCCGGGAAGGCAGAGCAGACCCGAACGGGCTTTTCCCTTGCGCCGCAGCCCGTGGTTAACGCCCTCCACAGGCGGGCCTCGAAAGGTAGGGTGTGTACAGAGTGATGGCGTCGCGATGCCGGTGGGTCGTTTACCACGGGGATCACTAGTCATCACACTTGCGGCGCAAGCGGTCCGTCGTGTGTGCCGTCTTCGAAGGCGCTCGCCCTGCAGTCGTGATCGTGGACTGCGGTGATCGGTCGCGCGCCGCGGATCGTGCCTTCGATGGAACGACTTTTTTCGATCGGGATTGCGCCGCCTGAGCCGCCGGGAAGGCAGAGCAGACCCGAACGGGCTTTTCCCTTGCGCCGCAGCCCGTGGTGAACGCCCTCCACAGGCGGGCCTCGAAAGGTAGGGTGTGTACAGAGTGATGGCGTCGGGATGCCGGTGGGTCGTTTACCACGGGGATCCCTAGTCATCACATTTGCGGCGCAAGCGGTCCGTTGTGTGTGCCGTCTTCGAAGGCGCTCGCCCTGCAGTCGTGATCGTGGACTGCGGTGATCGGTCGCGCGCCGCGGATCGTGCCTTCGATGGAACGACTTTTTTCGATCGGGATTGGGCCGCCTGAGCCGCCGGGAAGGCAGAGCAGACCCGAACGGGCTTTTCCCTTGCGCCGCAGCCCGTGGTTAACGCCCTCCACAGGCGGGCCTCGAAAGGTAGGGTGTGTACAGAGTGATGGCGTCGCGATGCCGGTGGGTCGTTTACCACGGGGATCCCTAGTCATCACATTTGCGGTGTGTCCGTTGTGTGTGCAGAGTGATGGCGTCGCGATGCCGGTGGGTCGTTTACCACGGGGATCCCTAGTCATCACATTTGCGGCGCAAGCGGTCCGTTGTCGAAGGCGCTCGCCCTGCAGTCGTGATCGTGGACTGCGGTGATCGGTCGCGCGCCGCGGATCGTGCCTTCGATGGAACGACTTTTTTCGATCGGGATTGGGCCGCCTGAGCCGCCGGGAAGGCAGAGCAGACCCGAACGGGCTTTTCCCTTGCGCCGCAGCCCGTGGTTAACGCCCTCCACAGGCGGGCCTCGAAAGGTAGGGTGTGTACAGAGTGATGGCGTCGCGATGCCGGTGGGTCGTTTACCACGGGGATCACTAGTCATCACATTTGCGGCGCAAGCGGTCCGTCGTGTGTGCCGTCTTCGAAGGCGCTCGCCCTGCAGTCGTGATCGTGGACTGCGGTGATCGGTCGCGCGCCGCGGATCGTGCCTTCGATGGAACGACTTTTTTCGATCGGGATTGGGCCGCCTGAGCCGCCGGGAAGGCAGAGCAGACCCGAACGGGCTTTTCCCTTGCGCCGCAGCCCGTGGTTAACGCCCTCCACAGGCGGGCCTCGAAAGGTAGGGTGTGTACAGAGTGATGGCGTCGGGATGCCGGTGGGTCGTTTACCACGGGGATCACTAGTCATCACATTTGCGGCGCAAGCGGTCCGTTGTGTCTCAGCCGCGGGCCTGGTGCACGCACACGGCGACCTGACCGCCGGAGATCATCGGGTGGCGCTTGAAGAGGCCGAGATGACGACGGGCGATGTCGCGCCAGCCGTAGACGCGGCGGATCGGGGTCGCTTCGTGGCGCTGGACGGCGAGGCCGGCGCTTTCGAGCAGCCTCCTGAACTCCACCATGTTCCACTCACGGACGTGGGCACGGTTGTTCGGTCGTAGATTGCCGGGCCCCCGGCGAACGTCTCGATTCGGCGTCGAAATGACGGCCAGGCCGTCGGGTGCCAGGTTGTTGCGTACCGAGGCGAGGAGGGCGTCGGGTCGTCCCAGGTGCTCGATGACGTCCGCACAGATCACCAGATCGAAGCGCTGGCCGTCGATCGCTGGGACTTCTTGGTTCAGGTCGGCATCGATGAATCTCGCATCGGGCAGGATCCTCGCAGCTAGTTCGCGGGTGTTCGGTTGGTCCACCAGCGCGATCTCCTCGGGACTGTTGGGCGAGAAGAAGAGGCCCAGCTTGCCGGGTGCTCCGCAGCCGAGATCGAGCACACGACTTGCCGAGGTCTCGGCTGCTAGCTGGGCGGCGAGAGCGTAGACGTCGTATTGGAACTCGAGTGACTGCGCGATGCGCTCGTCGGTCCAATACTCACGGCTCTCGCTTGAGTCGAAGCTGGTCTCCGGGTTGCACTGGTAGCCCGCTACGTCGATGAAGTAGTCGCCAGCGCTCATGGGTGACGCAGAGCTTCAGTGTTCGACGATGACATTCGAAGCGGCCTGTACGGTCGAGGCGTCGAGATCGCGTTTGACCGGCAGGTACTCGGGCGGTGGCTCGTGCTCAGCGAGCAGTTTCTCAACCAGCTGCAGCGCCCCGTCGCCGGGTGTCAAGGGTGGCTTCTCTTCGAGGTGCAGTCGTTCGAACACCTCGTGGCGTTCGGCGGCGGTCTCTTCGATGTCCAGCTGAAGCTCGCGGCTGTCGTCGGCAGCCAGAGCGATTCCCTCCAGAAGAACGGCGAAGTCGGGATCGAACCGCGCGGCGCGTTGCCAGTAGGGCTCGAGGGTGGGTGCCCAGCGGGCACTCTTCTTGCCATGGGTGAAGCCCTTGCGAAGGATGTCGCCGTAGGCCTGCTCGAAGTCGTGGACGCCGGAGACGTAGCGCGTGAGATACCAGGGGTAGCCCTTCTTTCTCATCGCCTTGCTCATCTCGGTCTCTGGTCGGTGCACGTTGGCAGACTCCGGAACGTAAGAGAGCGCCTCGTCGAGAAGCTCGGTGCGGTAGAGCTTCGGCCCGACGTAGCGCTCGCCGCCGAAGAACTTATCGACCATCAAGGTGTGCACCATGAAAGTCTGGGGCGGCGCCTTCTGGGCACGACGGAGCATCTCCAGGACTGCCCCGGGGCGCACCAGCTTGTCGGAGTCTGTGACCATGGCCCACGGCCGGCCGGTCTCGATTGCAGCCTCCACCGAATCTCGATGGGCTCTGGCGAAGGGGCGTTGCCGAATGACGATCACGTTCTCTAGCGGCAGCTGGGAGTGGAGGATCTCGAGACACAGAGTCTCGGTGCGCTCGCCTACCGTGCGCACGACCACGGTGACCTGGGAGGCGGCTCGTTCGGCGATCAGGGGTTCGATCATCGGGGTACTCTATTGCCAAGCGCCCTTCCTCTCCGATCAGATCGAGGCGTCGCCAACGGAACCCCAATGCAACTCTTGAATGGAAAAGCCGTCTTCGCCGTTGGCACCGGGCGTTGCGGCACCAAGTTCATGCACGAGCTGATGTCGCGCCACGCGAACGTTCAGTCGTGCCATGAGCGACGCCCGCTGATCGATGCCTTCGATCGTTACTGCCGCTTCAACCGGCTGCCGGTCGACGAGCGCGGGTTCCTGGCGACGAAGCGCCGCGACGTCGAGGCCGACCTCGATCGCGCAGCGGTGTCGTTCGAGGCCAGCGCCTACCTGTCCTATGCGGTGCATCGTCTCTGGGAAGAGCTGGAGGCGCGCGTGGTCTTGCTTGTCCGTGCCCCGCATCGGGTGGTGATCTCGTATCTCGACAAGGGTTGGTACCGCGCTCCGCTGGTGCGAGACGACCCGAGTTTGGCGGCAGGCTTTCAGCCCGAGCTCCATCTGGACCATCACAGCTTCAGTCGCATCGTGCCGCGCGGCGAGGAGGGGCGGCACTGGGAAGAGCAATCGCGAACTGGTCAGTTGGCGTGGTTCTGGAACCGTCTCAATATCGACTGTCTGGCACTGCTCGAGCGTGTTCCGGAGTCTCACAAGCGGGTCATCCCCATCGAGACGTTCGATTTCGCTGCCTACTCTGACTTCTGTGAGTGGCTCGAAGTGACCCCCAGCTACGATCGCTCGGGTCTGGAAGACTTGATCGCTACCAAGCCCAACAGCAGAAACCCTGCGCAGACCACTCTCGATTGGTCGCCGACCGAGCAGCGGGAGTTCGAGGTCAATGTGAGGCCGGCGGCGGAGAGGCTGGGCTACGAGTGGAATCTCGCCGCGCTCGCCGATGACCTCTCACGGAAGATCCCGTGACCGAAGAGCGCGGTGTGATCTACACCGCCGTTGCCGGTAGCTGCGATGACCTGCGCCCGCCGCGTGCCCAACAGAGCGGCTGTGACCTGGTGTGCTTCTCTGACAACCCCGACCGACAGATCGAGGGTTGGGATGTGCGCTTGCTGCCCGCCGCCGCGGCGGGCGGCGTTCCGGTCCGGCGCGCCAAGGCACCCAAGATCCTGCCGCATCGTTTCCTGCCGTCTTACGACTGGAGTGTCTGGGTCGACGGCAACCTCGAGCTTCGCGGTGACCTCGGTGCCTTTGCCGCCAGCCAGCTCAGCGGGCAGTCGGTGGTGATGTTCGAACATCCCGAGAGGCGCGGCAGCATCTATCAGGAGGCCGAGGCGTGCGCTCGCCTCGGGAAAGACGACCCAGAGATTCTGCGAGCGCAGGTCAGCCGCTATCGCGAAGCGGGCTATCCCGACGGGCTCTCCATTCCAGCTTGCATGGTGATTCTAAGACGCCACCACGATCCAGCCGTCGTGGCCCTCTCGGAAGAATGGTGGAGCGAGATCGAAGCCGGAAGCTCGCGCGACCAGGTGAGCTTTCACTATGTGGCCTGGAAGCATGGCATCGAACCTTCGCGCATCGATCTAGATGTGCGCGACAACCCCTATCATCGCTGGCGCCCGCACGACCTGAAGACGCGCACTGCCGAGCGTCGAGCGGCCCTTCGGGGCGCCCACCTCGTCGTGCTCTCGCAGCCGGGCTGCGGCGGGCACGCTCTGGCCTCGTGCCTCGAGCGCAATGCCTTGCCGACGTCGGCGGAGGCTGCGCCGGCGATCGTTAGGTCGGCGGGCTCGTTGGATCTCCACCTCCACGATCCCAGCCCGCCCGAGCTTGCCCTCGAGGACTACAGTGAGAAGCGTGTACTCGTTTTCCTCGACCAGCCGTCACAGGCGTTCGACAGGTTTCGCCTGACGTGTCTCGAAGATGAGTCGCTAGCGTTGTCCGAAGCGCGCGATCTCGTAGCGCACCCGGTCTACGGAGAAGCGCGCCTGGCCGCCGCCTGGAGAGCGCTCCTCGAGGCCATGACCGACCGAACCCTGGACCGGGTAGCAAGCGGGGTTCTCCCTCTAACCCGCCGGGAGCTCGAGCAAGAACCGCAGGCGTGCCTGGCCCGTCTCGCTGCGTTCGGCGGGCTCGACTTCGCGCCAGAAGCCGCTTCTGAACTGGCGCGCGAGTTTCCCCCGGCCGAACCCCGACCAGCCGGATGGTTCGAACGCATTCGCACCTTGCTCGCCCGTAGAGCGCCGCGGCTTGTTCCCGCGCCGCTGGCGGCCGAACTCGACGCCGATCTCGAAGCCATGCTCGTTGCCAGAAGCGACCCGGACGAAGCTCTGGAAGCTCCCGAGTGGTACTAGCGGAAGGTAGCGCTGCAGCGGGTCAGGGAGTGTCTTCGAGTGCCGGCGCGAACCATCGGGAAATGAATTCGATCAGTTGCGGGTCTTCCTCGAGCAGGGCGGCGCCGCGGAGGTCGCCGTCGTAGGTTTTGAGTTTGGCTGAGCGGCGGCCCTTTCGGTAGGCGATAGTTCCCGCGGGGCGGATTGCAGGGCCGTCTCCCTTGCTGGCAACCAGCAGGAGCTGGCGCCCCGAAAGCTGCAGGGCATCGCGCTCCTCGTGCGCCGACAGCCCGGCCGAAAGCAAGCCGACGTGGGTGATCTCAGGGTGTGCCTTCGAGAGACGAACGGCAGCGCCGCCGCCGCAACCGGCACCGAGGACAGCCGTGGCCTGACCGAGGTGCGCGAAGGCGGCTTCAGCGGCCTGGTCGAGGAGAGCCCTGGAATCGTCACTCTCGGTGTTGTTCGGCAGGTCGACCGCGAGCACACGAAACCCAGCCGCAGCGATTTGCTCACCGAGGTCACCGAACATCGAGCGGTCGCGTTCGCACTGGGGCAGCAGAATGAAACCCGCGCTGCCTCCCGCGTTCCACGCTGTGCCCTGGTAGACAGACCCATCGACTCCCTCGAACTCGACCGCATCGTCCGTCGCCGTTGCCACTCCCGGAGTGAGAATCAACAGGAGGACCAGGGCCGCGAAGTGGCCTTTGCCGGTTGTTGCAGTGCGAAGGGTCATGCCGTTCCTGCCTTCCGTTGTCGTTCTGTCCAAACCCCAGGAAGGGCCGATCAAGGGCAGTGTAGTCGACCGTGCCGATCGCCTGTGGGCGTTGCTTCGGATTCGAAAGCCCGACGCCGTCGAGCGTAGACGTGGAATGACTCGAAAGGGAAAGGCCCCGGCATCGGCGGGGCGATACCGGGGCTCCTGGGCCGACGACTTCGTGTCTGTCGATCTAGCGAATGCGCTCGACGACGATTCTGGCGACCGGGTTGCGCCAGTCGTAGGCGGCTTCATCGAGGTCGGCAATGCCGTGCACGCCGTTCGAGATGTAGACGTAGCCCTCTGCGCCCTCGGGCGCACGCACGCCGGCCCCGGCGCCACCGCACGCTGGGCCGGGGATGAACCCGCACTCTTCGTTGTTGGCTTCGCTGCCAGCGTCGTAGGCCGGCACGTCGTAGCGGTAGGCGGCGCGGCGACTCCAGGGGGCTGCCGCTCCGCTGAGACCGAAGAAGGTGTCGTTGGTGTTCACCAGCATGCCGACTGCAGTGATGCGGTGGTTCACCCGGCCGGAGACTTCGACGCTCAGCGAGGCTCCGGGGAGGACGGGACCGCTGGCGGCTGCGACACCGCTGACTCCGGCCGTGCCTTCCGCGAGGGCTACGAGCGGAGCGGTTTGACCGTCTTCGGCCATGGCCACCAGGGCATCGGACGCTGCGTCGCCTGCCGCGAAGAGCGCCACGGAGGAGTTATGGGAGACGACCACCGGCGGTGAGAACACCTGGGCGCGCGTGAGGTTGGTGATCGTGACGCGGAACTTGGCCTTCTTCCAGGAGTGGTGGTTGGTGGTGGCATCTTCCTGGGCGGTGGCCGGGGCAGCGATCATCGCCATCAGGCCAAGGAACAGGGTGAAGAGAACGAAAGGGGTGCGCTTGGTCATGAAGACTCCTTGGGAGGTGGTCGGGGTCAACAGTCTTCGGTAGCCAGATCTCACGTCGGTCACGCGGATCTCACTTTTTGATCACAGCGGCTCTCTAGGTCACTTTCAGAATGACCTTGCCGACCGTCTGATTGCCGGCGATGACCTCGTGGGCGCGGTTGGCCTCCACGATCGGCAGCACCTCTTCGATCACCGGCTTGATCTCGCCGGCTTCGATCGCTGGCCAAACGCGCTCTCGGAGGTCGCGAATGATCGCAGCCTTGGCGGCAACGGGACGGGCGCGCAGGGTCGATCCGATCACCCGTACACGCTTCACCATCATCAGCCCGAGGTTGACCTCGGCGCTGGTGCCTCCCAGGAGCCCGATGACCACCAGCCGCCCGTCGCTGCCGAGGACCTGCAAGTTGTCGGCGAGGTAGCCCGCGCCAACCGGGTCGAGAATGACGTCGACCCCCTTTTCGCCGCTCCACTCACGGACAGCTTCAGCGAACGAGCCCTCGTGGCGGTTCCATCCGGCGTCGGCACCATAGTTGCGGCAGGCCTCGATCTTGGCTTCTGAGCCGACGGTGACGAAGGTCGGGTTCCCGGTCATGCGGCAGAGTTGTAGCGCCGCGGTGCCGACACCGCTAGCGCCGGCATGGAGCACTACGCGCTCGCCGGGTTGCAAGGCGGCTTCGCGGTAGAGGTTGAGCCAGGCGGTGGAGAAGACCTCCGGCAGTGCCGCCGCTTCCTCCATGCTCGAGCCGGCGGGAATCGAGAGGACCTGTCCAGCTGGTACAACGACCTCTTCGGCGTAGCCCCCACCGGCGAGCAGCGCGCAACACGTCTGCCCGACCTTCCAACCCTGAACCTCGGCGCCTACTTCGATGATCTCACCGGCGCACTCCAGGCCGAGAATCGGGCTGGCTCCAGGTGGCGGAGGGTAGGCACCGGCGCGTTGGGAAAGGTCGGCACGGTTGACGGCGGTAGCATGGACGCGAATTCGGACGTCACCGTTGTCCATTGCCGGCGGGTCAACACTTCGCCAGACGAGCTCGCCCGCTTCGATTTCGATTGCTTTCATGTCGTCTCCGTCGCCGGCCACGCCGCGGCCATGAGATCAAGGCCCTCCGGTCAACCAGCTTCGGTAGGGAGGTTCACCAGGCGCAGTGGCTCGAGCTCTGCCGCGATGCCTCCGCCTGCACTGCTCGGAGGCGACCCGTAGCCGGTCTCCGGTATCGTCGATGGTGATGGTAGCGGCTCACGGCAAGCCGATGGTGGCACCATCGGCCGAGTGCGTGATGGTGAGCTCGACCGGACCGCTGGCGTTGACGACCAGCGGCTCTGGGACGGAAGCGAACCGCGTCCAATGGGTCGTGAAGTACAGGTCCCCTCCTTCGCGCACGAAGATCAGGAAGGGTGATCGGCCGATGGGAAGGTAGGCCATCTCAGTGAAGATGCGCGCTACCAGCGGGCGGGGCAGTCCGGCAGCTTCCAGTTGAACCTCTGAAGTGGCGCGATCTGGAAAGAAGACCAGAAAGTACGGTTCGTTTGGAGCGTTGCGCGGTGTGTAGACGATCGACTGCTGGTTGTCGTTCGCACCGTCGCTGTGAGCCTGAGCGGCACGTTCGATCGCAAAGGACAGTTTGGTTGCGTTGTCTGAGCAGGCGACGGCCGACGAGGAGAGGAGTGCGACAAGCAGGAGGCTTGTTGTTCGCATGGCCTTGCTCCCAGAGGTTGTGGGCGGGGAGTTCTCGGCAGAGATGAGGCTACCGGTTTTCCTGAACCGGCGAGGAGAAGTCGACTCTCGTGACGTCGCTCCAGGCGAGGTACTCGGGCTCTGCGTCTTCTGTGGTGAAGACCAGGATCCCAGCGATGTCTTCTGCAAGATCGCCGTGGTTTTCGAGTTCAAGCTCTTCTCCGCCATGAAGGCTGATCCGGGTGTGCCCGGGGGTCCCAGGATCGCGGGTGATCGTGGCGATCAACCCGAACGGAATGCTGAAGTGCAGGCCGCGCCAGGGCGCGTCGAGAGTCTCGAAGGTCGTGCTCTCATCAAGGTCGTAGACCAGGCGCCCGCTCAGACTACCGCCGTCAGCCAGCTCAACGTTGCCCTGGAGTGCCTGGCCGGGCGGGAAATCGGCATAGGCGCGTCCACTGCCGGCGGCGTTCAGGGTGAGGCGAGAGAAGGCCTGCCAGGAGATCCGCACGGTGCCGAAGCGAGAATCTTCTACTTCGATGCCGCGATTGCCCTGACCAACATCCTCGGTACCCGAAAGTGTGACCTCGCTTCCGTTACGTAGCGTCACGCGCGCGCTGGCACTGGAGAGGCGGCTGATCGAACGGATGGCCTTGAAGGCAAGAGTGAGATCGCCGTCGTCGCCTTGCCCGGTGAGCTCGTCTGTGTCGACGGAGGCTCTCCGGTTCCAATGGATGAAGCCAGTGAAGTCGCCTTCGCTGGTGTCCACCGTGCCATGCAAGCGAGTGGGCACCGGACCGGTCGTTACGGCGGGCAGAATCTCGACCCTGCGGATCTGAGGTTCCGAGAGGTCGGTCGAGCGGCCCCCACTGTCCCAGACGCGTACGCCGTCTGCAATGTCATCTGCATTGAGGCGGTCGAGAGTGAAGGTCGTGCCGTTCTTTGCGGTCACCCGAATGTCGTTGCCTTCGACTTCAATGTGAGAAAGGTCGCCGAAGCGCACCATGAACGGTCGTTCGAGCTTCAGGGGGCGTTCTCGCTCTCTGACCTGAATGCCAAAGATCTCGACGACGGTTCGTTCGGTGAGTCGTTCCGGCGGAACGAAATGCGCCCAAGGGTTCTCGGCCTTCCAGCCGTTGAAGTAGTTGTCGTAGAAGGCTTCCTCGTCGCCGCCCCAGCGCAGGCGGCCGGTGATGGACGAGCCGTCACGGGTGGTGATGCGGCCATGGAGAAATCCCGTATGAGAAGTCGAAGGATCTGCGGGTGTGGTCGCGGCGACCGGGGCGCGCGCTAGCGAGCGCTCGGTCGCTTCTTCGGTAGCTCGGCAGGAGAGGAGCGCGAGAGCCGCAAGGCAGGCGACGAGCGCCCCGGCGCAGTACTTCGGTCTTGTGCTCATGCTCGCCATGGTGGGCGATGATTGTGGCAGCCAGGTGGCTCGACTGTGGAACGTATGCGCTCGACGTGCGCGCGCGCCTTGCGCCATACTCGCCCGGCGCTGTTCGGCGCTCCCCTCCGTACGCCCCTCCGTTCTCCCCCCTTCCTTCTGAGTCGACCCATGACGCCTGACGAAAACGGTGCTGCACCCGACGTAGGGGTCCGCTCGTCGCATGACTCGACGGAGCCGACGGATCCTGAGGCGCTGAGCCTTCGGCGCTGGCTGCGGCCGTGGCCGCTCGAGATCGTGGTGTGGACCATCTTCCTGGGTTCGGTGCTGTTCCTTCGCAGTCAAGGGCTGAACGTCGACTGGGTCACCTTCCGCTACACACTCGGGCCGTTCGTGAACGCGGCACCGCGTCTCATCTTGCTGGGTGTTCTCGCACATTTCGCCTGGATGGTCGCTGCGTCGGTCTGGCAGAGGAGTCCGTTACCGGTCGAACGTTACCTGGAGGTGTTGCGAACGCCGCGTTGGTACCTCGCCTGGCTCAGGCTCTACGTTTGCTATGCGCTTCTCTTCTACACCTACACATGGGTGAAGGTGTCGGTGCCGCTGGTGCGAAGCGATCTCTACGACGCCAGCTTCTGGTCGATCGATCGAGTCCTTCATCTCGGCGTGCAGCCGAACGTGTTCTTCGCCAACCTCCTCGGCGGAACGAGTCTCGCCGGGTTCCTCGATAGCTGGTACGGCCTCTGGTTGACCACGGTGGTGTGGCTAGTCGCCTTCCTGACCTGTGCGCGGCGGGAGCGTCTGCGACGCAGCTTCATTCTTTCCTGCGCGCTGCTTTGGATGTTGGGCGCCTGGATGTACATGGCGCTGCCAGCCGTCGGCCCCTGTTACGCATATCCGGACTCGGTCGAGGCCTCTCGCGCAGACCTACCGAGGGCGACCAACATGCAGCAGGGGTTGTGGAGCAACTACCAGCGCATCGTGCGCGGTCGCGACCAAGGCAACCTCAGACAGTTCAACCCCCTGCTCGGGGTAGCTGCGATGCCAAGCCTGCACGTCGGAGCACACGTCCTCCTGATGCTCTGGATCCGTCGCACCATGCGCCCCCTCTGGGCCCTCGCAGTCGTAGGCGTCGCCCTGACCTTCTTTGGCTCAGTCGCCACCGGGTGGCACTACGCCATCGACGGCTACGCCGGTGCACTCCTCGCCTGGGCCAGTTTCCGCGCCGCCCTATGGCTCGAGAACCCCGGCGAACTCACAACTCTAGGCCGGCTCGCCGAAGGCGAGGCCACCGAGACAGAGACCGACGAGCCCCAACCCGGACTCTGAACTCCGGCTTGCCGAAAAGGGGGGTAGAACCGTTCTATCGAAGCCAAGGCTCGAGCGGTGCGCGCCGCCCACCCGCAGTCCTGGATCCGGAGTCGTTCGTTTCATCGGAGGCAGGAATCCGCCGCGCGCGAGGGATGATCGCAGTGCTGAGCCGCAAGTGCAGGGCGAGCGCTGGTGCACCCGGCCCGCCCAACGGACCGCTTGGATACGCCGGGATAAACCGGCATGGAGAAAGGAATGAGAGAGTCCCACCCTCGAAGGGGTAGCGACCCAGAGGGTCCCCGAGTCATGCGCCGGCTCCCGCGAGGGTGCGGTGAAGCGTTGACAGGGGCACACACAGGCCGGGTATTGAGCCGCGAAATAAGAATTTGGGAGTGCCGACGCTGTCAAGCGAAGCGGAAGGCGAGACTCCGTAGCGCGCTATCGCGAGCTCTGCGGCGACTCCCCGCGGTCGTAGACCCTGTGCATGTGTGGAATCTCCATGCGCGAGAACCGGGAGATCCGCGATCTGGCCAGTTGGGTATCTGGTCCGCATCGGGAAGGCTAGAGGCCGTAAGCCGATGACGCACGGATGGCGGAAGTCAGACAGGCCCGTAGTACCTGCGAAGTCGTCGAACAACGGTGGGAGACCAGCGGCGGAGGCGGTGGAGGGAAGGGGCCTGGCCAAGGGGAACACGGGCAAGCAAAACGCACCCCGGACACAGAGCCGGATGGAGAGTGCGAGCAATGCGCTGGGCCGTGTACGAGAAGCCGCCCGCAGGGGCAAGGAAGTGAAGTTCACAGCGCTTCTTCACCACATCACGGTCGAGCGACTCCGGAGCGCATTTGACGTGTTGCACCGAGACGCAGCGGCAGGAGTGGACGGAGTGTCATGGAGCGAGTACGCAGAATCTTTGCTGAGCAATCTCGAGGACCTGCACTCTCGTGTCCACCGTGGGAGCTACCGGGCGAGTGCGACTCGTCGCGTCTACATCGAGAAATCGGATGGGCGGTTCCGACCGCTTGGCATCGCCACGTTGGAGGACAAGATCCTTCAGCGCGCCGTCGTCTCGGTGTTGGATGCGATCTACGAGGAAGACTTTCTCGGGTACTCATACGGATTCAGGCGAGGCCGCAGCCAGCACGATGCTTTGGATGCGCTATTCGTTGGAATCACAAAGCGGAAGGTGAACTGGGTGCTCGACGCAGACATTCGTGGGTTCTTCGATGCCCTGGACCACGAGTGGCTGGTGAAGTTTCTCGAGCACCGTATCGGAGACCGTAGGATCCTTCGCCTCATCCAGAAATGGCTGAGGTCCGGAGTGATGGAAGACGGTAAGTGGCACGCGAGCACGCGGGGGACTCCTCAGGGGGCGACGATTTCGCCTCTCCTCGGGAACGTGTACCTGCACTACGTGCTCGATCTCTGGGTCCAGCAGTGGAGGAAACGCAACGCGCTTGGGGACATGATCTTCGTGCGCTACGCGGATGACTTCATCGTTGGATTTGAGAGGCAGGAGGAGGCAGAACGATTCCTCGAGGAACTGAACCTGCGACTCCGTGACTTCTCGTTGGAGATCCAACCCGAGAAGACGCGCCTGCTGGAGTTTGGCCGCTTTGCGGCCTACAACCGACGCGCGCGAGGTCTCGGGCGGCCGGAGACCTTCGAGTTTCTAGGCTTTACGCACTGCTGTGCGCAGTCTAGTCGAGGGAGGTTCTTGCTGAAGCGCATCACGAGCCGCCACCGAATCCGCAGGACACTGAAGGCTGTCGGTACGGCCCTTCTGGGACACCGACACTCGCCGCTACCAGAGCAAGGTCTCTGGCTGGGATCCGTGGTGCGAGGCTTCAATGCCTACTACGGCGTACCCGGCAACTCAGCGGCGTTGAACGCCTTTCGACAGGAGGTCATTCGGCACTGGATGCGCGCTCTGCGCCGACGCAGTGACAAAGACCGCACGTCCTGGAAACGGATGTGGGCCCTGGTGGCCCACTACCTACCCAAAGCCCGAGTCCAACATCCCTGGCCTGATGAGCGACTTGTCGTCAATACCTGAGGCAGGAGCCCAGTGCATTAGCAGTGCACGCTGGGATCTGTGCGGGGGGCGCCGGGCAACCGGCGCTCCTACCGCGATCGCGGCAAAAGTGACGCTAGCGCGGCGCGTGGTAACGACCCAACGACCCTGAGAAACCGGCACTCACCAGCACAGCGAGCCGAATCGCGGCTCACCAACCGAGGGCCGTAAACCACGCCTGCACCTGGAGGCGGGTGATCGGGTTTGAGAATTCGTTCCATCAGCCAAGGCTCGAGCGGCGCGCGCCGCTCACCCGCAGTCCTGGATCCGGAGTCGTTCGTTTCATCGGAGGCAGGAATCCGCCGCGCGCGAGGGATGATCGCAGTGCTGAGCCGCAAGTGCAGGGCGAGCGCTGGCGCACCCGGCCCGCCCAACGGACCGCTTGCGCGGCAAAAGTGACGCTAGCGCGGCGCGTGGTAACGACCCAACGACCCTGAGAAACCGGCACTCACCAGCACAGCGAGCCGAATCGCGGCTCACCAACCGAGGGCCGTAAACCACGCCTGCACCTGGAGGCGGGTGATCAGGTTTGAGAATTCGTTCCATCAGCCAAGGCTCGAGCGGCGCGCGCCGCTCACCCGCAGTCCTGGATCCGGAGTCGTTCGTTTCATCGGAGGCAGGAATCCGCCGCGCGCGAGGGATGATCGCAGTGCTGAGCCGCAAGTGCAGGGCGAGCGCTGGCGCACCCGGCCCGCCCAACGGACCGCTTGCGCGGCGAGAGTGACGCTAGCGCGGCGCGTGGTAACGACCCAACGACCCTGAGAAACCGGCACTCACCAGCACAGCGAGCCGAATCGCGGCTCACCAACCGAGGGCCGTAAACCACGCGTCGCGCTAGTTAAAGGTGCGCCCACTGATCACGGCGATCAGGATCCAAATGATTGCCGCCGGGGCGAAGACCCGCAGGAACCACAGCCATACCGCATGGAGCCGGAAGCGGCCGTGACCGATGTCGATCTCGCGGCGCGAGACGCCCGAACTCAAGATCCAACCGACGAAGATTGCGATCAACAGCCCGCCCACCGGCAGGAACCAGTTCGAGACCGTGTAGTCGTAGAGGCTGAAGAATCCGGGGCCGGAGGGAACTCCGGGAATCTCGAAGTTCGAGAACCAGGAAGAGGCGCCGAGCGACAGCGCGGCTGGGACACCGAGAGCGAAGATGCTGGCGCCGACAATGAGGGCGGCCTTCTTGCGCCCCCAGCCCCGCGAGTCGATGAAGTAGGAAACGGCAACCTCGAGTAGCGAGATCGTTGATGTCAACGCCGCGAAGCCGACCAGGGTGTAGAAGAACGGTGCCAGGAACCTACCGAAGGGCATGGCGTAGAACATCTGCGGCAACGTCGTGAACAGGATCGTTGCGCTCTGGCTGAAGGTCGCGTCACGCTCGCCGGCAGGCACCGAGAAGATGATCGAGAACATGATGATGCAGGCGAGAATTGCAACCAGGGTGTCGAGGATGCAGATTGCAATCGCTGACCTGGGGATCGACGCGCCGCGTTCCATATAGGAGCCGTAGGTGATCATCGCGCCCATGCCGAGCGACAGCGTGAAGAACGAGTGACCCACGGCCTCGAGAACGCCGTCGGCGTCGATTGGCCCGACGCTGAACAGAAAACGGATCGCGTCGCTGAACCCAGGTTGAAAGAAGGAGTTGGCTGCCAGGAGCACCAGCATCACACCGAGGCAGGGCATGAGGATGCGGGTGACGCGTTCGATCCCCGCCTTGATGCCGAGAATGACCACCAGGGTGGTGATGACCATGAACAGGCCCTGGAAGACCAGTTGCATTCCGCCGTCACCGAGGAAGGCACCGAACTCGGTGGCGACGGCGGTCGAGTCGGTGGGGAAGCCGCTCAGCGACCAGGTCAGGCACTTGCCGATATAGAACACGGTCCAGCCGGCGATCATTGCGTAGTACGAAAGCAGCACGAAGGCGGTGACCACGCCGAGTGCGCCGGCCACGCGCCAGAAGCCCGACGTTCCCTCCTCGTCGCGAAGGCGCGTAAAGGCCGCGATCGGACTGAGCTGGGTGCGTCGACCGACGACGATCTCGGCGACCATGATGGGCCCGCCGATCAGGACGATCGCCGCCAGGTAGACCAGCACGAAGGTACCGCCCTCGTTGGCATAGGTGATGTAGGGGAACTTCCAGATGTTCCCGAGGCCGATCGCCGAGCCGACCGCAGCGAGGATGAAACCCAGCTTTCCAAACGTTCCTCGATCAGCTGCCATGGACGGTGCGCTCCGTTCTTGGATCTGCCCGGGCAACCCGCAGCCGGGCAGAGAGATTCTTGGGTTCAGAGATCCCTCGAGAAGGTGGAGTGCTGGTCGGGGGCTCAGTTCCAGGCTTCGAGGTACGCGTCAGAAGTTGTTCAGGTTGAGGCTTCAAGATAACACGCGACCGCGGGCCCGGCCTGTGGCTGTCTCTCGAACTCAACCGTCATCGCGCGTCTGCCACTCCTCGAGGTAGCGACGGTAGCGGGCGTCGTCTGGCCAGGCTTCGCCCTCGGGAAGTGGGTACGAGGTCATGCCCCGGAAGGGAAACGGCTCGGTGCTGTCGGCTTCCCAGGTATTGCGGTCTGCATCCTTGTCGTAGCCGTGGCTCTCGAGAAACAGGGTGCGCCGATAGCCGTGGGCGACTGGCGCAACCTTGCCGGCGTCGAAGGTGAGACGCATTTCGTCGCCAGGCTTGAGCACTACCATCTCGTCTTCGACATCAGTAAGGAGTGGCGACACATCGCCGTAGCGCGTTGCGGCGCCGCCGATGCTGAGCCAGGGGGAAGCTTCGCTCACTTGCGAGTACTCGAAAGTGTGCGGTGCGTTCGGAGCGCTCTGCACGAGCTTCGAGAAACCGCGATAGCCGAGCTCGGCAGTGTCGGGGGAAAGACGAGCCGCTACCACCGGTGCGTCGTCGGCCGGCTCGAGGCTCCAGGCGATGCGGTCCCAGTGCAGCCAGCGTGAAGAGACGATGCGCAGGCGCGTCGTTCCGGCGGGAAGCGCCGGCGTGTCGACCACCATCGTTTTGGTCTTGCCAGCCGGGAAACCCATCGGGTCGAGTAGCGTTTGCCAACCATCTTCGGTGAGCGCTTCGAGTCGCGTAAACGTCCAGTTGAGGTCTGTGCGCTGTGAGGTGGCGATGTTCAGGCTGGCGTCGGCTGGGAAGACCCAGCCGTCGAGGAGCAGGCGAACGGGAGCCACGGGTGCTTCACCGAGGTCGAACTCGACCGACCATGGCGCGGGGGTCACCCCCTGGTAGCGCCCCGACGGGTAGCCGTCGGCGTAGATGTCGTCACGACGGGCGACGCGCGCGGTGACGTCTCGACCCTGGCCGTCGACTGCCTGGGCGACCGGACGGACCGCGCGCGTGCCGAGCACCCGATCAACCAACGCCGGATGGTCGCCAGAGGCCCCGGGGACGATTCGGAGGCTGCTGGCGACCTCGACATCTTTGGGGTGGTCGACCACCCACAGTCTGACGCGATCGAAGTAGGCCGTTTCCCAGAGCTCTTCGGTGATGCGCAGGTCCCAGCGGCCGTCGCGCAGCGCCGCACCGTCGATGCGCACCAGTTCTTCGGGATCGAAAACGTTCCACACCCCATCGGCGAGCGGCATTCCGAGCGGTGCGCCCCACAGAAGATCGGTGACAAACACGACCTCCTCACCGTTCCAGGTGTAGAGAAACGGGCAGCTACCTTTGAGCAGCTGTTCTTCGACGATCTCTTGATCGGCCTTCGGTTCGAGCCGGTTTTGCGGTACTCCGTTGTTCCACACCACGCGCAGAAGATCGACCTCACGGAAGCGGCCGACGCCAAAGTGCAGTTCATCGCTGTTGGCTTCGCGAACCTGACGTGCGCGCCCCTTCTTGACTTCGACCAGTGCGCCGCGCCCGAAGTGGTTGTTCTTCTGGTTGTCGGCGTCGAGACCGCGTAGGCGCACTCGCAACCAGTGGTTCTGGTTGCCGCCTTCGTTGGTGAGCAGGTGCAGGCCTTCGGGGCCGGTAGCGACGATGTCGAGGTCGCCGTCGCGATCGATGTCGGCAGCTTCGAGGGTGGCGGCCTTGAGCGCCACTTCGAGCTTCTCGTACTTCGGGCCGCGACGAAGGAACACACTGACGCCGCGCGCTTCAGCGACCGCCAGGTCGAGCACGCCGTCGTTATCGAAGTCTGCCGCGACTGCGTCCTGGCCGCCCTTGACATCGAGTCCTTCGGACGCTGCGGGCTCAAAACGCCGGCCCAGCGAGCGCATGAAGTCAACTCCGGAACCCACCGACAGGATGTCGATGCGGCCATCGTCGTCGAGGTCGGCGGTGACGAGGGCGCTGGCCGCCGGCCGTTGCCGGAGGCCACCGATCGCTGTTTCGTTGCCAAAGCGTCCTTGACGCAGGTTCTGAAGCCAGGTCACGCCACCTTCATGCGCCACCAGCACGTCGAGATCACCGTCGAGGTCGAGATCGGAGGCGTGGATATCGGTGACGCTGCGGTCGCGCAGCGGCGGCAGTGACTTCTCGCCAACGCTTTCGAGCGGGCCCGCCAGGTTGTTGCGAAGAAGCTCGAGGTCGCTGCCTCGTTTGGCAACCAACAGATCGAGATCGCCTTCAGCATCGAAGTCGACCGCCGCGATAGCGGTGGCGTTGACCTTCCCGATGCCGAAGGTTTCGGTGGCGTCGGTCATGGTGCCGCTGGCGGCTCCGGACCAGCCCTGCATCGCCGCGTCGTCGCCTGGGGCACCGAAACCGATCAGATCGAGGTGTCCGTCATTGTCGAGGTCGATCGACAAGAGGCCGTGGTGCGACTGGCCAGCGAGGAGCTGTCGTTTGCCGCTTGCCAGACGTACTTCGAGCTGCGGTTCGTTTCCCGCCAGGATGCGCGCGGTGTCGGGCATGTGGTCGCCGTCGAAGTCGGCCACTGCCAAGGCGCGGCCGGAGGTCGCACCGTCGGCGAGCTTCCCGAGCTTGAACGACACCTCGAGGGGGTTGCCGAAATCTGTCGGAGGGGGCTCGTCAACGAATCGGTCAACGGGGATGCCTTGGATGGGGGGAGTCAGATCGGCGCGGGTGGTGTTCGACCTGGGGGGGGCATTGAAGATGTTGCCGAGACCGCGCGCCGGCCGGATGGCTTTGTCGAGGTCTCCGGTCTCGAGGAGCGGAAAGATCAGGTCGAACATGCGGTCTGCCTGGGCGCTCGTCTCAGGGTCTACCCACGTCAGTTCGCGCAGGCGCTTGTAGGCGCGGGTGGCACGTTTGGCATCGCCGTTTCGGAGTGCGATCTCACCGAGCTGAAGGAGCACCAGCGGGTTTTCGGGCCGCAGATCCGCCAGGCGTTCGATCGCGGTCTCGAGGTGCTCCCTTGCTGTCTCACTACTTGCACTCGAGGCGGTGTCCCAGAGCTTGTACTGCAGCTCGACGTCACGCGGCGCCAGGGAAGCGGCTTCGGCCCAACGGCCAACCGATGCCTCGAGTTCGCCACTCCATTGCATGATCTCGGCATCGATTCCGATCAGGTCGGCCCGTTCGGGCGCGATGGAGAGCGCCTTGGCGATCGCTTCTTTGGCTTCGTCGGTCTTCGAAGTGCGCAAGAGAGCGACGGCGAGGTTGGCCCACGGTAGCGGGTCCTCGGGAACCAGCGTTGCCAGCTTGCGAAAGGTGTCGGCGGCCTCGAGTTCCTTCTCGTTCTCGAGCAGGGCGATGCCGAGGTTGCGGAGTTCTACCGCCTCGGCACTCGGAGGAGCTGCCTGGAGGGATGCCGCGAGCACCCCGCTGAGCGCGAACGAAACGGCTATGAAACGCATCAGAGGAGTCTAGCTCTAACGAGGAGCGCGGGGGGCAGCCGGGAGGGGGCCGCTCTGGGCGATAAGCCTCCAGGGTGCGTGATACCTTGCGGCGTTCCTCCGCGTTCCATCTAGAACCCTCTTGTTTCGGGATCTGTTCGTCGTTCCCCGTTGAGGTAATTGGCTTGGCCGAGCGTCTATTCCTGATCGACGGCTACTCGAACATCTTTCGGGCGTTCTACGCCATTCACGGCCTATCGAACGCCCGGGGTGAGCCGACCAACGCGGTATACGGCTTCGTCAACATGTTGCGCAAGCTGCTGCGCGAGGAGCGGCCAGACCTCATCGGCATCGCGCTCGACACCGGCGGTCACGGAGCGCGCAAGGAACAGTACGCCGAGTACAAGGCCAACCGCAGCGCCATGCCCGACGACCTCAAGGCGCAGATGCCGGCGATTCGGCGTGCCATCGAGGGCTTCCGCATTCCGATGCTCGAGATCGAGGAGTGGGAGGCCGACGACGTCGTGGGGACGATCACCAGGCAGGCCGTGGCGGCGGGGTTCGAAGTCGTCCTGGTCACCGCCGACAAAGACTTCTTCCAGCTGGTCTCTGACAAGGTCAACGTGTGGCACACCTTCCGCGAGAAGCTCTACGATCCGGCGCTGGTCAAGGAAGACTTCGGGGTGCCGCCAGAGCAGGTCATCGACGTCTTGGCGCTGATGGGCGACTCCGTCGACAATGTTCCAGGTGTGCCGGGCATCGGCGAAAAGGGGGCCAAGAAGCTGATCGAGGAGTACGGCACGGTCGAGAAGCTGCTCGATCACGCCGAAGAGATCAAGCGCAAGAACTATCGCGAAGGTCTTTTGAACAACCGCGAGCAGGCGCTCTTGTCCAAAGAGCTCGTCACTATCCAGACCGAGCTCGACATGGCTTTCGACCCCGAAAGCCTGCGCCTCGAAGAGCCTGACGCGGAGGCGCTGCGTGAGCTGTACCGCGAGCTCGACTTCTTCTCACTGGTTGAAGAGCTCGATGCGCAGGGCGCTGTACCGACCCGGGTCACCATCGAACCGGCGATGCTCATCGACAGTGTCGCTGCCTGGAAGACGGTCGCAAAGGATGTTGGCCAGAGAGTCGAACTGGGAGTGATCGGGGAACAGGAGCCAGTCGGCCTCTCACTCGCTACCGGCGAAGGTGAATCGGTGTTCGCAGACTTTCGCGATGAAGCGCTTCGCAAGGCAGTCATTGTGTCGCTTCGCGAATGGGTCGGCGATCCGAAACGTGACCTGGTCGGGCATGACCTCAAGGAGGTTCTGCGCCTCTCTGGCCGCGGCGTCGACGTACGCGCTGGGCTGGTCGACACGATGCTGCTGGCGTACCTCCTGCGTACCGCGGTGCGCAGTTTCGGCCTCGGCGACGTGACGATCGAGCGACTCGACTACAAAGCAACGACCGAGAAAGACGCTGGCTGGATGAAGGGGAAGCCCCCCGAGTCCAGCGATCCCAACCTGCTCGGCTACGCCGCGGAACGCGCCCTCCTCCCCGCCATGATGGCTCCGTCGCTCTTTGAACAACTCGAGGCCGGTACCGGTGACCCAGGTGACCCCGCCTCGGTCTACCACTCGATCGAAGAGCCCCTCATGCCGGTGCTCATGCGCATGGAAGAAGCTGGCATCGAGCTCGACACGGAGTTCCTCGAGACCATGTCGAAAGACCTGGCCGAAAGGATCGGCGGGCTCGAAGGTGAGATCTACGAGATCGCCGGCGAGGAGTTCAACATCAACTCGCCGGCGCAGCTCGGCCAGATCATGATCGAGAAGCTCGAGTATCCGGTGGTCAAGAAAACTCGCAAGACCAAGAAGTACTCGACCAACGCCGAGACCCTCGAAGAGCTGGCGGCACGCGGTTACGACCTGCCGGAGCGCATTCTGCGCTACCGCGAGCTCACCAAGCTCAAGTCGACCTACGTCGATGCGCTGCCGGGGCTGGTCGACTCGAACGGCCGCCTGCACACGCGCTTCAATCAAGCCGTGGCTGCGACCGGACGGCTGTCTTCGGCGAACCCCAACCTGCAGAACATACCCGTGCGAACCGACGGCGGTGCCGAGATCCGGCGAGCGTTTCGTGCCGCTTCTGGGCATCAACTGTTGGTCGCTGACTACAGCCAGATCGAACTGCGAGTGCTGGCCCACATTGCCCAAGAGTCGGAACTGATCGAGACCTTCCAGAGGGGCGGCGACATCCACCAGTCAACCGCAGCCAGCGTCTTCGGCGTGTCGCCGGCCTTGGTGTCGCCCGACCAGCGCCGGGCCGCCAAGGTCATCAACTTCGGCATCATCTACGGCATGAGCCCCTTCGGCCTCGCCAACAATCTCGGCATCACCAACGCGGAGGCCAAGCAGTTCATCGAGGCCTACTTCGAGCGCTTCCCCAAGGTCGCCGAGTACACCGAGACCACCCTCGAAGCGGCGCGCGAGAACCTCTGCGTGACAACGCTTTACGGTCGTACCCGTTGGCTACCCGACATCCAGAGTCGTAACTGGAACCTGCGCGAGAACGCCAAGCGCATGGCGATCAACGCCCGCGTTCAGGGAACGGCTGCCGATCTGCTCAAGAAGGCAATGATCGAAGTCGACGGCGTGTTGCAACGCGAGCATCCCAACACTCGTCTGCTGCTCACCGTGCATGACGAGCTGGTACTCGAGGTCCCCGAGGCCGAGGCCTCGGCCGTGCTCGACATGGTGGTCGCTCGGATGGTCGGCGTGGCCGAGCTGGCTGTGCCGTTGGTGGTTGACGCGGCGCTCGGCGAAACCTGGTACGACGCCAAGAGCTGAAAGCCTGGCCTCCTGGCCTCCTAGCCTCCTAGCTTCCTAGCTTCCTGGCTTTGCTGTCGTTGCCAAGGCCGGCCGTGGCCGTGTTTTCGGCCGTTGCCCACGCTCTTTGAGCGCGGGTTGCTGAATTCTTAGAAGTTGGAGTTTTCTGGATATATAGATAAGATTCAAAGATTCGATTTGCGGGCTGCGAGCCAGATCCGCCGCCTACCAACAACGCTGGATGCCCTCTTCATGTCCTTTCAAACACGCTCCCTTGTTCTCGGGGCTCTGCTTCTCTTGCCGGCTGCACCGGGTGCCTTCGCTCACGAGGCACCGAGCGAGGCGATTTCGTCGCTGGCCTTCAAGATCGCACTGGCCCCCGATGCGGCTGACCTCTACCTCCAGCGCGCCGAACTACTCCGCCAGGTGGACCATTTCGAAGAGGCGCGACTCGATCTCGAGCGCTTCCTCGCGCTAGAACCTGGCGCCTGGGAGGCTCACTTTCTGCTTGGCAGGGTGTTGCTCGAATCTGGCGATGTGGAGGCAGCCCTTTCCGAGCTCAATCGATCGCTCGAGGTTGAACCCCATCATTTGTTCGCCAGGATCCTGCGCGCCCGGGCGCTCTTGGCCCTCGACCGACCGCTCGAAGCTGCCGTTGACTACACCGACGTCATCACGGCTGATCCGATGGCCGGGCCGACGTACTACCTCGAGCTGGCCGAGGCTTACATCGAAGCGGAGCCCAGTCGGGTCGAGGATGCGATCGCGGTGCTCGATGCGGCGACCGACACTCTGGGAACTCTGTTGGTTCTCGAGGTGCGGGCGCTTGATTACCAGCAGGCCCGAGGCGATGACGAAGCGGCGCTAGAACACGTCGACCGGGTCCTTGGGATGGCGCCCCGAGCCGAGAAGTGGATGGTGAAGCGGGGCGAGATCCTCCTGCGTCTCGGACGCAACCGCGAAGCGGAGGCTGCCTACCGAGGGGCCTTGCAATCGCTCGAGCAGCGCGGGGATGGCCGCAACGCCCCGGCCCGAGCGGAACTCGCCGAGCGACTCGCCGAGCGTCTACGCGCCGGCTCTGGCCCGTGGGTTAGACCCAAGGGATGTCGAGGGCGCGATGCCGCTCTCGATGGCTCGGTCAGGGAGGGTTGCTGAGATGAAGTGCCTGCCGTTTGATCGAAGCATGCCGTTTCTGTTGGCTCTGGCTCTCTTCTCAGGGGTCACGACCGTAGCGCCGGTTGCGGCGCAGACGGTGACCCGGGGTCCCTATCTTCAACGCGGCACCCCCGATAGCGTTGTCGTGCGCTGGCGAACGAACTACGCCACCGACAGTCGAGTGACCTATGGTGCGGCGCCCGGAGTGGTGGATGGGCAGGCGACGAGCCTCAACCTGGCAACCGATCACGCCGTTCTGCTCACCGGTCTCGACCCGGCGACGGTCTACTACTACACCGTTGGTACGACCAGTCAGACGCTCGCCGGTGGTGACGCGGAACACTATTTCCGCACCTCACCCGTCGTTGGCAGTACCGAGCCGCAGCGCATCTGGGTGCTCGGAGACTCGGGGACCGCAGACGACCGGGCCCGAGCGGTGCGCGATGCCTACCTCGGCTATACCGGCAACATGCACACCCAGACCTGGCTGATGCTCGGAGACAACGCCTACAGCGACGGCCGCGACAGCGAGTACCAGAGGGCTGTCTTCGACATGTATCCGTCGACGTTGCAGAAGTCTGTGCTCTGGTCGACGCTCGGCAACCATGATGGAAGGAGCGCCAGCTCAGACTCGCAGAGTGGCGTCTACTACGACCTCTTCACGCTGCCGCGTCAAGGCGAGGCGGGGGGTGTGGCTTCAGGCACGGAGGCCTACTACTCGTTCGATGTCGGCAACGTGCACTACGTCTGTCTGGACTCCTACGACAGCGACAACTCTCCGACCGGGCCGATGCTCACGTGGCTCGAGAATGATCTCGCCTCGACCGATCAGACCTGGATCGTCGCCTTCTTCCATCACCCCCCGTACTCGAAGGGGTCGCACGATTCCGACAGTTCGAGCTCGCTCGAAGAGATCCGCCAGAACGCTGTCCCCATCCTCGAGGCCTACGGCACCGATCTCATCCTGACTGGCCACAGTCACTCCTATGAACGGTCCTTCCTGATCGACGGCCACTATGGTTCATCGAGTTCGTTCGATCCCGGCACCATGTTGATTGACGGCGGTGACGGACGCGCGTCTGGTGACGGTGAGTACGACGCCGATGGACCGGGTGCGGTCTATATCGTGGCCGGGAGCTCCGGGAAGAGGTCGTCAGGGGACTTCGATCACCCGGCGATGTACCTGGGCCTGTCTGAGCTCGGCTCACTGGTGATCGATGTCACCGGCAATGAGATGTATGTCGTGTTTCTGCGCGAGAACGGTGCGGTGGATGATGAGTTCACCTTACTCAAGGGCCCGCCCCCGAACGCCGCCCCGGTGGTCTCCGCGGGGGCTGATCTCGGGGTCGTTCTACCCGCGAGCGTCACGCTCACCGGTTCGGTCACCGACGATGGCCTGAGCCTGCCGCTTTCCCACACTTGGAGCCAGGTCAGCGGGCCGGGAACCGCCACCTTCACGACTCCCGCCGCCCTCGAATCGTCGGTCTCGTTCAGCCTGGAAGGCACCTACGTCCTGCGCCTTCTGGCCGACGACGGCGAGTTCACTGCCACCGACGACGTCGAGGTGACGGTCTATCCCGAGGGCACGACCAATCAGGCGCCTTCGGTCTCGGCCGGACCGCCGCTGACTCTGTTCGTCACCCAGACCGCGAGCCTCGAAGGGTCCTACAGCGACGACGGCCTGCCGCAGTCGATGGGCATGACCTTCAGCTGGGCGAAGATTTCCGGCCCCGGCACGGTGGTGTTCAGCAACCCGTCGAGCCCGTCGACCGGTGCGATCTTCTCGCTTCCGGGCGCCTACGTTCTGCGCTTCAGCGTCTCCGACGGTGCGCTTTCCAGCTACGCAGACCTGGCCGTCACCGTCGAAGACGCGCCGCAGGTGTTCGAGACTCGGATTGCAGGGTCGAACGACGACGGCGAGGAACGTTTGCCTGGTGGTTCGATCAGCCTCTCGAGCAGTGACCTCGAGATGATCAGCGACAAGGGCACCGAGCAGGTCGTGGCGCTGCGTTTTGGTGGCGTTTCGGTCCCGCAGGGAGCTCAGATCGTTGAAGCCTGGGTTCAGTTCCAGGCCGATGAGTCTTCGAGTGGCACCACCCAGCTGCAAATCGAAGCACAGGCCAGCGATGATGCCCCGTCCCTCAGTAGCTCGACGGGCGACTTCTCGGCTCGACCGCGAACGGTTCAGTCGGTGGCCTGGACGCCGGCGCCGTGGCAGTCGGTCGGTGATGCCGGCGCCGACCAACGGACCCCGAACCTCGCGCCGGTTCTTCAAGAGGTCGTTGACCGAGAGGGCTGGGCCGAAGGCAACGCCCTGGCGATCCTTCTGACGGGTAGTGGGTCGCGAGTCGCCGAGTCCTACGACGGAGAATCTTCGGCCGCCGCGCTACTGCACGTCGAGTACAGCCTCGGCCCGCCGCCCCCCAACCAGGCGCCGGTGGTTGCGGCTGGAGCGGATCAGACGATTCATCAGGCACAGAGCGTCTCGCTCGCTGCGACGGTCAGTGATGACGGGCAACCCTCACCGGTCACGGTCCTCTGGAGCAAGGTTGCGGGGCCGGGTACGGTGACTTTCCAGGATGCAACGGCTGAACAGACCGACGCGACCTTCAGTGTCAATGGCCTCTACACGCTGCGCATCGCCGCCTATGACGGCGAGTACACGACGACCGACGATCTGACGGTACAAGTCGACCCGCCACCGCCGAACGAAGCTCCCGTCGTTTCAGCCGGCCCGAATCAGATGATTGCCTTGCCGAGCGGTGCGAGTCTCACAGCATCGGTGTCCGACGACGGCCAACCCGGTCCGGTGTCGGTTCTCTGGACGGTTCAAAGCGGTCCGGGTGCTGTGACTTTCGACGACAACGCAGCCTCCGCGACGACCGCCTGGTTTGCCGCCGCCGGCCTCTACACCTTGCGCATCACCGCCGACGACGGCGAGTTGTCGTCGTTCTCGGAGCTGACGGTTGACGTTGCGCCGCAGCCGCCCAATCAGCCCCCAGCGGTGAACGCCGGTGGCGACTTCATGGTCGCGCTCGGTGTCGCCGGTCAACTCTCGGGCTCGGTCCAGGACGACGGCCTGGTGGCCCCGCCGGTGACGCTCTGGTCGAAAGTCTCAGGCCTCGGAGCGGTGGTCTTCGGCGACGCGTCGGCGTTGTCGACTTCTGCGACCTTCAGTGCACCCGGCGACTATGTCTTGCGACTTACCGTTGACGATGGTGAGTTCACGATGAGCGACGATGTTTCGGTCGAAGTCGTCGATGCACCGACGGTGATCGAAGTTTCAATTGACCAGAGCAACAACGATGCCGAGGAGCGCGTGGCCTCCGGATCGGTCTCGCGCACCAGCAGTGATCTCGAACTCATCGACGACAAGGGCAAGCTGCAGCTCGTCGGTCTGCGCTTCGAAGGTGTCGCAGTGCCACCCGCGGCGACCATCTTGAACGCTTGGGTGCAGTTCCAGGTCGACGAGGTCGATAGCGGTGCGACTTCACTCGAAGTGCGTGCCGAGAAGATCGCCGATGCCCCACCGATCACTTCGAGCGCCTTTGGCCTTTCGTCGCGCCAAACGACCACTGCTGTCGCAACCTGGTCGCCAGAGCCGTGGACGGCAGTGGGCAATCGAGGGATCGCCGAGCGCACTCCCAACCTGAGCGATGTTCTCCAGGAGGTCATCGACCTTCCTTCATGGGCGAGCGGCAACTCGGTTCTGCTCCTGGTTTCGGGCAGCGGCAAGCGAGTCGCCGACTCCTGGGATGGATCGAGTTCTAACGCTCCGACCCTGCACGTCGAGTTCGGCTTCGGTCCGCCGGCCCCGAACCAGGCGCCGACCGTTGACGTCGGTACCGACCTCTCCATTGAACTCACCGACACTGTGCAGCTCGTAGCCAACACATCCGATGACGGTCAGCCGGGGCCGTTGACGATCCAGTGGTCGAAGGTGAGCGGCCCGGGTAGCGTCACCTTCAGCGCCCCCGCGAGCGCCAGCACCAATGCTTCCTTCAGCGCCGAAGGTGGCTATGTCTTGCGCGCCGAGGTCTCGGACGGTGAGCTCGCAGCGTTCGACGAGGTTGCGGTGACGGTTGCGCCACCGCCGCCGAACCAGGCTCCCACCGTCGACGTCGGCGCCGACAAGAATGTGACCCTTCCGGCGCACGTTGCACTCAGCGCCTTCATCGATGACGACGGGCAACCGTCGCCCGTATCGCTGGCCTGGACGATGGTCATTGGGCCGGGAACGGTGGTCTTCGCAGATCACACCGCCGCAGGCACGAGCGTGTCGTTCTCAGCCGACGGTGTCTATGTCTTGCGCCTGACAGCTTTTGACGGCGAGCTCTCCTCGTTCGACGAGCTCACGGTGACTGTGGCACCCATGCCGCCCAACCAGGGCCCGACCGTCGATGTGGGTGAAGATCGCACCGTTGCGATCAGCTCGCCAGCTGTTCTGGTGGCGACGGTGGCGGACGACGGCCAGCCGGGCCCATTGGCACTCGCCTGGAGCCAGGTCGCTGGCCCCGGGGCGGCGACGTTTGCCAACCCAGAGAGCGCCAGTACAACGGTTGTGTTCTCGGCGGTGGGCGACTATGAGCTGCGGCTCGAGGCCGACGACGGTGAGTTCCAGGTCAACGACGAACTGACCGTGACCGTGGTGTCACAGCCCACGACGGTCGAGGTTCGGGTTGCCGCTGGCAGCGACGATGCCGAAGAAGACAACCCTGGCGGGTCGGTCTCGGTGACCAGCAGCGATCTCGAGATGGTCGAGGAGTCGGTCAACCAGCTTGTCGGTGTGAGGTTCGCGAACCTCGATGTGCCCCAGAACGCCACGATTCACACTGCGTGGGTGCAGTTCGTTGCCGATGAAACCGACAGCGTTGTGACCGATCTCTCGATTCGCATCGAGAACGTTGGTTCGGCGGCGCCCTTTTCCAGCTCCAACGGTGACCTGTCGTCGCGAGCTCTCTCGACCCTTGCCGTGTCCTGGTCACCCGAGCCCTGGACGTCTGTCGGCGCCGCTGGGTCTGCCGAGCGCACCACGGAGTTGAAGACGCTCTTGCAGACCGTCGTTTCCCGTTCCGACTGGGTGAGTGGCAACGCAGTTGCCTTCCTGATCGACGGCACCGGCAAGCGCACCGCCGACTCCTACGAGGGTGGAAGCGAGAAGGCGCCACTTCTGCACGTTGAGTACACGACGGGGCCTCCGCCTCCGAACCAGCCGCCGGTCGTCTTTGCCGGCACCGATCAGACGGTCTCGATCGCCCAGTCTCTAACGCTGGCTGGCAGTGTCTCTGATGACGGCCGAGAAACGCCGGTTGTGCTCGCCTGGAGTCAGGTCGGAGGGCCCGGCACGGCGACCTTCACCAGCCCCGACGCGGAGACCACTGGCGTGTCGTTCCCGATCGATGGAACCTACGTCCTCCGTCTCAGCGCCGACGACGGTGAGTTCACCGTTTCCGACGACGTGGAGGTTGTCGTCGAACCGCTGGGGCCAAACCAGGCGCCGGTGGTCGCGGCCGGTGCCGACGCGGTTGTCGGTGTCGGGGTGGCGCTCCAACTTCAAGGCTCGGCCAGCGACGACGGCCAGCCCGGGCCGATCGCTGTCAGCTGGTCCTTGGTGAGTGGCCCCGCTTCCGTGACCTTCGGCACTCCCAACCAACTGTCGACGGACGCGACCTTCGGCACCAGCGGGACCTTTGTCATCCGGTTGACCGCGTCGGATGGTGAGCTCGACTCTTCCGACGACATGACAGTCGAGGTTGTCGATACGCCGCAGACCTTCGAGGTGCGAGTCAGCACCGGCGCCGACGATGCCGAGGAGACCCTCTCCGATGGCTCGATGAACGTCACCAGCAGCGATCTCGAGATGATCGACGATGGTGCGGTGCAGCTTGTCGGTATGCGCTTCCAGGGAGTTGCGATACCCCCGGGGGCCACGATCATCAACGCCTGGATTCAGTTCCAGGCCGACGAAGTCAACAGTGAGGCCACCAGCCTCACGTTCGAGGCCCACGACACCGGTTCCGCGCCTGGATTCACGACTAGCGACGGCAATATCTCGAGTCGTCCGCGCACGCAGGCGGCGGTGGTGTGGAACCCAGCTCCCTGGCAAACCAAGCTCGATGCCGGTCCGGCCCAGCAAACCCCGAACCTCGCTCCGGTGGTCCAGTCGGTCGTTTCACGTCCCGACTGGGTGAGTGGTAACGCCATCGCTTTCGTAGTGACCGGGACCGGGAAACGTGTTGCCGACTCGTACAACGGCTCGTCGAGCGGTGCTCCGCTTCTTCACATCGAGTACTCAACCAGTTCTGGTCGGCGTCAGAGAATCCGCTCACGCTAGCGAGGAGGCAGCACTTTGAACCCTTCTCTCTCCGGCCGCCTCGCTTCCGCTCTACGCATCGGGCCTCTGTTGGCAGCCCTGCTCGTTGCGCAGACCGCAGAAGCCGCAGACGATTCTCTAAACGGCGAGGTCACCCGCGGTGCTGGTGCGATTGTGGTGACGACGTTCTCAGACTGGACTCCGGCGCAAGGCAGTGACGGCGAGTGTTCGTTGCGCGAGGCCCTGCTCGCGGCGCGCAGCAAAAGTGCCGTCGATACATGTCCCTCGGGTACGCCAGGTCCCGGTCCCGATGGGCCCGCGGAGGACTTGATCCAGCTCGCAGCCGGCACCTACGAGGTCGAGTTCGGCTCGCTCTTCATTGAGAGCCGGCTCGTTCTGGAGGGTGTTGGGAGCGACCAGACGGTGATCAGCGCGGTCGGTGATCACCGCGTCCTCGAGTGCACTTACACCGACCAGTTGGGCGGCAGTCCAGCACTCCATGGTCTTGCGATCGAGGGCGGGCGCGCCAACGAGGGCGCAGGAATCTACAACCGTGGTCGGCTCGTGCTACGCAACGTTCGAGTTGCCGACAACGAGGCTGAGCGCGGTGGCGGGATTTTCAACGCTCCGGCCCCCGGGCCACTTGACCCGGTACCGACGCTGGTCATCATCGACAGCCTCATCGAAGACAACCTGGTGCGTCCTCAGGACTTCGAAGAACTTCGTGAGCTCGGTGGACCACGATTTCAAGGAGGAGGCATCTACAGCGCCGGGTCGCTTGCGGTGCGTGGAACGACTTTCAGCAACAACCACGCCGAGATGATCGACGACCTCAGCGATGAAGGTCAAGTCGAGGGCGGTGGGCTGTGGTTCGGTGGGGCCGGTACGGTCGAAGAGTCATCGTTCGAGGGCAACGTGGCCGAGATTCACTCGCAAGTGGTGGAGACTTATGCCCGCGGAGGTGCGGTCTTCGCCCTGGGCTCGGGACTTACCCTCAGCAACGTGACGGTGTCGGGCAACCAGGCTGTCGGCGTCGAGACCGCCGCTGGTGTTGGCGGAGGAGTGTTCGCCGAGTTTCTGGCACCCGATGTGCGCGGCGTGGCGCCTCCTGAGGTGGCCGTCACGCTGGACTTCGTCACGGTGGTGGAGAACCAAGCGTCGTCGGAGGCTGGTGGCCTTGCCGGGGCGCTCGAGATCGGGCGTTCGATCGTGTTGTCGAACTCCGCACCCGGCGGTTCCAATTGCTCGGCGGCGGCCGGCGTCTCGACTCTGGGGTACAACCTCTTCGAGGACACCGAGTCCGAGTGTCCAACCGCCTCGTCAGACCAGGCCGTTTCCGCCGCCGTGAGTTATCTCGGGCCGCTGGCCGACAACGGCGGCAGCACGAGGACTCATCGACTGCTGGCAGGCAGTCCGGCGATCAATGCCGCGCCGGCCGAGGCGCGGGGTCTGGCCTTCTGCGATCAGAGCGACGGCCGCGGCTTCGATCGTTCGATCGCCGGAGACTGCGATCTCGGCGCCTATGAGGTGACTGAGAACGTAGCGGTCGATCTCGGTGCAGTGGCGGGGACGACGCCGGGGTCAGCGACGACGTTCTCGATTCATGTCACCAACTATGGCTACTTTCCGCAGACCGTCGACGTCTCGGTTGGGCTGCCGGCTGGTCTAGACGGGTGCGAGTGGACGTGTGTGCCAACCAGCTTTGGCGGAGATGGTGGGCGAGGCGTGGCCGCGTGCTCGCCTGGGCCGGTTTCGGGAGGTGTCTCGGAGGCTGATCTGGTGCTCGGCGGATCCAGCGAGTTTCGCTACGACTTCATGTGCGGAATCGCATCCGATGTGGTGGGCGAGGTTCTCATGCCGACGAGTGCTTCGGTCGCAGGGTTCGATCCGGTTTCTTTAGACAATGCACGTGATCTGGCCTTCTCGGTCAATCCGCTGGCCAACCTGGCCCTGACGGCCTCGGCACCTGAGGGTCCCGAGGAGATGGACGAGCAGTTCGAGCTCACCCTCGAGCTCACCAACGAGGGGCCTTCCGATGCGCAGGCCGTGCAGTTGGCGATCGACTCGCTGTCGGCGGGCGTCATCACAAGCGTCGACTGCGCCGGCGGTAGCCCCGCAACGCCTGGTGGTGGCAACATCTGCGACTTCGCTTCGCTGCCGGCGGGCAGCGTCCAGACGGTCGTGCTCACGGTCATGGTCACCGGAGAGCCGGGACAGTCCTTCGACCTCGGGGCATCGTCCTCTGCCTCGACCGCCGAGTCCAGCACGCTGGACAACGAAGCGCAGTTCTCGCAGACCATTCTCCCCAAGCCGCTGTTTGTGGACGACTTCGAATCAGCCGGGACGAGCTCGTGGTCCAGGGTCGTGGGGTAGGACGACCGGCCCTCTGGCGTCCTGGCGGTGACCCTGCCGATCGATTTGTAGAATTTTAAAACTGTAAATGATAGGATTTATCTGCTCGCGTGGCCTGTTGATTGCATGTAAAACTTCAAATGCTCTTCTTTCGCGAAGCCCGAACGACTCGGCCGTCCATTCGGCCCCGCTACGCTCAGCTTGGTTTGATCTTGCTGAGCGCGACGGTGCTTCTATCGGGTACACGAGCGTTTGCGGCCGGCACCTCGGGCGGCGCCGCACCCGGAGAACTGTTCCGGCAGCTGAGCGCCAAGGTGGCGCTGTCGAGCGGCGACTACGTGACCAAGGCGCTGGGTACCCACTACAGTTTCTTTGTTGAGGTCCCACCAGGACTGGCGCGTCTCGAGATCGATCTCTTCGATCCTGACATCGGCGCCGCCTGGGATACCGGGACCGCCAGCCTGTTTCAGATCACGGTGCTCGACCCCTTCGGAGCGCCGGTGCTTCTCAACGGAGCGGGTGCGGCTGGACCGGTTACTGCCGTCCAGCTGTGTGCGACCGGACCCTGCAACAACCAGTGGATCCAGCTCTTCGGTCAGAACGCGCCGGCTCCGGGTCATTGGGAGATTCGCACCGATTCGACCGGTGGCACCAAGAGGTACCTGAACGGCTTCGGGTTGCGCGCCCACGATTCCGACCCCACGGCCGGTGGAACCGAGCTACCGGTCTATGCCCATAGCTTCGTGATGTGGGGCAACACCGTCGGTTCGCCGCAGCCCAATCTCACGGTCTACCCGCACGTCACCAATGGCTGCACCGTCCGCGATCGAACCTACGACCAGGACAACCTGGGGAACAACGTCATCAGCAGTCGTACGGGAGCCTTCTCGGCGACCAATCCGCCGTCGGGGAATCAGGCCTGGGGGGACGTTGCGATGACCGGGTTCACGTCCGCTTCAGTGGCCGTCGACTACGGTAGTTGGACGGCGGTGCTCGATTCCCCGAACGGCGTCAAAGACAACTGGTCGGTGTTCTACCTCGGCGAAGACCTGGCCGGCCCCGCGGCGCCGACCGGGCAGCCCTATGCCAACTCCAGCCGCCTCTATCTCCCGATTGACGGTGGTGGCGTGCCGGTGCGCCCCTTCCTCGAGCAACGCCTGGCGGCGACCGGCGCTGGTCCCAATCCGCCGGTGATTGGAGTCGCGAGCGACTTCGTCGTGACGGTACGGGTGGTCAACCCGACCAGTCTGCCAATCTCCTTCAGCGCCACCAACCTTGTAACCGCCAACGTGCCGGGTGGTCAAGTCTTGTACTCGGCGATTCAGTCGGTGTCACAAGGCACGGTGGTGGCACAACCCGCTGCTGGTGGCGCCGGGAATGTGCAGTGGAACCCGGGAACCGTCGCGGCCGGCTCCGCCGCCCTCCTGTCCTATCGCGTGACGGTGACGCCCACGGCGGCGACGCCGGTTGACGTCACCCCGGCGCCCGGAACCAGCAACGGCACCCGTGCCACATGGGTCGACGGCACGTGTACCGGCGCTTTATGCGGCGCGGCACAACTCGGCCCCGCGACTCTGTCGACTGGCGAACTCTGTCAGCTCACCATTCAGACGGCGACCTTGACCCACGCTCCGGTGACCTCCTTCGACGTTTACAACGAGGATGGCATCGAGGTTCGTTGGCGCACCGCCTCCGAGGTCGGAACCCAGAGCTGGGAACTCTGGCGGCGCGACGCTGGAGAATGGGTGGCGGTGACAGAAGAACCGCAACCGGCGGTTCCCGAGGCGAGCAGCGGCGCGACCTACAGCCTGCGCGACAACCGGGCTCCGTCGGGTGAAACCCTCGAGTACGCGCTCGTCGAGCGCACCCAGGACGGCCTCGCACGCTGGTGGGGGCCGTTCGTTCGGTCGGTCATCGAGTACCGACCGCCGGAGGGTGCTCTGCGGGCGGCGCGCGCTTTTCGCACCGACGCGCGTGAATTCGTACTCGACGGCTACCGCGCGACTCCGATCCTTCCTGATCCGCTACAGCGCATCACCACCCCGGCGCTGCAGCCCGAGGCGCTGACGGCTGACTACCTGCGCGCCCTGGTTCCAGAAGATGGTCTCTTCGAGATCACGGTCTCCCAGTTGGGCGAAGTCTTCGGCATGACGCCCGAGGTCGCTTCGACGCAGATTGCCGCGGGCCGGTTCGATCTGGTGCGCGCGGGAGTATCGGTCCCCTGGATCGAAGACCCGGAAGGGTCGAGCATTCGCTTCTACGGCGAAGGGCGCGACAGCATCTACGGGCAATACGCGACCTACTTCTTGTACCCCCGTCCGGGGACGCAGATCTCGGCGCGGCGGGCAGCCTTCGCGCAGCGCGGGAGTGGCGGTGTCTCCTACACCCAGGTCACGACCGTCGAGGAGAACAACTTTGCTGCCACTGCGGCCCTTCGCGACCCGGTTCGTGACATCTTCTTCTGGCAGGCCCTGCACGCCGGGTCGCCGACGCTCGATGTCTCGGTCGAGGCCTCGGCGATCGCCAGCGGCGCGGTTCATTTGCGCGTTGCGCTTTTTGGTGCCGGTGCGACCACTCATAGCGCCGAGGTCTATCTGAACGGCTCGCCGGACCCACTTGGTTTGGCGACCCGAGACGGTTCGGGAGATCTCGTCTTCGAGCACGAGTTGGAACCGGGAGAGCTGCAAGAAGGCGTGAATCTGGTTTCGATTTCCCGAACTGCCGGTGTTCTCTACGCCGATCACATCACGCTCACCTATCCGCGCTACGCCGAGGCTATGGGTGGCATGCTGATCTTCGAAGCCGAAGAAACCGCGACCACGACGGTGGGCAGCTTGCTTTCTGACCGCGTCGTGGCCCTCGATATCAGCGAGCCCTACGCACCTGTAGCCATTGCGGTGACTCCACAGAGCGACGCTGGAGTGTGGAGTCTCGATCTCGAAACGACCGCAGAACGTCGTTACCTCGTGCACTCGGGCGCGCCGCAAACGCTCATGGTTACCGCCGGCTTCGATGGGATTCTGCCAACCTCGGCCGATTGGGTCGCGGTGGTCGGAGCGCGTGACCTTCTGCCAGGAGCAGAGGAGCTGGCGGCTCGACGTAGTGACGAAGGGCTGGCTGCCGAAGTCGTTCTGCTCGAGGACGTTCTCGACCAGCGGTCGGCCGGTGATTTCGACCCCTCCGCTCTGTCGGGCTTCCTGTCAGAGCTCGGCCCGTCGTACGTTGTTCTGGTGGGTGCCGGGACCTTCGACTATCACGACCACCTGGCGGCCGGCGGCAACCTCGTACCGGCGCTTCTCACCGTAACCGAGGTCGGTCTTTTCGCCTCGGATGCCCTTTACGTCGACTGGTCGAGGTCGGAAACGGACGGACTGGCCGACACGGCAATCGGGCGACTCCCGGTGGTGACAGCGGTCGAACTCGACGGCTATCTCGCAAAGCTGGATGCCTACGAAGCCGATCTGGCGGCGGGCGAAGAGTGGACCGAGCGTCATCTCATGCTGGCAGATGACGCCGAAGCAGGAGCCAACTTCGGTCCCGATGGTCGCAGTGCGCTGGCGCCTCTCGCCTATGCGTTCGATATCGAGGATGTGGTGCTTTCGCCCGGTGGCACCGTCACCACGCGTCGAAGCCTGTTCGAAGCCCTCGATCGCGGCGCCGGTTGGGTCTCCTACTTCGGCCACGGAGCGCTGACAGCGCTCGCGGCCGAACAACTCCTGACGACCGACGACCTTCCCAGCCCGACGGACAACCCCGATCTCGATCCCTTCGCCGATCAGCCGTTCATTCTCGGCGCAATGACCTGTACCGCAGCCCGCTACGGCCTGCCAGGGTCGCCGGCGCTTGCCGAAGAGCTGTTGCTTCAGGCTGGTGGCGGGGCGGTTGCGGCGCTCAGCTCTTCAGGGTTGGCCGACGATGCCGCTTCGGTCGAGCTCGCTCTTCAGCTCGCGTCGCTTTTGGCGATGGAAACCCCCAACCAGCGGCTGGGCGATCTGATCCTCGCGTCGTTCGACCGTTTTGTCGCCCGCGGCGGCCGCCTGGCGAGCGTGCCGTCCTATAACCTCCTTGGCGACCCTGCCCAGCATGTGCCCTCTGCCGAAGCAGACCAGGCAGGCGAGAGTGACGGCGTCGATGGCCTCGACGCGCCAGATGACGAGCTGTTCTCGGACGGTTTCGAGATTGGCTCGACCGCGGCCTGGAGCCTGACGGTCTAAACCCGAGGCAACCAGCACAGCTCCGGGTCGATGCTCGCTTGCCCGGGGCTGGTGATGGCCTGTACGGTCGCGTCGAATAACAGCCGCGGATGACGCGCCAGGGCGCCGGTTCGCGCTCCTTCTGGTTGAGGGTGGTAGAGCATGACCGAAACAAGAGACCGTAGCGGGGCGGAGAGCCTCGTCCAGACCTTCGTCGACGCCGGGGTCAACGTTTGCTTCAGCAACCCCGGCACATCCGAGATGCACTTCGTGGCGGCGCTCGATACCAATCCGGAGATGCGCTGCGTACTCGGCCTTTTCGAAGGCGTGGTGACGGGTGCAGCCGATGGCTACGGGCGGATGAACGCCACCCCGGCCGCGACATTGCTTCACCTCGGTCCGGGTCTCGGCAACGGTCTCGCCAATCTGCACAATGCCAAGAAGGCGAGAACCCCGCTCGTCAACGTGGTCGGTGACCATGCCACCTACCACCGTCAGTACGATGCGCCGCTCACCTCCGATGTCGAGGGCATCGCGCGACCGGTTTCGGGGTGGGTCAAGGTCTCGCCGTCGGCCGATGACGTCGCAGCCGACGGTGCGGCCGCCGTGCAAGCGGCAATGTCGCCGCCCGGCCAGGTGGCGACTCTGATCCTGCCAGCCGATACGGCCTGGAATCGCACCTCTGCCAGCGCGGTGCCGCTCCCGAAGGTTGCTCCGAAGCCGGTCGATGCCAGTCAAGTCGAAGAGGTGGCGCGGGTGCTCAGAAGCGGCGAACCGAGCGTGATTTTGATGAACGGTGTGATCAGTGCGCGGCGCACCGCGATCGCCGACCGTGTTGCCCAGGCAACCGGTGCACGCGTGATCATGGATACCTTCGTGCCGCGCATCGAACGCGGCGCGGGCAGGGCCGAGGTCGCGAGGCTTCCGTACTTCGGCGAGCAAGCGACCGAAGTGCTTGCGGGTACGAAACATCTGATTCTGTGCAGCACCCAGCCACCGATCACCTTTTTTGCCTACCCCGACAAGCCAAATTGGTTGACGCCGGAGGACTGTTCCCTGCACGTGCTCGTCGAGCGCGACGGTGACATCGACGGAGCGCTCGAAGCTCTGGCCGATGCGGTCGGCGCCGCTGGCACCGAAGCGCGCCTGATCGCCCCCGAGCGTCCGCCACTCCCGACAGGCGAGCTCAACGCCCGTTCGATTGGTGCTGCGGTCGGGCACTTGCTGCCTGAGAACGCGATCGTCGTCGATGAAGGCGGCATGTCAGGAGCCCCTTCGGCCTATGCCACCCGCGGTGCACCCCCGCACGACTGGTTGGTTCTGACCGGCGGCTCGATCGGCTACGGCCTGCCGGCTGCCGTCGGCGCGGCGGTTGCATGTCCTGATCGTAGGGTCGTTTCACTCCAGGCCGATGGCTCGGGCATGTACACCGTCCAGGCCCTCTGGACCCAGGCCCGCGAGCAACTCGACATCACGACCATCGTGTTCGCCAACCAGAAGTACGCCATTCTGCAGATCGAGTTTGCTCGGGTCGGTGCCCACGAACCAGGGCCAAAGGCCATCAGCATGCTCGACCTCACCAACCCGGCGCTCGGCTGGACCGACCTGGCGAAGGGGATGGGGGTTCCAGCCTGGCGGGTCGAAACCGCTGAGGAGTTCAACAGCGCTCTGGCAGCTGCTTTAAGCGAGCCAGGGCCTTCGCTTATCGAGGCTTTGATCTGAGGAGACTCAGTTGTGGCGGCGATCCTGCGGAGGGTCGAGCGGGAACCATGAAAGATTCAGCCAATGCCGCAAACTTTTCATTGGCAAGAAACTGCCGCCACTCTCGAGCGTCTCGAGGTTGAACATGAGCTGATCCTCGAGCCCAAACGGCGCTGGTTCGAGACAGAAGGGCTGCGTGTTCTGCCGCCCCTCGTCTTCCCGATCGAACCCGACTGCACCACGCTCGCTCAGTACCTCGGCTCTCTACCTGAAGCGCCGACTCGCCACTCGGTGGTTCTGATGCAAGCAGGTGCCGTTTCGCTCGGGCGGTTCGAGGGCGCGCAACCGCTCATCAGAAAAAGCCTGCGGCGCTATGTGGTGCGCGGAAAAGGGCGGGCACAACCGCTGCATCTAAAGACCAAGGGCAAGTCCCGCTATGGCTCGCGGCTTCGGCTTGCCAATGCGCGCCGCTTGTTGATCGAGACCAACGAGAAGTTGATCGAGTGGGACGATCGCTATGGTGCGGCTGACTGGATCTACTACAGCTGCCCGGTCCGATTGTGGGCGAGCGTGTTCGAGACCGTTCCGCCGCCACCGTTCGAACGTTCTGGGCCGCTCATTCGCATTCCCCGAGACCTTCCGCGGCCGACTGTCGACGTCGTTCTGCGGGCGTACAAGTCGCTCGAGTACGGACGAATCGAGGAACAGGACCCGACGTGAGGGTCGCAGGAGGGTAAGGCGCTGGTCCATTGGCCGGTGCGGGAACTTGCGCTGTGCCGGGCGGTTCTCAGTCCTGGAGGCTTGCATCTTGGAGTCACGGTTGCCAGGATCTTGCTCGCTTCAAAGAGTAGACTTTTTTCGGGACGAACGCCACTCACCTCCGTATACCTCCTTGGCGGCCCTCCAGCCGCACCCGCTATCCCAATCCACATTCGCGTCGTGTCCTCCCAGCCGAGGGGCCGGGTCTAGGGGCACAGCCCTGTTCTCTAGGACTTCGACCAATGCCGGCCATCTTCCAGGGGCGACTGCGCCTCGCTGCAATCGCTTTCCTTTTCTCTGTCTTTCAGGCCGCGCTGCGCCTTCCGGCGCTGGCCCAGGATGAGGTGGAGTTCGAGCCGCTGCATTACCAGGTGCAGGCGGCAACCTCCCCCATCGTCGTTGACGGCGTGCTCGATGAAGCCGCTTGGGATGACGCGCTGGTTGTCGACAAGCTGTGGGAGTGGACGCCTGGCGAGAACGTTGAGCCGCCTGTTAGAACCGAGTTTCTCGTCACCTACGACGAGCGGCGGCTCTATGTCGGCGCTCGTGCGCTCGACCCAGAGCCGTCGCTGATCCGTGCGCACCTGATGGATCGGGATGCCATCGACACCATGGTTCAGGACGACTACATCCTGGTGATGATCGATTCCTTCAATGACCAGCGCCGCGCCTTTCAGTTCCGCGTCAACCCTCTCGGCGTGCAGGCGGATTCACTCAACAGTTTCGTTGGTGGTGGGTCCGAAGACTGGTCGTGGGACATCATCTGGGACGCCAAGGGACGCATCACCCCTCAAGGCTACATCGTCGAGATCGCCTTCCCGCTGAACCAGCTTCCGTTCCCCGCTGGGCAGGGCGCCCAGACCTGGCGAATCAACCTCGGTCGTTCCTGGCCGCGTGGGCAGCGCCATCGCATGGCGAGCCACAAGATCGATTTTGACGACGTGTGCTTCACCTGCAACTACAGCTACTTTGAAGGCTTCGCGGGCATGAAGCCGGGAAGCTCCTTCGAGGTCATCCCGACCCTGACGGCTCGCAATACCGAGCGCAAGACCGAGCTCCCCGACGGCGACTTCGACGACAACGATGACGACGTCGATCCAGGGGTTTCGGGGCGCTTCAACCTCAGCCCGAGCTCGCGCCTCAGCTTCGCGGTCAACCCGGACTTTTCACAGGTCGAGGCCGATGCTGGTCAGCTCGACGTCAACCAGCGCTTTGCGCTCTTCTTTCCAGAGCAGCGCCCGTTCTTTCTCGAGGGCACCGACGTCTTTCAGACTCCCATCAACGCGGTGTTCACGCGAACGGTCGTCGACCCGGACGTTGGCCTCAAGCTGACGGGAAAGGAAGGCAAGAATGCCTACGGAGTCTTCGTGACCCAGGACACGGTCAACAACGTCCTGCTGCCGGGAAACCAGGGGTCGGCCTTCGTCTCGTCGGCCGATGGAGTGCTCGACTCCGAGGTCCTCGGTTCTGTGTTGCGCTACCGCCGCGACGTAGGCCGCAACCATAGTGTGGGTGTGCTCTATGCCGGGCGCGAAGCTGACAACTACTGGAACCGGGTCAGCGGTGTTGATGCTTCGTTTCAGATCGCCCGCAGCGACCGGCTGAATGTTCAGGCGTTGCATTCGGAAACGGACTATCCCGACCCCTTACGCGACCGTCAGGGGCTGTCGGAGAATCAGATTGGCGGCAACGCCTTCGCAGTCAACTACTTTCACAACACGCGAGAGTGGAACTGGAGTGCCAACTACCGCGTCCTGGATCGCGACTTTCGCGCCGACTCGGGTTTCGTTCCGCGGGTCGACATCGAAACTGCCGGTGCCCACCTCTCGCGCACCTGGTGGCATTCGCCGGAGTCGTTTCTGGTGAGTTCGCAGGTTGGAGTCAACGCCTTTCAGAGCGAGGACCGCGACGGATTGTTGACCGATCGCAAGGTTGGGCTGTCGGGCTTCTTCCAGGGCCCCAAGCAGTCGAGTGCCTTCGTGCAAACCTGGAACATCGACAAGCGCAACGGCTCGACTCTCTATGAAGACCTGCGGGGCGGCGAGCTCTTCGGCCAGCTGCAGCCCACCGGTTCGTTGAGCCTCGCGCTCTACGTTGCGTATGAAGACGAGGTCGACTTCAGGAACGATCGCCAAGCCGACCTGTTCAACTTCAGCCCCGAGATTGGTCTCAAGATTGGCAAGCGCACTCAGGCGGAACTCGGCCACTCGCGGCGCAGCTTCGAACTCGAGGGCGACACCTACCTCACCGCCGACCTCACCGAACTGCGCCTCTTCTACCACTTCAGCACCCGCAGCTTCGTGCGCGCCATCGTGCAAAGAACAGCGATCAAGAACGACCCGGCGTTCTTCATCCGCCCAGTCGAGCGCGAGAGCGAAGACGTCTTCACGCAGCTCCTGTTCAGCTACAAGCTCAACGCACAGACTGTTCTGTTTGCGGGCTATTCAGACAACCGGTTGGGCGGTGATGCATTCAGCTTGACCCAGACGGATCGCACGCTGTTTCTGAAGCTGGGCTACGCATTCCTGTTCTAGCGAGCTCCGAACCGCCCGTCGCCCGATCCGTCGCTTAGAGTGGTGAGCATGAATCGGCGTCTCGTTTCCTGTCTGATGGCGGTTGCTGCCCTGGGGGCCGGTGCTGCCGAAGGGCAGGACTGTGGAAGCACCGCGTTATACCCCAACATCGCAGCGAGGTTGTCCTCACTCTAAAGGCCGTGGATGGGAAGGTTCGCACCCGCAGGCTCGACGATGGCTACTACGCGCGAGGGGTCGACCTCCGCTGAGAGGCTCAGTCGAGTAGCGGGTTCTTGAATCTGACCCCGGGGAATCGGGCGAAGTCGGTGTCGGCGGTGTGCACTGTCGCTCGGTAGCGACTGGCGATGGCTCCGATCTGGGCATCGGTGGTCAGGGTACTGCCTGAGCCCAGGGCTTCGAGCCACTGCAGGGCTTTCGTGACGTCGGCCTCTTGTGTGATGAGGAGTTCGGTCACCGAGCGCGCCAGCCAGCTGCGAACGTGGCCCGATGCTTCGCCAATTGTCATCGGGTTCTCGAAGGCTCGCCGATTCGTCCCGACTCGCACAAAGGCAAACAGCACAACGGAGCACAAACCGACGCTCTCACCGCTGTTCAGCGCTCCTTCCCACCACCTTGCGGCACGTTCATGAAAGGGGCTCGACGTGTCGTAGGCATAGAGCAGCAGATTGGCGTCGGGCACGATCACTACCGGCCTTCGAGCTCTTGGGTCTTGCGCAGGAATTCGTCGACTTCGATCTCGTCATCCAGGTCGCGAACCGCCGCCGGGTCGATTCCTGAGCGCAGACCGAGGGGTCGTGCGTTGATGACGAACTCGGGCTCGTCGCTTGGTCGCCCGGCGCCGAGGCCGCTGCGGAGAGCGTCGTTGAGGGTCTGTTTGAAGCTCTTGCGGTTTCGCCGCATTGCTTCGCGCAGCAGTTCCTCGACGTCGGCATCGAGAGTGACCGTCGTTCGCATCCAGGCATCATAGCATCATCTGACGATGCCATCAACGCATCAACGCATCAACTCGAGCGATGGGCTGAGCTTGAACGTCGTCGCCACAAGGCCGCGCGCGGTCACTGGCCGGGCATCACCAGCGGCTCGATCGGGACCTCGAGCTCGACGGTTTTCTCCATTGGCACGTAGCAAACCGTTTCGCTGCACACCTGATAGACCACCTCGACCGGAATCTTGATCTCGCTTGGCTTGTCCTGGATGGGCCAGTTGAGGATCTCGGAATTGAGGGTGATCGGGATCGCAACGTCGGTGGTGCCTTCGTAGACGTTGAGTGTCACGCCGAGCTTGGGAAATTCCCGGATGCGAGTCGGAGGATAGGTTGCAGTTCCAGCGCGCACCCCTTCGGTCGGGACGATCTCTGCCGTCGATGCGATAAAACCCTCTGGCAGGGGGTTGGCATAGATGTGGAACCCATCGGCGACTTCGAAGCGGACGTAGAGCGTGCTCGCGTACTCGAATCGGAGCGACGGGTCGGCGAGGAAGAGGGAGACCTCGACGTGGTCGTCACCCAGGTCGGTGGCCGGGACTTCGTGTTGGGAAACAATTCGACCGATCACGCTGTCTCGAATCGTGCCTGCCGAAGTGCGCGTGGCGTAGTGGCGGTGAAAGAACTTTTCGGTGACCCGGCCATCGTTGCCAACCACGTAGACGCCAGGAAAGGGAATACCGTAGAACCCGCGTTCGGTTCCGCGATGGATTTCCGGCGCGTCGGGTTCAATGGTGGTGTTTAGAATCCCGAAGCGCTTGATGACTTCCGAGTCGTAGTCCGACAGCAGGTCGTAGGTGATTCCGTGCCCATCGGCGAACGTTCTGAGGTGGCCCTGGGCGTCATAGCTGACGCCGTAGAGCTTGATGCCCTGGGCGTTGAGAAACTCGAGGTTTTCTTGCAGCTCGACCAGCTGCGTACGGCAGTACGGTCACCACACCGCCGAGCGAAAGAAGACGACGATCGCCTTCGAGTCGCCGCGGTCGGCATGAAAGTCAATGACCTCGCCACTCTGGTTGGGCAGCTCGAACTCGGGCAGCCGCTGGCCGATTGCGGGACCGGTAGGGAAGTCGCCGGTGGCTGGATAGCGCCGCCCGGAGTGGCTGGCCGGTATGGGAATCGTGATCCCGAGGTCGTCCTCGAACGAGCCGGGCGGGAGTTTCTCGTGCGCACCCTCGACCCGGCCCTGACTGGAGGCGCCCTCGCTCTCCTGGGCCGGGGCTTGAGGGGCGAGAACGAGGCTCAAACCGAGGAGCACGAGCAGGCGCGGGGCAAGCAAGGAATGGTGCATGGATCGTCGACTCGTTGACATGGCTCGAATGAGGACTTGGAGGCTCATCAAGCTATCACCCGGCGCTGTGCGGACCCAATATAGAATAGTGCGCACTAAGGGATATTAGCCTGCGCCGGTCGGTCCGGTCCGCTCGCCTTCAAACCACGGCACGGCGCAGGCGCTCCTATCCCGATTCCCTTTCCTTGTTTTCGAAACCAGGGAGCCCTGCTATGCCTATCCGCGACCGCGTCGCCGCGGTTCTGTTGTTCGGACTAGTTGCCTCGTCCACGCCCAGCCTCGAAGCCCAGGAGCGCTCGGTCCCGGCTGGCTCCCCGGTGCGTGGCACCGCGGGCGTGGTTCCCAATCCGGTTCTGTTCGTCACCCAGGTTCCGGTGCCTGCAGACTTCGCGACCATTGGCTCGGTGTTTGCGAACCACAGGACGCACATGATGGCGGTCGCACGGGGCGGCGATCTCTGGATCTTGTATCCCAACGGGACGTTGCGAAATCTCACCGAAGAAGCCGGCTTCGGCCAGGCCGGCGGGCAGGCGAGCCATGCGATCGCGGTGCGCGGACCGTCGGTGCACTGGAACGGCGAGAAGGCGGTCTTCAGCATGCTGCGCGGTGCGCCGTCCCAGCAGTACGTCCAAGAGCAGACCTTCTGGCAGCTCTATGAGGTCACCGGCCTCGGCGAAGGAGACTCCGTGTCGATTGGGAGAGTGCCGCGCCAACCCAGCAGCTACAACAACGTGAGCCCCGCGTACTTGAGCGACGGTCGCATCGTTTTCGTTTCCGACCGGCCGCGCGGTGGAACAGCGCATCACTATCCGCAGCTCGACGAGTACGAGTCCACTCCGACGCCGACCGGTCTCTGGAGCCTCGACCCCGAGAGCGGCGAGCTGGTGATGCTGAACCACGCGCCCTCGGGTTCGTTCACGCCCATCGTCGATTCGTTCGGGCGCGTGATCTTCACGCGTTGGGACCACCTACAGCAAGACCAACAGGCCGATGCCGACGCCCTCGGCCACCGCGATCACGGGAGTTTCAACTACGCCAGTGAGTCGGCCCGGGCCGAGCGCCTGCCACGACAAGATGAGATCTTCCCCGAGCCGCGCAGCGAGCGTACCGACCTGCTCGCGGGGACCAACCTGGCCGGCCATACGCTGAACCAGTTCCTGCCGTGGCAGATCAACCAGGACGGCACCAGCGAGGAGATGCTCAATCACGTCGGACGTCATGAGCTGGCGAGCTACTTCGATCGGGCATTCAACGATGACCCGAACCTGGTCGAGTTCATCGCCGAGGTCACTGGCCGTGTGAACCCGAACGAGCTCGAGAACATCTTGCAGATGCGCGAAGACCCTACAGATCTGGGTCGCTACGTTGGTACCGATGCACCAGAGTTCGGGACCCACGCCGCTGGCCAACTTGTAGCCCTCGACGCGCCGCCTGAGCGGAATCCCGACGACGTGACCGTCAGCTACCTGACCGACCGGGTGGGTCGTGTTCCGATCGCCGACGGCGCTACGCCGCCGGCCGGTCACCGGGGCTTCTTTCGTGACCCCCTGCCGCTTTCAGACGGCACGCTGATTGCCGCGCACACCCATGAGAAGCGCTATGCCGAGAATGAGGGAACGCGCGCTGCGCCTGACCCTCGCTACGACTTCAGATTGCGCACCGTGACCGGGAGCACCGGCTCGATGGCCCCGGGTGTCGAGCTCACCTCGGGCATCTCTGAAACCGTCAGCTGGTGGGATCCCGATGTCCGGGTGACCTACTCCGGACCGCTGTGGGAGCTCGAGCCCGTCGAAGTTCGCGCGCGCCCCGTGCCGCCCGCGCCGAGCGAAGCCCTGGCTGGCCCCGAGCAGGCGGTCTTCGATGCCGAGGGCATAGCACCCGACGAGCTGCAATCCTGGATGCGAGATCGGCAGTTGGCCTTGTTGGTGGTGCGCGACGTGACCTCACGCGACGACGCCGACCTTCAGCAGCCCTACAACCTGCGCGTGCCGGGCGGTAAGACGACCCGTGGAACGCCCGACGGCAAGCTCTACGACCTCGAGTACTTCCAGTTCTTCCAGGGCGATCTGCTGCGCGGCTATGGCGGTACCGACGACCCGCGGCCCGGCCGTCGCGTCCTTGCGCAGTACCTGCACGACGAACAAGCGCTCGCTCTGACACCCCTGGCGAACGACGCGCCACCGGCGAGCGTCGAGATTCATCCCGATGGGTCGGTGGCTGCATTCGTGCCTGCGCAGCGGGCGCTCGCCTGGCAGAGCACCGATAGCGCCGGTACGCCGGTGGTGCGAGAACGTTTCTGGATCACCGCTCAGCCGGGCGAGATTCGAGCCTGTGACGGCTGCCACGGTGTGAATCGCGAGAACCAGGAAGGTAACACCGCGGCCACGTCGAGCCCGGCGGCCTTGGCGACGCTCTTACGTACCTGGAAGTCCCTCTTCGGAGACGATTTCGAGAGCCAAGGCACCACCGCCTGGAGTCGTAGTAACCCCTAGGTGGCCGTCCGAGGGGAACTAGGGCCAGAGAAACGGTGCGCCCAGGCAGCGGCGTATGATCGCCGTTCGTTCCGAGACCCGTTCTCTCAAACCGTATCGAGCGTCTCCGCGCTCGCGGAGGTTGCGCACTCATGAGTGGTGATGACTGGTTCTACCGCTTCGACACCCTCACCCTGCACGCCGGCCAGCGTCCCGACGAAGCCACCGGTGCGCGCGCCGTGCCGGTCTACAACTCAACGTCGTTTGTTTTCGAAGACTGCGATCAGGCGGCGGGTCTCTTTGACCTGCAGCAGGTCGGGCATATCTACTCGCGCATCTCCAACCTGACGGTCGCCGTTCTCGAGGAACGGGTAGCGGCGCTCGAAGGTGGAGTTGGTGCGGTGGCGACTGCGTCGGGTATGGCGGCGCTCCATCTCATCGTGGGTACGCTGCTCGAGGCCGGTGATGAAGTGGTAGCGAGTCGCTCGGTCTATGGCGGTTCGTTCAACCTGCTCGAGCACACCATGCGACGGTTCGGGATCACCACAACCTTCGTAGACCCGCAGCCGGCCGAGAACTTTCGCGCCGCGATGAGCGAGCGCACTCGGCTGGTCATCGCGGAGACGATCGGCAACCCCCGCATGGACGTCCTCGATATGCCGGCGGTGGCCGATATTGCGCACCAGAACGGGGTGCCTCTGGTGATCGACAACACCTTCGCCACGCCGGCCCTCTGTCGGCCGATCGAGCACGGCGCAGATCTCGTCTTTCATTCGGCGACCAAGTTCATCGGTGGGCACGGGGTCACCCTCGGAGGCGTCGTGGTCGACGGCGGAGGTTTCGACTGGGCGGCTTCCGGGCGCTTCAAGGTGATGACCGAGCCCAGCCCGGGCTACCACGGCGTGGCGTTTGCGGATCAGTTCGGGCCGACGGCGTTCGTGATGAAGGCGCGACTCGAAGCGCTGCGTGACTTTGGCGCCTGTCTGCACCCTCAGTCGGCGTTCTATCTGCTGCAGGGGCTCGAAACCCTGCCGCTTCGGATGCGGCGTCATACCGACAACGCCGTCGCGGTTGCCGAGTTTTTGGCTGGCCACGATGGAGTGTCCTGGATTTCCTATCCGGGGCTCGCTGACCATCCGCAGAACGCCCTGGCCCAGGAGCTCATGCCCGATGGCTGCGGCGCGCTGATGACGTTTGGAGTCCGCGGGGGCCGCGCCGCCGGCCGTGCCTTCATCGAAGCACTCGAGCTCTTCAGTCATCTGGCAAATGTCGGGGACGCCAAGAGCCTGGTGATTCACCCCGCCAGCACCACCCACCAACAGATGACCGATTCCGAACTCGACGCTGCAGGAGTCGGTGCCGACATGATTCGGTTGTCTGTTGGCCTCGAAGACCCAGCCGATTTGATCTCCGATCTCGGGCGCGCTTTGCCCACGGCGGGCAAAGTCCCCGAGGGCGCGGAAAGCGGGAGTGAAGAGTGATGCCGGGGTCCAGGTCAACGGTCGAAGGGCCTGGTATGGAACCGGCGGGACCGCGTGGCGTGTCGGCCAGCCACTCCTGGTGTTCGTCCACGGCGCCGGCCAGGACCACACGGTCTGGTCGCTTCAGGCTCGCTCCTTCGGTCGCCAGGGGTGGAACACGGCGGCCGTCGATCTGCCGGGCCACGGTCGCACAGAGGATGACCCGAAGCTCGAGTCGATCGAGGCCTACGCCTCCTGGTTGGCAGGGTTCATCGGCGAGATCGCCCAGACCGCTGAGCAGCCGGTGGTTGTAGCCGGGCACTCAATGGGCTCGTGCGTGGCGGTCAACTTTGCGGCTGCACGGCCCGAGGCACTGGTTGGCCTGGCGCTTCTGGGAGCCGGGGAAAGCACGCCCGTCAACCAGCGTCTGCTCGACGACACCTTGGCGCGCCCAGAACGCGCGCATCGTTTCATCACCGCGTTCGGACACGGACGAAACGCTCACTTCGGTGGAGCGGAGAATCCAGGTCTCTGGAACATCGGTGCCACGATCGCTTTGCTCGAGCGCGCGGCGCCCGAAGTACTGCACCGTGACTTCAACGCCTGCAACGATTGGGCGGGTGGCGTCGTGGCCGGCGAAATCCGATGCCCCACGATGGTGATCTCCGCGGCCGCAGATCGCATGACACCGCCGCGTGCCGGGCAGAGCCTGGCGGAAGCGATCGTCGGGGCTCGGTTCGAGGTCCTTCCTGGAGCCGGGCACATGATGATGGCTGAGGCGCCGGATGCGGTGACTCGCACCCTTGCCGGGTTCCTCGCTTCGCTCACGCTCGAGCGAATGGTGGACCAGGGAAGGCAACCAGGAGCAGAACAATGAACGTAGCGAGACGAAGACGGCTGGCCTTCCACGCGGTGGTCGTCGTGACCTTCGGACTATTCGCCGGTTTTCCCTGGGCCGAGGTGATCACCTCAGGCAGCACCTCCGACGCCGCTCGCGCCTGGCGCATGGCTCATCTCGAAGGTCTCCTCAATGGGCTCTTGATGCTCGCGGTCGCCGGCTGCGGCGGTCTCCTGAAGCTCAGCGACCGAGCCGCGGGCTGGCTGGTTGGCAGTCTCGTGTTGGCGGGCTACGGCAACGTCATCGCTTCGATCGTCGGTGCGCTCTCTGGAGAGCGTGGGCTCGCCCCGGGTGGCAGCGGGGCGAACTGGTTTGTCTTCCTGCTGTTTATGGCAGCGGTGCTTGCGGTGTTCGTGGCGATGGGAATGACCGCCTGGGGTACTCGGCCGGGCGCTCTCGAGGAGTAAGGGGTATGGAGAAGACGACAGTTCTCTACGTCTTTCTGGCGGTTGCTGCCGGAACGCTCGGAGGCATGCATATTCCGATCAATGGTGCCCTCGGTGCCCGAATCAACTCCACCCTCGTTGCGACGTTCACCTTCTACGGCATCGCATTTCTGCTGATTTCGGGACTGGTGCTCGCCACTCGCCAGCGGTCTTCATTCGCGGCACTCACCGAAGTGCCGCCGTGGTACTTCGTGGCCGGGCTCATCAGCGTGTTGGTGGTCGGCGCCAGCACTTTCCTGATTCCGCGGCTCGGTGCGGCCAACCTGTTCGCCATTTTCGTGGCTTCTCAGCTGGTGGTCCGGATGGTGATCTCTCACTTCGGCTGGCTTGCCTCACCGGTGCAGCCGATCAGCACGCTGCGGGTGGTGGGCGCGGCGCTTCTTCTGGTGGGTGCGATCCTGGTTGTCAGGCCCCAGTAGTTGCCGGCGTGCCGGCGAAACGCAGGAGAATCCAGCAGGCCAGACCGCCCAGGGGAAGGAGAAACCAGGTCGGAATCCCCGCTGCCGCCGGCAGGTAGCCCAGGCCAACCGCAACGCCTGCGACCACCAGGGCGTACGGGATCTGGGTGCGTACGTGGTCCATCGGGTCGCAGTCAGAGGCGAAGGCCGAAACGATGGTGGTGTCGGAAATGGGAGAGCAGTGATCACCGAAGACCGCACCCGCGAGCACTGCACCTATCGCCGCCGGCAGAAGCGGTCCGGCGGTGGTGCCCGCCAGTCCGGCGCCAAGCGGCACAACGAGCGGTACGATGATCGCCATCGTGCCCCAACTGGTTCCGGTCGAGAACGAAACCAGCGCCGAGAGCAAAAACACCGCGGCAGGAAAGAGGAGCGCCGGAAACTGGTCGTCGAGTGCCTGGACCAGGTAGGTCGCGGTTCCGAGTTCTTTGATGACGGCGTTGAGCGTCCAGGCGAAGACCAGGATCAGGGCGGGGAGGAACATCTGCTGCATACCGTCAAGAAAGGCGCGCAAGCCTGATGCCGATTGTGGCGCCCCGGTGCTGCCAGGGCTTCCAGTGCGGTCCGCCAGCCAGGTGAGCGAGATGGCGACGAGAACCGAGGTGGCAGAGGCGCAGACGAACACCAGGTCAGCTTGCGCGCGGCCAAAGGCGGTGGTGACACCGGTCCAGGTCCGCGGCTCGGCCAGCCCGCCGCCTTCAATGAACAGGCCACCGAAAACCGACGAGATGAGAACTGCCAGCGGTAGGACCGCCAGCCAGATACGTCCGGAGTGCTGAGCCTTTGGCGGGTGATCGTCGCGCGCAGCGGGCGCCGTTCGACCGGCCTTCTCGGCGTCAATCATGGGCCCGATGTCGCGCTGCAGCCAAATGGAGAGGAAGACCATCATGAGGAGAAAGTACGCGTAGAACCGAAACGGAAGGCTGGCGAGCAGCAGCCCGTAGGGCGAAGCGCCGGCAACCATCGCGACGCTCAGGTGATCGAGACCCTCGCGAATGAGAGACATCTCGGTGACGATCCAGGTCGAGATCAGCGCCACCGAGGCGATCGGAGACGAGGTCGAGTCGACAATGAAGGCGAGCTTCTCGCGCGACATGCCGGCTCGGTCAGCGGTCGCCCGCATCGTCTTGCCAACCAACATGCTGTTGGCAAGGCCATCGAAGAACACCAGGAATCCCATCCCGAAGGTACCCAGACCTGCCCGCCGACGCGATCGATCGGAACGCAACATGCGGTCGGCGAGTGCCTGCATGCTGCCGTTCTGATGCAGGACCTCGACCAGGCCACCCATGATCAAGGTAAAGGCCAGGATGGCGATGTTCCAGCGGCTGGTCAACGAACCCAGCATGTGCACCGAGAACAGATCGATCCATCCGAGGACGACCGACTCCAAAAAGCCAGCACCGGTTGTGCCGCGCAACAAGAAGCTGCCGGCGAGCGCACCGAGAAAGAGCGACGAGTAGATCTCGCGCGTCATGAACGCCAAGAGGACCGCAGCCAGGCTTGGCCACAAAACCGCTGGTTCACCGAGAGGGCCACCGAGCCGCATCAGGACGGCGGTCACCAGCGCCCAGGCCGTGACGGCGACGGCTTGCCAGGCGCTTGGGCGCTTCGGCGTCGGTTGATCGTCGTTGGGGTTCACGTGATGGCTTTTCTCACCGGTAGGATCGCCTAGATGGAAAGCGCGATCATCGTTGTCTTCGCTGCCCTGGCAGTTTTCGTAGCCTGGCGGTTTGTCGCTGGACTGCGCGCCGGGGCGGCGACGGCGAAGCTGAACGACGCATCGCGGGTTGAAAGGGGTCGAGGACTCGCGGCGCAGGGTGCCGATGCGAAGCGTACAGCTGCCGGCGAGAGCACGGCGAAGAACGAGAAGTCCCTCGACCAATCGGTGTCTGCCCGCCTGCATCGGGCTGCAAAAGGGCTCGAGGGCTTCGCCGCCAGCACCGCATCGCCAAGCGCTCTTGCCGCCCACGCTGACTTCTCGGCGGCAGTGGAAGTCCTGCTCGATGAGGCTGTACCACTCGCTGACCTCGTGGAGTACGCGCGGGGCGGCAACTGGGTGGTGTCGTGTACTGCTCTCGAGGCGCTCGAGCGTCGGGCCGACGCCACTTGGGTCTCGAAGATCGCCGAGGGGCTAGGTGACAACCAGCCGTGGGCGTCATGGTTCGCTCTGCGGGCGATCGATCAGCTGGCCGGCGACGAGGGCAAGACAATTGCGGCCGTCATTTCGGGGCTCGACGACAGCTTCGCCTGGAATCGCCACAAGCAACGCTTTCTAGAAGAGTTTCTCGCGCTGCGTTCGAGCCGCGGCGAGCCGCTAGAGGTCACGGACTTCAAGATCGAAGACCCAACGCGCGAGGAGGAAGTCGAGGCGGTTCTCCGGCGTCTGCCGGCGAAACTCTCGATGCCTCTGCGGGAGTCGTTCGATCGGTGGCGCGATTCACGCTTCGATCTTGCGGTTCTGCGCGACATCGGGAGCATTCGGCGCATCGATGATGCCGCCTTGCCCATCGGTCACCCCATGCACGATGCGCGCTGCGATCAGGTGCTGGCGACCCTTCTCACGCGGCGATCGGTGGTGCTGGTGGGCGAGAGCGGGGTCGGCAAAACGGCGGTTGTCGACAGCGTGACCCGGCGCCTGACCGACGACGGCTGGGTGGTCTTCGAGGCCGGTCACACGGAGTTGATTGCCGGCCAGGTCTACGTGGGGCAGCTCGAGCAGCGGCTCCAGGTCCTGCTGCGCCAGCTCGGTGGTTCGAAGATCGTCTGGTACATCCCAGACCTTCCCGCCCTGCGCTTCACCGGCAGGCACTCGCAGAGCGAGAACGATGCTCTCAGCATGCTCTTGCCGCACATCGAGCGCCAGCGGATCGTCGTTCTGACCGAAGCTCTGCCGGCGCCCTGGAGTCGACTGCGCGAAGCGCGCCCACGAGTGCGCCAGGCTTTCGAGCGCAGCGAGATTCAGCCGATGAGCGACGGCGAGACCCTCGCACTCGCCAGGGAAGTCGCGCGCCGGCGGCTGGCCGACAGTGACATCAGAGCGCCAGGCGATGACTTTCTGTCCGAAGCGGCCGAACTCGCGCGCCAGTTCCTCGCCGATCGTGCCGCCCCCGGTTCGCTCCTGCGCTTTCTGGGCACCACCTTTGATCGCATCAGCGCCCGAGGAGGGGAGCGACAGGGTCAGGCGGCCGCTGTTTCTCGTCCGGAGCGCCAACTCACCACGGATGACCTGATCGAGACGCTCGCTCAACACACCGGCTTGCCGGCCCGCATTCTCGACGACCGGCAGACCCTCGAGATGTCCACGCTGCGCGAGCGCTTCGAGAACTCGGTGCTCGGACAGCCGGAGGCGATCGACTGTCTGGTCGAGCGGGTCGCGATGATCAAAGCTGGCGTTTGTGATCCCACACGACCACTGGGGGTCTTCTTGTTCGCCGGTCCAACCGGCACCGGCAAGACCGAGGTCGCCAAGACGCTGTCACGCTATCTGTTCGGTTCCGACCAGCGCCTGGTGCGGCTTGACATGAGTGAGTTTCAACACTCGGAGTCGCTCGATCGTATTCTGGGGGACGGCACCACGAGCGAGCTCGGGGGCTCACTCTGCGACCAGGTGCGCAAGCAGCCCTTCTCGATCGTGCTGCTCGACGAGTTCGAGAAGGCGGCGCCACAGGTCTGGGATCTGTTTCTGCAAGTCTTCGACGACGGTCGCTTGACCGATCATCGCGGCGTGCTGACCGATTTTAGGAACACGCTGATCATTCTGACTTCGAACCTGGGTGCCGCGGTGCCGGTTGGTCACTCGATCGGTTTCGCGGGTGATGGTTCCGCGTTTCACGCTGCCTCGGTCGAGCGCGAGCTGGCGCGCGTCTTTCGGCCCGAGTTTCGGAATCGCATCGACCGCACGGTGATCTTTCGCCCGCTCTCGAGAGACGTCATGCGAAGGTTGCTCGAGTTCGAGTTGCGCGACGTGTTCGAGCGTCGAGGGCTGCGTCGCCGGCAGTGGGCGGTGGAGTGGGACAGCTCGGCGATCGAGTTTCTCCTCGACCAGGGTTTTACACCCGATCTTGGTGCGCGGCCGCTCAAGCGAGCCGTCGAAGAACACCTGCTAGCGCCCCTGGCGCGTTCCATCGTTGACGCGCAGGTCCCCGAAGGCGACCAGTTTCTCTTCATCCGGGCGGCGGGCGACAGGCTGGCGGTCGAGTTCGTCGACCCCGATGCGTCAAGTCCCTCTGAAGTCGAGGCCCGGGAGCAGGCCGAACGATCGGGCGGCGCGCCACCCGTACTCACTCAGATGGCGCTCTCGCCGCGCGGCGACGAGGTCGAGCGCGCCGAACTTACCCGGCGCGTGGCGCAGCTTGCCGAGACTCTCGATTCACCGCGGTGGCAGGAACGCAAACAAGACGCGATGTCGCAGATGGCACGTTCGGATTTCTGGAGTCGCGACGATCGCTTCGATGTTCTGACTCTCGTTGAGTCCATTGACCGGCTGCGCGCCGCCACCCGCACCGTCGAGTCGTTGGGCCAGCGGCTGGCACAACACCAGGGCGACCCGCCGAGCAATCTGGTGGGACGTCTCGCTCAAAAGGTGCGTCTCATCGAGGTCGGACTACGTGACCTCGATGCCGGCGTGCCGTGGGATGCCTACCTGGCCGTCGAGGTCCCGCCCGACGCCGGTGCCGAAACGCGATCCTGGGCCGGAGATCTAGTTTCGATGTACAGCGCTTGGGCTGAGCGTCGCAGCATGCGCAGCGAGGTCGTCGATCGGGGCCCGAGGACCGTGCTTTCGATCGTGGGCTTCGGAGCCTGGAGCCTGCTCGAGAGCGAGAACGGCGTCCACGTACTCGAGGTACCGACCGAGGGGCGGGGCACAAAGCGCGTTCGGGCGCGCGTGCGGGTCGCCGCCCAGCCGGCGGCCAACGGCCTGGGTACGCCGGCTACGGCGGTCGAGCTCCTGGAGCGGAAAGGCGACGAGGTGGGGATCGCTCGCCGCTATCGGCGCGAGCCATCGCCGCTCGTGCGTGATGCGTCGCGAGGCTGGAAGACCGGCCACCTCGAGCGGGTACTCGCCGGTGACTTCGATCTCTTCGGTGACGACACCCCGAGCGCCGTCGACCTTCCTGCCTGAGTGACCCTCGGCGCCTAGTACCCCGTACCATTGAAACGCACAGCGTTTGCGCGGTCCTCGCGCTCGCTCTCTGTGTTGTCACTCCTCGACAGATCACCAATATGCCTCTGTCGTGACGCCTTGATCTCGAGCACGATCATCCGCTCAGCCACTATCCGTTTCAATGGTACGGGGTACTAGTTGGCCGACAACGGGATGTCGAACTTCTGGCCGGTCGGAGTCTCGACCGAGATGACGAACTTGCCGGGTTCGGGACTGCTGTAGCCAAGGCCGGCGAGACCGCCTTCACCGGTTGCTTTCCACACCACCTTGTTCTCCTCGACGCTCGAGAGTTCGAAGGGCTGCGGTTCGGAGCGCGCCTTGAACCCCTTGTCGAATTGCTGCAAGCGCAGGACCAGGGAGCCGTTTTCTTCTTCGATGACGATCAGCTCGACCATGGAGGTGGCGTCGCCGCTCCAGGCGCGCACCAAGCCCGTCATGGTGCTGCCCTCAGGAGCCGTCCAGGTTTCCTGCAGCATGCCGCCCATGGCCTCTCCTTGCCAGGAGCCAACCATCCAGCTCAGGTCTTCGACTGTGGCTTCTGGGCCTTCAGCCATGAGAGTGGCGGTGGTGGCGAACAAGACAAGGGCGAGCACGGCGAGCGTGCGACCGGGGGAAAGGCGCATAGTGGATCTCCTGGGGGTTTCGTTAGCGGGCCCAGTCTAGTACCCCGTCTGGTACGGAGCACTAGGACCCCTGTTCGTGCCACTCTCCCCGATGCCGCCCTGCAGCGGTAGGCTGGCCCGGTGGAATCACTGCCAATCCTCGATGTGTCACCGCTCTCCCAGGGCGGATCCGAGGCCGACAAGCACGCACTGGGCGCTGCCATACGTGCTGCCTGCCGTGAATGTGGTTTCTTCTACATTGTCGGCCATAGCGTCGACGCCGAGCTGATCGCGCGCCTCCAGGACAGCAGTCGTGAGTTCTTTGGCTGGCCGGCAGAGAAGAAGCGCACCATCGAGATGGCCCGTGGCGGCCGCGCCTGGCGCGGCTATTTCGGAGTCGGCGACGAGCTGACGTCTGGGAAGCCCGATTGGAAGGAAGGGCTCTACTTTGGCGCCGAGCTTTCGCGCGACGACCCGCGAGTGGTCGCCGGCCGTCCTCTGCACGGGCCGAACCTCTTTCCCGACGACTTGTCGGAGCTGCGCTCGGCAGTACTCTCCTATATCGACGCCATGACGACCCTGGGGCACCAGCTGATGGCAGGCTTTGCCCTCGGTCTAGGGCTCGAGGCCGACGCCCTGAAAGAGACCCTGACATCCGACCCGCTGGTTCTCTTTCGCATTTTCCACTACCCAGAGATGGGCGCCAAGCAGATCGAAGAGGCTCTGTGGAGTGTTGGAGAGCACACCGATTACGGGTTGCTGACGATTCTCCTGCAAGACGATGTCGGTGGCCTGGAGGTCAAAAGTCGCGGTGAGTGGGTGGCGGCGCCGCCGGTGCCCGATAGCTTCGTGTGCAACATCGGCGACATGCTCGATCGCATCACCGGTGGCTTCTACCGCTCGACACCGCACCGCGTCCTCAATCGCAGCGGCCGCTCGCGTTTCTCGTTCCCCTTCTTCTTCGACCCCGGCTGGGATGTAGTGGTTCAGCCGATCGATCCGACCGTTGAGGTTCAAGAAGACGCCGAAGAGCGCTGGGACCGCCAGAGCGTGCACCAGTGGCAGGGGACCTACGGCGAGTATCTCCTGTCGAAAGTCGGCAAGGTCTTTCCTGACCTGAGAAGCGACGTCCTGGATTCTTGAATTCGAACGATCACCCTGAGACCCGCTCCCTATTCATCGAGGAGGAAAAGAGATGACTGTTGCAAGCAATCCCACCGACCCCGTTCGCCCAAAGAGAAGCCTCCAACCCGTGGCTTGGATGGCTGTTGGCGCCTTGTTGGCGATTCTTCTGATGGCGGCACTACCCGCTGCGCCTCTTGCCAGCGAGCACAAGCGTTTTACCGCCGCCGACAGTCCGTTGCCCTTCAGCCAGGCCGTCCAGGCGGGCGACACCTTGTACGTTGCGGGAACCTTGGGTCTCGATCCGGCGACCGGCGCTCCGCCGGAGGACCCGGGCGCCGAGGTGCGGCTGGCGATGGACGAGATCAAACGCAGGCTCGAGGGTGCCGGGATGAGCATGGCGGACGTGGTGAGTGTGCAGGTCTACTGCCCCGACCTGTCGCTCTATGAACCGTTCAACGCCGCCTACCGCACCTACTTCGAAGAGGGCGCCTTCCCGGCGCGGGCGTTTCTGGGCTCAGGACCGCTGCTTCGTGGGGCGCGTTTCGAGATCGTCGCAACCGCGGTTCGGCAGTAGGGGCGCGTGGTGCAGCCGGAACCGCTCGGTGCAATCGTCGAGATCGAGTGCATGGCCGAGAAGCCTGGAGTCTGATGGCCTTTGACTCTCCGGTCCTGGTGGTGGGTGCGGCGATTGTCCGGCAGAACGAGTGTCTGGCCGCCAAGCGCGGTCCGCAGATGAGCCTGGCTGGCAAATGGGAGTTCCCTGGTGGCAAGGTCGAAAAAGGAGAAGCGCCGGCCCACGCGCTGGCTCGCGAGATTCGCGAAGAACTGGGGATCGACATCGAAGTGGGTCACCTGTTGGCGAGCTCAGAAACGGCGCCCGCGGAAGAAACAGGCCGCGGTTTCGTTCTCGAGATCTATCGTGCACGACACCTCAGAGGAAAGCCGGTTGCACGTGAGCATGAAGCCTGGGGTTGGTTCGATGCCGGAGCGCTCGCCGAGCTCGACTGGGCGCGGGCCGATCGACCGGCCTTGGCGGCAGTGCTCGAAGAGCTGAGACAGCGGTGAAGATCCTCTGGCTTTCGATGGTTGGCTTCCTGGTTGCGGTGCCAGTTCCGGCTCAGGAGGACAGCGCCGGAGAAGGGGTAGAAGCCGTTCCCGCGGCGGCGTTCGCTCACTTCGATACCACGGTGATTCCCGAAAGCTCCGGTCTGGTGAAGAGCCGCCGGCAGGAGAACGTCTTCTGGACGCTCAACGACTCGGGTAACAGCCCGCGGTTGTTCGCGCTCTCGCGCGAGGGAGAGATCCTCGGGGTGTTCACCGTCAGTGCGGTGGCCAACCGCGACTGGGAGGCGGTGGCGATTGACGATGCCGGCCAGCTCTACATTGGTGACATTGGCAACAACGCGAGCATGCGCCGTGACTTGACCGTGCTGGTGGTCGACGAGCCCACCATTGGTCAGTCGGAGCCGGTGCGCGTCAAACGGCGCATTCCGTTTCGCTACCCCGGGCAAAGGCAGCCGCCGGCGGGAGAGTTTCGCAACTTCGACGCCGAGTCACTCTTCTGGACCGGCGGTGAGCTCTATCTCTTGACCAAGCACCGAGAAGACACGCGCACGCGCCTGATGCGTTTCGACCAATCGCAGGATGCGGCCCGTCTGGTCGAAGTCGGTGTATTCGACCTCGGTGAAGCCGGCATACCGCGCGGTGGCATGGCAACCGGCGCCGATGTCACCGCCGACGGGCGTCATCTCGCGGTGCTCAGTTACTACGGCTTGCGGGTCTTCGAGCTCGCGCCCGGTGCCGACGCGGCGAATCGCGACCAGAGCTTCTTCTCGCAACCACCCGTCGTCGCGCTCGTTCTGGCGCCGTTGGTAGCCAAGCAGTGCGAAGGCGTAGCCTGGGACGGTCCAGATCTACTGGTCACCAACGAACAAGGTTCCATCCTGCGCTTCGAGGGGGTTCTTGCACCCGACGCCTGACGAGGACCGCGCCGTCGGATAGAATCTCGCGCATGGGTCGACGGCTCAACATCTTCGCGGCTGCGCTCTTGCTGACGCTGGTGCCGGCTACCGACGTCGCCGCCGAGATCCTGCGCTGGTGCCAGGAACCGGCGAAGAGCAGCACGACTGCGGTCGAGCCGCAGCGAGCCGAGGTTCCAGCTTGCCACGCCAGCGAAACGGAGACCCCCGCGACTGCTCCTGCTGCGGCCGCCGCTGTCATCGACGCCGGCGAACACGGTTGCCTCGATGCCGAGTGCTGCCAACTAGAGCGCGGTGTGCCGGCTGTGGCTGCTCGTTCGAGTGATCCGCGGTTGCGCAACGACACCGGTCTCTGGCCCCAGGCCAATACGCGCTTCGCGGACCGCTCGCCGGACATGTCGACCGCCTGGTTCGGCAACGGCCCTCCAGCAGCTGCCTCGAGTTGGGTTGCCGTCGCCGACGTTCTCGCCGAACGCTGCATCCTGCGGCTCTGATACCCCCCAGAGCTCTCCGTCTCCTAGCGAGCCGATGACCTCGGCTGGATGCCCCGGTCGCGTGTTCGCGCTCAGAGCTTAGAAGGCCCCTCCCTCTCGCTTCGAGGGTGTGATCTCCGTGGTCGCTCCCTCGCCCGCTGCCGTCTCAATCTCCGATTCAGTGTTTAGTCTTCCGGAATGCCACTATGCGCGATTCGCGACCCCTCCTTCTCCGACCCGACCTCGTTCGTCCCCTCGATCCACAGCTCAACCGTCGTCGTTTCCTGCGATCGTCGCTATCGGTTGCCGGTGCGCTTTCTGCCCAGGGCCTGCTGCCCGCCTGGGCGCGGAGCGCTGGCTTCGACACGACCGACAGCGACCGCCGTTCCCGACTGCCAACGCTCTCCGGTACCGACTTCGACCTCGCCGTGACGCGCGGTTCCTACCGCGTTGCTGGCCGCAGCAGTCAGGCGATTCTGGTCAACGGCACCATCCCGGCTCCGCTCCTGCGCTGGCGAGAGGGCGACGTGGTGACCATGCGGGTGCACAACAAACTGCACGAGCCGACGTCGATCCACTGGCACGGGATTCTTCTTCCCTACGATCAGGACGGGGTCCCTGGAGTGTCGTTTCCCGGAATCCCTGCGGGCGAGACCTTCGAGTACCGCTTTCCGGTGCGCCAGGCGGGGACCTACTGGTACCACAGTCATTCCGGGATGCAAGAGCAGCTCGGACACTACGGCCCGCTGATCATCGACCCGAAAGAAGGCGATCCGGTCGCCTACGACCGTGAGGTGGTCCTTGTGCTTTCGGACTGGACGCACATGCACCCGCGTCGTCTGTTGGCGAAGCTCAAGAAGAACAGCGAGAGCCTCAACTTCCAGAAGCGCACCCTGCGCGATCTTGCTCGCGACGCGCGCTCGCGGGGCTTGGGCGAGGCGTTGGCAGAACGTCGCGCCTGGGGCGCGATGCGCATGATGCCGACCGACATCGCCGATGTCACCGGGGCGACCTACACGTACCTGGTCAATGGCCACGCTCCAGCCGACGCTTGGACGGCGCTTTTCGAGCCCGGCGAGCGCGTACGGCTGCGCATCATCAACGGCTCAGCCATGTCGATCTTCAATGTGCGCATCCCGGGCCTTCCGATGACCATCGTGCAGACCGACGGCATCGATGTACAACCCGTCGAGGTCGAGGAGTTCCAGATCGGCACCGCCGAGACCTACGACGCGGTGGTGGTTCCATCGGAGAACCGCGCCTACGCGGTGGTTTGCGAGTCGATCGATTCGAGTGGCCAGGCGATTGCGACATTGGCACCGCGCGCCGGCATGAAGCCCCAGGTGCCGGCTCTCCGCGCCCGCCCTCTGCTGTCGATGAAGGACATGGCGATGCGGCACGACATGGACCGCGCCACGCACCAGATGCAGCCTGCCGAGGGCGATCACTCGGCGCACGCAGGGCACGGTCAAGCGGCGGCACAAACCCACGATCACCCGGCGGGCCCCGGCGTTGCCAACCTCGCTGAAGAACCGAGCAGTCGCCTTCACGAACCCGGCATCGGCCTCGACGAGGTGCCTCATCGCACGCTCCGCTACGCCGACCTGCGGAGTCTCGACCCCGTCCCCGACACCCGGGCTCCGGAACGTGAGATCGAGATCCACCTCACCAGCAACATGGAGCGCTATATGTGGTCGTTCGACGGCCGCAAGTACTCGGAGGCGAGTGAGCCGATCGTCTTCCGGCACTTCGAACGTCTGCGCATGACGCTGGTCAACGACACCATGATGCCGCATCCCATCCACCTGCACGGCATGTATTTCGATGTCGTCGTTCCGGGCGACGAAGCGAACCCGCACAAGCTCCGCAAGCACACCGTGCTCGTCAAGCCTGGCGAAAAGATGGCGATCGATATTTCTGCCGACGCGCTCGGTGACTGGGCCTTCCACTGTCACCTGCTCTACCACATGGCGGCCGGCATGTTCCGGGTCATTTCGGTGCGTCACTTCGACGACGACGAGATTCCGGGCGATCCAGAGCCTGCCACCGACCATCATCACGATCACGAGGGGCGCTAGCCATGTTGATGAGAAGAGCCATCACTCTTCTGGCGTGCCTTTTCGCAGCAGCGTCAGTTCCCCTGGTCGCGCAACATGACGGCCACGGAACCGCTCTCGACTCGTCGGCGATGCAAAAGGCCCGGCATGAACTCGAGCATCACCACGGTGGAGAGCGTTTTCTGTTCCTGGAGGCGGAACGGCTCGAGTTTCAAAGTGGCGACGCCGAGGACCTTTTCGTTCTCGAGAGCCAGGGTTGGTACGGCGGCGACGAGGACCGGCTGTGGTGGAAACTCGAAGCCGAAGAGAGCGACGGGGGAGCGGGCGAGGAAGAGCTCGAAGTGCAGGCTCTATGGAGCCGCGCTTTGTCGCCCTACTTCGATCTCCAGATGGGCGTTCGGCAGGACCTCGGTACCGGAGAGGATCGCACCCACGCCACGATCGGCGTCCAGGGGTTGGCGCCCTACTGGTTCGAGATCGACGCGGCAGCATTCCTCAGCACCGACGGCGATCTCTCCGCCCGTCTCGAAACCGAGTACGAGTTGCTGTTTACCCAGCGTCTCGTTCTCGAACCGCGACTGGAAGTCAGCTTCGCCGCCAGCGACGTGCCCGAGGTTGGCATCGCATCGGGTTTGACCGACATGGAGCTCGGTGCCCGGTTGCGCTATGAGATCCGGCGCCAGTTCGCACCCTACGTCGGCGTCGAGTGGGCGAAGATCCTGGGCGGCACTGCGGATCTCGCCGAAGCGGCGAGTGAGGAAACCGAAGCGACCCGTTGGGTCACCGGGGTGCGACTGTGGTTCTAGGACTCGCCGCGGTTCTCTGCGGGTCGTGCGCCTCAGTCGCTCTTGAGCGCCACCATCGGTGAGATCGAACTGGCGCGCTGCGCCGGAATCGCGCACGCCAGGAGCGCGATGGCGAGGAGAAGCGCGGCGGCGACGCCGAAGGTGAGTGGATCACGGGCGCTGATGCCATAGAGCAGCGATTCGAGAACCCGCGAGGCGGCGAGTGCTCCGAGAAGCCCGATGACGATGCCCAGGAGCGCTGGTTTCAGGCCGCGCAGAACGACGTGGCGCACGATGTTCTTCTGGTCGGCGCCCAGAGCCATGCGAAGCGCCAGCTCACGGGTGCGTTGGGCAACCAGGTAGGCCACAACGCCGTAGAGCCCGATTCCGGCCAGGAGAACGGCAAGCAGCGCAAAGCTGGTGAGGATGGTGAGGTAGAAGCGCGCCGACCCGGTCTGTTCGATCAGGGCTTCTTCTATGGTGCGCATTCCTTGAACTGGAACGTCTGGGTTCAGGGCCTTGACTTCTTTCTGTGCGAGGCTGGCGACGTCGACTCCCGGCTGACTGCGAACCGTTACCGCCAGGTAGTCCGAGGACACCTGGTCTTGCAGCATAAAGAACTCGGGCAGGGCGGTGGCGGTCAAGCTGTTGGTTCGATGGTCGGCCACGACGCCGACGATGGTGTAGGGCTCGTCGTACTCGCGGTTGAGGCTCATGCCGACGGCGAAGGGCTTCTCGAGCGGGCTCTCGCCAGGATAGAAGGCGTCGACGAAGGCCTGGTTGACGATCGCCACGGGCGGGCTGTCGAGGCGGTCCTGCGGGCCAAAGTTGCGTCCCGCAACGAGCGGCACGCCGAGGGTGGCGAAGTAGGTGCGGGTGACGGCGTTGACTTTGGTGCCGCCCTCGTCTTTTTCGGCTGGCCTGGGGCGGTCCGCACGGTAGCCCGACCCGCCCAGGCTCAGGCCGCCGAAAGGTCGCGACAGAGCAGAGCCCACCGAGATCACCCCAGGATGGCTGGCGAGGCGTTCTTCGAGCGTCTGGAACCAGGTGATGGTGCGCTCGAACTCTGTGTCGTACTGGTCGGGCAGGTCGATATTGAACGAGGTGAGGTTGGTGGTCTCGAAGCCCGGGTCGACCTGCAAGAGCTCGCCGAGAGTTCTCACCAGGAGGCCGGCGCCGAGAAGGAGCATCAGGGAAAGTGCGACTTCGACCGTCAAGAGGGCCGAACGTTGCAGGCCAGCGTCGCCGCCGCGGGTGCGCAGTTTGCCGGCGAACGAAGCGGCCGACTGGCGCCATGCGGGAAGCAAGCCGAAGAGCAAGAGGGTAGCCAGCCCGGAGGCGGCGGCGAACAGAACCACCCGCGCATCGAGGTGGACGCCGTCGAGTCGCGGCAGTCCAGAGGGTGCAAGACCGAGAAGACCTTCCAGGGCAAGCCAACCGAAACCCAGGCCCACGACGACACCCGCCGCCGCAAGGAGGGCGTTCTCGAAGACCAGCTGGCGAAGAAGACGACCACGGGTCGCACCGATCGCGGTGCGAATCGCGAGTTCACGACCGCGGCGCTCGCCGCGCACCAAGAGGAGATTGGCGACATTGGCGCAGGCGATCAACAAGACGAGGGCCACGGCGCCGAGGAGGACGTACATCGAGGTCTGCACGTTGCGGGTGATGTAGCTGCGGAGATCGTCGACCCGGTAGCGTTTGTCGCGACTGGTTGGGTACTCGCTGGCCAGCCGTTGGGCGACCACCGCCAACTCTTCGTTGACGTCGGCGATCGAGTTGCCGGGAGCGAGACGGCCGACCGAGCGCATGAAATGGCAGTCGCGACCGCAGTCGTCGAGGGGCCACTGGTGGTTGGTCCAGAGTTGTGAGCCGCCGGGGAAGTCGAAGCCTTCCGGGGCGACTCCGACGACGGTGTGCGGTACACCATCGACGGTGACCACCTCGCCGATCGCCGAACTCTGGCCGCCGAAGCGATCCTGGAACAACTGCCAGCCAATCAAAGCGACGCTCGCAGCGCCTTCTGTCGCTTCGTCTTGACGAACGTCACGGCCTAGCGCCGGCAGAAGGCCGAAGGTCTCGAGCGGCCCTTCAGTGACCAACGCACCGCGCAGCGCCGCGGCATCGCCACGGCCGGTCACGGTCAGGCGGGTCTGCATGAAGCCAAAGGTGCTCGCGAGGCTCTTGGTCTGATCCTTGATATCCCAGTAGCCGGGTTTGGCCATCGGCTGCGGCCGTGGACTTTCGAGATTGGGGTCCTTGACGTTGTAGCGATAGAGCGAGACCAGGCTGTCGCCCGCCGGATACGGCAAAGAACGCAGCAGCACCCCATCGACAACGCTCCACATTGCGGTGCTCGCACCGATCCCCAGGGCCAGCGTGACGATGGCGAGCAGGGCGAAGCCCGGACGCGCCATGAGGGCGCGCCGAGCGGAACGAATGTCTTGCCGCAGTTGGTCGAACATCGGAAGGTCCTCGCGAAGGGCTGAGCGGTTGAAACTCAGGGTACGTCAGCGGCTGGGGAAGGTTGCGGGATCAGCGGCCCGCTCGCTAAGGCCAACTGGGCGAAATTTGCCCAGCGGGGGGTACACTAGGTGACCATTCTCTGATCTGCGAGTCGTCCCAGGGTCATCCCTGGCCGCGGTTCGGATTGCGGAGCGCCTGCACCCTTGCGACCCACCTGGAAGATTGTTCCCATTGGAAGGCCTCGAAGCCCCAGGTGGAGTCGCGCGCTCATGGTCGTTGCGCTTCTCCTGGGTACCGCACCGGGTCCGGGTCTCGCCTCCGAGACCGACATTCTCGACGCACCCGAAGCGGAGCTGGTCAACCGCACCTGCCTGCGCTGCCACAACGACAAGAAGCAGGAGGGCGAGCTCAACCTCGCCGGCTTCGACCTCGAGCATCCAGAGGTCGACCCGGCGACGGCCGAGCGCGTGATTCGCAAGCTGCGCACCGGCATGATGCCGCCGCCCCCGATGCGTCGTCCCGATCCCGAGGTGGTCGCTGGCCTTGCACGTTTCCTCGAAACCAGCGTCGATCGCGCTGCCGACGCTCGCCCCGATCCGGGGCGTCGCACATTCCAGCGCCTCAATCGGGCCGAGTATGCGCGTGCTGTTCGTGATCTGCTCGATCTCGAGATCGACGTCGAGTCGCTCCTGCCGCCCGACACGATGAGTCATGGTTTCGACAACATTGCCGATGTGCAGACCTTGTCGCCGACCCTGATGGAGAGTTACCTGCGGGCCGCCGAACGCGTCAGCCTGGCGTCGATCGGCGAGGCCCAGAGCAGCCCCGGCGAGGCGACCTACAAAGTGCCGCGGACCGCGTCGCAGGCCCAGCACGTACCGGGGACTCCCTACGGTTCGCGCGGTGGCCTTGCGACCCGCCATACCTTTCCAGCTGACGGCCAGTACGTTTTCCGCATCACCTTGCACAGCACGCCCACCGGGCAGCTCTTCGGGGCGACGGCGCGCAACGAACAGATCGAAATTTCGGTCGACGGTCATCGCGTGGCGCTGCTCGATATCGACCCGCTGATGGACGAGGCGGATCCGGCCGGTATGGACATCAAGACCGGGTCGGTGACAGTGAAAGCGGGGCAGCGGCTTCTCGCGGCGGCCTTCATTCCGCGCTTCGACGGGCCGGTGGTCGATCTTCTGGCACCGATTGAACACACTCTGGCGGATACCCAGATCGGTATCGGCGAAGGCATCACGACGGTGCCGCACCTGCGCGCCCTGGCGGTCACCGGGCCTTTCAATGCCCAGGGCATTTCCGAGACCCCGAGCCGTCAACGCGTCTTCACCTGCCGGCCTACCTCGGCGGCCGAAGAGATCGCCTGCGCCGAATCGATCCTCGAGCGTCTGGCCACCCGCGCCTACCGCCGACCGCTCAATGAGAGTGATCTCGGGAGCTTGATGTCGTTCTACGAGGAGGGCGCGAGTCGCGGCGGTCGCGGCCTCGGAGGCTTTGAGTCTGGCGTGGCGATGGCCTTACAGGCGATGCTTGCCAGCCCGCATTTCGTGTTCCGCTTCGAGCGCGTGCCGCCGGATGCCCTACCGGCACAGAACTATCGTCTCGGCGGCCTCGAGTTGGCGTCGCGATTGAGTTTCTTCTTGTGGGGCACCGGGCCCGATCAGGAGCTGCTCGATGCGGCGGCCAATGGGGTTCTGGCGTCTGACGCCGGCGTTGTTGAACAAACTCGGCGTATGCTCGGGGACCCGCGGGCCGAGGCCTTGTCGACCCGGTTTGCTGCCCAATGGCTGCGCCTCCAGGACCTTTCCCGTCTCCACCCGGACGCACTCGCCTATCCGCAGTTCGACCAGCGGCTGGCCGAGTCGATGCGGCGCGAAAGCGAGTTGCTGTTCGACCATCTGGTGCGCGAGAACGGCAGCCTGCTCGATCTGCTCGACGCCGACTACACCTTCGTCGACGAGCGCCTTGCTCGCCACTACGGTCTCTCCGGCGTCACCGGGCCGCAGTTCCGGCGCGTTGCCCAGACCGACGCCAACCGCCGTGGTCTGCTCGGTCATGCGGGCATCCTGGCTTTGACTTCGCACGCCAACCGCACGTCGCCGGTTCTGCGCGGCAAATGGGTCATGGAGGTGCTGCTCGGCAGCCCGCCGCCGCCGCCGCCGCCGAACGTTCCCGAACTCGAAGCCAACTCTGATGCCTCGAAAGACGGTCGGCTGTTGACGGTGCGCGAGCGCCTCGAAGAGCATCGCTCCAACCCTGCGTGTCGCTCGTGTCATCGCATCATCGACCCGATCGGGCTGTCTCTCGAGAACTTCGATGTCACGGGTGCCTGGCGCCTCCGCGATCAAGGGCAGCCGGTCGATGCGCTCGGCACCCTCTACGACGGCACGCCGCTCGAAGGACCGGCAGATCTTCGTGCCGCATTGCTCCGGCGCTCCGATGTCATCGCGACGACGTTTACGGAGTTCCTGCTCTCGTACGCCATGGGTCGTCGCATCGACATCTCAGACATGCCCACCGTTCGTCGTATCGCGAAGGCGGCTGAGGCGCACGACTATCGTCTGCACTCCTTCATCCTGGCGGTGGTTCAATCGCCGGCCTTCCACAGCGCCCGTGCCGAGGGTGAGCCGCTACCCGGCACCTCCGAGAACCACCCGACAACCAGAACCAGCACCAGCGCTGGCGACGACTGATCCAACTCCTCTGGTCCGAACCGAGAACGACCTCCTAGCTCCAAGAACACCCGGAGAAACGCCATGATCCTTCACCGCAAACAGCTCTCGAGACGTGCCGTCCTGCGCGGTCTCGGTGTGAGCATGACCCTTCCGTTCCTCGAGGTCATGCGGCCTTCGCGGGCGGGAGCCTCGGTCTTAGGAACCGCCAGCAGCGATCCAACGCGTCTGGTGGCGATCGAGATGGTGCACGGTGCGGCCGGCAGCAACGAGTGGGGCGCGAGCCGGCATCTCTGGGCGCCGGAGAGGATCGGCTGCGACTTCGATCTTTCGACCAGCAGCCTCAGGCCCCTGGAAGACTGGCGCCAGCGCATGACGATCATCTCGAACACCGACGTCGCTCCGGCCGAAGCGCGCACTGCGCGCGAAGTCGGCGGCGACCACTTTCGGTCGAGTGCGACGTTTCTCACCCAGGCCCACCCAAAGCAGACGGAGGGGTCGGACGTCGAGGTCGGGATCTCACTCGATCAGTTGTACGCCCAGCGCTTCGGCCAGGACACCCCGATCCCTTCGATGCAGCTGTGCATCGAGAACGTCGACCAGGCAGGTGGCTGTGCTTACGGCTACGCCTGCGTCTATACCGACACGATCAGCTGGGCGGCGCCGAACCAGCCCCTGCCCATGGTTCGCGACCCGCGGGCGGTCTTCGAACAGCTCTTTGGAACTGGCGGCTCGGCCGCCGAACGCGCCGCGCGACTCGGCAAACAGCGCAGCATCCTCGACTGGATCACGGGTGAAGTTTCGCAGTTGCGGAAGGATCTCGGAGGGACCGACCGCCGCCGGCTCGACAGCTACCTCGAGCACGTACGCGAAGTCGAACGCCGCATCCAGCGCATCGAGTCACACAACACGAGCGGCGAGGAGCGCGACCTGCCGGAAGCGCCCGTAGGCATTCCAGACTCCTTCCGCGAGCACGTCGAGCTGATGTTCGACCTGCAGGCCCTGGCCTTCCTCTCAGACACCACGCGGGTGTTCTCTTTCAAGATGGGGCGCGATGGATCCGCGCGTATCTACCCCGAAAGTGGCGTCAACGCGCCGTTCCACCCAGCCTCACATCACGGCGGCAAGGAAGATCGGGTCACCGAGTTCGCCAAGATCAACGAGTATCACGTAGGCATGCTGCCGTACTTTCTCGAGAAGCTCGACAGTCTAAGCGACGGTGAAGAGAGCCTGCTTGATAAGACGATGATCGTCTACGGGTCGCCGATGGGCGATTCGAACCTGCACAATCACAAGCGCTGCCCGCTGATCGTGCTCGGCGGCGCGAATGGCCAGCATGCCGGCAACCTGCACGTCAAAGCAGAAGACGGAACGCCGATGGCCAACGCCATGCTTGCTATGGCGCACAAGCTAGGCCTCGACGATCTCGAGGACTTCGGCGACAGCAACGGCCGTTTGCACTTCTAGGTGGATAGGACAATGCGACGTACCCTGGCTGTCTTTATGCTTTCTGGCCTTTGTGTCGCTGCCCCAGGTCTGTCCGCGGGCAATGCCGATGTGGTGGTCGATCGTGCCCAGGCAGGTGACCTCGAGGGCGTGCGAGAGCTTCTTCGTCGCGGGTCCGATGCGAACTCGGCCCACGGCGACGGCATGAGTGCTTTGCACTGGGCGGTGCGCAACAGCGATGCTGAACTCGCTCGCATGTTGCTCTACGCCGGGGCCAATGTCGAGGCGCGGACGCGGATCGGCGGCCACACACCGCTCCTCGTCGCTGCCCGCGCCGGTGACGCTCGGATGATCGAAGTGCTGCTCGAGGCCGGAGCCGAGGTCGACGGCGCGACCCACAACGGCACCACGCCGCTCATGTTCGCCGCCGCGTCAGGCGTGGTGGCGGCCGTCGATGCGTTGTTGGCGGGAGGTGCCAGCGCGCATTCGCGCGAGCGCTCTTACGGCCAGACAGCTCTCATGTTTGCCGCTGCCAACAACCGGGTGGGCAGCATTGAGCGCCTGCTGGCATCTGGTGCCGAGCACTGCGCGACGTCCCACATCGTCGACGCTGCCAGCCTCGAAAGTGAGGACCGTGCGGCGCGGGCGAGAAAGTACGCCCTCGCCGAGGCCACCAGCGAGGCGTTGGCCAAACTCGAGCGCGAGCGCGCGAAGGCACGCGGCGAAGAGGTGGAAGCGCAGGAAGATGACACCACCGAAGCGGTCACCGTCGAAGATCCCAACGACGGTCTGCGCGCCGACGATCCGGAGAAGATGCCTGGGATGACACGGGCGGAAAGGCGTGCCGCGCGGCGGGCTGCTCGAGCGAAGGCGAAAGGCGGCGAAGAACAGGCCGAGAAACCGCCGCGTCCGCTTTCCTACGGCCAGCTGGTCGGTCGGGTCGGCGGCTTGACGGCGCTTCACTTCGCGGCCCGTCAAGGGCACGGAAAAGCGGTCGCCGCATTGCTCGACGGCGGCGCAGACATCGATCACCCGAGCGACGGAGATCAAACGACACCGCTTCTGATTGCGATCATCAACGGGCACTTCGACCTCGCCAGGGAGCTTCTCGCACGCGGGGCCGATCCCAACCTAGCCAGCCAGGCCAACGCGGCGCCGCTCTACGCGACGATCAACGTCGAGTGGGCACCGCATTCCTTCTATCCTCAGCCCACCAGCCAGAAGCAGCAGGAGACCACCCACCTCGAGCTGTTGCAGCTCTTGATCGAGAAAGGCGCCGAACTCGATCGACGGCTCACCAAGAAGGTCTGGTACACCGGCTACAACTTCGACCAGTCTGGCGTTGACGAGACCGGGGCGACGGCGTTCTGGCGTGCTGCTCAGGCCAACGACGTCGAAGCGATGAAGCTCCTGGTGTCACACGGTGCCGACTGGAAGATTGCGACCAAGGTGGTCCCGGAGCGACGGGCTCCCAACGGTCGCAACGCTGGCAAGGATCTCGAGGCCGAGCGACCGAAGATCGGTGACGACGCCGTGACCTCGTTTCAGGTCGCTGCGGGCGCTGGCTACGTGGGCAACTTCCATCGCAACGCCCCAGGTGGTTTCCTGCCTGCCGTGCGCTACTTCGTCGAGGAACTGGGCGTCGACGTCAACGCTCCCGACTCGAAGGGGTACACGGCTCTCCATAGTGCGGCAATGCGTGGTGACAACAAGCTGATTGCCTACCTGGTGTTACACGGGGCCGATCCGCGCGCTGTGGCGTACTCCGGCGAAACCGTGGCAGACATGGCGAACGGACCCGTACAACGCATCCAACCCTTCCCCGAGACTCTGGCTCTGCTCGAGGCACTGGGTTCGAAGAACAACGACAACTGCGTCAGTTGTTAGTCGCCCAGCAGGGAAACCGGATGGTACGGGCAACTCGTGTGGAGCGACGGCGGTCGTGGGGCATCGCCTCTTTTTCGTTGGTCCTTCTGTTCCTGGTGGGTTGCGCCCCGCCCGAGCCGCCAGGGCCAAGAGCCCTCTCGGCCAGCGAGCTCGAACTGCTCTCGGTCGATGGCCGGGTGAGTAAGTGGCTCCCTTCTCGTTTCTCGGCGACGATCACCAACGGGAACGACGATCTGGAGATCACCGGGGTGCGCTTTCTCATTCACGGCCATGAGATCGAACGGATCGCCAGTATTGCTCCGGGCGAGAGTGAACGAGTGAGCGTGCAGTACCTCTTCCCAGAGGACCCTGATTTCGGCTCGATAGACCCCCAGAGCGTGGTCTGGTCGCTCGTTGGAGCCACCGGAATCGTGGCTGCGCCTGATTCCTAGTCATCCCGAGGGCCCGGCAGGTTGCTTGCTAGACTGACGGTCTCTCTACAAGAACAGAGCTGAACCGTTGTTGGAACCCTCGGTTCGGCTTCTCCAACCGCACTCTTGGAGCCTCCCAATGAAACGAACGACTCGGGCCTTCATCGCCGCCGCTGGACTTTCCGCTCTCGTACTCACTCTCGGCTGTGCGAGCGAAGGAAGAGACCCCGTGCATATCGTCGAGTTGGGTCCCGACGCTCAAGACCAGGCCCTCTTGGCCTTCATCGAGGCCCAGCCTGGCGACGTGATCGAGTTCGGGCCGGGCCACTTCGAGTTCGACACCACCCTGTCGCTCGATGTGGAAGGCGTGACCGTTCGCGGAGCCGGCCTCGACGAGACGATCCTCGACTTCAAGGCGCAGGCGCCGGGCACCGGCGGCGAAGGCCTGATGGTCACCGCCGACGACTTCCTCATCGAAGACCTCGCGGTCTACAACACCCGTGCCGACGCGATCAAGGTCGAAGGCACGAAGAATGCCACCTTCCGCCGCGTGTTCGTCAACTGGGAAGGGGAGCCGAGAACCGAGAACGGTGCCTACGGTCTATACCCGGTCCAGGTCGAGAACGTGCTCATCGAAGACAGCAAGGTCCGCGGCTGCTCGGACGCCGGCATCTACGTTGGCCAGTCGTCGAACATCATCGTGCGCCGCAACGAGGCCTGGGAGAACGTCGCCGGGATCGAGATCGAAAACTCGACCGGGGCCGACGTCTACGACAACAAGACCTGGGACAACACCGGCGGAATCCTCGTGTTTTCGCTTCCTGAACTGCCGGTCAAGGCGGGGCGTGACACGCGGGTGTTCAACAACGAAATGCTCGAGAACAACCGTGCGAACTTCGGCCTGCCGGGTGCGATCGTGTCGACGATTCCGGCGGGCTCGGGACTCATCGTCATGGCGACGGACAATGTCGAGGTCTTCGGCAACACCTTTCGCGACAACAACACGTCACACGTCGCCATCATCAGCTTTACGACCACTGGTAACGAGTACGACGACCCGCAGTACGACCCGATCGCCGAAGGCATTGCTCTCCACGACAACACCTTTGAGGGTGGCGGTACTGCGCCCGAGGGTCAGCTTGCCGAGACCATTGAGCCGATGATCGGGTTGCCGTTCCCGGACATCATCTATGACGGTGTGATCGACGAGAGCAAGTTGGTCGACGGGGAACTGCCGGCCGAGTACCGGGTCTACTTCGACGACAGCGGCACCTTCGTCGATCTCGACATGCCGGCGCTCTTTCGCGGCGAGACCCCCAATCAGGTGACCGACGCCTCGCAGTACAGCGGTGCGCTTCCCGATCCGCCGCAGCCGATCGAGCTCGAGGCCACCGCCGTCGCCGGTGGTGCATAGTGCTGCCAGAGATGTGATCTTTCACTGAGGCGCGAGTCGTGATCCGGGCGCTGTGGATTCTGGTTGTTGTGATGCTGGGCGTTGCAACGTCTGGTTGTGGCAGCCGTTCCTACACCGCCGAAGATCCGCCCGCTGAGCTGTCTGCCTTCGGCCTCTTCGCCGGCGATCCCCGCCAGCAGCAACCGGCCGAAGGTGTTGTGCCCTACGACCTCTCGACGCCGCTGTTCTCGGACTACGCGCTCAAACACCGTTTCATCAAGCTTCCGGCGGGCGCGGCTGCCACCTACTCCGAGGCTCTGGCGTTCGACTTTCCGGTGGGAACCGTGATCGCCAAGACCTTCGCCTATCCGGCAGACATGCGCGACCCAGAGAGCGAGCAACGCCTCATCGAGACCCGCGTCCTCCTGCGGGGCGAGATGGGTTGGGTGGGGCTCCCCTATATCTGGAACGCAGAACAAACAGAGGCCACGTTGCGGGTGATCGGTGGAGCAGAGGAAGTCCGTTGGATCCACTTCGACGGCACGGAGCGCACTGCCGACTACCGCGTACCGAACTCCAATCAGTGCAAGGGTTGCCACCGAACCACCGACCGCGAGATGTTGCCCGTCGGTCCGCGGGCGGGTCTTCTCAACCGCACCTTTCTCTATCACGATGGTGAGGAAAACCAGCTCGCCCGTTGGACACGCCTCGGTGTTCTCGAGGGCGCACCGGCTCCACACGACGCACCTCGCTGGCCGGACTGGCGCGATCCCGAAAGCGGCTCGCTCGATGAGCGCGCGCGCGCCTGGCTCGATATCAACTGCGCCCACTGCCACAACCCCAGCGGTCCGGCACGCACCTCTGGCCTCGATCTGCGGTTCGAACAAATCGAACCCACCCGCTGGGGAGTTCACAAGTCACCAGTGGCCGCCGGTCGTGGTTCGGGCAACCGGCTGGTCGATATCGACCCTGGCAACCCCGACGGTTCGATCCTGGTCTATCGCCTCGAGTCGATCGATCCCGGGGTGATGATGCCGGAGCTCGGTCGGTCGATGGTGCACCCTGAGAGTATTGCGCTCATTCGGCAGTGGATTGCCGAGATGGAGGATCCGTTCGCGGCCGCGGAGCCGGCGACGAGGGCCGCTGGCGGCTGACTCGATGCGAGGGAGACGGCGGCCAGGCTAGTACCCCGTACCATTGAAACGCACAGCGTCAGCGCGGTCCTCGCGCTCGATCTCTGTGTTGTCACTCCTCGACAGATCACCAATATGCCTCTGTCGTGACGCCTTGATCTCGAGCACGATCATCCGCTCAGCCACTATCCGTTTCAATGGTACGGGGTACTAGACTAGTGCGTCGTTGGGAGGCGGGTGCCGGCCGGGTGTGTTTCCTGTGCGACCTCGGGTGCCGGTTGCGCACGTGGGCAGCCCCAGCAGTTGAACTCACAGTCGTGGCAGTCCAGATGGCTTCGCAAGCCGTTTGTGTCGACCAGCATGGTGCGCCCGTCGGTTCGGAGTACACCTTGCCGCTTCATCCGCGCCAGCACACGCGAGAGCGTCTCGGGCTGAATGGCCAGGTGAGCCGCGAGATCGCGCTTGGCGAACGGCAGCTCAATGCACTGCACGCCACCTTCCGACGTCGTTCGCGAGAGCAGAAAGTCGACCAGTCGACCGCTCGCATCGTGCATGGAGAGGCGTTCGATGTGATCGATCAGCAGCCGTTGCCGCCCGTGCACGGTTTGCAGCAGCCAACGAGCGAGATCTCCCGACTCCTCGACCAGGCGACGGAACGCCGCGCGCTCGATGCCAACGAGGAGGCAGTCGACGGTCGCGCGTGCTCCCACATCGCGCAGGCTGGCCACCTCGAAGAGCATTTCTTCGCCGAGGGTTTCGCCGGGGCCAACGATCGCGACGATCGCCTCGCGGCCGTTGGTCGCCAGACGTTCGAGGGCGACCTGCCCCTCGACGACAACGAAGACCCGCTGTGCCTCTTCACCTTGCCGGAAGAGCCACGATCCGGCGTCGAGCTCGAGCTGGCGCGAGCGCTTTGCCACCTCGGCGAGCTGCTCGGCCTGCAGGCTCTCGAAAAGTGCCAGCTGGCCCAGGTACTGAGCGATCGATCCTCGACAGAGGATCGCGGCAAGGGGGCTTTCGGCGCAGGCACGGCACACGGTTCGGGGGGTGTTTTCTGCTCGTAGGATGGAAATAGGACTTGGTCGGTCCAGAATACCAGTCTTCGAAGTTCGGGGGACTTGATCGTGGTCAAGGGAAGGCCGGCGCGAAAGGGCTAGGTTGGGGCTGGATGTGAGTCTTCAGCTCCTTTCGAACCCCCTGGAAGCCCTGTTTTGGCTAGATCTCGTTGCTGTAGGAAGTACGCCCGCAAGAAGGCTTGCAAGAAGTGTCCGCTGGTCAAGATGTTGGGCTGCAAGCGGAGCTGCAAGCACGTCCAGCAGGCGATGAAGCGGCACAAAGCGAGCGGCGGCAAGTGAAGCGCCGAACGGATCGGGCGCGCGGCATCGTTCTGGCGTTGTTGGTCGTTGGTGTTGCGGCGAGCAGTGGCTGCGCTGCACCTGACCCGGGAGCCCCGCCGGACGTTTCGTTGCCGGTTGGCAGTGCGGTGGACGGATCAGAAGCGGCTGCTGTAGTCGTCGAGCGCTACGCGGCGGGCGCCAGCCTCCAATACAGCCAGACCCTGGAAGCGACGCGTCGCCTCGATGCAACCATCCGGGCCTTTGCCAGTGAACCATCAAGCGAGCTCATGGCGAAGGCAAAAGAGCTTTGGCTGGCGGCGCGCGATCACTACGGACGTACCGAGGTCTACCGCTTCTACGACGGCCCCGTCGATCAGGATGGCCTGGAAATGCTCATCAACGCCTGGCCACTTGATGAGGCTTATCTCGACGAGGTTGAAGGAGGGAGTGCGGCAGTTCCCGGACTCGTCCAGCGGGTTGAAGACATTCCCGAGATCGACCAGGCGGCCCTCATCGACCTGAACCAGCGGGGTGGGGAAGAGAACGTCTCGACGGGCTGGCACGCCATCGAATTCATGCTCTGGGGTCAGGATCTTGCGGTCGACGGGCCTGGCAACCGACCGTTGAGTGACTACACGACCGATCGCTGGGCCAAGCGCCGGCGTCAACTGCTCGCGACGCTCAGTAACCTTCTGGTCGAGCACCTCGATCGGTTGGCAGGAGCCTGGGCGCCTGGCGTTCCCGGGAACTACCGCTCTGGTTTCGTCGCTGATCCCGAGAGCTCCCTGGTGCGGATCGTCATGGGGGTCGGTGAATTGACGCGCGGCGAACTCGCCGGTGAGCGCTTGACCGTGCCCTATGAGGAGCGTTCTCAGGAAGAGGAACACTCGTGCTTCTCCGACAACACGACGGCCGACCTGCGCGCCAACATCGAGGGCATCGCGGCAGTTCTTCGGGGTGCCTATGGCGACAGCAGTCCCGGTGCGGGGTTCATCGAACTGGTTCGCGGGATGGCCCCAGCGGAGGCCAGTGAGCTCGACGAAGCCCTGGCCGATTCCATCGCGGCCATCGCGGCCATCGAAGCGCCCTTCGATCGTCACTTGCAACTCGATCTGGCCGACGACGATCCGGGCCGGCAGGCGGTCTTCACTGCCATTCGCTCTCTCGAGACGCTTTCGGAACGCTTGGTCGCTGCGATGCGAGCCGTTGGCATCGAGATCGGGACGCCGGTTCCGGTGATTCCGGCTAGCCCACGGGGCTAGGGACACGTGCCACTCCTGCAACTCCGAGACCTCGCAAAGGCGCTCCTGGTGGTGGCCTCTGTGCTCGCCCTTTGCCAAGCCTGTCGCGCCCGTCCGGTCGAGCTACCGCCACTCAGCGCAAACCTCGGCGGGGCCGCAACGGTATTCGCCGCAACCTCGGCGGCGTTCAGTCAGCCGATCCCCGGCCTGTCCTTCGAAGATCGGCGCACCTTCGAGATTGGCGACAGCTTCTTCAATCGCAACTGGGTCGTCGCCCCCTCCTCGACAGAAGCGCGCGACGGTCTCGGCCCGACCTTCAACGCCACCGCGTGTTCTTCGTGTCACGGTCGCGATGGGCGGGGTCGCATGCCTGGCTCGACTCGAGAGCCCGGCCTTCTGCATCGGCTGTCGGTCACCGAAACCGGCGAAGCGGCGCGGCCGAGCCCTCTCTACGGTGGACAGCTTCAGGACCGAGCGATTCCCGGTGTACCTGCCGAGGGCCGGGTCGAGATCGAACTCGTTCCGGTGACCGGCGAGTGGGCCGACGGAGAACCGTACGAGCTCATGGCACCGCGCTACCGGTTTGTCGACATGGCGTTCGGCGCGCTTCCCGAAGGAACGCTGCACTCGCCGCGCCTGGCGCCGCCGGTGTTCGGAGCTGGCCTGCTCGAGGCAGTTCCCGAAGAAGCTCTCCTCGAGCTCGCGGACCCCGATGACAACGACGGTGACGGCATCTCGGGGCGCCTGAACCGTCTCGAGACCAGCGGGTCCAGACCCGCGGGGCGCGTCGGCCGCTTCGGCTTGAAGGCCAACGCCGCCGATCTCGAGGAGCAGATCGCGAACGCGCTGCTGCACGATCTCGGTCTGACCAGCCCGCTCAACCCGACCTCGAACTGCCCCCCGGTGCAGACAGCTTGCGCTTCCGCGCCTTCTGGCGCCTCCCCGGGCGAGGTTGAGGTGCCGGCGCAGCGCTTCGAGCATCTGCTCCGCTACTCTCGAATGCTGGCCGTGCCGCTAGCACGCGACCTCGACTCTCCGTCTTCTCAGCGTGGCTTCAGACACTTCATCGATGCCGGTTGCGGCACGTGCCACCAGCCGACTCTCGAAACCGGAGAGAGCGAGATCGCAGCCCTCAGTCACCAGACGATTCACCCGTTCACCGACTTGTTGCTGCACGACATGGGCGATGAGCTTGCCGATGGCCGCCCGGACCATGCGGCCAACGGACGAGAATGGCGCACGACGCCGCTGTGGGGCATCGGTCTGACCGAGATCGTCACTGGCGAGACGCGCTATCTCCACGATGGCCGCGCCCGTGATCTGACCGAGGCGATTCTCTGGCACGGCGGCGAAGCCGAAGCCTCGCGCGACAGGTTTCGCGATCTTGCGCGCGAGGAGCGGGCGGACCTGCTCCAGTTTCTCTCGTCGTTGTGAGTGGGGAGGGCTTCAGTTGACCAGGCCTGCAAGAGCCGGTACCAGCCTCGCGCGCTCTCTAGCCGTGCCGTTTGCGGTGACGCTCTCTATCGTGGGATGCCAGCCTGTCGAGACGAGTGCGCGACCGACCCGCCAGGATGTCGTGCGCGGCCTTGCCGAAGCGGTCCTACTGCCGGCTCACGAAGCGTTCGAAGCCAGCAGCGCAGATCTCGCCGAACAGGCTTCGGAGGTTTGTTCGCGAGCCCAGGGAACGGGCGCCGACCTCGACCGGGTCCGCGAGGCCTGGCGCACGGCGCGCCGTGACTGGATTCCGGTGCGCCTGCAGTCGCACGGTCCGTTCGATGCTCGGCGCACCCTATCGCTGGTCGACTGGCGGCCGGTGTCGCACGAGCGCCTTGTGGAGCTACTCGACGAAGACGTCCAGCCGATAGACCCCGACCGGGTGGGCACGCGCTGGCCGGCCAGTTCCCGAGGGCTAGGGGTCGTCGAGGAGCTCCTGTTCGGTCAGCGGGCCCAGACCCTCACTGCCGGTAGCCGCTCGTGCGATCTGTTGATCGCGGCGACCGCGGTCATCGCCAACGAAGCCGCCGAACTGACCAGTGAGTGGCGGACGGACTATGTCGGTCGCCTGGCGGGGCGGGGGAGCGTCTCTTATGAAAGCAACGAAGCCCTCGGTCGACTGGTGCGCGGCTTGGTTTTTGCGCTCCGCGAAACCACCGACCGCGAACTGCTTCCGGCACTCAGAGAGCAGCAGACACTGACTCTCGGCCAAGGGGCGGCGGGGGCCGATCGCCTCGACCTCGAGGCGCTCCTCGACGCGTTCGATGCGATCTATCGGTCGCGATCCGCCGACGACCCAGCGGGTTCTTCGGCCGGACTGTTCGATCTGGTGGGCCAGGTCGCTCCCGCAACGGGTCTGCTCGTTACCGAGACCCTCTCGAGCACCCGGGCGGCGGTCGACGAGCTGCCGGTTGGCGTCGACCTGACTGAGGCGGAGAACCAGCCGGCGCTCGAGAGCCTCTACCGGGCGTTCGATGAGCTCCACCGTGTCGTGGCGACCGAACTGGTCAGCGTGCTCGGGGTCTCGGTCGGGTGGAGCGACGCTGACGGCGATACCGGATGATTGGCACCTCGAGGTGGCGCGGCATCAGGTTGACGGAGCTGCGAGGGCACCTCTGCCAACCGGTCGACGGAGCGTCATTGGCGGTGTTTCGTCTCGCCCTGGGTGTGCTGGGCTGCGTCCTGCTTTCACGCTACCTGTTCTATGGCTGGGCGGCGCGCCAGTTCGCCCAGTCGCCGATCCATCTCAGCTACCCCGGCTTCGCATGGATTCCGCGACCCGATCCGTCTTGGGTAGAACCGCTGTTTGCACTGGCGGCGCTCGCCGCACTCTTCATTGCGATTGGCAGCTGGGTGAGTGCGGGGCTCTGCCGCATCGCGATGGTTGTGTTCGTCGTGATCTTCGGTTGGGTCGAACTGCTCGATCCAACCAACTACGTCAACCACCACTACTTCCTCATCGTCGCCGTGTTCCTTCTCCTGGCGAGTGGCCAGGTGCCACGGCTGACGCGTGATGGGAGAGGCTCGCTGGTTCCCCGATGGCTGCTCTTTGCGGTGCGCACCCAGGTCGGCCTGGTCTACTTCTTTGCCGGCGTCGCCAAGCTCAACCCGGATTGGCTGGCCGGTCAGCCGCTCGCCATCTGGCTACCGCAGCGCGCCGATGGTTGGCCCTTCGGCGCGCTGCTCGGCCTGGGTGCGTTGCCCCTTCTGATGAGTTGGGCCGGGGCGATCTTCGATCTCTCGGTGGCCTTTGCGCTCTCATGGCGGCGCCTAAGGGTTCCGGCCTTCGTCGCGGTGGTGGTCTTTCACTCGTTGACCTGGGCACTGTTTCCACGACTCGGCATTTTTCCGTGGATGATGGTTCTGGGAGCGACCACGTTCTTCGAACCGAGTTGGCCGCGTAACGTGTTGGCACGGTTGCGAGCATTGAGGGGACGTTCCGGTCACAGCCGATCCCTCTTTTCAGTTCCCTGGGTTCCTTCTGGACGCGGCGCCTTCGCTGTCGGTCTCTTGCTCGTTGTGCAGTTGGTTCTGCCGCTGCGCCATCTGGCGCTCTCCGACGACGTCAATTGGAGCGAGGCCGGCTACCGCTTCTCGTGGCGGGTGATGTTGAACGAGAAGTCCGGCAGCCTGCGCTACCACTACTGCGACGGTCCGACGACCGCTCCGGAGCTTTCGCCAAACTGTCGCTCGGTTCTGCCCGAGGACTGGTTCACGCCGCTGCAAGCCGAGCGCATGGCCTATCAGCCAACGATGATCATCGAGGGCGCGCAGAGGATCGCCGCTCACCTGGAGCATGAAGACGGAGTCGCCTACGCCGACTGCTGGGTCTCCATGAACGGCCGGGCCGCGAGGCGTTTGATCGATCCCACGCGAGACCTGTTGCGTGTCAAGACCAGCCAGGCGCAGGCTGTCGTCGTTTCTCGGCGGTGAGGGATTCCGTCTCGAGGCCTGGAACGGATCTGTGGGGCCTCGAAACGGTATTCTCGGGGTTGCAATCCCATCCCGGGGGGCGAGCGAGGTCGAACGACAACGCCGCGTGATCCGGGATAATCTGAGTCATCTCTTTGCCCTACCTTCGCGATCCTCAGCCGAGTCCTCTCCGGGCCGGCCTGGCTGGAGCGCTGCACCTGGCGTTCTGTGCGCTCGTTGCGAGCGCTCTTTTCGTGTTTGTCCGGCACGTTCCGGTGGTTGTTCCGTTGGCCGCCCTGTTCGTCGTCGCACTGGCGGGGTTGCGCTTCGTGATTGGCGCCCTGGCTAGCTTCCGGTGGCGGTTGGACGCGCTGTGCGGTTGGCGGTTCGAGGCACCCGTTCGTGGATTGCTCGCTGACTTCGCTGCGATTCTTCTCTACAAAGCCTTTGCGGCGCCATTCTTCCCCGCGCCTTGGGGCCATAACGAACTCCCGGCTCTCGTGGGACTGGTGGCCGTTGGCGGGTTCCTGGTTTCGGGCGTGGTGCGCTGGAGGGCTCTCGAGACCGCGGGCACCGGGTGGCCGGGTGTTTCCGGGCTTCTGCGTTGGCCGATTCTGTGGATTGCAGCTCTCGCAGCAGTCCTGTCGGTGGCACGGCCAGTGCTGTTCGACGACGCCTACCTGGGTTACGTAGACGAGATCAAGAGCGCCCGTTTAGCCCGCGGCGGGGTCTCCTCGGCCTGGGCCTTCGAGCTGGTGATGGAAGACCTGGTGATCACCGACCCGATGTGGATCGAGGCCCACCCCGTCGTGCCGCAACGTTTTCTGGTTCTCGATCGTAGCGGGCTTCTGCTTTCGGTCGACGAAAACGGTCTTTCCAGAGGCGGTGTGGACCCAGCGCACGATGCGGTGCTCGATCTACGCGCGGAGGTTGGTGACCTTGTCGCTGAACGTGGTGCCTTCAGTTTTGCCATTCGGCCCGATCAGAAGGCGCTACTGCTGACCTACATGACTGCCGAGGAAGACGCGGCCTCGAGTTTTCGACTCTCGCAGTTCCCGATCACCACGGCCGAGCCGCTTCGCGTCGGGGCCGAGCAGGTTCTGATTGAGATGCTGAACCGTCACGGTTGGCACAACGGTGGTGGATTGGCTTTCGGTCCGGACGGCTACCTGTACGTTGGAATGGGTGACGAGGGTGGTGTCAACGACAGCTTCGAGAACAGCCAGACGCTGTCGAAGAACTTCTACACCGGGATTCTTCGCCTTGATGTTGGGGGCGGCACCGATCCATCGGCGAGCAAGGCGATCGGGCGCCAGCCAGTTGACGGGACCACAAAGGGCTACCGCATTCCTCTTTCGAACCCGTTCGTTGGCCAAGCCGAAGCACTCGAGGAGTTCTACGCCATAGGGTTCAGAAACGCCTTTCGGTTCTCGTTCGACGAGGCCGATGGCCGCCTGTGGGCGGCGGATGTCGGACAGGAGTTGATCGAGGAGATCAACGTCGTCGAAAGTGGGGGCAACTACGGCTGGGCGTTGTACGAGGGCTCGCGAGTCAACCGGGAGGCCTGGAACCGGGAGCTGCTAGACGATGTGGCGAGCCTGCCCGGTGAGCTTCGCTTCCCACTCTATGAGTACCCGCACGACGGACTGCGCGCGTGTGCGCTCGGAGGGTTCGTCGATCGAAGCCGTGGCTCGGCTGCTCTCTACGGTCGCTACATCTTTGGCGACTGCGTCTCAGGAGAGGTCTTTGCGCTCGAGTTGGACGGTGGGGAAGTCGAGCGCATTGCGGTACGGCCGCCAGGTCTGGGAGTGATCAGCGCCGTGGTTCCTTATGGCAATCGGATTCGCCTCTTGGTGCTGTCGTCGGCAAAAAGGAAGGGCGGGATCTACGAGCTGCGCCGGTCGAATGCGCCGCTGCTCGAAGCAGTAGCCACCGGCGAAGACATGTACGGCCTGCTTTGCAGCCGCTGCCACGGCGTCGACGGCCAGTATCTACTCGAGGAGAGCGTGCAGCCGCGCGACTTCAGCGATCGCAGCTGGCAGGCGAGTGTCAGCGACGAGCTCATTGCGGCTGTCATTCGGGACGGTGGTGCCGAACACGGTTTGAGCGACGTGATGCCTGAGTGGGGAGAGTCCCTCTCCGAAGAACAGATCGCCCGTCTTGTCGAGGTCATTCGGTCGTTCGGTAGCTGACGGGAAAGAGGCGGCGCGGGCGACGGCTACCTGGTACTCGACCGTGCCTTCTCGATGCTGGCGACGGCGAGGTCGACGCGTCTCTGAGTCAGCCTGCGACCGATCGCGAGGGTCTCCTCGATTGGATCGAGCGCGACGCCGTTGATGGTTGCCTTGCCGGCCTTCTTGCGTTGTTCGTAGCGAACGCTGGTTGGGTCGACGACCATCAGCATCGAGTTGATGGCGTAGTCGTCGTGCAGGCCGTCGTTCTCGGGTTGCTTGATGCCCAGGTCGTTCTCGAGGTAGGCCAAGAGGCCAGGGTGGTCGTAGTACTCGGCGATGAAATGCACCGCGGTGGGTGACTCCGTGTCTTTCCACCGTTCGGTCAGAAGCGCTGCGACCTTCTTCATGCCAGCCTGATTGCCGCCGCTGTCACCGAGGAATGCGATGTGTTGAAAGCCATGGGCGCGAAGACTTCCCGCCATGTCTTCGAGAATCGCTTCGTAGGTTTCGTCGCGGACGCTGAACGTGCCGGGGTAGTGCATGTGCCCCGAGGGCGGGTCGATCCCGCCTTCGGGAACCAGCCGAAGGGTGGGTGCACACAGGGCGTCGCCAAGGCGTCGGGCGATGGCTTCACAGGTGCCTTCGATCAGCACGTTGTGTTTGCCCGTCACGACATACGGGCCGTTCTGTTCGATGCCGCCCGAAGCCACGATGGCGGTGGTTTTACCGGCCTTGATGGCGTCGCGAACTTCCATCCAGGTCAGCTCTTCGATCCACACACTGTCGACCGCCTCGATGGGTCGCGGAGTGGCGAGCTGCCGTTCGATGTCTTCGGCCGTGGGGCGCTGCGCCAGCCCGGAGGTGGCGCCGAGGAGGGCGAGGAGCGGGCCGGAAAGCATAGCCAAACGCTTGGCATACGGGGCAAGAGCGGGGTTTCGCATGATGATGAGATCATGACAGGTCTTCCCTCGAAAACTACCTGTAGGAGAGGCCATGTCTCGGACTACCGTTCGGCGCACGATCGATGCGCCCGTTGACCGTGTCTTCGATGCCGTCGCTCACATCGAGAGCTTCAAGCAAGCGTCACCATCGATCAAGGAGATCGAGTTTCTCACCGAGGAGAAGCGCGGCGTGGGTACACGCTTTCGCGAAACCCGAGTGATGAATGGCCGCGAGGCGTCGACGGAGCTCGAAGTGAAGGAGTACGTTCCGAATGAACGAGTCCGCATGGTGTCGGACACCGGTGGCACGATCTGGGACACGGTTTTCACCGTGAGCCCGAGTGGAGCCGAGTCATCAGAGCTCGAGATGGTGATGGACGCGCGGCCGCACAAGTTCATTGCGCGACTGGTGAACCCGTTGATCAAGGGCATGGTGACGCGGGCTATTGAGTCGGATATGGACGCCGTCAAACAGTACTGCGAGCAGGACTGCGAGCGTTCCTCGTCTTGATCGGTTGGAGATTGGGATCGGGAGATCTGGGAGGAGAGAGGGAGTTGAGAGAGAGAGACTGAGTGAGGTGGACGGAGGTGTGGGGCGTCGTCGCCGGTTGAGGACCGGAGGCATGCGCCTTCCGCGCCGGGTCTGGGCCGGGCCGGTGTGCTCGTTTGGTTGGGCCTTGGTGGCGTTGCGTTGTTGGCGCTGATGGTTTGCGGCTGACCGCTCCCTGGCGCATGCCTCAGGCCCTCAACCTCTCGGTGTCCTAGCCGGAACGCTCTTCGTTGGGGTCTGGGGTGCGCTCGAGCCTTCGGCTCATCGCGCTTGTGGGGGCGTTGACCTGGCGCCGTGTGGATGGTTGTGGATGGTTACGATGCTCGTTCCATGAGTCCGTTGGTTGGCTCGCCCTACTCGGCACGCATGCAGTCGGCTGGGTCGATCCTTGTCGCGCGTCTCAAGGGTTTGAGGCTGGCGAGGAGTGAGGCGGCGAGTAGGAGGAGGGCGGCGATGGCTACGGCGGTTGCGAGGTGTTGGTGATAGCCGAGGGCGACGGGCTCGAGGTAGCGGGCCAGGCCGATGCAGATGGCGGTGCCGGTGAGGAGACCGATCGTGAGGCCAGTGGTGAGGTCGCTGAGGACGAGTTGTCTGAGGTTTCGCGGTAGGGCGCCCAGGGCGGTGCGAATTCCGAACTCGCGTGTGCGGCGGTGCACCATGCTCGAGAGCAGGGCGTAGATGCCGGCGATGACGAGGATGAGGGTGGCGAGGCCGAAGGTGCTGAAGGCCTGGGTGAGGCTTCTCTGGACCCAGGTCTGGGCGGCGAAGGCCTGGTCGAAGGTTTCTTGACGGGGGCTGCCGACGCGGCGGTCGACCTTGGCGATGGCGCGGTTGATGATCGGGGCGAGGGCGGCTCTTCCGGTTCTTGTGCGCAGGGTGATCAAGCCCCCGTCTTGTGCCCGGCCTTCAGTGAAGACGGCGTGCTCTGGGTTCTGGACCAAAGCTTCGTGGTCGGTTCCGAGGTCGGCGACGACGCCGACGATCTGGTATGTCTCCTGCTGGTTGTTGCTGTGCAGGGTGAAGGTCTTGCCCAGGGGCTGTCCGCCGAAGCGATCTTCGGCTAGCGACTTCGAGACCATTGCTCTGGCGAAACCGCCCTCGTCGCCTGGGGCGCTGGTGTGGTCACGGGGTTCGATCCGTTGCCCGTAGAGGAGCTCGAGGCCTACGGTTTCGAGGTACTGCACGTTGCCGGAGAGGCGTTTGACTCTCGGCATGTCAGAGAAGATGGGTGCACCGGGCTGCACGTGGGTAGTGGGACTGGGCGTATCCCAGGTTTCGCCTTCGACCGACATTGGAACGCGGGTCCAGGAGTGCCAGGGTGCGTTGCCCCAGGCAGCACTCGTGACTTCGGGATCGGCGTTCAGGGTTTCGATGAAGCGTTTGGAGAATGCGGCGGCTTCCTCGTCACTCTGCCATTCAGCGTGATACGACGAGATCACGGCGCTAGCCAGGTTGTCGGGGTTGAAGCCGAGCCTCGGCTGCAGGAGATCGATCGAGGCGCGCACCATGACGGCCGTTCCGGCCAGTAGGACCAGGGTCAGCGCGACCTCGGAGGCGATGAATGTCTTGGCGATGGCAGCGCGTTTCTTCGAGCCCGAGGCTCGTCCAGCGAAACCGCCGATTGCTCGGACCTTCTTGCCCTCGCGGGCTGCGAGGAGGGCCGGTAGGAGGCCACCGAGAGCTGCGCCGGCGAGAGCGAGACCCAGGGCCAAGGCAATGATCTCAGTGTCCAGGCGGAGGTCCACCCAGAACAGGTTCTGGAGCGGGCTGCCGTTGATGACGACGTCGCCGAGCACTCGAATCACCGCCCACGACGCGAGGAGGCCAAGCGAGGCGGCGGCGAGTACCAGCAAGCAGACCTCGAGCAGGTGCTCGCGCACGATGGCGAAAGTGCTCGCTCCCAGCGAGCGGCGAATCGCGGTCTGGTGAAGGTTGCCGAGCGCCGAGGCGGCGCGCAGTTGTGCAACGTTGACGCACGCCGCCAGAAAGACGAACAGCGAGGCAAAGGTCATCAGGCGCAGCGCGCGTACGGTACCCGGGTCCATGACGGACTCGACGAAGGATGCGAGATAGGCCTGGCGTTCTGGGTAGCTGCCGTCGGTTGGGTTCGGTAGGGCTTCGTTGAGAGCCGGAACGAGGGCTGTGAACTCGGCCCGCGCGGTTTCCATCGCGGCCTCTCCCTCGGCGGGCAAACGCCCAATCACGAACACCCCGGACTTCGACCAGGAACGCCCCTCGGCGCGCAGGACACCCCAGATGTCTTGTCGAATGGGGAAGGCAAAGTCTCTTGGCATGACGGCAACGATCGAGGCCGGCGCGCGGTTGACGATGATTTCGCTCCCGAGAACACCTGGATCACCGCCGAAGCGCCTCTGCCAGAAGTCATAGCTGATCGCCGCGACGTCGGGTTGGCTGGGAAGGGCGTCGGCAGCGTCGAATGGCCGCCCGAGTCGCGGTTCGACTCCCAACATCGAGAAGGTGTTGTGGGAGACGTACGAGCCGTGCAGGACCTCGGTAACGCCTGAGGTGGGAGTTACCGAAGTGTTGAAGCTTCGAAAGGCCGCCAGTTCCTCGAGCGACTCCATTTCGGCAGCGAGGAAGGCGAAGTCGTCGATGCGTGACGGATAGAGCGGGCTCGCGCCCGACGACAGGGCGACGATGCGCTTGCCGTTGGGAACCGGGAGCCCACGGTCGAGTGCGCCGTCACGAAGGCTGTAGGTGGGAAGTACGAGAGCAAGCGCCATGGCGAGGATGATCACCGTGGCGATGCTGTTTAGGGGTCGTCGCTCCACGAGCCGCCTCGCGACTTTCCAGATCTCGCTCATCCTGACTCCATGCAGCTGGATGTGTTGGTGTGGGCCTTCCGCTTCCGCCTCTGCGTGATCATACGACCCGCTAGCGCAGCACCTGTCGGCGATCGCCCTGGCGCCGCGTGACCCGGAGTTTGTCGAGATGCTCGAGCAGCGGTATTGCCCATTTGCGGGTCAAACCGAAGCGGTCCTTGAACTCTGGCACCGAGAACCCTTGCCAGCTCGCTCCTCGCACGTCGGCGACCAGCGTCTCGACTGCAGCGGCGGCGATGAGAAGGTCCCCGGGCAGGCGTACCAGTCGTCCGTCGCGGATGAGGTACTTGAGAACCCCGTCGAAGATCTGCTTTTTGGCGTTGAGCTGGTGGCAAACGTCGTTCGGCGACGGGGGAGCGAGGCCGGCCTGCTCGAAAGCCTGGAGAATCGACGCCGAGAGCTTGGCATCGGAACCGGCGATCGGGTTTGCGCGTCCCGGCAGGTCGACCAGGTCGCCGCGGATCACGATGCGTTTCGCCGCCGCCAGGCGCTCGAGCCAGGCGTCGGCCAGGAGCGCGGCGCGGCCAGGGGCCAGGCGTTTCTTGGCTTCGGCCTTCGGCATGCCATGGGTCAGCGGTTCGCGCTTGAAGTAGTCCTTGAGCACCTGCGGGGCGCGCACCTCGATGGTCTGCCAGGACTCGCTGTGTACGTACCGTGCTCCATGCCCGGCGCCGGCCGGCACGAGAAACACGTTTCCGATTTCGATGGCCGGCTCGAGAAGCGTCGTCACCACGCTTTCCTGGTTACCGATCCGCCGCGCCAGCTCGGCGGGCTCCATGCCCGCCGCACCGGCGAGTCGAACCCAGGTCGAGAGAGCTTCGGCGTCGGGTCCTCCAAGGCCTGCCAGAGCCGTTTCGAGTGAGGCTCCCCGTCTCCTCAGCCAGAGAGGGTCGAGCACCACACCGCCGCCGAGCGTGGTTTGCGGCGATGGCCTCCGCACGATGAACCGATCGCCGCGCACCGCCGGTACGCGCCGATCGAGACGGATTTCCACCACCGCCTGCTCGCCCGGGTTGAGTTTGTCGACTCCGAGCGGTCGCATCTTGCCAACTCTTTCGCTCGAGGTCAGATGAAAGCGCACCGGCGCAAAGCCCCGGATCGACTTTGGCGCGTTGGGAAGCAGGTCAAGGCGCACCAGCAAACTGTGCGAGCTCCTGAATCGCCCGGGTTCGACGAGGTGGAGGCCGCGCGACAGTTCCGCGCTCGAGGCGCCGGTGATCTGAAGCGAAGTGCGCTCGCCAGCAACCGCATGCTCACGCTCTTCGCCGTGCACCTGCACGCTGCGCACGCGCACCGATAGGTCACCTGGAAGGGCGTCGAGCTGGTCGCCGGCGCTGATTCGCCCAGTCATGAGAGTCCCCGTCACGATCGTGCCGAGACCCTGCAGAACGAAACTGCGATCGATCGGCAGGCGCGCGGGTAGCTGCTCGAGTGGCGTGATGGCCGGGGCAGCGGCCGCCAGAGCCACCAACTGCTCGCGCAGCTCGGGCACACCTGCCCCCGTTGTTGCCGAGACCGGAACGATTGGTGCCTTTTCGAAAGGCGTTCCGACGAGCGCCTCTTCGAGTTCCAGCTGCGCCAGCTCGAGCAACTCTCCGTCGACCAGATCGCTCTTGGAGAGCGCCACCAGGCCGGCCGGAATGTCGAGCAATGAGCAAATCGCTAGATGCTCTTGGGTCTGCGGCTTCACTCCTTCGTCAGCCGCCACTACCAGCATCATCAAACGAATGCCTCCAAGGCCCGCGAGAGCGTTGTGTACGAAGCGCTCATGCCCGGGAACATCCACAAAACCAATCTGCAGTGGTTCACCACCAGGACCGTCTGCCGTCAGGTGTGCAAAGCCGAGATCGATCGTGATGCCACGCTCTTTCTCTTCCTGCCAACGGTCACAGTCGACTCCCGTCAGCGCTTTGACGAGCGTCGTTTTGCCGTGATCGATGTGGCCTGCGGTGCCAACAATGACTCGGTTCATGAGGTGGGGTGAACGTGCTTCAGCCGCTCAGGATTTCCTTCGCAATGCCGCTGATCATCCCTGCATCGGCGGTTGCGCCGAAGCGCTTTTTCATCGCGCCCATCACCCGGCCCATCGACTGCATGCCCTCGAGACCGTTCTCGCTGATGAACGCCGCGACCGCCTCGCGCACCTCGGCCTCGGGAACCTGTGCCGGCAAGTAGGGCTCGAGAAACGCAATCTCTGCTTCCTCTTTGGCCGCCAACTCTTCGCGCCCGCCCTTCTTGTACTGCGAAGCCGCCTCCTGGCGCTGCTTGATCTGCTTTCGCACGACGGCCAGGAATGCTTCGTCTGTGAGCTCCTCGCCCTTGGCAATCGTGTCGTTCTTGATCTGCGTGAGAACCATCCGCAGAGTCCCCAGTCGCACGTTGTCGCGCGCCTTCATGGCCTCCTTGATATCGGCCTCGATCTTCTCTTGTGGTGTGCTCATCTGCCCATGATAGCCAGATTCGAGAACACCCCTGGCCGGAGCGCCGGGTCGCGGCTCTCAGTGGGCTCCGGCGCGGCTGGGCTTCGTGGGGACGAAGAAGAAGTCGCTGTTGGCGTCACTCTGTCCCCAGCGAATCGGCGCGTAGCGCGAGGTGTCCGAGCTGGCGGAGCTTGTGTTCTGCCGCATCCTGGCCAGAACGCAACCGTAGATGCGGGATGCCCCGGCAATCGCTCGATTCTCTTCGAGACATCCGACGAGAGCGGGAGAGAACGGAGAAGGCCCTTTTCCGGACGCCATGACCATACGGCTGCGGCGCTTCAACATGTCCTCCATGTGCTTCTTCCTCTGGCGCGCGCTCATGCCGACCGGCAGTTGTGGCACCGCCGAGCGCACCCGCACGCCCTCGAACGCAGCGTCTGCGACAACCAGCAGCTGCCGCGCGGGAATGACGTCGATAACGCTCGACAAGTGTCGCTCAACCTCGAGCCAGTTGAAGCGGCTGGCCTCGTCTTCGGCATCGACCGGATGCCAATAGCTGCGGCCCGATTCGCGAAAGCTGCTTCCAACGTAGTAGATCAGCAGGTTGTCGTCTTCTGTTAGCTCGCCTCTGAGAGTTTCGAGCTTGCGGTAGAGCGCTTCGTAGGTGGCGTTCATCAGCCGCTGGACGCGGAAGTCGTAACGCCTTTCGAGCAGGGAGGCGACCGACTGGGCGTAGCTGGCGGCTTGCGGAATCGGGTCGAGATGTTGGTAGTCGGAATTGCCGATGACCAGGGCGTGGTACGTGCCGAAGTCAAGCGAGGTCGGCCTTGGCGCTTTTTCGGGGGGTGGCGCCAGCAACTGCCTCTCGAGTTGCTCGACCAGCTGTTGGGTGCTGGCCTGGCGATCGCGCGCCTCGCCGAGCTCCGCCTCCAGTCTGGTGACCGAGCGACTGAGAGTCTCGCGGTTGGTGTCACTGGCCTCGAGCTGCTGCTCTGCTTTAAGCAGCTGCTGCTCGAGATCATCCGCCCTGTCGTCGGCTCTTCGAGCTGCGCTTTCGAGTTCAGCGAACTCTTGCGTGTCGATCAAGGTGACCTCGTCAGGCAGGTCTTGGCGGAGAAGTGCCATGGCTTTTCCTGGATCCTTCTCTACGCCGTGGCCGCGATCGTAGAGCCCGGCGAGCGCTAGTCGCGCGGGCCGAGAACCGTGCTCGAGGGCGCGTTCATACCAGCTGACAGCTTTGCTCGGATCAGGCGCCAGCCCTTCACACCCTCGCTCGAGCAGCTGGCCGACATAGAAGGCGGCCTCCGAGTCGCCGGTTTCGGCGCGGTCCTGCCAGAACTTAAGCGACGTTCGGCAGTCGGCGCGGTCGTACGCGACATGCTCGCCTCCGCGGATGTTGCAATCGCGGGCACTCGTCTTCGTGGCGCGGCGCGGCCCTTTGACTCTCGACTTGCCGATGCGGGTGGTCCGCCCCGGCAGGAGGCAGTCGACAATGGCGAACTCCTCGACCTCGAAGCGAGCTGCGTCGTCGGTGGCGCTTTGAGCGCCAACCGGAGAAACGAGCGAGCCGTACAAGCAGCCGAGCAGGCTGACGACGGTGATGACCCAATACCGAAAAGGCCTAGGCCAGAGGCCCTGGAGCCCTTGTGGGAGCATGATTCGCTCAACCTATCACGGCGCCTCTAGCTGACTGTTGGGAACAAAGAAGAAGCCGCCGCCTTCATCTGCACTGAGGCGGGCGATCTGAGGGTCTTGCTCCAGGCCGAGTCCTAGAGAGGTCCCCACTGTTTTCTTGCGCACTGCATCAAAAAGCGCCCGGATGTCCATTGGTTCGTTGCCGTCGCGAAGCACCTGCAGGAGACCGCGAGAGAAGACCGAATGACCGTCTCCGCCGGAATCGAGAATGGGGAGGTCCTTGCCGGAGGCGATCACCAGCCGACTCTTGCGTTCCACCTGATCTTCAATCGGCACGCCATTGTCGATTCCGACGGCGGTGGGGTCGACATCGATCAGAGAGCCGGCAAAGCAGGAGTCGGCGATCACCAGCACTTGTTTCGCCTGCATGTCTTCGAGTTGGCGGATCACTTCGGAATTGCGCAGCGAGTTCGAGTTGGAGTCCGCGTGGGCGTCGACTCCCTGCCAGAACCCGCGCCCGGTCGCGAGGTCGGTGTGGCCATGCCCGGCGTAGTAGACGAGTAGGTTGTCGTCGCTGCCTAGACGTTCTCGGTAGTCGAGCAGGCCCTGATACATCTCTCTACGGGTGGCATCGAATAGCGTCTCGACCTCGAAGTCGTAGCGGTTCGTCAGCACCTCGGCAAGAGCCTCGGCATCTCTTCGCGGACTCTTCAGGTCCTCCAGGTTCTGATACTGGTCGTTGGCGATGACGAGCGCGTGGTAGTTCCCGAACTCGAGCCCGGCCAGCCGGTTTGCAAGGCCGTCGGTCGCCGATGGAGGCGCAGTGTCGACTGGGCCGACGGCCGGAGAGACCGCGGCTTCTGGCTGCTCGCCCGTCGAGAAGAAGCGCCATGGCTGTAGGGCCAACAAAAGCGTCATCGCGAGGATCGCGGCCGCGGATATCGCGACGCGTTTTGGGCCGATGCGTTCGAGCGTCGACGGCCTGGCGTTTCGCTCTGTGCGCTCGGCGGCGATGGCGCTCTCGAGTTCGTGCTCGAGGACTTGCAGGCGTTGGTCACCCTCGTAGCTCTTGAGCGCCCGGTTGAGCTCGGCGCGTGCGGCGGTGAGGCGGCCCTCCTGGATCGCGCGACGAACACTGTCGCGCGCACGGTCAACCTGGTCGGACAGCTCTAGCTCGAGTTCGCGCTTGCCCAGTTGCTCCGCCAGGTCAGAGAAGTCTTCCAGCCCCCAGAAGTCCGTCAATGCACGATCGAGCTCAGAACGGGCGTCGGCCAGTTCTCCTGCCTCGAGGTACTTTCCGACTCGGTTTCGCGCAGCCAGGGCGCTCCTTCTTTGCTCGGCCTCGCTACGGCGACGGCGCACATCACCCAGAAGAGCCGAGATTTCTTCGGCGAGCTCCTGGTTGGTTGCGTGGGACTCGTAGAGCTCCGAAAGGCGCTCTTCTGCCTGGTCGAATTCACGTTCGAGAATGAGAGCTCGCGCGTCCTTCAGCTCGCCGTGAAATCGCTTCTGGCGCTCGACCCTCACCGCCAGCAGGTCGAGCTCGTCATCGTGGCCGAACTCAACCCGCAGGGCGTCAAGTCGTTTCATCGCGGCTTCGAAGTCGGCGCCCTCGGCTTTGGCTTCGATCTCTTGTATCGCCGCGGCGCGCTTTGCTTCGATCTGCCTGCGTTGGAGCTCGCCGTCGATGGCCTCGAGCGCGCGTTCTGCGGCATCGAATCCGGGACTCCGCTCCAGTGCCTGGAGCAGGAGCGCGCGCGCACCCTGGTCGTCTCCGAGCTGATGAAGTTCTTCCGCTCGGGCGACCAGGCGCTGAGCCTTCTTGAGCTGCTCGACTTTCTGCGCCTGATCGAGATCGAGCCGTAGGGCCTCGAGCTCCTCGGCCCGGCCGAGCTCCTCCTCGGCATGCAGAAGCTCGCTTTGGGCCGCCTCCAGGTCTCGGTCTTCGATGAGGGTGCGCACGCGGGCGACGACCTCTTTGAGGGCGGCGGCTCGCGTGGCTCTCCTCTCCTGGCGCCCGAGAGCCTCCCCGTGTCGGGCGATGAGTTGACGGGCTCTTTCGTTGTCGGGATCGAGTTCGAGAGCGCGTTGCAGGTGGTCGATCGCCGCATGGAAGCTCTGAGACTGAGCCAGTACCTCAGCGCGCTCGACGGCCCGGCTGACTTCCAGTCGACGCTCGGCGTTCGCAACGCGTGTCTCGATCGCTCTCAAGACGGCCTGTCCCCTCGCTTCGGCACCTCCGAAATCGAGAATGGCTTGCGACAGGAGCGCTCGGGCCGGTGCGACCTCTCCGGCGTCGAGATGCTCGTCGATTTCTAGGCGAACCCGCCGGAACTCGGCCGCGAGGTGCTGCTCGACTCTCCGTTCCAGCCGTAAGCGGTCCTCCGGTTTGAGGGGAGCCGAGTCTCGCAAAAGAGCGGTCGCGATCAATTGCGAGGCCTCACGCACCTGACCGTCCTCGAGCAGTTCTTCGACCTGCTTCTCGAGTTGATCGGCGTTCAGCTTCTGCTCGGTCTCCTGCACTCGTTTATGCAGTTGCGACAGAGTGCGGCGGAGAACACCCTCGGCGCCCTCGTGGCTGAACTCCTGAAGCCAGCTCGCAAGGTCTTCCTCCACTCCGGCCAGAAGCTTGTGCGCATGGGTGACCTGGCTGGCACGCAGCTTCTCCGCGCAGTCCTTCTCGAGAGCTCTGAGTCGCTCGGCGAGACCCTCCTGGCTGAGCCGATCCAGCCGGTCGAGCAATGACTGTTTCTTCGCCTGGCTGAGCTGCTCACTCTGCGGCTCTTTGAGGAGCTCCCGGGCCTCTTCCAATCGTCCCTCGTCGAGGAGCTGGGTGCACCGCTCCTCGAACCTCAGGCGCTCACTCTCGCGCTCCGCTTCGACGAGACGGTCTTCCAGGCGCTCGAGTTCGGAGCGTGAGTCTGGGTCTTCATGACGCTGCTTTGCGGCATCGATCTCTGCGCGCGCTTCGGCGAGTTCGCCGCGCTCGAGCCGCTCGCCGAGCTCTGCCACCAGCCGGCCGAATGCCTGAGAGCGTGCGATGGCAATGCGGTTCAACAATGGGACCCGATCCTTCGAGATCAGCTCGACCGCCGCCAGCGCATCGCGAGCCCCTTCCCAATCCTCCCGCTCGAGGAGCTCTTCGAGAACCGGCTCGAAGTCCGACCGCTGGCGCTCTGAACGGGCGGCGGCGATTTCGTCCTCCAGCTCGTCGATCGCGGGCAGTCCGGCGTCGAGCTTGCGCGCTCCCTCGAGGTACTCGAGCGCACCGTCGTAGTCCTCCTGGGTGAGCATCTCGCGTGCTAGCTCGATGAGGCGCTCTGCCGCACCTCCTCTCGGCTCCGCGGAAGCCGCTGCTTCGGACAGGGTACGAGTCGGTCCCTCTGAAATGGCGGGATCGCGTGGTTTCGCCAGGTCGAGGGAAGAGATCAGCGTCTCCATGGTCGTTTCGACTGACTCGTGGTTTCCTGGGCGCGCCCGGCGAAGGGCATCCCGGAACTCGTTGGCGCTCTGGAACCGCTTCTCGGGGCCCTTTCGAAGGGAGCGAAGAATGATTCGCCGCACCTGCTCTGGAACCCGGCCGTTGGGATCCGTTTCGTCAAAGGACTTCGGTGGCTTGTGCAGCTGGCTCGCGACGATCGCGCTCGGTGTACTCCCCTCGATCGGGTGTTGTCCGGTGACCATCTCGTAGAGGACGATGCCGAGGGAGTAGAGATCGCTTCGCGGTTCGGCGCCTTCATCCCGGCTGGTGAAGTGCTCCGGAGCGGCGTAGGGCAGCTTTCCAATAAAGGATCCCGGAACAGTGAGGCTGGACTTGCCTTCGAGGGACTTGGCGATCCCGAGATCGATCAGCTTCACCAGGATCTTGCCCTGCGTGTCTTTGGTCAGCATCAGGTTGTCGGGTGAGATGTCGCGGTGCACGAAGTTGTTTCGGTGCAGGTAACCGAGCGCCGAAAGTGCCTGGTCGGCAATCTCGATCGCGACGCTGACAGGCACGGGGCTGCCGCGCGTGATGCTGGTCAGATCATGGCCCTGGATGTACTCCATGATCATGATCGCCGTGCCTTCGTCTCCCATCTCGAACTCATAGAGACGAGCGACGTTCTGGTGGTGCTCCAGCTCGGCGGCGACCTGGGCTTCCCGTATGAAGCGCTGGGTCGACTCCTCGTTCGTCTGGTGATCGGGGCGAATCGTCTTGACGACCCGATACACATTGAGCAGGCGGTGGCGGGCGAGAAAGACCTCGCCCATGCCGCCACCACCGAGTCGCTTGGTGATCTCGTAGCGACTCTCGAGCCGGCGCAGCGCAGGGTTCTTCATGGAGACCCGCAGTTTAGCGAGCAGGCCCGGCGGGGGAGGGCCCCGGAGTCCGATGAAACGCTAGAACTCCAGGCGGAAGCCTGCCGAGAAGCGGTTGAGCGAAAGCACATCGTGACCGAGGTAGGTGTCCCAGAACATGAAGAACTGGTTGCCGCCTCGAAAAACCGCTGTGAAGCCAAGGCCGGCTACGAACCAGTCGCCCTCTGGCTCCTCGGTCAGCACGGTGAGGTCCTTGGGGTAGGTGCCCGGCGGCAGTCCCGCGACGTCTTGTAGCGGATGGCCCGGTGAGGCGACCGAGTTCCTGTTGCCGCGATTCGGATCCGAGACGAGCTCGGTTCCGATGACGCGCGGATCGTCCTCGAACTGGTTCTTGTAGCCCAGCGCCAGCACCGGCTCGAAGGCACCCCAGTTCGTCAGGTTCGTATAGGAGAACAAGAGCTCCAACTCACCAATGAGGGATTCGATTTCCCGGTCGTCGACGCCGATCGCCAACTCGCTGCCGGCACCCTGGCCGAGCATGCGCTCGTCATAGGCATCGATCTCGACCTCGGTATAGGTGGCGCTGACGCCGGTCTGGATACCCCAGGCGCCACTGCGCCACTCGTTGCCGATACCGAGTCGGCCGGACAAGAGGTCGCCTTCGGTTTCACCGACCGCCTGCTGACGCACCGAGGTGGTGCCGCCGAGCAGGATCGGAACGATCTGACCGTTCTCGACGGTGGCCGTCACGTTCCCGATGTCGTAGTTGATCTCGGTCAGCGTGTCGTAGTCGTTCTGCCCGGAGGTCAGGTTGCCTTCCAGGAACCAGGTGTCCGAGAGACTCAGGCTGCCGTAGAGGGAGACACTCACGCCATCGATATCGAGGGTGCCGCGGCCGTTGCCGGCGAACATCTGCGTGCCGGTCAGGTCGGCGTCGGTCTCGGACAGGCCAAGGGCGATGCCGCCGAAGAAGCGGTCTGAAAACCGGTAGTCGAGGCCTACGGTAATTCCCATGGTGTCGATGTCGAAGCCGACATCGTTGCCCTGAGCGTCGCGGTCACCGAAGCTCGCCTCGCCGTTGACGAACAGGCCCACCCGGCTCGCCTGGTCGTCGACGGGTGCACCACCCACCTGCTGTGCCATGGACGCTTTTGCGAGCGCCGGGTGGGTACGGGTATCGAGCGATCCGAACAGGTGGGCGACCGAAGTTCCACCTCCCCGACGAAGCTCGCTCATCCGCAACGAAAGATTGCGCTGTTGCTCCCCGGCAAGTTCGTTGGCGTGGTGTCCCTGGGCGGTGATCTCATCGCGCGAGACGACGATGGCCGAGTCCAGGTCGCCACGAAACACGATCTCGCTGCAGCGCGCAAACAGGTCCGGGGCGGCGTTGCCATTGCCCTCGAAGACCATGTTGCTGCAGGTCCCCAGAATGCCTCCCAGGGCGTTGGTGGCGTTTGTTTCCTGGGCCTCGAGCGGCCGAGTCGTCGTCAACAGGGCCGCGGCGACGAGCGGCAGGAGGAGAAGCACCGCTCGTTGTTTTGGTGTAGGCACGAGGTACTGATCCATGTTCCGAATCCCCTTCTGGTTGCAGTCATGGCAAACAGCGGAAGCCGAGGCTCGCGGCCCCCTCCGGACAAGGACAGACCTCAGAGTCCGGTGCTTCGCGGCGACGAGCTGGCCTACCCATGGTGGCCCCGAACCCTCACCCGAGGCGGGTGGAACCCGGTGCCCCTTGCTCCATCGGTACCTATAGGCAGCGCCTTGACAGGTATTGCTAGGGCGTTTTTCTATCACGGAGGCCCGAGCCGTCCGCACCAGGCGGTTCTGGCGAGCGCAGCTTCCCTCCCGTCCAGATAGGAGTGCAGAGCGGCCTGGTAGGCCGTCGCGCGTGGCTCCCACCTGCTAGGATCGGGAGGCTGGAGCAGCCACCAAGTGAAGGAGGCGCTGATGAATGCCAGACGTTGCCTGGAGATCTGGTGTGCACTGCTGTTTGCTGGTGCTGCGACCGTTAACGCGGGTGAGGGGCTCGTGCCGGTTGGGGATGAGCAAAGCCTGGTCACCGGGCTCAGTTTTGCTGAGTACATCAGCGCCGGCTCTACGCATATCTCGTACGAGTACCGTGCGACGGCCTCCCTCGATGATGAACACCTCGTCGTGGTGTGGGATGACGGTCCGGCTGTGCCTCCGCCCCTGTGGGAACTGCAAACGGTTCGCATCATGGCAGCAAAGTTTGGCGCCGAAGGCGAGCCGCTCGGGTCGCCCATCGAGGTCGCAAGCTGCGACGTGGGGCGCACGTCACCCTACGACCTAGGCTGCCATCTTCTCGGAGCGAGTCCGGCGGCTGGTGGACGAGTTCGTGTGCTGTGGGTCGAGGGTCGCAGTGACGGGGTCGATGACTCGCTGACAAACGTCGCCGACGTCAACGTCACAGCACCCGAACCGCAGGTTGATTTCGTCCTCCTCGGCGCCGATCTGCTTGGCGAGTACGGAACCCCGGTTTTGGCGAACCTCCCAGGCAACGGTTTCACCGTGGTCTGGGATACTTCTGCGAACGACGACCTGCATTGCGACCGGCGGCAGGATGAGCGTCGCGAGGGTAGGCCCTTTTTCCTCTACGAGCGCATCCGATGGACCCACTTCGACGACTCGGGTACCGAGGTCTCGAACGTGCATGTCGACCAACGAGACGCGCCGGCCGACCCGGATATCCGCTCGACGACTCCAGCGGTATCGAACGTTGGGAGCTCCGACGTGGGCTTGATTGTTCCTTGGGAGCATGTAGAGGGGGTAACCGATTGTGCTGACGGATGGCCGACGGATATTCATTCGCGCTGGCTGGCTGTCGACGGGACACCACTTGGACCGGTACAGGTCGTAAACGACGTCACGGCGGGGTCGCAGGAAGATCCCTCGGTGGCACTAGAGCTTCTCGGGGGCGCGCGCCACCTGGTGGTCTGGGAGAGCGATCCTTCCAACGGCTCGGACCAGTCGAACAAGAGCATCCGCGCTCGGCTATACGACGGAGATCAGTCGCTGACCGAAGTGTTTCAGGTCAATACCTATACGACGAGCAAGCAGCACAATCCCGTCGCTGCTGCGCTGCCCGATGGCAGCTATCTCGTGGCTTGGGTGAGCATTGGCAGCCCCGGTTCCGACAGTGATGGGCGCAGCATCCAGGCGCAGCGCGTGGGTTCAGATGGCGCCCTCCTTGGTGATCAGTTCCAGGTCAACACCAGAACCGCTGGCGATCAAGGTCGGGTCCAGATCGTTCAGGTAGCCCCGGGCGACCTGTTCATCACTTGGAGTTCCGAGGACGAGGCCTCCGATGCCGAGGTCAGAGGCCAGCGCTTCCTGTTGAGTCTCTTCTCGGACGACTTCGAGTCAGGGCAGCCGTCGAGCTGGAGCGATAGCAGGGAGTAGGGCAGGCTCATCTGTCTTTCAGAGGCCGTGTCTGCCGAGCTGTAAGCTACTCCCATGGCTGCAGGGCTTGAGCGTTTTGAGAGGGTCGATTCGCTCCTGCGTCGTTGCTTCGATCTCGAGGCATCGGAGCGAGCGGCCTTCCTCGAAGAGGCCTGTGGCAGCGACCTCTCTCTCCTGGATGAGGTCGAGCGTCTTCGCCGACACTGTGAAGAGGATCCCTCGCTTGATCCGTTGACGTTGCTTGATTCCCACTGGCGCCGACTCGCTGGTGAGCGATCCGGAGTAAGCGAGAGGCCACTGGTCGGCCAGACGCTCGGCCACTACCGGGTGCTGCGGGCGTTGGGCCAGGGCGGAATGGGCGAAGTCTTCCTGGCCGAAGACTCCAACCTGAAGCGCCGAGTGGCCTTGAAAGTGATCCGTTCTGGCCTGGCAGATTCGCCCGAACGCGCATCCCGCTTTCGGCGCGAGGCTCGGCTCCTGGCAGCGGTCACTCACCCGAACATTGCAGAGGTTCACGGGTTCGAGGAAGCATCCGGGGTTCGGTTTCTGGTCATGGAGTTTGTCGAGGGCGAGACCCTGGGAGACCGCCTGGCGCGAGGCCCGGTTTCGGTTGATGAAGCTGTTTCGATCGCTAGTCAAGTCGCTCACGCTCTTCAGGCTGCCCATCGCTCTGGAATCATTCATCGCGATCTCAAACCCGCCAACGTGCAGCTGCGGAGCGGTCTCAATCCGGTTGTCAAGGTTCTGGACTTCGGTCTCGCCAAGTCGCTCAGCTCGCCTCACTCGGACGGGCAGGCGGAGGACGTGTCTGGGTCACCGACCCTGACCAGGGTCAGCCGTGAAGGCAGCTTGATGGGCACGGCTTTGTACATGTCGCCCGAGCAGGCCCGCGGTCAGGAGGCCGACGAGCGTTCAGACCTGTGGGCTCTTGGGTGTGTTCTCTACGAGATGCTCGTGGGCGCCTCCGCCTTTCGTGGAGACACAGTGTCTGATGTCCTGGCGGCTGTGCTTCGGGAGGATCCGGATACCTCCCGACTCCCCCGTGAGGTCCCCCTGCAGGTGAAACGAGCGCTCGAGCGCTGCTTCCGGAAGGACCCCGAAAAGCGCTGGCACCACGCCGCCGATTTCCGCCTCGCCCTCGAGGATGATGACCACATTGCTGCGACTCCTCCGGATCGGCCAGGCCTTGGCATCGGCCGCGCCTCGGCCCTCGGAGCGAGTCTTCTCCTGGGCGGACTCATACTGGGTGCCCTCTGGGGCAGTCGCGATAGCGAGCGTTGGAGGGGACCTGCGCAGGTGACTCCTTTGCGCGCTGCGTTGGATGCGCCCCGCCCCAACTTTGGCTCGGCCCTTTGGCATCCCTCGGTGGCGATCTCGCCAAACGGCAGGCGCATGGCGGTGGCAGGTGGTGGGCTGATTCACATTCGCCACCAGTTCGAAAACGATTGGCGTGAGCTCAGAGGTACCGAAGGTGGAAGCTGGCCACGGTTTACAGCAGACGGTGAGCGATTGATCTTTTGGCGACAGGGAAAGTCCGAGGTCGTCCCGGCAGAGGGTGGATCAGTCCAGCGGCTACGGTCTGGGAGTCGCGAGTTGGAGCTGGCAAGCCTTGCCGGTGGCGAGGCCCTCTACTTCGATGGCGAGCGCCGGTTGTGGAGCGTTCTGTCGGGAGGCAACGAGCGCACCGTCGTCAGGTGCGACGATGTGCCGCTTGCCTGCGAGGTCAGTCCGAATCGGGCGGTGTTGCTAGGCGGCGATACGATTCTTGCGTGCGAGTCGCGTGCAGATGGTGCAGCCCTCTACCGCCTGGAGAGCACAGGGGCGTCACAGGTCCTCGACGACGCATGCTTCCCGAAGCGGGTTGGCGAGCGACTCTTCTTCAGACGCCAGGGAGAGCTTTGGGCCACCACCCTGGATGGGGACGGCACTCTTGTCGGGCCAGGTGTGCCGACCGGTGTGCACACCTATCAATACAACTCCATTCATGGGCGACCGCACTTCGACGTTTCGGAGAGCGGGACCTTGATTTACTTCGAAGCCACACCCGAATCCGGCCTCTGGCGGGTCGATTCACAGGGTCGCATGCGGAGTCAGCTCAGGTTGGACAGGCCCATACCAGCCGGAAGCACAGTCGAGATCACGGTTTCGCCAGACGGTCGCCATGCCCTCCTGGTGGCTGGGCGCGCGGTTCGCGTCGTTTCACTCGAAGGAGCTGGAGAAACGCGTGCCGTACCCGGCGATCACGCGGCGTGGTTCGATTCTTCGACCTTCTTCGTCTCGGACGCCTGGGGTGGGCCGCTGCGAGAGTTCGACCTCGAGGTTCGTTTGGTGGCAGAGCATGTCGTGACTCTGCCCGGCGACACTGCCTTTGAGGGCTGGAGCCGCGTCGACGCTGCGCATGCTCCCTCAAACACCTTCATCGTGAACACATGGTTCGAGGTCGAGGGGACCTCTGACGGCAAGCTCTACCAGATCGACCTGGCCGGCGAGCGACCGCCCCGCCGCCTGCCCCTCCCACCCCACGGTCTTCGTTGGTCCAGCTTCTCGTCCGACGGGGACTGGATCGTGTGGGAGAAGAGCAGTGACCCGATTCAGATCAACGCTTCCCGTTGGCCGGACGACATGGCGGTGGTTCCTGTTTCGACCAACGGAGGTGAACAGCCACAGTGGTCACACGCCGGAGACAAGATCTACTTTCTCGACGCCCGGCGGGAGTTCATGATGGTCGCCGATTTCAATCCGCGAGAACGTCCAGCCTTTACCGCGCCAAGGCGGCTCTTTCGGTTGCCCGAGAACATGGTTCGAAGCCAGGATGTCTCCTATGACTCGATTCCGGGGGGCGACCTTCTGATGGCCATCACCCATCGTCCGATCCGCCATCGCATCGTCGTCAACTGGCTTGCCGAGGTCGACGAGCTCCTCGCGGAGGCGAGCGGGTAGAGGATGGCCCTACGAGCGCTGTCGACCACCCAGCCAGGTGACCTCTCGGGAAGCAACGAAGGGCCGATTGCGTTTGTTGAAGTGCGAGAGCGGGCAAGGGCACGTGGGCGACGATCCAGGGCTCTCTCGACGGCCGCGGCCCGCGTGTTCTCACCCGCGGCACCACCACCAGATCTCAAACAAACACCAGCACAACCGGAGAACGTCAAAGAATGGAGAGCGAGCTACTCTTTGGTGCGTGGCGACTCGATTCCGAGTGTTTTCATCTTTCGATAGAGATTGCTGCGTTCAATGCCCAACGCCTCCGCGGTACGGCTCACGTTGCCCTCGCACTGCTCCAGCTTCTGCTCCACGAACCACTTCTCGAAGTGGTCGCGCGCTTCCTTCAGGCTCTCGAAGTCGAGCGAACTCAGCTGGCGAATGCGGTCCGTGGGAGTATCGCCTCGAATCGCGACTGGTAGGTCACTTGTTTCGATCGTCTCGCCAGGGCTCATGATCAGGAGTCGCTCGGCCAGGTTGCGCAGCTCGCGAACGTTGCCTGGCCAACCGTAGTCGTACAAGCGCTCGAGCGCCGGCGCCGACGGTCGCTTCGACGGCCTGCGCACCTCGGCGGCAAACAGATCGAGGAAGTGTTGCAAGAGGACCGCAATGTCTTCGCGCCGTTCGCGCAGCGGCGGCACATGGAGTGGAATGACCGCTAGCCGGAAGTAGAGGTCTTCGCGGAAGCGATTCTCCTGGATCTCCGCTTCGAGGTCTTTGTTGGTCGCCGCAACGACGCGCACATCCACCTGTTGCGTGACGGTCGAACCGACGGGCTCGAAGCGCTGCTCCTGCAGGACTCGGAGCACCTTGGCCTGGGTCTTCAGAGACATGTCGCCGATCTCGTCGAGGAAGAGCGTGCCGCCGTCAGCCTGCTGAAAGCGGCCGACGCGGTTGTCAGTGGCGCCGGTGAAGGCACCGCGCACATGACCGAACAGCTCGCTCTCGATCAGTTCTTCGGGGATCGCTGCGCAGTTGACGTCCACGAAGGGCTTCGACTTGCGTGGCGAAAGCTCGTGCACCTGACGTGCTACCAGCTCCTTGCCGGTTCCGTTCTCGCCGGTAATCAGAATCCGGCTGTCAGAGAGCGCTGCGACCTCGAGCTGCTTCTTGAGCTCCGACATCGACTCGCTTTCGCCGATCAGCGTCTCTTCTTCTTCTTCCAGACGTGCCGAGAGACTCTCGAGCTTGCGCGCCATCTGCCCGCGCTCGAGCGCGTTCTGAACCGTCAGCACGACGCGTGACAGCGAAAGCGGCTTCTCGAGAAAGTCGTAGGCGCCGAGGCGGATGGCTTTGACCGCCATGTCGATGTTGCCGTGGCCAGAGATCATGATCACCGGCCGATCGAAACCCGTCTCGATGACCTCGGCCAGGAGATCGAGGCCGTCGAGGTCGGGCAGCCAGATGTCGAAGATCGCCAGGTCGAACGACTGTCGCTCGAGCGCGTCTTTGCCGACGGTGGCGTTCTCGGCCAGCTGGACACGGTAACCCTCGTCTTCGAGGATGCCGCCGAGCGTCGCCCGAATGCCCTCCTCGTCGTCGACGATGAGGATGTTCTCTCGCATCGTGGCTGTTGACCCTTCGCTCAGGTCTGCGGAATCTCAATCGTGAACACGGCCCCACGCGGGTCGTTGTCCTCGACCTTCAGGGTTCCCTGATGGTCAGCGACGATGCGGTTGACGATCGCAAGGCCAAGCCCCGTGCCTCGACCCTTGGTCGAGAAGTAGGGCCTGAAGAGCTTGTCGCGGGCCCCCGTCGGAACACCGTGACCCGAGTCTGCCACCTGAATGCGAACCAGGCCGTTGTCGCGCTCGGCGCTCACCTCGATGGTACCCGGAGCGTCGGTTGCGGAGACCGCGTTGTCGATCAGATTGACCAGCGCACTGCGCATCTGCTCGCGGTCGCACGACGCGTCGGAGACGTTGCCGGCAGTGTGGGCGCTGATCTCGACTCCGGGTTTGATGTCGCGATAGAGACTGACCGTGTTCTCGATCAGTTCCTCGAGATCGGTCTCGCGCATCTGGGTCGGCGGCATGCGCGCAAAGCGTGCGAACTCGTCGACCATCGCCTTCATCGAGGCGACCTCCTTGCCGATGATCGCCGCTGCCTCTTCGATCGCTTCACCGAGCTGCGGGTCGCTCTTGCGCTGCTTGTTGAGCAGGCGCTCTGCCGACAGTTTGATCGGCGTGAGCGGGTTCTTGATTTCGTGGGCGATACGGCGAGCGGCTTCGTTCCAGGTCGCGAGCCGCTGCGCCTCGATCAGGTCGGTAAGGTCTTCGAGCACTACGACATGGCCGATGATGTTCTGGTCTTCGTCTTTCATCGTGGTGCTGGTGGCCTCGAACGTCTTGGCTTCGCCGGTGAGGGTGAAGCTGATCTCGCGCCGCACGCGCCCCTCCTGGCGCAGTTCCTCATCGAACAGCGTCAACAGGTTGGCGCGTTCTGGGTCGGACCACACCTCACGCAGTGGCCGGTCGACGATGCGCTCCTCGGGCAGGCCCAGCATCTCGACGACCGCTTGATTGCAGGTCAGCACGATGCCGTCGGGGTCGATCGACAGGACCCCTGCCGCGACGTTCTCGAGCACCGTTGCGACCAGCGCGCGCTCTTCCGCCAGCTCCTGGTTGTACTCGACCAGCTGTGCTCGGTTGCGATCAACCTCGGCGGTCATCTGGTTGAAGGAGTCCACCAGGACTCCGAGCTCGTCGTCGGCTGGTGCTTCGACACGGTAGGCGAGATCGCCGCCCATCACCCGTCGGGTTCCCTCTGAAAGCGCCTGAATCGGAACCGTGATGCGACGAGCGAGGTAGAGCCCCATCCACGACGAGGTCAACAAGATGACCAGGGTCACCGTAAGAAAGAGCAGCAGATAGGTCGTGCGGATCTCGGGTTCGAGCAGTTCCTGCTGGCGGCGGCTCTGGAACGCCGCAACCAGCTCCGCCGTGTTGTTCGAGAGCTGCGCCGGGAGAACCGTGCCGGCGACGACCACCAGGGTCGACGCCCCGTCACGGATCGGTTCGGCGACACTCGACAGAATGAGGCGCTCCGAACGCCCTGGGAGTTCCTCGATTCGCGAAGCACCGCCCTCACGAATAGAGGTCAGCAACAGCTCACGACGGGCCTCCGGTAGATCGGTGACCGGTGCTCGCGGGTCGACGACCGCGTGCACGAACTCGGTGTCTTCGTAGACGGCCAGGAGGTGCCGTTCCTCGTTGCGCAACAAGCGCTGCAGCGAACGATCGAGCTCGGGCCGGGTCTCGGCGCGTTCGAGATCGACTTCACGAATGCTGCCCAGGGTGCGGCGCGCGGCGCGGCGATTGGCATCCTGGATCAAGGAAGTCACTGCCTGAGCGACGTCGTTGCCGGGCCCTAGGAGCTGCTCTGTAGGAGTTCTGAACAAGCTGTCCATCGACCCCTGCATCAGCTCGCTGGCGTAGGCAAACAGCAGCAAGACGGGAATCAGGGTCAAGCCGATGAATGTGGCGACCAGTTTGGTCTTGAAGCGCGAGCCCAGCCGCCGACTGCGCCGTTCGACCCACAGCTTGAACAGATTGCGCAGCAGAACGAAAAGGATCGTAAGCACCAAGACGGTGTTCACGTTGCGCAGCGTGAACAGCAGAATCTTGTTGTTGACCAGAGCCGGATCGAGATCGCGCGAGCGCAGCACCAGGTAGTAGGCGACCGTGAAGAACACGAGCGCCGCGGTCAGGACTCCGAACAGCCAACGGTTGTCGCGCAGTCGAGCGTTGGCAGAGTCAGACAGCTTCACGGCACTTCTTCACAGCTCTTCGTCGCGCGATCGGTGCTGAGGTCACGTGTGGCCCGGAAGAGGTCATCATCGGGCTGAGGTCGACGCTCCGATTCAGCCCGACGCTCGCCGGAGTGCGTCGTTAGACGACTCGTCTTCGTGCAGGGCGACCTCGGCCCAGTCGGTGTGAATCGTCGTGGGGATGAAAGCCAGGATGGTGCGCGATCCCAGTTCGGCGCGCAGCCGAACAACGGTGCGACCCCGCGGTACCGTCTCGAGCTGAAACGCCGGCCAGTTCGAGAACGTTGTCATTGCGTCGCGCAGCTCCTCCTCGTTGGTGAGTACGCGGCTCTCGAGCAGCCGCCCGTCTTGCTTGTAGTTCACCAGGTACTCGCGAGTGATCGCGTTGTACATCGCAGAGACCTCGAGCGTGCTGCCCTCGATGCCGCGGTCGAACCACCAGCGGCGCGTCCGTGCCAGCCGCAGGTGGTACGTGAAACCGCTAGGCAGACCGCTTTGAATGCGCTCTGACATCTGGTTGTCGAAGGCGTGCTGCAGCTGGAAGCTGAGCAATACCTGGGGACCGTCTTGACTCACCAGCACGTCGGTGATGCTGGGTCGCGGCCCTTTCTGGTCGCTGGCGCCTTGAATCGGCGAACCGGCGACCAGAGCGATGGCCAGAAGGCCAACGACCAGACTGAGCCGCAGAGCGGCGAGGCCGGGCTGCCCAAGCCCGTTCGAGGTGCTCATTGAGGAATCTTAGAACAGATTGCCCCTTGCCGACCGGCATCCGTTCGCTGGTTTTTCGGCGCTCTGAGCTTCCCGGGAGCTGGCTCCTAGGCCTCGAGTACGTTTCCACGCCCTGCCGGTAGGAAGGGGTGTGGCATGACCCAGGGTCGTGGCCGCTCGGTGAGCGGTTCGGCCTGCACCCAGGTCCAGGCTTCCGGCCGACCCTGGAGCTCTTCGATGAGCTTGAAGTGCAGCAGGTGGCCACCCTTCTCCACCTCGATGTGAGCCCAGATCGGGCACCCCAGGAGTGCCAGGTCGCCCACCGCGTCGAGTGCCTTGTGGCGCACCGCCTCACGCTGGTAGCGCAGTTCGGTATTGATCGGGCCGTGGTCGCCGTAGACCACGCAATTGTCGGAGTTTCCTCCCAGCCCCAGGCCGGCGGCGCGCATGGCGTCGACGTCGCGCTCGAGGGCGAAGGTGCGGGCGCCGGCGATCTCGTGCTCGAAGCTGCGGCGATCGACGGTCAGCGAGATCGACTGACGGGCGATCGATGTGTCTTCGCCGAAGTCGATGGTGTAGTCGAGGCGCAGGCCCGGATACGGCGACGCTGCGATGCGCTTGTCGTCGAGGACGACCTCGATTGGCGAGGTGACCGCGAGAATGCGCTTGAGAGCTGGCTGCTGGACGACTCCGGCGGCTTCTAGAAGAAACAGGAAGGGCCGTGAGGAGCCGTCGAGAATCGGAATCTCGGGACCGTCGATCTCGACGATCAGGTTGTCGACTGCCATCACCTGAACCGCTGCCAGGAGATGCTCGACCGTCGAGATGGTGACGTCATCGCGCCCCAGGCTGGTGGCGAGCTCGAGTGAACTCACCGAGGAGGCGACGGAGGGTATCTCGACTCCGCCGGCGTCGACGCGGCGGAAGCGGATTCCCGTATTGACCGGAGCCGGCAGCAGGTTGAGCTGCATGGTCTTGCCGGTGTGGATGCCTACCCCAGAGATCGCAGCGGGGCGGGCGATGGTGCGCTGATAGAAGAAGGAGTCCACGCTCATGGGAGCCCTCTTGAGCATGGTCCGTGCCACACGAATTCACGAATGCCTGTGGGGCAATTCGTAGATAACCCCCGCCAGCGTGGCGTTTGCTAGTGGCGTAAATATGGCGTAAGATGCTGCAGTCGTCGATTTGCAGCGTTGATGCAGCACTGGTGTGGTGTTTGTACAACAAGCAAACCATGTGAGTGTTGTGGATGGGCCGCTGCGGCCTCTCCACACTGCCGGTGCTGATCCCCGGTTGCAAGCTCTCGTCCACTGCAATACCTTGCGGTGCTCGGTTCGCGCCCTTTCCCGCGCTGGCCCGTCGAGGTTCGGCTGGCAACGCTCGCGGTAGCTAAGCCTTTTCTTGAACGAAACGTCCGCCTCGATGGCCAAAAGCAAGACCAATCGCAAGAAGAAGAAGCCCAACGACGACGGCAAGCGCCTGCTGGCCAAGAATCGTCGGGCGCGCTTCGACTTTCTCATTCTCGACACCTTCGAGGCCGGGTTGGTGCTGCGCGGTACCGAGGTCAAAGCGATCCGTGACGGGAAGGTACAGCTGAAAGACTCTTTCGTCGAGGTTCGCGAGGGCGAAGCCTGGTTGATGAATGCCCACGTTGGTGCCTACGACCACGGCAACCGCGAGAACCACGCCCCCGAGCGCCCGCGCAAGCTGCTTTTGCATCGGCGTGAGATCGATCGCCTGATGGGGCAGCTGCAAACCAAAGGCGTCACCATCGTGCCGCTCGAGATCTACCTGAAAGGTCATCACATCAAGGTCGAGATCGGGCTTGCCAAGGGCAAGAAGGTCCACGACAAACGCGCCAGTGAGCGCGAAAGGGAGCTCGACCGTGAGGTCGAAGAGACGCTAGCGAGGAGGAGTCGCCGTGAATCGTGAAGTCTCACCGGTGCTGCGTAGCTCCCGGGCGGCGGGGGAGTAGCGGGCGTGGAATGGATTTCGGTTCGCGGGGCGCGTGAGCACAACCTCAAGAACATCTCGCTCGACATCCCGCGCAACAAGCTGGTCGTGGTGACCGGTGTGTCGGGCTCCGGCAAGTCGTCGCTGGCCTTCGACACCCTCTTCGCCGAGGGTCAAAGGCGCTACGTCGAGTCGCTGTCGGCCTATGCGCGGCAGTTTCTCAACCAGGTCGAGAAGCCCGACGTCGACTCGATCGACGGTCTGTCGCCGGCGATCTCGATCGAGCAGAAGTCGGTGTCGCGTAACCCGCGCTCGACGGTGGGCACGGTCACCGAGATCTACGACTACCTGCGGTTGCTCTACGCGGCGATCGGAGTGCCGCACTGCCCGAACTGCAGCACGATCATTCGGCCGCAGTCGATTCAGCAGATGGTCGAGCGGGTGATGGGATTCCCCGAGAGGACTCGCCTTGTCGTCATGGCCCCCTACGTGCGCGGCAAGAAGGGTGAGTACCACCGTCAAATGATCGAGATGGCGCGCCAGGGGTTCGTCCGCGCCCGGGTCGACGGCGAAATGATCGAGCTTTCCGACGACCCCCCGCGGCTCGACAAGAAGTTGCGTCATGACATCGAGATCATCGTCGACCGGCTGGTGATCAAGCCGGGTATCGAGCAACGCCTGGCGAGCTCGCTCGAGACGGCGCTCGAAGTCGGCAAAGGTCTGGTGCTGCTCGACCCGCAGGGGCTGCCGGAGGAGACGTTGTCGCAGAACTTCTCGTGTGCGAACTGCGGCGCCGGCCTGGCCGAGATCGCCCCGCGCCTGTTCTCGTTCAACAGCCCCTTTGGCGCCTGCCAAGCGTGCTCGGGTCTGGGCACCCTGCGGGTTGTCGACCCGGAGCTGGTAGTGCCCGATGACTCCCTGGCAATCGCCGATGGCGCGCTGGCACCTTTCCCGGCGGGCTCTAAGGGTTGGCGCCTCAAGATGGTGCGCACCCTCGCCGAGACCATGAAGTTCGACCTCCAGAAGCCCTGGAAGAAGCTGCCGGCGAAGGCGCGCAAGGCGATTCTGTATGGCACTGGCGACCAAGAGATCGAGTTCAAGGTCGAGGGCAAGAAGTCGGCCTACTCCTGGCGCGGGGCATACGAAGGAGTCATCCCGATGCTCGATCGCCGGCATGGCTCGACCGAGTCCCAACACGTGCGCGGGGAGATCGAGAAGTACATGTCGATTCGCCCCTGCCCCGAGTGCAAGGGTCGTCGGCTGCGGCCTGAGGCACTTGCCGTCAAGGTAGGCAAGTACTCGATCGACGAGCTCGGCAAGTTATCGATCGAAGCGCTGCGTTCGGTGATCGGCGATCTCAAGCTCGCCAAGAAGGAGACCCAGATCGCCGGCAAGGTGCTGCGCGAAGTCGAAGACAGGCTCTCGTTTCTCGATGACGTCGGGGTTGGCTATCTGACCTTGGAACGGTCCTCGGGCACGTTGTCGGGTGGTGAGAGCCAACGCATTCGGCTCGCCACCCAGATCGGCAGCAAGCTGCAGGGGGTTTTGTATGTGCTCGACGAGCCGTCGATTGGCCTCCACCAACGCGACAACGAGCGCCTCCTGGGAACCCTTCAGGAGATGCGCGACCTCGGCAACTCGGTGCTGGTCGTCGAGCACGACGAAGACACCATGCGCGCTGCCGACTGGGTCATCGACCTCGGTCCGGGGGCCGGCGAACACGGTGGGGAGGTGGTGGCCGAGGGGCCGTGGAAGAAGCTCCTCAAAGCGAAGGGCTCGCTCACGGCGCAATACCTCACCGGCAAGGCCAGCATCCCGATGCCGGCGAAGCCGCGTCCTGGGAGTGGCGAGTTTCTCGAGATTCGGGGTGCCCGTCATAACAACCTCAAGAACATCGAGGCGCGGGTCCCGCTGGGGACGTTCACCGTCGTCACCGGAGTTTCGGGCTCGGGCAAGAGCTCACTGGTCAACGACATTCTCTACAAGTCGCTGGCGCGTCACTTCTACCGTTCACTCGCAGTTCCCGGCGAACACGACGAGATCGAGGGCCTCGAGCACATCGACAAGGTCATCTCGATTGACCAGAGTCCCATCGGACGCACGCCGCGCTCGAACCCGGCGACCTACACCGGCGTCTTCGGGCCGATTCGCAATCTCATGGCGCGCACCCAGGAAGCGCGCATGCGGGGCTACAAACCTGGCCGCTTCAGTTTCAACGTCAAGGGCGGTCGTTGTGAGAACTGCGCCGGCGATGGTCAGATCAAGATCGAAATGCACTTCCTGCCCGACATCTACGTCACCTGCGACGTTTGCGGCGGCAAGCGCTACGAGCGCGAAACACTCCAGGTTCGGTTTCGCGGCTTGAACATCGCCGAGATCCTGGCGCTGTCGGTCGAGAAGGCGCGAGAGGTGTTTGAGAACGTCCCCGCAGTCAACCGGATTCTGACCACCCTCGACGAGGTCGGTCTTGGCTACATCCGGCTCGGTCAGCCGGCCACAACGCTCTCGGGCGGCGAGGCACAGCGCGTCAAGCTGGCGACCGAGCTCTGCAAACGCTCGACAGGCCGGACTCTCTACCTGCTCGATGAGCCCACCACTGGACTCCATTTTGACGATGTCGGCAAGTTGCTTTCGTTGCTCCAACGCCTCGTCGACAAAGGCAATACCGTCCTGGTGGTCGAGCACAACCTCGACGTCATCAAGACGGCCGACTGGATCGTCGACCTCGGCCCCGAGGGTGGCCACGCCGGTGGCAAAGTGGTCGCCCAGGGGCCACCTCGCAAAGTCGCCCGCAGCAAGCGTTCCCACACCGGTCGTTATCTGAAGCGGCTGCTGGCCTAGCTGCTGCGGGCCGTGGGTGCCGTTCCGGCCGCAGCTTCCGGGTCGAGCACCAGAATGAGGTTCCGGTGACTGGCAAGCCGCGCGGCAGGCCAACGCTCCGCCGAGCCGCCGCTCGTGATCTGAGAAATCGCCTGCGCTTTGGCAGGTCCGGCCGCCAGCAGGAGCACTTGAGTTGATGCCAGGATCGGTCGCAGACCCATGGTGATGGCGCGCGGGGGTCGATAGGCGTCGGGGAAGCCGAGGGTGTCGGCGAGGGCGCTGGGCAGCTCGACGATGTGGGTATCGTCTGCGGTCTGACCGGGGAGGTTGTAGGCGATGTGGCCATCGGCACCGATGCCGAGGATGACCAGGTCGAGCGGGCTGGCTGCGGCGAGGGCGCGGTCGTAGCGCTCGCACTCCAGGCCCGGCGGTGCCGTACCCGAAGGGATGTCGCAGTGTTCGGGGAGAAGCCCGATGCGCTCCCAGGCGTGACGTTTCATGAAGGAATGAAACGAGGCCGGGTGCTCTGTCGGCAGGATGAGCTCGTCGAGGTTGAAGGTGCGGGTCCCGGAAAGGTCGATCTGGGCCTTCTGGTGGCGCCGTTCGAGCTCTCGGTAGAGCGGCACCGCCGTGCGACCGGTCGGAAGTGCCAACGTGCAGCCGCTTCGCGCGCTCGTGACCTTCGCGATGTGGTCGGCGGCAGCGGCGGCGACCGTCCCGAGATCGGGCTGAACGACGACTTCCATGAGAGGACCCAGCGTAGCGTGGGCGGGCCGGTGGGAGGGTGCCGGAATGTGCCGAATGGCACCAAAGGTTGTAGCCTGAAGACGCCGGGCTCGCCTCTGTTCCCCTGAGGCTCAGCCCCTCAGGCACATTCCCTGAGGGCTCAGGCCCAGCCCGATCGACCATGAGCGAACTGACCCCAACGACCCTCGCTGAAAAACGGCGTCAGCTGCGTCTCGAGACGCTCTACGACCTGCTGGTGGCGCTGCACTCGCATAGCGGCGAAGAGGAACTGGTCGAGGACCTGCTCGAGCGCGTTTGTGCGGCACTCGACCCCGCAGCCGCGGCGATCGTCACGCGCGACCGCTACGGAGCGGCGCGTTCGGCCTCGCTGGTGGGCTGGCAGGGTGCGCCGCCGTCGGCGCAACGACTGCTCGACGACCCCGTCTGGCAGGCGCTTCTGTCGAGCGGCGGCGCCGTGGAGCGGCGCGCTGGCGATCTCGCCGGGAGAGCCTTTCGTCACATGCTCGCCGTGCCGCTCGCCTACCGTGGGACCTATCTCGGTTACCTGGCGATTCTCGACAAGGAAGCCCGGCGCGCGTCCGCCGAAGATGTCGAGGGCGAGGCGGGGGCCTCCTTCAGCCCGGCCGATCTCCGGTTCCTGGTGGCGGTTGCAGCACTGGCCGGCGTGACGCTCGACGGCCTGCGCAACCTGGCGACGATCAAGACGCGCAGTGAACGACTGGAGCTCGAGAACCGTGCCTTGCGTGAGCAGTTTGCGCCCGAGGTCGCCGGCCAGCGCATCGTCGCGCAAGCTCCACCCATGCGGCAGGTGCTGGAGATCGTCGAGCGCGTCGCTCCTCGCGGCGTAAACGTTCTCGTGCGTGGCGAGTCCGGCACCGGCAAGGAGTTGATCGCCAAGTTGCTGCACGCCTGGTCGGAGCGCTCTGGGCCGTTGGTGGCCGTCAACTGTGCAGCGCTTCCCGAAGGCCTGCTCGAGAGTGAGCTGTTCGGCATCGAGCGCGGGGTTGCCACGGGTGTCGATGCGCGCGCCGGCAAGTTCGAACTCGCCGACGGAGGCACGTTGTTTCTCGATGAGATCGGCGACCTCGATCACAGCCTGCAAGTCAAGCTCCTGCGGACGCTCCAAGAGCGCGAGATCGTGCGCGTCGGTGGATCGAGCGCCTTGCCGGTCGACGTGCGGGTGGTTTCGGCGACTCACCAGCCGTTGGGTGAGCTGCTCGAAAGCGGCCGCTTCCGTGAAGACCTCTACTACCGGCTGCGTGGCGTCGAGGTCGAGCTGGCGCCGCTGCGTGAACGCCGCGAAGACATTCCTCACCTGGTCCGTCACCTGCTCGAGCGCTTCTGTGAGGCCGAGGGCATTGCGGTGCCGGCGATCGACGCCGAGGCGCTCGACATGTTGATGGCCCAGGACTTCCCAGGCAACGTCCGCGAGCTTCAGAACCTGATCGAGGGTGCCGCCTCGCTGGCAGAAGAACGCATCGGGGTCGAGCTCTTGCAGTCGTTGACCGGCTGGTCGGAGACCGAGGGCCCGCAGGCACTCGATCTGGATACGGTGCAACGTCGGCACATCAGGCGCGTACTCAAGATGGTCGACGGCAACAAGAGCGCTGCATCGAGGCTGCTCGGTATCGATCGCCGAACGCTGGCCCGGAGGGGCTTCTGAGGCTCCCAGGCGCCACCCGACGAGGAATCCCAGTTCTGGTTCGTAACCAGGTCGGGGCAGAATGCCCAGCATGGGGCAAAATGTCCCAAGGGGCCGCCAAGCATGCAGTTTCGCCCCGGTCGTGCGAGTGGCGACGCGCCAAGTCTCCGGCGGGTGCGACAATATGTCGCAGTCCTGGATCGAGGGTTGTGCGGCCTTGCCGGCCAGGCCGGCAAGGGCGGAGCGCCAGATCGTGGGGGTCGCGACTGGGGTTTGGGCCCTGGAGCCCTATTGGCAGGGCTTTTGAAGTCTCTTCCAGTCCAAGAGGAAGGAAGACCCCATGCTACAGTCCGTGCGCCGCGCCCTTGCATATCCGGCTGTTCGTGCCGAGACGATACCGACCCAGGCTCTGCTCACCGCAGCCGTCGTGGGCGGGTTTGTTGCGCTGCTCGTCGAGGATCGCGTGCACCCCGTGGTCATCTACCTACTCCAGCTCTATCTGTCGCTGTAGCTTCTCCAAGGTCCCCGAAAGCCATGCTTCCTTCAATGGCTAAGCTGCCGCAGGCCACGTGCCAAAGGCCGAGTTCGCCCATGGCTGGGGCGGTTCATGGCTAGGCCTTCGGTTCTCCAAGAGGTCAAGCTCGTCCTCCAGCTCAAGCCCGATATCGAGATCGAGGCCCAGAGCAAGGCCTGCGCGGTCGCCGAGTCGATGGCCATGAGCCCCGACAAGGTCGACGAAGTTCGAATGGCGGTCGTCGAGGCCTGCATCAATGCCGTCGAGCACAGCGGGTCAAAGGATGGCAAGCTATTGCTGATTTTCTCCGTCCTGGGCGAAGAAGAACCCGAGACCCTGCGTATCACCGTTACCGATCGAGGCGTTGGTTTCGACCCCGGGAAGGTGGTAGAACCCAAGATTGAGCGTAAGCTCCATGCACTCGACAAGCGCGGCTGGGGTCTGACCATCATCGAGGGCCTGATGGACGAGGTCCACGTCGAGTCTGGTGCCTCCGGCACCTCCGTCGTCATGTCGAAGTCCCGTTGAAGAAGCGGGCGGATTAGGAATCAGGATGACCGAGAGCCTCAAACTGAAGGTAGACCGCCGAGACAACGGCCTGGCGGTGATCTATACCGACGGCTACATCAACAACCAGGGCGGTGAGGAGATCGCGAAAGCGGCCTACGAACTCATCGACGAGGGTCACAACGTCCTGCTGTTGAACCTGGCCGGTACGCGTATCGTGAACTCGATCGGAATCTCGATTCTCATCGAGATCATCGAGAAGATGCTCGAGATCGAAGGCAAGCTGGCCTTCTGCAACCTCACGCCAACGATCGATAAGACGTTCCACATCATGGGACTGGCGCAGTTCACCGAGATCTTCGCCGACGAGGCGGCCGCGGTCGAAAGCCTCGGCTAGTACCTCTGGCCCGGCGACAGCCTTAGGGAGTTTGATTGCCATGACCTCGAAAGTACGAGAGGTCGATTGGGATGCGCTGAGCCAGCTCGGGCCTGGCCAGTGGCGCAGTGGCTCGCTGGCTGAAGAACTCCTTGCCCAGTGGGCGCGAGGCTCTGGTGTGACGGCAGCAGGTGTCTACGCCGGTAATCCCGACGGGTCGTGGCGCCGCCGAGTGGTCGTGGGAAGTGCCGGTGCCCTGCCGGTCCACCTGAACGAGATGCCCGCCGACGACAAGGTCCGCCAACTGCCGGGCGGGCTGTTGGTTCTCTTCGAGGGCGGTGAGGGTGGCGCAGTACCGGCCGAGTTACTGGCTGCGCCCGGCGAGCCGGCGATCGAACACCTGTTGACTGCCGGGGTTCACCTGCACGAACTGTCCGATGAACTCAAACGGCAGAAATTCGAGCACAGCTTCGACTCGGTCAAGATGCAGGCGCTCTACGACGTCGGTCTCAGCATCACCTCGACTCTCGATCTCGAGGAACTGACCGACAGCATTCTCATGCACGCGGTGTCGCTCCTCGATGCGCGACGGGGCGCGATCTACCTGGTCGAAGGCGACGAGTTCCGGTTGCAGAGATCGATTCTCGGGGACGCGCCGGCGTCGATTGCGCGCGACTCTCCAGAAGTCAGCCGGCTCCTCGAAGCCTGTGGGAGCGTCGAGGCGAATGCCGAAGGGATGCACTACCTGATGGCCGTCTCGATCGATGTCGAGGGTTCACCGGTTGGTTTGTTGCTGGTCGGCGACAAGGAGAGTCGAACCGGGGTTGGTCCGTTCACCGAGGACGACTACCGTTCGTTGTCGTTGTTTGCGGCTCAGGCGGCCATCGCTCTCGAGAATGCTCGGCTGCATCGGCAGGCCCTCGACAACGAGCGCCTTCGGCGTGAAATGGAGTTGGCGGCCGAGATTCAGCGCGGAATTCTCCCGCACCTCTTGCCCGAGCTCGAGGGCTTCGAGTTGCTTGGTTGGAACCGCCCGGCGCGCGAGGTTGGAGGTGATTACTACGGCGCTTTCACCCTCGGAGACGATCGGCTCGCTGTGGTCGTTGCCGACGTCACCGGCAAGGGCATGCCGGCCGCCCTCCTGGTGTCGACGATTCACTCGGCGCTGCGCTTGATGGTCGACCGCTACGACGACTACCCCGACCTCGTCGCGCGTCTCAACCAGCACATCGCGGAGTCGAGCAGCGCCAACAAGTTCATCACCTTGATTCTCGCCATTCTCGATCGCAACAGCGACCGGCTGGTCTACATCAACGCTGGCCACAACCCGGGCTTCGTGGTGCGTGCCAACGGCGAAACCGAGCTGCTCCAGCCGAGCGGAGTACCGCTCGGCCTGTTGCCGATGAGTCGCTACACGGAAGCCTCGGTGGCCTTCGGCGCCGGAGATCTCCTCTGCCTCTACAGCGACGGCATCAACGAGTGCGAGGCGCCCAACGACGACCAGTACGGCTTCGAGCGCCTCGTCGAGCACATGGTCGAACACCGCGGCGAGCCGTTGGCCGACGCCCACAGGACTCTCGAAGCCGACCTCGGCGCCTTTGCACGAGGAAACTCTCAGAACGACGACCAGACCTTGATGCTGGTGCGCCGCGACCGCTGAGCGCCCGACGGCCTAGCCGGCGCATCGGACGGTCAGTGCTGCCGCCTCGCCAATGACGACCGGTGGTGCGGAGAGACCACCGAGCAGACCGTCGTGGCTGACGCGAACCACCGGGTCGCGGCCCACTCCGAGCAGGTTCGAGAACACGCGCAGCAAGCTGTCCTCCCAGATGCACTCGCCGACTCCAGGACCGATCGAGCCGTTCTCGATCCTGCGCACGCCGCGGCAGTGAGCGCGTAGCGTCATGCGGCCGGGGTCAAAAACTTCGACCTCCTCGAGGCGCCCGATCCACAGTCCCCCGTCGGCCAGATGCAGCAGTTCCTGGCGGCCAAGCTCGCCGGGTGCCATGAAGAGATTCAACCCACGACCTTCTTCGGCGCCGGCACAATGACCCGTGGGCTCGATTCCCAACTCCCAGGCAGTGCGGGTGTCGACGGTCGGTGTCTTGGGTACGCCGGTCTTGACCAGCGCCACCGGTCGCTTGGTACGGCCCTCGAGATCGAAGGGGAAGGGCATCGCACGCGGATCCGTGCCGTCGTCGAGGAGGCTGAAGTGGCGGTCGAAGACCTGAACCCCCAGGTGCTCGCGTAGAAACGAAGTGCCGCGACGGTAGGCGCGCCCGGATAAGGCATGAAACTCGAGCTGGTTGACGAGCTCGATCGTTGCCTCGGCCGAGAGCAGGAGCGGGATGTCACGGGCCGGTGGAGGAGCGGTTGTCGTGCCTCTTGCCCGCCGTCGGCGGGCGCGCTCGAACGCATGCGCGATGTCGAGGTCCTCGAGACGGCGCGCCGACTGCACAAAGAACCCCGCGCCGCTCGGCCCGGCGCCCGACCTCACCTGCACGGTCACGGCCGTAGTGCGGGCCCGTCGCATCAGACCGTGGCTGTTGTGCACGATGACCGTGCCCTCGCACCAATCGAGGATCGCCGCTTCGTCGGTCAGAGCGTGCGCGGAAAGCAGCGCCCGTGCGCCTCGATCGGTGAGCAGGGCGAGGTCGCGATCGTAAGGGGCACGTGACCGAGGCTCCGGCTCATCGGGCCCGGGTAGCGGCGGTGAGTGGACCGGCGCACTGAGATGCGCGTCGGCGATGGCGTGCCTGATGGCGAGAGCCACCATTCCCCTTTCGGGCCGACCGATACGGTAGGAACCATTGCGACCACCCTGACGGACGCGAACCGTGGCGGAGCGTGCGACGCGGTCGGCGCGCCGAGACTGGTCGAGCCCCAGGGCGATGGAGCGAGTGAGGTTCTCGAGCCAAAGGATTTCGGTCTCGTCAGCAACTGACTCCTCGATCGCGCTGGCTGTGATCTCGGAGGCTTCGGCCAGGGGAGTGAGCGGCGAACGCTTCCTGGCTGGATTCTCCTCACGCATTGGGCTCAGTCTAAGCGTTCTCATTGGCCTACGGTATGCCCGCGCGGATGAGTGGGAATCGACTGGATCGAGCGACGGCGGGAATGACCGGGAGCAGCGGGTGGTTATGATGCGCTGGAGCCGTCGTTTGTCTCGAGCGGCCCGAAGCCCATTGCCCTCCTCCCGATCGGAGTCGCCGTTGGTCAACCAACCCAGAGCCTCGTTTAGCGTGTCGCGTCTTCGAACGCTTGGCCTGGACGATGGTGCCTGCCGGTTTGCGGTCTTGCTCGTGATGGTCTGTAGCGCCCTCGCGCTCGGTACGCTGCCGCTGGTGGCGCAAGACTCTTGGAGTGAGCAGCGCTCGGTGATGGTTGATGACCTGGCGATGCGAGGAATCGATGGGCCAGCGGTGCTCGATGCGTTGCGGACGGTACCCCGTCACGAGTTCCTGCCGGAGGATGCACGCGCCGCGGCCTACGATGACGTTCCCGATCGCATCGCTCACGGCCAGACGGTTTCACAGCCCTACATCGTGGCGCGAATGACCGAACTGCTCGAACTTTCGAGCGACGAGAAGGTGCTCGAAATCGGCACCGGCTCGGGGTACCACACCGCGATCCTGTCGCGTATCGCAAAAGAGGTCTACAGCATTGAGATTCGGCCGGATCTGGCGGCCGAGGCGCGCGCCACGCTCGCACGGCTGCAGTACTCCAACGTTCAGGTGCGCACTGCCGACGGCTATAACGGTTGGCCGGAGGCGGCGCCGTTTGACGCCATTGTCATGAGTGCGGCGCCGAAGAAGATTCCAGACCCGTTGATGGACCAGCTGGCGGTTGGTGGCACGATCGTCGCGCCGGTCGGCGGAACCGTTCAGGACCTCGTGGTGATGACCAAGACCAGCCAGGGAATGAAGCGGCGACGGGTCGAGCCGGTGCGATTCGAAGAGATGCTGCGCGGCGGTCAGTCTGAACCGCCGCCCTGAACCGCCGCCCGAATAGCTGACCGCACACGCGAGTCAGAGGGTTGGTGGAGCTGCTAACATGCGCCCTCGCCTGTGGGGCAGTAGCTCAGCTGGGAGAGCACCACGTTCGCAACGTGGGGGTCGAGGGTTCAAGTCCCTTCTGCTCCACCATTCCACTCGCCCGACGCGAGGTTCCCTCCAGGTTGTTGAAGAACGACGGGCGGACGTGGTCATCGCCAGCGCCACTGGGAGGGCTCCCAAGAACCCAGATCGTTGTCGGGCCGCAGTATGGGATCCAGAAAGAGCGAGACCGCCTCTGTGACCTTCTGGAGCGTTGCCCAAGGCAGCTGCTCCCCCGTCGCCATCGCCGCATACGGAGCCTCCCAAGACTCCGCAGGCATCGGGATCGCGGCCGGAACCCCATGTGTGTCCCTGAACTCGAAGGTCGTCTCGATTGCTCGTCGAACGAGTTCCCCGTCAATCGATCCAGTCGTAGCTAGCAGCGCGAGGTCCGGGAGATCACGAACTCGCGAGTTGGGCCGCGAACGGGGCATCGTGAGTGCGTGGAGCTTCTCGGCGATGTGCGAGACGACAGGATAGAGACGCAGGGTCGGTGGGGCGATTCCGGCAAAGCCGAGGGTGTTCTCCGCGACGACGATGTCCGGCTCATCGACCAGAGGGTCACCGAACGCCACGTCGACGCCGAAGGGTCGCCCGTACACCTGTCCGGCGAGTCGGCACTCAGCGCGGTACCGGTATCCCTCGTAGCGCATTCCGTCGTTCCGCATCTCGGGGTGCCGCTCGTCGGGCTGAACTCCGAAGAGCATCTCGTCGCCGAGGTCGAGCCGGCCGGCCTCTTGCAGTCCGGCAAGAACCTCACTCGACGAGCCCATCATCCTCAGATCCACGTCCTTCGTGGTTCGCGCTCGCGCGAGACGGAGCTCGAGCACGAGTCCACCTTTGAGTGTCACAGCGTCGCCGGCTACCTGGGCAACGCGGGGCGAGGAATCGTTCGAACACGAGAAGCTGGCGACGGCGCGCGAAGTCCGCGCCGCTCGTCGACGAGGCCTTGAGCCGGTCCTCCAGAGCCTGTTTGAAGGCCCGCGCCGTGGTGTACCGACGGATCGTCATGGCGCCGTGGCCTCGCCTACTCCCGTCAGCTCGCCTCGGAGCCGGGTCTCCTCCCTCGCCGAAACAAGCCCGCGCTGCCGCGCTTGGCGGATTGCCTGCTCGACGAGCCTCGGCTCGACGTGCGCCTCGATGCAGTCCTCTAGAGTCCGCCGCGGTCGAGTCACGGGCACTGCGTCGAAGCTCGAACGATCCCCGTCGCCGATGTCGGAGAAATACAGCACAAGCCCCGTGGGCACGCGGAGGCGCCTGCGGCGCCACCCCGCTGGAAGCGTCAGGTGAACCCGGCTCGGGAGGATGTCCGAGAGATCGTGGAGGGCCAGTGCCGTATCGTGCGAGAAGACTCCTTCCTGTTCGCTCCAGAGCCAGAGGACGACAAGGTCTTCGCGGTCGGAGGCTGGGAAGTGGACGAGGCGGTAGATCCCCCGCCGGACCCGCTCGACCCTGTTGTTTCGATAGTAGGCCAGGAGCTGCGGAGAGTAGCCTGCATGGGCTGCTTGCTTCGTCGTGAAGTAGCCCGCCTGGGCCTGTGCAACGTCGAAGAGGGCGTCCCAATCCGGCGTGTCCAGTGTTTTTTCGCCTTCAACCATCTCGCACAAACCTTAAGTCATTTTTTAGTTTTGTGCAATCTCTAGGGAGGGCGCGAGGCGACACTCAGCGCGAGATCAGGCTGCCGAGACGGCAGAGGCCTCCTCTCAACAGTAGTAAAGTCATTCTTTGATGCACGCCTTCGCCGAACGGCACGGCTGAACGCAGAAGGCCGAGCCCATCAATGGGTGTTCGATCTCCAGCGGTGTTCGAACTCTGAGTGAGTTGGTCGACCATTTCACTCGCCCGACGCGAGGTTCCCTCAGGACGACCTGGAACGATGTGGCGCCCCGATGACGATTCAACGCCGCTCGAGCCGCGCGGTGCGCTGCCGAACACCCCGTGTCCGAGAGCCGGGTGCCCGGGTACGCTGGTTCGGCGCAAGGGTCGGAACGGTCCGTTCCTCGGCTGTAGCGAGTATCCGTATTGCCGCGAGACAAGAGCAGCCATACCGTCTGGTCTGGACGAAGGGAGCTATCAGGCCCTGCTCCGGCTGTCTGAAGTGCGGTTCCGGAGCTTCCTTCGCGCGCTGAGCGACGAGTCCAGAGGCGCTGTCGGTTGTGTCGCGACGAGGTTGGCGCAGGAGGCGCTCGATGGCGGGGCGACCCCGAAGAGCCTGTTTCTCCGCGAGGCCGGGCGGCGCTGCTGCTATTCGCTCGGGGTCAAGCGCTCGAGCGAGGAGGCCTTCTCGATCGAGTTCGGGTGTGTTGCCGGACCGACCTGCGGCGACGGTGGAGGGTGGGAGGTCTGTTTCGGCCCCGGGCCGGAGTACGAGGTGGTGTCGATTGCAGGTGGCAGAACCTGGATAGCTTGAAGGCCTGATACCGCAGCGCGCGTCACGATCTGGCAGCTTCGGGAGACGGCGCCGGTCCCCGCAGCATGGTCATCACGACACCCCGGCTTCCGGATATCATCAAGGGTCACTGGACACGAGGCACGACGGCGAAGCGGTCTCACCTCTGTCCGCAGTTCAACCAAGAAATCGGAGTCAAAGCATGTCCGAGAACGTCGAAGCGGCGAAGGCCGATCTCACAGCGACAGTCGACGAAGTCAAGAAGTCCGTTTCCAACCTGGCCGGCGAGGTCAAAGGCCGCGTAGGCCAGAAGGTATCGACGGTGCGCGAAGAAACCAAAGCCCGGGCCGAGAAGGCAAGCACCTTTGCGCGCGACAAGTACGGTGACGCGCGCGAAGGGCTGCGCAGTGGTTACGACAAGGCCAAGAAGGACCTCGACCAGTTGAGTGGCGACGTCAACACCTATGTTCGCGACAATCCCGGGCGATCGGTCCTGGTTGCTGCTGGTGTCGGTTTTGCGCTCGGTCTCCTGATCCGTTCCGCCGGCCGACGGTAGGAAGGCCCAGGCGATGGCCGAGAGTTGGAGAGAGCGCGCCAACCGCTTCAGTCACGACGAAGAGGAGGCAATCGAGGAACGCCTCGTGAGCCAACTCGTCGACGACCGTTTCGATTGGGTCTCCCTGGTGCGGCGCTATCCCGTTCCGGCACTGATCGCATCGGCGACCTTCGGTTTCGTCGTCGGTCGCAACCACGGCACGTCGTTGCTTTCACTGGCGACCGACTCGCTGGCCGAGCGCGTCGGCGAAGCCGTCACTGGCTTCGATCGAGGGTCGCGCTGACGCCACCTCGAGAACGAGGCTGCTTCTTGCTCGTTGAGGTGCCGAAGCGACGCCACAGTGTGCACGAGCCGTAGGGAATTCTGTGTGTCGACCATTCTCCACGTCTCAGACATCCACTTCGGCCCGCCGCACCGCCCGGTTGTCGGGGCGGGGCTCATGCGCCTGGTAGAGGCTCGGCGTCCCGACGTACTGGTGGTCTCTGGTGACCTGACGCAGCGAGCCAAGGCCTACCAGTTCAGACAGGCTCGCGAGTACCTCGATGCGATGCCAGTGCCCTGGATCGCTGTTCCCGGCAACCACGATGTGCCCATGTACCGCGTCTGGGAGCGCGCCTTCGCCCCGTTCTGGATTTGGCGAAAGAGCTTCGGTGAGATCATCGAGCCGGAGTTGCTCGTCGGCGATCTCGCGATCGTCGGGTTGAACAGTGCCCACAACCTGACCATCAAGCACGGCCGCCTGCGCCGTGCTCAAGTCGACCGTGCCTGCGAGCGCCTCGCCGCTCTCTCTGCCGGCGCGACGCGCATCGTCGTCACGCACCATCCGGTGGTGAGGGTTCCGGGCTACGACCGCGATCCCGCGACTCGTGGCTCGTCTTATGCCCTCGAGCGCCTCGCCGCGGCTGGCGTCGAGCTCATTCTCAGCGGTCATCTCCATCAGCTCCACAGGACGACGACTGAGGAGCAGTGGCCGCAGGTCGACCCGCCGATTCTGCTGTTGCAGTCCGGTACGACCACCTCGAGCCGCGGTCGCAATCACGAAGAGGGCCGCTGTTCAGGCTGGTGGATCGAGGTCGAGGAGACGGCTTTCGCGCTCGAGTCCTTGATGTGGAGTGACGACGAAGGCGAGTTCCTCACCGCAGAACGGTTCGTGCATGGGCGCTCGACCCACTGAGCGCCGGGCCGGGCGGCTGCAGCTCGCATAGGATTCAGAGGCCGGGCCGTCACGCTGCCTGGCGACAATCAGAAAGGAAGCTCCATATGAGCTGGGAGACACTCAGGGTCGTTACGAACATGGCCGAGGCTGCTCTCATTGAGGGGTCGCTCGAGAGTTCTGGGATAGAGGTGGAGATCGAGTCGCGCGCCTTCTCCGCAGAACCAGTCAACGTCGGCAACATGGCGCAGATTCTCATCCGCGTTCAGAGCCATCAGATCGAAGAGGCACAAAAACTGCTGGAAGAGCTGGCGGCCGAAGCCGCCGATGAAGCGCCCGCTCGCAAGGACGATTCCGAAACCGCGTGATGCGAGCGGTGGGGCCGAGTTGGGACCGGCCCATCGCACAGTGTTGACCCCCTGATCCGAGAACAGAAGCTTTGAGCTCTACAGAACGCCTCAAACCAGGGACCATTCTCGGCCGCTACCGGGTGCTGGCTCGCCTGGGTCGTGGTGCGATGGGAGAGGTGTATCTCGCCGAGGACCCCCAGATCGAGCGGCGGGTCGCCATCAAGACCGTGGTGCTCGACGATGACGATGAGAAGGCGCTCGAGCGCAAGCACCGCATGCTGCGCGAGGCGCGCGCGGCCGGGCGTCTCATGCACCCGCACGTCGTCACCCTGTTCGACGCTGGTGAAGAAGACGATCTCGTGTATCTGGCGTTCGAGTATGTCGAGGGGCGTGATCTTCGTTCACGGTTGCGCCGGCTGCCGCCACTTTCGCTGGCTGAGGCGCTACGTATCGTTCGCCAGACGGCATCGGCGCTGGCGGCTGCGCATCGCCACCAGATTGTCCATCGTGACATCAAGCCCGGCAACATTCTCCTGACCAGCGATGGGGATGCCAAGGTGGGTGACTTCGGCGTTGCCAAGATCTCGGGGCAGCGAACCGACTTGACGACGACCGGTGCGGTCATTGGCTCGCCGCAGTACATGTCACCGGAGCAGGTGAGGGGTGATGCTCTGGACGGTCGCACCGACCAGTTCTCGCTCGGAGCGGTGCTGTACGAGATCCTGACGGGTGAGCGCGCCTTCGAGGCCGACACGATTACCACGCTGGTCTACCAGATCCTCAACGTCGACCCGCGCCCGGTAACGGAACGACGCCCTGACCTGCCGGCCAACGTCGTCACCCTGGTGTCGAAGATGATGGCCAAGAAGCGCACCGACCGCTACGAGACCTGCGACGAACTGGTCCAGGCGGTGCGGGAGCTCGAAGCCCGGCTCCCGCGCAAGCTGCTCAACGCCGAGGCCACCGGCAGCCTCTTCATGCCGACGATTCAGGCGGACGTCGGAGCAGACTCGCAATCGTCGTCGTCATCATCTCCGGAGGCCGCTGCCGGGAACTCACCGCCGGCGGCGCCTCCACCAGCGTCAGATGGCTCGCCGATCCCACCGACCGCGCCGCTGCCGACGCCGCGGCCGCCGGCTGCTCGCGAGAAGCCCGATGTGACCGAGAGGCCAAGCGCGGCGGGACCGGCGGGTTCTTCGTCGGCGTCGGACTTCGCCGAGCAGCCACGCACCGCCCCGATGCCGCCTCCGGGCAAGCCGGCGTCTCGCCCACGGGTGACGAGGGGTGGCGCCGCAAGGGACATGAAAACCCGTGATCCGGTGGCCACGACGGCGCCCGCTGGCCGCGCCCAGAAGCTCAACCAGAAGCCTGCACCGCAACCCGTCGTTGCCCAGGGCCTGCGCGGAGCGGCGAGAGCGCCTGATGGGAGGGGGCGCGGTCTCTTGTTTGCCGCGGTGGGCGCTGCCCTTCTCGCCTTGATGGCCTTCGGGATCTACCGTGCGTCGCGTCCTGAGGTGGAGGTTCCCGGGCCGCCGGTGCAGGATGCTGGCGATCGTCCGCCAAACGAGGACGTGGCCGATGCTGTTCCAGGTGCCGGATCAGCCGCCCTTCCCGACGGTGGAGTAGAAGGCGGATCCTCCGAAGGCTCAGGAGACGCGGTGCGCGACCTGCCACCGGTGACCGCACAGCTCGATCCGCCGCCGGACTCTGACGACAGCTCGCGCACCTCCGGCGAAAAGGGTCGCCGAAACGAGAACGATGTCGCTCAGGTAGACCCCGGGTCGTCGAGCAATGGAGGTGGGTCTACCGACGGCTCAGCTCTCCCGAGCGAGCGCGAACGAGCGAAGCCGCCGGTCGTTTCCACGACGACGATTCCGAGGACGACGACAGTCCCCGCCGCGACAGGTCCCTACGCCGGTCCGGTTCACCTCAGTCTCGACTCGGGACTGGCGCTCCATTTCGACGTGGAGCCGCGGGACGCCCGGGTCTCGATCCGCTCCAGGACCACCGGGTGGCAGGACGTTGGCCGTGCCGACACCTTTGCCTTCGGGGGCGCCTCACATCGCCTGCAGGAGGCCGGCGAGTACTGGGTGCGGTTCGAGGCGCCAGGTCGGCGCAGTCAGGTCGCTCTGATCAACGCCCAGGAGGGGCGTAGCGTCCGGGTCGTTCGTCACCAACTGCCAGAGGCCGTGCCTTCGAGTACCAACGAGGTCCCGACCGGGGTCTCTACCGATGCAACAGGCCGCAAGGTCTACAAGGTGCAGAAGGCGGTCTCGTTCGCGCACGCGCCGCGCCGTGCGCGGGTGCTCGTCGACGGCCAGGAGCGCGGCAAGGCCGGGCAGTTCTCGGGGCGAGACAAGTGGCTCGAACTCTCGCCAGGCACGTACAGCTTCGAGCTGGTCGACAACGCGGGGCGCAAGAGCGCCTTCACAGTCGTGGTGAGCCCCGAAGCGCAGGTCGAGCGACGCACGATCGTCGTCGTGCTCAGGTAGATCGCGCGGACAGGGAGTGAGCGCGCCAACGTCCGATCGTCGCCTCGGAGGTTTGTCTTTCGAGATCGAACACCGAGTCACCACACTCGACAACGGTCTCGAGGTGATCGTGGCACCGGACCATCACGCTCCCGTCGTCGCCACCGCCCTGTTCTATCCGTTCGGTACGCGACACGAGCCCGACCACGCGCATGGAGGCGCCCACTTCCTCGAACACATGATGTTCAAGGGCTCGACGAGGTGGCCGCCAGGTGAAATCGACCGTCAAACAGAGGCGCGAGGTGGCGACAACAACGCCTATACCACTCACGATGGCACGGTCTACTGGTTCCAGTTCGGAAGTGAACAGTGGGAAACCGCGCTGGCCATCGAGGCCGATCGCATGCGGGCTCTGACACTCGACCCCGGCGAGGTCGAGCGCGAGCGTCGGGTGATCGTCGAGGAGATCGGCATGTATGAGGACGATCCCTGGGACGCCCTCGACGCAGGGTCAGCAGCGCGCCTGTTCTCGGGAAGCGCCTACGGCAGACCGATCCTGGGGACGCGCGAATCGTTGGCTGCTATCGATGGCTCTGTCCTTTCTGACCTGTATCGTGCGTGGTATCAGCCGGCAGGCAGCATTCTGGTGATCGCCGGTGACGTGCCGGACGATGTCGTCGATAGGGTTCGAGCGCGCTTCGCCCAGGTCGAGGGGAGGGTCCCCCCACGCCCCCGTCCCGCCGGAGTCGGACCGGTCCAAGCGTCGCGAATCGAATTGCGTCGTGGTCACGTCGCCCGCTTGCAAGTGTCGTGGCGGTTGCCGGCGGCGCTACCAGAGCGCCAGAAGTTCCTGGTCCAGCTCGGGGTGGGCGCGATCGCCGAGGGCCGCCTGTCGCGCCTGCAACGGCTGTTCGTCGAGGATGCACCGCTGGCGACGTGGCTGTCGGGCGAGACGCGTATTCAAGAAGGCGATGGTGCCGTCGTGGTGGCGCTCGAGCTGGTTCCAGGCGTCGAACCGGAGGAGGTCGAGAAGCGACTGTTCGATGCACTGTCGTCACTGGAACAACGCCCGCTCGTAGCCGCTGAGCTCGAGCGCGCTCGCCGACAGGCGATCGTCGACCGTGCCTATGGTCTCGAGAGGGCCTATCAGCGCGCCGTTGCCCTCGGGACCGCGGCTTTGTCCTTTGACCTCGGCTGGCTCGAGCGCCTTCACCGGACCACCCTCGAAGCCAAAGCCGAAGAGGTCAGCGCCGCGCTAACCGGGGTGTTCCAATCCGAGAACGGTCCCATCGTCGCCTGGGCACACGCCGCCGAGGGCGACCAGTGAGCGCTCCTGCCAGAACCGGGGGCGCGCCGCTCATGCAACAGTCACCCGAACGGTCGGTGCATTGGGCGGTCCATCGCTTCGATCCTGTTCCTACCGTCGCGATTCGGGTCTATCTGCGCGGCGGCTCGCGGGTCGAGCCGCTGGCCGGTCTCGCTTCGTTGACGGGTGAGCTCCTCTCCGAGGGCACACCGCGGGCCGACTGGCAGCAGGTGGCCGAGCGTTGCGAGCGCCGCGGCATGTCACTGTCGACCTTCGGCGCTCTCGCCGCGCATGGCCTGGCGATCAATGCCCTGGCATGCGACTGGCGCGAGGCGCTGGTGTTGGCGGCGGAGCTGGTTGCCGAGAGCATCTTCCCGGCCGATCGCCTGGACCTGATTCGCCAACAGACCCTGGCAGAGCTCGAGAGCATCAACGACCATCCGGATCGCTTCACCGGCCGCCGCTTCCTGGAGTTGTTGTACGGCGCCCATCCGGCGGGGCGTGAGGTCCTCGGAACAGCTGAGGACCTGGCGTCGGTTGCACCGAGCGATTGCTTGACCTTTCACCAACGGGCGCGTGCCGCCGGCGTTGTCGTGGCGATCAGCGGTGCCATCGAGGTTGCAGAGGTCGCTCGGGCGGTCGAAGAACTGTTCGCTTCAACCCCCCAGCCACTCCAGCACCGACTCCGCACAATCGACCGCCAGATCCTCCGCCAGTCGAGTCGCGCGAACGCGGTGTCATCACCAACGCTCCCGGCCAGGAGCATCTCTTTCTCGGGCAGCTCACGTTGGCAATCGATGACCCGGACGTTCCGGCGCTTCTGCTGGCTGGTGTCGTTCTGGGAGCTGGGAGTGGTCTAACGGGCAGGATTCCGCAGAGAATCCGTGAGGAGGAGGGGCTGGCCTACCTTGCGAGCGCCACCACCCTCGCGGGTGCAGGTCTCGATCCGGGGCGTCTGGTGATTCATCTTGGGACCTCACCCGCAACCGCGCGGGCTGCTGAACGCGCGGCGATCGAAGAACTCAGACGGTTTGTCGAAGACGGGCCGAACGAGGAAGAGGTGCGCGAAGCGCGGAGCTACCTGCTCGGTCGCGATCCGTTTCTCCGCGAGACCGCTCGCCAGTGGGCGAACACCCTGGCCGAGTCGCTCTACTACCGGCTGCCTCTGTGGGATGCTTCCTGGCGCCTCGAGCGGCTCCGTCATCTCGATCGCCCGGACGTCCATGCAGCGGTTCGCCGTCATCTCGATCCCGCGCGGCTGACCGTCGTGCGCGGTCGACCACGAGCCTGAGGTCGAGTGCCTGCAAGCACTTACGTGGTTCCGGGGGCGGTAGATAGAGCAGTCCGCGATGTGGAAAACCGTTGCGCTTCCCTCCAGGCGACCTTTCCCTCTTGGCGTTTTCCAAGCTATCGAGTGATTCTGGCGCCGGATTGAGGACGCGGACCGCTGTGCTCGTCCGCCGATTCCTAGAAAACGATTCTTGCCGACACCGCCCCTGATGTTGGTGGATGGCCTTTTCCACATCGTTTTCCACAAAGGGTTTCCACAGGTGGTTCCCAGAGGGACCCATCTCCGCGCAAAGTCCTGAACTGCATGGGTTTGTCCGCGTGGGGGCTATGCGCCGAGAGCGCGTCGAGCACGTGATACCTTGCCGCGCGGAAGACCCGAACTCCCCCAAGCCGTGACCCAGAACGACCTCAAGAAAACTCCCCTTCACGCGTGCCATCTCGAAGCCGGGGGACGAATGGTTCCGTTTGCGGGCTGGTCGATGCCGGTGCAGTACAGCGGCGTCAAGGACGAGCACTTGGCCGTGCGCTCACGGGCTGGGCTGTTTGACGTCTCACACATGGGCGAGATCACGGTGTTGGGCGAGGATGCCGCAGACTTGATCCAGCGGCTCACTCCCAACGACGTGACGGCCCTGCGGCCCGGTCGAGCCCACTACAGCGCCTTCCTCACCGATCGCGGCACATTCGTCGATGACCTGTTGGTGTACTGCCGCGGTGCACGCGACTACCTCCTGGTCGTCAACGCCGGAGGCCGCACGGCCGACCTGGCGCTCATCCATGAAGAGGTCGAGCGAGCCGGAGCGTCGGTCGAAGTCCGCGACGACAGCGATTCCACTGCTCTGATCGCTCTGCAAGGTCCGCTGGCGAGTGAGATTCTGGCCGGTCTCACTGAGATTGACCTCTCGAAGATCCGCTATTACCGCTTCAAGAACGGGGAGGTGGCCGGGGTGCCGACCCTCGTTTCGCGAACCGGGTACACCGGGGAAGATGGGTTTGAACTCTACCTGCCGGCCGAGGCATCGCCTGAGGTGTGGCGAACGCTGCTTGCGGCCGGCGAACCCCATGGTCTCGTTCCCGCCGGCCTCGGCGCGCGCGACACCCTGCGCCTCGAGGCCGGCATGATGTTGTCGGGCGTCGACATCGGCCCGACTGTTACGCCGTACGAGGCGGGCCTTGGTTGGATCGTCAAGCTCGGTCAAGAGGGCGACTTCCGCGGTCGCCAGGCCCTCGAAGCCGAGAAAGAGAGCGGCCCTCGGCGTCGCATTGTTGGTTTCGAAGTCAAGGGCCGTGGCGTGGCGCGTTCTGGGTATCCGGTGCTCGCGAACGGCCAGTCGGCGGGTGAAACGACTTCGGGCGGCTGGAGTCCGACCCTCGAGCGCTCGATTGGTCTGGCGATGGTCTCGGCAGAGGTAGCAGCCGGCGACGAGCCCCTGGCGCTCGAGGTGCGTGGTCGTGAGGTCGAGATCGCCCGGGTGCCGCTGCCGTTCTTCAAACGGGACCGAAGTTGAGCCGCGATGGGCTAACAGGGGGTTTGGGTCGCAGCATGCGACTGGACCCGAAAACTGAAATGATCACAAGAACAACTTCGAGGAGGGGCTGACCATGGTCCCGGACGATCGGTACTACACAGACGATCACGAGTGGCTGCAGGTAGAGGGTGACACCGGCATCGTCGGCATCACCGACTTCGCGCAAGAGGAGCTCGGTGATGTGGTCTACGTCGAGTTGCCCGAGCCAGGAACCGAGTTCGAGCAGGGCCAGGAGATGGGCACCATCGAGTCGGTCAAAGCCGTGTCGTCGCTCTACCTGCCGGTGTCGGGCTCGATCCTCGAGGTCAATCAGGATCTCGAGGAGCGACCCGAACTCGTCAACGAGGAGCCGCTGGGCGACGGTTGGCTGGTCAAGCTCGAGATCAGAAACGCAGGCGAGGTCGAAGCCCTGCTCGACGCACCGGCCTACCAGGAGAAGATCTCCGCCGAATGATCTAAGACCGTGAGCCCGTGAAACGAATCGAGAACCTGCTGATCGCCTTTTGCCTCGCCTGCTGGGTGGTGGTGCTTCTCGCGGCGGCAGGCATCGTCGATGTTTCGGGACGACTGAACATGAGCCTGCGGCAGCTCTACGCGATCTCCGCAGCGACAGGCTGGGTCTTCGGCAACGTATGGGTGCATCGCACGCGGCCACTCTCTAGAACCCTCGCCCGTCGTTTCTTTGTCATCTACTTCTTTGGACCGCCCGGTGTTCTCTACCTACTGCGCGCCCTCGCGCCACCCTTTTCGCTCGACCTGGATCGTGCTGCAATCATCCCGATGCTCTCCTTCTTCGTCTATGGCGTGCTCTTTCTGGTTCCGGTCGTGCTGCGGCGCAAGGAAGTTTCGGTACGACAGATTCGCATTGGCAGCAACCACGACGATCGGGAAGAAGTCGCTCGGCGCGACTGAGGCGAGTCAGGAGCCCTGCAGTTGACTGCTGCCCGGTTGATCGAGACGCTCGATACGCTACAGGCAGACCTCGCCGGGCGAGATTCGGTACTGGTCGCGTATTCGGGTGGCGTCGACTCGGCCGTGGTGGCGGCCCTCGCCCATCGTGCACTCGGCGCGCGGGCGCTCGCGGTGACTGCCGCGGCTGAGACTCTCGCCGGCCGTGAGCTCGACGAAGCGCGGCGGGTGGCTGGTGAGATTGGCATCACGCACGAAGTCGTCACCTACAGCGAGCTCGACAACCCTGAGTTCTCTGCCAACCCGTCGTGGCGCTGTTACGTTTGTCAGGGCATGCGCATGGATACGATGATCGAACTCGCGAAGCGGCGCGGTCTGGCGTTGGTTTGTGATGGCACGAACGCCTCCGACCCCGGCCCCGACCGGCCTGGTCTCGCGGCGATCGAGGAGCGTGGCGTGTACTCGCCGCTCCTGGCTCACCGTGTTTCGAAAGCCGACGTTCGCCAGCTGGCCCGGCACCTCGATCTCTCGGTGTGGGATCGGCCGGCGAACGCCTGTCTCTCGTCGCGGATCCCCCATGGCCAGGTGGTGACGCTTGGCAAACTTCGCCGCGTCGAGCGTGCCGAAGATCTTCTGGCCGCCGCCGGCTACCGCGTCTTCCGCGTACGCCACGATAGTGACGGTGCCCGGGTGGAAGTAGGCGTTGACGAGGTCGAGCGCCTGGCGGCGGAATGGCCTCGACTCGAGCCGAAGATTCTGGCGGTGGGTTTTGCCCGTGCTGCATTCGATCGTCGCGGCTATCGCTCGGGAGGTGCCGACGCCCCCTTGGAGAGGGGCTCCTCAGAGAGAGGCTTTCCTCAGAGGGTTTCCGAGATGAAGGTGCCCGAGAAGAAGGCGCTCCCTTGAGTCCCGAGGAGCTGCAGTCGCTTCTCGAGCGGGTCGCCGCGGGTGAAACCACACCGGAGGACGCCAGTGCTCGGCTGGCGGAATCGCCCTTTCTCGATCTCGGTGTGGCGAAACTCGACCTCCAGCGCGAGCTCCGTGCCGGCCATCCGGAAGCGATCCTGGCGTCCGGCAAGAGCGACGAGGAACTGGTGCTGATCGTCGAGGCTGCGATCGCTCGCCTGGGGCGTGTTCTTGCGACACGGGTCAACGAGGACCGTGGTGCCGACCTGGAGCGTCGATTTGGTGGCGGCTACGATCCACGCAGTCGGTTGTTCCGTCTCGGCGAGCCAGCACCAACCGCCGGCGACGGAACCGATATCGCCGTTCTCTCTGCCGGTACGTCAGACCTGGGAGTGGCCGAAGAGGCGGCGCAAGTCGCGGAGTGGCACGGTCACTCCGTCGAACGGTTCTGGGACGTTGGGGTTGCGGGTGTCCATCGCCTGCTTGCCCATCTGCCGCGAGTGCGCGACGCGCGCTGCGCCATCGTGGTGGCGGGAATGGACGGTGCGCTGCCGACGCTGGTGGCGGGCCTGGTCGGGCTGCCGGTCATCGCCGTGCCAACGAGCGTCGGCTACGGTTCGGCTTTCGATGGCCTGGCTGCACTCTTGACGATGCTCAATGGCTGCGCTCCCGGTGTCGCAGTGGTCAACATCGACAATGGCTACGGCGCCGCGTTGATGGCGTCACGCATTCTGCGCTCGAGGAACATGGCGTCGCCGTAGGAGAAAAAGCGGTAGCCCTCCCGAACCGCCTCCTCGTAGGCAGAAAGAACGCGCTCTCGACCGCCGAAGGCCGCCACCAGCATCAACAGGGAAGAGCGGGGCAGGTGGAAGTTGGTCAACAGGGCGTCAACCACCTGGAACTGCTCGCCGGGAGTGAGGAAGAGGTCTGTCTCGCCGGCGCCCGCCAGCAGCAGTTTCGTGTGGTCGAGCGATCGTGCCTTGCGGGCAGCGGCTTCGAGGGTTCGTACGACGGTCGTGCCGACGGCGACGATGCGCCCTCCCTGCGCCTTCGTGTCTTCGATCGCCCGCACCGCGTCTTCGTTGATGCTATAGCGCTCGAAGTGCATGCGATGGTCCTCGGTGTCGTCGACCTGGACGGGACGGAAGGTGCCGATTCCTACATGCAGGGTGACTGCGACACGCTCGATTCCGTTCCCGTCGAGCTCGGCCAGCAGGGCCTCGTCGAAGTGCAGTCCGGCGGTTGGCGCGGCGACTGACCCTGGGTGACGGGCGTAGACGGTCTGGTAGTCCTGGCGATCCTCGGTGTTGTCGGGGCGCTTGATATAGGGCGGGAGAGGTGTGTGCCCGTAGCGTTCGAGCAGCGCACGCATCGTTCGCAGTGCGTCGGTTTCGCCAGCATCCGGCGGGTCGTACTGAACCAGGATCGACGTGTCGTCCCGCTCACTGACGACCAACGATACCGGCGGTGCTCCCTGGGCCGTCTCGACGTCGAGCGTTGTGCCGGGCCGAAGCTTGCGCAGGGGCCGGCCGAGGGCTCGCCAGAGGTTGTCTTCGATCGCTTCGAGCAGCAGTAGCTCGACGCGGCCGCCGGTTGGTAGATGGGCAAAGAGCCTGGCCGGCAGCACCTTGGTGTCGTTGAGCACTAGCAGGTCGCGGGGTTCGAGGAGTGACGCAAAGTCGCGGATGCTCGCGTGGCGCTCACTGCCCGACCTGTCGAGGACAAAGAGGCGGCTCTCGCCGCGCGGCAAAGGATGCTGGGCGATGGCCTCCTCTGGAAGCTGGTAGTCGAAAAGCGCAGCCCTCATCGCTCACTTCTCGCTTGGTCTCGCTGGCGGCGGCGTGGCGCGGCCCCGGAGCGGGAGGTCCACTGATCGTCGCCCGCGATCCAGTGCAGCGCGAGAACTGTGAAGAGAAGCCCGAACCCAGGAACCAGGGTGACCCAAGGCGCGGTGACCAGGAGCTCCCGACCGTCAGCGATCATGCTGCCCCAACTGACTGCCGGCGCGCGCACGCCAAAACCGAGAAAGCTGAGCGCCGACTCGGCGAGCACGACACTCGCGATCTCGAGACTGGCGGCGATCAACAGAGTCGGCAGCAGGTGGGGTAGCAGGTGATGGCGGAAAATGCGCGCTTCGCTCTGGCCCTGCGAGCGTGCCTGCAGGACCCAGGCGCGTTCGCGTAGGGAGCGCAGTTCGGCGCGGATGAGACGCGCGATCGCCATCCAACTCAGGCTCCCCAGGAGGAACGCGAGGGCGAAGATGCTGGGACGCGCCATGGCACCGACAGCGAGCAGCAGAACGAGGACCGGGAAGGCCAACAGGGCGTCGGTCAGAGCCATCAGCAGGCGATCGAGCCAGGCCGGACCGAGACCCGCCAGGGCGCCGATCAAACAACCGAGGACCGATGCAATGAGCGTTGCGAACGCAGCGATCAGGAGAGATCCGCGCGCACCGGCGAGTACTCGTGAGAGCAGGTCACGACCCAGAGAGTCGGTACCGAGGAGAAACGTCAGCTTGTCAGCGACACCGGCAGTGGTTGGGTTCGAGACCTCGTGGCGTGGAACGGTGAGAGTTCCGTTCCGGCGCTCCAGGACCAGCTCGTCCTCCTGCCATTGGACGTCTTCCGCCAGCAACAGCCTGCGAGGGCCGCTTGTCTTGACCAGCCACAGAGTCGTCCCCGGCGGTTGCCGCGCTGACATGGCGGGGTCGATTTGTGCCGCCGGGTCGTGGGGCACGACTGCCGGTGCGAAGAGTGCCAGGAGAGCGATCGCGGTGAGCAGTAGAGCGCCGGCCAGCCGTAGTGGGCGAGTCGCACGGTTCATGGCTTCGCCTCTTCGAGGCGCACGCGAGGATCGAGGGCCGCCTGGGCGATGTCGGCGAGCAGCCCGAGAATGATGACCGCAGTACCGGTCAGGGCGGTGAGCGCGAGGACGAGCTCCCAGTCCTGGCTGCTGGCGGCGGCGAGGAGCGCGCGGCCGAGCCCCGGCCAGGCAAAAATCGATTCAACGATCACTGCCCCGGCCGTCCACTGGCCGACCCGAAGAGCAACGACGTGAAGGAGCGGAGCGTACGCCTGCCGCAGACCGTGGCGCCACAGCAGTCGGGTCGAGAGTCCGCGCGCACGCCCGGCGCGCCACCAGTCGCTCCTCTTTTGTTGCAAGAGGGCGCTGCGAAGGAAGCGCGAGATCTCGACTGCCATGGGGGTCGCCAGGACCAGCGCCGGAAGCGCCAGGTGATGCAAGCGGTCGAGCAGTGCACCGAGAGAGCCGGCCGGTGGTGCGAGAGACGTCACGCCACTGGGCGGGAAAAGGTCCAGACGGTGAGAGAAGAGGAGAACGACGAGTAGCGCGAACCAGAAGCCCGGCGTCGACCACAGCAGCATGGAGGTCGCTCCGAGCAGCCGATCGATCGTGGAGCCGGGTCGCGATGCGCCGAGGACCGCGACCAGAGTTCCCAACAAGACCGCAACCAGGCCGGCGCCGACGGCGAGGAGGAGAGTCTGCGGTGCGCGCTCGCGGATGACGGTGCTGACCGGCCGCGCTTCTGAGTGAGACCAACCGAGGTCGCCAGCGAGAAGGCGCCGCCACCAACCGGTGAACTGTTCGTGTGCCGGTCGATCGAGCCCCCAGAGCGCCTCGGCCCGCTCTCGCTCTGCCGCTGGAATTCGCGGGTCGTTCCAGCGATCGGTGGCTTCGCCGGGCACGAGTGCAAACAGCGCGAAGGTGGCCGACAACACGAGCACCAGAAGAACCGCCGAGGCGGCCAGCCGGCGAACCAAGAAAGCGCTCACGTCGCTGTTCCTCTTGATTCAGTCGGTCACGCGCCACTGGGGCAGGTTGACGAACTCACCCAGTGCGCTGGGCTGTACGTTATGCACGTTCCTGCGCGCCGCCACGACGCCGTCGGCCTCGTAGAGAAACAGGAGCGGTTGGCGGTCTCGAAAGTGCTTGCGAATCGCCTGGAGATCAGGTTCGAGCGTGGCAAGGTCTGGGGCGGCGTTGACACGTTCGATCAAGCGGTCGAGATCCTCGCTGGCGTAACCCCCGTAGTTGAGGCCGCCATCGATGGCGTCGCTGTGAAAGCTGTAGGAGAGGTCGAACGACGTATCCATCGACAGGCCGAAGAGAGCGGCATCGAAGTCGTGGCTCGTGGTCTTCTGAGTGAAGCGGCTGACGTCGACGCTGTCGATGACCACCTCGACCCCCACCTCGGCGAGCTGGGCCTGAAGCATCTGGGCAGCTCGCGCGCGCCGTGAGTTACCGGCGATCGTGAGCAACTCGAAGCGTAGCGGTTCGCCCCCCTTCGTGCGTGGTCCATCGCCGTTGTCTTGCCAACCCCCTCGCTCGAGCAGCATCTCGGCTGCATCAGGGTCGAAGACGCGCGGTGGCACGGGCGCCTTGGGCCACGCCCAGGTCACGAACGGAGACGAGGCGACCTGCCCGCGGCCGGCGATCAACGTCTCGACCATCGCCTCCCGGTCGACGGCGAGCTGCATCGCCAGGCGTAGTCTCCCACTGGTGAAGGGTGGGCGCTTCACATTCCACATCACGAAGTCGAAGTTGCGATTCGGGTAGGTGAGGAGGTCTACCTCGGGCGACTGCTCGAGCCTTTCGAGGTCGCTGGTTGGAGGATGGCGCATCACATCGACGCTGCCCGAGAGCAACTGTTCCACCAGGGCGGCTCGGTCGGGGACAATACGAAACACAGCCCGTTCGAGGGTGGTGCTGTCGTTGTTCCAGTAGCTGGGGTTGCGTTTCAGTTCGATGGTTTCGCCCGCGCGGCGCGCTTGCATGGTCATGGGTCCGGAGGTGACCAGGTGTTCTTCGAACCAGGCGCCACCGGTACGCCATTCTGAGAATGGCAACGCACCCCAGGCGTGCGATGGCAGGATCACGCCGTCGTTGATGAGTGCCAGATCGCTGTGCGCGGCCTGTCGATGGAGATGGAAGCGGACACTCGCGGGCGCTAGGACTTCGACGTCCTTGATGTTGCTCTTGATATCGGCGAAGGGCCACCCGACCTCGGGGCTGGTCTGTGCTTGCCAGGTGAACAGCACATCTTGCGCGCTGATGGGCGTGCCATCGCTCCACTGTGCCTCGCGCAGCTCGAAGGTGATCGCGGTGCGGTCTTCGCTGTAGGACCAGGAGGCGGCTAGATCGGGTACGAATTCGCCGGGTCCGCCGGCGAGATCGGGTTGGTCGGTGACCAGGGAGGCGAAGAGCAGGTCGATGACGGCGCCGCTGAGACCGCTACCCGGGTCGATCAGTTCGTTGACCGTTGGCACGTCGAAGACCGTGCCCACTACCGCGGCTCCGGGCACTCTCCCGGAGTTGGCACTGCCCTCGGTCGCCTTGTCATCTCGGCTCCGACACCCGATCGCCAACACCGCGATGACCGCGAGCAGGAGCGTGGCGGCTCCCGGCGGGCAGCCCCTTCGAACGGCTGCGGCGGTCAGCCGAGGGCGGGTGCGCCTTCGGCGCGTAGAGGGGTTCGAATGGCGCATGGTGGAACGCCGCGAATGCTATCAACCCATTGATACTCTTATGGTTTCCCGTCCCGGAGATGATCCGAGCCCTCGAACCGATGAAGTCCGCCTTACACCCTCTGATGTCGCGTCGCCTGCTGGTATGGACAGCTGTCTTCGGGCTCTTCGTACTCTGTGACTTGGCATTGTTCGGTTGGCTGATCTTTCGGTCTCTCTCTGAGCGCGAGGTCAACCGCGTGATTCTCGAGGCGCGTTCCGAAGCCGAAGAATTGGCTCAGCAGATCGCGACCGGCGCCGAGGAGCGTGGTCTCGATCTCTATACCGCGGTGGCAACCGAGACCGAAACGCAGACCTATATCGACTCGATCCTGAGCCAGCGGCGCATTGTCGAGGAGGTCGAGATCCGTGACAGCAACGGCGCGGTCATCTTTCAGAACCGCAAAATCGATACGCGTGGTCCGGAGGAGGTCGAAGCGCCTTCAGATGCGTCGGTCGTCGTTCACAACGTGCAGCGTCAGACGCCCTATGAGCGGGTCGAGGTGCCGGTCGGCCGTATGGGGACGTTTGTCATTGGAATCAGCGGGCAGGAGCTCGAGCTGCGACTCGAGACCCTGCGCGCCGAACTCCTCCGCCAGGCGAGCATCATTGGCGTGCTGACGATTGGTTTGTTTGCCGGTGCCTACCTTCTCCTTCTGGTGTTGTTCAAGCGCAACCAGAAGCTCGAGGAGAAGGCCGAGGAAGCCGGGCGCCTGGCCTACGTCGGCACGCTTGCTTCGGGGCTCGCGCACGAGATTCGCAGCCCGCTCAACTCTCTGAACCTCAACATGCAAATGCTCGAAGAGGAGTTCGACCAACAGGGCGGAACTTCGTCGGGTCGCCGGTTGACCTCGATCACGCGCTCGGAGATCGCTCGGCTCGAGCGCCTGGTGACCGACTTTCTCTCCTATGCCCGTCCGGCAGATCTCGATCTCGAGGAAGTCGAAGCCGGGGCGCTCTTCGAGCACGTCGCCGAAGTCCTTCGGGGGAGGGTGCTGGCAGCGGGCATCGCACTCGAGATCGAAGACGAAACGGCGGCGCTGGGGCCGGGGGCGGGCAGCGTCCGGGTCGATCCGCCGCAGCTGCATCAGCTGATCCTCAACCTCGCCGACAATGCACTCGAGGCCTGTCGACTGCGCAAGAACCCCAAGCTCAAGTTTCGCGTCCGCCGGGTCGACGAGCGGGTGATTCTGTCGGTCGAGGACAACGGCTGCGGGATCGAGGCCGAGGATCTCGAGAAGATGTTCGAGCTCTTCTACTCGAAGCGCAAGGGCGGCACCGGGCTCGGCCTGGCGATCGTCGACCGCATCGTGCGGGCGCACGACGGTGAGATCTCGGTTCAGTCGGTGGTCGGTGAGGGCACGACGGTCCAGGTGCACCTTCCCGCCGCGCAGCCCGTGTCACGCCGCGGGGTGTTGGAGGAGACCGGGCGGTTCCTGCGGCCGGCGATCCTCGGCGTACGCGACGGCGGCAGTGGAGGCGGGCAATAGCCAGGCTGGATACTAGATTTCGGCGCAATACCTGTTAATCTTGGGCGAAAGCGCGGGGTCCCCGTGTCTTTGTTTCCGAGACTGGAGCCTTCGCTATGGCGCGCCCTGAGTACCTCATTTGCCTCGAATGTGAGAGTCCCTGTTACGTCTTCGAGTACAAAGAAGGCGTGGTGACCGAGATCATGTGCGAGGTCTGCGGCGAGGAAGAACCCGAGCTCTTCGCCACCTCTGAAGAGTTCGAGGGTATGCAGTCGGCCGATTCTGGCCACTAGTCCCATTGACCGCTCGTGCGCCGGGCGTTAAGCTCCGCGTTCTGCCTCTCAGGTTCCGTGCTTCGACTCCACTAGTTCGTGAGTTCAGCCTGCGGTCCTGTCTCCAGCCGATGGCCAATCGGCTCACGCCCTCGCCGCCTGTTGCGGTCTGAGGCCAGAGGCAACCTACGGAGAGAAAAAGCTATGTACGCCATCATCGAAACCGGGGGAAAGCAGTATCGCGTTCAGGAAGGTGATGTTCTCGACATCGAACTCCTCGAGCACGATGGCGACTCGATCTCGTTCGAGAATGTCCTCATGGTCGGCGGCTCAGGTGAGCCTCAGATCGGAACCCCGACCCTCGAAGGTGCCTCGGTCAAGGCTTCGGTCGTCGGTGCCGTTCGGGCTCCCAAGGTCCTGGTCTACAAGAAGAAGCGTCGCAAGCGTTACGAGCGCCTTGCCGGCCACCGCCAGAACATGCTGCGCGTCAAGATCGACAGCATCGCCGGCTAATCAACTTCTGGAGTTTGAGAAATGGCTCACAAAAAGGGACAGGGTTCCAGTCGCAACGGTCGCGATTCCAACCCCAGCCATCTCGGTGTCAAGCGCTACGGCGGTCAAACGGTTACCGGCGGCACGATCATCGTGCGCCAGCGGGGAACGAAGTTCTTCCCCGGTACCAACGTTCGTCGCGGTGGCGACGACACGCTTTTCGCAACCGCGAATGGTGTGGTGCGCTTTCAGAATCGCGGTCGTCGCGGAACCTGGGTGCACATCGACGCTTCCGAGTAGGCGCGCGGGGTGACCGTAAAGGGCCCGAGGTTCGATGAATTTCATCGACGAATGTCGGTTTACGGTCGAGGCGGGTAACGGCGGCAACGGCGTCGTTGCCTTCAGGCGCGAGAAATTCGTGCCGCGTGGCGGGCCTGCGGGCGGCGACGGTGGGCGTGGCGGCTCGGTATGGCTGGTTGGCGATCGCAATCTCAACACGCTCTACCACCTGCGCATGCCAAAGACCTGGCGTGCGGAGCGTGGTCGTCATGGGGAAGGTTCGAACCGAACTGGGCGCTCGGGTGAGGACCTCGAGATCGCTGTGCCACTAGGTACCGTCGTTTTCGAAGAGGTGAGCCCGGAGACGGAAGCCGAGCCCGACGCGGAGGACCTGGCTGAAGAACCGAGTGAACAACAGCTCGCTCACCAGGAGGCCCTCGCCAGCAACCCCTTTCTGCAAGCAGGCGATGGCTCGCCGGAGGATGTAGATCCCGAGCCAGTCCGGCGCTCGCTCGGTGAAGTCATCGAGGATGGTCAACGTCTGCTCGTGGCGCAAGGTGGAAAAGGCGGCAAAGGCAACGCGCACTTCTCGACCGCTACCCGTCAAACCCCGCGTTTCGCCCAAGATGGTCAGGAAGGTGAAGCGCGCCAGCTGCTCCTCGAGCTCAAGCTACTGGCCGACGTCGGGGTCGTTGGTCTGCCGAACGCCGGCAAGTCGACGCTGATCAGCGTGCTCACCGCGGCCAGACCGAAAGTCGCCGACTACCCCTTTACGACCCTCGTGCCGCAGCTCGGTGTGGTGGCCCCAGCATCGGGCGCCGACCCGTTTGTGATCGCCGATCTTCCAGGGTTGATCGCCGGCGCAGCGGCAGGGGCCGGTCTCGGACACCGTTTCTTGCGCCATGTCGAACGCTGCCGAGTCCTTCTTCATCTGGTGGATCTATCGTGGGGCGAGCAGCCTGCGAACGACGAGCTCGCGGTGATCGAAGAGGAGTTGGCGGCATTTGCTCCCGACCTGCTCGAACGTCCGCGTATCGTGGTTGGTAGCAAGATCGACGCTGTCGACGGCGAGCGCCAGGAGGCGTTGCGCAAGGCGACGGAGGAACGCGGTTTGCCCTATCGGGAACTGAGTTCGGTGACCGGACGCGGCTTACGACCGCTGGTTGACCAGGTGGTCCATTTGCTCGACGAGCTGCGCCAGTCCGAGCGCGAGGCAGAAGAAGAGCGCGCCGTGCGTTTTGTGACCGAAGAGGAGGAGTGATGTCGTGAGTGATCGTGATCCTCAACCGAAACAGGCGCCCCCGGTTGATCGTTACAAGCTCGGTTTGTTCGGCGGCAGTTTCGATCCCATCCACAACGGCCACATCGAGCCGGTCAGGAGAGCCGCGGCAGACGTGGGACTCGATCGAGTCCTCTTTCTTCCGACCGCGCGACCGCCTCACAAAGAAGGCCCGCGTCACGCCTCGGCATGGCGACGCTACGCGATGGTCGAAATGGCGCTGCTCGACGACTTGTCCTTTGAGGTGTCGGCGCGCGAGCTCACTCTCGGCAAACCTGCCTACACGGTCGAGACGCTCGAGCATTTCGGCGCGCTCTACCCGGATGCAGATCTCTACCTGCTGGTGGGCGCTGACTCGTACAACGAGCTCGACTCCTGGAAGCGTTGGTGGGACATTCAGGAACTCGCGCGCATTGTCGTCCTGGCCCGGGACGGGAGTGAAACTCTGCGCGAAGACCTACCCGCTGCTCTCCGAGACGCCCCGTCCGATCGCACGATCTGGGTCCAGAACAATGAGGTCATCGTTTCGTCGACCGCCATCCGTGCCAGTCTCGCCGCGGGTGAGCGTCCCGATGGTGTACCGGCCCCAGTGTTAGACTTTTGCAACAAGTACGGCCTGTACCGCGGAGCCCCGTAGGTCTCCCTGCCCCGGCAGAACGGCAGCGCCTGGAAACGCCCCACTTCATATGCCCGCCACACAGAAGCCGACCCTCTCCACTGCCCACACCCGCGTGTCTGCTGAGGAGAGAGTCGCTAGAGCGGCAGTTGCGGTCGGTCACGCAGTGGCGGCGGCCGAAGAGAAGAAGGCGATCGATCTGGTGGTGCTGAAGGTGGCCGAAGTCAGTGACTTCACCGACTTCTTCCTGGTCATGAGCGGGTCGAACGCACGCCAGGTGAGCGCCATCGCTGAAGGCATCGAGCGCGCCCTGCGCGATCAAGGAACGCGGGCCACACACGTCGAGGGCCTTACCGAAGGTCATTGGGTGCTGCTGGACTTCGGAGACTTTGTCGTCCACGTCTTCGATGATGAACGCCGCGATTTCTATCGTCTCGAGAAGCTGTGGTCGGACGCGCCCGACGTCACCCTGACGTTTACGACGTTGCCCCAGAACGACGGTTGAGGGGCCGCCGCCTGAGGATCAGGAACCGGTCGTCGTGAGTCGTATCGATCAACTGCTCGACGCAACACCATCGCTTGCCGGGTTGCGCGACCCGCTCCATCGAGCGGCCCGCAGCGCCTCAGTCGTTCTGATCGTCGGAGAGCCGGGGACCGGCCGCTCCAGCTTGGCGCGTGCTGTTCACGAAGTCAGTGAACGCCGCGGTGCGTTGGTCGAGTTCGACCCTGGCGTGATCCCTTCGACTCTCTTCGAGAGCGAGCTCTTTGGATACCGCGCTGGCGCTTTCACCGGCGCACGGGGCGCGAGCGAAGGGCGCCTGGGGCGGGCCGAAGGAGGTTCACTACTCCTCGATCCGGTCGAAGAGCTGCCGCTCGATGCGCAGCCCAAGCTGCTTCGCTTGCTTGCCGAGAGCCGCTACGCCCCGTTGGGGGGCCGCGAACGGACAGCCGACGTACGGGTCATCGCCGTGGCGTCGCACGAGCTGCCGCAACGTGTCAGCCAGGGCCTGTTCAGAGAAGACCTCTACTACCGGCTGGAAGTCCTCGCCTTCCGGTTGCCGGCGCTGCGCGAGCGCCGCGAAGATCTCGAGCCGTTGATTGAGGCGCTGCTGTCAGAACTTGCGATTCGCCACGGCTTGGGGCAGCTACGCCTCGCCGACGAGGCGCGGTCGTGGATGCTCGACTACTCCTGGCCCGGCAACGTGCGTCAGCTGCGCAATGTTCTCGAACGTCGAGTGGTGCTTGATCCCGGTCAGGTGGTCAACCCCGAGATGCCTCGTGACCATCGGGGCTCGAAGCCCCCCTCGCTGATTGAGCTCGAGCGTGAGGGGATCCTCAGAGCCCTCGAGTACACGCGTGGCCATCAAGGGAAGGCAGCGGAGATCCTTGGCATCAGTCGCAAGGCGCTGTGGGAAAAGCGCAAGCGCCTCGACCTGCCCTAGGCAGCGGCGTGGCTCTTCATCTCGCGCACGGCGCGTTCACATTCTTCGAGGGTGTTGTAGACGTGTGGCGAGAGGCGAACCCCGGCTCCCGGCCGCCAGTCGCACACGATGTCGGCCGCGTTGAGCTCGGCAGCGACGCGTTCTGCTTCGGGGTGTCCCAGGGTGACCGTTCCTCCACGCGATCCAGCGTCCCGTGGCGAGCAGACCTCGAGCCCCTCTTCATCGGCCACTTCGATCAGGCGGTCCGTGAGGGCCAGCGAGCGCTGCCTTATCTCCCCGATATCGAGCGCGCCGAGAATCTCGAGTCCAGGACGTGCGGCGTGGAGCCCGGGCACGTTGGGTGTGCCGGTCAGGAAGCGCCAGGCCCCTTCGCTGACTCGTTCGTGCTTGGCGTTGAACTCGAAAGGGTGTTGGTCGGACTGCCAACCGGTGGTTGTCGGTGTGAGCTCGGAGTCGAGCCCCTCGCGAACGTACAGGAAGCAGTTCCCGGGTCCGCCGCAGAGCCACTTCAAGCATCCTCCCACTGCCGCATCGACGCCCCAACGTTCGAGTTCGAGTGGCATCACTCCGGCCGACTGGTAGACGTCGAGTAGCAGAAGGGCTCCGACCTCTCGACAACGACGGGCGATCTGCTCGGCGTCCTGGATGAAGGCGCTTTTAAAGAGCACGTGCGAGATCGGCACCAGGCGGGTGCGCTCGTCGATAGCAGAAAGCAGGTCTTCGGTCTCAATCGAAAGGCCGTCGCGTGATGGCACAACCCGGACTTCGGCCCCCTTCTTCTTCTCGCCTTCAAGGACATAGCAGAGGCTCGGAAAGTTGAGCTCGCTGTAGACGATGCGGTTGCGCTCGCCTGGATAGTCGAGACACGAACAGAAGACCGCGGTAGCGAGCGACACGTTCGGATGCATTGCGACGCTGCCCGTCGGAACGCCGAGAAACGGTGCGATCAGGTCACCGACATCAACGGGTGCCTCCCACCACCCTTCGTGCCACGCGCGAACACCACGTGTCTTCCATGCTTCGGCGTAGCGTTGCAGCTCGTCTTCGACTGCCGCCGGCATGGCCCCCAACGAGTTGGAGATCATGTAGGTGGTACTCGCCAGGATGGGAAACCGCTGGCGCAGAGCGGTCAGTGCTTGCGGGTCCATCTGTGGGAGTCGCTGATCAAGCTGCCGATGATCTAGCTGCCGATGATCAGGGCAGGTCCATCGCCGGGTTGCGGTCGAAGAAGTTGTAGGGGGCGAGCGTGACGGAGTGCCATCCGACGTTGTAGACCGGCCAATCCTCGGAGGAGGGCACGTGGTGAAACCCCAGGGTGTACCACAGCACGATGTCCTGGTTTGCAATCGCGCGGTTTCCTTCTGTCCAGGCCGGCAGGCCCGCGGCGTCGGACCCTGGCGGTAGCTGATTGGGAAACTCGCCGGCCGCCCAACGTTCGTCAGCGCTGTGCCTTGTGATCCAGAGGTGGTGGTTGGCGAACGCGGCTCGTTCGAGCGGCGAGTCCTCGCGATCTACCAACGGCAGCGCGTTGCCACCGCTTCGCAGTTGGTAGCTGGTGGGGTAGCCCATGGCGTTCTTGCGCTCGCTGCTCTGTACCCGCCACAGGCTTGGTTCCCTGAGGCTGATCTCGAGCCGCGCCTCGGATTCATTCTCGAGTACGCGTTCGCGCACCCGCCAGAGGCTCTTGCGCTTGCTTCCTTCTGGTTGCTCTTCGACGTAGAGCTCATCCTTGACGAAGCGGTTGGTGGTGCCGTCGATGTCGAGATCGAGGCGCAGTGAGAAGAAGTGATCGTGGTTTATGCCGGCGCGGTTCGGCGCGATGAGCGGGCCCCAGCCCGTGTCTTCCTCGGCACTCTCGTCGTCGAGATGCGTGGCCCGAACGGCCTTGACGGCGTCGAGACCGCTGGCGCCACCGCGGAAAGTGATTCGGCCCTTGGCGTCAAGAATCCAATCGAAGAGGTAGTCGTAGTTGCCCACGGTGGCGATGGAGCGCACGATCAGGTCGCGGTCGGCTCGCGAGTCGAGCTGCCCGGAAAGCATGTCGAAGTGGCGCCATGTGGGCTCTCCCGTTGCCCTTTCGAAGATACAGATGCGGTCTTCGAGCCGAGTCGCCCCGCCGCTCGCGTTGGCCATGATCGGGGTCAGGTACCGCGCCCCTGCCGGACAGTCGCTGCCCTTGACCAGTGGGGCTGACGTTGTGCCGAGACCGTAGTCGCCCTCGTCGAAGTAGTTGCGGAAGTACCAGCCCTCGTTCGGATCCATATAGGGCACGTAGAGTTCGGAGAGATGGCCCTCATACAGAACACTGCGCGCCTCCCCCTGGTCGCGGTAGCTCACATCAGAGAGCACGAGACCGGCGTGGGTACTCCAGGAAATGTGCGCCTGCCAGTTTTCCCAGCGCACGACCCAACCATCGAGGGTGAAGGAACCCGTCGTCTCCGGCAATTCCGAGCGCTCGCGTAGCCGCTCTTGATCGGCCTTGGCCAGGGAGTGGGTTCCTCGCGGCACCGGGACCAGGCCCAGGTCACGGACGTCTAGGACCTCGCCGGAGTCGAGATCGACGACGGCGTACAGGTTCTCGACCGGGGTAGCAAAGATGTTGGTTGGGTTGTCGCGCAGATCGAAACAGTCGATCTTGGTCAGGCGCCTGGTGTTTTCAACCTCTTCTCCGAAGTTGCCAACGGTCCTCGGTGCACAGTAGAGCGTGTCCAGCCCGATCTTCTCGATGCCGCGCTTCTCGAGGGCTCGTCGCATGCGCTCGTCGGCGAAGATTGCCTGGATGGCGGAGAAGAGTTCGGGGAGGACAATAGCGACCTGCCCCGGCGATACGGTCTCTCTCGATGCCAGCTTGCCCGCGCTGAGATCGACGACCGCGACCGAGCTCGAGCTGGCGTGGCGAAAGACGGCCCGCGCCCTCCGAGGCGGTAGGGTCGCAGGCGAGGGCTCCTTGCGCCAGGCGAGTACCGCCGCCTTTTCGGGCGGCTCGAGATCGAGCGAGATCAAGAGAGAGCCGCTGGGCAGAAGATCGTTGGCTTTCAGGATCTCTATTGCTTCAGCGATCTCTGCCTCGTCCAGCATGTCGTGGGGGTGGTTCGCCGCGCCTGCGGGCCCGAGGCTGCAGACGAGGAGAGCGAGGCCCAAGGAGGCTGTGGCGGAGACACGTCTGGCCGGGGTCCTCTTGCCGGGCCCTCGGTGAACGGTCGAGAACGAAGCCATCGCGTGGAGCAACTTCTACCTCCTGACGCCATTGGATGTTGAGAACGCTGGGGCAGCATAGCGCGGGCTATCCACCTTGACGCACTGCCACGCACTTCCGGGAATTGAGCCAGATCGGATGGGCGCGTTTGTGCTCGCGAGACGGTGCGCGGGCACGGCTCAGCGTGAACGCTTGCCGGAGAGCCTTCAGAATTGGCCACTTGGGCCCGAGCGGGTTGGCCTTTGATCAGGACGAGGTGGAGATCACCGGCGACTACAACCTGGGCAGTGCTGGCCAGGACGTCTTGCCAGGGTCGCCATTCAACCCGGGGACCGACCTGGGCTTCACGGGTCCGAGCGGTGACTTCATTCGGTTCGCGCCGAATGGCTCGGGAGTCAGTACGTCCAATACGACGGTAAGAGTCGATGTGGCGGACATCAGCATCGTGGAGGGCGATCGTTCGATCGACTTCGGTGCTGTCTTGACCAATCCGGCCGGCGGGGCGCCGCGGGTCGATGTGGGATCGAGCCTACCTCGGCCTGGTCGGAATCTACGGCCAGAACGATTTCGAGATGCGACGTTTCATCGATCGGCCGCAGCCATTCATCTCGGCCGACCCCTACTCAACGGCCGCACGCGCTTTCCGGCCCTCAGCCAACCCCGGGGCGACCAGCGTTCAACGCCGGTTTCGGCTACGACTTCGTGACCGGCGCCGTCGGTGTCACCGGTGTCGTGCGAGGCTATTGGCTCGAGTCGACCGTCGACGGGTTCAGTGAAGCGGGCGCTGGCCCCTTCAACCTGACAATCGACGAGCAAGAACTCGACTCGCTGCTCGGTGAAGCGGGCTTTGACGTGACCTGGACGCGCAGCGTGTCCTGGGGCGTGTTGCAACCCGGGTTGCGCGCGTCGTACCTACGCGAGTTCGAAGATGGTGCGCGGTTGATTCGTGGCCGCTTCTCAGCCGATCCATCCTCGGGAGACTTTCTGGTGCCGACGGACGCTCCAGACACCGGGTTCTTCAACCTCGGCTTGTCGATCAAAGCGCTCATCGGAGGCGGCACGACCTTCTTCGTCGTCTGGGATTCGGATCTCGAGCGCGAAGACCTCGAGCTCGAGACCTCCACCGGCGGCTTTCGGCTGGCCTGGTAGACCCGGATCGGGGCGCGGGGAGCCATCGCTCGCTGGATGCCGCAAGCGCGGGTCCAGTTCTTCTCCCGAGCAGGGAGGACTCGGCTGGGGTGGTCGCGGTGCGGCCAGGGACCTCAAAAGGGACGAGCCGCGATCACGGCACGACACAGCAAGATTAAGCAAGAATCTGGGCGAATTCTTACTGAATGTTGTTGACAAGGCAGAAAAAACAAGATTTTAGAGCTATAAAAGATATAATCGAAGCCGAATGTATGAGGCCGGGGGTTCGCCCGCGCCTCGGTCCTCTTTCTTGTGGAAGGTCCGTTCGGTATGCCCATTCTCAATCTCATCTCAAAGTACGGAACGCGGGGCGATTCTCTGTCCCCTCGTTCGTTCATTCTCCTGGTGACCCTCCTTTGTGCGCTCGGTGGCGGCTTGCTGGGAGCGGCGACCGCCACATCCGAGAAGGAAGCGCCGGAGCAGCCGGTCGTTGTCTCGGAACGCTCTGACGGCGAAGACCTGGAGAGTCACACCTCGGCCGCCGGTGCAACCCCCGACCTGCGCCAGATGCACTACCGCTGGCGCAACGACGACGGTGACGAAACCGCATCCGGCCAACCGAGCGAAGCGTCGGCAACCGCCAACACCACGACGGCGAGTACCAGTGACGTCGACCTCGATTCCATGGTACTCACGCCGGGCGCCGGTGACTATCTCGTCTGGTGGAGTGGTTCGATGGAAGCCGATACCGCCGCAGATAGCCAGCAGTACGTGTCGCTCTACAAGAACACGACCAAGGACACGACGAGTCAACGAACCACGCCCACGGCCAGCAGTGTCTTCGACTCCCCACGGCCGGTTTCCACGCAGACTCGGATGACTGGTGTTGGAGCGAGCGATCCGATCAAGGCCCGCTGGCACACCACAGCCAATGACGCTCTGGCGCACGAGCGCACCCTGACCGCGCTCCCGGCGGATGCGTCGACGACCTTTCAGGTCGCAGCGTCCAGCACTGTCACAACGAGCAGCAACAGCTATGTGCTTCTCGATTCGATGACGGTGACTCCAGGCGCGGGCGACTACCTGGCCTGGTTCTCCGGAACGATGAGTGACCCCGATCTGAACGACATGAACTACTTTTCGATCTACGTCAACGGAGCCCTGATCGCTGAGAGCGAACGCCGCATCTTCGTCGACGGCTCGATCACGGACCTCGAGATCCCCGTTTCGACCCATGCTCGACTGGTCGGTGTTGGCGCGAGTGACACGGTCGAGGTCAGGTGGCGCGCCGGTTCTGGGACCGGATCCGTCGACTTCCATGATCGGAGTTTGACGCTCCTGAAGATCGCAGCGAGCGAGACCACCCAGGCTAGCGCTACGGCAGAGACCACGACCACCAGCTCGACCGACGTGCTGGTCAGCGGGATGGAGATGACGCCCGGTGCAGGTGACTACATCGTCTGGTTCTCGAGCTCCTTCGAAGCCGCAGCCGCAGATACCTACCAGCACCTTTCTCTCTATGCCGACGGAGTGAAGATTCCCGCATCTGCACGGGTGTTCCGGACCGAGGGTTCGATTCCTGCTACGGCGGCAAACGCTGTTACGCACGCCTACATCACTGGTCTTGGTGCCGGCCAGAAGATCGAGGCCAGGTGGCGAACCACTGGCTCGACGGCGAAGATGTATGAACGCTCTCTGATCGCCATGAAGATCTCGGGGACGGGAACAGGGGCGACCCATGCCGAAGACGAAGACACCAAGCTCGAGAACGTGCCGCGCAACTCGACCCGCCGGGTGCGCCTTCTGGTTTCTAACGAGGGCACTGGCGCATCGACCTCGGTGACCTACCAGTTGCAGGTCGCCCAGACCAACACCTGCTCGAGTGGTACCTACACAGCCGTACCCACAACGGGTACTGGCCACTGGCAGATCGTCGGTTCGACGTACTACACCGATGGCTCTCCAACCACCAACATCGTCCCCGGCCTCACCGACGAGGCAACCACCTTTGTGGCTGGCGAGATCAAGGACACCGGGAACACCACGTCTGGGATCACGCTCGCCGCCGACGCTTTCACTGAGATCGAGTACGCCGTCCAGGCGACGGCCAACGCGGTCCCCGGAGGCGACTACTGTTTCCGCCTCTATGACACGACGGCAGGAAGCCCCCTCAACTTCTACACCCAGTACGCTGAAGCGAGCCTGCCGACCGCAGACCTCAAGATCACGCTAGCCGACAGTCCCGATCCGGTGCCGGTCAACGGGCCCTTGACGTACACCTTGACGGGGGAGAATCTCGGCCCCGGACCGGCTGCGAACGTCGTGATCACCAACACGCTGCCGGGCGCGGTGACCTACGTCAGTGCCAGCGGGGTCGGGTGGAGCTGTTCCCACCTCACGGGAACAGTCACCTGCTCGCGCGCGACGCTCGACGCGAACACGACGGCACCGCCAGTCAACATTTCGGTCGTAGCGCCTGCTACGGCACAGACGCTCACCAACAATGTCTCGATCTCCTCGAACGACCCGGACCCCGTAGGGGGAAACAACACGGCGAGCGAGAACACGACGGTCATTGTTCCTTCTCCCGACCTTCGCCAGGTGCACTATCGCTGGCGTAACGACGACGGTGACCAGACCGTTTCAGGCCAGCCCACCGAGGTGTCTGCAACTGCTGACACAACAACGACCAGTACCAGTGATGTCGACCTCGATTCGATGTCGATCACTCCTGGGGCTGGCGACTACCTCGTCTGGTGGAGCGGCTCGGTCGAGGCGGGCAACGCGGTGACCGGCGATCAACACGTGTCGCTTTATGAGAACGCGACCAAAGTAGCCGCCAGCGAACGTGGATCACCGACGGTCAACAACGTTTTCGACTCGCCGCGCCCGGTCGCTACCCAGACTCGCCTGACGGGCTTCGGCCCGAGCGATACGGTCAAGGCCCGTTGGAGCACGAGTGTCGGGGAGGGTCTGGTTCGCGAACGCACCCTGACGACCTTTCCGGCGGACGCCGCCGACACCTTCCAGGTTTCTTCCACGACGACGACGAACAATTCCACGACCTCGAGTTACAGTGCGCTCGATTCGATGACGATCACCCCTGGCGCCGGCGACTACCTGGCGTGGTTCTCGGGAACTCTCCGCGACGATGAGTTCAACGACCCGAACTACATCTCGATCTACAGAAACGGGGTCAAGGTTCCTGAGAGTGAACGTGAGGTCTGGATCGACGGCGACCTCAATGGCCGTGAGATCCCGGTCGCCACCCACGCGCGCCTGGTTGGAGTGGGGGCCAGTGAGGCCATCGAGGTTCGGTGGCGGTCCGGTGAGGGCGACGTCGACATGGAGGAGCGAACCCTGACCCTCCTCAAGGTCGCATCGAGCGAGACCTACGAGGCCAGCGCCACGGCCTCTACGTCGACCACCAGCTCGGCCGACGTCAAGATCAACGGGATGGAAGTCACTCCCGGTGCCGGTGACTACCTGGTGTGGTTTTCAGGTTCCGTCGAAGCCGACGCCGGCGACACATTCCAGCACCTCTCACTCTACGCAGACGGCGTCAAGGTGACTGAGTCCGCGCGGGTCTTTCGAACCGAGGGCTCGCTTCCGGGCACTGCGGCAGCTGCTGTGACTCATGCCTTTATCACCGGCGTAGGCGCGGGTAAGAAGATCGAAGCCAGGTGGCGAACGACCGGATCGACCGCGAGAATGCACGAGCGGTCGCTGATCGTCATGCGCGTGTCAGGCACAGGTTCAGGTGCGTCCTACGCCGAAGACGAAGACACCAAACTCGAGAACGTACCGCGAAGCTCGACCCGCCGGGTACGTTTCGAGGTTTCCAACGAAGGCACCGGGGCTTCGCCGTCGATGACCTATCAGTTGCAGGTTGCCGAGACCGGCACCTGTTCGAGCGGCTCGTACACTGCCGTGCCCACCGACGGTTCAGGCCACTGGCAGATCGTCGGCTCGACCCACTTCATCGATGGCGCTCCAACCACCAATATCGTGCCCGGTCTCACCGACGAGGGGAGCACATTCGTCACCGGCCAGATGAAGGACACTTCGAACACCACGTCCGGAATCACCCTCGCCGCCGATGCCTTTACCGAGCTCGAGTATGCAGTGCAGGCGACCGCCAACGCGTCGGCAGGTGGCGACTACTGCTTCCGCCTCTGGGACACGACGGCCGGTAGCGCTCTCGATGCCTACACGAAGTACGCCGAAGCGAGCCTGCCAACGGCAGATCTCGGGATCACCATAACCGACGATGATCCCGTGGTCACCAACAGCAACTTCACCTATACCCTGACCGCCGAGAATCTCGGCCCCGGGCTGGCTGCCAATGTGGTCATCACGAACACACTCCCCGGCGCCGTGACCTACGTCAGCGCCGCCGGCTCTGGCTGGAGCTGCAGTCATCTCGGTGGTGTGGTGACCTGTTCGCGCACCTCGCTCGATGCCGAAACAACGGCACCGCCGGTCACGATCACGGTGACTGCCCCTGCCACGGCTCAGACTCTGATCAACGACGCCTCGATTGTCTCCGACGACCCCGACCCGGTTCCTACGAACGACAACGACTCGGAAACCACTACCGTCAACGTTCCGGCCCCGGATCTCGACCAGATCCATACTCTGTGGCGCAATGACGACGGCGACGAAACTGCTGGCGGCGGTAGTACGCCAACCGAAGTCACGGCGACTTCCTCCGACACCACGGGTAGTTCGACGTACAACGATCTCGTCAGCATGAGCACGACGCCCGGCGCGGGCGACTATCTGGTGTGGTTCAGTACTTCAGTCGAGTCGAGCTCTTCGAGCGACCAGGAGTTCTCGCTCTTCCGTGACACGACCGCGGTCAGCCATACAAAGAGTTTGCACACGACAGACAGCTCGACTCCCGACACGCCGCGGCCGATTGCGCTCCAAGACCGCGTGATGGGCGTCGGGGCGAGCGAAGCCTTGAACGTTCAGTGGAAGACCTCGGGCGGAACTGCAAGCGCACACGAACGAGCTCTGACTGTTCTTCCCGTGACGGCCGCCGACACTTCCCAGGCTCAGGCCACTGCCTCGACCACGACGACCAGCTCGAGCGATGTGCTGGTCAACTCGATGACCCTCACCCCCGGAGCTGGCGACTACATCGTATGGTTCTCAGGTACCCTCGACGGTAGCTCCTCGAGCACCTACCAGTACGTTTCGATCTACGTCAACGGAACGCAGGTGGCGCACTCCGAGCGGGAGGTCTACAACGAGTCGTCGATCAACGGTGCGCTGTTCCCGGTTGCAACGCATGCCCGTCTTACCGGTGTTGGCGCAACCGATGCGATCGAGGTGCGCTGGCGTACGACTGGTGGCACGGCCACCATGTACGAACGTCGCCTGACCGTGTCGAAGGTCGCGGCCGCCAACAGCTTCCAGGCCAGCGCCACCGGCGACACCACGACCACCAGCTCCTCCGATGTGCTGGCGAACTCGATGACCCTGACCCCGGGTGCCGGCGACTACATCGTCTGGTGGAGCGGTTCGGTCGAGAACAACTCGACCAGTGACCACCAGTACGTGTCGATCTACGCCAACGGCACCCAGGTGGCGCACTCCGAGCGCCGCATGTACACCGAGGGTTCGATTCCTAACACCTCGACGAACATGATGACGCATGCCGTGGTCTCCGGGCTCGGAGCGGGTCAAACGATCGAGGTGAAGTGGCGCACCGAAGGCGGGACCGCCGTCATGCACGAGAGGACGCTGGTGGCGCAGAAGACCAACGTCGGCGGTGCCGGCGCTACCTCGGCTGCCGCTGAGGATGCCGAGATCGTCGAGGTGCCCAAGAACTCGACGCGTCGCATTCGCTTTGAGGTCTCGAACGAGGGCACGCTGGGATCGGGCGGCGTCGCCTACAAACTACAAGTTGCCGAAACCACGACCTGTAGCGGCGGGGCCTACGTCGATGTGCCCACCGACACCAGCGGCGACTGGCAGATCACGGGATCCACTCATCTCACCGACGGTGATCCGACCACCAACATCGATCCGGGCTTGACGGACGAGTCGACGACCTTCGTTGCCGGCGAGGTCAAGGACGCAGGCAATACCACCAGTGCGATCACTCTCGCCATCGATCGGTTCACCGAGATCGAGTACGCGGTGAAGGCGACCAGCAACGCCACTGACGGCGCCACCTACTGTTTCCGGCTCTACGACTCGACGGGGAGCAAAGCCCTCGACACGTACGAGTCCTACGGCAAGGTGCGCCTCGAAGGCGCCGACGTAGCAATCAGCATCGCCGATTCACCTGATCCGGTCGCTGCGAGTGGCACCCTCGTCTACACGCTGACGGCCAACAACCTGGGTCCCGACACCGCCAACAACGTGGTGGTGACGAACACGCTTTCGGCTGCCGTCAGCTATGTCTCCGCTAGTGGGACCGGCTGGTCGTGCAGCGAATCGTCCGGCACCGTGACCTGCACGCGCTCGTCGATCGCTCCGGAAGAGACCGCGCCGGTCATCACCATCACAGTCACGGCTCCTGCCGCACCGACCGTGGTCAACAACACTGCGACGATCTCGGCCGACGAGCCCGATCCCGTGTCGGCGAATGACAGCGACTCCGAGACCACGACGGTCAATGTCGGTACCAACGTCGATCTCTCTCTTGCAGTCACCGATACGCCAGATCCAGTCGTCGTCTCGAGCACGCTCATCTACGGTGCCACGGTGACCAACAACTCGACCATCCAGGGCGACAACGTTGTCGTTTCGGTCACTCTGCCTTCGGGTGTGACCTTTAACAGTGCCGCGGGCGTCGGTTGGACCTGTAACCAGGCGAGTGGTGTGGTGACCTGTACACGCGCGACGATCGCCGGCTCCTCGGCAGCTCCAGTGATCAACATCAATGTCACAGCGCCGGCCTCGCCGACGACCTTGAACGGCAGCGGAACGGTCAGCGCCGACAACCCCGACCCGGTGGGTGGCAACAACAATGCCACGATGTCAACGACGGTGTCCTCGGGCCCGACTGCAGATCTCACCGTCGCGATTTCGGACAGCCCCGACCCAGTGGCGACCAGCGGAACGGTGACCTACACGGTGACCCCTGAGAACCTCGGGCCGAATGCCGCCACCAACCCGGTGGTGATTGACACCCTTCCGGCGGCGGCAACTTTCGTCAGTGCCACCGGTACGGGCTGGGCATGTGGTCAGGTTGCGCGCACCGTGACTTGTACTCGTGCCACGTTGGCGGTCGGTGTTGGGCCCGCAATCTCCGTTGTGGTCACGGCCCCGGCCAGCGATCAGGTGATCGTCAACAAGGCGAACATCAGCGCTGATGAACCAGACACGAACGAGCTCAACAACGCCGACTTCGAGAACACCACCGTTGGAACCCCCTCCGATGTCGATCTCGGCATCGTGGTCATCGACGGTCCAGATCCGGTCGAGCTCAGCGGCACGATCACCTACACCCTGAGGGTGATCAACTACGGTCCGGCGATTCCCGCGACCACGACGGTTACCGACACCCTTCCTTCGGGTGTGACGTATGTGAGTGCCACCGGTACGGGCTGGTCGTGCTCCGAGAGCAGCCTGGTGGTGACCTGCACCGCCTCCAGCCTCTCCGTCGGCTGGGCACCGGAGATTACGATCAAGGTGACCGCTCCCAGCACCGCCGGGACGATCACCAACAGCGCCTCGGTGACCTCAGCGACCCGGGCGATCGACCCCTATGCCCCCAACAACTCCTTCAGCGGGGGAACCACCATTCAGGATCCGACGGTCGTCGAGGATCTCTGCTGGGCGCTCTCAGACAGCGGTTCAAAGCTGGTTTCGATGGGCCGCAGCTCGCCTCACACAGTCACCGAGATCGGCAACTCGGGTGCTGTATCGATTGAAGCGATCACCTTCGGGCCGTCGGCAACTGGCCCGCTTCTCTACGCCGCCGATGATGAAGGCTCAACGGGGACACTTGGCACGCTCAACCTGACGACGGCCGCCTACACCTCGATCGGAGAGTTTGGAACAGGTGGCGGCTCGGACGGCGAGCTCCTCTTCGATGATGTCGATGGCCTTGCCTTCCATCCGCAGAGCCTCGAACTCTGGGGGACGTTCCGCCGGTCGTCGGACTCTGACGCGCTTTTCAAGATCGACTACAGCACCGGCGCACATATCCCAGATGTCTTCGGCCCAGGAGTCGACTACCTGATTCCCGACTTCGACGGCGACAACGGTGGTGCCGTCTGTGACGAACACGACATGGACGACATTGCGATCTCCGAGGATGGCAGATTCTTCGTCCAGGTCGACCAGGGTGGGAACAACCAGCAGCTCGGCGAGCTCGAGCTCGACTCCAACGGAGTTCCGACGGGTCGCTTCCTGAGCTGCGTCGACATCGTCGATGTCAATGGCGACCGGGTCGACGATATGGAAGGGACCGGTTTCGACCACCTCGGCGTGATGTGGGGCACGACCGGTAATTCCGGTAGTTCATCGACCGACGATCGACTGTGGAAGATCGACTTCACGACCGGTGAGGCGACCCATCCGACCGACCCGACGGAAGACGCCGGTGAGCCCTTCGGCATCGGCGGTGACTACGAGGGCTCGGACTGCCGTCTCCTGCAGTCGAACGGTGCCGGAACGAACACCATTCTGGGCACCGTCTTCCTCGACGACAACAGCGACGGCCTCTACCACCCGACGGAGACCGGCTGGCAGAACGCCACCGTCAACCTGTACTTCGATCAGGACAACGACGGGGTCATCGACTCGACCGATCCCCTGGTGCGTTCGGTCACCACCGACAGCAATGGCGACTTCGAGTTCGGCCTGCTGTCTGGTGGCCCCTACGTGCTCGAGGTCGAGCCGTCGACCTTGCCCGCCTCGACCGCGCTGACCACCGACAACCTCGAACGCTCGGTCTTCGTCGGCACTGGCTTCGACGACCCGAACAACGACTTCGGCTTCGACACCGTCACCATGGCATTGACGTCCGACTTCCGCGTCTACAACGACGGCGGCGTGCCGGTGGTGGAGTGGTCGACGGCGTCTGAGGTGGGTACGGTTGCCTTCTACCTCATGCAGTGGAAGACCGACACCGAGGAGTGGGTCCACCTGGCCGACGATGTGGTTCCTTCAGCCGGCGAACCGCAGGGCGGTCACTACCGTATGGCGGCCAACCACTGGCCAGAGGCCGACGGCAGCTACTACGCGGTGGTCGAGATCGAAGCTTCGGGTGCCGAGCGGGTCCACGGGCCCTTCTTTGCAACCCTCGAACCCCCGGGAAACCGCCAACCGCTCGAGAAGGCGATGCAAGCGCTCGCGCGCGAGCCGCATGTCCGCCGGCCGGCACGTGGTGTGAACCGGGAGCGGGGCGACGACCGTGGTCTCGAATCCCTCGAACAGAACGCCAGGCAGGGCGCTGGCCGCCGGCCGACGAGACCGCTCATTGCTCCCTTCGAGAGCTTCGAGAACGCGATCTTCGATATCGGCGTGCGTGTCGATCATCCCGATGGCGCGGGTCTGGTCTTCGTCGCGCTCGACGAGTTGAGACCTCATCTCGGGCGTCTTGGCCGCCACCTCGAGTCCTACCTTGCCGAGGGGCGTTTCGAGCTGACGCGGGCGGGCGATCTGGTTGCCATTCACCCGGCAGCCGACAGCCAGGGCTTCTACTTCGTCGCGACCCCGTCGAGCTCGATCTTCTCCGACACGACGAACTACCAGTTGCGCATCGGCAACGGTGTGCTCATGCAGAAGGTGTTGCCGGCGACCACCGGCCTGGTGAGTGTGACCGACTTCCAATCGACGGTTCACTTCGAAGAGGACGTGCTGGGGGCAACGGCGGCGGCGAACCACGCGCTCGAGGACTTCTGGTACTGGTCAGCAGTGGTGGCTGGCAACCCGGTGGCGGGCAGTCACAGCTATGACGTCTTAGTGGAGCAGCTGGCCAACGTCGGCGGGACCGCAAGGCTCGACCTCGAGGTCTTCTCTGCCAGTAGCACCGGTGTTGACCGTGAGCATCACATCGAGCTCTACCTCAACGACGCCTACCTCGGTGACTACGCCTGGAAGGGTCGTGGCCGCCGGACGTTCGGATTCGACTTCCCGTCCAGCATGCTCGAGGACGGCGCCAATCAGATTCAGGTCACCGGTTTGCTCGACGGCGAGGCCGACAAGAGCATCTTCTACATCAACAGTTTTGATCTGACCTATCCTCGTCACCTGGCCGCCCATGAAGACCGCCTGCGCTTCCGTGCCGAGAGCTCGTCGAGTCTTGCAGTTGGCGGGTTCACCAAGGGCGACGTAATGCTCTTCGAGGTGAGCGACCCCCTGCGAGCGCGAGCACTTGCTACGAATCCCCATCTTTCCTCGGGTAGGTATCGAGTCCTCTTCGGACCGGAACCGGGAGGCGAGTACCTGGCGGTGGCATCCAGCGCTGTGCTCACTCCAGAGGTCTTCCAGCCGCGCGAAGAGAAGGACCTCCTGCGCCTTGGAGGTGCCGACTACATCGTCATCACACCGGCCGCGCTACGCCCGGCGGCCGAGCGCCTCGCCAGAACACGTGACCGGCGCGAAATGGGAACCCTGGTCTTCGATGTCGAAGACATCTACGGCCAGTTCAGTCACGGCGACCGGGACCCGCGTGCCATTCGAGACTTCCTTGCTGCGGCGTACCACAACTGGCACAACAAGCCGCGCTACGCGGTCCTCATCGGCGCCGGAACCTACGACTACCGTGACGTGCTCGGTACGGGTCTCGAGCCAATGCCGCCGCTTCTGCGCGCGGTGCGGCGCAACGGTCTCTTTGCCGGAGATCTCGCGATGGGTGACGTTGCGGGCGAGGACGACGGTGTGCCCGAGATCGCGGTCGGTCGCATCCCGGTCCACACCATGGCCGAGCTCGACGCCTACCGCGAGAAGCTCGAGGCCTTCGAGTCCAGGGGTGAACGCGGCCAGGTGATCCTGCTGGCCGACAACACCGACGCCAGCGTCGGCGATTTCCCAGCGGACAGCGAGACCCTGGTGCGGTTGGTCGAGCCCTCAACCAACATCGAACGCGTCTACCTCTCGGACCTGTCTCTCTCTGACGCCCGAGGGGCTCTTTTCGAGGAGCTCGAGGCGACGAACTTCTGGGTCAACTACATAGGCCACGGTGGCGTCGACCGCTTCGCAGCAGAGGGTCTTTTGACCAGTGCTGACGTGAGCCTGCTCGGCGCCGAACGCTCGGGAACAATCTTCTCGGCGATGACCTGTGTCGCAGGGCGCTTTGAAGTTCCCGGCTATCCCGCCCTTGGCACCGAGCTGGTTCTCGCACCTGAAGGTGGGGCCGTCGCGGTGTTCTCGCCGAGCGGCGTGTCGATCAACCGTCAAGGCGCAGCGCTCGACCGCGCCCTGTTCCAGGCCGTCTGGAAAGGAAAGGCGGTGACCCTGGGTGACGCCGTGATCGGCGCCTTCGCGGGCGTCTCGGGACAGTTCTCGTCGGTCAACCCCTTTGAGACCTACAACATTCTGGGCGACCCGGCTCTACTTCTGCCGGAGGACCAGTAGATCGGAAGCGTGGGTTCGCGCCGGTGAGTGACGGCTCGGAGGATGACCCCGGGGAACACTACAGCGCGCGTAGCCGGGCGATGACGATTCTTTCGCCGGCATGTACTTCGAACTCGCCTTTCGTAAGCGGACGGACCTCGAAGGATCTGAGAGTTGCGGCATCCCAGGCCCGGTAGACGCCTTCGGCTGAAGGTCCGGCCAGGACGATCGGCCCGGGCAGTACTTCGACCGATGGGGTCTTGCCGAGGAAGGCGCCGCGATCGGACATGCCGACGAAGCGACCGTCGAACCATACGACGCGCAGGACGAGGGGGGGTGCGGTCTCGCCCTCGGGCGCTAATGTGGCGGTCGCCACGAGTCGGATGTAGGTTTCCTGTGGCCCATCTTCGCCAAGCGACACCGTATGAATGACCTCAATCTGGGGCGGGGTCTCGCGAGTGGCTCCGCTGGAGAAGCGCTCGGCGAGCCAGGCTAGCGTTTTCTCTGTTCGAGGTCGCCACTGCTCGAGCGGTCGTCCGGCGTAGCGTTTCTGAACGCCTTCGAAATCGCCACGCCAGAGGCGCGAAAGGATGTCGTGGCTCGCTTCGTTGCGCTCCTGGTGAACCAGGCGCTGCTCGTCGCTAGCCTGCCGCACCAGGTCGACGGCCGCCTGGCCGTGTGGCTCGAGCGTGTAGCGGTTCTGCAGCCGAACGATTTCTAGTTCGCCGCCGCCGCGCAGGTCGTAGCGACCCGGCTCGATGGCGCTAGGTGATCCGCTCCCGGCGCCCTGCCCGTCGGTCGGCGAAGGTGGCCAGTCGACAGAGCCGCCGAAGATCAGCCGCTCGAGGTTACGCGCGACTTCCCACCCGCGCGGCTGCTCGGCATGCTGGCCACTCAGTACCACCAGGTGAAGTCCGCTCACTGGGTAGAGACGAATCTGACCGTTCCATCCCTCGGGCAGGAGTAGACCGTCGTGCCAGAGGCGCGGTTCCCCGTGCGGGGTGCGATCGCTGACCCAGCCGAAGCCGAAGCCGCGGCCTGCTGGTGCGTTCCAGGTGCGGCGCGCGTGGGCGAGCTGTTCGTCGACCGTGCTCCGGGTCGTGCCGGCGAGAAGGCAGTCCGTTGCCAGGCAGCGCACCCAGCGCGATAGATCGCGGGCGTTGGATACGACGCCGACTGCGCCCAGGTCTGCGAATCCGAGGGTCTCCCGATGAGAGAGAAGTGGTCCGCCCTGGTCGACTCCCGCACGGCAGGCGCGCGCATGGTGCTTGCCTGGCTCTCGAGCGGGCGTATCGCTCGTTCCCTTGGTGTCGACGAGAGTGGTGCTGGAGAGGCCTGCTGGTTCTAGGACCTCGTCGGCGAGGAAGTCGGCAAAAGGGATGCCCGAACGGAGCTCCACCGCGGCTGCCAGGAGGGAGTAGCCAGTGTTCGAGTAGCGGACCCTTTCACCGGGCTCGAACTGCAGAGGCTTCTCGAACGCGACCCGGACGAAGTCGATCGCACTCTTGGCACGTTCGCGTTGGTCGAGGTCGAGGGGGGCGAGGCCCGAACGGTGCGTGAGGAGGTGGAGCGGTGTGATGGCGCGCGCCGCAGCGGGAACCTCGACCTGGTGGCCGAGGAGTTCTGCGATGCCGTCGCTGAGGTCGATGTCGCCGCGCTCGACTGATCTCAGGACCGCCATGGCTGTGAACGCCTTGGAGAGAGAAGCGACGAAGTAGAGACTTTCCCCGTCAACGGTCGCCGTGCCGTCGCAGGTGCGCGGGCCGATGCCGCGCTCTAGGATCACTTCGTCGCGGTAGCCGACGATGACCGAGCCGGCGAAACCGTATGCCTCGACGCGATTGAGGTACTCCTCGAGCGTCGCCGTTTCGGCTGAAGTGGCGGTGGGAGCTCCAGACATCGAGTCCGATTGCTGCCAACAGCCGATGAGAGAGGCGACTCCAAGGGACGCAAGAGGTAGCCAGGATCGGCGGCTCATCGCCGTCCGTCCTTCTCCGCGTCGACTTCGAGGAACGAGAACGCCTCGCCGGCAGTTGATGTGACCACCAGGCGCTGTTTAGAGCACATCGTTCTTGCTTCGATCAGGAGCCGGTGTAAGCCGTCCGGGCGACGGACGACGACCTCGACATGCTGGCCGTCGCTGAGCGTGCCCAGGAGCACACCTCCTTCGGGCGAAGTCACCAGCAGCCCACCGACCGAAACCAGACGATCGCCGTCCGCCAGGCCTCGCCCGATGTCGGCATCGATTCCAAACAAACGCGGTTCGACGGAGAACTGCCAGCGGACGCCGCGTTGCCCATTGGGGCTCTCTGGCCGCTTGAGACAGATTCCACCCGGACACTGAAAGAGCCCTACACCGATACCAACGAGGCCGGATTCGCAGTCGCCCTCTGCGGCCCGCGACGGCGCGGCCACCACTGCCATGAGAAAGAGCAGGACGAACCCTGAGGCGAGCCACGCCTGGGAAGATCGGTCTCGATGCGGCGGGCGATTCACGAACCACCTCTGGCCTTACCAGCGATTCCCGCATCCGGGTTGGTGCTCGTTGTGCCAGGCACGTTCGGAGCCGCGGCCGCAAGACCTGCAGCGGCAAAACGATGACGCGCGATCAGCTCCTCGAGTCGTTGCGAGAGGGGGTGAGGTGAAGCCCCCCCCAGCCGACTCGTTTCGTGGGCGAGACCGTGCATCAATGCGAAGACGGCTTCTTCGACTCGCTGACGGTGTTGCAGGTCGAGTTCGCTGGCAGGGACACCGCCGAGGAGCTCTTGGAGCGCAGTTCCCGAAGCCTGGATTTCGAGCGCCACGTCGGTCGGTGGGGAAAACGAGACTCTGTCGCCTGCAGTTTGGCCGTGGGGTTCCTCGCTGGGCACCTTCCTGTTCTCGAGTGTCGAGCCGACGACTCCGCCCAGGGAGAAGACCATCACCAGCGCCGCGGCGTGGAGAAGGAGACGCCACCCTCGCGGCGGAGACGTGGTCGTGCTGCGAGCGCCAGGGCCCTCGAAAAGTTCGGCGCTTCGACGCTCTTCGAGCTGCTCGCCGAGTGCTCTGACGTCGAACTCTGGAACCGGCTCCGCATGGTTGCGAATGCGTTCATCGATCCTTCGCTCACTCATTGTCATCTCCTGTCGGGAGTGGGTCGGAAGTCTGCGAGAGCATGCGGCGGAGGGCGTCGCGGCCGCGGGAGAGCCGCGCCCGCGAGGTGCCGACAGCGATATCGAGGCCGCTGGCGATCTCTTCGTGGCTCAGGCCGTCGACCAACGCCAGAACCACCACTTGTCGAAGCGCCGCGGGTAGTTGCGCCAGGGCCTCTCGAACAACCAGGCGGTCGACCGCCTGCAGGCTTCCGCCAGCGGTCCGATCAGGGTGTGTCGAACGAGCGTAGCCTTCGACCAGACGTCGACGGCGATCGTCGGAGCGATACGCCTGCCGCGCCAGGTTGCCAGCGATGCGCAAGACCCAGGCCTCGGCGGAGCCGCGCCCCTGCCAGGTGGGGGCGGCGCGGTAGACCGCCAGGAAGGTCTCCTGAGTGAGGTCCCAGGTCGCTTCGCGGTTTCCCGTCATGCGATAGACGAGGGCAATGACCCGCCGCACCAGGAGGTTGTACAGGTCTTGCTCCGCGCGCCGATCTCCGGCCGCGATCTTCTCGATCAGCCCGTTGGCCGTTGGGCTGTGCCGCTGGTCGTGCGGGCGGCTGGTCGTCTTCGCTGGCATACAAGAAGCATGATGCTCCTCGAGCGCCAAACGTTGCGAGAAGGATCCTCCCTTCAAGCGAGCTGCAGCTGCTTAGGCCAGTCGCAATGGCCGCCTCTGTCGCCCTCAGCCGATGCCAGCCGTCTGAGCAACTGCGTAGTTCACCTGGCCCGCGAGGCCGGCGGCGCGATGGTGGTGAATGGCCTGGTACTCCTCCGAGCGCGACATCTCGAGGAGCGCAGTGCGGTCGGGGTACTCGACCAGCGCCACGGAATCCCAGTTGCCACTGCCGATCAAGCACACCTTTGCCTCACCGGAAAAGAGCACCCGGGCACCGATCTTCTCGAGGATGGGAGCGATCTTCATGCCGTACTTCGCGTACTCTTCGCGGCCGCCGTCGGGCTTGAACTTGAGCAGGTTGACCATCACGATCGGTCCCTCGGGTAGCGCCAGGAACTGCTGAACCTGTTCAGGCGTCGGTCCCATCGCGTTGATCTCCACTTCGTGCGCTGCGGCGCTGTCTGGGGTCAGCAGCAGTCCGCCCGCCAGAGCGGTGGCCACGGCGCCGGTTGCTGCTCCGCTCGAGAGGAGGAGATCGCGGCGGGTGGGTTGGTTCTTCTTGTGCTTCATTTTCGTTTCCCTGTCCGAGTCTCAGCTCGATTCGTTCGCTTTATTCGCATGGTCAACACGTTTCAGGCGCAGGGTGATCGTTGGGCCGTAGCGCCAGATCAAATCACCGTCCCTCAGTTCACGTTCGACCGTCATGCCGGGCATTCCCTGAGGGCGCAGAACGTGCACACTGTTCTCGAAACTCGCCGCCACCGAGATCTCCCGGCCGCCGGTTGAAGGCGCTCCGACGTCGTTGACGCCATTCTCATAGGTGCCGTCGGCACGCATGTCGTGGGTAACACCGCCGGACGAAATCACCACCCGGTTGCCGCACTGCTCGATGCGCTGCAGATTGCCCAGGAAGCGCTCCGCCGCTGCGCCCCCAGCCTCGACCTCGACCACCTTCCAGGTACCGCGCATATCGATCGCGTCTTTGGAGAGCGGCTCGTTGCAACGGGCGAGGACTGGTGCCGGCATGGCCTTCCAGTAGCCGGGTGGCGTCTTGGCGACCGGAATGTCGTCGGCCGTCACACTTGCCTGCTTGGTTGGCAACGGGTTGTCGGCGATGAACTGGGTGATTACCCGGGCGAGCTCGGGGCCCTTCTGCTCCTGAAGGAAGTGGCCCGCTCCAACGATCGTGGTGTGCTTCTGGCCCTTCGCGCCCGGAACCCGATCCTGGAAGACAGCGTAGCCGCCGCGAGTGACCGGGTCGCTGTCGCTGAAGGCGGTGAGAAAGGGCTTCCTCCACTGAGAGAAGACCTCCCATGCCCGACGGTTGGCCTCGTTGGCCGGGTCGTTCTGAAACATCGGCACCCGCTGCGGCATGATCAGGGGACCTGCTTTGTAGCGCGGTTCGGGGAACGGTGCATCGTAGGCCGCGGCGACCGTCGGGTCGCCCGAGCTGCGGGCGACGAGCTGGCCCACCGCCATGTCGCCACGGTCAATCATTGCCTGGTTGGTCTTCTTCCACTGAACGAAAGCGCTGTCTGCTGGCAGGGCCTCGAGCGACTCCGCCCGGCCGATCGGTAGCCCCGTGTTGGCAACCACGATGCGCGCGAAGAGCGCTTCGTTCTCCGCCGCCACCCGTAGGCCGATGAGCCCACCCCAGTCCTGCCCAAAGAGGGTGACATCGCGAAGCTCGAGCTCCTTCGTCAGCTGCGCCATGGCATCGACGTGGAAGGAATAGGTGTGGGTGTCCATCGAGACCGGTTTGTCGGAACGGCCGAAGCCGATCAGGTCCGGAACGATGCTGCGATAGCCGGCGGCGCTGAGCACCGGAATCATCTTGCGATAGAGGTACGACCAGGTCGGCTCACCATGGATCAAGAGCACCACCTCACCGTTCGCCGGGCCCTCGTCGAGGTAGTGCACGCGATAGCCGTTGATCTCGCGGTAGCGAGGCTCGAAGTCGAAACCGGGGAGGTTCTCGAAGCGCGCATCAGGGGTCCTCAAAACCCCAGGGCGAATCTCCTCGGCGCCGGCACCGGCGCCGGCAACTGATTGGAGAAGCAACCCGATCACGAAGATGGTGGCAGGGACGCGAGCGGCCGCTTTCGTCACGGTATTCCTCCCGGAAGGCTTCAGGCCTCCGCGAGGAGGGAGCAGCCATCAATTGGACCTAATGCTCCTCATTACAGCACATGGCGCTGGTTTCGGAGGAACTCCCTTGGGATTGTGCGAGGGTGCGCGCACACGACTCACCGCGAACGAGGGTCTCGTTCAATGGGTCTCGAGCTGGTTGCGAAACCGCGGCTCCCTTCGTGGGGGCGGCCTCTGTCTATTCCTGCGGCACCCAGGTGTTGATCGACGCCGGCTCGCTGAGACTCTCGCTCCACAGGAAGCCCTGGTCCCATGCGAAGCCCTGGTCCCATGCGAAGCCTTGATCCCATGCGAAGCCCTGGTCCCATGCGAAGCCCTGGTCCCAGGCGAAGCCTTGATCCCATGCGAAGCCTTGATCCCAGGCAAAGCCCTGATCCCATGCGAAGCCCTGGACGCCCTCGAGGACGTAGTTGCCGTACTCGTCCTGGTTGGCGAGGCCACCGTAGTGCTGGGCGCCCGAGAGATCGTGGCCGATGTTGAGTCCCTGGTTGGCGCAGCCGGTGACGCTCGTACGAACGGCATCGAGGGCGTTGACCAACCCCGCTCCCTGCTGGAAGACACTGTAGGCGAGGCTGCCGTCGCCGGCGAGGGCCGGTCGCGCCGTGGCCATGAGCCGACACTTGACGTCGTCTGGCGACAGGGTGGGTTCGTCGTCGAGCATGAGCGCCGCGATGCCACTGACGACTGCCGCTGCCTGCGAGGTACCCGACATGGTGAAGTAGGGCACGCCGCGCGGTCCGTCGTGGAACTCGGGGTGGGTCCTGGCGAGCGTGTCCTGGAAGTCCATCAGGCCGAGCATGTGGCCACCCGGGGCGACGACATCGGGCTTGACGAAGCGCTCGAAGGTCGGGCCGGCCGCCGAGAAGGTGGTCAGGAAGTCGTCTGAGGAATCGTCCGGGGTGTAGGCGTCACTGATCGCACCTACCGTGATGACGTAGGGAACGTTGCCGGGCACGCCGATGGTCATTGGGTCGGGACCGTGGTTGCCAGCTGAGGCAACGACCACCAGGCCGGCGTCCCAGGCAGCCATCACCGCCATGTTGAGGGGATCGTCCCAGTAGAACGACTGCACCGGTGCGCTGAAAGAGAGATTGAGAACCCGAATTCCGTAGCGGCTGGCGTTTTGAATCGTCCACTCGATCCCGCGGATGACGTCGAGGTAGGAGCCCGAGCCATCGGCGTCGAAGGCGCGCACCGCAACGATTTGAGCGGCGGGGGCAACCGCGTTGTAGAGCCCTTCGGCGGTCACGCCGCGACCGGCAGCGACCGCCGCGATGTGGCTGCCGTGACCTGCGTCGTCAAACGCACCTTGATCAGAGTGCGTGCGGTCGGCGATCGCATCGTAGAAGGCGACCACGTCGTAGGAAATCTGGCCCCAGTCGTGTGCGTTGGCGATTCCGGTGTCGACAAAGGCAATCGAAGTCCGGCCGAGCGTCCCCTGCTGGTGGAGCCGAGCGGCATCGACCAGGGTGGGGTAGAAGGTGTCGCGCCAGGCAACGCAGTCTTCGGCCTCGACTTCGAGGTGAGTCGCCCCGTCACTCACGGTGACGTGGCAGGCGTCGATATGAAACGCGAAGTGCTTGGTCTCGAGGTCACCGTACTTGTCGAGGCAGCCGACCATCTTGCCGTCCACCAGGAGCGGTGCGTGGGGTCGACCGTCTCTGACCTTGACCTCGATTTCGGTGGTGCCGTCGAAGTCGAGGGCGACGACTCGCAGGTCGCTAGCCCCAGTCCCCGGCACTTTGCCGCAGGCGCCCGCAGCGACGTCCGCCATGGTCGGGGCGACGCCCTGGTACTGAACGCGCAGGATCGGAGGTGTGTCGCCGCCATCGAACGACTCGGCGGTTCGCCGGCCCGACCCGGTGAGGAGGAGAGTCAAGGCGTTGCCGGCCCGCCAGCCTTTCCGGCTGACGATCTCCTGGATGATCGGTCCGATGTCTTCACTCGGGTAGGCGGCTCCCACCTCGGGCCAGGGCACCGGAGTCCAGGTCTTGGAGGTGGTGCTCTTCGGCCGCATCGATACTGCGTAGTCCAGGTCTTCGAAGCTCCAGGAGTCGGCGGTGGCTTCGGCATGAATGAGGACCGAGGCCGGGGCCGAGTTGGTTTCGTCGGCGCGAAACTCGAGCCACGCCATGTCGATCTTGGCGCCTGCAGGAATCGGGAGATCATCGAAGCGCAGGCCGACGAGCTGTTGGCGCGACCCATCGAAGCTCATCTCGAGATCACTGCTGTTGATGTGCACCTCACCAGTCGAGAGGTTCTCTTCGACGTCATCGGCACCGCGCAGAATGTAGGCGGCGATCGTGTGAGTCTCGCCAGTCGCCAGCGGTTCGTCGCCGAAACCGCCCCCTGGACCGCCACCGAATCCACCAGTCGTCTCTTCTGCGGGTGATTCGTAGTCGACCACCAGGGTAGTGGCGCCCGATTGCTTGCCTTCGAAGGACTGAGCGCGGCGAATGCCGTGGCCCGAGATCAGCACCACCAGCGAGTTACCAGCCTGCCATGCACCGCGGTCGACGACTTCCTGAACGATGGGCGTGACGGCCGGAGACGTGTAGAGAAGGCCCGACTCGACCCAGGGCTCCGGAGTCCACGGAATGACGCTCTCAGTGGTCGGGCGGTCTGTCAGGTTGTGCCTGGCGCTTTGAAACGCGGTCGCGTTGTCGGCGGCCTGGGCGCGAATCTCGAGGCTTACGTTTGTGTCGTTGGCGTTGTCGGACTCGAACTCGAGGTAGGCGTTGGTGATTGTGGCGCCCTGCGGAATCTGAACGTCCTGGAAGCGCAGCCCGATCATCTGATCGGAGTAGTCGGTGGCCAGTTCGAGGTCGGAACTTCCGAGGTCGACGCCGCCGGTCGAGAGCTTCTCTTCGGCGTCATCGGCACCGTAGGCGATCTGGCGGGTCATACGGACGTTCTGGCTGCGGAGAGCTTGTGCATGGACCTGGCGGTCGGCGATGACGCGAAACCCGGGAAGCCTGGAGAGCTCTTCGGTTTGTGCGAGCGTCAGGTCCGCTCCGACTCCTCGCAGGACGCGAAAGACGTGACTGGTCCTACCGCCTACAGCTTCGACGAAATGTTCGGCGGTGCGACTGTCGGGAGCCAGCACGATGTACCGCTGGCTTAGGGCGTCGTGTTCAGGCCCTGCTGCCGTCGGAGGTTGTGGCCCGTCGGTCACCGCGGTGACGGGAGGCGATTGCGCACCGGCGAATGTCGCGAGACATCCGGCGAGGATCAAGATGGTCAGACGGTGGGCACGCATGATGAGGTCCCGTGGACAAGTAGAGGTTCAGAGTCGGCGTGGCGTTGCGAAGCCACCGAAACATTAAGCAAATGGTTTGCCACCTTATGAAACAATTTCTAGTATACCTCCGCTCGACGTGTTCTGGTTGTATGAATCCCTTCCGTCGGTACTCTTGAGGGCTGAAGACTGAAACCTTGCTTTCTGGGATTTATAGTAAAGTTCTTGGCGTCTGCCCCCACCCGGGGTATCGCGAGAAATTCGAAATATTGCAATGTGTTGTTTTCTGGCACAACGTGGCCGCTGGCGCGCCCGGCCCTTTCTGTACGTGGCCCTGGTTCTCGGCCTCGCAGCGGCGGTGTATGGGCAGCGACCGGCCATTCGCTTCCATCATTTGTCACTCGAAGAGGGCCTTTCGCAAACAACTGTCAACCAGGTTGTCCAGGATCAAGCCGGTTTCCTGTGGATCGCGACCGAAGATGGACTCAACCGGTACGACGGCAAAGAAGTCAGGCTCTATCGGCATGGACCGGGTGATGTCACCAGCCTGCCGAGCAACCAGATCTGGTCGCTCGCTGTGGCTTCAGACGGTCGAGTGTGGGTTGGTACGCGTGGTGGTCTCGCGGTCTGGCAGCCGTTCGCCGGCTCTTTCGCGCGCCACGCACTGACCTCAGACGATCAGAACCTTCCGGTTCGCGCGGTCCTGCCCGATGGGGAAGGGCGGTTGTGGGTCGGAACCGAGACCGCCGGTATCCTGCGCTACGACCCCACAACAGGAGACATCTGGGCCCCCGGCAAAGAGGCCAGCACGCTGGCGAGCAGTTCGGTACGCGCGTTGGTTGGCGACGGCAATGGTGGCGCCTGGATTGGCACCTTCGGTGATGGCCTCTTTCATCTCGACGCTGAAGGAGCACTGCTCGATTCGCGACGCCATGAACCGGCCGATCCAACCAGCTTGAGCAGCAATCAGGTGCGTGCTCTTCACCTCGACGGAGCGCAGCGTCTCTGGATTGCCACCTACGATCAAGGTCTCGACCGTCTCGATCCAGGGGTTCAAGACGTCAAACACTTTCGCCATGATCCTGATGATCCGCGCTCGCTGACGTCGAACAGTGTGACCTCGGCGTTGACCGATCGACAAGGGACGCTCTGGGTGGGCACCGAGCGGGGCTTGAACGAGTGGCGTGGAGAAGGCCGCGGCTTTTCACACATCCGTCAGCGAACCGTATCTCCCGACGGGCTGGCGACCGACTACGTGTTGTCGCTGTTTCAGGATCGCGGCGACGTTCTCTGGGTCGGTACTCTCGGTGCCGGTCTGAGTTTCTGGAACCCGGTGACCGTGACTTTCGAGCACTATCACACGGGGGTAGAGGGCGACCGTGCCCTCTCGAACGACGCGATCTGGGCGATCGACGAAGAGGCCGACGGCACCATCTGGGTCGGAACAATGGGGGGCCTCAACCGGATCGATCCGGCAACAGGTTCGGTGACGACCTTCAAACACGACTCGCAAGACCCGACGAGTATCAGTGAAGACCGTATTGGCTCGCTGCTAGTCGATCGCAAGGGAGATCTCTGGGCGGGAACCTTCCGCGGTGGATTGAACCGCCGCCGAACCGGCGAGTCGACATTTGAGCACTTTCGGCATGACCCAGATGACCTCCGCACCTTGGCGAGCAATTCGATCATTGCGCTCGAGCACGGCGCCCAACCCAACCGAACCTGGGTCGGACTCTTCGGAGCTGGTCTCGACAGCCTCGATACCGAGACCGGGATTGCGCGTCATTTCCGGCAAGATCCAAACGACCCGGACTCGCTCTCGAGTGATCGCGTCACGGTGCTCTTGCAGACCGACGACGCACTCTGGGTCGGCACCGATGACGGCGGTATCAACCGTTTCGATCCGGCAACCGAAGAGTTCACGGCCTATCGAGCCGACCCCGATGTCGTCGGAGCCCTGGCAAGTGACCGCATCTGGTCGCTCTACCAGGACGCCAACGGGCTATGGGTAGGAACTGGCGACAATGGCCTGGATCTTCTGCCGTACAAGGATTTCGGAAACCCCTCGGCAGCGTTCCAGAACTTCGGTCGCGACGAGGGCCTGGCGAGCGAGATGGTCTACGCCATTCTCCCCGACGACGCTGGCGATCTCTGGCTGAGCACCAACAACGGTGTGTTCCGGTTCCGCCATCAAACGGGCGAGTTCAAACGCTACTCGGTGCGCCACGGTCTACAGAGTGCCGAGTTCAACTTCGGTGCTCATCATGTCGGGTCCGATGGGAGGCTCTACCTCGGCGGTGTCGCGGGGCTGAACGTCTTTCGCCCCGCCGCGGTCGTCGACAACCGGCACATCCCGCAACTGGCGATTACGTCGGTGTCGCGAAACGGCGAGTTTCGTCACGAGGACGTTCTTGCGGCGCAGCACGCGGCGCTCGAACTCAATCACCTGGACAAGGTCGTGACCTTCGACTTTGCGGCGCTCGACTTCACCTCCCCGGAAGAGAACCAGTTTGCCTACAAGCTAGAGGGCTTCGACGAGGACTGGAACGAGCTCGGTACCTTTCATCGCGCGACCTACACCAGCCTACCGGCTGGCGACTACGTCCTGAGGGTGCGAGCATCGAACAACGACGGCGCCTGGACCGAGGATGGCCTCTCGGCGCGTGTCGTGGTCGAACCTCCACCCTGGAAGAGTTGGTGGGCCTTTTGCCTGTACGCGCTGGCGGTTCTACTCGCCATCGTTCTCGCAGTCCACCTGGTGCGCCAGAGGCTCCACCGAGAAGCGGAGTACTCACGGCGACTCAAAGAGGAGGTGGACCTGCGGACTGAGGAACTCGCCGAGCGCAATGAGCGTCTGCAGCAGGTTTCGGTTACCGATGCTCTGACGGGTCTGCGCAATCGGCACTACGTGCTTGGCTTCCTGCGCGAGGAGCTGACCCGGGCGATGCGGTACTACCGAAGGAAGCGGTCGGATAGCGGCGCCCTGGTGCTCGATGAACCTCCCCCCCAAACCCCCAATGAGGGGCCCGCAGTACCAGGATCCGGCGACAACGGCGAGGCTCCTTCCGGCCTGCGTTCCGAAGATCTCCACGACTTTCTGCTCCTGATGATCGATCTCGACGGTTTCAAGCCGCTCAACGATACGTTCGGGCATGACGCTGGTGATGCGGCACTGATCCAGGTGGGCGAGCTGCTGCGCGACGCTTGCCGGGACGGCGACAGCGCCATTCGGTGGGGCGGGGATGAGTTCCTGCTTCTGATTCGACGAGTCGAGCGCGGCGAGGTTGCCGGGTTCGCCAACCGCATCATCCAGATGATTCGCGGCCATGTCTTCGAAACCGCAGACGGAAGCCCGGTTCACCTCGGGTGTTCAGTTGGCTGCGCGTTCTTCCCCTTCTTTGTTGATGAACCGGAGCTCCTGGGCTTCGAAGATACGGTGAAGATCGCCGACCGGGCGCTCTATCTCGCCAAGGAGTACGGTCGTGGTCGTTGGGTGGCCATCGACTCGAAGGCAGAGACGCCCCGCCTGGGAGTGCGAGACCTTATCGCCGCGGAGCTCGACCCCACCTCCTACGACGGGCCGCTCCGTGTCGAAATGGGTGAGCCGCCGCCCACTGAGACCCAGTCGATGCCGAAGCTCGTCGTCGATGAGGGGAATGGGCCCGCCGGCAGACCTTCCTGACCGGTATTGGCGCTCGTGGGAGACTGCCACGAGACCTCAGGTGGCGTGCCTGGTTCGCTGGCGAGAATGATCGGGGAGGAGCACGATGGGATTTCGGTTGGCGAACGTGGGCGGCCGCGCAGTTCTCCTCGAAGGTGATCGCTACTACGACGTGGAGACCTCGACCGGTGGCGCGATCAGCAGCTGCCCGATGCTGGCGCTGGCCAGCGCCGAACAGCTACATGGCATCGTTCTCTCCGACCACGAACCGTCGGGTTCGGTTGCCGATGTGGAACTCGGGCCGCCCGTCCCGCGACCACAGAAGATCTTTGGTGTCGGCCTGAACTATCGGGCGCATGCCGAAGAGTCGGGCATGGAGATCCCAGAACAGCCGATGGTCTTCGCCAAGTACCCGAGCTGCCTCGTCGGGCCGACTGCTGCCGTCGTTTTGCGCAGTGACTACTGCGATTACGAGGCAGAGCTGGTGGCGGTGATCGGCCGCGCGGGCAAAGACATCGACGAAGAAGCCGCCTGGGAATACGTCGTTGGCCTGACCTGTGGTCAGGACATCTCTGACCGCAAGGCGCAGTTCTCCTCGAAGCCGCCACAGTTCACCCTTGGCAAATCCTTCGACACTTTCGGTCCGACGGGGCCGATGGTCGTCTCGCTCGACCTGATCGCCGACCGCGACGCGATCCCCCTTGCTTGTTGGGTCAACGGCGAGGAGCGCCAATCGTCGAACACCAACGACCTGATCTTCTCGGTCCCGGCGCTGGTGGCGTACCTCTCGCGGATCACCCGACTCGAGCCCGGCGATCTCATTTTTACCGGAACACCCAGCGGCGTCGGCGCAGCGACTCGCACCTATCTTGCGGAGGGAGACGTCGTCACGACCCGCCTTGACGGCCTCGGCGAAATGAGAAACCGCTGCGTTCGTGGCTAGGCGCTGCGCGAGAAGCTCGAAGACACCAACAGTTCGCGATCGAAGAGCGTTTGGCGGAGCAGTCTGAAACCAGCCGCTTCGAGGAGTGGGGTCGGGTCCTGGAGACTCCGGGCATCGATATCGGTGATGGCGCCAAAAAGGCGGTAAAGGAGAAACAGGATTGCTCGCGCTCTTTGCCTGGCCCATCCGCCAGCCGGGAGCTGATAGTCGGCCAGGTGCCAGGTCGCTGTCTCCGTAAGCAACGAAGCCAGATGGGGAACGAGTTCGCGCTGACCGTCGTGTTCGAACTGGTCGAAGAAGAAGTGCGTCACCACGGCGTCGAACTGCACCGATGGGGAGGGCGTAACAACCACCTGCGCCGCGTCGGCGATGAGGTGTGTGACCCGTTGGCGCGACGTCTCATCGAGCCGGGCGCGTGCGAGAGCCACCATGGACGGACTGCGATCGATGCTGGTGATTCTCGAGCTGGGTAGTCGCCAGACGAGCTGTTCCAGGAACCGGCCGTCGCCGTCGCCGACCAGGAGCACCCGTGAGGGCCGCTGACGTTCGAGCTCTCGCAGGCAAGCAAACCGTGCCTTCGCCAGGAGATCGCCGTGCAGGAGGTGCTCGAGACCCTGCCAGTGTCTAGCCAGGAAGTCGTAGCCGCTGCGCATCGCCTAGAACAGCGCGAGGGTCAGAGTCGCTGCGAGTGGAGAAAGCATGGCAGCGTCGACAGCGAAGCGCCGCACGTCGGCAGCCAGGCGCTGGCGGTGGAGGTGAACAGAGGCCATTGCGGCGGCGCTCAGTCCCAGGCACGCCGCGGGAAGGGCGGTCGTCCAGCTGGCGGTGGAGTCAACGAGGGCCAGGCCTGCGCTCACCAGGAAGGCTGCGCAGGCAGTGGCCTGCAGTGCCCGGTACAGCCGGCGCTGGCCTCGTTGGGTACTCCAGAGGGTCAGCGCTCGGCAGTTGAGACTGGCGACGAGCGCGAAGCCGAGTAGCGACGCGACGGCGCCTGGTGAGAGACCGGGGCCAGTCGAAAGAGCCCAGGCGAGGCCAAGCGCCAGGAGTGGACCGACCGCCAGGTCCGACAGGACCTCGCGATGGCGCGTTTTGTCGCTGGCGCCTCGCGTGTTGTGCAACCACAAGAAGTACGTCACCACCACCGCGAGGAGCGCGAGCCCGCTTGCGATCGCAGTTGCGGGTAGGAATCGGAGCGCCAGGGCGAGGTCCGCAGCCAGAACCACAAGCCAGGAGATCGCGACCACTTGTGGGTAGCGCCGGCAGAGGACATGGCGACGGGTGAGCTCGCCGGGTTTGCGCGCGTCGAGAAAGCGATCGCCGACATAGGCAAGCCAGACAGAAAGGAAAGAAACTGCCAGCGTTGCGGGTGGAACTCCCCCCTCACCATGAACCGCAGCCAGGAGCTGAAGCCAGACCACGGAGACCACCGAACCCTCCAGGCACAGTGCACTGGGCATGCTCGAGAGCTTCTGGAGACTCCACCTCGAAGCCGGGCGCGAGAGGGCCGCGGTCTGTGCTTCGGCTGCTGTAGCCGAAGGCGATGAAGTGATCCGGGCGATCAGACTGGGGCCCTCAGGTGGACTCGTTGAGCGAGTTCATGTCGTCGATGAAGGCGTCGGCTTCCTTGATCGAAGACTCCATCTGTCGCACCAGGTCGTCAACATCGAACTTGAGAGAGTCCACCGTTCCCTGTAGAGACCCTAGGGCGCGCGCATTCAGGTTGTGCTTCAGGTACAACACCTGGTCGCGAAGCTTGGCGAGCACCGGGTCCATCGGCTTCGCGGCGTCACGCATCACCACGACCAGTCGCTGGTAGCGCTCCTCGGTGGCACGCAGCTCTCGCTCGCTCGCGCTTCGCAGCGCGGCGTCACTGTACTGCGTGATCTCGGACTGCCATTCGCTGAACAGGGAACGTGCAACGCGCTCGACCTTGGTGATTCGCGAACGCACCTCTTCGGCCTGCTCTTTGCTGCGCTCGTACGAACGCGAGAGCTTCTTGTACATCTTCTCGAGGTCACCGCCATCGAACTCGACCACGGCCTGGAACGGTTGCCACTGCTCGAGCGCGTCCTGGAACTCCTCCTGTGCGTCGGCCTGGGCGTCGCGTGCGCTGTCGACGCGTGAGACCAGCAGTTCGCGTTTCTCGATGCCAACTTTCTCGAGCGCGTTGAAGTACTTGTCGCGTGCTCGGTTGCAGCCGCCCAGCACCAGGGCAGAGAGGAGAAGAAGCACTAGTGCGGCCAGGGTGCGATCGGTGAAGGACGTGTACAGAGGAGATTCCGGAACCATTCGCTTGCTCATGCAGAGAGTCTAGCGAGGGTGGTGTCGGTCTGCAGGCAACCCGCGAGGCGCAAGATGTCGTGAGTGCGGTGAGCCACAGCTCGACTTCGATGAAGCGCGCAAGGCACCGCGTGATCGAATCGAAGCGTTTCTGAAGGCCAACACCTGAAGCCACGGGCGGGACTCAGGAAGCTCCTCAGTCGCCAGGCATCGCGCTACTGATCTCGGCGATACCGTCGAACATGGCTTTGGCGCAGCGCACGATCGTGTCCTTCTCGGCCGACGTCAGCTCGACTTTGTTCATGTCGGAACGGAACTGCTGCCAAAGGGGGCGCTGCTCCTCACCGTAGGGATCGAGGTAGGAGAGACCCGCTGAGTTCTCCCAGGTCGATTCCAGTTTGCGCGCGATGAAGCGGTTGCCGTTCATGCTGCCTTCGAGCACGTAGTGATGGCCGAGCAGACCGACCGGCTCGTGCTCGGCGGTTCTTTCGAGCAGAGCGACCAGCGCTGTGGTCGGCGCAAAGAGCGCGTCTACCCCCGGCGCGGGAAGCTGTTGCAGGTCGTTTTCGATCAGCTCGCTCTTCCACTGCGACTCGGCGACCGCCGCGAAGCGGGGATCTTCCAGATTGGCGGTGAGCGCCTGCTCGAGAACTCGATGGATGTGGGAAAGCTGTACGAGCCAGGAGGCGTACTGAGCCCGATCGACACCGCCGGTCACCAGGCGACTCTGGAAGCGCTGCTTTTCGGCCCGCGTGTGGTGTTCGCGGGTCTCGGCGCGAAGGCGAGCCATGATTTCATCTGTTGGGGGCTGGTCGACGGCGGTGTCGGGTTCGCCGACAAGGGGTCGGGTTTGTTGCATCAGCGGGGGCTCCGAGGTGGTAGCGAAAGAGATGGGTGAGGTGGTGAGGTCAGGGGGTTCCGTCAAACCAGGCCAGCACCGCCAGGGTGGCGGGAATGGCGAGCCAGAGCAGTCCCTTGATGAGGAAGAACATAAAACCGAGGAAGCCGAACCGTGTGAGCAGTGCTCGCCACGCGGGCGGAGGCTTGGCCCCGGTAACGTCTGCCCCGGAGGTGTGTGCTTCATTCATAGGTACAGTCTTCTACCGCATGGCAACCGTTGCCTTGACCTCGGTCAAGCAACCGGCTCGACGGGACCGTCTGCGCGCCACCGCCCAGGCGGGATCAGATAGCGTTTCCCAAGTCCCCAGGAGTGCCGGGCAGTGCTCGAGAACGGTCAGCGCTTGGTCCCTACGTTGTTGAACGCCACCTTGCAAGTGGCGGCATGGGAGACGTCTACCTGGCGCTCGATCCCCGCCTCGATCGGCGCGTGGCACTCAAGGAGCTGGCTGACGAGCTGGCTCTCAGCCCGGAGGCGATCGAGCGGTTCAAGCGTGAAGCGAAGGTTCTTGCGTCAATCGATCATCCCGGCATCGTGACCCTCTTTGGTATCGAGTCGACGTCGCGTGCCGCCACGTGCCTGGTCATGGAGTACATCGACGGACGGTCGCTGCTCGATGTCAAGAAGGAGCTCGACGGCAGGGGCGAGACCCTCGGACCCGACGAGCTTCTCGAGATCGCGCTGCCGCTTTGCGACGCGGTCGGGGCCGCGCATGAGCGCGGTATCTGCCATCGGGACCTCAAGCCGTCGAACGTCATGCTCAACCGAGAGAATCGAGTCAAGGTGCTCGACTTCGGGTTGGCGAAGCAGAGTCCGCTCGCGACCCGGCCGCCGGCGCAGTCCGAGCTACCCACTCGGGCGGCGGCAGGCTCTGAGCTCACCGCGTCGGGGCAGGTTCTCGGCACACTCACCTACATGTCGCCCGAGCAGGCGCGCGGTGAACCAGCCGACCAGCGCTCAGATGTTTTCAGCCTGGGCGTCGTCTTCTTCGAGCTGCTGTGCGGGATGTCGCCATTCGCTGGCGAGACCGCCGCGGAACGCATTTCGGCGATGCTGCGCGATCCGCCTCGCTCGGCCGTATTGCTCGCCGAGGGCGTGCCGGCCTCGATCTCGGCCATTCTCGATCGTTGTCTGGAGAAGGACCCGGCAGACCGGTTCTCGGGCGCCAAAGCCCTGGGCGAGGCACTTCGCGCCGCCGCTTCTGAGGGACTGGTAGGGGGTGTCGCCACGCCGGAGGCGGGCGGGAAGTGGCTGAAGCGTGGACTGGCCGTTGCTCTGGCCGTCGTAGCTGCCGTTGGCGTTGTCGCTCTGTTACCGGGCGAGCGAACGCAGCAGGGAAGTGGGGTTTCGACGGAACCCGCAGAGCGTGCAAAAGCTCTTCGCGGCTTCCCGCTCGGCAACCCGCAGACTTTTGGTGCACCGGGATTCGTCAGTTCCTTCGATGTCTCACCAGACGGACAGCGAGTGATCTACTCCAGGTTTCCCTCGCACGCCCCAGGATTCTCGACATTCCACTAGTACCCCGTACCATTGAACCGCACAGCGTCTGAGCGTTCCTCGCACTCGATCTCTGCGTTGTCACTCCTCGACAGATCACCAATATGCCTGCGTCGTGACGCCTTGATATCGAGCACGATCATCCACTCAGCCACTATCCGTTCCAATGGTACGGGGTACCAGCCACGCGCCGTGCCTCTCTAGACTTCGTGCTTCTAGAATGAGGCGACACCGGGATGGCGCGCGGAATGCCGCAAGGAACGGTCCAGGGCAGCATCTCCTCATGCCTTCGGTACCTATGGCGTTGGTTCGGCCCAGGCTGTTTCTTGCCCTCCGGACGGCTTCGACTTTGAAAACCCACACACCCTCGACAGCATGAAACGAATTCTGGTTACCGGTGCTCTTGGTCAGATCGGCACCGAGCTGGTGGCTGCCCTGCGTACCCGGCCCGGGGTCGAAGAGGTGGTTGCCTCGGATATCCGGATGCCCTCGAGAGAATCGATGGTAGACGGACCGCCCTTCGAGCTCATCGATTGCACCCACATTCGTCAGATTTCCGATGTCGTAGCTCGTCATGACATCGACACCCTCTACCACCTCGCCGCTCTGCTTTCTGCAGTTGCCGAAGAGAAACCCCGGGTTGCCTGGGAGATCAACATGGGAGGCCTCTACCGAGTCCTCGAGGTCGCGCGGCAACACGGCCTGTCGGTCTTCTTTCCCAGTTCGATCGGCGCGTTCGGCCATACGACCCCTAAAGACGACACGCCCCAGGACACCCTTCAGCGCCCGTCGACCATCTATGGCATCACCAAGGTCAGCGGCGAACTGCTCTGTGACTACTACCACTCTCGCTTTGGCGTCGACACGCGAGGTTTGCGTCTGCCGGGCCTCGTTTCTCATGTAGCTCCGCCTGGCGGTGGCACGACCGATTGGGCTGTCGAGATCTTCTACCAGGCCTTGCGCTATCGCCACTACAGCTGCTTCGTACGTGAAGACAGCCAGCTCGACATGATGTACATGCCGGACGCGGTGCGGGCCATGATCGAGGTCATGGAGTCGGACTCCAGTCGGCTGGTGCATCGCAACGCCTTCAACGTCACCGCTATGAGCCTGACGCCAAAGAAACTCGCCGCCGAGATTTCGAAGCACGTTCCCGGCTTCGAGATCGAATACAAGGTCGACCCTCAACGCCAGGCGATCGCCGATTCCTGGCCACGGTCCGTCGATGACAGTGCAGCTCGTCAGGAGTGGGGCTGGAAGCCGGCCTACGATCTCGAGACCATGACCGAAGACATGTTGCGGGAGCTGCGAAAGAAGCTGGACCACCAAAAGCATCAACGGACGGGTGATGCCTATAGGGGAATTGACCCTCCTGGAGATTCCAATGCCGACTGATCGAATCCATGACCTGCTGGCAGCACAGCTCGCGCAGCTCGCCGAGCTAGGTTCCCTCAAGGGCGCAGAGAAGGTCATCACCGAGGTGCTGCCTGCCAGCGGGCAGCGAGGCCCGCGCTACCGGATCGAAGGGCACCCAGAGCGGGAGTTCCTCCGCATGAACTCCAATGGCTACCTGGGCATGTCGCTGCGCTCGGAGCTGATCGAAGCGGAGGGAACCTCCGCCGATCAGTTCGGGACGGGTCCTCAGGCCGTCCGGTTCATCAGCGGTACCTACGCACCACACGTCGCGCTCGAGGAAAAGCTGGCTCTGTTTCACGAGCGCCCGGCGGCCATGATCATGAGTTCTGCCTATGCCACGGTCGTCGGCGTGATTCCATCGTTGGTGACGAACGAGACGGCTCTGATCAGCGACGAGCTCAACCACAATTGCATCATCAATGCGATCAGACTGTCGCGGCCAGCGCAGCGCTCGATCTACAAGCACAACGATCTCGGCGAACTGGAGGCGGCTCTCGAGAAGGCGGCCGGTCGTTGTCGGCGCGCCGTGGTGGTGACCGATGGCATCTTCAGCATGCGCGGGGATCATGCGCCTCTGCGTGATATCGACCAGCTGGTGCGCTCGTTCGACGACCGCTTCGAGGAGAACGTCATTCTGATCGTCGACGATTCGCATGGAGTCGGTGGGTTCGGTGCCACCGGCCGCGGCACCGAGGAGGTGTGTGACGTTCGGGTCGATGTTCTGGTTGCGACGCTCGGCAAGGCTTTCGGAGTCAATGGTGGGTACGTCGTCGGCGAGCAGGTACTGATTGACTACCTGCGCGAGAGCTCGCCTCTGTATGTCTACTCCAACCCGATCACGCCGGCCGAGGCGGCGGCGGCCAGGGTCGCGGTCGAGCTGCTCGACAGCGACAGCGGTCGGGAGCTTCTGCGACACCTGCGCGAAATGACGCGACGCTTCGAGAAGGGTCTGGTCAAGCTCGGCTACGAGACGATTCCAGGCGAGCATCCCGTCGTGCCCCTGATGGTGCGTGACACGGAGAAGACCGCTGCCCTGGTGCAGCATCTCTTCGACAGCGGCGTGCTCGCGACCGGGCTGAACTACCCGGTGGTGCCGCGTGGCGACGAGGAGATCCGCTTTCAGATCTCAGCGGAACACACCGAGGCCGATATCGATGAGGCGCTGTCGAAGCTCGACTCGTTTCGACGTCAGTGAATAGACGGCCGAAACCAGGGCTCGGACGAGTGGTTGGTCGGCTTGGATGGTCGAGTGTGGGGAGATTGCACCGGTCGGTCAGCGACAGAGGGTGCGAGACACAAACGATCAGCCTGTTGACACCCACTTCTCGCTGCGCGCCCCGTCGCCCTTTTCCTCGCTGCGACATGCCAGAACCAGTCGTGCACCTCTTGCTGCGAGGGCGCGTGCGGTTTCAAAGCCGGTGCCCACATTGGCGCCCGTTACGATGGCGGTCTTGCCGCTCAGGTCGAGGTCCGCCAGGACGTCGTCGGCCGTGCTCTTGCCGTCGAAGTCGAGGTTCCATTTCGTCACGTCATTCTCCTCGGGCCAAGAGAAGTGGGCCCACGCGCGGTGACCTTGCAGATTAGAATCATTTTCTATAATGCATTGGTGCTTCCAACTAGGTGAAGAACCCTCTCGCGCAGGCGGGCGTGGCCGGTGGCCTGTTGAGAAGCTGCCATGACAGACCAACCCCGCCAGCGGCCCGACAGACCTGCCGAACGCGGCGACGCCTCGCCTCGGGCAGCCGAACAGTTCGACGACCTGTTCGCTGAGATGTACGCCGACCTCAAGAAGCTTGCCCACGGTCAACTGCTTCGTTGGCGACCGGGTGATTCGATGAACACCACCGCGCTGGTTCACGAGGTGTGGCTCAAGTTCGAAGTGCGTAAGACCCGCGAGGCCATCAGCACGGAGCACTTCTACGCCCTGGCAGCGCGAGCGATGCGTCAGGTGCTGGTGGATTTCGCCCGCCATCGCGGCCGCCAGAAGCGCGGCGGCCACGAGAATTTCGTCGAGCTGAAGGACCAATGGATCGAGGATCAGTTCGATCTCGAACGGGTCCTGGTCGTCGACGAGGCCCTCCAGAAGCTCGAGCAGCACTCGACGCGTCTGGCCCGAGTTGTCGAATTGCGCTACATCGTGGGCTTTACCGAGCGCGAGATTGCAGAGATCTCGGGCGTAACCACGCGCACGATTCGCAACGAGTGGGCGCGGGCGAGGGCCTGGTTGCGGGAGGCCATGTCCGCCGAGGATTCGGAAAAAGGCTGAACAATCTGTTGGGCGGCCTTTCCGGATTTCGCCCTGGTTGACGTACTCAAGGCTGACACTCACCCCTCACTGAATTCAGCGACTCCGAGGGCGGCTGCTTCTGGCCTCCCTCGCCCAGGCGTCAGGTGGGTGTCGAGGCGCCTGTCGCTCGACTCAGGAGGAATCTATGTCCTTTTCTTTGAACTCGAAGGGTGGTTCGAAAACACTCTCCGCGGCCCTTGCCGTGAACTTCGTGGCGTTTTCTATCGCCCTGCTAGGTGGAGCAGTCGCTCTATCGGCTCAGTCCGAACGAGTGGACAAGCGCTACCAACGCCTCAACGTCGAGATGGTCGAGGTGTTTCAGATGTACGTCGGTGATGCCGAGCCCGGTATGTACGTTGACCCGTTCACTTTCGAACCGCCGGTCGACGACATGGGCGAACTGATCGTCGCTGGGGCCGAGAAATACGTCGACCCGGATGGCTTCATTCGCCAGCGCCCGATCGACAAGAACGGTGATCCGGTCGAGGGCCTGGTGATCTTTGCGCCTCATGGCGGCGAATTCATCACTCACGGCATCCTCTATCCCAAGGGAACCATCGACTGTGACGAGTTTTTCTGCAACGGTGTCGACGAGAATGGCAATCCCGAATTCCCCGAGAAGGTCATCGGTACGTGGACCTGTAAGGGCTGGTTGGTCGGCCAGGGCGCCTTTGCGGGCAGCGGTGCCTGGACAGCGACGAGCCAGATCTACAGCTTCACCGCCGACCCCGAGATCAAGAAGGCGCAGGCGTCGGGCGAGTTCAATCTCCAGTTCTTCGACTACAGCAACGAGTACGGCCAGCGGACCATCACGACCGATGGCTTCGAAAGCCCGGCGTCGCGGCGGGTGCAGCGTTCGATCACCGGCGGTACTGGAATCTACGGTGGCGTGCGTGGGATCCAGGGGCAGAAGCTCATTGGCTTCAACCCGACCGGAGGCATCGTCCTCGAGGTCGACTTCCGCTTCGCGCGCTTCTGGTGGTTCTGATAGCTATCTGAGTCATCTCTTGTCACTTCGACCCTGGACCAGGCAGCTCCCAGAGTCCCGCTGTGTCCCGGTGTGGAAGCGTAGGATCGAGCGTGTGGCGGCCCTTCGGGTGGCGTGAAGGGCCGCCGCCAATTGCGGCCTCAGACTGTCCCGTGGGCGGCTATTGAAAGCGGATCAAGACCCGCTAATACCTCGGAATGGCGAATGGGCACCGGCCGACTAAACTGGTCGGGTGGCCGACGCATTCGATCGATACCAGGAGCTCGATTTCCTGCTCGCTCAGGTCCTCGAGCGCGAGCCTCAGGACCGCCCGGCGTTTCTCGACCAGGCATGCGGGGGAGACAAGGAGCTAAGGAGAAAGCTCGAGCGGCTCATCGCCGGGGCAGAATCGCCGGAGCTGACCCCGCTCGGGATGAGCGAGGGGTCGCTCGGGCCCCCTGCTCTCGAACCGGGCCAGCGACTGGGGGCCTTCGAGATCGTCGAAGCCATCGGCGCTGGTGGCATGGGCGAGGTCTATCGAGCCCGCGACACCCGCTTGGAACGCGAGGTCGCGGTCAAGGTCCTGCCGCCTGATCTGTCCGCCAAGGAGGCATTCCGCGAGCGCTTCCAACGCGAGGCGCGGGCGATTTCTGGTCTGAACCATCCCAACATCTGCGTTCTTCATGACGTGGGCTATGACGACGGTCATCACTACCTGGTCATGGAGCTCCTCGAGGGTGAGACGCTCCAGGAGGTGCTCGCGCGGGGCCGTGTTCCCGTCCAGCGCGCGGTGGAGATCGCGATTCAGATCGCTCGTGCCCTCACCTCTGTGCATGCGGTTGGAGTCGTTCACCGCGACCTGAAACCGGGGAACGTCTTCGTGACCTCTGAGGGTGCGAAACTCCTCGACTTCGGTCTGGCGAAGGTAGACCCGGTGTCGATAGGCGATGGCGAGCCTACGCGCCGAACGTTGACCGCCGAGGGGGCGATTCTCGGCACGCTCCACTACATGACGCCGGAGCAGCTGGATAGCCGACCAGTCGACGCGCGAACCGACATCTTTGCCTTCGGCTGCCTCCTCTACGAGCTTTTGACAGGACAGCGGGCCTTCGACGGTGAAACGCCGGCGCGAGTGGTCTCGGCGATCCTGAACGAAGTGCCGGCGCGGTTGTCAGAGCGGATGGAGGTCGCACCCCCGTTGCTCGACCGTCTCGTCGAGCGCGCTTTGGCCAAGGCACCTGGAGATCGCTGGCAGTCGATGAGCGACTTGTGTGCGCAGCTGGAGTGGATCGCCGCTGGCGACGGCGACCCGGGCGCGCTTTCCTCTCTGCTTGCACAAGAGGCCGCGTCGTCTCGCGCAAGCCGTGGGCAGCTTGCCCTCGCGGGGCTTGCCCTGGCCCTGGCGGCGCTCGGCCTTGCCTGGGCCATGAGCCGGGCCCTGACACCTGAGCCGGTCACCGATGTGCTGGCTGAGAGCCAGGTCGAGAGGCTGACTGTGTCGCCTCGGCTCGAGCGGCGACCCACCCTTTCTCCAGACGGCGAGTTCTTCGTCTACAGCGCCGAGTCAGATGGCGGAGCGGGCCCCTCGACGTGGAGCCTCTACCTTCAGCGGGTCGACGGCGAGCGGCCGATCCAGATCACAGACGACGCCACCGACGACTATGTAGCCGCCTTCTCGCCTGACGGCGGCACCATCGCGCTGTGCTCCGAAGACAGCGGTCTGGCCGTCGAGCTGCTGGGTACGACCGGCGAATCAAGGCGACGGGTTCTCGACGACCGATGCTGGCCAGCGTGGTCACCCGATGGGCGTTACCTGGCGTCCTCCAATGGGCATGTCTATTCAGACCCGGCGGCGCTTGGAACGCGGGAAGACGGGCGCCTCTCGATTCTCGAAATCGACACGGGCGCCGTGACCGAGCTCGACGTTACGGGCCTGACCGGCATCTTTGAGCCGTCCTGGTCGCCCGACGGGAGGTCCCTGGTCTTCTGGACGATCGAGAAAGACTCTCACCACCGCGACCTGTGGACCCAGGACCTGGACAGTTCCAACCTCACGCAGCTTACCGATGACCCTGCGGTCGACTTCGCGCCCCAATGGGTGGCGCCGCGCGCGATCTATTTTCTCAGCGATCGAGGTGGAACCCGCAACGCCTGGCAGCTCGACCCGGAGACTGGCGAGGTGCGCGCCTTTACTCTGCCGAGCTCGCAGTTGGCCTCTCTGTCGTTCGCGGCCGACGGGCAGCGGGTGCTCTTTTCTTCGTACCAGACGCTCAACCGGATCGTGAAGACACCCTTCTCGGCGACCGAGGGTCCGCTCGGCCCCCCCGAGACCCTGGCAGTGGGCCCGAACTTCATGCTCGCCCGGAGCTCCCCCGATAGCCGCGAAGTGGTGTTCTTGTCGACAGGACCGAAACCCGACCTGTTTCTCGTCGGAATGGATGGCAGCAACCTTCGGCGGCTAACCAGTGACCGCTTTATCGACCGTTGGCCAACCTGGTCCCCCGATGGCCATTGGGTGACGTTCTTCTCCGACCGCGGTGGGCGATACGACGTCTGGGTCATAAGACCGGACGGTACCGGCCTCGCCCGGCTGGCCGAGGGCTACAACCAGGAGTGGTCTCCCGATGGTTCCTGGCTGATGGTGAAACACGCTGAGGGCGGCCCCTTTCTACTCCCCGTGCTCGAGCGCGGTTCGGCGGTAGCGCCGCCACGTCTGGGGAAGCGGGTTGGCGTTCCGCGCTGCGATGGTAGCCGGTTCAACGCGGCGAAATTCACCACGGATAGCCAACAGCTCGTCGGGCGCTGCGACGGCGACACCGAGATCCAGCTGCTGAACATCGAGACCGGTACTTTCACCACCACCGGGTTCTCGGGCAATGGCGCACTCAACTTTCTCGCTCCCGGCCAGCTCTTGCGTACCGCGGGTGCCGAGGGCGAGGTGTACGACCTCGATTCGGGAACCTCGCTCTGGAAGGGGCCACTTGCGACGGTGGGAAGCACCGGCGTGTCCTCAGACGGCAAGTCGATTCTCCGCATTCAGGTGCAGGAGGATGGCGACGTCTGGGCCGTCGATCTCCGTCGACCTCTTGCGGGCGCGGGCGCGGGAGACTGAGTCGATCGCGCGGCGATGCCACGCACAGTCGGGGGTGAGTTTTGCGCCGAAGTCGTGGCGCAGGAGCGCGCCCCGCCGCGGACCCGGTGTGTAGCGCGATTCGCAAATGACTGTTGGTCAAGGAGGAATGTCATCCGCTAGGACGCCGGTGAGTCCGATGCGTCGTCCGAGGAAGCTCGATTGGGGGCCACGGCCTCGGGTGATCGCGTCAGATGCGCCAGAGCGCAATCACCTGCTCTCGGTCTTCGATGCGGTGAGGCGAGCACATCGCGCAGCGCGGGATCTACGGTGGAGAGGTGACCTGGAGGCGCGGTTCCCGCCGGGGACTTCCCAAGCCCGCTGCCGTTTGTGGCCGTGGACGTGCCCGGGCCGCGTGCACGCGACGGCCCCTGACGGCCTGGGTCGCCGGCGAAGAGGTGGTTGACGAGGTTGCGGGGAACGCGCCGACTGGTGCGATGGCGGAGCTCTGCCTCTTGCGGGTGTGGTGCGGCGAGCTTTGGTGGTCGTCGAAGACGGACAGTCAGCGGGGTGCCGTGATCGACGGAGACCCGATGGCGATCGTGGCTCGACTGCACGGGACGCTTCTAAACGGGCTCCTCGGCACAACCGTCCTGGGGCGCATCAAGGACGAGCCGATGGAGGACTGGGCCGACCAGCTCGTCAACGCGGCGCTCGATGGTCTATTCCCACCTCCGGTTTCAAGTGTTGCGCGAGTAAGTCGCTAGACTCCGAAGCACACTTGGGTGCCCCCCGGAGGGGCTACGCCTCGGGGTGTTTGCTCTGCCTGAAAGGGAGTCCCTATTGAATGGTTGACCTGGGTCCTTCGTCTTGGTTCACGTCGCGCCGTGAGAAGCGGCTCTGGCAGGGTGCACTTCTGGTTACCGGCGCCATCTTCTCGACCCTGTGGCTCGCTTCGATCGCATCTTCATGGCTCTACCACCAAAGCCTCAGCGCCGCACTCTTCCTGGCTGCGATGGTGCTCGTCGGGTTGGCGATCTTGGCGCAGGGCCTCCGAGTGCGTCCGGAGCTCGAGCTCGGAGTTGCGCTCGGCCTTTCTGTGGTCTTTCTCATGGTGTTTGTGCGTCTGTCGATTCCCGAGCGCAGTCACCTGATCGAGTACGGAGTTCTGGCGGTGCTCGTTTTCGAGGCGCTCTCGGAACGTGCCGCGCATGGGAAGAAGGTACCGTTTCTTCCAGTTGTTGCGATCCTACTGGCCTCGCTGGTCGGATTGATCGACGAGTTGTTGCAGCTGTTCATGCCGAGCCGCCACTTTGACCGTAACGACATCCTGTTCAACGTCCTCGCCAGTCTGATGACGGTACTCGCGATGGTGGTCTTGCGCTTTGCCCGGCGGCTTGCCTCGAAAAGGCGAGAGCAACGCGGTCCCCCTGAAGCCGGGCACTCTGTCTGCCCAAACGCCTAGCCGTCGCGAGTTCGCTTGGCAGTGAAGCTGCGATCGCCCCACCGTGTTGTCTCCGTCACGCTCATCGTGTCACCCTCGATGGTGGCGGAGTAGCTCAGATGGACGGGGGCACCCTCAGAGTTCAGCCTGATCCGTTCGAACGAGAGGGTCCCGTTGGTGTAAGCGACCTCTTCCAGGGTCTGAACACCATCCAGCTCGGAGGTGAATGTCCCCGAAAGTCCATCCTCATCCATGGTGAACTCGATCGTGAAGTCGTAGTTGCCCCGTTCCCTCTCCACAGTTCCTTGCCACGTACCAAGAACCTCGTCGCTAGCGATCGCAGAGACGGCGATCATTCCGAGGATCATGACGAACAGCGACGTGATGGCGTGTGTTCTTTCCATTGCACAGATCTCCTTGTTTCCGGTGAGAAATTTCGATACATCCCCTTTCATTCCGTGCCTTGCACTCGCTCCTAGCCTTCGTTTCGCAGTGCTTCGACCGGGTTGACCCTGGCCGCTGCCCGTGCCGGAACAACCGTCGCGAGGCCTGCGATGACAAGCATCACGCCGAGCACGCCCAAAGCCACACGCGGCTCGAGAGCTCGCACGTCGTGCAATGTGCCTGCAAGGAACCGTTTTGTGCCCAGCGAGCCGACGAGCCCTAATCCGACTCCCGTGAGCACGAGACGCAAGGAGCTCTTGAGATAGTGGGCCACGACCTCGCTACCGCTGGCACCGACGGCGATACGGATGCCGATCTCACGGCGGCTCTCGCTGACCAGGTAGGCGATGACGCCATAGAGGCCGACAGCGGCGAGGCTCAAAGCGAGAGCTCCGAACAGCGTCAGCAGTGTGGCGAACAGGCGTTGCTGCCAAAGAGAGGACTCGACGATCTGATCGAGGGGCGCGACCCCGAAGAGCGGTATGTCCGGATCGAACGCTCGCACGGCGTCCCTCACCGCGCCAACATTCAGCAACGGATCGCCCTGGCTTCGCACCAGGATCGTCATGCGCCGCTTCAGGTTCTGTGAGAGTGGCAGGTAGATGAGCGGCTCGGCCGTTTGCGCAAGCGACCCATAGTGAACGTCGCCGACCACACCCACGACCTCGACGAGCTGCGGCTCCTCGCCGCGGCGCGGAATGCTGATGGTGCGGCCAAGCGCACGGTCAGGCCAGAAGCGCTTGCGAAAGGCCTCGTTGACGATTGCCACAGGCGGCGCTGTGACCGTGTCCGTCGCCTCGAAGTCGCGCCCTTCGCTCTGCGGAATCTCGAGCGTCTCGAAGAAACCCGACGTCACGACGTTGGCCTGCACCGTCCATCCAGAGGTCCCTTCGGGCGGGTCGCTGCCTTCGATCGCGAGGCCACCGAAGACGTCGGAGCCGCCGGAGAGCGGCACCGTGTCCGCCAGGGTGGCACGGACCGTACCGGGCAACGCTTCGAGAGCAGCTGGTAGCCGTTCGTAGAGGAGAGCGATCTGGCTCTCGCTGTACAACTGCAACCCCGGGTCGACGGAGGTGGCCAGAGCTCCTTCGCCCGAAAAGCCCGGATCGACGGCCTGGAGCCGCTGCATGGTCTCGAGTAGCAGGCCGGCAGCCATGAGGAGCACTACGGAAAGCGCGAGCTGGACCACCACGAGAGTGCTTCTCAACCCGGCGCGGGCGCGGCCGCCTCGCTGGCCCCCCTCCTTGAGCTCGGAAGAAAGGTGCATTCCACGGTTGCCGAGCACCGGTGCAAGACCGAAGATGAGAGCGCTCGCCCCAGCCAGGACGCCGCTGTAGAGCGCTACGCGATGGTCAAGAGCGAGATCGAAGTCGGCCTCGCCACCGAACTGGGGAAGTAGGGTCGGAATCAAGTCCTTGCCCAGCAAGGCAAGGCCAGTGCCCAGAGCAGCGGCCGGAACGGCAAGCACCAGGCTCTCGGTCAGCAACAAGCGGGCGACACGCAGCCGGCTGGCTCCCAGAGCACGGCGCACAGCGACCTCGTTGCGTCGCCGGCTCGCACGGACCAGGACCAGATTCGCAACATTCGCGCAGGCGATCAGAAGAACGAGAAAGGCAACCGCCAGCAAGACACCCGAGAGCTGCCGTGCGGTACGTTCCTCGGCGGGCTCGGAGCCGAGGCCGGCCATCGTCGTGAGTTCGCGCGGCGCGTCCGTGTTGGCGTGTCGCTTTGCGAGAGCTGCACCCAAAGTCTCCACACGGTTTCGAACGGCCTCGTGAGTCCGGCCGCCGATCGGTCGGCCAAGCACGCTGATCCGATTGACGCCCGGCCGTCTGCGCAGCACGACAGAACTGAGCGACGGCTCCATAGCCAGGGGCACCCACAGGTGGCTCTCCTCGAACTTCACAACGCCGGTGAACCCCGGCTCAGCCACGCCGACGACGGTGAACGACTGCCCGTTGACGACGATCTCTCGGCCAACGACGCTCTCGTCAGATGCCAGTCGGCCCTCCCAGAACTCGTGGCTCACGACGGCCACAGCGCCCTTGCCAGGGACGTCGTCTACGGGAGAGAGCACCCGACCACGCTGAGCTCCCACACCCAAGAGGTCGAAGTAGTTCCCGGCGACGAGACTGCCCCGAAGCCTCTCCGTAACGTCTCCAACGCGCACACTGAGTTGCGTTGAGTCATGCGCTGCGAGTTTGGCTTCGCCTTCGAGCGCGTGCTGTAGGTCTTGGAAGTCCGGGAAGGCGAAGGTCCGCCGGAAGTCGTCCTGAGGCCTCGACCGGCCGATCAGTTGGAAGAGTTCGTTCGGTGCGCTGACGCCTTGAGGCGGGCGCAGCAGGAGCGCATTGGTGAGACTGAAACTAGCCACGTTCGCACGGATGCCCAGCCCGAGTACGAGCACACTGGCCGCGGTAAAGACGCGGTTTCTCGCCAGCTGCCGCGTGGCAAAGCGAAGATCCTGTAGAAGTCCGTTGATCATGCTGTCTCGGTTGCTACCTGCAACCCTAGCGAGACAGTCTGAACCCGAGGTGGTCTGAAGATGTGATTCGTTTCAGAAACCAGCTGTGTCGATGATCGAAGAGATCGAGGAAGAGGCAAAGACCCGATCGAAGACGCTTGTCATGAGCGGTCGAGATCCAGGTCAATCTCACGCAAGCGCAAGGAGTTCCCAATCACCGACACCGAGCTGAAGCTCATGGCCGCCGCCGCGAGCATCGGGCTAAGCAGGATGCCGAAGAACGGATAGAGCACACCCGCTGCCACCGGCACCCCCAGGGCGTTGTAGACGAAGGCGAAGAAAAGGTTCTGCCGGATGTTCGCCATCGCCCTTCGGCTGAGACGCCGGGCACGAACGATCCCGCGGAGGTCGCCTTTGACCAAAGTCACGCCGGCACTCTCCATGGCCACGTCGGTGCCGGTGCCCATGGCGATGCCCACGTCGGCACGGGCGAGCGCTGGCGCGTCGTTGATGCCGTCGCCGGCCATGGCCACGACGTGGCCGTCTTCCTGGAGCTTCTCGACGGCGTCTTTCTTCTGCTCTGGCAGAACCTCGGCCACAACCTCGTCGATCCCGAGCTGGCGGGCGACCGCCTCCGCCGTGGTCCGGCTGTCGCCGGTCAACATGGTGATGCGCAACCCTTCCGTATGCAAGGCTTCGATCGCTTCGGGGGTGCTTTCCTTGATCGGATCGGCGACGCCAACGAGGCCGGCGGCATCGCCGTCGATGGCCGCGAACATCACGGTCTGACCTTCCGCTCGCAGCGTTTCGGCTCGTTCGGGCAGGCCCGCCAGGTCAACCCCGACGTCAGTCATCATGGCCCGGTTGCCGAGCGCCACTTCGACGTCGTCGACCCGACCCCTCACGCCTTTTCCGGTCACCGATTCGAACGACGCCGCCTCGCCCACCTGGACGCCTCGATCCTCGGCTCCGCGAACGATTGCTTCCGCGAGGGGATGCTCGCTGGCGCGTTCGAGCGTCGCCACCAGCTCGAGAAAGCGTTCCTCGGCGAAGTCGCTCGTCGGCTCAACCGTCACCAGGCTCGGGCGCCCTTCCGTCAGGGTGCCGGTCTTGTCCACGACCAGCGTGTCCACCTGCCGCAATCGCTCGATCGCTTCGGCGTTCTTGAACAGGACGCCTGCGCGCGCGCCCTTGCCGGTCGCCACCATGATCGACATCGGGGTCGCCAGACCCAGGGCGCAAGGGCATGCGATGATCAAGACGGCGACCGCGTTGACGAGGGCATAGGCCATCCGCGGATCGGGGCCGACCAGCGCCCATACGGTGAAGGTGAGCACGGCGACGACGATGACGATGGGAACGAACCAGCTGGACACGCGGTCGGCCAGCTTCTGAATCGGCGCCCGGCTGCGTTGGGCCTCGGCCACCATGGTGACGATGCGCGAAAGCAGGGTTTCCGAGCCAACCTTCTCGGCCTCCATGACGAAGGAACCCGTACCGTTGACCGTGGCGCCGATCACTGCGTCACCGGCGGTCTTCTTGACCGGGATCGGCTCGCCCGTCACCATCGACTCGTCCACGGTGCTCGTTCCTTCGAGCACCGTACCGTCGACCGGAACCTTCTCGCCCGGGCGCACGCGCAGACTGTCGCCAGCCTCGACGGCGTCGAGCGGTACGTCTTCTTCCTCGCCGTCGGGCCGAATTCGGCGGGCTGTCTTGGCCGCAAGCCCGAGTAGGGCCTTGATCGCCGCGCCGGTCTGGCTGCGCGCGCGAAGCTCGAGCACCTGGCCGAGCAGAATCAGCGTCACGATGACGGCGGCGGCTTCGAAGTACACCGCGACGGTGCCGTGCTCGTCGCGGAACGAGTCGGGAAAGATCCCGGGCCAGAGCGCGGCGATGAGGCTGTAGACGTAAGCCACGCTGACTCCGAGTCCGATCAGGGTGAACATGTTGAGGCTGCGGTTGCGCACCGACTGCCAGGCACGCACGTAGAAAGGCCAGGCCGACCAGAGGCAGACCGGCGTCGCCAAGGCCAGCTCGACGAGAACTCGCCAGCGCGGCGGCACCAGCTTCGAGACGGGATCGCCCGGCAGCATGTGGCCCATGGCGAGCAGCAGGATCGGCAGAGAGAGCGCGGCGGCGAAGGCAAATCGCCGAGTCATGTCGACGAGCTCCGGATTCTCTTCGTCCTCGGCGCTAACGGTACGCGGTTCGAGCGCCATGCCGCAGATCGGGCAGCTCCCCGGCTCGTCGCGGACGATCTCCGGGTGCATGGGGCAGGTGTATTCCGTCCGGGTGGCCAGGCTCGGCGTCTCGGGTTCGAGGGCCATGCCACACTTCGGACAGCTTCCCGGCTCCTGCTGTCGGATCTCGGGATCCATCGGGCACACATAGACCGAGCCCTGGCTCCTGGCGCCCCGACTTCCAGCCGCCTCGGCTGAGACGGTCGCCTGTTCGTTTCGTGGCTCCAGAAAACGACTCGGATCTGCCTCGAACTTGGCCTGGCATCCGGCCGAGCAGAAGACGAATCGCTGTCCGCCCTCTTCGGCTTCGAACCTGGCGTCGTCGGCATCGACCTTCATGCCGCACACCGGATCGGTGGCGAGACCATCGCCAGTCGAAGGACGGTCGTCGTGATGCGCTGAATGCTTGGAGCTCATCAGTGGTCCCCTTCCTGCGCTCGGCCATCGAGCGCGACAAGAATCGGACAATCTTCGGTCTCATCGCCTCGCGCACAGGCGTCGGCGAGCTCGGACAGGGTGTCTCTCATCCGTGAGAGATCGGCGAGCCTTCGATCGATGTCATCGATCTTCGCCTGGGCTCTGGCCCGCACTTCCTCACGGTTCTCCGCCGGATGGCTGCGCAGCCGGAGCAGGTCGCCGATCTCCTTCAAGGAGAAGCCCAGCTCCTTGGCCCGCTTGATGAAGCGCAGCCGCTCGACGGTATCTGGCGGATACTGTCGATAGCCGGAGCTTCGACGAGGCGGGTCCTCGATGAGTCCACGTCGCTCGTAGAAGCGCACTGTTTCGATGCCGACGTCGGCTTGGCGGGCGAGTTGCCCGATGGTGATTCCTGTCATCGCGTCGCCTCCTCAGAGACCACTGTAAACCCTGTACTTAACTACAGGGTCAATAGCTCTTCTTGCCTCGACGGCATCCCGGTCGGCCCAGATCACGCCAGCGGGATCAGGCCAGCGCGCAGACGGGCCGACTCTCCTTCCTCGACCCAGACAAAGAGCAGCTCGTCGCCTCTGCGGATCATTCGGGGTACGCCTGCTGACCGACTCGCCGTCGTGGCCGAGACGACGCGCACCGGGCCGGCCTCGCCGCTCGCCGTGCTCCCGACGGCTCCTGGCTGATGGTGCAAAACCAGCTCCACGGGCCATCGCCTGCTCCCGGGCCTCTGGGCGCTGCAAGGGCGATCCCAGGATCCAGCTCCTCGAAATCGCCACCGGTGTCTCGGCCTGGCGCGAAAACGGAGCGTCCGCTACAAGAGGTACTTGAGCTCGGCTTTCCCGATGTCGCTGTCGGCGGCGATGATCAGCGCCGAGGCACCTTCGGTGACTTCGGGGATCTCGAGTTCGAGCCCCAGGGTGCCGTCGTCTTCGGTTTCGCCGGAGGCGAGGATGCGCGGGTGATCGACGGTCGAGATCATGCGGACCGAGACCGTGGCGCCGCTGATCGGCAGGCCGCTCTTGCTCGAGCTGGCGCGCACCACGACGCCGGTGCTCTCGCCGAGAATCAGCTCGACTTCCTCATCGAGGAAAAGCATCAGGTGGTCCTGCTGGGCTTCCGTGGTCAGGTACTCGAGGATGACCTCGTCGAGGGTGCGGTCGCCGTTGTTGGCTTCCTCGCGCGGATCCTCTGGGAACATTTCGGCGATCTTGTCGTCGAAGCCGCCCTGCTTGATCTTCTCGAGCATGCGCTGATGCTGCGCGTCCATCATGGTGGCGACTTCGCTGCGCTCGGCGCCCTGGGCGAGCATGTCGGCGTACTCCGTGCGCTCGGACGCCATCACCTGGCCGCCGACGTAGATCAGCGTCTCGATCGTGGGGTTGGCCTGACCGCGATCTTCCGTTTGCACGTGGAAGACACGGTTTCGATGTTTGACGTCGGTGTTGTAGCCCGTGATCATGGTGCAACTCGCTGGCCCCCGGCGGAAGGGTGGACCTCCCTGGGCGTAAGTGCGAATTCTAGAATTTTGATGGCCCAGGGGTCAAGAAATTCAAGGAGTTTGGGCTTTCTGGGCCGCCCCGTTCCCTAGCGGAGCCGGGGAGACCCCCCTTGCACGAAATGCACGATCTCGACCCGGTCGCCGGTGTGGAGTTCGGTTTCTCCGTAGGCCTCGCGCCCCAGGATGTCGCCGTTGTACTCGATGGCTACTGTGCGCGGGTGGCGCCCGCGCGTTTCGAGCAGCGCCAGGATGGTCGTTCCGGCGGGCACGGTTGAAGGGTCGCCGTTGAGGTGGATCTCGACCTCGATCGGTTGGTTCATCATGGTGAGCCTGATGATCGCACGAGTGACGGTTCGAGCAGGAATCCAGGGAGCCATGTCTGGGCGATTCTTTCGGGCAATTCCTCGTAGCATTCTGCCCTCGGGCTTCTGTATGATCCCGTATCTTCCGGGCCGCTAGCTCAACTGGCAGAGCAACGGACTCTTAATCCGTCGGTTCTAGGTTCAAGTCCTAGGCGGCTCACCAATGCGTTCTCGTTCCCAGATCCTGAGAACACGTGGCACCCCGAGAGGTTCGCGCGACTCGGTACGCCCGACACCGGTGGGATGTGAGATCGCGACCTTCCTGCACCTTCTCCGCGCGAGAGTGCTGACCACTGCGAAAGTGGCGGAATTGGTATACGCGCTAGATTTAGGATCTAGTCCCGCAAGGGATGGGGGTTCGAGTCCCCCCTTTCGCACCAGCTGGCCACCCCGCCCGCCACGTTGCTCGCCGGCGCCCGGACCCGCTGACACATAGAGAGTGAGCCAACCATGAGCGTCGTTTTGTCGATCGAAGATGTGGGCCCCTGCAAGAAGGAGCTCAAGGTCGAAGTTCCGCAACCCGCTGTCGACGCCGAGGTGCAGCGAGTCACCGCCGAGTTTTCGAGCCAGGCGAGGATCCCCGGTTTTCGCAAGGGCAAGGTCCCGCCCAAGGTCGTGCGCCAGAGATTCCGCCAGGAGATTCAGCAGGAGGTCGTCGAGCGCCTGGTGCCGCGCTATTGGAACCAGGCCCAGGCCGAGAAGCAGCTCGATCCGCTCGGTGGTCCCAGGGTGGAGAAGGTCGACTTCGAAGACGACGCGCCGCTCACCTTCACGGCAACGGTTGAGGTGCGGCCCGAGATCGCCCTGTCTCCAGACCGCGACTTCGAACTCCCGGCCAAAGCGACTGAAGTCGCCGACTCTGAAGTCGATGAGGTCCTCGAGCGCATCCGAGAGGACGTGGCGCCCTGGAAGGCGGTCGATCGCGCGGCGGGTGAGGGAGATCGCGTCACCATCGAGCTCACCGACCTGACCCCGCACCATCATCATCACGACCACGACCACGACCATGATCATGGCGATGACGACGACCACGAGCACGAACCGGTCACGCAAACGGCACAGCTCAAGATCGGCGACCCGCAGGTCTGGGAGGAGCTGTCGGTCGCCGCGACCGGGCTCGCCAAAGGGCAAGAGGCTGAGTTCACCCGCACCCACGAGATGCCGCCCGATCCCGACGCCCCGGAAGGTGCCGAGGCCGAGAGCCACGACCACGAGTACAAGTTCACGGTCACCGAGGTGGAGGAGCAGGAAGAGCTGCCGATCGACGACGAGTTGGCCAAGAAGGCAGGGCCCTTCGAAGATCTCGACGCTTTGCGCGACAATATCCGCTCTGGGATGAAGCGCGATCGCGCGCAGCGCAATCGCCAGGAACGTGAGAACGCGATGCTCCAGCAGCTGCGCGAGCGCAATCCGGTCGATCTACCCGTGGGGGTGGTCGACCACGAGGTCGAGAACATGCTGCGCGAGTGGGCCGAGGACCTCGTCCGTCGCGGGGCGGATCTCGAGAACGCCGGTATCGACTGGAACGAGATGCGTGAGCAGTTCCGGCCGGTCGCCGAGCGGCGTGTTGCGGCGCGCCTGCTGCTCGATGCGGTTGCCGCCGAAGGCGACCTCGAGGTGACAGAGGTCGAGCTCGAGTCGGCCATTCAGTCGATCGCAGCTTCGGAGCGTCAGCAACCCGCGGCCGTTCGCGCTGCGCTCGGCCAGGACGGTCGTCTCGACGAACTTCGCGGCCGCATGCAGCGTGAGAAGGCGGTGCTGAAGTTGCTTGGCGAGGACACCAGCTTGTTGCCACCGGAAGCCGAAGAGGGCGACGACGAGTCGGCGAGCGAGTAGCCGAGGATCGTGCCGGGGCTCCGGCAGATGCCAGGCGCAAATGTTAGTGTTGCGCTCCCACGCAGGCCCGGTCCTCGGGCCCGCCAGACCCGCTGGAAGCGCGCCGCCCTGCCCTGGACCTGTGCATTCCGAAGCGCGCCTACCAACCTTCCTAAAGCCGTCCGAGGATACCGACCATGCACGTTCCCTTCGTCATCGAGCAGACCAACCGCGGTGAGCGGTCCTACGACATCTGGTCGCGCTTGCTCAAAGACAACATCATCTTCCTCGGTCAGCCGATCAACGACTACGTTGCCAATCTGATCGTTGCGCAGATGCTCTTTCTCGAGGTCGAGAACCCGGAGAAGGACATCGCGCTCTACATCAACTCGCCCGGCGGTTCGGTGACCGCTGGGTTTGCCATCTACGACGCCATGCAGCACGTCAAGCCCGACGTGATGACGGTGTGCGTGGGGCAGGCGGCGTCTTTTGGCGCCGTTCTCCTGGCCGGTGGCGCGCCCGGCAAGCGTCACGTGCTGCCCAACAGTCGCGTTCTGATTCATCAGCCGCTCGTCCAGTCGATGGGTGGCCAGCAAAGCGACATCGAAATCCATGCACAAGACCTCCTCCGAACACGCGACCAGATCGACGAAGTTCTCGCCTTTCACACCGGTAAGTCGAAAGAAGAGATCCACCGTGACTCCGAGCGCGACAAGATTCTCGAAGCCGAGGAGGCGGTGGCCTACGGCCTGGTCGACAAGGTCATGACCCGGTCTGCGCGGCCCACCCAGGGAAGTTCCGGCACGCCGGCCTCGGACTAGGACGGCTCCCAGAAGGGGACCAGCGGGGGCGAGGGCTCGCGAAGAGGCCGCGCTGCGGCCAAAACTGGGCTAGAATTACAAGAATCGGGCAAGGTTCTTGCTCTAGTTGTGGATGAAGTCCAGGGCGGTGACGGGAGCAGCGGCTCTAGCAGCCTGGAATTCGCCGGTTCTTCCTCGAGGTTGTCGATATTTGTCGGGGCGGTTGACATAGATCGCATCGATTGTTGGCAGCTGCTGAGTTGGCAGAAAGCCAGTTTTTGCAGTAGTCCTCAAGTTCCGGTCATGCCGATTGACACTCTGGTAGGCCCTGCCTAACATCACTTTCGGTATGGGAACCCGTGATCTCGGGGTACCTGCCGACAACCTGACTCGCCTTCGGGGTAGGCCAGGTTTCTTGCGTCCCTTCTGGGCGCAGCTAGCGGGAGAAATCAATGCCCAAGAAGGAATCCGGCGACGAAGCCCTGAGGTGCTCCTTCTGTAACAAGAGCCAGCGAGAGGTCAAGAAGCTCATCGCTGGTCCGACGGTCTTCATCTGTGACGAGTGTGTCGATATCTGCCTCGACATCATCGCGGAAGACCGCATGCTCGAGCAGCAGCAAGACACGAGCCTGCCGAAGCCGAAGGAGATCAAGCGACTCCTCGACGACTACGTCATTGGGCAGGAGCAGGCCAAGAAGAAGCTCGCGGTGGCGGTCTACAACCACTACAAGCGCATCGATTTCTCGGAGTCGTCCCGCAGCGAGGTCGAGCTGCAGAAGTCGAACATCATGCTGGTCGGCCCGACCGGGACCGGCAAGACCCTCCTCGCGCAAACCCTCGCCCGCCTTCTGCAGGTGCCGTTCACCATTGCGGATGCCACCACCCTGACCGAGGCGGGCTACGTCGGCGAAGATGTCGAGAACATCATTCTCAAGCTCTACCAGGCCTCCGGAAACGACAAGGACAAGACCCAGCGCGGCATTGTCTACATCGACGAGGTCGACAAGATCTGCCGCAAGAGCGACAACCCTTCGATCACGCGCGACGTCTCAGGCGAAGGTGTTCAACAGGCGCTGCTCAAGATTCTCGAGGGCACCCAGTGCAACGTGCCGCCACAGGGCGGCCGCAAGCACCCACACCAGGAGTTCCTGCAGATCGACACCACCAACATTCTCTTCATTTGCGGCGGTGCCTTCGTTGGTCTCGAAGAGCAGATCGAGCATCGCTTGAACAAGAAGGTGATGGGCTTCGGTGCCGACATCAAGGGCAAAGAGGATCGCATGCAGGGAGAGCTGCTGCGCCACACTCTGCCGGAAGATCTCATTCGCTACGGCTTGATCCCCGAGTTCGTCGGTCGCCTGCCGGTGGTCGCGACTCTCGAGCAGCTCGACGAGGACGCCCTGGTGCGCATCCTCACCGAGCCCAAGAACAGCCTTGTGCGTCAGTACGAAGCGATGTTCGAGTTCGAGGACGTCAAGCTCAAGTTCACCGAAGATGCGCTCAAGGCGGTTGCTCGCCAGGCCGTCAAGCGAAAGGTCGGTGCGCGCGGCCTGCGCATCATCCTCGAAGAGTTGATGCTCGACCTCATGTACAACATTCCGTCGCAGGCTGACATCGAGGAATGCGTCATCAACGAGGAGGTCGTGCTCAGCCGGAGCAAGCCCATCGAGGTGTACAAGAAGGCAGGCTAGAGCGGAATCTCCTGGCGAGGGAAACGTGTTTTCTCTCACGGGTCCGCGCGATGTCTTTTGAACACCACAAGGCGCACTCTCACGACAACTCCACAACTGCAGCTTCCAGTTCCTTCCGACAGTACCCCTCCTGAGGTACGGCCCCTCTCAGCCTGGTTCGAGCAGTCGGCCGTCCAGCTGCCGGCGCCACTCTCCCCTCCCCCCACACCCCCAATCTCCTGCCTGGTATCGTTTTCCTGAAAGGAAGCCCGTCTGCCCATGAACTCCTTCATCAAGAGCTCGACCGAGACCCTGCCCGTTGTCCCCTTGCGGGACATGGTGGTGTTCCCCCACATGATGGCGCCCTTCATCGTGGGCCGCGAAGGATCCGTGCGGGCGCTCGAGCAAACACTGCAAACGCCGCGCAAGCACATCTTCCTGGTCGCGCAGCAGGACCCGAAGGTAGACGACCCGCAGCGCCATGACATCTACGACATTGGCGTCGTAGCGCGCGTCATCCAGAACATCAAGCTGCCCAACGGCAACGTCAAGGTAATGGTCGAGGGCGTTCGGCGGGCCCGGTTGGGTGAGTTGATCGAGCGCGAGGGCGGAGCGTTCGACGCTCAGGTCGAGGTCTTCGAGATCGATTACCCGGCCGAAGAGAAGGTCCAGATGTACATGAGCAAGCTGCTCAACACCTTTGAGCAGTACGCCAAGATGTCGCATCACCTGGCCTTCGAGAGCCTGATGTCGACTCTGAAGCTCGACGACCCGGATCGTTTCGCCGACACGCTTGCCGCGCACTTGATGGTCTCGACGGCCGAAAAGCAGGACCTGCTCGAGGTCTTCAACCCCTACGAACGCCTGCAGAAGATCCACGACCTGCTGGATGTCGAGGTCGAGAAGATCAACATCGACAAGCGCATCAATGTGCAGGTCAAGAAGCAGATGGAGAAGGCGCAGAAGGAGTACTACCTCAACGAGAAGATCAAGGCGATCCATCAGGAGCTCGGCCGGCGCGATGATCGGGCGGATGAGATCGAGGAACTCCGCGAACAGATCGAGAAGTCCGGGATGCCCAAGGAGGTCAGGGAGCGCGCCGAGCAGGAGCTCAAGCGCCTCGAGGCCATGCCGCCGGTTTCAGCAGAAGCGACCGTGTCTCGCAACTACGTCGACTGGCTGGTCAAAGTGCCCTGGAAGAAGCGCACCCGCGAGCTCAAGGACCTGACGAAGGCTGAAGCCATTCTCGACGGTCAGCACTACGGTCTAGACAAGGTCAAGGATCGCATCCTCGAGTTCCTCGCCGTCCGTCAGATGACCGGCAAGACCCAGGCCTCGATCATCTGCCTGGTCGGGCCTCCCGGCGTCGGCAAGTCGTCGCTGGCGAAGTCGATTGCCAAAGCGACCGGCCGCAAGTTCATTCGCCTGTCACTTGGCGGCGTGCGTGACGAAGCTGAGATTCGCGGCCACCGGCGCACCTACATCGGTGCCTTCCCGGGCCAGATCATTCAGATGATGAAGAAGGCGGGTGCGGTCAACCCGGTCTTCCTCCTCGACGAGGTCGACAAGATGGCGATGGATTTTCGCGGCGATCCCGCAGCCGCGTTGCTCGAGGTTCTCGATCCGGAACAGAACGACACCTTCGTCGATCACTACCTCGACGTCGAGTACGACCTGTCGAAAGTCATGTTCATCGCCACGGCGAACGTCTGGCACACGATCCCCGGGCCGCTACGCGACCGCATGGAGTCGATTCACCTGTCGGGCTACACACCGCTCGAGAAGATCAGCATCGCCGAGCAGTTCCTCGTGCCTCGTCAGCTGAAGAACCATGGCCTCGACCCGAAGCGGGTCGAGTTCACTACCGAGGGCATCCGAACCCTCTCCGAGGACTACACTCGCGAGGCTGGCGTGCGTAACCTCGAACGCGAGATCGAAGGTGTCTGCCGGAAGCTGGTTCGGCGGGTGGTCACCGAAGGCACCAAGAAGGACTACAAGATCAAAGTCGACTCCGAGCTCGTGCGCGAGCTACTCGGAAAGGCGAAGTACCGCCCGAGCAAGGCGCTTCACGAGTCTGAGGTCGGTGTGGCCACCGGTCTCGCCTGGACCGAGGTCGGCGGTGAGTTGCTGCAGGGCGAGGTTGGCCTCATGCCTGGCGAAGGCAAGCTGATTCTCACCGGCAAGCTCGGCGACGTGATGCAGGAGTCGGCCCGCGCCGCGGTGAGCTACATCCGGTCGCGTGCAGAAATCCTGGGGATCGACCCCGACTTCAACAAGAAGTACGACATCCACATCCATCTTCCCGAAGGCGCGATTCCCAAGGACGGTCCTTCGGCCGGTATCACCATGGCATCGGCCTTGATCTCGGCGCTGACTGAGAAGCCGGTGCGCAAAGACGTCGCGATGACTGGTGAGATCACCCTGCGCGGGAACGTTCTTCCCGTTGGCGGGGTGAAAGACAAGATCCTCGCCGCCTTCCGTGCTGGCATCACCGAGATCGTAATGCCGCGCGAGAACGAGAAAGACCTTGAAGACATCCCGGAGGAGGTTCGCGAAGTTCTCGAAGTCCACCTCGTCGAATCGATGGATGAGGTTCTCGTAGTGGCGATCGAAGAGTTGGCCCAGCTGCCCGCCGCCGAGGCCGCCTTCGACACCACGACGTCGGCACCGCTTCAGCCCTCCTGATCGGGGCCCTGCCCGTCAGCCGGCAGTGCAGTACCTTCCCGCCCCTTCGGGGCTCGCAGCACGAACTCGACGGGAATCGGTGGGCTAAGGCCATGAAGTTCAAGAACGTCGAGTTCGTGCGCCCTCCACATCCAATCGCGGGGCGATTTTTTTTTGATGTTCCCGGGCGCCGTTTTTCCCGCCCCTTCGGGGCTCGCAGCACGAACTCGACGGGAATCGGTGGGCTAAGGCCATGAAGTTCAAGAACGTCGAGTTCGTGCGCCCTCCACATCCAATCGCGGGGCGATTTTTTTTTGATGTTCCCGGGCGCCGTTTTTCCCGCCCCTTCGGGGCTCGCAGCACGAACTCGACGGGAATCGGTGGGCTAAGGCCATGAAGTTCAAGAACGTCGAGTTCGTGCGCCCTCCGCATCCGATCGCTGGGCGATTGTTTCGGATGCTCCCGGGCGCTGTTTTTCCCGCCCCTTCGGGGCTCGCAGCACGAACTCGACGGGTGGGGCGGGTTCTATGAGGTTCAAGCATGTCGAGTTCGTGCGCCCTCCGCATCCGATCGCTGGGCGATTGTTTCGGATGCTCCCGGGCGCTGTTTTTCCCGCCCCTTCGGGGCTCGCAGCACGAACTCGACGGGTGGGGCGGGTTCTATGAGGTTCAAGCATGTCGAGTTCGTGCGCCCTCCGCATCCGATCGCTGGGCGATTGTTTCGGATGCTCCCGGGCGCTGTTTTTCCCGCCCCTTCGGGGCTCGCAGCACGAACTCGACGGGTGGGGCGGGTTCCATGAGGTTCAAGCATGTCGAGTTCGTGCGCAGTGCCGTCATGCCGGGGGACCTGGTGCGGGATGATCGGCCCAAGGTCGCGTTTGCGGGCCGATCGAATGTTGGTAAGTCGAGTCTTATCAACAAGATGCTGAAGAAGAAGGGGCTGGCTCGCACGAGCGGGACTCCGGGCCGGACGCGGGCGGTGAACTACTTTCTGATCGACGAGAAGGTGTGGGTGGTCGACCTGCCGGGTTATGGCTATGCCCGGGTGAGTCATGCCGAGCGCGAGAAGTGGGACCGGGTGATCGGAGCCTTCTTTGAGCGCTACGGGCCGGGAATGCCGACGATCCTGCTGATCGATGCTAAGATCGACGGGTCTCCTCTCGACGTGCAGGCTGTCGAGTACTTCCTTGATCTTGGGGCGCGCCTCTGCGTCACCCCAACCAAGATCGATCGCGTCCCACGGAGCAAGCGGTCCCGCAAACTCCGATCCTTCAGGGAGTTCCTCCAACTCCCTTCCGACACTCCTCTCATTCCCGTTTCATCGAAGACCGGCGAAGGGCTGCCAGAGCTCTGGCGATGGCTCGACCGTGAAATCGGCGAAGCGCCCCCCACCCCCCGTAGGAGCCGCAATGGCCAAGGCAGAAAGCAAGGTCCAGGAGCGACCAGAGACCGAGGGTAAGAGAAGCCTCGACATTCGTGCCCTGAAGGAGATGAGCATCTCCGACCTCAGCACCGCCGCCAAGAAGCTCGAGGTCGAGGGCGTGACCGGAATGCGCAAGCAGGAGTTGATCTTCAAGATCCTCCAGGCGCAGACCGAGGCCAGTGGTCTGATTTTCGCGGAGGGCGTGCTCGAGTGCCTACCGGATGGCTTCGGCTTCCTACGCGCGCCGGAGTACAACTACCTGCCTGGACCCGACGACATCTACGTCAGTCCCAGCCAGATCAGGCGCTTCGATCTGCGCACGGGCGACACCGTCTCTGGTCAGGTCCGCCAACCCAAGGAGGGCGAGCGCTACTTCGCTCTGATCAAGGTCGAGGCAGTCAACTTCGAGCACCCGGATGTCGTCCGCAACAAGATCTTCTTCGACAACCTGACGCCGCTCTACCCCGAGGAGCGCATCGACCTCGAGATCATCGACGACATGTCGGCGCGAGTGATGGACCTGGTGACGCCGATGGGCAAGGGGCAGCGCGCTCTGATCGTCGCGCCGCCACGCACTGGTAAGACGATGCTTCTGCAGTCGATCGCCAGTGCGATCGCCAAGAATCACTCCGAGGTGTCACTCATCGTGCTGCTGATCGACGAGCGCCCCGAAGAGGTGACCGACATGGAGCGTTCGGTCGAAGGCGAGGTCGTTTCGTCGACGTTCGATGAGCCGGCAACACGTCACGTCCAGGTCGCTGACATGGTCATTGAAAAGGCCAAGCGTCTCGTCGAGCATGGCCGCGACGTGGTCATTCTTCTCGACTCGATCACTCGCCTGGCGCGCGCCTACAACACCGTGCAGCCGCCGTCGGGCAAGGTGCTCTCGGGCGGTATCGATGCCAACGCGCTGCATCGTCCGAAGCGCTTCTTCGGCGCCGCCCGCAACATCGAAGACGGCGGCTCGCTCACGATCATCGCCACCGCTCTTGTCGATACCGGCAGCCGCATGGACGACGTCATCTTCGAAGAGTTCAAGGGCACCGGCAACTGTGAGATCCACCTCGATCGCCGGCTGTCCGACAAGCGCGTCTTCCCAGCCATCGACATCACCAAGTCGGGCACACGCAAGGAGGAGCTGCTCATGGACGAGCAGGAGCTCAAGCTGGTCTGGGTCCTGCGCAAGGTGCTCAACCAGATGTCGAGCGTCGAGAGCATGGAGCTTCTGATCGACCGCCTCCAGAAGACCAAAGACAAGGCGGCGTTCCTGCAGGCGGTCGTCAAGGCTCAGTAGCAGGCGGGAAGCGTAGGTTTCTCACTGGCGACTGCGAGGAAGAAGAGTCTTGGCGAGTTTCCGCCTCGGCATTGCCGACCGTCTCGACGCCCGCCCTCTGGCGTGGGGTTTTCTCAAGGGGCATCACAACGATCTCTTCGAGCCCATGCTGCTTCCCGGTGAACGCATCGCGCCGATGTTGTCGAACGGTGACCTCGACGGGGGACTGGTTTCACCCCTCGATCTGGCGACGGCGAGCAATGTGAGCGTCGTGCCCGATCTCTGCGTTTGCGTCGATGGTCCGTCGCACGCAGCGCTTTTGCAACTGCGCACCGCCGAGCTCGAAGACATTGCGCGCATCGGGGTCGGCAAGTCGGAAGGCTTCTTCCCTGTGGTGCTCGAGGCCATCCTGCGTGAGCTCCACGATCGGTGCCCGACGATTGAAGTCACTCGGGCAGCCGGCGGCTCGATTCCCGAAGGTTTCGACGGCTACCTCATGGAAGGCGAGGAGGCCCTGACCCAGCCCTGGGAAGCTCCGACCACTCTCGATCTGACAGCGGAATGGCAGCGGTTGACCGCCTTGCCCCTGGTGCTCTCCCTGTGGGCAGTTCGTGAGGGCGTCGCGCTTCCGGATCTTGCGTTCTACTTCAAGAGCAGCTTGCGCTACGGTCTCGCATCGATCGACACCCTGTGTCGAGAGACCGGGGCCGGGCGTGGCGTGCGCATCAACCGCACGAAACGCTACCTCGCCGAGCAGCTGCGCTACGTACTCGGCGAGCGCGAACGTGACGGTGTCCTTCGTCTGTTGACCACAGCCACAGGCGAAAGCGGCGAGCCGCCGGAGATTCGCTACCTTGACAGCTGATGGCACGACGGGGCCTCCTGGCTTCGGATAGCCTTCGCCCGCACCGCTGCTCGCATCAAGCGCGGCGCTCTCAAACAGGAACTCTCTATGACCGACCGTCCCTCCCACAGCCGCGTCGCGGTTCTCCGTACCACGCCAGCCACCGTTCTCGAGGACTATCACCGCCTCTTGAACCTTGCCGGTTATCAGGAGACTCTGGCCAAAGATGTCGATACGGCGCTCAAGATCAATATCTCCTGGCACTTCTTCTACCCCGGCAGCTCGACGACGCCCTGGCAGCTCGAAGGAGTGATTCGAGCGATGAAGAAGGATGGCTACGACCCCGATCTGATCCACGGCTGCCATAACCGCACCGTCGTCATTGACGCACGGCTTGGTGAGCGCGAGAACAAACACATCAACGTGCTCGAAGACCACGGCCTGCGCAACGTGCACCTCTACGAGGGCGAAGACTGGATCGATGTGCGCGAGGCTGTGGGTGACCTGGCCAAGGACTTTCTGTGCCTCAACGAGGTGTACCCCAAGGGCTTTCACATTCCTCGGCGCTTCATTGGCGAGAACATCATCCACATGCCGACCGTGAAGACTCATGTCTTCACGACGACCACTGGGGCGATGAAGAACGCCTTCGGCGGGCTCTTGAACGAGCACCGTCACTGGACCCACCCGGTCATTCACGAAACGCTCGTCGACCTCTTGATGATCCAGAAGAAGATCCACCCCGGTGTCTTCGCGGTCATGGACGGCACGTTCGCCGGCGACGGTCCTGGTCCGCGCTGCATGATCCCGCATACCAAGGACATCATCCTGGCGAGTTCCGACCAGACCGCCATCGATGCGGTGGCAGCACGCCTGATGGGTTTCGATCCCATGGAGCTCGAGTTCATTCGCCTCGCCCACGAGCGTGGCCTGGGCTGCGGCGACCTCAGGAACGTCGAGATCGTTGGCGACGAGGAGGCCGCCGCTGAACGCTGGCCGTTCGTTGGCCCGTTCAAGGAAATGACCTTCGCCTCACGCATGCAGCACAAGATCTACTGGGGCCCGCTCAAGAAGCCGATCGAGTGGTCACTCAAGACCGTACTCGCGCCCTGGGCGTACATCGCCAGCGTCCTGTACCACGACACCTTCTGGTACCCCTTCAAAGCCAAGAAGCAGATGAAGAAGGTCCTCGAGAGTGACTGGGGCCGGCTGTTCCGCGGTTGGGAGAAGGCGCAGCCAGACGAGAAGGGCTACCCCGAGATCGCCGACCAACCGGCCGAGATCGAGAAGACGGGCTTGCGTGCCTTCCTCGAGTCGCTGCGCATTCTGTGGGTCTGCTTCAAGGAAGCGCCTGATCTCATGAGGCGCAAGAAGAAGGTGCCGACAGCTCTCGGGAGCTGAGACGCTGCGCCGCCAGGAAGCCCGACGGCAGTCAACAGCGGGACGGCTCTCGCCACACGGTCATCTCGAGCTCCGCATCCGCGTCGACAGCCCGGAGCAGCAGTGAGCCGCGGCGCATCTCGCCGCAGCCGAGAAAGTCGACCGGGTGGTGGAGTCGCTTTCCAAGGATGGGAACCAGAACGTCGAGATACTTGCGAGTCGCCAGACTGCCCAGGAAAACGACAGGACCGTCGCTCGACGCGGCGAGAGCCTCGACATCGCGTGCGAAAGGCTCGCGATAGCCCGCGTTCTGTGGGTCGACAGGACAGGCGCAGATCTCCCGCGCGCGGCTGAGGTCGACTTGCCACGACGGCAACTCGAGACCGTAGCCTGGTACGACCACCCGGGTCGCAGCCTCGCCACCGAAGTGGAGCCCATAGGCGAGCTTGCCGCGGAAGTAGAGCGTGCTGATGTGAGTGTAGATCTCACCAATCGTCGCGCCGTCAACTGACCGCAGGCGAGCGGCCAGCTCCGAACAGGCCTTCTCCTCCAAGAGGCGTGTCCCACGGACCCCGTTGAGATTGGCGGGAGAGAGCAGAAAGATCGGCGGATCGGAGCTGGTCAAGAGGAGGCCGACACAACGACGTTACCGATCCAATTGGCCTGGCGGCGGGCGAGTCTGTCGGCCGTTTCTTCGCCGTCGAACGAGGTCGCCGACCGCGCGAGCACCGCGGGGTCGACACCCTCGAAGCAGTTCACGTTGACCACCGCGTAGGTTTGCCCGTCGATCTCACTGGTGACGACCGGGACGACACCACAGCGTCGGCAGACAAGGAAGGCCGCCGTCCTGGAGCCGAAAGCGTAGTCCATAACGTCTGCGCGCTCGGCAATCGAGACCTCGAGTCGAGCGTCTGGCAGCGAAGTCCAGACTCCGCCATGCTTCTGACAGAACGAGCAGCCGCAAGCCCGAGCCGGCACCTCCGGCGCGGGAGAATCTCGCAAGAGAGAGAAAGAGATGTTGCCGCAATGGCATCTGCCGTTGATTCGCATTGCCCCGTCATCGTAGCGCTCGAGCTGCACTTCGCCTCGAAGCGTCCCGGAGTGGTCCCTGTCGCGCTCGTAGTACTGTGAAGAAGTACTTTGAGAGAAGCTGCAAGACCGACGAAAAGAACAAGGAGATTGCCATGAAACGAATCAGTGCCCTGGCAGCCGCGCTCCTCGGGTGCGGCCTGGCCATCCTCCTCGTGGGCTTCCGCCCGGCGAGCTCCTCCGACTCGGAGCTCTCCGACTCGATGCGCCGTGGAACCGCGGCGCCCCAGTCAATCAGCGTGCTGACCTTTGCGCCTGACGGAACACTCTTCCTTGGAGACAGCAAGGGTGGGGCGGTGTTCGCCGTTGAGACGAGGGGCGAGAAAGCCGAGCCCAGACCGGTGCAAGTGACCGACATTGAAGGAAAGATCGCTGCCCGCCTGGGGATCGATGCGGCCGACGTGTTGGTCCACGATCTCGCAGTCCATCCGCTCACCCACGAGGTCTTTCTGGCGGTCTCGCGCGGGCGCGCACAGTGGGACTTGATGTGGAAGCTCCCCAACCATGTCGCCGACGCCGAGATTCTGCTCACCGTAGACGCGGAGGGTTCGATCGACGAGTTCTCGCTCGAAGACGTTCGCTTCGCGCGCGTCGATCTCCCCAATCCGATATCGGCTGAGAAGAGCCATTCCTTCATGAAAGATGTGAGTCTGCGCACCGACACGATCACCGACATGGCCTACACCGAAGGCACGCTCTTTGTCGCTGGCCTGTCGAACGAAGAGTTCGCGTCGGCGCTGTGGCGGGTGCCGTTGCCGTTCGAGGACGGTGCGAGTGCCACCACGCTCGAGATCTACCACGGAGCGCATGGCGCCTATGAGACGCACGCCCCGATCCGCACGTTTGTGCCCTACGAGTTCGGCGGCGAGCAGCAGATTCTGGCGGCCTACCTGTGCACCCCTCTGTCCTTGTTCAAGGTCAAGGACCTCGAAACCAAGGGCCACCTCAAGGGTCGGACAATCGCTGAATTCGGATCTGGCAACTATCCGCTCGACATGGTGGTGGTCGAGGGTCCAGATGGTGATCGCGTGTTCATTGCCAACAGCAACCTGCCGTTGATCGTCGTCGACACCGAAGACATCGCGGCCTTCGACGGCGAGATCATCGAGCGCCCCGAGGCCTACTCGGCCGGTGTCGAGCACATCAAGCGTTCGGGAACCGGAATCCAGCAGCTTGATCTGCTGTCGAACACTCACCTGGTGACCTTGCAGAGAACGCCGAGTGGGTCGCTCGATCTGGGTGCGCTTCCGCTCCGTCGCGGCTGAGCGCCTGGCGCGAGGGCTCGACGTTGTCCGTCGGTTGGGTCGGCTGACGGGCGGCTGTTTCGGGCGGCTATCGCTTCTGGGGTTCATCCTGGTGTTGGTGGGGGGGTGTACCCCCCGGCATACGGAGCCGATCGCCCTCCGTCTCGACGATCGTGCTGAGAGCGCGACGTTCGGTGCGGTTCTCCTCGGCCCGTTTCCGAGCCGTCTCGACAATGCCGTCGAGCTCGGAGAACCTGATCTCGGGCGGGCGCTCTCGGTCTGGAAGGGTGAAGTAGCCCTGAGCGAGGGCTGCGTCGCTCCCTCGGAACACCCGCCTCTCCTCGGTCGCTTCCGACTCGCTGCGCGGTATCTCGCTTTCGAACCTCGCTTCCCGCTCTCAGCGGGTTCGGTGTACCAGGCCTGTGCCGATCTCGCGCGACTCGCGCGAACGATGCCTGGCCTCGGCGACTTCGATACGGGTAGCTCGGCTCTGATCACGACGTTCGAAGTAGCAGGCGGCGGGCCCTCACCCGGCCCGCCGACAGTAGTCACTGCCTGGCCACCTGCGGGTTTGGTTCCCGAGAACCTGCTGCGCATGTACGTGCACTTCAGCCAACCCATGAGTCCTCGGGCAATCGCTTCACGGGTGTTCCTCATCGACGAGAGCGGAGAAGTGATTCCCGACGCCTTCGTTCAGGTGCCGGAGGGTCTTTGGGACACGGAGACCAAGCGCTTGACGCTCTTTCTCCACCCCGGGAGGATCAAGCGCGGTGTCGGCCCGCACGAAGAGTTGGGACTCGCCCTTCGATCGGGTAGTGCGTTCTCACTGCGAGTGGATGGTTCAGTCGAGTCGCGCTTCGGAGTGGCAATGGGCGAAGCGTTCGAACAGCGTTATGAGGTCAATGACGCCGATCGTCAGGCTCCAGAACCGGGGGCCTGGCAGGTTCTGGCGCCGCACGGGCCACGCGAGCCTGTGACGGTGCGTTTCGACGAGGTCCTTGATCGGGAGCAGTTGCTTTCCTTCGGGTTCGTTGCGACCGAAGGCGGACGGCAGGTCTCTGGAACGCCGGCCGCGTCTCCCGATGGCATGTCGTGGTCGTTGGTGCCTGACGAACCCTGGCTGGAAGGCGGTTACGTGGTGGTGGCTCGGGTCGACATCGAAGACCTGGCGGGGAATTCCCCGCATCGTCTCTTCGAGGTTTCTACCGCCGGGCTTCCCGGCGCCACGCGGTCGCTACCGTTGGCTCGTGGCAGCTCTCCACGCGACGTGCTTTCGCTACCCTTCGATGTTCGGTTGGAGCGCTGAAAGCGAACGGCGGGCCTTTCGAGCCCCGTCTTCCCCCCCAGTCCCGAAATGGGGGTCGAGCACGCGGCGACGGTGCCGCCCTTAACCCGGTAGGTCGAACGTCACTCCCTGCGCCAACGGCAACTCCTCACCCCAGTTGATGGTGCAGGTCTGGCGCCGCATATAGAGCTTCCAGGCGTCCGAGCCGGCTTCGCGACCGCCGCCGGTTTCCTTCTCACCACCGAAGGCGCCGCCGATCTCGGCACCTGAGGTGCCGATGTTGACGTTGGCGATACCGCAATCGCTGCCGGTTGCGGCGAGGAAGCGTTCGGCGCTTCTGATGCTGTCGGTGAAGATGGCCGAAGAGAGCCCCTGAGGCACAGAGTTGTGAATCTCGATGACCTCGTCGAGGTCGTCGAACTCGATGGCGTAGAGGACGGGCGCGAAAGTCTCCTCGTGGGTGATCGCCATGTCGGCCGTTGCCGCCACCATGGTGGGCTCGACGAAGTAGCCCGGGCGATCGACCTGGCTGCCGCCGCAGAGGACTTCGCCACCTTGCGTCTTGGCTTCCTGGAGCGCCTCTAGCATTCCGTCGACAGCGTCCTGGTCGATGAGTGGGCCGAGCAGTGTGCCGGAGGCCAAGGGGTCGTTGACCGGAATCGAACTGTAGGCCGCGACCAGCTGCTCGCGCAGGCGCTTGGCGATGCCCTTTTGCATGAAGAGGCGGCGGGTCGTCGTGCAGCGCTGCCCCGCAGTTCCCACCGCACCGAAAAGCACCGCGCGGAGCGCCAGGTCGAGGTCGGCGTCGTCCATGATGATCATCGCGTTGTTGCCACCCAGCTCGAGCAGTGAGCGGCCCAGTCGTTCGGCAACCACGGTGCCGACGTGACGACCCATACGCACCGAGCCGGTTGCCGAGATGAGCGGCAGACGATGGTCACGGATGAGAGTTTCGCCGACCTCTCGGTCGCTGCCGATGATGAGTCCCATGATCGCGGGGGCGTCATGATCGGCGAGTACGCGAGCGGCGATCTTCGATACCGCGATCGAAGTCAGTGGCGCCTTGAGCGACGGCTTCCAGATCATGCTGTCGCCACACACCGCCGCGACCGCGGCGTTCCAACACCACACCGCGACGGGGAAGTTGAAGGCGGTGATGATTCCGACCGGACCGAGAGGGTGCCACTGTTCGTACATGCGGTGCTCGGGGCGTTCGGAGTGCATGGTCTTGCCGAACAGTTGGCGCGACATGCCGACGGCAAGGTCGCACATGTCGATCATCTCCTGGACTTCGCCGAGCCCTTCGCTGGTGACCTTGCCGACTTCGAGTGACACTAGCCGCCCGAGATCGTCTTTGTGATCGCGTAGTGCGTTTCCGAGCGCGCGGACGACTTCGCCACGTTGCGGGGCGGGTAGTTTTCGCCAGGCCTTGAACGCGTCGACCGAGGTCAGAGCGACCTTCTCGTAGTCGTCGACCGAAGCCAGCCGGACCGTTGCCAGGGTCTCGCCAGTCGTCGGATCGATCGAGGCGACTTCTTCGCCCTTCGTGTCGAGCCAGCTGTCGGCGAAGGCGCCCGAGTTCGAGGATTCGATCCCCAGGGCGTCGAGGGTTTTTCTTACAGTGTCCTGGCGGCTCATGTCAGCTCCTGCGCGTCAAACAAGCGTTGGTCAAAGGGTGATTTGGTGTGCGCGAACGCGCGCGAAGGTCGAGCGCCCGCCTCCCCCGGCAGCGCAGGCAGAGTGGGTGCTATGGCGTTGGCGTTTGGGTTCCTCTCGGCCCGGTGTTCCGTCGTGTCGAATCGCGCGCAACGGCGACCGGTAGGGCGGCCCGGTGGAGGGTGTCATGACGCGGTGGTCACGTAGGATCAATCGGCAGCATATCGAAGGCGCCAGGTCCTTGCGCTTCCCCCCTCTCTCCTTGCGAGGCGTCACCGTGTCGTTCTCCCTATCTGATTCCTCGCGGAACGGCCGCTCGACCGCGGCGCTCTTACCGGCCGTCTTGCTCCTTTCCTACCTGGGCTGGTTTGGAACACTGCCCGCAGTCTCATGGGTCGACCATGCGCTGGCAGCGGGTTCACTGGTCCTCGCCGGTCTGGCCGTCGCCGCCCTGGCATCTGGCTCGGTCCTCGACCCCTTCCGGCTGGATCGTTTTGGCCTCGTTTTGCCCGTCCTCCTGGTCACGACGGTGACCGTGAGCTGGTGGACCTCCGACGTTTCGCGTGCTGGCGCGAGCGCGGTGATTCTCTTGCCCTTCTTCATGCTTCTACCTTCCGCCATCGAGCGAGCCTGGTGCGAGCCGGGTCCACGTCACCTGGGACTGTTGATCACAGCACTCCTCCCGGGCCTCTTCGGGGCCTGGGCGCTGGTGTCGATGGTTGTGTTCGGCGAGGCGCGAGCGTCGATGCCACTCGGACACCACAACCTCCTGGCGCTCGTTCTCGTGGCGCTCCTTCCATTGCCGCTTCTCGCCTGGCAGGCCGGAGGCAGTTGGCGCCTGCTCGGGATCGTCTCGGCAATCAGTGGCCTGGTGGCATTGGTCTTGACGGGTTCTCTGAGCGGCGCACTCGGCCTCCTCTGTGCGGCGGCCTTCCTCGCTCGGAGCGGTCGCCAGGAGCGTCGATCGGGTGCATCGCGTTCGCCGCTCGCGGCCGTTGCGGTCGTCGGGCTCCTCGTCGCAGCTCTCTTCGGTGCAAGGTTGGTTCAAGTCGTCAGTGGGGACGACGCCTCCGCCAGTGCCCGCGGCGTGTACGCCGAGGCAGCATTCGACGGTTTCGTCGCTCAACCGCTCCGCGGCCATGGCCCGGGTGCTTCGATGTGGTTGCTCGCCGACACCTGGCGGCCGGTGCCGGGAGTGAATCCTCCCGGCGAAGTGGTGAGTGACCCGCACTCCCTGCCGCTCCTGCTTCTTTTCGAACTCGGCCTGCCCGGCATTCTGGTCTCCTTCGGGCTCGTCGCCCTCTGGATCAGGACGCGGTATCGCGAGTTGGCGGCAATGGACTCCCAGGAGCACTGGCAGACGAGAGTGCTCGACGCGGGCCTGGTGGGGTGGGCCGTCGTCGCTCTCGCGGGCGCTCCTTTGGCGGTGCCGGCAGTTCCCGTCACGCTTTGCTTCCTGCTTGGTGCTCGCCAGTCGATCCACGCACGCGGGCGGCGCAGCGCGTCGCTTCGGTCTCGGGTAGGTTCGGTGCTCGCTCTGGCTCTCATCGTCGGCGCGGTGGTGGTGCTTCCACCGTTCCTTCTCGCGACGCGGCATTGGGACCTTGCGCGCTCGGCACAATCGCCCGAGGAAGCGCTCGCAGCACTCGCCAAGGCCTCGACACACGATCCCAACCACCCGCTCTACCGCTTCCACTACGCCCGCTTGTTGCACGAGGCGAACCACGGAGCCGATCGCGCGACGGCGCTCGAGGAAGCCTTCCTGGCAGCCGAGCGGGGTGTTGGCTTGGCACCGCTCTGGTTGCAGGCCGGAGCGATCGCCGCCGACTCGCGCGACGCCCGCGCGACCCAGGCTCTCGAGCGTGCCTGCGCGCTCGATCCACTCGGCGCCCTGGCTCCGTTCCTGGCCGCGCGCCAGCCAGCCAACGACGATGGCGACCAAAAGGCTCACACCCGGAGAATCGGTCTCCTGGCACGTGCGCTGGCAGCCGAGCCGCGTCTCTTGGCATCGCCCGCTGCCCACGAGGCCCTGGCCGGCGAGAGCGAGCGCCGAGAAGTCAGAGCCCTGCTCGAGCAAGTCGATGGCCTACCCACCGGCTGGGTGCTCGAGCTTCTACGAACCATTGACGCGGCCGCGTCGTTGGGAGTGGCCCCCGGCCCGGAGCTCGACTCGGGACTCGCCCAGACCCTGGATGCGGCCGACTCGACTGCATTCTCCCTCCACGCCTTCAGGCGTTCTCGCTGGCGGGCCGAGATCGCGGTCGTAGCGATCGACCGCCGCCTTCTCGTGCTGGTCGATGAGCTGCCGTCGGCCGCGCGGTTGCCTGATGTGGCAGCCGGTACCTTTCCAGTCGCCTGTCCCGGATCTCCGTGGACGGGAGGGTGACGGGGCCCGAGGCCAACGGCGTTCCTAGTCCAGGACTCGCCGGAGCGCCTGCTCGAAGCGCCTCAAACCCTCAGCTGCTTCGTCTTCAGTCAAGACGAGCGGTGGGCGAAAGCGAATCGATGCCGGCCCGGAGGCCAGGCCGAGCAGCCCTTCGTCGAGGGAAGCTGCGAGGGTGGCGTTGCGGGTTTCGGTGTCGGGGAGGTCGACGGCGAGGAAAAGTCCGAGGCCGCGACTGTTCGTCAGGCGACCCTCGAACGACCGCTCGAGGTCACGCAACGTTTCGAGGACAAAAGCTCCTGTGCCGAGGGCGCGCTCGAGGAGCCCTTCCTCCTTGACGATCTCGGTAATGCGCTGACATCGGATCATGTCGACCAGGTTGCCACCCCAGGTCGAGTTGATGCGGCTCGAGACCTTGAACACCGAATCGATTTCGTCGAGGCGGGTCGAGGCGGCGATTCCGCAGACCTGGGTCTTCTTGCCGAACGCGAAAATGTCGGGCTCGACACCCATGTGCTCGAAACACCACCACTTGCCGGTGGTGCCGAAGCCGGTCTGGACCTCGTCGAAGATCAACAGGAACTCGTGCTCGTCGGCCAGGGTACGCAGCTGGACGAGGAACTCGGGGCGGAAGTGGTTGTCGCCGCCCTCACCCTGAATCGGTTCGATGATCAAGCCCGCGACGCGATGGCCAAACCGTCTTACTGCGCGCTCGATCTGTGCGACGGCCTGGGCTTCCTTGGTCTCGACGTCGCGTACGATTCCTTCGGTGATCGGGAAGCGCAGGTGCGGGTTGGTGATGCGCGGCCATTCGTCGAACTTGGGGAAGTAGAGCGTCTTGGTTGGATCGGTGTTGGTCAGCGAGAGCGTGTAACCGCTGCGACCGTGAAACGCCTCTTCGAAGTGCACAATGAGGTCGCCGGCTTCTGCTCGCCCGGCCTCGTGGTTCTTGCGCGTTTTCCAGTCGAAGGCCGCCTTGAGCGCGTTCTCGATCGCCAGGGCGCCCCCAGAGATGAAGAACAAGTGGCTGTTGAGACTCTCGGGAATCGTCGCCGCGAACGTAGCGACGAAGTCGGCCATTTCCTGGGTGTAGAGATCGGAGTTGGCGGGCTTGTTGATCGCCGCTCGCATGATCTTGTCCTTGAACCCCTCGTCTTCCATTCCCGGGTGGTTGTAGCCCAGCGGCACGGTCGAGAAGCTGCCGAACATGTCGAGGAGTTCTTTGCCGCTGCGGGCGTCGCGAAGGTAGACCCCATGGCTGCCCTCCAGGTCGAGAACCAGGGAGTATCCGTCGACGAGCATGTGGCGCCGGAGCAGTTCATGAACTGTCTCCGGAGTCGATTTGAGGCGGCCGGTGCGTTTCGTTTTGGCGTCAGCTGTCATGGCATCGATCTCGTCGAGAAAGGGTCTTTTTGGGTGGAGTCTCTCTTGTCGCGCGCGATCCTTCGATGGTACTCGGGATCTGAGCGCCGGGGGGGGCCAGGTCGCGAATTCCGCGATCAGTGGCGCTGGGTGCGGCGCCAGGGAGGCCGGCGCGGACACCGGCCGCAGCTCAGCTGCCGCGCGGCGGGCTCGAGACGATTCGAATCGGTCCGGTCGCCAGGGCGCTTCCGGTCGTGAGAATGCTCGACGAGTCGGCGACCACCACCTTGTTGCGCCCACTTTCCTTGGCGATGTACATCGCTGCGTCGGCGATGTGAAGCAGGGCAGTACGCGCCTGCTCGGCGGTCTTGCCCTTCAGATGCTGGCGCCAGGAGGCGATTCCGATCGAGGCCGAGAGCCCGGTGAGGTGCAGCGGATCGCGCTGGATCTTGCCGGGTTTGTCGCAGAACACCATTTGACCGATCATGGTGCGAACTTCTTCGCCCAGGACCTCGGTGCTGGCCAGTTCGGCATGCGGAAGGAGAACGACGAACTCATCGCCACCGTAGCGGCAGGGCACGGCGCCTCGCCCCTGACTGGCTTCTTCGAGCAGCTCGCCGACCTCGTTCAGCACCTGACTGCCGGCCAGGTGACCGTGGCGGTCGTTGACCGACTTGAAGTAGTCGAGGTCGAGGAACATGACGTTCAAGTCGCTGTTCTGGGCATCGCACTCATCGAGCAGGTCGGCGATCGCGATGTGTAGGTAGCGGTCGTTGAACAGCCCGGTCAGGCCGTCGCGCTTGGCGATCTTGAGGGCGTGTCGGGTGTCGAGAACGTTTTGAATCGAAACCGATAGGTAGCCAGCAAAGATGTGCAGCAGGTTGGCTTCGGTTTCGGTGTAGGGCCGTTCGCGAATGAGCTCGAGAACTCCACACACTTCGTCACCAAGACGAATCGGGACGGCGACCAGAGCCCGGGTCTTGAACTCGATGGCCTCGTCGATCTTGTCGTGGAAGAACCGGTCCGTCGACGCCTCGTCGGCACGGTAGGGCTCGCCGGTGAGGTAGACGCGGCCAGCGATGCCTTTGCTCGCGCCGATCTCGCGGCCGGCCAGATCTTCCACCTTGTCGCCAAACGCCGCCAGGAAGGTGAGCTTGTTCTCCGACCGGTCGGCGACCTTGACCGTCGGGTCGTCGAGAAGGATCGAACCCGCGTCAGAAGGCACGAATTCGTTGGCGCGTCGCAAGATCTCGACGAGGTTCTCGGCCAGCGAGCTCTCGGCCGCCAGAGTGTCGTCAAAATCACGGCGCCGACGCTCGAGGAATTGCTCGAGGCGACCGGGGCTCAGGCATTGAATCTGGTGATTCATCGTTCTTCCAAGAAATCTCGCCGCGAGGGCGTAGCTCCTGAGGATACCAGAAAGATGATGTTTCTCGGCTAGTTGCTCCGGTTTTCCGGGATTTCAGGCGGTTCGTCGAGCCTCGGCCTGAGGCCCGGCAGGATACGGTTGTGACCGTGAATGCTCCCGAATCGCCCCATTTACGCCGTGATCTTGGGCAACACCACCTCACCCGGGCCGCCAGTTGTCGGCCCCTGATCGACTTTCTCAGCCCGCTCGGCGGCCGCCAGGTCCTCGAGATCGGGCCCGGCGGCGGCGTATTGACGGGTGCCCTGATGGCTGCCAAGGCCTGTGTCTGGGCGCTCGAACTCGACCCGGCCTGGGCCTTTCGGCTGCAGGAGCAACACCGCGGAGCGTGCCTCAGAGTCGCCGTCGCCGATGCGACTGAGTTCCGCTGGCAGAGGCTTCCGGCGGCCACCCTGGTGGCCGGGAACCTTCCCTACAACGTGGCGACGCCGCTCATGCGGGCCTGGGCCGCCTCGGCCCTCAGGTCCCCACGAGCGGCGTTCCTCATCCAGCTGGAGGTCGCCGAGCGCCTGACGGCTGCGCCTGGAGAACCTGCCCGGGGGGCCCTGTCGGTCTTGATCCAGGCGCGTGCGAAGGTGCGCCGCCTGGCCCGCGTGCCGCCGGGGGCGTTCAATCCACCGCCGAAAGTCGACAGCGCTTTCGTTGGCCTCGAACGGCGTCCCGACAGCATCGCGCTCGACGATTGGCCGTCGTTCGAACGCTTCGTCTTCGCGCTCTTCGCCCACCGGCGCAAGACCATTCGTAACAATCTGGTGGCGCGCTTTGGAAAGCCGGCAGCCAGCGCCCTCTTGGCGTTGCCGGTGCCGCCGACTGGAGCTCCTCTCGACTCTCGCCGTCGTGCCGAGACCCTTTCGTTGGTCGAGATCGAGGGTTTGTGGCAGAACAAGCGGTCAACATTCCCTTCGCTAGCCCGTTAGACTGCGTTTTGTGAGTGTTGCCCGCTCAGAGACCCGACGGCCGCCTGCGCGTCGCCAGCCGGACCGCCTGCCATCCCGCAAGACCCGCGAGGTCCTGGGGTTGCTGCTGTTTTTTGTGTCTCTGATCCTGTTGCTTGCCCTGGTGAGCTATCGACCCGAAGATCCCAGCCTCTTCTATCGTGGGGCCGGCGAGCCGGAGACCGCCAATTGGATCGGTCGAGCGGGCGCCGAGATCGCCGAGCTCTGCTACCGGCTCATGGGTCTGCCGGCCTTTGCGCTACCGATTGCGCTTTTTGCTGCTGGCTGGCGGCGGTTGCGCCAGGGTACCGGTGAGAAGGTCACCGGGCGCGGCTTCGGCGCGGGTCTTCTGGTCCTTTCGCTGCCGCCGTTGTTTCAACTGCTGGTGCGCGAGGTAACCTGGCGGGGTGTTTCGCTGCATGCCGGGGGATTATTCGGCTTTCTGGTCGTGCGCTCTCTCGAGACGCGCCTGGCTTTCGTAGGCACTCTGCTCGTTCTGGTGAGTGCGCTGGTGATTGGCCTGGCGTTGGCTCTGCAGTCGAGTCTTGATGAGGTTCTCGCTGGTGGAGTCGGTCGCGCGCGCGGTGTCAGTGAAACTGCGCTCCTTGGTTTGCATCGACGTCGTGAGCGCCGCGAGAAGGACCGTTCGCGTCGGCGGGTGGTAGCCAAGCACCTCGAGCGGGCCCGCGAGAAGAAGGCCGGCAAAAAGGATCTGGTGTCGGCGCGCGTTGCGGCTCAACAGACCGAATCGGCACCCCCGATTCGGGTGCGCAGGCGGCACGGAAAGCCGGAGCAAGTCACGGAGGCCGAAGCTGGTCACCGGCTCGAGAGCGTCGCCGTGGTTCGCCCCAAGCGTCGTCGCAAGACGGCTCCGCCAGCAGCCGAGAAACCGCCGGCGAAGAAGGGGCAGGCCAAGATCGCCTTTCCCAAGGGTAAGCGCGGCAGTGCGCTTCCGCCGATCAACCTCCTCGACCTCGAGAAGACCCGGCCGAGCTTTGACGAAGATGAGTTGGTGCGCCTCGGCGAGGTGATTCGCGAGCGTTGTGCGGAGTTTGGTGTCGATGGCTCGATCGAGGGCATTACCCCTGGTCCGGTCATCACTGTGTTCGAGTTTCAACCGGCGGCGGGGGTCAAGGTCTCGAAGGTCGTCAGTCTGCAAGACGATCTGGCACTGTCGCTGAAGGCCGAGGCGATTCGCATCGATCGCATTCCCGGGCGCTCGACACTCGGCATCGAGGTGCCGAATCCGTCGCGGTCGATCATTCGCCTGGGACCGATGCTGGCCGATGAGACCTTCAAGAAGTCGCGGTCGCCACTGACCCTGGCGCTCGGTCAGACGTTGCATGGTGATCCCTACTACGTCGACCTGGCAACCATGCCGCATCTTCTCGTCGCCGGTGCGACAGGTGCCGGTAAGAGTGTGGGTCTGCAGGCGATGATCTCGTCGATTCTCTACAAGGCGACGCGCGATCAGGTCCAGTTCATCTTCATCGACCCCAAGCGCATCGAACTGGGCGTCTACAAGAACATCCCCCACCTCAAAGCCGAAGTGGTCGTCGACCCCAAGAAGGCTTCCAACGCACTGCGTTGGGCAGTGGCTGAAATGGAACGCCGCTACCGCCTGCTTGCCGAGGTGCACGTGCGGTCGATCGACTTCTACAACCACGCGATCCAGGATCCTGAGGTCCAGAAGCGTCTGCGGTTGAAGGAAGAGGAAGACGACGAGGTCGAGGTCGCGTCGTCGGATCTACAGCCACTGCCGTACTACGTCATCGTGATCGATGAGCTCGCCGACCTGATGATGGTGTCGAGCGCCGACGTCGAGCACTCGATCGCGCGTCTGGCGCAGATGGCGCGAGCCGTTGGAATCCACTTGATTGTCGCCACGCAGCGACCGTCGGTCGACGTCCTGACCGGCATGATCAAGGCGAACTTTCCTTGTCGGCTGGCATTTGCCACCGCTTCGCGACACGACTCGCGCACGATTCTCGACGAGATTGGTGCCGAAAAGCTGCTCGGCAAGGGTGACGCCTTGTTCATGCCGCCGGGAAGCTCCCGCGTCATGCGTCTACACGGTGCGTATGTCAGCGAGCAGGAGACAGCCGGTGTCATTCGTTGGCTGCGCAAGCAGGGCAAGCCCGAACTCGACCCGTCGGTGCTCGAAGCTCCGGTCGAAGAGCGCAGTGAAGGTAAGGCCGGTGGCGAGCCAGACGACGAGCTCTATGACGACGCGGCGCGCCTGGTGGTCGCTGAGGGCAAGGCGTCTGCCAGTTTCCTGCAGCGACGCATGCGGATCGGCTTCTCGCGCGCTGCGCGGCTGATCGACATGATGGAGCTCGACGGCCTGCTCGGACCTTCACAGGGCAGCAAGTCGCGAGAGATTCTCGTGGCGCCCGACTACTTCGCAGAAATCGACCAGCACGAGTAGCACGGTGGCGGCGAGCGAGATGCGAATCGCGTTCTTTGGCACGCCCGAGTTCTCGGTGCCGTCGCTGGCAGCACTCTGCGAGGCTGGCTACGAACCGGTCTTGGTGGTCAGCCAGCCGTCGCGTCGCCAGGGGCGAGGTCGCAAGCTCGCCCTGCCGCCGGTCGCGAGGTTTGCCAACCAGCACGGCCTGGCTCTCGAGCAGCCAGCGAAGGTACGCAGTAAGACCTTCCTGGCGATGTTTCGCGAGCTCGAGATCGACCTGGCGGTGGTGATCGCCTTCGGTCAGATCTTTCCCAAGGCATTGCTCGAGATTCCGACGCACGGCTGTATCAACGTGCACGCCAGCCTGCTGCCGCGTCACCGTGGAGCCGCACCGGTGGCGGCGGCGATCGCCGCCGGCGATTCCGAGACCGGCGTGTGCACGATGGTGATGGAAGAGGGCCTCGACACCGGCCCGTCGCTCTTGTGCCGTTCGCTGGCGATCGCCCCCGATGATACGACCGAGACCCTCGAGGTGAAACTGGCCGAACTCGGGGCGCGGGTTCTCCTCGACACCCTCCAGTGCCTCGAAGAAGGGACTCTCGCGCCGCAGCCACAGGACGACACCCGTGCGACCTACGCTCCGCGGCTCGAGAAGTCTGCTGGCATCGTCGACTGGCAGCAACCGGCCGAAGTGATTGAACGCCTACTGCGCGCCTACACCCCCTGGCCCGGGCTCGAGACCGAGCTGCGCGGGAAGCCACTACGTCTCTTGGCGCTGCGGGTGATTGACGGTGAGCGAGAGGGCGGTGAGACCACCGGAGAGACAGAGCCTGGCCAGATCGTGGCGGTCGATCGCGACGCGGTAACCGTCGCTTGTGGCGACGGCGCTGCCCTCGAGTTGCTCGAGGTTCAGCGACCGGGTCGACGGGCGCTTGCGGCCCGCGACTGGATCAACGGTGAGCAGCCGCGAGTCGGTGAAACGCTCGGCGCCGCGCCAGCGAAGCATCCTGCCGAGGGCACCCCCGAGGCCCCCGCCGAAGGCGAACCGTGAGCAAGCGGCGCAAACCGGGTCGGGCGATTCGTCAACTCCACAGTGGGTCGCGTCGCGACGGTGGGGCCCGTTCGGCACACGGCAACGTGCGCGAGGCGGCGTCTTTCGTGGTTCAGCGCACGCTTCAAACCGGGTCGATCGTCGACGCCTTCCTGGCGCCGGCTCTCGATCGATGTGATGCCCGCGATCACGCCCTGCTGCACGAGCTGGTCTATGGAACCCTGCGCTGGAAACGACGGCTCGATCACCTGATCAGCCAGGCTTCGGATCGCCCTTTGCACGACATCGAACCCGACCTGCTCGGGCCGCTCCGCATTGCCGTCTACCAGCTCTTTTTTCTCGATCGGGTGCCTGACCACGCCATCGTGCACGAGGCCGTCGAGCACGCGACGCGCGTCACCCATCGCGGCGGTGGCGGCTTCGTCAACGCCGTCTTGAGACGGCTCGCCAAGAGTCCCAGTCTCGACGCCTGGCCGGTCGAGGCCGAGACCGAGGTCGAGACCCTGGCGATCGAGCTCAGTCACCCTCGCTTTCTGGTCAAGCGCTGGCTCGAGCGCTTCGGGCTCGCCGCGACGACGCGCCTCCTGAACGCCAACAACCGCCCCAAGCCGCTTCACCTGCTGGCCTTCCGCGACCGTTCCGGTCGTGAACTGCTCGCCGAGAAGCTGATCGACGAAGGCATCAACGTCGAGCCATCGCGCCTAGCGCCCTTCGGACTCAAGGTGAGGGGCGGTGATGCCTTGGCGACCAATGCTTTCCGGGGCGGTGATTTCTACGTCCAGGACGAAGCCAGTCAGTTGGCGGCCCTCATTCCGCCGCCGGCCGAGGGTGAGACGGTGCTCGACCTGATGGCAGCGCCGGGCGGCAAGAGCCTCTCGCTGCTCGCGTTCCGACCGAGCGTTCGACCGGTGCTGCACGACGCTTCGATGGCGCGGTTGCTGTTGGTACGCCAGAACCTTCGGCGGTTGGACCGCCCGATGCCGATCGTTCTCGGCGACGCGGTGCGGCCTACGGTCAGCGGCCTCTTCGACCGTGTCGTCGCTGACCTACCGTGCTCCGGAACCGGTACCTTTCGAAAGAACCCCGAGCTCAAGTGGCGCTCGAGTCCCGAAGATATTGATCGTCTTGCAACTGCTGGACTGGCCATGCTGGAACGGGCGACCGAGCGGGTGAGACCAGGTGGTCTCCTATGTGCCATCACCTGCTCACTCGAGCGCGAGGAGAACGAGGACGTTGTTGCTTCACTGCGGGCGAAGCGTCCTGAGCTGAAACCGGTTCCCAGGGCCGAAATGATGCCTTGCCGCGCCGAACTCGGCGACCTGGCGGACGGCTTCTGGAGGCTTCTGCCGGGAGCCGATCACGACGGCTTCACCGTTCACGCCCTGCGAAAGCGGGGTTAGATCCAGTGTTGAGGCAGAAATTCTAGAAAAACTCGTCGAGATTCCTTCGAAACCCCCAAACATATCATGCTATCTCGTTGACACGATATAGAAACTCCCGTAAGTTGAAATCACACACCGGGTGCGGGCAGACGCCTTTATTTTCAGGGGTTTCCCGCTCCAAATCCCCCAAAAAAATTCAAGGAGAAGTGATGGCTGGAAAAGCTGACATTGTCGATCGCATTGCGGACCAGGCCGGTCTTTCAAAGAAGCAGGCCGCGGATGCGTTCGATGCCGCCATCGAAGCGATCACGGGCCACCTCCGTCGCGAAGAGCGCGTGCAGGTACCAGGCTTCGGGAGTTTCTCGATCTCGCACCGCAAGGCGCGCACTGGGCGTAACCCTGCCACCGGCGAGGCGATCCAGATCAAGGCAAGCAACAGTGTCCGTTTCAAGATGGGCAAAGAGCTCAAGGGCGCCGTCAACCCCATGATGTAGGGCCCGAAATCAGGGACGTCGACCGACGTCTGGTGCAATCGCACGCAAAGCCCCGCCACCCGCCAATGGGTAGGCGGGGTTTTTGTTGTACGGCTGGCGTCGAGGGCCCCTGATAGTCTTTCCTCACCGCTAGCCAAGACACAGCACCAAAGCCGACCAGAAAGGAACTCGGGCCATGAAGCGCTTTCCTCTCGTTCCCACGATCTGTCTAGCCTTGGTCTTCGTTGTTCCTGGCACGTCCCTGGAGGGAACCGACAACGAGCTGCCGCGCACTTCCTGGGGCACGCCCGACATCGGGGGAGTTTGGGACTTTCGGGTCATCACCCCTCTCGAGCGACCGCCGGAACTGGCCGAGAAGGCGACCCTCACCCCGGAAGAGGCCAAGGTGTTTCTCGATCAGGCGCTGGCCCTGCTCGACGTCGACAATCGGGTCGGCGACTCGGCTCTCGATGTCGAAGGTGCCTACAACTCATTCTGGTGGGACTGGGGCACTGAGCTCACCGAGGATCTGCGCACCTCGTTGATTGTCGATCCTTCCAATGGCCGGTTACCGCCGCTCACTCCCGCTGCCAGAGAGCGCATGGCGGAGCAGAACCGGCTCCGGACGCCGCCGGTTCGCGACCTCTTCTCCTACAGCGCCGATCCGCAGCGATTTCGTCCTGAGGGGCCCGAGTCGGTTGGCCTTTCGGAACGCTGTCTCAAGGGGTTCAATGCCGGGCCGCCGATCGCGCCGAGCGCCTACAACAACAACCTGCGCATCCTGCAGACCCCGAAGTACATCGTGCTGTTGACCGAAATGATCCACGACGCCCGGATCATCCCGATGGACGGCCGGCCTCACCTGGCGTCTGATATCGAGCGCTGGTCGGGTGATTCACGGGGGCAGTGGGAGGGCGACACCCTGGTCGTTGAAACGACGAACTTCAGCGACAAGGTGCCGACCTTCCAGCTTCCGGCAGACTTCGAAGACGGTATGGAGTCCGGAGCCGTCGGCAGCGCCCGCAACATGACCCTCATCGAGCGCTTCACTCGCCAGGGTGACAAGCGGCTGCTCTATGAGTACACCTTGAGCGACCCGCAGACGTTCGAGACTCCGTTCACGGTGGCCATCCCGCTGCGCGCCTCAGAGGGGCCGCTCTACGAGTACGCCTGCCACGAGGGGAACTACGCAATGCGCGGCATGCTCAAGGGGGCGCGGTTGCTCGAAGCCGAAGATGCCAGCAGCGGGGTGAGTGGCAGCAGCAAGGACGACTGACGGTTCAGCGGACGTGGCGATAGAGGCGGGCGAGGCGCCGCGGTGACACCCCGAGGCGATAGAGGGTGAAGATCAGCCAGTTGCCGAGCACCGTCGTCACAACGCCCTGCTGACGGAATCGTCGGGCGCTTGGTTGCAGGTAGAGCTCGGCGATGGCCAGTCGGCCATAGCGTGCGAGGCGCCTGATGAAGTCGAGGTCCTCGAGGATGGGGTGCGCACCGAAGCCACCCACGGCCTGCCAGGAGGCTGCCGTGGCGAACTGTCCCTGGTCGCCGAGAGGCCGCTTGAACTGACGGGTTCGCCAATTCACCAGGGGCGCTGCCAAACGCAAGAGGCCGCGAGCGTGGGGATACTCGATCAGACAGCCGCCACCGACGGCGCCGGCGGCGAGACAGGATTCGATGGAGGCGCGAAAACCCGCGGGAAGACGCGTGTCGGCATGGAGAAAGAGCAACGCGTCGGCCCCCTCTGTCACCGCCCGGCGGGCGCCTCGATCGAGCTGCCGCCCGCGTCCTGGCCGGCTCTTGACGACGATCGCTCCGCGGGCGGCAGCCGTTGTCACGGTTTCATCGGTGCTGCCGCCGTCAGCAACCACGACCAGGTCCGCCTCGGCCAGAGCATGAGGCAAGAGGTCCTCGAGAGCGGGCTGTTCCTCGAGAGTCGGGATGACGATCGCGAACTTGGACACTCGTTCACCGTACCAACCGCCTTCCGGGGGCATACACTCCGGGGCGTAGTGAGAAGAGGGAGATCATGAGCAGTTCCGACGAACAGGGACCCGACGCAGCCGGGACAGGCTTCAGCCATCTCGATGAGACCGGGCGCGCGCAGATGGTCGACGTCTCTGAGAAGGCGATCACCCGGCGGGTGGCAGCGGCTTCGTGCCGGGTACTGCTCTCGCCTCTGACCGTGGCCCGACTCGACCGCTTGCCAAAGGGCGACGCACGGACCGTCGCTCGCCTGGCCGGTATCCAGGCCGCCAAACGAACCGACGAGTGGATTCCGCTCGCGCACACCCTGCCACTCGATCAGGTCGAAGTGGCGATCGAAGAGGCCCCTGGCGGGGTGCGGGTGTCGAGCCGCATCGTGGTCACGGGGCGTACTGGTGCCGAGATGGAGGCCTTGGTGGCCTGTTCGGCGGCGGCGCTGGCGCTCTACGACATGGTCAAGGCGGTCGAGCGCGGAGCAGTGGTGACCGATCTCCAGCTCGAAGCCAAGAGCGGCGGCCGCAGCGGGGACTGGGTGCGCAACTCCGCTGGCCCGACTGGGAGTGCAGCGGACGGCGAGTCCGGGTGAGCGCGCGTCGGCGACTGCGTGTCGGTGCGGACCGGCTGCTCGACGACCCGGCGCCCCTGCGCGGGCGCCACTACGGCGTCCTGAGTCATCAGGCGGCGCTCCTCGCCGACGGCCGGCTGGTGCACCTGGCCCTGGCCGACACCGCCAATCCGCCGCGGCGACTGTTTGCGCCCGAGCACGGCTTCTACGGCGTCGAACAAGACATGGTGGCGGCGCTCGAGACGCGCGATCCGCTCACCGAGATCCCGGTGGTGTCGCTCTACGGCGAGAACGAAGCGTCCCTCCGCCCTCGTCCTGAGGCGTTCGACGAGCTCGATCTCCTGATCGTCGACCTTCAGGACGTCGGCAGCCGCTACTACACCTTCGTGGCGACAGCGATCTGGGCCGCCGAAGTCGCTCTCGAGCTCGGCAAGGAAGTGTGGATTCTCGATCGGCCCAATCCGTTGGGAGGTGCGATCGTCGAGGGCAACATCCCGTGTGACGGTTTCGAGTCATTTGTCGGGGCGTTTCAGACCCCGGTTCGTCACGGGCTCACGCTGGCGGAGCTGGCGCGACTCGAGCTCGCACGCTCCGGTCACGATCTCGAAGGCCTTTCGGTCTACGAGCTCGATGGTTGGTCGAGAAGGTCGATGTGGCCCGACAGCGGTCGCACGTGGATGGCTCCCTCGCCCAACATGCCGGACTTCGACACTGCGGCGGTCTATCCCGGTGGCTGCCTGCTCGAGGCCACGACGCTCTCGGAAGGGCGCGGTACCACGCGGCCGTTTCGTCTGGTTGGCGCCCCGTGGATCGACCCGCGGGCGCTCCTGGCGGAGCTCGAACGACCAGTCCTCGAGGACTCATTGCGTGGCTTGCGTTTCGTGCCGGTGTATTTCAGGCCGCAGTTCCAGAAGCACGCGGGCGAAGTGTGTGGCGGGGTCGAGGTGCTGGTCGAAGAACCGTCGGAGGTTCGGGGTACCCGCTTCGGGCTCGAGATGTTGCGGGCGCTCTTTCGAGCCGAGCCCGAGGCTTTCGGTTGGCGCGCCGAGCCCTACGAGTTCCGTGTCGACCGCCCGGCGCTCGATCTGCTGCTGGGCACCGAAGAGCCACGCCGCGCCCTCGAGGCCGGTGACGATCGAGCCCTGGTCACCTGGGTCGAGAGCTGGAAGGCAGACCAGACACTGTTTCGTGAGGACTCTGGGAGCTACCTGCTCTACTGACTCTTGAGACGCTCTTCAGGCGCTATGATGCGCGCTCCTCGCCGAGCTCGAAAACGCCCGCGCCCACCGCCTTCTTGGAGCCCTCGTCATGTCTTCCAGCCACCGTATTCTGATCGCCGACTCGCTCAATCAGGCGGGCATCGACGTCCTGCGCGAGGCCGGCGCCGAGGTCGACCTGCTCGATGACGAAACCAGGCCGCGTCTCCACGAGATCATCGGCACCTACGACGCCCTGGTGGTGCGGAGTGCCACCCAGGTCGATGATGCGCTACTGGCATCTGCGAGCGGTCTCAAGGTCGTAGCGCGGGCCGGCGTTGGCGTCGACAACATCGACATTCCGGCGGCGACTCGCCGTGGCGTTCTGGTGATCAATGCCCCGACCTCGAACCTTCTCTCGGCGATGGAGCACACCTTCGCCCTGATGCTCGCGGTGGCACGCAAGGTTCCGCCGGCCGACGCCGCCATGAAGCACCAGACCTGGGACCGGAAGACCTTCGTCGGCCAGGAACTGGAAGGCAAGACCCTGGGAGTCATTGGCTTCGGCAAGATCGGCCAGGGCGTCGCGACGCGCGCGGCGGCGTTCGGTATGAGGGTGATCGCCAGCGATCCGTTTCTGAACGCCGAGGTCGCCCGCTCCCACGACGTCGAAGCTCTCGAGCTCGCCGAGTTGCTTGCCGAAGCCGACGTCGTCACCTTCCACACTCCGCTCACCGATCAAACGCGCGGCATGCTGAACGAGAAGGCGATTGCCGGCATGAAGGACGGAGCGGTGGTCATCAATTGCGGGCGCGGCGGCGTCATCGACGAGCCGGCACTGCTCCGGGCGCTCGAGTCAGGGAAACTCAGTGGTGCGGGCATCGATGTGTGGTCGAAGGAGCCACCCGAGACGTGGTCACTGGCTGACCATCCGAAGGTCGTGGCGACACCTCATCTTGGCGCTTCGACCCGCGAGGCCCAGGAGCGCGTGGCGACCGACACGGCGCGCGATGTCCTTCTTGCACTCTCAGGCTCGCTCTCGGTTTCAGCGCTCAACCTGCCCTTCCGGCCGTCTGGTAGTCGCGGTGAGCCCTTCCTGTTGCTCGCCGAGAGCCTCGGCGGCCTCGCCAGCGCGGTCCTCGGTGAAGGCATCGACAAGGTCGAGATCGGTCTTCTCGGAGTCGAGGAGTCGCTGCACGTGCCGGTGGGTGTTGCTGCTCTGAAGGGTGCACTCACTCCGCATCTGGGCGAGGCCGTCAACTACGTCAATGCCGAACAGCAGGCCACCGACCGCGGCATTCAACTCGTGCGCTCGACCCACAGCGGCTCGGGTGAGTTCTCACAGCTGGTGTCCGTGACCCTTCATGGCAGTGGCCGGGAGATCCACTGCGCAGGGACCCTGTTTGGCGAAGGGGATCCCAGGGTCGTTAGCTTCCAGGGTTTTCAGCTCGAGTTCCGCCCCAAGGGGCGCCTGCTGGTGGTGCGCAACCGCGACGTGCCGGGAGTCGTCGGTCGTCTTGGCACCTTGATCGGCGAAGCGGGAATCAACATCGCCGACATTCATCTCTCGCGCCAGCGGGCCGGTGAGGGCACACCCGAGGCTCTGGCGGTCTTGCGACTCGATGCGGATCCTGGCGCCGACCTCCTGGCCGCTGTTCGTGCGCTCGAAGAGGTCCTTGCAGCGGAGCTGGTCGAAACGAGCGCCTGAGCGGAGGAGCGAGACCCTAGCGGCGTTCGCGCAGAATGACAGCGTCGAAGCCGGCGCGCCGTAGCTTCTTGCGGAGGCGACGCGCTTCACCATGACTGGTGATGCCGCGACGCTGAACCCGGTGGAGTTCCCCCTCGGTCCAGAGTCTCATCTCAGGCTCTATCCTTTGCGCTCGCCCGTGCGTGAGCTCAGCATTGGCAGGGCTCCTGAAGGCACCGACCTGGACGCGCCAGGTGTGCCGTGGGGGAACTTCGAGGACTGTGATTTCGACCTCGGCGACACCGCGTTGCAACATGCCGAGTTCGGAGGCCGCAGCGCGCGACAGGTCGAGGATGCGTTGGCCTACGAACGGACCCCGATCGTTGATGCGCACCTCGATCGATCGCCCATTCTCGAGGTTTCGAACCGCGAGCCTGGTGCCCAGCGGCAGTGTGCGGTGAGCGGCCGAGATCGCGTGCATGTCGTAGATCTCGCCGTTGGCAGTCGGCCGGCCATGAAAAGGCTCGCCGTACCACGACGCCTTGCCGCGTTCGCGGTCGCCGGGCCCGAGACTGGCACCCGAGGCGCCGCAGGACGCGGCCGCAGCCACGGCCGCAACGGCAACCACCAGAGCCACCAATCGCACCCGCGCCTTCATGACCCTCATATCCGCGGTGCTTCGACCGCCGCCCGTTCGGCGTTCGCCAGGAGGGGTTCGACGACCTCGCCGAGGAACTCGGTCACCTGTTGTGCGGAACGCCCGGTAAAGGCGGTCGCGTCGAGCATCGCCTCGAGCTCACTGCGCTCGAGGCCAAAGTCGCTGTCTCTGGCGATGCTCTCAACCAGCGGGTTGGCTTCGCCCTGGCTGACCCGCTCGTAGGCGTCGAGACTGTACTGACGAATGCGCTCGTGCAGCTCCTGCCGATCGCCGCCGCGTAGGGCAGCCTCCATGAGGAAGGTCTCGGTCGCCATGAACGGAAGCTCGCGCTCGACCCGCGCGGCCACGGCGCTCTCGCGCACGGTGAGACCCGCTGCGATGCCGGAAGCGAGGCTCAAGACGGCGTCGGCAGCCAGGAAGCTGTCCTGGAGAACCAGGCGCCGGTTCGCCGAGTCGTCGAGCGAGCGTTCGAGCCACTGGGTGCCGGCGTTGAGCGGGCCGTTGAGGGCGTCGGTCATCAACCGTCGCGACAGGGCGCACATACGCTCCGCGCGCACGGGGTTTCGCTTGTAGGCCATGGCGGAGCTGCCGACCTGGTGTTCGTCGAACGGTTCTCCGAGTTCTCCCACGCCCTGCAACAGGCGAAGGTCGGTGCCCAGTTTGTGACAGCTCTCGGCGAGTCCAGAGAGGAGCGCCAGAACCTGCGAGTCCTGTTTGCGAGGGTAGGTCTGACCGGTGATCGCCCAGCTCTCCTCGAAGCCCAGCTGAGTGGCGATCTTGCGATCGAGCGCGCGCACCTTATCGTGGTCGCCCTCGAGGAGCGTCAAGTAACTCGCCTGGGTACCGGTGGTGCCCTTGACGCCGCGACAGCGCAGCCGGGCCCGCCTCTGGGTCAGGTCTTCGTAGTCGGTGGCGAAGTCCTGCAGCCACAGGCAGGCGCGTTTGCCGACGGTGGTGAGCTGGGCCGGCTGGAAGTGGGTGTAGGCCAGGCAGGGCGTGTCGCGGTGTTTCTGGGCGAAACCGGCGAGCTCGTCCATGACGGCGGCCAGGCGCTGGGCGAGAAGATCGAGCGCCTCACCGATGATCAGCGCGTCGGTGTTGTCGGTCAGAAACGCTGACGTCGCCCCCAGGTGGAGAATGCCCCCAGCGTCGCCGGCTTGCTCGGCGTAGTGCCGCAGATGGGCGACGACGTCGTGGCGGGTCTGGCGCTCGAGCTCGGCGACCTTTGCGAGGTCGAGATCCCCCCGAACGCGTTCGAGGTCCGCGATCTGTTCGGCTGAAATCGGCAGGCCCAGCTCGCGTTCGGCGCGTGCCAGTGCAATCCAGATGCGCCGCCAGGTGCCGTAGCGATGTTGGGGCGTAAAAAGCCGCGACATGTCGCGACTGGCGTAGCGCTCGTGAAGAGGATTCTGGGGCTGCATGGGAGGTTCCGGGTCGGTCTCTCGAGACGAGAAAGTCTTGCTGGGCAGGCCGCAAATCCTACAGGAGGGCCAACATTCAAGGCACACGCCATCGACGGGCAGTCGCGTTCCGTCGGAGGGCCGATCCGCCCGGAGGGCGGCCCCGTGAGGTGATATATAGCCTATTGGCTATTACTATGTTAAGATGGCTTGTTGCCCGCTTTCAGTGGGGTAGCCTTGTTCTCTTATCCTCTAGAAAGCCCCATGAAGCTCTTCTCACCTGCGCGCCGGGCCCTGGCGGTCATCGTCATGGCTTGGTCTCTGTCGCTCTCGCCGGTTTCTCTCCAGGCCGAGGACACGGTTGCCTGGAGCCGGGTCGAGCCTGGCTGTACGGGTCGCGCCCAGCAGGTTCTCAACTGCGGGACGTTTGGCGAATACCTCTTTGGTCAGGCGACCCGTGGGGCGGGCTGTACCCCCGAAGCCTCCGGAGTAGCAGAGCCGCTGCTTCTGGCTGCCGACGTTGAAACCGAGGAACAGGTCCGCGGGCCGCAGCCCTCGGAAGGCGCGCGCTGGCCTGAGTACGGCCAGCCGAGCGTGATCGATTTCTGGAGCAGCCACGGTGTCTGGGTGTCGCGGGTGACCCATGAAGCGTCGACGGCCGGCGTGCGCCTGCGGATGCTCGAGTCGTCTTCGATCCAGGAGATCCAACAGCTGGGCCACGTCAGCGACCTGCACGTGCTCGAGGCGCTATGCCACACGATCGAGTACCCGGAGTGGATTCCCAAAGTCGTCAACATGAGCTTCGGTCGCCTACTCGACGGCCCGCCTTGCGACGACCCGTCCTCCGTGCCGTGTGAAATCTCGCGGCTCCTGACCCATATGCGTGAGGAGGTAGGGGTGGTCCTGGTGGCGGCTGCTGGGAACCACGAGCAGCTCCTCTTTCCCGCCTCGGAGCCTTCGACCATCGCCGTCGGCATGCTCGACAGCGCCGAGTTCGCACCCGAAGGCAACACGATCCGACCGGCCCCCGGGACTCCAGACGGCTACGACGCGTTGATCCCCGGAACCGGTCTGGTGACGTGGAACCGGGAGTCGATTCCGCCGACGCCGCTGGTCTATGCGCCGGGCTCGTCGTTTGCCAGCGCCTTCCTGTCGGGCTGGCTGGCGGCCTGGGAAGACCAGAGCCCGGGCGCTCTCCAGGAGCTGGTAGCGGCCGACGGCCTTCTGTCGTTGCGCTGGGGCAACGACGGCGGCTACTACCTGGCGGCGGATGGCAAGCCCTTCGAGGACAGTCGGGTCGAAGGCGTCGACAAGATGCTCGACGCGACCTTTGGAGTTGATCCCGAGGCCTTTGCTGGCCAGCAATACCCCGACGCGACCCATCAGCTCACGATCTCAAGTCTTCCGTCGTCTGCGATTCGCCCACTCAGTCGCCAGGAGCTCATGCGCGAGACGAATCTGCCCAACCCGGGCAGTACACCGTGCGTGCCCTGCCGACTGCGGCGGCGCGCCGGTCGAAGTGTGGCTCCGGCGACGCGCGGGGCGACCACGCCACTCGTCCTCGAGACGGCCGCCAAGCTCATGCCAACCGCGGCGCGACTCGACGAGGTCAGACTGTCGGTCGACGGAAAACTGTATGACCTCGAGGGTGACGACTACGCCGCCTTCATCGTCGGGATCGCCGCCAGCGAGGACGTGCTGGTGGAAATCGACCTGCCGACGAAGTTTCTCGCCGGGCAGCGACTGGCGCTTCTGTACTTCTACACGCGGCTCGCCGATGACCGTGCGTTCTACGATGAGGTGGCGCTGGCGGTCCACCTCGGAGACGTCGAGCGCCTATCGTCGGACAACTTCGAGTCCGCCGATCTGAGCTTCTGGACCGGCACCGCCTTCGAGTAGACGGCTGGGGTTCAACTGTCGCCCGAGAGCTTGACCATCACCGCCTTCTGCACGTGGAGGCGATTCTCAGCCTGGTCGAGTGCGACGCTTCGCGGGCCGTCCAGTACCGCAGCGCTCACCTCTTCGCCGCGATGGGCCGGCAGGCAGTGCATGAAGGTCGCCTCGGGAAGCGCCCGCGCCATCAGCGCGTCGTTGACGGTGAAGTCGGCAAAGTCTTTTTGGCGGGCTTCTCGTTCGCCTTCCTGGCCCATCGAGATCCACACGTCGGTCGACACTGCCGACGCGCCGACGACTGCTTCCTCGGGAGCATGGCTCACTTCCAGAGTTCCACCGAGCGCCTCGGCGCTGGCGATGACTTCGTCGTCGACCTCGTACCCCGGTGGCGTGGCGATGGCGATGTCGAGGCCGAGGGCAGCCATCGCCAGGACAAAAGACGCTGCGACGTTGTTGCCGTCTCCGACCCAGGCGACCTTGCGGCCCTTGGTGTCGCCCCCGAAGACCTCGCGAAACGTCATGGCATCGGCCAGACCCTGGCAGGGGTGGCGGGTGTCGGTCAGCGCGTTGATCACCGGGATGGTCGAGTGTTCGGCCAACTCGAGCAGGGTTTCGTGGCGGTTGACCCGCGCCATGATGATGTCGACGTAGCGCGACAAGACGCGCGCCGTGTCGGCAGCGCTTTCGCCGCGCCCGATCTGCGAGTCGTCGCTCGATAGGAAGACTGCATGTCCGCCGAGCTGGTTGATGCCGATCTCGAAGCTCACCCTGGTCCGCGTCGAGCTCTTCTCGAAGATCATCGCCAGCGCGCGACCTCTGAGCGCGTTGCGCCAGTCGCTCGGGTTGGCCTTCATCGCCAGGGCGAGCTCCAGCAGTTCCGCCTGGGTGTCCCGGCTGGTCTCGGTCAGGGAAATCAGATGCTTTGGCATGAGGGGCGTATGGTGCCATGTCTCGACAACTACGATGAATATTCACCGGCAGCCGCCAAACCAGCCGGCGACCTCATCGGGGTTAGGATCGCCTTGTGCCCCGTACCATTGAACCGCACAGCGAGCTGCGCCGAGTGGCCTCGGCGGGAGAGTCTGAGCGTTCCTCGCACTCGATCTCTGCGTTGTGACTCCTCGACAGATCACCGATATGCCTGCGTCGTGACGCCTTGATACCGAGCACGATCATCCACTCAGCCACTATCCGTTCCGTTGGTACGGGGTACTAGTGCGCCTGCGCTACACCGTCGATGACCTTCTGAGAACGGTCGACCTCACCCAGATCCTGCGGATCGGTCGCGGCAGCGACAACGACGTCGTGCTGCCCGACTTCTCTGTGTCGCGCCGCCACGCCGAGATTCGCAACGAGAGCAGCGGATTCGTCATTCACGATATCGGCAGCACCAACGGTGTCGAAGTCAACGGTGAGAGGGTACGCGCCCATCTTCTCGAGCGTGGCGACCGAATCAAGCTCGGCGTCTTCCAGCTGACCGTCGTGCCGACGCCGGAGGAGCGCTTCCCGGCGTTGCGCGACGCCCGGTTGATTCGCCCGATCGAGTCGCTGGGGTCGTGGTCAGAGATCGAAGACAGCCTGGTGGCAGAGGTTCCGATCGACGACGCCTCGGCCGAGATCCGGCGCGAGCGCAACTACCTGCGTTCGCTCAGTCGACTGGGTCGGCGGTTCATCGATCAGCAGTCGATCGACGGGGTGCTCGAGGCGGTACTCGACGAGGCATTCGACACCCTCGGTGTCGAGCGCGGGATGATTCTGCTCGGCGCGCCGGGTGAGGCGCGCCCCGCCCTCGTGCGGGTCGGCAGTGAGATCACCCACCGCCCGCCGATGGAGCAGGTTCCCGTGTCGCGCGCGATTCTCGAAGCCGTCATGCGCGAGCAGGTGGCGCTTTTGACCTTCAATGCCGAGGGCGACGAACGTCTCGTTGGCGGGGGTGAGTCGATCCGCATTCATGGGATCGAAGCGGCAATGTGCGCGCCGCTTTGGACCGACGGCGGAATCAGTGGCTTCATCCAGGTTGACTCGCGACGTCTCAGCGGCGAGTTCGAGGCCGAAGATCTCGACTATCTGATCGCGCTGGCGAACTACGCGGCGGTAGCGGTGGGGCGCCTGCGAGAGCGGGTGCGTCGAAACCGACTCGAGCGCTACCACTCTCCGCGAGTCGTCGAAGAGGTCCTGCGTGACCGCGAGGAAGGCGAGACCTCAACCATCCGTTCCGCCGACGTGACGGTGCTGTTTGCAGACCTGGTCGGGTTTACCGCCTACTCCGAGCGTGCGACGCCCGAGCAGGTTGCCTCGATCCTCGCCGAATACTGCAACCTCGCCGTTGCTTGCGTCTTCGAGCATGGAGGGACGCTCGATAAGTTCATCGGTGACTGCGTCATGGCCTTTTTCGGCGCCCCGGTCGCCCAGGACGATCACGCCCTCCGAGGTGTGCGAGCTGCGGTCGCGATTCAGCGCGCGATGCACCGCTGGAACGATGAGCGTCGCGAGGCGCACCTTCCAGAGGTCGAGTGTCGGGTCGGCATCTACAGTGGGCCGGTGGTGGTCGGCGACGTGGGGTCGGAGCAGCGCGTCGACTACACGGTGCTCGGCAACACCGTAAACGTCGCCGCTCGACTCGAGTCGACCGTGGCCCAGCCGGGTTGGATCGTCGTCGGGAGCCCGACTCGTAAGGCGATTGCCCAACACTACGAGGTCCAGGCCCTGGGCGAGCTCTCTCTGCGCGGCCTCGAGCAGCGCATCGAGGCGTTTCGGGTGCTCCCTTCGCCGGAGGAGTTGCGCGATGAGCCCAGCTAGGGGGGGCCTAAAGCCGCCGTTCGTTCTGGTGACCGGCAACCGTGACAAGCGCCGCGAGGCCGAACGGATCCTGGGCTGCCGCATCGAAGCCGTCGACCTCGACCTACCGGAGATTCAATCGGACGACCTTCACGAGGTACTCCAGGCGAAGGCCGGCGAGGCCTGGAATCGGGTCGGTGGACCGCTGGTGGTCGAGGAGACTGGTCTCGAGCTAGACGCCATGGGTGGCTTCCCCGGCCCGCTGGTGAAGTGGATGCTCAAGCGCATGGGTCCCGAGGGTGTGGCGCGCACGGCCATCGAGCTCGGCGACCCGCGGGTGGTGGCGCGATGCATGCTGCTCTACCGCGACGGCGAGGGCGATGTTCTGGGTGTGGGGGTGAGTCCGGGACGTCTGGTGTTGCCGGGGCGTGGTGGAGGCGGGTTCGGTTGGGACCCGTTCTTCGTTGCCGAGGGAGAGAACGAGACTTCGGCGCAGCTTGCCGGAGAAGCCAAAGACCGGGTGGCACACCGAGGTCGTGCGTGGCGCGCGCTCTGTGAGGCGCTGCGGCGAGAACGCGCGATCGAGTTGGGAGGGTAGGGGCTAGCCGCGCACGACGCCGTCGGAGGCGACGCGGCCGCGCAAGTCCTCGACCAGCCGTTCGACCTTCTCGGCCAGATCTTCTTCGCTACCGTCGTTATGAATGACGTAGTCGGCCACCGACATGCGCTGCGCCGGCAGTGCCTGCGCCTTCATCCGCGCTTCGGCCTCGGCGCGGTCGAGGCCGCGGGCTACGGCGCGCCGAATCCGTTCGGCGGGATCGGCCTCGACGGTAACCACGATGTCGTAGTTGCGGAAGCCGCCGGTCTCGGCAAGCAAGGTGGCTTCGAACACCACGACACCTTCGCTGTCGGCAACCAGGCCAGCGAAGGCCTTGCCGACCAGCGGGTGGATTGCTGCCTCGAGCCGCGAACGTTGCTCGGTATCTGAGAACACCACCCGCGCGAGGGCTGGCTTGTCGACCGAACCGTCGGGGGCGAGAAACTCGGCGCCGAAGAGGTCGCGTACCGCTTGTGCACCTTCACGGCCGGGCTGGTAGAGCTCGGCGACCAGGCGATCGGCATCGGTCACGATGCAGCCCAGTTCACGCATCAACCGGGCGACGGTCGACTTGCCGCTCGCGATGCCACCGGTGAGCCCGACGAGCAGTGTGCGTTTCCCTGTGCCGGCGATGTCGGCGACCGGTAGCGTCATGAGGCCGCCGCCTTCTCTTCGGCTTCTGCGATACCGAGGGTGCGGCGCCAGGAGGCCAGCGTGTTGACGAGCAGCAAGGCGCGCGTCAGCGGTCCGACTCCGCCAGGAACCGGGGTGAGCGCCGAGGCCTTCTTGGCGACTGCGACCTGGTCGACGTCGCCGGTCAGTACGGCGCCGCGTTTCTCGAAAGTGCGACGGCGACGTTTGTTGCCGGGAAACAGGCGCTCGAGCTCTTCGGGATCTGTGATGCGGTTCATTCCCACGTCGATGACCACTGCACCGGGTTTGATCCACTGTGCTTCGACCATCGCAGTGCGACCGACGGCCGCAACCAGGATGTCGGCCTGACGGCAGATCGACGGCAGGTCGGTGGTGCGCGAATGGCAGACCGTCACGGTGCAGTTCTCGCGCAGGAGCAGCGCGGCCATGGGCTTGCCAACAATGTTGCTCCGGCCCAGGATCACGGCATGCTTGCCCGACATCTCGATGTCGTAGCGCCGCAGCAGTTCAATCACTCCGGCGGGGGTGCAGGGGACGAAGCCCGACCGTCCCAGCCACAGGCGGCCGACGTTTTCGGAGTGGAAGCCGTCGACGTCTTTCTCGGGCAGCACTCGCTCCTGGATGGCTTCGACATCGAGACCGTCGGGTAACGGCAGTTGCACCAGGATGCCGTCGATCGTCGGGTCCGCGTTGAGTTCGTCGATTCGAGCGACCAGGGTGTCCTGGTCGATGCTGGCGTCGAGATGAATCGCCCGCCCTTCGATGCCGACCTCTTGACAGTCGCGGGTCTTGCTGCGCACGTAGACCGCTGAGGCCGGGTCTTCGCCGACCAGGATGGCGGCGAGGCCGGGGGGACGGTGACCGGCGGCGACCGCTTTGCTGACGTGTTCCTGGACCTCTTGACGGAGGGCTGCGGCCAGTTTCTTGCCGTCGAGGACTTCGCTCTTCACGTTGTGAGGTCCTTCAGTTACTCGGGATGCCTGAGGGGCGGGCCCGCAATATACCGTGTCGCGCGACCCTCGCGTGGCTGCAACAGACCCCTCACGAGGCCCTCAGCCTTCTTGACAGGGGCCTTTCGGGGGCCTAGACTGCTCGTTCTTTGCGTGCTGGCGCGTCTGGGTTCCGTGCGCGTGGGTGAACCAAGCGGTCACTCTCGATCACGAGGCCGGGCCGATTCTCTCGAGCGTCCAGACACGCTGTGGTCACGCCGACCGATCAGCCGACCGTTGCTGTCAACCTCGAAATGCGGTTGGCGCGCAGCGGCCGGTCCCCAGCCGAGAGCGATCGGGGTAACCACTTGACAGTCCCGAGAAGGGCAAACGATTTCCCACTGCTTCCGGTGGCCGCCTCGAATGGGCGACCGGAAGTTTCCCCGCCGTGAGTGTCGGGAAGGTATGAACGGAGAAGACCGCAGATGAGCACGCAGAAGACATGGACCCCCAAAGCTGGCGAGGTGGAGCGCAGCTGGTTCGTGGTGGACGCCGAGGGCAAGACCCTCGGGCGCCTGTCGTCGATCATTGCGCAGGTGTTGACCGGCAAGCACAAGCCAACCTGGACTCCTCACCACGACACGGGCGATTTCGTCATCGTGACCAATGCCGACAAGGCCGTTTTGACCGGCAACAAAGAGGAGCAGAAGCTCTATCGTCGCCACTCCGGCAAGCCCGGCAACCTGCGCGAGGAAACTGCGGCGCGCTTGCGCTCGCGGCGCCCGACGCGCCTGGTCGAGCTCGCGGTGCGCGGCATGTTGCCCAAGACGCGCCTCGGTCGTGCGCAGCTCCGCAAGCTGAAGGTCTACGCCGGCTCCGATCACCCACACGCGGCGCAGAAGCCGGCCGAACTCGACCTCGCCAACGTGCGCTGAGCGGTAAGGCGCTGAGTCAGACCGTCGAACTGAACAGAGAACCGATTACCCAAACCAATTCTTACCTTGAGATAGAGCGGAGCGAAACGTGAGCCATACCGCATACGGCACTGGGCGCCGGAAGACATCGACCGCCCGTGTGTTCATGCAACCGGGAAGTGGAACCTGGAAAGTCAACGGCCGCAGCCTTGACGAGTACTTTCCCAACGATGTCCTGAAAATGATCATTCGCGCACCTCTCGAGGTTGCCGAGAAGGTCGACGCCTACGATTTCGTGGTGACGGTCCAGGGCGGCGGCAAGAGTGGTCAGGCGGGTGCGGTGCGTCACGGCTTGACCCGCGCCCTCATCGCTCAGGATGACTCGCTCAGGCCGGCCCTCAAGGCGGCCGGCTTCATCACTCGCGATCCTCGCAAGAAGGAACGCAAGAAGTACGGCCAAAAGGGCGCCCGCGCCCGCTTTCAGTTCAGCAAGCGCTAGGAGAGAACAGTGGTCGAAGTACAAATGCGCGAACTGCTCGAGGCGGGTGTCCATTTTGGGCATCAGACCCGCCGCTGGAACCCCAAGATGCGTCCGTATATCTTCGGACGCCGCAACGGCATCTACATCATCGATCTGCAGCAAACGCAGGAGATGTTCAGCCGAGCAGCGAGCTTCGTCGAAGGCCTGGCGCGCAGCAACCGCAAGGTGCTCTTCGTGGGCACCAAGCGCCAGGCGCAGAAGGTCGTCCAGGAAGAGGCCGCACGCTGCGGTCAGTTCTGGGTCACCAGCCGCTGGCTGGGCGGGATGCTGACCAACTTCGTCACCATCAGAACGTCAGTCGATCGCCTCGAGGACATCGAGAAGCGCCTCGAAGACGAGCACGGCGTCTTGATCAAGAAGGAGCGCCTGCGCCTCGACCGCGAGCGCGAGAAGTTGATGCGCAACCTCGAAGGCATCCGCAAGATGACCGGTCTGCCCGATGCCTTGTTCGTTGTCGATCCCAAACGCGAGCACATCGCGATCGCGGAGGCCAACAAGCTCGGCATTCCTGTGATTGCGATCGTCGACACCAACTGCGACCCCGATCTGATCGACTACCCGATCCCCGGCAATGACGACGCGATCCGCACCATTCGGTTGTTCGCCTCGAAGATCGCCGAGGCCTACGGCGAGGGCATGGGCGGTTTCGCCAAGTCCCAGTCCGACGAGACCACTGCGGCGATCGAGGTCGAGGCTGCCGCGGCCACAGAGGCCGCCGCACCTGCCGCAGAAGAGGCTGCGCCTGAGGCAGCTTCTGCTGAGGCAGCCGCGGAAGACGCTGCTCCCGAGGCCGCGGCCGAGGGTGCGCCCGCAGAAGAGAGTGCGCCGGAAGAGGCGGGCTCAGAAGAGGCTGCCGCTCCGGAGGCGCCTGCGGCTTCCGAAGAAGAAGAGTAGAGGTCTGACGAGGGCGTGTCCCTCGAAAGCCCCCTTTCCCGAGAGGCCCTGTCCTCGAAGAGATCCGACTGGTTGTTCGAGCTCGAGCGTTTGAACGGCCGAATAAGGCCGCGCCCTGGCGCGGAAAAGCGCCGCAGCGTGGTCCCTTGCCCAAGAGGATTCCGGCGGGCGCACTCTCGAACGAACAAGTTTTAACCTACAACTGATCGACTGAACACTCGAAAGTGATGCGGCGATGCCCCACGGGCTGTGCCGCCGAAAAGTAAACAGGGAGAGAGCAATGGCCGTCACCGCACAACAGGTCAAGGAACTCCGGGATCGCACCGGCGCCGGAATGATGGACTGCAAGAAAGCGCTCGTCGAAACCGACGGCGACCTCGAGGCCGCCATCGACGCGCTGCGCAAGAAAGGTCTCTCGTCGGCTGCCAAGAAGGCTGGCCGTGAGACCAGCGAGGGGCTGGTCACCTCCTACATCCACGCCGGCGGCAAGATCGGCGTGCTCCTCGAGGTCAACTGCGAGACCGACTTCGTGGCGCGCACCGATGAATTCCAGGAACTGGTAGGCGACATCGCGATGCACATCGCCGCCGCCGATCCTCGCTTCGTCCACCGCGATGAAGTGACCGAAGAGATCCTCGAGCGCGAGAAGGTGATCTACCGCGATCAGGCGCTGGCTGAGGGCAAGCCCGAAAACATCGTCGAGAAGATCGTCGAGGGCAAGATGGGCAAGTTCTTCTCCGAGGCCGTTCTGCTCGACCAGGACTTCGTCAAAGATCCCGATCAGACGATCGGCGAGCTGCTGACCGCCAAGATCGCCACCATCGGCGAGAACATGGTGATCAGGCGTTTCACCCGCTACCAGCTCGGCGACTAGCCGCTACCCTCAGCCGGATCTTCAAGGCCAGGCGCGGGGTCCCTCATATCGACGAGGCGGCTCGGTTATGATCGCAGGACCCTCTTAGGGCGTCCCCGCTCCAACCTGAAACGCTGCCTGGCCTTCGTGTGCGCCCAGCGGCCCCGTATCGGAGATCCTGCATGACCCAACCGGTCTACCGGCGCATCCTGCTCAAGCTGTCGGGCGAGGCCCTGATGGGCAAACGTGACTTTGGTCTCGATCACGAAGTGCTGGGAAGGATCGCCGACGAGATCGGCGACGTTGTCGGTCTTGGGGTGCAGATTGGAGTCGTCGTGGGCGGTGGAAACATCATTCGCGGCGTTTCGGCCAGTAACTGGGGCATCGATCGGGTGACCGGCGACCACATGGGAATGCTGGGCACGGTCATCAATGCGCTCGCCCTTCAGGACGCTCTCCAGCAACGCGGGATCGAAACCCGGGTGCAAACCGCGATCGACATCCGCGAGGTCGCCGAGCCATTCATCGTGCGTCGCGCGATTCGTCATCTCGAAAAGGGGCGCGTGGTCATCTTCGGTGCGGGGACTGGCAATCCGTTCTTCACAACCGATAGCGCGGCGGCACTGCGCGCCAACGAGATTCACGCCGACGTGCTGCTCAAAGCAACGCAGGTCGACGGCATCTATAGCGCGGATCCAGCCAAGGAGCCGGGTGCGGAGCGTCTGCCGGTCGTCACCTACTACCAGGTGCTGGCGCGCAACCTCAAGGTGATGGATGCGGCTGCCATCAGTCTGTGCCGCGAGAACGGCCTGCCGATCGGTGTCTTCGATTTGCTCACCAACGGCAACATTCGTCGCATGGTGTGCGGTGAAGAAATCGGTTCGATGGTTTTAGACGAACTGCCAGCAGCTGCACGAGCAGATTCGGGCGTACCGAGCTGAGGGCGCTAGAACCGAGGCGCGCAGGTGGCTGCGCTTGGCCGCAGGAACGCTAGAAGGAGAGACGAGAATGTTGGAACTGTTTCAAGAAATCGAACTCAAAATGAAGGCGGCCTCGGATCATCTGAGCGAGGAGTTCCAGACCCTGCGTACGGGTCGCGCGAACGCTGCGATGCTCGATGGTGTGATGGTCGACTACTACGGTACCGAGACACCTCTCAAGCAGGTCGCCAACGTCACTGTGTCTGACGCCACCCTCCTGGTTGCGCAGCCCTATGACCCATCGTCGATTCCGGCGATCGAGAAGGCCATCCAGATGTCCGATCTCGGTCTGAACCCGTCGAACGATGGCAAGCTGGTGCGCATTCCGGTGCCGATGCTGACCGAAGAGCGGCGCAAAGAGCTGGTCAAGATCGCTCACGACATGGCAGAGAAGTCGCGCAACTCGGTGCGTCAGGCGCGTCGCGAAGGCAACGAACGGGTCAAGAAGATGGAGAAAGAGAAAGAGATCTCCGAAGACGACGAGCGTCGCGGCGAAGCGGAGATGCAGAAGCTCCACGATCACTACATCGGGCTGATCAACACTTCGACCGAGTCCAAGGAGAAGGACATCCTCGAGGTTTGAAGGACCCCGAAGAGAACCGTGCGGCCCGCGGCGGTAAGGAACACACGAAGAGCGGCGGCACCATCGTCTACGGCTTCCATCCGGTGCGCGAGCTGCTGCGGAGGCAGCCGCACCGCATTCAGCAGATCCTGATCGCCAGTGGTCGCACCGGGAAACGGCGCGACGAACTCGATGAGCTGGCCCTTCGCCATCGCATCGAGGTGCGCGACGCTGAAGCGGCTGAGCTGGGCAACCTTGCACGCGGTCAGCACCAAGGCTTCGTTGCCGTCCTGCGAGAGGCCACTGACACTCCCGAAGGCAGCGAATCGACCGACGGCCAGTTCCTCCTCCTGGCTGAAGACGTTCAGGACCCACGCAACCTCGGTGCGCTACTCCGGGTCTGCGAAGGCGCCGGAGTCGGCCGTGTCCTCCTTCGTGATCGTGGTTCATCGCCGATCACGCCGGCCGCCGAGAAGACTTCGGCTGGAGCCTCGCAGTGGGTAGAGATCGAGCGCATCGGAAACACCGGTAACGCTCTCGGTGCGCTCAAGAAGGAGGGCTACTGGGTGTACGGCACCGACGCGATGGGGCAGCCCCCGTGGGAGATCGATCTCACCGGGCCTATCGTGATCTGTATCGGTGGCGAGGAGAAGGGCCTGCGTCAGCGCACCCGAGGCCTCTGCGACGCGATGATTGGTTTGCCGATGCGCGGCAAGATCGAGTCTCTCAACCTGGCGACGGCGGCCGCTGCGGTGCTCTATGAGGCGGTGCGTCAGCGAACGAAGTAGGGTCCCATGAGATCGGAGGTTGATTGCCGCATGGGAACGAACTACACTCTCTCGTCGTCTTTCGGAAGCCGCAGCCGACCCGCTGGGTCAAGAGGGTGCGATCCGGGACCCAGTGCCGGCATAGCTCAGTTGGTAGAGCAACTGCCTTGTAAGCAGTAGGTCCTCGGTTCAAATCCGGGTGCCGGCTCCAGGAACGCTGAGAGCGCCGATTGCGCCCAGCGTTGGTTGAAGTGAAGACGGAGGTGTGGCCGAGTGGTCAAAGGCAACAGACTGTAAATCTGTCGGGTTATCCCTACGGTGGTTCAAATCCATCCACCTCCACCAATCTTCTCTCGAGCTGCCTGGCGATGATTTAGCGAGCTCCACGGGCGGGAGTAACTCAGGGGTAGAGTCACAGCCTTCCAAGCTGTTGGTCGCGGGTTCGAATCCCGTCTCCCGCTCCATTTAGCCGCGCGGAGCGCGGCGTTATGGAGCGTGAGTCGGGATTGCGGTTCACTGTTGCGTGCGCCGGAGGCGCCCGCAACAGGGTGCGAATCCCGTCTCCCGCTCCACCTAAGCCGTACTCTTAGAAGGACTTACTGGTCCTGGCGCTTCTCGCGGCGAGCTGCCGATTCCGCGAGGCAACCACTGAGCAACCATCTGGTTACAGCGGCGGGGAGGGGTCTCGGGTCGCGAGGTCGCGACCGCACACGAAAGGAGGATTGTCCTCTACGAGCTGCTGTAGCTGCTGAGGCAAGAAGCTCTTGTTCGAGAGAGTCATGCCAGAACCTGGCGGTCGATGTTCCCTCGACAGCTGGAAGAACTCCGGAGAGATCGCTGCTCCTCAGGAGTCCGACGGCCGCGGACGAGAGGCCGGGGGGCCGATCGGGGTTCCTTCGGTGAAGCCTGGCCCCTTGACCCATTCGAGCTGGCTGGCGTCGACGGGCTCGCCGTCAGCAGCCACTGCGAGCAGTGCCGCGACCTCACGCCCCGTGTCGCGCTCGCGCATGAGGGCCGGTACCTTGTCTTCGCCGAAGACCCACTTGTCCGACCAGAGACGCATGGCCGTGAGCATGAGCCAGAGATCGCGTCCCTTCTTGGTGAGCGTGTACTCGTACCGCTGTCCAGGGCCCGGGATCCGCTCGCGCTCGAAGATGCCGTTCTGCACGAGCTTTCGCAGGCGATCGCTCAGGATGTTCTTGGCGATCCCGAGGCTCTCCTCGAACTCTGAGAAGCGCTTCCGCTCGAAGAACGCGTCGCGCACGATGAGCAGCGTCCACCACTCGCCGATCTGCTCGAGCGCCTGCGCAACGCCACAGTTCATCTGGTCGAAACGGGTTCTGGACACGGAGGATCTCCTTGAAGTTGCACGATGCAACCGTATCCCCTACACTGGAGAGGTACAAGTTTCATTATGCAACTGCAGGGTACGACGACCATCCAGCGGGGAGACAAGCGATGACCACGACCACCAGGTACTCCGTGTGCACGATCTGCGACATCAACTGCCAGCTGCGCACCGTAGCCGACGACGGCAAGGTCACGCGTGTGCTCGCGCACGACAACCCGATGCTGGCCAAGAACATTTGCTTCAAGGGCGTTGCAGCGCCAAGGATCCACAACCATGCGGACCGCCTTACGAAGCCCCTCAAGCGCGTGGGCGAGCGTGGTGCCGACCAGTGGGAAGAGATCAGCTACGAACAGGCAATGGACGAGATCGCCGCGCGGCTGAAGAAGGTCGTGGACCAGCACGGCCCGGAGGCGTTCGCCGTCTCGACCTCGGGCTGGAACACCCAGACCACGCACGCCATGGACCGGCGGTTCATGAACCTGCTCGGCGCACCCAACTGGACGAGTGGCGTCGCGCTATGCGCCGGCAACACCGCCGCGGTGAACCGGCTCACCTACGGCTGGTTCCCCTTGGGCGACTTCGACAACACCAACTGCATCGTGCTCTTTGGCCACAACCCGCGCAAGCACTCCTGGACACCGGTCTACCACTGGATCAAAGACGCACAGGCCCGCGGTGCGAAGCTCATCGTGCTCGATCCGAGGGTGTCCGGTCAGGCCGAAGCTGCCGACCTGCACCTGCAGCTCCGTGCTGGCACCGACGCGGCCATGTGCCTCGGCTGGCTCAAGGTCATCTTCGACGAAGAGCTCTACGACAAAGACTTCGTACGCGACTGGTGCACCGGGTTCGAGGAGCTCAAGGCCCGCGTGGACGAGTACCCGCTGGAACGGGTGGAGGAGATCACGGGAGTGGACCGCGAGCTGATCGCCGAGGCTGCCCGCATGTACGCGAACGCCGACGGCGCCATCATCCCCTGGACGCCGATCACCGACATGCAGATCTCCAGCACCTCTGCCATTCGGCTCCATTCGATCCTGCGCGCAGTGACGGGCAATCTGGATGTGGTGGGCGGCGAGACCTTCGGTGGCTTCAACCCGGACTACATCCCCGAGTCGGAGCTGGGCCTGCACGAGGTGCTCGCCCCGGAACAAAAGGCCAAGCAGCTCGGCTTCACCAATCACCCGGCCTACACCTATCGCACCGCGGAGATGCTCAAGGAGCCCACCGAGAAGGTCTGGGGCTTCCCTTATGCCGACCTCGTCATGGGTTGTCACATGGCCAACCCCTCCGAGATCTTCCGCGCGATGGCCACTGAAGACCCGTACCCCGTGAAGGCCTTCTTCGTGCTCGGCAATAACGCGCTCATGAGCTACCCGAACCAGCACCAGATTCTGAAGGGCATGATGAACCAGGATCTGATCGTCACTCACGAGATCTTCATGACGCCCACCGCCATGTTGTCCGACTACGTTCTGCCCGGTGACGTGTTCAGCGAGCGCAATCACATCGCCGACAGCTGGAGCTGGACAGCTCGACTCACGCTCTCGCAGAAGGTCGTCGAGCCACCGGAGGAAGCCAGCAGCACCTTTCAGTTCTGGCGTGACCTCGCACTCCGGTTCGGCTTCGAGGATCACTTCCCGTGGAACACGCTCGAGGAGCTTTTGGACCACCGTCTTTCCCGCTCGGGAAGGACCTTTGCCGAGTTCGAGGCACAGAGCTTCATGGAAATGCCCACTCCAGAGTTCCTCAAATATCGGAAGACCGGCTTTGCGACACCCTCCGGTAAAGTGGAGCTGTCGTCGTCTGTGCTCGAAGATCTGGGCTTCGATCCTGTGCCCTACCACCGCGAAGGACCACGACCCACAGCGGACTATCCCTACGCAGTGTTCTCCGGCGTGCGTGAAGACCCGTTCTTCCAGACCGGCCAGCGCAATATCGAGGAGCTGCGCAAGCGCTGCCCGCTCCCGAGCATCTTTGTCCACCCCGAAGATGCACAGAAGGAAGGCCTCACGGATGGCGACTGGGTGAAGCTCGAGACGAGGTATGGCCACGTCACCGCGCAGCTCGCCGTGCAGGAGAGCATGAAGCCCGGCCACCTGCGGGTGCCCCACGGCTGGTGGTACCCGGAGCTCCGCGGCAAAGTGGAGCTGGGCGGCGCCTTCCTCTCGAGCGACGCGGTGCTCTGCTCCGATGACGACGAGTTCCTCGACCACGAGCAGGGCATCCCCCACTTCAAGGGCTACCCCGGGCGCCTGGTCAGGACCGAGAGGCCGGCGCTGTTCGATGAGCTGATGGAAGAAGCTTCGTGACGAAGCGATCGGCGTTTCGGCAGTGGGCTCTGGAGACCCGAGCCGCGGCGATGGGGTGGGTAGCCGGCAAACTGTTCACCTTCAAGCAGACCGGGCTCGACGGATTCATCAAACGGGCGATGCTGAAGCCTAAGGGCGATCCGCCGAAGGGGTGAGCGCTCCGAAGCGACAGACGAGTGCTGCCGGATCGGGGCATACGAGCTGGTCGCCGCTGCCTAGCCACGCCGCCGGGTAGAGCAACCCTTGTGGGACAGTTCTGACCTCGAGATGCCGCACCATGCGGATCTAGGTAGTTTCTCGCGAGATTCAGCGGGCGGAGTCTCCTGCCCGTCCGAGCAACAATGGAAGCAACCTCCCCGCCGTTTGGGATTGAAAGCCATGGCTGACCCCAAGTGCACAGGCGCTACCAGCACCTTGGGGAGAATCGGCTTTAGCTAGGGCGTGAAGAGGCACTTCAGCATCGACACACAGCTTCCAAGCTGTTGGTCGCGGGTTCGAATCCCGTCTCCCTCCCACCGGCACGCTGTTTTTGCTTGCGCCTTCGGCGCTTGCCCGGATGGTTGATGGTTTTGCTCGCGCCTTTCGGCGCTTGCCCGGATGGGTTGGTTTTGCTTGCGCCTTCGGCGCTTGCCCGGATGGCTGATGGTTCTGCTCGCGCCTTTGGCGCTTGCTGGGATGGCTGATGGTCTTGCTCGCGCCTTTGGCGCTTGCTGGGGCTACTCGTTGGCCAGCTCTTGCACCAGGCCTATGAACGCTTCGGTCAGGTCTTCGAGTGTTTCCATGTCTACTGAGTCTGGCCAGCGGTCCATTGGGGAGTGGAAGTGGCCGTTGCTTCCCAGTAGCGAGATGTAGCGTCCGCCACCGTCGTGGATGTTTCGGGCTTCGCCGTAGGGGCGTTGGTCGAGTGGGGTGATGACGCCTGGGGACTGGTTGTTCTCTGCCATTGCCTCTGTGGCTCGGTCCAGGAGTTCCTGGCTCGAGGCCTGAAGGCGGATGTTGGCACCCTGGGCGGCGGCGAAGTTGGCGCCGAGATGGAGCCATAGATGGGCGTTGGCGATCAGGTCTTGGTGTCGCTCTAGGTAGTGGTCGAGACCGATGTGGCCTAGCTCGTGGCCGGTGGAGGCGACGAAGTGGACCGTTCTTTGCGGTGGGGTGGCCTTGAGGGCGTAGAGGAGCTCTACCCAGAGCGCCAGGCCGCCGCCGCGTTCGGAGGCTACTTGCCACCAGCCGCTTCTGGGGGTCATGACGACGATCGGGGCGGCTTCTTTGTCTTTGCCTGGAACTTTCGTGGTTACGTTCCAGATCTCTACCGGCGTCTTCTCGACCTGGACGACTAGGCGACCAGTTGCCTTGCGGGCTCGGGCTGCTACCAGGGCTGGTCCGGTCTCGCTTGGGAGTTGAAGGACGGGTTTCCCGTAGGGATCGGAGTAGCGGTCAGCGTTGATCAGGGCGTAGCCGGGAGCTGCGGGTCGGGATGGCGTTCCGGGAGGCAGGTCGTGCTCCGAGCCGCCGGTGACGATGACGAGTCCATGGTGGGCGCCGGCGGTGCGGGCGGCCTGGAAGCCGGGCAGGTGCTGCGCTGTGGGAGGCCAGCGCACGACTGCGATTCGTGCCTCGGCACCCAGCTCGCCGAGGGGTCCCTCGATGCCGGTGGCATCGGTGTAGGTCGCGGAGTCGGTGAGTGGAATGCCTAGGAAGCGTTTACTCTCGCCGTTGGGTGACCCGACCTCGAGGAAGGCGTTGATCGTGTCGACGCGGTGGAACGGGATGGCTTGAAGAGTTGGTTCGAAGCCAGCCCGGTGCACCCAGTCGGCCAGCCAGTGAGCGCTCTTCTCGTCGACGGTGGTGCCGGTGCGGTGAATGCCCTGGGCGTCGTACTGTTCGATGACCTGGGCGAGTCGAACGCTGCGCTCTTGGCGCGCGGTTCTCTCGGACTGCTCGGTTGCCGGCTGGCAGCCGAGTAGGATGAGAATCACGGACGGATAGATCTGCCTCGAGGTCACGACTCCATGCTAGTGGTTCGGGCGCTTGGAACTCGCATCACCCTCCCTCAGGTTCGGTAGAGTGACGTATGGTCCTGACCCTCGACACAGAGCGCGCGATCGAGGACGTCCTGATCGAGCGCTACCGAACGATAACGCCCATCGAAAAGCTCGGGCGAGTGGTTGACCTGAACCGAACGGCTGAGGCGATGGCGACGCTGCGGCTCCAGAGGCTATACGGGCCCCTGGAACCTCGAGAACTCGAGCTGCGGCTTGCTGCCCTGCGGCTCGACCGGGCGACGATGATCGAGGTCTTCGGCTGGGATCCCGAGGAGCATGGCCTCTGATTTCCAACGTGATTTGAGGGCTCCAGCGCGGGGCTCGGCCGAAGGCTGTTTCGTGGCGGCTGAGTCGGCGCTCGAGATGAGACTTGATGCCACCATGCGACTCGCTAGCGGTCTCGCCTAACGCTTGTCCTCATACTGAATGACGACCTGGCGCTTGCCAGCGCTTTCGTTGGCCATGACGTTGATGGTGCGGCTCTCGCTCGCGTTGGTGGCGGCGATCGTCTCCTGGCGGCTCCCCGAGGCGTTGATCGATGCGGTCTCGAGGGTGTAGCCGGCGCTCTCGAGCTCGCGCTTGTAGAACGCGATCGCCTCGTCGATCGAGCCGGTGGGTTCGAAGCTGAACATGCCGACGCGGCCGCCGGTCTGGCTGGCTGAGAAGTTGGACTCGGGTGAGATCCCCGACGGAACGGGTACCCAGCTCGGGTAGTCGGCGCCTCCTCCTCCAATGCGGGCGGTGCCGTCGGGGCTGGTCATCACGATGCCTTCCTCGTCGGCGCCGATGGTCATCGTGTTGCGCTGGCCGTCGTCGTCGGTGCCTTCGATGACGATGCCTTCGTCTTCGGAGATCGAGATGCCGCCGGGGCCGTCGTCGGTTTCCCACGAGATCCGGCCTTGGTTGAGATCCTCGATGTCGACGGTCACCACCTCGCCGGTTTCGCTGTTGCGAATCGTCAACGTGCCGTCTTCGTCGTCGGAATCGATGAGCTCGAGCTCGGGGCTGGCGCGCACGATCAGCTTGGCCGCGGTCATCGCTGGGTTGGCATCGAAGTCTTCGGCGACTTCGCTGGCCTTCTTGGCGACGAAGTAGCCAGCGCCTACCAACACGACGAGCGACACCAGAACCAGCGCGCCGCAGCCCATCGCCAGCCAACCCCACCAGGGGATTCCGCGGCGTGACGGCGGTGCCTGTTGCACCGGTGGTGGGGAAGCGGGTGCGGCTGGCGGTGGAGGTGGGGTGGGCGGGGTCGTCATCAGAGAGTGGTCCTTTCTCTGGTGTGTGGTGACAGGGGCTTGGCTCGGTTGGAGATTAGCGTTTTGTTGGCGCGCCCCTGAACGACGGGTTTGACGTTTTCCTCGTTGCGGTGGATACTGTCTGTGGAAAACCTGCGGATGCTTTCTCTGAATAGTGCTCTATCGGAGATTACAGAGAGCCCTTTAGGGCTCGACGATCCTTAGATTCCGTGCTTTTCGTCGATAGTGTCGCGCGCTGCGACCGAAGCGATCTGTCCCACCCTCTGTGGAAAAGTGAGCGTTCAATGCGTCAGAACTCCAGGTGTCACGGTAATGAGCTCCTGGTCCTGCTGGTCGAAGATGACCCGGCGGTCCTGCACGTGTCGGCTGTCCTGCTCGAGGACCTTGGCTGTCGCGTCCTGCGAGCCACCAATCACCACGATGCGCTGGGTCTTCTCGAGGACCATCAGGAAGACATCGCGCTCCTGATGACGGATGTCGTCATGCCGGGGGTGAGTGGGGTCGAACTGGCCGCCCGCACCCGCGCCTTTCTCCCCGAACTGCCGGTTCTCTTCTTCTCAGCCCATACCGAGGGCGTCATCTCGTCGGGCCGTCGTACCCGCTTTCTCCACAAGCCTTTCTTCCAGGAGGAGCTCGCCGAAGCCCTGGAACAACTGGTGGAGCCGGGCTTCGAGCTCGGCCACGGCCAGCGTAGCGGGCAGGACATTGCGGGTGGCGCGGGCTGAGGAGAGCCGCGTTTTCGGGCCCTGGCAACCGGGCCAGAGTGCTCGAAATCGAGTTTTTGGCAACCGAGGGGTTTACCTTGGCCTCGACAGCGGCTAGGATCCTGGTTTCTCCGCCAGCGTGCTACCGAGATTGACGGTGGCAGGCCGGGGATTGTCGTGTCTTCGGCCCACGTGGCTCAGAGGTAGAGCACTTCCTTGGTAAGGAAGGGGTCACCGGTTCAATTCCGGTCGTGGGCTCCATCAGCCGATGGCGCTCGAGGAAGGCCCGCAGGATCCCCGATCAAAGCCCAGAGAGGTGCGGTACTCGCCATGGTCCACGGCCGCGGCATCGAGCACCGAAGCTTTGGTCGGACCATGAACCCGCGGTGCCAGTCGAAATGCTTTTGGTTGACACATTGCTCTAAGGCCTGTGACCTTTCGAGGTCTCCGGCGAATCCGAAGACGCGGTTTTCGTGCGCGAGCGCGATCTGATCAGAACAGTCCCGAACAGACCAACGATTCAGTAACGAATCCCAAACAACAGGTTTCCCCACACGGTAGTTCCTCAGAAGGCACAGCGACGCTTGCTGTGTCGAACCTCGAGGTCCTGCCACGTCAGGCGAGCGAAGTGTTCGCTCTTCTCTTGACGCACCGGAGGCAAACGACGCCAGGAGGCAGTGCAGGGCTATGGCCAAGGAAAAGTTTGAACGCACCAAACCCCACCTGAACGTGGGGACGATTGGTCACGTCGATCACGGTAAGACGACGTTGACGGCAGCGATCACAGCGGTTCTGGCCGCGAAGGGTGGCGCCGAGGCGGTCGCCTTCGACCAGATCGACAAGGCGCCTGAGGAGCGCGAGCGCGGCATCACGATCGCGACCGCTCACGTCGAGTACGAGACGGAGAACCGTCACTACGCTCACGTCGACTGCCCCGGCCATGCTGACTACGTCAAGAACATGATCACGGGCGCCGCGCAGATGGACGGCGCGATCCTGGTGGTGTCGGCTGCTGATGGTCCGATGCCTCAGACGCGTGAGCACATTCTGTTGGCTCGGCAGGTCGGTGTTCCATACATCGTCGTTTTCATGAACAAGTGCGACACGGTCGACGACGAAGAGCTTCTCGACCTGGTCGAGCTCGAGCTTCGTGAGCTTTTGACGTACTACGAGTTCCCTGGCGACGACATCCCGATCATTCGCGGTTCGGCCTTGAAGGCTCTCGAGGACCCGGCTTCGGAGTGGGCCGAGAAGGTCGTGGAGTTGATGGACTCGGTGGACTCTTACGTTCCGAACCCGACGCGCGACGTGGACAAGGACTTCCTGATGCCGATCGAGGACATTTTCACGATCCAGGGTCGCGGCACGGTCGTGACCGGCCGCGTGGAGCGTGGCGTGGTCAACGTCGGTGACGAGGTCGAGATCGTTGGCATTCGTGACACGTCGAAGACGACGGTGACGGGTGTCGAGATGTTCCGCAAGCTTCTCGATCGCGGTGAGGCGGGTGACAACGTCGGTGTTCTTCTTCGTGGCACGAAGAAGGACGAGGTCGAGCGTGGTCAGTGCCTGGCGAAGCCCGGTTCGATCACTCCGCATACGAAGTTCAAGGGCGAGGTCTACATCCTGACGAAGGAGGAGGGTGGTCGCCACACTCCGTTCTTCAAGGGCTACCGTCCACAGTTCTACTTCCGCACCACCGATGTGACGGGTATCGCGGAGCTTCCTGAGGGCACCGAGATGGTGATGCCTGGCGACAACGTGTCGCTCGACGTGGAGCTGATCGCTCCGATCGCCATGGAGAAGGGTGTGCGCTTTGCGATTCGCGAAGGCGGCCGCACCGTCGGGGCCGGAACCGTCACCGAGATTCACGAGTAGGGGGCAACTAGCAGTTGTCGAATGGCATCGCGATGCCGGTCCGAAATCGATAGAGGGCAGTAGCTCAATTGGCAGAGCACCGGTCTCCAAAACCGGCGGTTGGGGGTTCGATTCCCTCCTGCCCTGCCACTCGAGTCAGACCGGCCGCAGCCTTCGAGCCTCCAGGACGCTTCCAAAGACGCACTCTGAGAAACAACGATCATGAGCTACATCACAAGAGCACGCACCTTCCTCCGGGAGGTCTACTTCGAGATGGAGAAGGTGTCCTTTCCTTCACGGGAAGAGGTCATCAACACGACCCTGGTGGTGATCGTGGCTAGCATCATCTTTGCGATCTTTCTGTATGCGTCCGATCAGGTGATCGTGAAGCTCTATCAACTCTTCAATCAGACCCTCGGGGCCTGACGATCGGCGGGCCCTCACAACCAAGGGTCTGAGCCCGCCGATCGTCGTGCACCCCCACACTTCCAGATCCCGCTGACCGAACCGGAGGCCACCTTGGCTAACGAAAGTACAGAGAGCACTGCCAGCGACTTGCCCGGGTCGGACACACCCGACGCGCCGGAGGAGGCTTCGCCCGCGAAGTCGGCCAACTGCAAGTGGTACATCGTGCACACCTACTCGGGTTTCGAGGAGCGGGTGAAGGAGAGCCTGCGACAGCGCGCAGATGCGCACGATATGGGTCATCTGTTTGGCGAGATTCGCATCCCCAAGGAAACGATCGTCGAGATGAAGGCCGGCAAGAAGCGCGAGACCGAGCGCAAGTTCTTCCCGGGCTACATCCTGGTCGAGATGGAAATGACCGACGCCGCCTGGCACGTGGTCAAGAACACACCCAAGGTCACTGGCTTCGTTGGCACCGGCCGCAACCCGACGCCTCTCGAGCAGCACGAGGTCGACCAGATCGTTCAGCAGGTCACCACGGCGAAAGAGAAGCCGAAGCCCAAGTACGTTTTCGAGAAGGGCGAACAGATCAAGATCATCGACGGTCCGTTCAACAACTTCACCGGCCTGGTCGAAGAGATCAACCTCGATCGCAACACGGTCAAGGTCATGGTCACCATCTTCGGTCGCCAGACTCCGGTCGAGCTCGAGTTCCTACAGGTTCAGAAGCTGTAGTTCGGGATCGCGACTCAGGTCAGGTCTCAGTTCAAACAACCGATCACCAGCCCGCAAACGAGATAAGAAATGGCTAAGAAAGTCCAAGGATTCGTCAAGCTTCAGATTCCTGCCGGTCAGGCGACCCCGGCGCCGCCCGTCGGTCCGGCGCTCGGTCAGGCTGGGGTCAACATCATGGACTTCTGCAAGGCGTTCAACGCCCGGACGCAGCAGGATGCAGGGCTCATCATTCCCGTCGTGATCACGGTCTACGTCGATCGCAGTTACTCGTTCATCACCAAGACTCCGCCGGCCGCCGTGCTGCTCAAGAAGGCCGCAGGCCTTCAGAAGGGTTCTGGCGAGCCGAACCTGAACAAGGTCGGCACAGTTACCCAGGCGCAGGTCGAGGAAATCGCCAAGACGAAGATGCCCGATCTCAACGCCGGAAGCATCGAGGCCGCCATGCGCATCATCGAAGGTACTGCGCGCTCGATGGGGATCGAAGTCGCCTGAGAGTGGGTGAGCCCGCGCTGGAGAAAGAGGCTAAGGAGCTAGAAGTGGCCAAAGGTAAGAACTACAAGAACGCGATCGCCAAGGTCGAGGACCGTCCCTACGGTCTCGATGAGGCTGTCGACAAGATTCAGGAAACGTCGTACGCCAAGTTCGATGAGACCGTCGAAGTTTCGATGCGCCTCAACGTCGATCCGAAGCACGCTGATCAGATGGTGCGTGGCACCGTCGTTCTGCCGCACGGCACCGGCCGGAGTGCCCGGGTCGCGGTCTTCGCCTCGGGCGAGAAGGCTCAGGAAGCCGAAGCTGCGGGCGCCGACGTAGTCGGTGGCGAAGAGCTCGCCGAAAAGGTCCAGGGCGGTTGGATGGAGTTTGACGCCGTGGTCGCTACGCCCGACATGATGCGGGTCGTCGGCGGTCTTGGCCGGGTGCTCGGCCCGCGCGGCCTGATGCCCAACCCGAAGACCGGCACCGTGACGTTCGACGTCGCCAAGGCCGTCGAAGAGATCAAGGGTGGCAAGGTCGAGTTCCGCGTCGACAAGGCGGGCAACATCCACGCTCCAGTTGGAAAAGTCTCCTTTGGTTCCGAGAAGATCAACGAGAACGCCCGCGCCCTGATCGGCGCCGTCGTGCAGCACCGTCCTGCTGCCGCCAAGGGGCGCTACGTCAAGGGTATTCACCTGAGCTCCACCATGGGGCCTGGGGTCAAGGTCGACGAAACGCCGTTCCTCACCGCGGCTTCGGAGTAAGAAAATGGCACTGACAAGAGCTGCGAAAGAAAGCATCGAGGCGCGCTACAGCGAAGGGCTGGCGGCAGCGCCGCACGCCTTCCTGGTGAGCTTCCAAGGCATTACCGTCAACCAGGACACTGAGCTGCGAAGCAAGGTGCGCGAGTCGGGTGGAAGCTACGCCGTGGTCAAGAACCGGGTGGTCAAGCGCGCGATTGCGGGGACTCCCCTGGCCGACCTCGAAGAACACTTTGTCGGCCCAACGGCTGTGGCCTATTCGAACGACGACCCGGTGGCGCTGGCGAAGGCACTCACCGATTTCGCCAAGGAAGTGCCCGTCGTCGAGTTCAAGGCCGGGCTCCTGGCCGGTACGGCAGTCGACGGGGCGCAGATCAAGGACATCGCCAACCTGCCGAGCCGTGAGGAACTGCTGGCCAAGCTGGCGTACCTCCTGCAGTCACCGATCGCGCGACTGGCGCGTGGGCTGGGTGCCATGCCGACTCGTTTCGTCACGGTTTTGGATCAGATCAGACAGAAGAAGGAAGAGGGCTGAGGGCGCCTGACACCATCAGGCAATCCTGCTAGATCTTGAACGTCGGAGAAAGCTCCGGCTTTGCAGAACTCCCGAACGCCGCTAGCGGCCAACGGGTCTTGGAAGGAAAGAAACAATGTCTCTGAGTAACGAAGAATTCATCAAGGAAGTCGAGGGCATGACCGTGCTCCAGCTCAACGAGCTGGTCAAAGCTTTCGAAGAGCACTTCGACGTCTCCGCTGCCGCGGCGGGCGTGCCGATGATGGTCGCCGGTGGTGGCGCGGGTGGCGACGCCGGCGCTGCCGACGAGCAGACCGAGTTCGCTGTCCATCTGTCGTCTTTCGGCGACAAGAAGGTCGGCGTCATCAAGGTCGTCCGCGAGGTCACCGCGATGGGCCTCAAGGAAGCAAAGGATCTCGTCGAATCGGCTCCGGCTGTGATCAAGGAAGGTCTCTCGAAAGAAGAGGCCGACGAGATCAAGGCCAAGTTCGAAGAAGCGGGCGCACAGGTCGAGGTCAAATAGCTGCCGGTCTGTAGCGACAGAGCTGGCGCGGCGGTGAGGACGCCGTTCGTGCCTTCCCTTCATCGTCTTTCCGCCTTTTCTACGCCTCGACTTGATCTTGGGGGTAGGATGGCGCTAAGACGACGGGTACGGGCGGCCGGTCGGTCGATTCCGTTTGCTGCGCGCGAGCCGGGCTCGGTGCGTGCGCACAAGGCGGCGGCGGCGGGTTGTCTGGTGGAAATTTTTTGACCAACAGGCTTGTTCTATTGCGTCTCGACCGAGGCGTCATGCGATGGGGTTTCTCTCGGAGTGTTTCCTGCTCCGAGGGGCATGGCTCGTTCAGCGGTTGGTCGCGTCGCACGACGTGTCGACGTTCTCTTGCTCTTGCCCACCTACGGCGCAACAGACGACAGCAGGTTTCAACGCGGCTCCATTCGCCAGGGATGGGCCGACCGGTGGAAGTTTCTCCATTCGGAGAGACGACACCGTTCTGAGTTTCAACGATCGAAGGGCGCACCTTCCGGCGAGCCGCCGGGAGCTTTGCCTCTTGGTTTTAGCGCGATGCGGTTCCCTCCACCTACAGCGCTTCGATACTGAGTCTCCAGAACAGTACCGATCCACCATCCAGATTTAGTGATCCAGCACAGCACTTCTCACCCAGCGGAACGAGGAAGCGATGACAACAAACGGAAACGGCAATGGCAACGGCAACGGCAATGGAGTCGCCCTGGCCGAACGGGTGAACTTCTCGAGCATTGTGACCACGCTGCCGATCCCCGACCTGATCGACGTTCAGCGGAAGTCCTACGAGCGTTTCCTGCAGATGGCCCTCCTGCCCGAAGAGCGCACCATGCACGGCCTGCACTCAGTCTTCAAGGGCATCTTTCCGTTCGCCGACTTTCGCGAAACCTGCCAGCTCGACTTCGTCAAGTACTCGATCGGTGACTGGCAGTGTAAGTGCGGCACGCTGAAGGGGCTCGAGTTCCTGCGCATGACCTGCACCAACTGCGGTGCCAAGATCATGACGGACCACCCCAACGAGGACACCGTTACCTGTCAAACCTGTGGCTCGGAAGAGAAGAATCGCGTCACCAAGTGCGACACCTGCGGCGGTCCCGTCGAGTTGCAGCTCAAGTACACGATTTCCGAGTGCCAGGAGCGCGGCATGACGTTCGCCGTGCCGCTCAAGGTGACTTTCCGGCTCTTTGTCTATGACAAAGACCCGGAGACTGGGACGCGCATGATGCGCGACGCCAAGGAAGAAGAGGTCTACTTCGGCGAAATCCCACTGATGACAGACAACGGCACCTTCGTCATCAACGGTACCGAGCGCGTCATCGTCAGCCAGCTACACCGCAGCCCGGGCGTCTTCTTCACTCGCCAGGGCCCGCGCGGTTTCCTCGCCAAGATCATTCCCTACCGTGGTTCCTGGGTCGAGTTCGAGTACGACCAGAAGGACATCCTTTCGGTTCGCATCGATCGCAAGCGCAAGTTTCACGGCACCGTCTTCCTGCGCGCGCTCGGTCTCGAGACCGACGAGCAGATTCTGCGCATGTTCTACACCCCGATCGCCTTGGCGCTCGAGGGCAAGGGCAAGATGACGCTGACACTCGGCAAAGACGTGCTCGACAAAGAGCGCCAGCGCGAGCAGTCGCGTCGTGCGCAGCGCAACACCTTCAACATCTTCGCCGGCCTCACGCTCAGCGAAGATGCGGTCGCCGCCCTCGACGAGGGTGGTGCGGTCGAAGCCGAGGTCGGCCTCCAGGATCTCGAGCGCGCCTTCTTGATTCACGATGTCGTCGACCTCGAGACCGGCGAGATCATTCTCGAGGCCAACGACCAGGTCCCAGACGACCTCGAGGAGCGTTTGAAGGGTCGCAACTACAACGAGATCGAAGTCTTCTTCCCGGACTGGGAACTGACCGGTGCGACTCTTTCCAACACGCTTGCCAAGGACTCGACCCTCGACACTCGCGAGGCCCTGATCGAGATCTATCGTCGCATGCGCCCTGGAGATCCTCCGACGCTCGAGAGTGCCCGTTCGCTCTTCTACGGCATGTTCTTCGACCCCAAGCGTTACGACTTCTCGCGTGTTGGGCGGTTCAAATTCAACATCAAGCTCGACAGCGATGCCTCAGTCGACCAGAAGACGATGACTGCGGAGGACTTCTTCAAGGTCATCGCCTACCTTCTGCGTCTCCAGAAAGACGTTGGTCGTGTCGACGACATCGACAACCTCGGCAACCGCCGCGTGCGTGCGGTTGGGGAGCTACTCGAGAACCAGTTCCGCGTTGGCCTGGTGCGGATGGAGCGGGCGATCAAAGAGAAGATGTCGGTGCATCAAGACATCGACTCGGCGATGCCGCACGACCTCATCAATTCGAAGCCGGTCATTGCGGCGATCAAAGAGTTCTTTGGCTCGTCGCAACTCAGCCAGTTCATGGACCAGACGAATCCGCTGTCTGAGGTCACCCACAAGCGTCGTCTCTCGGCCCTGGGGCCGGGCGGCCTGTCGCGCGAGCGGGCGGGTTTCGAGGTGCGCGATGTTCACACCTCCCACTACGGCCGCATCTGCCCGATCGAGACTCCTGAAGGGCCCAACATCGGCCTGATTTCATCGTTGGCGACCTACGCCCGCATCAACGACTACGGTTTCATCGAGAGCCCCTACAAGCGGGTCGAGAACGGTCGCGTTCTCAACCACTTCAAGGTCGTCAAGGTCGGCGAAGGCCCGTTCTCGCTCGGCCAGGTGGTCACCGAAGACGAGCTCGCCGCTGAGAACCGCAAGCTTCAGAAGGCCGGCAAGACGATCATTGCCGGCGAGCCGTTCGCCTTCTACCTCACCGCTTGGGAGGAAGAGAAGTACATCATCGCCCAGGCCAATGCGCGCATCGACGAGAAGGGTCTCCTGGTCAACGAGCGGCCGATCGCGCGCGCTGGTGGTGACTTCGTCACCGTTGAGCGTGAGCGCGTTGACTACATGGACATCAGTCCCAAACAGCTGGTCTCGGTTGCGGCGGCACTGATCCCGTTCCTCGAGAACGACGATGCCAACCGTGCGTTGATGGGCTCGAACATGCAGCGCCAGGCGGTACCGCTCCTGCGTGCCGACTCTCCGATCGTCGGCACCGGCCTCGAAGGAATCGTGGCGCGCGACTCGGGTTCGGTCGTGCTCTGCCAGCGCGACGGCGTGGTCGATTCCGTTGACGCCGACCGCATCATCGTGCGGGTTGGCAGCGAAGATCGCGAGACCGGCGAGCAGCGCGAGTTTGGCGCCGACATCTACCAGCTGATCAAGTTCCGACGCTCGAATCAGAACACCTGCGTCCATCAGCGTCCGCTGGTCCACGAGGGGCAGCGTCTCAGGAAGGGCGACGTGTTGGCAGACGGCGCGTCCACTGAAGACGGCGAGCTGGCGCTTGGCAAGAATGTCTTGGTGGCCTTCATGCCCTGGCGCGGCTACAACTTCGAGGATGCGATCGTCGTTTCCGAGAAGCTGGTCAAGGACGACGCCTACACCTCGATTCACATCGAGGAGTTCGAGCTCGAAGCGCGTGACACCAAGCTCGGCCCCGAAGAGATCACCCGCGACATCCCCAACGTCTCCGAGGCGGCGCTCAAAGATCTCGACGAGAGCGGCATCATTCGAATCGGTGCGAAGGTCGCCTCGGGCGACATCCTGGTGGGCAAGGTCACGCCCAAGGGCGAGACGCAGCTGACGCCGGAGGAGAAGCTCCTGCGTGCGATTTTCGGTGAGAAGGCCGGCGACGTGCGCGATGCCAGTCTCAAGGCGCCCCCAGGAATCGACGGCACCGTCGTCGACGTCAAGATCTTCTCCCGCAAGGGCGTCGAGAAAGACTCGCGCGCCAAGGAGATCGAAGACGCCGAAGTCGATCGACTCGAGAAGAATGTGCGCGACCAGGTGCGCATCATGACCGAGGAGCGCAACAAGAAGATCCACGATCTCCTCGATGGTCACAAGGTCACCGCCAACGTTTCGAAGGACGGCGAGGTGTTGACGGCCAAGGGCGGCAAGCTCGACGACGAGACCCTGTCTGAGCTGACCCGCGCCGAGATCCTGGCGCTGCCAATCGGTGACAAGAAGCTCCTTCGCCAGGTCGAAGAGGTTTACCAGCGCAACGATTCGCACGTCGAGGTCCTGCACAAGGTCAACGAGGAGCGCATCCAGCTTCTGCAGAAGGGAGACGAGCTACCGCCAGGCGTGATCAAGATGGTCAAGGTGTTCGTTGCCATGAAGCGCAAGCTCCAGGTCGGCGACAAGATGGCCGGTCGCCACGGCAACAAGGGTGTGATTTCGCGGGTCGTGCCCGAAGAGGACATGCCTTACCTGCCTGATGGCACCCCCGTGCAGATCGTCCTCAACCCGCTGGGTGTTCCGAGCCGCATGAACGTCGGCCAGATTCTCGAAACTCATCTCGGCTGGGCGGGCGATGCGCTGGGCGTCAAGTTCGCGACGCCAGTCTTCGACGGTGCCAACGAGGACGACCTGAAACGCCTACTCGACGAGGCCGGGTTGCCTCTTTCAGGTAAGACCAGGCTCTATGACGGCATGTCCGGCGACGAGTTCGAACAGGATGTGACGGTTGGCTTCATCTACATGCTGAAGCTCTCCCATCTCGTCGACGACAAGATTCACGCCCGCTCCATCGGGCCCTATTCCCTCATCACCCAGCAGCCGCTTGGCGGTAAGGCCCAGTTCGGTGGCCAGCGCTTCGGTGAGATGGAGGTCTGGGCGCTCGAGGCCTATGGTGCCGCCTACACCCTGCAGGAACTGCTAACGGTCAAGTCCGACGACGTCGAAGGCCGAAGCAAGGTCTACGAGGCGCTGGTCAAGGGCGACGTGCCAGAGGATCCCGGTCTTCCCGAATCGTTCAACGTGCTGGTGCGCGAGCTCCAGAGCCTGTGCCTCGACGTGGAGCTGATGCGGGCATGAGGGCCTGGAACCCGGTACTGCCCTTTCGGGCAACAAGCTCTCTCGACCATCGGCCTTTAAACAGCCACTCTTTCGACCTCGAACCAATCTCATCCCAGACATCCTCGAACGACCCTTACCCGTTCGACCCAATAGGAACAAGGAGGCTCCCCTTTGCAGCCGATCGCGACTCTCGATAAGCAGCAGGCAAGCAGGGACTTCAACGCCCTCAAGATCTCGATCGCTTCGCCGGAAAAAATCCGGTCGTGGAGCTTTGGCGAGGTCACTAAGGCGGAGACGATCAACTACCGAACGTTCAAGCCCGAACGTGACGGTCTCTTTTGCGCCAAGATTTTTGGCCCGATCACCGACTGGGAGTGCCTGTGCGGTAAGTACAAGCGCATGAAACATCGCGGCGTCGTATGCGACAAGTGCGGCGTCGAGGTGACCCGTTCGCGCGTGCGCCGTGAGCGCATGGGCCACATCGAGCTCGCCAGCCCGGTGAGCCACGTCTGGTTCTTCAAGGGCCTGCCGAGCCGTATCGGTCACCTTCTCGATTTGAGCCTGCGCAACCTCGAGCGCATCCTCTACTTCGAGAGCTACGTCGTCATCGACCCCGGTGAGACCGAGCTCGAAGAGAAGGAACTCCTCACCGAAGAGCAGTATCGGGAGCTGCGCGATGAGGTCGGTGAAGAGAACTTCGACGCTCGCATGGGTGCCGAGGCGATCAAGGAAATGCTGTCGCGGATCGAGGTCGAGGAGCTCGCCGAAGAGCTGCGCATCGTCATGCGCACCGACACGAGCCAGATTCGCCGGCTCAAGGCGGCAAAGCGCCTCAAGGTGGTCAACGCCTTCCGCCGCAGTGGTCATCGCCCCGAGTGGATGATCCTCGAAGTCATTCCGGTCATTCCCCCCGAGCTGCGCCCGCTGGTGCCTCTCGATGGTGGCCGCTTTGCGACCTCTGACCTGAACGACCTCTACCGGCGTGTGATCAACCGCAACAACCGCCTCAAGAAGTTGCTCGAGCTGCGGGCGCCCGAGGTCATCGTGCGCAACGAGAAGCGCATGCTTCAAGAAGCGGTCGACGCCCTGTTCGACAACGGTCGCCGCGGTCGTGTTCTCAAGGGCTCGAACAACCGACCGCTCAAGTCGCTCTCCGACACCCTGAAGGGCAAGCAAGGTCGCTTCCGCCAGAACCTGCTTGGTAAGCGCGTCGACTACTCAGGCCGTTCGGTCATTGTCGTTGGTCCCGAGCTCAAGCTCAATCAGTGCGGGTTGCCGAAGAAGATGGCGCTCGAGCTGTTCAAACCCTTCATCTACAACTGGCTCGAGGAACGCGAGTACTGCGGCACCATCAAGGCCGCCAAAGAGATGGTCGAGCGTGAAGAGGACGTCGTCTGGGACGCGCTCGAAGAGGTCATCCAAGACCACCCGGTGCTGCTCAACCGCGCACCGACTTTGCACCGCCTTGGCATTCAGGCCTTCCAGCCTGTCTTGATCGAAGGTAAGGCGATCCAGATTCACCCACTCGTCTGTGCGGCGTTCAACGCCGACTTCGACGGTGACCAGATGGCTGTTCACCTGCCGCTGTCTCCGAAGGCGCAGATCGAGAGCCACGTCTTGATGATGTCGTCGCGCAACCTGTTGTCACCGGCGCATGGTCGTCCGTTGGCCGTGCCCTCGCAGGACATGGTGCTCGGCGGCTACTGGTTGACGCTTTCGCGCCCTGGCGCGAAGGGCGAAGGGCGCGTCTTCGGCAGTGCCGACGAGGTCCTCATGGCTCTTCAGGCCGGGCTCATCGAGACCCAGACCCCGATTCGGATGCGTCTCGAGGGCGAGTACATCAACCTCGAGGCCGAGAACGACTCGCAGGACGTCGTGCATGCCGAGATCGAAGTTCTCGACGGCAAAGTCATCGACACCACAGTCGGGCGTGTGATCTTCAACCAGAGTCTTCCGGAGCAGATGCCGTTCGTGAACGGCCTGCTCAAGAAGCGTGGTCTTCAAGATCTCGTCGGGTTCTCGTACATCAAGTCGGGCAACGAGTTGACCGTCAAGATGCTCGATGAGATGAAGAAGGTGTGTTTCAAGCACGCCACCCTTGCCGGCATCTCCTTCGGTGTTGACGACATGGTCATTCCGGAGACCAAGGTCAAGCTCCTGGGCAGCGCGCGTGAATCGGTGCTCGAGATCGAGAGCCAGCGTTCGGCGGGCGTCATCACCGCGGGTGAGCGTCACAACAAGATCATCGACATCTGGCATCGCGCCACCGAGAAGGTCTCGGAGGAGATGTTCAAAGCGATGACCGACCACGAGGAGACCACCAAGGTCTACAACCCGATCAACCTGATGGCAGATTCTGGCGCGCGTGGTTCGCGCGAGCAGGTTCGCCAGCTGGCCGGTATGCGCGGTCTGATGTCGAAGCCGAGTGGCGAAGTCATGGAAACCCCGATCACCGCGAACTTCCGCGAGGGTCTTTCGGTTTTGCAGTACTTCATTTCGACGCATGGCGCGCGCAAGGGTCTTGCCGACACCGCTCTCAAGACCGCCGACTCGGGGTACCTGACCCGTCGTCTGGTCGATGTTTCGCAAGACGTCATCGTCACCGAGGAAGACTGCGAAACCACCGATGGCATCACCGTGACGGCGATCATGGAGGGTGGCGACATCCTCGAGAACCTGCGCGACCGCATCGTTGGCCGTACGGCCCAGGACGACATCTACGACCCGATGACCGGCGAGGCGCTTGTCGAAATGGGCCAGGAAGTCACCGAGCCGGTCGCCAACGCAATTCAGGCCGCCGGTATCGAACGCGTCAAGATTCGCTCGGTTCTCACCTGCGGCACCCGTCGCGGGGTTTGCATCAAGTGCTACGGCCGCAACCTGGCTGTCGGGCGCATCGTCGAGATCGGCGAAGCGGTCGGCGTCATCGCAGCCCAGTCGATCGGCGAGCCCGGGACTCAGCTCACCATGCGTACCTTCCATTTCGGTGGTACGGCGAGCCGCGTCTCCGAGCAGTCGAAGCACACCTCACGCAACGGCGGCACGGTCAAGTTCCTCAACGTCACCACGGTCGATTCGAAAGACAAAGACCTGGTGGTCGTCAACCGCAACGGCAAGCTGCTCATCATGGACAAGCAGGGTCGCGAGAAGGAGCGCTACGCGCTCACCTACGGCTCACATCTGCTGGTCAGCGAGGGGCAGGAGATCGAGCCCGGCACCGAGCTCCTCGAGTGGGACCCCTTCACCTCGGTCATCCTTTCGGAGGTTGGCGGCAAGGTCGAGTTCCAGGACCTCATCGAGGGTGAGAACGTTCGCGAGGACACCGACAAGGTCACCGGTCTTTCGCAGCGCATCATCGTCGAGGCGTCGCAGAACGAGAAGCGCATTCCGGCGATGGTGGTCAAGGCCAAGAGTGGCGACGACCGTCGTTACCTCTTGCCGACCGGTTCGCATCTGGTTGTCAACGACGGCGATGTGATTCATCCTGGCGACACCCTGGCGAAGATTCCGCGCGAGACAACGAAGACCAAGGACATTACCGGTGGTTTGCCGCGCGTCCAGGAACTCTTCGAGGCCCGCAAGCCGAAGAACCCGGCGATCATCTCGGAGATCGACGGTACGGTCGCGCTCGGCGACATCGTCAAGGGCAATCGCATCGTCACCGTCGTCTCAGACGATGGCGAGGGTCGCGAGTACCAGATTCCGCGTCACATCCACGTCAACGTGCAGGAAGGCGAGCGGGTTCACGCCGGCGATCAGCTGATCGACGGTCAGATCGATCCGCACGACGTTCTGCAGGTTCTGGGTGAGAAGGAGCTGCAGCGCTACCTGGTCGACAAGATCCAGGAGGTGTACCGTTCGCAGTCGGTTGCCATCAACGACAAGCACATCGAAGTCATCGTGCGCCAGATGATGCGCTCGGTGAAGATCCAAGATGTCGGCGACACCGATTTCCTGATCGACGAGCAGGTGCATCGTTGGGCCTTCCAGGAAGAGAACGAGCGCGTCATCGCCGCCGGCGGCCAACCCGCCATCGGCCGTCCGCTCCTGCTCGGCATCACCAAGGCCTCGCTCTCGACCGAGAGCTGGGTCTCGGCGGCTTCCTTCCAGGAAACCACCCGGGTGCTCACCGAAGCCGCCATCAGCGGCAAGGTGGACTTCCTGCGTGGGCTCAAAGAGAACGTCACCGTGGGTCGCTTGATCCCGGCCGGTACCGGCATGCACGTCTATCACGACTTCCACATGGAAGAGCCCTATCAGCCGGTCGAAGAGACCACCGAGGAACTCTTCTTCGACTTCGGCGAAGAAGAGATCCGCAGCCTGCCCTCGGGGATCTTCGAGAGCGACTGACAGTAGCGCGTCTGGCGCAAGGGCGTCAGACGAATCTGTGACGAGCCGGGGTGCGAGCCCCGGCCCGCCTGCTTCCTCGTGTCAAACAGCGTGAGCCAGGACCAGGATCGTGTGACCGTCAAGGCGCCCGAGCAGGAAGTCGACGAGGCGGCGAAGGTAGGTCTCGCCGCGCTTCTGCGCCAGGAAGCGGTACAACGAACTTTCTTCTTCGAGCAGTCGATTCGCACCCAGGGGATGAAGGGCGTCAATGGCGAATCCAGCCGCCTCGATGCGAGCGCAAAGGTCCTCTCGGCAAAAGGCCCATTGGTAGAAGGGGACGTCGGGTTCAGACGGTTCGTATGCGCCAAGCGCGGCCCGAAGTCGGCGAACGGGCCCAAAGTAGGGAACTGAAAGCGCGAGAACGCCACCTGGCCGGAGGACCCTCCGTGCTTCGGTCAGGAAGGGCTCGGGGCCCTCGCGGCGGTGTTCGACGACGCCGAACGACAGGTAGGAGTCGTAGGATCCGTCGGCGGCGTCCAGTGCAAGCACATCGCCTGACCGGATCGGCGCAGCGGGAACCAGCTCCTTGATTCGTCTGACGACTTTCTCCGAGTAGTCGACACCCTCGACGTTGAGTCCCCGAAGTCGGAGTCCGAAAACGTACTGCCCTGCGCCACACCCGGCCTCGAGGTGTCGTCCATCGGTTGGCAGGTTCGCGAGCAGTAGGCGACCTAGCTTGTCTCTGCGACAGTCCCAGCGGGAGCGTGCCTCGATGGCGCTGGGCTCGAGTTGGCGGTCGAAGTACCTTTCCCAGAATTCTTCCGTGGCGGGCTCGGAGAACCAGGCCAGTCTCTCACCGATCACGTGGCGACGACGGTTGCCCCACGGCTCAGACATCTACGGCGCCTCCGCTCACGGTTCGTAGCGCCACTGGAAGTCCTCATAGATCAACGGTCGGCCGAGGTCTGCGAAGCTCTGAGATCCCTTCACCGCGTTGGGCACGATCCTCATCGTCAGAGCTCGTTTGTGGACCTCGATCGGTCCGCTGCGGTCGCCGATGCGGAGGGTGAGGATGTACTGGCCCTGGTTGAGATGTAGCTTGTCGATCCGACAAACGAACGTGCCTCGCCGGACGGGTGCACTACCGTCGACTCCGTGGACACCCTGAATCCGACTGCTGGTGGTGAGCACACGGCCGAACTGCAAGTGGTCAATCGAAATGTCGAGGTCAGGTTCGACGAGCGGCTCTGGCGAGTCGAACTCCATTCTCAGTTCGAGCGGCTCGCCAGTCATCGCTGTCTGGCTTCCATCCCCTCCTTGGACGACTCGCAGGGATCGAATCACGGAATCCTCTCCCAACGCTGAGCTGTCGGCGGCGCCGTAGAGTTGGTCGATCGTGCCCAGGTAATGCTCCACGATGTCCTCGGTGGGGCCGTCTCGGACCACCTTTCCGTGTTGAAGAAGGATGGACCGCTCCGTCAGGGTGGACACGGCCGAGAGGTTGTGAGTGACGAACAGAACAGTCCGTCCTTCGTTTGCAACCTCCTTCATGCGCCCAATCGAACGCTCCTGAAACGCCTGGTCGCCGACTGCCAGTACCTCGTCGACGATCAGGATCTCCGGCTCGAGGTGGGCGGCTACCGAGAAGGCGAGACGCAGGTACATGCCGCTCGAGTAGTGCTTGACCGGGGTATCAAGAAAGCGCTCGACACCCGCGAACTCGACGATACGGTCGAGCTTGCCCTGAATCTCATGACGTCCCATGCCGAGGATCGCACCGTTCAGGTAGATGTTCTCGCGCCCACTGAGTTCGGGGTGAAATCCCGTGCCGACCTCGAGCAGGCTGCCGACGCGACCGCGCAGCCTTGCCTCGCCCAGGGTTGGCTCGGTGATTCGCGAGAGAATCTTGAGCAGCGTACTCTTCCCCGCACCGTTGTGCCCCACAATCCCTACGGCTTCGCCTGCTTCGATCTGGAAGCTGACATCGTCGAGGGCCCACAGTTCTTCGTTGAGATCGGCGGCGGCGCTGGCGTGGCCCCGTAAAAGACCGGCGACCTTCTTGAAGGGGCGGGTCACTGAGTCGGTGATCGCATCGCGAATGTCGTTGGTCTGCGCCTTGAGGGTGCCGATGTTGTAGCACTTCGACAGGCCGTCGACCGAAATAGCTGAAGTCATTGTCAGATCTAGAGGACGTCGGCGAACGTCTTCTCCATGCGCCGAAAGAATGCGATGCCGGTGGCAAGAAGCGTGAGGGCGACGATGCTCGAGACCAGAACCATGGGGCCGGGCGCCGTTTCGGTGCCTAGCAACGCCCAGCGAAACCCTTCGACGACTCCGACCATCGGATTGAGGGCATAGACGACCTGCCACTTCTCCGGGACGAGGCTGCTCGGATAGGCAATTGGTGTGGCGAAGAGCCAGAGCTGAGTCAGGAACGGCAGGGTGTAGCGAACGTCGCGGAACTGGACGTTAAGGGCCGAGAGCCACAGGCCTGTTCCCAGTGCGGTCACCAGCGCCAGGACGAGGAAGAGGGGTAGCCACAGGAGGTCTCTGGTCGGTTCGATGTGGAAGGCCAGACACATGCCGATCAGCACGAGAAAGGCGATTCCGAAGTCCACCAGGCCGGTGAAGATGTTCGACAACGGGATGATCAGGCGCGGAAAGTAGACTTTCTTGATCAGGTGTTGGCTTCCCACGAGGCTATTCGCCGACTGCGTGATGCCGGACGCGAAGAACGTCCACGGAACGAGCGCCGCGAGGCTGAAGACCGGATAGGGCACGCCGTCGGACGGGATGGAGGCCAGTTTGCCGAAGAACAAGGAGAACACGACCATGGTCATGACTGGCTGGATGACGGCCCATCCGACGCCAAAAACTGTCTGCTTGTAGCGGATCTTCACGTCGCGCCAGGCGAGGAAGAACAGTAGCTCCCGGTACCGCCACATCTCCTGCAGGTCGATTGCGAGCCACCCTTTGGTGGGGCGGATCACAGTGATCCTCTGGGTGGGATCGTCAGACACGGGGGGCTGAACAGGAAGAGTCAGCTCTCCGGGCTCGGCGGTCGAAGGAGGATGGAGCATTGGATTCGGGGTGTCGCGGGCAGGTGGAGGCGAGCGTGGAGCGGAGCGAGGCAGACGATTGGACGGGGAGGGCGACCGAACCCCCTCAGGTTATACCAGAATAAATAGAAAATGAAGGTCATCAGGAGGTTTAGGTCGGGGCCCGGATGCAGCCGTTTTGGACGAAACCGTCTCGACCTTGTTTGTCAACTCGGAGGGCGGAGACCCGCGGAAATCGCTGAAGCGTTCCGACCAGCTTTCTGTTGACCCGTCTCCTACCCTTTGCTAAGGTCCCCTGGTTTGGCAGTGATTTGTCGTTGGTTTCGTACGTCGAGCACCTCGTCGTAAGTGGATTCCTTCGGCTCCATCTCCGTTCCGACAGCACTAGCGCAGCAGCTCTGAGCACGAGCTCATAGTTCGGCACCGGGCCCCTTCGGGGCGCCCGATCGTTGCCAGTGTCAGTCGGTTATGACTACCGGACGAGCGACCCGCCCGGCCTCCTCTTTTCGTGATTGAGGTTGTTGGGTCCGGATGGTTCCAGGTCGCACTCGGAACGTCGCCCTCACCACACGCGCTGATCGTTTTCCGGGTGTGGTGGCAGACGCCGTTTCGCTGTTTGGTGGAGTCACTGCAGAGCATGAGTTCAGTTGTTCGTCGAGTCTGAGAAGCAAGAGAAGAGAGAAGAATGCCGACAATTCGCCAGCTGGTCCGTAAGGGCCGCGTGAAGCAGAAGTCAAAGACCAAGAGTCCCGCTCTGCAGGCTTGCCCTCAGAAGCGTGGAGTCTGTGTTCGCGTGTACACCCAGACGCCGAAGAAGCCGAACTCGGCGCTTCGCAAGGTGGCTCGTGTTCGATTGACCAACGGCATCGAAGTCACCACCTACATCCCCGGCGTTGGCCACAACCTCCAGGAGCACTCGATTGTGCTCATTCGCGGTGGTCGTGTGAAGGATCTGCCGGGGGTCCGCTATCACGTCATTCGCGGCACACTCGATGCCGTAGGAGTTGAGTCTCGACGCCAGAGTCGCTCGAAGTACGGCGCCAAACGCCCCAAGGGCTAGCGCCACCTCGAGCACCCCGGCCGAGCTACGAACCGAACCCCACGATCTTTGACATCCAGCCCCCGCTAGAGGGGTCGCCCCACCGAAGGGGAGAACGAGACGGCGCAAGCGAGCGCGTGAGCTCGCCGCACCACCTTCTAGCAAAGCCATTCCAACGATCTTCCGACCACGACCTGAAAAGTTTCCGCAAGAGAGAACGAAATGCCGAGACGCCGCGAAGTACCCAAGAGAGAGATCCTTCCGGATCCCCTGTACGACTCCCAGTTGGTGAGCAAGTTCATCAACGTCGTGATGGAGGATGGCAAGAAGACTGTCGCCGAGCGCATCCTTTATGACGCGCTCGCGATGATCAAAGAGCGGGGCGAGGAAGATCCACTCAAGACATTCAAGAAGGCCGTTGACAACGTCAAGCCTGCCGTCGAGGTCAAGTCTCGGCGCGTAGGTGGCTCCACCTATCAGGTGCCGATCGAAGTGCATCCGGGGCGCAAGCTGGCGCTTTCGATGCGCTGGATCATCCAGGCGGCGCAGAAGCGGCACGAGAAGACCATGCGCGAGAAGCTCGCCGGCGAGCTGATCGAGGCGGCCGAAGGCCGCGGCGCTGCGGTCAAGAAGAGAGAAGACACCCATCGCATGGCCGACGCCAACAAGGCGTACGCCCATTACCGCTGGTAGGAGCAGAGGCGCTCAGCCAGCACACGGTCGTCGTTCGGGCGACACTCACCCAAGCTAGAAAGCCCAATCCAAGAAGCCCCGCTAGTTCCAGCGCCCCCTTTCGGGGTTCGCTCGAGAGACCAGATCATGGCCAAGGTATCCCTACGAAAAACCCGCAACATCGGCATCATGGCCCACATCGATGCCGGTAAGACGACGACCACCGAGCGTGTCCTCTTCTATACGGGTGTGAACTACAAGATCGGCGAGGTGCACGAAGGCACCGCGACGATGGATTGGATGGTTCAGGAGCAGGAACGCGGCATCACCATCACGTCTGCCGCGACGACCTGTTTCTGGAACGAGAACCGGATCAACATCATCGACACCCCGGGTCACGTCGACTTCACGGTCGAGGTCGAGCGCTCACTGCGGGTGCTCGACGGTGCGGTTGCGGTGTTCGATGCGGTCGCCGGTGTCGAGCCGCAGTCGGAGACGGTGTGGCGCCAGGCCGACAAGTACCGGGTTCCGCGCATGGCCTTTGTCAACAAGATGGATCGCGTTGGTGCCGACTTCCGGCGCTGCGTCGACATGATGGTTTCGCGCCTCGGTGCGTCGCCGTGTGTCATTCAACTTCCCTGGGGCGCCGAGGAAAACCTCAAGGGCGTCATCGATCTCATGGGGATGCGCGGCATCTACTACAAAGACGAGACGATGGGCGCCGAGTACGAGGTCGCTGAGATCCCGGCCGAGATGATGGACGAGGCTCAGGAGGCGCGCGAGAAGATGGTCGAGGCGATCGCCGAGACCGACGACGATCTGCTCGAGAAGTACCTCGGTGGAGAAGAGGTCACCGAAGACGACCTGAAGAAGGCGCTCCGCCAAGCTACCATCGACAGCAAGCTGCAGCCGGTTCTGTGCGGCTCAGCGTTCAAGAACAAAGGCGTCCAGCCGCTGCTCGACGCAGTCATCGACTACCTGCCGTCGCCGCTCGACGTGCCAGCGATCGAGGGTACCCTGCCGCGTTCCGAAGAGGTGGCCGTCCGTAAGCCGGAGGACGATGCTCCGTTCTCCGCCCTGGTCTTCAAGATCATGACCGACCCCTTCATTGGCCAGCTCGCCTACTTCCGCGTCTACTCGGGTTCACTCGAGGCCGGTTCGTCGGTTCTCAACTCGACGAGCGGCAAGAAGGAGCGCGTTGGTCGGCTGCTGCAGATGCACGCCAACAAGCGCGAGGAGCTCGAACGGGTTTCGGCCGGCGACATTTGTGCGGCGGTTGGCCTCAAGAATGCGACCACTGGCGACACGATCTGTGCTGAGAAGGATCCCATCGTCCTCGAGTCGATGACCTTCCCAGAGCCGGTGATCTCGGTTTCGATCGAGCCCAAGACCAAGGCCGACCAGGAGAAGCTCTCGGTCGCCCTCGGCAAGCTGATGAAGGAAGACCCGACGTTTCGCGTTCACACCGACCCCGACACCAACCAGGTCCTCATCTCGGGCATGGGCGAGCTCCATCTCGAGATCATCACCGATCGCCTGGTGCGCGAGTTCAACGTCGGCGCGACGGTTGGTCGCCCGCAGGTCGCCTACAAGGAGACCATCCTCCAGGAGGCCGAGGGCGATGGCCTGTTCAAGCGCCAGTCGGGTGGTCGTGGTCAGTTCGGTCACGCCAAGATTCGCGTGCGGCCGTTCCACTCGACCGGCGAGGAAGATCAGATTTTCCAGGACCAGGTCACCGGTGGTGCGATTCCGCGCGAGTTCATCAAGAACGTCTTCCAGGGCATCGAAGAGGCTTTCGAATCCGGTCCTCTGGCCGGCTTTCCGGTCGTCGACGTCCAGGTCGATCTCTACGACGGCAACTACCATGAGGTCGACTCCTCGGAAGTCGCCTTCAAGATCGCTGGTTCGATGGCCTGGCAAGACGCCGCCAAGAAGGCGAAGCTTCAGCTGCTCGAGCCAATCATGTCGGTCGAGGTCGTCACGCCAGAGGAGTACCTCGGTGACGTCGTGGGCGACATCAACTCACGCCGTGGCCGTGTGCAGGGTATGGAGGCGCGCGGCAACGCGCAGGTCATCAACTGCTTGGTGCCGCTGGCACAGATGTTCGGCTACACCACCGACCTGCGCTCCCTGACTCAAGGGCGCGCCACTTCGACCATGCAGTTCCACTCGTACGAGGCGGCGCCCAAGAGCGTCGTCGATGAAGTCGTTGGTCAGGCCGCGACCTGAACCCGATAGAAACGTCAGTCAAAGAAAACGAAACCTGAAACCAATAAGTCAGAGAGCCGATTGGAAGGAATGTAGCGATGGCCAAGGAAAAGTTTGAACGCACCAAACCCCACCTGAACGTGGGGACGATTGGTCACGTCGATCACGGTAAGACGACGTTGACGGCAGCGATCACCGCGGTTCTGGCCGCGAAGGGTGGCGCCGAGGCGGTCGCCTTCGACCAGATCGACAAGGCGCCTGAGGAGCGCGAGCGCGGCATCACGATCGCGACCGCTCACGTCGAGTACGAGACGGAGAACCGTCACTACGCTCACGTCGACTGCCCCGGCCATGCTGACTACGTCAAGAACATGATCACGGGCGCCGCGCAGATGGACGGCGCGATCCTGGTGGTGTCGGCTGCTGATGGTCCGATGCCTCAGACGCGTGAGCACATTCTGTTGGCTCGGCAGGTCGGTGTTCCATACATCGTCGTTTTCATGAACAAGTGCGACACGGTCGACGACGAAGAGCTTCTCGACCTGGTCGAGCTCGAGCTTCGTGAGCTTTTGACGTACTACGAGTTCCCTGGCGACGACATCCCGATCATTCGCGGTTCGGCCTTGAAGGCTCTCGAGGACCCGGCTTCGGAGTGGGCCGAGAAGGTCGTGGAGTTGATGGACTCGGTGGACTCTTACGTTCCGAACCCGACGCGCGACGTGGACAAGGACTTCCTGATGCCGATCGAGGACATTTTCACGATCCAGGGTCGTGGCACCGTGGTGACCGGCCGCGTGGAGCGTGGTGTGGTCAACGTCGGTGACGAGGTGGAGATCGTTGGTATTCGTGACACGTCGAAGACGACGGTGACGGGTGTGGAGATGTTCCGCAAGCTTCTCGATCGCGGTGAGGCGGGTGACAACGTCGGTGTTCTTCTTCGTGGCACGAAGAAGGACGAGGTCGAGCGTGGTCAGTGCCTGGCGAAGCCCGGTTCGATCACTCCGCATACGAAGTTCAAGGGCGAGGTCTACATCCTGACGAAGGAGGAGGGTGGTCGCCACACTCCGTTCTTCAAGGGCTACCGTCCCCAGTTCTACTTCCGCACCACCGATGTGACGGGTATCGCGGAGCTTCCTGAGGGCACCGAGATGGTGATGCCTGGCGACAACGTGTCGCTCGACGTGGAGCTGATCGCTCCGATCGCCATGGAGAAGGGTGTGCGCTTTGCGATTCGCGAAGGCGGCCGCACCGTCGGGGCCGGAACTGTCACCGAGATTCACGAGTAGGCATCGAAGACTTCAGAAGATGCCGGTCGCAACTAGGCAAGAACCCTTGTGTCCAAGAACAACGAATCCGTTAGCGGAACTCTGGTGAGACTGCAGAAATGATCAACGAGAAGATCCGAATTCGTCTCAAGGCATTCGACTATCGAATCCTCGATACGTCGACGCACGAGATCGTCGATACCGCCCGTCGTACAGGTGCGCGTGTCGTTGGTCCTGTTCCGCTGCCGACGCACATCGCTCGGTACACGGTGAACCGCTCGCCGCACGTCGACAAGAAGTCGCGCGAGCAGTTCGAGATTCGCACCCACAAGCGGCTCTTGGACATCTTCGAGCCGACCGGTCAAACGGTCGACGCGTTGATGAAGCTCGAGTTGCCGGCCGGCGTCGACGTCGAGATCAAGGCGTTCGGCAAGTAGAGAACTGCGCTCGGCTCGTCGCCGAGTCGATGTTCGTTTTGACTTCACCAGTACAAGCAGAGAGCACGGAGCACTAAAGAAAATGGATGGGTTGCTGGGTAGGAAAATCGGTATGACCCAGGTCTACGCCGACGACGGCCGCGCGATTCCGTGCACCGTCATCAAGGCTGGCCCGTGCGTCGTTGTGCAACGACGGACCACCGAGAAGGACGGGTACGAGGCTGCTCAGATCGGGCTCATTGACCGCGTGGCTCCGAAGAAGGTCACCAAGGCAATGAAGGGCCACTTTGCCAAGGCTGGAGTGCAGCCGATGCGCAAGACCGCCGAGGTGCCTATCGCGGAAGACGCCGATCCCCAGCCTGGAGATCAGGTCAAGGTCGGAATCTTCGTCAACGACCGGTTCGTCAACGTCGTAGGTACCAGCAAGGGTAAGGGGTTCCAGGGCGTTATGAAGCGTTACGGTTTCGGTGGCGGTCGCGCGACGCACGGTTCGATGTTTCATCGCGCCCCCGGTTCCGTTGGTCAGTCCGCCTCGCCGTCGCGTGTTTTCCCTGGCGTTCGCCTGCCGGGCCAGACGGGCAACGCGCGCACCTTGACCCGCAACCTCGAGGTCGTTCGCGTGATTCCTGAAGAGAACCTGCTCTTCGTGCGCGGTTCGGTTCCCGGTGGTCGCAACGGTCTGGTGCTCATCGAGCGATCTTGGAAGGGCCGCGGGGAACGCGAAGCTGCACCGGGCGAAATCGAAGAGGTCACAGCGCCGGTCGAGGAGGCAGCTGAAGAAGTCGTCGAGGAGACCGTCGAGGCGGCTGCCGCGGAAGAACCTGCGGGTGAAGCCCCAGAAGAGGCCGCGGAAGAGGCTGCTGCGAGCACTGACGAGACCGCTCAGGCGGACGACGAGTAGAGAAGAGGCACGAACGTCATGAAACTCCAGGTCAAAAGCCAGGCGAACAAGGCTCTGCGTAAGGTCGAGGTGCCCGATGAGGTCTTCTCGTACCCTTACAACGAGCACTTGATCCACCAGGCCGTCGTCTCCTATCGCAACGCACAGCGCTCGGGAACGCACTCCGCCAAGAATCGCAACCAGGTCGTTGGTTCGGGCCGCAAGCTCTACCGGCAGAAGGGCACCGGTCGTGCCCGTGTTGGCCCGGCAGCCAGCCCGATTCGTCGTGGTGGCGGTGCGGCTCACGGCCCCAGGCCGCGCAGCTACAAAGACAAGCTCTCCGTACGTGAGAAGAAGAACGCTCTGCGCTCAGCGCTGTCGAGGAAGCTTGCCGAAGAGAAGCTCTTCGTGATCGAGAACTTCGAGCTCGAGAGCCACCGTACGCAAGACTTTCTCGCCACGCTCGACGCACTCGGTGTCGACGGCAAGGCGCTCATCGTCGACAACTACCACAACGAAAAGCTGGGCCTTGCTTCGCGCAACCTGGCACAGGTCAAGGCGGTGGACGCCCTCGGCGTCAACGTCTACGACGTGGTCGATCGCGAACACGTCCTGATCAGCGAGGAGGCCCTCGGTCGTCTCGTTGGTGTGCTCCACAAGGAAGCGTCATGAGGATTCACGACATCATTCGCCGGCCGCTGATCACTGAGAAGAGCACTGCTCAGGGAGAGGCGAACATCGTCGCTTTCGAAGTCGACCGGCGGGCCAACAAGATCGAGATCAAGCGCGCCGTCGAGGCGACGTACCCCAAGGTGGTCGTGGCCGAGGTGCGGGTTGCAACGATGCACGGCAAAGAACGTCGCCAGGGTCGCTACGTCGGCCATCTTCCAGACTGGAAGAAGGCGTACGTCCGCCTTGCCTCCGGCGAGATCAACCTGTTCGAGGGCATGTAGAGATGGCTGTCAAGAAGAGAAAGCCAACGAATCCGGCAAGCCGCTACCAGGAGTTTGCCGACTTCAAAGAGCTGACGACGAAGAACACGCCCCACAAGCCGCTTACCAAAGGTAAGAAGCGTATCGGCGGCCGTAACAACAAGGGTCACCAGACGATCTGGTTCCGCGGTGGTGGTCACAAACGCCGCTACCGCCAGGTTGACTTTCGGCGCGACAAGGACGGCGTTCCTGCCAAGGTTGCCACTGTCGAGTACGACCCGAACCGGTCGGCGCGCATTGCGCTCCTCAACTACGCCGACGGCGAGAAGCGCTACATCCTGTGGCCCAAGGGGCTGAAGGTCGGTGACACGGTCATGTCCGGCGAGGGCGCCGAGGTCAACGTCGGCAACTGCCTGCCGCTGCGCCACATCCCGCTCGGTAGTCAGGTCCACAACATCGAGCTCAAGATCGGCAAGGGCGGCCAGATGGTACGCAGCGCCGGCAACTCGGCGCAGGTGATGGCGAAGGAGGGCGCGTGGGCGCAGATTCGTCTCCCTTCCGGCGAGGTGCGCAAGGTTCATCTCAACTGTCGAGCGACCCTTGGTGAGGTGGGCTTCTCAGAGCACAACAACGCTTCGCTCGGTAAGGCCGGTCGCAGCCGTTGGCTGGGGCGCCGTCCTCACAACCGTGGTGTTTCGATGAACCCGGTCGACCATCCCATGGGTGGTGGTGAAGGTAAGTCGAGTGGCGGTCGCCACCCCACGACGCCCTGGGGCAAGAAGACCAAAGGCGCCAAGACCCGTCGCAACAAGCGCACGTCGAGCATGATCGTGCGCGGCCGCAAGAAGAAGTAGGAATTTCGGGAAGTAGATAAAGAGGACACGCGATGCCACGCTCACTCAAGAAGGGTTTCTTCATTGATCACCACCTGTTGGAGAAGGTGCACAAGCACGTCGAATCGGGCTCCAAGCAGGTGATCAAGACCTGGTCGCGCCGATCGACGGTCATCCCCGAAATGGTGGGTCAAACGATCGCCGTGCACAACGGGCAGAAGTTCATTCCGGTCTTTGTGTCGGAAAACATGGTCGGCCACAAGCTCGGCGAGTTTGCGCAAACGCGCACCTTCCGCAGCCATGCCGGTGGCCGCGAGAAGAAGGGTCGGGCGCGCTAGCGCGTCCCTGGTAGGGAAAGAACGACATGGAATTCACCGCACGACTGCGCTATCACCAGGGCTCGCCGCAGAAGGTTCGCCTGGTCGCGGACATGATTCGCGGAAAGGGCGTTGAGGAAGCATCGAACATCCTTCTCCTCACCAAGAAGTATGCGGCTCTACCGCTGCGCAAGCTTCTGACATCGGCCGTTGCCAACGCCGAGAATGGAGACCAGGCCATCGACATCGATCGTCTCTATGTCAAGGAGATCTTCGTCGATGGCGGGCCGAGCCTCAAGCGGTTGCGCCCTGCGCCCCAGGGTCGTGCCTTCCGCATCCTCAAGCGGCAGAGCCACATCACGATCAAGTTGGATACCCGCCCCGAAGACGGCGACGAAGCCTAAGGAGAAGAACGTTGGGTCAAAAAGTACATCCCTATGGTTTCCGTCTGGTCTACAACAAGACCTGGAAGTCGCGTTGGTACGCCGAGGGCTCTCAGTACCGCGACCGGTTGCATGAAGATCTGAAGCTGCGTAACCAGCTCAAGAAGCGTTTGCACCATGCCGGCGTGAGTGAGATCGACATCGAGCGCACGGGCGACAAGTTCCGGGTGACGATCTACACCTCGCGTCCGGGCATCATCATCGGTCGCAAGGGAACCGAGGTCGACAAGCTGCGCGACGACCTCACGCGCCGTCTCGGTCGCGAGGTGCATATCAACATCCAGGAGATCCAGCGCCCCGAACTCGACGCTCAGTTGGTTGCAGAGAACATCGCCCATCAGCTGCTCCGTCGTGTTGCTTTCAGGCGGGCGATGAAGAAGGCCATGGAGTCGGCGTTCCGCTTCGGCGCCAAAGGGGTCAAGATTCAGGTTTCGGGCCGCCTTGGCGGGACCGAGATCGCACGGACCGAGTGGTATCAGGACGGCCGCCTACCCCTGCATACCTTGAAAGCTGACATCGACTACGGGCTTGCCGAGTCTCACACCACCTACGGCACCATCGGGGTCAAGGTGTGGATCTACAAGGGCGACCTGTTGCGCGAGAAGGGCCATAGAGCCATTGCCTGAGGTGCGATCGCCTGAGGTGCGATTGCCTGAGGTGCGATCGCCTGAGGTGCGATCGCGCACTTACCCAAACAAGATTTCGAATAGAAGTAGACCCGTTCCAGGAGTGAATCCACCATGTTGATGCCGAAGAAAGTCAAATACCGCAAGATGCACCGCGGTCGCCGTGCCGGGCGTGCCAAGGGCGGTGACTACATCGCGTTTGGCGACTACGGTCTCCAGGCAATGGAGGTCGGTTGGATCACAGCGCGCCAGATCGAAGCCGCCCGTATTGCTGTGACCCGTCACATCAAGCGCTCCGGCAAGGTCTGGATCCGGCTCTTTCCCGACAAGCCGATTACCAAGAAGCCGCTCGAGATGCGTATGGGCAAGGGCAAGGGGCCACCAGAAGCCTGGGTCGCGGTGATCAAACCAGGCCGCATCCTCTACGAACTCGAAGGTGTTCCAGAAGATCTGGCGAAAGAGGCCATGCGCCTAGCCTCGCACAAGCTGCCGATCAAGACGCGTTTTGTGACCCGTCACGGTAGTCACGGCTAGGAAGATCGGCAACTGCGGCTCCCGGTACCAGGCCCCGCAAGAGCAGACAACAAGAAGACGTTAGAACAACCAAGACCGCACACAGCTAGACCAAGAGACCCAAGACCATGAAAGCCAGTGAACTGAGGGAAGAGACCGTCGCCGCCTTGCGCGAGCGAGAAGAAAGCCTCTCCGTGCAGCTGCGGGACATGCGGATTCAGCGCGTCACGGGGCAGCTCGACAGCCCTGCCCGTGTGAAGAACACCAAGAAGGATCTGGCGCGGGTGCTGACGGTTCTGCGCGAGAAGTTGAACGCCGCCGACGGAAACGAGTGACTTGAGGAGTAGTGAGCGTCTCATCGAGGCTGCGAGCCCCTGAGCCCTCCGCTACAGGAAGACTCCCTTAGAGGAAAAACGATGTCTGAACAAACCACCCAGGAACGCGCGCCTCAGCAGGTGAAGACCGGCAAGGTCATCAGCGCCAAGATGGATAAGACAGTAGTGGTGCAGGTTCCCAAGACCGTCATGCACAAGCTGTACAAGCGCCAGCTCTCCCGTTCGTCGAAGTTCCGTGCCCATGACGAGGCCAACGATTGCAAAGAAGGCGATCTGGTCGAGATCGTGTCGACGCGTCCCCTTTCCAAGACCAAGCGCTGGCGCGTGCGCCGCGTCGTCGAACGCGCTAGAGGCTAAGGGGTCGAAGAATGATTCAGATGGGAACTGTTCTCCAGGTTGCCGACAACTCGGGTGCCAAACGAATCGCCTGCATTCACTTGAAGGGCGGATCGAGCGGTCGCTACGGTTCGCTCGGCGACATCATCACAGCCTCCGTAAAAGAGGCCACGCCTGACGGCACCGTCAAGAAGGGCCAGGTTGTCCAGGCCGTCATCGTGCGGGTTCGCAAGGAGCGTCGCCGTCGTGATGGCAGCTACATCCGCTTCGACGAGAACGCCGCGGTGATTATCAACGAAGCCAAAGAGCCCGTCGGGACCCGCGTGTTCGGCCCGGTGGCTCGTGAACTCCGCGAACGGCGCTTCATGCGTATTGTGTCGCTCGCCCCCGAGGTGATCTGAGATGCCGAAACTCCACGTCAAGAAGAACGACAAGGTGCTGGTGCTGGCTGGCAAGGACAAGGGCCGTGAAGGCAAGGTCCTGCGCGTTATCCCTTCGACCGGTCGAGCCGTTGTCGAGGGCGTCAACATGATGAAACGGCATACGCGGCCCAACCCCCAGCAACAGATTCAAGGCGGCGTGCTCGAGCGCGAAGCGCCGATTCACGCCTCCAACCTGATGGTGATCGATCCGGACTCTGGCAAGCCCACCCGGATTGGTCGCAAGCGCCTGGCCGACGGCAAGGGCGCCCGAGTTGCCAAGCGCAGCGGCGCAACCCTCAGCTAGAAGGCCACCAGATCGAACCCTCTCTAGATTCAGAAGCTACGCATCGAGGAAGAAAGATGTCCGAAGAAAACACATACACGCCGCGCCTGAAGGCTCTCTACGACGAAGAGGTCGCGCCGAAGCTCCAGAAGGAGTTCGGCATCAGTAGCCAGATGGCGGTGCCACGCGTCGACAAGGTCGTGCTGAACATGGGCCTCGGCGAAGCGAGCCGGAACATCAAGATTCTCGAGAGTGCGGTAGAGGAGCTGGCGGCAATCGCTGGCCAGCGCCCGGCGATTACCCGTGCGCGCAAGTCGATTGCGGCCTTCAAGCTGCGTGAAGGCGTGCCAATCGGTTGTCGCGTGACCCTGCGAAGAAACCGCGCTTGGGAGTTTATCGATCGTTTGATCTCAGTAGCGCTTCCGCGCGTCCGTGACTTCCGGGGCATCAGCCCGCGGGCCTTCGATGGTCGCGGCAGCTACACCCTCGGGGTCCGTGATCATCTGATCTTCCCGGAGGTCGACTACCACAAGACCGATGGCGCCAAAGGAATGAACATCACCATCGTCACCTCGGCTCCCAACGACGAGCAGGCGCTTTTTCTGCTCAAGGAGCTCGGCCTGCCATTCCGCGATCTCGATCGCATGAAGCAAGCCTCCTGAGTTTCAAGATAGAGAGAGAAGGAAAACCCAGATGACCATGACGGACCCCATCGCCGATCTGTTGACACGGATTCGCAACGCGATCATCGCCAAGCACGACCGCGTCAGCGTGCCGTCGTCGAAGGCGAAGCTGGCGATTTGCCGGATTCTCGAGCGCGAGGGCTACATCCAGAGCTACCGCGTCGAAGAGGATCCGCCAGGCAAGCGAGTCGACATCTTGTTGCGTTACTCCGCGGAGGGCACGCCAGCAATCACTAAGGTGAAGCGCGTCTCGAAGCCGGGTCGCCGCGTATACAAAGGGGCAGACGAACTGCGCCCCGTCTTGAACGGCATTGGCACTGCAGTGCTTTCAACATCTCAGGGGCTTCTCACCGACCATGAGGCGCGTGAGCGTCGCGTCGGTGGCGAGGTCATCTGCGAGATCTACTGATCACGAGCTAAGGGAAGAGAAGGAGTTTCGACATGTCACGAGTGGGTAGAGCGCCGATTCCGGTACCGGATGGCGCCAAGATCCAAATCGCTGACGGGAAGTTTGTGGTCGAGGGCCCAAAGGGCAAGCTCGAGCAAGAGATTCTCGGAGGGCTCGGGGTTGAGCTCGAGGACGGCGTGGTCACGGTCACGACGGATTCCGAAGCGCCCACGGCGCGCGCCAAGCAAGGTCTTCTGCGGTCGCTGCTCAACAACGCTGTCACCGGCGTCACAGAGGGCTTTAGCAAGGAGCTCGAGATCAACGGCGTTGGCTACCGCGGCGAAGTCAAAGGCAAGGAAGTGCACCTGGCTCTCGGCTTCTCCCACCCGGTCATCTACAAGGTTCCGGAGAACGTCACGGTTGCGATTGACAACAACAAGATTTCGGTGACCGGCTTCGATAAGCAGCAGGTCGGCCAGGTGGCGGCGGAATTGCGCGCGCTGCGGCCCCCCGATGCCTACAAGGGCAAGGGCATCAAGTACGCCGACGAACAGCTCAAGCTCAAGGTCGGCAAGGCCGCTGCGACCGGTCCTGCCTAGAAAGGTGTTTAGAGAATGAGCTCCATAGGACGCAGGAGAACCCTGCTCAGACAGAACCGTCGACAGCGCAAGCGCTACCACATTCGTCACCGGGTGACCGGTACCGAAGAGCGCCCGCGTCTGTCCGTTAGCAAGAGCCTCAGGTACATCTATGCTCAGGTGATCAACGATGCCGATGGCACCACCCTCGCGCAGGCGAACTCCCTGGAGTCTGCGGTGCGTTCGCAGGTCTCCGGTGGTACCTCGAACAAGGGTGCGGCCGAAGCGGTGGGCAAGCTGGTTGCCGAGCGCGCTCTCGATAAGGGCGTCAAGAAGGTGGTGTTCGACCGCGGTGGGTTCGTCTACCACGGCAAGATCAAAGCCCTCGCCGATGCGGCGAGAGAAGGCGGGCTCGAATTCTGATGTGCGGTTTCGCCTCAACAAGACATGGCCAGGGATCCTGGCTAGAAGCATGATGAGGATCATGCTCCAAGCCAGGGAGCTTCCCGCCAAGCACGGCTTCGCCGTGCGGCTCAGGTGGGACCAGGCTCAGGTGGGAGCCAAGAAAGAGATAGGAACTAAGACATGGCCAGGGAAATCAACCGACTAGATCGAGACTTCTTCGAGCAAGTCGTCCACATTCCTGGCTAGAAGCATGATGAGGATCATGCTCCCAGCCAGGGAGCCTTCCGCCAAGCACGGCTTCGCCGTGCGGCTCAGAAGAGACAAAGAACAGGAACTAGAACATGGCCAGGGAAATCAACCGACTAGATCGAGACTTCTTCGAGCAAGTCGTCCACATTCCTGGCTAGAAGCATGATGAGGATCATGCTCCCAGCCAGGGAGCTTCCCGCCAAGCACGGCTTCGCCGTGCGGCTCAGAAGAGACAAAGAACAGGAACTAGAACATGGCCAGGGAAATCAACCGACTAGATCGAGACTTCTTCGAGCAAGTCGTCCACATCAATCGCGTCACCAAGGTAGTCAAGGGTGGTAAGAACTTTTCGTTCTCGGCACTTGTTGTCATTGGTGACGGGCGTGGGCGCGTGGGCTACGGCTCGGGTAAGGCGAAGGAGGTTCCGGTGGCGATTCGTAAGGGAATCGAGTCCGCCAAGAAGAACCTGATTCGCGTGCCGATGTCGGGGACTACGATTCCGCACGAAGTCACCGGCGTTTTCTCGGCCGGCCGCGTGATGCTCAAGCCAGCCTCGCAAGGTACCGGCGTCATTGCCGGCGGACCGGTGCGTGCGGTCATCGAATGTGCCGGCGTCCAGGACATCCTCACCAAGTCGCTCGGCACCACCAACCCGCAGAACGTCGTCAAGGCGACCTTTGCAGCCCTCGTTTCGCTGCGCAGCCAGAATCAGGTGCGGCAGCTTCGCGGCCTGCCACTGGTTACCGACGAGGTCGCGCCGCAGCCCGCCGGCGGGCCGGAGGTCGCAGGAGAAGCTTCGTAATGGCCAAGAAGAAGAAGGCAACCATCAAGATCGAGCAGTACCGCAGTCCTATCGGTCGCACCCAGAAGCAGCGCGACACGCTGCGCGGCCTCGGCCTGCGCCGCATTCGTCACGTCGTTGAGCGTGAAGACACGCCGGCGGTGCGCGGCATGATCAAGAAGATCCCGCACCTCGTGCGCCTGGTCGAAGACTGAGCCTTGCCGGCGACCAACCAAGACTGAACCAAGACTTAACACTTTCCTTCCCAGACCAGCCAGCCCAATACCAGACAGCCAGAGAGCCAACGAGGATTCGAACCATGAAACTGCATGACCTGAAACCCGCCAAGGGAAGCCGCAAGAAGCGCAAGCGCGTGGGGCGTGGCCCTGGCTCGGGCAATGGCGTCACTGCCGGTCGTGGCAACAAGGGGCAGCGCTCCCGTTCCGGCTTCAGCCGGCGCCCTGGCTTCGAGGGTGGCCAGATGCCACTGGTTCGCCGTGTGCCGAAGCGAGGGTTCACCAACATCTTCAGAACCGAGTACTCGGTTCTCAATGTTGGCGCCCTCGCAGACCTCGAGAATCCGATCACTCCGGAGAGCCTTGCGGCGGCTCATCTTGTACGCCGCAACCGCAAGGTGAAGATCCTCGGTGACGGCGACCTGTCCAAGGCTGTGCACGTTCGGGCGCACAAGTTCAGCAAGAGCGCTCGCGAGAAGATCGAGGGTGCCGGTGGTAGTTGCGAGGAGATCTCGAAGTGATCGAGAGTTTTCGCAACATGTTCGCGATTCCGGATCTCCGGAATCGCCTGCTTTTCATGTTCGCCATGTTGGCGGTCTACCGGTTGGGGTGCCAGATTCCGACGCCAGGAATCGATCCGGCTGCGCTGCTCGAGTTCATGACCGCGATGGAGGGGACCCTCGTCGGGTTCGTCAACACCTTCAGTGGTGGGGCGCTCGGTCGTGTCGCCGTGTTTGCGCTCGGCATCATGCCGTACATTACGGCCTCGATCATTCTGCAGCTGCTGACCGTTGTCTCTCCCGCCCTCGAGAAGCTCTCGAAGGAAGGTGAAGCTGGCCGCAAGAAGATCACTCAGTACACCCGCTACGGAACGGTTCTGATCTCGGTCATCCAGTCCACCGGTATCGCGATCTGGTTGCAACGGGTGACCACCGAGGGTGGTAGTCAGCTGGTGCCCGAACCGGGCGTTGGTTTCGTGCTGATGACCGTCTTGTCTCTCACGACCGGTTGCGCCTTCGTCATGTGGCTCGGCGAGCAGATCACCGAGCGTGGAATCGGGAACGGCATCTCGCTGATCATCTTCGCGGGCATTGTCGTCGGCCTGGTTCCGGCCACGCTCGACACCCTCAACTCGGTTCAGAACGGCTCGCTGAGCGTCATCACGGTGCTGATCCTGGTGGTCTTCATGCTGTTGGTCACTGCCTTCATCGTCTATATGGAGAAGGCGCAACGCCGCATCCCGGTGCAGTACGCCAAGCGCGTCGTGGGCCGCCGCATGGCCGGCGGGCAGAGCACCTACTTGCCGCTCAAGGTCAACACCGGCGGGGTGATCCCCGTCATCTTTGCAAGCTCGATCGTGACCGTGCCGGCCACCATCGGTGGCATGGTGCAGCTGCCCTGGGTTCAGCGCATTGCCGAGACGATTCAGTGGGGGCAGCCGATCTACTACCTGCTCTACGTGGCGGCGATCATCTTCTTCTGCTTCTTCTACGTGTCGATCATTTTCAACCCGGCTGATCTCGCGGAGAACATGCGCAAGTACGGTGGTTTCATTCCCGGCATTCGCTCGGGCAAACGAACCGCCGAGTACATCGACAAGATCTTGACCCGCATCACCCTCGTCGGCGCGCTCTACCTGGCAGCTGTGTCGGTGCTGCCGGAGTTCCTCTTGTCGGGCTTCAAGGTCGGCGGCTTGCCTTTCGTTGGGCCGCAGCTCGAGAACTTTGCGCCCACCTGGTTCACCGAGGGGCTGGGGATCAACTTCTATTTCGGCGGTACCTCGCTACTCATCGTGGTTGGCGTTGCCATGGACTTGCTGCAGCAGATCGAATCGCAGCTGGTGATGCGCAACTATGAAGGCTTCATGAAGAAGGGGCGACTTCGTGGCCGACGCTAAGCAGCCGATTCGCATCATTTTCCTAGGCCCTCCGGGGTCTGGTAAGGGAACGCAGGCAGCGATCCTGGCCGAGCGGCTGGGCGTGCCGGCGATCTCGACGGGGGATATGTTGCGTGAGGCGGTCGCCGCCGAAACCGAGCTGGGGCTCGAGGTCAAGGGTGTGATGGCTGAGGGCGGCCTGGTCAGCGACGAACTGATGGCAGGCGTCGTCTCAGAACGCCTGACCGCTCCAGATACAGAAGGTGGCTATCTTCTCGACGGTTACCCCCGGACCGCTCCGCAGGCCGAAAAGATGGTGGAAATCCTTGTCCGCCGCCAGGCCAGCATCGATCACGTTCTGCTCATCGATGTGCCGCGAGCGGAGCTGATGAAACGCCTGTTGAGTCGTGGCCGCGCTGACGACACCGAGGCGGTCGTGGCGGACCGGCTCGATGTCTACGACAGTGAGACTGCTCCCCTGATCGAGCGCTACCGTGCCGAAGGCCTGTTGCGCCGCATTGACGGCAACCAGGCCATCGATGAAGTCTCGGCTGCGATCTTGTTGGCCATCGGCTGTGACTTTGGCTGCGACTGTGGCTGCGACGCGCCTGGCACCGGCGGCGAGCAGGAGGCCAGCTGATGAAGGGTTGGCTGGCTCGCAAGAAGGACGGCGTGCACCTGAAGACCGCTGGTGAGATCGAGCTCATGCACGAGGCCAACGTCATCGTGCAGCGTGTTCTGGCGGGTCTGGGCGAACGCGTGCAGCCGGGAGTCACCACGGCGGAGCTCGATGCCTGGGCCGAGGGGTTGATCCGCGACGCTGGAGGGGTTCCCGCATTTCTAGGATATCGGGGATTTCCCGCCACCCTTTGTACCGCGATCAACGATGTGATCGTGCATGGCATTCCAGATGATAAGGCGCTCGTTGAAGGCGATATAGTTGGCTTTGACTGCGGCGTTCTCTACAAGGGCTACTACGGTGACTCGGCTCGCACCTTCCGGGTGGGAGACGTTTCGTCCGACGCTGATCGTCTGCTGCGGGTGACCCAGGAGTCGCTCGAACATGCTGTTCGCGCGGCGCAGCCCGGGGCGCGCCTGTCCGATATCGGGCATGCGGTGCAGAGCCATGTCGAGGAGCACGGTTTCTCGGTGGTTCGAGAGTTCGTCGGTCACGGTGTGGGCACCAGCTTGCACGAGGCGCCGCAGGTTCCGAACTATGGTGAACCGGGGCGCGGCCGTAAGCTCGACGTGGGGCTGGTTCTCGCGATCGAGCCGATGGTCAACGTAGGTTCGCCAGACGTTTCAGTCGATGCAGATGGTTGGACCGCACGCACCAGCGACGGTTCACTTTCCGCCCACTTTGAGTACTCGATCGCCGTCACCGAAGACGGTCCACGTGTTCTGGGAGTCGCCAGCTGATACGGCAGGGACGGAATTTCCAAGGTCCGAAAGAGGTTCTTCCCCTCCCCGCAGTTCACTTACGGATCGGGTCACAAGAGAGGCATTCAGGTTTGTCAGAAAAAGAAGAAGGAATCGAGGTCGAAGCGACGGTTGTGGAAACACTGCCGAACGCGATGTTCCGCGTGGAACTGGAAAACGGCCATCTAGCGTTGACCCACATCTCCGGAAAGATGCGCAAGCACTTCATTCGGATCCTGCCCGGCGATCGGGTGCGCGTCGAGCTGTCGCCATACGACCCCGAGCGCGGCCGCATCGTCTACAGGCTGCGTACCTAAGAGGGAAAAGAGAGAGTCATGAAGGTAAGAGCGTCAGTCAAGAGAATGTGCGACAAGTGCAAAGTCGTGCGTCGTAGGGGTGTTGTGCGCGTCCTTTGCGAGAACCCCAAGCACAAGCAGAGGCAGGGCTAGGCATGGCACGTATCGCTGGTATCGATCTTCCGCAGCCGAAACAGGTCTGGGTCGGCTTGACCTACATCTACGGTATTGGCAAGACGCGCTCGTACAACATCCTCGAGAAGGCCGAGGTCGAGCCCACTGTCAAAGTCAAAGACCTTACCGAGGAGGAAGCCCGCCGCATTCGCGAGATCATCCAGGAGGAAGGCGGAGTCGAGGGTGACCTGCGCAAGGACGTCATCCAGAACATCAAGAGACTCCAGGAGATCGGTTGCTACCGCGGCGTTCGCCACAGCCGCGGGCTGCCGGTTCGCGGTCAACGCACGAGCACCAACGCCCGTACCCGTAAGGGTCCCCGTCGCGCTACCGTCGCCGGCAAGAAGAAGGTCAAGAAGTAGAGAACGCACGGCGTTCAGGAGATAGAAGAAGATGGCAAAGCCCAACACTGACAAAAAGAACAAGAAGCGTGATGCACCGTCTCACGCCCTGGCCAGCGTGCGTGCCACCTTCAACAACACGCAGATCACCATCAGCGATCCCGAAGGCAACGTCCTGACCTGGTCTTCCGCTGGTCGCGCGGGTTTCAAAGGGTCGCGCAAGGGCACGCCCTACGCCGCCCAGATCGCCGCCCAGAACTGTGGTTACCAGGCCAAGGACATGGGCGTGCGCACCATCGATGTGCAGGTCAAGGGCCCGGGTGGCGGTCGAGAATCGGCCGTGCGCGCACTCCAGGCCACTGGTCTGAGTGTCAAGTCCATCCGCGACGTGACCCCGATTCCCCACAACGGCTGCCGCCCACGCAAGCGTCGCCGCGTCTGAACGCCCCTTTGTTCTTGCCCGAGAGGGCAGACACCAGCGACCGTCGAGGTCGCGCTGATCAGTTTCCGTTCATCACCCTCTGAGTTCTCGCTTTCGAGATCTCTCCCAGCATTCGAAGCCGTTCTACCAACCGGTAGCCGTGCCCAGGAAAGGAGTCGATACGACAATGCTTTGGAAAGGCTTTCAGCGCCCCAAGCGGGTTGAGGCAGATCATGACTCGCTCACGCCAAACTATGGCAAGTTCACCGCCCAGCCCTTCGAGCGGGGCTTTGGCACGACGGTGGGCAACGCTCTGCGTCGCAGCCTGCTTTCTTCGATCGAAGGAGCAGCGGTCACCGCTGTTCAGATCGAAGGTGTACTCCACGAGTTCTCCTCGCTCACCGGTGTTGTCGACGACGTCACCGACCTGATTCTCAACCTCAAGCAGGTTCCGATTCGCTACGAAGGCGAAGAACCACGCATCGTGACGATCGACGTCAAGGGGCCGGCGGTTGTGACCGCGGCCGACATCCAGGCGGACCCATCGGTCGAAATTTGCGACCCGGACGTGCGCATCGCGACCTTGAACGAGGAGGGCAACCTTCGCCTGGAAGCGCGGGTCTCGAACGGTCGTGGGTACGTGAGCGCCGACAAGAACTTCGACGAGACCATGGGTATCGGCTGGATTCCGCTGGATTCCGTTCACACCCCGGTGCGCAAGGTCAACTACAGCGTCGAGTCTGCACGCCTGGGTCGCGCCACCGACTATGAGCGCCTGACTCTCGAGGTCTGGACCAACGGCACGATCGCTCCGGAACATGCCCTGTCGCGCGCTTCGATGCTGCTCAAGGATCACCTCACGATCTTCATTGAAGCTGAGGAGAGCATCCACGCTGGGCCGGAGCGTACCGTTCCCGAGGAGCTCACCGGTCTCGACGCGGTGCTCGAGCGCAGCATCGACGAGTTGGACCTCTCGGTGCGCTCCGCCAACTGTCTCAAGAACGCGGAGATCACCACCCTGCGCGAGCTGGTGCGGCGTAGCGAGCGCGAAATGTTGGAGACCAAGAACTTCGGCAAGAAGTCGCTCGAGGAGATCTCGGACATCCTTGCGGCTCTTGGTCTTTCCTTCGGCATGGACGTCCCCGAGCGCCCAGCAGCCGGCCTTTAGGTGTTACGGGCCTTCCTCCTATGGGAGAGGAGCCCTCTTGGAGTAAGAAATGCGTCACGGAATGAAGCACAGGAAACTTGGACGGACGTCCTCCCATCGGCGGGCGATGTTCCGCAATCAGTTGGCTTCTCTGTTCCAGCACGAGCGGATTCGCACCACCTTGCCGAAGGCGAAGGAGCTGCGGCCGGTGGCCGAGAAGCTGGTAACCCGCAGTCGTGACGACAGCGTGCACTCACGCCGGATGGTGCGGCGTTGGATCGCAGACCGTGACATCGTCAAGAGACTCTTTGATGACATCGCGCCGCGTTTCAGCGATCGCCCCGGTGGGTACCTTCGAATCGTCAAGCTCGGCCCCCGTCGTGGAGACGGCGCCGAAGAAGCGATTCTCGAGTTCGTCGACTACGATCCGAGCTAGCAGCGCCGAGCGGTCTTCGCCCTCGGAATGAAGAAAGGCGAGCCCGCTGGGCTCGCCTTTGTGTTTCCGGCCGGAAGAACTCCGGCGGCGGGGGCCTCTACGCGAAGTCTCCTGTGCGGCCAAGGTTCTTGGCCAGCAGGTAGTAGAAGGTCGTGCGCTGCTTGTTGTGATCGCCCTTCATCTCTTCAGCGACCTTCTGGATCTCGCCGTCGAGCTCTGCGTCGCTGGAGTCGAGGCCGAGCTTCTTCTTGAGGAAGCTTTCGCGAACCCGCTCGAGCTCACTCGGGTCGGAGACCGAAACGAGGCTTGCATCTTTGCTGCGCACGGCGATACCGAGATGCTTGATGATGCCCTTCAGGACGGCTTCGTCACCACCGCCGTACTTGTCGAGGTCAGCTTTGGCTTTGTCAAAAATCTCGTCGCTCATCGGAGTCTCCTATCGCTGGTTCGTGGGGTAACAGGCCTCCCGGCCTTCGCCGCTCGGACGATGGCTGGCTTTCGCGGCCTTCAAACAACTGTTGCTAGCCGGTTGATTGTAGCCCGTGCCTCGCCATATGGGTATTAGGTAATCGTGCTCCGGGTGGCCGCCGGTCACCGGTTAGTTGACCCACTCGCTGTTGTTCCCACTTTCGCCATCTTCCGAGCCAGTGGGCAGGGTGTCGTCCCAGGTCTGGCCTTCGAGTGCCGCAGCCTCTGCGGCCCACTTCGCTTCGATAACCCGCGTCTTTCGTCGCCTGCCAACGCCGGCCAAAAGAGCGATCAGAGTGACCAGAATCCACAGCGAGCCAGAGCCCGAGAGAAGCGGTAGCCAGCGATGGAGCAAGAGAGTGCTGCGACGCCACTTGCCCTCAGCGAGCGCCAGATCTTCGCCACCCGCGCGCTGCCAGGCTTCCTCGATCGAGGAGGTGCGCGGTATCTGGTCGAGAAGGTCGGGCAGGAACTGTTGCCCGTAGCGATCGACGCTCCAGTCGACGAAGTCGAAACTGAGCGCGTAGGCGCGACGGGTATGACCGGCGGTGCGGCCGAAATCGCGATCGAGCTCGCGCAACGTCGGCAAGCCGCCGGGCACAATGACTGACGACGCGACGAACCAGTCACGGAGTCCTCGCCGCCTGCCTTCCCAGGTGGCAACACCCTCGCTGAGCCACTGCGGAAGCTCGTGCCCGACCCCGTCGTAAACCAGCTGGTGGGTGACTTCGTGAGCGAGGACCATGCGCAGGCCGTCATGAGGGTAGGTGTTGACCTGGGAAAGTCGCACCGCACCAATTCGTTCTTGCGGCAGCATGAAACCAGCCGCCCACTCGGGAGCCCGGCCGTTGATCGCGCGTAGCTCCGGGTCGTCGAGCACGGGTGGAATGAGGTAGATCCGGATTGGTCCGGCGGCGTGTAGGTCGAGGTCGCGCTCGACGACCTCGACCAGCCGGTCGACGTCTGGTTCGAGACTCGCCAGCAAACCGCCGTACTCGAGCGGTGCTTCGATGGTCAGAACACGGCCCTCGATGCGCGCGCGCGGTGCCGCCCCCGCGCTGGTCGCTGCAAGCAGGAGCAGGGTGAAAGAAGAGAGGGCAGAGCGAAGCCTTCCCGCCCCAGAGGGTCGACCCGACGATGCCTCAGCGCGGGTCGGTGCGCAACGAAGCCTCAGCTAGGACGCCTCAGCCTGTTCGCGCTGCGCCTCGGCGATGATGCGCTCCTGGATGTTGCGCGGCACCTCGTCGTAGTGCGAGAAGTCCATCGAGAAGTTGGCCCGCCCCTGGGTCATCGACCGCAGAGCGGTTGCGTAGTCGAGCATCTCGGCAAGCGGCACGGTCGCTTTGACCACCTGCTTGTTGCCCTTGGTGTCCATGCCTTGCGGGCGGCCTCGACGCTGCGAGAGATCGCCCATCACGTCGCCCATGAACTCTTCGGTGGTGTTGATTTCGACCGCCATGATCGGTTCGAGAATGGTTGGTGCAGCGTTCGTCATCGCGTCTTTGTAGGCCAACGAGCCAGCGATCTTGAACGCCATTTCCGACGAATCCACGTCGTGGTACTGGCCGTCGAGCAGCCGCACGCGGAAGTCGACCATCGGGTAGCCGGCGAGGAAGCCGCGCTCGGCTGCTTCCACGATGCCTTTCTCAACCGCCGGGCGATACCCCTGGGGAATCGAACCGCCGAAGATCTCATCGGCAAACTCGAAACCGGCACCGCTTTCGCGCGGCTCCATCTTGATCTTGCAGTCGGCGAACTGGCCACGCCCGCCCGACTGCTTCTTGTGGCGCCCGTGGCCGTCGGCGGCACGCTTGATGGTTTCGCGGTAGGGAACCTTGGGCGGATGCAGGATGACCTCGACCTTGTAGCGATTCTTCAGCCGCGCCACCGCGATCTCGACGTGCAGCTGGCTGGTGCCGGTGAGAAGGTATTCACCGGTTTGGGGATCACGCCCGGCGCGCAGACTCGGATCTTCCTCGACGAGGCGCAGGATCGCGTCGCCGATCTTCTCTTCGTCGCCCTTCGACCTGGGCTCGATGGCAAACGACATCGCCGACACCGGTGGGTCGATCCAGCCGAGGCGGACCGGTTTGTCCTTGCTGGTCAGGGTGTCGCCCGTGTGGGTGTTCTTGAGTTTGGCGATGCCAACGATGTCGCCAGCGACAGCTTTGCTGGTGGCGGTTCCGGTCTTGCCCTGCATCAACATGAGGCTGCCGACTTTTTCGGCCTCCTCGGTGTTGGCGTTCCATAGCGGGGTGGCGGAGAGTTCTCCCTGCACGATGCGCAGAATCGAGATCTTGCCGGTGAAGGGATCCGAAAGCGTCTTGATGACGACGGCGGCGGTGTGACTGCTGTCGAGCGCTACCTCCTCGCCGCCGATGTCGGAAGCCGGGTAGGACACTTCGGTCGGACTTGGGAAGAAGGTGACGATCGAATCGAGCAGCGCAGACGTGCCAATGCCGTGCCCGGCTGCCGAAATCAGGATCGGGAAGACCTCACGAGTGAGAAACGCCTTCTTGAGACCGGCTGCGAGGCTTTCGGCGTCGAGATCGCCCTCCTCGAAGTACTTCTCCATCAGCTCTTCGTCTGACTCGGCAACTGCTTCGACCAGGCGCGAGTGCCATTCACTGGCCATGTCCGCCAACTCGGCGGGAATCTCCTCTGCCTTGGCTTTGCCGTCGCCGTCCCGCTTGTAGCGAAACGCTTTCTGGCTCACGAGATCGACGACTCCTTCGAAGTCGCCTTCACTGCCGATTGGAATCTGGACCGGCATGGCGTTGCGGTTGAAGGCTTCCTGAATCGCCGTAACGGCCCGTTCGAAGTCGGCGTTCTCGCGATCGCTTCGCGTCAGGAGGAACGCAACAGGTTGGCCGATGCGCTCGCCGAAGTTCCAAGAGCGTTCCGACGTCACCTGCGGCCCCGAGAGTGCGTCGATGCAGAGGAGCGTCGAGTCGGCAGCGCGCATGGCGGAACGGATTTCGTTCATGAAGATGCCGTAGCCAGGACTGTCGATCAGATTGATCTTGTGGCCTTCCCAGGTTCCAAAGGCCGGTGCCAGGTTGATCGAAATGCCGCGTTCGATCTCCTCGGGGTCGAAGTCGGTGACCGCGTTCCCGTCTTCGGGACGGTTCAAGCGGTTGGCAATACCTGACGAGTGGAGAATCGCGCTCACCAGGGTTGTCTTCCCGGTGTCGTTGTGGCCAACGACTGCGACGTTCCTCAGGAGATCGGAGTTTTCGATCTGCATTCTGGACGCATCCTCCACTCAGGCGAGACGCCGCGCCCCGGGGCTACGAGACCGCCAAATGGGCGGCGTCAGGCAGTTTTTCTTGTGACTAGCGGGTCTTCGAATATACAGGACTGATCCGAGACGTGGTAGCCGGCGGACAGCGTTTCCGAGCAGTCGGCACCCCAGAGTCCCACCCACAGTCCCCACCCACAGTCCCCCCCTCGCTGTCCCCACCCATCCCCCTCACCACCCCCCGGTTTGACGGCGCGGCCGGTCCCGAGCTGGGGGACGGCCGCCGCCCACCACCTCGCAGTCCCCCCTCGCAGTCCCCCCTTGCAGTCCTCCCCACGCAGTCCCCACCCACCCCCCTCACCACCCCCCGGTTTGACGGCGCGGCCGGTCCCGAGCTGGGGGACGGCGGGCGCGGGGCCGAGGGTGCTCTTTCCGGCCGCACCACGAGGTCCAACGCAGTCAACCAACGACGAGCGGCCGGAAAGCGCAGGCGGCGCCAGCCCCCTAGCAGGCACAAGAAGCGTCGCCGTGCCCGCAGGCCCTGCGCCCGCTGGCCCCCAGCGGCACAGTCCCACCCCTCACATATGATCAACGCCCACCACCACGCGCCTACCACCCACGCGCCCGCCGCCCACCGCCGACCGCCAGGTCTCCTCGAGCCCTCACCACCGAAAGCACCGCAAGAATGCAAATCCAGCGTCGCACCCTCGACAATGGCCTGAAAGTCATCGTCCATCAAGACAACTCCCTGCCTCTGTGCGCCGTCAACGTCTGGTACCACGTCGGCTCCAAGAACGAGCGCCCGGGCCTGACCGGCTTCGCCCACCTCTTTGAGCACATGCTCTTTCAGGGCTCTGAGAACATCCCGGCCAACGATCACTTCCGCTACGTCCAGCAGGTAGGCGGGGTGGCCAACGGATCGACCTGGTACGACCGAACCAACTACTACGAGACACTTCCCAGCCATTGCCTGGAGCTCGGGCTCTGGCTCGAGTCCGATCGCATGGGCTTCTTGCTCCCGGCGATGACCTCGGAGAAGCTCGAGAACCAGCGTTCGGTCGTGATGAACGAGCGTCGGCAGCGCGTCGACAACCAGCCCTACGGCCAGGCGATGGAGAGACTGAACGAGCTCCTGTACCACGAAGGGCATCCCTATCGCTGGCCCGTCATCGGCTACATGAAAGACATCGAAGCCGCCAAGCTCGAGCAGATCGAGACCTTCTTCCGCACCTGGTATGGCCCCGACAACGCCGTTTTGACCCTCGCGGGCGACGTTGAAACGGAGCGCGGCTTCGACCTCGCCGAACGCTGGTTTGGTGACATCAAAGCGGCGGGCGAAACGCCTGGTTTGATCGGCGGCGGCCTACCGGAGTCGACCGGCCCAGCGCGCGAGGTCATCGAAGATGACGTCGCTTTGACCAGGCTCTACATGGCGACTGTGGTGCCCGGCTTCGGCAGCCGCGCATGGCAGGCGGCGCAGGTGCTTGCCGAGGCACTGGCCAGCGGCAAGTCGAGCTTGATGGTCGAAGACCTGGTCCTCGAGCGCCAGCTGGCGCAGAACGTCGCTGCCTGGGTGATGCCGACCGAAGAATGCGCCACCTTCGGCGTCCTGGCGACTGCCCGCAACGACGCCGACCCCGACGAGCTCGAGGCGGCAGTGGACGACTGGATGCGGCGGGTGCGTACGGAACCGCTCGACGAGGCCATCCTCGAGCAGTCGAGAGCGCGCCTCCTGGCCGGGATCTGGAACGAACTGCAGAGCTACGACAGCCGGGCCGACCTGATCTCCCAGATGACCACCTACTTCGATGACCCGGAGGCAGTCACCAGAATTCCCGAGCGTATAGCCGAAATCACTGCGGAGGACTGCCTCGACGTGGCGCGCGACCACGCCGACTTCTCGCGCGCCGCAACAGTGCGCGTAGAACCCCGGGCAGCCGCGGGAGAAGGAGCATGAGTACCGTCGATCGTCGCAACCCACCGGCTGCTGGTGAACCTCGTGCGTTCAGCTTTCCAGACTTCGAGGTTCGGGAGATCGATTCCGGTCTTCAGATGTTCACCGTGCGCTCGAACCATGAGGGACTTACCGCCCTTCGCCTTTTGGCACCCGGTGGTGCTTCTTACGCGCCCCGCGGACAAGCCTGGCTCGCTTCCATGTCTGCCGCCAGTCTCGATGAGGGGGCCGCAGGCCAGAGCTCCACCGAGCTCGCGCGGGCCGTCGAGAAGTACGGCGGCGGCATCTCGAGCGGCGCCGACTGGGACGCCTCAGAAATCTCGTTGGACATCCTCACCGAACACATCGCCGCCGTGCTTCCGGTCTTCATCGACGTCGCGACCCAGCCCGATTTTCCCGCCGACGACATCGACCGCATTCGCAAGCAGCGCCTCGCCGAGATCGAAAGACGGGCTGCCGACCCCGGATCGATCGCCGGCATTGCCTTCTCGCAAACACTTTACGGCGACGGGATCTACGGCCACTCGCTGCTGGGCACACGCGCCGACCTCGAGAGCGTCGACCCGGCCGAGCTCCTTGCCTTCTACCGTCGCACGATGCGAAGCGCCGGCACCAAGGTCATCGCCGCCGGCGGAGCAGACTTCGACGAAATCGCCGATCGACTCGGAAACGCTCTAGCGGGGTTCGTCGACCAGGAGCCGCCTGCACGTCCAGCGATCTGCGCCGAGCGACCGGACGGCATCCAGATCACCCTCGTCGACCGCCCCCAGGCACAGCAGACCGAAATGCGCATCGGTCACCCGGGGCCAACCCGCAACGAACCCGGTCGCGAGGCCCGCATCCTTCTAAACGCCATTCTCGGCGGCAAGTTCACCAGCCGCATCAACCTCAACCTGCGCGAAGAACACGGCTTCACCTACGGCGCATCGAGTCGCTTTGTCGATCGCCGCGGCCCGGGACCGTTCCTCGTTGGCGCTGCCGTCGAAACAGAGTCCGCCGGCCAGGCCGTTCGGGAGACCCTCAAAGAGCTCCACAGAATCCGCGATGAGCCCGTCGAGGCCGAAGAACTAGAAGACGCCCGAAGCTACGTCCTGGGAGTCTTCCCCTACACCCTGCAAACCCTGCAAGGCGTCGCCAATCGCCTCGAGACCCTCATCGTCCATGACCTGCCACACGACTACTACGACGGCATGAACGACCGCATGCGTGCCGTGACCAAAGCCGATATCCAGGCCGCCGCCCAGAAGCACATTCATCCCGACCAGATCCATATCGTCATCGTCGGACCCGCCGCCGAGTTGGAAGGCCAGCTCGAGGCGATCGGTCCGGTGACCCGAATGACGCCGGTCACCTGACGACAGGTCAGCCAGACCGCGCAACCTCGTACCGCGGTTGACTTACGCTTTTCTTACGGCGTAGAGTAGGCGTATCTTCCTAAGGAGATCCCCGCCATGAGTCCTTCCTTTCTCACCGAACGCCAGCGCCAGATCCTCGACTTCATTGAAGACTTCCAGTCCCAGCGCGGAATCGCCCCCACCCATCGCGAGATCTGCGAGCGGTTTGGCTACTCCTCCTATGGCACCGTCCACAAGCACCTGAAGCTACTGCGCGAGAAGGGGTACCTGCGCCGGGTCCAGCATCAGAAGCGCGGCATCGAGCTGGTGGAGCAGGAGAGCGCGCGGGAGCCGGATTCTGCTGCGGCTGGTGGAGTAGCGGACCTGCCCTTTCTCGGGCGAATCGCTGCCGGTCGGCCGATCGAGGCGCTCAGTGGTCATGAGTCGCTCGGCGTACCGCTGGATCTCCTGGCTGGTAAGCCCGAGCAGCACTACATCTTGCGGGTGGCTGGCGATTCGATGATCGACGAGGGCATTCACGACGGTGACTTTGTGGTCGTACAGAGTCGTGAAGTTGGTGAGAAGGGTGAGATGGTGGTCGCTCTGGTCGAGAGCGAGGTCACCCTCAAGCGCTTCTTCCCTGAGGGGCGGCGCGTGCGGCTCCAGCCGTCGAACCGGGAGATGGATCCGATCTACGTCGATGCCGACAAGCTACAGATCCAGGGCGTTGTGGTGGGCCTGCTCCGAAAATACTAGTGAGGCCTCACTAGCATCACCTTTGCGGCGCAAGCGGTCTGCTGGGCGGGCCGTTTTCAATGGCGTTCGCCCTGCTGGTGCGCCCTTCGACTTCGATCGGCCGTCGCGTGCCGCCGGAAAGCCTGGTATTCCGTGGCTCCTCTGGCGCTCTGGCACCGTCGGTGCACTGAGAATGGGATCTGTTTCGTTTTGATCCCATCTTCGTAGGACCCTGGGCCGATGAAACCTGTTCTTTCCGACCTGACGGTAGTGCTGCCGACGCTTGGTCGGCCGCTGCTCGAGGGGTGTTTGGAGTCCATTCTCGAGGGCGACTACTGGCCCGAACGCCTGGTGGTTTCAGAGCAGGGCTCCCGAAGGGAACCGGCGGTCTGGATTGAGCGGCTGCGCGAGGCCGGGATGGTGGTCGAGCACCTCTCCTACGACGAACGGGGCTGTGCGACGGCAACCAATCGCGCCCTGGCGCAGGTGTCGACGCGGTTTGTCGCGATTACCCACGACGACTGTCGAGTCGACTCTCGCTGGGCGATCAACGTGCGTGAGCTGCTCCTCGAGCATGGCTGCGTGGTTTCGGGTCGCGTGCTAGCGGCCGGCGACGGTAGCGCTCCGTCGACTCGCTCAGCTCTCGAGCCGCAGGTGTTTGACCATCCGAGCGTGCGTTCTGATCCCTACTTCGGCAACAATTCGGCGATGCCTATGTCGGTACTCGAGAAGGTTGGGTTGTTCGACGAGGATCCGCGGCTCTACCTGGCAGAAGACTGTGAGTTCAGCCACCGCCTGTTGAGCCACGGGGTCACGATTCGCTACGAGCCGTCAGTCATGGTCTGGCATGAGAGCTGGCGTGACCACGACGAGCTCGACGAGACCTATCGCGGCTATGCCTTCTGCCTCGGCGTGGTCTACGGCAAGTATCTGCGAAAGCTCGATGGAGTGATCGCTCGCCGCACGTTCCTCGACCTCCTGCGTGCGCCCTGGTTTCTGCTGCGCGGTTTCGGGAGCCGCAACCAGGAGCTCCAACGGCTGGGCAAGAACTACCTGCGCTACCTGCCCTATGGTGTCTTGAGCGGTCTGAGGGCGGAAGGAACACCGCCGCCGGCGTGGCTCTAGACGGCAAGAACTACCGCATGACGACAGAGAACCCGCCCGCTCGGCCCTCGACGGTTCGCCGCGGGCTCGCCTGGACGATGGGCCGAGTGCTTTCGGCGCGCGGAATCTCACTCTTGAGGACCCTGGTGCTCGCCCGATTGTTGGCGCCGAGGGATTTCGGCCTCTTCTCGGCCGCCGTGGTCACTATCTCGCTTTTCGAGGCCCTGTCTCACTTCGGTTTCGATGCTGCGCTCGTCCAGTCGGAGACCGCCGATGACCGGCGCGGCCAGGTGGCCTGGACGCTCGGTGTGACCCGCGGTGCGTTGGTCTCGCTGGTGGGCGTCGTCACTGCACCGGCTGCCGCCCACCTGTTTGGTGAGCCCGACGCGGAACCGCTGATCGCGGTTTTTGCGCTCGCCCCCTTTCTGACTTCGCTTCAGAGCGTCGGCCTGGTGCTTCGAAGGCGAGTGATGGACTTCCGACCCACGGTGCTCACTGCACTTTCGGAAAGCGTTCTCGACATCGTGATCGCGGTCGCTCTGGCCCGGTCGCTGGGTGCCTGGGCGCTGGTCTGGGGCGCCCTGGGTGGTCGGCTCGGGGCGATCGCTGCGTCCTACGTTCTCGCTCCCCTCTGGCCTCGACTGCGCTTCGATCGAGAGGTGGCGCGCTCGTTCGTTGGCTTTGGGCGTTACATCCTGCTGGCGACGATCGCTGGTGTAGCAGCCGACGCCTTCCTTCAGTCGCTGGTTTCGCGCACGCTGGGCGCAGGGGCGCTGGGCGTTTTCTTCATGGCTCGGCGCATCGGCCAGCTCCCCAACGAGTTGATTGGCGACCCGATCTCCTCGGTGGTGATGAGCGAACAATCACGGCTGGCAGCGAAGCCAGAGCTAGCGGCTCGATCGGTGGCGCGCGCGCTGGTTCTGGGTTGGTCGGCTCTTACCCCGGCCTCCCTGCTGCTCGCCGTTCTCGCTGGGCCTCTCGTGCTCCTGGTGCTCGGCGCGACGTGGTTGCCGATTCTGCCGCTCCTACCGCTGTTGCTCTTCGAGGGGTGGATTGGCCTGGCCACCGATGTCGCCGTGCCGACCTTGCGTGCGCGTGACAACACGCGCGCCGAGATGGTGGCGCAGCTTCTTCGCGCCGGCGTGATCGTTGCTCTCGGGGTCGCTCTGATCGGGACCTGGGGCCTGCTCGGTCCAACGGTGGCGTTTCTATTCGGTGGCCTGGCGTCGGCTGCTGCCGGGAGCTACCTGGCGCATCGTCGAACGGCTGTGATGAGGAGGCCCCTCCTGGCAGATCTTTCGGTCGTAGCGGCTGCTGCTCTCGGTGGTTCTGCGGTGGCCTGGTTGCTGGCGGCGCGGGTCTTCGAGATCGATGGAACGGCCGGCGGCAACCCAAGCTTCGAAGCTTCGGTTGCTGGCCTCGGGCAGCTTGCCGTCTGTCTTGCCAGCGGGCTTCTGGTTTCTGCCGTCCTGTGGTGGTCGCTCGACGTTTCATTACGCGGTCGACAGATGAGGCGCGATGCGCTCGACTGGTTGGGGTCAGACCCCTCGTCGTAGGAATCTCTTGAGGTGAACCTTGGCGAGTGACCAACCTTCGCCGCGGCCTCTGACCGAGTTGAGGAACTGGAAGTCGCTTGCGCTCCGCATGATCTCTGTCCGTGGGACGCGCAGGAGCTGCTTCCCGGGCCGCGCGCGGCCGGGTTCGACGCTGAATGCGAGTTCGACCTTCGCTTTTCGGCATCGCTCCAGCACCCGCTGGTCGTAACCGCCGTGTGGGTAGGCAAACACCCGTCTCGCGCCGAGGTCGAGAGCCTCGAGGTCATCGAGGGCCCCGTCGACTTCAGAGCTCAGTTGGCCTCCGAGACCCGGGAGCAAAGGGTGGCTCCGCGAATGCGCTCCCAGCGCGTGACCCGCTCCGGTCCAGGCCCGAAGCTGCTCCTCGTCCATGAGGGTTAGCTTCTTGGCGTTGTGCCTCTCGTCCCAGGTGTTGGAGCCGCCAACTTCGCCAGTGACCACGAACGCGAGCGCGCGCACGGCGTGCTCGGCGAGGACGGCGGCCCCGTGCTCCGACAGGCTTCGGTAGCAGTCGTCGAACGTCAGGAGAACCCCGCGTTCTGGAAGACCGCGCCGCCCAAGTAGGGCTTCGAGCGCCTCGTCAGGATCGAGAATCTGATGGCCGCTCTCTTCGAGCAGGGTGAGGTGACGATCGAGTTGGGCCGCCGGTATTCCGTACTCGGCGAGCACCGGGCACTCGCCGAGGTCTTCTACGGCGTGATAGCAGAGGATGCGAAACGGATTCTGTCGAGGACGCCCGCCGGCGTGACGAACGCCTTGCCAGCGTCTGATCGCCCGCAGGAAATGAAACCATCGTGCCCGCAGTCCGCCGCTTTTCGTGCGGTCGATCAGGCTCGCGGTGGCTGGGCCGGCCAGCCTGACCACGAGAGCGGCCACTGGCGGGGCCAAGTCGACGAGCCAGCGAGCAGTGCGCGAGAGTTCGGAGTCGTCCTGGTCGAAGATCTCGGGGACTAGCGCCGGGTGTTTGCGGGCCAGATGAACGTCGGCACGCCCGCTCTCGAACGACTGGCAGAGAACTGTCGCGGCGCTGTTGAGGAACAGCTGCGAGGCCTTGGCCTTGGGGTTGAAGACCACCCGGTGGCCTCGCTCATGCAGCCGGTAGCCAAAGTCCAGATCCTCGTGCCCGTAGGTGCCGCGGCGAGTAAAGCGCTCGTCGAAGCCGCCCAACGCGTCGAAGACCGCCTTCTTGACCGAGAGATGGCCGCCGAACACATCACGCCAGGTCGGTGGGTTCTCGAGCAGACGGGCGGCGAGATCATCACCCCACACGCCGACCCCTCGCGCCAACAGGTTGTCGGGCGACGTCGGATCCAGGGGCATCGCTCCGAGGACGACATCTGCACCGCGCAGGTGACTGGCGAGGTGCTCTTCGATCAGGGCAGCATCGGGCGTCATGTCGTCGTCGAGAAAGATGATCACCGGTGCCCTGGCCCGCCGGGCACCGCGGTTGCGGGTAAACGACAGACCGTGGTTGGGATGAAAGAGCACCCGCACTGGGAAGCTCGCGTCGACCTCCGCGAGCGCTCCCAGGGTGCCGTCGGACGAGCCGTCGACCGAGACCACGACCTCGAAGGGCTGGGTGGTCGTTTGCCGCTCGAGGTGCCGCAGAAGATTGACCACCGTCTCGCGACGCTCGAAGGTCGGGACGACCAGACTGGCGGCGGGTTTCGCGGGGTTGTTGCGACGTTCTGGTAGCTGCGTGGTCATGTCTTACCGGATCATTCGGACCATTCGAAGCGATTCGAACCCCTTCGTACTCATTCGAACACTTTGTCAAGCAAGTCCGATGCCCGACGAGGAGCCCCTCTGGCGTTGGCTGCGACGAGGCGAGCCGTCCCAGCGTGGCACGGCATGTGCACCGTGAGCGATGGACTCGCACGATTTGGAGCGTCCTTTCCTTGAACCAGGCAGACTCACACGGCGCAGCGGGCGTACCGCCAGAGGTCTCGGTCGTCATTCCGACGCACAACCGTCCGCGATACCTGGCGCGTTCGGTTGCCTGCGTTGCCGCGCAGATCGGCGTCGAGGTTGAGATCGTCGTGTCCGACGACGGCTCAGAGCCTGGCAATGCCGCACAGAACGCCGAGATCGTCGAGGGCTTCGAGACCGCCCGCCTGGTGGTCGAGAAGCACGCGACCGGTGTGGCCGCAGCGCGCAACCGGGGAGCTGCAGCTGCCTCCGGGACCTGGCTGGCGTTTCTCGACGACGATGACCTCTGGTCGCCCGCGAAACTCAGTCGCCAGATCGAGGCCGCGAGCGCGCTCGATCGGTCGTGGGGTTTCTCCGGGTCGGTGTGGATCGATCCGGATCTCGAGGTGCTCGGCGTTTCGCGCCCACCGCCCGCTTCGTCGGTGGAGACGACCTTGCTCCGGCGCAATGTGGTGCCGGCGGGATCATCGAATGTCTTCATGCGCCGCGTGGAGTTCGAGCGCCTGGGAGGTTTTGATCGGGGCCTTCATCACATGGCGGACTGGGACCTGTGGATCCGCCTGCTCGAGCTCGGAGCGCCGGCGATGATCGATGAGCCAGACGTCGGGTACCTGCGACACGACAGCAACATGTCGCTCGACCCCGAGGGAGTGCAGGGGGAGATGTTGCGCATCGAAGAGCGCCACCGTCACCGGCTGGTCGGGGGGAAAGTCGACCGGGCCTTCGTCTATCGCTGGATCGCCTGGCATCGACTGGCCCGCGGTGACCGCCGCGGGGCGATGAAGCTCTACCGAGACTGTGTGCGCGAGGGCGATAGGTCTTCAGTAGCGCGCTGGTTCGCGGCGCTCCTGGGAATCTCCCGGCGCCCCGACCCCGGCAGCTCGGATGCCTGGGGAGCGCGTGCTGAGCCCTGGCTGGCCGCGCTACGGGCCGGTGATCGGGACTAAACCGGCGTGACCCTTAGAAGCCCAATGCCGCGCGCCTGGTGTGAAGAAGTCGCTCGAGAGAAGCGGTCGCCCACGCTTTTCCAGACCGACGCGCTGCAGTTGCGCGAGCTGGCTGCGGCAGTCGAGGGGGCGCTCGAGGAGGCCGGCAGCGATCTCAAGCCAGTGCTCGATCTGTTCTGCGGTACCCGTCCCTACGCTGAGCTGGTGGATGCCAGACCTCTTTGGTCGCTCGATATCGACTGCCATTTCACAACGCCTTCGGTGCTGGCTCGCGAGGCGCTGCCGTTCGCCGATCAATCGTTGGGCCTGGTGCTTTGTACGCAGGCGCTCTACCAGGTCTCCAACGACCAGCGGCTGGTGGGCGAGATGGCGCGAGTCTTGCGCCCCGGTGGGTGTGCGATCGTGACGGTCCCTTGTGGCCAGCGAAAGGAGCTACCGCATGAGCGGGACTACTCCCGGGAGGAGCTGGCGGCGCTCTTTGGGTCAGGGTTCTCCCTTTCGATTCGTGGCGTTGGCGGTCGCGGAACCGCTCTTGCCTACAACCTCGGGCGGATCGTCGCAGGCACCGCACGTCGGGTGCGCGTTCTTCGCTACCTGGTACCCGCAGTGGCGTGGCTCACCAACATCCTCGGGTTATTGCTCGATCTGGTGTTGCCTGGAGTGGGTCGACCGGCCCTCTGGGTGGTAGAGGCGGTGCGCAACGACGCCGACGTTGTCTCAGAGCGCGCGAAAGAAGAGGCGTAGGGCGAGCTCTCGGCGAAAGCCCTGGGTTATGAAGCTCGGGTCCCAGCGCGCCAGCTGAAACGGGTCTGAGCGTCGCGTGCAGGTGCGCGCGGCGCCGGTGAAGGCGTGCCGCAGGTTGCCGTGCTGGCGAACCACCGCCAGCGCCGCGTCGTCGATCTTGCCGTGGGGGTAGGCCAACTGGTCCAGTGGCTGTTGGAGGTGTCGGGCGAGCTCCGGGCACCCTTCGACGAGGGCGCTCTCGACTGTCGCATTGCTCCTGCCGACGAGCAGGGGATGGTGACGCGTGTGAAAGCCGACCCGCGCGGAGCGAGCGAGCTGTGCGAGTTGGGCAGAGTCGAGGAGAGGGTCTGTCGGCAGGTCGATAAACGGTCGGAGCAGCTCATCGCCCCGCCCGTTGACCTCGAGGCGGGCGGCGAGTTCGAAGCGAGTTGACGCTCCGCGCTCATTCGTAGCCTCGGCGACGGCTGCGAGTCCGTCGCGGCGAATCGCCGCCTCGAGGTGTTGCCACCAGTAGGGGCCGTCGCCAAAGAACTCGCGCCCGTTGAGAAAGAATGTTGGTTCAATCCCGTGCTTCCGGGCAATCGGAAGCGCAGCGGCGAGGTGCCCTCGATAGTCGTCATCGAAGGTGATGGCGAATCGGGGTCTGTGCCCGGGCGCGAAGTCGAGGAGTTGTTCAAGGGGCAGAACGTGCCCCAGGTGGGCCAGGGTAGTGAGCTGAAACTCGAAGCGCTCTGCGGGCACCGACGGCACGATCTCCTCGAGCTGGGCCGGGCCGATTCGGTGATAAACGAGGATCAGCGATTTCCCGGCCCTTGCGGCCCGGCGGTGGACGAGGGCTTCCAGCGGCCGCCAGGCGAGGGCGAAACGAAGGCCGCGTCTGCCCACCGCAACGAGCTCACCCATCCAGGTGGCACTCCGGGCGCAGTCGCCCGACTTCGCCGTCTGTTGCGTTCCAATCCATCTATCTCTAAACTGGAGCTGGGCTCCTCGCAGTTTTCCTTGGAAACCCGGACTCTCGGCCGGGCTTTCTGTCGATTTGCGCCTATGACGATAGTCCATGTCCTGCCCGAGGGGGTAAGCCCCTGCTCTGGCGCGGTCCCAGCAATCCTGGGACTCGCAGTCGCCCTTGCCGAGCGCGGTCAGAAGGTCGAAGCCTGGTTCTTCGACGAATGGCCGGGGCGCGGAGACTGGAGCCAGGCGGCCGTCGAACGGCGCGGTGTGGTGGCCCATCAGCTTCCGTCGGGGCGCGGAAAAGACTGGAAAAAGGCCGTCGCCCGGCTCAGAGACGCCGACGATGTGGTGGTGCACCTCCACAACGTGCTCACCCCGCGCAACCTGTTTCTGGCCCGCAGCCTGCGAGCGGCGGGGCAGTCATACGTCGTGTCGCCGCATGGCACCTGCGCTCCCGAGATGGCAAAACGTAAGCGCGTTCTCAAGAGCATCTACCGGCTGGCGGCCGGGCGACCAATGCTCGCCGGTGCGCTGGGTGTCATGGCGCTCAATGAGAAGGAAGAGCGCGACGTCCGTTGGTACGGCTTCGACGGTCCGGTGCGACGGGTCGCGAATGGGGTCGACCTGCAACGGGGCGATTCGCCTGCAGAGGTGGAGGTGGCGTGGCGAGAGAAGTTGGGCGTTCCAGCAGGCGCCAGGCTGGCGCTCTACGCCGGGCGTCTCGAAGTCGACTACAAACGCCTCGATCAAATGGTCAAGGCCATTGCTATTACCAGCGACTGGCACCTGGCATTTGCCGGGGTCGATTGGGGAGAGAGTCGTTCCACTCTCGAATCGCTGGCCGCTGAACTTGGCGTCGCCGAGCGGGTTACGGTGCTCGATCCGCTCTATGGCGACTCCTTGTGGTCGCTCTATCGAGAGGCCGATCTACTGATGCTGCTGTCGCGCAGTGAAGGGCTGTCGATGTCATTGCTCGAAGCGTTGGCGTGCGGCACGCCGGCATTGGTCAGTCCGACCGTCGCTTTGACTATCGATCTTGGTGATGCGGGGTGGGTCTCGCCGCCCGAAGCTGCCGGCGGAATGCTCGAGCGACTTAGTGCGCTCACTCCTCTGGACTGGGCCGGGCGGCGAGAGAAGGCGCGAGCGCTGGCCGCCTCGTATGGCTGGCATCAGGTTGCAGAGGACTATGAACAGGCGCTTGGTGAGTTTCTCCATGACGGGTGAGATGGGTCGTCCCAAGGCGCTGGTGATCGCCTACTCGGCTGAACCTGGTCGTGGTTCCGAGCCGGGGGCAGGCTGGGCGCTGGTTGAAACTCTGGCGCCGGCGTTCGACTGTGTCGTGATCGGCGGACCGGAGCACACCGAGGGCGTCGAGGAGTGGCTCGACGCGAGCGGCCGGCCGGGGGGCTTCGAGTGGGTCGAGGTGCAGGAACCTTTCTGGGGGCGGCTTACGAAGTGGCATCGGGTGCCCTGGTTTGTCAATTACTTCATGTGGCTGGGGCGGGCGCGGAAGAGAGCGCGCCAACTGCAGAGGGAGCACTCCTTCGATGTGGCGGTTCACGCGACCTTTTCGACCTACTGGCTGCCGAGCCCGGTGGTTGACCTGGGCGTGCCCAGTGTCTGGGGTCCGGTGGGGGGCGGTGTTACAACGCCGCGCCCCTTGCGGCCGGTGTATCACCTCCACGGCCTGCTCGACGAGTGGCTCGACGAGTTCGCAGTCAAGATGATGAGTCTCCTGCCGTCGACGCGGCGCACCTGGCAAGAGGCGACAGTGCGGGTGGTGCAGAACGAAGAAACCCTCGCCAGGCTTCCCAGCGAGCTACAAGTCGAGACAGAGCTTCTCAACCACACGCTTCTCATGCAGCTTCCCGAGCCCAGCCAGGTGGAGCCCGAGCCGTACCTGGTCTTCCCAAGTGCGCTCGAGTGGCGCAAGGGCGTTTCGGTTGCACTGTGTGCCCTGGCGAAGACAGAGAGCTTGCGACTCAAGATTCCAAACTCCGGCCCGCTCGAGAAGGCCGCGCGTCGACAGGCCAGCCAGCTCGGTATTGAAGACCGGGTCGACTTTCTGGGTCGCATTCCACGCGACGAGTACTTCGATCTGGTGGCGCGCTCGTCAGGAGCGATCTTCACCGGCCTGCGCGAGGAGGGTGGCCTGTCGTTGGCAGAGGCGATGGCGATGGGGAAGCGGGTCATCGTGCTCGGCGTGGGCGGCGCGCGCACCATCGCCGAGAGTGCCCTCGAACCGGATCTTGTCTCTGTCGTGCCGGTCGGGCCGCTCCGAGAGGTCGAACATGGCCTGGCGAGAGCCATGGAGAAGACGGCCGAAGCCCCACGGGCTGTGGGTGGCTCCAATCTGCCCACCGAAAGCAGTCGCGAGGCCTTTCGGACGCTGGTTCTGGGGGCTGCTGGTTGCGCGGATCATGCCGGCGAGAAGGGCCAAAACGGCACTCGGAAGGGGTACTCGCGCAGGGCGTCGTGATTCTGCGTTTTCTTCGAAATCCTGCTAGACTGGCCGACGTCCTTTCGCCTCCCCTGGCGTCTTCACGTTCCGATCCAGAGCTGCGAGATTTCCCATGACCCAGACCGATCCGCCGACCCAGAAAGCGCCTGTTCAGGAGGCTTCTGGGGCAGCTTCTTCGGAAGCGATGAACGCCATCCAGGTCGACGACCTGCTGCGCATCATGACCGAGCGCGAAGCGTCGGACCTTCACCTGAAGCCCGGCCGGCCGCCACTCTTGCGCGTCAATGGTCACATCTTGCCGCTTGATGGCATTCCGGATCTCAAGCCGGAAGACATCGGCCGCATGCTGGGCGCAATTCTCCAGCCGCACCAGAAGGCACGACTCGAGAAGGATCTCGCCGTCGATCTCGGCTACGGAGTTCCAGGCCTGGCTCGCTTTCGCTGCAACATCTACCTGCAGCGCGGCACCCTCGCAGCCTCGTTTCGATTGGTGCCCTACGAGGTCATGGACATCGAAAGCCTCGAGCTGCCAGCCGTTCTGCACGAGTTCTGCGAACTGAAGACCGGCATGGTGCTGGTCACCGGCCCAACCGGCAGCGGTAAGTCGACGACGCTCGCGGCGATGCTGCGCAAGATCATTGAAGAGCGTGCCGTCAATGTCATCACCATCGAGGACCCGATGGAGTTCCTGTTGCGTGACGACACGGCGACGGTCTCACAGCGCGAAGTAGGAACCGACACCCCGAGTTTCCCCGAGGCCCTGCGCAACGCCATGCGTCAGGATCCAGACGTCATCATGGTTGGCGAGATGCGTGACCAGGAGACCATCTCCACCGTCATCACCGCCGCCGAAACCGGTCACGTCGTCTTCTCGACCCTGCACACCAACAGTGCTGGTCAAACGATCGACCGTATTCTCGATGCCTTTCCACCGTCGCAGCAAGAACAGATTCGCTCGCAGCTGTCGCAGGTTCTGGCAGCGGTCATTTCGATCAAACTGGTCGAGCGGGCCGATGGCAAAGGTCGCGTTCCGGTTCTCGAGATCATGCGCAACTCCCCCAAGATCTCGAAACTGATCGAAGGCGGCAAAGTTGCCGACATCCACGAAGAGATTGCGTCGTCGGTGAGTCTGTTTCGGATGCAGACGACCAACCAGTCCCTGATCGCCCTCCTGGTTCACGGTGTCATCACCTACAAAGAGGCGAAGAAGCAATCGCCCGACCCAGACGATCTCTCGCTCAAGCTCCGAAGCATGTTCCCCAAAATCATTGAAAGTGACGATATGAGTGCCGCAGACTTCTCAGAGATTCTCGAGCTCCAGGAGTTCAAGAAGATGTACCACGACCAGGAAACCCAGGCCCAGGTACGCCTGCAACAGAAAGACGAAGACATTCAAGCCGTCAACTCCAAGGTTGCCGAGCGCGACCGGATCATCGAGGACCTACGTCAACGCATCAAGGACATCGAAGAGGATCGCGAGAAGCTCAAAGGCGACTTCAGCCGCCTCAAGCACGAAGCGCAAGGCAAGATCGACAAGCTGATGGAGCGCATCAAAGAGCTCAACCAGAAACTCGCCGGCTAGGCTGCTGCGTTACTGGACCGGGCCCAGGTAGCGGTCGAAAAACACCAGGCTCTCCCGGACGACTCCGGGCAACGGCATGTTGGAGTGGCCGGCGTCTTCGAAGATGTGGTGGCGCTTGTTCGCGGCGGGTGTACCGAGAGCGTCGAAGAAGGGCTTCTGCGTTGTGTCGAATGGAAACCAGTGGTCGTAACGACCGTTGAGCATCAGCACCGGGATGTCGACCTGGGCCAGAAGAGGCTTGTGCGAATTCGGGTAGCGCCCCAGAAAGGTACCGGGGACGAGGCCGTGGACGTAGGCACTCGGTGCGCCGCCGTCGCGCAACAGAGCAGCGCGGATTCTCTTCTCTACCGGGAGAACCCAGGTAGCCATCCAATGGCCCCAGCTCATGCCGTGGTAGCCGATTCTCTCGGGGTCCAGGTCGTTGCGGGTCACCAGGTAGTCGACCGTCCGCATGACGTCTTGTGTCCACATGACGACATGCGCCTGCCAGTCCTGAGCCCGCGCCGGGTCAGGAGCCGCCCCGACCATGCCGTCGCGCCGGTTGAAGGTCGACTTGTAGATTGGCAGCACAACGGCACGCCCGCTGCGAACGTAGAACTCCTGGCGATCGATTCCGCCAGGGCTCTGTCTCGGGTTGCCGAGGTTCTCGCCCGGAAAGACGACGATCGCCTGCAGCGGGTTCGGCCGCACCTCAGGTAGAAAGAGATAGGCCTCCATGCGTTCTCCGCCGTAGGCAGCATTGAAGGAGACGCGCTCAACGGCGAAGGAGCCACTGTCGCCTCGCGGTGCCCAATCCTCGAGGTCCCTGGGGAGCTCGAGGATGGTGGCCTCGAGAGGTAGCGAGTCGTAGGCGACCCGCTCCCGCCACTGCTCGACGAACTCCGGTCCCGGCCCCGGCGCGTCGAGGTCGACATCGGTCAGATCCACCATCGGGATCGGTTGCTCTACTTCCAGGCCCGAAGGCTGTCCGTCGATCTCGCGCATCAAGCGCAATCCGTTGATCAGCGAGCGGTCCATTGGGGTCACGGCGTTGGCAATGAAGAACGAGTAGCGCGGCTCGGAGTAGCCGCCTCCGAGAATGAAGCGGCGGCCGTCCGGGGTGGGGTTGCGGCACCACTCGCGAACGTTACCGGCCATGTCGTAGTGCCCCCAGTAGCCGATCCCGCGCGTGCTGCCAACTGGAAGCACCGACTCGGTCTCGATGTTCGAGGCATCGATGATCGGGCCGGCGACGTGTGTTCCCGAGGCTGCGCTCCAGTGGAAAACGGTGGGCAGCACGCCGCCCGCAAAGCGCGCATACGCCTCGGCTTCGTACCAGCTCACGCCCTGGACGGGGTAGTCATCCTGCCCTTCGAGGAAGCTCCCGTACTCCCAGCTCGCAGGGCCCGCCTGGCCGGTGCGGTCGCGGAAGCGCGCCATGGCCTCCTCGAAGCTGAGGGTCTGGCCTCCATCGATGAAGGGTGAAGGCCAGGCGGTCGGGTCCTGGTACGCACCAGCCTCGACGAACTCTAGAAATTCTTTGTTGGTGACCTCGAACTTCCCGAGCAGGGCATTCCCCCTTCTGCCCGGAAGGGAGGGCACGGTGCGCAGGCCCAACCGATTCGCACCACCCGGAAGGGGGCGCATACCCGCCGGAACGGCGCTTACGGGAAAGAGCGGTAGCTCTATGCTGCCCGAGCAGCAAAGCCCTTCGAGGAGCGCGAACCCCTCGAGCTCCAGGCGAGCCCGGGTGACTCCCGCGGGAAGATGAGTGTTGACCGGCGTTGTTCCCAACTTGACCCATTCGTCGCTCGTCATCGATGCAATGGAGAGCTCCGCGCCTGGCGGGTCTGTTTCAATGGTGCCTTTCGCACCGATCTGCTCCCAGGCCTCCTCGAGCAGTGGGTCGCCAGGCAGGACCTCCTCGACCCGACGGGCGATCCTGAACGCCTCGAAGAACTCGTCTTGTTCGGTGAGTTCGAAGATTCGGGGAAGGCCTTCTTCCCGCGCCCAGGTTCCTTCTGGATCATGGGTGCTCCACCAGAAGCCGGCGGCGAACAACAGGGCGAGAGCCGCCACAGCGACGGCCATCCGACCGAAGAGCGAGCGCGGCAGAACCCCGGGTGCCGGTTGCGAGAGCTCCTCCAATGCAGAAGCGAGCTCGGTTCCTGACCGATAGCGCGCGCTTGCATCCTTTGCCAGGCAACGGTCGATCACTCCTACCAGGCCTGCGCTGCCAGGCCCGCCCACCGTTTCAAGAAGCGATGGCGGGTCAGCTCCGAGGGTCGCGGCGAGCGTTTCGGCGGCGCTGCTGCGCCGGAAGGGACTCTTGCCGGTGAGCGTTTCAGAGAGCACGCAGCCCAGCGAGAACACGTCGCTCGAGGGTTCAACGGGTTCTCCGCGGGCTTGCTCAGGCGACATGTAGGCAAGGGACCCCAGAACGGTGCCGGGACTCGTCGCCTGGCCCGGCAGGGTTTCCTGGTTGTCGTGCCCTTTCGGATGCCCAACGGAGTGAGCAAGCCCGAAGTCGAGGATGGTGACCCGACCGTCGTCACGTAGAAAAAGATTGTCTGGCTTGATGTCGCGATGCGTGAACCCAGCCTGATGGGCGGCAGCGAGACCACGTGCGACCTCGGCGCCAATGGCGAGCGTCTCGTCGACCGAGAACGGCCCTGACTCATCCAGCCGCTTGCCGAGCGTCGTGCCCTCGAGCAATTCCATAACGGCGTAGTGGACGCCATCCTGCTCCCCGAGGTCGTAGATGTGGAGAATGTTCGGATGCGAAAGCGCTGCGATCGCGCGCGCCTCACGCTCGAAGCGGGCGCGTGCGCCGGGACTTTCGACGAACTCCTGCGGCAGAACCTTGATGGCAACCTCACGGCCGAGGTTGCTGTCGCGCGCGCGATAGACCTCCCCCATTCCGCCCTTGCCCAGCAGGCCAGTGATCTCATAGTGCCCGAGCTGCACACCCGTCTCGAGCGAGGGCACACCGGGGAGCTGGAGCGGTGCACCCGACGTCTGGGTCGGAATGTCGTCTCTGTCGGAATCTCTGTCGGAAGGGGTGACCATGCGACACCTCCTGGAGAGCTGTGGCCACGGGAGAGTGCAACAGAGCTGAGGCCGGTAACGAGGGGACTGCCCAGACATGCTACACGCAACTCAGGCCGCTTCCGGGGTGCCTGCTCCAACGCTCCCCTGAGCGGTTTCAAGCGCTACCACCACGAGGGGGGCGTGCGGGTCCCGTTCCTCTTGACCTGGCCCGAGCGATTCCCCGGTGGCCAGGTCTACAGCCCGCCGGTGACAGCGCTCGACCTCATGGCGACCTTCACCGCTGCCGCTGGCGCACCCCGCCAGACCGAAGACAGCGTCGATCTCGCACCCTACCTGGCGGGTGAAAAGGCCGGTCGCCCGCACGAGTACCTGTTCTGGCGTTCTCGGCCGACACTTGCCATTCGTGGCGCGCGCTACAAACTCATCAAGCTCGCTTTGAGCGACCTGCGGCCTAGCGACCTCCGCCCTGATGGCCGGCTGCAACCGCCACAAGGCGGTTGGCCAACCGAACCTGAGCACGGTTACCTGACCTTGCTCTACGACCTCGACGTCGACCGAGGCGAGACCCGGAACGTAGCGGCCGAGCATCCGGAAGTGGTGGCCCGTCTCGAAGCTGCCCTGGCGGAGTGGAACGAAGGACTACTCGAAACACCGATCCTCCCCGCCATTCGCTCGACGCTGATCGAGGTCGACGGCGAGTGGGTGCAGCTGATCTTCTAGGCCAGCAGCACCCACCCTCCAGGTTCAGGGCTTTCCCTTCCCGCGCTTGATCAGCAGATTCCCCGAGACGACGACCTCGGTATCGCCGCCATAGGCGACGTTTATATTGTCGACGTACCAGAACTTCTTCTTGCCGTTCTCCTTCCAGACGCGCAGAAGCGAAACACCTTCGAGTTGTTGGACCCGGGGCGAGAAAGCGTCGATCGCGAGATGCTCGCCGCAGAAAAGCACCGACCCGTCGTCCTCGACCCGGCCGTAGTCCAGGTCCATATTGATGACAACGAAGTACTTCTCCGACGGACGAACATCTCGGGGCGCGTCCGCGACCAGTTTGCACATGAAGTGGCCACTCGCATCGTGCCAGTCATTTCCGCGGAAACTGTCGACGAGGTCCTTCATCTCGTCCTTCGTCATCAGCTCGAGACCGGGATAGATTTGTTCGTAGACCCCGATCGGCGTATCGTCGATGAGTGCGACGAACTTGTCGATACATTCCGTCGAGTCTGCCGAACGCGCTCGGACCGTGCCACCGAGACCGAACTGCGTCTCTGAGCCCCAATCCGGAATGACAATGTCGCCGGTGCCGCCACCGCTAACGCGGGCAAGCGACTGCGCCGCAAGCGCGCTGCTCATCCAAGTGGCAACAGCCAGAAACGCCACCACAAGACCTATTCTCGAGACCCTTTTCCTGCTCAGCATCGAAATCCCTCCGTAGAGTTTCCCTCGCCAGGGGTAGAGGGGAACTGCAACGTCACAATCACGTCGCAGATCCCGGCGCGAACAAACCGGCCGGGTGAACTATGTGGATATTCACGACGGCCACTGTCTTGTTTCTACGTCAAATAGGGAAAAAAAGAAAATTCTGAAAGGAAATATGTTCAGCGAATCGAGGGAGGGAGATCCTGCGTACTCTGAGCGCCATATGTGATATTATGGCGCCACATGCACCGTACGACCATCATGCTTCCCGGCGACCTCAAGCTCGAGGCTCAGCGGCTGGCCGAGCGACAGGGCATCTCTCTTGGAGAGCTCATAAGAGACGCACTTCGATCACGGCTAGCTCTTTCCTGCGACGAAGTGCGAGAGGATTCGCTGTTCCAATTCGAGGTCTTCGAGGATCAGGGAAGCGCCCGCGACGGGAGCGATCACGATGCCCTTCTCTACGGCGAACCAGAGAACGAAGCGTGATCTTCGTTGACACGGGCGCATTTCTGGCGCGATCGATCGCGCGCGATACGTATCATCGCGATGCGCAGTCGGGGTGGAAGAAGATCGCCGAAAGCGGGGAGCGCTGCATCACCAGCAACTTCGTGCTCGATGAGACCCTGACCTTGCTCGGGCGCCGAGCGGGCAATCGCTTCGCGGCCGAGGAGGGCCAGCGTCTCTATGCATCGAAAAGGCTGGAGATCCTTCGGCCGGACGAAACAGACGAGACGGCGGCCCTTCGGTGGTTCACAAGACTCGCAGATCAGAACGTGAGCTTCACAGACTGCGTTTCCTTCGCACTGATGAAGCGCGGGCGCATCAAACGAGTCTTTGGCTTCGACCGCCACTTCCGAGCCGCCGGCTTCGAAATGTGGCCTGGCCATTGACTGACGCACGCTGTGTGCCGCCGACCGCGCACAGCGCAGCGGTGCGATCAATCCTTCGCGAGTAGATAGACGAGGTAGCCAGGGAACCGGTCTCTGGCGAGCGGGCTGGAGTCCGTGAAGACCTCGGAAGGCTTGTCCGACTCATAGAGAACAATTCGCACCCGCCGAACCGAGCGCACCCGCCGAACCGAGTCGTCGCCGACCTCGAAGCTCACCAGGCAGATGCGCTCCGAACACCACGCCGAGCAGTGCCTGCGCGATGTCCCAGGTTGCATCGAAGATCAGTGTTTCTCACATTTCACTATTCATGCCTGGGGCTCCATAGCGGATTGGTGGGCACGACGCTGGGCATCGCTGTGCCTTTGATAAAGAACACGTTGCCTCTGGCGAGACGCCCACACCGGGCCACTCCGTCACCCTGCTGCAATCTTTGCCTCGCGATAGAACCCAGGGGGCATCGGTACGTCCAACTCCCAGATGATCCTCATGGGCTTTTCGTCTTCGTGCTCCACATAGCGCGTCGGGCCGAGGAACAAGTAGGGCTGGGTTAACGAACGAGTCTTCTTTGCCCGGCGCACGAAGAGGAGAATCCGCCAGTCCATCGCCTCATGGTTTTGGTAGCGCTGGCCAGTATCCGAGTCGGCGCGGGTGACGCCTTGCGATTCCCAGTGGAAGCGTGTATCTGAGATCGGGTAGTCCTCGTAGAGCGTCGTGGGGGTGAACTCGGAGGCGTTCTTCTCGAGTGTGACGTAGAGGACGTCGCAACGAGATGCATTGTCCTTGTAAACGCCGCTCTGGGTGCGAAGGAGCTTGCCCTTTCTTGTCTGTAGGAGACCTGCGGAGATCTCGTCACGACTGTAGGTGCCATGGATTCGAAATGGTAGGCGATCGAGGCCATGCGTTGGGCGGCGGGCTCGATCCGCAAGCATCTGAAGCAGCTGGTGGAGCTCGTTGCGGAGGTCGTCGTGGCTCCAGAACTCCTGCAATGCGAGCCCGAGTTCAATAACAGGGCGCCGCACGTTGCCGAGTAGTGCGAACAGCATGAGCTGCAGCGGGTCGTCCGGGTTCGCGGGCGGTGGCTTCGGGCCGGCCAGCCAGCTGCTCCAAGTGTTGATTCTCTCGTCGTCGTCGACGTGAAGGAGTCGTGCGAACGCTCTCGCCGTGTTGGGCTCGGGTGGTGGGCTAGTTGTGTGGTCCGCGTGTTGCCGCAGGAGTGTGAACGTTCGGCCTCCCGTGTAGAGATCCTCGGGTTGCGAATCGATGCCTTGGAGGAAGTCGGCGAGAGAAACATCACCCATCGCAACGAGGTCGGCGACGAGCTCCTGGGTTCTTCCACCGACAACGTTCCGGAGGTTCGCCAGGACGACCTCTTGTGTTTCGCGATCGAGCAGCAGCTCGGTTCCGGCGGGGAGGTTCGGGAAGCCCTCCTCGACGGCTCGTCGCACTGAGGCGCGGGTACCGCCGGTCAGAGCCTTGTAACGGAGGTCGAAACGGAACTCTCTGCGCGCTTTCCCGATGAAGTCGAGGACGGTGAGGCAGTCCTTGCCTTCCGCGAGGCGAAGGCCCCGGCCGAGTTGTTGAAGAAAGATCGTGGCGCTTTCCGTTGGGCGCAGCATGAGCACGGTGTCGACGAACGGAAGGTCAACCCCTTCGTTGAAAAGATCGACGGTGAAGACGATGTTGACCTCCTTGGTGGCAAGGCGTTGCCGCACAGCCTCACGTTCCGCGGTGGGGGTTCGACCGTGGACGGCCACTGCCGCGATACCCTCGCCCTCAAAGAAATCTGCCATGTATTGAGCATGTTTCACGGAGACACAGAAGCCCAGTGCCCGCATGTCTCGAGGCGAACGCACGTGCTCCCTCACGGCTCGTATGACGGCACGAGCTCTGACGTCGTCTGCTGTATAGACGTTCTCTAGCCCTTCGGTGTCGTAGCGGCCGGAGCGCCAGTTGACAAGCGATAGGTCGGTGCCGTCGTAAACACCAAAGTACTGAAAGGGTACGAGCAGGCCCAGGTCGAGGGCATCCCAAAGCCTGGTCTCTGCAGCAATGCGATTGTTGAACCAGTGCAAGATCGACTGGCCGTCGGCTCGCTCGGGTGTCGCTGTGAGGCCGAGGAGGATGCTGGGCTCGAGGTGCTCGAGGAGTCGGCGATAGGTCGTGGCGGCGGCGTGGTGAAACTCGTCGACCACAATGAAGTCGTAAGCACGCGGTTGAAGCTCATCGAGCCTGCGGGGCCGCAGGGATTGAATCGAGGCAAATACGTGACGGCCGCGAACGGGCTCCTCGCCTCTCGCCTGTAGCTCGCCGAAGTTGCCGTTTCTGAGCGCGTTGCGAAAGGTGGCTTGGCTCTGTTTCAGGATCTCATGGCGATGCGCGACGAAAAGCAGTGTCGCTTCGGGATGGCGTTTCCGGTAGCGGGCATAGTCGAAGGCAGCAATTGCAGTCTTCCCAGTGCCTGTGGCTGCCACGACGAGGTTGCGGGTGTGGCCGTGCTCGCGTTCGTGTTCGAGGGCCTGGAGCACCTCCTCCTGATGCGGGTAGGGCCGGAGGCCGCTGGTCTGGGCGAGGTGGTCGAGTGCTTCGCTGTTCTTCTTTGTCGCCTCGAGAAAGGCCTCGCGATCGTAGGGCTCGAACTCACCGTCGCTCCAGTACTGGTCGAACGTGGTCTGAAACTTGCGCAGGATGGAGCGGTTGTCGACAAGGCTAAGGCGCACGTTCCATTCGCAGCCGTCGAGCAGGGCGCCGTGGGAGAGGTTCGAAGAACCAACGAAGCCGGTCGAGAAACCAGAGTCGCGGTGGAACAGCCAGGCCTTGGCATGAAGTCGAGTGCGACGCGTGTCGTAGGAGACGCGCACATCGACGCGTCGCTCTTGGAGCCAATCGAGCGCTCGAGTCTCCGTGGCGCCGAGGTAGGTCGTCGTGAGCACGCGCAGCTGCCCAGGGCGACGTCCTAGAAACTCGTCGAGCTGGTTCTTGATGACACGAAGTCCGCTCCACTTGAGGAAAGACACCAAGAGGTCCACGCGATCTGCCGATGCGAGTTCGCGATTCAGTTCATGTCCGAGGCGCTGGTCGCGGGGGCCGTTGACAAGCAGGTCACTCTGCCGTAGAGGCAAGCTCGGGCGCTCGATCTGGGCATCGCCAAGCCGCTGCTCAGCTCTGCGGAAAAGCGAGAGCAAGATCCCTGCGGGGTCGCGAACGCGGTCGCCGTCATCGACCCCGGCCTCGGAGTCTTGCGAGAGTAGGGCGATCACGGAATTGGCCAGTTGCACCTGGCGCTCCAGCGCGTCGGCACCCTTGAAGCTGCGGAAGACCTTCAGTCCGAGCTCGTGCAGGTGGCGCGCGAGGTAATCGGCTGCACTCTCCGACGCGGGTTCATGACGCTCTAGGAGGACGCCTTCGAGCGCTTCGAGACGGCGGTTGATCTCCTCGGTGAGGAGGAGTTCGTAGAGGCCTGAGGTGTCGAACTTGGTCACTGGTCGGGGGAGGAGCGGGCTCGAGCGCCGAAATTCGCGGCACTGCGCCAAAGGCGAGGTCACGGAATACTACGAAAGCGCGAGTTTTCACACAGAAGGCCGATCTCGCCCATCGCGTTTCCGCGGAAACGTCCTCGACTCACCGCGACATCTTCAAAACAGCCGCAAACGCCTGTTTTTACTGGACTTTGCAGTCGCACCGTGCTATCTTGATAGGCGTAAATAAAACGTAGAAACGTCTTGCCGGAGCCTTTCATGACGCACCCACAAGCTGCCGAAACCGCCCTCATTCCTCGGACCGCCGGCCTCGTTTCTGCTCCCCACGAACCGTCCTCTGCCCCCGCCCCAGAGCATCCCGCCGAGCCGCCTCTCTGCCTCGGCCACCCGCCCATGCCGAAGCCCCTCGGCTCCAACCGGGTCCAGAACGATCTCGAAGATCTCGGGAACCAGATTGCCAACCTGGCTGCGCAGATCACGGCGGCTTCCTATCGACTGTTGGTGATGATCGCCGAGTTCGACGAGCGTGGCGGCTGGGCTGACTGGCGCTCCTGTGCGCACTGGCTCAATTGGCGCATTGGGCTGCGGCTGGGTGCGGCGCGGGAGAAGGTAAGGGTGGCGCGGCGGTTGCGGGAGCTGCCGCTGGTGGCGGGGGGGATGGAGTGCGGTGAGTTGTCGTATTCGAAGGTGCGGGCGATCACCCGGGTGGCGGCTCCCGAAACGGAGGCTACGCTGGTTGGCTATGCGCGGGTGATGACGGCGGCACAGCTCGAACGGGTATGCAGGAGTTGGCGGCGAGTTTCGCGACGTATCGAGAACGAGCACGATGAGGTGCGGCGCAAGGCGCGCGAGCTTTCGACGTCTTGGGATGAGGACGGGATGCTGGTTGTGCGGGCGCGTTTGGAGCCGGAGGTGGGTGCGGCTTTCCTGCAGGCGCTCGAAGCGGCAGGCGACGCGTTGTTTGAGGAAGACCGCAAGCGCGAGGAGGCGTTCGAGGAGCGGGTTGAACGGGTCGGTCGGGCTCAGCGACGGGCTGATGCGCTGGGTGTGGTCGCGGAGTGGGCTTTGAGCGGTGGCGCGTCGGCGCGTGCATCAGAGAGTGCGCCGGCGCGGGCTGGCCGCTACCAGGTGGTGGTGCACGTCGACGAGCCGGTGCTTGCCAGCTGTTCCGACGGCCAGTCGACCATCGAGAACGGTCCCGGCGTTTCCGCGGAAACGTCGCGACGGTTGGCGTGCGACGCCGGCGTTGTCGAAATGCGTCATGGGGTTGACGGTTCGGTTCTGGATGTCGGTCGGAAGCGGCGTACGGTTCCACCGGCGATCCGGCGCGCACTCGAGCATCGCGATGGCGGCTGTTGTTTCCCGGGTTGTGGTGTGAAGCACTGCGAGGCCCATCACATTGAGCATTGGGCCGACGGCGGTGCGACGTCTCTCGACAACCTGGTGCTTCTCTGCCGCTTCCACCACCGTGCCCTCCACGAAGGCGGCTTCTCGATGGGATTCTCGGGAGGCCAGGCCAGTTTCTACCGGCCCAACGGCCAGTTGATCCCGAGTTCACCGCCGGTCGCTGCGGTGGATGGAGGTGGCGTGGGTCGGCTGTGTCGCGACAACCTGCGCTGTGGCCACCACATCGACCGCTACACGATGCCGCTGTGGAATGGCGATCGTTTGGATCTCGGCATGGCGATTGATGGCCTGGTAGGGAAGGTGGAGCCGCGGAAGAGAGCTCGACGAGCCCGAAAGGGCTGAGAGCGAGGTAGAGGTGTTCGCGGTGGCCGAACTCCACTGAGCCACACGATCGGCCGCTTCGTTCAGAGAATTCGATGCTCTGACGCCCAGGTCATGCCGGCAAGGTTCCGCGGGACCGAACAATCCGACCCAGCAACGAACGGCCTACTCACTCTCGGAGCACAGAACCGAGTCCGTGTCGACAATCGATCGTGCGGGCCCGTCACCGTCATGGCGGTAGATCAGGTAGCCCTGTGAGACGGGATTGCTGGGATCCCACGGGCGAAAGGCCGCACTGCTCGGCGAGGGTCGAGCATCCATCCCCAGCCACCACAGCGAGATCCAGAACTCGACGTCCGTCGAGGCCGAGACGAGAAACCAGAAGCGGTTGTTGATCTTGCACGCATTCAGAAGCTTGGCGTGGATCTCCCAGTTGTCCTCGTTGAAGAAGTAGAAGTGGACCGAGTCACGGGTCCGCTGTGGTGCCACCCGGGCCTCATGCCACTCGCCGTCCCTGTCTTTCCAGCCAGCAGCCACGCACAGCTCCTCGGCTCCGTTGCGAAAGGCCATGGGGGCCTCGTACGACCAGCGATTTCCACTCCCGTCCTCAAACCAGTAGTCGTCTACAAACCTGCACCAGTTGCTCAGAATGTCGCCCGGCCCGGAGAACGTCGAGTAGACAGTCGGGAACACATCATCAGCGTTCGGAGTCTGGGTTTCGCCGATCGTTGAGAGAACGATGATGTAGATGTTGTTTGCCAACAGCATGAACTCTGCGGTGACGTCTCTTCCATCGGACGCGTCAACCGTAGCCAGCAAGTCTCGCGTGGGTTCCGCCGAGTCGAACCGATAGGTGTACAGGTAGAAGGCCCGGGGAAACGGCTCGGGTACTTCCGTGTACGAGTCGACCACGTTGCGAAAGGTGTAGGTCCCGCTCTCGCTGACGTAAAAAGAGGTCTGCTCGTAGAGCGCAGTGCCGGCCGGAAGGTCGCCAACCGGCGGCCGAGTCCAGAGTGGCTTATGAGCCGTACCCCCGCCGAGCCCTTGCCACGGCGCGCCACCACCCTGGAAGGTTCGTTCGCCGCCCCAGACTGAAGTGGCGAGGAGCCAGCTCATCAGGAGCAGTCCCGGGAGTAGCGAGTGTCTGGCCGTGTTCATTGCGGGCTCTTCAGGAATCGTGGTGGGCAAGTGCATGAGGCCTGAGGTCGAGCCCGCGGAGGTGGAAGTAGATGTCAGTTCGTGTCAGTTCGGAATCGGTCCCGGTTTCTGTAGCCACGTGCTGATCGCTTGAGCCACCGGATCTTGGTGTTGAAGCCTTCGACCTTGGCGTTGGTGACGCCAAGAACGATGGCGTTCAGCACACCATCGAGGTGTCGCTTGACCATCTGGGCGACGCGCTTCATCGGAGCCAAGCGTGATCGGATCGCCCAAGAGTACCAGCGGTCGAAGAAGCTGCGGGCAGCCTCGCGATCGCGGATGTCCCAGATCTCCATCAGGAGCTCTTTGAGACGCCAGGCCCGAGCGGTTCGCAGCGAGCGACGAAGCAGGCGGTCGAAGTCGAGCAGGCGCGACTCCGAGGCTCGCCCGGCCAGCTTCTCGGGATGGTAGAGCCAGAGTCGGTTGCCGACGGTCGAACGCGATCTTCTGAGCCGCGTCGGGCACATGCTCGAGCGTGGTGTGGATGAAGGGCGGCCACATGTCCATGGTGGCGCTCGAGATCCCTTGCAGATCGGCCTCTTCGAAGCAGTCGAAGTAGGAAGCCAGCGACTCCTTCCCGCGACCATCGCTCACCCACTGGACGACGTCCGCCTGCGTGTCGGCGACCACGGTCACGTACTCGTGGCGCTTCTGAAACGACGTCTCGTCGATTCCGATGTGCTCGGGAACCGAGAGCTCGCGACGAGCAAGACCACGCTTCACCGCACGTTGCTTGATCCCGTCCACCTGGTCCCAGCCGCTGTGGAACGGCGATCGCCTGAACCTCGAGATGGCGATTGACGGTCTGGTGAGCAAGGTGGAGCCGCGTGTGAAGGTGCGGAAAGTGTGGGACGGCTGAGGGCGGCCCAGGCGGAGGGCAGGGGACGAGGTGGGTTGAGTTTGACGGCCACTTGTAACAAATAGCTGAATCTCCGCAAGGAAGGTCTTGGTGACTCAGACGTTCAAGACCTTCGGAGATTTCCATGTCCTTCTGGAACCCATCGACCTGGTTCAACTACACGACTCCTACGACCGATGGGGTCGATTCCGACGAGGGTTTCGATTCTTCGGGGACTAGCCTGGGAGGCTCCGAGGGGTTGTTCGAGACCGAGAATTTTCTCACCGAGAGTTATGAACAGGTCCCTGCTGATGAGGGCTTGTTCTCCAAGTGGTGGAACGGTGCTGCAGACTCCTTCTCCGAGGCGGCCGAGGTGGTCTCCGATGGGCTTGGCGTGGTTGGCGAGGTAGCGGCAGGTTTCGGGACGGAGGTTTCTGACCGGTTCGCAACCACCTGGGAAGGCCTGCAGGAGAGTTTTGAAGTTGGCGCTGCTTCCGTGCGTGAGGGTTTCGACGCCATGGCGAACGAAATCGATGAGGCGATCGACGCCGGGGCAGATTGGTTGGGCGAACGCGCCGAGGTTCTGGAGGGCGAGATCGTCGAGGCGCGCGACGGCACGGTCGTGGCTTTCGAGGAGTTTGCCCGCCAGGCAGAGACCGCTGTGGCGGTTGCCTCCTCAGCCGGAGAGGCGTGGGTCGCAGAGGAGGCGGAGCAAGCCCGTCTTCTGGTGGAGGCCGCAGCGGCCACACGACAGGCCGCGGTTGGCGCCGCGGTGTCGATTGTCACCACCGGCCTGGAAGTCCAGCAGGCTGCAATCGAGGCCGGCGAGGTCATCTGGGATGTCCACAGGGAAGACGGTCCGTTCGCAGACGACATGCTGGACCACGGTATCGAGCGTGTTGGCGACAGCCTCTACGGCTCCAGTGGTGGCCGGCTCCTCGGTAGCGCGATGGACTTCGTGGTCTGGACAGAGCAGATGAAGGGTGGCGTCGACTACAACCTGGAGAAGGCCGGGCGTTGGGTCGGTGGCGCGGTGCGCGACGTTCTCTCAGGTGGCGAACTCTCAGGTGGCGAAGATGATGTGGCGACTGGCTCGTGGAGTCGAGACGCCGAGCGCGCGACGAGCGATGCCGCCCAGATCAACGACTTCCTTCGCGTCTCACCAGCTGCCTACCAGGCCAGCGAGTCGGTTCGAAGAGTCGAGCGCGGCCTGGCTGCCGGTGCGCAGCAGGTCACTGATGGCATTGCGGCAATGGAGGAGGCAACCGCACAGCTGACTGGTGAGTACGTTGGCTGGACTCTGCGGGGAGAAGGGCCAGGCGCGGCTGCGCTCTTGACGCTGGTGGGTGATGACGATTTCGTCAGCGAAAGAGAGATCGAGGCGAATCGCGAGCTGGACGAGGCGAATCCACACAGGTCGTACGCGCCGGACTACAGTGCTCGCGCGAAGTTGCTACAGACTCTTGGTGATCAAGATGATCCGAACCGGGCGCTGTTCATCAACGGGATCCTCAACAGCGAGGAGCGAGCGTCGGAGATCGCTAAGGATGTGCAGAAGTTTCTCGGCGGTAGCCTGACACCGGTGTACAACCCGACGCAGAACTTCCTATACGACGGAGCGCAGGTCGGTCTCAACAAGCTCAACCTCGTGGATACGTCGACTGCCCTCCTGGTGGAGACGATTCGCGAGCGCCTGAGAGACCCCAGGAGGACGAAGCCGCTGCAGCTCTTTCCTCATAGCCAGGGTGCGGCGATTACATCAAGTGCGTTGAACCAACTGAACCCCGAAGAGCTTTCTGAGCTCGAAGTCGTTTCCTTCGGCGGGGCCGCTTTTACCTATCCCCCGGGGCTCAGGTCTCTCGAGGTCATGGTGAACGTGCAGGATGTCGTTCCTGGTGCGCTCGGTGGTGGTCTGCCCGGTGTCGGTAGCTATGGTCTCTACTCCGACCCGGACTATCGGGTGACGTTCGTCGATTTCGGTCGGGCAGGGAAGTTCGAGGACAGTCACGATGTCTATGGCTACCTGGAACGACGGAGCTTTGGGCAGACCTACGCGAGCCGTTGGCAGGCGACGTTGGCGCGGGCTCTTCGCCAGCAGGACTAGGAGAACTACACTGTGTCGATGCGCCGCTTCATGATCCTCGCCTTGCTTTCCCTGGCCGCGCTGGGCTGCCGCGAGCGGAGGGATCCGAACGTTCATCCCGGAGGCACCTTCGTCGCAGACAACGAGATGTTCGACTTCATCGTTGGCAAGTGCCTCGAAGCACAGGTCGACCTGTACGCTATTCATCCCCCATCGACCGGCGGCGAGTCTAGGATCGTCATGAAGGGGTCTCTGACCAGGCCCGGGCACAATGGCGGTCCCAGGTCTCCAGAAGACTTTGAACCCAACAAGGCGGTCGGGGGAGGGAGAACTCTGCTGGCTCATTTTCCGCCAGGCACCCGGTTTCAGGTCGACGAGATCATCAAGAAGGACAACCCTCTGGACTCTCCCAGCTACTACTACGTGGCAATGTTGCGGGTTCCTGGCGAGGAGGCTGAGGTTGGCTTTGACGTTGATGCGCTCCTGAACACCATTGCCTTCCCGCACAACCCTCGGCCGCCCAAAGAACGTTTCGCACGCGGCGAAGGGCATCCCCTCCACGAGTCCATTCGCTACTGCAACGAAGCTGATGACCTTGCCGTGCAGCCGCGGGCCGGGAGCAGCGGTGGCCGGGAGAAGGGCGATGGGTAGTAGGAGCTCAAAAAATGGGTAAGAAGTCGAAAGAGAATCGCCGGCAGCAACGCCAGCGCAAGCGGCAGCAGAAGCGCCGAAGCAGGCGTAAGAAGAAGGGGCCGTCAACTAGAGATGCTGTTCGCAGCGAGTGGGTGGTGGGCTGTGGGAGTGGGCCTGGAAGGGTCGGGAGCGGGGCTGACTCGTATCAGCCCGAGATCTGCATGGTCGTGAGCACCGACTTCGACCTGGTGCTTGGCCAGGCGATCGCCCGACCCGGTGAGGAAGGCCTGGTGAAAGAGGCGCTGGCGGAGGCCAGAACGAGTACCGCGGGAGGGATGCGCCATCGGCCCAGCGTGGTGCGCGTCCAGAGCCCTTCGATCCAGAACACGGTGCAAGAAGTACTGGGGCCGAATGTAACGGTTGTCGTGGCCCCAACGCCCGAGATCGACGACATTCTGCAGTTGATGGCGGAGAGGTTCAGCGAAGAAGGGGTCGGTGGAGGTCGTCTTCCTGACACCTACCTTTTTGCCGACATCGAGGCTTCGCACCTGGCCGACTTTTTCGACGCCATGCACTACCTGCACACTGTTGCGCCCTGGGACATTCCGCAGCCTGGTGAGACTCTACGTCTCGACATCGACGATCTGGAACTCGAGGGGCTCTGTGCCCTGGTTCTCACCGGTGATCCGCGGGCTGGTTTTCTGCTCTTTCGATCGGACCTGGACTACGAGAGTGTGCTCGACGCGCAGAACGAGCCGGAACTCGAGGATTTTGCGGCTTCGCATTTCTGCGTGCTGTTTCAGGAGGGCAAGGAGCTTCCGGCGTCGATGCGCCGGGAGGTGGCGAGCCACGGCTGGGCGGTCGCCAGTGCCGGTGCGTACCCGCTCGCTCTGACGAAGAGCCCGGCTGGCTACGCTCCCGTCGCCCGTGAAGCGCTGGAGCTGGTCACGCGCTGCGCCTATGCCCTGGCCGGGTTCTTTGTCCAGGCGGGGGCGCAGCGGGTCGAGAAAGACGGCGAGCCCGTTTCGATGTCGATCGCTGACGACCAGGATCGCGTGGTGCGCGTCACCATGCCGTATGAATCCTTCATTCTCTTCGAAGAAGATGAGGCGATCGTGCGCCACCACCTGGACCGGCTCATCGTTGATGAGATGCTGATGTTTGCCGAAGAACGGTTCGGTCGGCGCTGGTCGAAGCAGCTGCGCCTATTCTCGGCTAGTCCGGCCGAAATGGTTGCTCTTGCGCGGCCCTGGATGGTCTACGAGTGTGTTGTCGGTCAGAAGCGAGTCGTTGAGCACTACCTGGATGAGGTCCAGGACATCGAGCCGGCCGATCGCAGTTGGCTAGAAGCGCAGACGAGGGCCTGGCTTTCGCTGTGGCAAGTCACGGGCACCGAGGCCGGAGAGTGGCTCGAGATGACGGACCTACTCACTGGCGAGTCGCGCCGAGTGCGCGACAAGGAAGCGTCCAGGGGCGTCGATCGCCATGCGATCCTTCTCGGGCGCATCGTCGATTACGAAGGGATGTCGCTTCTGTGTGGAGCACATCCACAGCCGCTCGGGCCCGATCGTGGCCAGGAGGTCGTTGCGCGCGCCAGGAAGTACCTGCGAAGAAAGCGCCAGGTTCCGATTGAGCGCCTCCGCGACGCACGCGTTTCCCGCCGCCTGGTCGAGCTATGGCTGGAAGGGGTGGAGGAGGCACTGGCCTGGCGCCCGGAGTCGCTTCAGACCATGGATGGCCAGGAGATGCTGTTCGTCTCGGACCACTTCGATTTCAAGGCCAGGCAGCGCGAGAAGGTCGCTCTTGCCGTTCGTTCGATAGCCGACGACACGGACTCGGCAGAAGACAAGGGCGACAGCCACTTCGTGTTCCTCGAGCCGGCCGAAGGAAAGAATCCGCCGCTTGGGAGACGGTTCATCGGCTCGGCGCGCCTCGGTGCGCGCACGCTCACCGTCGAGTCCCATGCGGTGGAACGCGCCGATGCACTGAGGAGCCGCGTCGAGGCGGCGTGCGGGGAGCTGATTCGCCATCGCATGCGCGAGCTCGCCGATCCACTCTCGGAAGTCGGTCCGCTAGCTAGCGGGGCACGCGGAGCACCCAGCGGAATCCCGGAGCCGGCGGAGCTCACGCCGGAGCTTCAGAAAACCCTGCGCGACACGAAGTCAGAACTCTACGCCGGCTGGGCGGACGCAGCCTTGCCGGCGCTTGGCGGGCGGTCGGCGCGTGAGGCCGTCGCCCAACCGGGCGGTAGAGAGAAGGTTGACCGCCTACTCCAGCAGATGGAGTTCGACGAGGCCAGCCAGCCCGAGGGGACCCGGTTTGACTTTTCTGCGATCCGTCGAGATCTCGGTCTGCCGTAGAGGATCGGGCCGAGTGGTGGTGGCTCGATGAGAAGAGATCGTGGTTGTGCTCGTAGTAGGGTGCGCGGATGACGCCTGCCTTTCGGTACGCGACTCTGACGCATGGTTTGCGTGACGACCTGGTTGAGGGGCATCGGCGCGCCTTTGAGCGGATCGCGCGGCCTGGCGGCTGGTGGACTGGCGCCGAGAGGGTTGCGATTGCGGCCGAGACGAGATTGGCGCGCGGTTGTGAGTTCTGCCAACGCCGGAAGGGGGCGCTGTCGCCCTTCGGTGTCGAAGGTACCCACCAGACGACGGGCGTGCTGCCTGAAGAGGCGGTCGAAGCAGTCCATCGCATCACGACGGATACGGCACGCCTGTCGCGAGAGTGGGTCGAGGAGCTGACTTCGAGCAGCGACTTCTCGGTGGAGCAGTACGTCGAGCTCATCGGAGTCGCCACGCAGACGATCTCGATTGATTTCGTCCACATCGGCCTCGGGGCCGAGCTCGAGCCTTTGCCAGTGCCACAAGCTGGCGAGCCGCGTCGCGTGCCGCCGCCAGGGGCGAAGATGGAGCAAGCCTGGGTCCCGATGATTCGGCCCGAGAACCTGGACGAGGAGAACCGCGACCTGTACGGCGGGCGGCGTACCGGCAATGTGCTTCGAGCCTTGAGCCTGGTTCCCGACGAGGTGCGGGCGTTGCTCGATCTGAGCGCGGCGCACTACCTGACGCCGGTTCAGATGATGGACTTTGCCGGAAAGTATCGCGCGATTGATCGCAGCCAGATCGAACTGATTGCGGGCAGGGTATCGGCTCTCAACGAGTGCTTCTACTGAACGACTTCACACGCCATGATGCTCCGTGCGAGCACCTTCACCCCCGGCTCGGAAGGCACTCCGGTTCCGCAAGGCGGCGACACTGCAGTTGATGTGACGGCCGTTTCCAGAGGCAACGAAGTCGGAAGCGGCGTCGCACATGGAGAGGCGCTTATTGAGCTCGCCGAGGCAGTGGTCGGAGCCGAGCGATGCCGAATCGAGAAGGCGCGGCAGCGCGTCGTCGAGGACCTTGGGGTCGAAGCCATGGTCGACGCGGTGTGTGTCGTTGGCAACTTCCAGCGCATGGTTCGGATTGCCGACGCCACCGGAATTCCCCTCGACGATGTCGTCTTGCAGCTCACCGAGGACATTCGGCCAGGTCTCGGCGTCGAGGCCTTTCACGGCGCCGCGAACACCCAGAGGTCGAGCTGGTTTCGTCGCCTGACCAGCGGATTCGTTCGAGCGGCCATGAAGCGTCGGGTGATTGCTGGGCAGGCGCCAGTCACGGGGGAACCGGGTCGCGGAGCAAGGTAGGGTTTAGAGGCCAGCGCTGCCACTCACGTCTGCCGAGAGCTCGCCGAGAGTGGGTCCGTACGACATCAGCAAGAGTGGCGCTCGTTCGATAAAATTCGAATATGCAGATTAGTTGCCGTTTCTCTGTTCCGGCTCTCTACGTCGTCTCCCTGGTGGGTCTTCTCTTTCTCGCCGGCCCGAGCGCGGCGCAGACGCCTACGCTGGCCGGCTGCGAGGTGCTGCCGGCCGACAATGTGTGGAACGTTCCGGTCGACCACCTGCCGGTCCACCCGAGCTCGACGACCTGGATCAGCACCATCGGTGCCACCGCGGGGCTCAAGGCGGACTTTGGTTCGGGCATCTGGCCGCCTGAGTCAGGTGGGCCGATTGGGATTCCCTGGGTCGACGTACCGGGCAACCAGACGCGTGTTCCGGTCAGCTTCGACTACGCCGACGAAAGCGACGCGGGGCCGTACCCGATTCCACCCGACGCGCCGATCGAAGGGGGCGCAAATGCGGACGGTGACCGACACGTTCTGGTGGTTGATCGCGACAATTGCGTTCTCTACGAGACGTTCTACTCGTTTCCTCAGAATGGCGGCGCTTCCTGGACGGCTGGTTCGGGCGCCATCTACGACCTGAGCTCGAACGCGCTGCGGCCCGACGGCTGGACCTCGGCCGACGCGGCGGGGCTGCCGATCCTGCCGGGTCTGGCGCGCTACGAAGAGGTAGCCGCGGGAGCGGTGCGGCACGCATTGCGTTTTACCGTTCCCGAGACGCAAAGGGCCTACGTCTGGCCGGCCCGCCACTTCGCGTCGCCGATCACCGACCCTGACTATCCGCCGATGGGAATTCGCGTGCGGCTGCGCTCTGACTTCGACATTTCGTCTTACTCAGCCGCGAACCAGGTGCTCCTGCGGGCGCTCAAGAAGTACGGCATGGTGCTGGCCGACAACGGCTCGCGCTGGTTCATCTCCGGTGTTCCCGATGAGCGCTGGGACAACGACAACCTGCAGGAACTCGGGCAAGTGACAGGCTCCGACCTCGAGGTCGTCGCCATGGATGGAGTCTCCATCGATCCTGACTCCGCGCGCTCGCGCGTCATCTGGGGGGATGGCTGGGAGCTGGGCGACAGTGGGGCGTGGTCGAACGAAGTGCCCTGAATTGAAGTGCCCTGCGTAGCGCGGTATGACCCCGGTGCTAGCCTTCGAGTCGCAAATCTAGGAAGTTGTTGGGGGCGACTCTGTGGGGCTCACTGCCGGAAGCACCATCGGCCAGTACGAGATTCTCGCGCCGCTCGGTGCGGGCGGTATGGGAGAGGTCCACCGGGCGCGACATCGGCTTCTGGAGCGCGAGGTCGCGGTCAAGGTTCTGCCTGACGATGTAGCCGCCAAGCCGGAGCGGTTGCTGCGCTTCGAGCGCGAAGCGACGCTTCTGGCATCGCTCAAACACGACCATGTCGCGCGCGTTCTCGAGTTCCACCGTCCCGGGGATGACGGTGCTCCTGCTTTCCTGGTGATGGAGTTGGTGGCCGGGGAGACCCTGGCAGAGAAGCTCCGTACTGGTCCGCTGCCCGTTTCGGCAGCTTTCGAGCTGGCCACACAGGCGGCAGCCGGGCTCGAGGCGGCACATCGAGCCGGGGTGATTCATCGCGATCTCAAACCGGCCAATCTCATTGTTGTGCCTGAGGGCTACGGCAGCGCCGGACATCTCGAGATCGTCGACTTCGGTCTCGCCAAGGCAGTTCCAGGCGGAGGTTCCGATCGGGTGGCGAGGGCGCGACGCATTCGCCCACCCTGACGCAGGAGACTGCGGCTGGCGTAGTGCTCGGCACGGCGCCCTACATGAGCCCTGAGCAGGCGACGAGTGCTCCGATCGACGAGCGGAGCGATCTCTGGTGACTGGGCTGTGTGCTCTGGGAGATGGTCACGGGGAAACGCCTCTTCAGCGGCGCCTCGGTCACCGAGATCCTGGCCGACATTCTGCGCAGCGAGCCGCCATGGGAGGAACTCGCCGGTGCCCCTGTGGGGCTGGTCAAGATCTTGCGGCGCTGTCTGCGGCAGGACCCGGCGGAGCGCTACCAGCATGTCGGTGATCTTCGCCTCGACCTGCTTGAGGTTGCCGATGAAGTGAAAGCTGGCGTGTCGGTCGACGAGGCACCGAGGAGGCCTTCGGGCTTGCCTCGGGGCGCGCTGGCTGCGATGGCACTTCTCGCCCCGCTCGTTCCGCTGGCGTTCTGGCTAGGCAGTCGTGCGCCGGGGACTGCGCCCGGAGTGACGGCAAGCGATGCCGCTACAACTCGGCGTGTCGTGCGCAGCCATCGGGTCACTGCGACCGCCGGGCTCGAGTACCTGCCTGCCATCTCACCCGATGGAGAGTTCGCCGCCTTTGCCGTCTACGCCGGGCCAGACGGAGTGGCTGGCTTTCGCCAGGGACTGTTTCTGCAACGTATCGGGGGAACGCGTCGCATCGAGCTCACTGCGGGTCTCGACGGCTTGTTCACCGGGCCCGACTTCTCACCTGATGGCCGGGAAATCGTCTTCAGCGAGGGAGCCCGGGCACTCAGTCAACCGGGCGGCCTCTACCGCGTCGGAACCACCGGCGAGTCGCGGCGCAAGCTGCTCGACTACGGTTACGGCCCGGACTGGTCACCAGATGGGCGCACCATTGCGTTTTCGACAACCGCGACGCATTTGCCCGAAGTTCGCTATGGCCCGGGCTACCTACATCTTCTCGACCTCGAAACGGGTGAGGTCACCCTTCTCAACGAGGCCTTCGACGTCGCCGACCCGTCGTGGTCACCTCATGGGCGTTTTCTCGCCGGTTGGGTCCAGCGTGGTGGCATTCGCGACATCGCGATCTTCGATCCCAGCTCGGGAGAGGGATGGTTGGTTACCGACGATCCTGCGATCGAAGGAGCCCCCGACTGGCTCGGGGAAACCCGCCTGGTTTTCCCGAGTGATCGCACCGGGGTGATGACCCTCATGACGCTCGAGCTCGACGAGGCCGGCCGCGCCGCCTCAGAGCCGCGGCCGCTTCCAGTTCCAGCAGAGAGGGCGACGTCACCGGTCTTCGCCCGAGCGGCATCGCGGCTGCTCTACACCAGCGATCGCCTGACCGGCAACATCGGTCGTATGGAGATCGGTAGCGATGGTTGGCCCTCGACGCCCGAGGCGCTGACCGAAGGCGATCACCAGTTCGTCGACCCAGACGTTTCACCAGATGGCCGCTACGTGAGCTTTCGAGATTTCTTTCCGCCGCAGTCGGTCCTCGTCCAGGCCGTCCTAAGCCGCGTCGTGACGCGCCTCGTCGACGACGATTCAGCGAAGCGTTATCCGCGTTGAACACCGGATTCGGAGTGGATCCTTTTTCAATCCAATCGCACGGGTGACTACGCTCCCTGGCTGATTCGTCGTGATGGCACCGACCTGCATCGCCCCGAAGGGATACGAGGCGCGCCGCAACGGTCTCGCTGGGCACCAGACGGGAAGCACCTGGTGGTCGCCGAGGCCGGCACCCCGGTTCAAACTTGGATCTACGGCCGCACCCCGACATCCGAACCCAGCCCCTGGTCGAAGGTCGAGCTCGAAGTTGATGTGATCCCCTGCGAGGACGGCAACTTCTTTAGTGATACCTGGCTGCTCGACGGGCGCCTGTTTGGGCACTGTCTCCCGGGCGCACAGCGGGCGGTGTATGAGATCGGCCGGGGACTGACAGTGATCGATGGCCTGCCGCCCGACCTTTTTCACGGCCAGACGGCTCCCGCGGCCAACCCTGGCGAACTTCTCTGGCAGGGGCGTGGAAAGCTCTGGCGGGTCGACCTCGAGAGTGGCGCACTCATGGGACCGCAGGCGTTCGGGAACCAATCCTTCTGGAGTTTCCCGGCGCTCTCGACTCCAGCCTCGCGGTCGCACCTCTACTATTCGCAACTGGGCTGGGAGGCGAACCTGTGGGTGGTCGACCTGGAGATTCCGCCCGAGCCCTGAGGGTCGCTCACGCGCACCGTTGTAGTCAGGGTTCGTCACAGCTGCGGCTAACTGATATCGAAAAATAGACATATTTCTGTTATTCTTATGATATGTGGGAAAGCCACACCAGGAAGGTCATCGCTCTCTTCGCCCTGGGGACCACCCTGTTGGGTGCACCGGCCCTTGCCGGCGGTCTCAACGGTGGCGGGGCCGTTTTTGCCCAGCACTTCATGCAGACCGGAAGGGGCTTCTTCGCCACGCAGGGCGACCGGGTTTCCTACTACGGCAAGAACTTCGACTTCTGGGTCGAGGTGCCGCCCGCCACGGCTCGTCTCGACATTGATGTCTTCGACGCCGATCCGGCGGGAGCGACCTGGGACTACGTGACCGGGGGAGCGGCTCGGGTCGACTATCGGGTTTACAACCCGATGGGTAACCTGGTGCTCAACACCAACGATGGCCTTCTGTGCGGCGCGTGTGACAACGCCTGGATCAACCTCTACTCGGTTCTCACCCCGATGCATGGTCACTGGCGGGTCGAGGTCGACACCTCGGCAACTGCCATTACGGACAATTTCATGCACAGCTACGGTCTGCGGGCTCACGACGGGAATCCTGGCGCCGGCGGTACCGAGCTCAACATGTACGCCCGCAACTGGTTCGGATCGGGCGAGTCGATCAACCAACACCAGAACCTCACCGTCTATCCCTATGTGACCAGCGGCTGCTATGCCAGCTTCTCGGTGTGGGACGGGCTAGGCGGCACCGTGACCTACACCAGCCGGGATGGTGCCTGGAACTATGTCGCCGGGATCGGTACGAACAGCGTCGGGGTCCTACAACCGTGGCTACCGTTCAGTACCTCGAACTTCACCAACCAGGATGCGGTGGGCTACGGTCTCTTCACCATGGCCGCCAACCTACCGGCGCCGCCCGAGACCGATGGTGGCGGAGACAACAACTGGGCGACCCTGGTGACTGGGGATCAGGATGTGGTCATGACCGTCGACGGCCATGTCAATGGGTTCCTCGGGCCTGCATACCGGATTCGTTCGTACTTGGAGCGCGACGGCGGCGGCAAGCCCTCGAAGCCCTACGTCGAGCAGCGGGCACGCTTCGATTCCGGGGTCAACCCGCCGGTACAGAGTCAAGGTTCGGTGGTGGCGATCACCCTCGAGGTCACCAACCCTACTCCGCATCCGATCGCGTTCTCTCTTCCCAACGACGTTGTCACGGCCTACGTACCGGGCGGTGCGGTGACCTATCTCTTCGCCGGCCCGACTTCCCAGGGCAGTTTCACGACTCAGCCAGCCTCCGGCGGCTCGGGGAGTGTGGTGTGGAACCCGGGAACGGTGGCTGCTGGAACTTCAGCCTGGGCCTCCTACTACGTGATGGCCGTTCCATCTCATGCCACCAATCCCGTGCTCCTCACTGGGGGAGGTCCCCGCACCACCAATGGGACCTTTGCGCAGTGGGTCGATGAGACCTGCGCCGGCGCGACATGCGCGGGGACGCAGCTTGCCAACGCCACCTTCACTACTCACAGTCTCTGCGGTCTCACCATTACCCCGGCCGTTACGACTCTGGCCCTGGTGCGCGAGGCGCAGGCGGTGCGCGTGCCCGAGGGCGTCGAGATCACGTTCAGCACCGACGCGGAGGTTGGCAGTCGTCGTTTCCATCTGGAACGCCTCGTGGGCGACGGTTACGAGGCGGTTGCGCAGCCCCTGTCGGCCCTTCCTGGTGCGGCCGGGGGAGCGCACTACCAGCTTCTCGACCCGGCTGGTCACGTCAGCGATCGCTACCGCATCGTCGAAGAGGACTATTCTGGCAAGCGCACCGAGCTCGGCATTGTCGAGGCATTCACCGAGGGCGATCGCGCGGAGCGGTCGCCGACCCTGGCTTCAGGCCAGCCGAAGGCGGCGCTCCGTTCGCCGAACCGGCCTGCCCATGGCAGCTCGCGCGAAGCCGCAACGACCCTTCCGGTGAGGGCTAGCGAAGCGGCTTTTGTCGAGGTTTTGGTTACCGAGCCGGGTTTGCAGCGCCTTTCGAGCGCGGCCCTTGCGGTGGCGTTCGATGCCGACAGCGAAATCATCAACAACGTCATCTCTGCTGGCCAGTTCTCGCTCACTCGCAACGACCAGGAGGTCGGCTGGTTCGAAGCGCCAGGTGGAGGCCTGGTCTTCTTCGCCCCCGACGATCTTTTTCCACGACCGGGGACGCGGCGCGCCTACCGTCTCCGCTACGGCTTCGGTAACAAGGCCTCTGGCGTCTCACCAGGTCCGGCCGCGGTTCCGGGACGTGCCCAGTCGCTGGTTGTACAGCGTTTCGAAGAAGACAACATTGCAGCCACCGCTGCCGTCCGGGATAGCGAACAGGAATTCTGGTTCCAGCAGCTCTTGCCGACCGATGAAGCGGTCGATGTCTCACTGTCGCTCGAGGCACCTCGCGCGCAGGCCGCCGAGTTGAAGCTCTTCGTTCACAGCGTTGCTGCCGGCGACCACACCCTCGAGGTGCGGAGGTCGGGCGGAGCTTCCGAGCCCGCGGTGCTTTCATGGAGCGGCAGTGGTCCTGCCACGCTGGCTTTCCCGTGGCAGCCCGAGAGCTCCGAGCTCGAGGTCGACTTCATCTTCGAGCTCACCAGTCGGAGTGAGAGCGTGCTCTTCCTCGACGCGGTCGAGGTGCGCTATATGCGGGGCCATCGTTTGTTCGACTCGCAACTGGCGATCGACAATGAAAACGACGAGCCGATCGCAGTGCTCTCCGATGCTCCGGATCTGCTGGTTGTCGCTACCACGAATGCTCTCGCTCCTCGTCCCCTACAGACCACCCTCGCGATGGGTTCCTCGGGTGCCCTCGAGGCGACGCTGCCGGCCGGGATCGGTGCCACGTCTCTGTGGGTGGCACGCCCTCAGCACCTTGCCGAGCCCGAGCTCGAAGCGGTTGCCGCGACGACGGTGCTCGAGGGGCCGGTCGATTGGCTGGCGCTGGTTTCCGATGCCGAGCTTCTCGACGGCGCCCTGCGGCTCGCTCTACTTCGCGAAAGCCAGGGCCTTACAACCGATGTGGTCCTCGCGGTCGATGTGCTGCGCAACCTCGGCAACGGTGAGTTCGATATCGAGCTCTTGCGCAACTGGTTGAGCGCGCGCTCCCCGCGCTACCTGGTGTTGGTGGGTCAAGGTTCCTTCGATCAGCGCAATGCCTCGGGGCAAGGCTGGATTTCGCTTCCGGCGCCTCTGGTGGCGACGGAGCACGGGCTCTATTCCAACGACCGGCTCTACGCTTCCGCGACGCTTGCCACGACTGCCGCGACCGCTGTGGGGCGTATTCCAGTGGATGACGCCGCCGAGCTCGCCCGGGTCATCGACAAGATCGAAGCCTTCGAGGCCCGCGGTCTCGCCCAGCGCGCGTCGTATCGCCCGCCTGCCCTGATGCTGGTCGATCGCGATCGCGATGCCGAGGGCTTCGCCGCCCAGGCAGCCTCGACGTTGATGCCGTTCGGGCCCCAGGCCTTCAACTTCCTCGACCTCGGCGAGACCGACTTCTCTTCGGCGCGGTCCAGTTTTCTCGCGGCGCTCGAGGGTGGCGTCGACTGGGTTCACTTCGTCGGCCACAGCGGTGTGGGCATGCTGAGTTGGCAGAACCTGTTGACTGTCGAGGAGCTGGCTCTGCCCGACGAGGCACTGACAGCGGCCCTCGCCGAGCACCCCTTCCTGCTCAGTGCGCAGAGCTGCCTCCTGGCGCGCAGTGAGCTGCCCTTCTATCGCTCGCTTGGCGAGGCGTTGCTGACCGAGAAGGGCGGCGGTGCAGTGGCCGTTCTGGGTAGCACCGCTCCGAGCTGGCATGTCGACGGGGCGCGGTATCAGCGCCTGGTGGTCCAGGCGTGGAGCGACCTCGACCACACTTCGCTCCGGGTTGGCGACGTGCTCCTCGAGAGTCTCGAGCGCGCGGAGTCGGCCGGAGTGATCGCCTCGGTTCGCGAGACCGAGGTGCTGCTGGGCGACCCTGCGACCCTGCTGGGGCCACCACCTGGTGAGCCTGCCCCGGCCGCGCCGGGCGACGGCGGTGCCGGGCCTGGTCTGCACGGTGGCTTTCCCTTGTTTGCCGACGATTTCGAGTTTGGTAGCACGGCGCTATGGAGTTCTACGGGAGGCGCTTCCCGCGGCACTCGATGACGCGGCGTCGGCCGTGGTGGCGGGATTCGGCTGTCCTTTGCGTGGGTGGGGTAGGACCTCACTGAAACCACAAGGAGGAGACGAAATGTTACGACCCACTACCTTTGCTGCCGGCCTCTTGATGGCTGCGGCCTTCATGCCGGTGCACGCCGAGGAGACTCTCGAAAACACCCTTGCGCCGGCCGCCGAGGTGCGCATGCCCGTTGTTGGCAGCGACCAGACGATGGCGCTGGCCGACTTTCGCGGCCGCTACATCGTTCTGCACTTTGCGACCACCTGGTGACCGTTCTGTAATGCGGAGGCTCCGCATCTCAACCAACTGCACGAAAACTACGACGATGAGGATGTGCAGGTCCTGATCATCGACGTCATGGAGAACGCCGATCTGGTCGCCGGTTGGGCGAAGAAGATGAAGTTCGAGTTTCCGGTTCTCCTCGACCAGGACGGCGTGGTCACCGAAGAGTTTGCGCCGACTGATGTGCTTGCTGATCTGCCGCGCAATCAGGTGCCGATCGCCTCGAACCTCATCATCGACCGGAGCGGGGCGATTCGCTTCTTCTCACTCTTGGACTCCGCGCATTTCGACGCCAAGCTGGTTGCTCTGAGGGCGCGTCTTGATGAGCTGCTGTCTGCCGAGGATTAGCCGAGGGTCTCGAAATGCCTCTATGGGCTGTCCGTAGAGGAAGGGGACGCGGCCGTCAGCGGTGCGAAAACTCGAAAGGTTCGCGCTAACCTGACGACGTGTCCCCCCTCTGTGTGAGCGCGCGTTCGAGCCACTGGGCGGCAATCGGAGCCGTTGGCTTCGGTTCGCTGATGGTGCTCGCGTGGGGGTTCTCGGCGACGGGCCACCCGCCGCCGCTCTGGTTTTCTCGGCTAGTGGTTCTGGGGACGCTTGTCTGCGTCTTCTCGCTCGCGGTCGGAATCGGCATCGAGTGGCTCCGTGGTGGCAACGCCGACCGCGTTCTCTTGGCGCTCGTGGTCGTTGCGCTCGCTGTCCGATTTGTCGGGATCGACCACGAGGTCGAACAGCGCCCCTATCTCGACGAGGGGACCTACCACCACCACGCGACCGAGATCAACGACGGCGAAGTGTTGCGCGGACGTTTCGCCTACCCGCACTTCCTGTACTACACCTACGCCATCCTGTTCTGGCTGCGCGAGCTCTTTCCTGCGGTTCTCGACGGCGGCGTGCAACTGTTCTACGGCGAGACCGAGAGCCTGGCGGTGGACTGGGTGTGGATGCGCGCGGTCGTGGCACTTCTGTCCTCTTTGTGTGTCGTGCCGGTCTTTCGTATGGCGCAGGCGATTGGACGAACGGTCGCTGGCCTGTTCGCTGGGGCCGCCTTCGTGGCTTCGCCGCTGTTCAATGAGATCTCGCACCTTGCGATCAGCGACGCGCCGTCGGCGGTGTTTGCCACCTTTTCTATGTGGCAGGTAGTGCGCCTTTTCGACCGGGAGTCCAACCGCACCTATGCTCTGGCCGGACTGTTTGCCGGGCTCGCAGCGGCCACCAAGTACCCGGCCGGTGTCGTGGCGGTCGGGATCTTTGCGGCCTGGTCGTGGTGTCGCCTCAGCTCCCGGCGAGGCCGGGAGCGCGGGCCGAGACCAGGGGCGCGGTCGGGCACTCTCGGACTGGCCGTCGCGACCGCCACCGCCATCGGGGCGTTTGTCGCTGCCATGCCCGGGCTCTTGCGCTATCCCTGGGAGGCGATCTGGAGTGGCCAGGGGATGTTCTTCGGAGTGCGGCAGTACAGCGGCGGCGGCTGGCTCGGTGTTCAGCCATCGTCGAATGCAGGCTGGTACTTGCGCGAACTGTTGGCTTCCACCGGCCCGATGCTGCTCGTCGCTCCATTGGCGCTCCTTGGTGTGCGACGCCCGGAGTGGCGGCGGCTGCTCTGGATGCTGCCGTTCCCCACCGTCTATCTGGCGCTCATTCTGTCGATGAACATGGTGGTCAAGCGCAACCTGCTACCGGTCCTACCGACGCTCCTTGTGCTCGTCGCCGTACCGCTCGCTTTAGCACTCCAGGCGGTGCTTGCCAGGGCAAACGCGGCACGGGTCGGTCCGCCGTGGGCCGGCCGCCGGCAGTCGATGTTGGTGGCCGCCGCGCTTGTCGCGCTGCTGGCGGTACCGGCTGAGAAGACTTTCGAACAGAGCGTGGGCCTGGCACGTCCGTCGACCCTCACCCTCGCAAGGGACTGGCTCAGGGCGCACGTGGCTCCCGGTGGCGCCATCGTCGCCGAGTCGTACACCCCGAAGATGCCCCCCGAGGAGTACGCCGTCGTCCGGTCGCGCTTCCTGCCGCGGCTCGGTCGCAAGGCGTTGACCGCAGAACACGCCGACGTCGTGGTTTCGTCGTCGAGTGCCTGGCAGCGCTTCTTCAGCGACGACGCCACGGAGGAACATCAGGTCGACGCCCGGCGGCTCTACGAGGAGCTCTTCGAAGCGGCGGGTCCGCGGGGGAAGCCCCTTGCGGTGTTCGCACCGACGCGTTTCCGGCGCGGACCGCTGCTCGAAGTCCGGAGCCCCCTCGAGCCAACCGGCGGGGCGATGGCGGCCGACGAGTCCGAGGCTGTTGCTCTCGACGAGGTGTTCGTTCCCGACGGAGCGATGCGGGTCTTGAATGCCCGCGGGCAGACGCGGGCGGTGCGCTTCTTCCGCCCCGGTCAGTGGGTGGGGTTGCGGGCCTGGCTCACCCCGGCCAAGCGTTCTTTCCACTTCATTGGCGTCGGGGTCGACGGGTTGAATGCTCCTCTGGATGGCGATGGACCGCCGCCATTCAGCGTCGAGCCAGTGCTGCGGCGAACAGCGGGCGGTGGGCAGGCTGAGGTCTCGGTGTTGGGAGCCGGGATTGACGTCGTGGTCCCTCGCGCCGGGTTCTACATCCTGCGGATCACGCTTCCTCCCGAAAGTGAGATCACCGGCGTCGAGCGCACCCGCCGGCCTTGATCCGCCGCTCTCCACGGTTGAGCTTCCCTGCCTGAAACGCTGTTTCGGGTCGTATCCAGCACGGCTCCGAGCGATGAGGAGGAAAGCCCCGCCGGGGTGTGGCCCCGCGCACCCTGGTGAGAAGATCCAATATTCAACAATGTAAATACTGTTTCTGATCTGTTGAGCGCTGGAAAGGTCTCTCCTATAACACGATACAAGTTCTACGTTTTAGCCAGCCATCTGATGGAAGGAGATTCTCCATGTCCCTTACTCGTCGTGCGCCGAGACGATCGGCCCCGCTGTTGGCCGCGTGCGGTCTCAGTCTCTTAGTGGTCCTGCTTGTCGTCGCGGCGCCTGCCGCTGCCCAGGAGGTCGTCAGTGGAAACCCGAGCTGTCAGGAGCTTGGCTACGACTACGGTTTCAAGCCACAGCCCGAACCGCCACCCAGTGGCACCTACTCTTTCCCCGGTGTTGACGACACGGTCACGATCACCAGCGACGGCGTCACCTTCGACTGGACGTCAACGCTCGGGGTCGACGCTGTGATCGTCAAAGGCGGCTCTGACGCCCATGTCTACGCCTACGATCCGGAAGCTTTCTCCGGGGTGAACCTCAGCTCACCGGACAACGCGAGTGGTGGCGCAGCGGCAATCAGTCATATCGAGTTCTGCTACGACTTCGAGCTCTCGGTGTCGAAGACCGCCACGACGACCTACACCCGCAGCTGGCCGTGGTCGATCGACAAAACAGTCACTCCCGAAACCATTGACCTGTTCCTCGGCGACTGGTTTCAATTGCGGTATGTGGTTTCTGTCGACCGTGGCGATCCGCAGGACTCCGACTTTGCGGTGTCTGGCACCATCACCATCAGCAACGACACGCCGTTCGACGCCACCGGCGTCACCGTGACTGATGAGATGACCGGCGGGATCGTAGCCGACGTGACCTGCCCGGTTGCGCTACCGGCTGATCTGGGTGCCGGCCAATCATGGGAATGCTCATACGCCTCTATGCTGCCGGGCAGCACCCCGCGCACCAACGTGGCAACCGTGGCGACTGCGGCAGGTTCACCTGTGTCGGGTTCGACAGCCGAGGAGGCGGTGGCTTTCGGGGCACCGACGGTCGAAACCAACGCCTCGATCACGGTAGTCGACGAGTCAGTCGACGAGTCCCGTTCGTGGATGTTCAGCAACGACGGATCCCAGTCGTACTCGGCCACCTATCGCTGCGCTGAGTCGTCCAAGACCTACGTCAACACCGCCACGATCGTCGAGACCGGTCAGACCGCCCAGACCACAGTTCCCGTGACGTGTCGCCAGCTGACCGTCACGAAGACGGCTGCCAGCGGTTTCGATCGCGCGTGGGATTGGACGATCTCGAAGACCGCAGACCACGAGGATCTACTGCTCAGCCCGAACCAGTCGGCGACGGTGGTCTACACGGTGGATGTGACAGCGACACCAGCGAACGTCGACCACCATATGACGGGTACCGTTACCGTTGGCAACCCACATCCGACGTTGGCTGCACCTCTGGACAGTGTGCGCGACTACACGCTCCCGAGCACCGGTTCCATCGCGTTCGATATTCCGCTCGCCAACTGCACAGCGGCGGTAGTACCGGCGATGGGCAGCGTCACTTGCGACTACGACCAGAGTCTCACCGCAGATGAACTCAATGCTGCGGTCCAGAACGTTGCCGAGGCAACCCTGGTCAACCGGCTCTTCGCGCCAGGCGCCGACCCGGTAGTACTTGCCAGCCGACAGTCCTTCGAGTCGGCGCCGGTGGCGATCGACCACGCGACCGACCCCGGAAGCGAGATCGACTCGTGCGTCGATATCACCGATGAGTACCTCGATGGTGCCGATCTGCAGGTGGATACGCTGGCAGAAGACGTTTGTGGCGCGAGCCTCGGCCCGGACGGCTGGACGACCAGCTACGAGGTTCCCGTGGGGCCGTTCGGCGTGGCCAGCTGCGCCGACAACGGCGGCCTACTCGGAGCTCTCATGAACACTGCGCGTCTCACCACCGGCGACAGTGCGACCACCGAGGTCTCCACCTGGGCGGTCAACGTTCAGGTCGCGTGTGAAGACGGCTGCACTCTCACCCAGGGCTACTGGAAGACGCACGCCGACCCGAGTCGCAAGCAGTACGACTCGACCTGGGGCGAGGTCATGCCGGCAGGTCCGGATTCGCTGTTCCTGGCGAGCGGCGAAACCTGGCTGCAGGTTCTCGAGACTCCGCCCAAGGGTGGCAACGTCTTCTACATCCTGGCGCACCAGTACATCGCGGCGTCACTGAACGTCCTCGCCGGTGCCGACAGCGGCATCATCGCCGAGGAGCTGGCGGAAGCCGAGGCGCTCCTATGGACGGTCGACGACCCCAAGAAGGTGCGCATCAAAGGCGATGAGAAGAACGAGTGGATCAAGCTCGCGGCACTCCTCGACCTCTACAACAACGGCGACCTCGGACCGGGCCACTGTTCGGAAGAGCCACCGGAAGACCCGGTGTGTGAGCCGGATCCTGAGTGAGCCGCGCCAGTGCCTAGTGCCATGAAAGACGTAGGCACCTGAACCGGCAAAGGGCCGACCTCTTGTGAGGTCGGCCCTTTCTGTATTGCTGACGTAGAGGTCTTATCCGCGGTGAGGAGCGCAGAGGCGACCGTTGTTGTAGTCGTCGAGCTTCTTGTGGATCTGGTTGCCAGAAACCCAGGGGGACTTCTTGCCACCGGCCTTGACGCCGCTGCCAACCGGGCCGTACTGCGCCATCCAGGCGTCGCCTTTGGCAACCGTCCCGTCGATGCAGCCACTCTCGTTGCCGATCAGCAGGTTGAGCTTCGCCGACACCAGGGAGCGGAAGAGGACGTAGGTCTTGTCCTTCGAGACGTTGGCCCACATCAGGTCGAGGGCGGTGGCCTTCGAGTAGGTCACGCCACCGATGGTGATGCTATCGACCGGCCAGGCCTCGGGATGGGTTTTCCAGTAGCCAGGCGTTCCGGTGCCGTCGGCGGCTGTTGGCGTGACCACCACAACAGTGGCGTCGTCTTCCTTCGGTCCAACCACGTCGCCGGTGGGATCGTAGCCCGAGGCGACTGCGACATTGGTCATGTCGGCGCGCAGGTCAGAGACCACGCAGGTCATCGTCTTGCTCTCGCCGACCGCCAGGCTGGCGAAGGTCCAGCGGCAAGACGGAACGTCGATGTCTTCGACGAGCACGTCAGAGAGGACCGAGCTGCCGGTGTTGGTGACCTTGATGGTGAAGGTGACGGTCTCGCCGGGATTGATGACCGGCTTGTCCACTGACTTCTGGATCGCGATGTCGCCGCCGCAAAGGTCGAAGGTGCCGGAATCCTGGCTCTTGAGCTCGAGTGCCGTTGCCGCGTCGACGCCAGTCGCAGTCGCTACGTGGGTGACGGCGGAACCGAAGGTCGTGCAGGTGAAGCTCCAGACTTCGCCGACGTCGACCTTGTTGTCATGGTCGAGGTCGCCGACGTTCGAGGAACTGCCATTGGCAACAACCGGGGTGATTGGTGAGCAGGCGGTATCGGTGACGACGACGTCAGCGACCTCGCCGGCTCCGGTGTTGGAGACGTCGTAGAACAGCGTGATCTTGCGGTTCTCGTTGACGCACGCCAGGTCAGGGCTGAGGTCGATCGAGAGCTCGCCGCGCGGCGCCGGGGAGCCGACGCCGGTGGGCTCGGTGTCGCGGTCGTTCGTGTAGTCAGTCTGAGGAGTCGTCGTGGTGACCGAAACCCGGTTGCAGAGATCTTCGCCGCCGTTGCAGCTGGTGCCGCCGAGCTTGTTCCGCGGGGCGGTGCTGAGGACCTTGGCGTGTACCTCGATCGAGACCGTTTCCATCGGCTCGAGTGTCCCCAGGTCGCAAGTGAGTACGCCGCCGCTATGGCTGCAGGGGAAGCTCGAGAAGACCTCAGCGAAGGATGTGTTGGCGTCGAGATGATCGGTGAGCTTGACGTTCTCAGCGGCGAAGGTCGACGAGGAGTTGCTGACCTCGATGATGTAGTTGACGTTCTCGCCAACCGCAACCAGGTCTTTGGTGTCGCGCTTCTCGACGCTGATGTCTAGCGTCGGGGTTGCGACGTCTTCGGCGGCATGCATCTCGATGACCAGTGGGTTGAGGGGGCGCACCGTCGTCCCTGTCTTGGGTAGGAGGGCCTGGACAAACTCGATCGAGAGCGAGCCGCTCCGTGAAGCGTTGTTCTGGCAGGAAAGGCGGGCGTCGACTCTGGCAACGACCTGCTCGCCGGCTTCGAGGGCAGTCACCCGGAGGATGGTCTGAAGATAGGTTGAGGGGTCATAAAGCGGTCCGGTGAGCTCTTGGCTGTAGATGGAGATCGCGCTGTTGTGGTTGTGCTGGTTGGCGGTGTCTTCGCCGTTCGGACCAGCGCCACCGACGTCGCCGTCGTTGATCGAAACGCCAACGATTTCTGAGAAGGTGATGCCGGACGCACCGCTCGAGCCGGGACCGAGTAGCAGGACGATCTGTGCACCCTGGCGATCGACAGACGGTGCGGCAGCGACATCGAGTCGGAGAAAGAACGAGACGATGTCGCCGCAGAAGTAGTCGCCGCCAACGAGAGCGCCGACGACGTCGCTAGCTGAGCCATCGTTCCAGGCGCCGCCACCGACCGTGTGGTCGTAGCTGTCAGGAGCTGCGGCGCGCATGTCGATCGCGACGTCCGCGGCCTGCGCGGAAGCAGAGAAGAGGAGACAGGCCGCGACAAACAGTGCGGCGCGCAGGGAGTGAAGGGTGGGGAGGGTGTTGAACATGGTGGGCAGAACCTCTTGGATTGAATGGCAAGGGAGCGCGTGGAGTCGCGGCCTGTACACCCCCCTTCTTCATGTTCGGTGCCAACTTATAGACGAGAGCAAATTCGTCACTTCTGGTCGGTTTTTGGGCCCGAAACGCCATATTTCTTTCAAAACTAGGCGTCTTGCGTGACGGGCTGTGAATCGGAGTCTCAAGAATCGGTGGACCGTGTCGAAAAAGCGGTGCGTCCGGGGCGGGTCGGTTGCAATTACGGTGGTTCCGCTTGCTTTCATCGGTCGCTCTTGCGCGGCTGGGTTTGTGGTCCTGACGTGCCGGGCGCGGCCTGGAGCTGGCTAGAATCCGCCCATGGCCATCTCCCGTGATGACGTGCGCAACATTGCTTCCCTGGCTCGCCTCGAGCTGTCTCCAGAGGAGGAAGAGCTGCACGCCGAGCAGCTCTCTCGAATCATCGACTGGGTCGACCAGTTGACGGCCTTCGAGGGTAGCGACGAGGGACACTACCGAGAGCTCGATTCGCTGGAGCGTAGGGACGTACCGCGGGCCGAAGACCAAGAGCAGGTCGGGGGCGATGATGTCGTCAGCCCAGCGGACTTTCTCTACAACGCTCCGGAGGCGCTCGACACTCTGTTGCTGGTGCCGCAGGTCAAGGTGGTCGGTGATGACTGACACCTGGGAGACGACTGCACACCAGCTGGCCTCTGACACTCGCGCGGGCGCGGTTCGGGCCATCGACACGGTCGAGCAGGCGCTCGAGCGGGTGCGCACGACCGACACATCGGTGCGCGCCTACCTCGAGCTCTTCGACGACTCGGTGTGCGAACAGGCCGGCGCGCTCGATCAACGGCAGGCGGCCGGGGAACCGCTCGGCCGCCTCGCCGGCGTGCCGGTGGCGATCAAAGACAACCTGAACTACGCCGGGCACGCACTGACCTGCGGTTCCAGAATCCTCGCCGGCTACCGCGCCCCGTTCACCGCCACCGCAGTCGACCGGCTGGTGAAAGAAGATGCGCTGGTGATCGGTCGCGTCAACCAGGACGAGTTCGCGATGGGGTCGTCGTGCGAGAACTCGGCTTTTCATCCGACCCACAATCCCTGGCATCTCGGCATGGTGCCGGGCGGTTCGAGCGGTGGTTCGGCGGCCGCGGTCGCTGCTGGGTCGGTTCCGCTGGCCCTGGGCTCTGACACGGGTGGTTCGATTCGCCAGCCGGCTGCACTTTGTGGCCTGGTCGGTCTCAAGCCGACCTGGGGGCGGATCTCGCGTTGGGGTCTGGTGGCGTTTGGCTCGTCGCTCGATCAGATCGGTCCCTTGACCCGCAACGTCGCCGATACGGCGCTGGCCCTCGAAGTCATGGCGGGCGCCGACGCCCGCGACGCGACGTCGGCGCGCCAGTCGGTGCCGTCGTACAGCGACGCCGCCCTTTCTGCGCAGGCCGAAGGCTCCCTCGACGGGGTGCGCATTGGCGTGCTCGATGAAGTTGACACGAGTGCCTTGCCCACCGACGCGCTGGCAGAGTGGGAGCGCACCCTGTCCGTTCTCGAGGCGGCGGGAGCGAAAGTCGAAGCCGTTTCAGTTCCCAACCTTCCCGGCGCCGTATCGGCCTACTACGTGATGGCCAACAGTGAAGCGAGTGCAAACCTGGCTCGCTTCGACGGAGCGCGCTATGGCTTGCGCGCCGCGGGCGGCGCCAACTTGCGCGATATGTACGTGCGAACCCGCAGCCAGGGCTTTGGAGCGGAAGTCAAACGGCGCATCATGCTGGGCACGTTCGCGCTTTCCTCTGGCTATTACGACGCCTACTACGCCCGCGCGCGCGGCGTCTCGCGAGCGCTCACGGCGCAGTTTGCAGAAGCCTTCGAACGGGTCGATGTTCTGGCAACCCCAACCACGCCGGGTGGAGCCTTCGGGCTCGGGGAGCGCCTTCAGGACCCGGTTGCGATGTATCTGTCCGACGTCTTCACGACGCCGTCGAGCCTGACCGGGCTGCCGTCGATTGCCCTACCCACTGGGCTCGATGAACGTGGGCTTCCGCTCTCACTGCAACTGATCGCACCGGCCTTTGCCGAAGCGACACTGCTGCGCCATGCAAGCGTTGTCGAACGCGAGATCTCTTTCCAGGCCCGCCCCGACTTCCGACCCGCCGACGAGGCCGCTTGACGAGCCGGTGCTCTTGCAACGCATCAGTCCAAGCTCGCCCCGCTGTAACGGTTGCGAGCGCAGCAAGGAGCTTCGTGCTGTTGGTTTCGCTAGTGCGTCTTCTTGCCGCGGAGCCGTGGCGATGCTCATCGGCCTTTTCTTCGCCACCTTGTCCTACGCACAAGGCACCGGCTCCGAGACCCGCCGCGCCGCGCTCTCCGACGGGATGAGCGCAGTTCTGGGCCCGACCGGCGACCCGTGGATCGAGGCCGGTCCCCGTCGCGGCGAAGGAGCGAACGACTTCGCCCGCCGGCTCTGTGGGCGCGCGAGTGCCTGGCGAGAGATCTCGCGCGCCAACCGCAACCACCGCGCGCCGCGTTTCGACACGCGCTACAAAGTCGCTTTCGATTGCTTGCGCCCCGAGCATCGAAGCGAGGCTTTGCGCGCTCTGTTCCCCGGCGACCGTACCGATGTTCGCGGTTGGATCCACCGCGTGCAGAGTCCCTCCGAAGCCGCCGGTGGGTTGTGGCAGCTGGCGCGTTGGTTTACCGGTACCGGCGAGAGCTACCGCAGCTTGCGCGAGGCCAACACGTTGTTCGACGAAGAGCTACGGGTTGGGCAGGAGATCCTGATTCCAGTCGCCATCTTGCGCCCGGCGCTGCGCTCTCAGGTTCTGCAGACGGCCCGCCAGACGCCAGACCTCCGCTACGGGCGTGATGCCCTCGGCGACTACGCCTCGTATCGCTTGCGCGCGGGCGAGGCGCTCTACTCGAGCGTCGTGGTGCGCTTTACGGGCGAAGTCTTTGCCAGCGACGTCAACCGCCTCGCGGGTGAGATCGCCACACGCAGTGGCATCTCTGACGTCACCGATATTCCAGTGGGCTACGAGGTCAAGGTGCCCTTCGAACACCTCCTGCCGGAGTTCTTGCCGCCGGACAGTCCCGAGCGTAGGCAGTGGGAGTCGACGCGCTCGGCGACGGCGCGGTTTACCAACGAAGTGCGGGCCCTCGATCTTGCGGGTGTGACGGTGATTCTCGATCCGGGGCACGGAGGTCGCGATGTCGGAGCGACGGTTGGCGGCGTCTGGGAGAGTTCCTACGTCTACGACATTGCAGTAAGGGTGCGCGAGATCCTGGCGGCCAACACCGCAGCCCGAGTCCTGATGACAACTCGCGACGGCAGCGCCTGGGCCGTGGTGAATCGCGATGTTCTGCCGCAGTCGCGCGGGCACGCGGTCTTGACGACGCCGCCCTACAAGATCGAAGTCGGAAAGATCAGTACCAACCTGCGCTACTACCTCGCCAACAGCCACCTGCGTGACGCCCTCGGCCGCGACAGTGAGCCTGGCAAGGTGGTTTTTCTGTCGATCCACGCGGACTCGCTGCATCCTTCGCTGCGTGGAGCCATGGTCTACGTTCCCGGCGTCGTCGGAACGGCCTCGGGCGGCAAGAGTGACTCTGTCTACGCCAGCCGGGCGGAGGTCAGGGAGCAGCCGTCGGTGACGATTTCCAACAGCGACCGGCAACGTCACAAGGGTCTTTCGCTCGACCTCGCCGACAACATGATCCATGGCTTCCGACGCCATGGCCTCGCGGTACATCCCAACCTACCGGTTCGCGATCGCATCATTCGCCGTCGTGGTCGGCCGTGGGTGCCGGCGGTGCTGCGGTACAACCAGGTGCCAGCGAAGATTCTGCTCGAGGTCGGCAACCTGGCGAATGCCGAAGATCGCCGACTCATTCAAACTCGCGCCCACCGCCATCGGGTGGCGACTGCGATCGTCGACGGCCTGTTCGGCTACTACGACCTCGATCCGCTGGCCGCGGGACGGGTGCAGCAGGCCTCGGGCGGCGCCCCTTGAAGGGGCTGGGGCCCCAAATCGTTCCTTCTATCGAGGTTTACGCGCTCTCGCGAGAATGTCGGGAACCAATGGCGGTTTCCGGAAGTCGACTAGAGGGCGAAGGACCGAGAAGCCACCCATGACCGAATCGTTGAGATGACAACTGCGCCCCATGTCGCCGGTGCGACCGTCGAACGCTCGAGCGAAGAGTGGGAACGCGATGTCGCGATGCGGCATCGGTACGGGGATCAGGCTGCTTTTGACGAGGTCTACGAAGAGTTCGCCCCGATGGTGTACCACCTTGCGTTGCGCATGTCGGGCAAACCCGAACGCGCCGAAGACCTGAGCCAGGAAGTCTTCCTTCGCATTCACAAAAGCCTGGGGAAGTTCCAGGGTCGCTCCAAACTCAAGACCTGGGTCTACAGAGTGTGTGTCAACCACTGTCGAACGCGATTGTCGCGCAAGCGTCTCGATGTCGACTCGCTCGATCGCGAGGCGGCGGCGGTTCCAGTCGACGAGCGTCGCGATCCCGAAGAGCGCGTGCTGGCGCAGGATGCGAAGGCACGGGTGGCGCATGCTCTTCTCGGCGTCGACCGGGTCTTCAGGGAAGCTGTCATTCTGAGAGATCTCGATGAGCTCTCGTATCAGGAGATCGCTGAGGTTTTGCGGGTCCGTATCGGAACCGTGCGTAGCCGCATTGCACGCGGTCGCGAGCAGTTGAGGAAGGCCCTGATTGCACAGCAAAGCGAGTCGCCATCTTCGCCCCAAGGAGACGTTTGAGCGCGCGCTCCGCGTCGTGTAAACCCAAGACCATTCGAACCATGAAGCCGATCACAGTCGAAGAACTATCCGCTTATCTCGATCGCGAGCTGCCGCCGGCAGCCCGCCGTGACCTCGAACAGCGACTCGAGCGATCACCGGAGTCGCGTGCCCGGCTCGAGGAGCTGCGCGCGGTCGTCGAAGGCCTACGCGGCCTCGACCGTCCACCGCTCCCCGAAGAACTACGCAGTCGCGTCGCACGCCAGATCCGCCTCGACGATCCGGACCGAGGTCTGGCCGGCAAGCTCGAGGAGCGGCGCAACCGCTACCTCGGCAGCACGACCGCGGTATGGAGCCTGCTGGCAGTCATCCTGGCGCTCGCGGCCATCGTCTTCCTGGTGTCGCACGCCATGAGCCGCACCAAGGCTCCGCCCGCCGATGGCGAACCCCAGATCATTCCGGTGGTGACGCCGTCGCCGGCTGACGAACCCTGAGGCCTATTCCCAGGCTTCGATCGAGTCGATCGTCATCTCGGTTCCGGAGACCGAGACCTGGTCGCCGACCTTGCCGCCAATCAGCGCCTCGGCGAGCTCGGACTCGAAAGAGATCACGCCGTTTTCGGGATCGCTCTCCCACGGGCCGAGGATGGTGATCGTGCGCGTTTCGTCGCCGGCAGAAAGGTCCACCCGGGTCCCGGGCCGCACCTGGTCGGTATCGATCGTTTCGGGATCGAGGGCCAGCGCCCGTTCGATCTGCTGCGCAAGTTCGGTGGCGCGTGCGGTGAGGTACTCATGGCGCTGGCGGGCGGCTTTGTATTCGAAGTTCTCGCGCAGGTCGCCCATTTCGCGCGCCACCTCGATGGCTTTGCGGTTGGCCGGAATCTCCTTCTCAGCCAGATCCTGGAGCTCTGCATGTTTGGCTTCCAGGTTGGCCTGGGTCGTATAGAGCGGCGACTCTTCCTGTCGCCGCAGGGTCGGGAAGCGCAGGCGAATCGCCTCGAGCAGCGGCGCCCGCCGGTAGTCCTCGAGGCCGTTGGCCTCTTCGAAGGCCTTCTCGGCGTCGGCAGCCTGTTCGGGTGTGAGGTGACCGAGGAGGCGCGGAACGGTGCCTCCGGTATCGCAGAGGACCCCCAGCCGGCCGTGAAACGAGTCGAAGTTGGGATCAGACAGCGAGGTGAGGATCTGCTTGAGCAGGCGCAACCCGCGGCGGTCACGTAACTCCTCATCGTTCGCCGCTCGTTCGGCGACGAAGGTGAACTGTGCCGGCGTCTTGCGCGGTTGACTCACCGCTTGATCGAGAACGCGCTGACGTGCCTCGGGACTGTCCTCGGCGAGCAGGTCGAGTAGGACTTCCAGAGCCTTGGGGTCTTCCTCGCGCAGGAACGCTGACTCGAGGCTGTTGGCCCAGTCCTCGCGCTCGTTGCGCGTTTCGCGGTAGGCCAGCTCGCGCAGCGAGCGCGTTCCGAGTCTAGAGATCCACAGGTGCGGCGGTTTGCCCTTCTGTTTGACCAGGGTGGCAGGCGTCCACTCGCTGGGGGAGTGACCGATGCGGTCGAGTGCCTGCCAGGTTTCGAACGCCAGGGCCGGGTCGCTGGTCGCCAGTTTCTTGCCGTCCTGCTCCATGACGCCAGCCATGCGGGCGCGCAGCTCTGCATCTTGATTGCTGGCGCGACGCAGTAGGTCGAGGCGGGTCTTGGGCTTGGCCTTCTCGAACTCAGCCCAGAGAGCGTCTTCGGCATGGGTTGCCGATTCGGCCCAGCGGTACGCCTGCTTCTTCCCACTCTCGACGACGACCTGTGGGTGCTTGCGGGCTGCCGTCCACCAACTGCTCCATTTCTTCTCGGGGACCAGGCCAGAGACCGCTTCACGCACCTCGGCGGCTGTTAGCGCCCGTTCGTAGCTCGCCATGACGGTGCGCAGGAGCTCCGCCGGGTCGAGGGACGAGAGGGTCTCGGGCTCCTCGATCTTGCGTCGCAGGACGTGACCCTCCGGCAGCGGCTCGAGCATGGTTCCGGCAGCGCGGAAGCCGACGGAGAGGTTCTTGACCTTTTCGAAGTCGACCTTGAGGGTTGCCAGGGCGAGGTTGACGGATTCGACGCGGCCAACGCCCTTGCCTTCCATATAGACGATGGTGCCGGGCGTGTAGGCGAAAAGGTTGCGGGTGCGCTCGATCTTGTCCCAGAGCTTGGGTGTGTCGTCTCGTTCGCCGTCGAGTCCAACGATGCCAAGAACCTGGTCGAGCTTCTCGGGTTGTTCGGAGTAGAGGTTGCGAACCGACTCCATCACCGTTTCGAAGATGTGGCCGGTCTTGATCCAGTGCTTGCCGTGTTCGCGGATGAGGTCGAGACGCTCGTTCCAGTAGCGCCCCGTCTGCAGCTGATCGTCGAGCAGTTCGAGCAGCGTGCGCGCGAGAGGCTCCTCGTTGCGGTCAATCAACGCTTTGGCGACTGGGTTGAACCACTGCAGATCGTAGGGTTTGATCTCGGCGCGTTCAATCCAGGCCGACTCGACCAGGTCGATCTCGCCATCGGCGAGCGCCTCCCGTATCTCTGTCGGAAGCCTCATTCATCTCTCCAAAAGGGGTCCGCCGGCCTTCTGTCCCAGGCGGGCACGATGCGAACGGCCCGAGGGCCGCGATTCAGTTGGGCGAGCAGGCAAGATAGCAGAGAATTCTTCGGTGCCGGAGAGTTCGGCCTTCTGAGACGCCCTGAGACTGCAGATGACGACACCAACACCACCGGGAGCAGAACCGCCTGGAGAAGGACGGGACGGTCTGGCGCGCGCGCTCCTCGAGGCGGGGCCGGAGGAGCTCCCGAGTCTGGTCGAGGAGGAGCTCGAGCGGATCGACGCGGGCCTGGCGCGTCAGGTGCTGCGCCATCCCTATCTGACGCTCGAGACGCTACGACTCCTGATCGCCGAGGAGCGCCTGGCGACGGACTATGAGTGGCGGCGCGATGTCGCCGCCCATCGACTGGCGCCGCAGGCGGTGGCGATGCGCTTTCTGGCGACACTCCGCTGGACTGATCTCGCCCGCCTCGGTCGCGACGTCTCGGTGCCACCACTCATTCGACGGCATGCCGAGAACGCGCTCTGCAATCGCCTGCCGGGGCTGAGTCTGGGCGAGAAGATCACCCTCGCGCGCAGCGCTGGCGATGCGGCGTTGCGCTACCTGCGTCACGAGCCGCACCCGCGCGTCTTCGAGGCCCTGCTCCAGAACCCACGCTTGACGGTGGGTCTGTTGATGCCGGTTGCTCGCAGCACGTCGACGGCCAGCGAACTCCTCGGGATGTTGGCATCGTCATCGAAGTGGGGGGTCCGGTACGATCTGAAGCTGCAACTGTGTCGGAACCCCAGGACTCCCATTCACAACGCGCTCTATCTCTTGAGCGGCCTCCGCCGGGGCGACCTCGAGTCCCTGGCGCGTGACCGAACTCTACGCACCCCGGTGAAGCAGCGCGCGGCCCAACTGGCGCGACCGCCGCGGAGCGGAAGCTGAACGCGAGAAATCAAGGATTTCAGGGCCCGAAACTAGAAAATCTCCACCCTCTCTAGGTACACTACTGTGGCTCGGAGATTGCCTTGGCTGAAGTGTTGAAACCATCCCGCCCATTCCCCAACGCCATCAATCCAGACGATTCCTTCGGTATCTGGTTGCGGCGGCAGAGGGAGATTCGTGAGATCGGTCTGCGTGAGATCGCCGACTCGACGAAGATCAGCCTGCGCTACCTCGAGGCTCTGGAGCAGGACCGCTTCGAGGTCTTGCCGGCGCCGGTTTTTGCCAAGGGCTTTCTGCGTGAGTACGCGAGCTTTGTTGGCCTCGATACCGACGAGGTGGTCAACTACTACTTGGCCGCGGTTGCCGGTGAGGCCGGCGAGACGGAAGTCGACCAGGTTCCCGAAGCACCGCCGGTCCCGTCGCCGCCCTGGGCGCTGATTCTGACCGGTCTGGCGATCGTGGTTTTTGCCGCCGTGGGTGGCTTGAACTGGTACCTCGATCGCTCTCAGGATGATGCGGCATCCGTGCCGCCGATGGCCCCACCCGCCAGGCAAAGTGCCCTCGGCGGAGAAGCCCTTTCCGGAGAAGCGACTGCGACTGCCGCTAATGCGACGACCGGCGCCGCCGCCGAGCCGGCGGACGTTGCCGCGCCCTTGCCGATCGCCGTCACAGTCGACTTCACGCAGAGTTGCTGGGTAGAGGCGTATGTCGATGGCGAGCGGGTGCGCTCTGAACTGCGCGTACAGGGTGAGTCGCTGCGCTTCGAGGCGCAGAACGAGGTTCGCCTGGCGCTGCAGAATCTCGCCGGCGCGGCGGTCGAGATCAACGGCGTCGCCTATCGGCCGCCGGTCAAGAACGGTGAAGAGTTCATCGTCAACCGGGAGCTGTTGAGCCAGCTCGAGCAGGCTGCGGTCAGAGCGCCGGACGGTCCTTCCTGATGGAGTCGACCTCACCCACCGAGACCGGCCCCGCAGTTCACCCGCTGGTTGCCCAGGTGTTGAGCGGCGCCAAGCCCCGCCTGGTGCACCTGGCGGCGCAGGGGATCCTGCCGTTGCCCCAGGACGAGCTGATCAACCTGCAGGTCCAGCTCACGACGCACGAGGACGAAAGCGTGGCGGAAGCCGCGTCGACGTCACTCGCGGGCGTCGATGCTCTTTCGATGCAAGGCTTCTTCAGGAAGGACGCGAGCATCGGAACGGTTTCGTGGTTTGCGCGCAACTCAAAAGACCCAACCCTTCTCGAGATCCTCATCCAGCGTCGCGATTTTCCAGTTGAACTGGCGGCAGAGATCGCGCCGACCCTTTCTGAGGCCATGCAGGAGATCCTCCTGCTGCGCCAGGACCTGATCGTCGAGAACCCGGAGCTGCTCGACGCGATCGAGGAGAACCCCTCGCTCAGTTCGTTTGCCGTGCGTCGCGTGGCGGAGTACCGGCGCCACCTGGTCCGCGTCGATGACCCCCTCGAGTCCAAGGAGCAGGTCGCACCCGATGCCGACGGTGACGCCCCCGCCGAAGTCGAGGCCGCCGGCGAGGGAGACGATTCGGTTGTCGCCGAAGTGGCAGCGGCGCTGGCTGCTGCCGGGACCCCAATGGAGCAGGCCGACATCGAGGCGGCGATCGCTTCGGACGTCGAAGAGGGCGAGGAGGCGGAACTCGACGTGGCGTCGCTCACTGAGGCGCAGATCAAGGCACTGCCGCCGCCGCTGCGGCAAAAGCTCGCCCGTGGCGCTGGCCGCTCACTTCGTGGGATCCTCCTGCGAGACCCCAACCCGAACGTTGCAGTTGCAGTGCTCGGAGCCTCTGCAGTGACCGAGTCCGAGATCGAGAAGGTGTCTGCGAGTCGCACGGTGTGTGAAGAAGTGTTGATGAAGATCTCCCAGAACCGTGAGTGGATTCGTAAGTACTCGGTGATGCACAACCTGGTTCGCAACCCACGAACCCCGATTCCGATTGCCATGCGCCAGATTCCACGACTGTCGATGCGAGATCTCACGCAGCTGACGCGTGATCGCAACGTGGCCGACGCGGTACGTAAGCAGGCCAAACGACTCGCAACGGCAAAGCGAGGCTAGCGACGTGTTGAGCGACAACGACTGCGGACGACAGTCCTTCTTGCGGAGGCGCGGGTTGAGCCATGCCGCGTGACTACTACTCGGTACTCGAGGTCGATCGCAACGCCTCACGAGCAGACATTCGCGCGCGTTTTCTGCAGTTGGCGCGCGAGCGCCACCCCGATCTTTTCCAGGGCGAAGACAAGGCCGAGGCCGAGGAAGTCTTCCAGGGGATCACCGAGGCCTTCAATGTGCTCTTCAATCCCGAGCGCCGGCGCCTGCACGATATGGAGCTGCAGTCACCCGACTCCGGGCCGACGCAGGGCCCAGTGCCCGAGGAGCTCGCCAAGGTCTACCTGTCGCGTGGCGTCAAGGCGTACAAGCAGCGCCAGTTCGTCCAGGCGGCTGAGAACTTCGACCGCGCAACCCAACAGGACGCCAAGAACGCGCAGGCCTGGTACTACCTCGCCTTGACCTGTTCACAGAATCCTCGTTGGCGCAGCCGCGGCCTGAAGGCGATCGCCGAAGCCTGCGAGATCGAGACGATGAACCCCGATTACAACAAGCTCGCCGGCCGGATGTTCGCAGCCGCCGGTATGTCGATTCGTGCGGAGCGCTACTATCGGACTGCCTTGCAGTGGGGCGATCCAGACCCGAAGGTCGAAGAAGCGCTCCAGCAGCTCGAGAAGGATAGGTAGAGAAGTGGCGAAGAATGGGATCATCGTAGAGTCTTCGGGTCTGACCCATACGGGAATGACTCGCAAGCACAATGAAGACTGCTTCGAGATCGACTCGGAGGCGCAGCTCTTTATCGTCGCTGACGGCATGGGCGGTCACAGCCATGGTGAGGTCGCTTCGCGGATCGCCGTCGACGCGATTCGCGACTTCATCAGCGAGACGGCAGACGACCCGCGATACGACAAGTACCGCAGCGAACCGGAGTTTCAGAAGCACTCGAACCGCCTGCGTAACGCGGTGCGCACTGCCCATCAGCAGGTCCTGCAGGCGATCATCCAGGATCACGAGCTGCACGGCATGGGGACGACGGTGGTGGGTCTCTATGTCGACGGTGACATCGCGGCGCTAGCGCATGTTGGCGACAGCCGTGCCTACCGCCTCCGCGACGGTGCGTTTGAGTTGCTCACCCAGGACCACACCTGGGTCAACGAGCAGGTGGTGGCGGGTTACCTGTCCGCTGAGCAGGCTCGCGTACACCCGCTCAAGAACGTCGTGACGCGGGCGCTGGGCAGCGAGAAGGAGGTCCTGGTCGACCTTGCCGAGCTCGAGCTGCGGGCCGGTGATGTGTACCTGGTGTGTAGCGATGGTCTGACGACGATGCTCGAAGACGATGAGATCGAGCGCTACATGAAGAAGGACTTGCCGCTTGATCAGATCTGCCAGGAGTTGATTGATGCCGCGAACGACCGCGGAGGGTTGGATAACGTGACGGTCGTTTTGGTTGAGGTCAAGGCTGGGGATGAGCTTGATGGCTGTGGTGATGGTGCTTCTTCGGAGTCTTCGGAGGTGTCCGATTCGGAAGCGTCCGAGTCGGAAGCGCCCGAGTCGGAAGCGGAGTAGCTTTCCTTTCTTCGCGGCTTGGTGGTGGCCTTGCTGGACTGTTGAGGTTGGGGACGGCGCCGCTGGTGAACGACGGGCGCCTGGCCTCCGGGCACGGCGTCGCTTCTTGTTCCTGCGGCTGGCTGGCGCCGCCCGCTGGCCTCGATAGAGGCATAGCTTTCCGGCCGCCTATCGTTGTTTGACTGCCTTGGTTCTTCTAGTGCGGCCGGAAAGAGCACCCTCGGCCCTGCGCCCGCCGCTCCCCAGCTTGGGACCGGTTGACCGTCGACGTTTGGTGAGGGGGTGGGGCGGTGCTTGTCGTTGCGATCTTTTCGGGATTGGAGTGTCAGTGCGTGCGTTGGTTGGTGGCCTTGCTGGACTGTTGAGGTTGGGGACGGCGCCGCTGGTGAACGGCGGGCGCCCGGCCTCCGGGCACGGCGTCGCTTCTTGTTCCTGCGGCTGGGTGGCGCCGCCCGCTGGCCTCGATAGAGGCATAGCGTTCCGGCCGCTTGTCTTTTGTTGACTGCCGTGGGCCTTCTAGTGCGGCCGGAAAGAGCACCCTCGGCCCTGCGCTCGCCGCTCCTCAGCTTGGGACTGGGTTGACCGTCGACGTTTGGTGAGGGGGTAGGGCGGTGCTCGTCGGGGCGATCTTTTCGGGATTGGTCTGTGCCCGAAGGTCACTTGCGGAGGGCTTCTTGGGCCCTGGGGAGATGCCAACGGGTTTGTTGGTCGGGGCGAGAGGATTTGAACCTCCGACCTCACGATCCCGAACCGTGCGCTCTACCAGGCTGAGCTACGCCCCGAATTCTCCTGCGGATCGCGAATGGCGAAACATAGCCCGTGGCTGTTCCGGGGTCAAGCGGGTGGCTGGGTCGATTGGGGCGGGTTTTGGGGGATTGGGTAGTGCGGGGGATAGACTCGCCGGAATCCTCAGAAGCCATTTGTGAACGCGGGTTCTGGTTGCTCTCGAGGGCCTGGTGGGTGCCGGGTCTTCTGGAATCGCCTGACTTTCCGCCCAATACCTGAAGTTTGGAGCCGTCATGAGCACAGCTGATCCGATTCCGTCTGGACAACAGTTCATGGGGCATCCCCGTGGGCTGTCGACACTCTTCTTTACTGAGATGTGGGAGCGCTTCAGCTACTACGGTATGCGCGCGCTCCTGGTGCTCTTCATGACAGATGCGGTCGCCAACGGCGGCTTTGGCATGGGCGTGCCGATGGCGTCGGCGGTTTATGGGCTCTATACCTTTGGCGTTTATGCCCTGGCTTTGCCTGGCGGCTGGGTGGCGGATCGCTTGATCGGCAAGAAGAAGGCGGTGCTGTGGGGCGGAATCGTCATCGCCCTGGGCCACTACTGCCTGTTCATCAACAGCCAGTCGACGTTCTTCGCTGGTTTGTTTCTGGTCACGGTGGGAACCGGGCTCTTGAAGCCGAACGTCAGTGCGATCGTTGGCGATCTCTACCCCGAGGGTGGCGCGCGGCGCGACGCGGGGTTTGGCATCTTCTACTCGGGCATCAACCTCGGTGCGTTCCTCGGTCAGTTGATCTGCCCTTTTCTGGGCGAGAAGTACGACTGGCACCTGGGCTTCGGTGCGGCGGCGATTGGTATGACCCTGGGCGTGATTCAGTACTGGTACGGGCAGCGCCAGCTGGAGGGTGCCGGTGACCTGGCGGACTCTGAGAACGACCCGCAGCGCATCGCGACCGGTTGGCGCCAGCTGATGGCTGGTGTTGGAGTGTTTGTGGCGCTGGCGGCTCTTGTTTGGTGGTTGGTCTCGAGTGGCCGGTTGCTCTTCATGCAGGCGCCCGAGGGCGGGCCGCTGGGGTTCGTTGACCTGACGGGCTACATCGTTACGGCCCTGTCGCTGGTCTACTTTGCCTATGTGATCGCCTTCGTGTGTCGCGACAAGGTGGAGCGCGGTCGGGTTGCGGTCTGTGCGCTCTTGTTTCTCGGCGCGGCGCTGTTCTGGTCGGGCTTCGAGCAGGCCGGCTCCTCGATGACTCTGTTCGCGCGCGACTTCACCGATCGTATGGTGGGCAGCTTTGAAGTTCCGGCCGGCTCGGTGCAGAACGTCAACTCGATGCTGATCATTCTCCTCTCGCCGGTGATCGGAAGTCTCTGGGTGTGGCTCGGCAAGCGCAACCCTTCGATTCCGGTGAAGTTCTTTCTCGGACTGGTGCTGCTCGGCGTTGGCTTCCTGGTTCTCGCCTGGGGCGCACCGACTCCGAACGCCGACGGCTCGATTCCTCTGGTCGGCATGAGGTGGTTGGTGGTGACGTACTTCTTCCACACGGTCGGCGAGCTTTGTTTGAGCCCGGTGGGACTGAGTTCGATGACCAAGTTGGCACCGGAACGCCTGGTGGGCCAGATGATGGGGACCTGGTTCATGGGCGCCGCCCTGGGCAACCTGATCGCTGGCCTGGTCGGTGCCCGGATCGAGTCGATGCCGGTGTCGCAGCTCTTTAGCACCGTTGCGATGGTGGCGATCGTTTCGGGCCTGGTGTTCCTGGTTCTCTCTCCGCTGATCAACAGGATGACGCACGGAGTTCGCTAGGAGCGTTCGCCGGAGCGAAGGCAACCAGAAATGCCGGGAGGCGGGGACCTCCCGGCGTTGAGACCCATGAGCTTCTTCACTCACGAGGGCGCTGTAGTGCGCTTGATGAGTGCTTTCCGGAAACGGGGTCTGGGCGTTACAGAGCCGGGCGCAGTGGGCCCCGATGGGGGTGAAGTTCGCTGGGCCAGTTGACGATTCAACATTCAAGTTGTATTGTCGGACTCTCTTCTATTGTTTGTTTGGACTCCGCGGTCGCTTTTTGGGCGTGGAGTCTTCGTTGAAACTCATGTACGGACACTCGCGAGTTCTCTTGCCACCAGGCGGGAGTCGCTCGTCTCGTCATCCGTGACGAACGCTCCGCGGTCGGTTCCGGCACGAGGGCCCTACTGGGGTCCTTGATCGAACCGGCTTAGCAGTAGAGCGACTCCTGCTCTCCCGCGACTTCGCGTTGCGGGAGCGACTCGGGAGTCGCCATGCATCGTCCGTCGCTCTTTGTTTCCCTGTTTCGGTTTAGTTCTGGCCCTTGCCGGCTCACAGGGCTGGTCGCCCTAGCAGCGCTTGCGCTTCTCGGGCTCCTGCCGAGCCCCGCCATCGCCGCCACGAACGACGGCCTTTCGCTCTACGCCGAAGACGATGCGGTCGTCGTCCGGGGCGTCGCGGCCGGCGAGCGCATTCTGTTGGTGGGCCATAGCCGGTTCTTCAACGGTTCGCTCTGGCAGACCGCGACAACCGAAGAGCTTCTCGATGACAGCGACGGCGACGGTGTCGTGCGCTTTGTGCCGGAGAACGGCGACATCGTGGCACCAGAGTCGGTGTGGATGGCCGTCGACCTGTCGACCGGTGCTGCGATCGGCTCGGGGCTGGGCGGTGCCAAGCCGCGCGCCATACCGTCTCCGCGGGAGCTGGTGCGCTCTTCGGGTTTCACCAGCGACGGCCTGGCGGATGTGCTGCACGCGCGCTCTGGGCGCATGCAGTTCTGGGTCGTGCGGCCCGAGAACTCCACTTCCTCGGGCGGGGGTGTCTGGGCCCACGAAGCGGTCGACGGGCAGGAAACAGACCGCGACGAAGAAGAGAACGGGGAAGCGCTCGTCGAGCTGGCCGACTTCGTGGGCCGGGGTTCGAGCACAGCGCCGCCCGAGGCTCTCGAAGAAGGAGACGTGGTGGTGGGTCTCGCCCCGCGTGCGCTCGACTTCTTCGTGGTGCGTTTGAACGCCGTCCTGCTGGCTGGAGGCGGTGCCCTCGACAGCACCGAAACAGCAGAGGCCTTCGAACGCTCCGTTCACTTGACGACCGAGGCCGCATCCAGAGCGCGTGCTCAGGGTCGAAACACCGAGACGGGCGGCAAGCTCCCCAACTTCGAGCGCGGCTTCGATGCCGACCAGCTGTACGAGTGGAATGACCTCGACCAGGTGAACCTGTTCAACGGCAACCTGTCGCTCACCATCCCGATCGGGATCACCTACCCGGTGGGCGATGGCTTCTCGTACGGCTTCAGCCTGGTCTATAACTCCCGCCTCTGGGACTGGGAGAGCAACTCGGCCGGGGCCGAGGCCTCGGCGTCGACGCGCTTCAACGCCGGGATCGGCTGGCGCTTCTCCCTGGGCGAGCTCTTCGCCCCGAACGAGGGCGGTCACTGGAACCCCGGTCCTCTCTGGGTCTACAGCGGTCCCGATGGCGCCGACCACTCCTTCTACGGAATCGGCGGTGATTGGTACGAAACCAGGGACGGAAGCTACCTGCGCCTCGAGCTCATTGGCGACAACACCCGGCGCATCCACTTCGGGAGCGGTGAGCTCCACACCTTCACCGCCTTCAGTGTCGCCGGCAGCACGCGGCCGCTCTATCGGCTGACCCGCATCGAAGACCGCTTCGGCAATGCGCTCACCGTGCACTACAACGGGAGCGGTCGCCAGTGGTCGAAGATCACCGACACGGTCGGCCGCGAGCACACGGCGACCTGGGCTCCTCGCACCTGGGACGGTGTGACTCGTCATCTGCCACAGACGGTTGACCTGGCGGCATTCGGGGGCGAGCGAGCCACCTGGGTCTTCGGCTACGAACCGGGAGCGGCCTCGATTCCACGGCCCATCAACGACTACCGCGGCGGGCACGTCGCGGTGCCGCTTCTGCGTTCTTTGACCTCTCCCGAGGCTGGTACGACCCGGCCCTACACCCTGCGCTACTGGGGTGGCCCCGGCGGCCCGGCGGGGAACGCAACGACTGGTGGCATGCTCTCGAGTCTCACCCTTCCGACCCTCGGGAAGCTGGTCTACACCTGGCGGGAGTGGAAGATCCCGGTCATCGTCTCCTGTGAGGACACGCCCCCGGGAACCCCGAATGTCACCCCGCCAACGACCCCGGGGGTTGCAACGAGAGAACGCCGGGCTCATTCGGGAGCCGATCTCGGCCGCTGGCGCTACGAGAACGCAACCCACTCCTCGGTGGAGAGCGTCTGCTCTCCTTCCAACCCCAGCGACCAGACAAAAGAGCAGTACACGACGACCACGGTCACCACTCCGCTCGGCGACAAGGAGCGGCACTACTTCTCGGGCTGGATGGCGGGGAGCAGGGGGATCCAGTCGCGGGACGGCTACCGCAGCGAAGAGCAGGGGCTTCCCTTCTCACGCCACGTGAGCGACACGCTCCCCAACTCCACCGAGAAACGCTACCTGTCGCGCGAGATCCTCGACTGCGATGGGAAGGGCAACTGCCCGGTGGTGCGTCAGGTCTTTAGCCGCTGGGAGTGGAACAAGGAGTCGTGCGAGCCGCTGAGCTCGTGCGGCAACCGTCGGGAGCGCTCGAGTCACACGCGCTACCTCGACGACGGGAACCGCTTCACCTACGAAGAGAAGACCTGCTTTGACGGCTACGGGAACTACCGTCGCCAGGTGACGGGCGGGAATCTTCCCGGGAGTCTTTTCAAGATCGCCCGCACCGAACATCACCCGTCGCGCGGCGTCCTGCGGGTCGACAACGATGGAGTGGCTCTCCCCGGTGGTGCCTGTGGGCTCTCTCCCTGGAGCCCCTGGCCCAAGGGCGATCCGGGTCAGCCGTTTCTTCTCGGGACCTACACGTACAAGACCATCGAGGAAGGTGGTGTCAAGGCACGCACCGACTACGGCTTCGATCCGAGAACGGGTTTTCTTTCCCACAAGCGCGTTCGTGAGCAGGCTTCGGGAACGAGCCCCGGCGATGTGCGCACCCGCTGGTCGCGCCAGGCCTTCGGTGCTGCTGAGCGCCGCATCACGGAGCGGATCTACGGTGGCGACCTCCACTCGGCCGACGCCGCTGCTCCTGCCTACGTGCGCGAGGCGCGCTATCGCTACGGCACGCTCAGCCGTGCGGGTTTTGTGGGCTACCCGGTCGAGCTCTCGGGAACGGTCGATCCGAGTACCGGGTATCTGAGCCGCTCGACCGATGGATCGGGTCTCGGTATCGACTACAGCTTCGATCGCCTGGGGCGCATCCGTCGTCTCGAACCCGACCAGACGACCTGGCTCGAGTATCGCTACACGAGGCCCGAGGGAAACGACGGTGGCTGGGTCTATACCCACTACCGCCCCAACGGGAAGCGCACCGGTGGAGATCTCGCCCGGGAGCGGGTGCGCTTTGACAATCTGGGCCGCTTGAACCTCGAGAGCCGGTTGCTCCCGGGCGGCATCTGGAGCAACCGGATCATCGGCTACGACCCGAGCGGCAACCGCCGGTTCGTCTCCGAGTGGGGCGACACCTCGAAACGCACCCAGTTTCTCTCCTACGACCCGTTCGGGCGCGCACGGGTGATTCGTCCCCCTGAGGGGAAGGTGCACCAGAAACGGTTCGTCTATCGCGGGATCCGGCTGACCACCGAATGGTCCGAAGTCGGCGCGGGAGGAAGCGGCAGCGACGTCACGCTCGAAAGCATCCCCAAGCGCCTCCACTACGACGCGTTCGGTCGTCTCTCCAAGGTGGAGGAACACTCAGCCGGTGCCGCGAAGAGTCGTGTGCAAACGGCCTACACCTACGACCATGCCGATCGACTGCGCACGGTGCGCACCAGCCATGGCGGAGTGACCCAGAAGCGCACCTTCTCCTACGACCTGCGCGGCTTTCTGGTTTCCGAGGATCGTCCCGAGCGCACGGCGGGCCATGCACCCAAAGAGACCCGGTACGCGGACTACGACGCGCTCGGAAACGTCGGCTTCGTGCGCAACGCCTGGCGCCAGCTCTGCCACCGTTATGACGGGGCGGGCCGGCCGGTGCGCATCGACTTCAGCTTCGCGGGTGACTGCCAGAACGAGGAGGGCGGCTTCCTGCCGCTCAAGGAGTGGCAGTGGTCGAACGCCTCTTCGGGAAGCAACCGAAGCGGCGGCAAAGTCACGCGCCTGGTCCGCCACAACCACCTGACGCTCTACCGGCCCGACCGCGAAGACCACGTCGTGCGCGTCGAGCAGGAGCTCGAGTACTGGGGCAGGGGCGGCCTCGCGTCGTCTCGAAGAACCGGGATCTACGTCAACGACAACCTGTCGAACGCCTTCAGCCAGGGCTTCGAGTACGACGACCTGGGAGCGACCATCAGAATCCACTACCCGCGGTGTGAAGGAGGGGGCTACGCGACACCCTGCACCAACGATCCCGCCCCGTCACGAAGCGTGAGCTTCGAGTACGGCCGCGGCTTCCTGCGCAAAGTCCCGGGCTACATCAACTCAGTCGGCTACCACCGGAACCAGGCCCTCGCAAGCATCGTGTTTAGAAACGGTGTCACCGAGACCCACACCCTCGACCCCTACAGCAAGAGACGCCCTCGGCGCATCTCGACAAGCGGTGTTGGGAGCAACCGCAACTGGTCCACCGGCACCTACACCTACGACGGCTCAGGCAACGTCCTCTCGATCGGCGGCTCCTGGTACCGCTACGACGCCGTCCACCGCCTCGCCGAGGCGGGAGTCCACCTCGCCCGCGGCGGCGCCGGCAGCGAACGCCGGCAGGTGTTTACCTACGACGTTTTCGGCAACCTCCAGAGGACGGCAGGTGGCGGAGGCCGTGCGACCCCGACCAGTCAACACACCAACCGCCTGACCGTCGCCGGCACCCGGTACCAGCAAGATGGGAGCCTCATCGAGGCCGACGGCCGCATCTTCCGCTACGGTGCCTTCGGCGAGGTCCTCTGCGCCAGCTCGGTCTTCCCTGACAACCCGTGCGTTCAAGACGACGGGTCGACGTCGCCACCGAGTCAACAAAGCTCAGCGGTCTACATCTACGACGCTTCGGACGAGCGCATCTGGGAGTACGACCTGGCAGCGCGCAGCCAGTGGGCGATCCGCGACCTGGGCGGCCAGGTGCTACGCGAGTACACCACCGACAACGGCGTCTTCACCTACGAAGACACCATCCGTGGCCTCGGCAGGGTCCTGGCAGCCGAAACGAGTGAAGGCCGCCGCTACCTCCACACGGACCACCTCGGCACCGTGCGCCAGACCACCGATAGAGAAGGCAACGAAGTCGCCTACGACGTCTACTACCCCTACGGACGCGAAGCGACGACGTCAGAGCAGGACGGCCTGCAGTGGAAATTCACCGGCCACGAGCGTGACTTCAACCACACCGGCTCGGCTGAGGATGACCTCGACTACATGCATGCTCGCTACTACTCGCCGGGGCTGGGCCGGTTTACAACAACTGATCCGATCAACTCGGGGAAGCCCGGGTTTCCGCAGACCTGGAACAAATATACGTACGCAACTGCGAGCCCCCTGACGAAGGTCGACCCTGACGGGCGAGAGCCGGTCTCGAGCACTGTTGTTGTGGTCAGCGCTACCGCTGCGGCTGCAGGAGCAGTAGCCGTTTGGGCATCCAGCCCCAACCCGGTACAGCCTGAGATGACAAACCTGGAAGTCGTGCAAGAGGATCTGCGTGAGGGTGCTGAAGCTCTGATCGACCTTGGACGAGCAGCTCGGGATGCGATAGCGAACATCTTTCGGAGTTCCCGTTCAGACGAAGACGCGACAGATGTCGACGATGAAGGTCAGTCCTCGGAAACCGGCAGGGACAGCCGCACCATCGAAACAGGTAGCGACGCCCTGGATCAGCTCGACAGCATCGAGAAGAAGCAGTCGGATCTCCGGCGAGGGAAGACAGATGGCGTTATCATCGACAGTATCGAGAAATCGGAGCGGCGAGCTCAAAACGCGCTCGACAGGATCCGAACTCTCGACGACGCCCTGGAAGATTGGGGTCTTCGCGATGAAGATGAGTAAACGAGAACGCGAGGTTCTGGAAGCCGCGATCGAGCTCAAGACGGACGATCCGGACGCCGCGATTGACCTTCTCTTGCCAGTACGGCAGGAGTTCGGCGGCAATCCCGTGATCGCTGGGCTTCTTGGGAGCCTGTTGTGGTCCAGAAAGCGGCCTCGAGAAGCGGTACCGCACCTTCGGAGTTGTTTGCAGAGCTCGCCGAACTCGGAGAACGCGCACAGGGTTCTGTTCCACGCACTGTGGGATCAGGGCAGAAAGGCAGACGCAGTTGCAGCTCTTCGGGACGCGGTGCGTCGAACCGGCTCTAGCGAGTTCGCCGATCTCCTCGTTTCCATTGAAGGAGCCTCGGAGAACCTCTCGGGCTGAAGTAATCCTTACGGCCCCGCGGAGGTGGGTAGGAGGATGCTGCGCACAGTCGGGGCCCGGCGACGCTGTGAAAACCTGCCCCCGCCGTCAGAACCTACCCCCTACCGTGCGCGGCATCGCCGTGCGATCTTCGACAGGGCAGGACGACGGGCGTGATCATCGACAGCCCAACAAAGTCACAGGATTGCTTCGACCACGTAAGCAAGCCGAATCGACTCACAGCCGATGCGATTCGGGAGTTCGACGACCCAGGAGAGAATCGTGAAGAGGAGTAAGACGGTTTGCGATCGCCTCGCCGAGGCGATTGCAATCAAAGAAACCGACCCGGAGAGAGCGATTGAGATTCTTCTCGACCTGAAATCATCCTCGGGAAAGGACCCTGTCGTCCTGGGCCTCTTGGGCACGACACTATGGCGAGCGGGACGGCCAGCAGAAGCAGTGCCAATACTTGATGAGACTCTGACGCTGAATCCAAGTTCGCTGCTGGCGCACGGCGCACTCTTCCACTCGCTTTGGTCTCTCGGTAGGGAGACCGAGGCGATGAAGGCGCTGGAGAGTGCAGTCGAACTGACCGGCGACGACGAGCTCGGATGCTTGTTGGAAGATCTCAGAGAAGGGTAGACACCAGGAGCATGCGGCCTCGGGCGGGCGCGCGTACCTGGTGTTCAGCCAGCCCGTGGTGCGCCGGGGAGGAAGCGGCAGCGACGTCACGCTCGAAAGCATCCCCAAGCGCCTCCATTACGACGCGTTCGGTCGCCTCTACAAGGTGGAGGAGCACTCAGCCGGTGCCGCGAAGGCGCGCGTCCACACAACCTACGGCTACGACCATGCCGATCGGTTGCGCACCGTAACCACCAGCCACGGCGGAGTGAGCCAGAAGCGCACCTTCTCCTACGACCTGCGTGGCTTCCTGGTCGGAGAAGACCATCCCGAGCGCACGGCGGGCCATGCACCCAAAGAGATCCAGTACTCGGACTACGACGCCCTCGGCAACGTCGGCTTCGTGCGCGACGCCTGGCGCAAGCTCTGCCACCGCTATGACGGGGCGGGCCGGGCGGTGCGCATCGACTTCAGCTTCGCGGGTGACTGCCAGAACGAGGAGGCTGCCTTCCTGCCACTCAAAGAGTGGCAGTGGTCGAACGCCTCTTCGGGAAGCAACCGCAGCGGCGGCAAAGTCACCCGCCTGGTCCGCCACAACCACCTGACGCTCTACCGGCCCGACCGCGAAGACCACGTCGTGCGCGTCGAGCAGGAGCTCGAGTACAGGGGCAGGGGCGGCCTCGCGTCGTCTCGAAGAACCGGGGTCTACGTCAACGGCAACCTGTCGAACGCCTTCAGCCAGGGCTTCGAGTACGACGACCTGGGAGCGACCACCAGAATCCACTACCCGAAGTGTGAAGGAGGGGGCTACGCGACACCCTGCACCAACGATCCCGCTCCGTCACGGAGCGTGAGCTTCGAGTACGGCCGCGGCTTCCTGCGGAAGGTGCCCGGCTACCTCGACTCCGTCGGCTACCACCGGAACCAGGCCCTCGTAAGCATCGCGTTTAGAAACGGCGTCACCGAGACCCACACCCTCGACCCCTACAGCAAGAGACGCCCTCGGCGCATCTCGACAAGCGGTGTAGGGAGCAACCGCAACTGGTCCACCGGCACCTACACCTACGACGGCTCAGGCAACATCCTCTCGATCGGCGGTTCCTGGTACCGCTACGACGCCGTCAACCGCCTCGCCGAGGCGGGAGTGCACCTCGCCCGCAACGGCGCCGGCATCGAGCGCCGCCAGGTGTTTACCTACGACGTCTTCGGCAACCTCCAGAGGACGGCAGGTGGCGGAGGCCGTGCGACCCCAACCAGTCAACACACCAACCGACTGACCGTCGCCGGCACCAGTTACCAGCAGGACGGAAGCCTCGTCGAGGCCGACGGTCGCATCTTCCGCTACGGCGCCTTCGGCGAGGTCCTCTGCGCCAGCTCGGTCTTCCCCGACAACCCGTGCGTGCAAGACGACGGGTCGACCTCGCCACCGAGCCAACAGACCTCAGCGGTCTACATCTACGACGCTTCGGGCGAGCGCATCTGGGAGTACGACCTGGCCGCACGCAGCCAGTGGGCGATCCGCGACCTGGGCGGCCAGGTGCTACGCGAGTACACCACCGACAACGGCGTCTTCACCTACGAAGACACCATCCGCGGCCTCGGCAGGGTCCTGGCTGCCGAAACCTCAGAAGGCCGCCGTTACCTCCACACCGACCATCTCGGCACCGTGCGCCAGACCACTGATGCAGGCGGAAACGAAGTCGCCTACGACGTCTACTACCCCTACGGACGCGAAGCGACGACGTCAGACCAGGACGGCCTGCAGTGGAAATTCACCGGCCACGAGCGTGACTTCAACCACACCGGCTCGGCTGAGGATGACCTCGACTACATGCATGCTCGCTACTACTACCCCACGTACTCGCGATTCACCTCCACCGACCCGAGCGGCGAGAGCTACGACCCGATGCTCCCGCAGTCGTGGAACCGCTATGCCTACGTTCGGAACAATCCGATCATCAACGTCGATCCCGACGGAGAGGCCGCCGAGATCGTCTTTGACGTCGCGATGGCGGGGATCTCGATCAACCAGGCACGGAACGATCCATCGTTCGGCAACATCCTCGGGGCCGTACTCGATGTCGCCGGAGCGGCGCTACCGTTCGTGCCGTCGGTTGGCGGTCGGTTCATCGACGGTCTTCAGGCTGCGGACAAGGCACTCGACGGGAATCGGGTCGTCGGGACCGCAGTTCGAAAGACTGATAGGTTCAAAGAGCATCTAACTCCAGAGACCCTTGACGCAGCTCGAAGAGAGCTAGCGGGCGAAGTCGTCTCCGTGAAGCCAGACGGGACGCCGTTCGATCACGTCCAGAAGGTTCGCAACGCCCAGCGGGGGCTTCAGAACCGAATCTCCGCGATCAACACCAAGCTGAGCGGAGTCGATCTTCCACGAGCGGAGCGTGAAGCCCTAACCAGAGAACTTGCTGATGCCAGCAAGCTCCTAGATCAGTCCAGGAAGTTCGTTCCCAAGTAGCAAGTGATGAACGCGGAGGACCTTTCGGGCGCATTGCGGCGAGCCCAAGACGGGCGCATCTCGGCGCATGAGCTTGACGAGATCGCGGCACGACTCGTGCGAGGCGAGGGCGACGCCTACACACTGCTCAATATCCTTGGTGCAGCTCAGGCCATCCGCTATCGCGATCTGGTGGTGCGATTTCTCGGCTGTCGAACGGATCCGATGACGCACGCGCTAGCACTATCTGTGCTTTGTAACGACTGGGGCCTGTCAGCCGACTATCGCGACGAGATCATGGCGGACCTTGGCGGGCGAGAGTGGGATGCCGAAGATGACTGCCGGCTCTCGGCTATCTCAGTGGCTGGTGCTCATCTCCGATTGAATAATGACATCGTGATGCTGCGCGAACTCGAAGGGCACTCGACCTATGTGAGCGCGCCCGAGGGCAGCGTCATTGCCGAGACCGCGCTGGAAGGTCTAGCCCGGGCGGTCGGCTTCGAGTGGGCTGAGATATTGGGTACGGGATCCCGCTCGAAGGTCTCCGACGAGAGAATTCTGGAGAGGGTCACAGCCAGATTGGAAACCGTGGGCAAGTAGCGACTACATGCATGCTCGCTACTACTACCCAACCTACTCACGATTCACCTCCACTGACCCCATTGGCGGCGACCTCTCGCTGCCCCAGAGTTGGAATCTGTACGCCTACGTTCTGAACAACCCAGTCCGTTTCGTCGATCCATACGGTCTGGACGAGATCGCGCGGCGATGCCGCGCCCAGTCGGGGGTAAGTTTTGAGTCGAAGTCGTGGCGCAGGACCGGGACTCGCCACCGACCTGACGTGTAGCCCGATTCACAAATGACAGTTGGTCGATGGCGAGGGTCATCCGATAGGATTCGGCTCCCTGCAAGGCATCGATGGTTCCGTGCGAAGAGTCATGGCCCATCAACTGAGGTATGTCCCCACCGACGGAAGTGGTTGGGGAGTCGTCGAAGGCGTATCGTCAACGGGTTCTTCCTGTTGGCGCCATCGTCACGCCTACGCGATCTGCTGGTCGGGATCATCGGCCGCGCGCAGCGAAAGACCGAAATCCGGATCCACGCCCTGGACTACCAGGTCAACCATGCTCACCTTCTGCTGGGCGCTCGCGACGCCCAGCAGCTGGCCGATTTCATGCGGCGCATTCAGCACCAGACGAGTGTGGAACTGCGGATCCTGCGGGGGTTCAAGGGGCCGAAGTGGGAGGGGCCGTCAAGACGTCGTTTCCCGGTCACGCAAAGAAGGACCTCTGCCGTCGTTTCCGCTACATCCTTGCCCAGGGTTGCAAGGCGGGGTTGGTGTCTTCACCTCGCAAGTGGCCAGGCGTGTCGGTAGGGGAGGCACTCTGGTCAGGGACCTTCGAGCTCGAGGGCACCTGGGTCGATCGTTCAGCGCTTCGTCGTGCCCGTTTTTCGAAAGCCGGTCGTCGTTTGAGCGAATAAGGACTTCTCGAGCCACGAGACGGTCGTGTTATCGAAGCTTCCGTGCTTCGAGGACCTCCCTGACGAGGAGTACTTCGACTGGGCCCGCGGCATGATTGTTGAGATCGAGGACGAGACCCGGGCGCGCCACAAGCGAAAGGGCACGAGGCCTCGCGGTGCCTACAAAACGACGCAAGTGAGTCCGATGCGCCGCCCGCGGAGGCTCGATTGGGGGCCGAGGCCCCGGGTCATCGCGTCGGACTCGCACGAGCGTAATCGGCTACTTTCGGTATTCGATGCGGTGAGGCGGGCGCATCGCACGGCGCGCGATCTTCTGTGGAGTGGTGACCTGGAGGCGAAGTTTCCGCCAGGGACTTTCCCAAGCCCGTTGCCGTTTGTGGCCCTGGAAGTGCCTGGGCCGGGTGCTCGCGACGGTCCCTGACGGTCCGGGCTGCCGACGAAGAGGTGGTTGACGGCTCGAGGGGAACGCGCCTACCGGTGCAATGGCGGAGCTGCGTCTTTCGGGTGGAGTGCCGCGGTTGGAGGGGTGGTGAAAGCGAGGTTTCAGCCCTCCCGACAACCCCCTGAGGTCGTAAAGGAGGCCGACGGAGTGCTCCGGAACTCGGCGCGCCGCCCAGTACGGCGTTGCCGTCAAAACTTACCCCCTACCGTGCGCGGCATCGCCGTGCGCGCGAGCTGGTCAAGGATCGCGTCCTTGTTATAGTAAGGAGATGGCAAAAGTGACTTCAAAACTACAGGTCACCCTTCCGAAGGTCCTCGCCAACGAGTACGGGATCGTTCCTGGAGACGAGATCGATTTCCAAGCGGCCGGGGAGTTCATCCGGATCGTGCCACCCCGCCGTTGTACCGAGACCCAACTCAGCCAGGCCGAACGCTTACGCCTCTTTGACGAAGCGACGGCACGGCAGCGCAGAAGGCAGGAAACGCTGAAGCTGCCAGCCCAGCTGACGACGAGGCGGGACTGGAGCCGAGAGGATCTGTATCGCCGTGGCGAGTCTGATTGACACCAATATTCTCGTCTATCGTCACGACCCACGAGATGCGGCGAAGCAGGAGGTGGCGACTAGCATCTTGCGGCGCGGTCTCGTGTCGGGTGACCTTTTGTTGCCTCATCAGGCGATTCTCGAGTTCGTTGCCGCGGTCATCAGACCCCGTCCCGACCTGGGCGATGAGCCTCTGCTGCCGCTCGAGGCTGCCTTGCTAGCCGCTGAAGACTGGATGCGGCAGTTCCCGGTTGTCTATCCCGATGAAGAGGTCTTGATCTTTGCCTTGCGTGGAGTCTCGGCGTACCAGCTCTCCTGGTTCGATGCCCATCTTTGGGCCTATGCTGAGGTCGGTGGGATTCCCGAGATCATCTCAGAAGACTTCGAGCACGGTCGTCACTATGGTTCGGTTCGGGTCGTAAACCCGTTCTTGGCTTTGAGCAGCGAAGTTCGTGAGCTACCGGCGATGTACGAGGGTAGCGGGTAGGGCACGGAGTGCGCTCGGAGCGTTCGCAGAGGAACTCTGTGGGCGCACCGAGTGCGCCCGGAGCGTTCGCGGACGAACTCTGTGGGGCGCACCGAGTGCGCCCGGAGCGTTCGCGGACGAACTCTGTGGGGCGCACGGAGTGCGCCCGGAGCGTTCGCGGACGAACTCTGTGGGGCGCACGGAGTCTGCTTCGAGATTCCTGCTTTCTGCTTGGCCATGGTTTCGCTTTGCAGGGCCTGGGTGTCCTATCCTCGTGATACCGATGACGGCGCAGCAACACGACCCCAGCTCGCCTGCTCATGGGCCGGCGCTTCTTTCTGACGTTGGTGCGTCGGAGGAGGAGCTGCTCGCGGCCTTGCTGGCGGGAGATCGGCGAGCGGCGGAAGAACTGGTGGGGCGGACTTATGAGCTGGTTTTTGCTTCGCTGGTCAAGCTGACGGGTGGAGATCGTGCCCTGGCTGAGGACCTGACGCAGGACACCTATGCCCGGGCGTGGCGGTCTCTTTCGAGCTTCGACGGTCGGGCCAAGCTGTCGACCTGGCTCTATCGCATCGCCTACAACACATTTCTCAACCACATTCGGCGGCCCGCTCGCACTCGATCTTTCGAGGAGGGTGAGGCGGAGTCGCTCCGTAGCGGCGAGCCCGGGCAAGTGACGAGTGCTATTGAGCACCAGGAACGCCAGCAGCTGCGTTCCGCTGTCCTCGCTCTGCCCGAAGATCTGCGCTACACCGTGACCGCCCGCTTCTGGGGCGGCTTGAGTGCCGCTGAGATCGCGAAGCTCGAAGGAATCAGTGCAGTTGCGATTCGCAAGCGCCTGCGACGGGCCTACAAGTTGCTGGGCGCCGACCTCGAAGACGATGATGTGAGCGGGCAGGAGAGCAGGCCATGAACCGTCAAGAACTCGAAAGGCAGCTGCGGAACACCGTTCCCGAGCAGGAGACGCGGCCGAGTCCCGAACTCCTCTCACGGCTCGAGCAGGCGATCCCTGACGATCGGTTCCCGCGCGCTGCGGTTGGTGAGAGCGAGGAAGAGGACCCGGCGCGGCGCGGGGGCGTGCAGCCCTGGATGTTGCTCGCCGCTTCGTTGGTCGCGGTGGCTTTCGCAGGCTGGATCGCGGCGCGCTCGGGTCTCCTCGACCCGGCGCGTCTCGAGAGAGCGACGGACATGGCATCGCCCTCTGAACAGGAGATGGTGGCTGCTCAGGAGGTCGCTGAGGGCGAAGCTGGCCTGCTCGACCGAGATGAAGAAAGCCAGGCTGCGGATGGTGGAGCCGTCTCATCGGATGATGCGAGCGAGCTGGAAACGGTGGACGTGCGCCCCGATGAGAGCGTTTCGTTCTCAGACCGAAGTGCGCCGCCGCCGAGCGAGCCTGCCGACGAAGCCATCGTTGTCGGTGACCTGAAGGTCTCGTCCGGGGCTACGGGCGATGCGGTGGCGAAGCGAAAGGTATTGCCGCAAGCTGCGGCGGTCGAAGCCGACGCGCTGGAGGGTTCCGAACACAAGGACGGTGTGGTCGGCGAAGATTATGCGCGGGCACCGAGCCCGGCGGCAGCCCCCGCACCAACCAGCGCCGCTACTTCTGCCGAGGCGCCATCTTCGCCTGCGCCACGCGAACGCGTGGGTCGGCTGGCCACCGCTGTTCGAGAGCGCCCGCAGGTCACCTATGACATGACCTACGAGCTTGAGCCCTTCATGGTGGATGCGTTGCGGCAATCGACGAGCGGTGAGGTCGAAGCGGCGCCCGAAGACCGCGCACTCGCAACCGGAGTAAGGATCATCGGGCTGTTGCGGCAGACGCCAAAAGAGGACGTCGCAGAGGCAGAGGAGGTACGCGCCGAGCGCTCGTCTCGGCAACGCGACGAGAGACGGCAGGATGGTGACTTCGCCAGGGCCGCGAGGCCAGCGCCCGAGCGGCCGGTGCCCTTGACGTTCGATGGCTATCGCCTGGAGTTCAATGGCAACCCCATCCCACTTGCTTCAGACGGGCGTTTCGAGCTCGCCATCGCCGAGGCCGAGCTGGAGTCTCTTGCCGCGAGAAACGCCGACCGCGAGGTCATGCTGCGCGTCTTCGACCCGGCCGGGAACCTCGTCCATGAGGAGAGCGTCCGCTTTGATCCCGAGTGAGGGCAGCCTGAGCACCGAGCGCTTGGATACGCCGGGATAAACCGGCATGGAGAAAGGAATGAGAGAGTCCCACCCTCGAAGGGGTAGCGACCCAGAGGGTCCCCGAGTCATGCGCCGGCTCCCGCGAGGGTGCGGTGAAGCGTTGACAGGGGCACACACAGGCCGGGTATTGAGCCGCGAAATAAGAATTTGGGAGTGCCGACGCTGTCAAGCGAAGCGGAAGGCGAGACTCCGTAGCGCGCTATCGCGAGCTCTGCGGCGACTCCCCGCGGTCGTAGACCCTGTGCATGTGTGGAATCTCCATGCGCGAGAACCGGGAGATCCGCGATCTGGCCAGTTGGGTATCTGGTCCGCATCGGGAAGGCTAGAGGCCGTAAGCCGATGACGCACGGATGGCGGAAGTCAGACAGGCCCGTAGTACCTGCGAAGTCGTCGAACAACGGTGGGAGACCAGCGGCGGAGGCGGTGGAGGGAAGGGGCCTGGCCAAGGGGAACACGGGCAAGCAAAACGCACCCCGGACACAGAGCCGGATGGAGAGTGCGAGCAATGCGCTGGGCCGTGTACGAGAAGCCGCCCGCAGGGGCAAGGAAGTGAAGTTCACAGCGCTTCTTCACCACATCACGGTCGAGCGACTCCGGAGCGCATTTGACGTGTTGCACCGAGACGCAGCGGCAGGAGTGGACGGAGTGTCATGGAGCGAGTACGCAGAATCTTTGCTGAGCAATCTCGAGGACCTGCACTCTCGTGTCCACCGTGGGAGCTACCGGGCGAGTGCGACTCGTCGCGTCTACATCGAGAAATCGGATGGGCGGTTCCGACCGCTTGGCATCGCCACGTTGGAGGACAAGATCCTTCAGCGCGCCGTCGTCTCGGTGTTGGATGCGATCTACGAGGAAGACTTTCTCGGGTACTCATACGGATTCAGGCGAGGCCGCAGCCAGCACGATGCTTTGGATGCGCTATTCGTTGGAATCACAAAGCGGAAGGTGAACTGGGTGCTCGACGCAGACATTCGTGGGTTCTTCGATGCCCTGGACCACGAGTGGCTGGTGAAGTTTCTCGAGCACCGTATCGGAGACCGTAGGATCCTTCGCCTCATCCAGAAATGGCTGAGGTCCGGAGTGATGGAAGACGGTAAGTGGCACGCGAGCACGCGGGGGACTCCTCAGGGGGCGACGATTTCGCCTCTCCTCGGGAACGTGTACCTGCACTACGTGCTCGATCTCTGGGTCCAGCAGTGGAGGAAACGCAACGCGCTTGGGGACATGATCTTCGTGCGCTACGCGGATGACTTCATCGTTGGATTTGAGAGGCAGGAGGAGGCAGAACGATTCCTCGAGGAACTGAACCTGCGACTCCGTGACTTCTCGTTGGAGATCCAACCCGAGAAGACGCGCCTGCTGGAGTTTGGCCGCTTTGCGGCCTACAACCGACGCGCGCGAGGTCTCGGGCGGCCGGAGACCTTCGAGTTTCTAGGCTTTACGCACTGCTGTGCGCAGTCTAGTCGAGGGAGGTTCTTGCTGAAGCGCATCACGAGCCGCCACCGAATCCGCAGGACACTGAAGGCTGTCGGTACGGCCCTTCTGGGACACCGACACTCGCCGCTACCAGAGCAAGGTCTCTGGCTGGGATCCGTGGTGCGAGGCTTCAATGCCTACTACGGCGTACCCGGCAACTCAGCGGCGTTGAACGCCTTTCGACAGGAGGTCATTCGGCACTGGATGCGCGCTCTGCGCCGACGCAGTGACAAAGACCGCACGTCCTGGAAACGGATGTGGGCCCTGGTGGCCCACTACCTACCCAAAGCCCGAGTCCAACATCCCTGGCCTGATGAGCGACTTGTCGTCAATACCTGAGGCAGGAGCCCAGTGCATTAGCAGTGCACGCTGGGATCTGTGCGGGGGGCGCCGGGCAACCGGCGCTCCTACCGCGATCAGTTGGTTCCCTACGACGCGTCCGACATCGACACGCTGCAGGCGCTCTGGGGCCTACCCGAAGTACGCAAGTACCTCTTCGACGATGAGATCTGGAGTCGTGAGCAGGTCGCGGAGGCGGTGCGGGCGTCTCTGGAACTGTGGGCGAGCGATGGGCTCGGCCAGTGGACGATCCGCCTCATTGACGCGCCGGCTGAGGTGATCGGTTTCGTCGGCTTCGCCTACTTCTTCGAGCCGCCCGAGCTGCAACTGATCTGGGGCCTCGACCCGCGAACCTGGGGTTGTGGTTATGCCACCGAGGCGGCGCGAGCCGCGATCGCGTTCGGCTTCGAGCTCGCGGAGCTGCGGGAGATCGTTGCCGCTACCGATGCCCCGAATGTGGCGTCGGTTGCGGTGATGGAACGGCTTGGCATGCAGTTTCGCGAGCGCCGCCTCGAGGCTGGTCAGGAAACGCTCTTCTACGTCAAGACACCTGGGCAGTGAACTAGACTGGGGCCACGTTCCTCGAGTGACCGCTTCTCTCGGACCACAGCGCCCTCCTTTCCAGCGGCGAGTGTGGCCGGTGGGCAGGAGACCACAATGAATCGACTTCTAGGCATAGCAGCTCTTTGTTTTGGAATCGCTTTCGCAGCTGGTGCGGCAAGCGCGATGGACAACCCGCCGGCGCCCGGGTTCGACGTCGAGGGGTCTGATGCCCAGGCGATCGAGCTTGCCGACCGCGTGATGGAGGCGATGGGAGGTCGCGATGCCTGGGATCGCACGCGTTACATCGGCTGGCGCTTCTTCGGTGTTCGCGACCACGTCTGGGACCGCTACACCGGCGACATTCGCTTTCAGCAGGGACCGCGTCTGGTGTTGATGAACATCAACACGAAGGAGGGGCGCGCCTGGAACAACGGTACCGCCCTCGAGGGTGACGAGCTCGCCAAGGCCCTCAAGGACGGCTACGAGGCCTGGGTCAATGACTCCTACTGGCTGGTCATGCCCTACAAGCTCAAGGACTCGGGGGTGACCCTCAAGTATGTCGGCGAAGGAGAGACCGACGAAGGCAGTGCCGCCGACATGATTCAGATGACCTTCAAGGGTGTCGGCGTGACCCCGCAGAACAAGTACCACGTGTGGGTCGGGCGCGAGAGCGGCCTGGTCGAGCAGTGGGCCTACTTTCCGACCGCTGCCGACGAGGCGCCGCAGTTCAAGACGCCCTGGGCTGAGTGGAAGCAATACAAGAACGTCAAAATTTCGGGCAGCCGTGGCACCGAGGGTCGCTTTGCAACTGCCATCGCCGACATCAAGGTGTGGGACGACGTCCCGCGCACGGTCTTCGAGAGTCCGGAAGATGTGAAGCTGCCGTGATTCGCCTTCGCCGCTACCTTCTGGGAGTCGACGTGCGGGCACTTTCTGGTGCACTGGCGCTGGTGGTGTTCGTGATGCTGTTGGTTTCTTCGCCAAGGGTGAGCGGCATCGTCCTGGCCGAAGGAGAGGCCGAAGGCAGCGGTACGACCGATCGGGCTGTCGGTGCTCCCAGCGACGGGCAGGCGGTGGGCGAGGTCGTGGTCATTCGCATCGCTTCGCCGATTCATCGGGTCGCCGAAGAGTTCCTGCTCGAGGCGATCGAAGATGCTGACGCCGCGGGCGCCGAGGCGCTAGTGATCGAGCTCGAGACCCCTGGTGGAGCACTGAACTCGACCCGCAAGATGACCAGCGCAATCCTCGAGTCGAGGACGCCAGTGGTGATCTTCATAAGCCCCGCGGGTGCCCAGGCGGCGTCGGCCGGGTTCATCCTGCTGATGTCGGCTGATGTTGCGGCGATGGCACCGGGTAGCAACACCGGCGCGGCGCACCCGGTCGGCGGCCAGGGCGAAGACATCGAAGGGTCGATGGGCGAGAAGGTCGAGCAGGACACCGCGGCCTACGTTCGTTCGCTCGCCGAGCGCAATGGCCGCGATCTGGCACTGGCCGAGGCTGCGGTACTCGAGAGTCGTTCATGGACCGCCAGCGAGGCGCTCGAGAATGGCCTGGTCGATTTCGTCTCGCCCAACCTACAGAGCCTGCTCCAGGACATCGACGGGCAAACGGTCACCCGCGACGACGAGGTACTCACGCTTGAAACGGCACGTGCATCGATACGCCGCCGCGAACTGTCGCCTTTCCAGCGCGCCATCGGAGTCCTCGCCGACCCCAACATCGCCTACCTGTTGCTCGGCATCGGTTGGATCGGCATCTACGCCGAAATCTCCAACCCGGGGTCGATCTTTCCCGGCGCGGTGGGTGTGCTTTGCCTGTTGCTCGGTTTCTACGCGCTTTCGGTCCTGCCAACCAACTGGGCGGCGGTCGGCCTGATCGGGCTGGCGGTCATACTCTTCGTGCTCGAGATCAAAGTACAGAGTTTCGGCATGTTGACCGTGGGAGGGCTGGTGTCGATGGTTCTTGGTTCGTTGCTCCTGTTTCGCTCTGCCGATCCTGCTCTTCAGGTCAGCCGCGGGCTGATCGCGGCGGTGACGCTGATTTCTTTGATCCTCGTTGTGTTCCTCGGCCGGCTTGCATTCGGCGCCTTTCGCCGGCGCGTGGTAACTGGCGAGGAAGGCCTGGTGGGCAAGCGCGGTGAAGCGCGAACCGACATTGCGCCGCGGGGTAAAGTGATGGTTCACGGAGAACTCTGGAACGTCATCTCCGACGCCCCGATCACAGCCGGGCAGATGGTAGAGGTCATCGCCGTCGACGGTCTCATGCTGCGCGTGCGCGCGGTGGGCGTCGAGTCTACCGCCTGTTGATCCCGACAGTACGGCAGCGACGGTCTAGGTCCCGGCCAAGCTCTTTTTCGAACCAGGAGAATGAAATGACAGCCTTCTTGCCGTTCATCATGGCGCTCTTTGTTGGCGGCCTGATTTTTCTCAGCCGCTGGATTCAGGTACTTCCCGAGTACGAACGCGCCGTCGTCTTCCGGCTCGGCCGCCTGCTCGAGGACGTCAAGGGTCCGGGGCTGGTGTTCGTCTTCTGGCCGCTCGATCGTCTGGTGCGTGTGTCGCTCCGCACCGTCGTTCTGGATGTGCCGCCGCAGGACGTCATCACGCGCGACAATGTGTCGGTGAAGGTCAATGCGGTGGTCTACTTCCGCGTCGTCGACCCGAACAAAGCGGTCGTCGAGGTCGAGAACTACCTCTACGCCACCAGTCAGCTCGCCCAGACGACTCTGCGCGCCATTCTCGGCCAGGCGGAGCTCGATGAGCTGCTCTCCGATCGCGAGCGCCTCAACGACCAGCTGCAGGAAGTCATCGACCAGCAGACCGACCCCTGGGGCATCAAGGTCTCGATGGTCGAGGTCAAGAGCGCCGATCTTCCGCAGGAGATGCTGCGCGCAATGGCCAAGCAGGCCGAAGCCGAGCGTGAGAAGCGCGCCAAGATCATTCATGCCGACGGTGAGCAGCAGGCTTCACAGGCCCTGGCAGCGGCGGCTGACGCGATGAGCCTCAACCCCACCACCTTGCAGCTACGCTACCTGCAGACGCTCGCCGAGATTGCGACCGAACGAAACTCGACGATCCTCTTCCCGCTGCCGATCGACCTGCTGGAGGCGTTCCAGCGCGGCAAGAGCGGTCAAAGCTGAGGTTGGAGCGCGCACCATCGATGAACAGCACGTGCGAAGAACATGAGTGAACAGGACGAGGGGCTCTGGTACGAGATTGCGCTGACGAACCGCCAGGTTCTGTTGGTGTTCTTCGTGACGCTCGCTGCCCTTGTGGGGGCATTCCTTTCGGGAGTCTGGTTCGGTCGTCAGACAGACGCTCCAACAGCGGTCAATGCTTCGGTCGACGAGAGCCTCGAGGGCGGCGGAGATCCGTTCGAGTTCTTCGGTGAGGATGGCGAGCGTGACAACGCTGGTGCCGCCGAGCCGGCCTCGCAGCCTGCCAGTCAGCCATCTACCCCGGCGCGCGCTACCACCAGCGTGCCGGCACCGGCCCCCGCGACCTCCACTACGACGACGGCTCCGGCGGCCCAACCGGCGGCGAGTCCGCCCGCTGCAACGGCGTCGGCCAGCGACGACGCGTCGACGGGGCCGTGGATCATCCAGGTCTTCTCGAGCCAGGACGCCCCGCAAGCGGAGTCGGTCGTCGACCGGCTGCGCGGTGGCGGGTTCAACGCCTTCCTGTCACCCGTCGAAGTCGACGGTCGTACGATGTACCGCGTGCGGGTCGGCCCGTTCGACGAGCGCGACGTGGCCGATCGTGAGGCCACCAGGATTCGTCAGGGCTACCGCCTCGATACCTGGATCACCGCACGCACTCCATGACCTGGCGCCGTGGGCGCCGCAGCGGCTCCGAGTCGTTGGGGTGACGGTGTGAAGGTTCGCCCCATACAGAGGCGCGGTGTGGCGCTCCCTTTGATCATGGCGCTGTTCGGTGCCCTGTGGGGGTTGGTCTTCCGGTCGCACCCAGACCCGTTCCTGGTGTGGGTGGGACTGAGTCCGCTGGTCGTCTTAGTGCTCGATTCCGGGGTCTCGGCTCGGCGCGCCTTCCTACTCGGTTGGTTGCACGGTGCGGTCGCCTGGCTGGTCTCGGTGTCGTGGATGTACCGCTTCCTGGTGACCTACGGCGGGCTGCCGGTCGTCGTGGGCGTGCTGTTGGTGCTGGTCCTGGGGCTCTATTTGGGGAGCTACCACGCTTTCTTCGCCGGCTTTGGCAATGCCCTCGCGCGCCGGTTGGCGAGGAGCGCCAGCGCAAAAGCAAGCGTCTTCAGCGCACAGCTGAGTATGGTGATCCTCGCCCTGCCCGCCCTCTGGGTCGTCCTCGAGATCGTGCGCCAGTACATGTTCAGTGGCTTTCCCTGGAATCTCGCCGCCTACGGTGCGGTGTCGGTTCCGGGTGCACTGGAAGCGACGGCTTTCATCGGCAGCTGGGGTCTTTCGTGGTGCGTGGTGGCGGTCAATGGTGCGTTGGCGTTCTTGTGGCTCGCCTGGAGGCTGGAGGCGTTGGATTCCGTTCGCCGCGTGCAGACCGCAGTGTTGGGCGTCGTTACTGCAGTCGCGGCTTTGATCTTCGTCACCTCGCGGCTCGACAACGGCACGCGACAGGTTGGCGAGAGCGGCCCGGTGCGCGTTGTCCAGCCAAACATTCCCGTTCGCCCGGTCTTCAACGAGGTCGCAAGTCAAAAGGACTACCAGAACTTGATCGCGCAGCTCGAACCGCTCTGTGACCAACCCGGTGCACTCCTCCTCCTGCCTGAAAGTGCGCTCTACCCCTACGGCTGGGAGACGTTCACCGTCGTTCGCCGCAACCTGCTCGATGCGGTGTCTGGCGGTTGCTGGGCGATCTTCAACAGCGCCGCCTGGCAGGATGAAGAAGTCGTGCGCAACGCGGCGTTTGCCATCGACGAGAACGGTGTGCGCGGGCGGTACGAGAAGCTGCACCTGGTGCCGTTCGGCGAGTACGTTCCGCTCGGCGATCTACTGCCGTTCATCTCGGGCCTGGCGCGTGAGGCCGGAGACTTTTCTCCGGGAACGGAGCTCGCACTCCTGCCCTGGGGTGACGCGCGGATCGGAATGTCGATCTGCTTCGAAATCGTCTTTCCGACCGAGGTCGTGGAGCGAACGCGTTCTGGTGCCACGATTCTCGCCACCATCACCAACGACGCCTGGTACGGCGATACCTTCGCTCCGCGGCAACACCTGCGGGCGGCACAGTTTCGTGCTGCGGAGAATGGTCGTCCTCTCCTGCGGGCGGCCCTGACCGGCGTTTCGGCGGTGATCGATTCGCGCGGCCGGATTGCCGCCGAGCTCGGCGTCGGCGAGCGCGGTGTTCTGCGGGCGCCGATTGCCGGGCGCGAGGGCCTGACACCGTTCGTACGACTGCCGTGGTTGGTCCCCGGCATCGCCGTTCTGGTGCTCCTCGGTGCGATAGGGTTCACAGCGATCCGGCGCCCTGGTTCGAGTTGAGCCGGTGAGAACGCTGGCAACCTCGAGAACATCGTGCTTTCACATGAACTGACCCAACGCTTCGATGACCTTGCGGAAAGGCTACTCCACCTTCGGGGGTATCTTTGACCGCGCCCCCCTCGAAGACGAGCTGAAATCTCTCGACCACGAGATGCAGCGCCCCGACTTTTGGGAGGACCCACAGGCCAGTGCGCCGCTGGTGCGCAAGCGCAAGAGCATCGAACGACGCCTTGGTGCGATCGATCAGCTCGAGAGTGACGCCGAAGATCTCGGCGCCTGGCGGGAGTTGGCCGGCGAAGGGGAAACCGGGGCAGAGCTCGATTCATTCTTGAAGGCAGTCGGCGCGCGGGTTGAGAAACTCGAGCTCGAGTTCAAGCTCTCCGGGCCCGACGATGAACGCGATGCGATCTTCGAGATCCATCCTGGTGCCGGCGGCACAGACTCCCAGGACTGGGCCGAGATGCTGCTGCGCATGTATTTGCGCTGGGCGGAGCGTAGTGGCTTCGAGGTCGAGCTGCTCGAACGTCAAGACGGAGAAGAGGCAGGCATCAAGAGCGCCACCTGTGCCGTGCGGGGTGAGTATGCCTACGGCTACTTGAAAGGTGAGAGTGGCGTTCACCGCCTGGTTCGCATCAGTCCCTTCGACGCTGCGGCGCGCCGTCACACCGCCTTCGCGTCGATGCACACCTATCCCGACATCGACGATGAGATCGAGATCGATCTCGACGAGAAAGACCTGCGCATCGACACCTACCGCTCGTCGGGCGCCGGCGGGCAGCACGTCAACGTCACCGATTCGGCGGTGCGCATTACGCACAACCCAACGGGCATCGTCGTCAGCTGTCAGAACGAGCGCAGTCAGCACAAGAACAAAGCCACCGCGATGAAGGTCTTGCGGGCGCGCCTCTACCAACTCGAACTCGAGAAGCGTGCCGAAGAGCAGGCGCAGCGCGAGGGCGAGAAGATGGAGATCGGGTGGGGCTCGCAGATACGCAGCTACACCCTGCATCCGTCGCAGCGCGTCAAGGACCACCGCACCAATTTCGAGGTCGGCGACGCCAACCGCGTCCTCGACGGAGATGTCGACCCGTTCATCGAAGAGTGGCTCAAAACGCAGATGAATGGGCCGGCCGAGAGAGGGCCTTAGAGGTCCCGGGCGTGGCGAAGGACAATTCGCGAGGCGGGCGGCTGGTCCTGGCCTACGTTTCCCCCCTGCCGCCGGTGCGCTCGGGGATTTCCGACTACAGCGTCGATCTTCTGCCATTGCTCGAGAACTACGCCTCGGTGGCCGTCGTAAGAGTTCCCGGGCAAGAAGTTTCACTAGAGGTGCGCCGGCGCTTCAGACCGGTCCTATGGAAGGAGGCCACCGCCGACCCGTCGGAGGCCGGCCGTCTCGGGGTCCGCAAGCCGGTGCCGCTCTTCCAGATGGGGAACAACCGTCACCACGAGGAGATTCGTGACCTCGCCCTCGCCCACCCCGGAATCGTGACCCTGCACGACGTGTGGCTACATCACCTCCTGGTGGAACGGACCCTGGCGAGCGGCGACATGACCTCCTATGTGGCGGAGTTGACCGCCTGTCATGGCTGGGTCGGTGGTGCGGTTGCGCTGCCGCGTCGCTGGTCGGCCTGGGGAGATGCGCCGATGTTCGCGCTGCCCGCCAACCGTGTCCTGCTCGAGCGGCAGGCCGGGATCCTGGTGCACAGCGAATGGGCAGCCGAGACGGTGAGAGAAGAGCTCGGTGGGGCGGCACGTGTCAGACCGGTGCCCATGCCGATGCCGGCGCCCGCCCTCGATGCTTCGCTGGATGAGAAGGCGCTTCGGCTCCGCGATCGCTACGGCATCCCGCAGAGTGCCACGGTGCTGGGTTCCTTTGGTTTCCAGACTCCGATCAAGCGCACCCGAGTCGTGGTCGAAGCACTTGCCGACCCTCGTCTCGCCGATGTCTGGTTGTTGATCGGCGGTGAGGTTTCGCCGGGTCAGGGCCTGATGGAGTTGGCGCGCGAGCATGGCGTTGCCGAACGCGTGCAGGTCACCGGCTTTCTCTCGGATGAAGACTTTGCACCGGCGATTCGCGCCACTGACCTGTGCGTCAACCTGCGCTACCCGACAGCAGGCGAGACGTCGGCTTCGTTGCTGCGAATCTTTGCGCTCGGTCGGGGCGCTGTGGTTTCAGACTACGCCCAGTTCGCCCAACTCGACGACCGGTCGGTGGTAAAGATCCCATTGCCAGCGGTCGCGCAGGTGGAGAGCGGAGAGGGCGGAGGGGGCGGAGAGGTTCGGGCGCTGGCGTCTGCGGTTGCGGAACTGCTTGCAGATTCTGGCCGGATCGAAGCATCCGGTCGCGCGGCGCGCGAGTTGATCGAGCGCCAACACGACCCGGATGCCGCCGCCAGGGCGATGGTGGAAGCCATCGAGGAGCTCTTGGATGAAGAGCGCGAGCACAGAGCCGGCGGTAACGGTGAGCCCGGCGGGCGAGGAGGTTTCACCCCACGACGACCGACGTCGCTGACCTGGACGCGGCCGGCAGCGGAGCTCCGCTTTGTGGCAAGCGACTCGAGCGATGAGCAAGTGTCTCTCCGTTGGGATCCCGGTACGCGACGGACGTTCGTCGTTCGCCTCACCAACACCGGCTTCTGCCGCCTGCTTGCCGGTCGGCGAGGGGCGGGAGGAATCGCGCTCGCGATCGCCCTTCTTGACGGTAGCGGCTGCGAGCTCGAGCATCGACCGTGGCTGCGGCTGCCACGCGACCTCGACCCGGGTGAGAGTTACGACTTCGAGATCGAGCTGCGGCGGCCGCTGGGGGCGGTTCGATTGTCGATCACTGCGCACGTCGTCGAGGGCGCGCTGCTAGCAGGGAATGCGCGCACCCCGATCATTGCGTCGACTGCCAGCGAAGACCAGGATCCAGCCCAGTTGGTTTCGCAGCTCGAAGGGGCCTGGTCGGCCGGGTCCGCAATTCGGGAGGGCGCGCGGCATGCATCCTGAATCCTCGCGCTACGCCAGCTGGGCGGTCCTGGTGGTGGTTTGTGTGGTGGTGCTTGCTGCCGCGCTCCCGTCTGCTTCAGCCGAGGGCGCGACCGACACAGCGATGCGCTTGACCGCAGGTGTGTTGCTGGTCGTAGCCGCTGGCTTCGCCGCCTTCGCCCTTTCACGATCGGTGGGTTCGGCAGCACCGTTGATGGTTGCGATTCTCATCCTCGCCTCACGCTACGGCCACGCCCTTCAGAAAGAACCTCGCCTGGTACTCCTCTCCGCCTCGACAGCGCTGGCGCTGGCCCTGATCTTCATCGACCGACGGCCGGGTGAGGTGGTCGTGCGCGATGTCTACGACCCTTCGGACGGCGCGGCCTCGCTCTGGACACCTCTGCGTTGGGGAGTAGCAGGTGTGGGCCTGGGCCTTTCGGCGACCACGTTTCCAATTCATCTCGCCCTCGCCCTGGCGGCGATCGCGGTTCTACCCTTCAGGCGAACGGGCCTGGTCCGTGCCCTGGTGCCGTACCTGGGTGGTGTCGTAACGGGCATCGGCGTGGGTGCGGTGCTGTTTGGTGCGGTCACAGGTGATGCGACGCCCTCCCTCGACGGGATGGTGGCGGCAGGGGTCGAAGAAGCCTTCAGTGGCGCATCGCTCGACGGAGCTCTCCTGCGCCGCAACCTGCTGCTCCTCTTTCTGGGCTCGACGGTCGGGTTTCTGGTTGCGTTTCCGGGCGTCGTGTTGCCGCTCTTTGGTCTCGAGGCCTCGCGCGCACGCATGGCGCTCTTGGCGGCGCTGGCGGTCATTCTGCTCGCGCCACTCGCCCTCTGGCCGTTCGACTTCTGGTTTGGCGAAGGGGCGGGCGCACACCTCCCGCGTTCGTTCCTGGTTGTCTTCCCGGCCTTCTGGTTTCTGGCTGGTAACCACATTCGCGTCAGTCTGGTTCTGGCCAGTGGGATCCTGGCCCTGGTCGTTGCTTCGCCGCAGCTTCCAGGTGACTGGGTTGCCCCGCGTCTTCCTGACACGGCCCGGGTGCTCGAGCTGCGTTACGCCGAACGCGGTCGCACCTTCCTCGAGAGCCGCTTGCCTGCCCCGACAAGCCAACGTTTCGCGCTCGCTGACGAAGGCCAGCTGACCCCGGCCGGTCTCTTCATCTGGACCCGCGCCGGTGCGACGGCGGGAGCACGCGGGGTGTTCGAAGTCGAGGCTGACGAACCAGCGACAGTCCTGGTCGCAGCTCCGCGGGCACTCGACCGGCTCGTCGCCCGGGTTGGGGGTGACAACGTGCCCAGTTCGCTCGGTCTCGAAGGCGCTGAGGTCCGCGAGTTGATGCTCGAAGCAGACGGCGACGTGCGCTTCGAGATTGGCTTCGACAGGCCCGAAGCGGTCCACGCCGTTTGGTGGGCAAGGGGCGACTGGTTCTTCTATCGCCTCCGACTCCTCTTGCCCGGCGCATCGCCAGAGGGCCGAGAACGGTTCGAGGTCGAGCTCGTCGATGAAGAGTTGCGCCCGCAGGCTCTATGATGCAAGCGCCATGACCTCTTCCTGGATTCTCGAACTCAAGAAACGCCTTGCCGAGCCGCCACCGCACCCTCTACCGTCTGGCAATGGCGCAAGTGCCGCCGGTGCCGACGACTCTCTTGCCGTTCTGGTGCCGCTCTATGTCGAGGCCGGAGAACTCTGGGTCTACGTCTCGGAGCGACCCGAGATCGAAACTCTGGCAGCCTCGGGCATTGCCTTCCCAGCCGGCGCCTACGCCAAAGGAGAAAACCCCTGGGAGGCCGCGGCGCGATCAGCCGAAGGTGAACTCGGCCTGGGGTCCAACGAGGTCCTGCGGATTGGCGAACTGGATGCGATCGGCCTCGCCGATGGCACCAGCATGTTGCCCTGCGTGGCGGCGGTTCCCAGTCCAGGCGGCGACGGCTCGCCACTGGAGCGCTCTTTCGTTCTTGGCTTGCCCCTGGTGGCAGTCGCTTCTCCGCGTCTGGTCGAGCAGCAGGTCTTCGAGCACGAGGGCCAGGCCTTCGAGGAAGAGGTCTGGCATGTCGGGCGTCACCGGATCTTCGGCCCGATGGCCTGGATCCTTCGCAACCTGCTCGAACGGCTAGGCCTCGCACCGGCCTGACAGCAGAAGACACCGAAGAAGACGCCCGGTTCGACTGTTACCATCTGCGGAACAATTTTTAGAGGCGCCGCGGGGATCGCGCGAGCCCACTGGAGGTCCGTTCCAGTGGCCCGTGCCCGTTTCCCAGAAGGAGATCCATCGCATGACAACTGCCCCAGTGGACACTGCACTCGGCCGCATTCAGGAACATCTCGGAGACCAGGCGGAAAGCCTGCTCAGCCACCGCTGTGGCGGAATCACCGCTGAGCAGATTCATCACCCGGGCCCTGATCACCTTGACCGCGTCTTCGGGGTCTCCGATCGCACCCCGCAAGCGATGGTTTCCTTGGCGCGCCTTTACGGTAGTGGCCGCCTGGCGGGCACCGGCTACGTCTCGATTCTTCCGGTCGACCAGGGCATCGAGCACTCGGCGGCAGCGTCGTTTGCGCCCAACCCGATCTATATGGACCCGGAGAACATCGTGCGCCTGGCGATCGAAGGCGGCTGCAACGCCGTCGCGTCGACCGTCGGGGTCCTCGGTCTGATGAGCCGCAAGTACGCCCACCGCATTCCGTTCATGGTCAAGATCAACCACAATGAGCTGCTCACCCACCCGAACGGCTACAACCAGATCCTGTTCGCGCAGGTCGAGCAGGCCTGGGACCTGGGCGCCTGCGCGATCGGGGCGACGATCTACTTCGGCTCCGACAACTTCGACCAACAGCTGGTCGAGATTGCGGAAGCGTTCTACCGCGCGCACGAGCTCGGCATGGCGACGGTGCTGTGGTGTTACCTGCGCAACGAGGCGTTCAAGGTCGGCGGGGTCGACTACCACGCCGCTGCTGATCTGACCGGCCAGGCCAACCATCTCGGCGTCACCATCGAGGCCGATGTGATCAAGCAGAAGATGGCCACCAACAACGGCGGCTACCCGGCGATTGGTTTCGGCAAGTCCCACGACGCGGTCTACGGCGAGCTGGTCACCGACCACCCGATCGACCTGGTCCGTTGGCAGGTCGCCAACTGCTACATGGGCCGCGTCGGCCTGATCAACTCGGGCGGCGCCTCCGGTGGCTCGTCGGATCTCGCGCAGGCGGTGCGAACTGCGGTCATCAACAAGCGCGCCGGCGGACACGGACTGATCTCGGGGCGCAAGGCGTTTCAGCGGCCAATGGCCGAGGGCATTGAGCTCTTGAACGCGATTCAAGACGTCTATCTTTCGCCTGAGATCACGGTTGCCTAGTTTCGGCGTCTTGTAGGCCGGCGTCTTGGCTGCTGCGTTTGTGGTTGGTCGTGGTTGGGATGATCGGTTCGGGATTGTGAGGATGTGCCGGGTCGCCGGGCGGAGGGTGGAGCGAGGGCCTGCCCGCTCCGCGACGGCCGGCGCATCCAGCTAAGGTGTGCCCGAGGCACGTGGCGGGGGCGGGCAAAACTCGCTGCGCTTCGCTGGGCGTGTGGTGGTACTTGTTGGGCCCGTTGCGTCACCTGCGGCCTGGTTTCTGTGTCGATGCTCCGCTCAAACACTTGCCCGCCCTGATCCGCCACGCACCCCGTGCACACCTAAGCTGGATCCTGCGCCTTTCCCGCCTGATTGCTACGCGGGCAGTCCCTCGCTCCACCCTCCGCCCTTTCGGAGTACACCTCGCGTTCAAGTGGGGGTGAGGGGGGGTGCACGCTCGTGCTTCGCACATCGCGCCTTCATGCGCGCGCCTTCTCCGGCTAGCGTCGAGAGTGTTGTTCGCGGGTTGTGCCGGGTCGCCGGGCGGAGGGTGGAGCGAGGGCCTGCCCGCTCCGCGACGGCCGGCGCATCCAGCTAAGGTGTGCCCGAGGCACGTGGCGGGGGCGGGCAAAACTCGCTGCGCTTCGCTGTGCGTGTGGTGGTGGTTTTGTTGGGCCCGTTGCGTCACCTGCGGCCTGGTTTCTGTGTCGATGCTCCGCTCAAACACTTGCCCGCCCTGATCCGCCACGCACCCCGTGCACACCTAAGCTGGATCCTGCGCCCTTCCCGCCTGATTGCTACACGGGCAGTCCCTCGCTCCACCCTCCGCCCTTTCGGAGTACACCTCGCGTTCAAGTGGGGGTGAGGGGGGGTGCACGCTCGTGCTTCGCACATCGCGCCTTCATGCCCGCGCCTCCGGCGGCTGGCGCAGAAGCTTCTCCAGGTGCTCGTCGGTGCTTTGGGGAGGTGTCGCCGGAGTGGCATCACCGAGCTGTTCCTAGTTTCCGTCTGGTCTACAACGAAACCTGGAAAGCGCCCCTTGGGGTCGCGCGCCTCTCGATTCTCTGTCAGTTGTCGTGTTAGGCCGCCCGGTCGGAGCGGCCTGCGCGATCCCCCGTCCTAACAGAGACTCCCGTCCGTCTAGGTGCCGCTTTTCTGCCGCCGTAGTACCGCGAGAGCGCGGGGGGCCGCGTGGGCGACGATCCAGGGTGCTCTCGCCGGCCGAACTAGCAACACCTTCGCTGGCGGCGACCGACCTGCGGCCGGCGAGCGCAGGCGAGGCTACCCATGGCAGTCCGAAGAAGCGCCGCCGTGCCCTGGGTCGTCGCCCACCGGCGCCACGCGCGGCCCCGTCCTCCCATCTCGACAGCCACGAGCACCAACCAATCAGAAAGCGGCAAGGACGGAGGTCTCACCCGCTTTCTACCAGGCGTACCAGGTCGGTCATTCTTGCTTCGGCGTCGTGCTCGCCAATCTCGATCAGGCGTTGTACGTAGTTGCGTTGGAACATCAGCATGCTCAGAACGTCCGGGCTCTTGGTCTTGCTCGAGCCGAAGCCGCGGACCACAAAGTGGAACAGGCTCGGGAGCTGGGCTTCGAATTCGCCGGCCAGGCGGCCCAGGTCTTCTGACGGGCGTACTACGACTAGATCTAGTGGCCTTAGTTTTCCGCGCGCTTCGTTCGCCAATAGCAGGTTCAGGCGCTCGGCGCGGGAGACGTCCTGGTCCAGGTTGTCCAGGAAAATCGCGTTCAAGAGCACGCCGGCGATCTGTGCCGGGGGTGGGTAGCCGATCACGTCGACCTCGGTGCGCGGGCCGGGTGGGCGGCGGTAGCGGGTCGAGACGGCGAGGATTCTGGTTGCTCCGAGGTGGATCGCTGGCGAGAGGGGGGCGGAGAGGCGGATGCCGCCGTCACCGTGGTAGCTGCCTTCTAGCTCGATGGCGGGGAAGATCAGCGGGAGGGCGGCCGACGCCATGACGTGTTCGAGCGAGAGGTGACATTCGCGGCTGAGGCGGTGGGTGCGCTCCCAGTGATCGACCCCGCGGCCCTCGACCCAGGTGACCGTCTGTGAAGTGTTGTACTCGATGGTCGTGAGCGCGATCGCGTCGAGTCGACCGGAGTCGAGCTTGCGCTCGATTCCCGCCAGCCTGCCGTTCTGGTCAGGAGCGAGGGCGCCTTCTAGGAACTTGCGTAGCGGCCTGGTGTCGAGGCTACCGCGCACTTCGGGGGCGCCGCGAAACCCGCCCAGCAGCATGCGCAGGTTGAACTGCAAAATCTTCCAGAGCAGCGACGGCGCGTCGACATCGAAGACCTCATCGGGCCGCAGAGAAAGCCAGAGCTCCGCCAGCTCTTCGATCGCGGTATCAAAGGCTGCCGGGTGGCCCCCCAGGTGGGCGACGTTGATCGCCCCCGCTGAGACGCCCGTTAGAACGTCGAAGTCGAGATCGGGGAAACGCTGCGCCATGGCACGCAGGACGCCTACCTGGTATGCGGCGCGGGCACCGCCGCCGGTGAGGACCAGGCCGAGTCGGTTGGGCTCTGCTGGATGTGGGGGAGTCATGGGGCCAGAATCGGTCATCTCGGGGGTTTGCTTCGGCTAGACTCGCTGCGATTCGTAGGCCGTTCAACTTGGAAGAATCATGTCAACCTTCGATCTGATTGTCATTGGAACTGGCCCGGGTGGCTATGTTGCGGCCATTCGTGCCGCGCAACTAGGGCTTAATGTAGCCGTCGTCGAGAAGGACCCTGCCTTTGGCGGAACTTGTCTTCATCGCGGTTGCATTCCCACCAAGGCGTGGCTTCATACGGCCAGCCTGATCGACGAGATCCGCCACGCCAAGACCTTCGGTGTAAAGGCCGGTGCTGCGTCGTTTGATGGTGCTGGAGCGCGCACTTTCCGGCAGGGCGTCATCGACAAGAACGCAAAAGGAATTGCCTACCTGTTCAAGAAGAACAAGATCAAGACGTATCAGGGCTTTGGTCGCTTGAAGGCGGCCGGCGAGGTCGAAGTCACCGCCCCAGACGGCAGCACGGTTCTCGAGGGCCGCTTCGTTCTGATTGCCACCGGCTCGACGCCGCGGGCCTTCGCGTCGATGCCGGTTGATCAAAAGAAGGTCTTTGACTCCGACGGTATTCTCGCTCTGGAGAAGGTGCCGAAGTCGCTGGTGGTGCTCGGAGCGGGGGCGGTCGGGGTCGAGTTCGCTTCGATCTTCAAGTCGCTTGGAAGCGAAGTGACCCTGGTCGAGAAGCTCGACCGGTTGCTGCCGGTCGAAGATGCCGACGTCTCGAAGGAGCTCGCCCGGGCGTTCAAGAAACGCGGCATCAAGCTGGTGCTCGGAGTTGGAGTAGAGAGAGTCGAGCCTTCGAAGAAGGGTGCGACCGTCACCCTCGAAGGCGACGGCGAAGCGATCGAAGCCGAGAAAGTGTTGGTTGCGATTGGCCGCGCGCCGGTGATCCAGGACATCGGTCTCGAGGCCGCCGGGGTCGAGCTTCGCGACGGCGTGATCGCCGTCGACGCCTGGATGCGCACATCTGTGCCGTCGATCTACGCGATTGGTGACGTGGTGCGCGCGCCCTGGTTGGCGCACAAGGCTTCGGCAGAAGGTGTGCTGGCGGCCGAACACATGGCAGGCGCCGAAGGGGTCGAGCCTCTCGACTACGACCGTGTCCCGTCGTGCACCTACTGTGACCCTGAAGTAGCGAGCGTTGGTTTGACCGAAGTAGAAGCCAAGGCGCGCGGTTTCACCGTCGAGGCCGGCAAGTTCCCGTTCACCGCCCTGGCGAAGGCGGCGATCCTGGGCAAGACCGAGGGCTTCGTCAAGATCGTGCGCGAGACCGAGTACGACCAGGTGCTGGGGGTTCACATTGTCGGCGCCCACGCGACCGACCTCATCGCTGAAGCCTGCGTAGCCCTACGCATCGAAGCCACGGCGGAAGAGATCTTCCGCACCATGCACGCGCATCCCACTCTGTCGGAGGCGATGGCGGAGGCGGCGCTTGCCGCGAGCGGCCGAGCCGTCCACGTTTGATCGGAGTAGACGATGGCTACTGAAGTCGTAATGCCCCAGATGGGGGAGTCGATTGCCGAAGGAACGATCACCAGATGGCTGGTCGCTGTAGGCGAGACGGTCGAGCGTGATCAGCCTCTACTCGAGATCTCGACCGACAAGGTCGACGCCGAAGTGCCGGCGCCGGCGTCGGGGGTCTTGCTCGAGATCAAGTTCGGGGAGGGGGAAACCGTCGAGGTCGATACGGTGATCGGCGCGATTGGTGCCGAGGGTGAAGCCGTTCTGAAAGCCCCTGCCAAGCCAGCGGCGCGCTCAAACTCGGAAGTAGCACCCCACCCAGCAGGTACCGCGGGAGTACCCTCGGCAAGCGGCGGTACCGCGACGCTCGAAGAACGCGTGCGGGTGTCGTCGAGTCCGGTCGTGCGCAAGATCGCCGCCAAGGAGAACGTCGACCTGGCAGAGGTCGTTGGCACCGGTGTCCACGGCAGAGTGACCCGTAAAGATATCGAGGCCTACCTCGAGCTGCGACGTTCAGGTGCTGCTCCGTCGGTACCGGCCGCAGCGGCTTCGGGAGTGGCTGCTGCCGGGACGTGGTTGCCGCCGGGCTTTGAGTACTCGGTCAAGGCGCATGGCCCCAACGAGGTCATAACCCGCGAGCCGATGTCGCGGATTCGTCGTTTGACCGCGGCGCACATGTTGTATTCCCAGCAGACCTCGGCGCACGTCGCGACGGTCTTCGACGTCGACCTGTCGAGTGTCGTTGCGGCACGCCAGCGGGCGCGCAAGGGTTTCCTGGAGAAGACCGGCACCAAACTCACCTACATGCCGTTCTTCTTTCGCGCCGCCTGCGAAGGTTTGAAGGCGTTTCCAAAATTCAACGCCGCGATCGAAGGCACCGACATCATCTACAAGCGCGACATCCATCTCGGGATGGCGGTGGCGCTCGACTGGGGCCTGATCGTTCCCGTGATCCACAACGCCGACCAGCTCAACATCATTGGCCTGGCGGAGCGCGCCAACGACCTGGCCGAACGCGCCCGCGCCCGCCAGCTCAAACCCGAAGAGATCCAGGGCGGTACCTTCACGGTCACCAACCCGGGTGTCTTCGGGAGCCTCTTCGGCACGCCGCTCATCAACCAGCCACAGGTCGCGATTCTCTGCCTGGGTGCGATCGAGAAGCGCCCGGTCGTCGTCACCGACGAGCACGGTAACGACTCGATCTCGATCCGTCCAATGGCCTACCTGTGCTTGAGCTACGACCATCGGTTGATCGACGGCGCCGACGCCGAGCGCTTCATGGTAGAGATGAAGCGGGTTCTTGTGACCGACCCGTGGACCGAGCTCGACCCGATGGGGTGAGCGCCTCCGGGAGGTTCCGGGGGCAGAGGCCCGCGACCGACTAGAATCGGGGGATGCTGTCGGGCTCTCGTTCCTCCAGGCCGCCCATCCGAGTCGTCTATCTCGGGCGGGTGGGCTACCAGGTTGCTGTGCGTATTCAGGAAGAGCTGCGCGCAATGGTCCTAGCCGGGACCCACCCCGGAGCTCTCCTTCTGCTCGAGCACTCCCCGGTGGTCACCCTGGGGCGTAACGCTTCCCTCGAAGGAGTCCTTGTTCCCAGGCAGTTGCTCGAAGCCCGAGGCGTTGAGCTCATCGAGAGCGACCGAGGGGGGCAGGCGACGTTTCATGGCCCGGGTCAGTTGGTTGGCTATCCGGTGATCGACCTGCGGCCGGATCGTCGCGACGTGCGCCGCTACGTGCGGGACCTCGAGACGGTGCTCATTCGCACCCTCGCTGACCTGCAGTTGCACGCCGAGCACTCCGACGATCAGCGCCCCATTGGCGTGTGGGTGGGGCAGAAGAAGATCGCCTCGATCGGCGTGCACCTGAAGCGCTGGGTAACCACCCATGGCTTCGCGCTCAACCTGAATACCGACCTCACCTACTTCGATCTGATCTCGCCGTGCGGCCTGACCAGCTCGAGCATCACCTCGGTCGAAAAGTGCCTGGCGCCCTACGAACTGCGCTGCCCGACAGTCGAAAATGTTGCGGGTCTGTGTGCGCGCCACTTCGGCGACGTCTTCGAGCGTGGCCTCGAACCTTTCGGCCATGTCAGTCCGGAGCGTCTAGAACGGCCGATCGAAGATCTCACCGAGCACTGGTTGGCGGATCGACAAGAGAAGCGCGCCGCCCAGTGACCGCTCCGTCTCCGGGTGGAAAGGCCTATGTGGGGCGCAGTGTCAGCGTTGGTTTGAACGCGGTGATCGTTGCGGTGACCGACGAGGTGCCGAGAATCCTGACCGTCGAGGTCAAGGCGTTTGGCGACGAAAGCGAGGACCCGGCCTTGCCCTACGGTCCGCTCGATCCGTTGGCCGACCGGACGCTCGAGAAGGGCTTGCGCGGTTGGGTGCGCGAACAGACGGGCCTCGAGATCGGCTACGTCGAACAGCTATACACCTTTGGTGATCTCGATCGCGATCCCGAGCTCGGCGAAGCCGATCGCCAAGTCTCGCTGGCCTACCTCGCCCTGGTACATGAGCACGCCCTGGCCGAAGGTGTCTCGGCCCGCTGGCGTGACTGCTATCGCTTCTTGCCGTGGGAAGACTGGCGCGGTGGCCGGCCTCGACTGCTCAACTCGAGAATCGTGCCGGCGCTCGAAGCATGGGCGGGCAAGGACAAGAGCGGTGACCGCCGCGAGCGCGTCGAGATCGCTTTCGGTCACGGTAGCGGCCAGTGGGACGAGGAGCGCTGCCTCGAGCGCTACGAGCTCCTTTGGGAGGCCGGGCTGGTCGCCGAAGCCGAACGCTCCGGTCGGGTCGAAACCACAAAAGAAACGCCGCGCTTCGGAACCGCCATGGCGCTCGACCACCGCCGCATGTTGGCGACCGCCATCAGCCGGCTGCGCGGCAAGCTCAAGTACCGCCCACTGGTCTTTGAGCTCATGCCCCAGACCTTCACCCTGCTGCAGTTACAGAGGCTGGTGGAGGCCCTTTCGGGTGTGCGCCTCCACAAGCAGAACTTCCGCCGGCTGGTCGAGCGCGGTGGATTGGTCGAAGGGACAGGCCAGATGGCTCCGAGCGGAGTCGGCCGGCCGGCGGAGTTGTTTCGCTTCAGGCGCGAAGTCGTCCGCGAGCGCCCGGCGCCCGGGGTCGGTCTTCCAGGTACACGCACCGTCTGACGGTCGGAGAGATCGCAAAGAAAGAGGCCGGCTGTTTCCGCTAGTAGCGGATCCAGCCGGCCGGATTCACTTCCCAGGTCTAAGGCGTCGAAGCCTCAACCTGGCGCGTGGGCTCTGTTCCAGGGGCCCTCTACTCGCAGGGCTCGTTGTAGAAGGTACAAGTGATGCTTTCGCCAGCGGTGTGGTCGAACTTGATCAACTTGCCGGGGTGGAGATTGCCGTAGCTGTCTCTGGCGGTGGCGCTGTAGACCGGCATCACCTGCCCGCCACAGACCACTTTGTCGACCTGCCAACCACTACTGGCGTACTCGAACAGCCAGTACTTACCGCTCGGCATGCTCTGGGTGGGATGCTTTATCTCACCATCACGCATGTCGAAGGACGAGTACGACTGATAGGACCAGCCGCTGTCGGTGTAGACCACCTTGCCCCAGACGAAGCGGAACGGCACCTGCGTGTCAGGCGTCGCCTGCTTCGAGAAGTACATGTGGCTGTCCTTCGCGTTGACGAAGGTACAGGTGATGGTCTGCCCCGGCTGGAGGTCGATGTCGACCATGTGGCCGTTATAGGTATGCGCTACCCACTGGCCGGTCTCGTCTTTACAGACGATCTCCTGCACGTGCCAACCGCTTGGCCCCCACAGCTCCTTGAGCCAGTAGTTGCCCGGTGTGAGGCCAGGCCAGGTGGTGCTTTCTTCGTCTCCGAGCCAGGTCTGAACCGGTGCCGGAAGATCGCCACCACTGAGCTCGAAGTCCCACATGAGGGTGTCGTCGTAGTTCTTCAGTGCATCCTTCTTGACGATGATGGTGCCGGTTCCATCGGTCACCTCCTTGTTCTTGAAGGTGCAAACCACGTTCTCATCGGGTCTGAGGGTCACCTTGAGCGTGCGGCTCGCGACGTCGATATCGACTTGTGGCGGCGGCATATCGCTCGTGCAGATGATGTCATCGAGGGCCCAACCCTCCTGGATGAAGGTTTCGATCACCGTGTGCTCAATGCCGGCAGGCAGCTCGAACATTGGCGCTTCGTTGCCGTAGCACGTCCACTCCATCAACCAGAGGTCGTAGGGCGTATTGTCCAGCCAGCTGACGTCGAAGTCGAACATGGCGTGGCAGTCCTTCGGCCAGGTTGCCTTGCGGAGAGTGAGCTTGCCAGTGCCTGGGACCTCGGGCTCGTTGTAGAACACGCAGTGCACGTTGTCACCCGGTTCGAGGTCGATGCTCACCGTGTGGTTCGTAACGTCCGGAGTCCAGGTCGAGCCGCCGTCTCCGGTGACTGTGCACTGGATGTCGGCAAGGAACCAACCGTCCTGGACGAAGGTTTCCTCGATGGTGTAGGTCATCGGCGCTTCCAGCTCGCCACTCTCGTGGATCAGCATGTCCGCTGGATGTTCATTCGGCGGGCAATCCGCATCGATGAGCCACAGGTCGAACGGACTGTCGGACTCGAGCCAGCTGACGTCGAAGTCGAACATCGCATGGCAGTCGTCCTCGGCCTGTTTGGTGACCGTGATACTGCCGGTGCCTGGGACGCGTTTGTTGGTCCACGTACAGGTGATGGTCTCCTCGGCCATCAACTCGACCGTGACTTCCGCGTCGTCGCTGCTCGTGGCCACCTCCGGGTTTTCCGGGTCAGCGTCGCTCACACACCGGACACCGACGAAGGTGAAGCCCTCCGGCATGTTCACCACGTCTTCCGCGGCGGTGACCATTCCGGGATCGAGCTCCATCGATGCCATGCTGTTGTGCCCGAGTTGAATCGGGTCGTCTGACCATGGCACGTCAAAATCGAACAAGACGCCGGCATCTGTGCCGGGGTCATAGCCGACGATCTTCTTGACCACCTTGAAGGTGCCCTTCTTGTCTTCCTCGTTGGTAAAGGTGCACACCGCGTCCACCCCCGGCGGCAACGTAAACGTCGTCTGCCGGTTCGCGAGGTCCTTTTCTTCATTGAGGGTCGACGGCGTACATTCGATGCCGGTGAGCGACCAACCAGGAGTGACGTTCTCACCAATGGTGTACGAACCCGGTGAAGCCGGGATCTCCGCCGTCATGTTCATGCCGCTGGCATCGGTGCCGTTGATCGTGACGGTACCGTCCGGGGTCGGGACACCGCTGAAGACGAAGTCTTGCGTGGTCTCAATACCAGTGTGCTTGACGATCTTGATGGTGCCGTCGTTGGGCTCGTTGGTGAACACGCAGCGAACCGTCTCTGCCGGCATGAGGTCGATGCTGATGCCAGGGTTGCCGTCGGTGTCCGTTACTTCTGACGTAGACGATCCATCGGTGCAGACGATGCTTGTCAGGCTCCAGTCGTCAGGAACCAGTTCGAAGAACTGATAGGTAGCCGCAGCGAGACCCTCGTATTGCATTCCCGTGTCTTCACCGTCCTGGAGAGAGAACGAGGAATCGGCTGGGCCCGTGAAATTGAAGGACTTCGTGGGATCGAAGTCGGCCTGCTTCTCGATGATGATGTTGCCCGGCAGCTGCCGGTTGGTGAAGGTGCAGACCACCTCGTCGCCGTAGTCGAGGTCGACACTGACCGAACCGGCCGCGCCGGTCGTACCGTCGGTGCAGCTGACGCTCTTGAACTCCCAGCCCATCGGCACGTCTTCAGTCAACGTCCAGGTGCCGATGGTGGTGTCGGGGACTGCAACAGGTGTTCCGTCGGAAGGAACGTCGAGGGTCGATGTGTCGGGATCGGGATCCGTCTCATCCGGCCCGTCGGCGACCACGGTGAAGTTGTCGGGAACGGATGCGGGGCTGCCCTCGATTTCCTTCTTTACCGAGAGCTTCGGTGCCACCACCAGGTTGCCGACGTTGGCGGTTTCGCAGCGGCACTTCGACGGCGTGCCGGGTAGTGCTTGGAAGTTCTCGAGATCATTCGGGTCGGGTGCTTCGCACCCGTCGTCGTTCTTCTTGTTGTTCTCCCATGACAGGCAGGTCTCGATATCCACCAGGCCGTCGTCGTCGAGGTCGACGCATGAGACCGTTGCGGTGAAGTGGTACATGACCGTCTGTTCGGCGCCGATATCCCCGCACATGTCGGGGTAGGTCTCGAGCTCGAGGAAGGGCCCCATCGGACCGGCGAGGGCGGGATCTGTCGTTGTGGGTTCGAGGGTGTAGACGCCGCACATGCCTTCCTGGGCATTGGCGAACTCATTCTCGGAAACGAAGATTCCGATGTCGTAGCGCTCCTGCGCGCCGGCGAGCAGAGTGGCGACCAGGTCGACCTCGATCTCCTCACCCACTGGGCAGGCCAGCTCTTCGCCACTGGCGGTTTCGATGTTGGTGACCTTGACGTCCTTGGCCGTACATTGCAGGCCGAAGTCCGAAAGATCCTGGATACAGGTCTGTGCGGCGACGGGTGACCCCGAGCCGAGAAGGACGAGAACCGTGAAAACGATGAGTGGAGTTACATAGCGACTGGTGAGGTTCTTCATCAGCGTGCTCCCCACAGGTGGCAAAGCATCATGTCCTGAGGCGTCCAGGCCTGTGCCGTCGCGTATTCAGGGTTGGCTCCCAGAAGGGCGCCGAGGTTCACTCCCATTTCAATGAAGGTCTGGGCTTCGAGATCGCCTTTGTTGGCGTTGCCTTTTCCCTTACCTTTCCCGCCACCGGCGTTGCCGTTGCCTTTGACGTGCCAGGGCCCGCCCTCAATGGCGGCCACATTGGTAGCGATGCAGAAGTTGTCTCCGTCGCCGCAACCTTCGCCGCCGAGCTCGGTGAGAGTGCGCCAGCTCGAGCCGTCCCAGGCCTGGACCAGGACTCCGGCAATGTGGCTGGCGGAGAACTCGAGAGCTACACCGAGGTCGCCGACAGTGCGTTCACCGTCGACCGTCCATGGAACGTTCTTGGTGTAGCCACCGCGCCCCATGCTCTGGCGATCCTGGTTGAGCTCGAACCACACCTTGCTGTCGCCCGTTGCCAGGCGTTCGAATGCGATGAAGAGGTGCGCCTCGCCACTCGCGTTCGTTGTCTCGTAGAAGTAGGCGTTGCTGAGGTCGTGATCACTCTCGGCGATGCCGTTGTTGAACAAGCCGTGGCCGGCGGCAGCGCTGCCTTCGAAGCCCTCGCCTTTGGAGACGTAGTCCTGGTCGAACAAGACCAGTGACCCGGCGGCCGCCAATTCGGTTGTGCGGCCGTGCTTGTCGAACAGGTCGGCCCAATCGAGGCCGGGCAGGTCGGCGTTGCCGACGACCGTGGCCGCACCAGGCGTGCCGATCTGGAAGAGCTCAGATCCGGGCCCGACCTGCGCGGTGGCCGGGGCGGAGAGGACGCAGATTCCGAGAACGGGAATCAATGCGCAGGCTAGCGGCCATCGCCGCCGCAGTTCGAGGACGAGAGTCATCAGAACCTCCTATTGTTGAAGGGGGAATTCTGCAGACTCTAGCTAGGCGGGTGGAACAGTCGCTAACAGGACAATGGAGCCAAAACCGGCGTGATCATGTCACTGTTGTCTATGGGCGCCAAGGAAACCCCGAATAGAGAGCTGCGGCGATATGAAGATCTGTGCATTGTTTCGCCTAACTCTTTTCGAGACAGGGCCTTAGAATCCTCCCTCCGTGCGACGAGTAGCGCTTTATTGCTCTCTGAACTGTTTGCCGATCGATTTGTGTTTGCGCCGCAAGAATCACACGTCGCCCGAGGCGGCGGCAGGCGAGAGCGCTTTGGTCAGGGAACCGTCTTCGTCCAACGGTCTGTTTCACCGCTTTCGAAACCGTCGGCGAAGAACGGAATCGGATAGGTTGCCCAGGTACGAAAAGCCAAATCGCGGGCGGCATTCGGTGTGTAAACGGCACCTTCGTAGGCCTGGCCATCGGCATAGGGGTTCGCGTCCTGCGCTGCAACGGAGAACCCATGCGCGGGCAGAACGATGAAGTAATCCTCGGAAGGGTCGACATCGATGGGTTGCCAGGAGATCTCCACCCAATCTCCCAGACTGGCGTTTGCAACTCCGCCCTCAGCGAGCAGGACTCCACCGTCATTGGGGAGCTCGTCCCAGACCGAGGCACTGACGGCCTCCGTGCCCGAGCCGACGGTCAGAAGGCTGACCCCGGAGAGTGAGAGCACGCTGGGCTTGAAAGACTGCGCCAGTGTTCCTGTCACGCTGGTGCTCATTGCGCTCTGGCTCTGATCGAGGCCGTCGCCGTAGAGAACGAAAGCTGAGTCGCCGGCAGTTTCCCAATTGTCATTGAGGTTCTGCTCGTCGAAATTGCGCCGACCTGGAACTCCCACCGTGGTCGCCGGGTGCTGCCACCAGACAGGGGAGTCGTCGTCGGCGTCTCCCCACTGCCCCTCGTGAATGGCAAACCAATAGTCCCCCGCATCGAGCAGTAGCGCCGGAACGTCGAGATCGAGCTGGAACAGGTCGGCATCGAAGGCGTCCTGAAAGCCCATGTCCGTCAAGTCCGGCATCGCGGAGTGGCCCGTTACGACAACATCGCCAGGTTCGCCGGCGGCATCGGCCATGAATGCCCACGAGATCGTTCCCGCGAAGCTATCGAGGACTCCGTTGTCGTTCACCTCGTCATCAGACAGCCAGATCGTGAAGCCGTCGAAACGAATTGTGGAACTGAAACTGATGTCCATTGCGACGACATAGCTCGAGATGTTGTTGCTGTCAGTGGTCGAAAAATCACCCTGGTCCCAGAGGGGCACGTCTCCCGTGTGGCTGCGCTCGCGAGCGATGGGTTGTGCGTCGACGGCATGGGAGACCCAGCCGCGCGCGCGAGCAGATTCACTCTTGGTCGCTTCGGTCTGTGCAAGTGCCGGGAGCGTGAACCAGATTGCTGCGAAGGTCGCAACGATTGCGAGGAGCGGCCGTCGAAGGCCGCTTCCTGTTAGCGACGCGTTGGTGGAGTGGAGCATGTGCATGGAATCCTCCCGAATGGAATCGCCTTGAGGTGTGGAGTAGGAGTCCGCTGTAACATAGCTCAACGTCGATAGATATGACAATGCAGCGGGCTCATCGAGCGGGACGCCAGCAAGAAAGCGCCAGTCCGGGAAAGGAGCCCAGGAAGGTGAAAAGAGCCCTCCGGGTTGGGCGTAGGTACTGGTCTCGGGCTCCGACAGTACCCGGACTGTCTCAGTTGCCAGGTTGCGGTGGATCCCTTGAATGGTTCGCTTCTTGGCCTTCTTGCATATGTTGCTGACTGTGACTAGAGTGCTCTTCTCAGCGATGGCCGTGGGCCGAGTTCGGGTCTCATCGAAGTCAGTCCTCCCCGCGCCCCGCGCTGCCAAACAGCAGTGCTCGAACCGCCGCCTCGCGTTTTTTTTTGTCTGGAGAGTCAGTCCCGAGAATTGCCCCGACCCTGGTCGGGAAATTGAGGCTGCAACGTGCGAGACGAGCACCACTCCAGAGCAAGAACAGATTTCGAGAGTGCCGGTTGGTGCCCGAAGTCAGGTCTCGGTGTGCGCGAACGTCTGTGTTGCGGTCTCCAACCATTGGTGACTGGCAGCGAATCGGGGCGGGCACCTGCGTTCAGCAGCCCGCCTGTTGTGTCCCTGTCCAAATGAAGGAGGCGACGATGGGAAGTATCGCGAACTGTAGAAGGCGCTTCGGCGCAAAGAACCTGGGTCTGATGACTCTGGCCATGGGCCTTGTCGGGGTTTTCGGAGCCGCTTCACTGGTAGCGGCCGAAGAACCCGCGCCTACGACCTGTACGGCCGATTTCCAGGGTGCGGATGACGAGGCGGGGCAGAAAGATCTCACCTACCTATGTCGCGACCTTGGAGACAATGATCCCTACGAGGAGCACGTTAGTTTCAACTTCGACGATACGACTGTCAGTGGGGCGAATACTCTCGATGCTCAGATCTACTACGACACTGATGGCGATGGGAACTCGAACTACGCGATCGAAGTGACTCTGATCAATTCCGCCGGTGGGAACGGTCCGGTTGACGAACTCTCGTATGAAGTCCTGACGTGCGAGAACACTGCGCCACTTAGCTGCGTAGGCGGTGTGCCTGTTGACGACCCCGCGACGATATGCGAGGTCTCGTACTCTTCAGAAGGCCCGTTCGACGACGGCGACCCTGAGACGGTCGGCACCGACACGACAGTGCTCTGCTGGGTCGACTTTCTTGACTTTACGGGTACACCGGAATTCCAAGACGTGTGCACGCTTCCCTCGGAATCGAACCCGTCGGTCCGCTCAGATTGCCTCGTCACGGCTGAGGACTGCGACGATCCTGATTTCAACGCAGCCTGTGCTGCAACGGCCAACCAGTGCGAGGTTGGTGCTTGCGTAATCAACACCGTGTCGGTTGCGGTTTGCGACATCAGCAACAAGGGCGAGGGGGTAGCGTGTGGTGACGATACAGACGACGCCTGCACCAATCCGGACACTTGTGACGGGGAAGGAATGTGCGTTCCCAACCACGAGCCAACGACTAGCGGCTGTGGTACGGACGGGACCGGTGTTTGCGCCGTAAACCTCTACTGCGATGGGGCAGGAGAATGTGGTGATCCTGACTTCAGCGACACAGACTCCATGATTTGCGGCGATGACGGAAGCGACGTCTGTGTACCTGCCGACGTCTGTCTCAACGGTGCGTGTGTCGACGGCGGATTCGCGACGTCGGGCACGATGTGTGGCTCGGACACCAACGACGAGTGCACGAATCCTGACACCTGTGACGGAGCAGGCGCATGCCAGCCGAACAACGCTCCCGACGATACGTCGTGTGGGGACTCTGGCGATGAATGCAACGACGGTCAGGTTTGCACTGCCGGTGCCTGCGGCGGTGGCGGTCCGAAGCCAGCCGGCACGGCGTGTGGCTCGGACACCAACAATGAGTGCACGAACCCCGACACCTGCGACGCCTCAGGCGTATGCCAGCCGAACGATGCTCCCGACGATACGTCGTGTGGGGACTCTGGCGATGAGTGCAACGATGGTCAGTTCTGCACTGCCGGTGCTTGCGGCGGTGGCGGTCCGAAGCCAGCCGGCACGACGTGTGGCTCGGACACCAACGACGAATGCACGAATCCCGACACGTGCGACGCCTCAGGGGTATGCCAGCCGAACAACGCTCCCGACGATACGTCGTGTGGGGACTCTGGCGATGAGTGCAACGATGGTCAGTTCTGCACTGCCGGTGCTTGCGGCGGTGGCGGTCCGAAGCCAGCCGGCACGACGTGTGGCTCGGACACCAACGACGAGTGCACGAACCCCGATACGTGCGACGCCTCAGGGGTATGCCAGCCGAACGATGCTCCCGACGATACGTCGTGTGGGGACTCTGGCGATGAGTGCAACGACGGTCAGGTTTGCACTGCCGGTGCTTGCGGCGGTGGCGGTCCGAAGCCGGCCGGCACTGCGTGTGGCTCGGACACCAACGACGAGTGCACGAACCCCGACACCTGCGACGCCTCAGGGGTATGCCAGCCGAACGATGCTCCCGACGATACGTCGTGTGGGGACTCTGGCGATGAGTGCAACGACGGTCAGGTTTGCACTGCCGGTGCTTGCGGCGGTGGCGGTCCGAAGCCGGCCGGCACTGCGTGTGGCTCGGACACCAACGACGAGTGCACGAACCCCGACACCTGCGACGCCTCAGGCGTATGCCAGCCGAACGATGCTCCCGACGATACGTCGTGTGGGGACTCTGGCGATGAGTGCAACGACGGTCAGGTTTGCACTGCCGGTGCCTGCGGCGGTGGCGGTCCGAAGCCAGCCGGCACGGCGTGTGGTTCAGGCACCAACAATGAGTGTACGAACCCCGACACGTGCGACGCCACCGGCGAATGCCAGCCGAACAACGAACCGGTCGATACTCCGTGCAACGAGGATGACGATCTCTGTACCCTCGATGTGTGCGATGCCGACGGAGCTTGCGTCAACGACTCGTCGAAGGACTGTGACGACGACAACCTATGTACGAACGACTCGTGCGAGAAGGACACGGGCGAATGCGTCAATGCGAACGTTCCCGACGACCCACCAATCTCATGCGATGACGACGACGCCTGTACCGGTGATCGCGCGGGCGGCGGCGACTTCTGTGTCAACGGTGTCTGCGAGGGTCCGCCGGTCGACTGCAGTGACGGCAACGAGTGCACTACCGACACATGTGACTCGGTGACGGGTTGTTCAAACGTCGAAGAGCCCGACGGCGACATGTGCCTGGTCGAGGTCTGTCGAACGCCTGGCTACTGGGGCACTCATCCAGACAACCTGGCGCTCGTGATCGGTGCGGCGCTCGATCCGGGCCTTGGACTTGCGACGCAGTTCCAGGTCTGTGGAGTCAGCATCAATCCGCCGTCAGCCACGCCCCCCGTCGATACCTGTGCGATCGAGGGCATCTGCATTGACAGCGGCAAGGACAAGCGGAACAAGCTGGCGCGTGACCTGATTACGATGGCAGCCAACTGTGTGGTCAGCGGCTACGGTGACGGCGACGACACTCTCGATGACATCGACGGAGATGGCCTTCCGGATGCACAGAACGATCTGGTCTGCGACGGTTCGAGCGTCGAGGCCTTGTTCGAAATGTGCAACCTGGCCTGCGACGATACCGACGACCTTCGAGACGAACAGGTGTGGTGCTCGGCGCAGGTCGACTGCTACAACAACGGCGGAACGTTTGTCTACACCGGCGAGATGGAGGGCTACTGCTATACCGGCACGTGCTCTGCCGTCCCAGACCAGGAGTGTGGTGCAGACGCGCCGAGTTGCGATGTCGATGAGTGTGAGTTGCAGGACGACGGTGTGACAATGACCTGTTCGGCCTCGGGCGCGGACTGCTCCACCGAAGCCTGTCCCTGGGCCGAGAACGAGTGTGTTGCCACACCCCTCAACTGCCACTCCTGGGAGCTCGAGCAGTCCTACCTGGCGCTGGGCAACACCTCAGCAGATCCGAGCATGTGCGAGGAGGCGCGAAGGCCGCCGAAGAAGAAGGGGAGCAAGGGCGCCGCACAGGCCGACGACCTCTTCAGCTGCGTTTCTCCCTAGCGGTATCGGCAACCTGAAATGAAGACCCGTATGGGTTCATGGCGGAGGAGGGCGCTTCGGCGCCCTCCTTTGACCTTCTAAGAGGTGCTATGGCCGACATAGGCTTCGCCTATGGTGTAGTGGCAGCGGTCGGATCGAGGGCTTACTCGCTCCGACGCGCTTTCTCTGTCAGCCGAACGGTTGGAGTCCTGATGCCTCGAGGATTTCTTGCGATCTCCGTGGGACGCTTCTCTCGTCGGGTGGCGGCCGTCCTGGCTTTGCTTCCTCTCCTTGCCGCTTCGACTGCGGCGAAGGCAATGGCAGAGGAACCGGCTCATTTTGAAGGCTCGACCGCTTCCTATCCGACCGGAACCAACGACGCGACGGCCGAAGCGAAGATCACGAACGCCATCCTCCTCAACGGCGGCCACAATCCCACTTCGAACTATCTTTCTCATCTGAACCACCTCGAAGACCTGACGAGGCACTTGCTGGCTGCGGGTTTCCCGAACCACACCATCTCGATTCTCTCTGCCGACGGCAAGGACCCCGGTAAGGACCTGGCCCGGCGCGATCCAAAACCCGATCGCTACCGGTTGATCGAAGGCACACGAGCCGGTAAGCGCCTGCGCCCACAGACCGAGTTGATTGATACGACGTGGCGCGGTCCAAGCTTTGAAGAGGCCACTATCTCGGCCCTCGAGGGCGAGTTCACCAGGTTTCAGGGTTCAGAGGGACAGGGCCAGAAACTCTTCCTCTTCGTCACCGACCACGGCACCCTCAACAAGGAAGACCCCGCCAACAACCACATCTCAATGTGGAAAGAGAAGCTCTCGGTCGAAGAGCTGCGCTCAATGCTTGGCCTCCTGCCCGAGACCACCAGCACCACGATGGTCATGTCGCAGTGCTACTCCGGCTCTTTCGCGGAACTGATCTTCGACCCCGATGGCTCAGAGCCCGACGGCTCGGTGTGCGGCTTCTTTTCGACCACCCGTGATCGACGGGCCTACGGTTGTTACCCGGAAGGTCGCGATCGAGATCGCATCGGCCATGCCTTTCGGTTCATCGAAGCGCTCGACCGCGTCGAGACGACGGCAGAGGCGCATTGGCAGGTGATCGAAACCGACGCGACGCCTGATATCCCCCTGGCCACCAGCGACCTCTACCTCCTGCGCACGCTCGAGGCTGCTGCGACTGCCGCGAATCTCGAGCTCGACGCCTTCGCCGACTTGCTCCTCGAGGAGGCGTGGCGCGACCGGGCGCGCTGGGAGCCCGAGATCCGTCTCCTCGATCGGCTGGGCGATGCCTATGGCACCTTCAGCCCGCGCAGCCTGGCTGAGATGGCGGGCTATGTGGCGGATCTGGAGGCCTTGCGCGAGGAGATTGCGACCTACACTAAGCGTTGGAATGAAACGCTGGTTGACCTCAAGGAAGGAATCCTGCGGGCGGTTGCGGAAGAACATCCCGAGCTCGAGAAGCGCCTGTCGAAGAATGCGCTCAGCAATCTGGACGCGACCAGTCGTGCGTGGCTGCTCGAGCAGGTGCTCGATCACACCAGTGACTATGTTTACTACCGGCGCTCCTTGCGCGAGCGTCTGGAGCGCCTCGAGCAGAACGCCCTCGAGGGTGATGAGGCTGAGTACCGGCTCGAGGTGCGCATGGCGGTGCTCCAGCGGATGCGCAACATCCTCGTGTCGATTGCCGGCAGGACGTTGATGGAAGCGCCTGATTTGGAAGCCAAGCAGGCGGCGCTGGCGGCGCTCAAGGAGTGCGAAAGCCTCGAGATTGGCCTTGGCAACGCGATGGACGAGCCGCCTGTGCGGGTGACCAATGCCTTCCCTGGTCTCGAAGAGGACTTGCTGTTGGCGAAGGAACTGCAGCCGTCCTGGCTCGGCGTGCGTTTCAGGCCGCTTTCGCCCGATGTGCGGGCAGCGCGCCACCTTCCCGAAGGCGCGACCCTACTCGACGTCATCTACCCCGACTCTCCAGCCGAGCGCGCCGGCTTCGAGCCAGGTGACGTTCTTCTCGGGCCGCCCGGTCGCCTGTTCGAGACCCAGCGCCAGCTCAAAGAGTGGACGATGGTCTCGGCGCAGGGCGTTCCGCTGCCGATCGAGGTGGTCAGGCTGGGTTCCTCGCTCGATCGCGACGAGCGTTTCCTGGCCCATCTCGAACTCGAGCCGTACCCGCGCGTGTGGCCGGAGCTCACTGGCCCGCCGACGGTGGGGGAGGCGGCGCCGCGGCTGCCTGACAATCTGAAGCTGGTTCGTGGCGATGCGCCCGCCGCCTCGGAGCCCGCGGTGCTCTTCTTCTGGGCGACGTGGTGTGGCCCCTGCAAGGCGGCGGTGCCTGAGGTCCTGGCGTTTGCTGAGAGTCGCGGCCTACCGGTGGTGGCGATCAGCGATGAGAGCTCCGAGAAGGTTTCGAGCTTCCTCGACGGCTGGGACGAGGCCTTCTTCTCCGTCGTCGCGGTCGATCCACTGCGCCAGAGCCAGATCGCCTATCAGGTTAGTGGCACGCCAACCACCCTGGTGCGCGATGCACAAGGACTCATTACCTTGCGCCAGGTGGGCTACTCGAAAAACAACGGCTTGATGGTGGACGGGTGGAGTTATGAACCGTGACTGCCGGCGGAGAACCGGGTGCGTAAGATAGGTTCTTCTCAACATTCCTATGCCGCTGTGAAGCTTCGTTCCATGGCACGGGGATTGCTGTTTTTTTGGCCAAACCGCCGAAGACGTTTCCGCGGAAACGTCGACTCTTCATTGAAGCCCTGATTCAGGGAACCCTCCTCGTCCGGCGGGCCGTGTTGTTTGCCCAAGCGGTACCGAAAAGAAACACCGCACCGTCAAGTTCAGAGTCGAGCCTCCGCATCGAATCGCGCGAGGCAAGAGTTTTCAAAGGAGATAGAAACGATGAAGCACACCAAACGCATTCTGGTCGCCGTCAGTCTCGGTGCCCTTTTCGTCGCCCCGCTCGCGGCCCAGAAGGACCAGGAGGAACTCCGTCGTGAGATCGAGGCCTTGAAGGCGGGGCAGGACGCGATTCGTAGCGAGATCGACCTTGAACGCCGGATCGATGCTCTACAGGCCGGCCAGGCCGAGATTCGCAAGCAGCTCGAGGAGATCTCCAAGCAGCTCGCTGCCCGGCCCGCCGCGGCAGCACCCGCGCGCCCAACCGGCCCGTCGGTTGCAGGCATGACGATCGACCTTGGCAACAACGTTTTAAAGGGCAACGAGGACGCGAAGGTCACCCTGGTCGAGTTCACCGACTATCAGTGCCCGTTCTGCGCCCGCTACACCCAGAACACCCTGCCGCAGATCCAGAAGGAGTACGTCGACACCGGCAAGATCCGCTACGCCCTTCTCGATCTACCGCTGGAATCGATTCATAAAGACGCCTTTACGGCCGCTGAAGCGACGCACTGTGCCAACGACCAGGGCAAGTACTGGGAGATGCACGATCTGCTGTTTGCCAACCAGAAGAAGATCGAGCCCATCAATGCGCACGCCGAAACGCTCGGTCTCGACGTTGCCGAGTTCGAGCAGTGCATGGAAGCCGAGACCTACGCCAAGTCGGTTCGCAATGACATGGTGCAGGCGCAGAAGGTCGGCGCCAGCGGAACGCCGAGCTTCGTGGTGGCCAGAACCGACCCGAATGATCCCACCAAGGTCACTGGCGTGACATTCCTGCGTGGCGCGAAGGCGTTCAACGAGTTCAAAGCAGCGCTCGACAACGCGCTGGAGACTTCCGACTAGAGGCTCACCCCGAGAAAGGCGAGACGGCGCTCACGGTGAGAACCCGGGGCGCCGTTTTCGCTGTCTGGCAGGGGCCGTCCTAGATCCGGACGACTTCGAGCGGCGCGATCTGTGCGAGGGCATCGAAGTCACGGTCGCGGTGAAGAATCGTGAGCGCGTTACGTCTTGCGCAGGCGGCGATCAGGCAGTCGACGCTCGACCGGATCGTGTGGCCACTGCGCCGGGCGGAGCGGTAGAGGTCAACGGCCTCGTGGAAGACCTCCAGAGAGAGTGGGGACTCGACGATCGGGAAGCTCGCCAGTGCCTCCTGGGCCAGGCGATAGGCGCGCTCATTGTCGAAGCCCTGCAGGATCTCCTGGACAACCGGCAGACAGGTCACGATGTCATCGAAGTCGATGGCAGCTTCCAGGTCGAGGTCGCTCGAACTGTTGAAGAACTCGATCCAGACCGAGGTATCGACGAGGATCACGGATCGCCTTCTGCGACTTCGTCTTGCCGAACTGCCGCGACCGGTCCTGTGGCCCGGCCCGGCTGATCACCGCGCATCTCATCGAGGCTGCCTCGCCATAGGTCTCTGCCACGCAGCTCGAGGATCCTGCGGGCCTTGATGCGCTTGACGAAATCGTGCAGAGCCCGGTCGACGGTTTTAGAGTAGCTGCGTTCGCCACTCAAGCGCTGGGCCTCCTGCAGCAGCTGCTCGTCAATCGTAAGAGACGTACGTTTCATACGAAAAGTATGTACTTCTGCGTGCCCACTGTCAACCTCTGTTCGACAGACTCCCAGTTCGAGTCGCCCAGGAAGGAGCCCACGAAAGTTCTTGACAAGAGTGTTCTCAGGACCTTATACTCATATCGAGCATAAAAGCTGGCCGATTCTCCTAGGAATCGGCTGTTCTTGACCGATCTTTATGCTCAGATCGAGCATAATATTTCGCAGACTGCGAGTTCAGGAGACCTCACCCGATGACCGCCAGAGCTTCCGATTCCAACAAAGCAGCCGAGAACTCCGTCCTGCTCTATACGCCGGAGGTGGCACTTGCCACCGCGGATGCCTGGGAGCGTGTACGGGACGTGATTCCGGAGATCGAGTGGGCGGTGCATGCGCCCTATATCGATGCGATCAACAAGCTCAAGAAGGAGCGCGACGCGGTGATCCTGGCGCACAACTACCAGACGCCCGAGATCTTCCATGGGGTGGCCGATCTTTCGGGCGACTCGCTGGCCCTGGCGCGGTTGGCGGCCGAGACCGACGCTTCGGTGATCGTTCTTTGTGGGGTGCACTTCATGGCCGAGACTGCGAAGCTCCTCAATCCGTCGAAGACGGTGCTCATACCGGACATGCGTGCCGGGTGTTCGCTGGCTGACTCGATCACTGGTGCCGACATTCGGCTGCTCAAGGAGCGTTACCCGGGCGTGCCGGTGGTGACCTACGTCAACACCTCGGCCGAGGTGAAGGCCGAGTCTGACGTGTGCTGCACTTCGGGCAACGCGGTCGACGTGGTTGAGTCGCTGGGTGTCGACCGGGTGATCTTTCTGCCCGACGAGTACCTCGGCAACTGGGTTGCGACCCAGACCGACGTCGAGTTGATTCTCTGGAAGGGTCATTGCGAGGTTCACGAGCGCTTCACCGCGCGTGACATCGAGGATGCGCGCGAGCGCTACCCGGGGGTGGTGGTTCTGGCGCATCCGGAGTGTCCGCCCGAAGTCTGCAACGCGTCGGACTTCGTGGGCTCGACCTCGGCGATGAGTGGTTGGGTCGCTGACAAGGCGCCGGAGCGCGTGGTGATGATCACCGAGTGCTCGATGAGCGACAACGTCGCGGTCGCCAACCCGAAGACCGAGTTCGTGCGCCCCTGCAACCTGTGCCCGCACATGAAGCGCATCACCTTGCCGAAGATCCTGGCTTCGCTCCAGAACATGACCCACGAGGTCACGGTTCCGGAAGACGTCGCCGAGCGTGCGCGCCGGGCGGTCGAGCGCATGCTCGAGGTCAAGATCACCCGCACGCCGGGTGCGCCAGTCAACTGAACCGCGCCCTTCAACCGATCGATACGCCATTGGAACTCGCAGACCAACCCTCTGAACCGGAGCCAGGAATGAAGCTCACCGAATCAAACACCACCCTCGAAGGCAGCGTCCTTGAAGGCACTGGCCTCGAGGGGGCCGACATCGAGGAGGTGCGGTACACCGAAGTGTTGGTGCTCGGAAGCGGGGTTGCGGGCCTTTCGGTTGCCTTGGGTGCAACGCCGCGTTCAACGCTCCTAGTCACCAAGGGGGCGTTGGCGAGTGGCTCGAGCCCCTGGGCCCAGGGTGGCATCGCGGCGGCGATGGGTGAAGACGACTCTCCTCTCCTGCACGCCGAAGACACCGAGCGGGTGGCGCGCGGACTGGGCGACGCCGAGGCGATCGCTCAGGTTACTGGCGCGGCGCCGGCGGCGATCGAGCGGCTCCTCGAGCTCGGTGCGCGCTTCGACCTCGACAGTGAGGGCGAGCTGGCCCTCGGCCGCGAAGGTGGCCACGCACGAGCGCGCATTCTGCATGCCGGGGGCGATCGCACCGGCGCCGAGGTAGTGCGGGTGCTTTCCGAAGCAGTTCGCCGGACAGACCATGTCGAAATCGCCGAGCACTTCTTTGCGGTCGACTTTCTGCTCGCTGCCAACCAGGCCGGCGACGACTCGGTGGTGGGGGTGGTGGGGATCGAGCTCTCGGAGACCGGCTCGCGGCGCGTCGCCATCTTCGCCGAGGCGACGGTGCTGGCTACCGGCGGCCTCGGCCAGCTCTATGCGCACACCACCAACCCAGCCGAAGTCACCGGCGACGGCATGGCGATGGCGGCCCGTGCCGGCGCGCGCCTGCTCGATATGGAGTTCGTGCAGTTTCACCCCACTTCGCTGGCAGTTCCCGATCTCGATCGGCTAGAGGGTTCGCCGCTTCTCACCGAGGCACTGCGCGGTGCCGGAGGTCATCTCATCGACGAGAAGGGCGAACGCTTCGTTGCCGCCGTTCTACCCGAAGGCGAACTGGCCGCGCGCGACCAGGTGGCGCGCACGATCGTGCGGCACCGGGCAGCGGGTCATGAGACGTTTCTCGACGTGCGTCACCTGAAGGATCTCGAGCGTCGGTTCCCGACTTTGATCGAGAGCTGCGAAGCGGTGGGAATCGACCCGCTCACGGAGCCCGTGCCGGTATCGCCGGCGGCCCACTACACGATGGGTGGCGTCGCCGTGGATGCCGAGGGCAGAACGTCGCTTCCTGGCCTCTGGGCAGCGGGTGAGGTGACGTCATCGGGCGTCCACGGTGCGAACCGGCTGGCGAGCAACTCGCTGCTCGAAGGACTGGTCTTCGGCAGCCGGGTTGGTGCCCAGATCGAGATCGACGCCTTCGCTGGCCACTCCGACCGGGCCGGCCCCACGAACCGGCGGATCGCTGGCGATGGCGGCCTGAGCCTCGCCGGGCGCGCTCTTGGCCCCGGTCACGCTCTGCGCGCGCGGTTGCGCAGTGTGATGTGGAAGCACGTCGCCCTCGAGCGAGACGCGGAGGGACTCACCGCCGCGGGCGAAGACATCGACGCGATCGCGCGCGACACCGCCAGCAGCTGGCGCGAAGTGCACACCCGGGAGGCCGGCGAGCTGCGCAACATGGTCCTCGTCGCGCGCCTGGTAACGCGTGCCGCGCTCCGTCGCGAGGAGAGTCGCGGCGGTCACTACCGCACCGACTTCCCGCGTGCGCGCGCCCTCTGGCAGCGTCGCCTGGCACTTCGCGTCGAAGGAAACCAGGTGGTGTTCGAGGGTCCTATCCCGGCGCCCGAGGAGAGGCGCGCGGTTCAGGAAGCAGGCGCTTGAGCACTTCGGGCAACTCCGCTTCAGGCAACTCCACCGCGCGCAACAGTCTGCGCCCTCCGCATCGTCTCATCGTCGAGCCGCTCCTACGGCGGGCGCTCGAAGAGGATCTCGGCGAAGCCGGTGACCTGACCACCGAGGCGATCGTTCCGGCCGCAGCTACGACCGTGGCACGCGTCGTGGTGAGGAAGCCGGGTCGCGTCGCTGGTGTGCGGCCGGCACTCGAGGTCTTTCGCCTGCTCGATCCTGCCTGTGAGATCACCATCCTGGTCGACGATGGCGAAGACGCTGCGGCGGGCACCGAGATCGCGCGCATCGAGGGGCCCGCCGGCGCGATTCTCACCGCCGAGCGCACCGCCCTCAACCTGCTCGGTCGCCTGTGTGGAATCGCCACCACCACCCGCGACCTGGTGGCGTCGCTCGGGGCCGCACGTACGCGCATCGTGTGCACGCGCAAGACCACTCCTGGACTGCGGGCGCTCGAGAAGTATGCGGTGCGCTGCGGCGGTGGCACGAACCACCGCTTCGGTCTCGACGACGCGGTGCTGATCAAAGACAACCACATCGCGATTGCCGGCTCGGTCGAGGAGGCTGTCGCCCGGGCTCGCGCTGGCGTGGGGCACATGGTCAAGATTCAACTCGAGGTCGACTCGCTCGAACAGCTCGAAGAGGCCCTGGCGATCGGTGTCGATGCCGTCCTGCTCGACAACTTCACCCTCGAAGGCCTCGAGAAGGCGGTTGCGCTTTGTGACGGTCGCGTGCTCACCGAAGCTTCAGGCGGAATCTCCCCTGAGACCGCACCCGGGATCGCTGCCACCGGCGTCGATCAAATGTCGGTGGGTTGGCTCACCCACAGTGCACCGAATCTAGATGTCGGTCTCGACGTCTGACCGCGGCGATTCAGTCGGGCAACAACCAATCGCCAGGTAACGGCCGGCCGTCGAACAGCTTGTCCTGGAAGCGGCGCATGCCGCCTAGCCAACGGTCGATGTCGGTCGCTTTTCGGCGAGTGTATTCGGCGACTTCGGCGTGCGGCAGAACCCAGAAGCGCTCCTCGTCGAGAGCCTGGGTGACGCACTCGGCGACCTCCTCGGACGACAGAACACCGTCGCCGCTGGCGACGCCCGGCCCTTCCGTGATGTCGCGACTGGGACTGTTGGCTCCGATATTGGTCGCGACGGCCTGCGGGCAGAGAACCGAGACCTTGATCCCCTGATGGCCGTGGGTGATGGCGATCCATTCCGCCAGAGAAACGGCGGCGTGTTTGGTGATCGAGTAGGCGAGGGAGCCGATTTGGCTGAGAAGACCGGCGGCAGACGCGGTGCTCAAGAGGTAGCCTTCGCCGCGCTCGATCATTGCTGGCAACACCGCGCGGGCGGCGTAGATGTGCGACATGACGTGCACCTGCCACATGTTGTTGAGCTCGTCGTTGGAGACCTCCAGGCCACCAACGGTGACGTAGCCAGCATTCGAAACGAACAGGTCTACTGGGCCTGCCTCCTTCACGGTGCGGGCGACGAGGTTCTGGATTGCGTCCTCGTCGCGCACGTCGAGGCCGACACCGAAACCGCCGACCGCGGTGCCGACGCGCTCTGCACCTTCACCGTCGAGATCGGCGACGACAACGAGCCGCGCTCCGTCGCGATGGAAGCGTTCGGCCATCGCTTCTCCGATTCCGCTGGCTCCACCGGTGACCACAACGACTTTGTCTTTGACTTTCATGCCGGCAGTGTACCGACTAGCGCTATGCTGGCCCCGCGAACCATCAGTTCCAACGGAGATCTCCTTGATGAGCGAGAACCCCAGCATCATGTCCCACACTTCGCTCGGCACCAATGAGTTCGACAAGGCAACGAAGTTCTACGACTCTGTCCTCGCGACCATCGGGGCAACCCGCGTGCTCGAACACCCGGGCGCGGTGGCCTACGGCCGACAGTTTCCGGAGTTCTGGGTACAGACCCCCATCGATGGCAACGAGGCCAATGTCGGCAACGGAACCCACTTTGGTTTCATTGCGGCGAGCAAGCAGGAGGTGCGTTCGTTCTGGGAGGCGGCGCTCGCCGCCGGCGCTGAGCCCGACGGGGAACCTGGCCCGCGCGAAGAGTACGGTGCCCCCTACTACGGCTGTTTCGTGCGTGATCTCGACGGCCACAAGATCGAAGCCGCGTTCTGGGATCAGGACCTCGCGGCGACGTAACGACCGGGATGGTTCGGTTTTCCGGTCCGCCCTGGACCTGCCGCGAGGGCGCCTGGGCGGGTAGACTCAGATGCCATGGCAGACCTGGTGAAAATCGGCATTGCGCCCGAGAAGGCGGCGCGCGCCAAGCGAACAGCGCGCCCCGAGTGGCTCAAGATCCGGTTGACGACGCCGCCGCGCTATCGCGAGGTCAAGGCGTTGGTCGACCGACTGGACCTCCACACGGTTTGTCAGGAAGCGCGCTGCCCGAACATCTACGAGTGCTGGGGTGAGCACGGTACGGCGACCTTCATGATCCTTGGTGATACCTGCACGAGGCGCTGCGGCTTCTGTGCCGTCAAGACCGGTCGCCCCGAGCCCGGGGTCGACCAGGCCGAGCCCGGTCACGTCGCCGAAGCCGTCGCGGCCATGGGCCTCCAGCACGCGGTGATCACCTCGGTCGATCGCGACGACCTGGGCGACGGCGGCGCGCAGCACTTCGCCGATGTCATTGGTGCGATCAAGGAACGCACGCCCGAGACCGCCGTCGAAGTGCTCACTCCCGACTTCCGCAACGTTCCCGACGCTCTCGACATCGTGCTCGGTGCGCTTCCTGAAGTGTTTTCGCACAACATGGAAACCGTGCCCAGGATGTACCGGGCGGCCCGTCCCGGATCGAGCTACGAGCGCTCGCTCGCCCTACTGGCCGAGGCCGCGCGTCGCCGCGACGCGGGAGAGTACCCTGGGCGGGTCAAGACGGGACTGATGGTTGGCATTGGTGAAACCGACGCCGAGCTCGAAGAGACGGTGCGCGACGTTCGTGGCGCGGGGGTCGAGATCCTCACCGTCGGCCAATACCTGCAGCCAACGCACGATCATCTCGAAGTCGACCGTTTCGTGACTCCGGAGCGCTTCGCCGAGATCCGCGAGCTGGCGTTCGACCTCGGCTACAGCCACTGCGAGTCGGGCCCCCTGGTGCGCTCGAGCTACCACGCACACGAACACGTTTGATCGCCGGCGGAGACTCGAGTTGGGCATTCTGGATTCTGTGATCGCCGGCGCCTTGCCGCTGGTGCCGAAGCCGATCGTGCGTACCGTCGCGTCGCGCTATGTCGCCGGTGAACAGCTCGATGAAGCGGTCAAAACCATTCGCGCGCTCAACGAAGCCGGCTTGTGTGCGACCCTTGCGCTCCTTGGCGAAGAAGTCACCGAGCGTGGTGCGGCCGAGGCGGCGGTCGAGGAGTACATGAACGTGCTGGCGACGATCGAGCGCGAAGGTCTCGACGCCAACATCTCGATCAAGCTCACCCTGCTGGGTCTCGAGATCGACGAAGGCTTCTGTCTGTACAACCTCGAAAAGGTGGTGGTCGCGGCCTGGGAGCGTGGCAACTTTGTGCGCGTCGACATGGAAGATCACCCGTGCACGGATGCGACGCTTCGCATGGTGCGCGAAATGCAGGCCAAGTACGGCAATGTCGGAACGGTTCTCCAGGCATACCTCAAGCGCACCCCGCGCGACATCCGGGAAGAACTACCCGAGAGCAACCCCAACATTCGCCTCTGCAAGGGGATCTACATCGAGCCCGAGGCCATCGCCTACCAGAGCGACCGGGTGATTCGCGAGAAGTTTCTCGAAGCACTCGACCTGCTCTTCGATCACAACGTCTACACCGGGATCGCCACGCACGACGACGTGCTGGTCAGCGGTGCGCTCGAGCGCATCGAAGAACGTGGGCTCTCGAGGGACCGCTACGAGTTTCAGATGTTGCTCGGGGTCACCGAACAGCTTCGCAAGCAGCTGATCGATGACGGCCACAAGGTCCGTGTCTATGTGCCCTACGGTGCCGACTGGTACGCCTACTCGGTGCGCCGCTTGCGCGAGAACCCGAAGATCGCCTGGTACGTCACGCGCGCGCTGTTCTCGCCCCGCGGCTGACCGTCCAATAGCGGGGCGCCGCCTACCTGCCGGCCCAGTAGTGGGCCGTGACGTCGACCCTCGCCGGCAGGGTAGAGGCGGTCGCGCCCTCGAAGGTAATCACGACGTCGCAGGCCTCCGATGCGCACGGTGGTTGGCGATGACTCAGGTAGCGCGTCTGGGTCTTGCGGTCTCGAATCATGAGTCCAGTGCGCGACTCGCCCCCGATTGTGATCGACGCGGTGAGCTCGCCCGCCGGGCTGAGGGCGTGCGGCAGGAGAAACTCGAACGAAACCAGGGCAACGAGGTCGTTGCGGATGGCGGTCGGGATCGTGGTGACGTAGCTTCTCTCCCCGGAAGTTTCGACTCCTCGGGCGACGAACGTAGCGTTCTGACTGGCCAGGTGGGGCCATGGGTGCGCGATGACGACTTGTTCTGGCCCGCGGGCGCGCCCGAAGCCCGATGTAATTCTCGTTACCGTTGCGGCTCGGTTCCGGTTGATGCGTTGCTCGTAGAAACTTGCGCGCTCGGGTGAGGCATTGAGGATCTCGACGTCGGCTCGGTCGAGCGCTACGTTGTTCCAGTCTTCGAGCCCAACACGAAGCGCCTCACGCTGCTGGCGTTGCAAAAGCGCGACGCGTCGCGGTCGCTCTTCGAAGACCAGAACACGCCCTTCGAGCCCGGGTACGCTCTCGAACGCCGAGTCGAATGCCAGATCGAGAGTCGTAGGAACGACGTTCTCGTAGACCAGCTTCGTAGCGGGCGCAAGAAGCCAAACAGCCAGCGCGAGGGCGGCGACCGCTGTCGCGGCCTTCATCGGGCGGCCGCCCAGAGAGCCAGACCGACTGTTCAGCAGTCGCTTCCATCCCTCGCTCCAGGCGACCGCGGCGCACAAACCCACGAAGGGCAGGAGGGGTAGCAGGTTGTTGGCTTTGCTGTACTGGGTCGTGGCGAGGTAGATGGCCAGGTAGAGAACCGGAAACGACAGCGCGACGGAGAGGTCACGCCGGCTCTTGGCGGGGCCGCTTGGACTGAAGAGCAGGATGAGACCGGCCGCTCCGGAGAGCCCGACCACAGGGCCGAGAAACTCCGGCCCGAGCAGGACTGTGCCGGCATCGAGCAGAGCCTTGCCAGCTCCGGCCCCCGCTTCGGTTTGGCTGGCGTAGATCTCCTGATTCTCTGCCAGGGCGTCGAAGTAAGGCCGAGGATCGGAGTGGATCGCCAGAAAAACAGCGGCCGCAAGGAGCGCGGCCAGCGCAACACCCAGAATGTGCCTTCGATCGCGGTGTGCATAGAAGAGGCCAAAAGCCGCGATCGGGAGCGCCGCGGCCCCGCCGTTGAGCTTGCTCGACAGGGCGGTCCCTACGGCCAGACCGACCCAAGCGTAGCGCCGAAGGCTGGGGCGACTGCGGTTCTCGAGTGCATGGAGCGTCAAAAGAACGACGCCCAGGATCGAAGCCAGGAGAAGAGCGTCGGGTTTCCACATCACCGACAGCCTCAGATGGAGCGGCGCTGCGGTCACCACGGTCGCGGCGAGGAGCCCGACGCTGCTGCTCCATAGGTGGCGGCCGAGCATGAAAGTGAAAAGGATCGAAAGCAGGCCGAAGATGGTCGAAACGGAACGGGCCTGGCGGTAGCCGGCTGGTGTGAGCTGCCGCCCCTCGAACCACGACTCGCCAGACCATCGGGCGATGGCCAACTGCGGAAGGTACGACAGTGCCGGGTAGTAGTAGTTGGCGGGCGCAGTCGCTTGTGGGTCAAGCGCCCGGCGAAGGTTGTTGACGCTGTAGCGCTCGTCGAAGAAGCGCTCGCCGTCGAGTCCGGCGCCGCCGTCGGCAAAACGCAGGAACGCAGCCACGAGCAGCACGAGGGCGAGCAGCACCTTGTGCAAGGTGCTCATCGTTCGGTGCGAGCTGCTGTGGGTGTCCACCTGGTGAGCCTACGCTGTTGCTGGGGGTTGTGGCACTGGCCGTCCCGCATGAAGAGGGCGCGATAGCATCTGAGCGCATTCCCGACAGAGTGGCCCGTTGACAGCAAGAGATCTCAGCTCATGACCGTTGTTTCAGTTCTCCCCGTGTCGTTGTTCTCGTTCAACCGCCGAGTGCTAGCAGTTTTCTCGGCGGCGCTTGCCCTGTCGCTTCTTCCCGCCACTGGCCCTGCTACGGCGCAGGAGGGCGTTCAGGATCAACCCGATGGCGAGGCTCTCTTCGCCGAGAACTGTCTCGTGTGCCACCGCGCGGAAGGCAAGTCGACCGGCCCTGGCCTGGATGCCCTGCGACAGATGGGCGGCGATCAGGTCATGACCTCGATGACCGCCGGGAAGATGATGGCCGAAGCCGAAGGCCTGACGACCCTGGAACTCATGGCCATCACCACCTGGTTGACCGGCGCCGGCGACAACAAAACGGCGATCCCTGCAAGTGCTCGCTGCGATGCCTCCGGGGTGTCCAGCGAGATCTCGACTCGTTCGCTGGCGCTCGCCGGCTGGGGAGTCGACGCTCGCAATAGTCGATTCCAGCCCGACTCGACGATCACTCCCGAGAACGTCGGCAGCCTCGAACTCGCCTGGGCGTTCGCTCTGCCCGACGTAGCCGACGTGCGCTCCCAGCCTGTGGTTTCCGAAGACACGGTCTTTGTTGCTGCGGTCTCGGGTTCGGTGTTCGCGCTCGATCGCGCGTCAGGCTGCATCAAGTGGGACTACGACGCGAGCACGACCCTGCGCACCTCGATGTCGGTTGGCAAGGCTGGCGAGCAGACGGCCCTTTTCGTCGGCGATATGACGGGCACCCTGCACGCCATCAACGCCCATACTGGTGAGCCCTTGTGGCAGACCCGGGTGGCACTTTTTGATGCTTCGACCTTGACCGGAACTCCGGCGCCTCATAGCGACGAGAACGGTGACCGGGTCTTCGTGCCCTTGTCGGCGTTTGGCGTTGTCTTGGCGACCAATCCGAAGTACGAATGTTGCAAGAGTCACGGTGCCGTCCTCGCACTCGATGCGGCGAACGGGAAGATTCTGTGGACGACCCACATGACCAAGGAGGCTGTTCCGACCTACAAGTCGGAGACCGGCGTTCAGCAGTGGGGGCCATCGGGCGTGCCGGTGTGGACGACGCCGACTCTCGATCCCGAGCGCGGCCAGCTCTACGTGGGCACGGGTGAGAACACCTCGTCACCGGCAACCGCTCTTTCAGACGCCATCGTCGCTCTCGATATGACCACTGGCGCGATCCGCTGGTCCTTTCAGGGTACGCAGTTCGATGCCTTCAATATGGCCTGCGGTCGCCGGGCCGGTCCCAACTGTCCGCGCGAGAAGGGTCCGGATTTCGACTTTGGAGCTGCCGCTGTCTTGGCGCGGTCGTCCGGCGGCCGTGACATCCTGGTTGCCGGTCAGAAGTCGGGCGAGGTGCACGCGCTCGACCCGGAGACCGGTGAACTGCTCTGGCAGGAGAGGCTGAGCGATGGCTCGGCGCTCGGCGGAGTGCACTGGGGGATCACGGTGGCAGGCGACAGAGTGTTTGTGCCGATCGCCGATCCGCCCTTTCCGCGCCCCGGTTACACGCCCAGGCCGGGGGTGCACGCTCTCGACCTCGAGACCGGCGAGGTCTTGTGGTCGCACATGGCCGAGCGCGGCTGTGAGCTCGACATGGCGAAGCTTCGCGCCGGCGACAACCCGTGGCCCGAGTGCCCGTTCCAGTACAGTTTTTCGGCCGCGCCGATGTCGAGCGAGCACCTGTTGTTCGCCGCTGCGCTCAACGGGACCGTCTACGCATTCCATCCAGAGAGCGGCGAGATCTTGTGGGAGGAGAACACCGTCAAGGCCTACGAGGCGGTCAACGGGATCGACGCGCACGGCGGTGCGATCGACAACTCGGGCGTGCAGTTAGCAGGCGACATGCTCCTGGTGCAGTCGGGCTACAGCTTGTTCGGTCAGATGCCTGGGAATGCCGTGTTGGCGTTCCGGGTCAAGTGACCTGAGCGCCAACTCCAAAGGCAGGATGAAACGTCCATGAAACCCATCCTCTACGTCGGCAACAAGAACTATTCGAGCTGGTCGCTACGCCCCTGGTTGGTGTTGCGTTGGGCGGGGATCGACTTCGAAGAGCGCTTGATCGACCTGCGTCAGCCCGGCTACGGCAAGCTGGCCATCGAAGAGGTTCTCGAGGTTTCACCAACGGGAGCAGTGCCGGCGCTTTCGGTTGGCGACCTGACAGTCTGGGACAGCCTGGCGATTGCCGAGTGGGCGGCTGAAGAAGCGCCTGATGCTGGTTTGTGGCCGGCCGACCGTAGAACGCGAGCTCTTGCCCGCTCGGCGACCTCTGAGATGCATTCCGGCTTCGGCGGTGTTCGTCGCGACCTGCCGATGAACCTGCATCGCCGCTCTGAAGCGCAGGACTGGCCGGAAGACACCCAACGGGGAATCGATCGCATCATCTCCCTGTGGCAGCAGCTCCGTTCTGCCCATGGTGCCGATGGGCCGTGGCTCTTGGGCCAACGAACAATCGCCGACGCCTTCTATGCACCAGTCGTCACCCGGTTTCGTACGTACTCGGTCGCGCTTCCTCGAGATCTCGAGCCCTATGGTGAAACGGTCTTGTCGGATGCCGACTTCCTCGATTGGCAAGCCGCCGGTGAGCCAGACAGCTTCGATTCGTCGGGCCTGGCGGTGATCGACGGTCTCTATAGGTGACTCTCCAACAAATGAAGACGACAAGACGACACCTCCTCTCCGCCATTCGATGGACCCTTGGTTCTTTCGTTTGGACAGCTCTGGCTGCTGTGCCTCTAATCGCTCAACCGCCAGTCGAAGACTATGAGCCACCTGGCCACTACGAGGGTGCGATCCCTGGGCCCGAGCGGGTGGGGTCGATGAGCGAGTTGATGGTCAAGATCATCTACCCCGCCTCGGATGCGATCTTCTACATCTCATCGCGTACCCCCGAGACCGACGCCGAGTGGGCGACCCTGCAGGGTCAGGCGCTGGTGGTGGCCGAGTCGGCGAATCTGATCATGATGCCCCGGCGGGCCTATGACAAAGACCGCTGGATGCGCGATTCGAAGCTGATGCTCGATGCCGGACGTGCGGCGTACAAGGCAGCGATGGAAAAGGACGTCGAGGCTCTTGTTGCCCTGAGCGATCAGATGTATCAGTCCTGCGTCGTGTGCCACCTGCACTACCGGCCAGACTACGGCAAGTAGGTAGGTAGCGAAGCCCTCCAGGGCCGCGGCGAAGCCATGAAGAAACGCCTCGAGCGTTGCCACAACGTCTGCGACCTGCGCAGTCTCGCCAAGCGTCGGCTGCCCGCGCCGATGTTCCACTACATCGACGGCGGTTCCGATGACGAAGTCACGTTGCGCCGCAACACGTCGGCGTTCGATGACTGGGAGCTGTTGCCGAACTACCTGGTCGACATCGAGAACGTCGATCTCACGACCCGAGTGCTGGGGCAGGAGCTAGCGTTGCCGTTCTTCTTGGCACCTACCGGTATGTCGCGCCTGTTTCACCACGATGCGGAACCGGCAGTGGCCAGGGCGGCTGAACGCTTCGGCACCCTCTACTCGTTGTCGACGATGGGGACGACCCGCATCGAAGACATTGGAGCGGCCATTTCGAGCCCGAAGATGTACCAGGTCTATGTGCTCAAAGACCGCGAGCTGACCCGGGAGTTCGTCGAGCGCTGTCGTGCCAGCGACTACGAAGCGCTCTGCATCACCGTCGACACGGCCCTGGCGGGGAACCGCGAGCGTGACAAACGCACCGGCATGATCATGCCGCCGCGTTTTGGCCTGCGCAGCTTGTGGAGCTTTGCCACCCACCCATACTGGGCGTTTCACCTACTCAAGAACCCCGACTTTCAGCTCGCCAACGTCGTTCATCGAGTCGACGTGTTGTCGAAGTCGACGGTTTCGCTGATCGAATACGTCAACAGCCAGTTCGATCGCACGCTCACGTGGGACGACGTGGCATGGTTGCGTGAAGAGTGGGGCGGGCCGTTCGTCGTCAAGGGCCTGCTCACTGCTGAGGACGCCGTGCGCGCCAAGGATGCAGGTGCGACCGCGGTGATGCTCTCGAATCATGGCGGCCGCCAGCTTGATGGTGTGCCGGCGCCTGTCGATTGCATAGCGCCCGTTCGAGACGCGACCGGCGACGGGCTCGAGCTGATTGTCGACGGTGGCATCCGCCGCGGGACACATGTTCTCAAGGCGCTGGCCCTCGGTGCCGATGCCTGTTCCGTTGGCCGTGCGTACCTCTACGGGCTGGCTGCCGGAGGCCAGGCGGGGGTCGAGCGAGCGCTCGAATTGCTCCGCTTGGAGGTCGAACGGGACCTCGCGCTTCTGGGCTGCACGGCGATCGATCAGGTCGGCACCCGGCACGTTCGCCGTCGGGCCGGTTGCTAGGGCGAAAGCAACCCTTCGCCAATCAAGATCCGCAGCGGCTCGCTCGACGGCGCTTCGCGGTGCTCGCGGAGCACCAGGAAACGCTCCCCGGTTGGGTCGACTTCGAAGCCCCCCCAGGAAGGCGGCACGAGGTGGCGCCATTCGGGATCTCGAGGCCGGAGGATCTCCAGGTCGCCCTCTGGCGTGAAGTTTTCGGCCAAGCTGTCGAAGGTCACCCGCCGGAAGGCACTGTCTTCCCCCGCCGGCTGCCAGTAGATGAGGCGACCCTGACGGTCGAAGCGCGGTGCGCGGGCGACGGTGCCAGAGACGCGGGTGCGGCGCCCGCTCACCAGGGACTGTATGTAGACCTCGATGTAGTCGCTGAAGGCGTCGGACTCGAAGGCCAACCAGCGGCCGTCGGGCGAGACGGCGGCGCGGGTTTCGTTTGCTGGCGTCGACACGAGGGCCTCTGGTTCGGATCGTTCGCCGTCGATCGCCAGGAGGTCCCAGCCGCTCGTCTGGTCGAGTGCCGCTATGACCGCGCGCCCGTCGTCCAGGTGTGCCTGCACACGAATCGGTCGACTGAAGTCCTCGATCAGTGTCCGTTGTTCGCGACTGCTGGGGTCGATCGCGAGCAGCTGCCAGGTACGGTCGCCGGCCGTGTCGGCCCGACCGCCGGCGGTCAGCAGTAACTCCCGGTCAGCTTCTCCCCACGCGACACTCGCCACCGAAAGGTTGCTCGTCAACTGCTCGACCGTACCGCTGGCGAGGTCAACCAGCCACAAGTCGGTGTCGAGAGCGCCGCCAATACCGATTGCCAAGCGCTCTCCGTCTTGCGACAAAGAAAACAGCCGGTATCTGCGAGCGGGAAGGTCGAACGCTTCGACAGCACCATCTGTCGACAGCCAGACGAGCTGGCGGCCTTGACGGCGTGGTGGTGACGGGACCCACGCAAGCGTTCCGGTGTCCCCGACGGCGAAATGGCTGCCGCCGTTGCGTGGATCGTAGAGGACGCCGTTGACCAGCGGGGTCGGTGTGGAGGACGGCGCGTCGCTCGCGAGATCGAACTGCGCGCGGTACAGCCGGCCGCCGTTGGCATACACCAGCCGGCCGTCCCTCGCCGCTCTACCGTAGGCCGCGTCGGAGACCAGTTCGCGAGTGGTGCCGCTCTCGAGGTCGAGAAGATGAAGCGCAGCTTCGTCGAACGTTGCGCCGTCGTAGTCGACGGTAAACAGAACATGACGACCGTCGGGCAGGGCCTGCGGCCAGCGATGACTCCGTTCTGTGCTCCCCTGGGAGAGAAGGGTGAGACTTTGCTCATCGCCAGTGTGCGAATCGACGGCTTTGAGGCCACCGGTCAGGGGGGCATAGACGATTCGGCCGTCGTGCAGCCAGTCGAGGCCGCGCACGCCTCCGCCGACGCGTGCGACATCGAAGGCCTCGGCTTGCGCAGGAGAGTTGCCCCCAAAGCTCGTGCGTCGGATCACTCCGTTGGCGAAGAAGGCGAGGGACTGACCACCTGGAGACAAGGCAGGATAGATCGCACCCTCGGTACCGGGAATGGGTCGGGCATCGAGGCGGTCGAGCGGACGATGGTAGAGCCATGACCGGTCGCCCTGGTAGCCGACGAAGACGAGCTCGTCGCCGCCGGGCGAGAGGGCGAGGGTCATTCCGAGGATGCGCGAGAGTTCGAGTTCGGCCGGCAGGTTGACCGCCAGAACCGTAGCTTCCGAAGAGCTGGTGGTGGCGGTGTTGGCATCGCCAGGCAGGGCCGCTTCCGAGCTCTTGCGTGGGGTGACGGTACGACTCAGGCTCACCGCAGCCAGCAAGATGGCGAGGGCGCTGGCGGCCGCGGCGACCGTCCAGCCAAGCTGGTTTCCTCTCAACCGACCCGCGGCTTCGGCCGGGCCTCCGACGCGCAGCCGCTCGAGATCGGGGGAGCCGCCATCGCCGATGTCGACCAGTTTGATGCTCGCCAGACTGATGTCGCGGAGCCGCACGCTCGGCTCTTTCACCAGGCACCGCTTGATGAGCTCAACCAGTTCGAGTGGGGTTGCCTCTGGGAGCTCGGCCCAGTTGGGTTCGTCACGCAGAATGGCGCCGAGGGTGTCGGCTGCCTCAGGGCGCAGGAAGGGACTCCTGCCGGTCAGCATCTCGAAGAGAATGCACCCGAAGGCCCAGATGTCGCTGGTGTGGTCGACGGCATCGCCCGCCGCCTGCTCGGGACTCATGTAGGCGGTCGTTCCGAGGATGGTTCCCGAACGGGTGATCTGTGTCGCTTCCGTCTCGGTCGCGTGCCCACGAGTGGAGTGATCCGTCTTCTCCTGCAGGGGTTTGGCGAGGCCGAAATCGAGCACCTTGAGGCCACCCTCGGGGGTCACCATGACGTTGGCCGGCTTGAGGTCGCGATGCACGATGCCTTGGAGGTGAGCGTCTTCGAGAGCGCTGGCGAGCTGGTGCGCGATGCGCAGAACCTCGTCGGTGCGCAACGCGCCAGAGCGCTTGATGCGGTCTCCCAGGGTCTCACCCGGCACCAGTTCGAGAACCAGGTAGGGGTTCTCGCCAACGGTGACGAGTTCGTGCAGCGTTGCAATGTTGGGGTGGTTCAAGCGCGCCAGCACCCGTGCTTCCTGGCGGAAGCGCTTGATGCGTTCGGGAACCAGAGCAAAGGCCTGTGGAAGAGCCTTGATGGCCACCTCGCGATCGAGCTCGGCATGGTGTGCTCGATAGACCTGACCCATTCCGCCCGCGCCGATCGCCTCACGGATCACATAGTTGCCGAGCCGCTTGCCGCTCGCCAGGCCGTTTGCGGTGGCGTCGGCGACCCCCAGGTCCTCCTCCACCTCGGCCCAGAACGGACCTGCAAATGCGCCAGCCGGATCGAGAAAGTCGCCCGGCGTCGGAGACTCCAGCTCCACCAGCATGCGCTCGACCTCGGTTGCAACTTCTCTGTCCTGACAGTTCTCGGCCAGCCAGCTCGAGCGCCTCCCTGTGGGTTGCTCGAGGGCTTCGCTCAACCAGCGGTCGAGAACTTTCAGTCGATCGGTTGCACTGGACATGTCGTTGGTTCTTCGAGTGGGGTACAGCTGGAGCGGTCGCGGTTGATCAGCGCCCCTGGCCGTCTGCCCGCCATCCTTCGGCTACCATCAGACGCCGCGGTCCAGGGTCGTCGGTGTAGCGCTGGCGCAGCAACAGAAAGCGGTCTTCGGAACGGTCGACTTCGAAGCCGCCCCAGTTGGGAGTGATCAGAAAGAACTCGCCGCGGACATGGGTTCCTACGACCCGTTCGTTGCGCAAGACCCTGAAGTCCTCCGCTGCTGCATCGAAGTCCACCCGCCAGATGGCGCTGTTTTCGCCTTCGGTGGCGAAGTAGAAGAGGCGACCGTCGCGCTGAAACGTCGGGGCGCGAGCGCCACCGTTCGAGACCCGAAGCCGGTCGCCGCCAGCAGTGGGCTGGACGTAGATCTCGTAGAAGCCCTCGAAGGCGTCGGACTCGAAGGCCACCCAACGACCGTCAGGCGAAACCGCGAGCCGCACCTCGTTCGATGGGGTTGCCACCAGGGCTTCGACAGCTCTGGTTTCGGGGTCGAGGGCCATGAGGTCCCAGCCGTTCGTCGGGTGAAGGTGCTCGAAGACGATGCGCCCGTCCGAGAGTACGGAGTTCACGAACATCGGTCGGTCGCTGGCGTAGAGCGCCTCGGTGTCGAAGGCCTCGACGGTCGAGACGGCGTGAATCTGCCATCGGTTTTCTCCGCTGACAGCGCCCCCGGATTGGCGACTGCTGGCAATCAGGCGACGATCGTCATGGTCCCAGGTGACGCTGGCAATGTTGAGGTCACTGGTCAGCTGGGTGTTGATTCCACCCTCGAGATCGATCGCCCAGAGATCGGCGTCGAGCGCGCCTCCGAGCCCGATCGCAAGCCGTTCCCCGGAATGCGAGAGCGCCAGCATGCGGTAGCGGCGCTCTTCGTGGACGAGAGTCTCGCGTGTTCCGTCGGGGCTGAGCCAGACGGGCTCGCGATTGCTGGTTCGAGGCGGTTGGGGAACCCAGACGAGGGTGCCAGTGTCCGAGAGGGACAGGTGAGTGCCCCCGTTGCGAATGTCATAGGCGACACCACCGAGGGCCTCCGTGGGTTGCCCGCGCAGCGCGAACGTTTCCGGATCGACCGTTGCGCCCAGGAGGCGCCCGCCGTTGGCGTAGATGAGGTGGCCATTTGCTGCCATGCGCCCATGCGAGGCGTTGGACAGCACGTGCTGAGTCGCGCCGGTATCGATGTCGACGACAAACAGCGAAGCCTCGTCGAAGGCGGCTCCCTCGTAGTCCACCGTGTACAGCACGTGGCGGCCGTCGGCGAGGGTTTGCGGCCAACGATGGCTGCGCTCGTCACGGCTCGCGTCGAGAGTGGTGAGCGCACGCTCGTCACGTCCCAGTGCGTTGACCGTCGTCAGTCCTGAGTTCTGGCTCGGCGTGAAGACGATGCCTCCGTCCTCGAGCCAGTCGAGACCGCGAAGGGCTGAGCCGGGGCTGGCGATGTCGATGGCGCGTCGCTCGCCGATCCTGAGCTTCCTGAGAGTACGACCGGCGAGAAACGCGACCGACTGTCCGTCGGGTGAGAAGGCTGGCGAGAGCGCGCCTTCTGTGTCCGGCAGCCGCTCGGCTTCGAGGTGCCCGAGGCGGCGCAGAAAGAGTGCACGCGTGTTCTCGTCGACCTGGCCCACGAAGACGATCCGCCTTCCGTCTGGCGAGATGTCGAGCGGCGCCGGGTAGTCGCGCGGAAGTTCGACGCCAGGCGGCATGTTGACCTCGAGAATCCGCAGCGACGAACTAGCCGGCATCTCGGTTGACGGGCGAGAGGCGCTTGCTTCCTTGGCTGGGTTCATCCACACGAAGAAGCCCATCAGTGCCGCCACCAGGGAGGCGAGTACCGCCGCGATCCAACCGCCTCGCCCCTCCGATTCGTCTCGAGCAGACGCCGCACGCGGATGCCGCGCAGAAGGGGAAGGTGCCGCGGTGGCGGTTCCGCTGTGGCTGTTGGCTGGTGAGGTGGTCCTGGCGCTGTCTTCACTCGACGGTGAATCTGGAACGGTAACGCCGCCCAGAACCATCGACGCCAGACTGATGTCGCGCAAGCGGCGTGACGGATCCTTGCGCAGGCAACGGGCAAGGAGAGCAGCCAGGGAGGCCGGCGTTCCGTTCGGCAGTTGGCTCCAGTCTGGCTCGTCGCGCAGAATGGCGGCAAGTGTCCCCGAGGCCGTCTCGCGCTCGAACGGGCTCACCCCGGTGAGGAGCTCATAGAGGATGCAGCCAAAGGCCCATATATCGGCTCGACTGTCGTCCGCCTTGCCGCTGGCGCGTTCCGGGCTGGTATAGGCAGTCGTGGGTGCTCCGGCAGCAGCGGTCGAGCCGTCGACTTCGGACGATTCGCGAAGCGTCGCCAGGCCGAGGTCGAGAAGTTTGAGCTCGCCGGTCGCGGAAACGACCAGCGCCTGTGGCGACAGCCGCTGGTGGCGGAACCCCTGATGGTGGCCCGCTTCGAGAGCGGCCACCAGTTGACGGGCAAGAATAGTCGCTTCGGCGTGGCCGAACGCACCCCGACGTTCCAGGCGAAGCGCGAGTGTCTCGCCGGACACGAGCTCACTGACCAGAAAGGCGTTGTCTTCGGCGATGAGCATCTCGTACACGCGTGCGAGGTTGGGATGATCGAGCTGGGCGAGCGTCTCGACCTCCTGTTGGAGGTTGGTCAGCTGGTCGTCGTCGAGGCCGAGCGGTGGTGAGAGAGCCTTGATCACCACCCGCCGGCCCGACTCGAGATGGCGAGCGATCAGGACCTTGCCCAGTTCGTCGTCGCCTTCGGTGCTGATGACCTCATAGGCGCCGAGTCGTTCTCGAGCCATGGTTTCGACGCTCGAGAGCTCCTGCTCGAGGTCGATCCATAGCGGTCCGGCGAAGGCACTGCCGGGCTCCAGAGCATCGACGGGACGAGAAGTCGCGTGCCCTCCTTCGTCCTCCTCGATGTGGTCGAGGCTCTGTTCAGCGAGCACCCGAACCTCAGCGTCAGGGCAGTTGGCGCGCAACCAGTGGCGCCGCTCATCGGGCTCTTGCTCGAGCGCCTGCTGCAGCCATCGGTCGAGGAGCGCCAGCCTGGGGATGGTGTTCTTCATGTTTGGCGGCGGACGACGTTCGCCTAGGTCTTCTTGCCGCCTTTTTCGTCGCTCGCGAGTGCGGCGCGCAGCCAGGCACGTGCACGGTGCCAGTCGCGTTGGCTGGTGCGCAGCGAGGTACCAAGAGCCTTGGCCGTTTCTGCTTCACTGAGGCCACCGAAGTAGCGGCATTCGAAGGTTTGCACCAGGCGTTCGTCGTGCTCGCGAAGTCCTTCGAGCGCTCGGTCGAGGTCAACCATCCATTCAGCCTGGGCCTCCACCGTGGCGTGGATCTCGTCCAGGGAAACGGGCCTGGCCTGGCCGCCGCGTTTGTCGGCCGTGCGCTTACGCGCCCGGCTGACCAGGAGGTGGCGCATTGCCCGAGACGACAGGGCCATCAGGTGCTCGCTGTTGTTGAGGTTGGGTGCCTGCGCGGCGATCTTCAGGTAAAGCTCGTGCACCAGCCCTGTCGTGTCAAGGCTTCCGCCGCGTCCGCGCAGCTGCCTGCGGGCGATCTTGCGGAGCTCTTCATAGACCAGCGGGATCACCTGGTCAAAGGCCTCGGCGTCGCCGTCTGCCCATTCATGTAGAAGCTGCGTGATCTCGGCCATGCGCGGCAAGAATAGCGCAGGCACCGTCGCGGCCCTGCCCACCCGGAGGGCCGGTGCGGCCGGTCCAACGCCAGCGGTAGGCTCTAGATCTATGGTCGAAAGAACGCCAGCCGAACTGCAGACCGGGTGCGCCCGGCTGCGGGCTCTCGTTCACGAGGGCGTCGGCTGGATCATCTTCGACCAGCCGGAGAAGAAGAACGCCCTTTCGGTCGGCATGCAGGCGGCGCTGCCCGGCGTGCTCGATGCGTTCGCCGAGAGCGACGCGGTACGCGTGGTCGTGATGCGAGGAGCCGGGGACGAGGCCTTTGCTTCGGGTGCCGATATCTCCGAGTTCGAGGACCATCGAAACGGGCCGGCGCCGCGTGCTGACTTTGACCAGAGTTGGGGTCTTGCGACGGCGGCCTTCGATGTCTTCGAGAAGCCGGTGCTGGCGATGATTGCCGGGATCTGTTTCGGCGGCGGTCTGGCCACGGCGCTACACGCTGACATTCGGATCGCCTCCGATGACGCCCGTTTTTCGATCCCCGCTGCGCGCCTCGGTCTGGCCTACGGTTACGATGGAGTCGAGAGGCTGCTGCGCCAGGTAAGCCCCTCGGCGGCGCGCGAGATCCTTTTCAGCGGCCGTTCGTTCGATGCAGCGAAAGCACTGCACATGGGTCTGGTCGATCGCGTCGTTCCAAAGGCGGGCCTTGTCGACGCGACGACCGAGCTGGCATCCCAGATCGCCGATAACGCACCGCTCACGGTGCGCGCAGCAAAGGCCGCAATCCGTGCTGCATCGGGAGTTCTGCGGGCTCCGAGCGGTGACGAGGTTCAAGCGCTCATCACTCGCTGTTTCGAGAGCGACGACTATCGTGAGGGGAGAACGGCGTTTCTCGAGAAGCGCAGGCCGGTGTTCAGGGGTCGTTAGGTCTTCTGCCGCTTCATGATCAGGAGCTCGCGACCTGGCCACCGGCCAAACCCCGGAGATCGACCTCGGTGCGGGCGCGACGCGATGCGAGCCTCCGTTCGATCATCAGATAGAGGCAGGGCACGAAGACCAGGGTCAGCGCCGTCGAGGTCAAAAGACCCCCCACGACAACCCGCGCCAGGGGTGCCTGGAGCTCGCTGCCTTCGCCGATTCCAAGCGCCATCGGCAAGAGGCCGAGGGCCGTGGTGAGCGTGGTCATCAAAATCGGGCGCAGGCGACGTCGGCCAGCGCGGGTGATGGCGTCGACCAGCTCGAGGCCCTCTTCTCGCCGCAGGACGTTGATGTAGTCGACCAGCACGATGGCGTTGTTGACCACAATGCCCACCAGCACGATGAGACCCAGGAACGAGTTCATATTGAGGGTTGTGCCAGTGAGCGCCAGGGTCGCGAAAACGCCAATCAAACTGAACGGAACCGCAGTCATGATGATGAACGGCTGAAGCAGCGACTCGAACTGCACCGCCATCACGGTGTAGACCAGAAACAGCGCCAACGCGATCCCGATCAAGAGGTCGAGGAAGACCTTGCGCTGCTCTTCGCGCTCGCCACCGAGCGAGACACTGAAGCCGTCGGGGACTTCCATGCGCAGAAGGGCGGCTTCGAGATCGGCTGCGACGTCACCGAAGGGTCTCTCACCCATGCCGGCGGTGATGCGCAGAATGCGTTGCTGGTTCTCGCGCGCAATCGAGGTGGGGCTGGTGCGTTCGTCGGTTCGTGCCAATGCACCGAGGGGAACGACCTGGCCCGAGGGTGTCACGATCGGTAGCTGCGGAAGCTGCTCGACCATTGCGCGGTCTTCATGGCGCAGCTGCAGGCGCACGTCGTACTCGTCGCCGGCGATGCGGTAGCGCGTAGCAACCCGGCCGAGCACGTAGGTCTCGACGGTATCGGCGACGTCGGCCCCGGTGAGGCCAAGCTCGGCCAGCCGACGACGGTCGACATGCAGCGTGCGCTCGAGCTTGCCTTCCTCGCGGTCGACGCGCGGGTGCTGAACGCCTGGAATGGCTTTCATCTCGCGCATGACCCGTTCGGCGAGGCGACTGCCGGTCTCGAGGTCGTGCCCGCGAATCTCGACCGTCAGGCGCTCGCCGCCACCTCGCATCATGCGCATCATCATGTTGCTGCTCGAGGGGTAGATGCGAACGTTGGCGCCCGGGTACTGCGACGTCGCTTCGCGGGCGTCGGCGAGAACTTCCTCGAGGCCGCGCTCGCGCTCGGTGACCGGAACCAGCATGACATCCATCGATCCCTGATTGCCCGAGGCGGGGCGCCAGGAGCTTTCCGGACCAGCGGTGGTGATGACGTGGCTGAGTTCACCCGGCTCGAGGGTCGCCTGGAGGGCCATCTCGAGCTCCTGCATCGCTGGGATCGTCGTTTCGACCGGCGTTCCAATGGGCAACTCGACGTTGACACTGAAGCGGCCCTCGTCGCTCTCCGGCATGAGCTCGAAACCGATGAGCGGCAAGAGGGCAAACGACAGGGCGAGCAGCAGGAGGCTGGCGGCGAGAACGCGGCCGGGTTGACGCAGAACGACGGCCAACTTCTCGCCATACCAGCGGTCGAGGCGGCGCAGCGCGGCAGTGATTCTGCCGAAGAACCGGCTGTTCTCCATCGCGACGCCGCGACCCCCGAGCCACCGGGCGGCGGCGGCCGGGATGAGGGTCATGGCGACGATCAGGGCACACACCAAAGCGAAACTGACTACCACGGCCATTTCCTTGAAGAAGACCCCTGCGAAACCCTGGATGAAGACCACCGGAATGAAGACCGAAATCGTCGTCAAGGTTCCGGCGACGATGGCCGTGCCCACCTCGCGGCTACCTTCGATGGCGGCGGAGAGGGCAGCCAGTCCCTCGCGACGCTTGCGATAGATGTTCTCGAGCACCACGATGGCTGAGTCGACCAGCATGCCGACGCCGAGGGCGATGCCACCCAGCGACACGACGTTCAGGGTAAAACCGTTGAAGTACATGAGGGCAACAGTCGCCAGGATGCTGATCGGAATGGCGGTTGCTATCACTGCGGTGGCACGGAAGTCGCGCAGAAAAACGAGCAGCACGATCACCGCCAGGAGCGCCCCGAAGAGAGCCCCCATCTCGACGTTTCTGACCGACTTGCGAATGAACTCGGAACCGTCGTAGAGCACCTTGAGCTCGAACTGGCCGGCGTAGTCTCGTTCGATCGAGGCCAGTTCCTTCTTGAGCTCGTCGACCACCTTGACGGTGTTCGAGCCCGACTGCTTGCGAACGAACATGCGCATGCCGGTCTTGCCGTCGATCCACAGCTCATTCTGGATCTCGCGAAAGGCGTCGCGTACCTCGCCCACGTCGTGGACGAAGATCGAGCGGTTCTCTCGCGTAGCAACGACTACGTCACCGATCTCTTCGACCGACTCGTACTCGCCGACCGTGCGGATCAAGACCTCGCGTCCGGTTTCGAGCATGTCGCCGGCCGAGACGTTGCGGTTCTCGCGCCCGAGGGCGGAAGCGACTTCGCGCGGCGTGATGCCAAGCGCCGAGAGCCGGCTCTGGTCGAGCAGTACCTGCACTTCACGCTCCCGCCCACCGCGCACATCGACACTGGCGACACCTGGGACGCGCTCGATGCGCCGGCTGAGAACCTCGTCGGCGAGATAGCGGATTCGTCGCACGTCGCCATCGGAGGACAGGCCGAGAAAGGCCACCGGCATGTCAGAGAGGTTGAACTTCCAGATCGACGGAGCGTCGGCGTCTTCGGGCAGCACGTTGCGCACCCGGTCGAGCGCTTCGCGAATGTCGTTGACGGCTGCCTCGAGGTCCTTGCCCCAGGCGAAGCGCGCCTGAACGCGAGAGGTCCCTTCGGAGGAGGTCGAGGTGAGTTCGTCGAGCCCTTCGATGGTCGACAAGGCCTGTTCGACCGGCCGGGTGATGAGGCTCTCGATCTCTTCGGGTGAAACGCCGTCGTAGCTGGTGGTGACCGAAACGCTCGGCATGTCGACCTCGGGCATCAAATCGACGGCAAGCTTCGATGAGGCAACGATTCCGAGAACCGCCACGCACAGAAAGAGCATGGCCGTGCCGACCGGGCGCCTGGCGGCAACGCTCGAGACACTCATCGCGACACCGCCATCGACCCAGCGGGAGCTGCCGTTGCGTAGAGGGGCCGGCGCGTCGTTCGGGCCTCGGTGTCGGTGTCGTGCGAGCGGTCAGACGAAACGCTGGTCGGCACGATTCCTATCGGCACGGAATGGACCGGCTCGATATCGAGCTCGAAGGTCTCGATCTGGACGATGCTCACCCCAGCCTCATCGCGCAGGTCTCCGTGACCGAGGGTGAGAACCAGTGCCCCAGGGGCGACCTCGCCGCGAATCGCAGTCTTCCCCGCTGCCGTTCCGAGGACCGAGATCGGCACCCATTTGGCGATTGCCAGTCGCGAGTCGTTCTCGGCCGGCTCGCCGTCGCCCGTCTCGGGGTTCGGATCAGCGATGAAGATGCCGGTCGACTGGGTGCCGTCGACGGCTACCCGGTCGAGAACCGAGGAGTCGGGCACGATGAGTTCGTCGCGAATCTCGCGCAGTCGCACCTCGACCTGGGCGTACATGCCGGGCTTCAGGATCTCGGAGCTGGAGGTGAGCTCGCCTTCGACGAGGGCGGTGCGATCAGAGCGTGAGACCTCGCCGGCAACGCGCCGTACCGTGCCGGTAAACGTGCTCTCGCCGGTGGCGACAGTGGTGGCGGTGAAGGTGACTCCAGGCCGGACAATGCCGAGATCGCGCTCGGGAACCCGAAACTGCAAGCGCAGCGAGTCATCTTCGGCGAGGCGCAGAATCGGGGTTCCGGGCTGTACCAGAACGCCACGGTCGAGGTAGCGCTCGGCAACCGTACCGTTGAAAGGAGCGAGCACTCGCGAGTCTTCGAGTTGCCGCCGCAGAAGAGCCAGGCGGGCGCGGGCCTGTGCACTCTGTGCTTTCGCTGCCGCCAGATTCGCCTTGTTGCTCGCCAGTTGCGCCGTGACGCGGTCGTAGTCCTGAACACTCAAGAGGTCTTGCTCGTAGAGATCGGTAGCGCGGTAGTGCTCCGCCTCGGCGCTTTCGAGCTCGGCCTCGGAGCGCAGCTCGTTGGCCTCGGCGACTCCCACCTGACCCTCGGCCTCGAGGTACTGGTTGCGCAGGTCGACATCGTCGATGACGGCCAGCACGTCTCCACGCCTGACCTGGTCACCAATGCGCGCTGGAATACTCTTCAAGAGCCCCGGCACCTGCGCAGCAATGTCAGAGATCTCGCCGGTCAGTTCGCCGGCATAGGACGACAAAACGTTGAGCCCGCCGCGCTGGATCTCGGCCGCGCGCACCGGAGTGGCGCGCTGGGTCCTTGTTGGACCGTCGCCGCCGGGCGTTCCCAAGGCGCGCACGAAGAGCACGATGAGAGCGGCTGCGATCGGCAAGATCCACCAGTACCGCCGCCAGGCGGGTCGGGGGCTTGAGCTACTGCCGGTGGGAGTGGCTTCGGTTTCGTTCTTGTCATTCATGACGGTTCTCGTGGTGCCAGAAGTCAGGGATCGATCGGAGTGCGAAGGGGCTCTCGCTTCAAACCACGATCAGTGCGCTGCGGTTGCAGCGTTCTCTGTGGTGGCGGTGCTTTCCTGGACGGCGCCTTCCTGGCTCGCCTGCCAGCGATGGATGATCTCTTTGGTGTTCTCGATCGCCATCGAATAGAAGCGCTTCATGGCGCCGAGCCGTGCCCACGCCGGTTCCTGCGACTCGTCGATGCGGTCGCGACAGCGATCGATGATCGCGTGCATGTGTTCCAGGCGCTCCAGGCTGCGTTCGAGCAGCCGGGTGTAGGTGTCGTCCCGCAGCCGGAAAAGGTCGCGCCGGTCGCCCGGCACGGTGAAACGCTCGAGCAGGCCGCGTTCTTCGAGCAAGCGCGTGTTGGTGCTGATACTGCCGCGGCTCACCTGCAGTCGTTCGGCGAGGTCGTCGAAGTGGAAGGGGCCCTCCTCGACGATCAACAGCCCGAGAATGCGGCCGGCGATGCGGGGAAGGCCGTCGGCCTCGGCGGAGAGACCGAGGCTCTCGACGAATTCAGAGAGGGGATCGAGGTCTTGCATGGCCATGGTGGATACGGTCCCACGGTCAGAATGTTTTGTCAAGACTGAACAAACTGTACGAACTAGCGGGGGGGGGTCAAATAAGAGAAAATCTAGATAAAATAGCAATACAATGCGAACCCCGCGATGAAACGAGGAATCACCGATGCAAACTGAAGACACCATGAGACGCCATGAGCATTCTGGCAACGCTGGTTCGGCGTGGCTCCTGGTGCCGCCGACCGCGATCGTCGGCGCCATCATCCTGGCGGTCATGTACTCCTACCTCGTCGTCTACTCGCCAATCGTCGGCCTGATCTCGGTGATCGCGGTGCTGGCGCTCGCCGGCTTTCTCGGTTCGGCGATCGGGCGCGCTGGCAAGGCGGCCAGATGCCGCAAGCCCGGCCTACTCGGCGCCTGGGGTCTGCTCGCTGGATTGCTGGCCTTCTACGTCTCCTGGACGATCTTTCTCTACCTGCTGATCTCGCGTTCGGTAGAAGACTCCGAGGTCACGCTTCTGGGCCTGGCCCTGTCACCAGTCGTGATGTGGGAACTCGGGGCGAGTCTCGCGACCGAGGGCTGGTACTCGATCAGGGGCTTCACGCCGAGCGGATGGTTCCTGTGGGCGATCTGGGGGATCGAGGCAGTGGTCATCATTCTCGGCACCATGGCCGTCGCAGGCTCATCGCTCGACGACGACGTATTCTGTGAGCGTTGTTCGTCTTGGTGTGACTACAACGAATCCTTTGCCCGCTGGGCGGTTCCTGAGACTGGCGAGGAGCTCGTGGCGATGGCGCAGGGCAACGAAGAGGCATTGCTCGCCGCTCTACCGATGCCGGCTGCGGCACCGGGGTGCGTCAGCGTCGACACCTGGAAGTGTCAAGGCTGCCTTCAAACCGCGGCGCTCAGGCTCAAGGGCAAGAAGCGGTCGTTCGAGAAGGGTGAAATGAAGGAAGACGACGGCAAGGAACTCTCGCCGGTCCTCGTCGTCACCGCCCACCTCATCGATCGCCTGCCAGGTCGAGAAACTCCCGCCGAAGTACTCGAAGTCGCACCCGTGGCGTCTGGCTAGTGCTCAGCTACGGCGACGGGCGCACCGGCAGAACGATCCGTGAGGGGTACTTCGCCGAGTGATGGACGGTGTTGTGTGCCGTCCTAGCGGCGACTTCGTCATAGTTGTTGCCGCCGGTGTTGAGATTGCGGTCGTAGCGCGGGAAGTTGCTGCTCGACACTTCGACGCGTACGCGGTGGCCGACTCCGAAGACGTTGGCCGTGGCGAGAGGCCCGAGCTCGATCTCATAGACCTCACCCTCAGTCATCAAGACCTTCTTGTCGAAGCCTTCGCGGTAGCGCACCCGCAGGATGCTGTCGTCGAGATTGAACGCCCGCCCATCGGGGTAGACGTCGAGCAGTTTGACGGTGAAGTCGGTGTCCGGCGCGTCGGAGGACACATAGAGCGTCACGGGGATGTTGCCGGCGACGTCGAGCGGTTCTTCGAGCGGCTCGCTGGTGTAGACCAGGACATCGTGGCGCGCTTCGACCGACCGCTGGTCGAAGGGGCCTTCGGGTTCGCCGCCGAGGCAGCAGAAGTTGCCGCCGCGGGTTGGAACCGGGTTCATCGGGTCGTAGCGGAAGCTGTCAGTCGGGGCGGCTTTCCCGGGCGCCTTGCCGGGAGCGTTGCCGGTGAGCACGCCGTCGCCTCCCAGGCTGTTGGCAGAACCCTGGCTGTCGAGATACATCACCAGCTCGGTGGCTTCTGGCGGCGGCCAGTCGCTGGTGCCGCGCCACTCGTTCTCACCCATCGCGTAGTAGCGCACGCGGTCGTAGGTGGTCTCGAAGCCGGTGTCTTCGTCTTTCATGTAACGGTCGAGAAACGAGAACAGCATCTCGTCGAGGCCGAAGTCGACGGTTCCCATGTCGCGGTCGCCGACCATTGTGGGGTCCTCGAGGCGGTACATCGCACAGTGCAGGGTCGGGGCGATCACCATGTACTGCCCGTTCCGGACCGCTTCGTCGCTGGCTTTGGTGTGCGCGTGATGAAACAGTGCCAGGTTCGGACCGACCGAAAGGTCGTACCAGGAGTTCATCCATAAGGCCGGCACGCCGAAGTCTTCGTTGTCGTGGTAGAGCCCGCCGTCGTACCAGGCCGGGTCGTCCGGCAGGCGCTTGCCGAACTCGGCGAAGGTGCCCTTGGGGCCACCGATTGCTTCCATGAGCTCGATGACCGGTAGGTGAAAGAAGGCCTTTTTCCAATCCACCGGCGGCATGCGGGGGGCGAGATCGAAGTAGGTTGCCAGCCGGATCAGGTCTTCGCGCGTTGTGTCGTCGGGGAATGTCGGGCGCTGCGTGTTCTGGGTGCCGTAGAGCCATGAGGCCATTGGCATCTGGATCGCGCCACCGCGAAAGAAGTTGCCCTGCTCGAAGAACGGCCCCATGCGGCCGATGCCGGCGCCCTGTGCCATGGGAACTGCTGCGGCATGGGCGGGGTGGTTCATGGCGGCGAGCGCCATTTGCCACTCGGCGGTCGAGGAGCAACCGAGGGTGGCAACCTTGCCGGTCGACCAGGGTTGGTCGGCCAGCCAGGTCAGAGCGTCGTAGCCGTCGGTGCGCGGAAAGCCGAGGATCTCCCACTCCCCTTCGGAGAAGAACTTGCCGCGCTCGTTCTGCACCACGAAGGCGTAGCCGCGCTCGACGGCATCGAGGGCGAACTTGAGCAGCGCGTTGGGGCGACTGGGGTTGGAGCCGGCGAGTGGTGAGAAGTTGTAGGGCGTGCGCCAGAAGATCACCGGGAACGGGCCGTCGCTGTTCTTCGGAGTGTAGATCTCGCTGGCAAGATGGACGCCGTCGCGCATCGGCACCATCACCATGCGCTGGTGAGCAGCGGCCTCCGTCAGGCGCGCGCGCCGCACCTCATCGGTGACTTCGTGAATCTGCGCCACCGAAGCGGTCGCCGCCAACGCAAAGAGGACGAAGGCGGAGAGGACGATTCGGGCCTGCCGCGGGCTGTGGGGGCTTGCGACATGAGAATGCTCGTGCATGAGTTGGCTCCAGAGATCGGTGGGGTCTGTGTCTCATGGGATCTGTTGTCTCATGGATAGTAGCCGGGGCGGGCTTCAATCTTGATGCCGGGCTTCTTCGGACGCACTTCAATGGTTCGGTACTCCCGGTCACCGTTCCCCGCCTGACTCTGGTAGGTGACGATGTACTGCGTCCTGAGGTCGCTTGCGATGCGCTGGAAGGCGCGCTCGAGTTCACTCGCGCGCTTGATGCGAAACGATACGCCGCCCGTGCGCGCAGCGAGTTGTTTGAGATGGCGGCGGGCGCGGCTGGAAGTCGTCTGCTCAAAGCCGTCGTTGGTTCCGACGCCGAGGGTGTAGACCGAGGTGTCGACGCGCTCGGCGTACTCGATGAGTTGCGAGAACTCGAGGTCCGAGCTTTCTTCGACACCGTCGCTCACCAGGAGGAGAGCCTTCTTTCCTTCGAGCCCTCGCAGGTAGTAGAGCGCCATCACGGCGCTGTCGAAGAGAGCCGTGCCGCCCCAGCTACGCAGCGACTGGCTGGCGATTTCGAGGGTCTCGAGATCGCCTGTGAACGGTGTCGCCACGCGGGCCCGATGGTTGAAAGTGATGATTGCCGCCTGGTCGTCCTCCTGGATGAGGTCCCTGAGAAATGCGACGCCGGTTTCCCGAAGCCGCTCGAGGTTGTCCCTCATGGTGTGCGAGGTGTCGAGAAGCAAGACGACATGGATGGGCACGTCCTGGACGCGTTCGAAGCTGTGGATCTCCTGCTTGACCCCCAGCTCGAAGATGTCGAGATCGGCCGCTGTGAGGTCGGCGACGGCAGTGCCTCGACCGCGCGTTGCCTTGACGAACACCTCGACCAGTTCGACATCGACCTCGTCGTGCTCGAGCTCGGACAAAAGGACCGTGTCCTCGACGGTGCGACCGTCCGCGAGCCTTGCTGTCGCACGCACGAACGAGGTCTCGTGACGGCTGAGGTCGAGCTCTGGCCGAAAGGTGAAAGTAGGAGTGTCGAAGCTCCGCGTAGGTTCACCGTTGACGTCAAGCTCGATGCCTTCGAACGACGCGCCGGCTGGAAGCGCCGTGCGACCCGCGACCAGCACCCCGTCGTCGCCGGGCTGCAGACTGAGGTCGAGGTCGAAGTGGTGCAGCCCCTGGTTGACGGTCAGCTGCTGTCGGGCGACCAGGGTGCTCTCTCGGTAGCCACGTGCCGCGAGTTCCATCGGGCGCGGCAGGGAGCCGAAGTCGACCAGCGCCTCGAAGGGCGCTGTGTCCGACCTGGCGACGTCGATTCCGTCGAGCGAGTACACGACGCGTTCGATCCCCGTCGATTCTGCGAGCGAGACCGGTCGCACTCCACGTACTGGGCCGGGGACGGGAGCGATCGCCAGGGCGGGTTCTTGCATGGCGGCGCGTGCCGATCGGTCGCCGAAAATGGAAGAACGGTGTAACGCCTCGGCGGTCGCTCCTCCGGGTTCGCCCACCTCGGCGTTGAATGCGAAGGCGGCGGTTTCAAAGAGCATCGCGCCTTCGTCTTCAACGTGGGTCACCAGGGTCAGATCTCCCGGTGGGAGCGAGAGCGTGAGCCCGAGGGCAAGCGGTGTACTGTCGCCGTGCGCTTCGTGACGCGGGAAGAAAGTTCCATCCTGGTCGAAGCGACCCACGAGCCGCGACCCGGAAAAAGCGTAGGTTCGAACCAACAGGTGGTGCCAGGGCTGCCCCACGTCACGCCAGGCTCGGGGCGGCCGGACCCGCAGGACCGCCTTCAGGTGCCAGGTCGATGAGTTTGTCGGCGGCTCCTCGGGCGCTTGGATTTCGGCGACCTCGAGAGCCAGAGCCGAACGGTTGACATCGTTTGCGTCAGGCGAAAAGGATGCGGGCCACTCTGGATGGGCAGGCAGGCGCAGACCGGTCTTTTCGATGTCCTGCCACTCCAGCGCGCCGCGGGTCGCCGACCGCAGCTGACCGTCGAGCAGGTGGTAGCCGTCCTTCTGGCAGGTGACCCGCGAGAGAGCGCGGAAGTGGAAGGGAGGTCGGATGGTGTTTCCGTACAGCTGGCAGCCGTCCTCGGTGCTGACAAAAAGGACTGGCTTACCCGGGGGCATGTTGGCCCCGAAGTCGTAGAGCTCGAAGGTCGACGCGACAACGCATTGCGACTCAGCGGCCTTCTCTTCAGGCAGTCGAACTCCGCAGCCGCCGTGCCGATAGAGGCGTTGTGGTGGACCGTGAAGCAGGAGGAGTTGGCTGCGCAGGTCGGTTGGCGGCAGACCGCGCTTTCGGGCGGTAAACAGATGGTGATCGAGCTCGAGCTTGGCCGGGTTGATGAAGATTGAGGGTGTTGGGTCGCGAGCGACCAGGTATTGGCGCCTGAACTCCTGGCGTAGCTTGCTGCTCCCGAGGGAAAGATAGAGAGTGCGCTCGTCGTCCTGGATGAAGGGTCCGAGCTCGTCGAGCCACACCTGGTCGTAGCTCGGTGGGATCGCCACCTGGGTAAGCTGGCCGTGCGCCGCCAGAGTCAGCGGCAGGAGAAGGGGCAGGAGCAGGGTGGCGAGCGCCTGGAAGAACGTCGCCCGGGGCAAGACGGGTGAGCACGCAGTCTGGGCCCATGCCGCGGGGCCCGAAGTGATGCTCTTCAATCCGCGCTCCTTCCACGGAGTCAGGGTCAGGCCGCTAGCGCGCCCAGGTCAGCACGCCTTCGCCAGTCAAGAGTCCCGATCCCGGCATCAGACGCAGCCGATAGGGCTGGAGCTTCAGAATGCCGAAGCTCTCGGCGTCTGGTGCCCAGCCGGGGATCATGCCGGGGTCGTAGCCCACCGGCGCCGCCGCGTTCTTGAAGCGGTCCCAGCCCGCTTGGCGCTCCTCGGCACTGTTCTGCCAGGTGACATCGCAGTCGGCGCTGCAGGTGTCCTGCTCCGGCACCCAATAGGTGCAGGAGAGCTGCGGCGTTTCCGCCAGATGGCGTGCCTTGAGCGACTGCGGGCTGGTGGCGATCCAGCCGACCAGGTCCTCACCGTCCCACTCCCAGATCGGGTGGAGGACCCTGGTGCGGGGCTTCCCGGCGGTATCGACGGTTGCAGCAGTGCACCACACGATGCGGTGTGCCATGTCGACGAAGTCGGGCGCGATGTCTTTGAGGTCGGTCATGTCAGTTGGTGCCCTCCCGGAGTCACGAGTTGTTTGGTTCCCGTCATGGTAGCGCCGGGGCCCTTTGGAGCGCCGTCGGCTAGCATCTCGAGATCATGAGTGACTTTCAGCGAATCGCTGTTATCGGCGCCGGCAAGATGGGGGAGACGTTGATCCGCGGGCTCCTGGCGCGTTCGGAGATGTCTGCCGGGCAGATCGTGGCCACCGCGCGGCGCGACGTTCGCCGGCAGACCGTGCACGAGGAGCTTGGCGTCGAGATCTGCGACACCAACATCGAGGCAGTTGCTGGTGCCGACCTGGTGCTGTTATGTGTCAAACCGCAGGTGGCCGACGGAGTCTTGTCTGAGTTGCGCGACGAGCTGCACGAAGACCAGGTTCTGGTGTCGATTCTGGCGTCGGTGACCACCGGCTACATTGAACGCCGGCTGAGCGAGCGGGTGCCGGTGGTGCGGGCGATGCCCAATACGCCAACGCTGATTTCAGCCGGCATGACCGCGCTGTGTGCTGGGACCCACGCCGACGACGAAGTGGTCGAAGATGTGCGCAGCCTCTTCGAGCCGTTGGGGCGCACGATCGCCGTCGACGAGAAGAACATGGACGCGGTAACCGGGCTTTCTGCCAGCGGCCCGGCCTTTCTCTACATCGTCATCGAGGCCCTGGCCGATGGCGGCGTCAAGGTCGGGCTACCGCGCTCGCAGGCCATCGAGCTGGCGGCCCAGACCTGCCTCGGCGCGGCGCGCATGGTGCTCGAGACCGGCAAGCATCCGGCTTTGCTCAAAGACGAGGTCACGACGCCGGCGGGCTGTACCGTCGACGGCATTCTCGAGCTCGAGGATGGGGGGCTGCGGGTGACCCTGATCAAGGCGATCGTCGAGGCCAAACGGCGTGCTGCCGAGTTGGTCGAAGAGTGAACCGAGGCGCCAGTAAGCTTCTGTTTCGCCACTGCGTCCTCTATTGGTAGAGAGGCCACGGGCACAACGGCCCGAGACCCTCTTTGAAGACCTGTTTCGAGACCAGCTACAAAAGTTCGCGAACCTCCAAGGGCCCGAGATCCAGTGCTCAGACACCTCCATGTACGTAACCTGGCCGTGATCGCCGAAGCCGCCGTCGAGCTGGGCCCGGGGCTCAATGTGATGACCGGCGAGACCGGCGCGGGCAAGTCGCTGGTGGTCGATTCGCTGGCTCTTCTGGCCGGCGCGCGAGCCTCGACCGACCTGGTGCGCTCGGAGGCAGACTCGTGCACGGTCACCGGGGTTTTCGAGCCGCCAGGAGAGAGCTGGCGTGAACCGCTCGAGGCAGCCGGGATCGATTCCGCCGGCAGTGAGCTGGTGATCCGGCGTGAGATCGCCACTAGTGGTCGCAACCGCGTCTTTCTGAACGACCAGCCGGCTACGCTGCGGCTATTGGCCGGGGTGGCGCCACTCCTGATTCGCATTCACGGTCAACGCGACGAGCTTGGGTTGGTGGCGCCCGATCTTCAACGTTCGTGGCTCGACAGCTACGGTGGCGCACGTGGTCGCGAGCTCACTGGCCTTCTGAAGTCGCTCTATCTAGCCTGGGCAGACGTCGCGGGGCGTCTCGAACGCCTGCGCGGCGACGATCGCCTGCGCCACGAGCGCACCGACCTCCTGCGCTTTCAGCAGAGTGAGATCGAAGCCGCGCATGTCGTTGCCGGCGAAGAGGACGAACATCGTCGTGAGCGCGATCTGTTGCGCAACGCCGAGAGCATTTCTCAGGCTCTCGGGACCGGGGTGACTTCGCTCGTCGATGACGACGACTCTGCCGAGGCGCAGCTGGGGCGGGCGCGTGCGGCGCTTCGCGAACTGTCGAATTGGGAAAGCGAAGCAGAGAGTTGGCTGGCCGAACTCGAGGAGCTCGCGATTCGTACGGGCGAGCTCGGCAGCACTTTGCGTGCCCGTCTCGATCGGGTCGAAGCCAATGCGTCAAGCCTGGATGCCCTCGAGGATCGCCTGGCGACGCTCGAGCGTCTGTTTCGCAAGTACGGTGCCTCGAGTGCGGAAGTGCTGGCCCATCTCGAAACCATCACCACCGAGCTCGGCGATCTCGAAGGTGACGCCGACCAGCACGAGCAGCTCGAGCGCGAGGCGCAGAAGGCACTCGATGCCTACCAGAAGGCGGCGTCTGATCTTTCGAAGGCGCGCGCTCGGTGGGCGAAGGCACTGGCTGCCGACGTTCAGTCTGAGCTCGCTGATCTGGCACTCGAGCACGCGGTCTTCGACATCGAACTGGCCACTCGGGCGCGTTCGGGGAGCGCTCTTCGTGTTGCCGGTGCGGGAGTCGACTTCGGGCCTTCAGGGTTCGACCAGGTGGTCTTTCGATTTGCTCCCAACCCCGGCGAGGAGCTGCGGGCGCTCGCCCGGGTTGCTTCGGGCGGCGAACTGGCGCGCGTCTACCTGGCGCTCCAGGTGGCTGTGCACCGGAAAGTTCACGGGGAGGCGAAAACCAAGAGCCAGATGTCTTCGACCAGCAGTGCGGCAACGCTGGTCTTCGACGAAGTCGATTCCGGCATTGGCGGCCAGGAGGCGGCGGCCGTCGGTCGCAAGCTCAAGCGCCTGGCCGTCGGCGGGCAGATTCTCGCCGTCACCCACCTGCCGCAGGTCGCGAGCTTCGGCGACTCACACTTTCAGGTCAAGAAGGAGGTGAACGGCGGTGGCGAGGGCAAGGGTCGCACGATGACTGCCGTCGTTGAGTTGCGTTCTAGAGCACGCGTTGAGGAAGTGGCACGCATGCTGGCGGGTGAAGAGATCACAGAGGTGTCGCTCGAGCATGCCGAGGAGCTGATCGAGGGCGCGGCAGTCGCCGAGGCCTCCTGACCATCGTGGTGGCTGCACTCGATCGAGTTGCGCTCGGCGCCCCAGGTCTCGGAGACCACGCCCGGGACGTGCTGGATGGTGGTGGTGTGCTCGCCATTCCGACCGAGTCGAGCTACGGCCTGGCTGTCGACCCGCGAAGTGGCAGGGGGGTTGACGCGATCTATCAGCTCAAAGCGCGCGAGCGTGGAAAGCCGCTGCCGGTGGTCCTGGCGGAGCCGGAACAGGCCGGCATCCTCGGAGTCGACCTCACGACGCCGCTCTTTCTGTGGGCCAAAGAACAGTGGCCGGCGGCTCTTTCGGTGGTCCTGCCGCTGGCTTGTGATGCTCCCGCTGTTCCCGCCGCGGCGGGAACCGGGAGCCTCGCCCTTCGGGTTCCCGATCACTCAGGGCTCTGTCGCTTGATTTCAGGGATCGATTGCCCGCTCACGGCCACGAGCGCCAATCCTGCGGGACAGCCCGCGATGCTCGAGCCCCAGCAGCTGCTCGATTGGTTCAGAGGCATCGAGAACAGGCCGCGGATTCTGGTCGTCGACGGGGGTGTGCTGGCGGGTGGTTTGCCCTCGACCGTGGTAGTTTCGCGAGCCGGGCGGCCAGTCGTCTTACGCCGGGGTCGCGTCGAACTGGCTGCGGTCAATCGTCCCAGCGAGCCCGAATGCTAGTCACTTGGGATGATCCGCGTTCCTGTCTGGTACGTAGCAACGCGTGATCGGCCGATCGGCGACGTCCTCGGCCTCGGTGTCCCTCTACATCTCTCAGGTGGCCACTCTCCGCATGAATCGATCCGTCAACAGCGTAGCCAGAACGACCGCGATGCGCGTCGTGTTCGTTGCATCTCTAGGCCTGGTCCCGCCGATGCTCGCGGCCCAGGTGGAGGTGGTCAGAGCCCCGGCTGCCGAGCGCATGCCAGCCATCCCGGTTGCCGAGGTCGAGGCTGGTCAGCGTGGCTACGGGCTCTCGGTCTTCCGGGGCGCCGAAGCGGAGCGCTTTGAAGTCGAGGTCCTCGGCGTGATGCGTGATCTAGCTCCGGGCACCAGTTTCATTCTCGGCAAGCTGACCGGTCAGGGTCTCGAGCGCGACGGAGTGATCGCTGGAATGAGCGGGAGTCCCGTCTACATCGACGGTCGTCTCGCCGGCGCCGTCGCATTCGGCTGGGGTTTCAGCAATGATGCGGTCGCCGGCATCACGCCGATTGAATTCATGCGTGAGCTTTCAACCACTAGCGACTCCGCTGCTCAGTCGTGGGCTTCGGTTCTGCCGAGTGACAGCAACCCAGTGCCGGCCGCCAACTCTGACTTTGATCTGAGCGCGCTGGTCGAGCGCCCCGGTCTCGCGCGTGCACGTGAGATTCTCGGCGCATCCCTGGCCTCCCTGATGCCCGCGCAAGCCCTCGACGGTGCTGGTGGTCGGGCGCGGGCATCGAGCGGTCTGGTGCTCGGGATCGGCGGGTTTTCTGATGTCTCGCATGGGTTGTTCAGTGCCGCGGTGCCCGTCGTCCAGTCGGGAAGCAACCCATCATTGGTCAGTGACCTCGTCCCCGGGTCGGCGGTTGCCGGGGTGCTGGTTGGTGGTGACCTTCAGGTTTCGGTGACCGGAACGGTCACCGACCGGACTGGCGATGAGGTCCTGGGCTTCGGCCATCCCTACCTCGGCCTGGGGCCCGTCAGCATTCCGATGGCATCGGCCGAAGTGGTGACGGTTCTTTCGAGCCAGGTCAACTCCTTCAAGATTTCGAATACCGGCCCGGTTGTCGGCGCGTTCGAACAGGACCGTGAGCCGGGCCTGCGCGGGCGCATCGGTGCCGAGGCCCGCACGGTGCCGCTTGGCATTTCGGTGCACGGCCTGGCGGAACGCGACTACTCGATGACTCTGGCTGACTTGCCACAGGTCGCGCCCAGTCTGGTCGCGATGTCGGCGATCGAGGCGATGAATGTGTCGAGCTACATCTCGGGTGCGCAAACCGTCACCGCACAGGCACGCTTCCAGCTCGCAGGTCACCGTGACCTCGAGCTGCGTGGTGTCTGGGATGGGCTCGGAGCGTCGATTGAGAGTGCCGTCTACCTGCTGCAAATGACCGGTTTTCTAGTCAACAACCCGTGGGAGACGATCGTCGTCGAGGCGATTGAGTTCGACTTTCATCAACAGGCGGGTCAGCGCTCGGCCAGCCTCCTGGGTGCTCACGCCGAGCGTTCCGATGTCACGCCCGGCGATCGCGTCGGCATCGTGCTCGATCTCGAAGCCTTCCAGGGCCAGCGCTTTCAGGAGCGCGTAGAGGTCATCATTCCCGACGACGCCGTCCCAGGTCTCTACTATCTGTTCGTTGGCGACGGCCAGTCGGTCGGCTCGACTCGTATTCAAATCGAGCCGCCCGGTCAACTCGGTCTCGAAGGCGCCCTCGACTTCGTGAGCTCCTTCGAAGCGCGCGACCGTATTGTGGTTCTCGGAGCAGCCCGAGCAAGCGGCGTGCTTGCCGGGGCCGAGTCGCTTCCCGAGCTTCCGGGCTCGGTGGCGTCGATCTTTCAGGCGTCGTCGACCTTTGGTGCGCGACGGTTGCCCCTCGCGATTACGCAGCGCGAGGTGTTTGCGCTCGATCGGCCTTTCGATGGCCTGGTGCGGCTTGACCTGAAAGTCAAAGGTGACGGGCAATGAGAGGCGCGATGTCACAGCGCACGCTTTGGCGGCTCAACGTCTTGTCCATAGCAATTGCGGTGTTTCTCTCGACCGTTGCCAGTACCCTGGGGGCAGGCACGGTGCGAATTTTCGAGATGCAGACGCAAGAGGCCTTCCTCGAAGGCAAGTTCGAAGGGGTCGGTGTCGATCGACTCGGAACCTTGCGCCTTGCCGATCGCGTCGAGAAGGTTGCGCCCGTCGAGGAGCCCTTCGTGTTTGCGGCTGCCAGTCACCCCGAGGGCGCGGTGCTGGGCACCGGTAACAGTGGGCGGGTGGTCCTGGCCCGTCGTGACGGCACCGCCCAGGTGCTGTTCTCGCTACCGGAACCCGAAGTGTTTGCCGTTCATGTCGATGACGATGGTTCGGTTCTCGCCGGTTCGTCCCCTAACGGCAAGGTGTATCGCCTCGCGCCGGGCGCTACCGATCCAGAGGCGATCTTCGACCCTGGAGAGCGCTACATCTGGGACCTCGAACGTGACGCGCACGGTCACTTGTTGGTGGCGACCGGGACAGAAGGCCGGCTACTGCGGGTCGCCGAAGACGGAACCGGCGAGGTCGTGCTCGATCACACTGATCCGCACATTAGAACCCTTGCGGTCGCTCCGCGCGGGGAGATCCTGATCGGAACGGCGGGCAACGGCCTGGTTTTGCTTCTCGACCGTGCCGGCAAACTGAGCACGCTCTACGACGCGGCGCAGCCCGAGGTGACCGCGTTCGCCTTCGCGCCGGATGGCGACATCTACGTTGCCGCCCTGGCTTCCGAAGCCAGCTTCCTGACGCTCGGTAGCGGGGCTGCCAAGAGTAACGGCAAAGACGAATCCGAGGAGAAGGGCGAGGACGGCAAGGTATCGGTGACCGAAGGAGCCGTTTCGGCCGGCAGTCGTCCGGCGAGCTTCGAGGGCGCCCGCAGTCTGGTGCTTCGCATCGCGCCGGGGTTGGTCGCTCGCAACGTAACGAGCTGGAAGGACGAAACCGTCCATTCGTTGCTCTATGAGCGCGGTCGTTTGTGGATCGGCACCGGCCTCGAGGGCAAGCTGTACTCCTGGCAGGCGGGCCAGCGCCTGCTCGAGAGAGACTTCGAGGAGCGACAGGTGATCGCCCTCCTGGCGCCGAGAAGCGCCGCGGACGGCCCCGGCCCGATCGTGGCGACGACCAACGGCGCGGCGGTCTATCGCTTTTCCGAGGCCAGCGAGCGCGAGGGGCGCTACACCAGCCAGGCGCTCGACGCCGAGCAACCGTCGCGATTCGGCACCCTGCATTGGCGTGGGAGGGTACCCGCGGGCGCGACTCTCGAGTGGCAGGTTCGCTCCGGCATGAGCGCCAAACCAGATGCGACGTGGTCTGAGTGGCAAGGTGTCGCCGCTCGCTCTGACCGCGAGCGTGAGGTCTCCTTGGGAGACGTCCCGCGTGGCCGCTACCTGCAGTGGCGAGCGGCGCTACGCGGAGCGCGGGGTGTAAGCCCGCGGATCGACAGTGTCGAGATCTCGTATCTGCAGGCCAACCAGGCGCCGCTGGTGTCGTCCGTCGAGGTGCTCGACCCGGGTGAGATTCTGGTGCCACAGGGCTTCAACCCCACGAGCCAGGTCTTCGAGCCCGCCACGCCGAACAAAGACGGCATTTTCACCACCATCGACCCGGGCAAGAAAGAACCGGCCAAGCGCACCAAGACGCTTTGGAAGAAGGGCTTCCGGACCCTGCGCTGGAAAGCCGAAGACCCTAACTCCGATGAGCTGCGCTTCGCACTGGCGTTCCGGCCCGAAGGCGAAGCCAGCGGCGAGTCAGAATGGCTCGAGATAGCGGAAGATCTCGAGACGTCGTACTGGTCGTTCGATTCAACAGCCCTGCCCGATGGGCTCTATCGCTTCCAGGTCACCGCCAGTGACCGGCGTGGCAACCCCGAAGATGAGGCGCTCGAGGGCGAACGGACCAGCGCTCTTGTGACGGTCGACAACTCACCGCCTGAACTCGAGGAGGCGACCCGTCGCGGCGACGGAATCGAGGCGACCGTCGTGGATCGGTTGAGCCCCCTGCGACGGGTCGAAGTTTCGGTCGATGCCGAGGTCTGGACAGAGGTGCCCGCAGCGGACGGACTGCTCGACGGTCGTCGTGAGAGCTTCTCGATCGACGCCCCGCCTGGGGCCCTCGTTCTTCTGCGGGTAACCGACGCGGCACTCAACGTCGTGACTCTCGACCTCACTTCGCACTGAGGGTAGGCGGCCGGGTGTGTCGGCCCTCGGCAGGCTTGAAGTGCCGGTCGTCGGGTAAGCTGCAGCCATGCAGACGAGCGGAGGCAGAACCGCGATTTTCCCTGGGTCGTTCGATCCGATTCACAACGGCCACGTCGATCTCATCGAGCGTGCGGCGCCGCTGTTCGACGAGCTGATCGTCGCGGTGCTCATCAACGAGCACAAGGCGCCGGTCTTCGAAGAGGCTGAACGCCTCGAGATGATCGCCGAGATCCTGGCGGACCGTCGGCTGCACAACTGTCGGCCGCAACGCTTCAAAGGGCTCTTGGTCGATTTCGCCGCCGAGTGTGGTGCCGCTGCCATCGTTCGTGGCTTGCGCTCGGGAACCGACCTCGACTACGAGCTGCCGATGACGATGATGAACCGGCGGATGAATCCCAACGTCGAGACGATCTTCCTACTGCCGAGCCTGGAGACGGCTGACATCTCGAGCACCCTGATCAAAGAAGTCGTCAAGTTGGGTGGTCAGCTCGCTGACGTGGTGCCCGGGTCGGTGGCACGACGGCTCGAAGAGCGCCTCGGACCGAGCTCATGATGACGACGGCGGCGGGCGAGGAGTCATGACATGACGGAATCTGAAGTCGGCGGTAGCAAGCCGATCGTGATTGAACTTGCCGAGGGCACCTACTACTGGTGTGCTTGCGGACGGTCGGCCAACCAGCCATTCTGTGATGGCTCCCATGCGGGAACGGAGTTCGGTCCGATGAAGTGGAAGCTCGAGGAAGACAAGCGGGTAGCGCTGTGCACCTGCAAGCGCACCGACAAGGCTCCGCTCTGTGACGGCTCGCACGCCCGTCTCGAGGAAGGGCCCTGAGAACTTCCAGCCCATGAGTCATTCGGTTTCGCGCCATTTGCGGCTGGCGATCGATGATTACGACGAGACGATTCGTCGCTACATACCCGCCTATGACGAGATGTGCGACGAGGCGATTTCGGTGCTGCTCGCGAAGCCGCGCTTAGAGCGCGTCGTCGATCTCGGTTCGGGCACCGGCTCGCTGGCGGGCAGGCTGCTCGAACGCCACCCGGGTGTGGTGGTCGAGCTCTGGGACATCGACTCGGAGATGCTCGACGTCGCACGGGAGCGGCTCGCGAGCTATGGCGAGCGCGCGGTGTTTCGGAACGCCTCCTTCGATGACGACTTCGGTCGAGTCGACGGCATGATGGCGGCGTTGGCGCTCCACCATGTCCGCGAGTACGACGCTAAGAAGCGTCTCTACCAGCGCATTGCCAAAGCGCTCTCACCGGGTGGTCTGCTGGTCAACGCAGACGCCGTAGTGAACACAGACCCTGAATTGTCAAAGCTCGCCTACGCGCGCTGGACCGAACACATGGGGCAGGGCGGGATCAGCCCTCCGCGTGCGCAGCAACACTTCGAAGAATGGGCCGAAGAAGACCGCTACTTCTCGCTCGACGAGGAAATGAGCGCCCTCTGCGCGGCCGGTCTAGCCGTCGACTGCCCGTGGCGGAAAGTCCCGATGGCGGTCGTTGTGGCAAGAAAGCCCTAAGCCGTTCCGCGAGGCTGGGGCCAAACTGGGACTGAACCTTCGCACACTGGTAACGTTCAAGGGTTCATTCTCTGTTCAACCTCGCTTCCTTCAAAGGGCCCAAGTCCAACTCGACTGTCGAGTTGGGTCTTAGGGCTTATTCACATTGAGCGAGGACAAGGAGGTCTCGATTTGAGAACCAAGAGTACTCTTCCGTGGATCCTTTCCATGGCGATGATGATGGCCCTCCTCGGGCTCAATGCCCCGGCGGCAGTGGCCCAGGACGACGAGGGCGACCAGCCCGCAACCGAGGACCAGGAGTTCGAAGACGTAATCGTCGTGACCGGCAGTCGTACCGAAGGCCGCTCGGTCGCCGAGTCGATGGTGCCCGTTGACGTGATCTCCTCGGACGATTTCCTCAACCAGGGCGATACCGACGTCAGCAACTTGCTGCGAACCCTGGCTCCTTCCTACGCCGTCAACACCCAGCCCATCAGCGATGCTTCGACCATCGTGCGCCCCGCGAACCTTCGAAATCTCGCCCCCGACCACACGCTCGTGTTGGTCAATGGCAAGCGCCGCCATCGTGCCGCGGTCATCTACTGGCTCGGCAACGGTGTCGCGGACGGTGCGCAGGGCCCCGACATCTCGGTGATTCCAGCCATCGCGCTGCGCCAGGTCGAAATCCTGCGTGACGGTGCTTCGGCGCAGTACGGTTCCGACGCCATCGCCGGCGTGATGAACTTCCTTCTCAAGGACGCCTCGAGCGGCGGCTCGTTCGAGGTCCGCACCGGCAGCTTCTCTGAAGGCGACGGCGACACCACCTCGGTCGCTGCCAACATCGGCGTGCCTCTCGGGGAGACTGGCTTCGCCAACTTCAGCATGGAGTACGGCAGCTCCGATCCGACCAGTCGTAGCGTCCAGCGCAACGATGCTGCCGGCCTGATCGCAGCTGGCAACACCGCTGTCAGAGATCCTGCCCAGATCTGGGGTTCGCCCGAGATCGACGACGACTTCAAGTTCTTTGGCAACTTCGGCTACGTCACCGGCGGTGGGCAGCAGCTCTATGCGCACACCAACTACGCCTCGAAGACGGTCACTGGCGGTTTCTACTTCCGCAACCCGAACACCCGCAGCGCGGTGTTCTCCGATGACGGTGGCCAGACCCTGTTGATCGGTGATCTGACGGGCGGCGGTTGCCCGACTGTCAACATCACCAACAACGTTCCGGATCCGAGCGCCCTCGCGCAGGTATTCAATGACCCGAACTGCTTCTCCTTCCAGGAGATCTTTCCCGGTGGCTTTACTCCGAACTTCGGCGGCGACAGTGTCGATAAGTCGGTGGTAGCCGGTGTGCGTGGTTCGACCAGCTTCGGCATGGGTTGGGACGCGAGCGTGACTTACGGCAACAGTGAGGTGGATTTCTTCATCAACAACACGGTCAACGCCTCGCTCGGCCCCAACACCCCGACGACGTTCGACCCGGGTCTCTACGAGCAGGAAGAAGTGAGCGCCAACTTCGACGTCACCTACCCGCTCAACGATCGCACGAACCTTGCTGGCGGCCTCGAGTGGCGCGAGGAAGAGTTCACCATCGGCATCGGCCAGCTCGAGTCGTACCAGATCGGTCCGCTGGCTGATCAGGGCTTCAGCGCCGCCTCGAACGGTTTCCCGGGCTTCGGTCCGATCGCAGCCGGTAGCTGGGCGCGCGCCAACTGGGCGCTCTACGGCGATCTCGAGTACAACAGCACCGAAGACGGCCTCTGGACGCTCGGCTTCGCGCTCCGGTTCGAGGACTTCGAAGACTTCGGTACGACCACCAACGGCAAGGTGTCGGGGCGCTATCGCTTCAACGACAACTTCCAGATGCGCGCCTCGGTCTCGACCGGCTTCCGTGCTCCGACGCCCGGTCAGTCGAACGCCTTCAACGTGTCGACCGAGTTCGATCTCCAGCTCATGGAGCTGGTCAACAACGGCACCATCCCGTCGTCGTCGCGCGTCGCCCAACTTCGTGGTGGTCAGCCGCTCGAGCCGGAAGAGTCGGTCAACTACGCCCTTGGTGGCGTCTACGAGAATGGGAACTTCGGTCTCACCGTCGACCTCTTCCAGATCGATGTTTCGGATCGCCTGGCAGTGACGCAGCTGTTCTCCTTGTCTCCCGCTGAGGTGGATTCCTTGATTGCCGAGGGCATCACCAGCGCCGGTAACCTGCAGAACTTCCGCTTCTTCGCCAACGATTTCGACACCGAGACCAGCGGTATCGACATCGTCGCGACCTGGGCACCGGCTGCCATCGGCGGCAACGGTGACTTTGCCCTCCTGTTCAACCACACGAACACGGACGTGACGAAGTTCAACCCGGCCACCCTCGACGCCACTCGTATCCGTGAGCTGCAGGAAGCGCTTCCCGAGAACCGGGCGAGCCTCACCTACAACCACCGCTTCATGGAAAACCGGCTGCGCCTCCTGGCACGGTCGAGCTACTACGACTCCTGGTTCGACTCCGAAGATGGCGCCGTCTACAGCGGCAAGACCCTCTTCGATCTCGAACTCGGCTACAACATCACCGAGGACCTGGGCATCATCATTGGCGGCCAGAACATCTTCGACGAGACGCCCGATGAGAACCAGGGTGCCCGCTCTGGTGTTGGCAATCTGTACAGTCAGTTCTCGCCGTTCGGTTTCAACGGTGCGTTCTGGTACACGCGGTTGAAGTACAGCTTCAACTGGAACGTCAACTAGAGGCGTTCTGGGCGCGTTTGTAGCGCGCTTCGTTTTGGGTACCGTTTTCGGTGTTGGTGCGACCTCGTGCTAACGCGAGGTCGCAACCAACGCCTCTAGTCGCCGCGCCTTTTCCCCCTCCCCCCGGAGGGGCGGGAGCAAGCGGTCCGTCGCGGATGCCTCGTTCGTTCGGCATTCGCGATGTCGTTGCGCTGGAGACTGCGATCGTGTGCGGCGGCTTTCAATGCTCGCATGCGACCCGGCTCGAATCTGCGCCGGCGAGGCTGGCGTCGGTTGGTTGTGGCACGACCTGGTCGTCGACCTCTTCCAGGAACGGGCAGAAGCCTGAGTTGCCAGCCGAAGAGGATCGCGTAGCCGGGTGCTGCCACCGCGCCCGGATGGTCTCGCATAGCGACTTCGCGACAGCGCAGTAGAGCCTGGTGACTCGAGTCACCAGCCGCGGAGCCGCAGCGCTGACCGCGGCATCGAGAACTGGCCCGGTCACGAGAGCGAAGCTCGTCGCCAGAGCGTGTCCCTCGAGCCGGATACGCGCCACCGGTTGTCGCCGGCGACGAGCGTAGTGGAGCGTGGGTGCTGGTCACTTGGATGCCGGTTCCTGGCGCATCCTTCGGGGGCGCGGAAGGATTCTCCGGGTCTCTGCATCCTTCTGAGACATGAGCGCTCTCAGTAACGACGTCCACGAGTTGTTCGAGGCGCCTCGAGCCGACGCCCTCCTCGATCTCTCGATCTTGATCCCGGCGCGCAATGCGGCGTCGGTGCTCGAGGCGACTTGTGAAGCGGTCGTGTCCCGGTTCGCGCGCAGCGGAAGGTCTTTCGAGGTGCTCGTTCTCTGCAATCGCTCGCGATATGGGAGTCGCGAAACCCACAGGGTCGCCACCCGGTTGGCTGAGTGCTACCCAGTGGTCGGGATGGTCGATCTCAGTGGACCACCCGGCAAGGGTCGTGCACTGTCGGCGGGAGTTTCCATGGCTCGTGGGCGAACCATCGCCTTTACGGATGCCGACCTGCCGTTTGGCGATGCCGCGCTCGAGCGTGCGATTCGTTTGACGGAAACGGGGGCCGATCTGGTCTGCGCGAATCGAAGGGATGCTACCTGTCGGCTCGAGGACTGCGACCGGCAGGACCCACCCGTGGGATTGGTGAATCGTGAACGTCTGGGGATGGCCTTCAATGCACTCGTGCAGAGGGTGTTGCCCATCACCACCTGCGACTCGCAGGCCGGGCTCAAGGCGATGACCCGCTCGTTTGCGAGAGCCGCCTTTGGGTCTCTGTGTTGCCCGGGGTTCCTCTTCGATCTCGAACTGCTGCTCTACGCGAGTGCGAACGGATCTTCGGTGGTGGAGATCCCCGTAAGGTTGCGCAAGTCCGATGCCCCGAGCACGGTTTCCATCACGCGGGAGTTGTTCCACGTGGCGTCGTGGTTGCCACTGATCGTGCTCCGGCACCAGGCGGGTTTCTACCGGCGAAACCGAGTCGTGTTGCTCCCCTCCGGTATACCGAAAGCCGAGGAACCATGAGGACGCGTCTTTGTCTCGGGCACTGATCACCGCAGACGATTGGGGCCTGACCCCTGGAATCAACCAGGGAATCCTGGAACTCGCCAGACGTGGAGTCGTGCGACGGATTTCACTGATGGCGAGGTCGCCGTTCTGTGACTACCTGCTTGACGAGCTCCTGACCCTCGACGTTATCGTGGGACTGCATTGGAATCTCACCCATGGTTGGTTTGAGCACCGACATCGTCGACTGCTTCGCCACTCGGGCGGCGGGGGTTTCGCAGGGCGGTGGCTCCTGAACCAGGAACACGGTCCGGAGATCTTGCGCTCTGAATTCACGTCCCAGATGCGACGCCTCGCGTCTCTGGGTGTCGAACCTCGCTACCTCGACAGCCATCACCATGTCCACCTCGTTCCCGGAGTCTTGCGAGCGATTGCACCGCTGCTCGAGCACTACGGTCTGAAACAGGTTCGCCTCCCGCTCGATCCGAGGCTCTTAGGATCGCGCCGCTTTCCGGTCTTCCTGTTGGCGCTCGCAGCGAAGCGCACGGCTCGCTCCTTGTCGCTCAGTCATCTGCCATGTCTCTACCCACTTCCCGGGGATTACCTCTGCAAGTCCCGGTTGCGATGGTTGTTGAACCGCCGCACCGACACCGAAGTCATCACCCATCCCGCGGCCTTCGACGACCTGCACGCGACCCGGTTTCCCGACTCTCTCCGGTTCCAGAGAGTTGTGGAGTACCGCGCCCTCATGGACCTCGGCGCTTCCGACGGAGGTCACCTCCTGAACGGACCGGAGGCGGCATGACCAGGCCTGAAGAACATGAAGCCGTTCAATCCTTCGGAGTCTGGCGCCGGCTGTTTCTTGGCTTTGGCTTGGGCGTTTCCCTTCTCATGGTTCTGCGCGCTCAGTTCGAAGGGGATGCCTTCAGGCTGACGATTCATGGCTGGCTCCTGGCGAAGGAGGGCTTCCTCGTTCCGTTCGGGGCCCTGACGGCCGCCGGCGGCTATCAACCCGGTTCTCTGACGTCGCTTGCGATGGGACTGCCACTGTTTGTGTGGCAGGACTATCGCGCCATTGGCGGTTTCACGGTCGTGCTCCATCTCCTGGCGTACCTCCTGCTGGACCGGTCCCTGCAGCCCGTGCTCAGCCCGAAGGGACGGTTGGCCTTGTGCGTTCTCTACTGGCTCAACCCCTGGCGCCTCTTTCACTCCGCGCACATCTGGAACCCCAACCTCCTGTTCCTCCCTGCATCCGTGCACCTCGCGACCGCGGCAGCTCTTCGCGAGCGAGGAAGGTTCTGGGCGACTCTTTGGCATGTGCTGGCGATCGGTGCGGCGTTTCACCTTCACGCCTCCTTCCTGGTTCTCGTCGTGGCGTCGGCTCTGCTCCTGCTTCGCCGTCTCATCCGTGTGCACTGGGGCGGCGTGATCGCAGGCGGGTTGCTTCTAGCCCTATCGCTCTGGGACTGGGTGCAAGCGGCTCTTGAGTATCCACAAATTCGGCCGCTCAGTGAGGGCATGCTTGGTGGCGGCCTGCTTCAGGTGGAACCGGTTCTGGAAGTCGCTCTCTACTGGCTGCGGTTCCCTTCCGCGGCCTACACCAGTCGGATGACCACGCTTGACTTCACGCCGGTACTGGGGGAGTGGTGGGACGCCATCCTGGCGCCGGCGTTCTCGGTTCTCTTTCCGCTCTGTGCAGCGATCACGCTGCTTGTGGTCGTACTGGCAAACGTCGCGAGTACGAAGCGGCTTCTCGGTGAGAGATCCAGCGGTCTTGCGCACTGGCTGCTCGGGTACTCCGGACTCGTGTTCGTTGCGCTGATGATGGTGATCGCTGCCAGTCCGGCCATCGACAACAGCGTCGGTGCCTCCGGAATGACGAGCTGGCGCGGCTTCATTGCGCTTCATGCAGCGATCCTGCCCGTCGTGCTCTACCTGGAGCGCAGCGCCCTGCCTTCAAGCCGTTGGAAGTTGCCGGGCGTGGCTCTGAAAGCCTACGGAGTGATTTTGCTCCTGCTCAGTCTGGCGATGTCAGTAGCTGCACCCATGTACCGGCAGGGCGGTCGCGAGGCGATTGTGACAGAGGTCCGGGTGATGCCGGACATGGCAGCCGAGCTCGGTGTCCTCGAGCATGCGCAGATCGAGGTCCATCCCGAGGGTTGGGGAGGCGACCTTCTCGAGGGGCCTTCGGCTCTGGAGCGGTTGGAAGCCAATCCAACGCATGGGAGGTTCATGCGTGGCAAAGGGGCTAAGTGACTTGTCGTACTGGCGAAAGCTCTGGGCTGATGAGACGACCGCACACGGCATCATGGTGCAGGGTCGCATCCAGAGCCTGACCAGACGCAACTTCAAGCGAACCCTCTCGGCCACCTTCGGGAGCCTGGACTCCTGCCGGGTGCTCGACTTCGGCTGCGGAAATGGGTGCTTCCTCGACCTCTTGCCCTGTTCCGAGCGGGTGCTCTACGACCCGTCTCCGGTTTTCGCCGAGTCGATTGCCGAAGTCGTGAAGGAATGCGCCAACGGTCTGTTCAAGGTGCGTTCGGTGGCTTCGGTCGAGGAACTGGGAGAAGGTTCGATTGATCTCGTTGTGATGCATGGCGTCGTCCAATACATGAGTGAAGAGGAGCTCGACCGGACGGTGGGGGGCCTCTGTAGGCTTCTTTCGCGCCAGTCACTGGGGGTGATGATCGCCGAGGTGCCGCATCCCAACCGCTATCTCGATGTGTTGGGAGCGCTCTTTGCCCACCCCGCGACCGTCACCGAGGTTTTGTCTCAGGGGCGCCAGCTCGCGTCCACTCGCTACGACTTCCAGCGCATACAACGTCATGACGCGGAGGTGATGAAGAGACTCGCCTCACGCCACGACCTGTGGCTGGAACGGCTCAGTCGGTACTCCTTCAACCGCGCGCGACGGACCTGGATGCTCTGGTGCGAGGTGGGCAGCTCCCCTCTAGACTGCAAGCTGTAGCTCTACCCGAAACCGCTTCAAAGAGTGCGAGGAGCGTCTTGGCTGCGCTGGCGGTCAAAGACCCCACGGAGATGATTCGTTCCGGAGAGCTCGAGGAGTGGTTGTACCGCTCGTGGCCAGCTTGGAGCGGCACCGCGATGAAGCTCCGCGGGTTCTGAAAACTCCTCGAGGACGCGCTCGATCTCCGAGACTTTCTTGCTCGAGTGCGGCCTCGTGCGTTCACACTTCTCGCGCTACTACTCTTCGCCTCTCGAGTAGCCGGTGGGCTGACCTTGCGGTGCGCCTACTGAATGGCGGCCAGGGCTTCTTGTCTGGCGGCTTCGAACTCGTCGCCTGGGTTCCAGGTTGGTTGGCTCTCCTGGTTGGCGATCCAGACTCCGGCGCGTAGGCCGAGGACGGTGTCTTCGACCATGCCCTCCCAGTTCCAGGAGTCGACGAGTTCGTCGCTGGGCTGGTGGTAGTGCTGGGCCTCCCAGGCCTCGATTTGCTCTCGGCCCCAGTTCTCGTCGCGATCGCGGAAGCGGGTGCCGGTGTCGAGGTAGATGGCGGGGACGCCGATCTTGGCGAAATTGAACTGGTCGGAGCGGTAGAAGAAGCCGCGGTCGGGGAACTGGTCGCCTTGCACGGTGCGGCCCTGTTGAGCGGCAAAGGCTTCGACGACGGCATCTAGAGAGGACTTTCCGTAACCGATGAAGGTGACGTCTTCGGTGCGGCCCCAGATGTTGCCGCCGTCGAAGTTGAGATTAGCGACCATTCTGCCGGGCGGCACGGTGGGGTTCTCGGCATAGAACCTCGAGCCCAGGAGGCCCGACTCTTCGGCGCCGACGAAGGCGAAGATGGTGGAGCGGCGCGGGCGCTCGGGGAGAGCCGCCATGGCCCGGGCGATGGCGAGAACGGTGGAGGTCCCGGCAGCGTTGTCGAGGGCACCGTTGTAGATCGAATCGGAGCCTTCGCCGGAGTTTCCGAGATGGTCGTAGTGCGCGCTGTAGACGACGTATTGGTCACTCAGATCGGCGTCGCTAGCGGGCAGCAAACCAAGGACGTTGGCGGTTTCGGTGCGGTTGATCGAATTCTCGATCGCCAGAGAGGTGGTAATTCCCAGGGGGACTGGGGAAAAGTCAGCGCTTCGCGCCTCTTCGCGCAGGGTGTCGAGGTCGAAACCGGCCTGCTTGAAGAGGCGACGGGTCGCGTCTTCGGTCGTCCAGGCGCCGATGGCGAGGCGCGGCTCCTGGCCGGCTGGCAGTTCGACCTGTTCGCCGGTCCAGGAGCTGGTGACGACCTGCCACGGGTAGCCGGCTGAAGGCGTGGTGTGGATGACGATGGCGCCCACGGCGCCCTGGCGGGCGGCGCTTTCGTACTTGTAGACCCAGCGGCCGTAGAACAGGCGGCGGTCACCGGCGAAGAGATCGTCATCCCAGTCGGGGTCGTTGTTCATCATCACCAACACCTTGCCGGAGAGGTCGGCATCGCCGAAATCGTCCCAGCCGTACTCTGGCGCTTCGATCCCGTAGCCCACGAACACCAGCTCGGCGTTCTCGATCGCGGCGCGGTCGCTCTGCGAGCCGCTGAAGACGACGAACTCGTCGTTCCTGACCATGGTCATTTCGCCATTCTTGGTGGCGAAACTCCAGGTCTTCGGAACCTCTGCCGTGATGCCGACGATGTCGAACGGTTGCAGCCATTCTCCTCCTGGCCCTGCCGGTTCGAGGCCGATGCCCTGCATCTCCCGAATCAGATAGTGCTGCGCCATCCGGTCGCCTTCGGTCCCCGGCGCACGGCCCGCCATTGCGTCGTCGGCGAGGGCGGCGACATGTGTTCGTAGAAGCTCGGCGGTGACAAGAGCCTCGGCGTCGCCGATTGCAGCCGGCAGGGTGGTGTCGAGGGTGCCGGCCGACTCTGTGTCGGTCGTGGCCAGGGGGCTTTCACTTTCATCTGGCGTGCAACCGGCTACGAGCCAGGTGGATGCGGCGACAGCGGCGACGGCAAGAAGGCCAAAGGACCCGAAGCGGGTCGTCTTGGTGAGCATGACTTCTCCTGAAACACATGAGGCTGGCAGGCAGTCTCGCGTGCCATTCCTCTAAGACGTGGACAAATTCGACAGGGAAGCCTACCGGATCGGTCCCGGGGTCTGGGAGGCTGCTAGTCCTCTCCGATCGAGAACTTGAGCTCCTGGATGCGGCGATTGACCTCGCCGAGATCCATTTCGCGGAAGCGCGGCGGCAGGAAGCGGTCGTCGGTGCACTCCTTGACCGCTAGGAGATCCATCATCTTCAACCGCTCGACGTGTGCCGACGGCCGGAACTCGGCGATCACTTCGCTGGCGATCTCGGAAAGGGTGCGCTTCTCGTCGTCTGTTCGAGTCTCCCAGAGCCGCAGCGTCCGCACCAGGATGCCTTCCATTTCGTTGCCGCCGATCTGAGGGTTGTCGGGCAGTTCGGGTAGCTCACCGCCGAAGTCCACTCCGACCTTTCGTGCCATCGCGGCAAACAGCTCCTGGCGACTCTCGGGATCCTGCGGTGGAAAGAGCGGGATGTGGACGTCGAGGCGGCCCTGCCGCTTGAGGTCGACCTCGAGAAGATCTGGCCGGCTGGTGGCGAAGATCCAGACGATCTTGCCGCGGTTGGCGGTGTCACTCATCTTCTTGGCGAGCATGCCGTAGATGCGCCCGGAGAGCCCGCCGTCGCCCCCGCCGCCACCGCTGCGTTTCCCAGTCGCCTGGTCGGCCTCGTCGACGAAGACGATCACTTGACCGAGGGCTTCCAGGATCGCGAAGATCTTCTCCAGGTTGCCTTCGGTAGCGCCTACCCACTTGTCGCGAAAGTTCTTGAGCTCGACGACCGGGACACCGACTTCGCCTGCCAGGCAGGTGACCAGGTAGGTCTTTCCTGTGCCGATGCGGCCGGCAAGCAGGTAGCCCATCGGGAGGGCCCGAATGCGACCGCGACGCAAGAGCTCGGCGTCTTGCCGAAGCCAGGCCTTGGCTTCGACGTGACCGGCGACGTCGTCCAAGGTGCGCTTCGACTCGATGAACTCGATCAGTCCCGAGGCCTGCTTTTCGATCAGCTCCTTGCGCAGTTCGGAGAGGTACTTCGAGTCGAGCGGCTCGTCGTTGCGCAGGGCACGCAGGATCAAACTGCGCACGTTGACCCTGGTGAGGCCGAGGAGCTTGGCCGCCAGCGCTGGCGGGGCGAGTTCAGAGAGGCGCTCGAATTCGGGTTCGTCGGCAACCAGGTCTTCGACGTAGCGCTCGATCTCTTCGGTGTTCGGAAGCTCGACCTCGAGCTTGGAGTTGTAGGGGTTCTCGACCAGGTCCTGCGTCAGGTCGCCGAGCGTGTCAGTGATCAGAACCGTCGACACCACGGCTTTGGTGAGGTCCGGGTCACTGGCCCAGTCGAGCAGCTGAATGAGGGCCTGGCTGTGTTCCGAGGACATCTGGAGCGCATCGGCCCGCGGTGCGATGTACTCGGCATGGTCGATCACCAGGGCGACCGACAACGGCGCCGGGTGTCGAGCGCCGTCTTCGTCGGCGTCGGTCAGGGACTGGCTGCCACGCAGGAAACGGTTGAGGAGCTCGAGTGCCCGCGGCGGGTCGCGCGGCAAGGTATTGGCCAGGTTGAGTGATTCGCCGACCGCTTCGCTGGGGAGTTTCGCCCAATTGGTGCCTTGAAAAGCGTCGAACGCCTCCAGGAACCGATGGAAGTGGCCAGCTCCCTTCTTGACTCGAATGCCGCGACCGCGATCGTAGTGAATGACCACGTCGAAAGGCTGAAACATGCGCTCGGTGAGGAAGGTCCGCAGAGCGACGTACTGTCGTTGGCCGGCTTTCCCGCCTCTGGTCTCGAGCGCCACCAGATCGTGCACCGAGCCATAGAGAACGAACTGTGAGCAGGTCCCAGAGCGGAAGAGGCGTCGCATCTCTTCGGCCCACCCAGGAAGCTCCAGAGACGACTTCTCGCCCTTCTCCATCATGAACGTTCGCCCTCGTAGCGTGGAACCGGTGGCGTCGTCGACGGCAGGTCCTCCAGACGCGGTTCTTCGAGGCCTTCCAGGCCCGAGAAGATGTCGGCGTTCTGTTCCATCCAGCGGTTGGTCTCGTCCAGTGCCTCAGCGACACTGTCGACGCGACCTGAAAGCGCTTCGGCCTTGCCGGAGACTGCCATTTCTTCGCGAATCAAAGCGACCTGCGACTCGATGCGGACGAGCTCGGCTTCGAGGACGTGGAGACTTTCGGTCGACCGGTCGAGGTTGGCCAACCGCTTCTGCTGTATGTCTAGCGATGCGGTAAGCGAACGAGCGAGCGTGGTTTCTGGATCGGTCGCGTCGAGGCGTTCGGTGAGGCCCTGGATCTCACGCTCGACCGACTCGCGGTCGGTGTGCTCGAGGGTTTGCACGAGGACCTCGCGCGAGGTCAGAAGCCGTAGATAAATCCACAGCATCTGGTTCAGGCCGCCAGTGCGTAGCTTGCGCAGCGAAGTCATGCCCGCACCGTCGTCGAGGGTTGCCGAGATGCCGGCGATGTCGCGGCACTGGGCGAGGAGCGAGTGGTAGCGGCGCTGGCTCTCGAGTGTGAGGCGGGTGATCGCGGCGCCGAGCTTGGTCTCCTCCTGGCGTTGGCGTGCCAGGGAGCGGCGCCCCTGGACGACGCGCTGGAAGCGCCTACTGGACGCCATGCCGGTCAGGTAGGCGAGTTCGAGGGCGCCACCGAGCAGCCAGAACCCCGGATTGGCGATGCCGAGCACTCCAAAGACCGCCAGGGCGCCGAGGTTGAGCGGCAGATGACCGAGCCCTGGTGTCGGGGTGCGCCAGAAGAATGCTTCTTTGACGTAGCCAAAGAAACCGATGGGTGGAGCAGACATCTGGCTTTGGACCTTAGGGAGTGCGCCCGGCTTCGATCTCGCGGAAGACAGAGGCGACCTCTCGCACCGCCGACTTGAAGTCGTCGGAGGTTTGAACCTCGACGGGGTCGCGGTCGATGCGAGGGGGAATAATGTCGCGGAAGCGATAGGCGATGGTGCCGGGGTGGCGCGACATGATCCACACTCTATCGCCCAGGTAGACCGCCTCAGACAAGGAGTGGGTGACGAGGAAGACCGTCGCCTCGATCTCGTGCCAGAGGTGGGTGACGAGTTGTTGCATGTCGTAGCGAGTTGGTTCATCGAGTGCCGAGAAGGGTTCGTCCATCAAGATGATGCGTGGCTTGACTACCAGGCTACGCGCGATGGCAACTCGCTGCTGCTGCCCGCCCGAGAGTTGGTGCGGATACTTGCTCTCGTGCCCTTCGAGGCCGACCTTTCGAATCCACTCGCGGGCCATGTTGCGCATGGCCGTCTTCGAAAGGTCGCTCTCGGGTGCGATCTCGAGACCAAAGGTAACGTTCTGCAGCACGGTGAGATGGGGGAAGGAGCTGTAGCGCTGAAAGATCATGCCGCGGTCGCGGCCGGGCCCTAAGACCTTCTTGCCGCGCACCAGCACCTCGCCCTTGGTTGGCGGGTAGACGTCGTCGAAGCCCTGAATCAGATTGAGAATGGTCGACTTGCCGCACCCCGAGGGGCCCACGAGGGCGATGAACTCACCCTCACCGGGCCGATCTTCGACTGTGAAGTCGACGTTCTTGATGGCGGTGAAGGCCTTTCTGGTCCCGGGGTTGAAGGTCTTCTCGACACCCCTGAACTCGACGACCGGCGGTTCGGAAACCTCGGTAGACTGTGCGCTGGTCGGGGCGCTACCTTCGTTGCTGGTGAGGCTCACGCTTTTCTCCGCCGGCGATAGGGGAACAGGTACTCACCGATAGCGGCCCAGATGCGATCGGTGACGAAGGCGATGGCGATGATCACCAGCAACACCAGGTAGATGTGCTCACGGGGTCCACGGCGTTGCGAGGTCATGATGATGCCGCCCAGACCCTGGCCAATGTCGACCATCTCGGCCAGCAGAATGTAGCTCCAGCCGATACCGAAGCCCAGGCGCAGTGACTGGTAGATGTCGGCCCACGAAACGCCGAACAACACCCTGCTCACTACTTGCCACTTGCTAGCGCCGAGGGTGAGTGCCGTTTTGACGAACACGTCGTCGACCTTGTCGACCGCCGCGACGATCAGTGGCAACAAGTAGATCAGGAAGGCGAGCGCCAGAAAACCGACCTTCTGCCGCTCTCCTGTTCCCAGGAGAGAAAGAGTGAGCGGAACGAGCGCTGGGATCGGCAGATAGGCACCGAGGGTGGCAAGCGGGTTGAAGAGCGCCCTGATCTTGGTGAACGAACCCATGAAGAGACCGAGCGGAAAGGCGATCGCCGTACCGACGGCGAAGCCGAGCGCGACGCGCCGCAAGGAGATCAAGGTATTGCGGGTCAGCGCACGCTCGAACCACAGCTGCTTGAACGACTGCGCGACCTCTAGCGGGCTGGGCAGGATGGTGGGAGAGATGATGCGCTCTTCGGCCGGTCCGCTGCCAGTCAGCAGCCACCAGCCGAGAAACAGGAGGAGGATCGGAATGATCCCGAGGACCCAATACATCCACATCGGGATGTGCTCGCGAACGACCAGGAAGCCGTGACCTTCCGATGTGCCGGCAGTTTCTTCTCCGTCGTTGGCGTCGTCGCCAGATGTTTCTGGGGCCTCGGCGGCGAGTTCAGCTGCTTCGGCTTCGACCACATCGGGGTCGCCGAGGTGCGCCCCGATTCCGTCGCGTGCAGCTTTAGCCTCCGACGCGAGTGGGTCTTGCTCTGTGGTCAACTCTTGGTTCCTGGCGTGTCGGCTATGGCCTAGCCACCTTCGGGTGGGTAGACCGAGATCTCAACTCGGCGATTGAGGGCGTGGTTGTCCCCAGAGACGGGCTGGTCCCAGCCCATGCCTTCAACGACGAACTTGCCGGGCTCGAAGCTGTACTCCTTGATCAACGCGTCGCGCACTGCCTGAGCGCGGTCGAGCGATAGGCGCTGAACAGCCTCTTCAGGCGTTCCGCGCCCCTTCATTGACGCATCGGTGTGCCCAACCACGGCGATCACTGCGCGCTCATACTGGCCGGCGAGCCGCCCGACCTTCTCGATCGTGCTGTTGACGTTCGGATCGTAGAGTGAGTCCTGAATCAGGTTGCCGAGCTCGTCGCGCCTGGGTTCGTAGAGGTTCGCCGAGTTGGGATAGAAGTTGATCCGGATCGTCTGGGTGAGGATCGGGGTTTCGGCGTTGATCCGCGAGTACGAGGTGGGCGCGAAGGTGGTGCGGTACTCGTCTCGCTGGTTCTTGAAGATCCCCGAAGCGTCGGTCTTCTGGATCACCGAGAAATCCATGACCTCGTCGAAACGCACGGGCGTGCCAAGCAGACCGAGCTCGCGGTAGACGAAGGTGATGTTCTTCCAGGTACGCTCGAAGTTGGCGGGGTTGTTCTGGTTGAGGAAGAAGTTCTTGTTCTCGGCGAAGTTGGTCGAGTGGGCGTCGGCCTCCATCGCAGCGACCTCGTCGACCGCGAAGCCGTAGCCGTCGGCCATCCAGGCGAAGGCCTGTGACTTGAAGGTGTCCGACTTGAGTTGGTCCATGCCCTTGAAGATGCCGTCGACCAGACCCTGAATGATCTCCGGGTGGTCCTTGGCGAAGTCGGCACGCGCCGCCCAGACGTCGGCGATGAGCTTGTTGGCCTCGACGGTTGTCGTGAGGATCTTCGTTCCCTTGACACGATCGGGGATGTTGTAGATGTCGGGAGCCCAGGTCACACAGGCGTCGATGCTCTTGTCTGAAACGAAGGCGGCCGCGGCCTGGAAGGCGTCGCCGGTGTAGCGGTGCTTGACATCGCTCGGCTGGATGCCGGCGTTGAGCAGCAGGTTGTTCAAGAAGTACTGCGATGGGCTGTTCTGGGCGTAGACCACGGTCTTGCCCCTGAGGTCCTTGACCGAGTCGATGCCGCCGCGCACGATGATGCCGTCGCCGCCGTTGGACCAATCGATCTGCTGGAAGATGCGCGGTGCGGTGCGCGAGTCCTTCATGAGCTCGGGCGCGAACAGCACCATCATGTCGAGGGTGCCCCAAAGCACATGACTCTCACCGGCGGCGAAGGCGTCGCGTGCTACGACGGGGTCGTCGATCAGGCGAAGGTTCACCTTGAAGCCATAGTCGCGGTAGAAGATCGAGTCTTCGTTGGCGGCGAAACCGTGATTGGCCGCGACAATCGGGAGCCAGCCGATCCACACGTTGATCGGAAACTCGACGACCTTCTCGTTGGCGTCCCACTTGTAGTTGGAAACGCCTGAGACCGGCGGCAGCTTCTCAGACGGCACGTAGCTGTACTCGTTGACCGTCGTGATGCCGGCCGTGTCGGGCGCTTCGACGGTCCCCGCCTGGTCGCGGAACTCGTCGAGGTCGACGTCGCCGGTTTCCTGGCCTGAGGGGAAGATCTGCTCGCGGAAGAAGTAGCCGGCGCCCGCGAGGAGCGCGAGAACGAAGAGGAAGATGACGATCTTCCCCAGTACGGTAGGTCCTACGTTGTCCGACATGTCTGGGTCCTCTGTTTTTCTGGCGTTCTATCTAAGGCTGACTCGTAGCGAGCCGAATGGTCGGCCGGAATGCCGATCCTTAGTTGGATTCTGTTTCTGTCGGGCCCATGTCGCGCACCGGGGCGGCCGATGTCTCTTCCGCTGGTGCAGCGGCCTCGGGTGCCGGCACGTCGAGGCCGTAGGCGGCGGCGAACTCGGCGAGTGCCTGGTCGCCCAGGGCCTCCTGCTCGGCCTCCATGAGGTCGATCTCAGAGGTGTCGACCGAATCGGAGGCGACGCGGGCGCGCCCGGCAGCCTTGTCGCGCCGTTCGTGCAGGTATTCCTCGACGCGCTTGAGGGTGTCGCCCGAACCGCCGATCGAGGTGATCATGCCGGTCGCCATTTCCTGCAGTTCGGCCTGCGCCTCGAGCATCTCGGTCTCGGAGATCATGCGACGGAGCGACTCGATCTTCTCTTGTGCGTCGCGCACCGAAACGTCGCGCGACTTGATCAGCTTCTCGTAGGTCTGTTCGGCCATCTCGAGCTGTTTGCGGTTCTCCTCGAGCTGCGCCTTGATGTCCTTGAGTCGTAGGGCGTACTGACCCGCGACCTTCTGGTGACCGAGCTTCAAGTGCGCGGCCGTCTTGGCGGCGAGGTCGGCCTCGGCTTTCTCCTGCGCCTTGATCTGGCGCATCAGGCTTTCGACGAAGCCGGCGTGCTGGGCCAGACTGTCGTTGAAGCGGGCGATTTGTTTACGGAGATTCTCTTTCTCGGCCTCGATCAGCGCTCGCGGGTTGGCCTTTTCGATACCGGAAATGAACAGACCGAGGAAACCCCTCACTAGATTGCCCAAGCGACGAAACATCAGCGACTACTCCTCGAGTTCAGCCAGGCTCGCAGCCGGCTCTTCTTCGACCAGGTTGTGGAATGCGGCAGGGCGACAACGGCGTCGCATGGAGGTGAACCTGCAGGCCGAAACGGGTGGAAGGGTGCAGAAATAATAGAAACTGACGATAGCATGAGGCCCTCGTTTCACCGCTGTTTCCGGCGCCTCGTCCATAGGCTCAGGTGTACGTCTGCCAACCCTTCTTCATTCGAAACAAAAAGGCCTCTCGAGGCTCCGAACTCGACTCGAGTCGTGGCAGGCACTCTCTGGCTCCGCTAGGCGGCGGGGTAGGCCTCGGTCATTTCCTGGCGGAGAACGACTTCCTCGGCCAGCGCCCGGAAGGCGAGCGAGCCGGTCGACCACGGAGCGGTGGCTAGAACAGGGCGCCCGAGCTCGGCTGCCTGGGTGAGCTTGACGTTGGTACGCACCTCGCTGTCGAGCAGGTCCTGGCCGAAAATCTGGCGTAGGTTGGCGGCGTTGTCACGCAGGTAGCCAGCGCGGCCGTCGACCATCGACAAGAGCACCCCGAGCAGCTCGTTGCGGTGGCCGGAGCGGTGCGCCACGCGGTGACAGCGCTGGATGACGTTTCGCACGCCCTCCCAACACAGGTACTGCGGCGGGGTCGGAATCAAGAAGTGGCTCGCGGCGACGATGGCGTTGCGGCTCAGGGCGTTGAACCCCGACGGGCAGTCGATCATGATGTAGTCGTAGAGCGACCGAATACCCTCGATGGCCACCGACAGGCGACGGTCGGGTTGGCGCCAGTTCTTGCCGTCTTCGGCGGCGTCGAGCAGGTCGACCGAGGAAGTGGCGATGTCGAGCATCTCGTTGCCAGTCGAACGGATGACATCGCGAATCTCGCGGCGAGCAAGCAGCACATCAGCGATCGAAGGTGCGAAGTCGGAGCGCTTGACACCCAGGTGAAGCGAGGCCGACCCCTGTGGGTCGAGATCGATGACGAGAGATCGGCGACCCTTGGCTGCGAGAGCGGCGGCCAGGTTCACGGCGGTCGTTGTTTTTCCGACGCCTCCCTTGGCGCTCACCAGGGCGAGTTGCATCAACGGACCTCAGGAATCAATTCCATAAAAAGGGCTCTGCGAGGACCCCTGACTCTAGCGCACGCCCGGTTGCGGTCGCGAATAGACATGTGGATATGCTGTGTTGCACCACGGGCTCCTACCGGTCACGGGCGGCCAGGAGCCTCAGACCGTTCAGCGACACCAGGACGGTGCTGCCCTCATGGCCAACGACCGCCAGCGGCAACGCCAGCCCGACGGTCACGATCGAGGTCACCATGACCACGATCATCCCCAGTGAAATCAAGAGGTTAGCGATCAACGTCCGGCGAGCTCGGCGTCCCAGGCTGAGGGCATAGGGGATCTTGCGGAGGTCGTCAGACATGAGGACCACGTCGGCGGTCTCGAGCGCGACGTCGGTGCCGGCACCGCCCATGGCGATCCCAAGGGTCGCAGTCGCCAGGGCCGGTGCGTCGTTGACCCCGTCGCCCACCATGGCGACGGCGCCGTAGCGCTGTTCGAGATCGCGAACCAGGGTGACCTTGTCTTGCGGCATCAGTTCGGCTCTGACCTCGTCGACCCCGGCCTGGTTGCCGATCGCTTCTCCGACGCCCGCGTTGTCGCCGGTCAACATTACGATGTGTTGGATTCCGATCTCCCGTAGGCGAGAGATCACCGCCGGCGCTTCGGGACGCAAGGTGTCGGCGAAGGCCATGACCCCGATGACCAGGACAGGCGCCTTGGCCGTAGCGTCGTCCTCACGCGCCACCATGATGGCTGTCTTGCCTGACTGTTGAAGCTCATCGACCCGTCGCTGGGCTCTTTCGAGTCCTTCTGTCGCGAGATCAGCAAAGTAGCGCGGGTTGCCCACGTGAACCGTCGCGCCGTCGACCCGGGCGCGCACTCCGCGGCCGACCTCGGCGTGGAATGCGGTGGCGGTGGCGACTTCGAGACCGCGCTCGCTGGCCGCCTCCAGGGTGGCGTGCGCGAGGTGATGCTCGCTGCGCGCTTGAACCGCCGCCGCCAACCCGAGAACCTCGTCCTCGGAAGCGCCCGCCAGAGCTTCCAGGCCTTGCAGCTGTGAGCGGCCAGCGGTCAGCGTTCCCGTCTTGTCGAAGGCGATCGCTTGGATTGTGGCCGCCTCTTCGACGTGCACGCCGCCCTTCCAGAGCACGCCACTCGCCGCTGCCGCCGCGATCGCACTCAAAACCGCTGCGGGAGTTGAAATCACCAGGGCGCAGGGGCTGGCCGCGACCATCAGGGTCATGGCGCGATAGAACGCGACGTTGAAAGCCTCTCCCCAAAACAGAACAGGAACGGTGATTGCGAGGGCCGTCATGGCGATGACCCCCAGAGCATACGGTTGTTCGAAGCGGTCGATCAGGCGTTGGGTCGCGGCCTTCTCGCCCTGGGCCTCTTCAACCAGGTCGATCATGCGCGCCAGTGCCGACTCGTCGGCTCGTTTCGTCACCTCGACCTCGAGAGCGCCGTCGAGGTTGATGGTGCCGGCGAACACCGGATCCCCGACGGCCTTTGCAACCGGGGCCGACTCCCCGGTGAGGGACGCCTGATCTACCTTGCTGGTTCCGCGCCTGATGTCACCGTCGAGGGGTAGACGGTCGCCCGGGGTGACCAGAAACACCGCCCCCTTCTCGATGCCGGCGATCGGGGTGTCCTGCCAGGTACCGCCGACTTGGACTCGCGCCGTCTCCGGCCGCAGCTTCAAGAGCGCCTGGATCGCAGAGCGCGACTTTCCGATCGCAAGATCCTGGAGCACGTTCGAGAGCGAGAACAGAAAGAGCAGCATCGCACCTTCGAAGGGAGCACCGATGATGAGCGCCCCGAGCGCAGCGAGAATCATCAACAGGTCGATGTCGACGTGCAACGAGAAGAGCGAAGAGAGGCCGGCGCGCAGCCCGAACCACCCCCCAAGAATGTAGGAGGTGCCGTAGCCTGCCCAGCGCAGCCAAGGCAAGCCGAGGTGATCTCCGAGGAGGCCAAGCACCATGCCCACGAGAGCGAGGCCAACGAAGACGGCCTCGGTCGTAGGGCGCCTCGGTTGGTCGGAGGGTGTGGCGTCGATCCCCATCGGTCCGAGGCTAGCGCTTCAGGTGCGACGAGCAGTACGGTTTCGCTCTGCGGACTATCCTTATTGCGCATGCCAGGGACCACGAACAGCAGGCAAACTGCCGACCTCTCGCTCTTAGCCCTCGATCGCTGGCTCGACCATCTCGAGGTCGAGCGCGGGCTGGCGCGCAATACGGTGGTGGCCTACCGTCGCGACTTGATGCGCCTCTTGTCCGCGCTCGAGAGCGGCGACCCGCCGGGTCCGCGCCGGCTACTCGATGCCAAAACGGTCGATCTGAGCGAGCACCTGCGTCGGCTACGAAGGGACGGTTTGGCACCACGTTCGGTGCGTCGTGCGCTGGTCTCGATCCGACGCTTCTATGCCTTCCTGGTGAGTGAAGGCGAGCGCGCTGACGATCCGGCGGTGAACCTACTGCCGCCCAAGCTGATGCAGAAGCTGCCCAAGGTGCTTCGAGAAGAGCAGGTGGCTCTGCTGCTCGCTGCCCCCGACGTCTCGACCCCCCTCGGACTACGCGATCGCGCGATGCTCGAGGTGCTCTACGCCACCGGCCTGCGGGTGTCGGAGTTGGTCGGCCTGGTCGTCGACCAGCTGAATCTCGAAGGCGGTTTTCTGATGGCCTTGGGCAAGGGAGGCAAGGAACGGGTGGTGCCGGTGGGCGAGAGCGCCGAGAACTGGTTGCGGCGTTGGCTCGCCGAGGGGCGCCCGGCTCGCGTCCGCGGCCGTCACGCGACGGTTTTCATCAACGCGCGCGGTGTCGGCATGACGCGCCAGGGTTTCTGGAAGATCCTGCGTGGCTACGGCACGGCGGTGGGCATCAAAGACCTATCGCCGCACGTCCTCCGTCACAGCTTCGCCACGCATCTGCTCGAGCACGGCGCCGACCTGCGCGCAGTCCAGATGATGCTTGGCCACTCCGACATCTCAACCACGCAGATCTACACCCACATTCACTCCGAACGCCTGAAGGGCATCTACGAACGCTTCCATCCACGCGCCTGAATGCCGTCGGCGCCTTGCTATCGTAGAGGTGGCCAACCCAGGCGACCAGCGGCCCCCTGCTGGACCTGTGCGCTCCCCCCAGTTCGCCCGCTCGGGCACCTTCTCCCTCCCACCAACATCGCTGGAGTACTGCTCATGCGCCCATCGACTTTCCCCAGACTTTCCGTATCGCTCCTGGCCCTCGTGTTGCTGGTCGTTCTGGCGTTACCGGCGAGTGCCGGAACCCGCGTCAAGATGAAAAGTACCTGGCATGGCTCCGGCAGTGAACCCGAGGTCACCACGCAAGAGATGATGATCGAGGGAACGCGCCTGCGCATGAAGCTGGGAGATGCTTCGGGCACCAGAGACGTCATCTTCTACGGCGACACCGACGAGATGCTGGTCATCGACCACCAGGACCGAACCGTCATGGTTCTCGACGATGAGTCGATTGCCGAGCTCACTGGGCAGATCTCTGCCGCGATGAAGCAGATGGAGGCGGCACTGGCCAATGTGCCCGAGAGTCAGCGCGCGATGATGGAAGAGATGCTCAAGAAGCAAATGGAGAAGGCGGGAGTACAGCAGGACGGCGCCGAGCGCACGGTGGCCAGGAAGGGTTCCGCCGAATTCGGCGGCTACGATTGCCAGCTCTTTGAGATCACCTCCTCGGACGGTGATCGCACCGAAACCTGCACGGTGGAGTTCGACGCCATAGATCGCGGCGGCGATTTGCGCACCGCCTTCGCGGAGATGCGCGAGTTTGCAAGCCAGATGATGGAGGCGTTCCAGGCCAGCGCCAGCGGTCCCTTTGCAGGGCTGGCCGAGTCACTTTTCGATTCTGGCTCGTTCGGGCCCCTGGCGACCGACGAGGTCAGCGGTTTCCCGGTCATGACCCGGCGCTACGACGAGGGTTCGATCAAGAGCGAAGACCTCGTCGAGTCGTTCGAGGAGGCGACCTTCTCCGCCGGCGATTTCGAGGCGCCGGCCGAATATAGACGGCAGGCTATCGGCGCCCGTACACAGTAGTCGTAGGCAATCCCTCGCGGGGGGCCTCGCAGATCCGCCAGTGACTCGCGCCTTGAACGTCAACTCCTACCGTAGATCACGCCCGGCCACCCGGTCCCGTGGTTCGTTTCTCATGTTGGCTGTGTCGGCCATGGTTGCCCTCGTCGTGTTGGCGATGGCACCGCTGTCGGCCGAGATCGCCGTTTTGGTGACCGGCGACGTCTTGCACATCGACTCCTTTGCGCTCGACGGCGAGCGCATGCGCCTCGATCTGCGCGGTGGCGGTCGCCTGACGCTACCGCTGGGGCGCATCGAGCGAATCGTCGACGACGAGATCGTACGACCCCCGGAGCAGGTCCAGGGCAGCTTTTCGCTCGACCTCGCCTTCCGGGACGAACATCCGGTACCTCCGGTTCCCTACGGCGAGTTGATCTACGAGACCGCGAAGCGCCATGGCCTCAACCCGGAGCTGATTGCCGCGATGACTCGCGCGGAGTCAGCCTGGGACAAGGAGGCCGTGTCGGTTAAAGGGGCGCGCGGGCTGATGCAGTTGATGCCGGCAACGGCGGCGCGCTTCGGTGTCGACCAGAGTGAACTCTTCGAGCCGGCGCGTAACCTCGAGGCGGGCGCCAGCTACGTCAAGTGGCTCATCGGTCGTTTCGACGGCGACTTGCCGCTGGTGTTGGCCGGGTACAACGCCGGCGAGGGTGCAGTCGATCGCTACGACGGCATCCCACCGTACCGAGAGACGCAAGGTTACGTCGCGCGTATTCTCGGCTACCTCGGTTTCGAGCCGGCGGTGGGCGCACCCGCTTCCTCGGGCTAGCGTAGGCGCAAGACGACCAGCGTGCGGTCGTCCTCAGGTGGTCGGTTGCCGGTGTGCCGGTGGACGGCGCCAAGTAGACCGTCGCGCACGATCTCGACGAACTCATCTTTTCTGTGCGCTTTGTTCCCGCTTTCGCTCTGGTCCGGTGGTGCACTGGCCCGCAGTGATTCGAGGACGCGCTCATAGCCGAATGCCTCGTCGTCGCCGTTCGTCGCTTCGATGATGCCGTCGGAAAGCATGACGATGATGTCGTCGGGCAGAACATCAATACTGTCCTGACCAAAGTCGTGGCCAAAGGCGCCGAGCGGCGTGCCGGGCAGCAGGATCTCGCGCGGCTCGCCGCTTCTAATCAGGTAGGTCGGCGGGTGGCCGGCGTTGGTGAGAGTGAGCGTGGCGGTGTCGAAGTCGAGGAGCGCCAGTGTCGCGGTGACGAAAGATCGCGGGCCGGCGCTCGAACGCACGAGATCGTCGAGGGCACTCATGATCTCTTCGGGCGGCTTTCCCTCCTGGACCAGGGTCTGCATGCCGGCTTTGAGCATCGCCATGCGCAAGCCGGCTGCGATGCCGTGACCGGCGACGTCGGCGACCACCAGGGCCAGTCGTGGAAGATCCCCTTCTTCTTCTGCCGGCAGCTCGACGATGTCCCAGTAGTCGCCGGCAATAGCGGCGCTGGGCTCGAAATGGGCCGCCAGGGCGTAGCGTTCGCTCGCGGTCACCTGGGAGGGTAGGAGGCTCTCTTGAACGTCCTGGGCGATGCCGAGCTCACGCTCGAGCACTTCCTTCTCGGCGGCTGCCGAAACCAGGTGTTCGAGATTGGCGGTCATGTCGTTGAAACTGGTCTGCAGTGCACCGAGCTGATCTTTTCGAGTCACCGGGATGCGAGTGCCGAAGTCGCCCGACTGGACGGACTGGGTCGCGGTGCTGAGGTGGTTCACGGCGCGACTGAGGGTGATGATCATGTAGATCGCCATCAGCGCCGCCAGGAGGTAGAGGTCGAACAGGAGAAACGCCGGCAACAGGAAGGCGACCCAGCCGAAGGCGTCGAGCTCGGGCGCGCGCGAGAAGAGGCTGCGATAGATCACCCCGCGGTCGGCGGTGAGGCTGGCGGAAACATTGGCGCCGAGCGACTCACCGGTTCTGAGATCGCGGATCGGACCAGTGAGTTCGAAGCCGATGAGCCACGGCTTACTGCCACCCTGGCTCTCGAGGAACTGCCACTGCTCTTCGGTGCCGGTGCTGCGTTCACGTGGCAGAACGTAGAAGGTCTCGCCGAAGAGATCGAGACGGGTCAGCCGGGTGTTTTGCTTGGGGTCGGTAAAGAGCTCCGTCCAGACCCCCGAGCGACTACGCAACACGACTTCGAGGTCTGCGTCGAGCAGGCCGAGAACCTGGCGGTCCCCGGAGCTTGCAGCGGCCGCCAGAACGGGGTCGTCGTCGGCCGAAAGCGCGACCAGAGCCGGTAAGTGGTGATTGCCGCTCTCATCCAAGACCGACGTCTCGAACGGTCGCTGGTCGAGGAGCCAGCTGGGCCAGAGCTCGGGCGCGCCGGGGTCGTCGCCTTTCCGCACGCCGTTTTGGTATTCGACGAAGCGCATCGGCAAGCGGGCCTCGGCACCGAGGCTCGAGTCATCGGTTGCGCGGCCAAGGGAGTCGCCGTGCTCTGCGACCACCTGGGTCGCGACGGCGAGCTCGTTTTCGATCCCGTCGAGCGCGCCGCGAAACAGGTGCCCGAGGTAGAAACCCGAGAGCAGGTAGCCAGTCACCGCCAGCATCACCCCGATGAGCAAGAGCGGCAGCATGCCGAGCAGCAGGTAGGAAAACGCCAGCCGCCTGCCGACTCGCCAGAGGATCCACTGCAGGACGGCGCCGGTTCCCAGAACGACGGCGCTGCCACCGATGACAGCGAGGAGAAACGTGCCGAAGCTCGCGAGAGAATCGACCCCCGTTGCGGTTGCCAAGAGGGCGGCGACAGTGCTTCCGGCGAGGATCAACCAGGCCGTACGAGAGAGCCGACGCTTCATGGGGCTATCAGCCTATCTCTTCTGGTCGGTCGGCCTGAGGGGGGGAACGGCGCGAGTCGATGCTCGACTGAGTGGGGTTTTTCGAGCTTTTGGCTGGCCTGCGCCTTTTCTGTCAAGGCCCTTCCCTCAGATCGCGTCGCGACGTAGGCTGAAGCCACGATTCAGTCAGAGGGTGGTTGCTTGCGCCTCTCGCTTCGACCGACAGGGGCGAGGGCGTTTGTACGCCAGGGCCCGCGGTTCCTGCCAGGGCGCTCCATCCGTTGCTAGGTTGAAAGGGTTCCAGTCATGACGCTTCCGATCGCGGGTTCCGGCAAAGGGTCGCGTAACACCACTGACGAGCGGCTTCCCGAGGTCGTGATTCGCTTCGCTGGCGACTCCGGCGACGGCATGCAGTTGACCGGGACTCAGTTCAGCAACACCTCGGCGCTCATTGGCAACGACCTGTCTACGCTGCCCGACTTCCCGGCTGAGATCCGCGCCCCGGCGGGAACGCTGCCTGGCGTATCGGCGTTCCAGGTGCGCATTGCCGACCATGACATCCACACCCCCGGAGACCGGCCGTCGGTCCTGGTCGCCATGAATCCGGCTGCGCTCAAGGCCAACCTGGCCGATCTCGAGCCGGGCGGCATCATCATCACCAACACCGACGAGTTCACCGATCGCAACCTGATGAAGGCGGGCTACGAGGCCAGTCCTCTCGAAGGCAGTTCACTCGACGGTTACCGCGTCTACGAAGTCGAGCTGACCACGATGACGCGGCGGACGCTCGAAGACAGCGGCCTCGACGTGCGTTCGCAGGATCGTTGCAAGAACTTCTTTGCCCTCGGGATGGTCTACTGGATGTACCAGCGCCCCCTCGAGCCGACCATTACCTGGCTCGACGACAAGTTCAAGAAGCGTCCAGAGTTGGCCAAGGCCAACGCCAACGTCATGAGGGCGGGCTACAACTTCTGCGACATCACCGAGGTCTTCCAGAACCGCTACGAGATCGAAGCCGCCGAGCTGCCGGCAGGTACCTACCGCAACGTCAACGGCAGTCAGGCGCTGGCGATGGGTCTGATCGCTGCTTCCCGTCGCAGCGGGTTGCCGCTCTTCCTGGGTGCCTACCCGATCACTCCAGCCAGTGAGGTGCTTCACAACCTGGCGCCGCACAAGGACTTCGGTGTCACCACCTTCCAAGCAGAAGACGAGATCGCGGCGGTTTGTGCGGCGATCGGTGCCTCCTACGGTGGCGCCCTCGGCGTGACCTGTTCGAGTGGGCCCGGCATCGCGCTCAAGGGGGAGGCGATGGGTCTCGGCATGATCGTCGAGCTGCCTCTGATCGTCATCGATATGCAACGCGGTGGCCCTTCGACCGGCCTGCCAACCAAGACCGAACAGGCCGACTTGCTGCAGGTCATGTTCGGCCGCAACAGCGATTCGCCGTTGCCGGTGGTGGCGGCGGCGACACCCTCGGATTGTTTCTTCGCCGCGATCGAGGCGGCTCGGATCGCCACCAAGTACATGGTTCCGGTGGTGCTCCTGGCCGATGGCTACATCGCTAATGGCGCCGAACCCTGGCGCCTGCCAGAGGTCGAAGACCTGCCGGACCTGGCGCGGGAGTACCACTCAGGCTTCGAGTGCGTCGACGGAACGTTTCAGCCGTACCGTCGCAACCCCGAGACCCTGGCGCGCGACTGGGCAGTTCCGGGCACTCCCGGGCTGGAGCATCGGGTTGGCGGGCTCGAGAAACAGGACATCACCGGCAATGTCTCCTACGATCCCGCCAACCATGAGCACATGGTCAAACTGCGCGCCGACAAGGTGGCGGGGATTGAGGTCGACATTCCGGAAGTCGAGGTGTTCGGCGAGGCCAAGGGGAAGGTTCTGGTGCTGGGCTGGGGCAGTACGCTCGGTGCCATCACTGGGGCGGTCGCCTCGGCTCAGGAGAAGGGGCTGTCGGTCAGCCGAGCACATCTCCGGCACCTCAACCCGTTCCCGACCAACCTCGGTGAAGTGCTCAGCAACTTCGAAACCGTTCTGGTGCCGGAGATGAATCTCGGCCAACTCGCCTTTTTGCTCCGTGCCGACTTCGACGCCAACATCGAGAGCTACTCGAAGGTGCAGGGGAAGCCGTTCTTCAAGAGCGAGATCCTTGCTCGTATCGAGGAGCTCGCCTGATGTCTTGTCGTCAGACCTTTTGCCGCCAGCCGACGGAGACCTGCAATGAGTACTGAAGCCCCCGCCCTCACCAAGAAGGACTTCCAGTCGGACCAGGAGGTGCGCTGGTGCCCCGGGTGTGGTGACTACGCCATTCTCTCGGCGGTGCAGTCGGTGTTCCCGGAGCTCGGCATTCCGAAGGAGAACATCGTCGTGATCTCGGGGATCGGGTGCTCGAGCCGCTTTCCGTACTACATGAACACGTACGGCTTCCATACCATCCACGGGCGTGCACCTGCCGTCGCCACCGGCCTCAAGATGACGCGGCCCGAGCTTTCGGTATGGGTGGTCACCGGCGACGGCGATTCGATGTCGATTGGCGGCAACCACTTCATTCACGCCTTGCGGCGCAACGTTGGCCTCAAGATCCTGATGTTCAACAACCGCATCTACGGCCTGACGAAGGGTCAGTACTCGCCGACCAGCGAGCCCGGTAAACGCACCAAGTCAACCCCGATGGGGTCGGTCGACTATCCCTTCAACCCACTCTCGCTGGCAATTGGTGCGGGCGCGACGTTTGTTGCACGGTCGGTCGACATCTTCCAGCCTCACCTCAAGTCGGTGCTGAAAGCGGCAGCGGCCCATGAAGGTACCGCGTTCGTCGAGATCTTCCAGAACTGCAACATCTTCAACGACAAGGCTTTTGCCAACGTCACCGACAAGGAGAACCGTCAGGCGAACGTCATCTATCTCGAAGACAAGAAGCCCGTGGTGGTCGGAGCCGAAGGCGACCGCGGCGTCCACCTCGGTCCGGATGGAGATCTCGCGGTCACCGCGGTGGGTGAGGGTGGCAGAAGCGCGGAGGAGCTCTTGATCTGGGATACCAGCCGCGAGAATCCCAACCTGGCCTTTCAGATGGCGCAGTTCGAGGCACCGACCCACCCAGTCCCGATCGGGATTTTCCGCCAGGTCGAGCGCCCGAGCTATGAATCAGGCGTCCTGGCGCAGATCAAGGCGGCTGAAGACCGTGGTCCGGGAAAACTCGAGGACCTGCTGCGGGGCGGCGACACCTGGCAGGTGGGCTAGTCGGGCCTGGATTCGTGGGATGCCAGGGCTCGGCTGCAACCTCTGGACCAGTCGGTCGTATCTGGGTTCAAAACCCCCCAACAACTTCCTTCACTGCGAGATGTAGAGCGTGGATGTCAAGCGAGAAGGCGTAGCCGAAGCGCGCCGAAAGAAGCAGATCATCTGGGGCGTCATTGGCGCCGTGGCACTGGGCGCCCTGACCCTGTGGTTGATCAACCTCGAGCCGGCGGCCTACAAGGTGGAGCGGTCAACGGTGTACACCGACACGGTGAAACGTGGCGAAATGTTACGCGAAGTGCGCGGGCCGGGCACTCTGGTGCCGGAGGAGATCCGCTGGGTTTCCGCCCGCACCCAGGGACGCGTTGAGCGCCGCGTGATTCTCCCCGGTGCTCAGGTCGAGCCCGACACGGTGGTGCTCGAGCTCTCGAACCCCGAGCTCGAGCAACAGACCCAGGATGCTCTCCTGGCGCTCAACCGTGCCGAAGCTGAGTTTGCCGATGCGCGGGTGGCTGCGGAAAGTCGCCTTCTCAACGAGCGCGCCAGCTTTGCCGCCATCGAGTCCGAGTTCAAGCAGGCTCAGCTGCAGGCCGAGGCCGATGCGCAGCTTCTGATCGATGGCCTGATCTCAGAGCTCGAGGCCAAGAAGTCAACCCTGGTCGCCGATGAACTCGCCAAGCGCTACGAACTCGAGCAGGAGCGCCTCGCGATCAGTAAGCGTTCGGTCGAGGCACAGATTCTCTCGGCGCGCGCCCAGCTCGACCAGGCGCGGGCGTTGTACCAGCTACGGCGTTCACAGCTAGACGGGTTATTCGTACGGGCCGGTATCTCGGGCGTCTTGCAACAGGTACCCGTCGAGGTGGGTCAGCAGGTCACCCCGGGCCTCAACCTGGCGCGGGTTGCCGAGCCCAAGAACCTCAAGGCCGAGCTGCGGATCAATGAGACGCAGGCCAAGGACGTTGGGATCGGGCAGCTGGCGCGCATCGACACCCGCAACGGAATCGTCGAAGGCGAAGTGATGCGTATCGATCCGGCAGTCCAGAACGGCACGGTCACCGTCGACGTTCGTTTGACGGGTGAGTTGCCGCGCGGCGCGCGACCTGACCTCTCAGTCGACGGGACGATCGAGATCGAGCGTCTCGAGGACGTTCTGCACGTCGGCCGACCGATCTACGGCCAGGCCGACAGCACCGTCGGGCTGTACAAGCTGGATGCGGACGGCTCGATGGCCCGCCGGGTCCAGGTGCGGCTGGGCAAGACCTCGGTCACCACGGTCCAGGTTGTCGAGGGGCTTGCGGTCGGCGACGAGGTGATTCTGTCCGACACCTCGAACTGGGATGAATACGACCGGGTCCGGTTGGACTAAGCGCCTTTTGTTTCAGTTACTTGGAGGGTCTTTGGACCCCTATGGCTGAAACTCCCTGGAAACGAAATGCCCCTCGAACGAAACGATTTCGCGTCCCGTACGTCTTAAGAGTGAATCACCCTTTGAAGCACCGCCTGAAACGCGTCTTTGGCACATTCGTCCCAGAAGAACGCCTCAGAGGTGACCTCTCAGTCAAGATCTCTCGGCAGTAGAGCCATGGGAACCGGAGGAGTACCCCCTATGAGCGAAGAGTCCAGAACCAGCGAAACCAGCGGCCGCGAGCCACTCATCGAGCTCCGCGACGTCAACAAGGTCTTCTATACCGACGAGGTCGAGACCCATGCCCTGAACGGCATTCACCTCGACATTTTGAAGGGTGACTACGTTGCGATTGCCGGTCCCTCAGGTTGCGGAAAGTCGACCTTGCTGTCGATTCTCGGCCTCCTCGACACGCCCACAGACGGTCGCTACACGCTCAACAAGCAGGAGGTTGCCGACCTCAACATGTCGCAGCGCGCGCGCATAAGAAACCGCGAGGTCGGCTTCATCTTCCAGGCCTTCAACCTGATCGGCGATCTCAATGTCTACGAGAACGTCGAGCTACCGTTGACCTATCGCGGCATGCCGTCGGCAGAGCGCCGCGAGCGCGTCCAGCACTCCCTCGAGCGCGTCGGAATGTCCCATCGTATGAAGCATTACCCGTCGCAGCTCTCTGGTGGTCAACAGCAGCGTGTTGCGGTTGCCCGGGCTGTGGTTGGTGACCCGTCGATTCTGCTTGCCGATGAGCCGACCGGTAACCTCGACTCCACCAACGGTGAAGCAGTGATGAACCTGATGCAGGAGTTGCACTCAGGCGGTGCGACGATCTGCATGGTCACCCATGATCCCCGCTACGCCGCGCATGCTGAGCGTTCGGTCCACTTGTTCGACGGTCGTATCGTCGAAGAGGGGGTGGTCGAGGTTGCTGAGCATTCCGGAGTCACCTGAGCAACCGAGCAACCGAACTCTGCTCGGTCGTGTGGGGTCGTCGGGGGACCGGTGCCGCAATGGCGCCCCATGCCCCGGTCCATGCAGCGATAGCCCAGGCACCCCAGAGGCCCTGGCATCCATGGCGGCGTGCCGTGAGTGGCTTTTCTGTGCGCGAGGCTCCTCTTCTGGCGCGTGCGGAGTCGCGGTAACCTCGGCGCTGTCTTGAACCCTCACCCTTGCTTGCCCGACAGCTCGCCATCCGAGACCCCACATGATTCGAACAGAGAACCTCGAGAAGTTCTATGACTCAGGCGCCGGTCGCACCTGGGTCTTGAGACAGCTCACGCTGTCGATCGAGGAGGGTGAGTTCGTCACCATCATGGGGCCGTCGGGAGCAGGGAAGTCCACTCTGCTGCATATCTTCGGCATGCTCGACGGGGACTGGCAGGGTGAGTACTGGTTTGCGGACCAACCCGTGCACGCGCTCAAGCCCAAGCATCGCAACCAGCTTCACAAAGAGAACATCGGCTTCGTCTTTCAGAGCTACCACCTGCTCGATCATTTGACGGTGGCAGAGAACCTCGAGGTGCCGCTGTCCTACCGCAAGATCAAGCGTGGCGAACGTCAGGCGCTGGTGGCCGATACCCTCGACCGTTTCCAGATCGTCGGCAAGAAGGACCTCTATCCCAATCAGCTCTCGGGCGGGCAGCAACAGTTGGTTGGGGTAGCGCGAGCGGTGATAACCGGTCCCCGTGTCATTCTGGCTGACGAACCGACCGGCAACCTGCACAGCGAGCAGGGTCTCGAGATCATGCAACTCTTCAAGGGGCTCAACGACGAGGGCACCACCATCGTTCAGGTGACGCACTCTGAGGAGTGCGCTGCGTTTGGCAACCGCATCGTGCGGCTACGCGACGGGTGGTTACACAACTGACCTGGCAGTTTCGTTGGCCGAATGTCTTCGTCTTTCTAGGCAGCGTAGTCCTTGCGGCCTTGTTCTTTCTGCAGTTCTGCGACCTGTTGTTTGACTGTGGCTGTCGGGCGTTGTGGGCCGGAGGTGCCGCCGCTTGCAACGTTCACGACGCTGGAAGTCGCGACTGCCCATGGTGTGCCCACGGTGTTCTGGGTGCGCTGCCCTTCGCTGGGGTGGTTGTCGGCCAGGCCATCGTCGCCTTTTCGGGGCGTACCCGTGGTCTTGCCTTTCGTGCCATGCTCGCGGTCCTCGCCTTTCCTCTCCTGGGTGGCCTGGCGGCCCTGGCCTTCGGTCTCGCTGACAGCTACTGGAGCTGAGGGAGCGGAGCCCGAACTGCGGCGCCAGAACGGGCGGAGCTGCTCTCGGGCTGGGAACGAATCGCATGACCGAAGAAGACTTTCCCGCATCTCGCGACGCCTCCCGCAACGTTCTCGGTGGTGCCCTCGAGTTCTGCAGCACCGACCCGATGACTGGCTTCTTTCGTGACGGCTGCTGTCACACCGGGCCAGAGGACGTCGGTCGGCACGTCGTATGCGTGCGCATGACGGCCGAGTTCCTGGCTTTTAGCCAAGCAGTCGGCAACGACCTCTCGACGCCGCGGCCTGAGTACGCTTTCGCCGGCCTGCAGCCCGGAGATCGCTGGTGCCTGTGCGCCTCGCGCTGGCAGGAGGCACTCGACGCCGGCTACGCGCCGCAGGTGGTGCTCGCGGCGACCGATGAGTCAGCGCTCGAGATCCTGTCGCTGGACGATCTCATCGCCCACGCCCTTGACGTGGCCTGAGGGGCTTGTGTCGGGCGAAACGCGAGTCGCGGGCCGGGTCGGGGGATAGCCTAAGAAGATTAGGTTAGGATGTGGCCATCGATCCCGACGATTCCCCGACCAGAAGGAGTCGCGACCATGAAACGCGCCGGCCACACTCTGTACGGCACCCTGAACCTGCTGATCCTCAGGACGCTGGCGGACTCCAGCGAGGGTCGAGCTCACGGTCTCGGCATTCTGAAATCGATCACAGAAGCGGCGCGGGACGCCCTGATCATCGAGGAGGGCGCTCTATATCCCGCTCTTCATCGGCTGGAGCGCGATGGAATGCTCCTCGGCGAATGGGGCACTACAGATGAAGGACGGCGGGCGAAGTTCTATCGCTTGACCCCCAAGGGTCAGTCGCGCCTCGATCAGGAGTCGGCCCACTGGCTGCGCCACGTGCAAGCCGTCGCCCGGGTGCTCGGCGTGGTCCTGCCAGAGGTCGGCGGCGACGAGACCGTGGCGGTGATCCCGTGAGGCGGCCCCGGCCGTTCGGCCGCAAAGCCGAGGAAGAAGTCAAGGACGAGCTTCAGTTCCATTTCGATCAGCGGGTCGAAGAGTTGGTGGAACAGGGCATGGATCCGGAGGCCGCCCGCCGTATGGTCTCAGAGGCCTTCGGCAACCGGAGAGAAGTCGAGCGCGAATGCGTCGCCTTGACCCAGGCGCGCCGCCGGAGAGAAGAAAGGCGCCTTTTGTTTTCGTCGTGGCGTCTCGACCTGCGGGCGGCCGGGCGTACGCTGGTGCGCGAACCCGGCTATTCCTGGCTGGTGATCGTGACGCTGGCGGTCGCGGTCGGAGCGGCCGCTGCGGTGTCGAGTGCGGTGCAGTCGCTCTTGCTGCAACCGCTTCCGATGGATCGTCACCGGGAGGTGGTTGTTGTCTGGCAAGCCGACCGCTTGACGGGAACCCAACGTGAGCCGTCGTCGGTGCCGGACTACCTCGATCTCCAGGAGCGAACCAGAACCCTGTCGGGTGTGGCGGCCTGGTCGGCGAGCGATGCCAATCTCTTACCGCCCAGAGGTGAGGCGATGCACGTCGAGGTTGCATCGGCTACCGCAAACTACGAGGTCATCCTCGGTCCACGGGTCGTAGCTGGCCGCTTCTTTACCGATAGCGAGGCGCGCCCGGGTGGCCCCGCGGTCGTCGTTCTCGGTGAGCGATTCTGGCGCCGCGCTTTCGGCTCAGATCCGAACATCGTGGGCCAGTCTGTCTCGATCGAAGGGGATCCGCACCTGGTCGTTGGTGTGAGCCGCAGCAGTCTTGCGCGACCTTTGAGGCAGCCGGACATCTGGCTGCCTCTCCAGGAAGATGCCTCGACGTCGCCGCGATGGAGCCACTCGACCTGGGTGATCGCACGCCTGAAAGAGGGGGTCGCCCTCGCGGAGGCGCGGGCTGAGTTGGGGCAGATCGGCACCGATCTCGAGCGCGAGTATCCCCGCGAGAACGCTGGCCGGGGCTTCATGGTGGAACCGGTCGACGAGGTCGTGCGCGGCGATTTGAAGCAGCCGTTGCGATTCCTCGCCCTGGCGGTCCTGATTCTGCTGGCGACCGCGTGCGTGAACATTGCCAACCTGACGATGGCGCGCTCTTCGAGCCGCCGTCATGAGTTGGCGGTAACGGCAGCGCTCGGAGCCGGGCGCTTCGGTGTCTTCAGGCGCTTCTTCATCGAGGCCTTACTCCTTGCCTCGATCGCTAGCCTGGTAGCGATCGGAATGACTCACCTTCTCCTGCGTGGCTTCGGGGCTCTAGCGCCCGATCTGCTCGAGGTCTCCGGAGGGCAGCTGAGCGAGCCACGGCTCAGCGCCTTCCTGCCGGCGTTGGGTGTTGGTTTCGCATTGATGGTTCTGTGTGCCGCCCTTCCCGCGGTGCGCTACGAGCCTGGCAGCCTGGCCGGCGTTCTTCGTTCGGGCCAGCGCCGTGCGGGCAGCGCCCGGAGTGGCCTGCGGACTCGTCGACTGCTGGTCGCCGCCCAGGTGGCCATGGCCCTGGTTCTGGCGACGTCGGCCGCCTTGTTGGGAAGTTCGCTGGCCAACGTCGCTGGTGTCGATGCCGGTTTCTCGGCCGACTCGGTTCTGCGAGCCAGCTTCAGGCTGCCGAGTTCACGCTATCCCTCCGACTTCTCGAACTACCCGAACTGGCAGGAGATCGAGCGCTTCGATCGGAGGCTGGTTGCCGGTGCAGAAGCTCTGCCGTCGGTGGTTTCGGCAGCGCTAACCACGGATCACCCACTCGCTCCGGGCTTCACCAACAGCTTCGTCATCGTCGGCAGGGAGGCCGAGGCGGCCGAGCAGGGGGAGATCTCGGTACGTCTGGTTTCACGTGAGTACTTCGAGACCAATCGCTTGAGACGCGCCGACGGGCGACTGTTCAGCGAGCGCGACGCGGTCGATCGGCCGGCGGTGGCGGTCGTCAACCAAGCAGCCATCGATCGATTCTTTCCGGGAGGAGCCGCGCTCGGACAGCGCCTGGCCTTCTGGGGAGTCGAACGCGAGATCGTTGGTGTGATTGTGAACGAGAAGATCCATGGGCTCGAGAGCGCAACGCCTCCGGCGGTCTATGTACCGCTGGCGCAGGCACCTCATCGAGGTGCGGCGACCCTGATGGTGCGTACCGACGGCGACCCCAGGGCGATCGTGCCCGCTCTCGAAAGCGTGGTGCGCGAGCTCGACCCGGCCATCGCCCTCTACGACATCGGCACGATGAGCGAGACGGTCGATGCGTCGTTGGCCAAGCGGCGGTTCGTGGTGCTCCTGTTGGGCGCCTTTGCCGCGATTGCGGTGCTCTTGTCTCTGCTCGGGGTCTACGGCCTCTTGAGCTATTCGATCGCGCAGGAGCGGCACGAGATTGGTGTACGAATGGCTCTCGGGGCGCGGCGCCAGCAGGTGCTCGGGCAGTTCCTACGCTCCGGACTCGTCCTGACCCTCGCTGGAGTGGCGGTGGGAACTGCCGCAAGCCTCGTGACCTCGCGCCTGCTCGCCGGCCTCCTGTTCGGTGTGCGTCCCCATGAGCCGATGATTCTGGCGAGCGTCGTTCTGGGAATTGTGTTGCTGGCGATGGTCGCGTCGTTGGTGCCGGCCCTGCGGGCGACGCGTGTGGCGCCGGTCGAGGCGCTTTCGGGCCCGTAAATCTCCATTCTGGCGGCGCCGCGGGCAGCTGCTCCTGGGGATTGTACCTAGGGTTCTTTGTAAAACGAGGATGTGGAGTTATTGTTCGGGAATTCGTTGCCACTCGATCGGCAGCCAGGAGACTTCCCATGATCCGCTTCCCGCTCAAAGAATCCCCCCAGGCTGACCTCCGCTGTGGCTGGGGCCTGGCACTTCAGCTCACACCGGCAATCTTGGTGTGCGTTCTCAGCACAGCGCCGCTGGTGGCGCAAAAGTCCGTGGCGCGCTTCTGGAACGACGAGGTATTGGAAGCGATTCGCGGTGACCTTGCCCGTCCGACCGTTCATGCACGCAACCTCTTCCACAGCTCGGGCGCGATGTACGACGCCTGGGCGGCGTACGACGACCAGGCCGACACCTACCTTCACCACGAACGGGCGACCGCGGTCGACGTCGAGGCGGCGCGAGAAGAAGCGATCAGCTTCGCCGCCTATCGAATCATCGAATGGCGGTTCCGCGATTCTCCAGGGCGCGACCAGACCCTGACGAGAATTCAGACGATTCTGGCCGGTCTTGGGTATGACCCGACGGACAGCGGAACGGTTGGTGATACGCCGTCGGCCTTGGGGAACCGCGTGGCCGCGACCTGGATCGCCTACGGCTTGACGGATGGGTCCAACGAGTCGAATGACTACGCCAACCGCTTCTACGAGCCGGTCAACCCGCCTCTGTTTCCAGTGGTTGCGGGAACCTCGGGGCTGGTTGATCCCAACCGCTGGCAACCGCTCAGCCTCGACGTGTTCATCGATCAAGGGGGCAATGTCGTCCCGGGTGCAACGCCCGAGTTTGTCAGCCCGGAGTGGGGCTGGGTGTCGCCCTTCGCCCTCCGAGAAGAAGACATGACGGTTGGCGAGCGCGATGGGTTCGAGTACCGCTTGTACCACGACCCAGGTCCACCGCCGCTCCTGGGCACCGCGCGCGAAGACCAGTACCTGTCTGGGTTCGAGCAGGTGCTCGAGTGGAGCAGCCTGCTCGATCCCGCCGACGGCATGATGATCGATATCAGTCCGGGAACGCGCGGAAACAACCCCCTGGGCACCAACTCGGGCAGCGGGCGCGCGACGAACCCGTTGACCGGGCAGCCCTACGCATCCAATGTCGTTTTCGCCGCCGACTATTATCGTGTGCTGGCGGAGTTCTGGGCCGACGGACCGGACTCGGAGACGCCACCCGGGCACTGGTTCGTGATTGCCAACGAGGTCACCGACCAGATCGCCGAGAAACGCTTCCAGGGTAGCGGTGAGCTACTGAATGATCTCGAGTGGGATGTGAAGCTCTACTTCGCGCTCGGTGGCACCATGCACGATGTCGCGATTGCGGCATGGGGTGCCAAGGGATGGTACGACTATGTGCGACCGATCTCGGTAATCCGCCATCTGGCGGCTCACCAGCGTACGGATCCGACGGCGGCGAACTACGATCCGGTCGGTCTGGCACTCGAGCCGGGCCGGGTCGAGATCATCACCGAACTGTCGTCGGAACCAGGAGGGCGCCACGAGCACCTTCGCCACCGCATTGGCGACATCGCGGTGTGGGCATGGCGTGGACCGAACTACATCTCCAACCCCTCGAACGACACCGCCGGTGTGGGCTGGATTCTGGCGAGTGAGTGGTGGCCGTACCAGCGGCCGAGTTTCGTCACCCCGCCCTTTGCCGCCTACGTTTCAGGTCACAGCACCTACTCGCGAGCGGCCGCGGAGCTGCTGACCCTGTTTACTGGCTCGGAGTTCTTTCCCGGTGGAGTCGGCGAGTTCCAGACCGGCAAGAACCGCTTCCTGGTGTTCGAGGAGGGGCCGTCAACCGACCTGAAACTGCAGTGGGCGACCTACTATGACGCTGCCGACGAATGCAGCTTGTCGCGCATCTACGGTGGCATCCACCCGACGCAGGACGACATCCCGGGGCGGTTCATGGGCTCGAAGATCGGGCCCGACTCTTTCGCCCTCGCCAAGGACTACTTCGACGGTCGTGTCACCGGTGGTCCCGAACCCTGCGTGGCGGGCGAAACGACCATGTGTCTCAACGACGGACGCTTTCGGGTCGAAGTCGAATGGACGAATGCTTCGGGCGCTTCGGGCAGCGGCCAGGTTGTGCCGGTTTCTTCCGAAGACTCGGGGCTCTTCTGGTTCTTCAGCGAGGACAACTGGGAGATGTTGGTCAAGGTCCTCGATGGTTGCGCTGTCAACGACCGCTTCTGGGTGTTCGCTGCCGCTACCACCGACGTTGGTTTCCGGCTCGAAGTGACCGACTCCGAAACGGGCTCGACCTACCTGCACGAGAACCCGGTCGGGGTTGCCGCTCCGGCGCTTACCGACACGGCGGCCTTCTCAACCTGTTCGCCCTGATTTGTGGGTGTCTGCCTAGAGAACCTGCGTTGTGTGCTCTGACCACACCAGGCCCGAGGCCACCTTGGGCAGAAAACGTGTCGACTTGGCCGGCAACACCTGACCGCCGGCGGTGGCGGCGGCGAAGCTCGCCGGACTCATCGGCGGCAGCCAGACCGCCAGCTGGCAGCTGCCGTCGGCCGCCATTTCACCGAGGGTTTCCGGGTCGGAACGGTAGAGGATCGATCCGTCGGTAGCGGTTTCAATTGGCAGGCCGGCGGCGGGAAGCAGCCAATAGTGCAGGAGCACGACTGGTAGGTGGGTGTCGTTCCCTGGCATTCCGGCAGGAGCTGCTGACCCGTCGAGAACCAGGAGCGTCGGTTCGCCTCCACGCGGCCAGAGAGCGAGCGCTGGTTGCGGTGCTGCGGCGACGGCTGCTGCGATCTCCGGGCCGCATTGTCTAGCCAGCGACGTGCGGGTCGCGGGGATCGCCGCCAGGGCTTTCAGGTCGACGTCGATACAAACCGCTCGGTGGATGGGGTCGATAGCGAGGGCCTCAGAGGCCAGTGAGATCATCACCGCCATCTTGGCCGAAGCTGCCGTTTCCAGGCCTGGGCTGTGCTTGCGCGCAAAGAGCTGTGCAGTCTTGGTGCGGTGATGCCCGTCCGCAATGACGGACGAGGCCGGTGCCAGGAGCTTTTGATAGGCGGCGATGCGCTCCGGATCGGCGGTGCGGTAGATGCGGTGTGTGTTGCCGTGGGTGTCGCGATGCGAGCCGAGCGGTTCGGCGGTGACGTCGGCGGCGATCATCGCGTCGAGGCTGCCGTCATCCTCGACGATGTACATCACGGGTTCGAGATCGACGCGCAGCGTCTCGAGGAGTGCCAGACGGTCGGCGAGGGGTTTGGCAACCGTCAGCTCGTGCGGTCGCAGGCCGCCCTCCGATCCCGGCTCGACACCGACCAGCCCGCAGAGGCCGAGGCGCTGGGAGTGGTCCGGCAGTTCGATCGCGTATGGGTAGAGCGACGGTTGCTCGTCGACCGCCAGCACTCCCTTTGCCTTCCACCTTTCGTAGACCGCGGCCGCGTGCCGATGGGGGTCGCCTTCAGGACCGGGAATGGGACGGGTGAGGTGGGCGAACTGGTGCGCCGAGGCACCCTGCAGCTGATCTCTCAGTTCGTTGTCGATCTGATCGAACGGTGGCGCAGCCAGGTCTTGAAGGTCGCCGGCATCCGCCGCGTAGCGAGTGCCCGAGAAGGCGAGAAGGCGCATGTTCTGTGTGTCCTTTGTGCTTCGCCGTTGGGCGAAGAAGTTCTGTGGGGACGGCTCCTTGCGCGGGAGTCTAGCGTTCCAGGCGAGTCCCGGTGGCGCGGTGGCAACGTTCCGCACGCTTCTTGACCCGGCGCCTGTTTGGCGGTCAAGCTGTTCGACGAGAGGAGGGTTCCATGACCTCAGCCGCCGCCCGTTCCATGCCGGCACGAGCCACCAACGACGACGCCGTTCTCGAGGCCGACCACGGTTCGCAGCTGATTCTGCACCAGTTCGAGAGCTCTCACTTCAATGAGAAGGTGCGTTGGGCTCTCGACTGGAAGGGAATCCCGCACGTTCGCAAGAGCTACCTGCCCGGGCCCCACGCGGCGAAGATTCGAGCGCTGACCGGGCAAACGGCCACGCCGGTGATCGAACATCGCGGCGAGATCACCTTCGGCTCGGCGCGCATCATCGAGCGATTGGAGACCGACTTTGCGGGGCGCTCGCTCCTTCCCGAGGATCCTGCGGCCGCGGATCGCTGCCGTGAGATCCAGGAACAGTTCGATCACGCGGTCGGCCCGGCGACCCGCTCGGCGATGTTCGCAGTCACCCAGTACGAGCCCCGGTTCATGACCTCGATCTTCTCGCGTCGCAAGACTGCACTAGTGCGCTGGCTCTATCGCGCCACCTTTCCGGTCGCCAGAACGATGATTCGTAAGGCCTACTCACTCGATGACCCGAAAGTGGTCGACGCGGCCAACCGCGCGGCGGAGGCGGGCTTCGACTTCGTTGCGCGCGAGAGCTCGGGCACCGGTCAGCTGGTCGGGGACGACTTTACGTTGGCAGACCTGTGCTGTGCGTCGCTTCTAGCGCCGCTCGTGGGTCCCGCCCACCCCGACATGGAGCGGCCAAAGCCCATTCCACGACGGGTGGAGGAGTACTTGAGCCGTTGGCGGGAGCACCCCGGGCATGCCTGGGTGCTGGCGCAGTATGAGAAGCACCGCCCGGCCTCGGTCGCCATCGCGGCCTGAGGGTGCTAGTACCCCGTACCATTGAAACGCACAGCGTCTGCGCGGTCCTCGCGCTCGATCTCTGTGTTGTCACTCCTCGACAGATCACCAATATGCCTCTGTCGTGACGCCTTGATCTCGAGCACGATCATCCGCTCAGCCACTATCCGTTTCAATGGTACGGGGTGCTAGGCGGCCGCTGACCGGTCGTCGTTGGGCTCGTCGATGGTGATCACCAGTGAGTCCTCGGAGGCGTCGACGGTGATCGTCGCCCCGTTTCGCACCTCACCCGCAATCAAGGCGCGCCCCACCCGAGTCTCGACTTCGCGCTGCAGGTAGCGCTTGAGCGGGCGCGCTCCATAGACTGGATCAAAGCCCTCGCGGGCGATCAGTCGGCGCGCCGGTTCGGTGAGCACCAGTTTCAAGTCGCGGTCCTCGAGACGTCGCGCCAGGTCCTTCGCCATCAGCTCGACGATCTGTTCGATCTCGCCGAGCTGCAATGGCTTGAACAGCACGATGTCGTCGACGCGGTTGAGGAACTCGGGGCGGAAGTGGGCGCGCATCTCGTTCATCACCAGATCGCGTGCCGAGTCGCTGATTTCGCCCTCGGTCGTCACTCCACTCTGGAGGTGGGTCGAACCGATGTTCGAGGTCATGATGATGACGGTGTTCTTGAAGTCGACCGTACGCCCCTGTGAGTCCGTCACCCGACCGTCGTCGAGAATCTGCAGGAGCACGTTGAAGACGTCGGAGTGGGCCTTTTCGATTTCGTCGAACAGCACCACCGAGTAGGGCTTGCGCCGTACAGCTTCCGTGAGTTGACCGCCCTCTTCGTAGCCGATGTAACCCGGAGGTGCGCCGACCAAGCGCGAGACGGTGTGCTTCTCCATGTACTCCGACATGTCGATGCGCACCATGTTCTCCTCGCTGTCGAAGAGCGCTGCGGCGACCGTCTTGGCGAGCTCCGTCTTGCCAACGCCGGTGGGCCCGAGAAAGATGAACGAACCGATCGGTCGCCTTGGGTCCTTGATGCCGGAGCGCGCCCGGATCACCGCGTCGGCGACCAGCTGGACGGCCTCGTCCTGCCCGATGATTCGCTCGTGCAGAATCTCATCGAGGCGTAGGAGCTTCTCGCGCTCGCCTTCGACCAACCGGGTGACCGGGATACCGGTCCACTTGGCGACGATCTCGGCGATCTCGTCTTCGGTGACCTCCTCGCGCAGGAGGCGCCCGTCGTTGTCGCTCTGCTGCTGGCTGATTTCGGCGAGCTCGGTCTCGAGGCGCGGAAGCTCGCCATGGCGCAACTCGGCGGCGCGATTGAGGTTGTAGTCGCGCTCCGCGATTTCGATCTCATGGCGCACCTGCTCGACCCGTTGACGCAGCTCGCGCTCGTGGTCGATCGACGACTTTTCGCTCTCCCACTGGGCGCGCATGGCGGTCGCCTTCTCTTTGAGTTCAGCGAGCTCGCGCCGCAGAACTTCGAGGCGTTCTTTCGATGCCTTGTCCTTTTCCTTGGCGAGCGCGGTCTCTTCGATTTCGAGCTGCATGACGCGCCGCGTGGTGGCGTCGAGCTCGGCTGGCATGGAGTCGATCTCGGTGCGCACCATGGCGCATGCCTCGTCGACCAGATCGATCGCCTTGTCGGGCAGGAACCGGTCGGAGATGTAGCGATGCGAGAGCACCGCTGCGGCAACCAGGGAGTTGTCCTGAATGCGCACGCCGTGGTGCACCTCGAAGCGTTCACGCAGACCGCGCAGAATGGAGACCGAGTCTTCGACGGAAGGTGAGTCCACCTGAATGGGCTGGAAACGGCGCTCGAGGGCCGCGTCTTTCTCGATGTGCTTGCGGTGCTCATCGAGGGTGGTCGCGCCGATGCAGTGCAGCTCGCCGCGCGCCAGCATCGGCTTGAGCAGATTGCCGGCGTCAGTCGAGCCCTCGGTCTTGCCGGCACCGACGATGTTGTGGAGCTCGTCGATGAACAACAAGACCCGGCCTTCGCTGTTTTTGATCTCTGAGAGCACGGCTTTGAGACGTTCCTCGAACTCGCCGCGGTACTTGGCTCCGGCGAGCAGCGAACCGATGTCGAGGGAGAACACCGCGCGGTCCTTGAGCCATTCGGGTACGTCACCGCGCACGATGCGTTGTGCCAGCCCCTCGACGATCGCCGTCTTGCCGACGCCGGGTTCGCCGATGAGGACCGGGTTGTTCTTGGTCTTACGCGACAGGATGCGAATCACCCGACGGATTTCCTGGTCGCGACCGATCACCGGGTCGAGTTTGCCCGAGCGCGCCTGAGACACCAGATCGACGCCGTACTTTTCGAGTGCCTCGTAGGAGGCCTCGGGGTCGGCGCTGGTGACCCGCTGCGACCCGCGCACGGCGGTCAACGCGGCGAGGAAGACGTCGCGGGTGACGCCGTTGTCTTGCAGGATGCGGGTAGCGGCGCTCTTTTTCTTGTCGCCATCGAGCAGAGCGAGCACCAGGTGTTCGACCGAGACGTACTCGTCCTTGAGCCTCTTGGCTTCCTCTTCAGCGGAGACGAAGAGCTGCTGGAAGTCTGCCGTTATGTACATCTTCCCCTGCTCCTGCGAGGCCAGCTGGACCTTCGGACGACGTTCGAGCTCGGCCTCGACCGCTGACCGGAGCGGTTCGCGGCTGATCTCCATGCGCTCGAGCAGGCGCGGCAGAAGCCCATCGTCCGCGTCGAGCAGTGCGGCGAGGAGGTGGATCGTGTCGACCTCCTGGTGGCTGCTGCGAAGAGCCAGGCTCTGTGCCTCCTGCACGGCTTGTTGGCTCCGTTGGGTGAGTCGGTTGGGATCCATGGCTGGTGCGGTCTCCTATCGGGAAAGCTCGTCGCTGGAGCGACGAAAGCTACGAGGTGGTCTGCTGGTGTTTTTCTTCTTCGGGCTCGAGCTCAGCGCCGTCGAGAGCTGCGAGATCGACGTAGAGTGCGCGTTGCTCTTCGGTGAGCTCTTCCGGCACCACGATGCGCACTTCGGCGAACAGGTCGGCGGTTCCTTCGCGCCACGGCATACCCTTTCCGCGCAGGCGGATCTTTCGCCCCGACGACGACCCGGGGGGCAGCTGGATCATGATCTCGCCGTTCAGGGTGTGGACGGGAACCCGGGCTCCGAGGGCGGCTTCCCAGGGCGTGACTTCGAGGGTGGTGTAGAGGTCGTCGCCTTCGAGGCGGAAGTTGCGATGTTTGGCGATATCAACCGTGAGGAAGAGGTCGCCCGCCCCGCCCGGGCCCGGTTCTCCCTGGCCGGAGAGGCGGATCTTCTTGCCGGCCCTCAAGCCCTGAGGGATCGTGACGTCGAGAGTGCGTGACGAGCCGTCGTTGGGGTCGGTCAGTTCGATGCGGCGACTGCCGCCGCTGGCGAGGTCCTCGAGCGAAAGCGCCAGGCTGGTTTCCCGGTCGCGGCCGCGGCCGCCGCGGCGTCCACTCGCGCCGCGGGTCTGCCAGGTGGCCGACGGATTCCGCCCGCGGTTGCCAAACAGCATGTCGAAGAACGAGCTGAAGCCGTCTCCGTCACCGCCCATGTCGAACTGCACGCGCCCACCGCGCCGGCCCTGGCCGCCGCCCATACCGCCGAGGTCGCCGAAGTCGAAGACCATGTTCTCCCACCCCGGTGGCGGCGAGCCGGTTTTCTGCGCTTGCTTCCAGGCGCTCCCATAGCGGTCGTAGCGCTCGCGTTTGTCGTCGTCTTTGAGGACTTCGTAGGCCTCGCCGATCTCTTTGAAGCGCACCTCGGCCGCCGGATCTTTGTTGACGTCGGGGTGGTACTTACGCGCCAACTTGCGATACGCCTTCTGAATCTCCTGAGTCGTCGCCTTGCGGCCGACCCCGAGGATCTTGTAGTAGTCCTTGTATTCCAATGCGTGCTCCGACGCCCCTCGAGCAGGAAGCCTCTGGGGGGTGTGCCGTTAAGAAGTCTTCACGGCCTCGATTGTAGGATCTAAGTCCATCACTATCAAGTGTATTTGACAACGGTTGACGCAGATATTGTATTCCATGGCGACGATATTCCTTGCAACCTGTGCCCAGAAACCGTCTCTAGATCCCGACGATGAGCTGCTTCTCGGGCACTTTCCGGCCTCGATCAGGGTCGAGGTGGGGCCCTGGGACCAGCCAGGGTGGCGGCATGCCGATCTGGTGGTGGTGCGCTCGACCTGGGACTACCACCAGCGTCTGGCCGAGTTCGAGGACTGGTTGGCGGCGCTCGAAGCGGCGGCGATCCCGGTGGTCAATCCGCTGCCGGCCCTGCGCTGGAACCTCAGGAAGCGCTACCTGCGCGATCTCGAGAAGGCCGGAGTTGCGATCGTGCCGACCGTCTGGGTGCCGGTCGATGCCGAAATCGATGCCGGTCAGGTGCTCGAGGAGCACGGCTGGAACGAGGTGGTGATCAAACCCGAAGTCGCGGCGACCGCTCACCGCACGGTGCGCCAGAGCGCCGTGGACAGAGTGCGGTTGCAATCTGCGCTCGAGAGCCTGCAAGCCGTCGAGCGTGACCTCGAGAGCGATCGTCTTCTCCTCGTCCAACCGCTGCTCGGCGAGATCCTGGAGGACGGCGAGTGGTCCTTGATCTTTCTTGGCGGTGAGTTCTCCCACGCGGTGCGAAAAGAGGCAGTCCAGGGCGACTTTCGGGTGCAGTCGGACTTCGGCGGTCGCGCGGTCAGAGAGCGACCCTCCAACGACTTGCTCGAACAGGCCCGGGTGGCCCTGACACAGGCAGCGGCGCGGCTCGGAACGGAGCCGCTCTATGCCCGGGTCGACGGCGTGGTGGCTGATGGCTCTCGGCCGAGTGAACGGGCGGGCCGGTTTCTCTTGATGGAACTGGAGTTGATCGAACCACAGCTCTTTCTAGCGTGCGGCGATGGCGCTGCGCGTCGTTTGGCGGAGCTGCTGGGGAAGCGACTGCCGGACGCCACCGGTGAATCGCCTCTCCGCTGACTGATCGGTCGAGTAGCAGAGGGGCCGCGCACCCCAAGACGCCAGAAACCCCCTCGCAAGGCGGGAGGGGGTTTTCTGGAACGCGCGCTGGTGTAAGACGCTAGGGAGCTTCGAGGCCGAAGTGGGTGTAGTTCTTGGCGATGTACTCCTCCCACTTGGATGGCACTTCTTCGGCCGGCACGATCGCCTGGACCGGGCAGGCGTCAACGCACAGTCCGCAGTCGATGCACTCTTCGGGATGGATGTAGAGCATGTCGAGTTCTTCGTCGTCTTTGCCGTAGATGCAGTCGACCGGGCAGACGTCGACACACGAGGTGTCTTTCACTCCCACGCAAGGTTCCATGATGATGTGGGTCATATCCCTGATTCTCTCTCGTTTCGGTTGGGCAGGCTCCGGGTCCCGGAATGGTTTTGGAGGTTCAGCCTGAGGTCGCCTGCATCGACATCGAAGCCAGCGCAGGCGGGATTATAGAACGACGAATCACACCTCGCGGGGCCATGAAGTCCGGTAGTCTCGCTGTTGATGACCAGCGATTCAATGCGCATCGTCATCGTCGGTGGCGGACTCATCGGCATGATGGCGGCTTGGGAGCTCAGGCAACGTGGCCATGAAGTCACGGTGCTCGAGAAGCGGCCGGCCTGTCCACAGCCAGAAACACCGCAGGAACTGCTTGGGCCGGCTTCGTCGTGGAACGGCGCCGGCATGTTGGCGCCGTTGGGTGAGGTGGCTTCTGACCAGGAGTTCTTTTCCTGGGCGACTCGTTCACGCGACCTCTGGCCAGGCATTGTCGAAGCACTCGAAGCGGCGACTGGAATCGATGTCGACTTCGACCGCAGGGGAGCCATCCTGCCGGTTGCCTGTTCGCAGACGCGCGTCTTTGCCAACGCAGTTTCGGCGCTTGCCGGTACCTGCGATGAACCCTCGCGCTGGTTGTCGGCGCAGGAGGTGCGCGACCGCCTGGGAACCGGGCCAGAAGGACTCGAGGGGGGGTTGTTGCTCGAGGGCGACTGGAAGGTCGACAACCGGCTCGTGATGCACGCCCTCTATGCGGCCTTCGAGAAACTCGGCGGCACCGTCGTCTACGGTGCGCGGGTCGTGTCGGTGGCACCGGGGGCGCCGGCGGCGGTCACGGCTGAGCACGCAGACACCGCAACCCGCGAAACCACCGCCGACCGGGTCGTTCTGGCTGCCGGTGCCTGGAGCGCAGCCATCGAGGGTGTTCCGACTCTGCCAGTGCATCCGGTCCGCGGCCAGATGATCGCCTGGAGCGATCTCGACTGGTGGACCTGGCGGGGCTCGGTGCGCCGCGGTCCCTTCTATGCGGTCGGCCGTGAGGGTGGGCGTCTGTTGGTCGGTGCAACGATGGAAGAGGCTGGCTACGACGACTCACCGACGGACGAGGGGCTCGAGGTGCTCGAAGCGTGGGCGCACGAGACCTTTCCGCGGCTCGACGGCCAGGCCCCCAATGAGCACTGGGCCGGCCTGCGGCCCGGAACCGACGGTCACCCGATCGTGCGCGAAGTCGGTGAAAGCGTCATGGCAGCCACCGGCCATTTCCGCAACGGTGTCCTACTTGCTCCCTGGACGGCCGAGCGCGTCGTGACCTGGGTCGAGCGTTCCTGAAACTGAACCTGAGCCTCTAGCGCCCGCCGTCGCCACCCAGGGCGCGTAGGCGAGCGCGGGCGCGCGGTGCGATGAACGGCCCGTCGTCAGCGAGCAGGCGTTCGCTGGTGGCCGCAGCCGCTCGGCTAAAGGCGTCGCGCGCCCGATCCCAGTAGCGAGGTCCAGCGTTGGCGAGCGCAATGCCCAGCGAGTAGTCGACGGTTGCCTGGCCGAGACCGCGCGTGCGCGGCGCCTGGATGCCACGCAGAATCTCGACGGCCTGGTCCCACTCACGAGCGCGCATGTGAAGGAGCGCTCGGTCAAGGGAGAGGAGCCAGCGCGGTGCCTCGGCCGACTCTTTCTGGAGCGCCGCAAGCACTTCAGCGGCCACTGCGGCGTTGACCATGTCGGGGTCGGCGACGCCGATCGTCGCCAGGCCCGGCTGAAGCGAAGCTTCGACCCGACGAGTCGCCCCGAGGCTTCCGCCGCTGCCAGGTCGCCGCAGCTCGAGCTGAATGGGCTCGCTGTCACCGAGCGAGCGCAGCTTCTCCTCGAGCTCGCGGGTGGTGAAGATGGGCTGGCTGCCAATCGCGGTCAGCTCATCACCGATCTGCAGGCCCGCAACTTCGGCAGGGCTGCCGGGGGCGATGGCAACCACGACCGGTGCGGGGGCGGCGCCCGAATCGATGAAGCGGGCTCCAAAGGACACCGAGCGCGATGCGAGCGTCGGGTTGAGGGCCTCGGCGAGCTCGATGTAGCTCTCCGGACTGGCGATCGTCAGCCGGCGCTGATCGGGTTGCGAGGGCCCGGGAGCCGACGGCCAGAACCACAGGAACGCATCCTTGGCGAGCAGATCGTCATCGAGTGCGGCGACGATGTAGAGCGAACCTGGCACGAGATCGTCGGAGAGCCGCTGCACCTCTTTCCAGTCGATGCTGCTTTCGTCGCGCCGCGCGGCGGTGGCGTCTTCTCTCAGGCGTTCGGCGCTGAGACCAGCCTGTGCGACCACGCGCGCGCCCTGATCGGTGCGATCGATCAACGTCCAGTTGCCGCGACGAGTGAGTTCCTCACTGAGCGTTCTTCTAAGAGCAGCCGACGCGCGCCCATCGCCGCCGAGAATCCCGACCAGGACCAGTGCCGGGCGCATCTCGACCTGGACGACGACTTCCTGACCGTCGCCGATCTGCACCTCGGACTCGAACATGCCGAGGCCGGGCTGGGCGACCTCGAGCCGGTAGGTGCCGGGTGCTACCTGGACAGCCGAGGTGCCGTCGTCGAGGGTAATCGGCAAAGCGCCCCGGCCGTCGAGCTTGACGCGTGCTCCGGGCGGCAGGCCGACCAGGATCAGGCTGGCGAGCTCTTCTTCGAGTGCCACCGGTGCCATGGCGTAGTCCCGCAGTTCGGCGACGTTGACTCGCACGCGATGGGGCCGGTAGCCCTCGAGGCGGATCTCGAGCTCGTGGGCTCCTACACCGAGACCGTCGAGCCAGAGACGCTCCGAGAAGTCACTCGCCGGTCGGTTGGCGGCGGCCCCGGTGGGTACGAAGTCGGGCTCGGCGCGACCGCCGGTGCGCCCGGCGGCGTAGCCGTCGACGATGACCTCGGCGCCGGGCGGGGCGGTGTGGAGAGCGATGGTGGCACTGGTTCGTTGGAGCGGTACCTCGAAGGTGCGCTGCTGGCCGGCTTCGAGGGTGAGATCCTGGCGTGCACCGGCAAAGCCCGGGCGCTCGACGGTGATCGTCCAGCTGCCGGGGGTGAGCCGGCCCATCGCAACCGCATCGGCGCCAGCGGTCAAGACGACTTCGGAGGTGCCGAGGCCGGTGGGAGCGACGCTGCCATCGGGGTTGGTCGCGGGTCGTTTGATGGCGATGACTCTGGAGTCGCGCGCTTCCGCGGGCTGGAGCCGCAGCTCGACGCCGGCGGTCATCTTCTGACGTGCCGCTTGCCATGCCTGCTGAAAGGTCACCTGTTCAGCGTCGGTCATGCCAAGAGTTGCCAACTGCGGGATGTGGTTCGGTTCGACGCGCGCCAGGAGCTCGAGGTCGGCCTGCCCGTTGGCTCGATCGCCGGTCAGGAGACGAAGCGCTGCTCGCTCACCGAGACTCCGCGCCAGTTCGCGACGGGCGTCGTTGACGATCTTGCTGGTTGCGCCCTGATTCATCGTGTCTTCGAGCCGCGCGATGACGTCGTCGAGCCCCGTCAGGGCGGCGGTGCGGTCGCTGGCGAGCAGCGTGCGGGCGTGCTGGATGTCTTCGGCCAGGACCGGATCGAGCGACGAGGAACTGTCGCCCATCGGCAGATCTTCCTCGACGATCTGCGCGCTGGCTGGTGCACCGCCTGCGACCAGGACGAGGACGGCTGAGAAGACTGCCAGCAAGAGTGAACGCGTGCCTGATGCACGCCTGGAGCGTGGTTTCTTCATTCGATCATCACCATGCGCGCGTCGCGCGAATCGACTACAAACAAGCGGCCAGCCGCGTCGACGGCGATGTCTTCGGGGCTGCGCAGTGACACGCCGCCGGGGAATGTCGGGCCGAGGTTGTGAATGTTGCGACCGCGCTTGTCGTAGACGCTGATCGCTCCGTTGGCACCATCGAGCACGTAGACGTTGGCCAGGGCGTCGACGGTGATCGCCCGGGGCTTCTTGGCGGACACCCGGAAGCTGCTCTGGGCTCGGCGGTCGATGCCGAGTCGTACCACGCCGTTCTGTTCGTCGAGCACCCAGACGCTGCCCTGCGGGTCGGTGGCAATGTCGATCGGCTTGATCACCTGGCCGGTGCCGGCACTTCCCAGCGATCGGCCGCTGCTATCGACGACCGCGATGCCGTCGACGTCGCGGTCGACCACGAACCAAAGGTTGAGCGCACCCGTCGAGGCCGCCTCGATCTTCGAGAGCGGTCGCGACTTGCCGGTTGCCTCGAGACGCACGAGCGAGGCCGAGCGATCGAGAGCGGCCATGCCGTCGGACGCTACCACCCAGGCGCGGCGTGCACTGCTGAAGCGCCCGCTGCCTTCGAAGGTGACGCGTTGGGGTCGTCTGACGTCCAGGCGGGCGAGTACGTCCGAGCCGTCGATGACAAGGCAGGTGCCGAGCCCCTGGTCGCACACCGCCTGCCGTGAACCGTCACCGGCGGCCACGGCGACCGGCTTCTTCCACTGCACGCCGGTCGGAGTGACCGCCGAGGTGCGCTGCCAGGGAGCGAGGCCGGCAGCCGGTCGGACCAACAGGCGGTAGACCAGACCGAGCAGCCGCCGTGCCCGGTCCACGACCATCGGGTCGTCCTGCTCGTTCGAGCTTTCGATGATGCGCTGCAGAAGATCGGCGGAAGCTTGCCAGTCACCCTCGAGCAAGAGAACGCGGGCGAAGTCGAGACGTGCTCGGTCGGTGAAGGGGGAAGGAGGCTCGTCTTCAATGACCACCACCAGGTCGGCGGCCGCCGCTTCCAGATCGCCGAGGTTCATCGAACAGTAGGCTGACAAGACCCGTGCCTCGCTGCGGGCGACGAGCGTCGGGAAGGCCTCCGAGCCGTAGAGGTTGGGGACCCGACGTAGTTCTGTACGCGCCTGTTCGAGATCGGCAGGCGATACCGCCTGTTCGATCCGGCTCCGTGCTTGCAAAACGGCCGCGCTAGCCGCCTCGCCGCTCTGCGGATACTTCGAGATCAGGCGCTCGGAGGTCGCGCGTGCGTCGCCCGTGCGCCCGGCACGCAGCTGCAGGCGCAACGACATCAAGAGTGCTTCGGGCGCCTGACGCGTGTCGGGGAGACGTTGGACCAGGGCGCCGAGCTCGGCGAGCGCCGCATCGATGTCGCCGCGCTCGATGTGGCGTCGGGCTTCCATCATCAGGCGTTCGGCTGCTGGATCGCTCGCGCCCTGCGCGTCGACAGGCTGGCCTGGCGTGACGACGACCGCCGCCAGGACGAGAGCGACCAGCCTGCCCAGCGACAGCGGGAGCGGGGAACGAATCGGAGAATGATTCGGAGAGTGGTTCGGGGAAGGGGGGGTACAGCTCATGGGATCCGTGCCTCAGAGGAGGCGCCAGTTCAGAGTGAAATGCGACGGCCGAGGGTAGGGCGCAGTAGCGGGCAACGTGGGAGGGAAGGGAAGGGGGAGTGCGACGAAGAACCTCAGGGAGCGGAGAAATGGAGCTTCCCCGTGCGGCCCGTGACCCGCCGGCGAACCCGGCGAGAAGCGTCGCCATCTGCCCATTTCACCAGAAATTCGTGGCGTCCGACCACCATTTCGTAGGTTAAAGGCGCATTCCCGATCTCCTGGCCGTCGACTGTGACCAGCCCGTGACCTGGTTCGGTGGTAATTGCTACGGGAATCGTGCGCGGCAGCTCGAGGGTGATGCGCTCGCCCGCCCGCACCTGGAGACGCGGGAAGTCGCGCTCGAGGAGCACCTCGCGCGACCGCAAGATCACGGCATAGGTGCCGGCTGCCAGCGGTACGTCGAGGTCTCGCGCTGGCCCCCAGGTGCGACCGTCGACCTCGAGCTCGACGTCGTAGGGAGCCGCCGTGACCCCCAGGAGGCCTTCGCCTGGTGCCAGGGTGCGGGGTTCGAGGACCAGAAAGAGCTCGCCCTTCTCGATACTCGAGACCCGCAGGTCGTCGGGGAAGTCGAAGCTCACGCGGCGGTCGAGATGGCCGTCGAGACTGAGATCGAGGGCATAGGTTTCGCCTTCGCGGAGGAGGACCGGTGTGGGCGTCGGGCCGAGGACGTCTTCTCCATTGAGGATGACTTCTGCTCCCGGCGGATCGGTGACGATGGTGATCTGGCGAGTCACCGGACCGCTGGTCACGGCAGGCGGCTCGGAGACCGGCGCGGCTGGCTTCGGGCGTGTGGGCTGGGTGCGCTCTGGTGGTGGTGCGTCCTCGGGTTCGCTTTCGTCGGGTGGGGCCGAGAGCTCCCACATCAAGGTGCCATCCGTGAGCTCGACTTCGCGAAAGGCGATGCTCTGGCCGTCACGCCTCAGCTCGAGCGCGACGAGGGCGTTGGGGCTGCCGGTCAACAGCAGTTCGCCGGGCATGCGCTTTCCCGAGTCGCGGCCATTGACCCAGATTTCCGTGCCTTCCTCGACGCCGCCCACATCGACGGTCATCGCCACCTCTGCCGTCGGGGCGACTGCATCCTCGCCGAGGGTGGCCTCCGTGCTGTCGCGCAGATTCGACGCCAGGAAGAGGCCGAGCAGAACGGCCAATGCGGTGGTCGCCAACAGAATGGCGACCGGCGCCAGGCGCTTCCTCCAGTTGGGGCTCGGGGGCGCCGGTGGTGAAGCGAGCGGCAGGGCGCCCACGGACATCGGGTAGGCCACGTTGGCGCCGGTGCCGGTTTCGACGCCAAGGGCGGTGCGCAGGGCTTCTGCGAGAGCCTCGCAGTCTGGATAGCGCTCTGCCGGGTCCTTCGAGAGTGCCTTCAAAAGCACCGTGTCGACCGCCTCCGGCAAGCCGGGGCGGTGCTCGCGCGGGGCACTTGGTTCGAGGTGCACGACGTTGTAGAGCACGGTCGATGGGCCGTCGCCGGTAAACGGCAGTTCGCCGGTCAGGATGCGATAGAGGATCACTGCCATCGCGAATTGGTCCGAGCGCCCGTCGATGGCCTGCCCAGTCACCTGCTCGGGAGACATGTAGTGCGGCGTGCCAACGACCATGCCGGTCTGGGTGAGATGAATCGCGTGCGCACGCGCGCGGGCAATCCCGAAGTCGGTGATCTTGGGAGTACCGGCTTCGGTCAACAGAATGTTCGCCGGCTTGACGTCGCGATGCACGATGCCGGCGGCGTGAGCGTAGTCGAGCGCCGAACCGAGCTGCACGGCGAGGTTGACCACGTCGATCGAGTCGAGCTCGGTCTCCTGCTTGAGCAGGTCGCGCAGGCTGCGCCCACCGATGTACTCCATGGCAATGAAGGTCGCGGTGCGGCCGGCGTCGTCCTGGCCGAGGTCGCGGTTGCCATTCGAGACATCGTAGATGGTGACGATATTCGGGTGGGTCAGAGTGCCAGCAGCGCGAAACTCGCGCTCGAAGCGGTCGCGGGTTTCGGCCGCTTCCGCGTCGTTCATGCCTTCGTCGATGCGCAAGACCTTGAGGGCGAGCTTGCGGCCGATGATCGGATCGAGCGCCAGGTAGACGGTCGCCATGCCGCCACGCCCGAGAACCTCAAGGACCTCGAAGCGGCCATAACGGCGGGGCAGGGTGGTGTTGGCTGGCTGCTGCATCTCGGGATGTGGGTGCGGTCATCCGGAGGGCACAGGAAAAGGGGGACCGGCTCTTGGGGGCGAAAGTGCCTACTGCCTATTTTATGTCGACATCATAGCGACTTCGCGCGGTGCACCTGACCCTCAGACGTCGTCGATGCTCTCTTCGCTCAAGCGCTCGGCGGCTGCTGACAGCGGTGCGTACTCGAGAATCTGGCGCGCTTTCTCAATTGCCTTGGCGGGGCTTCCCGACTGTTGGTAGAGCACCATCTCGCGGTAGAGGGCGTCGGCGAGGTGGTCGAGCCGCGTGCGCACGGTTTCGGCATACAGGCCTTTGGGGAAGCGTGCGAGATAGTCGGCACCGTTTTCGATTTGTTTGTACTTCGAGGCGTAGGCGTCGAGTCGAACGATGGCCAGCTCCTTGAGCTCGGGGTCGTCCGCCTGGGTCGCCAGGACTTCGAGGGCACCGAGTTGGTCGAGCATGGGAGCGAGGTTGCGCAAGCCGGTGCGCGCTTCGGTGCGCATTTCTTCGTCACCGCCGGCGTTCCAGGCGGCGAGAAGGTTTTCGACCGCATCGGTCTCTCGGCCCATACGACTGTAGGAGCGCCCGAGCTGGAGGGCGACGGCCTGCTTCTCGGCCGCGTCGGGGTAGTTGCTTTGAAAGGTCTCGAGGAACGGCGTTTCGTACACGCCATTCTCGAAGGTTTCGACGGCCGTGGGGTAGAGCTCCTCGAGTTTGCTGCGAAACTCGCCGAGCTCCTTTTCCAGGGTGGCGATGAGAGGGCTTTCGGGAGTGTGCTTGGCGACTTCGTGGAGAGCTCTTTCGTAGTGCTCCCTGAGTTCACCCCAGTTTTGCGCCAGGGCCAGGCGGTCTTCGACTCGTTGCTTTTCTTCGTGCAGTTGCTTGAGGCGCAAGTTGTCTGCCAGCTCGCCCTGGGGCCACACCACGAGTGCCGAGTCTTCGATCAGGTCGACGATCGGTGGATCGAGCTTGCGCCCCTCGAGGAAGTCGAGCAGGACCTTCTGCGAACGCGCTCGATACTCGTAGGGAGGGGCTGGTTCGTCGAGCACCTTGAACTGCGGTGCGCGCGCTTCGGCAGCGCTCGCCCGATCGTCGAGGAAGGGGTGGGTGTGTAGGTAGCCGTAGGTGCGCGCCTGCGGGATGCGGGCGCTCATCTTCGACATCAGACGGTGGGCACCCAGCGGGTCGAAACCCGCAGCCGCCGCCAGTCGCTGGCCTTCCTCGTCTGCTTCGTCTTCGTGCCCCCGGCTGTAGCTGCGCATCAGAAGCTCGGTGGCGATCATGCTCGCCTGCATCGCCCCTTGAGCCAGCCGAGCGGTGTTGTCGTCACGAGTGGCGCCGTAGGGCCCGGTGTAGACGTCGTCGGCCGAGGTCTGGCTGGCCGCGTAGACGGCGCCCGCCATCACCAGGGTCGAGAGGGCGTTCAACAGTTTGGCGCGCTTGCGCATGCGCAGGAAGTGCTCTTCGGTGACGTGGGCGATCTCGTGCCCCAGGAGCGCCGCCAGTTCACCGTCGTCGAGACCGAGGTCGAGCATGCCGCGGGTGATGAAGATCTGACCGGCCGGGAGCGCGAACGCGTTCGGGATCGGCATGTCAACCAAGGTGAAGGTGAAGGGGTACTTCTCGTAGCCCGACGCCGCGGCGAGTCGGTAGCCGATGCGGTTGACGCGCTCGAGCTCGGTCTCCTGGTTGGAGCCCGGAGCAGAGTCGATGACCTCGTCGTTGCCGAAGGTTCCGTACTGGCGCACTGTTTGTGACGCGGCCTGAAGACTCTTCTCGAACAGCCCTGAGTTGTCGATTTTCTGGGCGGCGAGCGGAGGGCTCATCGCCACCACGCATAGTGCAAAGAGGGCGCGGCCAAGCAGTTCCGACGCAGGCGATGGTTGAGAGCGGAAGAGCAGCATGGTTCGGGTGGTAACTCGAGATTCGCCGATGTTGAGGCAGAAGACGGAGAGGGCGACGCACTGCACCTCTGGGTTGAAACCGAAAACCTCTGGGTTGAAACCGAAACACGGCCTGAGCGATGGCAATTCCCGGCGCTTCGCGAGGAGAGCAGGGCGTGTCCCGGGCGACAGGGCTCCACCAACAGGGGCTCCACCAACAGGGGCTCCACCAACAGGATAGCCTCCGAGACCAGATGGCGAGAACTCCGACCGCTGAGAACGGTCCGCCGGGGGCGTTGGCTGGCACTCTTCTCGATGCCCTCCAGGAGGAGGGTTGGAAGCCGTGGCTCTTTTTCCCACGGGGGCATGACTGGCGCTGGTTGTCCCGGGCCGAAGCGTTGGCGGCCGTCGGGCTATGGGCGACCGAGCTCGCGGTCAGCGACGAGCCCCTCGACCTCTTGCTGGAAGCCCGAGCCCCTGAAGCCTTCCTTCTTGCCCTCACCACTCGACTGTCCGGCGGTTCCTCGCAGCTGGCCGAGGCGGACCATGACAGTTGGGAGCAGAGGCTCGAGTGGCGTGGGACGAAGCGTGCCGCCACGCCTAAACTCTCGATCGGCTACTCCGTGGTCGCTCCGTTGGCCGACGTTTCACAAAGAGGTACAGGTTCCTTCTCGGCGACTCACGACGAGGGCCCTCAGTCTCGCGAGCCCCGCGCGTCGCTCCTCCTGGGGCTCGAGTATGCCGTGCGAGTCGCCGGTTCAGAAGGCGAAGACGTGCTCTCTCTCGCCGACGTGTTGCTGCTCGAACCCTCGTCGCGCGCGCTGCTGTCCAGTCTCTACTGGCTGCGTCCAGCCGCCGTCGTGCTGGCGGCCGAAGATGCCCGCACCCTCGAAGAGCAGCTGGCGAAGCCGCGGCGGCCCCAGCGCAGGCTCTGTCGGCGGCTGACGGAGGTTTTCGTTCTAGGCGAGTGGGGAAGCGCCGGGGAGGCGCTGCCGGCGGGAGCTCCAGTCTTCCGCCAGCTTTGACCGGAACGCACCTCAGGTTTTTGGGACATGTGTCCATAGCACCCTTCTTGACGCTTCTGAAAGGCCCCCGCTATCGTGTTTCTTGGCCTCTCTACAGTTTCCAACTCGTCCCTCACCCCTTCGCGGCACCTGGAGCTCGTTATGAAGAATCGCCTGGCTGAGAGTGCTGGGTCGCGGCGGGCAGTCGTCCGCAGAGCGACCCTCGACCGCAGCGTGACCCTGATCGACCGGTTGATTCGCGCAGGCCATGTTCTGGTCCTGATCGCGCTCGCCTTATCCTTGGCCGCTCCGTCACTGGCGCAGACCAACATCAAGATGGCAACCCTCGCCCCGGAAGGGTCGCCCTACGACAAGATCCTGCGTGACATGGGCGAGGCCTGGAAGACAGGCACCGACGGTCGCGTCGAGCTGACCGTCTACGCCGGCGGGGTGGTCGGCGACGAGCCCGACATTCTGCGCAAGCTCAAGATCGGCCAGTACCAGGCGGCGGCGCTTTCGGTCAGCGGCCTGGTCGATATCCACAAAGACTTCACCGTCTTCGAAGTTCCGCTCTTCTACCGCGACTTCGACGAGATGGCGCACGTGCTCGAGGAGCTCACGCCCAGCTTGTCGAAACGGCTCGAAGATGGTGGTTTCAAGCTGCTCGGCTGGGGCTATGTCGGTTGGGTGTATTTCTTCACCACCGAGCGCGCGCAGTCGGTGGCAGACATGAAGAAGATGAAGATCTTCACCTGGGCGGGGGATGCAGGGATGGAGCGCTGGTGGCGCGAGAACGGCTTCCAGCCGGTTGCGCTCTCGGCCAACGACATCGTGACGGGCTTACAGACCGGCATGATCACGGCGCTTTCGGTGCCACCGCTCTATGCCTCGCAGGTTCAGTTCTACAAGCAGGCCAAGTACATGGCTGACATGCCGCTGGCCCCGATGATCGGCGCGATTCTGATGTCGAAGCGCAGCTTCGACAAACTGAGCGCCGCGGACCAGGCGGCCCTCCTGGCGGCCGGCAAGGTGGCACAGGAGCAGGTCTTCGTGCGCATTCCGGCCGCCGACACCCTGTCGGTCAAGTTGATGGAGTCGCAGGGGCTCGAGGTCGTGCCGATCGAAGGCACGCCGGCCGCGGCGGAATGGAAGGCGAAGGCGGAAGAGTTCGCCGAAGACATGCGCGGCGACATGGTTCCCGAGCCGATCTTCGACGAGGCGATGAAGGCACGGACCGCCTGGCGCGCCCAGCAGGAGGCTGCCGGTGCTGCCGACGGAGGTGGGCACTGACCGACTCGGCCTCACAAGCTCCTCTTGAGAGTGATCCTCCCCGTGTGGCGGACGACTCTGCGGATCTTCCCGTAGGCGAGGGTCTCGAAACTCCGCCCGAAAGCCGTTTCGCGGTGCTGCGGGCCTTTCATCGGTTCGAAGAGCTCGTCACCAGCATCCTCCTGGTGCTGATGGTGATTCTCCCGATCGTCGAGATCGTCATGCGGCGGATGGGCGGTGGCATTCCGGGTGCACCTTCGCTGGTCCAACACCTCACCTTGTGGGTCGCGTTTCTCGGTGCCGCGATCGCCGCGCGCCATGACCGACTACTACAACTGGCAACCGGCCAGGCGATTCCCGAGGGGCGGTGGCGCGACGCCTCGAAGGTCTTCAGTCATGCCGTAGGCGCGGCCGTTTGCCTGGCGTTGGCCTATGCCAGCTTCAACCTGGTGGCGATCGAGAAAGATGGCGGGGTGGTGATCGCCAATTGGTTGCCGGTGTGGATCGCGCAGTTGGCGATGCCGATTTCGTTTGCCCTCCTGGCGGTGCGGTTGGTCATCGTGGCGTCACCCCGCTGGGGCGGTCGGGGGGTGGCAGCGCTCGGTCTACTTGCCGGTGCCTGGCTTGCCACGCACCCGACGGCTCTCGAAGGCGCTTCACCTCTACCGGGGCTTCTGGTTCTGCTGTTGGCCACCCTCCTCGGCGGGCCGATCTTCGTCGCCCTGGGCGGTGCCGCGCTGCTCCTGTTTCTGATCGACGGTATTCCTGCGGAAGCCATTCCGGTCGAGACCTATCGCCTCGCCGTCTCGCCGACCCTCGCGGCGATTCCACTTTTCACGCTCACCGGTTTTCTGCTCGCCGAGGGCCGTGCGTCGCATCGTTTGCTGGCAGTGTTTCGTGCGCTGGTCGGCTGGATGCCCGGCGGCACGGCGGTGGTCGCAGCGGTGGTTTGCGCCTTCTTCACGGTTTTTACCGGCGGTTCGGGCGTCACCATTCTGGCTCTCGGTGGAGTTCTCTTTCAGGCGTTGCAGGCCGAGCGCTACCGCGAACAGTTTTCGATCGGTCTTTTGACCGCGTCGGGTTCGCTGGGGCTCTTGTTGCCGCCAGCTCTGCCGCTCATTCTCTACGGCATCGTCGCCAAGATCTCGATCGAGGATCTGTTCATTGGAGGTGTGCTGCCAGGGCTGCTCCTCGTGTCTTTGATCGCGGCCTGGGGATTGCGTGAAGGCGTCGTCACCGGCGTTGCGAGACAACCCTTCACCGGCGCGGAGCTTTTACGGTCCGCCTGGCGGGCGAAGTGGGAACTGATTCTTCCGGTGGTGATTCTGGGGGTGATCTTCTCGGGACTCGCGACCGTCGTCGAAGCGGCCGCGGTTTCGGCGCTCTACGCGTTCATCGCGCAGTGCATGATTCATCGCGACCTGTCGATTCGCCGTGACCTGTTGCGGGTGATTACCCACTGTGCGGTTTTAGTGGGCGGCGTGCTGATCATTCTCGGCGTGGCGATGGGGCTCACCAGTTGGTTGGTCGATGCTCAGATCGCCCAACGCCTCGTCGACCTGGTACGCGACAACATTCAGTCGAAGCTGGTCTTTCTTTTGTGCTTGAACGTTTTTCTGTTGCTGGTCGGTTGCCTGATGGACATCTTCTCGGCGACCGTCGTGGTGGTACCGCTGATCGTGCCGTTGGGCATGGCGTTCGAGATCGACCCGGTGCATCTCGGAATCATCTTCATCGCCAACCTCGAGCTCGGCTACCTGACACCGCCGGTGGGGTTGAACCTCTTTCTTGCTTCTTACCGCTTCGATCGCCCGCTCCTCCTGGTCTATCGGGCGGCTTTGCCGATGCTGGCGATCCTCGGAATCGGGGTGCTCCTGATTACCTACTGGCCGGGCCTGACCCTCTGGCTGCTCGACGTGATGGGGCGGCGATGACGGCACCAGCGGACCAACGTGGGCCGTCCCTGGCCGAACGGGCACAGAGCTGGGCGTTGGGTTCGGCGGCGATTGGTCTCCTTCTGGGAGTGATGACGGGCGGTGGCTGTTCGCCCCTTCCGGACGGTCCGCGGGCTCTGATCTGGCCGGGTCATCTGCTCTTGCTGGCGCTGGGTGTCGTAGCGGGCGAGTTCACCATGCGGCGGCGGCAGGAACTCGACCGCCGGCGGTGGCAGGTCGCCAGTGACCCCGAGGTCACGCCCGCAGAGCGGCAGCATGCGCACTCTGAAACCGAGCGCAACATTCGCTGGGCGGGGACGGTGCTGCTCGCCGGTGCCCTCGGGCCTGCTTTCTGGATGGCCTACTGGCTGCGCGACCCGGCAAAGCTCGGTGCGGCCGACGGCATGATCGTGACGCCATTGCTCGGTTTCGTCATCGGCATGTTCCTGGGCTCGCGACACAAGGGCGAAGGTCCAGAGCCCGGCGACGAAGTGCGCTAGCGCTTCGGTGCGGGCGCCCGTAGGTCGAGGGCGACGAGCCGGTCCTTGCCGCGCACGAACAGGAGCCCGTGCGAGACGATCGGCGGGCTCCAGGCAGGGTGACGCAGAAGCTCGCGCTCCTTGCCGTCGACCGACCCGCGCAGCTCGAGGCGCTGCTTGATGCGCGGCTCGTCGCGGGTGGCTTCGATGAGGAGCAACTCGCCGTACTCGGCGAGGACGATGAGGTGCGCATCGTCTGGCGCCGGTGTTGGGTCCGCCAGGAGAAGAGCCGTGGTGCGACCGAGCCGTGGAATGCTCCAGTGAACCCGGCCGCTCTTCCAGTCGACGGCGCGCAACTCGGCCTGGCCGGTCTTCTCGCCGCTCGAGCCGTAGAGCACCCCGCGGTGTTCGACGGCGGTGTTCCAGTGGGTTGCGAGGCTCTGGTTGCGGCGGGGTGGGTCTTGCCAGACGGTCTTGAGACCCTGGTCGCCGAGCCGTAGAAGGAGCCCGCCTTTCTCATACGACTCGGAGAGGAAGATCTCGTTTCCGACCACAACAGGTGTTGCGGCGTTGACGCTGTAGGCCTTGGCCGCTCGGTACCCGAGGCGGTGGCGGATGGTACCGCTTGCCGGGTCCATGACCAGAAAGTTGTCGCGCGCCAACCACAGGACATGTTGGGTTCGGTCGATCTCGGCCAGAACGGGCGAACTGTAGCTCGCCAGCTCGTCACCACTCTGCCAGCGTACGGCGCCGGTCTTCTTGTCGAAGGCGACGATGCCGGAACCGTTGGGCTCGACCCTCAGGTCGTGAATATCCCAATCTCCTTCTGGTGAGCCTCCAACCGGAACCAAGAGGAGTTCACCGGCGACCAGCGGAGTGCTGGCAACTCCGAAGAAGTTCTGGACGACTCCGAACTCCTTTTCGGTGTCGCGCTCCCAGAGGACATTGCCATCCAGGACCGCGTGGGCGCGCAAGCGACCGTCGACGCCGAAGGCGTAGACCCGGTCATCGTCGACCACCGGCGACGCCCGCGGTCCGCCGCTGTACTCGAACATGTCTTCATAGTCGGTGGGGTACTCGCTTTGCCAGAGCACCTCGCCGGTCTCGGCGACCAGCGCCCTCAGGCGGGCCCGGTCGCCGCTTTCGCGGTCGTCGTGACGGTCGAAGAGGAACAGGCGACCGTCAGCGATCGACGGCATGCTGTAGCCCTCGCCGACCGCCATTTGCCAGACGATCGGCGGCCCGGCCTCGGGCCAGTCGATGAGCAGGTCGCCCTCGTAGGTGGTGGCGTCGCGCTTCTCGCCGAGAAAAGTCGGCCAGTCATCTCCAGCGGCGTGGGTCCACAGGCTGGGTGGCGACTCGGCGGGTACCGGTCGAGCGACGCATAGGACCGCCAGCGCCGCAGCAAAGAGTGCGAGCACCGGACGGTTCATGCGACGGTCTCGTTCTGGCTGTTCTCAGTTGTCACGCGCTCCTCCTCAAACGAGATGTCTCATCGAGAGGAGCGCAGTGCCTCGCGCCACCAGGCTTTCTCACCTGTCGCTGGAAAGAGCTAGCCGTCGCAGGTGGCGAAGGCGCTCGTGTCCTGGACGGGCGGGAAGGCATTGCCTTGCGGGTTCTTGAAGTCCCACACCTGATTGGTCTCGGTGTCTTCGACTCGCAGCGTGACCTCGACGTCGGTGAGGCCAGCGGCGAAGATCCAGAAGCGATCGTTGAGGCGGCAGCCGTTGAGCACCTTGATCACGAGCTCGACGTTGTCGTCACTGAAGAACCAGAAGTAGCCGGTGTCGTCGGTCAGGCGAATCGGGTTGCCGCCGCCGCTGTTGCCGCGACGGTCGACGTAGGCGGTTTCGATCTTGAAACGGCTGGCGCTGTCGCCGCCGACGAACAACGGGTCCGTACCGAGCGGCGGCACCACGCCGCCACCGTTGTCGGGAATGAAGCTCAGCCAGTCCTCGATGAGGTCGCGGTTAGAGGCTGTCAAGCGTATTCCGGCGTTCGCCGTCTCGTCGGTCGTCGCGCAGCATTCGAGACCGAAGATGCGGCGCGCGCCGCCGGGTCCGGAGAAGTCCCAGGCGGGGGCGCCGAGCGCCCCTTCGTCGTCGTCGAGCTGGTGGAAGAAGAAGATCTCGTCGCTATCTTGCAGCGGGCCGCTACGGGTCCACTGCGCGAACGAGAGCGACTCGCCGTCGCCGGAGAAGTCGTAGCCCGCGAGGTTGAAGTCGCCAGCGGGCAGGGCATCGAAGACCAGGGGCATGAAACTGTTGATGCCGTCGAAGGGCTCGTCGACGAAGGCTACTCCGTAGAGCTCTGCCGGGTCTTCCGTGTTGATCCACGCCTCCGGGACTTCGATGATGCTCGCATCGACAGCTCCAAAGGGCTCGATGAGCGTCGCGCCTTCTTCGGTTTGCGTTTGACCTGGAACCACCAGGACGCTCTCGGCGAAGCCACCGAGGCTCTCGTCGTAGATTGCAAAGGCCGAGGTGAGGACGGCGTAGGGACTGATCAAGACGCCGGAGTAGCCGAACGAGTCACCGGTCTCGTAGCTGCTCTCGACGTAGGTCACCGTACTCCAGGGGAACTCGCTGGTGTTGGTTACCCGTTGACGGTCGTCGCTACCGAAGAGAAGACTCTGGCGGTCGGAATCGAGATCGGTGACCCTGGTGGCAACCGGAGCGGTTCTCGTGCGCGTGGCCTTGCCGCTCGCGCCCGGCTGGTGACGGACGGTGGGGCCACCGCGGCGCAGTGCCTGGACGAGTCGCTGCGCATCATGCGGTTCGATCGCCAGGCGACGTGGTGCAGCACGTTCGAACGGCGCCTCTCGAACCGAAGCGCGCGGCGATGAGTCGCCGATGCTGGCGTGTTCTGAGGCGGCGAGGAGAGTTCCGGTCTCGCGCGCCGAGAGGACACGGGCTTCGGGTGACAGCAGCACCGAGCAGATGCCGGCTCGGGTGTCGCTCTCGGTCCAGTGCCAGACGGCGCCGTCGATCCACTGCATCACATGCCGGTCGACTCGATGGGTACCGTCGGTGGCGCAGTCGGTGCCGGCGTTGGTCGGAGCCGTGACCCCAAGGCGCTGGGCCAGCGACTCGAGGGCGGTCGCGCCGTTGCTAGCGGCCGCGAATGTGGGGTTGGCGAGGCCGAGAATCGAGAACAGGACGGTGACGAGGCAAACGGCGAGCGCCCGACTGGCTGCCGGGAACATCGATGTGGTGTGGTCGCGCCGGGTGGCAAGGGTCATGAGACGACTCTCCGAATAGTTCTGGTGCTTTGCTTTGCAAGGGGGGTGGGGAAACTCGCTTTCGTCCACCGCAGCCACAGTCGACTGCAGGGTTCGTACCGGGTGGCGAGCGATGGTGGAACAGCCGGCAGTATGCGGATACGCGGTGCCGGCAGAAGAGTGAGGGTAGGAGGGTTGTCCTCCTGGGAGGACGCCCGGGACGCAAGCCAAGGAGCGGGTCGATCACCCTCAGAACCCCCCGACCCTATAGCGATCTGCCCAGATACCCACGATCAAGAATAGTTTCAATAAATATTGAAACTTCAGAAAAGTTCCTGTACGCTCTTTCGAGCAGACCACGAAACGTACCGCCTGCGGCCTCCAGATCCGCTGGGAAGGTCCCTCCGGGAATGAAAACCAACGAAGTGGAAGTCGAGCTCCGGCCCCCTGGTGTCGCACATGTGCGTGAGGCCTTTGTCACCCTGTGGGGTTCACTGGGCACCTTCTGGGGCGTTTCGCCAACCACTGCGCGGATCTTCGGTTGGCTCTTCGCGCGCTCCGAAGCGGCCGGCGCCGAGGAGATCATGGACGCCCTCGAGCTCTCGCGGGGCGCCGTGTCGATGGCCTGTCGCGAGTTGCGCGAATGGGGGCTGGTGACCTCCGAGCGTTTGCCCGGCTCACGCCGCATCGGTTACCGCGCCGAGTCCGACCTCGAGAAGGTCACCCGGCATGTCGTCAGAATTCGCAAACAGCGGGAGTGGGACCCCATTCTCGAAAACCTGAGAGACTGGATACCAGAACTCCAGGAAGACCCTTCACCCGACGCGCAGGTTCTGCGCGATCGTCTGGTTGCACTCGAGCGCCTCGTAGGCCTGGCCGATTCGGTCGTCGATTCGTTCCTACGCGGCGGCGTCGTGAGCAATCTGGCGCTGCGCCATCTGGTCCGAGCTCCCAACCGTCGGGCGGTGGGTCCTGAGGGTTCGGCCCTGGTGGAGGTGGAGGAGGCCCCTCGACCTGGCCTTCGAGACGTCGCCGAGAGTTCCTCCGATGATGATGCAACCTGAGCCGCGCCGAAGAATCGAGTCGAAAAGGGTGCGGTAGCCAGAGGCACCGAACTCCCGCTGACAGCCGTAAGGAAACAAAGCATGTTGCCTGAGATGAATCCAAGGACCGCGCGAGTGCGCGATCTGCCGCATGACGACGAGGTCATGGCGCGGCTGCGCGACATGTGCAGCGCCCGCGGACTGGAAGCACTGGCTGAGAACCTGGGCGAGCTGATGGCCTTGACCGGGGCCGATATGGCTGACATCGAGGCCGAGCTCGCGCAATCTGCGCGTGGTGAGCGGGTCGCCGAGCGCGCCGGTTCGCATCTTCTGGATCTCGGCGGCAAACGCCTGCGCCCGCTCTGTGTCGCGTTGGCCTCGCGCTGCGGCGCGGGCTTCGATCGCAGCACGATGCAGCTCGCGGTGGCCGTTGAGTTGGTGCACAACGCGACTCTTCTCCACGATGATGTGATCGACCTGGCCCCGACTCGCCGCGGTGCTCCGTCGGCGCGGGCCGAGTTTGGCAACGCGGCTTCGATTTTTGCCGGCGACTGGCTGTTGATCGACGCTCTGCGCCGGGTGCGAAAGGCGCGCGTGCCCGGAACTCTCGACGCGTTGTTGGACACGATCGCCGACATGATCCGCGCCGAGTCTCTTCAGCTCGAGAACCGCGGTCGGCTCGATATTTCGCGCGACCTCTACTTCCGCGTGGCGGAGGGCAAGTCAGCCACCCTTTTTCGCTGGGCGATGTTGGCGGGAGCCCGCTCCGGCGGCATCGGTCGGGCCGGGTCTATGGCGCTACAAGACTTCGGTTCGGGGCTCGGCATCGCTTTTCAGGTTATCGACGATCTACTCGATCTCGACACCCAGCTCGAGCGCACGGGCAAGACGCCCTTCACCGACCTGCGCGAAGGCAAGGTGACCTTCCCGGTGATCGTCGCCCTCGAGCGGGCGCCCGAACTGAGAGAGGTGCTGGGGCGCATCGTAGCGACGGATCCGCCTGCCGAGCCGGAGCGTAGGTGGTTGCTCGAGGTCGAGCGGGTGGTGACCGAGACCGGTGCCGCCGATGCCTGCCGGCGCCTCGCCGCCGATCGCATCGAGGGCGCGATCGAGAACCTTTCCGTGTTGCCACCCAGTGCCGCGCGCGAGGCGCTGGCAACTGTCGGTCGGTCGACGGCCCACCGGTTGCTCTGAGTGATGACGGTTGACCTCGAAGCTGCGGCGACGATGAAGGGCAGTGCCGCTGTGGACAACAAGCTCGGCTCGGGCCGCATGTTCGATGGCGTCGCTCCACGCTACGACCTGTTGAACCGTTTGATGTCGTTGGGCTCCGACGGGCGCTGGCGACGGCGCGCGGCGCACGCTCTGGCGCTCGCGCCGGGTTCCCGAGTTCTCGACCTGGCGACCGGGACGGGTGACTTGGCTTTTGCGCTACTCGACGCCCACAGTGACTGCCAGGTCACTGCCGTCGATCCTTCTGAGGGCATGCTGGCCATCGCAGAGCAGAAGTCCGCGAAGCGTGGCGATGGAGAGCGGTTGACGCTGGTCACCGGCGACGCGCAACAGCTCGACTTTCAAGACCACAGCTTTGACGCCCTGACGATGGCTTTTGGGATTCGCAACGTGCCCGACCGCGCACGTGCCCTGGGCGAGATCGTTCGCGTGGTCAAGCCGGGCGGTCGCATCGCGATTCTCGAACTCTCTGAGCCCCGGGGAAGCCTCCTGGCATCGCCGGCTCGCTTCTGGAAGCGCCGGGTCGTGCCGCGCCTGGGAGCATTGCTCTCCGGCGCTGAGGAGTACTCCTACCTCGAGCGATCGATCGCCGAGTTTCCCGCCCCCGAGGAGTTCTCCCGCCTGATGGAGATGTCCGGCCTCGACGTTCTGGCGGTGACCCCGATGAGTTTCGGTGCGGTCCATCTCTTCTTGGCGCGGCCACGGGGTAGAGCATGAGCCTCGCCTTTCTCGATGCCAGCCGCGATCTCGAGGGGCGAGTCGTCGAAGCGCTCACTCGTCATCGGCACGCTGGCAGTGTCGTTCTCCGGTTCCCCGCCCCGCGTCTCAGCCTGGCGCCGGCTCTAGCAGCGCTCGAGTCGTTGGCCAGCGACGATGTCGGAGCGCGCGATCGTTTGGTATGGGCCCCCGAAAACGGTCCGGCCTTTGCGGGGCTGGGCATTGCGGCGCGCGCTGAGTTCGAGGCGGCGGCCGACTGGCCGGTGGTGCTGGAGTCGCTGCGCTTTCGAACGGGCGCCCTTTTCTCTGACCTCTCGCTGCTCGATTTCTCGAGCGGCAAGGGGACCCTGGTCGCCGACTCACGCGGCCTGCGCCTCTTCGGTGCGGTGCCGTTTTCGACTCGCAGTCTCGAGGACCGTAGCGACGGCTCTCTTTCCGCCTGGGGTTCCCTCGGGCGCGGAGGCTTCGTCTTGCCGCGTTGGCTCTACTGTCGCAGTGAGAGTGGCCCCGGTTCGAGTCTCGATCTGGTCGTCGATCCAAAACACAACGACACGCGCGACCTCGTGGCAAGGGTGGTGCGGGCGCTCGATGCTCTCGATGCCTCCGATGCAACCGAGAAACCGAGCGACGAAGCGATCGCGTCATCCACCGCGACTCCCTCGTGCGTCGACACCGGCATCGACGATCCCGAGTACCGCGAGTTGGTCGAAGAGATTCTGGCGTCGATCGCCGATGGTTCGTTCGAAAAGGTGGTCGCGGCCCGCTCAACGACCCTGGAGCTCGAGCGACCACTCGATCTCGAGCGAGTTCTCTTGCGCCTGGGGGAGCATGAGTCGACCTGCGCGCGCTTCGTCATCGAGCGCGATGGGCGCCTGTTCTTTGGCGCGACCCCGGAGCGATTGGTCACCAAGCGGGGCCTCGAGGTCGAGACTCAGGCCCTGGCCGGTTCGATCGATCCTGATACTTCACGCGGTGGCAGTGCCGCCCGGCTTCTCGAGAGCGACAAGGATCTGCGCGAACATGCGCTGGTCGTCGATCACCTGGTGGCTCGCCTGCGGTCGCTCGCCTCGCACATCGAACCGGTGGGAGAACCCGTGGTGCGCCGTTTAGAGAGCGTCCTTCATCTCGAAACCCCGGTCCATGTCCGCCTCGCCCATCCGGTGCACATCCTCGAGTTGCTGGGCCGCCTTCATCCGACCCCGGCAGTCGGCGGGGTGCCGGCGCGCCCAGCCGTCCAGTTCCTCGACGACCACGAAAGAGGCGATCGTGGCCTCTACGCCGGGGCTGTGGGCTGGTTCAATCTCTCAGGCGACGGTGACTTTCGTGTCTCCCTGCGCTCCGGTCTGGTCGCCCACAATCAGGTGCGTGTGTGGGCGGGCGCGGGCATCGTTGCGGGCTCTGACCCGGTCGCCGAACTGCGTGAGACCGAGGTCAAGGCACGAGCTGTCAAGAATGCCCTCGAGGGTGCGATCGTCCAGCTTCCTGAGGCGACGGAGGAGCGCCCGGCCGAAACCGCCACCTCGGGCGCCCACGACAATCTTCGCGCGCGCCTCGGCGGCGTCGAGGCGCCTGGCAACAGCCCCTGATGGAAGGGCCGCGGAATCTGCTCTACGAGCATGCCGCGCTCATCGTCGACGGCTTCGCGGAGGCTTGCGAAGACCGCCAGAAGGCCGATCGCCTACTGATCGTCGCCAGCCCAGGTTCTCGTTCGACTCCGTTTCTGCTCGCCGCTCTCGAGCATCCAGCGATCGACGTCTGTGTGCTCCACGACGAGCGCGTCGCGGGCTTCTTTGCGCTTGGTCAAGTGCGCGCGACCGGGCGCCCAGTGGCGCTCCTTGCTACCTCGGGAACGGCCGGGGCGCACTGGCTGCCGGCAGTGATCGAGGCATCCGAGCAACAACTGCCGCTTCTGCTCTTGACCGCCGATCGTCCCCCTGAACTGCGCGGTTGCCAGGCTCCGCAAACCATCGACCAGCGTGGCCTCTTCGGACGTTTCGTGCGCGGCGACTTCGAGATGGGTGTCGCGGAGGCCCACCAGGCTGCGCTTGCGGCCACCCGTCGCCGCGCGGCCGCGGCTCGCCGCCTGACCCGGACCCCTAGACCGGGACCGGTGCACTGCAACCTGGCAGCCCGCAAACCGCTCGAGCCCCGGTCTCTCGCCGATCTCGAGCAGGCGGCCGCCGCAGGAGGCGAGGCGCCCCCCAGTGACGACGAGCGGAAGCTCACGTGCCGGGCGCTCGAGATTCGAGCGCGAGCGGCGGGAGCCGGGACGGTGCCGGAACGTCAACCAGGCGCCGAGGCGATTGCGGAAGTGGTGCGGATAGTTCGCGCCGCCAGATCGGGCTTGATTCGCTGCGGCGCACTACCCCTTTGCGTGACCGATCGAATCGAAGGTCTCGATGCGCTCGCTCGCCTGACGGGTTTCCCGGTTGCCGCCGAAGTCGCCAGTGGACTCCGCCACGTGGTGTCGCCGGAGCGGCGCATCGATCGTCTTTCCTGGTTGCTCGACTCACCGGCGTTCACCGCGGCGGATCCCCCCGAGGTGATTCTCGAGTTCGGGGCGGCATCGATCGTCGCGAACTTCGGTGCCTGGGCTGGAGGTCGCGTAGCCGACGCCACCTCCCCTGGAGGTGCCTCGCCGTCGCGACGGATCGTCTTCTCCGACGGCGCCAGGTTCGATCCCGACGGTCAAACAGACATGCTTCTCGACGGTGAGCTCAGGCTTTCGGTTGCGGCGCTTGTCGCCGCTCTCGATGAAGGCGCTGATCACCCGAGCTACCGGGCGCCTTCCCAGTTGGCAGCGCGGGCCGTTGCTTCTAGTCGGGCCGTAGAGGAGGCGGTCGCAGCCGGACTTGCCAGTTCGCGCGGTCGGCTGACCGAGGGCGTGGCAGTGCGTCGGCTTCTCGAGTGGCTACCGCCGGATTCACTTCTCGGCCTTGGCAACAGCCTTCCCATTCGGCTGGTTGAGGACTACGCCGGCGATCTGCCGACCCGGGTGGTCAGTCAGCGAGGTGCGAATGGGATCGACGGTCTGGTTTCGGGGTTTGCCGGGTCGGTGTGCGCACTCGAGCATCGTGGAGCCTCGCCGCCCGTCGCCCTGTTGGTGCTCGGTGACGTCACCCTGCTGCACGACCTCGGTGGCCTCGCGGCCCTCGCCGAGATCGAGGAAACCAGAGTGGTGGTTGCTGTTCTCAACAACGACGGCGGTCGCATTTTCGAGCGCCTGCCGGTGGCCTCGACGCTCGACGAGGAGAGCATGAGAGCCTTCACGACTCCCCATGGGCGCTCGTTTGGTGGCGTCGCTCGGACGTTTGGGTTGGACTATGAAGTCGTCGCCACCACAGGCGACCTGGATCGCGCCCTGGCTGCGGGGAGCGGCAACCGACCAACTCTGCTCGAAGTCTCGGTGCCCGTTGCTTCGACCGAGGGCGCACTGTCTGCCCATGACGAAAGGCAACGCCTCACGGGCCTGGTCAACGAGGTGGTTGGCGACCTGCTGCGCTCCCAGGCGAGTGCGCTGGCGCCCGATCTCCGCTCTCGGTTCTCCTCGTGACCCGTTTCGTCGTAGCATTCGCAGGTAGCGAGTTCTTTTCGCTCGAGGGATCATGACGACCATCGCACATCTACACGGCTTTCTCGGTTCTTGCGAGAGCTTCGAGGATGTCGTCGGAGCGTTGCCAGGTGATCGAACGGTCACCGGCCTTGGAATCTCCGGCCATCGCCCGGCCGGGGGCGACGGCGACGCGAGCGGGTCGATCCCGAGCATGGAGGCGGAGGCGGCTCGTCTGGCTGAGCAGATCCAGAAGGCCGAGGCTCCAGTTCATCTCTTGGGATACTCGCTGGGCGCTCGGTTGCTGCTCCTGGCGCTCGCCGAACACCCTCACCTGTGGCGGTCAGGACATGTGCGCTGGGCGACTCTGTTGGGGGTCTCGCCGGGCCTCGAGAGTGACGGCGAGCGCCGCGAGCGCTTGGCCTCTGATGAGCGTTGGGCAGAGCGTTTCGAGAGCGAGTCGGTCGGTTCAGTGCTCGACGACTGGTTCGCGCAGCCGGTTTTCGAGGGCATCGAGAAGCGGGCCGACGCGCCGCGTCTGGCCCGCGAACGAGCACGACGCGAAGCCCTCGACGGAGCGGGTCTGGCAGCGGCGTTGCGCGCCTTCTCTCTCGGCCGAATGCCCAACCTGTGGCCCCAGCTTTCAGCGCTCGAACTGCCGGTCACCCTGGTGGTTGGCGCGCTCGATGAGAAGTTTTCCGCGATTGCCGAGCGCATGGCGACCGAGTTGACCCAGTGTGCCGTCCGACGCATTGCCGGGGCCGGTCACAATCTGCTGCTCGAAGCGCCCGACGAGCTCGCCCGGCTCTTGTCGGCGCCGCGACCCACCGACCTGGTGACTCTGGATTCCACGGCCCTTCGAATCGACGAGATGCATGCCGAGATCGAGCGTCGCCGCAAGGGCTGAGCTCTTCCAACTCAACAACCGCCACTAGAGGCCAGCCGGGCGTGCCCCGGTAGCTGGCAGCGAGAAGACCGATTACCAATACGCCTCCAGTTGCAGCGGGTTCGTGGCGCGCCTGGCGGATGGGGGCGCGCCCGCAGACCTTGCCGGCTGCCGTGGCGCCGGTGGTGATCGGTTGGGCGTGTGCCGCGGCTCTCGATGGGTTTCGCCTGGGTCCCGCCATTGCCGCGCTCCTGGGAGCTGTTTTCCTTCAGATCGGCGCCAACTACGCCAACGATCTCGGCGATTATCGTCGCGGCGCTGACAATGCCGACCGTCTCGGACCGCCGCGGGCGCTCCAGTCGGGTGCGCTCAGCGAGCACCACGTCTGGGCCGCGACCTGGATTTCGTTTGCGTTGGCAATGCTGGCCGGCCTCTACCTGCTGTGGATCGCTGGCCCAGCTGTTGTAGCCATCGGTGTGGCGTCGATAGCCGCCGCCGTGCTCTATACAGGCGGTCCCTACCCGCTCGGTTATCTCGGCCTGGGTGAGGTGTTCGTGTTCGCTTTCTTCGGTCCGGTGGCGGTCCTCGGCACGGTCTGGGTGCAGGTGGGCGAGTTGGCGCCCTTGGCGATCTGGGCTTCGATCATGCCGGGCCTCCTGGCAGTTGCGATCCTGATCGTCAACAACCTGCGCGACATTCCGACCGATCGCGAGGCCGGAAAGCGCACCCTGGCGGTGCGGTTCGGCGCCCGGGCAACGCGCTTCGAGTACCTTTTCGTCGTCGCCTCAGCGTTTCTCTTGACCTTCCTTCCAATGTTGGTGCGCAGTGACCCAGAACTCCGCGCGGTTGGTGGCTGGGCACTCCTACCCTGGGTCTTGGTGCCACTGGCCGGGACCAGGGTGCGCCAGGTCTGGGGGCGAGAGGGGCGCGAGCTCAATCGCACTCTGGCGGGCACCGCCCGGCTCATGCTGTGGTTCTGCTTGCTCCTCGCTGTCGGCATTCGGCTCGGTAGCTGAGTGGCCCCCGAGATGGCGATCGAGTTCGAACCTGGGCACGCCCAAGCTACCGATCCCTTCTCTCTGGCGGGCGCCGCCGCGATGTTCCAGGACCGTCCGGCGATCGTGAGCCCGAGCGGACAACTGAGTTACTGCGCGCTGCGAGGTGCTGCCGAGAGGGTCAAGGAGCGATGGCCACTCCTCGAGGTTCGAACCGCGACAAGCCCTGCTGCCGACCAGCCGCCGCCCATAGCAGTCGTCGCCGGCAGGGACCTCGAGTCGGTTGTCGTTGTCCTGGCCTTGATCGACAGCCAAACGCCCTTTGCGCTTCTGCCTCCGCGCTGGACTGCTGGCGAGCGTGCGCGGGCAGTCGCCGCGATCGGTGGTTGCCCGATCCTCGCTGAGGAGGAGGTTGCCCGCCTCGGTGCGCTCGACGAGCAGAGTGCGGGCGGCAACGGGCCAGGCCTCGAGCGGGCAGCGCGCGAGCAGGTGCTCGCCGTCGTTTTCACATCAGGCTCTTCGGGCAGTCCGACGGCGGTCGCTCTCGGGCGCCAGGCCATGGCGCGCGCGGCCTCTGCCAGTGCGCAGAACCTGGGTGTCCATGCGGATGATCGTTGGCTTTTGAGCTTGCCGGTGGCGCATGTCGGAGGCCTTTCGATTCTGACGCGCTGTCTGAGAGACGGAATGGCTGTCGTACTCGCCGACGGCACCAGGTTCCGTGCTCGCGAGTTCGTGGGTACCGTCGAGCGCCACGGAGTCACCATCTGTTCGGTCGTGCCGACGATGCTGCGACGTCTGCTCGACGCGTCGCCGGCGCTCGATTCGCCTCCGCACCTGCGCGCGATGTTGGTGGGTGGAGCAGCGGCGTCGCCGGCACTGATCGACGAGGCGGCGTCTCGGGGCTGGCCCGTTCTCAGCACCTATGGAATGACCGAGGCGGCGTCTCAGATTGCTACCGAATCCCCGGAGCTTCTTCGGCGGTCCGAACGCCGGAGTGCCAGGCGAGGGGTGGGCAAACCGCTCGCCGGAACCGACGTGCGCATCCAAGCCGATGGCGAGATCGAAGTGCGTGGCGACCACCTCATGCTCGGTCGTTGGCGTGCCGGCCTGTTCGAACCACACCGGCGAGATCGCTGGTTCGCCACCGGCGACTACGGTCGGCTCGACGAAGAGGGGCGGCTCGAGGTCTTTGGCCGGCGCACGGATCGGATCGTCACCGGCGGTGAGAATGTCGATCCAGTCGAAGTGGAGCAGGCGATCGAGCGGCACGAGGAGATCGCCGCAGCGCTGGTGTGCGGGCTCTCGGATCCGGAGTGGGGCGAGATCGTTGCGGCCGTCGTCGTGGCGAAGAACCCTCCAGCGGACACCGAGCGGCTCATCGGTCGCGTACACGAGGCGCTCTGTTCGGAGATTGCCGGCTACAAGTGCCCGCGGCGCTGGCTCGCGGTCAAGGAGCTGCCGGTGGGGCCGACGGGCAAGCTCGATCGCCAGAGGGCGCGCGCACTCTTCGGTGATGACGGTGCTAGAGGGTAAGGGGAGTGAACCACGACGCGTTGGGCTCGCGACGCTCGGTGGCGCTGGTAGGGAGCCGCGCTACACTTGGCTTGCTCGACACCGTCGCGCAGCCGCCTCTGGTGTCGCATTGCTCCACCAACTCTCGGAAGGTCACTCGATGAACACTGGCAAGCTCTTCGTTTCCGTCTTGGCTCTCTCCCTCCTGGCGATGGCGGCGGTTGCCGCGCCGCCAGCCGCTTCTTCGAACAACGACGTTTCAGACGTCACCTGGGCCGAGCATGTGGCGCCGCTCTTGTTCGACAAGTGCGCACGCTGCCATCGCCCCGGGCAGACGGCGCCGATGTCGCTGCTCAGTTACGAAGAAACCCGGCCGTGGGCGAAGTCGATTCGGGCGGTAACCCATGACCGCACCATGCCGCCCTGGTTTGCCAACCCCGAGCATGGTGAGTTCGTCGAAGATCCGACCCTCACCGAGGAGCAGATCGACCTCCTGGCGCGCTGGGTCGAGGCCGGCGCGCCGGCAGGCGATATCGCGAAGGCGCCAGAGCCTCCGCAGTTTTCGAGCCAATGGCAGATCGGTGAGCCCGACGTGGTCTTCACCATGGAGCCGTTCGAGGTCACCGACGAGATGGAAGACCACTACCAGTGGGTGCAGATCGAGAACCACCTCGACGAGGACCGGTGGATCAAGGCGATGGAAGTGCACGCCACGTTCGCCGAGGCTGTCCACCACAACCTGACCTACCTCGGGCCGCCCGACGCCACCATCGCCAGCATCCAGGGCGCTGGCGCGATTGATCTCGACTTCGTCAGTGGCTGGGGCCCTGGCGTCGAACCGATGGTCTACCCCGACGGCTACGGCAAGCGGCTCCCGGCCAACAGCACGGTCTTCTTCCAGATGCACTACCACAAGACTCCGGGGCCGGGCACTGGTGGCATCGACCAGACCTCAGTGGCGATGACCTTCCATGACGAGCAGCCCGAGAACATCATCTCGACGATGTGGATCGTCAACCCGATTCTCGACATCGCCCCAGGCGAGGCGAACTACCAGTCGTCGTCGTCGTTTGTCGCCGAGCATGACGCGCTCTTGTTCAACTACACACCGCACATGCACCTGCGCGGCAAGGCGATGCGCTTTGCTGCCGAGTATCCCGATGGGACCGAAGAGGTGCTCGTCGACGTTGTCGACTATGACTTCAACTGGCAGCTCACCTACACCCCAACCGAACCCACCCGGGTACCGGCGGGCACGAAGATCAAGGTGGATGCGGTGTTCGACAACTCAGCGGACAATCCGCTCAATCCTGATCCGACCATCCGCGTCCGTTTCGGGGAGAAGACTACCGACGAGATGATGGTCGGCTTCCTGCACTACAGCTACGTCGACCAGAGCAAGCAGGCCGACATGCCCACCTACTCGGTACCGGAAGGAATCCGCGAGCAGATGGAGGCGATGCGGAAAATGCGCGAGGAGCAGCGTCGCCAAAAGGCGGAGCAGGAGTCAGGCGCCGAGTAGGCGCTCTGTTTCCTCGGCGCACCCTTCGGCAACCGTCTGTCAAGTCGTCAGCGGGGCGGTTCGCCGCCAACCCACCAGGGGCTTCCCCAGGCGCGGTGGCCGTCGACCTGGACGACTCGCAGGTAGTACCAGTCGCCCGGGTCGCCGGTGTCTTCGAACTCGAAGGAGATGTCGTCGCGCGGTTGGTCGGCACGCTGGATGGAGACCACATCCTGCCAGCGGCCTGCGTCCAGAGCATGCGCGGCGGCTTTCGAGTCGGTTGGAACAGCGAGTGAGAACAGGGCCGGTTCGAACCTTGCCGACCTTCTGACGACGGTGGGGGCGCGGCCGACCTCGCGGGCGGCGTCGAGCACGAAGCGGAGTTCTGCGCCGGGCGAGACGTCGGTGAGCTCGAGCAGCAACGTTCGGGCGCTGCCGCGGGTTGCAACCGAGAAGCTGGCGACACCGTCACGCAGCTCCGCCTGATCGTGCAGGTAGCTGACCTTGCCGAGCATCTCGAGGCTCTCGATGGTGGCACCGTCGGCCGTGAAGGTTCCGTCCCACGGCCTCTGGCCCCGAGGATTGTCGCGAAAGAAGGTCTCGGAGTCGGAGAAGAAGCTCACCACCAGCCGCACGTTGCTCTGGCTTCCTGGAGCGTTCGTGCCTTCGAAACCGGCGACACTGTCGATGGTCTCACCGTTCCGGATCAGGTCGATGCGCTCGATCGGCGCGGTGCCGATGACGCGCCCGGTGAGCTTTCTCAGGCGTTCTTCGCCGGGGTCCTCGGCGACTTCGCTTCCCATCGGCTCACCGTTGAGCGAAGCGTCGACGATGATGCGCTGGGCGCCCGAGGTGGCGTAGGTCGAGCGGGCGCGCATGGCGGCGAAGATCGCGTCGGCTGACCGTTCCTGGGAATACACCGCGGCGAGTCCACCGAATTGGAAGATGTTCGAGCGGACTCGTCGTCCGCGTGCCTGGCCACCGTTCGAGTACCCGGGGTGTCCGAGGTGGTCGTCACTGGCACCGAGAAAGCCGACGCGCCAGCCATTCTCGAGGTAGCGCTGACCGAACCACTCGAACGTACCGTGCCCCGACATGATCTCGATCAGGCGCTCGAACGAAAGGTCACTCAGGCGCCAATCGCCGGCCTGGTGGGCGTGCGGGATCACCAGCACGTCTTCGGGCGCGTGAGTGCGATCGAGTTGGCTGTAGAGCTGGTTGAGATCCGGGGCAGACTGGGCCGGAACGCGTTCCATGCCGATCTGCCGGAAGAGCACGTTGTGGTGACCACCGCGCGCACGGTCGGAGGTCCACTCGTAGCCGGGGTAGGTCACCAGGCCGGTCGTTCGACGGAAGTCGGCCGAGACTTCGTTGAGAATCTGCCACTCGCGGTCGGAGAGCCAGATGTCGTGCTCGGAGAGAGTGGCGAAGTCGAGCCGAGCGTCTTCCCAGGCGAAGCGGTAGTAGCCCTCCGGCGTGCCGACCCCTTCCGCGAAACCACAGTGACCGTGGGTTTCGCCCCAGTAGAGCCGCTCTTCCGGGTTCTCTTTGACCCACACCGGGTTGGCGGTGCCGGTGAGCGCACCATCGTTGCTGGTGAACTGGAACCGGTAGACCCCAGGTTGGTCGAATGTGGCGTCGATGAGGTGGATGGCCTCACCGTCGGCTGGGATCTCCCCCCAGGGCTCACCGTTTATGGCTACCTTCCAGGCCGGCATGTCACCGACAGCCCGGTTGTAGTAGACGTCTTCACTGCGCACCGAGACCTCGAAGGTCTCGCCGACTCCGACAATCGACGGCGCGAACCCGTGAACACCCGCCACCGGCCCGCCCGTGATGGCGAAGGTCGGAGCTTTGAGCTCGTAGTCGATACCGTCGCCGGGGTCGACGAACAGGGGCAGGGGTGTTCCGTCGTTGGTGTAGGTCCCGATTTGCACTCCTGGGCCGCCACCTGACGTATCGCCGTAGATGATGGTGACGGTGTCGCCAGGTTCGAGCGCTTCACCTCGCACGATGTACTTCGGGAACGTGACCGCAGCTCGGAAGCCGCCGTAGGGCCCGACGACCGACCCTTCCTGGATCTCGAACTCGGTCGCCTTGCGGCTCGCCTTGACAGTCAGGTAGCCGGCGGCAGCTGGATCTGTGGTTTGGAGGCGAGACATCGCTCTACCCATGTACTGCGATACCAGAATCCCGCCGCCAACCGGAATGCCGAGGGTGCCGACGGTCAAGGTGACGGTGAGGGTCTGGAAGGAGTCCACCGGAGATGCCGGGTGCTCGTTGAGCTCGGCGTAGCCCAGGGCATCCCTGTCCTCCTGCATCATCGCGAGGAAGTGTGCGTAGTTGTCGAGGTCGGTGGGGTAGCTTGCGGGTGCGCGTGTCCCAGGACGTGGTGCGGGAGCGCGCGCTACCACCACCGGCAGCATCTTGGGGATGTAGACCCCCTCGAGCGACAGGGCATTGGCCCAATCCCACAGCACCCGAGAGCGCTCGACCAGGGTGTCTCGAGAAGTCGGCTGGCGCTCGATGTCGGCGAGCAGGGCTTCGACCCGCTGGGTGAGGTCGCGGTCGAGGGTGATCGGGGCGGCCGCGTGGGAGGCGGTTTGCAACAAACCGCTGGCCAAGAGAGCGGTGAGGAAAAGCGGTGTGAGACCGCCTAGGGTGCGTCGGCTGGTTCTTGGTGCGTTCATAGGCTCTTTCCGGTCTGGCACTCGGATTGTGGAGTCGGCGCCAGCCTACCGCGGCGCGCTCCTACTCCAGGCCTGGGCTCGAGGCGGATAGGATCCCCGTCCGATGCCTCCAAGAGTTGCTATGGAACCGGTTCAGCCCGGACAGATCGAGATCGTCGAATCAGACTGGTTGACCGCCAGGAACAACGGGCGCACGTTGGGCGAAGAGGCAGGTGTCGCGCCCGACCCGCGGTGGCAGTCGCTCTGCTGGACGGGTGAGAACGACATCGCGACCCTTCACTTCGACGATGTTTCTGGCATCCCCTTTCTCGACGACATCGCCGGGGTGGAGGAGTATCAACACCGGGCGCGGCTGCGGGCTGGCGACGGCGATCTCTTGGCGACCGCGACGCAGCCGGCCGCTGGCTACGAGGCGTACTGCCAGGAGACCCTCGGGCTGGGGGCGCCCGGGCTCGTCCATCCTGAGACCTCGGGGCGACTGCTCGAAGTCGCCCGTGGGTGTGCTGAGGGCCCAGTGTTCGAACAGATCTGCGCGCATGCCAGATCCCACCGCGGCCTCGCCATCGAACCCTTCATGGGCATCGAGGCGGTGTGGGAACTCGCGGCCTCCGTCCAGCAAGCGGCCGAGGTGGACGTCGAAGTCATCGCGCCGCCTCCCGACGTCACCTGGTGGGCGAACGACAAGGCGCTCTTCGAGCGCGTGGTGGCGACGACGGTTGGCAGCGAGTGGCTGGTCGAGAGTCGCTGCTGTTCGACGGTCGAAGAGGTCACGGACGCGCTGGTCTTCTTCTCGGCGAAGAACCATCGCGTCGCCATCAAGCGTCTGCGATGCGCGTCAGCCATGGGTAACCTGGTACTCGACGGCGAGGACCTGCACCGCCAGTCGCAAGCGGCGATCCACGAAACCGCCCGCGTTTTTCTCGAACGCACCTTGTGGGACGGGCAAGAAGAGGTTCTGGTGGTGGTTTGGGAAGACGCCGCCCTTTCGCCGTCAACCCAGCTGTTGATTCCGCCGGTCTCACTTGGTCCGCCGAGACTCGACGGCGTCTACGAGCAGATCCTCGAAGGTTCGGAGGGGGTCTTCGTCGGCTCGCGGCCGGCCGAGTTGCCACCTTCGGTCCTCGAACGGCTGGGGAGCGCCGCTCTCCGCGTCGCCTCGGCGCTTCAGGGAATGGGATACGTCGGTCGCTGCTCGTTCGATCATCTGATGATTGGAGAGGGCGCGGCCGAACCTCGGCTTCTGTTCGTTGAGTGCAACGGTCGCTGGGGCGGCACGAGCACTCCGATGAGCCTGGTCGATCGACTGCTCGGGACACCGCGCCCGCTCTACCGGGCGCAGGATGTGGTGGCAGAAGCACTGGTCGGTCGCCCTTTCAACGACATTCTCGCAGCGGTCGGAGACGCGCTGTGGAATGTCGAGCGGGGGAGTGGACGCTACATCTTCTACAACGTTGGTCCGCTAGAGCACTCCGGCAAGCTCGACGCCATCGTCATCGGCGACAGTCGAGAGGACGTCGACCAGGCAGCGCACGACTTGTTTGGGCTTCTCGGACTGGAGGCGCCGGGCGCCTAGTACCCCGTACCATTGAAACGCACAGCGTCTGCGCGGTCCTCGCGCTCGATCTCTGTGTTGTCACTCCTCGACAGATCACCAATATGCCTCTGTCGTGACGCCTTGATCTCGAGCACGATCATCCACTCAGCCACTATCCGTTTCAATGGTACGGGGTACTAGGACGGCTCGCCCTGCGGGTCGCCGGTCGGCTGGTCCTCGTCGGCGAGCGAAGCCAGCAGTTGACCCTGGAGCTCGAGGAGCTGCAACGCAGTCTCTTCGGCCAGGCTGCCGGTCTCCTGGCACTCGGCGATCTTCTCACCGAGACTCCGGGTGATCGCTAACGCATCGCCAGTCTGATCCGTCGCCCCGTCTTCCTGGGCGAGCGTGTGGGTCGCCGTCGCGACGGCCCGCCGGCGCAGCTGGTCGAGCCGCTCACTCGCGTCTTCATGGGCAGCCGCCGACACCGGCGCCGAATAGACGCCGGCGACGAGCATCCGCGCCAACCGATAGCTCGGTGAAACGCGTGCACGACGGCTTGGAATCTGCTTCAAGGTTGTTTCCTGCTTGCCCCGACGTGACGGTCGCGATCTAGATGAGAGGCCTCTCCCGAGGAGTGTGCGTGGAAGGAGGAGTGGAAGAGGCCTCTCCTATAGAAGACGCTCCAGACAAGGATTCGTTGCATGACAATCGCGACTTCTTTGGTCGATGCACTAGTCGGCGTGTGGTACTTCAATCAGAAGATCGTCTTCGAGCCTCAGGGCGCACAGATTGCGACCCCACACGACGCCTCCATCGAGACACACGACACGCTTCCTGACGCGGCAGCCGAGGGCTGCCCAATGGCCAAAGAAGATGCGCTTCTCGAGCCAGCTCTCATCATGCAACGGGTGCTTCCACCAGGATGTCAGGCCTCGCGGAGCCCCCTGCGGTGGCCCCCGGTACGAGGACGCGGGGCTTCCATCGGCACGGCACATTCGCAATCTGGTGAAGGCTCCGAGATCGCGGTGGGCGTTCCTCCAGGGGTCCTTCCCGTTGCGCTGGAGGAGCGCTCGCCGCTCGCGATCGTCTCTTGGTCTACGCAGGAGGTCTTCGAGTCGTCTAGCGCGTTTCCGAGCCTTCTTGACCGACCACCCCGGCAGGATGCCGGCGTGCACCAGAACCTCGGCGCGCGACTTCTTGGCGTAGAGAAGTGGCCGGGCGCTCAACCACGACAGCAGGAGTTTGCGGTCTGGCGCTTTGAAGAACTTCTCGAGCGTGTCATCGCGCCGGGCACGGGCCGCGCCGGCAGCAACCGCCAGCAGATGGAGGTCGTGGTTGCCTAGCACCGCAACGAGTCGCTTGCCCATTTCCTCCTGCAGGTCGACCAGCAGCCGCAGAACCTCGAGAGAGTTGGGACCGCGATTGACCAGGTCGCCAACCAGCCACAGGCGATCCCGCTTCTGGTCGAGACCGACTTCGTCGAGGAGTTCTAGAAAGGTCTCCAGGCATCCGTGAAGGTCTCCAACTACCCAGATGGAGCCTCGCCGCTTCTTCCTGCTCACCCGGAAACCTTGCCACTTCCGAGCCACTGAGCGACTAGAACAGTCACATCGTCGTCTGGTTCGCCGCGCCGGGCACCAGCGTTCTCGAGCAGACTGTCGAGGTACATGGCCGGATCGGTGTTCCATTGCGAAAGCAGCTCACCGAGACGTTCATAGCCCAGTGGATCTCCTCCTTCGCCCACCAGTTCGGGCAGACCGTCGCTGAGCATGACCAGGGCTCCTAGCGGCAGGAGCTCTGAGGAGACACTCTGGTAGTCGACCTCAGGCCGCACCCCGAGTGGAAGGCGAGGGTCGTCGAGGGCCAGCACCTCAATCGAAACCTCGGCTACCAGGCGTGGGTCCGGACCTGCCTCGGGACGGACGCAGTAGAAGTCGGGCAGGCCGGCGTTGGCGGCTTCGAAGGAGCCGCTGCGAGGATCGAAGCGAGCGTAGCCGAGGGCTACGAACTCACGCCAGCTGAGCTCCTCGAAGAGCCGTCGGTTGAGCTCACAGAGAGTCGCCGCCACGCTGCGCTCGGCAGCGATCAAGGGCAGCATCGAGAACACTGAGGCCATGCGCAGGCTGGCCGCCATGCCTTTCCCGAGGACATCGCCGACAGCCAGGCCGATGTCTCCGTCAGGAAGTGGAAAGACGGAGTAGAAGTCTCCCGCCACGACCCGTGCGGGCAGGTTGCGGGCCTCGATGCGATACGACCCGGTGCGAATGCTGCCGGGCGGCATGATGCGCCTCTGGAGCGCCCGCGCCACTTCGAGTTCGCGTTCGGCGTGTTCCTGTTCCTTGATGCGCTCAATACTCTCTGCCAGCCGACGACGGAGAAACTGCACGACGAAGAACCCCAGGCCGACGGCGGCGGCCAGGAAGCCGAAAACGGAAAGATCACTGAGCTGCAGACTGTCGATTCCGTAGCGCCCGAGCCCGAGATGGGTCGAGAGGAACCACGCGACGGTCGCGCCCAGGCAGCCGCCCGCGAAGTACGAAAGGGCGCTCAGGAGGACGCGCTGCGACAGCGGCCAGGCACGCGTGACCCGGAGAAGCCAGAACACCGGGGACTCGACGAGCATCGCCCCGGCGTTCAGACACAGCCCGAGCAGTGCACCGGAAGCGAACACCCTGGCAGAGTAGAAATCGGGTCGTCCGACGCCCATCAGGCCAACCGACAGCATGCCAATCGCCGCCGAGACGATGGAGAACGGCACAAACAGCCTGGCGGGCGGCCACGGACGCCGTTTGGACGCAGGACGATTCACGAGCGAAGTATGCCGCAGAGAGGGCGCCTTCGGTGCGCCCGAATCACCTTCGAAGCTTTCCTGCTCGGACCCTCCCTACGGGAGGGATCGCTCTACTTTCGTGCCCGCGGCGTGAGGGTGGTCTCGATGCGCTCGTCGCCACGCATGTAGATCACCTCGAGCGGCACGTCGGGCTTGGCGGCGTCGAGAGCGTAGGTGTAGTCGTAGATGTTTGTGATCGTCTGCTCGCCAAACCTGACGATCACATCGCCCTCTTTGAGACCCGCTTCTTCGGCCGGTCCTCCGGGCATGACGCCCCCGAGCAGAAGGCCCTCGACTTCGGTGGCGTAGTCGGGGATGGTGCCGGTGTAGGCACGCACCGTGTCGCGGTCGCCGCCGCTCTCGCGCTTGCGCTCGACGCGCGCGAACTCGAGGGGTTCGTCGGCCTGGGCGAGATCGAGGGCCACCAACGCTCCGAGGCGCGCGACCCGTGCCAGGTCTTCGTAGTTGAGCAGGTCCGCCGTGTCCGAGGGACGGTGGTAGTCGGCGTGACTGCCGGTAAAGAAATTCAGCGTAGGAACATCGGCGCGGTCGAAGGCCGCACTGTCGGTGGGCAGGTAGGGGTCTTCGACCAACTGCAGGTCGAAGCCCACCGGTACGTTGCGCCGTTCGAGAATCTTCTTCCATTCCGGGCTCGAACCGACCGCCTGCACACTCAGCTTGTTGTTGGTGCTGCGGCCGACCATGTCGAAGTTGACGTAGGCCATCGTTGCGGTGGGGTCGAGGTCCTTGTCGTTGACGAAATCGGTGGCACCGAGCAGGCCGAGTTCCTCGCCCGACCAGAAGGCCAGAACGATGTTGCGGGCACGCTCGCGCCCGGCGAGGAAGCGCCCTGCCTCGAGCACCGCGGCGACGCCCGAGGCATTGTCGTCGGCTCCGGGATGGATACCGCCCTTCTCGCTGTCGCGCGCCAGACTGTTGCCGGAGCGCCCGGTTCCGAGATGGTCGTAGTGGGCGCCGAGGACCACCCAGGGCTCGGCCACGTCGCCTCTGCCGCCAGGGAGCACGCCGACGACGTTGTAGCCGGTCGACCGTTGGCGCTCGATGGCGACGTTGAGGGTGACTTCGACCTCGGGCAGGTCGAAGCCGGTTGCATGGGGGTTGGCGGTGTCGAGTGCTTTCTGCGCGTCAGCCAGGGAGGTGTCTGAGGCTGCGAACAAGGCCTGGGCTACCTCACCCGAAATGCTGGCGGCGGTGATGCCGGAGCCGGCAGCGGCGGTGTCGAAGGCGATCGGAATGGTCTCGCCGGCGTTCGGCGAGTGTGGCCCGGTGACCACCAAGAGGCCGGCTGCCCCGTGTTCGCGCGCCGTCATCGCTTTGTAGCGCAGGCCGGAGTAGCGAGCCAGGTGGGCGCGCGTCGCCTGGTCGGTGTCTTCGGGTTGGTAGCGCAACACGACGACGACCTTGTCTTTGACGTCGAGACCGAAGTAGCTGTCGTAGCCGAACTGGGTCTCCTTGTCGGTCCCCTCCGGTACCGACAACCCGTAGCCGGCGAAGACCACCGGGCCGCTGACGGTGGCGTTGTCCGAGAACGTGAGAGCCAGCAGATTGGCTTCGCCCTTCGACGAAGTCGAACGACCGGCCCGGGTCACTGTGATCTCGGAACCAGTGTCGCGACTTCCCGAGGTGTAATCGAACGTCGTGCGGAAGCCGTCGTTGCCGGGAAGCGGAGTCGCACCGAGTTCTTCGAGCCGTTCGATGATGTAGTCGGCCGCAGCCTTCGCGCCAGGGCTGCCGGTCAGCCGGCCAGCGAGCGCGTCGGAGGCGAGAAAGCTGACGTGATCTTCGAGGGTGGAGGGAGCGAAGGGTGCATCGGCGTTTCCGGCCCCTAGGGCCAGTATCGCTGCCAGCATGAGGGTTCCGAGCATCAGCGCGCGACGGATAGAGAAGCTTACGGTCGTGGTCTCGGGGTTGGTCATTGTTTTCCTCGTTCGGGCCCCCTTCGTCTCACCAACGGGCGAGGCCGGTACGGGCGCTTTGCGGCGGTTGAATTGAGAGTTCGGCGGAGTGTACAGGGGCGCTCATCGCACCAGACGCAGGTGCTTGAGCCCGTAGATCACCAGGGCGACGGCAATGAGGGCGAGGACGACTTTTCCGGCGGTGGCGGCGAAGAGGCTCTCGATCAGGTCGTCGAGCGAAACGATCAGACCCCGCTGACCGAGCACCAGAGCCGTGGCCAGCGAGCCGCCGGTCAACACGTAGAGAGCGCCACGCACGAACACGGCGTAGCGCACCGCGGGTGACGGGCCTGGCTCGGCCGGGGCCTCGGCGCTGCGCTTCTTCTCCGCCTTGACCTCAGCCTTTGCTGCTTTCTTCTCGCGTTTTTGCCGTGCCTTTTCCTGCTTCTTTTCCGACGACGTCATGGCACCGTCTCGCCCTCGCGGCGATAGCGGTAGGTCCTCAAGAAAGCGTCGAGCTTTCGGCGGTCTCGTTCTAGCAGCACCCGTTCCTGCTCAGGGTCGCGAGGTCGACGACCGACTGCCCGCCCCGGGCCCTCGCCCTCGAGGATGCGGAACCAGTGCCGTCGTTTGCGCGCTCGGACCTCGCTTAGAAACTCGTCGAGGTTCAGTGCTCGTGTCTCGGCCTGCGATTCAGTCACTGTGCTTCTCCGGATTCGCATCGTTTCTGAGCGATTCGAGCGCCTGCGTCTCACGATCGGTTCCGGCGCGCTTCAGGAGATACTTCCAGTCGAGACGGTCGAAGTAGAGAGTAGCGAGCCGGCGGCTCCATCGCTCGTCCTCGGTGCTCTGCCAGTGGACCCAGGCGCGAAGACGGTCGAGCAAGAGATCCTCGACGCCGATCACATGGACGTTCAGACCCTCGATCTCGAAGATGCCCCGCGGCGCGTTCTCACCGGGAAGTCCGGCAGGAGCCGGCGCTTCGAAGTAGAGGTCGAGCTCTTCTTGGATCCAGAAGCGCCCGCGTTTCTCGAACCCCAACTCGGCGAACGCTTCGTCCACCTCCGCGGCCATTGGCAGCGCCAGATCGACGTCGCCGGTCGAGTACCCTCCCGCAGTGTAGAGCTCGAGAGCCATTCCGCCCACCAGAATGGGTTGGATCTGGTCTCTCTCGAGGCGCTCCGTCAACAGTGCCAGGGCGAGGAGGCGCCTCGTCAGGTCGTCGCGCTCGTCGGCGAGACCGTCCATCATCTTTCGGCGTTGCGCTCGATCCATAGTCGAAGTGTAGCGAGAGGGCGGCGACATCGCCCGGTTCTACTCCCTTAGAGGAGCCTTCGCCAGGGCCGCCAGCGCCGCTTCGTGATTCCACTGGCCGATGAAGATCTGGCCACCCTTCTCACCGTGGCGGGTCGACGTCCAGGAGAGGGCGCGACCGTCGGGTGTGGGAACGGGCAGGCCATCGAAGCCGTCTTTGGTGGTGACCTGGACGGGCTCACGGGTGCCGGCGGTATCGACCATGAAGATCTCGAAGTTGGCGAAGCCGAGTTTGTTGCTCGCAAACAAGACGTACTTGCCGGAGGGGTGAACGTAGGGCGCCCAGCTCATGGCGCCGAAGTCGGTGAGCCTCTTCACATCGCTGCCGTCTGGTTTGGCGGAGTAGATGTCTGCCGTCAGGCCGTCTTCACTGAAGCGTCGCCAGATGATGCGATCGCCGTCGGGAAAGTAGAACGGCCCGCCGTCGTAGCCGGGCGTGTCGGTGAGGCGTTCGAGTGCGGTGCCGTCGGCCTTCATGCGATAGAGGTCGGCGAACCAGGCGGGGTCGATTTCGAGCTGCTTCTCTTCCTCGGCGGTCAGGTCGCGCGCGAAAGCCTGGCGGTTGGATGCGAAGACGATCCATTCGCCGTCGGGTGAGTAGCTGCCCTCGGCGTCGTAGCCGCGCGCGTTGGTGAGCCGCTTGCTCTCGCGGGTCTCGGGGTCGGTGACCCAGATTTCCATTTCGGGGTCGTAATCCCAGGCGTAGCGCCGCTCTTTCCCGGAGGCGCGAAACTCGAGCTCTTCGCGCTGTGCGTCAGGTGCTCGGGGGTCATGGTGAGTCGAGGCGTACATCACCTCGCCGGTTCCTGGGCGAATGAAGGCGCAGGTGGTTTTTCCGGTGCCGTTCGACACCGGGGTGGTGTCGCCAGTCTCGAGGTCGAGCAGATAGATCTGGTAGAAGGGATTGTCCTCGAGGCGTTCGCTCTGGAGGACCATCTTCTTGCCGTCAGCCGAGAAGTAGCCTTCGCCGGCTCGCAGCCCGTCGTAGGTCAAGCGACGAATCTGGGAGAGAAAGTCGGCCTCGTTTGGCTCGTCGGCTGCCGCGGCGAGTGGAAGCAACGCTGTCGCGATGGTGAGGGCAGAGAGCAGGCCAAGCGCGAGCGGAGCTTTGCCTCCGCGGCGAGGCGACGAGTGTTCGAGGATTGGGGTGAGGAATGGCACGGGTTGTCTCCTGCTTCCAGGACGCCACCTGGCGCCGAGGTGAGCGGCTCGAGGTGTGATTCTCGCCAGCGCGCGAGATCAAAAGGGGGGGGCCGAGAATAGCGCGGCCGCGGCCGAGATTCGGTCATCGGAAGGTCATCAACCAGAGGGCGCCGGGCCGCCGGTCAGGCGCTCTTGCCGCGCGCATCGACTGGCAGGATCGCCTGCACACGCTCGTCCTCGGCCAGGACCAGCTCGGCGCGGGTGTCGACGACGACGCAGGCGTGGTTGGGAATCACTCGTACACGATCGCCAACAGCGGGCGCCCGCTCGGTGAATCGGCACCAGCCGTGCTCCTCGGAAAGGGCGTGAATCTCCGCCCCGGGCCACGGGCGAAGAGGCCGCTCGTCGAGCCGCGCTTCTTCGAGGATGAGGCCGTACCCTTCTTGGCCGAGTCGTCGATCGGAAGTGAAGACCTTCTTGCCAGCGTCGAGAATGACCCGGGTCACTCCGTCGGACTCGTGCTCAGTGCTGACCACTGTCGCTAGAACGGAAAGAGCGCAGTCGTCGAGCTGGACCGCACCGAGATCAACCTGGGTGAGGTCGGTGAAGACGTAGTTCCCGGGGCGCAGTTCGGTGACTTTCCTGTCGCCCGAGTCTTCCTGCGCGAAGCGTGATGCCGTGGGCGTCGAGCCGACGCTCACTTCAAAGTCGGGTGAAAGCGTGAGGCCGGAGGAGAGTAGTCGGTCGCGGAAGTCGAGCATCACGTCGCGCTCGTGCTTCATGCGGCGCTCGAGAGCACAGCCGGCGGTCTCGCCGTCGCGGGGTGAATGGTAGGCCTGACCGGCGTGCGTCAGAATGCCGCGCAGCTGGAGTGCCGGTGTCTGAACGACGGAGCGCGCAACCTCGAGGGCTCGTTCGTCGAGCGGCCGCACACCGCTTCGCCCGTAGCCGCAGTCGACCTCGACTAGAAGTTCAGCTGTGTGGCCCGACGCGGCGAAGGCCTGCTGTGCGGCTTCGACGCCCATCAGACTGTCGACGCAGAACGAGATCCGCGCCCGGGACGAGAGCTGTGCCAGACGGTCGAGGGCCGCCGGCGCGACGACGGTATAGGCGAGCCTGATGTCGTCGAACCCTGCCTCGGCGAACACCGCTGCTTCTTCTGACTTGGCGCAGGTGATGCCCTTGGCGCCGAGGGCGAGCTGTCGGCGGGCGATCTCGATCGATTTGTGGGTCTTGATGTGCGGTCGCAGTGCGACGCCGTGCCGTTCGGCTCGCTCCTGCATGCGTTCCAGGTTGCGGTCCAGGCGCGACCTGTCGATGACAACAGCTGGCGTTTCGACTTGAGCGAGAACGAGATTCACCAACGATTCCTCTTGCGGCAGTTCGCCAACAGCACGTCAGGGGCCAGACTAGCCGACCAGGGTCAGAGGGCTCGACGCCTATACTGCCGGTCATGACTCACCTCAGTTCGGTTCTTTCGCTGGCCACCCTCGCCCTGGGCCTACCTTGGTCGGTCGTTGTCCTGGCGATTGCCAGTGTCGTTCTTCCGCTCGCGGTCGCTCTGATCTTCTTCTGGAGCGGCGGCTCGTCCTCCGAGCGTCGACGGCCTCGTGAGGAGGCGCAATGACCGCTTCCGTTGCCGTTCTGGTTCCGCTCTTTCTCTACATGCTGGTGCTCTTGGTGCTGGGGCTCTGGAGTCGCTCGAGCGGCGACAGTCTCGAAGGGTACTTCCTGGCCGGTAAGAAACTGCCGTCGTGGGTGGTCGCGTTTTCAGCCAACGCCACGGGTGAGAGCGGCTGGCTGCTCCTTGGGCTCACCGGAATGGGCTACGCGGTCGGTTTTCACGCACTCTGGGTGGTGCTGGGAGAGGCCCTGGGTGTCGCGCTCGCCTGGACGGTCATCGCCCGCCGCTTCAAGGCCTATACCGATCGTTACGGCGCGATCACCGTGCCCGACTATCTCGAGGCGCGCTTCCCTGGCAGCGTCGCCAGTGGCCAGTGGCTTCGCAAGGTGTCGCTGGTGGTGATTCTGTCGATGGTGGCGGTCTACTGCTCGGCACAGCTCGTCGCCTCCGGCAAGGCTTTCGCGACCTTTCTGGGCATCCCCTACGTTCTAGGAGTGCTGGTCGGTCTGGCGGTGACGATGTTCTACACCGCTGTGGGTGGCTTCAAAGCGGTCGCCTATAGCGACCTGGTGCAAGGTTTGTTGATGGCTGCGGGGCTGGTGCTCCTGCCAGTCGCGGCGTTTGCAGCGGCCGGCGGTTGGACTCCGGTCATCGAAACGCTGCGGGCCGATGACCCGACCTTGCTCCTGGCGATGGGCCATCTCGGTGTGACACCGACGGGCATCGCCTCGGCCGCCAGTTTCGGCTTCATCGGCCTCGCGTTTCTTGGTGTGCCGCAGCTCCTGGTGCGCTTCATGTCGGCGCGTTCGGGGCGCGATATCCGGCACGGTGGTCTGATCGCCGTTGTCTGCGTGCTTGTCTTCGACTTCGGTGCCGTACTAACGGGGATCGCCGGCCGCGCGCTCCACCCTGGTCTCCTCGACCCCGAGACCATCATGCCGCAGCTTTCGGACGAACTCTTCCCGGCACTGGTGACGGGCGTGTTCCTGGTGATCGTGCTCGGCGCGATCATGTCGACCGTCGACTCGCTCTTGATCCTGGCGTCGTCGGCGGTGGTGCGTGACTTCTTCCAGAAGATCTTGCACACCGAAGACGACCCACAGCTGCTGGCGCGCTGGGGCCGCTATACGACCGCCGCCATCGGTCTAGCGGCGCTGCCCCTGGCGCTCCTTCAGCCACCCCTTCTGTTCTGGTTCGTGCTCTTTGCCTGGTCGGGACTCGCGGCCGCTTTCCTGCCCCCGGTTCTCCTGTCGTTGTGGTGGCCCCGTATTTCGCGCGAGGGTGCCCTCGCCGGTATGGTGACGGGCTTCGTGACCACGGTTGCCTGGGTACTGGTGTGGAAAGACGACACGGCGAACCTCTATGAGCTGATTCCGGGCTTCATCGTGGGAATGGCGTTCGCGGTCGCAGTGAGCCTTCTGACCCGCGCCCCTGAAGGGGCTGCCGAGGAGATGGACGAGGTTCGCGCGTCGCTCGCTGGCGACCCACAGGTTCCGGCAACCGGGGCTGACTGATGCCCGCCGATGCGCAACGGCCCTCCGCTCTCTGCACTCCGGTTTGCGAAACGCTGGGATCGGCGCTTCCGATCTTTGGCTTCGCTCACAGCGTCGAGGCAGCGGCGGCGATCTCGCGCGCCGGTGGCGTTGGGGTCTACGGTGCGACGCGCGATCTACCCGAAGAGATCGAGCAGCACCTGACTCGGCTCTGCGAGTTGGCCGGTGACCGTCCGGTAGGAGTCGATCTCGTTTTGCCGCGCGGCATGCCGGAACACGACGACCGGGAGGCGATCGAGGAGCGGTTGCCCGAGCAGCATCGCAACTTCGTTGCCGAGCTGGCGGCGAAGTACCAGGTGCCGGCGCCCAGCGGTCCGGGGTGGCGCTCGCGCTTCGTTCGTTCCGAGGCGATTGCGGCAGCGCAGGTCGAAGCGGTGCTTGCTTCATCGGTCGACTTGTTTGCGTGCGGCATTGGCGCGCCGCTCGAGGTCATTGAGCAGGCAAAGAAGGGCGGCAAGACGACCTGCGCCCTGGTGGGTGCACCCCGCCATGCCGAGGCGGCCCTGGCGGTTGGCGTCGACCTCTTGGTGGCCCAGGGTCATGATGCGGGGGCGCACACTGGTCCGATTGGCACCATGTCGCTGGTGCCGCAGATCGTTGACCTGGGCGAGGCGGCAGGCGTTCCGGTCCTGGCTGCCGGCGGAATCGCCACCGGGCGGCAGATTGTCGCGGCGCTGGCGATGGGCGCACAGGGTGTGTGGTTGGGCACCGCCTGGCTAGCGACCGAGGAACACGCTCTCGATCCGATCGTGATGGAGAAGCTCCTGGCCGCCGAAAGCCGAGACACCGTGATTTCGCGCGCCGACTCGGGCAAGACTCTCAGACAGATCCGCACCGCCTGGTCGGACGAGTGGGCAGCGCCCGAAGCACCGCCGGCGCTGCCCATGCCGCTCCAGGACATTCTGGTCGGAGACCTCCTCGGGGCCATCGACGAGCATCGGGTCGAGCCCCTGATGCACCACCCGGCCGGCCAGAGCGTCGCCTTCGTGACGTCGAGAAAGACTGTCGCTGAAGTCGTCGAAACCCTGGTGGAGGAGGCCCGCACGGCTCTCCTGGCGCTCCAGCGGTGAGCCCTGGCGGAGGCGCACAGGGCTTCGCAGATCTTGCGCTATGATCGAACGACTTCGATAAAGAGCCAAACAACAACGGGGGGACCCCTATGAGCACACTACGCGAGTCGATTCGCGGGACTCGAATTCTCGATCTTGGCCCCCTTCCAGCTCCCGACCTGCCACCGAAAGCGACGGTGCAGCAGGCGCTACAGCAGCTGGTGCGTTCACGGCGCGGGGCGATCGTCATCAGCGAGAACGGGAAACCGCGAGGTGTGCTTACCGAACGTGATGTGCTCTACGGTCAAAGCGATGCGCGGCTCAGAAACTCTTCGGGACGTCAGCGGGTGTTGGTCGAAGAAGTGATGAGCCAACCGGCGGTTACCGTGCGGCGGCAGGCCACGCTCGACGTTGCCATCGACGTGATGGCGCGCCGCAAGCACCGCCACGTCGTGGTGGTCGATCGCCACGGTGATCTGGTGGGTTTGTTGTCCGCCAACGACCTGATGCAGTTTGTGGCCGATCAGGTTCCCGAAGAAACGCTCAACCTGCCGCCGCGCCTGCACCAGGTGTTCAAGCAGGCGGAGGGCGGCTGATATGCGTTGCCCAGCATGTGAGCACGACAACTTCGAGGGCACCGACTACTGCGACGGCTGCGGTCTCGACATGGCCGGTCTCGACGTTCGCGCCTGGGGAATCGACCCCGAAGATCCGAAACTGGCCCAGCGCGTCTCGCGCCTGCCGCTCAAAGAGAGCCTGGTCGTAGCGCCCGAAGACTCAGTCGCCGATGCCATCACCGCGATGGTCGAGGCACGCGAAGGCTGTGTCTTCGTCTGTGACCAGGGAGAGCTGGTTGGCGTTCTCACGGAGCGCGACATCGCGACCCGGATTCTCGCGCGCGACCGCGACCCGGAGGAGACGCGGGTCGATCAGGCGATGACGCGCAACCCGTTCACCGTGCGCAAAGACGATCGGCTGGCCTTTGCCCTTCATCGCATGGGCGTTGACGGCTTTCGCCACCTGCCGGTGATGGGGAGCGATCAGAAGCTCGCCGGCTTTCTGTCGATGCGGGCAGTGCTCAGCGAGTTGTCTGGGCCCAGCTGAGTCGGGCGAGCTCTCCTAGCCCCCGCTCGGGATGTCGGTGAAGGCGACATCGCGGTCGACGCGAATGTCGCCCGGTAGGCCGAGGACGCGCTCGGCGATGATGTTCTTGAGGATCTCGTCGGTTCCGCCTTCGATGCGCATGCCGAGCGAGCGCATCATCATCGCCGGGAACTTGCCGTCGCTGACGGTCTTGTCGGCTTCGGTGATGATGCCGGCCATCTCCTGAATCTCGAGACCGGTTGTGGCGACGAGTTGCATGGTGTTGCCAGCGACCACCTTGGAGATCGAGTTCTCGGGCCCGGGCATCTTGCCCTGGGCAATGGCTGAGATCGCGCGGTAGCCGGTGTAGCGCAGACCCATCGTGGCGACGTACCACTCGGCGATGCGAGCGCGCACCGAAGGGTCGTCGATGGCGCGACCGTCTTCGAGCTCGAACGTCTTCGCGAACTCGAACAGGTCGGCCCAGCCGGTCCCAGCACCGGCACCGATGGCAAGGCGTTCGTTCATCAGCGTGGTGATGGCGACTGCCCACCCATCGCCGACACTGCCGAGCCGCTGGGCGTCGGGAATGCGAACGTTGGAGAGAAAGACCTCGTTGAAGCCGGCCGATCCGTGCGCCTGCTGAATCGGTCGCACTTCGATGCCAGGCGAGTTCATGTCGAGAAAGAAGTAGGTCAGGCCCTTGTGCTTGGGCACCGAAAAGTCCGAACGGGTGACCAGGATGCCCCAGTCGCTGTGCTGGGCGCCGGAAGTCCACACCTTCTGGCCGTTGACCACCCACTCGTCACCGTCGCGCTCGGCACGCGTGCGCAGGCCGGCGAGGTCTGAGCCGGCGCCGGGTTCTGAGAACAACTGGCACCAGATGACGTCGCCACGCGCCATCGGGGGCAGGTGTTCGCGTTTTTGTTCTTCGCTGGCATAGGCCATCAGGGTAGGCCCGCACATGCCGAGCCCGATGACGAAGACGCCGGAGAGAGAGGCATAAATACCTTCTTCTTGCGACCAGATAACGCGCTCGATGGGGGTCGCGCCGCGGCCGCCGTATTCCTTGGGCCAGTTCAGGCACGCCCAGCCGGCGTCGGCCTTCTTGGCCTGCCAGGCGCGCGACGCCGCGAGGTACTCCTCTTCCCCGAGGGCGGAGCGACCGAAGCTCGAAGCTTCGAGCGCCGGCCGAAGGTCATGCGGGGCGTTGGCGTCGATCCAGGCGCGACACTCGGCACGAAACTCGGCTTGTTCAGGGGTGTCGTGCAGATCCATCGGCCACTCTCCATTCCTTGCTCGGCGTTTGCGGGTTTCCATCGAGGCTAGCACGACCTACCGGTCGGTCGGTAGCCAAGGTGAGCGTTTCGCGTCGGTGTTGAAACTCTCCTCGATCGATGTCGTAGTTGTAGACATCGAACGAAAGATTCTCGACCGATCAGGAGATGCCATGCCGACTCCCGCGCGCCTCGGCGAGCTCGAGCAGCTCGTTCTTCTAGCCGTTCTGCGCCAGAACGGCGAAGCACACGCCATTTCGGTTCGCCAGGAACTGCGCGACATCGCCGGTCGTTCGGTGACCCGCGGAGCGCTGTACCGAACGCTCGAACGCCTGTGCGAGAAGGGGCTTCTCCGTTGGCGTCTCGAAGACGGCGGACCGGCGCGCGGCGGGCATCCGCGGCGCACTTTCGAGGTCCGCGCCGCTGGAGTGGCGGCCTTGCGGGCCTCGCGGCGGGTGCTGACGGACCTGTGGTCGGGCCTCGAGGAGGTCTTGCAGTGAGTCGGGTCGTCCTGGAACGTCGGCCACCGCGGATCGTCACCTGGTTGTTGCACCGATGCCTCGGTACGGGCGGTGCCAACGCGAGCATTCTCGGTGATCTCTTCGAGGAGTTTCAGCTTCGACGTGAGAAGCGACCTCGCGCCGCTGCGCTCTGGTACTGGCGGGTCGGGCTCTCGTTGGCCGTCAGTGCCACCGCCTGGCGGCTGCTTCGAGGCTTTTCCTCTAAACCGGCCGCTAGCGCCGGTGAGCAGCGCTGGTCGAGGACCTCCGACGCCTGGTTGCAAGACAGCCGCTACGCCTGTCGTATCGCGCGGCGCCGGCCGCTCTTCTCGCTGATTGCCATCACCTCGCTGGCGATCGGGATCGGGGCCACCGCCGCGATCTTCTCGATCGTCAACACCTTCCTGCTGCGCCCGCTGCCCGGCGTCGCACAGCATGAAAGGCTGGTCGAGCTCGGTCGCACCAGCGAGGGGTCTGGCTTCGACAGCTTCACCTATCCCGACCTCGTCGACCTACGCGAGGGCGCCCGCTCGGCGCTCGATGAGGTCGCCGCCCTGACCTTCGAGTTCGTCAGCGTCGAAATGGGCGACGGCGGCGAGCGGTGGAATGCCATGTACACCGGGGGGAGCTACCTGCCGCTAATGGGAGTGGAGCCACTCTTGGGTCGCCGGTTCACCGAGGAGGAAGGCGCCGGCGCGGCGGGTGAATCGGTGGTCATTCTCAGTCACTCGACCTGGGAGAATCGGTTTGGGAGTGACCTAGAGATCGTCGGTCGGTCGATTCCGATCAGCCGTGAGTCGATGACGGTCGTTGGTGTCCTACCGAAAGAGTTCAAGGGTCACTTCATCGGCTTTGATCCCGACGTCTGGCTGCCGCTGGGTCAGCATCCGGAGTTTCGTCAGGCCGCTTTCGACGGCACACCACGCGCGGCAAGCCGGCGAGCCTCGTGGCTGATGGCCGTCGGCCGGTTGGCCGAGGGCGTTTCGATCGCCGAGGGGCAGGCGGCGGCGGAGACCGTCTTCGAGCGCCTGGCGCGCGAGTATCCGGAGAGCAACCGCGACCGTGGCGTTCAGTTGGTGGCCCTCGGCCCGGTTCCGGGCGGGGCGCGTGAAGGTGTCCAGGGGTTCCTCGCGGTGTTGGCTGGGCTCGTGGGCCTCGTCCTGGTGGCCACCTGTTCGAACGTCGGTGGCATGTTGGTGGCCAATGCAGCGGCACGCGAGAAAGAGGTCGCGGTGCGGCTGGCGATCGGCTCGAGTCGTTGGCAGCTCGTGCGTCAGCTCCTCGTCGAGGCGATGCTCTTGTTCGTCATCGGCGGGGCGGTGGGCGCGACGATCGCCGTTGTGGGTCTCCGCTCGCTGAACTCCTCCGGTTTCTCGGCTCCGGTGCGGGTGGATCTCGATCTCAGCCCGGATCTACGCGTTCTCCTGGTCGCCTTGGCGGTCACGCTGGTGACCGGCATCACCTTCGGTGTCATGCCGGCTCTGCAGGCGAGTCGACCCGATCTGGTAGCGGGTCTGCGGGGTGTGGGGGATGGGTTCCGCAAGGGCCGTTTGCGACGCTTGCTGGTGACCGCTCAGATCGCGGCTTCGATGGTGCTGTTGATCACCGCCGGTCTCTTCCTGCGATCGCTGCAGAAGATCGGCGAGGTCGAAACCGGCTTTGATGGCCGTGGCGTGGTGACGACCACCGTCGACCTGTCGCTCGAGGGGTACGACTCGCAGGAACGAGGAACAGCGTTCTACGACCAGGTTCTGGACCGCGTGGCCGCCCTTCCCGGGGTCGAGGCGACAGCGTTCTCCCTCGACCTGCCGCTCGACATGACCTCGCGGGGTACTGCGGTGTTTCCAGAAGGCTGGCAGACTGCCGACTCAGGGCTCGGCGTTTCGCTCAATCACGTCACCGCCGACTACCTGGAAACGCTCGGAATCGAGCTCGAGGCCGGCCGCGCCTTCCGCGACAGCGACGTTCGAGGAAGCGAACGCGTGGCAATGGTCACCGCAGAGTTCGTCCGCACTGCCTGGCCGGGCGAGCCTGCAATCGGCAAGACACTACGCTTCGAGGGCGAAGACGACCTTCCGCCCTATCGCATCGTCGGCGTGACGACGAACGTCATCAACACATCGATCACCGAGCCGCCGCAGCCGTTCGTCTACCTACCGTTGATGCAGGCCTACTCACCGCAGGCGACTCTTTCGGTGCGCGGAGAGGCGGGGCATCTGATCGATGCGACAGCCTTGGAGCGAGCCGTTCTGAGCATCGACCCGAGTGTTTCGCTGACCCCGGTCACACCGCTCGAGCGGGTGACCGGCATGGCGACCCTGCCACAGAAGATCGCTGCCTCAGTGACCTCGATTCTCGGCCTGATCGCGATTCTTCTTTCGGCGGTGGGAATCTACGGCATCGTCGCGCTGATGGTTGCCCGCCGAACTCGCGAGATCGGAATTCGCATGGCGCTTGGCGCACGCCGCGATGGCGTCCTGGCGCATGTGATGATGGACGCGGTACGGCTGGCTGTGCCGGGGGTGATCGTCGGTGCTGTTGTGGGGATTGCCGTGGCGCAGCTAGCGAGATCGTTTCTGATCCTGGTTGCACCCAGCGATCCGCTAACCATGGTTTCCGTTGCGCTGGCAATCTCGGGGGTGGTGATGATGGCAAGCCTGATTCCAGCGCGCCGCGCTTCGGCCGTCGATCCGGCGAACGTCTTGCGCAGCGAATAGGGCACTGGGCGCGCCTGAAGTCCCCGCCTAGTTTGCGCTGCCGCCCGAACCGATCTTCGACGCGCATCCCCATGCACTCGCGCCATCGATTCAAGAGAGGTCATCATTGCCGGCGAGCAGCAGCTGATTCAATCAAGTGTGTTCCGACGCTTCGGACAAGGTAACAGCGGAGCGCGAACTTCGAGCCCTGGACTGCCTAAGAGTGGATGAGGGACTCGGGCTGAACTCCATCCAAAGCCCTTGATGCTGAGGGAGGAGTAGGAGACAGTGTGGCCTGTTCGACACGAAGGAGTGTCGGTTTGCATAGGAAACGACTAGCTAGGAGGACATGCTGTGGATCGACCTGTCTGTCTCGTTATTGGCGCCGGCGCCGGCATCGGCGGCACCGTTGGAGCCCGCTTCGCCCGTGATGGCTACCACGCCGTCTTGTGCCGCCGCAGTGACCGGGAGGGCCTGGATCGCCTGGCGGGTGCGATCGAAGCAGCCGACGGCCAGGCCACCGGCAGGCTTCTCGACGCCGTCAAGGAAAACAGCATCGAAGAACTCGTCGCCGAGGTCGAAGCCGACATCGGGCCGATCGAGGTCGTGGTCTTCAACCTGGGAGCTCAGATCGGAAACCGCAAGCTGTCAGACACCAGCCTGAAGGCCTTCGAGCTCGGCTGGCGCATGGCGACCTTGGCGCTCTTTCGAGTCGCGCAGGCAGCCATCCCGCATATGGTCGCGCGCGGCAAGGGAACACTGCTGGTGACCTCAGCAACGGCGGCGGTGCGCGGGAACGCCGGCCAGCACTCCCACGCCGCGGCAATGGGCGGTCGCCGCATGCTGTGCCAGACCTTGAACGCCGAGTTCGCATCGCAGGGGATCCACATCGCCCACTTCGTCGTCGACGGCGCAGTCGACGCCCCCGACACGCTCGGCAAGATGCTCGGGCCCGAACGCTTCGAAGAGTTGCGCAAAAGTCGCGGCCGCGAGCACGATGGGTTGCTCCTGCCGGAGAAGATCGCCGAGACGTACTTTCATGTCGCCCAGCAACACCGCTCGACATGGACCTTCGAACTCGACCTACGATCGTTCTCAGACATCAGCTGGTGGAATCACCGTGTCGAGATCTAGTTCTAGCGAGGGGTCATGACAGACATCACGCTCTGGGGCGCCGGCACGGTCCGCACGCTTCGGCCGATCTGGGTCGCCGAAGAGCTGGGCCTGGCCTACGACCTGAAGCCGATCGGTCCGCGCACCGGTGAAACACGCACGTCTGAGTTCAAAGCGCTCACTCCCAAGCAGAAGATCCCGCTCCTGATCCATGGAGACTTTCGGCTCACCGAGAGCCTGGCCATTTGCCGCTACTTGACCGAGGCGTTTCCGGGCCCGGCCATCTATCGACCGATGAGTCCCCAGGAGCGCGCCCGCGAAGACGAGTGGTGTTGCCACATCTACGGTGAAATCGACGAAACCAGCCTCTACGTCATGCGGCGACACGGCGATCTGGGCGAGATCTACGGTAGTGCCCCGATGGTGGTAGAAGCGTCGCGCGACTACGCAGCGCGTCAACTGCGCGCTGCCTGTCAACTGCTCGACGGTCGCGCTACGGTTCTCGATGGTGGCTTCGGCCTTGCCGATGTCTTTCTTCAGAGTTGCCTAGACTGGGCCGTTGTCTACAGGGTCGATGTGCCCACTGGGCTCGCGACGTATCGTGAGCGCATCTTCGAGCGCCAAGCGTACCGCCGGGCGATGCAACAGAACTACGGGAAGGACATTGCGCCATGGGCCCACTAGCTGGAGTTCGTGTTCTCGACCTGACGGCGATGGTCTCAGGCCCTCTCGCCGCCATGATTCTGGCCGACCAGGGCGCCGAGGTGATCAAAGTCGAGCCAACTCGAGGTGAGCAGATGCGCTATCTCGGTACGCCCCACAACGGTGTTTCGGCGATCTTTTACTCCTGCAACCGCGGCAAGAAGTCGATCGCCCTCGACCTCAAGAGCGACGAAGGAAAGGAGGTACTTCGCGACCTCTTGCGGGAGACCGACGTGCTTGTGCAGAACTTTCGCCCGGGCGCCATCGAGCGCATGGGCTTCGGTGAAGGAGAAGTGCGCGAACTGAACGAGAACGTTATCTACGTGTCCATCTCGGGCTTCGGCGAGAGCGGCCCCTACGCCCACAAGCGCGTCTACGACCCTGTGATTCAGGCCCTTTCCGGTGCCACCGACATCCAGGCCGACCGCGCGACCGGTGAGCCGAAAATGTTTCGCATCATCATCGCCGACAAGGTGACGTCGGTGACCGCGGCGCAAGCCATCTCTTCAGCGCTCTTTCATCGCGAACGCACCGGCGAGGGGCAGCACATTCGCCTCAGCATGCTAGAGACCATGCTGTCGTTCTTCTGGCCCGAGGGCATGGGCGGTCTGACCTTTGCCGAGAACGAGTACGACGTCAGGGAGCTCCAGGGCGTGATGGACCTGGTGTTCGAAACCAAGGACGGCCACATTACGGCCGGCGCGATTTCGAACCGCGAGTGGGAAGGAATGTGCAAAGCGCTCGAGCGCGAGGAACTCATCGACGACGAACGGTTCAGAACGCCGCTTCAGCGCGGGCTCAACGCCGATGAGAGGAAGAAGATCACCGCCGATGAGATCGCCAAGTGGCCAACCGCCGAGATTCTCGAGCGGCTCGATGCGCACGACGTTCCCAGCGCGCCACTCTTGACCCGCATGGAGTTGCTCGATTCACCTCAGGTCCAGACGAACGCTTCGGTCCACTACACGACCTACCCGGGATTTGGCGAAGTGCGCCAGGCCCGGCCGCCGGCCCGCTTCAGCGCCACTCCGAGTGAGATCGCCGGGCCCGCTCCCCAGCTCGGCGAGCACAGCCGCGAGATCCTCAAGGACCTCGGCTACAACGACGACAAGTGCGCGGCCCTCCTGGAAAGTGGGGCCGTGGTTGAGGCGAAGGCGCGGTCGGTGTAGGGCTGCGTCGCGAACTAGAGGTGCGGAACACGACCCTCGGTCATGCTTGTGTCCGTGCGCGGCTCTACAGGTGCTACGGATCGCGGCGTGAGCTTGCGGCGGAAGTAGACCGTCATCAAGTGACCCACCGCAAAGGGAAAGACAAACGCCGAGATCAGCCAAAGGCCACCACCCCCGAGAATGCGCCGCAGACCGAACGAAAGAAACGCCACGTGCACGGCGATTCCGGTCGCGATCACTCCGTCGACGTGCTCGTGGACCCAGGAGTACGGTTTCTGACCCCGTACCTTCGTGACGTGCTCCACCGTTCCGAGAAAACCCAGCAGCGCGAGAACGATCAGGAGGGGAAACCCGGTCCGCGCGAAGAGGATCAGCATCAGGATCGAGTAGACGAGGATCGCAACCGTGGTTCCCCACGCCAGCGGACCGCGCATCCACGCGTTCGACTGCCGATGCCGCGAGGCCTGGATCGCATCGACACCTGCAGCAGCTGTGATCAGGACCAGGAAGCCGAGTAGCATCGCAGCCTCGATCTGGCCCTGGTGCCCGATGAAGAGCGTCATGGGAATCGCGGTCATCAAGACACCGAGCATGGCCACCAGGTAACACCAGCCAATCCACCGGTGATTCTGACCGCCCTTTCGTTTCGCGATCTGGAGCCAGAAGAGGAGCAGCGAAACGGAGCCCAGAACCAGATGAGCGTTGCGCAGGGCGAGGTAAACCTGAGGGTCGAAAAGGGCAGGCGCAGCTTCGTTCATGAAGGTTCTCCAAGATCGCCCACTCCGCTCGGCGGGCGCCGAACTTCTGTTTCGGGTGGCGAGCGGTGTTCGCTCACTGACGTTGGACTCTGCGTTCGCTGGGCGACCAGCCGCTCGATGCTCTCGTCGCACCAGGCGAGCAGGGCCTGGGCCCGGTGGATGCCGTGGCGGAGCACCATATGGCCACACAGCCCTTCCAGGGCATCTTCATCTGGCGCAGGCCTCTCTGCCTGGAGAGATGCGTCGAGCTCGGTGAGGACCTGGAGTCGGGTCGCGAAGTGCTCGCGGAGTTCGTAGAAGAACGAAACCCGCGCCTGGTGATCTGGAAGCGTGTGAAGATTGCAGAGCTGGCCCAGATAGGGGACCCTGCGATCTGCGATCTGCGGGCCGCTTGTAATCCACCGCAGGAGCTCGTGCTGCCCCTTAGAAGTCGTTCGGTAGAGGCGCTTTGGTGGGCCCTTGGCAGAAGGCTCTTCCCAGCTCTCGAGAAACCCTCTCCCCTCGAGGCTCTTGAGCTGGCGATAGATCTGACTGATTTCGGCCGCCCAGAAGTGGCTGAACACGGAATCGAAGTGCTGCTTGAGCGAGTAACCCGATTCGGGTTTCCTCAAGATGCCCAGCAAGATGTGGTCGAGGCTCATCGTCGCGTTCTCCAGGTCTTTATGGCTATTGCACTTGTTGAATAGCCACTATAGCACGAGTGCAATAGCCATGGCTCTGGCCTTCACACAGGCCTCTGCGAACGATGACGGCGCGGCTACACTCTCTGGATTCCCTCGGAGAACAGACAGATGATTGTATTGACCGCGAAGGTTCGCGCCGTGTGTCGGATCGCTCTACAACTGACCATGGGCCTGGTGCTGCTCGCGATCGCCCAAAGCCCGCTCCATGCGCAGAGTTTCGGCGCTTCCGAGCTCTCTGGCGTGTCGGTGACCAACCCAACGTCCCTCCAGTTCGGACCCGACGACAGGCTTTATGTGGCACAGCAGGATGGTCTGATCACGGTCGTCGACATTGTGAGGATCGGGCCCAACAACTACGGGGTGACTGGTACTGAAACCATCACTTTGATTCAAAGCATCCCCAACCACAACGACAACGGCCAGCCCAACCCGACCGTCAACACCCGGCAGGTCACTGGTCTTCTGGTGTCTGGGACGTCATCGAACCCGGTCCTCTACGTGACGTCTTCTGACCCCAGGATCACAGCTGGCAACACAGAACCTCCGGCGCTGACACTCGACACAAACTCGGGCATTCTCAGCCGGCTGAGTTGGAGCGGGTCGACCTGGGTGAAGCTCGACCTGGTTCGTGGGCTTCCACGTTCGGAGGAGAACCACGCCAGCAACGGCATGGCTCTCGATCCCTCCACCAACACCCTGTACATGATGTCTGGTGGTCACACCAACAGTGGCGCGCCCTCGAGCGTCTTCGGCTTGTTGCCCGAGTACGCCCTTTCGGCGGCTCTGTTGTCGATTGATCTGGACGCCATAGGCAACACGACTTACGACCTGCCAACGCTCGACGACGAAGACCGGGCCGGCAGCGAAGACGTAAACGATCCGTTCGGTGGTAACGGTGGCAAGAACCAGGCGATCATCGATCCGGGTGGTCCTGTGCAGGTGTTCTCGCCCGGCTGGCGCAACGCCTACGATGTCGTGCTGACAACCCAGGGCAACCTCTACACGGTAGACAACGGTGCCAACGGAAACTTCGGGGCACCACCCGATCCGAATACCTGCTCCAACCAGCTCGAGAACGGCGGCCCGAGCTTCCTGGATGCTCTGCACTTCATCAGCCAGGAGGGCTACTACGGCGGTCACCCCAATCCCACACGAGGAAACCAGGCCAACACCTGGAACGTGACCAACCCCCAGTCACCGGTGCCCTTCTCGAACCCCGTGGAGTGTTCTCACTTCCCACCGAGTAGTAACGGGAGCCTGGCGGAGTTTCCCAGTTCCACCAATGGCATCACCGAGTACACAGCCTCGAACTTTGGTGGTGTCTTGAGCGGCAACCTGGTGGTGGTGAGTTTTGGCGGGGTGATCTCGAGGCTGCAGCTCAACGCCGCTGGCGATGACCTGGTCGCTCCTCCCAGCAGCCTGTTCAGTGGCGTCAATGCGATTCCCCTGGATGTCGTTGCCCAGGGCGACGGCGATCTCTTTCCTGGAACCGTGTGGGTCGTCGATTACGCCGAGAGCGTAGTCAGCGTTTTCGAACCCGACGATTTCGACGGCGGAGGCCCGAGCGAGTGCCAGGGCACCGACAGCAGCCTGCTGGATGAAGATCTCGACGGATACACGAACAGTGACGAGATTGACAACGACACCAACCCCTGCAGCGCGGGCAGCATCCCGGCGGACTTTGATGCGGACTTTGTGTCCGACTTGAACGATCCCAACGACGACAACGACGGTCTCCTGGACAACCAGGACCCCTTCGCGCTCGACCCTTCGAACGGCGCAGGTACCAACCTGCCAGTTACGCTGACATGGAACAACGGTGAACCGCCACGCGGTGGCCTGCTCGATCTTGGCTTCACCGGCTTGATGACCAACGGGGTCGACTACTCACAGCTGTTCGATGCCGACGTGATCATCCCGGGCGGGGCACCGGGGGTCTACGCCGTCCTCGAGGTTCCCGCCGGCGACGCTTTCGAAGGCCTCGACTCGCAGCAGTTCGGCATGCAGTTTGGAATCAATGTGGGCTCTGACAGTCCGCCGTTTACCGCTCAGGTCCAGCTCATCGCGCCATTTCAACCGGCGCTAGAAGCCGAGAGCGCAACGGGGCTGTTCTTTGGCACGGGGGATCAGAACAACTACATCGAGGTCAGTGCGGTGGCCAACGGTGGCGTGGGCGGAATCGAGGTTGGCGTCGAGGTCAACGGTGTGCACTCGAGCACTTTGTTTGGTCCTGGTCAGGGGGTCTCCATCTCGAGTGCAGACAAGGTTCAAGTGAGCCTGCAGATCGATCCCCAGACGGCGAGCGCTCAGCCCATGATCCAGATCGACAGCCAGCCGTCGTTGACTCTGGGCAACCCGATCTCCTTTCCAGTCTCCTGGCTGCTTGGTGTCACCAGGCCGGCCGTGGGAGTGCTCGCCACGTCGCGAGGCGCGCCCGCACCGTTTGTCGCAACCTGGGACGACTTGTTCGTGTTCGAGCACCCGGTTGGTGAGCCTGAGAACGTGCTCTACCGGGTCAATGCGGGCGGTCCACAGGTGAGTGCCACCGATGGCGGGCTGCCCTGGGAGGCCGACACTCAGTTCAACCCGTCGATCTACAACAACAGCGCGGTAGCCGGTAACCATGTTTCTTCGGTCGGCAGCGCGATTTCACTCGCCCACCCGAGCATCCCGGCGGGCACCCCACCGGTGATCCTCCAGTCTGAGCGTTGGGATCAGCCCACCGGAGCGGAGATGAGCTGGAGCTTCCCGGTGGCACCCGGGAGCTACGAGGTGCGGCTCTACTTTGCCGAGACGATCTACGGCAATCCCGGGCAACGCGTGGCCGACGTGTTGGTGGAGGGAGCGCTTCTAGCAAACGACCTCGATGTGATCTCCGAAGTGGGAATGAACGCGGGGATTGTGCTCAGTGATGTGGTGGTCGTCGGTGACGGCGCTCTGACCGTCGACTTCGTGCACGTCGTCGAGAACCCGATGATCAAGGCCATCGAAGTGATCTCGCAATCCGGCGGCGGGGGAGGCAATCAGGCGCCCGTTCTGACCGGGCCCGCCCCTCAAGTCGGCACGGTCGGTGACGGCGTTTCGTTGTTGCTCCAGGCCCAGGATCCAGACGGTGATCCGTTGACGTGGAGTGCCAGCGGACTTCCGCCGTCACTGACTCTCAATGCCGGCACGGGTTTGATCAGCGGAACGTTGAGTGTTGCCGGCACGTTCAACCCGACGGTCACCGCGAGCGACGGTGAAGCCTCCGACAGTGCCTCGTTTGCGTTTACGGTCAACTCCGTGCCACCCCCGGGAGGTGCGACGGTGCTCTATCGGGTGAATGCGGGCGGTCCAGAGGTGAGTGCCACCGATGGCGGGCTACCCTGGGAGGCCGACACCCAGCCCAATCCGTCGATCTACAACAACAGCGCGGTCGCCGGAAACCACGTGTCTTCGGTAGGCAGTGCGATCTCGCTTGCCCATCCGAGCATTCCGGCGGGCACCCCACCGGTGATCCTCCAGTCTGAACGTTGGGATCAGCCCACCGGGGCGGAGATGAGCTGGAGCTTCCCGGTGGCACCCGGCAGCTACGAGGTGCGGCTCTACTTTGCGGAAACGATCTACGGCAACCCTGGGCAGCGCGTGGCCGACGTGCTGGTGGAGGGAGCGCTTCTGGCGAACGACCTCGATGTGATTTCCGAGGTGGGGATGAATGCGGGCATCGTGCTTACCGATGTGGTCGCGGTCGATGACGGTGCGGTGACCGTCGACTTCGTACATGTCGTCGAGAACCCGATGATCAAGGCCATCGAGGTGATCGCGCAGTCCGGCGGTGGCGGAGGCAATCAGGCTCCCGTACTGACCGAGCCCGCCGATCAAGTTGGCACGGTCGGTGACGGCGTTTCGTTGTTGCTCCAGGCCCAGGATCCAGACGGTGATCCGTTGACGTGGAGTGCCAGCGGACTTCCGCCGTCACTGACTCTCAATGCCAGCACGGGTTTGATCAGCGGAACGTTGAGTGTTGCCGGCACGTTCAACCCGACGGTCACCGCGAGCGACGGTGAAGCCTCCGACAGTGCCTCGTTTGCGTTTACGGTCAACTCCGTGCCACCCCCGGGAGGTGCGACGGTGCTCTATCGGGTCAATGCGGGCGGTCCAGAGGTGAGTGCCGCTGATGGCGGGCTGCCCTGGGAAGCAGACACCCAGTCCAACCCGTCGATCTACAACAACAGCGCGGTCGCCGGCAACCACGTGTCTTCAGTAGGGAGCGCCATCTCGCTCGCCCACCCGAGCATCCCTGCGGGCACCCCTCCGATGATCCTCCAGTCTGAACGTTGGGATAAGCCCACCGGAGCGGAGATGAGCTGGAGCTTTCCGGTGGCTTCGGGAACCTACGAGGTGCGGCTCTACTTTGCCGAGACGATCTACGGCAATTCCGGCCAACGAGTGGCCGATGTGTTGGTCGAAGGAGCGCTCCTGGCGAACGACCTCGATGTGATCTCCGAGGTGGGAATGAATGCGGGCATCGTGCTCAGCGATGTGGTCGCGGTCGATGACGGTGCGGTGACCGTCGACTTTGTCCATGTCGTCGAGAACCCGATGGTCAAAGCGATTGAGGTGCTCTCGTCGGAGTGAGCCAGCGGGTTGTTGACATGTCCCTGGCGCCTCTTGACCTGGCAGCCATAACGAGTAGTATGGGTACGTAATACGCACCATACCCAATCCGGAGAAAGCCATGGCTGAGCCTGTCACCCGCGCGTCCACCGTTCCCCTGGACCAGGTCAACCCCTCAGACCCGGCCATGTTCGAAAACGATACCCATTGGCCGCTGTTCAAGCGCCTGCGGGAAGAAGACCCGGTGCACTACTGCGCCGCCAGCGATTTCGGCCCCTTCTGGTCGATCACCCGCTACGACGACATCATGGCGATCGAGCGGGACACCAAAACGTTCTCGTCCTTTCCGGCGATCGTTCTGGGCGACCAGGACCCCGACTTCACCGTCAAGCAGTTCATCGCTTCTGACCCGCCCAAGCACACCGAGCAGCGCAAGGCAGTGACGCCGGCGGTCGCGCCGCGAAGTCTGTCGCAGATGGAGCCGCTGATTCGCGAACGCATCGGCAAGATCATGGATGAACTGCCGCTGGGTGAGCCGTTCAACTGGGTCGACCAGGTTTCGATCGAGCTCACCACTCAAATGCTCGCCACCCTGTTCGACTTTCCGTTCGAGGATCGCCGCAAGCTGACCTACTGGTCGGACATGGCCACCGCTTCGCCTGAGATTGCCGGCGATGACAGCGTCACCAAGGAGCAGCGCCAGGCGGCGCTGGAGGAATGCCTGGGGGTCTTCACCGGGCTCTGGAACGAACGCGCACAACAATCACCCGAAGGAAAGTACGACTTCATCACACTGATGGCCCATTCGCAGGCCTTCAAGGACATGGACCCGATGGAGCTGCTTGGCAACATCATTCTCCTCATCGTGGGCGGCAACGACACGACGCGTAACTCCATTTCAGGCGGCGTTTTGATGCTCAACGAAAACCCCGCCCAGTACGAGAAGCTCAAGGCGGATCCGAGTCTCATCCCGAACATGGTGTCCGAGATCATTCGTTTCCAGACGCCGCTTCTGCACATGCGGAGAACAACGACCCGTGACGTGGTGTTCGGCGGCAAGCAGATGAAGGCGGGCGACAAGGTCGCGCTCTGGTACGTCTCCGCCAATCGCGATGCGTCGCACTTTGACCGGCCCGACGAGTTCCTGATCGATCGAAAGAACGCCCGTCAACACATGTCGTTCGGCTTTGGCGTGCATCGCTGCATGGGCAACCGGCTTGCCGAGATGCAGCTGCGACTGGTCTGGGAAGAGATTCTCAAGCGCTTCGAGCATGTCGAGCTGGTTGGAGAAGCCAAGCGATTGAAGTCGAACTTCGTGCGCGGCATCGTCGATCTACCGGTAGTCCTGCATCCAGTCGCTCAATGAAGATGAAGGAGCTCGAGGCTCGCACTGGCGTGAGCCGCGAGTCGATCCGCTACTACATCCGGGAAGGCCTGCTGCCCCAGCCGAAGAAGCCGAAGCGCAACGTCGCCGAGTACGGGGCTCTGCACGTCGAGCGCACCCAGCTGATCAAGCGGCTGCAAGATGAGCACTTTCTCCCCCTCAAGGTCGTCAAGAAGGTGCTCAACAAGGTCGCCGACGAAGCTGCGTTGAGCGCCCTCAGCCGCCCCGGGCTGGCGCAGTTGCTCTCCGCCCTGGTCCAGGACACCGAAGACCAGGCGCCCGTCTCGTCAGCCGACCTTGCCGCGTCGACCTGCCTATCCATAGAGGAGATCGAAGGAATGGCCGAGGCCCAGGCCATCCGTATCGACGAGAACGGCGTGCTAGCGGCACGCGACGCCGAGATCGTTCGACTCTGGGCCGACGCGCGCACCGCCGGGTTCACTTCCGAGCGCGGCTACGACACCGCGTTTCTCGAGCGCTACGTCGCCATCGTCGAGCAATGGTCGGAGCTCGAGGCGGACCATTTCCTCGATCGCTTCGCCGACACGCCAGACGAAGAGGCGGCTCAGATCGGTGCCCGCGGGCTTGCGATCAGCAACCGGTTGGCGGCTCTTCTGCACAACAACGCGGTCCTGCGAAGGCTGAGGGAGGCCGACGGCGCGGAGGTCGCGGATGGGTCGGTAGAGGGCTGAGGGTTCAAGCGGCAGGTGTGTTGGGCGCGGTGGGCTGCGAGCCGGCCCTGCGTCCTATGGCCCGTTGTGTTCGAGGCGCCTTTCGCGATCATTGGATACCGCAGCTAGGGACATTCGATGCCGCTCACTTCCTAGAGCACGAAACAAGAACCGAACAACGCCACTTTCCGAGTGATCTCCATGGGGCGAGATTCGTGCGCCCCACCTCGAAGGTTTTCTCGTCGCCGAGAGGGGCGAGTTCGAGCTTCTACCGCTACCTGGTGGACGTACCCGACTGATCGGGCGCACTTGGTATCGCCATGGGCTATGGCCGGTGAGCTGGTGGCGGTTGTGGAGCGACCAGATCATTCACAGCATTCACCGCCGGGTGCTCGAGCACATCGCTCTGCAGGCGACCACGGATCGCGCGGCGTAGCCGCACGCAGTCGCAACTTCGCCCGACTCGCATCCCAGGACGGTGAACGTGCTACCAACAGGATCGAGAGAAGACCGTCCTACGAAGTCCAGTTGACGAGTTCGATGTTGTTGAAACGTTCGAAGTGACGAGTGTTGGAGGTCGCTAATCGCGCCCCGAGTTCGAGCGCGATCGACGCGATGGCCAGGTCCATGTCTTCGATCGGATTCCCCCGCTTCTGCAACCGGGCCTTCCAGCGGCCGAACGTCATCGCCGCCGCCTCGTTCCACTCAACGTAGCGTACAGCGGATCGGAGCCGTGTGAACTCGCTCTCCAGCAGTGTGCGCCGTCGAGAGCCGCCTGGGAGTCGCTCGAGGCCGAAAAAGACCTCGGCGATGACTGGGCTGCACAAGTAGACGCGAGACGGATCTTCGCCCCGAAGGCCTTCGATCGCCTCGGGGCGACGGTGCATGAACGCTGACACCGCCGTGGTGTCGAGTAGCAGCCCGGAACTCAGAACGGCGCCTCGGCACGACTGCGACGGTGCCCGAGGACCTCGTCTAGAAAGTCACTCTCGCTCTGGTGAAGCTCGGCGAGATCGTCCGCGCTGAGGTGATCGTTCGAAAACAGCTCCGCCGGCCACTTCCTGGTCTCCGCGAGCAGCCGGCGACACGAGTCGACGATCAAGCGGTTGCGGCTCACCCCCCGCTCGGCCGCGACGCGGTCCAGCTCCTCGAGGAGGGTGCCTGGCAGATGCACGCTGGTGTTGGCCATGACTAATATAATATACCATACCAGTAGGCGGGCTGAACCTCTCTCAGTCGACGTTGGGTCTCACGCGCCGGCCCGGTTGGCTTGCTCTCTCATTGGCTTCTGGGCAGTGATCATCTTGACGATGTCGAGAAAGATGTTCTCGACTTCGAGCAGCTCGAAACCCGCGGCCTGCACGTTGGAGACTGTCTTTCGATTCATCTCCGGGCCGAGGTGACGGGAGACGAGCGTCATCAAGTGCATCATCAGGCCGAACGGGAAGTAGCGGCTTCCGGTGTGTTCGAACATGCGAATCTTGCCACCTGGTTTGAGCGCGCGCTGTAGAGACTCGAGTCCTCGAACGGGGTCGGGAACCGAGCAGAAGGTGCACGACGTGAAGACCTGGTCAAAGGAGTCGTTTTCGTAGTCCAGATCGTGAACGTCCATTTGACGAAGCTCGATGTGCCCCTCGTACTTCTCCGCCCGTGCCTTCGCCTTCTCGAGCATCTTGGCGCTGATGTCGAGGCCTACGATGTCCTGACCGGGCGGGAAGAAGGGGATGTCGAGACCGGTCCCGATGGCTACGAAAAGTACCCGCCCCTTCATGTGCGAGAACAACCGCCGCTTGTCGGGTTCCCAGCGCTTCTCGGGGCCAAAGCCCCCCATGAGGTCGAAGCCCTTGGCGGCCTTGTCCCATTTTGCTTCTGTGACCTGGTCCATGGCCTTAGCTCCCAACCGTTTCGTAGTTCTTGGACGGACCTCGGAGAACGGCGTTGAGCAGATTGAGCACCACGGCCACGACCACTCCGATGCCGGCTCCCCAGATCACCGCCGTGGCGGGCGGCAAGGCTTCCATCGAGGCCTTCATCGACACCACCATGCCAGCGACCATGCCGGTGGTCATGCACGGCACCATCACCTCGTGCGCTCCGAAAAGCGCACTCAAGGGGAGCGACAAGGGAGTGGCGATCACCATGCCCAGCGCCATGCCCACGAGCATCACGAGAAGCATGTTCCAGCCCGGCGAGACCAAAGCACCGAGCGCCAGGGCTGCGACCGCACCCACCACGGCATTCGAGAACAGGTCGCCAAACACGAAGTACGGGCGTAGCATCATCAGTTTCTCCGGCCGATCTCTCTAGTTGGAAGTTGCGGTCAATCTACCAGCCGCGAGATTTCGCCAAGGCCACTCCCGGCTTAACGACGGGAGCTGGCGTTTGCCCGGGAGGCCGCTCGGCGATGGCGGTGACCGGTCACCACATCGCGGCGAGCAGGACAGCGGAACCCAGCCAGATCAAGATCCACCCGCCTGCCAGGAGGCGCCTCTCGGTGAACGGTTGCAGCGTCTGGCGGCGGTCACTTGTGCGTCGTCGTCCATCATGAGTCGAGGAAGCCGCCGAGTAACGAAGTGGGCCGGCGACTGCGACGTCATGAAGACACTGCTCGAGAAAGTGTGCGTCGCCGTCGGGCTACCATGTTCTTTGTGAGCAGGATCTTCTTCTACGGGCTCTTCATGGATTCGTCTCTGCTCGTGGCGAAGGGCCTCAGGCCCAAGACTATCGGGCCAGCAGTTTTGACTGGCTACCGCATTCAGATCGGCGAACGAGCGACTCTCCTCCGGTCCCCATCGAGCTGTGCCTACGGAGTGGTGATGGAGCTTTCCGACGCAGACGCTCGTGCCCTCTACACCGAGCCGAGTGTTCGTGAGTACGTTTCAGAACGCGTGCGGGTCGAGCTGTCGGAGACCAGGGAAACTCTAGAGGTGGACTGTTACAACCTGCCAAGCGAACTGGCCATGTCCGGGACGAATCCCGCCTACGCTACGGAGCTTTCGCAGTTGGTTCGGGAGTTGCAGTTCGACTCGAGTTACGTTCGGGAGATCGCTGCGTTCGGCCGAGAATGAGTCGGCGCCTTATGCGCCGCTTTTGGCCGGCGGACGTGTGCCTGTGTAGGGATCCCCTGGGGCGCCGTGTGGTTCTTGCAAGGGTTCCCACAATGGCGTCGCTTGAACGTGCCAGCGCGCCTTTGCGCCGGGTGGGCCAGCGCCAGCCCCCCAAAGCGCTAGGCCTGGATGCGGCTCCACACTGCGGAGACGACCCGATCACAGCGATCGAGGTGGAAGCCGTAGACCTCGGTAGCCGCGCTGCCGAGCTTGCGCTCGAGACGTGCTCTCAAAGCTCGACGCGCTCTGAAGAGGAGCACTTTGACGTGTGACTTCGAGAGCCCCAGGCACCGGGCCGTTTCGGCAGTCGACAGATGTTCGACGGTCCGTAGTAGGAAAACCAGCCGTTGGCGCTCTTCGAGGGAGTCGAGGGCCGCCTCCATGAGCTGGCGGAGTTCAGTGTTGGCAGCTCGCCGCTCCGGGTCGAGCTCGCGGTCGCGAAGGGGCGACAAGCGCCGAGGGCCGACGTCTCCGTTCCCGACTCGCTCCTCGATCGAGGTCATGTTGACGGCTTTGCGCCGGCGCCTGCGCTCCAAGGCTTCGTGCAGCGCGATGCGCACCAACCACGTCGACAGCGACGAGCGAAACTCGAAACGAGAGAGCCCACGCCAAGCCGCGACGTAGGTTTCCTGGAGTACATCTTCGGCCTCGTCAGGATCTGACAGCACACCCATCGCGACCCGAAACAGGCGCCGGTTGTGACGCCTCATGACGACCTCGAAAAGGGCCGATTCCCCGCCCACGATGGCGGGCACCAGCACTTCGTCGGGGGGAAAGAGTTCATGACGGCGCGGATCAATAGCGGGTGCTGTCACGGCCTCAGTACCCGGGGCGGAGTGTTCGGCTTTCTCTTGCGGTAGGAGCACCATCGTTTCACTTCCTGTATACATTCTTTCCCTACAGCGAGCGCAGGAACTCGACCAGGTCTGCGGCTTCCGCGTCCGAAAGCGCAAGACTGAAGTGGGCGTCGTAGTGCGCAACCACTTCTTCGAGGGTGCTGAACCGACCGTCATGGTAGAAGCCGCCCTTCTCGTGGGTCCATAGGCCTCGAAGCGGAGTCGTGCGGTACTTCTCATCCGGCGACCGACTGGCCTGGAAGTCGTCGATTCCGATCTCCTCGGGAGCGTGCAGGTTCCAACCCGGCTCGGTGTAGAGCGGCGGCACATGGCATGTCGAGCAGCGGGCCTCACCGTTGAAGAGTGCCTCACCACGACGCGCCGCTCTCTCATCGTAGCGCCCGCGCGGAGCGGGCGGCGCCTGGATCGATAGTTGGTAGAAGTGCAACCCCGGAAGATGTGGAGTGATCCGATCCGGCTCGCTGCTTTGGTCACCAAAGCCGTTGGCCGCCGCGATCGGGAATTTCGCTGCGTCTTCGAGGCGGGGATCGTAAAAGCGCCCCTGGCCGTTCATCTCGAGATTCCCGACAAAGGCGTTCCAGTAGCTTACCGAGCCCCACCCGGTGTAGGTGTGCAGGTTGACGCCGGCGAGTCCAAAGGCCGGAGGGATCAAGACCGCCGCGGTCTCGCCATCTGGCCTGAAGGCGCGCCCGTCGAGGTTGAGATGGGCATCGAAACGGCCTGGACCCCAGCTCGCAAGCACCAGCCGCACCGTTTCAACCGGAACCGAAAGCAGGTCGGCGATCGGCTGGAGCCGCGGGGCAGCACCGAGGATGCTGCCGACGTCGAGATCGCGGTTGGCCCAGCCGTCTACCCGGCGGCCAATGCCGGGCGCAAAGGAATCGTCGACCGTCGAGTGGCACAGAGCACACGTAATCCCGAGCTCAGTCACCGCCCCACCGGCGACCTCACCCTCTACGCCGACCACCGCGCCCAGCTCAACCAACGCCACGGTGACGGCCGGGTCTTCGAGGTCGACCTCGCCGCGTGCCAGGGCTCGCTGTAAGGAGCGGGGAAGAGCATCGCGGTCGACCTTCAGCCCGAGACCGAGGGCGGCGACCGGCGGTAGCCCGGTGACCGCTTCGTTGAGACCGATGGCATCGGTGAAGAAGCTCTCCGAGCCCAGGGTTCGATGGCGAAACGTCGTTTGCCCGTCGAGCCAGAGGGGAATCGAGCGGAAGAAGTTGCGGTCCAACCGGAGCTCCTCCCGCTGGGAAGAAAGCCCAGAAGCCCGCGCCGCTTCGACCTGCTCGGTCTCTTCGCTAGCGGATGCAGGGTTCGAAGAACGGCTGGCACCCGGAAGGACCAGGGAGGAAACGAGCGCGCTGGCTGCAATCAGTCCCGCGAAGCGTCGAGAAGCGTGAAGGGGTCCTGACATCGTGTGTGGCTCCTACCAGTGAGACGGTGGTGTGCCAGGGATAGAGCGGCTGGCGCTGCATCGGTTACAGATTCGCCTGAAAGAACCTCAGAGGGTCCGCGAAGTAGGGGGCCCAGGAGGTGTGAGCAGGGAGCAGGAAACCCCTTTGCCCTGTTGGGGCCCTGGTCCCGAACCGTTTGTTCGGTTCGCTGCTCGCCATCCGGCTTCGATGGCGGCATTCAGAAGAGGCATGGCTTCTGAATCAGAGTTGGCACTGCTGGTGGTGGCAGTGGTGAGCCTGGCGTTCCGTTTTCGCCAGTCGATGGCTCCCGCGGCCCGAACCTCACGGTCGTTTGTCAGCCTTCGCAGGACTCGAAGGCGCGGGTGTCACGGACTGCCTCGGCGCTGGCACCGTCGAAATCGTAGAGCTCCGATTCACCAGTCCAGGAGTCTTCGATTCGGAGGGTGAAGGGAACGTCGGTAGCAGGGGTGAAGAACACCCAGTGCCGATCGTTGATGTTGCAGCCGTCGAGGATCTTGACGAGCACCTCTGGATTGTCCGGGCGGAAGAACCAGAAGTAGCCGCCGTCGGCCGACAGCGTAGTGGCTCGCGCTGAATCTCGCGCGTCACCTGCGTCGAAGCTGAGGCTGGCTCGATAGCGGCCGTCAAGCAAGCACAACGTGAACTGGTTCCGGTCGCAGCCGATCGGGCTGCTGCTCAGAGCACCACTCGGCTCGGACGCCGACGCGACGAGGACCCGCAGTTCGCCCGTCATGATTCCGATGCCAGCCTCAGCACTTCCGGTGAAGACCACTCGAAACGGGTTCGTCGCCGTGACGGTTTCCGGGAGCTCGAATGCGCCAGAGTCAGTCCATTCCAACGCAACGGTGGTTGCGTCGTTCAGTCCGTGGATACAGTCGAGGCTGAGATTGGCCAGGAAGGGGTCGGGCCGTCGAACCCGGGCCTGACAGCGCCCGAGACTCGCTCTGGTCGCCTGGCTCGAGAGCGTGAGATCGCGCCGTGGCAGGTGCTTTCGACGCGAGGCTCGAGCAACGTCGAAGTACAGTGCCTCGAGCTGACCGATCGATCGAGCTGCATCGAGTTTCATGCCGATCCCGCGATTCGGTGCGCAAGGAGCAGCCCACCCTACGGTGACTGGGCCTCGAACGGTCTCGATATCGAGCAGGCGCGCAACGTCAACTTTGTGGATCTCAACATTCACGGCCTCGCCAACAATGGCGTTTTCGGTGACTCCTACCGGGACCTTTCGTTCGTTGATGTGCGGGTCAACGGCAATGGCTTTGCGGGCTTCAACCTCGACTCCTCAGTGAGTGACGGCCCAGACGTTGGAACGATTCTCTTCGATCACGTGGAAATCGGCTGGAACGGATGCGGCGAAACCTATCCACAGGGCGAAATCCACGGTTGCTGGGCACAGTCCAACGGCGGCTACGGCGACGGAGTTGGCACCGCCTCGTTTCAAGGCAACTGGATCATTCGTGACAGCTTCATTCATCACAACACGTCGGACGGACTCGACCTTCTCTACGCGCTGCCGGGAAGCACGGTGACGGTCGAGCGTTCGCGCTTTGAGCGCAACGCGGGGAATCAGCTCAAGTCTTCGGGCGACCTGGTGGTCGACAGCAGCTCTCTGGTCAGCGAATGCTCAGTTCACGACGAGTTTCCTCACATGCTGGACCCTTGTCGTGCTCTTGGTTCTGCCCTGAGCGTCGCCCATCATGCCCAGTACTGGAGCGGCCATGGCATCCCGATCACCTGGAACAGGAACTTGATCTGGGCCACCAAAGGGGATTGCCCGGCGGGAAATCAGTGCGTGGACCCCCTGGTTGTGGCCGCAAGCCTTGAAACCTTCAACGGCGACCTCACCGCGGCCAGTCCGGCGCGCCACTATGCCGAGCCGGCGAACTTTGTCGGAGCGGATCTGCGTGGGGTGACTGCAAGCGGCACCCCTGATGCGGGTGCCTACCAGTACGGCGGCTTGTTTGGCGACGGGTTCGAAAACGGAAGTACCAGGCGCTGGAGTGTCCGAGACTGGTAGGCCGCGGTAGTAGCGGGCCCGAGGCGCGCAAGCTGAGCCAAGAATGACGAGCCTTCGCCCGCTCATCATTCGCGCAGGGCGCGTGCTGGCTCGATCGAAGTGGCGCGGCGAGCCGGAATCCAGTTCGCGAGACCTGACGCCGCAAGGAGCGTGAGACCGACCGCGAAGTAGGTCGCTGGGTCGAGAGCTTCCATCTCGTACAAGAAGGCGTCTAACGAGCTGGCCAGTGGAACGATTCCCAGACCCCCGAGGATGAGTCCAAGACTCGCAAGTCCGACCCCATGACGCACGATCAGGTCGAGAACTCGCCACTGGGTTGCACCCAGGGCCATTCGAACCCCGATCTCTTTTCGTCGCATCTCGACGGAGAAGGCCACGAGGCCGTAGATGCCGAGAGCCGAAAGTAGCAACGTAGCCATGCCAAAGACAGTCGCGAATCTGGCCAAAAGCCTCTCCATCCAGGTCAGCGAGTCGACGGCGTAGCGCATCGAAAAGGCGGAGACCACGGGGACATCCGGGTCGACCGCCTTGACCATCTGGCGGAGCGACGGGACCAGAGCCAATGGATCGTCGTCAGTTCGTACGACGAACCAGGCACTCGGGGCGCTGTCGAAGAACTCGTAGAAGAGCGGCGTCGGTTCTGAATGTCGCCAGAGCACCTGGTGATCTCGAACGACACCTACGATCGTCGACGGCTCGAAGTCGTCGGCTCGACAGGAAGCAAGCCGACTGAGTTCCGCGAGGTCAGCACCTGGTGCGTAGGTATCGACGAAGGTCTGGTTGACGATGGCTGGTGGTGGGTCGATATTGAAGTCTCCCGCTTCGAAGCCGCGCCCGCTGACGATCGGGATTCCGAGAGCTTCGAAGTGGCTTGGCCCGACGAGACCGCATTCGAGAACGTCGTGTCGAAGTCCCGAAGGTTGTGCGTCGTCTCTGAAGCCGATCGCGCACATGGCTCTACTCACAAAAGGCAGCTGGCCACTCGTAGTAGCCGACTCGACGCCGGGGAGTCCTTCGATCCGTTCTTCGAGTCGATCGAAGAAAACGCGCGCCTGTGTCTCGTCGTGGCCGGTGAGGCGCAAGTCGAAACGGGCGACCAGGAGACCGTCTGGGAGGAAGCCGAGATCGACCTTCGACATCTTCTCAATACTCTGCGACAACAGCCCGGCACACATGAGGAGGATGGTTGTGAGCGCAACCTGTGCCACCACCAAACCACTTCGGACACGCGTTCGAGGTACGGCCAGTTGCAGGCGCTGTTTAGCCAGAGCCTGCCGGCGAAAGAGAACCGCCTGCACGATGGGGCCGAAACAGCAGGCCGAGACCGAGAAGACCCCGAGGGCGAGTCCCAACCCAATTCCCGGCAGGAGAAGCTCCTGCACGCCTGGCAGAAGATCTCTGGCACCAGGTGCCGGCCGAAAGATCGCTGCGGGAAGCAGGTGACAACCAAGCAGACCGAGTGCGGTGCCGAACAGGCTGACGGGGGCGGCGAGGATCACCGCCTCGGCAAACAACGGCCGTACGATCTGTGCCGAGTCAGCACCCAGTGCGGCTCGTATGCCAAGTTCGTCGTTTCGAGCGGCTGCTCTGGCCATTGCCATGCCCGCGGCCGCGGTGATGCCTACAACGAGTAAGAGGAAGCAAGCCATGGCCAGGAGTCGGAAGGTCTTCCTGAGCTTTGGCTGTTGGCTTGGGTGAAGCTCGAAGGGCTTGGCCGTTCGCACGAGATCGAAAGCCACCCGGGCGTCATGGTGCTCGGTGTGTTCCGCGAGGCTCGCTGCACCGAGGGTCTGGAACTCGACGCGAGCCTCCTCGAAACTGCCCGCCGGCGTGAGTCGTCCGATCGCTTGGACCCAATCGGTGTTGCGATCGTCGAGCCAGCTGTAGGGACGCCTCCAGGCCGGAGCCAGGAGTGGTTGATGCGCAAGCGCCGCCCACACCTGTTCGTCGCGTTTCGGGTCAGGATCTAGACCGCGGAAGTCGTCAGCAATGACGCCTACGACAGTGAAGTCCTCCCCATTGAGTCGCAAACTCGATCCGAGCACATCGCTGCGCCCGTCCAGCACGTCCTGCCAGGTGTGATGGCCGATCACGACTTCGAAAGGTGCCGCGAGATCGTTGCCTCCTTCGCGGAACATTCTTCCCATGGAGAATCGAACGCCTAGCACCGAGAAGTAGTTCTCCGAGACGACAGCTCCGGTGACCAGCCTTGGCAGGGCATCGCCCGAGCCGTTGGAGCGCACGCTCATGTCACGCACTGAGTAGCCCGCCAGCTCTGGTACCGCACGTGCCCGTCGGCGAAAGTCGAGGAAATCCGGATAGGAGATTGCGTCGACTATTTTTTTGGGCATGTGGCTCTTTGGGTCTCTCACCATCAGAACCCGAACGAGATCTCGAGGGTTCGAAACACCGTCCAGAGGCCGAAGGATCGCAGCGTGGCCGAAGAGCAGGGCGGCGAGCAGGGTACCCGTGCCGATCGACAGCACCAGGACGACTACCACGGTGTAGGCGGGGTTTCTCCGGAGCGACCGCGACGCCAGGCCGAGTTCGTAGGCCATGTCGTGGAGGCTCGCCGGGGAACGTGAACGGTCACGCGCGGGTCGTCGTCGTGCCCGGGATGAGCCGGCCACTATGAGCACGTCGAGGATTGCGCGCAAGGCAAAGGCCGCCCTCCTGATAGGCCGGTGTTCGCGCTCAGCGAGTTGGTCCCGAAAGAGTTGCTCGATATCGCCGCCACGGTCGCGCCGGAGGTGACCGGGCAACAGAGAGACGCATCGGCGGAAGACTGCCTCCCACGCCGTCTTGTTCGCCGCCACCGTCAGTCCTTGCAACCGACGGTGCGACTGGGAATCAAGCGTTCGTGGTGGGCCAGGCTGAGAAGAGCTTCAAGCCGCAGTGCCTCCTCGCGGGCTACCCCCCGACCGCTATCGGTAATTCGAAAGTAGCGCCTTCTCTGGTCATCGATCTCAGGGTCAGGCCGGGTGCCAGATTCTTCGATCCATCCGGCTCGTTCCATCTCACGCAGCGTCCGATAAAGGTTCGCTGGTAGGAGATTCGATCCTCCCTGAGCCTCGAGCGCCTTGACCAGGGCATAGCCATGGAGTTCTCGACTCAAGAGGGAGAGCAGAATCTCGAAGACGTTCTTCTTAAGCGCCATCTTCCGAGACTAGCATCAAAATGACTCTAGTCAAGTCGACACTAACGGTAGAGCTACAGCGTTCGGCGAGCGCCATTCGTTGGGACTGGCATACGAGGCGTACCAGCTCTTTGTTGTCTACTGCGGTGGCTTCGCCTCGCCTGTCTTGGCCTCAGAGAGAGAGCCTCCTACTTCTTGCGCGCCCAGTACCAGGTTCGCAGGTTGCCTCGCCGGCGCTTCGTGTAGCCGGTGTCGGTTTCGAAGTGAAGAACCCCACCACCCGCGCTCTCGACGAACCTCTTGACGTTCCTCGACGAGATCGGGTGGATGTGGACCGGCGGCTTGCGGCGTAGCTTCTTGAAGAAGGGCCGCACGTTTTCTCGGTGCCACTTCGTCAGGTTGAAGCTCAAGGAGCCTTCTTCTCTGTGCTTGCAGTCGTGAACCAGGAAGGCCGCCATGCCGCCTGGTTTGAGGCAGCGAAGGAAGCCTTGGATGTAGTGCTTCGAGGCCGGGTACCCAATGTGCTGGATCGTCTTGTTGCTGTACACGAAGTCGAACGTTTCCGGTTCCAGGCAGTCGAGGTTGTCGCTCTTGTTGAGTACGAAGGTGAGGTTGTCGCTCATCTTGATCTGTTCGGCCTTCTCGAGCATGGTCGAGGACACATCGACCCCCACGACCTCCGCGAAGTGAGACGCCAGAGCATTGCTCAGGCGCCCAACCCCGCAGCCGAAGTCGAGGCACCTGCCGGGCTGGACACTCAACCCGAGCTGGTTCAGGCGGCCCATCTGGAGATCGATCTCAGAGACGCCAGAGGAGAGAAAGTCGTCCAGGTTCTTGTCGTCTCTGTATTCGGGATAGGTCATCACCGCCCACAGGGCCTGACTTTCGCCAAGCTCCTCATAGAGGGCTTCGACCCTTTCGAAGGCACGGGACCCGGTACTCATGGCTGGCAGCGTAGCTGAGTTCGATCGCGGTACCAAAGCAAGCGAGTCGTCGCAACAGCGGGCGAGCGCAGCGTATTGTGTCTAGTTGCGAGGCGACGAGCTTCGTTCTCGCCGGGCTCTCTGTCTGCCAGTTGGATTTCATGTCCGAGGTTGGCGTCTTGATCTCGCGCTCGAGCCTGCCCTTGCCCTGCGCGATCTCGCGCCGATCCTCCTGCCGCGGACGATGATTGCACTGCCTCTCTTGATGCCGGCGGCGCGGCTAGTGGGGTAGGCTCGTTGCGGCGGAAGACTCTCTCGGCTTCGCCGGGATCGATCCGCCGGCCCAGCGACTCTATCCTCTGGTTTCGCCCTTCGCCGAGAAGCCTCACGCGCCCAGGTCTTGGCGATTGCCTCCCATGCAGGCGGCACGCACCGCCGTATGATGTGAGAGGAGACTGCGCCCGATCGAACGACCCGGTCACCGTTTAGCCAAGCGTTAGTGGGCCATCATCATTCGATGACGAAGAAATCGCGACCTCGGTGCGTAGTCCGGTTGGCAAATGAGAAGGGCTCCGAACGAAACGGGCCGTCGTAGTAAAGCAGCATGTCATCAAAGACAAAGCGAGGGAATCTCACAATGAAACTCAGGATTGGATTGTTGCTCGCCGTGACGCTTGGATTGGTGTCCGTCGTCGCGTGCACCGACGCGGACAGGGGACGCTTCACTGGTTATGGGGATCCGGCTCGAATCGTCTTGTACTCAGGCGGGGAAGCGGTTCGTTGTTGGACATCGACCGGCCGCACCAGAGGTCGAAACAGCTCTGGCCGCTTTGAGTTCGTCGACGCTGCGACGAAGCAATTCGTGACGGTGACTGGATCTGTAGCGGTAGAGATCGGGAAGTCTTGCTCAGACGTCACTCTGCCGTAGAGCTTTTGAGGAAAGGATGCCCAGCGGAAAGGTTGATGATCGTCGCATCCTCCCCCTGTCCCTTGATCTGGAGCCGATCGTGGGGCGAGACATCGAGCAGGCCTCCGGGCGCCAATAGGAAAGTGATTCGGACACCTCAACACTCGGCGTCCACAAGAGAGGTAACGACACCCGCTTCAAATACCGGACAAAGTTCTTGGGATGCCCCTCGGGAGCGCTCCGGCCCTGAGAACCGGTAGGGAGCCGGCGATCGTCCAGGCCGCGCCCAGTCCACGGTGCAGCGTGCCCGCCTGGGCCCGGGCCTGGCCCTATTCAGTCCCAGCGCTCAAACCAGGCCAGGGTTTCCCCGATGGTGCGTGCGTGCGGCAGCCAGTGAGACATGCCCTCAAAGACGATGTGCTTCTTTTGATCATCGGGAGTGCCCACGTTCTCGAAGAGCGGGCGCTGGCTGAGGTCCAGGGGAAAGACCAGATCGTCACCACCGTTGATCATCAGGAACGGCGCTTCGATGTACCTTGCAAGGGCGAGGTCGAGGGCTGGAGCGAGCGCGAAGGGGGTCGAGCGCTCCGGATCGTCGACCATGAAGCTCCAGTGCGTTGGAATACCGCCGTTCCAGACCACCACCGACGAAAACCTGTTCTCGAATGGAATCACCATCGAAGTGAACGCGCCACCGAAGCTGTACCCCAGGAAAGCGGTGCGGTCCGCATTGATTCGAGCGTCGCTCTCCACCAGGTCGAGCGCGCGCGAGATCTGGCGGTTCCAGCTCACGATGTGATCGAAGGTCGTGCGTGCCTCTCTGAGCGGGAACGTCAGCTCCTTGGGCTCGCTCTGGTAGAGACTCCGGAAGACGGGTAGTACGGCGACCCAGTCCGCGCGCGGCAGGAACTCGAAACCGGGCGCGTTGAACGCTGCCAAGAAGAGCCTGGAGGAGGGTGCGGTCCCGCTGTCCCAAAAGGCGGCGTTGCCGGGAAAAACGACGGCGGCAGGGAAACCGCCTTCCGGAGGTTCCGACGTCGGGAAGAACAGTTCGACCTCGAAGCTGCGCCCCTGGGTTTCTTCGATCTCGACCGTTTCCCAGCGCCAATGCTCGGCATCTTCGTTGGTGCGGGTGGCGATGACCTGAGCATCTTGTGGCGGTGTGCTCACCAGCCCACGGTAGACGTCGAGCAATTCCTGCGGCGTCTCGTCGACGGATTCGAGTTGCCGCGGACGGCTTGTGATCTCGCCACCGAGCTGCGGGATCTCGCTCGGGTCGAGGGTCGTGAGGCATCGAAGGCCGTTTTCCAACGAACGATCGTCAGGAGGGAGGGTCTGGGCCAGGACGAAGGAGTACCCGGGGTCTTTGTAGCTACCTCCAAGAATGAACCGTTCACCGTCCCGCGAGTTCAAGACCCACTCACGCACGTTGCCGGCCATGTCGTAGGCGCCCGTGACACCGATGTTTTCTCGTGCACGCACCTCCCGGGTGCCCGTGCCCGAGTAGTTGCTGAGCGCGACCTGTTCGTTGCGGGCGTGCTTGGGAGATGCGGCGCTTGACCAATGATAGAGCGTCGGGAGTGATTGGTTGCGCCATCTGCAGAAGGCGTAGGCCTCGTACCAGCTCACGCCGCTAACAGGGTGGTTGAGTAAGCCCTCGACGGGTTCGCCGAGCTCCCAGCTCGCTGGGCCTGGTCTTCCCGTCGCGTCGAGGAATGCCTCGAGAGGTTCGGGCCAGTCGTCGCCAACGAACGCTGTTGGCCAGAGCGTGGGGTCGTCGAAGTCGCTGGACTGGTGGAACGCCTGATAGGCCAGGTTGGTGACCTCGACCTCGTCAACTGCTGAGGGAGCGTGCGTCCTGTACTCATTCTCGACGCCGTAGAGGGTTACGTGCCCGCCGGTCCCGGCGAACACCGTCCCCTCCGGCAGGCTGCCGAGTGGCAACAGCACATTGCCGCGGTAGACGAACTCGTTGGGTTTGGCGGCCCAGTTCCAGGTGTGGAAACCTTCCTTCTCGACGCGAAAGACGGACACGCCAGTGGGAATGCGTGCCTTGAAGGGCATCTCGCCGAGAAAACGGAACTGCGAGTCAGGAGCGCCATAGGGCTTGATGGAAACCGTGGCGCCGGCCGGCTCTGGACTCCAGTCGACCTCGAAGGTGGCGTCTGCCCAGAGCCTCTCGAGCTGCGCCTCTTCGAAGTGGCCGGTGGCCTCTTCGAGCAGGGCATGCGCCTCCCAGTAGTCGTGGTTCTCGATCGCAGCCTCGATCTCCGGGAGCAGGCGCTCGCGTTCTCGGTCCTTGGCAATGCGCACGAACAACACCCACCCGATGGCGGCGACGGCGATCGCCAAGCCGGCAGCTAGAGCGGCAATGCCGGGGGACCGGGTTACGGGAAACTCGGACGAATCAGTATCGGTCAGGGCGGCGAGTAGCGCGCCACCGTCTTCATATCGCTGGTGTGGATCTTTGTCGAGGCAGCCCGCGATCACAGCGCCCAGCTTGCTACCGCGCATTGCTTCGAGCTGTGCCGGTGTCTGCTCGAGCACTGCTGCGATGAGGGCACTGTGCGAGTCACCGGCAAACGCACGCTCACCGGTCAGGGTCTCGTAGAGCACGCAGCCGAGCGAAAACACGTCGCTCGCCTTGCTGACGACCTGGCCGCGAGCCTGTTCCGGAGACAAGTAGCCCAGCGTTCCGAGAACGCTGCCCGGGTTCGTCACCGCGACCAGGGTTTCTGGATCCTGCTCCGCGGTAGCGCCCAGCGGCGCGGCGTCAACAGGGCGGGCCAGGCCGAAATCGATGACGACCAGGGTGCCATCGTCTCTCAGGAACAGATTCTCGGGTTTCAGATCCCGGTGCACGATGCCGGCATCGTGTGCCGCCTGCATTGCGCTTGCCGCCTCCCTGGCAGTGCGCTGCGCCTCCGCTTCCCGAAGAGGTCCGCGCTTCAAACGCTCGCGCAACGTCTCGCCCTGGAGGAGCTCGGTGACGATGTAGAGCTGCCCCTCGTGCTCGCCGAAGTCGTAGATCCGCACGAGGTTGGGATGTGTGAGACCGGCAAGGGTCTGTGCCTCGCGTCGAAACCGCTCCCTGAACGACGGCCCCGTCGCCTGGGCCGAGATCAGTTTTATCGCCACCTCGCGACCGAGTTGCGGGTCGCGCGCCTTCAACACATCGCCCATGCCGCCACTGCCGAGCACGCCGAGAACCTGGTAGCGCCCCAGGCGCTCCGGAAGACCTGCCCGCGATTCCATGGTCCTTCCCTTCTTCTCGAGATTCTCTTGTTGACTGGTCGACGTTTCGTCACCAGGGCGAGGTGCTCTTGCTGGAGGGTGTGCAGGTGCAGTGTAGTGGACGGTGCCGGCGCCTCCGCGTGACAGCGGTTGGCCCAACAGCTCCGCCACGCCAGTCGGGCAACGTGGCCTGAGAATCAGCGCCCAGGCTGCCGGGGGCTCAACGAAGTCCTCATCGGAGTGCTCTCCTACGCCCACCCACGGCGCGCTCCGGGATGCACCGGCCCATGGTGGTCGAATAGAGTGCCCTTCTTCGACGAGACCCATCGGGCGCCACGATCGAGAAGTAGCTCCATGCCGCAAGCCCAACCACGACGAGGCTGAACGCTACGACGCGGCCACGAAACACCGGCTTCCCCTCGGCCGGCTCCTTTCGTGATTCAGCAGTCGTCACGACTCCTCGGGCTGGAAGCTCATCTCACCAACACTACCGGCTCCTGGCTTCGCCTCGTAGCTTCGACCTCTCAGACGGTCAGCCCTTCTTTTGTGTCGGCATCTCGAAGCGAACGGCCGTACCCTCGCCGAGCACGCTGTCCGCCCAGATGCGACCCCCATGGGCCGTGACCAGGCGTTTGGCGATCGCCAGACCGAGGCCCGAGCCGCCGCTTTCCCGGTCGCGATCGCTCTCGGAGCGGTAGAAGCGATCGAAGATGGCGGCAAGGGCCGGTTCCGAGATGCCCGCGCCCTTGTCCACGACCGAGATCTCGATCCAGTTCTCCTGCTGTTCGGCAGTAATTACGACCGGCTGGCCGGAGGCGAAGCGCCCCGCATTGGTGAGCAGGTTGGTGAGAATCTGACGCAGCCGGATGGGATCGGCCTGAACCAACAACTGTTCGGCCACCTGACTCTCGAAAACGACTCCTGGTGAGGCTGCCTGGCTTGACTTCACGGCCGCCGCGACCTCGAGATGCAACTCGAGCGACTCGATTGACAATCGGAGTTCGCCTGCCTCGGCGGTGGCCAGGGTCTGCAAGTCCTCGGTCAGGTGTTCCAGGAGAACAGCATCGGCCAGTAGCCTCTCGAACTCACCCGAAGTTGGCTCGAAGACGCCATCGACGAGACCTTCGAGTCGCGCCCGCAGATTGGTCAGAGGCGTCCGCAGTTCGTGCGCAACGTCGTTGAACAGATCGCGGCGACGCTGCTCGTGATTCTCGATTCGGGTCGCCATGGCATCGAAGGTGTGGGCGAGCTTCGCGATCTCGTCTTTGCCCGTGTCTGCGACTCTGGCCGAGAAGTCGCCGGCCCCGAGTCGCTCGGCGGTTGCGGTCAGAGTCGCCAGGGGACGCATGAGTCTGCCGATGACTCCCGCCAGAACCAGGAGTGTCAGCGCGATCAGGAGTGCTCGGAGGCCGGAGCCGATGGCCCGCGACTGCATATCGACCGTGTCGTCCTGGTGGTGGATGGTGAGAAAGTGGGTCTCCTTGTCCACCGCTGCTGGCGTTTCGCTCACTGTTTGTGAGAAGAGGAGCAGCGTGGCCACCGGGCCCGACGCGTCGGCGACGTCGAGGCGTATGTCGGGAGTCTGGGAAGTGTCCCCATGCGAAGTAGGTGAGGTGGGTGTGCCGTCCGGCGTGAGGAGGACAAAGCGGTCGTATTGAGAGTCGTCGAGCCAATCTTCGATCAACTCTTCCAGTGGCTGCCAGTCGCCGTTGTCAGGACGTCCAGTCGCGATTTTCGCCGCCAGCTTTCGCAGTGCTCTCGATTCTTCGCTTTCTGGGTTCGGCCCGCCGTTCACTTCGAGTTCAGCCATCGTCAGTTGTCGCGACGAGAACCACGCCAGCGAGATCGCCAGCAGGGCGATCAAGCCGATGGCGACCAGCAGCCTTGTCTTCAGAGAGCTCAAGCTGGTGCCGTCAAGCGCCTTCGCTTCGGGTCGTCAGCCGGTAGCCGAGAGCGTACGCTGTTTGAATATGAAGCTCGCTGCCCGAGAGGGAGAGCTTGCGACGAAGATTGCCAATGTGTGTGTCGATCGCGCGAGGCGTCGGGTTGGACCGCCCTTCCGGTACCGAGGCTGCGAGTTCTGCTCTCGTGAAGACCCGGCTGGGATGCGACAGAAGGCACCAGATCAGCGAGAACTCTGTGGGCGTGAGATCGAGTACTTCTCCGGCAACCGTAACCCGCATCTGCTCGCGGCTGGCGGTGAGCTGCGCAAATGAACGGCGCTGCGGCTCATGGTCTCGGCCGACCCGGCGTAGGACGGCCCTCAGCCGGGCTACCAGTTCACGCGGACTGTATGGCTTGACGATGTAGTCGTCCGCCCCCAGTTCGAGACCACGCACGCGGTCGTCTTCCGTCGAGCGGGCTGTCAATAGAACGACCGGTAGACCCATCTCCTCGCGTAGCCGTCGACAGATCGAAAAGCCGTCGAGTCCGGGCAACATCACATCTAGAAGCACTAGATCCGGCGTCAACTCCTGGGCAGCGCGAAGGCCTGCGATGCCATCGCTGGCGGTGAAGGGCTTGAACCCAGAGGCTCTGAGGTAGCGCTCCAACAACTCGCGAGTCTGCTCGTTGTCCTCCACGATCAGCACTCTTTGTCCTGTGTCCTTGCCCACCCTCGCCTCGTTGTCGATCGCCCGGGCGCCTGTCAACCAGGAACGATCATTGGTCGCGTAGGGTGCGGAAAAGCTGAACGCCGACTTTCTCAGCGATGCCTTCGTCGACGTTCGACACCATGGCCAGGGTCAAACCACTTTCATGCGCACAGCGCACGGCATTAACCCCGGGCCCTCCACCCGCGAAGCAACCGAAGCGCTCTTTGTCACCTCCAATGCCAAACAGGTCGCTGTGGAGCGCCTGCTGGAATCGAAGCAGGTCCCCGACAGTGGAGTAGGACGACCCGGCGGGAGTGCCTTTGAGGGGTAGGTAAGCTCGGTTGGATTCCAGTTCGCCACTCCCCATCCGCGTGTAGCCGATGGCCACGCGCGGATCGTCGCGCTCCAAGAACCTCGAGTTGCGCATCTGGGCTGGAGCAAAGACTTCACTCTCGACATACCGATAGTAGTCCACACCGCTGGCTGCTTGGACGATGGCTCCCAGGACCGCGTAGCCCGAGTTCGAGTACATCTCTCGGGTACCTGGCTCGAAGGCGAGGTCGCTGTCTCGGATCATGTCGATCACTCGCTCGAGTCTGGTCGGCTCGGCAAGGGAGACCCTGAAGTCCGGATGCTGATGGTAGTCGCCCAAACCAGACGTGAAGTCGAGCAGATGCTTCACGGTGACGTGGTCGGCGACCTCCGGTTTGAAGCCGTTGAGGTGTTGGCCGACGGTGTCGTCGAGCCGGAGTTTGCCCTGGGAAACCAGCTTCAAAACCGCGACGCGGGTGAAATCCTTGGTGATGGAACCGACGTTGAAGAGAATGGTTGGGTCGGCTCCGACCGCCGGCTCGTCTTCAGTCTCGAGACGCGCAAGACCGTAACCTTTGGTGAAGACCACTTCGTCGTGCACCATGATGGCAAGAACGCCGCCGTACTTGTCAGCGTCTGCCAGTTCTTGAAGGTAGCGGTCGGCGGCCTCGATCGACTCGATTGGTGGAACGGCATCGACCTGCTGGTCGTAAGGCCGAAAGGTGAGACCCTGGACGAGGTGCGGAGCCGCTTCGGCGACGGCGATGACGAGGAGGGTTGCCTTTCCATCTGGCGTTCCGAGGACGGCATGGGCATCACCTCCCGGCTGTCGATCGATGTCGTCCAGGGTGAAACCATCTATCGTTTCGAACATCGATTCCAGGAATGCGACCAGCGAATCGGCTCCACTGCTTTCGCGAAACCCGTCGTCCAGGACCTCGCTGACGTACTGTCGCGCAGCCTCCGTGTCCTTCTCTCGCAGCAGGTTGAGAAGCGAGCCGAGCCGTTGGCCGGTGGGTGATCCGGGAAGTCCCCATTCCATGTAGGCGTCGGGGTACGGGCCAGATACCTTCGAGGACGATTGCGCGAAGGAGCTGGTGGCGACGGCGAGCAGGAGTGCGAGTGTAAGGATAGCTGCGGTAGCCAACGATCGTTGCAGCTTGGGTGGTTTCCGTTGCGGTGTGAGGATTGTGGAGGCCATCGAAATCTCCGAGACGAATGGTGCTTTGGGGTCCGGACAGCCGCGCGGCTGAACACTCGGCAGAGACCCTAGTGACCAATTGTCAAGGACCTGCCAAGATGACCTCAGAGGCCGACAGCGACGCCGACAAAGAGGCCCTACGTGGGCTCGCCCGGAGGCTTTTGCGGAGCGAGTGAGGAAGCAGGCGGCCAACAAGCGTCAGCCGGGCGCTGCCTTCTCGTCACTGTCCGCGCAGTGTCGTTGCCGGATCTACCCGAGCAGCGCGCCAGGACGGCACGATGGACGCGAGGAGTACCGCGAGCAGAAGGACGGTCGCCACCCCGAGGTAGGTCACAGGATCGAGAGTGCCGACCTCGTAGAGCTGGGACTGCAAACCTCGACTCAGAGCGGCCGCGAGCAGGCAGCCAACCGCCAAGCCGATAACGGCCAGCTTCGTCGCATCGCGCCGGATCAACGCTGTGATGTCTCGCGGTCGCGCGCCAAAGGCAGCCCGGATTCCGATCTCGCGCAACCGGTCTTGGACACTTTGATTCAGCAGCGCGAACGTTCCCAGGCAGGCGAGCAGGATGGCCGTCATGCCGAAGCCGGCGAACAGGCGACCGAGCAGAGTCTGGGCGTTGGTCAACGACGCCAGGGAGCCAGCCAGCGTGTCGGTGTTGTACACCGGAGACTCCCGAGATACGGCCTTGATCGCCACTTCCGCGTCGGCAAGGAGCTCGGCTTCGCTGCCAATGCCGCGCACGGCAAAGGTAATGGTTTCGCGAGGCGCCTGCGCCAACGGCAGGTAGAGCATCGGTACCGGGTCCGGTTCGAGGCCCGGCCGGCGGATGTCGCCCACCACACCAACGATCACTAGCGCGGCACTCTCGTCGGCTTGAGCCATACGGAGGATCGTTCCGATGGCGTCTTGCTGCTTCAGAAAGCGATCGACAAAGGCCTGGCTGACCATGGCAACCGGCTGCGACATCGGAGTGTCCTTCGAGTCGAAGTCCCTGCCTGCCAGGATCTCGGTACCGAGTGCGGCAAAGTGCCCCTCGCCGATTGAGAACAGGTTCGCCTCCGACTACCTCACGATCGCCGATGCGGCAGGAGTTGATCGCTTCGTCGCCGTGGGCTACTCCTGGAGCGCCAACGCTGCCCTCCAGGTCGCCAGTCGCACTGAGCGGTGTGCGGGTCTTGCTCTTGGTGGCTGGCCGCCCCTTTCAGGACCCTACGCAGAGTTGCTCGAGCTCGTGACGGGGGTTGTCGCGCAGCTCGAGGAGGACTCGCCTCAAAGGCCTTTCATGCAGATCATCGCCAACTACTACAACTCGATCGTGGGCTCCTGGGACGAAGAAGCCGCGGTGACCGCCATCAAGGGACCTCGGCTTGCCTTTTTTGGCTCGTAAGACACCGGCGCTCCGGCGATTGGCGTGCCGGTTGCGATCGCCGAGCTCACACGCCAGCGCCGTGCCGATCTCGAGCGGCTGGGCTGGGTGGTCACCGAGGTGCCCGGGCGCGATCACATGGACCTGCCGGTCGAGGTGACGGTCCAGGTGATCCGCGAAGCGTTGGATGAGCACGTCTGGTAGTCGGTGACCGTGAGTGGTGAGCAGGCCCGCAGCCAACTCGGCAGCGCCGGGAATCCCTCACTCACTCGGAGCTCGAGTCCAGCATCGACTCGACATAGGTCTCGAGCACGTTCACCAGCATCCGAAGCTGCTTCCGGTAGAACGACTCCTGGTAGCGCATCGGGCCTAGTAGTGCCAAGCCGCGAAGCTGGGCATGAAGGAACATCTGGAGATCCCGCAGCTTGCCGCGACTCAGGCCGAGCCCGGCGAAGGCTCGCCGTATCTCGGGTAGACCGATCTTCTCGAGCATCTGACGCTGCGCTGAGATCAGGCTTTCCTGCAAATCGGAATCCCGCTGGGAACCGAGGATGATGTTCCAGGCCACCGGATAGCTCGGAGCGCCGTAGACCGTCCACGCTCGCTCCACCATGACCTTGCAGCGGTCTCGAACCGACTTGCCGGACTGGTCGGGAAGTGGCTCGAAAAAGCCGTCCCCGACGTGAAGCAGACGTTCGAAAACCACTGCCTCGAGAAACTCGTTCTTGTTGGCGAACTGGTGCTGGATGGCGCCGGTCGTCATCTTGGCCTGCTTGGCCACCAAGGCAAACGTGAAGCGCGCATAGCCAATGTCATGTAGGACGATGACCGCTGCGTCGAGCAGCTTGCGACGTGTCTGTTCGCGGCGCTCCTCTTGGGTCCGTCGACGGGGTTGTGCTGTTCTCGGAGTCATGCCCCTTCCTTTACCCGCCTGATACGAATGAACTAGGCCGTGACCGGTTGCATTATGTCGATAATGTATCTTCCTTGTGAAGAGGGAAGGTCGGACCACCCGGGCGACCATCGTGATCTGTTTCGTCCCTGAGGGACGACGGCAAGTACATGCCGAGCGTGGCCGGTCGCAACACAGCGGAGAGGCGATCTCGTCGATCGTTTCAACAGCCCCGCCCGGCTACAACGCTTATTGATGGTCACTTTCGCTCTTCAGGGTCACGGTTGCTCGGTGTCTCGCCGGGCGCAGAACGCGTAGCGCATGGGGCTCAGTCGGCTCGCTTCAATGCCGAGATCCGAGTGAGCTGAACTTCGTACTGACGAATATGGTACTATGTACGTACGATGAGCAAGCACCTCACGAAGACAGGCAACAGCCATGCGGTCGTGATCGAGAAGAAGATCCTCGAGGCGACTGGGATAAGCCCCGAGACCCCGCTCGAGATCTCGACAGATGGTGACGTGATCATCATCTCGCCGATTCGCGAAGAAGAGCGAACCGAGAAGCTCAAACGCGGAATGGAGGCGATCCATCGTCGGTACGCCGGCGCCTTTCGCAGGCTGGCCGAGTAGGTGCCCGTCACATTCCTGACGCTCGACGAAGTGTTAGCAATTCATGCCGAGCAGATCCAGCTCTACGGTGGACAGGCAGGAGTGCGAGACCACGGCCTACTGTCCTCCGCGCTGGCGATGCCGGAGGCCTCGTTTGAAGGCGAGTACCTCCATTCGTCGATAAGCGAGATGGCGGCGGCCTACCTCTTTCACGTCTGCAAGAACCACCCATTCCTCGACGGCAACAAGCGCGCGGCCCTGGCTTCGTGCCTGGCGTTTCTCTGGCTCAACGACCTCGAGGTCATCGCAGATGCGGACGAGCTGACCGAGCTCGTCTTGGGAGTCGCAGACGGTCGCGTCGGCAAGGCCGAGATTGCCGTCTACTTGGCGGAACGCTCAGTCTCCAGCTGAAGCTTCGCTACCAGGAGTGGCAAGACGCGGGCTCGTCGACGACGGCGCTGACGTCGCGCGGTCTCATGGTCTTGCCGCGGGAGAAGATGCGGGATCTTCGTGCAATCTCATCGGCAACGAGGCCCTATTTGATGGCGTAGGGGTTGATCGGCGAACCGACCGCGCCCGTGATCGGCAGCGGCGGTGCCACGAAGAGGAACTCGTAGGTGCGGTCGTCGCTGCAGTCGTCGGCCAGGGCTTCGAGGTCGAAGATCTCTCCGATGTGCAGCCCCATGTTGGGTAGAACGACCTGGTGCAGTGGCTGGAAGCTGCCCTCGAATTCGTTGGGCCGGACTTCGAAGCCCCAGGTGTCGGTGGCAATCGCCGCGAGCTCGTTGCGAAACAGCCAGTCTGCAGTATGGAACGACAACCCCGGAGCGTCGCCGCCGGCGTAGCGACCCCAGCCGTCCTTCTTGCACTGCCCCATCTGGCCGGTTCTCACCAGCACGAAGTCGCCCGACTCGATTCGGGAGGTCGCTCCCTGTTGTTCGATACAGGCTTCGAGATCCTCCTCGGTGATGGCATAGCCCGGCTCGAGGGCATCGTCGCCTTTCAGGCGAGCGATGTCGAGCAGAACTCCGCGACCGACGAAACCGCTCGAGGCCTTCTCGATGCCGTTTTTGGCTGCGCCGCGCGACGACACCACGCTGGCCTCGTGCCCGTTGTAGGTCTTGCCACGATCGAAGGCGTGCGACAGCGCGTCCCACTGCGTTGCGCACTGCAGAGGCATGAAGACGGTGTCGTCCGAGAAGCCGATGCCGTGGGGTAGACCGAGCTCGTCGCAGCCATCTAAGGTCATGGCGTGGACCGGGTTGATGCGGCCATGGCTTCCCGACTGAGGCCCGTTGTGGTCGAAAGGAATGGCGAGAGCGAAGGTCTTGCCCTTTCTTACCAGCTGCGCTGCCGCGACGATACGGTCCGGGGTGACGAAGTTGAGCGTCCCGCGCTCGTCGTCGTCCCCCCAGCGTCCCCAGTTCCGATACTGCTCGGCAGCTTCTGCGATCACCTCTTCGACCTTCTTCGGCATATCCTGATCCTCCCTGTCGACGCGTCACCGGCGCGATAGTACTCTGGGCGAAAAGGGGTTCGGAATGAAGACCAGTGAAAAGCGTTTTCTCACTACCCACGCCGGGAGCCTGCCGCGCTCTCGCGAGCTCGACCGTCTCCACATAGCCCACAGCCGTGGCGACTCGGTCGACCCGAGCGCACTCGCCGAGGAGGCGCTCGCCTCGACTCGCGCGGTGATCGAACGCCAACGCGAGGTCGGCATCGATATCGCCAACAACGGCGAACAGGCGCGCGAGAGCTTCTTCACCTACGTGCAACACCGGATGACCGGTTACTCGGGTACGAGCAACCGACCGCCTTTCCAGGACATGGTGCAATATCCGTCCTGGCTCGAGCTCAAGCTCGGAGGCTATGGCGATAGCGTGAGTCTTACCGCAGCTCCGCAGGCTCGAGGAGAGGTGACGTACACGAATCGCGAGCCGCTCGACCGGGAGCTGAAAGAGTTTCAGAGCCTTCTCGACGAGTTGGCGCCCGGCTTCATCGAGACCTTCGTCACCGCCCCTTCACCCGGCATCATCGCTGCCGCGATGGAGAATGTCTTCTACGACGACCTCGACGCCTACATCGACGCACTCGGACGAGCTCTTCGAGTCGAATATCAGGCGATCGTCGACGCCGGACACCTTCTGCAGCTCGACTGTCCCGATCTCGCGATGGAGCGTCACGCCTATTTCGGCGAACGGTCGGACGAAGAGTTCGTCGCGTTCGCCGACAAGGTCATTGCCACCCTGGGCGCTTCCCTCGAGGGGGTTCCGAAAGACCGAGTGCGCATGCACGTCTGCTGGGGCAACTACGACGGCCCCCACGACTGTGACGTGGAGCTGGCAACCATTTTGCCGAGCCTGGAGAAAGCACCGGTCGGAGCGCTGATGCTGGCGCTGGCGAATCCCAGACATGCCCACGAGGTGCGCCTGCTCGCATCGTCGTCGCTGCCCGCCGACCTGGTGATCGTTGCCGGTGTCATCGACACGACCTCGAACTACGTCGAGCACCCCGAGGTCGTCGCTGATCGAATCGAGCGCGTCGCCGAGAAGCTGGGTGATCCAAGGCGGGTGATCGCCGGGACGGACTGCGGCTTCGAGACCTCGGCCGGCTTCCGTGACGTCGCCGAGGAGGTGGCGTGGGCGAAACTGGCCTCGCTGGTCGAAGGGGCAGCGATCGCTTCGCAGCGTTGCTTCTGACGCAAGACCCGAACACGAAGGACGCTGAGTCGCGGAAGGTAGACTGCGGCCATGCCCTCGACCGACGCCCCAGACACCACGACGGAGACCACGACCGAAACTATCGTCTGGCGGCTTCACCTGGCCTCGAGCCCCGAACGGGCATTCGAGGCCGTGACAACCGACGCAGGCCGTGCCCACCTCTGGGCCGAATCGACGGTGGAGAACGACGAAGGGATCTTGATCGTCTTCGGGAAGGGAGAAGCTGGGCCCTGTCCAGTCCTCGAGAAGGTGCCGCCGAGCCGCTTCGCCCTGAACTATTCGACAACTACGTCCAGTTCGACCTCGAGCCCGATGGTAGTGGCGGCACCGACCTCCACCCTCAGCACCTCGTGGAAAAGAGGCGGTGCCGGGCAGGTCGGCAGACTGTGATTCCTGTAGTCCTTCCCTCAAGTAACTGGGTTGCCACGTAGCTCGACACGAGATATCCGAGTCTGCCGAAGTACCCGGCACCGAACTTTCTTGGCGGAGTGGGTGGGATCTCGTTCTCAGGCGCCGGAGCGAATCGCGGTCGGCACGAGACGCATCGAGATGAACATCTCGGGAGCCGAGCGCCACTGGTCGATGGTCTCTGCGTAGTCCGAGATCGAGAGATCCCAGTAGCGAGGAGCGACCATGTCGATCAGCTCCCTCCACTCCTCGGGAGTGAAGTCGCCAACTTCGATCTCACCGTCGAAGGCCACCCAGCCTTCCGGTTCGCCGACGCGGTTGGTCACGGGTACCGACGCGTTGAGATCGTCTTTCAGGTACCGTACCTTCTGGCTGGTCCGGCCGCTGAACATGCGCACGACCTCGCCGTTCCAGTCGAACCAGACGGGCACTCCGGTGGGGGCGGGCCGTGAGCCGCGATAGAGAAGCATGGCGAGCCGGGGCTCTTCGAGGAAGGCGTCGATGTCTTCTTGTGTCGGGAACCGTTTGCTCATGTTCGTCTCCAGCGGGTCAGAGGTCCATCCCCGAATGGAGGGCCAGCATGATGGCAAAGGAGTCTTCGGGATCGCCGCCGAAGGTCCCCATCGCCGGATCCGCGTCCAGCACGAGCCGGATCGGCTCGTCGGGTCGGGCGCTCCGAGCACCGCCGAAGGTCATGAGAGAAACGCCGGCGGCAGCTCCGCGCAGAAGCATGCGCCGCGAGAGTTGGGGGGGGTACTGTGTCGCTTTGCCGGGCCGGGCCGCATTTTTCGACACTAGCGCAGTCCTCATAGCCCTCTCTTCATCTGGCTGACTGTGGCCACAACCTGGACGTCGCCTCTGATTCGCCCCCGAAGCCCGGGACGGCGCTTTTTACTCCTCGCGAAGACAGGCCGTCGGCTCAATGCGGGTTGCCCGGCGAGCTGGAATGGAGGCGGCGGCCAGGGTGGTAGCAAAGAGGGTCGCGACCACCAGAGCGAGGGTGGTCGGGTCGTTCCTCGACACTTCGACCAGCATGCTGCTGAGAAAGCGACTGAGACCGAGACCGATGGTAAGCCCCAACAGGACACCCAACGCGGTCGTGAAGAGGGCGCCGCGTACAAGGGCGAGGCGCAACTGCTCGGGGTGCGCACCAAGCGCCATTCGGATCCCCAGCTCTCGAGTCCGCTGGACGACTGCGAAGGAAGTCACGCCATAGATGCCTACCATCGCGACGGTAAGGGCGACGGCTGCGAACAGGCCGAGAAGCCACATCTGGAAACGCGGCAGGACCAGCTGTCGGTCCATCCGATCGATCAAGGTCGTCGGCTGGCCAACAGAGAGATCGGGTTCGATCTGTAGGAGGCGTTGCTCGATCGAGGGAACCACCCCGTCAGGGTCGTCCGAGACCCGCACGGCGTAATAGGTGGCTCCTCGAACGACTTGTGCGAGCGGCCAGTAGATCTCGGGCTGGATTGGAGTGCGAGGGTCGAAGGGATCGGTGTCGGCGACGACCCCGACGATTTCGAACCAGTCCTGGTGCGTCTCGACGAAAACCCGTTCTCCCAGCGGGTCACTTTCCGGCCAGTGTCGATTTGCCATCGTTTCGTTGACGACCGCGACCAGCGGTGCGCCCGCTCGGTCCTCTGAGCCGAACGCTCGCCCGCGCACGAGCGGAATTCCAAGAGTGGCGAAGTAGTTCGGACCGCAGTCGTACCAGTGAACCAGCGGACCTGTACCGGGCGCTGGTTCGGGTCGGCCTTCGATACGGAAGCCGCTCGCGCCGTCGCCGCCACCGAAGAGCGGGCCTGCCGACACCTCGCCAACAGACACGACTCCAGGCAGTGACGACAGCTCCTGGTTGATCCGCTGGTAGATCGCCACCAACTGGGCACGCTCAGAGTACTTGCCCAGTGGTGGGAAGACGTTGAACGTGATCACGCGCTCAGTCTCGAAGCCGGGCTGCCATTCGACGAGATTGAGGAAGCTGCGCGCGAGGAGCCCGGCCCCGACAAGCAACATGGTAGCGAGCGCCACCTCAGCGATCACCATTGTGCTCCGAGTGCGCCGGCTCGAGATCGTTCGACCAGCTGCTCGAAGTAGGACCGAAGGATCGCATCGGCTGGCCTTCCAGGCTGGCGCGAGTCCGGCCAGAAGCGTCGCGAAGAGCGAGAGGAGGATCGCAAACGCAATGATCGCACCGTCGAGTTCTACATTCTCGAGACGCGGAAACCCCACTGGGGCTAGCCGCGTGAAGAGTCGAACGGTGAGTGATGCAAGGCCAACACCCAGGGCACCGCCGGCCAGGGCCAACACCAGACTCTGGTTGAGCAATAGGGCCAGAAGCCGACCCCGACCGGCGCCGAGGGCCAGTCGCATCGCAAGCTCGCGTTCCAGTGCGGAACTTCGTACCAGCAGCAGAATCGCGGTGTTGATGCAGGCGATGACGAGTACTAGGCCGACCGCGCCCAGGAAGACAAGGAGGGGGGCTTTCACTGACGCCACCATCTCCTGATGGAGATCTCTGACCTCGAACCCCCACTCGCTGTTCGATTCGGGGTAACGCTCGGCCAGTGCCTCTGCGAGACTTCCAAGCTCGGCCTGGGCCTGTTCGAGGGTCACACCATCGGCGAGGCGGCCGTAGGGACGGAGGCCACGCCAGTCACGCCAATCGGCTCGACTCGCCCACAGCGCGATCCAGAGTTCAGTTTCCTCCAGGAAGGGGACGGCGAAGCCTTCTGGCAAAACGCCGATGACGCGGTAGGGCTCCTCATCCAGATCGATCAGGCTTCCGACGATGTCTTCTTGGCCGCCGAAGCGACGACTCCACAAGGAATGGCTGAGTAGAACGACTTGATCTCCGCCGGAGAGGTGGTCCGTGCGCTCGAACAGACGACCAAGCAGAGGCTCCACCAGGAAGGTGTCGAAAAGCCCGACGGTTGCGACCCCACCCCTCACCCCCTCGGAGCGCCCGTCCTCAGACTTCAGGCCGAAGTTCCAGCTGCGACCGAGGCCTACTGAAGAGAGAGTCCTACTCTTCTGCATGTCCCACAGGTTGCCGGGTGCCGCGCCGCACCCGTCGGGTCGATCGGGATGGGACTCGCAGACCATCACCAGCCGTTCGGCCTGCTCGATCGGCAGCGGTCGCAGCAGGACACCCCTTACAAAAGTGTAGATGGCTACCGTGCCTCCCACGCCGAGGGCGAGGGTGAAGACGACCGTGGCAAAGAAGCCAGGTGAGCGTCTCAGGGACTGAATGGAGTAGCGCAGATCGTCCAGAATCGGCGGCATCTCGGGTCCTCCCTCGGTTGGGACGGGATCGGTTGTGGGCCTACAACAGATACGGCCTGGGCCGGAGGAGGTTGCTCACCACCCACCAACGACGAGCTAGCTCTACGCACCGGCGAGGGTGGGCCAGTCGCAGCGCGCGAGACTGTCGGCAGCAAGGGTCGAAACCCGGACGCAGGTGTCACTCTCCCCGGAAGTGCCGCGCGCGCTGCAGTTGGCGTTCGAGTCCCTGGCCTGAGAAGCGCTCGTCACATCTCTCGAGGGTGTACTAGTACCCCGTACCATTGAAACGCACAGCGTCTGCGCGGTCCTCGCGCTCGATCTCTGTGTTGTCACTCCTTGACAGATCACCAATACGCCTGCGTCGTGACGCCTTGATCTCGAGCACGACCATCCGCTCAGCCACTATCCGTTTCAATGGTACGGGGTACTAGACGGCTGCACGTTTGCCGAGTTGCTGGTGCTCTCGGGCGGCGACCTGGCCGCGTTTCGCCTATGCCCGAACTACCCGGTTTAAGGCTCCTGGCGAGAATGGCGGGCGTAGTACCGAGCGGCTTTGGCTCGATTGCCGCACGCCTTCATACTGCACCAGGCGCGGGTCTTGTTTCGGCTCGAGTCGATAAACAGCCAGCCGCAGTCGACGCCCCGACACTCCTTGACGAACGTTCGTCGCTCTGAGCGCAGCAGCTCGATCACGGCAGAGGCGATCGGCCACCAGACTGCGTCCAGGTCGGTTGCACCTATCTTCCAGTCGATTCGATAGTCACCCTGCCGACAAACCAGCTCGGAGCTCGCGACCGCAGTCCGCCAGAGTTTGCTGAGCCGGCCGAGCAGTGCGGCCTCTGGCACCTTTCCCTCCGCGACGCGGGTCATGGCCGGATAGATGGACTCGCGCAGCTCGAGCGCACGAATGAACGAGGCTCTCGCCAGCCGCGGATGTTTCTTGGCCATCAACTCGAGCTGCACCATCTTGCTCTCGCCGTGGAGCCCGACACGCCTGGAGAACACCAGGAGATCAGCATAGCCATGCAGAAACTCCTGTGGTTGTCTACCCTTGCGAAGCTCGCGGGTGTTGGCGAAGTTGAGGCAGGGGTCGCCGGCCTGAAAGCTGAGATGCTCTGACGTGATGTCCGCCCCGTACGGGTAGTCACGCGGGCGCGGCATGGTCGTCACCTCCAGCCGCGGTCGGTGCAGGGAATGCCTCCTTGAAGGTAAACGCCGCGGGTGTTGGGCCATGCTCGCGCAGAGCGTCGAGCTTCTCGACGGCCTCTTCCACCGTCGGTCTATGGCCAACCGGGACCCACCACAGGACGAGCGGAGACTCCGTGGGCTCGAACCAGAGCTTGCGATCTCGGAAAGGCCCCGAGTGGGCCCCGCGATAGACGTAGAAGTGGAGGTCTTCGACGGTCTCCCAGACCGACAGGTTGAACAGGATCGACTCGTCGTCATAGGCACGGATGTCGGTCGAGTCGCCGCTTTCGGTTTGAAGCCGCCAGACGAAACCGCGACTGTGGTCCGCAGCAGCGTTGATGGCGTCGAGCTGCCTTCGGAACCCCTCCATGACCGCTGAATCGAGCGGCCCCTTCATGCGCGCGATGTTGGCCTGCGCAAGGTGATGGTCCTTCGTCATCGCAGCCTCCCGTTGCTTGGTCCTCGATCCAGTTCTTAGTAGGGCCGTAGGGTTTCGATTCTAACCTGTTTTTCTTTAAAAGTGGTTAGATTCTTCTTCCCAGACGCTTCGAGTTGACGGGCCGCGAATGATTAGAGCTGCGTCCAGGGCCTCCTTCGTTCTGAGCGTCCCACCGTGCTCGCGGAAGATCTGTTCAGCATTTTCGGTCGCCGTGCTCATGACTCTCTCCATAAGGCCGGCTCAAGATCGCCGGCGAGTCCGTCGGATCCGCACGCCGTACGTGCAGTTCATCAAGCGCACGAAAACCTGAGGCGGAACCAAGATGGCGCAGCCGATACCGAGGCTCAGGTCCTCTCGGATGCCGATTCGGGGACCACTGCGGACGATGCCGACGGTGAGTCGGCCCCGGCGGCCGAAGGCGAAGCCGAGGACGGCGAGGAGTCACTGCTCCCTGATCGCCGCAAAAGGGGCTCAGGGCTCCGGGCCGCTTGGAAATCCCCGGTTCAGCGTGAGGCGCGGGTTCTCGAGGGGTTCCTAGTCGGAGTAGACAGGCAGGGATACACGGGATCCGCCCTTCCCCGCAAGGACGGTCCATTCTGCGTCCGGAAACGGCGGCTCCTCGGTGTTGTCCTTGTCGGCTCCCATCAAGACGATGCGGATCCGGCTCCCCTCGTTGAAGCGATGTCCGGTCGGCTGCATGGGGATCCTCAACTCAACCGTCCTACCGGGAATCAGTGGCTCTCGATCCTCGGCAAAGGCGCGATGCCACGGGAGCCCGAGGTTGTTCTCCCACGGCGCTTGCGCTTCCTCCCGAAGGGATGCGCGCAGCATTCCTTCACTGGCATAGTGAGAGAAACCGGCCTCGTCGACTTCCTCGAGGAGGACGTAGACATCTGTATCTCGTTCCGAAACCGAGAGCAGGATGTTGGCGACAGGAGCCCCCAGGACGATCAGATCCTCCTCCAACGGCGCCGAGGTGAACGCGAGGGCAAGCGCGTCGTTGCCTGACATATCGGGATAGTCCGCGACACCACCGAAATTTGCGTCCCAACGGGTCTTCGTTCCGGTTGTCGTTTGCAGATCGACCTGATACGAGAGCCCGCGCTCTTCTTCGGACGGTTCCAGCAGGAGCTCGAAGTCGCCTGGCAGCTCCACCGTGGACGTCTCGAGCTGCGAGCCGAGGAAGAACTGGATCCGGTCTTCTGGCAGCGCTGCGAGCGTCATCCACTGCCAGCTCCGCCGCGGAGTGTCGATAACGGCTACCTGCATCTCTGGTTCGTCGAGGATGCCGGTGGCGATGCCCTTGAGCCAGTGGTCGTACCAACGTAGGGTCTCTGACGTGATGACGCGTTGATACTCCTGCCTCTCGAGTTCCGAGGTCGGGTCGTGCGCCCACGGTCCCATCAACAGGCGGTCGGTTCCAGGGTAGTTGGCTTCGAGCAACAGCGTGTCGGTCGTGTAGGCGTCGTGCCAGGCCCCGACGTGGTAGATCGGAATTCCACTGGCCTCGACTTCGTCATAGACCACACGCGGCATATCGGAAACCCAATCGAACTCGTTGGCGGTAGAGTCCCGAAACTCGGCCTCGGCCAGGGGAACCGTAGGGTCGAAATTGGTCTCGTGTTCGGCAACCGCCTGCGCCGCCAGCGTTCCGTCGATGTCGGCGTCGACCGGGGCGGGCGATTTCTCCTTGTCGAGAAAGCGTGTGCCATCGGCCCAGTTACGTACCTGGTCCTCGCGCAGAATCCCACCACGACGAAGAGCATCGAAGAAATCGAAGTAGCCCACCTCCGGCATGATGGCCAGCAATGCCGGATGGTGCGTGCTGGCGGCCATGTACTGTGTAATCCCGAGGTAGGAGCCTCCGAACATGCCGAGCTTGCCGTTGCTGAACGGCTGGTTCGAGAGCCACTCCATGACATCGAACGCATCGGCTGTCTCGACCTTGCTGAACAGCCCCTCATAGCGCCCGAACGACGCGCCGCCTCCTCGCACATTGACTACCACCACGACGTAGCCGTTTTCGACCAGGCGCTGCAGCTTGGCACTTTCCTCGATGTCCGGCTCCGCGCCGGATCGACGGTGGTAGCGGGTGTAGGTCCACAATACGGGGAAGCGTTCGGCGACCGCCCTCCCGCCTGTGGCTGGGATCGAAATGTCGGCAGCGAGGCGAGTTCCATCCCGAGTTTCGATGTACTCCGAGCGGGTCACCCATTCATTGAAGTACGCTCCGCCACAGCCTTCGTAGACGCCGAATTCTGATCGACACTCCGCGCGCCCTGTGGCGGCCGAAGGTGGCGCTTCCTGACTGCAGGCAAGCAGCGTCGTCGAGACAGCGAGCACACAGAGCAGCTCGCGCCCTATAGACGGCCGACGGTTCATAGCAGGCTCTCCAGTTCGGACTTGATGATCTTGCCCGTCGCGGTCATCGGCAGACTGGGCATGAGGCGGAACTCCGGCACCTTGTAGGTGGACATCGATTCCTTACACCAGTTGCGCAGAGAGTCCACCGTTTCCTCGGCTCCCTCTTTGAGCACCGCAAACGCCACCGGCACTTGCCCCTTCTGGTCATCATCGCGGCCGACAACGCCACATGCTGCGATCGCCTCGTGCCTGCCGATGAGGGCTTCGAGCTCGGTGGGGAAGACACTCATGCCGTTGACTTTCAGCATTTCCTTTCGCCGCCCCAGATAGCGCAAGAAACCATCGTCGGTAATCAAGCCAAGGTCGCCGGTCTTGAACCAGCCGCGCTCGAACAACCGATCGTTGATCTCGGGCTTTTCCCAATACCCCTTCAGCAACGAAGGAGTGCGAATCTGGATCTCTCCTTCCTCGCCGATCTCCTTGAGGTCGCCCGATTCGAAGTCCGCGATCTTGATCTCGCAGCCAGGGACCGGGAGGCCGACAAAGGTCGGATCGAACGAAAGATCGAGATCGTCCGCCTGGAAGCCGCGAGTGAACGTGTCGCAGGTGTGGGTTTCGGTCAGGCCATAGGCGGTTTCGAACAGGGTCGCTCCAGTCCTCTCTCGCCAGCGGTCGCGGTAGTCCTGGTTGATCTTCTTGATGAAGGATACACAGGGCGTCAACGTGAGCGAGGTGAGGTCGTAAGCTGCCAACGTCTCCTGGTTCAACACATCGTCGATGCTGTCGACCAGCATGATGCACTGGGAAACAGAGTAGTGCTGTACTGCCTGCATGAAGCCGACTGCATCCCATCGCGCCATGAGGACCACAGTGGCGCCAGTAAAGATGGGCATCAAGACACCAGTGTTTTCTCCGGCGATCCAGAACTGAGGCAGAAATGAGAGCTGGACCGGAGCGCTCTCTCCTTCCGATTCCCCGAAGACGATCGGACAATAGCTCGCCATGGTGTAGAGGATGTTCCTGTGCGTGTGCACACAGCCCTTCGGCAGTCCGGTTGTTCCGCCGGTGTAGTTGAGCGCCGCCATGTCGTCGAGGTCGGGGACGTGACCAGTTGGCGTGGCTGAGGCCGCAGCGAGTGTCGGATAGAAGTCGAGCACCCCATCTTTGGCTTCGATCTTGGGAAGGTCGAAGAACTCTGGCAACTCAAGAGTCGGATTCTCCGGCCGCAGTTCGCTGTAACTCGTGCAGAGAATGTGTTCGATACCAAGCTCGTCGCAGACCGGTTGTGCCAGCCCCAGCAGCTGATCGAAGCAGAACATCGCTCTGGGGCGGGCGTCGGAGAGCTCGTGACGCAGCTCGAGCTCCTTCGACAGCGGGCTGACGGGTACGTGGACCGCGCCAGCCTTCATGATGCCCCAGTAGGCGATGTTGAACTGGGGGCAGTTGGGCATGAAGACCGCAACGCGATCACCGGGGGCGATGCCCAGGCCATGAAGCACGTTCGCGAAGCGCTCGCTCTGCTCATCGAGCTCGGCAAAGGTGATCGTGTGACCGTAGAACTCGATCGCCGGCTTTTCGGGCAGAGTCCTCGCCCAGCGACGAAGGTACTCGGACATCGGTTGTTCGCCGAACGGGTAGCTGGGTTGCTTCGGCACTCCTGTGGGCCACCGCTGTGCACGCAGCTCGGACAGCCGTGCCAGATAGTCTGTCTCGTTCATACCTGTCTCTCAGAAAAGTACTGGTGATAAAAATTTACAGACAGTGTATGTTCTGGTACCCTGCGTCGCAACCTCGTCATTCGAGCCAGCCACGATAAACCTATGGCCCCACTAGGACCGGCCAACCAGGAGATCTCATGAAGCGTCCCCTTCCAACCGCGGCAGTCTCCCTTTTGCTCCTCACCACCTCAGCGCTCTGGGCTCAAAGCGAGCAAGAGGCCCCGAGCGAAACCCAGGCACAAACCCCTGATGTCGGCCCACAACTCGCAGAAGAGATCGTCGTTACCGCACAGAAGCGGGAACAGAGTCTGCAGGACATCGGGATTTCGATTACCGCCCTGGAGGGCGAGGAGCTCGAGGCGCTTGGCGTTAGTGAAGCACGAGATATCACCGAATTCGTGCCCAACCTGGAGCTCAGTGAGTCCGGCGACAGCGATATTCCCATCTTCGTGATTCGTGGGGTCGGCTTGCAGGACTACAACGCCAACAACACTCCGACCACCGCAATGGTGGTAGACGACGTGTATCAGCCGTACGGAGTCTACAGTGCCTTTGCGCTCTTCGACACCGAGCGAGTCGAGATTCTGAAGGGACCCCAGGGCGGCCTGTACGGCCGCAACAGTACGGGTGGAGCCATCAACCTCGTTTCCCGCCGCCCGGGCCTCGACGGTTTCAAGGTCAACGTGGCCGGTGATCTCGGAAACTTCGGGAGAGCCAATGTTCGTGGCGGTATGAGCCTTCAGACCGGAGAGCGCTCGGCCGCTCGCCTGGCCGTCGATCGCGCCACGAGTGACGGCCACTTCAGGAACACGTTCCTGAATCGCGATCAAGGGGGGGACGACAAGACCCAGGGGCGCCTCTCTTTCTCCGCATACCCTTCGGACGAGTTCACTGTGGATCTCCGGCTGACGTACGGCAAAGACCGCTCTGAAGTCTCCATTCCGGAGTTGGCGGGCTATCTCGATCCGAACACCGCCTGGGAAGGACCCCTGGTGCCTTTCGGTTCGCCCGCGATGAACGTCCCGTTCAATCCCGACGGGACTCCGGCGTACTGTGACGCCGTGCTGGCTACGGGAATTCCGGACTCGACATGTATCACAGCGAACGGTCTGACTCCGGATGGTCGTTACCGTGGTGGTGAGTCCGTGGCTCGTCGAAACAACGACGAGTTCTCGGCCGCCGCGCTCAACCTGAACTGGGAGCTGCCTGGCGTGAGCCTGGTGTCGATCTCGTCGTACGCGTCGATGGACTTTTTTCACACCAACGGTACAGGTGCTGTTGGCATCGCTGAGAGTCAGAACCCAGATGCCTGGCAAGCGTTCGGCAGTGCCGTGGGCCGCGCCAACGGCGGAGTCGCCGATCCGAACTACGTGACCGAATACGACACTCAGATCGAATCATGGTCGCAGGAGTTTCGCCTGCTGTCGAGTACCGCTGGCTCCAACAGCTGGATGCTGGGAGCGGTCTATGCCGAGGATGACCTGATCGAGGACCGCCACTGCGAGTTCCCGGCCAATCTCTATTTCGACTACGCCGTCTTTCCCGGCTGCGGCACGATGCTCTACGACCAGACCACCGAAGCCTGGTCAATCTATGGGCAGTACTCCTTGGGGATCACAGACAACCTGCGTTTGACCGCAGATGCACGCTACACCGACGAAACCAAGGACTACACTGGTGGTGTTTGGATCAACGACGGTGCATGGACCTGTACCCTGGTTGGCTTCGGCCTCGAGGACTGCGCAACGTTCGCCGGCTACGATCCGGTGACCAACCTCTTCCCACTCGCCGTGGGAGCTGTGGCTCGGTACGACAAGGACGAGCCCTCGTTCAAGATCAATCTCGACTGGAAACCATCCGACGACACGCTTCTCTACGTCAGCGCCGGCCAGACGTTCAAATCGGGAGGCTTTTTCGGCGGCTTCTTCTTCAGTCCAGAGTCCATCGTTGCCTACGAGCCGGAAACGAACCTTGCCTTCGAGCTGGGATTCAAGTCGACCCTCTCGAATCGCCAAGTGCGCCTCAACGGATCCGTTTTCCACTACGAGTACGAGGACTTTCAGGGCAATCTGAATGCCCAGTCGTCGACGGCCGGTGGCGGAGCCGTATTCTCAGGTCTGACGAACCTGGGCGATGCCGAAACCACGGGCGCGGAGCTCGACCTCAGTTGGTTCGCTGGCAACGGTTTCAACCTTGGGCTCGGCGTTGGATACCTCGACACAGAGATCACCTCCGTCGCCGCGTCCGGGTTCAGCGATCCCAATGTCATCATAGGCGTCACCAACATTCTGGCGCAGGTGGTTCCTATTGTTGGCAACGAGCTCAATGACGCTCCCGGACTGAGCGCCAACGTGTTTGCTCGCCACTCGTTCAGCATCGGCGGGCCCTGGGCCGGTGCCGTCGCGCTTCAGGGTTCATGGACCGACGACTACTATCTGTCGGTCAGCAACGAACCCTGGGCCCAGGAGGATGGCGTTTTTCTGGTCAACGCACTGGCTGAGATCTTCCGCGGAGCGGATGGGCTTTGGAGCCTGTCGATTTGGGGCCGAAACCTCAGCGACGAACAGTACCGCACCAGCACCATCGACGATGGAGTGTTTTCGAACTACACCAACTGGAGCGAACCGCGAACCTACGGCATGACCATCAGCTTTCGCAAATAGGAGCTCGCTGCGTCAGGTGACCCATCGGTTGGCCGTCATCTGGTCGCGGCGGTTTCTGGAATCGCAGCCCTCTCGAGTGCGAGGCCCGAGATCAGGACCTCGACGGCCTCGTAGTAGCGGTCATCCAGGGCCTCGCGAGTTGCTAGTTCATCGGGCTGGTACAACCAGCGTCGAACGACTTCCATGCGCAGGGAGTCGTAGAGATTGCAGACGCCGCGTGCCGAAATGTCGGCTCGCAGCAAGCCGCGCTCCTGAGCCCGCTCCACCCGGAGCAGGCGCGGCCTGCGAATTCTCGAGAAGAGATGGTACTCGTCATCTCCAGCGTCGCGATCGAGCACATAGATGTAGTCAAAGAAATCTGTGTGCTTGACCGCCATCTTGAGGATCCGGCGATGCTCGACGACCCAGTCCAGGATCTCGTCGATGTTCGAGGGTGTAATCGCCGAATACGCCGTCAGCCCGGGCTCCACGCTCGCTGGCCACTGCTGGGTGGACTTCATCCAATCGAGAAGCAGTTCTTTCAGCAGCTGCGACTTGCTCGAGAAGTAGTTGAAGAACGTTTTCTGGCTGACGTTGGCCTGCTCAACGATGCTCTCGATCGTCACGTCATCGAAGTACCGTTGTGAAAACATGGATTCGGCTGCATCGAGCAACCGCTGCCGCGTCTCCCTCTTCTTGCGCTCTCTCAGGCCCATGTTTTGCATCGGAAGTGCTGCCCGACATCAGGCTAGCTGACAGGAGAACGCCATCGCCTTCCTACCTTCACGAAGAGACTAGCAGATGAACCGACGAACGAGGTCTTCGGATCCGAGGCATGCAACGACACCGGCCCCCGCTCTCGAGGACTACAGGAATGGCTGACTTGCGCCGTCTTCTCATTGCCAACCGCGGCGAGATTGCGATTCGGATCGCCCGCACGGCACCCTCTCTGGCGATCGAAACTGTCGCAGTTTACGCCGAGGACGACGAATCATCGCTGCACAGAAAGCGCGGCGGCCGGGCAGTGCCGCTGGTCGGAAGGGGAGTCGGTGCGTACCTGGACCAGGAGCAGCTGATCCGAATCGCGCGGGAGCAAGATTGCGATGGAGTGCACCCGGGCTACGGGTTCTTGTCTGAGAACGCAAGCTTTGCAGCACGCTGCGAAGCAGCGGGACTCTGCTTCATCGGTCCCGAGGCGCCACTGATCGAGCGTCTCGGAGACAAAGCAGAGGCACGGCAGATGGCCGCCCAGAGCGATGTCCCGGTGGTTCCGGGGATCAGCTCGAGCTGTTCTCTCAGTGAGATCGAGGAGTTCTTCGACCAACTCGGTCCCGGCGGGGCCGTCATGATCAAGGCTCTTGCGGGCGGGGGTGGCCGCGGCATGCGGGCAGTGAATACACGAGCAGAGCTCGCCAATGCCTACGACGTCTGCCGGAAGGAGGCAGAGATCGCCTTCGGGCTGGGCGATCTCTATGTCGAGCAGCTCGTGACCGACGCCCGCCACATCGAGGTGCAAATCCTCGCGGATCACGACGGGGGTGTGGTGCATCTATGGGAGCGAGAGTGCACTCTGCAGCGCCGCAACCAGAAACTGATCGAGACAGCCCCGAGCCCGACACTTTCGGAGTCCCAACGTAGCGCGATTCTCGAGGCTTCGGTGCGTATGGCAAAGAACATCGGCTATCAAGGCCTGGGCACCTTCGAGTTCCTTGTTGATGCCATAGACCCGGCGCGCTTCTACTTCCTCGAAGTGAATCCACGCATCCAGGTCGAGCACACGGTTACGGAAGAAATCACCGGTCTCGATCTGGTTGCCCTACAGCTTCAAATCGCCAGCGGCCGGTCTCTGCGCGAGTTGGGAGTTGCAGAGTCACCGCCACCAAGAGGCTCGGCAATTCAGGCTCGCGTCTACCTCGAATCTGTGACGGCAGATGGCAACACCAAGCCCGCATCGGGAACGGTTGCCGAGTACGAGATCCCCAGCGGACCTGGGGTGCGGGTGGACGACTGCCTCTACGCCGGCTACCGAGTCAACCCGAACTACGATCCGATGGCCTGTAAGCTGATCGCCGTTGGGCATGCCTACGAAACCGCGCTCGAGAGACTCCGTCTTGCCCTTCGTGAACTTCGCCTCGACGGAGTCGTGAGCAACCGTGGCCTGCTTCTCAACTTGTTGGCCCGTGAAGAGGTGGTCTCCAATCACCTGACGACGGGCTTCGTCGAGGAGACACTCGAAGACCTGCTCGCCGAGCGCGATCATGGCGACCTCTTCTTTGGAGATGTCAACAGCGCACTGAGTGTCCGTGAGACCATTGAGATACCAGCTGGCCACGCTGGAATCTTTTCTTCGTCGGCTGGCGCACTCTCCGCTCTGCTCGTTGATGTCGGCGATTCCGTCCACGTCGGGCAGTCGGTCGCACGTCTCGAAGCGCTCAAGATGGAGTTCGAGGTCGTCTCTCCGTGCGCAGGAATCGTGCGCGAGGTCCCAGTCAGAGCCATTGGTGAGTTGATCGACGAGGGAGAGCTGCTCGCGGTTGTCGAGATCGACGAGTCGAACCATGCGAGCAGCGCTGCGAGGACGGACATCGATCTCGATTCCATACGTCCTGATCTCGCCGAGGTGCGCTCGCGCCATGCACATCTACTCGACCAGAACCGCGAAGATGCTGTGAGGCGCCGCCACCAAGCCGGGCTGCGAACCGCTCGCGAAAACGTGACCGACCTTCTCGACGACGGTAGCTTCAACGAGTACGGGGCCCTGGCGCTAGCCGCCCAGCGGCGTCGCCACTCCGTTGAGAAGCTGATCCAGATAAGCCCGGCTGACGGTTTGATCACCGGCACCGGAACGATCAATGCAGAGCTTTTCGGCAAAGAAGATTCCCGTTGTGCCGTCATGGCCTACGACGCGACCGTGATGGCGGGCACTCAGGGCTTCATGAACCACAAGAAGACCGATCGCCTTCTCGCCCTGGCCCACAGATGGCAGCTGCCATTGGTTCTTTTCGGAGAAGGAGGAGGCGGCCGGCCTCACGACACCGACTATCCGGCGGTGGCAGCGCTCGATCTACACACCTTCGCAGCGATGGCAGAGCTCTCGGGGCTGGTCCCTACCGTCGCGATTGTTGGCAGTTACTGCTTTGCAGGGAATGCCGCTTTGTGTGGTCTTTGTGATGTCGTCGTTGCGACTCGCAAGGCCAGCCTCGGCTTGGCCGGGCCAGCGATGATCGAAGCTTCGGGCCTGGGGAGATTCACCGCGGAGGAAATCGGGCCGGCGAGTGACCTGGCCGCCAGCGGTGCCGTCGATCTCCTGGTCGAAGATGAGGCCGAGGCAGTGCTCGCCACCAAACGCTACCTGACGTACTTCCAGGGCGACGTCGAAACCTGGGAGTCGCCCGATAAGAGACTGCTGCGTCACGCCATCCCTCTGAACCGTCTTCGTGCCTATGACGTGCACCAACCGATCGAGGCCCTGGCTGACCATGGGTCGGTACTCGAACTGCGCGCGAAGTTCGCTCCCAACGTGGTGACCGCCCTAGTACGAATCGAGGGTCGAGCACTTGGTCTGTTCGCCAACAATCCACAGCACCTGGGTGGTGCCATCGATGGGGCGGCCGCCGACAAGATCGCGCGCTTCCTACAGCTCTGTGATGCGCACGATCTTCCCGTGGTCTCGCTCTGCGATACACCAGGCTTCATGGTCGGACCCGAGTCCGAGAGACGAGCCACCCTTCGACACGTCTCGCGGATTTTCCTGGCAGCAGCGAGCATGACGGTTCCCGTGATGACTCTGGTCTTGCGCAAGAGCTATGGCCTGGGCGCTATGGCCATGGCGGTTGGCGGCTTCTCTCGTCCCTTGCTGACGGCAGCGTGGCCGAGTGGCGAGTTCGGCTCGATGGGTCTCGAAGGGGCGGTACGGCTCACCTTCCGGCGCGAGCTCGAGTCGATCGCGGACGCCGACTCGAGACGCGAGCGGTTCGAGTCACTTGTAGCGGAGATGTACGAACGCGGCGAAGCTGTGAACGCGGCGAGCTTCCTCGAAATCGATGCCGTGATCGATCCCGCAGAGAGTCGCCAGTGGCTCTTGCGCGCACTCGCTGCTACGCCTCGCCCCATTCGGAGAACGGGCAAGAAGCGGCCGCTTATCGACTCCTGGTAGCTCGGGTTCGGAATACTTGGGCAATGCCCACCGGGGGCAGCTCGAGGACCATGGAACGCAAGTGGTGGAAGCTCGAGCCGAGACGCCGATCGCCAGGAGAACGCTGTCGTGGAGAGCTTCTCCGATACTCCCAACGGGATCGCTACCCGAGGTTCGTCGACGGTCGCAGGCGGTCCGAGGTGCGTGCCATTCTCGCTGTGCGTTTCTCTAGGAAGACGGGCCACTTGGAACCTTCAGCACTGCGATCCAGAGCATGGTCGAGAGCAGGAGTCGTGCCGGCCAGAACGGTTTCGGTGTTGACCTGACTCACTGCCAAGCGGTGTTGTCGAGGCGCTTTCGTTGGGGCCTGCTTGCCAGCCACGCGGTCGGCTGGCGTGATGTCGCTCAACTCAACACGTCTCCGCTAGAGCCGGTGCGATTCCGTTGCTATGTTCAGCGGCTGACTTCCAGGCGTCGAGCACCTCGAGCCTGTCCTGGGAGAGCAGCCCCTCGTCGTGGAGCAGGCCGATCACTTTCTGGCGAAACAGCACGCTCGGCTGAATGCTCGTCGACGTAGGGCACCGGATGCCATGCGCCGTCCCGGTCGAAACCGCCGCGGGTGGTGATGGCGTGGACATGCGGATGCCAGCGCAGATCCGAGGCGGCGGTGTGGACGGCTGCCACCATGCCCGGCCTGGTCCCTGGCGCCGCTCCTGCGATCAGCTCCGCCACCGTCTCGTAGGCGGCGCGCTGCAACTCGCCGAGCAAAGAGCGCCGATGCAGGAAGTAGGGGCGCAGGAGCTTCGGCAACGTGAACGTCCAAAGGCAGTGGCCGACGTCCTCCACCACCTCCTCGCGCAGGAAGACTCCCAGGATGGCACCGCGTTTGGCGTCGCAGCAAGGGCAGATGCCGCGGCGGGAACAGGAGAAGGCGACCAGGTACTCGTTCTTGCAGGCGTCGCAGACCACTCTCGCGAAGCCCCGCTCGAGGATGCCGCAGTCGAGAAAGGCGTACACAGGATCATCGAGACACCCGCGCCAGCGGCCATACGACCTCTCGAAACGCACCTCCCACGAGGCCTTGACCGCGTCGTAGACCTTCTCGATCAGCGCGTAGAGCGGGGACGCCTTCGGTCTGCGCGGCCGATAGACGCCAGGGCATGGCGATGCCAGGGTAGAGAACCTCCTCTACCCTGAAGAGGACGCAAACGAGGCCCATCACCTTGCGATGGCTCCACCAGCAGCGAGTCGAAACCAGCCGCCCCCATCGGCACGTGGCCACCTCGAAGGTGCCCAGGTCGCCAGGCGTCATAGCCCTTCCGATCCAGCTCCTTCCGGCGACATCCGTCTCCCGCCCGCCGCTACTACGAGCGAAAGAAGGCCAAGACGAACGGCCGGAGACCGAGGCCGCGATGGGGAAAGTACGTGCCTTGACGAAACAGCCTCAAATGTGTGGCCCCTTCTTGTCTCCCCTTCTCGTCCCCCTGCACCTTGTCAAGAAGGCCTCTACCTCGTGCCGCCCTTCTTGTCGGAGTTCAGGACGACCTCGAATTTACCCTCTGGCATCTCGACGAGGAGTTTGAGCCGCCCGTTCATCGCGGAGGCAGCCGCCTGCAATGTCGAGATCCTCACGTCCCTTCGTCGTTCAAGTTTCGAGTAGTCCGACTGCGACACGCCCATCGCTTCGGCAACCTGGACCTGTGTCTTTCCGAGCGACCGCCTCAACTCTGCGAGCGAACCCCGCTTTCGATCGACCTGGCGGCCGCCTCGGAATCGACAGAGCCCGATCAAAGCGCGGATCAGGGGAGACGTTCCGTACATCGGATAGACATCAACCAGTCGGGCGACCCTTTGCACGAGCTCACTGTTGGGGTTCTCGTAGATGTGTTCGAGGAGGATGCGCCAGCTGTCCAGGTCTCCTCGTTCGAGGAGATCTTGTATTGCCGCCAGGGGCATCTCCTGAATCGAGATTCCGGGCTGGAGCTCCAGGTGACGGTGAATCATGGTTCTTCCAGCCCTTCCTTGATGAATCGCTCGAGCACAGTAGTGGCGAGTCTTCTACAACGACAGATGAACCGAGGTCGCAGTAGGCTTCGCTCACTTCGAAACCGAGAAACTCCGCCAGTTGGCCTCGAGCCGCGTCTGAAAGGAGCTGTAATGACGGAGCTCATCCCGATCGGCACCGATCTCTTCAGTGTCACAGGCGACGTGTCGCCCGGGCCAGGTTTCCGCGTGGATACCCGGATGACGGGCATCCGGTTGCCGGACGACGGCGGCCTGCTCCTGGTGTCGCCGACGGACCTCGACGACGCCACCGCGGCTTCGATCGATGCCCTGGGTGCGGTGCGCCACCTGGTGGCACCGAACCTCTTTCACCACTTCTTCCTAGGCAAAGCGAAGGAGCGCTGGACCGAAGCCCAGGTGTGGGGTCCTGCTGGACTGAAAGAGAAGACGGGCTTCGAGCCCGATCGCGAGCTCGAGCCGGGGGAGCTGTGGCCGGGCATCGAGGTCTTCGCCATCGAGGGCATGCCCAAGTTCCGCGAGCACGTGCTCTTCCACCGGGCCAGTGGCACCTTGATCGCGACCGACCTGGTCTTCCACAAGCCGCACGGCCACAACCTGGCGACTCGTCTGTTCTTCCGGGTCTTCGGGACCTACGGCCGATTCGCCGTCAGCCGTCTCTTCAAGTCGATGATCAAAGACAAGGCCGCCTTCAGTGCCTCGTGTCGTCGCCTCTTCGAGCTCCCGATCGAGCGGGTCGTGATGGCCCACGGTGACGTGCTCGAGGCGGACGCCGCGACGACTTTTCGAGCGACGCTCGAGGCGCAGTTGAGCTCGTAGTCCGTGGCTCGACCTCTACGCAGTACTCCTCCAACGAAGTACTGAAGTACTACCGTGACGGCTCGAGTGTCAGTCGGCACCCAGGATACGAGCCGGGTCGATCTTGGCCGTACGCCGTGCCGGCGCCAGACTTGCGCCGAATGCGGTCAGGACGACCAGGGCGATCACGCCCGCGACGGTGAACGCATCGACGCCTGCGCCGACCAGTTGAGATTCGAGGAGCCGCCCGAGAGGCATGGCAGCCAGACACCCGATCGCGACTCCGGCCAGCACCGGCAGCAGGGCGCGGCCGACGATGTCGCGCAAGATGCGTTTCTTCGTGGCGCCCAATGCGAGCCGCACGCCGATCTCGAATTCTCGCCGCGACACCACGAATGCCGTGAGACCGTAGATACCACCGAGGGCGACGAACAGGGCTGTCAGGCCGAGTCCGGAGAAGAGCAGAGCGTTGACGCGACCCAGCGCGAGCGCGCCGCGCACGCGTCTCTCCATCGTGGCGACGTTGAAGGCGGGGACTCCAGGAGCCGCCTGCGCCAGAGTGCGACGGAGCGGCTCGACCAGCTCCGTCGGCTCCTGCTGAGTCCGTAGCAGCCACATCATGGTGTTGCCGGTCCACTGCAGGGGTCCGGCCGGAGTTTGCGCCAGCGAGATATAGGCCGTGGCTCTCGGCTCCTGGCGGAGGCCGTCGTCGCGAGCATCGGCGACGATGCCGACGACTTCGAGGACGAGCGGCTCGCCCTGGCCCCCCACGAGAGCGCCATGGGCGGTGGTCAGGTGCCTCCCGATGGCTCCACCCTCCGGCCACAGTGCCTTAGCGAAGCTCCAATTGACCACGACCACCGGTGGGGCTCCCTGGTGATCGACCCTGCGGAACTCACGTCCTTCGAGGATCGGCGTTGCCAAGGTCGAGAAGTAGTCGGGTGAGATCAAACGGAGCTCGGCATTCAGTGTTCGCTCGGGCTGGTCGGGTCGAAGGTAGACGACCCCGAGCTGTGGCCCGGCCAGGGCAACCCTGCTGCCCACGGCAGCGTGCAAGACGCCCGGAATTCGCAGGGCTCGCTCCTGCATGTCGAGAGCCGCGCGCACGACGTCGTCCTTTTCGGGATAGTCCGCCACCGGTAGCGAAAGCTGAGCGGTGAGCAGACCCTCGGGGCGAAAGCCGAGCTCGGTGCGACCTTCGCTGATGGCGCTGCGAACGAGCAGACCAGAGGCCGACAACAGCATCAGCGCAGCGGCCACCTGAATGGCAACGAGAGCTTCGTGCAGTCGTCCCTGTGTGGCAGAGCTCGCTCGTGTGCGGAGGCGGGTCGTGGCGTGCTTCGCGGCGCGTAGCGCTGGTACGAGGCCCGAGAGGAGTGTGGAGACTACGATCACTGCCGCCGCGAAGACGAGCACAGTCGGTGAGAGGGTGGCGCGTTCAATGCCAGGAACCGAAGACCAGGAGGCTGCGCCGTCGGCGACGGTACGAAGCACGAAGTTTGCCGCCGCTACGCCGGCGGTGGCCGCGATGGTCGTGAGCACGAGGCCCTCGGTGAGCAGCTGCCGCAGGATCCGTCCTCGGCCGGCGCCGAGGGCGGCTCGCACTCCGAGCTCGCGGTCTCGGCCGAGGGCACGGGCCAGGAGCAGGTTGGCCACGTTGGTGCAGGCGACCAGCAGCACCGTGATCACAGAGCCGAAGAGCAACCAGAGTCTCGGCCGCGTCGAGGTGACGAGGCTGCGCTCGAGCGGCAGGATAGAGATCGCACGTCGCTCGTCCTCTGGGCGAGCCCGATTGGTGCGTTCCTGGGCGAGGCTGAGTGCCGCTCGCGCCGTTTCGAGGTCGACGCCATCTCGAAGCCGAGCAATGCAGTGCAGGTACGAAGCTCGCTGCTGAAGAATCTCTTCGGTGAGCACGAGTGGGATGGCGACATCCAGGGTCGGCCACAGATGCTGGACCGCGCCGGGAAGTACCCCCACGATTTCGTAAGGCTCTCCTTCGAGGCGCAGGGTGCTCCCCAGGACCGAGGGCTGAGCCGCGTAGGCGTCGCGCCAGAGACGCTCGGAGATCAAGACGACGTTCACCGAGCTCCGGTGCTCTCGCGCACCGAAGCCCCGCCCGAGGGTCGGCGAGAGGCGGAGAAGCTCGAGCAGGCCTTCTCCTATCCAGACTCCATCGACCCGGGTCGGGAGCCGGTCGACTTCCACTGTGAAGCCTCCGGGGACCCAAGCGCCGAGCCGTTCGAGTGTATCGCCGTGTTGTTGCCAACCGGCGACTTCGACGGGCGCGACCGTCTCCTGGCGCTCGGCACTGGGAGCACCGGGATGGGAGCCGTCGCCGCCGAAGGCTTCGACTCCCAAGCTCAGTAGGCGCTCTGCGCGCTCGAGGGGCAGGGTATCCAGAAGGACCGGTTGCACGATGCCGAAGACGGTGGTCACCGCTCCGATGCCGAGAGCAAGTACCACAGCGCCGGAGAGTGCGAAGCCAGGCTCCCGACGGATTTGGCGCATCGCCGCTCGGATGTCCTGGAGAAGGTCGCGCACGAGATCTCGAAAGTCGAGGTGACGGTCACGCCGCCGGGCGAGCCTGCGGCAGCGATCTTCGAGGTCGGCGAGATCACCCATCTTGTCGTGGGCTCTCGCTCTCGCGACCGTCTCGCCGAGACCCTGCGCGAGATACTCGCGGACGCGCATCTCGAAGTGGAACTCGAGCTCGTCGCTCACCTCGTCCTCGACCTTGCGGCGCCAGAGTGGGGAGCGGGTCGACGTGCGGCGAGGACTCATGGTGGTAGCGCGATCCAGATAGAACCTAGACAGTCTTGGTATACGACGAGGCTAGTTCAAGGTTGCCTCGGCTGTCTAGGTAAAGCGGGGTCCGTACCCCGGTGACTTCGATCAGGACCAGTCGACGACCCCCTGCTCTTGTGCCGTCGGCACCCGAGCCTGTCCGGTGGCTCGCGCGAGGATCCAGTCGACCAGGGTGTTGCTGACCAGGTTGGTGCCGGGCTGGCCAGGAGTGCCGTCACCTTTGGAGTCGTCGGCCGCCATGAAGTCGGTGTGGCCGTAGAGGCCGGCGTGCACCGAAGCTTCGATCGGGCTGAGCTTCGCGGCAGCTTCGCTCTGTGCGGTGCCTTCGGGTCCGATGGCTGTGTAGTCCGTGACTTTCGGTCGGAGTCGTAGTTGCGCTTCTTCCGTGTGTATTCGGGGCGCTCGAAGGAGACCTCGGCGACGAACGGAATGTCGCGGACCGGCTCGAGCTCCTTGGGCACCGGTTGCTCAACCGTAGGAATCGAGAGCGTGCGACGGCCTAGCTTGCCGTCGGAGGTATAGATCTAGGTGGTTGGAGAGATCCAAGTGGCTCGGAAGGGAACACATCCTCGCCCGACTCTGAGAGCTTGCGCGGTTCGACCTTGTCGTAGAGCTCGACGAGGCCGAGGTAGGTCGAGGTGCTGCCGCGATCGTAGTTTTGGAAGAGCAGACGCCAGCTGTCGGGAGAGAAGCTGAGTCCGTTGGTTGTGCCGAGCAGCTCCTCGAGTAGCTCGGGAGCATCATCGCTGCGCAGGTTCTTGCTCCAGATGCCTTGCGGTTGGCGTTCGGAGACGAAGGCCAGGTGCTGGCCGTCCGGTCCGACGGCCGGGGCGTAGTCGTTGGAGGGATCGCTGGTGATCCGAACTGGCTCGCTCTCGCCGCCACTCTTGCCGACGGCCAGCTGCCAGATGTCGTAGTTGCCCGGCGCGATCCGAGGCGAAGCGGATCGACTTTCCATCAGGGGTCCAAGTGGGCTCGCGGTCATCGGCCTTGCCGAAGGTCAGTTGCTCTAGATCCGAGCCATCGGGGCGGACCGACCAAATGTGCCAGTTGCCGGAGCGATAGCTCTGGAACGCGATCCGTGAGCCATCGGGAGACCAGTTCGGTTGTCGAGCGTCGCCGTAGTGGTCGGTGATCGCCTTGGCCTGGCCACCCTCAATTGGCAGCGTCCAGAGCGTGCCCTGCAGGTCGATGACTAGGGTTTGGCCATCGGGTGACGCATCGACGGCGATATTGGTGCCCTCGCGCAGCTGCAGCTCGACTTTGTGTGCGAAGCTCGCGGACGGCGCGAGAAACGACAGCCCGCCAACCAGCATCGCGACTGCAGTCAAGACGCTCAGTCGTGCCTGGACAGAGTTGAGTTTCTTACTGACGGTCTTTCCCTCCCGAGGGCTGTTCACAGCTTCGGCCTGTTTGACTCTCTGATCGAGGAGCTACGAGCGTCAGCCTACAGGAGGTGTCCTCGCCGAACGTCTTCCCCTTGACCTTTTAGGGGAATCTCGCGTAGGGTCCCCCTAAAAGCTTTAGGGAAGTTTCTCAGGGAGAGCTGTTGGAATGGCCGGCTTCGGAAGGAGAGTCGTCTATGGGAAAAGGTTCGAGACTGGTTCAGGGAACTCTTGATCTCCTCATACTGCGCTCGCTGCGTGCCGGACAGCGCCACGGATACGGCGTACTCTCCTGGCTCAAGGAGTCGTCCGGTGAAGACCTCAAGATCGAAGAGGGGGCGCTCTATCCGGGCCTACATAGGCTCGAAGCACGCGGCCTGATCGCTTCGGAGTGGGGACTCTCGGAAAACAACCGACGAGCCCGCTTCTACAAGCTCACCTCTGAGGGGCGTCGACAGCTTCAGACCGATACCGCCAGCTGGCAGCGCTACGTCGCCATGGTCAGCCGAGTGCTCGAGGCGGCCGGATGAGCCTCGACAATGACCCGATTCTCCGTAGCGATCAGCAAGTTCGGCGCGAGGTCGAAGAGGAGTTCGACTTCCATTTCCAGATGGTGGTCGATGAGCTGCTCGCCGAGGGCATGAGCGAACGAGAGGCGCAGGACGAAGCCGAGCGACGCTTCGGGTCGCGCGCCGCCCACCTCAAGGCCTGCCGCCGCATCGGTCAACGTCGGCGTCACGCCGCGAGCCGACGCGCTTGGTGGTTCGACCTCAGCAATGATCTGCGCTTTTCGTGGCGAACGATTCGACGGGCGCCACTCCACACGGCACTCGTGCTCCTTACCCTCGCTCTCACCATCGGTGCAACGACCCTCGTCTATAGCCTGCTCGACGGCGTCGTGCTGCGCCCGCTCGCCCTCGAGGATCCAGAGCGCGCCTTCGTTCTCTGGCAGTACGACCTCGAGGATCACCAGCAAGAGTGGGTCTCAGCACCCAACTTCAAAGATTGGCAACAACTCAACCGCTCGTTCGATTCGATGGCCGCCTACTCCTGGCGCACCGTGACCCTCGGCAGTGAGAGGCCCGAACGCCTCACCGTTGCCGTCGCCACACCGGACTTCTTTCGTGCCTTGGGGGCCACTCCTGCCCTCGGACAGGTGTTTGATCGCGAGGTGGTCGAACAGGACCCACGGATCGTGGTCGCGAGTCACTCCTTTTGGCTGCGGCACCTCGGAGGCCGAGAAGACGCGATCGGCACCACGATCGAGGTCGAGCGCGAGAGCTACACCGTCGTTGGCGTGATGCCGCCGAGCTTCGAGTACCCGGGCGGTACCGATCTGTGGGGGCCACTCGTCTTTGAGCCGCGTGACCTGGCGGACCGGGCGCGCGGCGCTCAGTGGCTGATCGGAGTCGGCAGGCTGGCCGATGGTGTGAGCGCCGATGGGGCGAGAGCCGATCTCGAGCGAGTTGCCGGACTCCTCACCGAGCGTCATCCCGATCGCTGGGAGAACCGCGGAGTCTCAATGGTGCCGCTGCGGGACGATTTCGTCGACAGCGCCCGCTCTCCGCTAGGAATCTTGTTTGGAGGCGTGTCGCTCGTCCTCTTGATTGGCGTGATCAACGTCGTCGGTCTCAGCGTGGCGAGAGCCGCGGCTCGACGCCACGAGCTTGGTGTAAGAGCCGCCATCGGCGCCGGTCGTGCCCGTATCGTGCGCCAGCTGATCGTAGAGAACATCTTGCTGGCGCTCCTCGGCGGTGCCGCCGGAGTCGCGTTGGCCTTCCTAGGGCTCGACTTGGTGCGTTCGATGCTCCCGGTTTACGTCCCAAGGCTCGAGACCGTCAGCATCGATAGCCGCGTGCTTGCAGTCACAGCCGCCGTGACGCTTCTCTCGGGCCTTGTCGCCGGTCTTTGGCCCGCATGGCGTGTTCGAACGGACCCGAGCCGACTGCTGCAATCCAAGAAGGGCACACCGCGCGGCCGTCGCCTTTGGGGGCGTCGCGCGCTCGTCGTCGTCGAAACTGCGCTCTCGGTCGTGCTGGTGATCGCGGTCGGGCTCCTTCTGCGCACCTTTCTCCATCTCGGCGGCGTCGACCTCGGCTTCGATCCGAGGAACACGCTCACCTTCGGCATCGGCCTGCCCGACAGCGCCTATCCGGAGAGAGAAGAGGCGGCTGTCTTTTTCGAACAGCTGGACGAGAACTTGAGCGCGATACCCGGGGTCATGAGCGTCGGCCTTAATCCATGGGTGCCGCCGGATTCGGGCTGGTGGTTCTCATACGAGCCGCCCGATGGTCTGCCTGAGGGGCAGCGCCAACCCTCCGCAGCATTCCGGTTCATCAACGACAGCTACTTCGAGGCTCTCCGCGTCGATGTTCTGGCGGGTCGGCCGTTCTTGAAATCCGACCGCGCGGGCAGCCAGCCCGTGATCGTGATCAATCGAGCTCTCGCGGAGCGGCACTTTGGCGACGGCGACCCGTCGGCCGGTGTTCGTAGCGCCGTTGGCAAACAGATGTTCGTCGGTTACGGCAATCCGGATGATGGACGAATTCTGCGCACCGTCGTCGGAGTGGTCGAGAACACCCGTCAGCTCGGCCCGGCAAGCGGAGCCGTTCCGAGCATCTACGTGCCGCATCTGCAGCTCCCCTTCGACAGCATGACAGTAGCCCTTCGAAGCGCTGGCGACCCGATGCTGCTGCTTCCAGCAGTCGAGGCAGAGGTCAAGAAGCTCGATCCGCAGCTGGCCGTCGAGCGGCCCGAGCTCATGAGCGCTCGGGTGTCACGCACTCTCGATGTCCGCCGCTTCATGATGAGCATGCTCGCTGCGTTCGCCGCTCTGGCGCTCGTGCTGGCAGTCGTTGGCGTCTACGGGGTGATGGCCCAGCTGGTCATCCAGCGGCAGCACGAGATCGGGGTGAGACTAGCGATCGGAGCCAATCGCACTTCGATTCTGTCGTGGGTCTTCGGTCGTGGGCTGCTCATGGCGACGATCGGAGTCGGTTTGGGGCTGGTTGCCGCTGCGGCCGCGCTGCGAATTCTCGAAAGTCAGCTCGTCGGTGTGAGCGCGAGAGACCCGTTGGCCTACTTCGTGGCGGCGATCGTGCTCCTTGCAGCTGCCGCCCTTGCGTGCTGGCTTCCTGCCAGGAGAGCGGCTCGGCTCGATCCTCTGGCGCTCTTGCGCTCCGAGTAGGGAAGGCCACCAGCCGAGGTTTGCGACGATCTCCCGATCACGTCTCAGCGCGAGTCGTTAGCTCGTCCCGTCGGAACGTTCCTTCAGCGCTTGGACGATGACTGCGATAAGCCAGACGACGGCGAACACCAGCGCAGATCCGAGGCGGCGGTGTGGACGGCGGCCACCATGCCCGGCCGGGTCCCTGGCGCCGCTCCTGCGATCAGCTCCGCCACCGTCTCGTAGGCGGCGCGCTGCAACTCGCCGAGCAAAGAGCGCCGATGCCGGAAGTAGGGGCGCAGGAGCTTCGGCAACGTGAACGTCCAAAGGCAGTGGCCGACGTCCTCCACCACCTCCTCGCGCAGGAAGACTCCCAGGATGGCACCGCGTTTGGCGTCGCAGCAAGGGCAGATGCCGCGGCGGGAACAGGAGAAGGCGACCAGGTACTCGTTCTTGCAGGCGTCGCAGACCACTCTCGCGAAGCCCCGCTCGAGGATGCCGCAGTCGAGAAAGGCGTACACAGGATCATCGAGACACCCGCGCCAGCGGCCATACGACCTCTCGAAACGCACCTCCCACGAGGCCTTGACCGCGTCGTAGACCTTCTCGATCAGCGCGTAGAGCGGGGACGCCTTCGGTCTGCGCGGCCGATAGACGCCAGGGCATGGCGATGCCAGGGTAGAGAACCTCCTCTACCCTGAAGAGGACGCAAACGAGGCCCATCCTCTTGCGATGGCTCCACCAGCAGCGAGTCGAAACCAGCCGCCCCCATCAGCACGTGGCCACCTCGAAGGTGCCCAGGTCGCCAGGCGTCATAGCCCTTCCGATCCAGCTCCTTCCGGCGACATCCGTCTCCCGCCCGCCGCTGCTACGAGCGAAAGAAGGCCAAGACGAATGGCCGGAGACCGAGGCCGCGATGGGGAAAGTACGTGCCTTGACGAAACAGCCCAAAAATGTGTGGCCTCTTCTTGTCTCCCCTTCTCGTCCCCCTGCACCTGGTCATCTACTCCGCTTCCGCCACGCGCTCGTCGGCGACCAGCTCCTCGACCGCCGCTACAAAGAGTGGGCGCTCAGCAACGAGCTGCCCGACGTCGCCCCCGAGCCGCGACCATCGGGATCGGCATCGCCGGAGGCGGCCCCGGCGTCAACGCCATGCTCGAGATCGAGGGCGAGTGGACGGTCGTCGTGATGACCAACCTCGATCCACCATCGGCGGGTGAGGTGGCGAGGAAGGTGCGGGAGATGATCGAGGCGGTGGAGGTGGTTGAAGACTTAAGGTAGTAGGTAGTGATCGATCTGCGGTGAAGCGGAGTCAGCCAGTGAGAGCCTCTACTTCATCGATCTGGGACGCACGAGCGACCGCTTCGATCGCATCGTTGAGAGCAGCCTCACAGAGTAGCTCTGGGCCCCACCACCTGATGGTTGCGAGCTTTCAGGTCGAACCTGAACTTGTCCCTGGCCGCACTCTTGCCTTCGAACGCGCAGGCGAAGGCGAGCAGTCCGGGCACGAATCGCCAAGAAGAAGCGACCCCTCTGGTGGAAGCTCAACGGCGACTTCGATCCGGTCTCCTACTGGAGACAGCTGCGCACCCGCGGCCTGGTGGTCTACGGTTCGGCGGACGAGCAAGACAACGTGCCGGTCAAGAAAAGCGTCGAGGTGCTCGGAGAACTGCCGGAGGAAGTGGACTTGACGCTACGGGTCTTCGAAGGTGCCGGGCACGGAATCTCGGACCCGAAGACGGGTGTGATCTACCCTGAGTTTCTCGATCTGCTGGCGGACTTCGTTCTCGGAAGCTGACCCCGTCGAACTTGTGCCCCCTCGAAGTGGGCCCCACGCGCTCATTGAACGGCGGACACTCGAGTCATACGGGTCGACTGGAAATCCATCGAGGGTGGCGACGGCCACGATCATCAAAAGGCGGCCGTATCCGCTCCACCTTCGATGCTGCCCTCGGGGTTCGTATAGACCCGGACCTCGCCGGTCTCCGTGTCGGTGACCGTGATGGTGTAGCCGACGTCGGACAGGGCGCCGTAGAAGACCCAGAAGTGGTCGTTTAAAACGCGTCCGTCGAGAACCTTGACCACCAGCTCGATGTTCTGAGAAGCGAAGAACCAGAAGAGCCCGCTCTGATCGGTGCGGGGTACTGCGGCTCCAGTGCCTTGCTCATCTGAAGCGGAGACCGACCAGGTGACTTCGACCTGGAAACGCCCGTCCACCAGGCATAGGGTCTCCGGGCCTGAGACGCAAGTGTGTTCGGATCGGACTTGCCGCCGCTCGACGCTGGCTCGACCATACGAATCGAGGCTTCCTTCGATCGAGCTCGACTCGCGATCCACTCGGCGTCGACCGGCAGGATCCTGCGGAAACGCTCCGACATCGCCAACTCCGCGCAGGCTGCCCTCTTCGTTACGGTAGACGCGAGTGATCCCGGTTTCGAGATCGGCGGCCGTCACCCAATACTCGACATCGGACAATCCGCCGTAGAAGAGCCAGTAGGCACCGGTGAAGGCGCGCCCGTCGAGAATCTTGACGATGAGCTCGATGTTCTCTGGGTCGAAGAACCAGAAGAAGCCCGACTGAGAGCTGTCTGGGTCCGCGCTCCCCGTGCCCTTCGAGCCCTGCATGAGGGAGAGCCAGTCCACCTCGACGCGGAAGCGTCCGTCCTGCAAGCAGAGGGCACGTTCGGAGGCGGTGCACGCGGCAGACGCCTCATCGTCCGCGATCACCAGCACCGCCACTGTGATTCCTCCGACACGAGCTTCACCCGAAGCGCTGATCAGCTCGAATCGCACCAGCTCGCTGCCCTCGTCCAGGAGATCATCGAACAGGGTCACCGGTATCGCCTTCGAGCCGGTCTCCTGGTCATCCCACTCCAGTGTGCCAGTAGCGGCCACCTCGTAGTCGACGCCCGCCGTCGCACTCAGAGAGCTGACTTCGTACGACAAAGAGACCGCACCCGACGACGCTCCGGCGCGCTCGACCTCGAGTGCAACGGATCCTGCTGCTTCGCTCGCGACGGTCGAGAGCGATACGAAGCCGAGGGTCGAAACCGAATCGTCGTCCTGGATGGAAAGTGTGGTCTGCCGCCGACTACCCAAAACGGCCCCGGTCGGGTCCGAGAGCGTCAGGACGATCGTCTCGTCGCTTTCTCTCTCGGTGTCGTCGACGATCGCGACCTCGAAAGAAGCGCTCGACGAGCCCGGGCCAAAGGTCAAATCCTGGTCGACGGGCGCATAGTCCTCGCCGGCGGTGGCGGTGCCCCCGTTCGAGCGCACCCGTACCACCGACGACTCGCCGAGCTCGCCCGAGCGTTCGACCGTGATGGTAGCGCTTCCCGAGCTTTCCAGCGCCTCGCCGCTACTGGCTGCGAAACGAACCGAGGGTACGGGATCAGCAACGCCTTCGAGCCGAATCTCGTACCCGATGTCGACGGTCGGGTTGCCTAGCTTCGACAGGTTGAGCTCGAGGAGGAGCTCACCTCCCTCCAACAGATCGTCAGAGAGCTCTCCTTGCCATTCCAGGGCGGACCCGCCCAGCCCGGTGTGCAGTCAATCGGCGGGTGGTTCGGCTCTCGTCCTGAGGCTCTGATCCATGCGGAGATGAAGAGACGTCCTACCGCCACCGGCGACCTGGACTCGAACTCGGTTCGTGACCGAAAAGGAGGGTCGGCTGGAGTCGGGCCAGTTGAGGGCAGCGCAGTCCTGACCCTGCAGCATGACGTCACCCTGCTGCGGCCGAGCCGGGCACGACTGCCCTGGACGGCCTCCGTCGCGTAGCGCCACCACCAGCGTGCGACCAGCTGTCCGCCCCACACCCACCGGAACCGAATGCCGCGCGGTGAATTGCCGATAGGCGAGGTTGGTCACACTCGCGCTCGAGGCACCGCCGTCGGGCGAGACGCGTAGCTCACCCTCGGCGATGACCTGCCCGGTCGCGGGAATCGCCGCTAGAGCACCGAGCGCTGCTCCGACCAGCACGAGCGCCCGGACTCGGAGGAGTTTTGACGGCACGCTACCACAGCGGCGATGAAAGGGATAGGGATTCCTTTTCGCTCAAGGGATAGGGATATCCTTTTGGCTCAAGAGCCATCGAATCTGCCGTGCCGCCAAGAGATCGGAGCTTTGTCGCCCGCTCTAGACCCTGTCGTGACAGATCGTGGCAGCCATCGAGGTTCTGGGCCTGCGGTCATCAGCGTCGGAGCTGATCGGGGCGGGAACTGAGCCGTTCAGGTCAAGTGTCAGGGCAGACCTCGACCGTTCGGAGCCAGGAAACTCCGAGAGTTCAGGCGGTCGGTGCTGTTGGCTGCTGGTCGAGACTCGGGGTCGCCTTGGGAGGTGCCCTGGCCGTGCCTTGGCGGTGCTCGAGGTGGTGGAGGATCTTTCGGATAGCCGAGCCCTCGCGGGAGGGGCCGCGGGAGGGGCCGTAGGGGGCCGTGAGGGGGGGCCGTGTACCGGGTAATTCGGGCAGGAGCGCGCAGCCTGGAAGTCGCTTTCGCGATTCGCTCCGGTTTAGACCATCGATTCGGATCGGCAACAGCCGTCGCAGCGCATCGATTCGGGCTGAGAAGGTGCCCGACCCACGATGGGGCGACAACAAGGCGCACCCCACCCCGGAAGAGCCCCACCCTCTTCTTGAAATGCCCCATCTGACGGTGATGAGCGGCCGGCCAGACCCGACCACGCGCGAGAACGCTACGGTGGCGGCAACCCCTCGGGAGCGGGCATGTAGAGACCTGTCGGGATGAACGCATGCTCGGGAAACTCATCAAGGGCTCCCCTGATGCCCTTTCGCAGTCGAGCCGACGCAAGGCGGTAACGGTCGATCCACAGGTCGCGCATGTCCACGTAGTGCTGCCACATCTCAAACGTCGCAGCGTGGACCTTCGGGCGCTCACTCTTCTTCGAGTGCTCCGGCTGGTAGGCGAATTGGCTCGTGTCGGTCAGGCGCTTCTTGTAGTCGCGCGGGACGCGGGCACGCGCCTCGGCGTGTTCCACGAGGAGCTCGTTGCACAGTTCCCGGGAGCGCCGTGTGATCTCGGCAGGATCAAGGCCGTCCCAGCAGGGCAGCGGTGAAAGCTCGAGGGTGAGCCGGTCTTCGAACTGCTTGGGGTCGAAGCGCTTCTTCCGACGAACCCGCTGGCGCTTCTCGAGCCTTTGTCTGGTTCGGGTCACGTCGTACATCTCACTGCGCCTCACCCACACCCCGGTGTGCTTCATGCTGCCGGAGAGAAGCGCTTTGGCAGAGTGAACGCCGGGCCACTTCGAGGGGTGAGGAACCAGACCCTCCTTCAAGCCCTGCGACATGAGGTAGCGCAAGCGGGCGATCTGGGCCTCTGGTTCATGGGTCACGATCGTGATCTCGGGACGACCAGCGAAGATGCCTCCAGTCCACTTGCGGATGGGTCGAAAGAAGCGTTGCACCTCTTTGGCGATCTGGGAGTCGGCCAGGCAGAGGAAGTCACGGATCTGCTCGGCCGACTCAGCACGGATCAAGAGATGGGCGTGATTCGTCATGAACACGACGAAGCACAGGCCGAGGCCGAACTTCGCCTGGGCGTAGGCGAGGACTCCGATGAGGAGTTCGTTGAGCCTCTTCGAGGGGATAAAGAAGAACCTGCTCTGGAAGGTCTTGAGCGTCACTTCGTACAAGTTGTCGGGCGGAAGCCACCGGGGGTTTCTCATACCCTATGAGACGCAAACCGGCCGCGAACCCTGACTGCGCACCAGCCGTCGTCACCGAGGTAGGAACCACCGTCTCATAGGACGTAGAACATCGCGGGTTCCTTACAAACCGTCAAGGCCGTTTCGCGCTGCCCGAACTACCCGGTACAAGGCGTCACAAGGCGTCACCCGGTACAAGGCGTCAGCACCCCCCCACGGCCTACGGCCTCACGGCCTACCCCGCGCCACTGGCGTAGAGCTGGTTCTTGCGAGACAATGATCGTTCTCGCTAAAGACCTGCTCAGCCGGTGTCTTCACGCCGTAGGCTGAACGCCTATTGACCTGTAGCTGACCTCATAGGAATCTCTCCTTCCATGACCCGTGTGACCATCGACGGCCTTCAGATCGCTCCCGAACTGCATGATTTCCTGACCAACGAGGCGTTGCCCGGATCCGGCGTCGATCCGACCGACTTCTTCACCGGGCTTTCGGCATTGATTCACGAACTCGGTCCGCGCAATCGTGAACTGTTGGCTGTCCGTGAGCACATGCAAGAAGCGATCGACCAGTGGCACAAAGAACGGGCCGGTCAGTCTCACGATGCCGCGGCGTACCGCGCCTTTCTCGAGGAGATCGGCTACCTCGTGCCTGAAGGTCCCGACTTTGCGATCGATACCGAGAATGCCGATCCCGAGCTGGCTTTGATTCCAGGCCCCCAGTTGGTGGTACCTGTGATGAATGCGCGCTACGCGCTCAACGCTGCCAACGCGCGTTGGGGTTCGCTCTACGATGCGCTCTACGGCACCGATGCGATGGGAGATTCTGCTCCTCCGGGGCCCTACGACACCGCGCGCGGTGATCGCGTCATTGCGTGGGGACGCGGCTTTCTCGACGAGATCTTTCCGCTCGCGAGCGGTTCTCATGCCGGTGCGACTCTCTATGCCGTGACGGGCGGCGCTCTGGCGGTGACTCTCGAGGACGGCTCGACGGTTGGGTTGCGTAATCCATCGGCCTTCGCCGGCTACACCGGTGACGCTGCGACTCCGTCGTCGCTCTTGCTGGAGAACAACGGCCTGGGCGTGATCATCCTGGTCGACCGCGAGCACAACGTCGGCAAGGACGATGGTGCCGGTGTTGCCGACATTCTGCTCGAGGCTGCGGTCACCGCGATCATGGACTGCGAGGATTCTGTTGCCGCGGTCGATGCTCCCGACAAGGTGGTCACCTACCGCAACTGGCTCGGGTTGATGAACAGCGAGCTTACCGAGGAGGTGACCAAGGCAGGCGTCACCTTCACTCGTTCTCTGGTCGAGGACCGTGAGTTCTCGACTCCCGGTGGCGGGTCGATGGTCAAGGCGGGCCGCGCGCTGATGTTGGTGCGCAACGTCGGCCACCTGATGACCAATCCGGCGGTGCTCGATCGTGATGGCAACGAAGCACCGGAGGGGTTGCTCGACGCGATGATCACGGTACTGTGTGCCAAGCACGATCTCCAAAAGACCGAAGGGAAGCGCAACTCGCGCAGCGGCTCGGTCTACGTCGTCAAACCGAAAATGCACGGCCCCGAGGAGGTGGCGTTCACCAACGAGATCTTCGGTCGGGTCGAAGACGTACTCGGTTTACCGCGCAACACCGTCAAGATCGGCGTGATGGACGAGGAGCGGCGCACCACGCTCAATCTCAAGGAGTGCATTCGCGCGGTGAAGTCGCGCGTTGTGTTCATCAACACCGGATTCCTCGATCGTACGGGCGACGAGATTCACACTTCGATGCATGCCGGACCCTTCGTGCGTAAAACGCAGATGAAGGCGCAGACCTGGATCAGTGCTTACGAAGACTGGAACGTCGACGTGGGCTTGGCGACCGGGCTGCGCGGTAAGGCGCAGATCGGCAAAGGAATGTGGGCGGCGCCCGATCTGATGGGCAACATGCTCGAAGAAAAGGTCGGTCACCCTCAGGCCGGGGCCAACTGTGCTTGGGTGCCCTCACCCACAGCTGCAACTCTGCATGCCACGCACTACCACCGCATCGATGTGCTGGCGCGTCAAGAGGAACTCGCCGCCGCCGGCCCGCGCGCCACGATCGATCAGCTACTGCAGATCCCGGTGGTGGCCTCGCCGCCCTGGACGGCGGACGAGAAGAAGGCCGAGCTCGACAACAACGCTCAGGGGATTCTGGGTTACGTCGTGCGTTGGGTCGATCAGGGCGTTGGTTGCTCCAAGGTGCCCGACATCAACGATGTCGGGTTGATGGAGGATCGAGCCACCTGCCGCATCTCCAGTCAACACATGGCCAACTGGCTGCTCTGGGGTGTCGTCACCGAAGACGAAGTGCGCGAAACCTTCGAGCGCATGGCGGCGGTGGTCGACAAGCAGAACGAGGGCGATCCCGCCTATACGCCGATGGCGCCGAGCTACGACGGTGTGGCGTTCAAGGCCGCCTGTGACCTGGTGCTCAAGGGAGCAGAGCAGCCATCGGGGTACACCGAGCCGATCCTGCACTCGCGTCGCTTGGAGCTCAAGGCGGAGCGCGGAATCACCTGATTCAGGCCCCGTAGTCGATGGTGCTGAGGGAATGAGGGCGGCTACGTGCTCAGGCTGTAGGCACGCTGCGTCGTTCGAACTTCCACAGGCTTCCCATTGCTTCGAGGATCTTCCCGGTACGATCTTGCGGCGTCGCTGGATCAGCTCGGTCATGAGGAGGTCAACATCTTCGGTGTCTCCTATGGCACGAGGACTGCGCTCGAGCTGGTGCGGCGCTATCCGCACCGGGTCGGAACCGCCTCTCTGCTCGGCACCTGTCCGCCTGGTCGCCACGGCGTGCTCGACGCTCCCGAGATTCTCGAGCGTTCGCCCTCTTCTCTCCAAGGCTCAGATGGTTGTCGTCGCCAACCACGGTCAATGCCAGTGCGCCGTCGACCTCGGTGTTTGGACGGACGGTGTAGCCTCCTTCGAACCCTTTAGAACCGCGGAAGGAAAGTCGCCATGACTCGCTCGTCGAATCACTTTCACATGACCTTCGCCACCTCGTTTGCCTGGTTTCTGGTCGCGTTTTCCCTCGCACCGTTTGCCCTTGCCGACTCTCCCGATGAGGGGTCGTTCGAGTCGAACGGCACGACGATCTACTACACCGTCGAGGGCGAGGGTCCGCCGGTGCTTCTGATTCACGGCTATCGCGCCGACGGCAACCTCAATTGGCGCTTCGGTGGCGTCAACAACGCGCTCGTCGACAGCTATCGCGTGATCACGATCGACAACCGCGGGCACGGCAAGAGCGACAAGCCCACCGCGCCGTCAGCCTATGGTGCAGAGATGGTTGAAGACCAGGTGCGATTGCTCGATCATCTCGGCATCGAGAAAGCGCACGTTGTGGGCTACTCGATGGGCGGCATGATCACGTTGCGGCTGGTGGTTGACCATCCTGAGCGGGTTCTGTCGGCTGGGATCTGCGGCATGGGGTGGACGCGTGACGACCCGGAGACCAAGGAGCGTTTCCGCTCGGCGCGGCGGGACGACGGTCAGAAGAATGGCGAAGTTTTTCAGGCGGTCTACAACAGCTGGGGCGCCCTCGGTGTCAGCAAGGCTGATCTGGAGGCGATCGATGTGCCGATGATCGCCATCGTTGGTGAGAAGGACGGGCTCTACGAACGGTCTGTGAAACCCCTGCGTGAGGTTCGTCCCGATGTTCCGTTGGTGTTGATCGACGACGCGACCCACGCGTCGGCGCTGATGAAGCCGCAGTTTCGTCAGGCGATCAGGACCTGGCTCGACGAGCAGCCGGGCGGCTAGCCCACTAGGGCCAACTCCTGGAGGGCTACTCGCCCCACAGCACCTGCGGGCCCTGTTCGTAAACGATGTCGACGGGAATGCCTGCGTCTCTCAGACGGTCGAGGTCGGCTTGTAGTTCATCGTCGATCTCGCCGTAGGTCTCGAAGAACTCCTTGGCACCGTCGTAGTCGCCGTCGCCTTGCAGTGTGAGGATCTTCGCGGACAAAGCGTCCATGGCCGAGCGCATCTTCTCGAAGTCGACGCGCCAGGTGCCGGTTTCGGCGTCGCGGACGAAGGCGCCCTGTTCCTTGAAGAACCCGAAGCGCGCGACGTTGGCGCGGCCGTGGGCGCTTGCCGCGCCGAAGCGAATCGAACGGAAGATCGAGGCGACGAAGGTCACCATGTTGTCTTCGATCGTGGTATCTGTGATTTCACCCTTGTCGTGCAGCTGACTGACCATGTAGAGGCCGAGCACGTCGGCTTTTCCTTCTTCCATTGCCGAGGCTTGCTCTTTGAGCGCCTTGCGCACCGTGTCGCTTCCGTCGATGGTGTTCTTGATGCCGAGGCCATGGGCGACTTCATGGAACATGGTGTTGCCGAAGAAGGCGTCGAAGCTGACGTACTGCCGTTGATCCTCAGCGATCAGAACGTCCGCGAGAGGTACCAGGATGTGATCGAACTTGGCGCGCATCGCGTTCTTCAGCTGCAGGCGTCGGGTTCCCTTGGCAAGCTGTACTCGTTCGTCGTTGGGGAGATTGATAGCGATGGTCTTCGAGCCGGCGTTCGAGTCGCCCGCGACATACACGACGTCGTAGGCGTTGAGGTCGGCTTCGCTTCCGGGCATTTCAGCCTTGTAGGCGGCGTCTACCGGGATGCCGCGTTGGAGTTCGGGTAGGAACGCTGCGTAGCGCGCCAGTCGCTCGCTCCAAGCGCGGTCCTTGATCAGAACGTATGCCTCGGCGGCCGCTTTGTAGCCGGCGAGTTGGTCTTCGTAGGTTTCGATCGGGCCGATGACGATGTCGATCGGGTTGTCCTTCATTTCCATCCAGGCCAGATCAGATTCGTAGTACTGGTCGCTGAGAAGCGCCTCGGCGCGCAGCTCCAGGTGCCGACGCAGGCCGGGGTCTTCAGCGAGCTCGGCGGCGGCGCGCAGATGGCCGGCCGCTTCGCCGAACTCTTCAGCGAACGCTTCGCTGTAGGGAATGGTGATCAGCTTGCCGTGGTCGTCGCGGCGCACCAGGGTGTAGAGCCCGGAGAGCGCTTCGGCCCGCTCGATGTCGTCGACAGCCTGGGCTGCCTCGATGGCCTTGTTCAGCTCTTCGGCGGTGATGTCGCTGGGGTAGAGGTTGGCGCCTTTAGGTTTCGGCCCGTAGCCGTCTAGAAACGGTGCGTTGCCGTCGAGACGGTCCCACGGCCCGAAGTTGATCTTGGTGAATTCGAGCACCGACGGGTCGGTGATGTCACCCGAGAGCTCCTGCGGGTCGCCGTAGGCCTGGACCCAGAAGACCGGCGTCATGGCGTCGGCCGCCTGGATCAGGTGACCGACGAGCTCACGCTCAGTGTCCGTGAGGGGCAGATCGCTGGTGAGCTTGACGGACTGATACTTGGCCAGGCCGCGGCGTGCGACTTCGGCTCCGGTCGTTGTTTCGGTGTAGTCGTCAGACGACGCTGTGGCGTCGGCGGTGTCGCCGCTGTCACAGCCCGTGACCGCGAGGCCGCTGACGATGAGGGCAGAAGCCATGAGCAGAGGGAGCGAACGGTGTGCGAGTTTCATGAGCGGAGGTCCTCCTGTTCTTGTCGGCGCGCTCGGTCTCGAGTGTTGTCCCGGGCAATGGATCGAGCTGGGCAGCCGGCGGCCTTCCTGGCGTCAGGTTGAGTGCAAGAACCCGAAGTCTATCTGCGGGCGGGGGAGGAGCCTGGCCTCCGGCTAGCCCTGTGGGCAAACGCTGCAGAAGCGAGCGCGGGCGTCGTCTTCGAGGATCTTCCCGTGCGCCATGACGACGCGCTCGATCTCGAGCTCGTGCAGACGGCCGCAGCTGGCGAGAAACGCCTGCTTGTCTTTGACCTGGCTGTTGAAGAGCCTGCTCAAGGCGAGTTTGCCGCGCGTGCCGGCGAGTCGGAAGAAGAAGCCGGTCATGCCGTTGTGAGCCTGCGGCTCGTTGAAGACCAGGTCGGTGACGACGAGGGTGCCCGAGGGTTGATGAAAGAAGACCCACTCGCGGAACTTCGGCATGCCGGCGATTGGCAGAACGAGGAACTGGCCGTCCCAGTGGTCGCCCTCCGTGAGTTCGTGATCGAAGCGCACGTCGTCTCGTTTGTCGTCGAGACCGGCAGGTCCCCAGAACTGTGCGTCGGGCCAGTGTTGTTGGGCGTACTTGAGATAGAGGTGGTGGAAGAGGTTGGGCGCCACGACGTGCGAAACCTCGCCCAGGGCTTCGACCGCCCGCACCAGCGGGTCGGGCATGAGAAGTGGGGAATGAACCCAGAGCGTGTCGTCGGCAAGACGAATGACCGTCATGCGGGTTGCCATGCTGAAGCCCGGTGCGGGGGAGACTGGCCCCTCTGCACACCATATGTTCGGTGCAACCTGGGTGAGATCGGTGTAGTGCTCGTGGTCCATCGTTCGTTTCCTTCTCTAGCGGGCGTACCTCAGCGCAGCCCGATTGCCGCGCGTACTAGCGGGATGCGGTCGTTGCCGAAGTACATGTCTGTGCGGTCAACGAAGATGGTCGGCGAGCCGAAGCCGCCGCGCGCGATCAGCTCTTCGGTGTTGTCACGGAGGGCCTGTTTGATCTCCTGCCGCTCGATCTCTTCGAGTTTCTCGGCGGGTAGCCCTACGATGGCGGCGAGGGCCTGTAGCACCGCGACCTGGGAAATGTCACGACCCTCTCCCCAGTAGGCCTCGAACACCGCCCGCGACCAGCGGCTGATCAGTCCCAGTGGTTCGGCCACGATCGCGGCGCGCATCGCCTTGACCGAGTTCACCGGGAAGACTTCCGGCCACGAGATTTGAAGGCCCTGATAGCGCGCCCAGTCGGCAAGGTCCTTCCGGGAATAGGCGGCTTTAGCGGGAACCGGTTTCTCGCGCGCTGCGTACACGCTCGGGTTGACGGTGTTGAAGACGCCGCCAACGAGGATCGGCTTCCACACCAGTTCGGCACCGGCCTCCGTGGCCACCGCTTCGATGCGGTCGAACGCCAGATAGGTCCACGGACTGCTGCAGTCATAGAAGAACTCGAGAGTCGCCATTCGGTCGCCTTGCGGTCACGAAAAAGGGGGGGAAACGGAGGCGAGCATACAGCTCTCTCTCGGGGCCCTCCAGAGTTCGTCGGGACTCGTCAGAGCGAGGTGCCGAGGAGCGCGAGTGCAATGGCGAAACCGAGGAGCGCCGCTCCTGTCGTCCACTGGAGGGCGCGGGCCCAGGCCGGTGAGTCGCGCAGGCGCTGTTCGATGGCGACGGTGAAGGTCGCGACGATCGTCAGGGTGATACTCGCGACTAGAACGTGAATCGTGCCGAGCGTTGCAATCTGGGGAAGCGCCCAGGAGTCGAAGTCGACGAACTGTGGCAGGAGGGCGAGCATCAAGACAGCGATTTTGGGGTTGAGAACCGCCATCAGCACCCCGTCGCGAAAGATGCCTGCGCCGCTTTTCTCACCGACGCGTCCGACGTCGGCTTCGTCGAGGTCGACCTCGACCGGCGGTTGCATGAAGGTGCGGAGGCCGAGCCAACCCAGAAAGGCAACGCCGGCCCACTTAAGGGCCTGAAACGCCGCCGGGTAGACCTGCAAGAGGGCGGCGATGCCGGTTGCGACGGCGACGACATGAACGAGAATGCCGACTGCGTTGCCGAACGTCGCCAGGCGTCCGCCGCGCCGCCCGTTGGCAAGCGTCGCCGCCATGACGTAGAACCAGCTCGGCCCTGGCGAAAGGGCGATGGCGAGACTCGCACCCAGGAAGCCTAGAAAGGCAGCTGCGCTCAACGAAACACCCCTACCGCCCAGCTCCCATCCTGCAGGCTCCTCGGGAGCCCCCTTCCATCGGAATCACGAATCCGCCGCGCGCGACGGGTCACTGCAGTTCGGGGTCGTTCCTGCCAAGCGAGATCGCTAGAAAACGGCCGCGTCACGTGGCGATAGCGCGGCAAGTGTGATGCGAGCGGAGTTCGTGGGAAGCGGCTTTCGAGGCCGCAGTCCATAGCGCAGCCTCCATCCTGCAGGCTCCTCGGGAGCCCCTTTCCATCGAAGGCACGAATCCGCCGCGCGCGACGGGTCACTGCAGTTCGGGATCGCTCCTGCCAGGCGAGATCGCTGGCAATCGGCCGCGTCACGTGGCGATAGCGCGGCAAGTGTGATGCGAGCGGAGTTCGTGGGAAGCGGCTTTCGAGGCCGCAGTCCATAGCGCAGCTTCCATCCTGCAGGCTCCTCGGGAGCCCCTTTCCATCGAAGGCACGAATCCGCCGCGCGCGACGGGTCACTGCAGTTTGGGGTCGTTCCTGCCAAGCGAGATCGCTAGAAATCGGCCGCGTTACGAAAGGCTTGCGCGGTAAGTGTGATGCGAGCGGAGTTCGTGGGTTACGGCTTTCGAGACCGCAGCTCGTAGCGCAGCTTCCATCCTGCAGGCTCCTCGGGAGCCCCTTTCCATCGAAGGCACGAATCCGCCGCGCGCGACGGGTCACTGCAGTTCGGGGTCGTTCCTGCCAAGCGAGATCGCTAGAAATCGGCCGCGTTACGAAAGGCTTGCGGGGTAAGTGTGATGCGAGCGGAGTTCGTGGGTTACGGCTTTCGAGGCCGCAGCTCGTAGCGCAGCTCCCATCCTGCAGGCTCCTCGGGAGCCCCTTTCCATCGAAGGCACGAATCCGCCGCGCGCGACGGGTCACTGCAGTTCGGGGTCGTTCCTGCCAAGCGAGATCGCTAGAAATCGGCCGCGTCACGAAAGGCTTGCGCGGCAAGTGTGATGCGAGCGGAGTTCGTGGGTTACGGCTTTCGAGGCCGCAGCTCGTAGCGCAGCTCCCATCCTGCAGGCTCCTCGGTAACCCCTTTCCATCGAAGGCACGAATCCGCCGCGCGCGACGGGTCACTGCAGTTCGGGGTCGTTCCTGCCAAGCGAGATCGCTAGAAATCGGCCGCGTTACGAAAGGCTTGCGCGGCAAGTGTGATGCGAGCGGAGTTCGTGGGAAGCGGCTTTCGAGGCCGCAGCTCGTAGCGCAGCTCCCATCCTGCAGGCTCCTCGGTAACTCCTTTCCATCGAAGGCACGAATCCGCCGCGCGCGACGGGTCACTGCAGTTCGGGGTCGTTCCTGCCAAGCGAGATCGCTAGAAATCGGTCGCGTTACGAAACGCTTGCGCGGCAAAGGTGATGCTAGCGGGGCTCGTGATAAACGACCTATCGCATCCTCGACACAGCACATCAACCAGCACCGCCTACCAAACCACGACCTCCAACCGAGCAGCGCAAATCACGAGCCCCGCTAGCGATTGGGGCCGCGCTCCATCGAGTGCGGCTGCCAGCGGACCAACGGAGTGCGCGGCAGGACGGTGGGGTTGACCGGACTGCGCGGCCAGCGACCTTTCAGTACGAGGGCAACCTCGCGACCGACGCGCCGCCTGACCTCGGGACGCATGCGGGTAGTCGCCGAGGCGACGTGTGGTGTGAGCACGACGTTGTTGCGGCCGAGCAACGGGTTCTGCGGGTCGGGCGGTTCTTGCTCGAGCACGTCGAGCGCCGCTCCCGCCAGGCGACCGCTGTCGAGTGCCGCGATCATCGCCTGCTCATCGATGGTCGGGCCGCGACCGCAGTTGATGAGCGCCGCGCCTTCTTTCATCAATTCGAACTCCTTCTCCCCGAGCAGGTGGCGAGTTTCGTTGTTGAGCAGCGCGTGCATCGAAATGTAGTCCGCGCGCTCGAGCAACTCGGGCAAAGACACAGGCTCGACGCCGTCGGTCGTCATGGTGAGTTCGGAGAGGTAGGGGTCGTGCGCCACGATCCGCAGCCCGAAACCACGAGCACGACGAGCAACGGCGCGCGCGACGTTGCCGTAGGCAATCAAACCGAGCGTTTGGCCGAAGAGTCGCGGCACCTGGTCGAGCGTCGGTCGCCCCTGGTACCACTCGCCCTCCTGCGCCAGTTTGTCCATCAGCTTGACCCGACGGGCCAGGGCAAGCAGCAGTGCCATCGTGTGGTCGGCGACTTCCTCGATAAAGACATCAGGGACGTTGGTCACCACGATCCCCAGGTCGGTGGCCGCGTCGACGTCCACCATGTCGACGCCAACACTGCCCACCCCAATCACCGAGCACTTCTCGAGCCGCTCGAGGACGTCGCGGCTGAGCTTGAAGCCCCACGACGTGAGGACCGCGTCGGCGTCGTGGGCGGTTTCGAGGAATGCGTCAACGCTGGTGACGTCGGCCTCGACGATTCGAGCGAGTGGCGCCAGAGCTTCGAGCTCGAGTGCGAAACGCTCCTCGATGCTCCTTGTTTCCTGGTTGGCGGTGCGCGCAAGCCGCGGCACCGTGGCGGCGACCTTCTTCTTCGGCATCCCTCGAGTCCCTCAGGTGGTGAGGCTCGGAGGTTAGCGCGCGGCGAAGCCAGGCGAGGGTGCCAACAGGTTCGGCGGTGGGCTCAGGTCGCGCTGCGGGCGAAGTTCATGATCAGCGAAACCAGCGAGACCACAAGGAACACGACAAAGAGAATCCTCGCGATGCCCGCCGCTCCAGCCGCGATACCGCCAAAGCCGAACAGTCCGGCGACCAGTGCGAGGACCAGAAAGATGAGTGCCCAACGAAGCATGATTCCCCCCCTGACTGTCATCAACTCGTATTGACTGATGCCACGAAGCGTATCTCAGCTCGCGCAATCCTGCCCCCGGCCCGGGCCCACGCCGGGCGTTCCCCGGGCGTTTCCCGGGCCCACGCCGGGCGTTTCCCGGGCGTTTCCCGGGCGATTGACTGGGGTGGTTCTGGGATTCCTTGGGTGCTACGCCGTCAAGTTCGCTCTTTTCCGCTGAAGCACGAGGCGATGGCAGCGGACATTGAGCAGCCGATGATCGGGTTCCAGGTCCAGGCGAAGGGGGTGGGTTGGCCGGTCCAGCCGGGCAGCATCTCGATCAGAAGGAGGGTGCCGATGGAAACCGAGAGGGCCAGCAGGTTGCCGCGGTCGGAGCCGCGATGGTTGGTCAATGCACCCACCAGGACGACTCCGAGGAGTGGCGGGAAGATCCAGCTCAGTACCTGCAAACCGAGGCGGAGGATGCCGAAGCCCTCGGCCGATGAGCCCCCGGCCTCTCGTTGCCAGACCACCAGGGCGACGGCCACCAGGATCGCGCCGAAGAACAACGCGTAACGCCGGCCGGTGGCCAGTGCAAGCGCGTCATCGATCTTGGCGCCGGCGGGCCGTCGGGCGGTGACCGCGGTGCTCGAGAGGGCCGCCATCGCCGAGTCGAGGCTCGACATGGCAGTGGCCAGGACGGCGGCCAGCACCAGGCCGCGCAGTCCGGCGGGCAACAGGTCGACCAGGGTGCGGGCGAACAGGAAGTCATACCCTTGTGCACCGTTGGCCAGGCCATGTTCTGTGGCGATCAGCGCCGCCGCGCGCGCCGCGCCCTCGTCACCCCCGTAGTGGGTCCACAGCAGGGTGCCAGCGATCAGAAAGAGGAGCGTCAGGGGCACGATGATGACTGCCGAAAGCACCATGCCGCGTCGCGCTTCCTTGACGTCTGTGCACGCCAGCGTTCGTTGCACGAGGTCCTGGTCGGTGCCGTGGGTCGAAAGGGTCAAGACGGCGCTTCCGATGACGCCGGCGAAGAGGGTGTAGGCGACGGCCGGATTGAGGGTCGGGTTGATGAGCCTGGTCTTGGTGGCACCGTCGGCTGAAACGGTCACATCCGCGGCGGCGTCGAGCAGCGCGAAGAGACCCTCGCCGCGTGAAAGCCAGACGATCGCCAGGACGACGCCGAGCAGCAGCAGGACCCCCTGTACCGCGTCGGTCCAGATGACAGAGCGCAGGCCACCCATCAGGGTGTAGAGCACCGCGACCCCGGCGATGGCGAAGATGGCGATGGGGAAGGGCATTCCGGCGACCACGACCAGGGCGATGGCGCCGCCGTAGAGTCGAACGCCACTGCCCAGCAAGCGGCCGACGAAGAACAGGCCGGTCGACAAGTTGCGGGTGAGGGGGCCGAAACGCAGCCCCAGCCAGTCGTAGACCGTCACCACCTCGGCGCGATAGTAGAGGCCGAGCAACAAGAAGGCGACGCCCAGGCGCCCGATCGCCGAGCCGACGGTGAGCTGCAGGTAGGTCCAGTCACCGCGCAGCGACTGGATCGGTGCACCGAGGAACGTCAGGGCGCTGGTTTCGGTTGCCACGATCGAGATGCCCACCGCCCACCAGGGAATGCGTCGCGACGCCAGCAGATAGTCCTCGCCGTCGCGCTGGCCACGCGAAGCGAAGAGCCCCACCGCGGCGACGACGGCGAGGTAGGCCAGCAGGACGGCGTGGTCGAGAAGGGTCAGCAAGGTAGAAGGGGCTGCAAGGTTGTCGTGCCTCGTTGGACCTTAGGGGCAACTCTCGAGGCCGTGAGTCTGTGCGAGGATCGGTCGAAGCCCAATCGCCCACCCGAAGCACAGCAAGAGTGCGAGAGGAACGTTCGATGGATCCAGGCCAATTGACTCAGATGATGGCAGACCGCATGCCGGGCACCTTGGGACTCGAGTTCACGGAGGTGACGGTCGACCGAGTGGTTGCGACGCTCCTCGTGCGCCAGGAGATCTGCACGGTGGGTGAGATTCTCCATGGCGGCGCCATCATGGCCTTCGCTGACACCCTGGGCGCCACCGCGACCGTGCTCAACCTGCCGGCCGGCGCGACCACCACGACCCTCGAGTCGAAAACCAACTTCCTGCGCGCCGCGCCGCTCGGTGAGGTGGTGACCGGCGAGAGCACGCCGATTCACCGCGGCCGCCGCACCATGGTCTGGCAAACGCGCCTGACGAGGACCGACGGCAAGCCTGTCGCTCTCGTTGTGCAGACCCAGATGGTGCTGCAGGCGAAGGCATGATCCGACCGCGCAGCTCGACAACGCTTCGACACTCCGCTCGAACAGCGGTCATGGCGATCGCTACCGCCATTGCCCTGGGCGTCGCTCTTTATGGTGTGGTAGACGCCGCCGCGCAGCCGGCCCTCGGTCAGGAGAGCACGCCTTCGCAGGTTGAGAAGGCGGTCCCCTGGTTTGGCGACCGTCTGGAGGACGGAGTCGACCAACAGTGGGCCGAGCAAACGCTCGCCACCCTGTCGCTCGAAGAGAAGGTCGGGCAGTTGCTGTTGCCACGCGTCTTTGGTCGGTTCTATGCCGAAGGCAACGCCGACCTGCAAGAGGTCTTAGAGCTCGCACGCGAAGGCAAGGTCGGTGGGGCGGTCCTGTTCGCCGGCGAGCCCTACGGCACCCGGCGGGTGGTCGAGCGACTGCGGGATGCCTCGAAGGTGGCACCACTCATCGCCTCCGACTACGAGTGGGGAACGGCGATGCGTGTCGACGGCGCGACTCGCTTCCCGCGCGCGATGGCCTATGGCGCGATTGCCAACTCGAGCGACGCGGAGTCTGCAATTCGCACCCAGGGCACAATCACGGCTCGCGAAGCGCGAGCGATGGGGGTCTCGATTCTGTTGGCGCCGGTGCTCGATCGCGTCACCGACCTGGCCAATCGAGCCATTGCCACGCGTTCGTTCGGCGCCGATCCCGAGCGCGTTGCGCTTCTCGGTGCTGCCTTCATCGAAGCGGCCCAGGCTGAGGGGGTGCTCACGGTGGCGAAGCACTTTCCCGGCCACGGCCCGACAACGGTCGACTCCCACGTCGCCCTGCCGCGCGTCGACCTGTCGCACGCGCAGCTCGAGAGCGAGCTCGAGCCATTCCGGCGCGCGATCGACGCGGGGGTCGCCGGTTTGATGCCCGCACACCTGGCGATCCCGGCCCTCGACGGTGCGGCCGAGCGACCGATCTCGCGTTCGCCGGAGGTTCTCGGAGGCCTGCTTCGCGGTGAACTCGGTTTCAGCGGCCTGGTCGTCAGCGACGCGCTCGAAATGGTCGGAGCCTCGGGTGAAGGTCGCGTTCCGGTCGGAGAGCTCGAGATCGAAGCACTCTTGGCCGGCATCGACGTTCTCCTCTTGCCGGCCGAGCCGCGCGCCGCCCACGCCGCGCTGGTCAAAGCCGCCAAGAGCGGCCGCCTGCCGATGGAGCGGCTCGACGACGCGGTGCGGCGGGTGCTGCTGGCAAAGGCCTTCGTCAGGAGGGTCGGCAGTGAACCTCCGGTGAGGACGTCGACCGAGGATCCCGCAGAGCTCGAAAGCTCGGTGGGGTTGTCGTCCTGGTCGGGCGTCGGGGCGCGAGTTGCTGAGCAGTCGATCACCCTCCTCGAAGATAGCGGAGGTTTCCCTCTTGCCAGTCGCACACCACCGGCGGTCACTTCGATCGAAGTCCTGCCGCCGCGCGCGGCCGGGGTCAGTGCAGCGCCGCTCGAGCGGGCGTTGCGCGCGCGCGCCGCGCGGGTCGATGTGGTGCGGACTACGCCGGGCGGGCTCGACAGTGCCGTCCGTCAACTGCTGGCGGAACCGGGCGAGCGTCTCGCCGCGGAAACCGTTGTGCTCCTGGCGTGGTTCGTCGAAAAACCTGATGCGCCACGAGCGGCGCTCACCGAACTGGCTGAGCGCGGAAACCCGCTGGTCGTGGCGAGTTTCTATGATCCGCGCGCCGCCCTGGTGCCAGCACAAGCTGCTTTCGAGGCAGCTCCCGAACGGTCGACTGTGCGGCTCCTGGCCTGGGACACCTCGCCAGCCAGCCAGCGAGCGCTGGTCGGCGCTCTGTTCGGCGAAGCGGCGATCACCGGTCGCACACCAGTCGCCCTAGGAGGTTCAGGTGACGGTGCAGCCTGGCCCATCGGAACGGGCCTCGAGCGGCAGCCGACCGCGGGTGCTTTCACGGTCGCCGGCGTTTCCGGCGCCGGCTTCGACACTGCGCGCGCCGTCCTCGAGCAGGCCGTTCTAGACAAGGTAACGCCCGGGGCCGTCGCGGTCGTTGGTCATCGTGGCGAGGTCGTTTTTGCCGCGGCAGTCGGTCGCCAGACCTACGACGCGGACTCTCCAGCAATTGAAATCGAGTCGCTTTGGGACCTCGCTTCGCTGACCAAGGTCATCGTCACCACGACGCTGGCAATGTATGAAGTCGAACGGGGTCGCCTGGATCTCGACGCACCCCTCGAGCGCTACTTGCCCGAATGGAACGCAGCCGCCGACGATCCCCGTCGCCACTTGGTCAAAGTGCGTGACCTGTTGACCCATTCGAGCGGCATCTTGTGGTGGACCGATCTCTGGGCTCGCCATGGTGTGCTCGAACCTGAAGAGGCGCGTGCTGCCTACCTCGACGAAATCTTCGCGTTGCCCCTCGCCTACGACCCGGGCACCAGGACCGAGTACTCCGACCTCGGCATCATGCTGCTAGGCGAGGTGCTGGTGCGCCTTTCTGGCAAACCCCTCGACCAGCTGGCTCGGGAACGAATCTTTGCGCCGCTCGGCATGCACAACACGATGTTCACTCCGGGTGCGGCCGAGCTCGCGCGCATTCCGCCCACCGAGATCGACCAGAAGTTTCGCGGTCGCCAGGTTCACGGCGAAGTGCACGACGAGAATGCTGCCGGCCTGGGTGGTGTCGCACCCCATGCCGGGCTGTTCTCGACCGGTCCTGACCTGGCACGCTTCGCCCAGGCGATGCTTTCCGGGGGAGTCCTCGACGGGCGACGGATTCTGAACGGCGCGACGGTCACCAGGTTCACCACCCGCGTCGGAGGTGACGCCGGTGTTCCAGAGAGCAGTCGCGCGCTCGGTTGGGACACGCCGTCGGCACCGAGCAGTTCGGGCTGCTGCTTCGGCCCGGGCTCTTACGGCCATACGGGGTTCACCGGCACGTCACTGTGGCTCGATCCGGGGCGCGAGCTGTTCGTGGTCCTGTTGACGAACCGGGTGCATCCGACCCGCGACAACACCCGAATCCGTCAACTGCGGCCGGCCTTTCACGACGCCGTTGGCAGCGCGCTCGAAGGGCGCTAAGTCGCACCGAATAGACCAGTTAGAGGCCCGAATAGAGGCCGAAACACTGTTTTTGCAGGGGTTTGGAGCGAAAGACTTATAGTCTTTATGCTATAATTCTCTTGATCCTGGTGATCCTTCGATCACCGGCGCTCGCCTTCCGTAAAGCTCCTGCACAAGGTGCCCAAAGTTGCTGATCTGGAGTCTGTTCCGATGAACCGTTCCCTGCAGTGTCCTCGTCTTCCTCCTTTCTTTGTTGCGCTTCTTTTTCTGGTGACCTGCCTGCCGCTGGCGGCAGAAGACGTGTCGCTCGAGGTCAGCTTCGAGCCTGGTGTGCGCAGCCGCACGCCCGATGCTCTCGAGGAAGCCTTTCGCCTTCCCGAGAACCTGACCGCCGCCCTCGAGTCGGCGACCATGGGTGACCGCCTGTTGCTCTCAGAGTTTCCGGTTGCCATCGGTTCGCGCCAGCCGGTGACGCTCGAGCGCGTCGCGATCTACTCCGAACGCGCCCGCATCGTCGTCGTCGACAGGGCGGGGGAGCGCGAGGTCCCGCGCGACGCGCGACGATACTTCCGTGGCCGCACCAACGACGGGGCGATTCGCTTTGGCGTTGCCTTTGACCCGGCGACTGACCGCATGCGAGGCCTTGTCATGGACGGCGGTTCCATCGTCGAGTTCAACGAGCGCTCGGGTGGCGATGCCAGTCGGCATGCACTCCGTGAGTCGGTCGTTGTTTCCGACGGGCTCGAGTACGAGTGCGGCACGGATCCCATCGATTCACGTGACCTCGACAACCCCTTCGCGGGGTCTATCGATCCACCGCCCGCTCCGAACCAACGGGGCGCAGCGCCTGGGATGCGCGAGGTCGAAGTCGCCGTCGATGTCGACGACGAGATGATGTCGAAGCGTTTCTCGGACAGCGAGGCTGCGGCCACCGCCTGGTTGGCGGACATGTTCCTGCAGATGAACGTGCTCTATGAACGCGACCTCGATCTCCACTTGGCACAGGGAGAGACCTTCCTTCGCTTGACGGACTCCTACAGCACCACGTCCTCAGACAGCACCTACGCTCAGCTGCTCGAGCTCGGCAACTACTGGGCGGCAAACCATGGAGATGTCTCGCGCACCTTCGTGATGCAGATCTCGGGCAAGCAGGAGAGTGCCTACGGCGCGTCTGGCATCGCCTGGCTCGACGCCTTCTGTGAGAAGCAGAGCTACGGCGGTGGCTACAGTGTCAACCGGGTTTTCTGGAATCCCGCGATCTCAATCGCCAGCAGCCTCAAGATCACCGCGCACGAGCTCGGCCACAACCTCGGCTCACCGCACACTCACTGCTACCCAACACCGATCGATCAGTGCTTCGCCGGTGAAGGTGGCTGCTATGGCGGCGCGACGAGCTGCCCGTCGGGCGGGGCCGGCACCCTGATGAGCTACTGTCACTTGACCGGTTGTGGCTCGACGGCGAACTTGCACCCGACGGTCGTTTCCCATTTGACCTCGCGGCTCGATGCCCACTATCCCTCGTGCGTGAAGGACTTTGGTGCCTCCGGTCAACTGTTTGCCGACGGTCTCGAAACCGGCAACACCAACGCCTGGGACACAGAGTTGCCTTGAACGCAGCCATCGCCTGACCGGGGCAAAGCGCACGATTCATCGACTGGCGGCAGGTTCTGCAGAGCGTGACGGAAAAGGAGTAGACTTATAGCTTCTTTTGAATTCATTCTCTGGAGGGTTCTCTGATGAATCGCCGGCGTTTTCTGCACCGACTTGCGGTTCCTGCCGCGGCAATCCCTGGCCTGCCGCTGGTCGCCCGCGCAGCCGAGTCTGATCCTGCGGCCGAGCGAGCGCCCGGCGCCGAGGTCATCAGTCTCGAAGACTTCGAGACCGGCCCCGACACGTTGTTGGTGGCCTCGGCCGATGCGCACCCGCGCGTGCGAGAAGTCGCGCACTACCAGTGCGACGGCACCGACGACGACCAGACGATCGCCGCGGCGGTTGCCGCTCTTGCCAGTCATGGCGGAACGGTGCGCCTGAGCGAGGGTCTGTTCCATTGCACCGGCGCGGTTCGGCTCACCACGCGAATCGCGCTCGTCGGTCAGGGGCGTTCGACCATTCTGCGTGCCCACGGGACCTGGCCAGCGTTCGACGGCACGACGGTGGGCGGTCTCATAGAGCCCGCGGCGGCGGACACCCAGAAGAACCACGTCGCCTGGTTGGCGCTCGACGGTAACCGCTATCAGGGTGCCGAGGTCAAGGGTATCTACTACAACATCACCTCTAACGCGGGGTTCGACGAAGGACCTGACGCCGGGCACTGGTTCTCCGACCTCTACGTCTTCCGCACTCGGCACAGCGCGGTGCACCTGGCCGGCGGCCGCATGCGAGCGACGAAGCTTTCGGGTGTGCGGGTCTACAACCCCGGGGCCGAAGGCGCCGAGCCCGTAGCGCACGGTTTCCACATCGACTGCCCCGACGGGTTCTACACCCAGTGCGAGTGCGGCAGCGCTTCGGGTGCTGGCTTCTACATCGAAGGTGCCAACAACCGCTTCACCAACTGCAAGGCCTGGTACAGCGACCTGTCGGGCTTCATCGTGCGCACCTGGCGCAACCAGTTCTCGGCCTGTGAGTCGCAAGACAACGAACAGCACGGCTTTCACATCAACTCCGGCCCGAACTCCTTCGTTGGTTGTCATGCCGACTCAAACAGCTGGAACAGCGCCGCTCCGGCGCAGCTGTACGATGGCTTCCACATTCCTGCGGGTAAGAGGATTCAACTGGTTGGCTGTGCTGCCTACGACAAGAACGAAGGCAACCGTGGCAACCAGCAGCGCTACGGGTTCTACCTCGGCGCGGGTAGCGAGCACTGCCAGATTCTCGGCACCACAAGGGACAACAAAGTTGCGGCCGTTGGCGGTGCCGGTGCGGGTCACGAAACGCACATGCTCATGATCACCGGCTAGCCGAACGAACGATCGGGGAGAAGGGATGAAGAAGTTTGTGTTGTTGCACTGTGGGTTCGAGAAACCGACACCGGAGATCATGGAAGCGTGGCGTGGTTGGTTCGAGAAGGTCGCCGAGAGAACGGTCGACAACCTGGGGTTCGCCGGCGGCCGCGAGATCTCGGCGTCGGGCACCGAAGACCTGCCCTGGGGAGCCGACTCCATGACCGGCTGCACGATCATCGAGGCCGAAAGCCTCGACGAGGCCTGCGCGGTGGCGTCGGAGAACCCCTACATCAAGTGCATTCGGGTCTACGAGGTGCGCGACAAGTAGCGCGCAAGAACAAGCCGGGAACAGCCAGTGTTCAGGCGCTGGCGATCGGGCCGGCCAGCACCAGGCACCCACCCGCAATCAACGAACCGCCTGCTGCCGCCAGGTAGGCGGTGGGGTAGCCGCCGGCGTAGTCGTGCAGGAGGCCGAGGACGGCGGGTCCGGCGGCGACTCCCAACGACGCCAGGACGTTGCTGAACGAGTAGATGCGCGCGTAGCTGCCAACGCCGAACGCTTCGGCAATCAGAAGCGGGCGCATCAAGAGGAAGCTTCCGACCGTCAAGCCGAAGAGCGCCGAAGCCAAAAGAAGAGCGACGGCGCCGTGCACCTGGCCCAGCAGGCCGAGTGCCATCGCCTGCGCAAGAGCGAGCACGATGGCCACCGCGCGCACCGCAAAGCGTCCCAGGAAGCCGCTGGCAATCAGTCGACCGAAGATGCTGGCGCCGGCGAGCGTCGACACGCCGGCGGCGGCGACGGTGTTGTCGGCCTGATCGGTGATCCACTTGAACTGATGAGCGATGCCGCCGACCTGAGCCATCAGCCCGAAGGCGTACGCACCGGTGACGCCTAGGAAGAAACGTGAGCGGACGGCCGTTCGAAAGGGTGTGCTGACGGTTGCGGCGGGCGCGTCGGGACTTTCAGGCGGCGCGCCATCGGGCCGCAGGCCGAGCACCTCGGGGCGGTCGCGGAGCATGAAGAGAGTGAGCGGGATGACTCCGAGAATGAGCGCCACGGCCAGCCACGGGGTGCTGCGCTCCAGCCCCAGCCGGTCGATGAAGCCCGCTGCAATCGGCGTGATAACGATGCCTCCCACCGACAAGCCGGTTGCCGCCACGGCAAGAGCGAGGGGGCGGCGCCTCGCGAACCAGCGCGTGACGAGGGTCGTTCCGGTGACCATGTTGGCGCCGGCGAAACCGCAGCCAAAGAGAGCGAAGAGCAGGTATAGCTGCCAGATCTCGCGCACGCGGCCGACCAGTGCCAGCGATGCCGCCGCGACCAGAACGCCGGCGGCAATCGAGAAGCGCGCGTCGAAGCGTTCAATCAACACGGCGACGCCGAGGCCGGCGATGCCGCTGGCGAGGAAGAAGATGGTGGTCGCGAACGATGCGCTGGCGACGGCGAAGCCGCGCTCGCTGGTCAACGCCTCGAGCAGGACAGATTGGATGTAGAAACCGAGCCCCGAGGAGAAGCCGAGCATCACGAACAGGGTCGCGATGACGTGCCATCCGTAGTAGAGCCGAGGGCGTCGTTGCTCGGCGGGCTCGCCGCTCGCCGTCAAGTGTCTTCGCCTGCGGTGCCGAAGAGGTGCTTGCGCGCCTCTTCGTCAGGCCCCTTGCTGCCGCGCTTTGGACGGTTGTCTTTCCCAAGGGCGTAGCCGCGCCGCAACCCTGGACGAGCCTTGAGGGCGTCGTACCAGCGGCGCACGTTCTCGAACGGGTCGAGGTCGATGCCCTGGCTCTTGTAGGTCAACACCCAGGGCCAGGACGCCATATCGGCGATCGAATAGGCGTGGCCGGCGATGTGCTCGTTCTTTGCCAGCTGGCGGTCGAGAACCCCATACAGCCGCAGTGCTTCCGCGCGGTAGCGGTCGATGGCGTAGTCGATCTTGTCTTCGGCGTAGAGCGCGAAATGGCCATGTTGGCCGAGCATCGGGCCGAGCCCGCCGACCTGCCAGAACAACCACTCCGAGACCGCCGTGCGCCCGCGCAGGTCTTCAGGCAGGAACTTCCCGGTCTTCTCGGCCAGGTACCAGAGAATCGCCCCCGACTCGAACACCGAGATGGGTTCGCCGCCGCCCGCCGGGTCACGGTCGACGATCGCTGGCATGCGGTTGTTGGGCGAGATGTCGAGAAAGGCGGGTTCGAACTGCGCACCGCGGCCGATGTTGACCCACTGCACCTCATAGGGCAGTTCCATCTCCTCGAGCGCGATCGAGGCTTTCCAGCCGTTGGGCGTCGGCCAGTAGTAGAGGTCGATCATTGCCTACTTCCCTCCGTGAACTCAGATGTGTGGCGCACCCTACCGCGTCGAATCGTCGAGCTTCTTGTCAGCTTTCGCCGCGGCTTTGCGTCCTCGTAGACGAGAGCCCACCGACGGGCCAGGGGGCCCTGAACAAGAGTGGCAACGGAGAAGGACAGCGGCGCAAGCTGCACTACCTGAGGGAGGAGACGAAGATGAGAATGAGAACGAGGTTGATGGGAGATGAGAACGACGACGCAAAGGGGCCGCAAGCTGGCCAGCACCTTTCCGGGGCATCTTCCGGGGAGGGGGGCACGACGCTCCCGACCTTCCGCCACTACCGGGTGCTCGACGTGGCGCCTTCGTTGGGCGCCCGCCTTCGCCTTCTGGATGTCGAGGCCGAGGAGGAGTGTTGGTTGGTGGTCAGCGGACTCGACTCGGTGCTCGAGGTCGGCGACCACATCGGCTTGGCCTGGTTCGCCGGCGAGGACGTACCGCTCCAGTCGGTGGAGCGAGAGGAACCTTCAGAGTGACGCTTGGGAGTTCCGTGCGGCGAAGAAGCGGTCGAGAACCAGAAGGCACCACGCCTGTTCGTTGGTGAACGGCAATTGGTGGCGGAGCCAGCCGCCGGGTTGGGTCAGAACGCCGCGGTCGTGCAGGCGATCCAGCGCCCGCCGCAGAAGTTCGGGACGCCGGCGCACCCAGCGCATGACGGGCATCGAGAAACCGATCTTGCGTTGCGTGAGGACCGCCTGGGGTACACGGCCAGCCAGCCAGCGGCGGGTGATGAGTTTCCCCTCTGATCCTCCGTGCATGAGTTCTGGGTGGAGGCCGAGAGCGAACTCGACGAGGCGGTGATCGACGAACGGTGGGCGCGCTTCGAGTGAGACCCACATGCTGGCGCGATCCACCTTGGTGAGCATGTCGTCGACAAGGTAGGTGTGCAGGTCGGCCCATTGCAGCCGCTTGATCGGGCTCAGGTCGTGGCGCCAGAAGCGTCGCGCGTGCCACCACGGGTCGCGATCTAAGCGGCACTCATGTGCGAGCAGGTCGGGATGCAGCAGTCCATCGATCTGACGTTGTGTAAACGGCCCGAGGAAGTAGGCGTAGCGCTCGACTTCGCGAGCAGATCGTCGCGCGGCGGAGCGCGCCGCTTTGCTTTGCGCCGGCAGCCCGCGGGCGAGCAGCGAGGCTCCAGCGCTGTTCTTGAAGCGCGGGAACTTGGTGTACCAGGGGTAACCGGCGAAGAGCTCGTCACCGCCTTCGCCGGAGAGCGCCACCGTGACGTTGCGCCGGGCGAGCCGCGCGACGCGTGCCATCGGCCAGGCGCCGTGGTCGCCGAATGGTTCATCGAAGATCTCGGTGTAGTGCGACAGCGCTTCGTCGAGGCCGGGTCCGTCGGCGTGTTCCTCGTGGTGTTTGGTGCCGAGAAAGCGAGCGGTTTCGCGTGCCGTCTGGGCTTCGTCGTGCGAACCTACGTCGAAACCGAGAGTGAAGGTTTCGATCGCCGCTCGCTCACCGCTTTCACCGGCCATGCTCGCGGCAATCGAACTCGAGTCGAGCCCGCCGGACAGAAAGACCCCCAGCGGCACGTCTGACATGGTGTGCTCAGAGACGACGGTGGAGAAGAGCTCATCGAAGCGCGCGTCGGCCACGGCGGCGTCGGTCGTCGTCTCGGTCGAGACCGGTTGCCAGTAGCGGCGAAGCGTCGGCGAGCTGTCGCCGGGTGCGAGCGTCAAAGTGTGTGCTGGCGGCAACTTCGTCACTCCCTGCCAGATGGAGTGGGGTGACGGCACGTACTTCCAGCGGAAGAAGTCGACCAGTGCGGCCCGGTCGAGATCTGGCGAGCCACCGTGTGCATCCAGCTCAGGGTGTGCGAGGGGGTTCACCTCCGAGGCGAAGGCCAGACCCCCGCCGGGGAGCAGCCGGTAGGCGAAGGGTTTGATTCCCAGGCGATCGCGGGCGGCGAAGAGAGTCTTTGCCTCACTGTCCCAGATCGCGAAGGCGAACATCCCGATGAGTTTCTCGACCGCCGCCGCTGCATGACGACGAAACAACCGCAGAACGACTTCGGTGTCACTGGTCGAGTGGAAGGGGCCTTCGCCCGCGGCTTCGAGTTCCTGTCGCAGCGCTCGATGGTTGTAGATCTCGCCGTTGTAGACCAGCCACAGCGAGCCGAGTCGAAACGGCTGGGCCGCTGCCGCCGTGAGGTCGATCACCTCGAGGCGTCGATGGGCGAGGGCTGCGACCTCGTCGGCATAGTCACCGCTCGAGTCGGGGCCACGGTGGCGCAGCTCTTCGGCCATGTGCCGGACCACCTCGAGTCGCGACTTGCTGTCGAACGGGCCTTTGACGATGCCTGCGATGCCGCACATGGGTTAGGTTCAGGCCGTCGCTCGCTGGTGCTGCGAAATCCACCGACGTCCAGCGCGCAGGATACTCGCTAAAGCCGATGCTGCCCTCAACTCCGCCGCACCTCGATGACGCATGACGCCATACGACCCATCAACTGACAAGGGGCTCGAGGGCACGTCGTCGGTCGACGCCGAAGCAGGTGCCCGAACCGAGCGCGGGACGGGGTGGTGGTTGTTCACCCTCCACCTGCTGACGGTTTTCGGGCTGGCGCTGTCGAACGCGTTCATGGCCCTGGCGGCGATATGGGTGGTTGCACGCCGGCGGAATCTGCCGCGCTCGATCGTGACGCGAGGCGCAGGCGGCACGGCGTGGCTCCTTTTGCCTCTGGCCGTCTACGCCATCGCGTTCCTGGTGGCGGCGCTGTTCTCTCACGAGCCAGCGCTCAGCTTCGTGCATGGGCGCGACATTCTCGCGCTAGCGACGATTCCCCTGGCGCTTTTCCTGGTGCGCGGTGAAGAGCAGACTCGTCTGGTTCTGACTCTCCTATTGCTGCTCGTGGGCGCCCTCGCGGCCTATGGCCTGGCGCAGACGTACTGGCTCGGTTACGAAGACCTGCATCGTCGCCCGCCGGGCCCCTTCTCGCACTACATGACCTTCAGCGGTGTCTTGCTGCTGGGGCTGTGCATCTGGCTGGCGAGGGTTGTCAACCGATCCTGGCGGGCTGACAGTCGGGCTGGCGTGGGGCCGGTTCCTCGGTGGGCGATCTGGTTGGTCGGGGGTCTTCTGCTGATGGCTCTTGGGGTGACCTTGACGCGTAGTGCCTGGATCGCCGCGCTGGTGGTGATCACTCTCGGCGTGATGGTCGCGATGCCGCGCTGGCTGCCGGTGTGGCTGGTGTCGGCGCTTCTGATTGCCGGAGCGGTTGCCCAGTTCGCACCTCAACACTGGGAGCGCTTTCGCTCGATCACCGACCTCGAGAACACCTCCAACTTCGACCGTCTCTGTATGGCGCGGGCGGGGGCCTTGATGGTGGCGGAGCGGCCCTTGTTCGGCGTTGGCCCCGGGGTGGTCAAGGTGCGCTATCCGATCTATCGCGAGCCGGGCGCTCCGCGCTGGCACGTCGTTCACTTGCACAACACCATCGTGCACATGGCGGCCGAGCGCGGCCTGGTGTCGGTGGCGGCCTATCTCTGCTTGATGCTGGCGGGGCTGCGCCTGGCGTGGCGAGGCTTGCGGCGTGACGGTGGAGTCCACGGCCCTCGCGGAGACCTTTATATGGCCACCCTTTTCGGAATCGTTGCCCTCAACGTCGCCGGGGTCTTCGAGGCCAACTGGCGCGACACCGAGATCCAGCGCATCATCCTGTTCCTGCTGGTCGTTCCGCTCTGTGCCACTCGCGGCCGGGTGGGGGGAGAGCGACCCGAGTGCTATGGTGCCGATACTCCGCCCCGGCCCTAGAAGTTGATGCTGCAAGGAGATGCGCCATGGCTATTACTCTGACCGTCAACGGAGTCGAGAAGTCGCTCGACATCGACCCTGACACTCCACTCCTGTGGGCTCTTCGCGACACGCTGGGCCTGACCGGGACCAAGTTCGGCTGCGGCATGAATCGCTGCGGCGCATGCACGGTCCATATCGATGGCGAGGCCAAGCGATCGTGCGTGACACCGATCTCGCGCGTCGACGGCAAGAAGGTCACGACGATCGAAGGCATTTCCGACGACGGGAGCCACCCGGTGCAGGTCGCCTGGCAGGAGATCAACGTGCCGCAGTGCGGCTACTGTCAGTCAGGTCAGATCATGAGTGCCACGGCGCTCCTGGCGAAGAACTCGAGCCCCAGCGACGCTGACATCGACCAAGCGATGCGCGTCAACATCTGCCGCTGTGGAACCTACGGCCGGATTCGCTCTGCCGTCCATGAGGCGGCCGCGGCGATCAAGGGAGATAAGGCATGAGCACCAGCAATCCCGCCCAGAACAGTGAGTCTCGCCTCAGTCTTTCTCGCAGGAGTGTCATCAAGGCTGCCGGTGCTGCCGGTGCTGCCGGTGCTGCCGGCGCGGTCGGCCTGGCGCTCGGTGTGCGGCCCGAAGCCCTGGCCATGCGCCCGAGCACCGCTCTTGCCAAGACCACTGGCGACGCGGTGCCCGCCGCTTTCGCTCCCAACGTCTACGTGCAGGTGGGGGAAGACGGGGTCGTTCGACTGGTTGTCCATCGCTCGGAGATGGGGCAAGGTGTGCGCACCTCGATGTCGATGCTGCTCGCCGAGGAGCTCGAGGTCGACCTCGACGCGGTGTCGCTCGAACAGGCTGTCGGCGACAAGAAGTACGGCGACCAGAACACCGACGGCTCAACCTCGGTTCGCAACAACTGGGAGCCGCTGCGCAAGGCGGGCGCTGCAGCGCGCGAGATGTTGGTGGCCGCCGGCGCAGCCAAGCTCGCGGTTCCGGTCGCCGAGTGCCATGCAGAGGCCGGTCGCGTTCATCACAAGGGCTCGGGTCGCTCGGTGTCCTACGGTGAGGTGGCCGCGGCAGCGGCCGATCTCCCGGTGCCCGAGAACCCCAAGCTCAAGTCACCCTCCGAGTGGAAACTGATTGGCAAACCCACGGTAGCCGTCGACGTCGCCCAGATGACCACTGGTCAAACGAAGTACGGCATCGACACTGCCCTTCCCGGCATGTTGCACGCCTCGATCGAGCGCTGCCCGACGACCAAAGGCAAGATTGCTGCGCTCGACTCGGCCGCCGCGGAGGCGATTCCGGGGGTTTCGAAAATCGTCAAACTCGACGCACGCCCCCAGCCGTTCAACACCAACGCGGCGGTCGCGGTCATTGCCGATTCGACCTTCACCGCCAAGAAAGCGCGTGAGGCGCTCGAGATCGAGTGGGATCGTGGTGGCGCGACGGAAGAGAGCGGCGCCTATCAGGAGAAGCTCGACGCGCTGGTGATGGGCGACGGCAAGACGTTTCGCGAAGAAGGCGACTGGGGAGCGGCGCAGTCTTCGGCCGCCAAGACGCTCGCGGCTCACTATCGCGCCCCCTATCTCGTCCACGCTCCGATGGAGCCACTGGCGGCCACGGCTCTGTACGAGGACGGCCGGCTCGAGGTCTGGGCGCCTTGCCAGGATCCGCAGACCGTGCGCCAGCGCCTGGCGGCGGTGGCCGAGGTCGAAGAGGCCAATGTCACCGTCAACGTCACCATGCTCGGCGGCGGCTTCGGCCGCAAGTCCATGCCCGACTTCATCCTCGAGGCGGCAATGCTCGCTCGTACCATGCCGGGTGTGCCGATCAAGTCCACCTGGACCCGCGAAGACGAAGTGCGCCACGGTTTCTATCGGGCGCAGAGCGCGCAGCACCTGGAAGCGACCCTCGACGCCGAGGGCAAGGTGACCGGCTGGTATCACCACAGTGCATTTCCAACCATCATCTCGACCTTCATGGCGGGCGCGTCTGAGCCCTCCGATTTCGAGCTTGGCATGGGAATGACCAACATGCCGTATCGCATTCCCAACGTAAAGCTCCAGTCCTCGGGCCTGGCGTCTGATCTCCGGATCGGCTGGCTCCGTTCGGTGTGCAACACCTACCACGCGGTGGGCGTGAATTGCTTCGTCGACGAGGTCGCTGAGGCGGCCGGCAAAGACCCGATCGAGTGGCGCCTCGAGGCGCTCGGCGAGCCGCGCAAGCTCGACTTCAGTGGCCGCGACAAGCCCTACGGGTTACAGACCGGGAGGTTGTCGACGGTCATCGAACGTTCCCGTGACTTGTCGAAGTGGGGGCAGGACCTACCCGACGGAGTCGGCCAGGGGTTCGCATCACACTTCAGCTTCCTGGCCTACTTCGCGATGGCGATGAAAGCGTCGCTCGACGAGGCCGGCAAGGTGCAGGTTCACGAGGTCGATGTGGTCTGCGACTGTGGCACGGTGGTCAACCCAGACACTGTGCGGGCACAAATCGAAGGTAGCGTCGCCTTCGGTCTGTCGATGGCGCTCTACGGCGAGATCACAGCTCGCGATGGGGCGGTCGTGCAGTCGAACTTCCACAACTACCCAGTCCTGCGCATCGACCAGATGCCGAAGGTCAACATCGAACTTGTCGACAGTGATCACCCACCGTCAGGGGTGGGCGAGCCGGGTGTGCCCTGTGTGGCGCCGGCGCTCCTCAACGCGCTCTATCGCGCCACCGGCAAGCGCTATCGCGATCTTCCCCTGTCTCGAGAGGGCCTGGCCTGAAGAAGGAACGGCGAGCTGCCTTCCGGCGGAACCCGTTTGATTGCCGGAACTTAGGGGCCCAGCGCCACTTTTCGGCCGCTCAGAGAGCGCCGGGATGTGACTTTCGGCTAGCGCTCTGGTCTCTGGTTGCATGAGGATATTGCTGCTAGCGAGCGCTTCGGCCGCACCCCCGGTCGTTGCGACTCTCGAACGCCTGGGGCACGACATCAGACTTTCTCCTCGGCCCGTCGAGGGCGAAGGAACCGGTGACTGGGTTCCAGACCTGGTGGTTGTTGGTTCTGCCGGCCGGGCTGGATTCGAACTTGGAAACCGCTTCTTGCGCGAGCGGGGTGTCCCCGCCGTGCTCTGTAAGGCTCCGCATGAATCTCTGGCCGAGCCTCTCAGAGGTCAGCCAGCGCCGCGCGGTATTGCCATCGCATCGACCTACGAAACCGCCGACATAGAGGCCGCGATCGATGCAGCCCTTTCGGGTGTCGCCAGTCAGCGCCCGATCAACGGTGACGACGCGGGAGATCCAGACGACGTGCTCGAGCGGGTTCGCCGCTACGTGCGTCGCAACTACTCGAGCGACGTCACGCTCGACGACATGGCCGATCGCGCGGGAATGAGCAAGTTTCATTTCAGCCGTCGCTTCAAGGAAGAAACGGGTACGTCGCCCTACCGCTTCGTTCTCGAAACGCGCATCGATCGTGCCAAGCGGCTGCTCGAAGAGAGCGCCCAACCCATCGGCACCATCGCGCGCTCGGTTGGTTTCAAGAGTCACAGTCAGTTCAACCGGACCTTCAAGTCGCTGGTGGGGGTCACCCCTGGCACCTACCGGCGTTCGGGACGGACCGAGGAACCTACGATGAGTAGCGGCGCCATGTAGAGCGGCCGCCAGGGAGGCTCGGCCCGTCTCCTCAGTTTGTTTGCCCAAAGACCTCCGCCCATGCCCAAGGGAACGGGTCGCGACTTTCGCCTCACTCCGCACCTTGCGTGAGTGAGGCGAACTTCGTTGTGGGTCGGTCAGGTACTCGGGCGTGTCTCGCCTTGACCGCCGCTCCAGGTCAGGCTGTACCAGTCGAGTTTGCGCGTGATCAACATCACCGCTGCGAGCACGACGAACAGTCCCAAAGAGCCCATCAAGAGAGCGGCATCTTCGAGTTCGAGCAGCACATAGAGGTAGCCGAACAGAACGCTGAGCCAGAAGAAGACTGCCGTCGCTAGCGCTCGACTGGCCAGGACCGCGCGCGAATAGAACGAGATCAGTCCAACGATGGCGAACGTTGCAACCGCGTAGGCGGCCGTGAAGCCCAGGTGCTCGGAGAGTGCGAGCAGCAAGAGGTAGAAGAGCGACAGAGCGCAGCCGATCAAGAGGTATTGAATCGGGTGTAGGCGGACAGGGCTCAGGATCTCGAGCAAGAAGAAGACACCGAAGGTCAGCAAGACGAAGAGCATTCCGTAGTGGGTCGCGCGTCGGGTTAGACGGTAACCGTCGACCGGTTCGACGAGATCGACTCCGAGGGCGGGCAAGTGATGCCCCAGGTTCACATTGTCGTTCTCGAGTCGACGGGGCAGGTTCTGAGCGAAGCCCGCCAGGCGCCATTGGGCGGTGAAGCCCTCGGTGGTGACTTCGCGCTCGGTTGGCAACTACGCTCCCTGGAACGATGGCGAGGGCCAGCTCGATGCGAGGTCGATGCGGGTCTCGAGCGCGACCGGCGCGAGGCGCAACGAGCGGGTGCCGCGCAACTCGAGCTGCAAATGGAGACTAAGCGGGTTTTCGCTGGCGGCAACGACCGCGTCGTTCTCTGGTCTCGAGGCCCACAGAGCCGCGGGTAGCCTGGCGCGTAGAGACGTACCGTCGAAGGGGCGCCCGCCCGACGGTTCGAGTGCCAGTTCGATGGGCGCGTCGTCGCCCCGGCTCGCCGCCAGGTTGGTTCCGTCCTGAACGCCGATCAGGTCGGAGACTCCGATGAGTACGTCGACTCGAGCCAGCCGATAGTTGTCCGATCCACGGACCAAGAACGGGGCGGGGAGGGCGAGCTCGGCTTCGAGGCCGAGGTCAGCCTGCCAGACGACCGTCTCGAACAGGCCGCGGCTGCGCAGCTCGGGCTCGAGCACTCCCTGCCACACAGCGCGCTCGGGCAGCAGCTCCACCTGCCGGCGCGCCACTTTGCACTTCTCTTCTGCGCAAACGTAGACCGCCTGAAGGGTAGGGCCGGTCAGGCGCTGGGCGGAGCCCCAGCCGGTCGAGATCTCATGTTCGACGCTCGAGCGTCGACCCTCGCGCTCGGCGACCAGGGAGGAGACCATGGCGAGGGGAAGGGCGAGCACGACGGCAGTCGCGCCGAGCACCACCACCTTGAGGGCGCTCGAGTGACTGGCCTTCCAGGCGCGTTCCGGAATCCTGGGATGGCTCTCGCGAGTAGGGGGTGGCTCTGGCGGCTGTGCGTCTTGCATGTTCGGGACCTTTGGAGTGAAGCGCACCGGGCCGAGATGCTCGGCGGCTGGAAAGGTCATGAGAACAAGCCAGAAGGGCGCTCCTGAGGAAAAGCGCGGGCCAAACGACGGCAGTTTGTGTCGGTCGTGTGACGTGACCGACCCTTGGGGCGACTATGCTTGGCCGCCGGGAGCAAACGCGCGCCCCCGGCCGTTCGGTCGATGGAAGCCCAGTGATGGAAGCCCTGTGATGGAACTCGCCGTGATGGAAGCCTGTAATGGGAGGCCTTGAGTGAAAGAGAGAGTCAAAGAACTGGAGCTGTGCGGCCGCCGTTTGATCGCGTTTCCCGCAGCGGCGGCGACTGCTCTGGCCGTCTTCTTCTTCGCTACCTCCCACGAGCTCCGGGCGCAGTCGAACCAAGAGAACCGTGAGACCCGCCACGTGCGTCGTGTCCCTGGCCATGCCATGGGCGCGACCAGCCAGGTTGCCGCGATTCAAGTGCCGCCAAGGGTGCTCCTCGCCGAGCGCCTCGAAGCCGCCGACCGCTTGACCTCCGCCGCCGCGGGCGCGGTCGATGAGCTCTCCCAACTGCGAACCTGGAATCGTTCCGGTCGCCTGCCCACTCGCAACGGCCTCGTGCGGGTGCTCGCGCGCGAAGTTGCCTGGCGCAACGGTAGCGCCGGTCGTGCGAATGCAGCCGCATCGTTCGAGGTCAGGAGCCTGGGAGGTGCGAGGGTGCTGGCGACTCGCGTCGAAGTTTCTGACGCCTATCGCCTCCGTCTGTTGCTCGAAGACGTGTCGCTGCCCGCAGGCACGCAGATGTGGGTACGAGGGGAGAACACTGTTGTCGGTCCCTTCGGTCTCGAGCTCAGCGGACCAGACGGCACATTGTGGACGCCGAGTGTGGGCGGGCCGTTCATCGAGCTTGAAGTGCAGTTTCCTGAAGCGAGTGTGGGTCCGGGGCATTCGGTTGCGATCCGCCAGGTTCTCGAGCTGCTTGAACCGGCCGAATGGCTCGACTCGACGACTCAGGCCGGAACCGAGTGTCTGATCGACGGCGCGTGTGAAGTAGGTGACAACTTTGCACCGGTCGAAGAGGTGCGGGCCGCCGTCGCCCAGCTGCAGTTCGATGGTTTCGTGTGCACCGGCAGCCTGCTCAACGACGCCACCGCGTCGGAGACACCCTTCCTCTTGACCGCCAACCACTGTTTCTCGGATCAGAGCAGCGCCTCGGCCCTCGAGGTCTTCTGGGACTACCGCAACTCGAGTTGCAACGCCGGTGACGCCCTCGACTTCGACCAGCTCCCGCGCAGCAACGGCGCGACGCTCTTGGCAAGTGAAGCCTCTTCCGACGTTACCCTGGTGCGCCTACAGTCTGTGCCCTCGGGCCGCTTCTTCCTCGGCTGGGACGCGACGCCCGCGGTCGACGGGGAGATCGTGCATCGCCTTTCGCACCCGGCGCCCGGCGTCATCCTGCCGCAGAGTTACGCCAGCTATCGGGTCGATACCAGCGTGGCAACCTGCCCCGAGTCGCCACGCAGTCACTTCATCCACAGCAAGAACATCATGGGTGCCTCGTTCGGGGGATCTTCCGGATCGCCGCTGATGCTGGGAAACGGTCTGGTCATCGGGCAGTTGACCGGAGCCTGCGGTCCCGATCCCATCGATGGCTGCAATTTCGGCAATACCGAAGTCGACGGCGCGTTTTCGGCCAGCTACGAAGCGCTGGCTCCGTTCCTCGCGCCAGGTCTCACCGAAGGGTGTGACGCTTCCGAAACGCAGCTATGCATCGACGACCAGGCCGGCGACGCTCGCTTCGCCATCAACTCGTCGTACTCGAGCGCTACGGCCACGCCACCGACCGGCACCGCGCAGGCAATCTCACTCGAAAGCCTGGGCGTCGGCCGTGGTGGCCTGTTCTGGTTCTTCGGCCGCGGCAACCCCGAGATCCTCGTCAAGGTTCTCAACGGCTGTGCGATCAACAGCCACTACTGGGTCCTCTTCGCCGCCACGACGACGGTAGGTTTTGACCTCACCGTGACCGATACCCACCAGGGAACATCGCGCACCTGGAGCAACACCGACGGCGTCGCCGCAGAGCCGGTCGTTGATCTCGTCGCCTTCCGCTGCGACCTCGACTAGCTGGAAAGCGCGGGAGCTAGACGACCGCCGCGCGACAAGAGCGAGCAACCACCGCTGAATGAAACTACAGAAGCTCGGCGACGCCCTCGCGCTCTTCGCGCAGCTCTGTTTCGGTGGCGTCGAGACGCTCTCTCAGCCACCCCGCAACCTCCAGGTCCGGAACGATCTCGAAGTCGCCGTTCCTACAGACCACGGGATAGGAGTAGATGATGCCCTCTTCGATGCCGTACGAACCGTCAGCCTGGACCGCCATGCTCACCCAGTCGCCGTCCTCTGTTCCCATGACCCAGGTACGAATGTGATCGATCGCCGCGGCGCCCGCTGAAGCAGCGGAAGAGGAGCCGCGCGCTTGAATGATCGCTGCGCCGCGCTTCTGCACCGTGGGAATGAAGCTCTCCTTGAGCCACTCCTCGCTAACCAGCTCGGGTGCTGGCTGGCCCTTGACGAGGCAATGGCTGACGTCAGGGACCTGGGTCGCCGAGTGGTTGCCCCAGATGATCATGCGCTTGATGTCGGTCGTGTGCTCGCCGGTCTTCTCTGACAGCTGTGACAGCGCCCGGTTGTGGTCGAGCCGTGTCATGGCCGTGAACTGCCGCGGGTCGATGTTCGGCGCATTGGCCGAGGCGATCAGCGCGTTGGTGTTGGCGGGATTGCCAACCACCAGGACCTTGACGTCCTTGTTCGCCCTGGCGTTGAGCGCCTTGCCCTGGGCCGAGAAGATCTTGGCGTTGGCCTGGAGCAGGTCTTTGCGCTCCATTCCTTTGCTGCGCGGGCGCGCTCCGACCAACAGTGCGATGTCGACGCCATCGAACGCTTCCTCGGCGTCGGAGCTGGTGACGATCTCATGCAGCAGCGGGTAGGCGCTGTCGCGAAGCTCCATGACGACACCCTCGAGGGCGTCCATGGCGGGAGGAATCTCGAGCAGGTGAAGGCTGATCGGTTGATCGAGGCCGAGCATCTCGCCGGCGGCGATACGGAAGATCAGTGAGTAGCCGATTTGACCGGCGGCTCCGGTCACGGCGACACGTACAGGCTTGGACATGCGGGACTCTCCTGCGACTTGAGGGGGCGCGGACTGCACCGGCGCGAGAGCCTTCTCGCGGCGGGTTCGCCGAGCGGCGCGTGCAGTCCTCCTCGAGGGTGTGCTTGTGCAGGCGATGTTAGCCGAACACTGCCTTGCCGATTCGCCTGCGGCCGGTAGGGTTTGTACGAGGGCGGCTCAGTCGCCGAACAGGTCGAGCTGACGGGCCTCGGTGGGTTGCTGCATCGGCAACATCGCACGAACTCTCGCGCCGTGCCCTGGTTCGCTGTCTACCACCAAACATCCACGATGCTGTCGGACGACGCCAAAGACCGCCGCCAGCCCCATGCCACGACCTAGGAAGTTGGTGCTGGCGAAGGGGTCAAAGAGATGTTCCAGTACGCTGGTCTCAATGCCCGGCCCGTCGTCGCGCACTTCGACGTAGGCGTATCGACCGGGTTCGAGGCGTCCGGTGTGTCGGGTTGCTGCCAGGAACTCGGGACTGCACAGAGCGGTTCCTGTGCGAATCTCGACTGAAGTACCGCTGGTGCCGGTGGCTTCGGCGGCGTTGGCGACCAGGTCGGCGATGAGGCGTTGAATCATCTCGGCGTCTGCCTGGATGTTGGCAGGCTCGAGCCGAAGCTCGAGGCGAACGCCAGGCTCCAGCATCGTCTGCAGGCGATCGAGTTCCTGCCGCACCAGATCGTCGAGGTCGAGATCTTCGGCACGCATCGGGACCTGCCCCGAAAAGGAGAGCAGTCGGCGGCAGAGTTCGGCGGCCTCCGAGGCGGCGGCGACGATCTCGGCCAGTGACTCTTCGGGCGAGTTGCCACCCCGTCCGGCCATCGCTGCGATCTCGGCATGCCCCTGGATTCGCATCAGGCGGTTGTTCAGATCGTGGGCGAGTCCGGCGGCCATGACAGCGAGTGCATCCAACCGCTCCCGTTCGCGGAGGGTGCGTTCATGACGAAGCCGGGCCTCGAGGAGCCGTACGTGTCGCCTGAGACGTTCCTCGCGCCGCTCCCGGTGTGAGGAGGCGAAGGGAACCGCAGAGTTGGCCTTCATCTTCCACGCGATCTCCTCGGTCGCGCTGCCCAGTCCATCGTCGGCTGCGCGCGCCCGGTCGATCCCGGGGATCGGCCGCTGGTTGCCGGGACGCGAGGCGTCGCCGGCTCGCGGTGAGCTTGCGGGTGGCCGACGCCGGCGTGGAGGATTGTGGTTGGAGGCTGACACTGAGGATCCTTGGACGTCATAGGAAACAACGATGAAGAAGAACAATTCCTGAGCTTCGAAAAGCTCAGAGTCTTGTGGAGACTCACACAGAACGAGACTTCAAGCAAGGTTCCGTAGAAAACCTTGAGAAAAAGGCCCGTCAACAAGATGGGTGATGTACGAGGTGCAGTCCGACGCTGGTGCGCTCGGATTCGAAGCGCATCTGCGCCACCCCGGCGAGCTACCAGGAGGGAACAGTGAAACCGACCCCAGAAAACCCGGTTTTATTGGGTCTTTGGCCCATCTTGAGGATTTTTGTCGGAAAAATGCGGTTTTTACGAGTTTTGATGGTTATTACCTCCTATACTCCACCAAGCCGATCGAGCTCGGCCTAAACCATTGAGCAACATGAACTTCCAGCTTCCACACCGTTTCCGTCGCGAGGTTTCACCACTGACGGCCGTTCCGTCGCCCGACGCGGTGCGCTGCGGTCTGTCGCCGCGACAGCTCGACCAGGTCTTCCCGTTCCACGTCGTCCTACGCTCCGATGGATCGATCGAGCAGCTCGGTCCGGGCATCGTCCGGAGCTGTTCACTCCTTGCCGTCGAGTCCGCCTTCGATGACCACTTCATCGTCCGCCGCCCGCACGTGGAGGGGGGGTTCGACTACCCAACGTTCGCTTGTCTGACGAGGGCTCCCTTCGTCGTTGCGCTGCGTGCTTACGACCTCGAGCTCGAGGGCCAGGTCGTGGTCTCTCAAGATTCGGCCCGCCTCCTGTTTCTGGGGAGTCCTACGTCGAAGAGCCTCGAGAAGCTGATCGGCATGGGACTGCGGCCGGCAGACTTGGCTCCGCACGAGCTCCCGCTCGAGCGCCACCGCGCGAAGATTGAGGCGTCTCGCCTTCGACTCGCGCTGGCGGAAGAACGTCGTAAGGTGGCCGAACTCGAGGAAGAGTCGAAGCGTAGGAACGATCGCGAGCAGCAGCTCCGTGCGGGTGACGAAGGGGTTGTGGCGCGGTTGGCGGAGGTCGAGAGGCTCGAGAGCCTCGGGATCCTGGCAGGCGGAATCGCGCATGACTTCAACAACCTGTTGATGAGGATCAGCGCCAACGTGGATGTCGCGCGGGGTCACATCGGCCCGGACACCGACGACGTTGGCGCCCCCCTCGATGAGATCGTTGATGCGGCGGGCGCGGCCGCCGCCCTCTGCGACGAGCTGCTCGCCTATGCGGGCAAAGCCGAGACCGTGCCCGAGGCGCAAGACCTCGGCCGTCTGGTTTTTGACCTCGGGCCACAGGTTCGGCGAAGCCTGCCCGAACGCGTCGATCTGGTGATGGAAGCACCTGAGTTGCCTCTCGCCGTCGAGATCGATGCCGCCCGGATTCGCCAGACCGTGCTCAGCCTGACCACCAACTCGCTCGAGGCCCTCGGCGATTCGAGGGGCAGAATCGCCGTGCGCACAGGGCAGGTCGCCCTCACCCGTTCCGACCTCGAGCAGCTCCTCCTCGGCGACGTTGCCGAAGCCGGCGAGTTCGCCTTCGTCGAAGTCAACGACAACGGCGAAGGCATGAATGCCGAGACCCTCGAGCGGCTCTTCGACCCCTTCTTCAGCACCCGCTTTCTCGGGCGCGGCCTGGGTCTCTCCGCCGTGTTCGGCATCGTCCGTCACCACCAGGGCTGTATCGAGGTCGAGAGCAAAGAAGGTGTCGGCACCAGAGTCCGACTCCTCCTACCAACCACCTGACCCCACACCGCAAAGACCCGGGCGTGGACCCGGGCGTGGACCCGGGTGGGGACCCGGGTGCGGGTGGTGTCTCTTGGGGGCTGCGATGTGGCGGAATGCGACGGTGGGATGGCGAGTTGTGCGGAGTGGGTCCCAGGGGGCGGGATTAGGGGAAAATGGTGAAATACAAGTTATTGATATAATGCTCTTGGAGGGTCACCGTTCGGAGGATCGTCGTCATGCTCGGATCAAACCTGTCTCGACTCAAGATCGTGACCGTCGGGGAGCCGCCCCAGATCGGTCGCATCGAGTTGTACAAGCGTGCGATCGCCCTAGGGCTCGGCAACGTACTCCGCAAGCTCGAGGTGGTGCCGTACGACTTTCCGCCACTCGAGCGCATTGAAGCGAGTCTTTTGACTGGTGCCCTGGCCCAGGACGTCGGTGGGCACATCCTGGCGATCACCGATGCGGACCTCTTTGAAGACGAATGCGCCGACTTCTCGTCGTTCATGTTCGGTGGCAAGGACACCCGCAACGACGTCGCGGTGGTGTCGACGCGCCGGCTGGCCGGACACTCCCGCGAGCGCGCACGTGAGCGCCTGATCAAGGTGGCCCTTCATGAGCTCGGCCACAACTTCGGGCTCGGTCATCACTACTCCTTCGAGCCTGCCCTGGGCGGCGGCTACTGCCCCATGTCGAAAGGTGACTTCAACGGCTATGGCGAGCGTGGCTACGTGCGCGGGGTGATCGACGCCCGCGGCACGACCTTCTGCCAGAGCTGCAGCGAGGCGCTTCAGCGGGTCGCCAAGCTCTTTCGTCGTGGCGACTGAGGCAGTCGCTACACTGGCGGACTCCCGCAAAGATGGATTCCCAGGAGTCGGTCACCCAGCCGACGGAGGCTACGAGGCGATGACACAGACAAGGGCGGCTCGCCCGCTGGAGCTCGGCTGGTTCCTACCTACCGCTGGCGACACGCGTGCCTTCGGGCGGAAGGATCTTGACATTCCATCCTCGCCAGTGATGTTCGAGCGCATTACTCGCGCGGCCGAAGATGCCGGCTTCGAGTACATCCTGATTCCCGTTCAGACCCTTTGTTGGGAAGCGTGGATGACGAGCGCGGTGCTCGCGGCACGTACCGAGAAGATGCGCCCGTTGGTCGCTGCACGTCCCGGCTACATCGCGCCGCCACTCCTGGCCAAGATGATCGCAACCCTGGATCAGTTGACCGACGGCCGCGTGTGCATCAACTTGATCGCTGGCGCCAGTGACAAGGAGGCGCTCGCCGACGGCATCACGCTCTCGAAGGAAGAGCGCTACGAGGTGATGGAGGAGACGGTCACCCTGATGAAGCGCCTCTGGACGGAAGACGAGCTGGTGAGCTTCGAAGGCAAGCACATCCAGTGCGATGGCGCCCGCTGTGAACCGCGCCCGCAACAGAAGCCCTGGCCGCCGTTCTATCTCGGTGGGGGATCCAAGCAGGCGTGGGAGCTCTCGGCGCGCCATTCGGCGGTGCACCTCTTCTGGGGCGACACCCCCGAACGCATCGCCCAGCAGATTGCCGACATCCGTGACCTCGCCGCCGAACATGGCCGCCGCGATGAGATCGGTTTCGGTATGCGTCTACAGATCGTTTGTCGCGAAACGGAAGACGAGGCCTGGCGGGCGGCGCACGCGCTGGTCGAAGACGCCAGCGAGGGCTGGAAGAACATGATTCAGCGCATCTGGAGCGTCTCGGAAGCCAACAAGCGCATGAAAGAGCTCTCAGAGATCGAAGACCATCGCCTCACGCCCCATCTGTGGACCGGGTTGACGACTGTTCGCCCGGGTGCGGGTGTTGCGGTAGTGGGCAATCCCGATCAGGTCACCGAGACCTTGATGGATTTCTTTGATGTCGGTTGCCACTCCTTCTGCCTGTCCGGCTATCCCCACGATGAGGAAGCGACTCGCTTCGGCGAACTGGTGCGCCCGCGCCTGCTCGAGGCGGTAGGCTGACACGCGCGAGTCCTAGAGCCGGGAGGGCCTGGAGCGGAAGGACCCGCATTTGGAGAGTGTGCGGCCGGGAAAGGAGTGCGTGATGTCGGGTTGGTGGTGGATGTTGCCGGGGGCGCTGGCCGCCTTCGTCGTCGTTGTCATCTTCTATGACCTGTTGCAGAAGCGGCATGCGATTCTTCGCAACTTCCCGATCATCGGTCACTTTCGTTATGCGCTCGAAGCTGTCGGTCCGGAGTTGCGTCAGTACATCGTGACCGGCAACGACGAGGAGCGTCCTTTCAGTCGCGACGAACGGCGTTGGGTGTACGCCTCGGCGAAGCAGCAGAACAACTACTTCGGGTTCGGCACCGACAATGATCTCGAGATGGCGTCCAACCACCCGATCCTGCGCCACGCTGCCGTGCCGCTGCCGGCGCCCTGGCCGGGCGATTCCGAATACGATCCGCTGTACAAGCTTCCAGCCGCAAAGAAACTCGGTGGGCCACGTGGTCGCAAGCACGCCTTCTACCCGTCTTCGGTGGTGGGGATCTCGGCGATGAGTTTCGGCTCGCTGTCGGCCCCCGCGGTCGAAGCGCTCAACCGTGGTGCCCAGATCGCCGGCTGTCTTCACAACACCGGCGAAGGCGGTATTTCCCCACACCATCGCCACGGTGGCGAACTGGTGTGGCAGATCGGAACCGGTTACTTCGGTTGCCGCGCAGACGACGGTGGGTTCTCACGCGAACGTTTCCTCGCCACCGTCGATGCCAATCTCACCCTGCGGGCGATCGAGGTCAAGCTGAGCCAGGGGGCCAAGCCCGGCCTCGGCGGCATTCTGCCAGCCGCCAAGGTGACGCCGGCGATCGCTTTGATCCGCGGCATCCCGGCTGGCAAGAGCTGTTTGAGCCCGGCGGGCCATCGAGCGTTTGGGGACGTCGACCAGATGCTCGACTTCATCGAGGACCTCGCCCTTGCCACTGGGCTGCCGGTGGGCATCAAGTCAGCCGTCGGGCAGCTCGATTTCTGGCGCGAGTTAGCGGCACAGATGTCGCGGCGGGAGCGCGGCGTTGACTACATCAATATCGACGGCGGCGAAGGCGGAACCGGCGCCGGCCCGTTGGCGTTCACCGACCATGTTTCGATGCCATTCCTACTCGGCTTCTCTGAGGTCTACCGGATCTTCGCCGAAGCCGGGCTCCAGGATGACGTTTTCTGGATGGGCGCCGGCAAGCTCGGCTTTCCAGAGCGCGCCATGCTCGCCTTCTCACTCGGTTGCGACGCGATCAACGTCGCCCGCGAGGCGATGCTAGCCGTCGGCTGCATTCAGGCGCAGCGTTGTCACAGTGGGCATTGCCCAACCGGAGTAGCGACGCAGTCGAAGTGGTTGATTCGAGGGCTCGACCCCACCGACAAGGCAGCCCGATGCGCCAACTACATCGTCACCCTGCGCAAAGAGCTACTCCAACTGAGCCGCGCCTGTGGCGTCTCCCACCCGGCCGATGTAACGCTCGATCATTGGGCGCTGCTCGATGGCTTCCTGCGTTCCGTGCCCGCTCGCGAGCACTTCGGGTACCAACCAGGCTGGGGTGCGCGCGCCAGCGCACCACCGCGCGCGTGAACGCGCGACCCGTCGTCCTTTTTGCTCTTGGCGTCGCGCTGGCGACGCTCACCGGAGGCGGTGCGGCACGGGCGCAGGTTGAACCCGGTGTCGAGCCTCGGCCAGCAGAGCGGCTCGAAGCCGCGACCCGTTCGCTGCTCGGCCGCCCCTACGTTCTGTCGCCGCTCGGCGAGGGTCCGGGCACCGCTCCTGATGCTGATCCGCGGCTGCGTCTCGATGCCTTCGACTGCACGACGTTCGTTGAGACCGCGATTGCGCGTGCGTTGGTCGAAGTCCATGCTGAAGAAGCCAGCGATGAAGAGGCGCTTCGCCGTGTCCTCGACCGCCTGCGCTACGACGGCGCGCCGGCGTTCGAACGTCGTCGCCACTTGATGACGGCGCAGTGGCTACCGGGCCTCGAGGCCCTCAACCAGCTAGCAGAGATCACCCACGAAGTCGGCGGGGAGAAGACCGAGGTTGCACCCTACGTCCTCGACGAGCGCAGCTGGCGAGAGCGCCGCGTCGCGCGTTCTCTCGAGTTACCGGTCGAGGCGCTGCCGTTTGGCGAGCACCCACTGGCCTACGTTCCTCTCGAGGAGCTCAGCGATGGCCTTCTCGAGGTGCCTTCTGGAACGTTGCTCAATGTCGTGCGCCAACCGGTTCCGTGGTCGCCGGTCATCATCAGCCACCAGGCGCTCCTCTTCGAGCTTGCAGACGGCACGCGCGTCGTGCGCCACGCTTCGGCGAGTCTCGGTCGCGTCGCCGACCAGACGCCTGCGAACTTTCTTCGCATCCTGCGCCAGGAGCGCAAGCGGCCGGTCCTTGGCCTCAGCTTCTGGCGGGTGACCCTGGCGCCTCTTCCTCCGCACCCAAGTCAGCGCGAGAAGTAGCCGTCAACGGCGCTCGCCGTGCGGCCTTCGCCGGTAACCGAAACCTCGAGCGCGCGCCACGATGTGCCGTCTGCCTCGGCTTCGAACACAAGGAGGTACTGCGAACGCAGGATCTCCTCGATGCGTTCGTAGATGCGGTCGAGCTGGGCGATGCTCGAAGCCTTGAAGCTGCGGCCACCGGTCTGGCGGGCGAGGTCGGCGAGGGCGGCGCGCGTTGCTTCATCGGTGTCACCGAGCGCGATGGGATAGAGCGCCACGCTGGCACGACGTGCGGCGTCAGCGACCAGGGCGGCGTCGTAGTCGCTGCCGACGTCATTGCCGTCGGTCAGCACCACGAGTGCCCGACGGCCGAGGGTGCCGTCGAACGAACCGAGACTCCACACCACGCCGTCCCACAGGCGCGTCGCACCCCACGCTCGTAGACCGAGCGTTCCGTAGCGCAGCCGGTTCTTGTCTGAGGTGAACGGCACTGGCAGCCGGATGTCGTGGTTGAAAAGCAGGAGCGCGGCCTGGTCGCGCTCGGTGACGACGCTCTCGAAGAAGCGTTCCGCCGACTCCGACGACACCCGCAGGCGGCGGCCCATCGAGCTCGAGGTGTCCATCATGAGCGCCACGGCGAGCGGTAGGTCCGACGGGTTCCCAAAGCGGGCGATGGGTCGCGGCGTTCCGTTCTCGAGCACCTGAAAGTCTGCCGCAGTGAGACCCGGGACGGGCGCGCCGTGCCGGTCGAGCACGCTGACGTAGAGTTCGACCAGCGAAATCTCGAGCCGCTCGGGTGCATCACGCCCAAAGAAGGCGACGTCTTCGGCGCGCTCGCCACTATCGAGCTCGACCTCGAGGCGGACCCAGGTGAGTGTGACGCTGGAGTCGGGCGGGCGCGGGCAGGCAACCTCGAGCACTCCGCCCTCGGTTTCGTGGGCTCGGAGGCTACGCTCTTCGACCAGGGCGTCGCGGTGAAAACAACGCGAGACTTCCGCCCGCCGTTCCAGAGGCACGCTGACCGTGGCAACCAGGTCGCCGCTTTCCGCCGTGTCCTCCGGGCCGGTGTCATTGCCGACCTTGAAGTCGACCGCGAAGGGCTGCCCGGCAGCGCGTACCCTGGTTTCGTCGCGCGCCAGCTCGCGACCCTCGGCGTCGAGTGCGATCGCTGTCCAGCGGCTTTCTTCGGAACCCACCGGCAGGGTGACCTCAGTCGTCCAGGGTGGCTCGGAGTCGCGGATCTCGGCGCCGCCGTCAGTGGGACGGAAAACCACCGCTCTGATGGGGCCGCCGGTGGTCATCGCCTCGAGGGTGGCTCGCTGCCCGAGGCGCCCCACCGGTGGCAGGAGCTCGAGCGTCGGAAATGTCGTCAAGAGCACAACCTCGCTGCGCGCGAGCTGTGCGAAACCGGCGAGACGCCCCGCCGGCTGCGGCGCGGTGTCGGCGAGTGTGGGCACTTCGAGCGGGCGGCGGACACGCAGAAGAGGCAGATCGCCGGAGTTCGTGACCCGCAAGTCGAGTTCGTGGCTGCCTGGCCGGAGGGTGCGATAAAAGTCGAGGGCCAACTCGTTCTGGCGCGGCAGACCTCCGGAGACCAGGTGCACGATCTCGAAGCTGTCGACGAGACGACTCCCGCGGTAGATGTCGCCGGTGAGTGTGATGCGATCGAAGAGTCGACCGCTCCTGGTGCGCTGGAACACGGCGGCCGGCAGTTCAACCTGGCCGGCGAGCACCATCGTTGCCTGACCGTAGCGGCCGGGGAAGTCGACCCGGAGAGCACCGGGCAGCTCGACTCCGGGATGGCGCTCTTTGACCCGCGTGGACAGCGACAGGTCGTCGCTTCCCTGTCGCGTTCGTGGCCATGGCATGCGGCTCTCGAGTTGGTTGCGCGACAGCGCCGTTTCGAGCAGTCCCAGGATGCGCTCCGCCCGGGCCGGCGCAAGGCACCGCAGGGCGTTGACTCTCGTAATGAGGTGCGTCAGTGCGTTGTCGTCGGCTTCGGTGCGATCGAGGGTGGCGAAGCTCAAGTCCTGGACCGGGAGGGCCGGGTGCCACCACCTAAAGGAGCGCATGTCGAGCGTGCTCGACTGAACGAAGACCAGATTGAAGCCCGGGGTCTCGCCTTCCGGAGCGGTGTCGGCACCTCTGACCCCGGTCTGATGCGCCACTGTCCAGCCGGAGTAGTGCCAGATCTCGAGTGGCCGCAGTTCTCGATCGCACGCCGGGACGCGTTCGATTTCGCGTGGCTTCCCGGCCAGACGTACAGCGAGCGCACGCTCGGGCGACAGGCTGCGGAGAGCCACAGCGGCCGCTTCGTTCTCCGCCCACCTCCGGTGGATGCGTTCGCCGCGGTCCAGCCACAGAGCACGCACGAAACGCTCGCGATCCTGGGTGTCGACGAGCGCCTCGAACGCGGCGCGCTCGTCGCTCTTCAGGATGTGCTCAACGGAAACCAGCCAGTCTTCCCAGAGGGTGCGCAGTCGTGGTTCACCCCGCGCAGCTGAGGCCGGTGGTGCGGCGGCCAGGAGGTGTGCGGTCAGCAGAAGGAGTACAAAGGAGACACGAAGGGCGGCCGCACGTTGGGGTCGTCGCACATGGGAGACAGGTTTCACTCGAGAGCTTTCCGCCCGGCGGCGGTTCAGGGAGTTGCTAGATCCTACGCGCGCTGGATGCAGCTCGGATGCCAGCCGATTGAACCGTCCCAGAACGCTGTTCGCTGGGGACGAGCGGCGAGACGCCAGTTCCCCCAAGAGGCCTCGGTGTGTCTCTGACGGAGGGCGGATTGTCTCTTCTACGGAACGCTCTCGTCGTTCCTACATCTGCCGGCGGTAGCCGGCCGTCCAGGTGATGCTCTCCAGATCGTCGCGACCGAGCTCGGTGCTGCCCCAGAGAAAGAGTGAATGGCGCCGGGGTAGCGTCCAGGCGAAACCCAGCCCGAGATCCAGCCAGTGGCGGTCTGGCCGGTCGGTGAGCAGTGTGAACCGGTTGCCCGATGGATCGAGAGCGAGGACGCCGCCGAGGGCGCGACGGTCATCAGCCGTCTCGTGCAGCCAGGCCAGTCGAAGCGCGGGCTCCAGGATCCCGCGGCGAGAGCTGAACGGTCGGGCGATCTCGAACCCGGCCTCGACGAGGCGCGAGTCGATCTGCTGCTCTTCGAAGCGCATCTCGAACCCACCGCCGCCCGACTCGGCGAAGGCGTCGACGTCGACGCGGGTGGCGGTGCCACGCACGAACCCTTCGAACCGGGTACGGCCCTGAACCAGATCCCATCCGACTCCGGTGACCACCGAGTAGGCCGTGGTGTCCGATTGACCGAGGGCGCGGAACTCGCTCGACCCGTCAAACGGTGCCGGCAGGCGGATCCGACGCTGGCTCTCGATGTCGAATCGCGACGCGCTGAGCGAGAGATCGAACCAGAACCGTGAGCCGCCGGCGGTTGTGTAGAGAACCGCCGTCGGGCCCGTCATGTCGACGACCCCGCCGGCGCCGAACAGGTCCTGCCGAGTGTCGGTGTAGCCGAGAGCTGCACCGACGTACCAGCCTTTGCCAACCCGAAGGTCGCTGCCAATGGTGAGACCGCTGGTGGTGAAGTCGTAGCCCTCCTCGAGGCCGGTTCGCGGCCGCTCGCCGAACGAGGCGGTGCCGGTCACGAAAACGCCCCAGCGCCGGCTGGCCTCGGGAACGGTTTGGCCCGGAGCAAGGCGCGGTGTTTCATCGCCCTTGGCCAGGCGCTCGCCGCGGAGGCCGGCAAGAGCTCGGTCGACGGCCTGGCGTGGGTCGTTCTTCGACGGGCGTGTCGTGAGGGCGGAGGGTGCGAGCGTTTCACCGCGCAGCGAGACGATCAATCCAGCAATCGATGCGCGGGCGCGCGGAGAAGCGAGGTCGTAGCGCAGAGCGCGAGTGCGGGACGCGACGTTTCTTCCCTGACCACGGAGGGCGCGGGTGGCGCCCGAGCCCAGGGCGTCGAGCGCACCGGGGGTGATCTGCTCGATGACCTCGCGGCGTTGGTGATCTTCGAGGGAGAAGACGTAGCGACAGGCGCTTTCGAGACGACCGGTGGCGCCCAGGCAAGCGGCGTCGAAAGCCTCGGCGACGGAAGCCTGGTTCGGGCGCTCGATCGCCTCGAACAGGTCGGCCGACCCGCCGCGAACCGTGATGGCGAACTCGACTTGGAAGCGTGCCTCTTCGAGCTTTGCGCGCACCAGATAGCGGCCTGGCATGACGTCGAGCCGCAGGCGTTGGCTGAGGACTCCGCGATCGTCGGTGCGTGTTCTTTCGCCGGCGAGCAGAGTCGGTCCATCGGAGGACCAGGTCGCTTCTGCGTGGCGTACTTTCTGCCCGTCGCGTTCGAGTTCGGCATCGACGACAAGGAGTGTGCCAGCGCGCGCCTCAGCCAGTTCGAAACGCAACTGCCGCAACCCGAGCGGCGCTTGCGGTTGCGGGTCACTCTCTGGAGGCGGAGAGTTCGGCGGCTGCTCATCTGGCGGCGCATCTGGCGGGCTCTCGCCCGTGTCGCCCGTGTCGCCCGTGTCATCAGTGTCACCTGTGTCGTCTGGAGTCGACGGTGTATCTGGTGCACTTGGGTCACCGGTGTCGGGCTGGTCGTCGTCAAGGATCAAGACGGTCGCGGTTCGATTCCCGAGGGTGGCGCCACTGGGCGCCGAGAGCATGACGCTGAAGTTCTCGTCTTCTTCAGGGGTCTGGTCGGCTAGAACGTCGACGCGGATTCTGACCCGTCGTCGGTCAGGCGGAAACTGGAGCTCCCCGCTGGCATCTTCGAAGTCCTCGCCCGCAACGGCACGGCCAGCAACAGTGCGCCACTTGACGCTGCTGACCTGGCGGAGATCGCCGTGCCGCTCGACTTCGAGCACCACCTCGGTTCTGCCTTCGTTCCCCTCGCGCACTTCGACTTCGGGGGCAAGGTCGATCTCTGGAGGTGGGGGATCGCCGTCGTCATTGATGATGGTGATCTCGGCCCGGGGGTCGCTGATGACTCCGCCGGTGATGTTCCAGAGTTCGACGAAGAAGGACTCGTCAGGTTCGGGAGTGTTATCGCCGAGGACGACGCCCGAGAGGCGAAGGCGACTACTCAGGGCGCCTTCGTAGAGAATGGTGCGCCCGGACACGGTGCGCCAGTCTTCCCCCTGGCGGGCGCTCCCGTTGGCGAGTCGGTAGTGCAGTTCGGTCACCCCGCTGGTGTCGCCCAGGCGGCGAAGCAAGACCTCGACATCGCGTCGTCCGCTGTCGCCCTCGACGACCGAAGTGTCGTCGACGACAACTCGCGGCGGTCCCACCGTGTTGCCCCCGTCGTCGTCCTCGATGGTCGCAACGGCCTCGGCGTCGCTCGCCCGAACGAACGACGCGTTCTCGGGCGACGACAGCCTGACCCGGAACGTCTCGTCGGGTTCGGCAACGTCGTCGCCGAAGACTTCGATGCTCAGGATGCGAAGGCTGCTCGCTCCCGGGAACGTGATGAGGCCGGAGAACGAGCGGTAGTCGACGTCGGGCGTGGCGGTGACCGGCTCGGTCCGGAAGGCGACGGTGATCGGTTGGTTGTTCGATCGCTCGGCGAAAACCTGGAAGCGCGCTTGTTGTGACGTGCCGGACGATCCCTCGACCGCCGAAGCCGCGACGATGCGGAGGCTGTTGAGAGCCCCAGCCGGGCCCGCCAAGAGGCTGTTGCCAGCCAGGAGCGCGAGCGTCAAGAGGGGCAGCAGCGGTAGGGCGCGCCGAGGGCGCGTTGAGGAGCGGGTGGGGGGCATGGGAAACGCGGATCGACGCGAACGACGATCTCACCGAAACAAGCACGGTGCAGGTGCCGTCCCTGGAAGAGAGAACGGCGACGCAGACGCCCCAGGAGAGGAGGTGGGAACGAGAAGGAAGGTCAGTGATGATCATAGACCATCCTCGAGTTGTCGATGTGCGCAGACGACGGGGTGATCCGCGGGTTCGTCAGCGAATATCATGAGCCCCCTTTGTCGTGTTCGATCCGCCGGTTACGCCGTCCTCACGCTCCCTTCGGCTCCCCATGCCCTCGGAGGCTCCAAACATGCAGTTTCTTCACACCATGGTCCGCATCACGAACGTGGACGAGTCGCTGGACTTCTATTGCAACAAGCTGGGCCTCGAGGAAGTGCGTCGCCACGAGAGTGAGGCCGGCCGCTTCACGCTGATCTTTCTGGCCGCGCCAGGTGATCGTGAGGCGGTGGCGGAGAAGCAGGCGCCGCTTCTCGAGCTGACCTGGAACTGGGACCCCGAGGAGTACAGCGGCGGTCGCAACTTTGGCCATCTCGCCTACCAGGTCGACGACATCTACGCCACCTGCCAGCGCCTTCGAGACGGCGGTGTAGTGATCAACCGGCCGCCGCGCGACGGGCGCATGGCGTTTGTTCGTTCACCTGATCAGGTGTCCATCGAGCTCCTCCAGCGCGGCGAGGCACGACCTCTCCGGGAACCGTGGCAGTCGATGGAGAATGAAGGCGAGTGGTAGGCCGTACCCCTGCCTGCGCAGGTACGCTTTCCCCAACCGATCAAAGAACGAAGAGGATGACCGCATGGTGAACTGGCTCGAGAAACTCCGACATGAAGTCGTCGACATCATCCAGTGGATCGACGACCCGGGTCAGACGCTGGTGTGGCGCTTTCCGCGCTACCGCAACGAAATCAAGAACGGCGCGCGCCTGGTTGTGCGACCCGGCCAGGTGGCGATCTTCGTCAACGAGGGGCAGCTTGCCGATGTTTTTGGTCCCGGCACCCACGAACTGACGACCGCCAACCTGCCGATTCTGCGGACTCTCAAGAGTTGGAAGCACGGCTTCGAGAGCCCGTTCAAGGCCGAGGTCTACTTCGTGCGCACCGCCCAGGTCACCGGGCTCAAGTGGGGTACGCCCAACCCGATCATGATGCGCGATGCCGACTTCGGGCCGATTCGCCTGCGCGCCTACGGCACCTACAACCTCCAGTGCACCGACCCGAAGGCACTGCTCGAGCAGCTCGTTGGCACCGACGATGAGTTCGAGACCGACGAGGTCGCCGAGTTGATTCGGTCGTTCCTGGCGAGCGGCTTCGCAGACGTCGTCGGTTCGGCTCAGATTGCGGCGCTCGACCTGGCCGCCAACTACGGGCGAATCGCCGAAGACGTGCGATTGCACGTGCGGGAGCAGATCGGTCAAGAGTATGGCCTCGACATGACCCAGCTCCTGATCGTCAACATCTCGCTGCCTGAGGAAGTCGAGAAGGCGCTCGACACCCGTTCGAGCATTGGCGTGATTGGCGACATGGCGCGCTACCAGCAGTACCAGATGGGCAAAGCCGTGGCCGACGCCGCCAACAACCCGGCAGGCGGCGGCGCCGCCGAGGGCATGGGCCTGGGCGTCGGTCTGGCGATGGCGCAGCAGGTGATGGCGCAGCAGCAAGCCATGCAGCAGGCGGCCGGAGGACAGGTCATGATGCCGGCTCCCGGTGCGATACCACCCCCGCCGCCGCCCCCGTCGCAGACCATTGCCTGGCATCTAGCGGTCGACGGGCGCACGCTTGGCCCCTTCAACGTCGAAGGGCTGCGGGAGCTGATCGCCCAGGGCCAGCTCACCCGTCACACCCACGTGTGGCGCGCCGGGCTCGCAGCGTGGCAAACCGCGGAACAAACGCCTGAAGTCGCGGCCCTCTTCGGTCCGCCGGCACCGCCCGACGCCGAGTGACCATGCCGGGCGACTCTGTCGTCACCCAGCGGCCGGGTCGCACGGACGAGGCTGGGCAGCGGCCCGACCTCGATCCGCTACGCGACGCCCGGCACTTTCCGTGTCCGCAGTGCGGAGCTGACCTCGAGTATTGGATCGGGCGTGATGCGCTGCGCTGTGTCCACTGTGGCTACGACCGCGACATCGAGCTCGATCCCGAGAAGAAGATCGAGGAGCAGGACTACGAGGAGACGCTCCATCGCCTGGCCGAGTTGCGCAAGGCAGAAGAGCGGCGGGCTGGGGGTGGCGATGCAAACGCCGGCCTCGAGCAGACCGTCGAGTGCCAGAACTGCTCGGCCGAGGTCATGTTCACCGGCACTCTGACGGCGACAGAGTGCGCCTGGTGTGGGACGCCCCTCCAGCGTGACGGCGTACACCAAACCGAGGAGCGCATTCCCGTCGACGCGGTGCTGCCGTTTGCGGTCGACCGCGAGACGGCGTCGAGGGCGCTCCGGCGTTGGCTCAAGAAGCGCTGGTTCTTGCCCACCGCCTTCAAGCGGCGGGGCTTGCGGGAGCGCTTCGAAGGAGTGTTCTTACCGTTTTGGACCTTCGACAGTCTCACGTTCACGAGGTACCGCGGGCAGCGCGGTACCCATCACAGGGTCACGAGCGGTTCGGGAAAGAACCGCAAGACGACCACCGAAACGCGGTGGCGCCGGGTGTCGGGGAGCTTTCAGCTCTTCCTCGATGACGTCCTGGTGCTTGCCGCGCGCCGCCTCGACGGCGACCTCGTGCGTTCGCTCGAACCCTGGCCACTCGATCGCACCGTGCCGTTTCGCGGTGAGTACCTGGCCGGGTTCTTTGCGCGCACCTACGACACCGAGCTACACGCCGGCTTTGCCGATGCCCGCCACCTGATGGAGGCGCGGCTCGACCGTGAGGCGCGTCGGGACATTGGCGGTGATGCACAGCGCGTCGACGACCTCGACGTGCGCTACGACGCCGTGACCTACAAACATCTCTTGCTGCCGCTGTGGCTGATGAGCTACCAGTACGGCGACAACACCTACCAGCTGGCGGTCAATGCGCAGACCGGCCAGGTGCTGGGCGAGCGGCCATGGAGCGTGTGGAAGATCGGCTTCGCCGTGGTGGCCGCTCTGATTGCGATCGCGTTCTTCGTCGCCATTCGATCGTGAATGCAGGCGGGCGAGCGGGGTAGGGGCTGCCAGCGGAATGGCCCCGGCCAGGGTAAAGGGTCAAATTACACTCGCCGCATGCCCGACGCTGTAAGCGATTCCCAGCCAGAAGAGCCGCGCCTGGTCGCGGGCCTCGTCGCTGTGGTCCTGGCGGTCCTCGTTTGGGCGTGCCCGTCGATCCTGATCAAGGCTTTGCCGATGGAGGCGCTACCGATCGTCTTCTTTCGCGGCTGGATCGGGGTGGCTTGGGCGTTTGCCGCGCTCTACATTGGGGGAGGGCGCATGTCGATGAGGGTCTTGCGCTACGCGCTGCTCGGCGGGCTGGCACTGGGCATCGATCTGATGACCTTCTTCCTGGCCATCAAGATGACCACCGTCGCCAACGCCACGCTCATCAGCGCGATGCCGCCGGTGCTCCTCATCTTCCTGGCACCCTGGTTGTTCAAAGAGAAGGTCGGTCTCGCCGATGCCGCTGCAGCTTTGATCGCGATAGGTGGCGCCGGCCTCGTCGCCTACGGCTCACGGTCGTCGGCCGCGTGGGACATTCGTGGCGACCTGGTAGCCGTCATCACGCTGGTCGCCTGGACGTTCTACCTGATCTTCTCGAAGCGCGCCGGTCGTCACATCAGCCCGCTCGAGTTCACTGCTGGGGTGACCCTCATCGCGTCGATTCTGGTGACGCCCTTTGTCCTCGTCGACGGCCACCTCAGTTGGCCCGAGCCCTTGCACTGGCTGGCACTAGGCGCCATGGCTGTGCTCGGCTGGTCGGGACACGTGTTGATGAACTGGTCGCTGCGCCACATACCGGTATGGGTCGGTGGCACCGCCGCCCTCGCCGTACCCGTTGCCTCCACCATGCTAGCGGCGCTCTTTCTGGGCGAGGCCTTCCTGCCCATCCAGATGGTTGGCATGGCTGTCGTCGTCTTCTCGCTAACCGTCGTCGGCGTGCGCTCTCCTGCAGTACTCGGCCAGGCACCCAAAGCAGCCGCAGAAACCACCTAGGCCCGGGCAACTCCCGGGCGATCCCCGGGCAATCCCCGGGCAATTCCCGGGCAATCGACTGGGGTGATTCTGGGAAAGCTTGGGTGTAACGAAGGTGTCGGGCTCCGGAAAGGTGTCTTGAATGACCCTCTGGAGCTCCATGATGCACCGTTTTCGTCGAACTCTCCCTACTCTCTTGACCCTCTCGGTCGCGCTGGTGGCTGCACCGGCTGGCGCCGACCTTCAGCGGCTGTACGACCAGTTGGCCGAGGAGCCGACCGATCGGTTGATCGAGCGCGCGTTTTCGGCTCGTTCGAAACGCGCCTGGGAAGATCTGGAGGCGGCCCCGGCTGTTGTTGCCCTGGTCGGTCGGCTGGAAGTGGGCGATCTCGACGACGACGTGCGCCGCAAGGCTGCCTGGCTCCTGGCGGTGGAGGCGAACCGCGTCTCTCCCTTCTACCCTTCCTTCGACGAGGCTTCGTCCCGGTCCCGTTCGACCCTGGAGGCTCTACGTTCTAGCGCTCCGCAGATCGCTGGGCAGCTGAGTCTCGAAAGCCCGGTGACGCTGGCGGATCACCACCTTCTCATGGCGCTGGCCTCTTCAGATGTAGTCCCCGAGCGCGCGCTGCGCCCGCTCGCCGAGCTGGCGCTTTCAACCCATCTCTCTGAGGTCCGCATCAACGCGGTGCAGGCCTTGGCCGGTACGCGGCCGCTCCACCCAGACATCTTGCGGGTCATCAAGGCGTGCATCCTCAAGCAAGAGGTCAAAGACGTCTCGCCCTACCTTCGTGCCCTCCTGACTGCCTACGGCTCTCGCACCCGCCGCTTCGGCGTTCTTCGGCAGGAGTGGGAACTGGACGTGTCGACCGTGCACCAACTGAGCCTCGAGTGGGGTGCCTTTGGGCAGCAGGAAAGCGCCCAGGTCCTACGCGGCGTGCTGGCCGACCCGGAACGGTCACCGGAGCTGCGCGCCGAGGCCAGTCGCGCTCTCGCCCAGCTCCTCAGTCGCCCCGACGGTCAGGTTCTCGAGCCTGATCTCACCCAGGAGATCGCGAGTCTCCTGGTCGACGTGATCGAACGCGGCACGACCCGGGAGGCCGTTCTTGCGTCGACGCTCCTCAGTCGCTCCGCCCCGATGGCGCAGCTTGTCGAAGACCGTTTGAACCTCTTGGTGCAGGAAGAGAACGCCTTCGCCGAGCACGTCTTCTTTCCTTCCGAGCTGCTCGACGCGCGCTCTCGAAATGCCGTTCGGTCTGCCTTCACCGAGAGTGTTCCCGTTCCTCAGTCCCTGGACTTCGAGGATTGGTTGGAAGACCGGGACCCCTCGATCGCCATGAGGATTCAGCGAGCGCACCTGGCTGAGATGGCGGCCCAGGAAGCGTTCGACCGCCGGCAGGCAGTGGGGGCCAGCGAGTTCGTGCGCGAGCAGCAAGAGCGCATGAGCGCCGAGAGAGCCTGGTCCGCCCGCCAATACGAGGCGGAGCTGGAGGTGCGGAAGCTGTATCCGCCCAACAACTGACCGATTCCCATAGTGCGTGCCCACTCGCGAGCTGCGACTACGCCGGGGAGAACGCCCCTCTAGCGACTCGGATGCCAGCCCAGGCACGTCGTGCTCGTAAGGTGTTCGAGGAGCCAGGAATCAAGATCATTGCGGCGTGGGACGCTCGAACCAGATAGAACGCGCAGGTTCTTGTCGAGATTCCGGCGCATGGAAAGCGGTCTCGGCTCCTTGAATCGACCGGCTGAATTCTGTCGAGACCATCACCCAGGACCCAGCGGACCAAGGAGCGTCCGAGGAAGCGACGCGTGCTGCCGAAGTCGAGTCCAGTTCCGGTGCCTCTGTGTGCTACCTGCCAGGGGAACGCATCGTTACCGTTACCACACTGTTTCGTCTCTTGGCCGTGCTGGCGTGGGCGAGGTCTACCGAGCGGACGACCTGAAGCTTCACATCTCAGTGGGACCCATTCCCATCCGCTTTGGGCTAGGAGCTTTCGCAGACGAACGCTGTGGGCTCGCTCCGATCTCCGGCGCTGGAAGATCGCGGGTACAGCTGCCTAGTCCCGGGGAGCAACGAGGACCTCGTGTGGCGAGAGAGGGATGCTTCGGTAGGCTACACCGGTGATCGGCAGACGCCTCAACCACTACCGAATCGTTGAGCGCCTCGGAAGCGGCGGTATGGGAGAGGTCTGGCTGGCCGAAGACGAAAAGCTCGGGCGCCAGGTCGCCGTCAAGGTGCTGCCGTCGTCGACGGCGCGCAACGCCGACTTTCGAGCGCGTCTCGAGCGGGAGGCCCGTGCACTCGCTGCCCTCGACCACCCGAACATCGTCACTCTCTACTCGCTGGAAGAAGACGAGGATGTGCTCTTCTTGACCATGGAGCGCGTCGACGGGCGCTCGCTGGCAGAAGCGCTCCCTGCCGAGGGCCTCGCCCTGCCCGAATTCTTCGAACTGGCCCTGGCGCTCGGCGAAGCGCTCGAGGCTGCGCACGCGAAAGGTGTGGTCCACCGCGACCTGAAGCCCAGCAACGTGATGATGTCGAGCGACTCGCGACCCCGAATCCTCGACTTCGGGCTCGCGCGCCTCGGTACCGGCTATGCCAGCGGCGAAGACGAAGAGACCCAGATCGCCCTGACGGCCGAGGGCGCGGTGCCCGGGACTGCGCCGTATATGTCACCCGAGCAGATCAAGGGCCAGGTGGTCGACGAACGGAGCGACCTCTTTTCGCTCGGTGTGCTGCTCTACGAGGCCCTCGTGGGCAGGCGACCCTTCCAGGGTCAAAGCGCAGCCGAAGTCGTGTCTGCGGTCTTGCGAGACGAGCCCCTACCCGTCAACACGCTGCGTGACGATCTTCCGCCAGGACTCGAACCGGTCCTGCGGCGGATGCTCGAGAAGGAGCCGGTTCGCCGTTTCCAGACTGCGGCCGAGTTCGTCGCCGCACTTCGGCAATTCCGCAACTCGAGCCAAGGCGCTCACTCGGCTCATGAGCTCGATCCTGGCAAAGCGGTCCAGCGAGGGCGCGCGCGGGGAATGGCCCTCGCTATCCTGGGCCTGAGCCTCGTCCTGGTGGCAATCGTGGCTCTATCCAACTCTACGCGCACGAGGGCTGGCGAGCGCGATGCCATCGGGATCCTCCCCGCGGATGAGGCGATTCGACTTGTCGTCCTGCCGCTCGCCAACGTTGGGAGCGACGACGACGCGATCTTCGCGGCCGGCCTCACCGATGAGATCCGCACCAGTCTGGCCGGCATCGCCGATCTTGCAGTCATCTCTCGTAACAGCTCGCGCCGCTACGCCAACGGTAACTGGTCGCCCGAACAGCTGCGCGACGAGCTCGACGTCGACTACGCCCTCGACGGCACCGTGCGCTGGGCCGCCCAGGGAAGCGGCGACCGCGTCCGTGTGAGTCCCGAACTCATCCGCTTGAGCGACGATACCCCGCTCTGGACCGCCTCGATCGAGCGCCCGATCGTCGATGTCTTCGAAGTCCAGTCCGAGATCGCGAACGTGGTCGTGGCGCAGCTGGGCCTCGCCCTGACACCTGCCGAAGAAGCGACCCGCCCCACTGAGCGCGAGGATGCCTACACTGCCTTCCTCGCTGGCCGCGCCGCCCTGGCCAGGCCAGGGAACTCGCCCCCCGATCTACGGCGGGCGGCCTCACACTTCGAGCGTGCGGTGGCCCTCGACGCTGATTTTGCGCTGGCTTGGGCCGGTCTGGCCGACGCTCACGGACTGGTGTATCACTTCCAGGAGAGAAGTCCCGAACGCGCCGACGCAACCTGGCGTGCCGCCCAGCAGGCTGAGCGCCTCGATCCAGAATCCGCTTTCGCACTCCAGGCGGTTGCGAATGCGGCCTACAGGATCGATCGCGACTACCAGCGCGCTCTCCCTCTGATGGACCGCGCACTCGAGCTGCGGCCGGGTGATGCCGAGCTGCTCGGCGACCGTGCCGCCATCCGTCGCCGAGCTGGACATTGGCAGGGTGCCGCCGACGACTTCTGGCGCGCTGTCGAGCTGGCTCCGCAGAGCGAGTCCGAGAGCACGTCATTGTCGATCACTCTTTTTCTCATGGGCGACCACGAGGGGGCTGAGGACGCTCTGGCGCGCTCTCTGGCTCTGGCCCCCGGTTCCAGCACAGCCCAATGGTGGAACGCCTTCTACGCCTTCCGCCGCGGAGGACCCGCGGCCGCGATCGACGCCCTCCGCGAGGCGGAGCCTGCAGGCCTCGCGGAGCAGTTCGTTGATTGCACGAGCACGTTCTACCTGACTCACCAGAGGAGCTGGCAAGAGTTGCTCGTCACTGCCTCCACCCTCGAGCCACGGGGCTGCGTTGGACTTACCACCGTTGTGCCACGGAGTCTTCTTCTCGGGCATGCGCTCCTCGAGCTCGGTCGCGAAGCCGAGGCCGGCGCCGAACTCCGCGCCGCGCGTGTCGACCTCGAGGCGCAGCTCGATGACCGGCCGCAAGATTTTCGTCTTCATCTCTCTTTGGCCTGGCTTCACGCCCTTCTCGGCGACAAGGCTCTGGCACTTCGGCACGCCGACACCGCTCAGGACCTCCAGCCCGTGGAACGTGACGCCTTTGAGGGGCCTCTCGTGCTGGACGCCGTGTCTCGGGTTTTTGCCAAAGTCGATGAGGCAGACCGAGCCCTCAACACGCTCGAGATACTTTCCGAGATCCCCAGCGCTCTGGTCGCAGAAGATTTCGGGCACCCGTCGTACGACGGGCTGCGGACCCATCCGCGTTTCCTGGCGTTGCAGGCCGAATTCAAGGAATGAATTCAACGCATCGCCATGAACCAAGGCCCAGGAAGGCACGGTTGGGGACAACTGGATGTGCGTAAAACTCTATATGACATGGTCTTTGACCTTTGATACCTTATGCAACTTGTTATCAATCGCCCGTTGGCGAGGCCTTCCTTTGAGAACCCGCTTTTCCGCCCACTTGGAAATGACCAGGTGGTCGTTTCAGGAAGACGATTCTGCTCGTGTCCGGAGATCCAATGCACACCAGCCGGGAGAAGACCGCGCTGCGGTCCTGGTGGCCCGCTCTCATGGTGGCTCTGGTGCGTACCCGTCTGGAATCGACGCGCCACCCTCGCAGTCAACGGGCAACCTATGTGGGCCGCTTCGTCGCACTTGGCCTGGTTGCTTCACTAGCGCTTTCCGCTTCGGAAACTGCCACCACGCCATCGCCTAGCGCTCGCGACGCTCGCTCCTCCCCGGGTCTCTACTCTCCCCACGTCGAGCTTGCGACCTTCGTCGAGCGGGCACCGGGAGCACCGGTCACGGTGCGCTTTCTCGAGTTGCGCAACGACATCGTCTTGCTCGAGATCGAAGGTCCGTACGACCGCGAACTTCCCGACGGAAGTACGAACTTCGCCGCTCGCAGTGCAGTTTCGAGGGCGGTGCTCAGCGAAATCGGAGATCGCTACGACTTTCTGGTTACATTCGCCGACTTTGACGTTTCCCTGGGGGCGTTTGGCGGTTTGCCGATTGGTGGCCTATTCACAACCGTCGCAAATGACGTCGAAGGAATTGGCCTACCGATCTTCGACAACAGCGACGAATTCGGTAGTGATGGCCGGCTTCAGGGCTTTGTCGACATGGCGGGGCTCGACACCCATGTGATGGATCCGCTGCAGTCGGGCTTCACGCGCACGCTTTCGGTGCTCTCCCATGAGGTAATGCACCGCTGGTCGGCACGGCTCCGCTTTCTCGACGACGCCGGGCAGCCAAGTGACGCTCTTCTCGGGGTGGGCTCTCACTGGGGTCCGCTGACCGATGCTGGCGGCGGGACGTTGATGTATGGCAACGACTGGCGCTCTGATGGCGGTGGGCAGTTCACGTCGCTCCTTCCACGCTCCGCCTACAACCCGCTCGATCTCTACGCCGCGGGCCTGGTACCTGCCAGCGAGGTGCCAGACGTCTTCTATATCGACAACGGTGACGCTCCGGCACCCGAGCCACCCCGCGCCGGCAAAGTCGTCGTCGGTTCACGGGTCGACGTTTCGATCGCCGACATTGTCGCCGCCGAAGGCGCCCGCGTACCGTCGTACGGCGACGCCCCGAGCGAGTTCCGGGCCGCCTTCGTCGTGCTCACGCGACCCGGGAGCCGTCCCACCGATGCCGAGCTCGAGGGTGTCGAGCGCGTCCGCGAAGCCTTCGAGCGCCACTTCAGTGTGCTGACCGGCGGCCGCGGCATCCTGCGGGTGGCTCCGCCGGCAACGGCGGATCTCGAGCCCGGCGATCCCTCGGTTCCGGGCGGCGGCGACCTACGGCCCGAAGCTTCGCTGCCGGCCGCCCATGCTTGGCTTCGCGGCCAGCAGTCGGCCGACGGCTCGTTTGCAGATCATCCCTCGACGGCCGTTCGGGACACCGCCGAGGCGTTGGCGGTGCTGGTGGCACAGGACCCGGCCTTTTCCGGATCCGCGGCAGCCGCCGGGTTCTTGCGCTCTGTCTCCGCCGCCGGTACCGACTCGCTTGCCCGCCGCCTGCAGGCGCTCGGCAGCAACGCGGAGCTACAGGGCGAGCTTCTCGCTCGCCGCAATGCCGACGGTGGCTGGGGGCTGGGCGACGACCATCGCAGCGAACCGCTCGATACGGCGCTTGCTGTTCTCGCCCTGAGAGGGCAGGCGCCGGGTCTCGAGAGCGCCGGTGACTTTCTCCTTGCGTCTGAAACCCCCGGTGGGGGCTGGTCGAATACCGTCGGCGGCGCCGCGCGCATTGGCGCCACGCGGGCAGTGGTCGAGGCGCTTCATGCAATGGGTCGCACGTCGGGCGATGGCGCCGACTCGATCAGCGCCGCTCTTGGCTGGCTGGCGTCGACTGCACACCCAGGCGGCGGCTTCGGGGCACCGTTGGCGAGCCTCCACGAAACCGCCGACGCCGTCGCAACCTTCCAACTCCTCGGCGACGGTTCCGTCGACCTGTCAGCGGCAACCGGCTGGCTCGCCGCGCGCCAGTCGCAGGCGGGAGACTGGGGATCGAGCATCTACACCACCGCAGTAGTCGCTGACGTTCTAGCCCGCGCCGAGTTCTCGAACCTTGCTTTTGCCGGCCCAGCCGAGGTCGCTCCCAACCCGGCGCGCGACGGAGAGGGCGTCGTCGTAACGGCGACCATCATCAACAACGGGTCGGTGGACGCCATGGCCAGTCGCGCGGTTCTCCGACTCGCAGGCGAGGTCCTCGAGTCGGTCGATGTGCCAACGCTTCGCCCGCGCCAGACCGCGAAGTTGGAGGTCGCGTGGGACACCACCGGGCGCTCGGGGACCCACGTTCTGACCCTCGAGCTCGATGTCGATGGGGCCGTCGAGGAACTCAGCGAGTCGGACAACACGGCGGACGTCGAGATTCGGATCGAGGGAGCTGCAACCGAAGCCGACCTCGAGTTGCGCTCCGACGAGGTGGTGGTGTCGCCCGAGCGCCCGGGCGAATTGCCGGCGGAGATCACGGTCAATGTCATCGCCCGCAACATCGGCAGCACCGATGCGCCGGACGTCGCGCTGCGCCTCTGGCGCGGCGATCCAGGAGCCGGCGAACTCCTTGCTGAGGAAACCCTTGGCGTTCTTGCGGCGCGTTCGAGCGTGCCTGTGGCCTTCGCGTTCACGCTCGACACTCCGGGAGTCACCGAGCTCACGGTCGAGATCGACCCGGCGGACCTGGTGTCTGAGGCCAGCGAGGACAACAACATAGCCCGCACCCTTGTCTCGACGGTGGATGCGGTCAACCTGGTGGTTGCGGTCGCCGATGTGCGACTCGAAGGTCAGCCTCTGGTTGGCGAGCGGGTCGAGTTTGTCGCCACGGTCTATAACCGTGGCACGGTCGACGCGGACAATGTCGAGGTTCTCTACCAGCTCGACGTGGGCCAGTTCCTGGCGCTCGGTGGGCCAACACCGATTCAACTGCCGGCTGGCGGAAGCCTCGAGGTGCGCTCCGACTGGGTGGTCGATCGGGAAGGAGACCTCGCCTTTGTGATCGCGCTCGACCCAGGTGATCTTCTACCCGAGGCCGATGAATCCGACAACACGGCGCGCTTCGAGTTCACCGCCGGCGCCATTACCGAGACCAACCTGCAGGTCGACCCAGCGGGTCTGACCGTTAGCCCCGAGCCGGTTCTCGAAGGCGGTTCTGTAGTTCTCGAGATTGTGGTCGAGAACAACGGTGGCACGGCGGCCAACGACGTCCTGGTCGGCTTGTTCGATGGGTTACCGGCTGAGGGCGGTCTAGAACTGGCGCGCACCGTCCTAACGGGCACTCTCGGACCGGGCGAGAGCCGTGTTGCCTCGGCGCAGATCCTCGACTTCGAGGGTTCCGCCGATCGGGTGCTCTTTGCCATCGTCGACCCGGACGGAGTCGTACCCGAGTTCGACGAAGACGACAACCTCGCGCTGCGCCAGGTGGCCGTGCTTTCGCTCCCTGACCTCGCCCTCAGCGCAGGCTCGCTCCGGCTGACACCCTCGTTGCCGACGCCAGGCAACACGGTGACGCTCGAGGTCACAGTGTCGAATCTCGGGGAACAGCCCAGCGGTGAAGTCTCGGTCGAGGTGTTCTCGGGCAGTCCCAGTGGCGCTGTTCTTGCCGCAGGAACCGTGTCGGCGCCTGGCCAGATGGCCGGTGTTGTTTCGCTTGACTGGGTCTGGCCACAAGCGGGAGCGGACAACCTCGTTGTGGTGGTGGATCGCGCCAACACTCTGCGGGAGTCGAGCGAAGACAACAACCGCCAGGATCTACGCGTGACCACCGGAGAGGGCTCCGCGTTGGTGACCGAACGCTGGTTCTCGCCCAACGGTGACGGTGTCAAAGACACGACCGCCTTCATCTATCGCCTCGATACAGCCGCCGACACCGACGTCGAGATCGTCGACCTGCGCGACGAGGTCCTAAGGGTCGAGCAGGGCACCCGGTCGTCGCGCGACGGCCGCTTCGACTGGGATGGCCGCGACCGCTTTGGGTCGCTGGTTCCCGACGGCACCTACTCGTTCCAGGCGGTCGACTCCTCAGGCGCCGTTTTGCGGCTCGCAGAGGTCACGGTCGATACCAACCGCTCGCCGCTCTTTGCCGCGGCCGGCACCGAGTTTGCGCAGTCGCTCAACCTCACCTGCGAGCTCGAGAGCGCGCGAGACTTCCGGGTCACCGAAGACGAGCGCTTCGTCTTCTTCGTAGGGACCGGCGCCGCGGGTCATGGAATGTGGCGGGTTCGCACCGACGGGTCGTCGCCAGAGCCGATCGAAACCGGGATTTTCAGCCCACGTGAACTCGAGCTGCGTAACGATGGTGCGGTCGCCTACCGGCCGTTCAACTCAAACATCCGTTTCGCCGACCCACTTGGCGGCTTCGTGCTCGAGATACCCGATTCAAGTGGGTTCGAGCTCCTCGGCTTCTCGCCGGGAACCGACACGCCCTTCGCGCTCAGCGACCAGGGTGTCGTGCACCTTCCGATCGACGGTTCGGCACCGGTTGAGATCTGGTCCGGTTCGGCGCGACTGGATCCCGTGCAGAGAGGCTTTGCGCCCGGAGGGCGTTACGTGATCTTGCGCGCGGAGGGCGAGGGTTTCGACTCTGGGTCTCTCCTGGTTGTCGATCTGGCCGCCGGTGCCGCGGTCACCCTGGAGAGCTGGACTGACGCCCCCTTCAGAGGACCGTCACCACCTGTTGCCGCCTGGTTGCCTGAAACACCGGTGGTCGCGGTTGCTTCGTCGGTCGAGGAGCGCCTCGTCTTGCGCACAGCCGGTGGTGTCGAGGTCGAGAGCTACGACTTTCCGCCGCCTCCGCTTGCTTCAGAGCTCGGGTTCTCGACCCGCGTGCCACAGGGCGAGCCCCCGCTTGCAGCCCTGCCTGCCGGCGTCAGTTTCGTCGATGTGCATTCGAACGGTCGCTACGTGCTCGTGACATTCGACTTCTTCGAGCCCCAGAACCAGAGCTGCGAGCGCGTCGACTACACCGCCAGCCTGGACCGGCAGACCGGGGCGTGGGAGCCGGTGGCGAGCACCATACCGTTTGACACCTGTGGGTCTTTCCACGTCGCACCGGCCGCTGGCGGTGGCGAGCTCGGCGCACTTCACTTCTCACCCGAGCTGCACACCCAGTCTCTGCCCGTTGACGCGTTCGCCCGCGCTATGCGTTCGAAGGGGCAGGATCTTAGCTTCGAGATCGAGCAGCGCGGCGGCATTGCGGCAGGCCTCGAGGAGGTCTATCTCCAAGTTGGCGGGAGCCGCGTCTGGCCGCGAGAGATTCTGCTCGGCGGCCAGCCGCTGGAAACGGTGCCTGGTCGGCCCGTAGGAGTCGAGCTCGGTTTCGATGCCCACAGTCGAAGCCTCAAAGTGGATTTCGCCGCAGCCGACGTGTTTGGCGACTCGCCGAGAGCCGGTCGCCTGCCGGAGGTGAGCCTCACTCTCGTGGCCTCTGAGGTCACCCCAAGGTCAGAGCACGGAACCATCGAGCGCTCCTCGGGGAGCGCCGGGCTTCTCAGCATCGTGCAGGCACAGCACGAGCTCTTTTCCATCAAGCGCTTCGATGACCTGCGTTGGGTGCCGGGTCGCCGCGATGTCTTCTTCGGTCAGTTCGGCAACGCGATAGGCGTCGAAGGCGTGCAGCTGGACGAGGACGAGGTCGTTCGCTTCCTGCTCGAGTTCGATCGCGTGATCGACCCGACCCTGTCGCCGACTGGTACCGGCGTCTTCTTCCGGTCCGATCAGGCCAACGAGGATCGTGACGAGAATCCCGGTGCCAACGACTGCGTCGGCGATCCCTGGGACGATGACCTCTACCGGTATCGCTCACTGCTGAACCTCACGGCAGATCTGCGCGCGCGGTCGGACCCATCCGGCGCCGTCCTTCTCGAGGGCACCGCTGCCGACGCTCACTTCGAGCGCTACCTCCTCGAGTTTGCGCCGCTTTCTAGTCCCGATTCGTGGAGCTTGTTCAACGCTCCGGGTTCGGAGGCGGTTGTTGATGGGCAGCTTGGGGTCTTCAGCCCCGAGAACGGCGGTGCGTACCTGGTGCGCCTGACGGTCGAAGACCGGGCCGGGAACACTCGGCGCGACATCCGCCAGGTTGGCATTCCGACGACGCCGACGATCGCCAACCCCGAGCTTTCTGAGCGCGTCATCTCGCCCAACAACGACGGTGCCTTCGACGATCTCGAGATTCGTTTCGATGTCGTGCGGCCGGTGGTTCTCGACATCCTCATCGCCCACGAGGGCGGTGCGCCGGTGCGGGCGCTTCAGCGGACGTTTGCTGGTGCGGCCAACGATCAGGCGGTGGTCTGGGACGGCCGCGACGATCGCGGCCTACCGGTGCCAGATGGTCGGTACGTCCTGTCGCTTCTCACGTTCGAGTTCTTCTTCGAAGTCGACACGACGCCGCCGACGGTCGAGGAGTTCGTGCTCCTGGCTTCGCCGAGCCGCGCCCAGGCACCGCTCGTTCTGTCGCCTTCCAGCTCGGCGCTCACGATGTCGATGTCGGCCAAAGCCCAGGACGACCACTTCGACGAGCTCGGCGGCGAGTTCCAGATCGGCCCGCCGTGGGAGGGCCGGGGTACCTTGAAGACGAGTTTCAAGCACCCGACAGTGGCCACCGGTGCGGTGCAGATCGAGCCAGCGCGAGCAGTCGGTGGTTCGGGCCGCGTCGTGCTGACCGACATCGTCGCCAACGAGACCGTCGTCACGGAGCAGTGGGAAGAGAGGGCCTTCCTTACCGCCGTCGGTCCAGCGGGACCCGGACCAGAGGGTGGCAGTCAGCCTGTGAGACTCCTCCACGCGGGAGCGGTCCTCGGCAACTACTGCGCCGAGACTCGGAGCCTTTGCCCGCTGACGACCCCGGGCGAGGCCATTCGGTTGCGCGTTGACGAGGCGATCGTTGCCCCGGTCTCGCAGGTGATCTTGCGAGCGCAGCACCTGGATGAGAACGCTACGGTTCTCGAGACGTCGCTTGCCGACATCTATGCGCCCGGCTCGTTGATCCCGAGCGCCGTGGCCCCGGACGGAGCCTTCGAGGTGGAGTGGGACTGGTCCGGAGTCGACCGATCTCGGTCGCTGGAGGTCCATCTCGAAGTGATCGACACCCAGGGCAACTCTTTCGAGACCCTACCCATCTGGTTCGCGCCGCCGTTTGCGGGCTTGCGTTTCGTTGGCCAGCTTTCTGAGCCCTCGGCCGAGGTGATCATGGCGATCGAACAGGTGGGCCTCGACCCGGCTTCGGAGTCTCTGCTCCACGCTGAGGAGACCTTCCCAGGCGTGATGAGTGATGTTCGCCTCCTCGTTCAAAGCGATGACGACTCGCGCTACGTCAGCGAGACGGCTTTTGATGTTGTCGCCCAGACCGAGAGCGATCTCATTTTCGACGTTCCGACCGTCAGTTGCGCGACCTACAAGGTGCGCGTCATCGCAACCAGTCCGCAGTTCGTCCACCCGAGTACCGGCGAGCTGGTGCTCTCTGAGACGGTAGAGGTGACCGGGGAGCTTCGTCGGCCCTGCCTGGAGGTGCTGGTCGAGCAGCGCGATGTGGCTTACGGCTCGTGTGGGGGCGGCGCATCGTCGCTCGGCGAGTGGCCGATCTCGGTGAGAGCAACCAGTCTCGATGGCGAACCGCTCAAGCGCCTTACCCTGGAGCGACCACTTGCCGATGGTGGGTTCGAGGTCGTCGCAAGCTTGAACGAGCCCACCAGCGGGGAGGTTCTCGCGTTCGATCTCGATACCAGCGGCCTTCCAGAAGGGCAGCAGCTGTGGGTGGCCCGACTCACCAACGACCAGGACCGCGAAGCCACGAGGCTGTTCTCGGTCCTCGTCGATCGAACGCCGCCGGAGCTCGAGGTGACCTTCCCTCTCGAGAGTCAGCGCATCTGCGGTGCCTTCGTACCCGAGGTGCGTATCGTCGACTCAGTCGGTTTCGTCTTCCGGACAACCAGGGGGGGCCCGGCGCTTGGTAGCGGGCCCCTGCCAAGCCCCGCCAGTCGAGATTTCTCGACCGGTGTTTTCGGGCAGGCCATGGACCACTTCCCGGGTGAGCCGCTTCCCTTCGCCGACGATGTGTTCACCGGAACAGGGGCTCTCGACTTCACCGTGGAGGCGGTGAACGCGGCCGGCCAACGGCGATGCGTGGAGCGGCGTGTCTTTGTCGACTCGGAAGTCGAAGGCAGTGCCATCACGTCAGTCGACCGCGGTTTCTCGCCCAACCAGGATCTGTTCCTCGACGAAGCGCTCATTCGTCTCGAAACAACGGAACCGGTGCATGCCGATGTCGGTGTGTGGCCACGCTCCGAGGTGTGCAGTGGGCCCGATCCGTCGTGGCCGGCGACTCCCGCGACCAGGTTGCTGGCTGAGAGCTTCCCCATGGATGTCGGTGGGGCGTTGATGCGTTGGGACGGTGGCGATGCGAATGGCCAGGTCGCCGCCGATGGCCTCTACGCGGTCGTTGCACGCTTCGAGGACGCCTGCGGCAACTTGAGAGTCAGTCGCCACTGCGGTCTGTTGCTCGACACCACACCGCCTGTGCCCGAAATCGACTATCCGCTCTCTGGCGATCCCCTGACAGTTCTGACCGAGGTCACCGGATCAGTGCGAGGTGAGCCGAGAAGTGAGAACTACGAATCGGCTGAGCTGGCTTTCGGCTTCGGCCCGGCACCGGAATCCTGGGCTCCCATCGCTCAGTTCGACGGTGACGACCTGCGCCGCGCGCTCAGTGAAGAGGTACCTCACTACCTGGGCACCTGGAACCTGGCGGATCTCTTCGGTGCCATGACGCTCCGCCTCCGAACTCGCGACATCTATGGCAACCAGGCGGAAGTCACTACCACCCACACGGTGGATTTCCCGCTCGTTCTGATCACCGAGCTCGATGCAGCGCCGCGCCTGTTCTCGCCCGGCGACGACGGGCGCCGCGACCAAACCGCCGTGCGTTTCGCCTTGTCCCAGGAGGCCGAAGTGACGTTGCGGGTGCTCGATGCCAACGGCTCGCTGCGGCGAACTCTCCGCGCGGGCGAGCTCTTCCCGGCGGGTGCGAGCGTGGTGCCCTGGGACGGGCGCGACGACTCGAATGCAGTGCTGGCCGACGGGGAGTATTCGCTCGAGCTCACCGCCGCCTTCGGCGCAGCCTCGCAGACCGAGTTGGTCACTGTGCAGACAGACTCGACTCCACCGACGCTGGTGTTCCATCGCCCAGTCGATCGTGGGTTTGCTCCCCCAGAGGGTCCGCTTCTGGTGACCGTTGGCGATGCGCTACTCAGTGACTGGTCGTTCGAGTTGAGCTCAGATGGCGGTTCGAGTTGGGTTCCGGTCGCCTCCGGCGTGGCACCGGTCGACGAGGCCGAAGTCGCCAGGCTGGGTGGCGAAATGCCTCTAACAGAAGGCGAGTACCATCTGCGGGGCAGAGCATCAGATCGTGCTGAGAACGCCAGCGAACAGCTCATTGCGTTCGCCATCGACGAGACGCCGCCGGTCGTTTCGATCGACAGCCCAGTGCGTGATCCCGAGGCGCCAGCCAACTCCCCACAGGCGCTTCTGTCACCGGTTTCGGGTCCGGTCGCGATTCTGGGCTCGGTTGTCGAGGTAAACCTCGACAACTGGCGACTCGAATACGGTGCTCACGGTCCCGCCGGGCCGCCCCAGAGCTTTACTGCCCTAGCGTCGAGCAGCGAACTTCCGAGCTCCGACCTCCTCGCGAACTGGTCGCTGGCCGGTCTTGCCGATGGTCTCTACACCCTGCGCTTGGTGGCGGTTGATCTGGCAGGCCAGGAAGCAGCCGACACCATCCTGGTTGCCGTTGATGCAACGCCGCCGACGGTTGCCCTCGACGCGCCAATCGATGGTGCGCAGATCGGCCAACCGGTTGACACAGTCGGCACCGCTTCCGACGACAATCTGTCGGTGTGGCTGCTCGAGTTGGCGCCGGGAACCCCGGAGAGTGCTACCCGCTGGTCGGTGATCGCCCAGGACGGTGAGTCGGTCACCGGAGCATTGCTCCATCGTTTCGCCAATCTGCCGCCGGACGGCGTCTACGCGTTGCGCCTTCGCGGCCTTGATCATGCCGGCAACTCTGCTGAGACGGTTCACAGCATTACGGTCGATCTCACACCACCGGCAGCGCCCCGCGCCCTGGTCGTGACGGTTGAGGGCGAGCGCGATGCGCGGCTCGCCTGGGAGGCGAACACCGAGAGCGATCTCGCGGGCTACTACGTCTACCGCGATGGCACCCGCATCAGCGCCTCATTGGTGCCTCCCCAGGCGTTGCCCACCTATCTCGATCTGGCGCTGGCCGACGGTGACTATGGCTATCGGGTGACGGCGGTTGATTTCGGCGGCCTCGAAAGTGAGCCTTCCAACGAGGCCCGTTTGACCCTCGATCGCAAGCCGCCGACTGTTCGCCTGCTTGCACCGGAGGATGGAGATCGCGTCCGTGGCCTGGTCGAGATCGAGGGCAGCGCTCACAGCCCGAGCGACTTCTTCGAGTATCGACTGTTCGTAGAACCTACGGGTCAGCCGGCACAACGCACCCTGTTGCGCCAGTCGCCGGCGCCGGTGGTGCTCGATCTGCTTGGCGAGTGGAGTTCGTTTGGCCAACCCGAAGGAGCGCCCTATACCTTCACGCTCGAGGCTGTCGACCAGGTCGGCAATCTCGCCAGCGTGAGCGTCGACGTGGTGGTCGACAATGTCGCGCCCGCCCAGCCCAGCGGATTGGTCGCTGAGGCCGTAGCGAATCGAGACATCGCCGTCACCTGGGCTTCGAACAGTGAGCCCGATCTTGCGGGCTACCTGCTCTACCGCGACGGTCGTTTGGTCAACGCCTCAGGCGCCGTGGTTGGTGACCTTGCGCCGTTCATTCTCGAGAACACGCAGTGGACCGATGCCGAGAGCCCCGATGGAACCTTTGAGTACATCGTCTACGCGATCGACACCGCTGGCAATTTAAGCTTGCCCTCAGCGCCTTCTGAAGCCACCATCGAGCGTCGCGCTCCGAGTGCACGCATTGTCGACCCCGAGGAGGGGACGCGTTTCACCGGCATTCTCGTGCTGACCGCAACCAGCGACGACACGGACCTCGCGTCGGTTCGTTTCGAAGTCGATCTGGGCGGCTTTGTCCTGGTCTCGCTCGACGAGGAAGCACCCTTCGAAGCAACCTGGGATCCTGAGGGCCGCTCCTTTGGCACCTACAGCTTCCGCGCCGTCGGAACGGATTCCGGTGGTCGGGTCGACCCCGCACCGCCGGTCTCGACGTTTGAGTACGCCGACCTCACGCCGCCCGATGGAGCAAGCGGGCTGGTTGCCCAGGCAACCGCTCGCGACGTCCAGCTTGCCTGGAACGCAGCGACCGACAGCGACCTGGTCGGCTATCGCCTCGAACGCCGGCGCGCCGACCAGTCATCTTGGACTGAGGTCACAACCGATCTGATCGTTGAAACCACCTACCTCGATGCTTCATTGTCGCGCGGACTCTGGATCTACCGCGTCGCTGCGGTAGACGACTTCGACAACATCGGTGAGTGGTCTGATCCTGCCGAGGCGCGCGTCTTCTCTGTCTTCTGGAGCGCCTTCCCGGCGTCGCCGCATCCCGAGACGACCCTGCAGGAGCTACCCGGACGGGTTGTGCTGGGTTCGGGCGATGACTTTCCAGAAGCAGGTTTCACAATCGAGCTGCGGGTCGAGGGACCGGGTGGTGTGTTTGCTGAGCTCGAGACCGTGAGTACGCCGCGCAACTTCCTGTTCGAGGATATTCCGCTGGTGGAAGGTCAGCTCCAGCTGATCGCGACGGCGACCGACGCAGAAGGCAACATCAGTAGTGCGGCTGAGCTCTCACTCCTGGCTGACCTGCCGCCAGCTCCTCCGACCGGTCTGGTCACCAGTGTTTCTGGATTCGATGTCACCCTGGACTGGGATGCCCACCCCGAAACCGATGTGGTGGGTTTCCGGCTGTTCCGCAACGGCGAGCCCGTGCTCGCCAACGTCGAGGTGCGCGATTTCGCCGAGATCGACGCCACTTCGACGGACGCAACCTCGGATGCGACCTTTGCCTTCGACGACGATCCTCTGACTTTCTGGTCGCCGCGCGCGACGTCGAGCTTCCTCGAACTCGAAGCGCTGATGACGGCGCCGCGCCATGTGCAGGAAATGCGGATTGACTGGCGCACCGAAGAACCGTCCGGCCTGGTGCACAATGCGCCCGACTGGAATCTAGAAGTGCTGGTCTTTGACCGTTGGCGCGTTGTCGCCGAGGTGCGCGGTGACGAGAGTGCCTCGACGACCATCACGCTTCCGCATCTCTACAAGGCAGACGGCGTGCGCCTGGATATCCTCACGCGTCGTAGCGAAGAGGGCGTGATCGTTGTGCCGCAGGTCGCCGAATTCAGAACTTTCGAGGCGCCACTCGTTGGCGGTCCGCCGGTTGTCGACACGGCGCCCGATGGGCTGCACACATACACGGTGACTGCGGTCGACGTCTTTGGATTCGAGAGTGTGCTGAGTGCCCCGGCCGCCGCCTCGGTTGGCGATGTCGTGGCGCCGTCACCCCCGAGTCTCGTGGCAGTTGTTGTGGAATCGAGCGTCCAGCTCTCGTGGACCGCATCACCCGAGCCCGACGTCGTGGCCTATGCGGTGGAGCGGGATGGCGCCAGAATCGCGCGCCACGAGGACCTGTCTTCACTCGAGCTGGTGGATGGCCTGCTGGCCAACGGCATCTACAGCTACCTGGTGCGTGCCCTGGACGCGGCGGGCAATGCCAGCGCGTCTTCGAACGTCGAGGTCGTCGAGATCCTTGCTCCCTCCCCGTTGGCACCGGTTGCCCTGCAGGTGCTTGCGGTGCGTGCCGATGCGGTCGACCTTGCCTGGCAGCCTCCTGCTGGTCCGCCTCCGGCGGGCTACGTGGTACGCCGTTCGGCTGTTTCGGGCGGCCCCTACGAACGGGTTGCGTCGACCCCGGCGCCGCCCTTTACCGATCGTGATCTCGAAACCGGGATGCAGTGGTTCTGGGTGGTGACCTCGATCGACGCAGTAGGAAACGAAAGCTCGGTTTCGAATGAAGTGGCGGCGACGCCGATCGATGCGGAGCCGCCCGCAGTGCCCACCATCCTCGTGCCGGTTCGTGGTGGTGAGACCTACCAGACTTCTTCAACCCCGGTTCCTGTTGGTGGTCGTGCGGAGCCCGGAACCGGTGTGCGGCTCGAGCGCGATGATCTTCTGGTCGCCGTGGGGACGGCAACCGGCGCGCCGGTCCAGCACCCGAGTGTGACGGTCTTCGGCTCGGTGGTTCTGGCCCCGTGGAGCGCGCGGATTGTCTTCGAAGGTTCGGGAGAGGTCGTAGTGCGAGATGTCCGAACCGGTATTGAAACGAAACACCCAACGGAAGGCGACAACAGCCCGATCTGGCTGCCTGATGAGGAAGGCTTCCTCTACGTTGGTCTCGACGGGATCAGGCGCTTCCTGTTCGATGGTGCGAGGGACGAGTCACTGACGACCGCAAGGAGCGGTAACCTCAGCCTGTCGCCCGACGGCACGCTCCTCGCGCTCTCCGGTCGACGTACCGTTGCGAGCGGCGGTACGGTGACAGGGATCCACATCTACGATCTCACCACCGGCGAATGGTTCGTGCTTGCCGAGGGCTCGACCCTGGTGGGCGAGCGGTTGCGGTGGTCGCGTGACAGCGCCTGGTTCGCGTGGGCCGGGAGATCGAGTGACCCGGGGCTGTTCATCTGGGAGCGCGCAACCGGTAGTAGCGGCCCGGTCGTGCGAATCGAAGACACCGTTTCGGAGGTGCCCGTCAAGTGGGACGCTGCAGGCCGCGTGCTGGTGAGCCGCCCACATCCGAGCGCCCCGAGTGAGGACCAGATGGTACGCATCACGCCTTCTACCGGTGTGGTCGAGGATCTTGGTCTGGGCCGTCTACCGGTCGTCTCGCCCGATGGCAGCGAGTTGGCGTTTGTCGACCCGCAGTCGCGCATTGTCGTGCGCGATCTCTCGAGCGGGGAAGAGGACGTCGTGGATGTGTCATCCGCCCGCGACCTTCAGTTCGGGCCGTCGGGTCTCCTGGGGTCGACTGGCGCCTCGCACTTCTTCCTCGATCTTCCTGGGCGCTTCCAGTTCCCGGTGGCGCTCGAGCCGGGCAGCAATCTCGTTCGTGCCATCGCGGTCGATTCCGCTGGCAACCCGAGCGCTCCTTCGGAGGCGGTCAACCTGGTGCTCGAGGCGAGTCAGCTACCTGACCTGGCCCTCGAGGGTGGAGTTTCGCTTCTGCCCGTGCAACCGGCGAGCGGCGACACAGTGCGTGTGGGCGCGGCGGTCAAGAACCGCGGTGGATCGGTCAGTCAGGCGGCAACGCGCTTTGTGTTGGCCGTCGATCTTCCAGACGGAGCGGGCGGCCTCGTTACCTCGACGCTGGTTGATGCGGACGTTCCCCCACTCGCACCGGGCGAGCGGCTCGAGTTCTCAGCCGACTTCGAGGCCCTGGCTGGCGTTCACATCGTGCGGGCGGTCGTTGACGCCGCCAATGTGATCTTCGAAAGCGACGAAACCAACAACCGGTCCGAGCGCTCGGTTGACGTGCCCGAGCTTGCAGGTCCAGCACTGACCGTCGAGCTCGAGCGTGACGTCTGGCAGGCCGGAGACCTGGTGACGGGTTCGGCGCGACTTTCCAATGCCGGCGATCCGCTCCTGGGAACCCTGGTGGTGCGGGTCGAAGACGAAGCCGGCTTTGCTCTTGCCACCCTGTCGCGGGTCGAGAACCTCAACCTCGACTTCGGGGCATCGCACATCGAGGAGTTCCTGTGGGACAGCGCCGGCGTGTTTGCGGGGACCTATGTCGTCGTGGCCGAGCTCTTCGATGCCAGCCTCGAGAACGGAGCACCGCCGGTACTGGTTGATCGAGCCACTCTGGGTCTGGGCGCCGAGGCCGAGGTGACGGCGGCCATCCAGACGGACCGCGGGCGCTACACGCCGCCCGACGAAGTCGAGATCACCGCCTCGGTGAGTCATCTCACCACGAGCGCGATTGTCGAAGATGCCATCTCAACGGTACGGGTGTTTGATCCGAACGACGTCGAGGTCGCGATGTTCGAGCGCGACCATGGCACGCTGCTGCCGGGTGAGGAGCGCACAGCGCTCTTTGCCTGGTCGACGGATGGTGCTCTACCTGGCGTGTGGCGCGTCGTTCACGTGCTCCGCGGAGCAGGGATCGACCTGGCGACCGCCGAGACGACCTTCGAAGTCAGTTTGCAGCCCGCCGCGCTCGTAGGCTCTCTCTTCGGGCCTTCTTCGGCGGTGGCGGTAGGCGACACTCTGCCGCTCGACTTCACGGTTAGAAACGTCGGTGGAGTCGATCTGGCAGCAATTCCGGTGCGGGTGGTTCTGCGCCGCGCCGAGAGCGGCGAAGAGCTGGGCGCGGTGGTCGAGCTTTATGATCTCGCCGTCCAGGAAACCATTAGCGGGCGGGCCGAGTTCGCCACCGACGGGTTGGAGTTGGCGTCCTATGTCGCGGTTCTTTCGGCCGACCTGCCAGCACCTGGCGGGGGAGTGGAAACCGTCCGCCTGGCGACGATTCAGGTCAGCCTGGTGGACCGTCAACCGCCGGTGCTCGAGTTCCGCTCGCCGGCGACGGATGGTGCGTTCCTCGCTGCCGACGCCCGGCTCGTGGTGGCCGCGACCGATGACCTTTCCGGGATCGAGCGGGTCGAGATCGCGATCGACGGCGGACCGTTCATGCTGGCCACCCTGGCCGATATCGAGCGTGGGGAGTTCGTCCTCAATGCCAGTGGCCTCAGCGAAGGTACGCACACCACCACCGCCCGCGCGACCGATCGTTTCGGCAACGTTGCGACGGCGGGTCCGTTGACCTTCGAGGTCGATCTCACGCCACCTCTGATCACCATTCTTGGCGTCATCGACGGCCAGCAGCTGACCGGGACCGTGACGCCAGTCGTTCAGATCTTAGAAGACCATCTCGCGGCAAGCTCGGTGCTCCTCAACGGGCTGGTCTTCATCTCGGGTACCGACGTCTCCCAGCCGGGCAGCTACCTGCTCCAGGCAACCGCCCGCGATCTTGCCGGCAACCAGGCAAGCACGCTGGTTCGTTTCGTGATCCTCGGCGACGGGCCTTCTGTGACCCTTGCCCTCGATGCCGAAGAGGGTGCACCGGGTGTTGTGGTTTCGGGGTCGGCGACCGTGTCTGCAGCGAGCACTGCCCTGGACGGCCAGCTTGCCGTGCGCGTCTACGACAGCGCCGGCTCTCTCGTCGCGGTTCTTGTTGATGGTACGGCCCAGGTTCCTGCCGATGGTTCGGCGGAGTTCCCCTTCACTTGGGACACAGCCGGAGTCGCCCCAGGGGTCTACACCGTGCGCGCCGTTCTTACCGATGGCGCCGGTACCGTGGTGTCTGAGAGCGCGGAGGTCTTTACGATTCTGGTACCGCAGTCTGTCGGGCTCTCGGTGCTCGCCGATCCTGCGAACGCCGAGGTTGGCACCGAGATCGCAGTTCGTGCCCAGATCGACCTTCAGGCCGGCTCGGAGCCGCTTTCCGGTGCGCGCCTCGACCTGCGCATCGTTGAGATGGCCACCGCAACGGTGGTTGCCAGTTGGCAGGACAATCCAGCCGACATCCCCGTGGGTCAAAGCGTGGTCGTCGAGCGTCTGTGGGATTCGTCGGGTGCGGCGCCCGGGCAGTATCGGGTCGAGGCTGACCTGTTCCTCGTAACAGAGCTCCTGGCGAATGCCGATTCCGCCCTCCAGCTTGGTGGCACCAACGAGCCACCGGTCGTTGCGATTGTCGAACCGCTCGCGGACGCGCTCTTACCAGCGAGCTTCACCGTCCGTGTTTCTGCGACCGATGACAACTCCGTCGACACGGTCGAGATTCGCATGGACGGCGGTGCGTGGCTACCGGCCACTGCCATGGTCGCGCCCTTCTACGAGCGGCAAGTCGACGGGCTCGCCGACGGGCTCCACCAGATCGAGGCGCGTGCGACAGACGGTGACGGTGCAGAGGGCAGAGCGCAGGCGATTTCGGTGGAGGTTGACGGTACGCCGCCCGAGATCACGGTGACCGGCGTGGAACATACGGTCGAGTACGAGCACCCGGTGACGCCGATCATTACGGTCGAAGACCCGCACCTGGACACCACCGAAATCACCCTCGACTTCCAGCCTTTCGAGAGCGGCACCGAGGTCGATGCCAACGGTGCGCACTTCCTGGTCGTTGTGGCAACAGACACGCTCGGCAATACGGCGCGGGTCGAAGTTCGCTTCATCCTCAAGATCAGGCCGTCGTTTGGCTTCTTGATTCTCGATCCAGAAGACGGCGAGAGTCTGCTCGGCCCGCACGAGGACGTGAGCGGTCAGGCCGACCCCGGCGCGACGGTTGAGGTGACGGCCACCCGCGTTGCCCATCCTCACAACTCGAGGGTCTATCCCTCCGTCATCGCAGAGGCAGACGGCAGCTGGTTGGTTCCCAAAGTGAAGCTCTTCCGCGGTCTCACCCGGATCGATGCTGTGGCCACGACGGCTGGCGGTGAGGTTCTAGAGGACAGCATCACCGTCGAGTGGCTGCGCCCGAAGCTCAAAGCATTCCTTGACCGTTGCTTCGAAGAGGACCGCCAGCTGGATCGGCTCTTCGATCACGGTGACGTCCTCGTATGGACGCTGCGGGTGGAGAACGTAGGTGACGCGGCCGCCCGCGGCGTGACGGCCCTGGTCGACGTTCCTTCTGTCTTGAAGACGGTGCCCGGCAGCGTGCAGTTCGGAGATGGCTCACCACCTGAAGGGTGCACCTCCAGCCGCGATGCAAGTGGGCCGGAGCTGGAGGCGCTGCATGCCTTCGGCGGAATCGAGCCCGGCGGTGCGCGCTGGTTGCGCTTTGCGACCCGCCTCGCCGAGGCTCCGCTCCCGGGGACGCGCTTCGTGGCGATCCAGGGTGTTCTGACCGCCGGCGATCTCGAGCCGACTTACAGCGATGATCCCACCACCGTCGAGAAGGGCGATGCCACGGTGGTCGACTTGAGTCCGAGTGTCATTGCGATTCCAGTGCTCGGACCGTTCGGTTTGTTTCTATTGGTTGGGCTTCTGCTTGCCTTCGGCGTCCGGCGTCTCGGCGCCGGCGGGCGAAGAGCTGTTGGCCCGGATGATGGCTCCACTGGTGGGGGTCTGTGATGAAGAGTGAGTGCCCGATGATTTTGACTCCTTCTCATGCGCTACCGCGTCGTCGCGGGCGCGTCACGTGTCTGGTGTCTTCCGTTCTTCTTCTCGGTGTGGCCATTGCGACAGCGGTTGGCGCACAGGTGGCCGAGAGCTCACCCACCGCCGACGTTGAAGCTGAACGTCGCCGTTTGCACCACGAGTGGGTCGACCGGCTGGCCCGCGGCCAGGAGGTCGACTCGCTCCGCGCCGCACTCGAGGCCCTGCCGGCCGCTTCGCTAGAGCACCAGCGTCTGGCGCTTACCTCTCCGGGTGACGATGGTGAGCCAGCGGCCGAGCTCACCCGTGCGATCAGAGCGTTGCGCGCCGAGATCGTTCGGACCTCTGGCGCCGAGACGCTCGACACCGCGCACACGACGAATCTGCTGCGAGCCGTGCGGGCCGCTGACGCTCGCATGATCGAACACTTCGAGGCTGTTCGGGAGCGCCTCACTGGCGCCGGGTATTCCAGCGGGGGAGCCCTCGACGAAACGGGCGAGGTCCAGGTGCCAGGCAGTCAGGTACTCGCTCGGCTCAGTGAGGCACAACGCCTCTACAGCGAGCGCATGGCCGAGCTGCGCAGCATCCTCGATGCCGCCTTTCCAGGCGAGCCCGTGGATCGCCAGGCACAGCCAGATGGTTCCGGTGCGTCGGTCGCTGAGCCGGGCGAGGAACCGGGAGAGGAACCAAGAGAGGAGCCAGGCCCGCTCGAACTCCGTGCTGCCGAAGCGGTGCCTTTCGGTTCTCCCAGGTCGGGAGAGACCGAGGTGCCGACAGTTCGCACGCCGGCGAGTCGCGAAGCGGTCGAGGCGGCGACTCGTCGCTTGCGCGTTTTGTTCTCGGCTCCAGAAGCTGCACCGTTCGCCGAAGAAGCCCGCGGCGAGCGCATCCATGGTGTTTCGCTCCCGTACCACCGCGACCACCCGGGTGCCCGCGCCCTCAGCCTCGGCCCGCCGATCACCCCGACCTACAGCACCGCCGCGGACATTCTGCCGGCAGGTGCTGACCTGGCGTTTGACCTCTTCTCGCCGCTCTCGGTAAGCGTCCGGGACCAGGCCGAGGCACTTGGCTTCGAAGCCGCGCGGATCTTTGACTTCGTGCGCAACGAGATTCACACGGAGTGGTACGCCGGTCTCCAGAAGGGTGCCGAGGCCACTCTCCGTCAACGAGCCGGCAACGATGCCGACCAGTCTGCCCTGTTGGTCGCCTTGCTGCGCGCCAGCGGGGTGCCCGCTCGCTTCGTGGTGGGCGTCGCCGAGCGTGACATCGAGGAGCTTGCGCTCTCGATCGGGGTCACCGAAGCGCAGGTGCCGCGAGCGCTGCGGGAAGCGGGAGTTCCGGCAGAGCCGGTGCTTCGTGGCGGCCGCGTGGCGGCCATGCAGCTCGAACAGGTCTGGGTCAGTGCGCGGCCGCCGTACGGCAACTATCGCGGCGCCGTGGTGGACCTCTCGGGCGCCGCCTGGGTGCCGCTGGCGCCTGCGTCGAAGCGCGTGAGTGTTACACCGCCCACCGGCATTCTGAGAGGCGCCGTCGATGTCGACCAGGAGATTGCCGCCTATCTCAGCCGTCAGCAGCCGGAAGATGTCGTCGACACCCTGGTGCGCCGGCTCGAGGTAGCGCTAGCCGGTGGCGCGCTCGAAGCCGAGCTGGGCAGCCGCGAGATCGTGCGCGAAGACCTCGGGCTACTTCCGAGCTCGCTTCCCTTCGAGGAGGTAGTCGTTCTCGAAGAGGCCGCGGCGATCCCAGAGCGCCTGGTGCACCGCGCTCGTTTCCTGGTGCGAGCCGAGACCGGCGAAGAGCTCTTGCGCTTCGAAGTACCCAGCGCACGGCTCGCCGGAGAGCGAGTCACCCTCTCGTGGATTCCCGCCACCCTCGAAGACCACCAGACCCTCAACCTCTGGGGCAGCCTCTATTCGGTACCGGCCTATCTGCTGAATGTACGCCCGCAGATCTCGATTGCGGGTCTGCGAGCGGCGGTGGGCACCGGTTCCCTGCCGCTCGCCAGCCAGGCCCGCGTCGTCGTGGAGTGGGTTGGTCCGAGTTCGGCACCTGCCGTCTCGGGTGGCCCGCTCGCGTCGACGCACCGGCGCTCGATCGATGCCCTCGCCGGCGGCCTCTACGCCTTCGGTTTCGGCGCGGGTTCGTACGAGCGGCAGCCTTCTGCGGAGGACCTGGTCGTTGGGGAAGACGAGACCTTGGCGGCGGTTCTTCTCGCCCAGCGGGCGCTTTCTTTCGGCATCGAATGGGACGAGGGTGAGCGGCTCCTCGGGGGCCTGCTCGGAGTCACCGTTCTGCGGCCCGCGCCCTCTTTGGCGGTGACTTCGCTGGCGATCGATGTCGAGTTTGCGGTCGGTCTTCCGCAGGCCCTACGGGTCGAAGGGGTGGAGCTCGATGCCATTGAGCGCGTTGTGCACCCCTTTGCGGACCCGACCCAGGGCGGCGACCCGGAGGCCGTAGCACGCTCGTTTACCGCCATTTCTGCCCTTCATGGCTCGAGCCGCGAGCACTTCGGCTTCGAAGACGACTTCATGGTGGAGAGCATTTCGGCAGATCGAGGCCTCGGCCTGGCGCGAGAGTCGGGCATTGCGATCACCACCCTTGACGCGAGCAATGTCGATGCCCTGCTTCCGACACTGTCGCACTCGGAGGAGGTCAAAGCGGCGGTTCTCGCCTGGGCACAAGACGGCCTGGTGGTCGAGATCCCACAAACAGAAGTCGAGCTGCGCGCTTGGCGGGGCTCGGTGTTTCGGGTCATCGATCAGGCCAGCGGGGCAGCCGGCTACTTCCTGAGTGGCGGCCTGGCGGGCGGTGAGACCGTCGAGCCCTTCGCGGACTGGGTGCTCGACGACCTGGCGGATGCGCTGGCGGGTGCCGGCCAGGACACCAACCCGGACCCACTCTCGGTAACCAGCCTTTCGCGAGTTGAGGAAACCGACGGGCTGATGGCCGAAGTCAGTGAAAGGCTGCCGCAGCGCATTGGGGTGGTTGCCCGCGACGACCTCGGTCGCGCCGTGGTGGGCGCTCTGGTGGAGTTTGTTGTTGTTGCCGGCGACGCCACCGTGCGCTCAGAGAACGGTGCAGGCGAGTCGGCAAGCACCACTAGCGATGAGGCGGGCATTGCGTGGGTCGAGGTTCTCATGGGAACCGACACCAGCGTCAACGGTGAGCTCATCCGGATTCGCGAAAGTGACGAGGAAGCCACGCTCGCCGGGCAGATTCTCATTGAGGCGGTCGCTCAGGTCGAGGACGACGAGGTCGTCATCGACCAGCCGTTCCGTGAGTACATGCTGCCAGGCCCGCCGGCACGACTGGTGCCGGATCGTCCGGTTGATCAGGTGCATACGGCGGAACCAGCAACGTTTGCCGAGACCTTGCGCGTTTTTCTTTATGACGCGTTCGACAACCCGGTCTCCAACGCGCCCGTCGTGTTCGACGTGCCAGAGGCGCCCTACTTCGAGAACGTCTGCCCCAACCAGGAGGACTACTTTCAGCCGCTCCCTGGCGTGCCGCCCGCAGGCCTGTTCCGCGATGCTCAGGTGTTCGACCCCGCGGCTTGCGCCATTGCGCTGCCAAGGCACGGACAGTGCGGCGGTCCGGTCCTCGAGACGGTGTCTGGCCCGCGCGGTGCACAAGCCGGAGTCATCCTGGGGAACGATGCTGTTCGGCCGTCGCTGATCCGTGTCTCCTATCCGGTCGCGGGAGACGGCGTGGTGTTTTCCGAAACGCTCGAATACAACGTTCTGTTCTCACAGGGCAACGCCACCGATCCCGACGGGAACCCCATCTCCCCGTGCTCCAACCTGACCAGCTTCAGGTTCCGCATGCCGCGCCCGGTCGACGAGTTCGGCAACATGATTGCCGCAGCGCGACCAGGAGAAAGCCCCGACGCCGACCTCTCGATCGTTCTCGAGGTGTGGAACCCGGACCCGTACATTGATGACCAGGGCGATGTCCGCGAACGCACAACGGGTCGTTGGATTACCGGGACGGCGGTCGACTTGCCGGAGCTCTTGGCCGAGCCTGGCGCCCTCTCCAACGGCGGCTCTCTCTCTGCGCCTCTCTTCGTGCCGGAAAGTGAAGGGAGCGAGTTCGGAACCTACTTCGTACGTCCGACCGCGGGGCCAGTGCCGGTCGAGCACACCGTCAAGCTCGAGCCGCACCACATTCGTTGGAATGCCGAGTTCATCGACGAGGCCGGCAACCCGCTGGTCATTCCGCGAGAGCTGTTCTCACCGGCGGGCGGCTTGCCCTGGTTGACCTTCGAGCGCCCGGCACTCTTTGCGGTGCAGCCAGAGGTTCTGGGAACGGAGCCCGAGCAGACCGTGATCACCGCCGACTCTCGCCTTGGTGACCAGCTGACTGTGGCCTATCGCATCGAACCTGCCGACTACCACGCGCTGTCAGTCGAGGTGGCGTTCATCGAAGTCAGCGATGCGAACGGTGTCGAGACCGGCCGACTCCTCGGCACGGCGCAGGGCACCGAACGCCAGGGCGAGGGCACGGCTCTCATTCCACGCGGGCTGGAGATCGTAGATGGCGCGAGCTACGCCTTCGAGGTCGTTCTCAACCGTGGCAGCAGCTACGAAGTGCGCTCAGAGCCCTTCCCCCTCCCGGTAACCGAGCGCATCTTCCGCGACGTCAAGCAGTACCTGCGGGTGACCCAGGAGGTCGACATCCCGAACGAGCGGGCGTTCAGCCAGGCCGACGCGTTCGAGTTCGTTGTAAGGCGCGAGGCCGCAGTCACCCTCGAAGTGCGGCCCATTGATGCGATGACCCCGGACGGCGACTTCGAGCTCGGCGCCCCGCAGACGGTCATCGGCGGCGAAGTGCTCTTGGGCCAACAGCGGCGTGACCTCGGCCCGGGAGACCTCGCGCCGGGAAGCTACCGCTTCGAACTCACAGGTGTCGCCACCGACGACGGCTTCGTTGAAACCCATGAGGGCAGTATCGAAGTTGCCTACGAGGTGCGTGATCGTGCACCAGTCGGCCATGCCATGGTCAAAGGGGTCAATCTCTTCGACGGCCATCTGGTGGTGTCACGCTCCGACCTCTCGTACCCCGGGAGAGGCAAGGCCCTTTCTTTCTCGCGGACCTGGTCGAGCAACCATGGCAACGCGCCGGGAACGCTCGGGGTGGGTTGGTCTCATCCCTACGATTCGCGCCTCATCCTCACGCCGCATGGCATCGCGATCGTCATCGGCGCCGAAGGGTCGGGCATGCGCTTCGAGGGCGACGGCCAGGGTGGTTGGACACCGCTGCGTGGCTACCACGGCACCCTGGTGCAGGACACCGACAACGGTGCCTTCGACTTCTTTACGCGGGATGGCAGCCGCTACCGCTACTTCCTGCGCGAGCACAACCACTTCGAACTCGATTTCATCGAGGACACCAACGGCAACCGAACTGACCTGCTGTATAGCGGTGCCGGTGAGAACCGGGTGCTCACCAGCGTCGTTGATTCCAGTGGGCGCAGCCTCGACTTCACCAACGTGCGCCGCGACTTTGCTCTCTGGAGTGGCCAGGTCATCACCGCAATCACTGGTCCGGGGAATCAAAGCGTCACCTTTGGCTACGACATCCACGGCAATCTGACGAGCGCTGTGCGGGAAGGGGGCCTGCGCAGTGAGCGCTACGGCTACAACTTCGAGGTTGGCGATACCCCGCTGTGGGAGAAGCGCCACCTGCTCGTGGAAGTGGAGAACCAGCTCAACACCGCCCTCTCCAGCTACGTGTACATCAAGCAGCCGGTCGGCGTGCAGGGTGATATTCAGGTGCCCACCTATGCCGTGGACCACCTGGTGGAGCCCCAGGGAACGACCGGGCCCGGGGGCGACATCACGACCGCGGGCGGCACGACACGGTTCGTCTACAACACGTTGGCACTTGCCGATCGCTCCTCTGGTCAGCTCGAGACCCAGGTCGAGAGCGCCCGCACCGACGGCGACCCCAAAGTCACCCGCTGGTTCCTGAACGGCTACGGCTCGCCCCAGCGCACCGTCGACCCGCTCGGCAACGAAAGCCTGATGACCTGGGATGACCAGGACATCCTGCTCACCAGTCGCACCGATGCCAACGGGGTGACCACCACCTTCACATACGACAGCGAAGGCAACCTGCTGAGCGAAGAGACCCTCAGCAGTGAGTGGGACGGTACCGAGCGCACCTTCACCCAGGTCAACACCTACTGGCCTTCTGAGACGTTCAGTTTGCCGGCTGGCGGCAAGATCAAGAACCGCTTGCGTACGCGCACCGACCGCAACGGCAACACCACGTCGTTTGGCTACGACAACCGCGGCAACCTGATCGAAGAGTCGATCCAGGTCACCGGGCTCGAGTCCTCCGAGAGCCTGACCACCACCCACGCCTACTCCGCTAACGGCGACCGGATTCGCACCACCAATCCGCGCGGTTTCACAACCACCTTCACCTACGACGTCTACGGCAACCTCGCGCGGGTCATCGAGCCCTCGCCCGGCGGCACCACGGAGACCGTCTGGGACGAACGCAGCCTGCCGCTCTCGCGCACCGACCAGGAAGGCCGGGTCACCGACTTCACCTACGACGGTCTCGGTCGGCTGCTGCGCACCGACCTGCCGCGCGCAGCAGGTGAGGCAGGCCGCCCCTCGGCTACGGCGAGCTACGACGACGCCAACAACGTCCAGACCGAGACCGACCCGGCCGGCCGTACCACCACCACACAGTTCGATCTGCAGGGCAGGGTGGTGCGTATCGAGAACGCGGTTGGGGGCACCATGGAGCTGGCCTACGACGAGGCCGGCAACAAGACTCTCGAAACCGGCTGGTTCGACGCCGACACGCTGCGCACTGAGGTGACCTTTCAGTATGACGACGCAGATCGTCTGGTGCGCCGCGATGAGCCCCTCGATCGCACCACGACCTACGGCTACGACCCGGCAGGCAACGTCATCCGCGAGACCCTGCTTGATCAGAGCGATGGCTCGTTCCCCACCCGCGAGACCCTGTTCGGTTACGACGGTCTCAACCGACAGGATGAAATCACCCAGGTCTTCGGCACCGCAGCGGGCGACGCGACGACCCGGCGTCGCTACGACGGCGAAGGCAACCTGGTCGAGGAGATCGACCCCGAGGGACGGGTAAGCAGCTCGCGCTACGACGAGCTCAACCGGCGCATCGAGTTCGTCGAGCCGCCCTACTCGTCAGGCGCCGCGAAAACTACCCAGTGGATCTACGACGGCTCGAGCAACCTCATCGAAGAACGCCGCCTGAACCAGCGTTACAGCGCTTCGGGAAGCTGGGACATCGCCGACCAGATTCGCAACTTCAGCTACGACGCTCTCGACCGGGTCGAAACGCAGACCGATGCCGAAGATCGGGAGCCGCAGAACCGGCCCACCACCTTCCGCTACGACAAGGTGGGCAACGTCGTCGCCGAGATCGACCCCAACCTCAACCGGGTCGAGCACAGCTACGACGCGCGCAACCGGCGCACGACAACCACAGTCCATCTCGACCGGGTGACGTCAGCGACCCATCCCGAGGGTCTAGCTGTTGCGACCACGGTGCGCACCTTCGATGCGGTCGGCAACCTGCTCACCGAAGAGTTCCCCAACGGCAACACCCAGACGTCCAACTGGGATGGCCTCAACCGCCTGCTGAATACCAGCGACGACATGGGGGCAATCTCGTCCTTCGAATACGACGCGCGCGGCAACCGCACCGCCGAGACCAACGCGCGTGGCCACCGCACCGAGCTCGACTACGACGCGCTCGATCGCGTCGTCGAGCGCCGTCTACCTACCGTTACAGTTCCCGCAACCCAGCCGCGCGTTGAGACCTTCACCTACGACGTCGTCGGCAACCAGCTCAGCGTGACCGACGTGCGCGGTTTCACGGTTGACATCGAATACGACCGTTTAAACCGCGAGACCAGACGCATCCTGCCGCCCACCGCCACCGGCTTCGGCAATGAGGGCAGCACCGCCCGCTACGAGACCAGCCAGACCTACGACCGGGTCGGCAATGTGCTCACCAGGACCAATGCGCGCGGCTTGACGACATCGTTTGAGTACGACGGCCTCAACCGCCTCGTCCGTCAGCAAGACCCAGGTCCGCTGTCCTACGTGCAGACCTTCCAGTACGACGCCATCGGCAACCAGGTCGAACACATCGATCGCCGCGGCATTGCGCAGCGCTTTACCTTCGATCGCGAGAACCGCGACATCGCGCAGTCGCGCGATGGGCTGCAGCTGCTTTCACGTCGTTACGACGCCAACGGCAACAAAGTCTCCGAGACCGACGCCAACGGCGCTACGACGTCCTGGAACTACGACGAGCGCGACCTGGCGCTGGTCGAGAACCGCCCCGAGACGTCGACCACGGTGTTCCACTACGACGCCATGGGTAGCGTCATCCTCGAGATCGATCCCGTGGGTCGTGAGTCGAGCCGCGCGTACGACCTGCGGCAGCGTCTTTCGAGCGAGACCACCGGCGCCGGCGAGACGACCCTCTACGAGTACGACCTGGCCGGCAACCGCACCCTCACGCAGCGCCCCGAAGGGGGTACCTGGCGCAACAGCTACGACGAAGCCAACCGCATTCAGAGCGTCACATCCCCGGCTGGTACGACGTCGTACACGTACGACGAGGCCGGCAACCTCCTCGAGCACCTCGACGCCGAGAACAGTGCCACCACCTTCTCCTACGACGCCCTCTCCCGCCAGGCCACCAAGACCATGGCCGATAGCTCGGCTGAGGCGATGCGTTACGACGAGAACGGCAACATCACCGGCCTTCGCGATGCCGTAGGCCAGGAGATCACCCGCTCCTACGACGTTCTCGATCGAGAGACCTCGGTGACCTACCCCGAGCCGGTCAACGACCCCGACCGCACCGACTTCTTGTCAGAGATCTCGATGACCTACGACCCATCGGGCAACCCGACCCTGATCGAGGAGCAGTACACCGGTGCAACCGGCACCCGCGTCACCACCAGAACCTACGACACCTTCGACCGCCTCGAGACCGTAACCGACCCTCAGGGCGAGACCCTCTCGTACCGCTACGACCCCAACGGCAACCGCACCCGCCTCGAAGACTCCGACGGCCTCGCTACGACCTACACCTTCGACGGCTTGAACCGCCCGACCACCGTGACCACCGACGGTGGAACGACTGAGTATCGCTACTACCGCGACAGCCGCCTCGAGCGCGTTACCTACCCGAACGGTACGACGGCCGACACCACCTACGACCTGGCGGGTCGCACCGAGACGATCACCAACCGCTGGAACAGCGCCCTGGTCTCGAGCTACTCGTACGAGTACGACCGGAACGGCAACCGCACGGTCCAGGTCGAAGAGAACGGCGGCGCCGCCGAGACCACGACCTACAGCTACGACCTGGCCGACCGCCTCACCCAGGTGGTGTACCCCGACAAGACCACCACCTACACCTACGACGGCGTAGGCAACCGTCTCACCGAAGTCGACACAAGCACCAGCGGCGTCACCCGCGACCGAACGCTCAGCTACGACAGCCGCCACCGTATCGAATCAATGATCGACGCTCTGGACGCGACCCAGTCGGTGACCTACAGCTGGGACCCGAACGGCAACCTGCGCACCCGCAGCCAGGGCAGCGAGACCCGCGAGCACTTCTACGACAGCCGCGACCAGCTCACCGAAGTGCGCACCAACGGCCTCCTCTCGGGCTACTACCAGTACGACTACCAGGGCCTCCGCATCCGCAAGAGCGGCGGCCCCGAAGGGACAGTGCGCTACGTCTACGACGACCAGAGCGTGCTCCAGCAGACCGACGACAACGGCTTCACCCTTTCGAAGTACGACTACGGCCCCGACCGCCTCCTGTCGCTCAACAACACCTCAGAAGGCCGCCAGTTCTACCTCTTCGACGCCCTGGGCTCAATCTCCAACCTGATCCAGCCCGACGGCGCCTTGAAGGCAAGGTACCGCTGGGACGCGTGGGGCAACCTACGCTCGCAGGTGGGGTCGAGTGCGAACGTGTTCGGGTTTACGGGACATGAGCTGGATGATGAGACGGGGTTGTACTACGCCAAAGCCCGCTTCTATGACCCGGAGCTGGGCCGCTTCCTTACCGAGGACCCGGTGTTTGGAGACCTCTCCGATCCACCGTCGCTCCATTGGTACACCTACGGCAAGGTCAACCCGACGGTCTGGGTCGATCCCGATGGGCGAGTGGAGGTACGCGGAATGCCCTCTGCGCCGGAGGGACTGCCTGACGAGGTGGTGGAGAAGGCAGAGCGCGCTCAAGAAATGATCACCGAGCTCGATGATGCTGTTATCGAGAAGGCCGCGGAAGCGGCTGACAAGCTTGAAGAGCTACCTGGAGGCTCCTGGCTTGCTGAAAGAACTGAAGACTTGGCAGCTGTCGCCTCGGCCGGCCTCAACCTCCTTCGGATCCCGCCGAGTGCTGTTCAGGCTGTAGATCTAGCGCTAGAGATCAACGCCAACAATCAGCAGTCGCCGATAACGATGATTGCGGAGCCCGAGGCGCTTCCACACCGCACAAGAGGTTTCGAAGCGAACCAGCAGCTCGTCGAAGAGGCGAAAGACAGCGCTGTTCTCATCTTGGAGAGCGCCGTCGAGGTCGGGTATGAGGCCTCCAGGGGAGATCGAGAAGCTCAGATTCGAACGAAGCGGACCGTGCTCGAGGTTGGCACCGCGGCGGGTGGATTGGTCCGAGGTGGGTCGAAGTTTGTTCGCGCGTTTCGAGGGAAGAGAGCTCGTGCGGCAAGGGGAGCTTCTGCTCCCCCAGAGTCGGCTACTCGGTTCCCAGACGGTGACTCCCAGCTCGAGCACATTTTCGAAGATAGGCCAGGACATCTGCCTGACACACCAGAGAACCGAAACCTGTTGATCGACGTCGCGGATGATCCAGCAGCGACTCTGGGAACCGATAGATTCGGTAACGAGTGGTCAGCACGCACGCTTGATGACGGTACCCAGGCTTGGGTTCAAACCCGTGATGGGATCGTTCAGAACGGAGGCCTAAACCTCGAGCCAAGGACTTTCAATTCTGACACCGGGCTGTCGCGAGGGAAACAATAGAGATGGACAGACTCACGAGTAAGGAAGCGTATGCCGCTATGTTTGTGTTCCTAGAGGGCGTGTACAAGAGAACCGGTTCGGGCGATCTGGGCGCTCTTCTCGGTGGCATGAGTTTCCTGGCGGACGGTGAAACAGCAGATCCTGCGGCCTGGGCCGACTGGGAGAGAGCACTAGAGACTGTAGAGGCCGGGCTCTTCGACCTAGGGCTCGGCCTCACCGAAACCTGAATCAAGTCAACCTTGCGATCGTGCATGAGATCGCCAGGTCTCCGGGACGACGCGCTCCGGCTGACGCCGGAGCGCGTCGCCCTGCGCCCTGCAGTCCTTTTCGGAACGGAAGTCCCCCCGGCCCATCCGTCCGGGCTGGCCTTTCTGCGAGTCACCCTCTCCTCCGGGTCCGCGTCCCGAGCCGGGGCTTTTGGTAGCCACTAAGAAAGAAGCTTCGACGAAGATTCCGCCCCCTCCAGGCATCGCCGCGTCGTCCGCCCTTCGGGATCGGTCCAGACCGGCGGGCAAGCGTCGCGCCATTGGGCCCCTCCTCGGACCTCCCTTCTGTCACGCCGCTTGCAGATCCGCCTGTCCGGGAACGCTGCGTTCCCCGACTCTGGCCCTCGTACGCCGCGGGTCGCGCGTCGTTGTCGCGCACGGTCGGGGGGACTTTCCCGAGGGGAGTGGCGGCCTCGCGATCCCGAAAGTCCACGGTGGGGGCATAGCAACTCCGAGATCGGGATAACCCGTTTGGAATCAGTGATTTAGCGTGAGATCGCGGTGGGGACATCAGAAGCCCGCTTCTATGACCCTCAACTCGGTCGCTTCCTCACCGAAGATCCGGTGTTTGGAGACCTCACCGATCCACCTTCGCTGCACTGGTACACCTACGGCAAGGTCAACCCGACGGTGTGGGTCGATCCGGACGGTCGGATGAGCCAAGAGCAGCTGGACGAACTCCTCGTTGGAGCACAGGAGAAGCTGGACACAGCTCAGGAGGCGGTAGCGCTAGCCGACGAAACTTTGATCTCTGCGGCGGCAGACCTATCGGACCAGGCCTCCGAGAAGATCCCCGTCGTTGGTGGCTTCATTGGAAATCGCATCGAGGATGCTGCGGCCGCAGGGTCTGCAGTGCTCGGTGTGATTGGGTTCGGCCTTCATGGTGCCGACCAGGCCATTGATCACGAGCGCCTTCTCTCTAGCTCCTCAACGATTGCCGATCGCGAACTCAGGCCTCGTCAACGAGAGGTGCTTGAGAAGATCGAGCGAGAGACTCCGGACGTCAAAGAGATCATTGAGAACGTCGTCGATGTAGGTACCCGTGCCGTCGAGGGAGACGCGGACGCTCAGATTCGAGCTAAGAGGACGGCACTGGAGTTTGCTGCAGGAGGAAAGGGAGCGGGAAGTCTCCGTGGAGCATCTCGTGCCGCTAGAACGCGCTCCGCCGGTTCCGGTGCACCGAGAGTAAACCTGGCCTCACCGAGAGGAAAGGCTAGGTCTGGAGGCACAGCTGGTCGCATCACAGGGGATTTGGCTGAGCGCTCCAGAAGAGTTCGGATGGCGAAAAGGGGTGACACCAGCGCCGTAGCAGAGTTGAAGGTCGCGGAGCTGTTGCGACTTGAGGGAAAGGATGTTCGCTTCGTTCCGGAAGCGCAGACCCCGAGGCCAGATCTTCATGTCTCACGGAAAGGGAAGCCGCTGAACCAGTTCACTGAGGTGAAGCGAGCGAAGGGCCTGAAGAACCTCGCCCGCGATCTCAACAAGGGGGTCGGCCAGGTTGGTGAGGGTGGCCTTGTTATCGTTGTTAGAGCGGCTGATTCCAGAGTCCCGCTAGCCACCTTTGAGGGCTTTGTCTCAAGATTCAACCCCAAGGACCCGTCGGTTTCGATCCGGGTGGTCGATGAGGCCAGTCTACCGAATCCGAAAGACTTCTGAGAATGTCATCCCCCTACGTAGTGCTTTGTGTCGAAAGCTCGGACTGCTCTGAGGTTGAGGCGAAGCTGTCTCATGTGCTCTCCGAGAAGTGGCCGTTTCACGTAGAGGTGGCATACGTGGGTGACGAAGCTCGGGATGCGGACGACTATCTTCGGTCTAGAGGCGAAACCGATGGCAGCCCGCTTTGGGCCATCGCAGATTCAAGGGCCTTTGCAGTTGCTGTCTACCTCAGCGCGCCGCGGGAGTCCCTTGAGCGAGAGATACTTGAGGTAGTTGCCGATCGGTCGGCTGTCCGATTGTCGAGTGACCTAGGTACTCGGGTAGCGGTCTTGGTAGACGACGGCCAGGTCGAGCTAGTGCTCTACGCAAACGGCCACGCCGAGGCGCATTTTTCTGAGGAGTCAACAAGGTACTTTGAAAGAAGGCGGTGGCGACCAGCCGTCGTTGTCGAATGAGACCCGATCCCAGCAGGGAGTTTTGGCTCCGGCGACCATCTTTGACCGAAACTTGAAGGTCGCCAGGTCTCCGTGACGCCGCGCGCTCCGGCTAACGCCGGAGCGCGTCGCCCTGCGTCCTGCAGTCTTTTCCGGAGTCCCCCGGCCGACCCGCCCGGGCTCGGCCTTCCTGCGAACCGTCCCAGCCACCCGAGCCGCGCCCCGGCCCGGGGCTTCGTAGCCTCTAAAGTAGGAGGCTTCGATCCGGATTCCGCCGGCCCCAGGTGTCGCCGCGTCGTCCGCCCACGGGGGCCGGGCCAGGCCGTCGGGCAAGCGGCGCGCCAGTGGGCCCCTCTTCGGATCGCGCGTCGTGGCCGCGCACGGTCGGGGGGACTTTCCCGAGGGTTTGGCGGCCTCGCGATCCCGAAAGTGCACGGTGGGGGCATATTAACCCTCGGACCCGAGCAAGCTCAATGGATTAAGTGATTTAGGTGAGTTCGCAGTAGGGACATCAGAAGCCCGCTTCTATGACCCTGAAGTGGGGAGGTTTTTGACGGAGGATCCGGTCTTTGGAGACCTCTCCGATCCGCCGTCGCTGCATTGGTACACCTACGGCAAGGTGAATCCGACCGTCTGGGTCGACCCGGATGGGCGCATCGCTGAGCTGCGTGCACTGCAGGAAAGGATCCGAGCCAAGAAGGCCGAGATCATTGCTGGGGCTGCCAGCATCAGTGACGCGGTGTTCGGCGAAGATACCGTGCTGGGGAACCTCGCAGGCAGGGCAGAAGCGAAGATCAAGGGCTCAGCTGCGGGGGCACTTGGGCTCGTCGATCGGGGTGTCGGCTTCCTGAACTTCTCGGCGAACGTTGGTGCCGCCACTGCCCTGGGCTCCGACAACCCGATCGCTCAGGAAGCGGCACTCGAGCTCGAGGAATCGATTGAGTCGACGATCGAGGGCGTGAAGGCTGGAGTCAGCTACGTCGTCGAGCATCCAAGCGAGGCGGCTTCCGCCGCGGTCAAGGCAGTGGCCAGCACGTCCGGAAAACTTGCCTCGGGCGACCCAGAGACCATTGCCAAGGTCCAGGCGTTCAAGACCGAGATTCTTGCGGAGGTTTTGCTGAGCAAGGGCGCTGGAACAGCCAGTGGCGCTGCGAGGAGGTCCGTCGGCAGTGCTGCAGATGCGGTCAAGTCTTTGAATCGGACGAGCAGAGCTCGTAGTGCGGTGCGGGCTGCCAATGAGGCGGCGCCATCGCCTCCTCCGGCCTTGCTGCAGGCGGGTGTCAGGGCCTTACCACGAGCGCGGAGCGAGATTCGTCAGCGGGTGACTCAGAACATTGCTCAGAGTCGCCGCGCTCGAGAGGCGTCGAATCTTGGCCGGGGTCTTAGCCAGGCCCCTGCGAAGATCAACAACAAGGGTGCTCGTCGACTTCTTGAACAGCGAGGTTTCTCGCCCGAGGCAGCGAGGGATGTGGTTCGCTCCTTCAAGGGTAAGATCACCGCTCGCCGAGGGTTGGCTGGCGAGAACTTCTTTGCCGACAGTGCGCTTCTTTCGCCAGCATCAGGCCTCTTCGTAAGGCCCGCGTCCTCCCTTCCAGCACTTGCCCGAACCGTATTGTTCGCGCTCCCCAGCAAGAACAACGCGATCCGTGTGAGACGAGCGGTACTAACGCGGAGTCAGATCCTGCTTGAAGGCAAAGTCAGGGGCCAGGGAGGCCGGCCGACCGACCCCGTGTTTGGCCCAACCTTCAAGGCCGGTGGAGGTGAGCAGACGGTTACCGCCGGAGGAACGAGGTCCGGTGCCGTACGCTTGGAGGAGCTGGATTGAGCCACCTTGAGAATGTGCTGCAGAGTGTAGTCGAGGAACTTCGCGCGGGGGGCCACTGTGCTTATGCGGAGAGTATTGAGCGCTTAGCTGAAGATGTCCTCGGCAACCAAGGCAAGAGGCGATGTGCCCTGGAGGCGCTACTCGATCACGCTACCTCGCACCGGGGCCTTGTGGACACGTCCGGACCCTCGGAGCTGAGGGATTGGCTGACCCTTGTCGAGAGCCTCCGAGATTCTGTTGTCAAGGAGCTCGATGGTGCGGACGACAGCCAGTAGGTCGCCAGGCCTTCGGGACGCCGCACTCCGGCTGACGCCGGAGCGCGTCGCCCTGCGTCCTGCAGTCTTTCTCGGAACGGAAGTCCCCCCGGCCCACCCGCCCGGGCTCGCCGAGCCATCGAATCGTCGCAGCCACCCGAATCGCGTCCCGGCCCGGGGCTTTTGGTAGCCACTAAGGAAGAAGGCTTCGATCCGGATTCCGCCCGTTCCAGGCATCGCCGCGTCGTCCGCCCTCCGGGATCGGGCCAGACTGGCGGGGCAAGCGTCGCGCCATTGGGCCCCTCCTCGGACCTCCCTTCTGTCACGCCGCTTGCAGATCCGCCTGTCCGGGAACGCGGCGTTCCCCGACTCTGGCCCTCGTACGCCGCGGCTCGGCCCCTTCGGGGCTTGACATAACGGAGTTATGTACAACCTGGAGCGGGCGGAATCCTGAGCCTCTAACGGGTCTTGCCGTCACAACCGGCGCCCCGGCCCGGGCCTTTGTGCCGAGATCATCTCGCGTGCCTGGTCCGTACCGTCGCCCGGTCGTCCCGTCAGGCCCCCCAGGGGCCCCCCGGCGTGCGTAGGCGCCGTGTACCGTGTAGTTCGGTCACGAGCTCAAGGACGGGGAGCCCGGCGGCTGAGCCTTCGGGAGGGACGATAGAATGAGCACGATGACGACGATCAAGGAACAAGCCCGAGAGCTGGTCGACCAGCTTCCCGACGACGCCACCTGGAAGGATCTGCTCTACGAGATCTACGTGCGCCAGGAGATCGAAGCGGGGCTGCGCGACCTGGACGAAGGGCGTGTGATGACCCAGGCCGAGGCAGAGCAGCACCTGCTGTCTCGATGAAGGTCGTCTGGTCGCTGCGCTCGGTGCGGCACCTCGAAGCGATTCACGACTACATTTCTGAAGACTCTGTCGACCGGGCGAGCCGCTTCGTGGCTCGTCTGCTCGCTGCTCCCGAGCGATTGAGTGACTTTCCCCAGTCGGGGCGTGAAGTGCCCGAGAAGCCTGGTCTCGGCCTGCGCGAGGTCCTCGTCGACAGCTACCGGATCGTCTACCCCGGTCGGAGCGTCTCGAGATCGTCGCGGTCGTCCGCGGGAGCCGCGACCTGAGCCGAATCCCGCTGACGACCTAGATCGAGAGGCCGCAGGTGACGTGGTCTTTCTCCTCTTAGCTGCTCGCGCGGCGCGGAACTCGACCGTCCAGTAGGCCAACACCGGCCTAGTCACTGGCTGGTTGTTATCTAGTTTGCTAGACTAGAGAACAACACCTTGTTCCGCCGGCTGTTCTCTAGCAATCATCCGTAGAGAACAACCCCGGGAGGACGCCATGACGACTTTCTACAGTGCGCATCCCATGGTCTTCCAGACCGCCTACTCGGATCTCAAGCGCCGGGCGTTCGAACAAACGAACCTGTTGGCAGGAACACCCGGCACCGTGGGGAGCCGGATCGTCAAGGGCCGGGAGTACCTCTATCGGCAGTTCTACGACGCGCGGGGGAAAAAGGCTGCCGATTACCTCGGTAGCGCTGGAGACGCCGAGGCCGAGCGCAAGGCCGACTCCATCCGTTCGCAGATCGAGATCCAGAAGCAGCTCGTGCGAGAGGGCCGGTTGCTGGCCGAGCAGGGGTACGCGCGGGCGGACATCCGAACGGGCTCGGTTCTCGCTGCTCTGGTCAATGCGGGTCTCTTCCGAGCGGGTGCTCTTTTGGTGGGCTCACACGCCTTTGGTGCCCTCATCAACGATCTCGGTGTCGCCAGCGCCCCCTACCAAACCGAAGACGTCGACATCGCGCGGCGCCGGCCACTCGAGGTCGGGCTGCCCGACGGGGCCGACTTTCTCAGCATCCTCAGGGACTCCACTGTGCCCTTCCATCCGGTGCCATCGCTCGCACGCGGTGGCCAGCCCACCTCATTCAAACCGCCCGGCCCAGATCGGCTCCGCGTCGACCTCCTGGTTCCGGGGCGAGGCCGTGAGATCGAGACTCGTGAGGTACGGGAACTGAGAGCGCACGCCACTGCAATTCCGTACCTCGGCTACCTGCTCGAAGACTCCAAGGAGGCGGTGGTGATCGCGCGCGAATGCATCGCTCCTGTCCGCGTTCCGCGGCCGGAACGATTCGCCTGGCACAAGATGCTGGTTGCTGAACTGAGGGACTCGGGTAGTGACAAGAGTGCCAAGGATCTCTGGCAGGCGACGGTGCTCGTCGCGGTGCTGGCCGAATACGCGCCCGACGATCTGGTCTCTGTAGCTCGCGCGCTGCCAACCGGCGCCGCAGGGCACGTTCGTCGGGGCGCGGCTCGGGCGCGTTCTGCTCTCGAGGGCGACGGTTGCGACCGCGCGCTCGAAGTGCTCGACGACTCGCTCGGCTGAATCGCCAACCGGGTCAGCGCGCGCGCGCTCACCAACGCTACGAGATCAAACAATCGAGAGCGACCGCGACGAAGATTCGATCACCTCAGAGACATCACAAACCTCCGATGGCCGAACATCGCGCGTCGTTGCCGCGCACGGTCGGGGGGACTTTCCCGAGGGGTTCGGCGGCCTGGTGATCCTGAAAGTGCACGGTAGGGGCATAGCAACTCCTGGATCTGGATAACCCGTTTGGAATCAGTAGTTTAGGGTGAGATCGCGGTAGGGACATCAGAAGCCCGCTTCTATGACCCACAAGTGGGGCGCTTCCTCACCGAAGACCCCGTCTTCGGAGACCTCTCCGATCCGCCCTCGCTCCATTGGTACACCTACGGGAAGGTGAACCCGACAGTGTTCGTCGATCCCGACGGGCGATTCGACGTGACGTTGGAGGAGCACGCTGCAGACCGCCAGTCACTGCAGACGAGCCGTGACGCGCTTGCTGATGCTGAGCAGCGCCTTGCCAGGTTCGAAGAGCGGAAAGAACGGTTCAAAGACCGAGATGGTGAGGTAGGCCCTGGGCTCACGGGACCTGATCCGACTGGCGAGGTCAACCGACTGCGGCATGAGGTGCAGCGGCTGGAGAAGCGGGTGGCTGATGGTGAGGAGTTTCTCACCGAGATCTTCATTTGGCTCGAAGACCAACGTGATCCTGGGCAGACGTGGGAGAACCAGCACTACATCTTCCAGACTTCGCTTCGTCTGTACCTGACTCACGAGAAGGGGGTTCCCGGCAGAGGTCGAGACGTGAGGATTGTGTCGTCGATCCTTGGGCCTGAGGCGAACTGCAACAACCTGTGCCAGTTCCACAAGGGGTTTGAGGGGATCGGGTACGTAGCCGAGATCACCGAAGCTTGTCGTTTTCAGTGTGGGAGTCGTAGCTCCCGAGTTGTTCTTCGCTGAAGCGGCGCTCGGATTCGGTGCGCTCCGTTTGGCTGACGAAGCCGTCGATCTAGGGAAAGCGGGAGTTGGTCGCGGTGCTCGAAACCCGCTGACTGTTGGCGGCCGTCAGTTCGAGGCTGAGGAGCTGGTTGCGGTCGCTTCGACTCCGTTCAAGGGTGGTAGCTTGACCCAAGCGGGCCGGGCTCTCACTAAGCACCCTGAGGTGGCCGAGACGGTCCTCGGTGAAGTTGCGACTGGGTCACAAGCTGCTCTCAACGACATGGCTGAACGTGCGCTTGTCAAGATTCTTGACGAAGGGGTAGTGACGACCCCAGTCTTGCCCCGCAGTGGTCTCACGCTTGAGTTCCGCGTTTCCAGTGGTCACGGCGCGCGTTTTACCGCTGATGGCGAGTTCATCGGCTTCATAGACCCCTTGCGATAGCTGAGGTAGATCAAGTAATGAAGACTCGGCATATCGAAACCCTCAAGGTCCAGCACGTCTATTCCGTCCAAGAAGATGTTGACTACTACGAGGTCCTGGCCGATGGAGAGATCATTGCTGATTTGGCTGCCACCGATGGAGAAGTCCGTCTCACTCTCTTTGCTGGATCCGCCAACCTTGAACTTGTAGCTACGGACTTCTCGGTGGCCCTAGAACGGGCGATAGCCGCGCTTCATGGAGACGATGGAACTAGCTAGCGACGAGCGATGGCAGAGTCTTTCGAGTGTCGACTGGGTCGGTCCAACGGCACAACCAGTCGCTGGTTACCGGCAAGAGCGGACTGAAGTCGCCAGATCGCGCGGCGTTGCCGCGCACGGTCGGGGGGACGTTCCGACGGCGTGTGGCGGCTGCGCGGTCCTGAAACCTCGCGGTGGGGGCATAGCAACGCCGAGATCGAGGTAACTCTCAGGGAATCAGCGGTCTAGGGCTAGATCGCGGTAGGGACATTAGAAGCCCGCTTCTATGACCCACAAGTGGGGAGGTTCCTCACCGAAGATCCGGTCTTTGGCGACCTGTCCGATCCACCTTCGCTGCACTGGTACACCTTCGGCAAGGTCAACCCGACGGTGTGGATCGATCCTGATGGGAGGATCGACATTCTCGAGCGCTTCTCGGGTTTCCTCAGGCGGGGAGGGACGGACGAGGCCGCTGAGGCATCCGGCGACCTCGCCGAGGAAATCGATCACGCTTTCGGTGACAACTTCGTGACGCGTCGTCTGAAGGGTGGAGCGGCCGTGGCGCTGGGAGTCTTCGGTGCCGGTGCCGACGTTCTCGCTTTCGGTGTTGATGCGACGAGCTTCGTGGCCGACGGAATGGTTGCGAGCCTGTCTCCCGACACGACGATGGGCAGGGAGGCGGAGGAGCGCCTCGTCGAGACGATGGGCGCTTTGTCCGACACGTGGGACGTCATCTCGGAGAACCCAGAAGAGGTGGCGACCCAGCTGGCGAAAGGCGCCGGGGAGGTCGTAGTCGGTGCGGCGAGGGGCGATGCGGCGTCGCAGACGAAGCTCACGTCCTTCGTAGCCCAGAGCCTGAACGCGGGTAGCGCAGGGCGGAGTACGGCCAGGAGCACAGGCCGAGCCACTGCGAAGAGCGTGGCCGAAGTGGGCGAGCAGGCAGCCAAGCGAGCTGACGAAGCAGTAGCCGCCTTGAACGCCTCCAACCGTGCAAGACGGAGTGCTCAACAGAGCACAACCTCGCCGAAGCCACGGACAGCAACTCCACAGGCAGTGGGTCGTACCGCGACGCCTCAGAAGTGCTTCGTCGCAGGCACTCCGGTGTGGACGGAGACCGGGATGAAACCGATCGGGGAAATCGAGATCGGTGATTGGGTCTGGTCGCGCAGCGAGGAAACGGGTGAGCTGCGGGTACCGTCGCCCGGTCGTCCCGTCCGGTCCCCCAGGGGGCCTCCCCGCGAGCCTGCTCGGGGTGCGGAAGAGCGGAGCGTTGTGGCCGATCCCGCGGTGCGCGGCGCACCGCGTGCCCTCTCGGTCTCAGTCGAGCACACCGACCGGGGCCACACCGCCGTCCCGTCACGAGCGCCCCTCACATCGCACTGCGCTCGCCGCCTCGAGCGGCCCGCCCGGTTTCCTGGGGTACCGAGGAGCCTTCGGGCCTCGTCCAAGGTGGGAGCGTCTCTGTTTCTAGTGTCCGCGACCCGTTAAGCGCAATTCGCAGTTCCGTTTGTTCTGTGAGCCTACTGACCAGTGAACCTGGGTTCCCGTTTCTCGTAGAAGGCCGCCGCCGCCTCGCGTAGATCTTCGCTGTCCATGGTCGCCGCCTCGAGGAACGTCGAGACGTCGAGGGCGTGTCCGACCTGTTGCTGCAGGATTCGGTTCATCGAGTACTTCGTCCAGCGCAGTGCCTTCGGTGCGAGCGCTGCGAGTCGCTCCGCCCATTCGAGTGCCACTGGCAGTACGTTCTCGCGCGGTACCGACCGGGTGACCAGTCCCATTTCGGCCCCTTGTTTTCCGGTAATGGGCTCGCCGGTGAAGAGGTACTCCTTGGCGCGGTTGAAGCCGATGAGAAGCGGCCAGATGATGACGCCACCATCACCGCAGACGAGGCCCATGCGGACGTGGTTGTCGGCGATGCGTGCGTCGTCCGCGGCGATGACGATGTCGCTGAAGAGCGCGATATTGGCGCCCAGGCCAAAGGCGGGGCCGTTGACGGCGGCAATGACGGGCTGCTCGATCTCGAGTAGGCTGTGGAGTAGCTTGCGCACCGAGCGAAACGGGGTTGCTGCGCCTTTCGGGACCATCGAGCCACTGGTCATGCCGGTGGCATCGCCGCCGGCACAGAAGGCATCACCGGCACCGGTGATGACCAGTGCGCTGATCGTCTGGTCTTCGCCGATCTCACGGAACATGTCCTCGATTTCGTCGTGGACCTCCTGCGACACGGCGTTCCTCTTCTCGGGGCGGTTGAACGTCAGGATGGTGATGCCGCGTTCTCGCCGTTCGAGCAGAAGGTGCTTGTACTTGTCTTCGTAACCGGCCATGGATGTCTCCTTGAGGGTGTAGCTCGTTGTCGATTGAAGTTGTTTGGCTGCTGGTGGACTCGCGAGCTCGCCTAGCGGTCGCCGGGTAGCTCCGCGAACTGCTCTTTTGGAAAGAGGGCCAGGCGCACTGGATCGCCGCGTCGATGGGCCAGGTCGTCGATCGCCTGCGGTGCGTCTTCGAGCGGATACCGCGCGGTGATCGATTTCGACAGGTCGAGCTCGCCCGAGGCGGCCCAGGCCACGACCTGGTCGAGCTCAGCTCTCGTGTAGCCCATGGACGCGAGAAGCGAGACTTCGCGGCCGACGAAGGAGAGCAGCGGGGGCAGGCGCGGGGCGTCCATGCCGACACCGCCGACCACGACCGAGCCACCACGTGCGACGCAGCCGAGGGCCAGCTCGACCGTCGACGCACGGCCGACGTACTCGATGACGACGTGGGGTCCGCCGCTGCCGGCGGCCTGGAAGATCGCTTTGGAGGCACCCTCGTCTCGCGCGTCGATGGCGACGTCGGCTCCGGCGGCGAGCGCTCGATCGAGGGCTCCAAGGCTCGCGTCAACGGCAACGATCCTCTCGGCACCGAGCAGCCGAGCAATCAGAATCGCGTGGTAGCCGACGCCGCCGCAACCGATGACGGCGACCCGCTCGCCTCCCGTGATCGCGCCGCGGGTGGCGACAGCGTGGCAGGCCGTGGCCACGGCGTCGGCGAGAATGGCGCCGTGCTCGAAGGGGACAGATGCGGGCAAGGGGATGGCGCAACTGGCCGGAGCGGCGATCGCTTCTGCGAAGGTGCCGTCGCGCGCCATGCCGAAGATCTTTGCCTTCGCGCACAGACCGAGATGGCCAACCCGACAGGCCGCGCACTGGCCGCAGGTTTCGCTGGGTAGGAGCAGAACACGCGCGCCCTCGAGATCCGAATCGACACCTGGGCCGACCGCGCTGATGATGCCGGCTCCCTCGTGGCCCATGGTGACCGGAAGCTGCGCTACCGGCAGGTGGCCGTGGGCGGCATGGAGGTCGGTACCGCACACGCCCGCCGCCTGGACCTGAACGAGTACTTCTCCCGCACCGGCCTCGGGCATTGGAACGTCTTCGACCCGCATCTCACTGCCTTCGTGGAGGCGTATGGCTCTCATGGTCGGCTTCTCATGTTCAACCTCTCTCACTCGGCTCCATGAACCTCGCGGTCGTGGCCCTGCCAATGAGGCTCGCGCAGGGCGCGCCGCAGGATCTTGCCCACCGGCGTCTTGGGCAGTTCGCTCATCACCTCGATGGCCTTGGGAACTTTGAAGCGGGCGAGCCGCTCCTTGGCGAACTCGAGGATCTCCTCGGGCGTGGCGGTCTGTTCCGGTCGCAGCGAGACGGCGGCACGAACGGCCTCGCCCCACTGCGCGCTCGGCACAGAGAAGGCGGCACACTCGGCGATCGCCGGATGCTCCGAGAGCACGGCCTCGACTTCGGCGGGGTAGACGTTGTAGCCGCCGGTGATGATCATGTCTTCTTTGCGATCGGCCAGGTAGATGTAGCCTTCTTCGCCGACGCGTCCGAGGTCACCGGTGCGTAGCCAGCCGCCGGACAGTCGCAGTTCGTCGAGGTCGGGTCGATTCCAGAAGCCGGGTGTCACCCATGGTGCACTGAGGCAGATCTCTCCGACCTCACCTGCCGCCACCTCGGCGCCGTCCTGTCCTCGAATGCGCACCTGCGCGAAGGTGTCGCACTCGCGGCCCACCGACGTCAGCCGTGCGTTTTGTGTTTCGAGTGCCTCTCGATGCTCGCCGGGCGACATCGTGGTGTTGAGGCCGTAGGCTTCTGTTTGCCCGTAGCCGGTGTAGAGCACGTCTCCCAGGCGCTCGATCGCTCGACGGACCAGTGAGGGCGCCGCCGGCGAGGCAGCGTAGAGGACGACCCGCAGGCTCGATAGATCGGCGTCGGCCGCTGCGGGGTGATCGAGCAGCATGCGCAACAAGGTCGGAACGACCAGGATCATGGTGATGCGTTCGGCCGCGATGGTTTCGAGCATGACCTCAGGGTCGGCCTCGGGCAGAATCACCAGCCTCGAACCCGCCACCCAGCAGCTGTCCATCGCGCGACCGCCGAAGTGGCTGAGGGCGAGTTGGCCGAGGAGACGGTCCTCGGGGGTGAGATGAAAGAGAGTGGCCCAGGCTCCCATCGCCGCCGAGACGCTGGCGTAGCTATGGGTGACTCCCTTGGGGTGGCCAGTGGTGCCCGAGGTGTAGAGAATCTGGGCGAGAGAGCTCGGTTGTCGATCTACGGTCACGGTCGCGGTCGATGCGCTCTCGAGGAGTGCACCGAGATCTCGCTCCGCTCGGCTGCCGTCGAAGGCCAGCACGCTCCTGCCCTGGGCGACTGCCTCGGCCCGCCGTACGGTGCGCTCGCCGAGCGCGACCACGAAGCGCGCATCGGAGTCGCTCACCATGAAGCCGTGCTCGCGCTCGGTCAGTGCGCCGAGCATTGGCACCAGCACCCCGCCGGCTCGTGCGATGGCGATCACCGTTTCGACGTAGGCGGTGCTGTTCTCCTGGACGACAGCGACGCGGTCTCCGGGCTCGAGCCCCGCGTCGATGAGCACGTGGGCAAGCTTCGTGGCACGTTGGTCGAGTTCGGCGAAGGTCGTTGTGCGCGCGCCATCGACGAGAGCAATGGCGTCCGGTGTGCGCTGCCGGGCGCGTGCGGGATAGTGAGAATAGGGGTGGATCATCCCTGGTCCTCTCCTTTCGAGCGCCGGTGGCGCTGGCGTTCGTCGAGGTGTCGTTCGCCGACGCCCACGTAGCTGGCGCCGAGCTCGGCCGGGATGATGCGCAGAGGGACCCCTTCACGGATCTCCTCGACGACGTGCGCGAGAATCGACATGCCGTAGCTGAGAGCGCCGAGGCCCCCGATCGCTAGGGGATCGAGACCCAGGTCGGCCAACACGGCTCCGATTGCGCCTGCCAGGTTGATTGGAATGGGTCGTCCCTTCTCTCGTGCCAGCTCCTTCTCGATGGCATCGAGCATGAGGCCGTGCTCGCGCCACCCCTCGAGCTCGAGCGCCAGGCGTCGCACGGTGGCGGCGCGTGGCTCGGCCTCCTTGTGCACCGGGTGGCCGAAGCCCGGAACGGCGCCGCGCCGGTCGAGCCAGATGGCGATCGTCTGACGGACGGCGTCTTTTTGTTCCAGCTCTCTTTCAGACTGGAGAGTGAGCGCTTCGATCAGCATCTCGGCGGGCTCTCGAGGAGAGCCGGTTACCGAACCGGTGGCCAACATGCCAGAGGCCAGACCCGGCACCGCCGAATCGGGGAACGCCGAGGCGGTGAAACGGGCGGCACCGGCGGCGGCGCTGATGAACTGCTGGTCCATTCCGCTGCGCAGCGCAAGGTCGAAAAGGGCAGCCTCTCGTTCGCTTGGCACCTCACCCTGAAGGAGGAGAAGCGCCGACTCGGTGTAGGACAGCTCCTCGATCAGCTCTTCCACCGGATAGCCGCGCACCCAGATTCGACCGGCCTCGGCCTTGCTGATTCGAGTCGTCCAGTAGTCGCTCCAGTCTCCGGAACGGACGAAGTCGCCGACGCGACGGTGTCTCCTTTGTCCTTGATCACGCTGTGACATGTCTGGCCTCTTTTCGCTCAACGACGTCCTGGAGTGTCTCGGGGCACGAAGAGGGGTACGGCGACCTTTTTCCCATCCTCGGAGTGCGCGATTTCCTCGAAGCGAACCTCGACTGCCATGCCGATCTCGACCTCCTCCGGCGCGCAGCCGATGACGTTCGACAACAGACGCGGCCCCTCCTCGAGCTCGATCAGCGCCACGACGTAGGGCGCCGGAAGTGCTGGGTGGTAGGTGCGCCGGTAGATGGCGAACGTCTCGACTTCTCCTCTGCCCGAGACCGGGCGCTGCTCGAGTCGAGAGGACCAGCACCGAGGGCAGCACGGTGCGGCGGGAAGAAAGGAGTGTTGGCAGCGACGGCAAGCGGCGACCTCGAGCACACCTTTGCTGCACGCCTCCCAGAAGGCCTGGGTGGCGGCGGAGGGCGTGGGAAGCGGGCGTTCGTGTTGCTCGCTCACGCTGCACTTCCGAGCAAGAGCGTTGTGTGAGTGTTCATGCCGAGACCATGGCCGCTCACCAGAGCGACCTCGGCGTCCTCGACCTGGCGCTCATCCGCCTCGCCGCGGAGCTGGCGCACAGCCTCGATCACGTGCAGCATGCCGCCACCGTAGCCCTCGGCCAGCAGCCCACCGGTTGGGTTGACCGCCAGCTCACCGCCCGGAGCGATGCGCCCGCCCTCGACGAACGGGCCCGCTTCGCCACGGGGGCAGAAACCGTAGTCCTCGAGCTGCAGCAGGACGACGATGGTGAAGCAGTCGTAGAGCAGCAGGACATCAACGTCTTGCGGCCCGATTCCGGCGGCCTCGAAAGCGGCGGGCCCACAACGAGCAGCGGGGGAGTGGTCGAAGTGATCGGCCGAGGCGTAGGTCGAGAGGCTGTGCGCCTGGCGGTAAGAGAGAACCCGGACCCCCGCGTGCGCCAGATCGGCTGCGCGCTCGGTGCTCGTGACCACCACTGCAGCGGCGCCGTCCGAGATCAGGCAACAGTCGTCTCGTCGCAGCGGCTCGACGACGAACGGACTCGCCAGGTAGTCGTTCATCGCCAGACTCTTCTTCCGCTGGGCATGGGCGGTGCGAGCCGCAGAGGCTCGTGCGGCGACGGCGACCTCGCCGAGGTGATCCTCGCGCGTGCCATAGAGATGTCGGTGACGCTCTGCGGCCAGGGCATGGAGGCCGACGGCGCCGAAGAAGCCGAACGCGGACTCGTCGCCCCGGCCGTACCCGTAGGAGCCTGGACGCGATAGGGCGCTGTCGCCGTAGATGCACAGGCACGTGTTGCACAGGCCCGCTTCAATCGCCATGGCGGCACGCTGCACGATCGCGACGCTCCCGGCACCACCGAGGAGCTCCGAGCCGGCGAACGTCGGATCGATTCCCAGAAGAGCCCCCATGCGGAGAAAGTGCGGAGTGATGCCGTCGAGGATCCCCTGGGCAGGACCCGGATCGGTCAACAGCCCGTCGATGTCGGGGGGCTCGAGCCCCGCGTCCTCAACGGCCAGCCGTGCCGCTTCGGCCTCGAGATCCCAGGGGCTCTGGTCTTCGAATCGCCCGAACGCGGTGTGCCCTACGCCGGCGATCACGGGCGCCTTCGCTGCCGGAGTGCTGATGGCCAGGGGGCCCCTCCTTGTCGCTCTTGCGGTCTCTGTTGTGGGGTGTGAGCAACGTAGCAGAGCGACCTTCGAATTTCAAGTGAAACTTGACAACTGAGTGACACTCAGAATACGCTTCCAGCACTCATCAAGGTCGAATCGAGAGCGAGAGCTGTCCTAGAAGAGCGGAGGTCAGAGATGACTGGTTTCGGGAAAGAGCACGAGGCCGTGCGCCAGGCCGTGCGTCAGTTCGTTGACCAGCGCATCGTCCCGAACGTCGACCAGTGGGAGCAGGCCGGCTGTGTGCCGCGCGAGCTTTTCCGCGAGTTCGGCGAGCTCGGCTACCTCGGGATTCGACTCTCCGAGGAGGGCGGCGGGCAGGGTCTCGACTTCTGGTACACCGCGATCCTCGTCGAAGAGCTCGTCCGCTGTGGTTCGATCGGCGTGCCAGTCAGTCTGTTGGCGCATGCCGAGTTCGCCACCAAGGTGATCGACCATGTCGGCTCGCCTCTGCTGATCGAAGAGTTCGTTCGCCCGGCTGCGGCCGGGGAGATGATCGGTGCCCTGGGGGTTACCGAGCCACATGCCGGCAGCGACGTCGCGGCACTCAGAACCAGAGCGGTGCGTGATGGCGACGACTACGTCATCAACGGCAGCAAGGTCTACACCACCAACGGCACGATCGCTGACTTCGTGACCACGGCCGTGCGCACAGGCGACGAGGGTCACAAGGGGATCTCTCTGATCGTCATCCCGACGACGACCGAGGGGTTCTCCTCGAGCCGACTCACGAAGCTCGGTACCCACGCCTCCGACACCGCCGAGGTGGCGTTCCACGACTGCCGAGTCCCGGCCCGCTATCTGGTCGGCGAGGAGAACACGGGCTTTGTGTCGATCATGAAGGGCTTCGAAGCCGAGCGGCTGATCCTGGCGCTGATGGCGACGGCTCAGATGCGTGTCATGTGGGAAGAGGCGCGGCGTTACGGCCACGAGCGCTCGGCCTTCGGCCATAGTCTGCTCGGCTTCCAGGTCTGGCGGCACCGACTCGCAGACGTTGCCACCACGATCGAAGCATCCGAGGCGCTGACCTACCGAGCGCTCGATCTCTACGTGCGGGGCGAGCCCTGCAATGGCGAGGTATCGATGGCCAAGCTCTTCGCCACCGAGTCTGCCCTCGATGCGGCTCGCGAGTGCGCTCAGATCTTCGGTGGGATCGGGTACATGGAGGAGTGTTTGATGGCACGCCTGCATCGCGACTGCCTGGCCTTCACCATCGGAGCGGGCTCGAGCGAAGTGCTCAGAGAGATCGTGGCTGCCACCAAGGGTCTGAACGAGAAGTCTTGAACGGAAGATTCGAGGAGTCGAGAAATGACCGACGAGTCAGCGATCCTGGTGAGTGCAAGCGACGGTGTCGCGCGAGTCACCCTCAACCGGCCCGATCGCCTGAACACCATCTCGATCGCAACCGTCGAGGCGCTGATGGCAGCCTTCGATCAGGTCGCCGAGGACGACAGTGTTCGCGCGGTCGTGCTAGCCGGCTCCGGCCGCCTGTTCAGCGCCGGGGCCGATCAAGGCGAGATGACGCCCCGCGAACCGGCAGAGTGGGAGCGCATCGTCGATCGCTATCTCGATCCCGTCCGCCGGATCTCGAGCCTCGACAAGCCGGTGATCGCCCGCCTTCACGGTGACGCCGTTGGTGGTGGCCTCGGCCTGGCGCTGGCCTGCGACTTCAGGATCGCAGCAGAGAGCGCCCGTCTTCGAGCCCCGTTCGTCAAGATCGGCCTGGCCGGTTGTGACATGTCTTGCGGCTACTTTCTGCCGCGACTCGTCGGCCTCGGCCGCGCCACCGAGATCATGATGTCGGGTCGCTTCGTGCCCGCACCCGAGGCCGAGCAGATCGGGCTCGTCACCCGCTGTGTTGCCGACCATGAGATCGACGCCGCAACGGACGAGCTGGCGAGAGAGCTGGCCGTCGGTCCACCGCGCGCATTGGCGTTTACCAAGCGCGCGATCCGGCGCTCCCTCGATTTGCCCATGGAGGGCGAGTTCGACTACGAGGTGTTTGCTCAGGTGCAGTGTCTCCAGAGCGAGGACCACCGGGAAGGCGTCGCCGCCTTTCGCGAAAAGCGGGCGCCCCGGTATGTCGGCAGGTAGCTACGTGGCGAATGGCGAACGCAGATGGACGGCGCGAGCCTCTCGCGTGCTCATCGACAAAAGGAAGGAGCCCAGGTGGGCGACCAGCTATTGAGTGGCGAACAGAAGCTGCTGCGCGACAGTGTGCGCTCCTTCGTCGAGCGCGAAGTACTGCCCCATGCTGTGACCTGGGATCAGGACGAGCGCTACCCCCAAGAGCTCTTTCGCCGCTTTGGGGAGCAGGGCTGGCTTGGCATCGGCTTTCCCGAAGAGCTCGGTGGCAGTGGCGGCGGCGCCCTCGACTACGCGCTCTTTTGCCGCGAAATGGCGCGCGGCTCGGCGGCGGTTGCACTCGGGGGCTACGTGCACACTGCTCTGGCCTGCGCCGGAATCCTGCATCTCGGCAGCGAAGAGCAGAAGCGGGCCTTCCTTCCCGCTGCCCTGGCCGGCCACAGCATCGGTTGCTGGGCCTACGCCGAGTCGGGAGCCGGCGCCGACGTGTCGACCGTCAAGACCCGCGCGCGCCGCGAGGGCGACGACTACGTTCTGAGTGGCAGCAAGATGTACATCACCAATTCACCGTTTGCCGACTTCATGGTCGTCGTCGCCTCGACCACACCTGAGAAGGGGTTGAAGGGCATGTCCCTCTTTCTGGTCCAAAGCACCGACACGGGTGTATCGGTCGGTCCACCCATGCACAAGCTCGGCATGGGCGCCTCCGAGATGGCCGAGATCGTCCTCGACGGTTGCCGAGTCCCGCTGGACCGGCGGCTCGGGCCCGAGGACTATGGATTCCTCGAGGCGATGAAGGTGCTGACGCTCGGACGTATCGCCAGCGCTGCCTTCGGCGTGGGTCTCGGAACGGCCGCCTTCGAGGAGGCCAGCGCCTACACCCGCGACCGAGTACAGTTCGGCGTGCCCTTGAAGGGCCACCAGTTCGTCCGCTTCGCGCTGGCCGAGATGGCGACCCGTCTCGAAGCGGCTTGGCACCTTACGGTGCATGCGGCCGGGCTGGTCGACGCGGAAGAAGTCCACGACAAGGAGGCGTCGATGGCCAAGCTCTTCGCCACCGAGGCGTGCACCTGGGTGTGTGAGCGTGCACTCCACCTGTGTGGAGCGCAGGGGTACATGCGAGAGAGTGCGGCGCAGCGCTTCTATCGGGATTGCAAGGTGCTCGAGCTGGGAGAAGGTACGAGCGAAATCCAGCGCGAAACGATCGCGCGCAACATGGAAGGCTAGTCACGAGCGATGGGTGTCCAGGAGCGACGACAGAGGGAGCGAAAGGCACGACGGGGCGCGGTGCTCGAAGCGGCTCGGGCCCTCGTACGCGAGAAGGGTTTCAACGGCACCACGACCCGTGAGATCGCCGAGCGTTGCGAGCTCTCCGAGGCGACGCTCTTCTTCTACTTCAAGAGTAAAGACGAGATCTTCACGTCGCTCCTGTTCGAGAGCATCGATTTCATGTCCGAAGGGATTGAGCGGATCCGCGAGTCACGAGACGAGCCAGTGCAGAAGCTCGCCAGCCTGTGGGAGTTCTGGGTCACGGTCACCAAGGAGCACCCGGAGTACTTTCACGTGTTCACCTACCTCGGTCATCCGCGCTCGACGGACTCGGTCGAGCAGGCCGTGTTGGAGGAGCTGAAAAAGCGCTCGGGCGACGATTTCAGGGGCCTGGCGAGTCTGCTCGAGGAGACTCTGGGAATCCCGAACAGCCGCGGTGTCGCCGACCTGATGTGGGCGTCGTTTCTGGGCCTCGTGGTCCTGCGCGACTCGCGACGCAATCTCGGTGCCATCGCTCATCCCACGGATCACGAACTGAAAGGTGCCTTCGAGCTCCTGCTCAACGGGCTACTGCCAGCAGACAAAGAAGAAAGTGCAGCCGATCCATGAACCATTCACCCCGCACTGCGACCGCACCAGACCTGATCCGTAGGGGCGCGGGCGCACTCCTGGCCGTCGTGTTGCTCTGCAGCCCCCTGGTTGCACGCGAGTCCGCGACGGAGCCGGAACCAGCCAAGAAAGCCGAGGACAGCGTGAGCAACGGAATCGAGATCGTCGAAGACTTCATCGCCGCCTTCAACACCAAAGACATCGACCGCATCATGAGCTTCTTCACCGAAGACGCCATCTACCACAACATGCCCACCGGTCCGGTGCAGGGCACCGAGGCTGTTCGTAACCTGATCGAGTCCTACGTCAACGCTGCGGCGAAGGTCGACTGGGAGATCCTCAACAGTTCCCAGGTCGGGTCCACAGTCCTCAACGAGCGCATGGACCGCTTCGTCTTCGGCGACAAGGACGTTGCCCTGCCGGTGATGGGAGCGTTCGATCTCAGAGATGGCAAGATCGCCGCCTGGCGCGACTACTTCGACCAGGCGACGTGGACGCGACAGATGCAGGACTGAGTCGACGCTTCGAGCGGCCGAGCCTCAGACAGGCTCAGCCCCCACGTAGCGCCGTGTACCGGGTCGTTAGCGTAGTTCGGGCAGCGCGAAACGGTCTCGGCAATTGCGGTGGCGACCGTTGCCAGGCTGTACACAATGATTCTCAACTCGACTTGCCACGGAAGCCAGGAACGACACCTCCCGTTGAGAAAGTGGAAGCGACTTCGACGAGCCGCTCGAGGTCTGGTTCGACGAACTCAAGCTGGGACGCGAGTCGAACACAACGGGCCCAGGTCTGGACACGACTTGCTCATGCTGAAGGCCCGTCGTTGAGAAGCCGCGACATCAGACGGCCAACCACCTGCTCGGCCATCCGCAACCGTTCGACATCAGGGTGGAGCGCCGGCTCGTCCGACTGGGCGTCTGGCAGCATCGGTAGCTGTTCGCTCGGCAGCGCCCGAGGTGCGGTGGCTGGGGTGCGATCCGCGAGGCGCCGGAGTGTCCGCCAGTGGTCGAGGCGCTCGATGCAGGCCAGGGCGAGTCGACGGCTCGCGACCAAGTGGACGATGTCTCCCTCCTGGTTGGCGGCATGGATGAAGGGGAGCTTGCGCCGGGTCTGCTCGGGGGTGAGTGAGAGCCATTCCCCCAGGGGCAGAAGCGTTTCGGAGGACCGAGCGGATGGCTTCGCCTGCATTCTGGATGGAACGGACGCAGGCCCGTTTCCGGCCGTTGCGGGCTCGGGGAGTAGGTCTTCGGCGACTGGCGCCAGCTCCCTGAGGCCGCGGGGCGACAGCAATGCCAAGTGAGCTATGGTGAAGGACAGTTCGTCGCTGGTGACCCAGTCTTGATCGGGAAGCTGGTTGCCGTCGAGCTCGAGCACGGCGCTGGCCCGCGACGGCCCGGGATCGAACACGAAGAGGGGATGGCAGCGAGCGTCGACCGCGGCGCCGGGGCTCTCCGGCTGCCCATCCTCGCCAAGCTCGTCACCGGCAATCAGGTGAAGGGCGGCGCCTGGTGTCGCAAGGGCGCGATCGAATCCGCGTTCGAGCAAGTCGGCTGCGGCCAAGGATCCCTGGTGGACGAAGCTGCGTCGGTGGCTCAAAGCCAGGTGGGCGAGGTCGATTTCACCGTCCAAGGCACTGGCCAGCGGTGCGACCGGAACCAGGATCTGGATCGGCAGCGCCGATGTCAAGAGCTGAAACAGTGCGCTCAGCTCGTCGCCGATGGCGTTCGGGTACGACACGACACAGAGCAGGCTGGGCAGGAGGGGCCGCTCGGCGTCGTGCAGGCTGCGCCAGTCGAAGTGGACGAGGTCTGAATCGTGCACCGCGGGATCGTAAGACTGCTCGAGCTCGAGTCGGGCGACCCGTAGCGCCGCGATGAGCTCGGCCACTTCATTGGCGCGTTCCTCGAATGGCTCGACGATGGAGCGGCAGGGCCGCTCTTCGACCGTGATGTCGATGCCTTCCGGAAGGTCGGCGCTCAAGGCTGAGAGGTCGGGATCGCACAGGATCAGCGGGCGACGGGTCATGCGGCCTTCGAGTCCGCGCCGGAGCACGGCGAGGCTCTTCTCGAGTCGGCTCTGGCGTTCGGCCGAGACACTCTCCCGGCGCTGGGAGCTCAGTCTGGTGGCGAGGGCATCCGGGTTGACGAAGCGCGAGCCCATGGCCCCGAGTGCAGCAGGCGAGGAGGCACCGCCCTCGCCGATTGATCCCACCAACGACTCGAGTGCCGTCGCGATGGGGGAGGCCCGCTGCTGCCAATCCTTCCATGCACTCGAGTAGGCAACCTCGGCGCGCTGGATCAGGCAGCGTAGGCTCGATCCACCGGCGAGCCGACGTTCTACCTCCGGCAGCCAGGCGGGAACCAGAGCAAGCGCCTCGGCGGCCGCCGCAGTGCCCGAACCCTCGACGCCGAAATGAAAGCCCTGAAGCTGCCGCAGGTGTTGCTCGAGCGACTCGGATTCGCGATCGGACATCGGTTGCCCAGGTCCTCTCAGATCGTGAAGCGATCGAGCTCTTCGGCGATCGCAGACCACCGCTGCTCGCGGCTCATCTCGAGCCCATGGTTGGTGAAGCTCTCGTAGCGAGGTGCCTCTGGATTGCAGTAGAAGAGGCCGAGGGCCAGATCGTCTGCCACCGCCAGTTGGCGTGCCGCCTGTAGATCTTGCGGATCGTGTGCTTGGCGCTGGCTGAAGATCTTGCCCACGCTCTCGGCGATCGGCACGCCGTCCTCGTGCTCGAGCAGCAGGACGCGATCCGGGTTGTTGCGCCAGTCATCGAAGATGTGCTCGGTGTAGGTCGGGCAGCGTTGCAGGATGTGGACGAAGCTCAATCCCTCGTGGTCGTAGGCACGCCGCAGGGTGTCGTGGAGGTGGTTGGCGTTCCAGTCGACGGTACGCGCTACGAAGGAGACATTGGTGAAACCGAGCACGTTCTCGAGCACGTTGAGTGGCGGCAGCCAGGCACCCTCCGGGCTGGTGTTGGTGACGGTTCCCACCGGGGTGGTGGGTGACGTTTGCTTCTTGGTCAAGCCGTAGATGTTGTTGTCGAACAGCATGACGGTCATGTCCATGTTGAAGCGGATGGCGTGCAGCCAGTGGCCGGCGCCGATCGAGCAGCAGTCGCCGTCTCCAGTGGCGACCCATACTTTCAGGTCCGGGCGCCTGGCTTTGACGCCGCAGGCCACAGGCAACGCTCGGCCGTGCAGGCCGTGAAACCCGTAGGCGTGCATGTAGTGCGGAAAGCGACTGGCGCACCCGATGCCGGAAATGGCCACCACACGCTCAGATGGGATCTGCTCTTCGGCGCAGATTCTCTTGACCGCTGCCAGGATGCCGTGGTCGCCGCAGCCGGGACACCAGCGTGCGATGCCGCCTTCGTAGTTCTCTAAAGTGAAGTAGCGCTCAGGAAGCTCGAGGGCCCAGTCGTCTTTCACGTCAAACATCGTTCCACTTCTCTCACTAGGTCGCCCGGAGGCAGGGGTTGGCCGGAAACCCGGGACCAGCACTCGATATCGTGGAGGGATGTCGCGCGCAGCAGCGTGGCGAGCTGACTCATGCGCCGAGAAGTCCTCGGCTCGAGGTCGGTGGGGTCGGAGTAGTTGAGCTCGATCGTCATGACGCGACCGAAGCGCTGGAAGATCTCGTCGAGCCCGGGTTCGAGCGGCGACAGGAAGCGCAGGTGGATGGCCGAGACGCGGTGTCCGCGCTCTCGCAGGCGGCCGACCGCCTCTTCGATCGAACCGCGCGTCGAGCCCCAGCCCACGAGGAGAAGGTCGCCCTCGTCGTCGCCGTAGACCTCGGGCGGCTTGAGGGTCGAAGCCAGGGTAGCGAGCTTGCGGCTACGATGCTCGCAGGCTTGCTGGTTGGAGTGCGAGTCGTAGACCACCTTGGCCTGGTTGGTGTGCGCCAGGCCCGTGACGACGTACTCGCCGCCACGCTGGCCGGGGATCGGCCGACGCGACAGGCCGGTGGCCGAATCCCAGTCGTAGGCCGGTTTGTCGTCCGGCCAGGGACTCTGATCGAGCGGTGGCGCCAGCCAGTCCGGATCGAACTGAGGGCGTGGAAACGGTTGCACCCCGGTGGCGAGGTTTGCGTCGGTGAGCAGGAAGATCGGCGCTCGGAGGTCTTCGGCCAGCTTGCGAGCCAGAACCACGAAGTGGAAGCACTCTTCGATGGTCGACGGCGCCAGCACCACCTTGGGAGCATCTCCTGGCGTGCCGTAGAGGACCGCGAGTAGGTCTCCCTGCTCGACTTTGGTTGGCAGACCCGTGGACGGTCCGCCGCGTTGCACCAGCACGACGACCAACGGAATCTCGGCCATCACCGCCAGACCAAGGAACTCGGTCTTGAGGGCCAGACCGGGCCCTGAGGTGATGGTACAGGCTGTCTTGCCGGCATAGCTGGCGCCGATCGCGAAGCCGATCGCTGCGATCTCGTCTTCCGCCTGATGCACGATGCCTCCGGTACGGGGCAGGGCGGCAGCGAGGTAGTGCGACACCGAGGTCGCTGGGGTGATCGGGTACATCGCCACGACTTCAATTCCGGCGGCGAGCACCCCGAGGCCAACCGCCTGGTTGCCGTTCATGACCACACGCTCACCACTGTCGGCTAGCGGTCCGATCTCGAAGCGCAGGTTGACGCTGTCGCGCGCAAACTGCCAACCGGCGTCGACCAGCTCGTGGTTGAGGTCGACGACCTCCTGGCCGCGCTTCTTGAACAAAAGCTCGATCTCGTTCTTGATCTCGTCACGGTCACGGTCGTAGATGTGGGCGAGCATGCCGACCACGAACATGTTCTTGCCCAGGAGCCTGCCGACCGGAGGCTTCTTAAAGACCGTACGGCACGTCGCTTCGATCGGCAGTTCGATGATGTTGAGCCCGACCTGGCTGAAGTCCTTGAGCGCCTGGCGGTACTGCTCCCGGATGGCCTCGTCCGGATGCTCAGCCCAGGAGCTCTCAAGCAGGACGATCGTCTTCGGGCCGTAGGCTCCCGCTTCGACGCGGCCGTAGAGCACCTGCTCGTTGAAGGCGACCACCAGGTCGGCGCGGTCGCCGACGTTGTTGATCTCGCGGCTGCCGATTCGGACTCGGATGCCGCTGGCCCCCGCGCGTGAGCGTGCCGGCGGCTTGATCTCGGCTGGGATGATCTCGACTGTCCAGACGCCGTTGCCCATGCGGGCGCTGACCGTGCCCATGGTCTGGCCTGCCTTCTGTGCGCCCTCCCCGGAGTCGCTGACGATCTCGACGATGTGCTCATCGATGGCAACTCGCTCACCGACCGGCTGCCGATCGGACAGATTGGGCGCTTTCGGTGCAGGTGCCTCGGTCATAGCGGGTCGGCACCAGGCAACGAGATCTCAGAGAAGGGGAGCTTCAGAAGCGAAAGAGGAGAGCAAGGCTCTCAGTCGCCGACTCCGAGGGTGTCGTAGAAGGCGTGACCGAGCAGATCGTTCTCATCGGCCTCGTGCTTCTTCAACTGCTCGACCAGACCACGCGCGCCCTGTCGGATCTCTTCAGCCATGCGCGTGTGCCGCGCACACTGGTCGAGCAGGCTCTGCAGGTTCCCGGCGATCTCCCGATGCTGGGTAGATAGCTTCTCGACGTGCGGCAAGAGGTTGAGAGCACGGTCGCCGATCGAGTCGTGAAGACCCTTCGGGGCTTCCTCGCGGCCGAAGTGTGTGTCGAGCAGGCCGGCCAACTCCCGCAACTCACTCTCGATGGCCGGCGTCTCGACTTCCTTGGACAACTGTCGAACCAATGTCTGGATCGCGTCGTGCTCTTCTTGGATCTCGCGATGGAGCTTCTTCGAGTCCGTCATGGTTCCTCCTGCGAATCGACAGGTTACGGCTCCTGCCCGAGCCGATCCTCCAATGCTGAAAGAATTTGAAATGGCTGGCTATCTAGGGTTTTCCCTAGGTTTGGTGCTGTGACCACGCACCTACAGTTTCTCCGAGAACGGCTATTCTCGAGTCGTTGCTTCGGTGGCCCGCCCCAACTCGACGGGCCACTCTGCTTTCGTGGTTCCGCGGCAATCTCGTTTCTGGAGGACGTTCTTCATGCTCCTGACCACCGCCGTTGCGACCCTGGGCGGGCTGACGCTCCTCTTGGCTTCGCTCCTGGTGCTGGCCGATCGTCGGCTGGCGGTGGCGGAGGACCCGCGCATTCGGGAGGTGGAAGACCTGCTGCCCCAGACCAACTGCGGAGGCTGCGGTTATCCCGGTTGTGCGCCGTTCGCTGAGGCGTTGGTGCGCGGCGACGTGCTGCCCGGCAAGTGCACCGTGAGCTCGGAGTCGGCTCGCCAGCGCATCGCGCGCTACCTCGGGGTCGACGTGGGCAACGAAGAGAAGTGCGTTGCTCGCCTGGCTTGCGCCGGCGGCGCCAACGTTGCCCGCATGCACGCCGTCTACCGTGGAGTCGAGAGCTGCTCGGCGGCGACGTTGGTTGCCGGCGGTGGGAAGGGGTGCTTCTGGGGCTGCCTCGGCATCGGTGACTGCGAGGTGTCATGCGACTTCGGCGCCATCGAGATGAATCGCCATCGGCTCCCTGTGGTCAACGAGGATCTCTGCACAGCGTGCGGCGACTGTGTGGAGGCCTGCCCCAAGAACCTATTCTCGCTGCACGCGGTGAGCCACCGGCTCTGGGTGGCGTGCCGCTCGCTCGAGGCGGGCGACGATCTCCTCGAGGACTGCGAGGTGGGCTGCACGGCCTGCGCCCGCTGCGCCATGGACGCTCCCGGGCTGATCACAATGAGCAACAACCTACCGGTCGTCGACTACCGCCGCGATCACGCGACTCGCGATCCAATCGCGCGCTGTCCGACTGGCGCCATCGTCTGGCTGGAGCCGGACGGAACCGTCATCAAGGGTGCGGCGGCTCACAAGGTCGTCCGTCAGGGTACTGCGCCCGTCGCGCCGACCTGAGTGCAGTATCGGTCGCTGAGTTCGAACAGCGTTTTGGGGTGAGGATGTCGAAGAAGAAGAACAACAACTCGAACTTCAAGTACCCGGGCGAACGCTCCGCGGTGGATGGCAACACCGCTGTGATCCTTTGCGAGCGCGAGTCGAGCGACGCTGCGGGGGCGTATCCGATCACTCCTTCCACCCAGATGGGGGAGTACTGGTCGGAGGCGGCAGCGAGCGGGCACCTCAACATTTCCGGACGGCCGCTCATCTTCATCGAGCCGGAAGGCGAGCACGCCGCGGCGGCGGTGACCGCGGGGCTGTCGATGACCGGTCTGCGGGCGGCCAACTTCTCCTCGGGCCAGGGCATTGCCTACATGCACGAGTCGCTTTACGCGGCGGTGGGCAAGCGCCTCACCTACGTCCTCAACGTTGGCGCGCGCGCGATGACCAAAGCCACCCTCAACGTGCACGCCGGCCACGACGACTACCACGCCGTCGACGACACGGGCTTCTTCCAGCTGTTTGCCAAGAACGCCCAGCAGGCCGCCGACTTCAACCTGATCGCCCATCGTGTCGCCGAGCTCGCTCTCAACCCGGGCATCGTTGCCCAGGACGGTTTCCTGACTACCCACCTGATCGAATCGATGATGGTTCCGGAGCGCGAGCTGATCGAGGAGTACCTCGGTCGACCAGACGACATCATCGCCACCCCGACTCCGGCTCAGCGCATCCTCTACGGTGACCAGCGGCGCCGGATCCCTGAGCTGTGGGACGTCGACAACCCGGTGATGTCGGGCGTCGTGCAGAACCAGGACGCCTACATGCAGAGCGTCGCGGCGCAGCGCCCCTTCTTCTTCGACCACATCGCCGAGCTCACTGACCAGGCGATGGACGAGTTCTACCGCCTGACTGGTCGTCGTTACGAGCGCGTCATGACCTACCGGGTGGACGATGCCGAGTACTTGATCCTCGGGCAGGGCAGCGTCTTGCCTTCGGCCGAGGCGGTGGTCGACTACCTGAGGAGCGAGCGCAAGCTCCGGGTGGGGGTGGTCGAGCTCGCGATGTTCCGCCCGTTCCCGAGCGACCTGCTCAGTCGCGCGCTCGAGGGGCGCAAAGGAGTGGCGGTTCTCGAGCGCCTCGACCAGCCGCTGGCAGCCGATCTACCGCTGATGCGGGAGGTCCGCTCTACTGTCTCGAAGGCACTCGAGAACGGCTTCGCCGGTCCCGTCGGCAAGCGCCGACTCGGACGCCGCAGCCAGGAGGCGAAGGAGCTGCCCTACCCTGAGCTCGCCAGCTACCAGGGGCCTGGCGATGCGCCGGCGCTCTACTCGGGCTCTTTCGGTCTTGGCAGTCGCGACCTACAGCCCGAGGGTCTGCTCGCTGCGATCGAGAACATGCTGCCCGACGGCGCGCACCGCAAACACTTCTACCTGTCGATCGACTTCCTGCACGAGCAGGCCAAGACCCCCAAGCAGGAGATCTACCAGCAGACCATCGAAGAGAGCTATCGGCACGTGCGTGAGCTGGCGATCAAGGGCAGTGAGAACCCCAACCTGATGCCCGAAGGCAGCACCACGGTACGCATCCACTCTGTCGGAGGCTGGGGTGCGATCACTACCGGCAAGAACCTGGCGATGACGCTCTTCGACCTGCTCGGCTACCACATCAAGGCCAATCCCAAGTACGGCTCCGAGAAGAAGGGGCAGCCGACCACCTACTACCTTTCGGCGGCGCCCGAGCCGATCCGGGTCAACTGCGAGTACTTCCACGTCGACGTGGTGCTCTCTCCCGACCCCAACGTCTTCCACCATAGCAATGCCATCGCCGGCCTCAGACGAGGTGGTGTGTTCGTGATCCAGAGCGATCTCGGCTCGCCGGAGGCGGTCTGGCACTCGATTCCGACCGGCTTCCGCAAAGTCGTCGAAGACAAGGAGATCCGCCTCTATTACCTCGATGCCTTTCAGATCGCACGCGACGAGGCAACCGACCCCGACCTGCAGCTACGCATGCAGGGCAACGCCTTCCAAGGTGCCTTCTTCCGGGCCTCCGACGTCATGGAGCACGAGGGCCTCGACGAGGGCCACCTGTTGCAGGCGATCGAGGCGCAGCTGCAGAAGAAGTTTGGCAGTAAGGGCGCGCGGGTAGTGGCAGACAACGTGCGCGTAGTCAAGCGTGGGTTCGAAGAGCTGAAGCCGGTGCCCTACGACTCGATCGAGGAGGTAGCGGCACCGGTGAACGGAAACGGCAGCGGCCCGCAGCTACCGGTGATGCTCGAGTCGGTGCCGCAAGGGCAGGCGCCAATCACCGATGTGCATCGCTTCTGGGAACAGACCGGCAGCTTCTACGTCCGCGGCCAGGGGAGTGACAACCTGACCGACCCGTTCATTGGCCTCGGAGTGATCCCGGCGGTATCGGCGCTGTTCCGCGACATGACCGGCATCCGCTTCGAGCATCCGCAGTGGATTCCGGAGAACTGCACCGCCTGTGGCGACTGCTACACCGTTTGTCCCGACACCGCGATTCCCGGCCTCGTCAACGAAGTCGGCGAAGTGATCGACACTGTGGTGAAGCGGGTGCGCAACCAGGGGCACGAGGTCGAACACCTGCCGAAGGCGTCACGCATCGTCGAACGCCATCTTCGCGGTCTGTTCCAGCAGGCTGAAGAGACCGACTCGGTGTCGGCGATGATGGACGGTGCGATTACCGCGGCTCTCGATGAGATGACCGGGAATGGGTCTTCCGGGAATGGGGTCGAGCGTACAGTTCTCGAACGGGAACTCGACTGGTTCCGGGAAGAACTAGGAGACTTCCAGTTCGCTCTCTCTCGGCCCTACTTCACGGTGCCCGAGCAGCGCCAGGCTGGCGACGGCGGCCTGCTCTCGATAACGGTGAACCCTTACACCTGCAAGGGCTGCATGGAGTGCGTCGAGGTGTGCGACGACGACGCACTGCACCGGGTCACCCAGACCGACGACAGCATCGAGACCTTGCGCCAGCACTGGGACTTCTGGCTCGATCTGCCGACGACACCTCAGAAGTACATCCGCGTCGACGACATCGACGAGGCGATTGGTGCGCTCGAGACCATCCTGCTCGACAAGAACAACTACCTCTCCCTGACCAGTGGCGACGGTGCCTGCCTTGGCTGCGGCGAGAAGACGGTGATCCACCTCTTCACTGCCACCGTCGAGGCGCTGATGCAGCCGCGGGTGAAGAAGCACACCGCCTACCTGCACGACCTGATCGAGCGCCTCGAGCAGCACGTGCGTCTCCAGCTCGTGGGCGGGCTCGACGTCTCCGACGCGAGCGACATCGCCGGCTTTACCGCCGCGCACCAGGACGAGGACCTGACGCTGGCCGACCTCGCCGAACACGCCGCAGGTCGTGAAGGCGCGCAGCCGATCGACCAGGAGTGGCTGCGGCGCACGACCGGCCTGGTGGCGAAGCTCAAGAACCTGCTCTGGCGCTACGAGCGGGGTGCCAGCGGCAAGGGCCGCACGTCGATGGGCATGGTCAATGCCACCGGTTGCACTTCGGTGTGGGGCAGCACCTATCCCTTCAACCCCTACCCCTTCCCCTGGACCAACCACCTGTTCCAGGACTCGGCGTCGATGGCACTCGGCATTTTCGAAGGTCACATGGCCAAGATGGCCGAAGGCTTCAAGGCCATCCGCCTGGCCGAGCTCGAGATTGCGGGGCGCTACAAGCCGGCCGAGCACGACGAGCAGATGGCCTACCTCACTTGGCAGGACTTCACCGACGAGGAGTGGGAATTGTGCCCGCCGGTGGTGGCGGTTGGCGGCGACGGTGCCATGTACGACATCGGGTTCCAGAACTTGTCGCGCGCCATGATGTCGGGCAAGCCAATCAAGATCGTGGTGGTGGACACGCAGGTCTACTCGAACACCGGCGGCCAGGCCTGCACCTCGGGCTTCCTCGGCCAGGTCTCTGACATGGCGCAGTTCGGGCGCGTCAGCCGGGGCAAGGAGGAGCAGCGAAAGGAGATTGGCCTGATCGGCATGGCGCACCGCACGACCTACGTCATGCAGGCCACCGCGGCCAACCCGTCGCACATGATCGAGGGCTTCATCCACGGCCTCAAGGCGCGCCGACCGGCGCTGTTCAACTTGTACACCGCCTGCCAGCCGGAGCACGGCATCGGCGACGACATGAGCACCCACCAGGCAAAGCTGGCGGTCGAGTCGCGTGCCTATCCCCTCTTCCGCTACGACCCCGACCGCGGCATCACGCCACGCGAGTGCTTCGACCTCGAAGGCAACCCAGCGATCGACCAGGACTGGCCGACCTACAGACTGGCCTACCGCGAGTCCGGCATCGAGAAGGAGATGGAGCTGCCTATGACCTTCGCCGACTTCGCGATTACCGAGGTTCGCTTCCGAAAGCACTTCCGCAAGGCGCCGCCCGACACATGGAACGATCAAATGGTGCCTCTCGACGAGTTCCTCGAGCTCGATGAGAGGGAGCGCGAGGATCGCTACCCGTTCATCTGGACGGTGGATCGCGAAGAGCGACTCAGCCGTTTGCTGGTCGACCACACCATGGTGCGGTCGTGCGAAGACCGCCGGCAGTTCTGGACCATGTTGCGCGCCCTGGCTGGGTTGGATCGGGAAGAGATCTCGCTACCTGAGGTCGAAGCGAAGGTGCGCGGCGAGGTCATCTCGACCATCACGCGCAACCTGGTGCGAATTGCCGTCGGCGAGGGAGATCAGGTAGCCGACCTCTTGTCGGCCGAGCCGGTGGAGCTGCCGGTGGTGGCCTCGAGCTCGGGAGGAGAGATTGCCGCCAACGGGGGGAACGCAGGCGCCGAACCGCCAGCCGGCGAGGATGGCGCCCCACCTGCCGTGGCGCCATGGATCGACACCGACCTGTGCACCACCTGCGACGAGTGCATCCACATCAACTCGAAGATTTTCGTCTACAACGACAAGCGCAAGGCCTACATCGCCGATGCAGAGGCCGGTCCCTACCAGGACCTCGTCAAGGCTGCCGAGCGCTGCACCGCCGGCATTATCCATCCCGGCGTGCCGAAAGACCGCTCGGCCAAGGACATCGAGCGCTGGATCGAGCGCGGGCAGAAGTACAACTGAGGTTTCAATGTTCTCTTTTCTGCGCCAACGCAACACGTTTCCGCACGGCATCCATCCGCCGGAGTCGAAGGACACCACCGCTTCGCTGCCAATTCGGCGGTTTCCCTTCGCTCCAGCTCTGGTGGTGCCGCTGTCCCAGCACATCGGCGCCCCTGCGGTACCGGTGGTGAGGGAGGACGAAGAGGTGGTGCGCGGCCAGCTGATCGCGCGTCCCGAAGGCTGGGTGTCAGTGGCGATGCATGCTCCGGTCTCGGGGAGGGTGGAGCGGATTGGTCTGGTGCCGAGCGCCAGCGGGCGCATGGTGACCGGGATCTACCTTCGGCCCTATCCCAGCTCCACTCAGGAGGTGGCTGAGGGAACACCCTGTCCGCTCGACGCGCCGCGCCGGCAGATCCTCGAGGCGATCCAGACTGCCGGCATCGTGGGCTTGGGAGGTGCCGCCTTTCCGACCCACGTCAAGCTGGCGGTTCCCGAGGACAAACGCGTCGACACCATGATCGTCAACGGGGTCGAATGCGAGCCTTACCTCACCACCGACCACCGGGTGATGCTCGAGCAGTCGGAAGACATCTACGAGGGCATTCGCTATCTGCTGACGGTGAGTGGGGCCGAGCGCGCGATCGTCGCCATCGAAGACAACAAGGTCGATGCCGCCGCGCTGCTCGAGGAGAACCTGCCCGCCGATTTGCCGGCGGAGGTGGTGACCCTGCCCGTCAAGTATCCGCAGGGTGCCGAGAAGATGCTGATCTCGGCATTGCTCGGTCGTGAAGTGCCTTCTGGCGGCTTGCCGCTCGACACTGGCGCTCTGTGCACCAACGTCGCCACCACTGCCGAGATCGGGCGCCTGCTCCCGCACGGCCGGGGGATTCAGGAGCGGGTGATCACGATCTCGGGCCCGGCGGTCGGCAAGAAGGGCAACTACCGCATTCCGATCGGCACCCCGCTGCGCTTCCTGCTCGAGCAGGTCGATCTCGCCGAAAACACGAGCCAGGTCTTTCTCGGCGGTCCGATGATGGGCGGCGCAGCCTCCAGTCTCGACGTTCCGATCACCAAGGGTACGTCGGGAGTCGTTGCTTTCACCGAGCGCGAGACCGCACCGTTGGCGCGCCGCAAGGAGTACCCCTGCATCCACTGCGCCGACTGCCTGGCGGCCTGCCCACTGTTCCTCAACCCGTCGCAGCTCGGCCTGCTGGCCAAGAAGGGGGAGTACGCGCGCATGGCGGAAGAGTTCCACCTCATGGACTGTTTCGAGTGCGGCTGCTGTTCCTTCGTTTGCCCTTCGCACATCCCGCTGGTGCAGCACTTCCGGATGGCCAAGGCCGCCGTGCGCAAGGCGGCAGCCAGACAAGAGGCGCTCCAGAAGGGGGCGGCGTGACCATCCCCTCCCAGGCGGGCTCCGCCTCCGGTCTCCGCAAGACGCTTGAGATCCAGTCGTCGCCGCACATCATGAGCGGACGCAGTGTCGACGTGATCATGCGCAACGTTGTCTGGGCGCTGCTGCCCGTGGCGGCCTTCGGTGTCTACGCCTTTGGCTTGGCGGCGCTCGCAACCTTGGCGGTGGCGGTTGGCAGCTGCGTCGCCACCGAAGCTGCGGCTTGTCGGCTCTCAGGGAAGGCGTCGAGCGTCAGCGATTGGTCGGCGGTGATCACCGGCCTGCTCTACGGCTTGACCCTTCCACCCGGTTTGCCGCTGTGGATGAACGCTACGGGCGCTGTGTTCGGCATGGTGGTGGGCAAGCTGCTGTTCGGCGGCCTAGGCTACAACGCCTTCAATCCGGCGCTGGTAGGTCGAGCCTTCGCCCAGGCGGCGTTTCCAGCCGCGATGACCAGCTGGCAGCCATCCTTCCTGGTCGAGCGCTTCACGCGTTTGCCGTCGTCCACCCTGGCGCTGCCCTTCAGCAGACCGACTTACGACGCAGTGAGTGGGCCGACGCCGCTCTCCGCCATGAAGTTCGAACAGCAACTCACAGCCACGGGCGACCTCGCCCTGGGGATGGTCTCGGGTTCCACCGGCGAGACCTGTGCCGTGCTGATTCTGCTCGGCGGCCTCTATTTGGCGATACGCCGGATGATGAGTTGGCAGATCCCAGTGGCGATTCTGGGTACCGTCGCAGTGCTAAGCACCATCCTGCATGCCCTCGACCCAGTCCACCCCGACGCCGCCTTCATGCTCCTGGCAGGCGGTCTGATGCTGGGTGCCGTGTTCATGGCCACCGACATGGTGGCTACTCCGATGACCAAGGTTGGACTCTGGCTCTACGGCGGCCTGATCGGCGTGCTGGTGGTGGTGATCCGGATCTGGGGCGGCATGCCCGAAGGTGTGATGTACGCCATCCTGTTCGCCAATGCGGCGTCGCCGCTGATCGACCAGTGGATCCGGCCGCGGGTGTACGGCGCCCGGCGCGCGAAGCCGGCGGCGAAGGAGGTGGTGACGTGACCGCTCCTCAGACGTTACCGCAGACCCCGCTCTGGCCGCTCTACCGGGCGATGGTCGGAGTGGGCCTGGCCTGTGCCTTGCTCATCGTGGTAGTGCACCAATCGACCGCCGAGACCATTGAGCGCAACCGTGCCGAGGCGCTCGAGCGCGCCATTCTCGAAGTGTTGCCCGAGACGGTCAGCACCCGGTCCTTACGCCTCGAGGGCGACGACTTCGTTGGCGCCGAGGAAAGTGGCGCCGAGGGAGAGGCGGGCGAGCGGGTCCACGCCGGCTATCGCGTTGACGGTTCGCTGGCCGGAGTCGCGATCGAAGCGGCGGGCATGGGCTACCAGGACATGATCCGTGTCCTCTACGGCTACTCGCTCGAGCACGACGCAATCATCGGCTTCGAAGTGCTGGAGAGCCGGGAGACTCCGGGTCTAGGCGATCGCATCGAGACCGACGAAGAGTTCCTCGCCAACTTCGAGCGTCTCGACGTCCGCCTGAACGAGGACGGTAGTGCACCGCGCCACGCCATCGTGGCGGTTGCCGACGGCGCCAAGACCGAGCCTTGGCAGGTCGACGGCATCTCAGGCGCCACCATTTCGTCGGTGGCGGTGGGGGAGCTGCTGCGCGTCAGCACCGAGCGCTGGGTGCCGCTGGTGGAGCGCCGCTCGAGCACCTTCGAGGAGGACTCGAAGTGACCATACTCGAAGACGCCCCGCCGCCGGCTGCCGACGAGATGGTCAAGGGGCTCTGGCGTGAGAACCCGGTGTTCGTGCAGCTGCTCGGGATGTGTCCGGTACTGGCAGTGTCGAACAGTGCCATCAACGCACTGGCCATGGGCCTTGCCACCACCTTCGTACTGGTGCTATCGAACTTGCTGGTGTCGTCGTTGCGCCACTTCATTCCGCGCCAGGTGCGCATTGCCACCTACATCCTGATCATCGCCACCTTCGTCACAGTGGTCGACTATCTGATCCAAGCGATCAGCCTCGACCTGCACAAGGCGCTCGGCGCCTTCATCTCTCTGATCGTGGTGAACTGCCTGATCCTCGGACGCGCCGAAGCCTTCGCCTCGAAGAACACCGTGTTTCGCTCGCTGCTCGACGGGCTGGGCATGGGCGCCGGTTTCACCTTTGGCCTCTTCACCCTGGGAGCTGTACGTGAGATCTTGGGGGCCGGCTCGCTGTTTGGGGTTGGTCTCTTTCACGACGCGTTCGAGCCCTGGGTGGTGATGATCCTGCCCGGGGGCGGCTTCTTCACCCTGGCAGCGTGGCTGCTGCTGTTCCAAGCTATGAAGCAGCGCCGCGAGCGGCGCGCCGGGGAGGGATCCGCATGAGCGAGTCCTCCCTGTTCTCGATCTTCCTCGGCGCGTGCCTGATCAACAACTTCGTGCTGGCCTACTTCCTGGGCATTTGCCCCTTCCTCGGCGTGTCGGCCAAGCTCGAGACCGCCACCCGCATGGGGGCGGCGGTGACCTTTGTGATGCTGGTGAGCTCGGTGTGCGGTTACGCCATCAACAGCCTGCTGCTCTACCTGGGCGTACCCTTCCTGCGCCTGATCGCCTTCATCGTGGTCATCGCCTCGACCGTGCAGCTGGTGGAGATGTTCATCAAGAAGACCAGTCCGGCGCTGTTCCGTGCCCTCGGCATCTTCCTGCCCTTGATCACCACCAACTGCGCCATTCTCGGCGTGGTGTTGTTTCAGACCAACCGTGGCTACGGCTTCCTCGGGGCACTCGTTTTCGCCCTGGGCGCGGGCGCCGGCTTCACCCTCGCGTTGGTGTTGATGGCCGGAGTGCGCGAGAAGCTCGAGCTCGCCCAGACTCCCGACCTGGTGCAGGGTGCGGCCATCACTCTGATTGTCGCCGGCATCCTGTCGCTCACCTTTATGGGTTTCGCCGGCCTCACCAGCTGAGGACCGATCGAAAGAGGTCAAAGAAAGATGAACACGATCGATCTCCTGCTCGCCTGCGCCGCGATTTCAGTGCTGATCCTGCCTTGGCTGCTGATTCAGCGTGCCTGGCAGCGCAGCTTTCCCGAAAGGTCCAGCGAAGACGCCCTCGAGCGTCTGTTCGCCTGTGGAAACTGTGGGTGCCGCGGGCCTTGTGAGCGTTCGGGTCGTGGAACGAGCGTGCCACCAAAAGAGGAAGTAGGAACATGAGACTCCAGGACTACGACACCAGCGAACGCTATGAGGCGACCGTACTGTCGTCCGAGCGCATCACCTCCGAACAGTCTGACGACGAGGTACGCGAGCTTCTGCTCGAGTTCGCCAAGCGCGACACCGCCTTCGAGGTAGGGCAGAGCGTCGGCGTCCTGGCCCCCGGCGACCGCGCCTTCGGCGAGTACGATCACCTCCGTCTCTACAGCGTTGCCGACCTTCCCGAGGCCGACGCGACCCACCAGCGCATCAAGATCTGCGTCAAGCGCTGTCGCTACGTCGACGAGTACAGCGGTGAGGAGTTCGAAGGCATCGCGTCGAACTTCCTGTGCGACCTTAGGCAGGGCGAGACTTTGATCCTGGCCGGTCCCTATGGCATGCCCTTTCAGGTGCCACGAGAAAGGGACGCCAGCCTGATCCTGGTCGGCACCGGTACCGGCATCGCTCCCTTCAGGACGCTGGTCAAGCACATCTACCAGAACATTCCGGACTGGCAGGGAGAAGTGCGGCTGTACTACGGCGGAAGAACTGGCCTCGAGCTGCTCTACATGAACGACGAGCGCGATGACTTCGCTCAGTACTACGACTGCGACACCTTCGAGGCGGTGAAGGCACTGAGTCCGCGCCCAGCTTGGGGTGCGCCGATTGCCTGGGACTCTGCCCTCGAAGAGCGCGCCGAGGAGCTGGTCGAAATGCTCGGCCAGCCTCGCACCTACGTGTACGTAGCGGGTCTAGAGCACATCCGCGATGAGCTCGACCATGTACTGAGTGGGATCCTGGGGTCGGCCGAGGCCTGGCAGCGCAGGAAGGCGGAGCTCCTTGCCGGGGGGAGATGGGTGGAGCTGTTGTACTGAGCGCTAGGATGTTTGACGAGGGAGGGGATCGGTGATGCACAGAGATGGCTGCGCAGAGTCGCCCACCGCAGGGCCTGAAATCGCCCACTACACTTGCCAACTCCGAGGCGAGGTCGCGGAAACGACCTCAACTTGCGTAAATAGCCTCAAATCACGCTTCCAATTCGGGGCTGTTTCTCGTTGCCTTGTTGCCTGGCCGAGAACAACCGCGCGGTCTCGATGCTAGCCCCAGATCCGGAGAAGCAACGGACACGTGACTGCGACGATCATCAGCTCCAACAGCAGACCTGGGCGCCAGAAGTCCGAGAAACGATAGCCCCCCGGGTTCACCACCAACAGGTTCGACTGATGGCCGACCGGAGTCAAGAAGGCGGAAGACGCGCCGATGGCCACGGCCATGAGAAATGGGTCGGCCGCCAGGCCTAGGGTCTTCGAGATCTCGAGTGCAATCGGTGCCATGACGACAGCGGTTGCGGCATTGTTCATGATGTCCGAAAGCATCATGGTCACCAGCATCAATGTGCCCAGCACCCACACGGGGGCAAGCCCGCCGACGAGTCCGATCATGAAGTCAGCAAGGGTAGCGGCGGCTCCTGTCGACTCAAACGCACGACCAACCGGAATGAGAGCCGCCAAGAGTACGATCACCGATGCGTCGATGGACTTGTAGATCTCCTGCGTAGGTAGGAGTCCAGAGAGCACAATGACGATCGCCGCAGTGGCAAAGGCCATGGCCGCAGACCACCAACCCATGGCGACCACAACAATCGCTGCCGCAAAAATCACGGTCGTCAGCAGGAGTTGGCGTTTCGAGGAACGCAGGCTTTCGTGCTGCGCTAACGAAAGCAGGCCGAGCTCCGAGAGGGTCGGTGAAAGACGCTTACGGGCGCACTGCAGCAAGATCAGGTCGAGCGGCCGCAGCACGAGGTCACCGACTGAACCACGCACGAAGGCACCCCGTCGCGCGACACCGATCAAGCTGACCCGATGAAGATTGCGGAGGTTGCTGGCTCGCGCCGAGGTGCCCACGAGTCGCGATGCTGGGAGCACCAGGGCCTCAACGAGGGCTACGTCCTCGGCCTCGATCTTGTGGCGGGAGCCCGAGTTTCCGTCTTCTTTGTCGGTCGAGTCGTTTTCAGCGGGGTAGAGCTCGAGCCGGGTTTGCTCCACGAACTCGTCCACATGGCGAGGATCGACCTCGATGAGCAGCCGATCCCCAACTTCGAGCTTCATCTCTGGTGATGGCATGGCCGTGCGATGCCCGCCCCGAACCACGGATAGAACGACGATCTCCGGGAGTCCGAGCTCGGCCAATGCGGCCACCTTCCGATCCTCGAGCGCGCTCCCTTCCGCCAACAGAAACTCGGTCACGTAGTGGCCGAGCTCGAACCGTTCGCTCATGTTCTCGGAACGCCGCTCGGGAATCAGGCGCCAGCCTACGGTGGGTAGGTAGAGGAGGCCGAGGCCGACAATCGCGAGACCTACCGGGGTGTAGTCAAAGAGCCGATAAGGTTCGCCCAGCGAGGCCTGGCGAAAGCCGGAGACGATGATGTTGGGTGGTGTACCGATAAGAGTAGTCATCCCGCCAAGCAGCGAAGCAAAGGCCAGAGGCATGAGCAGTTTGCTGCGCGAGATGCCTGTAGTCTCCGAGATGCGGAGGGCAACTGGGAGCAGGAGTGCAAGGGCGCCCACGTTGTTCATGAACGACGAGCAGACGAGCCCCAGCAATACCAATGCGAAGACCTGCCCCGTCGTCGAAGCGCCCGCTAGCTGGAGGGCCGATCTGGCCAAGAAGTCGACGACGCCCGAACGACCGAGCGCCGCACTCACTACGAGAACGGCTCCGACGGTGATCACGGCTGGGCTGCTAAAACCGCTGAAGAGCTCCTCCGGTGGAATTACTCCGACGGCTCCCAACAGCAGAAGGCCGGCGACGGCGACTACGTCGTAGCGCCAACGCCCCCACAGGAACATTGCCAGCAGACCGACGAGAACCACCAAGACCAGTCCTTGCTCGAGATTCACGCAGCATCCTAGGGAGTTTGTCGTGATGAGACGGGGAGATCGCTCCGAAGTCAGCGTCTGTCCTCAGGCTGCGGAATCAGCGTAGGTTTCAACCCTGCAAGCCAGTCGGCGATGATCTGCAGGACATTGTCTCAGGATACGAAGAGGTCTCAGAGACACCATACCCTGAGTGGACCTTCGGTCCGAAGGGAGCAACACGAGGCGCTTCATTCGGCTGCGGAGCGCTCCCACGCGAGATCGAAGAGCCGATCCCGTGGGCCTACTTGAAGGGTGGGAGCACGGGCGACTTCCCAGCTGAGTTGCGCGCGCCTCTCTGAGTGGCGGTCGTTTCGCTAAAAATGCTCGTGTCCGCTGAACTCCTTGGCCGAACTTCCCGGTAAGCGCGCTTCTCCTAGGGAGCTCGATTCCTTGGATGAGGCAAGTTGTCGCCGCCGAACTGCTGATAGAGGACCGGGAGTACGAAGAGGGTCAGGAGCGTCGAGGTGACCACTCCGCTGACGACCACCACCGCCAGGGGGCGCTGGACCTCGGAGCCGACGCCGGTCGCCCAAACCAGCGGGAGGAGTCCCAACGCGGTCGTGGCAGCGGTCATCAGAACCGGTCTCAGGCGCATCTCGGCGCCTTCCACGATGGCGCTCCGGCGAGCGTGCCCTTCTCTTTCGAGCTTCTCGATGAACTCGATCATGACCAGGCCGTTGAGAATAGCGATGCCAAACAACGAGATGAACCCCACCGAGGCCGACACCGAGAGGTAGAGACCCGAGAGCTTGAGACCGAAGACGCCACCCACGAGGGCCAGGGGAATGTTGGCCAAGATCAAGAGAACGGGGGTGGTTCTGCGGAAGTTCAGGTAGAGCAGGAGGAAGATCAGAAGCAGGGCGACTGGAACCATCACACGAAGGCGCGCCATCGCGCGCTGCTGCTGCTGGAACTGACCACCCCAGGTGATGTACCAGCCAGTCGGAAGCTCGAGTCCCTCTCCGAGAACTGTGGTGGCCTCGCGCACGAAGCCACCAATGTCCCGGCCCTCGAGGTTGAGCTCGACGACCACGCGACGCTTGCCATCCTCGCGTGAAACCTGAGCCGGGCCTTCGGCGAGCTCGATGGTGGCCACCTCGCCGAGCTCGACGCGTTCGCCGGCCGGCGTGGAGAGTGGAAGAGCGAGGAGGTTGTCCACCTGCGCAACAAAGTCCTTGGGCAGCCGCACGACAACGCCGACCCGTCGATCGTTCTCGGGAACTTGCGTTACCACTCGGCCCGCAATCGCCGTTTCGATGATCTGCTGGACCTGCTCGACTCGGATTCCGAAACGCCCGAGGCTCTGGCGATCGATCTTCACCTCGAGGTAACCCAGCCCTTCGATGGGCTCGGTCTTGACGTCGACGGCACCTTCGATTCTCTGAAGCAGCACCGTGGCTTCCTCCGCCAGAGTCGCCAGTCGGTCGAGATCGTCGCCGAAGATCTTGACTGCAACCTGGGATTTGACGCCAGAGATCAGTTCGTCGACCCGCATCTGGATGGGCTGGGTGTAGCCGAACTCGACTCCAGGAATGCTCTCGAGGCGTTCTCTGAGGGCCGCAACCAACCCAGCCTTTGTGGCGGCGGTTTCCCATTGGTCACGATCCTCGAGCAAGACGTAGAGATCGCTCTCACCTACTCCCATCGGGTCCGAAGAGATGTCGGACCGCCCCGTACGACTGACGACGCGGTGCACCTCGGGCAGCTCCATGATCGTCTGCTCGATGCGTCGCACGTTGCGCAGCGATTCGGTGAGCGAGACCGACGGCAGCTGAAACGGCTGGACGACGATGGAGCCCTCGTCCATGGAGGGCAGAAACTCGGTGCCCAGAGTCGGAACCAGAACGGCAGCCACCAGGGCCAGCACCACGGCAACACCAACGACGAGCCGGGGATGGCCGAGGGTTCCTGCAAGCACCGGCAGATAGGTTCTTCTCGCCAGGTCCGCAGGGTGCGGAATCGAGGTTCCGAAGTACGACCCTCCAGGCCTGAGCAGTAAGGACGCGAGGACAGGCATGACGGTGAAGGTGAGAACGAGAGCTGCCACCAGGGCCAGGCAGATCGTGTAGGCCAGCGGGGCGAACATTTTGCCCTCGATGCCCTGCAGGGTGGCGATCGGCAGGAAGACGACGATGATCACGGCGACACCGTAAAGAATCGGCCGCGCGACTTCGGCAGTGGCGCTTGTGACCAGGCGACGGCGAAGGTGCGGTTCGCCACTCTCGTGCTCCGCCAGCATTCGTACGGCGTTCTCCACCAGCACGATGGCACCGTCGCAAAGCATGCCGACGGCAATCGCGATCCCCGAGAGAGTCATCAGGTTGGCGGACAACCCTACGGTGCGCATGGCGAGGAAGGTGGCGAGAGCAGCGAGCGGTAGCTGCAGAGAGACCACCAGGGCTGAGCGCAGGTGGCCCATGAAGAACAGCAGCACCAGGGTGACCAGGACGGCGCCCTGGAGCAGGGCTCTGCTGACCGTGCTGAGAGCCGTCGCGACCAGTTCGCTGCGGTCGTAGAAGGGCACAATCCGCACGTCATCAGGCAGGCTCGCACGCACGGTGTTCAGGCGCTCGCGAATTCCCGCAACCACATCGCGCCCCGATGCTCCTCGCAGCATGAGGACGATGCCGGCGACTTGTTCCCCGGCACCGTTCTGGCTGATGGCACCCTGGCGGATCTCATGTCCACTCTCGACAGTGGCGACCTGGCCGAGGAGGACGGGAACGCCACTCTTGTAAGAGACCACGGTGTCCCGAACGTCCTGGGCTGAGCGCATCCAGCCATCGCCGCGCACCACGTACTGTTCGGCGCCCCGTTCGAGGTACGACCCACCGACCACCCCGTTTCCCGACGCCACCGCCTCGGCCAGATCGTTGAGCGTCAGTCCCTGATGACGCAGCGCGTTCGGGTCCGCGACCACGTGATGTTGCTTCACGAAGCCGCCAAACGAGTCGACGCCGGCAGTCCCCGGAACGGTTCGAAGGACGGGGCGGACCACCCAGTCGTGCAACGTCCGAAGCTCCGTCAAGTCGCGTTCGTCGCTTTCGAGCGTGTACTGGAAGACCTCGCCGAGCCCAGTCGAGATCGGTCCCAAGGAAGACGAGACCTGTTCGGGCAGCTCTTCGCGGGCCGACAGCATCCGCTCCATCACCAGCTGACGGGCGAAGTAGATGTCGGTTCCGTCCTCGAAAACTATTGTCACCATCGACAGCCCGAACTTGGAGAGCGAACGAATCTCCGTCGAGTACGGCAAGCCCGAGCATGCTTGCTCGATAGGGTAGGTCACGAGCTGCTCCATCTCGAGCGGCGACAGAGTAGGAGCCTGCGAGATGACGGTGACCTGAATGTTCGTCACGTCGGGGAACGCGTCGATCGGCAGCTCTCGGATGGCGGTCAAGCCGCCGACGGCGAGAAGGGCGGCGAAGGCCAGAACCACGGGTCGATGCTCGAGTGCAACCTCGACCAGTCGCCTCACGGTGGGTCTCCACGGCCGGCGTCACCTTCCGCACTCGCGTCGCGCAGAAGTTTCGACTTGAGAAGGAAGGTGCCTTCGACAACGACTTGTTGCCCGACCGATAGACCGTTGTTGATCTGGTAGTGCGTGCCGTCGAACGCGCCGGCCTCAACCGGCGTCGGTCTGAATCTTCCGGGCCTTTCGAGCACGAACGCGACGTCCTCGCCATCGAGTCGAAGGATGGCGCCGGCGGGCACAAGAGTTGCGGAGGACTGCCCCGCTCGTCCCGGACCACTGCTGGTCAGCTTGCCTTCGACGAACATGCCGGCCACCAGGCCCGTCGTGGAGCCGGTCACCTGTGCGCGCACCTTGACCGTTCGGGTGGTCGGATCGACCTGTGGAATCCGTGTCAGGACCACTGCGTCGCAGCAGGCTTCGCTACCGACCGGTGCGAATCGCATCTGATCTCCAGGCCGAATTCCCTGCGAGAGACTCGGCTGCACCTGGAGATCGAGTTCCAGGCTCTCCGACTTGCCGATCGACAGAAGCGGCTCCCACGGCAGCACCCTGGCTTCGGTGGCAACGTGCAGATCGAGCACGGTTCCTGCGACTCGGGCGCGTACGGGAAGCTCGCCATGGAGCGACCCAACGGACATGGCGTCGATCTCTTCGCGAGTCAGTCCCACGTCTTCCATATCGACGACCAGGGCCTGGACGGCAAGGTCCGCACGAAGAGCCTCCTGCTCCCGCCTCTCGAGCTCGAGACGACTGATCCCCTCTAGTTCGAGGAGTTGGCGACCGGCTTCGAGGCGGTTGCGCGCGATCTCGAGCTCGCTCTTTGCGAGTCTCAGATTCGCTGAGACTTCGTGCACACGGTGCGAGTGCAGCGTCATCAAGAGCTGCCCTCGGCGAACAACGGTGCCCGGAGTGACGAGGAGACTCTCGACGCGACCCTCGACCGGGCTGCGCACCGCGTGAGTAGCGTCCGGCGATCGCACGACCTGGCCGACCACGCGTACGATGCGCTGGGAGTCATTAGCCCTCACGGCCGTGGTCACGATTCCAGCACGCTCGAGTTCAGTGGAATTCAGCTCGATGGTTCGAGAGGGCGAGCCCTGGCCAGCCGAAGGCGGGCCGATGAGCCCGATCGCCAGGAGGCTCGAGGCGATGGCGGTCAGTCCCAGCGCAGCGCGGTCGGCCACAGCAAAGTAGAGCGCACGCGCGGGCCTCCCGAGTTTCATGGCTTCTCCTCAGGTGCGGATCGAGATCCGGACGTCGGGTCGAACGGACCCAGTGGAAAGTGGCTGGCATTTCCGCTGAGACGGGCGAGCGCGATGCTAGATCGCAAGAACAGGGTCTGGAGTTCGATCTCGCGCAGACGAACGTCGTCGAGCCTGGCGAGGCCGTCGAGAAAGACGACGTAGGTGATGGCACCGAGGCGGAACTGCTCGGAGAGCGAGTGCTCCGTGCGCGGGAGACGCTCGACGGCGGATCGGAGGTCCTTTAATCCCTCGGCGGCAGAGACGCGCCGCGAACTCCATAGCTCCAGGTCACGCGCTAGCGCGGCCTGACTCCTGGATGCCGTCACTGCGGCCAGGTCGGCGTTGCGTCGGGCCGCGCCTCTTCGCTCGCGCACGTCGCGCCCGAAAGACAGCGGAATGCTGACCTGAACTCCCAGTGCTTCGACCGCACGAGCGCCATCGAGCGCCGGGATCCGTTCGAACTCGAGCGTGACGGCAGGGTTCCCCGAGGCGGTTTTCTCGCGCAAGCGGGCCAGTGCTTGATCGAGATCGGCGCGCGCCTGGATGCGCTCGATCTGCTGCGAGGGGCGGGACTCCGAGTGGTCCTGGCGAATCGTGGCCTCGAGCCAGCCCTGCAACTGGGAGAGGCTATAGGGCCGGGGTGGTGGTGGCGGAACGGCCAGCCAGCTTTCGAGCGTAAGGCGATGTTCGTTGCTCCGCAGCCGTTCTTCGAGCACGGCTGCCAAGTCTTCCGCTCGTTGTGCTTCGAGCTGACGGACCTCGGTACCCGCGACCTCGCCGCGTTCGAATCGTGCCTCAAAAACCCGCAGCGCTCGCTCAATGCGCTGCAACCGATCTTCTCGCACCTTCAAATTGGCCTGGTGGGCGGCCCAGTTCAACCACAGGTCGGCAACCTCGGCTGCTACGTCTGTCGCCCTCAGCTGGCTTTCGGCACGGTGCCAACGCTCGAGAGCTGTTCGCGCGTCGCGGCGGGCAGGAGCCCGCCACGGAGCCGCGACCGGGCGGATCCAACGAATGGTGTCGATCGCGTTGGGCTCTCGGGAAAGGGAATCTCCGAGCCCCTCGGATTGCAGTTCGAGGTGAGAGGGGTCGACTGTCGTCATGAGTGCGCGCTCGGCTCGTTCGAGATCGAGGTGGGCGGCGCGGTACCTCGCGAGGTTGCTCTGCCGAGCACGTGTCATCAGGGCGTCCAGGGCCTGCGCTGCACCAACCGGCTGAGCGGCGTCGAGCGCGGCAGGGGCGATCGTAGGAGCCCCTTCGTTCGACGAGCCAAGCGCCAGGCCGGCTGTCGTGGTACCGAGACAGAAGAGCACGGTCGCAGCCCGGACCGGGCTCGGTTTCGGTTTCGGTTTCGGCGGGGACGTCATCTTCGGGCACGATTGGTCGTTGAACCCAGGGGACCGGTGGTCCCAAGGATCAATGCAGGTTAGATGCGTGGCCTACAATGGGGAATCCGCCAAGCGCTCTAGCTGTCCCTGGGAAACGACCAGTTTCTGGGGCTCCGTCAAATGACCTATGGTCCGGCTCTGCGAGGTTTCTGTGGATCGTCACACCGAACCGGCTCGTCTCTACCTGCTGCTGGCCGCTCTGTTGAGCGCGATTGCGATTGGCGGTGTCGTCGACCTCGCGTTCGACAACCCCGACACGATCTTTTCGTTCCATGTGCTGTTCGAGGTCACGATCATGCTACTGAGCCTGGGAACAGCGAGTTACCTGTGGCGTGCCTGGCATGGCGCACGGCAGTCGCTCGAGTTCGCCTCGGCAACGCTTGAGCGGCACCTGAAAGAGCGCGATTTGTGGCGGGCTCGTGCCCGCAAACTGGTAGTTGGCCTGGGTGAAGAGATCGATCGACAGCTCCGCGATTGGGGGCTGACCCCGGCCGAGCGGCAAGCCGCCGTCCTGCTGCTCAAGGGGCTGAGCCACAAGGAGATTGCTCGATTGACGGGCAAGAGCGAGCGTACGGCCCGTCAACACTCGATTGCCGTCTACCGAAAGTCCGGGCTGAGCGGTCGGGCCGAGCTCTCCGCGTTCTTTCTCGAGGACCTCCTCGCTCCCGGTCTGGAGGGCAAAGGCGGCGCCACCGACACCGTTCCTACGACGTCCGTTGTTCACGGCGAGCTGTGAACTTCTTGACCGCCCATAGTGGTTCCGATGACGACCCCCCAAGCCAGCAAGAGCCAATGCAACCTGCCGGATCTCGTCGGAGAAGTTCGGCACTCATGTCATCCTGCTGAACCAGCCGGTGAGCGGCTACGAAGCTCATGGGAGAAGGTGAACCGAGTGCAGCTGAAGCTGAGAGCGAAGAGGGCCCTGGTCGAGCGGCGGCGAGGTGAATGGCTGGAGTGAAGCCCCTGGTTGTAGATTCGAGGTACTTGACAGCCAGTCATCTCGAACCCTGTTAGGACTCTCCAGCCATGCCGCGACCCTCGAACCAACTCATCCTCTCGGGCCAGGATCCCTGCCCGTGGCGAGCGGTCGTCTTTGCCCTGCTGCTCCTCATCGCAGGAGTCGCTGGTGTGCCGATGGCTCAGGAACCTCGCCCGGCTTCCGATGAAGCGTTCTTTGCCGCCCAGGTAGCACCCATCCTCGAGCGCAACTGTTTCGCTTGCCATGGCCCGCTTCGTCAGCGCGGCGGGCTCCGCCTCGATTCCAGGCCGGCGATGCTAGTGGGAGGTGAGAGCGGCCCCGCCATCGTTCCGGGGTCGGCCAGTGAGTCGCTGCTGTTTCAGGCGGTGCTTCGCGACGGTGGGCTGGAGATGCCACCGCCACGGCCGCTCGAAGATGCAGAAATCGCCACTCTTTCTGCCTGGCTCGACGCCGGAGCGCTGTGGCCGGACGGTCCAGGCCATGAACTGAAAGCCGCGGTAAGGGTTTCGGCGCGTGAGGTGCCACGGGTCACCCACCTTGCAGTGAGCGACTTCGAGGCGGCCGAGCCGGTGAGCTTCAACCAGCACGTCAGACCGCTTCTTTCCAAGCACTGCTACGAATGCCATGGGCCTGATGAAGAGGCGCGTGAGGCTGGCCTTCGCCTCGACACCCGAGAAGGTGCTCTTGCGGTCCTGCCTTCGGGGCGTCGTGCCGTCACCCCTGGCGATCTCGCCAGCAGCCAGCTTTTCCACCGTATTGCAGCGCTCGATCCCAGAGACCGCATGCCTCCCGCCGAGGGGCCAGAACACCAGCTCAGCGACCGCGAAGTCGAGCAGCTGGCGGCCTTCATTCTGCAAGGTGCAGAGTGGCAACCACACTGGGCCTTCGTGCCGCCCGAGCGGCCCCGACCGCCAACTCTGGCTAACGATGCCGGCGTGCGCAATCCCATCGACAGGTTCGTCCTCGCGCGACTCCACGATGAGGGGCTCAGCCCGTCACCTGAAGCCAGCCGTCGGACTCTCATCCGTCGGCTCAGCCTCGACCTGACAGGGCTGCCTCCAACCACAGGCGAGGTCGAGGTCTTCCTCGGCGACTTGCGCGCAGACGCCTACGAGCGACTCGTGGATCGGCTGTTGGCATCGCCGCGCTACGGTGAGCATGCTGCGCGCTACTGGCTCGATGCGGCGCGCTACGCCGACACCAATGGGTACCACATCGACAACGAGCGGTTCATGTGGCGCTGGCGTGAGTGGGTGATCGACGCCTTCAACGACAACCAGCCTTTCGACCAGTTCACGATCGATCAGTTAGCGGGCGACCTGTTGCCTGAGCCAACGCACGAGCAGCTCGTGGCCACCGGGTTTCACCGCAACCACATGATCAACTTCGAGGGTGGTGCGATACCCGAGGAATACCGAACCCAGTACGTCTTCGATCGTGTCGATACGACAGCGACCGTGTGGCTCGGCATGACCGTCGGCTGCGCCAAGTGCCACGACCACAAGTACGACCCGATCTCGCAGCTCGAGTACTACCAGCTGGCGGCCTTCTTCAACTCGATCGATGAAGAAGGCCTGGACGGGATGGACGGGAACGCTGAGCCGTACCTGCTTGCGCCCGACGAGGCGCAGCAGCTCGCCCGTAACCGCCTGCTCGAAGACCTCGCTCCGCTCTACAGCCTGCTCGACGACCCGAAGCCTGAGGTCGACCGCGCGATGGAGCAGTGGCGAAAGGATTGGCAGCGCGAGCTCTCGAGGCGCTGGCAGTCCATCGTTCCCGGCGAGCTGGTCTCAGAGAACGGGGCGGAGTTCGAGTACAGAGCCGACGGCTCGGTTCTGGTTGTCGGTCCCAACCCTGACACTGACACACTCGAGGTCATCGCAGATGTCTCCGCGACCGGCATTCGTGCTCTTCGCCTCGAGGCTCTTCGCGACGACCGGTTGCCCGAAGGCGGGATTGGCCGGTCGGTTGGAGAAGGCACGTTCACCCTGACGACGTTCGAGGTCGCGGTGGCGATGCCGGGTGAGCCCTTCGGTGAGCCGATCGAATTCGCCTTTGCCATGGCCGATCACCGCCATCCCGCAACACCTGTCGCCCTAGCCATCGACGAGGGCGAAACGACGGGCTGGTCAGCCGATTTCGCCGGCAAGGAGACCAAGCGTGTCGCGGTCTTTTTTGCACAGGAACCCTTCGACGCACCTGCCGGTTCACGCATTCGAGTGCGTTTGCACCACAACTCCCAGTTCGCCCAGCGCGTCATCGGCCGTTTTCGGCTGGCGCTTTCGAATGACCCAGCTTTGGCCCTTGGTGAACGCTCGGGCTGGTCTTGGAGTGGCCCTTACCCCGACTTCGAGCCGCCCGAGAACGCGCCGGGCGTGCCTGATCTCGAGGCACGCTACGACGACGGCCGACTCGTCTGGGTGCCAGCTGCGGCGATGCTCGCGACCGAGGACGCTCGAGATCCGTTCGAAGCCGAGATCTTCTTTCCGCCCGGAACCACCAGGCTCTACCGCCTGATCGACGCTCCGTCCGAGCGCACTTCGACTCTCTCGATCGCCGCAGATGGCTACCGGTTCTGGCTCAACGGCGAGCCGGTGGCGAGCTGCCCGCCGAAGTCCAGATCTCTGGTGAAGAGTGCGCCTGAGGCGGAGAAGGAAGAGCCCGATCAGGAGGACTGCCGGGCGGGGCGCCTCGATCTACATCTCGAATCCGGAGCCAATCACCTCTTCGCCGAGATCTGGACCGAGACGACGGACCCTGCGGAGCGTTCCCCCTTTCGAGCAGTGCTCGAGCAGGAGACCTCTGGTGTCCTCCCTTTCGCCCTCGAGACGCTACTCACCACAAGTGACGAGCAGCTGACAGAGGAAGAAGCCAACCGTCTTCGCCGTCACTACCGGCGCAACCTCTGGCCCGGCTTCGCGAACGAGGAGAAACGCTTCGCGGCACTCGAAGCGGAGCTCGAGGAGCTAGACGCCAGCATCCCTACGACGATGGTGATGGCGGAACGAGAGAAGGCGCGCCCGACCTTTCTCCTCGAGCGGGGCCAGTACGACCTTCTTGGGGAGCAGGTTCATGCGACAACGCCCGCTGTTCTGCCGTCGATACCGGTGGCCGATGGTGCGAATGCCACCCGCCTCGACCTCGCCCGCTGGCTGGTGGACCCCCAGCACCCGCTCACCGCTCGCGTCACCGTCAACCGCCTTTGGCAGCGCTTTTTCGGTCATGGACTCGTCAAGACCAGTGAGGACTTCGGCACCCAGGGCCAGGCGCCCTCGCATCCTGGACTCCTCGACTGGCTGGCAACCGAGTTCGTCGCATCAGGGTGGGATATGAAAGCGCTGCAACGTCTGATTGTGACCTCCGCGACCTATCGCCAGAGTGCTGCGGTGTCGCCACAGTTGCTGCAGCGCGATCCGGAGAATCGCCTGCTGGCGCGCGCATCGCGCTTCCGACTCGACGCCGAGGTGCTTCGCGACAGTGCTCTGGTCTACGCGGACCTCCTGGTCGAGAAACTCGGCGGGCCGGGAGTCAACCCGTATCAGCCGCCGGGCTTGTGGAAGGAGATCGGCTACGAGAGTGACGGGCGCTTCTCGGCGAGTGAGTTCACCCAAGGCGAGGGCGAAGATCTGTACCGACGCAGCCTGTACACCTTCTGGAAACGCACTGTGCCGCCGCCCAACATGCTGGTCTTCGACGCACCGAACCGCGAGACCTGTACGGTCAAGCGGGGGATTTCGAACACGCCACTCCAAGCTCTGACTCTGCTCAACGACCCGCAGTACGTCGAGGCGGCGCGAGGGCTCGCCGAGCGTCTGCTGAGTGAAGGCCCCGCCGGCGACGAGGAGCGCTTCCGAATGGCCTTCGAAATCGTCTTGTCGCGGCCGCCAAGCGAGAAAGAGGTGGCAACCCTGCGCAGGCTCAGAGCCGTTCAACTCGCACACTTCGAGAGCACACCTGGCGCTGCCGAAGAGTTGCTCGACGTGGGCGATTCGGCGGTCCCCGACGACTTGCCGTCGGTCGAACTCGCTGCCTGGACCCTGGTGGCCAGCGTCATCCTAAACCTCGACGAAACGTTGAATCGCCCGTAGAACCTTCGCGGAGTCGATCGCCCGCTGACGGAGCACCGCCTACCATGACCCACGACCCACGCCTCGAAGGCTCACTCCTGATCAATCGTCGGCAGTTCTTTGGCCTGTCGAGTGCCGGTATCGGCGTCGCCGCGCTGTCCTACCTCCTGCCTGGCGGCCTCGAGGCCTCCGCCTCGGACGGTCCACGCGGAAGCCTCGGCTCTTTCCATCATCCGCCCAGGGCCAAACGGGTCATCTATTTGTTTCAGTCGGGTGCTCCGTCGCAGCTCGACCTGTTCGACTACAAGCCCCAACTCAGACAACGGCATGGCACCGAACTGCCGGCCTCGATCAGAGGCGATCAGCGGGTCACTGGCATGACCGCCAACCAGGCGGAGTTTCCGGTCGTCGCATCCAACTTCGAGTTCGCGCAGCACGGCGAGAGTGGCGCCTGGGTCAGTGAGCTCATGCCCAACGTCGCAGGAGTGGTCGACAAACTGTGCTTTCTCAAGGCCATGAACACCGAAGCGATCAATCACGATCCAGGAATCACCTTCCTCCAGACCGGCCACCAACAACCCGGCCGTCCGAGTCTGGGCGCCTGGTTGAGCTACGGACTTGGCAGCGAGAATGAAGACCTGCCCGGCTTCATCGTCCTGATTTCGCAAGGCAGCTCGAAGCGCGAGTCGCAGGCACTCTTCCAACGTCTGTGGGGTACGGGGTTCCTGCCTTCTGAGCATCAAGGGGTGCAGTTGCGTTCGGCCGCGGACCCAGTGCTCTACCTCTCCGATCCACCAGGCATCGACCGCCAGTCACGGCGGCGCATGCTCGACGCGCTGGCAGAACTCAACCAGCAGCAGCACGACGCGTTCGGCGACCCCGAGATCCTGGCCCGTATTGCCCAGTACGAGATGGCCTATCGCATGCAGGCGTCCGTGCCCGGGTTGGTGGATTTGAGCGACGAGCCCGAGAGCACATTCAGCCTCTACGGCGAAGATGCCCGCACACCTGGAACATTCGCTGCGAACTGTGTCTTGGCCCGGCGCCTGGCCGAGCGTGATGTTCGGTTCATCCAGCTCTACCACCGCGGTTGGGACCAGCACGGGGATCTGCCGAGTGATTTGCGACTCCAGTGCCGTGACGTCGACCGCGCCAGCGCGGCCCTGGTGAAAGATCTCGAGGAGCGCGGCCTGCTCGAAGACACCCTGGTGGTCTGGGGCGGCGAGTTCGGTCGCACAGTCTACTGCCAGGGCAAGCTGACCGACACCAACTACGGGCGTGACCACCATGGCCGCTGCTTCACCGTTTTCATGGCCGGTGCCGGCACAAAACCAGGCATGAGCTACGGCAGCTCAGACGACTTCGGCTACAACATCGTCGATGGGGGAGTTCACGTCCACGATCTGAACGCCACCATCCTGCACCTGTTGGGAATCGACCACGAGCGCTTGACCTACCAGCACCAGGGGCGTGACTTTCGCCTGACGGATGTGCACGGTGAGGTCGTCCGCGAGGTTCTTCGCTGAAGCAATCGATGACGCTGCGCTGCAATCGTGCTGCAGGCCGCGGCCCGACCCGCTACTCGGCCGCTACCCACTTCTCGCTGACTTGCCATAGCTTCGCGGCCGCCCCTTGGTCACAAGACTCGCGGCTCGAGCGCACTGGGCGGCAGTTCGAGAAGTACTCGCCGGCCGCCCTCTCGGCTTCCGGATGGGCAGCGCACAACACGCTGGTTGCGGCCCCCTGGCCGAGGCCCTTGGTGAAAGGACGCACCACCTGGATCAGTACCTTGGCGAGGATTGAGTTGCGCCCAATGGCGGTGGGAACCAGGGTGCCGGGGTGCAACGAGTAGGCGGTGATGCCTGACGCGCTGAAGCGACGTTGGAGCTCTTTCGCCATCAGGACGTTGCACAACTTGGCCTGGCCATAGGCAACCAGGTCCGAGTAGTTCGACCGACTGAGCGGGAAGTTGTCGAAGTCGAGGGTCTTGGGGTTTCGGTGAGACTCGGAAGAGACCATGACCACCCGGCCATGCGCTCTGACCACTCGCTCAAGCAACAGCTGCACCAGGAGGAAGTGCGCGATATGGCAAACCCCGACGGTCATCTCGTGACCTTCCCGGGTCTCGCTGTAGCCACCGCCGAACCGTCCGGCGTTGCAAATCAGCATGTCGATCGACTCGAGGGAAGCTTCTCCCGTCAGGTCGTTGGCGAAATGCCGGACGCTGTCGAGGGAGCTCAGATCGAGGGCCTTGACCGACACTCGCGCCAGCGGGTGTCGCCCCAGAATCTCGCCGCGTGCCTTTTCCCCCTTGGGCTCGCTGCGACACGCCAGAACCACGTGTGCCCCCTTCGCGGCGAGGGCGCGTGCGGTTTCAAAGCCGATGCCGACATTGGCGCCCGTTACGATGGCAGTCTTGCCGCTCAGGTCGAGATCGGCCAGCACATCGTCAGCTGTGCTCTTGCCGTCGAACGCGAGATTCCATTCCGTCACATCGTTCTCCTTCTGACCGCCGGTTGTCGTAGGGGTTTTCCTGGCCAGCACTGTAGCGTTTGCGGCGTGCCAACCGAGGGACACCACACCGGCAGAAAGGGGAGGGCGCGCGGCAGGAAGCACCTGCTGACGCTTGTGTAGGCTGGCTGGATGTCAACCGAGCGTTTCAAGAACAAGGTCGTCCGCAAGCTGCGGAAACAGGCATTGAGCTATCCCGAGGTGGCCGAGGGCGACTCTTGCGTCAAACGGAGTTTCAAGGCTCGGAAGAAGAGTTTTCTTTTCCTCGGCGAGAACGACAAGGGCTACAACGTCATGGTGAAGCTTGGCCCATCGATGGAGGAAGCCCAGGTGCTGGCGAGCGCCCGCTCCGGGAGCTGGGGAGTAGGCAAGGCGGGCTGGACGACTCTCAGATTCGAACCCGACGAGCTTCCCCCTGAGGGTGGACGAGAGCTATCGATTGCAGGCCCCAAAGTCTCTCGTCGCTGAGCTCGACGGCTGAGGACTCGCTTCGCGCCCACTTCGATTGCTCGCCGCCTGGCCGAATAGGCGAGGCCGCGGCCCTTCTGGCAGTGGAGCGGCGCAGCGCCGACTGAGTTTTCTGGCCCGATCCGCACGCACGCTGCACGGAGTCGTTCGGTCACCCTGCGGTGCCTCATGGGTCTCACGCGACGGCCTGGTTGGCTTGCGCCCTGTGCGGCTTCTGTGCAGTGATCATCTTGACGATGTCGAGAAAGATGTTCTCCACTTCGACCAGCTCGAAACCTGCGGCCTGAACGTTCGCGACTGTCTTCCGGTTCATCTCCGGGCCGAGGTGACGGGAGACCTGTGTCATCAGGTGCATCATCAGGCTGAACGGGAAGTAGCGACTTCCGGTGTGTTCGAACATGCGAATCTTGCCGCCCGGTTTGAGTACGCGTTGTAGCGACTCGAGCCCTCGAACGGGATTGGGGACCGAACAGAACGTGCACGATGTGAAAACCTGGTCAAAGGAGGCGCTCTCGTAGTCCAGGTCGTGAACGTCCATTTGACGTAGCTCGATGTGCCCGTCGTACTTCTCCGCCCGTGGCTTTGCCTTCTCGAGCATCTTGGTGCTGATGTCGAGCCCAACGATGGTCTGACCGGGCGGGAAGAAGGGGATGTCGAGACCGGTCCCGATGGCTACGAAGAGTACCCGCCCTTTCATGTGCGAGAACAAGCGCCGCTTGTCGGGTTCCCAGCGCTTCTCGGGGCCAAAGCCCCCCATGACGTCGAAGCCCCGAGCCGCCTTGTCCCACTTCGCTTCGGTTACCTGGTCCATGGCGCTAGTTCCCGACCGTTCTGTACTTCTTGGATGGACCTCGAGAACCGCGTTGAGTGACTGGCTACCGCATTCAAACTGGCGAACGAGCGACTTTCCTGCGGCCCCCTTGGCTGCCGTCATCACGCGCTCCCGAAACGAGGCCAGCCACAATACTCAGTCAGTTTTCCCTGAACTTTTCTGAACCTGCCGGAGAGTTTCAATGTCCTGGATTGCGCTGTCCTCACCGGGGCGGACCGGGGTGGCAGGGGTTGCCGCGCCACTGTTGGTCGCTGGCGACTCACGAAGCCTTCGAGAACGAACCCGCCGTCAGTCGCCTTCGGGCTGGTCTGGGAGCACCGTGATGGCAGAGCGCGGGCAGCAGAGCGCGGCAAACTCCACCTTGTCGCGGAGTTTCTCCGGGGGGTGCTCGCAAAGCACCATCGGCTGGTCCTCTTCGTTCAAGGCGAAGACCTCAGGGCACTCGTCGAGGCAGGCGGCGTTGGAATGGCAGAGTTCGTAGTCAACGATCACTTTCATCGTCTTCGGCTCTCCTCTCTGGACTCGTCGAGTCTAGTGCGAGCACTGGCAGGTTGCCAAAGAAGGTCAAAGCGGTGTGCTCCAGAGGCGGTGGGAAGGGTAGTGGAGCGGCTGCGGGGTCGCGTTACCGCCCCTTGGGAATCAGGTACTGAACCTGCCCGTTTGAATCCACTTTCCGGCCGCCCGCTTCGAAGATTGCCTGTTCGCTGACCCGAATGATGCGCGCAATGATTTCCGAAATCGGCGTGTGGACGGAGATATCGTCGCGCGCAAAGTTGATGTACGAGTTGTTGAAAGGCGTCTTCCAGGGGCGCGGGCCAAGCTCATGGGTGAAGGTCTTCGGAATGACCGAGGCACCCTTCATGACTCCAATCAGGCCGGCCATCGTCGCCGCCTGGTTGTCGCAGTCGTAACCCGCGCTGACCGCGATTCCGGTCGTCTTGACGAAATCACCCTCGCCATAGAGCACCGCCATGACGCCGGCGAGCCCGTTGATGAGCGATGAGACAACGGAGACCGGGGCCTCGAAGTCGCCCTTCTTGTAGCGGTAGTACTTGTCGTGAATGAGCTTTCTGGTGACCCGCCAGTCGTCGTGCTCGGCGTGCCACGCGAGAACATCGCGAACACCGTCGGTGAACGGGCTGTCTTCGGGCAGGAACTCGAGCCCCATTTTGACGAGCGTCTCCGGATCGTCCTCGAAGAAGCCGGCGCTAAACATCACGGCGTAGAGAATCGTCGGATGGGTGCCCCAGTCGTCGTTGGTGATGCGCGCTCCCCATTCGGCCCTTTTGGCCGCTGCTACTGGCATCCCAGGGTAGAAGGCGCTCCAGATCTCGTTGACCAGCTGGGGGTCGATCTGGAACCAGTGCTTGTTGTGCTCCTTGCTGCCGGTGGCCGGTGGAACCAACCCCTCATCCATCAGGTCGCGCGCGGTGCGGTTTGCCACCCAGATGCGACGGTTGATGTGGCGCTTCCACATCTCGGTGATCTCTCTGTAGTCGAGATCGAGGCCGTACTTCTCGACCGCGTGCAGGGTCACGAACTCGATGTCGGTGTCGTCGTCTGACCACGCACCGTCCATCGCGGAGGCGAACATACTGGTCGCGCCGCGGGAGTCCCGGCTGTTGATGCGCAGGTCACCCCGGTTCTCGATCGTGTAGTACTTCTCGACAAGAACCGGAACGGCCTCTTCGATGTAGACGTTCTCGAACGGGAAGCCCATGTAGTTGCCGACCAGCTGGCCGTACCAGAACCCTTCGATTCGCTCTTTGAACTCGACCTCGCTGATGACGTGAAAGCCCTCGGTGGAGTCACCGTCGCTGGCGAGCACCGGTGCGGCCATCAGCATGACCAGAAGGCTCGCGATCGTTGTTGTTCTCATGATCTTGTTCCTGCCTGTGCCTTGGGTTTTGGGACGGAGTTGATTTCAATCTACCGCAGCGGGCGGATAGAGACTCGGCCCGAGGACGCGCGGCGACACACTGAGTCGCCCGAACGTCGAGACGGGTGACAGCAGTTCGATTCGTCGAACACACGGTGTCCGATAGGCGAGCGCACCGGGAGCCCAGAACGGCCCGGCATGGTGTTCGGCCACCACGTCGTGGTTTCGTCGCTCGACCGCGCGTCACCAGGAGCGGACCGCGACACCACCTGAGTTGACTTCACCTTCGTCGACTCCCAGTCGGGCCGCGTAGAGAGCGGGAAGCTGATCGTTGCCGAACAGGACTACACCGCTCGACCTACACCTAGCGGTTCCAAGGTGGCCGCGCCTTGACCACCGAGATGCTCTGCAACAGGTTCGAGGGTCAGTCGACGAGGAGGTCGGGTGCGGCCAGGCCGCCCAAGGGTCCTCTGGTTTGGGTCGGCAGTCACTTGGGCTCCGTAATTTGAATTTTCTAGTTTTTCTGGGTATTCTTGGGTTTCAAGCAGGAGACCCTTCATGCAGCCCTCCCGACTTTCCGTCCTCGCCCCTCTCTTCCTGGTCACAATTGCCGCGGCCGCCGCGATTCCAGCCCATTCGCAGGTCTGCCCTATCCCCGACACCGTGCCCGGCGAGCTCCCCGCGGCCTGTCGGGACCTGCCCACTGGGCCGCGTTCTGAGGCCGGCGTCAACCATGTTGCCGTGCCCTGTCAACAGGTTGGCTCCCAACTGACGGTCAAAGGCGTCAAGGAACTGACGCGTGTCAAAGCCTCCGAACTGTTCAAGATCCTGACTCAGGGAAAGGTAGGCGCCGCCAAGGTTGCCAAGAAGAAGGCCGCCAAGGGCGTCGGCATGATCGCGGCGGGCGCTCTCACCGCCGCGTCGTGTCCGCCGATCATTGTCGAGGAGGAGTTCCTCGAACTCGATGCACAGGAACGACAGATCGCGGCGGAGCTCTTGAGCTACCACCCCATCGACCCACCAAATCTCGACTTCGACGTCGCCGACCCGGGCGATAAGAGCTCCTGCACGATCGAGCTCGCCATCGACGTCGATACGGAGGACATCGCCGAGCCCAACCGGCCGGCGCTCTACCCGGTTGAGAGCTACGGACCGTTTCAGGAACGTCAGTTTCTCTACGTCGACCCCTGGGGAACCTACCCGTCGGCAGCCCGCGTCGTCACCGGTTCCCTCGCCGAGTCTTTGACGCCCGAGGACTTCTGCGAGCTGGAGAAGCTGCGCCAGCCAATCGAGAACGCCCTCGGGCTGATCGGCGAAATGGACCCTTGCGGGCTTCTCGAATTGCCCTGGGATTTTGAGTTCTCGCTCGACGATATCTTCCCGGGCTTTCTCGACCTGATGCTGGATGCGCTGCGGTTCGGCTTCGATCTCGAGGAAGTCCTCCAGGGTGCGTTCATGGGTTGGGCGGTTGGTAACGGCTCACTTCATACGTGTGAGCCGGGCGGCCGCTGCACCTTTGAGGCCGGTGATCACCGGCTCGACTTCATCGCCAACATCCACAAGGCGTCTCCCTACTACCCGCGAATGGGCAAGACGCGCGCCGTGCGCTACTACCAGAACCTACGGGTCAACGAGTACTTCCCACCCGACATCCAGACCGGCGATCTCGAAGTCCTCTTCGAGGCCACGAGCATCGGCGGCACCAACGTCCGCACTCAGCCCAAGCAGGCGATTCCAGAGGGCTCCATGCCCGACAATCTGCCGCTTGCCTTCGATCGTTCGTGGCTGGGCATCAGCGATAACTGTGATCCCTCACCCGCCGTCGATCTGGTGGTGCCCGGCTACCTACCGCTCGGAGCGCACACGTTTCCCGTGACGGTGACCGACCGCAATGGCAACCAGAGCTCCGTCACGCTCACCATTCGGGTCGAGGACACGGTTCCGCCCGACCTGTTGCCGCTCGACAGCGAAGGCGTCGAGGTGCCAGCCGGCACCCTGACCCTGCCGTTCGACCAGATTGGCTGTGACGTCTATCTCTGTAACGAGCCGCTAGACCAGGGCTCGGCGTTCGGTCTCGTTCTCTCACCGCCGCCGTACTTCGACTTTGCGTCGGTCACTCCTGCGGTGACGTGCCTGGCCACGATCCCAGGCGGCTCTCCAACCGCCTGCGACCAGGTGTCCTTCCCGATTGGGGTGGCGAGCGACGTTGAATGGACCCTGACGGACCCGTCCGGCAACGAGTCGGTGAGCGCCCTTCAGGTCTTTCCGCGCATCGAGGGAACCAACATGCCGCCGGTGGCCGAGATGGTGAGCTACACGGTGGGCAGTACCAACCCGGTTGCCATCCCGCTTACTGCGTCCGACCCTGACTTCGACCGACCGCTACGTTTCCGTGCTCTGTCGCAGCCAGCACTCGGGGACCTCGAGATCGATTTCGAGGCCATCTTCCAGAACCGCTACACCGCTAGCGGCATGCTGGGTGAGGCATCGAGCGTGCTCGAAGTGGTCTTCGACGGTGGCACATTCAATCTCGCCGCGGATGCGGTGTCCAAGAGGATCATCCTCGCGACCGATGGCTACGCGGAGCTCGACAAGATCTGGGAGACACCGTTCGAACCGCACAGCTTGAGTCTCAATCACGGCAAGACACAAGACTCCGGCACCACAGAGGCGGGCACCGTACGCAGTGCGCTCGACGGGAATCACAACCAGGGGCAGCAGAACGGCATTCTGTTTGCCGCGGACTGGGACAGCAAGAAGGTCTGGCACCGAGACAACCTCGAGTGGTACGTCGTCGCCGATCTCAGCGCTTTGGTCAGCGACCCGCAGGGGCTTCTGGTCAACACCCTCCCGAACTCGATCGGCGGTCAAGGAGGTTTCTCGGGCGGATCAACCTCTCTTCGCGACCTCATTGTGACCGACAATGGAGGTTCCGAGGTCGTCGTCGTGCCGCTCGAGTCGATAGGTGGCGGTCGCTATCAGCTGGCTGATGCCGTCCCAGAGCTGCGCTACTCGCTGGGTGTCGCCGCCGACCGCGCCGCGATCGCCTACTACGACGATCCTGACCGTGTGAGCAACCCGCGAGAGATCTGGTTGGCCAAACAGTCCGATGGTGGCGGCTCGATCTCGATCCAGACCTTGGGAGGCGGCAGCTCTTTCTCGCGTGCCCTGGATGCCTTTGTAGATCCTGACGGAGACGGTGACGGCCTGCCCGAGATCGGCCCGCTCACTGACATCTACCGGCCCACCGAAAACGTCAGCGGTGGCACCTGGCACTACCTACGCTTCGTCGGGGATCGTGACAAGAAGGTCGTTCGCCTGCGCTTCAAGATCGCCGAGGAGGAGGTGTTCAGTAGGACCTTCCTCCTCCCGTTCATTCCCATCGACCGGGTGCGCGAAGCCGCAGATGGCACGATCTATGTCCTCAACGACAGCTACCTGTATCGCTTTGATCTCGCTGGACGGTTGCTGAGCGCGGTGGTGCTCTACGACTCGTCGGTGGCGCAGAACCCCGTCACTCCCAATGGTGGCGAGGGCAGTTGGATCGACTTCGAGGTGCTCGGCGGTGAGGCATGCCTGCTCTCGACCGGCGGCACCAACACCAACGCCGAGATCCTCTGCCTGACCGTGGGGCCGGGGGTGGGCAACTACACGAGTTGGACCAAGCTCCTCGATATCTCAGAGGCGCATGCCATTACTGCACGCGGGCAAGACCTCTTCGCTCTCGGGCTCGGAGGGGTGGAAGAAGTGAACCGCGACACCGGCGCCCTGCGCCGTGTCATGACGCGTGGCAACGCCAGCGATTTCCCCTTTGGCGACCTCGCAGTGGTGGGCAGCAACCTGTTCATGACCAACGTCTGCGACGACACCCTCGAGCAGTACAGCGTCAGCAGCGGGAGCTTGATCCTCGTCCATTTCCCGACCGACCTCCAGGACTTCGACTTCAACCGCGGTGCCGGAGTCTGTAGCTATCAGACGAGCGCCCAGACGACCTATGGCCAACTCGACCTCGACGACGCTACCGCCCGGCTCCTCATCAGCGACAACCCCGATCGCGGCGGGCGAGTCCCTCGCATCTTGACCTTCGCCACATCCTCGGCCGAGTTTCTCGAAGAAATCGTGCCCGACGGTGATCCCAACAACATCATGTCGATTCTCTCGCCGGGTGATTTCACCAGTGTGTCGTCGTTCGCGACCGGCGCCGACGGCCGATTCTATCTGGCCGAACATCTCAGCCCGCACTCCAATCAGTTCGGTCGCCTGCATGTCTTCGATGGTGCGCAGTTCGCAACGGTCGAATGTCCTGATCCGGAAGCTGAGTGCCGTGAGGTCACCTATCTTCCGAGCGGCGTAGGTTCTGATGCATTCGATTTCAGCGCCAGCGATCCGTTCGACGACCGCAGTGAGCCGGCGACGGTCACCCTAGAGGTGATCCTCGACACCGAAGCTCCCACACTCGACTGTCCGGCGGCGGTCGAAGTGCAGGGCAACGACACGTCGGGGTACGTCTACGACCCGGGAGCTCTCGACCGCATCCTGGACTCCGGCCTGCGGTCCTTTTTCACCTCGCCGTCGGCCTCGGACAACACCGACTTGCCGCCACTGGTCATTGACCACGATGCTCCTCAGCCCCTGCCCTACGGTGCCACTTCGGTGACCTTCAGTACGGCGGACGGTACCGGCAACCCTGCCTCGTGCTCGCGCGTTGTCACCGTCGTCGACCGGGTTCCACCGGTCTTCGCGCCGGTGACGGCGCTGACCCTCGAGGCAGTTGCTCTCCAGACTCCGACCGAACTGCTTCCTGAACCGCTCGCTGAGGACATCAACCCGGTAACCGTGTCCGTGTCTCCAGTCGCTCTACCGGTGGGCACGACGTGGGTCGAGTGGACGGCGACTGACAGCTTCGGCAACCGGGCCTCGCTTCGCCAACTCGTCACGATAACGGATACGACCGAGCCGCAGTTGCTAGCTGGTCCCGGTGATTCGTTTGACGAGGGCAAGACGTCGTATGGGGTGATCGCCAACGGCTACGACACCCCGATGGCCTTCGCAGAAGACTCAGAGAATCAGACCCTGCCGCTTTTCAGCGACGCCGTCGGGCTCTTTGAGTCGTCTCACGACACGGTCTTCGTTGCCACCGACGCAGAGGGCTCGATCGTTCTAGGACACGCCTTTTGTCTTCCCGCGCTCGGTACTCCTCGACCCTATGGCTCCACCTTCGTCAGCTGCGTGACCCGTGACAAAGAGGGCAACAGCGCGCGCATGGAGTTCGAGTTCGAAATGGTCGACCTCGACCAGGATGCCGACGCACTGGGCGCCTCGGTCGACCCTGATCCTCGTGTCGCTGGCGTCGATTTCAGTGACGTCGCTCACGGTGGCGTGACGACGGGCCGTATCGAGAGCCTCGGGGTTCTGCCGGTTGATGCCCACGATCGCAGCGCACCGCTGGTCGTCGACGGGCCAACACTCGAGGACGGTGTGGTCGTGCACGCGCAAGGCCTACGCCCGCCCGCCCCTCCGGAGCAGGCGCGGCGCACCGCCATTGAGCCCTCGGCCGTGTCGGTGTGTGACGATCTCTTGCAGGTTAGCGGCATCGATTCGTCGACCTGGGTCGACGAAGAGACCGAGGAAAGCGAGGAGGTTCCCGATGCCGTGACGCTCACCTGCCTTGATCTGGGTGCGCGAGCCGAGTCGCTGGCCGGCGACCAGGATCTGGTCTTCGTCTTGCCCGACTACGACCTGCTCGATGTAACCCTGCTTGCGGGATCAACGGTGACGCTTCGGGGTTGGACGCTCATCGCCGGCGCCAATGAAGAGGCGCTCCCATTGCAGCTCGACAACCTGTCCCACTTGCTCTTCCCAGGCGAGACCCTCGACCTGCGCAGGCTGCATCAGCCACGTTTCGATCTTCGACTGACCCAGGATCAGGAACCGGTGGCGCCTGGAGACACCGTTTTGCACCGACTGATCGCAGCCAACTACGGCAGCGTGGAGCTCGACGACGTTTCGTTTTCACTCACCGTCGACGAAACGGCCAGCCTCGATCATCTCGACAGCGGCCCCTTCACCTGCGAGCTGAGCGGCAGTTCGCTGGCCTGCACGCTGCCGCGGCTGGCAGCTGGCACGGTCCACACGCTGACGTTCGAAACCACCGCTCCGCCCGTCGAGGGAGCCTTCGAGGCCCGGGTCGAGGGCAATGCCTGGCTGGGTTCTTTTCTTCCCGTCACCGCCAACGACGTGGCGACGATTCGGGTCGCGCAGGCAACCGACCTGCGGCTGCGCCATACAGCGTCGCAATATGTAGCGGGTGTGGCGGAGTCGCTGATTCTCAACTTTGCGGTCACCAACCAGGGAGCGCTCGATGCACCGGGCACGGAGGTGCTTTACCCGGTGCCTCGCGGCCTGAGTTTTGTCGGTTCTACGAGCTGCTGGCATGCGCGTGACGTGGTCCATTGCGATCTCGGCACGCTCGCCTCTGGAGAAATGGCGGTCGCGAGTATCGTCGTCGTGACCAATGCCAGCGAGCCTTCGATCACCAGCACCGCGCGGGTGGGCTCGGAGCGTGCCGAAACTCTCGAAGAAGACAACGCTTCGACGATCCTGATCGAGGTCGATGGACGCGGACCTCAGGTCACTGAGCTTCGTTTCGATGCGGTCAATGGCCTCGCAGATCAGACTCTTGACGCCTGCCGTTCGATGGCTGCCCTACCAGGCGCCTTGAGGATCCACTTCGACGAGCCGATGGACGAACCGTCGACTGCCGATCCCAGTGTCTTCAGGGTGGTGTCGGCGGGCCCCGATCAGTCGTTTGCAACCACGACCTGTGGACTGCCCGTGGATGACGACGTTGCTGTCGAGGTGTGGTCAGCCACCATGCTCGACGAAGCTCGAGTTGAGCTGTCGCTGGGAACCGGTGGCTCCGGCCCTGGTCTCTACCGCTTGATTGCTTGTGGCTCGCTGGGCCTGGAGGACCCGCAGGGCAACGCTCTCGACGCCAATCGCGATGGTGTCCCGGGTGACGACCTGCACGTCGACTTCCGGGTCGATTCCCGCAACCTCATCACCAACGGCCACTTCGACTGCGGCGGCGCCGGCTGGACCATCGACCCGCCGGATACCGAAGACGCCTTCGCCGCGTTTCCAGACATTGCCGAGTCCCCGCACTCGGGGTCCTTCTTGATCGCCTCCGACGCGACCACCGACTACGCCATCGAGGCGTGTGTCGAGCTCCCCGAGGACGCCGGCGAGCGCTTCATGGCGTCGCTCGGCGCCACTAGCGTCGATACGCAGGCGCTTCGCCTGGCCTGCGAGTTCTACGCGCAGCCGGGTTGTCTGGTTCCGCTGTCGAGAACTGCAAGCCTGATAGAACCTGCCGACGATTCCGAGGGAACCTGGTACCGCTTCCGGAGGACCTTTGACCTCTTGGGCGGAGAGTCGGCCACTTCGGCGGCCTGCAGTATCCGAGCGCGGCCCTCGGTGGCTGCCGGAGACCTCTGGATCGACGAGGTGCGACTGACCCCCTATCTATTCCTGGAAGGGTTCGAGTCCGGCGATACAACGGCCTGGGGTCGATCGGTTCCCTGACCAGCGGGGGTCTCGCTGATCTCCGAAGAGGTAACCGGGCCTGGCGTCAGACGGGCGATGGGGAGCGCCCAACGTCGCAGTAAGATGCGATCTTGAGCCACTCATCCAACCAGAAGATGTCGATGGTCACGGTGAGCATGCTCATCGTGGTCACCACCTTCGGCTTCGCGAACGTCATCGACAATCTCGCTGAGCTGGGTCTCGCCGCAGTTCCCTCCTGGCTTGCGGTTGGCTTCCTCTATTTCTTGCCGCTGGCACTGATTCTCGCCGAGTTTGCCTCGGACAACACACAGGCGCGCGGCGGCATCTACAGCTTCATGGAGCGTGGCCTGGGCTCCCGGTGGGCGTTTGTGGGGACGTGGTCCTACTTCGTGGCCAACCTCGTCTACCTTCAGTCCTCGTTCAGCAAGTTGCCGATCCGCGCCTCGCTGGCCGTGAGTGGCGTCGACGTGTTCGAGAACGTCACCTGGGCGTTGCCGGTTCTCGGGGCGTTCCTCTGTCTCCTTCTGACCTGGCTGGCCACCCGCGGCGTGCGCGTGTTCTCGGTGCTCGGAGACTGGCTTGGCAAGGCAACCCTTGTCCTGATTGCAGTGCTTGTGGTTGTTCCCTTCGTTCTCGCGCTCGCCGGGAGAGGTTCGGCGACACCCTTCACCGGCGAAGCGCTCTGGCCGCAGCTCGATCTCGACTACTTCTCGACGTTCGCGTGGTTGCTGTTCGCTGTTGCGGGAGCCGAAGTGGCTGCTCCCTACGTCAACGACACGGACGATCCGCAACGGACCTTCCCGCGCGCCATTCTGTTGACCACCCTTCTCATCGGTGCCGCCTACACGCTTGCCACCGTGGCCGTCGCAATGCTCATGCCGGTGCATGAGGTCACCAAGGCGACCGGGATGTATGACGTGTGGCTACCCTGGGCCGAGACCCTCGGTCTGCCCGGAGATGCCATCGGCCGACTGGCGATGGTGGTCATCACGCTAGGTAGCGTCGCGGCTTACGTCCTCTGGATCGAGTCCCCGATCCGTGCGATGTTCGCCGATGTGCCCGAGGGGACCTTTCCCGCCCCCCTCACTCGCTCCGATGAGAAAGGAACTCTCCACCACGCGTTGTGGATGCAGGCGGCCGTTACGGTCTTCTTTATCCTGATCCCGCTGCTTAGCGTTTTGGCCGGGCTGGCTGGTTCCGAGGCGTTCATCGCGCTCCTCAACGACCTGGCTTCGCTCTCGCTGGTGGTGCCCTACATTTTCGTGGCGCTCGCCTACATTCGCGCACGACTCGACGGAATGGATGCGCCGTTCAAAATGGCGCGATCCACTCCCGTGGCAGTGGCGATCGGCGTACTGGTGCTGGTGGTGTCGGGAGTGGGTTACCTCGGTGCGGGACTCTACGCACTCCAAGAAGACCCGGTCGACTGGCTCTACGTGGCCATCGTCTATGGCGGGCCCTTGCTGCTCATCGGGCTCGGCCTGCTGCTGCGCGGGTGGTCACTTCGTATGCATGCGTCGGCGGAGTCCCGTTGCACTAGCGGAGGGTGACAGCGGCGAGTGAGTAACGATGGGGCACCGAGGCCGACCTCACCGTCGCTAGGCTTAGCGAAGAGCGTCTGCTGGTGATCGGCAATGCCGCGACCCATTGTCTTGACCGTGTCTGGCGTCCTCGAACCACTGGACCGCTGGCCACCAGCCGGTAGGGTAGCCGTGATGCTGACCGTCGCCCTGTCTCTCGCAGTCGTCATCGCCTCTCCCCCGGGAGCTGAGGGCATCAACCAAGACGACCTGCGCTCTGCAATGACCTCACGGTTGGGGCAGATCGAGGGCAGCTTCCTGCGTGAGCTCCCGGTGGGCTCTTTTGTCGAGCCGATCCATCAACGAAGGGCACTTTCGCGACTCTATTCAGGTCGCGATGGCGCGGCTCTCTGGCTGACCTCGGGCCGGCCCACCCGAGCGGCTCGAGCGGCCGTAGCGGCACTCGAGGAGGCCCAGGCGCATGGCCTCGTTACCGGCGAGTATCATCACGGAGCCCTGGTGCTGCTGCTCGAACGCCACCGTCGCCACTCTTCCCAGGGCGGCTGGTCCGTCGAGGCTGCGGCCACCTTTGAGTTGCTGCTCTCCGATGGTCTCCTGCGCTACGCGGCGCACCTGCTCTCGGGGCGCCAGCGTGCCGGGGTGTTTGATCCGGCTCTTGGCTACTTTCGCCACGAGCGAGACATTTCTGGCGTCGTCGAACAGAGCGCGGGCGGCAACTTCGACGAGGTCTGGGACACGCTCACTCCTTTGACGCCCGCCTACCGTCGCTTGATGGACGCTGCCGATCGTTATCGTACGCTCGCCCTGGGCGGCGGTTGGGAGGTGGTGCCCGAAGGGCCGGTTCTTGTGCTGGGGCAACGTGCCCCTTCGGAACGCCTTTCTGTATTGCGGGCGAGGATGCGTGCCACCGGCGACCTCACCTCGCGCGAAGCCACGAACCCAGAGCGGTACGACGCCGAGCTCGAAGGCGCCGTGCGCCGCTTCCAGAAACGCCACGGGCTCGAGGTCGACGGCAAGGTTGGGCCGGTGACGCGTCGTGAGATGGCGATTCCGGCGCGCGATCGTCTCCGCCAGATCGAGCTCAGCCTCGAGCGTCTCCGGTGGTTGCCGCACGACCTCGGGAAGCGGCACATCAACGTGCAGATTCCGTTCTTTCGCCTCGAGCTGGTCGAGAACCACCGCGTGATCCTCGACATGAAGGTCGTGGTCGGGCGGCCCGGGCGACCGACCCATGCTTTCAGCGACGAGATGAGCTTCCTGGTGTTCAACCCCCATTGGGAGGTGCCGCACAACCTCGCCATTGAGGACGAGTTGCCGCAGATCAAGCGCGACCTTGGCCATTTGAAGCGGCGAGGCTTCGAAGTCCTCAAAGGGTGGGATGACCACGAGCAGCGCATCGATCCAGCAAGCGTCGACTGGCACGAGCTCGACCGGGACAACTTCCCGTACCGCTTGCGCCAGAAACCGAGCCCTGAGGGTGCACTAGGGCGCTTGAAGTTCATGTTCCCCAACAACTACGACATCTACCTCCACGACACACCCGCCAAAGCGCTCTTCGATGAGCGCGATCGGGCGAAGAGCTCCGGTTGCATTCGCGTCGAGCGCCCGCTCGAGCTGGCGAACGAACTGCTCGAGGGCACGCCCCTCTGGAACCGCTGGCTGGTCGACGATGCAGTCGCCTCGCGAAATCAGCTCCAGGCACGGTTGCTACATCGCGTACCCGTGCACCTGACCTATTTCACCGCCTGGCCCGACGAAGAGGGCGCGGTGCACTTTCGCCCCGACATCTACGAGCTCGACCGACCGCTGATCGATGCGCTTAGACGCCCGGTCGCGCCGAGCTGGTAGCGGCAGGCGGAGAGCGGGGACGCGCGGAGAGGTCCCCGGGAAGGCAGGATCCACCGGTCCCACCTCCGAGTCCAACCGGCATCATGAAACTGAACGGTAGGTCTCGCATCACCCCGACTTGGTACCTCTGGCCCCTGTACCCGATTGAGCCGGTGAACCAGGCCGAGCGAGACCGAAACGCTCGGGGCCCTCCCAGGCGCTCGCACGCGGAGCACGCGACGGCGATCGGCAGCGATCCTCATCGCCGCGCGATCTTTTTGTTAACCCTGGCCGCTCTCTTCCGTATCTAACACTAGAACCTCTATGTATTGGAGTGTCACCTATAGAGCCGGCCCGCTTGGATGGGCCTTTCTCTGGATCTGGAGGCAGGAAGATGGCGATCTCGAAAGACATGGTGGCGGCCTCGGCGAGACCGCTGGTCCTTTCCATCCTGGCGCAGGGCGAGAGCTATGGCTACGCCATTCTGCAGCGGGTGCGGCTCCTCAGCGGCGGCGACATCGAATGGAGTGACGGCATGCTTTACCCGGTGCTCCACCGGCTCGAGCACGAGGGACTCATCGAGTCCGAGTGGCGGCGCCCGGAGACGGGTCGTCGGCGGAAGTACTACACCCTCACCGAGGCCGGCCAAGCGGCACTGGCCACCGAGCGCGAGCAGTGGATGACGGTTCACCGGGCGCTACTGCGGCTCTGGGACCCGGCATGAGCGCTCTCGATCACGACATCAGATGGTGGCGACAGAGTCTGGCGCGACGAGCGGAGCTCGCCGACGAGGATCTCGATGAGCTCGAGGACCATCTTCGGATCCTGGTCGAGCGGAAGGTCGATGAAGGCGATTCTGCGGAGGTCGCGTTCCAGAAGGCGGTGCGACAGCTGATCGATCTCGAAGCGATAGAGCACAGCTGGGTCGCGACTCCTTCGGCGCCGCCACTACCCGAACCCTGGTCGCCGCCGACCAACCGTCGACTCTCTGGAGGTGAAATCGTGTGGAGCTTCTTTCAAGATCTACGCTACGCCGTTCGAACCCTCGCCAAGAAGCCAGGCTTCACGACGGTGGTCGTGCTGGTTCTAGCTCTCGGCATCGGGATCAACAGTTCGATGTTCAGTCTCATCTACTCGTTGTTGTGGAGGCCGCCCAATCTCGAAGATCCTCGCGAGATCGTCGTCTTTGCGGCAGTGGACGGAGACGGGCGCGTCGCCGACGGCGTGTCCTATCCCGACTATCTCGAGTACAAGAAGGAGACGTCGGTCGGGAGGATGGCGCTCCACTTCCCATTGTCCGTCCAGCTTCAGGCTGACTCTGAACCTGGTGGCGGAGTCGAGGCAGCGGGCCAGCGTGTATGGGGAAGCGTGGTCAGTGCCAACTACTTCGAGACTCTCGGAGTCGAGCCGCTGCTCGGCCGGGGTTTCGACTCGCGGGCTGACGACGGTCCAGTAGAGCCGGTGGTGATCATTGGGCACGCGCTCTGGCAGAGTCGGCTCGGCGGCGACAGGGGCGTGGTCGGCCGTCAGTTGAGGCTCAACGGTGAGACCTTCACCATCATCGGCGTGGCACCACCCGGCTTCCGGGGTGCGCATGCCCTCATGACCGCCGAGTTGTGGCTGCCACTCTCGGCAGCAGAAGTCCTCTCACCCGTCAGTCGGGAAATTCTCCTGGATCGCAAGCGCCGCAGCATCTGGGCGGTGGGTCGATTGACACCATCGGTTTCGATTGAGCAGGCTCAGATCCGCTTCCAGACAATGGCTCTACAGCTTGCAGAGGAATACCCGGAGGCCAACGAAGGGATTTCGATCCGGGTGCTCCCCGAGTCCCAAGCAAGGATGGGAACGGGCAGTGGACCCATCCTTCGCCTGGCATCTCTCGTCATGCTGCTGTCGGTGGCTCTGGTTCTGTTGATCGCCTGCGTCAACGTCGCCAACCTGGTTCTGGTGCGAGCGGCGACCCGACGGCGGGAGGTCGGCATTCGCCTGGCTATGGGCGCGAGCCGCGCACGAGTCGTGCGCCAGCTGTTGACCGAGAGTCTGGTACTCGCAGCCCTTGGAGGAGCCGCCGGCCTGGCGCTGGCGGTGGCTTCGATGCGCGTCCTCGCGGCGTCGATGAGCAGTACATCTCTGCCGATCAGCTTCGATCCGTCACTCGATCCGTCGATCGTCGCCTACGCTGTTTTGTTGACCGCCGTCACCGCTGTTCTGTTCGGGCTGGTCCCCGCACTTCGGATCTCTAAGTCGGACTGGGGCGGAAGTCTCCGATCCGAGGGGCGAGGGCTGAGTAGCGGCGCGAGCAGTGGTGGACTACGACGGGTACTGGTGGTGGCCGAAGTCGCAGCCTGCCTGGTACTCCTCGTGTCCGCGTCTCTGTTTGCTCGTAGTCTCCAAAACACCGTTGCGATTGACGTCGGTTTCGAGCCCGAGAATCGGCTGGCGGTTTCGGTGGATCTGAGTCTCAACGGCTACGACGCCGAGCGTAGCCGTGAGTACTATCGAGCGTTGCGAGAGCGAGTCGCGTCTTTACCGGGGGTGCACACAGCGTCCTGGGCGATGCCGATTCCCCTCGATACCTTTGCCATGAACGGCTCGGTCTACGTGGATGGAGCCGAGAGCAACCGCCGCACCGGCGAGCCGCTTCAAGCGCTCTACGCCACGGTCGATGGTCACTACTTCGCGACCCTCGGTACGCCCATCCTGCGCGGTAGGGGTATCGAGACGACCGACATCGAAGGTCGCGTGCCGGTCGCGGTGATCAACCAGACGATGGCGGAGCGCTTCTGGGCGGGGCGAGATCCTATCGGGCTGACGTTCCGATTGGACGAGTCTCGCGGCGAGAGGATCGAAGTGGTGGGTATCGCGGCAAACGGCAAGTACAGACAGGTCGCGGAAGAGCCGATTCCCTACTTCTACCTTTCTTATGAGCAAGGTCTGGGTGCCTCACTCAATGCCACCCTGGTCGCGCACTCAGCTCTACCGCCCATTGAACTCTCTGCGCAGGTTCAGAGCGCCAGTCGTGCACTCGATGCCAAAGTCCTGTTGCTAGACGTCAAAACTCTCGAGAACCACCTGAGGAGCAGTGCCTTTCTTCCCGCCACCCTTGCCGCCACCCTGGTCTCTGCCTTTGGGCTCCTCGGACTGGCACTCGCCGTCGTTGGACTCTACGGACTACTCTCCTACTCGGTGCACCGCCAGACCGGAGAGATCGGCCTGCGCATCGCGATGGGTGCCACCCGCCGGGACATCCTCAAGATGATCCTTGGTTCGGGGATGAGGACGACGGCGGTCGGTGTGGCAATAGGACTCCTCGCCTCACTCGGTGCCGGCCGCCTCCTGGTCGGGCTGCTCCACGATGTGAGCGCTGTCGACCCCATCAGTTTCGCTTTGGTTCCGCCCATTCTGCTGCTGGTCGCTTTCCTCGCCTGTCTGGTTCCCGCACTTCGCGCCACTCGCATCGATCCGATGCGGGCGTTGCGAAACGAATAGGGCCGAAGATCGCTCACACCTGGCGTTGGCCTCCGAGTCCTTGATACGTGTCCGCGGTGATGGGAAGCTCCCTACCGAGCGGCGAGACTGGATACGTTGGAGGCGGTTGGGAATCTGCCGCCGACTAGCTCGACGGGCGGTGAGATCCTTTACGCCAGTAGACACCCGCCGCCCAGTCGATCGTGTGCATGACGTCTGCGATGTCGTGGGCGGCGCGAGACTCGTCGACCGCGGCCTTGCATGCGGCGATCGCGCCGTAGTTATCGATGAAGAGTAGGGCGACACCTTTTCGGAGAGCCCATCGAGAATCGCCATGGTCGAGGAGAACATGTCACCGTCTGCTCGGAGAACCGCCAGTTGCGTGACCGGGGCAGTGGCAAGAGTGTCTTCAAACCATCCGTGCGAACGCGCGAGTCGATCTTCTGGGTGGCTACGTCGACTGTGAGAACCCGTCCTTTTGGTGAGGCGCGTTTCAGCGTCTCGAGAAAAGAACAGTGCGCCTCCGCGATGGGCGCCAAACTCAACTACGAGTGAAGGCTTCAACTCGAAGATGATCTCCTGGTAGTTCCACATGTCGGAGACCGACTTTCCACACGGGACGCCAAGGAAGGTCGTGCGTTCCCAGACTTCGGTGTTGTAGTACCACTGGTGGTCGTCGCGCAGAGTCTGTTCGCGAATGGATTCTCTTCCCTGTGCGCGAAGCTGACGATCTGTAGGTGCCACCCTGACCCTCGAGAAGGTTGGGAAGAAGGAAACGGCTGGCGCTCGCTGACCCAGGCGCACAACCAGCTCTCACCTAGCCCGCCGCACTTGAAGGGTCGAGCGCTCGTCTGGGCCGGGCACTGGCTGGACGGAGCGGTCGGTTCTGCAGGAAGTGTCATGATCCGTTGATGAGCGAGAATCGGCAGGTCGGTATGACTCGGCGCTCCGTGGTGACCGGCGGGTTGGTCGGTCTGGGAGGAGTGGTCGGAGTGCGGGCAGGAATCGGGTGGCCGGGACGCGCCTCGGCCGGCTTTCCCGCGGAGCCGATTGCTGGCCTCGATGCGCTGCCGACCCCCGCCCTGGTGCTCGATCATGCCGCCTTCGAACGAAACCTCACCCGCATGGCGACCCATGCTGAGGCGGCCGGTGTCGCTCTGCGGCCGCACGCAAAGACCCATAAGTGCCCACGGGTGGCGAAGCGGCAGCTCGAGTTGGGAGCGGTGGGGATCTGCTGCGCGAAACTGAGTGAGGCAGCGGTGATGGTCGAGCACGGGATTGACCGGGTGCTGATCACCTCTCCAGTAGCCACGGCGGAGAAGTTCGAACGGGTGGTGGCTCTTGCCAGGCGGGCACCGGGGTTCATCATGCTGGTCGATCATGCCGAGGCGGCGGGTGCTCTCGACCGCTTAGCGCGCGCGGCCGGTATTCGGCTCAGTGTCGTGATCGGTCTCGATACCGGGACCCGCCGAACCGGCATCGCTCCCGGTGCGCCGGCGCTCGAGCTGGCGCGCCTGGTTTCTGAGCTCGAGGGCTTGCGCTTCCGTGGCCTGCAGGCCTATGCCGGTCATGTGATGCACATCAAAGGGCACGACAAGCGTGCCGCGGCTTCGATGAAAGCGCTCACCGCCTCACTCGAAACTCGTGCGCTTCTCGAAGAGAATGGAATCGCTGTTCCGATCATGACTGGAGGCGGAACCGGCACCTACGACATCGATACCCAAGAAGGTACTCTGCTCGGTGGCTTGACCGAGCTGCAGGTCGGTTCCTATTGCTTCATGGATGTGCAGTACCGTGCAATCGGTGGCAGCGCTGGCGAGGTGTTCGATGACTTTGAACCGGCGCTCTTCGTGCTGGCGACCGCGATCAGCCAGCCGGTCGATGAACTGATCACAGTCGATGCGGGCTACAAGGCGTTCGCCAACGAACCCAACGCCAAGCCAGTGTTCCGCGACCTCGAGGGCCTGGTGTATCACTACGGTGGTGACGAGCACGGAATCGTCCAGTTCCTGCCCGAGGCACTGGCTGCCGAACCTCGGCCCTTGCGCCTGGGTGAGAAGGCGATGCTTCTGGTTTCGCACTGTGATCCCACCATCAACCTCTACGACACACTGCATCCGTTCGAGAACGGTTCGCTGCAGGGTCCTTGGCCGATCGCGGCGCGCGGCCGGTCGCAGTAGCGGAGAAAGGAGAGCGCGAGATGACCCAACGACATGACCCTTTGTTCACCCGTCGTCGGGTCGTTGGTACGGGCCTCGGCGCCTTCGCGGCCGCGGCCCTGCCAACATCTGCGGCCGCCGGCCTCGGCCGCCCGAGATCACAAGAAGAAGTGGCGCCAGAACGAGAGCTGTGGAAGAACTGGTCGGGCGCCATCGAGTGGAGCCCGCGGGCGGTCGAGCGCGCCACATCAGAGCAGCAACTCGTCGACGCCGTTCGTGAATCGATCCGGCGCAAAGAGACCCTCCGCGTTGCCGGAACCGGTCATTCCTTCGTTCCGCTGTGCGCCACCAGCGGCACGACGGCGCTGCTCACGCGCCTGGCGCGCGAGCGGCCGGTGGTGAGCATCGAGCCGTCAGAGACAGGCGGCGCCGTGGCGACAGTCGCCGCGGGGGCCAAGCTCGCGCAGCTGACGGCGCCGCTGTTCGAGGCGGGTTGGGCTCTCGAGACGCTGCCTGACATCGATCGCCAGAGTGTTGCCGGCGCCACCGCCACCGCCACCCATGGCACTGGGCTCACGCTCGGCTCCCTGTCGACCCTGGTTCTGGGCGCGACTCTGATCGACGGTCAAGGCGAACTGCGCGAGTTCGACAAAGCGAGCGACCCCGAGGTCGTGCGTGCGCTGGCGGTACATCTGGGTGCGCTGGGTGTCCTGGTGACCGTCAAGCTTCGGGTCGTCAAGCGGTTTCGACTCCACGAGCGCACCGAGATCGTGCCCTATGAGGCGCTGGCGGAATCACTCGAGGAGCGCATCCAGGGCCACCGTCACTTCGAGTTCTTCTGGGTGTCGCAGCAAGACGCCTGCCTGGCGAAGACGCTCGATATCACCAGCGACCCCGAGGATCGCGAAGAAACGCAAGACGAACAAGGCCTCGTGGGGGAGCGCGTCGGCTGGAGCGGAGAGGTGTTCCCGTCGTCTCGCACGACGCGCTTCAACGAGCTCGAGTACGTCGTACCGCGCAGCCGGGGTAGAGAGTGCTGGGCGGAACTGCGTGAGCTGATGCTGGGGAGGTTCAGAGACATCACCTGGCCGATCGAGTACCGCACTGTCCAGGCCGATGACACCTACCTCGGCATGAACCGGGGCGAAGACGTCGTAACCCTTTCGCTTCATCAGGCCGCGGCGCTCGAGCACGAGCCGTTCTTTCGAGACGCAGAGGCCATCGCTCGCAATCACGGAGGTCGCCCGCACTGGGGCAAGATGCACTATCTCGAGGCACAGGAACTCGAGCCGCTCTACCCGCGGTGGGATGCGTTTCAGCAGGTTCGCAAGCGACTCGATCCATCGGGCGTGTTCCAGACGCCTTATCTGAAACGGCTCCTTGGGTAAGAGACCCTCGACTCGATCCAGCGCAATGGATGCCAGTACCTCACCCGGGCAGAGCGGACCGGGTGATTCGGGCAGCGGCGAGAGCTTCCGCTACTTTGCGTACGGTTCCAATCTCTACGAACCGCGAATGCGCTCACGATGCCCCTCGGCCCGGTTGGTTGGCCTCGGTCGGCTGAGTGACTTCTGTCTGGTCTACGACAAGCCGTCGAAGGATGGCTCGGCCAAGCTCAATCTGCGCGCGGTTTCAGGGGAGACCGTCCTGGGGGTGATCTACGAGATCTACGAGATCGCGCTCTCTGATCGACCTGGACTCGATGGTTTCGAGGGCGGCTACACGCCGATTCGGGTATCGGTGCAGAGAGGCGAGCAGCCAGTCGATGCTCTGACCTACCAATACGTCGGCGCGCCCTCCAACAGAGGGCCTTTCGATTGGTACGTCGCTCTGGTGGTCAAGGGTGCTCGAGAACATGGCCTTCCGGAGGCCTACATCCGTTCGGAGCTCGAGAGGAGCTGATTCAAGAGAGCATCTTCAAGGTCCCAGATCGCCCGGGCCTTGGCGTCGAGCTCGACGAGGAGAGGCTGCTCGAATACCGGCCCGCGGCTTGGCGCTCGATTCCCGGCCGGTGTGACCTCGAGGACGCTGATGCGCGGCGATGCCGCTTCGAACCGTTCCCTGGTTACCGGCCGTTGAACTCCGGCGGTCGTTTCTCGAGAAACGCGGCGACCGCTTCGCGATGGTCTTCGGTTCTCGTGCAGCGCACCATGCGGTCGGCCTCGATGGCCAGGCTCTGCTTGAGGTCGAGATCGATCCCCCGGTTGAGATTGCTCTTCATGTACCCGAGGGCGATGGGTGGTCCCTCGGCAATCTGTTTCGCGAGTTCGAAGGCCCGCTCACGGACATCGCCCTCCGTGACTACTTCGTTCCAGAGACCAAGGGCAAGTCCCTCGCTGGCGCCAACCCGGCGGCCGGTGAAGAACAGCTCCTTGGCCCTTGCCAGACCGACCAGGCGGGGGAGCAGCCAGCTGGCGCCGTAGTCACCGGAGAGCCCGATGCGAGCGAACGCTGTGGTCACGAACGCGTTCGAGGAGGCGAGTCTGAGGTCACAAGCGAGGGCGATTGAGAACCCGGCGCCGGCGGCCGGCCCGGGGAGCGCGGCGATTGTGGGTTTCGTGAGCTCGAAGAGGCGTAGGGTCAGGGTCTCCTGCTTGTGCTGAAGAGCCCGAATGGACGCCTCGACCGAGGGCTTTGGCGTCGGCGTTTCCGGGCTCTTCTTGTTCGGCCCCATTCCCGAGATGTCGCCACCGGCGCAGAAGGCCTCGCCGGCGCCCGTGATGATCACCACCCGAACGTCAGGATCGGCTTCGACGTCGAGCAGCGTCTGGCGAAGTGCCGGGGTCAGGAAGTCCGAGAGCGCATTGCGCTTCTCCGGTCGATTGAGCGTGATGATGGCGACGCGTTCCTCGACCCGGGCGAGGAGCTCATTGGTTCCGGTCTCCAGATGCTTCATGAGGAGCAGAGTATCTCTCCCGGCGCCTGCTGGCGCCGCGATCAGCTCGTTGGCGGCCAACGACACCATCGGGCCTTCGCGAGAGGAGAGCGAGCGCTGGCCTCAGTGGATCCCTTCGCTATGTGTTTGAGTTGACAATTATTGTTTTCGCAATTATAGTAGGCGACGCATCACCTTTCGTTGCGCCTGGTTCCAGGCCGAGAAGCACGCCTACGCGAGCCGCCGCACGATCGTTCCCTGAGGCGTGGAGCCGCAGGCCCGAGCTCGCTCTGGCTTCGGGCCGTTTTCATCGCTCGGAGTTCTCATGAGGTCCGGCGGACCTGGAGAAGAAGAATGTCAGTAGAAACCCAAACAACCCTCGAACCCCGGCAGGGTCCCCTCCCAGCCGAGATGCGACTTCTACTCGAGCAGTATCCGCGCGAGGCGTGGCTCGACCATCCGAACTTCGCCCAGGCAACACAGAACTGGCTGGGTGCCCACCAGATGTTCCGCCGTCTGTCGCGGTACACCCGAGAGATCACCGAGGCGTACCTCGACCGTGACCTTTCGAGCGCGGCGTACTCAGATCGACTGGCCCACTACGGTGGTGCGCTGGTCAGGAATCTCAATGGTCACCATCACTGGGAAGACCATTCGTACGTTCCCGAGCTCTCTGCCGCCGACCCGCGCTTCAATCGAGGTCTCGAGATCCTCGAGAAAGATCACCAGGTGCTCGACGGCATTCTCGTTCGATTCTCAGCCCAGGCCACGCGGGCTCTTCGGCTTCTTCAGCTCGACGAGCGGCAGGCGTTCGATGAGGTGGGTGCGGTTCATGGTCTCTCGGGCGGTATCGAGGACCTCCTGGATCGCCACCTGGTTGATGAAGAGGAGCTCGCCGTGCCGATCATCCTGCATCACAAGCTGCGAGGCTGACCTCGGCTCAGAGCGCAGCCGGGACACGCCAGGGGCTGGGTTTCTGGGTGTGCCGAGCGTTGTGCCGGAGTTCTGGCCCTTCGATCGATTGGTGGCCGACTACAAGGGCAGGCGGTGTAGATTGACTGATCGAACCACCGGGAGCATTGACTGATGACGGACTACATTCCGCCGAGTATCGACTGGGTTAGAGAGCAGGTCGAGGAGTATGAGAGCAGCGGCGGTACCCGTGGCTGGCAGCTCCGCGACACCGGCATGCCCTGTGTACTGGTCACTCATACCGGTCGAAAGACCGGTGCAACCCGCAAGATCCCGTTGATGCGGGTCAAGGTCGACGAGTCTTACGTGTTGATCGGCTCGATGGGAGGCCAGCCAAAGAACCCGGTCTGGGTCTACAACCTGCGCGCCCATCCAGAGGTGCAGATCCGCGATCGCACTGAGGTCTTCGACATGGTGGTGCGAGAGGTGACCGACGCAGAGGAGCGTGATCGCTTGTGGAAAGCCGGCGTCCGAGCGTTTCCGAATTACGACGAGTACCAGGCGAAGACCACCCGCAAGATCCCTGTCTTCGTTGCCGAACCTGTCTAGCGAGGCGAAGGCGTGTTTAACGTTGTGGGAATGCCAGCGCCAACGGCAGGTTCTGCCCGCTCCGACCTCAGGGTGAGGGACGTCGGCGTAAGGGGTGTGTAACAGTGGCCCGAGCTGCAACTGAACCCGATCGAGAAGGAGAGAGGCGAAAAATGTCCCACGGTCAAGCGGTGTTTGGCACCCCCAACCCTAGAACTGCACTGGCGCTCCTCAGCGCTCTCCTGGTGCTTGGTACAGCCGTGACTGCGAGCGCCGGCGCCCAGAGCAGTACTGACCAGAGCAGCACGGTTTTCGTCCCGCAGGGTTGGCAAGGCGCCTATGACTTTGGCTACGCCCCGGTCGTAAGGGTCGGCAACAAGGTCATCATCTCGGGCATTCCAGCGGGTGGAGAAGGGGCCTATGAGGACAAGATCCGCGGCATGTACAAGCGCGCCGAGCAACTTCTCGAGGCTGCCGGAGCGACGATTGAGGATGTCGTTGAGCTGTCGAGCTACCACGTGGGTGCAACCGACGCTGCGGCCTTTCGCGAGGAGTTCAAAAGCTACATCAAGGTTCATCGCGAGTTCTTTGGCGAGCACCGCCCGGCCTGGACGGCCGTAGGCACGACCGCACTTCTCGATCCGAGTGCCGTCGTCGAGGTGCGTTTCGTCGCCTACGTTGGGTCCGGCGAAGGCAGCCAGGTGGTGCGCGAGTAGGTCCCATTAGAGGTGACAGCGTCGCCCGAGCGGAAACTGGCCCTGGGTAAGCTGATGCCATCATGAACCGATCCGGCGCCTTCCAAACCGCAGTCGTCACCGGTGCCTCCACTGGCATCGGCCTCGAGACCGCCCGCGTCCTCCTTCGTTCCGGCTGGAGGGTTTTCGGCAGCGTGCGCAAACAAGCCGACGCCGAGCGGGTCACAGCCGATCTCGGCGAAGGCTTCACGCCACTTCTCTTTGACGTCACGAGACCCGATGAGATCGCTCGAGGTGCCGAGACAGTGCAGAGAGCGCTCGACGGGCGCACACTCGACGGCCTGGTCAACAACGCCGGCGTCGCCACGTTTGGCGCTCTCGCTCACCTGCCGCTCGATCAACTGCGCACGACGCTCGAGGTCAATCTCATTGGTGTGCTTGCCGTGACTCAGGCCTTTCTTCCGCAGCTGGGTATGGACACCGACCTCGAGGGCAAGCCCGGCCGCATCGTGCAGATCAGCTCGATGGCGGGCAAAATGGCTGGGCCTTTTCTCGGCCCCTATACGGCGTCGAAGCACGCCCTCGAAGGTCTCTCCGGGAGTCTGCGCCGCGAACTCTAGCTCTACGGGATCGACGTCGTGATCGTAGCGCCCGGTGGTGTCAAGACTCCAATCTGGGACAAGGCCGAAGAGGTCGAAGACGCCCCGGGTCTCGGGACGCCTTTTGAGAAACCCATGCGGCGCCTCGAGCGCGGCATGATGAGGGACGGCCGCAACGGTCTCGAGGCCGCCTACCTCGGCGAGGTCGTCCACACCGCCTTGACGGACCCTTCGCCGAAGTGGCGCTACGCTCTGGCCCGCGACAAGTTCAAGAGCTGGACCGTCCCGCGCCTCCTGCCGACCCGCATCGTCGATCGCATGTTGGGCAAGCGCCTGGGGCTTGTTCGGCAGCCTCGAGCCGGGGCGGGAGAATAGAGACGACCGGGTGGGCCGGGCCTGGGATGCAGGAGCTTTGGTCAGAGCTACGATCAGCGAGCTCACTTTAGACTGAGGCATGTCTCCAGGACCTACCATCGACAGGCTAGAGAGATGTCTCCAAGCGATCTCGAGGCCTTTCGAGCGCTCAACAATCTGCATCGTGATGAGACCTCCTACCTCGACGCCCCTCTGTGGTCCAGCCTGATCGACCAGGCGTTCCTGGCGACTTGTGTCGCGGGGCCGGGTGCCTTCTTGCTCGCCTTGATCACAGCGCGCGCTACAGCAGCCCGAACTTCCTCTGGTTCCACGCGCGCTACGAGCGCTTCGTCTACGTCGATCGAATCGTGGTTGCGCTGGAGTATCGAAAACGCGGGCTGGCTCGACTGCTCTATGAAGACCTTCTCCGCCAGGCTGCCAAGGCCGGTCACGAACGGGTGGTGTGCGAAGTGAACTGTGTTCCGCCAAACCCAGGGTCCGACGCCTTTCATGAGCGCCTGGGATTCGAAGTCCTTGGCGAGGCCGACCTGCCGGAGCGCGGGAAGTCGGTCCGTTACTTGAGCCGGGCGCTAGTTCCGGAAGCGTCGGCTTCGCGGTCCAGGCGACTGGACTGATCTACATCGCGACGTGCTCGCTCCAAGCCAGCTTCGCTTTGCCAGCTCGGTGTGCCATCAACCGCACCGGCACGGGTTGCGACGACCCTGCTAGCGTGGAGGTATGAAGAACCGGGAGCGGCAAACGAATTCGACAAACCATGTCTCTCCCGGCCTGGCGATCAGTCGCCGAAGGCTCCTGCGGTATGGAGTTGGAGGGATGGGAGCCGCTGCGCTCTCGTCTTTTGGGTGTGGCTCGCTCGCGCGCCAGCGGGCTGCCAGCCCGGACTTCTCGGTGGCTTTTCTTACCGACCCGCACGTGCGTGACCAGGCTGGCGCCCCGCGCGGCTTCGCAACGGCCGTTGCGCATGCCCTGGCTCAGCCTCGGGCACCGGAGATGATGATCACTGGTGGTGACCTGGCCTTCGACATCATGGAGACCGACAAAGCGCTCGCCGACGTCCAGTACGACCTCTTCGATCAGGCGACCGCTACCGTGGGTGTTCCCATCCACCACACCATCGGTAATCACGACTGTTTTGGCGTGCATGCAGAGAGCGAGGTCGCACTGACTGATCCGCTCTATGGCAAGGGTTATTGGAAGGAGCGCTTCGGCCGCCAGCAGAGCTACGCCTCCTTCGACCACGAGGGTTGGCACTTCGTCACTCTCGACACCATCGGGATCACCGCGGAACGCGGGTACCGCGGTTTTGTCGACCCTCAGCAGTTGCAGTGGCTCGACGACGATCTCGCAGTGGCCGGGAAGCCTACGGTCGTCGTGGGCCACATTCCCATCCTGTCGAACTACTACGAGTCAATGCGCGGAACCGAGGGCGGCATTCCCGCTGGCGTTGCGGTAGTCAATGCGCACGAGGTGATCGCTGTTCTTCTGAAGCACCAGGTGAAGCTGGTGCTTGCCGGGCATCTCCACGTCAACGAGGTGTTCCACTACAAGGGCATCGAGTTCGCCACCGTAGGCGCCGTTTCCGGAAACTGGTGGGGAGGGCCTCGCGATGGCTTCGAGGAGGGCTACGCGATGCTCGACTTCTTCGCCGACGAGGTCAGCTGGCGCTATGTCGACTACGGGTGGGAAGTGCCGGAACCTAGCGCCTGAGGAGAGCTCGGGACACCCGGGTCGCTGGCCGGCACGCCGTCTTCATCCATCTTCAGACTCGGTTTGGTCGACAGAATGCCTGGCCTCCGACCCTTGCCAATCTCGATCAGGATCGGCATGGATACCTGCACGAGCGCAATCGGTCGGACGTCGTCGGGGTCGCGAGGGAATCGTCGGGCTTGACAAGGCACGGCTTCTGCGGGTAAAACCGCAGCATGCGAGAAAAACCGCACCTGCCCGAAGAAGCGCCACTCTCAAAACGTGAGCGGCAGATCACGGACATCCTTCTGGAGGTCGGTGAGGCCACTGCCGAGGAAGTCCGCGCCCGGTTGAACGACCCACCAGGGAACTCCGCCGTCCGCTCGACGCTCGCCAAGCTCGAGGCACGGGGCCTCATCTGCCATCGAGAGGAGGGGCTCCGGTTTGTCTACAGCATCGCCGTCCCACCGGCGGAGGCAAGAAGCTCCGCACTCTCTCGGCTCATCCGCGTTTTCTACCGCGGCTCCGCTTCCGAGGCGCTAGCGGGACTCCTCGACCACACGAACTCCGACCTCAGCGACGAGGAACTCCTCGAGCTCGAGAGAACCATCCGAACGACCAGGGAGAAGAAAACGAAATGAGCGCCCTTGCCCCCTGGATCAGCCTCGAGCTGCTGACGTGCCTCTTGGTCGGATCCGCTCTGTTGGCCAACCGACTTCTCCGCTCCCGGTCTGCCGCGATCCGCCACGCTCTTCTGGCTTCGACTCTTCTGGCGGTGCTGGTGCTGCCACTCGCCAGGATCGCGCTTCCGGCTCTCGAGGTGGCGGTTCCCGCCAATTGGGTGGGCGCCCTCGGCCACGTGCCTGAGGAGGCGCCAATGGTGGTGGTTCGACCGGTCGAGATGGCCGGCAGGCAGAGTTCCGAGACTGCGGTAAGGACTGCAAGCACTCCGGCCCAGCTCGGTGTGCCGAGTCCTCGCGTCACGCCCCCTCCGTGGCGTGTCGTCCTCGCGACCTGGTTAGCCGGTTTTCTCGGCCTGAGCGGTCGCTGGATTCTCGGACTGGCGATACTGCGCCGGTCCGTTCGGTCTGCCCGGCCGCTGCCGTCCGACAGCCCGTGGCGCACTTCCTACCGTGCGCTGTCGAGCTCGACTCGTGTCCGGTTGCTCGAGAGTGACCAGACAGCCTTTCCGGCAACCGGCGGCTTCCTGCAACCGTTCGTTCTGATCCCGACCACAGCCAGCAGGTGGAGCGAGGACCGCTGCCGGAATGTTCTGCTGCATGAGCTTGCGCACGTGGACCGGCAGGACTGGTTGGTGCAGATGCTCTGCCGGTTGTGTTGTGCGGTCCACTGGGCGAACCCTTTGGTTTGGTTCGCACTCAGAGAAACCCTGCGGCTCGCTGAAGAAGCTTGCGACGACCAGGTAATCCTCGGCGGGTCGAGCGGTGAGCGCTACGCCGAGGAGCTGGTCCGCACGGTTCGCGAAGTTAGCGCTCGGTCCGAGCCTCCTGTCTTCAGTGTCGCGGTGGCCAGCCGATCCGGGCTGGCGCGGAGAATCGACCGTCTTCTCGACTCGACCCAACAAAGAACGGCCTCGCGGTCGAAACGGTTTTTCGGTCTCACGGTCGTTGCTGCCACCTCGCTCGCTCTCACCCTCGGCGTGGTCCGCGTAACTGCCAGTCAGCAGGACGGCGATCGCGACAGCGCGCTCGCCGAGGCGATGATCGAAGCGGCGGAGCGTGGCGATCTCAGAACCCTGGAGCAGCTGCCGAGGGCCGTCATCGACGTCGACATGCTCCACAACAGTGGCGGCACACTGCTGATTGCGGCCGTCCGTAGCGGCAACCGTGAGCTGGTGAGGCGTCTGCTCGAGTGGGGAGCCGACCCCGATCTGGTAGCGAGTGGAGACGGCAGTCCGCTGTTGGTGGCTGCCGAGCGAGGTGATCTCGCCGTGATGCGCCTACTGCTCGATCACGGTGCAGATGTCGACCGCGACGCGCCGGGTGATGGTAACCCGCTGATCGCGGCTGCCCGTGCCGGCCAGCTCGATGCGGTCAGGTTCCTGGTAACCAGCGGCGCCAACGTCGACAGCATTGTCAAAGGCGATGAGACTCCGCTCATCCAGGCGGCGGGTCACGGCCATCTCGAGATCGTCCGCTTCCTGCTCGACAGTGGCTCGGATCCCAACCTGACGGTCTATGAGGACGCCGGCGGGCTGCCGCTGCGCGGAGGTCCTCGCTCTCCTCTAAGCGTCGCCCGGCGCGGCGGCTACGATGGAGTGGTCGATCTCCTGCTCTCCGGAGGCGCCCGTTGAACGGACGGCGAAAGCGGTCATTTGTGGCTCTCGCGGCCGCGATGTTGATCTCGGTTCAGCTTGGCGCTGTGCCTCTCGACTGGCAGGAACGGTGGCGGCAGGATCTCGACTATCTCGCCGCTCAGCTGCGAGAGATTCATCCTCAGCCTTTTGCCAAAGTCGATGAAGCGGTCTTCGACAGTGAACTCGCACGGATCCGCGACGATCTCGCCGCACTTGAACACCATGAGGTCGTCGTTGAGCTGGCGACCCTCCTGGCGCGGCTCGGTGACGGTCACAGCCGGGTGACGCTACCGCTCGACGAGCAGGTGGAGTTCTTTCAGGGGCATTCGCCGACCCCGCCGCCCGAGGTCGATGGGCTGCGGTTTCGCGCCTTCCCAATTCGGCTGTCGCTGTTGGGTGGCGAGCTGTACGTCCGCGAGGTGGCGCCGGCGCACCGGGAGTTGCTCGGCGCTCGTGTCGTTCGCTTCGGCAAGATGAGCATCGAAGGCGCTATCGCGGCGGTCGCACCGACGGTGCGCCGAGACAACGAGCTCCAGATTCAGGACCTGCTGCCGACTCACCTGGTTCTCGTCGAGCTGCTCGCAGCTCGCGGAGTCGTCGATCAGGCGAACGAGCTGCCGCTGGTGGTCGAGCGGCGGGGAGGCGAACGCGTGCAAGCGGTGCTCCGCCCGCAAGTGGCGGGCGGCCCCGCTCTGCTCGTCGCCGGAGTGGACCGAAGGGAGGACGCGCCGCGCTATCCGGACAGACCGGAGGAACCGTACTGGTTCGAGTGGCTTGACGACCACATTCTCTACTTCCAGTTCAACCAGGTCGGTGGCGCCGAAGGCGAGACCCTCGACCGCTTTACGACGCGCTTGCTCACCGAACTCGACCGGCAGCCCGGTTCCAGCCTGGTGATCGATCTACGCCGCAACCCGGGTGGCTGGTACGGCACCGCCAAGTCGCTGCTTCGCGGGCTGTTGCGCCGCGAGCTCGTCGATGAGCCGGGAAGGCTTTTGGTGCTCACCGGGCGAACCACCTTTTCCGCCGCCATGATGTTCGCGATCGATCTCGAACGGCATTCCAATGCTCTGTTCCTCGGTGAGCCGACAGGCTCCTCGCCCAATCACCACGGCGACGCCCGCCGGGTCCGCCTGCCCAACAGCGGCATCACAGTGCGGATCTCGACTCTCTATTGGCAGTCCCATCCCTCCGACCGTCGCGAGTTCATCACGCCCCACGTCACGATCGAGCCGACCTTCGACGACTATCTGGCCGGCCGCGATCCGGTGCTCGATGCGGCGGTCGCGATCGCCACCTCGGCGGAGGCAGCTGTGCCTGCGGGCAGCTGGAGTGGTCGCATGTCCTTCCCCCTCAGCGCGGGGGTTCCGCTGTCGCTCGAGTTGCAGCAAGAACGCGGAGGAGGGCTTGGGGCGACGTGGAGCTGGCCGCAATCCGGTGTCCTGTCGCAACCGCTCGAGAAGGTCAGCTGGGACGGCCGGCGCCTCGTGGCTGCTGCGCCCTGGCAGGGTGGCAACGTGACGCGAATCGGACTCGAAGCCGATCTACGGCAGGGCTACCTCGTGGGCATCGCCACCCTCGAATCGGAGATGGGGGCTGAGGGGCTACCGTTCGTTCTCGCGGCGCAGCCTTGAAGCCACGGCCTCGCGCCCCAACAGAGAGACAGGCGTGTTACGAAGCCCGCGCGCGACTCCAGGGAGGCAGCTCCCGCCGCTCAGAGTAGTAGAGGCCGCCGTTTCGATCGCGTACGTAGCCCGACCTCCCGCCCGGCCTTCGGGAGGAATCTGATACTGTATACAGTATGCAGAGAGTGGGAATTGGAAATCGTCGCAACCTCAGCGTCGAAGTCGAGGATCAACTGCGACGAGAAGTGCTTGCCGGGCAGCTGGAACCTGGCTCCAGGCTCAATGAAGTCGGGCTTTCGGAGCGCCTCGGCGTGAGTCGAACTCCGATTCGAGAGGCACTTTCGCAGCTCGTCGGAGAAGGCCTCGTCCGACAGCTTCCTCGGCGGGGCTTCTTCGTGACCGAGCTCTCCGTCGACGAGGTGTCGGAGATCTATCCCATTCGCCGTTTACTCGACCCAGAGGCTTTGCGACTCTCGGGCCTTCCGAGTGAGCGCGATATCGCCCGGCTGCGGTCGCTCAATGAACGACTGCGGGCAGAACCGCGCGGCGAACAGCGCGTTGCTCTCGATGATCGTTGGCATCTGGCCCTGGTGGCGCGCTGTCCCAGCCGTACTCTGCTCGCCCTGATTCGGCAGTTCATCGATCGCACGCGGCGCTACGAAATGGCCTATATGGGCTCCGGGCAGGGCGCGGTCACCGCCGTCGAAGAGCACGAGGCGATTCTCGACGCTCTCGAGCAGGGCGATCTCGAGGCGGCCTGCGACGGCCTGCGCCAGAACATGACGTCGGCCGTCGAACCGTTGGTTGAGTGGCTGAGCGCCAACCCTGATCCACCTGAAAAGGCCTGAGAATGAAGAACTCTTCCGTCATTCGTCGCCGACTCGTCTTGGCTGTGACTGCACTCGTGGCGGCGTTGTGGCTCCCAGCACTCCGCGCTTTCGACGACGACCCCCTGGTCGGCTTGTGGTCGGCAGAACGCGCCTTCGCATCGGGGGTTCGCGGGCAACTCGATATCAGCCGCTCCGGCGCCGGCTGGCAGGCTCATCTTGACGGTCAGGAAGTCGAGATCGACGAGATCGACGAAACAGACGAACGTAGTGTTCGGCTCACAGTGCGGGGCGACGGCGGGTCGTTCCGGGGTGACATCACGGCGCACGGCAACATCGAGGGCCACTGGATTCAGCCAACCTCGCCGGGCTTCTCCTACCCCCATGCGACACCCATGGTCATGCTCCGTCAGCGCGATGGTTCGTGGCGCGGGCAGGTGGAACCGCTTGGCGATCGCCTGAGCTTCTACCTCGACATCGCTCATCTTCGTTCACCGGGCACGGGGACGAGTCGGCTCATCGGCCTGATTCGCAATCCTGAACGTAACCTCGGGCCGCGCATGCGGTTCGATCGCGTCGTTCGTGACGGTGACCGCGTCGAGTTTCGGCGAGACCCCAACCATCTCGTCGCCAAAGGAGAGTACAACCGAGCGACAGACACCCTGCGCATGCTGATGATCGACTACGAGACCGAGCTCGATTTCCGTCGCGACCCCGGGGCTCGCTCGGCCTTCTTGCCGAGCGTGGAAGAGGCTCCCTACCGCTATCGGGTCCCGCATGCCACGCCCGGCGTCGCTGGCCGCGGCTGGCAGGTCGGCCACGCTCGCGACGTGGGCCTCGACCCGCAACGCCTGGCGGCATTCGTCGAACATCTGCGCCGCCTCGACGTCACCTCGACTTCGAGTACCTACATCCATACGGTGGTGATCGCCCGCCAGGGCAAGCTGGTCCTCGAAGAGTCGTTTTACGGCCAGGGCCCAATGGATCTCCATGACACGCGTTCGGCGGGGAAGAGTGTCGCCTCGATGCTCGTCGGTGCTGGAGCCGATCGCTTGCCGCGCTTTGACGCCAAGACTCGCCTTACCGAGGTGTGGAAAGAGCGCTCGCCGGAGCCCGAGCTGACCGATCGTTCCCCCGCGTCGCACGCGCAACGAGTGGCGTGGCGCAACCGTCTCAACGTGGGTCACCTGCTTTCGATGAGTTCCGGCCTCGACTGCGACGACGACGATGGGGACTCCCTCGGCAATGAGGGCCGTATGCAAAACGGCGATGACGCCGGTCCTGACTGGGTCGCCTGGGGCCTCGGCCTTGCGATGGTAAAAGCGCCTGGAGGCGACGGCATTTACTGCTCGAACAGCATCAACCTCGCTGCCGCAACGCTCTCTCGAGTTAGCGGCCTCTGGTTACCAGATGCATTCAGCGAATGGCTCGCGAAACCTCTCGGCATCGAGCGCTATGCCTTCAACCTCACACCGGCTGGTGACGGTTACATGGGTGGAGGCATTCGCTTGCGGCCGCGAGATCAGGCCAAGTTCGGTCAGCTGATTCTCGATCGTGGGATGTGGCGCGGCGAGCGGGTGCTATCGGAGCAGTGGGTCGATCAATCGACTTCCGCTCAGACTGGCATCAATGAACCCAACGACTACGGTTACGCGTGGTGGCGCACTGAACTTCCCAGAGTCGCGGGAGCCGCCGAGGGGGCGGCGAAAGTCGAGGCGATCTATGCCAGCGGCAACGGGGGCCAGCTGGTCATCGTAGTTCCGAAGCTCGAACTCGTCGTTCAGTTCTCGGCCGGTAACTACGGCCAGGGTCGCATCTGGTCGCGCTATCTTCATGACCTGGTGCCAGAGTTCGTCTTCCCGGCGCTTCTGGGCGCGGAACCCGAGGCGTCCGCTCCGGCTCGTTAGCTGCGAGTCGTGCGGGAAGGCCACTGGTCGGTGTCGACCGGTTGGCGATGATGAGTGTCGACGGCCCTCGACCGAAGAGTCGCTAGATCTTTCGGTCGCGCCCTGCCCAGTAGTGGTCGCGCAGTTCTCGTTTGAAGAGCTTGCCGGTCTCCTGGCGGGGGAGAGCGGTCTCGAAATCGATCGACTTGGGGACCTTGTACCCAGCCAGACGCTCTCTGCAGTACGCAATCAGTTCGGCTGACAGCTCGGCCGACGCCGGCGGAGCTGAAACGACGACGGCGGCCTTGACCTGTTCGCCGAATTCTTCGTCGGGGATTCCGAACACGGCAACGTCGGAGACAGCTGGGTGATCAGCCAGGACGCGCTCGATCTCGGCTGGATAGATGTTCACACCGCCGGAGATGATCATGTCGATCTTGCGATCGGTGAGATGGATGTAACCTTCCCTGTCGAGCATGCCAATGTCGCCCATGGTGAACACGAAGGGTTCGCGGTGGACGTTCTGTGTCTTCTCTTTGTCCTTGTGATACTCGAAGTCCATACCAATGAGGCTCTTGATGTAGAGAAGGCCTGGGGTCCCGGGCGGGCAGGGGTCGCCTTCGTCGTCGAGGACCATGACCTCTACGGTCGGTAGCGGTCGGCCGAGGCTGGTCGGGCGCTCGAGCCATTCTTTGGCGCCGATGAGGCTGATGACGGCACCCTCGGTGCCTCCGTAGTACTCGGTGATGACCGGCCCCCACCAGGCGATCATCTGCTGCTTGACCGCCGGAGAACAGGGCGCGGCGCCGTGCAGAACCTGAACCAGGCTCGAGCCGGAGAAGGCGCTCTTTAGCGGTTCGTCGAGGCGGAGGAGGCGCACGAATTGCGTGGGCACGAGGTGAACGTTGGTCACCTGATGACGATCGATGAGGGCGAGAGTCTCGGCGGGGTCGAACCGCGGTCGCGTGACAAGGGTGCTGCCGGCGTCGAGCGGGAACATCGAGAAGGCCCACTGTGCCGAGTGGTAGACCGGGCCGCAAACCAGGGTGGTCCCCGCCGGCGGTATCCCCATCATCATGGCGAAGCCTGCCGCTCGCTGGAGCGACGGTTCGAGCGGCGCGCCCAGACCGCCGAGACGGCGCACTCCCTTGGGGCGGCCGGTGGTACCCGAGGTGTAGAACATCACTCCACCCTCGCCCTGGTCGGTCGGTTCGTCGGCTGGAGCGCTGGCGAGAACCTCTTCGTAGCGTTCGAAACCGGCAGGTGGATCGTCGCCGATTGAAAGCTTGAGCCGTACAGACATCGCGGTCGACGCCTCGGCCGCCAGTTCGGCGTAGCCAGGCCCGGCGATCAGGGCGTCGGCGTCCGAGTTCTCGAGTACGTAGGCCACCTCTTCGGCCGCGAAGTGGCGATTGATCGGAACCGCCCAGAATGAGGCATGGGCACACGCCGAGAAGATCTCGAAGTACTCGTTGCAGTTGCTGGCGAGAATCGCCACCGTTGACTCCGGCGCCAACCCGGCGCGCCGAAGTGCAGCGATCAGGCGGTTGATGCGCTCGTCGAGTCCGGCCCACGACATCTCACCCCTGTGATCGGCGAGCGCCGCTTCTAGAGGGCGTTGTTCGGCATGGAGCCGCGTCTTGACAGCCATGCTTGATTCTACCGGGGCTGCTCGCTGCAGCTGCCAGGCGGTCGGATGGTGTGGTCTGCCGTTTGACAACCACTTCTGCGCAACGCCGCCTCACTGAACTGACCACCGAACAGACCCTTGCTAGCGACGCCTGCGATCGAGCTGTCGATTCCGACTGAATGTGCAACGAGCTGCAGGCCAGATCATCGCTCGGGGAATTCAGAAGCTGCTACGAGGCTGAGCGCAGCGGCTCTTTCGTCCGATGATTCTCCGGCACCTGTTGGGCCGAGGGGCGCTGCCTACTCGGGTACCGGGGCCGGTTGGATCAGCGACTTCAAGACCACGCCAACTTCCCAGGCCCGCTGCACACTGCCAAAACCAGAAGCACCTGGGCCCGCCGCAAGGAGGGGCACCACCGCCGATGTATGGTCCCGGCTGCTCCACATCGGCACGACGTCGGGGTAGCTGGCCTGGTCAAAACCGAGCGCCAGGCCGCCGGTTTCGTGGTCGGAGGTGAACACCACCAGGGTGTCATCACGGTGCTGTGCGAAGTCGAGTACCTGTTCGACGACGGACGAGAGCGTTTCGAGGCCCTTGGCCATTCGCTTGCCATCGCGGCGATGAGAAGCCGAATCGATCTCCTCGCTTTCGATCAGGAGGAGAAACGGGTCTCTGGTATCGGCCAGCTGGTTCGTGGCAACCGCCACCATGTCTGCCAGGTTGGGTGTTGAGTCGAAATCGGTGATCGACTCTTCTGGGTGGATGGTGGCCAGCGGCCGGTCCAGTGCCGTGCCTTCAGGGAGACGTAGATCGGCACCGAGCAGTGTGAAGCGCTGCTCCAGGATGTCGACCGTCTCTTCCCACGACGGCACTGCGCCTTCGCCGACGTCCTCGAGCTCGCCGAAGAGGAGGTCGAGCTGCCCAGATGCCAGTTGTCGGAGGATGTCCTCGGCGTTGTCTCGGCTCGAGGTGTGGGCAGCGAAAGCAGCTGGCGTTGCGTCCCAGACGTAGGAGTCGGTCACGATCCCGGTGCGATATCCCTCTTGCCACGCCAGCTCGAAGACCGACTCGAGTGGCAGGTCGTTCTCGTCGACCCCGACCTTGCCGTTGCGAGTCAACCTACCGGTGGCCAACGCCGTTGCCGAGGCGGCGGAATCGGTGATCGTTCCCTTGATCGGTCGTGGGTCGTGCCAGCCGCGGACCGCGAACCGATGCCATACCGGCACTGTGCCGGCAGTGTGCTGGGCGAGCGAGAGGTGGGAGAAGCCGAGCCCGTCGGCGATCACCAGAATGATGTTGCGAGGCCTGGGGCTCTCCTCAGCGGTCGTGCCGCGAGCCGGTTCCGGGAAGGCCCGGTAGGTAACAGGAGAGGACGTTCTTGCCAGCGACCAACCAAACGTTCTAGCGAGTAACCAGCCCAGTCCCAGCAACAAGCTGGTTGTAACGAGCGCCGTCAGGCTCCAGTGTCGACGCGTGGTGTTCAAGACCGTGGCTCGTTCGACGCGAAAAGAAGGTAGAGCAGCGGGCCGAACGATCCTGCAACCAGCGTGACGACTACGTAGGGCCAGACGTTGCGTCCATGTTTCTTTGCATCGCTAAACATCCACACCAGGATCAAGGCGCAGGCGATGATGAGATCGACGATTACCTGCCAGCCCGCGGGGCTGTGCAGTTGGTACTCGAAGATCCCGAAGAAGCCCACCTGTGACACGGCGTAGACCGTCAGGGCGGTGAACGGAATCAAGAGCGCCAAGCAGAGAACTTTGATGCGGCTCATAATGAGTCTCCTCTGTGGGTTGGTGGTGGTGTCATGACTTCACTCGCGAAGCGGCGGGTGGAGACATCTGAAGTCATGCGCACCTGCCGTTCCCTCTCCTGCGCTGTTACGTCGCCATCGTCTCGAGGAAGCTGTTCTCGCTCTCGCGTACCGTCTGGAAGGAAGGGCGCTCGGCCAACCTGTCGTAGTAGCCAGCGAGCTTCGGCCAGCGCTCGCGATCGGTCTTCTCGCCGGCGATTTCGAACTGGCGCAACACGGAGCCCAGGGCGACATCGCCGACGGTGAAGGTGCTACCGACCAGGTGGCCGTCGTCGCCGAGCTGTCCTTCAATGTAGTCGAACAGTGGCGGCAGGGCGGCGAGACCCGCGTCGATCAACGATTGGTCTGGTTCCGTGTTCATGATGTTGGGCTTCACGATCCGGTTGAAGAACACTGGACCGATGGCCTCGATGACCTTGCTGTCTGCGAGCTCCTCGAACCAGAGTGCCCGTGCGCAGTCCTCGGCACTCTTGGGCAGGAGCGCTGGCGACGGGTACTTGCGGTCCAGGTAGCTGAGAATCACCGACGAGTCGGAGATCGCGAAGTCGCCGTCACGGAGCGCCGGGATCTTGCCGAGCGGGCTTATTGCCTTGTACTCCGGTGTTTGGTTGTGCGGCGGCATTGGCATCACCGGAACAAGTTCATAGTCGAGGCCCTTTTCGGCCATGGCAATGCGAACTTTGCGCACGAACGGCGACAGTGGAACGCCATAGACGATCGTCATCGTAGTCTCCTCTCAACGGACAATGAGTGAGTTGGTGGGGTCGCTGAGATTCTGCCAGAGAGAGATGTGCCCACGCAGCGGCAACGGATTCAAGCCGCTTCGCCCTCTTCGATAGAAGGCCAGGGCGCAGCTGGCGCCGGAGTGGCGCTCGGCTAGACCGACATGATGGCGTGCCAGAGGCGGTTGCCCAGGAGAGTTCGGTGGTTGCGCTCGTAGGTGAAACTTTGCTGAACACTCCACGGTGCACCATCGCGCGTCCCTGTGAGACTGGCGCGTGCATCTAGAGTTCCTGGCTTCTCGAAGTCGCCTTCCTCGAACGGCAGTTCGACGGGTCCAACGTGAAAGCGCGTGACACCGACCGGAGCGCCCTTGCTCTGATTGAGATCACGGGCAGTGATCGGGGAGCGGATCATTCTCCCGCGGTCGCTTTCGAAGACCAGCGAGAAGGTCTCGATGCGGTCGACATTGGCGGTGAGGGTGAAGTAGTGCCAGTAGGGTGGAGTGGAGATCTCGCGGTCGAAGACTCCGGGGGCGACGACCTGGCGTCGGACACTCGCATCGACCTGGATGTAGATGTCGAGCCCCTGGTCGTCGGGCGATGGGGGAGCCGGCGTCAAGATCAACTGGTGCACATGGAACTCGGTGACCAGTGCCGTGTCGCGAAAGTGCAGGAACCCGAAGAATGCGACGGCAGCCAGAACGACAAGGCCAAGCCCGCCGCGCCATCCGAGAAGAAGTGTCGTGAGTGCCATTGGGATCTAGAGCGCTTCAGTGGTGGAGAAGTCGCACCGTAGGAGGGACCCTATCGAAGGGTTGACGGGCCGGCCAACACCTACAGCCACGAAACCAGACGGGCTGGTCGAGCCGTGCGATAGGTTGGGCGCTCCCAACACAGGAGGTGCCATGCGCTGTTTGTTTCGAGCAGCACCGAGCTTTTTCGTAGCGCTGTGCTTGCTCGCCCCGTCCGCCTTCGCTCAAATCCCCGAGTCTCACGGTCACGGCCGCGAGCTCGTGTTTCCAGACATTCCCGGCTATCGCACTCTGGGCGTCGACCTTCATACCCACTCAGTTTTCTCAGACGGTTCGGTGTGGCCAGACATCCGGGTGCGCGAAGCGCAGAAAGACGGCCTCGATGCGCTGGCGATCACCGAGCACCTCGAGTACCAGCCGCACGCTGACGACATTCCGCACCCCGATCGCAACCGGGCCTTCGAGGTCGCGCGTGACTATCTCGAGGGCCGACTCGAAGGTGCCGACCCCGACGCCGAGTCGCTCATTCTGATTGCCGGTTCGGAGATCACCCGCTACATGCCGCCCGGGCACTCGAACGCGGTGTTCATCCAGGATGCCAATCCCCTGCTCACCCAGGACGTTCCCACACTGCGCAGCATGTTGGCCGAAGAGGCGATCGCCGATGCTGTGAGGGTGTTTCGCATGGCGAAAGAGCAGGGTGCCTTCGTGTTCTGGAACCACCCCCACTGGGTGGGCCAGCAGCCGGACGGCGTCGCGACGCTCACAGACACTCACCGGCAGTTGATCGAGGAGGGCCTGATTCAGGGCATCGAAGTGGTCAACGACATCACCTACTCGCCCGAGGCCCATGCGATTGCGCTAGAGCACGACCTGGCGATTCTCGGAACCTCCGATGTGCACGGTCTGGTCGACTGGCGCTACCAGGTCGCGGAGGGTGGGCACCGCCCGATCTCGCTGGTGTTTGCCAGGGAGCGCACGGCCGAGAGTCTCAAGGAGGCGCTCTTTGCGCGCCGTACAGTCGCCATCACGAATCACATACTGGTCGGCAAGGAGGAGTTCCTGCGTCCTCTCGTCGAAGCGAGTCTCACCGTTTCGGACGCGCACTATGATGACGACGAGAACGTCCTCCAGCTCGAGCTGTCCAACAACAGTTCGTCGAATCTCGTGCTCGAGAACAAGGGCGCTCTGACGTTTCACAATCGCGCCCGGATCGTTTCAATCCCAGAACACTCGACGCTCGAGCTGCAGGTGAAGACGCTCGAGCAGAAGCAGCGGGTCACCCTGGAGTTCGACGTGTTGAACGCCATGACGGCCCCCGAGTCCTTCGCGCCCGTCGAGATCGCGATCGATGCGATCGAAGTCAGAGACTGAGGGCTCGCGAGCGCCTCGGAGGGTCGGCGAGTTCAGAGCTCATGCCGTCTGGGCCGCGCCTACTGAGAAATCCGGGTCGCTACGGTTCGCCTCTGTTTGGGGAGGCTCCAGCATGTCGCGAGAGCAGGAGAGGAGTTGCCGCCTTGGGGCCAGCCCTGAGGTAGAGGCAAGGCTCACATGGGCTAGCGCTCAGGAAGCTTGCGACCGGGAGTCCAAGGTGCATTGGCGCTGTCGAGCCGATCTTCGATGCTCGCCAGATCGGTCTCGATCAACTGGCGCAACGTCTTCTGCACTTCGGCGAGCTGCGTGGCGGCGACACTGAGCGATTCCCGATGCGTCTGGGTTGGCCCGAGGCGGGTGTTCCAGTGGCCCCCGATGACCGTGAAGATGCGCTGCATGATGGAGGGGAGGGTGGGTTCTTCGAAGCGGTTGAGGGTCTGGTCACCGTTGAGCCGATGCCCTAGCTCGTCGAGTTGGGCGCGTAGTGCCAGGACGTCAGCGAAGAGGGCGGGGTCGAGGCCGGGGGTCTGCATGATCGCAACCTCGACGTGTTGCGCCCGCTCGTCGGTGCGCTCGAGTTCGGCGCCGACGGCTGTGGCGCGACGAAGCAGTTCGTTGGTTTCGCTCTGGAAGCTGCGCGTCACCTCGTGGCTCTGGCCTTCGAGGGTTCGGTTCTCGAGGTCTCGGACCTCGAACGGCTGCGGACCGGCGAGAGTGCGAAGTTGGCCCTTTTCGAGTAGCGCCAGCTCGACGGTGTATTGACCGGGGGGCGCGAGGGGTCCCTGGGCAAAGCGCCCGAAGCCGCCGCCCTGCCCGGTGGTTTCGATACTGGTTGGCATGGCCAGCGGGTATCTGAGGTCCCAGGTGACGCGTTGCATGCCGGCACGAGCCGGGGCCTCGATGCGTCGTACGACTCCACCGTCGTCGTCGCGTACGGTGAGTAGGGCACGGGTCTCGATACCGAGGCGCTGGTCGCGATCTTCGGTGCGCAGCACGTCCCAGTCGGGGAAGGGGACCACTTCACCTGCCTCTCGGCGCTCCTGCTCTTCGGCCCTCCGGGCCTGCCGCTCGTTCTCTGGTGTATCGCGCAGGTAGTAGGTGAAGGTGGCCCCAAAGGGCGGGTTGGGGGCGACGAAGTAGTCGCTGCCGCTGGTGCCCTTGGGGCGGCGGCCGTGAGGAGTCGAGGGCACGTACCACCAGGTGCGGCGCGGTTCGAAGAGGAGCGCTTCCTGGTCGAGTACCTCGCCGTCGAGGTTGCGAAGTGGCGAATAGTCGTCGAGGATGTAGATGCCGCGACCGAACGAGCCGCCGACGAGGTCGTTCTCGCGCCGTTGGATCTCGAGGTCGCGAAAGGCGATGGTGGGTGAGCCCGCCATTTTCAGCCAGTGTTCGCCACCGTTGGTGGTGAAGTAGATGCCGAACTCGGTGCCGGCAAAGATGAGGTTGCGATCGACGTGGTCCTGTTGGATCGACCAGATCAGGTGGCGGTCGGGCAGGTCGCCGGCGATTGAACGCCAGGTGAGCCCGCGGTCGTCGCTCCGAAGCGGATAGGGCGCGTAGTCACCCATCTTGTGGTTGTCGGCCGACGCGAAGACGGTGTCTTCGTCGATTGGCGAGGCGGTAATCTCGTTGACGAAGAGCAGCTCCGGGAAGCCCGCTAGGTCAGCCCTACGCCAGGTCTGGCCGCCGTCTTCGCTGACCTGGATCAAGCCGTCGTCGGTGCCGACGTAGAGCAGGCCTTCAACCAAAGGCGACTCGGCGATGGCGGTCATGTTTGCGTGCCACGACATGGCGGTATTGCCCCACACTGCCTCGTCGCCGGCAACGCGACCGTCGACAGGGCGTTCGTAGCGCAGCACACCGCGGGTGAACTCGCCTGGGATCTGGGTCCAGGAGTCGCCGCGGTCGTCGGTGCGCCAGAGTCGCTGTGACCCCATGTAGATGCGCTTGTGATCGTGCGGCGAGATGATCATCGGGGCATCCCAGTTCCAGCGCTCGGGCTCGTCGTCGGGCCCGGGTTGCGGCTGGATGTCGATTGCTTCGCCGGTGCGGCGGTCGTAGCGTAGCGGGTGCCCGTTCTGCCAGGTGACGTAGAGAATGTTCGGATCGGTCGGATCGACCATCGTCATGTAGCCATCGGCGCCGTAGGCGACGTACCAGTCGGCGGTACGGATGCCGTGACTGTTGAGAGTCCGTGACGGACCGACCTGAGTGCCGTTGTCTTGCGTGCCGCCGGCGACGTTGTAGAAGGGCAGGTCGTAGTCGACGGCGACTTTGTAGAACTGGGTCAACGAGAGGTTCTGGATGAACTTCCAGGTCTTGGCATGGTCGTGGGTGTAGTAGACGCCGCCGTCTGAGCCGTTGAGCAGGAACTCGGGTTCGTCGGGTAGGAACGCCATCGCGTGGTTGTCGCCGTGCTTGTCGACTTCGCCCAGTTCTCTAAACGTCAGCCCGCCGTCTTCTGTGATGTTGATGCGCGGCGCCATCTGATAGACCCGGTCGAAGACGTGCGGTGAGGCGTAGATCTCCTGGTAGTAGTGCGGTCCCGTGCCACCCGAGTGGTAGTCGTTCCGCTTTTCCCAGCTCGCTCCTCGGTCCGTCGACCTGTAGAAGCCGGCTTCGTTGTTGCCTGCTTCCTGGCTTGCCTCGATGGTGGCGTAGATCACGTCGGGTCGCATCGGGGAAACGGCGAGCCCGATCTTGCCCATGTCGCCCTTCGGAAGACCGTTGGTGACTTCCGTCCAGGTTTCTCCGCCGTCTATGGACTTGTGGATTCCCGAGCCCGGTCCATGCAGCAGCGCCCAGACCTTGCGACGCCGGTCGTAGGTCGCGGCGTAGAGGACGTCTGGATTGCGCGGGTCATACTCGATGTCGGTGACCCCGGTGTTGTCGTCAACAGCAAGGACTCGTCTCCAGGTGTTGCCGCCGTCGGTCGTTTTGTAGAGGCCGCGGTCACCGCCAGCGGACCAGAGTGGCCCCTCGGCCGCCACCCAGACGGTGTGGCCGTCTTCGGGGTGCACGACGATCTTGCCAATGTGGTCGGACGACTCGAGGCCCAAGTTGTTCCAGCTCTTGCCGCCGTCGAGGCTCTTGTAGATCCCGTCGCCGAAGCCTACGTGGCGACCGCTCGAGTTCTCGCCTGTGCCGACCCAGATGACCTCCGGGTTGGTGGGATCGAGCGCGATGGCACCAATCGAATACGAAGACTGATCGTCGAAGATCGGCGTCCAGGTCGTGCCGAAGTTGGTGGTCTTCCAGACGCCGCCCGAGCCCGCGGCGACGTACCAGGTATTGCGGTCGTTGGGGTGAATGGCGAGATCCGAGATGCGCCCCGAGCGGAGAGCTGGCCCGATAGCGCGCAGCTCGAGCGCGCTGAACGTCTCGGCGGTGGGTGCGTTGGCTTCGGTGCCCTGGGGGGCAGCCAGGGCTGCACAGCAGAGGGTTGAAAGGATGAGAGCGGAAAACGAACGGAGTGAGGTGGGTGTCGGCAGCATCGTGACCTCCGGATTCCGGGCTCGGCGCGAGAGCGCTCGACTCCTGGGCGTCGCCTGGGTAGCAGCAGCGTTCTTGCAGACTCGAGATGTTGAGGAGAGCGGGCATCATAGCCGTGGCGCTCGGCGAACTCCCGCCCGTCCCACCCCCCGGAGCCAGTCGGGGGGATTTTCCCGCCCCAATCCATGGGCCGCGCCCCGACCGCCAGTGCCCCCGGAGCCAGTCGGGGGGATTTTCCCGCCCCAATCCATGGGCCGCGCCGCGCGCCGCGCTGGCCGGTCTGGCCAGTCGGGGGGACTTTTCGGCCGCGGGTGGCGGTTCGCGAAAGCTCGTATTTCGGCCCGGTTTTTCCTTCCTGTAGGGCTGCGCAGGCGTTTTGCGTCCCATGTCACATGGGAGCAAAACCGAGATACGTACCAAACTCCGACCGCGGGTGGGAACCAGTCATGCTCACCGCCCGCATTACGAACGGCACCTTCCTGCTCAAGCCCGACTCTGAGCAGCGAAACATCATCAACGGCATCATCGGCCGCGCACAGCGCAAGACCGAGACCCTTATCTACTGCGTCGACTACCAGGTCAACCATCATCACTTCCTCGTCGGCGTCCGCGACGCCCAGCAGATGGCGGACTTCATGTACCGCGTCCAGCACCAGACGAGCGTCGAGATCCGCATCCGTCACGGCTGGAAGGGCCCGAAGTGGGAAAGGCCCTACCGACCCTGCTTCACCGGCCGCGACCCGGCCGATGTCGTCAAGCGCTTCCGCTATATCCTGGCGCAGGGGTGTGCCGCAGGCCTGGTGTCCTCACCTCTGAAGTGGCCAGGTGTGACCGTCGCCCGGGCCCTGTGGGAGGGGAAGCTCGAGCTCGAAGGCGAGTGGGTCGACCACACGGCGTACAGCCGGGCGAAACGGACGAAGGCGGGTCGTCGGCTGACGAAGAAGGACTTCACCAAGAAGGAGACGGTGGTTCTGTCCAAGCTACCGGGCATGGAAGACCTGAGCGATGAGGCCTACTGCGAGTGGGGGCGCGAGATGATTCGCGGCATCGAGCGAGAGACTCTAGCGCGCCACCAGCGAGAGAAAACGAAGCCGCTCGGCCAGTGGAAGATCGCTCGCATGAGTCCCTTGAGGACTCCGGTGAAGATGGCTCTCGGGCCTTGTCCGCTGGTGATCGCCAGCAACAAGGAGGAGCAGCAACGGCTCTTGTCTGCCTTTGACTGGGTGTGGAGGGCGCACCGGCTGGCACGGGACCGTCAGCGGGCGGGCGAGCGCGATGTGGTGTTTCCTGAAGGTACGTTTCCGAGTCCCTTGCCTTTCGAAACGGTGCAGGCGCTACGTGCCGGGCCCTGAGCTCGAGGGCTAGTCTGGTAGGCGAAGAGGGACCGCCCAGGAGGCCCGTGGAGACGCGGGCCCGGCGGAGCTGTGTCTGCGTGGGGGGAAGAGTCGTGCAAGGTGGCTGGCGCAGCGTTTGGGAGGGCCAAAAGGGGGCTGAAAGCGGGCCGAGGGAGCATCCTGGGCGCACTGGAGCGCCGCGGCACCACCGCGCCCTCGAAAACTCCCCCCAACTGTTGGGGTGGTTCGGGGGTGGGGCGCGCTGCTGGTGCGGTGCGGGAAAGTCCCCCCGACTGTGGGTGGGGGCCGCGGGCCGCCTCAACCTTCGAGATGGAGGCTGCGTAGATTCGGGTCGGCTTCGATCTCGGCGTCGGTGAAGGGCAGCCTGATCCAGCCGCCCTGTGAGTAGATTTCGGTCTGGTCGCTGTAGAACGCCGACTCGGGCTCCGGCGACTGGGAGTAGGTGAGAATGGCGCGCGGGTCGAGGTTGCCTTCTTCGTCCCAGCTGATGACCTGGATGTAGCTGTTGCCGTGCACGATGGGGTTGTAGCCCTTCTCCGGTGCGAGCTTGCTCACGATCATGCTGAACATTCCTGCCCAACCTTCGCCACCAGGAATGCCGATCTTCTTGCCGTTGCGTTCGGCATACTGAATCTCGCCGAGTGGGGCATCGAGCGCGATGCCGGCCTCCGTGAGGACCTCGCCAGCCTCGAGCAGGGCGTCTTGGAGTTGCTCTTTGACGTTCGCATCAGCAACGTTTAGACCGCGCGGAGTGTGGACCGGATCGTTGACGTCGAAGGGCACTGCCCATAGGGCGTCGATCTGGCGGGCACGGTCCCAGAACTCGCGCCACAGGTGACCTCCACGCGAGTCGACGTTCATCGTCCGGTCCCAGGACGAGAGCGCCTTGCAGACCGGCTGCAGCTCCTTCGCGCCGCAGGTTTCCAAAACATCGTCGAGCAACAGTTCGGCACCGAAGTTGCGCTGGCTGTAGAGCATGTTCTGGATGTCTTCGGGCGCCAGCTTGTCCTTCTCCGCCAGCATCTGCTGCATGAAGACCAGGCCAGCACGGGTTCTCAAGGAGCGCTGGGTCTTCTCTTCGCCGATGATCGGCGAGAACCCCTCGAGCGGAGCAGTCGGGTTCGAGAGCCAGTAGCTGTCGTTTGAATTGGTCACGTAGTCGGCGCGCGTCGTACGCGGCATTTCGTCAGGAGGCAGGGCACCCGGGACACGACTTCGCTCGTCGTTTCGCCACTCGCACTCTGAACGTGTGCCATCGAGGATGAAGAGGCGCGCCGGCAGCCCTTCGACCTTCAAGCGGCAGAGTTCGAGCAATTCGGCGTCGACGTTTGGCGTGCCGCTGATGTCGGCATAGAAGGCGTTGCCGTGGCGGTCGGCGGCGATCGTATTGACCCAGAACACCCCCTGTTGGCTGATTGCCGCTTCGACTTCGGCTGTCGACGTCGCAGCGTTCAACGCGCCGTAGGTGTCGGCGGCCAAATAGTTGTCGATCACTGCATCGCGCAAGGTGAAGGCCTGCTCGTCGTCCCAGACGAGCTGTTCGTTCTCGAGAATCGGACCGTAGTGGCTGAAGTAGACCGTGCGTTCGAGGGTTTCGGTGGTGCCGTCTTCGCTCAGGGCCTCGAAGGTGACGGTGCGCGCTTCGAGTGGGCGGGATTCACCGTCGTAGAGGTAACGATAGGGGTCTTGCGGGTCGAGCGCGAGACGGTAGAGAGTCGAGCGCAAGGCCGTCGACACCGTGTGCGTCCAGGCAATGTCCTTGTTAAAGCCAATGGACACCCGGTTGGTGTTCAGCAGACTGGTGCCCATCACGTCGAGCTCGCCGGGAATCGTGGTGTGAATCAGGTGAAATCGTGACGACCCGTGCCAGGGGTAGTGCGGGTTACCGAGCAGGATGCCGCGGCCCGAGGTGCTCCGGTCACGCCCCACGGCAACAGCGTTGCTGCCAATGCCGACCGGCAGGTCCCATTCGGTTTGTGAAACCTGGATGGGATCCTCGGCCGAGGCATGGGCGATCTCTTTCTGAAAGCGCCCCAGCCCGTAGCGAATGCCGACCCCGATGGCGAGTCGCGACACGTCATCGAAGGTCAGGTCAGAAACCCACGGTTCGCCCTGGCAGCTGGCCGGCAGGTCTCGAGCGTGGTCGGTCAGGTAGCGGTTGTAGCCGGCAACGTAGCCGGCCGCGAAAGCGTTGGCGCGGTCACTCTGCGCTTCGGCGTATGCGGCGAGCTTCTCGGTTGTCAGGACTGCCCGATGAAACACGTCACTTTCGAGGTTGCCGTTCTCGGCCCCGAAGTACCGCGAAAGCGTGCCGTTGACCATCGCCACGTCACGCGCGATGACACAGACCGCATCCGTTGCCAGCGCGTAGGCGAAGCCGTAGCCGAGACTTCCCCAGTCGTTGGCTCGAACGTGCGGAATACCGTGACTGGTCCAGCGCAAAGAGACGTCGTAGCTGTCCTGGCCGACGCCTCGGAGCTCCGTCTCGGCGCTCTTGCGGCACCCAACGCTCACGAGAGCCAACAAGAGGACGGCGGCGATCGAGGCTCGGGTGACGAAGGCGGTGCCAGAGAGAAGGCGCGTCAATGGTTGCAGTTTCCGCATCACGATGGCTCCCGGGGGTGAGTAGTTGAGGCATTGTGTCACCTCACAGCCACCGTCCGATCTGCCCCAGCGATCGGCCGTCGCTAGCGGTAGCCCAACTGCACCATCAGCGCTTCGCAGCGCGCCTCGACGATGGCCATCTCTTCGCCCGACCATTCGCGCTTGACCTTGAGGTTGCGGCTCTGGTCGTCGCTGGGAATCTCGTTCCACTGGCGCGCGGCGGGATCGAGGTCGAAGCGCTGGTCGATTCGCTCGAGATGGCCGGCAACGTCCTCAACGAGATCTTCGTAGCGCAGATGGTAAACGCGCTCTTTCGGCAGGTCACCGACGACCTCGAGCTGGGCGCTCACGACTTCGACCCAGCTCTGGGCCATGCGGTCGATCAGTTGCTTGTGCTCGTAGCGGTCGCCGTCGAAGACGAACACTCGACTGCCGTCGGCCGCGGTTTCGACCCCCGAACGCGGATGGCGTTCGAGTTTGGGAATCACTTTCTGAGTCCACGAGCGGATGACGGCGCGCGGATCGCGCACGATGCTCAGAAAGGAGGCGCCCGGAAAGGTCTGGCGCAGAAAGTCGGTGCGCAAGGTGTTCATTGGGCACTTGTTGAAGAAGCGTGCTCGAGAGTTGCCTTTGGCCTCGGCTGCCAGCCGCAGAGCACACAGGCCAGGAATGGCGGCTTTGTAGTACTCGGGCAGCGACTCGAGGACCGATGCGGTGTAGCCGTAGGGGTCGAGTGGCCATGGTGGGCGTGGCAGGCGGTCGGCCTCCGACGGGTAGCCCAGTGGGTCCCACAGCTCGTTGGCTTCACTCCAGTTCACGAGCGCTCGGGTCGCTGCGACCCGACGCATGAGAAGCGTGGTGCCGGAACGATTGAGGCCAATGAGAAAAAGCGGCCGATCGAGCGCGTGCTGGCGAGCGTAGCGCTCGAGAATCGCCGCTGACGCCCTGGTGAGACGGGTCGAAAAGAGGGTGGCAAAGGTTGCCTTGGCGGTGGCGCTCATACTTCGGCGTCGAGTCCAGAAAAAGATCGAAGAGACGCTGGAAGGCTGCAGGCTAGCAAGTCGCCCGTGCGCCGGTGTACCAGGCGGATGGAAGCAAGAGCGGCTGCAGACTGGTGCCGCAGGCAGGTCCGGAGATAGGTAAGGTGCGACCATGCTTGCTCTCACCTACCTCGGAGCCATGCACCTGACGACGTCATTCCTCGATGGGAAGGCAAGCTGAGATGTGCGGCATTCTCGGAGAACTGAGCTGGTCGCGACCAGTAGAGCGCCAGACCTTCGAAGCGGCACTCGACGAGCTCACGATGCGCGGTCGTGATGGGCGTGGAGTTGAGTTCCGGGATGACGGCCGCGTCGCCCTCGGCCATCAGCGGTTGGCGATCGTCGATCTGAGCGATGCTGCAGCACAGCCTATGACCAACGAGGACAGAACGGTCTGGCTGACCTACAACGGTGAGATCTACAACCATCTCGAGCTGCGCCGGGAGCTCGAAGCGTTGGGGCACCGCTTTCGGTCGCGCACCGACAGCGAGGTCGTGGTGCACGGCTGGGAAGAGTGGGGTCCGGGCTGTACCGAGCGCTTCGAGGGCATCTTCGCGTTCGGCCTTTGGGACGAGAACAAGAGGCAGCTATTCCTCGCACGCGATCATTTGGGAGTCAAACCGCTCTACTTCTGGCACCACGACGGCGGTCTCGCCTTTGCGTCGCAGCCGAGGGCGATCCTCCAACACCCGCGGTTCCAGCCGCGCCTCGACCTCGAGGCGTTCAGGACCTACATGCTCCTGGGGTACGTCGCCGTCGATGAGTGCATCTTCGCGGGGATGCGAAAGCTCGCGCCGGCGCATCGGCTGCTGGCTGCTGACAACAGGGTCACCGTCGAACGCTACTGGGACGTGCCCGTGGCGCCGACGATTCGAGACCCCGAGCAGGCGACCGAGGCGATTGCTGCGCAACTCGAGCGCTCGGTCAAAGAGCAGTTGATGAGCGACGTACCGGTTGGGGTGTTCCTGTCGGGTGGTATCGACTCGAGCACCGTGACCTCGATCGCTCACCGGTTCTCCGCTCGGCCGATTCATGCGTTCACGGTCGGATTCCACGAAGAGAACAAGGACGAGCGTGCCTGGGCGCGTTTGATCGTCGACGATCTCGGCCTGTCGCAGACCGAACGGGTTCTCGACTACGAAACCGCAGTGTCGATGCTCGAGGAGGTGACGAACACCTGGGATGAGCCCTTCGGCGGAGGCTCGGCGTTTCCTACCGCGTTCGTTTCGGCAATGGCCGATGGATGCGACTACAAGGTCGTTCTGGCTGGCGACGGAGGTGATGAGCTGTTTGCCGGGTACACCCGCTACGACGAATACCGCTCACGGTGCGAGCAGGGGGTTCCGGATCCGGCGGCGGCCTACGCCGAGCTGCCCACCATGCAGAGGATTTCGCCCCAGCAGATGGAAAGCGTTCTCACAGCAGAGTGCCGCGCCAGTCTCGACCCGGATCCCTATCGCCTTTTTCGGCGCTTCTTCCGTCCCGAATTACCGCCGGTTGCCGCAGCTCAGTTGATGGATCTCGGCATCTACCTTCCCGATCACATTCTCTTCAAGGTCGATCGCGCGAGCATGGCCAACGGAGTCGAGGCACGCGTTCCGCTGTGCGATCGGCGCCTGGTCGAGTTGGCTTTCACCATCGATCACGACGTGCTCTTTGCGGGTGGCGAGCGCAAGGCGCTTCTCAAGCGAGCGGCCGCCCGCTGGGTTCCAACGGCGGTTCTCACCGCCCGCAAGAAGGGGTTCAGCATTCCTCTCGGCCCCTGGATGGTCCGTGGCATCGCCGTTCTCGGCCGCGGCCTCCTCCGAGACGGAGTGCTGATGTCTCTAGGAGTGCTGGAACGTGAAGCCACCATGGAGCTCTACGCCGGCAAGCGCAAGGCGATCACATGGCAATTGCTGGCGGTAGAACTCTGGGCCCGCCGTTGGCTCGCGGGGCAGGCGATCGAAACCTTTCTCGATCCTGAGCGGCTTGCGCTGGCGTCGGCCGCTAGGTAAAACGAGAAGGACCGATCGGGGAGGCGGTGTGAGATCGGGCGGTGTCGTTGAGGCCCAAGAGCTCAGTCGTCGTCGGTGTCTTTCGGGTAGGTGTCGTACTCCGACTCGAGGAGGCGTGCGCCGCGCAGGATGTTGCCCATCGCGTAGTTGCCCTCGTGGCAAGCGTACTCGTAGACCTTGCTGTCGTTCTTGGCCGTCCACTCGTACTCGCCCGACCAGGGGGCGGTCCAGGCGGTGGAGTCGGTGACGGTGAACCGGTAGTTCAGGTTGCCATTGGCGGCGCGCGAGAAGCGCTCGACGACTTCGAGGTTCTCGTCGCCACCCATGAGACCGGTGTCGGCACGGAAGTTCCTGGTCTCGACGACCAGGGTGTCGCCGTCCCAGTAGCCGATCGAATCACCTTGCCACTCGCGAACATCGTCGGGACCATGCTTCCCGTCGATGCGTACCAGCCGGGCGTCGTGCACCATCTCGTTGAGAATCATCAGGTGGTCGGCGGTCTGGATCACCCGGATGTAGTTGTTGTAGAGGCTGGGCAGCATCGGTGGGCCGCCGCTGAAGCCGAGCAGACAGCGCTCGGCGATCGCCAGGTCTTCGGGACCGTCGAAGGGCCCGTGGCCACCCTTGTCGAGCCACGACGCGGTGCCGTCGTTGTCGTGGATGAAGGAGCTGAGGTTCTTCATCGTCTTGGCCATGGCTGTTGGTGTCATCGCCGGCCGCCGCCCGTTGGGCGGGTCGTAGATGATCGAGGTGCGGAACCTTCCATCGACCATCACCGCTTCACTGCCCGGGTCGATCCAGAAGATGTTGTAGCCACCCACATTGCCGGCACCGAACATGTTGTTGTTGTCGCCGCCCTTCGTGGCCTCCTTTTCATCCTTGGCGGCCTCGGCGTCGGCCCAGAACGCAGCCTGTTCCTCCTCGAGTGCCTTTGCTTCTTCGGGGGTGAGATAGAGGTTGTCGCCAAACTGAGGCGGGCGATCGACCGGCGTTACGGTGCCTGCGTCGTAAGTGCCGGAGAAATCGGGTTTGCCATCGGGTCGCGTTGGAGCGCCCTCCTCACCTTCCACGGGAAGTGTGGCAGCGGAGGCGAGGGCCAGGGTGGTAACGATGACTAGAAGCGGCTTTCTCATCGGTGTCTCCTTTGCAGGATCGGCTCTTGGCAGGTTGGGGGCGATGACCCCTAACGGTAGCAGGTAGAGCTGGGGCTCTAGGAAACCCAGCCGACTAGCAGCGGGGAAGCGCCACTTCCTGGCTCGCCTCCCAGTTCAGATCGAGCGCCGGGAAGCTCACGGTCACAGTGATGCGGGATGGCTTCTTCGAGTCGGGGGCCTTACAGGTTGGAGGAGCGACGAGTTGCTGGGTGCCGATTGGTGAGAAAGAGCGCCCAGGAGGGGTCCTCTCGCAGAGACCCGTGGCCGCTGGGGCGATGGGTCGATCGTTCACGGCGACCTGGAACAGGAGGTGATCGCGGTAGCGCTCGAGTCGGGGAGGTAGCTTCGCTTTGACCTCAGTGACCCAGCGGTCTTCGCGAGCTGTGCATAGGGCGCCGGCGGGAACCCATCGCTTCTGACGGCGTGGCCGCCGCACCTCGATGTCGAGCTGGTCTGGTAGCGCGACCTCTTGTTCTTCGACCTTGACCGCTACTGTCTGTTCGAAGGCCGCTTCACTGCGGCCCGCGCGGCTGGTCGGGAGGCTCCGCACGACGTAAGAACCGCCGGGTTCGAACCCGCCTCGCGGAGAGACCAAAACGATCGTGACGGGAGCGGTGCTCTCTCGCTGGACGACTACCGTCTCGACTGCCATCGGCAATACATGATTGCCAATGATTCGATCGATCTCGAAGTCGACAGTCTCGCGCTCGGACTGCCAGGCGGTACTGGCCCAGAGTAGGCCGACCGCGCCCCGCGGAAGGGTGGTTTCTCCCTGGGCGTAGAAGCCGAACGTTGCGGGGATGCAGCTGCATGCCTCGACCCCGGAGAATGGAAACGTTGAGATCACAGCCAGAATGACGAGGCAGCGGGTGAGAGCGGCTTGCTTCATGGACTTTCCCTCCTTCATGCACCCTTGGACACAGACCCGCTCCACAACGAAACCGCAAGTTGTGATTTCGGTGAAAAGACCACGGCTAGGATCGGTGGATCAACCAGTGGAGGCTCCGACCCATGGTGATAAAAGCTGACTCTCGAAGAACCGTGTACCGAAGAACCGTTTACCGAAGAACCGTGTACCGAAGAACCGTGCACCGAAGAGTCGTAGAGAGAAGAAGGGCGACGCGACGAGTGCGACCGCTCTTCGTTCTGGTGGTCTGTCTCTTTGCCGGGGTACCGGTCTCGCTGGTCGGGCAGCCGGCGACCGGCAGCCCGGGCGCCTGGCTCGGTGAACTCAACGTGCCGCAGGCCGAGGAGCGCATCGCAAAGGCGCCGCTGGTGGTGGTGCCGTTTGGGGCCGGCGCCAAAGAGCATGGGCCTCATCTGCCGATGAACGCCGATCTGGTGGTGGCCGAATACCTCTGCCAGAAGGCAATCGAGAAGCTAGAGATCGTCGTTGCGCCGACCATCGCGCACGGATGGTTTCCGGCTTTCAGGGACTTCCCCGGAACCGAGATCGAAGAGGCGGCCGTTTTCGAGCAGCTGGTCTTCGATGTCGCACGATCGCTCGTCGAGAGCGGTGCCCAGCGAGTCGTGCTGCTCAACACCGGAATCGCGCGGGCGACGGGTCTACCCATGGCGATCGCCGGTCGCGAGTTGCGTTCGCAGCTCGGCGTGCCGGTCCTGGTTCTGTCGTGGGACGACCTCGAAGATGAGCGTTCAGACGCGTTGCTCGAGCAGGTGAACGGTGGCCACGCCGATGAAGGGGAGACATCGATTCACCTGTTCCTGCAACCCGATCTGGTCAGTGAGCCGTTGCCAGGAGCGGCGCCTCAAAGAGAGCGTGGACCGACGGGTCCCGGATACCGCCCCGGACTCATCTCGCGCGACCCTCGAGATCCCGACTATCTGCCCGAGGGCTACACCGGTGACCCCAGCCTGGCGACCGCCGAGAAGGGGAAGCGGCTGCTCGAGATCATGGTGGAGCGCTTCTTGGCAGCCCTCGAGGCGTTCTCGAACAGTCCACTACCTGGCGGCTAGCTGCCGAACTGCATGGCGACGACCTCTTGACGGTCACGCGCGTAGATTGTCCGCCCGACGATCGAAGGCGCGGCCCAGCTGCGAGTTTCGAAGATCTCTTTTTGACCGAGAATCCCAACGCCATCGGCTGAGACTTCGATCAGCGCCAGTTGGCCGTCTTCATCCAACAAAACGATACGCTCACCAACCGCAACCAGATTCGCCTTGGCAAAACCTCTTTCCCGAAACAACATCTCGCCCGAGTTGGGATCGATCCCAAACAGGAAAGCCGGGCCGAAGTCGCCACTCGAACCGACGAAGAGGCCGTTGGAAATCACCGCGCTCGAGTGGTGCACCTGGGCGCGTTTGTTGTTCCACCGTTCGGCAGCGTCGACACCCTCGCCGGCCGATTGAATCAAGAGACCCCGGCTGCCGGTGTCGTAGGCGGAGGACAGAATGAGAGTCTCGCCGTTCCAGACCGGCGTCATCGCGTTGACGCGGTAGTCCGTCGGGTGCGGATGCTCAAAAAGCTGCGATCCAGTTTCCGGGTCGAACCCGAACACCGTCTCGGCGGCCAGGACGACCAACAGGTGGCGCCCGCCGATCTCGATCAGGCGTGGGGAGGCGTAGCCGGGATCGAAGTCGCCGTACGAGGCCAGAAGAGCGCCGGTGGCAAGATCATAAGCTTGGACCGCCCGGCCCTTGCCGCCGCCGACGACGAAGACCCGGTCGTCTAGAACCAGTGGACTCGGTGAGTAGCCGACTTCGGCAGGGCCAGACTTCGACGGATCGCGTTGCCACTCCGACCACACGTGCACACTCCACTGTAGCTCGCCACTCTGGGTGTCGAGGCACAGAAGCGTGCCGGTCACCGTGACGGTCAGGAGCCGATTGCCGGCGATGGTGGGTGTGGCGTAGGGGCCAGCACCTTCGTCCTGGAAGAAGCCATCCCAGAGCGGAGTCGGGACGCGCAGCTCCCAGACGGTTTCACCGGTGTTCCTGGTCATCGACCGAATCACTTCGTCGTCACCGTCGCGGTAGGTGGCGAAGACGTTCTGGCCGTCGGTCAAGACGGCCGATTCGCCGTAGCCCAGGGGTTGCCGCCAGAGTTCCTCTGGCCCCTCCTGGCCCCACTCGAGAACGGGGGCGGCGGGCAGTGAGAAGTCACGGCCTGGGCCACCCCACTGCGCCCAGACCGACGGCACGTCCTCTTGGCTGGCTGCTGATCCTTGCGGTGGGGAGAGGGTTTCGCTGGCGGCCTCGCCCAGGCAGCCCGCCAGACCAGCGGCGGAGACCAGGCAGAGGTGAAGGGGTAGTTTCGTCATTGATGGGGTTCTCCCGAGCGAAGGAGTCGTGGGCGCGACAGGGCGGTGTGAATAGGCTCCTAGAGGATCGCTAGGCGCTACTTTGCCTCGCGAGGGCGCGTTCTGTCCTGACGGAGGGATGATCAATCCCTCTCGGAACGCTGACGCTTCAGAGACTGGCCAGGTGGATGTCGCTTTCCCAGCGATCGACTCGCGAGAAGAGAATCTGCCCGTCTTCTCCTGCCGCTAAACGACTGTTGAACGCAACCCGATCGAGCGAGCCGACGTCGCGGCGATTCGAGCCGTCGAGGTCGTAGCCGACCAGCACCGTGGGGCCGTCCGGGGAATGGCGGACGACATAGATCGCCTCGTGGGTGGCCACCCATTGGCCGCGATCGACGGGATTGAGATCGGCAATCACCTGGCGTTCGGCGCCGCCGCCCACCGGCATGCGAAAGAGCCCGGGCTGGTCGTGCTTCGAAAACAGCACCCATTGGCCATCGCCCGTCTCCTGGGCGAGAAAGCCGCCGGCGGTGGTGAGCTGCCTCGGATCGCCTCCATCGGGTGAGATCGTGTGGATCTGCCAGGATCCACTGCGACGCGAGGCAAAGTAGAGCCGCTCACCATTGCGAGACCAGCTCGGGACAGCGTCTCGCGCCGCCGCGACGGTCACTCGTCGCGGCTCGAGTTCGTTGCCCTCGAGGAGATAAACGTCACCATTGCCCTTGACCCTTGCCTCGAAGGCGATGCGGCGGCCGGTCGGATCCCAACTGGGCGCCGTGACGTAAGGCCCACCGAAGTCCGTCATCTTGCGAAGTCGGCCGGCGTCGGAGACCCAGATCTCGGAACTGCCGGAACGGTCGGAGACAAAGGCGAGGCGCTGGCTGCCAGGTGAGACCGCAGGATCAAAGTCCCAATGCGTCGAGCGCACGACCTCGGCCTTGTCGCCGGTTCGAGGATCGAGACGATAGATGTTGGTTTCGTCTCGCCATTGCTCGTAGGCGATAAAGCCCGCGGCACCGATCGAGGGTGCGTCGACGTCACCACCGGTTATGCCCATCCAGGTGGGTTCGCCGCCGGAGCGCGCAATCCGCCAAAGGCTGAAAAGGCCAGCGCGATTTGATGAAAACACCAGGGTGCGCCCGTCGCGTGCCCAGTCCATGCCATGGATCTTGAGGTTGTCGGCGGTCAGGCGCTCTGGCTCCGGTTGACCCGGAGGGTGGAGGAAGATGTCTTCGACCCCGTGGATGGGGCTGCGAATGAAGGCGAGCGTCTTGCCGTCCGGCGAGTAGCGCGCTCGCAGGTCGCCGAGCGACCCGGGTGGGGGAGACGTGAGCTCGAGGCGGGTGCCCTCGGAAAGTGAAAGCGAAACGATCCGAAACGGTTCCCCGGCGCCCGGGCGCAGAGCGTAGAGCAGTCGTTTGCCATCAGGTGCCCAGCTCAAGGATTCGGCCCGTCCACCACACGCGGCGACTCGTCGCGGCGGGCCACCAAGTGCTGAGACGCGGTAGATCGAGCACAGGCCTTCGTCATCAAAGTGCAGGTAGGCCAGGTGACGACCGTCAGGTGACCAGGCCGGCTCGCGATCGATTCCCGGGTCGTCGGTAAGGCGCATCGGTGTGGAGGTTCCGCGCACGATCACGTAGACGTCCCAATTGTCCTGTCCGGCTCCTTGCCATGCGAATGCGATGCGGTCGGCACCACCAGGTGCCACGGCGGGCTGAACTTCGATTCCGGGAAAGCTGGTCACCGGGCGAATCTCGGGGGGCGCCAACCTCGAGGGCGCGCCGGTTGCGGGTCGCGATCCGAAGTACCAGGCGCCCAGGCCGACCAGGCCTGCGAGGACTGCCGCTGCCAGGATCGTCGCGGTGTGCCACCGCCGCCTTGGCTGCCCACCCGGTGAGTGCTCCGGTACAGGCGTGTTCACACTGGGTTCGGCCCCTGCCTGCCAGGTGACGGGTAGTTGCAGGCGATAGCCGAGCTTGGGGATCGTATCGATGGCCGACACGCCGGCCGCTTCCTCGGCTGCTTCTTTGATCGGTGGGTCGAGGGCGCGGCGAAGTTTCGATACTGCCCCGGTCAGTGCGTCGCCGCCGACTACCGCGTCGGCCCAGACAAGGTCGAGCAGGTCTTTTCGAGTCACCACTTCGCCGGCAGAACGCGCGAGCACGACCAGGAGTGCCATCACTCGCGGCTCGAGGCGGTGTTCAGAACCCGCTTGCCGAAGGAGCAGGCGCGCAGGTTCGACCCGCCAGGTGCCGGCCTGAAAAGGGGGAGTGGTCGCCAGAAGGTCGAGCGACGAAGCGTCGTTGGTGGTGCTGTCGGCTCCTGGCATCTCAGGTCCCTGATGGCATCAGCTCGTGGCGAAGACAAGGGTTCAGTATAGGCGTTCGAAACTCCAATCACTTGTAGACCGAACAGATGGTGGGAACGTCGGTCAGCGCATCCGCGTCCAGGCCAGGCTGACTAGAGTGGCTGATGCTCTCCCGCAACACGAGAACGGTTCTCGCAGCAGCACTTTTTGCCCTGTCGAGTTTGGTTCCGGCGCTCGCCGAGCGCGTCGTGACGGTCTCGAGTGCGGTTGAACTTCGCGATGCCATCGATCTGGCGGTGGCTGGCGATGTGATCGAGCTGGCGCCGGGGACCTATGCGTTGACCGCCAACCTGCTGTGCGATACGGCCGGAACCGAAAGCGCTCCGATCGTGGTTCGCGCCCGACACCTCGGGAGCGTTTTCCTGCGCTTCGATGCGACCGAGGGCTTCAAGGTGAGCCAGCCTCATTGGACGTTTGAGAACCTCGATATCGAAGGGGTGTGCGCAACAGACTCCGCCTGTGAGCATGCCTTCCATCTCTTTGGAAACGCCGACAACACGTTGATTCGCAACAATCGACTGCACGAATACAACGCGATGATCAAAAGCAATGGCTTTCTGGTGGATGATGTGCGGCGGTTTCCCGACGACGTGGTGGTCGAGTTCAACGACTTCTGGAACGACGCGGTACGAGCGACTTCTAACCCAGTCACTTTTGTTGACGTGGTGGGTGGGCGGCGATGGATCGTGCGTGCGAACCGGCTCCGTGACTTCGCCAAAGGCGAGGGCAACGGCATCAGTTACGCGGCTTTCCTCAAGGGCAACTCACGCGACGGCCTGTTCGAGCGCAACCTGGTGATCTGTGAAGACCAGCACACCGAGGGGATTCGCCTGGGGCTTTCGTTTGGTGGCGGTGGCACTGCGCCCGACTCGGTATGCGAGGGCGGAACCTGCACTCCAGAACACCAAAACGGCGTGATGCGCAACAACCTGATCATCAACTGCCCAGACGACGTCGGGATCTATCTCAACGAGGCGTTGAATACCCAGGTGCATCACAACACGCTCTACCTCGACACGGGAATCGATGTGCGCTTCCAAGCGTCGACCGCGGACCTGCGTAACAACATCATGTCGGGCACGATCCGCAATCGCGACGGCGGAACGCACACCGCCAGTTCGAACGTCACCGACGTGGAGACAAGCGAGTGGGAGGCCTGGTTCGTGAACCCGGCGTCGGGTGATTTCAGTTGGCTGGATGGCGCGCCTTGGATTGACCAGGGAGAAACAGGCCTCGGTGTCGATGACGATTTCTGCGGACAGGCCCGTTCTGATGGCAACCCCGATCTCGGTGCCGTCGAGGCCGGTACGCCCTGCGCTACGACCGCCGGCGGTGGCGGCTACGCGCTGTTGTTTCTCGACGACTTCGAGAGCGGCAACACCGACCACTGGACGGCTGCCAACGGTTGAGGACACTGGAACCAGGCAGGCCACGACAGCCGCGGCCTCCTCGTTAGAAAGCGCCCTCGGAGCCGGGTTGGCTGGCTTTGAGGGTCTCAGCGAGCATTTCGAGCTGAGTGTCGAGGCCCTTCTTGACGCCACCGCCGATCACCATCATGACGCGGAAGAGCGGCACGTGGAAGGTCCCACGGCGGATGTGCGTGACACCTTCGATGGTGAGACAAGAGCCCGATCCAGCCGGCTCGAGGGTGTAGTCCCAACGGCTGCTCATTGGGACCGCGGCCGAGGTCATCTCTCGCACCAGCCGCTCCGGCGGCTGGGCTTCAATGGTGGTGACGGTGATGCGTTCGCCCTGCATTTCTTCGATCCAGGTCAGTTGGCCATTGGCTTCTGGTAATGCTTCGAAGCCACGTGCCATGTGACCGGTCATGGGATGGCGCTCGTAGTCCATGAGTGCCGTCCAGACATCTTCGGGCGGAGCGTCGTAGGTATAGCTCGCCGCTCCCTCGTAGCGCTCAGGGAGCAGGAAACCGACCGCGACGATTACGGCAACCAGTGCCGCAAGCGCCAAGGCGCCAAGCAACAGGAAACTCATCCTTCGCCTGCCTTTCTTTCTCACGATTCCCCCTTGGGCCGGAATACCCCGAAGGGTACCCCCTCGGGGTCGATCAGGATCGCCATCTGGTCGCCGTCCGGCAGCGCCTGCGGCTCGACGAGCACCTGGGCGCCGAGTTGCCGCGCCTCGTCGACGGTCCCAGCCACGTCGGTGACCTCGATGTAGAGCTGGACGAGCGACTGTGCCTCCGGCGGAATCGGCCAGATGCCTCCTTGGATTCCGGCCTCGGAGCCGGTGTCGATGGTTCGATAGCCGAGGGCGTTGTCACGGTTGATGGACCAGTCGAAAAGCTGGCTGTAGAAGACAGAGGCTCCCTCAGGATCTTTGGCGACGATCTGGAACCTCATTACGGGATGTCCCATTCGGGTCTCCTTTCCTGGGCGCCAGCGTGTCCGCCGCCCGTGTCAGGGGAAAGAACGAGATCTGTAGTTGGTAGACCTCGTCGGGTGTGTCTCGCTGGGCGATCGGAGTGGTCTCGTCGCTCAGCCGGCGCAGAACCTCCAGGGCCAGACGGGCGCCGCGCCTGCTGGCCGCGAAGGTGGTGCTCGAGAACAGCCGGTCATCGCCGCCCGCCAGGGAGGCGGTACTGCGCTCGGCGAGCTGGGCATGCAGTGAGCGCACGACGGCACTGGGCAAACGATCGAGCGATGCTTCGAGATCGGGTCCTACCCTCCAGTCGCTCTCACCGACCATGCGTAAGAGCCTGAGATGAAGCAGACGCTGGATCGCGATGTTCACTGTGTCGACCGAGATGTCCAGGACGCGCGCGATCCACTGGCTGTCTGCCTGGAAAGACTCGATGCGCGTGAGCTCGAGGATTGCGTAGTGGTGCCAGCCTGCGATCACTTGCTCGGCGTCGGCCCGTAGTTGTTCAACGTGGCGCTCTTTGGCGCCGGCACGCGGGGCGGATCGCTCGAGCACCACATGGTCTTCGATCGCCTGCTGGTCGAGGCCAAGTCCAGCGCCGAGCTCACGAATGGTGGCGGCGGTTAGCCGACGTTGGCCGCGCAGGATCTTCGACAGCGTCGAGTGGTCGAAGTCGAGCGCCCGGCCGAAGGCGCGCAGCGAATACTGTGGGTTGGAAGCACAGCGTGCGCCGAGCTCTGAGCGCAGGAGTTCGCGAAACCGCTTGGGTCTCGGACCGCAGGTGGTGTTCCGGTTCATTACCGAAATCGTAGCGCTCGGTGCTTCTCGTTTGACCCGTCCCCGGCGAGAAAGCGGGGCAGAGAAGCGCCCCAGCTGGACCTGGCCTTGGCTGCAGTGGCCTTGGGGTCGCACTCGAAAAGAATGCCGAAATCGCAACGTTTCTATTTATTGTTCTCTGTTCATCGAGATCCGATTCAAGCAGGGCGGCCGTGCGTTCGCGGCTGTCGCCCCTCTGGGAGCCTGAGACGTTCGAAGGAGAAGACAGCTCTACCGTCGCGGTCAACGACCATGATGGAGTCTCGGCGCCCATCGTCGTCAGGATCGGTGTTGGGGCGGGCGGTGCTTTTCGGCGACGACTTCGAGACGGGTTCCGCGGGCGCCTGGACGCGCGCTCTACCGTGAGATTCGGCCCCAGACCGACCCCGGTGAGTTGACGTAGGGTTCCTGACGGCAGACGATGAGGCACGAGTCGTTCGATTGTCGTTGATGGGGGTCATTCCGTGCGAGCAAAGTGTTCCCTGCGAGTCCTGGTCCTGTTTTCCTCTCTGGTCGTCTTCATTGGCGGTTGTGTTGCGGCACCGGAGTCTGCGACAGAGTTCTGTCTTAGCGGTTCTTACGATCTGGGAGTTCGCCACCAGGGGCTGCGTCCGACCCAATCGGAGACCGCGCCGGCCAGCTGGTGCGTGGTGACCGAACCCGATAGCGAGCGCGTGTTCTTTCGGTGGCAGGGCAAGTCGAACCCCGACATGGACGGTGCGTACGCCATGGCGTTTCTGCCACCGGATCTGGTACGGATCGTCAACCGTGAGTCTCCGCCAGATGTCGAGTTCCAGGGCGCCTCGAGTACCGACGATGCAGAGCGCCACCGTCGTATCGATCCGCGGCGCCTCGCCGACGAAGTCAGAACCAGTGGGGCGCCCGAAGGCGTCTCGGTCGAGCTGGCGTCTGGGGGGTGGGCCTCCGGGGACCGGGCCTCTGGGGAACTCGTGCAGACCGTTGTCGCAAGCGCCGACGTTCCTCTTCGTGGGCGGGTGCCGGTGGTGTGGAGCTGGAGTTGGGAGGACCACGACAGTCCAAGCGTCGAGCTCACCGTCGCTGGTGAGTTGCTCTTTCGAGGAACCGGGAGCTGGCGCGACCTGAGCGCGCAAGAAGCCGACGTGTTCTTTCAAGTCACACCGGGGGAGGAACCCATTCAGGCACCAGGAGAGCAGTGGCCGGCACGGGTTGCCATGCGTCGAGTCGATGTCGCGCCGGGGGTCTTTCTGGTGCGCGGCGTGCGCACGGGCTTTCAGCACCTGGTCGTACAGACCGAGGCGGGTCTGGTCGTTGCCGACGCACCGGCCGGCTGGGTCGAGTTGCACCAACTCCCACCGACCGACCTGGTCCCGGGTCTCGGGCTGAGCGGACTCTCAGAAGCATTGGTTGATTTCCTCGCCGAAGAGCTCGCCGATCAACCCGTCCGCGCTGTGGCGCTCACGCACGCTCACGACGACCATGCCGGTGGGGCGCGTGCCTTCGCCGCTGCCGGGGCCGAAGTCTATGCCCCGCAGCTCGTAGCAGGGTTCCTCGACCAGGCACTCAATGCCGAAGCGATGCCCACAGATCGCCTCTCGAGAGCAGGCCAGCGAGTGACGGTCCTACCCGTTGAGGAAACAACCATCCTCGATGACCCTGAACGCCCCGTCCATCTCAAATCGCTCGGTGAGCACCCTCATTCTGACGCAGCTCTTGGCGTTCTACTACCGCAACAGAACGTGTTCTTCGTTTCGGACGTGCACGTACCCCGCGATGAGTCTGATGCCCCTCGCGAAGGTCGCGCGTTGACCGAGTGCTGGTTTGCACGCTGGGCCACCGAGCACCTGCCTTCCCACACCGTGGTCTACAACACCCACAGTCCGGTGACCACGCCCGTTGCGCGACTCGCTGTCTATATCGAGTCACCGGCTTGCCGGGAGCAGGCTCCCTAGTCGACGCCGCCCCCGAATGGGCGGTGACGATAGCCGTTCGGTCCCAGAACGACCCCTATACTGGTCCTCCCTTTCCACCTTCGATCCGTTCGGGGAGCTTGCGATGGTTGCGCTGCGCCAACGGTCGGCTTTCGTGCTGCCGATGTTTGCCCTTCTTCTTGTCACTGCTGCCGAAACCCAGCCCGCGGTGGCCGAGGAACCGACCACGAGGACCCTCGAGTTCACAACCAGTGAAGGGACCTGGGTTTCCCTCGATACCGCACCCGATGGGGAGTCGCTGGTGTTCGAGCTCCTGGGCGACGTCTACTCCCTGGCGCTCACGCCGACGGCCGGGGGTGAGGCAACACCGCTGATTTTCGGTCGGGCGTTCCAATCGCAGCCGCGCTTCTCGCCTGATGGCACGACCCTGGTCTACATCAGTGATGCCTCTGGATCGGACAACGTCTGGCTGGCGGATGCCGATGGCGCGAACCAACGAGCGCTCAGCAACGTCGAGCGCGCGTTGATGTCTTCGCCGGAGTTTTCTGCTGACGGAAACGCCGTCTTCGCAAGCGTCGTTTCAGATGCCGGGCCGCGTCAAGCTGAGATCTGGCGCTTTGACATCGCGAGCGGAGAAGGCGTGCGGGTGGTCGAGAACCACAACGGGCGACCGGCGCCGCTAGTGTCTTCGCCTGCCCCGGGGGCGTACTCGCCGGCCGTTTCGCCCGACGGCCAATGGTTGTACTGGACGTCGGTCACGCCGCGGGCCTACGGCAGTCGCAACGGGCCGACGAGCGAGATCCGGCGGGTCGCTCTCTCGGGCACCGGTCTCGGCGCCGGGCCGATCGAGACCGTGGCGGTTGGCGGCACGCTGGCGATGAAACCGGCGTTCAGTCCAGACGGGACGCTCCTCGCCTACAGCGCTTCGGTGAACGGCATGCCGGGTCTCAAGGTCCGCGATCTTGCCAGCGGGCACGAACGCTGGCTCGACGCGACTCTCGATCGTCATCAACTCGAAGGTCGCGCCACGCGCGATGTGCTCCCGAACTTCGCCTTCGGTGCCGACGGTTCGTCGCTCTACGGCGCATATGGCGGCAAGATCAGGCGGCTCGGGGTACGCGGAGGAACCGAGAAGGTCATTCCCTGGCGTGCCTCGGTTTCGATAGACGTCGGTGAGCGACTCGAGTTTCCGCGACGGATCACGGACGGTCCCGTCAAGGCGCGGCGCTTTCGCCACCTGGCCGCCGGTCGAGACGGTGCGCTCGCAGTATCGGCCCTCGGCCGGATCTTCGTGCAGGAGGACGAAGATTCGCCCTGGGCGGCTCTCTCGAAGGGTGCGGAGGCGCGTGAACGCATGCCTGCGTTCTCCCCAGATGGCCGCTCCCTAGCCTATGTGTCGTGGGGCCCTTCGGGCAGCCATGTCTTCATCGTGCAGCGGGATCGCAAAGGAAAGCCGAAGCCGGTCACTCTCGAGCCGGCGCGTTATGTTGACCCGGTTTTCTCACCCGAGGGTGAAGAGCTGGTCGCTGTGAAAGCACAGCTTGCGGCGCTTTCTGATCCGACTGCAACCGGTAACCCGGGCGGCGACCTGCCACGAAACACCGAACTCGTTCTCGTGGGCGGTGGCCAAGAGCGCTCCCTGTTGAGAGAACCAGGCCTGCGCAACCCACACTTCTGCGGTTCCGAGCGCGTTTTCGTGAGCTCGGCCGACGGGTTGACCTCGGTGGGGCTCGACGGGAACGACCGGCGCCTGGAGGCGCATTTCGAACCGGCCAGCCCGGTCACCGCGCTGGCCCGCTGGCGCTGCGCCCCCGACGGCAAGGGACTCTTGGTTGCCCTGCCGGATTCACCGAGCCCATTCTCGAGTAGGGGGCGTCTGGTGTTTCTTCCGTTCGAGCTCGCGGACGGCGAACCGCGCACGATCGACCCGGCGACTCTCGGTGAAGGTGCGGCCGGCGACATGGTGCTCGCGCGGTCCCTGCCTACGACCTTCACCTGGTCGGCCGACGGTGAGACGGCGCTCTTCGTCACCGGCCGAGACGTCGAGCGTTGGTCTCGCGACTCCAAGACCGAGAAGGCAGCCCTTGACCTCGACATCACCGCTCCGCGAGTTCGTCCGCCGGGCACGGTGGTTCTGCGCGGCGCGCGCGTTGTCACGATGAAGGACGACGAGGTCATCGATAACGCTCTTGTCGTCGTGACTGGCAACCGCATCGTTTCAGTGACAGCGACCGCTCCGGGCGCCGCCCCCGAACTACCCGAGGGGGCACGGATCATCGACGTCGCCGGCAAGGTCATCGTGCCTGGATTCATCGACGTGCACGCTCACTTCCAGACCTCAGACGACATTTTGCAGCTCGAGACCTCGTGGGCTCTGGCCAACCTCTCGTACGGAGTCACCTCGCTGCGCAATCCGCAGTCCGTGCCCGACATCTTCACCCTCGCCGACATGGCCAATACGAGCTCAGCGCCGGTGCCGCGCCTTTTCTCGACCGGGCCGGCGTTTGCCATGGGGCGCTTCGGCGGTCACTACACAACGCAGCCTTTCGGCTCCTACGATGCCGTCAAACAAGCGTTGGTGCCGTACCGTGAACGTTTCGGAACTCATCTGCTCAAGTCCTATATCGCCGGCAGTCGCCGGGAACGCGCCTGGATCGTCGAGGCCAGCCGCGAGCTCGGCATGATGCCAACGACCGAAGGCGCCGCCGATAGCAAGGCCAACCTCACCCATGCGATGGACGGCTACAGCGGCATCGAGCACGCTCTGCCGACCGCGCCGATCTACGACGATGTAGTGCAGTTGTTGGCCCGCACCGGGATTACCTATACGCCGACCCTGGTGGTGTCGTTTGGCGGTGCTCTACCGATCTACCGTCTACTTGCCGAGAAACGCCCGCACGAAGACCCGCGATTGTCCCGTTGGTTCCCTCCGGGTGTGCTCTTCGAGAAGACTTCGCGGCGTTTGTTGTGGTTTCCGCCAGAGGACTACAACGACCGCGAGGTTGCCGACGGAGCCAGGCGCGTTGCGGCGGCAGGCGGCAACGTTGCGATTGGCGGCCACGGCGAGGTGCAAGGGCTGTCGACCCACTGGGAGATGGAACTCCTGGCGAACGGTGGCATGGCGGAACTGGAGGTCTTGCGGTCCGCAACGTTGCGCGGTGCCGAAGCGATGGGCCTGGGAGAGGACCTGGGGAGCGTCGAGGCAGGGAAGCTCGCCGACCTGGTGGTGCTTGATTTCGATCCACTCGACGACATCCGCAATACGACGGCGGTTTCTCTGGTGATGAAGAACGGCGTGCTCTACGACGCTGGAACTCTCGATCAGGTCTGGCCGGTTGAGCAGGCCTTCGAGCGTCCGTGGTGGTTGAAAACCGAGGAAGAATCCCTGCCGCTCGAAACGCGCATCGATCGCTTGACCCGCCAGCGCATGCGCGAGGGGAGAGTTCCGGGGCTTGCGATGGCGGTGGTGCAGGGTGGCCGCGTGACGCACGCCAAGGGGTATGGCACCGCGAACCTCGAGCATGACGCGCCAGTCGATGTCGACACCCTGTTTCAGGCCGGTTCGATTGGCAAGCAGTTCACCGCCGCGGCAGTTCTCGCCCTCGCCGAAGAGGGCACCGTCGATCTCGACCAGTCGATTCGCACCTACCTTCCGGAAGCGCCCGAGCCCTGGCAGCCGATCACCCTGCGGCATCTACTCAGTCATTCATCGGGGCTCCCCGACTGGACCAGTGACGGCTTCGACTACACCCGCGACTACAGCGAAGAAGACTTGTTGCGCTTTGCCAGTGAGCTCGAGCTCGAGTTCCCCGCCGGCACGCGCTTCAACTACTCGAACACCGGCTACGTGGTGCTGGGCATCACCATAGGGCGTCTGGTCGGCAAGCCGTACTGGCAATTCATCGACGAACGCATCTTCGCTCCCGCCGGCATGGCGACGGCGGAGGTCAACAACGAGCCCGACGCTCTCTACGGTCGAGCCCGGGGCTACTTGCCCAGCCCAGAAGGTTGGCGACATGCCGGGTGGGTCGCACCGGGCCTCAATACGACGGCTGATGGGTCGATGCTGGTTTCGCTGCGCGACATGATCGCCTGGGATCGGACCGTTCGTGAGCGCCGGGTCCTTGCGCCGCTCAGCTGGGAGACCATGCAATCTCCGATGGAACTTCCGAGTGGCAACACTTTTCCCTATGGCTTCGGTTGGTTCACCGACACGGTCAACGGCCACCCGCACCTTCATCACAGCGGCTCGTGGCAAGGCTTTGTCGCCCAGTACTCGCGGTTTCCTGGGGGCGATCTGCCCGAGGACGACCTGGCGGTGATCGTGCTTACCAACGCCAGGTCGCTGACCGCCATCACCCTCGCGGCTGAAGTGGCGGCGATGGTCGATCCCGACCTCGAGCCCGAACCGCCAGCGACCGAAGTCATCGCCGACCCGGATCCTCGTGCGACCGCGCTCCTCGGCGAAATGTTGGAGAAGGCGGCAGACGGTGCGCTCACGCAGAGCGACTTCGAGTTTCTGCGACGCACGATGTTCCCGCGCGTCAAGGCGGGGCTCGAGAGCGCCCTCGCTGGACTCGGCCGCCCGGACCGGCTGTCACTGCTCCGTCGCGAGCCGGAGGGTGACGATACGGCGCTCGAGTACTTCGCCTATTACGGCACGCGCCGCTTCCGGGTCACCACGAGCCTTGGCCCTGGTGGCGGCTTGACTGGCCTCGGGGCGGTCGAAGAACCGTGAAGCGAAGGTGCCGCTGGCCACTTGCCCTGGTCTTGGCCTGGCTTTCGGCTGCCTGTAGCGTTTCGCCCCAGGAAGAAGAGCCGGCCTACGACCTGCTGCTTGTCGGTGGCTCCGTCGTCGACGGGACGGGCGAACCATCGCGACGGGCCGATGTCGCGATCGCCGGTGATCGCATCGTCGCGGTCGGTGTCGATCTCTCGGGTGGCCAGGCGAAGCATGTGATCGACGTTTCCGGTCTCACGGTGGCGCCTGGCTTCTGGGACAACCACGCCCATCTGGTCACTCTCGAAGAGCACCCGCTAGCCGAGAATTTCATTCGCCAGGGCATCACCACGATCATGGCGTCGTTGCACAGCCAGGAGCAGGTCTTTCCCTTCGCGCCCTACCGCGAGCGTGTGCGGCCGGCACCCAACATCGGCCTCTTCGCTGGCCACACCTGGATTCGCCAGCAGGTGATGGGGTTAGATGATCGAGACCCTACGCCCGCCGAGCTCGAAGAGATGGTTGCCTGGGTCGAACGCTCGATGGAACAGGGGGCGCTCGGCCTCTCCACCGGGCTCGAGTATGTGCCCGCCGCCTACGCCAAGGTCGATGAGATCGTGGCGCTCGCCGAGGTGGCTGAACGGTTCGGCGGCATCTACACGACCCACTTGCGCGACGAAGGCCCAGGGGTGCTCGATGCCTTCGAGGAAACGCTCGAGGTGGCGCGCCGCACTGGCATTCCCGTGCAGATCAACCACCACAAGGTCACGGGCGCCGACCAGTTCGGTTGGGCAACCAGAACGCTCGCCCTGATCGACGAGGCACTGGCTGAAGGTCTCAAGCTAGCGCATGATGTCTACCCATACACGGCCTACAGCACCTACTCCGACCTGATGTTTCCGCCCTGGGTGCTGGCCGGTGGAGAAGGTGCCTTTGCCGAGCGGGTCGCCGACCCGGCGGCGCGTCGCCGACTGGTCGAGGAGATGACGGTGCGCTTCCGGCAGCAGGCCGGAGCTGGTCCCGAGAGCATTCAGTTTCGAGAGGTCGCGGGCCATCCCGATCTGGTCGGTCGCACCTTGGCCGACTTTCTTGCCGCTCGCGGGCAAACGGCATCGCTTGCCAGCGCTGTCGAGGCGCTGATCGAACTGCAGCTCGCGGGTGGTTTCATCGGCATCTTCCACGGTATGGACGAGGAGGATACGCGCCGTATCATCCAGCATCCGACTTCGATGTTCGAAACCGATGGTGACCTGGTCACCCCCGGCGACGGTCACCCGCACCCACGCAGCTACGGCTCGTTCCCGAAGGTCCTCGGGCACTACGTGCGCGATCAGGGTGTCCTCACCCTCGAACAGGCGATTCGGAAGATGACGGCGCTACCGGCTGGCTGGTATGGGCATGTGGAGCGCGGCCTGGTTGCCGAAAGCCACATCGCCGACGTGGTCGTGTTCGACGCCATGGAAATCGGTGACCGGGCGTCGTACATCGACCCTCATCACTATGCCGCCGGCGTCGTGCACGTCGTGATCAACGGCACCTTGGTGCTCGAAGACGGGGACATGACCGGTGCCCGGCCGGGGATCTTTCTCGAGCGCACTCGTCGCGCGTCTTCTGAAAGTGCCGGGGCGCGGTAGGCTGACGCGCTAGTTCCGAACGGGTCGCTGCGACGCCGTTTCGAGTTCAAAGCTTGGACTCCCAGCACAGGTTTTGCCCATGAAGCCGCGCTACACGCTCTTTCTGTTGGTGTTGGTCTACACCTTCAACTTTCTCGACCGACAGTTGTTGGTGATTCTGCAGGAGTCGATCAAGGCCGATCTGGGGCTCGCTGACTGGCAACTCGGTGTTCTTTCAGGAATCGCCTTCGCGGCGCTCTACACCATCATGGGTGTTCCCATCGCGAGGGTCGCCGACCGTGGCAATCGGCGAAACATCATTGCCATGGCGCTCGCCGCCTGGTCGGTGATGACGGCTCTGTGTGGGCTCGTACAGAGTTTCTGGCATCTCCTGGTGGCGCGCATCGGGGTGGGCATTGGCGAGGCCGGTTGCAGCCCGCCGGCACACTCGATGCTCTCGGACCTGTTTCCGAAGGAACGACGGGCGACGGTCTTGTCGATCTACAACATCGGCATCTCTTTGGGCATTCTGTTGGGCCTGGTCGCTGGCGGCTGGCTCAACGACATCGTAGGGTGGCGCCGGGCCTTCTTCCTGCTGGCTGCGCCGGGGGTTCTGCTTGCTCTCTGGTTTCGGTTCACGGTTCCGGAGGCGCCTCGCCCCGCTGCGCCCTCTGGCAGCGATGTCGAGCAACCCAGTCTCAAGGACGTAATCTCGCTGTTGTGGAGCCGGCCTTCGTTTCGCCATCTTGCAGCGGGCGTCGCACTGCACGCCTTCGTTGCCTTCGGCGCGGGCAACTGGGCACCGTCGTTTTTCATTCGGGTGCATGGCCTGTCGGCCGGTGTGGTGGGTAGCTGGCTGGGTCCGATCGTGGCGGTGGCTGGGATTCTGGGCAACCTCTCGGGAGGTTGGCTGGCCGACCGCTTCGGCGCCCGTGACCCGCGTTGGATGTTGTGGGTTCCGGGGATTGCGATTCTCTTGAGCGTGCCGCTCCAGATCCCGGTCTACCTGGTTGCCAATGCTCAGGCGGCGATGCTGCTTCTCTTTTTGCCTCGCATTCTAGGCGGAACGTTTCTTGGCCCATCCATCGCAGCCACGCATGGTCTGGTGAACTCACGCATGCGCGCGGTTGCTTCCAGTCTGCTGTTTCTGATCATGAACTTGATCGGCATGGGGCTTGGACCCTGGTTCACCGGCCTGTTGAGTGACCTTCTGGGGCCACGAATGGGCGTTGACAGCCTGCGCTGGGCCTTGGTGGTTGTGGTGCTCTTCAATGTGTGGTCAGCCATTCACTTTCTGCTGGCGGGGCTACATCTCCAGCGCGACATGGAAGCGGCACCCTCCCTAGGTGCTGTTGGGGCAGAAGAAGCGGCAGGATGAGAAGATTCCGGGTCCTTTGTCTAGGTGCCGCCAGCTGTGTGCTGGTTGCCGGCGCGGTCTACGGCCGCCAGGACGAGAAGAACGTGCCGGCGCGTGAGTACTACGAGAACATCGAGATCTTCACCGGTGATGGGGTGTCGGCCGCGATGCTCGATCGCTTGATGCTCGAGATCAGCACAGACCTGGGAGTTCCCTGCGGACACTGCCACGACGAAGCGGCGCTTGCGAGCGTCGACCTGCCGACTGTGAAGCTGGAGCGTCGCGCTCGGATTCCAGAGATGTGGAACGTGGTGATGCGAATCAACCAGGACCACTTCCCCGGTCAGGGCGCGCCGGTGCGCTGCTGGACGTGCCACCGCGGGGCACCGGTGCCGGAGCGTGCACCACCTGGAGAGAACGCTTCATCCGCTGGGCGCGCGGCGAATCCCTTCGCGGCCCCGCATCGCATGGTCAGAAAGGTTGCCTCTCGGGTCTATTCGAATCTCCAGGTTCTCGGCGACTGGTCGGCCGGCTCGATCGAGCCCACCATGGAGTTCATCGCCACTTCCATCGATGCCTTCTGCAGCGACTGTCACGTCGGCAGTGACCCTGCCAGTGACCAGAAGGCGCGCAAGCAGAAGGCCCGAGCGATGTTGCAGATGGTCGATTCCGTCGGCAGTTCCCTGTTCGAGGGCGAAGAAACGCCGACCTGCTGGACCTGTCACCGGGGAGAGCGAAAACCGGCGTTTGAAAGACCGTCTGAGGAAGGCGCGAAGCCGTGAGGGCTCGTGCGGACGTGGAGCTCTCCAGCTAGAGCGAGAAGACCCAGATCGCGGCACCACCATTTGGTGGCGCCTCAGGCACCTCGGTTGTCTTCTTGATCTCCTCGTAGGCCTGTGCGAGCCCACCGATGTGAAAGTTGCTGACTCCCACGACGACTGCGACGTACTGCTTGTCGCCCACGGTGTAGCTGATGATGCTCGAGCTCGGCGGGGCGTCGAGTTGGCCACGCCAGAGTTGCTCGCCGGTTTTGGCGTCAAAGGCCTTGATCGACGGCTCGAGGTCGCCTGAGAAAAGAAGCCCACCGGCAGTTGCCAGCAGACTGGTCGAGAGCGGCGCCACCTGATCGTGAGTCCAGGCGAGCTCGCGGTAGCCAATATCCATCGCCTGCAGGCGGCCGACTTTACCGTCGGCGGAGTCGGGGTGAACGCCCGGGCCGATGGTCACTCCCGAGGTCAGGAGTCGGAAGCCACCGGCCGATGCGTTCGGCGGATCGAATGTAACGCACGACTCGGTGATCGGCAGGTAGGCGAGCTGGGTCTTAGGGTCAAACGAGGTGGTCGGCCAGGAGCGCGCGCCGATGGGACTCGGGCAGATCAGCGCCGAGGTTTCGAGGTCTGGAATGCGCTTGGGATCGATCGTCTTCTCTCCGGTTTCCGGATCGATCGCCGAGACGATGTTCTGGATACCCGGGTCGAGCGAGAACAGATACTCACCGGTTGCCGCGTCGAGCGCTTCGAGAATTGCGATCTTGCCGGCGTTCATGACGACCTTACGCTCCTTGCCGTCCATGGTCACAGTGGCGATCTGGCGCTCAAAGGCCCAGTCGAGGTCCCACTGGTCGTTGGCGAGGTGCTGGTAGTGCCAGACCAGCTTGCCGGTTTCGGGATTGAGAGCGACCGTGCAGTTGGTGTACAGAGCGCCGTTGGTGACGCCTTCTTTGTCGACGGCCTCGAGAAGCGGGCCGGTGTCGTAGGTCGGTGCGACGCCGTAGTAGACCAGATTGAGCTCGGGATCCCAGGTCCCCTGATGCCACACCGAGCCACCGCTGCGTTGGTCAATCGGCACGTCGTTCCAGGTCTCGTCACCCGGTTCACCGGGTCGTGGAATGCTGTTCCAGCGCCACGACTCCTCGCCGCTCTCGATGTCGACCGCAACGATGAAGCCGCCGCGTTTGACGAAGCTCGCCGACACGCCCTGTAGCACGTTGCCTCCAGCAACCAGCGGAGCGCTGCGCAGTTGATAGCCCCCCAGGCCGCCCTTGGGAGACTCGGTCTGGATGTCGTGGTCCCAGATCAGGGCGCCGGTTCGAGCGTCGAGGGCTACCAGGTGAAGATCGGAAGTCGGCACCAGCACCTTGTTGCCATAGAGAGCGATCCCCATCTTCTGACTCGACACTCCCTTGACCTTGTGTTGGTAGCGCCACAAGACCTGGCCGTTGGTGGCGTCGAGAGCGAGCACAGTGTCAGGGAAGGTGTGGAGAAACATCACGCCGCCATGAACCAGCGGCATCGGCATGCTGGTGCCGCTGCGTAGGGGAGCGCGCCAGGCCGGTTGCAGCTGGGCGACGTTTTCGCGGTTGATGTGGTCGAGTGGGCTCGAGTTCTGGCCGTCTGCAGTACGCCCCCAGTACAACCAGTCGCCGGGTGCCGGAGAGCGCAGCATCTCGCTGGTCACCGCGGGAAGTTTGGCGAGGGTCGCGGTCTGGCGTCGCGAAGGTTTGACCGGCGCGTCCGGGTCGTAGTCAACCCCTGGCAGGCGCGGCAAGGTCACCTTGGCAAGCGCTGCCATATCGCTGGGCATTGCCTTCTCGCCAGGTTCGAAACCGTTCGCCTTCAACACGTACGCGACGATTTGGGTGTGCGTTTCTGCGTCGAGCGCTATGTAGTCGGGCGCGTTCTCGGGTGGCATGCGGCGCACATGAAACGAGAGCAGATCGAGAGACTTACCACGCCACATCTGATCGAAGTGACCACCCACCAGGCTGGGTGATAGGTGAGTGCCGCCAAGAGACCGACCATGGCAGGAAGCGCAGTGCTCTAGGTAGGCGACCTGGCCGGTGGTTGCCTGGGCATCCGTGAACGCGGGGGCTTCGGCGGAGAGACCGGTGCTGGCGAGAAAGAGGAAGAGAAGCGGTACACACGGGACGATGATCGAGCTGATTCTCTGGTGCATCGAGAGACTCTATCGCGAGCCTCCGTTTCCGCCCGTCGCCTACGCGCTGCTTCGCCCCGCCATGCGAGATGTCTGGCCCTCGGCCAGTTGCTCGAGCAGGTTTCCGTAGTCTCTGACCTTCTGGGCCCAGGTCTGCTCGGTAGCGGCACGACGATGGGCAGCGGTCGCCATCCTGGCGCGCAGGTTGTCGTTCCCGAGCAACGAGACGATGGCATGCGCTGTCGCGTCGGGGTCTTCCATGGGAACCGCGAGGCCGGTCTCGCCATCGACGATGGCCTCGACGAGGCCTGAGTCGTCGCTGACCACGGCGCACTTGCCACATAGCGCGGCCTCGATGACCGCGATTCCGAAACCCTCGAACTCCAGGGCGGTGTGGCGGCTGGTCATGACGAAGAGATCACTGGCATTGAGACAGCGCAGAAGATTCGAATCGTCCAGCCGGCCAAGGAAGTGCACGTGTGCGGACACCCCGAGCTCACCGGCGAGTCGTTTGAACTGAGCCTCGAGAGTCGGTAGGCCAACGATCAGGTAGTGAGCATCGGGCACTTTTTCGATCACCCTGGGCATGGCACGAATCACCACGTCCTGGCCCTTTCTCGAGGTGACATTGCCGACTGTTACCAGGAGTTTCTTTCCTTCGAGCCCAAAGTCAGAGCGGAAGTGGTTGCCTTCCTCTTCGGGCAGCACTCGAAAGGCCGATGGGTCGGCGCCGTTGTGAATGACTTCGGTTCGCGGCGACTCGATCCCGAGGCCTTCGAGCAGCCGGGAAAGGCTGTACGAACTCACCCCAACGATCGCATTGGCGCTTTCGAACGCCCAGCGCTTGATCCATTGCTCAGCGGCGGGCGGCACGCGACCGTGCTCGACCGCGAGCCAGGGCAGCTTCTCGGTCTTCGCCAGCAGTGCAGCGGCGTAGATGGCACGGTCGCCGCTCGCCAGCATGACCTCTGGTCGCAGCGATCGGACGGCCCGCCGGATCTGGCGCGCACCGGCGGGGAGCCTCAAGGGACCGGGGAGCCGGCTGGCCAGTCGGTGGACCGAAAACGGTTGGAGTTCGTTCCAGGCCGTGATGTCGTGCTCCTCGGCGTAGTGCTGAGGGGTGCACACGCCGACCTGCCAGCCGTCGGCGGCCAGGTTGCTGGCAAGTTGGTAGGCGTGAGTGCCGATTCCTCCCGGGCCGGGCGGAAACTCCGAGCTCACGATGGCAAGGCGCATGGCACCTCCGCATGGCGGTCCGAGGTATGGGGCCTGGTGGCGGGTCGAGCCGGTCTGTCGACGAATTGTTGCCACCAGATCTGAAAGACGAGCAACATCCAAACACGGTGTCGCAACTGATAGGCGCTCAGGGCAACACCCCTGGCTTCGGGGTCACGGAGAAGAGCGTCGCGGAGTTTGAGGACCTCCTCGGAGTCGAAAATGCCAGCGCGGTGGATCGACGCGGGCGAGAGTGTGTCGATGACGAAGTCACGCCACGGAGCCCGCTGGAACCATACGGCGAAGGGAACTTCAAAGCCACGCTTCCTGGCGCCTTTGATGTGCTCGGGAATCTCACCGGCAAAGGTCCGCCGGAGGATCCACTTCTGGGTCCCCTGGCGGATCTTGTACTGCAGTGGAATGCGAAGGGCCAGTTCGACGACTTTGTGATCGAGGAACGGGTTGCGCACTTCGAGTGAGCAAGCCATCGAGGCGCGGTCGACCTTGACCAGCGCGTCGTCGATCATGTTCGAGGTCACATCACGGGCCATGAAGCGCGCCAGCGAAGAACCACCCGGTGGGAGCGCTGCGAGCTGTGACACCACCCGTTCGATGCTTCGATAACCGGTTGGTTGCGCTTGCCAATCCCTCGAGTACAGCTTCGCTTTCGACGACTCATCGAAGTAGGTAACGAGCGCCAGCATTTGTTCGGCGGGCTCGAGCTGACCGATCGCGAACGCTTTTTCGATCTGGCGGAGACGCTCTCCGAGGGCCGGCGCCAGGGGCATGGCGCAACGCATGGCAGAGCCGCTCAGGAGTTCGCCGGCCCGATTCACAGAACGAGGGAGTCGGGCCAGGCCTTCGAGCTGTTGGAAGCGGCGGTAGCGATGGTAGCCGGCGAAGAGCTCGTCGCCACCATCACCAGAAAGTGCCACCGTGACGTGTTTTCTAGCCGACCGCGAGACCCAGTAGGTCGGGATGAACGACGAATCACCAAAAGGCTCGTCCATGTGCCAGGTCAGGACCTCGAGCTCACGCGGTGTGAGGCTCGTGTCGTCGATCACCTCGGTCGTATGACGGGTGCCGAAGGCGCTTGCGGTCCGTTTCGCCAGGCCCGACTCGTCGAAACGCGAATCGGCAAAGCCGATCGAAAAGGTTTCGACTTCAGATGATCCGCCGGCATGCTCGCACATCAAACTGGTGATGACCGTCGAGTCGATGCCGCCACTCAAGAAGGCGCCGAGCGGGACGTCGCTGCGCAATCTGAGGCGAACTGCTTCACTCAGGGTGTCGTGAAGGTCGCGCTGCCAGTCCGCCTCTGTTCGATCCGCTTCGGGCCTCGGGACGACGTTCCAGTATCGCCGCAACTTCAGCGCTTGGCCCGCGCTGGCGATCAGCATGTGTGCCGCCGGTAGCTTCCTCACCGAAGAGAAGATGCTGGAGGGCGAGGGGACATAGAGAAACGTCAGGTAGTCGTGCAGGGCTTCCGGATCGAGAGAGCGATCGAGATGTGGCCACGGGAGCAGAGCCTTCTGTTCGGAAGCGAATGCAAGTTGCCCCCCTGCCTGGGCGTAGAACAGTGGCTTCTGGCCGAGGCGATCTCGTACGAGGACGAGGCGCTTCCGGTTTTGGTCCCAGAGGGCAATTGCGAACATGCCACGCAGATGGTCGACGAAGTCGAGGCCGTGTTCGGCGTAGGCGCAGATGACGGTCTCGGTGTCGGAGTTGGTGCGGAAGGTATGGCCGCGAGACTCGAGGGCGGTGCGTAACTCGACGTAGTTGTAGACCTCTCCGTTGAGCATCACCCATACCGAACCGTCGGGGTTCGACATCGGCTGGTGACCGGTTTCGAGGTCGATGACACTCAGGCGGCGAAACCCGAAGGCCAGGGGGCCTTGATGGAGCAGTCCCGCGTCGTTCGGGCCACGGTGCTCCAGTTGGTCGGCCATGCGGGAGGCGACGGCGCCACTTCGCTCGTTGAACGAACCGTCGAGCTCGAAGAGACCTGCGATCCCACACATCTAGCTTGCGAGCCGCGGACGAGGCGACATGACGGTCACTGCCGGCCGCCGCGGGTTGGGTCGTCGGTCGGTGCCGTTTTGGCGAGCGACGAAAGAAGGGCCTGCCATTGCGGCAAGACCCGTGACCAGTCGTGCTGCATCACCCGTTCGAGGGCTGCCTCGAGAAGTGCCGGGATTCTCTCGGGCTGTTCGAGCACAGTGCGAACCGCGCCCGTCATCGCCTGAGGATCATTGGGAGGGACGAGGAGCGCTTCTCTACCGTCTTCGACCAGGTCGGGAATCCCGCCGGCGTTGGTACTGACAACCGGTATGCCACAGGCCATTGGCTCGAGCAGGGTGACCGGAGCGTTGTCGACGCTGGAGGTGTTGAGGAAGATGTCGCCGCGCTGGAGCTGGCCTGGTACCTCGAGTTTCGGCACACCTCCTACGATTTCGACTCGATCAGCGAGTCCGAGTTCCTGGATGGTATGGAGGGTTTCTGCGAGCGACCCGTCGTTCTTGTCGGGACCCACCATGACGAGAGAAGCCTCGGGAAAGTCCGCCAGGAGGTTTGCGAGAACGTGCACCGCCAGCTGCGGGTTGTAGACCTCATGGAAGGCGCGTAGCCAGATGAGTCGCGGTTCGGGCGCCAGGCGAGGGCGATAGGCGTAACGCGAGAGGTCGACCGGATTCGGTAGCAGGACGAGGTCTTCGCGGTAGCGATGCATCGCGCGCAGCAGGAAGGGAGACGGTGTGGTGATGGCGCCGGCTCCGTTGAGCAGCCGCTCCATGCGGTCGGGGTGTGCGTGCGCGAACTCGGGCAGTTCGCCGCCTCGTAGAGTGAGGGCGTAGGGCTTGCCGAGGCGCTTCAGCAGTGCGGTCGCCGCTTCCGCCCAGACGAAGGCCAGGCCCGAGAACACATCCACCTGGGCGACCTGGTACTCGGCTCGTCGGCTCCACGTCGTCCAGAGCATGTCGCCGAGTCGTGCGACGCGGGCTGGGTGCCGAGACGTTGTCGTGACCTGAAAGCCGACCGACGGCAGGCGTTCGGCGAGGTCTTCGCAGACCGCGCGTCCGCCTACCGAGGCGGAGAGAAAGTCTCCGACCAGGAGAACCCCGGGCATCACCGTGGAAACGGCGGCACCGGCAGGAAGGGGCGGGTCTGGACTTGCGAGGAGAGGTTCGGTCATCGAAGGGGGAGAGGCGGGGTGCAGGCGGGGAGACCACCGGGCTATAGGTCTCTCGAGGAGGAAGGTATGTAGGTCGGCGGGGCTCTCGATGGCGAGAACCATCAAATTCTACATTAAGCCCGATTTCGCGACTGGGCGGCCGGTCCGCGATCGGTCACACGGCGGTCGTGTACAGGCTCAGGGTGCAGGATGAGCGCTCCGATGGCGGGTGAGCCGCTACTCTGGCGGGCATGCTGAACCAGAACTCTCGCCGCGATGGTCCCACCGTGCTGCGTTGGCTGGCCGTCGTGGTCATCTTCACCGCGGTGCTCGCTCCGCTCAACGCGGGGTTGGCCGCGCAAGCACCTTCGGCGCAGTCGGAACATTCACTCGAGCGCCTCTACCGTCAGCCGAATTTGATCGGGACTGCGCCAGGCGGCGTGGTGTGGTCGCCGTCGAGTCGCTACTTCGCCTTTCTGTGGAATGAGGTCGGCGAGGCCTTCCGTGACGTCTATCTCATCGACACCGAAGACCCCGAGCTCGTGCCGCAGCGTTTGACTCGCATGCCAGGCCGCGAGGCGACGGCACCCGAGCCCAGTTTCTTCGATGATCCTGCGGTCGAGCGCATCGTCCTCGAAGAGCGGAGGCGGCTCGATCGGGGGGTGAGCGCGGTGACCTTTCTCACGGGTCGTCGCGGGCCTGAGCCGGCCGAGGGACCGGTCGTGGTGTTCGGTTTCCGCGGCGACCTCTACACCGTTGAGCCCGGCTCGGCGCCCCGGCAGCTCACCGAGACAACAGAGCCTGAACGCTCCGCTGCGGCTTCGCCCGATGGGCAATGGCTTGCCTTCATGCGCGCTGGTGCGCTCTACGTTGCGTCGCTTGCGGTCGACCCGCATCCTTCGGGCGGGCCAGCCTCTTCAGGGACGGTCTCGTTAGGAGAGGTGCACCGCGTGGCGCCGCCTGAGCAGGCCGACGAGGCGAAAAGCGTGGTCGACTTTCGCTGGTCGCCAGACAGTCGTCGCCTCTCGGTTGTCGAGCTCGATCAGACCGGGGTCGCGGTGCGCGACATTCCCGACTATCTGACGGTCGAGACCTCGGCGGATCGTGTTCGACGGGCCTACCCGGGCGAGGAGGCCGGCCGATCGCGACTGGGCGTCGTCGAGGTTGGCTCCGTGAGCGAGCCCATGGCCCCGCCTGGTCCGCTCACCTTCATCGATCTCGGCCAGGAAGGCGAGGTGGGTTACCTGCACAGCCACCGCTGGTCGCCCGGTGGCCGCTATTTCGCCGTGGACACCAGCGACCTCTACGTCAAGCACCGGCGCATCCTGCGTGTCGAGGCCGCAAGCGGGTTGACTGAGGTGTGGCTGGAAGAGGAGAACCCGAATGCAGTGTCGCCCTACTTCTGGCGCATCGAGTGGGCTGATGACGGCTCGGGCTTGTACGTGATCTCTGACTTTCTCGGTCCCGGCGAGGGCCTCGAAAGAGCTGTCTCCGACTATCACCTGTTCTTTGCCGACTTCGAAGGTACGGTGCGTCAGATCACGCAGGGTGACTTCGCGGTCGCCGAAGTCCAGCCGCGCCCGGGCGGCGCTCTGGTGGTAGCGAACCGCGACGCGGCCGAGGAGCGGCGGCTGTTCTGGCTCTCGGCTGAGAGTTCGCAGCCAGAGCTGCTCCCACGAAGCGAGCGTCAGGGTACCCATCAACCCTGGGCGAGTCCCGACGGTCGTTTCGCCGCGGTGCACTTCTCGAGCGACAGCGTGCCGCCCGATCTGTTCCTGACGACGCTCGACCCAGACCAGCACCTCGAGGAACGGCGGGTTACGCGCTCACCGATTAGAGAGTTCGAGAACTACCGTTGGCAGACGCCGCGCTACGTGACGTTCGAAAGTCGGGTCGACGGCGCGACCTTGAACGGGCGACTCACTCTGCCGCCTGACTATGACCCAGGACGCAAATACCCGGCGATCCTGGGCTCGGTCTATACCGATGCGGTTCGCAACCAGTGGGGTGGTCGCACGGCGCATCCGACATGGGGGCTCGACCAATACCTCACGCAGGAAGGCTACGTGCTCCTAAACGTCGACATGCGTGGCAGCTGGGGGCGCGGTCGTGTGTTTCGTGAGGGCATTCGCCTGGCCTATGGCGGGCCCGATGTCGAAGACCTGGCGAGTGCCGTCGATTTTCTCGCCACCCTCGGTTTCGTCGACATGGAGCGGGTCGGCATCTGGGGTTCGAGCTACGGCGGGCTGATGACCTGCATGTCGCTCTTTCGGCACCCCGAGCTCTACGCGGCCGGCTTTGCGGGTGCGCCGGCGACCAATGTGTGGCATGCGCTTACCGGTCAGATGGCGGTGATGATGGATCCGGCCGACGAGAAGGAGGCGTATGCGGCGTCGTCGCCCTACTTACATGCCGCAGGTCTCGAGGACCCACTGATGGTCCTGCACGGGATGCGCGACCGGGTGGTTCTCTTCAAAGACTCGGTGCGCCTGGTACACCATCTGATCCAACTCGAGAAGGACGTCGAGCTCGTCGCAATGCCTGACGCCTACCACGGCTGGGACCTCGAACCGAACGCGCAGACACGATTCGCCTTCAGGAAACTGGTCGACTTCTTCGATCGTCATCTGCGTCCCGGCGAACGGGAGGAAGCACCTTGAACAACAGGTACACACCGGTCGTCGTTGCTGCGCTTGTTCTGGCGCCGGCGTTGCTCAGAGCGCAAGTCACCGGACCTTCGGCTGCCTGGCAGGAGCTGCGGATCCTCGACGAGCAGCTTGCGGCGTTAGAACGCCCGGACGTCCGAGACTTCGTTCCCGATCTCAGTCGGCAAGCGATTGATGCGCGCGCCGCGGCTCTCAGCGAACTGCGTGGAGGACTTCTCCGCCTCCACGCCCGAATCAGTACAGAACGACCGGCCGAACGGGTCGACTATCTGATCGTCTGGTCGCGCCTCAACGCCCTCGACTTCGAACACCGCGTCACGCGCCCGTGGTCGCGCGACCCGATCTACCATCTCGACTTCTTCCGTCGCCTGCCGTTTTCTGAGGTACCGGTCGAGGAGAGCGAAGTCGCATCGTTTCGTCGCCACCTCGAAGCCGTTCCCAGAATCGTTGCGCAGGCCGAGGCTTCGCTGGACGAGGCGGTCGGGGAGCTCGCCGGCCAGGCGATCTTCCATCTCGAGTCTTTCGATGGGGTTGGCCAGGGTGAGCCCTATCGCGACGACCCGCCAGAAGGCACCGTGGGTTGGTTCGCCGATCTCTGCGTGCGCCTGGAGCGAGCTGGCTCGCCCGATGAGGCAGCCTGCCGCCGAGCTGCTGAAGCAGTAGCAGGCTACAGAGACTGGTTGACCGAGCATTTGCCAATGCTCGAGAGCTCGGCGGGAATCGGAACGGATGAGTTGGCGCGGTACCTCCGTGAGGTTCGTTTGCTGCCCTATTCAGTCGACGAAGCCCGGCTCCTCGGCGAGCGCGAGTTCCATCGCTACCGAGCCGCCTGGGAGATTGTCCGCAACAGGAACGGCTCGCTACCGGAACTCGAACTGACGACGAGTCGCGAGCAGCACGAGGCTCGAACCCGCGAGGCCGAACGGCAGATCAGAGCGCTGGTTCGTAGGCAACGCATCTTGACCTTTCCCGACGAGATACCGGAGGCCTTCGACACCGACACCTACTGGAGCCCAAGGGCATTGGTAGATCGTCACTTCTGGGAAGAGCTTCAGTTTCGCAACACCTTCAACAACCACATCCACGCCTCGATCCCCGGTCATCGCTTCGACGGACTGCTCGCCCGTAGTGGCGCGAACCCCATTCGCAAGAGATCATCGGACAGCACGCGCGCCGAGGGTTGGGCGACCTATCTCGAAGAAATGTTTCTGCTTGCCGGACTGACGCGTGAGGTCCCGCGCGCCGACGAGCTCTTCTACATTGCGCTGATGAAGCGCGCCAGTCGCATCTACGCCGAAGTGATGATGCATGCCGGCCGCTTCTCGCTCGATGAGGCCAACGCTTTCATGATCGACAATGTGCCGTTCATGGAGGAGGACCTCGGCCGCTACGACCTGGAGGGCTACCTGCGCAGGCCGGGTTCTGGAAGTGGCTACATTCTCGGCAAGATTCAGCTCGAGCAGCTGCTCTCCGAGCAGTCGTTGGCGCTCGGTTCTGCCTTCGAGCTTGGCGAGTTCCACGACCGAGTGCTCAGCTACGGCATCGTGCCGCTGGCGCTCATTCGCTATGAGATGACCGGTAGGTCGGAGCACTTCGACCAACTGTGGGAGCGTGCCGGGTCACACTGAGGACTCACGGCGCCTAGAGTAGGTCAATGGCGACACGATCCCCGGCGAGGAGGGAAAAGCCTCTCCCAGGCGCGCCGGTCGTGTCGGTAGACGCAGCGTACGAAACGTAGGACGCGTTCTTTGATGCTCATCGTGATGCTCCTGGTGGCGATTGCTGAGCGGTGGTTTCGGCCTCCTGACTACGCATGAGGCTTCCAGAATCTTCGCATAGCGGGCTAGCGGCTGTTCGCTCACTGTGGATTCACGCGCTCTAGAGGCTCCCAATCTGTAGTCGGCCGGCTGGTTCGGTGTGTCCGCAGGTCGTAACGGTCTCCCGGTGCCAGAAAGTAGAAGTCTCCGGCGGCTTCTGGGCTGAGCGCGACTTTGCGGGTCGCGTCATAGATCGCCACGTAGCCCCGGCCGATGACGTCGAAGCGCCCCCGCTCGACGACAATGGCGGTGTCCTCATCAATGCCGATTCCGAGCAGGTCTGGTTTGGAGCGAACGATCTCGAGCAGGTCGAACTGGCGGTTGCGGCGCAGCAGATGCTGGTCGATGGCGACGTTGCCGAGGAAGCCGAACCCTTCCTCGTGATCACCCATCATGATGGTGTTGGTCTTTGAGTCACCGCGGGCCAAGTACGAACCCTGAATCGTTGCGCCCGCTGAGGAGCCTCCGATCACTCCACCGCGCTCGAGCAGCGCCCAGAGCTCCTTCTCGACCAGGGTGTCGAGATAGGCGTCGGCGAGGCGCCACTGGCGACCACCTGTAAACCACACTCCCCTTGCTTTGCGAAGGGCGGCGGCGAAGTCTTCGCTGTTGGCAACCGCGCGGTCCCGGGTATGGAGCAGGTGGGCGTTGGTTGCGCCAGCGTTCCGCACCTCGGCCATGCCACGCCAGGTGTCATCGTAGTTCGGTAGCCCGCCGGCCGTCGGAATGACCACGATCGGTGCCTGGTTTCCGCCGGCGAGTTCGAGAAAGCGGCTGAAGATTGCTGGATCCTGCATCGCTCCACCCACGATGACCAGCGATCCCCTCGTCGGCCAGCTCACCGCGGGGCCGTCGGTTGGGTTGGCGGGTGGCTGGTTCTGGCCGGCGACACTGTGCGAGGCCATAGCCAGCAGGGCGATCATGGCGAGTTCTGGGGCGAGCTGCTTGGGGACTCTTTTTGGTGCGGGTCTCATGCACTCAGTCTACGCCCGAGGCCACTGAGGGTGCCTTGCAAGGCGTGGTCCGTCTGGTCCGTCGCCCGGTCGAGGAAGTCGTCGGGAAGGTAACTCCGGTTGACTACTCGTTGTAGCGCGGGATCGGATCCTTGTCGGGCTCACGAAACTGTGCTCGGGCCTCTTCTCCAAACAAAGCCTCAACGGAGTAGTGGCTCAGCATGATCTTCGAATCGAGTAGCTCTGGATTGCGCTCGATCAGGTCGTCCGCCGAGGTTGCTCCTGGCGTCCGTTCCATGAAGTGGCGAATGGCCAGGATCCAGGCGCGAGTGATTGTTTCGTGGTACTTCGAAGTCTCAACCCCGTTGCGCTCGAGGAATGCGAGAAGCGAGTTCCGCATGGCGAGGTGTGCGCCGTCAGTGCCCAGCTCGGTGACATAGACGTAGGCGAGGCGAACGTGTGCCCGGTGATCAAAGTGCTCTGGCGCGATCTCGCCGGCCTCGAACCGTTGCCGGAAGTCGCGGTCTTGAGATGAGATCGAGTGGCTTGGCATGTGCCGAGTTGAGCCCTGGGCGGGAGTGAGCGGAGGATCGTCGGTCGCGTTTCGATGATATGGGATGCGCCATGTTGGACTTCTGGTGTGGGGTAGGTGAGAGGGAGTGGATCTGCGGCCACGGGGCGGCTCTCGGCATGCTGGTTCGAACCGCTATGCTGGCTGAATGCTGCAACAGAAGCGCCGGCCGGGCCCGAGCCCGATGCCAGGAGGCTCGTCGGAAAGCAAGGTGACGCGACGAGAGATGGTGCCGGTGGCGACCAGAGTCGGGTTGGTGGCCTTGGGTTTCATGGTCTTTGCGCTTGCGCTCGCGGGCTGTGCGCCACGCGAGGTCGATCCGGAGCTCGCTCGGCAGGTCGAGCGTGCCGAACGCGTCACCATCCTTCGTGACGACTTCGGTGTTCCTCACATCTACGGCAGGAGCGACGCCGATGCGGTGTTTGGAATGCTGTACGCCCAGAGCGAGGACGACTTCCCGCGCATCGAGCGCAACTACATCTGGGCGATCGGTCGCCTGGCTGAGATCGAGGGCGAAGAGGCGCTCTACAGCGACCTGCGGGCCCGCCTCTACATGACCCAGGCCGAAGCCGAGGCGGAGTACGAGGCGGCTCCCGCGTGGCTACAGGAACTCTGCGTCGCCTTTGCCGATGGTCTCAACTACTACCTGCACACCCACCCGGAGGTCACGCCCCGCCTGTTGACGCAGTTCGAGCCCTGGATGCCCTTCTACTTCTTCGAGGGTTCGATTGGCGGCGACATCGAACAGATCCCGCTGCGTGGAATCGAGGCCTTCTATTCCCGGCAGCACCAGGAGACGGAGAGCACAGAGCCAGCTGACGTGCACAGCGCTCTGATGGGCCGGGAGCTGCATGGGCCTCTCAGCCTGGTGCACCCAGGTCTCGGTGCCGACCGCGAGCCTCGCGGTTCGAACGGCTTCGCGATCAGCGGGGCGTTGACCGCTTCAGGCGACGCCATGCTGCTCATCAACCCGCACACCTCGTTCTTCTTTCGTGGCGAAGTGCATGTGGTGAGCGAGGAAGGACTCAACGCCTACGGTGCGGTGACCTGGGGGCAGTTTTTCGTCTATCAGGGCTTCAACGAAGCGAATGGCTGGATGCACACCTCTACCTACGTCGACTTCATCGACGAGTTCATGCTCGACATCGAGAAAGACGGCGACAGGCTCTTCTACCGCTACGGCGATGAGCTCCGTCCGCTCGAGACCAGGCCGGTCACCCTGCGCTATCGCGTTTCTGACGCCGGCGGTGAAAGGCTCGAGGAGCGAACTTTCGAGACCTACGCGTCGCACCACGGGCCGATCACCCATGAGGTCGACGGGCGGTGGACGGCGACGAAGATCAACTGGGAGCCAGCGCGGGCGCTCGAGCAGTCCTACACGCGCACGAAGACACGTGGACACGACGAGTTCCACCGGATGATGAACATTCGCACCAACTCGTCGAACAACACTGTCTACGCCGACCGCGACGGCAACATCGCGTACTACCACGGCAACTTCGTGCCGCGCAGGGATCCGCGCTTCGACTATGGCAGGCCCGTGGATGGCAGCAATCCGGCGACCGATTGGCAGGGTCTCCATGCGCTCGATGAGACGGTGCAGCTTCTGAACCCGGTCAACGGCTGGATCCAGAACGCCAACTCGACGCCGTTCACAGCGGCCGCAGAGAACAGTCCGGCGCGCGAGGCCTATCCGGTCTACATGGCGCCCGATCCGGAGAACTTTCGTGGTCTCCATGCGGTGCGGCTCCTCGAGGAGGCGACCGAGCTGACGCTCGACGGTTTGATCGAGCTTGCCTACGACCCGGCGCTGCCGGCGTTCGAGGTGTTGATTCCAGGGTTGCTCAGCGCCTGGGACGAGCTCCAGGCAGGCGGCAGGTTGTCAGCTGATGTTGATCTGGCGCCGGCGATCGACGTGCTGCGCAGGTGGGACTTCACCGTCTCGGTCGAGTCCGTTGCCATGTCGTTGGCGCACTACTACGCCACGATCTACCAGCGCGAGGGCGAAGTTCCCGAAGGACTCTCGGGCCTCGAGCGCATTTCCTATCTGTCGAACGCCTCGCCGAGAGAGGAGCGCGTCGAGATGTTGCACCGCGCCGTCCAGACCATCGAAGACGACTTCGGTCGTTGGGACACTCCGTGGGGCGAGATCAACCGTTACCAGCGTCTCGATGGAGCGATTGAGCAGCAATTCGACGACCAGCGCCCCAGCTTGCCGGTCGGTATGGCGTCAGGACGGTGGGGCGCCCTGGCCTCCTTTGGTGCACGAGCAGGAGAGAACACGAGACGTATCTACGGCACGAGCGGCAACAGCTTCGTCGCGGTGGTCGAGTTCGGCGACAAGGTGCGCGCCAGGAGTCTCTTGGCGGGTGGTCAAAGCGGCGACCCTCTGTCGCTGCACTTCGACGATCAGGCCGAGCGCTACGTCGAGCGCCAGTTCAAAGACGTTGCCTACTACCGCGACGATGTCGATTCACGCGCCACCCGCACATATCAGCCCGGGCAGTAGGCCCCAGAGCGAAGAGCCTGCGCCGCGCCCTTGGTGCGGCGCGGGAAGTCCCCCTGACTGTGGGGGTGGCGAAGACGTTGATCGAGCAGTGTTCGGGCCCGGCCGGAGGCGTGAAGTCGGCCGCCATGGCACTCGTAACATTGTCCTCGACCAGCACGTCTGGTAGCTGTCGCGTTCGCCGCACCCTCACCTGCGAGAGAGAGATCATCGCGGTCGTTGAGATCGATGTTGACGAAGGCCGATGATCGGATCGCCGCTCCCGATGGAGGGCTAAGAGAGGTCGTGACCCGAATGTCATCAGGGTTTCAGCACGTTGCTCGCGCCGACGCTGGAACATGCGTCGCGCCGCCCTCGTATTGAGACCAATGCGACGGACTTCGACGAACTTGTTCCAGAGGAGGAGATCGCAGCCGTGATTCGAGATCTCAAATACGGTGTCAGGCAATTGCTGAGTCGTCCCGGCTGGACGCTCAGCATGGTTCTGGTTCTCGGGCTGGGGATCGGCGCCAACACCGGCATGTTCTCGGGCTTCGAGGCGTGGGTTCTCAGGCCCCTCGACTTCGACGATCCCGAGCGTCTGGTGGCGGTCAGCGAGTCCCAGCCGGCCTTCCATCGGTTCGAGCGCGCGGTCTCGCCAAGGGCGTTGGGAGACTGGTCGCGTGAGGCGCTCTCCTTTTCTGAGATGGGTGCCTATAGCCGTGCGAACTTCAATCTCGGGAACGATGTCGAGGTGGTTCGGGTTTTTGGGGCTCGGGTCACGTCGAGCCTGTTTCCAATGCTCGGCAAGCAGCCGATTCTCGGGCGAACCTTCACGCAAGAAGACGACCTGCCAGGCGCCGCTCGAGATGTGGCGCTTATCTCGCATCAGATCTGGGAACAGCGGTACGCAGGAGATCCACAGGTTGTAGGCCGCGAGATCCGTGTCGACGGGCGCGTCCGCGAGATCGTCGGCGTGATGGAAGAGGGCTTTGCCTTTCCCGAATGGTCCGACGTCTGGACGCCGCTGGGACTCGAGCTCGACGAAGGCCCACGCGACCAGAGATGGCTGGACGTCATTGCGCGTCTCGCTCCGCACGCGAGCATTGAGACCGCCCAGACGGAGCTCTCGGCGCTTGCCGAACGCACCGCGGGCCAGTTTCCCGAAACCAACCGGGGCTGGAGCGTGCACGTTCAAAGCTTGCGAGAAGCCTTCGTGCCGCCGGTGATTACGCTAGCGATCTCGGCGTCCCTGGCGATGGGAATCTTCGTGTTGCTGGTCATCTGTGCCAATGTCGCCGGCCTGATGCTCGCCAGGGCGAGCGCGCGGACCCGCGAGTACGCGCTGCGCACGGCCCTCGGCGCGAGTCCGGGTCGTCTTGTGCGGCAGAACATCATCGAAGCGATGCTGCTGGCGGTGCCGGGAGGCCTTCTCGGTGCGTGGATCGGCAGCCTGACGGTTCGCTGGCAACTCGAACTGGTTCCCGTTGACCCGCCCTACCTGTTTTCGATGGGGTTCAGCTATTCCGCCGCTCTCTACACTCTGGCGGTGGCGGTTTTCGCCGGCTTCGTCTGCGCGCTGGCCCCGGTGGCGCGCACATCTCGGTTCGACGTTCAAACGGTGCTTCGCTCGGGCGGCGCGCGCGGCGGCTCGAGTCGTTCGGCCGTTGGGCTCCGCCGACTTCTGATCGTCGGTGAACTCGCGATCTCGACCGCGCTCTTGATCGCGGCGTTCTTGATGGTCAAGAGCGTTCTGGTGGGGAAGGCCCAGCCGTTGGGCTACGAGGTAGACGGTGTGTTGGTTGCCGAGCTGTCGCTGGTTGGCTCGGACTACGAGGCGCAGGGGCAAAAGAGTGCGACCGTTGAGCGCTTGATGGCCGCGCTGGCTGGCCAGGCCGAGTTCGAGGCGCCGGGAATCACCAGCCGACTGCCGGTCTCGATGTCGAATGCCGTCGTCAAAGTCGAGGCGGAGGGCCGTAACACCGTGCCCGGAGAGGAAGTTGAGGGGGCCTTGTTGGTGGTCAGCCGCGGGTACTTCGATGCCCTGGGGCTAGAAGCGGCGCGCGGCCGCCTGTTCAGTCGAGTGGAAGAGGTTGAGGGTGCACCGGTGGCGATCGTGAGCGAAGGGCTGGCGCGCGAGCTCTGGGGCTCTATCGACGTCGTCGGCCGGAGACTTCAGCAGGGAGCCGGTGCGGAGAGGCCCTTGATGTCGGTGGTTGGCGTCGTTCCTGATGTTCGACCCGGGCAGAGCATGGTCGACTTCGGAGATCAGGCGAAGACTCAGCTCTACGTTCCCTTCGCGACGAACGAGGTGTCGACGGTGACGGTTCTGGTGACGACTGAGACTCCGCTTCCGTCCGCGGCAGGGCGCCTGCGAGGTGCGCTGGCCAGCGCACTCCCTGGCGTTCCCGTCGGGGACGTCCTTTCGATGGCTGAGGCGGTCGACCGCGTCGAGTGGGTCGGGCGACTCTTCAGTCAGCAATTCACCGTCTACGCTCTGCTGGCAACTCTGATTGCGCTCGTTGGACTCTACGGACTGACGGCGGATTCGATCGTGCGACGGATGCGTGAGATGGCAATACGGACTGCACTCGGTGCGTCACCGCGTGATCTCCTGCAGATGGTGCTGGCGAGGGTCCTGGCTCTGGCGATCGGCGGCGTCGGCCTGGGAGTTCTCTTTGCGCTGCTGGTGACGAGACTTGGTGCCAGCATGTTGCAAGGAGTGAGCGCGCGTGACCCAGCGGTCTTCAGTGTCGTCGTTGCGCTCTTGCTGGGGGCGACCGTCATTGCCGGCTACGTCCCCGCCAGGCGGGCTGTGCGGGTCGATCCGAGCTCAACGCTTCGCTCAGAGTGAGAGTCGTCGCGCCCGGATCCTGCCCGTCTGAGCCTGGAGGGTTGGGTCGACTGGCAGGGAAAGTCGCTCCGACTGAGGGTGAGTGCGGGTAGCATGGTGGCGTTCCTTTGGGAGTGACCACCATGAAGACAGTCGGATCCGGTGCTTCGCGGGGTCGTGGCGACGGCTCACACAACGAAGACGCTTTTCTCGCCGAGGAGGGCCTCGGTCTCTACGTGGTCTGCGACGGTGCGAGCGCGCGGCCGGCTGGAGAGATCGCCGCCGGAACTGCGGTTTCGGCGCTCGAGGAGTTTGTCGAGCGAGAGCAGAGTCGTTGGGGGACGACGCTCGCGCGCACGTTCTCATCGTCCCGTTTCGCTGAGCGGGCGGTTCGCCATGCACTCCATGCGGTGCTCGATGTGTCGCGCGAGGTACCCGCGTTTGAAGGCATGGCGACGACGCTTTCGATGCTCCTCGTTCATGCACACCGGGGCGCGGTGAGTCACGCCGGTGATAGTCGCGTCTACCTCCATCGGGACTTCGAGACCCACCTCTTGACGCACGACCACGCGCTGACCACCTCACTCGACCTGGCTCGACCCACTGCGAGCGGCGCCGAGAGCGAGCTCGAGAGTCTCGAGGTCGACACCTTTGGAATCGACCTTCGTGCAGGCGACACGTTCCTGCTCTGTACGGATGGGGCCGAGCATGTTGTCGAAAAGGTGACCCTGTCTGACACCGTCGGGGAGATACCCCCGCGCCATCTTGCGCAGCTGATCGTGACGGCGGCGCATCGGGAGAACCCGGGCTGCGATGCGACGGTCGTCGTCGTTCGCGTCCGTGACGATGACGAGCCAGCCTGGCTCTGGCTGTCGAAGCCAATCGCGGAGTTCACCTACGGTCACTCCGTAGCGTACGCAGGTATCTAGTACCCCGTACCATTGAAACGCACAGCGTCTGCGCGGTCCTCGCGCTCGATCTCTGTGTTGTCACTCCTCGACAGATCACCAATATGCCTGCGTCGTGACGCCTTGATCTCGAGCACGATCATCCGCTCAGCCACTATCCGTTTCAATGGTGCGGGGTACTAGGCGTCTCCATATCGACGCGAGATGATGAACCACCAACTGGTGATCTTCTCGGCGCGAGCCGGTTCGGCATCGAGCGCGCGACCTGAGCGCCGAGGCCAGGGGCGGGCTAGAAGTTGACCTGTACTTCGGCCGAGCAGAGGCCCGACGGGGCCTCGCAGACGCGGTAGGTGTAGGTTCTTCCGCCTCTGTTGTTGGTGTTGTCGGTGTAGGACTGGCCGGAGACGGTTGCCAGCGTCTGGCCGTCTCTCCAGACCGTGAAGGAACTGGCGCTCGAGCCGCTCCAGCTCAAGGCGATGATGTGCTTTCCCTTCTCTTTGCTGCCACTTGCAGCGAGCTCGATGCCGCCACTGGGTTCATTCGTGGTTGCCTGGACGACCGAGCTCGGTGCCGATGATCCCTCTGCGTTGTAGCTCACGAAGCGGTAGTAGTAGGTCGTTCCGGCCGTCAAATTGGTGTCCTGGTACGAGGTGGTGTTGGCTGCCGTCCGAGCGATCTCGGAAAAGCTTGAACTGTCTTCGGAGCGTTCAATCGCAAACCCGAGCTCGTTGTCCGAAGTGTCGGTCCACGAAAGCGCGATCTGACTGGTTGAGGTCGCTGTCGCTTCAGGGTTGCTGGGAGCTGTAGGCGGATCGCCTGGGCCACCGGGTGAGCCGATGGTTTCAACCGCCAGGTAGTCGACGTGTAGGCTGTCGAGAGCAGAGTTGCCGCGCGTGCGATCGGAGTCGAGGGCGCGCACGGTGAACTGGCCACTCGCCAGCGCGGGGAGCTCTTCGACGTACGTCGTTGCGCTGGTTCCCGAGACCGTCAAGAGGTCGGTGAAGGTAGCGCCGTCGGTGGCATAGGAGATGACGAAGGATTCACCTTCAGCTCCGGTGGCCCAGGCGGTGAGCACCAGGGAGTGCGTGCCGGCGCCGGAGACTGGGATTGTCCAACGATGGTCGAGGACGCTGCGTTGGTTCGCTGGGTTACCGCCGCTCTGGATTTCCTCTAGCGTTTCGACGAGACCTCCCTGAGAGTGGGTTGCCTGAAAGTTGTTGGTTTGAGTGCCCTTCTGCGAGGTCTCGGCGGTGGCCAGATGTACGCTGGTTTCGATCTCGGAATCCGTGGTCGCCTGGGCGACGTTCGAGTAGGGGGAGGGCCCGCTCCCACCGATCGCCCGCACGCGGTAGTAGAAGGTGCTGCCGGCGTTCAGCCCACTGTCGGTATGGCTCTCGGAGTCAGCCGAAAGCGTGGCCAGCGTTGCCCAGGACGACCCGTCGACAGACCGCTCGACTTCGTATCCAACTTCGGCGGGTTCGTTGTCGGTCCAAGTGAGCTCGATGGAGTTCTGTCCGCCGGCTAAGGCCGACAGGCCCGAAGGCGCACAGGCACTGTCGCCACAGTCGATCACTGTCGTAGCAGTCACTGCCGGTCCATCTTCAGACTCGTTTCCCATGACATCGACGGCTTCGACTCGAAACGAGTAGGTTATGCCAGGCTCGAGCCAACGCACGGTCACGGACAAAGAGCCGCTGGTTGTTGCGACCTGTCCGAGCGTGTCTTCATAGACCCGATAGGCCGCCACCCCCTCGGCGTCACTAGCCGGTGCCCACGAGAGCGCCACCTGGGTCTCGCTCTGGCTGTCGACGGCCACGCTGCCTGACCAGGTGGGGGGCTCGCTGGAGATCACCTGGGTCGTCGCCTGCAGGTCGTGTCCGAAGCCCTGCCACGCGGAGAAGTCTCGGTAGCCACCGTTCCAGGCCCACCGTGAGGCTCCAAGTGAATCGACGTAGTACGTGTTCGACTCGAAGTGGTTGTTCGCGGCTGCTCCAAAGACGTTGATCGAGCAGTCTTCAGATCCGCCGGGGGGCGTGTAGTCGGCGGCCACGCCGGTCGCGCCGCGCGCCATGGTGATCGTGTTGTGGTGAACATCGAGCCCCGTGACGCAGAGCTCGCCCCACGTATCGCTGCCACGCATCTGTTGGACGCCGGTGATGCCGTTGCCATTGGTCACCACGACGTTGTCGTGAGCTTCGACGTCGCGAGAAGCGGCAACCAGGATGCCGGATGCCCAGAGCCAACTGTTGCGGGGGTCGTCCAGGCCATTTGCCTCCATGTAGTTGTATCGCACGATGCCGCCGTTGGAGACTTCGTAGTGCAGGCCGGCGCGGAAGTTGTGCTCCGAGACGTTGTCTTCGAGGATGGCGTTCTCGCCGCGTATGTCGACCCAGAGCCCGGAGCCGAGGTTGTCGTGCACCCAGTTACGGCGAATGACCGCGTTGAGGGCGTGAGCGAACTTGGTGCCGCCCGCTTCCCAATCCTGGCTGTGGTGGGCGAAGTTGTTCCACCCGATACGATTGTCTTCGACCAGGACGTCGGCGCCGTTGGTCAAGATTCCAGCCTGACCGTTGTGGTGAGCAAAGCAGCCGCGGATCACACTGCTCTCCTTGAGTCGGATGCCGCCGGCGTGGTTCAAACGCGCCTCGACGTTCTCGGTCAACCAGCCAGATCCCTCAGGGCCGATGGCACCGGTTTGACCTGGGTTGGCGTACTTCTCGATCACCAGACCCCGGATTGAAACGTCGACCGCAGGACCCGAAAACGCACTCGGCGAAACGCTGGTCTCGACCTGGTGGCCGTTGGGGTTCTCCCCGAGGTAGATCCGATCCGCTGCATAGTCGAAGTAGAAGGTACCTGGAGCCAAGTCGGCGTACCCTGCCACGTGTCGCAGGGGCACGTCATCGACAAAGACGTCTTCTGGATAGTGACAGCGCGAATAGCCACTCTCGCAGGAGCCATTGCGGTAACCCTCTTGCGTTTGCCCATCCACGTAGTACCAGGTGCCGTCGAACTGAAAACTCGACAAGAGCCTCGAGCCGTTCATTACCGCGCCCACCTCACCATCGAATGTCATTCCGTCTTTTGGCGTTACCGATTGCAGTCGATGGACTCCGGTGGCAATCAGGAAGGAACTCCCCGGAGGGTGTGCGTCGACCGCTGCCTGAAAATCGGCACCGACCTCGAGAACTGCGTCGTAGTTGCCGGTCTGGGCACTGACGGATTGAACGGCGACGCTGCTCAACAGGAGACCGGCTGCTGCCCAGCTCGTGCTGGTCCTGCGTCGGATTGCGGCAACCTGATCTCTCCGGCGGTTCGTTCTCGGCGCATCCCTCTGACAGTCCCTGACATCGTTCAGCAAAGTAGATCTCCAATTTCTAGCCTAACGGCCTGGTCGTTCAGGGCGAAAGTATCCCAGATTTACGGGAAAAATTCTATTTATGGGTTTTGAGTTCCTCGTTGGAGCCGAAGCACTCCCGGGCCTGGCCCACGGTTGGACCACTCGTCAGCGAGCTCACCAGCCGCGGCGGTACGCTCCTTGGCCGTATGAAGGAAGAGAGGAGTCGACCGATGGCGGGACGTGCGCAGAAGATGCAATTCGAGGGTTCCTTGGGGCACCCACTGGTCGGGTGGGCTGAGTTGCCACCCGACGGCCAACCAATTCGTGCCTGGGCTCTATTCGCGCACTGCTTCACCTGCACGAAGGACCTTCGCTCGGCCAAGCGCATTACCACCGCTCTCGCTAAAGACGGCTACGCCGTGCTGCGTTTCGATTTCACCGGCCTCGGCGAAAGTGAAGGTGATTTCACCGGTACTGATTTCTCCTCCAACCGAGACGATCTAATCGCCGCGGCGAATCATCTGCGCGCTCACGAGGAGGCGCCGCGATTGCTGATCGGGCACAGTCTCGGCGGAACAGCGGCGCTCTCGGCGGCGCCCCACATCCCGGAAGTCGTGGCGGTGGCGGTCCTTCGCGCGCGCCGAGCCACTTCTTGGTGTTGAAGCCCGCCTTGGCGTTGGTGACGCCGAGCGCGATCTCGCCCCTTCGAAGCTGGATCATGCGTGCTCGCTTCATCGTGGCGTGAACGAATCGCCCACGAGTACGGTCGATCGCGATCGGCACCCAGATCTCCATCAGCATTTCCTTGAGGCGCCAGGCTCGAGCTGTCCGAAGCGAGCGACGAAGCAAGGAGTCGAAGTCGAGCAGGCGCGACTCCGAGGTTCGCTCGGCCAGCTGGGGTGGTACAGCCAGAGGTACTTCGTCCCCTTGAGACTCTCGTCGCCCGACTCGAGCAGCTGCCGGTTCTCCTCGCGACGGACCTTGTCCACGGCCTGGCCGAGGTGCATCGCCACATCTTTGCCGAAGGCGATCTTCGATGCGCCGCCAGGCACACGCTCCAACGTCGTCTGGATGAAGGGCCGCCACATGTCCATCGTGATGCTGCGAACCTGTTGCAGCTCAGCCACTTCGAAGCACTCGAAGTACGAAGACAGGGACTCCTTCCCACGGCCGTCGCTCACCCAGTGGATCACGTTCGCCTGCGTGTCTGCGACCACCGTCACGTACTCGTGACGCTTCTGGAAAGACGTCTCGTCGACACCGATGTCTTCGGGCACCGCGAGTTCCCTGCGGGCCAGACCACGGGCCACCGCTCGCTGCTTGATCCCGTCGACCTCGTCCCACGTCAAGCCAAGAAGTCTGGACACGGCCGACGTGTTCGCAGCCTGCAGCAGTCGATCACCAGCGCTTCGAACAGAGCCGTGAACCCCGAACCCGGATCGGACCAGGGCACCTGGATCGTCTTCACTCCGTGCTCCTTGCACCGCACTCGAGGAACCCGAGCGACGAGGATCGTCTGGAACTGGCAGGTGTCGAGGTGACGCCAACGCCGCTCGCGATGGTCGTGGACCGTCACCGACCCTTCGCAGGCGGGACAGCGAAGACCCTCACCACCGTGATCAACATAAACCTCGACCTTCGTCGAGGCCTCCTCCAACACCACATCGCTCACACGCCAAGGACGAGTGAGGCCGAGAATCCGACCGTACAGTTCCGTGTCACGCATGGCCCGAAGGCTACGCCACCCACCTCAGATCCTGAAGAGCCCATCCCGGAAGTCGTGGCGGTGGCGGTCCTTGGCGCGCCGAGTTCTCCCGCCCATCTCGCCGAAGGAATTCTCGGTGACGTCGATCGCGATGCTGCACTCAGCTCGGTTCTGCTCGGTGGAAGGACCTTCACGATCAGGCGTGAGCTCTTTGCCGATCTCGAGGGCCATCGGCTGACCGAAACGCTCGGCGCTCTGCGGCGTGCGCTCCTGGTCATGCACTCGCCCGTCGACAAGGTGGTGAGTGTCGACCACGCGCGCGAGATTTTCCAGGCGGCGAAGCATCCGAAAAGCTTCGTCGCACTGGATGGCGCCGATCATCTCCTGCTCGAACGGCCTCTAGATGCCGACTTCGCGGCCTCGATGCTGGCAACCTGGGCGGCGCGCTACATTCCTGCGGATGAACCGCCAGCGCGCGACGCCAGAGGTCTCGATTCCAGAACCGAGAAGAGCCCTCTTCCCGAGGGTGTTGTCGAAGTCGAGAGTGTAGACGGCGCCAGATTCGCGCAGCGGGTGCGAACCCGGGGACACGTGCTCAAGACGGATGAGCCGGCCTCGTTTGGCGGCGCAGACAGTGGCCCCGCGCCCTATGAGATGCTGCTTGCTGGTCTCGGCAGCTGCATTTCGATGACGCTCCGCATCGTCGCCGATCGCGAAGAGATCCCCCTCGAGTCCGTTCGTGTTCGACTTCGTCACGCACGGGTCCACGCTCAGGACTGTGCCGAGTGCGAGACGAAGAAGGGGCGCATCGATCGGATCGAAAAGGAGCTCTGGTTGGACGGGCCCCTCGACCAAGCGCAGCGCCAACGATTGCTCAAGGTGTCAAGTCGCTGTCCCGTTCACCGCACCCTCACCAGCGAGACTCAGATCGTTGCAGTCGATGAGATCGGAGCCGGCGAAGGCTGATGGTCGGGTGGTAGCCGGTCGCAGATCTCGCTAGGGTGCCCAGCCGACAGACTCGATCTGCAACCCGGCCATTCCAGCCGCCGTTTCACCGGCAAGGGGTCGCACTTCAAGGTCAACGTAGAGCACCGGCCCTACCGAAAGTTCGGCCGGAACCGGGATGCGCAGGTCGAAGCGACCCTCTTCGAGGCTGTGAACCCGAGGCTCTGTCTTCGCGGCGGCCGATTCTCCGCCGCTGAGAGTGATTCGACATTGGCGGGTGGTCGCCCCCGACACGAGGCCGGTGACCACGACCGACTGCGAGCCGTCGCCCTCAATCGGAAGCACGACGGTCGCGAATGCACCCGACCACGGACCTCGAAGTCGATGTTCGGCAGCCGTGTCCACCGGTTTCCAGGACCCGAGGAGCTGCGGCGAGTTTGCCGGCAGGTCGAGGCGAGTTTGCCAGGCAGTAGGGTCTTCGTCTCCGAAGAGGCCCAGCACCCGGGTGTCGAAGACCTCGAGCGTTGTGGGCATGCGCCGGCTGGAAAGGCTCGCGTTCTCGGGTTCCACGTAGCCCAGGGCTTCGAGCGCAGCCCTCGCGCTGTCTCCTTCCTCGGTGATCACTCGTTCGTGTGCGGTTGCGCTGTGAGTGTTGTGGTGTGCAATCACCCGGGCGAGAAACTCGCCTCGCTTCTTACCAGCTGAAACCAGGTTGGTGCGTTCGCCCGGGTCAACCTCGACGTCGAAGAGCAGGTTGCTGGGCGTGCCGCGACGGTGAATGAACTTGTGCCTTCCGTCGAGGAGCCCGAGTTCGCCAGCCGGGTATAGATCGAGGTGGAAATGGAAGTCACTGGCAGGCCCGAGCGCCTGGTTCTGCAGGTCGCGCCATCTCGAGCGCCCATCGAGGTCGGCCATCAGGGCGCCGAGTTCCGGGTCCGATGAAAGCTGCAGCGCCTCGAGGATGGTGGGCAAGAAGTCGACCTGGTGAAACGCGTCGTCCGAGACATATCGCGCCATATCACTCCTTCGCCAGAAGATGAGCGGCACCTGAACCGACTCCGCGTGCACAGTCTTGCCATGACCGATGCGCCCGTGGTCGCCGAACTCTTCGCCGTGATCGGACGTCACCACCAGTATGGTGTCGTCGTCGAGCAGACCGAGGGCATCGAGCCCGTCGAAAAGGCGCGAGATCTCTTCGTCCATCTGCCGGATCTCGCCGTCGTACTGGTCGCGGAACTTCTCGAGGACGGACCCGGTCAGGCTCAGCCGCCCCTCGACAACGTCTTGTGGCTGGACAAACTCGGCAGGGGAGAGGTCACTGCCGAATGCGCGGGGAGGCTCGTACGGATCGTGCGGATCGAGGTAATGGGCATAGAGCAGGAAGGGCTCGTCACCTCCAGAAGCCAGGTTACGAGCTAGCGAGAGGACGGCATCGGTGACTTCCTTGGCGTCGGGCTTTGCCGTACGCTCCGGCGGCGGTTCGAGGTATTTCTGGTAGCCGCGCGCTAGGCCGAGGAAACTGGCCAGCGTTCCGTTCGAGTTGAAACCGACGGTTCGGTAGCCGCGCTCCGCCAGCAGCGCCGGAAGGTATGGGACCTCCTCCGGCAACGCGTCCTCGAAGCCGAAGGTCTGGTGTCGCTGTGGATGGAGGCCAGAGAGAAGAGTCACCATCGAGGCTTTGGTCCACGGCGACGCACTGTAGCCCTGTACCTGAATGCCGTCTTCGGCCAGACGCGTAAGAAAGGGCGCCGTGTCGCGCCGGTAGCCATAGCTCGGCAAATGATCGCTACGCAGCGTGTCGACAACGATGAGAACCAGGGAGGTGGGATTGTCCGGCCGGGTGCGGGTGAACCACAGAGCTCCGGCAGCCACGACAAGGGCGGCCAGCAAGGCGACGAGACGTAGGGTGGGTCTGGCCGCGCGCGGCGGTGGTGCGGTGGTCGTCACAGTCGGGGTGGCGGTAGGGAGTAAGGATGGGGAAGTAGGGAACGGGCCCCGGTGAGTCGGAGCTCTCAGATCTCCGATTCTTGCAGCGAATCGGTGGGCCGGTGTTGTCGTTTTTCCATGGCAACCGAACGATTCGAGAATCCGATCGTCCGCCAGTTGCGCAAACTGGCGCTCTGCTATCCCGAGGTCGCCGAAGGCGATTCGGGTGTCAAGCGTAGCTTCAAGGCGCGCAAGAAAGGGTTCCTCTACCTGGGTGAGAACGCCAAGGGCTACAGCATCATGGTGAAGCTGGGGCCTTCAGCTAGTCCTTGCCAAAGCGTCGCGAGACAATGAGCCACCAACTGGTGATCTTCTCGGCCCGAGCCGGTTCGGCGTGAAGTGCGCGACCGACCCCGAACAGGAGATCGGTCCGGAAGGGCCCATGGAGATTGAGGTTCAGCTGCGTGCCGAGGAGCTCCTGGTCGACGAGCTCGGGCTCGAGTTCGTGAACGTCGTAGTTCAACTCGGCGTAGTCGGTGCGCAAACGCAACGGCAGTTTCCAGACGCGAAAGTTGTAACTCACCGATACATGCGTACCTTCGTCGAAGCCAATGCTCGAACTGTAGCCCGGTACTCGTGCGTCGACCTCGAACAGTCGTCGACGGGAGAACCGATCGAGGTCCGAGCCTCCAAAAATGCCGAGGCTGGCCGCCAACGTCTGCGAGCGCCCGATTGGATGGGCCCAGGTCAGACGGGCGTCGTAGCGCGACCACTGATCGATCGCTTCTTGTCGACCGTCGAGGCCCCAGGCGCGCCAGTCACTTCCACGTCGCCCGCCCTCTAGACCCAGGACGAGATGCGTGGAACGGCGGCTCCACGACAGCTCGCTGCGCAGGGTGACCTCACTCGAGTTGGCGGGCAGGATGAAATTCGGGTCGGTGCCAGACTTTCTCATGAAGTTGAGCGAATGCACCCCGAGCTTGAGTCGCATCGAGACCGAACCCGTCAACGGTCGGCCGAAGGAGAAGCGAAAGCCAACCTTCCGCGAGTCGAGGCTCAGGTTGCTTACGGTGCTTTCGTCGCCGGGCGTCTCAGTGTTCTGCCGAAACAGGAAGTCCTGATCGGGGTCGAGCTGAAGGTCGAACGAGCCGGTGAGTGACCATTCCGAACCGAAGAGATGCGGGTCGGTCAGCGAAACCAGACCGTCTTCGCCGAAGCCACCGATCCACAGGTAGAGAGGGTCTCGGCCCTTGCGTCCACGACGCAGGAAGTCCCAGTCGAGAAAGTTGAAACCGAAGTCGAGGTCGGAATCCGAGCTGCTGTTGCCGAAATATCCGACGCTGATGCGCGACCGCGACGGAAAAGCCCAGGGCCCTGCGAGCATTTCAGTCAGGGCGTCGCCTTCGCCGCGGCTCGTTGCGCTCCCTAGCGACGCTGTCAATGCGGGGCCGGGGGCCTCCTCGGCGGGTCGCTCCGCCTGGCGCTCGATCGCGGGCTCGTCCGCTAACGGCAGTTCCTCGTCGCTCGAGTCCGGCTTCACTTCCGGCATGTCCTCAACCCGCAAGACGCCGTCTTCGTACGGGAGATCACCGCGCTTCGGCTTGATCTCTGCTCCGCGCAGCAACCAGCGATGACCTTCGGGCGGAGTCGCGACGTGAATCAGCACATCGCTCTCGTGGGCGGCTTGGATCACCTCTTCGATGTCGGCCCGGTTGTAGCGGAAATTCTCCCGCTTGTAGTCGATCTGGGCCACGCCCTCGAAGTCGAGGTAGTCGTAGGTCTCGCTGCCGTAGCGGCGATCCCAGTCCCAGTGGCAGCCGTCGGGGCCCGGAATCCAGCGGTAGCGCGTGATGTAGTCACCCGAGAGAATGCCAACGCCGAGGTTGTGGTGCTTGGCGCGAATCTGTCGGTGGGCACCAGTGACCTGATCGATCCAGATCACGCCCGAAACCAGCCGTCCCGGCACGACCGGGTCGAAGCCGATCTTCCAGGTCGGATGGCCGTCGATCTCATCGCTGCCCAGATAGCGATAGCGATAGGTCTTGCGGTTCTCGACCGTCAGCGGAGCGAGCTCGATGCGCTCGACCGGCCGGCCCAGGATGCTCTTGTACATCTTGTCGCGCGGCAGCCTGACGCCGTCACGGTAGACCTCGAGGTGAAGGTACTCATCGAGGCGCCCGCGGCGCTGAAAGATCCTGTGTTCCCAGAAAGAGCGCCGCCCGTTGCGCCAACCCGGCGTCACACTCGCGTACTCCATCACGTCGACCGACAGGACCTTGTCGACCTCGGCACGCTGGAAGATCTGGTTCCTGACGACCACTTCATAGGGATCGACGATGACTTCGTCTTCGACCAGGGCTTCACCAGCACGGGCAAGATCGCGGCTCTTCTCGAGCTCGATCAGCCAGTGCTCGGCTCCACCTGGGAACTGCAGGGCCACAAACCTTCCGTAGGAGTCTGTGGCGACGTGTTCTCCCTGTGGATAGATCACCCTGGCCTCCAGGCCGGGTTCGAGCTCGAGACTTACGCGGCCGCCGCCACTCGGGTTGTAGACCGCGACCTGGAAGTTGCCACTGCGGGGCTCGAGAAAGACGGTTGCGTTGATTCGTTCCTGGCTGGCGGTCTGCGGTTGATCCTCGAGAGCACCCGCACCCGTCGCCCGAACCGCGTCGAGCAGGCCGCTCTCGGATGCATTCGGCCCTCGATCCTGAACGAGCACAAAGGCAGCGCCCTTTCTCGCTCCATCGAGTAGAAGCTCGAGCAGCGTGTCGGACGACGCGCTGGCGAGCGAGGTCTTCCACCAGGGGCGCCCGGTGGCGTCGAGTTCTGGTACCCACGGATCACGCTCGAAGACGTAGCCGTCGACGTAGGGCGCAAGCTCTCTGTCCATCAATGCTTCGACCACTGCCCGCGAGCCTTCGAGCCCCATTCGGGCGGTGGGGGCGCGCGAGCCGGTGGCGACGATCTGTTGCTTGAGCTCGAACGCTGCGCGCGCCTTGTCGCCCAGCCTTTCCGGCAGGCGCCAGATGATGAAGTCGACACCCTGATCGATACTCGGAGCAGCTGCGGTGCCGCTGCCCTCGACGAAGGAGATGAAGGCGACGCTCCGACCGATGTCGGTGAGGTTGCGCCACTCGGGGAGCGCGTCGTAGCTGTCTTCGCGAACGAGCAACGGTGAGGAGATGCGGCGTAAACGTTCGACCGACTGCGACGCGCTGGGGACGATCGACAGGCTTTTGCCCGGCAGTTGCTTGACCTCCAGGCCGTAGTCCCCAACGATCTCTTGAAGCAGGCCGGCAGAGTCCTCCGCGGTCGGTGTGCGGCGCACCAACATACGTTCCGAGACGAGTCCCTCGCTGTAGGCGACCTCGAGGCCCGAGGCGCGCAGCATGTCGATCGCCTCGGGAACCGAACGGCAGCGATACCGCTCGCCGGAGGTCGCGTCAGCGGGCAGGGCGGTGGCGAGGCTGCCGGCCAGCATGGCGAAGCTCGAACAGAGGGTCATGCGACAAAGAAACAGAGTGAGGTGCGGGCTCGTCTTCATAATCGTTACTCTCGTTGCTCAGAGGGTACTTGGCAGAGTGTCCTCAACTGAGGGGTTCGTTCTGTTCGACGGCTCGAGTGCGCCAAATCCTTCGGTGGCAAGCTCTCACCTGCCTCTCATTGGACCCATCGCTTCTCAGCCGAAGGATTTCCTGCTCCGTTAGCGTCTAACCCATTGATGAACCTCCACCTCGAAGATCGAGCCCTGGCCAAACGCGTCCGACGTGGCGATGAGCGCGCCTTCGAGGCCTTCTTCCAACGGCATTTCTCGGTCGCCTATCGTTTCAGCTTGCGTCGCATGGGCGGCGACGAGGCGGCGGCGGAAGAGGTCGCGCAATCGACCGTGTGCACCGCCCTCGCCCGCATTGGTACCTATCGTGGTGAAGCCGCATTACTCACCTGGGTGCTGACCATTTGTCGTCGCGAGATCGCCAACTGGTACCGCGCGGAGGGCCGCCACGCCGCCGCGGTCCCGGTGGCGGACCTCGACGACGAGCTCGCCTCGGCCCTCGAGTCGCTGACGGATACTGGTGACGACCCCGAGAAGATGGCGGAGCGCGCCGAGGTGCGAGAGCGCATTCAGCGAGCCCTCGATCGGGTGCACCCGCGCCATCGCCAGGCGCTGTCGTGGAAATACATCCAGGGCAGGAGTGTGCGTGAGATCTCTGAGCGCCTCGAGGTCAGCGAGAAGGCGGCCGAGTCTGTCCTTACCCGGGCCCGCAACAGTTTTCGAGAGGCCTATCTGGTGCTCGCTTCGAGCCCGCTGCGCTCTGCGGCCGTCGACAGGAGCCGAACATGAACGAACGAAACGATCCCGTTGCAGCGCTCTTGCGGCTCTCGAAAGACCTTCCGGAACCCGATCCGATGGCGGTCGAACGCGCCCATCGAGAGGCGCACATCGCGTGGCGGGAAGGTCTGAGGCGGCACGCCCGTCGTCGGGCCACGTTGGCGCTCGCTGCGGCAGCGTCTCTGGTGCTGGCTATGGTGGCGGGAGCATCCCTGTGGCCGAGAGCGGCGATGATCAACGCCCCGCTTGCCGATCTCGAGCAGATCGTCGGCGACGTCGAAGTCGACGCTCGCGATTGGAACGACTCTGGTGAACGAATGGTCGCGCTTGGTCCGGGCAGCGTGCTCGAAACGGCGTACAAGGGGCGGGCGGCGTTTCGTTTGAAGAACGGTTCGCGCGTTCGCTTGGACTCTTCGACCCGCGTTCGCCTCGATGGCCGGGCCCGGCTCGAACTCGAGGCGGGGGCCCTCTACTTCGACTCCAGTCAGAGTCGAGAGGCGGATCAAGCGGTCGAGATCACGACACCCATCGCGACCCTCGTCAACCGGGGCACGAGCTACGAGGCACGAATGAAGGGGGACGATCTGTTCGTTGCGGTGCGCGCGGGCAAGGTGCTGGTAGAACCTCGTCGCGGCGCCAGCGCCGTTGTTGAACGCGGGCAGGTCATGCGCCTGCGCGCGAACGGCACGCGTCAGTTCGAAGAGCTCTCGCCGGCCGACCCGCGGTTCGAGTGGACGCACCCGTTGGTCGAGCCGTTCGACATCGACGGCCGCACCATCGGCGAGTTCCTCGATTGGGTAGAACGCGAAAGCGGCCTCGAGGTACGCCTCGGCGCCGGGGTCGAAACCTCCATCCTCGACCAGCGCCTGCGCGGTGACGTGGTGTGGACGTCGCCCGAGTCCTCCATCGCCCCGACGCTGGAGTTGGTCGGTTCCAGGGTGCGGTTCGAAAACGGTCTGGTGGTCGTCGAGCGCTAAGGGAGGCGCTGGGGGGTTGGCTGAGCGGCCAAGAAGCGCTAAACACGGTCGTGTATTGCTCTTCTTGAGTGTAAAACACAATGGTGTTTCGGTCGGCTTGATACCGAAACACGGCCCGTCGAGGTGAAGACCAAAGCTGCGGGTTCGTTGAAGTCCATGCACCAGTTTCTGTGGCGCTCTGGTGCGCGAGAAGGGGTGCGGCTCCATCAGGGGGCGGTTGGAGTCGAGGATTTGAAGGTGAAGATGCCTGATGGTGAATCTGCCGATCGGCTCCGTTCTCTGCCGCTCTATGCTGCATCGCAGCTCTAGCCCAGAAGCTCTTCGAGTTCAGTGAACCAATTGACCACCACGTGGACAGGAACCAGATCGGGTGGTTCGTTCAGTGCGCTGCCGAGAAAGCGCCCGTCGGAGAGGATCTCGGGAAAAGAGACGTCGTAGCCGGGCCTCAACTTGTCGCTTTCAAAGAGCCGCTCGGGCAGCCCCCACTCGTCACCTGGATTCGTGGGCACCCGCACCGCCCAGACTTCGCTGGCCTCGCTGATGAAGAAGAGTTCCTGACCGTTGGGCGACCAGAGGGGTGAACCGCCACCGGAGCTCGAGAGCTGCATCGTGGCACTGCCCGCTTCCGGTCGGGTGACGAAAATGTTGCGCTGGTCGTTCTCGACTGCTACGTAGGCCAGCCACTCCCCGTCGCGCGAGAAGCGGCCGTTGGCTTCGAAGTCGCCGGAAGTGACCAGGGGTCGGAGTTCGATGGAGGCACGAGGGTCGTCGCCCGCGGGCAGCTCGACGAGGTAGACGTCACAGCCGCGGTCGCCGTCGTAGGCGTTGACGGCCAGGAAGCGGCCGTCCGGAGAGGCCGACGTAGGGATGACAGAGTCTTCGCGGAAGGTGAGCTGTCGGGGTTCGCCGCTGCCATCGGCGGGCCGTTCGAAGAGCTGGCGAGGGCCATCGTTGTAGTAAATGGTCTCTCCGTCATGTGACCAGATGGGTGTCACCATGACGCCTCCGTCGCCGCGTTTCTCGGTGACGGCTCTCTGGAAGTCGTGAACCCAGAGGCCCCCGGCTCGATGCTGGAGAACCAGGAAGCGGCCGTCTGGCGAGATCCGGGGGTGACGGGATTCCTCGTCGGCTGTGATCGCGGCCTCTTCTTCGTTACCACTCTCATCGACGAAGAAATACCTGGTCGGCGGCCGGACCGCGACTCCCGGCGCGTAGGCGAGCGTTCCGTTGCGTGAGACCGCATAGGGGGCGGCACCCACCGTTGCAGCGACTCCCGGCAGGACTTCGATCGCCGGACCGACAACCGCCAGCTTCTCGCGGTCGAAGGGAGCGGCGAAGACCGACCCGCTTTGTGAGTAGAGGAGCCAGCTTCCCAGGCGTTCGCTCTCGAGATAGCGGCCGTCGCTCGCCTTCTCGACCAGGGTCTTGCGCGATCCGTCGGTGCGCGAGACTACATCGATGCGCCAATTGTCGAAGTCGGGCGTCCCAGTAGGGACGACGGTAAAGAGAACGTCCTGGCCGCCGGGAAGAAACGTTGGCCAGCGGAAACCGTCTTCTCCTTGGTCGGGGGAGGGCGACAGCAGGATCTCGGGCTCTCCCTCGCCGTCGTCGCGGACCAGGACCAGGTCGCCGCCCGAAGGCCGATTGGAGTAGACGAGAAGGCCGTTGTCGCTCCAGCTCATGCCGCGCACGATGTCGGCGGCTCCCAGGGTGACGGGCGTACCACCGCCCAGCGAGATCTTGTTCACCAGGCCCTTGACGAAGTAGTGGTACGCCAGCCAGTCGCCGTCAGGTGAAATCTGTGCTCCGGCACCATTCGCATCCAGGACGAGAAGCTCCTCGCTGTCGAGAGTTCGGACGGAGGCCCCTTGCGACTTGTCGTAGGCGATGCGTGTGCCGTCAGCGGAGATCGAAAGCCGGCGATGGGGAGCCGGGAAAACCTTCTCGGCCAACTGAAAGCGGAGAACCGGCCCATGTCCGGGAGGCGGACCGGGGTCGCTCGCCCATCCTCTGGGAAGTGTCCAGCCGATGACACCTGCCGCCAGGATGCTGGTGACGAGAAGGGGCATCCACAGTCGCTCGAAGGTCGTCGCCTCCGGAGGCCCTGCCGCCGACGACACCAGAGAACCCGCGCCGCCCGAAGAGCCTGAGAACGAGGCCGAGAGCGACGAGGCCGAAGCGATGTCCTCGAGCTCCACCCGCGCGTTGCCCAGGTGCTGCAGCCGGCGCTCGGGTTCTTTTCGCAAGCAGCGTTCGAGCAGGAGCCGGATGCGGGGGTCCAGATCGTCGGGCAGCCGCGACCAATCGGGTTCGCGCTCGAGGATCTGCGCGGTGACGTCGGCGGCAGATTCGCCGGCGAAGGTCCGCTCGCCAGCCAACGCTTCGAACAAGAGGCAGCCGAAGGCCCAGACGTCGGTTCTGAGATCGACACGCTCGCCGCGCGCCTGCTCCGGGCTCATATACGGGACGGTTCCCAAAACGACGCCGCGCGCGGTGTGAGCGGTCAAGGTCTGGGTGTTTCCGGCCTCGAGCGGGTTGTGGTGCAAACCACTGGCGACTGACTTGGCGAGGCCGAAGTCGAGGACCTTGACGCGGCCCTCGGGGGTGACCTTGATGTTGGCCGGCTTGAGATCGCGATGGATGATGCCGAGTTCGTGCGCGGCTTCCAGGGCCTCGGCGAGCTGCCGGAAGATCGGAAGCGCTTCGCGCGCCTGGAGGGGGCTTCGCCGCAGCCGCTCGTCGAGCGTCTTGCCCGGTACGAGCTCCATGACGATCGCAGCGACCGGCTCCTCCTCAAACGAATGCACCGAGGCGATGCCCGGGTGTTGGAGGGAGCCGAGCAATCTGGCCTCGCGCGCGAAGCGCGCCCGGAGCTCCTTGTTGCGGGCCACCGACGGTGGCAGGACCTTGATCGCCACGTCGCGCCCGAGGGTGGTGTCGCGCGCCCGGTAGACCTCGCCCATGCCACCGGCCCCGAGAAGGCCTTTGACCTCGTATCCGCCGATGCGGGTGCCACTGGCGAGCTCGGTCCTCGGTTCTTCTTCCTTCAGAAGCGCAACCTCGCACCCAGCTGAAAGGTTCTTGGTGCGGGCAGCGCAGTCGGCGTGTCGAACTGGGACGACGTCGAGAATGAGGAGCGCGTGGTGTTGGGCGTGTCGTCGTTCCAGACGTTCAGGGCGTCGACTGTCAACACCAGTTCGAGGTTGCGCGGCAGGGAGAACGCTTTAGTGAGTCGCAGGTCGAGGAGCGCCAGATCTGGCATGCGGCCCACCGTGCCGCGTTGGTCGGCGACGATGCGGCTTCTTATACCGGTGACCGATCGCGGGACATTGACCAGGCGCACGCGCGCTGCGCCATTGCGCATTCTGAAGTAGCCCGATGCTTGAATGCCCCAGGGGAGTTCATAGGAACCCATCAGCTTGAAGTTCCAGGGAACGTCCCCGCGTAGCGGTCCCTTTGTGTTGACGAACTGGTTGGGGTTTTGACCAAAGCTTCGGAACTGAAGGCCACCGCGTTGCGAGATTCTGGTGTGACTCCAGCTGTCGGGGGTGCGTCCGTACGTATCGAGCCAGGTGAGAGAGGAGTGCAGGTACCAGCCATTGGCGCGGCGCTTGGTGACCACCAGGCTGGCTGAGGTGGTTTCGCGATCCATCTCGGGCCGGTTGGTGATGATGAAGATGCGGTCTTCGGGATCACTCACCAGGCGTTGGAGGGTGAGCGGCTGGCCAGTCGCATACGGGTCGACGTCGAGATCGGGAATCCCGTCGAGGTCGAAGTCGCCATCGATCCAGACCGAGTCTTCCCAGACACCTGTTGTGTCCTGCCAGGCCTGGTAGTTCCGGCCCCGTTTGTGTGAACCATGGAGAGCGAGCGCGAAGTTCCGCCCAAACTGGCGCTCGATGCTCATCGAGAGCTGGTCCTGGTAAGGGCTCGAGTAGTCGGGGTCGACCCCCAGGTTCGAGTTGTCGCCGTCTTGAAACAAGAACACGTGATCCTGGGCGGCGAAGCTGTAGAGCCCGAAGAAGCCTGGCTTGATCGTAGGCCCGACATCGATTCCGAACTCGGCTGTGGTGATCGCACGGTGGTAGCGCCCGAGGTGGCCCTTCCAGAGAGTGCGACCATCGCCGGTGAGCGCGGCGTTCCATCCCAGGCGAGGTGAGACGTTTTCCCAGTCGTAGTAGTCGATGCGCTCGAAGGTTCGGCCGGCGAGTTGGCCGCTCGCGTCCAGCTCGTCTTGCGCGGGTGAGAAGGCATCGCTGGTGTCGTAGCGGATGCCGAGGTTGAGGGTCAGCCGGTCGTTGACCTGCCAGCTGTCATCGACGAACGCCGACCAGCCGTCGGTACCGGCGGCGTAGCTGAATGGATCGCGGAGGTAGCTGAAGGCGTAGCCGTCGCCGTAGGAGTAGAGGTAGCTGTTGGAGTCCACCAGACCGCCTGCTTCAGCCGTGTTGTACTGAATGCCGAAGCGAAACTCGTGCCCGCCGCCGAGCAGCTCCTCGGCGTTCTGTGAGGCCTTGACGCTGACCGTGTCGCGGGTCGATTCGTAGTCCCAGCTCTGAAAGAACTGGGGACCGGTGTAGGTTTCAGTGACCGCGTCGTAGACGATCGGGATTGAGCGGTCTTCGTTGGGGTCGAGGGGCAACAGCTCGTCGTCGGCGTTGAAGCCGGAATAGCGAGCTTCGAGTGTCGTCCTGGGCCCCAGGAGCCCGGTATAGCTGAAGGCCGTCGTCGGTGCAGCGTAGTGGAAGCCATAGAAGGTCAGTTCGAGTTCCTCGGGCAGCCGGCCGAAACCCCGCGACGTCTCATCGCTGTGCAGCGTCCCATCGATGCGATGGGAGGCGCTGACCTGGGCGCTCAACTTGGCAAAGAAGACGTCGCGTTCGAGGTGTGAGCCTCCGAGCTCCCGAGGGAGGCCCGGGGAGGACTCTTCGACCTCCATCAACTGATACGCACCGAAGTACCAGAGGCGATCGCGCAGAATAGGACCGCCTGCGTCGATCGACTCGTCGCGGTACTTCTCGAGCGTTACGGGGTAGCCGCCGTCGAGCTCTTCAGTGGTGTTGCGGGAGGTCAGTTGGTCGCTTTGATAGAACTTCGCGACGCTGCCGCGGAAGTCGTTGCTGCCCTGGCGCGTGACGACGTTGAGAACGCCGCCCGGCGTGTTGCCGTACTCGGCGGGCGCCCCGAGGGTGAGCACCTCGATTTCTTCGACAGTCTCCGGGCTCGGCGCTGCAGTGGCATAGCCGGCAAAACTGTCGTTGGTGTCGGCCCCGTCAACCTGGAAGAGGTTCTCGTCGTTGGAAGAACCGAAAATGGACATGTTGGCGGTGCCGTTGCTGAGGACTCCCGGTGCCTGCCCGAGAATGCCGTTGACGCTGAAGCGATCCTGGGGCATGGCCTCGATCCATTCGCGGTCCATCACTGTCCCGACCTTGCTCGTCTCACGGTCGATCACCGGCGTCTCGGCAACCACCGTAATCAGGTCTTCGACGCTGCCGACCTCGAGCCTGGCGTCGAGAGTCGTGACGGCACCCACCGAAACGCGCACCCCTTCGATGCGTTGGGCCTGGAAGCCTTGGGCTGTGACTTCGAGCTCGTAGAGGCCCGGCGGCAGGTTGGCGACCCTGTATTGCCCGCGCTGATTCGTGTGGACGACTCTCTCGGCGCCAATGTAGCTTCCGGTGACGCGCACTGCGACCCCGGGAAGGACCGACCCATCGCTACTGGTGATCGCGCCGGCAATCTGCCCGGTGACGGTCTGGGCAGCGAGATGCGGGCCGGCGGCGAGGCCCAGAAGCCCCACCAGGAGAAGAGCGACCAGCTGGGGGCCGCTCCCCGGCGGCGGCGACGGTGACTTTGAACGGCTCATCTTCTTCCTCTCGTCGAGTGGTTCCGGTGGGCAGGGCCAGAAGACTTCAAGACCGGACGACGAAGTGCAGACGCCCGTCAGCTAGACCTACGCCGACCGGGACGAGGAGAGGAAGACCGAGGTGCGAGTGGTCGTAGGAGGGACACCATCAGTGTAGTGCCAGGGCTCACTTACTTGTGCAATATTGCGAGTCCGTGGTTATCGCGAGCGCTAACGGTTCGGGTGAGGGACTGCCTCTTCGAGCTCACTCCACCAGTCGAGGACCAGCCGAATCGGTGGGCTCGGGGCGGCCTCTTTCCGGTTGACGAGGGGCAGCAGGAAGCGGCCGTCGGGCGCGATGTCCCAAGTGCGGGTGGCGGGTGGGTCGGACTCCCAGAGCGCCTCCTCGAAGAGCTCGCTTGGGCGATCGAAACGGCCACTGTCGTCGCCTGTAGGGAGAGTCATCATCATCCGCTGGCCGCGGCGGAAGTAGAGGGCGTCGCCATGCCATGCCGGGGCGCTCCCGCCGCCATTCGATACTTTGACCCCTGGCTCGCGCCCGGCCGCCGCCGCGACGTACACCTCGGATCGTCCGCTCACGGCGGAGGTGTAGGCCAGGTACCGGCCGTCAGGAGAGAACTCCGGTTGGGCATCGAGGCCTGGGTTGGTGAGGAACGGGCGCGGGGCAGGTCGGTCGCCGCTGGACCCGGCGAGCTCGAGGAACCAGATGTCGTAGCCGGTCTCGGGATGGAGCCGAACGAAGGCAAGGGTGCGGCCGTCGGCCGAGGCCGATCCCGGCCAGCTGTCCCACTCCCCTTCGGTGAGGATCTCGGGGTTGCGACTCATATCGGCCGGGCGGCGGGTGATCTGGGCCGCGCCGCCGGTCGAAGAGCTGTAGAGCAGGATGTCCCCTCCTGGCGTCCAGATCGGCGTTCTGTTGTGGCCACGACGAGTCAAGACCGGTGTCGTTTTGCGCACGGTGTCGTGCAACCAGATGTCGGGCGTCGGATCGAGCCGGGAGAGCACCAGCCGCCGATCCCTCGAGATGCGGAGACTCTCGATCCACCACGGTTCGAAGGCGAAGGGTTGCTTGTTGCCTTCCGCGTCGACCCAGTGGAGTGCGGCGGGAGGTGGGGGTGCGGCGCCCGCGACATAGACGAGCGTCCCGGTGGCCGACACTGCGTAGCTTGCCTTACCTCGCCATTCGGCAATGTCCGGAACGACCCGAGCGGGCTCGCCGACCGCGGTCAGGCTCTCGAGGTCGAGCGGCACCGCCATCAGCGATTCGGTCTGCTGAAACAAGAGGTGGCCCGAGGACGCGAACTGCGGTGACGTGCCGGTTGGCAGAACCGAGCGGCGTTCGCCAGTGGACAGCTCGACGGCATCCACGCGGGCCCGATCCCAGGTCTCGAGGTCGAGCGTTGCGATGGTGAACAGAACTGCTTGGCCTCCCGGAAGTGCCCACGGGTGGCGATGGCTGAGCTCCTGGTGCCCGGGGTCGACCGTCGTCAGGCGTGCGACCTCGCCGCCGCTACTTTTGACCTCGAACAACCCATCGCTGCGGTGGGGCGAAAACACGATCGTGTCGTCCTCGGTCCACGTCCCACCCTGGAAGTCCGTAGCGAAGGCGACTTCGCGCGGCGCGCCGCCGCCGAGCGACACGGTGCGCACCGTATGGGTGGCGGAGTGGAAAAAGCCGATCGCCCCGCTATCGGGAGAGAAGAAGGGCTGCGTGCCCCCCTCGCTGCCGGCGACCGGGCCGGTCGCACCCTCACCCAGGCGATAGATCGACAAGGGAGCCGCCGCCTCGTCGGCTGCCCCTGTGGCACGGAAGATCACGCTTCGCCCGTCTGGCGCGACGGCGATCTCACTCCAGGAGTCCGCGGCGAGGACCGGTGATTCGATCTTGAATCGAGTGGGCTTTCTGAGATCGGCGGTCTCGGTCGCCAGGGTCCGGCTCAACCACCAGGTCGTGCCACATGCCGCGAGAAGTAGAGCTGCGGCGGCGACCCAGCGCGCCATCGGGTTCGAAAGTGCACCGCCCGCTCGCGCCGTGGGGGCCTCGGAAGGAAACGGCTCCTCGAAAGCTCCGCCGAGGATTTCATCGATCGCCACCCGCGCGTCGCCGATGTGCTGGAGCCGGTAGTGCTTGTCATGGCGCAGAGTGCGCCGGAGAAGCCTCCGCACGCGCGGGTCGAGGCCGTCATCGAGGAGTGACCAGTCGGGTTGATGTTCGAGGATGCGCGCCAACACATCGGACGAAGTGGGGCCTGAGTAGGCGCGTTGACCGGTGAGCAACTCGTAGAGCAGGCAACCGAAGGCCCAGATGTCGGTACGGTGGTCGACCTCCTGGCCGCGCGCCTGCTCGGGACTCATATACGGCAGGGTTCCGAGCATGACCCCCGAGGCGGTTGGGTACACACGGCGCCCGCTTTCGGTTTCACCCTCGCGAGGCGCCAGGCTTTCGAGACCGGCGACGCTCGGCTCCATCGCTTTGGCGAGCCCGAAGTCGAGCACCTTGATCTCGTCGTCGCGGGTGATCTTGACGTTGGCGGGCTTCAGGTCGCGATGGACGATGCCCTGGGAGTGCGCCGCCTCGAGTGCTTCTGCGACCTGGCGCATGATCCGAAGGGCGCGCTCGGCCGGAACCGGGCCGCGCGCGATGACCTCGGAGAGGGTCTCGCCAGACACCAGCTCCATGACCAGAAAGGCGCTACCGCTCTCGGTGCCGAAGTGGTGAATGCCGGCGATGTTGGGGTGGTTGAGGGTTGCCAGGTGGCGTGCTTCGCGCTCGAAACGCGCCGCCCGCTCAGGGTGGCTCTTCCAACCGTCGGGTAGGACTTTGACCGCGACGTCGCGGTCGAGCCGGGTATCGCGGGCGCGATAGACCTCGCCCATGCCGCCAACGCCAACGCGTTCGGCGATCTCGTAGACACCGAGCCTGGTGCCAGGCAGAGAGCCGGCGCTCGTTTGTTCATTCTCGCCGTCCCAGACCAGGCGTTCGATCACACGCCCGGCATGGGCACCGATTTCGAGCAGGGTGTCGCGTGGGGGAACTGCTGGCGAAGAAGAGCTCAGCGGGAGACTGTCCGACGAAGCCTCATCGTCCGGGGCGGTGGGTACGACTGGCACGTCGGCGAGCATTCCCCGCACCATGGTTTCGAGTTCCTGGTCGCCCTGGCACGCTTCCTGGAGGTGCGCGAGCCGTTCTTTCGAGGGGAGTTCGAGGAGCGTCACGAGCAGCGCATCGGCCTCCTCGAAGCGTTCGAAAGGGTCGCTGGATTGGCTCACCGCTGGTGGGATTCGGCAAGCGTTTGTTCGAGTTCTCGGAACCAGTTGGTGACCACATGCAAGCGCGTGCCCCAGTCGTCACCGCCGCCGAGCCGAACCAGGAATCGCTCACCGTCAGGATGGGGCGTCCACTTCGGCAGCTCGAAGATTGGGCCGAGGAGTCTTTCGTTCTCGACTGCAACTTCGGGGAGACCGGCCTCGAAGGCGGGCTCGGTCTGGACCTTGACGCGCAGAATGCGGGGGTTCCGACCTTCGCGGTAGTAGAGATACTCACCGTCGGGCGACCACTGCGGTGCCATCCCCTGCCCCGCTGAAATGCGGTGGCGCTCACGCGGCGGTGCGCTTCCGTCGGGGTCGGTGGCCACGACCTGCTCGGGGTCGAAACGAGTCACGAAGATGGCAGGCTCACCAGATTCGGTCGACAGGTACGCCACCCAGCGGCCGTCGGGCGAAAACATCGCCGAAGCTTCCGCAGCTCGGCCCGTGAGGAACGGTCGCGACCGACGGTCTGCCTCGTCCATCGGCAGCATCCAGACGTCGAGCGCGTCACGAGTCCGGATCTCGCTGAAGGCGAGAAAGCGACCGTCAGGTGAGAACGACGAGGGGAAGTGCTCGTAGTCGGTGATGGTGAGTTGTTCCGGCTCACGACTGCGATCGATCGGCGCCAGGAACAGGGCACGTGCACCGGTCCGGCGATTCGGCGTGGGGTGTGCACCGGTGCTGAAGACGAAGTGCTCGGAGTCAGGTGCCCACGCAGGGGTCGAGCCACCGTAGCCTGGTGTCGCCCAGGTGGTCGTGCCACTGTCAAGATCGTGGAGCCAGGTGCTGTGCACTTCGTTTCCGGTCTGCATCAGGATCTTGCGCCCGTCGGGAGAAAGAGCCACCGTGCTGAAGTCTTTCCAGCGGGTGGGGATGGGTGTGACCGCTCCCGTGCGGTCGATCCAGGCCATCGTTCTTCCGGCTCGATCGCTGCTTGGCACGTTCTCTGTCCGGTAGACGAGAGTTCCGTTCTTCGCCACGTCAAATGCAGAGTAGCCGCCCTGGTTGGGAACCCCAGTCAGCACAGGTACCGATTCTCCAATCACTTCGAGTGCATCGAGGTCGAAGGGTGCCGCGAGAATCGTCTCCCCCTGGGCGAACAAGAGGAGCCCCTCCGAGAGGCCTGGCACTTCGACATCGTCTGGTACTTCGACAAAGTGCGGTGCCAACGCGTTGTCGACCAGCACCCGGCGCTTTCCGTTCGCGACCTCAACGACCTCAACCCGCCAAACCTGGGTTTCGAGGTCCAATACGGTAAAGAGCACAGCGTCGTCACCGGGCAGGAAGCGTGGCCATCGGTGGCTGTGCTCGCTCGGTCCAGGAACTGTCAGGGCGCTCACTTCACCGCCCGGTCGAAGCAGGCTGAGACCACCTTCAGTGAAGGGGGCAAAAACGAGCGTGCCATCTCCTGCCCAGGTGTGTCCCTTGGCGTTGCCATGCGCTGCGACGTCGACGGGTGTACCGCCGGAGAGGGAGTGCTTCCAGATCGACCCCGGATCGTAGGTCGAATAGGACAGCGAGCCACCGTCTGGCGTGAACACTGGGTGAGATCCGTCGGCAACCAACAGAGTGGCACCGGCGAGATCGCGAACGTGGATGCCGCCCTTCCCGTCGTAGGCGATGCGCTGCCCGCCGGGTGAGATGGCGACGGGATAACCGACCGTCGCGGAATCTTCCTGCAGGGTGAAGCGGATGACCCGGCGGTCAGAGTCTCCTGCATCAGGCCGGGTCGCCAGAGACGTCCCAGCGCCGAGTAATCCAGCGAGAACCGCTGTAGCAGCGAGCACCGCCAGCCGGCGTTTGCGCTGCCCCGAGGTGGACGCCGGTGAGAGCGCACTTTGTGAGCTGAGGAAAGCCTGGTCGAGCGCCTCGAGTGCCGGTGAGCTTTCGCCGCTGGCGAGATCTTCGAGGATCACCCGCGCGTCGCCCATGTGCTGGAGGCGGAGTTTCTTCTCCTTGCGCAGGCAACTGTGCAGCAGGCGGAGGAGGGAAGGTTCGGTGTCGGCTGGCAAGAGTGACCAATCGGGCTCGTGCCCCAGAATGCGCACCAGAATGTCCGATGGCGACGGCCCCTCGAAGGGTCGACGCCCCGAAAGCGCTTCGAAGAGCACGCAGCCAAACGCCCAGATATCGCTGCGATGGTCGACTTCCTGACCGCGTGCCTGCTCGGGGCTCATGTAGGGAGCGGTGCCGACCAGCATTCCGGTGGCAGTCTCCGCGTCACGCTGGGTGCGGGTCGGCGAGTCCGAGAGCACCGCGTCACTGGTGAGGCTGCCGCTGGCTTTGGCGAGGCCGAAGTCGAGCAGTTTGAGGCGGTTGTCCTCCTTCGTGAGCCGCAGATTCGACGGCTTGACATCGCGGTGGATGATTCCACTCTTGTGGGCCGTTTCGAGAGCTGCGGCCAGTTGCGCAAACAGGTCGAGGACAAGCTCCTTGTCTTCGAGCCCCCGAGACCTCAAGGTGTCGGCAAACGACTCGCCTTCGACCAGCTCCATCGCCAGAAAACGCAGGCCATGGTGCTCGCCGACTTCGTAGAGTCGGGCGATTCCCGGATGCCGCAGGGCGCCCAGGAGGCGTGCCTCGCGCTCGAAACGCGCCTGGCGTTCGGCGTCGAGGTGGAGATGGGCGGGAAGCACCTTGAGGGCCACCTCGCGATTGACTTCGAGGTCCAGGGCTCGGTACACCTCGCCCATCCCGCCGACACCCAACAGGCTGCTCACCTCGTAACGGCCGACGCGCTGGCCTCTCTCGAGGCGTGGTCCGGGGTCCTGTGCGCTGGTCATGTGCCCGCTAGTTTATTGCTACCGGGCTCAGACGCTGGCAACCGGCAGCTCGGAGCCCCGGGGCGACAGCGCAACCCGACGGGCCGAGGGCCCGGCCCACCAAAGAGAAGGTCCCGGCAGGCGCGGCCGCGCTCTCGCATCAGAAGATGTACAAGCGCCGGGGCCTCAGCTCAGTCGAGTCGCAGGGCGTGGAGAACGCCTTCCAGAGTTCCAACATAGAGATTGCTACCACCGGACCCGAGCCCCCGAATGATGCCGTCGACCTCGAGACTCCACACAACGTCTCCGCGTTCGGGAGCAATGGCGAGGAGCTGGCCGGACCTGTCGCCGATCAGGATGGTCTCGCGCCACAGGAGCGGTCGAGGTGAGGTGATCTCGGATCCGTGTTCCAGGGTCCACAGCGTCTGCTTCAGATCACGATCAAAGGCGACGACGCGGTGACCATCGACCAGGGCCACCAACTGATCGTGGAGCAGGGTCAGGCGGTCTCGGACACGGCCGTTGAGTTCTCGTTCGCTGAGTATCCCGCCGGTGTTGGGGTCCAGGCGAATCAGGCGATCGGGTGAGACCCCGAGAAACAGGGCGTTCCCATCCATTGCCACCGCCGTGCTCGCACAACCCACCGTGCTCTTCCAACGGACCGCTCCAGAGGTCGCATCCACTGCGACCAGAGTGCCATCGGTCTGCGGGCTGTAGACCGTTCTGCCCCTCGCCGCTGGCGAGTAGGAGCGTTCGCCACAGGTGCGACCCTCGGCCTCCACCGCCCACAGTTTGGTGCCGGTCGCGGGTTCGATACCTATCAGCGCGCCGGTCCTGGTCCTTCCGGAGAGCACTCCGCCGACCGAAAGCACATCGGTTTCGATGACGTGTCCCTCGACCTTCCAGTTGAGCTCGCCCGTCTTCTTGTCGAAGGAATAGCTGAAGCTCGGTTCGGCGGTGTCGCTACCGGTGACGATTTGACCTCCGATGACTACCGGGTCGCCGTGGAATTGTGCGGGGCCGGCGTCTTGCCTGGTGTCGTAGCTCCAGGTGACTTCGCCGGATGAGCGATCGAGCGAGTAGGCGACACCTGAGCATGAGCCGACGAACACCGCGTCCCCCACGACCGTGGGAGTGGTGAAGAGTCAGCCCTCGGTATCGAAGGTCCAGGAGCGAACCGGTTCGACCTGGCTTGGCGCCTGAGCCAGAGCGGGGCCGGCTGGCACCAGCGCCAGGAGCGCGGGAGCCAGAAGGGGGGCGATGGGGAAGACGTTCGCGAGGTTGATCGACACGGGTTGCTCGATTTCAGGTGTTCGGAAAGATTCGGCGACGGGTGCAGCGTGACCGCTCGCAACCTCTCGAGCATGAGATTCAACTGTGATCTTCCTGAGTTCTCCCTGCGGTGGGTCCGGAACCGAGGGGCTCCCAGGCTGGGCGGATTACCCGCCGGCAGCGAAGGACAGGCTGGCCGTCAGCTCGCGGAACTCGGGGGTGCGTCGCAGGGGTTCGAAGGTCGGATCTGCGAAGATCCAGACCAGAGAGGGGCGGCTCTCTTTGACTGCGCGGCGCAGCTGGGCGGTTGCGCGCCTCTGGTCACCGAGAAGGGTGAGGAGGCGCGCCTGCTCGATCGGGTCGCGATTGCGAGTCGCTTCTTCGCGTAGCCGCCATTCCAACAGGCCTTCGAGCCCGCGGCTGGCGTAGCTTTCCCGTAGCGAGGACAGAGCGGCAGGCGTTGCAGCCTGTGCGCGGGCCTCGCGCTCGAAGGACAGCAGCGCGCGCTCTGGCTCGTTTCGTTGGGTGTGCAGGAGACCTGAGAGGAAGTGAGCTGGGGCGTGATGGGGATCGAGAACGTTGACCCACTCGAGCTCAGCCAGGGCTTGCGTGAAGTCGTGGGCGAAGAAGTGAGCGCGCGCGAGCTCAAAACGGACCGTGCTGTTGCCGGGAGTCTGGTCGATGATGTCCTGCAAGAGCGCTCTGGATTCGTCCAGGCGGCCGAGCGCATTGAGCAACTGGAGGTAGCCGAGATCGATCGCTGGCGTGGAACACGAACTCTTGTCGCGTGATTGCAGATAGGCTCTTTCGGCTCGTTCCCAGTCGTGGTCCCGCAGGAAGCTGAGCGTCGCCCGCGCGCGAAGCAGCGCTGCTTCATCGGTGCCATTCGCTTCGGCTGTTCGGGTCAAGCGCTCCGTGACGCTCTGGACCTCGTCGAGATCGAGCCCGAGCAAGCCTGCCCCATGTCGCGCGTAGAGGTCGCTCAGTGCGAGATGGAGAACTCCGTAGTCCGGAGCGCGCGCGATCGCCTGTTCGAGGTGGTCAATGGCTTGCTGCACCGCTCCTGTGGTTTGGCGGCGCGACAAAATCTCACTGCGCAGCAAGAGGTCGCACACCTCCCGCGGAGGACCCTCGTCGCCCGCTCTCGACAGTTCTAGTGCCGGCTTCGAGCTCAGCGCTGCTCTGCTCTCGGGCCCAGAGACGAGAACGAACGCTGAGAGGATCGAGAGTAGAAGGGCGGCGACCAGGATGGGGCGTTTCCGCTTGGCCAAGGCGTCAGGTGACGGGAGGGCGCCATCGAGTTCTTCCGGCAGAGGAGCGCTTCGAGGCGCCGGGCCGATATAGCGGTAGCCAGTCTTTCGAATCGTCTCGATGTAGCGTGGCCTGCGGGCGTTGTCGCCGAGCGCCTTGCGAAGCTCGTAGATCACCGTGGTCATGGCGTCGTCTGAGATCGCTTGGCCATCCCAGGCTCTCTCGAGCAATTCGCCTCTGGTTACCACTTCGCCTGAATGCTCCAGTAGGAGGGCAAACACAGTGGTCGCCTTGTGCGTCAGCCGCCGCGCGCGTCCATCGACGAAGAGCTCGCCGGAGCGCGGTTCGAACGCTAGAGGTGTCGGCGCGGACGAAAGTCTGCCCATGCCCTAGTCTACGTCGTAAGCCGCGCCCTGGTTGAAGTGAGTGTCTGCAGGAAGCCTGGCGGTGGTCGCTTCCGGGCATGGGACCAAGCCTTCGACTGCGCGGCGCTCAGTGGGAGGGCGGCATTCGAAGGAAGAGAACCCCCACCCTGTGGCCTCGGTACCGCCGCGGTTGATCGACCAGTAGCCCGTGCGCTCCGCCTCCTCGCCTGGAGCGCTACCATGGCTCGAGGAGCCCCCTGAACCGTGAACACGAAGCTACGCTCCTTCCTCTGTTACTACCTGATCGCGCTGGCGATTCCGATCGCCATCGTGGCTACCGGCGTTCTTGCTCCCGGACTCTTCGGCCTGCAAGAGATCGGTGACTTCTGGCCGCTCCTCGAGAGCACGATGGAGGAGGCGGGAGTCCACTGGCGTGGGTCGGCGCTGGTGCCGGTGGTGCGGGTGGCGCTCATTCAGCCGGTCTTCTGGTTGCTGGCCCTCTTTGCTGTTGCGCCCACCATCGCCGGCGTGATCATGGCGGCGGCGACTCATGGTCGTCGCGGGCTCGCGCTGCTCGTCGACCGCTTGCGGCCGTGGCGTGAAGGTGTGTCGGCGGGCGAGGGAGTGCGCTGGTGGGGGGTGATGGCGGCGTTCCTCCTCGTCATGAAGCTCTTCGAGTTCGGGCTCTATCGGGCTTTCGGATTGAACCCGGTTCTGAGCTGGGGAACCAACGTCCTGTCGGTGACCTTTCTCTGGTACTACCTGAGTGCCGCCTTTCTCGACCAGGGTGGCCTTCTCGAGGAAGTCGGTTGGCGCGGCTACGCACTGCCGCTTCTGCAGGACAGCCTCGCAACGCCTCTTCGGGCCGCGGTGGTACTCGGCCTGTTCTGGGCTGTCTGGCACCTGCCACGCGAGGCGGCGGGCTCCTACGATGGCATCGGCGCCCTCTTGCGGTCGCAGCTGTCGTTCTTCGTTGTCTCTGTTTTCTTGACCATCATCATCAGCTACTTCTGGAACAAGGTCGGAGGCAGCACCCTCATGGCCATCGCCGTCCACGGTCTCTCGAACGACTCGGTCGGAATCAGCGGCACGGACATGACCATCTCAGGTGCCCTGGTGGATTTTCTGCACGCCGTGCCCTACGTGGTTTTCGGGTCGGCGCTCGTTTTCTTTGGCGGCCAGCAGCTCGGCTACCGAGGCGACGCGTCGGTGCCGACCGAGGCGACCGCCGGTCAGTCCCCGTTGGACTCGTAGGCGCCCACGTCAGGCGAACCCTGGCGCGGGCGGTGGTCGATGTCCGTTTCGGGCGCCGCGGCGGCGTCGCCCGCGTCGATTGCGGGCGAGCCGGTGGCCAGAGAGAGGTCTTCGTCGTCCCAGTTGTTGAAGTAGAGGTCGAGCTCCGTTGGCTCGACCTCGATGTTGTGGTCGCCGCCGGTACTGTTGCGTGTCACCAGGTTGTTGCGCACGACATTGCCCGAGCCCGAGACCGAGATCCAGCTGCGGCTCGGCCAACTGGCCGACCCGGGGGGTAGGCCGCGGTAGTCGGAGCCGCCGACGACGGTGTTGTTGATGAATAGCGAGTTGTTGGTGTCCTTCCAGGTGATGCCGTGGAAGTGGTCGGTCTTACAGATGTTGTTGTAGATCCGAATGTCGGTCTTGTTGCCGTCTTCGAAGGCACTCAGACATTGCGTGGGCGCCCAGCTTAGAGCCGGCTGCTGGTTGGAGTAGCGCTGGATGAAGCGGTTGTAGGCAATCGTGATGTGTGACGAGACGTCGGGATTGGCACCCATGTGGCTCTGAAAAAAATCGTCGTGGTGGCCGTCGCCGAGGCTGATCGAGTCGTAGACCTGGTTGCCGAGGAAGCGGTTGTAGTGCCCACCCGTTGCAATGGCATCGCGGGTGAAGTACTCGACGGTGTTCTTGATGACGTCCTTGTGCGAGCCAGCGATGCTCATCGCCTGGGCGACTTTCGAGAGCTCGTTGCAACGAAGGCGGCTAGGCCCCTGGCTGAGGATGCGGAAGCCGTCGCTGGCGCGGTGGGTATAGTCGTCCATCGTTGTGAGGTCGCCAGAGGTCAAGCGGTTGTTCCACAAGTCGATGTGGCTGACCGGCCCGTGGGTGGAGTGGTCGTCGAGCCGCACCAGGCTGCCCCCGCGGTCGTTCTCGATATGAAGCCCACTGAGGCGCCAATGACCACCACCACGAAAGTGCACCGATGAAAGCGCCGGCTCGTGAAGCGTCTCGCCGGTGATGGTGACGTAGTCGGCGTTGTAGCAGCCTGAGATCTCGAGTGCGACCGAGTGCCCTGTGGTGCCAAGAAGAACAATCGTGTCGCCACCTTCGACCGGAGCGTCGGCGTGGTGGGGGACGCCGCTCTGGTCAACGCAGGCAACCCGCTCGTCGACGACGAACTGGAGCGACCGCCACGGGTTGGCGGCGGTCCCGTCGCCAGTTGTATCGCTGCCAGCTCCGGGGTCGACAAAGTGGCGCTGCCCGCGCTCTTCCAACTCGACCGGGCAGGCGCCGATGTTCTCCGAGCCACCTCGTTGGACCGTCCAGCCCCACAGGTCACCGGTGTCGAAGGAGTCCTGGAAGATTGGCGCGGCGGGGTTATGCGCGTTGCCTGGTGTGCTCGCTAGGAGCAGCGCGGTTGCAATCGGGAGTGCACCAAGGCGAGGAGGCATAGCTATGCGACTATACATGTCGCCAACTGGTTTGTTTCGGTGCCTCGCCGGGTGACTGGGACCGCTCGGCTACTCCCTTGCGTCTGCTGCGTCGAGTCGTCGAACGCGGAGGTTGCGGAACTGGACTTTGCTTTTCGGGTCGTGGGCCTGGAGTGCGAAGGTGCCCGAGCCGAGCCTGCGTTCGAAAGCCTCGGAGTGTGCTTTCTTGCCGGGCGGCTCCTCATAGTCGACCAGCACCTTACCGTCGATCGTCAGCGTGATCTTCTGGCCCTCGACGCGAATCGTCTGCGTGTACCACTCGCCGTCGTTGGCATGTTGCTCGGTGACGTTGACTACGTCGTAGAGGCTGCCACTGCGCTTGGGATCGCTGCCGGTGAGGTTCACCTGGGTCTCGTAGCCGTACCGGGGCCAGCCGGTCTCCTGGTAGCGCGTGTGGAAGTAGATGCCCGAATTGCTGCCCGGCGTCGTGCGGACTTCGGCGCGCAGCTCGAAGTTGGTGAACGTATTGTCGTCCTCGCCCGGGCCGCCCTCGAAGTACAAATGGCTGCGCGGACCGTGGCAGGTGAGCGTGCCGTCTTCGACTGACCAGGACTCACGATTCTCACTCGCTTGCCATCCAGTCAGGGTGTAGCCGTCAAAGAGCGACACCCAACCGCCCTCGTCGCGCCGCGCAGCTTCCGAGAACGGGGCCGAGGGGTCAGGACCGGTGGCGATTTCGTGATCGGTAAGGCTCCATTCGTTCCAGGAACCGTCGTAGAACTTCACGTCGTAGTCGAGCAGCCGGCCGAGGAAGTAGTTGACGCTGGCGCGCATACCGATCGCGCAGTAGGAGACGAGAGTGTCGCCCTGGTCGAGGCCGGCGGTTTCGAAGCGCTGGCGCAGAGCGTCGCGCGACAGGAAGCGGCCGGTCGCGGGATCGACGAGCTCCTCCCAGTAGAGGTGACCGGCGCCGGGGATGTGGCCGGCTTTAAAGCGCCCTCCCATGCCGCCGTCGGCGCCGGTGTACTCGGCGAGCGGGCGCGAATCGACCAGCGCGACTTCGGAGCGCGATCGATTGGCTTCGACCCAGGTCGCGTCGACCAGCACGGCGGGTTTGGGACGGGCCGAGAAGTCGCCGGGCTCGGCCGCTCTTGCTGCACCCGTTCGAACCGTCTGCCCGGCGGCCCGCCAGGCCTCGAGACCGCCGTCGAGGATGGAAACGCTTGGGTGGCCCAGCACGTCGAGAGTCATGAAGGCGCGTGCCGTGAGGACGGGGTGGCCATAGAGCACGACCCACGAGTCAGAGTTCACGCCGAGCCCGCGCATTGTCTCCACGATCGCTTCCTGATCGGCGATCTCGTTGATCAAGGTGCCGCCGTCGACCTGTCGGTTGGTCACCAGCGCGCGGTACGGCAGCCAGCGGGCACCTTCCACATGCCCCTCTTCGAAGGCTTTGGCGGTCGTATCGACCTGGAGGACGAGTGCCTGCGCTCGGTCCCGGGCCAACTCCTCGGCCGAGACGAGGAGCGGTGACTCGGCACCTTGTGCGCCCACTGTCAATGGAAACGCGAGGGCGGTGAGAAGACAGGCGGTGAGCGACGGCGCTCGACAACGCTTGCCAGGCGACCGGTGCGACGAGGGTAGGAGAGAGTCGACCATGCGTAGATCCCCTTGACAGGACATGGGCCCTTTGACTGGACCCGCGGCTCCGGCGGTCACGAAGCGCCGGAAACGAAGGGCAATGAGTCCAGTCAGTGTAGCGCGGGCCTACCAGGGTTCTGTCCAGTTGCTTTCGCCGTTTCACTCCTCCTCGAGCGTCGCGCTCTCGAGCTTCCAAACACTTGGGCCGCGCGCCACTTTTCGCTTGATCAGGTAGGGCGGCCGGGTGGCGAGCCAGGCAGTGCCGTAGGCGGTTCGAACCCGGACGGTCTCGAAAGTCTCTCCCGCGGCTTCGATGGTCTCCTCTTCTTCGACCACGAACACCGACCATGCGAGGCGGCCGTCGTGGCGCAGGCCGGCGGCGCGGTTCATGGTCCTTAGTCGTCACGCAACGCGGTCACCGCGTCCACCCGCGATGCGCGCCAACTCGGTACCGCGCAGGCGAGCAAACCCAGCGCCGCGAGCGCCACCGCGACGACCGCCAGAGTCAGCGGGTCGTTGGGCTGGGTCTCGAAGAGCAGTGGTGCGACCAGTGCTTCGAGTGACCGGCCCAGAACGAGAGCGATTGCTATGCCGAGCACGATGCCGCCGCCGATGAGAACGCCGCCCTGCCGTAAGACCAGGCCGACCAGGTCGCGGGTGGTCGCGCCGATGGCTTTTCGCAGGCCGAGTTCACGGGTGCGTTGGGCGACCGAGAAGGAGATGACGCCGTAGAGACCGACGGCGGCGATCAGGAGGGCGAGGCCGGCAAAGACTGTGATCAACGAAGTCAGGAAGCGGGAGGAGGCGGTGTCGTCTTCGATCAGCGTCTCGAGGGTCACCGTACGCCAGATCGGTTGGTTGGGGTCGACCGCCCACACCTGCTCTTCGATGGTGCGCACGAGAGCGTCGGGCGGGCCCTCGGTTTCGACCACCACGGTCATTGTTCCGGTGACGTTCTGCTCGAAAGGAAGATAGATCTCCGGGTGTGGGTCGCGCTGCAGGCTGGCACCGCGCACGTTACCGACCACGCCGACGATCTCGATCGGTTCGGCGTCCAGGGCGCCCTCGAACCGCAGCCGTTCACCGATCGGTGACTGGTCTTTCCAGAAGCGCTCGGCAGCCGCGCTGTTGATGACGGCGACGGGGGCGGTTCCGTCGCGGTCGCGCTCATCCAGGGAACGCCCGGCTTGGAGTGGGATTCCCATGGTGGAGAAGAACCCGGGCGTTGCGATGCGCATTCCGATTTGTTCGCTTTCGGGTTCGGCGCGCCCGATGATCTCGAAAGGCGCCGAACCACCCCCGATGTCGCTCAGTGGAAGGACCGAGGTCGCGCCGACGCGCCGCACACCAGGCACGGCGCCAAGCTTCTCGGTGAGGCGTTCGAGGAAACTTCGCTGCTGCGCGGGATCTTCGTAGCGATCGCCGTAGACGAAGAGCTGCATCGCGACGCGTTCCTCGGGATGGAACCCGGGGTCGACAGAAAGGGTGTTCTGGAAACTGCGCAACAAGAGCCCCGCTCCGAAGAGCAACACCAGCGACAGCGCCAGCTGGGCGGCGACCAGGCCAGCGCGCAGTCGCCCGCCACCTCCCAGGCGGCCGCGTGTCGAGGCGAGGCCGGGGGCGACCTCGACCGATGACTGCCGCAGCGCCGGCACGAGTCCGAAGAGTAGGCCGACGGCGAGGGTCAGGAGAAGCGAGAAGAGGAGAACCGGCGCATCGAGCGCGATCTCCTGGGCGCGCGGGAGCTCTTCGGGGGCGTTGGCAATCAACAGGCGGAGGCCGGAGAAAGCGATTCCTACTCCGAGCAGGCCGCCGAGAAGAGCGAGCACACCGCTTTCGACGAGAAGCTGCCGAATCAAGCGCAGGCGGCCGGCGCCGAGCGCGGTGCGAATGCCGAATTCACTCTGCCGACCGAGGCCGCGCAACAACAGGAGATTGGCGATGTTGGCGCAACCAACCAGGAGAACGCCGAGGGTCGCCAGCATGAGCGCCACCAGGGCCGCGCGCGAGTTGCCGACGACCGTTTCGTGCAGCGGAACCGCTAGAGCCGTCCAGCCGGCGTTGGTGTCCGGGTACTGGTCCTCGAGGCGAGCCGCGAACGTCTCGAGCTCGCGCTGGCCCTCTTCGAGGGCGACACCTTCGTCGAGGCGTGCAATGACGTTCCACCAGTGGGCGCGGCGCCCCTGGCCTGCCTTCTCGAAAGCCCAGGGCAGCCACACTTCGATGCCTGGCGCGGGCATGACGAAGTCGCGCGGCATGACCCCTACGACTTGGTACGGCGCACCATCGAAGATCACGGTGTTGCCGATCAGTCCTCGGTCGCCACCAAACTCCTCCTCGAAAAGGGCCTCACTGAGCACCGCAACCCGGTCCTGTCCTGGAATGCCTTCTTCTTCGAGAAATCCGCGCCCAATGAGGGGAGTTCCGAGAAGCTCGAGCAGACCGGGAGTGACCATGATCGTGGCGAGCTCGCGCGGGCGGTCATCTTCGGTGATCGCGACGCCGAACCAGCGAAAGGCACCGACATGGTCAAAGCTGCGGGCATCGTTGGCCAGATCAACGAAGTCTCCTCCCGCCATGCCGGCCCGATCGACACTCTGGCTGGGGTTGGAGGCGAAGACGCGCACCAGGCGCTCGCTTTCCTCGTAGGCGAGCGGACTGAGCAGGACGGAGTGCACGACGCTCCACAGCGCCGTCGCTGCGCCAACACCGAGCCCGATGGTGATGAGTGCAAGCAAGGTGAGAGTGGGCGTGCGTGCGAGGGCCCGTAGCGCGACGCGGAGATCTTGAAGCATGGCCGCCTCCTCGAGAATGCGAGCTGGTCTGGGATTGTCCGGTTTCTTCTACGACGATTGAGGCGCCCCTTTGTTTCGGTAGGTCTGGAAACTGGGAGCGCTGGTACTCGCAGGGCGATGAGCTACCGATCGGTGTAGCCTCACGATCTCGATTTCGACGGATCACGAAGAGAATCGGCTGGATGGCCGAGGAAAGGGAGCGCTCATGGCACCTATTCCAGGTGGCGGAACGGTCGCAGTGACGGGTAGCGCGGGCTTTGTTGGCGGGTGGGTGGTGCGCTTGCTGCTCGAAAAGGGATACCGGGTACGCGCCTGTGTCCGAGACGCCGCCGACGAGGCGAAGACCGGGTTCCTGCGGGCCATGCCTGGCTACGCGTCGGGTCGGCTCTCCCTGCACTCGGCCGATCTCGATGAGGACGGGTGCTTCGACGACGTCTTCAAAGGTTGCCACGGTGTGGCTCACGTGTCACACGTCAGCGACTATGACGACCAGGAGTACGTCCGGCGCGTCTGCGATCACATCATCCGAAGCATCAACGATTCAGGAACCGTGCAGCGGGTGGTGGTGACCTCGAGCATTGCGGCGGTGATCTCGGAGGTCGACATTCAGGAGTTCGTGCGCCGCCCGGTGCTCTACGAAGACCGTTATCCCGACGAAGCGAACCCAAAGCGCACGCCGCAGAGAGGGCAGGGATACTCGATGGGCAAGGTGACGGCTGAGCGCATGTTCTCGGACGCCGCCGCCGAAAGTGGCTCGTGGGATGCGATCACCTGCTGCCCAGGCGACAACGTCGGGCCGATCCAGGCCAAGCACCAGAAAGAGAAAGGTCCTTGGCAGCACATCATCGAGGGCATGCTGCTCGGTGAGTACGAGCAGACCGGCGCCTATCGCCCGTGGATGACCGTCGACGTGCGCGACGACGCCGAGTGTCACATTCGGCTGCTCGAGAGCACCGACGCCAGGAACGGTGAGCGCTACATCGCCTGGTCAACCGATGCGATCCCGGTCGAAGAAGTTTGCGCGCGCATTGATCGCCTGCTGCCCGAGCTCGAGCACGAAACCCCTGAGGTCACCGATCCTTTCCCCGAGCGCATTCAGGCGCGCGAAGAGGAACTACGCCGCATCTGGGACGGGGTCGAGCTGCGCAACGATCGCATTCGTGCACTCACCGGCATCGAGTTCCGGTCGTTCGACGAGTCGCTGCGTGATTGCGTCGAGTCGTTGATTGCGATCGGCGCGGTCGAGGTGAAGCGGCGGGCCGCTTCCTGAGGGCTCTTGAAGGCTAGGAACGGCGAAGCACCGCTTCGGCGACGGCGCGATAGGCGGTAACGGCGCGCACGAGTTCTTCGACCTCGATCGACTCGTCGACGATGTGAGCCTGTGCCTCGTCGGACGGCCCGAGGCCGATGGTTGGAATGCCCGCTATCCCCGTGGAGTAGGCGGCGTTGGTGCAGAACTGGTAACTGGCCAGTCCGGGCGAGAGCCCGGCCGCCTCCATGGCCGCTTGCGCGCCGACTACGAACGGGTCGTCTCGAGGGAGTGCCCAGGCGGGAAACCACTTCGGTTGTGAGCACCTCCAGCCGGTGTAGGACTGGTAGTCGATCGTCGCCAGCTCGATCGAGGTCTCGGGTGCTTCGGCGCGCCGGCAGGCTCGCCGCAGGTCTTCGGTGACCGTCTCCTCTGTCTCGCCGGGCACCAGTCGGCGCTCGTAGGTGACGGTGCAGCCACTGGGGATGACCGAGTGGGCGGGGTAGGGGTCGGAGATGATGTCGGTGAGCGCGACCACGCCGGGGCCCACCGGCGATTCTCCAGGAACGGCGATCTTCTCGATTTCAGCCACTACCGCCAGCATTTTGTGCACCGCGTTGTCGCCTTTGTGTGGCGAGCTGGCATGTGCCGGTACACCGTGAGTGGTGATCTTCCACTCGGCTCGCCCGCGGCCGCCGAAGACGATGTCGAGGTTCGAAGCTTCGCCAATGACGACGAAGTCTGCCGGGTACTGTTCGAGCACGAAACGGAGCGCCGCTCCTTCGACCAACTCTTCGCCGACCGAGGCCGAGACCACGATCGAGCCCTGGATTGCATCGCGGTCAACCAGCGCGGCGCCATAAACCATGGCCGCAATGGCGCCTTTCATGTCGCTGGTGCCGCGACCGTACATGCGACCGTCTGAGATCTCGCCGCCGAACGGATCCCAGGTCCAGGCTTCGCGCGGCACGACATCGACGGTGTCGAGGTGCCCGTCAAAGAGCAGGCAAGGTCCAGGTGCACGGCCCCGCAGGACGCCGACGGCGTTGCCGGCCTCATCGATCGATGCGTCGTCGAAGCCGAGGGCGGTCATCTGGGCGACGACGGCCCGAGCCGCCTCGCCCTCACCACCCAACACACTCCGACAACGCACCAGGTCCCTGGTGAAGCCGATGACCCCGCGCGGGTCGATGCCCTCTGTCATGAGGGCTTGAGGGTACCGCGCCCTGGTAGACGGTCAGTTTTTCTCGATCAGGGCTGCTCGATCAGGGTTGCTTGAAGGTGCCCTTGACCCGGTTGTAACCCTTGCCGTCTGCCCATTGGCCGCCGGTGGCGCTGTACGTACCGCTGCCGGTCATTCCTTCGAGGGTGCCGGCGCCGCGCATGACGTGCCAGGTGCCACCGTCCTGGTCACCTTCCCAGGCCGCCCAGATGCCGCCGGTCTCGCCGGTGGGCACGGTGGTGCAGTAGCCGCTACCAACCGAGCCCTCGGCCGAAATGACCTGGGTCCCGTAGCAGTTCTGGGCTGCCATGTGGAGCGGATGATCCGGGTCGTCGAAGACCGCGAAGCCGCGTTGGGTGAAAACACTGACGGTCACGCCGCCTTCGAGCTCGAGGGCTTCGTCTTCTTCGAACGTGAAGACGAAGGTGTATTCGTCTTCTGCTGCGGCAGCGCCGGCCATCAGGAAAAGTAGAGCGGCAAGGCCGAGAAGGATCGAAGTTTTGGTTCTCATGCTGGATGCTCCCGTGTTGGGGTCCAGCAGGAAGGCTCGGTGGTCGTGCTCGTAGCGACGACGGAGCAGGTGAGATTTCCTGCTGGGCCCGAGTTGAGTTGTCCTTGGAGTCGTGAAGTCACTATACAGGTGGGAGTGCCCTGATAGCTTGCGGGAAACCGAAAGTACGTCCTGGAGAGGTACTGCCTGGATAAGTACTTCCTGGAGAGGTGTCATGTGTGGAGTGACAGCGGGTGTTATGACATCGCCTGAGAGCGTTGGCCTGTCGAGCGAACGATTGGCGCGCATCGACGATCACCTGGAGCGGCGCTACGTGACACCGGGGAAGATTACCGGTGCGGTGTCCCTGGTGGCGCGCGGCGGTGAAGTCGCATGGCTTTCGGCGATTGGGGAACGCGACCGTGAGCGCGGCGTTCGGATGACCGAGGACACCATCTTTCGCATCTATTCGATGACCAAACCGATCACTTCGGTGGCGGTGATGATGCTCTACGAAGAGGGCCACTTCCAGCTCGACGACCCCGTCGCACGTTTCCTTCCGGAGCTGGCGCAACCGAGAGTCTTCACTGGCGGGGTCGACGGCCGCTTTTTGACGGTGCCAGCCAGCCGCGAGATCTCGATCCGGGATCTGCTCTGCCACACCTCGGGTCTCACCTATGGCTTCCTGGAGATGTCCAATGTTGATGCGGCCTACCGCGAGCGTCGCGTGGGAGAACGCTGGGAAGGGGTCGATCTTGCGGGCATGATGCGCCAGCTCGGCGAACTACCGCTCGAGTTCTCACCCGGCGAGCGCTGGAACTACTCGGTGGCCACCGATGTTCTTGGGCGGCTGGTCGAGGTCATTGCGGAGCAGCCGCTCGACGACTTCTTTCTAGAGCGCATCTTCGGCCCGCTGGGCATGGTTGATACGGGTTTCTGGGTTGATGCCGCTGGCCAGTCGCGGTTTGGCGCCAACTACGAGCGCGGCCCCGACCGGAAGCTCCGCCTGGTCGACGACCCCGAAACGAGCCCCTACCTCACAAAGCCCGATCTGCTCTCGGGCGGTGGCGGCCTGGTGTCGACGGCGGCCGACTACCATCGCTTCTGCCGCATGTTGCTCGCCGGGGGCGAGCTCGGCGGCGCGCGAATTCTGGGCCGCAAGACGATTGACCTCATGCGGGCGAATCACCTGCCCGGCGGGCGAGACCTCACCGAGCTCGCCACCGGCTCGTGGAGCGAAACAACCTACAGCGGAATCGGTTTCGGGCTCGGGCTGGCTACGGTGGTCGATCTCATCAAGGCGCAGTCGAGCGGCTCGCTCGGGGAGTACTTCTGGGGCGGCTTGGCGAGCACAGTGTTCTGGAACGACCCGGCGGAAGACCTGACGGTGATCTTCATGACCCAGTTCATGCCTTCGGGGACCTTCAACTTCCGCGGCCAGCTGCGCTCGATCGTCTACGGGGCGTTGACCTAGTACCTCGTACCATTGAAACGGATAGTGGCTGAGCGGATGATCGTGCTCGAGATCAAGGCGTCACGACGCAGGCGTATTGGTGATCTGTCGAGGAGTGACAACACAGAGATCGAGCGCGAGGACCGCGCAGACGCTGTGCGTTTCAATGGTACGGGGTACTAGCGTCAGGATGGAAGGCCTCTTCAGGCCAACGAATCGAGCATGGCCCGGCCGGCGCGCTCCATGAAGCGGGTCGTCGTCTCGCGCCGCCTTATGAGCTCCTCTGCCTCGAGGCCCCAGTTGCCCATCGTCGCCAGGGCGGCTGCCGAGACGTAGAGTTCCCAGACCGCGAGCTCGAGGCGCAATGGATCGATGCTCCACCGTCCGCGCTCCTTGTAGTGCTTCGTGAAGCTCTCCATCGCCGCTTCGCCGTAGTAGCAAAGCAGCTCGACCCGACAGGCGGCGAGGTCTGAAAGTGGGTCGCCGAAGGTCGCGTCTTCCCAGTCGATCACCGCGGCAATCTTGCCGTCGCGCCAGAGGACGTTGTGGGGCCAGAAGTCGCCGTGCAGAAGCGCGCGCCGCTCGCCGAATCTGGCGCGCGAACCAGCTTGGAGTTGCTCGAGGGCCGGTCGCCACCCTGCTCCCTGGCCGGAGATCGAGAGATACTCCAGGGCGCCTGCGACCGGGTCTTCGAGATCCGGAAGCTGCGGCAGGTCACGGTCGTCAGTGTCGACCGCGTGGAGGCGCGCTAGAAAGGCCGCCATCTGGAGGAGCGAGCCTTCGAGGTTCTCTGGTTCGACGGTTGTCGTGCCGTCGATGTACTCCAGAACCAGATACGGCGTCGGAAGTATCTCGCCGCTCTGGTCGAGTCTTACAGGTTGCGGCGCCTCCAGGCCGTTGAGCCTGAGCGCTTCGAGCAAGGCGTACTCGCGCGCCGTGACACCGGTCTCGTTGAGGCGCCAGTCGGTCGCCTGGTGCTGGCGGATGACGAAGCGATGCGTCTGGCCGCCAGGGTCTTTGACTTCGATTGCGTGCATCGCAGCGGAAACGCCACCCGCTAGCGGCCACGAGCGCTGCAACTCGCCGTTGGCGACGATCCGCTGGGCGACCAACGCGAAGAGATCCTCCTCACACATCACGCGCGATTATCGCAGCCTCGGTCCATCGGCCCGCCTCTGCTCGCGGTGAAATAGGCTTCGCCTCGTGTTGAAGCAAACCCTTGCTAGCTGTCTAGCGCTCTTGTGTTTCACCGCCGTCCCACTCTGCGGCGCTGCTCCAGGAGAGCGTGCGATCGTGATCACGGTCGACGACCTGCCGCTCCAGGGTCCACAGGCCGCGGTGCCGGAGATCATTCGGATCAACGACCAGGTCGTCGAAGCGCTGCGCCGGCATGAAGTGCCGGCGATCGGTTTTGTCAACGAGGCGAAGCTCGAGCGCGGCGGCACCGTCGTACCCGCGCTGGTGGGCACGCTCGAGACATGGCTCGATGCCGGTCTCGAGCTCGGCAACCATGGCTACTCCCACCTAGATCTTCACCGCGCCCTGCCCGAGCGCTTCATCGAAGACATCGAGCGCGGCGAGCGCCAGACCCGCTCACTGATGGAAAGCCGCGGCGCCGGCCTGCGGTTTTTTCGCCACCCCTACCTGCACACCGGCACTTCGATCGCAGCGCGCGACCAGGTGCGTCGCCACCTCGAAGAGAACGGCTACTGGGTCGCGCCAGTCACCATCGACAACTCGGAGTGGATTTTTGCGGCCGCGTACCGCGAAGCGCTCGGGAAGGACGACCCGGGCCTCGCCAAGCGCGTCGCCAGCACCTACGTGGCGTACATGGAAGAGAAGACCGCCTACTACGAAGAACAGACACAGGCGTTGTTTGGCAGGTCGATTCCCCACACCCTCCTCATCCATCAGAACCATCTCAACGCCGCGGCGCTCGACGCACTTCTCGCGATGTACAAGGAACGTGGTTACCGCTTCATTGGCCTGGACGAGGCGATTGCTGACGAAGCCTACGCCTCGGCCGACGAGTGGACCGGCGTCGGCGGGATCAGCTGGTTGCACCGCTGGGCGATCACCGCCGGCAAGAAGGGCGAGTTCTTCGCCGGCGAGCCAGCCTGTCCGTAGTGGATTCAAGATCTCGCCGGCATTGAAGAGTAGGAGGCCTTGCGCTCGAACATGCCTTACGTCATGTAAGGGTTCCTGGTGTAATCTGGCTGCGGATTCCCGGCACTCCTGAACCCTCCACGAGACCCTCGATGGCCGCTCCGCTTCCACATTTGCAGTTCGCAGTGCTTTGTGTACTCGCCGGCGAATCGATTTCGGGTCGCGAGGTGCGCAGCCGGTTGGCAAGTCTCGACCTCGAGAAGAGCGGGCCCGCCTTCTATCGACTGATGGCACGCCTCGAAGAGGCCAAGTTGGTGAGCGGCTGGTACGAGCAGGAGGTCATCGACCGCCAGATCGTGCGCGAGCGCTTCTACCAGGCTACTGCCGCCGGGCGTCGAGCGCGGAACCAGACGGCACAACATCACCGGCGCATCATCGCGCAGTTCGATGGCTCACATGCGTGATCGAGTGCCCGCGTATGCGCCGCCGCCAGCATCGACTTTGCTGGGGCGGTTGTTGCCTGAACGACTCCGCATGCTTGCATTCGAACCCCATCGCGATGAGCTGTGGCGCGGCTGTGTGGCGAGCGGGCGTTCGCCGAGAGCTCGACTGTCCTTCTGGTTGTCCCTGTTGGTCGGTCTTCTCACGTCGCTCGCCTATGCGGTCTGGGATCAGTCGGTTGGTAGAGGCGCGACCCGGATCGGTGGCGTACCCGTCCTGCCGTTCGCAGGCCTGGTACTCCTCATCGCTCTTGGTGTCGGCGAGTGTGCCTACCTGGGCGTGGCGATGGCGCTGATCGACCTGTTCGCGTGACGAGAGGTCGAACGTCTGGCGAGGATGACCTTACATCGGGTAAGGTCAATGGCCTAACGTCGACGGAGGTGTCGGGAATGAGTGGATCGCGCCCAACGAATCGCAAGAGAAGTCTCCTGAAGAGAGGCTGCGCTGGCCTGGTTGGAGGTCTGCTGGTGGTGCTCGTTCTTGGCTGGTTGAACTTCTGGAAGATCGCCGGCGTGTTGATGGAGCAGCAGTCCGGGGCTTCCGAGGTCGTCGTGACGCCGATCGCTGATGGTCTCTTCATGCTCGATGCCACCCTGAGGGATCGACAAATCGGCGGCAGCCATCTCGCCCTGGTCTCATCTGCTGGGACCCTCCTGGTCGACGCACCGATGACCTCCGCCGTTTCTGCGAAGGTGAGGGCGGCGCTCGACGAACAGGGCGCTGGCCCTCTAGAGGTGGTGATCAACACCCATCCGCACCCCGATCATGCGCGAGGCAATAGTTTTCTGCCGGACGGTGCGAGGGTGATGGCGCATGAGAACAGTAGGCGGCGTTTGACCGAACGACCGAGGCCGAACAAGCTCCTTCCGGCCGCGCCGGCACTCGAAGAGCGCTTTCTTCCAGGTGAGACGGTGAGCGATGGCGACCAGCTCGACTTCCATGGTCACCGAGTCGAGATCTGGCACTTCGGCCCCGGCCATACCGATGGCGACCTGGCGGTGTACTTTCCCGGCGCGAACGTTCTGCATGTGGGCGATCTCTTCCATGGCCGCGGGGGCCGCTCGGCGGCCGACTGGCAGCACTCGGGCGGAGACATCGAATCTCTCGCGCTAGTGCTCGAGCGCGTGCTCGCACGATTGCCAGAGGGAGCCCGCGTGGTCGGCGGCCACGGCGGCATTGGCCAGGTCTGGGCGCGGGCTGATCTCGCGGAATACCAGCGGCTTCTCGTCGAGATCACCGCGTGGGTTCAATCAGAGATCGACGCTGGCGCTTCGGTGGAGGAGGTGGCGGAGAACGGTGTTCCGAGGGGGTGGCAAGCCTGGTTCGACGAGGCGCGCTCTGACTCCGTCATGCATGGCCCGCCCGGAGGCTGGCTCGAGAACATCTACGCCAGCCTGACGCGGTAGCGGGCCTTCGACACCTCTGTGGCACCGTAGCTGGTGGTCTGTCTACTGTATTGATACACTAATACAGTGAGGTTGAGAATCCAGCCCGGCAGCACGCCCATCTACCAACAGATCGCCGACCAGATTCGTCGCCGCATCGCCGCGGGTCGTCTGGCGGCCGGCGAGCGCTTGCCATCGGTACGTGTGCTGGCGGAGTCGCTCACCGTCAATCCCAACACCGTCGCCCGTGCCTACCGCGAACTCGAGCACGATCGCTTCGTCATCAGCCGGCAGGGCGATGGGGTCTTTGTTGCGGATCGTTCGTCGCCGTTTCTGGCGCGCGATCGGCAAGAGCTGCTCGACCGCGCAGTCGATCGATTGTTGGGCGAAGCAGAGCAGCTCGACATCCCACTTGAAGACGTGGTGAAAGTTCTTCGCCGGCGCGCTGCACTCGAGAAGCGCACGCGCGCACAGGCCGGCAGTTCGTGAGTCCGGTCAGACAGGCAGCGGCTGTTCGAGCGCTTGTCGAGGTGGCGGGTTTGTCCCGACGCTACGGTCGACACCAGGCGCTTGACCGTGTCGACCTGGACATCGAAGAAGGGACAGTTCTCGGCCTCATTGGCCGTAACGGTGCTGGGAAGACCACCCTCATCCGTCACGTTCTCGGCCTCTTGAAGGCGCAGTCCGGAACGGTGCGGGTGTTCGGGCTCGACCCGGTCAAACAACCCAAAGAGATCCTGGCGCGCATTGGCTACGTGTCGGAGGAGCGCGACTTGCCCGGCTGGATGCGTATCGACGAACTGTTGCGCTACACACGGGCCTTCTATCCGCAGTGGGACGAAGAGCTTGCGTCTTCGCTCTGTCGGTCGTTCGCTCTCGATGGGCGCCAGCGGGTGCGTGAGCTGTCGCGCGGCCAGCACGTCCGCACCTCGCTGGTTCTCGCGCTGGCGCCGCGGCCCCCGCTCCTGGTGCTCGATGAGCCTTCCTCAGGGCTCGATCCGGTCGTGCGGCGCGACGTTCTAGAGGCCGTCATCCAGAGTGTCGCGCGAGACGGCCGCACGGTTCTGTTCTCGTCGCATCTGCTCGGTGAGGTGGAGCGCATCTCAGATCAGTTGGCGATGATCGACCGCGGGCGCATTCTGTTCAAAGGCGCGACGCTCGAGGTGCTCGATTCGTTTCGACACGTCAGCTTTGCTCTTCCTGAAGCATCAGGCGATGAGCGCGCTCTTGTGCGAAGGCTCCTGGAGGTCTCTGGAGTCACGCTGGCGAGCCTCTCGCGGTGCGACGGAAGTGATCGAGGAGAGCGTTCAGCACTCGTCCGCTATGAAGCGGTTCCACTCGAAGGTGAGGCGGCAGCGGCCGCGTGGTCCGAACGCGGGTTCGAACTCCTCGACTCGGCGCCCGCGACCCTCGATGAGGTCTTCCAGGGGCTCAGCGACGGCGGTGCGGAGCGCACTTGAACGCTCCCGGCGGTCGTCTTTCGGTGGCCCGTGCCATGGGTTGGGAGTACTGGCGGCTGGCTTGGCGACCGGTGGCCACGGTGACGGTTGCGGGCTGCGTTCTGGCGGGGATCTATCGAGTAGCGCTCGAGCCGCTGGGCGCACGACGGGAGGCACACGCTTTCCTGGGACTCTTTGTCACCGTTCTCCTCGTCTACGTGCTGACGTTGTTGACGTGTCGGGCGGAGGGCCTGGCCCTGGGCTTCGAACGCCGCCTCTACCGCCTTCCGGTGTCGACCTTCGGCCTGGTCCTCGGCAGGCTCTTACCCGCTCTCTTGACCGCGTCTTTGATGTACCTGGTGACCGTCGCCTTCGTGGGTTTTGTCTTCGATTCTCGCTGGCCAATCCTCGGCCCGACCCTGGTGATGGTCACGGTGACGGTGTGGACCTTAGCGCTCAGCTGGTCGTTGGGCACGCGGCCCTACCTGCTTGCGCCAGCTGGTCTGCCCCTGGCGTTTGTGCTACTCGGTTGGCTAAAGCCCTGGCTCAAACCGCGGGACGTTCCGGTCATGGCGCACTGGGCGGACTTTGGAACGTTCGAGGTGGCGCTTCTTCTCCTGGCGAGCGCTCTGGGTGTGGCGGCAGCAACCGTTGGCGTGAGGCTCGATCGGGCCGAGTCTCGGCCGACGACCGGTCTCCTGGTTGGCTCCGAACGGCTGTGGCAGAAAGCGGCAACCGGCCCAGGCTCCGAAACGCGGGTTGCGCGCCGCAATCTGTTCAGGGACGCTCGCCATGCGCAGCTGTGGATGGAGTGGCGAGAGAAGGGGCGCTACGTGCCGCTTCTGACGCTCTTCTCGTTCGGCACCGGTCTTCTGGCGGGGTCCTTCCCGAGCTACGAAACCGGCAGTCTGCTTCGTACGTCCTTTGTGTACCTGGCTCTGGCGATCTTCATGGCTCCGATCGCCACCGGAATGCTGCACGGTCGCTTCGACCAGTCGATGAGCGAGGCAGGTCTCGACCGCCTGCGTGCGACCAGACCAGTCAGCGACAGGGATCTGGCACTCCTCCTCTTCAGGGCGGCACTTCGAAGTGTGGCGGCGAGTTGGGCAGTGGCGCTCGTTGCGGTGGTTCTGGTCGTTGGCCTCCTGCGGCTCTGGGGCGACGGTGAGCGTGTCGCGCTCGTCGTCCAAGGAATCGCCGAGGCCCTGAGCCACACCACTTCTTTCGACCTTCTGCTCCTGGCCGCAGTGCTGGTCGGTTGGGCACTGGCAGCCTGCGGCTGTGTCTTGAGCGCTGCGCTTTCGGGCCGCAACTGGGTTCTGAACGTGTTCTCGATCGCGCCACTCGCTTCGATCGCCCTCCTTTTCGTCGCCGAACGGATTACCGGCTGGTCCGCGTGGCGCGGCGCCATGCCGATGGCAGTGGCTTTCGTCGCAGCGCTCCTACCCGTGGCGTTGACAGTGAGTTCCTGGATCTGCCTGCGCGAGCGGGTCTGGAGCGGCCGCACCCTGGCACGCGGCGCGCTCGCCCTGCTCTTCTTCTCGGTGCTCCTGCTCGTGCGCTTCCCCGCTCTTCGTGACGCGATGGCACCCGGCATCTCGTCGATCGAGCGCCTGCCGCTTTTCCTGGTTCCGGCGGCTTTGTGTGGTGTGTTCCTGCCCTTCGTTCTCGCGCCCTTGATGGTGACCTGGAACCGACACCGCTAGGTAGAAAGGGCCGGCAGCTCCGCCAGGATCTCCCGGTTGATGGTGTGGGCCCCCGCGAAACCGGAGACGAAGCGCCCACTCTCGATCGCCAACTCGTAGAGCGTGAAGTCGCCCAGCCCAAACGTGATCTCACCACTCGGTAGCTTGGCGAGATAGCGCGTCTTGGCAGGGGTACTTCACCCATCCACAGGGGCGTCGAGTTTGCACGAAGCATGTGGCTCGAGTTCCGGTGGGGAAGGGGGCAGCGCACGCTATGGGCAGAGATCCGGACCGCGAGCCACGCCCACGTGGAGATTGCCTTCAAGCAGCGCCGTAGGCAGATCGTTGGCGGCTGTTGGCAGCTCCGGAGCGACGTTGACAGCTACAACGACAACAACGTGGATGAGGCGGCGATCCAGATGGTTCTCGACTTTACCGAGGACATGGAGGAGTTCGAGCTAGGGAGCGATGAGTGCCTGCGGCGCCCCCGGGACCGCACGCGGCCATTCACGCGAAGGGGTTCCTGACGCCGCGGAGAGAAATGGTCAGAAGCGGCGGTGAGCCACCGACAATGGACCATCCCTCTGGCCTGTCCATGTCCTACTCAGAAAGGTTGATGCTCACTTCGGAGCCAGGGTCTAGTTGCTGTGGTTGTACGCAGTCTCCAAGCGGAACCCGCCCTCCCGCACGGATGGCGGTGTAGTACTCGGCGGTCCCATCTTCTAGGAGGCACCCGATGTACAGGTCAGGCGCGACCTGCGGAACGATGAGCGTCCCTGGCCCGGAGAAAGTGTTCAGGCTGGGATTGGTGCGAATCCAATGCCGCAGATTGTGGATGCTGAGAGGCCCACCACTGTTGAACAGAAGGATGTCGTTGGCTCTTTCAGGTGGGAACCTGAGACTCAGGGTGCCTCCGTTTCGATCGAGGTGGATCTCGCCCAAGTCCTCGGATGTGGCGCTTACCCTGAGGGCTCTCAACGAATAGCCTGGCGCATAAACCCAGAGAAGGAGCTCTGATGTTTCCGGTGGGGCTCGTATGAAGAACTGGCCCCGTGCGTCGGAATGATCCTGGAGAAACCATGCGTAGGGCATCGCTAGTCCAGTCGGTGCAGCAGCGACCGTAGCGCCAGGCACTACCCCGTAGGGACCCACCAGGCGGCCGGTCACAGTGCGTCGTTCTTCGAGGACCAGGCGCATGGGGGGAGGGGTCATGCCCTCGGTGAGGCGTACGCTGAACTCGGGGCTCGCCGCCGTGTCGTTGTGAGCGCTGAGGATGAGGTCGCCTTCTGGCAGGCCACGAACCTCGAAGTGGCCGGCGTCTTCTTGGTGGATGTCGACGTTGAAGTTGGACTCGGTAGACCCCTCAGGGCGGATTACCACGAGGGCTCGATCGATGGGGTCTCCCCTGGGATCGACAACGATGCCTTCGATCAAGGTGTCCTCAAGATCGAAGCGTAGGCGTGCGGTACCGTTTCGTTCCTCAACCTTCACTTTTCGAAGTCGCCTGTGGACGTTTTGCTTCTTTGAGAAGATCTCTACTTCCCAAGCTCCATCGCGAGGTAAGTAGCCCTCGAACTGGCCGTCTTCCCCAGATCGCATCTTGATTTCTTCCGGCGGGCCAAAAACCAGATCGGCTTCAACGGGCTCCTTCCCCAGTTTGACTAAGCCCCGTACTGGAATCAGTGGGATCGATACCGGGAGAAAGGTCTCCCCGTCGATATCGGCATACCCTGAGTAGTAGGTGCTGCCTGAGGCTGACCGCACATGGAGGATGTAGTTGCCTGGTTGGAGCCCCTGAGACTGGTAGGTGCCCCCATCGTCGAACTGAAACACTGGAGATATCTCGGCGTCTCGAACCCTGTTGATAAGAAACCCACGCCAGGCGCGGTCGGAAGGATCGCGTGGTGGGTCAACAACCAGGGTTACGACGGCCGGGCGGCGGAGCTCCACCGGGTGGATCAGGCTGGCTTCCAGGTCATCGAAGATCTCGATCCCATTGACGCGGGTGGTGGCATAGCCGGGCTTCTCAACTTCCAGTGCGTACGTACCTTGCTTGAGTCCATCGAACTGGAAGAAGCCGTGGTCATCGGCGACAGCTTCTAGGGTGATCTGATCGACTCCACGCCTATCGTCGAAGTCGAACATGTTTCCGGGCATTGCCGTAGCCCGAATGTTGCGATCTAGTGGGCCATTGTCGGAGGTCACCACCCAGCCCACTAGTGAAGCTCCCTTCTCGAGTTTCACTGGCCCCAGTCGAGAGTTCTTACCCTCTTCGACCTGGTGCCCCCACAGGTAGTGAGCCGAGTAGCCTTCTAGTCTCAGACGGACGTCCAAGGCAGCTGCCGGAAGTGCACACCGAAAAGCGGTTTCGCCTTCAGTTTCCCGGCTGCACTCGACTTCTCCTGTGGGTTCAAGATCAACCTTGGCGCAGCAGCTACGACGCGCTTGGGCTCGCGAGAAGCGAGCTTTCAAAGGTCCGACGTCGCTAGGAAGCTCTAGCACCCCACCGCCATCACTCTCTGCAAGAAGTTGTGTTGAGAAAGAGCCGGTGGGCCAGATCTCCATATCTACGGAACGCGTAAGCGCGACGTCCGCAAGAACCTTGGGCGGTGTCCAGTAGCTAAAGTCCCGCCGTTTCTCTCGACGGAGTTCAATGGTCCAACCACCAGACGTGGCTGGCAGCTCTACCTCTCCGGGAACGAAAACTCCTGCGTAGATACTTTTCCCATTGTTGGTGGTGGAATCCAGCGGAGTGGCTTTGATCATGACGTGTGTCTGTTCGGCCGCAACTTGGTCGGGACGAGCAGGTGAGGTAACGATGCGAAGCTGCCCCACAGCGGGAACTGCTGTCTGCAGAAGAATCAACATAGCCATGACCATGGCGAGTACAAGAGGCTGAGTAGGGAACTGAGGAGCAAGCGGGGCCCCTCCTGGGGCCTCGCCGATCAGCGAGGAGTCGTAAGAGGGGCCCGTGAGAGTCATCGACTAGTAAACCAGGGGGTTGCCTGGCCGGTTCAGTAGGTGCAGCTGGAGTAGTCGATGCATCCGGTCCCGGGTTCGTAGATGCAGATGAGCGCGTCGCCACCGTTGACACATGCGCCGGGGCCCAACCCGGAGCCGCCGCAGGTGCGACAACCGAACGCAAAGAGCGAACCACTGAAGGCGAGGCCAAATGCAGCAATGGCCAGGAAAAGGGCGATCAGCCAGAACCGTTTCGTCTTCAACATGCATGTTCCTCCTACAAGGGTTTTGGTTGCAGCCGCCCTAGTCGATCTCGAGCAATCGAGAAGCGGCACCTCAGGCTGCAGATGGTCGCACCCAGTGCACGTCACGTGCGCTGAGGCAAGGGCCTAACCCTCTCAGGGATCACCTAGCTAGTTGGCAAGGGTGTGAGACGAGATGATTTAGCCAAGTGTCCGGCAAAAGGGACGACTTGGGGACCAACAGTATTGCGTATGGTACTCCTGGTGTCAAGAAAGCGCCCAAATCCTACCGGGGTAGAGCAGCTGATTCGTATGCAACTGGTCAGCGCGGTCATTCGCGCGAGATCTCGCCGAGCCCGCGCGTGGCGCGCCAGGCTCGAGACGTGCACGAGGAGCGCAGCGCTCGGGCTGGAAGGCGAAGAGGGCCTGGCCGAGGAGTGGTGCGCCGTCAATGGTGACGGCGGGCGAAAGTACCGACTGGCGCATGAAGAGCGCGCTTAGAACCGCGCGTTGTTGTTCGTCCAATGGAAGTCCTTCCAAAGCGCGCGACTGGCCGAGCGCAAGGCGTGCCTAGTTTGCCAGACGATCACGCGATCCCGTCCACCCCGGTAGCGACTCTCAGCCGAGGCAAACGAAGCGGTCCCGATCCGAACAGGGGCGTTTTAGCAAAGTCAAGAATCCGCGGCGCGCGCCAGACCATCGCAGTCCGAAGTCGCTGGTGCAGGGCGAGCGCGTTGGAACAAATCCCGCCCGGCGGACCGCTTGAGCCGCAAGGGTGACGCTAGCCAGGGGCGTGGTACACGACCAACCACAAGAGCAAGGTCGCCGCTACCCGTACCGCCATCCCAACCAAGGTCCTCTGTAGAAAGCCGCAAGACCACGCCCTTGGCTAGCCGCTAGAACTCCCAGGACACACCCAGTGACGGGAGGAGCCCTGTAGCGGTCTTGGTTTAGTGGACAGTTGTTTGTGATGACGGCGATTCTGCCTCGTCGCCTTGGGAATCGGATCGCGAGGTTGCCCTGTGTTGGGCTTCTCGCGGGTGTTGCATGGTGCAGGTACCGCCATCGTGGCGCTCCTCAGGCGGCCTTTGAGAGCTTCCACTCTGAACGGATCTGAGCGGGCGTCAGGTAGCCGTGCTTCTCGACCAGCCAGTTCTGGTTGTACTTCGCCTTGAAGTCGAGCAACGCGAGACGCAGGTCTTCGACGGTGTCGAATCTCTTCACCCAGAGCAGCTGCTCCTTCAGGGTTCGGATGAAGCGCTCGGCGACACCGTTGCCTTCCGGAGCCCGCACGAAGCTCGGCGACGAGCAGATGCCCAGAAAGTCGATCTCCTGCTGGAAGTCTCGGCTGGCGTACGCGCTGCCCCAGTCGTGGCGCAGGCCCAGGCCCAGCGCGACGCCCTGATCGGGCTCGCCGAAGTGCTCACGAACGCCCTGGCGCACAGGCTCGAGAGCCTCGAAGCGATTCCCCGACCTCGAGGCGTGGATCCCGATGCACTCGCTGGTGCAGTGATCCACGGCGACGAAGATCCAGGCCAGGCCTTCCTCTCTCGTCCAGGTCATCGTTGCGTCGGTGCCCCACATCAGATCGGGCTCTGGCATCGTGATCGTCCCGTCGTGGACCCGAGGGCCACGCTCGCGACCCACGCGAGTAGGTGCAAGAAGCGAGTTCTCGCGCATCAGGCGTAGCACTCGCTCTCGACCCACGTGGACGTCGCGTGCCCTCAGGCGAGCCCTCACCTTGCGATGCCCTTCGCCACGCAAGCCGGTCTCCTGCTCGAGCTCGCGCACGACCTCTTGGATCATGGCCACCAGCTCCTGATCCGAGACCGCCGTCTTCGGGCCGGTCTTGCGCTTCTCGATCCCGCAAGACTCGCGGCGCTTGCGCGCGGCGTAGAAGCCAGACCGGGCAACCTCCCAGAGACGACAGACCCGTGATATGCCGTAGCGGATTCCTGTGGAGGGAGAGGGTGCGGCACTCACTTCCTCGACCTCCATCCAAGAAAAGGCTTCTCGCCCTCCAAGCGATGGATCTTCTCGAACAGAAGCTCCTGATCCATCGTCAGTTCACCGATCTTCGCCTGCAGCCGCCGCTTGTCCTCGACAAGAGACTCGACCACCGGATCCTCGGTACGGGCTTTCAAGCCCTCCTCACCTGCGCTCAGGAAGGACTCGCGCCACTCGCTCAGACGAGCCACCGTCAGGCCGGTCTCGCGCGACACCTCGTCAAGCGACTCGCCGCGAAGAAGACGCAGGACCACAGAGGCCTTGCGCTTTGCGGACCAACGGCCCTTCGTCTTCGGAGCTCTTCGTTTCGTCTTCGACATTCGACACCTCCAACCCGAACTTAGCTCGGGTCATGTGTCCAACGAAAACCCAGGCCGACAGATGCCCCAACCAGTCGGTCTCCCGAAACTCCACCGCGCAGATGCCGTCGGCCTGGCAGTCGACGAAACGGAAGTCTTCAAGGTCGTGTCCGCGGCGGTTCTCGCGGTCGAGGAGGTTCTGGACGTCGAGGAAGATCGAGAAAGCGCCGCGCTTTCGAAGTGACGTTCTCTTGATGCGTACGTCAACGCTTGCGTAGTCGGCGAGGTCTTCGGCGTAGAACGGCCCAATCTCGTAGTTGAGCTGGCGTGGGTCGTCGTTGCGGTCGACGGTGGCCGAGATGGCGGTGGTGGGCCAGCCCGAGTGGTAGCGGAGGACGGTTGCGAAGGTCCAGCGCAGGCCGGGCCGCCAGAAGAGCGCTGCTGTCAGGCTGTTCTCCTGGTCGAAGAAGCGCGGTTGACGCGTGCCATCCGGGAGCACATCGACAGTTTCGGCGAGGCCGAAGGAAGCGAACCAGGTGAGCGGACGGTCGCTGCGGCCGGCGAGGTAGATCTCGAGGCCTTCGCTCTCCGAGCGCTGGGGCGCAATGAGCGTCAGGCCCGGTGCGATTTGCGGCAGCGGTCGGAAGGCGTCGAAGACGGTTTCGTAGCGGCGCAGCGGCCGATCGTTTTCGCGCCTGTAGGCCTCTACGCGCAGGGTGCCGAAGCGCGTGTTGTAGTGCTCCCAGCCGAGACTCCAGTGCACATCGCGTTGGGCTCTCTGGAACGCGGTCTCGCCGAATTGCACTTCGAGTTCGTGGGGCTTCTGGGATTGGAAGTAGTGGCCCCAGGCGGCGCGCAGGGTTCCGGTGCGGCCCATTGGCAAGAGGAGATGAAGCCGCGGGCTGACCTGGTCGGAGTCGGTGAGGGTTTGTTCGTCGTAGCGCACTCCGGCTTCTACGACCAGGCGCGGGCCTACGCGGAACCTGTCGCTCGCGTACACCGACCAGTGCTCACCGTCGAAGGATTCGATTGCCTGGGGCACAACCAGACCCGCACTGAAACGCGGGTCGTTGATCGGGTCTTCGAGAACCGCGGTGGCGGCGTAGTCGAAGAAGACGTCGAAAGCACGGAGCTCAGCCCCGAACTTGAGCAGGTGCGAGAAGGGCCTTTCGGCGGCCAGCTGGAGATGCCAATCCTGGCGCAGGCCCACCAGGTCGACGCGACGATCATCGTCGAGATCGAATGACTCTTCGAGCCGCATGTCGCGGCGGCGAAAGTCGCGAAAGAGAGTGAAGCGGTCGTGGTCGATCTGGGCGACCGAGAACACCGTGTCGGCGGAGACGCGCTTGCCCGTGGTTCCCTGATGGCGTATCCACGCGTAGCGATCGACGAAGGTGGTCTCGAAGTCGAGGATCTCGTCGGGCTCGTCGGTTGTTAGCTCCAGGCGATCCTCGGCGATCAAGGTCTGGAAGGCGACGCGATTGCGCTCGCTCACCTGGTAGTCGAGTTTGCCGAAGGCGTCCCAGTACTCTGGGTCGGGGTTGTCGTCGTCGTCGTCTTCGCCGGCGAGGTCGAGCACCAGGTCCAGATAGCCGCGCCGCGCCGAGGCCAGCCAGTGTCCGCGCTCTTCGTCGAACGAACCGCCGCCGCCGAGCCACAGGTTCGAGAAGCTCACTCCGGCATTGCCCCTGGTTGCCTCTTCGATGGTTGTCGTCATGTCGAGTACTCCGGCGGAGCGGTCGCCGAACTCGGCCGGGAAGTTTCCGGGGATCAGTTCGACCCCGGCCATGATCTGCGGGTCGAAGAGGCTGAAGAGGCCGTTGACGTCGCGCAGGTGGAAGGGCTCATAGAGTTCCAACCCATCGAGGCGATAGAGGACCTCGTCGGCGAGGCCACCGCGCACCTGGAAGTCGGCGGTCAGGTCGCCCGAGGCCACTCCGGGTAGGGCCTTGGCCGCACGTAGCAGGTCGTCACCAAAGTGGGGCAAGGCGTCGATGGCCTCCTCATCGAGTGACACGCCGGTTACCGGAGTGTCTTCGAGGAGCGAAATGCGCGACACGACGTCGATCGAGTCGATGGCCATCGGCCCCTGTTCAACGCGTACCACCAGGGAGACTTCATGGGGAGTCTCCTGGGCTGATCCTTCACGGGGAGTCTCGAGGAGCAACTCTTCGGAGGCTACGACCTGCGGTGCTCCCGCGGCGGCGGTGAGCACCTCCAGGCGTGCTTGGCCTGGAGGCAGGGGAGTGAAGGCGAAGCGTCCTTCCTGATCGGTGGTTTCTTCGAGGTTGTGATCGGGCAGTAGGACGCGAACGCCGGAAGCGGGCTCGCCCGCGCTGTCGACGACGACGCCCGTGAGTTGAACCAGGCCGTCGCTTCGAGCCTCTCGTTCGAGCGGTACCACCATCCAGATCTGGCGGGCGCCCTTCTCGAGCGTCAAGCCGTGGCTTCTGAGCATCTGCCGGAGAGCGCGTAGGGGTCGTTCCGCCGTGGGCTCGTCGATGACGGCGAGATCGTTGCCTACGACCGAGCTGCTCCAGACCAGCGGCACGCCGCGATCGCGCAACTCCTCGAGGACCGCCCGGACAGGTCGACCCTGGTAGCCCTGCTCCCGGCTCCGTTCTTGGCTTGGGGTGGCGCCTGCCAGCGTGAGCAACGCGAAGCATGAGATGACGAACGACTTGGTGTGCCAGCTGAAGCGACTCGCCGGAGGAAAGTTCAAGGCGACACGCCTCCTTGCTTGCCGCGCGCTCTGATTAGGAGGGTCCCGTCGTCGACGGTGGCGAAGAGGCCCGAGACCGCGAGGGCCGTATCGAGTGCCTCTTTCGGGCGCAGCCCCAAGACGTCGCCAAAGACCGTGGCTTCCTGAACCGCTTTCGCCGCTTCGCCATCCTCGGTGTGGACCTCGAGCCCCAGTTCATGTGCCGACCAGGCGACCAACTCCCTGAGCGGTCGGCCATCGAAGGAGCGCGCGCTTGCCAGGTCGCTCACCCAGGACCAACGACTCGCTGAAGCCGCGATGACGTCGATCAGCGGCTGTTCGGTCCCCGCGGGCAGCTCGAGGCGTTCGCCTGTAAATACCGCCCAGGCCGGGCCTGTCTCGTCGGTGGCAGGGTCGAGAAGGGTGACTTCGACCGCTCCTTTGCGCACATACACTTCTTCGTCGCGTTGGTTTTTCTCCTCGACCAGCCGCACTTCGAACTGCGTGCCGACGTCCACCGCGCGGATGTGTGGCGTGTAGACCGAGATGGCGCGGTCGAGCGGGCCTCGAGTATCGACATAGATCGCACCTCGTAGAAGCTGCATGCCGCCGTCTCTTCGAAAGAAGAGTTCGGTCTCTCGGTCGAGGCGCACGGACGTACCGGCGACTCCCTCTCCAAGCAGCTCGAGCACCCATCGTTGGTCTTGGGTCGCGATGCTCTCCGACGTTCTGATCAGGCGCGGTGCCGCTTCGATGCCGTTTCCGCGATCGATCGCGACCACCCGGGCGATGGGTCGCACAAACACCGCGTCCGCCCAGTGCGAGCTCGCGAGAAGCAATCCGCCCACAAGAAGGGCGGCCACTCCGGCGGCGGCAATGAGTCGAACCGCACCGGGCCTGGCGAGCTGCGAGCGCCTTCGTTGGCGCGCGACCGCTCGCTGCCAGTGCGGTCGGGTCGTCTCGCGCAGTCGTTCTCTGGCGTCCTCAGAGAGCGCACCATCGAGGCTCGCCAGGCGGACAAGACGTGCCACCGGGTCAGCGTCTGGTCGCTCCGCCGGGCTGTCGTTGCGGTCGTCCTTCAAGATGCGCCTCCTGCGGGCGGTGCACCGCCCAGGGCCGCATCGGCGGCAATCTGTTCGAAGCTTGTTCGGAATGCTTCTCGCGCGCGGGCCAGGACGGACTGCACAGCCACCGTTCCGGTTCCCAGGTGCTCGGCGATCTCCTTGACCGTCCGTTCTTCGAGATACTTGAGTTCGAGCGTTCGGGCGTAGCGTTCCGGGAGGCGTGCCAGGACCTCTCGCACCAGGCGCTTGACCTCTCGTTGTTGCGCCGTTTGTTCCGGTGAGGCCTCTTGAGATTCGAGCAACTCGAGGGCTGAACGAATCTCGGGCGACTCGGTGATCGAGACAGTTTCTGCCCGCCGTCCCTCGGCGCGGGCTGCGTGCCCCGCTTCACGGATGGCAATGGTGGCGAACCAGGTTAAAAGGCGCGCTTCACCGCGGTATGTGTGCAGCTTCCTCATGCCGAGGAAGAGAGTGCGTTGTACCAGGTCTTCGGCGAGATCGCTGCGCCCGTCGACGCGTGTCAGGACGATGCGATAGAGCCGCGGCACCAGGTCGCGGAAGAGTTCATCGAAGGCGGTTTCGTCGCCGTCGAGAAGACGTCGGCGGAGCTTGCGGTCGCTCGAGGCCAGCGGCATGGGGAGTCTCACGCTGGGTTAGAGGGGAGGTTGCACCCGAATCAATCGCTCGAAGGGAGCTTTGTTCCCGATGTGGTTGTGGCGAATGCGCTCGGGTGGTTCTCGTCTGCGGATCGGTGGTTCCGCTGGTGAAACCTGGCGGGTTGGTTCGGGTTCTTGCGTGGAGAAAGACAGGTGGCTATTCGGCCGCCGCTTCCCTCCACCTTCCAACCAGAACCCTTCCACCCTTCCTGCCACAGCCTTCACTCCGAGCTGGGTGGCGCACCACGCGCCATCCAGCCCCCGCACCAACGCATGGCATCCCTGCCGCAGGTCACGCGCCGTCGTGACGTGCCGCGACGATCGCTTCTTCGACGTCGCGCAGACGGTCCTTTCCGAAGTAGAGCTGATCATCGACGAAGAAGCTCGGGCTGCCGAAGACTCCGCGAGCCACCGACGCTTCGGTGTTGCTGATGAGCTGCTGCTTGACCCCCGGGTCCTGGACGCCGGCAGCGATCGCCTCGGCTGGCAGGTCGGACTCCACGAGGGCCGCCATGACGACTTCGGGGTCGTCCATTTTCTTGGGCTCGGCCCACATGTGGTGATACATCTCATCGACGAAGCGCTTCATGTAGCCGTCGCGTTGGGCGACGATCGCGCCGCGCATGAGCATCAGGGTGTTGACCGGGAAGTGCGGGTTCATCGCGAAGGCCGTAATCCCGTGCGCCGCGATGAAGCGCTCGGTCTCGAGCTGCTGGTACTCGCGCTTGTTCTTGATGCCGGCGAAGGCGACGGCCGGGGAGACATTGTTGGTTGCCTTGAAGACACCCCCGAGCAGGATGGGGATGTAGTCGAAGGACACACCAGTCCGCTCTTCGATGCCGGGAATCACCAGGTGGGAGAGGTAGGCGTTGGGGCTTCCGAAGTCGAAGTGGAACTCGACGGTTGGCGACATGGGAATCTCCGAGGTCTCTTTGCGGTTGTGGTTGGCCACGCCAAGGTAGCACTGCCGAACACCGCCGGAGCCCGACAAAGTTTTCCGACAGCGGGTGATCCGCGGTCGTGCCCAGCTGCGTATGAAAAAGTAGTGCCGAAGAAACGAAAACGACCGCGGGGGATCCGCCATGTCATCCAGCCACACACGCTCTCTGTTCACCGTTGCGCTGCTCGCGCTTGCCTTCCTTGGCCTCGCGGCATTGGTTTTGGGGCCGTCGGGGGCCTCAGCTCCGGTCGTCGCTGCCGAGAAGATGCCGGTTCCTGAAGACGCTGCCGTTGCCTACTTTGCCTCGGGTTGTTTCTGGTGCGTGGAGGCCATCTACGAGAGCGTCGAAGGGGTCTTTGAAGCGGTTTCGGGCTACGCCGGCGGCCAACAAGAGAACCCGACCTACGAGCAGGTCGGGCGCGGCCAGACGGATCATGCCGAAGCGGTGAAGGTCTACTACGATCCCGAGGTGGTTTCCTACGCCACTCTGGTCGATGTCTTCTTCGGCTCGCACAATGTCACACAGGTGAACGGTCAGGGGCCGGATCTCGGCAAGCAGTATCGCTCCGTTCTTTTCTACGCTAACGACGATGAGAAGGCGATCGCCGAGAAGAAGAAGGCCGACCTTGCTGCGTCGGGCAAGTACGACCAACCGATCGCGGCTGAGATCCAGTTGATTGAGAAGTTCTGGCGCGCCGAGGAATACCACCAGGACTACGAGCGTCTCAATCCCAACAATCCCTACGTGCGGAACGTTTCGATTCCGCGGCTCAAGAAGTTCCAGGCGAAGTTTCCTGAGCTTCTGAAGAAGGCGCACTCCTGAAGTCGTAGGAGTCGGGCCGGCTGCGATCGCCTCGGGCTGGGTTCGAGGTAGGTCTCCATCCTGGGGCGTGCCGCCGTGGGCCGGCGCGCCCTGACTCGGTCGTTGCAACTTTTTTTCGCAACGGGCTTGACAGGGTTGCGTCGAATAGGTAACTATTTAGTTACATTAGAAGTTGCCTCGAGGAGGACTCGATGAGTCCCGACCCGATGGACAAGACGTTCAAAGCCCTCGCGCATCCCGTGCGTCGCCAGATCCTCGACCTCATCAAGTCGAGCCCCGGAGCGACGGTGCAGGAAGTCGCAGACGGCTTCGAGATGAGCCGCATTGGCGTGATGAAGCACCTCAAGGTGCTCGAGGAAGCCGATCTGGTGTTGAGCGAAAAGGAGGGGCGTAGGCGCTGCCTCTATTTCAACGTCGTGCCCATCCAACAGATCCACGACCGCTGGACCACCGAGTACAGCGCTCTCTGGGCGGGTCGCCTGACAAGTCTCAAGTATCGACTGGAGAACAAGGAGAAAGACGATGAAGTATGAAGAAGACGCGGTCTACAAGGTTCACATCAAAGCGTCGCTCGACGACGTGTGGCAAGAGCTCACCCGCACCGATGGTCTGCAACGGGCGATGTTCAACAACCGCCTGCACACCGACGGCATCGAGCCTGGTGGGCAACTGCGCATGCGCTCCCCCGATGGGCGCTACACCGCGGTCGTGGGGGAGTATCTGGAGGTCAACCGGCCGCTTCGGCTTTCGCACACCTTCCGTTTCACCAACTATGAGGACCCGGAGTGTGAGGTCATCTACGACATGAAACAAACCGATGACGGCGTCGAACTCAAGCTCACCACGCGCAAGGTTCCTGCCGGCACCAAGACAGCCAAACAAATGGCGCAGGGTGGCTCCTTCATAGTCAACAACCTGAAGGCGATCGTCGAAACCGGCAAGCCCACTTTCGGAGCACGCATGCTGTTCGTGCTCTTCAAGGTCCTTGCGCCGTTCAGTCCGAAAGAGACGTTGTCCGAACGCTGGCCGATCGATGTGCCGAGGAGCGCCTGAGGCCATGCGCAGCGTTCTCGCTGTCCTCGCTGGCTTCGCGTCCTGGACAGTCCTTTGGCTGACTAGCAACCAGATCCTCGTTCGTGTCTTTGCCGACCGGTTCGCCGAAGACATGACGACCCGCGACCCGATGGTCCTCGGCCTGGTGTTTCTCTTGTCGGTGGTGTTCTCGGTCATTGCCGGGTGGGTGACCGCCTCGGTCGCCCGAAAGAACGGAGTGCCGCATGGCATAGCGCTCGGTGTCATCCAAACGGCGGTGGGCATCTTCGTCCAAATGCAGGTCTGGGATCAGATGCCCCTCTGGTATCACCTGGCGTTCTTGATCTGCCTCTTGCCGGGGAACGTGCTGGGGGCGTGGTTGAAGTCGCGGTGAAATAGGGACCGGGCCGGCGCTAGGCTCCGGTGATGTTGACAGGCCTCCTGGGCTTTGATGGGGTGCAGCGAGTCGTCTGGTTTCCAGAGGGATTCACAGCAGAGGAGAGAGCGGTCATGGCTCCAGCCATCATTCGTCGCCCTGGCGAGGGCAGCATCAACCGGGCCTTCGGCCTCCCAAGGCGCTTCCTGGTGCGCACCCAAGACACCGGCGGAGCTCTCACGGTGTTCGAAGAGGAGGTTCCTCCTGGCGCTGGTCCGCCGCTCCATGTCCATCGCCGAGAACATGAAACGTTCGTGGTGCTGGAGGGCACGGTCCGCTTTCGCTGTGACGACGAGGAGACGGTTCTCGGCGAGGGCGGCGTGATCGTCATCCCGCCCGGCTCGCCGCACGCGTTCAAGAACGAGGGGTCTGCGAACGCCAGGCTTCTCATCTCGTGTACCCCCGGCGGCGTGGAAGGCTTCTTCGAAACCATCGAGGCCGAAGCTCTGGAGCCACCGGGCGACATGCCACGGATCGCGGAGATCGCCGAAGCACACGGCATGGAGATCCTCGGGCCGCCGCTCTGACCGCCTCGAACTGATCCGCTCGCCCTGGCCCGCTCGAACTGACCCGCTCGAATGGCGGTCAGGGGGTTGTGGTTGCGGCCTCGCCAGGCTCTGCGGCGCGCACCATCGCCGCGACATCGGCGAGGAGTTCCTTGGCGTCGAAGACGATCCCGTCCTTGATGGTGTAGCGCACGCCGCCGACACGCTCGGGGCGACCGGTGTCGTCGTTGAGGCGCACGGCGCCGGTGCCGTAGAGCACCTTCAGATTGGCGAGCGGGTTCTGGTCGACAATCATCATGTCGGCGAGCAGGCCTTCTCGGAGGACGCCGGTCTCGATGGGTTCGCCGCTCACCTTGTTGATTTCCATCGCGCCGTGCATGGTGGCCGAGCGAATGACCTCGAGCGGGTGAAAGCCGGCTTCTTGCAGGAGCTCGAGCTCGAGGATGGTGCCGAACCCGTAGGTCTGGTAGATGAAGCCCGAGTCGGAGCCGACGGTGACCTTTCCGCCCATGTTCTTGTAGTCGTTGAGGAACATGCCCCAGACCCGGTAGAAGTTCTTCCAGGCGATTTCGTCGTGGAGAGTCCAGTCGTACCAGTACGACCCGTGATCGATGCGACTCGGGGCGTAGAACTCAGCCAGTGACGGCAGGGTGTAGTCGGCGTGCCAGTCGGCGTTGCGGGCGCGCATGACGTCGCGGCCCGCAGAGTAGATCGTCATTGTCGGGTTGAGGTAGAAATCGAGCTCGAGGAACTCCGCCAGGAGCGCGTTCCACTTTTCGCCGCGCGGTTCCACCAGGCTCCATTGACGGGCGACCTGGCCGAAGCGGTTCTGTTCGTCCATGTAGTTCATGTCGACCGGCCAGGGCTGGACGTCGTGGTTCTCGTACATCGACTCGAACAGGCCGTAGAAGTGAGTCATGCTGCCAAGACCCAGGCGCGCGGCGTCGAGCGCGTTCATCTGCGCGACGCCCATCTGGGCGAGATGAGCTGTCGATCCCATGCCGTGCTTGGCAGCTTCGTCGAGGAGCGCTTCCATGACTTCGGGGCGATGGGCTCCGAGCTTCAGACCGTCGACACCTTTCTCATGGGCGTAGCGCACCCACTCGCGTGCGTCTTCAGCCGTTCTCACGTTGCGGTCCTTCCACTCCTTGCCGGCGCCGGCACGCTGGTACGAAACGATGCGTGGCGCGGTGATCTCGTTGGCAGCGCTGCGCTTCTTCTCGGAGATATCCCACTCCAGGCTGCCGGTGGGAACGCCCCGCACCGTCGTGATGCCGTGGGCGAGCCACAGCTTGTAGACGTACTCGGCCTCTGGCGCCTTTGGCACACCACCGGTATGCACGTGCAGGTCGACGATTCCCGGCAGAACCCAGGCGCCTTCGAGATCGATCTCGCGGGTTGCATCCTTGGGGCGCTTCTCTTCGTCGATCTCGGTCTTCGGCGCACCAATGCTCTTGATCTCGGCGATGTGGTTGCCCTCGATGACGATGTCGACTGGACCCAGCGGCGGCGAACCGGTGCCGTCGACCATGATGCCGTTGCGCAGAATCAACCGCTCGAAGGGGCCTTCGCCTTCGTCGGCCGGTCGGTCGGGCGCCGGCAGGACCAGTTTTTCCTCGTCGTTCTCCTCGGAAGCGGTGGTGGACCCTTCGGCCGACTCGCTCTGGGCGAGGATTCCTGCCGGGGCTCCCAGAAGAACGAGAGCGAGAGCCAGCAGGCCGAGGTAGCGAACGAGTGTGGTGCAAGGATGGGGTTGTCGAGTCATGGCGGCACTCCGAATGCGGTCGGTGGGTCGAAGAAGGTTCAATGGCCCTCGGCGGTCGGGAGAAGCCTGGCATCACCGATGGAACCGCAGCGGGTTGTGGGGGAGTCGTCCCAGTCTAGCCGGTCGCTTCGCTGCCCCGGTTCCGCTACCGGTAGGCGGTGGCTCGTTCGAGGGTTTGCTTTCCCACCCGCGCGAAGATCTCGTCGTCTATGAGGCCGGTTTCGAGGAGCACGACGCCAAAGAAGACTGCCCAGGCGCGCGCTCGAACGACGAGGTTGGGCGACGGTTCGCCGTAGGCTGACCAGAATGCGAGGTGCGCCTGGTTCGGGAAGTGCATCCACGCGGCGGCGAGATCGGTGGTTCTGTCACCCGAGGTGAGGTCGCCCCAATCGATCACGGCAGCCAGTGCTCCCCCTCGACCGATCACGTTGCGCGGATGAAGGTCGCCGTGAATCCACACCGTGCGCGATGACTTCGAGGCCTCGAGGCCCTCCTTCCAGGCGCGCCCAACGGCATCCCAGTCGACCCCGAGGTGGCGTTGCGCGAGGCGTTGGAGGCGCCCTTGCAAGGTCGCGTCGCGTTCGGCGAGCGCAACGCCGCGGTAGGGGTTCGCTGGTGCTGTGGGTGGTGCGGGTAGGTGGAGCTGGCGCAGAAACGAGCCGAAGGCGGCGGCCTGGTCCTCGCCGAGGGGTTGTTGGTCGGTCGACGTTCCCTGGACCCACGGAATGACGCTCCACTTCCACGGGAAACCCGACCCTGGTCGGCCCACACGCACTGGTGTGGGGACGGCGACTGGGACGCGCCTTGCGATCTCGGGCAGCCAGCGCTGCTCGTGCTCGATCAAGCGAGCGGCGACGCGTCGCCGCGGGAGGCGCACCGCCAGCTCTTCACCGAGGCGAAACATCTTGTTGTCCCAGCCGTTCGCGGCCGGGAGGATGGCTTCGTCGGCCAGATCGGGATGCTGCTCGGTGAGCAGGTCTCGCACCAGCGAACAATTGATCTCGACTTCGGCCTCGGGGGTGCCCGCCGGGTTCTGGTTGTCATTGGTGGTCAAACGGTAGCCGCCTCGATCAGGTCAAGAGCCTTCGAGCTCAGCGACGCACTCGATCTCGACCCGTGCGTCGAGCGGATTCTGCTTGACCGCCACGGTCGTGCGAGCCGGTCGATGATCTCCGAAGCGCTTGGCGTAGACAGCGTTCATTTCGGCGAAGTCGTCCATGCTGCGGAGATAGACATTCGTCTTGACGACGTCGAAGAGTGTCAGCCCCGAGCCTGCGAGGACGATTGCGAGGTTGTCGAACACGCGATGGGTCTGAGCACTGATGTCTTCGCCGACGAGGCTGCCGGTCTCGGGATCGACCGGCGTCTGCCCGGAGAGAAAGAGCAGATTGCCGCTCCGTACGGCGTGCGAGTAGGGGCCGATCGCAGCCGGCGCGCCCTCTATGTTGATCCGCTTCATGCCTCCGGACCTCCTTTGCCCGCTCGTCATCGTGCCACAAACATAGGCCATGCAACGCACTACCTGATACCTTGATCGTTCGTCCCTCTGTGAGAGGTCAGCCGGGAGGAAGGGGGGTTTCCGTGAACGAATCGACGAACGAATCCGTGAACGAAGAGGTGAGGAGTTCGAAGCCAGTTCATCTGGTGGTCTACTCCGACTATCTGTGACCGTGGTGCCTGGTCGCGGCGGTCCGCCTGCGAGAGATCGAAGATGAGATGGGGCCTGAACGGCTGAGGCTCGAGTGGAAGAGCTTTCTCCTGCGTCCGCAGCCTGACGCCGGTCGCTCGCTCGAGAAGTTCAAGCGCTATACGCAGTCGTGGGAGCGTCCCGCCGAGGAGGAGCCATCCGCCGGCTTCAGGGTCTGGGCGAGCGACGAGGGGCCGCCTTCGCACAGTGTTCCGCCGCACCTGCTGTCCAAGGCCGCGTGGCGCATCGATCCCGTTGCCTGGAAGTCCCTCCACTGGAGCCTGCTCGAGGCCTACTTCCAACACAATCGAGACATCACCAGTGAGCCGACACTCCGCGCCTTGTGGGGCGAGGCGGGTTTCCCGGCCGAGCGCTTCGAAGAGCCCTTTCATACCGCCCTCGGTGAAGAGATCGCCGCAGAGATCGTCGCCGACCACCGCGAAGCCATTGAGCATGGTGCGGGCGGGGTGCCGGCGGTTCGCCAGGCGGGAGGAGTCGGGGTGGTGATGGGAGCGCAACCAGTGGCCGGGTATCGCCGCTGGATCGGGCGCCTCGAGGCGGCGGGCCGCTAGGGGCCCACGCGGCGTTGTTCGAGGTCGCTCTGGTTGAGCGCGCTGGGCCTTTGGTTGAGCGCTTCTACAACTGCTGAATCGGCGGCGGCTGGATACAATTCGGCCCCATGTCCCTACCCCCTGGCACTGAGCCGCTGACCCTTGTCATCAAGTTCGGAAGTGGCGTGCTCGCACGCCTCGATGGCCTGGCACTCGACGACCAGCAGATCGATGCTCTGGCCCTGGAGGTCGTCGCCGAGGTAGAGGCCGGCCATCGCTGCGTGTTGGTCTCGAGTGGGGCGGTCGCCGCCGGTGCCATGGAGCTCGGGCTCGGCGAACGACCGGGCGAGCTGGCCACGCTGCAGGCCTGTTCGGCGATCGGGCAGTCGCTCCTCATGAAGTCCTGGGATCGCGCTTTTCGCGCGCGCGGCGTCAAGGTCGCCCAGCTTCTCTTGACCCACTCAGATCTCGACTCGCGGATTCGCTACAACAACGCTCGTCATACGGTGGCGCGCCTGCTCGATCTCGGCGTCGTGCCGATCATCAACGAGAACGACTCGGTGGCGGTCGAGGAGCTGCGCTTTGGCGACAACGATCACCTGTCGGCTGAGGTCGCGGTGCTCTCGGACGCCGACCTTTTGGTCATGCTCACCAGCGTCGATGGCCTGACCAGGTCACCCGATGGCAACGGCGAGGTTTTGACCGTGGTCGAAAACATCGACGCGGTACGTGCCTATGCGGGTGACAACCACGGCGCGCGTTCGGTGGGAGGTATGGCGACCAAGCTCCAGGCCGTCGAGCGCGCGGTCACATCAGGCATCGAGGCAGTGATTGGCAACGGTCGTACCCCGGGAGTCCTGGCGGCGGCGATTCGCGGTGACCAGATGGGTACCCGGTTCCCTGCCCAGCGGCCGAAAGAGACCCGGCAGGCCAACCTGACCACCTCAGGATCCAAAGCACCATGAGTGCTCGCGAGGCCTCACTCGAGACGCCGTCGGGCTCGGCCGAACTGCGTGCGCTCCTTGTTGGCATGGGGAAGCGAGCCAAGACCGCGGCCCGCACCCTTCGCCAACTCGACCGTGCCGTCAAAGACCGGGTTCTGCAGGCGATGGCCGACGAACTGCTCGCGAGAACTCCCGTCATCGTCACCGCCAACGAGCGCGACCTCGACGCGGGCCGGAAGAAGGGGCTGTCGGCGGCGATGCTCGATCGACTGCGCCTCGACGAGGGTCGCCTGGCCGAGGTCGCGGGCGCGGTGCGCTCGGTTGCTGACCTGCCCGACCCGGTCGGCGACGTCTTGCGCACCTGGACGCGACCCAATGGGCTCGAGTTCGAAAAGGTGCGCGTGCCGATCGGGGTGATCGGGATGATCTACGAGTCGCGCCCCAACGTCACTTGCGACGCGGCGGCGCTGTGCTTCAAGTCGGGCAACGCGACGCTCCTGCGCGGTGGGTCCGAGGCGATTCACACCAACCTGGCGCTTGCCGAAGCCCTCCAGGAGGGCGGTGAACCCGCCGGCCTGCCGGTGGGCAGTATCCAGCTCGTGCCGCGCACCGATCGCTTTGCTGTGCGGGCCATGTGCGAGCTCGACGACGCACTCGACCTCATCATTCCGCGCGGCGGCCATCAACTCATCGAAACCGTGGTCGCACACGCCCGCATGCCGGTCATCAAACACTACGACGGCGTCTGCCACCTCTACGTCGACAAGGCGGCCAATCTCGAGATGGCAGGCGAGCTGGTACTGAACTCCAAGGTCCAGCGGCCGGGCGTGTGCAACGCCCTCGAGACCCTGCTGGTGCACCGCGACGTGGCGGCTCTGTTTCTGCCCGTTCACGCCCAGGTCGTGCAGGAGGCGGGCGTCGAGTTGCGCGGTGACGAGCGGGTGCGGGAGCTCGTGCCCGAGGCGTTGGTCGCCAGCGAGGAGGACTGGACCGCGGAGTACCTCGACCTGGTCCTCGCCGTTCGCGTCGTCGACGGTCTCGAGTCCGCCATCGACCACATCGAGCGCTACGGTTCACACCACACCGACGTCATCGTCACCGACGACGAAGACACCGCCCAGCAGTTCATGCGCGACGTCGACTCCGCCGTCGTCCTGTGCAACGCCTCGACACGCTTCAACGACGGCGGCGAGTTCGGTTTCGGTGCCGAGATCGGCATCAGCACCGATCGCCTCCACGCCCGCGGCCCCATGGGGCTCGAAGAACTCACCTCGTACAAGTACAAAGTCCGCGGCACCGGCCAGACGCGCTAACCCGCGCCCACCCCGGGCAATTCCCGGGCGATTCCCGGGCGATTCCCGGGCGATTGACTGGGGTGATTCTAGGATTCCTTGGGTCGCGTCGCCGCTGCAGGGCGGCGATACGCGGAGGGCGTGGTAATATAGCAATGTTTCGATTTAGCTATTTTATCTTGTATCCCTTTGCTCATGCTCCCGAACCCCCATCGCAAACTTCCAGCGCGCATCTCTCCGGCGCTTTTACTCAGTTTCTGGCTCGCAGTCAGTGCTGGCATGGCCCAGGAGGTTTCCTGGGCGCGTCGCGGTCCAGAGTGCAACCTGCGGGGAAGCACCGAGACGTTGTCGTGCGGCGGCATGGGCACCTACACCTTTGGCAGCACTCGCGAGCTCATCGGTGGCCCCGAGGGGTGTGAGACCCTGGCATCGGCCGAGGACGACCCTTTGTTGGTCGTCGATAGCGAGCGCGACGCCAGTGATGCCGATCGCGACGCATGCCTCGACTGTGACGCCGAGGGCCGGATCTTCCACAAGAAGGTGGCGGCCATCGACTGGGGCCAGGGTAACCATGGCGAGTGGGTGCGCAAGTCGTTCGTGATGATGGGGGCCCCGGCACCCAAGTTCTACTACCTCGACGATCCTGGCTTGACCACGACCCAGGCGCTTCCGGGCGCCACCGACCTGCATGTACTCGAGCAGCTGTGCAGAGTCGTTGAAGCCGAAGTACCGCACAAGCTCTTGAACTTGAGCTTCGGGAGGCTCCTCGAGACCGAGCCATGCTCGGGCGGTGACAGCATTCGCTGCGAGATCCACCGCGTCCTCGAGTATCTGAGAAGTGACCTTGGCGTCCTGGTGCTGGCCGCGGCGGGAAATCACGACGAGCTCCTTTTCCCGGCCTCCGATCCTTCGACCCTGGCGGTCGGCGGGCTTGATCTCAACCTGCACTGGCCGACCGGTACTGTCGAACCCTCGGCCGAAACCCCGAGCGGCTACGACGCACTCCTGCCAGGGGCAGGGCTGATCATCCCTATTCAGGCGTCGTGGGGACAGACCTACTGGTCGTTGCCCGCCGGCAGCTCGTTTGCGAACTCGGTGCTCACGGCCTGGCTGTCGAAGTGGGACGACGCCCATCCCGGCTCGATCGACCAACTGATCGCCGACGATCCTCTCCTTGTGTCGATGTCGATCGGTCCCGATGGCTTCTACCTCACCGCGGACGGCGTGCCGTATCTGAACTCTCGTTTCGACGAGATCGACGACCTCTTCTACCGCGCCGTCGGGCTCGACCCCGAAACAGTCAACGCCACTGGGGGCATCCCGTACGACTATCCGCTCGAGATGACCGCCGAGCCGCTCGACTTGACGTTGCCAACCTCGCGACCGCGGGTAACGCACGACACCAATCAGCCGACTCCTGGCAGTGGCCCCTGCATTCCCTGTCGTCTCCGCCGCCGCTCGCTGCGCTCCGTCAGTGGCAACCCGGTTGTCGAGGTCAAGGTCTACACCCGCCCGGCGGTCGCTGGGATTTCGGTCCTCGATGTCTACCTTGCGGCCGGCGAGGAGATCTACGGCCTCGATGCCGACGAGACCGACAACGGCTATGAGCGTCTGATCGCGGCTCTCGACTTCGGGTCGAAGACTTCGGTTCCGGTCTTCGAGATCCCGGAGGAGCTCCTGGACGGTCGCCCGCTCTCACTGATCGTTGCCTACACCCGCGACGCCGACCAGATCGACTTCTGGGACGCGGTGCCACTCCTGCAACATCTCGACGAGCGTCGACCGATCTTCAGCTCAGGCTTCGAGAACCAGCTCACCTTCTGGGCAGACCCCTCCGAGGGTTGATCCGCGCTGTTCGAAGGGGCCGCGGCCGTTCATTCATCGGGACATGAAAGAGGGCGGCACCGGTGGTGCCGCCCCCCTGGTGTCTGCCGTCAGGCCGAGGCCCGCTCAGGGCGAGCAGGACTTGATCGCCGAGCCCTCGGCATGCGTCAAGGTACCCTCCGCTTCGAGGTGGTTGGCGACACCGGCCAGGCAGCTGGCGATCGCACCCGAGTTGCCTTGCCCGAGGCAGGCGTTGACCAGGTCCTGGATATAGCAGCCGCCGTTCGAATCGACGCCGTTGGCGTTGCCGTTGACCTTGTTGTCCCCGCCTGAGTAGCCGAACGGCCCGAAGGTGTTGGCGACGCCGGTACTGCAGCCGGCGACCTCGACGCTTGCCCGGTCGTCTGAACCGACCGGGCAGTGGGGACCACCGGACCAGCCGATATCGGTCATCAGAGCCGGTGTCAGGTCGAGCGTCGTTGCTCCCTCGAGATCGGCGCTGATGAACGGCTCCATGAGAGCGTTCGGTGTCAGTGAGGTGTCCCAATGGGACACCGACGAGCCGGGCTGCACCGGGTTGGGTGCGTAGAGCTTCGGGAAGCCGAAGGCATCGGCTCCTGAGAGCCCGAGGCCGCGGTCGGCAAGCAGCGAGACGTTGGCACCTGGAAGGTTGGCCTTCAGGGTGTCGCCGTCGGCCATCGAGATGCCAACCGACGAGATGGTCGGCGGAACGAGGTCTACGCCTCCCATCGGTGGCAGGCCGGTCGGCTGGTTGTTGGTGATGATTACCCCGACCGCACCGCTCAGCTGCGCCAGAGCCGACTTCAAGGCGAAGTTGCAGCTGCCGCGGTTGATGAGCGCGATCTTGCCCGTCACACCGGGGTCGAGGAAGAGGTCACAGGCGTCGTTGGGGTCAGGGCCCGTTCCATCGTCGTAGAGCGCGACATCTGCGGTGACCCCCGGCGGATCGGGTAGCGGCACGCCATAGCTTGCCGCCTGAGCGGTGAAGTCTCCGGCAATACCGCCCGGCGCGTTGACCCGGACCACCGGCAGCCCGGCGAGCTCGGTCGGTGCGTCGGCGTAGACGTTCGGACCGCGCCAGACGAGCTCCGGACCGTTGACGGCCGAGGCAGCGCGCTGCCGCTTGTCCATCTGATTCCAGTACAGCCCCTGAGTGTTGTCGTAGCTGAAGACGGAGTAGATGTCGGAGAAGCCGGCGATCACCGTGCCCTTGGCGTCGTCGGTGAAGTTCGCAAAGCCGAGGCCATGACCGAACTCGTGCAGCACGACGTTGAGCAGATCAAACTCGTTCGCAGCGGCGTTGTTGTCGAGACCGTTGTACCAGGAAAGGCCGGCCAGACAGTCGGGGTTGTTGCCGGTGATGTCGCCGTTGAAGAACGCCACGATGTCGTCATTGAAGGGCGGTACGAGCAGGCCCGGGTCGGGTGCACCGGGAGTCAGATCCGCGCCGGTGATGTGGTTGGCGAGGGCCGAGTGGTACCAGGTGTTGGGCCACTCTGCGTCGGGGTAGTTGGCGAAGATCTGAATCGTGCCGGCGGCTCCGAGGACGCCAGAGGTTGCGCTACAAGAGAGCGGCGCGAAGCTCGACTGGATGACGATGTCGACCTTCGGACTGAGAGTCGCCTCCCAGATGGCTGCCGCAGCCTCGAAGACAATGCGGCGCTGCTCGCCGAGGGTGGTGCCGGGGTTGCCGCCGATGGGAGCGACCGCGGTTGGATCATTGAAGCCCACGCCCGGTGGGTCGACGATGTTGAGCACGATGTCGGCCGCCGTGGCTGGTACGGCGGTGAGGCAGAAGATCGCGATGGCTGCCAAGAAGAAGCTCGCCTTTTGACGGTTTACCTTCATTGTCATTGCTCCTGGGTTTCGGAGTCGGAACGTTGGCCGTGGTGGTGCGGCTCGAGGGTGTCCAGAGAAGGTGTCGCGGGAGTTCCCAGGAACTCGGTGGCGCTCTCTTCCCCGTCGACACAGTCGATCTCGGCGCGGCCGTCCTCTCCGATGCGCGCTACGGAGAAACGTAGAACATTGGGTGCTACCACCAGCGACCTCGTTCCATCACGCCTTTCGATGGGTTCACCGAGCGTGCGGGGCGCGAACATCTGACGCATTTCGCGCGCCATGCGGTTGGCCTCCGCCGGCGTCAACGGCCGGAGATCGCCAGTGACGGGATCGATACTCACTCGCATTCCGCCGAGGGTGACCTGGGTGTCGGCGGGCTCGGATGCGGTTTCGCTCATCTTCTTGTTGGTCTCGGTCGCTGCGGTGTCGTCGTCCTGCGCGAGGACGGTCGAAGCAGTTCCGAGAGTCGCTGCCACCAGCAGCGCTACCTTGAGAGGTGTGGCTCTTCTTTGCATAGAAACCTCAATGGTTGTGGCCTCTCGAAAACGAGAGTCCGCGAAAAGAAATGAAAAACGCCTATAGCCAACACTCTACACGGTTGTCGCCCCCGTGCTTTCCAGCGTCAACCCTCGGCGACTTGCACCAGCTGGCCGAGCCTTTTCTTGCCCCGCCGACTCAGGCGAGAGTGCCGATGTCTTTCAGGCGGCTGACCAGCTCTGGATAGTGCGATGCGTCGAGGTTCGCAAAAGAGAGCCGCAGGTGGCGGTCGAGGGTTGTCTCGCCGGGCGGTCCGAACATCGAACCAGCCAGTGCTAGAACGCCCCGACGTTGGGCCAGGTAGCGGGCAACCTCGCGCGATGGTCGGTTGAACGGGTGCTCCAGCCAGGCAAAGAACGCGCCGGCGGCTCGCAGGCGGAAGCCGCCGTCGGAGTCTCTCAGTGCGACTGCGAACTGTGCGAGGCGTTCGGCGAGTAGGCGGCTCTTGTCGTCGCGCCAGTTGCCCAGGTTGAGAAGACCGAAACGCGCGGCTTCTTGTCCGAGGACCGGCGGGCAGATGGCAACGCAATCCATGAGCTTCTCGATGTGCTCGAGGAGCCCGGGAGAGCCGACCAGCGCGCCGACACGATGCCCGGGTATCGCGTAGACCTTGGAGAAGCTGTAGAGATGCACCAGGTGGCGATCCCAGTGAGCCTCTCTGAAGAGCTCGTGAGGGCGGCCGACGGTGGCGGGGTCGCCGCGGAAGTCACGGTAGGTCTCGTCGAGGATCAGCGTGACGTTGCGATCGCGAGCAAGGCGGGCGAAGGCGAACACGCGCTCGGGTTCGAGCACGGCGCCGCTTGGATTGCCGGGCGAAACCAGGACCAGAGCGCGCACCCGATCCGTGAGGGCACGGCCCGTGGCTTCTGGATCCGGCAGGCCCTCTGAGTCGGTCGGGATCGAAACCGTTTCGATGCCGCGCATGTCGAGCCACATGTTGTGGTTGAAGTACCAGGGTAGCGGCAGCATGACCGCGTCGCCCGGTTCGGCGAGAGCATCGATCGTGAGAGTGAATGCCTGGTTGCAGCCCGCCGTGATCGCCACTTGCGAGGCACCGACGGTTGCACCGTAGACTTCTTCGAGATCGTCGGCCAGGGCTTGGCGTAGGGCGGGCAGGCCGAGTTGTTCGCTGTAGCGCGCGCTTTCTGGCTGCGATACGAAGTCGCGTAGATGCGAGGTGAGCGCCTCCGCGGGTGGATAGCCTGGAGCCGCTTGCGAGACATCGAGGAGCGGCGGGGCAGCGGAGGGACGCTCTGTGAGCCAGCCGAGAGCCTCTGAGATGGGCGAGGGCGCGGTGCTTTGTACGCGGGGAATGACTCTTTGCACGACGAAGTGTCTTCCTGGATTGAGAACGAGGAAACGGGCCGGGCGGTTCTGCCGGTGCCTCCCTGACCCGGTGCTACGCTACACCTACCTCCCTGGACCCACGGCGCGACGAGCGCTAGGACTTGTTGGCGGATCGATCTGTCGGAGTTCGTCGAGGCCTGAAAGCGGTCGCCGGTCTTCTGTCGGCGCTCGCCGGGGCCTCGATCGACCCGGCCAGGGCGCTGGCCGACCATGAACGTGAGGCAACGCTAGAGGCAGAGTGGCCGGCGAGTCGACCTGCCTCTTGACCCGAGAAGGAGCACTGCACGATGAGTATGCGACCGAAGAACCTTCCGTTCGTTTGCGTCTTCGTCACCCTGTTGGTGTTGTCGGCGGCAGTGGCCTGGGCGCCGGTGGCGGCGGCCGAGGCCGAAAACGTCGAGGGATACCCCGGCGTCGAGCGCGTTGCCGTCGAGATCTGGAGCGACGGAACCCGCCTGGCCGGTGATGTTTTGCGCCCCAAGGGCCTCGGCCCGGGCGACGAGTTGCCAGCCATCGTTCTTTGTCATGGCTGGGGAGGCACCAAGGCCCACCTCAACCAGGCGATCGGCCCGCGGTTTGCGGCGGCGGGCTACGTCGTTCTGGCTTTTGACTACCGCGGTTGGGGAGAGTCGGACGCCCGGCTGGTGGTGCGCGGTGAGATGCCCGAAACCGATGACTCTGGCTATGTCACGGTCAAAGCCCAGGCGATTCGCGAGCTCGTCGACCCACTAGACCAACAAGAAGATATCGACGCTGCGATCACCTTCATGGAGGGCGAGCCACACGTAGACGCGTCGCGCATAGCGATCTGGGGCTCGAGCTTTGGCGGCGGCCACGTCATCTGGCGAGCGGCTCACGACGAGCGGGTGGCTGCGGTCGCCGCGCAGGTCGGGGCGATGGACCAGCGCACTGGGACTCTGCGGTCGCGCGGCGAAGAGGCGGTGCGAAAGAGCCGCATCGCGCGAGCGCGCGGTGAGGTCGCGCCGGTGCCGGTGGGAGACGACAAGCCCGAGGGACTGACAGGTTCGCCCTACTACGATCGCTTCGTCGACTTCGTGCCGGTCGAACATGCCGAGAGGATCGAAGTGCCGGTCTTGATCATCGATGCCGAGAACGAGCACTACTTCGACATTCGTGAGCACGGCCAGTTGGTCTACGAGAAGCTCCTCGGGCGCGTGCCGGTGGAATACGTAGTGCTCGAGGGGCGCGGTCACTACGACGTCTACCGCGGCAAGGACCTCGACCAGGTGATGGCGCTCGAGATCGCGTTCTTCGACAAGCATCTCAAGGGCAAGGCCACAGCTGCCGGCGGTGCGTCATCGAGCGGCGGTTGACCTTCCTTCGAGGAGACCTTCGGAAAGACCTTCGGAAAGACACCGAGCGCGGGTATCGATAGACAGAGAAGGGTAGGAGCGGAGATGGTGATGATTCAGAAGCGATGGATCGGGGTGTTCGTTTGCGCTGTGTTGGTGGCGCTTCTTACTGGTTGCAACCTGACCGGCGCCGACCAGAGTCAGGCAACGCTCGGTCGAAATGTCGTGATCGAGGGCGGGATCATTCGCGGGTCGGTCACCGACGACGGTGCGGTGCACATCTATGAAGGAATCCCCTATGCCGCTTCGCCGGTTGGGGATCTACGGTTCAGGCCGCCGCAAGCGGTCGTTGCCTGGGACTCGGTGCGCGATACAACCGAGTTCTCGCCGGCTTGTATGCAGAACCCACGCGCGCCCGACTCGTTCTACGGCCCGGGTGCCGAAGACGTAAGCGAGGACTGTTTGTTCTTGAATGTGTGGACGGCGGCTGCTTCGCCGGCAGAGAAGCAACCGGTGATGGTCTGGATTCACGGCGGTGGGCTGCGCAACGGCCACGGTGGGCGCGCGACCTATGACGGCGAAGCGCTGGCGCGACGCGGCGTCGTACTGGTAACGATCAACTATCGGCTCGGGCCTTTCGGCTTCCTCGCCCACCCGCTCTTGTCGGCGGAATCCGTTTCTCTGGGCGGACCCGATGCGTCTGGGAATCAGGGCCTGCACGATCAGATCGCGGCGCTACGCTGGGTGCAGAACAACATCGGCTCCTTCGGCGGCGATCCTGACCGGGTCACCATCTTCGGCGAGTCGGCGGGCTCGTGGAGCGTGCACTTCCTGCAGGCTTCGCCGCTCGCTGCCGGGCTCTTCCACGGGGTCATCGGGGAGTCGGGCACCGCCTGGAACACCCGGCCGCTGCGTCAAGCCACGAGCGAAGAGAGTTCTGTCGGGCCCCGAGGTGGCGCCCCGGTTGAGGCGGCCGAGGTCGCCGGCCAACGCTTCGTGGATGCGCTGCTCGAAGATGACGGCGGCGAGCCGAATCTCGAGGCGATGCGCGCCGCTTCGGCGCAGAAGATTCTCGAAGTCTGGAAGGAGCCGGGCGTCAACTTCCCTTCGACGGGCAACGTCGATGGCTGGTTTCTGCCGAGTTCGGTGGCCGAGATCTTCGCCGCCGGAGAGCAGAACGACGTGCCCGTGATCACGGGTTGGAACGCCGACGAAGGTCCTTCTCTGGTGGGCGACGGGGGAGTGCACACGGCGGCCGAGTATCGCAGCATGATCTCTGGCCTCTACGGTGAGCTGGCCGACGACCTGCTGGCGCTCTATCCCGCCAACACCGACGAGCAGGCGCGCGAGTCGTTTCTCGACTCGTTCGGCGTGAGTGCCTTCGGCCAGGGTGCACGTCGTTGGGTGCGCGCCATGGAGCGCGTTCAGTCCCCGGCCTGGTCGTACTACTTCGAGCGCGTACCTCCTGGGAATCAGGCCGAGCGCTACGGCGCCTACCACGCGGCTGAGATCGCCTACGTCTTCGGGACCCTCGACAGCCAGGAGCGGCCCTGGCAGGAACGCGATCGCCAGCTCAGCGATCAAATGGCCGCCTACTGGGTGAGCTTCGCGCGCGATGGCGATCCCAACGAAGACGGTCTGCCGGTGTGGCCGACCTACACCTCGGCAGACGACGAGACGATGGTGTTTGGCGACGCGACGGTGGTCAAGAAGGGAGTGCGTCGTGCCGAGTTGGACTTCCTCGACCGCGCCCGTGCGGCCGACAGATAGGGCTTGGCCCCAACGCATCCATCGGCCGACGGGGCCTAGATGACGAAGAGCGGGGAGTCCAGGGAAGCGGCAGAGAGTGGTTGGCAAGGGGGGGACGCGGCAACCCTGCAGGAACCAGGCGCCGTTGGAACGCTCGAGGTGTTCTGGCGGTTCCTCGGCCTGGGGTGTTTGTCGTTCGGCGGCCCGGTCGCCCACCTCGGCTACTTTCGCGAACGTTTCGTCGAGCGCGATCGCTGGCTCGGCGACCGCGAGTACGCCGACCTGGTGGCGTTCTGCCAATTCCTGCCGGGGCCGGCTTCCTCTCAGGTGGGAATGGGGATCGGTTTTCGGCAGGCGGGCTGGCGGGGGCTCTTCGCGGCCTGGACGGGCTTTACGTTGCCATCGGCGATCCTGATGATCATGTTTGCGCTGTCGTTGGCGTACGTCGAGGACTTGAATACCGGATGGGTCAGGGCCCTCGAGCTCGCGGCCGTCGCCGTCGTCGCCCGCGCGTGCTGGCAGATGGGCAGGCGCCTCTGCCCCGACTGGCCCCGCCGGTTGATGGCCCTGGTGGTGCTCGTACTGCTGTTGGTGCCGCTGCCGCCGCCGTTCGATGGTGCGCGATGGCAGTTGGTACTGCTCGTGGTTGCGGCGCTGGTGGGGGCAGCCGGCCTCCTGCAATGGGGACGCACCGTTGAGCTGGAAAGCGCTGGCTCGCAGGAGGAGGCGACGCTCTGGGTGCGCGGCGGTGGAGGAGTGGGCGGCCGCGTTGCGGTCGTTGGTTTTGCCATCTTGCTGGTGGCCAGCTTGTCGCTGGTCAGCTCGGCCGGCAACGCCGAGCTGATGCCGCGTCTTTACCGCTCGGGTGCGATGGTGTTCGGCGGCGGCCACGTGGTGTTGCCGTTGCTCGAGGACGAGGTTGTGCGCACCGATCTGGTCGACGAACAGGTCTTCCTGGCTGGCTACGGCGCCGCCCAGGGACTGCCGGGCCCACTGTTTGCGTTCGGTGCGTTCGTTGGCGCAGCGGCGAACGTTGGCCCCGGCGGTGTGTTGGGTGGCTTGCTGGCTCTTTGTGCGCTCTACCTGCCGTCGTTTCTGCTGGTCGGCGGTTTGTTGCCGGCCTGGGAGAGCGTGCGGTCGAAGAAGCGCCTGCGCGCTGCGCTCGATGGAGTCAACGCGGCCGTCGTTGGGCTCTTGCTGGCGGCGTTGTGGGATCCTGTGTGGGTTGGCAGCGTCGAGACGCCCGGGCACGTGCTGGTTGTCGTCGTGTTTTTCGTCGTCCTGCAGCTCGGGTTGGTAGGGCGCCTGCTTGCGATTTCCCGCAGGGCGGGTGCCGCCGCGTCGAATGGGTAGTAACTTTCAAAGAGCCGTCATGGTGACAAGTGAACCTGCGTTGGCTGGAAGGAGAAGGCGATGATTCCGGGCAAGAGCGACTCTCGTCCTGACCCTGGTGTGCCGGGAAGCGAGCTCGAGCTCAACGCCTTCGACTCTTTGCAGGCGTCGTTCATCGAGCAGTACCAGCGGATCTTCGCCGATCGCAATGCCCCGCGGACGATCATCGTCAACCCGAGCTTGAGCATGGAGCCCGAGGTCCTGGCACGCATCGACGGCGTGCAGCACTACGAGGAACGCATGCTGTGCCTCTTGCTCCTGTTGCGGATGCCGAGAACCCGCCTCGTCTTCCTGAGCAGTCTGCCCATCCATCCGTCGATCATCGAGTACTACCTGCACCTGTTGCCGGGCATTCCGAGCACCCACGCGCATCAGCGGCTGCGCTTCATTGCCTGTCACGACGCGTCACCGATTCCGTTGACTGAGAAGGTCCTGGCGCGACCGCGGTTGGTCGAGAGAATCCGTCAAGAGATCGAGGTTGGCTCGGACTCACACATGAGCTGCTTCGTGGTCACCGCCCTCGAGCGCACCCTGGCGGTGCGTCTTGGGCTGCCGATCTACGGTTGCGACCCCGCGGTCGAGCGCTCGGGAACCAAGAGTGGTGCCCGCGAGATCTTCAAACGGGTCGGAGTACCCACCCCGGACGGTTTCGAAGACCTGCGCGACACCGAGGATCTGTTGGCCGCGGTCGCAGCGCTCAAGCAACGCAACCCCGGGCAGGAGAAGCTGGTCATCAAGCTCGAGCAGGGGGCTTCTGGTGAAGGCAATGCCCTCTGTGATGTCGGTGATATCGAAGTCGGGTCCGACCTGGCTTCGGTGATCAGGCGTGAGGTGCCGGCGCGGGTGCGCTGTGAAGCGAAGGGACTCGAGTGGCCGCGCTTCAGCGAGATGTTCGACGAGATGGGTGGCATCGTCGAGTGTTTCGTTGCGGGCGACCACAAAGAGTCGCCGTCGATGCAGGGGCGTATCGACCCTCTGGGCAAGGTGCATCCGGTTTCGACGCACGACCAGGAGCTCGGCGGAACCACCGGGCAGATGTTCCTGGGCTCGACCTTCCCAGCCCATGAGGATTATCGACTCGACGTCCAGCGCATGGGCCTCGAGGTCGGCGGCGAACTGGCACATCAGAAGGTCCTGGGGCGCTACGGAGTCGACTTCGTTTCTGTACGTACCGCGACCGGCTGGCAGCACTACGCCATTGAAATCAACGTGCGCAAGGGCGGCACAACGCATCCGTTTCTGATGCTGCAGTTTCTGACCGACGGTTCCTATGACGAGGAGACCGGTCTCTTCCTGACCGCCGGTGGCCGCCAATGTTCCTACTATGCGACCGACAGCCTGCTACGCACCGAGTACCAGGGGCTCGTGCCAGACGACCTGATCGATATCGCGGCCCGTCATCAGCTTCACTTTCATGGTGCGGCACAAGAAGGCGTGGTCTTTCACCTCATCGGTGCGCTTTCTGAGTTCGGGAAGCTGGGCGTGCTCGCCATTGCTGAAGACATTGCCGGTGCCCGCCGTCGCTACGACGACACCGTCGCAGTCCTCGACCGGGAAGTCGCGTCCTCGTAACGGCGCCTCGAGGGCGTCCGAAAGGAGCGCGGTCAGGAACGCGTTGCCAGGAACAGCCGGAAGGCGGGGTTGGCGGACTCGTCTTGCCAGGGGAAACCCAGGTCGTCGAGGTGAGCTTCGAAAGCGTCGTACTGGGCTTCGGGGACCTGCAGGCCCGCCAGGACGCGGCCGGAGTCGTCGCCGTGGTTGCGGTAGTGGAAGAGCGAGATGTTGTAGTGGCTGCCAATCGCGCGGAGAAAATCGCGCAGGGCGCCCCGCCGCTCGGGAAACCGGAAGCGCAGGAGGCGCTCGTTCTCGACTCCGTGACCATAGCCGCCGACCATGTAGCGCACGTGCATCTTGGCGGCCTCATTCTCAGAGAGGTCGACGACAGGGTAGCCGGCCGCTTCCAGTTCCTCGATCAGGACCCGGCGCTCGTCGTGGTGACGCAGTTCGACCCCCACGAAGATCGCGGCGCGCTCGGGATCGCCAAAGCGATAGTTGAACTCGGTGACGTGGCGTTCACCGATGACGCTGCAGAACCTCTCGAAGCTTCCCTTGCGCTCGGGGATCTCGACGGCCAGAAGAGCTTCGCGACCGGCGCCGAGATCGGTGCGCTCGGCGATGTGACGTAGACGGTCGAAGTTCATGTTCGCGCCGCCGGTGATCGCGACGTGCGTCGCCTGGTCGTCTTCGGGATCGCCACCCACCGAGCGCTCGCTCATGTGGCGAATCAATCCGGCGACGGCCAGGGCCCCGGCTGGTTCCATGATCGCGCGGGTGTCTTCGAAGACCGAGCGAATGGCCGCGCAGACCTCGTCGGTCGTGACCAGGATAATGCCGTCGAGGTATTGACGGCACAAGCGGTAGGTCTCCGCACCAACACGTCGCACAGCGACACCGTCGACGAATGTTCCGACCTCGTCGAGAGTCGTTGGCTCGCCGGCTTCGAAGGCGGCGTGCATCGCCGCTGCATCTTCGGGTTCGACACCCCAGACCTCGATCTCGGGCCGCAGAGTCTTGATCCAGAACGCCACTCCAGCCGCCAGACCGCCGCCGCCAACCGGCACGAAGACGGCTTCGAGCGGCGCCTCGTGCTGCCGCAGGATTTCCTGACCGATGGTTGCCTGGCCGGCAATGACCTCGGGGTCGTCGAATGGATGAACGAAGACCAGCCCCTCGCGGTCGGCCCGCCCCCTGGCCTCGAGATAGGCATCGTCGTAAGTCTCGCCGCAGAGGACAACTTCGCCATCGAGCGCGTGTACCGCTTCGACTTTGATCTTCGGCGTGGTCTCGGGCATGACGACGACAGCTCGCGTTCCCAGGCGCTTGGCTGCCAGGGCGACGCCCTGGGCGTGGTTGCCGGCCGAGGCGCAGATGACGCCACGCTTCTGCTCATCGGCCGCGAGGTGGGCGATCTTGTTGTAGGCCCCGCGCAGCTTGAACGAGAACACCGACTGCAGGTCTTCACGCTTGAGCAGCACGCGACAGCCGAGGCGGCGCGAGATTCCGGTCGCTTCGGTGAGCGGCGTTTCGACCGCGACGTCGTAGACCCTGGCTGCCAGGATGCGCAGCAAGTAGGCCGGATCGGGTGTGGCTATACTGCCTTTGGTCACCAGGGAGAGATCTTGAAGATTGGCTTGTTCGAAGGGCTGCGCGGGGTCATCCCGTCATGCCCGGTCGGCCCGCGCAGAAGGGGTGGGAACCATATCGCGAACCCACCGGCGAGAGTTTCGCGGCGATGGTGGCTGTTGCTTGTCGCCGCATCTGCCGTGTTCCTCTTCGCTGATCTGGCAGCCGCCCACAACGTTGCCGGTCGTGACGAGCAGTTCATGCTGCGAAACGCTGGCCTGGCGATCGGGCCCTACGCCTACCTGGGCGCCAAGCACATGGTGACTGGCTTCGATCATCTCTTGTTTCTAGCCGGCGTGATCTTCTTCCTGTATCGGTTGAAGGACGTTGCGCTCTACGTCACCTTGTTCACCATCGGTCACAGTTTGACTCTCTTGATCGGAGTTCTCGGCGGTGTTCACGCCAATCCGTTTCTGGTCGATGCGGTGGTGGGCCTGTCGGTGGCCTACAAGGGGTTCGAGAACATTGGGGGCTTTCGGGCACTCGGTCTGCCGTTCGATACCCGTGGAGCGGTGCTGATATTCGGTCTCTTTCACGGTTTCGGATTGGCCACCAAGCTTCAAGGAGTCGCCCTCTCGCGCGAGGGGCTGGTTGGCAACATGCTGGCCTTCAACGCTGGTGTCGAGATCGGTCAGGTCCTCGCCCTGTCGGTGATTCTGGTGCTTTTCAACGCCTGGCGTGCCAGTGGTCGCTTCGAGCGCCATGGCTATCGCACCAATGCCCTCCTCATGGTTGCCGGCTTCGTTCTCGTGGGCTACCAACTGACGGGCTACTTCATGAACGGTGGCTCAGCGTGATCGAACCAGAACGTGACGTACCGCCGCCGCCTTCGCGCCGCAAAATCTTGTGGACGCTGTTGGCCACTCTGATCGTGGCGGCCGTGTTGCTGGTGACCGTGGTGTTGCCGGCGGAGTATCAACTCGACCCAACCGGTGCCGGACGACTCCTGGGTCTGGATGGTCTCGGTTCCGGGCCGAGCCAGGCCGACGACATTGCCGCCGCCGACGCAGCCATCACCACCAGGCGCGACGCTCCCCACCGCACCGAGACGATGACCGTGCCGTTGGCACCGCGCGAGCAGATCGAAGTCAAGATCGGCATGGTCACAGGCCATACCGCACTTTTCTCGTGGAAGAGCGACGGCCCGGCCCTCTACACCGACTTTCACGCCGAGCCCTACAACGACCTCAACGACACCAACCTGAGGTACGTCGAGGAAGAGACGGTGACCGAGGGTCACGGTTCCATTCGTGCGCCGTACTCAGGGATGCACGGCTGGTACTGGCGCAACGACAGCGACCAGCCAGCGACCATCACCATCGAGGTGAGCGGCTATTTCACCGAGCTCCGAGAAATCTTCCGCGCGCCACTCTAGAATCTCAGACTTCTCAGGAGGACGATGCGCCAGTACGCAAGGTCGCGGGCGACGATCGGTTCGCTGGCGCCTGCGGGAGTCGCTTCGAGTGTTGCCTCGTTGACGAACTGGCCCGGATCGCTGCCGGCGACGGTCACGCGGCGACACGTCGCAACGCCACCGGGTTCGAGAGTAAAGCCGCTGCTCGCGGTGCAGTCCTCGAGCGTGTCGTCGCGAACGACCAGATCATCGAGTGCCACATCGCCGTCGTTGACAATCAGAAAGCGGAACTCGATGGTGTCGCCTGGCTCGAAGATCACTTCGCTCGGAGAGTCCGCGTCTGCCCAGCGGCAGCCCTGGCTGTCGCAGAGTCGCACCTGCTTATCGAACGCGACGCTTGCCCGGTTCTCGGCGGAGTAGAAGCTGGCGTTTGAATGCGCTGTGCGGACGCGGTGACGGGAACGGGCGCGCGCCGTTGCTTCGCTGCCCCGGAGCCCGGGCGCTGCGATGCCGCTGGCCTGGCAGATCAACTGCTCGCCGGGCCGTAGCGTGGTGTCCGCCGGGCAGGCGATCTCGAGGTCAAGGTCGGCGTCGCTGAGCGCGACGTCAAAGAGCACCTCGTTGCCGACGTTCTCGGCGATGTAGGTCCACAAGAGTGAATCGCCGGGCCGAACCTGGAGCAGGTCGAGCGCTTCGGGTGAGTCTGAGTCAACGCCGTTGGTGAGCTTGCGCAGCAACAGCCTGGGCTGGTTGATCGTTGGACAGCTGTCTACGCATTCGGTAACGAGTCGGGCGAAACTGGTGGCGGCGAAGACCGGTTGCTGGGGGATGCCGTTGATCGTTCGCGGTTCGAGCAGGACCGGCAGGTCGACCTCGCAGCTCGGGGCGAAGTCATGGCCCGCCACCAGTGCACGACGGGCGATGTCGGCGGCGTTGGCGTCTTGGAACGGTCGAATGCTCGCGACGTCACGGCGGTGGTCGGCCAGCAGCCAGATCGCCTGTTGGACGTCACCGAAGGTGTACGCGCCGACCGGTGCCGGCCGGTCGACCCAGTCCTGCGACAGGATCCAGGAGATCGCCGGCAGGTTCTCGGGTCGAGCGACTGCTCCTGCGAGGCGACTCGCGTCGATCGAGCCATCGTCTCTGTGAACCGGCACGACCTGCGCGACCAGGATCTGATCGAAGGCGATCTGAGTGTCGGGATCGGCGCACCAACCGGTCGTTGTGCCGTCGAGGTCACCCTGGCCGTCGCCGTCGTGGTCTTCGGAGCTCGACACCCTCGCAGCGAAGTAGGCGTCGCCGAGGCGGTCGACTCCGAGTGCGACGGTCTGTTCGCCGCCGCCGTCGCCTCGAAGTCGGGTGTTGAGTTCATCGAAGCGGCGGTCGGCCATGCAGCTCGAACACTGGAACACTCCGGTTGCCGACTCGCCGTTCTGAGTGCGCGCCTGTGCTCCGTAGACAGGGGTCCTGTCACCGCAGTCAGGAGGCCCGAGGGTGAGCTCGAAAGGCGCCGAGGTGGTCCTCGACCACTGGCCCGGGCGCGGCAGCTCAGCCTGGCTGCAGGCGACCGCGGCGCGCACTTCCACGAGCGTTTCTAGAGGAGCGGCAAACGACGCCACCGTCGATCCCGAGGACGAGCGCGTGGCGCGCAAGGTGGCAAGTGCCTCGCCGCCCTGAATGTTTTCCAGTAACGCCTGGGCGCAGAAGCCTTCATGATGACCGAGGTCGTCGGTCTTGACCGTGCCACCGGAGGCCAGGCGCCCGCTGGCGGTGGCGCGGGTGGCGAAGGTTCCGAAGTCGACCGCCACCGAACGCCTACACTCGACGGACTCTCCCGCCGCGAGGGTTGTCTGGGGGCAGTCGAGTGTGCCGTTCTGATCGTCTTGCACGTGGAGCTCGAACAGGTCTTCGGCGCTCCAATTGGAGAGGCGGTAGACAAACTCGAGTCGTGTCCCGGTTTCGGCACGCACCGCTTGCTCCCGGGTGTCGGCATCGTGACCGTCGATGAGCAGGTCGATCTCGAGACTTCCGGTCGTCACGGAGATCACGGCGGTGTCAATTGCCTCGACCGCTGCATCGATGAGGAGTTGGCCGTCGCTTCCGAGCGGAGTTCCGGTGGCTCGCGCGCGGTTGATGCGCGTTCCCCTGGCGTCTGACGGGTAGGCGAGCACCAGGCTCTCGCCGGCTGGCAGGCGGCCATCGGTGGGTCCCGCGACGTGGATCATGTCTTCTGCCTCGATGCCGCCGCCGAGCATCTCGTCTTCGAGAGCGACCTCGAGCGTGACGTTGCCGTCGTTGATCAGTGTGAAGCAGTAGGTGATCGGCGCGTTGGGTGGTGCCTCTACGTTGTGCGGGCCTCCCGCGGGGCACCGTTGTCCGTTGTCGTGGCCGGGATAGACATGCTTTGAGAGGCCGAGACTGGGTTGGATGGGGCGGTCGATGGCAGAAGCCGTCTGGGTGGGGCGACCGACTGCGCGCACGATGGCGGTACTGCCCACGCTTTGGACCCCGAGTGGCAGCTGGTGCTCGAGCTCGACCTCGAAACTGACCACGATCTCCTGGCCGGGAGGCAAGCCACCCAGCTCGATGCCGCTGGTCAGGGCGGTCTCGCCTGCCTGATCGTCGATTCTCAGAGGTGCAACGGGAGCTTGTGCCCCGATCGTGCGCCGGTCGATGCGGGTGGTACCGGTGAGGTAGGTCGTCCAGATCGGTGCCTGATCGAAGAGGCTCAAGCCGGCGATGGTACTCGTGCCCTCATTGCGAATTGTGAGCTCGTAGAGCAGGCGGCCACCGGGCAGGAGGGCCTCTCCGGTCTTGATCGCGGAGGTCTTGTGGACCAGAAGCTCAGGGACCGGCAGCACGGCGGCTCCATCCCAGACGTTGGACGACCGAGGGCCTGTTGTCCAGACCGCGGCCAGAGGCGTGCCGTCGACGGTAAAGATGCGCGTCGCGGCGAGATCGCGGTCGCGGTCGTCGAGTTGAAGGGTCGAGAGAGCGCCGGCGAGCGTGAACTCGGCGTCGTAGGGCGGTTGGTTGGCTCCTCGTCCGTCGAAGTTCACGTAGACAGTGGTGGGGCGCGAAGCCGTGACCCACAGTGCGGCGCTCTCCTCTCTGCTCGGTGGGGCGACGAGGACCTGTTCGGTCAGGAGATGTTCGGGCACCAGGGCAAGGGCGGCGGCCCTGCTTTGGCTCGAGCGGGCGGTTGATGCGCTGGTGGCCAGGGCGACGAACCCGCGCCCGTCGCGACTGGCGAGGCGGGCTGCGCCGCCGCTGGGCAGCGAGACCTCGATCGTGTGTCCGCCGTGCACTCTGAGTTGCCGGGGGCTGTGTTCTGGCTCGCCGCCCACCGTCACCTCGACCTCGAGTGGCCTCCGGCCGGGGTTGTGCAGCCAAACGCTCCACTGTTCGCCGCGGCTGGCATCGCTTCGCGCTGGAAGAAGATAGGAGGAAGCGAGTGCGGAGTCGTCGTGGAGCGTGATCCAGTGCGTATTGGCGGTGCCCTCGCCTTCTGCCTCTCCGGTGAGGAGCGAAGCGTGAACCGGAGAAGAGGCCGTGATCTTTGTGCCTGCTGCCACATCCTGTAGCAGGGTGCTCGATCCCGGCTCGAGGTCGCGTGTCTCGCCAGTGTCGGAACGGCGCACGGTAGCTTCCTCGCTTCCGGCGGTCAGTGCAACACTCACCAGCTCGAAGGGCGACCGCCCTGAGCGCTCCTTCCTTGCCGGCTCACCAACCGGGACAGTGAAGTTGTGACCGAAGTGCCGGCTGTCGAGGACTCCGAGGGTCGCTCGAACGCTGTCGCCGCATGCGGGCGGTGACTGTGCGCTGAAGCTCCGCGACAAAGCGACCGGCCGCGAGGCGCTCAGCCGGTCGCCGTCGCCGAACGCAAAAGCGCCGGTTCGGCCACTGGCGCTCGCGCTATCGAGCCGGACCAGGGCTCCGCTTTCGAAGCGATCGAGGTGATGGCCTGGTGCCTGGCCGTTGCTGGGGTCGCCGTCACCCCAGACCACGGTCGTCGTTTGTCTCGGCGTGCGCTGATCGGGTTCGAAACCGTCTTCGTGGTGGTCCCAGGTCAAGACCGTTCCGGAGGCGGAGACCACCAACGAGATGTCGCTTTCGACAGCGCACCGAAGCTCTGCCGCGCGGCTCTCCAGGAGCCGGTCGATGAACGCCGCCAGGTCGCCGTCGGCGCCGGGGACGACGAACTCCTGTGCGGGGGCGGGGAGCCAGGCTCTGGCTGGCTGGGGGGTGGCGGTTGAAACAGAGGCGAGGAGAACAACGAGCGGAAAGAGACGCGAAGGCAACCTGAAGTGAATCATCACGACCTTTGGGGGGAGGAGTCGCGGCGCGAGACCCAGAACGGAACGGCTGCAACAATAAAGAAATTGTTCGGCGGGAAAAACTGCGATTTGATGCTAGAAATACCTAGCTTCTTAGAAATGAATAAGCAGTTTGTGTGCCAGCTCGCAAGAAAGCTGAAGCACCCCTCGTGCCTTCTTGGGACCTGACCCGGCCCACGCCGCGAGCCTCGGAGGGATCAGTCGGTTGCCGACCGGTCCATCGCCCGTGCCCTCGGAGGCGGGGTCGCTTCGCCGCCGGGGTTCGCCGTCAAAAGCGGCCTGGCCCTCAGGAGTTGTCTTTGCGCTGGCGGATCTCGCCGAACACTTCGGCCGGCGTGGCGTTCTCCATCTTCAGGAGTCGCTTGATCTGAGGGTCGCTGGTGCGCAGGAACGGGTTCGTCGCGCGCTCCTCGCCGAGAGTGCTCGGAACCGTCGGTCGGCCCTCGGCGCGCAGGCGGTCGATCTCCTGGGCTCGCTTCACCAGCGCTTCGTTGTTTGGGTCGACGGTGAGGGCGAAGCGAGCGTTCGACTGGGTGTACTCGTGGCCGCAGTAGACCAGGGCGTCGTCGGGCAACGCACCGTACTTGTCCATCGACTGCTGCATCTGCTCTGCGGTGCCCTCGAAGAGCCGGCCGCAGCCGAGGGCGAAGAGGGTGTCGGCACAAAGGAGGGCGCGCGACTCTTCGAACCAATAGGAGATGTGGCCGCGGGTGTGGCCGGGAGTCTCGAGCACCGTTCCGGTCTGGTCTCCGACGGTGACCTCGTCGCCTTCTTCGAGCGCCACGTCGATACCCGGGATGGCTTCTCTCTCCGCCGCCGGGCCGTAGACCCGGGCGCCGTACTTGGCCTTGAGTTCCTGCACTCCCGCTACATGATCGGGATGGTGATGGGTGACCAGGATGATCGAAGGTGCCCAGCCGCGATTGGCCAGGAGCTCGTTGATAGGACCGGTCACCGGCGGATCGACGACGGCGGTGGTGCCGCTATCGGGCTCGTTGAGGATGTAGACGTAGTTGTCGGAGAGGACGGGAACGATTTCGACTTCAAATTGGCTCATTTCGAGACTCCTCTAGTGCGACGGGCGGGGCCAGATCTGCTGGCCCTCCTTCCAGGTCGACTCCACTTCGATCTCCATCAGGTTTTCGACCGGTACTTCGAGCGGGTTGGCCGAAAGCACGACGAAATCGGCCAGCTTTCCGACCTCGATCGAGCCCTTGGAATCTTCTTCGAACAACTGCCGGGCTGCGTCGAGGGTGACCGCGCTGAGCGCGCTTTCGATGGAAGCGCGTTGCCGGGCTCCCAGGATGTCGTGCGATCGCGTGCGGCGGTTGGTCGCCGTCCACAAGAGACGCAGCATGTCGGGCGGTACCACCGGGGCGTCGTTGTGAATCGTGTAACGAAGCCCGCGGCGGCCAGCAGAGACCAGGGGACTGATGCGGTTCGCGCGCTCTTCCCCGAGAACCGAATCCCTATGCCAGTCGCCCCAATAGAAGGTATGGGCGACGAAGAACGACGGGATCATTCCCAACGCCGCGAGTCGATCGAGCTGGTCTTCGCGCACGATCTGGGAGTGAATCATGACCGTACGGTGATCACTCGTCGGGGCCCCACGAAGTGCGCGCTCGACCGCCAGGACGAGCTGGTCGGCCGCTGCGTCGCCGTTGGCGTGGGCGAGAATCGGAATGCCCGCCTCGATCAGGTTGGCAACCTGGGTGTCAACGACTTCTTGTGGTTGGATCGGATAGCCGCGGTAGTCCGCGCTCTGGCCGGGCGGAGGCACCTCGAAAGGGCGGCTGAGGTAGGCCGTCTTTCCCTGCGGTGACCCGTCGAGCATCAGCTTCACCCCTGCAACGCGCACGTGGTTGTCGTAGGTGCGAGGGAAATCGTTGCGGTCGAAGTCACCCAGGCCCGCACTCTCGAGCGCTTCGTAGGCTGGATAGACGGCGACGTCGAGGTAGATCTGCGAGGCCGCCGCCAGGCCGCGCATCGCTTCGAGGATTGCAAGATTGGAGCGGCCGTCTTGCGCTGTCGTGATGCCGTTCTTGGCGTAGAGCTCCTGTGCTCGTGCTACCAGGCCGGCGAACAGGGCGGGATCGGGAGCCGGCGCCAGGTCGCGCGCCGCGGCCACGGCAGTTTCTTCGAGCACTCCGTTTGGTTCAGTCGAGCCCGGGCGCCGACGAATGTGGCCGCCGGGTGGGTCTTCAGTGGCTGCGTTGTAGCCGAGTCTCTGAAGGGCGGCGGTGTTGGTGGTGGCGAGATGGCCCGACACATGCGTCAACACGACGGGATTGTCCGGGAACGCACGATCGAGGTCGTCACGGGTGGGGTGGCGGCCTTCGGCGAGGAGGGAGTCGTCGTAGCCGAAGCCAGTGATTGTGTCGCCGGGGCCGAGGTCGAACGCGTCGCGATGCGCCACCAGGGCGTCGAGGAGCGCTGGAATGTCACTGACCCCGCCGGCCGGCGGTGGCTGAAGGTCGGCGGAGTTGAGTACGAAGGCCTGGTAGAAGAGGTGGCCGTGGGCGTCGATGAAGCCGGGCAAGAGCGTCTTGCCGTCGAGATCGAACCGCTCGGTGTTTGGACCGGCCAGCTCTTCGATGGCGTCGGTCGTGCCAACGGCGACGATGCGGCCATTGCGGGCTGCGACCGCCTCCAGGGCTTCCGGGGTGCGGTCGATGTCGAGAGCCATGGTGACGATCTGACCGCTCGTCCAGATCCCATCGGCCTCTTGCGCCGGAAGCGTGCCGGTCGCGAGAAGCAGCAGTGGACCGGCGATGGCCGGGGCGAGGATTCTTCCTGCCCTTGTCACGGTGCGTTCATCCAGACCTCAGACAGGTGGACCCACACAAGACCGGCCGGCGCTTCGGGGTCTTCACTGAAGACGACCGAGCTCAAGCGCGTTACCGTGCCGTTGGAGGTCGTCTGCCACTCCTCGTAGGTGGCGACTGCGATGCCGTCCTCGTGATGGTGGAGCTTGGCGTTTCGCACTTCGATCCTAGCCTTGCTGTCGTTCTTCCAGCGGCCATGGTCTCGGCGCACCGCCTCGACGATCTGCTGGCGATGGAGCAGGGAGCCGTCGGGCGAGACGATGACGAAGCTCTCGCCGATGGCGTCGGCGAAGCGTTTGAAGGCCGCGTCGGTCTCGGGGAGCCGGCCGGAGAACCAGTCTTCGAGAAAGTCGTGCAGCTCGATCGCTTCGCGCTCGACCCGTTGCGCGAGATCTTCTGCTGGCAGAGTGGGAGAGGGGGCGGCCAGGGCCGCTGCGAAAGCGAGCACCAGGAGGCTCCGGAGCCGGAAACTTGTGGTTTGCATGGGGGCAGGATAGCGCCTTCTATGTTGTTGCCCGTGGGTTCCTTCGATGTCGAGTAGGGTGTCGGGCATGGCGGCCTGGAAAGCTGCGAGCCGAATCGCGCTCGAACGCATCCAAGCGGCACCGTCGTTGATCGCGCCGGTGTTCCTGAACACTCCCCAGTACCGCTCTGAGGCGCTCGACGACGAGCTCGGCGTGCGCCTGGTGCTCAAGGTCGAGACCACAAACCCCTTGCGTTCCTTCAAAGGCCGCGGGTCGGAGGTACTTCTCGCTGGTCACACCGGGACAGCCCCCGTGGTTTGTGCGAGCGCCGGCAACTTCGGCCAGGCGGTCGCCTGGTCGAGTCGAAAGCGAGGAATCGCCGCGACGATTTTCGCCGCCGAGAACGCCAACCCACTGAAGGTCGAGCGCATGCGGGCGCTGGGTGCCGACGTGCGCCTGGCCGGGCGGGACTTCGACGCTGCCAAGGACGCGGCGCGTGACTTCGCTCGCCAGCGCGGCGGTCGTTTCGTCGAAGACAGCTTTGATGTGGAGACCGTCGAGGGTGCGGGCACCATTGCCCTCGAGTTGAATCGCTGGGAGGAGCCGTTCGATGGAGTCCTCATTGCGCTCGGCAACGGCGCCCTGGCGAACGGAATCATGACCGTCTTGCGTGCCGTTCGCCCCGCGACACACAACTGGGTCGTACAGGCCGAAGGGGCACCGGCGATGGTCGAGTCGTGGCGAGAGAACAGGCGGGTGGTTACCGAGAACGCCACGACGATTGCCGACGGCATTGCCGTGCGCGTCCCCGTTCAAGAAGCACTCGACGACATGCAGGGGCTGGTCGATGGTGCGCTGCTGGTCAGCGAAGAGTCGATTGTCGACGCCATGCGCCTTCTGCATCGTCACGCCGGCCTGGTGGTCGAGCCTTCGGGGGCGGTAGGTGTTGCGGCGCTTCTTTCGAACCGCCAGCAGTTTGCCGGTCAGACGCTGGCGACGGTTATCTGTGGCGGCAACCTGACCGCGCAACAAATGCGAACCTGGCTTTGGAGCTAAGAAGCGCAACGCCGCTTTGGTAGGTTGCCGCAATGCAAGCTTCAGCCGGAAACCTACTGATCGGTCTGGGCATCCTGGTCGTCATGGCCGGGATCCTTGCCAAGTTCGGCCTGCTCGGTTGGTTTGGCAACCTGCCGGGTGACATCAAGGTCAAGCGCGAGGGCTTCTCGATGTTCTTCCCGATCACCTCGATGATCTTGATTTCGATCGTGTTGTCTGGTCTCGCCGCGATCGCACGCCGCCTGGGCTAGACCTCCACCAGCCACGCCACGGGGTAGCAGCTGTCTCCGTGGAGCGCCGTCTCGCGACGGAGAGTCTCTTGTACCAATGCGTGCTCCGTTGCGGTGCGAGCGGGACACCCCTGCTGTAACCGACCGAGCGGTCGGTCGAACTTGTGTGCATGTGTTGATGTTCGGATTACGTTGGGCTCTGCTCCGTGTTCTTTCGGGTGTTGGCGATGAAACGCGGATGGCACCAAGCATGCATAACTAGAAATTCAAGAATATCTCCAGATTGTTCTGGAGGTTGATCCCGGGAGGGGAATCCGAGCAGTAGATCCCAGAACCACACGACCCACAGGCGTCCGAAGCGCCCATGGAGACAGCCAGACCAGGAGACCGCCATGTCCATAGCAGAGGCGCCAGAAGCGAACAGCTTTGCCGAGATCATCGAACAAGATCGGGAAGAGCGAGCGTCGCAGAGTTGGAGGGGAACCTTCCTCGAGTATCTCGATGAGGTACGCGCGGACCCCAAGATCGCCAAGCTGGCTCATGCGCGTCTCTATGAACGGGTGGTGTCGGAGGGCGTCACTGACCTGACAGAAAGTGACTCTCCCGTCGTTCGGCGTGTGGTTGGTGACCGGTCGTTGCGTTCCTACGACTTCTTTTCGAAGGAGTTCTTCGGCATCGAAGAGACTCTCGATCAGCTGGTGCGCTACCTGCACTCGGCTTCGCTGCAGGGCGAGGAGTCGCGCCAGGTGCTCTACATGATGGGCCCTGTCGGTGCGGGCAAGAGCTCGCTGGTCGACAAGCTCAAGAAGGGCCTCGAAGGATGTCCGCCGGTGTATGCCATCGAAGGCTGCCCGATGGCTGAAGAACCGCTCCATCTCATCCCCACCCACCTGCGGCCCCAGTTCGAGGAAATGCTCGACGTGCGCATCGAGGGTGAACTCTGCCCGATCTGTCGCCATCGCCTCGACGAGGAGTTCGAGGGACGCTACGAAGAGGTGCCGGTGCTGACGGTCGAGTTCTCGAGCCATCGCCGCCGCGGAATCGGTGTTGTTCCGCCGGTCGACCCGAACAACCAGGACACCTCGGTGCTCATCGGTTCAGAGGACATCGCCAAGCTCGACACCTACTCCGAGAACGACCCCCGAGTGCTCGACTTGAACGGTGCCTTCAACGTCGGCAACCGCGGCATGGTCGAGTTCATCGAGGTGTTCAAGAACGAGGTCGAGTACCTCCACACCATGATCACCGCGACGCAGGAAAAGTTCATTCCCGCTCCTGGACGTCACGGCACGGTGTACGTTGATTCGGTGATCATCGCGCACTCGAACGAGTCGGAGTGGCAGAAGTTCAAGGGTGACCACACCAACGAAGCGATTCTCGATCGCATCGTAGTGGTGAAGGTTCCCTACAACCTGCGCCTCACCGAAGAGGTGAAGATCTACGAGAAGCTGCTCAAGAAGTCCGACTTCCGAGCGCCGATCGCGCCGCACACCCTCGAATTGGCGGCGATGTTTGCGATTCTCACTCGCCTCGAGCCCACCAACAAGTGCGATCCGCTCACCAAGCTGCGCCTCTACAACGGCGAAGAGGTGATCGAGAAGGGCAAGACCTCGAAGCTCTCGGCCCTCGAGCTGCGCGAAGATGCACGTCGCGAAGGCATGGACGGGATTTCGACGCGCTTCATCATGAAGGCGGTCGACAACGCCCTTTCAGACTCGCCCAACGGCATTCACCCGATCAATGTGCGCGAGGCGCTGATCAACATGGTGAAACGAGTCGACCTGCCCGACGACACCCGCAAGCACTACCTCGAGCTTCTCCAGGACACGATCCACAAGGTCTACCTCGAGGTCCTCGAGAAAGAGATCACTCGCGCCTTCGTCTACTCGTTCGAGGAACAGGCAGAAGCCCTGTTCCAGAGCTACCTCGACCACACCGAGGCCTACGTCAACAAGACCTTGGTCAAGGACGGCTCGACCGGCGAAGAGCTCGAGCCCGACGAGAAGTTCCTCAAGTCGATCGAAGAGCAGCTGGCGATCGTCGGTTCGGCGTGCGACGGCTTCCGCCAGGAGGTCATGGCCTTCCTGTGGGCCTCGGCGCGTCGCGGCGAGTCGGTGTCGTTCAGGTCTTACGAGCCCTTGCGCGACGCGATCGAGAAGCGACTGATGAGCTCTGTGCGTGACATGAGCCGGATCGTTACCAAGTCGCGCACTCGCGACGCCGAGCAGCGTCAGCGCTACGACGACCTGATCGCCGCGATGATGGAGCGTGGCTACGCCGAAGACGCGGCGGAGACGGTTCTACGCTACGCGGCGAACAACCTCTGGAAGGACTGAAGTCGTGGTTTGCGGCCACCGTTTCGCTTTCTCGATGGGGGAAGGTTGTCCCATGGAGATTCGGTCTAGCGGTTGGGTGAGGTCGTTACCACGACTTCAGTCCTCGTCTTCTCCCCCCTCGGTCCCCCAAGGGGGACGGTTTGACTTGCCGTCGTGGTGTGCGGCTCCTGGGAGGCTTTCGGCGTTGATCGATGCTGTTCAGCGAGTGCTTCGGCAATGCGTCCTTGTTTCGCCGTCACCACGACAGCACCTCGTGGCGTTTCGCTCTCGTTGTTCGGCAGGTGCTTTCTCGATGGGGGAAGGTTGTCCCATGGAGATTCGGTCTAGCGGTTGGGTGAGGTCGTTACCACGACTTCAGTCCTCGTCTTCTCCCCCCTCGGTCCCCCAAGGGGGACGGGGGGCTTGCAGCCGTGGTTGTTCGGCGGCCGCTTCGCGCTCAGGGCAGGGAAGGGTTTTGCCGTGAAGCTTCCTTCTCGCTTGCTCGGCTTGTTGTTACCACGACTCCAAGCCCCGTATTCTCCCCCCTCGGTCCCCCAAGGGGGACGGTTTGACTTGCCGTCGTGGTGTGCGGCTCCTGGGAGGCTTTCGGCGTTGATCGATGCTGTTCAGCGAGTGCTTCGGCAAAGCGTCCTTGTTTCGCCGTCACCACGACAGCACCTCGTGGCGTTTCGCTCTCGTTGTTCGGCAGGTGCTTTCTCGATGGGGGAAGGTTGTCCCATGGAGATTCGGTCTAGCGGTTGGGTGAGGTCGTTACCACGACTTCAGTCCTCGTCTTCTCCCCCCTCGGTCCCCCAAGGGGGACGGTTTGACTTGCCGTCGTGGTGTGCGGTTCCTGGGAGGCTTTCGGCGTTGATCGATGCTGTTCAGCGAGTGCTTCGGCAAAGCGTCCTTGTTTCGCCGTCACCACGACAGCACCTCGTGGCGTTTCGCTCTCGTTGTTCGGCAGGTGCGTTTTCGGAGAGGGGCGTTGGTCAGGTTTGGGCCTACGGTCGCCCTCTCGCTTTCTCGAAGAGGGAAGGTCGTCCCGTGGGGCTTCACCCCTGGCTCCTTCCTGGGGGGCTCTCGTGACGACCTTCCGGCCCTTCCGCTCATCCGAAGGCCTGCGTTCTGATCGCAGCGCCTCGGATCGGCTGCGTCATCGCGAGAAGGTGCGCGAGGCGATTCGCGACAACCTGGTCGATGTTCTCTCTGAGGAGTCGATCATCGGCAAGAGCGCTGATCGCATGGTCAAGGTGCCGATTCGCGGAATCCGCGAGTATCGCTTCGTCTACGGCAATAACCAGGGCAACAAGGTCGCGACCGGCAACGGTGATTCTCAGAAGGGTCAGGTGGTCGGTAAGGCGGGTGACGGTCAACAGCCTCAGCCGGGGATCGGACCGGCTGGAAACGATCCGGGCCAGGACTACTATGAGACCGAGGTCTCGCTCGCCGAGCTCATCGAGATGATGTTCGAGGACCTGGAACTGCCCGAGCTCGAGCGCAAGAACCTGCGCAATGTCGTCGTCGAGGCAAAGCGCAAGCGCAAAGGCTTCCGACGTGCCGGCATCCGGGTGCATCTCGACAAGCGCCGCACGGTCAAGAACCGGCTGCGCCGCAAGATGGCAGCAGAGCGCAGGAAGTTCCGCATGGCCGAAGAAGGTGTGCTGCCGGCCCCCGCCGACACGGAGCCCGAAGAAGAAGAGCGCTTTCCGTTCCACAAGGACGACATGACTTACAAGCGCCTGCAACCCGAGGAGCGCCCGCACTCGAACGCGGTGGTGATCTGCGTTATGGACACCTCGGGGTCGATGGACACGATGAAGAAGTACCTGGCGCGCAGCTTCTTCTTTCTGCTCTACCAGTTCGTGCGTTCGCGCTATCAGAACGTCGAGGTGGTGTTCGTTGCCCACCATTCGACCGCTCGCGAAGTCACCGAAGAGGAGTTCTTCTCGAAGGGCGAGTCGGGTGGCACCTGCATTTCGTCGGGCTACGAGAAGGCGCTCGAGATCATTCGCGATCGCTACCACCCGGCGATGTGGAACGTCTACGCCTTTCATTGCTCTGACGGCGACAACTTCGGGCACGACAACGACAAAGCTCTAGCGGCGGCCAAGGAACTCTGCGAGGTCTGCAACCTGTTCGGCTACGGCGAGATCAAAGGCAAGATCGCTCACCCCTTTACCTCGTTCTACGCTAGCTCGATGCTCTCGGTGTGGGAGAAGCTCGACGCATCGAACTTCCGCGCCCTCGAGATCAACGGCAAAGACGACATCTGGCCGGCGCTCAAGCGCCTGTTGGGGGCAGAGAAGGAGGCCGCATGACCACCGCCTGGACCCTCGACGATCTCGAGAGTTGGGACGAGCGCATTCTGCAGCTGGTTGATGAAGCGGGGCTCGACTGCTTTCCGCAGGAGTTCGAGGTCTGCGATCACAACCAGATGCTGGCCTACATGGCCTACTCGGGAATGCCGGCACATTACCCGCACTGGTCGTACGGCAAGTCTTACGAGCGTCAGAAGACGCTTTATGAGCTCGGCGTCAGCGGGCTGCCGTATGAGCTGGTGATCAACTCGAACCCGTCGCTCGCCTACCTGATGAAGGACAACACCCTGTGTCTACAGGTTCTCATCATCGCGCACGTCTACGGTCACAACGACTTCTTCAAGAACAACTTCACCTTCCACCACACCCGGCCAGAGCTGACGTTGACGCGTTTCAAGAGCGCTGCCGACCGGGTGCGCTCCTACATCGAAGATCCATCGATCGGTATCCATCGGGTGGAGGAGATTCTCGACGCGGCACAGGCACTCGCCTACCAGTGCCGGCGAAACTTCGCACTCCGCAAGCTCGATCCCGAGGAGCAGATTGCGCGCGCCGAAGAGGCCGACGTGCCGCACGACGAGTGGGCCAGCATTCATCCGAAGCCCGAACCGACCGGGAACGACCACACGCGACTACCGCTCGAGCCGGAGGAGGACGTGCTGCTGTTCATTCGCGACAACAACCGTTTCCTCGAGGACTGGCAGCGCGACATCCTGACGATCGTTCACGAGCGCACGGAGTACTTCCTGCCTCAGATCGAAACCAAGATCATGAACGAGGGCTGGGCGAGTTTCTGGCACCACTGGATCATGAACCGCCTCGAGCTCTCGGCCGATCTCCACCTGGAGTTCTCGGTGCACCACGCGCAGGTGCTGCGGCCGATCCCGGGTCAGATCAACCCGTACTACCTCGGGTTCAAGGTGTGGCACGACATTGTCGAGAAGAACGGCGGTCTCGATTCGCCGGATGCCATGGCCGAGATCTTCAAGGTACGCGAGGTCGACCGCGACGTCTCGTTCCTGCGCCGCTTCCTGGGCCCGGAGCTGATGCGTGACCTCGACATGTTCGAGTACGGCGCCAAGGGCGACGACCTGGTGATTGAGAATGTCGCCGACGATGGCGGCTGGCAGAGCGTCAAGACGGCCTTGCTCTCTCAAGTGGGGCTCGGTTCGTTCCCAGTGATTCGCATCGAAGACGCAGATGCGGGCGGCACCCGCACGCTTTTCCTGCGCCATGCCCACGACGGTCGCGACCTCGAAATCGAGTACGCCCGCCACGCCCTCGAGCACCTCCATACTCTGTGGGGCCGCAAGGTCCTGCTCGAAACAACGGTCGACGGCGAACCGCGCACCCTGGGCTGGGGCATCGAGGGTTTCGAGGACGACGGGGTGGTTCAAAAGGAGCTAGCCGAAACGGGCTAGGAAGCCGGCGGATCGATCCTGCCGGGTCGCAGCGCACTACACGCCAGAAGTAGGACGGCTCGATTTCTGTCCTTGCCGCTTTCTTTTGTGGTTGTTGTTTCGTTTGTTGTTTCGTTTGTTGTTGTTGGTTCGTGGTTGTCGGAGGGTTTGGGATGGATCGGCCGTGGGGGCGAACACATGGGCGACGCTCCTGGGCACGGCGACGCTTCTTCGCACTGCGGTGGGCAGCGCCGCCTGCGCTCGACGGCCGCGAATCGTCTATCGCCTGCGGTGGCGGTACAAGCTCGGCCGCCGAGAGCACCCTGGACCGTCGCCCATGCGCCCGCCCCCACTCTCGCGCTGCTACCAACGGCCAGGCAACGCGTTCCGGAGTCGACGCGGCATCTAGGCGGGCAGGGATCTCGCTTAGGGCGGGGGGGCGGTGGTGGTTGGGAGGACCTACACCATTGCGGAGCCCTTCGTTGAGCCGGTGACGCCAATGAGAAAGAGCTGGCTTGTCGGCGCCTTCGGTCCCGTCGGCAAGCCTTGTTTGCGCTTCGCGTGGACCGACTCACTCCCCCAGACTGAAAAAGATCGTGGATGCTGGCACCAGCCAGCTCGGAAGAGCTCGGCCGAGCTCGTTCCTCGCCTGCTGTGCTCCTTTCAGACTTCCCTCCAGCGGTCCTGCTACCACGAGCCCGGCACCAACGCCCGGTCCTCTCAACCACCACCGCCCCCCCGCCCTAAGCGAGATCCCTGCCCCCCTAGATGCCGCGTCGACTCCCGTTCAAACGTTCGTCCCTACCTTGTCTGTAGCGCGAGAGTGGGGGCGGGCGCATGGGCGACGGTCCAGGGTGCTCTCGGCGGCCGAGCTTGTACCGCCACCGCAGGCGATAGACGATTCGCGGCCGTCGAGCGCAGGCGGCGCTGCCCACCGCAGTGCGAAGAAGCGTCGCCGTGCCCAGGAGCGTCGCCCATCGCCTGCCACCACGGCCGATTTCCACCCCAAACCCTCCGACAACCACGAACCAACAACAACAACAAACGAAACAACAACCACAAAAGGAAGCGGCAAGGACAGAAATCGAGCCGTTCTAGTCTGGCGAGTACTGGGTTTCGATGTTGAGCTGGTGATCCGCCGGGGCTCAGAAGAGGTCCAGTTGCACGTCGTCGCCGATCACCTTTTCGAAGTCGAGCCCCAAGACCTCGAGGACCGGTTCGGCGATTGGGCGGAGTTGTTTGGTGACGTAGTGGGCGTAGTCGAAGGCGTTCGTTCTTTCCTCGGCTGGTTCGGGGCCGCCGCGGGTCATGACGTACTCGATGAGGCGGCCCGGGGGTGCTTTCATCTTGCGGGCGGCGGCGACGTGCGGGGGGGTCGTGCGGGTGTACTCGCTCTCGTCCTTGCGCATCGCCTTGCGGTAGACCAGGAGGTCGTTGAGTTCGCCGGCGCGTAGCCTTTCGACCAGCTGCTGCAGTTCTTCTTCGATCGGCTGGTCACGGAAGAGCCGCTCGTAGAGCAAGCGCTGGGCGCGGCGCGCGAAGTCGGTCCAGTCGCGGCGTACCGCTTCGAGGCCTGTGAAGGAAACACGGTCGCCGTCGTCGGTGGCGATCAGGCCGGCGTAGCGTTTGAGTGCGCCCTCGCTGCCTCCGCGAGTCGTTGGCAGGAAGAGACGCACGAAGAGGTGTTCGAACTCGAGCTCCAAGCGACTTTCGACCCGATAGGTCCGGCGCAAGTGCGCGGCGATCTCGCGGTTGAGCTCCGCGGCCAGGCGGGGTGCGAGAGCGAGGGCGGCGAGACGGTCTTCGCCCGAAAGCACGAACAGGCTGTCGGTGTCGCCGTAGAGGACGGGGTAGCCGCGCTTCTCGAACAGGTCGCGTGTGTAGAGCAGTATCTCCTTGCCGAAGCCGGTGATCGCGTTGGCGATGCCCGGTTCGAAGAAGCGACAGGCGGGAGTGCCGAAGATGCCGTAGAACGAGTTCATCAAGATTTTGATCGCCTGGCTGGCGCTCTCGTTGCCGGTTTTCTTTGCCTGTTCGCGCCGCGGGAAGAGGTCGTTGAGAATGTCGGTCAGGATTCCCGGACGGCGCTCGAAGCGCGCCCCGTTGGGCGCTTCGAGCGCGTCGGTTGCGGTGCGGCCACGGGCGTAGCCGAGCGGGTCGATCTGGAAGGTGCGCATGAGGCTCGGGTAGAGGCTCTTGAAGTCGAGTACCAGCACGTTCTCGTGCAGCCCTGGCACCGGTACCAACAGATGGCCACCGGTCATCGGCGTGAAATGTTCGCGGTTCGGCCCGGCCGGGTCGCCAACGCTCGGGGCGACCGTCTTGCGACGGTGGAGCTCGGAGAGATAAAGCGAGTCAAAAGAAGCAACCGACGCCGAGACCCGATCGATCGGCATACCGGTAATCCTGCTGCGCTCGACTGCTAGTTCGACCAGCTCGAGCTGCTCGAAGATCTCGAGCGCGAGGCGCGCGTCGCGAAGGTTGTACTCGACCAGGCGTTGGCGGTCGTTCTCGAACCAGTCGAGAATTGCTTCGGCGCGATCGTCGCCGGAATGACTCTTGCCTTCACCCAGCACCTCGCGAGCGACGAAATCGAGACTCATGCGCTCCATGCTGATGAACGAGCTGCGCAGCGAAAGCGGACCGTCGAGGACCACGCGCCCGGGAATCGAAACCTGAGTCGCCTGCCGCCAGCCGTCGCCCCGTCGAAGCGTCGTGTTGCCCGGCGCGCGCCCGAGGTCGAGTCGCACACCCAGCTCAGCAGCGCGGCGCAGCAACACGTCGAAGTCGAAATCGGCGACGTTCCAGCCGACGATCACGTCGGGATCGTAGGTGCGAACCCGCTCGGCAAACGTGGTGAGTAGATCGGCCTCGCCGGTGGCGACGGTCGCGTCGGCGGGACTGGGTGAGCCCGGGCGATCGACGAGCAACACCTCGTGCGCCCCGCTGCCGTAGAGCCCGATCGAGAGTACGTTGCGAATCTTCGGGTCGGTTTCGATGTCAATCGACAGCACTCGCAGGCGAGGCACGAAATCGCCGGGGGAGACTTCGGGATCGCGAAACACCTGGCTGGTGCGCTCGCCGGGGGTCCACCGGCCGGTGATGTTGATCGAACCGCGAATGCCACGGTCGATCAGGTAGCGCATCGCAAAGCGTACGTCGGCTTCGTAGGTCGAGATGCCGCTTTCGTGCAGGCGGTCGCGCAGCAGGGGCGCGTCGCGGGGAGTGCGCACGTCGATGCGGTTGACAGCCTTGCCGGTCATCGTCTTGTGCTCGCTCGGCTGGGGTGTCGGAGCACTCAGCGCGCGCGCCGCCTCGGCGTCCTCTGCTTCGATCCAGAAGTGTGGAGTTTGACGGTCGTCGCGAAGCGCGAAGCTCGCACCACTTTCGAGGACGCCGAACATGACGACCACAGGGTGCCCAGCGCGCACCCGATAGGTCGGTTGCAGGATGAAGCCGCGCTCGGTGGCGGGCGGGTTCTCGCCTTTGATGCTGGTCGCTTCAGGCGTCTGCATGCCAGCAGCCTACCGTCCTGTGGTCAACACCCTCTGCGACCTGCCGCCCGGCAACTACACGCTTCGCTGCACTTCGGCTGGGTCGATGTGGGTCGAAGAAAGTGTGGGAATCACGGCAAGAGCCCTGGTCAAGGCACGGCCGCTCCTGGACGGGCCCGCGACGATCAGGAGTGGGCCGAGGCTGGCGGCTAGAACGGCGGCCAGGGTGACGGCGACGCTCACTCCGACGACGCGACCATCGAGAGCGATGACCTCATTGCGCGGCAGGCTGGGGCCGGCGAGATCGAGCAGTGGCGGCAGCGCCGCGTAGGCGATCATGATGCGACGGCCTGATACACGAACGATGCGCCCGCTTGGGGGCCCCGTCGCAGAGGGCTGGAACACCAGAAGCGGTCACCGCGACCGTTGTCGGCCGCGGTGACTGGCTAACGGTGGCCCCGGTCGGCACCGGCGCCTCCTGATGGAGAGCACCCCGGGTCGTTGGGGCCTGTCGATCGCTCGAGCTTCAGGAACCGAGGCCTGGCCGCTCGCGACTGCGGAGCGTTTCGAGTCGGCTCCAGCGCCGCTTCATCCGCTTGCTCCATTCGTTGCGCTTGCGAACCTTGCCGTTGATCGTCAGCTGTGTGCTGATCGAGGTGGCGCTCATCAGGCGCTCGAAGTCTTCGGCAGAGATGGGGCAGGCGTTGCCCTCGATCTTGTGGGCCAGAGACAGAAGACCCGGCGGTCCCGCTACCGTGCGACGGTTGTCCGAGTTGTAGCAGACGAGATGCTGCTCCTCGCCGTCGATTTCGAGCAGGAAGTCTTCGATTACCTTGGCTTTCTTGCCGAAGCGCAGCGGGTCGGAGACGACGGCGCGCACCCAGTGCTCGCCTTCGGGGCTGCGCTGGAGAAAGAGGAACACTTCGTAGCCCATGGTCTTGAGGACGTTGACGCCGGGAGTCGACTCGAACTCGAACTTCGGCTTCTTGGCTTCGGCGGGATGGGCGATGACAAAGGCTGCTGCGAGAAGCAGGGCGGTCAGGTTTTTCATGGTGGATCTCCAGGGAATGGGTCAGTGAATCGTTTGCTGTGACCTTCCTTCCGGAGCTCGGTTCTCTTGTTACACCCCGGCCGCGCTTTCTCACGGCGGGCAGCGACTTGCCAACCAAGTGACGCTTGAGTAGCATAAGAAAAATGTTAAAAAAGCATAGAAGATCATGGAAGTCTCGATGACCCGGTGGAGATCCGGCCGTTGGCTCGCGGTGCTCTACCTGGTCGCGGTAGTCGCTGCTCCGGTTGTTGGTCAGCCCACCGACGACGGAACGAGCGCAACCGTCAAGGTGTTGGTGGCGGGAGATCGACCGTACGAGTCGTTTACGCCGCTGCTCCAGGAGGGTCCCCTTCACGAGCTGGCTGTGCACGAGTCCTGGTCGCGACGGACAATCTTCCGGATTCCCCGCCGAAGCTACGAGGCTCTCGATCCGTCGGACAGGCCGCATCAGATCAGCGACCTGATCAGACTCCCCGCGGGCGACTTCGATACCTATGCCGGGATGCCAGAGATCCCGCCAGCTCTTCGTGCTGATCCAACAGACGACGGTTTGTGGTTGGTACAGCCTTTTGATTGGTTCTACAACGACCCGGATCGAAACGCGTTTTCCGATGCTTCCAAGCATGTCTTGACATCGTCGGACGAGCCTTACGTCGATCCGGGCCTACGCGTGTTCTGGCCGACCCCGGAAGAACGCGAAGACTTCACTTCGCGGCAGTTTCGCGAGGACTTGTTTGCCCGTCCGCGAGCGAGTGCTCCGCCTCGGGCGCTGCAGTGGGCTGAACCGTTCCATCCCTTCTTCAAGCTCGATGCGGAACTGGACCTGAACGATGCGAGCTCCGAGAGTCTCTCGGTGGTGAGCGTTTGGGGGCGCGACACGCCCACCACGATTGCCTGGCTCGAGGAGCACTCGGCCAGTCCGCCGCAGACCCATCAGAGAGGGGCTCTCCTCGCGCACCAGGTGGTGCTTGCGGGAATCGACCTGGCGACGCTCGCCCGGCGCCCCGACGTCATCTCGATTCGGCGGCACGACGCAGGCCGAACCTGTCACTGGCCGCGGCTGCGGGAGGTACTGCGGGTGCGCCGGTTGGCGAGCGTCATCGACGTCGACGATCCAGCGGTCGAGGTGCTGTATGGAGGAGAGAACGAGATCTGGCACCGAGTCCTGGCCGACCGGCTGCGAGAGATCCCGCCACGTGATCTGGCGCGGGTCGGGTTCCTCGACGAGTCGGTGCGGCTACCGCTCACGCGACTCTGTAGCCCGCCCTTGGCCCACCCCGCAAGCGCCACCCCGCGACCCCTGTCCGACATCTCGCGCGATGGGTTGGACTTCGCCGTCGTTTCGACCCTCACGCCGAACGGCCGGGAAGAGTGGTTCAATACGGTCGTCCAGGAAGGTGCGCGAGCCCAGCGAATCGCCTATGGGCAGTGGCGTGTTCGGACGACGCCCTCGGATCTCGAACGACGGCTGGCTTGTTCCGCCAAGCCAATGCGAGCGATCCACCGCGATTCCTCGGCTATGCCCGGCCGCTCGCCGCGCCGCTCAAGATCGATCCGCTTCTGCTGGCAGGGAACGAGCGCTACCGCAAGGTACGCATCTCCCGCGCTCGCGGTGCTGTGGAGGGTCCGGTCACCGAGGCGCTTCTCGCGAACCTGGCCAGCGGGCCCGTCCACACCTCATCCGCCGGAGGCGACCGGCACCTGACAGCCTGGCTCGAACGGGACGCAATCCTGAAGTTGGCGAGACGGCCCGACGTCTACGCGCTGATGGCGACCCTGGGCGAGAGCCAGGCGGCAACGATCCTCACCGATCACGTCATCGTCAAAGCGGCGCCGGGTATCCTCGATCCGGCAGATCCCGAGGTCCAGGTTCTGTTGTCGGCGACGACCGGTGGCGAGACGCATGACTTTGCGCGGGTGCCAGATCGGCGGCTCGACGAGCTCAGCGCGCTCAGCGACGCGATCTCGTCGCTCCCGATCCACATTCACTTCGGAAGCTATCGGTGGGACCCCGTCAATGAGGCGTTGGCCCCGCCGCCGGGATGGGAAACGCCGCCCGACGTCGGTGGCCATCGCGTGGTCGTTCTACAGTGGATGAACCTCGACTATTCCTGGGAAGACCTCGAGCGTGAATTCGACCTCGAAGTGCTGTTCGCCGGCTACGGCGGGAGCGCTGTCGCTGCCCGTGTGTCGCCCGATGCCTTTTCAGCCCTCCAGATGGCGTTGCCGCCGCCGCTTTGGGAGGAGCCGAGTTCGCCTCATGGGTCAGTTCTGCTCAACGCCTTCGTACTGCCTCCTTACCTGAAGCTTCCGGTGGCCTGGACTGAAGCCGAGGTGGCGTTGCCTGAGCGTGCGCTGCTGGTTCAGTTTGTCGACGACGAGGAGTTCAATGCCGAAACGCAGCGGGTGCTCGAGCGTCTGTTCGTCCCCAGCTCATTGGCGATCAGCGATCGCAACTCGTCGACGACGGTTCGCGTGGCTAGTGGCACCGTGGATGAGGCCAACTGGCCTGGCGTCCTCCGCGAGCTGGCGCAGCGGCCCGACGTTGTGAGGATCTTCGAACGCGCGCCCTATGTCGGCGGCCCCTCGGGTGTTCCGCCACCGTCAGCACCGCCACCGCCACCGCCGACAGGCTTCGACCCCAATGAGGGCATCGGTGGCGGTGGTGCCGCAGGAATCCCGGCGCTTGGAGATGCCGGGGCTCTGGCGCTCTTCCTGCTCCTCGGTGTCATCGCCTGGCGGCGCCTGGTGTGATCTCCTTTGGTCAAGTCAGGGTCTTTGCGCGCCGAGGAGTCGGTGAGCGGCGGCACGTGCCCTTCGGGCGGGAGTGGTCCGCGAGTGATCGCTTGAAGGGTTGAGCATCTCGAGCATGATGGCGCCGTTGAGGAGTGCGAAGACGTCACGCGCCAGGGCCTTAGCGTGTGGTCCCTTGTCGATTTGACCCGCGCGTCGCGCCCGCCTGATGACCGTCGCTAGAGCCTCTTCCCACTGGGAGACGAGAGCCTTGACCCACTTGCCGATCTCCTCGTCCTTGGTTGCGCGCGCAAAGAGCTCGAGCTCGAGGCGACCGTTCCGTCCGGCGAAGGCCTCACCGATGAGTTCTTCGATTGCGGCTAGCGGATCTGAAGCGCTCGCCAGCTGGTCGAGCCTTTCCTCGGTGCGCTGTTGGTTGAGCTCGGCAATGGCCTCGAAGAGCGCGTCCTTGTCGTCGAAGTAGAGATAGATCGTGCCGACCGCCAGGCCAGCGCGGGCTGCCACCTTCTGGAGCGTGGTCGCCTCGAATCCCACTGCGGCGAGGCACTGGAAGCCGGCTAGCAGAATCTCCTCGCGGCGCGCCGCGAGCTGGGCGGTCGAGAGCCTAGGCATCGTGAACTCTGGCTTCCAAACTGAACATGGATTCATTATACTGAGCAGACATTCAGTTTCAAGAGGAGATCCTTGTGGCAGGAATCATCTCGGCCAACTCCAACCGGCGATACGACGCCCGGCGCGGCCTGGGAGTCTTGATTGCGGTTGCAGCCCTGGCGCTGGTGTGGAGCGCGGCTGCCCCGGCAGAGGAGAGCGTCTCGACCAGAGACAGCTGGTTGCAGCAGTTCTTCACCGCCTACAACACCTTTGACGGCAGTCACCTGGCGTACTACCACCCCGCGGTCGACTTCGTTGACGTAACCGCCGCCCGCGGGCTCGCCGGCCGCGAGGCGCTACGCGAGATCTACGAGCAGTCGAAGGGGACCTACGAATCGGTCCGCTTCGACATCGAGGAGCATGTAACAGACGGCGGCTCCGGCGGTGACGGTGCCGCGACCGTCCGTCACGTCGTGCGGGGGCGCCTGCGCGGAGCTGCGCTGGGGAAGGAGTACGACGTCCCCTTCGTCACCTGGCTCGAGGTCGAAAAAGGCTTGATTACGCGCCAGACCGACTTCGTCGACTACACGCTGCTGCGCCAGCAGGTTCTCGGGAATGCCGCCGGGGGCGAGCAGTGACGTTGGCCGGCGTTCCCTCGGAGGTCGTTGCACTCTTGGCGGTGGTGGTTCTCTCGGCCGTCCAGGTCGGCCTGGCGAGTGTTTCGATGCTGCGCAGTGCAGGGCCGGAGTGGGTGCTGAGTGCTCGCGACAAACCGCACGAGGTGCCCGGGGTGGGTGGCCGCCTGGTGCGAGCGCACCGCAACCTGCTCGAGGTCTTGCCACAGTTCGTCGCGGTGTTGCTTGCGGTCCACATGGCCGAGTCTGTCTCGTCACTCACCGTATGGGGAGCGTGGGCGTTTTTCTTCGCTCGCGTTGCCTACATCCCTGCCTACATCAGTGACATTCCGTGGCTCCGCCCGGCGTGCTGGCAGGCGGCCTTCGTTTCCCTCTTGGTGATTGCAGCGGACGTCTTCGTATAGCTGCGCGTCAGCAGCCGGGCGCGAACTCGCGAATCCACTCCGAGAGCAGTTCGATGCCTTCGAGGTGTGTGGTGCTGCGGCCGAGCTCGGGCATGGCTTCGCCAGGATCAGTGGAGGCGAGGCGGTAGATCATGATCGACTCCTCGGGCAGGCCTGGTTCGATGGAGTGGTTCAAGTCACCACTTCCGCGGCCGGCGGCGACCGGGGGCTTGCACATGCCGAGGCGGCGGAGCTCGGTGGTTGCGTAGTCGAGGAACAGCCCTGAGGTGTCGGCCGGGCCCTCTGGGTTGTGGCAGTGGCCGCAGTTGATATCGAGGTACGCGCGTGCTCTCTCCTCGAGCGTTCCGGTCGCGGGGTCATCCCAGGCGGCAGCTCTTGGTGCTGGCGAGGGGGCATCGCTCAGATACCCGACGTCGGTCCAACGCTCGAGCTGGTTGGCTTCATGGTCGACGTACTGGTACGACTTGTTGAGGTGGCGCAGCTTGGGACCGAGCGGCAGAACAGCGCCGGCTGTGTGGTCACTGGCGTGACAGCCGGCGCACTGGTTCATGTCCGGGACGATGTAGGGGAACGGTTCGCTCCCGCCGTCTTCCGAGGCGAACTCGAGGCGAAGGGCGTCTCCCGCGATCTCGAGCCGTGCGTCGGTCTCTTCTTCGTTCCACACGTAGGGTAGTGCAACCCAGCCGTCGACTCGATGCGCCAGGAGTCGCGTTTCGAGCACCTTGACCTTCTCGAGGTCGAGGCCGTTGGCGAACTCTGGCTGCGTGTCGGTTCCGGTGCGCAAGACCCGAATGGAGGAACTCGCGCCACCCTCGACCGGGTAGTAGAAGGTCTTGGTAAGGATTGTGCCGACCGGGTATTCGAGATGCTCCGAGCCGTCCCAGCGCGCGCTGGTGCCTTCGGGCATCCACACCGTGCGCAGCTTATGTGCGTAGTCGGTGAACAGGGCCGTGTTGAGGTCGAAAGGGAGAACGCCATCGTTGAGAAGCAACTGGCCATCGTCGACGGCCAGAACTCCCCAGGCCGAAAGCAACTCCGGGTTCTCGGTCGCATGAAAGACGATGTGCTCCGGCGCGCCGCCGCAGGCGCCTGTTGTGGCGATGCCGAAGGCCAGCAGAACGTAGACCCAGGGCAGCGAGGCTGCCCGTCGCCCAGTTCGCCTCTCCTGCCGAAGCATGTCGGGCGGCCTCAGCTGGTGAGCGCGAGCGAGATCGGCGCCAGCTTTTCGTGCGAGCAGTTGTGGCCGTCGGTTCCGATGCGCGGGTTGCTGAAGCCGTTCTCGGTGTCGACGTTGAGGACCTGGATGTCGCCGTTCTCGATGCATATGGCGTACTCGGCCGGCAGTCGGCCGTTTTCGGCCTTCTCGGGATTGATGAAGCCGTCCCAGATGACATCGGGGAAGGCGCCGTCTTCGCCGAACATGGCGACCCGGAGCGTCTCGAGATCTTCCAGGCCGGGGGCCTGGCCACCGCCGGCGAACTCGTTGTCGTAGATGTAGATTTCCTCGGGGTACGGGTCGTAGGCGGCGGCAGGTTCGCGCTCACCGTAGTAGCCAGTCGAGAAGTAGCTGGCGATGACGATGTTAGCGGTCTCGTTGTTGAGAATCTTGTTCTCGAAGATCTCGACCTTGTCGTTGGAGTTGATCACCACCCCAGAACCCTTGGGGACGCTGGCCACTGCCGTTCCTTCGCGCGCGAAGTTGGCGGTGTTGTTGTTCTCGATCAGGTTGTTGTAGACCCGAGTCGAATGCCCGGGGCGGGGTAGGTCGGGCATGTTGAAGACCAGAATGCCGCCGGTGTTGTTGACCGCCACGTTGTCGTAGACGTCGGCACCGATGGTGTTCTCGATCTCGATGCCCGCGACGTTGTACTCGGCGCGATTGTTGCGCACGACGACGTTGTCGGACTGGCCGACATAGATGCCGGCATCGGAGGCAGCGATCGCGACGCTCTCCTCGATCAGCACGTTCTTCGTTTGGACGGGGTAGATGCCATAGGCGCCGTTGTCGGTGGCCGGGCCGCCGGTCCACTCGGTGCGTACACGACGGATGACGATGTTTTCGCCTTCGTTGACCTTGAGCGCGTCGCCCTTACTGTCTTCGATTGCCAGGTCTTCGATGGTGAAGTCACTGGCGGTCACCAGGAGACCCTCGGCGCCCTGGATCTGGTTCTTGAACGAGAGCACGGTCTCGTCCATGCCGGCGCCGCGAATGGTGACGCCGTCGACCGTCAAAGAGAGGCTGCGTTCGAACTCGAACACCCCGGCAGGGATCTCGACGACCGATCCGGGTGTCGCTTCGATCAACCAGGTCTGGATCTGTTTCGTCATGTCGACCGGCTCGGCCGGAGTACAGGCCGAGGCGGCCAGGAGGGTGATGAGACAGAGAAGAATCGCGGTGGCGTAGCGCATGACCAAGGCCTCTCGAAGAAGGGAGAGTCGTAGGAATGCCGGGCAATGGGGCCCCGGCCGACGTCGTGGGGAATCGGAACCCCAAGCGTCCGCCGTTTGGGGCCCTCTTGTCAAGCTCCTGGTGTCCCCGACCTCTCTATCGGTCTACGGCTTCCAGCGCACGTTCTACCCATTCGGCTGGGAAGCCCCGGTAGTGGTCGGCATCGGGGATCTGAAGAAACGCGACGTGCTCGAAGCCGGCACCGCGCATCGTCTTGGCGATGGCGCGACTCTGGCTGCGATTGAAGTCGAGATCCCCTGTGACGACCGCCCAGCGGATCCGGCGCGCGCGTTTGAGGGTCGCCCGGGAAGGCCGCTTGTAGGACCCCGGCCAGGAGGCACCGGGTCGGTAGGGCACTGGCACCGAAGCGAAGAAGTCGATGCCCATCCAGGAGATCACCCCGGCCCAGGACTCGGGCCAGTGCGCACCCACGACGGAAGCCACTCGCCCGCCGCCCGAGTAGCCAGCGATGAAGAGACGTTCGGAATCAATCGAATAGAGGCTCCTCGTGTTCTCGAGGCCAGTAAAGGCCAGCGCGATGCGATCGACGACGGCGCGCCGGTTACCGGAGGAATTGGCCCCCACCCAGATCAGGCGACGTTCTTCGAGCACGGGCAAAAGCCCCGGGTTGGGAAGAACGCCGCGAGGAGTCGGGCTGATCCATACCAGGAGCCCATGCGGAGTTGCCGGGTCGTAGCTTTCGGGAACGACGATCTCCCAGCTTTCCGCAGCCGGATCGAGGGATGCGGCGCGTTTCTGGGCCTCGAAGGAGTGACCGGTTTTCTCAGCGATCTCGGCCAGCGAGAGCGAATGAGGGGTCTCGAAGACGACGGTGGCATCTCCGGTCCGATGGGCGAGCGCTCTTGTGGGTGGTCGGCGCTTGGGTCGCCTGGCGGTTTCCGGTGGGTCGTTGGTTGCCGCTTCCGGGAGGACTTCGTGGATGCCGTGCTCGAGAAAGCGCTCGGCATCGGCCTCGCGCTCGAGGAGCTTCATCGTCTCGTTGTAGAGAGCGCGGGTTCGTTGGTCGCCGGGGTCGGCACGCAGAGCGTTCTCGAGGGCCGCCCTGGTCTCTTCCGGTCGTTCGAGAAGCCACGCGGCCCGCGCGACGCCGCGGTAGATCTCGGCCGCCGTCGCACCCTGTACGAGCGGCAGGGCCTTTTCGAACTCCGCTTGTGCGGCTTCGGCCGCTCCAGCTTCGAGAAGCTGGTTGCCGCGTTCGAGCCACTTTCTGACCGTGCGTTCGACGTTGCCCTCGGGGAAGGCCGGGGTCTGCTCGTCGACGCGGCGGAGTTCGATTTCGAGCGCGGCGGTGAGGTTGGTGACGTCGATCCGCCCCTCCGAGGGCAGATAGCCGTCGGCCGTCACGATCACCTGGTAGGAACCGCTCGCCAGGCGCAGGCGAAACCGGCCGTCTTCATCGCTTCTTCCGAAGGTCGGATTGTTGTCACCGTTAGGGGCGAACTCGACATGCGCGCCTTCGACAGTGCCCGTTCGGTCGATGATCGTGCCGCGCACGAGCACAGCCGGGCCGCGACCCTGCGCCAGGACGGTGGCCAGAGGGGATAGCCACAGAGTGCATGCCATCGCGACGCCGAAGATCAGGCGTTGGAACCGGCAGTGTGGTCTGGTCATGGCGTCGTCCCCGGGCAGGGGCCTCGAAGCTGATCACCACATCAGAGGGAGTTCCTGCACCCTACAGCAGCCCACTGCAGTAGAGCGAGGTGCCTGCCGCGGCCGCAACTCCTATCACTCGGCGCGCAGCGTACGCACCGGGTCGATGCGAGCGGCGCGCAGCGCCGGTGCGAGACTGGCGAGGAGGGCGACGGCAATCAGGCAGGCAGTCACGGTGCCGAACACCAGTGGATCGGTGGCGTCAACACCAACCAGGAACGTCTGGATGAGGCGCGTTCCCGCGAAGGCGACCAGGCCGCCGAATACCGAGCCGAGGATCGCGAGTCGCAGACCCTGGCGAAGGATACGGGTGAGGATCTCGCCAGTGCTCGCACCGAGCGCGATGCGCACGCCGATTTCCCGCGTGCGCTGCCCGACCACATGCGCCATGATGCCGTAGAGCCCGACGGCGGCGAGTACCAGGCCGAGGAAGCCGAACGAGCTGGCGAGAGCCGCCATGATGCGCACCGGGCTCATGACACGTTCGGTGACGGTCTGGGAGAGCGCCTCGGCCTTCCAGATCGCCAGGTCGGGCTCGAGCGTGGCCACTGCCTGCTGTGCCGGCAGGAGCAGCTTCGCCGGGTCGCCACGGGTCTCGAGCAGGACGGTGACCGCACCGCGATACATCTGCTCGAACGGCACGTAGATGTACGGTCGCTGCGCCTCGCCGGCGAGGCGGTACTTGCCGTCTTTGGCGACGCCTACGACAGTAAAGCGTTGATCCCGTCCGTTGATGCGCATCGACTTTCCGAGCGCACTCTCGCTGGGCCAGGCGATCTCGGCTAAGTGTTCATTAACGACCACGACGGGCTCGCTGTCGGCATCGTCTGACTCGCGAAATCCGCGTCCAGCAATAAGGGGTGTGTTGACGATGTCAAAGTAACCCGCGCCGACGCGACTTCCGAGCAGGGTCAGTTCGTTGCCCGATGCGTCTGCGCTCGGGCCTCCGATGTCACGATCCATGTTGACCGTGAAGCCGCCGGAAGACCAGTCGAGGGGTACCCAGGATGCCGGGGTCACACGCTCGACGCCAGGGATCTCACGCAGCCGCTCAGCGAGCTGCCGATGAAAAACCAGGCCTTCCTCCGGGGACTTGCTCAGCATGTCGAGATCGAAACTGATGGCGGCAACGCCGGAGGGGTCGATGCCGAGGTCGATGAGTTGCGTTTTCGAAAGGCTGCGCAGGAAGAGGCCGGCGGCGACCAGGAGAAGCAGCGAGAGGGAGATCTGAACGACGACGAATGCGTTGCCGAGGCGCAGAGTGCGTGCGTTGCCACCGACCGGTGCAGCGCGCAAGCCGCGCGCCGGATCTTGTCTCGAAGCGCGCAGCGCCGGAATGATGCCGAAGATCAGGCCCGCTAGCACCGAGACACCGAGGGTAAACAGCAGCACGCGCAGGTCTGGCGTTGCCTCGATTCGCAACGGTATTCCCGAAGGTGCCAGCGAGGTTTCAGCCAGTCGTGCGAAGACGACGGCGATGCCGAGGCCGCATACGCCGCCGAGAAGGGAGAGCATCAGGCTCTCGGCCAGCATCTGAGAAATCAGACTGCGACGCTCAGCACCGATCGCCATGCGCACGCTCATTTCGCGTGCCCGGCCCATGCCACGTGCCAACATCAGGTTGGCGACGTTGCCGCACGCAATCAGGAGCACGAGTCCCACCAGGCCGAGCAGCAGGACCGTGATTTGTCTCATCGCGGGACCGAGGCCTGCCTCGACGCGCGCTTCATGTTCAGGCATCGCGCCAAAGGTGGTTTGGCGGTGATCCTCGGGGAAATCTCTCGCCAGGGTCTCGCTCAAGACTGCCAAAGGCCCATCGATGTCAGCCAGACTCGATTCCGGCCGCAGGCGACCCGTGAGCTTGAGGTAGAAGTTCGAACGATCCTCGAGCAGGCTGTCGATGTCGCCGCTCCAGGCAACCATCGGCACGAAGACCTCGTTGGCGAAGAGGGTTTCGGTGCCAATGAAACCCTCAGGCGCAACGCCGATGATGGTGTGGCTCTGGCCATCGAGCGAGATCTCGCGCCCGATGACGTCGCTTCCGCCCGCGAAACGTTCCTGCCAGAGGCTGTGGGAGATGACGGCCACCGGTTCTCGGCTCGCTTCTTCGTTTGGTCCGAAGAAGCGGCCGAGTTCGGGTGTCACGCCGAGGACGCTCCAATAGTCGCCGAGGGTCAAGAGGCCCCAGCGAATCTCCGGCGGTTCACCGTCGAGAGACAAGCCGAAGGTCGTGTTGGTGAAGCCCGCCAGGCCCGCGATGTCTTCTTCTGTCGCGGCGGCGATATCGCCCATGGCCGGCGCGGACGTACCCAGCGGCCAGTCGAATCCCTCGCGGTAGGCAACAATGCGCACGAGATCAGAAGGGTTGTCGATTCCCGGCAGAGGCTGCAAAAGAATGCCGTTGACGAGGCTGAAGATGGCGCTGTTGGCGCCAATGCCGAGCGCCAGGGACAAAACGGCGACGATCAGAAAGACGGGGCGACGGGCGAGCGACCTGGCGGTGAGTCGCAGCTCCCTGAGTACGTTTTCCATGCGAAGGTCCTCGAGGTCTCGATTGGCAGTGCTAGAGAAGAGGACGAACTCTGCCGGCATGCGTTAGCACTCTGGGACGGATTTTTCCCGCCAGGCCGCTTGGGTGCCCCGCGAGCCCGGTTCAGTCGTCCCGGGGCTGCGCCTGGAGACCAGTGCCATGCTTTCGGAGGTTCGGGTCAAGAGATCGGGCAGCGGCAAGATGCTCGAGGCGTCATGGGTTGCGTCGTAGAATGAGGTCTCCGTCGCACCAGTTCTCGAGAATGCTGTTCAGATCCAAACTCCCCATCCCTTCGGCCTCGAGACGTACGCCGTTCGGAACCGGCACTTCCTTCGGTGTCTGGGTCGGTCTGGTTTTCATCGTGACGGCGGCGACCGCCCGCGCGCAGGTACCGCCGGCACCGTCTCCATCGCCCCAGGCTCCGATCAGGGAGCAGCCGCGGCTCGATGGGGATGAGACTCCGAAGAACGCCGAAGACCACGTGCCGGAAAACGCGCCGGAGGAGGCAGCGCTAGAAGCGGAGGAGAAACCCTGTACGCCGCGTCCCGGCGATTCTCGTGCCTGGGTCGATCGGGTTCAGCGCGGTCTCTACCGCGCGGTCTGTGCGAGCTCGCGCTGGTTCGACGGACTGTTTGGCGATACCCGCTTCGACGAGGAGTACAACCGCACCCACGGGCGGTTGATGGTTGGCGTCAACTGGGACGACCACGAGGGTCTGAGCGACGAGATCCGTTTCCATGCCGAATACGAGTTGCCGCAGGCCGAGCGGCGGCTTCGGGCTTTCATCGGCCGCGAAGACCGTAAGGACGTGGTGACCGATCGTGAACAGCGCACGACCCGGGTGTCGGACTTTCTTTCTTTCGACGAGGACGAGGAGTGGCTGGTGGGTCTTGGCTACAGCCCGTTGCGATCGGCACGCAGTCGCTTCGACGTCGACCTCGGGATGGACTTCCAGTTCCCGATGAACCCCTACCTGAAGCTTCGCTACCGGCACGTCTTCCCGCGCGGTGAGTACACCCTGTGGCGATTTCGCCAGACGGTCTTCTGGGAGAACGAGGACGGAGTCGGCACCACCACCCGGCTTGATTTCGAGCACCTGCTCAGGCCCAACCTGTTGGTGCGATTTCGCAACGTCGGTGTTCTCTCCGAGGCGACGCGCGGCGTCGATTGGTATTCGGAGCTCACCTTCTACCAGGGCTTCGGCGACGAACGTGCGTTCGGGTATCGAGCCAGCGCCCGCGGTGAAACCGACTTGAACGTCGGCGTGCGCGACCTGGCGTTACAGGTGATCTATCGCGAACGTTTCCTGCGCGACTGGTTGTTCCTGGACATCGAGCCGGGGGTGGTCTGGCGTCGACGCGAGCTCCATGACCCACGCGACGTCGTGCCGATTCTGGTGGTGGGGCTCGAAATCGCTTTCGGTCAGGGCCAGTGAGGATGGCAGTAGGGTAGAGCCATGGTCGGAAAAGCGACAGCGGTGGAGAGCAAACCGCAGCACGTCACCCACAGCGGCGGCTGTCACTGTGGTCGCGTACGGTTCGAGGTCGATGCGCCGGCAGTTCTCGACATCAAAGAGTGCAACTGCTCGGTTTGTTGTCGCGTTGGGTACCTGCATCTGATCGTCGAGCGTTCCCGTTTCCGTCTGCTTTCGGGAGAGCGAGACCTGACGGAGTACCGCTTCAATACCAGGGCGGCGAAGCACCTCTTCTGCAGCACCTGCGGCGTCAAGTCCTACTACGTACCGCGCTCGCACCCCGATCGCATCAGCGTCAACGCCCGATGTCTCGATCCGGAAACGGTCGAGCAGATGTCGATCGAGCCCTTCGACGGTCGCAACTGGGAAGCCAACATCGGGTCGCTCGCTCCGCTTGTTCCCGAAGAGGGCGCGGGCGAGGAGGGTTTGGCTTGAGCGATTCTCCGCAGTCGGCGGCGGCAGACCAGACCGTCAAGTCGATGGTCGACTTGTTGCAGATGGAGTCCATCGAAGAGAACCTCTTTCGGGCTCAGAACGGTCCTGGTACTCACGTCTTCGGTGGCCAGGTTCTGGGGCAGGCGATCGTTGCCGCCAGCCGGACCACCCCGCCTGACCGCTCGCTGCATTCGATTCACGGCTATTTCCTACGCCGGGGGGACCACGCGCGCCCGATTCTCTTCGAGGTCGACCGCATTCGCGACGGGCGAAGCTTCACCACGCGGCGCGTGGTTGGCGTTCAGCACGGTCGCGCCATTTTCAATATGGCGGGCTCTTTTCAGATCGACGAAGGTGGCCTCGAGCACCAGGATCCAATGCCTGACGTCCCCGCGCCAGAAGACCTCGAGAGCGACTGGGACTACTACCAGCGGCTGGCCAAGAAAGACCCGACGATCGAGCGCTTTGCCTTTCGCTTTGCGGCCATCGACAGCCGTCAGTGCGAAGGCATCTACATGATTCCTCGCCACGGCAAAGCCGAGCAGCCTTCGAAGAACACCTGGATGCGCATCAAGGGGGAGCTGCCAGACGATCGCTCGGTACATCTTTCGTTGTTGGCCTACATGTCCGATATGGACTTCATGAGTACCTCGATGCTGCCGCATCGCGAATCGCTCGGCGGCTTCACCATTCAGGGCGCCAGCCTCGACCACGCCATGTGGTTTCACAGGCCGTTTCGAGCCGACGATTGGTTGCTGTTTTCGAAGGAAAGCCCGACTGCCTGTGGTGCCCGCGGTTTCGTGCGCGGTCGCTTCTTCGATCGCGACGGCAACCTGGTGTGCTCAGCCGCCCAGGAGTGCCTGATTCGCCCCCGCGAGATCGAACAGAGCGTCGTGCCGTAGGCCGAAAGCGACCGGAACCTCAATCCGTCCGAGGTGCCCTCGCCTCTCGAATCATGTCTTCGAGGCTTCGTGGCCGACCCCAGAAGTAGCCCTGTGCAAAGTCGAAGCCGAGGCTGCCGCACTCGAGTGCCTCGTCCTGGGTTTCAATGCCCTCCAAGAGGGTCTTGATCCCGAAGGCGGCCATGGTGTCGAGAAGCGCGGTGAGCAGCGAGCGTTGCTTCGAACCGTGCGCGAGGTCGCGTGCAAAGTGCTGATCGAACTTGACGATGTGCGGGGATCGTTCGCACAGCTCGCGCAGCCGGTCGACCCCGCTTCCGAAGTCGTCGAAAGCCTGTTGAGCACCGAGATCGTCGAGCTGCTGGCGGAAGTGGTCGAACGCCGCACCCCGCCCGATCGCCGTCTCGTGGATTTCGACCACCAGTGGAATGGTCGGCTGGTCTTCTCGAAACTTCCGTAGGTCTTCATACAGGGCGACGGGTGACTCGACCTCGCGCGGATGCGAATTCAGGAAGAGCGCCGGCTGGCCACCGTCAGGAGTGAGTGGGAAACGCGGGGCATCCAGGAGCGCCTTACGGCGGAGCGCTCCGATGGTCTCCGGCAAGAGGTCGAGGCGGTCCGCCAGGTCGAGCAGCTCGTTGGGGTTCTGGGGCAGGTCATCGGCGGTCGCGCGGCCGAGAGCCTCATAGCCGACGACCCTGCCGGTCGTCGGGGTGACGATCTCCTGATAGGCGACGGTGACGGCGCCCTCAACCGAGTCGAGAAGCTCCTTGACGCCGCGGATCATCCGCGGGGGCATGCCCGGCACCGTGCGCTGCATTTGCAGCGTGCCCTCCGAGGCAGTGGTGCGCTCGTTCTCGACGTGTTCGATGAGTTTGAAATCGAGATCGGCGAAGTGGAGGAGGTCGCCCTCGCGTAGGCAGCGTTCCGAGCGCACCGGTTCGCCATTGACGAAGGTTCCGTTGGTGCTGCCGAGATCGCGCAGCCAGAGCTCACCGTCGCGCTCGAAGAGCTCGGCATGCTCGAGGGAAACGTTCGACGACACCAGCGTCAGACCGGCACGGGGAAGCCGCCCGATCTGAAAGGGCAGTGGGCGGATGCGCGTTTGCCAGATCGGCCCCTCTGGCTCGAGCGCACCCTGAAGGCGCCATTCCCTCATCGCTCGCTTGTCTCCGCTGGTGAGTACGGCTGGGAGGTGACAGCCGGATGTGCCAATAGGTTTCCGAGTTTCGGTGTGCGACGTTCAGCAAGATATACCAGAAGTCGTGGCTTCGGAGAGGGGCCGCTCTATTCATACATAGCTGCCTATGACAAAATAAGGGGTGTTCTTCTTGACCTGTTCGGGTACGCCCATTGGCGTGGCCGGGACGTCTATGTGTCGCTTTTTCTAAGGCCCCATCGAGAAATCGACGTGCCCAACCGACTCTCTCCTGGAGGCTGTGCGCTGCCATCGGTAGGGCTCTGGCCGGGACTCTGGAATACCATGCTGGCTTCAACCTTCTGCGCGCTGCCCCGCAACGCCACGGCTCTGCTCTGTGCGCTGCTCGTCGGTGCGTTCCTGTCGACAGCCGTTGCGGCGCAGGACCCCGAGGCTCTGGTTTCGGTGGGCGACATTACGGTCACCGAGACCGATGGCCTTTCGCAGGCCGTCTTTCCGGTTACCGTCCAGCTCCTGCGCCAGCAGCGCGTCGTCGATCGGGTGTCGGTCAATTGGGAAACGGTGCCGGGCACGGCGCAGCCGGGTTCCGACTTTGTCGAGGCCAGCGGTCGCCTGGAGCTCGAGGGACCACTGCTTTCTGGATCGATTCGCGTCACCCTCGTTGGTGACGACCTGTCCGAGAACGTCGAGACCTTCCAGGTCGTGCTTTCCGATCCCGAGGGCGCAGCGATCCAGCCGGCTTCGGCGGGCATCGCCACGGCGACGGTTCTCGACGACGATACGGCCGTCGGGGTCGCCTTGCCAGTGGTTTCGATCGAAGCGAGTTCGGTTCTAGAAGGCAATGCCGGTGAGTCCGATGCGTCCGCCAAGCTGACGCTCAGCGCAGCCGCCGCCAACCCGGTGACCGTGACCTACCAGACGGTCGATGGGTCGGCGATAGCGGGCAGCGACTATCGGGCGGTCTTCGGCCAAACGACGTTTTCGGCCGGCGAAGACACCAAGTCGATCTCGGTCCCGGTGCTTGGTGACGTCGAAGTCGAGAACGACGAGGACTTCTCGATTCAGATCGTGTCGGTTGACGGTGGGCAAATGGGCGTGACTTCATCGGCCACTGTCCTGGTACTCAACGATGACATCACCGCGCTTCCGGTGGTCACCGTGTCTGCTGCGCCGGTGACCGAGGGAGCCAACCAGGGCGGCAACTACGATCTCGACGTCACCGTAGCCGGGGACCGGCAGGGGCCGATTTCGTTCAACTTCGAAACCGCAGATGGAACCGCGGTTGCGGGTTCCGACTACGTGTCCGGAAATGGCGGTGTCTTTCTGGGCGTCGGCCAACAGAGTGCGACGATTCGAGTGCGGATTCTCGACGATGACGAGGCCGAGGGCCAGGAGCAGTTCTTCGTCGACCTGAGTGGCGTGAACAACGCGACTCTCGCCAGTACCCGCGTCGCGGTCACCATCAATGATGACGATGGTGGTGGGGGTGGCGGTGCGCTTCCCGTGGTGACAGTCGAGGCAGAGCCGGTCACTGAGGGCGCCGATCCGGGCGGTAACTACGACCTGACGGTGAGTGTGGTTGGTACCCGTCAGGGCCCGATTTCCTTCTCCTACGCGACCGCCGACGGCACTGCTATCGCCGGAAGTGACTACGAGGCCGAGACGGGCCAGGTCACGATCGGTGCTATCCAGCAGAGCGCGACCATTCGACTCCGCATCCTCGACGATGCTGAGCAAGAAGACGCGGAGCAGTTCTTCGTCGATCTGAGTGCGGTGAGTAACGCGACGCTTGCCAACACGCGAGTTGCCGTCACCATCAACGACAACGACAACGACCAGCCCGGTGGTGCGGGTCTGCCGGTGGTTTCTGTCGATGCGCAGCCGGTCGTCGAGGGCGCCAATGCCGGTGGGATCTACGACTTGGCGGTGAGCGTTTCGGGAGCCCGGCAGGGGCCGATCACCTTTACCTACGCCACCGCCGACGACACGGCGATTGCCGGCTCGGACTACGTCCAGGAAACCGGGCAGGTCACCATCGGCGTCGGTCAACAGGGTGCCACGATTCGCCTTACGATCCTCGACGACCTCGAGGTGGAAGACCCCGAGCAGTTCTTCGTCGATCTCACCGATGTCGTCAACGCGACGCTTGCGAGTCCGCGCGTCGTTGTTGAGATCACCGATGATGATGACGATGGTCAGGGCGGGGGCACGGCGCCGCCGGTGGTGTCGGTTGGCGACGTGCGCGTGACCGAGAGTGCCAACGGCGGTAGCCTCGAGCTTGCTGTCAACGTCAATGGCGACCGCCAGGGCCCGATTCGTTTCACCTATGCGACCAGCGATGACTCGGCTGCAGCTGGGAGTGACTTTGTCGCGGCAACCGGGACGGTCACCATCGGCGTTGGCCAGTCACAGGCGACGATTCCTCTGCAGATCATCGACGATGATGTGCAGGAGGTGTTGGAGCGCTTCTTCGTCGACCTTTCGGGTGTTGAGAACGCAACCCTGGACCGCACCCGGGTGACGATCGAAATCGCCGACGATGATGGTCCCGCGCTGCCCACTCTCGAGATCGGCGACGTCAGTCTTGCAGAGGGCAACGGCGGTCAGTTCTCGGTTCTCCTACCGGTGACTGTGAGCGAAGCCCTGCCCGCGGTTCTCGATGTCGCGTGGCAGGCGGTTGCGGGAACAGCCACCGCTGGGGAGGATTTCGTCATGGCTTCAGGCACCTTGCAGCTCGCTGCCGGTGAGACGCGTGGCGACATTGAGGTCTTCGTGCTCGGCGACACGGCGGTCGAAGAGGATGAGGCCTTCACCGTCGAAATCTCGGCCAACGCCACCGTCAGCGTGATCAAGGCAGCCGGTACGGTCACTATCCAGAACGACGACGCGGCCGGTGGTGGTGGCGGCGGTTTGCCTACTCCGTCGCTCCAGGATGTCTCGGTACCCGAAGGCGACTCGGGCCTGAGCGCCGTGACCATGACGTTTGCCGTCAGCGAGCCGCTGGCCGTAGACCTCACTGGCAACTGGCGGACCCAGAACGGCACGGCGACCGACGACACCGACTACGTTGCCGGAAGCGGCCAGGTCACGATTCCAGCGGGTTCGAACAGCGCCTCTTTCGAGGTCAGCATCCGTGGCGACCTCGAGCCCGAAGCAAACGAGACGTTCGAAGTCATTGTCGAAGGCCTCACCGGTCTCGACCAGGAGATGACCAGCGGCACCGTGACGATCGTCAACGACGACGACTCCACCGGTGGCGGTGGCGGTGGTGGCAACGGCGGTGGTGGTGGTGGCAACGGCGGCGGTGGTGGCGGCAACGGCGGCGGTGGCAACGGCGGCGGTGGCGGTAATGGTGGCGGTGGCGGTGGCACTCCCACCATTCCAGCGCCGCCCGACGTGACCATCGAAGTGGCTGGCAAGGTCGACACGACGATCGTCCTGAGCACCGAGATCAGAGACGGAAACGGCAACCTCCTGGTGGGCACCGCGGTGACCTGGTCGGCGACGGGCGTGACTCTCCAGGACGGAGCCACCACTGCAGCCGATGCTTCCGGCACCGCCAGCCAGCGGGTTGCGCTCGGGCCGATTCCCGGCGATTACACCGTTGTTGCGACCTCGGCGGCTACCGGCCAACGCATCACCTTCGTGATCACCGTCTCCGGCAACACGGCCGATCTTTTTGACGAAGACGAGTCCCCCAACGAGTCTTCGTTTGCGGGTGCGATCGACTCGGCCTGTGCGACGGCCGAGGGAGATCTTGCCGTCAGCTGTCAGCAGATTTTCAGCTTGCCCCCTGAAGAGCAGCGCGCTTTGATCGAAGAGGCCACGCCCGAAGAGATCACCGTGCCGGCTCGCATCGGAATGGGTGGCGCTTTGATTCAGACCGGCAACGTCGCGGCTCGCCTGCGCGCGCTGCGCTCGGGAGCGGCCACCAACGGTATCGCGGGCCTCGGCATGAGCGTGCGCGGCGAGAACGTTCCGGTCGCAGCGCTGGCCCAGGCCGGGCGTTCGCCCTACGATCAGTCCGTCGACCCGGAAGCCCTCGACCGAGGGGTCGATCGGGCACTCGACCGGCTACGCGGTGGTGGTGCAAGCGCCGATGAGCCGGACGGGCCGGGCCGCACCGACTCGTCAATCGATCAGCATCGCCTCGGCTGGTTCGTGACTGGGCGCCTCGCCTTTGGTGATCGCCCGGACAGCGGTCGCGAAGGCGGCTACGACTTCGAAACCCAGGGCCTGACCACTGGTGTCGACTACCAGGTCACCAACAACATGTGGATGGGTGGCGCGATCGGCTACACGCAGGGTGACACCGAGTTCTCGCACGACAATGGCACTGCCGATGCCGAGGGCTACAGCCTGACGCTCTACACCGGTTGGCAGAAGCGAGCCTTCCACGTCGACGTAGCGGCGACCTTCGCGCAGATCGATTTCGACCTCGAGCGCCAGATCCGCCAGCCGGGCAACCTCGGAACCCTGACTGCGCTTGGTTCGACCTCGACCGACGCGCTGGCCTTCCACCTCGGCCTGGGCCACGATTTCCGGCTCGGAAACCGTGGAATTCTGGGCGGGATTGCCCGAGTTAACTGGACTGACGTCAATGTCGACGGCTACACCGAAACCGGTGGCGGTGCGCTCGGCCTGACGATCTCTGACCAGTCGGCAGAGTCGCTGGTCACCGAAGCCGGCTTCGATATGACCTTTTCTTACTCTCGCGACTGGGGTGTTATCCAGCCGATCATGCGTGCCACCTGGCTGCATGAGTTCGAGGACGATGTGCGTTCGGTTGCCGGCCGCCTGGCGCTCGATCCGACGGGTGAGCAGTTCTTCATTCTCACCGAGGACCCAGACCGCGACTACCTGAACGTTGGTGTGGGACTGAATCTGACCCTGCCGCGGGGTCATTCCTTCTTCTTCCTTGGCGACACCGATCTCGAGCGCGACGATCTCGATACCACCACGTTGACCGTCGGCTACCGCAAGACCTTCTAAGACCCTTCAACTTTTCTCGTTTCCGTTTTCCTGCATTCGATTCTGCTTTTCGCCTATCGCCCGTCCCCCCAAAGGAGCCCACATCATGAACCCCAGACGATCCCTCCTCGTTCTCGGTAGTTCGTTTCTCTTCCTGCTTTCGTCGCTTGTCCCACCTGCTTCTCATGCAGTTGGAAAGAAGTCTCGCCAGAAGACCGTTGACCCCGACGATCTGGTGATCGTCGACTGTCTGCTGCCGTCGCGCGTGCGCCGCCTCGGGTCGCGCAACCTCTACCTGACGGCCCGTCAACCAATTCGCACCACCGCTGCCGATTGCCGCATTCGTGGGGGCGAGTACACCGAGCCCGATCAGGCCAACTACGCCACCTCGTTGGACGCCTGGAAGCCGGCGGCCGAGGCGGGCGATCCGGAAGCTCAGTACTACGTCGGCCAGATCGAAGAGAAGGGCCTCGGTGTGGTGCCGGACTATGCGGCCGCCGCCCGTTGGTACGGCATGGCCGCCGAACAGGGCTATGCCCCGGCCAAGATCGCCCTGGCCTGGCTCCACGAAGAGGGTCTCGGTGTCGCGCGAGATGTCGAACAGGCCTTCAACCTCTACCGCAGCGCCGCCGGTTCGGCTGAGAACCTCGTCGTTCTCGAAGCTAGCGAGTTGCGCGCCCTGGAAGGTCTACGCGGTGAGATCGCCAAGCGCGAGCAAACCGTACAGACCCTCGAGCGCGAAGTGGCCGAGCTCGAGAACCAGCTCGGCCAGATCCGGGCCGCGGCCGATTCCGAGAGCTCGCGGGCAGAGACCCTGGAGGGTCTGGTGAGCCGCCTTCGCTCGGAGCTCGACAGCAACCAGAAAGAGCTCCAGAAGAAGGCCCGCGAGGTTGCCGAACTCGAGAAGCGCGCCACGGTTTCGGTCGAGCAGGTCGAGGCCGGCTCGGTGTTCGACCCGTCTGCGCTGCGCTTCGGCAGCTATCACGCACTGGTGATCGGCAACTCGGCCTACCAGCACCTGCCAACGGTTGCCAATGCAGCGAGCGATGCCAGGAAGGTCGCCAAGACGCTCGAGGAGCGCTACGACTTCGACGTCGAGCTGCTCACGGACGCGACCCGAGCTGATGTGTTGCGGGCTCTCAATCGCCTCCGGGAGTCGCTGACCGAGAAGGACAACCTGCTGATCTACTACGCCGGCCACGGCACTCGCGACGTGGATCGCAGCATGGCGTATTGGCAACCGGTCGACGCCGATGCCGAGAACAAGGCGAACTGGATTCCCAACGGACTGTTGGCCGACCATCTCGATCTGATGCCGGCCCGTCACGTCATGGTGGTGGCCGACTCAGAGTTCACTGGTCTTCGCAGTCGTTCTTCGGTGGCCCGTCTGCCGGTTGGCCAGAGTGAAGAAAAGCGCGCCTTCTGGATTCGGCAGCTCCTCGATCGTCGAGCCCGCCTGGTGCTCGCGCCGTCGGGCGAGAACGGTGGCGCTTCGTTCACCGAGGCCTTTCTCGAGGTGCTCGAGAACAATGAGGGAGTGCTCGAAGCTTCGCGGCTCCACCGTCAGATGAGCGAGAGTCTCGAGGCGACCAGCAATTCCGTGCCGGAGTTCGCCAGCATGCGTTGGGCACGCGGCGGAGTCTCCGAGTTCTTCTTCGTCCGGCGCTAGTACCCCGTGCCATTGAAACGCACAGCGTCAGCGCGGTTCTCGCGCTCGATCTCTGTGTTGTCACTCCTCGACAGATCACCAATATGCCTGCGTCGTGACGCCTTGATCTCGAGCACGATCATCCGCTCAGCCACTATCCGTTTCAATGGTACGGGGTACTAGGGCCCTCTCCTAACCAGAGCCCGAGTCGAATTCTTCGTCGAGACGGCTGAGCAGTTGGGGCCATCCTTCTAGCCAGCAGCAGGCGTGGTCGGCTGCCTCGATTTCGAGGAAGCGGGTGTTTGGCCATTCCCCGACCACCGCTTCGATGAGGGCGCCGGGAACGTTGCGGTCCAGGGCCCCGGCGATGTGCTCCTGACGGGGCTCGTGGGGCGGCGCACCGAGAGTCGCCGGATCGAGTGAACTGGTGAGCGGGCTGTAGGCGTGCAGGTCGGTCCAGGCGACCAGATCGATGTTGGCAGCGACGGTGACGATGCGCTCGACCTCAGGCAGGCGGTGTGCCAGGAGGACGGCGAGCACTCCGCCGCCCGAGTAGCCAAAGAGCTCCACCGGCCTTTCGCCTGTCGACTCCTGGGCCCGCCCCAGCAAGTCCTCGATCGCCAGAACCAGCGCAGAAACGACATCGTCCGAGTAGCGGCCTTCAGTCCACAAGCCCTGAGGGCAGGCCTCACCCTTCTTGAGGTCGCGGTGGTAGCAGGGTCGACCGATCCACACTGCCGGCTGAGGGTCGGCGATCGCGAGCTCGAGAGCGAGGGCGCGGTGTGGGTGTGGATCTCTTGCCGGCTGAACCGGCGTGATGAAAGGTAGCCCGTCGCCTTCGAGGTAGATGCGCAGGGCGGTTGCTTCTTGCCAGCCTGGTTGGGCGTAGGCCCGAAGTCGATGGGTGCCACCGTCAAGAGTGAGCACGGCGAGGCCCTTCTGGGCCGCCTGGCGGTCGAGTCGCGCACCGGGTGAAGCGCAACCGTAGACCGCTAGAGCAGTCGCGAAGAGGACCATCCCTCGCCGTTGGCGCGAGGACAGGAGCAACCCTCAGGGTCCCGAGCTGATGGCGGGCGGGTCGTCGACCGGTTGGGGAACGAAGAAGAACATGCCGCCCTGATCTGAGGTTCCTGAGATCGGCGAGAAAGTCGGTGTCTGGTCGACGCCGGTTCGCTTTGCCAGCCGTGGCAATTCCTTTTCGATGGTTGCGAAGAACTCGGTTGCGGCGGTCGGCTTCTGGGTGTCTCGCAGCAGGTCGAGAAGAACCCTGGCAAACACCGAATGGCCGCCGCCGCCGCTGTCGGGAACCGGCTCGAGCGACCCGGAGGTCATCAGGAGGCGTGACTTGCGACTCGCTAGAACATCGATCGGCTCGTCGACCGGCGGGAGCTGGTTGTCAGAACCGGCGTAACACGAGTCCGCTACCACCAGGACGTGGCGGGCGGGCACGTGATCGACGAAGCCAGTCACCTCGTGGCGGGTTGATATCCACTGTGTGTTGTCGTTGGGTTCGGCGTCGACTGGCTGCCACCACTGCTGTTCTCGCTGGGTGAGGTGACCGTGCCCGGCGTAGTAGACCAGGAGGTTGTCGCGCGGCGTCAGCGTTTGTTCGAGCTCGAAGAAGGCGTCGGTAATGTCTTGGCGGGTGGCGTTCTCGAGCAGGGTGACCTTGAAGCCGTACTTCTGTCGCAGCAACAGCTCGACTTCCTGCGCGTCACGCACAGCGGTTTCGAGATCGCGGAGCTTCTCGTACTGGTTGTTGCCGATGACCAGTGCGTGGTAGTTGCCGAAGAAGACGCCGGGGCCTTCGGGCTTTTGTACGTTGGTTGGGTTGTCGGCAACGGCCGCGCTTTCGTCCGTGGGGGTCCTCAGTTTGGCTGCAGCGAACGTCAGTGCGGCCGCCAGGCCGATGGTGGCGACCACCAGGGCGATCCTTCTGGGAGTCGAGTCGAGCCAGGTGCGTAGGGTTGCCACGGTGCCGCCTGGCTCGGTCTTGCGACGGCTGGGAAGGGCGGTGGTCTCGTTGAGAATCTCCGAGGCGGGGGCGGCGCCACTCATTTCGAGGTGCTGGGCCAGGGCATCGCGCAGTTCGCGAGCGCTCTTCCAGCGGTCGCGCGGATCCTTCTCGAGCACCTTGAGCAGGACGCCTCGCAAGCCACGTGAGATCTTGCCGCCCGGGTCGGTGAGCTCGAAGCTCTTGGGGGGACGGTAGAGATGGCCGGCAATCAGCGACGCCTGGTCGGTGCCAGTGATTGGCAGTTCGCCGGTGATCAGGTGGTAGAGCACGACGCCGAACGAGTAGAGGTCGGAGCGGTGGTCGATGTGGTCCGACCCTGATCCGTGGGTGAGCTCCTCGGGTGAGATGTAGCTCACCTTGCCGAGGGCGATTCCGGTCTGGGTGCTGAAGTCGACGTGGTCTAGCGACTTCGCCAGACCGAGGTCGATGATCTTGTAGACACTCTCGCCGCGCGGCCCTCGGGTGAGCATCACGTTGTCGAGCGACAGGTCGCGATGAATGAAGTTCTGCGAGTGCAGGTAGTCGAGCGCGTCGAGGATCTGATCTGCGGCTACGCCGAGCTGTTTGGGTGAAAGTCGAAAGCCCTCTTCGTAGTACTCGAAGAGGTTCATGCCATCGATGTACTCCATGATCAGGAACGCCCGCCCCTCGTCGTCGACGACGAAGTCGTACACTGACGCGATGTTCGGGTGGCGCAGCTTGGCGGCAATCTGCGCTTCGCGCTTGAAGCGCATCATCGAGTCACCGCGTCGCAGGTCGCGCTTGACCGTCTTGATGACTCTCAGTTCGTCGAGATGCGTGTGACGGGCACGGTAGATGGTGCCCATGCCACCTTCGGCCATCTTCTCGAACGAGTCATAGCGACTCGTGATTTCTGGAACGTCTTCGAACAAGGCGTGCTTTCGTCGGAGAGGGTGCGCTGGGTCGGGCAGTGAAGAGCTGTGCAGTGAAGAGCTGGAGGGCAGCGGCAACCAGGCGGGCAGAAGAACCCAAGACAGGTCTGCTGGAGATTCTATCGACCCAGGGGTCTACACCACCGAGAATCGCACCGAGACACGTGCTCCTTCGGGTGAGGCCTTCTTTGGTCGGGACAGAGGGCTAGAATGAGATTATTATGTCTCGCCCGCCCGTCGACTACATCGCTCGCACCCGGGCCCTCTATTCAGCCGAAGGGTTTCCCGAGTACCGTTGGGTTTACAACCCGGGCGCGCCACCGTTCGAAGTACCTGCCAAGCCGCTGTCCGAATGCAGAGTGGGCCTGGTCGCATCGGGTGGGATCTATGTTGCTGGCCAGCGCGCCTTTCACTACCGGGACGACGCAAGCGCCCGCATCGTCGACACGGCGACGCCAGTCGCTGATCTGCGCATCGCACACTTCGCCTACGACACCGAAGATGCGATGGCCGATCCCAACGTCGTGTTCCCGCTCGACCCCTTACGTCGCCTCGTCGACGGGGGATTCATTGGCGAACTCGCAGCTCGCGCCTACACCTTCATGGGTGGGATCTACTCGGCCCGCCGCGTGCGGGAAAGGCTTGCCCCGGAGATCACCAGGAGGCTGCACGACGACGAAGTCGACGTTGCTCTTCTGGTCCCCGTGTGACCGGTTTGTCATCAGTCCGTGGGGCTGATTGCACGTGAGCTCGAAGCATCTGGGATTCCGACGGTCGCCCTTTCGTCGGCGCTTTCGATCACCGAGAGCGTCGGTACACCGCGCGCCGTATTCCTCGACTATCCGCTCGGTCACACGGCCGGCCGGCGAGACGCGCCCGGCGAGCAGCTCGACATCACGCGGCGGGCGCTCGAGGCTCTCGCTACCCTGGAGCGGCCTGGCGAGGTGGTTTATCTACCGCACGTCTGGGCAGCCGATGACAGCTGGAAAGACTCTGTCATGCAGTCCGACGACCGGGTCGAGCGCACCGACCAGCCGCAGTACCAGTGTGCCGAGGACCGGGAGTTGGCGGCCGCCGCCGACTGCTGCGCGACCTGTATCGAGCTTTGACGGCCGAAGCGGTTTCGTCCAAAGAGTTTCCTAGAGGAGGGGAGTCGGCCGATCGGTCGATATACTGCCCGCTCCCTCGAGAGAGAAGCAACGTTGGCATGGCAGATCGCCCGCCGTGAGGAGTTTTTGTGTACCCCTTCGTTACCAAGCAGCACGAGATGATCCGCAACACGGCACGCGACTTTGCCCAGCAGCACATCGTGCCGATTGCCGCCGCGTTCGACGAGAGCGGCGACTTCCCGATCGACACCGTTCGCCAGATGGGCGAACAGGGTTTCATGGGTATCGACATGCCGCCCGAGCTGGGGGGTTCGGGTATGGACTCACTGGCCTATGCGCTGGTGCTCGAGGAGATCTCGCGCGCCGACGCGGCGCACGGCACGATCATGGCCGTCAACAATTCGCTCTACAACATCCCGGTCTACAAGTTCGGGAACGACGAACAGAAAGCGAAGTTCCTCAAGCCAGTCGCTGCTGGCGAGAAGATCGGGGCGTTCTCGCTCACCGAGCCGATGAGCGGCAGCGATGCGGGCACCATGAAGAGTCGTGCCGTGCGCGACGGCGACGTCTACGTGATCAACGGGCAGAAGTCGTGGGTATCGAACGCTCCCTATGCCGATTTCGTGGTGCTCTACACGTTGACGCAGCCCGAGAAAAAGCACCGCGGTGTCACCGCGTTCCTGATCGATACCAAGGAGCCCGGTTTCTCCCTTGGCAAGAAGGAACCCAAGCTCGGGATCCGCGCCAGTGCGACATCCGAGATCCACTTCGACGACTATCGCTGCCCGGTGGAGAACCGCCTCGGTGAAGAAGGAGAAGGCTTCAAGATCGCCATGGTAACGCTCGACGCTGGGCGCGTCGGCATCGCCGCTCAAGCTGTCGGCATTGCGCAAGCTGCTCTCGATGCCTCGATCTCCTATGCGCGTGAGCGCGAGGCCTTTGGCCAGAAGATCGGCGAGTTTCAGATGATTCAGCAAAAGCTCGCCGATATGCAAACGCGCACCGAGGCCGCGCGTTTGCTCACCTACCATGCGGCTCTCGCCAAGGATCGGTCCTACGAGAGCGGCGAGAACTTCACTCTGCAGGCTTCGATGGCCAAACTCTTCGCCAGCGAAAACGCCACCTGGGTCGCCAACCAGGCGGTACAGATTCACGGCGGCGTCGGCTACAGCAAAGAGCTGCCGCTCGAGCGCTACTACCGAGACGCCAAGATCACTGAGATCTACGAAGGCACCAGCGAGATCCAGCGCATGGTCATCTCGCGCCAGCTCACCGGCCTGCGCTAGGGCGCCTGCGGAGCCGCCTTCATCGCCTCGCGCAGCCAGACGCGGGCGCGGGCCCATTCGTTGCGCACCGTGCGGGTGGTGACTCCGGACAGCTGGGCGATTTCCTTCTCCGTCAGGCCAACCAGGAAGCGCAGCTCGACCACCCGCGCCAGACGCTCCGAATGCTGTTCGAGCTTATGTAGCGCCTGATCAATAACGATGACCTGCTCGAAGTCGAGTGGATCTTCAAGGTGGCCCGACTCGATGGCCACCGGCTCCTCGTTGGCTCCTCGTTTGAGTCGCGTTCGCTTGCGCGCGAAATCGACCAGCACTTGCCGCATGGCGCGTGCCGCGATGGCGTAGAAGTGCTCGAGGTCGCTGGCCTGGAGGCTCTTCTGGCGCTCGAACTTGAACCACGCCTCATGGACCAGCGCGGTCGTGTTCATCGACTGCCCCGGTCGCCAGCGCCGGAGCTGGGCGCGTGCCACCTTCTTCAGGTCGACGTAGAGGTCATCGAAGAGCTCGTCGAGCGCCTGGCGTTCTCTGCCGATCTTCGCGGTACCGGGGTCGCGAGGCTGTGCGGCCTCGAGCGCGGGTTGTTCCACGTTGACTCCTCTGGCTGTTCGGCGCTGGCTGGCTTCCGTTGGACGACTTTAGCACTGGTAATACACGAGCTTTGCGAGATTCCCGCTTCAGGGTGGGTCTGCTCGCCGGTTCATCAGGTCGTCGAGTTCCTGGCGCAGTTCGACGATGGTGACCAACGAAGCCTGGAGCAAGGCGCGGAGCACGCGGCCCCCAAACGCTTCGTAGGTCTGGTAGCGCAAGTCGTCGGTGCTTGGATGGTCAAGGTTCTTGGCTTCGCCGACGACTCGCATGACGAGCTCGTGGAGTTCCGGATCGCCTCCACAGGCGGAGTCGACGGCGGCGGCGCGCTCGCCGCGCGGTAGGCGCACGATCCGGGCCAGGACCTCGTCGACCTCGTCAAAGCGATCGAAGATTTCGTTCACCCAAAGCCCCTTCCCGGCTCCCCAGCGATGTTGAGAGGGTCCTCTCAGGGGTCCTACGTCAGGAGTCTGCGAACCGGAAGATCTACGGCTCGAGGACGACCTTGAGGACCTGGTCGCGGCGGCTGGCAAACAGGTCGTAGGCCTCGCTGGCTTCTGCTAGCGGGTAGCGATGCGAAATGATCTCGCTGGGATCCAGGCGCCCCTGCTCGATCAGCGGCAAGAGCTGATGAATGCTGGTCTGCGGGCTGACCAGCCCGGTTCCGAGATGCAGGTTCTTGCCAAAGAACGAGGGCCATTCGATCTGCCAGGGAGCCATCACAACGCCGATCACCGCCACCCGGCCGCCCGGACGCGTGACCCGCGCTGCCTGGTTGATGAGCTCGGGCACTCCCACTGCCTCGATGGAGGAGTCGGCACCCAGGCCGTCGGTGAGCTCGAGTACCCGTTCCTCGACGTTCTCGGTGGCCGCGTTGATGGTTAGAGAGCCGCGCTTTGCCGCGAGCTCGAGGCGGTGCGCGTCGAGGTCGACGGCGATGACGCAGGCAGCACCGCGAAGCTGCGCACAGCGTTGCGCGAACGTCCCGACGGGTCCGCAACCGAAAACCACGACACGATCGCCAGGGCCGATCTCGGCGATTTCAGTACCGAGAAAACCCGTTGGCAGGATGTCGGTGAGGAACAGGCATTGGTCGTCGGAGAGGTGTGACGGCAGTGGGAAGCAGTTGGTGTCGGCGAAGGGCACCCGCACCGCCTCGGCCTGTCCGCCACCGAAGCCTCCGAAGCCAAAGACGTTGGTTTGCGTGCCACCGGCGGTGGTGACCGGGCAGCCACTCATCACACCGCGTCGGCAGGAGGGGCAGCCGCCGCAGCCGATGGTGCAGGCGACGAACACTCGATCGCCCTTCTTGAAGCGTTGCACCTCGGGGCCGGTGTCTTCGATGACACCCAGGAACTCGTGCCCGACCGTGAAACCAACCGCCTGCGGCTCTCTCTGGTGCCAGAGATGCAGGTCCGAGCCACAGATCGCTGTCCGCTGAACGCGCAGGAGAACGTCTGTTGGCTGCTCGAGCTCGGCGTCTGGCACGTTGCTGTACTGCATCTTCTGATGGCCTTCGAAAACCACGGCTTTCATTTCACTCTTCTCCTCGTGTTGCTGCGGCGCGGGTGCTGGCGGTCATGGTACGTGAGGTCTCGCTGTCTGGCATGATGGCGCCCACTCACTGCAGCAGGCACAACCGAGGAGCTCGACATGGATCTTGGAATCAAGGGTAAGACGGCGGCGGTAGCGGCCTCGTCGACGGGGCTCGGTTTCGGTTGTGCCAAGGCGTTGCTGGAAGAAGGCGCCCGCGTTGCGATCTGTGGTCGCGACGGCGAGCGCATTCGCGCTGCTCGAGAGTCCCTCGGTGAGAACATCGTGCCGCTGGTGGCCGACGTCTCCACCGAGGATGGCGCCCGGGGATTCGTCGAGGCGGCGATCTCGGAACTCGGGTCGCTCGACATCCTGGTTGCCAATGCTGGCGGTCCGCCGCCGGGGTCGCCCAGTGAGACCGACAGGTCGGCCTACCAGGCGGCGCTCGATCTCAACCTCCTGTCGACGATTGCCATGTGCCAGGCGGCCCTACCGGGCATGCGTGAGCGGAGGTGGGGGCGAATCGCGGCAGTGACCTCCTCGGGCGCTCGCCAACCGATTGGTTTCCTGGCGGCCAGTTCAGTTGCCCGCGCGGGGGTGTCGAGTTTTCTCAAGATGTTGGCCACCGAGGTCGCGCCAGATGGCGTCACCGTAAACGCCGTTCAGCCCGGGCTGCACGCCACCGACCGCATCAAGGGTCTCGGCAGCGTGGAAGACCTGGCCAAGCGCGTACCGGCGCCCGAGATCGGCTCCGCCGATGACTTCGGCAAAGCGGTGGCGTTTCTGTGCAGCGAGCCGGCGCGTTTCATCACCGGCACCAGCCTGCTCATCGATGGTGGTGCCTACCAGGCGCTCGTCTGAGCTCTGGAAGCCCCCTTTCAGTCGTCTTCGCGAAGGGCCTGCCAGACACATTCAGCGAAGCGGGTGAGGCCTTGCCTGAGGTCGTCACCTTCCATGTTGGCGACGCTCAGGTAGACCGAGACCTGCTCGGGCGGTTGGAGCCAGAAGGCGTCGCCGAACGGTGCCCGAATGCCGGCCCGACGAAGCTTGCCTTCGAGACTCTTTCGCGTCACACCGCGCGGCATGGTGATCCATAGACTGTTGCCACCCGCCGGCGCTCGCCAGTGGGCGTCTTCTGGCAGCGAGTCTTCGAGGGTGTCGAGGGCAGTCCGGGTGCGTTCGATGTAGAGCTTGCGAACCCGGCGAACGTGACGTTCGAGCCCACCGGATTCGAAGAGCTCGGTGAGCGCGGCCTGGTCGAGCACCGCCGAGCCAAGGTCGCTGGTGGCCTTGGCGGCGGTCAGCTTCTGCAGCAGAACCGGCGATGCGACCACGTAGCCCAGTCGCATTCCTGGAAAGACGGCCTTCGAGAAGGTGCCCACGTAGACCACCTTGCCAGCCCGGTCGAGCACCTTGATCGCGCCCACGGCTGGAGAATCGAGGCGCAGCTCTCCATCGTAGTCGTCCTCGATGATCGGCGTCTGGTGTTCCTCGGCGAGCGCCAGCAGTTCTTCGCGCCGGCGCGCGCTCATCACAACGCCGGTTGGCGACTGCACCGCGGGCGTGGTGTAGATCATCTTGAGGCGCCGCCGCCTCAGGGTGCGTTCGAGTTGGCAGGTGTCGAGGCCTTCAGAGTCAACGTGGATGCCGACTGGCTCGGCTTCGGCGGAGGTGAAGGCGAGGGTGGCGCCGAAGTAGCCGGGTTGTTCGATCGCGAACAGGTCGCCGGGGTCGAGGAGGACACGGGCCAGGAGGTCGAGGGCCTGTTGGGCACCGGTGGTGATCATGACGTGCTCGGCGTCGCACTCGATACCGCGCGAGATGAGGTTGTGGGCGATGGCACGTCGCAGCGGAAACCAGCCAGCGGCGGTGAGCTTGTTGGCCAGTGCGGCGAGGTCGCGATCGATTGCCTGGCGATAGGCGCGGGTCAGCTCCTGGGTGGGGAGCGACGGCGTGTCGACGCGCCCGGCCTCGAAGTCGAACTCGATCGGAACCGGGCCCTGCGACAGGCGCCTGAGGTTGCTGGGAAGGTGTCTTGCACGGGTGGAGTAGAGGGCGTCCCAGACGAACTCGCGATGGCCCGCGGGCCGCTCCTGCCTGGACTCGACCGTAATGGGCGAGCGCGCGACGAAGGTGCCCTGCCCGACGTGCGCGTGCACCAGCTGGCGATCGAGCAGGGTCTGGTAGGCCTGATTGATGGTGTTGCGCGATAGGCGGAGGGCTCCGGCGAGCTCACGACTTGCAGGAAGCTTCTCGCCAGGCAAGAGGCGGCCGTTCTCGATCAGCTTCTCGAGGTAGCTGGCGAGCTGGCGATAGACCGGTTGTGGGGCGTTGCGGTCGGGGTGAAAGACGAGTTCCTGCATCGCGGTGTTTCCTGACGGCCTCTATCTCGGCGTTGCTGAGGGCCTGGATCTCAGCGTTCCTCCAGGACTGAGCCCAGCTTCCGGCGCGCGGGCGCCGGTGGGGCGCTCTGGGGGGATTGCTCTCTATACGTTGTCAGGGCCAATTGGTTTCGATGGTGCCAATTGGTCGAACCATCAGGTTGGCCCTCTTTCGGAGAGCAGCCGGCGGTAGAGCGCGTCGTAGTCGGATGCCATCCGCACCGCGCTGTAGCGTTCTTCGAAACGCGAGCGAGCAGAAGCGCCCAGCCGCTGGCGCAGCCCTGGTTCGTGCGCGATGCGTTCGAGGGCGCCGGCGAGAGCCTCGGGATTTTGTGGCGGCACGACCAGCGCCTCGTTCTCGGGGCGTGCGGCTTCGGTCATGCCGGGGAGATCGCTGATCACCAGGCAGCGGCTGGCCGCCATCGCTTCGAGGAGCGCCATCGGAAGCCCCTCGGAAACCGAGGGGAAAACCACGCAGTCCACCGTCATCAGCAGCTGGCCGACCGTGTCAGAGAGGCCGAGAAAACGCACCCGTTCGCTGAGTCCGAGATCTCTCGTCATAGCCTCGAGGGCGTTACGTTGGCTTCCTTCGCCGATCACCAGAAGTCTCGGGGCGGTACCGCTAGAAGGTAGTGCCAGGGCGCGGAGGAGAACGTCGAGGCCCTTGGCGGGTTCGAGGCGGCCAACGGTCGCCAGGGTGAGGCGCTGGGTCGTCGAGGGATCGGAGTTCGGGGCTGAAAAGGAGCCCTGAAACTCGGGTGGCGTGATGCCGTTGGCAATGGCCAGCATCTCTGTTGCCTTGGGGAAAGCAGTGCGCCAGGAGGCCAGGGTCGCCTCGGAACAGGCAACCGTCGCGTCGAGCCTGGGAATCAGCCAGCGGTAGGCGACCCGCTGCATGCGAGTGAAGAAGGCATACTCGCTGTGGAGAGTGGCAATGCGCGGGAGGCGGTTGCGGCTGGCGGCGAGTGCACCGTGCAGGGTGTCACCGAAGAGGTGTCCATGAACCAGGTCGACGCCATCGCGCCCGAAGGCGCGGCCGAGGTCGCCAACCCACAGCGGATCGAAGCGCGGCAGTCTGCGTGGCACGATGCGAACCGCAGCCGCCGCCTCGGCCACTTCGGGCTCGAAGGCTCCACCGGAGCTCGAATAGACGTAGTGCAGGGAGCCCTCGGGCGCGTGGCGTGCGATCGCCGCGATCACCTTCTGGGCGCCGCCAGGTCCGAGCCCGTGGATCGTGTGGCCGATCTTGATGTTGGTTGGTTCCGACATGGGACTGCGGCAACTATGCCCCAATGCCGGCCGTCTGTGCCTGCCGGTCCTGGGACCGCCTGCATAGGAGGCTTCGGCAATAGAATCGAGGTCGCCTCTCTCAGGAGCCCTCTCATGCTTTCCGATCCGACCATGCGTCGACTTCTCATCGCCCTCTGGGGACTGTTGGTGACCCTTGCGGTTTCTGGGACCATGTCCACTGGAGAGGCGCTGGCCCAGTACCCGGAGCGCGGCTACCAGTCGCGACCCTGCGGGTTCGATCTCGATGACGATGGCATTCTCGGTGAGCCGGAGGACTGCCGGGTCTGCCGGGCGGGCATTCTCGATCCAGACGACGACGGGGTCCCGGAAGACCAGATCTTCGTCGACTGTCAGGCGGGGCGCGATAGCCCTGTCTGCGGTTCGCCGGGTAACCCATGTCGGTCTTTGAGGCACGCCCTTCTTCTGCGGGTCGACGGTCCCGATGACGGGGCCGAAGACATCGTCTGCTTCCGCGGTACGTGTTCGCCCGACGACTTGACCCCGGCGACCTCGGGGGTTCCCGGTCATCACCTGGTTGCCAGAAAGGCGACCGAAGCCCGCGCCTTCGAGTACCCGAGCGATCCAGCAATGCTGGTGGGTTGGGACACGGACAACGACGGCGAGTACCCGCCCTACGACCGCGACGACACGGCGGTGCTCGACGGTCGTCCTGGTCGACTCTCGATGGCGTTCTCGTTCAATCGCGAACGCGACAACGACCACTTCGAGGTGGCCCATTTCGAAGTCCGCGACTACAACCGTTGGAGCGCGACCGACGAAGGCGGCTTCATGCAGGCCAATCGCAGTCGTGCCACCAGTCACCTCTATGTGCACGATCTCGAGCTACGCGGCGTCAATCAGGACAAGCCGCTCTCGAGTGGCACGATTGCCTTCAACATGTTCGGGGCGCAACAGCTCCGGTGGTTTGCACTCGAGAACATCCTGGCGCTCGATACCGGCGGCTACTTCATGCGCGGCTCGGGTTCCGATGGTGGGCACGAGGCCGGTCCATTCCGGCTCAAGAACATCGAGGGCACGGCGCATGGTTGCAACGCCGAAGATTGCGCCAGCAGCGCCTTCATCGCGCTCAAGCTCTGGGGATACGTCACCGGCCTCGAGGTCCTCGACTCGCGCTTCGACTGCAACGTCGGGGCCTGGAATCCTTCGGCGAGCTTCGTTGGTTGCGGCGGCTTCTCGACGCTGTCTTGCCTCCAGGATGCCTTGATTCAGAACAACGAGCTGATCGACTTCGCGCTCAGCCTGGACGTTGGCTTCTCCGAAGGATTCTGCAAGGCCGAGCAGTCGCGCCCGGTCGATGGCATCGTCTACAACGCCAACCGCACTCTCACGACGCACGACGCGTTCGCACCCCTCGTGTTCACCAAAGTGCAAACTGGCGAGGATGCGACGGTCACGCGCTCGGTGCGCGATGTGACGATTACCAACAACCTGTTCTGGACCGATCAAAGGGAGGAGAGTCCCGGCTTCTACCAACATTGCCTCTGGTACAACGCCGGCAATGACGAGGGGCCCAACCCCGGCACGATCACATTCGCCCACAACACCTGCTTTGGCGAGACCAGAAGTGGCATCGTGGCGCTTGATTCGTTCCGAACCTTTGGCCACCAGAGTTTCCGGGTGTGGAACAACATCTTCGCTGGCACCCGGACGGGGCGTCGTCAGATCGGAGCCCGTTACATCCCGAGCGACTGGCAGTCTGATGGTAATACCTGGGGTGCTGGCGGGCGCTTCTTGTGGCCGGGTGTCGATTCCGAGGTGCCGATCGAGCGTTATCGCGCGGCCTCGGGGGCCGATAGCTCCTCAGATGCGTGTGCGCCGCAGTTCGAGAACCCTCTAGCCGGCGACCTGCGGTTGCGGCTCAACGACGGGTGTGCGCAGGCGCGTGGTCAGAGCCTCGACTCGCTCGGCCAGGTCAACCTCGACCTCACCCGTCGACCGCGGCGCAGAGCGAATCCCGATCGAGGTCCGCTCGAGGTCCGCATTGGTGACCGTCCGTCGATCGATCTCCTCGGGGGACGCTACCGAGCAGCGGTGCAGTGGCGCGGGCGCGACGGCACTGTGGGTGATGGCACACCGGGTGAGCTCTCGGATGAGTCGGCGTTCTTCTGGTTCTTCAGGCCAGAGAACGTCGAGGTCGTGCTCAAAGTGCTCGACGGCTGCCAGGTCAACGATTCGATCTGGGTGTTTGGCGCAGGCCTGACCAACGTCGAGGCCGGGATTCGCGTCGAGGACCGCTTGAGCGACGAAGAGTGGAGCTACCGCAACCGAGAGAACCAGCCGTTCGCCCCGGTCCAAGACACGCGCGCGCTCGACGGATGTGAGTGACGGCGACGACTCAGGACTTCTTCGGCGGTCCGCCCCTGGCGAACCGACTACCTGGCGGGTCGACGCACCAGGTCGCGGGCTGTTCCCAACCGTCGTCGAAGATGAGCTCCTGCACCGGGCGTCGACGAACGGGGCCGTGATTGCCAGCCGGTTTCCCGAGCGTGATGCATAGCGAGAGCTCGACCTCGGCGGGGACACCGAGAATCTCCTTCAGCTGGTCGGCGACCGGGACGTGCCAACCGCTGAAGCAGCAGCCGTAGCCGAGCGCGCGCGCCGCCAACAGCAGGTTCTGGCAAGCAGGGAAGACCGAGGCGCCTTCGAAGTGATTGGGCTCACGGAAGCGGACGAAGCAGGCAAGGATGATGACCGGAATGCGTTCGAAGTTGTCGATGAAGGTCTGCATCGCGGCGAGGGTGCGCCCGCGTTTGGAGTCCATGTCGAAGCCACCGGACGTCCAGCCTTCAGCGTCGCACTTCTCTTTCCAGCTGGCCCGAAAAGCCTGGGCGAGAACCGCCCTGGCGCGGCGAGCGTTGTCGCCGTCGCGCAGCACGATGAAACGAAAGGGCTGGCGGTTGGTGCCCGATGGAGCGCGCGTGGCAGACCACATGATCTTCGACAGGTCTTCGTCGGAGACTGGCTCGTCGAGCCGGTAGCGCCGGATGCTGCGCGCCGTTGCGATGCCTTCGAGCAGATCGATGGTTGGCTTGTCGTCCAAAACGTGCCTGGTTACCCTGAAGGGCGTAGGAGTCGATCGGGTGAAAAGTGGCCGATTGCGCCTCGGTTGCTTGTGGCGCGGCGGAGCGGCAGCGTAGCATTCACGTGCTACGGAAGCTGTACCGGACGTTGCTCGGGGAGTGCCTCCTTTTCGCCACATCAGGGCGTCATGCTCGGGGCAGGCCCAGGGCTGTCCTCGCGTCGCTTCGTGCCCATCATCCTAGAATTTCCAGCTCGGAGTGAACATGGTTTCTACTGATCTCACCACTGCCCAACCGGACGAGCGGTCAGGATGGCTGCGCGACGTCTGGCAGGTCGCCAAGGGTCTCGGCAAGTCGTTCATCAAGGCGCCCTTCTACCAGCTCTATGAACGACGCCTGGAGGGCAAGCTGGCAACCTGGGAGCTGCCCCGCCACGTCGGCGTGATCATGGACGGCAACCGTCGCTTTGCGCGTGAGTACGGTCTCGGCAACGTCAGCGAAGGTCACCGGCACGGGGCGGAGAAACTCTGGCAGGTGCTCGACTGGTGCTACGACGCTGGCGTCGAGGTAGTGACGGTGTGGTGTTTCTCGCTCGACAACTTCAACCGCGACACCAGCGAGGTCAGCGCCCTGCTCGACCTATTCGAAGACAAGACCAACGAGCTCAAAGCGCATCCCGAAGTCCACCGTCGTCAGGTTCGGCTGCGCTACATCGGTGAGCTCGATCGATTGCCAGACAGTCTGCGTGACGCGATCAAGAGCGCCGAGGAGGCGACGCGCGAATACACCGGTTGTGAGCTCAACATTGCGATGGCCTACGGCGGCCGTGAGGAAGTCTCCGAGGCTTTTCGTCGATACCTGGAGGCCGGGGCCTCCGACGGACGGAGTGTCTCCGAGCTTGCCGAGAGCTTCGAGCCCGGGTCGATCGAGCCATTTCTCTATACCTACGGACAGCCTGAGCCTGACCTGATTGTTCGGACTTCAGGTGAAGTGAGGTTGTCGGGCTTCCTGCTCTGGCAGAGTGCGTATTCGGAGTACTACTTTTGTGACACCCACTGGCCGGCGTTTCGCAAGATCGACTTCCTGCGCGCGATGCGGAGTTACCACGATCGGCACCGGCGGTTCGGGCGGTAGGCGGCGGCGCAGCCTCGCTGCACCGATACGGTCGGGGGGACTTTCCGAGCTCGATTGGGGGCGGCGGACCAGCGCAGCCGCGCCTCTTCACAGTCGGGGGGAGTTCCCGGCCACAATCGATGAGTCCGCATATCGTGGATTTCGCGTCGCCTGCACGCCACCGAGACACGGTCGGGGGGACTTTCCGAGCCCGTTTGGGGGCGGCGGGCCGGCGCAGCCGCGCCTCTTCACAGTCGGGGGGAGTTTCCGGCCACAATCGATGAGTCCGCATATCGTGGATTTCGCGCCGCCTGCACGCCACCGAGAGACCCGGTCGGGGGGACTTTCCGAGCCCGTTTGGGGGTGGCGGGCCGGCGCAGCCGCGCCTTTTCACAGTCGGGGGGAATTTCCCGGCCACAATCGATGACTCTACATATCGCAGATTTCGTGCCGCTTTCGCGGTTTGTTAGAACGCGACGTCGAGGGCTCCGCAGAGCCACTTCATGAGGGGGGCGCCGCGCTTGCACAGCGACTCGTACTCATCGAGGAAGCCGGCACTGGTGACGGTTTTCTGAGTGAGTTGGTGGACGGCGATGAAGTCTTTTCTCTTGAGGTCTTCGATCGCGGGGTGGTCGGGATCGAAGCCTTTGGGTGGGCGCTTTAGCGAGTCGCCGGAGAGTTCGAAGCGCTCTTTGAGCTTCTTGCTGTTGGCTGCTCTGTGCCAGCTCTTGGGGTCGACGGCGATTCGTTCACGGATGGCGCGTAGGGCATCCTTCTCGGGGTGCCAGATGCCGAGCGCGGCGAAGGAGCCTTCCGTGTCCAGGTGGAGATAGAAGCCGGGGGCGTAGGCGTTCTTGTGGGCTTCGTGGCGAAAGTGGATGCCGACGTTGGTCTTGTAGGGGCGCTTGTCCTTGGAGAAGCGTACGTCGCGGTGGATGCGGAACAGGGAGCCGCCGGAGGCTTTGGGGATGGCCAGAAAGTGAGGCGAGATCTTGCGCAGGCGGGGGCCGAAGGCGCTGATGAACTCGAAGGCTGGGTCGAGGACGGAGTCGTCGTAGCGTGACCGGTTCTCCTTGAACCAGTCGCGGTCGTTGTTCTTTTCCAGGTCTTTGAGGTACTGGAACAGGGCTTTCTTGAAGGGCGAAGCGTCGGCCTTGGCCATGCGGGTTCTCTCCGGTCTGTGCGAATGGGTTGGTCAGCCTATACTCTCGCGCGATGAATGAGGTTCGCGTTCGCGTTGCTCCGTCACCTACTGGCGACCCCCATGTCGGCACGGCCTATCAGGCGCTCTTCAATCGCGCGTTTGCCCGCCGGTCCGGTGGGTCGTTCGTATTGCGCATTGAAGATACGGATCAGGAGCGCTCGACGGTGCGCTCGGAGGCGCGAATTCTCGAGGCTTTGCGCTGGCTGGGGCTTGACTGGGACGAGGGGCCAGATGTCGGAGGCGACTTTGGGCCCTATCGGCAGAGCGAGCGCCTCGAGATCTATCAGGCTCACGTCGATGAGTTGCTCGAATCGGGGGCCGCCTATCGCGACTTCATGACCCGCCAGGAACTCGACACTCTGCGCGCGGCGGCACGTCAGGAGGGCGACTTCGATCACATCGGTCGCCGCGATCGAGATCTCGACCCGGAGGAGAGCGCCCGTCGTGCGGCTGACGGTGAGGCGCACACTGTGCGCTTGCGCGTGCCGCTCGACGGTGAGTGTGTGATGCGGGATCTCCTGCGCGGCGAGATCCGCCGTGAGTGGCGGCTGGTCGACGACCAGATTCTGCTCAAGTCGGATGGCTTCCCCACGTATCACCTGGCCAACGTCGTCGACGATCACCTGATGGCGATCAGTCACGTGATCCGCGGTGAGGAGTGGATCAACTCGATTCCCAAGCATCTTCTGCTGTACGAGGCTTTTGGTTGGCAGGCGCCCGTGATGTGCCACCTGCCGCTCCTGCGCAACAACGACGCCAACAAGTCGAAGCTGTCGAAGCGTCGCAACCCAACGTCGATCGACTACTACCGTCGTGCGGGCTATCTACCGGAGGCGTTGGTCAACTTCCTGGCGCTCTTGGGCACTTCACGCGAGGAGGGTGAGGAGAAGTTTTCACTTTCGGAGTTCACAGAGAACTTCGAGCTCGAGAATGTAACCCTCGGCGGACCGGTGTTCGACACGGACAAGCTGCGCTGGCTCAACGCGCGTTACATCCGGGAGGAGAACACGCCTGCCCAGCTGGTCGAGAAGCTGCTGGCCTGGGGCTATGACCGAGAACGTCTCGAAGAAATCGCCCAGATTTCGCAGCCGCGGCTCGAAACACTGGGTGACTGGGGTTTCCTGACGGCCCCCTTCTTTGCCGACACCGTGCCGGTCGCCGCCGAGGAGCTCGAGCAGAGTGGTCTCGAGCCCGCGGCGCTCAAAGAGATTCTGCAGCTGGCGATCTGGCGGCTCGAGGCGATCAAGAACTGGGATCGTGACTCGATCGAGGCGACGTTGCGCGAGCTCGCCGAACAGTCCGACGTCAAGATGCGGGTCTTCACGCGACCTTTCTACGTCGCGCTTTCGGGGCGCTCGTCGTCGACGCCCCTGTTCGAGTCCATGGTGATTCTGGGTTCCGACGTCACCCGTACGCGCTTGCGCGCCGCGATCGATGCGCTTGGCGGTATATCGGGCAAGGCGCTCAAGAAGCTCGAAAAGAAGCATCGGCGATGACGTTCTTCGAGGTTTCGGACATCGAGACCCGGGAACGCCTCCCGGGGTGGAGGGGCAGAACCTTCCATTCCGAAACGATGACCTTCGGCTACTGGACGTTCGAGGAAGGCTCGTCGATTCACGAGCATCACCACCCGGTCGAGGAGGTCTGGAACGTGATCGAGGGTGAGCTCGAGATCACCGTCGACGGTGTCACTGAGCGGGTCGGGCCCGGCGGTGTTGCCATCGTGCCGTTCGACGCACCGCATTCGGTGCGCGTGCTCTCTGGCGGCCGTGCGATCGTCGTCGACCACCCGGTCCGTGACGACGTCTAGCTCTTCGCTTTACCCCTCGCTTTACCTTTCGCCTTGCGGGCGCGGTTTTCTTCTTCGATCGCCGCTTTCTCGATCTTCGCCCAGGTGTCTTTGAGGGTCGAGGTGCGGTTGAGCACCGGGCGCTCGGCGGTGCTGTCGCGGTCGACACAGAAGTAGCCGAGGCGCTCGAGCTGAATGCGGTCCATCTCCTCCAGCTCGGCAGCCGCCGGTTCGAGACGCGCGCCGTGGATGACCTCGAGCGAGTCGGGGTTCAGATCGTCGAGGAAGTCGCGGCCGCCGGAGCCGGGCGTTCTGTGTTTGAACAAGCGGTCGTAGACCCGGACTTCGGCCTCGATGGCATGCTCCTTCGAGACCCAGTGCAGAGTCGCCTTGACGCGACGCCCGTCGGGGGCGTCACCGCCGCGGGTTTCGGGGTCGTAGGTGCAACGCAGCTGAGTCACTTCGCCAGCGTCGTTCTTGATGACTTCGGTACAGGTAATGAAGTAGGCATAGCGCAAGCGCACTTCGCGCCCGGGTGCGAGGCGGAAGAACTTCCTGGGAGGATCCTCCCGAAAGTCGTCCTGTTCGATGAACAAGCGGCCGGTGAAGGGTACTTTGCGGGTTCCGGCGCCTTCGTCTTCAGGATTGTTGACACACTCGAGCCAGTCGACCTGACCTTCGGGCCAGTTGTCGATGACCACTTCGAGCGGGCGCAAGACACCCATGCGTCGGGGCGCGACCCGGTTCAAGTGGTCGCGCAGCGAGTATTCGAGCAGGGCGACGTCGGTCACCGAGTCGTTCTTGGTAATGCCGATGCGGTCACAGAAGTCACGCAACGACTCGGGTGTGTAGCCGCGTCGGCGGATGCCCGAGAGCGTCGGCATGCGCGGGTCATCCCAGCCGTCGACGTGGCCGTCGCGCACCAGCTGCAGCAACTTGCGCTTCGAGAGCACGGTGTAGGTGATTTTGAGGCGCGCGAACTCGATCTGGCGCGGAGTGTGCGGCACCGGGAGCCGCTCGAGCAGCCAGTCGTAGAGCGGGCGATGATCTTCGAACTCGAGGGTACACAACGAGTGCGTGATGCCCTCGATCGCATCCGACTGACCGTGGGCGTAGTCATAGCTCGGGTAGATGCACCAGGTGTCGCCGGTGCGGTGGTGCGACTCGTGCCGGATGCGGTAGAGAATCGGATCGCGCAAGTTCATATTGCCCGAGGCCATGTCGATCCTGGCGCGCAAGACGCCATCCCCTTCGGCCAGCTCGCCGTTCTTCATCTTCTCAAGCAGCTCGAGGTTCAGGGCGACTGGGCGATCACGGTACGGACTCTCGCGGCCGGGCTCGTTCCAGGAACCGCGGTAGTCGCGGATCTCCTCGGCGCTCAGGCTGTCGACGTAGGCGTCGCCGTTTTCGACCAGATGCACCGCCCATTCATAGAGCTCGTCGAAGTAGTCGGAGGCGTAGCGTTCCTCGGCCCACTCGAAACCCAGCCAACGCACGTCATCGCGGATGGCGTCGACGTATTCGACTTCCTCGACAGCCGGGTTTGTGTCGTCGAAGCGCAAGTTGCAGTGGCCACCGAACTCCTCGGCGATGCCGAAGTTCAAGCAGATCGACTTGGCGTGGCCGATATGAAGGTAGCCGTTGGGCTCGGGAGGAAAACGCGTGGCGACGTTGCCGCCAGCGTTCTCCTTCCACTCGTGCACGATCTCGCGAATGAAGTCGCGGTTCTCTCCTCCGGCGGAGTCTTTGGCATCGGCTGCTGATTCGGTCATCGGAGGGTCCTGAGGGGAGAAGGGTTCTTGGCGGCCCGGTGGCGAGGGGTCTTTGGCCCTGGCGGCTCGGATCGTCAGAAGGGATCGTCAGAAGACGGCGAAGGATAGCACCGCCGCCTGCTAGAATAGGGTGTCCTGTTTGATCGCCCGGCGTCGCGTTGCTGCGTACGATCCCGGGACACCCCATCGCCTTTAGGACCGCCGTCAAACACGACCGGAGGCAGGCCGATGGTCGGCCCCTCGCCGGCGTCCAGATGTATACCGCCGAAGGCCTCGCGCCTTCGCTCGTCGCCCCTCCTCCGTTCAGCTCCCTACCCACCAAGGTGCCCAGTATGTTGCCGAATCCGTTCGCTCGATCGACCAGTTCCACCCGCTTCCTGGTTCGCCTTGCGATCCTTTTCGCGTTCGCGCTGCCGGCTCTTCTCACCGCCGAAGAAGACATTACCTTCACCGAGCACGTCGCGCCGATCTTCTACGGCCACTGTGTCAGCTGCCATCGCCCCAACGACGTTGCACCGATGTCGCTTCTGACCTTCGAAGAAGCGCGACCGTGGGCGAAGTCGATTCGCAAGGCCGTCATGTCGCGGGACATGCCCCCCTGGGATGCCGACCCTCGTCATGGTCGTTTCTCGAACGACATCAGCCTGAGCGATGAGGAGGTCGAGGTGGTGGCGCGCTGGGTCGAACAGGGAGCGCTCGAGGGAGATCCAGCAGCCCTGCCGACACCACCGGCGCTGCCGGAGGCGGGTAGCTGGCGCCTGGGTCGTGAGCCTGACTATGTCGTCGAGCTGGCGCCGGTGGATGTGCCAGCCGGCGGTCCCGATCTCTTTGTCACCCAGGTCTACGGCATGGAGGTACCGTCCTCGAAGTGGGTGCAGGCGATTGAGCTTCTGCCGGGCAATACCGACGTGTTGCACCACGTGGTCACCTACCTCGGACCATTCGGCATTGACGAAGACAGCGAGGAGTCGTCGAACGCCGGCGTGAATTCGCTGATCTATCTCAACGAGCGCGCCAAGCGTCAGGTCGGCATGGCCGAGGCACCGCGTATCGGCGGCGTGTGGGTGGCAGGCAGCCCGCCCTCCGAGTTTGCGCCAGGCTCGGGTCATCCGCTGAAGGCCAACGAGCTGATTTCGTTCAACATGCACTACCACCCGAGTGGTACCGCCGGCACCGACGCGTCGAAGCTCGGCATCTACTTCGGCGAAGGCGAAATGGAAAAGGAGATCACCACCGCCTTCGCTGCCGACCCCGGGATGTTCATTCCAGCCGGTGCAGGCGAGCATCACGAAGAGGCGTTGTACATGTTCACGCAGGATTCATCGATCCTCTCGCTTCTGCCACATATGCACAACCGTGGCAAGGCCATGGCGTACACCCTCGAACGTCCTGACGGGAGCGAAGAGGTCGTGCTGTCGGTTCCCGAGTACGACTATGACTGGCAGAACATCTACGAGTTCGAAGAGCCGGTGAAGGCACCGGCCGGCTCCGTCATGCGTGTCGAGGCCGTGTGGGACAACTCGGCCAAGAACCCTGGCAACCCTGACCCAACGCTCGACGTGCCCTGGGGCGATGGCACCAACAACGAGATGTTGGTGGCGTTCATCAACTTCATCGTCGACGAGGGCAAGAAGCCGAAGCCGGTGCGCTCCGAGGTCACGATCAAGAAGCTACTCGACCGTCACCCACCGAGTGATCGTCCGATGCTCTTGACAATCGACGGCATGGGTTTCGGCGGTCCGATGGGGCTGACCATTCCCGAACAGGGCGAAGGCGACTTCTACCTCACCCTCGGCAGCCTGATGTTCTCGACCTCGATCCCTCATTTCGAGAAGGTTGGTGAGGAGATCGTCTTCAACGGTTCGTTGATCACTTCCGGTGGCGGCACCCGTATGCCAATCGGCTTCGTCGCCCATCCGAGTGAGAGCGGCGGCTTCGTTGGCGAAGCATTTTTCGGTCGCGACGTGACAGCGGAAACCCTCGACGAGATGCGTGGCAAGGGCCGGCCTTTCGAGGCTCTGCCTCACCTGTCGGCTAGCGCAGCCGCAACGGGCGCCGGCGGCTAGACAGGCGGCCAACCGCCCAGGTACGCCGGCCGTGTCCTCCGCAGTCGGAGCGACTTTCCCGCCACAAGTCACGGTGGTTCTGCGATCGCGGCGGGGAAGATGTGCCTGCTGGCTGGTGCGCGGTCACGCGGAGAAGCGGTAGCCCCTTCCGCGGACGGTCACCAGGAACTTCGGGTTTGCTGGGTCGGGTTCGATCTTGTGACGAAGCTGGGAAACGTGCACGTCGACGGTGCGAGTCTGGGTGCTGGTGTCCCAGCCCCAGACCTCGTCGAGCAGGCGGTCGCGGGTGACCGCGGCGCCCCGGTTCTCGACGAAAAAGCGCAAGAGGTCGAATTCGCGGGCGGAGAGTTCGATCTTTTCGCCTCCTCGTTTGACTTCTGCGGCGCGAAAGTCGACTTCGACCTCGCCGAAGGCGAAGCTCTCGAGCTCCTCTTCCGGCTCGAGCCGACTGCGGCGCAAGAGAGCTTCGATGCGCGCCATCAGCTCGAGCATCTCGAAGGGCTTGGTGACGTAGTCATCGGCCCCGAGTTTCAGGCCGACGACCCGATCCGGAACCTGGCTGCGCGCCGTAAGCATCAATATGGGCATCTGCCGACCGCGTTGACGCAGATCGCGGCAGACGTCGAAGCCGTCTAAGCTAGGAAGCTGGACGTCGAGCAGGATGAGATCAAAGTCTTTTTCGGTCGCCAGCTCGAGGGCTAGGGCGCCGTCGCGGACCGACTTCACCCGGTAGCCCTCAGACTTGAGTCGGTCGCTGAGGGTGATAACCAGACTCGGCTCGTCTTCGACCAGTAGAAGATGAGGTTTCTTCAAGATCCAACAACCTTCCTGCCGACGGCAGGAGAAGAGGAAACAGAATGATGAACCGCGCGATGATGACCAAGTACGTGCTGCTTCTTGCCTTCGTCGCTGTGCTTGCGGCGGGACCCGCAGCAGCCGAAGACCCAATCAACCAGACCTTGTTCGGCAGCGTGGCGATTGAGGGTTTCGACCCGGTCGCCTACTTCGACGAGGAACGCGCGATCAAAGGGTCGAAGAAGATCACCTATGAGTGGATGGGGGCTGTCTGGCGTTTCTCGACCGCGGACCGACGCGCTCGCTTCGAGAAGGAGCCTGAGCGCTTTGCGCCGCAGTACGGCGGATACTGTGCCTGGGCGGTGAGCCAAGGGAAAACGGCAGGCATCGACCCCGAGGCCTTCACGCTTCATGACGGCAAGCTCTACCTCAACTACAACGCCAAGATCCAGGAGAAGTGGCAGGCTGACATGCTGACACTCATTGAAGCTGCGGATCGCAACTGGCCCAGCGTCATCGAGTGAACTCTGAGCAGCGGGTAGCGAGTCTAGAGAGGGGAGGGTGTGTGATGACCGCATCACCCGTCTTCCATGGGCAGCTCAGCAGGTAGGCGAATCGACACCACACAACCCGGGTTCTCGGAGTCGCCGGTCCGTCCATCGTGAATGGCGACGGTCCCCCCGTGGTCGAGGACCGTGCGCTCGACGATTGCCAGGCCAAGGCCGCTCCCGGGAACCGTGTTGTGCTGGGCGCCCTTTCCACGGGCAAAGGGTTCGAAGGCAGCCCCGCGTTCGCCGGCAGGGATTCCCGGACCCTGATCCTCGACCTCGAGGTAGACCCGGTGGGCACCGTCGCTTCGCGCTCTCAGAGTTACCCGCTGGCTATCGGGACCGTACTTGAGGGCGTTGACCAACAAGTTGGTCAGAGCACGCCGCAATGCGTCGTGGTCGGCTCGAAGCGGAGGCAGGTCGTCACTGGCTTCAACTCTGACGCGGCTGCCTCGCTCTTCGGCCAGCCAGGTGACGCTTTCAGCCGCCGCTGTGAGGAGTGGCTCGAGCTCGAGTTCTTCGAGGTTGAGGGTTCGCCTTTCTCCGACGATCCCGGCAAAGTCGAGCGACTGCGAGACGAGGGTCGATAGCCTCTGCCCCTCGCGCATGATGAGCTCACCGTAGCTTGAAACGCGTTCCGGTTCCTGAACGACACCGTCAGCAAGGTTCTGACCGGCGGCGCGGATGGCGGCGAGCGGAGTGTGCAGCTCGTGCGTGATTCCTGCCACCAGCTCGGCCTGCTGCTGCGCCATGTGGCGAGCGCGGCGCTCGGAGCGCACCAGGAGAAGCGAAGTCGCCCCCATCAGCCCGAGGATCAGAAGCCCAATCGCCGCGTTCCTTTGCCGCGCGCGATCGACCACCGCGTCGAGCGACCCGGCGCGGTGCTGGGCCACGAGGGTCCAGATACCGTGCTCACCGCGCAGTGGGATTTCGGCATCACGGTCTGCGAGGCGACCGTGCCTACCTCCGGGGCGCTCGCCCGCCCCGAGGCCTGCTCCGCGCCGCACCGTGAGCAGGTCGACGCTGGCGTCCGGGTCGTCGACCTGACCGAGCGCGAAGAGCTCCTCGCCGGTAGCGGTCGCAACCACAAGGTCGTAGCGACGCGTTTCTCCGTCGCCGAAGTGCTGGGCGACCAGCTGGGGGATGACCTCGCTCGCCATGACGTTGCGGTCGAGGAGCGCGATGGGGAAACCGCGTCGCCGGCCCGTACGCCCGACGGGGACTGGTGGCCCGATGACGATCGGGCCTTCGAGCACCGGTTGGCGATTGAATATCTCGTGTGCCTGCCTGCCGCGGCCGCTTTCGCGTAGCTTCGCCAGTGCTTTCTTGATCGCCGGCGGTGCGTTCGCCGGCTCAATCGGTTCGAGTCGTGGAGTTTCATCGTCGGTGAACTTCGCAAGACGTGAGCCGTCGCGACCGGTCTCGAGGAGGTAGACCCCCTTGAGCATCTCGGGCCAGCGTGATCGTTGTTGCCAGCTGGAGATACCTTTTGCGACCGTGAGCGGCCCCGGCCTGCGGCGCCTCGCGTCCTCTGAACCGCGTGGCGGACGATGCAGCGATCCGGCCGCCATGGCCAGCCGGAGACGACCCACCTCGCGTTCGAGTTCGGTCGCTAGCGAGCGAGTGGAATGGGAGAGATCGGCGTGGAGGCGCTCGCGGTCAGCGCGACTGATCTCCCCGAGCCAGCGGTACTGCAGAAAGGCAGCTGCGAGCAGGAGTGCAGCTAGAGCAAGGGGCAGGCCGAGAAAACGCAGCTGTCCGAAGTTCGACATCACGCTGAACATTAGCAATCTAGGGTGGGTTCGATGCCCTGCCTTACGACGAACTTACTTTGGTCCGCTGAGAGGGCGGGCTAGTCTCCGGCCATGGATCCGATCGCTCACTCTCTGTTCGGGGCGGCGGTGTCGCGGACCCCATGGGCCCGCAAGGTTCCAGCCGCGACCGTCGTCCTGGTCAGTGCGGCGAACCTGCCCGACATCGATGCTCTGACCTACCTCCTGGGCTCGGATGCAGCACTCCTGCTCCGGCGCGGTTTCACTCACGGCCCGCTGGGCTGGCTGCTCTTGATCGGCCTGCAGCTGCTGGCGCTCGTTCTCTGGCACCGGCGAAAGAAGCGCTTTGGTGGTGCCACCAAAGCGCCGCTCCTTGCCTGGACCGGTCTGACGACTCTAGGCGTCCTTAGCCACCCGGCCCTTGATTGGCTCAACACCTACGGGGTGCGTCTCCTCATGCCGTTCGATCGCAGTTGGTTCCAGGCCGATGCGGTGTTCATCGTTGACCCCTGGATGTGGTGGGCCCTAGGTGCGGCGGTCTTTCTTGGCAGTGACCTTTCGCCGCGCTTGCGACGCACGGCTGCAGTGGCCGCCGCGCTCGCAACGGTTCCAGTGATGGTCGCGGCGCCCGGCTGGGCAAGGCTCCTGTGGCTCGTGGCGCTTCTAGTGGTGGTGTGGCTGGACCGGAACCTGCGACGAGGCGCTATGAAGCAGGCGGACTCCCCAGACATTGGGACCGATCGCCGCGGTCGACTGGCAGCCCTCGCGCTGTCGTTCTTCGTGGTCTACATCGCTTCGATGCTCTTTGCCGGTCGGACGGCGCGCCTTCTCACCCTCAATGAACTCGACCGTCGTGGCGTGCAGCTGGTCGACTCGGCCACCTATCCGGAGGCCAGCCGGTTGATGGTGGCGCCGGTTCCGGTGACCCCGTTCGAACGCGAAGTTGTTGCCCGAACCGTCGACGGCTACCGCTTCGCTCGGTTCTCCTGGCTTCCCGAGCCGAGTCTTGTGCTCGAATCGGACGTCATCGAACCGGTCGCGCTTCGAGACTCACACACCATCGTCGCCCGCGCCTGGCGCGATCCTTGTGTGGCGGGCTTCGTAGGCTGGGCCCGGTTCCCGTGGGCAACAGTTGAAGCTGCGGCCGATGACGATGGAGCCCTGGTCAGGTTCTTCGATGCCCGCTACGTGAGGCGGCCAGGCGGCGGCTTCGCGACAGCCGCGGTAGAAGTCGAAGACCCGGCTTCGCCTGGCAACCCATGAGGTCCCGACAGCCTTACAGACCGCTTACCAATCGCTTTCTGTTTCTGAACCAACGTTCTCGCCAGTCTCCGTATTCTCATTCAGACGATGGGGAAACGCCCCTTTCGAAGACAACCCAAGGAGACCCGACATGAACATCCATCGCTTCAGAACGCCTCGTAGCGGCGCCTTCGCCTGCGCCGCCCTTCTGTTTCTTTCCACCGTTGCAACCGCTGCCACCGCGCAACCGCCAGAAGGTCGTCGCGGTGAGCGTGGCAACCACGAAGCACGCGCTCTGAAGCATCAGGCGCGGCTGTTCGAGATCCTCGACCTGAGCGAAGACCAGCAGGAAGCCTGGAACGAAATCCACGAGGCGCACCGCGCTGTCACTGAGCCGCTTCGCGAACGGATGCAGGCCAACCGTGAGGCGACTCGCGAAGCGCTCGAGTCGAGCAACGATGCAACCGCGATCGGCGAACTCCAGCTCCAGGGACGCGCCCTGCGTGAGGAAATGAAGTCGGCGCACGAGGCGCTTCAGACTGACCTGACGGCTCTCCTCGACGACGAGCAGCGGATCAAGTTCGAAACCCTGCGTGAGGGTAGAGGAGGGCGCCGCGGCAAGCACGGTCGGCGTGGTGGTCCGCGGGGGCGCCGCGGCGGACCCGGCGGTCCGGGCCAGGGCTGAAGCTCATCGGTTGATCCTCGGTAAGCCGTCGGCATGACTGGTCGCTGGCTGGCGACACCAGGGCGAGAGGGTCGCGTTCTCGAAGGAGGGCGCGGCCCTCGAGTCGTTTGAGGTGAGCCTCCATTGGCCGGATCACACCACCCCTAGTGTTCTAAAGTGCGCCCCATGGGTTCCTCCGAGCATCCCCGTTGGGCGATCCTGATGCACGGTTCGCTCGATCGCAGCCAGGCCAAGACCGGGATGGCGCTCCTCATGGAGCGTCCCGAGACCGTCGTCGCGGTGATCGATGGCGACCACCAGGGTCCGGAACGAACGGTGGGCGAAGTTCTCGGCGTCGGTCGCGGTGTCCCCATCGTGCGCACCCTCGATGAGGCCATCGAGAAGGGAGCCGAGCGCCTGCTGGTCGGCGCCGCCCTCCCCGGCGGCCGGATGCCCGAACGCTGGCGAAGTGAGCTGCAAGAGGCGTTGGGCCGGGGTCTTTCGGTCTGGAACGGCTTGCACACCGAACTCGCCCAGGACCCGCAGCTGGCTGCGGCAGCCGAGGCAAGCGGCGCTTCAATCGTCGACTTGCGCTCGGTGCCGAGTGATCTTTCGGTGCCCACTCTGGCGCCGCGGCCCGCGGCTGTTCATGTGGTTCTGGCGGTCGGCTCGGACTGCAACGTCGGCAAGATGACCGCCATGCGAGCCCTCACCCGGCGAGCTCGGTCAGCCGGCCACGCGGTCGAGTTTGTGGCCACCGGCCAGACTGGGGTGCTGCTCGAAGGCCACGGCATGGCGATCGATCGGGTGATTTCGGACTTTGTCGCCGGCGCCGCCGAGCGCCTCGTCGACGAAGCGGTTGAGCGCCTGCCCGGCCAGAAGGGGGTCGTGCTGGTCGAAGGGCAAGGGAGTCTGGTCCACCCGTTCTTCAGTGGCGTCAGTCTCGGTCTTCTGCATGGCACGCGCCCGGACGCCATGGTGCTCTGTCACGAAGCCGGTCGCCTCGAGGTGCGCCACTGCCCGGGTCGTGAGCTGCCGTCGCTGCCCGAGCTGGTCGACATTCATCAGCAGGCCGCGGCCTGGGTCAAGCCGTCGCCGGTCGTGGCGCTGGCGCTTTCGACCTGGCGGCTCGATGACCAGGCGGCACTAAGAGCGCTCGAGGAGGCGCATGCGGTGACCGGATTGGTGGCCGAAGATCCGATTCGGTGGCCCGGCGAGGGCCTCCTCGAGGCGGTGTTCGAAGGCGGCACGGGATGAACCAGGGTCGCTACGACAAAGGAGCTCCGCCGCGACTGCTCGAGGTGCTGCGCTACTGGTTCGGACACCGACCCACCGAGGGCGGCGACGACGCCGAAGTTGCCCAGACGCAGGCTGCGATCTGGTGGAGTCACGACCCCGAGGTCGATCGGTTGATCGAAGAGAGGTTCGGCGCGCTACTTGCGGCTACCAGAAGCGGTGCCCCCGGTTCGATCTGGTCGACGACCCCGCTCGGTCTTCTGGCCGTGGTCGTGGTGCTCGATCAATTCTCGCGCAATGTCTGCCGAGGTACGCCGGATGCTTTTGCCCAGGACCCGTTGGCGCGTGACATGGCATTGGGCGCGATCACCGAGGGCGTCGACCAGCAGCTGACACCGATCGAGAGGCTGTTTCTCTACTTGCCGCTCGAACATTCGGAGAACCTCGCCGACCAGGAGCACAGCGTCGCCCTCTGCCGCCAACTCGCCGCCAGCCTGCCTGGCGCGCAGCAGGAACCTTTCTTGGGGTTCGTTACCTACGCAGAAAGCCACCGTGACGTGATTGCGCAGTTCGGCCGCTTTCCGCACCGCAACGAGATTCTCGGTCGTGAGTCGACGCGCGAGGAGCTCCTGTACCTCAGTCAGCCAGGTGCTGGCTTTTAGAGATTCCCCACGAAAGGAGACTCGGTCCTGAAACAGCTACCGAAACTTATCCTTTGGTCCTCGGTCATCGTCTTCGGGGGCTTTGCGATCGCCTTTACGGCAGTTCCGGTCGAGCTCGGCGCGATGGTCGACGTGGGCGTTCCCACCGCCACCGCTCGCACCGAGATTCGTGCCCAGTACGGTGGCCTGCTGTTCGGTATTACCGCCTTCCTGATCTGGTGCGCCACCTCACCCGCGCGCGTCGCGACCGGGTTGCTTGCTTCGGCGATGATGTTGGCGGGCTACGGCCTGGTGCGGGCGAGCAGTTACCTGCTCGAGGGTGGGGGCGCGCCGATTCTGCTGGTCCTCATGGCGGCAGAATTCACAGGTGCCGCGCTCAGCCTCTGGGGCTGGCGGCTCGAAGTCGCCAACGGTCGGGCGGCCGAAGCGGCGCGCTGAAGGACTAATCGACCAGGTGGCCTTTCTGGTCGCGAATCTCGGGGCCTCCAACGCGTGCTCGGCCGTCGCCGAACTGCGCGTCGCGCTCGCTGAGGGCGGTCTTGAGGCCGCGCTCTTTGACTTTGGAAACGAAAGCACCGGCGCTTCTTGCCAGGTGACCACGGGCGTCGTTTTCGGCGGCGAGTCGTTGCAGCGTGCGCGCTCCCATCAGCTCGAGGCCGATGTTGAGAATGCGCTTGTTGGCCGAGAGCAGGTCGGCGTCGATCCTGGCCATGCGGTCGAGCAGACCCTCGACCTCGGCCTCGAGGAGCTCGGCCGGAACGGCCTTCATCACCAGGCCGATCTCTGCCGCCTCGCTGCCGGTGACGGTATCGCCGGTCAACGTCAGCCGTTTCGCCCACTGCGGTCCAACGTTGTAGAGCCACATGTTGTTGGGCAGGCAGCCGAGATCGCGCGCCGGTGGAAAGCCAATGGTCGCGTCGTCGGCGGCGATCACCATGTCACAGAGCAGGGCGACGTCGGTGCCGCCGGCGAGACAGTGGCCATGGACCTGCGCGATGACCGGCTTGTGCATGTCGAAGATCGTCATGCGCAGGCGCTGCGACTTCTCGAGCCGCCAGGCGTCGTCGTCGAAGCTGTCACCTCGTCGGTGATGCGGCGGGGGTTCCTTCCCGGCGACGAAACCTGAAAGGTCGTAGCCAGCGCTGAAACAGGGTCCGGCGCCCTTGATCACCACCGCGTGCACCCGGGTGTCGGCGTCTGCTTCCCAGAGCGCCGCCGACATCTCCTCGAGCAGCTGCAGGGACAGGGCGTTGCGCTTCCCGGGCCGGTTGAAGATCACGCGTGCGCGGCCGTCTTCGACCTCGTAGCGAATGGCTTCGAAATCTCTGCCGAACTCCGGGGAGCTACTCACCGCCCCCACTCTCCGTGGGGGTGTTCACGTTGGCGTCTTCCTTCGCGTCGCCGCCTTCAGGAACCGCAGCCCCCATGATGAACCCCATCACCATTTCGTCGGTCGACGGCTGGCCAAAGCGCACCTCGCGGTTCGAGTCGAAGCCATAGCGTGCCGCCGCCTCGGGCGAGTTGTCGTACCAGGCGGTGTACTCGATGGTGGTGCCCTTGGGGATGCGCTTCATTTCCTTGTAGTAGTAGACCGTCTGCCAGCTGAAGTCGTAGTTCGGCACATCGAGCAGCACTTCGCTTGTGCCGTCGGGGTAGCGGGCAACGTACCTGGCAGCTTTGCCGCGCATGTGCATGTGCGGCATGAGGCCGATCAGGTCGGTGTCTTTCCATGCTTTGGTCGCGAGTGGACCGACCTTGTAGTTGGCGTCGTTGGGCGGAATGGCGAAGTCAAACTTCATAGCCGGCCGAATCCCGGAGCCAATCATGCGGTCGAGCGGCTTCTCCGAGAACACGAAGCCGATCGAGCTCTGGTCGGTAACAGCGGTGCCCGCGCCAGGTTCCTTGTGGTAGTGGATGTCGAAGGTCACGCGCGAGCCTTTCTTGAGGAGAAACCCGTAGCCTTCGGGGTAGCGGTTGGCCTCGCTGCCCGAAGCCGTTCCACCCATGTATTGACCGGCCTGTTGAGGAGCGATCTGCCCGTCGACTGGGAACTCGGGCAGCTCCGCGGGGAGCTCTCCGTTTTCGTCAGGTTCGAGTAGATGCAGGTTGAAGTGGTGGACGATCGAGGTACTGGGTTGGCACTGGAAGGCAATGACCCAACGGTCCTCCGGCAGCATCTCCTCGGTAAGGTCGACCGAGAACGCGGTGTAGATGTCTTCGACCTCGTCGGCGACGGTGTAGGGCTCGGGCATGGTGACGACCAGATCGGGTTTACCAATCAACCAGCCGCCAGTGCTCTTGAACTCGCGCGCTGGCGGAGCGTCCGCCCGATCGCCCGCGGGTGCGCCCGCCTGGGCCCAGCGCACCAGCGTGTCAACCTCGTCATCCGTTAGAACGCGCTCGTTGGCAAAGACGCCATTGTGCTGCGGGTGGGCGTCCCACGGAGGCATCTCACGGCTCTTGACCTGTTTGGCGATCGAGCGTGCCCACGGGCGTGCTTCCTCGTAGCTACCGAATGCCATTGGCGCGCGCATGCCACCGTAGTTGGCTCCCTCTTCGCGGTGACACTCCTGACAGTTTTCTTGGATGATGGGAAGGGCGTCGCGGTACCAGGTTGGCCCATCGGTTTCGGCGGGGACGCTGACCGCGGGCCCCGCGGCGGCGACAAGACCGCTCATGCCGAGGAGAGCGGCGACCGCTAGAACGTGTTCTCGAGTCATCGTGGGCACCTGCTTCGTGGTTTCGGATCTGGGGTGGTCAAAGTATGCCAGGCCCAGGGGAGCCAGGCGCCAGGAGCTAGGAGTCGTCCTCGAGAAGCAACAGCAGGCTCGAGGTGTCGAAGCGTTTGCCGCCGCGCTTCTCGACCTCGGCGTAGAACGTGTCCACCATTGCGGTGACCGGCAGTTGGGCGCCGTTGCGACGAGCCTCGTCGAGTGCGATGCCCAGGTCTTTGCGCATCCACTCGACGGCGAAGCCGTGGTCGTACTCACCGGCATTCATCGTGGCGGTGCGATTGTCCATCTGCCAGGACTGCGCCGCCCCCTTGGAGATGGCGTCTACCACCGCCAGCGGGTCGAGCCCGGCTCGCCTGGCGAAGTGGATGCCTTCGGCAAGCCCCTCCAGGAGCCCTGCAATACAGATCTGGTTGACCATCTTGGTCAGTTGCCCACAGCCTGCCGGGCCGAGCAGGCGGACCTGTCGTGCGTAGGCATCGATGACCGGTACGGCGCGCTCGAAGTCGCCTTCGCTTCCCCCGCACATGACGGTCAAAGCTCCATTCTCGGCACCGGATTGGCCGCCCGAGATCGGCGCGTCGAGAAAACCACAGCCGCGCGCCTGGCATGCCGCGTCGAGCTCGCGGGCGACGATTGCCGAAGCGGTGGTGTGATCGACGAGTAGCGAACCGGGGGCGAGTTGGGAGAGCGCACCGTTTCCGCCCAGGGTCACCGCGCGCACGTCGTTGTCGTTACCAACGCAAGTGAAAACGATACTGGCGCCTTGCGCGGCTTCAGCGGGAGTGCTGGCGCTCCGCGCTTCGCCGCCGGGTGCGTATTGCGCGAGCCACGCATCGGCGCGCTCTTGTGTACGGTTGTAGACGACCACCTGGTGGCCGGCTGCGAGCAGGTGACCGGCCATTGGATAACCCATCACACCGAGTCCAAGGAATGCGACACGTTCAGGCGTTTTCTCTGACATTGAGCCGAGACTACCGGAGGCTTCGGTGTCGCGCTCCGAGGGGCGGCTGATGGGGCGCGCGATGAAGGTGCTGCCACGCTCGTTCTATCGCCGACCGGTCCTCGAGGTGGCGCCCGAGATGCTCGGCAAGGTGCTCTGGCGGCGCACGCCGGCTGGGGTTCTGGCTGGGCGCATTGTCGAGGTCGAGGCCTACGATGGTGCCAACGACCCGGCCAGCCACGCCTTTCGCGGCCAGACCCCGAGAACCCAGGTGATGTTCGGGCCTGGCGGCCACCTCTACGTCTACTTCACTTACGGCATGCACTGGTGTTGCAACGCCGTCTGCGGCACGAAGGGAGAGGCAAGCGCCGTCCTGGTGCGGGCGCTGTCGCCGATGCGCGGCGTCGAAACGATGCGGCGCTTGCGCTCTCTGACTCGTAGGAGCCGCAAGAAACGCTCGGGACGGCCGCTGGCGGATCGGCTTCTCTGCTCCGGTCCGGCGCGCCTTTGCCAGGCGCTCGAGATTGATGGTGAGGCCAACGGAGCTGACCTGGTGCGCATGAACCAGGGCATCGCGATCAAAGACGACGGGACGCCGCCTCCGCGCTCACCGGCGGTGGGGCCACGGGTGGGGATCTCGAAGGCAGAGGACTACCCGTGGCGGTTCTGGATTGACGGTGATCCGAATGTGTCGTAGGCGTCGAATCGCCCAAGGGTCAGCCTCGTCGAGGCCGAACCTCCTAGAGGAGCTGCCCGAGCCAGGCCTTGATCGCCTCGGCCAGCTCAAGGTCGACGTCTTCCGGCGTGCGTCCAGAGCGTTTGAGCACCTCGAAGGAGTGGTCTGCCCCGACGGCTTCCGAGAGCGTGACTGAGGTGCCGAGTTCTTCGATGGTGGGGTGGAGATGTTCGGGGAGCGCGAGTTTGTCGCGTGTACCGGCGAGAAAGAGCATCGGGATGTCGACCGTGCGGAGATGTTCGGCGCGCTCGCGACCCGGCTTCTTGACCGGGTGCAAGGGAAAGGCGAAGAAGACCAGGCCGCGGACGCTCGGCAGTGGTTCGAGTGCCTGGGCCTGTGATGTCATGCGGCCGCCCATCGAGCGCCCGCCGGCGATCATTGGTAGCCCCTCTGCGATGCCGTCGAAGAGCAGTCGCGCATGCTGAGTGGCGGCACGCACTGCGGCGTGCAGGCGCTTGGGGCGATCGGGGCGCCTTCCACCTTCCGCCATGTAGGGAAAGTCGTAGCGCAGTGACGCGATGCCGCAGCGCGCCAACACGACGGCTGAGCGCTCCATCAAACGGTGCCGGTGGCCGGCGCCGGCGCCGTGTGCCAGCAGACAGCCCGCGAGCGGGTCTGGTGGGGCCATCATGAGGGCCGGGAGCTGGCCACCCTCAACGCCGTCGAAGGGGATGGACGCTAGGGTGCGCTGGTAGGTGACGCCTTCGTGCGAGGAATCGCTTCTCGATGCTTCTGTCATGTCCTTCAGCCAGGTGCCCGTCACCTCATCGTGTCGAGCGGTGGAGTCGGAGTCGGCTCTGCAGATCGTCCTGGAGCCAGCTGCGCACCTCCTCCTGCTTGTTGTTGGAGCCGCGCAACTTCCACGTTACGTCCACGCCCGGACAGACCTGTTCGCGCGAGCAAGATGCAGGCCGGAATCACCAGCATGGTCAACAGCAGTCCTCCCTCGGGCCCGTACTCGCCGCCGGTCCACAGACTCAGCTCGAGGCCGCGTGCGGTGAGATCGCTATCCAAGAGCCGGGCGGGAAACGGCAGGCCGCTGACCGGCAGACCGAGCACTGGTCCCATCATCAGGTTCCACGCCCAGTGTAGAACCGTGGGAAGCCAGAGCGACTCGGTGCGCCACCAGGCGAGAGCCAGTAGGACTCCGGCCAGGGTGGTGTTGGTGAAGCTCAAGAGAGAGGCCTCTGGGTTGCCGTTGTGAGCCCAACCGAAGGCGAGCGAGGTGAGTGCGATGGCCGGCCAGCGGCCCGTAGCTTCGGCGAGCACCCGCAGCGGGTAGCCACGAAAGATGAGTTCCTCGAACAGCGCGGCGAAGAAGAACATCATTGCCGCAGCCAGGAGCGCTACCCCGTCGAACACCACGTCGGGCCCGAAGGTGAGGGCGTCGATGGCCCCTTCGATCAACCAGAGCGCGACGATCAAACCACCGCCAACTGCAAACCCCAGCGCCCAGTCCCGCGCGGTGTAGCGGTCGATGGCCAGCCCCAGGCGCGCCATTCCGCTTCCAGGGGCGCGGTCGAAAACTTTGATCGGGATGAGGCTGGCGAGAATGATGAAGGCTACGAGAATCAGGAAGGCTGCTCCGGTGGTCGCTTCGCTTTCGCCGTTGTGGAGGTTGAGACTCCGTTGAAGGGACGCCGCAACGACCGTGGCAATGAAGGCCAGGCCGATCCAGATCGCCAGCCGCCACGGTGTGCGCACCGCTCCCCAGCTGTTGCGCCAGAAACCCTGCGCCGGCCTGGGGGCGAGCGTGGCGTCGGCCGGCGGAGCGCCTGACGGTACCTCGGTTGAGGAGCGCGTACGCGCTTCCCCCGCCAGGTCTTCCTGGGTCTGGGCCGGAAGTCCGTCGCTATACTCTTCGTTCAATCTCAACCTCGATTCTGCGGCTTCAGGGCTCGACGAAAGAGCCTTCAGCGTATCTAGAGCGTATCGTTCCGCAGGCCCTCTGGAGGTCCTATGACCCAGCGATTGATTCCTGCACCGGTTACCGCTCCGCCTCGCGAGAGCGGCGAGATTTTTTCCACCCTTCTCTTGCTGGCGCTCGCTCTGCTCCTGGCTGTGGTGGCGTGCAGTGGGGGCCCGATGAACTCCGACGCCAACAAGAGCGCCTGGGACTACCCTCAGAGCGAGCGTGGTGAGGTGACCGACGACTACTTCGGAACCGTCGTCGCCGACGCCTACCGTTGGCTCGAGGACCTCGACGGTGAGAAGACGGCAACCTGGGTCGCGGCCCAGAACGCCCTGTCTCAGCCGTGGCTCGAAGCGCTGCCGGCACGGGCACCGCTCATCGAACGCCTGACTGAGCTCTGGGATCACCCTCGCTATGGCCAGCCAGCCAAGGAGGGCGGCCGCTACTTCTGGACCTACAACGACGGGCTCCAGAACCACTCCGTTCTCATGACCACACCCGATCTGGCTGCCGAACCGACGGTCCTGCTCGACCCCAACGGCTGGAGCGAAGACGGCACGGTCTCCCTGGCCGGGGTAGCAGTGAGCCCCGACGGCAGGCATGCCGCCTACTCGCGTTCCGATGGTGGCTCCGACTGGAACAGCTGGCATGTCATCGACATCGAGAAGGGTGAGGACCTCGACGAAGTCCTGGGTTTCACCAAGTTCACCAGCGTTTCCTGGTCGCGCGACGGGGAAGGGTTCTACTACAGCCGCTATCCCGAAGGCGAAGACGGCGAGGGCGACGACCAGAAGGCGGTCGCGGTCTACTTCCACCGTCTCGGAACCGATCAGAGCGCGGACACCCTGGTCCACGACGAGCCCGACCATGAGCGCCGCAATCCCTACGCCACGGTCACCGAAGACGGCCGCTACCTGGTGATCTCGGTGCAGGAGGGCTATCTGACCAACGCGGTCTACTACCGTGACCTGGCGCGGCCTGATTCGCTAGTCGTCAAGCTTCTCGACGACTGGGACGCGCTCTACAACTTCCTCGGCAACCTGGGCTCGGTCTTCTACTTCCAGTCGACGTTGGATGCTCCACGCGGTCGCGTCCTGGCGATCGATACGAAGAAGCCGGCGCGCTCAGCCTGGCGCGATGTGGTGCCGCAACGCGAAGAGACTCTGCGCGACAGTTCGCTCGTTGGCGGTCGCCTGGTCACCGAGTACCTGCGCGATGTGCTGCCACTGGTCAACGTGCATTCGCCCGATGGCACGGTAGAACGTTCGGTCGAGCTGCCGGGAATCGGTAGCGTCGGCGGCTTCGAAGGCGACATCGGGTCTTCCGAGACGTTCTACACCTTTTCGTCGTTCGTCGAACCGTCGACGATCTACCGTTATGACGTCGCAAGCGGCGAGAGCGAGCTCTTCCGTCGCGCTGAGGTTGCCCTCGATGGCGAACGCTTCGAAACGTCGCAGGTGTTTTTCGAGAGTTCCGACGGAACCCGCATTCCGATGTTCTTGACCTACTCGAAGGGTGTCGAACTCGATGGTTCGAACCCCACGCTGCTTTACGGCTACGGTGGTTTCAACATTTCCCTGACGCCGGGCTTCTCGGTGTCGCGTGCGGTGTGGCTCGATCGTGGCGGAGTGTTGGCGATTCCGAACCTTCGGGGTGGCGGTGAGTACGGCAAGGAATGGCACCTTGCCGGTACCAAGGAGCGCAAGCAGAACGTTTTCGATGACTTCATCGCGGCGGCGGAGTGGTTGATAGCCAACGGGTACACGAGCACCGAGAAGCTGGTGATCCAGGGGGGCTCGAACGGTGGCCTGCTGGTGGGCGCGGCGATGACGCAACGCCCAGATCTCTTCGGAGCTGCGCTGCCGGCGGTGGGAGTGCTCGACATGCTGCGCTACCACCTGCCGAGTGCGAATGCGCGCAACTGGAATACGGACTATGGGTTGAGCGAGGTGGAGGAGGAGTTCCGCGCCCAGTACGCGTACTCGCCGTACCACAACGTGAAGCCAGGAACTTGCTTCCCGCCGACTCTGGTGACCACGGCTGATCACGATGATCGGGTGGTTCCCTGGCATAGTTTCAAGTTCGCTGCCGAGCTGCAGCATGCGCAGCGGTGTGACAACCCGGTGTTGATCCGGGTGGAAACGCGGGCCGGCCACGGGGCGGGGAAGCCAACTTGGATGCAGATCGAGAACATCGCGGATCAGTTTGCCTTTGCGCTCTGGGCATTGGGTGCTGATTCCTGACCGACTGACTGACGGTCGGTCGTTGGAGAGCGCTGGGCTACTTTCGCTGGGTTACGTTGCTGCGTGACGTGCTTGGTGTGTCGTGGCGCGAGGTGACGTTGGGTTGGGCCGGGGACTCGCTCTGGGACTGGGGTTGGGTCTGGGAGCGGGCCGGGTGGGAACCGGGGCCATGCGCCTCCCGCGCCGAGCCCGGGCATTCCCCGGGCGTTTCCCGGGCATTCCCCGGGCATTCCCCGGGCAATTGACTGGGGTGGATCTGGGATTCCTCGGGGCCGTTTGTTGCTACTTCAGGCTCCAGTCCTTTTTGGCGCGCTCTGCTGGTTCTCTTCCTATGGCCAGAGAGGCAGTGGCTGCTGGGGAGGGGGCGTTGAGGACGTGCAGGGTGCCGGGGGCCGGTGTTGAGTTCGAAGTCGTCGAGGAGGCGGCCGGTTTCTGTCCAGAGCCTCCCGCGCCGGGCCCGGGCGTTCCCCGGGCATTCCCCGGGCGTTTCCCGGGCAATTGACTGGGGTGGATCTGGGATTCCTCGGGGCTGTTTGTTGCTACTTCAGGCTCCAGTCCTTTTTGGCGCGCTCTGCTAGTTCTCTTCCTATGGCCAGGGATGCGGTGGCTGCCGGGGAGGGGGCGTTGAGGACGTGCAGGGTGCGGGAGCCGGTGTTGAGTTCGAAGTCGTCGAGGAGACGGCCGGTTCTGTCTAGAGCCTGGGCGCGGATGCCGCAGTTGCCAGGCGTCAGGTCTTCTTTCTGGATCTCGGGGACGAAGCGTTGGAGGGCGCGGGCAAAGGTTTTTCTGCTGCCGGCGCGCAGGTACTCGCCCAGGCCTATGCGCCAGTAGCGGGCGGCGAGGCGCCAGGTGCCTGGCCAGAGGAGGGTGGAGAGGGTGTCTCTGAGGTTGACCGCGGGGCGTTTGTAGCCTTCGCGGTGAAAGGCGAGGACGGCGTTGGGGCCGGCTTCTACGGTTTGGTCGATTCTTCTTGTCAGGTGGACGCCCAGGAAGGGGAAGCGCGGGTCGGGGACGGGGTAGATGAGGCCGCGGAGAAGGGACTTTCGTTCCGGGCGTAGGTCGAAGTACTCGCCGCGGAAGGGCACGATCCGGACGGTGGGGGAGTGGCCTGCCATTCTTGCGATGCGGTCGCTTTGTAGGCCGCCGCAGTTGATGAGGTAGCGGCTGCGGTAGGTGGTGGCCTGGGTGGTCAGGCGTACTTCCTCCTGGGTGACCTTGATGCCGGTGACTTGTTCACCCAGGGCTACGCTCCCCTGGTTGGCTTCGACTCGCCTGGCGTAGGCCTGGGCGACGTGTGTGTAGTCGATGATTCCGGTTTCTGGGACCCAGAGTGCGGCGATGCCGGCGGCGTGCGGTTCGTGGGTCTTGATGCCTTCGCTGTCCAGGCGTTCCAGACCCTGTAGACCGTTGGCGCGACCGCGGCGTTCTAGCTCGTCGAGGCGCGGGAGCTCGGAGGGATCGGTGGCGATGACCAGCTTGCCGCACAGTTCGTACGGGATGCCTTCTTCCTGGCATAGCCGTAGCAGCTCTCTGCGGCCGGCGACGCAGTTGCGGGCTTTGCTCGAGCCCGGGGCGTAGTAGAGGCCGGAGTGGATGACGCCGCTGTTGTGGCCGGTCTGGTGGGCGGCGGGCGTCTTCTCGGTTTCGAAAACGCCGACCCTGGCGGCGGTTCTTGCGGTGAGCTCGAGTGCTGTTGCGAGCCCGACGATTCCGGCGCCGATGATGGCGACGTCGAAGTCTGGGCTGGTGGTCATTCCGCTTCAGGCGCCTTCCTGGGGGCTTCGGCGTCGCCGGTTGGTGAGATCGCGTCGGCCGCACTTGGGTAGGTGCCGAGGATGCGCAGCTCGCGGGTGTGCTCTTTGATCGCGTCGAGGGCATCGACCAGCGCGGCGGAGTTGGCGTGGCCTTCGAGGTCGAGGTAGAACTGGTACTGAAAGGGGCGGTCGGGTACGGGGCGTGATTCGAGCTTGGTCAGGTTGATGGTGCGGCTGGCGAAATGGCGCAGGACGTCGGCGAGGTCTCCGGGACGATGGCCGGTGGCGAGGAGGAGCGAGGTCTTGCACGGCACCTCGGGGGGGCAGGTGGCAGGCTCGCGGGCGACTTCGACGAAGCGGGTGAAGTTGCTGGCCTGGGTCTGGATATCGCGCTCGATGACTTCGAGGGCGAAGACCCGGGCTGCCGACTCGCTGGCGATGGCTGCCAGGGTCGGGTCGCGTTGCTCCTTGACCTTGCGGGCGGCGCCGGCGGTGTCGAACTCGGCGCGCGAGCGAATGTGTGGATGGCTGCGCAAGAAGTCCTCGCACTGCAGGAGTGCCTGGGGGTGGGAAATCACCGCGCGCAGGCTCTCGACCTTGGCGCCCGCGAGGCCGAGTAGGCAGTGGGAGACTCGGCTGATGGCTTCGGCATTGATGGTCAGTCCACCCTCGGCGAGCAGGTCGTAGGTCTCGTTGATGCTGCCGGCGGTGCTGTTCTCGATCGGCAGAAGAGCCATGTCGTCGGTGCCGGTGCGCACGCTTTCAGCAGCTTCGCGGAAGGTCTCGAAGCCGGTGAGAAGGATCGGCTTGCCGAGGCCGCGGTAGTGGCGCTGCGCGGTGAGGTGGCTGAACGAACCTTCGACGCCCTGGTAGGCGACCCGCAGAGGGGTGGTCGGCAGGCGCTTGATGAAGGCCTGCTGGTGGTGAATGGCCATTTCCATGATGGAGCGGAAAAGGGCTTCCATCTGGTGGGCGTCGAGGTCCATTTCGGTGGCGGTTTGGCGGACGCGCCTGAGCACCTGTTCCTCACGGAACTGGTCCCGAAACGGGTAGGCGGCCTCGACCTTGGCCGACGCGACGCTTTCGACGATCTGCATCCGCTCGCGAAAGAGCTCCATGAGCTGCCGATCCACCGTTTCGATGGCCTCGCGAGCCGCTTGCAGGTCCTGGAGGCTGTCGACTTCGCTCTCGGTGGACGGCGGCTTTGGCGGTCTGGGGTCAGTCATGGTTCACTCGAGGACCGTTGGCCGCTCTGTCCCCGGGGGCCAGTGGGCCTGAACTTCTGAGGAGATCAAGGGGAGCGGAGTATAGACGACCGATCTGGCTGGATCTCCTTCTTGAGAAATGCTAGAATTTGTCGATTAACGAGAGTCGGGCGTGGTCCGGCTCGGTTGCGGTGTCTGGCCGTATGTGGCGTGCCGCGCCTTCCAGCACTTTCCTTTCCCATTCTCCAGTCGAGAAGCCAAAGCACCGCGTCCGCGGGGCCTCTCAGCTCCTAGCCAAGAGATCTGAACTCCTTGGAGCCCGAAGTCAAAATCTACGTCGGTGCCGGTAACCGCCGCGAGCTGGATCCCGATCAGCTGCGCGTTCCCGTTCCCGAGTACCTCGAGGTCGTCGTCGACGACTTCGTGGGGTTCCTCGATCGGTTCCGTTCGAACATCTCGCGCGGCGGAGTATTCCTGGCGACTGACAAGCCACTCCCCAAGGGGACGGCCCTGGCGGTGATGTTTCGCCTCGAAGACGAGTACACCCTGATCCGCGGCCAGGGAACGGTCGTGTGGTCGCGCAACGAGAATCTCTCGCCGTCGCTGCCAGCCGGAATGGGCGTGCGCTTCGACTGGGTCGATAAAGACAGCGAGTTGTTGATCAACAAGATCGTCAGCAACTTCATCAAGGAGGGGGGTAAGCCCTTCAAACTCGAGGGCAGCGAAACCGCGCCTCGTACTGGTGCCATGAGCGTGGCGAAACCAGTCGCCGTGGAGCAGCCGAAGCCGGCCGCCCCACGCGAGCCGGTGGCTGAGTCACCTCCCGCTGAGCCGACCGCGGCCGAGGCTGCGGCGGCGGAGGCCCTCGAGCTCGAACCTCGCGTCGACCCGCCACCGATGTCGCGCGAAGAGATCGCCGCCTTTCTGGGCGAGACTGGCATGTCGTCCGTTAAGCCCGCGCCGAGCCAGCAAGAGGTGGTCGAGGATGTCGTGGCGACAGGGATCAACGATGGTTTCGATGTTGCGGCAGAGGCACCGCCGGAGGGCCTGAGCGCTATCGAAGCGCAGGGCGACTTTGCGCCCGGCCTCGATGTGCCAGCAAGCAGTCCGTCGTCGCGTAGTCCGACGGCGGATCAGGCTCTCTCGGCTCTGTCGGGCGAAAGCCAAACAGAGGCCCCGCCTGCCCAGCCAGCGGCGGCGGCCGGCCTGCCTGCTGCTCCACCGACGGAAGAAGAGGCAACGTCTGCCGACGACTTCAGCATGGCCCTCGGCGCAGAGCTCTGGGAGCTCAGCGACGAAGCCACCGGAGCGATCGACACCGAAACGGCAGCAGCGGTTCCACCGCCAGCAGCGCCCGCAGCGCCGGTAGCCGCGCCGGTGCCGGAGGCGTCGCCCGAACCTGCTTTGCAAGACGACTTTTCCGTCCACGAGTCGTTGCTCGATGATTCTGAATTCGAAGACTCGAGCGCCTTGGACGCAGCGCTCAATGAACCCGGACTGATGGACGACGGGCTGCTCGACTCCGCCCCGATCGATCCTGGCCCGGGCTACGGCGAAACCGACTCGGTCGCCTCGTACTTCGATCCCCACGCAAGGCGACCCGACGACCCTGGAGTGGGCGAGGAGATGCCGGCCTTCGACATCCCTGACGAGCTCGACGAACCGTTGCCTTCACGCCCGAGTGAACCGCCGGTTCCGATTCCCGACCCGGTGCCGCAGCCAGCGCGTAGTCCTCACATGTCGACGTCTCCGTTGCGGGTTGCCACCGCACAGCTCGAAACCGATCGCATGCGCACCGAAGAGCTGCTCCTGCGCGAGAAGCTAGCGCGCGACACCGGCCAGCACCAGGCTCGGTCGCCCGGTGACTTCGGCCCCGAGGTGACACAGCAGGCACCGGTGCCAGAAACCGAGGATGTCCTCAGCACCGGCATGTTGCCGCGCATTGAACCGACACCCGTTGAAGAGTTCGTGCCAAGCGGCTTCGAACCTCTTCCGCAGGAGAACAGTCCGCGGAGCCGCTCTTTGTTCTTCATCGTCACCCTGCTGCTGATCGCAGTCGGTGTGGCCGTGATCTTCCTCGGCAAAAGGTACGTCTCGAACATTGCAGGTGACGATGGCCGGGAGCTTGCCGACACAGCACTTGTCGACACGGTCGGTCTCGACGACGACGGAGTGCCAACCTTGCTCAGCTTGATGCAGGACGGTGGTGAGGTGGCCATCGAAGATCGAACGACGCGCACGATGCCGGTCCTTTCAAGGGTCGAGAACATCACCATCGATACCGAAGGTGACAACACGATCGTGCAGATCTGGGCTGATGGTGGGATCACGCCAACCAACACCCGCCATCTACGACTCGCCGATCCCCCCCGCGAGTTGATTCGCATTCTCGGCGTCGAGGCTCCCTACGGTGCTGGCATGGTCGAAGTCGGTTCGACCCACGTCGGCCGCTTGCGGACCGGGTTCCATGTCGGCAAGGGCATCAACGAGATCCACATCGTTGCCGATCTGTCGGACTCTTCGATGCGACTTCAGAAGTTCATCATCAACGGCAATCGACTCGACATCGTCTTCGGGCACGGCGACCTCGAGCTCTAGCGTGACCTGTGGTAGCGGCCGCCGGTGGGGTGTGCCTGGGTTGGTGAGCGGTGCGGTTGGGGTTGCTTTCTGGCGATAGCGGGGAGTCGTTACCACAGGTCACGCTAGAATCACTCTTGCGGCGCAAGCGGTCCGTTGCGTTTTTTGTCTTCGAAGGTCTTGGCCCTGCTCTTGCGTCATCGGCCTTCGGTGGTCTTGCGCACGCCGCGGATTCTTGGCTTCGTTGTCGCTGATTTGGCTTTCAGGATCTGCGGTGGGTGATGGGAGTTGGCTACCACCTACCTGGCGGGCAGGATCCGGGTGAGAGCGACTCTTGCGGCGCAAGCGGTCCGTTGCGTTTTTTCTTGTCTTCGAAGGTCTTGGCGCTGCTCTTGCGTCATCGGCCTTCGGTGGTCTTGCGCACGCCGCGGATTCTTGGCTTCGTTGTCGCTGATTTGGCTTTCAGGATCTGGGGTGGGTGATGGGAGTTGGCTACCACCTACCTGGCGGGCAGGATCCGGGTGAGAACGACTCTTGCGGCGATCGCGGTAGGAGCGCCGGTTGCCCGGCGCCCCCCGCACAGATCCCAGCGTGCACTGCTAATGCACTGGGCTCCTGCCTCAGGTATTGACGACAAGTCGCTCATCAGGCCAGGGATGTTGGACTCGGGCTTTGGGTAGGTAGTGGGCCACCAGGGCCCACATCCGTTTCCAGGACGTGCGGTCTTTGTCACTGCGTCGGCGCAGAGCGCGCATCCAGTGCCGAATGACCTCCTGTCGAAAGGCGTTCAACGCCGCTGAGTTGCCGGGTACGCCGTAGTAGGCATTGAAGCCTCGCACCACGGATCCCAGCCAGAGACCTTGCTCTGGTAGCGGCGAGTGTCGGTGTCCCAGAAGGGCCGTACCGACAGCCTTCAGTGTCCTGCGGATTCGGTGGCGGCTCGTGATGCGCTTCAGCAAGAACCTCCCTCGACTAGACTGCGCACAGCAGTGCGTAAAGCCTAGAAACTCGAAGGTCTCCGGCCGCCCGAGACCTCGCGCGCGTCGGTTGTAGGCCGCAAAGCGGCCAAACTCCAGCAGGCGCGTCTTCTCGGGTTGGATCTCCAACGAGAAGTCACGGAGTCGCAGGTTCAGTTCCTCGAGGAATCGTTCTGCCTCCTCCTGCCTCTCAAATCCAACGATGAAGTCATCCGCGTAGCGCACGAAGATCATGTCCCCAAGCGCGTTGCGTTTCCTCCACTGCTGGACCCAGAGATCGAGCACGTAGTGCAGGTACACGTTCCCGAGGAGAGGCGAAATCGTCGCCCCCTGAGGAGTCCCCCGCGTGCTCGCGTGCCACTTACCGTCTTCCATCACTCCGGACCTCAGCCATTTCTGGATGAGGCGAAGGATCCTACGGTCTCCGATACGGTGCTCGAGAAACTTCACCAGCCACTCGTGGTCCAGGGCATCGAAGAACCCACGAATGTCTGCGTCGAGCACCCAGTTCACCTTCCGCTTTGTGATTCCAACGAATAGCGCATCCAAAGCATCGTGCTGGCTGCGGCCTCGCCTGAATCCGTATGAGTACCCGAGAAAGTCTTCCTCGTAGATCGCATCCAACACCGAGACGACGGCGCGCTGAAGGATCTTGTCCTCCAACGTGGCGATGCCAAGCGGTCGGAACCGCCCATCCGATTTCTCGATGTAGACGCGACGAGTCGCACTCGCCCGGTAGCTCCCACGGTGGACACGAGAGTGCAGGTCCTCGAGATTGCTCAGCAAAGATTCTGCGTACTCGCTCCATGACACTCCGTCCACTCCTGCCGCTGCGTCTCGGTGCAACACGTCAAATGCGCTCCGGAGTCGCTCGACCGTGATGTGGTGAAGAAGCGCTGTGAACTTCACTTCCTTGCCCCTGCGGGCGGCTTCTCGTACACGGCCCAGCGCATTGCTCGCACTCTCCATCCGGCTCTGTGTCCGGGGTGCGTTTTGCTTGCCCGTGTTCCCCTTGGCCAGGCCCCTTCCCTCCACCGCCTCCGCCGCTGGTCTCCCACCGTTGTTCGACGACTTCGCAGGTACTACGGGCCTGTCTGACTTCCGCCATCCGTGCGTCATCGGCTTACGGCCTCTAGCCTTCCCGATGCGGACCAGATACCCAACTGGCCAGATCGCGGATCTCCCGGTTCTCGCGCATGGAGATTCCACACATGCACAGGGTCTACGACCGCGGGGAGTCGCCGCAGAGCTCGCGATAGCGCGCTACGGAGTCTCGCCTTCCGCTTCGCTTGACAGCGTCGGCACTCCCAAATTCTTATTTCGCGGCTCAATACCCGGCCTGTGTGTGCCCCTGTCAACGCTTCACCGCACCCTCGCGGGAGCCGGCGCATGACTCGGGGACCCTCTGGGTCGCTACCCCTTCGAGGGTGGGACTCTCTCATTCCTTTCTCCATGCCGGTTTATCCCGGCGTATCCAAGCGGTCCGTTGCGTTTTTGTCTTCGAAGGTCTTGGCCCTGCTCTTGCGTCATCGGCCTTCGTTGGTCTTGCACGCGCCGCGGATTCTTGGCTTCGTTGTCGCTGATTTGGCTTTCAGGATCTGCGGTGGGTGATGGGAGCTGGCTACCACCTACCTGGCGGGCAGGACCCGGGTGAGGAGGGACGTGGTGGGACGGGTCGCGCCGTGATTCCTCGACGAACCTTCCTGCCAGGTCGTTGCGGTCTCAGCTCTTTGGTGGGTCCTTCTTTTCCTCTTCTTTGGCTGGGGTCGACTCGGCCGGTGGGGGTTGTGGCTCGCGCGCTTCGGTTGCCACGAGGAACTGGCCGACGACTTTGCCGTGCACTTCGACGCGTTTGCGGGGCTCGAGCTCACTACAGTTCCATTCGCACTGCATCTGAATGCTGCGCACGTTCTCGGGAGCTCCGAGAACCTCGCATCCTTTGCCGACGCCTTCGCCCAGGTCGTTGTCGGTGCACACCTTGAAACGGGGCTTCTTCGGCCCAGCCCACCACAGCATCACTGGCACGACGGAGAACCACTTTCCCTCGGGGTCGCGCTCAGGTGGTGGAGGGGGCGTCGACGCGTTGGGTTGGCGTGCAACCGGAGTGGTTGCCTCGTTGCCGGCGGCGGGTGCCTTCGCGGGCTCCTGTCCGTACGCCGGCGGCAGGGATGCGAGCAGGGTCGACAGGGCGACGGGAACGATGATCAGCAGTCGCATGTGGTTGAGCCTCTGGGGTACTGGCGGTTCCGCCACCGGGAGGGCGGTGCCGCGTCAATCAAGGAAGGTCGGTGCAGCGGGCAGCGAACCCCGGAGGGTTCTCCCGGGCGGCGGTACCTTCATATTCTATTTGATCGATGCTTCGCACGGGCGCTCGGCCCGCATCGCGCAAGGCGGTGCGTCACTGTCCTCGCGGGTTGGGTCCCCATGGTTCGAGGACGACCTTGATTGCCCGGCGAGCCTTCATGAGCTCAAAAGCCTCGCTGGCCTGGTCGAGTGGCAGGCGGACAGAAAGGAGCAAGTCGGTGGGCAAGTGGCCCTGGGCGAGGTAGTCGAGGGCTCGCCGGAAGGTCTCGGGGCGGTGATGGTAGACGCCGCGCAACGTGAGCTCGCCGTAATGCAGCCGGCCGGTGTCGAGGCCGAGGCGGGTTCCCGGCGCACAGCCACTGAAGAAGACCGCCTCTCCGCCCGGACGCGCCGCCTGAATGGCATCGCTCCAGCCGGTCGGCGAGCCGGTCGCTTCGATCGCCAGATCGAACCCCTCCAACCCGCGCTGGGCGAGGGGCCGCAGTCGCTTGGCTTCGCCGCCCTCACGGCTGACCTCGAGGACGCGAGTGGCGCCCGCCCTCGCTGCCAGCTTCAGTCTCTCGGGGTTTGGGTCGGCACACACGACCTGGTGACCGCGGCGCACCAGCTCGGCGGTCAACATGAGGCCCATCGACCCGAGGCCGAGCACCAGGGCGTCGATCGGGTCGCTGGTCCTCGCTTCGCTCCCCTCTGGCTCGCGAACCCGACCGCCGAGTGCCAAGTCGAGGCAGTGCAAGACACACGCGTAGGGCTCGGCCAGCGCCGCCACCGCCAGGTCGAGGCCCTCGGGGACACGGTGTAGCCCGCGCTCGACGAATGCACTGGGCACGATGAGGTACTCGGCGAAGGTACCGTTCAGGTACTGCAGCTGGCTACACAGGTTCTCGCGCCCGTCCGCACAACGCTCGCAGGTGCCACAAGAAGCCGAGTTCGAGACCACGACTCGCTCGCCGACGCGCCAGTCTTCGTCTGCTGTCGCTCTTATCTGGCCGGCACCTTCATGACCGAAGGGACCGGGGGTGTCGATCATGGTCGGGTGACCGCCCCGTCGGTAGGTCTTGAGATCTGTGCCGCAGGTCAGCGTCGCCTCGACCCTGACGATCACTTCGCCGCTTCGGGGAGCGGGAAGCGGGCAGGTTTTGGTCTCGATGTGCTCAGGCCCGAGCAGGTGCACCTGCCGAAACTCACGGGGGAGAGTCATGCTTCGCGCGCTCCCGACGCGCCAGGGGTCTCATCGACGGGCGATCCCCCACCGGGGACGATCAGGACTTTGAGCGTCTCGGGCTCCCGCGCCAATTCCAGAGCGCGCGCGAAATCGTCGAGGCTGACGCGATGGGTGACCAGCCGCCCTGGGCTGAGTGTTGGCCCTGCTTGCGTCATAGCCCCGCTGTCACTGGCGCGGCACATCGCCTGCCAGCAAGCCTCCTGCTCGCCGAGGGCGCCCGAGTAGCTGGTGACGATCCGTTGTTCGGCGTGGAAGAAGCGGTTGAGCAGGGTGTCGATGGGCGGACCGTGATCGGCGGGTGGATCGTGATCCTCCGGCGGGTGCGCAGCGTGTGCGAAGAGCACCACCGTTCCGCCGGGGCGAAGGAGCGGCTGGGCCGTTCGGAGCGCCTCTATCCCCCCGACGGTATCGAAGACGACGTCGCATTGTGCTGCGAGCGCGCGCGCCGAGCCGCCGTCTCGAAGCTCGTGCGGGCAGTAGCAAGCGGCAGCCCCGAAGCTGAGTGCGTAGTCGCGACGTACGGCCTGTGGTTCAAACATGACGACGCGCGCTCGCGGTCTGAAGGCTTCGAGAGAGAGCATGTGCAAGAGACCCATGCTGCCGGCGCCGAGAATCGCAACCGTGCCGTCGTCGGTGCTCGAGAGCCCCGAGCGCTCGATGGCCCTCAACACGCATGCCGCGGGTTCTAGCAGGCAAGCGTCCTCGTTGCTCATCGACGGTGGTACCCGGCGCGCGCTACGCGCCGTAGCCTCTCGGTCAACGCGGAGAACGTCGGCGAAGCCGCCCGGTTCAAGGCGTTGCTCGAGAAACGTCTCGCAGCGCGTTTCGCTGCCCAGGCGACAGAGTCGACAGGCGCCGCAGGCGAGGTGGTGTGGAACGACGCAGCGGTCGCCGAGCGCGAAGCGATTGTCGTGGGGTTCGCCAACGGCGATCACGCGGCCGACGACTTCGTGGCCCAGAACGGTACCGTCAGGCAGCGGTCCGTCTCTGCCTTCGGCCGCCGCACGCGCAGCGCGGTCGAGCTTGTAGAGATCCGTTCCGCACAAACCACAGGCCAGGACCTCGAGCAGAAGCTCTCCTGGCCCGACAGGAGGTTGGGGCTGGATCTCGATTCTGGTCCTGCCGGCGTTCAAGACGAGCGCGCGGTGGGACGGCACGGCGGCGTCCGGCGACACCTCACTGATCTCCTCTGATGTCATCCCTCGGGCAAGAGGGTCGCCTGGAGGTCGCCGGGTGGCCAGTCGATCAAGAGACCCGTGCCGACGCGCTGGGCGGCCTCGTCTCCGTAGAGATGAGCGACGAGATAGATCGCGGGATCGTAGGAGAGCGACCCGCCGGACGACGTGATGGTGTTGCGGTCGTGAACGAAGGAGACGCCCCGCCTGACGTCGAGATGCGGAAACCTCTCTTCAAAGCGGTCGAGGTCGCCGGGAAAAGTCGTCACGGCACGGCCGTCGAGCACACCCGCCGCAGCGAGTACGAACGCCCCGTCGCAGAGCGAGAGCACGTAGCGTGCTTCGCGGCTGACCCTGGCGACCCAGTCGAGCATCTCCTGGTTCTCGAGATCGCTATCCATCGAGTGTTCGGCACTCGCCACGACGAGAATGTCGATCGGAGGTGCGCTAGCGAACGAGTGGTGCGCAGCGATCTCGAGGCCCTCGTAGGTCGTGATTGGCTTGCCGTCAGGTGAGACGACGAAGACCTCGATGCCTGCGGCCGGTGCTGTGTGCGGTGGCGTGTGGTGGAAAATGTCGTAGGGCGCCATCAACTCCGAGTTGAAGACCCCATCGACGACCAGAAACCCGGCCCGCAGAGGGGTCGCCGGGTCGAAGTCCTCGTCCACCAGAAGCGGCGTCTGCCAGTCGGCCGTCGAGTCGCCTGCAGATTCTCGGGCGGGAGCGGCCGCTTCGCCAGCAGCCGGCGGGCTGGACGGTTGGCACGCGAGGATCACGAGAGCAAGGACGGTCGCGACGGGCAGCAAGCTGCCGGGAGCCTTTCGTGGTCTCCTGAATCGCGCCCGCATGGGCCAGTTCGGTGGGCCAGGCCTCGATGGATGCATTCCGAGAGAGTATCTCGGTGCACCGGTGCGAGGTGGGGAATGGACCCCCTGAAAGTGCGTTCTGGAACGGGTTTCGAGGGGTATAGGCCAATCGGCCAGTTCTGTGAAACAATGGACCGGCGTAGCGGCTCATCAGCGAGGCTTTACCGCCCGCTTGGCGGCGCCGAATCGGGGAATCCACCCTCTCTGTACGGCGCGAGGGGAAAGCCTCATCGCCGGCCTGCTTCCCGCCCGCTCGACACCGATCGCCGTTCGACCATCCCCGCGGCGCCAGCGCCGAACCTCCAACACAGGAAACGAAAATGCTCAAGAGATCGCTCTTTCTCGCTTTGATTCTCGCGCTGGTCGCGTTGGCTCCGATCGCCGCGTCCAACAACAACAACGCTGACGTCGATCAGGCCACCTGGTCCGGTGAGGTTGCGTCGATTCTCTACGACAACTGCGTCACCTGCCACCGTCCCGACCAGGTCGCGCCGATGTCGCTCCTCTCCTACGCCGAGGCACGTCCCTGGGCGAAGTCGATTCGCAAGACCGTCACCGAGCGCAGCATGCCACCCTGGTTTGCCGATCCGGCCCACGGCGAGTTCCTCGAGGATCCGCGTCTGAGCGATGAAGACATCGAGACCATTACGCGTTGGGTCGAGGCTGGTGCACCGGCTGGCGACCTTGCCAAGGCGCCGCCTGTTCCGACCTTCGAGTCGACCTGGCGCATGGGCGAGCCCGACCTGATCGTCACCATGGCGCCTTTCGAGGTCACCGACGAGATGGAAGACCACTACGAATGGGTGAAGGTCGACAACACGCTCGACGAAGACCGTTGGATTCAGGCGGTTGAGATCCGGCCCTCGTTCATGGCAGGTGCACATCACAACCTCACCTACCTCGCTCCTGGGGACGCAACGCTCGAGAGCATCCAGGGTGCCGGTCGCATGGACATGGACTACATCGGCGGCTGGGCTCCCGGCGTCGTGCCGATGGTCTATCGCGAAGGCTTCGGCAAGCTCCTTCCCGCCAACAGCTCGATCTTCTTCCAGATGCACTACCACAAGGACCCGGGTCCCGGTACCGGTGGGATCGACCAGACCTCTGTGGGTTTCAAGTTCTACGATGGCGACGTGGAGAACAAGCTGACCACCATGTGGGTGGTCGATCCGGTTCTCAATATTCCGCCCGGCGAAGAGAACTACCTGTCGGCTTCTGAGTTCACCTTCGAGCACGATGCGCTGCTCTTCAACTTCACCCCGCACATGCACCTACGCGGCAAGTCGATGAAGTTCACGGCCGTCTATCCCGATGGCAAAGAAGAGGTCCTCCTCGACGTTCCCAACTACGACTTCAACTGGCAGCTGACCTACACGCCGCCCGAGCCGCTCGAGCTCGAGGCCGGTACAACGGTCAAGGTCCTCGCGGCGTTCGATAACTCGGCGAACAACGTAGCCAACCCCGACCCAACGATCACCGTCACCTGGGGTGAGAAAACCACCGACGAGATGATGATCGGGTTCATGGACTACAGCTACGTCGACAAGGCAGAGCAGGTCGACATGCCGACCCACTCGGTGCCGCCGGCGATGCGCGAGCAGATGAAGAAGATGCGTGAGTACCGCGAGGCCCAGGAGGCCAAAGGAGCGGCAGGCGGCGAGTAGCCGCGGCGCGGGCCCTCTCGATTGAGGGGTCCTGGCCGGTGTAGCCGGCGATCGCGGGCCGGTCCTTCGGGACCGGCCCCTTCTGCTTCTGGTCGTAGTGAGCGGGAGCCGCGGTGGAAGCGGGTCTACCAGTCGGCTGTCAGGATCTTTGTGATCAGCCGCACCGAGGTGTCCGGACGCGCCAATTGATTGACCGTGCCGGTGACGTAGACCTGTTGTTGTGGGTCGTAGAACGCGAACGCTCCCGAGAGCCCGCTGTGGCCGATCGGGCGGGGTAGCGGAGCGAAGGGTGAGAAGAGCCGAGGCAAGGCGATCCGCATGACGCCGACGCCGTACTGGAAGGGAAAGAAGATGCGCCGCCAGGTGTAGAGGTTCGGTAACCGTTCTGCACTGAACAGTCGGCCCTCGAAGAAGGCGCGTGCGAAGCACATCGAATCCCGTGCGGTCGACACGATCGAGCCGTCGCCTCGAAAGCTCGTCATTGCTTTTCTGATGTCGAGTGCCTGCTGGCGGAATCGAATCGCGGCGGGCCGGCGGTCTGACGGATCGACGTAGAGCCAGGTCTGCTCCAGGCCGAGGGGCTCAAAGATTCGGCTCGCGAGGATCTCAGCAAGGGGACGCTCGTCGCGGTTCTCGAGGATCTTGCCGAGCAGCTGAAAGTTGGTGTCTGAGTAGTACGCCCGCTGGCGATGCCCGGGTGGGAACCGCGCCCTCATTTCTCTTGACCATAGAAGGACCTGCTCGAAGCTCCATTCGCAGTCTTCGCCACTCTGGATCCTGGCCAGCAGGCTCCGGCCGTCGTGCTTCTGTTGGAAGTAGTCCGGCAGCCCACTGGTGTGCGTCAACAGGTGGCGAACGGTGATCTGGTCGCTGCGGTCGACTCCCCGTCGCTGGTGCAGGCCGCGCCAGTCCGACTCGTCGAGGTGTTCAGACAGCGGGTCGTCGAGCTCCAGGCGACCTTCCTCGAGTAGCTGGAGGCACAGGGCGGTCAGGTAGATCTTGGTTACCGAGGCGACGAAGTAGGGCGTATCCGGGTCGAGGTCGCCGGCGCCGCCTGCGAATTCGAAACCGTCACTGGCGCGGTAGACAGACAGGGTCGCGCCGGAATGGAGCGGTTTACCGACCAGGTCGTCCAGAAGGGACTGGAGTGGCATGGTGCGAGCCTACAAGGGCACGAACCGGCTTCAGGGCTGCAGGGTGTTTTGTACCGCGCCCAGAGCCTTCGGACCCCCGAACGACCCGGTACACGCAATTCACTTCGAAGGGCGTTGGCCCAGGGCACGAGACGGTCCCTGACGGCCCGCGTGGCCTGCGGTGCAGATGATGAATGGCCTTGATGGGAACGAGCGGCCGGTGCTGGGGCAGTGTCGCGCGGTTTGGAGCGCAGGGCCGCCCTTCGACACTCCACGCTGCCAAACTTTTCCCCGACCGTGCGCGGCATCGCCGCACGAAACCGGCGCAAATCCATCGATCTCCGGGTGCGTCATGAGTAGGGACAGGTTCTTCGTGCCGCCGTGCTCACAGCAGCTCGTCCGGCGAGCGGTATGCTGCCTCTCGTAGTGACGAAGCGTGAGAGCCAGATCGACACCTGGGACGCGGTGCGAAGACAAAACGCCCCGGAACGCGTCGGGCCGTACAAGGTCCTCGAGAGAATCGGTGAGGGCGGCATGGGTGAGGTGTTCCTCGCCGAACAGACCGAACCCGTCAAGCGTCGTGTCGCCGTCAAGGTGATCAAGCGTGGGATGGACACTCGCGCCATCATCGCCCGCTTCGAGTCGGAGCGCCAGGCCCTCGCACTCATGAACCACACGGCAATCGCCAAGGTCTTCGAGGCAGGAGAGACCGGGGGCGGACGGCCCTACTTTGCGATGGAGTACGTCGACGGCCGGGCCATCACCGACTATTGTGACGACCAACGGCTCAAGACCGAGCAGCGCATCGAGCTCTTGATGCAGGCCTGCGAGGGCGTACAGCACGCACACCAGAAGGGGGTCATTCACCGCGATCTCAAGCCCTCGAACATTCTGGTTCAGGTAGAGAATGACCGCCCGATGCCAAAGATCATCGACTTCGGCGTAGCCAAGGCAACCGCGGTGCGCCTGACGGAGAAGACCTTGTATACCGAGCTCGGGCAATGGATCGGAACGCCGGCCTATATGAGCCCCGAACAGGCCGATCCGACCGGGCGGGACATCGACACCCGCACCGACGTCTACGCCCTTGGTGTCGTTCTCTATGAGTTACTTGTCGGGGCGCGGCCCTACGACCCAGAAGATCTTCGCCGCCTCGACTTCGACGAGTTGCGCCGGGTTCTGCGCGAGGAAGATCCCGACAAGCCGAGCTCTCGACTGTCGACGCTTGCCGAAGGTTCGGAGGTCTCGGCACAGAAGCGACGAGTCGACTCGGCGACACTGGTGCGGACGCTTCGCGGCGATCTCGACGCCATCACTATGAAGGCGCTCGCCAAGGAGCGTTCACGCCGCTATGGCTCTCCGCTGGAACTGGCCGCCGACCTCGGTCGGTACCTGCGCCAGGAGCCCGTCGAGGCTAGCCCACCCAGTCTGCTCTACCGCACCAAGAAGTTCGTCCGTCGCCATCGCCTCGCGGCTACCGCTTCGATCTCGCTCTTGACCTTGTTGATCGCTGCCGTCGCAGGCACGACGTTTGGCATGCTCAAGGCGCGCGATGCGGAACGGTTGGCGCAGAAGGAGGCCGAGGTAGCGCACCGCGTCTCGAGGTTTCTAGTCGATCTCTTTTCCGTTGCCGATCCAACCGAACGGCCCGGCGAAAGCGTGACCGCCCGTGAGCTGCTCGACGAGGGAGCTGCGCAGATCGACGACGAACTCGAAGGCCACCCAGAGGTCGCCAGCGAGCTCTACCACACGATTGGCAGGGTGTACGTGAGTCTTGGCCTTTTCGAGGAAGGCATTGGACATCTGGAGCAGGCGCTTGCTTCCAGGCGCGAGCACTACTCGGAAGCATCGTTCGAGGTCGGCGAGACCCTCTTTGAACTCGGTACGGCCCGAACCCAGAAAGGCGACTACGAGGAGGCATCGGCATCTCTCGAGAAGGCCCTTGAGCTGTTTCGCCAACTTGGCGACGATCGCGCCGAAGCCGAAACTCTGATCCAGCTCACCGAACTCCGGTGGGAGGAGGGGCGCTACAGAGATGGCGTGCCGCTGGGAGAGCTAGCTACAACTGCCGCCCAGAAGGCCGCTGGAGATCGTTCAGAGTTGCGCGCCCGCGCCCTTTCCGCTCTCGCGGGTGTTCTGGCCAGCTCGGGCGATCCGGTTGCTGCCGAGCCGCTCGCGCGCGAAGCGCTGGCTGTTCTCGAGACCGAACTTGGTACTCGCCATCCATCGACCATAAGCGCGTTGAGCGACCTGGCCCACCTGCTCGACCTACTCGACCGCCGTGACGAGTCGCTAGCCCTCTACCGAAGAGTGGTTGAGGGGCAGGAGCACATTTTCGGTGATAGTCACTGGCAGACCGCCAACGCCTACGACAATCTCGCCATGGCCCTGGCTTCCAACGGTCAGTTCGAGGAAGCCGATGACCTCCACCATCGGGCAGCCGCGATTCTCACCGAGGTGCACAGTGGGCGCCATCGAGATTTGATGGTGGTCCTTTCCAATCACGGGCGAACCCTCTTCATGGCAGGGCGTTACCGCGAGGCCGCTCAGCGGCTCACTGAAGCTCAGGAGATCATCGACCAGACCTTCCCTGGACCGAACCCCTTTCGCGGTCCTGCGGAGTACTGGTTGGCTCAGGTCAAGGCCGCGGGCGGCCAGATCGACGAGGCCCGGAAGGGGTTCCGGCGCGCTGCCCAGGCGCTTGTCGACGCTGGTGGGCCGGACCACCCAAGGGTTGCCATCGCCCTTTACGAACTCGGCGCCCTGGAAGCAGAGCAAGAGCGTTTCGTCGAGGCCGAAGCGCCGCTGCGGGAGGCTCTGCGAATTTTTCAGCTGGCGGGAACAGAAGGACCACCCGCGCGCGCCATGTCGCGCCTGGGTCTGGTGCTCGCCGAGCAGGGTCGCAACGCCGAAGCACAACACCTCCTCGAAAACGGGCGTGCTCTCTTGCTGACCCAACCCGAGGATGACCGGCGAACCGAGCTGCTAGCGGAGGTGGAGCGCGCACTGGCCGAACTAGACTGACTCGACGGCCCCCAGGAGCCCCCGGTGCAGGTTCTGAAAGGCGTGGCGCAGGGCTACGCCTCGCCCGACCCCCCAATGTAGCCCGATTCGTAGATGACTCTTGGCCGCTAGCCACCGGTCACCCGTGGCAGGGAGTGTGCATTCGTTGACTGCCACTAATGGGAGACTTTCGACCGACGTTGACAATGTCGCCAAACCTAGCCCCGACCGTGCGCTGCGCATCCGCGCGTTCCCTTCAGATGAGATGCTTCAGCCATTCGATCGCTGGCAGGAACCGAAGTCCCTCCGCCGTTGTTGCGTCGCGCCGGCCTCGCGCTGCCACCTGGAGTGCTTCCGCCTTCGGGTACTTCGAAGAGAGGTACCTGAGATTCTTGTCGGCTGGGCGGTCAGCGAGCTTGCACTCGATGAGTTGGATCGGTTGGTCTTTCTCCGTAACGACGAAGTCGACCTCCCGTCCGTCCTTGTCGCGGAAGTAGCGAAGGTCAAGATCACGTCCTTCGCTGTCGGTTTCATGGTGTATCCACTTCAGAAGGTGGTTGGCGACCAGGTTCTCGAAGCGCGGCCCCTCATCTTTCACGAGGGTCCAGTCGTAGTGATAGTGCTTCTGCGCCTTCTTCAGAGCTCGAATCCGCGGGCCCGTCAGAGGTCCGATCCGATGGATGGCGTAGAGGCGCTCGAAGATCTGGACCCAGCTCTCGACGGTCTTGTGAGCGACCTGGAGATCCTCGTGGAGTGCGTTGATCGAGAGGGTCGACCCGACGAGGGCCGGCAGTCGCAGCATCAACAGCTCGAGCTGGCCGAGATCGCGCACATTTTCCAGGGCGCCCACCTCCTCGTGAATCAGGAGTTCGCGATATGAGGTGGACCACCGCCTGGCCTTCCGCTCGCTGCCTCCAAACCAGGGCTCCGGAAAGCCGCCGAGAAGTAGCAAGTCCTCGAGCTCGGTTGGTGTCTGGAGACCGAGTTCACCGACGGAAAAAGGGTGAAGGCGATGGAGAAAGTAGCGGCCTTGTAGAGAATCGCCGGAGGAGCGATAGAAGTCGAGGCGGGCACTTCCGGTGACGAGGATTCGACGGCCCGCTTCTTCCCGGCGAACCCGCGCATCCCACAGGCCCTTGAGTAGGTCCCGCCAGCGCGAGTACTTGTGGATCTCATCAAGAACCCACAGTTCTGATGGCGGAAAGACGCCTTCGAGAATCGACTCGCGGTCCTCGGCGATGTCCCAGTTGAGGTAGCCCAAAGTCTCCCCTTGAAGAGCGAGGGAGAAGGTGGTCTTGCCGACCTGTCGCGGCCCCGCCACGAAAACCATGCGACCCTCGAGGTCGCCCAGGACCGCACGTTCAATGTAGCGCCGGGTGGGAATCATGGCTTCACCGTACCTAAATTCTAGACTATGGTCAAAATTTTACGTGACTTTTCTGGATTGTGGTCTAGAAGTTTTGTCCGCCCCAGGGCCGTCTCCTCTGCTTGTGGGGCGGGACGTTCCTTGTGGCTGAGCGGGATGACTTTTAGGCGACTATGGAAACTTTTTCTATAGTCGTCGTAGACCGCTTTGGCGCTCCATGCCGGTGCCCGAGCCCGAATGATTGGTGCGGGTTTTCGAGAGCGGCGACTACGGCGTGCGCCGGCTGTCACATGGCGATCTTGAAAACCGTTGCGCAGGAAGCGTCCGATCAGCTGGACGGGTTCTCCGCCCACCGCCTCGCGACCTCTGCCCTGGGCATCGACGGGGACCTTAGGGTTGTGCACGGTGAGGTCGTGTCGGCCGACTACTTCACGGCGGTGCGTCCGCGATTGTCGCTCGGTCGAGCGTTCACCAAGCAGGATTCGGATACGCCTGAGAGCGCGCTGGTGGCGTAGGTGTCGCCGAACAGTCCGAGGGTCTCTCCAGGCGTGCTGAAATCGCTGCTGCCGAGCCCGAGGTCAGAGTCGGTGGTTGCGCCGCCCCCATCGCCGTCGAAGTTGGCGGGTGGAGGTCCGAACGGGTCGCTGATGCTCATCGCTACCTCCGGCGCCAGATCGGGCGCAACTCCGTGGCGAGCAGAGCGCCGTGGGCCCATCGGGCCGTGCGGGGCTGGCCGGGGTTCTTGAGAAGGAGGGCTGTCGACATCCTGGAAGTCCTCGGAGCACGGTCTGAGCGTGGCTTCAGACTGCTTTCCGAAGAGCGCTGCGAGTGTCACCGGCCGCATTGCCATAGACGCCTGGTCGAGGCGACCGGGTGGTTGCTGGTCGAAGCCTCGTCTCGTACGATGCAGGAAGATCCTCGCGCCGTCTCGAACAGGTTCAACCGAGGCCTATCCCCGGTGCTCACCGAGCAACGCCAGGCGCGCCTTCCTGTCGCCCCACGCGCGACCTACCGGAGACTGTTTCTCATGTCCAACGGTTCCTTCCCAATTCCGCACCCGATCAACGAGCCGATTCTCTCCTACGCACCTGGATCGAGCGAGAAAGACGAACTCAAGAGCGCGCTCGCTTCGATGGTCGGGAACGAGATCGAGATCCCTGCCATCATCGGTGGCGAAGAAGTGCGCACCGGCGATGTGGTCGATGTCGTGTGTCCACACGATCACGGCCACGTCCTGGCGAAAGGCCACCAAGTGGGCGCGAAAGAGGTCGAGCTCGCCGCAGCGGCTGCCGGCAAGGCGTGGGCCGAGTGGTCCGAGATGGCCTTCGAGGCGCGCGCTGCGGTGTTCTTGAAAGCGGCTGACTTGTTGGCTGGCCCATGGCGTGCTCGCCTGAACGCCGCCACCATGCTCAACCAGTCGAAGACGGCCTTCCAGGCCGAGATCGACTCGGCGTGTGAGCTGATCGACTTCTGGCGGTTCAACCCCTGGTACGCCGAACAGATGTACCAGCAGCAGCCGCGCTCGGCACCGGGCATATGGAACTACGTCGAGTACCGACCGCTCGAGGGCTTCGTCTTTGCCGTGACGCCGTTCAACTTCACCTCGATTGCCGGCAACCTGCCAACGTCGCCCGCGCTGATGGGCAACTCGGTTCTCTGGAAGCCCGCCTCGACGTCGCTCTTGTCTGGCTACTGGATCATGAAGCTGCTCGAGGAGGCCGGGTTGCCGCCGGGGGTGATCAACTTCTTGCCCGGTCGCGGTGCTCAGGTGGGGGACCCTGCGCTTGCCAACGGCGATCTGGCGGGCATTCACTTCACCGGCTCGACGCCGGTGTTCCAGAGCATGTGGGGCACGATCGGCAACAACATCGCGTCCTACCGTAGCTATCCACGCATTGTCGGTGAGACCGGCGGCAAGGACTTCGTCTTCGCACACCCGAGTGCCGACGCCCGAGCCCTTTCGGTGGCGCTCGTTCGCGGTGCCTTCGAGTACCAGGGCCAGAAGTGCTCCGCCGCCTCGCGCGCCTACGTTCCGAAGTCGCTGTGGCCCTCGGTGCTCGAGATGATGCGCGGGCACCTCGACGAAGCCCCCATGGGATCGCCAACCGACTTTCGAAACTTCATGTGTGCCGTCATCGACGAACGTTCCTTCGAGAAGCTCAGAGGTGCGATCGAGACCGCCAAGAGCGGCGACTACGAGGTCGTTGCCGGTGGCGGCTACGACAAGTCGGTCGGCTATTTCATCGAACCCACCGTCGTGGTAAGCAACGACCCGCGCGCGGAGTTGATGAAGGAAGAGCTCTTCGGGCCGCTGTTGACGGTCTTCGTCTACGACGACAGAAAGCTCGACGAAACGCTCACGCTCTGCGACACGACGAGCGACTACGCGCTCACCGGAGCGATCTTCGCTCAGGACCGTGCGGCTCTGGTGTCGATGGCGAAGGCGCTCCGTCACGCGGCCGGGAACTTCTACATGAACGACAAGCCCACCGGCGCCGTCGTCGGTCAACAACCGTTCGGTGGCAGCCGCGCATCCGGCACAAACGACAAGGCCGGTTCGATGTTGAACCTGCAGCGTTGGGTTTCGCAGCGCGCGGTCAAGGAGAACTTCACGCCTCCCTACGGGATCTCCTACCCCCACATGGGCGAGGAGTGAGCATCGCGAGAAGCGCCACCGAGGAACCCTTCAAAAGAGCCGGGCAAGAGCGCGCTCGAGCGGCGGTTCTTCTGTCGGCCGGTGGCGGAGAACAACCAAGAGAGCGATGAACAGGCAAATCCCGAAGAGACGGGCGAACGAGAGCGGGAAGAAGTCGAAGGTCGGCACCAGAAAGACCATGAAGTAGGCGGTGGCCCACGAGGCCGCCTGCGCTGGCTTTCGAAGTCGCAAGAGCAGCACCGCGGCGGGCAGCATGAGGACTACCAGGTGGTGACTCCAGACCAGCGGCGAGACGAGGACCATCAAGAAGAGGCTGGCAATGATGCCGTCCATCACCCTGGCGGTTGGGCTCGGGCGGTCGCCGGTTTCGCCGCCATCGGGTGAGAAGGTGCGGTTCTTGATGTGGATGGCGGTGAGGGTTGAAAGCCCGGTGATGGTGGCAATCACCAGGATGGCCACGATGGCCTGTCCCCAGCGCGCCTCGCTGGCACTGATCTGGCGATCGCCGGCCCACAGGAACGACTGGACCAGCGAGTCCCAGGAGTTGTTGCGAAACTGGAGGCCGAGGTTGGCATTGCGCCAACCCGAGGCGCGCTGCAGGAACTGCTGGTAGTACGGTCCGCCGCCAGCGACTACGGTTGCGAGCACAATGCCTGCTAGCGACGCCAAGTAGGCCACCAGCCAGCGCACGCGACGGGTGACGATAAAGGGCAGCAACAGAACCAGCGGCACGACCTTGAGGTGGGTCGCGAGCGCGAGGCAGAAGGCTGATCCTGCGATTCTCAATCGGGTCGTGCCTTTGTGCGCCTCGCCGAAGAGCAGCAGACAGCCGAGGATCAGGTTGGCAACGTGCAGATTGACCTGCAGGTAGACCAGGTTGCGCAGAAGCGGCGCATTGCCGACGAACATCGCGAAGGTGACGAGGACGGCGGTGCGGTTCTCGAAACCGTACCGTTCGAGCGTTCGGGCGAGTAGCACGAAGAACAGAAGAAGCGCCGCGTAGTTGCCGGCCAAGAGGACAGTCGTGATGACGCCGGTCCCCAGGGGGGCGAGCGGCGAGAGGGCGACCGCCAGAAGGGGTGGGTAGAGGTAGCGATCGTGCACCGGTTCCCCGCGATGGACCTCGATGGCGGCCGCGGCGTAGTCTCTCGCATCTCCCGGCTCGGGGCGCTCGCGGACAACGTTGAGAAAGAGAAACGCGGTGGCGAAGAAACAACACCAGAAGAGAGCGTTGCCGGTCCGGATCCGGCCTTGCTGCACCAGCAAGAGAACCCAACCTGCCAGCAGCCAGGCGATCAGCACCGCCAGGAAGGTGATGGTGCGGTCGGAGAGGGGTCCGGCGACTGCGTAATGTCCGAAGACGTCGCCTTTCAGCAACCAGGCGACCCACGAAAGGGCCAGCACTCCGACCGCGACATAGAGGGCCACGAGCACAGCGAGCCATCGCGGCCCGCCGGTCGTCCTGGACTCCCGGTCGTGAGGGCGTCGCTGGTACGGGGGCTCGACGGGCGAAGCGGTCTCCTCAGGCAGGGGAGCGCAGCCGACGGACGGAGTTCATCATCGCTTCGACATCGGTGTACTTCTCGCGCACCTTGCCGACCTTCTCGCCGCGTTCGACCTCGTCGGCATCGAGACGTTGCCAGTCAGCGAAGCTCACCGGGTCGACGTTCGCCGCTTCGAGGGCAGCCAGAATCGCGTCGCGGTCCGGGGCCTCGGCTTCCACCAGCTTGCCGGCCAAAAGGTCCTCGATCATCACTTCGACGGTGGCTTGTGAGTCAGGCCCGTTGGTGCCGATCAGACCACTTGGGCCACGTTTCGCCCAGCCGACGACGTAGTGACTCGGTAGAACGTCGCCGTCGGCGCTGGTCTGGACCCGCCCGGCTTCGTTCGGCACGATGCCCCAGTCTTCTCGAAAGGGCAGGCCCTCGAGCGGCACCCCACGGTAGCCGACCGCTTTGAACACCAGGTCGACGGCCAGCTCTTCGCTCTGCCCGGTGCCTCGCGGTCGCGGTGTGCCGCGGTCGTCAGGGTGGAGCTCGTTGTGTTCGATGCGCACCTTCTCGAGCCGCCCGTCGCCTAGAAACTCGACCGGTGACACCAGGAAGCGGCAGTGAACGCGCCGCTTGGCATCTTTCGTGCCGGTGCCGGCGATTTCTTGGAGGTAGGCGACGTTCTTCTTCGCCGAGTTGGGAGCGTGTTCCTCGAGCCAGGAGCTCGAGAGCTCATCGAGGGTGGCGTCGTTCTTGTCGACCAGGAGCGAGCAGTCTTCGAGACTGCCGACTTCCTTGATCTCTTTCGGCGAGAAAGCAGCCTGGGCCGGTCCGCGCCGACCGAGGATGTAGATGTCTTCGACCGAGCTCTTCCGGAGAGCCTCGAGGGCGCGTTCGGTGATATCGGTTGGGGCGAGCTCTTCGGCTGGTTGCGCGAGAATCCGCGCTACGTCCATGGACACGTTGCCGTTGCCTACCACCGCCACGGAGTGTGCGGCTGCCAGATCGAAGTCGAGGTGCTGAAAGTCAGGATGGCCGTTGTACCAGCCGACGAATTCGGTTGCCGAGTGAACCCCAGGCAGATCTTCGCCAGGCAGGTTCATCCGTCGATCGGATTCATTGCCGATCGCCCAGACCACCTGGTCGTAGTGACGGCTGAGAACGGCCACTTTGATGTCTCGCCCAATGTGCACGTTGCCGAGGAAACGAAAGCTTTCATGTGACGCGGTCTTGTTGTAGACCCGAATGACGTTCTTGATCTTCTGGTGGTCGGGCGCAACCCCTCCGCGTACCAGACCGAAGGGGGTGGGCAGGCGATCAAACATGTCGACCTCGACGCATAACCCTTCGGCTTTGAAGAGCGCGGCGGCGGCGTAGAAGCCCGACGGGCCCGAGCCAACGATCGCGACACGAAGTGGTCTTTCGGCTGATCCTGGCCCGGAGGCGATCTCAATACTCATGCAGAACTCCCAGCATTGACCTCTCGGTCTGAAACCTGATGGTGCGCAACGGCAGCTATGATACGCCGCATCCAACCAGCTTCGGGTCAAGTTTCTAGCACTGGAGCCTGTGATGTTTCATCAGAGGAGAGGCCGGGCGTGAAAAAGAATCGGGAAGGAGCCCCCAGGGACCATGCAAAGGGTAGCGCCGGAAGATCTACGAGCGACAGTGAAGGCACTTTTCGAGTCGTTCGCTCTGCCGCCCGAGGACGCGGGCTTCGTTGCCGACGCGCTCGTCGAGGCTGACCTCATGGGGGTGTCTTCTCATGGCGTATCGAACTACATCCAGCTGATCTACGCACCGGGGCTCGAGAAGGGCACCATCGAGGCCAACCCGAGAATCGAGGTCGTGCATGAGACCAACGCGACGGCGCTGATCGATGGCGGTGGTGGGATGGGGCATGTGATCGGCACGCGCGCCATGCAGCTGGCGATCGAGAAAGCCCGTGAAACCGGTCTCGCTGCGGTCGCGGTGCGCAATTCCCGTCACTACGGGGCTGCAGGGCACTACTCGAGAATGGCCGTCGAGCACGACATGATCGGGCTGTCGCTGACCAACTCCGACAAGCTGGTGGCGCCAACCCACGGCAAGCGCGCCGCGGTCGGTACGAACCCGATCGCGGTTGCGGTCCCGACTGCTCAGGAGCCGCCGTTTCTGCTCGACATGGCGACCAGCGCCGTGCCGCTCGGCAAGATCATGCTGGCGATGCGCGCCGGGAGGCCGATTCCACCCGGTTGGGCGGCCGATAGTGAAGGCGAGATCACCACCGACGCCAAGGCGGCGTTCGAAGCCTTCAACCTGCTGCCACTGGGCGGGACCTATGAGCTCGGTAGTCACAAGGGCTATTCGCTGGCCATGGTCGTCGACATCTTGAGCGGGCTCTTGTCGGGTGCCGGCGCCGGAATTGATGACGACCTCGGCAGTTCGGTCGGCCACTTCTTTGGCGCCATGCGGATCGACGCCTTCCGCCCGGCGGAAGAAGTCAAGGCGGAGATGGACTCGTACCTACGGCGGCTTCGCGAAACGCCGGCGCGTTCTGAGGGCGAACCGGTGATCTACGCCGGCGTCAAGGAGGCGGCCGATCGGGCTGAGCGTTCGGCCCACGGCATTCCTCTGCACGACGGAGTCATCGACTACCTGCGCGGTTTGTGCGAGGAGCGCGGAATCGAGCATCGCCTATGAAGAGGGCGAACCTCTGCGCCCGTCTCGTGGCGCTCTCTCTGGTTTCACTGGCGTGGTCGCAACCCGGTCAGGCCGCCGACGAGCTCGCGCCGAGCCCCAACATCGTCTGGATCGTGGCCGACGACATGAGTCCGGATCTCGGTGCCTACGGTGACCCGGTTGCGCGCACACCCCACCTCGATCGCCTGGCGGCCGAGGGGCAGCGCTTCGACCGCGCATTCTCGATCGCGGGAGTGTGCGCCCCCAGCCGTTCGGCCCTGGTGACCGGGCAGTTCCCGACCACGATCGGGACTCATCACATGCGCTCCTGGGGCGTGCCGCCGCCCTCGGTCAAGGCCTTCCCGATGGCGCTGCGGCGTGCTGGGTACTACACCAGCAACAACGCCAAGATCGACTACAACCTGGCGCCGTTCGAAGTCACCTCGCGCCTCGCTGGGCAACCGGAGGGCGAAGATGTGCGACGGAGCGTGAGTCGGCCACCCCTCGGGGTGTGGGACGAGAGTGGCCGCGAGGCGCACTGGCGCAACCGTCCGGACGCGAAGCAGCCGTTCTTCGCCGTCTTCGACGTCTTCGTGACGCACGAGAGTCGCATCCGCCTACCCGAAAACGCCTTTCAGACGGCCACCGCCCAGCTCACGCCGGCGGACCGCCAGGATCCGGAAGCGGTCATCGTGCCGCCGTACTATCCCGACACTCGAGTGGTGCGAGCCGATCTGGCGCGCTACTACGAACTGGTGACGGCGGCAGATCTCGAGGTCGGGCGCATCCTGGCGGAGCTCGAAGAAGACGGCTTGGCCCAGAACACCGTGGTGCTTTTCTTCGCCGACCATGGTCGCGGTCTGCCGCGCGCCAAGCGCTGGTTGTGGGACTCGGGCATTCGGGTTCCGCTTCTCGTTCGCTGGCCGGGGGTCATCGAAGCCGGGACCGTGAGCGGAGAGCTGGTGAGCTTCGTCGACTTCGCCCCCACGATGCTGGCGCTCGCCGGCGCGAAGCGTCCGCCGGGGCTGCCGGGCCGCGTCTTTCTGGGGCCGGAAACCGAACCCGAGCCGGAGTTCGTCTTCGCTGCTCGCGATCGCATGGATGAGACCTACGATCTGATTCGTGCCGTTCGAAGCCGGCGCTACAAGTACCTCCTGAACGCCATGCCTCGTCTGCCCTACGCCCAGCACATCAGCTACATGGACCAGATGCCCACGATGCAGGAGCTGCGTCGATTGGCGGCGGAGGATGGTGGTCTCGAGGGAGCGGCGGCAGCCTTCATGGCGAGATCGAAGCCTCCCGAAGAGTTCTACGACCTCGAGGTCGATCCGGATGAGACCCACAACCTCGCCGCCGCCGAGGCGACCTTGGGTGCGAAAGAACAGGCGCAGCTGGACGCCATGCGAGAGGCGCTCCGTGCCTGGAAGGAGAGAACCGGCGACCTCGGCGATCTCTCTGAAGGTGAGTTGTTGGCGCTTCTTCGTCCCCCAGAGCGTGATCTGACGGTTGCGGCACCGGTGGTGCAGTCGAAGAAAGAGCAGGCGGGCGCCTGGGAATTCGAGCTGAGAACCGCGACCGAAGGGGCGGCCATCGTTTGGCGCGTCGAAGGTGAGGACCGGGGCGAGGACGTCGAACCGGCGTGGAAGCTCTACAACGGGCGTATTGCGGCCCCCCAAACTGGAACGCTGCGCGCCCGAGCCGGCCGTCTCGGGTACTACGACAGCCGGGACCTCGAGATCGATCTCGCCTCTCGGGAGGGGTCCGGACCTTGAGTGTGAGAGTCGAGAAGAAGGGGCCGGTCACTACCGTCATCCTGTCGCGCCCCGAGGTTCGTAACGCCGTTGACAACCAGACCGCCGAGGCGCTCGCCGACGCCTTTCGTGCCTTCGAAGCCGACGACGAGGCACTTGCCGGAGTCCTGTGGGGAGAAGGCAAGGCGTTCTGTGCCGGTGCCGACTTGCACGCCGTCGCCAGCGGCGAACGGGCGGTGCGTTATCGGGCGGCCGAGTTTGCCGAGGCCGATGGGCCGATGGGGCCGAGCCGCATGGTGCTCGAGAAGCCAGTAGTCGCCGGCATCGCTGGACACGCTGTCGCCGGCGGCCTCGAGCTGGCGCTGTGGTGTGACCTGCGGGTGGCAGAGCGTGACGCCGTGCTCGGCGTGTTTTGTCGACGTTGGGGTGTGCCTCTGATCGATGGCGGAACCGTTCGCCTGCCGCGGCTCATCGGCCTCAGCCGAGCGCTCGATCTGATTCTGACCGGGCGTCCCGTGGAGGCGCCGGAAGCGTTGGAAATGGGACTGGTCAATCGCCTCGTCGAGCCCGGCGAAGCGCGTGCTGCGGCGGAGGAGCTCGCCCTCGAGCTGACCCGTTTCCCCCAGCGCTGCCTGCGCACCGATCGTCGCTCGGCCTACGGCTCCTTCGACGCCGGGTTCAAAAAGGCCCTGGAAGAGGAGTTCAGGGCAGGTGTCGAGGTCATCGAAGGCGAAGCGATCCCCGGCGCGGCCCGCTTCTCTAGCGGCAAGGGGCGCGGAGGGCGTTTCGACGACCTCTGACGGTCGGCCACCTCAGAGGTGTCACTTTCGCAGGCTGATAGCCTCGCCAATCCTTCCGACCAGTTCTCATGATGCAGCAGATTCACTGACCGCGATGCAGGAACCTCTCGATCTGCAGAGCCCCGAGCGCGAGCGCCCGGTCCAGCGTGTCGTCGTCACTGGCGGTGCCAGCGATATCGGGTTGGCCGTCGCGCGGGCGTTCTGGAACGACGGCGCCCGGGTGCATATTGGTGACGACTCGGCGCAGCGCGTCGCCGAGGTCCTGGGAGAGTACCCAGGCCTGCACGGCTCGGTGACTGACTGCTCGTCATCGTCCGACGTTGAAGAACTGTTTTCCGAGGCGCTGGGCTGGATGGATGGCCTCGATGTCTTTGTCCACTGCGCCGGCGATCGGGGCACCCGAAGAGCCCTTTGGGACCTCGAGCCCGAGGCCTTTGCCGAGAACCTGAACGCCAACCTGACCGGTGCGTTCCGTTGTTTGCGCCAGGCGGCGCGCGTGCTGCGCCCGAAGCGCGCCGGAGCCATCATCAACGTCGCCTCGACGGCGGCACGTACCGGGATGCCCGGGCGCTCGGCCTACGTGGCCTCGATGGCCGGCCTGGTGGCCCTGTCGTCCAACGCCGCCCGGGAGCTCGGCCCCGAGAACATCCGCTGCAACGTTGTGCTGCCCGGGATGATCGACGACGCGGAAAGCCAGAAGCTCGTGCGAGCCCGCGCCCGCAAGAACGGCCAGACGAGCGACGAGGCCGAGGCCGAAGTTCTGCGTCACGTGTCGATGCGCACCTGGATCAGCGCTTCCGACGTTGCCGAAGCGGTGCTTTTCCTGGCGTCCGATGCTGCGTCCCACATCACCGGCCAGGCGCTGGGCGTGTGCGGCAACCTCGAGTGGGAGTAGCTAGGGCCAGTCCACCGGAATACGCACGACCTTCTTCTCTTTTGTCGTGCACAAGACGTGACCCTCGCGACGGCCAAAGAGGTAGAGGTCGCGAAGTAGTTCGACGTCACGCCGACAGTAGTCTTCGATGAGGTCGAAGCGCCCTTGCTTGTACCACTCGATGCTCTGCAGGCCGTCGGCGCTCTTCGACGAGCCGAAGGTCGCCTCAGCCAGATGGGCGAGGCCGAGGCGGCTGCCAATGGTCTCTTCGACGGTCTCGAAAAGATCGAGGCTCGGCAGCGTGCGTCGGAAGTCCTCGCCGGTGTAGCCCGACAACACCGGATAGTCGAAGCCGATGATGTTGAAGCCAACCACCAGATCGGCCGCGCGCAGCTCGTCGATCAGGCCCTGGACCTGGTCTTCGAGGTAGACGCTGAAACGCCCCTCTTCCATCGAGCAGGTGACGGCGAGCGCGACGCCGAGTTTGTGCAGGTTGTGCCAGCCGCCGACTTCTTCAGCCGCGCGTCGCGTCTCGACGTCAAAGAGCACCGTGCGTTCAATGTGGCGGGGAATCGGGGCGCGCGGAATGTCGCGGCGGTCGCGGCGCCGCCGGGCGATGCGGGGGCGGCGGGGCTTTGGGGAACTGGCCGGAGGCGAAGGCTCGCTGAGCGGAGCCGGCGGTCGAGCCTGCGGTGGTGGAGCGAGCGACTCAGTCGGCGGGCCGTCAGGAGTTGCAACGGTGGCCGCGTGGCGCTCCTTCGAGCGTGCTTCCTCCGGTAGCGGTGCGTCGAGATCGAAGAGGCTCTCGCGATGCCCGATCCGGCTGTCCCCGGCTTTGAGGACCGCACGACCACCCTGCCAGCGATAGATGCCGCGTTCGGGCACGTCGTGCTCGCTGGGCTCCATGCCGGTCGGTGTGACCTCGGCGTCGAGCTGCAGGGGCGGTGGTTCGGCGGCGTTTTGAACGAGCTCGGAGGTGTGTTCGCCGAGCAGCAGGGCAACCAGCTCGCGGGCACCGGACTTGTCGAGTGGGCGATTGCCGTTGCCGCACTTGGGCGAATGGATGCACGCCGGGCAGCCGTCTTCGCAATCGCAGCCGTCGAGCAGATCGGCGACCCGCGCCAACAACTCCGGCAGGCGCTCGAACCCGATGTCGGCGACCCCTGCCGCGCCACCGTGGCCGTCGTAGATGAACACCGCGCCGCTCTGAACCTGCGGATGGTAGGGAATCGAAATGCCGCCGAGGTCGCCGCGGTCGCACAACGCCAGGACCGGAAAGAGCGAGATTGCGGCGTGCTCAGTGGCGTGGAGCGCGCCCATCCAGTCTTCGCCGCGCTCGCGAATGGTGTCTTCGATCTCACGCCCGGCGGCAAACCACAAGGCATGTGTTTCCATGACCGAAGGCGGCAGCTCGAGACTCTCCTCGCCGAGCTTCTCTTGGCCGATCACTTTCTTGCGCTCGAAGCCGAGAACGCGCTCGGTGACGCGCACCCGGCCACGCCAGGCGCGCAGCGGGCCGACGGTGCTTTCTTCTTCAACCTCGAGGATCTCGGTGTGCTTGTCGGCCAACGGCGCGGTGAACCAATCCGAGTTGGCGGGCTCGCCGCGAGCGCGACGGTGCACCATGTCGAGTTCCGAGATCAGATACTGGCGCCCCGCGTGTAGATACATGGCGCCGGGATGGCATTCGCGCAACACCCGGTTGGCGTCGACGCTGCCGATCGCGCGCCCGGTGACCGTGCTCTCGATGGTGTAGGTCGCACCGCCCCCGCGGAGGGAAATGTCGCGAACCGGTGCCGCCGAAACGGCGTGCAGCTCGCTGCCGCTGCTGTCGACGGCGAGCTCGAAGCGCGAGATCAGGTCTTCGACAGTCGGTTGGTGGGTCTCGATGTAGTGCGCGTCTCGTTCACGGTGAAGCGGCAGTTCGGCGGCGGCGCAGCGCAGGTGTGGGTCAGCGATCATCGGGATCGTAGTGCGTACCACGAGCTGCTCGCACTGGCGATTGAGGAACTCGTCGGGGCGCTTGAGGAGGTATTGATCGAGCGCGTCTGGTAGTGCGACGAGAGCGGTGATCGACTCGCGGCCTTCGCGCCCGACCCGCCCCGAGCGCTGCCAGGTGGCCATCATGCTGCCGGGGTAGCCCACCAGGATGCAGGCATCGAGGCCGCCGACGTCGATGCCCATTTCGAGCGCCGAGGTCGAGATCACCCCGTCGAGCTGCCCGGTGAACAGCCTGTGCTCGATCTCGCGACGCTCGGTGGCCAGAAAGCCGGCACGGTAGTTGGCGACCCGGCCGCGCAGCTTGGGATATCGCTTTCCCATCCAGGAGTGCATGAGCTCGGTGATGCGTCTCGCCTTGGTGAACGCGATGGTTTTGAGGTCGCGCTTGATCAGCGCGGCGAAGAGATCCATCGCGGTGGTGTAGGGCGAAGTCTCTGGCTGCAGCAGGAGAAAGTGTCTCCCCTCGCGGGGCGCACCGGAGCGTTCAATGGAGACGAAAGAACGGTCGGAAAGTGCCTCGGCGAACTCGGTGGCGTTCTGTGCGGTGGCCGACGAGGCAATGATGCGGGGGTCGCCGCCGAACTTGCGCGACAGGCGTAAGAGACGCTGCAAGACGTGATGGAAGTGGGTACCGAAGATGCCTCGATAGGTGTGCAGTTCATCGAGCACCAGGTAGCGCAGGTTGCCGAGGAAATCCGCCCAGTTGTCGGCGTGGCCGAGAATGCCGTAGTGCAACATGTCAGGGTTTGAGATCAGAACCCGCGGCGGCCGGGCGCGGATCTTCTCGCGCTGCCCGCGGGACGTGTCGCCGTCGTAGATAGCGCACACGGAATCGTCATCTTCGAGGCCTGCTGCGCGCGCCAGCTCGAGCAGTTTGGTGCGCTGGTCCTGGCCGAGGGCCTTGAGCGGAAAGAGGTAGAGCGCATGACCGGTTCCGCCGGCCAGGATGTCTTCGAGAATCGGTAGCTGGAAGACCAGCGACTTGCCAGAGGCCGTGGGTGTGGTGATGAGCACGTCTTTGCCGGCACGGGCGGCGTCGAGGCCGTCGACCTGGTGCCTGAAGAGTGCTTCGATTCCCTGCGCGGCGAGCGCGCGCTCGAGCGGCTCGGGCAGCGGCGGCTCGGGGGCCGCCAGGTCCTTGGGCTGCCCGGGCAGATAGGCCCGGTGAACGATCTGTTTCCCGAGGCGGGCGTGAGTTTCGAGCCCGTCGATCAGGCTCTCGAGCGTGGTCAGCATTCCGTCTAGTTTACGCCCAGCGCTCGATCTCGCAAGGGCCCCCTACGGTGCTGCCCGCCCCGGCCACCAAGAGCTTGGTGCGCGGCGCGTGCCGCCACCCAGTCGATCGTCGATCCAGAGCATCAGGCGCCGCAGCGATGAACCCATCAAGCGAAAGCGCAAACGCTCGAGCCATTGCGGGTAGGAGCGGTTGTAGGGGCAGACGCGAATGCAGATGGAGCAGTCGGTGACCTGGGTGACCCAGAAACCGAAGCACCTCTCGGCGTCAGTAGTCCACTTCCGGATTCCGGCCACGTTCGAGCGGTTGTGTGTGGTCTCCTGCGGGGCTCCGGCGTCGATCGCTTGCGGTGGGCAGTTGTCGCTGCAGCGGCGGCAGATCTGGCAGAACTCGCGCACGCCAAAGCGAATGGGTTGGTCGTAGGACATTGGCAGGTCGGTAAAGACCTTGCCAATGCGTAGTCTCGGACCCATTCCGGGGGCGATCAACAGCCCGTGGCGGCCGTACTCGCCGAGGCCGGCTTTGATCGCTAGCGGGATCGAGGCGGCGGTGTCGTTCATCGAGGCGTAGGCGCGGTAGCCGAGATTGCGGATGTACTGCGCGAGAGCGAGGAGGGTGACCACGTCTTTGGAATATCCGATTCCAGTTGCGGTGCCCGACAGCGCCGAGGGGACGGTGCGCAGCAGCTGGTGGTCCATTTCATGACAGATCACGATCGTCGAGTGCAGGCCCTCGGGAAGATCCATGGGTACTGCTTCTTCTCCATCACGCGAGTATTTGTGGCTGTAGGTGAAGCGCTCGTCGTGATCGGTAATGCCGACCAGGTCGGCACCAAGAAGGCGCGCTACCTGTTTGATCTCGGCTGCCATCTCGCGGGGTGCGAGCGCCGCCTGATCCCTGGCACCGTCGCGGTTGGCGGTCAGGAAGTCGAGAAAACCCTCGCGCCGTGTCTCTCTTTCTATTCCTTCATCGGACTCTTCGAGCCGCTCTGCGAAAAGGTCCGCCAGGTGCCAGCCAGCGTTGCGCAAGGCGAAATCGCGCTGTTGGTAGCCGTCGACCTTCTTCCATTCGGCGAGGGGTCTCCGGTAAGACTCGTAGAAGCGGTCTGACTTCTCGCTGCGGATTTCCGGATCCCAGAACGAACGGCTGAAGATGTCGTTCCTCTGGTTGAAGCGCTCGAAACGCTCCGAGATCTCAAACCCAGCTTCTTGGTCGGTGCATCCTCTCGAACAGCCGCTACAGGGTGAGCTCATGTCTCGACCGCCAGCAGCATGGCCAGGAACGCCGTCGTGTAGAGCACCAGAAACAACGCGGCGTGGCGGGCGAAGAAGCGTGGCGCGAGCCGGCCGGCAAGCTGGGCGGCGAACGCGACGATCAGGAAGCGGATCCCTCGCGAGATTCCCACCAGGCCGAAGTAGACGATGGGCTGGAAGCCGTGCGCGACGGCGAGGTGAGTCCAGATCTTGAACTGCATGAAGGAAAAGGACTGGAACAACACGCCCTGCAGGCCGCGGCTCCTGTAGAGGTCGTCGATTTCGGTGAGCATGCGCTCCTCGACGAACGGAGTCGCACGAAGGATCTCGCCCATCCGGTCGAAGAAGAGGCCATTGAGCATGAAGCTCAGAATGCCTCCGGCCAGCGAGCCCAGGAGGGCAAAGAACGCGATGCGTTTCCACGATTCGGGCGCGAACACGCACAGGATGATGATCAGGAAATCAGGCGCGATGAACCAGAAGGTCGCCTCGGCAAACGCCCAGGTCCCAACGGCCACCAGCCCAACGCTCGCTCCGGCGGTTGCACAGAGCCAGGTGGCCAGGCGGTGGTTGGCGTCGGCGTAGCCGGTCATCTACCGCTTCGCTGCGAGCAGGAAAGACACCCCGAAAGAGTAGCGTGCTCGGGCGGCAACTGGAGATTCCGAGTCGACGAGGGGGAACCGGTGCCGGTGGGCGAGAGCAGAACCGGTACGCGAAGCGGCCCGTCTAGTGACGGGCCGCTGGTACCAGGCTTCGGGGCTTTGACTACGACGCGGCCTGATGCATGACGACCTGGTCGAAGGGAATGTCGATGCCGGCCTCATCGAGCGCCTTGTAGATCGCCACCCGCGTTTCGTGGACGCAGGCAGGAACGTCGTCGGGCAGGCACCAGGGACGGGCGATCAGGTCGACCGACGAGGCGCCGAAGCCGCCGAAAGCGACACTGGGGGCGGGGTTCTCGAGCGCCAGGCTGACGTGCTTCATCGCCTCGAGGACGACCCGCTCCGCCTGACGGTAGTCGGTGCCATATGCGACGCCGATGTCGACGTTGCACCGGTACTTGCCGTTCTTGGCGTGGTTGACGATGCTCGAGCCCATGACCTCGCTGTTGGGGATGATGATCGTGTCGCCATCCGGCGTCGACATGGTGGTCGCGAAGAGTCCCAGGTCTTCCACCACGCCGGTGTGGCCGGCGGCGGTGATCTTCTGGCCGACGGTGAACGGCCGGAAGAGGAGCGCCATGACCCCGGCGGCGAAGTTTCCGAGGGACCCCTGCAGGGCGAGCCCGATCGCCAGGCCGCCGGCACCGAGCAGGGCGATCAGGCTGGTGGTTTCGACCCCGACCTTCGACAGCGCGCTGACCGCGGTGGCCGCGATGATCAGCCACTGTGTGAGCGATGACAAGAAGCCGGCGAGCGAGACGTCGACACCCCGGGCGACGAGCATGCGGCGGACCATACCGGCGAACCACTTGGCGACGATCCAACCGATGATGAAAATGCCCAAGGCATAGAACAGGCCGGTGAGGGCGCTGGCAATCGTGGCGGCCGAGCCCTCGAGGTTCTCGGGCAACACGGAGCGCAGGGTTGCTTCCAGGATCGGCGGCGCCTCGACAGTCGGTTGAATGGCGAGCGCGGGTTCGGCAGCTTCGTCAGTTTGAAAGAGCATCGTCTCTCCTATGGTCAGAGGTGGTCGGTCTTGTTTGAGGGTTTGTTTTTGTTTGAGGGTAAAGCAGCGGCAACAGCTCCCCCTTCGCCTCCCGCCATCGATGGTTTTCGGACATCGTCGGGCGGTAGACCGGGCGCGGGCGGGACTCCAACCGTGACTTCCCTCCCCATGCCCTGCGACCGCGTCGCACCGCGGTGCGCGATCGCCTGGCGTTCAGCTGATGTTGCCGTCGGAGTCTATGACCGACTCGGGGTGTGTTTGTCACATCGTCGTCGACGGGCACCCAGGCGTGGACACGCTACGCTAGGTCGCCATGCCCGAATATCCGGACATCGTGGTGTACCTGGAAGCGCTGGAGCGCCGCGTTCTCGGTGCTGTGCTCCTGGGTGTTCGCATCAGAAGTCCCTTCTTGCTGCGCACGGTGACGCCCCCGCTCGCCGACGCGGCGGGCAGGAAGGTCGTCGCATTGCGGCGCTCGGGCAAGCGCATCGTCTTCGAGCTCGAGGGCGGGCTGTTCCTGGCCGTTCACCTGATGGTCGCCGGGCGATTTCAGTGGAAAGACGCAGGCGCCGGTATTCCGGGGCGTCGCGGCCTGGCGGCGTTCGACTTCGAGACCGGCACCTTGCTGCTGACCGAGGCGGGCACCAGGAAGCGGGCGTCGCTGCATGTCTTCGACGGCGAGGATGCGCTGGCGACAGTTGATCGTGGCGGGCTCGAGCTCTTCGAAGCGTCCAGGGAAGAGTTTCGTGAGCGTCTACGACTGCGCAATCACACCCTCAAGCGTGCGCTCGTGGATCCAACACTGTTCAGTGGCGTCGGCAACGCGTACTCCGATGAGATCTTGTTGCGGGCGCGTCTGTCGCCGTTCCAGTGGACGTCGCGGCTCGACGACGGGGCGGTCGACCGGCTGTTCGAGGTGGCGAAAGCCGTGCTCGAAGAGTGGACGGAGATTCTGCGCGCCGAGGTTGGCGAGGGGTTTCCCAAGAAGGTGACCGCCTTCCGGCCGGAGATGGCGGCCCATGGCAAGTGGAAGGAGCCGTGCCCGCAGTGTGGTACTCCGATTCAGCGCATCGTGTATGCCGAGAACGAGTGCAACTACTGTCCCGACTGTCAGACCGGCGGCAAGCTGTTGGCCGATCGGGCGCTCTCGCAGTTGCTCAAGAAGGACTGGCCGAAGACCGTCGCGGAGCTCGAGGAGCGCTTGTCGCAGCGAGCGTAAGGCTACGGGGCACCGTCAATATGAACTTCCAGTCATGCTGACCGATACCCACGCGCATCTCTGTGACCCGGTGTTCGATCAGGATCGCGCCGAGGTGCTGGCGCGGGCCCGCAAGGCAGGAGTGGGCAGAGTCGTTGTGGTCGGTGAGTCGCTCGCCGACGCCGAGCGCAATCTCGCGCTGGCAGCGGTGCATCCCGAACTGCGCGTCGCAGCAGGGCTCTACCCGACGGTGCTCGATCTCGAAGAGGCCGAAGGCGTCCTGGACTTCATCCGGCGCGAACACCACCGGTTGGTGGCGGTTGGCGAGGTCGGCCTCGATCGGTGGAAGGTGAAAGAGGAAACAGATCTCGAGCTGCAGAAGGAGATCTTCTCGCGCATGATCGACCTCGCCATCGAACTCGATCTGCCGGTCAATGTGCACTCGCGTTCGGCGGGGCGCCAGGCCATCGATGTGTTGCTCGAGCGCGGCGCGACGAGGGTTCAGATGCACGCCTTCGATGGACGGGCCGCGAAGGCACTTCCGGGTGTCGAGGCCGGCTTCTTCTTCTCCGTCCCGCCGTCGATTGTGCGCTCAGTCCAGAAACAGAAGCTCGTGAGGCGGCTGCCCCTCGAGTGCCTGCTGGTCGAAACCGACAGCCCGGTCCTCGGTCCCGAGCGCGACGAGCGCAACGAACCGGCGAACGCGCTGCGTTCACTCGAGGCGATTGCCGAACTCAAAGAGCTCGCCGTCGAGGCGGTCCGTGAGCAGGTGGTTCGAAACACGCAGGAGCTGTACGGCGATCTCGCGTAGGGCGATGGCCTATGGCGCTCTCAGTGAGGCCGACAGGATCTCGCGATCGTTGCGGATCAGAACGTGCTGATTGGCAAAGGCAGGGTGGGCCCAGCTGACTTTCGTGTCGAACAGCTTGCGTGGCCCGTACCCCGCGCTGGTCGTCGGCTCGATGAGGGTCGTGCGCGAGAGTTCCTGGTACGCCTCACGGTCGAGGCGGCAGATGATCAGCTCGCCCTGGTCGTTGGCGACCAACCAGCGGTCGCCAATCGCCACCATGAACGCCGAACCCCAGCGGCCCTGGCGCACCATCGTGGTGTCGGTCCACAGGCGTTCGCCAGTCGCTGCGTCGAGCGCCCGCAGCTCGCCGTAGCTGTCGATGCCCCAGATCGTTTCGCCGTCGAAGATCGGCGTCGTGATGAGTGAGTGTAGGGCGACCGTTTCATCAGGCATTTCGCTGCGGCCAGAGAGCTTCCAGACCTCCTGAGCAGAGATCCCCCTCTCGTCTTCGATGAGCTCGAGCATCAGCGAACCACCGTAGAACTGAGTGACGAAGACGCGGTCGTCGGCGACCACGGGCGTTGCCACCGATAAGGTGGACTTGGCCTCATAGGCAAAGCTCCAGAGCACCGTGCCGTCGTCGGGATCGAGGCCGGCGAGCCCCTGCGGGTGCCAGATGATCAGCTGGTCACGGCCGTTGGCCCGGACGATGGTCGGCTGCGAGTAGCCAGGCTCCGAACTCGCTTTGAGCGACCGCCAGAGTTCTTTGCCGGTCCGCTTGTCGAAGGCGACGACCAGGGCGTCGGGTGCCCCGCCGACGATGGCGATCAACGAATCACCGCGCACAATCGGTGTGCTCGAGAAGCCGAAGACCGGCACGCTGACGTCATAGGCGGTGGGGTAGTGCTTCATCCACAACACCTCGCCAGAACGCACGTCGAGGCAGATCAAGTGCCCGGCGGCACCGAGAAAGTAGACGTGGTTGCCGTCGACCGTTGGCACCGCGCGGGGTCCCTCGGCATACGACGCCATGATCGATGAGTAGTTGACGTTCCAGCTGTGCGTCCAGAGCACTTCGCCAGTCTCCTCGTCGAGCGCCAGGGCACGCTCCCGGCCGCCGAGACGGCCGGTCTGCTTGATGCGCTCGAAGTCGGATACGAACACCCGCCCATCAGAAACCGCCGGGCCTGCGTAGCCCTCCTTGATCGGCGTGCGCCAACGCACCTCGAGACCGTTGGCGGGAAACTCCTGCATGAGCCCGGCCTCGCTCCAGATCGCATCGCCGTCGCCACGCCACGAAGGCCAGTCGTCGGCCGCGAGACCAGTCGCTCCGAGCCAGGAGGCGATCACGAGAAACAGCGTCGCTACGGCGACACAGGGCGGCGTCGAACGGTGGGTACGACTAGCCAACGAAGTCATCATCGGAACCTCCTGGAAACAGAGCGGGTGCGCCAGTCTAGCGCCGCCCCCCGCACCCCCCCCCAGCTACCGAACCCTTCCGACGTTTCCCAGAATCACCCCAGTCGATCGCCCGGGAAACGCCCGGGAAATGCCCGGGGAATGCCCGGGGAATGCCCGGGGAATGCCCGGGGAACGCCTGGGAGGTGACAACGGGGGTGCTGTATCGGGGAGGCGCACAGGGGCTGCAAGTCCTTGTGGGTGTGTGACATCAGACAAGTCCGGACGAGGTTGGCGGCGGCCAGGGGTGCGTCTGGCCTGTTGGGGGAATCGCCACACAACCATAGATAGGTAGGAGGGTGATCCCATGTGCACATATAGCGACTTATGTGTACAATGCTGGCATTCCCTCCTTTGGTGGCTCTTCTGCCCCCGCACTTCTGCGCCCATCTGTTTTCCATGGCCCTCTCGTTCTGGGGTTTCCCCCAGTCCTTTTTCCTTCCTTTGGAGAGTCCTAATGGGTTGTCGCTCAGCGCTGCGATGTCTGCTGTCGAATGTTTGCTTTCTTCCCAAACCTCTTTTGTTCCTCGTTCTAATCCTTCCAGTCCCGCTCACGAGTCCACTCCTGGCCTCCGCAGCCACGGAGACGACTGCGCTTCAACCTGCGCCAGACGCGGACGCGATGACCCGTCGCTTGCTGGTGCCCGCGACCTGCTTTGCGCCCGGTACGCCGGACCACGTGGTGGAGTCGTACGCGACGAGACAGTTGTGGACGACGCTCAGTTCGCTGCAATCGACTCCCACAACGCGCCATCAGTACGACGATGGTGAACGGTGGACGCGCACTGCAACGGATGGATGCTGTCTCGAGGAGGGCGAACCGACGACGCTGACCTGGAGCGTGGTGCCAGACGGCACGCCCATCCAGGGCTGGAACGGCGAACCTTCGTCGCCGAGCAACCTGCGCTCGTTTCTGAACTCGGTCTACGGAAGTGAGAGCACGTGGCGTTCGATCATTCAGAGTGTCTTCGATCGCTGGGGTGAACTCTCGGGCGTGACCTACGTTTTCGAGCCGGCAGACGACGGGGCGAGCTTGACCCAGGCCAGCATGCCGGCCGGAGTTCTCGGTGTGCGCGGCGACGTTCGAATCTCAGGGCACACAATCGACGGCAACAGTGGAGTCCTGGCGTACAACTTCTTTCCCAACTTCGGCGACATGGTGCTCGATACTGCCGATGGCACCCTCGCCAACACCGCCAACGATTCGCGCATCCTCCGGAACGTGCTGGCACACGAACATGGCCACGGTCTCGGCATCTCGCACGTCTGCCCGGTCAACCAGACCAAGTTGATGGAACCGTTCCTGTCAACGGCCTTCGACGGACCGCAGCACGACGACATCCTGGCCGTCAACCGAGGTTACGGCGACGACCGGGAAGACGACGACGCGCTGGGCACTGCAAGGCCCGCATCACTCTCGAACGGATCGGCAACCATCGACAACGTCAGTCTCGACGACACCAGCGATGTCGACTTTTTCTCGTTCAGCGTCGGTTCGAGTGCCTCGGTAACGGCTAGGGTCACTCCGGTCGGTAGCTCCTACCTGAGCGGCCCGCAGCAGTCGGGCGGGTCCTGTTCGGCCGGCACGACGCTCAACAGTCGTCGCCAACTCGACCTCGAGCTCGAGATCCTCGCTACCGATGGCAGTCTGATCGAGTCGACCGACGCGAGCGGTCTCGGTGCCGCCGAGCTTCTCGAGAACGTCGGGCTTTCGGGTAGTGGTACCTACTTCGCGGTCGTTCGCGGTAGCGGTGGTGCGGTAGCACAGCTCTATCGGCTCGAACTCGACGTTTCGGGCGCACTACCACCCGAACAGCACAGCTTGACGGTCGAACGGCTCGGCAGCGGTAGCGGTACGGTGACGTCTGACCCCGCCGGGATCCAGTGTGGCAGTGACTGTTCGCAGTCCTATGACGAAGGGGCGACGGTGACTCTGACGGCGACCCCCGCCAGTGGCTCCGAGTTTGCAGGCTGGAGTGGATCTTCGGCGTGCCCCAGCGTGACCATGAACGGTGACCGCACCTGCCGCGCGACCTTCCAGCTGACGAGCTCACCGACTCACGTGCTGACGGTTTCTCGTACCGGTTCCGGGTCGGGCACTGTCACGAGCAGTCCTTCCGGAATCTCCTGCGGCTCGACCTGTTCGGCGGCCTTTGCCGAGGATACGAACGTTGTGCTGACTCCCAGTCCAAGCTCCGGTTCTCTGTTTGTCGGTTGGAGCGGCGATGCGGAGTGCCAGGGTGGCGAGGTCAGAATGAGCGCTGCCCGCAGTTGCACCGCCCGATTCGACACCGCTACGACGACCGTTCGCCTGGGCATTACCTTTGGAGGCAACGGAAGGGGCCGGATCGTTTCTCATCCGAGCGCGATCAACTGTCACCGCGACTCGGGCGGCACCTGCTCCGGTAGTTTTGCGCGCGGCGATGAGGTTCTGCTCGAGGCCGTACCAGACGCCGGCTACGTCTTCGATCGATGGCGTGGTGACGCCCAATGTGCTCCGCGCTTCACCATCAGCAGCGCCACTTCCTGCAAGGCATTCTTCCGTCGTGCACGCCAGGGCAAGATCTATGAAGATGGCTTCGAGAGTGGCGACGATGGAAACTGGAATGGCAACGGCAAGGGGAATAAGTAGGTAGCACGCTTTTGACGGGAGCCGACTGAACCCGCCTGCTGTCGGGTTCGGCTCGGCCCTCGGGCTCCTTGACCGTCTCGCTATGACGCGCGCACAGACCAGATCGCGTCCGCTCGACGCCGGACCTCGTCGCTGAGGCCGCCGAAGTCCTCGTGGCTGCGCAAAGACTCGAGGGCGGGGCAGCGCTCCATCCAGTCGGCATCGACGAAGGCCGGCTTGGCTACTGCAACGTGCAGCTGTGCCATCGCCTCCTCAGTGGCACCTGCGGGCGCCAAGGCTTCGATGGTCAACTGACGGATGAACGCGTCGAGGCGTGGGCCACCCGAGCCGAGTACTCGCTCCAGGTTGCGCACCAGGTCCTCGGGTGTGCCTTCGCCAATCAGGCAGGCCTGCTGAGCCAGCATGAAGTCCAGGAACTCGCTTTCGGGAGGAAGCAGCGAGGCGGGCCGACACCGCTTGACTCCTTCGACGTCGCCGTACCAACCTGCAACACGCATCTCGATCGAGTCCACCATGAAGCGCGATGCTGACGGCGTTGCGCGCATTTCCTCGATCAGTTCGCGGTACTCGTCGAGCTGGTTGGCCAAGGCCCGCCGGCGGGCAAGCTCGGGTCTCACCGGGAGGCTGGGATCGATGCGCTGCGCCAGCACGATGTTGCGCTCCCCCTCGTCGGCGCGACCGGCTTCGCACTGCAGCATGCCAAGGTAGTCGTAGACGGCCGCGAACGTGGGAGCCATGCGGAGCGCCAACCCCAGCTCGCTCGCGGCATCGGAGAAGCGCCCATCGCTGACCGCCAAGCGGCCGGCGGCGAAGTGGCTGAGCGGAATCTCGGCGGCCTCCAGGAGGGCGCGCGCGACGGATTCGTGAGCCGCGCGCGCGAAGTCCTCGTCCGAGCCCCGTGATGGCAGGAACCATCGACGAACCGCGAACTCGGCGTGGGTCGCTATGGCCAGGGCGAATGATGGAGCGAGGGCGATCGCCTCATCGAGCAGCTTCATGGCTTCGGTGAACGCGTCGTCGGCGATCTCGCCCGACAGTGAACGCTCGCGCGCCCTGATCAAGAGCTCGATCGCTTGCGCCGGCGCCTGGTGCCGGGCGCTCAAGAGCTCGAGCTCGCGACGTAGCTGTTCGGCGATGCGCTGGGCGGTGACGTCCGGGTCAGATACCGCATCATCGAGCGCCAGATCGAAACGGTCTGCCCACAGCTGTTCGCCCGGCTGCACATCGATCAGCCTTGCGGACACGGTCACCTTGGTCCCCGCGATGCGCACGCTGCCGTCGACGATCGCGTCGGCCCCTAGCTCCCTTCCAGCCTCGCGCGGATCGACGGTTTGCCCGTGGTACTTGGCGGTCGCCCCGCTGGCGGTGACTCGCAAGCCGCGAGTCGCGGTGAAGATGTCGACGAGATCTTCGGCCAGCGACTCGCTGAGGTAGGAGTGTTCGGATGGTCCGCGGTGGCGAAACGGCAAGACGGCCAGGGTGCGGTTCTCCGGAGCGATCGAGACGAAGGTGCCCCCCGCATCGCTGCCGGTGGCAGCACCTGTTCGAGCGCTGACACCTCGGTCTCCGACCTGGCTCTCTACCGCGATGAAGGTTTCGGCAGCATCTGGGTCGCTGGCCTTCGCTTCGAGTTCACCGAGTAAGGCCGCGACGTACTCGGCTCCGGTCGGTCGATCTTCGGGAGCAAGCTCGAGGAGCTCCAGGATGAGCGCCGCCAGTTGGTCAGGCAGCGAAGCGTGCGTGCGTGGGTCTTCGGGTGGTCTGTGGAGGCGCGCCACCGCGGTGGCGACCGCCGAGTCTTCGACAAACGGGCAGCGCCCGGTCGCCATCTCGTAGAGCAGAGCTCCGAGTGCGTAGAGATCGGTCGCTGGACTGACGGTGCCGCCTTCGATTTGTTCGGGCGCCATGTAGGACGGCGTTCCGATCATCGCGCTTCCTACCGTCAGCTGCGGATCGCTGGCGACGGCCCGCGCGACGCCGAAGTCCGTTAGAACGACGCGGCCGCCGACCTCGAGAAGAACGTTGGCCGGTTTGATGTCGCGGTGGACGACAGAGACGGCGTGTGCGGCGTGCAACCCGGTGGCGATCTGACGACCGATATCGAGCACCTGAGCAACTGCAATGCGACCTTCGCGCTCGAGGGTCTCGAGCAGACTCTCGCCATCGATGAGCTCCATCGTCAGATAGAGCACGCCGTCGACCGTGCCGAGATCGAAGATGCGGACGGCGTTCTGATGGGTGACGCGGCGCGCCAACCGCACCTCGCGACGGAAGCGCTCGGCGGCGTCGCCGGGGCCAGCGGTCAGAAGCTTGAGCGCCAGGCGGTCTCCCACTGCCTCGTCGGTTGCCGCCCACACCGCGCCCGCGGCACCGCGACCGAGCAGGCTCTCGATCCGGTAGCGCCCAGCGAAGAGCTCACCAGCCGTTGGCTCGTAGACGATGGGTACCCTTCGCTTTGGTTCAGGTGGATCGGCCATTCAATTGCCTCAGAGGCCTACATGCTCAGCGGGCGCTGGTGAGCTTTTCCGGGTCCGCCATCAACGGTGCCGGGTCGACTCGCGCTCCATGCCACCGCAGCCCGAAGTGTAGGTGCGGTCCGGTCGAGCGCCCCGTGCTCCCGACTTTGCCGATCGGCTTGCCGCGTTCGACGAGCTGGCCTTGCTCGACGTCGATCGAGTCGAGGTGGAAGTACATGCTGATCAGTCCTTCCCCATGGTCGATGAAGATGCTCTTGCCGCCGAAGAAGTGATCGCCGGCGAGTTCGACCCGTCCATTTGCGGTCGCCAGCACCGGAGTGCCGCGGGGCACGGAATAGTCGCGGCCGGTGTGCGGGCCACGCGGCTGACCGTTGAACACCCGCCGCGTTCCGAACCGACCACCCTCAGGAAGCTGGGCGAGCGGCGGATGGAGCGGCAGCTCGAACTGGCTGGCGGTTTCGCGGGGCCACAGGGCGTCGATGAGTTTGCGCTCGCGCCCGGCGCGCGCGGCATTGGCATCTGAGAGGTTGACGCGACTGTCATCTTGCAGCTTGATGTGCTGTTCCGGGTAGGGATAGTCGCCGACCCGCAGTGTCAGGCGCTCATAACGGCCGTCGGGAAAGGTGCGCATGGCTTCGATGGTTCCGGTGCGCGTCAGGTCGATCGGGATGTAGCAAATGCCCTTCTTGGCGGGCCAACTGCGGTCGTCTCCTGCCGCTCCACGGAGGTGGCAGGTCTGCGTTCCGAGAGCAATCCAGCGCACGGTGCTTCCGGGTGCCACCTCGAGTGGCTCCTGGGCGGCTAGCGCGGAACCGGCGAAGGGGCCGATCCAGCACAGCGAAATGGCGAGGCAGAGGAGACGCTTTAGTCGGTTGAGGGGGCGGAGAGTCGAAACAGGGGGCCAGTTCATTCGCTGGGTTTCCGGTCGAGAGGAGGAAGGTGAGGGTTGGAATGTCAAGGGTTGTTCAAACCTCCGTGGAGGCTACGGGGATTCCCGCCAGCGCTTCAGGGTTCTGTACCGAGGCCAGATCCCCCGGGTCCTCACCCAGGTAGCGGGCGCGCACCATGCGCCGCAGAATCTTGGCCGAGCGGGTCTTTGGAAGGTCGGGGACGAAGACGATGCGCTCCGGGCGGTCGACCTTACCGAGTCGCCTGACGACTGCGGCCTCGAGTTCCTGGCGCAGTTCCTCGGTCGCTTCGATACCCGGCAGCAGGACGGCGAAGCAGACGATGCCGGTGCCCTTGATGTCGTGGGGTACGCCGACCGCTGCCGCTTCCCTGACGTGGCCGGTTTCGATGAGCGCACCTTCGAGCTCGGCGGGCCCGATGCGCCGCCCAGCGACCTTCAGGGTGTCGTCCGAACGGCCCTGCAGGAACCACTGCCCGTCCTCGTCGATGATTGCCCAGTCGCCGTGGTTCCAGACGTTGGGCCACCGCGACCAGTAGGCCTCCAGGTAGCGCTCGCGATCACCCCACAGCCCGCGAGTCATCGACGGTGCGGGCTGGGTGGCGACCAGGTAGCCGACGTCGCCTCTAACCGGCTGGCCTTCGTCATTCCACACTTCGACCGCCATCCCGAGGCCTGGCCCGACCAGAGAGCACGGCTTGATCGGATCGACGGGCAGCGGTGACAAGAAGCAGCCGATGATGTCGGTGCCGCCCGAAATGTTGATCACCGGACAGCGCTTGCCGCCCAGGTGTTCGAAGTACCACTGCCAACTCTCAGGGTCCCACGGTTCGCCGGTCGAGCCCAGGATGCGCAGGGCGCTGCGGTCGCGGCGCTCGACCACTTCGGTCCCCAGCCCCATCAACATCCGAATCGCGGTGGGCGAGATCCCGAAGATGCTGATCTCATGCTTCTCGAGCAGTGCCCAGAGCGCATCGGGTGTGGGGTGGTCGATGGCACCTTCGTAGAGGTAGACGGTGCCGCCGTGGAAGAGGCCGCCGATGATCGCCCAGGGACCCATCATCCAGCCGATATCGGTAAACCAGAAAAAGCGGTCGCCGGGGTGAACGTCAAAGGCGTAGCCGACTTCCTTGGCGAGTTGCACGAGGGTGCCGGCGTGGGAGTGTACGGTGCCTTTCGGTCGCCCAGTGGTGCCCGAGGTGTAGAGAATGAGCGCCGGATCCATCGCTGCCATCGAAACCGGCTCACCGGTTTGTCCGGCACCGCTTCCGCTGGCGAGAAACTCAGACCAGGCGACGTCTCGACCCAGGTCGAGCTCGACTTCCGGGTCGCCGGGCAAACCTCGGACGACGACCACCATCTTCTCGACGCTCGGGCATTCTTCCAGCGCCTCCTGCGCGTTGGGCAGGATGGCGACCGGCTTGCCACGCCTCGAGGAACGGTCGGCAACGAAAAGCAGGCGTGCCTTGGCGTCCTGGACCCGCTCTGCCAGGGCCGCCGGCGCATAGCCGCTGAAGACTGGTACGAAAACCGCCCCGACCTGAATGGTGGCCAACATCTGGACGACGACTTCGCTGATCATCGGCATGTAGGCGGCGACCCGATCGCCAGGCTCGATACCGGCCCGCACGAGAGCAGCGGCGCAGCGGTCGACTTCGGCGGCGAGCTGGGCGAAGGTGTAGCGCACCTCTTCGGTGCCAGAGCCGTCGGTCTCGTGCAGACCCACTAGACACGGGGTATCGGCCAGGGGGCCGCCGCGATGGCGGTGGAGGCAGTTGCCGACCAGGTTGAGACGGCCGCCGGTGAACCATTCCGTAAAGGGCACGCCGGCGCTCTTGTCGAGGACCTGTTCGTAGGGTTGATCGAATTCGATTCCCAGGTCCTCGATTGCTGCCTGCCAGAACCAGGCGAGGTCGTCTGTCGAGCGCCTCCGTAGCTCGCTGGGGGTCGCGATGCTGTGGCGATTCATGAAGCGCGCGATGCGGCTCTGTTCGAGGTGCTCGGCGCCGGGATGCCATGCGAAACCGGTCATAGGGCAATGGTACCGGGCTCTCGATCGTCGTGCGGGTCACTCGGTTAGCATCTATTGCACTCTTCCCAACGTATACAGAGGTCACGTGAGGTCAATCAGCACCGTGCCCGCCAGAGGGGGTCCATGAACAGAGGGCCTGGAGGTCTCGTCTCGCCTGCTGCCCAAGGCCCGCGGCGATGAGTCTCGCTTCCCGATTGCGGGCGCTCCTGCGTGCCTTGGGAGTCGACCTGAGGCGACGCGAGTCGATGCTCGCCTTCCTGTTCTTCTCGCACTGCTTCTTGCTCGGGACGTTTCAGTACGCCGCCAAGACCGTGCGCCAGTCGACCTTCGTCGACTCGCTGGGTGCCGAGCGCCTGCCCTTTGTCTATCTGCTGGTTGCGATCGTGGCCTATCCGGTCATTCGACTGTATGCCGCGGCGACCGATCGATGGCGTCTGCAGGTGGTCCTGGCCGGGACGTCGACTCTCCTGGCAACCGGCATGCTGGTGTTCGCCTATTTGTTTGCGCAGCCTTCGGCGTGGATACGCGTGCTGTTCTACCTCTGGGTGTCGGTGGCCACGGTTCTGGCGATGAGCCAGTTCTGGTCGTTCGCCCAGCAGCTCTTCGATCCGCGCCAAGCACGGCGTCTGTTCGGTTTCATCAGCGCCGGTGGACTCCTAGGAGCGGTTGCCGGTGGTCAGATCCCGCGTCTGGTGGGCGGCGACCCGCAGCGCACCTTGATCGCGGCGGCGATTCTTCTCGGCGGCATTGCGATCCTGACGTTTTTCGTTGAGTCCCGCGCACGAGCGCAGGGACGGCCCGAGCCGGAGCCGGTGTCGGGGAATGATCCGCGCGGCGGTCTCGAGGTGATTCTCGGTTCGCGCCTTCTGATGGCGATCTCGGCGCTCATGGTGCTCAGCGTCGTGGTCGCACAGGTCATCGACCTGCAGTTCAACTGGGTTGTCGAGCAGCAAACGAGTTCGCTAGCCGAACGCACCCTGGTGTTCGGCAACGTCTTCAGCGTCATGGGGCTGGCGGCGTTCGCCTTTCAGTTGCTTCTCACCTCGCGCATTCATCGTTCCCTTGGCGTTGGCTTTGCCATGCGGGTCCTGCCGAGCGGTCTGATTGCCGGGACGCTGATGCTGTTCTTTGCGGTGAGTTTCGCGCCGGCACTCATTCTTCTGATCGTTGCGGGTCTGAAAGTCGGGGAGAACGGCCTAAGGCACTCTCTCGACCAGTCGACCCGCGAACTCCTCTTCGTCCCGGTTCCCGAGCGCGACCGGCGCAAGGCGAAGGCCTACATCGACGTTCTGGTCCAGCGCTTTGCCAAGAGCGCCGCCGCCCTCCTGCTCTTTTTGGTTACCTTCGGGTTGCTCACGCCGCTCGATGCCGGCTGGTTGACGCTGGCGGCGTGCCTGGGTTGGTTGCTGTTTACCTTCTCGGCTCGCCGCGAGTACGTCGCTTCCCTACGTCAGAGCCTGGCGCCGAGTGGAATCAGTGAGAACGAGTTGGCGCGTCGTTTCGATCTCTCCTCGCCGGGGGCGATTGAGGCACTCGTCGAAGCGATGGGCAGTCTCAACGGCCAGCGCGCGCTGGGTGCAATCGAGCTCCTCACTGCACACGGTAAGGGGTCTTTGGTACCGCCGCTTCTCTTGCACCACGAGGACGCCGCCGTGCGCCTTCGAGTGCTCAAGGTCGTTGCGGCCGCTGAGCGGCGCGAGGCCTTGCCCCTCGTCACCTCGCTGATCGGTGACGACGACCCCGATGTACGGGCGATTGCGATTCGCACCATGGCAAGACTGTCGGACCAGGAGGCTCCGGTGTTGATGCGCACCAGACTGCACGACGGCGACTTGCGGGTTCGCGCCGCCGCCGTGGCATGCCTGGCCGCGCAAGAAGATGAGTCGTGGTTGGCGGAGGCTGAGGCCGCGTTCGTCGAGCTGGTGACCGATTCGTCGGCCGCCGTTCGGATCGAAGCTGCCAAGGCGCTTGCCGAAGTACCCGAGCCGCGCTTCCAGCAGCATGCGGTCACCCTGCTCTACGATCGCGACCCGGCGGTGGTTCGTGCTGCCGTGGCGTCGCTTTCGAGGCGGATGGAGAACTCCGGGCCGCAACCGCTCTACATTCCGATTCTGATTTCGCTTCTCGGCCATCGCCACGTCAAGCATGAGGCGCGCTCAACGCTGGTCAGCTATGGGGAGACGGTCGTACCGGCGCTGGCTCACTTCATGTCGGCAGAGGACGAGCAGCTGTGGGTGCGCCGGGCGCTTCCCAAGACGGTTGCGCGGGTCGGAACCGAGTCCGCGATGGCAGCGCTGATCGCCAGTCTCGACTCTAGCGACTCCTTCCTGAGGCGCAAGGTGATCGAGGCGCTGCGCTCGCTAGAGGGGTTCCGCTTCAGCGACGAACAGGCGGCAGCGGTCAGGAGCCAGATCGAGAGAGAGTGTCGTGCCTACCTTGCGAGGCTTCAACGCCTGGCTGCCCTCGATCCGCTCCGGCGCTTCAAGCTCGTCGGTGGCCAGGTCTGCTTCGCCGAAGGCAAGGTGCCTTCGCTCCTCGAGCGCCTGTTGGCGGAGTCGATGCAGGAGTTGGTCCACAACATTTTCGACCTGCTCGAGATGCTCGCCGACCGCTCCGACATCGGCCTGGTTCGGCGTGGTCTTCACTCCACCTCGACGGAGGTCGGAGGTCATGCCCTCGAGTACCTCGACAACATCCTGACGGGCCCCCTGCGTCGGGCCGTGCTCTCGGTCATCGACGATCTTCCGCTGACGGCGCGCCTGCGGTTGGCCGAGCGCGAGACCGGCGAGGTTCTAGAAGGGCGCGCCGAGACGTTATGCGAACTCTCGCTGGCCGCAACGCGCGCCGATGGGAAGCCCGTCGATCACGCCCGCGAGTGGATCGCTGCTGCGGCTCTCTACGAGGTGGCACAGGCGCTCGAGTCCAGAGTGGCGGCACGGGTCGCGCAGCAGGCAACGACGTCAACGAGCGAGATTGCCGCCGAAACCGCACATTGGCTTCTCGCTCGTCTTGCCGGGCCGGGCCCTCTTGGCGTGCCCGCTAATGCCGAGTGAATGGGAGCCTGGAATGAGCGGGCCGCGTGATAGGTTGATTCAGTTCAGGGATGAGTGGTTTCGCCAACAACGACCCGTCGGCGCCGGCGAGGATCGAGATCGTCATGCTATTGCAGCAGATCGATCTATTCCGCTTCTGCAGCGCCCGCGAGATCCTCCGAATCGCCGAGATCGCGCGCACCGAAACCTTCGAAGAGGGCGCCTTGATCTACGAGGCCAACTGCGAACCGCTGGCGATCTACTGCGTCGTCGATGGGTTGGCGACGGTCGAAGAGGCGCATGGCGGAAGCCTTGAGGTGCGCGCCGGCGAGCCGTTCGGCGTGCGCGAAGTTCTCTCGGGTCGTCTGCGCCGCGGTTCGGCGCGCGCTGTGAGTCGCACGACGGCACTGGTGCTCGAAGCCGATGACTTTTTTGATTTGCTCTCGAACAACATTGAAATCGTGAAGGGCCTTTTTCGCCGCATCCTCCAGGACCGTCGCTGGCGTTCGGGTGAAGAAGAGGACGACTCCGATCTGCGAGCTACGCCGGCGGTGATTCCAGACGAAGCGATGGGGAATCTGTAGTGCGACTGCGACTCAGTGGCTGGCAGGCCCTCATCGCAGGGCTTCTCGTCTTGTTGTCGCTCGCGGCGACCGGCCCGGTGGCGGCCCGGGTGGTGGCGATTGCGGATATTCACGGCGACTACGATTCGTTGACCGCGCTTCTTTCAAAACTCGAGCTGGTCGACGAAGAGCTGCGCTGGAGCGGTGGCAGTACGCACCTCGTCCAGACCGGCGACTTTCTCGACCGAGGCCCCGACCACATTCGGGTCGTCGAGCTGCTCAAACGACTGCAGCGCGAAGCCCCCCAGGACAATGGTCGCGTGACCGTGCTGCTGGGCAACCACGAGGGCATGAACCTGCTCGGCATCTACCGCGACGTCGCTGCAGATGCACTGGCCGAGTTCATCGACGAGCACTCGGAGGACCGTCGCGCGCAGGCCTGGGAAGACCACGTTCTGTTCCTCGAGCGGCGCAGCAAGCGACTCGGCAAGCGTCGCGGTGCAGCTGGAACGTCAAACAAAGACAAAGAGGAGTTTCTCGCCAACCGCCCACCCGGTTGGATTGAGTACCAGGCGGCGCTGTCACCTGCTGGTGCAATCGGTTCCTGGTTGCGGACGCTGCCGATCATCGCGCGGGTCGAAGACGTGATCTTCTTGCACGCGGGCCTGCATCCAACCCACGGCACGAAGAGCCTCGAAGAGTTCAACGAGCGTGTTCGTTGGGAGCTCGAGACCTACGACCGCTGCCGCAGCATGGCGGTCGAAGGTGGCGTCGCTACGGCTACGGCGGGGGCCTACGAGCTCGCCCGTGCCGGTGATCTCGAGCGTGAGTACCTGCTCGAGCAACTCGATCGCAAGCTCGACCCCGAGCAGCGTGCCTTCTTCGAAGGTTCACTCGAAGCCTTGGCCGATTGTCGTGGCTACGACGAATGGACTCTGGTTGATCCCGATGGGCCACTCTGGTTTCGAGGCTTCGCGCGTTGGGACGACGAAGAGGGGAATGTGCTCGTCACCCAACATCTCGAGCGGCTAGGCGCCCGAGCATTGGTTGTTGGTCACACTCCGATCAAGGGGTTTCGCGTGACTCCGAGGTTCGGTGGCCGAGTCGTTCTGTTGGATACGGGCATGCTCAAGCGAACCTATGGCGGGCGCGCCTCGGCGTTCGAGATCACCGACGATGGCGTTTGGAGAGTGATCTACGCTGATTCGGACGAGGAGGTCCTTCTCGAGGTGCCGCCACCGCCGGACAACTTCGGTCCTGGCGCCCCGCTGCCCCCGACCTTGACCCGGACCACGCGGCACCGCTGGCTCGGGCCCAGCGACACCGTGCTGCCGTTTGGTAGCCATCGGGAAGTCGAGGAGTTCCTGGCAACCGCGAAGATCATCGGCGAAGATCAGATTCCAACCGGTGTCAACAAGCCGACGCGCGTCGATCTCGAAGGCCGCGACATCATCGCGCGGGCCGTGATCAGAACAGTCGACAAGCACCAGGCGAAGCATCGCCTGAAAGACGGCCGCTTGCTGGCTCCGTTCATCGATTCCCATCGTTTCGAGGTTGCCGCCTACCGCCTGGCCCGTCTCTTGCGCCTCGACATGGTGCCAGTCGCCGTGCAGCGAACGTGGCGAGGTGGACCGGCGTCGTTTCAACTATGGGTCGAGAAGGCGCGCACTGAGGGTGACCGTCAGAAAGAGAAGGACTGGGCTCCGATTCCGATCGACTGGCAGAACCAGCAGGCGGTCATGAAAGTCTTCGACGCGGTCATCATGAACACTGACCGCAACCAGGGCAACCTCCTGATTGACGAGTCCTGGCAGTTGTGGTTGATCGACCACACGCGTGCCTTTGGCGCCAGCAGCGAGATCCCGGCTCTCGAAGACTTGCGGCGCGTCGAGCGGGTGATGTTCGAACGCCTCCGTGACCTGGATGCCCCGGTTCTCGAGCGCGAACTGGGCGATGTGCTGCAGGAGTGGGAGATGGAACGCCTCGAAGAGCGCCGCCAGAAAGTGGTTGACCACTTCGAGAAGCTGATCGTCAGCAAAGGCGAAGGCGCGGTGCTGTTCGACTCCGAGATCGTCCGCTATCGTGGAGTGCCTGCCGGGTAGCAAGAGCGAGGGACCGTCTGCCCTGGAGAAGGTCTGAGGTCGAGGGACGGGCCCGGCGACTCCCGCGTTCGATGAGAGGTTACGATGGTTGCAGCAGCGGACTACGAAAAACTCGGGACCTTCTACCTTGGTCGGCGCGTCGCGGAAGACGGTGAGCCCAGCGACGAGCCGGTGCTCTACGACTCGCGTGACCTGACCACGCATGGGGTGATTGTCGGCATGACGGGGAGCGGCAAGACGGGTCTTTCGGTGGGCATCCTGGAGGAGGCTGCGATCGATGGCATTCCCAGTCTGGTCATCGATCCCAAGGGAGACATGGGCAACCTCATGTTGACCTTCCCCCAGCTACGGCCAGAGGACTTCGAGCCCTGGGTCGATCCGGCCGAGGCGACCCGCAACGGTCGTTCGACGGCCGAGTACGCCGCTGACACGGCCGAGCTGTGGAAGAACGGTCTGGCTGAGTGGGGTCAGGAACCATCCCGGATCCAACGTTTCAGGGAAGCTGCCGAGGTGTCGATCTACACCCCCGGTGCGACTTCGGGGCTTTCGCTTTCGGTGCTGCGGTCCTTTGCCGCCCCGGGCGAGGCCGTTCGAGATGACCCGGACGCGCTGCGCGAGCGCACCCAGTCGGCGGTTTCAGGGCTGCTGTCGCTTCTGGGCATCGAGGCCGATCCGCTGCAGAGTCGCGAGCATATTCTGATCTCGAACATCCTCGACCATTCCTGGCGCGACGGTCAGGATCTCGATCTTGCGGGAATGATCCGCGCCATCGTCGAGCCGCCGTTCGATCGCCTGGGAGTGATGGATCTCGAGACGTTCCTGCCGGCAAAGGAGCGTAGCGCTCTGGCGATGTCGCTCAACAACCTGCTGGCGTCACCCGGGTTCTCGGCCTGGATGGAAGGTGCGCCACTCGATATCGGGAACCTCCTGTACGGTCCCGACGGGCGGCCGAAGATCTCGGTCATTTCGATTGCTCACTTGAGTGATGCCGAGCGGATGTTCGTGGTCACGTTGATTCTCAACGAGATGGTCTCGTGGATGCGGTCGCAGACCGGAACCAGCAGTCTTCGGGCCCTCCTCTACATGGACGAGATCTTCGGCTTCTTTCCGCCAACGGCGAATCCGCCCTCCAAGGTCCCGATGCTGACGCTGCTCAAGCAGGCGCGCGCCTACGGCGTCGGTGTCCTGCTGGCGACGCAGAACCCGGTCGATCTCGACTACAAAGGCCTCTCGAACTGCGGCAGCTGGTTCATTGGCCGCCTTCAGACGGAGCGTGATCGTGCGCGGGTGCTGGGCGGTCTCGAGGGTGCGTCGACCGATGCCGGCCGGGAACTCGACAAGAGCGAGCTTGAAGAGACGATTGGTCGGCTCGGTAAGCGCCGCTTCCTGCTCAACAATGTGCACGAAGATGCACCGGTCGTGCTCGAGACCCGCTGGGTGCTCTCCTACTTGCGCGGGCCGCTGGTGCGGGCGGAGATTCAACGCCTCATGGAGGGGGCGCGCCGCGCACTCACCAGGCCGACTGCGAAAGAGAAGGCTCGCGAGGCTTCGGCCAACAAGGTCGCAGCCGAGGCTTCCGAAGCTGCCGAGCGGCCGCAGCTGCCGGCGGCGGTGGTGGAGCGCTTCCTTCGTCCGCAGGAGGACCTGCAGGACAACCAGGAGCTGGTCTACCGGCCAATGATGTTCGGTGCGGCGGAGATGCATTTCAAGCGCACCAGTGTTGGTCTCGATGATTGGCGAGAGATCTTTCTGGTTGCGCCCATCGAGGAGGGTTCGCGCAGCCTCAGCTGGGAAGAGGCGGCGCGCCTGCCCGAGGAGCCGAAGCTCTGGAAGCGGCCCGAGAAGGGGGCCCGCTTCGCGCCGCTCGCCGCGCCGGGCATGCGCGAGAAATCCTGGAGTGCGGCGGCGAAGAAGATGTCGTCGGAGCTCTACCGCACCCAGCTCGAGACCATCTGGAAACACCCTGGACTCAAGCAGTACTCCGAGCCTGGCGAAACCGAGGGCGACTTTCGACGCCGTATTCAGCAGGACCTCAAGGAAGCGCGCGATCTAGCAGTGGAGAAGCTGCGTCAAAGCTACGCCAAGAAGCTCGAGTCGCTCGAGGGGAAACTCCTGACGGCGCGCCAGCGGGTCGAGAAGGAGAAGGTGCAACTCAAAGACAGCAAGCGCTCCGCGCTGGTCAATGTCGGTGTAGGGGTTCTCGGGACTCTCATGGGGCGCAAGAAGCTCAGCGCCACCGCCGTTCGACGCGCCGGGATGGCGATTCGTGGTTTCGGCCGCAGCTCGAAAGATCGAGAAGACGTCGAGCACGCCGAGGAGAAGCTCGAGGTGTTGCTCGAACAGCAAACCGAGTTGGAGGCCGAGGCGGCGCGGGAGCTCGACGCGCTGCGAGAGCGGCTCGAGGAGGCCGACACTGAGCTCGAGCGCATTGACGTGCGTCCCCTCAAGACTGATATCGCAGTCAACCAGCAGCTTCTGTTGTGGACGCCCTGGTCACTTTCGACAAGCGGCATCGCGCAGCCGTTGTTCGATACCGGCGAGCCGCTCGACGCTTGAAGAAAGGATCTCGGCTAGCGCAGGGTCGCCCGGGTCAGGCGAATGTTCACCTTTCCCACCGGTGAGACCCGTCCCGAGATCATGAGCGGCATGCGGTGCTCGAGATCGAGGTAGATCTCGATGTCACCTTCGAGACCGAGCAACTCGAACTCTTCCTTTCCGTCGGTGGACTCGGCGTCGAGGGTTACCAGGAGTGCGGCACGGTCACCTGAGATGGTTTTGCCCGCGACGTTGAAGTTCACCGGCACGGCAACCCGCTTGACGCCGCGAGCGACGACCGCCGTCGTTTGCCCGCGGGTGAAGACCGGAAAGGTGATGCCTTGCTCGAGGTCCTCGATTGCCGCTGCCGAGATCAGGTAGAGGAGCGCGCCGGGCTCGCTCAGACCGCGCGTCCTGGCTGCGGGGAGCTGGTCGAACTTTTCCTGTCGGTCGCTCCAACGCTCGGGTGCGAGGGTTCTCTCAGACTTGTCTCTCGGGACCAGACGCTCGGACCAGACCCCTTCGCTAGCGTAGCGATAGCGTTTCGAGCGCTGGCGCTTGCCACTCTCGATCTGGTGGCGCTCGAAGGCCGAGGCGTCGGCGGGGTCGACCCACAGCCTGGTACTCGAGCGGCGACCGACGAAGTCTGAGTGCAAACCGAGTTGGATGGCCGTCTCTCTCGGCATGCGCGGCGTGCCGGAGCCGAGCGGGCCGAGTTGTTCCCGTGCCTTTGCTCCTGGTACCGGCGTGAGCTCGACTCTGGCGGTCGCCGTCATCAAGAGCTTCTTCGCCTTGAGCTCGAGTTCCGACCAGGTCACGCGAGCCCAGGAGAGGTCGGGAGCCTGTTGCGAGGACACGAGACCGCCGTACAGAAGCATGGCGAAAGCGGAGACCGCAAACGCTAGGGAAGAACTCCGCGGCCGCGCGAGACTTCTGAGAGACGCTGAGACTCTCGGTCGGTGGAGGTGGGCTTCTGTCATGGGATTCATCGGGCTTCGCCTGGTGCACCCGGCCGGTGACCGGTCGCCGATCGGCACGGACCCTGCGCTGGTGCCTCGGATGTCAGGCATCAAACGTGAGGCTGAGTATGGCAAACCCTGGCGAGAGTCGAGCGCGGCAAAGGAGTGAGGCTCAATGAGAAAGAGCCCTCGTCATGAGGGTGGGTCGGGGCGCAAGAGGCCGGAGAAGGGTCTCTGAGGAACGCTGCTGGGCGCCGCAGGGTGGGTCAGGATCCCGGAGCCTCGTAAGACCCCGTGGGAGAGGACGCTGACCGGGGGAGGAGCCGGGCAGCGCTCGTCGAGACCCTTCTCCGGCCTCTCGCCCGATCGAGAGGTCGGCGAACGGTGGGCGGCTCAGGGCCGATGGAACACGTTCGCCTTACCCCCTTCGAAGTCGTTGAAGCTGATGAGCGGGTTCGCGGTGCGCTCGCCGGTGAGTTGCAGTCGATAGGGCTGAACTCCGAGGCCGGACGCGCCGTGTACGCGTACGAAGTAGCGCCCTGTGTTCGGGGCGCGGACCTGAAAGCGCTCGGTGCCGCCGGGACCGAAGGTGTCGGAAGAGGCGAGCACCGTCTGCCCGTTGCGGTCGAGGAACTCGACTCCCAGGTCGCGATGGAGTCGCGAGTCGTCGTTTCTGATCTGGCACGCGTCGTCTTCGGAACCGATGCTGTAGGCGGCACCTTCGGCGATCACGCGGACATCGATCGGTTCGTCAGCACGTAGCTGGACCGAGAACCAGTCCTCCTCGGTTCCTGAGTCGATGCTGGCGTAGGAGGTGGTTGAGGTCGTAGAGCGCGCTGTTGCCGTGGAGGACCAGTTGTTGGCGCCGTTGGGATCGCCATAGTGCTGCTGCGCACCGAGGATGTCGTCGTGCTGTGGACCGTCGAAGTTGGTCGACAGCCAGGGCTCCATCAGCTTGGTGCCGTTGGCGGGGCAGACGTGACGCAGGCCGATGCCATGACCATGCTCGTGGGCGATGGTGTTACGCAGCCGCAGCGAGTTGAGTGCCTTACTGTCGAAGTAGGCGTCGTAAGAGTCGAGGATCATGTCGCCGCGGGTGGGGTAGGAGTTGTAGGCGAGCATTCCGTAGTTGCCGTCGATGCGGTGTGCGCCGATGCGAACGTCGGGCCGTACGCCGAGGAGTCCGCGCTCGCGGGGAAACTCGGCACCGTCGTCGTTCGGTTCGTAGACGTAGGTGATCCCGGCCACCGCCCCCCAGCGCTCGAACATCGAGACGAAGAGCGGGTGCCACTCGGCGAAGCCGCCCGGGTAGAGCGAGTTCATCCAGGCGTGGAAGTTGTTGGGCGAGGCCGCCTCGCCGGCGTCGCCCTCGATCATCGTTCCCTCGGCCAGGTAGCCCCAGGTCAAGGTGATCGGGTCGCCGGGCTGAAGGCCACCGCCATCGGTCGCCGTCGCGATCCAGCGCGAGCCGGCGTGGGCGCGGGAGGTCATGCTGTCGAGCGTGCCGTAGCGTTCGTTCATGTTGTCGACGTAGTGCTGCGGCGTACCGGGCGCGAACACCAGGTCCGGGCGCGGAAACTCAGAAGGGCTTACGGCGAGAGTGGGGCCAGCGAGGCTGCACAGCAGCATCAGGGCGGAAGCAGACGGGATCAGACTTGAAATGTTCATGGCTACCCTGCGGTCGTTGTTGGCGTCGCTCGTGCTCTCCCAAGCCGATCGCGACGGAACAAAGATATCGAAGATTAGCCATATATTCAAGAATTATTCAATAAGTCTTCAAGAACCTTTCAGGTACAGTCCAAGATATTCCCAAGAATCCTGTGTTCTCAGGCACATACGGCGAAGGCCAGACACCGGTACGATCATCCAGCTGTTTCAGCAACAATCGGCAAGAATTGGCCCGCTGACGTCTTACCGGACGTCTGTGTGTTCCGCCTTCGTTTCGGGCACACCTTCACTAGATTGACGTCTGTTTCGGGTTCGGCGCCGCTGCCGGAATCTGAATCTTCAAACGCTCAGAAAGGATCGAGTCCGATGCCGACGCTCCCGTCTGGTTCAAGCGCAGCTGGGTTCATCGTGGCTCTCAGTTTCGTCACCACCGCTCTCCGGGCACTGGTTGTGCTGTTTGTCCTGTTCGTCGTCCTGGTTTTCGTATTGCGCTGGCTGGGCCGTCGCAGCTTGCGCGCTTTCGGTACCCGGCTGTTCGAGGCCAAGTCGAGCGTGCTCCGTGATGCACACTTCGAGCTGCATCACGTGCGTTCAACCGCCCGGCCGAGAGACCCCGATGACGGAGAGGGTCCACCAGAAGACGACGGTGAAGTAGCGCTGTCGTTCTGGGAGGTCGAATGCACGATCACACCCACCAGGGCCGGTGGCGAGATGCAGCATTGGGATCCGTGGGATTTCTCGTTGGTACCGATCGGGACCGATCTAAGAGCAGCGGCAGTGTCGACGGAGGTCGGCTTGCCCGAGGCAGAACTTTGGGAGGTGTCGGGTGTCGACCCTCTGGTAGCGGCCGACGACATCGACAAGATTGCCGGCGCGGCACGCCTCCGCTTCACCTTCGGCTGCCCTCGTGATCTTGGCTCCAATGTCACCCTGCGGTACTACTTCGAACGCATCGGCGACCTGCGACTGCCCTCAGAAACCTGACCCCTTCCGGAGGCCCTTCGTCTACACTGACGACTTGGGAGAGTCGATGGCTGAAGAAGGAGCTGAGCCCGAGAGCCTCGAGATCCGTATTCGTCCCCTCGCGGCGAAAGACGCGGCGTTCATGCTCGAGTTGCTCAATCAACCGTCTTTTCACCAGTTCATCGGCGATCGCGGCGTCCGTACGGTCGAGGACGCTCTTCGGTACCTCGACGAGGGGCCGCTCGCGAGCTATCGAGAAAATGGCTTCGGTCTCGAGGCGGTCGTGCTCCCGGAAGATCCCGAATCACCGGTTGGCGTCGCTGGACTGGTTGTGCGGCCGGGTCTGGCACATCCCGACCTGGGCTTCGCCCTCCTCGAGTCGTTTTTCGGCCATGGCCTGGCGAGCAAAGCCGCTTCGTGGGTACTCGAGCGGGCTTTCCGCGAGCATCGACTCGAACGGATTCTGGCGATCACTAGCAAGACCAACGGCGCTTCGATGCGGGTGCTCGAGAAAGTGGGCATGCGGTTCGTAGGCACGGTGATTCTTCCCGGCGACGATGAAGAGCTCAATCAGTTCGCGATCGATCGCCCGGCCGGGCGCCGTGACGCTGGAGCGGGCTAGCCGCCGGAGGGCTCTGTCAACACGATGGGCTCGCAGTCGGTGATCACCAGGGTGTGTTCGTACTGCGCCGTCCAGGCGCCTCTTCGGTTGAGCAGCGTCCAACCGTCTGCGGCCTGGGTGGCGATGGGTTCGCCGTCGGTCACGAAGGGCTCGAGCGTCAGCACCTGGCCTCTAGAGAGAGTGCGGGTCTCGCGCGGCGATTCGTAGGCGCAGATCGACTCCGGTTCTTCGTGCAAGGCACGACCGATGCCGTGGGAGCAGAGGTTGCGGATCACGCGGAAGCCGGCTTGGGTCGCTTCCTCTTCCATCGCTCGGCCGACGTCGCGGAGCCGAGCACCGGTGCGTGCTGCCGACATCGCGGCATCGAGCGCGCACCGACCGGCGGCACAGACACGTTTCTGAATGTCGCTCGCTTCGCCGATGATGAACGTCGCGCCGGTGTCGGCGAAGTAGCCATCCTTGGATGCCGAAACGTCGATGTGCACCAGGTCTCCGCTCTCGATGCGGCGTTCTCCAGGGATCCCGTGCGCCACTTCCTCATTGATGCTGATGCAGGTGGCACCGGGGAAGTTGTACGTGACCCGCGGGGCTGAGAGCGCGCCCCTGGTCTCGAGAAACTGCGCGCCCACTGCGTCGAGCTCTCCGGTTGTCAGCCCAGGTTCGAGGGCGTCGGCCATATGGTGCATGCAGTCGGCGACGATCGCACCAATCGCACGCAGGAGTGCGAGCTCCTGGTCAGTTTCTACGGTCAAGGTCGGTGGTTCCGAGGTCGGGTCTTCAGGTTGGGCAGGCGAATCGCATAGGCGACGGTGACGGCCGCAAGCTCAGCGGGTATCGCAACCTGCATCGGACTGCTCGGCCGTCGGTTCACTCTGCACCGCCAGCCGCACTTCGGTTGCGCCCCAACCGCCACGCCCCGCCGGCGCATCACAGAAGGATACGACACGCGGGTCTTTCGAGAGGACACTCTGAACGATTCTGCGCTGGACGCCCTTGCCACGGCCATGGACGACGCGCACCTCGGAGAACCCTCGCAGCACCACTTCGTCGAGCCAGGCGAGCGTGATGTCGCGCACGTCTCGCGGCGGGAAGGAGTGCAGGTCGAGCACGTCGGTGATTTCGATTTCGATCGCGTCTGGCACTCCATCGCCCAGAGCGACATCCGGAGTGTCGTCCGGAGCGTCACCTTCGGGATGTCGATCTGCCTCTCGGCCCGAGGATGGGCCCGATGAGGTGCGGAGCAGACCGAGGGCGCGGAGGAAGTCGACCAGCGAAGTCACCTGCTCTGGTTCTACCTGAATAGTTTGAGGAAGGCGATGAAGGCACTGTAGCCGTCATCCGGGCCAGAGACCGCCTTGCCGACATCGAGGTTGACGATCGTTCGCCAAGGTCCGATGAAGGTCCCCGCGACTCCGACGCCGGCGAGGAACTCTTCGTCGAGCCCGGTTTGTTCGTTGCTTGCCAAAGCGGCGTCGCCGAGCAGGTCGATGCGAAAGACCTCGCCAAGGTTGAGGCCGTAGGAGAGGTGGGCTCCCCAGGCTTCTTCGGCGCGAATGAGATCGCTCCGGAACCCATGCACGCGGATGTCGCTGAACTGACCGAACTGATACTGGCTGAAGCGGTCGAGGTCTTCACCACCGACATACTCGATCTCGGCCCCGAATTTCATGAACTTCGGCAGATGCCAGGTCTTGCCGATCGCCGCGCCGTAGGTGATGTACTCCTCCTGGTCAGGGCTGAATTCGGTGTTGTCAGGCAGTCCCCAGAAGGACCAGTCGCCGCGGATGTTGAACGAGCCGCCGGCGCGTGCCTTCCAGCCTGAGCGGTTGAACTGCCAACGCAGGCCGAGGCGGTGGTCGAGATGGTCCTCGGGCAAGACGAAATCGGGCGACGTGCCGTCGTCGTCATCGAAGCGGTTCCACCCGAGGCTGTACTCGAACTGCACCTTGTTGAACGCGCCGAGCGGTCGGCCGAGCGTGAAGTCGATGTTGGGGCGTAGTGTCTTGACGTCTTCTTCAGTGGCCTCGCGCGTGCCACGGTAGATCGAGTCAGTACCCGCGAAGGCGAGCGCGAAGGCGTCGATTCCGGCTTCCCACTTCGAGCCAAAGAGGCTCGGGGTGGCGATGTCGGCGGTGATGAGCGGCCCGGCGATGAACACGTTGGTCTGGGTTCCGGTCCCGCGCCAGTCGAAGTTGAGCCAGTTGAAGCCCGCCAGTGGCAAGGGATAGTCGAACGACTCGTCGTAGAACGCACCGCCGACCAGGAACCGTCGACTCGGGTCGAGGTTCTCCTGAACCACGCGTTCGCCGGTTTCATCGTCGGTCACCAGATAACGCATCCCCTTCTCGGTGTCGCGCACCATGGTCGCAGGAGAGGCGAGAACTGCTTCGCGACGGGCGTCGAAGTCGGTGGGGTCGAATTCGATGTTGGTCAGCAGGAGCTCACGTTCGACGACGACCGCCGAGTTGATCACCGAGAAGATCTGCTGCCCGACCAGGCGGGTTGCCAGGTAGGTGGCGTCGTTCGACCACTCTGTTGGTTGACCGTCACGATCGAGCGGCGTGTAGAAGCGAGTTTCTTCGTTGGAGACCACTTCGCCCTCGAGGCCGAGCTGAATGGCCCTGGTCTTGACCCGTCCGAAGAGCTCCTTGTCGACCCACAGAGTTCCCTGCCACAGGGAACTACCCGGCGTGATCTCGACTGCCGGCTCGAACTCGACCACCCAGCACGCCCTCCCCTGGGCGGTACCCGAGCCCTTCAGGCGGTAGCGGTACTGCTTGTCGAAGTTGATCTCGACCGGCATCGCGGTTGCCTTCTCGGGTTGAATGAGCGGAATCTCGGGCAACGTCTTGTGCCGCCATTTGACGCCGTTGATGAACAGCTCCTGCCACGCCCAGTCAAAGTCCTTGCCCTGGCGGAAGAAGAACGCTCCGGAGAAGGTGGCGTCGAGGCTCTGGGTGCCGCCGAGCTGGAAGCGCAGCGACATTGCGTTGTTGGCGATGTAGGTGCCAAGCAGGCGCACTTGCGCGTCCTCGAAAGCCTGCAGGCGACGCAGGATCTCCTCGACCGGAATCTGGCGGGTGCTTTCGACCTCGACCCGGTCGTCGACGCCTTCGACGCCCTGGAGCGCGGCGGCCTCGGCGGCACTCATGCGATCGAAGCTGAGCACGAACGATCGTGGAGGTTCATCGAGCGTCACGCGGTAGCCCGTGCCGGTGCGTTGCCCGCTGTAGAGCTCCTGCGTTTCGCCGCTCAGTGGATCGAGCAGTTTCGGCGACCGCAACTGCGGGTCGGGTAGCTCAATGGTCACCCGGTCGGCATCAGCCGGAGCTTCCACTACGACGCGTAGGCCGAGATCTTCGCCGCGCACGAAACTCCAAGCCGAAGCGCCGGTGGGTTGAGAGTAGGGGTCGGGAGAAATGTCGCCGCGGAACTCACGGGCCAGCAAGCGAAACGGCGCGAGATTCGCGGCGTTCAACTCGAGGCGGTCGTCGAAACGGAAGAGTGTGAGAGAGGCACCTGCCGAAGCCATCTCGGCAGTTCGCGCGAGTGCTCGGAAGGCCTGTGAAGCGACGGCGCTGGCGCCGGTGCCTGGCAGCTCTCCGTCTTCGAAGTCGAGCGCCGCCAGGTCGCTACTCGCCTGCTGCCGGTCGTCGCCGAGAGTGAGCGGGCCGACGACGACCGCGACCCCGGGGTCGAGGTCGTTGACCACCGCTGCAAAGGTCTCGACTGCTTCGGCAGACGACTCAGAAGAGGAGACCGCGTCGATGTAGGCCTCGGTCTCGGCGCTGTAGAGGTTGCGCAGGAAGTCGAGGTCACCGGTGCCGAGTGGTCCGACGACCACCCGCGCGCCGCTGGCGGCGCCCGTCACTGCGACGGCGGCCCGCTTGAGGAAGTAGGCGAACTCCTCTGCCGTCGCTGCGCGATCGGCTTCGCCTTGCCAGCGCAGCTCGACCCATGCGGCTTCGCCGCCTGTTCTCGCGGTCGCGCGCACCGCCCTCGCGAGTCGCTCGAGCTGGGTGGCGAACTCCTCTTCGCGTTCGAGCAACGGCGGAGCGATGCGAAAGGTGGCGGTGACGTACGGCGTCAGGTGAGCGGGCAGCGCGGCGGGGAAGGTGGTGGCGTCGCGCGCCAGGTCGAGAGACCAACCGACGAAGATCGACCCCGAGTCGTCCTGAGGCGGAAGCAGCCGACTGAGAACGGCGGGGTCGTCGACCATGACGCCCGCACAGGGCTTGCAGACGTTCTCGTCGTCTGACGGTTCCTGCGCCCTGGCCGTCGGTATGCAGAGGGCGAGCCAGAGACCTGCGGCCACGGCGGCCAGCATGCCGAGTCGAGAACCGGTTGAAGTCGAGCAGGAGGTTGGGGAGGGCATTGGGGAGTCTCCGAGAAAGCGGTTTCGCTCAAGCGATGGATGAAGGCGAGCCTCGACTCGCTTACGTAGTCGGCGCAATCGAGTTGAGAAAGGTGTTCGAGACGAAGGGGCGCAGGCGGGGCTGGAAGAGCGCCTCGAGGGGCCCAGAGAATACTAGGGTCAACGACTCTTCGCCTGCCGGCCTGAACCCAAAGGACGGGCCTCTCTATTCCGCGCCTTCCTCGCTCCCGTCCCTGAGCCCGGATTCACCGATCAGGTAGTCTCTTCGGCGCTCTTGCCTGCCAGGAGGATGGTGCCCACGATCGCGATCAGGCCGAGCGGCAGGGCGATCCACCACGCCAGACCGAAACCGGTAGGCAGGAAACCGAGCGCGATCGCCATGGTGCCAGCGAGCATGGCGTAGGGAATCTGTGTGCGCACGTGGGCCAGGTGGTCGCAGCCCGAGGCCATGCTCGAGAGGATGGTGGTGTCGGAGATCGGTGAACAGTGGTCTCCCCAGACACTGCCGGCGAGGACTGCGGCGACCGTCCCGAGCAGCACCGCTTCGTAGTTTCCCTGGCCGACCGCTCCGCCGCTCGAGATCACCAGCCCATGCGCCAGTGGAATCACCAGCGGAGTGAGGATGCCCATCGTGCCCCAGGACGTGCCGGTGGCGAAGGCGGTGGCGGCTGCGAGGACAAAGACAACCGTCGGCAGGAGGCCCGGGGCGAGATTGCCTTCCGTGACCTGCTGCAGGTAGGGGCCGGTGCCGATCGCGCCGCACACGTCGCCGAGTGCCCAGGCCAGAATCAACACTACGAAGGCCGTCATCATGGCTTTGATTCCCGAGACGACTGCCTGAGTCGTTTGCTCGAGGCTGAGAAGGCGTTGGCCGATCGCCAGACCGGCGGCCACCATCACCCCACCAAGGCTGGCCCAGAGAAGAGCGGTGGTGCTGGCGCCGTTGGCGATCACGTCGCGGATGCGGCCGAGGCCGATGGCTTCCGTTTCGAGCCCGCTGGAACCCGTCGTCCAGAGCCCGATGACGGTCAACACGACGACGGTCAGGATCGGAAGGATGGCGTTGCGCGCTCTGGCGGTGACGTCGTCTTCGGGTTCGAAGCCGTCGGACTCGAAGTCTGCCAGTGGCTTGGCATCTCTGGCCATCAGTTCACCGCGCTCGACGGCGCGCCGCTCGGCACGCAGCATGGCGCCGAAGTCGAGACCGCGCATGGCGATCATCAAGCCGAGTACCAGGGCAAGGATCTGGTAGAAGCGAAACGGGATGGAGGCGACAATCGTCAAGAAGGCGTCGCGGTCGAGCCCCGCAACCCGCAGGCCGTCTTCGACCATGCCGATTTCGAAGCCGATCCAGGTCGAGATGGGCACCAGGCTGACGATCGGTGCGGCCGTCGAGTCGACGATGTAGGCGAGTTTCTCGCGACTGATCCTCAGGTTGTCGGTGATCGGGCGCATGGTGGGGCCAACGATCAGGGTGTTGGCGTAGTCGTCGAAGAACACCGCAATGCCCATGAACCAGGTCGCGAGTTGCCCGCGTCGACGGTTGGTAGCAAAGGGACGTAGGCGCTCGACGACGCCCACCGCGCCGCCCGAGCGACCGATCACGGCAACCATTGCGCCCAGGAGTCCCGAGAACACCAGAATCGCTGCGTGGTCGGCATCGATGATGGCGTCGAGCACGAATCGGTCGAGGGTGCGCCCCAGGGCGCGCACCGGGCTCCACAAGAAGCCGCTTCCCTGCGCGAAGTACTCGACCAGAAAGGCGCCCGTCCACACGGCGGTGAACAGGGCCACTACGACGTCGCGGAAGAGGAGCGCCAGACCGATGGCAACGATCGGCGGCAGGATCGACCACAGGCCGAAATGGGGTGGCGAAGGCGCTGCCGCCGTGCCAGCTCCAATCTCCTGCGCCGAAAGCACCAGCGGAAACAAGAGCACGATGAAAGAGACCACCGCGCCGACTGAGGCGATCCGCGAACGCCGGGTCGAAAGCCGGCGCCAACGAGAAGAGAGGCCTGGAAGGGGAAACATCGGCGCCAATCTACCAGCGCCGGATGCTGCAGTCGCCACCGCCGGCCCGAACCAGCATTCCGCGCGAGCTGAGGCCATCGATTCGGTCGGGCATCGGAGGCGCCGTTTCGGGGCGGCCAGGATCCGCCGCGCGCGACGGATCCTGGCAGTCCACGAGCGCTAGTGCAGGGCGGCCGCCGGAGGCATGCTGCCCGCCCAGCGGACCCGCCTGCGCGGCAAGAGTGACACTAGCGCTTCGCGTGGTAACGACGCAGGGCCAGCACGAGATGGTCAATCCACCATCGCCGCCGCCCCGACCAAGGCCCGCGAAACAACGGCCGAAACCACGCGAAGCGCTAGTTCTCTACGGCGTCGGCACCGGTTGCCGCGGCTTCGGCGTCTGGCGGCGGGACCTCAGGACCCGCCGCGGCGGGTTTGCCACCGACGCGCTCGGGTAGACCGAGTGCTTCGCGAATCTGCACTTCGATCTCCCAGGCGAGTTCGGGATTGTCGCGCATGAACTGCTTGGCGTTCTCGCGTCCCTGGCCGAGACGCACGTCGCCGGCCGAGTACCAGGCGCCGCTCTTTTGGACCACCTTGTGCTCGACTCCCAGGTCAACGAGCTCGCCCGGCCTTGAAATGCCTTCGCCGTAGTCGATGTCGAACTCGGCTTGACGGAACGGCGCCGCGACCTTGTTCTTGACCACTTTGACGCGTGCTCGCGAGCCCACGACGACATCGCCATCCTTGATCGCCGCGATGCGACGGATGTCGATGCGCACCGATGAGTAGAACTTGAGCGCCCGGCCACCGGTAGTGGTTTCGGGACTACCGAACATGACCCCGATCTTCTCGCGGATCTGGTTGATGAACACCAGACAGGTGTTGCTCTTGGCGACAATGGCGGTGAGCTTGCGCAGGGCCTGCGACATCAGGCGGGCCTGGAGGCCAACGTGCGAGTCGCCCATTTCGCCTTCGAGCTCGGCGCGCGGCACGAGGGCGGCCACCGAGTCGATGACAATAATGTCGAGTGCGTTGGAGCGCACCAGCATCTCGGCGATTTCGAGCGCCTGTTCGCCGCTGTCGGGCTGTGAGACCAGCAGCTGATCGATGTCGACGCCGATGCGGGTGGCGTATTCAGCGTCGAGCGCGTGCTCGGCGTCGATGAAGGCCGCCGAGCCACCCATTTGTTGTGCGCCCGCAACGACGGAAAGGGCGAGGGTGGTTTTGCCGCTCGACTCGGGCCCATAGACTTCGACCACGCGCCCGCGCGGGAAGCCGCCGGTACCGATGGCGTGGTCGACGGCGATCGAGCCGGTGGGGATCGACTCGATACCGACGTGCTCATACTGGCCCAGGCGCATGATCGCGCCCTTGCCGAACTGGCGTTCGATCTGACTGAGGGCGCCATCAATCGCTTTTTCTTTGTCGCCTTGTTTGCTTTGTGCCATGTGGAACTCGCTCCTTGGATCTTTGGGGAGAAGTGGTGGGCCGCCATCGGGAGATCTCAGAGTCGCTCGAGGGGTCTCCGGTGCAGTAGGGGGTAGACTGACAGTAGCGCCTTCGAGGCGAGGCGTCAAGCAGGCGTAAATTCTCTGTTCGCTCGAGTTAGCGGGCGTCAGAGGACCAGAGGGCCGCTGGAGCTGGCAGGTACCCATGTCGACCACTGAACGCAACCGCGGAGACTCTCCCCGCGGCGCCGAAGACCCGGCGGGAACGGTCCGCCGTGCCGACCTCGAAGCGATCGCCGATCTCGAGGTCGAAGCCAACGCACCGCTGGCGCGTTCGTCGACTTTGCGCATCGGCGGTGCGGCAGAGTTCCTGGTGACCGCCCACAGTGAACAGGCGGCGGCGAGTGTCGTGCGCCTGGCGGCGCGCACCGGGTGTGCCTTTTTTGTTCTCGGTCTCGGCTCGAATGTCTTCTTTCCCGACGAGGGCCTCGCAGGGATCGTCCTGCGACTGGCCGGTGAACTGGCGGAGTGGCACATCGAGGGCGAGCAGGTGATCGCGGGAGCGGCTGTTCCGCTGGCCCGTCTCGCGCAGCAGACGGCGCGGCAGAACCTGCTCGGTCTCGAGGCGTTATCGGGCTTTCCTTCCTCGGTGGGTGGTGCCGTTCGCATGAACGCCGGCTGCTACGGTACCGAGGTCAAGGACGTGCTGGTGACCGCCACACTGGTCGACCGGCAGGGGGTGATCGCGTCGGTACCGACTGGCGCGCTCGATCCTGGCTACCGACGCACCCGGATCGAGGAGACCGGAGAGCTGGTTCTCGCTGCGACCTTCCAGCTCGAGCGCGGCGATGGTGCCCGTGCCCTGGCGCGCATCAACGAGCTCAACAAGAAGCGCTGGGCCAGCCTGCCTTCGGGAAAGCCCAATGTCGGTTCGATCTTCAAGAACCCGGAGGGCGACCACGCCGGTCGCCTGATCGACGCCTGTGGACTGAAGGGCCTACGAGTTGGTGGTGCCCAGATCAGCGAGAAACACGCCAACGTGATCGTCAACCTGGGCGGCGCCACCGCCGAGGACGTGCTCACCCTCATGCGCCGGGCACGCGCCGCGGTCCGTGAGCGCTTCGGCATCGGACTGATGCCCGAGGTGATTCTGGCGGGATCGCTCGGCCAACGCTTCTGGGAATCGCAGAGCGCCTGAATCGGCTAGCGCGGCGGCAGCGAGGTGAGCTCGCGCACGAAGCGGAGCAGAAGGTCTCCTAGAACGTCGGCGTCGAACTCGGCGATGGGAGTCGTGTCCTCGAACATGCTGCCGAGGTTGCGTAGCGCCTTGGTGCGAATCTGGCCACGGCTCCCCTCGACGAGCTCGATCTCGAGCAGACCGGCGACCCGGCTGCCGCTCTCGAGCAGGACGTCGAAGCGAATGCGGTTCTCGGCCATGCTGCGCAGGCGGGTCAGATGGCCGCCGCTCTCGAGGCGCTGCATGAACTCACGCACCGTCGGGCGAATGACCCGGTCGGTGAGCTGGCGAAAAGTATGCAGGTGGCGACGTTCTTCGATCAGACGCTCACGCTGGCGTTGCTTTTCGTGGTCTCGGGCGGCACTGGCCGTTCCGAGCAGTTGGTCGAGTTGCGCGACTTTGTCGGATTTCATGGTGGTGTGGGCAGTGTTTCCCAGGCGATGTGGAACCCGCCGAGGGTGGAGCCGATGGCGAAGGTGACGCCTTGAATCTCGTAATTCTAGCCTAGAACTCCCCCAAATGACTAGCCTTTGGCGCCCGATCCGCGCTGCGGAGGAGGGCCAGGCCGGTCGAAGATCCCCTATCGACGAGCACAGGTAGACTGCCCGCAACTCGAGCAAGACGACAACATGCGAACCGCGCCGAACCGAGGTTCGTGCCAACTAGAAGCCGGGAGCCCCTCGTTCAGAGGCTCGTTGGCCCTCCAGGAGAATCTGTGATGAAACGGTCTTACCCCTTCTCTCTCTCAACGGGCGCGCTGCTTGCCGCCAGCTTGATCTGTGTCGCAGCGTTTGCCTCCGCCTGTCGGCAGAAGAGCCCCGAGGAGGCGTTCGAGGCGGCGCGGTCGGCGTACAAAGCCGAGCTCCAGAACTTCGTCCTGCGTGAAGCAGCCGCCGACCTGGTCGATGAAGTCACCGACGAGGCGACTGCCGACACAGGCGACGCGGCCAGCGAAGAGGAGGCGGTGGTCATCGAGCCCCCGAACCCCGACGTACTGCTCAGCGTTCTCGTGTCGACAGACTCTGCCGACACCCTTCCGCAGCTGACGCTCGATATTTCGCAGGCCGATGCCGCCGGCCAGGAGCGCCAACACTGGCGTCGAACCGTCGATACGTCGGACATCCAGAAGGGGTCGGCGAGTCAGCTGACGATCGTTCTCGAAGATGTCGACTTCCAGGAGAATGACGGGTTCCACGTCGAGGTCCGGCCGTCGATTCCAATGGCCGATCGGGGCGCCTACCCCGAGTACGCGGCCCTCGCCTCCTGACGCCGAGAGGGAACCGGTCAGGCCAAGGGGGGTCGAAGAGACCCAGTCCGACTACGATCTGGAGGCGGTTCTCGGGGGAGCTTTTGTTAGAAAAATGCGATATCCTAGTTTTTGGGGACCGTAGGGCGACGGCTCGCTGACCGCTCTTCTTGGAAGTTCCTGTCTCCTGCGCCGAAGGAAGTCAAGCGGGTTCATGAAGGATGGACCTCAGGGTGCCCGGCCCTCTTGACCGCGCCCCTCCTCGTTCTCTTTTCCTCAAAGCCCCTCAGGATCCTCACATGTTGCCGGAACCCTCATCATCGAAAACCGTCCTTGCGCTCGACGAACCAACTGAAGTCCTAAAGCGCCTCGAAGACAACGTCGCGTCGATCGTTCGGGGCAAGCGCGAAGTGATTCGCCTCGCCATCGTCTCCCTCCTGGCCCGCGGGCATGTCTTGATCGAGGATGTTCCGGGGGTCGGTAAGACCACCCTGGCGCGGGCACTCGCCGCAAGTCTCGGGGTGCAGTTCCAGCGCATTCAGTTCACCAGCGACCTCCTGCCGTCCGACATTCTCGGCGTTTCGGTCTACGACCAGCGCAGCGAGTCGTTTCGATTCACCCGGGGACCGATCTTTGCGAACGTCGTGCTCGCCGACGAGATCAACCGGGCAACGCCCAAGACTCAGTCCGCGTTGCTCGAGGCGATGAGCGAGAATCAGGTCTCTGCCGAGGGTGAGCGCCACCGGCTTCCCGAGCCGTTCATCGTTCTCGCTACCCAGAATCCGCTCGAACACCACGGGACCTACCCGCTGCCCGAGTCGCAGTTGGATCGTTTTCTGATGACGCTCCAGATCGGCTACCCCTCGGCATCCGAGGAGCGCAACCTGCTGCTCGACGGCGGAGTGGGCGACCGCTTGTACGGTCTCGAACCTGTCCTCGACGCGGATCGGTTGGTCCGGTTGCAGCGCGCCGTGCCGCGGGTCAAGGTGGCAGAGAAGCTGGCCGACTACATTCTCGCGATCGCCCATCGCACCCGCGACAGCGAACGCTTTGCCCTGGGCGTTTCAACTCGCGCCGTACAGGGGCTCTACCGGGCGGTCCAGGCGCTGGCGCTGTACGAAGGGCGTGACTTCGCCACCCCGGGCGACGTGCAGAACGTCGTCACCGACGTTCTCGCGCACCGCTTGATTCTCGCTCGCCCCGGGGCCGACTCCCAGGCGCGCCGTCGCGCGATGGGTGAACTGGTGGCCGAGATTCCAGTGCCGGCCTGAGGGGCTCACGTTCAGGTGTCCGAGGACCGGAAAACCAACCCTCTACCAGAGGGCGAGAACACCGAGCGACCGACCGGCGTCCAGCTGACTCGCGTCGGGCTCTGGTTTGGTTTGTTCGGTGCGGTGATCGTTGTAGCCGGTTCGAACACCGGCAACAACGCCCTCTACATGTTGATGGCGGCGATGATGGCGGTCGGCCTGTTGTCGGTCGTTGCAGGGAAACGCAACCTCCGCGCGCTCGAGGTCGAGGTGTCGGCCCAGGATGAGGTCTTTGCGGGCGAGCCGGCGTCGATCGATGTGCGGGTCTCCAACTCCTCGGCGTTTCTTCCTCGTTGGCTGGTTCAGATCGCTCTTTCGAATGCGGCTGCTCCGGCCCTGGTCGTACACCTCCGTCGCCGTCGCCGTGCGATGGACGTCGTGCGGGTCGAGCAGGAGGTCACGTTGCCGGCCCGCGGCCGGTGGCGCCCCGAGAGAATGTGGTTGAGCACTCTGTTCCCGTTCGGACTGTTTCGCATTTCGCGCACCGCTTTGATCGACGGCCAAGTCCTGGTCTATCCGCGCCTGCTCGCCGAGGGCGAGCGCCGCCTCGACGTGCCCGGCCAGATCGGCGAAGAGCCCTCGAGCCAGCGCGGTTTCGGGCACGACCTCTACGGCCTGCGTGAGATGCGTAGAGGCGACGACCCGCGCGACATTCACTGGAAGCAGTCGGCGCGAACCGGACGTTTCATCCTGAGGGAACGGGCCCGCGAGCAGAGTCGACGCCTGGCGATCGTGCTCGACAACGCCGTCGGACCTCTCGCTGGTCAGGAACTCGAGCTCTTCGAGTTCCGGGTGCGCGAGGCGGCAACGGCCGGCACCGTGGCGCTCGCGCAGGGCTTCGAGATTGAGCTCCTGACTCGTGACGACCATCTGCCGTCGGCGGGCGGCGCGCGCCAACGCAGAGCGCTCCTCGAGGCGCTGGCGCTGGTCGAGGTGCGCCCGCGACAGGCCGAACCGCTCGAGCTGCCACGGGGCTCGGGCAAGGTTCTCCGGCTCGGTGGTCCCCAGGAGCAGGCGGCGAGGCGTGATAGCGGAGCTTTCGAAGTCGATTCGCGGCGCGCGGTGGGAGGCAAGGCGTGAAGTTCGCTCGCCACAAGCGACTGCTGCTCGGCGTCTTTGCCTTGCTGGCCCCGTTGCCCCTTCCACTCAACGAGCCGCGCCCCGGGGGGGTCGTCGGCTGGCCTTTCCTGGTGCTGTTTCTCGCGGCGATCGGGGTCTACCTCTACCGGGCGGCGAGTGGCACCGAGAGGTGGTTGCGTCCCTGGATGCTCAACGCCCTGGGTTGCCTCTACCTGCCCTTCCTGGTGCTGGACATGACGGTGTGGTTTGCTGGTTCGCTGGTCCGGCCGATGATGCATCTGGCTCTCTTTGCCTTGGTAGCCAAACTCTTCTCGCTACGCAACGAGCGCGATAAGTGGCACGCCACGATTGGCCTCTTCTTCGTGTTCGTGACCTCGATCGCAACCAGTACCCATCCGGCGATCGTCGTCTACCTGGTCGCGGTGATGTCTTTTGGCCTGTTGCTCCTGACGCGCTTTACCTATCTCCACCTCAAAGACCTTCACGAAGAACCCGGGCGCCTGGTTCTCGGGCCGCGCTCGGTGAAGCGCTTCGTCGCCGCCATGACGTTGGCGGCCGCATTGGTTGCAGTCCCGATCTTTACTCTGCTGCCGCGCTTCGGCAGTCCGTACCTGACCGGCAGAACCAACTCGTCCACCGCCAGCTTCGGTCTCGGCTTCAGCGACGAGGTGACGCTCGACGTCATTGGCCAGGCGCGCACGAGTACCGAAGTTGCCATTCGCATCGAGATGGACCAGGCCGACCTGCCCGCGAGCGACTTCCGCTGGAAAGGCGGCGCCTACGACCGCTACGTCGGAGCATCGTGGCAGCCGGCGACGGTGATGGACACGATCGGCCGCGATCGAGCCGGTCGCTATGTACTCTCGGAGGGGCGGCCGTCATCACGGATGAAAGTCTGGATGCAGCCACTCCGGGCTCGCGGCCTCCCGCTTCCCATCGAGGCGATGGAGCTGCGAATGGAGGAGCCGGCGCTGCGCCGCACCATCGGCGGTAGCTTTCTCTTCCCGACGCCCCCGCGCACAGTCCTCGAATTCGAGGTTGGTCTGTCGTCTTTGCCGGTAGCGCTCGCTCTGCCGCCCGACCCGCTCGACTTCGACGAGCCGACGATGGCCGACGATGGGATCAGCCCCGAGATCCGTGCTCTTGCCTCCGAGGTCGCCGGTGAAGGAACCAGCCGGGTGCGCGCCCGACGGGTCGAGTCTCATCTGATTCGTGAGTACGAGTACACGCTCGACTTCTTGCGGCGAAGTGCCGATGCACCCATCGACGACTTTCTGTTTACGTTCAAGAGTGGCCACTGTGAGTTCTTTGCCTCGGCGATGGTTCTTATGCTCCGGGCCGAGGGCATCCCGGCGCGGTTCGTCACCGGCTACCTGGGTGCGGAGTACAACCCCATCGAGGGCTACTACGTGGTGCGACAAAACAACGCGCACGCCTGGGTCGAAGCCTGGATTCCCGAAGAAGGCTGGGTGACGTTCGACCCGACGCCACCCGCCGGCCGACCGATCGCGGCACCGCCGTCGCTCCACCTCGTGTTGCGGCAGGCATGGGACTGGGTGCAGTTTCGCTGGGACCGCTACATCATTTCGTTCAGTGCGCGCGATCAGCGAAGCTTTTTCGCCTCGGTGCGAGAGCTGATGCTCGGCCTCATTGAACCGGTTTCGCTGCCCGCAACCGCTGATGAGCTCGAACGTCAGTCGCCCCCGGAGGCAATGATCTGGTGGGCACTTCTCGCCGCCTCAGGCCTCCTGACCGGCGCCTGGTTGTCGCGTCCGAGGTTCTCGGCAACGCGCGCGTTCGGGCGCTTTCGGCTGCGCGCCGAGAAGCGTGGCGTCGAGATCGATGCGGCGGTGGCACCGGTCGATGTGCGCGAACGGGTGGTGCTGCGATTCCCGGAATCCAAGGCGTCAGCCGATCGCCTGTTGGGGTTGTACTTGCGCGAGAGTTTCGGCCAGCAAGAGCTCTCACCGGCGGAGCGCCGCGAAGTGGCGCGCGCCCTGCGCGAAGCGAGCCGGGTGATGAAAGCCGGCAGCGACAAGGCGATCGCCCCTTCTAGCGAGCAGGATGGAGCGCGGCGCTCGGCCTGAGCGTTGCGCCCTTTGGTCTCACTTCCAGCACTAGCCCTCGGAGCCCGGAGCGCTCGCCGGTTCGCGGACGAGGGCGCGCTCGATCGTGATCCGGCCGTCGAGGCCCGGCCAGTCGCGCTCTGGCAGTGCGGTGAGGGCCAGTTCGACCCTCGTCCACTCTTCGCGCTCGATGGGTATCACGAGAAGCGACAACTCGGAGGCAGGCGCCGACGCGCTGAGCTCGCGGACCGCGACGCTCTCCGCACCGGCGCGGACCTCGATCCGTAGCCGGTGGGCGTCGCCATGGAACTCGACGCCGTGGAAAGCGAGACGGGCATCAGGTGGGAGGTCGACCTGCCAGCTGATGCGAGTGGCGGTCGGGAGCAGCAGGGATCCATCTCGACCCGGCAGCGGTTCGAAGCTCACCGGTCCTGGTTCACCCGCTTCAGGCTGCGCGTCGCCGAGACGGATTTCATGCCAGGCGACCGCCAGTTGGCGACCGGTGCCATCCGCCGCACGTTCCGGGGCCAGCCGGCTCTCGCCCTCCCCACCGTAGACGAGCGTGATTGCGAGACCTTCCCCGTTTCCCTGGACGTGTCGTGGGATCTCGATCGTTGGGTCGCGGGTAGCCTCACCGGGGAAGTGAACTGTTCCCACCGCGGTGGAGGCCGAACGGGCAACGGCGGATCCTTCGTTTTGCCGGGCCGCGGTCGTGGGGTCAGCGGTCGCCACAGGGGTCGCAATGACCCGAATCTCGAGGGGCTGGCCTTCTCGAACCAACGAAGGATGTGCGGTTCCGCCGAGTTTGAGAAGCAAGGGTCGCGGCTCGTAGAGCCTGAAGTAGACCGTCGACTGTTGGCCGTCACTCCACGCGAAGCTGCGCCCGGAGCCGTCGCGCTCACGCCACGAGAAGCCCTCGCCGAGAAAGGCGCGGGAAGCTTCGTCGCCCGGGCGCAGCACGCGCACTTCGGTGGTGCCCCTGGCAACGGGCAGGCTGTAGCCGAGGTCGTAGAGCAGGGGTCCGGGAGCCGGACCCCCTGGCGGCTCGCAGCCTGTGGCGAGGGAGCAGCAGACGAAAAGCCAGATCGTCGCGCTCGTCAAAAGACGCCGACTGCGACGCTCCACTGCGGTCTCTGAACCCCCATTGATAGGGTCAGCGCCCGTGCGAATCGGAATTGATGCTCGTGCTCTAGTGCCACCTCTCACCGGGACCGGAGTGTACCTGCGCAGCTTGCTCGAAGAGCTCACGATGCTCGAGCCCTCGTGGCGCTTCGACGCCTTCACGACCAGGCCTCTCCTGCCGGATGCCCTGCCCGCGAATGTGCGCGAGGTGGTCGCAGAGCGGCGCGGCCTCTCTGGCTTGACGGCCCGCTGGGGGACGATGTGGTTGCAGTCGGGGCTGGCGCGGGAGGTCCGCCGGCGAGACCTCGACCTCTTCTGGGGCCCTTTGCAGGTCCTACCGTTGCCGCTCCTCGGTGAGCTGCCGACTATCGTCAGCCTGCACGACCTGGTCTTCAAGCGCTATCCCGAGACGATGTCGCGTCGCAATCGATTGGCGTTGGCGCGGGTTGTAGGGCCTTCGGTGCGCGGTGCGGATCGAGTCTTCGTGCTTACGGAAGCCACCGGTCGTGCTGCGGTGAACGAGCTCGGGCTCGATCCAGCGCGGGTTCGTCTGGTGCCCGGTGGAGTCGATGAGCGACGGACCACCCCCGCGGCAGGCGAAGCGGAGAAGAGAGTGGGTGACCTTCTCAGAGCTCGAGGCATGCGCTCCGAGGCCATCCAGCGCACCCTCGGGCGTGGCTACCTGCTCTTTGTAGGGACTGTGGAGCCGCGCAAGAACCTGGCGGGTCTTCTGCGTGCGGTTCGCGAGTTGATCCTGGCCGATCGGTTCGATGGCTCGGTCGTCCTGGCGGGTCCTCTGGGGTGGGGAAGCGGTGAGATCAGCGCGTTGCAGGAGAGCGAGCCGCTGTCGGGGCGGGTGCACCGGCTCGGCTACGTCTCGAACGACGATCTGGCTGCGCTCTATCGGGGGGCTCGGATGTTCGTGCTGCCTTCTCTCTATGAGGGCTTCGGCTTGCCGGTCGTCGAAGCGATGTGGCATGGCACGCCGGTCATCACCAGTGACCGTGAGCCGTTCCCCGAGGTCCTGGGCGACGCCGGGCGCATGGTGTCGCTGGAAGAACCGGGCGGTCTCGGCAACGCGATCGCCAGCCTGTGGGGGGACGCGGCCGCCTGCGCCGACCTCAGTCGGCGTGGGCTGGAAAGGGCGCGAAGCTACACCTGGAGCAAGAGCGCCCAAAAGGCTGCTGCCGCGATGGCGGAGTTGACCTCTCGCTAGGCGACGAGCGAGAGAATTTACGCCGTACTCACGCTATCGGGGCCATCTCTCGACATCAGCCGTGCGTTGTTCTGGTGTAATGTGTATAATACTATTTATCGACGGCGTTGCCTCGTGTCTCATACTATTTTTTCAGGTTTATTGAGGAAATCTCCAGTGCTCAACCAGAACCATCCGTCATGCTCCGGACCGACTCCGCAGAACCATCCCGAAGCCGGTAGCGCCTATGTCATCACGCTGATGGTGATGTTCGTGCTCACCGCCGTTGGGCTGAGTCTGACTCTGATCACCTCGCTCGAGGGAGACCTCTCTGCAAGCCAGCGGGTGGTTGAGAAGACCTTCTACGCCAACGAGTCAGGGCTGGCTGTCGCCACCGCTCAGATCCTGCACGACCATAAGACAGATTCGGTCACCGTGCGGATCTCGGAACAGAACGGGCCGGCCTTCGACAGTCAAGAGAAGTACGTCCACGAGATTCAGGCGACGCGGGCCGTCCCGATCCAGGACATGCCCTGTGATCTTTGCCAGGTCAACTCTGGCGACGCGACCTTCCACACGATCAACCACGCCCTCACCACGACGTCGAGTCGCCTCACTGCAGTCGACGGCGAGGTGACATCGCGCTCGACCATCGCCGCGATGGTGCAGCTGCAGCCCTGGCAGCGTTCAGCAGCCGCCGTGCCGACCACCGCCGACGACGTAGCAGGCGTTAAGTTCTAGCGTCGCCGGTGGTTTGCGAGCTTGCGGCTCGCGTGCCGTGGTTTGGTGGGCAGTGCCGTTGGAGTAGCGAGCTCGTGATGGCGGGCGGTCGTTACCACCGGCGCCGCTAGAGTCACATTAGCGGCGCAAGCGGTCCGCTGCGTGAGCCTTCTGCGTTGGCGGCCGCCCTGCACCTGCGCTCCTTTCCTTCAATGGGCGTGCGCGCGCCGCGGATTCTTGGCTTCGATGTGTCGAGTGACACCGGTGTTTGCGAGCTTGCGGCTCGCGTGCCGTGGTTTGGTGGGCAGTGCCGTTGGAGTAGCGAGCTCGTGATGGCGGGCGGTCGTTACCACCGGCGCCGCTAGAGTCACACTAGCGGCGCAAGCGGTCCGCTGCGTGAGCCTTCTGCGTTGGCGGCCGCCCTGCACCTGCGCTCCTTTCCTTCAATGGGCGTGCGCGCGCCGCGGATTCTTGGCTTCGATGTGTCGAGTGACACCGGTGTTTGCGAGCTTGCGGCTCGCGTGCCGTGGTTTGGTGGGCAGTGCCCTTGGAGTAGCGAGCTCGTGATGGCGGGCGGTCGTTACCACCGGCGCCGCTAGAGTCACACTAGCGGCGCAAGCGGTCCGCTGCGTGCGCCTTCTGCGTTGGCGGCCGCCCTGCACCTGCGCTCCTTTCCTTCAATGGGCGTGCGCGCGCCGCGGATTCTTGGCTTCGATGTGTCGAGTGACACCGGTGTTTGCGAGCTTGCGGCTCGCGTGCCGTGGTTTGGTGGGCAGTGCCGTTGGAGTAGCGAGCTCGTGATGGCGGGCGGTCGTTACCACCGGCGCCGCTAGAGTCACACTAGCGGCGCAAGCGGTCCGCTGCGTGCGCCTTCTGCGTTGGCGGCCGCCCTGCACCTGCGCTCCTTTCCTTCAATGGGCGTGCGCGCGCCGCGGATTCTTGGCTTCGATGTGACGAGTGACACCGGTGTTTGCGAGCTTGCGGCCCGCGAGCTGCGGGCTGGAGAGGTGGTGCGTTGGTCGCGCGAGCTCGTGATGGCGGGCGGTCGTTACCACCGGCGCCGCTAGAGTCACATTAGCGGCGCAAGCGGTCCGCTGCGTGAGCCTTCTGCGTTGGCGCTTCCCCTGCACTTGCGTCCTCTGACTTCGATGGGCGTGCGCGCGCCGCGGATTCTTGGCTTCGATGTGTCGAGTGACACCGGTTGTTTGCGAGCTTGCGGCCGGCGTGCCGTGGTTTGGTGTGGCGCCGCTGAAGACCTATTTGCGGCGCGGGCGCTCCACGGCGTAGGCCTTCTGCGTTGCGCTCCCCCTGCTCTGAGTGAGTCAGGGCCTGCTCTCGCTACTCCGGGGCGAAGAGTTCCCGGCAGAGTTCAGTGGCTTCGCTCGAGCCGCATATGTAGACCTTGTCGCTGGCCTGGATCTCGAGGTCGTCGTCGAACTCGGTGAGCAGGTCGCTGCCGCGTTCGATGGCGACGATCGAGCACCCGCTGCGTTCGCGGATGCCGATCCTGGCTGGATGGCTGCCGGCCATCAGGGTCGCTTCCATTTGCAGCACCTTGAGCTGTGGATCGAGCGCGATCGAGGCCTCGCCCAGCAAGCGGCGGACGAGCATCTGACCCGAGACTTGGCTGAGAGAGCGGGCGAACTCTGCGCCAGCGGCGTGGATGCGCTCGACGTTCTCGGCTCGGTTGACGCGAGCAAAGATCGGAACGTCTGGGGCCACACCCTTCAGGATGACGGTGGCGAACAACGTTGCGGCGTCGGTGTCGAGCGCCAGAATGACCGCCTGGGCGCTGTCGACGTCGGCGCTCTCGAGCACTCGCGGGTCGAGTACGTCTCCGACGACATCGGGCGCGTTCGTGGGATCCCGATCGATTACGGTGGTGTCTTCGTCGACGTCTCGGAGCAGCTGCAGGACCTTCGCCCCGACCTCACCGCAACCGGCGATGACAAATCGACCCTGGCGACTGAGCATGAAGGTCCCACGACCGAGTTCCCCCAGGCGAGCGATGGCTGCGTCGCTGCCTACGACGATCAGGTTGGCACCCGCTGGATGACGGCATCGGGACCGACGGGAGCTTCGAGGCGTCCGCCGACCCATTGCCCGATCACGGTAGCTCCGGTCGTTTGACCGAGGTGTGACGCTTCTAGTGTCTGGCCGACCAGCTCGCTCGATCGCCGAATGTGAACCTCACCGACCCGCAGTCGTTTGCCGAGCGACTGGACGCCAGCGACGGCTGGGCTGACGCGGCGACTGGCGCGTGCGGCCAGGACTGCACCGAGCACATGGCGAGGGGTGAACGTCGCGGTCGCGCCCGCGAGCATCATGGGCTGACGATGGAAGGGCTCCTCGACCAAAGCCAAGAGGTCACCTTCGAAGCCGAGCTGGCGGGCGGTGAGTGTCGCGGCCGCATCTTCGTCGTCTGAGCTGTTGGCGATCAAACAACGCGCCTTCTCGAGGTGGGCACGTTCCAGAACGCCGTCGTCGATGCTGCCGACGAGGACCTTGTGCCCCTGGTCGACGAGCCGCCGTGCGACGGCCTCGTCTTCTTCGAGGAACAAGGTCTCGATCCCGGCGTGGGTGAGTTGTTCGACCAGTAGCTCGACCGCCGGGCCAGACCGGAAGATGACCACGTGGTTATGCATCGGCTTGACTTCGGTGGGGAGGCGCGCTTCGAAGCGTTCCTCGAGAACCGGGATGAGGTAGATCGGGAAGACTAGAAACACCAGGAAGACGCCGACGAACTGCAACACGATCACGAAGACCACCATGACCGGATGCGCCCACCGCCCATCCTCACCGTAACCGGTCGTCGAAAGGGTTTCGGCCGCCCACGCAAGGCTGTCCCAAAAGCCGCGCGGGTCACCTTCGAGGCTGGTCATGCCGATCTGGTAGACGAGCGCCGCGAGCAGCAACAGGAGCGGCAGGATGGCGAGCGCGAGGAGAAGTCTTTTCTGTGATCTACGCACGAGAACCGAATTCCGAGAGCGTGGCGGGGAAACTGGGCGAGAGTATAGGGCGCGAGTAAGCGGCTTTGCGGGCTGGCGAGTTCCGCACTCCTCTTCGCCTGCTGCCGCGGCTGCTACGGCGAGCGGAGTGCTCCAGGTCCGGTTCGAGGGGCGTGTTCGTCTAGCCCCGCAGTCGCCCCCGAGCTGCAAGCAGGATCAAGGCAGCGAAGGTGGCAAGCCCCACCGGGTGCAGTAGCGGTACCGGGGCGCCGACCCGCACGGCAATCGAGGCTCCGCCCGTGGTTGGGTCGCTATCGAAGGCGTCGGCAGTGACCTCGGCGCTGTTGGTCAAGAGGCCCGAAGCGGACTCGTCGACCCTCACAGTCACCGTGTACTGGGCGCTTGTTCCAGCGGCCAGGGTTCCGAGGGTGCAGGTGGGGACACCCACTGGATCTTCCAGGCAACCGCTGGTGGAGACGAAGTCGAGACCCGCCGGAAGAGACTCTGTGACCACGACATTGTCGGCCTGGTTCGGCCCCAGGTTGCCGGCAGTCAAGGTGTAGATGAGACGGTCATGCGCGGTGACCGCCTCGGCATCACTGGTCTTCGTCAGCGTGAGGTCAGCGTTCGCTGCGACACCGAGAATCTGAAACAAGAAGTCAGGGAACCCCCCGCCGACCCCGCACACTGGCACCGGCATGTACGTGGTGCAGGTGGTCGCGAAACCGTCGCCGGGGTTCGACCAGTGGCTGGGGCTGAGAGTCTGGTCGATGCTGTTGCTCCAGAACACCTGGCCGCAGCAATCGAACTCCATGTTGATCACACCCTGCAGCCAGTAGATTCCCGGCCCGAGAATCGCCGGCGTGGGCAGCGCGACGTTGAGGTCAGCCCCATTCAGCGTGCCGCCAAGACCGCTGTAACTCCACAGGGCCGCGCCCGGCGCGCCGGCGTCGTCGGCCAGAATCGCGAGGTCGACCGTATCGACCGGCCCAGCGCCACTGAAGGAAAGGGTGAAGTTGACTCCCGAGATCGCCCAACCGTCACCGTCCGGCACCTCGAAGTCATCCGCCGCCATGCTGTCGAAAGAATCCAGGGCAGCTTCGACGTTCTGCACAGGAACACCATTGCCGGACGGCGCCGCGGTCTGATCCCAGAGCACCACCGCGGCACCACGCCCCAGCGAAACATCGTCAGCCAAGCCAAGCCCTCCCGCTTCAAGGTACTCAGTGCCCTTGGAAAGCCGAACATCACCGTCGGCACGGAGCGGTGTCGTCAGCGCCGCAGCAAGCAAGAACGCAGTCACAAGCATAGATCTCGGCTTCTCATCGGGAGTACCAAGAGGCTACATCAAGCGCCGCGCAGCTTGCTGCATCAGGCGGGGTGACAGAAGGAGCAGTCACCCAAGAGCGAACTGGGTTAGCAGGTGGGTTGAGAAAGAACAGGCAAGAGGTCCTCCGCGCTCCGATATTCGCCTGTCGCCCCACAATGGGTGCTCGGAACGAAGTTCCGAGCCGAGCCGCGCAGCTTGCTGCGCTTGGCGGGGTGACACTAGTTTTGTGGGTGGTAACGACGCGACGCTTGTCGAGATCGATCCCCGCTCAGCATCGCGCGAGCACCCTCCACCCGCGACCCAAAAGCCGCAAAACCACGCACAGAACTAGTCCGCGTTGCGATCTTTCCACCTGTCGCTCCGCATCGGTGCTCGGAGCAAAGCTCCGAGCCGAGCCGCGCAGCTTGCTGCGCTTGGCGGGGTGACACTAGTTTTGTGGGTGGTAACGACGCGACGCTTGTCGAGATCGATCCCCGCTCAGCATCGCGCGAGCACCCTCCACCCGCGACCCAAAAGCCGCAAAACCACGCACAGAACTAGTCCGCGTTGCGATTTTTCAGCTGTCGCTCCGTCATCGGCGCTCGGAGCAAAGCTCCGAGCCGAGCCGCGCAGCTTGCTGCGCTTGGCGGGGTGACACTAGTTTTGTGCGTGGTAACGACGCGACGCTTGTCGAGATCGATCCCCGCTCAGCATCGCGCGAGCACCCTCCACCCGCGACCCAAAAGCCGCAAAACCACGCACAAAACTAGTACGCGTTGCGATGCTGCATCGCGTGGCGCAGAGTCATCCACATGATCTTCAGGTCGAGCCCCAGGGTCCAGTTCTGGATGTAGTAGAGGTCGTACTGCAGGCGCTTCTTGATCGACGTGTTGCCACGCCAGCCATGCACCTGCGCCCAGCCGGTGATGCCGGCTTTGACGCGATGGCGGACCATGTAATTCGGAATCTCCTGGCGGAACTCGGAGACGAACGTCGGGCGCTCGGGGCGTGGCCCGACGAGCGACATCTCGCCCAGGAAGACGTTCCAGAGCTGCGGGAGCTCATCGAGCGAGGTGCGACGTAGGAAGGCGCCGAATCGTGTGCGGCGCGGATCGTCGCGAACTGCCCATACCGGCCCGGTGGTCGACTCGGCGTTGACCCGCATCGAGCGCAGCTTGAGCATCATGAAAGGCCTACCGTCGAGGCCCATGCGTTCCTGGCGGTAGAACACGGGGCCGTGATCTTCGAGCCAGATCAGCGCCGCTACGAAGGGCAGGAGGGGCAGAAGGAGAAGCATCAGAACGCCCGACAGCGCGACGTCGATGCCGCGCTTGGCCAGGCCGCGAAAGCCCTGCAGCGGAACCTGGGAGAGGTTGATGACCGGGGTGCCGTCGAGTTCTTCGAGCGAGGCGCGCAGGGTGGCGTACTGAAACACGTCCGGCACGACCTTGACGTCGACACACTCGTTGCCAGCCTGTTCGAGGACCCGCTGGGTCTTCTTCCAGGCATCGAGGGGGAGCGCGATCATCACCTGGTCGATTCTCTGCCGTTCGATCACGCCCGAGACGTCGTCGAGCGTTCCGATCACCGGCACTCCGAAGTACTCACCCTTGGCCTTGCCCAGATCATCGTCGAGAAACCCGACCACTTCGAGGCCCAGCTCTCGATGGCCGAGGAGTTTCTGGGTGATCTCTTTGCCGAGCTTGCCGGCACCGACGACCAGGATGCGCTGGATGTTGTGACCGCGGACGCGCACCCAGCGCAAGAGGGAGCGCAACATGAAGCGCCCGGTCGCAGTCATCACCAGGTTGGTGGCGAAGAAGGTCCCCAGGAAGACGCGACTGAAGGTAAACGGCGTCCCTGCGACTTCTGGTCGATAGAGCGCGGTGCCTGCGACCAGGAAGGTTGTGCCGAGGAGGACCGCGATGGTGAGAGCGACCGTCTCGTCGACTCGACTGAGCAGTCGGCGCGGTTGGTAGAGACCGTGAAAGTAGAAGACCGTCGGCCAGACCAGGAGCATCACGGGCAACAGACGGGTGTAGGGAGAAAACGCTGGCACGTCTCCTTCGATGGGCACGTACTGCAACTCGAAGCGCAGATACCAGGCGGCGAGGAAGGCGGCGACCACCATGGCGAGGTCGTTCGCCAGGTAGAGCACGGCCGTGCGCCGGTGTCGCTGATCGATCAAGCCAATCTCCTCCATCCCCTGCCGGCCGCGCTCCCTGAGCCGGTCCCCGAAGAAAAGAAAGGTACGCCCTCTAGAGGCGGTGTCCCTTGGATTCGAGTTCGAAGTAGACCTTCTGCAACCTACACCGGCACGGCCCCCAAGTGGTGCCCAGGGGTGCCTCCCTGCCGGTGACTCACCCGCCTGGCGGATGTCGGTTCCCCATATTCTGTGCCGATCGGGGCCGTCTGTCCACCGGTTGAATCAAATTTCTGGAGGAAATGGCGGCCCGCTAGCCCTGCTGGCGGCGAACCGCGGTCGTCGCCTCTTCGATGCACTGGGCCATCGAGCGGCGGAAGTTCTGCTGCGAGAAGCGCTCTGCCCGCCGGCAGAGATCCAACGAGTTGAACTGCAGCCTGCGACAGGTCTCGATCGCGGCGGCGGTGGCCGCCGGGCCATCGCTAGCGTCGCCGTCGAACAGGACGCCGTGCTCGCGGTCCTCGACGATGTCCAGGATGCCGCCGGCGCCGCGGGCGACCACCGGCGTACCGCAGGCCAGCGCCTCGACCGACGAGATGCCGAAGTCTTCGACACCGGGCTGCAACAGACAGAGAGCGCCCCGGTAGAGCGTGCGCAGGGTTTCGTCGTCGACCCGTCCCAGCCATTCGACATGCGAGCCGGCGCGCCCCTCGAGCTTTTGCCGTTCGGGTCCATCGCCAACCACCAGGATGCGCATTCCCAGTCGGGCACAGGCTTCAATCCCGTCACCGACCAACTTGTAGGGAGCCAGAGCGGCGACGCTCAGGCAGTAGTCGCGGCGGGGCGGCTCATCGTCCGGACCCGGGGTGAAGAACTCGGTGTCGACCGGTGGGGCGACGACCCTGGCGTCTCGACCCCAGTAGCGCCGGATGCGTTCGGCCACGAACGACGAGTTGGCGACAAATCGATCGGCGCGCACGCTGGTCGCTGTGTCCCACAGGCGCAGGCGCTCGAAGAAGGCGGCGCGGGCGCGCGCCCAGGGTGTGTGGCTGGTGCCGAAGTAGGCAGCTTCCTGATCCCAGGCGTAGCGCACCGGGGTGTGGCAGTAGCTGACGTGCACCGCCCCGGGCGAGGTCGGTACAGCCTTGGCCACACAATGACTGGTGCTGATGACGAGATCGTGTTCGCTGAGATCGAGGCTCTCGATGGCACGCGGAAAAAGCGGCAGGGCGTAGCGGTAGTAGCGACCGAGTGCCGGCAGATGGTTGAGCCAGGTGGTTTCGATCTCCCGGCTCTCGAGCTCCTCCGACAGCGAGCCGGGCAAATGGAAGAGGCTGTAGATCGGCGCTTCCGGGTACATACGCGCCAATTCGAGCAGCACCTTTTCGCCACCCCGCATACCGGTCAACCAGTCGTGGACCAGCGCCGGCTTCTGCGCCGCGTGGTTGTCGCTTTTCACCTCAGGTTCCAGGTCGGTGTCGCTTCTGGCTCGACTTCAAGACGTTCGGTCGCCGCTGTCAACGCCGTCGAAGAGTTGCATCTCACCGGTGTTCTCGTAGACGCTCGGGTCCGTCGCCGGTGGTTCTCCGAGCGCTGCCATGTAGACGTCGAGAGTGCGGCGGGCGGTGCGCTCCCAGGAGAAGTCCCGCGCACGCCGCAAGCCGAGTCGGGCCAACGACGAACGATGCTCCGAGTCGGTCATGCAGTGGGCGATGGCACGCGCGATCTCGGAGACGTCGAGGGGGGAGACGAGATGGGCGTAGCCCTCCGAGATCTCCTTGAGGGCCGAAGTGTTCGAGGTGATCACCGGCACGCCTGACGCCATGGCCTCGACCACCGGCAACCCGAAGCCCTCGTACAGGGTGGGGTAGAGGAAGAGACTCGCGCCCTGGTAGATCGCCGGCAACACCTCGGCTGCGACGTGGCCGACGAGGCGGACCTGGTCGCCGATGCCGAGTTGCTGCGCCCGTTGCTGGATCTTGAAGTCGGAGCCCTCGCGGGCGCCCACGCACACCAGCGGCGCATCGAAGTCGGCAATTTCGCGGGCTTCGGCGTAGGCGCGCACGACGCTGTCGAGGTTCTTGTGTGGTTTCGACGGGTTGCCGACGAACAACAGATACGGACGCTTCAGGTCGAGCAGCTTGAGTCGTTCGTCGAGCTCCCGATCCTCGGTCGGAACCCGAAAGCGCTCGGAAACGCCGTTGTAGACCACCTCGACCTTGTTGCCGTCGATGTCGAAGTACTCGAGCAGATCGATCTTGGTGTTCTGGGAGACCACGATCGCCCGATCGCTTCGCTCGAGGGCTCGACGCAGCATGCGATGGGCGTAGTAGAAGGCGAGACGGTTGGGCAGGAAGTCGGGGTAGAGCAGGTGAATGATGTCGTGAATCGTCACCACCGATTTGCACGGCACCAGGGCTGGCAGCACGTAGTGGGTGGCGTGGAAGAGATCGACACGGGTTCGCAAGAGTCGCCAGGAGAGGGTCACGAGCTCGCGAATCGAATACCCCGGCGAGCGGTCGACCAGGAAGTCGAAGTTCTCAGGCAGCGAACGAATGCGATCTTCCTCGCGCGCCGTGATCACGATGTAGCGATTCTCACCGTCGATCTCGCCGAGGGCGACCAGCAGGTGACGGATGTAGGTGCCGATTCCGAAGTCCCGTAGCTTGCGGGCGTCGATGGCGATGGCGTGACTCATGAGGACGCTAACGATACCGGGACTGGCGATCTCTCGGTACCGGCCGTCGCGCGTAGACTGCGACCTCGATGAAGCGGGTCAAGGCAAAGCTGTCGCGAGCGGACTCATCGCCGCGGGCGGTCACCGACGGGTCACGCTCCCGGCTGAGTTGGCGGGCCGCCCTGGTGGTGCTCGTGCTGCTCCTCGCCGGTCTGGCTCACCTGGCGTACTGGTACGGCCCACGCGAGCGCTCGGCCACTCCTCGGGCCCCGCTGGTTCGAGCCGTCCTGGACGACGATTCGTTCGACTACCGGGTGTGGATTCCGTACCCGCATCAGAACCTGGGGCGGCTCTCCCGGGTCACCGGTGGCGACGACTTCGTCGCCGCACTGTGGCGTCTCGGCGGTGAAGGCGATGCCGAGGCGCCGTCGCTCCCCGGGTTCGGCCCCTTCCGCGTTCCGCCGGCGCGCGAGCTCGCCATCGCCTGGTCGGACGCGGCGGAGGCTGAGAGTCGCCTGGAGGTCGTTGCACGCATCTATCCGTCGATGGCAGTCGTCGGTCGCGTGGCGGGTTGGCTGGCGGGCAATCCCTGGCTGCGTGGTGGCGACGTCGAAGTCGATGGCCGAGCGGGGCAGGTGCGTTGGATCGGGTTGACCTGGACTCTCGAGAGCCCCAGCGGTGGGGAGGGCGGCCGTCGTGCGAGGCCGACGCCGTCGGGAGCAGCTGGTGAACCGCCGGCGCTCCTGCGCTTCGCCCTGGCGCGTGCTCTGGGGCCGGTGCCGGCCGGGGAGCATCAACTCCTACGCACCGCCGGCGTCCACGGTTTCGCGGCCTTTGAGCTTCTCCCCCGGGGAGCGCTCGGCGAATCAGCCGCCAGTGCGGCAACCAAAGAGGCGCGCACCATCCTCGAGCAGGGCAACTACCTGCTGGCACTCGAGGCCAGCGGGACATCGACTACGGATGCGCGAGCGCTCCTGGTCGTCGAAACCGAGGTGCTGGCCGGTCGCATGAGCCTTCCGAGCGCCGCGACACTCACCGCGGGAAGCCAGCGCCGGTTCGAGCTTCCCGCCGAGAGCCTGGCGCGCACCCTCGGTGTCGATCTGGACGAAGAGAGCGTCGGTTCCTGGCGGCTGGTAGCACTCGATCGTGCCTCGCGCGCGCGGGCCCGTCAGCTGTTACCGGAGATCGAGCTGGCGCTCGAGAAGGCGCTGGCAGGGAATCCCGAAGTGGGTCTCATGGTCTGGCTGCGGCCCGACCTGATGGCCGAAATGGCGGCGACGATTGCCGACGGCCTGTCGGCGGTGCCGCTGGTCTCGCGGCGGGAGCGCCGTCGTTGGCGCGACTGGGAAACCGTGCTGCGCCCCTGGAGCGACCAGGAAATCGCCTACCTCGAAGTCTCGGCGGACGGTCAACTGCGCCTCGAGATGGGGGCCGCCGAGGCCCTCCTGGCGACTGCCGGCGATTGAGCCTCGAGGCGGTGCAGGCCACTTCGTGGAGGGTGATCGATGCGTTGACCGGAGGGGCGCGATCGCCTAGGATTCGCGCTTCCTGGCGAGTCTGAAGGCGTGGCCGACTGGCGCTGGCGCTCGAAGGTCGCGGCATGCTTCCTGAGGAGATGCCAGCGGACGCTTGTCATGGCGATGCCCACCCGGCAGCGAGGCACAGTCGACGGCTCCTGTCCCAGCCGAGCGCCTCCGAGACCGACAGGGGCCGCCAAACGCCTCCGTGCCCAGAAGCTCACCGTGCGCCCTTTGAAGGGCTCAGGTTTTCTGAGGCCCGGCGCGAGAGATCATTCATGCGATTTCACCTCGAAGACATACGCAACGACGTGATGGCGTGGCGAGAAACGCTGGCCGTCGAGCCCGCGGTTCTCGGCAATCCGGCCGTCTCCGCCATCGGTCCGGTTGCCTGCGACGGCCAGGTTTCTTTCGTGCGCCCTGGGTTCCTGGTCGATGGCGGCATCCAGTACGAACAGACGCTCCACTGCGACCGCTGCTTGGCGGCTTTCGTCGTTGCGGTCGAGGATCGCGTGACCATGGTCGCGGTCGAGCAGACAGCTGAAACAGACCTGCCCGAGGATCTCGAGCTTCAGGCCGACGATCTCGACGTGGTGGCACTCGAGGGCGACTCGATCGATACGGATCCCCTGGTGCACCAGCAGATGATGCTCAATGTCCCCATGAAACCCCTCTGTCGTGACGACTGTCAGGGGCTTTGCCCGTCGTGTGGAACACCGCGGCGAGAAGGCTGTGACTGCGAGGAAGAGTCTGACCCTCGTTGGTCGGCACTTGCGGGTCTGCGCGATCAGCTGCCCGAGGCCTGACCGAGGCCTGATCGAGAGCATCCCGCGAAGACACTAAAAGAGAGAAAGCTCGCAGTCCGGGCCGATACCAGTCAGAATAGGACTTGACCCCATCCAGAACGGCTCTCGGTTTCGGTGCGCCGAACGAGAACTTCAGGAGATAAAGAAGAGATGCCAAATCCCAAGAGACGCCACTCCAAGGCCCGCCGCAACCGTCGGCGCGCCCACGACGCCATCGACCAGCCAGCCAGTTCGGTGTGCACCAACTGTGGTGAGGTCAAGCTGCCCCATCGCGCCTGCCGCCAGTGCGGCCACTTCAAGGGTCGTGAAGTCGTTCAGGTCGAAGACGGTTTCTGAGCCGTTTGCTCGTGAGCGGCACGATCTTCGTTCGTCGAAGGCCGATCCCACTGTTTTCTGACGAGGCTGCCTAGCCTTGTTGATCGCGCTCGACGCGATGGGCGGCGACTCCGCACCGGAAGACCCGGTTCGTGGTGCTGTGGAGGCCGTGCGCGACGATGGCACCGAGGTTCTCCTGGTCGGTCAGCGTGAACGCATCGAGGCGGTTCTCGATCGCGATCAGGTGCCGGCCGATGTGCGCGCGCGTCTTGCGATCGAGCACGCCGACGAGGTGGTCGGAATGCACGAGCCGGCGATCACGCCAATTCGCAAGAAGCGCCGCTCGTCGATCCGCATTGGCACGCAGATGGTTCGGGAAGGTCGCGCCGGCGCGTTCGTGAGCGCCGGCAACACCGGCGCCGTGATGATCGCGGCCAAGATGGTGATCGGCACCAGCCCGGGTGTCGATCGGCCGGCACTTGGCGCGGTGCTCCCCAACGTCACCGGGCGAACCCTGGTTGTCGACGTCGGTGCCAACGTCGACGCCAAACCGGAGCAATTGCGGCAGTTTGCCGTCATGGGTCACTTCTACGCTCATGAGGTGTTCGGTATCGAAGAGCCACGCCTCGGTCTGCTCTCGATCGGCGAGGAAGAAGGCAAGGGCAACGACTCAACGCGCGAGACCTTCGAGCTGATCGAGGCATCGGGGCTCAACTTCATCGGTAACGCCGAGGGCGGTGACATCTTCCGCGGAACCTGCGACGTCATGGTGTGCGACGGTTTCGTTGGCAACGTTCTGCTCAAGAGTGCCGAGACGATGGCCGAGTTGATGACCGGTATGTTGAAAGAGGAGCTCGATCGTTACCCGGTCGCCAAGGTCGGCATGCTGCTCGCGATGCCGGCGGTCAAGGCGTTTCGGAAACGGCTCGACTACAGCGAGTACGGCGGTGCGCCACTGCTCGGGCTCGAGGGCGGCTGCTTCATCGCTCACGGGCGCTCGAACGCGAATGCGATCAAGAATGCGATCCGACGGGCGGTCGAGTTCTGTGAGCACGACACGGCGCGCAAGATCAGCGACCAACTCGAACGGCTCCATCGGCTGGAGTCGGCTGATGGAGAGCGCCTGGATCAGCCTCCGGCTTCCGAGGTCGGTTGACGCGATCTGCGAGAGGATCTCTCAGTGCGGAGGGCATCATGAAGACGGCTTTCTTGTTTCCCGGCCAGGGCTCGCAGGCGGTGGGCATGGGACATGCGTTTGCGCTCGAGTACCCGACCGCCCGCGCGGTCTTCGAGGAGGCTGACGATGCCCTCGGCTTTGCGCTTTCGCAGCTGTGCTTCGAGGGTCCCGAAGAAGAACTTCAGCTGACCGCGAACGCCCAGCCGGCGATCCTCGCGACTTCGGTGGCCATCCAGCGGGTGGTGGCCGAACGTGGCGTCGTCCCCGACCTGGTGGCGGGACACAGCCTGGGTGAGTATTCGGCGCTGGTGGCAGCCTCGGTTCTCGAACTCGGTGACGCGTTGCGGATGGTGCGTCGACGCGGCGAGGCGATGCAGGCCGCGGTGCCGGTTGGCGTCGGTGCGATGGCTGCGATCATTGGGCTCGAGCGCGGCGAACTCGAGCTGGTGGTTGCCGAGTCAGCCGGTGACGAGGTCTGTGAGATCGCCAACGACAATGCCCCCGGCCAGATCGTGATCGCCGGCGAGACAGCGGCGGTCGCGCGGGCCTCAGAGAGAGCCTTGGCGGCAGGCGCCAAACGGGCCATCGAACTGCCGGTTTCGGCACCGTTTCATTGCTCGTTGATGGCACCGGCGCGCGAGGTCATGGCGCCGCTCCTGGCGGAGACGACCTTTCGCGACCCCGAGGTACCGGTGATCACCAATGTCGACGCGCGGGCGGTCACCACCGGTGACGCGGCCCGCGACGCCCTGGTGCGTCAGATCGACGGTGCCGTGCGTTGGGTCGACTCGATTCGTTGTGCCGAAGAGCTCGGGGCCGAGGCCTGGGTCGAGGTTGGGCCCGGTAAGGTACTGAGCGGCATGGTCAAGAGGATCCTCAAAGGAGTGCGTCCTACTTCGATCACCGATCCCCAGTCCCTGCCGGCCCAGTCTTAGACGGTTCGCCGAATCGCCAACGAAGGAGAACTCGCGGTGTTTCGACTCGAAGGAAGAACTGCCCTGATCACGGGGGCGTCTCGCGGAATCGGGGAAGCCACGGCGCGTCGTCTGGCGGCGCAGGGTGCACGGGTGGTGTTGGCAGCCAGGTCGCTCGAGCCCCTCGAGCGGCTGGCCGAAGAACTGCGTGCCGACGGTGGCGAGGCCCTACCCCTGGTCATGGACCTCGGGTCCGCCGAGTCGATCGAGGAGGCAGTCGGTTCGCTCGCGGCGCCCTTCGAGGCGCCCGACATCGTCGTCCACAACGCCGGCATGACGGCCGACAATGTGCTCGCCCGGATGAAGCCCGAGCAGTGGGAGGACGTTCTGCGGGTCAACCTCACGGGTACGTTTCTGCTCACCCGCCAGCTCGTGCGCGGCATGATGAAGCGGCGCTTCGGTCGCATTGTGATCGTGTCCTCGGTGGTCGGCCTGATGGGAAACCCGGGCCAGGCAAACTACGCAGCATCCAAAGCGGGTTTGATGGGGTTTGCGCGTTCATTGGCCAAGGAGCTGGGTAGTCGGGGCATCACCGTCAACGTCGTAGCGCCGGGCTACGTCGAGACCGACATGACGGCGGGCCTCGACCAGGCGCAGCAGGAGCGCCTCGAGGATGGGATCGCCCTCGGCCGACTGGGGGCGCCGGACGACATCGCGCCGGCGATCGTGTACCTGGCCAGCGACGAGGCGTCGTATGTCACCGGCGAGGTGCTCAACGTGAGCGGTGGCCTGTTCATCGGCTGAGGGGAGCAAAAAGCCCCCGGGAACGGTCTCTAGGCGGCCGATGACAGCCGCCGGAAACCCTGACAGAATGAAGTCCACGAAACCCTCGAGCGGTCACGCCCGTGACCCCGACGAAAGAAACCTGGAACAAAAGAACGCTTTTTGTGGTTGATTCGGGTCCGGTTACAGAATCGGTGCGCTCGAAGGCAACTTTTGGCGAATAGAGAGTTCCGCCCCGCGGTCCACGGTCCACATCGGCCCGGTCCAACATTCGGTCCCCGAGGGGGCGGACGGAAAGCAAGGAGAGACGATGTCCACTGCAGACAAGGTAAAGACCATCATCGTGGATCAGCTCGGTGTGGATGCCGACGAGGTGACCGCTGAGGCGAGCTTCACCGATGACCTCGGAGCCGATTCCCTCGACATCGTCGAGCTCGTGATGGCGTTCGAAGAAGAGTTCGGTATCGAAATCCCGGACGAAGACGCCGAGAAGATCGGTCGCGTCCAGGACGCCACCAACTACATCGAGGCGCACGCCTCCTGAAGACCGCGGCCGGGTGGCCGCCGAAGCGTTCCAGGGACGCAGCCAACGGTGACGGGACCGCTCTCGCGCCGGGCTGCAGCATGCCGGGTGTGAGGCTAGCGAGGACAGTGGTATGACGACTGTTGATCCACGCACGTTCCGTCGTCGAGTTGCGGTCACCGGGATCGGTCTGGTGTCGCCGCTCGGCACCGGAACCGAGGCGACCTGGCAGGGCCTCGTCGAGGCGAAGAGCGGGGTCGGGCGCCTCACCAAGATCGATCCCGAGCCCTACGCCAGTCAGATCGCCGGCGAGGTGTCTGACTTCGAGCCCAGCAACTGGCTTGATCGAAAAGAAGAGCGCAAGACCGACAAGTTCGTGCAGTTCGCCATCGCGGCGAGCGACCTCGCCCTGGCCGATTCGGGCACGACGGTCAACGACGACAACCGCGATCGTTTCGCCGTCGTCATAGGGTGCGGCATTGGTGGCCTACCGCTCATCGAGCGCATGCACACCGTGCTACGCGACAAGGGTCCAAGCCGCGTGTCGCCGTTCTTCATACCCGGGCTGATCGCCAACATGGCGGCCGGTCAGGTGTCAATTCGTCACGGTGCGCGCGGCCCCAACAGCTGTCCCACGACGGCTTGCACGACCGGCCTCCATGGCATCGGCGATGCCTTCCGATTGATTCAGCACGGCTACGCGGATCTCGCCTTTGCCGGAGGCACCGAAGGCGCCATCGCGCCCCTGGCGATGTCGGGCTTTTCCGCTATGCGCGCGATGTCGACGGGGTGGAACGACAGTCCCGAAAAGGCCTCGCGTCCGTTCGACAAAGATCGCGACGGTTTCGTCCTCGGCGAAGGGGCCGGCATCCTGGTGCTCGAAGAGTACGAGCAGGCCCTGGCCCGCGGGGCGCGAATCTACGCCGAGATCATCGGCTACGGAATGAGTGGAGATGCCTTCCACATCTCGGCACCACACCCCGAGGGTGACGGAGCCCGCCGTGCGATGCAGGCTGCGCTCCTCGACGCAGCGGTCGAGCCGCATGAGATCGGCTACATCAACGCTCACGGCACCTCAACGCCACTCGGCGATGTTGCCGAGGTCAAGGCCCTGCACGATGTCTTCGGCGAGCACGCCCATTCGTTGGCGGTGTCGTCGACGAAGTCTTCCACCGGTCACCTGCTCGGCGCCGCCGGCGGTCTCGAAGGTGGCATTCTGGCCCTGGCGATCTATCACCAGCTCCTGCCGGCGACCATCAACCTCGACGAACCGGGTGACGGCTGTGATTTGGACTTCGTGCCAAACACGCCTCGCAAGACAGATCTCGAGGTCGGCCTCACCAACTCGTTCGGTTTCGGTGGAACCAACGGCACCCTGGTGATGCGTCGGGTCGCCTGAGCCGAAGCGGGGAGGTCGTCCATCAATCCCCCTGCGGCCAGGCGGCTCGTCGGTCCTCTCCTGCTGGCTCTCCTGACAGCGGGTTGTGGAAACGAGTCGGAGCAGCCCTCAGGGCAGCCGGCGCCCGCTGCCCCGAGTGTCGCCGGCGAGGGACACCAGCGCATGCTGGCGGAACTCGAGGACATCCGGCGCCGCACGCCCGAAGAGAACATCTTCCAGGGCGACCGCGCCCTGCTGCAGGCTCGCCAGGCGCTGGCGGCTCTCTCATCGACTGCCAGTGCCCGCGAGCGCTGGCGGGTCTTGACCGCCCTGGCGCGCGAAGAAATCAAGCACGGCGAGGAACGTGCAGCGATCGAGCACTACGAGGCTGCCTACGCGTTGCTGCCCGAGTTGACGACGGTGCTTTCCCCGGAAGAGGTTGGGCGCTCGATCTTTCGCACCGGCCTGGCCTGGATGCGCTACGGGGAGACCCAGAACTGTGCGCTCCGTCACTCGGCCGAGGCGTGCATCTTGCCGCTGCGCGGAAAGGCCGTGCATCTGGACCAGGAGGGTTCGCGGCGTGCGATCGAGTACTTCGAGCAGGTCCTCGCGCTGGCACCTGCTGGCAGCCCGATGGCGTTCAAGACCCTCTGGCTCTACAACATCGCGTACATGACCCTCGGCGAGTACCCCGGGGGCGTGCCGGAGCCGTTTCGTATGCCGCCCGAAGTCTTCGGCAGTGAGAGTTCGATGCCGCGTTTTCAAAACCGCGCACCCGACCTCGGGATCGCGACCTTCAGCCTGTTCGGTGGCGCAGTGGTCGATGACTTCACTGGCGATGGCTGGCTCGACTTGATCACGACCACCTTCGATACGGCGGGCCAGATGCAGTTCTGGAAGAACGAAGGCGGGCTCCGGTTCAGCAATCAAACCGACGCCGCCGGGCTCGCGGGTCTCTACGGCGGTCTCAACATCATTCAGGCCGACTACGACAACGACGGCCACCTCGACCTCTTCGTCTTGCGCGGCGCCTGGCTCTCAGGTGGCGGCCGCCATCCGAACTCCCTCCTGCGCAACAACGGCAACGGTACGTTCACCGACGTGACCTTCGAGGCTGGACTCGGCAAAGAGCACTTTCCAACCCAGACGGCTGCCTGGGCTGACTATGACAATGACGGTTTCGTCGACCTCTACGTCGGCAACGAGCACGGCGAGCAACACTTCGACGGTCCCTCAGAGCTGTTCCACAACAACGGCGACGGAACGTTCACCGAGGTCGCGAAGGCTGCCGAGGTCGATCACCGAGGGTTCGTCAAAGGTGTGATCTGGGGCGACTACGACAACGATCGATTCCCCGATCTGTACGTTTCGACCATGCAAGGCGCCAACCGTTTGTTCCACAACGATGGCGACGGGACGTTCAGCGACGTGACCGAGCGTGCGGGTGTGGTGGGTCCGATCGACAGCTTTGCGGTGTGGTTCTGGGACTTCGACAACGATGGTGCGCTCGACCTCTACGCGCCGAGCTACAAGGGTGAGACCGACGCCGTCGGTGTCACAGCAGCCACCTACATGGGTCTCGAGTCACCGCTCGAGCGTCAGCACCTCTACCGTGGTGATGGCAGGGGGGGCTTCGAGGAGGTCGCTTCCGCGGTCGGCCTGGACCTCTTCTTGTTGCCGATGGGGGCCAACTTCGGCGATGTCGACAACGACGGCTTCCTGGACATCTACCTGGGCACCGGTTACCCCGACTACGAGGCGCTCGCCCCCAATGTCATGTATCGCAATCAGCGTGGCTCGAGGTTCGACGATGTGACCCTGGGGGGTGGTTTCGGGCACCTGCAGAAGGGGCACGCGATCGCCTTTGCCGATCTCGATCACGACGGCGACCAGGACGTGTTCGCGCAGATGGGCGGAGCGTACCCAGGCGACCGGGCCAATGACGCCCTGTATGAAAACCCGGGGTTCGGCAACCACTGGATCACGCTCGACCTCGAAGGCACGCGAAGCAATCGTGCCGCGATCGGCACCCGCATTCGTGTCGTCACAAAGGGCGGTCAGTCGTTCTTCAAGCACACCAACAGTGGTGGGAGCTTCGGCTCCAACCCGCTGCGCCAGACCATCGGACTCGGCAAGGCCGATGGGATTCTGAAGCTCGAGGTCTACTGGCCGACCAGCGACACCACACAGGTGTGGGGCGACGTGACGATGGACCGTGCGTACGCCGTTCGCGAGGGCGACGACACCCTGACTCCGGTCGACCTCACTTCGTCAGGCTGAGACCCTCGCTGGCGGCGGCACGCAGGTTCTCGTTCGGGCTGCTTCGGAGGACGCGTTCGAAAGCCAGGCGCGCCCCGCCCAGGTCGCCGCTACGGAGTTCGAGGTAACCCAGCTGCAGCCAGGCGTCGGGGTGGTCGGGCTCGACTTCGAGTACGCCTTCGATCAGCTCCCGGGCCTCCCGCGTCGATCCGCCGCCTTCCATCAGCAGCCCGGCCAACGAAAGGCACCAGCTAGCTTCCTGTGGCCTTGCCGCGACGGCCCTTCGCATCGACTCGGTGGCTTCGCCGATGGCGCCGCGGGCCCAGGCGATGCGGCCGAGCGCCAGGTGCATGTCGGCATCGTTGGGGTCATCGGCAAGGGCTCGACTTGCGAACTGCTCGGCCTCGTCGAAGTCTTGAAGCTCAACGCTCAAACGAGCCAGAAGGGCGGCGAGACCGGCCCGTTCCGGAGCCAGAGCAAATGCCTGCCGGGCCGCCTCGCGCGCCTCCTCGAAGCGCCCCATTGCTTCGAGGATCTCGGCGAGGACAAACGGCGGTTGCGCATCGCCTTCGAGCTCGCTGGCCGCACCGCGCGCGAACTCGAGTGCCCGCTCGAGTTGACCGAGGTCCTTGTAGGCCACCGCACGACGCAGACGTGTCCGCGGGTCCTTGGCCGTGTCCTGGAGCTCGGCGCGCAGCGGATCGGGCTGATAGGTCGTGCGGGAAAGCTCGCTCGAGAGCTCGGCGAGCCGAGCGGCTTCGGCGGTCTCACCGCGCCGGAAGTGGCAGCGCGCCAGTGCCGAGATCACCGCCCGCGAGTCGGGCGCCAGATCGAAGGCGGTGCGCAAGTGGCCGAGGGCTTCTCCGAGTTGGTTCTGATCGAGAGCGAGCGTGCCGAGGCCGAGATGGGCGAAGGCACTCCGGGGTTCGAGTTCGATCGCGCGGCGATAGGAGGCGGCAGCTTCTTCGGGCTGGGCAAGGCGTTCTCGCGTCTGGGCGAGCCTGATGTGGCCCGGTGCATAGGCGGGTCTCTGGGCGAGGGCCAACTCGAACCAGGTCACGGCTTCTGCCGGCACGTTGGTCTCGAGAAGGGCAGCCAGGTAGTAGGGCCAACGGACCTCGGTCGGATCGAGGCTGGCGGCCGTTCGGTAGGCCGCCTGAGCTTCGTCGTCGTAGCCGTGGACTTCGAGCACCATGCCGAGCTCACCCCACAACCGGGCCACTTCGGGCTGGTTTCGAACCGCTTCGACCTTGCGATGGATCTCACGGCGGACCGCCTCTTCGGCGCCGTCCAAGGTGGGCTCGGGGACCGGTTGGGGCAGCGTTTGCGGCTGGCAGGCGAGGAGCGCCGCCATTGCCAGGACGATCCAGACGCTAGGGAACGCTAGGCGCATGGTCGTTCACCCTTCTCCAGGGTGATGGCCTGGCCGCTTGCGCGGGCGAGTTCAATCGCCTGATTGGCTCGGGTGCCGTCGAAACTCTCCCAGGAGCCATCCGGCCAGCGGACCAGGAAACGCTTGGTGGCGGTTTCGACTCCCAGGCCGACGTGAACCGTCGCCGGACCAACGGTGAGGTAGCCACTGCCAGGTCCGACCGGCATCGTCTGGCAGGAGTGTTCGCTCTCGATCACGACGAGAGCCCCGAACGCCTCTCGACGCTGGGCGGGAAGGACCAGGCGGAGCTCGATCCAGTTGCCCTGAGCTCCCACGTTTCGATAGAGCTCAGGCTCGCCTTCGAGGTTGGTGACGATGAGATCCTGGTCGCCGTCCGCATCGAGGTCGGCGGCAATCAGACCGCGACTGACCGCGTGCCGGCGACAGAACGGTCGCGTCGACTCGGGGTCACATTGGGTATCAAAGCGGCCATCACCACGATTCTCGAACAGCAGGTTCGGCTCGGCGTAGTCGCGCAGGAACCAGCTCGAGTCGGGGCCGAGCGGGCGCGCGCGCCGCTTGACCGCGCCGTTGACCAGCGCGAGGTCGAGGTCGCCGTCGTTGTCGTAGTCGAGCGTCGCCGTACCGAACCCGGTGAGGTCGAAGCTCGGTCCTGCGAGGCCGGCCGCGGCGCTCATGTCGACGAAGCCATCGCCACCGAGGTTCTCGTAAAAGGTGTTCGACTCCTCGATCAGGTGGGTGACGAAGAGATCGAGGTGGCCATTGTTGTCGAGGTCAGCGGTCGCAACACCCATGCCGGCCTCGGCGGCACCCAAGCGATTGTTGGCCACGCCCAGCAGGATGGCCTGGTCGCTGAAGGTTCCGTTTCGGTTGTTGACCCAGAGGTTGTTGGGGTCGGCGTCGTTGGCGACATAGAGATCAACCCAACCGTCGTCGTTCCAGTCCGCTGCCACCACCCCCAGCCCCGCCTCGGCAACCGCCTCGATTCCTGCCTCGGCAGTCACGTCTCGGAAAGACCTGCCGGCGAGGTTCTGGTAGAGCACGTCGTGGACCCCTGGGAAAGCCGTCGGGCCACAGTACTCGGGGCGGCCATTCTCGAGGCGACAGATCTTGGAGGTCTCGAAACGGACGTAGCGTGTTACGTAGAGGTCGAGCCAGCCATCGCGGTCGTAGTCGAAGAACACCGCCGACATCGACCAGCCCGTGGTACCGACTCCGTACTCGGCGGTCACGTCACGGAAGGTACCGTCACCCTCGTTGCGCAGTAGGGTGTCGCGACCGAAGTTGGTGACCAGGAGATCGAGGTCGCCGTCGTTGTCGATGTCGGCGACCGCGGCGCCCATGCCGTAGCCGGTGTCTCCCGCGCCTGAGGCCTCGGTGACGTCTTGCCATTGCCCGTCGGCGGTCTGGCGGTACAAGCGGTTGGGCGAGCGCTGACCTGTCGTGTCGGAAGCTCCAGGAAAGGTCTCACCGGACTGGACGAAGTAGAGGTCGAGGTGTCCGTCACCGTCATAGTCGAAGACCGCAGCTCCGCCGCCCATGATGCCGGGCATCGCAAGACTGCCCTCTGTGCCGGTGTGATGGAGAAAGTCCAGCCCCGCGTTCCAGGGCTCGAAGATCGCCGGCTCTTCGGCGTCCGGGGCGGAGGTCGAGTCGCTGGCTTGATCTTCCCCGTCGGTGCACCCGAAGGCCACCGCCAGAGCACAAGCGGCAAGGATGGCGACCACCAGCGGTTGTTTCACCGAGGAACCGTTCGGGTAGTTTTTCTGGGAAGGACGGGCGGCAAGGCTACCACCGGTCCCGCCGATTCCCTGTTCCGTCCCCGCCTCCTAGGGAGCAGCCGGCGGCGGCAAGACCTCCACGACGGCGTCGAAAAGAGCGTCACTGTAGGCGGCGTGTCCGGCGGCTTTGGGGTGGCGTTCGACCCCTCGCCCAAGCTGCTCTTTCCAGTTCTGTTGGGTGCGTTCGAGTCCCATCGCGTCAATCGCACGCCACCAGTGCTCGGCAGCGTCGAGGGTATAGAAGCCACGCTCGCGCGCAGTCTCGAGCACGAACTGACGCACCTGGCCGTGGCTGCCGAGGATCAAAGTGATGACCGGAACATCGTGTTCGCGAGACAAGCCAGCGAGTCGGTCCATGGCCGCAACGAAAACCTCGCGGCCGCCAAAGTCTTTTTCGTACCACTGACGACTTCCCGGCAGCGGAGCGTCTGCCTCGCCCGGGTCGGTGTCGCCGCCGTTGGTGTCGGGGTCAAAGGCGATCGCGGTGTCTTCTTCGGGTTCCAAGAGCAGTCCGCGCAGCAGTTCGACCGAGTACCACTGGCTGGGAGCGATCGAACGTTTGGTGTCGAGAAAGTGAGGCGGAGCGAAGTCATTGCCGATGAAGTGAATGATCACCAGGTCAGGGTCGTAGGCCAGCGCTCGTTTCTCGAAGGTTGCGACCTCCATCTTGGTGTTGTAGCCGGGGACGGCGAAGTTGAGCACCTGCCACTTGCGCTTTCCGGGGTCTTCTCGATTGAGTCGCGACTCGAGAACGGAGAGATAGGTCTCGTCGTTGCCGACACCCCAGCCGAACATGTGTGAGTCACCGATGCCGACGATGCGCCGCACCCCCTCGGGTTTCTCGAGCGACACCTGGGGGCCGCGGAATCCATCGGGGTTGATCTCGACCGGCGCGCCCTTGAAGACGCCCTCGAGGTGCGGTTTGAGTTGGTAGACGATGTCGTCGTGCTCGCTCGCCTGAATGATCCCGAAGAGACCGCTGCCGCCCTCCAGCTGTACCGGGCCGTCGCCCTGCGAGCGCTGGAGAATGTCACGGACGTCGGTGCGGCCGATGCCTTTCGACCAGAACCACCCGCGCACCCCGACTTCGATCAAAACGACCGAGAACAGGGTGGAGGCGACGAGGAGGACGAGCTTCTTGAGCATGGATCGGCGGGGGTGTTGGAGGAAGGTCGAAAGCTGGGGCGGACCGCAGTCTAGTACCCCGTTCCAGTTGACTGGGCGAGCCCGCGTCGGACTCTGGGCGGCGACGGTTGGAGGAGGCTCGCTTGACAGGTTTTGGCCGGATTGCTGTAATCACTGCCCCGAAGCCAGAAAGAGCGCGGGACCCTGACGATGACTACAACCACCTTTAGCGAAGTTCGTACCTTTGGGATCGCGCCCTCCGGCGAGCGCTCGGCGCTCTATTCGGGTTGGTGGCACGTGCATACTGAAGGGTGAGACTGGGCTTCGTCCCGGTCCACTCGCGGTCCGGGTCGAGCGTTCAGCCAACGGCGGTAGAGCCTCCTCCCTGACCGGACGGAGGCTTTCTTGATTCTGAACGACAAAACGCACCCGGAAGGGCGAATCTCGGTGATCGCCAGCCTGACGGCACTGGAAGAGGCGTTGCCTGCCGCTCTCGAGATGCCCGAGTTTGGTGCGGCGGGCGTCGTGCCATGGATCGAGGTGCGCGCTGACCTCCTCGGGTCTGTCGATGTCGAGTGGCTGCGTGCGCGCACCGGGTCGCCGCTTCTCTTCACCCTGCGATCGCGCGCCGAGGGTGGTGCCTGCGAACGCTCAGCGGAGGAGCGTGCGCTCTTTCTCAAACAGGCCGCCGATCAGTTCGATGCCGTCGACCTCGAGGCCGAGCGCGATCTGAGCGCCGATGTCCTGGCGGCCGTTCCGGCCGAGCGCCGGGTGCTGTCGTGGCATGCGGCGCCTGGTACACATGACACGGCCGAGGGTCTCAACGAGCGCCTCCGCGCCATGGACTCGGTGCCGGCGGCGCTCTACAAGCTGATTCCCAGCGCCACGCGCAGCGGCCATGAGTTGCCGGCCCTCGAGCTGCTCAGAAAACTCGGTCGCCAAGACGTGCTGGCCTTTGCCACCGGCGCAGTCGCGAGCTGGACTCGCGTCGTGGCACCCACCCTGGGTGCACCGGTGATGTTCGCAGCGTTCGGAGATCAGCCGGCAGCTCCTGGCCAACTGGCGCTTTCGGCGCTGGTTTCAGACTTCGGCTTCCCGTACCTGCCCAAGTTCGACTGGGCTTGCGGCATCGTAGGCTCGCCGGTCAGTCACTCGCTGTCGCCGCGGCTCCACAACGGTGCCTATCGGGCGCTCGGGCTGCCTGGTCTCTACCTGCCGTTCGAAGCCGCCGAGTTCGGCCACTTCTGGCTCGAGGTGGTCGAGAGCGACTTCTGGAGCGGTGCCGAAGAGGCCTCCATCTTGCGTGGGCTATCGGTCACCGCGCCGCACAAGAGAGCGGCTCTCGCGATCGCTGGAGCGTCCAGCCCACTGGCGCAGAGAATCGATTCAGCCAATACCCTCGTGCGCAGCGGCTGTGATCGCCGCGGGCGGGTGTGGGAGGCCGAATCAACCGATCCCGAGGGGGTGCTTGGGGGATTGGCCGCCGCTGGCGTTGTGCCTGCCGGTCGGCGAGCAGCGGTCGTCGGGTGCGGCGGCGCCGGACGTGCCGCCGCGGCTGGTCTCGCCGCTCAGGGTGCCGAGCTGGTGGTGGTGAACCGCAGCCAGGAGCGAGGCGAGCAGTTGGCGACGCTTCTTGGCGTGCCATTCATCGCGCTTGCGGACTTCGACCCGTCGCGTTTCGAGATCCTGGTCAACGCGACGTCGGTTGGAAGCGGCGGCTCCGCCGAGACACCCTGGCGGGTGAACCAACAGAAAGAGGGTACGGCGGTGGTCGAGATGGTCTACGGCAAGGAACCGACGGCGCTCGAAGAACAGGCGCGCGCCTTCGGTCCGGTGATCACGGGGCGCGACGTGCTACTCCATCAGGCAGCCACCCAGTTCCGCCTGATGACCGGTGAAGCCCTGCCGATGGAAATAGCCGCCGAGCTCCTGGCTGGCAAGACGGTCGCCGGCGTAGCCAAGCGCCCGGGAGCCGCTCTGCAATGAGAATCCGCACCGATCTTCCCGCTGGCGTGACGGCGCTCCTGTTCGAGGAGGCCGCACGTCGCCGCGCGCTCGAGCAACGTCTGGTGGGGCGCCTCGAGGCGGCTGGTTTTGGCGAGATCCTGCTCCCGGTGCTCGACTACTGGGAGCCCTACAAGGATCTGCTGGCCGACCGCGTTCGCCAGGCGTCGTATCGGTTCGTCGATCGAGACGGTCAGTTGCTCGGCCTGCGTTCCGACTTCACCGCCATGATCGCCCGACTGCTCGCGCCGCGGCTGTGCAACTTCGAGCTGCCGATCGAGGTGTTCTACCGAGGCGACGTCATCCGGCACGAGCTTCCGCGTCCCGGGCGACTCAGGGAGTACTACGAAGTCGGTGCCGAGCTCGTGGGTCGCGAGAGTCCTCAGGGCCCGGAGGGGGAGGCGAGTGATGACGAGCGCATGCTGCGGCTCTTTCTGGAACTGCTCGTCGCCAGCGGCGATGGGGCCCAGGTGGTCCTCGGGGTGGCGGGGGCGCTCGACGGGTTGCTTGCGGTGCCGCCTTCTGGGAGCTCTTCGGCTGATCTCGCAGGCGCCCTGGCGCGTCGTGATCGGGCGGCGGTGAAGCGCGCTCACCCGGTACTTCTCGAAGTCCTCGAACAGGGGGCGCCCAACGATCTCGAAGCCCTGGGTGACAGCGCGCCGAGGGTCGAGCGGCTCATCGGCTTGGCGCACCGGTTGGGAGAAGATTTCTCTGGCGGCGGCCTGCGTCTCAGTGTTGACCTGGCAGAGTACGCCTCCAACACTCTCGACTCCGCACTCGGAATCGTCGACCGGCGCTACACCTACTATGACGGCATCGTCTTTCGCGCCTACCCCGGCGACTCTGCCGTACCGTTTGGCCAGGGGGGTCGCTACGACTCTTTGTTCTCGAGTCTTGCCCCGATGGAGAGCGGTGTCACGCCGGCGATCGGGTTTTCACTCGGTGTCGATCGACTGCTGGCCTCCGGACGGCGGCGCTGATGCGCATCGCACTTCCCAAGGGTCGCAACCTCACCCCGACGGTCCAGGCTTTCGAAGAGGCCGGCCTCGAGCTCGCGGGCCTCGATTCCGAGCGTCTTTCGCAGCGACTCGGGAGCGGCGTCGAAGTGTTGCTGCTCAAGGACTGGGACGTGCCGCTTTACGTCGAGTACGGCATTGCCGATTGCGGAGTGGTCGGTAGCGATGTTCTCGCCGAGGTCGGAGCCGACGTGCTCGAACCCCTGCGCCTCCTGGCGGGCCGCAGTCGCTTCTCGATCATCAGGAAGGACGACATCGAACCTGAGCGGGGCGCCGAGTTGCGCGTTGCGACCAAGTATCCAGAGTGGAGTCGCCGGCTGCTGGTGGCGCGCGGTTTTGGCCCCGAGATCTTCAAGCTCTATGGATCGGTCGAGCTCGGACCGCTGCTCGACCTGGCCGACATCGCCTGCGACATCGTCCAGACCGGGCGTACCATCCGCGAGCACGGACTCTTCGAGGTCACGGTCCTGGCTGAGGTGGCGCCGACGCTGGTGGTCAACCGAGCGGCCTGGCAGGCCCTGCGGGCGCCCCTGCGAGAATTGACGTGTGGCCTCGAGGCCGCAGGAGTCGTCGAATGAGGCAGAGAACACAGAGGACACAGAGAACACCGAGAACCCGAGAAGATCAGTCGCGCTCGCAGCGTAGGGGGTGTTAGATGCCGGTCCTCAAACCCATCAAGGTGAATACCCGCCGTGGTCGCCGCCTGCTCGAGTCGTTGGAAGGCCGCGGCGATCTCGCCATCGACCGGCGCACCGTGCGCCGGGTCGAGAAGATCCTGCGTTCGGTTCGGCGAGGGGGCGACTTCGCGCTCTTGCGGGCGGTGGCGCAGTACGACGGGGTCGAAGAGGACGAAGTCCGCGCGCTTCGCTTGGACCGCCGGCGCGACGTGGAGAGTCTACGGCCACGCGATCTGCCGCCGGGTTTCCAAAACGCCTTCGAACGCGCCGTGTCTTCGATCGAGCACTATCACCGAGAAGGCCACCACCAGGGATACGTTCTCGAAGCCGACGGGAAGCACGTCGAGGAGCGAGTCGAAGCGTTCGAGCGCGTGGCGCTTTATGTTCCCGGCGGGCGCTTTCTCTACCCGTCGACGGTCGCCATGTCGGTCATTCCGGCACGTATCGCCGGCGTGCGCGAGATCGTGGTGGTCACGCCGCCGCGCGCCTTCCTCGAGAGCCCGGCGCTGCGCTGGGCGCTGTCTCGACTCGAAGTCGATGAGATCTGGGGCATGGGCGGTGCCCACGGCATTGCCGCGGTCGCCTACGGCACCGAGACCATCGACCCGGTCGATTTCATCGCTGGCCCGGGTGGCGTCTGGGTGACGGCCGCCAAAGAGCAGGTCAAAGGGGTCGTGGGCATTGACCGCTTCGCCGGCCCGTCGGAAGTAGTGATTGTCGCCTCAGCCGATGCGCCGTGCGGGTTCGTCGCCGCCGACCTCTTGGCCCAGGCCGAGCACGATCCGGAGGCGATGGCGGTTCTGGTGACGCCCGATCGCGATCTCGCCGGTCGCGTCGCCCGCGAGGTCGATCGACAGCTCGAAGGGCTGCCCACCGCCGAGACTGCCGCCCTGGCACTCCAGACTCGGGGTGCGATTCTGCTCACCAAAGATCTCGAGCAGGCAGCCGCGATCGCCGAACGGTTGGCTCCCGAGCATCTGCAGTTGCTCGGTCTCGACGCTGTCGAGCTCGCGCCGCAGATGCGCTCTGCAGGCGCGGTCTTCGTCGGGCCGTCGGCGCCGGTCGTTCTCGGCGACTATGTCGCCGGCCCCAGTCACGTGCTGCCGACCGGTGGAACGGCGCGCTACGCTTCAGGTCTCGGAGTCGGCGATTTCAAACGTCGTTGGCACGTCGTACGGTTCGACGAGAACGAGGTCGTGCCGTGGGCGGCAGCCGCTGCGACCCTTGCACGTGTCGAGGGTCTCGAGGCACATGCTCGTTCGGCGCTCCTGCGCTCCGGTGGCCTCGATGCGGATGAGCTCGAAGACGAGCTGTCGGCGCATACCGATCTCCTGGACAGAGAGTAAGGGCTGGCGATGGATCCCACGCGCTTTATTCGCCCCGAGGTGCGGGCGCTCTCGGCCTACACGCTCGACCAGGTGCCCGCCCTCTTCAAGCTGGACCAGAACGAGGTCCCACAGGATATGCCCCTGGTTCTAAAACGTGAGGTCGCGCGTCGTTTGATGGAGCGCCACTGGGGTCGTTACCCGGACTTCTTTGCCGATCGCCTGCGAGCGTTGCTCGCCGAGAGGCACGGCGTCCCGGCCGACTCGGTGATGGTGGGCAACGGCTCGAACGAGCTCCTGGGCGTGGTGCTCTCGGCGATCGTTGGGACGCCGCCGGCCAGAACGGACAACGCCGAAGCCAGGCCGGTTCGCGAGGTGGTGTCCGTTCTGCCCAGTTTCGGTCTCTATCCCGCCTTCATCGAGCGCGCCGGCGGGGTGCCTCGGTTCGTCGAGCCGCGCTCTGACCTCCAGCTGCCGCTCGCCGAGCTGCGTGCTCTGGCGAGCGACGATCCGACGCGCCCGATTCTTCTGTGCTCGCCCAACAATCCGACCGGCGCAGCGGCGCCGGTCGAAGCGGTCGCTGACCTTTGTGAACGGCTCGATGCGCCGCTTCTCCTCGACAACGCCTACGGCGAGTACTGTCGCTACGACTATCGGCCGCTTCTCTTGCGCTATCCCAACCTGGTCATCTTCCGTACCTTCTCGAAGGCCTGGTCGCTGGCCGGCAGTCGCCTCGGGTACGTGCTCGGCGACGCCCGCTTCGTGGTCGAATTGCGCAAGGTCGCCCTGCCGTACACGATCTCGCACGCGACGGCGATCGCCGGCGAGGTGGCGGTCGAGAACCCACACTTTTCCGAGCGCGCGGTCCGGGTGACTCGTGCGCGTCGGGGGCAATGGGCGCAAATGCTGCGCGACCAGGGGCTGTTCGTGTTTCCCAGTGAGGGCAACTTCCTCCTGGTGCGGGCGGCTTCGCCAGCAGAGAGCGCGGTGGTGCGCGAGGGCCTCGCCGCGCGCGGCATTCTGGTGCGGGAAATGGGGCACTATCCAGGGCTGGCCGGCTGCCTGCGCATCGGGGTCGGCGATGGCCCGGCGCTTCGCGCCACCCGCACTGCCCTCGCCGAGATCCTGGGTGGAGGAAGAACGGCAGTCGCCGAAGGAGAACAGGCATGAGTGCACGCAAGAAGTCGACTCCCAGGTCGCGTTCGAAGAAGGCCGCCAAGAAGAAGAAGAAGAAGCGATCGCCGGTCGCGCGTCGCGTTTCCACCCAGGCGCGGTCGACTGCCGAGACCGAGATCGAGGTCAAGCTGGCCTTCGATACGCCGATGCCTGCTCTGCCCGAGATCGACGTGCCCGACGGGTTCTTCGCCCACATGCTCGATGCCCTCGGCCGCCACAGCGGCATGGAGCTCGAGGTCTCCACACGCGGCGATACCCACATTGACCTGCATCACACCGTCGAAGACACCGGAATCGTCCTCGGCGATGCGCTTCATGAAGCGCTCGGGACCCGCCGCGGGATCAGGCGGTTTGCCTCCGCCTACGCGCCGCTCGACGAGGCTCTGGCGCGGGCGGTCGTCGACCTCTCGGGCCGGGGGTATCTGGTTCATGAGCTCCCCCGCGAGATCGCCCTGTCCTGGGTGACGCGCGATTTCCCGATGACCCTGGTCGAGGACTTTTTCCAGGCCTTCGCCGACCGCGGGAGATTCACCCTGCATCTCGATGTGCTGCGGGCGCGCAATCCACACCACGCCGCCGAGGCCTGTTTCAAGGCTGCGGCTCTCGCTCTCAAGGAAGCGACTGCGATCGCGGCGACCGGTGCGGGCATTCCGAGTACCAAAGGGACACTGACGTCGTGACGGCAACTCGCGACAAGGAGCTCGAGGCCGGTGCGCTCGAAGTGGTGGTGATCGACGCCGGCGTCGGTAACCTGGGCAATCTCGAGCGCGCCCTTGCAGCCCTCGGTGCGGTGCCGAAGCGCACCACCGAAGCCGCACGGGTAGCGCGCGCGGACTGTCTCTTTCTTCCCGGGGTGGGGGCCTTTCGGCCGCCGCGCGAGGCCTTGCGCGGAGCGCTCGAAGAGGCCATCAAGGGAGCAGTCCGTCGCGGCGTGCCGCTGTTTGGGATCTGTGTCGGGTTTCAGCTCCTGTTCGAATCGAGCTCAGAGTTCGGCGAGACCGACGGGCTGGGTCTGGTTCCAGGGCATATCGAGCGCCTGCCGAGTTCTGTGGCGCTGCCTCACATCGGTTGGAACCGTCTGCGCTTGCTGCCGCGCGAGGGCACCGAGAACACCACGTCAGACTTCCCGGACCTGCTAGCCGATACGCCCGAAGGCGCGCACGCCTACTTCGTACACTCGTATGCACCAGTCGACGTACCCGCGTCGGTAGCGTTGGCCACCGCACTCCACGGTCGCCGGTTTCCTGCCGTCGTCGCTCATGGCTCGGTGGTGGGGACTCAGTTTCATCCCGAGAAGAGTGGGCGCGTCGGTCTCAGGCTTTTGTGCAACTTCCTCCGTGCGGTGTCCGAAAGGCGGGAGGCCGCGGCATGATCGAACTGTTGCCGGCGATCGATCTCCGCCAGGGGGGAGTCGTGCGACTGCTGCGCGGCGAAGACGACTCGCGCACCGAGTACCCGACACCTCCCGAAAAGGCTCTCTTCGAGTTCGCACGTGCCGGAGTGCGCTGGGTTCATATCGTCGACCTTGACGGTGCCTTTGGCGAAGCGCCGCAGAGGCCGCTGCTCGAAAGCCTCGCGCGCACGAATTTCGGTGAAGTCACGGCCCCCAGTCTCCAGGTCGGCGGTGGCTTCAGCGATCGTTCTGGGGTCGACTGGGCGCTCGCCGCGGGCTGCGAACGGGTCGTCGTGGGTTCGATGATGGTGCGTGATCCCGAGGGCTTTCGTGACCTCGTCCTGGCTCACCCGAAGCGCATCGTCGCGGCGCTCGATGTGCGGGCGGGACAGTTGGCGGTCTCCGGCTGGACCGAGACCGCCGAGACGCCCCTCGATGAGTTTGCCGCCGGTTTGTCAGGTCTTCCACTCGCCGCAGTTCTGGTGACCGATGTTTCGCGCGACGGCACGCTCGAGGGACCGAACGTCGATCTGGTCGCACACCTCGCGCGCCTTGCGGGAGCGCCAGGCATTGTCTCGGGCGGAGTGGGTTCGGTCGCCGATCTCGAGCGCATCGCGGTACGCGCACGCACTGGCGAGCTCGACCACATCTTCGGCGTGATCGTCGGGCGGGCCTTGTGGGACGGTCGGATGACCCTCGAAGAGGCACTGGTCGCCCTCGCCGGCGGCCGGTGTGAAACCGCATCGGAGATTCTGCGATGAGTTTTCTCGACGATCCTCCGAAGGGCTCCGAGCTGGCCTTTCGCATCATTCCCTGCCTGGACGTGCGCGCCGGTCGGGTAGTGAAAGGAGTGCGTTTCAAGAACCTCACCGATCTCGGCGACCCGGCGGAATCGGCTATGCGCTACGCCGACCAGGGAGCCGACGAGATCGTCTTTCTCGACATCACGGCCGCCCCGGAGAAGCGCGACACGGATCTCGAGTGGGTTCGCCGAACCGCGCGACAGGTCTTCATTCCTCTGACTGTTGGCGGCGGGGTGCGGGTTCTCGATGACGCCCGCCAGCTCCTGCTCGCCGGTGCCGACAAGGTGGCCACCAACACCGCAGCCGTCAACCGGCCCGAGTTGCTTTCTGAGATCGCGGAGCACTTCGGCAGTCAGTGCATGGTGCTGTCGGTCGATGCGGCCCGGCGGCCAGACGCCTCGGGTTGGGAGGTCGTAACCCACGGTGGGCGCACCGCCACCGGTCTCGATGCGATCGAGTGGATCGAGCGTGGGGTGTCTCTCGGTGCCGGCGAGATTCTGTTGACCTCGATCGACTCTGACGGCATGCAGCACGGCTACGACCTCGAGCTACTCGAGGCGGTCACCTCCACGGTGCGGGTGCCGGTGATCGCCTCCGGCGGGGTTGGCACGGTCGAACACCTCGCCGAGGGTCTCCGTGCGGGCGCCAGCGCGGTCCTGGCGGCCTCGATCTTCCATCACGGAACGTACACCGTGGGCGAGGTCAAAGAGCAGCTGGCTGGCGAGTTCCCCATGCGTCTCGCTGCCGGTGACGGCGCGGCGTCGGCGCTTGCTCCCACGAAGAAGCAACACAGGAAGGGCGCTCCGCATGAGCGACAGGTCACGATGACGAAGATGAGCCTCGACCCCGCAGCCCTCCGCTACGACGCCAACGGTCTGGTGCCGGTGGTCTGTCAAGACCGCTCGACCGGGGCGGTTCTGATGGTTGCGTGGGCAAACCAGGAAGCAGTCGCCCAGACCCTCGACTCCGGGCTGGCGTGCTTTTACAGCCGCAGCCGCGAGCGCCTCTGGCAGAAGGGCGAGACCTCGGGAAACGTTCTGCGAGTCGTCGACTTGCGGTTTGACTGCGATGCCGACACCTTGCTTCTCACGGCCGAACCCGCCGGCCCGGCATGCCATCTCGGTACCCGCACCTGCTTCGGTGACGAGGAGTCCACTCGCCTCGAGCTGGGTTGGTTGGCGGCGGTTGTCAAGGCGCGCCGCGAGGCGGCCCCTGAGTCTTCGTACAGCTCCCGGTTGTTGGCGGCGGGTGTCGACCGCATTGCCCAGAAGGTCGGTGAAGAAGCCACCGAGGTGATCATTGCTGGCCTACGCTTCGACGCCTCGCGAAACACAGCGCCCGATGCGGCTTCGGGACGCGAAGAGTTCGTCGGTGAGGCAGCTGATCTCTGCTACCACCTGATGGTGCTCCTCGAAGCGCTCGACGTTTCACCAGACGAGGTTGCCGGTGAGCTTGCACGCCGTCATCGGCTGCCGACCGCCGGTTCGCCGTCGGAAGATCTGTCATGAACAAGCCTGGCACGCCGAGCACCTCAGAGGTCAAACGGGCCCGGCCCCATCGCCGGGAGTTTCTCGCCGATACCTTGACTCCTCTCGAGGTCTACCGCCGCCTGCGCGCCTTGGGCGCGCATGGCTTTCTGTTCGAGAGCGTGACCGGGGGAGAACAGGTCTCCCGTTTCTCGTTCATGGGCAGCGGGCCGGCCGAGACCTACCGTCTGTGGCCCGATCGCCTCGAACGGAGCACCCCGAGCGGGGAATCCGAAACCCTTCCGGGAGCACCGCTGGCGGCCCTGCGTGCGGTTTGCGAGGGAGTTCAACAGGAGCGCGACGACATTGAGGGCTTGCCCTTTGCCGGTGGGCTGGTGGGCAACTTCGGGTGGGACCTCTCGCGCCTCATTGAGCACCTGCCAGATCGGCCGCCCGATCCGTGGGGCCTCCCGATCGCTACCCTGGCGCGGTACGACGATGTGGTGGTCTTCGACCACGCCCTGCAGCGTGTCGTCTGTATCGCCAACGAAATCGACGGCGAGCAGAGCGCCGAGCACGCCCGCCGTGGGCTCGATCGGCTCGCCGAGGTCCTGACTACGCAGAGCCAAGGTGGTGCCGTGCCGCTGCCGGCCGAGCAACCAACGCCGGCGGTGACGCTTCCTCCCGGGCTCTCAGATGAGGCCTACGGAGAAGCCGTCCAAACCGCGCGTGAATACATTCGCGCGGGCGACATCTTCCAGGTGGTTCCGGCGCGACGGTTTGAAGTGGAGAGGCGAGTCGACCCGCTGTTGCTCTATCGCGCCCTGCGGGTGGTGAATCCGAGTCCCTACATGGTGCTGCTCGAGAACCCTGCTCTCACCCTGGTTGGGGCCTCTCCTGAGATGCTGGTGCGCTCGATTGCTGGCAAGGCCGAGATGCGACCGATTGCCGGAACCCGCCGGCGCGGCCAGAACGCCGATGAGGATCGGGCTCTGGCTGAGGAGCTCCTTCAAGATCCCAAGGAATGCGCCGAGCACGTCATGCTGGTCGACCTGGCGCGCAACGATCTCGGGCGTGTCGCGGTTCCCGGTGGCGTGCGGGTGGCGAGTTTCATGGAGGTCGAGCACTACTCGCACGTCATGCACATCGTCTCGAGCGTCGTCGCCGACCTGGCGCCCGATCAAAGTGCGCTCGACGTTCTGCTGGCGTGCTTTCCGGCAGGCACCCTCTCGGGCGCTCCCAAGATCCGCGCGATGGAGATTATCGACGAGCTCGAGCCCGAGGCCCGTGGCCCCTACGGTGGCGCCATCGGTTACCTTTCATGGGGCGGGGATATGGACACCTGCATCGCCATTCGCACCCTGGTGCAGGCCGGTCACTCGACTTCGGTTACCGCCGGCGCGGGGATCGTTGCCGAGAGCGATCCTCTGACCGAGGCCCAGGAAACCCGCGACAAGGCGGCGGCGCTTCTGGCCGCGCTGGCACTTGCCGCGGCAATCGAAGATCGAGACGCCTGAGGACCACCGATGATTCTGATGATCGACAACTACGACTCGTTCACCTACAACCTGGTGCAGATGCTGGTGACGGTTGGCGCCGAGGTCGAGGTGGTGCGCAACGATGCGCTCACCGTCGACGACGCAGTCGCCCGCGAGCCCGCCGGCATCGTGCTCTCTCCGGGCCCCGGGCGTCCGGAAGACGCCGGGATCTGCATCGAGCTCTACCAGCGCCGGGTCGAGGTTCCCATCTTCGGTGTCTGCCTGGGTCATCAGGCTCTTGGCGAGGCCTTCGGCGGCGAGGTCGTGCGGGCAGAGCGCATCATGCACGGCAAGACCTCTTGGGTCGAGCACACTTCAGACGGGGTGTTCGAGAACCTGCCGCAGCCGTTCGAGGCGACCCGCTATCACTCGTTGGTGGTCGCCCCGCCGTCGTTGCCGGCCGAGCTCGAGGCGCTGGCCTGGGCCGACGATGGCGCAACCATCATGGGCATGCGGCACCGCGAGTTGCCCTACCACGGTGTGCAGTTTCATCCCGAGTCGGTATTGACCGCCTGCGGTCCGTCGCTCCTGGCGAACTTCCTCGGTGTGTGTGGGCTCTCGGTCGGCGAGGTCAAGGCGCGCCCGGCCCCCGGTGTGCGGCCGCCCGGCAGTTTCGAAGAGGTCAAGAACTGATGGAGACCAGAGCCGCCCTCGAGCGCTTGATCGCCGGCGAAGATCTTCTGACCGCCGAAGTGCGTGCGTTGTTCGGGCGTTTGATGGACGGTGAGCTCGAAGAAATCGAGAAGGCGGCGCTGCTCGTTGCGCTGGCCGCCAAGCGAGAGTCGCCGGGCGAGATCGTCGGTGCGGTGCAGGCGATGCGCGCGCGTCTGGTGCCGATTCCACACGCCCTCCCGCAGGTCGTCGACACCTGTGGCACCGGTGGCGACGGCACGGGCACATTCAACATCTCGACGGCCGCTGCGCTGGTTGCTGCGGCTGCAGGTGCGACGGTCGCCAAACACGGCAACCGGTCGGTTTCGAGTCGCTCGGGGAGCGCCGACGTTCTCGAAGAGCTTGGCGTAAGCCTCGAACTCGAGCCGCAGGTAGCCGCTCGTTGTCTCGAAGAAGTCGGCATCGCGTTCCTGTTCGCGCCCCGACTCCATCCGGCAATGCGTGAGGTCATGCCAGTACGTCGCGCCCTCGGGGTCCGCACGATCTTCAACCTGCTCGGTCCGCTCACCAACCCGGCCGGTGCCCGGCGGCAGGTGATTGGCGTGTGGGCCGAAGAGCTGGTCGAACCGATTGCCGAGGTTCTCGCGCAGCTGGGTGCCGAGCGCGCCTTGGTGGTGCACGGAGAGGGGCTCGACGAGATCACGACGACCGGCACGACGGTCGCAGCAGTGGTCGAAGACGGCACGGTGCAGACAACGCGCTGGGATCCATCGCGCTTCGGCATCGAAGAACAGCCGCTCGCCGCACTGACTGGTGGGTCGGCCGAAGAGAATGCTCGCAGTATGGAGAGCCTGCTTGCCGGTGGTGAGGAGCGCCTCCAGAGTGTCGTCGCCGTCAATGCGGCAGCGGCCCTGTGGGCGGGCGGTGTCGCGTCGAGTCTCGAGGAGGGCTTCGAAGCGGCACGGGAGGCCCTCGCGAGCGGAGCGGCGGCAGAAAAGCTCGAGGCCCTGCGGAGTTTTTCGTCGTGACCAGGAGCGAGCCCAAGGTGGCAGAGATCCTGCTCGAGATCGTCGCGGCGCGTCGGCGTCGTTACGAGGGTGTTGGAGCCGGTGATGGTCGAACCGAGGCCGCCGCCGCAGCGGGCCTCATCGAGACCGCTTTCACGCGTGCGCTCAGGGCACGAGCCGGCAACGCAGTGATTGCCGAGGTCAAACTGGGCTCGCCACGACTTGGCGATCTCACCGGGCGCTACGTTCCGGAGGAGCAGGCCGAGACTTACGCCCAAAACGGTGCCGCGGCGCTCTCGGTGGTGGTCGAGCCCGACTTCTTCTTTGGCTCATACGACTTGCTTCGCCGTTGCCAGGAGGCTTCGGGGCTGCCGACGATCGCCAAGGACTTTGTCGTCGGCGACCGGCAACTCGACGAGGCCGCGGAGGCTGGCGCATCGGCGCTCCTGTTGATCGCGGCGCTCTATGAGCGCGCCGAGTTGGAGCGGCTGGTCGCCGAGACACGCGCGCGCAACATCGTTCCGCTCGTCGAGACTCACGAGCCGAGCGACCTCGAGATGATCGCCGGCCTCGAGCTCGAGCTGGTGGGCATCAACAACCGTGACCTCCGTACCTTCGACGTCAACCTCGAGCACTCCCTGGAGCTCGCGCCACGGGTTCCAGGGTCGGCACTCAAGGTGGCCGAGAGCGGCATCCTTTCGCGCGCCGACGTCGAGCGCCTCGCAGCCGGTGGTTTCGATGCCTTTCTCATCGGTGAATCGCTGGTCACGGCCTCGGACCCCGGGGCGCGCCTGCGGGAGCTGCTCGGTGAGTAGCACGCCATCGGGCATCCCGAGGGTGAAAGTGTGCGGCGTACGCACCCCGGAGGAGGCGCTCCATGCGATGGCCTGCGGGGCCGCCTACCTGGGGCTGAACTTCTACCCCCAGAGCCCGCGGGCGCTCGACCTGGCTGCCGCCCGCAGGATCCGTGCCGCCTGCGATGAGGCGGAGGGTTCGGTTTCCCTGGTCGGCGTCTTCGTCGATCACCCGCCCAACGGAATCGCAGCCATCAAAGCGGCGGTACCACTAGATCTGGTGCAACTGCACGGCGGGGAAGCAAGAGACGGCATCGCGGTTCCGATCGCGGCGGTGGTCAAGGCCTTCCAGCCTGATGAGAACCTCGACCTGGGCGAGCTGCTCTTGTGGTCGAATGCCTACGGGTGGCTCTTCGACACGCCGCACGCGACGCTCCAGGGCGGCACCGGCGAGTCCTGGGACTACCATCGTGTCCAGGAAGTTCTCGCCCTGGCGCGCGCGTCGCCGCTTGCGCCGGTGCAGCTCCCCCGAGTCTTTCTCGCCGGGGGGATCAATCCCGACACGGTGTGCTCGGCACTCTTGCGATCCGGTGAGGTCTATGCCCTGGACTCGTGCTCAGGGCTCGAGAGAGAGCCGGGTGTCAAAGACCCGGAGAAGGTAGCCGCCTTGTTTGAAGCACTAGGAACGATCGAGATCGATGGAGGCCAGGGAGCGACATGCCCAGACGTTTGACCACGCCGGACGAAGAGGGTTACTTCGGCGACTACGGCGGGTGCTTTGCGCCCGAAACCCTGATGGCGCCGCTCGCCGAACTGCGCCAGGCCTACGCCAAGGTGCCAGAGACGCGCCGCTTCAAGAAGCGCTTCGATGAGCTGATGCGTGACTTCGTCGGCCGACCGACACCGCTCTACCGCGCGACTCGACTGAGCGAAGAGGTCGGTGGCGCCGCGATCTGGCTCAAGCGTGAAGACCTGTTGCACACCGGTGCGCACAAGATCAACAACGCCCTCGGCCAGTGTCTGCTCGCTCAAGAGATGGGCAAGACGAGAGTCATCGCCGAAACCGGTGCCGGTCAACATGGCGTGGCGACCGCCACTGCTGCGGCTCTCCTGGGGCTGGAGTGCGTCGTCTATATGGGTACCGAGGACATGCAGCGGCAGCGCCTCAACGTCTACCGCATGCGCCTGCTCGGGGCCGAAGTTCTCGGAGTCGACGCTGGAAGTCGCACCCTCAAGGATGCCATCAACGAAGCCATGCGGGACTGGGTCGCGACGGTTGGCGGCACCCACTATGTGCTCGGTTCGGTGCTCGGTCCCGATCCCTTCCCGCGTATGGTGCGCGACTTTCACCGAGTGATCGGCGCCGAGGCGCGAGCGCAGGTCAAACAGCAGGCTCGCCGCCTGCCAGACCTCGCCGTCGCGTGCGTCGGTGGCGGCAGCAACGCGATCGGTCTGTTCTCGGCTTTTCTCGGCGACTCGAAGGTCCGACTGCTCGGCGTCGAAGCTGGCGGCCGCGGTTCGGCGCTCGGCGAACACGCGGCGCGCTTTGCCGGTGGTTCGCCCGGAGTGCTGCACGGAACACGCACCCTGGTGCTCCAGGACGGCGACGGCCAGGTCATGACGACGCACTCGGTTTCGGCTGGCCTCGACTACCCAGCGGTTGGTCCGGAGCATGTCGAACTCGCCGAGCGCGGCCGTGTCCAGTACACGAGTGTTACCGATGAACAGGCAATCGACGCTTTCCACCGGCTTGCGGCTACCGAGGGCATTCTGCCGGCCCTCGAAAGCGCCCACGCTGTCGCGCAGGCGATCAGCGAGGCCCGAAAGCTCTCGCCCAAGCAGGTCGTGCTGGTCAACCTCTCGGGCCGCGGAGACAAGGACGTCGAGTCGGTTCTGGCGTGGGACCCGGCGCTGGAGCAGAGTTCGGAGGCGGTGTCTTGAAGCGCTCGAAAAAGAGGAAGATGGTCAACAAGCCAGGCAAGAAACTCGTCCACGACCCAGGGCCGATCGGCGACGCCATGGCCAGCGCGCGAGCAGAGGGTCGGGCGGCCTTCATTCCCTTTCTGGTTGCGGGTGACCCGGACCTTCAGGCCACCGAGGTGCTGCTCGACGCGCTCGTTGCCGGTGGTGCCGACGTCATCGAACTGGGCATCCCGTTCAGTGACCCGATTGCTGATGGCCCGGTCAATCAGCGCGCTGCCCACCGTGCTCTCGAGGCGGGAACGCGTTTGAATGCGGTCCTCGAGCTCATCTCCCGACGCCGCCATGCGCTGGGGGTCCCGATTGTTCTGTTCAGCTACCTGAACCCCCTGATGGCGAAGGGACTCGGGCGCTTCGCCAGCCAGGCGGCGGCGAGCGGCGTCGACGGTGTGCTCTGTGTCGATCTGCCGCCCGAGGAGGGAGTACGGGAAGTGGTGCCGACCTTCGCCAGCGAGGAGCTCGACCCGATCTTCCTGGTCGCGCCGACGAGCACCCGGACACGTGTTCGACGGGCCGGTGAGGTCTCGCGGGGCTTCGTCTACTACGTTTCGCGCGCCGGCGTCACCGGGGAGCAGAAAGAGGTGCGCGGCGAGCTGCACAGAGAGGTCAAGGATCTGCGACGCGACATCAAGCGGCCGATCGCGGTCGGTTTCGGAATCTCGACCCCCGAACAAGTCGCGCAAGTCGGCCAGGTGGCCGATGGGGTGGTGGTTGGCAGTGCCCTGGTGCGACTGGTCGAGGACGCCGTCGCCAGCGGTGAGCGTCGCGCTGCGGTGGCCAAGAAACTCGAGAAGGAGGTTGCCTCCCTCGTGGCCCCGTTGCGGGGGTAGAGTGGGCACTGATTCTTCGTAGACCTCCGCTTAGGCCTTTTCGGCCTCTTCTGGGTACCGGTTCGTGGTTCGCTTCGGTGGCCGTGTCTCATGGTCCTCTCTATCAAGCTCATTCAAGTATCGGAGTCCGGACCTTTGACCCTTCCTTCGGCTGCCAGCCCGTGCCAAGCACGCCACCTCGTCGCCTCGCTCATGTGTCTGATGGTGGTCTCGGTCATGCCCGCGGCGGCAGAGGGCGGGGAGCGCGCTGCTCGCGCCAGTGAACCGGGGCGCGGATCGTTCACCCCGGTCGCCGCTTGTGACGATGGCATCGTCAACGACGACGGCACGGTCGAGAACGGCTACGGCTGGGTTCCGAGCGTCGTCCAGGGTGAGTACGTGCAGGAGTTCTCCGGCGCGCCCCGTACTGGAGTCGACTCGGTTTGTGTTTGTTGGCTGCGAACCCGTGCGGACCAGGAGATCGACTTCGAGCTGGTGTTCTATGCCGACGTCGGAGGTAAGCCGGCAGAACAGCCCTACTACTCTCGAGCCGCCTCTGCTACCGGCGTTCCCTCCGGGATCACGGGCGCCTTCTACGAAGTGCCCGTCGACAGTGTCCCGTTGGCGACCGATCCGGTCTATATCGGAGTGCGCTGGGATCCTTCGGCCGAGGACTTCTTCTTCGTGTGTGCGGACTGGACACCTACGACTCCCGAGATCCCGCTGTTCTTGCGCGAAGATCTCTTCTTCACCTGGGGCAACGCCCTCGACAGCGCCGCGCCGACCTTCACCGGTCACCGGGCGGCGTTGATTCGGGTGACGACCTCGCAACTGGCGATCCAGGTTCCGACCCTGTCGGGGGCCGGTCTGGCCCTCCTCGGCCTGCTGCTCATCCTGCTGGCGTCGCAGCGTCTGGCCAACCGGCGCGCCTCCAGTGGCCGCCCCGGTCGCCTCTAGGAGTCGCTCGCTACGGTTTCTTCCGCACTGTCCAGGGGAGTCGTAGCGGCGGGAAGGCCTGTGGCCGCGTCGGGTGCAGTCAGAGGTCGTGCCGGTTCGCCCCGCGCACGGCCAGCATGGGGAGACGCCTCTCGTCGAATGCGCTCTCCCAGCCTCGCGATGACATCGAAAATCTGATCCTCGGTGCCCTGCTCGGTGACGGTCAGGATGGCTCCCTGGGGGTCGTGAACGCGCAGTTGCACCCGCAGGTTGCCGTCGGGTAGGCGGACGAAGCCGCCTTCGACGAGCAGCTCGGCGCCGAGAGCGTCGCGCAGGGCGCCGACGGTCTCGCTCGCCAGTCCTGTTCCGGCTTGCACCGCCATCGTCTCAACCGTTGCGCGCACGTTCTCCGGTGGAATCAACTCGAGGTCGCCGGAGGTGGCCAGCTCGCCGGCGATCATCTCGGGAATCCCGGTGGTCAGCCAGGCGCCCTCCGGAGCACCCGACAGGTTGCGCAGGTCGAGCAGCGCCACGCGCGCCGACGCCACTTCGCCGAGGCCGAACGACGTTCCGTCCTCGCCGCCGCGGGCAATCGAAAAGAGCAGAAGCAGGGCTGCGGCCACCGGGAGGACGATGGCGGCGATCCAGGCAAAGCGCCGTCGGCTCTCGCGTTGCAGGGAAGGCACCTGAGTGGCTTGAGAGTGTCCCGAGAGGGCCTTTGGAATGTCCGAGAGAGTGGGGAAGCGATCCTCGGGGTCGCGCTCGAGGCATCGCAAGATGGTGTTTTCCCAGATCGACTCGAGGTTCGGCGCGTGCAGTCTGGGTGAGGCCGGTGCCTCGGTCAGGCGCTTGACGGCGGTCGACAGGTCGGTCTCGCCGGTAAACGGGCGTTTGCCGGTCATCATCTCGTAGATCACGATTCCCAGGGCGTACATATCGGTCTGGGGAGTGATGTCGCCGCCGGTGAGCTGTTCGGGTGACATGTAGTTGGGCGTTCCGACGACGGTTCCCGACATGGTGATGTCTTCGGCGCCCGGGTCTGGAATGTGGCCGCGCGCGAGGCCGAAGTCCGTAATGACGGCGCGTGTTCCTTCGAGTTCTTCGACCAGCACGACGTTGGCCGATTTGAAGTCGCGGTGAATGACGCCGACCCGATGGGCCGCATTGAGTCCTGCGATCATCCCCTCGATCAGCGGCAGGGCCTCTTCGCGCTCCATCGGTCCCAACCGGTGGATGCGTGAGGCCAGGCTCTCGCCGTTGAGCAGCTCCATGGTGAGAAACAGCGTCTCGCGTGGCGACCCTCCCGGCCGCGACGACGGAATCTCCTGGCGGAAGACGTCGAAGATGCGGCAGACATTGGGATGCGTCACCTGGCGGGCGAGCGCAATCTCGCGCCGAAAGCGCTCAATGGCATTCTCGTTGTCGCAGATCTCGGGGCGCGAGACCTTGAGCGCCACGGGACAGCGCAACTCGAGATCGTGGGCCTCGTAGACCTCGCCGGCTCCGCCTTTGGCGATGAAGCGCAGGATCTTGAAACGATTCTGGAGGACGGCGCCGCGCCGGAACGTCGACTGCTCCGAGTAAGGGGCACCGACCGCAGCGCCCATGCGGAACGAGACGGTGTCTCCGCTTGCGGGCTTTTCCGTACTCGAAGAGGTCGAGCTCTCGGTCGTTTCAGTGGTCATCGAAGGAAGGGCCTGTGGAGGGGAGGGTTGGGCTTGTCCCTGGTCGAGAGGAGGGGTCAGAAGGTGCCGAAATGCACGTCCTCCTCAACCGGCCGGCGCCGGTCAAACCCGCCTGGATTCTAGCAGCTCAGTCTAAAAAACCGCGCTTTTCTCAGGGTTCTAGGCGGGATAGTCGCCAGTTGACTGCCTTTTTGGCACAGATTCTGCTCTCATGGGAGCCCCATGCACTCCGTTCTGATCACCCTGGGCCGTTGATCGATCGATGGGCGCGCGAGGCGCGCCGGGCGATCGATGGCGGCTTTCGCCTCTACGCCCTGATGGCGGCGATCGCCCTTTTGCCGTGCCTCGCCGAGGTTGTCGTCTGGCAGAGCCCGCGGGCATTCTTGATCTTCCTCTTGCTGGTGACCGCGATCGCGGCGCTGGGACGCATCCTGCGCCCTCCGGTGTGGATCTTTCTGCCCTTTCAGCTGCTCTCCCTGGCCCTGGTCGCCTTCATGGTGGTCACCCGCCGCAACCTTAACTTTCAGGTCTTTGCGTCGTTGTACGAAACGAATCCGCGTGAGGTGCTCGAGCTGGCGGGCTCGCCTTTCGTGCTTTTGCCCGCATTGTGCATTGCAGCTCTAGGAGGCGGCTTGGTGTGGTTCATGGCCCGCGTGCGACCTGAGCGGGCTCTGACGCTCAGAGAACGGAGCCTGCTGGCGGTGGCGGTCGTCGGTTGCATGGCCAGTCTCCTGGTGCTGCATGGCGGTCGGAGCCTGTCGGACTTCTATCCTTTCTCGTTTGTGGTACGCCACGCCGACTACCTCGAGGAGAGCAGGAAGGTCGGCCGGTTCCGCGCTCAGCTGTACGAGTACGAGGGACCCGAGCGGACCTCGGAGCAGCCCGAGACCCATGTGCTGGTGATCGGGGAGTCGTTGCGGGCTGCGGCTCTGTCGGCCTATGGTTACGAGCGGGACACAACGCCCTTGATCGACCAGTGGCACCGGAAGATTGTCTTCGAGAGTGCCTTGTCTGTGGCCAGCCTGACCCGGGTGGCAGTGCCTTCGATGCTGTCGCTTGGTGGTGCGGCAGATTTCGAGCGCTACTACGAGTTTCCCTCGGTGCTGAAGGTGTTCAGGGAGGCGGGGTTCTCGACCTACGTGGCGTCGAACCAGGAGTCCGAAACATTCTGGGACTACCTTCCGGCTGCGGTACTGGCAGACGCACAGAAGACCATTCGACTTCCGGACGAAGGGATAGCGCGCTTCGATCTCGACTTGCTGCCGGTGGTGACGGAGTTTCTCGCAGAGCCGGCCGAGCAAAAGTTCATCGTCGTACACCTCAACGGTAGCCACTGGCGCTACGACGAGCGTTACCCCGCTACCGAGGCTGTCTTTGGCACCGCCACCTACCAGGATCGCTACGACAACTCGGTGCGCTACGGCGATCGTGTCCTGGGCCAGATTGTCGAAACGGTTCTAGAAAGCCCTGGCGTGGCGACCGTCACCTTCATGCCCGACCACGGCGAGGAGTTCTTCAATCTCCGCAAGGGAGTCCTCTTCCACGGGGTCAATGGGCTGTCGGTCTTCGAACTCCACGTCCCCCTATTGTTTTTCTACAACCAGGCGTTCGCCGAGTCACGGCCGCAGCATCTCGACAACCTCCGAAGGAACCGCCGTACCCTCCTCACCCAGGACTCGCTATCGCACACGCTCTTGGGTCTGGCCGAGCTCTACGACTCCAGTGTCTACGACCCCCAGGTCGACCTCTCCTCACCGGGCTTCGCGCCCTACCCATTGGTTGTGCTCGACGGCGACAACCACCCAGTCGTTCTCGATCGGCATCCGGTGCTGGATCTCTTGGCGGTTGGCTCTTCCCTTGGGGGTGAGAACTCCAGGTCGGGTGAGGTTCGAGAGGCAGGCGCGGAAGGCTCACTTTCGAGGTAAGTTGCACGTAGCTTCGCTGACCACCCCGGGAGCCAACCGATGAAACACCGCGTGCCGCATCAGCTCGAAGAGAAGCGCGCCAAGAAGATGATCCGACAGGCCTTCGAGACCTACGCCGAGCACTATGCCGAGTACTCGATCGAGACCGACTGGGTCGACGAGGAGACCGCCCGGGTGGGCTTTGAGGTCACTGGTCGGAGGGTAGACGGTGAGGTCAGGGTTCGTGACGGTGCGTTCGAGGTCGACTTCGACCTGCCCTGGGTGTTCAGACCGTTCAAGAAGAAGATCGCCCAAACGCTCGATCGCGAGTTCGAACGCTGGATCGAGAGTGCCTGACGCTTTGAGCCGCTTGGCGAGCCGCTCGAGTGACGACAGACGGGTGGTCCCGGAGGACTCGGCCTGAAGCGGTCGCTGGGGTTCGTCGCGCTGGCGGCTGGCGCACTCCTGTTCTCGACCGGCGGTGCCCTCATCAAAGGTACCGATTTCACCGGCTGGGAGACCGCCGGTCTGCGCTCGGTGTTCTCTGGACTGGTGGTCGTTCTGTTGCTGCCTCGAGCCCGGCGGCGCTTGACCCTCGCGACCGCGGCGGTCGCTCTCGCCTACGCCCTGACGGTCATCGGGTTCGTTCACGCCAACAAACTGACGACGGCCGCGAGCGCCATTTTTCTGCAGACCGCGACGCCGCTGTGGGTGGCGCTTCTTTCGCCCTGGTGGTTGGCGGAACCGGTGCGTCGTCGAGACTGGGGGGTGGTGGCCTGGCTGATGTTCGGCCTTCTGATCCTTCTGGTCGGGCCGCAGTTGTTTACCGCTTCGCAGATCCAGGAGACGGCGCCTCACCCACTGCTCGGCAACTGGATCGCCGCCGGAAGTGGGCTTTGCTACGCGCTGGTCGTGCTTGGCCTGCGCGCGCTCGAACGCTCCTGGGCGACCAACGACCCACGGTCCGGGGAGGGTGCTGCCGCTCTGGCCTGGGGCAACGGGTTTGCCTTCGCGATGTGTGTGCCTTTCTTTCGTGGAGCACCGCTCGGCCCGTCCGCCGCCGGCGAGGCGACGCCTGGGCTAGCGATTCTCAGCTCTGGCGTGGCTGGCGACTGGCTGCTGGTTGCCGCCCTCGGGACCCTGCAACTGGGGCTGGGCTACGTTCTCGTCGTTACCGGAATGCGAGCCGTGACGGCTCTTCAGGCCTCGGTTCTGCTGCTTCTCGAGCCCGTCATGGCGCCGCTCTGGGCGTGGTGGTTCCAGGGCGAGGCGCCTGGCGTGACCGCCTGGCTGGGCGGGCTGGTGATTCTCTCCGGCAGCCTGGCCAAGGCTGCCTTCGATGCCCGAGGAGCCTCGGGTGGGGATCCTGGGTAGCATCTGGGACGAAGCCCCTTCGAAAACGTTAATCGAACCGCTTCTGGTCCGTTCTCCTAAGTGCAAAGGACGAGGAGCGAAACCGCAGTGAGTGCAGCAGCCATGAGCGAGCCAACCCCGGAACAATCCCGCAGTGGAGCGGGCCTGGCCCCGGAGGAGTATCTGAAAATGTTGTTTGACGAGCATCATCAGCGGGTCTATCGGGTCGCCTACCGGGTCACCGGTAGCGCCTCTGATGCCGAAGACGTCCTGCAGACGATCTTCCTGCGGCTGGCGCGGCGCGCTGAACCCTTCGACCTCGGGTCGACAGCCGGCAGCTACCTGCACCGAGCGGCGATCAACGCCGGCCTCGACTTGTTGCGGGCGCGCAAGCGCTCTGGACGGGTAGACCTCGAAGAGGCAGACAGCGACCTCGATGCGGTCGATCGTGAGTCTGCACCCGGCCCCGATCGTCGTGCGGAAGGGCGCGAGCTCGGCGCTCGACTGCGCTCCGCCCTCGGCAGGCTCAATGAGAACGCCGCCGAGATGTTCGCCTTGCGTTACTTCGAGGGCTACGGCAACACCGAGATCGCCAACATGCTCGGAACCAGCCGATCGACGGTTGCCGTCACCCTCCACCGCGCTCGCAGCCGGCTCAAGGAAATGCTGGCTGAGGCATGACCGCTCGACGGTCCCTCGGACGTTCTACAAACTCTCTACAGAAACTCTCTACAGAAACTCTCTACAGAAACCAGACATCCCCCTTTCGGAGTGAGCAAGACAACGGAGCGACAGCGATGAAGCAACACGAGAACATGGAAGACCTGTTGGATGAGGCAATCGAAGCGGTGCGCGACGAGCGTCCCGAGGCTGAGCTCGAGACAGCGGCAGTCGACCGCGTCCGGAAGCTGCTCGAATCGGGTGCGGCCTACGACGATGGCACGCTGGGCGAAGCTTCGCCTGCTGAACAGGTCCTGGTGACGTCTCCCGTCGACGACTTCGCCGCTCGCATTCCGGCGTATCTCGATGGCGAGCTGAGTGAGAACCAGCGTCTGATGTTCGAGGAAGAGGCGCGCTCATCGGTGACGCTTCGACGGCAGCTCAGTGCCGCCCGCGAGGCGCGCGCGGCTGAGGCAATGGCAGAAAGCGGTCCCGTCGAGGTCGAGGAGGCGGGCAGTCGGCGTGGCTGGTTGGCCGCCGCTGTTGTACTCCTCGCAGGAGCGCTTTCAGTGTTCGCCTTCGCCCCCGACCTGGTGCCGATGCCACAAGCCGAGGTCGCCAGCGTGGTGACCGTCGATGGCAACCTCTTCGAGGTCGAGAACGACGAACTGGTGCCGGTGCCGGTGGGCACCTTGCTCGACGGCAAGCGGCAGTTCCGCACCGCCAAGGGCTCTCGGGCCGTCCTCGAACTGCGCGACGGTTCGCGCGTCGAGGTCGACGAGCGCTCGGAGGTTCGTGTCTTCCGCCGCCTCGGTGGCGACCGTGTGGTCGTCGACCGTGGGCAGGTGATCGTGCGGGCCGCCAAGCAGAAGCGTGGCACCTTGAAGGTCCAGACCCAGGAGCTCACCGCAACCGTCAAGGGGACGATCTTCGGGGTCAGCCACGGCACCAAGGGCTCGCGCGTTTCGGTGATCGAGGGCGAAGTCGAGGTCCTGAGCGGCTCGGCTTCCCAGAGTCTGTTGCCGGGTGGCCAGCTCGCCAGTCGGGCGGCTCTTGCCCATGTTCCGTTGGAAGAAGAAGTGGCGTGGAGTCGCGATGCCGACGAGTACATCGCCATGCTTCGCGAGCTCAGCAGTCTGCAGCAGGAGTTCGCCCAGGCGATGGCCAGCGCGCCGCGCTACTCGACCCGCCTGCTCGACCTTGCCCCGGCCGATGCCACGGTATACATCGCCGTTCCCAACGCCACCGCCAAGATCTCGGACGCCTACGTGGCAGTTACCGAGAAGCTGACCGAGAGTGAGCAGCTGGGTGCGATGTGGCAGGAGTTCTCGGCGTCGGAGGATCGAGCAGAGCTCGACGACTTCATGGGTTGGTTGGGTGATGTCAGCGATCAGCTCGGAGAGGAGACCGTGGTCGCCGTGGGCACGGGGCATGCCCTGACCGACAGTGATGGATGGTTCCTGTTGACCTCTGAGGTCTATGACCGGACGGCTCTACGGGTGATTCTCGAAGAGAAGGTCGACGAGTTGTTGGCCGAAGCGCGGGCAGCCGGCGAGGACATCGACGGCGACGAGGTGGTCTTCCTGGATGACCCGGCGGCCGCCCAGCCCGATCAGCTGTCGATCTGGATCAGCGACGATCTGTTGGTGATCTCGAGTGAGCCGCGCGTCCTGCAGCAGGTCACCGCGTTTGCCGATGGCACCACCAATCCGTTCGTTGGGACGGCGTTCTACGATCGCCTCGCGGCTTCCTACGTCGAGGGTGCGCAGTTCCTGGCGGCGGTCGATCTCGAGCGTCTGATGGCCGCTGTCCAGACCGCCGAAGACTTCGACTCCGAGGCGTTAGAGATGGTCGGTCTCGACAACGTTCGCCACCTCATCGTCGAGCGCCGCGCCGACGGTCAACGCGCCCAGCTGAGTGCGTCGCTGTCGTTCGACGGCGACCGGCACGGCGTCATGTCCTGGCTAGCCGAGCCGGGCCCAATGGGTGCGCTCGACTTTTTCTCCGCCGACACCACGGTCGTTGCGGCGACGGTGGTTCGCGATCCAGCGGAACTGTTCGCCGAGATGCTCGGCTTCGCGACAGCGCGCGCGACGGGCACCGACGAAGATGGAGATGGCGAGGCGGTGTCGCACGGTCTCGCAGACTTCGAAGCCAAGACCGGCGTGCGCCTGGTGGATGACCTGCTGGCGCCTCTCGGCGGTGAAATGGCCGTTGGCCTGGATGGTCCGGCGCTACCGCAGCCGTCATGGAAAGCGGTCGTCGAGGTCTACGACGAAGCGACCCTGCAGGCAAGCCTGGAGACCATGGTCGCGCGCCTCGCGGAGCACATTGCGGCCGAAGCGAGTGACGCCTCGATCGGGATTTCTGAAACCAATGTCTCAGGCCGCACGTTCTACAGGCTCTGGGGAGAAAGTGGGAGCGAGGAGTCCGAGGACGGTATCCTCGACCCAATGTCCGGTCTGGAACTGACGATGTCTGAGATTCACTACACCTTCGTCGACGGCTACATGGTCGCCGCCGCCAGTCGACCGCTTCTCGAGCGTGCCATTCAGGTGCGTGACTCCGGCGCTTCCCTGGTCGAGTCGGCCGCCTTCCGTGAGCTCCTGCCCCCCGACGGCTACCTCGACTTCTCGGCGCTGGTGTGGAACCGGCTCGGCGAGTTGATGGGTGAGTTCGCCGGCAAGCTGCCGCAGACGGACCTACTCGACGAGGCGCAGGTTCAGGCTCTCGAAGAGCTCAAGGCAGCCAGTGGTCCGGCTTTGTACTGCGCCTACGGTGACCGCGACGCGATTCGCCTGGTCAGCCACGGGGCCCAGGCCCTGCCCCTGGGTGGTTTGAGCGGTGTTTTCGGCCTCGGCTCGATGGTCGATGGCATCACCTCGGCGACTCCCATCGCCCAGGCCGTTGCCGGCACGCGCATCGTGGGGGTCGACCCGCATGCACCGTCAGACGACGAGGGAGATGCGTGGCAATAGATTCTCCCCCGGAGACGCGTGACCCCGAGTTGCGTGGTGCCGTTGGCACCGGCCGCTCGGGGTCGTCGCCGTCCAGGGCTCCTCTCGGCACGGCCGATCCGGTCGTCGAGCTCGAAGGCCTGGGCGTGCGCTTCGGTCGTTTCCAGGTCCTCGACGACCTGAACGCCAGCCTCGGAGGGCGCGCCATTGGGCTGCTCGGCCCCAATGGTGCGGGCAAGACGACCCTCATCCACACCCTGTTGGGTTTTCACCCGGCCAGCGCCGGGACCGCACGCGTTCTCGGCAACGACATTGCGCGGCGACGCCGTGAGTCGCGTCGTCTGGTGGGGTACATGCCAGAGCGCGATGCCTTCATTTCTGGCATGACCGGGGTTCGTTTCGTGCGCATGATGGCCGAGCTTTCGGGCTTGCCGCCCAGGGCTGCCCTCGAGCGGGCGCACGAGGCCTTCTTCTACGTTGGCCTCGGCGAGGCGCGCTACCGCAAGCTCGAGACCTATTCGTTGGGTATGAAGCAGCTCGCCAAGCTCGCCCAGGCGATCGTGCATGGGCCACGCCTCTTGTTCCTCGATGAACCGACCAACGGCCTCGACCCTCCGGCTCGCCGCCGCATGATCCAGCTCATTCGCGACATCAGAGACAGTGGCCAGGCGCGGATCGTGATCTCGTCGCACCTCCTGCGCGACGTCGAAGAGTGCTGCGAAGAAGTACTGGTGCTCAAGGCGGGCAAGATCGCGACCTACTGCAACCTCGAAGAGGAGCGGCGTTCGAACAAGAAGTTCCTACAGCTCGAACTGCGCGGTGACGACGGCACCTACGCCCAGTCGCTGCGTGACCTGGGCTGTGAGCTGGCGACGGTCAACCGGCGTCGCATGCGCGCCGTGCTCCCCGAACAGGTCGAGATCGCCGACCTCTACAAGTTGGCGGCCGAGCAGGGCGTTCAACTGCGCCGGCTCGACTACAAGCGCGACTCCCTCGAAGACATCTTCCTGCGCGCGATGGAAGAAAGCCCAGCCGGCGCCGTCCCCGTCGTCCACGAAGCTGCCGAGGTGAAGAGCTAGTGGGAGTGCATGATCAGACCTACAAAGGGTACGACGGGGTCGTCACGCCGCCCTGGAGCCGCGCCCTGGTCTTTGCGCGCTACGCGCTCGCCGACGCCTTTCGGTCGCGAGCCTTTCTGGTGTTCTATGTCCTCATTCTGGCCTGGCCGCTGTTCGCCGGGCTGGGGATCTACCTCGCCAACAACCTGCCGCTGATCGAAGCTCTGAGCGGTGCGAGCGAGTTCCTTCAGATCAACGAGTGGTACTTCCGCACGTTTTTCTTGAGTCGCCAGCTGTGGGCTGCGTTCCTTCTGGTGATGATCGTGGGGCCGGCGACCGTCTCGCCTGATCTACGCAACAACGCTCTCGCCTTGATGCTGTCGCGGCCGATCGAGAAGACCGACTACGTGCTCGGCAAGCTGGCGATTCCCTTCGTGCTCTCGCTGTCGGTGACCCTGGTGCCGGGCGTGTTGTTGTTCTTTCTGCAGTCGTCGCTCGCTGATGACTGGATGCTCGAGAACCTGCGCATCCTCGTGGCGCTTTGCCTGTCGTCGCTGCTCTGGTGTTTCGTGATCTCGGTCGTCAGCCTGGCGGTTTCGGCGTGGGTCAAATGGAAGCCCTGGGCGCGCACGCTCTATCTCGCCATGGCGTTTGTCGGCGCGGCGGTGGGCACGGTATGGAACGCGATCTACCACACCTGGATGGGCAGCCTGGTCAACGTGTTCATGCTCAACCAGCGCGCCGTCGAAGGGTTCTTTGGCGCTTCGCCTGGTTCGGAGCTGCCGTTCATTGCGGCCCTTGGCACCCTCGCACTGCTCGCGGCGGCAGCGACGATTCTCTTGTTTCGCCGTTTGCGGGCCTACGAGGTGGTTGGATGAGCGACCAGATCGTCTTCGACGACGTCTCGAAGTTCTATGGCGAAGTCCTGGGGGTCAACCGTGTGGACATGGTGCTCGAGCCGGGTATCACTGGCCTCGTTGGCCCCAACGGTTCGGGGAAGAGCACCTTGATGAACCTGCTCGCTGGCCTCTTGCAGCCGAGTCGTGGGAGGCTCGAGGTTCTGGGAATGGACACCAGCGACCCGGAGCGCCTCTTTCGTGAAGTCGGCTACTGCACACAGTACGACTCCTTTCCGGCCGGAATGACCGGCAGCGAGCTCTTGCGAACGATTCTGCGGGTGCACGGCTTCTCGGCCGCTGACGCCAAGAGAATGGCCGATCGCGCGATCGAGCGGGTTGGCCTTTCCGAGGTCGCCGGGCGCAAGGTTGCCGGGTACTCGAAGGGGATGCGCCAGAGAATTCGCCTGGCGCAGGCGATCGCCCATCAGCCGCGGGTGATGATTCTCGACGAGCCCTTGAACGGTCTCGATCCGATGGCACGCGCTTCGATCATTACGCTCTTTCGGGATCTCGCCGAAGAGGGGCAACACCTGCTCGTGTCGAGTCACATCCTGCACGAGGTCGACATGCTCTCCGACCGCGTCGTGCTCCTCAACAGTGGCTACGTCGTGGCCGAGGGTGAGATCCAGGGTGTGCGCGACGAGATGTCGGAACATCCCATGCAGGTCTTCGTGCGCTGTGAGCATGCCGACCGCGTTGCCGCGCGCCTCTTCGAGCGCCCCCACATCGTCGAGGTGCGGATGCACAAGGATCGCCACGGTCTCATGGTGCGGACCAAGAACGCCGAGCGCTTCTTTCTCGAGTTCAACCAGCTGGTGCTCGAAGAGGGTCTGGCGATTGACGGCATCGGGCCGGCTGACGACGACGTGCAAGCGGTCTACGGCTACCTGGTTGAAGGCGAGGGTGCGGCGTGACGACCACCGAGTCGAGAGGCAGTGCGGCGGCGGTCCCGCAGGTGGCGCGCCCGGTGCGGGCCGAGGGCTGGAACCTGTGGATTGCTCAGTTGCTCGCCATTTTGCGCATCGAAATCAAGAAGACCGCCTTCAGCCGGCGTGCGCTGGGCATCTACGCCCTGTGCGCGCTGCCCCTCTTCATCTTCACCATCATCGCCTTCATCGCACCCCCGGCCGAGTTCCATGACAACGTCGGGAGCGGCAGACCGATTTTTTCGTTCATCTACCACACGCTGATTCTCGGCACCGTGGTGTTCTTCGGTTGCGCGGTGATTTTCACCAACCTCTTTCGTGGTGACGTCCTCGATCGCAGCTTGCACTACTACCTCCTCACTCCAACGCGGCGCTGGCTTCTGGCGCTGGCCAAATACCTCTCCGGTCTGGCCGTCACGCTCACCATGTTCTGTGGCGTCACGACGATCTGTTACCTGCTTTTCTACATACCGTTCGGGCTCGATCGGGCAGTGCAGGACATGACGTCGGGTCCGGGTCTGTCGCATCTCTTCGCCTACCTGGCGACCACTTCATTGGCCTGCCTGGGCTATGGCGCGGTGTTTCTCTCTCTCGGGCTGTTGTTCAAGAGCCCGATTCTGCCGATCGCCGGAGTGCTCGCCTGGGAGTCGATTCAGTTCTTGCTCCCTGCAGCACTCAAGAAGTTCTCGATCACCCACTACCTCCTGGGGTTGGTTCCGGTGCCCTTGCCGGAGGGGCCGCTTGCCATCCTGGCGTCGCCACCACCCGCCTGGATGTCGGTCCTCGGGCTTCTCGGCCTGTCGGCGCTCGGCCTCGGGGTCGCGATCTGGAAGCTGCGGGCTATTGAAGTCCGGTACGGCGACGACTGACATGCGAAGGTTGGTCCGATAGCAGTCGTATAATCGACTTGCTGTCCTCCCCATCAGTCACCGCCCTCCCTCGCCGTTCGTCAGGGCGTGGAGGTCGAAAGGCCTGGCAGAGCTTCGCCTGTTGCGGGCACGGTTGCGCGCGGTTCATGGGATCCTCGTGACCGAGGCTTCTGGAGGCGGCGATCTGTCATTTGCACGCCGGAGTAGAACCGATCGAAAACCTGCCTGAGATTCCCGGCTACGAGATCCTGCGCCAGATCGGTGCGGGAGGAATGGGTACGGTGTACGTCGGTCGTGACGTGCAGCTCCGGCGCAGCGTGGCGATCAAGTTCAACAAGTCGCCGCTCTCGGGAGCGAGTGGTCCAGAGCAGCAGCAGCGTTTCCGGCGCGAAGCGCAGACGATGGCGCAGGTCGATCATCCCAATCTGGCGCAGATCTTCACCCTCGGTGAAGTCGGCGACGTGCAGTACATTGTCATGGAGCTGGTCGAGGGCGAGAGTCTTCACGACCTGCTCGAGCGGGACCAGAAGCTCGGCGAACGCGAGGCGCTCGATTTCATTCGCCAGGCGGCGTGCGGTCTTGCCGAGGCCTGGCGCCTCAACATCACACACCGCGACGTCAAGCCCGAGAACCTCCTGATCTCGCGCGGCGGGGTGGTCAAGGTCGTCGACTTCGGCCTTGCACGCGGTGCCGACCCGTTGTCTGGCGGGTTCACCGTGACCCAGAGCGGCAACGTCGTCGGCACCATCCGCTACATCGCTCCCGAGCGAGTCGATGGCCAGCGCGGCGATTTCAGGAGTGACATCTATGCGCTCGGGCTGGTGCTCTATCGCATGATCACCGGTTCGCATGCCCATGACGCCGAGAGTCCAGCGGCGATGTTGATGAAGCACATGCGCGATCCGCTACCCGATGTCCGCGCTTCGGCTCCCGATGTTTCCGATGCGACCGTTCGTCTGCTCGAGTGGATGACCGCCAAGAATCCCGAGGAACGACCGGGCTCGGGTCCCGCACTTCTCGATGCCATCGACGGAGCGCTCGCGGCCGGCGGTTCTCTGCTCCCGAACTCGATCTCGGTCCCTGGGAGCCCCTGGGACGCGACCGTCGCCGCACCGGTGCCCGGGCGAGAACCTGACGAGCCAGAGTTGGTTTCAGAACCCTCGATCGCACCCATCGAGGCCAACAAGAGGAAGCTCCCGGCTTCGGCGCGCTCGGAACCCGAACCCGGCGCCGCAACGCCCGCCGCACTCGAAGAGCCAGTCGCTGCCCCGAGACCGAACGCGCGGCGGCGCCGTGGTCGCTGGGTGATGGCGAGTCTCGGGTTGCTCTCGCTGGCGCTCCTTGTGATGTGGCGGGCGGGTGAGGAGAGCGCTCCACCGCCGAGCACAGCTGCTGCGAACGGTGGACAGGTGGTGGGTGATCCCGAGGAACGGAGCACGGCCGATTCGCCGTCGTCAGACGCTCCAACTCACCGTCTCGACGACCCGGTGACCGATGATCCGGCGACGTCTGTGGTCGGCGACGGCTCGACCGAGCCCTGGCGACCCGAGCCGCCCCCGGCGGGGCAACAGGCGCCGGACGGAGAGCTCCACGACGCGCTGGTCGCGCAACTCGAGAGCGCTTCGACGGGTGTGCTCGGTCTCAGTCTCGAGGCGTCGGGTTGGGTCGTGAGCGACCTCGCCACCGCAGTGCCGAGGGTGCGGGTGACCACGGATCGCGTGGTCTATCCGCTGCTCTTTTTTCTCGCTCCGGATGGTGAAGTTCGAATGCTACATCCCAACGATGCGGTCGTGGGTTCGAGCCCGGCATTCGGTCCGGGAGTGTTCGAGATTCCCGAGGGACGTTCCAGTCCGGCCGTCGATCGCGATTCGTGGCGCGGCACGCTGTACCTCTTTGCATCGACGACGCCCTACGAGAGAGCAGGCATGTTGCCGGGCGCGCAACCCAGCGACGGGGCCATGATCTACCGGTCGACGGTCGCGATTCCGGGTCGCGAGGCGACCATCGCCGAAGACTTCGTGGCCAACCTGCCGACGGCTGCGGTGACCGATCTGGCCGCTCTCGAGGTGCCTTGACGCTGCGTCAATGCGCTCCGACCCTGAAGGAGGTTCGATATCCTTTGGAGTCGACCTCGCATAGGAGATTCGCCAGTCATGATCCTTCGTATGATCCGCCAGACCACCAGCCGCGACTTCGCCGCCGCCAGCCTCGTCCAGGGCCTCGCCCTGGCGTGCCTTCTGGCAGCTCCAGCAACCGCCCAGGATCCCGAGGTGAAAGACCTCCACGGCCAGGAACTGACGACCGAGTCCCTGGTCGAGGCACTGGCCGCGCCTGGCGAGGCGCCGCCTCGAATGCGCGGAGTGGAGCCGAGCTGCGAAGCCTATTTCAACGCTCGTACGCGCGGCGGCGGGGGAGCGGTCGCGGCGATGGCGGCGGTCGAGGTGCTGTTCGAGGTGGGGTCTGATGCGTTGACTCGAGAAGCGCGCCGCAACCTCGACATCCTCGGTGACGCGCTCAAGTCCAACAGCCTTTCGCCGTGTTGCTTCGAGATTCAGGGCCACACCGACAACACCGGCACCGATCAGCTCAACCAGGGCCTGTCAGAGCGCCGTGCACGGGCGGTGGTGGACTACCTGGTTGCCAACTACCGCATCCGCGCCGACCGCCTCAACCCGGTGGGCTACGGCGAGAGCAAGCCGATGGCGACCAACGACACCGACGCCGGTCGGCGCAAGAACCGCCGCGTGCAGGTCGTCAACCTGGGCTACGGCATCGTTTCAGGCGGCTGATCGCGCAGCCAGACCTGAGGGCTCGCGCTCTCCGAGTCTCTACCAGGCCATGCGGAAGCCACCCGTCAAGGTCTGGATGTCGAGCGCAGAGCGGTCGAGGTCGGTGTCCCAGCTCAGGAAGATCGCCGTACCGCCCGCGAGCGTGGCGTTGAGTGACACCCCGAGGTTCCAGAAGCTGCGGTCGGGGCGATCGGTCGGCACCAGAAAGTCTCCGAGCGCCAGGGCGTTGACGAATCGGCCGCGGATGAGCCGTTCGCCGTCTTCGAATTCTCGGAAGTAGGACGTCCGCAGGGCGGGTTGCAGAATCCCCCAGCTCATACTGCGGGTCCAGGTGAGGTCGACGCTGGCTTCGCCCAGTAAGGAGTCGAGGGTCTGGCGATCGACTTCGAGGTTGAAGGGGCCGGCGCCGGATTCCCGGAACGAGTCGACGTCTGCCTCGAGCCAATAGCCATGGACGGCGCCGGTGACCGCCAGCACTCCGGTCACGAAGTCATAGCCGGTGCCCACGTTGAGCGCGGTCTGGTCGCTCGTGGGTTGGCTGAGTGCAGGGAAACGGGTGCGCCCGTCGAGGGTGGGATCGAGAGAGAGGAAGGCCGCGGGGAGGTCGATCATGCGAGTCATGTCGTAGTCGCTGTTGCCGACGATCCCGATGACGTCTAGAAAGGCCCGATCCCACCAGTACGAGGTGTAGAGGGCGACCGAGAAGCCATCGGCGTCGAGACCGCCGCCGTTCTGATCGAGGCGCGTTTCGGTGCTCATGAAGTTCACCGCAATGCCTGCCAGGAAACGATCGCTGAAGCGATAGTCGATACCGGCTGTCACCCCGAGGCTGTCGAAGTCGAAGCCCGACTCGCGCGCGGTGCGGTCGCGGTCGCCCGTTGAGTAGCGGCCGTGCAAGAAGAAGCCCCAGCTCTCGCTGTACTCGTAGGTTGCCAGCGGGTCTTCGGCGGCCTGCTCCTGGGGCGCGGCACCGATCGAGCGATTGCCGGTCGCAACCGCAGACGCGACGACGGGCGCCGGGTTCTGCGGTCGCCAGAAGGCGCGCTCGAGGGCGTCGTCGATCGCCTGGCCGAGGGCCTTCTGAGGGGCGGGTGACGAATCGAGAACGGCGGCCAGCATGGAGGCGTTCAAGGTGTCGTCTCCCAGGCGCATGGCGAGCTGGTCGATCTGGATACGCTTACCGCGTCGCAGGGCGGCAAGCCGGTCTGCAAACAGGCGCAGAAGCACCGACTGCTGGTTGAGGGCGTGCAGAGCTTGCCCGCCGATCTCAGTGGGGGTCAACTCTTTGATGGCACTGCGGGTTGCGTCGTCGGGCAGACCGTTCAGGTAGGAGCAGACCTCACGGTAGTCGAGGGTCCCGCCGCCGCAGATGTTGTCGAGCACCGTAGCGACTGAGTGCGCGGCAGTGCCGGTGGGGAAGAGTGGCGCGAAGCCGCCGATCTGGAGGGTGAAGACGGCAGGTTCGATCGCTCGGTCGGGGGCCGCTGCAGTGATCACCACCGGACCGACCTGGGATCCCGTGTCGACCTGCTGGGTGGCCCGGCCGTTGGCATCGGTGAAGGTGACGGTCTCGCCGAGGAGGCTGGCGTTGCCGCCGCTGATTCCCCAGGTGACCGGCACTCCTGCAACCGGGTTGCCCTGGTCGTCGAGGACCTCGACCATGAGGACGAGGACGCTGTTGGTCTCGCCGGTTGGCGAGCCAACGCCGCGCACTTCGGATGGCGTGTCGTCGTCGCTCAGTTCGAGGGTCGCACGCGCCGGCGACCCGATCTGGGCGCCGTTCGCGTTCTCGAGGACCCAGGCAATCGATTCGGAGCCCTCTTGACGGTTGTCGTCGAGTGGCACCAGGTCGAGGACCTTCTCGGTCTCGTCGTCAGGTTCCCAGACCAGTTCGTACGAGGCGGGACGGAAGTCTTCTCCCGCCGTCGCACTGCCGCCATCGGTCGTGCGCGCGACCGCGGTCACTCGCATTGCGTTGCGGCGCTCGAGTCTCACGCGCACCGTGCCGCGCGAGTCGCCTTCGGTGGCCTCGAAGCGCGGCTGGGAGAACGAGACCGTGTTGGAGGTCTGACCGGACTCGAGGATCACCACCTGCGCCGTTGTGTCGACCAGCGCCGCGGGGCCACTTTCGAGAGCGAGGTCGACGAAGAAGGTCTCGCCGCTGTCTGGGGTGGTGTCGGCGAGGATCTGGATCTCGAGCGTGCGCTCTGCTGCTTCCCCTGCCGGGAAGACAACGGAGCCGCCGCTCTCGAGGTAGTCGACGCCGGCGAGGGCGGTGTCGCCCCGAGTCTGCCAGCCGATGGTGACGGCTTCGCTGGGGGCACTGGAGATCGACACCACGACCGCCGCTGTTGCCTGGCCGCTCTCGGGCTCGACGGCCTCGAGGCCGCCGGTCACCTGAACCTGCGGCAGATCAGTCGGCTCGTCGTCGTTCTTGATCGTGATCCGCAGCTGGTCGATGCTGAGTTGGATGGAACGGTCGCCGGGTTGGCCGGGTTCGCTTTCATTCCTGAGATCGACCAGGAAGACTTCGTCCGCTTCGACCCGGGTGTCGCCGACGACGAAAAGGTTGAAGCGGGCCTCTGTTGCGCCGGCCGGAATCACGACTTCGCCACGGGTAGCCGCATAGTCGAGGTCGCCGACGGTGGCTGTGGCGTCGCGCGTCTGGTAGGCGATGGTCGCCGCACTGTCGAGAGGCTCCGCGGCGCGCAGGGTCACGGGGACGAGGAGCGAGCCCTTATCGCCCTCGTCTGGGTTGGTGACCACGGCGCTGACCGTGATCGGTAGACCGGGTGCGACCGCGTCGTCGTCGATGATCTCGACGATCGAGATGGCCTGGCCCGGGTCGGCGAAGAGAATCTGCTCGAGGGCGACAACGAAGAACTCCGAAGGTTCGGGCTCGGTGTCTCCGATGACCGTGACGTCGATGAACTGAGGGTTGGCGGAGGTGGTCGTGAAGTTGAGCGTGCCCTGGTCCGCCTGGAAATCGACGTTGGGGGTTGCCTGTGGGAGCGGGTCGTCGGTGCGAATGCTCCAGCTCACTTCCACCCCCAGGGTCGGATCGATGGGGCCATCGACGGTCACCGGCACCTGGACCGTGACCGAGCCAGCGTCTCCCTCGGCGACCGAGAAGTCTGGACCCACCGAAACGGTGGTGGCGTCGTTGTCGGTGATGGTGACCGCCAGGCTGGAGCTCGAAGGTGGCTGGACCGGGACGACGCCCCCGCCGTCACAGTCCAACTGGTCGATGCCCGGCACGCGCAGAATCGGTGGTGCAGCAGAGGGTAGGTAGAAGTCGAAGGTGACGCTACGTGACCCCATGGGGATCGCGTCGTCTGCCACACTGATTCGGACCTCACTCTGTAGGGTCGAAGGTGAAGTCGGGCTGACCGGCGCAAACTCGACGAAGCCGCCGGAAGAGTCCACGAAGCCGTAGTCCTGGATGTTGGCGGCGTTGGTGACTTGATCGAGAGCCAGGGTGTCGGTTGCGGTCCCGAGGTCGTAGAAGCCGGTCACGATGATCGACTGGGTGGCGGCGAGGCCATTGGGGCACAACCCGACGTCGTCCAGGGTCACCGCGACGCGAATCGTGCCCCCCTCCTCGACCGACCCCGTGATTGGCTGGACGGTGAAGGTCGCCCCCTGGCCGAAGGCCGGCACGGTCAGCGAGGCCGCAGCGAGCACGGCGAGTCGTGCTGTGGCGAGCGTTCCAGGGGTGGGGTAGAGGTCCCTCGGATTCTTTGCCATGCGGATCAACGGAGGTTCCTTCGATTGTGGCGCCGTGTTGCGACCGCCAGGTCTCGGCATCGCTCCGGCTGTCTGGCCGTCCCACCGGGGCGTTGGGCGAAAATCCAAAGGTAGAGGTTGAACGGTGCGCGGTCAAGGTCTCTTCGCGGAAAAGCCGGGTACCTGGGGCAGCCTCTCCGGTCGAGGCATCCGTTAGCATGGACTTTCGACCGTCTCTAGCGCCCATCGAGGTTCCCATGGTTCGTGTACCGCAGATCTCCGTCCCCTTGCTGGTGGCGGCCAGCCTGGCGGTGTTTTGTCTCGTCGCTTTCGCCCAGCCGCTCTCCCCGGCGGCTCCGGTTTCCCCGCTGCCCCTCGTGACTCAGATCGCAGCGGGCAGTCACCCCGGACTGGTCCCGGCAGTTCAGCGCCGCGCCAAGAACAAGAAGAAGCCGTTGCACGCGGACCAGTTGATGATCGTCGACTGCCTGCTGCCCGGCCAGGTGCGCAAGATCGGGCGCCGAAACACCTTCGTCACCGCGCGCCGCCCTCTGCGCACCACCGCTCGTGACTGCGAGATTCGGGGTGGCGAGTACGCCTCCTACGACCGGGCGAACTATCAGACCGCACTCAAGGTGTGGATGGATGGAGCGCGCAAAGGCTCTGCCGAGGCGCAGACCATCGTCGGCGAGATCTACGAAGAAGGCCTGGGGACCGAACCCAACTACGAGCTGGCGGCACAGTGGTACCAGCGTGCCGCCGACCAGGGAAACGCCCGCGCAACGATGAATCTGGCCTTCCTCTACGAACAGGGCCTCGGAGTGACCGCCGACCAGAAGCGTGCCGCCCTGCTCTACCAGCAGGCCTTCGACCTCGAGTCGGGAGGCACCGTCGAGCTGGCCCGGTCCCAGCCGCTCCAGTCGTCGGCTGATCTGTTCCTCGAGCAGGCCGCCGCCAAGAGCGCCGAAGCCGAAATCGATGCCCTCCGTCGCCGGATCTCTGCACCTGGAACCAAGGCCGGGGAGCGACCAGCTCTCGAGGAGCGCCTGGCGGCGCTCGAGTCCGAAGTCGCTGCGCGAGACGAAGAGCTGGCGAGGAAGCAAGGGGCCGCCCAGGAAGAAGCCCGCATTCGTATGGTGGCAGCAGGGCGCGAGGGAGTGGCCGTTGCCGGTCCGGACATCGAGCTCATCGAGCCCAAGCAGGTCGTTTCGCGTGGCGCGCGTGAGGTCGTGTTGCGCTCACGTGGTCAAGAGAAACGCTTGATCGTCGGTCAGCTGCGTGCGCCGAGCGGCATTCTGAGTTTCATGGTCAATGGCGAGGATCGCACGGGCCGGGTCACCGCCGGAGGTCTCTTTTCCGTCGAGGTCCCGCTCAGCGGCGAGCGTACGCCCGTCGAGCTGGTTGCGGTCGACCAGGTGGGCAACAGAAGTGCCTTTGAGTTCGCCTTCGTCTACGGCGATCGTGATGCCGAGGCGGTGCGCACGCCCAGACTGCTCGGGGGTACGTACTACGGCCTGGTCATTGGTAGCAACGACTATCAGTACTGGCCGCGGCTCGAAACTGCCCTCGGCGATGCGCGGGCGGTGGCGCAGGTGCTGCGCGAGCGCTACGGCTTCAAGGAAGTCATCGAGGTCTACGATGCCATTCGTCTCGACATCCTGAGTGCCCTCGAGGAGCTGTCCGAGAAGATCACGCCAGCCGACAACCTCTTGATCTACTACGCCGGACACGGTTTTCTCGAGAAGGGCGAGAACCTGCTCGAGCCAGAGATGTACTGGGTGCCGGTCGACGGCGAACAGAAGCGGGTCGCGAACTGGATACCGACATCCGAGATCGCCCGCCATCTCAATCGGCTCGAGGCACGTGGGGTCCTGGTAGTTGCCGACTCGTGCTTCTCGGGGTGGTTGGTGGGAGCGGCTGCAGCACGCCCGGACAGCGACGACCTCCAGGCCCAGGCGGCATGGATGGAGTCGCTGAACCGGAAGACCGCACGCCTGGTGCTGTCGTCGGGATCGCTTCAGCCGGTGCTCGATGAGGGCGGCGGCGAGCATTCTGTGTTTGCAAAGTACTTTCTCGAGGTTCTGCGAAGCAGCGAGCAGCCGCTGTCGGGGCAGCAGCTCTTCCGGCAGGTCCGTGCTCAGGTGTCTGAGTCGACGCGCGCCTACATGGAGCGTGCGGGTCAGCCCGGTTTTGTTCAGGAACCCGACTTCGGTGGCATTCGTCGCAGTCGGCACGAGGGCGGCGAGTTCTTCTTCCGACCAGCAATCTAGGTCAGCGTTTCGGAATGCGCGTTGGTGGGTTCTCGAATTGAACGACTCGGCTCAGTGAAAGTCGTGGCTGGGAATTGCCGTCAGCCGTGAGAGCGGCCAGAGGCGATCGGCCTTCACCGAGGTGGAACCGTCGAGGCGTTGCATCACGCCTTCGACGATGAGGCCCGCCGAGCGCACGATCATGTTGCGGTACTCGCGCAGGAGGTCCGGCATGACGATTGCCTGAATCATGCCGGTTTCGTCTTCGAGGGTGAGAAAGAGAAGCCCCTTGGCCGTTCCCGGTCGTTGCCGCACGATCACCGAGCCCGCGATGCGAACGCTCTGGCCTGCAGGAACGTCGTCGAGTTCCGAGGCTCTGCGGACCTCCAGGCGGGTGAGATCTTCGCGGTAGTAGGTGATCGGGTGCTTGCCGGTGGTGATCGAAGAAACTTCGAAGTCGGCCAGGGTCTCTTCGAACTGCGTCATCTCCCTGAGCGGTGAGGCGGCTCTGTCTTCGAGACCCTGAAACATCGGCCCCTGTGGGCGGGTCGCGCGGGCGACTTGCCAGAGGGCCTGGCGACGGGTGAGTTTGCCTGCGGCTCCGGGTTGGTCGTTCGTCGATGACGCCAGGCTGGCGAGGGCACCGAGGCGAGCCAGTGAGCGTGCTTCTTCGGCGCGCAGCTCGGCCCGGTCGACCAGGTCTTCGACGTTCCTGAAAGGCCTCTTGGTCTGTTCGGTCTCGATCGCTTCGCCTGCTTCTTGCCGCAGACCCTGGACGTAACGCAGCCCGAGCCGGATCGCACCCGCGCGCTTCGCCTTCTCTGGCTCCTTTTCCCAGCGGCAGCGCCAGCCCGAGCGCACAACGTCGATCGGAAGCACCGCCGAACCGGCGCGCTGTGCCTCTTTGACCAGGCTGGCCGGGTGGTAGAAGCCCATCGGCCAGGCATTGAGTAGCGACATGAAGAAGGCCGTCGGGTGGTGGCACTTCAAGTAGGCGCTGGCGTAGGCGATGAGCGCGAAACTGGCGGCATGGGACTCGGGGAAGCCGTAGAGCGCGAACGCGGTGATCGACTGCACGATACGGTCCTGCGCTTCACCGTGAATGCCACGTTCCTGCATGCCACTGCGTAGACGTTTCTCGATCTCGTCCATCTTTTCCATCGAGCGCTTGAAGCCCATCGCGCGCCGTAGCTCTTCGGCCTCGCCGCCGCTGAAGCCGGCTGCGACCATCGCCATGCGCAAGATCTGCTCCTGGAAAATCGGTACACCAAGAGTGCGTTCGAGGACCGGCTCGAGGCTCGGGTCGGGGTAGGTCACCTTTTCGCGCCCCATGCGACGTTCGAAATAGGGGTGGGCCATCTTGCCGACGATCGGCCCGGGGCGAATGATCGCGACCTGTATGACCAGGTCGTAGAAGCGCTCCGGCTTATTGCGTGGTAGCGACGCCATCTGAGCGCGGCTCTCGACCTGAAAAACACCGACCGTGTCGGCCTTCTGCAGCATGGCGTAGGTCTTGGGGTCGTCTGGTGGGAGATGGGCAAGGTCGAGGTTGACCTTCTCGTGCAGGCGCACGAGCGGCACGGCTTCTTCGAGCGCACACAACATGCCGAGGCCGAGGAGATCGACCTTGATGAGGCCGAGGTCTGCGCAGTCGTCCTTGTCCCACTGCACGACGACGCGATCCTCCATGGCTGCGGGTTCGAGTGGCACGATCTCGTCGAGTCGCCCGGCGGCGATCACCATGCCACCCGAGTGTTGACCGAGGTGGCGCGGGTGGTTCTGGATTTCGAGCCACATGCGGGCGAACAGCTGGAGGCGTGGTTCTTCTGGGTCGAAGCCCAATGTCGTGAACTCTTCGGCTAGCGCCTTCTGGTCGCCGCGTCGGATGTCGTAGTGCCAGCTGCCGAGCTTCTTCGACAGCGCGTCGACCTGTTCGGCCGAGTAGCCCAGCGCCTTCGAAACTTCCCGTGCCGCCATGCGGTCACGGTAGGTGATCACGTTAGCGGTCATTGCGGCGCCATAGCCGCCGCCCTCCTTCGGGCCGTAGCGCTGGTAGACGTACTGGATAACACTTTCGCGTTGGTCTCCAGACGGCAGGTCGAGGTCAATGTCCGGCCACTCGCCGCGTTCTTCCGATAGGAATCGCTCGAAAAGAAGCCCCATCTTCACTGGGTCGACCGCGGTGATCGAGAGCGCATAGCAAACCGCACTGTTGGCCGCCGAGCCCCGCCCCTGCGCCAGGATGCCTCGTCGTTTGCAGAACATGACCAGGTCGTGGACGATCAGGAAGTAGCCCGCGAGCTCGAGCTTCTCGATCATTGCCAGTTCCTTCTCGATCTGACGCTGGGCCTTGGCAGTCAACGGTCGGAAGCGGGCGCGGGCGCCGTTCCAGGTCAGATGGCGCAGGTACGACGCCGGAGTCTCGCCGGGCGGCAGCGGGTAGTCCGGAAACCGGTAGCCGAGGTCGGCGAGCGTGAAATCGAGCTCGGCGGCCAGTTCGTAGCTGGCGTCAAGGGCATGAGGAAGGTCAGCGAAGCGCCGGTTCATGATGAGCGGGTCACAGAACGCCCGCTGGCGCTCGGGGGCCAGAATGGCTCCGGCAGCATCGAGGGTCGTGTGATGGCGAATGCAGGTCATGACATCGTGGAGGGGTTTGTCGTCCAGGGTGGCGTAGCGCACTCCATTGGTCGCCACGATCGGCAAGCGGAGGGCGCGCGCCAACCCCTCGAGCGCACGGTTGCGATGTTCTTCGGCACGCAGGCCATGACGCTGCAACTCAACGTGCAGCCGTCCGTCGTAGATGGCGTGCAGGCGCTCGAGGACCCGGCGGGCGCGCTCGAACGCCAAGACGTGTGAGTTACCGGGTCCCGACGATCCAGCCAGGGTGGCGGCGACGGTGCCGCCTGGTGCACCAGTCAGACAGTGCAGGCCTTCGCCATGCCTTTCCAGGTCAACCAGGCTGACGCGCGCCTCGCCTTTAGGGCGGCCGAGAGCTCCGGCAGAGAGCAGCCGGCAGAGGTTCTTGTAGCCAACCTGATTGCGAACCAGAAGCGACAGTCGCACCTCGCTGTCGGGGTTCTTCTCGAGATGACGCGCCGAAAACGCCGGTGCGAATGGCGGGCCTTCGACGACGACTTCGGCACCGACCAATGCCCGCACCCCAGCTTGACGAGCGGCTTTGTAGAACCGTGGTGCACCATAGACACCGTTGCGATCGAGCAGCGCCGCTGCTTCGAGTCCCCGCTCCGCTGCCGCTGCGATCAAGTCTTCGGGCTCGGAAGAACCGCGCAGAAATGAGAACGACGAGCAGGAGCGCAGCTCGACATAGGGACGTTTGCTGCGCACCCGCCGAACACCGCGTTCGTAGTTGCGTTGTCTCCGTTTCTCCTTGCGCGCCCCCGGCGAGAGATAACCCCGGCCACTGCCGTCTGAACCCAGCATGCCGTAGCCGTAGCCCCCCTCGGCGGCGATCCCCAGGTCACGAGCAGGCGTACCGACAGCCTCGGACCCGGGTGGGGACCCGGGTGGGGGCCTTTTGGATGTGGGGTTGTCGGACATGATCTGCTCGAGGGTCGAACATTGTAGCGTAAGAGAGGCGTAAAATTACGCGAAAACGGGTCGACCGGTGCGTTTGGCCGCTTCATGCATGGGAACCGATCATCCGAACGGCCGGTCGGAATACCGGAGAGCACCGCAATTCCCTGCTAATTTGAGTGATCCACTCCACTACTTTGGAGGCTGCACCATGAAGCGTATGCACACCTTGACGATCCGGATGTTGTTGCCCGTCCTGTCAGTTGTCGTTCTCGTTGCCCTGGCTGCCTGCCAACCGGCCGCCAACGAAACCAGTGCGGTCGACGTTCCGTCCGAGGCCCAGGCTGCGACCGATGCCTACTCTCGCGAGGCCAACATCAAGGCCATCAACGCTGTGGTCGGCACTTTCGTCGAGGCCTACCTCACCGAAGACGTCGACTTGTTCCTGACGCTTTTCACGGACGACGCGATCCGCATGCCGCCCGATGCGCCGGCCTTTCAGGGGCTCGGCAAGATTCGCGTCGACATCGAACAGACCTTCGAAGCCGCCGATATCGAGATCACCGTCAACATCGAAGAGACTGAGATCTCCGGCGACATGGCCTTGGTACGCGGCGACTGGGCGGTCGTCCAACACCCTGCAGATGGCAGTGAGGCAGTCGAGCAGGTCGGCAAATGGTTCAACCTGATGGAGCGTCAACCTGACGGCTCCTGGAAGATCCACCGCAACATCTGGAACCGCAACCACCCTCTGGCGAGCTAGCTCCCAGGTCAGCTCGCGCGGTGTCCGAAACCCCTCCAGAAACGGCCGGAGAACCCTCCGGAGGGCGCACCGCGCCCAGTGAGACTGAGCCTGCCGGCGAACCAACCGGTGAGTCGCCCGACGAGCAGCACGCGCTTGAGCTTCGGGCGGCTCACGAGAAACTCGAGCTCATTGGTGCTCGAAGGGCGGCACGGCACATTTTCTTGTGTGTCGATCCGGCCAAGCCGAAATGCTGCACATCCGAGCGCTCGATCGCCGCTTGGAAGTACCTGAAGTCCCGGCTGCGCGAGCTCGGCCTCGCCGACGACGGTCGCATTCTGAGGAGCCGCGCGAGCTGTCTCAGGGTCTGCAGCGCGGGACCTGTGGCGGTCGTTTACCCCGAAGGTGTCTGGTACCACTCCTGTGATCCACCGGTCCTCGAACGCATCCTCCAGGAACACCTACTGGGTGGAGAGCCTGTGGCTGACTACGTGCTCCTCGAACGACCCCTGGCCGGCGCGCCGATCAAGGTGCCTCCCGACGAGTCACCGAGCCGCTGAAACTCGCGTGGCTGCCCACCGTTCTTAGGCTAAACGTCGAGGGGGGAACGAGCTTTGTTCAGGTCGAGATCATTGGGTGGGATGTTTGCCGTCGTCTTGTTTGGGCTTATCATCGCCGGCCCTGCCGCGGCTCAGCCGCCTCTCATGCAGTACGAACTCGAGGGCGAGACGCTACTCGAACGTGTCGCCGAAGTGTTGGAGGCCAGCTTCTTCGACGAACAGCTGCGGGGAAAGATCCCGGCGATGGTTGCCGAACTCCTCCCTGAGGCAAGGGCTGCCGAGACATTGCACGAGGAACGCGAGGTGGCAGACCGCCTCCTACAGCAGCTGCCGGTGTCGCATCTGGGTCTACTCTCAAAGGCGGCGCATGAGCACTTCTGGCGCGAACTGTGGAGTGACTCGGGACCCACTCTGGGCTTTGAACTCGAACGCTTCGGCGATGACTTTCATGCAACCTGGGTCCTCGAGGGTGGACCAGCGGCAAAGGCGGGCCTTCGCCGTGGCCATCGCGTCCTCGCGATCGACGGGCGACCGCCAGCTGAGTCGCCGCGCCTCGACTGGCGCACCGACGATTCGGCTTTGCCCGACCCGCCAAAGCACCTCGTTCTGGCCGACGGCGGCGAGACCGTCGAACTACTCATCGACACGCCAGCAGGTGAGGAGCAGCTCGAGATACGCGTGGCAACCTGGGGTAGCTTCGCGGCCGCAAGAGAAAGCGTGCGGGTGTTCGAGCGGGAGGGTCTCGAGGTCGGCTATGTGCACCTCTGGTTCATCCACATCAATGGCCTGGTCGACCTGGTGAAAGAAGCGCTGTCTGGCCCGCTTGCCGAGGCCGACGTGTTGATGATCGACCTTCGCGGGCGCGGCGGCACTCCTCTGGTGGTTTACGGCCTGCTCAATCTGCTCGAAGGCGATGATCGGCTGTGGGATCGCCCGGTCATCGCACTCATCGATCGCAACTCGCGCAGCGCCAAGGACATGATGGCCTACGAGCTCGAGAAGCGCGGCTTGGCGACGCTGGTGGGAGAGTGCACAGCCGGCGCGGTTTTGCCGGCGAGCTTTGCCGAGGTTTCGCCTGAGACGGTGCTCATGTTTCCAGCTATCGAGCTGGCGACCTACTCCAAACTGCTCGAGGGCCACTGCGTGGAACCCGACGTGCCGGTCGAAGCCTCAGAACCCTACGCTCCCGGCTCCGACCCGATTCTCGAGCGGGGTCTCGAGGTCGCCCGCGACCTGGTCACGCTCGTGCCTTGACGCGGGAGTCCGCTTCTCAACTCGACCAGGCGGCTGTCGTGCCGGTCTCGAAGCCGTCGGCAAAGATGGTCGAAGAAAGGGTTACCCAGCCCCAGCCGGCGTTCTTGCCGTGTTCGAAAACCCGGCTCGTACATGGGTCGTAAGCTGCGCTCCAGTTCGAGCCATATGCCTGGTCGAAAAACGGCAGCATCCATTGGTCGTCGCCCTCTGCCCGCCAGCCACCGTAGGTGAGCTCGTAGGTGTCCTGGAGGACTAGAACGGCCCGGTAGAGCGCACGGTCCGCCAGCTCCCAGATCGGATGGCCGACCAGATCGAGAATCCGCGCCGCCATGACCAGGCCCTGGATGCCTTCCCAGTGGTAGGGGCTCTGATTGGGAGGTGGGGTCGCAAAGGAGCCGTTGCGTCGCATGTCGTCTGGTATCAGGCCGTCGATGATCAGGCCACCGCGGGTAGCTCCCTGGGGGTTGATCCAGAGTGGATCCATCGGGTCGAGATGCCAGCTGAGGTCGCCACCGTAGGACGCTTCGTCGGGCTTGGGGCCCAGGACGGACTGTTCGAAGTACTGGCGAACTTCGAGTAGCCGGGGCGTGTCACCAAGGTAACCGTAGATGGCCCAAATAAAGCGCCCGATTTCTTACCGAACGCCCGGTCGAGATTGCCCTTGACCTCTTGACGTGGTCCCAAAGTCGTCCCTATAGTCCTCTTTCACTACCAAATCGGAACTCCCCGGTTTGCAGCACATCGAGTCAACACATCCCTGAGCAAACACGGGTTCCATACATGGGGCCTAAGAATTGCGGACTCAGATCCTTCAGAAGCGAATAGAACGGCGGCTTTTCGGCTTCGCGCTCTTTCTTGTCTTCAGCGGCTGGTGCGGTGCCTCTACCGGATCCTCGGACGAGCCTTCCGAGCGCGCCCTGCTCATCGCCGAGCCGCCGAGCATCACCTCACTCTCGGCTCTTCAGAGCATCAACGAATACCAGCTCGGTGAAGTCCAGGCCAGCGACGGCATGGCCTCCTTACCAATCTCGATTCTTCGCTCCGGGACCGACGGCCCGGGTGAACGTGCACGGGCTCTCCTGGTGTTTCCGCCTATCAATCCTGGTGACGTTCCTTGGATCGGCGAAACCACGCCGCTTAGTACCACCGAGGGCGTTGTCGAAGCGGTGCCAGCTGTTGCGGTCACTATCAACGTCAAGGGCTTTGAAACCGATAACTCAGGCTTCCGCCTCCCAAACCCGCTAGCCGCGAGAGTCTCTACGCGCCGAGGAGAGCGGCTTGCTCTCTGTAATCTCGCGGAAAAGCGGAACTATGAGTGCTTGGTACCAGAGGATGCCTCGACGCTTCGCTTCCAGCTCCCGGGGCATGAACCCAGCTTCGTCGCCAAGGAAGGGTGGTCTTCTGGATCCACTGAAGTCTCACCGATACCCGGGGCTCGCTTTGGCGGGCAAGTGGTTCCCGAAGAGGCCATCCTCACCCTCTGGCACGGTGGTGCCGAATCTCCCTCCAGCTTCGTTCGCCCTCTGATGGCCGAATGGCCAGCCTCCTTCGCAAGAGGTCTCTTCGAATTTCAAGGCCTTCGCGCTGGCCTCTACCGCCTTACCGCCGACTTGGAGGGCTTCTCGCCTGCTGAGCGCGTTGTTCGTCTCTCACCGCAGGAAGACCGACAGGAAGAGCGACCAATTGAACTCCAACGGTTGCTCTCTCTTGAGGTCACAGTTAGCCCACTAACGCCACCGGCGGGTGGCCACTGGACGGTGATCCTTCGAAAGAACATCGGGGGGACATCGCGCTTCGAGGATAGCGGCGAGACGAACCTCGACGACTTCGGCTATGCCACCCTCCCAGAAACTGCCACCGGCTGGTACCTCGTCACCGTTCAGGATGAACATAGAAACGTCTGGTACGCCGAGCATCATGACCTCGTGAGTGACGAGCTGTACGTTGAGATTCCAGGCGTTGAGGTGGTAGGGCGGATCTCCCGAGGAGATGAGCCCGTTCAAACAGAGCTGCTCTTCGGAACGAACACCGGAGCCAAGCGTCTTCAGATGGCCTCCGACGAAGAGGGTCGATTCGAGGGCTACTTGCCCAACGAGGGTCTATGGCCTCTCGAGCGTGTTTTCGACAGTGCCCATTGCGGCTCATGCGCTTCCGGTGTAGTCGAAGGCACCCTGCAGCTCGAGCCCATTGAAGTCGATCGGGGTCCTAGCGGGAAAGCCATTCTCCGAATCGAGCTGCCGGACACCTACCTTGAGGGGGTCGTGTGGCGCGAAGTTGACGGAGAGCTGATCCCTGAGCCCGAAGCGATCGTCTGGGCCGCGCGTGAGTTCTCCGAACCTGGCCAGGAAAGCGGACGACTCGGCACACGAGAGTTCCAGGTTGGCCTCGACGAAGAAGGACGATTCGAAGTTGATGGCATGGTACCCGGCCGTCTCAGCATCCACGCAAGAGCACATGACGGCGACTCTCAATCTGAATGGGTCGACGTGCACCTCCAGGAGGGTCTTGAGCAGCCTCCCTTGAATCTCACTCTTCAGAATCGGATTCCCGTCGAGATCGAAACCGTCTCGGCAAGCGGCTCTCCTATTCCAGATGTTCGAGTCGTCGCCATGCCCACACATGCGGCGGCCTTCTACGTCAATGGAGCGACTGGTCCTGATGGCGTCGCCGTCCTCCGGCTACCACCGAGTCCTAGACAGGCATCGATCCTCACGCGAACCGCCTACAGCTTTCAACTTGCCGCGCTGGACTACTCATCATCAGAGCGCAGCGAAGGCGAACGGCTTCGCGTGGTTATGCCTCACGAAACAGGGTCCATACGGATACCTAGGCCCGACTCTCTTCAGGACAGCTGGCTGGTGGCAGTGAACGGCGGAGCGGTGAGCGTGCTCACCTTGGCAAAGGAACTCGGACCGATGGTAGAGGTTTTCGACAACGCTCTTCTTGTCCGCGGCGCGGCGCCCGGCCTCTATCGGTACTGCCCAGACCTGGCCAAGAACTCAACACCTTGCGAGGAGGCTCAAGTCATGGCAGGAGTGGAAGCATCATGGTGATCGTCAGGGGCTTTTGTATGCTCGTTTTCGCTCTGTTCTCGCTTCCGGTGAGCGCCCAGAATCAAGGCTACCTAGGGATCAGCGTACACCCCGACCCTCGGGGCGTCCTCGTCGTTGATGTGGAGTCGGGATCGGCCGCTGAAGCCGCTGGGCTCCTTGTGAATGACCTCGTGCTTGAGGTCGAGGGCCACTCCCTCGAAGGAAAGAGTCGGCGCTACTTTGTCGACCTGCTGCAGGGATTCGCAGCTGGAGACCACATGAAGGTGGTCATCGAGCGAATCGCAGATGCGGTTACCGAACGGCTAGAGAAGACCGTCACTCTTGGAAACCGCCCCCAAGAAGCTACGCAGGACTTTCGGCGGATGCGCCGCAACATGCTTCTTGAAGAAGGCTCTCAAGAAGCCTCCACCCTGTTTTCGGTGGACGACGAACTCGATGTCCGTCTCGGCACAACAGGCCTCGAAGTCCGAACCGCCGGAAGCGGCGACAGCCGCTGGACGAAAGCCAGCGAGGGCCTCACCGTGTTCCTCAACTCGTTCAACCCTGTCCGCGAAGATCTCAATCGACTCAAGCCCGGATCTGTCTTGCGTATTCGAAGGCAGTACCAACCCGAAGTGGGGCGCTTCGAGGTGATGCCCGTCGCCCCTAACAAGGACGGGGCTCGGCAGCCGTAACGCTGCTGACCCCGATAACCAAGGAGATAGAAATGTTTGCAAAGTTCACTGCTCGCAAAACCATGTGGATCGCACTGGCCCTGGCTTGTGCTCTCGCACTCGTTGCTCCAGCCTCTGTGACTGCACATGCCTGCCAGGAGTGCGCAGGGGGCGGCCAGGGCTCTAACTGTGTTTGGAGCCCTGATTCCACCGACTATTGCACCGTGTACCAGTGCAACGTGGGCGGAGAATGGACCTACTGCTGCGACTTCTTCGACTGCCGCGTCTAGTGTGACTGAGGCCTGACACCCCTCACCTTGAAGGTGGGGGGTGTCTCAAGTGTCTCATCCCTCCCGCTCAAGCGCATGCATACGGGAGGAGGCCCGACCGAAGGACAAAGCAAACTGAGAGATGGCCAAAAGGTATAGGTTTCGACCATGCCGAAACCGTCCTCCAAGCCCCCCGGAAACAGTGGCCTGAAATCGACCTCTGACGAGGGGGTTTTTGGCCACCCCTCCCCCACCCGACCCGAGGGCTCGCCTCGGGTCGGTCTTTATGCGCGGGTCTCGACCCCGCACCAGCACACCATCGCCATGCAGCTGCACCAACTGCGCGAGTTTCTCGAGCGCCGCGGCTGGCAGGAAGCCCTCGTCGTCGAGGAGGTCGCTTCAGGCTCGAAACGACGACCTGAGCGGGATCGGCTCCTCGAAGCGGCCAGGCGACGCGAGATCGACATCGTCCTCGTCTGGCGCCTCGACCGCTGGGGGCGATCACTCTCCGACCTGGTCGGCACCCTCCAGGAGCTTCAGGAACTCGACGTCGCGTTCGTCTCCTACACCGAGGCCTTCGACCTCACGACTCCTACCCGCAGTGAGATTGGAAAGTGGGTCGTAGTCGAAGTCATCAGACCCACGGTCCGTCATTCGTCCCCGGGTGTCATAGTCGTAGGACTCGGAGAAGCCTCCAGTGACCGAGGTGAGTCGGTTGTTCGAATAGTTGTAGGTCTCGGATGTTCCGTTGACCGTGCGACTCGTGCGGTTGCCGTGGTCGTCGTATAGGTAGGAGGAGATGTTCTCCCCATTCGGACCACCGGCGCTCGTGATGCGTCCGAGCTCGTCGTAAGCGAAGGAGCGCGAGACGCCACCCGTCGACCAGGTTGAGAGGTTGCTGCGGTCGTCCCAGGAGAGGTTGAGGGTCGAATGGGTAGCCGCGATCTGGGTAGGCCGGAAGCGGTTGTCGTAGGTGAAGGTGCTCTGGACTCCGTTGCCGTAGGTGATGGTGTCAATGCCACCATGGACTTTGTAGGACACGTCGCTCGCATAGTCGACCTGGCCGCTTTCGAAGACCTTGATGGGGCGGCCCTGGTTGTTGTACAGGTAGCGAACGATACGGCCACTCGGGTAGGTGATGCTGGTCACCTGGTCGAGATCGTTGTAGCCAATCTGGATCGTTCGGGTGTTGCCCGGCAGAAGGGCGAGTCGCTGCGTGATGCGTTGTGCTTCGTCGTAGGTGAAGACGTGGGAGCCCGAGGGAGAACCCGCGGAGACCCTAAGCCCTGCGCCGTCGTAGCCGAACGTTCTGGCGGGCTACCGGGAGGATCGAGAGAAGTCAGCCGTCCAGCGTGGTCGTATCCGAACGTCACAATCTCGGAGGCTGCCTCTCGCTCGTCGCGATCCCCGGCCCGGTTGTAGCGGTAGATGATGTCGACCGTTTCCGGGTGTTTCTCGCGCTCCAGGAGCCGCCTGGCGTTGTAGACGAACTCCCGGTTGGCTCCACTTGGGGGGTCGATCTTCGTCAGCAGGTCGTAGTCAGCGTGGTACTCGTACTTCCACAGCTTGTTGTCGGCGTCGCGAACCTGGGCGAGTCGGCCGTCGTCGGGTGATCCATAGATCTCGTAGGGGAGGACCGTGTCGTGGTCTTCTTCGTCAAAGATTGTGGTTGTTGCTGAGGCTGGGAAGGCTGAGCGCCCAAAGGTGTAGAGGATGGACGTGGAGTCTGGGTGCAGGACCTCCGTGAGTCGCCCGACGACGTCAAAGAAGTGTGTATCTGCAACGAGGCCGCCTTTCATGTAGTCCTCCTGGACCCGACGCCCGACCTCGTCGTAGGTGATGTCGCGTCTGTCGTTGCGCTCGATGTCGTGCCAAGCGGTGAGACGCTGAAAGCCGTCAAGGAGGTACTCCGTTCTGTAGGCGGTTGCGCCTGTGCCTCTCGTCAATTCAATAGCGGAACTATCAGATTCGTAGAAGAAGGTGGTCGATGCCCCAAGGGGAGGGTCGACGAGGGTGAGTCGGCCGAGGTCGTCGTACTGATAGAAGGTGCGTTAGGTGGCCGCGTCGCGCCCGTCCTCCTCCCAGTCGACGAGGCCACGGGCGTTGATGTTGCGGTTGATTTCGATATCGGACACCGAGTTCATATTGATGACATCGCGCTCGGGCTTGCCAAACGCGAAGTCGAAATACGACCGTTCCCGGTCTTCGGAGTCGTTCTCGACGACCTCCTTGGTGAGCCGCCCGAAGCCGTCGTAGGTGAAATCGGTACGTAGGCCGGTGGTGCAGTTGATGTTGGTGTCTTCGAGGCAAGTTCTAGTTCTCTGGCCTTTGGTCGAATAGATGTGGGTTTCGTAGGAGCCTGGGTTCTGGTCGCGCAGGGCGAGACGACCATCGAGGATGTTCTCGGGAGTGGAGTACCAGTAGTCGAGCGTCGTGGTGCGCGTGGCATCGCCGGACTCCGTGATCGTGTCCGGATTCCCGTACTGGTCGAAGTTCGAGAGCGTGGTTGTGTAGGTACCACCGTCTCGTTGTGTGACGGTCTGTATCTGTGAGGGCTTAACGAACTTGATGGCGGCGCGCTTGCGTGAGGACCCACAACTGACCCAAGAGCTGCTGTGTTGCCAGTTCGAGGTCGACAGCGTGTCGCCTTCGACGTAGGTCCGAGTTTCAGTGGTTGTCTGGAGCCCGTCGGTTCGCACTACGGATTTGAGAAGGCCGACCTGCCAGATCTCGTTGTCGAAAGGGACATCGTAGGCATCCCAACCGTCGAAGGTGTAGACCTCCTGGAAGGCTCCCGGGCCATCGACTGTGGTCACCGCACCATCGGTCCCGGGATTCGAGTAGGTGTAGTTGTAAACACCCTGGGGGACGTTTCGGCCGCCCATGGTTCTTGGTCGAGGGCCAGCCTTGGGACGTCGATCGAGGACTGGCACCCGACCTCGAAGAACACAGGGTCCCAGGAGTAGTCGAGGGTTCCGCCGGAAGGCAGGGTGATGCCCGAGAGCATGTGCTTGCCGTCTCCGATGTTCGAGGAGGCAGGGACATAGCTAAAGAACCAACTGTCGCCCTCAGGCGGCACGATCTCTTCGAGCGCATAGGCGGTGCGGGTTCCGAAGCTGTGAACGAAGGTGAGCTGGGCCGAGTTGCCGTAGCGAAACTCCCTTTCGGCCAACGTGATGCTGCCGTTCTTCAAGCGCATGTACTGGATGCGGTCAGCACCGCCGACGTAGGTGAACTCGACGGTTCGACCGTGCTCGTCGGTGACCTTGTCGATCAGTCCGGCACCGGTGTAGGTGATGTTGATGTCGTTGCCGTGCACATCGGTGATCCGAGTGCACTGCGCAATGCCGTTCTGGTCATGGAGGTAGGAGCCCGCCGCTGAACCGTTGCCACTGAACTCGTAGACGGTTCCGTCGGTTCCGGTGGCCTCCCAAAGGTTGAAGCCGGTGTTCGCGTACTTCCAACGGTCGGCCGAGATGAATCCGCCGCTGTCTGAGTTGTAGAAGCGTTTTGAGGTGCCGTCGGGCAGAATCAGGAGCGGGCTGTCGGGATTGAATTCGGAACTCCCAGCGCCGTTGGGGTTCAGAACCTTCCCCATGTGGAGTTGCCATCCCGATCCACCGAGGTGGTCCGTCGTGTCAGCCGAGGCGACGTGGGTCTGGCGAATGTCGGTGCGGTTCCAGACGTCTGAGCTGTAGTAAAGACTGACTGTCATGCGCTGGTCAGCACGCACCGGAAGATCAATCGGGGTCATCCGGAAGACGAGGCGACCACTGAAGAAGTCGAAGTCTTCTTCGAAACCGCCCAGGACGACTCCGCTCGTTACCTCGGAGAGATAGCGATCCCGCGCGGGTTCATCGCCTGCTGTTGCGCATGCATCGATGCGGTCGAGAAGAGCGCGAGAGCAACGATCGAAGCTCCAAGGAGGGGCCAGGCCGTGCAACGGGTCCACCGATGTCTTTTTCTGAACATGTCTCACACCTTCCGGATCTGGGTCGATTTACAGATCGATCCCGGCGCAAGGTGTGAGTTCAATGAGGAGAGATCTGGCCGGGGGGGCCTCGCCTGATTTGAACGCGATACTATCAGATCAATATGCGCCTGGATGTTTGTGGCCAGCACCATGGTTCTCGGAGGACCTCTCATGAGCTCGAAGAACAACAACCCGAAGCCGCGGGAGCTAGAAGTCGTCGAGACCACCCAGGCGATCACAGCGCGAGACACCACCGCCGGTGGCCTCGAGCAGGCCCGCATCACCTCGGACCAATTCCAGGCCCTGCGCAAAGTCCCCGCTGAAGAGGAATGGTTCGCCAACGCCAGGGAGCCAAACCCATGAGCCCCCCAGTTGTTCGGTCGTGCCTTGAACATGTCGAGGAGGGTGCGGTTGTCTTCAGCAATCCAGACCTCGGCCACGTTGCGAAGCCAGGTCTCGAGAGTTGTGGTTCGATAGCCAACCAGATCCGCGGCGAGAGCGTACGCGCCGACCTCACGGGCCCAGGCGAGGGTTCGATCACCTGGCTTGCCGGCCGCCACTAGCGTTTCGAGCGCCTCGGTGACCTTGTCCTGGTAGATCGGATTGCTGGTCCGTGCGAAGACCAGCGCGGCTGCCAGGGTCTCGACGTTGTGGTTGCTGTTCTGGTCAGAAATGGTCGCGTTCGCCGGGGTGACGCTGTTGGCAGCGTCCAGCATGCTTTGCCAGGCGCAACCCGTGGTGGGAAGTCGAGCGAGTTCTCCGGCGCGTACCCAGAGGCCTGTCGAGGCGCCTGGATTCGCGGTTTTAGAGTGCGTTGTTTCGGCCGCCGTCTCAGCGACGGCGGCCGAAAGCACGGCCGCATGCGTAGCCGCGGTGAAAAACATGATCGCGCGCGATACACCCGAAGAGAGCAGCCGAGACACGGTTCTCACTCAGCCGAGCTTCGCCCTGTTGGAAAGGATCGCGCGCACGCGTTGGCTTTCCTCTGGCGTCAGTTCACGCTTGGGGATCATGTGGTAGAGCGCCTCGGACTGATAGATCATGAATTCGTCGGGGCCCTCGATCGTGCGGTGGACGGCGTCCCACGGTAGGAAGGTGCGGTTGTCGTCGCCACGCTGTTCCCCGAGACCCCGTTCGTCGATCTCTTGCGTCAAGGGCTGGTGGAGCGCCTTCTGCTGTCGGAAAACCTGCCGGGCATGACGCGGCAGCATGACCCAGCGAAAGAGCGCCGCAGCCGCGACGATCACGACGTAGGCGACCACGTAGGCGATGCCGAGGAGATCGACACCGAAAGCCAGCAGGTAGATCGCCAGCAGCACGGGGACCAGAGGAATGACCAGGTACCAGAGCGGCTTCTGCCACTTCAAGTTGTTGTAGTGCAGGCGGATGGCGCGCACCGCGTCGGCTTCGGTGCGCGACCAGGTGATTCGAATGGGTTCGTTTGTCGAGGTGGGAGAGGTCATGGCCTGCCATTCGTGGAAGGGCGGGGTTCGCGTGCCAATTCTCGTTGGCAACCCGGAGCATTGCAAACAAGCCCGGATTCCGCGCCGAGAGGGTGAGAAGGTGAGAAGGTGAGGGTACGATGCCGGCCATGCCTCCCTTCGAACTTCGCCCGGCGGCTCCGGCAGACATCGAGGCGTTGGTTCCGCTCATTCATAGCTCCGGTCCCGAAACCTTCGACTATGTGTTCGTCGACCGGCCGGGGCAGACGGCAGCAGACTTCCTGCGTTCGTCGCTTCGCAGAGAGGGCGGCGAGCACGGCTACGGCCATCACTTCGTGGTGACGCATGAAAGCGAAGTCGTCGGTGCCGGCACGTGCTTCGACGGTCGAGACGCGCGTGGTCATACGCTTGCGGCCTTGCGCCAGATTCTCGGGTACTACGGTCTCAGGCGAGGCCTGGGCGTCATCCGACGCGGGCTAGAGACCGAGAGCATCGTCAAGCCCCCGAAGGGGCGGTTGCACTACATCGGCCACCTCGGCGTGACACGCGAGTGGCGCGGCCGCGGTATCGGGACCCAGCTGGTCGAACACGCACTAGAAGTCGGTCGCCAGAAAGGGTGCACACGGGCGGCGCTTGACGTTTCGGTCGAGAACCCGCAAGCCCAGGCCCTCTACGAACGGCTCGGTTTCGAAGTCACCGCCCTGATCTCGTCGTCTTACGAAAGCCCCTTCGGCCGGGTGCCGAGCTTTCGCCGCATGGAGCGCGGCGTCGAGTGATCGCTCAGTCATAGAGCCCGTCGACAAACCACTTCGCCGTTAAACGGTCGCGATAGATGCGGTAGATCGAACCGTCGTCGAGTTCGACGTCCCAGTAGTCACGTTTCGCCGGCTTCTCGGACCACCACTCCTCTTCGAGCTCCCAGGGGCCAGATGCGACTCGGACGCGGCCGCCGATCTTGGGACGCTTCTCGTTTTTCTCGAGGTTCTGTCGCTCGATGGCGACTGGCCGTGGGCGGTCTTCGAGTGTGCCGTGCTCCTTTGCTGTGCCATCGCCTTTGTTGGTGTGTACGTCGATCTCGAGTGGCGGCCGCAGAACGCGCACTGCTAGAAGGCCCCGACCGGTGCGATAGGCGGGGCGGACTTTCGGTGGTGGTGGCGGTTCGTACTCGACGAGTTCGAAGCGTTCGGGTCGATGCCCGGAAGGCAACCGCGGAGAGCCAACGCGCCCGGGTCCGAGCAGCGCGAAAAGCCTGGCGACGGCAGTGGCCAGGCGGTCGGGTGAAAGGGCCGGCGGGCCGAGCAGTGAAAGCTGTGCCGAGCGCGGGGCGTCGGGATGGGCGAGAAAAAAGAAGCTCGCCACCGGCGCATCAGGCGGGTGGGCTTCGAGATCGAGGCGAATGAGCGTCAGGAGCGTTTCGAGATCACGCGTTGGTGATGGCAAACGGATCGAACGCTCGTGCCAACCGTCGGGCTCGAGCCGCATGGCCAACTGCAGTTCGAGGCAGCCGAGGCCGCGTTGCGACAGACGCCCGCAGATGCGCTCGAGCACTGCACGAGCGGTGAACATGAAGGGTTCGAGATCGACAAGTGGCCACTCGAGGGTCATGCCCTCGCGAATTACCGGTGACGGTGGGCGCGGCTCGAGCGGTTCGGGGTCGAGGCCACGCGCGGTCTCATGAAGTTTCTGACCCGCTTCGCCGAGACGGCTGGCAATCTCGCTGCGATCGAGAGCTGCCAGCTCACCGATGGTTGCGATGCCCCACAGTTCGAGGGTGTTGGCGATTTCCGATTCGGGGGTCAGACGGTTGAGCGGCAGCGGGGCGAGAAAGCGCGCTTCTTCGCCTGCTGCGACAACGTGCGGTGATCTGGGCAGGCTCGCTGCTACTCGCGCCGCCAGTTTGCTACCCGCGATACCCACTCGCGCCGGTAGCCCAACCGCATCGAGTGCATGAACTACCGCACGCCCCATTGCTTCTTCGCTGTCGTGATGGTGTTCGAGCCCCGAGGCGTCGAACCAGGCCAGACCCTCGCTGTGGCTTTCAACCCGCGGCGAGAAGCTCTCGGCGACTTCGACCAGTGCCTCTTGCGCGCTGTTTTCGCATTCGAGATCACGTGCCCTGGCGATCAATCCCGGCAGAAGCGCCCGGGCTTGCGCCAGCGTGTGCCCCGCCTTGATGCCAGCGTTGCGCGCCAGGCGGGTCGCCGCCACGACGCGCGCCGCCTGGCCGCTTCCTTCGAGCACCGTGATGCCTTCGCCCAGGAGTTCTGGTTCGACGCGCAGGCGGGCCGCGAGAGGAAAGAGCGGCACCTGAATGCAGGTGATGCGCACACGCTTTTTCTGGCGCGGCCTGGGTGGCTCGGAAGCGAGACTCGAACGAGGTTGCGGTCGTGGTGGTTTATCGCTTGCCGCTGGCATGACGAACCGGAGCTTTGGGGGAATCGAGATCATTGGCAATTGCAACATCAGGTGCCGCGCGGGGGGTCGGCCGTGATTTGGCCTGGCGGCTGTGCTCGAGTGTTTCGACCAACGGCTCGGCCAGGCTTTCGCTTGCCATTTGCCAGCTGAGCTCTATGGTCGTTTTGCGCCGGGCTCTCCTTGCCAGGGCGCCGCGTGCCTTCTCGAAGAGCAGCCGGTTGACCAGCCCGAGCAGAAGGTTCGGCGCCGGTGCTGGTGTTGGTCGCCCGTAGGCACGCCCGGCCCAGCGCACCCGTGGTCGTCGTTCGAGCTTCAACACGGCATGCGCGGCGCTCCCGCTCATGCGATAGGGAGCCGAAACCAGAAGCCGTGTTCGGTGTTCGTCTGCCGCTCGTGCCAGTCGCAGCCAGGCTGCTTCTTTGCCGCGGCCACCAGCCACTGGCGGTGTTCCGAGATCGAGAATCACCAACGGGAAACCGGCCCCGATCAGAATCTCGGCGCTCGCCAGTGCCTTTTTCATATGTCGCGGCCGTAGCCACAACAGGCGTTCGAGCTCGATGCCAACATCGAGTGCGGTTGCAGGATCGAAGTTGTCGCCGAGATCGACCAGCGCTGCGACCTGGCCACTGGCAGTTGTCGAAGCCAGGGTTTCGAGCACTAGCGAGAAACGCCCCGAGGTGCGCGCTCCGATGACCTCGAGAGTTTCGCCAGCGCGCAAACCACCGTCGAGCAGTTCGTCGAGTGCTGAAACGCCAGTTGGCAAACGGCCGTCTTCCATCCATGGCTCGTCCCCACGTTCAGCGTCTGACAAGAGTTCGCGACCACTCTTGAGCTGGCGCTGCAGCGCGCTGGGCAACAATTCACGTAGCGCGGCGAGCTTGCCGGGGGAAACGCCGGATGGCGAAACCGATTCGGTTGGCTCGTTGGTCTCCTGGCGCAGGATCTCGAGTTCGAGAGTCTCGTTTGCTCCAAAAAGCGACGGTTGGGGGGTGCGCTCTACCAGTGCCATGAATCGGTGAGCATAGGCGGTAATGGGGCGTAAGTCAATGGCAAGATCGCTATGGCCTGACCGGCGGCCGGCCTAGAACTGCGAACGGAAGCCGAAGGTCAGCGTGTAGTGGCTCCAGTCGTCGCGCGCCAGATCTGTGTCGAGGGCGACATAGACCAGGCGGCTTCCACGCAGCGTCAGCTGCAGGCCGAGGCCGAGGTTGAAGTAGTCGCGGTCTGGGTTCTCGAATCGGATGCCGAAGTCGTTCCGGTTTTCGTCGAACAGGAAGGCACCGCCTACCAGACGCTCGTCGTCTTCGAACTCGTGCACGTAGGCCAGTCGCAGGGTCGGGTTCAAGACTCCGAAGCGGCGATGAATCGGCAATGCCGCTTCGAGCCCCGCCTCGGTGAGAAGGGACTCGACGTCCTGCTGTCCGATCACCAGAGCGAAGGGGCCGACGCCGCGCTCGCTGAAGCCATCGATACTGGTTTCCGACCACAGTCCGCGGGCGAAACCGGTCAGCCCGAGACGACCCGCCTGGAAGTCGTAACCGAGACCGATGTTGCTCGACACGAGATCAGCCTGGGTGTCCCCGTGGGCAGTCAAGGTGCTTTCGCCCCGAAACGCGCGGGGCAAACGAAGCGTGCGTAGGCTTTCGAGGTCGACCTGGCCATAGGTCAGTGCGCCATCCACCCACAGTGCCTGCCATTGCCAGGCGGTGTAGAGACTGGCCGTGTAGCCGGTGGCGGTCAGTTCGCCTCGGTCACTGTTGATGTCGGCGGTCGAGTCGAGATAGCCGAGCGCTACGCCGATGAAGCCGTTGGCCCTGACCTTGTAGTCGATGCCGGCAGTCAGGCCCCAGGTCGAGACGTCGTAGCTCGGTTCGGTGCGGGTCTGTTCGTGTTCACCGACGGCGAGACGACCGTTGACGAACCAACCCCACGGAGACTCGTTCTCTTCGGCGAGGATGATCGCCTCATCGGCGCTGGCACTGCCACCGCGGTGAACCGGACTGCCGAGCTCGCTCCGAGAGTCTCCCTGACCGGCCGCATCGCGAAGACTGGCCAGCGAGCGATCGACACTCCTCGCGAGTGCCTGCTCGCTCATCGCCTGGTGGCTGGGCTTCTTGAGACCGTTTCTGAGCTGGCCGACCGCTAGCGAGTCGCGGCGCTGTGAGAAGTTGAGGCCGTCGAGTGAGCCGCCGAGTGCCTCGCCGGCGCGCAGCTGCTGCGTGCGGAGGCCGACATTGCGCACCTGGGTCCGTGCGCCCTGAAGCATTGCGTCACCCTGCGCTTCCAGCCCGCGTGGAGTGATCCACCGCACCGCCTGTCGTCGGGCGTCGTCGTCGGGCAGATCGAGGAGGTAGTTGCAGATCTCGGCGAGTTCGTCGCTCGGTTCGAGGCAGAAGCGATCGAGAGTGCCGCCGACGGAGTGTTCGTCGGGGTCGCGAGTGTCGTCGAAGAGATCACGCAGTCTTGCCTCGGTCGCGATGGAGAACACGACGGCGAGCTCACTGCCGCGCATTCTCGCTGTGACGACGGCTTCCCCTGGCCGGTCGGCGAGACGTATCTCTTGACTCACGTGACCATTGCGGTCGGTACGCTGGCTCTCTTCGCCGAGCAGTTGCGCTCCCCTGGCGACGCTCCAGTCGATCATGATGCCCTGGACGGGGCGGTCGTCGGCGCCGAGGGCGGTGACACCGAGGCCAATCTGGTCACCAATCCTGGCGCGTTCGGCTACTTCGTCGGCTACTAGTCGCACCGCGTTGTCGTTGTCGACAATGGTGACGATGGCCTCGCTCTGGCCGAGCAGCGCGGCCCCGGTCGTTGTCAGCTGAAGTCTGAGGCGCAGGCGCTCAGCGCGCTCGCGAATGCGGTCGTCGATCAGTTGAAGGCGCAGCTCGGTGCGGGCGTTTTCAGAGCCAGCCGGAAACTCGACGTTCCATACCCGTGCCTGGAAGTCTTCACCAGCGCGGGCGGTCAAGTCTTCGACCCGTACCTCAGCGCGCACAGTCTGGCCGGCACGACCGCGGAGGTCGATCGTCACAGGTAGGAACGAGGCCGACTCAACGACCGTCGCGGCGGCGCTCAGGTCGATGCGCGGCGGGTTGGCTGGGTCTCCGCCGTCACCGCCACCATCGCCGCCGCCGGGGTCCGGGTCGTCGTTTCGAATCGTGACCGTGGCCCGCGGCTCGGCAGGAAGCGCGAGCCCGGCGGGGTCGAAGAGCTCGACGAAGAACTGCTCGTCATCTTCGAGACGGGTGTCGCCCTGGATGCTGATCTGGAACTTCTGTTCGCTGTCTCCGGGACCGAAACGCAGCCTCCCAGTATGTTCGACGTAGTCTCCGTCGGCGGTGGTGGCGGTGCCGTCGACCGTGCGAACGCTGACGAAGCTGATGGTGCTTGCCTCGGGTGCTACGAGGGCACGGAGCTCGATCACCGTCTGGCCATCGTCGCCTTCTGCAAGCTGGGCGTCGGCGAGGTGGACGGTTGGTTGGGGTGTCGCCGCGTCGTCGTCGAGAATGGTGACGGTGCCGACCGACTTGTCGAGGGTGACCGTGGGGGAGTGGTCGATCAGCGACACGGAGAAGGTCTCGTTCGCTTCGATGAGGTTGTCGGCGACAACCGCCACTGTGATCTGTTGCAGCGCACCGTCGAAGAAGTCGAGGCGGCCACCAACCGGCTGGAAGTCGAGGTTCTCCTGGGCAGAGCCCGCTTCAGTCGCCCAGTCGACCCACATGTCTCCGGGTGACGTCGGAGGAGTGCCCATGAGCTCCACCGACAGCGTTGCCTCGCTGGGCCCGCCCGTGCCTTCGGTGAGGGTGAAGTCGGAGATCGAAACCGTTGGAGTTGCGGGCGGCATACTCACATCGTCGTTCTGGATTTCGCCTTGTGCCGAGGCACCGCCCACGGCGATGGTGGCGCCGGTCGCCGAGGTGATGGTGAGCTTGAAGAACTCGTTGGGTTCGAAGTCCGAATCGCCGACGTACGTGCAGTCGATCTGATCCGTGAGGGTCAGCTCCTGAATCTGAAAGGTCGTTTCGCAGGAGACGTCGGTACCGATCGTCGCCTGCTGACCGGCGGGGCCGTCGGGCAAGGCGGAGAGGATGAGGTCGACCGGCTGGCTGCTCATGTGGCTGAGCGAGACCGAGAACGGAACAATGTGATCCGCGTTTCCCTCGAGCGCCGCGACGTTGCCGTCGAACTGCACGGTGGGCTCCTGGTCCTCGTCGTCGATGGTGACCACGGCGGTCAGGGTCTCGCCGGTGTCTTGGTCCTTGACCAGGACGTTGAACGCCTCGTCACCCTCGAAGATGTTGTCAGCGAAGACTTCGATCGGAAGATCGAGGCTCAGAGTGTCCGGGGGGAAGGTGATCGTCTGGTTGAACGGCTGGAAGTCGCTTCCGGCCTGTGCGGTATCGCTGGTCAGCTGAAGGAGAATGGGGATCGCGAACGGGTATTCGGGACTGATCGACAGGGTTGCGCCGATGTCTGCTTGTCCGGCCGCTGGCTCGGTGACGAGGCTCGGAACGTTGAGCGTCAGCGTGTAGCTCGTTGGAGCGTCATCATCCTCGATCCTGCCCTGGAGCGGAAGCGACGGCGGCAGGTGGAGCTCCATGATCGGATTGTTGTAGGAGACGACCTCGAAGTTGAGGAAGAAGTCTTCCTCTCCCTCCACTACAAGATCGTCGTGCACCGAAATGACCGCCTGGAGATTCGTCGCGCCGGGGACTACGACTTCGGTGCGATCGTAAGGGTCGATGTCGGCGCCGGAGCCCGGCGGACCCTGGATCGCCGACCCGAGGGACGGCTCAAGGAAGGAGCGCAGGGTGAGGCTGTCCGCGAGCGGTGGTGTGAAGGTGATGTTCCAGGTCGCGAACTGGGTCCCCTCGGGATGCGGCAAAGGTGGGGGGGTGACCGTCATCGTATGGTGGCGGTCGTCATCGAGGATGGTGGCCTCTGCGGTGCCGGGGCTTCCGATAATGGTGTTTGCAGGAGGCGTCGTTGGGAAGGCGATCATGACCCGAAAGCTCTCGTCATACTCCATCAGGGCGTCGTCGGCGACCTCCAAGGTGGCAGTTTGCGACGTGTCGCCGGGGTTGAAGAGGACCGTTGTCGAGAAGGTCGTCAGGTCCGGCGTGCCTGCGGGATGAGCGGTGGTTCCCTGATCGAAGAAGACGTCGACGGCAAAGCTCCCGTTGGCGCCCGGAGTGCCGCTGCCATCTTCGATGAAGACGTTGAAAGAGAAGGTGCCGCCCTCGCTGACCGGTGCTGGGTTGGAGATGCGCACGATGTCGTCCTGGGCGGCAACGGTGTCGAAAGCGATCGCCGAGAGGAGGGTCAACCAGGCCGGGGCCAGCCAGCGCACGATCGACGTGCCACGCCGCGGCATGGAGATTCGCGAGGTCTTCTGGGTTCTCGAAGGTGTCATCTGGAACCTCCAACCGCCCGGTCCAGCGTGCAGCCGGAGCGGGCGGTTTCGTGTGCTCATGCGAGCGCCGTAAGGGGGCGGGGGATCATGGCAGGCCAATGGCGCGATCCCACGCCGTCGTGTCGTTGGATTCGAAGCCGTCCTCGAAGAGAGGCTGCTCGCAGCCGGTGACTTCGATGTCGTCGATCAGCCAGCCGACTGTCGTGTTGAACTGTTCGTCGTCGCTGTCGAACCGAAAGCGCACTTCGATCGTCTGGTCTAGGAAGGCCGCGAGCGAAGGGTCACCCGACGGCGTCCAGGTGGCGCTCGAGGGGTCGCTCGAGTTGCGTACCCAGAGCGTCGTCCAGGCGCTACCACTTCCGGCAGGTCGCGCGTCGACCTGGGTGATGTCGACGGTCGCCATCGGCTCGTCTTCGACTTCTCGGAAGTACATGAAGCGCAGAACCGAAAGAGCGCTGATGCCTTCGATCGGCGGTGACGTGAGATTGCCGGCAACTCGCGCGCCGGTCGAGTAGTTGCAGGTGGCGTCCTGGCCGAAGTAGGCGCTGGTTGAAGCTGAGCTGTAGCCCGGGGGCGCGCAGGTGGAGTTTGTCGCCAGGTGCCAGAGGCTGCCGGTCGTCCAGTCGCCGAGGCCGGCTTCGAAATCCTGGTCGACAACCAGGGCCTCGCGGCAGCTAGGGCCGGCGGCGATCGTCACGTCGACTGTGTCGGTATCGGTCGCGGAGTCGTTGTCGGTCACCGAAGCCGTGATCGTGTGGGCACCCTCGGAGAGCGTGGTATTGAGCGGCGAGCCGGTACCCAGAGCGCCGTCGCGGTCCGAAGTCCAGACCACCGAGGCGGCGAGATTGCCGTCTTCCGTATCGGTGGCTGTGGCTGTGAGCTGGACCGTTTCACCCGAAGCGAATTCGGCGCCGTTCGCCGGTGCGGTAACGGTGACCTGCGGCGGGTTGTTGCCACCGCCGCTGCCAACGGTGATGGTGATGGTGTCGGTGGCGGTCGTACCGCCCGAGTCGGTGACCGCGGCGGTCACCGTGTGCGTGCCATCACCAGGGTTGGCGGCAACCATGGCCCCGGTGCCGAGGGGCCCGTCGAGGTTCGAAGTCCAGACCACCGAAGCGGCGAGATTGCCGTCTTCAGCGTCGGTCGCGGTCGCCGTGAAGTTGACGGTCGCTCCAGAGGCGAAGGTGGCAGCGTTTGCCGGCGCCGTGATGTCGACCTGCGGTGCCGCGTTACCTCCCGCCGTACAGGTGTCGTAGGCGTGCAGGCCGAAAGCGATTCCCTGCATCACCTGGGCGGGACCCTTGCCCCAGCCCAAGAACCCTTGGTACTCGTCCCAGGCGTCGAGCATGAACTGGTCCTGGAGCGTCGCGCGGGCGACGGCGCACAGGTCGACCGATGGGTCGAGTTGGTGCGCGAGCATCAGCCAGGCCATTGCCTGCGGTTTGTTGGGTTCGAGCAGCAGATTGGCCGGGTCGCCCGAGGGGTCGGTGGTCGCCGGGTCGTTGTCGACCACATCGACATCGACGACGGTGAAGGGCATGGTGTCGGTGTCCCAGCCAGGTTGGCCGAGCCAATCCTGCGGCGGGTTGAAGGGAATCGCCGGGCGCTCGGGATCACTCGGCTGGTCGGGCGTCGTCGCCTCAGGGATCGTAAGGGTCTCCCGGTAGGTGTGGAACTGGGTGAGCGTCAGCCCGTCCAACAGGCCATCCGAGATGTCGCCGTAGTTGAGGTACATGCGGGTCAGAAACGGCATCATCAGACTGTTGAGGATGAACTGCTGCGGCATCACGCAGTCGCACCAGTCGAGTGCCGGGTTGCCACCATTGGGCATACACAGACTCGGGTCGGCAGGTTGGATGTCGCCCTGGCAGATCAGGCCCGTGCTCATGTTTTCTTCCACCAGCTCTTCGAGAGTCAGCATGAGCTGGTCGTGGCACGCCTGGCCGGTGGCGCCACCAACGAACTCGGCGCAGTTGGCGAGCTGCACGAAGTGCTGGACGATCTGGCGTTCCGGTGAGACTTGGTTGACGAACTGCTGGCGGGTTGCCTGCTGGGCGCGCGGGATGTTGTAGCGGTCGAGCACCGTGCGTCCGGCAGCCGCGAAGCGCCGCTCGAGCGGATAGTTCGGGCGCACGACGTAGCCGAGGTTGCCGAAGGTGTAGCCGTAGTCGTCGGAACCACCGGCGTAGCGATACCACTGACCTTCTTCGCAGAGACCGCCGGCACCATCGCAGATCGGGCTGGTGAGGTTGAGCCCGTTCTTGAACCCGTCGTCGTTGTCGCCGAGGTTGACGTACGCCGAAATCACCTGTTGCCAGGTGAGCGGAAGAGAGAGCTCCCACACCCAGGTCGGGTCGCCTGTGCGGAACCACTCGAGCAGCTCGACTCTCGACGTGTTCCAGTAGTTGAGGCCGCCGGGGTTGTTCGTCGGGCCAATGGTGTCTTCGACTCGTGCCCAGGTGTTGCCCTGCGTGTCGGGCCACAGCTGAGAGCCGAAAGTCTTGGCGAGCTCGTGTTGCCCACCGGAGTCGACCGTTTCGCCGTGCCAGAGGTCGAGGAAGGCTTCGTAGTCGGTCTTGAAAAGCGAGGCCGCGTCGGTGCCGAGGCCGGGGAAGACTCCGGCGGCGTTCACATCGTCGCGCGTCGCGCGCACCAGGAGACCGCGTTCGAGGGCGAGTTGGTTGGCGGTACGCAGCCCCTCGAGTGCAGCACCATCGGTGACACCGGTGGGGAAGCTGACCCGGGCGGTGTTCCAGATGCCTTTGCCGCCGCCGACCACCAGCGGCTCGGAGATAAAGCGCAGCGAAACCGTTGCACCCTCGGTGGCCACCGCCTGTGGCTCCCGGAAGCGCATCCACGAGATCTGGGCGCTCGCCATGATTGAAGAGTCGCCCACGGCGACGATCGGGTTGGCAGCCGCTTCGACAGTCTCGACCGTCGTGCCGTTGGCCCGTGCCCGGGCGCGACGGGCCCAGGGGTCGCCCGCGCCCTTTTGCTGTTCGGCGGACACATCGCCGGCGCTCGATTGCACCGCACCGCTGGCCGCGACGAGACGGATGTTCGTTGGCAGGTTGGTTGCCAGTTCCCAGGAGAATCGGTCAAAAGACCGTGCGCCGCCGGTGAAGGGGCCGAACATCGCGTCGAGGCACTCGTTGCGCAGATGCACTTGCATGTCGATGTGTGAAGTGCCGCGGGTGAAGGTCAGAACTGCCGTGTACCCCAGCGATTCGTAGGCCGGCGTGACCTCGCTGCACAGACTGCTACCACCCGCGTCGATGAAGTGACCAGTGACGGCGAAACTGGCCTTCAACGGCCCACTCTCGAGGACCTGAAACGAACCGGAATCGATGACCACTTCACCGGCGCCAGAGGTGTCGAGCACCGCGCCACCGGTGAGCTCGAGTCGCGGACCACTGCCGGCGCTGTGTTGGTAGATTGTTGCGGCGCCCAGGGCGACGGTGTCGAGCAGCGCCGGGTTGGTGGCGTCGATTGTGAAGGTCGCCGGGCCGGTGTCGACGGTCCAGTCGTTGCCGGCGTTGGTCACCACCAGAGGTGTCGGGACAGAAGGAGGCATGCCACCGGCATCCACGCGTAGTCGATAGGACTCGGTGGTGTCGGCAGCGATCGCGTCCTGGATTGCAACCTCGAGCCAGCGGATCGGGCGGGTGGCGTTGTCACGCGTGCCACCCCATCGTGCGATCACTTTGAACTGTGCCGGAACCGGGTTGTCGTCCAGGTCCTCGACGAACAGCGAATCGGTGTTGAGTAGCGCTGCCGACGCCGCGATCGGTACGCTCGAGAACGCGACTTCGTCACTGCGTAGAGACGCATCGTTCTGGACTTCGAGGCAGGCGAGCACGTCGCCGCCGGCAGTGCACTGCTGAGCTTGCCCGTGAGTCGGCAGGATGGCGAGGACAAGAAGAGAGAATGGCACGATACGGAAGAGCTGGGGGTTCATGGTCTTGGGTCTCGTTGGGTTGTCACAGGTTGCGAAACCTCGGATTGGAAGACCCAGTCCGTAGTTTCTCTATAATTACACGTTTTTGAACTCTCCTCCTTCTCACTTTTCTAGGAAATTGCACCGAAAACCTCAAAAATTTAAGATTCGGCCTGTGTTTCCGGGCCCGAGCGTGCGCGGTGAGAAGAAACCCCTCTCTGAGACGTTCCTCTACAGAATGGGAGAGGTGAAAGCCGCGACGTGCCGGGTCCCTGCCAGTGAGTTCCCGCCAAGCAATGCCTTCTCCACCCAACAGCCACCAGGACCCAGCGCCAGACTCCGCGGAGTCGAAGGTCGAGGAGGCGTCGTTCGAGCAGCTCGAAGCGGTGCTCGAGCGCTATCAGGGAGTCCTGAGGCGGGCGATTGGTGATACCTGCCCAGCGAGTTATGGCATCGACCGCGACGACATCGAGCAGGATGCGATCCTGCGCTTGCACAAAGCACTCGTGCAGCGGCTTTTGGGTCGCCACCAATCCGACACAGCGCCGGCGCTCGACGAGCGAGGCGGCGGGTTGCTCTCTGCTTCCTACGTCCGGCGGGTTGGGGTGACCGCTGCGATTGATGCCATTCGCGTCGCCCGCCGCCGCCGCGAGGACCAGCTCGAATCGGATCCAGGCCTGATCGACCGAATCGAGAGCCCGCAGGCCACGCCGGAACGGCAGGCGCGCTCACGTGAGATCTCGCGCCGCATTCGGGACGGGCTGGCCCAACTGTCTGAGGGTCGACGGCGCGCCGTGCAGCTCCATTTGCAGGGCTTCTCGCCGGCGGAGATCGGCCGGCTGCTCGACTGGACAGAAGGCAAGGCTCGCAACCTGGCCTACCGTGGCCTGGCTGACCTGCGACACATTCTGGCGCGCGACGAAGAGCCCGAGGTGTCTCGCCGCACTTCACTGTCTGAACCGGAAGCGGAGCGATCGTGATGAGGGCAGCCGGTACGAGGACGCAACCGCTTTCCTGCCCGGAGACCGAGGTGTTGGCCGATACCTTTCTGGGCAGCGCGCGTCTGGACGTTCGCCAGCAGGTCGCCGATCACCTCGCCGAGTGCGCTGACTGTGCGGAAGTGATGCTGCGCCTCGAGGCGCTACGCTCGTGGTCACCGGAAGAAGATGCGATCGTGGCCGCCGATGAGCTCGCGCCAGCGGGCGCGCCGGCGGGGCGCAGTTCGATTCTCTTGCTGGCCGCGGCGGTTCTCCTGACGGTTGGCGCAGGGCTCCTCTGGCGGGATCTCTCGCCGAGCAGAAAGCACCAGGAGCCCACGGCCCGGTCCGTCCTTCGTGGGGGCGCCACCGAGGACCCCCTGCGAGTTGCCGATCTGAAATCGCCGCTGCCGCCGCCTGACCTCGTCCTCGCACATGTCCGACCCTTGCCATCTGCTGTCGTCTCGAGTTTCCGTGTCGAGCTCTTCGATCGCGCCTCGAATGTGGTCTGGCAAAGCGAGCAGAGGGGTTCACTCTCGGGTAGCCATGACGACGACTCGAGCGAGTGGCGCACCGTTCCTCCGGCCGTGCTGGGTCAACTGGTGGAGGGAGAGACCTACTTCTTTCGCTACTTGTGGTTCGAAGGATCCTTCGAACGTGTCTCCCCGCTTCTTCCGGCTGCAGTCGGGCCACCTGGGGAATCACCTCACCGATGATCAATTGCCGCTCCATCCCGCACTCGGTGGGATTTGCGCTGCTCCTTTTGCTCGGCACGGTGCCTTCGGTGTTGGCCGCCCGCTCCGTACCCGACGAGATGCTGGAGCGGTCGCGCGCCTTCCAGGCGGAGGGTCGCTACCGCGAGGCGCTAGCAGAAGCCGACGCGGTGCTCGAGCTGGTTGCGGCTGAAAGCGGCGGCGACCAGCGCGTCGAGGCCGCCGCGCTCGAGGCCAAGGGGAACGCACTCTTCTATCTCAACCAGGAGGCGCGTGCCGCGGCGGCTTTCACCGGGGCGCTCGCCCTCCATCGGCTGCGCCGGGATCGGTTCGGCACGCTGGTCGCGATGAAGGACCTCGGCATCACGATGCGAGTCCTCGGGTACCTCGATCAGTCGATGCGGCTGCTCGAGACCGCGCTAGACGAGATCGGTCCAGGGGACGAAGACCTCGAAGTCAGCATTCTGGGTAACCTCGCCGCCGCCTATGAACGTCTCGGTGCCAACCGGCTCGCGGGCGAGATCTACGAACGCCTGCTCGAGAAGGCCGAGCGAGCAGGTGGGGTCCAGGGGCGAATCGACGCGTTGTTGCGACTTGGAAATCACCACGCCTTCTCAGGCGACGCACGCCAGGGCCAGGAGGCACTCGCAAGAGCGCTCGACCTGGCGCGTGCCGCACGACGTCCTGCCGAGATCGCCTGGATTGAGGCCGTCCTGGGTGCGGCTCTCATGGAACAGCGACCCGGGAAGGTCCCGGACCTCGCGGTCTCTAAACAGCATCTCGAGGCCAGCGCTGCCTTCTATCGTTCTGCCGGTCTCACCGACCCCGAGGCCCATCGCCTGCTCGATCTGGCGTCGGTGGAGCGCCTGCGAGGAAACTCGGGGCGCGCGTCGGCCCTCGTTTCGCGGGCACTCGCGGTGGGAGAGCGCCCGGGGCTACGGTGGCGGGCACGTGCCTGGTTGGCCCGAGTGGCGCTCGAAGACGGGCACGCCGATGAGAGCCTCACCCAGCTCTCCCTGGCGGATTCAGAAGTCAGTCGACGCCGAGCGGCCCTTCATGGCGCCGCCGAGCGACAGGAGTTGAACCGAGAGGTTCGGGTGCTCGGAGAGCTGCGCGCTAGAGCGCTCCTGGCACGCGGTCAAGACGGTGACGTCGGGCAGGCCTTGCTGGCGCTCGAGAGTCAGCTGTTGCGCAACGACGAGGGAGTCACCCTCGAGCGCGATGAGGCGACCAAGCGTGAACTCAGCGCCCTCCATGCGCGGCTTGCCGATCCGGCGTTGCCGCGCGAGGACCGCAACCTGCTGTTGTGGGTCCTCGAGCGACTCGAGCTCGACCTGCCGCTCATCGAGTCTACTGTCGGTGCGACCGACTTCTTCTCGACCTCCGAGGTCGACGAGGGCGCGAACAGTCGAGAGCTCGCGCGCTCTCAGGCGGCAATCAGTCGGGTTCTCGACGCGCTGGCCCCGGGCGAGCTTCTGCTCCGCCTACACTGCGCCGACGACCGCCGCATCGTGATTGCCCTGGGCCGCGGGGGTGCGAACTCTGACGTCGCCGAACGGCCGTGTGACGATCTCGCACGGAGGATTCAACTGCTGGTACAACACATCGAGTCTGACCGTCGCGAGGCGGCGGAGGCGACGTCGGTGGGACTCGCAGACCTGGTGTTCGGGAGCGTGGGCGATCGGTTGGGCTCGTACTCTCGCCTGCGCGTGCTGGCTAGTGGAGCGTTGACAGAGCTTCCGGTCGAGATCCTCTCGCCCCGGACACGCGATCGCCGCGCAGACCCCCGGCCGCTGCTCGAGACTCACATGGTGGTGCACGACGTGTCGCTTTCGAACCTGGTCGAGCGTCATGAGGCTGACCATCACCCGCAAGCCGAAAGCGAGTCCGCGAAGCTTCTCCTGCTTGCCGGCCGGTCCGAGGACGGCGAGGGACCGTCGGTCGCGATGCCGTGGGACGACGGCGTCTACCTCGCGAGTTTCGAGGACGAAGGAGTGGCGCTGGCGCACCTCCCGGGAACCGCGCGCGAAGTCGACGCGCTGTCTGGCTTTGCAGCAGAGGGGAGTGTGGTGCGAACCGGTCGCGAGGCTTCGGAGAGCTGGCTGAAGCGCCAGGACCTGCGTCGCTTTGATGTCCTCCATTTCGCAACCCATGGTCTGGCTTCGGTACGGCGGCCAGAGCGCTCGGCGCTCCTTCTCGCGCCGTCGCCCGAGCCGCTCGAGGACGGTCTCCTGCAGGCGCGCGAGATCTCGCGGCTGACACTCGATCGTCCGCTGGTGGTGCTCTCCGCCTGCCAGACGGGGGATAGCGCCAGCGGGGAGAGCCGCGGCCTGCTCGGTCTGGCACACGCCTTCCAGATGGCGGGGGCCGACAGCGTCATCGCCAGTCGCTGGCGAATCGACGATCGATCGACCGCCGACTTCATGGGCGAGGTTTATGAGCGTCTTGCGCGGGGCGAGACCGTCGGGTCGGCGTTGCTCTCGACCAAGCGGCAGTGGCGCGGTGATCCGAGCCGGCCGATGGGAGTGTGGGCAGCGTTCGTTCTGGTCGGCAACGGTGAGCGCGTCGTACCGCTGGCGGCCGCCTCGGCTCGTCGCGGGCCCGTCTGGTTGCAAGCCCAAGGGAGCTGGCCGGGGGCGGCGGTTCTGGCGCTCGGGCTCCTTTCGCTATGGGCCGGGTTGCGCAGCCGAACCGCATACCGCGAAACCGCGTAGCGGGTCAGGAGGCTTCGGTTCCCGGGCGCCGCTTGCGGACCACGTTCTTGAGCGGTCGGAGCGTAACCTCCTCAACGACCGTGCCGGCGCGCGCTCGGAGAGCCAGGCACACTGCTTCGGCTACGTCTGTGGCCTCCAGGGCCTCGTCGGCCGCGGCGCCGGGCTCGAAGCCGAGCTCGTCGTAGAACGGTGTGCGCACCAGACCGGGTTGGATGAGGCTGACCGCGGCGCCGCTCGACGAGAGGTCTTGACGCAGGGCCTGAGCGAAGCCGCGCAGCGCGAACTTCGACGCGGCATAGAGGGTCGCTCGCTTGCGACCTTCGATACCGGCTTCCGAGCCCAGAAACACCACCCGTGCACGGTCGCCGGCGGCTTTGATCTCGGGCATAAAGGCACGCACCAGGAATGCCGTGCTGGTGAAGTTGAGGTCGATCAACTCGTGAATCTGCGCGAAGGAGAACTCTTCGAGCGCGCCGAAGCGACCGCGCCCGGCGCAGAAGATGAACTGATCGATTGGGCTCCCAGTGTGCGTTTCACGCAGAGCCTGCTGAATCGTGGCCAGCCGTTGGGGCATTCGAACGGTGTCGCTCAAGTCGAGCTCGAACCAGGTGAGCTCTCCCTCGCCTGCCGGCTCCGGGCGCCGCCGCCCCAGGCTCACCACGTTTCGCCCCTCCGACAACAGTCGCTCGGCGATCGCTCGACCGATTCCAGAACTCGCGCCGGTCATCAAGGTGCTTTCGCCTGTTCGAGGCTTCTGGGAGTGGTCTGACATCGTGCCGTTCAACTCAGGCAAGGGTAGTAGCGATCGGCGGCGACTCGCTCGAGGAGTTGGTCGCGGCAACCATCGAAGAGTGCCTCTCGCAGCTCTTCTCGATAGGTGACCATGCCATTCTGCTGTTCGGTCGGGGCGGCCAGCATGGGCGACTCCGGGTAGAGGCGTACCAGCCGTCGGTGGAAATCGCGCGGGAGGCGGAAGACTCCGAGGCTTACCGAGTGCAGGCGATCGAAGTCGAGTGCCGCACTGGTCGCATCGAGAAGCTGAGCGAACTCTTCCTGGGCGTCCTGGCTGTAGATGAGCGGGTCAAAGCGCAGGCCGATCGGCCAGCCGGCGTCTTGGAGCTTCTTCGCGGCGGCCAACCGGCGTTCGAGCGTTGGCGTCTTGTGCTCGAGAGCGCGCTGGATCGGGTCGGGTGAGACACTCCAGGCGACCACTACGTTCGGGAGCGGCGGATGGGCCAGCAGGCTCTCGATCTGCACGCTCTTGGTACGCAGCTCGAGCACTGCGCGCGGTCGTTCGGCGAAGAAGGGCAGGAAGAAGCGAGCGAAGCCGCTCAGGCCTTCGAGCGCCAGGCTGTCGCAGTCGTAGCCCGAAAAGAAGTAGCAGTCTTCGTCGGCGTGCAGGGAGAGGGTGTTGTCGAGGTCAAGTGCGAAGTCTTCGTAGTTGACGAAGAGGACGAAGTGGGCCGAGCGCAACATGCCCTGGAGAAAACAGTAGCGACAGTCGTAGATGCAGTTGAGCATGTGCGAGAAGTAGAAGTTTCGCGCGCCGCCGATGCCGTAGTCGGGAGGCGTCGGGAGGACGCGTCGTTCCTTCTTCTCTGCCAGGATGAGCGCCGGATTCTGCTTCTGCAAGCGGAAACTCTGTCGCCGGCGGTTGAAGATCTCGCCGTAGCGGTTGCAGGCGATGCGCTTCGCGTGCGGCAGAGCGTTCTGGATCGCGGCGGTTCGAGGGTGCGCGCCGATCCCGTCTTCGACGTAGATGCGATCGATCATGCTCCGCCCTTCGGTACATCAGGGGGAGCTCCCAGCTCGCTGGCGTAGAGCGTTTGCGTGCGACTCTCGAGGAGCTGCTCGAGTGCCTCGAGGACGGGACGGGTGCCTCCTCGACTGCTCCGGGCGGCTTCGAGTACCTCGCCCTCTCCCAGGCCCAGGGCGTGAGCGCGTTGGAGGAGCCGCGCGAGCTGACGTTTCGAGGTGACGCTGGCGCGTTCGAACCCGAGGCGGGTCGCCATGCGGTCGGGCGAGGGGAGCTGCGGCGCGATCTCGGAAACCAGTTCAAGGAGCCGCACTGCGATCTCCTGGATGAGAGGGCAGGATCCTACGATGAGCTCCTCGATGCGCCGGGCGTCGAGGGCGTACACCGACTCCGTCTTGTTGTCTGAAACCACTTTGACGACCTGGATGAGGTCGGCGGTGGTGAAACGTTGCACCGTCTGCCAGAACGCCGCGGCTTCCATCTCGTAGAGAGCGTCGTCGGGGTAGTCCTCTTCGACGTCAGAGACGGTGATCACGCGAGCGGTAGGAACCGGCGAGCCCAGGATCCCCGACGGATAAAAGGAGCGGGGTGCAAGCGCCCCTCCGCCGAGAGAGTCGATGCGATCGGCGGCCCGAACCTCGCCGACGGCGAGCGTGGGGTGGCCGGCGATGCCGACGTTGAGCCAGGCGCGCTCTGTCAGGTCGCCGCCGAGGCCCTGCAGGAATGCAGCGCCCGCGGCGGCGCGTTCTCTGCCAACGCCGGTGACGACCAGGCGCACGTCGGCGGACCCCCAGACCGGAAAGCTCCTCGCCTGCGCTACGGGTGTGAGGCCGAAGACACGCACCAGGGGGCGCGCCTCCGAGCGCAGGGCGACGGTGATGTGAAGGTGCGGAGAACAGGCGCCGGTCATTGGCCGAGTCCAAGAGAGTCGAGCTCGGAACCTGAAGACGGAGCGCGTGCACTGCGGCGTGCCGCTCCGGCTTCTACGATTCTCTGCTTGCGCTCGAGCTCCCGGGTGACCTGTGCACGCCGGCTGGAGTCGAGAAGCTGGGCGTCGACCTGTTGCGGGTCGAGCAGCTTCTCGAGTGCGCGGACCCGGAAGCGGTCGAGGCCACCGATAGTGCTCGAGAGCTGATCGGCGTGTCCGGCGTGCCGGATGACCAGCGTCTCGTCGACGTAGAGCACCTCCTGGCGGACCAGGATGCGCAGCCACAGGTCGTAGTCTTCGCACGCAGGTAGACCCTCGTCGAAGAGTCCGACTTCGAGAAGCAGAGAGCGTTCGGCGACGACGGTCGACGGGGCGATGACACAGCGCTCGAGCGAATGCGCAAAGGGTTCTCGAAACCCCCAGCGATGGTGCGCACGCTTGCTGACCGGCTCGCCGCTGCGCAGCCAGATCTCGTCGCAGTGGCAGAACCGCCTCGGCTCAGAAGACAAGGCTTCGAACTGGCGCCTGAGCTTGTCGGGCTGCCACTCGTCGTCCGAGTCGAGGAAGGCGATCCACGGTTGGGTCGCCAAGCGAATGCCGAGATTGCGAGCTGCCGAGGGGCCGCGATTCTCCTGGCGCAAGAGGACGGTGCGCAGCTCGGCGGCGAAGGAACGGACCACGGGCTCGAGGTCGACCGTCGAGCCGTCGTCGACGACGATGACCTCCTCGGGCAGAGCAGTCTGTCGGGCGATCGAGGAGAGCGCGCGCTGGAGCATTGTGAGGCGGTTGCGCACCGGTACGACTGCCGTGACCGGGAGCGTCGCAGCGTTTTCCGATAGGGGGCTTTGGGCGGTCACGGTGTTCGTTTCAGGAGCGTGATGCGGTTGCTGAAGAGGAGTCCTCCAGCACTTTTGAGAGGGCGCTTCTCATGACTTCGACTTCGCGCTTCGTCAGGTGGTCGAGGAAGAGTTCGTCGATTCCGCGCCTGTGCGTGGGCCAGGCTTCCCGAGCGCGACGTCTTCCGGCGGGCGAGAGGACAGCCCATTGGCCGCGCCGGTCGTCGGGACACGGCGTGCGCTCGATCAGGCCGTCCTCTTCCATGCGATCGAGGAGGCGGGTCAGGCCGCTGGTGCTGATGAGCACAGAGTCGGCGAGCTCGGTCATGCGCAGGCGACCGCCCGCCAGGCGCAGTTGGGTGAGCACGTCGAACCAGCTCAGCTTGAGGTCGTGCTGCTCGTACAGCTCCTGCTTGAGCTTCTCGGTGACTTCTTTGTAGGTGCGAAGCAGGAGGTTCCAGGCCTCCATGCCAGTTTGGGATCGAGTCATAGCGGTTGGTCAGAGGAGACTACAGGTGGAGCCGAGACGGTGAACGCTGCGCCCAGAGAATAGGGCAGTTCCTTCCTCATCGCAATGATTGTGTTGAGAATTATTGTTATTACAACTATAATCTCAGATCCAACCTGAGGAGAACGTCATGTCGATTCGACCCGTCAAGCAGATCAGTCAAGCGAAGCCTACGATCGAGGGTGCCGGAGTCCGTCTCGACCGTGCCTTTGGCTTCGGGGATCCCGACGCCTGTGATCCGTTCCTGTTGCTCGACGACTTTCGCAACGATCGTCCGGAGGACTATCAGGCCGGTTTCCCCTGGCACCCGCATCGCGGCATCGAGACCATTACCTATGTGTTGGCGGGCTCGGTCGAGCACGCCGACAGTCTCGGGAACCGCGGCACCATCGAAGGTGGCGACGTGCAGTGGATGACGGCTGGTTCTGGCATCGTGCATCAGGAAATGCCACAGGGAGATGCAGCGGGCCGTATGCACGGTCTCCAACTCTGGGCCAACCTGCCGTCGGCGCTCAAGATGACCGGCCCGCGCTATCAGGAGATCAAGCAGGGTGACATTCCGCGCCAAACCGACGACGACGGAACCGTCGCGCGCGTCATCTGTGGCGAGTTCTGGGGCCAGCAGGGGCCCGTCGACGGAATCGCTGCCGATCCTCTCTACATCGACGTGTCGGTGCCTCCGCGGTCGAGGAAGCGCCTGCCGGTGGAGACGTCGCGCCAGGCCTTCGCCTACGTGATCGCCGGCGACGGCCGCTTCGCCAATGCTTCTGAACCCTTGGCCATTCCTACCGAACGTCTTGGTGGCTCCGTCCCCGGTCCTCTCGACCCCGCGGCGCAGGTGGCGGCTGATCGCACATTGGTCCTCTTCGATCGCGGTGACGAGGTGGTCGTCGACGCTGGGGAGGAAGGTATGCGTTTCCTCCTGGTTGCGGGGCGACCGCTGCGCGAGCCGGTGGCCTGGCGGGGACCGATCGTGATGAACACGCAGTCCGAGTTGCGGCATGCCTTCGAGGAGCTCGAGCGCGGTACGTTTCTGCGGCACGGCTGAGAGCGGTACGACGCTCGCGCCAAGAGCCGCAGCCGAGTCCTTTGAACCCCTCGCGCCGCCTCTCAGCGCTTCTTGCTGGTGCGGGGCACTTGTTCTTGCCCCTGTCGATGCCGCAAGTGTTTGCAGGGCAACGACTCCTGCGTCCTGTCACATTTCATTGCCTGAAAAACCTTGAATCACCTTCGAGAAACGGGCCCCTCTGTGTAGAGTTGGGCATTCATGCATATGTTGCGGTTCGCCCATCTCTGACAACCCATGGTGCTCGGTAGCCGAGCAGGAGTGAGAGGCCTATGTCTGCTTCGTGTCCTTTCTTTCGTCCTCTTCGTTGGTTCTGGTGTCTGTCCCTTTTCTCTTTGGTTGCGGTTGCGTCGGGGGCGGAAAAGCCGGACCGGTCGGGTGAGTTGAAACTGCGCGGCGCTGCCTTCCCGGTCGCCGAAGAAGCCGGCGAGGTGACGGTGACCGTTCGGCGGGTGGGGGGTTCCAGCGGCGAAGTCGCGGTGGCCTGGGAGCTGGTTCCGGGAACCGCCACCGCGGGTGAGGACTACCTGGATGTCTCGGGCTCGCTCTCCTGGGACGATGGTGATCGCGCCGACAAGAGCTTTGCCATTACGATCGTTGACGACGCACTGCGCGAGTCTCAAGAGACGTTCGGCGTGCGGCTGGTTCCCGCCGAAGGCGTCAATCTAGGGCACCCGGCCGCGGCCATCGTGCGCATCAAACCGTCCGATCGCGCCGGAGGGAACGACGACGGCGAAGACGGTGACGACAGCGATGATGGCGACGACGGCGAAGACGGTGACGACGACGGAGAAGACGACGGAGACGGCGACGACGAAGTGGGCGACCAAGGAAACGGCAACGGCAAACCTTCTTCGAAACCCAGCCAGATCAAGCTCAAGGCAGCGACCTTTCCGGCCTTCGAGGCCGCCGGTGAAGCGACGGTTACGCTCGAGCGGCGCGGCGGTACCGGTGCCGCCAGCGTCGACTACATGCTCATCGCTGGCAGCGCTCTAGAAGGCATCGATTTCATGGCCGATGCCGGGACCGTGTCCTGGGGTGACGGCGAGACTGGCAGAAAGAGCTTCACCGTGGCCCTTTTCGACGACGATGAGCGCGAGCGCCCCGAAACCATCACCGTTTTGCTCACCGAGGCTCACGGCGACGCCGAACTAGGACGTCGCGATAGCGCGTCGGTGCTCATCATCGACGACGACAGGGGGCCGAGTTCATGCGTGCCGAGCGACGAAACCCTGTGCTTGCGCGACGGCCGCTTCCAGGCGACCGGTCGCTGGACCGCCGGCAACGGCGAGAGCGGCGTGTTCCACTGGACTCCCGCCACCGACGCAGCTGGCCTGGCGTGGTTCTTCAGTGACGAGAACGTCGAGGTGTTGATGAAGGTCCTCGACGGTTGTGCGCTCAACGGGCACAACTGGGTGTTCTACGCCGCGACGACCGATGTCGAGTACACGATCGAGGTCACCGACCTCCTGACGGGCAGCACAAGGGTCTATGAGAATCCCGCCGGGCATGCGTCGGGTGCGGTCACCGACGTCCTGGCCTTTGCAACCTGTCGCGAGCAGTGAGCCGGTAAGCCACAGACCGGGCACGCGCGGGGGATGGGATCCCCCGCGCCCACCGGCTTCGCATCGGAGGCCGCGGCGCATGCGGTTCGCTTGCAGTTAGAGTGCTTCTGCAACCTCTCGCTTGAAGCCATTTGCCTCGCAGGTCCGTCGGCCGGTCTCGGTGAGTGGTCCGGAGACCAACCATGTCGAACAACAACGCCCCATCCCATCCTGTCGCTCTGGGTCCCACCTGCCTGGCCCTCCTCGGTCTCCTGATCGGCGGCTGTACGCAACCGAGTTCGCAACCGGGAACGCAAGGGGACGGCGAGCAGACCGCTGAGCGCCAGCCGGTCTCGAGTCTCGACTTCGAGGATGAGGCAACCGCGCCGATCAGCGCGACGAGCTTGCGGGGCGAACCGCTCCGCAGGGGCCCGCTGGAGCCCGCAATGGTCGAGAAGCAGCAAGCTCTGCTCGAGCAGGCAAGAGCCGATCTAGAGGATAACCCGGGCGATGTCTCGGCCTGGATCTGGGTGGGTCGGCGCTTGGCCTATCTGGGGCGCTACGACGAAGCACTCGACCACTACAGCCGGGCGATCGAACGCTTTCCCAACGAGCCGCGCCTCTACCGTCATCGGGGGCATCGTTACCTGACGGTGCGACGTCTCGCGGAGGCGGTGCGTGATCTCGAGAAGGCGGCGGAGCTCACCCTGGGCCAGCCCGATATCACCGAGCCCGACGGCCTGCCCAACGCCGCCGGCATCGAAACCAGCACCCTGCAGACCAATATCTACTACCACCTCGGTCTGGCGCACTACCTAGAGCGGCAGTGGGACGTCGCGTGGGCAGCCTATGAACGCTGCTTCGAGCGAGCGAAGAACGACGACATGGAGATCGCGACGCGCTACTGGGGCTACCTGACGCTCCGGCGCGCTGGTCGGGACGACGATGCTGCCGCACTGATTGCGGACATGCCGGCCGAGATGGAGTTGCTCGAGAGCGGTGACTACCACCGCCTCCTGCGCCTGTTCAGGGGAGACATCACCGAAGATGGCCTCCTGGCGGCGGCCCGCGAGGACGGTTGGATCGCGGGGGGCACGGTGGGCTATGGGGTGGCCATGTCAAGGCTCCTGGCTGGCGATGAGGAGGGGGCGGTCGAGCTCTTCCGCGACGTCACGTCACAGCCCAACTGGTCGCCGTTCGGTTTTCTGGCGGCGGAAGCCGAACTGGCGGCGCTCGACCTCTGAGCGGACACCAGCTGCTGGTGGGGACCTTGAAAGAGAAGAGATTTCTTGGTTTTTTGGCGTATGCTAGGGCGACCGACGGTGGCCACCCGCCGTGCCCTCCCCACAGACCTTCCCCTCCTTGCTCCAACCCTCCCCCCGGAGTCCCGCCGCGATGCCTGAGAAGATCCGCCTGCTGTTGACCATCAACAATCTCGATACCGCCGGAATGAAGCACGTCGTTGCCGACATCGTGGAAAACATCGACCGCGACGAGTTCGAGCCCTCGATCGGCGTCGCGAAGCTCTCGGGCTCGGCCCTCGAGCGGCGCCTGGCCGAACTCTGTCCGGTGTACGAGCTGCCCTCGATCCGCGTCAACCGGCGCCCGCGACGCAAGTTCGCCATGCGCATGCTGCAGAGCAGCCTGGCAGTGGCCAGCAAGGCCGACGTCTGTCATTCGTTCGACTACTCCTCGGACTGGACCGAGGCGCTGGCGACGAAGTTGTCGGGAACGCGCTTCGTCGCCGAGAAGACCAACCTGGCCTACAACGAGAGGCGCTGGCGCGGCAAACTGGCGCTGGCCGACAAAGTGGTGTGCCTCTCGGATGCGCAAGAGCAGCAGCTCGCCCGTGTCGCGCAGAAGGTCGAGAAGGTACCGACTGGGGTCGACCTCGAACGGTTCGGTCGTGCCGAGGCTTGCGCGCGCTCCGCGTTCGGCATGAGCGACGATGACGTGGTTCTGGTCTCGGTGGCCCATCTGGTTGAGGTGAAAGGTCACGTCGAGTTGCTCGAAGCGTTCGAGCGGCTCCACGAACGGCTACCTCGGCTGCGACTCCTCCTCGTAGGCCAGGGCGATGCCGACTACACCGCACAGCTCGAGCAACAGGTGCGCGTGGCCGGCCTGGAGAAGAAGGTCGTCTTCGCCGGTCTGCGGCACGACGTCCCCGAGATTCTCAAGATGGCCGACGGGAAGATCCTGGCAACGCGTAACAGCGGGCGCCGCGAGGCCTTCGGCGCTGCGATCGTCGAAGCGATGGCTGCCGGCCGCCCGGTGATTGCCACGCGCTCGGGCGGCCCCGAAGAGATCGTCGTGCCGGGATTGACCGGTTGGTTGATTCGCGCCGAGGACCCCGAAGAGCTCGATGCGGCGCTGGTCGACTTCTACCGTTCTCCGAACGACTGGGCGGAGATGGGACGCCGAGGCCAAAGGCGGGCCAGCGAGTATTTCGACCTCGAGACAATGGTCGAGCGCTACTCTGCGATCTACCGTCAGGTCGCCGGCCGTTGAAGTTGCGAGGCCTGAGCGGTTGAACACCCCACCGCCTTCGAAGCGCCTGCAGTCGCCGGGCGAGGAGATCGCCAACGCCATCAGCCATGCTGCCGGGCTCCTTCTGACCGTCGTGGTGGCACCGCTTCTCTTTACGACCGCAGCCGAACGCGGCGGCACCACGGCCCTCATTGGCGCCTGGGTCTTCCTCGCCTCGGCGAGCGCCATGTACCTGGCCTCGACCATCTACCACGCGCTGCCCCGCAACCGCGCCAAGCAGATCTTCCGGCTGGTCGACCACGCCGCGATCTACCTCTTGATCGCCGGAACCTACACGCCGTTCACCCTCGGTGTTCTGCGCGGTACCGTGGGCTGGACCCTGTTCGGGGTGGTCTGGGGTCTGGCGTTGGCCGGCGTCCTCTGGAAGGCGATCTTCGGGGTGCGCCACCGTCGAGTCTCCGTCGCCTTCTACCTGGCCATGGGTTGGGTCGGGCTCTTCGCCCTCCAGCCGCTATTCGCAGCGATGCCCTCCGAGGGCCTCCTGTGGCTGCTCCTCGGTGGCATCGGCTACACCGTCGGCGTCCCCTTCTATGTCATGTCGAAGGTGCGCTACAGCCACTTCGTCTGGCACCTGTTCGTCCTCGCCGGCACCAGCTGCCACTTCGTTGCGGTTCTCTACTACGCCGTCGGCTGACGACGCCGCGAGTGCCCTAGAAGAGGGTGTAGATGAAGGGAGCAGCGCCGGAGCCTCCCAGGACCACCAAGAGGCCGAGCAGCAGGATGGCGATCACGATGGGTGCCAGCCACCACTTCTTGTTGTCGCGCAGGAACGCCCAGAACTCGCCGACGAGAGAAGAGCTCTTGCTGTCGGCAAGTTTGGAGAAGTTGTCGTCGTTCATGTCGAGTGGGTCTCCGTCGTGAGGCGCTTGTTGGGTGCTGGGCCGCTAGGACTGTCGGAAGTAGCGCTCGGGGTCGGTGGGGTCGGTGCGCTCGATCCAGTAGGTCGATCTGGTGGGATCGGGCCCTTTGGCGAGCGGGTCCTTGCCAAAGAGGCGCATGGCGAGGCCAATCGGGGTGACCACAGCGAAGAATAGAAGAAAGAGGATCAAGTGCGACAGTACCCAGCCGATGGGGTAGGTGAGAAAGGTCAGGCCAAGGTAGAGCCCGCGCGCCAGGGGTCTCATGAGGGCAGCGAGAACAGCCAGCACGGCTCCGCCTCCCCACACCAGACGGGCCGGTTGCTCGAGCCCGAAGCGGTGCCAGAGAAAAAGGCCCACCAGGGCGCAAAACGCCGGAAACCAGATCAAGCTGAACTGGAGCAGTGCCTTCCGCGAGGGGTTTCGATTGATTTCGATCATCGCCTTCAGTCCAACTCGAACTGCGCCAGGTACTCGTCACGTTTCCAGTTCTCGGTGCCGGTCTGCTCGCTTTTCTCGAGCACCGCGTGCTCGAGCACCAGAACGTCCATATCGGTGGCCATGAAGCAGCGAAGGGCGTCTTCAGGTGTGCAAACGATGGGCTCGCCGCGCACATTGAAACTGGTGTTGATCAAGAGCGGGCACCCCGTCTGACGTTCGAAGGCCAAGATCAGTTGGTGGTATGCCGGGTGCCGCTCTGGGTCGACGGTCTGCACACGCGCCGAGTAGTCGACATGCGTGATCGCGGGAACGACGGAACGCTCGGTCTTGAGCTTGTCGAGTCCTTCTCGAGTCTCCTCGGAGTCCAGGCGCTTACTCTCCTGTACCGGCGCGACCAGGAGCATGTAGGGACTGTCCTCCCGGTCACGCATCGAGAAGAACTCCGAGACCCGGCTCCGGAGCACCGAAGGAGCGAAGGGGCGAAAAGACTCCCGGAACTTGATTTTGAGATTCATCACCGACTGCATGGCCGGGCTGCGCGGGTCGCCGAGAATGCTGCGACTCCCCAGCGCACGCGGGCCGAATTCCATCCGACCTTGAAACCAGCCGACGACGTTTTCGCTGGCCAGGAGCCCTGCGACATGTTCGGAGAGCGCGTTGCGGTCGTCGAAGGTTCGGTAGACCGCGCCCTGGCTGTCGAGGAAGGGCACGATGTCGCGCTCGGTGTCGTAACTCGGGCCGAGCAACGAGCCCTTCTGCGAGTCGCTGGTTGGGTTGACCCGTCGTTCGCCGCTCTGGAGTTGATGCCAGATGAACTGGGCGGTACCGAGCGCGCCCCCCGCATCTCCGGCGGCGGGCTGAATCCAGATGTTCTCGTATGGCCCCTCGCGTAGCAGCCTGCCGTTGGCCACGCAGTTGAGAGCCACCCCGCCGGCAAGGCAGAGATTGGCAAGACTGGTTGTCTGGTGAACGAAACGGCCGATGGCGAGAACGACGTCTTCGGTGACTGCCTGCACCGAAGCGGCGAGATCCATCTCGCGTTGGGTGAGCCGCGTTTCGGGACTGCGCGGTGGTCCGTCGAAGAGCGCATCGAAGCGCTTCGACGTCATGGTGAGACCCTGGCAGTAGTTGAAGAACGACATGTCGAGAGCAAAGGAGCCGTCGTCGCGCAGGTCGAGCAGCTCGTCGAGGATGACCTCTTTGTAGCGCGGCTCGCCGTAGGGCGCGAGGCCCATGAGTTTGTACTCCCCCGAGTTGACCTTGAAGCCGCAGAAGTAGGTGAAGGCGGAGTAGAGGAGCCCCAGCGAGTGCGGAAAGTGGAGCTCGTGCGAAAGCTCGATGCGGTTGCCTCGTCCGGTCCCGAAGCTGGCGGTGGCCCACTCGCCGACGCCATCGAGCGTCAAGATCGCGGCCTCTTCGAAGGGTGAGGGAAAGAACGCGCTGGCGGCATGCGACTGGTGATGCTCCAGGAAAACGAATCGCTTCTTGTAGGCGCCGCCGAGCTCGCGGCGCAGTTCACGGGGCAGGTGCAGCTTGCGATTGAGCCACAGTGGCATCGCCCTTCTAAACGATCGGAACCCGGCCGGCGCGTAGGAGACGTAGGTCTCGAGCAGACGGTCGAACTTGAGGAGCGGCTTGTCGTAAAAGCCGACGAGGTCGAGGTCGGCTGCTTCGAGCCCTGCACTCTCGAGGCAGTGGGCGATGGCGCGGCTGGGGAACCGCCAGTCGTGTTTGATGCGCGAGAAGCGCTCCTCCTGAGCGGCAGCGACGATCTCGCCGTCGACCAGGAGTGCCGCCGCGGAGTCGTGGTAGTAGGCAGAAACGCCGAGGACAGCCGTCATCGAGAGAGGGTTCGGTTTTCTTGAGGTTGGGGGGTCGGCGAACCCTCGCGCAGGGGAGAGGTGCCGCCGAAGCGGCAGGAGCAGGCACTCTAGCAGTGTCCGTCAGGCAGTTCGAATGACCTGGTCGGAGCCGCTATGCTGGTACCTGACCACCCCGAACACGCCAGTTCGGCTTGCAGCCGATCGGCACGAGGAGAGAGCGATGCGACGATCCCTGAGAACCCCCCTGGCCAGTCCGTTCGCCGTTTTCGCGGTGGTGGCCTTCTTGTTGTTGTCCTTTGCCGGCATTGCAGCCGCCGACGGGGTCGATGTCTGGGAGCGCGTCGATCACAAGATGGCCCCGAACGGTGACGTCGAGATTCACTACGTCACGCTTGGCGAGGGCAAGCCGGTGCTCTTCGTGCATGGCTTTCCGGACTTCTGGTACTCGTGGCGCAACCAGATGGACGTGCTGTCTCGTGACTACAAGACCGCCGCACTAGACCTGCGCGGCTACAACCGCTCGGGGCAACCCGAAGGTGTCGAGAACTACGCGCTGCCCCTCATTCTCACCGACGTCAAAGCGGTGATCGAGGACATGGGAGCCGAGAAGGTCACTCTCGTCGGGCACGACTGGGGCGGTGCGATTGCCTGGAACTTCGCGATGAACCACCCCGAGATGGTCGAGCGCCTGGTGATTCTCAACCTCACCCATCCCAAGGGCTACGCCGCGGTGGTGGCGGATCCCACCCCAGAGCAGGCCAAGAACGTCGAGTACGCCAAGAGGTTTGCATCCTCCGAGCCCGACGGCTCGCCGGTGCCGCCGCAGATCATGGCGATGAGCAGTCGCATGGGTGACGTCATCGGCGCCCGCTACCGCGAGGCCTATGAGCGCTCGTCGTACGATGGCATGGTGAACTACTACCGCGCCAATTACGGCCGCATCTCGGGCGATGGTGTCGAGCTCCCGAACCTGCCGATGCCGGTGCTCCAGTTCCATGGGCTCAAAGACACCGCAGTCGACAAAGACGGTCTAAAGAACACGTGGGACTGGATCGACGCCGACTACACCCTGGTTTCGATTCCGAGCGCCGGCCATTTCGTGCAGTGGGAGGCCGCGGACATGGTGTCGCAGACGATGCGGGCCTGGCTTCAGCAACGCGACCGGTAAGGGGACGCCGTAGCGGTTTCTAGACGTTCCGCGGCCACTCGACGGCTTCCATGTCGCGGATCTCGCCGTCGTCGACGGTGAAACGCACCAGCGTCTTGACCTTGTGAAGGCCTGAATTGCCGCAGGCTCCCGGATTGACATGCAGGAGCTTGCCGTCCGCTGCGGCGGCACAAGGAGCGCGGGCGATCTGGAGGATGTGCGAATGGCCGCAGATGAACAGCTGTGGCCGGTGCTCTTCCAGCAGCGCTTCGACGCGGGCCGGGTATCGGCCAGCCCGGCCGGCGATATGGGTGATCAGTACCCGTACCTGTTCGGAGGTGAACGAAAGATCGAGCGGGAGTTCGCGCCGCAGCTCGGCGCCGTCGATGTTGCCGTAGACGGCACGCGTTGGAAGCTCCGCTTCGAGGGCTCGAAGGACCGCGGTCGTCCCCACGTCGCCGGCGTGCCAGATCTCGTCGCAGCCCTCGATCTTCTTCTGCACCATCTCGTCGAGGTGGCCGTGAGTGTCGGAGATCAGGCAGATGCGCTTCATGCGCGCGAGCCTAGCCTGTCAGCGGGTACTGAAGCGGTAGACCGTGGTGTGCTCGTAGCGCTCTCCCGGTCGCAGCTGCCAATCCCTCGCCCACCATTGGTGCGAGTTTCTCTATCAAGTTATGGTTGGCGGCGCCGAGCTCGACCCGGGTGGGAAAGGCGCGGTAGCCCCGGTTGCCGTCCTTCTGCAAGAGGTGTTGTGTGAGAGGGGCAGTCCGAGGCCGCCGAACTCGCCGAGAACCCGGCTCGCTGCTCTTCGCACTTCGGTTTCGCTGGGCTCGGGTAGCGATGGATGTCCACTACGTCTCCGACCCCGCGGTCGGCCCAGCCGCTGGTGGCGTTGACCAATCTTCGGGTGCCGGCGTCGGTCGGATCGAAGACCCTAACCACCAGCCGGTTCGAGCCATCGACCGGCGCCTCGGTGATGTCGAAGCTGAAACCATCGTAGCCACCGCGGTGGCCGCCGACAAGAACTCCCTCGACGAGCCGTCGATCTACCAGAGACCGTAGCGCTGCACCTCCGCCCGGCCGACCACCATGTGGTGCACCTCGTCGGGACCGTCGGCGAAGCGTAGGTGACGCATATCGGTGTACATACCTGCCAGGGGCGTCCACTGAGAGATTCCAGTGGCACCGTGAATCTGCATTGCCGCGTCGATGATGTCGCAGACCTTCTCTGGCACCATCGCCTTGACGGCGCTGACATAGACCCGCGCCTCCTGGTTGCCGAGGACGTCCATCGCCTTCGCCGCCTGGAGGACGGCCAGGCGCATGGCGTTGATTTCAATGCGCGCTCTCGAGATCACTTCGAGGTTCTTGCCTAGACGCACCAGGGGCTTGCCGAAGGCGACACGCTCGGCGCCGCGGCGCACCATCATCTCGAGCGCCTTCTCGGCCTTGCCGATCGAGCGCATGCAGTGATGAATGCGTCCCGGTCCCAGGCGGACCTGCGAGATTTCAAAGCCGCGGCCTTCGCCGAGCAGGATGTTCTCGCGTGGCACCCGGACGTCGCGGAAGCGAATGTGCATGTGGCCGCGCGGCGCGTGGTCATGACCAAAGACCTGCATGCCCTCGAGGATTTCGACCCCAGGTGTGTCGATCGGCACCAGGATTTGTGACTGTTGGCGAGAGGGGTTGCTCGCATCGGGGCTGGTCTTGACCATCGTGATCATCACCTTGCAGCGTGGGTCTCCAGCACCGGAGATGTAGTACTTCTCGCCGTTGATCACCCACTCGTCACCATCGAGGATCGCCCCACATTCGATGTTCTTGGCGTCGGAAGAGGCGACGCCCGGCTCGGTCATTGCGTAGGCCGACCGGATCTCCCCGGCGAGCAGGGGCTCGAGCCACTTCTTCTTCTGCTCGGGGGTGCCCACCCGTTCGAGCACCTCCATGTTGCCGGTGTCGGGGGCCGAGCAGTTGAGCGACTCGGAGGCCAGCGGCGACTTGCCCAGCTCAGTGGCGATGTAGGCATAGTCGAGGTTGGTCAAGCCCTGGCCGATCTCGGAGTCGGGCAGAAAGAAGTTCCATAGGCCAGAGGCTTTCGCTTTGTCTTTGGCGCCCTCGAGCAGTTCGAGCTGGCGCGGGTGCCACGACCAGCGATCTTCCTTTTCCTTGTCGAGGGCGAAGAACTCTTCGGTGATCGGGTCGACGTTCAACTTGATGTGGTTCTGCACCGCGTCCATGAGCGGTTGGGCTTCTTCGGACATGGCGAGGTTGAACAGACGAGGGTCTGGAGTCGGCACGAATGGTCTCCTTGCGTTCTGGTGTGCCGGCCAATGTACACCCCTGTTGATCCGTACCGAGGAGGCCAGCCGCTCCGGGCCCTGAGGATCAGCGCGAGAGGGCAGGCATTCGCCAGCCGATTCGTGTGACGATGGCCGCCCCGATGAGGCTTTTTATGACTGCGCCGAGCAGGAAGGGCCTTGCACCCACTGCGAAGGCTTCGCGTAGCACCAGGGTTTCGGCCAGGACAAAGACGCCGAGGCCGAGGATCACCAGGTGCGCGAAGACGAAACCAGCGGTCAGCCAGGGCAATGGGTGTTCCGCTTGGCGCGCGAGTCGTTCACTCACCCCCGCGACCGCGGCAGCCAATGGAAAGCTCCACAGGTAGCCCGCTCCGGAGCTCGAGAAGGCCTCGACTCCGGAGCCACCGCTGGCAAACACCGGCAGGCCAAGCGCCCCAAGGCCGAGGTAGAGCGCCAGGATGGCTACTCCCCAGAGTGGGCCGCACAGGCCCCCAATGACGATGATTGCCAGTGACTGGAGAGTCATAGGGACCGGCACCATTGGCAAACTGACCGTTGCGCCCACCACAACCGAAACGACGCCGATCCCGATTGCCGCCCAGATTCGCCAGTTTCGGATGGCCCATTGCCCAAGGTCGCTCATGGCGAGAGATCCTACTGATCGGTCACCTCGACGTCATGTGCCCGAGATCGACGAGTCTGTTGTCGAACGGGGGAGGGTTCTCGAGCGCCCGCGGCGACTGCCAGCCGCGCAATAGCCTGACCCTCTGGGTTTTCGTGTAAGACTGAGACCTCTGACAACAGTGGAGCACTAGAAGATGGCGCTTGCAGATCAGAAACCGGTTGGCTCAGGCTACGCTGCACGTCCGACCGGTCGAGATGTGCTCTCCAATATCGATCTGGCTGGCAAGACAGCGGTGGTGACCGGTGGCTACAGCGGGATCGGCCTCGAAACCGTGCGTGCGCTGGCCGAGAAGGGTGTGCGAATCCTGGTTCCGGCGCGCTCCGAGGACAAGGCACGAAAGAACCTCAGCGAGCTGGAGGGAGACATCACCGTTGCGGCAATGGACTTGGGAGACCTCGGGTCGGTTGCGAAGTTCGCCAGTGACACCTGCCAGGAGCTCGAGGGCCTCGATCTTCTGATCAACAACGCCGGCATCATGGCCTGTCCGCTCACCCGAATCGGCCCCGGCTGGGAGGCGCAGTTCGGTACCAACCACCTTGGCCACATGGCGCTTACAGAGGGGCTTCTACCGGTCCTCAGAAAAGCGGGTGCTGCTCGCGTTGTCGCACTGTCCTCGACCGGTCACAAGATCAGCGACGTCCGTTGGGACGACCCCCAGTTCGAGAGCTCTGCCTACGAGAAATGGGTCGCCTACGGTCAATCCAAGACCGCCAACGCCCTGTTTGCCAACGCGCTCAGTCGTCGTCTCGCTGGCGACGGCGGTCTCGCGTTCTCTGTTCATCCGGGAGGTATCTTCACGCCCCTCCAACGGCATCTCTCGCTCGCGGAGCAGGTACAGCTCGGATGGTTGAACGAAGACGGTTCCCCCTCGCCGCTCGCAGAGCAAGGTTTCAAGACTCCCGAACAAGGTTGCGCTACGACGCTGTGGGCTGCCTCTGCGCCGCAGCTCGTCGGCAAGCCGGGCGTTTACTGTGAAGACTGTGACATCGCCGCCCCGACCGACCCCGAGAGCCCGATGGCCCGCTTCACAGGCGTCGACGAGCACGCGGTGAACGATGAGGCGGCGGAGCGCCTCTGGGAGATGAGTGAGGCGCTTCTCACCTGACCTGCGGCACTCTGTGGAAATCTCTTGCAGCCTGTAGACGAGAAAGGTTCGGGTCCCGACGCGGTCGAGGTCAGCCCGGCGGCGACCGTCATGCTGGTTGACGACCGGCCCGACCTGCACGTTCTCATGGTGCATCGCACGGCACGTGTGGTCTTCGCGCCAGACAGCTGGGTGTTCCCTGGCGGACGGGTCGATCCGGCAGATCACCAGAGTGATTTCGACCGCCTGTGCCGGGGCCTTACCGACGCCGTTGCCTCCGAGATTCTCGGCGTAGAAAGCGGCGGGTTGGCGTGGTGGATCGCTGCCTGTCGCGAAACGCTCGAAGAGGCGGGCCTGTTGCTGGCCGCCGAGGCGGTGGCGCCCGAGCTGGTGGCGGAGGTGCGCGCCCGCGTCCTAGAAGACGAAACGACCTTTGCCGACGTGCTGCTCGAGCACGGACTGTCGCTCGATGTCACCGCGATTGAAGAAGTCGCGCGGTTCATCACCCCACCTGGGCCACCGCGTCGCTTCGACGCCCGCTTCATGGTGGCGCGAAAGCCCAGCGATCAGATCGCGAGCCACGATGCGGGCGAGATCGTCAACACCGAATGGGTCAGGCCACAAGAGGCGCTCGAGCGTTGGGCCGCTGGAGAGATGGAGATGATGTCACCGACGGTGCGTCTGGTTGCCTGCCTGGCACGCTTTCAGTCGGCCGACCAGGTGATGGCGGTGGCCAAGAAGCGCCTCGAGTACAAGCGCGTGCGAGTCATCGACCCTCAGGGTGCCTACCAGGTCGTACTCCCTGGTGAGGCCGGCTACGAGGCCGCCGATCTCGAGGTCGAGTCGGGCTGGATCAGACTGTGGGAGGCACCCACAGCGAGTCCCGAGGCGCTCCGGTAGTCTGGCCTTCGTTCCCGTTCGATCCGCCGCCGCTCAGTTCGCAAACCCTCTGGAGTGCTGCCATGGCACCCGTCCGCATCGTCCTTTCGTCCGCCCTGGCCCTTCTTTCCCTTTACTCGCTCGCTGTCCAGGCGAAGGAGGGCAGCGTGACGCTCGAGTTGAGTGCCGGAACCAACATCGCCGTGGCGGCATCGCCGGGCGGTGACCGGCTAGTGATCGACCTGCAAGGAACCCTGTGGACTCTTCCGAGCACCGGTGGTGATGCCACGGCGATCACCGACCACTATGGCGACGCGCGTCAGCCGTCCTGGTCTCCGGATGGTTCGCGCATCGTTTTCCAGAGCTACCGCTCGGGGAACTGGCATATCTGGAGCGTTGGGCCGGATGGCGAGGGCCTCGAGCAGTTGACCCATGGTCTGGTCGACGATCGTGAACCGGTGTGGGCGCCGGGTGGAGGCTCGGTCGTGTTCTCTTCGGACCGGGCCGGAAATTACGACCTCTGGGTACTCGACGTGACAACGGGGAAGGTCAAACAGCTCACCCATGACCCCGCCAACGACTTCGCGCCAGCTCTCTCGCCTGACGGCTCGACCGTCTACTTCGTTTCCGAGCGCAGCCCGCCTGGCGTTTGGGAGGCGCCTCTCGATGGCTCGGGAGAGGCTACGGTGGTTTACGACGACACGGCTGCGTTGGCGGGGACCTCTGCTTCGCCAGACGGTAGGGCGCTTCTCGTTCAGAGCTACGACCGTCGGGCGAGCCAAACCAAGCTCATGCGAGTCGACCTGGGGTCTCGAACGGGGACAGCGATCACCGCAGCGGGCGAAGATGTCTTCCCGTTTCGCGCCGCCTGGCTCGGTGATGGCGAGTTCGTCTATACCGGCGACGGCCTTCTCAAACGGGGAAACCTGAATCGGGATGGAGCCGAGACCGTTCCCTGGAAGGCCACCCTGTCGTTCGATCGTGAGCCCTATACGCGTCGCCAGCGTGACTTCGATTCTGCTGCCAAGAGACGCTCGCTCGGGATTCTAACGCCGGCAGTGTCACCCGATGGCAAACGAGTCGTCTTCGGCGCTCTGGGTGACCTCTGGATCCTCGAAGACAAGAAGACCCGCCAGCTCACCGACGACCCCTTCGTCGAAGTGGCACCGAAGTGGTCGCCCGATGGCAAGCGCCTGATCTACAGCAGCGACCGTGAAGGGCCGATGCGTCTGTTCGTGCGCGATTTCGAAAGTGGCCAGGAGACGCGTGTCTCGGACGAAGTAGGACTGACCTTCGCGGTCTTCTCGCCCAATGGTGAGCGCATCGCATACTTCGCACCGATCCCGGGTAATCCGCTCGGTGGCTCGCTCAGCGACCTTCACCTCGAGAGCGGAGAAACCCGGGTGCTCTTGCCCAGGCCCACCCAGCCAACACCGATCTCCTGGCTCGATCACGACACCGTTGCGATCTCGGCTCTCCAGCCCGACTCGACCCGCTTTCGGGAGGGCACCTACGGCATCGTGGTGACGTCGTTCGACGAACCACCGATAGTGCTCGATCCGTCTCCCGAGCTGACGCTCTTGTCGCCGGTGTTTTCACCCGACGGAACGCGAGTGGCCTTTCTACAGGAAGGTCAGCTCAAGATGGCGACCCTCGACGAAGACCGGCAGATCTCGGGAGCCCCACGAACGCTCTCGGCCGAGCTCGCCGAGGAGCCGAGTTGGACGGCAGACTCAGAGGCACTGGTCTTTCTTGCCGGCGATCGTTTGCTGCGCCTCGACATTGCTACTGGCGAAATCTCTGACCTTGGCCTCGACCTCGAGTGGCAGCCGGAGCAGCACGAAGGCTCCCTCGTTGTGCACGCCGGTGCAATGTTCGACGGGCGCTCGGAGACGCTGCAGCGCGACGTCGACATTCTGATCGACGGCAACCGCATCCGCCGCGTGAGCCCGCATGACGCGACGCTCCACCGCGGTGAGGTCATCGACGCCAGTGAGCGCACCGTCATTCCTGGCCTGTTCGAGATGCACGCCCACCAATCGGTCAGCCTTGGCGAGCAGCTTGGCCGCACCTGGCTGGCGTTTGGCATCACCTCGGTTCGCGAACCCGGTGCCAACGCCTACGACGCGCTCGAGCGGCGTGAAGCCTGGGCAAGTGGCCGTCGTGCCGGGCCGCGCGAGTTCTTCTCCGGCCGTTTGTTCGACGGCAACCGGGTGTACTACAGCGTCGCCGAGGGCACCGCGGCACCGGCGCACGTCGGGCAGGCTCTCGAGCGCGCCCGGGTTCTCGACTACGACATGATCAAGACCTACGTTCGCCTGCCAGACAGCACGCAGCGACGAGTGGCTGCCTTCGCCCACCAGGAGCTCGGCATTCCGACCTCGTCGCATGAGATTTTCCCGGCCGCCCAGAGCGGCATGGATGCCGTCGAACATATTGGCGCCACCAGTCGTCGCGGCTACTCGCCCAAGGTGAGCGCGTTGGGCCACAGTTATGGCGACGTGATTGCGATCATCGCCGGTTCGGGCATCAACCAGACGCCGACCCTGGTGCTGCCGGGCTACTTTCTGCTCGTTGCCGAACGGCCCGAGCTGCTCGACAATCGTCAGTACCAGAACTTCTATGGCGACCAGGGTGCGGCAACTCGTGCACGGTCACAGGCCATGGCGCCAATGATTGCAGCAGGAGTCGCGGCACAGGGCAAGACGCCGGCTGCGATCGTCGCCGCCGGGGGGCGGGTCACCGCTGGTACCGATTCGCCTTTTGTGCCCTACGGCTTTGGTCTACACGCCGAGCTCCAGCTGCTCGCGCGAGGCGGAATGCCGGCCTGGCAGGTTCTACGCTCGGCGACCCTGTGGGCGGCCGAGGCAGTGGGTGTTGCTTCTGACCTGGGCAGCATCGAGGAGGGCAAGCTGGCCGATCTGGTCATTCTGCGCGGCAACCCATTAGAAGACCTCGCCGCCACCCTCGAGGTCGAAACGACGATCAAGAACGGGCGCGCCTATCCGCTCGAGGAGCTTCTCGAGGCGCCTTCCGCTAGCCCCTGACGCGCCGGGGTAGGCGGCGGCGCCCGGGCTCTCAAGCCCGAGGGATCTGTGGCATATCCTCCAGCGGACAAACCCTCTCTCGAAACCGCGATCTGAAAATCGCAGAGAAGCCCGTTTGAAGTCACATCTGTTCCTGCTGCGCGAGATGGTCAAGCGCGACCTCGGCAGCCGCTACGCCGGTTCGGTGGGCGGCTTCTTCTGGTCGCTCTTGCAGCCGCTCTGGCAGTTGCTCTTGTTCACCTGGATTTTCCAGGTGATCATCAAGTTCGACCTTTCGGGGGAGCTTACGCAGAGCTTCGCGATCTTTCTCTTTGCGGGTCTGATCCCCTGGCTGGCGATCAACGAGGGCGTCACCCGCTCGGCCACTGCGATCGTCGACAACAGCGCGCTGGTCAAGATGGTGCGCTTTCCGGCTGAACTGCTGGTTCTATCGATCACCATCGGCGCCTTCATCCACAGTGCGATCGCGGCGGGGGTTTTCGTCGGGGCGCTCGTCGTCACCGGGGAGCTGGCACTCTCGGGCATCTACCTGCTGGCCCTGGCGCTGCCGTTGCAGTTGGCGTTGACCCTCGGTCTCAGTCTGTTGGTGGCGGCGCTGCATGTGTTCTTCCGTGACACCGCACAGTTCGTGACCATGTTGATGACCGGTTGGTTCTACTTCACACCGATCGTTTTCCCGATGTCGGGCATTCCCGAGAACGTGCGTCGGATCCTCGGTTGGAACCCGCTCACGCCGCTCGTCGAGCTCTACCGCTCGGCGTTCCTCGGTGGTCGGCTGGGGCCGCTCGAGAACTATCTGTCGCTGGTGATTGGTGCGGTGGTTCTCCTGGTCGCCGGAGTGGCAGCCTTCCGGCGTCTCAATTCTTCGTTTGCGGATGAGCTCTGATGAGTGTTCCTGGCAGCGGCGCTCAGCCCCCGATCGTGACGGTTTCTAACCTTGGCAAGACCTACAAGGTCTACGCGCGGCCGCTCGACCGGTTTCTCGAGTGGTTCGGTTTCGGCACACGCCACACCGCCTTCGAAGCGCTCGCCGGGGTTTCCTTCGAGCTCGCCCGCGGCGAGAGCCTCGGCATCATCGGTGAGAACGGGGCCGGCAAGAGCACGCTGCTCAAGATCGTCGGTGGAGTGTCGAAACCCACCCGGGGCTCGGTGACGGTCAACGGCCGGATTGCGTCGATCCTCGAACTCGGTTCGGGCTTTCATCCCGAGTTCACCGGTCGTCAGAATGTGCGTATCAACGCCGCCCTGCTCGGTCTGAGCGAAGAGCGAGTCAGCGAGCGCCTGCCCGAGATCCTCGCCTTCAGCGAGCTTTTTGACTTCATCGATCGCCCGGTCAAGACCTATTCCACCGGCATGGCGATGCGTCTGGCGTTTTCGATCGCCACCGAAGTCGACCCCGATGTGTTGATCGTCGACGAGGCGCTCTCGGTCGGCGACGGGTACTTTCAGAAGAAGTGCATGGACCGCATGGTGCAGTTGGTCGAAGCGGGAACGACGCTTCTGTTCTGTACCCATGCGATGTACTACCTCTCGGCGTTTTGTCAGAAGGCGATCTGGATTCGTGAGGGGCGTGTGGTGTCGTCGGGCCAGGCGCGCGAGGTGGTCGCCGAGTACGAAAGTTTCCTTCAGGAGCGTTCGGCTGAGGCGGGTCTTACCGAGGGCAGCGCGGCGCACAGTGAACCGGAACGTTATCCGGCCCCCCGGATGGGAACCTCGGCACGTATCGACGACGTCTCGATCGAGAGCCAGGAGCGCGGGGGCGCGTCAACCCTGCAGATCGATGTGTCGTTCTCTACTGAGGAACCGCAGACGCGCTACCAGGTCGGGATTGGTCTCGACCGAAAAGACGGCGTTCAGGTGCTGTCGCTCGACACCCGTCAGAGTTCCTTCGAGCTGACCGGCAAGAGCCGGTACCGGGTTCGTCTCGAGGTGCCGAAACTGCCGCTCCTACAAGGCAGCTTCACCGCCTACGCCTTTCTTCTCGACCAGGCCTGCCTGCATGTCTACGACCAGAAGATCATCCCGGGCGCGCTCGAACTCGAAGTCGAGGAGTACCGCATTGGCATGCTCGAAGTGGAGTCGCACTTTGAGCTTCTAGAGTGGCGCGAGCCGCCTCGGGGTTGAGTTCGAGCCCCGGGCTCCTGGTGCCCCGCGGCCTGTTAGGGTCACTCTCGTTGTGACCACCAAAGACTCAGTACAAAGCCCCGCGCCGGCCGAGGTTTCGCCGGGCCAGCGGGCGGCCGTTCCACCAGGGAGCTGGGTTGCCAGTCCGTATCTGCACATCGGGCCCAACGCGCTCTACAACCCGCACACCGATCTCTTCCTCAAAGAGGGCGAGCCGGGATTCGAGTTGGTCTGGAACTTGGTGCCGGACGCGGCGGCGGGCATCGAGGAGCTGCCCGAGGTCCACCGGCCACTGGCAGAAGCGGGTTGGATCACGCGTGAGCCCGATGCGCTCGCCTTCCAGTACCGCCTCAAGTACATCTCGCTCGAAGCGACCACGGCCTGCAACCAGTCGTGCTACTTCTGCCCGGTTTCGGTGGCGCCGCGTGACGCCTACGTCATGCCGATGGAGACCTACCGCGGCATCGTTTCGCAGCTAGCCGATCTCGGCGAGCCGATCGAAGCAGTGTTCATGATCAGCTACAACGAACCGACGGCCGATCCCCACTTCATCGCGCGGGTGAGGACGCTACGGGAGTTCGGGTTACCGCCTGCGACGCTCACCAACGGTACCGGCCTGCAGCCCAAGCGAGTCGACCAACTGCTCGAGATCGGCGGCCTGCGCTTTCTCTCGATCAACCTCTCGACCCTCGATCGCGCGCGCTACCAGAAGGATCGCGGCCAGGATCACCTCGACCTGGTGTTGCGCAACCTCGACTACGCCAAGGACAAGCCGGTCGCAGAGCGCATGGATATCGTCGTCCTGGGTACTGGCGACGAAGTGCACAAGGCCGATTTCGAAGCGATCAGCGAGCGCTTTCGTGGCTCACGCTTCTCGGCGCAGTACTTCGTCGTCAATGACCGCGCCGGCTACCTCGACGTCGGTGTCGCCGCCGGCGAACCGCAGGCCAAGCTGCGCGGTTGCGACTACATGGGATCACGCCCGATCCAGCACCTGCACATCACCCCGAAAGCGAAGTGCATCCTGTGTTGCCAGGATTACCACGAGAAGTTCGAGGTCGGCGACCTCGAGATTCAGACGGTGCGCGAGGTGCTGGTGTCGGAGGCGATGGCCAGGGCGCGGCGCCAGGTCTATGGTCTCGAAGCGCTGCCCGATCGGTTCCTGTGCAACAACTGTGCGCACGCACTCAGGCGCTGAGCTCCTCCGGGCGATTCCCCAGGCACCTTCTCGGCATGCGAGTCTGCTATCTACTCGAAGATACGGTGCTGTTCGGCGGCGTCAAAGTCGTCCTCGAACAAGCGAACCTCCTGGCGGCTGCTGGCCTGGACGTGACGGTGGTGTCTAAGGGTGTCTGCCCGAATTGGATGACACTCGATGCTGCGTTCGTCCAGGTCCCGGCCTTCGAGGCCGAGCGCGTGCCGGAAGTCGACGTTCTGGTGGCGACTTTCTGGACCACGATTCTGCCGGCCCAGCAATGTGCCGCTGGTGAGGTGGTTCACTACTGCCAGGGCTTCGAGGCCAGCTACACCCACAACCAGGATCAGCACGAGCAGATTCGGGCGAGCTACCGCCAACCGCTGCCCGGAATGTGCGTGGCACCCCATCTCGTCGATCTTCTGCGCGAGCGTTTCAAGCGCCCGGCACGGGTGGTCCTGCAGCCGCTCGAAGACTTCTGGCAGCCTCTAGAACCGCTGGGCGAGGGTGGCCCGGGGCGGCCCCCACGCATCGTCGTGGTCGGGCCATGGGAGATCGACTGGAAGGGCGTCTCGACCGCACTGCAGGCCGTTTTGGAGCTGCGGCGCCGCGGCGTCGAGTGTGAGCTGGTGCGGCTGTCGCAGTGGGAGGTGACCGAAAAGGAAGCCGCCCTGGTGATCGCCGATGAGTTTCACTGCAACGTGCCGCCGGCCGAAGCTGCGTCGGTCATCCAAAGCGCCGATCTCATGCTGGCGCCGTCGTGGGAGCAGGAGGGTTTTGGCCTGCCGGTCCTCGAAGCGATGGCGGCCGGGGTACCGGTCATCGCGTCCGATATTTCGTCCTTTCGTGACTTCGCGCGCGATGCGGCGGTTCTCGTGCCGCACGACGCGCCTGCCGCATTTGCGGTCGCGGCCGCCGAATTGCTGAGTGACGCAGGCGCCTGGCGAAGCCGACGTGAGAAGGGGTTCGAGGTCGCGTCGCGCTATTCGAAGGAGGCGGCAACCCGGTCGGCGATCGAAGCCCTCGAGTGGGTCCGAGGGGGCGCATGGCGAAGTGAACTCGAGACGCTGAAGGACGCACACAACGACGCCCCGTCTGGACCCTCGTCATGACCTGGCTATCGGTTGTCATCCCGGCGTACAACGAGAGCGAGCGACTGCCGGCAACGCTCGAGAGGATCAACCATTACCTCAAAGGGCGCGAGGGCGCGTGGGAAGTGATCGTTGTCGACGATGGCTCGAGTGACGGCACGGCAGAAGTTGCTAGAGAGTATGGGGTGCGTGTGATCGCCTGTTCCGAGAACCGCGGCAAAGGCGCCGCGGTGCGAACCGGCGTAGCCGCGAGTGTCGGCCGCCTGGTACTGATCTCGGATGCCGACCTGGCGACTCCCATCGAGGCCCTCGAGCTGCTCGAAGCGCACAGTGACGACGCACCGTTCGTCTACGGCAGTCGGGCCGTGGACGCCTCGGACATTCGGGAACGGCAGCCTTGGTATCGCGAGTCGCTTGGTAAGACCTTCAACAAGATCATCCAGGCCCTCGGGGTTTCGGAGATCCGGGACACCCAGTGCGGCTTCAAGCTGCTCGACGGGGATCTCGCCCGCGAGATCTTCAGCTGGATGAAGATCGACGGTTTCGCCTACGATGTCGAGTTCACCTGGCTAGCGCAACGGTCGGGCTGTCAGATCGCTGAGATCGGCGTGCCCTGGCAGCATGTCGAGGCATCCCGCGTTCACCTCGTCGTCGACCCGATCAAGATGTTCTGGGACGTTGTTCGGATGCGCCTTCTCCATCGCAAGCTGCCTCAGCTCCTCGAGACCCAGCGCCGCTCTTCTCCGGCGGGTTGAGCGGCCGGTTGGCTGCCTCCGTCATTTCTACATGCTGTCGAAGACGAACTGAATCCAGGCCGCCTCGGGAATGAACCCGCCAGTGCCGTAGCTCTTGAACTCTTCGGGCAGGCCAGCGGCGGTGATCTCCTCGAGGCTCTTGCCGGCGTTGGCAGCGGCACTGACGTGGTTGATCGTCATGTCGAGCACGTCGTGATAGCGCTCGAGATCGGCCTTGCTTGCAAGAGGTCCATGGCCGGGGATGATCCGGACCTCATCGTCGACCATTTCCAGCACCGTCTTGACATTGTCGCGCACGCCGAGGGCGTTGCCGCCACTCTCGAGGTCGGCAAACGGAAAGCCGCCGGTATTGAAGAAGAGATCGCCCATGTGCACGACGTTCGAGTCGCGGAAGATGATGATCGAGTCACCGTCGGTGTGTGCCGGCGGAAGGTGCACGATGTCGACGCGTTCGCCGTTCCAGTGCAGGGTAACGCCCTCCCTGTAGGTGAGCACTGGAAGTGCTTCGGCGGGCGCCGGCGGAACGGGAAACCGGCTGCCCTCGGCCGATCCGGTGAGCAGACGCTCGCGCACGTTCTCGTGGGCGAGAATCGCCGCCTCGAGCCCGAACGCCGCGTTGCCGCCAGCGTGGTCGAAGTGCCAATGGGTGTTGACCAGGAACTCGACTTCGCCTTCCTGGATTTCAGCGATCGCGGCACGGATGGCTGGCGCCACCTCCATCATCTGGTCGTCGACCAGGAGAATGCCGTCGGCCCCGGCCGACACCGCCAGGTTTCCCGCCATCGGCGGGGTGGGCTCGATCATGTAGAGGTGGTCGTTGAGCTTGGTCGTCGACAGCTTGATGTTCGCGGGGTTCTGGGTGAAGCCCGCGACGGGCAAAAGAAGGCCGACCAAAAGAGCGGCGATGGCAACGAACGAACGGTGGGTGAAGAAAGGCATCGTGCGAGACCTCCGCGGGAGCGAATGAAACCTTGTTGTGGATACGGAGCCTGGAGCCTACCGCGTCTTTCGAGTCGTGGCAGCGGGGTGGCGCTACACTGGCGGGACACCCAACGCGCCCAACGGGCAGAGGCCCACAGACCGAGCCCCACGACCGAGACCAACGCGAAAAACCAACGGACCGTGCCCCACGGAGCGTCCCGAACAGAACAAGAAGGGCACCAGAACGATGACCTTAGACCTCATGCACCAGCCCGTCGCCCGTAGGACCCTCGCACTCGTCGTGTTGGTCGGCCTGGTCGCGGGTGCTGGATTGCTGGGCCAGCAGGGTGAGTCCGAAGGACCTTCCGCAGACGACGACGGGCAGACGATCGAATGGCGTCACTACGCGGCGGATCGCCATTCGAGCAAGTATTCGCCAGCCGGACAGATCAACGGCGACAATGTCGCGACTCTCGAGGTCGCCTGGCGCTACGAGACCCCGGACCGCGAAGTCGAGACCAAGGCACCCGCAGGCAATCTCAAGGGCACCCCTTTGATGGTCGACGGGGTGCTCTATGCCATTTCTTCGCTCAACCTGGTGACCGCGGTCGACGCGCAGACGGGGGTCGAGCTCTGGCGCTACGACCCGCGTGCCTACGAGCTCGGAACACCCACGCACGGAGGTTTCACCCAGCGTGGTCTCGAGTTCTGGAGCCATGACGACTGGCAGCGCATCGCCCTGGTCACCGGCGTACATCAGCTGGTGTCGATCGATCCTGCAACCGGCAAGCCCGATCCCGAGTTCGGCGACAAGGGCATCGTCGACATGCGCGCCGACGTCGCACCGGCGAAGGCGCTCGGCAACACCGGCCTCAACTCGCCGGCGATCGTATGCGGCACGACGGTCATCATGGGGATGACGATCAACGACTTTGGCCTGACGAAGGAGATGCCGGTAGGGCATGTCAGGGGTTACGACATTCGCACCGGCGAGAAGAAGTGGGTCTTTCACACCGTGCCGCAAGAAGGTGAGTTCGGCAGCGAAACCTGGCACGACGAGTCCTGGCGCTACTCCGGCAACACCAACGTCTGGTCGATGATGAGCTGCGACGAGGAGCTCGGCTATGTGTATCTACCGATCGGCACGCCGACCAGCGACTACTACGGCGGTCACCGTCACGGCGACAACCTGTTTGCGGAGAGCCTGGTAGCGCTCAACGCCGAGACCGGGGAGCGCGTCTGGCACTTCCAGGCGGTGCGCCACGGCCTGTGGGACTACGACTTTCCCTGTGCCCCCAACCTGGTCGATCTCGAGATCGACGGTCGCACGATCAAGGCGGTCGCACAGGTCAGCAAGCAGGGCTTCACCTATGTCTTCGATCGCGCAACCGGTGCCCCGCTGTGGCCGATCGAGGACCGGCCGGTCGCGGAGAGCTCGGTGCCGGGAGAGTGGACTGCCAAGACGCAGCCCTTTCCCACCAAGCCACCGCCGTTCGACCGTCAGGGCGTTACTGAAGACGATCTGCTCGACCTGACCCCTGAACTCCATAGGGAGGCGCTCGAGATCTGGAGGGGCTTTCAGGGTGGCCCACTCTTCACACCGCCGATCGTCGCTGGCGCGAACGACAAGAAGGCGATGGTGCAGCTGCCTGGCCAGGCCGGCGGTGCGAACTGGGGTGGTGCGGCCTACGATCCGGAGACTGACCTCTTGTATGTGCCCTCGCAGACCCGCGTCGGCTCGATGTCCCTGGTTCCGCCCAGCGGCCGCCAGAAGTCCGATCGCGACTTTCTGCCCAAGTTTGCCGATGCTTCGGGCCCGCAGGGTCTGCCGATGGTCAAGCCCCCCTGGGCTCGGCTGACCGCCATCGACCTACGACAAGGCACCTTGCACTTCCAGGTGCCGCTGGGAACCGGGCCACGCGATCATCCCGCTCTCCTGGGCATCGATCCCGACACGCTCGGAGCCTGGCCGATGTCGGGCTTGTCGCCGGGCTGGCCGATGGTGACCAAGACCCTGGTCTTCGTGGTGCAGTCGGTTGCCAAGACTCTCGATGCACGCGGTCCTGCGACTGGTTACCTGATGGCGTTCGACAAACACACCGGCGAACAACTCGCCAAGATCGAGCTGCCCGACGTTCCGGGCGGTGGGCCAATGACCTACATGCAGGGCGGCGTGCAGACGATCGTGGTTCCGGTTGGCAAGCGTGGCGGCAAGCAGGAACTCGTCGCCTATCGACTGCCTGAGTAAGCCGCACTCGGACGGCTCTCTCAGGGAGGCGTGGGCAGGTAGGGGAACTGGCGCTATCCTTCGCGCGTGAGGTCGACCCGTGCCGCGTGACGCTCGGCCTGCAGGACCAGAGCGTCGGGGTCGGCGACCAGGATCTGGGGTTCGAAGTCGCACCAGAGGCGGATCGTCTCGCTTCTGCCGGGCCCTAAGAGGACCTGTTGTTTGGCCTCGCGGTAGTCGCTGCCGAAGAGACCAACGACGAGAGGGAAGCGCTCGCCGGCTTGCGCTGCCACGAACACGCGAGCCGAACCGCTGCCGGTGTTCTGGATGGTGGTCTCGACCAGGTACGCATCGCCGACTCTGTTGACCCTCGTATCGCTGAACCGGAACTCGGGCAGCACGACCTCTCGGTACCACTCGTCGGTGAACCGTTCGAACTCCTGGCTGTCTGGAGCGAAGGGGGAGAGGGTCGCGAGCAGGTCTTCGAGGGCGGGGTGGTCGGGGTTGCCGATGTAGGCCTCGAAGAACGCCTGCAGGCCTCCCCTGGTGGCCTCTTCGCCCAGGAGGTTATGCAGCATCCACATCGCCCAACCCCCCTTTTCGTACATGACAGTGGTGTCTCCACTCCGTGTTCCCGCGATTTCGACCAGCGGAAGCTCGACGTCGATCCGGCGGTTGGCCAGGTACCGCCGTTCGAGCGCGGTGGAGAACTCGATCCGCTGTTTCAGGCCGAAAACCTGGTGCTGCAGGAGAAGCGCCGAGTACTGCGCCATTCCCTCGCTGAGCACCATGCTTCCCGGACCCTTTCCGGGGGTCACCAGGTGGCCCCACCATTGATGGGCAGCCTCATGAGCGGTGATCATGAACGCCTGATGCCTGGCGACCGCAGCCCACGGTTTGGCACGCCGCGGTTCGCTGGCGGTCAAGAAGCCGACCCCTTCCGAGAAGGTGATGTTGGTAGGGAAGGCCTGGGCGTAGCGGGCGAGGTCGGGAAACTCACTGATCTTGAGTTCCTGCCAGGGGTAGGGGTGGAACCAGTCGGAGAAGTGCGTGAGTGCGGCTTCGGACGCGTCGGCGATCTCGTCGACGTTGTAGTGGTGAGCGGGGTGGAAGAAGACGCTCGTTCTACCCTTCCTGCGCATCTCCCACTGACCCGCGACGACGTTGACGGCGCGCACTGGGTGGTCGGTTCGCCATTCGAAGACCCGGCGGCCACCCTGTTCGACTGAGCTTGTCAACCGACCCACCGAGTTGGCCGTGTAGCGAGCCGGAACATCAATGCGAAGCTGGGCGTCAAACGGTTCGGGACTGCCCAGGACAGGGGGCAGCACGCGGTGGTGAAAGCCAGGCCGAAAGGTGCGGGGTTCGACTGCGGTGTCTTCGTCGATCCCGTAGCCCTCGTAGAACCCGACGAAGGGAATGAACTCCGGCGAGTAGCTGTGCAGTACGACGCCCGAGGGCAAGATGAAAGTGCGCCTGCCGCCGCCGCGCCGACTCGCTCCAGAGGGCAGCGTGCCGTGGTACCTGAAGCCGATCGTGATGCGCTCACCGGGATCGAGAACCTTCGGCGGCCGAAAGACGACCAGTCCTGAGCGATCCTCGGGGACGACCGTGGTGTCGTTGAGGGTCCAGCTCACCTCCTGCCATTGCGGGCCGGCGGTGAGAGCGATGCGTCGAAAGGGCTCCTCGAGGTGGTTGCGCATGAGGTAGTTGCCGTCGACTGCAAAGCGGCGCTCGTTGGGCTCGATGCGGACGTCGAGCTCCACCCGCTCGAGGGTGGGCAACTGCTGCCCCTTCCAGGTCGCCTGGTTCTGGCGCCAGTAGTCCTTCTGGTGCGCGAGTGCCTGTGTTCCCTGTTCGCCAGCCTCGACCTGGAGCGCGAGAACGATCGCGATGCCGAGCGGCAGAAGCACGACAGGCACCAGGCGGAGGGCGCTGTGCAGCATGGGGACCGGCCGCAGCCGGTCGACGAGGCGGGCGGGATCTCTGGTGCGGCGACTGAACAGGTGGCGGGCGACGACCAGGAGCGCGAGCGCTGCTGCTGTGACCCCCAGCCGGTTGAGGATCAGCTGCGTGCGGTCGAGCTCGAGCGCACCGAGGTCACTCCAGTTGAGGACGCTCCATAGCGTCCAGTCTGTCGCCCAGGTGAGGTCGCCGCGAGCGAGCAGCCAGGCGAATGCGGCCAGCGCTCCGAGGCAGAGTGCATACGCTTTGTAACGCTCGCCAACCAGCGCCATCGCCAGCGTGACGAAGGCTCCCCAGAAGATGAACGTGGGCAGGAGCAGGCACCCCCACAGGAGGATGAAGGGGTAGAGCTCGATCGGCGCTGTGTTGTCCACAGCGAGCACAGCGAGGCTGGCGATGAGCGCAGTCGAGAGAAGGAGAGTCACAAGGAGCAGGCTGGCGCACAGTTTGCTGATCAGAATCGCTGAGGTGGGTGCCGGAGTCGAGAAGAGAAGTCCCTCGAATCGCGTCGTGCGTTCGCGCTCGAAGGCTTCAACGAGGGTAAACGTCAAGAGCAAGCACAGGAGGGTCGTCAGGACATCCATCGAGCGCACGGCGAGGAGGCCCGAGGTCTGAATGATCTCCGAGTTGAAGGTGCCGATCTCGAAGCGGGCTGCGGCGATCACCTGGAGAACGATCAGAGGCGCGAAGAGAAACAACGCAGGTTGTCGGCGTAGCACCTTGACTTCGACCACCAGCAGTTGGGCGAAGGCGCTCCGCCAATCAGGGCGGCTGCGCGATCCGAAGTCGAGTCGCTCCCGCGACGCGAGACGCGCGCCAGCCGTTTCAACCGTTACCAAGTCATGCTGGTGGCCGTGCGCTCCGCTCCGCTCTCTGGAGCGGGTGCTACCGAGCGCCGGTCGCCCGTGCTTGACGCTCGCTCCTACCAGGGCGATTCCAGCGACGATGAGCCCGGCACGGTTGGAAAGCAGCAGCCCGTCGACCTGCGGTGCCACCTGGTTGTAGAAATCGACTCCGCGGTCGATGTCGAGCCAGGTCGAGAACAGCCAGCGATAACCCGTGGGGTCTAGAAGCACCAACCATCGGTCGAGCCCCGGAGAGAGTCCGTCCGGTCTGAAGCGCCAGAAGAAGAAGAGACAGGCGAGGAAGCTCGCAACGGGAAGGAAGAAGACCGCGATCGGTTGCCGCCAGCGGGCTCCAATGGCGAAGGCTCCACCAAGGAAGAAGACGACCGGCGGCAGAATGAACAAGGCGGTGGGTCGCAAGTAGGCCGCCCAGAGGAAAGGTCCGCGTGTCAGATCTCCGGCGGCTGCGCTCGGTAGTACCTCGAAAAACAAGAGCATGAAGGCGAGGTGGCAGAGCGCTGCAACAAGAAACGCGGTGGTAAGCCCGAGAAACTTCCCCCAGACATATTCTCGCGCCTGGAGGCCGGTGGAAAAGAGAACCTCTCCGACCCCCAGTTCGTCGTCGCGAATGAGTGTCGTGCCGGCGGCAATGGCGGTGAAGAAGATGTAGAGAACGATGGCGACGAAGCTCAGGTTCAAGGAGAGCGAGAACTCGGAGTTCAACCAGGCGCTTCCGGTGTCAGCAGAGGGGTTCCCGGTGCGGATCGAGGAGCTGCCGGTGGCGAAGCTCCAGGTCAACAGGCCGAGCAGCAACAGGAAGAACCAGAACATCGGTCGGCTCATCGTGCGGCGCACTTCGAGGCTGGCGGTGGTTCTGAGGCGGTTGAGGTTCACGGTCTGATTCTTTGGGCGGAGGCCTTGAGAGGGCGAGCTGCGGTGTTTCGGCGCCACCCGTCTCCTCGAGATACGGTGGACAGGCAGAGAGATTGCAGCCGGTCCTGTCTTCGGTCACGACGGGCGGTACCGCATGCCAGACCTCCGGCTACACTGCGATGATGCGTGTTCATCTTGTTGACGGGACCTATGAGCTCTTCCGCCACTACTTTGCCATTCCTTCGCAGACCAACGAGGCGGGCGAACAGATCGCGGCGGCGCGCGGAGTCGCCAACTCGATGTTGTCGCTCCTGCGCGACGGCGCGACGCACGTAGCGATTGCCACCGATCATGTGATCGAGTCGTTTCGCAACGAGCTCTGGGAGGGCTACAAGTCAGGCGAAGGCCTCGAGCCCGAACTGCATTCGCAGTTTCCAATCCTCGAAGACGCTCTCGAAGCCCTGGGCCTCGTGGTGTGGCGGATGGTGGAGCACGAGGCCGACGACGGCATGGCGGCAGGTGCCGCGATGGCGGCGGCTGACTCGCGCGTCGAGGAGGTGGTCATCTGCACACCTGACAAAGACCTCGCACAGTGTGTGGTTGGCAAACGCGTCGTCCAGTACGACCGGCGCAAGGGTGTGCGCACCGACGAAGAGGGAGTGAAGCACAAGTTCGGGGTTGCCCCCGCCTCGATTCCGGACTACCTGGCTCTCGTAGGCGACAGTGCCGACGGCTTCCCCGGCCTCAGAGGCTGGGGGGCGAAATCGTCCTCGACGGTTCTCGCACACTACGAACACCTCGAGAACATTCCTGAGGACCCAAACCTGTGGCCATTCAAGGTTCGGAGTGCTGCCAAGCTTGCCAGCACGCTTGCTGAGGAGCGTGACCTGGCGATGCTGTTTCGCCGGATTGCGACCGTCGATCGGAGCGCTCCGGTGAGTGCGAGTGTCGACGATCTCGAGTGGCGCGGCCCTTCGGATGATCTGGACGAGTTTGCCGAGCGGCTGCGCGCACCGGAGCTCATCCGTCAGGCGGAAGAGTTGGCTGAATCGATGGTGTGAGAGAAAGGCCGCAGGACGACCTGTAGAGTGGTGGCAGTCCCCCAGGACGACACGCTTGGCTCTTAGCCAAGATCCTTCCCAAGGAGCAGCCGATGGCCCTCACCCGCCGCCTTATCCTCGCTTTCGGAGCGGCGCTTGGCGCGCTACCTCGCTGGCGATCGCGGGCTCGCGCCCAGCCCGACGAGCCCAGCCGGGGGTTGGAGCGCTTCCCGAACGGCATCGCCTCGGGTGACCCTCTGGCCCGAAGCGTGATGCTGTGGACGCGCGCGATCCCACAACGCAGCGGCGCCGATGTGGCGCGCGTCGAATGGTGGGTGGCGGCAGCGGGTGCGGGAACTGATGGGCGCCCCGGCGATCAAGAACTGGTGGCCTCCGGCTTCGTCGAAACCAACCGCGACCGTGATTGGACGGTCAAGGTCGACGCCGGTGGCCTGGAACCCGATACCTGGTACGACTACGGCTTCCGCTTCGAGAGCAGCGACTCGCCGGTCGGCCGCACACGCACACTGCCCACCGGACGCGCCGACAGCCTGGCGATTGCCGTGTTCTCCTGTTCCAACCACCCGTTCGGCTACTTCCACTCGTACCGCAATGCCGCCGCTCGCGATGATCTCGATCTGGCGATTCATCTCGGCGACTACATCTACGAGTACGGCCCCGACGGTTACGGCGGCCCCACCGGCGAGCGTCTGGGCCGGGAACACCAGCCGCCACACGAGATCTTCACCCTCGAGGACTACCGAACGCGCTACGCCCAGTACCGTAGCGACCCCGATCTCCAGGCGATCCACGCGGCCCTGCCGATGATTGCCGTGTGGGATGATCATGAGATCACCAACAACGCCTGGCATTCAGGCGCCGAGAACCACCAGGAGGAAAGCGAAGGCATCTTCGCCGAACGCCGCGCCGCCGCGGTGCGCGCCTGGGGTGAGTGGATGCCGAGTCGCACCCGGCCGGGTTCACGCTCCGACCGCATCTACCGCGCTTTCGAGTGGGGCGACCTGGCCAGCATCTTGATGCTCGATACCCGCCTGATCGGGCGTGACCAGCAGCTCGACTACGGTGATGAGCCTTCGACCTACGACGAAGCGACCGTGTCGCGGTGGAAGCGCGACCGCCTCGACGCGCCGCAACGGACGATGCTCGGCGCCGAACAGGAGGCATGGCTCAAGGCTGAGCTGGCGCGCTCACAGGCGCGCGACGTCCCGTGGCAGGTGCTCGGGCAGCAGCTCCTGATCGGTGGGCTTAAGACCCCCGACTTCACCGGTGGCACCGAGAGCGGCACACCCAACAGCACAGAGAGTGAGAACCCCGAAGACTCAAGAGCCAGGCGGCTGCGCGGCATGTTCGAGCATCAGTTACCGCTCAACCTCGACGCCTGGGACGGTTACGGAGCGGCCCGCGAGCGCCTGGCGCAAGACTGTCTGGCGTTCGGCAATAACGTCGTGGCGCTGGCCGGCGATACCCACAACAGCTGGGCCTTCGACCTGCTCGATCGCCAAGGCCGGCAGTTCGGTGTCGAGTTCGGTGGCTCTTCGGTCACCTCACCGGGACTCGAACGCGCCTTCCCAGAGACCCCGCCGAGCGAGGTGGGCACCCTGCTGCAGGCGACGAACCCTCATCTGCGCTACGTCGACACCCACCAACGCGGCTACATGATCGTTCGTTTCAGCCGCGACCGAGCATCGGCCGAGTGGCTCTACGTCGATCATGTCGAGGAACAGACCGCGAGCGAACATACCGCGGCCCGCGCCGTGGTCCGGCGGAGTGAGACGGCCGGTACGCCGCCGCTCGAGATCGAGCGCCTGGCCTGAATGAAAAGGACTCTCGTTACCAGTCGCTAACGCGGGGGCATCACGTGCGGCACGGCTTCTTCCCGCGCCCAGTCGTTGACCGCGGTGACATCGCTTGCCTCGATGGCGCGCAGCTCCTCTTCGAGCTCCGACCAGTCGGCCTCGAGATCGCTCAGGCGCTGCTTGGCACCGGCGGCAAGTGGAGGGCCGGCATCGTCGATGACATCGAGGACGTGACGCACATGCTTGACCAGGCGCGGCGGCAGGCTGTCTTCGTCTTCGTAGGTTTCGTACTCGACCTGTAGGACCTTGGCCTCCCACTCGGTGAGGCGGTCGATCGCGCTAGCGCCCGACTCCCGGAGGCGTTCGGAGTCGGGGTGATCGGCGAGCAGGCTTTCGATCTGTGCACGTGTTCGACGGATGGCAGCCAGACCGTCGAGCAGCTCATTCATCAGACCGGTGGCCTCGCGAACCTTGACCTCGACCTCTTCGAAGTCCGCCATGTTGGCTTCTGTGCGCCGGTCGGGTACCAACGTCACCATGGTGCGCTCCTCGTGGTCGCCGATACGCATGACGATGCGGTAGGTACCCGGCATCACGTAGGCGCCCGAGAAGCCCTCGAAGAGTGGAATGTCTTCGATGCAGTGGAGACCCTCGCGACGCATGTTCCAGGTCCAGCGGTGGGCCCCCGGTTCCTTGGTGGGGTAGTCGACGGTGAACGGGAGCCGCTGGTCCATGTTGCTCAGAATGCAGCGCTCGAAGTCGCCTTCTGCGCTCGAGAAACGGCGTACCGGCTGGCCGTTCCCATCGGTGATCTCGATCTCGAGCGGGCCTTCGTGCTCGTCCCTGATGAAGTAGTCGAGCGCCACGCCTCGCGGCGGGTTCTCACCGCGGAAGGCGCCGCCACCGCGGCCGCCGCGGATCATTTCGACCTCGCGCGGCGTGAAGAGATGGAGCGGCTTCTCGGCGAGTTCGGGCTCGAGTTGACGGATCGTCGAGAGGTCGTCGAAGACCCAGAACCCGCGCCCCTGCGTCGCAGCGACGAGGTCGTCCTGGCGAATGGTGAGATCGGTGATCGGCACCGGTGGCATGTTGAGCTCGAAGGATTGCCAGTGCTCACCATCGTCGAAGGAGATGAAGAGGTCTTCTTCACCGCCGGCAAAAAGCAAACCCTGGCGTACCGGATCTTCGCGCACGACGCGAATGAAGTTGCGCTGCGGCAGATCACTGTCGAGACGGACGGCGTTCTTGCCGTAGTCGGTGAGCTTGTAGATGTACGGCTTGTGGTCGTTCATCTTGTAGCCCGCGACGGTGACATAGGCGGTTCCCGCTTCGTGCGGACTGACGTCGATGGCGTTGATCATGGCGCCGCCGAGGTCCCCGGGTGTGACGTCACTCCACGTGGCGCCATCGTCCCGGGTGACGTGCACCAGACCGTCGTCGCTTCCCACCCAGATCGTGCCGTAGGCGTGCGGCGACGCGGTGATGGTGAGGATGGTGCCGTAGAACTCGGCACCGACGTTCTCGGCGGTGATCGGGCCACCGTTCAACCCCTGCTTGTCTTTCTCGTTCTTGGTGAGGTCGGGGCTGATCTCCTCGAAGGTCACACCGCGGTCGGCGGTACGGAGAAGCTTGTCGGTGCCGTAGTAGATGACGTTGGGCTTCTGGACCGACGCGGTGACCGGAGCGTTCCAGTTGGTGCGGTAGCGCAGGTCCTTCGACTCCATGCCGAAGACGAATTCAGGGTAGGGCTTGATTTCGCGCACCCGCTGGTTCGAGGCGTTGTACTCGGTGAGGGTGCCGTTGATGGTGGTGGCGTAGACCAGTGTGGGGTCGTCGGGATCGAACGCCATGTGGGCGCTTTCGCCACCACCAACTGAGTAGAAGTCGGCGTTCGAAGGCCCGCCGCGGTAGGTCTCGTTGAGAATCGCCACGGTCGAATTGTCCTGCTGGCCACCGTAGATGCGGTAGGGAAACTGGTTGTCGGTCTGCACGCGGTAGAACTGCGCCGTCGGCTGGTTCATCAGGCTCGACCACGACTCGCCACCGTCGAAGGTGATCGTGGCGCCGCCGTCGTTGGCGTTGATCATGTTGCGGTTGTCGTCGGGGTTGATCCAGTGATCGTGGTGATCACCGTGCGGGGTGCTCTTCTTCTCGAAGGTCACCCCACCGTCGATCGACTTCATGAACGGGGCGTTGAGGACATAGACGATGTTTTCGTCGACCGGGTCCGCGGCAATGTGCATGTAGTACCAGGAGCGCGTCCAGAGAATGCGAGTGGCATTCTTGAGCTGCCAGGTTTCGCCGGCGTCGTCGCTGCGGTAGAGGCCGCCTTCCCCAGGCATCGCTTCGACGATGGCGTAGAGGCGATTGGGGTTGCTGGCCGAGATGTCAACACCGACCTTGCCGATCGTCTCGGGAAGCCCACCTTCGAGCTTGACCCAACGGTTGCCACCGTCGGTCGACTTGAAAATGCCGCCCGCTTGACCACCCGAGAGGATGTACCAGGGTCGGCGGCCGTGCTCCCACATCGCGGCGTAGAGAATGCGCGGGTTGGTCGGGTCCATGCGCAGGTCGGTGGCGCCGGTCTGCTCGTCGACGAAGAGAACCCGCTCCCAGGTCACACCGCCGTCGCTGGTCTTGTAGACGCCGCGCTGTTCGTTCGGGCCCCAGATCTGTCCCTGGACCGCGGCGTAGGCGAGATCGGGATTCTGGGGGTGGATCTTGATGCGCGCGATCTGCCCGGCCTGGGGCAGGCCTATGTGTTCCCAAGTCTTTCCGGCATCGGTCGACTTGTACATGCCGTCGCCCTGGCTGGTGGTGACACCACGGATCGACTTCTCGCCGGTGCCGACGTAGATCACGTTGTGGTCAGAGGGCGCCACTGCGATTGCGCCGATGGTACCGACGTTGAAGTAGCCGTCGGAGATGTTCTCCCAGGTCAGTCCTGCGTTGGTGGTCTTCCACACACCGCCGCCGGTGGCGCCCATGTAGTAGAGCTGCGGTTTGCCGCGCACGCCGGTGACCGTGGTCACACGACCGCCGCGAAAGGGCCCCACCAGGCGCCACTCGAGGGCTTCGAAGAGGCCCGGGTCAACCGTGTCGGTGGCGGGAGCAACGCTCGCGGTGGCGAGCAAAAGAGCGCTGGCCAGAACGATGACTCTGGCCGGCGGCGCGACCCGTCGCGCCGCGGCGGGGTGTGTGCGGGAGCCAACCGCTGGTGAGCGGGGCGAAGGATTCGAAGACATGATCTTCCCTCTGCTGATCTTCCGGTCGTTGATTCGCCGGCAGTGTACCGGTCAGGTCCTCCCACTCCAGACACAGAGCAGGCATAATGCGCTCGCTTCGGTTCGTCTGAGAGCGAGGGAGGGAGAAACTATGCCGTCGATGACCGCCAATGGGATCCATATCGCCTATGAGACCTTCGGAGCGCACCCGAGCCGGTCCAGCGGAGGTCGACCGCTCGTTCTGGTGATGGGTCTCGGCGCGCAGCGGCTGCACTGGCCGGACGACTTCTGCCTTGGCCTGGCTGAGCGTGGTCATTTCGTGGTGCGCTTCGACAATCGCGACGTCGGCGAGTCGTCGCGGCTCGAAGATCTCGGGACGCCCGATATCTCGAAGCTGCTTGCCGCATCGCTGACCGGCAAGAAGGTCACACCGCCCTACACGCTTGCCGATATGGCGCAGGATGCTGTGAGCCTTGCCGACGGTCTCGACCTCGAACGCTTCCATGTCTGTGGTGCTTCGATGGGTGGCATGATCGCGCAGACGATGGCGATCCGATTCCCGGAGCGCATCGCGACACTGACCTCCATCATGTCGACGACCGGCGAGCCGGGCTTGCCGCAGGCGACCGAGGAGGCGCGGGCGGCGCTCTTCCTGCCGCCACCCGAAACCCTCGAGGCCTACCTCGAACACGCGGTGCGCATCTGGAAGGTGTTGGGCAGTCCGGGCTTTCCGTTTCGCGAAGACGTGGTGCGGGCGAGGGCCGAGGCGGCCTGGGATCGCGGTCTCTCACGCTCGGGCGTCGCGCGCCAGATGACTGCCATCGTCGCCGACGGTAGCCGTCGCGAGCGCTTGCGCCGTCTTTCACTTCCCACCCTGGTGATTCACGGCACCGACGACCCGTTGGTGCCGCTCGAGGGCGGGCAGGACACGGCGGCAGCGGTTGCGGGTGCCGAGCTTCTGACCATCGACGGCATGGGCCACGACCTGCCGCGGGAAGCCTGGCCAACCATGATCGACGCGATCACCCGCCTGACCGAAGAGGCGAGTCGTTAGGAGCCCCGGTTCCTAGCTCGAGGTGGCGGGCTCCGCTACGGCTGGCACTTCGGGTTCGCGGCGCTGCGCTCTGAGTGCCGCGTCGACGGTCTCGATGTACTGCCGTCCCTCGCTCTGGAAGGGTCGAATCAGGTTGAAGAAGAAAATGTAGTAGAGCGCCTGCACACCGTCCCAGACGCCGATCTTCTTGCCCTCTTCGTAGGTGCGACCGTGATACGAGATCGGGACCTCGTAGGTGCGCGCCATGGTCTTGCAGACCAGGGCGGTGATCTCGACTTCCATGCCGAAGCCCGACGAGGTCAGTCGCAGTGGCTTGATGACCTCCGCTCGAAACGCTTTGTAGCAGGTCTCAATGTCGGTCATGTTGCGGTTGGTCAAGAGGTTCGAGAGGAAGGTCAAACCCGAGTTCGCCAGGTAGTGGTAGAAGTAGAGCACTCGGGCCGCCCGGCGAACCAGAAAGCGGCTGCCGTAGACGACGTCTGCCTGGCCGGTGAGGATCGGTCGCACGACTTCTGGGAGCTCGGCCGGGTCGTATTCGAGGTCGGCGTCCTGGATGAAGATGACGTCGCCGTGGGCGTGACCGAGGGCATTGGCGATCGCGGCGGTTTTCCCCTGATTCGACTGTTGGTGGAGCTCGATGCGCTCGTCAGCCGCCGCCAGGCGCTCGACGATCGCCGCCGTCTTGTCTTTCGATCCGTCGTCAACGACGACCACCTGCACGAGGTTCATGTCGACGGCCATGAGGCTGTTGAGTACAGTCTCGATGGTCGCCTCTTCGTTGTAGGCCGGAACGAGGGCGGTGAGGGTTAGATCGTGGTCGAGCGCGGGATCGTCCATTGCGTAGGATTCTAACGATAACTCGGAAAGCTGCAACTCGCCGCGACCAGCTGATCCTAGCCAGTGCGTTCGGCGGCCAGGCTCCCGTCGAGCTCCCTTCGTGACCACAGGAACCAGCTGAGACCCGCTCCGAGCAGCGCACAGACGCCGAGCACGGTCGCCAACTCGTGAACCGAGCGGTTGGCGAGCTGGCCGATCGGAAGGTAGGCGATGGCGATCGCGAGGGTTCTGAACATACCCACCACACTGAGCACGGTGGCCCGCTGCTCGGACTCGATATGAGGATTCAAGAGCGCCATGTAAAGAGTCGGGCGTGCGAGGCCAAAGGCCGCGATGGCGAGGATCGCCAGTACAACGATGGGCGGCACCCGGACGGTTCCTAGAACGAGATAGCCGGCACCGACCACCAGCGGGCCGAGGAATAGCAACCTCTTCTTCGACCCCAGCCAGCGTTCGATCGTTGCCGCGCGCGCAAGAAAGGCGATCTGCGACAGGCTCATGAACGCGTGCACGGTACCGAACCAGAACAGCGGAACGGCGGCGCCCTCGAGCAGCGGCTGGTACGTCCAGATGACCATCCAGGCGATGACAGCCGAGAACACCATGTCGAACGCCAGGGCCTTCAAGATGGTGCTGCCGAAGAAGGTACGCAGGCCAGCGCCGAAGATGTCGCCAAACGTCGGTCGCTTCAGGGCGCGGTGCGAGGCGGGTTCGACCAGGCTCCACGCCACCAATGCGGCGATCGTCGTTGGGACCGCCTGTGCGGCCAGTGGCCAGCGCACCGAGGTGTAGTAGGCAATGACGCTGCCGCCGAGGGCGCCGAGCACGATGCCTGTCTGCTGAGCGGCCTCGAGCAGGCGATAGCTGCGGTCGGCGTCGCCGGTGCGCCCGAGATCGCGCAGGGTGTCCCACATCATTGCGGCGTCGGCACCCGACATGAGAGTGAAGGCGGTTGCCGAAAGCACCTCGGCGAATAGAAACCGTGGCAGGCTCGGTGCGCTGGTGTAGATCAGAAAGGCGACCGCTGCTACCAGTGCACCCAGAATCAGGGAGACCCGTCGGCCGAGCAGGTCGGCGACGGTGCCGGTTGGAATCTCGAGCAGGAAACACCAGAGCATGAACCAGCCGTTGATCAACAGGATCATGCCCAGGCTCTGCCCTCCCCAGTCACGGTAGAAGGGCACCAGCACCGCACTGATGAAGTGCATCCAGAAGAACATCCGGATGACGTAGAGCTTCCAGACGTTGGCTGCGAGGCGCTTGTGGAGGTCCGTGCCCGGCGGGGAGGCGGAGGAACTCGGGGAGTCGTGCATGGTCGGCTCGAATCTGCCGGTTCGATCACCAGCCAGTATCGAGGACGGAGCTTAGTGCACGTAGGGCGGCGCGAGTGGGCCGAGTTGGTAACCAGCTACCCCGGTCCCGGGGCCGCGACCACCCTAAGGGCTGGCAACCGCGATCCGCTTGATGAACGGCGACATCATCGTGCCAACGACCATCAAGCCTTGAAGAGGAGTCCAGTGCGTTGGGTTCTGTCGGGGTCTCTCGCGTTATGCATGGACAAAAAAGCCGCGCTTGGTGGCCTCCCTAGAGGACACCAAGGCGCGGCAATTTCTAGCCACCGCCACCGAGAACCTTCTCGGCGCGGTCGCTGTGGCTCGCGGTGGAGCCGAGGCGTTTGCACACCTCGACCGCCCCGAGCCCTATGGGACTACCAGCGGCGGTCGCGCTGCGGGCGCTCGGCCCGCGGCTTGGCTTGGTTGACCTTGATGTTGCGGCCACCGAGATCCGTGTCGTTGAGAGCCTGGATCGCGGCGTTGGCCTCGGAGTCGTCGTCCATTTCGACGAAAGCGAAACCCTTCGACTGCCCCGTCGCCCGGTCGATGATCAGGCTGCAGCTCGAGAGTGCACCGAATTCTTCGAAGACCTTGCGGAGTTCGTCTTCAGTGGTTTTGAACGAAAGGTTTCCTACGTAGATGTTCATCATCTGTCCTCAGTCTGTGTGTTGAGAAAAGGCGCCACCGAGTCCACACACAGAACTCGGGGAGCGGTCTTGGCCATTGCTGGCTAAGGATCTGGAAAGCTGTTGGAAGGGAAGAGGGTTCCGGGATCTTGGCTTTCTGCCGTTCGGCAACCCATCAGTTGGATGCGCTGCTCGTTGTTCGTCGCGGGCGGTTGCGCCCGCGGCGCTTGCGCGACCCGGCTGGCGATGGACCGCCTGACGTGGCGCCGGAAGCACCCTGGGGTCCCAGCCCCGATCGTCCCTGTCCGCGAGACTGTCCGGGGCGAGACTGTCCGAGGCGTGCCTGCCCGGGGCGTGCGTTGGAGTGGGCCTTCTTCTTGTTGGCCTTGCGACGACGACCCTGCCTGGGCTTGGGGTCCTGGTGCGGGACGGCCCGGCGAATCGGCTTCGCAGGCGGCAGCGTGAACACAGGAACCTCGATCGCGGGAATGCGTCGCCGCAGCAGGCGCTCGATGCCGCGAAGGTGTTTCACCTCTTCTGCGCTCACCAGCGAGATAGCGGTTCCTTCTTCCCCGGCCCGGCCGGTGCGGCCGATGCGATGGACGTAGTCCTCGGAGACGTTGGGTAGCTCGTAGTTGACGACGTGCGGCAGGCTTTCGATATCGAGCCCGCGCGCGGCGATGTCGGTGGCCACTAGAACGCGGACCTGGCCGGCCTTGAAGCTGGCCAGGGCACGGGTGCGGGCCCCCTGCGACTTGTTGCCGTGAATCGCTGCGGCCTCGATGCCGTGGCGCTCGAGTTGTTTGGCGAGGCGGTTGGCGCCGTGTTTGGTGCGCGTGAAAACCAGGACCTGGTCCCAGGCGCCGTCCTGGATCAGGTGCACCAGGAGGTCACGCTTCTGATCCTTCTCGACCCGGTAGATGTGCTGCTCGACGGTTTCGGCGGCGGTGTTCTGCGCCTCGACTTCAACCCGTTTCGGGCGGTGGAGCAGGCGATCGGCGAGGCGCTCGATGTCGCGCGAGAAGGTGGCTGAAAACAGGAGGTTCTGGCGGCGTTCTGGCAGCAGCGCCATGATGCGCTTGATGTCATGGATAAAACCCATGTCGAGCATGCGATCGGCTTCGTCGAGCACCAGGATTTCGATCGCCGAGAGGTCGACGGTGCGCTGACCGGCGTGATCGAGCAGCCGGCCGGGGGTGGCGACAACGATGTCGACGCCGCGGCGCAGTGCTTTCTTCTGGGGCTCGATACCGACCCCGCCGAAGATGACCGTGGAACGCATGCGCAGGTTCTGGCCGTAGGTGCGAACACTCTCGTGCACCTGGGTGGCGAGTTCGCGGGTCGGGGTCAGGACCAGAGCACGCGGTAGGCGCTCTCTACCCTCAGGGCGCGGGCGGCCGCTGAGCAGCTGAAGCATGGGAAGGGTGAACGCGGCTGTCTTGCCGGTGCCGGTCTGGGCACGAGCGAGAACGTCGTGCTCGCCGAGGACGACCGGAATCGCTTTCGTCTGGATGGGCGTAGGTCGATCGTAGTCCTGCGCAGCGATGGCGCGCAGGAGTTCGGCCTCGAGGCCGAGCTTCTGAAAAGACATGTTGGGACTCCGCAGATCCGACCTACCCGTCGCTATGCGGGGCCGGTCAAGGCGGAGCTACTGGATTTAGCGTGCGAGAAGTCTCGGCGCGTCGGGAACCGCCGCGGGACTCGAGGGACGCCAAACCGGGAAGCGCCTTACAGGAGAGAGTATAAGCAGAAGTCCAGTGCGAAAGATAGTCGTCGGCGAGAACGACCATTGCCCGGACCGGCCACCGGTAGCTCTGATTGCCCACGGTAGGCTGCATAGACCACTTTTTCGAGGAGACCTTTCCGATGATGAACTCGCCGGTTGTGAACGCTCATTGGGCGTGTCCGAGGCGCCGGGTCTTTGGCCCGGTGGTGTTTTTGGTGTCGCTTGGCCTTCTGACGGTCCAGAGTGTGGCTGGTCGAACCCTCTCCGAAGAGCCTGTTACCGAAGCGACTGTCGCCGACGAGCCTGGCGAAGGTGCCCGGCTACACGAGCTGTTTGACCAGGAGTGGCAGTGGCAGCTCGACGACAACCCCCTGATGGCCACGTTCCTCGGTCTCGAGCAGGGGCTCGACGAGCTGCCCGACATCTCGGCTTCCGCCCACTCGCGCCGGCGGCAACACGCCCGCGAGTTGCTCGAGAAACTCCAGGGCATCGATCGCAGCCTCCTCTCGACCGAGGACCAGTTGAACTACGACCTCTTCCTGCGCGGCGCGCAGCTGGCAGTGGCCGGTGAGCGTTTCCCTGACGAGCTCATGCCACTCAACCAGATGGGTGGGTTGGTGACGATGCTGCCGCAGGTCGCGATGATGGCGCCGCGCCTCAATCAGGGGCACGTCGAGGCGTTGGTCTCACGCCTCGAGAAGTCCCCGGAGATGATGGAGCAGGTCATTGCGCTTCTCGAAGAAGGCAAAAAGAGAGGAATCACGCCGCCGAAGATCACGCTGCGTGGAGTGGGTGAGCAGCTCGCCATGCTGGGTAGCGGAGAAGTGCTCGAACATCCGATCTACCGCACCGTCTTCGCCGATCTACCGGCTTCGATTGGAGAGGCTGCGACGGAGAGGCTGCAAGCGGACGGGAAAAGGGTGCTCGAGGAGCACGTCATGCCTGCCTACCGCCAGCTTCATGAGTATTGGACGGAGAACTATTTTCCGAACACCCGCGAGTCCATTGCCCTCGCCGATCTGCCGGACGGTGCCGCCTGGTACGCCCACAACGTGCGGGTCCAGACGACCACCGACTTGACTCCCGAAGAGATCCACCAGATTGGCAAGAGCGAAGTGAAGCGAATCCGGGCACAGATGGAGGAGGTCAGAGAGGAAGCAGGCTTCGAGGGCACGTTGGATGAGTTCTTCGAGTTCCTGCGCACCGACCCGCAGTTTTTCTTCACCGACAAAGAAGAACTGCTGCGCAGCTACCGCGACATCGCCAAACGCATCGACGCCCGCCTGCCGAGGATGTTTGGCAAGCTTCCGCGCCTACCCTACGGAGTCGAGCCGGTGCCCGCCTACTCCGAGAAGACAACGACTACCGCGTACTACAACCCGGGGTCGTCGCGGGCCGGCCGTTCGGGGACCTTCTACGCCAACACCTACAACCTCCCGGCGCGACCGAAGTGGGAGATGGAAGCCCTCACCATTCACGAAGCGATGCCGGGACACCACCTGCAGATCGCGCTTTCAGAAGAGCTTCTAGACCTGCCGGATTTCCGTCGCTTTGGTGGCAGCAGCGGCTCGACCGCCTTCGTCGAGGGGTGGGGCCTGTACTCCGAGTCACTCGGGCCGGAGCTCGGCTTCTACAAGGACCCGTACTCACGCTTCGGTCAACTCACCTACGAGATGTGGCGGGCCATCCGTCTGGTGGTCGATACCGGAATGCACGCCAAGGGCTGGTCGCGGCAACAAGCGATCGACTACTTCGTGGCCAACTCGGGCAAGTCTGAGCACGACATCACGGTCGAGATCGACCGCTACATCGTCATGCCGGGCCAGGCCCTTGCCTACAAGATCGGTGAGCTCAAGATGAAGGAACTCCGAACCCACGCCGAGGCCGAACTGGGCGAGGCATTCGATATCCGTGCCTTCCACGACCACCTGCTCGGTGCGGGCGCGCTACCGCTTTCGGTCCTCGATCAGCGCATGCGAGACTGGGTGGAGAATTCCAAGAAGTAGCCAAATCGAAACCCCTGCATTGACCAGAATCCGCCAAACGAAAGCCCTTTCACCCCGAGAATCCCTAGAACCGCCCTTTTCAAACCGGGTCCCTGGGGGTTCAACCCAAATAGGTGGTGATGGCCTGGATGAGGTCGCTGGGGTTGTCGAAGTGGACCATGTGGCCGGCGTTGGCGATTTCGATGTGGGTGGCGTTCTTGAAGTGGCTCACGCGGCGCGTGATCTCGTCGGGGTCGGGTTGGGCTTCGGGATCGATGCCACCTCGACCGCGGTAGAAATCGGCGGAGTCGGCGGCGGTGACGACGAGGGTGGGGCACTCGATGGCTGCCCAGCGGGCGCGCGACGCCTCCGGCGACATCGTCAGACCGACGGTTTCGACGTGCGGATCCCACTTCCACTGTAGACCCCCGTGGGGGTGAGGGCACGTTCCGACCTCGGCGAGGTAGCGCGCGTGTTCGGGGTCCATGCGCGGGTGGAAACGGCAGAAGAGATGCCAGGCGTCTTCGAGGTCACCCATTGGGCGCTTGTGACCGCCGGGACGCAAGAGGCTGGCGATGCCGTTGCGTAGTCGCCACTGCCGGTTCTCCTCGGGAACTGCGTCTTCGCGGAATGGGGCACCGATGCCCTCGATGTTGACGATCACGTTCGGCACCTCGGCGAAGATCCCCCCGTACCAAGAGACGATGTGACCACCGAGGCTATGACCCACGAGGACCGGGTCACGCAGTTGCACCTGCGCGAGGACGGCGTGGAGATCGGCGACGAAGTGGGGCAGGGCGTAGATGCCGGGCTTGTCGCTGTCGCCGTGGCCGCGCAGGTCGAACGACACGACGTGGTAGCGCTCACGGAAGGCCTCGGCCAACGGTGCGAGGCCGAGGGCCTGGTCCTGGATTCCGTGGACCAGGATCATCCCTTGCGCGTCCTTGTTTCCGTAGTCGTAGGCCTGGAGCTCGATGCCGGCGCCTTCGAGGCGCAGAGACTCTGGGGTATCCGTCATGTCGACAGAATAGCCCCTCGGCCGCCTACTCTCTCAGGAGTCTTCGGGTTGGAGTTGCTTCTCGTAGATCACGAAGTGCGCCGGTTGCCTCTTGCGAGGGCTCTCGAACGCCTCAGTGCCTACCGATCGATACCCCAACGCTTCGTACCAGGCGGGCAGCTCCGTTCGTAGGTTGACGACCGCTATTCTCATGCGCTCGAGCCCCTCTTCACGCGCCCGGTCTTCAACGAAGGCCACGAGTTGCCTGCCCAGTCCGCGACCCTGAGCCCGGGGGTCCACTGCCAGGAGGCCGAAGTAGCCGTGGCTGCTTCGCCCCTCGTAGAACACACAGCCCTCGAGAGCACCGCTCCTGGAACGACCAACGAACAGTCGACCGGCGCGCTGGTCACGCTCGATCTCTTCGCTCTCGACTCGCGGCCCTTCGACGAAGAACGCTTCGACTTCGTAGGCCGCATTGACGAGCGCGACGATCGCCGGGACGTCCCCGGGAGAGGCCTGCTCGATCATCGCCTCGCCGACGCGCCTTCTGATTCTTTCCGGAGCGGTGTGACTCTGAGATAGGCACGATGCCGGGACCGCCCGGTCAGTCGACCGAAGAGGTCGGCAACCGCCATCTGGACGCGGTACTTCCGGCGCAGCGCGAGCCGCGCGGACTCCTCTTCCGCCGGATCTTCGAGGATGTGCGTTTCGGCGTCGGACCACGCCGCATGGACCGTTCCGCGAATGTCGCAGGCGGCAAACTGTGAACGGCTCGAGTTGCGCAGTCGTTTCACCTTGCCGCTGTTGGCCATGGTGAACACGTAGAGCTCTCCGCCGGTCGAGGCGAACCACACGGGCGTTGCCACCTTGCGCCCGTCCTTCCGGAAGGTCACCAGGCTGATGTAGTTCTCGCGCTCCAGACCGATCATTGCTGCCGGCACCTAACGAACGGGATGGCCGAACGTCTGGAAGGTGACCTCCGGGAACTCTTCGCTCGGACCGTCGAGCAGCGGTGCGGGCTCGCCGCGTAGATGACGGTCGAAGAAGGCAAGGGTGTAGCGGTTCAAGATCTCGGTCACGCGAGGTCCCGGGGTTTCACTGGCGACGCCCGGGATCCAGCGCACCATCAGGCTGAAGTCGGAGAGGTGAAGGTGCGAAGTTCCGTCGACCCGAATGCGAACCACGCGGTCGTGGGTGCCGCGCGTTCTGATGGGCTCGTAGTAGAAGTCGTTGAAGGCCTGAAAGTCATTCGGATTGTCACGGCTTGGCGTAGCGGCGGTTGTCGGATCAGACGAATAGAGCATCAGGAGCGGTTTGGTCGTCAGGGTGTCGAAGAGCTGCGAGTCGACGGATGGCATTTGGGCGCCGTCGAGGTTGATCGAAGCAACACAGCGCCCATCGCGATGGCATACCTCGGCCGCCGTTGCACCACCAAAAGACATTCCGAGGAGACCAATCCGACCGAGGTCGAGCCGGCCGACAAACGGCGACGGCCGGACGCCCGACTGAAGCTCCTCCAGGGTGTCGAAGAAGCGCACACGATCCTCGATCCATTCCTGCCAGCTTCGTCCGATGCCACGACCGGCGGCAAACTCGCGTGCCGTTTCTTCGACCATCGCCAGGGTCCGCTCGGCACGGGCAGTCTGGTCGGTGCCCGATATCAGGACCTCGAAATCGGCCAGCGTCTGTTCCTGCCGCGCCCGGCCTGCCTCGTTCATCTCCGCTACGTGTGGTCCGACGCCCAGGACGCGCTCACCGGGCAGCGTCACCAGACCGTCGTAGGTATGCCCGAGAGCGAAGACCACATAGCCGGCACTCGCGAGCGCCTCCATGAGCGGCGTGTTCTGCGAAACGTAGCTCGAATAGCCGTGCGAGTAGACCAGAACCGGAAACCGAGTCGGGGTGCTGACCAACGGCGCGTCTCGGTGGGCATTCGAGGTGGCAAAGCGCGCCTGCGAAGTCAAGAAGTCGGCCCCCGGCGTCAGGCTCCCCAGCAGCTCTCGCAGACCCTCTGCCTCCTCTTTCGAGAGGTAAGGGGCAGGCTCAGAACCGGTGCCGACTGCAGCCGGGTACCAGACGCGCACCTGAATCTCGCGCCTATCGTTGGGCTCGGCGGTAAAGACCTCCGGTCGGTCGTTCCAACGTAACGCGAAGTCGAGTGTGCCGACGGCAAAGTCCCCGCCGGGCGCTGGAAAGTGGGGCACTGCCATTGCCGAAGGAAGAAGAAGCGCCAGAGCAAGAGCGAGCGGCAGCGCCAAGAAGCGCAAACCAAAGCCCGTCAACTTGCGCGCCAGCGAATGCTCGACGAGCGGATGCTCTCGGCCACCAGGAAGCGCCTGTCGTTTCCATTGCACGACGAACATCGAGACCAGAAGAAGGTATGCCGGGAGCATCTGCCAGCGCCCGCCCTCGCGAAGAAGGTGCATCACGAGGACCGACGCCAGGGCACCGCCCGAGAGCAGCAGGGTGCGGCTCCGTAGGCGTCGGCCGATGAGGAGAGAGATGCCCGCGACTAGCAGCACCAGAAGGATGAGGAATTCGATCGGTCGCATCGCGGGCTCAGACGCCTCCCACGAGAAGGTCGCGAGGAGTCATTTGGCGACCACCTGGAGTCGACTGGGTTGTGGCGAGCCGAACCGTCGTCGCGCGAAAGTGGGATCGGAGTCTCCGACTTCGACCCTACGCGTGATGAACGACGACGACCCCGTGTTCTCCTCCCACAGGCCCACCGCCAGGTCATAGCTGCCGGCCGGCAACTGCAACTCGGTGCGTACCGCGAAATACTGCGTGCGTGCCTCTTCGATCTCGTCGGCGGGAATGGTTACCGCAAACGCCATGTGGTGTGGCGTCAGGCGCTCGCCGTTGGCGCGCCTCGTCTGCAGGACGAGTTTCAAGAGGCCGCTCACCTCGTCGCCTGCCGGGAGGAGCTCGAGCTCGCCGATGGGGAGGCTGACCGTCAACTCGACGGCATGCAGCTCCCCGTCCGGTCCCGGGGTCTTGGCGACGGTGCTCTCGAAGAGAGCCCCGTGTTGGTTCTCCTGCCAGCCGAACAGGAGGGTGCCCCAGGCGCGGCTCGCCAGGCGCTGTTCGAGACTCTGCGGCACGAAACTGCGCTGATAGCGCAGGTCGGCCCGCCGCTTGCGAATCTTCAGGTGAATGCTGCGAATCCCGCTGGTTCGCTTGTTGGGCTTCGGAGGTTTGAAGCTCAGCGAGTAGTAGGCGGCGAGGTCCAGGCGGGCGCGTACCAGAAAGTCACGAACCCCCGCCTCGCCGTCGTAGAACAGGCCGCCGGTGTCCTCGGCCAGGATCTGGAGACCGATCGACAGATCCGAAAGTGACGAGATCGCTCCGCGCTTGGTTCGCGCGTCAGACATGCCGCTCTTCGATGCGTCGGCAATCGGCGGGCGAAGAGGATAGAACGAAACGCCATAAGTATTGGCGCGCGCGGTCACCGCTTCGAAGTCGCGGTCGCGCGAGAACTCGTTGATCGCGCGCTGGAACTCGAACGCGCCACCGTCATCCTGCTGATTGATGTCTTCGATGACGCTCGAGTTGTCGGCGATCTCGCTGCCTCGTGGGCGCGAGTTCGTATCGTTGATGCCCGATCCCGAAGTCTGGGTGATCGTGTCGTCGGCAACCCGCGAACGGCTTCCTCCGGCGAGGTGATCGAACATTGTCTCGGCGACGCTGTCGAGCGGATTGCGCGGAATGCCGTCGGTGACGTAGAGCACCGCCTTGCGCCCGGGCACATAGGACAAACCCTCGACCAGTTCCTCAATCGCACGCAGAGTCTCGAGCGTGTCGTTGCTGAGCGCGCGCCCGTACTCACGGAGCCGAAACTCGACCCCCGACAGCGACGCCAGTCCCATGCGGTAGCGACTGCCGCGTTGACTCAGCAGTGTCAGCAAGTTGTTGACGTCTTCGACCGAGGCGCGCTGTTGACTCTGCAGCAGGTTAGGGGGCGGTTCTGTCGCTCGGATGCGGGCGATGGCCTCGCGTACCGCGCCTCGATCCTGGGTTGGCGCCAGCAGCGGGTTCAGCTTGTCGCCGTAGGAAACCACCGCCACCCAGGTTGGTTGGGTTCGCATTTCTTCGAGAAGGACTTCTTCGATGTCGCCGAGTGCTTCGTCGCGCTGGCTTTTCTCGAGATGACGGTTGTCGATCAGGAGAACGATGCTCTGTCGACCTGCGACGGTTTCGCGAAGCTCTTCACCGGTGCTCACGCCGTCGACCGCAACCTTCTTGCCGTCGACGCGCAGGGCGAAGTCTTTCGGATCGAGGTCGCGAATTGCTTCGCCGCCGGGGTCCGTGATGACCGCGTCGAACTGGATGAGCGAAACCTCGACGAGTTCTTCGAGCACCAGGTCGCTGCTCGAGTGCACAGTCGGCTCCCTTGTCTCGGGTGTCGCCGACGGTCGCTCTACCTGGCCGGCCGCCGCCTCGGCGAGATGCGCTCCGATCATGGCGGCGAGAAGCGTACCGAGTACGGTCGGTCTGGTTGGTGAGATCATCCGCAGTGCCGCGGTCATGGGCTCTCTTTTGAGGGTGGCGAAGGTGTCACGTGGGCGCAGCCGACCGAAGCGAATTCTTCTCGAGGGTTTGCGGTGCTTCTTCGATGGTACTGGAGAGGGGTTCGAAGCTGGTGGAGATGCTCGTCGGTTACCGCTGCTACCAGATCCCGGGGATGAGCCGTGAGCGCGTGCGGCTGGTGAAGGCCTCATAGCCGGCCAGGTTCTTCGAAAGGTAGCGGTCCTCCCGAGCGGTGCGCCAGACCAGGGCAAAAAGCACGATCGCGGCCGGGAGAAACGCGGCCAGGCTACCGAGAGCAAACGGAGAAGCGGCGGTCGAGAGAAGGCCGCCTGTGTACCCCGGATGGCGAATGAAACGGTAGGGCCCTGTGTCACAAACCTCGTGGCCGCGGTCGTCCTGGATTCGCACGACGGCCGAGAAGTTGCGATTCTCGAGCATTGCCCGCGTGCCCAGCGCAACGCCCCCTCCAGCGATCAAAAGCCCTGCGACCGACCACCAGGCCGGCCAGGTCGAGGGCAGGCCGCGTGCTGAGTTGTTCGCCAGGAATGATGCCGTCCAGAAGTAGCGCTGATCGAGAGCCGCAAAGATGAGCGTCGCCAACGGGCCGAACAGGGCGATGACCGCCACGAACCACCGGTCTCCCGGTGCGACGTTCTGATGTTCTCGATGGCGGGCGCGCTCGTGCAACAGGTCGGGATGTCGGCGCCCGACGAGAATGCGGCTGCCGAGCCCAGCAGTGATCGCCAGGGCGATCCATGCCCAGCCCTGCCACCAGTGGATGGTTCCTGCCGTGCCGAAGAGCACGAGCGGAAGCAGGAGGAGATAAGTCAGAAAGCCCAGCACCGACCGTGCGGCACCTCTTTGGTGCTCGGATTCGGCGGCGGGGTGGGGGTCAGGTGGGGTAGACATGTCGCGTTCAATATAGCGGGGGTCGGTCGACGGGTCGTAGTTCGAGCTGTAGGCAGGGCCGCGTCTATCGTGAGCAGATGAAGACAACTCTCAGTACGATTCTCGCCGCCTCTGCATTCTTGGTCTCAGGGTGCGGTGAGGCCCCCAACGCCACAGCGGCGGTGCCCGCCGCCAGCCAAACCGCCGCGGATGCGCCTCTTGCACAGGCATCGTTGACGGCCGATGAAGTGCTCTCGAGGTCGATCGCCTTTCACGACCCGCAGGTACTGGGCACCGACGAGATCATCTCCCCATCGGGCTGACCACTCGGCAGCCGCAGTCCCTTGAGCCTCGCGCTCCTTCCGACGGGGGCTCTGCGGGGTCGCTGTGACTCAACGCCCGCCGAGCTTGCGGCGCCACGCAATGTGGAAGCCCAGGTCGGCGGCGTTCGAGAAGTTCAAGACGGTCTCGATCAGTCCCACCTCGACGTCGAGGCGAGGGCCGTGGAAACGCATGCCGAGAAGGACTTCATGAGACGGCTCAGACCAGGCGGCAAAGGAGTCGAGAGGTCCGCGAGCGCCGCGGTAGGTGACGAGCCAGTCCGTCTCCCGACCGAGGGCCTCTGGACCCGGCCGTGCCATCGCCAGGGTCAAACGCGGTTGCCAACGGCGCACGGCGATCGGACCGATCGACGTCGCACCAGTGCGGGCGACTTCGGCCAGAAAATCTAGACGGGTGTCACCGAAGGCGGTGCCGAGGAAGAAGCCGGCCGTGCCATCGATCGAGTCGCGCTCCACCAACGGTCCGTCGCCCCAATGGTTCGCCAGGCTGATCGAGAAGGCGACCCGGGTGTCGGCTGTTGGGTTCAGCACATAGACCGCGGAGCCGGTGAGGGAGCGCTCGAAGTTGCCGCGCGCGTCTGCCGTGCGATCCTGATGCGGTCGATCGTCGTCGGGGTTGAAGGCCAGGCGAATCTGGTCGCGCTGGACGAGTTCGCGCCCGTCGAGGTCGAGCCCGGCGATGCGGTGAAAGCCGAGGATCAAGCCGTCGAGAAAGCCGCCGAGATGGTCGCGTTGCGAGTACGCCAGACCAAGTTGCAGGTGGGGATGTGGCGAGCCGATCAAACGTAGGTCGCTGGTGAGTGCTTCGAAGTCGACCATCGCTTCGGGGTCACCGCCGCGCTCGAACTCGCCCCAGAAGTTGGAGAGTTGTGCCGAGGCGACGAACTCCCAGTTCGCTTCTTCGCTGCGTGACGAGAGGACCGTCTGGGCGCCGCCGACGAGCGCGAAGGTGGTCTGGGACCGGAAGGACGACAGGGGTTCGCGGTCGGCAGCGTCGACCTGCGCGGAGGTGGCGTGGCAGACCATCGCCGCCGCCAGCAGTGCGAGAACCTGGCGTCGCGCGTTCTCCCTGCACGGGCCAGGGCGCTCGCCGGCACGGTCGCGCAGTCTCTTCGTCTGGCCCTTCTCGTGGCCCTTCTTCGGGTAGGGCGCGAGGCTTTGGAACAGACGCGATGGAGTCCTCATGCGGCGAACCAGGGGTGATTCCAGACCTCGCGATGGAGGGTCTTCCAGGTTTGTGGCCCAGAGGGGCCGGTGAAGAAGCCGACGCACAGTATCAACGAAGCGATCGAATCAACGAGCGATCGATGCGCCGGCGGGGGCCCCGGGCGATTTGGCCTCGATCCATGCGCTGGCAACAGGGTTGCGTCGCTGCCGGGCCCGCATCGGGCGCCACCAGGGAGCCCACAAGCGAAGGAAAGATAGCCAGAAGCGGATAATTCGAATATACTCGGATTCCTTGTAATTGCAGTCATTCTGACTGTGGGGACCTTGTCATGTCTTGCTCTCTTGTTTCGCTCTCGCTCGTGAGGAGTCCGCGCCTGGTTGTAGCGCTCATGGTCCTCCTCTTCGCGGTACCGGCTGGTGCCCAGAAGGTGAGCCTGCCCCTCGTCGCCAGCTACCCGGAGCTCGACACCCTCAATACGTCGACCTCGGATCTCCATGCCGACTGGAGTGGTGCCGAGACGCAGCAGGAACCGATCGTCGTGCAGTGGAACACCTACGACATCCCTGGCGAGGCGGTTGAGGGTGAGGACTACGAGTTTTCTTCAGGGCAGGTGCAGTTCGAGCCCGGCGAGACCAAGCGGCCGTTCACGATCACCATCCTGGGCGACAACATTCCCGAACCTGACGAGAAGGTCGGACTCCACATCGAAGTGATCAGCGGCGGATTCACCACCAATCCGGACGGCTATCACACCATCGAGAACGATGACTTCCCGGGAACATCGGTCGAAGTTCACCTGCAATCGGTGGATGCGTCGGAAGCGAGTGGACAGGCGACCATCACCCTGGGCTTCGAGCCGCAGTTCTCTCCTCTAGCCTTCGACCTGCACTGGGCGACAACCGAAGACAGTGCCAGCGAGCCGGAGGACTTCGACGGCAGTAACAACTTTCCGGTAGCAGTTCAGGTAGGCGACAGCTCAGCGATGGTGACGATTCCCGTCGTCGACGATTCGATCTACGAACCAAGCGAGGTCTTCAGGGTCTCTTTCTGGACGTCAGAGCCAGACGTGGCGGTCCAACAACCCAACGTCAACGTCTTGATTGATGACAACGACCTGCCGGCGACGACCGAGATCACCCTTCACCCCGCAGAGGGAGTCGAAGGCGATGTCTTGATGGTACCGGTGACGCTGAACGACCCTGTCCCCTACGAGGTGTTCTTCAACATCTCCGTCATTGAAGACAACGGTGATCCGCCGGCGATACAGAATGTCGACTACACGGTGCTGCAGTGGAACTATTCCTTTGCCCCCAACCAACAGCAGACCTTCATTCTCCTCGACCTGCTCGAGGATGGCGCGGTCGAGAGCACCGAGGGGTTCGACTTGCTGATTCAATCGGCAGCCACACCAGTTGCTGTTGACCGGGCACCCATCAGGATCTTCGATGCGCCTGCGCCTCCCACCCAGACGCCGACGGCCGAGATCGGCAATACGATGCTTCAGGAGGGACCGTCTGGGCAGAACACGGTGATCGACGTCCCCGTCCAGTTCAGCCCGCCGGCTACCGGCACGATCACGATCACCTATCGCACCCTCTTTACCGCCGGTATGGGAGCGGCCGATAGCGCCGACATCGTGGAATCTGCGCCGACGTTCACGCAGCAGCTGACGAGCCCCGGTGGAATCGGGATCCTTCCGGTTGTGGTGTACGGCGACGATGACTGGGAGCCCGACGAGATCTTCTTCGTCGAGATGGTCGACGTGTCGGGAGATGCCCAGCTGGGGACCCAGACGGTTGGCCAGGTCTCGATCATCAATGATGATCAGCCCTACGTCCAGGTGCAGAGCGGGGCGGGAACGCTCGAGGCCAACGAAGGCGGCTCGAGCACGGTGATCTTCGAGCTCTCGTTGCCGACGCCACCGAGCACTGCGGTGCCGGTCAAGTACCGAACCGACCACATCAGCACGAACAACGAAGACTTCGCACCGACTGTGGACACGATCTCGATGGATCAGCAGACGGCCTCCGTCGCGATCACGATCAACGGCGACAACGACGACGAAGACCACGAGACGTTCCTTTTCGAGATCGTTCCGGGGCCTGGCTACGCCGACGGCGGCTCGGTCGTGGGCACGATCTACGACAACGACGATGCGAGCGCGCCGCCGGTCGTGTCGGTGGAAGGTGCCGAGTGGACAGAGGGCGACTCGGGCATCGACATCAAGCGCTTCCGTATCGTCGCGGATGGCGACCTGAGTGCTTCGCCGTCCGTTGGCTACCAGACCAGGGCTGGTACGGCGACGCCACACGGGGCTGGACCGGAGGCCGACTACGGCGACACCGAGGGCAGAGTGACCTTCTCACCCACCGAGACGGAATTCTGGATCGACGTAGCGGTCACCGGCGACCTGCTGGTCGAAGAGGACGAAACGGTGTACTTCGATCTGATCGATCCAGTAGGAATCACGATTGGCAACGCCACCGGTCTGGGTGTGATCGTCGATACGGATGTGCCGCCGCCGACCCCGAGCGTCAAGCTCGTCGGGCCGAGCGTCGCTCCAGAGCAGGACGGTGAGCACCAGCTGCTCTACAAGGTGGTTTTGAGCGACGCGGCGCCACCCGGCGATCCGATCACGGTCCGCTACGAGGTTCGTGCGGGTTCGGCGAGCGCCGGAGTGGATTTCGTCGAGGTGCTCAGTACCGAGCTGGCCTTCATGCCGGGAGAGATCGAGCACGCGATTCCGGTCTCGATTCTCGGTGACACCGAAGCCGAGGGCGACGAAACGGTCCGCGTTCGACTGGGGCCGTTCCAGGGCGCCGATCCCGGAACTCCGACCGACATTCTGCTGCGGCTCATCGACGACGACGATCCGGCGATTCCTCCGAAGGTCCTGATCGAAGACGTGAGTGTGACCGAGGGCGACGGCGACTCCGTCGTGCGTGTTCCTATCTCGTTGAGCAAAGCACCGGATGCACCGGTCACCGTTCAATGGTCGACGGCGAGCGGGACGGCCGAGGCGGGCGTTGACTACCTGGACGCTACCGATGAGATCACGCTCTCGACCGCCGATCCGGCCTACCTGGAGGTCACCATCCTCGGCGATGACCTGGAAGAGCCCGATGAAGACTTCCGGGTTCTCCTGGTGCCACCGACCAACGCCGATCTCGATGTCAGCTCGGTCACCGTCGCGATTGTCGACGACGATGAGCCGGCGCCCGAACCGAACACTCCAACCGACCCAACCGACCCCGGCGACCCGGGTGACCCCGGCGATCCTGGCGACCCAAGTGATCCTGGAGTGACGACGTTGCGGGTTCTCGACGTGAGTGTGGTGGAAGGTGACTCTGGCGGCCAGAACGCGGTGTTGACGGCCGAGCTCATCGGTGCGCCCGCGGTTGGCGAAGTCTCGGTCGACTATGCGACCGCAGACGGCACCGCCACGCTTGCCGATGGCGACTACAACGAACGCCGCGAAACCCTGACGTTCCCCGAAGGTGTGACGCGGGTGACATTCGGCGTTTCGGTCGAGGGCGATGAGGTCGTCGAGGCCGACGAGACCTTCTACGTCGAGTTCTCCAACGCCCAGGGCGCGACGCTCGAGAGATCGCGCGCGGCCGTGGTGATCAGAAACGACGACCAGCCGACCGGACAGCCGATGCTCTCGCTTGCGGTACCCGAGAGCGTGCGTGAGTCGAGTCGCCGCATTGCGGTACGAGTGGCGCTTGATCAGGCGGCCACAGCGCGCGTCCGCGCGCGCGTGCGCGTAGTGGGGCAAACGGCGACCGCTGGCCTGGACTTCACCGAGCGTACCGAGACTCTCGAGTGGAGTGCCGGCCAGACCAAAGAACGCACGGTGCGCATCGAGGTACTCGAAGACCAGCGGGTCGAAGGAGCCGAGACCCTGCGGGTGATCCTCGAATCCCTCGACCCGGCGGTCGCTGGTGTCATGCAGAGCTCGAAGCAGGTCACCATTCTCGACGACGACCGTGCTCTGCGCCTGGTAGCCGAAGAGACGGCGCTCGTCGGTAAGAGTGGCGAGTCCCTGGTGCCAGTCGTGCGCGCCCTCGATGACGGCAACCGCCCGGTGGAAGGTGCAGCGGTCATGTGGAGCGCCCAGCGGCTGGGTGTCGAGAAGGCGAAGACGCTGAGCGACGCCGACGGAATGGCGCGCAAGCGTTTCCAGCTCGACGAACGCCCCGGCACGCTCTCGGTTACCGCACGCCTCGAAGGTGCGAGCGCCGACGACGAGAACGCTCGAGTGATCTTCGAGGTCACAGTTCAGGGTGCACTGGCCGATCTCTTCGACGAGGACGCCAACCCCAACGAGGACTCGCTGGCCGATGTGCTCGACAACGCCTGCGTCGACCCGCGTGGCGAAATGGCAGCGATGTGCGACTACATCTACGGCCTCGAACCCGGCGATCAGCGCCAGGCTGTTGGCGCCCTCATTCCGCGTGACATCGCAATGCGTGGCGACGTTGCCATGCGCTCGCAGCAGACCCAGATGCGCAACGTCGCGGGTCGGTTGGCCCGCCTGCGCAGTGGCGCCAAGGGCGCTGCCTTCGGCAGTCTGGCCTTCGATGTCAGAGGTCAAGCGGTGACAGTGGGCCAGTTGAGTTCGATCGGCACTGGCAAGGACGTCAAGCAGATTCTCAACGGTCGTGTCGATGACCAGCTGGCCAAGATGCGCCAGCAGGCGGTACCGGCAGGAAGCTCGGACGACGGGTTTGACGAGACGCCCCGGAAAGAATCGATCGTGCTCGAGGAGAAGCTCGATCGGCCGGTCGGATTCTTCGTCAACGGTCGGGTGACGATCGGCGAACACAAAAACACGGCGCTCGAACCTGGCTACGACGTAGAGACCCGTGGCGTTACGGCTGGTGTCGACTACCGAATCGGAAGTCGATCCTGGGTTGGTCTTGCCGCCGGCCTGGTGGACGCCACTACCGATGTCCAGGGGCGTGATGGCGGTCTCGATACGTCCGGCTACTCGCTGTCCCTCTACGGCGGCCACCAGCGTGGACCATTCTGGGTCGACGGAGCCTTGAGCTACGGCTGGCTCGACTTCGATGTGGTGCGCGAGATCCATCTGCCAGTGGCTTTCCAGGGCACCAGCGTTCTCGTCGCCAGGAGCGAGAACGATTCGACCCAGTCCCTGGTGAACCTGGCCAGTGGCTACGATTTCACTCTCGGCCGCCTCGACGTCTCCGGCTCCGTTCGGGGCCTGTGGACGCGCGCCGAGATCGACGCCTACCGCGAGACTGGTGCCGGCGCCTTCGGACTCGACCTCGACGCGCAGACCATCGATTCGGGTCTGCTCGAGGCGGGCTTCGAGTTCGGCCTGCCGGTCAGTGTCTCGTGGGGCGTTCTCCATCCGGTCGCCAGGTTCTCTGTGCTCCACGAGATCGAAGACGACGCCCGTCGACTCAACGGTGGCTTCTCGTTCGATGTCTCCGGAGACCAGTTCCGATTGCGCACCGAGCGGCCAGATCGCGACTACATGCGCGGCGGGTTGGGCCTGCAGATCATGTTTCGTGGTACGCGGAACCTGTACCTGATGGCCGAGCGCGACTTTGCGCGTGACGACTTTCAGGAAACGACCTTCAGCTTTGGTTATCGGCAGCAGTGGTAGGAGGGGCCGTGGTGATTTCGCGGTTCGTACCGCGTTTCGAGGCTAGGGTTCTGGGTGGTTTTGGCCTGCGGTGATCTGTCGCGCGCATTCCAGTCGAGGTGGTGGGCGGGGTGAGAAGCAGGGGTTTCGGCCCCCGAGTGCTGTGGCAAGTCCAACGTCGCAATTACCACCGGCCCCTCCTACTGATCATTAGAGAGGGGGAATGCGTGGTCCCTCAGTCCGCCAGTTCGGCCCAGCGCTCGTAGGTGGCTTCCAGGTCCTTTTCTACCTTGGCGATTGCGTCTTGCGCTTCTTTGATCTTCTCGCTGTCGTTGGTTTTGTAGAACTCGGGGTCACCGATCTTGGCCAGTAGGTCCGCCTGCTGCTCTTCGAGGGCTTCGATCTGGTCGGGGAGTTGCTCGAGGTCGCGCTTGTCCTTGTAGGAGAGTCTCTTCTTTGCGGGGGACTTCTGTTTTCTGGTTGTCTTCGGAGGTTTGTGCTCGGGTGGCGGTGCGGGTTCTGGTCGCTGGATGAGCCAGTCGCTATAGCCGCCGGCGTAGCTGCCGACGCGGCCGTCGCCCTCCATGACCAGGGTGCTGGTGACTACGTTGTCGAGGAAGGCGCGGTCATGGCTGACCAGGAGGAGGGTGCCCTTGAAGTCGACCAGGCGTGCCTCGAGGAGCTCGAGGGTTTCGATATCGAGGTCGTTGGTTGGTTCATCCATCACCAGCACGTTGAAGCTGCGACTGAACAGACGTGCCAACAGGAGGCGGTTGCGTTCGCCGCCCGAAAGCGAACCGACCTGGCCGCGGATCTGTTCGGGGCTGAACAGGAAGCCGCCGAGGTAGCCGATGATGTGTTTGCGGCCGCCGCCGATGTCGACGTAGTCATCGCTGGTCTCGATGCTCAGAGCGAGGGTCTTTCGTGGGTCGAGTTGCTCGCGCAGCTGGTCGAAGTAGGCGACGTCCAGGCGACTGCCGAAGCGAACGCTGCCGGCTTGCGGTTCGAGCTCGCCGAGGAGTAGTTTGATGAGAGTTGTTTTCCCCGAACCGTTGGGACCCAAGAGGCCGATCTTGTCGCCGCGAAGAACACGCAAGTCGAGGTCGCGAACGATCGCCTCGCGCTCGTCGTGCCCGAAGGTCAGGCCATGCGCCTCGACGACCATCTTGCCGCTGCGTTCTCTTGTGTCGAACCGCAGCTCGGCGGAGCCCATGCGCTGCGGCCGCATCCGGACTTCTTCGCGCAGACGTTCCAAGGCACGGACGCGTCCTTCGTTGCGCGTGCGGCGCGCCTTGATGCCCTGGCGGATCCAGGCTTCTTCCTGCGCCAGCTTCTTGTCTTCGAGTTTGGCGTGGCGCTCCAGGACCTCGAGTTCGGCCTCGCGGCGTTTGAGGTAGCGATGGTAGTTGCCGGGGTAGCTGCGCAGCTGGCCCCGGTCCAGCTCGATGATGCGGGTTGCGATGCGAGTTAGGAAGGTGCGGTCGTGGGTGACGAAGAGAAGCGCCGAGCGCAGGGTCACGAGCAGCTCTTCGAGCCATTCGATGGCCTCGATGTCGAGGTGGTTGGTGGGTTCATCAAGCATCAAAAGGTCGGGCTCGGCGACCAGTGCCTGCGCCATCAGGACTCGTCGCTTCAAGCCTCCCGAGAGGGTCTCGAAGGGTCCGACCTCCTCCAGCTGCAGGCGGGTCAACGCGGTTTCGACGCGGTTGTGCAAGGCCCAACCCTGTGCCGCCTCGATCTTGCCCTGGACCGTCTCGAAACGTGCCATGGTGCTTTCGTCGAGGTCCAGGCTCAGGCGGTGATACTCCGCGACCAGGCCGCCCAACTCGGGCTCGCCGCTGGCGACGATGTCGAAGACAGGGCCACTGAGGTCGTTGGGTACCTCTTGTTTGAGGCGCGTCATCTTGAGCCCCCTTTGGCGATCGACGGTGCCGCTGTCAGGGCGCAGGTCGCCGGCCAGTACCTTGAGCAGGCTCGACTTGCCGGTTCCATTGCGGCCGACCAACGCAACGCGCTCGCCGGCGTCGAGGCGCAGGTCGATCGAAACCAGGAGTACCGGCCCGCCATAGGAGAGCGACAGGTCCTTGGCGCGGATGAGACTCATGGCAAGAAGAAGGCCGAGGCGCTGATGTGCCTGGCAGGGCACGCGGTCAGTGGACCGCCGCCGTCTCCTTTTCACGGTCCTGACTGGCTGCGGCGTCTTGCCCCAGGTGACGATTGAAGAAGCCACTTGCAGCGTCGAACAGGCGCATCCAACTCTCGTGCAGCAGAAAGCCATGCACCTCGTCCGGGAAGACCAGCAGTTCGTGCTCGACCCCCACTTCGCGCAGCTTCTCGACCAGTCGCACAGTCTCGGCGAACGGCACGTTGCGGTCGTCGTCGCCATGAATGAGTAGAACCGGCGCCTTCCAGCGTTCGACTTCGGCCAGCGGCGAGGCCTCGAAGGCAATGCGCGCCCGTTCCGGATCGCGCAGCGGTTCATAGGAAGGAATGAAGTTCTTGATCGTCGTGTTCCAGTCGTGCACGCCGTGAATGTCGACCCCAGCGGCAAACAAGGTGGGCGCTCGGGTTAGGGCCATCGCGGTCATGTAACCGCCGTACGAGCCTCCCCAGAGCCCAATGCGGCCCGGGTCGACGTCGCTGCGGCCTGCGAGCCACAGGCCGGCCCCGATGGCGTCGCGAACTTCTGCTCCGCCGGTGGCGCCATAGTCGGGGGCCTCGCGAAAGTCGCGCCCATACCCTGTGCCACTCCGATAGTTGACCGACAGCACGACGTAGCCGCGCGAGGCGAGGTACTGGTGAAAGGCGTAGCAGCGGTGGTAGTAGGAGCTGTAGTGCCAACCCAGCATCATGTGGCGCCTCGACCCGCCGTGGAAGAAGACCACCGCCGGTCGTTTCAGGTCGCCCGCGTCGGTCGCGGGCAGGAAGAGCTGCCCATGGACGACCGCGCCGTCGGTGGCCTTCCACTGCACCGCTTCGGGCTCGACCAGGCGATCGAGCGGAAAGTCGACCGAAAGAGCTTCAGGTGCGAGGTCGCGAACGATGCCGCGCTCGGTGACGATCCGTGGCTGCATCGGTCGGCGGCCGGTGGCGCCAACAAAGGCGACCGCCTCACCGGCGAGCGGAACGGGCACGTTCTCGACGCCGCGCCCTTCGGTGAGCGTCGTCGCCGCCAGGCGCCCCTCGGGGTTGACGCGCAGAACCGACAGGTGACGGCGCTCCATGTCGCCGATGTTCGAAGAGAAAACCAGGCGACCATCAACACCCTGGGCGACGTATTCGACCTCGCCGTCGCCGGCGGTGAGTTGGCGAGGTTCGCCGCCGGTCAGGGGGATCGAGTACAGGTGCCGCCAGCCCGTCTTCTCCCACGGGAAGACGACCCTGTCGCCAACCCAGAAGATCTGCTGGTCGGCTTCGAGCCCGGCGAAGACGCTGCCCGGTCCGGGCGTTGCCCGAAAGAGCTCAATGGCCCGGTCGGTGCGTGGGGTGTCGCCGAGATCGACGCGCCTGATCGACCACGGTTGCCCTTCACGACGGGGGGCGAAGATCTCCTGCCGCTCCCGTGCCGGAAGGCGCAGGAAGACGATGGAACGGCTGTCTGGCGACCAGATAGGGGAACTGTCACGATCGACCCCGGGGTCGATCCAGCGTACGTTCCCGGTTGCGAAATCGAACACACCGACGAACGCGTGTGTGCCGCGCTGACTGGTGAAGGCGAGCGCCTCTCCGTTGGGGGAAACGCTGAGGTCTGCAAGCGACCCGCGTACCGCGAGGAGTTGATCGGCTTCGGCCTCGGGATCGGCTGCCTGATCGCGTGGCCCCTCTCCTGCGGCGGTGACCTTCCAGACCTTTCCCTGGCGAAGAAACAAGAGGGAGCCATCTCTTGGATGCCAGACAGGGCCGGTGCCCAGGGTGAGTGCCTTTGCAGGCTCGTCGCCATTGAGCCCCAGCAGCCAGATCTTGCGTTCCGCTGCGGCGGCGCTCGAGCGCGGCGAGGGGTGTTCTCCCGCACGGTTCGGCGGTCCGCCGCGGACGAAAGCCAGCGAGGTTCCGTCAGGCGAGAACCTCAGCTGCGCGATCTCCTGGCCGTCGTCGTCCTGCCAGTCGGTCAGCGCACGGCCGCGCCAGTCCGGGGCCTCGGCGAGCCAGATGTTGCGAACGCCTCGGTGGTTGAAGACCCAGGCGACACGCTGACCGTCGCTCGAGGCCTCCATGTCGCTCGGGAAGGGTGAGCCGAGGAGACGATCGAGCGTCGGCTCCTGGGCGCCCGCCCCGGCGGTCAAAAGCAACGCGCCGACGATGAATGGGATCGTGCCAAGCCGTCTCATGCTGTGCTCCGGTGGGCGGTTGAGGGGGGCAAGATGGAGACCCTACCGCACGGTTCGACTACTGGAGCTGGTGGGTCCCATCCTTGACCAGCTCGGCGCCGCAGAGGGCGATCTCGACGTTGTCCCAGGGATCGCCCGGGCGCTCGCTGAGTTTCGTTCTGTATTTCGCCGGGTCCAGACCCAAGGGCCAACCGCAGACCCAGAGCGGCCGTTTTGACGGTTTCTCCCGATGGGTTTGCAGCTTGTGGTATTCGCCGTCGCTCGCGAGCCACAAGAGCCCCACCGCAACCCCGTCGACGACCCCGTTGGGCTTGATGCCGCGGATCGTGATTCTGCCGGTGGGCTCGCTGCCCCGAAGATCGAACTCGCGCACGTTGATGGTCTCTCTGAACGGTTCGATGTCGTTGACCAGGAACGGTGCGCCTTCATCGAGTTCGATTTCGACTCTGGTGTCTGACTTGTCGCCGTCGTAGAAGATCATGACCTGCAAGAGGTCACGCGGCATCTGGTCGCGAAAGATCGGTGTGATCGCGCGGCGCAACAGCTGGCGTTCGGCGGCGACCGTTGTGGGGTCGACCTCGGCGGTTGCGCTGGTGACGACGTCGCGCTCGGGCGGGGCTTCGGCGGGTAGCACCGGGTCGACCGCTTCGACGAGTCCGTCTTCGAGTGCCGCGTTGCGCGCCCGTTCTTCCGCTTCGCGGGCGGCGCGGTTCTGGCGATATCTCTCTTGACGTTTCTCGTAGCGCCGGTCGAGCTCGGCGGCGCTCGCCCGCGGCCTGTTCTTCAGGCGTTCTTCGCGCTCGTGAGCCTTGCGTTGCTCCTCTCTCGCTTCCTCGCTCATTAGCCAGTTGCGCGCCGTCGGCGTGGTGAAGAAGGCGATTGCAAAAAGGATCAGAAGCCACGGCAGAAGGGACGCGAGGGAGTAGGTGCGCGGGGGCATCGGTTAGAAGCGGTAGAAAACGCCGAACGAAACCACCGGGTAGACGTCGTAGTCCTCGAGCTCTTCTTCGAGCTCGGCACGTTCGCTGGCCAGGGCTTCGTCGATCAGCGCTCGGCCGTTGGGGATCGCATCGACGGGAAGCGGTGTGTCGAGAGTAAGGTCAACCTCGGGGTCCCCAAAGACGAAGGCTCCCAGGTCGAAGGAGAAGCCGAGACCTGTGCGTCCGGCGACCTTTCCCCATCCGATGCCCACGTAGGGCGCCAGGTCGTCGCCGCGAGCTTCAGCGTTTACGGTCCCCAGGTCGCCCGGGATGGTGAATCCCAGGTCGAGGATCTCGGGCGCCTGGTCCTCGATGATGTCACGCACCCGAGCCGATCCGCGGATCGTCGAGTCGTTCCACACCAGGCCGGCGGAGAATCGAAAGCCGCTGCCTCCTGGATGCCAGTCGATGAGCGCCGATAGAAAGCGCAGTTCCGCCTCACCGTCGTAGCGCACCCTGCTGGAGGAGAAGTCGTCGTCGTAGTCGAAGCCCGAGGCAACAAGGCGCGCGTCGACTTGTTCGCTCCAACCGAAGCCGACCTCGAGCCCGAGGCCGGTCGTGCCGGCACGCCCGCCGACGGAAGTTTGCGCCTCCGCGAAGGTGGCGAAACAGGCGATGGACACGAGGATCGGTAAGATGAATCGATTCTTAGCCATTCGCGAACTATATCGGTTGCACGGGGAGCTACGGTTCTCCAGGGGCGAGATCTAGAGCGCCATGAAGGCGCAAAGGAGCAGAACTGCAGTCGGCAAAGTCAGCATACCGGCCAGCCATAGCGCCGCGTCTCGCCACGGTGATCGGGAGGGTTGTGGCGCCGGCAGAGGGATGGCAGCCACCGTTGGAGCTGGAGACGGGCTGACGATCGGAGCGATGAAGCGGTAGCCGCGACCGCTGACTGTTTCGATAAACACGGGGTGACGTGAGTCGTCGCCGAGTGCACGTCGTAGCTGCCGCACGACCTGATGGAGCCCGCTCTCCCAGTCGACGGCCGTCTCCCCCCAGAGCTCGCGTCGCAGTTGTTCACGGGTGGTAAGGCGGGTGCGGTTCTCGAGCAGGGCGCGGAGCACGATCGTCGCCTGCGGGCGCAACGCAACGATCTGGTCTCCGCGCCAGAGCTCGGCGGTTTCCGACATGAATCGGAAGTCGCCAAAGAGCAGTTCGTCTTCTCGGGACCTCATCAGGTTCTCCTTTGGCTCTTCAACCGTCGCATCAGAGAAACGTCAGAAACGCATCAGCCAAAGCGACGTACGGACTGTAGCCGAGGGTCACCCTCAGACACTGCAGATGAAAGGAGACACACAATGACGATGGCGAGACGTTGGCTCATGGTGGGGGCTCTGGGTGTGCTCGTTTGGCGGCTACTGGCGATCCGATGGCCGCATGCGATGTCCACGGACCCGCCGGCGGTTCGAAATGTGTTGGCCGTCCTGGGCCTCTGGTACCTGTCCTGTGGTCTCTGGGTAATGGTTAGGAATTGGGGCGATGGCTTTCGTTCGAAGCGGGTCGTATGGCTCTATGTTGCCTGGGCTCTGGCGACCGCCTTGCACTGGGGCGGTCCGCTTGGCTTTGGCTCCCCACGCTGGGATGCCGGGCTGCTGGGGCTCTATGTGGTCCTGAGTACGGTCGCAGCGCAGGTTTTGTTCCTGCATCTCGCCCTCGCCCATCCCACTCCGCTCGGAGACCGCCTTCTGGGACGCTTGGGGCTAGTGGTCCTTTACCTGCCATTCCTGGTTGGGCTGGTCGCCTCGATCGCCCTCCCCTTCATGTTTACTCCCGGTGAATCGTTCGGAGGACCGGGCGCTGCGGTTCCCGAGAAAGTCCTCATGGCTCTCTTTCTTGTTGCCGAGGTCTTTGGAGTGGTGGCTGGGATCATCTGGCTCTACCGGGCGATCAAGGTGGCGATTAGAGTGCAGCACGACGAGGGCGGCAGTTTCCGCGATCCGTTCCACCTGCGGGCTGTTGCCTTGGCACTGCTCGCCGGTTTCCTGCCACATGCTGTCGCGTCAGCGCTGGGACCCGTTACCGCTGGCTACGATGGTCTCTTCAACCTGACCCTCCTCGCCTTTCCAGTGGCCCTGGCAGCCTCGGTCATGTCGCCTGTCGACTGACGCGACGCCAAATCAAACCTCGACACGGAACCGCAACACGGAACCGCAAAACGGGAGACTCGACCGGGGGAGACTCGACGCGGACTTCAGGTCAATCAATCGGCGAGGCTTCGCGGGGCAGGTCGGAGACGAACTGCTTGATCTTGCCCGAGGGTGGGCGCTCGATCTCATCGACGCGCTGGATCTCGACCGTGAGGCCCGGCTCGAGGTAGCGCAGGACTTCCTTCTCGATCGTGGCGACTTCGTCGGGGCGCATGTCGCGACGGGCGATGATCTCGAGCTCGAAACGGTCGAGCGCGGTCTGGCGCACCAGGAACTCGCGTACGGCGTCGGTTTGTTCGAGCACCGCCCGCAGGACGTAGTAGAAGGTCAGGCCCGCGGCCGTGCGGCCGCTGGGGAGATGGATCACGTCGTTGGTTCGGCCTTCGAGCGCTTCGAGCGAGCGATGGATCCGGTCGTCAGAGCGCGGGCCGATTTGTGCGATATCGCCGATGCGATAGCGAATCAGTGGATAGGCGCGGTTGAAAAGCGATGTGATCAGAACTTCACCGTCGTCGGTGGTCTCGACCAGCAGAGTTTCTTCCGACAGGCGCCACGAGCCGTCGGGATACTCGAAGGCGATGATGCTGCACTCGGAGGCACCGTACTCATTGACAACCGGAACGCCGAAGGTCCGCGTCAGAAATTCGCGATCCTCGTTGCGGCACACTTCACTGGTCACCATGCAGACCTCGAGGCTCGGACACGCGTCGCGCAGGATGAGTCCCTGGCGTTCGAGGTAGCGGGCGAAGAGCACCAGGGAGTGGGTGTAACCGTAGACGAACTGGAAGCGGTCGCGCGCGAATCGGTGGTGAAACTTCGCCAGCGTCGCATCAGAGAGATCAAAGACCGGGAACCGCACCCGGTTCATCAAGAGGTCTTTGGCACGTTCGCGTCGCGACCCTCTGCGATCGCGTGGAATGCCGTAGAAGCGCGCCTGGCGAGAGCGCGTGCCGAGGTTCCAGCGTCCATAGCGCTCTTTGACCAGCGCCCATGACATGGCATGGCAGAAACGGTCTTTGGCGTACCAGAATGGGTGGCCCGACGAGCCCGAGGTGTTGTCGATGTGAGCGTGCTCGGGCCCGCCTTCGCGAAAGGGTTCGGCGAGCAGCGTCTCGATGGGTTCCTGCAGGTCCGACTTGCCGAGCGTCGGGAGGTCCTGCCATTCGCGCGGTCGCTTGGGTACGCGGGCGCGGAAGAAAGGGTTGTTGGCGCGCTGGTAGTCGACGATTTCCCAGGCGGTGCGCTGCTGCCAGGCCAGAAATTCGGCTCGCGGAAGCGCCTGGATGTCGCGCAACATCTTGCTGGCGCGAGCAAGGGGGTATCCGCGTCGTTCGAGAACGAATTCGAAGATGTTCAAGGTGAGGTTCGAGAGCCCAGGGAGGTGATGGGCCTTTTTCAGGAAAGGAGGGGAGAGAGGACGGCGACCAGGCGCCGGGTATTCAACCCTATCCCAGCCGGTGCGAAAGCCCCAGGCTACTGAGTACCACTGCTGCGGGCCCGGGAGTCCTGCTACCCTCGGCGGAGCTCATGAACCAGAGACAGCTTCCCCCGACCGCGTTGCTCCTTCTCGCCTGTCTGGCTGCCGCTCTCGCTGCGGCGACTTCGCCCGCGGCTGCCCACGGACAGCGGCCGGTAGACGCTCTGCGGCAGGTCTATCTCGATGTGCCGGATGGCCGCATCGTGATCGAGCTCAACCCTGACTTCGCACCGCTGCAGGTGGAGCAGTTCATCAAGTTCGTGCGCTCTGGCTTTTACGACGACGCGACGTTCTACCGGGTGATCGATGGTTTTGTCGCCCAGGCTGGCGACGGTTCCGACATGGCGGGCGAGTTTTCGAACCCGCAGGTCAAGGGAGAGTTCGAGCGCCCGCTCGAGGGATTGGGGACCTTCACCCTGGTGCAGTCAGGCGACCTCTTCGCTCCCGAGACCGGGTTCATCGACGGGTTTGCCGTCGGCCGCGATCCGGCGACCGGCGCGGCCTGGCTGACACACTGTCCCGGTGTCGTCGCGATGGCGCGCAACAACGGGCGCGATACTGCCAGTACCGATTTCTACATCGTGATCGGTCAGGCGCCGCGTTATCTCGACCGTAACCTGACCATCTTCGGTCGCGTGATCAGAGGCATGGAAATCGTGCAGCGCATTCGTCGCGATGGACCGGACGAAGACGGCATGATTGAAGACCCCAACGAACGTACGCCGATCGACCGGGCGCGCCTGGCAGCCGACCTGCCGCCGTCCGAGCGCATGAAGATTCACGTGCCCGACACGGCGAGCGCCGAGTTCAAGCAGATGCTCGATGAGCGCCGCAATCGCAGCGATGCGTTCTTCCATCATGAGCCTCCCGCGGTTCTCGACGTGTGCCAGGTGCCGCTGCGCACGACGGTCGAAGGGCGGCCCTCCGGCGACCAGTGACCCCGGCGGTGTGGACCCGTAGTGGCGGTTGAGGCGCGCGGCAGTTCAGGTAGCGCCGTCAGTCAACAGAGTGCGCTGTAGCGGAGTGCGCTGTATCCTGTGTGTCGAGAACCGAAATAGGCAGACTCTCGCGACTCGCGGGAAGAAAGGAATGCGCGATGAGATCAGGGCGACGCACCGGAGTGGTTGGCTTCTTGTCTGTCCTGGTTCCAGCGGTTCTCGCTGCCGCGGCGACTGAGGGCTCCGATTCGGCGGCACAGACAGCGCGCCTGTCGGGTCCGGTCACCGGTGGCGAAAAGGGCGCTCCCTTCTCGGCGCCGGCCCTTGACCTGGCCGACTTCGGCTACGTCATGGAGGAGTTCTTTCTCGAAGGCGAGGCGTCGGCCTACAGACTGCGGGAGGGTACCGAACACAAAAGCGACGGCATGTGGAAGACCGAGAAGGAAGCTTCCACGGTTCCCTGGAAGACGCGCCTGTTGGTGGTGCGGCCAAGTGACGCTGCGCGCTTCAATGGGACGGTCATCGCGCACTGGCAGAACGTCACCGCGGGGTACGAGCTGGGAACGGTCAGCGACGATGAGTACTTGCGTGGTTTCGCCTGGGTAGGAATCTCGGCGCAGAAGATCGGCATCGATGGCTTCCCGGGCCCGGATGCCGCGGGGCTCAAGCAGTGGGACAAGGAGCGCTACGGCTCGCTCGAGCATCCCGGCGACGCTTACTCGTACGACATCTTCACCCAGGCGGCGCGTGCCGTCGGTCCTCGGCGCGCGACAACGCCGGTCGATCCGATGGGTGGCCTGGATGTGCGGTACGTGGTTGCCGCGGGCGCCTCGCAGTCGGCCTCGCGATTGCGCACCTACATGAACGGAGTGCATCCGAAGGAGCAGTTCTTCGACGGCTTCATTCCGTACATCGACTTCGCTGGCGGCGTGCCCTTCGCGCGCGACAGGAGTGGCGCCCCGCGCGGCGTGCGCCGATCGCACATGGTGCGTTCCGATCTCGGCGTACCGGTCCTTGTGGTCAACTCCGAAACTGAGACCATGGCCTACTACAACGCGCGCCAGCCCGACACCGACACCTACCGCTTCTGGGAAGTTGCGGGCACTTCGCACGTCAGCGTGACGCGGGATGCTGCGGCGACCACCGAAGGCATGAGTTCACCGAACTGGCTGGCCTACAAACCGGTCTACGACGCCGCTCTCCGTCATATGCACCGTTGGTTGAGCGAAGGCAAGCTTCCGCCACGTTTTCCCCTGATCGAAGTCAAGAAGGCCGCTGCGAGTGCCAACCCACTTGCGACGGCAGGCACCGGAATGGAAATCGCACGCGATGCGCATGGTAACGCCCTTGGGGGCATCCGACTTCCCGAAATGGTTGTACCCACCGCAGAGCACCGCGGTGCCGGGGAGCGTGTGGCGGGAGGCAATCGCTTTGCGTTCCTCTACGGTTACGCGCGCGACTTCACGGGCGACGAGCTCAGGGCGCTATATCCGAACCGCGGGAGCTACCTCGAGAAGTATCGCCGGGCGCTTGCCGGGGCGGTCGACCAGGGATTCGTCCTGCCTGAGGATGCCCCGCGACTCGAAGGGGCTGCCGAGGCGTGGGCCGAGGTCTTGCCGGAGTAGTCGGTCCTGCTGCTCGCTCGAAGTAGGTAGTTGGCCCAGTGGAAGAGCGCTCGCTGCCTTGGCTAGACTCTCTGGAAACACGGGCTCGCGGGCGCGATGGAGAGGCCCTCGCGTCGATCCAGGCCCGAATCGAGTTCGCCGAACCCACCTCCAAGGAGACCGCGCATGCGCATTCACACAGTTCCTACCCTGCTTGCCGCCGCATCGCTCATTCTCATATCGTTCGCACCGGCAGTTGCCGACGACTCTGGAGATTCCATCCATTACGGCGAAGAGCTGTCGGGTGCTGTGACCTTGCGCATCGGTGAGCTCCTCGCCGACCCCGAACCCTATCTGGGAGAGAAAGTCACCGTCGTCGGTCTGGTCGAAGACGTGTGCCCGATGAAGGGTTGCTGGATCGACGTGATCGACCAGCAGACCGCGCAGCAGATCCGGTTCAAGGTCGATGACGGAGTCATCGAATTCCCGACTGAGGTACGCGGTCAAGAAGTCGTTGCCGAGGGCATCTTGGAGAAGCGCGAGCTCACCAGGGAGCAGGCGGTCGGCTACTACGAGCACCTGGCGGAAGAGAAAGGCGAGGAGTTCGACCCCGCGACGGTCACCGGCCCCGTCACCCTCTTTCAGCTCCAGGGGCTCGGGGCGGAGCTGACCGCCAAGGACTAGCGAACCACGCTTCGGTCGAAGCGCCGCCGGCCGCCCCCACACAGTCCTCCACACCGTCGACCCGACTTTCCCACCGCAATCCGTACGGCACGCCCGAAAGCCCCCACTGCCGGTCGGAGGAGGCAAGAAAGCCCCCCCGACTGTGGTGGGGTCGTGGGGCGGGGCTAGACTGGGGTTTCACTCTCATCGACGCAAGACTTTGCCTCGGCTTGCCGAGGCCCTATTCGTGAGGACTTTGCCATGGCATCTGACGTTGTTCGTTCGTTTCTGCAGGGACTGCTGCTGGCGGTGGCCTTTGCTCTGTTGCCGGTCGCGGTGGCGGGCGAAGATGGCGGCCGTGATGCTGGCGCGGACACCTTCGACCTGCCGATGGCGAGCCCCGAGGCCGTCGGCATGTCTTCTGAGCGCCTGGAACGCGTTCGCGATGTGATGCAGCGCTACATCGACGACGAGTTGGTCGCCGGCACGGTGACCCTGATCGCGCGGCGCGGCAAGGTCGTGCACTTCGAGAGTCAGGGGTACAAGCACGTCGAAGAACAGGTGCCGATGACCAGCGACACGATCTTTCGCATCGCGTCGATGACCAAGCCGATCGCATCAGTCGCGCTGATGACGCTCTGGGAGGAGGGCCGCTTCCAGCTTCGCGACCCGATCGCGAAGTTCCTGCCCGAATGGGCGGACCCTGAGGTTGCAGTTCCTCCCGGCGACGCGGAGTATGTCGCGACGCCGTACAAGTCGCGCCCGGCGGCACGGCCGATCACCGTGCAGCATCTCCTGACGCACACGGCCGGTCTTGCGAACTCGTACCGCGGTTTGACCCGAGAGGCGTATCTCGAGTCGCGCCAGGAGCGCCCCGAAACGATTGCTGAGATGTCAGAGCAGCTCGCCAAGCTGCCGCTCAACTTCGATCCCGGCGATCGCTGGGAGTACGGTCCGGCGACCGACCTCGTAGGACGGCTGGTCGAGGTGATCTCGGGCCAGTCGTTCGATGTGTTCCTCCAGGAGCGCATTTTCGACCCACTCGACATGCGCGATACGACGTTCCACATCACCAAAGACAACGTCGCCCGCGTTGCCTCCTACTACCGACCCGGCGAGGACAACACCATCGAGCGGGTGGCGAAGCCCCAGGTGCCGACGTCACCAGTGACCTACTTCAGCGGCGGTGGCGGCCTTGCGTCGACGGCCCGCGACTACTTTCGATTCCACCAGATGATGCTCGACGGCGGCGCGCTCGACGGCCAGCGCATTCTCGCGCCGCGAACGGTTGAGCTCATGACCACGAACCACATCGGCGACCTCGACGTCTGGCTGCGTGGGCCGGGGTACGGTTTCGGCCTCGGCTACAGCGTGGTGACCGACAAGGGGCGCTCCGGCATGCCTGCCCAGGTCGGCAGCTACGCCTGGGGCGGGGCGCTGTGCACGGTCTTCTGGGTCGATCCGGCCGAAGAGCTGATCGGCATCATGATGACCCAGGTGCGTCCCTATACCCACCTCAACATCCGGCAAGATCTGGTCACCGCGACCTATCAAGCCGTCATGGAGTAACTGGTCGACCGGCCAGTTTGCGCTAGAATCAGCGTCCCGCTAACGGCATAGAAGGAAGCGCAGCAGTGCCCAAGATCAAGTTCATTACCCACGCCGGCGAGGAGTTTGACGTCGAAGGGGAGCCCGGTGACTCGGTCATGGAGACCGCTATGGCCCACGAGGTTCCCGGAATCGATGCCGACTGCGGCGGCGGCTGCTCGTGCGCAACCTGCCACGTGTACGTCGATGGCGAGTGGATCGAGAAGGTTGGCGGCCGGGCCGAGGGCATGGAAGAAGACATGCTGGGCCTGAACGAAGATCGTCAGGAGACCTCGCGGCTCTGCTGCCAGATCGAGGTCAAAGAGGAACTCGACGGCCTGGTCGTGCGGATTCCCGAATTCCAGATGTAGGTAGGCCCGCCGCGGCTTCGGAGCTTGCAAGCAACAGTGACAGCCCTTCTATAGATAGGGCGTTCAGAAGGAAGGTGAAAGATGACTGAACCCGTCGTTCAGAGTTCGGGCGGTCAGGAGCCCAATGCTGGCAGCATCATGCCGGTCAGTGATCCCTACAGCATCCCCCTCGAAGACATCGACATCGCGGTGCCGGATCTCTTCGAGCACCACCTGCAGTACCCGTACTTCAAGCGCCTCCGTGAAGAAGCACCGGTGCACTACAGCCGCGGCGACGAGTTCGGACCCTACTGGTCGGTCACCAGGTTTGCCGACATCCAGTATGTCGACACCCATCACCATCTGTTCTCATCGGAACCGGTGATCACGCTTCCGGATCCGCTGCCCGACTTTCGCATGCCGATGTTCATCGCCATGGATCCGCCCAAGCACGACGAGCAGCGCAACGCGGTGAGCTCGGTGGTTGGGCCGCGCAACCTGAACGCCCTGTCGGAGACCATCCGGGAGCGGGTCTGCAACATTCTCGACTCGTTGCCGATCGGGGACGAGTTCAACTGGGTCGACCGGGTCTCAATCGAACTCACGACCCAGATGCTCGCAACACTCTTCGACTTTCCGTTCGAAGAACGTCGCAAGCTCACCTACTGGTCGGATATCGCCACCGCCCGCGTCGAGCCTGGCGGTCTGGTCGAAACCGACGAGGAACGTCAGGACATTCTCCGAGAGTGCCTGGCCTACTTCACCAACCTCTGGAACGAGCGCATCAACAAGCCGCCCGGCAACGACATGATCTCGATGCTCGCCCACGGCGAGTCGACGAAAGACATGCCACCGATGGAGTTCCTCGGCAACCTGGTGCTCTTGATTGTCGGCGGCAACGACACGACCCGCAACTCGATCAGCGCCGGGGTGCTCGGTCTCAATCAGTTCCCGGCCGAGTACGACAAGTTGCGCGCCGACCCGGGCCTTATTCCCAACATGGTCTCAGAAGTCATCCGCTGGCAGACGCCGCTCGCCTACATGCGTCGCACGGCCACCGAAGACACCGAGATTCGCGGCGAGACGATCAAGGCCGGCGAGAAGGTGCTCATGTGGTACGCCAGCGGTAACCGTGACGAAGAGGTGTTCGAGAACGGCGACCAGCTGGTCATTGACCGTAAGAACGCTCGCCGCCACATGTCGTTCGGCTTCGGCATTCACCGCTGCATGGGCAACCGCCTGGCGGAGATGCAGCTGCGCATTCTCTGGGAGGAGATCATGCAGCGCTTCAGCAACATCGAGGTCACGGGCAACCCGGTGCGGGTGCGCTCGTCGTTCGTACAGGGCTTCTCAGACCTGCCGGTTGTCGTCCACCGCTAGTTCGTCCCTAGGCGTTCTTCTCCGCTTCGATGTAGCGCTCGACCTGCCGTTCGAGCACCGGCAGCGAGAGGCTTCCCGAGCCGATGACGACGTCGTGAAAGTCTCGGATGTCGAAGGCGTCGCCGAGGGCCGCTTCGGCGCGGTCGCGCAACTCGAGAATCTTGATCATTCCCATCTTGTAGCCGAGCGCCTGCCCCGGGTTGACGAAGTAGCGCTCGACCTCGGTGATGATGTCGCCTTCGGAGATCGGCGTGTTCTCGGTGAAGTAGTCGATCGCCTGCTGTCGGGTCCACCGTTTCTCGTGAATCCCGGTGTCGACGACCAGACGCACCGAACGCCAGATCTCGTCTTGCAAGCGGCCGAAATCGCGCAACGGCTCCTGGTAGAAGCCCATCTCCTTGGCGAGTCGTTCGCCGTACAGTGCCCAGCCTTCGGTGTACGCGTTGTAGCCGCCGAACTTGCGAAACTTCGGTAGCCCCGGCAGCTCCTGTGCGAGCGCGATCTGGAAGTGATGCCCCGGCACCGACTCGTGGTACGTAATCGCGGTGAAGACGTACTTCTGCACGCTCTTCATGTCCGCCAGGTTGGCGTAGTAGATGCCGGGGCGGGAGCCGTCTTCGGAGGGGCGGTTGTAGAAGGCGATGCTGGTTGAGTTCTCGCGCCACGGCTCGACTCGTCGCACCTCGAGCTCGGCTTTGGGAAGGCGATGAAACCAGTCGCCGACGACGGCATAGATCTCAGCTACCAGGCCACGAGCTTCCTCGAGGAACGCCTGACGCCCGGCATCCGAGTCTTCGAAGTAGTTGTTCGGATCGTTGCGGATGAACTCGAAAAAGTCCTGCAGCGATCCATCGAAACCGACCTGTTCCTGGATGGCGCGCATTTCTTCGTGAATGCGCTCGACATCGACCAGCCCAATGGCGTGGATTTCGTCGGCGCTCAGGTCGAGGGTGGTGTGTGCCCGGACTCGGTTGCGGTAGAAAGCTTCACCGTCGGGCAGGGACCAGACACCCTTGTTTCCGTTGTCCCTGGCGAGCGGTTCGAGGCGTTCGAGCTCGGCGATGAGACCCCTGAAACCGCTCTTGTACGCGCCCTCGAGAGCTTGGGCGGCCCTCGCCCTCAGACCTTCGCGAACCGCGTCGGCGACTTCGAGCTCTTCGATCTTCAGGGAGAAGTCGGTTGCCAGAGCCGCGCCGTCGGCCATGGAACGGGCGTCGGCGAGCATCGCTGGGAAGGAGAAGGCCGGCGGGATGATTCCGAGATCGGCGCGGTCACGCAGTTGCGTGGTGAGTTCTCCAAGCACGTTCTCGAGACCAGCGATTCGGGCGATGTAGTTCTCGGCGTCCTGGGTTGTTTTGATGGGGTGGTTGTTCTGGAGGACGGTCAAGAGGTCGGAGACCTGGCCGTTGAACTGATCAACAACGTAGAACTGCTTTCTGAATGCGTGGGTGTCGATCGCCTGCTGCGCGTTGAGCTCGAAGAGGTCGTAGCTGATCTGGTCTGCCTCTGGAAGGGCCTCGCGGTCGAAGCTCCGGAGCTTCTCGAGGTCTTCCCGCCGTTGTTCGATCTGCTCCTCGGCGTAGGCGTCCGAGAAGTCGTCCCACTCATCCAGGCGATCGGTGAGGCGGCCGAGGCGCGATTGGCGGATCGGGCTTTCGCTGACTTCGCGCTCGAAGACGGCGTCCAAGAAGGCGTTGAGCTCCGCCGCCTGATGGACGGCTGTCGCACTGTCTGGCGGCTCGGTACTGTCACAGGCGCCGACAAGAAGGGCTAGGGAGACGAGCACTGCGGAGAGGGCGGTTTGGCGCATCGGGGGAGCCTCCTGAGGTGGGGGAGTGCAGTCTACGTTGATAGCGGCTCCCTCTGCCGATCGCGGTTTGACCACGGTGGGGGGCGCTGCTACTTTGATTGCCTCCACCCAAACCCGTCTATGAGAGAAGCATCATGAGAGAAGCTGTCGTCGTTGCTAGTTCCCGGACCCCCTTGGCGAAGTCGTTTCGTGGGTCGTTCAACATGACGCGGCCAGACGATCTCCTCGCGCACTGCCTCGAAGACGTGCTGAAGAAGGTTCCCGAGGTGGATGCGGCGGAGGTTGAAGACGTGATCGCCGGTTGTGCGACACCGGAGCGCGCATCGGGTTCGAACGTGGCACGGGTCGCAGCGGTTCGAGCAGGCCTGCCGGTGTCGGTCGCAGGCACGACGGTCAACCGCTTCTGTTCCTCCGGGTTGCAGGCGATTGCAATGGCGGCGAATCAGATCATCGTCAATGGTGCGGACGTCGCAATCGGTGGCGGCGTCGAGAGCATCACCTTCAATGCCGGTGGCGAGGCGATGCCGAACCCGTGGATTGTCGAGAACAAGCCGGCACTCTACATGGCGATGGGGGACACGGCCGAGGTGGTCGCAAAGCGCTACGGGGTGTCTCGCGAGGCCCAGGACGAGTACTCGCTACAAAGCCAACAACGCACCGCTGCTGGTCAAGAGGCTGGCGTCTTCGATGAGGAGCTGGCGCCGATCGAGGTGACCTGGGGCATCATCGACAAGGAAACCAAGAAGATCGGGCGCACCGAGACCAAAGTTGTCGAGCGCGATGAGTGCAACCGACCCGACTCCACCCTGGCCGGGCTGGGCAACCTGAAGCCCTACTTCGACCCCGATTCAGGCAAGGGCAGTGTGACGGCCGGCAATGCTTCGCAGTTGTCCGACGGTGCCTCGGCGACCCTTCTGATGTCGCGCGAGCGCGCCGAAGCGCTCGGTGTTCCGCCCAAGGTCGCCTTCCGCGGTTTTGCGGTCGCCGGCTGTGAGCCTGACGAGATGGGGATTGGGCCGGTGTTCGCGGTTCCGCGGTTGCTCGAGCGGCACGGCCTCGAGGTTTCAGATATCGATCTCTGGGAGCTCAACGAAGCGTTTGCGTCGCAGGTGCTCTACTGCCGCGATCGGCTGGGCATCGACCAGGAGAAGCTCAACGTCAACGGCGGTTCGATTGCCATTGGTCATCCTTTCGGCATGACCGGTTCGCGCATGGTCGGGCACCTGGCGAACGAGATGCTGCGCCGTGACGCACGCTACGGCGTGGTGACGATGTGCATCGGTGGCGGTCAGGGCGCGGCGGGGCTGTTCGAGTCCTGCGCCTGAGCTGGCCTGACCCGGCTACGCGGCGGACTGGGCTTCTTCCTGCGCTTCGGCGAGGGCTTCGGGGTTCTCGACTCCGGCGGCGGCGACGAGGACGTCGACGTGGGCGCGCATCTCGCTTTCGACCGCAGCGAGCTTCTCGGTCTTGCCGGAGATCTTGGCCCGGTTGAGTCGTCGCACCATGTCGATGAAGCGGTCGGTCTCGTCGCGCAGCAGCTGGTAGACCCGTCGTTCGGGCAACACGCGGTTGGCGGTCTTGAACACGCCGATCTGCGAGATGACGATGCCGATGGCGATGACGAAGAACTCGAGTTGAGCCCGCCCGAGGGAGGGTGCGGGTGCTTCCTCGAGGCGCTGGAGAACCATGTATCCAGCCATCGCCAGCACCATGAGGTGCCCTCCAAAGGTGAGGCCGGTGTGGATGATCGCGCGCGAGTCGATGTGCTTCATGGCTTGGTCTCCTGAGAACGCCGCGTCATGCGGCGCCGGACCAAGCTATTTTAGCAACAAAAACTAGTATTTATTCATGGGCTGCGGAAGCCCATGAATAAAGGGGTCTGCACCGACTCGAGCCTCAGAGTTCGTCGAAGTACGGCACGTGCAGGCGCCCTCGGGCCATCGTCTGCCGGACGGTGTTGCGACCGAGTTGGTACATGTGCACTTCGTCCGGCCCATCGCCGATCTGCAGGAACCGTCCTCCGATGTAGTAGTCGACGAGCGGTGTGTCGTTGGAGACTCCCTTGCCGCCAAAGGCCTGGATCGCACGGTCAGCGACTTTGGCTGCCATCGCCGGCACGACGATCTTGATCATCGCAACCAGATCTTTCGCCGCCTTCGCACCTTCACGGTCGACCTTGTCGGCGGTCGAGAGGACGAGCAGTCGGGCCTGCTCGATCTCGCAGCGTGAGCGGGCGATGTCCTGCCGGATGCTGCTGTATTCAGAGAGCTGTTTGCCGAAGGTCTGTCGCTCAGTGACCCGGCGACACATGTAGTCGAGTGCCCGCTGTGCCTGGCCAACCAGGCGCATGCAATGGTGAATGCGACCGGGGCCCAGGCGCCCCTGGGCGATCTCGAAGCCGCGGCCTTCGCCGAGCAGGAGATTCCCCACTGGCACCCGAACGTCGGTGAGCTGCACCTCACCGTGGCCAGCCGGGTAGTGAAGGGCGTTGAAGACCGGCAATGGTCGCACCAGCTCGACACCGGGTGTCGAGCGCTCGACAATGATCATGCTCTGTTGCGCGTGGCGTGGCCCGTCGGGATCGGTCTTTCCCATCACGATCATCAGCTCACAGTCCGGGTGGTAGATGTTCGAAGACCACCACTTGCGACCATTGATGACGTAGCTGTCGCCGTCGCGCACGATCGAGGTCTCGATGTTGGTGGCGTCGGACGAGGCAACCTGCGGTTCGGTCATCAAGAATGCTGAGCGGATTTCACCTTCGAGCAAGGGCTGTAGCCAGCGCTTCTGCTGCTCCCGGTCGCCAAAGCGCGCCAGGACCTCCATGTTGCCGGTGTCGGGCGCGCTGCAGTTGAAGAGCTCCGATGCCCACGAGACCTTGCCCATTTCTTCGGCGAGCGGCGCGTACTCGAGATTGCTGAGGCCCGGGCTGAACTCACCGTACTCGTGCGGCAGAAACCAGTTCCACAGCCCATGGGACTTCGCCTGCTGTTTAAGAGGCTCGATGAAGGCCGGGATGGCCATCGGGTCGGTCTGGCTGAGCTCATGGACGGCCTTCTCGTTGGGGTAGACGTGTTCGTCCACGAAGGCGTTGAGCCGTGCCTGCAGCTCGCGGGTTCTCTGGTTGTATTCGAAGTCCATAGACCTTTCTCCTAGACCTGGTGCGGCTGGAAGTAGACCCTGACCCCGACCTCGTCTGCCCAGCGCACTCCACCGGTTTCGCCGCCAAGTGGAATGCCGACCTCCGCGAGCCGCTGCTCGAGGGCCGTCTCGTCTCTGGTGGCGACGTCGAAACCGATCACTGCATCGCCCCGACCCTCGGCATCGTGAACGAAACGCACGCTGCTGCGGTCGAGCTCGAGAATCCAGGCCGGGCGATCACCGGGAGCTTTGCCCTCTCGAACCTCACCGCCGAGGAGCTCGCTCCACCGCTCGGCCATGGTGGCCGGGTCGGCGGCAGCGAGCTCGGTCGCCATGATCATGGACGCCGCGGCCGCGTCATGCGACTGCCACTCCGGTCCTGCCCACACCCAGGCCTCGGTTGGCGTGGACTCGTCGACTGACAGGATCGCGCCGCCGCAGTCTCTGGGGTGGACGTGGAGGCCCAGAGTCTTCTCACCTGCCGGGCCGTCACCCTGCGCCTCCCACACGATGCGCGCCCCGGCACCTTCGATGCGTTGCCGCGCCGCCGCCAGGCTGTCGGTTTGCAGGATCACCATGTAGCCACCGTCGCCGCCGCGCCGTTCGAGGAAGCGCCCAGCGGTCGTTTCGTCCTGCACTGGTGAAACCACCTCGAGAAAGGTGTCGCCGATTGCTGCCACCCAGTTGTCGAGCCCGAACTTGATGATCCCGGGGTCGTGGTACCCGTAGTCGATGCCCAGAAGTTGACCGAGGCGCTGGGTCGCGGACTCGAGATCACGCGCGACGAGCGCCACCTGACGAAGTCGCATGACGAAACCTCCGCTTGGTGCAAGTTGCTGACCTGGAAAGCAGGTGGGAGTCAGAGTACCGCGTTTCGTGCTCTCTCAACGAGCTGGTCGAGGGGTAGGGCGCGCTATGCTTCGGCGTCTCCTCTTGCTGAGGTTCACCTCACCGATGACAGTTTGATGCGGCCACCTTCGGCCCGCAGAGGAATACTTTCCATGCTCGAGCCCGGTCCCTACCAAAGCTTCGCCGTTGATGTCGAAGACCCCGGCATCGCCATCGTCACCTTCAATGAGCCCGACCGTTTAAACGGAATGCTGGCGCCGATGAAGCGCGATCTAGTGGAGGTCCTGACCCAGGTGGCGATGGACGACCGCCTTCGGGTGCTGGTGTTTACAGGCTCGGGTCGCGCGTTCTCTGCCGGTGACGACATCTCAGGCAAGGAGGCGGATTCCGAGAACGCGGTCATGCCCGACATCCATCCGGGGCATCACAATGCCCTCGGCACCATCAACGGCCTGCGCAAGATCTCGCAGCCACTCAACTCGGCGGTGCGCGCGCTCGACAAACTGACCATCGCGGCGATCAACGGCGTGGCCATTCAAACCGGCTTTTCACTCGCCCTGTGTTGCGACTTCCGCATCGCCGCCCGGTCCGCCCGTATGGGCAGCGCCACGCTGCGCTTTGGCCTCTTGCCTGACGAGGGCGGTCACTGGCTGTTGGAACGGACCCTCGGCCTGCCTCGGGCGATGGACTTCTTGATGCGCCGGCGCATCGTCGACGCCGACGAGGCGCTCGAGCTCGGCCTGGTGCACGAAGTGGTTCCCGACGATCAGCTCACCGAGCGCGCGCTCGATCTTGCCACTGAATTGGCCAATGGTCCGCAGGTGGCGATGCGGCTCCTGAAACGGTCGCTGCAGAACGCCGTCGATCAGACCTGGGATCAGGCCCTCGACGACATCGCGTCGAAGACCCCGCTGGCCGACCACCACCCCGACGCCAAGGAAGGTGTCGCCGCCTTTCGTGATCGTCGCGAGCCACGCTTCAACCGCTGGCTCGACGACTGAGGCTTCCGGCAGGGGTTTCCCACCAGCTCCTTGGGATACGCTCGCCCGCGCAACCATCCATCTGAGTGAACCGAGCGTGTTTCGAACACGTCGAGGAGAGTAGAGCGCCATGAGAGAAGCGGTCATTGTTTCCACTGCCCGGACACCGATCGGCAAGGCCTACCGAGGCTCGTTCAACAATACGGAATCCCCGACCCTGGGATCGCACGCGGTCAAGGCGGCGGTCGAGCGCTCCGGGGTCGACCCGGCCGAGATCGACGACGTGATCTTCGGTGCGGCGATGCAGCAGGGTTCGCAGGGCTTCAACGTTGCGCGCCAGATCGCGCTGCGGGCGGAGCTGCCGGTCAATGTTTCGGGTATGACAATGGACCGCCAGTGTTCGTCGGGTCTGATGTCGATCGCGACCGCCGCCAAACAGATCGTCATCGACCGTGCACCAGTGGTCGTCGCTGGCGGCATCGATTCGATCAGCCTGGTGCAGAACGAACACATGAACGGCTACCGCACCCCCGATCCCTGGATCAAAGAGAACATTCCGGCGCTGCACATGCCGATGATCGACACCGCTGAGGTGGTTGCCAAGCGTTACGACATTTCGCGCGAGGCCCAGGACGAGTACGGCTACCAGAGCCAGATGCGCACCGCCGCCGCCCAGGAGGCCGGCCGTTTCGATGACGAGATCGTGCCGACTCCAGCCACCATGGGGGTGATGAACAAGGAGACTGGAGAGATCACCTTCAAGGAAACCCTTCTCGAACAAGACGAGGGCAATCGTCCAGGCACCACCCTCGAAGGTCTCGCAGGCTTGAAGTCGGTGCGCGAAGGCGGCACGATTACCGCCGGCAACGCCAGCCAGCTCTCGGATGGCGCTTCGGCTTCCGTCTTGATGGAGGCCAAAGAAGCGGAGAAGCGCGGTCTCGCACCCCTTGGTATCTACCGCGGCATGGCGGTTGCCGGCACCGAGCCCGACGAGATGGGCATCGGTCCGGTGTTTGCGGTTCCCAAGCTTCTCGAACGTTTCGGCCTCGAGGTCGGCGACATCGGTCTGTGGGAGCTCAACGAAGCCTTCGCCGTCCAGGTCATCTACTGTCGCGACAAGCTGGGCATCCCCGATGAACTCCTCAATGTCAACGGCGGTGCCATTTCGATCGGACATCCCTATGGAATGAGCGGCGCGCGCATGGTCGGTCACGCGCTCATCGAAGGCAGCCGTCGCAAGGCAAAGTACGTCGTGGTGACGATGTGCATCGGTGGCGGCATGGGAGCCGCGGGACTCTTCGAAGTTGCCTGACCGCCCGCTGCGGTCAGGCCGACGTAGCTCTAGCTGATCCTCCGCAAACGACGCATAGCCAAGAGCGAGATCAGGGCCAGGAGTGTCATCAGGCCTGCGCCACCGAGCGTTGGCACGGTGTAGATCTCGATGACGACGCCGAAGATGCCGAAGTCGACCGTCAGGTTCGAGTTCGAATCGGTGGCGTTGCCGGAGGGGTCTCCCTCGGCGAGTGGCTCGGCAGTGTAGGTGATGGTGACCGGGTTGCTGCGCACGCCGTCGACCGCCGCATCTGCCGGGTCGACGCCATTGTCGTTGTCGTCGCCATCGAGGTTGGGGTCACCCTCCTCGGCGGGACCGTTCGAGCTGGTGCCTCCGCTGAGGACGCCCCCGGGCTGGAACTCCGTCGCCGGAATCTCGACCATATAGACACCTGGTGCCAGAAGGTCGAAGAGGTAGTGCCCGGAGGCGTCGGTGGTCGTCGTTCGCGGAAGACCGTCGCCGCCCAGCACGGGAACGCCGGCTCCATCGAGGAGGTTGAGCGTCACGCCAGGAATGCCGAGCTCGCCGGCGTTCACGTCACCGCTGTTGTCGGCATCGGACCACACCAGGTTGCCAAGCGAAAGAGGTTGGAAGAGACCGAAGTCCACCGTCAGGTTGGAGTCGTCGTTCTCGGCCCCGCCCGGCCCCAGCGCACCGAGGTCGGTTTCGCCGATGGGCTCGAGGTTGAGCGCCAAGGTCACCGGGCCGCTGGTGATTCCGGTGGTGGTGGGAGTGGCCGCATCGATGCCGTTGTCGTTGCTATCGATGTCGCTGTCGGGAGTGAGCTCGGTGGGAGTTGAACTCACCAGGCCGGCGAGCGGCTGGCCAGTTCCGAAGTTGGAGGCCGAAAGGCGCACCCGATAGGTGCCGGCCGGCAGGTTGTCGAACAGGTAGTGGCCCTGGGCATCGGTGGTGGTGGTCACCGGCCCACTGCCGAGGTCGACCGGCGCACCCGCGGCGTTGAGGAGCTCGACCTGTACCGAAGCAATGCCTGACTCGCCAGCGTCGAGCTGGCCGTTGTTGAGCTCACCTACGCCGACTCCCATGTCGAGCCAAACGCGATTGCCGAGCGAAAGGTCGGGCACAGCAACCGCGCCAACGAAGCCGAAGTCGTAGCTGTGGTTGTTCTGGCCGTGGCTGCCAAGGGTGAACTGAACGCCGAGGCCGGCGCCGACCCCCGGGATGTTGATGGCTACGCCGTCTGAGTCGCGCTTGTCACCGCCGGCCGAACCGTCGTTGTCAGGCGTTGCAGCGGTCAAACCGTCGAGCGGCTGCCCAGCGTTGAAGTTGGAGGCTTTGACTTCGATGTAGTAGTTGGCGTCGAAGGGGTCGGCAAGCAGGATCTGGTTGTCCATCGGGTCCGGGTCGACGATTGCGGACTGTGCGAAGTCGAACAGGTAGCGGCCGCTGCCGTCGGTAGTCGTCATCCCGATGAGGTTGCCGCTGTCGTCGTAGACCGATACTCCAACACCGCCGAGCGCAGGCTCACCAGGGTCCATCACGCCGTTCTCGTCGGTGTCGGACCAGATGTAGTTGCCGACCTGGACCGGGGCCGGCGAGCAGGCCAGCTCGAGGTCGCCGAGCGCCTGAGCCTTGTTGACGATCGGGTTGGCGCCGCTACCACCGCCCGAGTACACGAGGTAACCGGCGTTCTTCGACCCATCGACGGTGCTGTAGCGATGTACACCGCTGGTATCGATGACGAACGGGTCGATGACCGTGCTCATGACCTCGGTCGAGCCTGGCAGCACCGACACCGAGCCAGTAGCGACTTCCATGTGCGAGGCGCCGCTGAGCAGTCGATCTTCGTTGAAGAACTCACCGCCTCCAAACGGGCCGTCGTCAAGTTCGTTGGGCGCCGCGCCAGCGTCGCCAGAGGGGCAGTCGGCATGCCCTGCCGGGCGCCAGACACCATCGACGTCGCAGACTCGCATGATGTCGCCGGCCATGGTGGCGGAGTAGTTGTTGGTGCCACCACCTGAAACAGCGGGGGCCTGATAGGAGGCCAGCTGCATACCGTGACGGTCGATGAAACCGAGGATCATCGAGCCGTCGCTGGCGAAGTCGATGTCGCTCAGAATCGGCGATGGTCGCCCGACGAAGAACTGAAAGAAGGCGTTGTTGTTGCCGTGCGGCCAGACGGTGGTCCAGTCCTGCCACTCACCGGGTTTGTCTCCAACCACCGACTCCTCGCGGTTGAAAGCGAGGCTGAAGGTGAGGACCTCGGTGAGAGTTCCGACCGGATCAGCCGGGTCGAATTCGAGAACGAAGGCCGCCAGGTTCGCGGGGTCTGAACTCGACTCGGCTGTGCACACACCACCCAGGAAGCCGCGGCCGAGGCGGAAGGCCAGGCCCCAGGGGACGAAAGGGCTGGCATCGGCACAGACAGGCCAGTCCCCTGACCCCGAGACCGCGAAACGGTTGACTGCGCCGGGTAGGGAACCGGCGTCACCGCTGACATCGACAGAGATCAGCTCGGCGTCGTTGAGATTGACCAACCAGAGCGTCTTGTCATCGCCCGCCATGTCGGCGTCGCCGATTCCGGCGCGCCCGACCTTGTTGTAGGCGTCGAGGTCGATCGACGGCATTCCGCCGGCGGCCAGGGTGTAGTCCGCCACGATGCCGGTTCCGGCAGTCACGCAGGCGCCTGCCGCCCGGCAGACGTTGCCGAAGTCGAGCGCTGCGCCGCCGTTGTCCGGTACGACGCCGGCGAGGTCGAACTTGGTCGCCAGCGGAACGCCGGCGGTCGCGTAGTCGAGAACGTAGACCCCGCCGGTCCCCTGGTCCCCGAGCCCGGAGTGGCGGCGGACAACGGCGGTGGTGAAGATGCGTTGCGTAGCGCGTTGATAAGCGGCGCCCCAGACGGTGCCGAGTTCTCCGATCGTCGCGTCGCTGCGTGGAGGAACGGCGTCGCCTGCCTGGGTCCAGGGCCAGGAGACGTAGGCGCTGTTTGCATTGCCAGTGGCGCTACCCTCTTCGTAGCACGACACCGCGACGCGCGGATCGTCTTCGCAAAACAGCGATGGCGACAAGACACCGAGGTCGACCCCTGATTCGTTGGCCGTGGCGACGAACTGGACGGTGGTCCCAGACTCAGCGCCGAACTGGCTCGGCTCGACCCCCGCCGGCAGAATGAACTCGACCCGGAAAGGAGCCGTTCCGGCGACTGCGACGTTGTAGTGCCCGGCGTCGGTTGCCGACGCGCAGTCGGCGACCGGGGCACCGGCCCCGGTGCAGTAGACGGTCGTTGCGCTGCCCGCCGCTGCTCCGGTGGCATCGAAAACCTGCACCTGGATTCCGGCGAGGCCCGCGTCGTTGGCGTTGCGCGTGCCGTCGTCGCCGTGATCGATGAAGACCTGGCCGGTGATGTTGGCCATTGCGGCCGTGGCAAAGAGAGAAGCGAGGAACAGGGAAGCGAACGTAGGTCGAAGCATGGCGGGATACCTGGAGGAAGGAGGGAGGGAAGCGTCTGTCGCATCGGAACGACAGAACGGGGAGGCTGGCGAGAGCACGACCAGTAGAGAAATCTCTCGTTTACAGAATATACAGATGACCGGAGATGATCGCCACTAAACGATAAGGCAAAATTCTACAATTCCCCCATGATTGCCGTTGGAAGGCGTTCGGGCTGGTTGGGGGTTCGCCGGCGTCTCGAGGGCCCGGTGGTGGAATCCTGCGGTCGTCACGGAGACGCTGCCTGGAGGACCGCACGGCGTAGCTGGTTGATCTCGGCGGCGGGGAGCCGGCTCTCGAGGAGGGAGAACTCCTGCGCACCAGCTTCCGGCCCGTCGAGCGGAGGGAGGTTGGAGAGTGCTTCGACGATCTGTTCGCCGAGTCGAAGGAGGACGGGCCGGATCTCTTCGAGGGTCAGCGGGCTGTCACTTTCGATCTCTCCGCTCTCGAGGTCGGCGAGCGTCTGGCGTTGGATCTTCTTCGCCAGCTCGATCTGGAGTGCGAAAAGGTCTCGCACCGCCGTTGGGTCGAGCCCCGCGGCTCGTGCCGCCCGGGCGGCGCTCTCGGCCACCACCGCCTCACGTTCGGGCACTTCGATCGCCAGACCTCGTGCCTGTTTGATGCGCGCGACGTGCGGCATGAAGGCGAGGCGGCGGTCGAGCAGGTCGACCAGGTGGTCGAGCTCGCTGCGTGCCTGGGCCTGGCCAAAAGATGCGCGCCTTAGGACTCGAATCTCTCCTTCGTGCTGCGCCAGGAACCGATCGAGCCGCTCGGCGAGTCCGTCGGGCGCTCCCGGCGTCGTCCACCAGACCTTGCGGTCGGTTCGCGGCTCGCAGGCAAAGGGCATCTCCTCGGAGCGAAAGCTCTCGATCTCGAAACTGTCGGTGACGAAGGCGTCGACTTCGCCGGTCGCGAGAAGCCGCGGCAGACTGCGGTTGTCGTCGACCGCTATGACCCGCCAGCCCGAGCCCGGCGCTTCGGGAAACCGGGTGCGCGCGAAGTGTTCGAGAACGCCACCTCGGTTGACGGCGATGCGGGAGGGGCGCTCCGGCGAGCCGCGCTCCGGGTTGCCGACGGTGCACGGTCCACCCACTGCCCAGGCTCTCGTCATCTGGCCACGGGCCGCGCGCTCCGGTCGCCAGGTCACGCCGCTCATGGCGACATCGAATCGGCTGGCAGCGACGTCGGCACTGAGTTCAGGCCAGCGAAAGGGCACCCATACGATGCGAAAGCCGAGTTCCTCGGCGACCCGTTCCGCGAGCTCGATCTCGATGCCGGTCCTGGTTGGGGCCGCCTGCCCACGCTCCTCGTGGCGCTCGGTAGGAACGCTGACCGAGAAGGGCGGATAGTCACCGCTCGTGCCAACCCGGAGAGGCGTGGCCGTCGCGCAGCCCCAGAGCACGGCCGCAAGAGCCGCGACGACGATGAAGCGAAGCGGCCGACTAAGAGTCAAAGCGGCGCCCTCGACACCGAAGTCAGTTGTCTTCGAAGTGGATCAGGTAGTGGCGAAAGTTGTCTTTGCCAACATCGTCGAGCGTGCGCAGGAACGCCACCAGCGGTGCGATGTCTTCGTCGCTGAGATTGATCTTGCGGAGTTCAGGGTCGAGGCCCTGAGCGCTCTCGTCCTCAGACCGGGCGAACTCTGCCATGGCGATCTTGGTTCTCACTACCTCTTCGAGCGACTCCAGACTGCCGTCGTGGAAGTAGGGGTCGGTACCACTCAAATTGCGCAGCGGTGGTGTCTTGAAGGCGCCGAGCCACTGGTCACGCTCAGCCTCTGGTGCATGGTTCCAGTAGCCGAGGTCAGCTCGCGACGGTTCTCCCGCAGTCGCGGGTAGGGCCGTTGCACTACTCGGAGTGGCTGGAACGTCGTACTCAGCCCACGAACCTTCGCCGTGAACGCGCTCGTACTGAAGGGCCGCGGTGCCGATGACATGGAAACTGTCGTCGGTAAAACGGGGCGGGACATGACAGGCGACGCAGTTGCCGATCGGCTGGTCCTCCTCTCCGTAGACGCGGAAGAAGGTCTTGAAGCCTTCATAGGCTTCCTGGCTCATCCCTTCGGGACGTCGGATCAGCCGGCGGCCCTCCTGGTTGCCGATTCTGCTTTCGAGTGCGAACGCGTAGTTGTCCGGTGTTTCGCCTGGGTTGGGCGCCGGGCGTAGGCGGTTCTGGGTGGCAAACGCGTCCCAGCGTGAAGTGGTCGACTCGATCTCTCTGGTGTAGGCGGCGAGTGCACGCACCGCGCTGTCGATGGTGTCGGGGATGCTGAGCTTGCTGATGTCGATGTTCCAAGCCGTCTTGAAACGTTCGACGTAGTCTGGCCCAGCTCCGCCGCCGCTTCCCTCTTCGACCAGGGTGAAGTGAATCGACGACTTCGCGCGCTCTAGATCTTCTGGCTTCCAGCCGTTGATCGGACCGAGCAGCTTCTCGCGCACCAGTTCCTCCATCGAGGTCCAGCCACCGGCCCAGCCAAGCGGGGTGCCTTCCGTCCAGGGACCGTTGATGGTCGGCGTGTTGCGGGCGGTGGTTTCGGTCTGCGCGGTCATGCTGAAGCTCGTGTAGTCGGCCCACACCCGCTTTGCTCTTCCCGCCTGGGTGCCGGCGGTCTGGTGACAGCTCGCGCAGCTGGCCTGGAAGTCGGAGGCCGGGTTGGTAAACAGTTGCTCACGGAACAAGAGATCGCCCAGCTCGGCGCGTGCGTCAGCAAGCGCGTCTCCTTCTTCGCTCTCCTGGCTAGCAGCACTGGGGTTTGCCGCCATAGGAGAAACGCTGCCGATCGAGGAGAGGAGCGCGGCGAGGACGACGGGTGTCGCCGGAGAGAGTTTCATCTCATCAAGCCTTCAGTCAGTTCTTCGGGGGTTCTCTAATGGGGAATCGAGATGGCAATGATAGCGAGTGCGCGAGAGCGCCAACAGTGAGCCATGAGAAAAGGCCCGAGCCGAAGCTCGGGCCTTTCTCGTTCGCCGATCGCAGCGGGCGAAGCCGGTTGGATCAGCGGAGGCTGATCTGAATGATCGACCCCATGCCGTTCTCGACGTGCCGAACGGGGGCGTTCGAGTTGACCGTCCAAGCGTTGCCTTCGGCGTCGAACTCGATTTCACGCGTATAGGTCACCCGGGTCGGCATGCGGTACTCGACGAACGTTTCCTTCTCGACATCGAACCGCAACATCGAGTCGGTCCCAGTGCCGGTGATCCAGACGTCGCCCGAGACCGGATTGATGTTGAGCGCGTAGGGGAGTGAGTCGGGGCCGTGCGGTAGATCGAAGACCGCCCACTCCTCGGTGTTGGGGTCGAACGACGCCAGATCGCCACTCGCCCAACCGGGAACCCACACGATGCCGTTCGGCGCGACGTGCAGACGGCGCGGACCGTGGACCGGTGGCTTCCACTCGACGATCTTCTCGGGATCGTCGTCGGCGAGGTCAGGAATGATGCGGCCGACACGCTGCCCGTTGAGCTTGGAGTAGAAGATGTGACCATTCGGCGCCACGTCGATGCCGTAGGGGGTCACCCCACGCGACTCGCCGCGCGCTCCGCCGCCTCGGACCTGGTCGGCCGACGGCAGTTTGTAGTAGGTGACGTCCCAACGCTCGCCATCCCAGCTCTTGGGATCGAGTTCGAAGACGCCGAGCGCCGCGTCCGTCCACCACAGCTGGCCGTTGGCGGCGAAGCGCAGGGTGTGCGGGTAGCCCGCTCTCGGCCGCGGCGCCACATGACCCGAGCCGATCTTCCATTCCTTGGACTTGGTGTCGAACTCCGCCATCTCGCCTGACAGCGCGAGCGTCAACCACATGTTGCCGTCGGCCGCCATTTCGATCGAGTGTGGGCCCTTGATCGGTGGGTCTTCCGAGCCGTAGACCTTGCCCCCGGGGATGCTGTAGACCTGGCGCTCATGGGTTCGCGGATCGAGCGTCTGGATTGCGTCTGCCGTCATGTCAACGGTGTAGATGAGGCCATCGTTACCGAGTTCGAGATCGTGAATGACGGCGTCGTTGAGCAGGCCCATCGTCCACTCGCGCACGACGGCGTTCAGAGCGTCGCCCTTGGGTGCTTCGGGCGGGACGAACTCGGGCCAGTTCTTCTCGGCGTCACGGCCGAAGGAACCCACGACGAGGTCGACCAGGTTTTCCTGGGTGTGCTTGTAGAGCCCCTGGAAACCGTCCATGCGGGTCAGCATGACTTCCCAATCGACCGGCTCTTCCGGCGAGCGGAAACCGAGGGTTCCGACCTGATGGCAGTAGGTGCACATCATCTTGAAGTTCAAACGATCGGCTTCGTTTGGAAACTCGAGGAACGAGATGAGCTCGTGGGCGCGACGTTGCAGTTGCAGATCCCAGCCAGTCGCGGGCTTCATCGTGAACGTGGTCTTGCCGCCGTCAGGCGAGGCGTCTGCCCAGGCGTCTTCATAGCCAACCAGACGGGCGCGGAGCTCGTAGCCCGAACCACCTGGCAGCGGCGGCAGCTCGAAGGCACCCGTCTCGTCGGAATAGACGCTCACGCTGCGGTTGCGTTCGTTGGCAAAGATCGAGACCGTGGCGCCGCGGACGGCAGCTCCTTCGGCGTCGACGACCGTGCCCGCGTAGGTGACTTCGGCAACGTCAGCGGCGTTGTTCGCCGGAGGCGCACCGGCAGCTATGGTGAAGACTGCCAGGGAGAGGAGCAGCGCGGCGAGCGATGCATGGCGCAGGGGGGAGTTCTTCATGATGTGCCTTCTCGAGCGCAAGGCTCGTTTGGAGTAGTTTTCGAGTGCTCGTGCGTCAAAACGTGTCCGTAGGTCTTACCTTGTTTGGGGATCGAAAGCAGTATAGCGCGAGGCGCTTAGGGGGCCTTCGGCAGGAAGACCCCTGCGTTTCTTTCCGAGCACGAGAAGGGACGGTAGGATGCGGCCGCTTCTCGGACCATTGCCTCACGCCTTGAACGACCGGCGGCCGCTGCCGCCCTCCGCCAGGAGTCGACCGTGACAGAACCCAAAGGCCCCTACACCGTCGATCTACACGCGCTCTATGAGTCAGCAGTGCAGAACGTCGACGCCGATGTCGACTTTCTCGACGAGACCTTCACCGCCGCATGGGGACGGCCGCCCGAGCTCCTTCGCGAAGACTTCTGTGGGAGCGCGTCTCTCTGTGCGGAGTTCGTCGGCCGACGGCCGACCAACCGAGCCTGGGGTGTCGACCTGCATGAAGAAACTCTCGCCTGGGGCCGCGAACATCGGGTCGCGCCGCTGGGCCCGTCGGCCGACCGGGTCGAGCTCGTCCTTGGCGACGTGCGCGAGCCTGCAACCCAGCCGGTCGAAGTGGTGTGTGCCTTCAACTTCTCGTTCTTCGTCTTTCATGGCCGCGCCGGCTTGCGGGACTACTTTCAGGCAGCGTTCGACAACCTGGTGCCGGGCGGCATGTTCTTTCTCGACACCTTTGGTGGCACCGAGTCGCTCCAGAGTCTGGAGGAGGACACCGATCGTGACGAGAAGGTCGACCCCGACGGGCGCCGCGTGCCCGCTCTGACGTACACCTGGGAACAGGTCTCGTTCAACCCGGTCGATCACAGCCTGCAGTGTTCGATTCACCTGCGCGTCAAGAGGAACGCCGGCGCGGGCGTGAAGAAGAAGCTGCGCCACGCCTTCCGCTACGACTGGCGCTACTGGACGTTGCCCGAGTTGCGGGAGATCCTCACCGAGGTCGGTTTCGAAGCCCCGGTGGTCTATACGGAAGGCTGGGACGAAGAGGACGAGGAGGGCGACGGCGATTTCCAGCCGGTCGACGAATTCGACAACGAAGGCAGTTGGATCGCCTACGTGTCCGCCCGCCGCCCGCCGGAAGCGGTCGAGACCAGCGAGGACATCGGCACCTAGCTCAGCCTCGCAGGACCGTGCACCACGGGCTCCTAGGAGTACATTGTCAGGTAGGTGATCAGAAGGCAGAAGAAGAAGGAAGCGCCCAATACGATCACGACGCTGCGCCAGGCTTTCGACATTCAGGTCTCCTTTCTATGGAGTGAAGGGGGGCACTGGCGGGCGCCTTACAAGCCCCAGGGAATCAGGCGTCCCCAGTACACGATTCCTACCCACAGGAACAACGATGAGGCGGCAATGAACTTGGCCATCGGCGGGGCGTCTTCGCCCGGGCCGACGGCTTCGACGGCCTTCGAGACTCCGCCCTTGTAAAACACCAGGATGTTGATTCCAGCAAGCGCGATGAAGAGCAGCTTCAGCTGCAGATAGAGGTCGATCTGAACCGCTTCGATCGGATGAACGGCCACATTGGCCCAGATGCCGGTCACGAAGATCAGGCCGCTCAGGGTACAGAGGACGAAGCCGAACACCGCCCAGGGGAGAAGCTTTTGAAGCGGTGCGATCGCCAGGCGTTTGGCAACCCCGAGGAGCCGGAGATCGAACATGGTGACGATTCCCACCAACAGGATGAGCCCTACGAAGTGCAGCACCTCGTTCAAGGACCAGAACCAACGGTACTTGCCGATCAGGTACTCGACGAACGGGATCTGGAGAAACGTTTCGGGGAGAAAGTCCATGGAACCTGCTTTCGATGATGTGTTGACCGCAACCGATCCTGGCTAGCCTGCGCCCTCTTCTGATGGCTCGATCCAGCCCAGACTGCGCCCGAGGAGCAAGCCGACTCCGAGCATCGCCGCCAGGGTGATGACGACCGCGATCGTGGTCTGGATCTTGGTCGACACGTCGTACGCGGTGATGCGGCCGGCAACCGTTGCGATGAGCCAGAACAGGGTCATCGCGATCGCCAACATCTTCGCTCTGCGGGCGCCCTCGAGAGTGCTCATTCCGGGTCCGTCACCAAAGACGTGGGCGCGTAGGTTGCGCAACGCGAGCATCGCCAGGACGACTGCTCCGAGCTTGATGTAGATGATCGGGTCGACGACGTACTTCGTCGGGTAGAGCAAGAGAAGAACGCCACCGGTGAACAGGTTGATCCAGAACCCGGCATACATGAGCGGGAAGAAGTCTGCCAGGGGTGCCAGAGGAACCTGTTTGGCAGCTCCCAGGATGCGGAGCGAGGTTCCGACGCTAATGCCGACCAGGAACGCCAGTCCAATGGTGTGAAAGGCGAGAACGGCGACGTATGCCGTCGAGGACTCCTTCACGAACATGGAGAAACCGCTCGACTCGACGGTCTGTAGGAAGTCCATCATGAGATCGTCCTTTCGTTCGTTGCCCGCTCGCTGCGGGGAAACGCGTGGATCTGATCGCCGAACGGCTGGGAGTGATTCCTCCGACCGTAGTGCAACACGACCAAGGAGCAACCCGTGGAGAGTGCGAGGCCTACCTTCGGCAAACCACACCTCGCCTCCGATCGCGGTCAGGGCGCGACGCGCTTGGTGACCTTCCCTTCCTCATCGATGAAGCTCAGGCTGCCACTCTCATCTTTCAGGTAGAGCACCGCGGCGCCTCTCGATTCCTCCCCATGCAGGGCGACGCCGCCGCCGCCGTGCGCGAACTGAGCGACACCCACCCGGGTGTGGCCCTCGGCGTCACTGAGGAAGAGGGCGGTTTGGTCCTGATCGTGCCAGAGGCGGGCGCGCACGACGCCGTCCTGATCGTAGAGCCTGAGCTGCGGACTTCCCTCTTCGACCGCTAGTTCGGCGAGCACCCGGTCACCGTCGACGAGTTCCAACTTGCCGACCCGCAGGGTCTCAATGCCCTGGCCCGGGTTGGGCTCATGGTTGGCGCAGCTGGCGATCAGAACCAGCGAAACGATGGCAAGGCCGAGCGCGGCGGCTCTTTGCCAGGCGGCAAGCCGCCGCTCGAGTCTTCGGATACGGATGTCGAGATCTTGCAGGTCTTGCATGGAGTCCCCTCGAACACACTCTGAGTTGGTGGATTGAGCTCGCGAGCCGGGTCTTCGATGTTTCAATGTACAGTGCCGCCGGTTCCGATTCTCAACAAGGAGTCTGTCTCGATGCGTCGCAATCCTCTTCGCGAGCGGCTCGACCGTGGCGCGCCAACCCTCGGCACGCACATCCTCACGCCCTGGCCGGGAATGGTCGAGGTCATCGGTCGCAGTGGACGTTTCGACTACGTCGAGTACGTTGGCGAGTACTCGTCGTTCAGCCTCGAAACACTCGACAACATCGGACGGGCGATCGAGCTCTTCCCCGACCTCGCCGGCATGATGAAAGTCGAGGAGCAGACGCGCGGCTTCATTGCCACGCGGGCGGTCGATGCCGGGATTCAGAACGTCTTGTTCACCGACGTTCGCACGGCAGACGATGCGCGCGAGTGTGTGGCCCTGGTACGGCCCGAGACTCCAGAGGCGGGCGGCCGGCACGGCTACGGTTCGCGCCGCAACGTTGGCTACGGTACGTATGGCAATGCGGTCTCGTGGGTCGAGGCGATGAATGAGGTTGTTGTCGCTTTGATGATCGAGAAGAGTGCCGCCGTTTCGAACCTCGACGAGATTCTCGAAGTCGGCGGTGTCGAGATGGTGCAGTTCGGGCCGGTGGACTACTCGATCTCGATCGGCAAGCCCGAAGCGGCGCGCACGCCTGCCGTGTCGGCCGTCGAGCGCGAGGTGATCGCCAAGGCCCTAGTTCATCCGCGCGTCGAGGTGGCGACGGTCGAAGAGACCAGGCCCTTTCTCGATCTCGGCGTCAGGCACTTCTGCGTGGGTTGGGACCTGGCAGTGCTGGCGGCGTGGTGCCGCGACCAGTCCGACGCCTGGGACCGGGTGCGCGAGGGTTACGCCGACTGAAGGTTGGGGTCCCTGCGGGTGCCGTACACTGGAGCGATGTTTCCCAACAACGCTTGTTCGATCGCAGTCGCCCTGCTCGTTGTTTCGCTTGGTGGCTGCGGCGCTCCTGAAACCGAAGACTCGGTGCCGGCATCGTCCGCCGCCAGCGCTCCTTTGTCCTCGCTTCCGGCCGCCGAAACCGCAAGCTCGAGGCGAGCGCTCTTTGGTGACCTGCACGTCCACACGCGCTACTCCTTCGATGCCTTCATCTTTGGTACCCGCGAGTCTCCAGAAGACGCCTACCGGTTTGCGCTCGGAGAGGCGATCGATCATGCCTCGGGTTTCAGGATCCAGATGGATCGACCACTCGACTTCTATGCGGTGACCGATCACGCCAACTTCCTCGGGATGATGGAGGCGATGTCGACTCCAGGCCATCGGTTGGCGTCGCTCGAGCGGGCGGCCGAGATGACAACAGCCGAGACGGTGACGGAGAAGCGGGCCGTGTTCTACGGCGGTGGCCAGTACCTGGCCGAGAATCTCGATCGTGAGGTCTTGCGATCGACTTGGGAGAAGGTGATCGCGGCGGCGGAGAAGTACAACAATCCGGGTGTGTTCACGACCTTTTCGGCCTTCGAGTACACCTCGAGCTTCGGCGGCAACCTGCACCGCAACGTGGTCTTTGAAGACCAGGCCTCGCCGGCGATCCCCTTCAGCCGAAACGACTCGCTCAACCCCGAAGATCTCTGGGACTGGATGGACACCCAGCGGCAAGCCGGCTACGAGCTGCTCGCCATTCCGCACAACTCCAACGCCTCGAACGGTCTGATGTTTGCCCTCGACACCTTCGAGGGCGAGCCCCTCGACGCCGACTACGCCGAGCAGCGCATGCGCAATGAACCGCTGGTCGAGATCTCTCAGGTCAAAGGAACATCCGAGACCCACCCCTTCCTGTCGCCGAACGACGAGTGGGCGAGTTTCGAGATCTTTCCCTACAAGATCGCGCGCTGGGAGAAGAGCCGGCCGCAGGGCAGCTACGTTCGCGAGGCGTGGGGCAATGGCCTGTCGCTCGAAGAAACCCAGGGTTGGAACCCCTACCGCTTTGGCGTCGTTGCAGCGACCGATGGTCACAACAGCGCCGGTTCGGTTGAGGAAGATCGGTTCTGGAGCAAGGTCGGGACCTTGGACTCAACCGGCGTTCTGCGGGGTTCCGTACCGATCAAGGGTCCTGACGGTGCCGACTTCTACTCCGAGACCTACTATCGCTTCTGGGGTGCCTCAGGCTTGGCCGGGGTCTGGGCCGAGGAGAACACGCGCGCCTCGATCTACCAGGCCCTGCGCCGCAAGGAGACGTTTGGCACCAGTGGGCCGCGCCTCCGCATCAGGCTGTTTGGTGGCGTCGACCTTGCGCGCGACCTCGCCGGTCGCGCTGATGCAATCGATGTGGCCTACGCCCAGGGTGTCGCCATGGGCGGTGACCTGGTGGTGGCCGATGGAGAAGCGCCGAGCTTTCTGGCCTGGGCGATCAAAGACCCGGCGGGAACCGACCTCGATCGGTTGCAGATGATCAAGGTGTGGGTCGAAGACGGCCGCACCCAGGAAGCGGTCATCGATATCGCATGTTCGGGCGGAGCCGCGCCCGATCCTTCAACCCACCGTTGTCCCGACAACGGTGCGATGGTCGATACCTCGACCTGCGCCATCAGTGGCGCGGGCGCCGACGAGCTGCGGGTGGTCTGGGGCGACGAGAGCTGGGTACAAGGTCAACGTGCGACCTACTACCTGCGGGTGCTCGAGAACCCGACCTGCCGCTGGTCGACCTGGGATGCGGTGCGCGCCGGGACCGCCCCGCGCCTCGATCTTCCGACGACGATCAAGGAGCGCGCCTGGTCGTCGCCCATCTGGGTACGGAGCGCGCTCTAGCTCGTGCTACTGGAGTCGCTCCGCTGCCTCGGCACGCAGGCCGCGCTTGAAGATCTTGCCCGAGGCGGTGCGGGGCAACGGTTCGTCGCGGATCGTGATGTGACGCGGGATCTTGAAACTGGCGAGGCTCTTGGCCAGGAACTCGCGCAACGTCTCGGGGCTGGCGCCCGGGCGACAGTAGAGCGTTGCGCCGACCTCCTCGCCGAGGCGCTCGTCGGGAACCGCGTAAACCGAGGCTTCGAGGACCAGGTCGTGCTCGAGGAGAGCCGCTTCCACCTCACCGCAGCCGATGTTCTCCCCGCCGCGGATGACCAGGTCTTTGATGCGGTCGACGATGAACACGAAGCCTCGAGAGTCGAGATAGGCAACGTCTCCCGTGCGTAGCCAGCCCCCTGGAGCGAATGCCGCCTCATTGGCGTCGGGACGGTTCCAGTAGCCACGAATGACCGAGGTGCCGCGCACCTGGAGCTCGCCGCGCTCACCCGCCGGCAACTCCTGGCCGTCTTCGTCGACGACGCGCAGGTCGAGCACCGCCGAACAACGCCCGGAGCTCTCGGGGCGGTCGAGATAGTCCTGGCCACCGATGCCGGTGCCGATGGCATTGGTTTCGGTCATGCCCCAACCGGTACCGGGAAGGGCGTTGTCGAACGCCTGCTCGATGTTCTTGACCTGCTCGGGCGCTCGCGGCGCGCCACCGCCGCCGACCTGGAGAAGCGAGCTCAGGTCGCACCTGGTCTGGCGCGCCGTCAGGACGAGGTCACCGGTCATGGCGGCCGGTGCAATAAACGAGGTGATGTGTTCGCGCTCGATCAGTTCGGCGGCCAATGCGGGGTCCCACTTGTACATCGAGACGATCTTGCGCCCCGACCTGAAGGAGTTGAGAAACACGGCGTGCGACCCCGTGGCGTGGAACAGCGGCACCGCCAGGAGAGTGGAAATCTGGTGTTCGAGCTCGGGTGCCTCTTCGTCGGCGACCAGCAGCGCGGCCTGAGTGTCGAGCTCCCAGGAAAGGAGCGCGCTGATGACGTTGCGATGGCAGCTCACCGCGCCCTTGGGGCGACCGGTCGAACCTGAGGTGTAGAGCATCAAGGCGTCTTCGTTCGGGTGGAGCTCTCGGTCGGGCATGGCGGCTGACGCGTCGATTCCGGCCAGCAGGCTGCGCAGTTCGCGCGCACCAGGAGGTGGGAGATCGCCCCGCGGCCGAACGGCAATCACTTCGACCTCGAGGTCTGCGCTGCAACCGGCCAGTCGGTCCAAGCGCTCCTGGTCGGCGAAAAGCACCTTTGCGCCGCTGTCTTTGAGCCCGTATTCCATCTCGTCGGACTGCCAGAGAGCGTTCATCGCCACAGCGATCGCTCCGATCGAGGTCACGGCCATGAAACTGGTGATCCATTCGGGATAGTTGCGCAGCGAGATTGCGACCCGATCGCCTTTCTCGATGCCGTAACTGTCGACGAGAAGGCGCGCGATGCGTGCGGCTTCTCGATGGGCTTCGTCGAAGCTGTAGCGCTCGTCTTCGTAGACGATGAAGGTCTCGTCGCTTCGCGCGTCGGCGTAGAGGTCGCGAAGTGTTGGCGGAGCGTTCACGAAAGCCCGGCACGGGCGCCCGTAGAGCTCGACGGTTTCGAGCTCGAAGTCTGCTCCAGGCGCGGTGAGCTGGGCGATGGCTTCCGATCTAGATCGCGGCATGGGGGTTCCTTTTTGGTGCGCGGGCGCCATCGTACCGCTCCACTCCGCTGAGACTCTGGCCGGTTTCCTGGACGCTAGGTCCTACCGAGCTGTTTGAGGCGCGCGATCATCTGCTGCTGCTCGTGCGCAGTGGCCCACGGGAAGCTCGCCGAGGTGCGATCGATCAAACCGCCGTAGCGCTCACCCATCTTGGTGATCACGTCTCGGGGTTCGGCGACGACTGCGAACTCGGCCAGGATGTCGTCGGTGACCAGGTCTCCCATCGCGTCCCATTGGCCGCGCTTCGAGAGCGCGTTCAGTTCATCTTGCAGTTCTCCCCAGCCATGCATCTCGAGGACCGGGCGGTACGCGGGTGTCGAGCCGTAAAAGGCGATCTGCTTGCAGACTGCGATCTTCTGCTCGGCCATACTCTCCTCAGTGGCGCCGGTGACGACGAATCCCGGGTAGACGACCTGGAAGTCATCGCGCTGGCGGCCGCCTCTTCGGAGACCCTCTTCGATTGCCGGCATCGTCACCCCTTCGAGGTAGCGACGAGTGGTAAAGGCATGGCACAGCACACCGTCGGCGACCTCACCCGCAACCCGCGTCATCAGGGGGCCGACGGCGGCGAGGACGACCTTCGGGGCCCGGTGTTCGATGTCGGTGGGAGTGAACATCGGTGTCATCAGGGTGTGGGTGTAGAAGTCGCCGCGAAAGTCGAGCGGCTTTCCTTCGTACCAGCAATCCCAGATTGCCCGCATGGCGAGAATGTACTCCCGCATGCGCGCCGCCGGCTTCGACCACGGCATGCTGAAGCGCTTGGTGATATGCGGTTTGATCTGCGAGCCGAGCCCGAGCACCAGACGCCCCCCTGAATAGGACTGCAGGTCGTGAGCCTCGGCTGCCAGCGTCATCGGCGAGCGGGCGAAGGCAACGGCGATGCCGGTCATGAGCTCGATGCGGCGGGTCGCACCGGCCGCCAGAACGAGTGGGAAAAAGGGGTTGTGCGAGGTCTCGATCGAGATCAGCCCGTCGTATCCGAGCGCTTCGAGGTCCTCTGCGGCCTGTGCAGCCCGTTCGAGGCCCTGGGTGCCGAGGCCACTATCGATTTTCATGAATCGTCTCCGCTTCTTTTTCCATTGCCACAACCAAAAAGCCCGGCCAGAGGCCGGGCTCGGGTTCAGCGGGAGTGCGACCGGAGGTCACGCTCCACACCACCTAGGTGCGCGGGCGCGCCTCGTTCACCCTCAGCGGGCGACCCCCAAAGTCCTTTCCATCGAGGGACTGGATGGCCTCCGGACCGCCATCTGCCATCTCGACGAAACCGAAGCCGCGCGGGCGGCCTGTCTCACGGTCGTTGATGAGGCGGACGGAGGAAACAGAACCATAGCCTGCGAACAGCTCGCGGACGGCATCTTCCGTGGTTTCGAATGGAAGGTTGCCGACGTAGATACGTACTGACATGTGGAGAATTCTCCCGGAACGGTCTGACGACGGTCGCTTGGATTGGCCGAGGTCCGAAAGCCGAATCGAAGCGCGCGAGCGACAGGTGTACTTGGAATCTTGAGAGGGGGTTCGGACAACCGAAAACGTTAGCACATTGGCCCGTTAGAGGGCCTATTCGACCAACTGGTCAATACCTGATCGCCGTTCTGGCGCCTGTTTTGGCCTTCCCGTTGCCCCTACTGCGATTGACCTCGTTCGCTACTTGTTGCTCGCCTTTTCGGACCCAGCATCCGGTTCGGATTTGAGCTTCTCCCAGTCGGCGGCTTTGGCGTCGCTGGCGATCGAAAGACCGCCATCTGAACCCACGTAGATCGGGTCCTTGGTCACTCGAACGCGCCCGCCACCGACGTCCTCGAGGTTTTCCTGAATGGCCATCGCCAGGCCACCAATCAGCCCGGTCCCACCGGTGAGGATGATGTTCTGTCGCACCTTTTCTTGAAACTCAGGTTCGATCTTGGCGATCAGGTCGAGCAGGGTCTCGCTGATCGGATCGACCAGACTCTCGCAGGCGATGCGCATTTCTTCGGTGATGTCGATCTCGGTGGGTTTGCCGTTGATGGGCACCTCGACCTTGATCGGGTTCTTGGCCTTGCCGACGAAAGAGTGTTCTTCCTTCCAGCCGCGCACCATATGAATGGTGACCTGGGCATCGGGATGCTTCTCACGCACCAGCTGGAGAAGCTGCTCGTCGACGGTGTCACCGGCGACGGTCAACGTGCGCTGATCGTCCTCGCCCGGCAGGCGACCCATCATGACGCAGAAGTCGGTCGTGCCGGCTCCGATGTCGATGACCAGGGTATGAAGAAGCGCTTCGAGCCCGTAGGCGACGGCGAAAGGTTCGGAGACAATCATCAGGCCGTTGACCAGCCCCTGCATCGAGCGCCGCAGGTTCTGTTTGTTGACCCGCATCGCTTCGGCGGGCACGCCGACGACGGCGTTGATCCTGGTATCGCTACCGTTCTCGTGCACCAGACCGATCAGGTGACTGAGGAGCTCGCGCACCGCTTCGTCTTCCTTCTCGGAGCCCTCTTTGATGAGGCCTCTCTCGAGCGGCCGGTGGAGGTCGAGCATCGGCCGGTTTTCGCGTGCTTCGGTGCCCACCATGACTTTCTTCTTGAGGACCTTGCGCGCCACCATGTCGACTGGCCAACCAACGTAGCTCTCGACGTAGTGCTTCTTGCCGTTGGATGCGGAGATCGAGCTGCGGGAGGTTCCCAGGTCGATTCCGACTTGAAGTTTCTGGGTCATTGTTCTCGTGTCCCTTTCTGAGGGCTGTGACGTCGGCCGGTGAGGGCGACGGCAGGTCCTGGCGTGGTTTTTCTGAAAGTGCTCTGGAAGATGCTCTGGAAGATGCTCTGGAAGACGGTTCGGAAGGTGCTTTGGAAGACGTTCAGGAAGGTGTCTTAGACGCTGCCTGTGAAGACGAGTCCAAGGCGGGAAGGGCAGGCAAAGGTGCCGCTTGTGGCACCAGCGATGACACAGTTCGATCGGTGGGAAGCTCGATGGACGAAGCCGCCGGATCGGGTTCGGGAACCGGTGGTGTGCCACGTTCGGCGGCAAAGCCGTCGAGACCCTTGGCGAGAGCCTCGGCGATGTACTGGCGGTAGAGCGGCTTGGCCAGCAGCTCGGCTTCCTTCGCGTTCGAGAGGCAAGACACCTCGGCGAGCACCGCTGGCATCTCGGTTCCAATCAGCACCACGAACGGCGCGGTCTTGACGCCACGGTTTCTGATCTCGGGATTGGTCTGGCGCAGTGAGCGCACCATCGAGGTCTGGACGGTTTCGGCGAGCTCGCGCGACTCGTCTTCGCGAACCTGCTCGTAGACCCCCTGCAGTAAGTGGCGAAAGTCGGCCAGGGAGTAGCCCGAGTTGCGGTTCTCTGAGCGTGCCAGGGCCTCGAGGACCGGATCTTCGGTGGGACCGAGATAGTAGGTCTCGATGCCCCGTTCGTTGCGTGTTTCGAGCCAGTTGACGTGGATCGAAACGAAGACATCGGCGGACGCCGCGTTGGCGGCGGCGACCCGCTCGTCGAGCTCGAGGAAGTCGTCGGTCTCGCGGGTCATCACGGTTTCGTAGCCGCGCTCCTCCAACAGCTCGCGCAGCCGCAAGGCGACATCGAGCACGATTTCTTTCTCTTCGAGTCCGCCGGGCGCCCGCGTTCCAGGGTCGTGCCCGCCATGCCCGGGGTCGATCATCACCCGTCGCACGTCGAGGGGAAACAGCTCACGTTCTCTGGCGTCGGGAGCCTCTTTGTCGATCACCCGGTCGGGTATCGCGACCGGCGCTTGCCGTGAGGGTACGAGAGTCATCGCAAAGGCCCCGAGTCCGCTCTCGCCCCCTGCCAGCCAGGCACCAACGAACGCCAGAGTGGGAATCGCCAGTGCGAGAGCCAACCAGTGGCTCGGATGAAGCCGGGTACGTATGCGCCGGGGTGTTCCCCGACGGCCTTCTCGAGTCTGGACATTGTCGTGCACCACCTCGCGCAGGAGGCGCTCTTTCATGCGTCGGTTGACGTTCGCCATGGAGGTGGGAGGGGCGGTCGGCCGGATAGGTTGGGCAGAGGTCAGACGGTTGGTTGGCGGAGAAGATCAGATTCCGCGGGTGTCTAGGACAACTCGGGTGGGAAGGGGTTGCGCCTTGAGCGCTGGCAAGAGGAAAACACTAGCACAGAGGCCCCCCTGAACACTGCGTTCGCACAAGTGGAAGATGGTTTGCCCCAGTACCGACCGCGGATTGGCAGCCCGCGGGCTCGCATGAGCTCCTCGGGTTCTAGGTCTCCGGAGCAGCCGCTCTGTCGAGAGCGCGACAGAAGCGATCGAACCAGGCGCTCGAGAGATCCAGGCCGCCGGGCCGGGAACGTTCGCGCCACAAACCGGGAAGGTCCCGCTGCAAGGTGCGGGCACTCTCCCGGAGAGCGCCTCGTTCACCCGCCGAGATTCCCGAGAGCGCGCGCTCGCGGTCCTTGCGAGCGTTGGCCAGGCGTGCGAGGCCGAGTCGTGCGCCGAGGTCTGCCAGGCGTGCGGCCCAGTCGAGTGATCGCTCGACGTAGGTTCCCTGGCCCAACTTCTGGCGAACCAGAGCGATCGCCGCGCGGGCTCCGGCCAGCGAAGCGGTGTCGAGACCCTCGAAGCGACGATGGTCGAGTGTGGTGTCTGGAAAGACGAAGAGATAAAAGAGTGCCGAGCCGTTCCATTCGCGCGCCCCGGTTCGCCGGGAAAGCGCACCGAGCTCGAGGATGGCGCGTGCCAGATCGGCGGCGTTGGCAGGCGGCTCGGGTTCCGCGAAGGGAATCGCCCAGGTGAGGAGGGCGTCCAGGAAGGTGTCCGGTTCGGGAGCCCGGGCCCCCTCGAGGCACCAGCCGAATTCGGCGGCAGCGAGCAGGCCCGGCCAGGAGATGGCTTCCGGCTGGAGGTGACCGAAGTCGCCCCAATCGGTCAGCAGGATTCCGGTGGCACCGCTTGCTTGGCCTGCGATGGCCGCGTTGTGAATGTTCGCCAGCGCGTTGGCGGTGCGACCGGTGGCAGAGTTCCAGGAGCTGGTTCCTGGGCACACCCAGTGTTCGAGTCCGGTGTCGGCGACGGTTCGGGTCTGACCGGCGAAGTCGTGTCCGGCTTCGTACCCCCAGATCAAGGCGATGGCATCGCGTGGGACCTGCTCGATGGCTTTCTGTCGTGCCTTCTGGTCGGCGAACAACTCGTTGCCGAGCAGGTTCTTCTCGAGCAGCATGTCGGCCCAGAACAGCGTTCGACGATCGTGTCGCGCGACCAGTTCACAGACTGCGCGCAGCCACTCGAGGTAGACCTGGCCGGGGCCCTTCTCGCGGCATTCGTCGGCGGAGCGCCCGCGGCCGAGATCGAAGGTTTCATCAAGACCAACGTTGAAGAGCGTCGACCGGAAGTTCGGCAACAGCTGGCCGTAGAGATCTTCGAGCAGGGCGAGAGCGTGCGGGTCGGTAGGGCAGAGGCTGAAGGGCTCTCGATCAGGAGAGAACGGGTGCTCGATTCCGTCGGGACATTCGGCGAGCTGGCGATAGGGTTCGTGGATCAGCCATCGGTGCAGGTGACCGAAACTGTTCTGGTTGGGCACCAACTCGATGAAGTGGTCGTAGCAGAACTGGTCGAGCCATCGCATCTCTTCGGCAGTGAGGGGGCTGGCGTCTTTCCACACGACTTCGTGCCCGTCGTACGCGAAGGTGTGTTCGACGTACAGCTGCAGCTGGTTGAACTTGAGGGAGGCCAACCACGCAACGAGCGCGCGCAGTGTTTCCATTGTCGGAACACGGTTGCGGCTGATGTCGAGCATCAGCCCGCGATAGGAAAAGTCTGGCGCGTCCTGGACCTCGAGAGTGGCAACCCGGGCCTCGCGAGCGACCGATTCCCTGTGCAGGGTCAACCACTGCTCGAGAGTCCTGATGCCGTAGTAGATGCCCCGGGCGTCGGCTGCTCGGATCTCGATTCGCGGTCTTACGTCGTCGCTGCGAGCGCGCTCACGGACGTGGAGCGAGTAGCCCTGTGGGGGTATGCCCTTCTGCGGGACTCCTGCGGCGCCGCCGCCCTCCTGGACCAGAAGAACGTCTGCACCAGCGCTCTGCCCATCTCCCTCGACTGGTGCGCGCTCGAGCCGACGGTCGACGGTTGCGAGCGCCCGTTCGAGATGCGCCTCGAGTCGGGAATCTGAAGCTCCAGTGGCCGCCCAGGTCAGCGTTGGCGGAAGATCACAGGTGCTCCCACCCGCAGTAGCGCTTCGCGGTCGTGGCAGCAGTCGGTCGAGGGGTTTCGTGTCCATGGCTTGCGATCCTATGTGCAAGGGCGGCGTCCGCCGTGGGCAACCTGACAAGATCCTGATCGTGTCCTCTAACGAACGAGAGGCGCTTGCCGGCACCGTCGAGCGGGTGACCTTTCACAACCCCGAAAACGGGTTCGCTGTTCTACGCGTCAAGGTGCGCGGCAGACGGGAGCTGGTGACAGTCGTTGGCCGGGCCGGTGCCGTGACGGCGGGCGAGTTCATTCAAGCTTCGGGTGAGTGGAAGAACACCGTCGAGCATGGAGTGCAGTTCGTAACGAAGCATCTGGTGACGGCGCCACCGTCGACGGCCAAGGGGATGGAGCGCTACCTGGGTTCGGGGTTGATTCGCGGCATCGGCCCGGAGATGGCAAGGCGCCTGGTGGCCGCCTTTGGCGATCAGGTCTTTGACGTGATCGATCACCACCCGGAACGTTTGAACACCGTTCCCGGGGTTGGCCCCAAACGCATCCGCAACATCCTCGAGGGCTGGGCCGAGCAACGAGCGGTGCGCGAGATCATGGTGTTTCTTCAGTCGCACGGTGTCGGGACATCGCGGGCGGTGCGCATCTACAAGACCTACGGCGCCGATGCGGTGCCGCTGATCCAGGAGAATCCCTACCGTCTGGCGCGCGACATTCGGGGGATCGGTTTCGTGACTGCCGATGGGGTGGCAGAAAGGCTCGGCGTGCCGCGCGACTCGATGATCCGTGCACGCGCCGGGCTGGCCTACACACTCTGGGAGTCGGTGGGGCAGGGGCACTGTGCTCTGCCCAAGGACGAGTTGCTGGTGCGCGCTACCGAGCTCCTCGAGATCGACGGCGAGATTCTGAGCCAGGCGTTGACCCTCGAACTCGGCGATGGCGGCGTTCTGATTGAAGATGTGATCGAGGATCGCCCATCGATCTTTCCTCGCCGTTTGTGGGAGGCGGAGGTTGTAACGGCGCGCAAGTTGTTGCAGCTGAGCCAGGGAGCGCCGCCGTGGATGGACATCGATGCGGAGGCCGCCACACGTTGGGTAGAGAAGAAGCTCGACGTCGAACTCTCAGCCAGTCAGCGGCGGGCCGTCGAAGCGTCGCTCTTGTCGAAGGCGCTGGTGATCACCGGTGGGCCCGGTGTCGGCAAGACGACTCTCGTGCGCGCGATTCTCGAAGTGCTTGTTGCGAAGGGTGTCGAGGTCGCTCTGTGTGCGCCGACCGGCCGTGCGGCAAAGCGCCTTCAGGAGTCGACCGGTCTACCGGCGAAGACGATCCATCGATTGCTCGAGGTCGACCCCAGGACCGGCCTGTTCAAACGCTGTGCCGATCTTCCGCTCGACTGCGGTCTGTTGGTCGCCGATGAGACCTCGATGGTTGACATCAACTTGATGGCGGCCCTGGTCGATGCGGTGCCTGACGATGGTGCGCTCCTCCTGGTGGGTGACGTCGACCAGTTGCCGTCGGTCGGTCCGGGCCAGGTGTTGCGCGACGTGATCGACTCCGGAGCGCTGCCGGTAGCGCGCCTGGTCGAGATCTTCAGACAGGCGGAAGCGAGCCGCATCGTGGTCAATGCGCATCGCATCAATCAGGGGCATATGCCCGAACTGAACGTCAGCAACCGAGGCGCCGAGCTCTCCGACTTCTACTTTGTGCCGGCAACCGATGCCGACGACGCGCACCGAAAGATCCTGCAGCTGGTGCGCAACCGAATTCCGGATCGTTTCGGTCTCGATCCCAAACGTGACGTTCAGGTCCTCTGCCCGATGCAGCGCGGAACGCTCGGTGCCAGGGCGCTCAACCTGGTGATGCAAGCGGCCCTCAACCCAAAGCGCGGCGAGCAATCTGAAGTTGAGCGTTTTGGTTGGACCTATCGAGTGGGCGACAAGGTCATGCAGATCGAAAACGACTACGACAAAGAGGTCTGGAACGGTGATCTAGGAGTGGTCCAACGGATCGACCCCGAAACCGAAGAGCTCGGCGTCGTCTTCCAGGAGGCCGCTGCGCGACCCGGCACCGGTTCTGAGACGGTCTACCGATTCGGCGAGCTCGATCAGTTGGTCCTCGCCTATGCGACCACCATTCACAAGGCGCAGGGTTCCGAGTATCCAGCAATCGTCATGACGCTCGCCATGCAGCACTGGCCGATGCTGAGGGCCAATCTGGTCTACACCGGCGTGACGCGGGGAAGCCGGCTGGTCGTCATCGTCGGCGAAGCCCGGGCGCTGGGAAAGGCCATCAAGGGCGGGGATTCGGGCCGTCGTTGGTCGCGGCTGCGCGAAAGGTTGTGTGAGGGTCGAAATACAATATAGAATAGTTTTTGGAGTTTTCCCCGAGGTTGTTCTACCTCGGAAACGGCGGGCACCCCTGCCTTGCTACCCCTGAGCCCTCATGACCCAATGGATTCTGTTGATCGCGGCGGTTGCCTTGGCCGTCGTTCTGGCGACCTGCCTGTTCGCTGTCGTGCAGTCACGGTCGCATGCGCGGCGTTCGTTGGTGATCTCGGAGGAGAACTTCGGTAAGGCGAAGCGCCAGCTGGCAACCGCTCATCATGATCTCCAGGTTCAGACTCAGTTCATTCAGGAGTTCCTGACCCTCTCGAAGCAGCTCGACAGTCTGTCTTCGTCGCGAAACATTCCGCAGGTGCTGTTGGCGGTCATCGTCAAGACCTTCGAGCCTTCGGGTGCTGTCGTTCTGTTGCGCAAGGAGGGCGACCGGCTGCGCCGCATGCGCGCCGTCGCCGTTCACCCCGGAACCTCGAAGATCGTCGGTATGGACTTCCCGGCGCACGAAGGCGAGCTCGGTCTGTTGCTGCGTGCCAAGCGGGTCATGACACGCGAAGATCTCCTTCAGGCGACGTCACGCACCTCGATCGTTGGCAAGCGCCAGTCTCTTCCCGGCTTCGTCATGAGCATCGCGGCGCCGATGATCTTCAACGACGAGTGCCATGGGGTCTTGTGCGTGAGCAACCCACGGCGGACGCCCTCGGCGTCGCGTGAGGTGCTCGGCTTGATCGCTCAGATGGGTGCCCTGACGTACCACAATGCCGCGCAGTTCAAGGAGGTCCGCCGTTCAGCCCAGCTCGACAAGTTGACACAGGTCGACAACAAAGCCTCGATCAGGGATTTCCTCGAGCGCGAGATCAATCGCGCCCGTAAGAAGGGACACCGCTCCTCGGTACTCCTCTTCGACCTCGACAACTTCAAGAACTACAACGACACCAACGGCCACATGGCCGGTGACGATCTGCTGCGTGACCTGGCGCGGCTGGTCGACTCGTCAACCCGCGACTACGATCGCCTTGGTCGTTTCGGCGGTGAGGAGTTCCTGCTCGTCTTGCCCGAGACCGACGCCGAGGGAGCTCGGGTAGTGGCCGAGAAGGTGCGAAGCATCATTGCGGCGCATCCGTTCCCCCATCGCGAGAAGCAGCCACTTGGAATCGTGTCGATGTCGGGCGGCATCGCGACCTTCCCCGAGAACGGCCGCGACGCCGACACGATGCTCAAGTTGGCCGACGAAGCGCTCTACGAAGCCAAGAAGGGTGGGCGCAACGCGGTCGGCCAGGCGCGTCGCCTGGCCATCACCAGTCGCCTGGGGCACGCCGGCTGAGTCTGGCTAAAGTGGGTGCGCGATGCGCGCCTACTACTCGGACACCTTCGAACTGCCTCTTCCGCCGGGACATCGGTTCCCGATGGCGAAGTACCGCGCAGTCCGTGACGGGGTTGCCGCAAGACGCCTCGCCTCCGAGCTTCTGGTACCCGCAGCCGCCAGCGACGAGCAGCTACTGCGCGTTCACACGCGGGACTATGTCGAGGCCGTCAAGAGTGGCGGACTTGACCGGAAAGCAGCTCGCGCGATTGGCTTTCCTTGGTCACCCGAACTCGTCGAGCGCAGTCGCCGTTCGGTTGGCGCGACGTTGGTGGCGGCGCGCGATGCGTTGACTCATGGAGTGGTGGCCAATCTGGCGGGCGGTACGCATCATGCTTTCTCCGATCGCGGAGGTGGCTTCTGCGTGTGGAATGACGCGGCAGTTGCCATCCGAGACCTCCAGGCGACGGGTTTGATCGAGCGCGCGGTGGTGATCGACTGCGACGTGCACCAGGGCGACGGGACGGCACAGATCTTCGAAGAAGATCCGACCGTTTTCACCTTCTCGATCCACGGCGAGAAGAACTATCCCTTCCGCAAGCAACGTTCCGATTTAGACGTTGGGCTGGCTGACGGGGTGGGCGACGAGCCCTACCTGGCAGCTCTCGCAGCGAGCCTCGAGGCGATCCTCTGTGAGCCGTTCGATCTGGCGATCTATCTCGCCGGTGCCGACCCACTGTGGTGCGACACCCTCGGTCGACTTGCGTTGAGTGCGGCTGGTCTGTCAGCCCGCGATGATCTGGTCGTCCGCGCCCTCCGGGAACGAGGCGTCCCGGTGGTCACTGTGATGGCTGGTGGCTACGCCCGGCCGGTCGAGGAGACCGTCGCTGTTCATATGGAGACGGTGCGTGTCGCACGACGCGTCTCCCAGAGCACCGCCACCGATCCTGAGCCCCGATCCACCTGAAGCCTGGAAGGCGATTCATCCCAGGGATGGATGAGAAATCGATCGGTCGACCAGTTGCCGTCTCGACCAGGGCTCCATCGGCGTAAACCGCTCAAAACAGGCGGTTTGTCGTCACTTGCCAGAGGCGTCGGACACCGATCGGTAGGTCGTCGAGAGGTCGACAAAACAGGACAAGGGTTGATTTTCTTGGATCAGATGATATTCTATGAATTGGCCGAAAACTCCCGAGACTCGTGTAAGACGAGGTGGAGTGCGGTTTTGACGGGCTCAGATAAATCGGATCATGCGCATAACTACTGTCTATCCGCCCAGGGCCGTCATCGCTTTTCTCTCAACCAGGATCACGTTCTTGTTTCGTCAGCTTCTTTCTTGCCTCGCCCTGATTCTCATTCCAGCGACCAACTGCCGGTCGTGGAAGTTCTGAAGTGCCCGTTCTCCGACGCGAGTCGTCGGGAGGGTCTCGGAGATATGAAATGTTCAAGCCCAAAGCTCTTGTCGTAAGCATCGCCCTTGTTGCGCTCATCTTCACGCTCACGTCCCCGGCCGCGGCACAGGTCAGTCTGCCCTGGACCGAGGACTTCGAAGGCGCGACCGGATCGGGTGCCGGTGGTTACACCGCGAACCAATCACCGATTCCGGGCTTGACCGGTAGCGACCACGCCTGGCGCTACGAGAAGACACTCGACGGTCGGTTGGTGACCGACTCCCCATACGTCCATGCCGGGACGAAGTCGTTGTCGTTTGACGAGTCCGACTCGTCGAACGGCAACTACTCCCAGAACTACGGCATCGTCCAGGTCGACATGTCGAACTATGACGCCTCCTGCGATGTCGTCCATTTGAGCTTCTGGTTCGCGGAGACCGGCGACGAGGTGCACACCGGCGATCGCATCTGGGTCCGCGGTAGCAGTTCCAGCTCCTGGGTCCAACTCTACGATTGGTCGGCGACCGCGACGACGTCCTGGCAGCAGATCACCGGGCAGAACGTCAGCTTGGCCCTGACGGGAGCGGGCCAGAGCTTCAGCTCGACCTTTGAGATTCGCTTCGGTCAGAACGACAACTTCCCGCGGGCCTCCGACGGTGTGGCCTTCGACGATCTTGCGCTGAGCCTCAGCTCAACGAGTTGCGCTGTGCTTCCGTTCTCCGAAGACTTCGAGAACACGACCAACGCGACCTACACCGCCGATGGCGCGGTGGTTGGGTCGACCGACTTCGCCTACGAGGACGGAGTTGCAGACGGAGGTCGACTCAGAACCCGGGCCACCACCGGACACAATTCGTCTACTGGTGTTCTGACGATGGATAGTTCAAGCGGCCTCGCCGACAACTACACCATTCTGACCCTCAACCTTTCTTCGTTCACCGTCGCCAGTGACACGGTCGTTCTCGACTATTGGTTCGTCGACCACGCCGACGAGACCCACACCACCTACGACACGGTCTGGGTGCGCGGCAACAACACCGGCACCTGGCGTGCAGTCAACAGCTGGCAGGGTCAAACGTCGAACACCTGGCACCAGAAGACTGGGCTCAATCTCTCGACCGTCTTGAGTGGCTTCTCGGAGGACTTCAGCTCGACCACCCAGATTCGCTGGGGGCAGTACGACAATACGAGCGTGGCGGGTGGCGACGGCTTCAGCTTCGACGACGTATGTGTTCGTCTCTCGAGTCAGTCGTGCGGCGCTCCTTCGCCCGGCACCATCGGCGATCGCGTTTGGAACGATGCCAACGGCAACGGAACCGATGACAGCGAAGCGGGCATCGCCAGCGTAACGGTAAGGCTGAAGTCGGGTACCTGCGCTGGCTCAACCGTGCAGACCAAGGTCACGACCAGCACGGGGGCCTTCGACTTCACCAATGTGACCCCCGGTACCTACTGTGTCGACGTCGACAACACGACCCTTCCAGCGGGTGCGACTCTCACTGGCGGTACGGAGCCCCTGACTGTAAACCTGACCTCGGGCCAGGACTACAACTCCGCTGACTTTGGTTACCAGATCTCCGGCGGTGGTGGCGGTGGCACCGTGACCTACGAGAACACCGACACCACGAGCAATACGATCGACAACGTCACGACGCCCTGTTGGACCGGGTCGCTCAGTCGCACGTTCTCGGTCAGCGAGTCGATGACCATCACCGATGTCAATGTCGGCGTCAATGTCACCCACACCTACCGTGGCGACCTGCGCATGCGCTTGACCTCGCCCAACGCGACCACCGCCAACTTCATCTGGGGAAGCGGAGCCAACCGCAAGAACTACGACGTGTTGGTCGACTCCGACAGTGCGAACGGGCTCGACGACGGTGACGACGACAACGTGGCTTCGCCCTACTACGAGAATGAGCGGACGGCGCATCCCGACACCGGCGCGAGCGCACCCAACAACGCCCTCGACGCCTTCGATGGCGAAACCTCGAACGGCACCTGGACGCTCGAGATCTGTGATGCGTCAGCCGGCGACTCTGGAACCTACAACCGCGCGAAGATCGTGATCACCGGCACCGGCGGTGGTACGGCCTCGATCGGCGACCGCATCTGGGAAGACGCCAACGGCAACGGTACCGACGACTCTGAGCCTGGGATCTCCGGTGTGAGTGTGCAACTGCGGTCGGGTACCTGTGCTGGCCCGGTGAGTGTGACCAAGGTCACCTCGGCGGTCGGAACCTACGACTTCACCAACCTCGTCGCTGGCACCTACTGTGTCGACGTGCTCGAAGCGTCTCTGCCCTCCGGGGCTGTCAAGACCGGCGGTACCGAGCCGCGTCTGGTCACTATCACCTCGGGCCAGGACTACAACGGCGCCGACGTTGGCTACCGCATCGATGATGCGACCATCGGCGACCGCATCTGGCAGGACTCGAACGGCAACGGCACGGACGACTCCGAGCCCGGCCTCTCTGGCGTCACCGTCAACCTACGCTCGGGCAGCTGCGCCGGGTCGGTTGTCCAGACCAAGGTCACTGGCGCCACCGGAAGCTACGACTTCACCGGGCTGCAGGCCGGCACCTACTGCGTCGACGTCCTCGAGTCGTCGCTGCCCACTGGCGCCACCCACACAGGTGGAACCGAGCCGAAGCTGCTCACCCTGACTGCTCGCCAGGACTACAACACAGCCGACGTCGGCTACCGAATCGACAACGCCACGATCGGCGACCGGATCTGGGCCGACGACGATGGCGACGGTATCCAGGACGCCGGCGAAGGCGGTCTTTCTGGCGTCACGGTCCAGCTGCGTTCCGGCGGCTGCTCGGGCTCGGTCATCAAGACCGATGTCACCGACGGGACCGGTGCCTACGACTTCACCACTCTCGCCGCCGGCACCTACTGTGTCGACGTGCTCGAGTCGTCGCTGCCAGCTGGTGCGACCCACACCGGTGGGACCGAACCGCGGTTGCTTTCACTTTCCGCCGGGCAGGACTACAACCTGGCCGACGTCGGCTACCAGGTGAACGACGCCACCATCGGCGACAAGATCTGGGAAGACGCCGACGGCAACGGATTGGACAACAGTGAGGGTGGCGTCTCAGGTGTCACCGTCTGGCTCAAGGGCGGCAGCTGTGCCGGGGCCACGGTCCAGACCAAGGTCACCAATGGCGCCGGCGCCTACGACTTCACCGGCCTCGCCGCAGGGACCTACTGCGTCGACGTTGACGAGACCTCCCTCCCGGGTGGTGCGACCCACACCGGCGGGACCGAACCTCGACTGGTGACCATCGTGGGACATCAGGACTACGATCTCGCCGACATCGGCTACCAGATCAGCGGCGGTTCCCTCGGTGGCTACCTCTGGGACGACGAGAACGGTGACAACAGTGCCTTTGGTGAAACTGGGCGCCTCGAGGGCGTCACGGTCTACGCGCGCTCCGGGAGTGCCACCGGGCCGATCAAGCGCACCGCGGTCACGGCGGCCGACGGTACGTACACCCTCGACGGGCTGATCGCCGATACCTACTGGATCGATGTCGACGATTCGACACTACCGCCGAATTACACCTACACCGGCACCGCCGAGCCCCTGGGTGGCATCGGTGTTTCTTCGTCGACCAACTACAACTTCTTCCACTTCGGCTACCAGGGTCCGCAAGGCCACATCGGTGACCGGATCTATGACGATCTGAACGTCAACGGTAGCGACGATTCGGAGCCGGGCGTTGCTCTGGTGACGGTCCGTCTGCGCGATACCACCTGCGCGGGTGCGATCCTCGAGACCCAGCAGACCGATTCGACGGGCTTCTACAACTTCAAGGGATACCTCACGGGTACCTACTGCGTGGACGTCGACGAGACGACGTTGCCAGCCGGCTCGACGCTGACCACCGGCAACGAGCCGCTGATCGTCAACCTCGGAGTCGATGAGGACTACAACGACGCCGACTTCGGTTACGACCTGCCGGCCACCGGCCCGGGTTCGATCGGTGACCTGATCTTCGAAGACGTGGACGCAAGTGGCACCTACAATGCTGGTGACATCGTGCTTGGCGGCATCGTTGTCGAACTTCAGAACGGGGTATGCACACCGGGTACCGATTGCCCGCGTACGATGAGCAACGCTTCGGGCGTCTACACCTTCAGCGGGCTCTTCCAGGGCAACTACACGGTCGACGTCGTCGACGGTCTGCTGCCCACCGGCACCACCAAGACGACCACGGATCCCGTAGCGGTAACGCTCGGCGACGGCCAGGCGTTCACCAACGCGGACTTCGGTCTCGACACACCGCCGATGATTCGCGGTTGCTTCTGGGAAGACCAGAACTACGACGGTATTCGTCAGTCTGGGGAAGACTTCGCTGTCGACAAGGGTGCCCAGATCCAGGCCAATGTCACCGCCTTCCCCTTCAGCACTTCCGGCGGCACCATCAACCTCACAACCGGCTGCTACGAGATTCCCATCAGTGCGGCCGGCGACTACACGCCGTCGATCAGCTTCAAGAACAGCGCCACTTTCGAAGATGTCGATTGGGATGTCAATTCTCGTCAGAACGGAATGCGCTGGCACACGTTGAAGGACGTTGGCGACGACCTGGCCGACAGCGACTTCGGAATCGGTAGCGCGACGTTCGGACACAGCTACGGTTCAGTCTTCGGTCCGACCATCACCCACGACGGCGAGTCGACAGTCAGCGCCGTCGACATGGGTTGGATCGTCAGCCCGGTCCTCGGTGATCGCGTTTTCCGCGACCTCGATCAGGACGGCATCCAGGATGCGAACGAGCCAGGCATTCCCGGTGTCACCGTCGAAGTGTGGCGGCCAGCGGGCTCCTCGCCCTACTACACGACCGTGACGCGTTTCGATGGCAGCTGGGAGATCGGCAACTTCTGGACCTTCAGGGAGAGCACCAAGGCGTCCAGTCTCACGGCTCTGGGCACCTACCTCGAAGGTGATCTGCTGCCGGGCGACTGGTACCTCAAGTACATCCTGCCGAGCGGCATGGGCTTCACCTTCAGTCCCAAGGATGCTGGTGGCGACGACACCCTGGACAGTGATGCCGATGCCACTGGCAAGACCGATACGTTCACTCTGACATCGAACTCGGCCAAAGACCTCGCGTCGGATTCCGAGTACGACGCCGGCGTCTACACAACGTGTACAACCAGCGCCAACAAGATCAAGGGCCTGGTGTTCCAGGACTACAACGGCAACGGTCTTCTCGATCCGCTCGAGGGCTTCTTCTCGGGTACGACGGTCAAGGCCTACAACAACCAGAACAACCTGGTTGCGACAACCACCACGACCGCCAACGGTACCTACGAACTGTCGGTTCCCAACGGCACCCCGGTGCGGGTCGAGTTCACCTCGCTGGCGAATGGCTCGAACCCGGGCCCGGTTGCTGGCGGTACCGGCAGTACAGTCCAGTTCGTGACCAGCCCAGCCTGCGGGGTGAGCATCTCGATCAACCGGCCACAGGACTACTGCCAGCCCGGTGCCCGGGCGGCCAGCACCTGCTTCGTCCAGTCGACGGGCGACCAGAGCCTGGCTGCGGTTCTCGACTTCCCCTGGGACGCCAGCGATCAGGACCCGCCATGGTTCCAGGGTGCGTCGCACAACTACCCGGCCTCGGCCGCTCAGGTGGGCTCGCTCTACGGCCTTGCCTACCATCGTTCGAGCCAGCAGCTGTTTGCCGGTGCCACCGCCAGCGCGACGACCTCGTTGCCGCCGGACGGTCTCGGTGCGATCTACTCAATCGACTACAGCACCGACCCGGAGACGGTGACGCTGTTCATCGACCTGGCAGCGGCCATGTTGAGCGAGCACTCGATCTCCGACTACTCCGGCACGATCACTGACCCGCCGCCGCTGCTCGATCCCAAGATCGGCAAGGTCGGGCTCGGTGACATCGAGCTCAGCAAAGATGAGCAGACCCTGTGGGCGATCAATGTGGCTGACAGCTATCGCGAGCTCGTCGAGCTCCCGCTGGGCGCCGGCGGTACCGCACCGGCAGCGTCAGCGATTCTCCGTCACGCCATTCCGCTCGACCAGGGTGACTGCGTCAACGACGGTGACATTCGCCCATGGGGCCTCGGCTTCAACCACTCCGACGCCACCGACGACAACGTCTACGTCGGCGTGGTCTGCAGTGCCGAGAGCACAGCGACTGCAGCCAACCTCAAGGCCTACGTCTACACCTTCAACCCAACGACCGACACCTTCACCCAGGTGCTGAACGTCCCGCTGACCTACCTGCATCGCGACTTCAACAGCAATGCGTTCGTTCCCTGGGGCTTCATGAGCAGGTCGCCAGAACCGATGGTCGCCGACATCGAATTCGACCAGGGCGACATGGTGATCGGCATTCGTTCACGCTCGGGTGACTTCAAGCACGAAGACGTCACGGCCTCAGGCGACATCTTGCGTGCCTGCAAGGTCGGTGCGACCTGGACCATCGAGAACAATGGCAGCTGCGGTGGCCGGACGACTCTCGGTGCCAACAACACCCAGGGCATCGGCGGCGGTGAGTATTACTTTGCCGACGACAGTGCTGCGTTTCGCGGCGAGTCGGCCCTCGGTGGCCTGGCCTCACGCCCGGGATTCCCCGAGATCATTGCCAGTACCAAGGATGGTCACTACGCGTTCTTCAACGGCTTCTCGTGGTTCACCGCCGACGGTGCCAAGACCCGCCAGTACGACGTGATCTCCGGTCACGGCGACGTCTACGGCAAGACCAACGGTCTCGGTGATGTCGAGATCCTCTGCGACGCACCATCGATCGAGATCGGTAACCGCGTCTGGGCTGACATTGATGAGGACGGCATCCAGGATGCGGGGGAGGCACCGCTCAGCGGGGTCGACCTCGAGCTGCTCGACGGTAGCTGCGCGGTGGTTGCCTCGGCGACGACCAACGCCGCCGGTGAGTTCTACTTCATCGGTTCGACCGATCCTCGCGCTCCGCATTCGATGGGTGATGCGTCCGTCGGCCAGGTGAGCGGATCGATCGCCTATAACTCGACCTACTACATTCGGGTCAAGGACAGTAACTTCACCAGTGGCAACGCCCTGGCGGGCTACCAGGCGACCGTGGCGGGGCAGGGCTCCGACCTGCACGACTCCGAGGCCTCGAGCGTCAGCTGCGGCACGCGTGCGGCGACGACCTTCGTGGGTGCGGTGGTCAACACCGGTGGCGCCGGGGTCAACATGCACTCCCTCGATCTCGGCTTCGGTGACAACCCGGTCGTTGGCTCGATCGGCGACACGGTCTGGTTCGACGCCAACCGCGACGGTACCGAGCAGGGCTCCGAAGAAGGCATCGCCGACGTAACTGTACGTCTCTACGTCGACGATGGCGATGGCAGCTTCGAGCCGGGTGGCGACGACACCCTGCTCAGCACGATGACGACCGACTCGAACGGCTTCTACGCCTTTGGGTCGCTGCTCGCCGGCTCCTACTGGGTCGATCCAGTGGAAAGCAGCCTGCCGAGTGGCTTCAGCGCTACGACCGGAACCCCGGCGCAGGCCCTGGTCAACCTGCCGTCGGGTGAGAACCTGATGAACGCCGACTTCGGCTATGCGCCGGCCACCGGCGTGGCACTCGGTGACTTCATCTGGCACGACGACAACGCCAACGGTCTCCAGGACAAGGGTGAGGCCGGAATCAAGGGCGTCGACGTGACAGTGACCGGCCCGGGTAGCTACAGCCAGACGGCCACCACCAAGGCAAACGGCTTCTATCTGGTGACTGGCATTACCCAGACCGGTACCTACACCGCGACGGTTGATACGAGTGATCTTCCGGCCGGCATCGGAACCACGCCGACCAACCAGCCCTCGGCCGCCGAAGGCTTCTACGTCGACCTTTCGGCCGACGTGCTGCTCGCCGACTACGGCTTCACCGGTGGTGCAACGGGTGGGATCGGTGATCGCGTCTGGCACGACGTCGATGGCGACGGTGTGCAGGATGCTGGCGAGCCCGGAATCAAGAACGTGACGGTCAACCTCACCGACTCGAACGGCGATCTGGTGGCCACGACGACGACTGGTGGGGGCGGCATCTATGGCTTCACAGGCTTGGTTGCCGGCGACTACCGCGTCGAAGTCACCGACCTTTCTGGCATCCTCTCGGGTCTCAACCTGACGACCGCCTCTAACCCGACTGCCCTCATCGCCTTGGCGGCCGGCGCTGAGTACACCGATGCGGACTTCGGCTACTCATCGCCGGGTCTCGGTACGGTCGGCAACTTCGTCTGGCACGACGTCGATGGCGATGGCGTCTACGATGTGGGCGAGCAGGGCCTCGAGCGCGTCTGGCTCGGTCTCTGGAAGGACGAGAACGCCAATGGGACCTACCAGGCGGGCATCGACAGTCTGCAGCAGCAGCAGAAGACGGATCGCGACGGCGGCTACCTGTTCAAGAACGTTCCATTCGGGACCTACTTCGTGATCGTGCACGACACCGAGGACGTCACCGACCAGTTCGGTATGACGTCGGGCGCGACGGGCCAGGACAACAACTCCCAAGCGAGTCCCTACCCCGTGACCATCACCTCGTCGCGTACTCCGGCGGTCCTCACCGCGGACTTCGGCTTCACCGCTTCCGTGACGTCGTACAGCTTGAGCGGCACGGTGTGGTTCGACGGCGACGCTGACGGCAACCGCGAGCCCCCAGCCGAATCTGGTGTCGGCAACGTCACCGTCGAGCTCTACCGCGACCTGGACGGCGATGGGGTTCTCGATCCCACCGATCCGATGTTCGGTACGCAGACCTCGAAGGCAACCACGCCGAACCTGGGTTCCTACCAGTTCACCGGTCTGCCCAATGGCACCGACTGGATCGTGGTGGTCGATACCTCCGGCTCATTCCTCGACGGTGCCATCCAGACGACGCAGTTGGCCACGGCCAGCGTCGAGCCGGTGAGCATCTCCGGTGCCAATTCACCCAACCACGACTTCGGCTACTCCCGTCCCTCGACGGATGCCCTGGTCAGCGAGTTCGAGACGAAGCGCGGACCGCGGGGTGTGCAGGTCGAGTTTCAGACGGCGAGCGAAGTCGGGACGGTGGGCTACTGGCTCTACCGCTCGAACGGCGACGCCTTCGAGAAGGCCAACGACAGGATGATCCCGGCCGTCGTCGGTGCAGGACAGGGCAGCACCTATCGCTTGCCTGATGCCGGCGCCGAGGCGGGGGTCGAGTACGAGTACTGGGTCCTCGAGATCGAGATGAGCGGCGTCGAGCAGTGGCATGGTCCCTACATGGCCACCGCCGAGGACGTAGCAGCCGAGCCGGTCGATCGGGTCGAGCGCAGCGTGCGCTCGAGCGCGGTCCACGAGGCGCGGGTCGACGGTCTCGACCGGAATCTCCGCCAGCGTGCCGGTCTGGCGGCCGGAGCCGGTGCGGTCGGCGACCGGGCACGGGTCGAGGTCACAGCGGAAGGCGTCTACCGCGTCTCCGTTGCTGACATCGCCGCGGTGACCGCCGCTACGTCGGAATCCGTACAGGCGGGCATCGCGACAGGCGACCTGCGCATCGTTTCGAACGGTGAGGACGTCGCCTGGTGGCCGCTGGATGTCAGCTTCGGAGTCGCCTCAGCAGTGGGCTTCTACGCTCCGGCACCGAGTTCACACTTCGCCAACTACGACGTCTACTTCGTCGAACTGGCAGCAGGATCCAAAGCGCCGACGAGCAGTGCGGTACCGGCTGGAGGTGCCTCGAGCAACCCGGTAGGTGCCAGTGCGGTCTTCGAAGACGACGTCTTCTACGCTACGGCAGCGCTGCGCGACGACACCGTGGATTTCTGGTACTGGAAGCCGATCGTAGCCGGCAACCCGACTGCGGGTACGCAGACAGTTGGCTTCGAGCTCGACGGCGCGGCCGGTTCCGGCATGGCGACGGTCTCGCTCGAGGTCTACTCCGCGACCAAGGCGGCCGACAACCCCGACCATGGTCTCGAGGTTCTACTCAACGACGTGTCGATCGGACAGGTCGACTGGGACGGTGACGGTCCGCGCACGCATCAGCTGACGTTCGAGGGCAGTCTCCTCCAGGCGAGCAACACGCTCGAGCTGGTCGGAGTTCTGCACCCGGGTGTCGCCCAGAGTGTCGTCTACCTCGACAAGTTCACCGTCGACTACCTGCGCAACCCAGCAGCTGAGTCCAACCAGCTCAGTCTGGTCGCCGAGAGTGGCGGCAACCATGAGGTGAGCGGCTTCAGCTCAGCGGCCGTCCAGGCCCTCGACGTCAGTGACCCGAGGATGGCGGTCCGCTTGAGTGGCGGCGCGGTCGACGAGCAGGCGGGTTCGACCACCTACTCCTGGAACGCCGCCGCTGGTGCGAGCTACTTCCTCTACGGTTCCGAAGCCGTTACAAACCTCACCCCGACGGCTTCGCGTAGGCCGACGATGGTAGAAGCCGAGTACCTGGTCTTCGCACCGCCTGAACTGGCAAGCGGAGCACAGGAGCTCGCCAACTACCGGGCGCTCGATGGACTCAGCACCAGTGTCGTCGACCTGCTCGACGTCTGGGATGAGTACGGCGACGGTCAGCGCAAGGGCTCGGCGGTTGGTGCGTACCTGGCCGAGGCCTGGAACAGCTGGTCGACCAAGCCGGTGTACGCGGTCATCGTTGGCAAGGGCACCCTCGACTTCAAGGGAGTCCAGGAGGCCAACACCAACCTGGCGCCGCCCGAGATGGTGGCGACTCCGCAGGGTCTGTTCGCCTCGGACGCTGGCCTCGGCGATGTCGTCGGTGACGACGGCGTGCCAGAGGTCATCGTTGGCCGCATCCCGGCGGTCTCGGAAGTCGAGCTCATGGACTTCATCTCCAAGATGGCTGGCTTCGAGAGTACGCGCGCACCCAATGTCGATCGCGTCCTCCTGGTTGCCGACAATGACGACGAGGCTGGCGATTTCGACGGCGATGCGGAAGAAGTTGCAGCCCTCCTGGATGGCTACAAGCTCGACAAGGCGTACTTCACGCCGGGTGCGGAGGCCACGATCAGGGCGACGATCAAGACGGCCATCGAGAACGGCGTGTGGATGGTGAACTTCATCGGCCATGGCGGTCTCGATCGCTTCGCCGCCGAGGGGCTGTTGACCACCGCCGACGTCGCGACACTCGGACCGCAGGCTCGCCTGCCGATCGTCTCGAGCATGACCTGCAGCGTCGGACGCTTCGAGCTGCCGGGCTACACCTCCCTGGGTGAAGCGTTGGTTGCCGACGAAGACGGTGGTGCGGTCGCAGTCTGGGCACCATCGGGTCTGTCGATCAACGATGGCGCCCACGAGCTCAACAAGGCCTTCGTCACCGCGCTTCGCGAACGCGAGACGCTGGGTGAGGCGATGCGCGATGCGATGGCGGGCTACGAAGGCTCCGACATCGACTTCCCGCACATGCTCGAGATCTACAACCTGCTGGGCGATCCCGCCCTCCGGGTTGGCGGTCTTCCGATGGAGGACACGAGCCTCTTCGGTGACGACTTCGAGTCCTCGAGCACCTCGGCCTGGAGCAGGGTCGTCGGCGAGTAGTCGTTACCACAGTTGGAGACAATGAACGGCTTCCCGAGGCGCTCTGGTGCCTCGGGAAGCTTTTCGTTTGAACGGCTGGAAACACCAGCTCCGCCCGTAGAGTTCCGCCAGCGCCATCGTTCAGGGCGTCGCAGGGTAGAGAGGACTGCCTCCCATGGTCCTCCTCCGGGGCCTCCTCTGGGGCCTCCTCTGGGGATTGGACGATCGGTCTATACTGCGCAGAGCCCCCTCGGCTCTCGCGAACATGAACCGATCGTTGCGCTTTCTGCGATCGGTAGGAGGACAGAACCGTGAAGCAACGTTTCCGCTTTCCCGCTCGGACCTTCGCCGCCCTCTCGTTCGTTGCACTCGTTGCTTCCCTGGTAGGCGCCGCGCCGGCCGAAGACGAAGGCGTCCGGCGGACGTCCTACGGCAAACCGGACCTTTCGGGGACCTACGACGCCGCCACCCTCACGCCGCTGGTGCGTCCTCGAGAGTACGGCGACAACCTCTATCTGACCCCCGAAGAAGCCGAAGAGATTGCCGAGGCCGAGCGCCTCCTGCTCGAGTCACGCTCTCAGGCCAGCGACCCCGACCGCGAGGCGCCGCCTGAAGGTGGAGACGGCTCGGAGGGCGCCGCTGGCAACGTCGGTGGCTACAACACCTTCTGGATCGACCGTGGCTCCGACGCCTTCCTCGTCGACGGCAAGTTCCGCACCTCGATTCTGGTCGAGCCGAAGGACGGCCAGATGCCGGCGATGACACCAGAGGCACGCAAGGAGCGCATGAAGCGCTTCTCCAGCTTCCGTCGTGCCAACGAAGGCAGGGCCTGGTGGGTCTACGAAGACGTCGTACCCGGCCCCTACGACAACATGGAGCAGCGGGGAACCGCCGAGCGTTGTCTGCTGGGATTCACCGGCGCCACTCCCACCTTCCCGTCGCTCTACAACAACTACAAGCGGGTCATCCAGACCGAGGACCACGTCATGATCCTCATCGAGATGAATCACGATGCGCGTATCGTGCGGATGAACTCAGAACACGCTCCCCCCGACGAGCGCTCGTGGCTCGGCGACTCGATCGGCTGGTGGGAGGGCGACACCCTGGTCATCGAGACCACCAACTTTCGCCCCGGGGTGCAGGGTCGCGGCGGTTCGGAAAACATGACAGTCACCGAGCACCTGACCAGGCAAGACGACGGCAACCTGCTCTACCGCTTTACGGTCGAGGACGACACCGTGTGGGAGGAGCCGTGGACCGGCGAGTACATCTGGCGCAATGCGCCCGAAGAGAAGGTCTACGAGTACGCTTGCCACGAGGGCAACTATGCGCTCGGCAACATCATGCGCGGCGCTCGCTTGCTCGAAAAAGAGGCCCTTGAGGACCTGGGAAAGTAGGGGCCTGGCAGCGGTTGGTGTGACGCCACCGGCCACTCGTCCCAGAGTCGAGTTTTTCCACTCTTTTGGGAACTTTCTCGGCACGTCGGGTTTCTAAGGGAGGCGAAGTACCGCCCTCAAACACCCCTTGAAACCCACCGCCTGGAACACACCCCTAGGAGAGATGGCCTTGCTCTACCTCGACGGAGTCGCTCGCCCTTTCGCTTTCGATCGCCTTTTGATTCCGGTCCTCGTCGCTGGTTTCGGCCTGGCGCTGGTGTTCTCTTTCTCGCCCGCTCACGCCGCCGAGGTCGACACCTGGTCGTCGTTTCGCGGCAGTGCGAACGACCTCGAGGCGGAGCCAGTGCTGCCCGACGGGCCGTACGGTCTGGCCGTTGAATGGCAAATCGAGATTGGCTCGGGCTACTCGAACATCTCGCTTGCCGACGGTCGCGTCGTCACCGCGTTCACCAGCGGCGAGGTGGATGTGCTGGCGGCGTTCGAGGCTGCCTCTGGGGACGAGATCTGGCGCTACGAGATCGGTCCGAAGTACGCGGGTCACGATGGTTCGGATGACGGTCCGATGAGCACGCCGGCGATCGATCGGGGGGTTGTCTATCTGGTTGGGGGGCATGGGCAGGTAGTAGCGGTTGACGCCGCGACTGGCAGTCGAAAGTGGCAGTTCGATCTGACTGAGGACAACTCGACGACTCCCGAGTGGGGGTACGCGACTTCGCCGGTGGTCCTTGGCGACCTGGTCTATATCGCCACCGGTGGCGAGGGGCACGCTCTGACTGCTCTTGATCGGATCACCGGCGAACCTGCCTGGACCTCGGGCACTGACGATGTCGCCTACCAGACGCCGAGTGTCCTCGAGATTGATGGTCGTGCGGTCATCGTGCTGGCAGGGCGCCAGCACCTGCTGGCCTTCGATGCCGGCGACGGTCGGGTGCTGTGGAGTTTGAGGCATACAGAAGGGACGCAGACGGAGGACTTGCCGCACGTGGTCGATCTCGGGGCCGGTCGCTTCGTGGTCAACTACGACGCAGGCGCGAAGCTCTACCAGGCGACTCTTGATGAAGTCGAAGAAGTGTGGAGTACACGGGCGTTGGGTCGCGGCTACGCGATTCCGGTGCGGGTGGGAGGGCACCTGTACGGTTTCACCGGTTCGATTCTCACTTCTGTCGACGTCGCCACCGGCGAGATCGCCTGGCGGGTTCGCGCGCTCGAGTCACTGGGTCTAGCGCGTGTCGGTGACGATCTGGCGGTGCTCGAGAGCTCGGGTGCCCTGGTCATCGTCGACGCCAACCCCGACGGCTACCGCGAGGTCACCCGGATCAAGGCACTCGAGGCCGGCGACCATCCGTTCCCGGCGTTTGGAGACGGTGCGTTCTACGTCCGCAACCTTTCACATCTGGCGAAGGTAAGGGTCGATCGCAATCTCCAGCCGACGCTGGCGCCCGTCGAGACAACCGCACGCCTCGGCGATTTCGGTGCCTGGCTCGAAGGGGTCGAGGCAATGCCCGAGGGTCGGCGCCAGGCGGCGGTCGAGGAACGCTTCGCGTCGATCGAAGAGTCGCCGCTCATCGAAGGCGAAGACGGACTGGTGCACTTCTTCCATCGCGGTAAAGCCCAGGACGTGGCGATCAGTTTCAACGGCCAACCGGCAGAGGCGTTCGAGCACCTGGCGGGGACCGACCTTTGGTGGCACAGTGTCGAGCTCCAGCCAGCATCGCAGTACGCCTATCAGCTGGCGGTCGACTACGAGTCACCGGGACCCGACCCTTCCAACCCACAATCGTCGGATGAGGGCTTCGCGGTCTTCTCCCAGGTCTACACCCCGGGCTGGCCCGCCGAGTCACATCTCGACGACCCGGCTGAGGATGCCCAGCGCGGGACGATCGACGTTTTTCAGTTCCGTTCGGAGATCCTCGACAACACGCGGCAGATCGAGGTCTGGCGCCCGCACGACTACGATGCCGATGCGACCGTTCGCTACCCGACGCTGTACGTAAACCACGGTGGCCAATACCTCGACTTTGCGAGCTTTTCCAACACGCTCGACAACCTGGTGGGCAAGAGCGTGCGGCCGCTGGTCGCGGTTTTCGTTCCGCGGTCGGATGCGGCCGAGTATGGCGGCGCAAAGGCGGACGACTACAACCGGTTCTTGACCGCCGAGCTGATTCCGCACGTCGACCGCCACTATCGTACCGATCGGAAGAACCGTGCGATCATGGGACCGGGTTCGGCAGCGGTTTCGGCGATCTACGCTGCACTTCGTTTACCCGAAGTGTTCCAGAGAGCCGCATTGCAGACGTTCTACCCAACCGACCCGATGGTGGAGGAGATCACGCGTCTCATCGCGGCCGGCGGCCCCAAGCCGGAGCATGTTCTTGTCACCTACAGCAATCGCGACTACGACTTCGGCAATACCCTCACTGCAGAAGAGGCAAGCAAGAGGCTTCTCGAAGAGCTGCGCCAGCAGCAGGTGCCGGTCACTGAACTGCCGATGGGCTACACACCACTCTTTGCGGGCTGGAAAGGCCAGCAGGACGACATTCTCGAGACCCTCTTCCCGGCAGAAGACTCAGCCTATGGCGAGTGACTGAGCCAGGAGAAGCGACCGACCATTCGAAGCCCACGCATCTTCCGCGGCGTTCTGCTCGGCACGGCCTTTTGTGCGGCGGTGGCCTGTGGCGATCGAGAGCCCGTCGCCCCGTTGGCCGCGAGTCCGGCGTTGGTCATCGCCGGCGTCACCGTCATCGACGGAAGTGGTGGGGAAGCGCAAACAGGGCAAACCGTGGTCGTTCGTCGCGACCGAATCGAGAGCATCTCGGCGAGCGGCGGGGTCGACGTCGAGGAGTACCGTCGCGCCGGAGCGCGGGTCTTGGATGGCGACGGGCGCTTCCTGATTCCGGGCCTCTGGGACGCGCACGCCCATAGCTTCGCCAGCCCGGAGGTGCTCGACCTCTACCTGTTGAATGGCGTGACCTCGCTGCGCGACATGGGGTGTCCGCCAGAGTGCAGCGAGGTGCTGGTTCAGATTCAGAACGCTCGGCGCGACACCCAGAGCACGCCAGCGGCGCTTCGACCGCGCCTCCTGGTTGCGGGTCCGAACATCGATGGCGCGTCGCCGATCGACTACTCGGGCCACTGGCATGTCACGCCGGAGACAGCCGCCGCCGAGGTCACTGCCCTCGCCGAACTGGGGAGCGACTTCGTCAAGGTGCGGGACTGGTTGACGCTCCCGGAGTACGACGCGGTCGTGGCGGCCGCCAGGACCCAGGGCCTGCCGGTCGATGGCCACCTGGCTGTCGAAGTACCGGTTCTCCATGCGCTCGGCCAGGGTCAGCGCACGATCGAGCACGAAGGCAGTGCCTTCGGCACTCTTCTGATGGCGTGCTCGAGTGCCGAGGAAGAGCTGCGGTCTGAGATCGCGGCTGCCATGTCTCTCGGCCGCGAGCGCCAGCGCCCCTTCATCCCCTTCCAGGAGGCACTGTCGGCCGACTACCTGCAGAAGCTGCACGACACCTTCGACGATCAGCGCGCCGCTCGCCTCATCGAGGCGCTTGCCGCGTCTGGGACTGCCTGGGTGCCGACGCTGGTCGTTCAGTACCCCGGTCTGCGATCTGCCGACCCGGTGTTCGAAGGCGTCGCCCTCCGCCAGGACGAGAGGATGCGCTTCGTACCGGCTGATGTGAGAACCGCCTGGGAGTCGCTCGAGCTACGGTTGACTGAAGAGGACCGCACGGCCTTTCGGGCCACCCGCGACCTCCTCGCTTCTCTCGTCGGTCGCGTGCACCGAGCGGGTGTTCCGATCCTCGCCGGCACCGATGCAGTTCTCGAGGCCGAGGTGCCTTGGGTCGTTCCTGGCATCAGCCTGCACGACGAGCTCCTTCTCTTCGTCAAAGCCGGCCTCACTCCCAGTCAGGCGATCGCCACAGCAACCAGCGTCCCAGCCAGAGTCTTCGGCCGCCCAGACACCGGCGTCATCGCTCCCGGGAACCTCGCCGACCTGGTCCTCCTCGATGGTGACCCGCTCGCCGACATCCGCAACACCGCCAGCGTGCGGGCAGTCATCCTCGGCGGCGTGCTCCTCGATGAAAGAGCACTCGCCGAAAAGCAAAAGACCCTGGAAGCCGCCAGCAGCAACTAGCCCGGGCGTTTCCCGGGCGTTTCCCGGGCAATTGACTGGGGTGATTCTGGGATTTCGCGGGTGTGGGGTCAGGACAGGGCGGTGCGGATTTCCTCGAGGAGCTGCTTTTCTCCCTCGCTGACCCTCTCGCCTCCGATACCGAGAAAGCCACCCTCCTTGGCGGCCTTGGCAACGCTCTCGGCGACGCCGAGTGCCCACGAACGGTAGCCCGATGCGTCTTCGGGCGCTGCCTTGGAGTCGAGCATCCGAGCGACCTCGCGGCAGTCATCGAGCACCAGGCGGATCAGATCTTCGCCGTCCTTGACGCCGCTCTCCTCGAGTCGCGACATGGCGCGGCTCTGGTGCTCCCGCGCCAGCTGAACCGCGGCAGTGACGCTGCCGTCGGCGGCTTCTTTGTCCTGGCGCAACATCTCGCTGATCAGGCCATTGTCGGCAAGTTCCTTGGCGCCCTGGCCGACGGCGCTCGATGAAGCCATGGCTTCCTTGAGGGTGCCGAGGATGCCACTGCGGCCGGCGTTGGCCATCGCGGCCCCAACCAGGACTGGGGTCGAGCGGAGAAGGAACCAGTCGTCTTCGGAGAAGGTGTCTTCATAGGGCATGGTGCACTCCTTGGGTCTTGTGTGCGAGGTCGAGGGTTGTCTGCCTCGAATGAGGCGGAGGGGATCTGTGCACTTAGACCGTCAATGCGCCCAAACGTCACATGACGCCTCTCCTGCCGACGGCTCAGCTCGCAGCTGGCTCCCGTGGCAGTCGGATTTCGTCGATCAGTTCGCGCACTTCTTGCGGCGGCGTCTCGGTGAAGCGGCTGACGAGGAGCGCGACGGCGAAGTTGACCAGCATCCCAATCGCGCCGATGCCCTCGGGGCTAATGCCGAAGAGCCAACTCTCTGCTCCCGCCTCCGGATGAATGAAGCGGAACCACACGATGTAGCAAGCGGTGAACAGGATGCCGCTCGACATACCCCAGATGGCGCCTGCCCTGGTGGTGCTCTTTGTGAACACCCCGAGCACCAGAATCGGAAAGAAGCTCGAGGCGGCGAGGCCAAAGGCAAAAGCGACGACCTGGGCGACGAAGCCCGGCGGATTGATGCCGAAGTAGGCGGCCACCAACACCGCGAAGCCTGCCGCGATGCGGGCGAGGCGCAGTTCTGCTTTCGCGTCCATGTTCTTGGCGAGAATGGACTTCCCGAGGTCGTGCGAGATTGCCGAGGCAATGACCAGAAGGAGACCCGCCGCGGTCGAGAGCGCCGCGGCAAGGCCGCCTGCCGCGACCAGGCCCACCACCCAGGCCGGGAGCTGAGCGATCTCGGGATTGGCGAGCACCATGATGTCGCGGTCGACGGTCAGCTCGTTGGTTGCCGGGTCGCCGCCATACAAGATGAGGCCGTCACCGTTCTTGTCTTCAAAACCGATCAGACCGGTCGACTCCCAGCTCTTGAACCATTCGGGCGCCTCGGCGTACGGGACTCCCTGGAGCGTCTGGATCATGTTGGCGCGCGCGAAGGCCGCAACGGCTGGCGCGGTGGTGTAGAGGAGAGCGATGAAGAGCAGTGCCCAAAGGGCGCTCCAGCGGGCGGCGCGGGCGCTCTTGACGGTGTAGAACCGAATCAGGACGTGCGGCAGGCCGGCGGTTCCAACCATGAGTGACAGTGTGATCGCGAGCACGTCGACCATGCCCTTCTTGCCTGCTGCCCAGGCGGCGGTGTACTCGGGGAAGCCGAGCTCGCGATGGAGTTCATCGAGGGTTTCGAGCAGGAACATACCGGCGTTCTCGCCCGAGGTGATGGTGCTGCCGAAGCCGAGCTGTGGAATCGGGTTGCCGGTCAGTTGCCAAGAGATCGCCGCCGCGGGAATCAGGTAGGCGACGATCAGCACGCAGTACTGAGCCACCTGCGTATAGGTAATGCCTTTCATCCCTCCGAGGACGGCGTAGATGAAGACGATCACCATGCCGATGATCACGCCGGTGTTGATGTCGGTTTCGAGGAAGCGCGAAAAGACCACCCCGACGCCGCGCATCTGGCCAGCGATGTAAGTGAACGACACGAAGATCGTGCACGCAGCCGCTACCGCGCGTGCGGTGTCGGAGTAGTAGCGATCACCGACGAACTCCGAGGTGGTGTACTTGCCGTACTTGCGGAGATAGGGCGCAAGCAGGAGAGCCAGCAGCACGTATCCACCCGTCCAGCCGACGAGGTAGATCGTGCCGGTGTAGCCCATGAAGGAGATCAAGCCCGCCATCGAGATGAACGAGGCGGCGCTCATCCAGTCGGCACCGGTCGCCATGCCGTTGGCAATGGCGGGTACCCCGCGCCCGGCGACATAGAACCCTGCGGTCGACGCAACCCGACTCCAGATGGCAATGCCCAGGTAGATCGCAAACGACAGCCCGACCAGGAGCCATGTCCAGCCCTGTACTCCCATTAGAGGCTCTTGTTCCTCTCGAGGCCGGGCCGCGCCGTTGGTGGAATCAAGGCTTCTCCTCCTGGCGATCGACGCCATAGCGCTGGTCGATACGGTCCATGGTGACGGCGTACACCAGAATCAACACGACGAACACCACGATTGCGCCCTGCTGGGCGATCCAGAAACCGAGCGGGAAGCCGCCGATGCGAAGAGCATTGAGTGGTTCGACGAAGACCACCGAGAGCAAGAGAGAAACGATGGCCCAGACGGCGAGCAAGACGCTCATCAAGGTCAGGTTGGCGCGCCAGTAGCGCGTTGGATCGGGTGTCGCCATGAGCCTCTTTCGGCGGAGAGATCGGTGACTGCCAGCAAACTGTCGTCGGGAAGGCCGCCATCATAGCCGGAGGCCCGTTGATAGGCTCGATCGACGTCAAAACCCCGTTTCTGTTTGCCCCAATCCGGTGGACGAGCCATGACCAGCGATCTCAACCAGACCACCGGAACAGCCGCCACTGAGCGCGCCGGCGAGGCCGGTGCCGGGCTCTTCTCTCTTGTGCTGGCGGGGGTGGTCTGGTTGGTGGTCCATCTTCCCCTGGCGACCTACGGCCCGATCGCGTCGGCGCTGGGCTGGCTCCTGCGGATGGTGTCGTCGCGCGATCGACGGCTGGCGAAGGTGAATCTCGAGCGGGTGCTCGGTCTCGCGCCGGACTCTCCTGAGGGGCGGCGGATGTTGCGCCTGATGTTTCGTACCAACGTTTTGTGTGCCCTCGAGACGTTGCGGGCGATCTACGATCGCGACTGCCTCGAGTTCGAGGGCTTCGACGCGTTGCAGGGGCTAGTGCGACGCGCCGAGGATGCGGGGCGAGGCCACCTGATCGTCACGGGTCATCTCGGTAGCTGGGAGCTGGTGGGTCTCGCCGGGTCGCTGGCTTCTGAGCGGCAATTCTGGGCGCTGGCGAAACGTTCGAAGTTCGCTGCCGTGACGCCGCTCTTGCGGCGCATGCGCGAGGCTTCTGGACTTCAGGTCCTGTGGACGGACCAACGGGCGCCGCTTCGTCAGATGATTGCGGCGCTCAAGCGTGGTGAGTCGTTGGGGTTCGTGATGGATCAGAAGCCCGAAGGGCGACGCGGGCCGGTGGTTTCGTTCTTGGGATTTCCTACCGAGTTCGTTGGTGGGCCGGCTACGTTGGCGGTGCGGCATCGGTGCTCGGTGATCGCGGTTTTCGCGGTGCGTACTGGGCGTTGTCGGTTTCGGTTGTTGGTCGAGGAGTTGGTTGCCGCTGGGCATTCTGAGACCGATGAGCGGGCTTTGACGGAGAGGATGGCGGAGGTTATTGAGGGGGCTGTTCTGGGGGTTCCTGAGCAGTGGGCGTGGAATTACAAGCGGTGGTACTGGGACGAGATCGATGCTTTGTCGTCGTCGTCGTCGTCGTCGTCGTCGGAGTCGGAGTCGGAGTCGGAGTCGGAGGTCTAGGCCTTGATGGGAGGGCTGGGTCGGCGACGCTCTGATGTGCCGGGAGGAGCGCCCAGGGCACGGCGAGCGCTTCTTGGCCTGCCGGGGGTTGCGCCGCCTCAGCTTTCCGGCCGCCTTGTCGGTTGTGGACTGCTACGGGCGTCGTGGTGCGGCCTCCAAGAAGGCCCTGGGCGCTCCTCCTGGCACCTCAGAGCTTGGGGTCGGTTTGACCACCGGCCTTGGGGGTGAGGGGGGCGGAGAAGTTGGTCCGGAGCTTGCCCTTCGGGCGCCGCTCCCTGGTTTTGGGGTGGTCCGGAGCTTGCCCTTCGGGCGTCGCTCCCTGGTTTTGGGGTGGTCCGGAGCTTGCCCTTCGGGCGCCGCTCCCTGGTTTTGGGGTGGTCCGGAGCTTGCCCTTCGGGCGTCGCTCCCTGATTTCGGGGCTTGTCGCAGCGAATTGTTGTCCCTCTCGTTCGTACTCGCTCTATGTTGAAAGCGCTCCATGCCCCTTCGCTGCCAGCGCACCTGGTTTGGTGGGTCGGTGGCGCCGTTTTCTGGCTCTTGATCCTCTTTGTGGTCGTTGACCAGGTTGGGGATCTTCTTGCTTGGTGGCGGGGGCGGAGACAGGAGGGCGGCGAGGGTGGGTTTGTTCTCAGGTCTGGTGGGAGGGTGCGCGCTTCGACTTATCGGCGTGTTCTGCCCGACCTTTCCGTTGGGCGGACCCGTGGGCTCACCGTGCCGCGTTGGCGACCGGCCGGAGAGTGGTCGCTTCGAGGGAAGCGCCGGCTGCTTTCTCGGGGGGACGGTTGCTGCGGCTAGCCGTGTTGGTTGGCCAGGTCTTGTGACCAGGCTTGGTCTTCACTTCATGAAGATCATCGCCATTCAAACGCGACGACTTCTGCCAGAGGGGACGAGCCAATGGTGAACTAGTGTTGATCGACGGGGGGCCCCAAGGGTCTGCCCTCGCATCACCGGGACCCCTTCGATCGATTGCTGTTGTGCGGGCCGTGGGTGAAACCGCGGGGCGCTCTCCGCCTGCGGTTCTAGCCCTCCAGGGGCCAGATGATCTCGGTCAGCCACTCTGCCGGGTCGGGGACTTCGCCGGGGTCGGTGAGGTAGACCTCCCAGGGGGCGCCGCTGGGCTTCTCGTTGTTTTCCTTCATCCAGTTCTGGATGGCTTCGTGGGCTGTGCTGAGGCCGTCGTAGGGGCCTTTGTGGATTGTTGATGCGACAGTGCCTCCTGCCAGGACGCCGCAGTTGATTTCTGCGTCTTCTGCTTCTGTGGGGCCGGCGATGGGAAGGCCAGCGTCTATGGTGAGAAGGCCGGGGGTCATGTTGGGGTAGCGGGCGGTGGGGGGGCCGGCGAAAGGGATGCCGCTGGCGGTGGCGTATTGGAAGACGGCACCGAAGTTGGCGCCCAGGCCGTCGGCGATGTCTTCGGGTCGGGTTTCGAAGGTCTTGTAGAGGAAAGGGATCTCGTCGATGGTCTTCTTGGTGATTTCGTAGCTCATCGGGTCTTCTCCTGAGGTTGGTTTCGGTTCTAGAGGTACGCGGTACAAGCCCACACACGGTGCGGTTCGGATGGCGACCTCGAGGTGGGTGCGATGCTGGCGCACGAGCTCGTTGAAGGTGGCGCGCTGCTTTCTGAACTCCCGCGGCGATACCTCGAACCTCGACTTGAAGGCCCGGGTGAATCCCTCGTGAGTGTCGAAGCCGGCATCGAGGGCGATCTCGAGGACGCTCTGCTCGGTCACCAGGAGCGCCGCTGCGGCGCGCTGCAGCCGGACCCTGCGGTTGTACTGCAGCGGGCTTTCGCCGACTGCTGCCTTGAAGATCCGTTGCAGGTGAGACGGCGAGCGGCCATCCAGGGTGGCGAGATCGGCGAGGGTGCGCGATTCGCCGTCTGAGTGCGCCAGGCGGGCGAGGAGCGGGAGGATTTCTTCGAGAGGCGTCGCCATGAGCACCATTGTCTGCGATCGGTGGCGGGCTGTCTTGACCGTTCTTGTGATCTAGCGCCAGGCGTCGATGTCGCCGCCTTCGAAGCCGTCCTGGAAGATCAGCTGGCAGCCGTCTGGGCAGTACTCGAAGGCACCCATGTCAGGGGCATCGCCGCGCGGGCGCGGGATTCCGCTGTAGTCCGAGGTGGCTTCGGGTGCCGCGCGTCCGCCGTCTATCGCGGCGCTGGCGGAGGTGAGATGGAAGTCCAGGGCGGCATGGTCTGCAAGCTGGGCGCTCGCTACTCTTCCCTCCGTTTCCCAAGCGGTCGAGGCGTGCAGGGATTGGAGGTCGAAGTAGGCCCTGTCGCCCTCGCCTCCGTCCCAGAGCAACGGAATGCCGGGCGACTCGTCGAAGAGGTTGAAGTTGATCTCGGCCTGCTGGTCGGCGGTGTACCAACTCTTGATCGAGGCAGAGGTGTGACCCTTGAAGATGTTGTTGGCGATCGTCGTTTGGGTGTCGTGTGAACGCGCCAGGTAGACCCCGGCGCCACCGTAGGCGGTCTCGGCGCCGTAGCCGTTTTCCACCAGCGTGTTGTGGACGATCACGCAGCCTGGGGTTTCGACGGTGCGGATGCCGGAGCCGACGTTGCGGTAGGCGACATTGTTGACAAACAGCACTGTGCCGTCCGGGCGCATCAAGTCGGCGATGTAGCCGTTGCCGTCGACGAGGGTGGGGTCGTTCTGGTAGGCGGCGAGGTTGCCCTCGACGATGTTTCCAGGGCCGGAGGTGTGGACGTTGATCGCCGAGCTTCCAGGGAACTCCATGGTCTCCGAGTAGTACCCCCCGAAAACGGCTCGGTTGCCGCGGATCGAACAGTCGACGGAGTCGGCGAGAAGCGAGATGTGGGAGGTGCCGCTCCAGCGAATGTCGTTCGAGGCAATGACCACCGAGGTCGCCTGCTGGCGAATCTGGATACCTGAGTTGAAGCTGTGGCGGATGACGTTCCGGCGGATGATCGAGTCGCTGATTGAGGGCTCGGGCAGCCAACTGAAGATGCCGTCGTGGTTGTGATCGAAGTTGTTGTCTTGAATCAGAAGGTTGCTCGAGACGCCGCGGATCTGGACGCCAAAGGTGTAGAGGCGAAACGAGTTGCCCTGGAGGGTGACGTGGTGTGAGTTCTTCACGTCGACTCCGACGGTGTACTGGGTCAGAAAGAAGTCCTGCATGGCGGTGTAGGTGGCGTACTTCTGGCGCACCCTGGCGGCGCGGGTTGACCAGTCTTCGCGGGGATCGATGACCACCGTGGGGTCGTCTACGGTAATCATTGGCATGTCGAGCCAGGTGGCCGGGAGGTCGTACTCGGTGCTCTCGAAGGCCAGGCCCTCGATCTCGATCCACTCTCGGTCGTGGATGAGCATGCGTTGGACGAGCGGCGGCGGGCCGGGGGCGGCGCGAAAGCGGATCGGAGCGCCCGGGGACCCGGAGTTGTCGACGTGAATGACGCCGTCACCACCCCAGCCGGTGACTTCACCGCGGTAGTCGCCGGCGTGAATCCAGACCGTGTCGCCGGCTGTCGCGACCTGGCTGGCGTGGTGGAGGCTCTCCCATGGTCCGTGGTTGCCGCCCAGGTAGACCGGCGCCAGGCCGTCATTTGCATCGGAAGCCTGTCCAGCCTGGCGGGCGACGTGGTACTCCTCGCCGGCACCAGGCACAGAAAGAAAGAGGCAGGCGCCGATGGTGATACAAGCTGCGAACCGGACGGTCATAGCCGGCGTAGCTTGACCTGGGTGACCGTGTGGTCGGCAGCCTTTTCGAGGATCAAGGTGGCGCGCTCGCGGGTTCCGATGATGTTCTGTTCGAGGTTGATCTCGTTGATGCTCTTCCAGATGCCCTTGGCGGTTGCGATGGCCTCTTCCTGATTGAGCTGGGCGTAGCGGTGGAAGTAGGCGTCGGGGGATTGGAAGGCGGTCTCGCGGAAGGTCAAGAAGCGCTGGATGTACCACTCTTCGACGACCGCGGTCTCAGCGTGGACGTAGATCGAAAAGTCGAAGAGATCGGAGAGATGGCGGCGGGGTGGATGCCCCGGACCGGTCGTGGGTGGGGGCTGAAGGACGTTCAATCCTTCGAGGATGAGGATGTCGGGGCGGTCGACGACGCCGAACCTGTCGGGGATGATGTCGTAGCTCAGGTGGGAGTAGAGCGGGTAGGTGACCCCTCGGTTGCCGCTCTTGACGCTGGCAACGAAGTCGACGAGGCGGCGCACGTCGAAGCTCTCGGGGAACCCTTTGCGGTGCATCAGGCCGTCGGCCTCGAGCTTGGCGTTGGGCCATAGAAAGCCGTCTGTGGTCACCAGCGAAACAGCCGGTGTGTTGGGCCAGCGACTCAAGAGGGCCTGCAGGATGCGGGCGGTTGTGCTCTTGCCAACCGCGACCGAACCGGCAACCGCGATGACGTAGGGCACCTTGCCCTCGTTCTTGCCCAGGAAGGTCGCGGTGGCATCGAACAGACCCTGAGTAGCGGCGACGTAGAGATTGAGCAGGCGAGACAGCGGGAGGTAGACGGTCGCCACCTCATCCATCGACACACTCTCGTTGATACCGCGCAGCTGGTCGAGGTCGGCCTCGGTCAGGGTCAGCGGGGTGTCGGCCCGCAGGCGTCCCCACTCCTCCTGGCTGAACTCCAACCACGGCGAGCGCGGCGCGATGACCGCCTCGTCGCTGACCGTCTGCTCAGGCTTTGCCGGCACGGGGTACTAGAGCGCTTCGAGCACCGCGTCGGCGCCCGAGACCGAGACCTCGCCGCCCTCTTCGACGCCCAGGTAGGTGAGCTTTCCGTCGTCGACGATGGCGGCGTAGCGGCGCGAGCGCTTGCCCATTCCGAAGCGGGTGGCGTCGAGCACCAGACCGAGCGCCTCGGCAAATTCACCATTGCCGTCGGAGAGCAGCTGCAGGTCAGCGGGAATGCCGCGCGCTTCGCGCCAGGCGGCCATCACGAAGGGGTCGTTGACGGCGACGCAGGCGACGGTGTCGGCGCCCTTCTCGCGCATCGCATCGAGGTTGTCAATGAAGCCCGGGAGGTGAACGTCCTGGCAGGTGGGGGTGAACGCCCCAGGGACTGCGAACATCACGACCTTCTTGCCATCGAAGAGTTCGCGCGACGAGACGTCCTGCATGCCATCGGCGGTCAGCGTCTTGAGGGTCGCTTCGGGGATCTGTTGACCGGTTTCGATCGGCATCTCGTCTTGTCTCCTGTGGAATGGGGCGCAGAGTATAGCGGCGGCACTGCCAGTGCGATGCGTCGCTCGAGGTGCACGATAACGCTCCGTCTGAATCGTTGTGACACAGCGATGATTTTGAAGGAAACTTTATTTGAAGAGTTTTAAGTGCAATGAAATAAGGGGTTTGGGCGGATCGGGCCGAGAAACAATGGTAGTGTGGCCATGCACTATTCGAGACGACAAGCGTTCCGTTGGTGAAGGAGTCCTTCGGCTCCGGCTGGGAGGGCCTCGTGGAGTCCCCCCTGGCAGATCTCTTGCAGTCGCCTTGATCAGGAGTTCCCTGATCCCGCCGTCATGGCCAAGGTCTTCGATCCCCCGCAGGGGCTCCGCGCTTTTTCGAATCGCTGAGTTTGCCCAACGAAGGATTTTGGAGATGTGGCCGTCGCGCCCTGATGCACGGGCCCGACGGCCTCACAGACATACGGATTTTCTACGAGAACGAAAGAGGGAACACCAATGGTCCGACTCAGAATACTTGCCATCCCGCCCGCCCGCTGGGCCGGTCTGGCCGCACTGCTTCTCACTCTTGGTGCTGGAGTTGCTGGCGCTCAAACTTCCGATGGCGTCTGCTACCTCGTGGCCGACAACAAGGGCGGCCCCGACGGTCTGATACAGGTCGAGCCTGACGGCTCGAGCCCGGTCAACCTGGGTGGCATCGTGATCGCCGGTACCACCTCCGCGACCTTCAACATCGAGTCTTCGGCGCTCGACCTCGCAACCGGGACTCTGTGGGTCTACGATGCCCAGAACTTCGGCCGCGTCGACCCCAACACCGCCGAGTTCACGTCGGTTGGTGCGGCGGGTGCCTGCCCTGGCGGTCAGCAGGCCTCCGACAACGACGGCCTCGACTTCGACCCGACTACCGGTCAGCTGTTGGCCAATCGCCGCGATGAAAACGGCGAGGACTTCCTCTTCTCGGTCAACCCGAACAGCGGCGAGCCCGTCGGCGACTGCATTCCCATCGACCTGAGTGCGGTCTCAGGCGTCATGGACGTCGATGACATTGCCGTCGATCCGACGACCGGCATCCTCTACGGTGTGGCCAACCAGGCTGGCGGAGGGGTTGATCGCAACGACGTGCTGGTGACGATCGATCGGGTAACCGGTGTCGCCACGCCGATCGGTCCGTTCCTGACCGGCGCCGAGCGCGTCAAGGACGTCGAAGGCCTGACCATCGACGGCTCCGGGAATATGTTCGCCTCGACTGGCGACGAAGGCACGGCGGGGCTCAACAACAGCTTCTTCTCCGTCGACAAAGCGACCGGCACGAGCGTCCAGCTGGCCGATCTGAGCGCCCTGGGTTTCGATTACGAAACGCTGGAATGTGCCGTTACCGGGATCGACCTGCAGAAGACCATCGTCGCCGGCACCGACGGCAACGCATGCCCCGGCGTCGAGATTCTCACCGTCGCACCGGGCACGCCGATCACATGGTGCTTCGAAGTCACCAACACTGGCGGTGTCTTCCTGAGCTCGCTGGCGCTCGACGACAATCCCCTGGGGCTCGACATCAGCGACCTGACGCCGGTTTCGGGAAGCCTGCCACTGGCACCCGGGGCTTCGGCGACCTATTCGTACACGCCTGCCGGTGGTGCAACGGTCGACTTCGACAACACCGCCTCGACGACGGGCAACCCCACGGGTGGCGACGGCAACGATCTTCCGGGCCTCGATGACCCGGAGGCCACCGACCCGGCCTCGGTCCGTGTGGTGAGCGCTGCCATCTCGCTCGAGAAGACGGTCTACCTCGGCACGAACGGCAATGCCGGTTGTGCCGGTTCGGTCGAGTTCGTCGAAGGCGAGCTCGGCGATCCGGTCACCTTCTGCTTCGTCGTCACCAACACCGGCACCACCCACCTGCGTGACGTGGTCGTCGAAGACGAAACCTACGGTCAGACGTTCAACGTCCCGGGCATTCTCGCGCCGGGTGAATCGCGCTTGCTCTCCTGGCCGTCGACGATTCAGGGCAACATCCTCAACACTGCCAACACCGAGGGCGACCCGTCGAACCCCGATGGGTCCGACATCCCCGGTTTGCCCAACCCCACCGACACGGATACCGCCGAGGTGGCCGAGAGCGACGATCCAGTCACTCCGACGCCCGACATCAACCTCGAGAAGACGGTCTACCTCGGCTATGACGATGGTGCCAGCTGCGAGGGTTCGGAACTGGCCGAGGGCGAGCTCGGTGATGCGGTCACCTTCTGCTTCGTCATCACCAATACCGGAGCCACCTACCTCGACGATGTGACTCTGGTCGACAACACCTACGGCGTGAACCAGACCGACATGGTGCTGCTCTCGGGCGGCGAACCCCTCGCGCCCGGCGAGTCGATCGTCTACTACTGGGAGTCGACGATCCAGGGCAACATCATCAACGACGCCACCACCGTCGGCAACCCGTCGAACCAGGACGGTGATGACCTGCCGGGCCTTCCCGACGTCACTGACGATGACACCGCCGAAGTGGTCGAGGGTGACGGGCCGATCGGTGTCTACCCGATTCCCACTCTCGATGTGTGGGGACTCATCCTCCTGGTGATGGTGCTAGGGGGGCTCGCCTGGCGCCGGATGCAGCGCCTGCCGGTCTAGGGCTCTTCGGCCCCTTCCGTTGAAGGCCTCGAATGCGCCCCGTGGACCCCTTTCGAGGGGGCTGCGGGGTGCCTTTCGTTCCGGCACAGAAAGCCATTGGCGAATACAATAGAGAGATGATGGGACCTCGAATCCTGTGCCCCTGGTGGCGCTTTGCGCTGGCTCTTGCGATCGGAGGCGCGCTCCTGGCCGCCCGAGGCGAGACCCAGGCACTCACTCCCGAAGGTCGAGAGGAGAACGCCCGATCAACGAGTGCTCGATCGGTCGGTGCCAAGGGGGCGCTCGACCCGTTGAGCCCGGAGGAGCGCCGCGCAGCGAGTCGGTCGGCTCTCGAAGAGCTTCTTCCCACGGCCGTACGGGCCAACCCGCCCGCAGACCTCGAGGAGTTCCTGGCTGCCCTGCCGGGCTACGAGTTGCTGCTGGTTGAAACCGAGCGTTGGCCGGCAGGGAGAAAGGCCAGGAACCGCAGCGCGCGCCCGCGTCGTGCCGTGGTGTGGGTCTATGAGTACCCACGCGACATCACCCACAGGCTGACGGTCAGCCTGACCGAGGGTCGAGACCCAGCGCTCTACGATCACTTCGAGACTCGTGGTGCACAGCTGCCGCTCACCGAGAGGGAGTCGCGTCGGGCTCTCGACCTGGCGCTCGCCGACGGTCCAACCCGCCGCGTCATCCGTGAGCGCTACCGGCTCGGCACCGGCGAGGCTCTCCAGAACGCCTCGCTGCTCAATGTCAAGGCGTTCATCTTCCGCGCCGATGCGATGCCCACGCGCAGCAGCGGAGCCAAGAGCTGTGGTCTCGAGCGCTGCGCGCAACTGGTGATCTACGCCCGCGAGGCGACCGCCGGGGTCGCCGAACGCCTGGCGCTGGGCGTCTTGCCGGTGGTCAATCTCTCGACTGGCGAGGTCCTCGAGCTCGAGCGGCGAGTTCGCGCTGCTTCCCCGGCGAACGCCGACCACGTGCACCCAGCCGGTGCGCGACCGTGAGAGCTGTGTCGCTGGAACGTCGTTCTTTTGCTAGCTGGCCATTCTGCGCCCTGGTCGGCGTGTTGTCGTTGGGCCCTCTGCTGCCGGGGCAGGCGGTCGCCGCCCAGGAGCTCAACTGTGCACCAGCACAGCAGTTCGACGTGACCTTCGAGGCAGGTTCGCGCTGGCGCGGTTGCCTCGAGTTGGCGGATCAAGAGGGCCTGCAGTTGGTTGACGCCCGCTTGACCCTTCCGGGGGGCTCAGAGCATCGCGTCGTCGATCGCTTGGGACTGGCGCAGATCGAAGTGGTGTTCCACGACGATCGTTCGCGCGAGGGGCTCTTGTCGGCCGCTGGCCTGGCCAGTGGCGCCTTGACCCTACGAGCCGAGGACTGCGCAGGCGGTTCGCTCATGGCACAGAACGCTCCGGGTGGAGCACAAGCGAACGCCTGCCACCGCGTGCAGTGGCGCGGCCCGATGCTCCAGTACTACGGCTCCGAGCGTCAGGGCGAGTGGCTCGAGCTCTGGTCTGCCTCGCAACTTGCCGGTCGAACCTGGGTGGTGCGCTTTCGTCTGCACGACGACGGCGTGATCGAGCCGGCTCTCGGTAGCGGTGGCCTGCTCACCGAAACCGGATCCGACAGCACGGCCGGCTGGCCTATCGATGCCGTCGGAACCATTGGGGTTGCTTCAACGGTTTCGTCCTGGTGGCGCATCGATCTCGACCTCGGAACCTCGGGCGCAGACGACACCGTCGAAGAGCTGGAGCTCGAGCCCAATCTCGACCGTGAGCTCTACACACGGCAGCTGGATGCCTGGACGAGCGAGGCATTTGCCACCGTCGACCTCGAGCGGAAGCGCTCATGGCGGCTCCTCGACGGCGGCCAGGACAACAGCGAGGGCCATGCTCGCTCCTACCATCTCGAGCCGCTGGCGGTAGGCCATCGTTTCGTCGGGCTGGCTGCCGAGCCCTGGACCGAGGCGGCGTTCTGGGCCACCGTCGAGACCAGTTGCGAGCGCCTGGCGTTCGGCAATTCTACTGTCGGTGGCTGCGGGGCGTCGTTGCCGGACTACATCGACGCGGGCGATCTCGAGAACGGCGATCCGGTGCTCTGGTACAAGTTGAGTTGGCATCATCTGCCTCGAGACGAGAGCGCCTATCGTGAGCCGATCGACTGGTACGGCTACACCCTTCTGCCACGCGACTGGACGTACGAGAACCCATTCGACCCGACCCGCAGACAGGGAGAGCCCTGAGGGTGGCCGCTACGAAGTCCGGGCGTTCCCTTCGGGCTCCTCTGCTGGCCGTTCTGTTGTCTCTGGTCGGAACGGGGGCGAGTGGGCAACCGTGCACCGGGAACTGGCGCCTCGACTACACCTTCGACAACGGAACGGGCTGGGACCTCTGCGTGTCGCACGATCCCCGCGAAGGTGTCCTCCTCGAGGAGGTGTACTTTTCGAGTGCGCCCGGTGAGCGCCGGCGGGTGTTCACCCAGGCCGGGCTGGCGCAGATCCATGTCCCCTACGACGACAACGGCGCCCGCTTTCACGACCTTTCAGACTTCGGAATCGGCGACAAACGGCTGGTGTCGATCGATCAAGACAACTGCCCGGGTACGTTGATTCCGTTCACCGACTCGCTGTCAACCGACAAGGACGTCGTTTGTCACTACCAAGAAGCGCGCGAGCCGCGCATGCTCTTCGACGGTGGTGGGGCGGCGCGTGAGCAATTGGTGATCTTCTCGATCAGCGGCATCGGTGCCTACAACTACATTCCTCGTTGGACGTTTCGCGACGACGGTTCGATCGAAGTGGGCATGGGTGCCACCGGGCGCCTGCAGCGGGTCACGGACGAACCTGCCGACGAGATCCACGGTTGGTCGATCGACGACGACTTCGTACGCATTGCGATCTCCCACGTTCACAATTTTTTCTGGCGCCTCGATTTCGACCTCGGCGATGACGGGTCGGACGATGTGATCGAAGAGATCGACGCGACACCCGATGCCAACAACCGCACCCGGACGATTTCAGTAGAGCGCTTCGATACCGAGATCGCGCGCTCGATCGAACCCGATGCTCTCCGCACCTGGCGAGTTACCGACCTCGGCACCACGAACGCCGATGGTCACTCGCCGTCCTACGAGATCGTGCCGACGCACTTCGGGCACCGAAGCGTTGGCCCTTCCTACGAGCCCTTCACCGAGCACGATCTCTGGTTCACCCGGTGGCGCGCCTGTGAGCGCTTCGCGTCGCACAACCTCGTCACCCCGGCGCGGGGCACCATCTGCGGTTCCGACCTCGCGGACTTCAGAAACGGCGAGAGTCTGGTCGGGCAGGACCCGGTGGTGTGGGTCGGTCTTTCCTTTCATCATGTTCCGCGAGATGAAGACGACGTCTGGATGTACTCGCACTGGAACTCGTTTGATCTTCGTCCTCGCGACTGGACTGCCGAGGCGGCCGGCAACCTGCCGGCTTCGATTGTTTCGCCCGGGGCACAGGGCGACGCCGCCGGCGACTACGTTCTGGTCCAGGTGGTTGCCACCGATCCCGAGGGCGAGCCTCTCTCCTACAGCGCGACTGGCCTACCTGCCGGGCTTTCGATCGACCCAGCGAATGGCGTGATCAGCGGTCGACCGACCAACGGCGCGGTTGGTGTTCACACCGTCGCAGTGACCGTAACCGAGAGCGCCGGCAGCACCGAAGCCGGCTTCGTGTGGACCGTGAGCCCGTCGGCTCTGATCTTCACCGATGGTCTAGAGAGCGGCGACGTGGCGCGCTGGTCAGAAGGGGTCGGGCGCTGACGGGAGAGAGGCGTCGTTGGAGCGGCGAGCGGGGTCGCCGTCTGCCGGCGTGGGGGCGCTACTGGCCCACCACAGCTCGTCCGGGCTGCTCGGTGGCGCCTGGTGTTGCCAGAAGCCGTTGACCGAGTACCAGTGTGCCAGGAGGCGACTCTCGAGAGCTCGAATCGATGCGGCGTCGACGCCAGGCGCGACGTTGGTGAGCTCTAGCGGGTCACTCTTGCGATCGTAGAGCTCGGTGGGCAGGCGATCAAAGTGGTAGACGACCGACAGGGGTCCGGTGCGCATCGCGCCGCAGAAGCGGCTGTACCAACACCAGGTAAAAACCCGCTCGTGGGCGGGCCCGAAGACCGTCTGACCGCGGAGCGTCCCCTGCCACTCGATGTCGAACAGGTCGAGCACCGTAGGCATGACGTCGTGCACACTGCGTAGACCTGAAACGCGCTGTGGACGACCGGCGAGCGGCGAACCCCAGAGGTAGAGCGGTACGTGTGCCGCCTCCGGCCAGGGCACGGCGTCGTGCTCGCGGCGCGCGTGCTCACCGAAGGCCTCTCCGTGGTCGCCGATCAGAACAACCAGGGTGTTCAGGAGAGCACCACCCGCTTCGAGGTCCGCGAACAGATCGGCGAGGAACTGATCCTGATACTCGAGGGTGCGATGGTAAGAGGGTAGGGTGGGATCGAAACCAACGCCTTCGGCCGCCATCTCGGGAGTCTCGTAGGGGTGGTGCGGCGTCAGGGTCAAGAGGGTCAAGAACCAGGGGTTGTCGCCAGCCGCTCGCGTCCAGGCGAGCGCGGGTTCGATCAGGGCGCGGTCCTCGACTCCCAGATAGCCGACTTCGTCGAAGCCCTCGCGCGCGACCGTTTCGCGAAAGGCGGCGTTTTCGAAACCGAGATTGCGCACCAGCCCCGGGCGATTCTCGAAGGTGCTCTTGGCGGTTTGCAGAAACGCCGTGCGGTAGCCGAGGCCGGTGAAGAGGTGTGGCAAGCACGGAACCGGCAGACCGTTGTCCAACGTCTCGGTGGTGTCGATCACCAGCCGTGGCGCCACCGAGCAGAGGATCGAGGGCAGCGCCTTGGTGGTGTGGGTGACGCCGGCATAGGTCTCGAGGGCCACCGTTCCCTCGCGCGCCATGCGCTCGAAGAAGGGTAGCGCCAGCGGAGCTTCCTCGGCATGATTCCAGGGCGGCAGGGAGACGGCGCGGGTCGACTCGAGCACCACCAGAAGAACGTTGGGCCGGGACGCCGGGTCCGAGTCGATGGCTGGGGGGAGAAGCTGCGGGGCGGCGTAGAAGTCGTCGGGGAGGATGAGACCGACTGCCGCCGGCGGTGGCGGCGGCTGGCGCGCCAGGCTGGCGTACCAGAAGCCCAGCGGGTCGATCGTGGTGATGCCACCGCCACCCAGGGTCCATGACACCCCGAGCGGGAAGAGGGCACCCAAAACCAGCAAGGCGACGATCACCGGCGGCCGGCAGAGAACCTCGAGGCGAGAGACGAGTGATTGGTGCGCGCCGAGTCGTTGCGAGAACCAAAGGCCCGCAAGGAGACCGGCGACGAAACAAAGGCCGGCGAGCGAGGCGCGCAGAGTGAGGTGCGCATCGGCGCCCGAGCGTAGAACGCTCTGGAGCATCGCGAAGTTCTCGACCGCGTAGGCGAGAACGTGCGGGTCGAGGCGGGTTGCCGTATGCAAGACGAAGGAATGCTCAGCGACTGCAGAGCAGTACAAGATGGCATGGACGATGGCAACGAGTCCGAGCCAGAGAAAGCCTCTCATGCCCCAACGCCTGGCAGGGTCTCCTGGCGAGCCGCTTCCGACACCTACGTCTCCGAGCTGCAGGGCATGGGCGATCAAGACGAGTGAAACCTCGACCAGAACGACGAACGACAACTGAGTCAGAATCGGCACGAAACCTGCGGCCCCGGCAATGATGGGTGCGAGGATGGCGCCCTTCTCCTGCTGGATGCCGAGCAGAAAGACGGTCAGAAAAAAGGCCATGGCGAGGAGCACTGCCAGCGGCGCGGCGTAGCGCGGAGGAGTTCCGGCCGTCATGCGCCGCCCTCGACGTACCCCAGGCTCTCGAGCAGTCGGCGCTCGGACTCGTCGATCGGATCTTCCTGACCTTCACCGCCTGGGCCCGGGGCGGAACTCGATGGGTCGGCCGGGCGGTTGGTCTGGCGCTGGAGGAGGTCGAGTGCGTCACGCTCGGCTTCTGGGATCAGGCGCTGGAGCGCCTCTGACAGGCGCTCGAAAGTGGCTCGATGTTCCGGCACCTGGGCCAGGTTGGTGAGCTCGGCAGAGTCTTCCTGGACGTCGAACAGTTCAAAGAAAAAGCCCGGTGCGAGGGGAGTCATCACCAGCTTCCACCGTCCGTCCGAAACCGCTCGCAGTTTGCCCACCGTGCCCGGTACTGCGCGTCGCGTGTTGGTAACCATCATCTTGACGTCGGATTCGAGGAAGGCTTCACGATGCTCGCTCTCTGTGCCCTTCCAGAGGGGAGCCAGACTCTCACCGGTCACCGGTTGTCGCGGCGCCCTGTCGAGTGCGAGTTCGACGAGCGTGGGCATGACGTCGACCGAACGCACCTGGAAGTCGACATTTCGACCCTCGGGAATCGAGCCCGGCCACGACAGCACCAGAGGGATCAGGGCCGAGTCGTCGTAGAGGAAGGCGCCGTGGTGGAACCAGTAGCGATGTTGGCCGAGCGAGTGACCATGGTCGGCGGTGAACACCACGATGGTGTCGTCGGTGAGCCCGCGCTCCTCGAGGCCCTCCAGCAGCCGCCCGACCGCGGCCAGGGTGTTGTCGACTTCGCCGCGATAGAGCTTTCGCGCGTGCTCGTTCTCGTCCTCGGGGAGCGGGTTGTCAAACAACATGACAGCGCGCGCCAGGTCGCCGGATCCGACGTTGTTGACCTTCGAAGGGCGCTCCGGGTCGGCACCGTAGCGCCGGGCCAGTTCGGGCGGCGGAAGGTACGGCCAATGCGGTTCGAAGTAGTGGACATAGTGGAAGAAGGGGTCGCGGTCGCCGTCGTCGAGCGCGGCCAGCACGCGATCGGTCAGGCTGTGCGCGTAGGTCTGGCCGGAGAACGGTTCGATACGTTGCATGGAGAGCCGGTCGAAGGCCATCCACCAACTGACGTAGCGCAGCGGCCCCCAGGGGCGATTCAACTCTTGCCAGCCGTGGAAGCGATCGAAGCCCTGGCCGAAACTGCGCCCGCGACTGATCCAGGCGTTGGCGACGAACGCTTCCGTGCGGTAGCCGGCGCTTTGGAACTCCTCGGCGATCGTGTTGTTGACTTCGGGCAGCGCGTCGAAGAGCGTCCGCACGCCGTGGCCGGGCGGGTAGCGAGCGGTGAAGAAAGAGGCCACCGATGCGGGCGTCTTGGGTATTGCGGTGAGGGTGCGCGAGAAGGTCACGCCGCGCTCAGCGAGATCCTTGATGGCCTGGCCCCGTACGGCGTCGCCGAAGGGGGCCGTGTAGTCCTGTCTGAGCGTGTCGACAAGTACGAACAGCACGTTGGGACGTCCTGGGTCGGCGTGGGTCCGCGGTGCCACCATCGCGAGCAACGAGCCGAGCACCAGGAGGCCTGCTCCCAGGACTGCCGCACGCGCCCACCAGAACACGGCGGCGACGATCATCATGGCGATCAACGCGTTGCTGGCCGCGAACGAAACCTGGGTTCCGAGCGGAAAGGGAACGTCCGGTACGCGGCCGAACAGCGACCACACGGCGACGGGCAGCCAGGCGAGCGCCACCAGAATGGCATTGGTGACGGCTTCTCGGCGACTTGGCTCGATGTGCGTCGGAGGCGAGCGGTTGGCTGAGTGCAGGCGCCAGAGTCGCGTGATGGCAAAGAGCAGGTAGAGCGCAAGGGGCCCGACCGCCACCAGGGGTGAAAGCACCGTTCGGTCGTCAATTGCCAGGCGGGCGTACAGTGCCACCGCTGCAGCCACGGCGGCCGTCGCCGCCCAAAGCACCCAACGATCGCGCACCCCAGAGCGTCGCAAGATCCAGGCGATGCTGCCCCAGCCGATGAGATGCGTGAGCATGACGAGGAAGACGCTGGCAGTCGCCCACAGCGGCGCTGTGCCGGTGAAGTCGGCCATCAAGACGTCGTAGCGGGCGATGGCAAGGCCTTCGAAGAGACCGGCGAACAAGAGCGCCGCCAGAGTCGGCTGGAGCGTGGACTCCCGATGTTTCAGCATGCAGTCTCGGAGGTGGCGAAGAAGTGTTGCGGGAGGAGTGGTGGGGGCGGGCGGAGAGGGGTGGGGCAGGCAGGCGACCGGGGCGGGTCACACCTCGGATTCCTATCCTACAGGCCGGTGTAGGGTCTGCCCACACGGTCCAACGAATCATGCTCGACCCGCGCTTCGAGTCCCCGGATCCGCTCTGATGATCACCCACTCTCAGGACACCGCCTTCGAAGTTCCGGTCTTCTACGACTTCGCCTCGGCCATCTGCTTCGTGGCCCACGAGGTGACCGCCCAGATCGAACAGCCGTTGCTGGCGGCGGGTGTGCGACTCACCTGGCACCCGGTCGACCTCACGCTGCTCTCCGGCTGGCAGCGAGGTGACCGTCTCGCAGGCCGGCGCCGCGCGGGAGTCGCCGAGGTCGCCCGCTCGCTCGAGGTCGAGGTCGTGCTGCCCGACTTCTGGATGGACTCGCGCCAGGTCCATGACGTGGCGCTCTGTCTGGCGGAGCTCGACCAGGAGAGGGAACGCACCTTTCGCAACACGGTCTGGCAGGAGGTCTACCGTCATGGACGGGTTCTCGATGACGCCGACATGGCCGAAGAGCTGTACCTGCGCGCCGGCTCGAGCGGGCAACCACCTTCTGACCCCGACGGAGACCGCCTGATCGAGGCGACGCGGGCAGCGGCACAGCTCGGCGTCGTCGGTGTGCCGGCCTTCCTGCTCGGTGACTTCCCAGTCGGCGGCATTCAGCACCCAGCGACCCAGCTCGAGTTCCTGACCCGCTGGGCACGCCGCGAGCGACAACGACGTGGCGACTGCCCGGAGTGGGTGCATTGACTGACCTCCAACTCGGAGTCCTCGACCAGGTGCCCATCCGGTCCGGTGGCACCGCGGCCGAAGCACTGGCCCAGAGCGTTGAGCTTGCTCGGCAGGTCGACCAGTTGGGTTACCACCGCTATTGGATCGCGGAGCATCACGCATCGGGAGCCCTGTCGTGTGCGAGTCCCGAGATTCTTGTGCCGCGGCTCGCGGCGGTCAGCCAGCACCTGCGCGTCGGCACCGGTGGCGTCATGCTGAGCCACTACAGTCCGCTCAAGGTGGCCGAGAACTTCCGCCTGCTCGAAGCCATGTTTCCAGGTCGCATCGATCTCGGTCTGGGGCGGGCTCCGGGTAGCGACGGCCTGACGGCGGCGGCACTCAGTGGAGGTGGCGGGAGCCCCGGCGAGCGCTTTGCGCACCAGGTCCGCGACCTGCTGGGCTATCTCGGTGACGGGCTGCCGGCCGGGCATCCCTTCGAGCGCGTGCGGGCTCTGCCGGAGGTGACTTCGCCTCCCGAAGTGTGGCTGCTCGGTTCGAGCGGCGGGAGCGCCGAGCTGGCAGCCTACTTCGGTTGCCGCTATTGTCACGCCCATTTCATCGCCCCGCGCGAGACGGCCGCTGCACTTTTCACCTACCGCAACAATTTCGAGGGCGGCGATGTGGCGGCCCCTCACGTCGCGCTGGGGGTATCGGCGCTGGTGGCCGCGACCGACGAGGAGGCGGCGCGCCTGTCGATGTCTCGCTTCATGTGGTGGATTCGCCTGACCGCCGGTCGTCCCGGTCCCTTTCCGTCACCGGAGACGGCGCTCCGTGAGGCGCGAGAGCTCGACCAGGGTGCGCGCGCGACTCTCGAGGCGTTGAAGGCGCGCTCGATCCATGGCTCGCCCGAGAGCGTCGCTCGCCGTCTCGAAGAGCTGGCGGCGGAGCACGGCGCCGAGGAGGTCATCGTGTTGACGATCACCTACGCTTTCGAAGACCGGTTGCGTTCCTACCGGCTGCTCGCCGAGGCCATGGGTCTCGAAGCGCAGGTGACCGGGAAAGAGGGCGGTTCAAGGTGAGGTTCGGACGTTTCCCGATCCCGATCCCGATCCCGATCCTGTCGGCGGGCCTGTTGGCGGGCCTGTTTCTCCACGCTTGTAGCGGTGACCCCAATGGATCACGAAAGGGCTCCCCTGCGAGCGGTTCCGAGAATGTTCCTTCGGCGCCGCAACGCGTTCTTCTGGTGACCATCGACACCTTGCGTGCCGACCACCTGCGCTTTGCCGGATACCCCCGCGAGACCACACCCTTTCTCGATCGCCTGGCTGCCGAAGGCATCTGGTTCGAAGAGGTGCGGACCTCCTGTTCGCATACGGCACCGGCGCACGCCTCCCTGTTCACTGGGCTACACCCTCCCGAGCACGGTGTGCGCCACAACGGTGAGGTGCTGGACGACAGCATCCCGACGCTCGCCGAGCGCTATCGTGACGCCGGGTGGAAGACCGCCGCCTTTACGCCGGTCCACTTTCTCGATGGCACGAAGCGCGGCTTCGAACATGCCCCGGTGCCGCCACAACTCGAGAACGCGGCGTACCTGACCAGCGCGGCCTGGGACTGGATCAGAGCGCAACCCGAGGACCAACCCTGGTTCGTCTGGATCCACCTTTTCGACGTACACGAGTGGCCACGCCGGCATTGGCTCCCGCGCTCGTCGATGCGCCGTCTTCGTCAGGACGCCACCTATCGCTCGCCAGCCTTCCTCGCCTGGGTCAACGATCGTCACGGAGTGGTGGTCAACGAGGACGGTCTAGCAGAGCTGCTCGCCCGCCTCGATCGCTACGACGCGCAGATTCGCTTCGTCGATGAACAACTCGGTTGGCTCGACGAACAACTCACGGAGCAGGCCGGCGACATCTTGTGGGTGGTCACCGCCGATCATGGCGAAGGTCTGGGCAACCACGACTTCCTCGGCCACGGAAAACATGTCTACGAGGAGCAGTTGCGGGTGCCCCTGGTCATGCGCTGGCCCGAGGTCATCGGGCCCGGCCACTCGAGCGGCGAGGCGCTGCAGCTGGTGGACCTGGGCGCCGGGCTCGTCGACCTGCTTGGTGACGAGGCGCGTCAACGATGGGGTGCGATCGGCGCCGGCCGTCGAACGGCAGGTAGCGACGACGTCCGAGCCCCGTCCGGCCGACCTTTGTGGGCGGCCATCGCGCGCGCGGCGTCGGGCGCCTTGCCCCCTCGCGAGGTCGTCACCTCGTTTGCTGTCCGTCGGCCCCGGGTCGAGGAACTGGTGCACTGGGACTGGACGGTCGGCGAGCGCCTGGCTCTGGTGCGCGGGCGCTACAAGTTGATCGCCTCGATCGAGCCCGAACCTGGAGCTCCGGAAACACCGCCAGGGCGCATCCTCTCGGGCCCCGAGTTCTTCGACCTGGCGAGCGATCCCTACGAGCGCTTCTCCCTGGGACCCGAAGACCTCGATCCCGAGGTCCTCGCCACCGGCTACGCGATGCTGGCCGACGTCGAGCTGGCCTATCGAGAAATGCGTGAGCGGGCGAGGTTGCTCGCACCGAGTGCGGTCGATGCGCGCCATCGCGAGGAGCTCGAGGCGCTCGGATACCTCGATCCCGAATAGCGGCGCCGCGGAGGGGCAATGGGCGCCCGAGTGGACTCCCTTCTCCTAGAGGATGGCCAGCACCGTGTATCCCCACCAGTTCCCGCATCAGCGCCCGGCCACGGACCGCGCCGGAGAGGATTCTGTAAGTCTCTGTAAGAAAAGGGCTTACGAGTTCTCCGGCGGTGTCTGGCAGGCCCCGCGTGCGCTGGTCGTCGACGCCCGCCCGGCGCGCGCCGAGTTGATCCAGGCGATGCTCGAGACCCAGGGGATCGAGACCACCTGGGTGGCGGATGCAACGGGTCTGGTTGCGGGCCGGATCGACCCCGAGAATGCGGCTTCGAACGACGATGAGGCGCCGCGCTTCGACCTCGTGGTGAGCGAGTACCGCCTCGAAGGGAGTGGTGCTGCGCGGCGTTTTCTCCATCTCTTGCGTTGCGCCGATGATCCCCTGGGGCCGGCTGAGCGAAGCGAGTTGGTCGAGATGCCGTTTGCGATCGAGGATCTGATCGCTGCTCTGGGGCGAGTCCTCGCCGAGGGCCTGGACGACGTTGACGGCGGTCGAAATGGCCTACCGTCGCCAGTTTGGATGAAGGGCTTCGAAGCCGCGACACCGTGTCCAGAACCCACCGTCGATGTCGGGAGCGCCGCCGAAACTAGAACGGTTCGTGCCTTGACGCGCCGCAGTCCGACATAGGAGAGTGAGTTTCCCCGTCGGTTCGTAGAATCAAAGACCCGGAGATGCTCCATGAAGGCCGCTGTTCTGTGTGAGGTGGGCAAACCACTCGAGATCGAAGACATCCAGATCGACAAGCCGGGCCCTCGCGAGGTTCTGATTCGCACCGCGGTGGCGGGGGTTTGCCACAGCGACCTGCACTTCGTCGAAGGCTCCTATCCGGTGCCGTTGCCTACCGTGCTCGGCCACGAGTCGTGCGGGGTCGTCGAGCAGGTTGGAAGCGACGTCAGCTATGTCGAACCGGGTGATCACGTCATTACCTGCCTGTCGGTCTTCTGTGGATCCTGTGAGCACTGTCTCGGTGGGCACCTGAGTCGCTGCGGCGGCTCGGCCACCGACCGTCCACACGACGCCGAGCCGCGCATGACCCGGCAGGGAGTCGGCATGCACCAGTTTCTACACCTGTCTTCGTTTGCGGAACAGATGCTGGTCCACGAACACGCGATCGTGAAAATCCGCAAGGACATGCCCATGAACCGCGCCGCTGTCATTGGCTGTGCCGTGACCACCGGTCTAGGTGCGGTCTTCCGTACGGCAGCGGTCGAGCCGGGCACCGACGTTGCGGTCATCGGGTGCGGCGGCGTTGGTTTGAGCTGCATCAACGGCGCCGCGCTGGCAGGCGCCGGCCGGGTGATTGCGGTCGATCGTCTGGGCTCGAAGCTCGAGCTGGCGAAGAAGTTCGGAGCGAGCCACACGGTCAACGCCGGCGAAACCGACGACGTCGTGGGTGCGGTGCGCGAGTTGACCTCGGGCGGGGTGCACTACTCCTTCGAGGCCATTGGGCTCAAGGTCACCACCGAGCAGTCCTTCAAGATGTTGCGCCCCGGTGGTACCGCGACCGTGATCGGCATGATTCCGGTCGGAACGAACATCGAGCTGCACGGGCCTGAGTTCCTCCAGGAGAAGAAGATCCAGGGTTCGTTGATGGGTTCGAACCAGTTCCGTCTCGATATGCCACGCTACGTTGAGCTCTACCTGAATGGCCGCCTGGAACTCGATGCGCTGATCTCGGATGAGATTCCACTGGCGGGCATAAACGATGCTCTCGATGCGCTCAAGACCGGTGAGGTCGCGCGTCAGGTCATCGTCTTCGATTCCTGACTCGCGGTCTGCGCGCCGGACACGAAGAACCTGCTTGGTCGCATCCGAACATCCCGTTCGAATAGCGGCCCGGCTGCTCGCGGTCGAGAGCTGCTACCTGTTCTTCAAGTACGGCAAGCATTTCCAGAATCCGCTCATCGACTCCCAGTGGGAGGTCCTCCTGGGCGACCCCGCAACCGCCGACTCGGTTCTGGCGGACCCAGCCGTTGGCGCAGTTCTAGAGGACCTGGTCGCGCGCCTGCCTGGTCTCGCTAGAGGCACCTACTCACCGGTACCGATTGCGCGTGCCCTAGCGCGTGGTGTGCCTCTCGACGAGGCGTTGGCCGAGTTTCGCTACGAGCCGATTCACGTCGACCTCGAGCGCAAGTGGTGGTGGCAGGGGCGACCGGTGGCTGAACGTCTCCAGCGCTTCTTTCTCGAGAACATGGGGTGGGAGCCTGAACTCGGACTGTGGTTCTTCGAGTACCGGGTCAGTGACGAGTGGTACGACAAGAGCTACCTGGATTGTCTGATCACGCCGTTGACCGGCCGGAGTCATCAGTTGGACGAGGAGGGCAGCCTGTCGGTGGTGCTCGACAACAGCGAACGAGATTCGCTCGACCTCGAGACGCTGCGCTTCGATCAGTACGAGCGCCTGTTCGCTCAGTCTTCCAGGCATGGCGAAGTGATGCTGGCCGACATGGTGCGTTTCGACCTGCTTCGCGGAATGGACGAGGATCTCGAGCACCTGGTCGTAGGTGGGCGACGCTTCAGGGTGCACTGGCCCGATGAAGACGACTCCGACCCTGGCGACGCCCCGGGGGACTAGCCTGCCGAACCGACGGCCGCGTCCTCGCGCACCTCTCTGAGCACGCGCGCAACCCTGCGGGCGGTATGGCTCCAGGTGAGCTCGTCGCGAATGCGGGCCGCGGCGGCGCATCCGAGCTTCGAAGAGCGCTCCGGGTCGGTGAGCAGGGCGGCGACCGTTTGAGCGGCGGCGGCCGCGTCGCCGGGGGGAAAGAGAGCGGCCGCTTCGCCGTCGGTGAGCAACTCTGCAACCGACTCCTGTCGCGGTGCGACGACCGCACGACCGGCGGCCGCCCATTCGAGGACCTTGAGTGGGCAGCAGTAGAACGCGGTCTCGGCAAGCAAAGTGACATCCATCGCTGCGACCAGTCCGGGCACCCTGGCATGGTCGACGCGCCCGGTCGGGAAGACGCGGTTGCGGTGGACGGCGAGTTTCTCGAGGATGCCGCTCCGGCCGGGCCCATCGCCGACCAGGATGACGCCGGTCGTCTGGTCGGCTTCGAGGACGCGCCCGAGGATGTCCGCGAGAAGGTCAGGCCCGTGGAAGTACTGAAACGAGCCCACGAAGCCGACGACGCTGCCCGAACCGAGAGTTCGGCGGAAGGCGGCGGCTTCTCTGTCCGGTGCGACGTCAGGGTGAAAGCGCTCGGCGTCGGCGCCATTGGCGATCACCGTGACGCGGTCGGGCGAGACCCCTGTCGTTTTGACCAGATGGTCCGCCAGCGGTCCCGAGACGGTGATCGTGGCGTTGGCGTTCTTGGTGCGATAGCGCTCGAGGGCGCCGGCGATCCAGGGGAGATGGGTGTACTCGGGTTGGTACTCGACCGTTTCGAGGACCGGAGAGTTGACCTCGGCGACCACCGGAACACCGGTCTTGCGCGCCGCTCGAATCCAGCTGGCTCCGAGGGGTTCTGCTCGCACCAGAGCGACATCGGCCGTGCGCAGCGCAGCGACCTCCGAGGGGAGATAGCGCAGGTTCCAGAGCAGTTCCTTGGGCTCGTGGAGCCAGCGTCGCGCGAGGCGTTTCAGAAGCGACCGCGCCCGGCGCCCGGCGGGTGTTCCTTCGCCGGCTTCTGTCGGTGCCAGGTTGAGGGCGTGCACCGAGACCTCGTGCCCGAGGTCACCAAGGGCCCGCGTCAGTTGCTCGACATGCAGGAGAGCAGTATCCGAGCCCCAGAGGTAGTGGAGGTAGGCGATGCGCAAAGTGGTCGCGAGGCTATCGGAAGCGGGGAGCTTTTCGGTGTTCCGCCGGTGGGTGCGGGCGCCCTTTCCTGGCGCTCTCGCGCAACTTTCTGGGCCCGCTGTGCTCGTTCGGTGCAAAGTGAAGAATCAAAGGATTTCCCGGTGGGTCAGCGACCCGTTCGAAACTCGAATAACTCTCGACAGGTCGGTTCTCTCGGGCGCAAGGTTGTCGTAATCGTGGCTCGGTGCCGCTGGCTCGTGGTTGACAACCCGCCGTGGCGAAAGCATATTGAACGCACGCTTTCCTTAGCTCAGTGGTGGCGCGGTGACGCGTTGCGAGGTCCTGTCGGGGTTTCGGGTTCGAATGAACCTGGCTTCGGGGGAGGGGTGTGGGTTTTCGAGGCTGCCAACAGGCGGCCGGAGACCGCGACTCGCAGCACCCGAGACTGAGGGGCGGGGTACCGAACGTTTCTAGGAGATCCTTCCGATGAGTCGAGCCCTGACCTGGTTGATCGGTCTTGGCGCCTTCTTGGGCATCTGCTTCTTCTGTACGCAGTGTCACCTCGACCCGCTCCGTGCGTCGGTGGTGGCGGGAGCTCAGGATCGAATCGCCAATAGCGCAGTCGAGGTTTCCCATCCGGGTCTCGTAGAGCTCGTTCTGACTGGCGAAGTGGCCGACGAGGCGGCGCTCGAGGCGGCCGAGCGGGCGGCTCTGGATGACCCGTGGGTACGGCGGGTCGACAACCAGCTGACGGTGCGAGCGGTCTCCGAGCCAGCACCAGAACCGGCGACGGAGGCTGTTGCTTCGCCTGACCTGGCTTCCGAAACCGTTGCGATCGACTGCCGGAGCGCGATGGATGCGGCACTGGCCAACGTCCAGGTGCGTTTCGACTCCGATCGTGCTGTGCTGCGCCCTGATGCCACCACGGCCCTCGATCGGGTCGCCGAAGTCGCAGAACAGTGTCCCAACCTGACCCTCACCCTCACCGGGCACACAGACTCGCAGGGCAACGCGGCCTACAACCAGCGTTTGTCAGAGCGCCGCTCGACCGCGGTTTCCGAGTACCTCACAGTCCGCGGCGTCAGTGCCGACCGGATTTCCGTCCGCGGCGCCGGTGAAACGTCCCTGGCGGTCTCCGAAGACGAGAACGCGCCACGCGAGAGCAATCGCCGGGTCGAGATCCAGTACGGAGGGATTCAGTAGTGGGCATGCTCTTTCCGACCTTCTTCCTCCTTACAGCGATCGTCATGCTGCTGTTCGCCTGGATTGGAGCCTCGATGAGGCGAAGCAGCGTTCGTTCCACGGCTCGCGGTCTCGAAGACGAGATCGAGAGCTTGCGTTTGCGTCTGGACGCGTGAGGAGGGTGGTTCGATGCTGCTGAGTCAGGTACTGACGACATTCTGGCCCTGCTTGCTGCTGGCGGCTCTTCTCGGAGCGGCTCTCGGCTGGCTCGGTCTCGGTGCGTGGGCACGCGAGAGGATCAGGGCCTTGGAGGCCGAGCGCGACCGGTTGGCGGCAGAGGTTGGCGGAGACGGCGCGCGTCGTCGCGACAAGGTGCGTGCGGCCATGGCCGCCGACGTCGACCGTCACGAGGCCGCGGTAGCTCCTGAACCGGCCGTCGTACCGGCGGCGGCGATGCAGGCCGACCCTGTCGATACCCGTTTCGGGCTCGACCCACGGCTGGCAGCAGACTCCTACGAGATCGAAGAGATCGAGGGCATCGGCCCAGCCTTCGGTCGCGACATGCGCGCGCTGGGTATCGCGACGACGGCGGACCTGCTAGCGCGCGGCGATGGGGCCGAGGAGCTCCGTCGCATCGCAGCGCGGGTCCAGCACGACGACGTGACGGAAAAGGTCGTGCGCCGTTGGTACAACATGGCCGACCTCTGCCGAATCCAGGGAGTGCGTGGTCAGTTCGCCGAGCTCCTCGAGTTCGCCGGCATCAGTTCGGTGGTCGAGTTGGCGCGCCAGAAGCCCGACGACCTCGAAGCGCGGCTCCTCCAGGTCAACGAGCGTGAGAACCGCACCCGAATGGAGATCCGTTTGCACGAGGTGGCCGACTGGATTCGGCAGGCGGGTGGTCGGCCCAGCGAGTTGGTCTTCGGCGAGAACGAAGAGGCGGCACGCATCGGCTACGAGGTCGAGGAGATCGAGGGTATCGGCCCAGGCTACGGCCGAAGGCTTCGCGCAATCGGCATTTCGACCACCCTCGATCTGCTCGAGCGGGGTCGCGACGCAGAGCAGCGGGCTGCGATCGCCGCGTCCCTGTCGCGGCCCGACGTCGATGCAACGGTCGTCGGTCGCTGGACCAGCATGGCCGATCTCATGCGGGTTGAGGGCGTGATGGGCCAGTTCGCAGAACTGATACATTTTTCAGGGATTCAGACCGTCGACGAACTTGCCGATCAGGCCGCAGAAGCCCTACTGGCAAGGCTTTCGGAGACCAACGCGCGCGAGAATCGGGTCGCGGCGTTGCCCAATCTGCAAAAAGTCTCGCAATGGATTTCCTCAGCGAGGCAAATCAGGAGGTAGACTGCGGCTAAGATCACCACATCGGTTCCTCTCGACCCGCTCGGCGCTCGTCGTCACTGGTTTGCCTGCCCGGCAGCCGGAGGCACGGGGACGCTGCGAGAGTTGAGCCCCTGACCTTTGGGCACGGCGGGCCCGGTTGACTTCACGGTCGGCTCGGGTCCGCTACTTTTTTTGTAGCGAAGTGGAGGATCGGCGTCGAGTTGGCCCGGTCTCGAGCGTCAGCTACCTACGAGGCGGCTCCTTCGCCTCATAGAAGGCTCAACCAGTCGACCCAACGAAAACGGAGGTCTGTCCGCATGCCACAGTTCATTCTCTTGCTCCACGAAGATCCCAACTCCAACCAGCCGTCGCCTTCTGAGATTCAGGCGGTGATTGCCGAGTACCAGGCCTGGTCGCGGCGCATCGGTGAAGCCGGCCAGCTGATCGGCGGAGAGAAGCTGCACGACGAAGGTGGCCGGGTTCTCTCCCTCCAGGGTGGAGAGGTGGTTGTCGTCGATGGACCATACGCAGAGTCCAAGGAGGTCATCGGCGGCTACTTCCTCATCGAGGCCGATTCCTACGACGAGGCGGTCGAGATTTCGAGAGGCTGCCCCCACCTGCGGCCTGGGCGGCGCATCGAACTCCGCCAGATCGAAGTCCTTTCGGGCTAGCGTGCCTGACGCTCTAGCCGCCGATGGTTCTGGCCAGAGCCCTGAGCTGGCGATCGACAACCTCTTTCGTCGCCACTCCGGTGAGTTGGTGGCGCTCCTGGCTCGCATTCTCGGCAGCGACGGTCTGCGCCTCGCCGAAGACGTCGTCTCCGAGGCCTTCGTCGAGGCTTTGAAGCGCTGGCCATGGGATGGCGTACCGGACAACCCGCGCGCCTGGATCACGCGCGTCGCGCGCAATCGAGCGATTGATCGTCTACGTCGCGAACGGCGCTTCGACGAACGCCGTTCTGCTGTCGAGCACGAGATCGAGCGCCGATTGGGGCGAGCCGAGCGGTCGCCTGCCGGGTTTCGTGGCGAGATCCAGGACGATCAACTGCGGCTGATCTTTGCCTGTTGCCATCCGGCGCTCTCCGAGGAATCGCGCGTCGCGTTGGTCTTGTCGACCGCCGGCGGGATGAGCGCTCGTGAGATCGCGCGCGGTTTTCTGGTCGCCGAAGCGACCGTTGCACAACGTCTGGTGCGCGCCCGCGCCAGGCTGCGGGCGCTCGACGTGCCGGTTGAGTTTCCCGGGCCAGAGGAACTGGCTGAGCGAGTAGCGGCCGTCCAGGCCAGCTTGTACCTGATGTTCAACCGTGGCTACGCCGCCTTCGAAGACGAGGAGTTGATTCGCCCGGAGCTCTGTCTCGAGGCGGTGCGGCTGGCTGAACTGCTTGCCGATCACCCGGTGACCGAACATCCTTCGTGTGACGCTCTTGCGGCTTTGTTCCTCTTTCAGGCAGCGCGTCTTCCAGCGCGACTCGACGCCGAAGGAGTTGTGGTGGTGCTCGCGGAGCAAGATCGCAGTGTCTGGGACGGCGCGCTTTCTCGCCGTGGGCTCGAACGACTCAGGCGGAGCGCGCGCGGCCAGTCGGAGACTCGCTTCCACCTCGAGGCCGAGATTGCCTCCTGCCATACCCTGTCGCCGAGTCACGCGGAGGTCCCCTGGGAACAGATTCTGCGTTGCTACGATCGGCTCTCGAGGCTGGCACCTTCGCCGGTGGTCGAACTCAACCGCCTGGTGGCGGTTCTCGAAGTTCACGGTCTCAAGAGAGCCCTCGAGCTGCTTGGGCCCCTCGAGCGTGAAGAGACCCTTTTGGTGCATCCGCCGTTTCACGTCGTGCGCGCCGAGGTTCTCCGCCGCGCAGGCCAGACGGAAGCGGCGAAGGCGAGCTTCCAGCGCGCACTGGACGTGGCTGGAAACCGCCCACTGCGGAGGTTTCTGGAGGCCCGCCTGGCTGGCATGACCTGAGTTCAGGTGGCGGCTGGGAGCCTGGTGCGTATACTTGTGCCCCATGATTCTCTCGTTCGTCAACGTCAAGGGCGGGGTCGGGAAGACCACCACCGCCGTCAACCTCGCGGCAGTTTTCGCCGAGACTGGTCTGCGCACCCTGGTTGTCGATCTGGACCCTCAGGGCTCAGCCAGCTACTCCCTCGGACTGCCGAATGACTGGCAGGGCCCCAGTGTTCACGGCGTCCTGCTCGACGATGCGTCGGTCGCGCGCTCGGTGATCGAGACCGGGCTCGACGGCGTGCGGCTTCTTCCCAGTGACATCCGTCTGGCCGGTGCCGACTTAACGCTGGCACGAAGGCGTGACCCAACGCGCGTCCTGCAACGCGCCTTGGCACCGATACGACGGCACTACGAGGTCATCCTGGTCGATGCGCCTCCTGGTTTGTCCATTCTGCCGTCGATGGCGCTTCAGGCGTGCCACGGGTACGTGATCCCGACCACTGCCCATGAGCTCTCGGTCGACGCCCTCCGACGCTTCTTTCAAGCGCTCGAGACGGCGCCGCTCGATAGTCCGGGCGATCTCCTGGGCATTGCGCTCACGATGGTCGATCATCGCAGCGGCGAAACCGCCATCTCTGGCGGTGCGATCCGCGAAGCCTACGGTCGACGGGTATTGAATACAGAAATCCCGCTGAACGTCGCCTTGGCGCGGGCGCCGCGCGATGGCTACACGGTGCTCGAATACCAGAGCTGGTCTCCCGGCGCGTCTGCCTATCGCAAGCTGGGTGGCGAGCTGATCGGTCGCATGCGTCGACGTGGCCTCCTCTGACTCCAGCGGCGACGTCTTCGACCCAGCCTGGCTCGAGCCCGACGAGGGGTGGGTCACCGTCGGGAGCAGGCCGTCGCCCGGCGACACTGCGTTTTTTGTCACCGAGACACCCTGGAGCTCTACCGGCTCGGGAGCGTCGGATGCGGAGCGTCTCGGCCTCGCTTTTCGAAGTTACCGCCGCCTCGAGGACGACCATCTGGTCGGCAAGGCCTGGTTTGGCTCGCTGACCCAGGGTCCACCGGGGCACGTGCACGGTGGTGCTCTCTTGGCGGTCGTCGATCACGCCCTGGGTGCTGCAGCGATGCTTTCGGGTTACCCCTCGTTTACGGCACGCATCGAGTATGACTTTCGCAGCATGGTGCCCTTGTTCTCGCAGCTCAGGGTCGACGCGTGGGTCGGCGAGGTCCGTGGTCGCAAGGTGACCACCCATGCGCGCCTCGAAACTCGCGAGGGAGACATCGTCGGTGAGGCGAAAGGTCTGTTCGTGCTGATGCCCGAGAAGGTCGCGCGCCAGATCAAACAGCGCCATCGCGCACGTATGCGCCAGACGGACTCTTGACACCGGCATGACTGGCTGAGTGTTGGCTGAGCTGGTCGTCCTCATGGTGGGCGTCCTGATGTGGCCGTCACTCCCACCGGAACAGAAACGCGCCGACTGTCAGAAAGAGAAGACTCGAGCCGGCGAGTAGAACCAGTTCGGGCGCGATGGCGGAGAAGCCGGCGCCATCGATCATGACCTCTCGGGCGGCACGGTTGAGGTGGGTCAATGGGAGAAGCTCCGCGATCGAACGCACCCACGCCGGGGCGCCCTCGAGGGAAAACCAGACATCCGAGAGGATCATCATCGGCCAGGTCATGAGGTTCAGTAGTCCGCCCGCGAGCTCTTCGCTGGCGGTGCGCGCCGAGATCACCACCCCGAGAGCGATCAGGCAGAACGCGCCGACGCCAAACACCAGGAACAGGAGCAGGTGGCTGCCCAGCATCTGAATGTCGAGCATGCCGAGGGCACCGACATAGACCATCAGGGTAATCGCCATGACGAGCAACATGCGTGAGGCGACCTGAGCGGTCAGAAACTCGAACGCGCTGAGCGGGGTGGCCTTCAAGCGTCGCAGAACACCGTTCTTGCGGTAGCGAACGATCACGAAGCCCACACCGATGAGGGCGGCGAACATGATGTTCATGCCCAGGAGACCCGGGAAGAACCAGTCGACATAGCGCAGCTCTCGTCCATTGACGGTCTCCATGGTGAGGTCAGCGGGCGGGTCGGAGCCCAGGAGGACGCGGCGCGCCATGGCCCCCTTGCTCGAGCCCCCGTTGATCCAGTAGCGAGCTGGGGTCGCCGTGGTTCCCGGGTCGAGCAACAGGTCATAGCGGTGCTGGCCGATCTTGCGCATACCTTCTTCAAGCGAGGCAACAGGAACGAACTCGAGCTCGGGTGTTTCGAGGAATCTGGCCAGCGGGCCACCCGGCTCCGGCGTCTCGCCGATCAGGCCGATCTTGAAGACCGGCTGGGGACCACCGTCGAAGATGAAGCCGAAGCCAACCAGCATGAGGATCGGAAACAGGAGCCCCCAACCCAGCGATGCCTTGTCGCGCCAGAACTCGCGGTTGCGGGCCTTCCAGACGGCCAGGGTGCGAGTCAGAAACATCGAGGGGTGAGTTGTCCTAGGCGCGCAGTTCGCGGCCGGTGAGTTCGAGGAAGAGGTCTTCGAGGGTGCGTTCCTTGACCCTCAGGTCTTCGAGGTCGACCTGGCGCTCGAGCAGGTCGCGGAGCGTCTGGTCGACTTCTGCGGTGTGAATCTCGATCAGGTCATGGCGCGCGAAGAAGGGCCAGGGGTAGTCGGTGGGAGGAGTGAAGGCCGTCTGGGGGAGCTCGATGACTGCACCTTCGAACTGCTCCTCGAGCAGCACCGAGGGCGCACCGCGGGCGATGATCTGGCCGCGATCCATGATGCAGATCTCGTCGCAGAGTACCCACGCTTCCTCCATGTAGTGGGTGGTGAGAACCAGCGTCTTGCCTTCGGCACGAATCGTGCGCACGAGGTCCCAGAAGTTGTGGCGTGCCTGGGGATCGAGCCCGGTCGTGGGCTCGTCGAGAAACACCACGTCGGGGTCGTTCACCAGCGCGACAGCGAGCAACAAGCGCTGCCGCTGACCTCCCGATAGCTTGGCGACGTCACGTTCGAGGAACTCGGAGAGAGCACACATCTCGACCAGGCGCTGGCGCTCCATCGTGCGTTCGTAGAGGGCGCCGAAGAGATCGAGAACCTCCCGCACCTTGATGTAGTCCTGCAGCGCAGTCGACTGAAACTGAATGCCGGCCTCCTGGCGGAAGCGGTGATCGATCGCTCTGCCGCGGTAGAGAACCTCGCCAGAGGTTGGTTCCTTGACGCCCTCCATGATCTCGACGGTGGTCGTTTTGCCCGCGCCATTGGGGCCCAAAAGCCCAAAGCAGCTACCGCTGGGGATCTCGAACGAGACCCCGTCGACGGCGCGCAGGTCTCCATACTCTTTGACCAGGTCACGGACCTCCAGGAGTGGCATGGTGACGTTTCAGTCGACCAGGAAACGCGCGCGTACTGTCGGCGCGGGGATTTCGCAGGCGTCCGAGCGCCCGAAGATGCGGTAGCGGTGCCGCGCAAGGAGGCGGTAGGCGAGATCTCGGGGGGCTCTTGGCACCCGGCGTGCGAGAAGAGCGAAGAGGGGCCAGGGTTTCGAAAGGCGCGCAAGGATCCAGAGCACCGCGTCGCTTCGCTCCAGGAGGCGCTCGGCTTCCGGGTCGTCGGCGGTGAGGACGAAGAGAGTGTCGAGCGCTGCCGGGTCGGCGCCGTGTCGCGGCAGGACCTCACTAGCGAAGGCACTCTGGAGGGGAGCGAAGCGAAAGAGACCTTCCGGGTCGCGCTTCAAAATGAAGCGCGTGGTGCGGTTGCAAAGGCCACACACGCCATCGTAAAAGACCAGCGGGTGTTCTGGTCGGCCGGTTTCTGATGCCTCCTGGTTCACCCTGTAATCTTATCGTTGCCTAGACGAAGGGCCCTTGGCTTACCCAGCTATGCCACCAACCGGGAGATGCGATGGCGCGTTACTCACTTGATGAGTTTCTCGAGAAGACCAGCGAACGAGACCGCGGTGAAGGGTTCTTTGAACTCGAAGGGCCACGTACGCTCGAGGTGAACATGTTGCCTCGCGGTGAAGTGTGGGCCCGAATGGGCTCGATGATCGCCTACCGTGGCGACATCCGCTTCGAGCGCGAGCGCATGCTGGACCATGGGGCGGCGAAACTCGTCAAGCGGGTTTTTACCGGCGAGGGCACGCCGCTGATGAAGGCGGCCGGGGTCGGCAAGCTCTATCTGGCCGACACGGGAAAGAAGATCTCCATCCTCAGCTTGGAGGGCGAGACGATCTACGTCAACGGCAACGACCTGTTGGCTTTTGAGACGTCGATCGACTGGGATATCGAATTGATGCGCAAACTGGGTGCGATGTTGGCCGGTGGGCTGTTCAACATCCGGCTGTCGGGTCACGGCATGGTGGCAATCACCAGTCACTACGATCCGCTGACCCTCAGAGTGACCGCCGCAAAGCCTGTGAGCACCGATCCATCGGCGACGGTGGCCTGGTCTGGATCTCTGCAACCCGAGTTCAAGGCCGATTTCACCGGCCGCACCCTGATCGGGCGAGGCAGTGGAGAGACCATCCAGATGGTCTTTGCCGGCGACGGCTTCGTGGTCGTGCAGCCCTACGAGGAGAGCGGTCCGGTGGCCGCCCAGGGGCGCTGAGTCGCTTTGGTCGCTGGTTGACGCTGCCGCACGAGAACTCTGCGACCTACGCTAGCTGCGGCGTCGCCTGGTGCGGGTCAGGACGAGGGCGGCGAAGGGAAGCAGAAGGAGTAGGCCGCCCTGGATGAGGGCGAAGATGTTGATCGTCATCGTTCTAGTCCTCGGCACGCGCGAACGAGTGCCTATGAGCACGCGATGCCATGAGTGCGGCAGCGTGCCAGGGAGTTGTTTCAGGGACCGTGGTTCCAGGTGGCAGGTCCACGGGAACCCGGCCCCAGCGTTGACTGGGGCGGCGAGGCGCGCTTGTGCGCCTCGCGAACAAGGGGACTCTTCCACAGCTCGACCGAAGAACTCAAGCACCCTTCCGATCGATGCAGCGGTCCGATCAGCCGTCGTCGTCGAGCTCGACGATCACCGGAGCGTGATCCGAGGCGGTCTGGCCGTCCTTCTTCTTGCGGTACTCGCGATCGACCAGAGCGGTGCGCGCCCTGGACGCCAGGTCGGGGGTCGCCAGGACAAGGTCGATGCGTAGACCCCAGCCACGATGAAAGGCGCCGGCGCGGTAGTCCCACCACGAGAACACCTGGTCCTCGGGATGTAGGTCACGGAAAACGTCGCGGTAGCCGAGGTCGAGCAGAGTCTGGAACCGTTGGCGCTCTTCTTTGGTGTGGAAGATCGAACCTTCAAGGCGCGCCTCATCGTGGGAGTCGATGGGCTGGGGGCAGAGGTTCCAGTCTCCGCACAGAATGCGTGGTCGTCCCTTCGAAGCGGTCCGTTCGTAGTCGATCAGAGTGTCGAACCAGGCGAGCTTGGCGGGGAAGTCCTGGTGGTCGACGCTCTTGCCGTTGGGGCAGTAGACGGTGGTGAAGTCGAAGTTCGGGAGCGCGACCTCGAGCAGGCGGGCGCCTCGATCCTCCTGGTCGGGAAGGCCCCGTTTTCTGACCTCGGTTCCGGCTCCGACGGAACCCTCTCGAACCAGCACGGCAACGCCGTTCCAGCTCTTTTGCCCGTGAACATGGGCGCGGTAGCCGACCTGCTCGAAAGCCTCATACGGAAACCTGGAGTCCTCGAGCTTCAGTTCCTGCAGGCCGACAACGTCGGGTTCCCTGGCGGCCAACCAATGGAGAATGAAGTCGAGTCGGGCACGGAGGCCGTTGATGTTCCAGGTCGCGATCTTCATCGGCGCATGGTCTCACAGCAGGAACCGCGCCTCTCGGAGCTTCAGAGAGCGCCGCTGCGTTTGATGTCCAGGTAGCGGTTGACAACTCGTAGCGGCAGGTCTTCAGGTTCGGTGTCGAGAGTCAGAACTCCCTGGCCGGCGACCGCCTCCCAGGCGCGTTCGCGGGCCGCCAGGTAGTGGTGGACGGCGGAGACATCGATGGCGTCGTCGAGGGTGTGAATCGGCTGCTGCAACGCGGTGTCGAGCGAGTGTTCACGCAGACTCGCCAGCAGCACCAGGTTGCGCGTGCGGAGAAGCCGCAGGGCGGGGAGGAGCTCGGAAGAGTCTTCGTCGCGCAGGTTCGAAACCAGAACCACCAACGACCGCCGTCGCTGCAGGATGGCGAGCTTTTCGGCCGCCGCCAGGTAGTCCGATGGCGCGGTGGTCGTCTGGAGGTCGTAGACCCGCTCGAGGACGGTATTCATTGCCGCGGCGCCCTTCTGAGGTGGCAGCCAGCGATCGGCACCGGCGAAGGTGAGAAAACCAACACTGTCACCTTGGCGTAGCGCGACGTAGGTCAAGAGCAAGACCGCGTTGAGGACGTGGTCGAAGTGCGACAGCTCGCCGTCACGGGCATGCATGCGTCGCCCGCAGTCGATCAGGAAGACGAGCTGCTGGTCCTTCTCGTCCTGGTACTGGCGCGAGATCGGCTTGCCGATGCGGGCGGTCGCGGCCCAGTCGAGCTGACGGGGGGAGTCACCTTCGCGATAGTCGCGCAGCTGCTGGAAGTCGAGGCCCTCGCCGCGCCGCCGCGTCAGCCGAATGCCCATCTGGCCGAGGCGATTCTCGAGTGCCAGGATCGCATAGCCCGACACCGGTCGAAAGTTCGGCAGCACCCGAACCAGTTGATCGTCGTCGATCTTTTGACGGCAGAACCACAGCCTCCAGGGTGATCGGCGCTGCACCTCGGTTCCGCGGAAGCGATGGTCGCCGCGTTGGTTGGGTTTGACGCGATAGCTGATTTCGCTCCAGCCGCCCCCGAGAACAGCGGCTGGCCGGGGCAAGCCGACGAACTCGAACGCCTCGGGTGGATGGTCGAAGACTCGGGCTGTTCCCCCCAGCGAGCCTTCGCCCTCGGCTGTGGAGGCGTTGGGGTCGGCTCGATCGGTGGTGAGCTTGTCGCGGCCGAACCGCACGCGCAGCTTGACGTCGCTCCATACTCCCAGTGGGAGCACGCCGGGTAGGCGCCGTTCGATCGCCAGCTCGGGAAGGCGCCGACCCATCCATCCGTCGAAAAGCGCGACGAGCAGAAGGCCGAGTCCTGCCGCCCAGAACGACCACTCGAGACCCGGGACGAAAGCGGCGGTGACTCCTAGAAGGAACCACGCCGCGAGCGCGAGGAGGAGGGTTCTGGTCGGACGCACGAGTTGTCTTCTCCCGGGGGGCTGGGGCTCAGAGGCGGGGGGCAGGGACGCCGTCGAGGATCTCTTCGATGACCCTTTCAGGTCGGTATCCTTCGATCTCGAGCTCCGGAGAGAGCAGAATCCTGTGCATGAGGCAGGGTGGGGCGACCTGCTTGACGTCGTCGGGGAGCACATAGTCGCGGCTGGCGAGCACCGCGTGGGCGCGTGCGGCCCGCACCAGCGCAATCGGGCCACGCGGGCCAGGGCCGTTACGGAGGGCCTTCCACTCGCGCGCCGTGCGGCAGATGCGAACGGCATACTCGGTGACCCGGCGGTCGACCGTCAGGTCGGCGACCGCTTGCTGTGCCCGCACCACCATTTCGGCACTGGCCACCTGTTGCACGGCGTCGGTGTCGAGCGAGTCGCCCTTGCGCCCCGTCACCACACGTTCAACCAGATCGACTTCTTCGTGACTCTCCGGGTAGTCGATGACGATCTTGAGCAAGAAGCGATCGAGCTGTGCCTCCGGCAGCGGGTAGGTTCCCTCTTGCTCGATCGGATTCTGGGTCGCCACGGTCATGAACGGTGGTTGCAGCTCAAAGGTGCGGCCGTCGATCGAGATCTGTTGTTCCTGCATGACCTCGAGCAGAGCAGCCTGGGTCTTGGCGGGTGCACGATTGACCTCGTCGGCCAACAAAAGGTTGGTGAACACCGGACCGCGCTTGAGACGAAAGCTCGAACTCTGCGAGTCCCAGATGCTGTGGCCGGTCACGTCGGCGGGCATCAGGTCAGGGGTGAACTGAATGCGCGCGAAGTCGCCACCGAAAGTCTTCGACAGCGACAGGACGATCAACGTCTTGCCGAGTCCAGGTACACCTTCGAGCAAAGCGTGCCCGCTGGCGAGAAAGGAGACCAGCAAGAGGTCGACCGGTACCCTTTGGCCGACGACCGCGCGCCCGATCTCGGTGCGCATCCTGCCGGCTAGATCAATGACCCCCGCCAGTTGCGGGTTCGGACGGCGGGTGATGGCGGGGGCGGCCGGCTCGATCGGTGCGGCCGCGGCCTCGGGTGTCGATGGGCTTTCTGGTTGGTCGGTCATCTTATGTTCTCCGTTGGGCGCTCGAGGGAGCGCAAGGATGCGGTCTCAGAAGTCGTGGGGGCGGCGCCGCCGAGGGTATGCGCGGCGAGCCTGCGGCGCGCCTCCTCGAGAGTGCTGATGAGAGCCAGAAAGTCGGTCGACTTTCCGTCGGCTCGGACGGCGCCGGCCAGTCGGGCCGGCTTCATATCGATGCGCTCGGCGATGCGGGTGATGCGCTCGTTTTCGCTCTTGGGGCCGAGCACCGGATCGCGACGTGCAGCGGTGCGCTCAAATGCGGCGCGGGTGGCATCGACCAGTGCGCCTTGCTGTTTGGTTCTCCATAGCAGGTGGCCGACCGCTCTGACGTGCTCGAGGAGGCGCCGGCGAGTCGGCGGTGGGCCACCTTCGATCGGTCCGAAGCGGCCACCGCGGTGCCAAAGCCAGGCCACCAGAAGGACGGTTCCGGCCAGCACGGCGTGGGCTGCATGTTGGCGCAACAAATCGAAGACGCTTGGGAAGCGGTCGCGATGGACGAGCCACACGCCCCGGCGCGGCAGGCTCTTGGGCTCGGCGAGGTCGAAGGCGTAGCGCGCATGGTCAAGGAGCGCGATCTGGTCGTTGTCTAAAACCGAAGGGTCCTGGATGACGGTCACAGCGCCCTGGCCGCGGCGAAACCTCAGGAGGGCGTGGCCACCTTCTGCCGCGAAGGTTCCAGAGGCGAGCTCGAGTTCGGTGCTCGCCCGACGGTGTGCGAGCGTCGGGGTGACCCAGACGTCGACGCGTTGTCGACCGCGACCCGTGTCGATGTTGACGATTCTGGTGCCTTCACCTGTCAGGAGGTCGGGTTCGAGCAGGACCTCGACACCCAGGGCATCGAGGATCGGATCTGAGTGGAGGTGCGACACGTCTGCTTCGTCGGCTTCGAGCGGGTCGCTCCCCTGATCGAAGTCGAGGTCGAGGTCATCTTTCGAGTCAAATGTCGAATCATCGGTCGAGTCGGCGGACTCCGAGTCACCTTCCGGCAGCTCGCCGCTGGCCAGCCGGTCCCACCTGCGGTCGTAGGCGCTGTCGGGAGCGATCACCAGGTGGCCACCGTCCTCGACCCAGGCGAGCAGGCGGTCGGCACGGTCGGTGGTGGTCGAGTAGCGCGGAATCAGGAGCATGAGCGTGAAGTCATCGGGCGGTAGGTCATACCAGCCGACTGGCCGCTCGACTTCGAGGCCACGCTCTTCGAACAGGAGGCTGGCGGCATAGAACGGGTTGCTGGCAGCCTCGCCAGTTGCTTCTTCCCACTCGGTGACTTCGACCCGGTCGCAGCGACTGATGATCAGCGCCAACATGACGGCGGCGCCAGCGATCGCCAGATTGCGTGCGGTGCGCGGAGTCATGAGGCCACCCCGGTGCTACCGGGAGCCGCCTGGGGTGCCGCCCAGAGTTGAGACCAGTTCTGACACAGCGCTCGAAGACGGGTTGCGTCCGGGTCGCGGTGGGCGTAGGCGCTCTGGGACCACAAGGCGGTCAACTCAGCGAAGGAGTCGAACCGCCGGTTGCTGGTTGCCCCGTCCAACCATCGGAGGCAGTCGCCCTCGGTCCAGCTGTCTTCGATGGGTAGACCGTCATGCTGTACGAGGCGCACGAGGGTGGCGCGGTAGAGCAGGCTGAGGGCTTTGCGAGCCTCGCCTTTCGCCAACAGAGCGAGGGCTTCTGCCGCCGGGTCATCCGGTAGCGACTCGCGTCGGATGTCGAGGCCGAACACCTCGAGAGGAATCTCTGCCGTGCCCTTGTTGCTGCCAGCCGACTGCCGCTCGCCCCAGGCGCGCAGTGCAAGGACGACCAGGCCGATGACCAGAGCGATCGCGATCGTCCAGAGCAAGACTTCGAGAACCGGCGCCAGAAAACCTACTGGTAGGCCGCCGAGAGTGAAGTTCGACTGTCGGTCGCTCTTGCGCTTGCCCTGCCCGAATGGCCGAAACTGAAACTCGGTTCGGGTTTCTTCGTGGCCGAACTCTTCGCGCTCGAGAATCAGGCTGATCTGGTCGTTGGGGTCCTCGCCCTCACCGATCCAGGGATCGGCCGGCCGGTTCTCGGGGACATCAGAAGGGTTCGAAATAGCACTCCCCGCGATCTCTTTCTCCTTGGGGGAGACGGACTTCTGGGCCTCGCCAGGTGCTGGCCAGGCGAGGCATGACACCAGGAGCAGGAGAGTCGCAGAGTCCGCCGGCCGGCTCTTGCGGCGCTCGAGACGCAACCGCGTACGGTTCGCTAGGAGGCGCTGTGCCATGCGCCGGAAGGCGATCTCGATGTCCCAGCCTTCGAGCAGCGCTCGCCGGTTGAGGTAACCCGAGAACCCCGCCCCGACGTGGAAGGGCGCGACCATCGACCAGGCCGCCCACAGGAGCAAACCAACCAGGCCGTGCACCAAGAGAGAGGCGTCGGGAGTCGCCCAACCGCTAAAGGTCGTCTCGACAGCCGGTCTCAGTTCCTCGGGGATGAAGATCATCGCAGTCAACAGGAGACCGAGTAGGAAGATGCATTCGAAACCGAACGAACAGAAGGCGACCAGCCAGGCGTGTTCCCGCCCACGGGCGGCGACGACGCGAATTCGTTCGCGGCGCTCTGCCCCGCGCAGGCCCTCGAGTTGCACGATCGGTAGGAGGAAGGTGCGAGCAAGTGAGAAGGGGCGCAAGAGGAGGAGGCGTGGCCCGTGTGCGAGCACCAGGCGAGGCCAGTTGCGCGCGATCGCGCCGGGGCTCGGCGCGGCGCCGAACAGAGCCTTGCTCAGGAAGTCGAGCACCAGCAGCTCCGCGAGCACTCGGGACCACCAGAAGATCAACAGGGCCCAGCCGGCGTAGCCGTGGAGGAGGATCCACGGCAACATGACGAGCGGCAGGGAAACCACCACCCAGGCGGTGTAGATCGGTCGTGCCCACTGGCGCACCATGCAGTAGCCGAGGTCGACACTCTCCCACTCGGTACGCGGCCGGATGACGGCCGTGACGTTCAGGAGATTCATTGGCGGCGACCCGCGAAGAGGAGAAAGAACGCGACCAGCAGCCAGAGCACGGCGCCCACCGCGTAACGCACAAACGGTGCGGTTGGCGTCGACGACCAGAACGCTTCGATGAAGGCGGCAATGATGGTGAACGCCGCAGTTCCGTAGAGCACTGGCAGCATCTCGAGCGCGGTTTCGCGCAGTGCCTGCAGCCGGCTCCGGCGGCCGGGCATCAGGAGTGCGCCGCCGATTCGGAGCCCGGCGAGGCCGGAGAGGACCATACCGGTGAGCTCGAAGGACGAATGCCCAACCACGAAGGGAAAGATCGCGTCACCAAGACCCACGCCTTCGAGATGTGAAAACACCGACCCATGGACAAGTCCGTTGTAGAACAGGAAGAAGACGGTCCCGACCCCGAAGAGCATGCCGCCGGCGAAGGTCCGGAAGTCGATACTCACGTTGTTGCGAATGTAGAAGCCAAACATCAAGAAGTCAGAGCTCGACTCGCGGCTGCCGAAGTTGGCGTAGCTCTCTTCGATACCTGCCACCTGTTCTGCCGGCAGGACGGAGTAGACCAGTTCGGGGCGGAGCTGGATGGCGAAATAGATCGACAAGAGCGGAATCACGTAGAGAGCCGTCGCCAGCCAGAAGGCGCGACTGTTGTTGCGCACCGTTTGTGGGAAGGCCGCTCCGAGGACTTCGGTGACCCTGCGCAGGGCGACCTGACCGCGGTACAGCTGTTGGTGGCCGCGCAGCGCCAGATTGTTGAGGCGACGTTCGAGATCGGTGCCATAGCCGCGGGCGCGGACCAGTGCCAGCTGCTGGCACACCCGTCGGTAAAGCTCAGGGAATTGGGCGAGTTCGCTGCTGGTGGTCTTCTTGCTCTCTAGCTGGAGCAGCAGAATCTCGAGCTCGACCCAATCCGAGCGGTAACGGTCCTCGAAGGTGTCGCGATTCATCGGCGACCCACCAGCCAATTCGCCATCGCCACCAGGTGCCGCCGAGCCTCCGATCCCTCTGCGCCGACCAGGGGCCGGGCGATCGTCGCGAGCTCGAGGGCGCGGGCGTCGGTCCAGGTGGAGAGGCGCTCGGCGTACTCGACGATCGTGCGTTGCTCATCGGTTTCGAGACGCTCGAGGGGCTGTTCGGGCTCTTCGGCAGGGAGTGGTGCTGGTTCGCCCTCGCGGTAGCGGTAGACGACCAGGGTTCCGGCGGCCAGGTCTCCGAGCCGCTTGAAGTCTCGGTTGGCGAACATCGCAGCGAGGCCGAAGGCGTAGAAAAAGGGCAGGAAGTCGGCGAACCGCAACAAGTTCCGGAGCAGCGACGCCTGGAAGTCGACCGGCGTACCGGTGTCGTTGAGGACCCGCAGTCCCAGGGCGCGCTTACCGGGAGTCGAGCCGTCGAACCAGACTTCGAAGAGCACCGGGTAGAACCACTCGACGACGAAGAGCACGATCAGGAAGATGCCCATGCCGATTTCGCCGAGAAGGCCAACCATGAAACCAACCGCGATGTAGATCGCCGTGCGCACGAGCATGTCGAGCAGCGCGGCCAGTCCGCGCTGCGGGGGTCCGGCGATGCGGAGCGCGAGCTCGACGCCCTCAGGCGTGGCGATGGAGCGGCGAGAGTCCAGCATGATCCAGGGTCTCCTGGAGGGTTCTCCACGCGGAGCGGTTGGTGGTCGTGGGCAACCTGGAAGGGCAGCGGCCCGGGACGCGGCATGTTAACAGAGGTAATTCCTGTAAAAATCGTATTTCTCAGTGCGTGGGCCGGTTGATTCAGGGTCGTGAACGGGTCGCGGTCGAGGGGTGCTTCGGAATCGGTCGGGTGTTTCGCCGGCGCGTGGCTCGGCAGGCTGGCTGCTAGGCTCGACGGCCATTCTCTCGAGAGGTTTCTCATGCCGACGATGATCACGACTACGGCGCTGTTACGACGGTTCTTCGTTCGTGCCGGCGTGCCGGGACTCGCGGTTGGGCTCATCATGATCGGTGGACTGGCAACGTTCTACCCAGCCCATGCCGATGGGTGCGACGGTCCGGACTACGGCGCCCTCGATTTCTGGATTGGCGATTGGGTGGTGGAATCGAGTTCGGGGGAGCGCCTCGGTAGCGCGACGATTCGCAAAGAGCTCGGCGGTTGTCTCTTGAGCGAGGAGTGGGTCGGGAAGGACGGCGGGACGGCGCTCAACTATATGTACTGGGACCCGGTGGCCGACGGCTGGCGGCTGCGCGCTTTTACCGACCGCGGCGGCCAGCTGGCCCTTGAACTCGAGCCCGCTCGTCGACGCGAGGGCGCAGCGGTGGTTCGTGATGGATGGACCTTCAGGGGCGAGCTTTTCGAACCCGGGCAGTCGGCGCGCGGTGTACGCGGGACCCTTCAGGAGGACGCCCGTGGAGTGGCGCTCGACTTCGAGACCGTCGTCATGCGTCGTGGGTGGGAGCCGCTCTTGAACTTACGCTACCGACGCGCCGGTTCGGTCGTGACACAAGGTTCCGGCGCGCGGCCCGGCCGCCCCGAGGAAGACGCGCGGCCCGGGGCGGCTGGTGACGCTCGCGACTCGGCGCGACCCCTGGAGCGACCCGCTGCGAAGAGCGGTCGCGCGACCGCCGATCGCGCCGGGGTCAGGGCCCGGTCGCGCGCGGTTGGCGACGGACCGGTGGAGCTCGAGTCGCCGATGGTGCTCGAGTTCGAACTCGGCGAGGTCGAGGGCATGCCGGCTGGCTACGGTTGGTCGACGCGCGAGCTCGAGCGGTTTACGAGTGCGGAGGCGAGGATTCCGAGGGTGATCGCCGAGATGACCGGGCGACGGAGTCGACGTCAATTGACGGTCACTCTGCAGCTGGTGAGCACGCGCTATGCCGGGCAGTACTCCCTGGCTCTCGATCTCTTGCCGCCCGCAACCGTGGGCGACCGGCCGGCGGCGAGTGTTCCGGCTCAGATTGCGCGCGCCGGGCGGGGCATTCCGCGCCAGGCGGACACCGGCTACGTGCCGGTGAAGTTGACGTTCGACCTCGACGCTACGGAGTGGAAGGAGCTCCTGGCGCTGGGAACGCCGCGGTTGCGCGTCACCCTGGTCGATGTCGAAGGTGGCCGCTGACGAGCGCGCAAGCTGCTTGGGACGCACGGGCGGTATTTCGAGAGTGATCGCGGTTCACCGGAGGCCGGCCGTTGTCTGATGGGACGCGACACCGCGGGTCGTCGTGGTCGGTGGCGATGGCTTCTGAGCTCTACGGTATTGAGCGTTGGGGAGCTGGGTACTACCGGGTCAACGAGCGCGGCCATGTTTGTGTGCGTCCCGAACGTGACCGCACGCTCGAGGCTGACATCAGCGTATTGGTCGACGAGCTGGTGGAGCGCGGAATCGCGCTGCCTGTGCTGCTACGTTTTGGGGGCATCCTCGAGAACCGAATCGAGGCGATCGACGAGGCTTTTCGCACCGCAATCGAGAAGTGCGACTACGCAGGTGACTACCAGTCCGTCTACCCGGTCAAGGTCAACCAGCAGCGCCTGGTCATCGATGAGTTGCTGCGCGGGGCTCAGAGACTTGGAGTTCCGTTCGGGTTGGAGGCCGGCTCAAAAGCAGAGCTTCTGGCGGTGTTGGCGATCTGCGGCAACGACACGACGATCGTTTGCAACGGCTTCAAGGACGACGAGTACCTGGAGATGGTGTTGCTGGCGCAGCAGGTCGGTCGCCGAGTGACGCCAGTGGTTGAGCGCCTGGTCGAGCTCGAACGTTTGTTGGCTCTCGCCGAGCGTTTCAACTTGCGGCCACGGCTTGGCCTGCGTGTCAAGTTGGCGACTGCCGGTGCCGGTCGATGGAGCAAGTCGGCCGGGTACCGATCAAAGTTCGGACTCGATGTTGGCGAGACCCTGCAGGCCGTCGAGCTCCTCGGGCGTGCAGGCAAGACGGATTGCCTGCACCTTCTGCACTACCACCTCGGGAGCCAGATTACCGACGTTCGTCAGATCAAGGCGGCGGTCCTCGAGGTCACCCGGATATACACCGAGCTCGTACGCTTGGGCGCCTTCCTCGACACGCTCGATGTCGGCGGCGGCCTCGGGGTCGACTACGACGGTTCGCGCTCCGGCGGTCCTTCGAGCATCAACTACGAGCTGCAGGAGTACGCTGACAATGTCGTCGGAGCAGTGAAGGCGGTGTGTATGGAAGCGGGAGTCGAGGCTCCGACGATCGTGTCGGAGTGCGGGCGGGCCCTGACGGCGCATCATAGTGTGCTGGTTTTTGACGTGTTGGGAGTCGACGTTCGTTCCGAGTTGCCGATTCCGGATACCTGTCCGCCGGGAGCCAGTCGGCCGCTCGTCGAGCTCTACGACGCGTGGCAGCGCATGGAAGCCAACGCCTCGGCAGACGCACTGGCCGCGTATCACGACGCGCAGCAGGCGCTCGAGGACATCCTGGAACTCTTCCGCCTGGGGCACCTGACGATCGAGGAGCGGGCGTTGGCCGAGTCGCTGTACTGGCAGGTCTCCGTAGCCAGTGTACGGGTCGCCGCAGAGGTCGACCTTCCGTCCGTCGACCTCGGACTTCTACGCGAGCTGACGGCGAGGGTCTACTTCTGCAACTTCTCGCTCTTTCAAAGCATCCCCGACAGCTGGGCCATTGATCAGTTGTTTCCGATCATGCCGATTGGCTGGTTGCTAAAGGAGCCGAAGGTGCGCGCAGTGTTGGCTGACGTGACCTGTGACTCTGATGGAACGGTCGATCGTTTCATCGACAGCTCGGGTGTTGCAGCCCCAACGCTACTACTGCACGATCCTGACCCAGCAGGTGACGGGTTCGCCATCCCCTACCGGCTGGGGGCATTCCTGGTGGGTGCGTATCAGGAGATCCTCGGCGACCTACACAACCTGTTCGGTGATACCAATGTCGTTCATGTGCGTGTGGATCGCGACCAGGGCCCGGTGATCGAGGATGTAGTGGCGGGCGAGCGTGTTCGGGAGATGCTCTCCTATGTCCAGTTCGACGCTCCAGAGCTGCTGCGCGGCTTTCGGCGCGATGTCGAGGCGGCGGTACGCCAGGACCGCCTTTCGATCGCTGAGAGCGGGCGGCTGTTGCGCTTTTTCGAGGACGGCCTCGAGGGTTACACCTACCTCGAGTAAGCGCACTGGTCCTTCCAGCGGGAAAGATCTAAGATCACGGGATGGAGGACCTGGTATGCGTAACTCGTTGATTCTCAAGATCTTACTCGGCGTCGTCGGGTTCGTCGCAGTCGCCCCGGTGAGCGAGGCGGAGATCGGCACCATCGACAGTGTGCCGGCGGCGACTCTTTTGCTGCCGCGCTTCGAGGTCGATCTCGGCGATTCCATGGGGATGGATACTCTCTTCTCTGTCAACAATGCGTCGGCGCAACCGGCACTGGCACACGTCACGCTGTGGACCGAGTTCTCGATTCCAGTCCTAGACTTCGACATCTACCTCAGTGGCTACGATGTTCAGACGCTCTCGCTGCGCAACATCCTCGAACACGGCATCTTGCCGCAGACCGGGTCGGGGGTCAGCAACCTGGGGCCGTTGTCGGTGGGCGGCGACTTTCCGGGCTGCAACACCGGAACGGAGGGCCCGGTCGGTCCGGTGTATGAAGCACTGTCACCGGCGTTTGTACGACTGCTGCAAGAGGAGCTTTCGGGTCGTCCGCTTTCGCTGGGTGCCAGTGCCGGCCTTTGTACATCCCTCGCCGTTGATCCCAACTTCGCGCGCGGCTACATCACGATCGACTCCGTCAGTCGATGCTCCCTCGAGTTCCCAGCCAGCGCCGGCTACTTCTCCGATGGCGGTGTGGGGGTGGCCAACAACAGGAACGTGTTGTGGGGAGACTATTACTACATCAGTCGACACGCCGAGCAGGCGCGCGGCAACGCGCTGGTTTCGATCGAGGCGTCTCATCCTGAACTGGCGTCGCCGGCGTCGTGCGACGGGGCGTCCACGCAGACGTTCTACTGTCGCTACACGGCGGCCGACGGAGCGCCGGGCGCCGACAATCGGGAGGCACTTGGCAGTCGTTTCGCAGTTCGGTACCTCAACGGAGGCGACTTCGAGGGAGGTGGCAGCGTGATCGTGTGGCGAGACTCGGACGGTCCGTCGGTGCCGGTTGCGTGCGGATCCGCTCCTTTTCGACTGGAGCAGACATCGATCACGGTGTTCGACGAGGCCGAGAATCCGCTGACCATGGTGACCGGTGGTCCGTCGGGTCTTCCGCCCGCCGAGCTCGAAACGCCCTTTCCCTTCGAGACCAACCGAGCGATCATTGGTGAGGATCTAACCGTTGAGGCGCTGGCGGGCTGGTTTCTGTTCGACCTCGGGGAGATCGTTGCTGGTAGCGGTGAACACCACCAGGCCTGGGTGACGATCGTGATGGATGCCTTCGAGTCCGACTGGTCGGCTGCGTTCGCGGTTGGCTTCGATGCGATTCAACTCGACAACCTGACTCGGCAGCCATAGCAGGCGGCTGGCTTGGAGATCGTCGGCCGCTAGATCACCTTCCCGATCCACTCGGCTGTCTGCATGCGGGAGAGCACGCGCTGGCGGTGTGCTCGGTACGCGGGTGAGTCGCTGGTGGGCGACCACCTGGAGTGGGGTAGTGAAGCGGCCAGCGCGGCAGCTTCATCGTCGGTCAGGTCGGCCGCAGACTTGCCGAAAAAGTGACGTGCGGCGGCTTCGGCGCCAAAGACACCGGGTCCGAACTCGACGACGTTGAGATAAAGCTCCAGGATTCTGTGCTTGGAGAGGCTGTGTTCGAGGCTCTTGGTCAAGGCCGCTTCACGGAGCTTTCGCAGGGGACTGCGACTGGGTGACAGCCAAAGGTTCTTCGCTAGCTGTTGGGTGATCGTCGAGGCGCCTCGCGGGGTCTTGCCTTCGGAGAGGGACTCACGAATGGCAACCTTCATCTCGTCAATCGCAAAACCACGGTGGGAGAAGAAGTCAATGTCCTCGGCCACGAGAACGGCCCGCTTGAGTGCAGGTGAGATCTGAGCGTAGGAGACGGGCTGCCAGCCAGGCGCCCCCTCGGCCGACGCTTGCCAAGCGTCGATGAAGGCGGTGCTCTCCGGCACGCGAGCGGAAAGCCCTTTGACATCCGGCCAGCGAGCCACTTCAACGACTACCCGGCACAGAAGCACGAGCCCCACCCCCCAAAACAACCGCCTCCGCATACCCCCACCCTATCGTGCCTGCCAGAACCCCCAGCCACCGAGAAAACCGATCGTCCACCCGTTCCACGAGCCTGACGATGTAAACGAGTCTCGTCGAAGGGTCAGTCGGGTCTCCTTGTCAGACTTTTCGATCGTTTTGCGTCCTCGGTAACGAGAGCCGCATGTCGCGGAGCTCTCTGAAACCAGAGGAGACCCATCATGGGCACAACCCCACGCCACCTCCCCCGCAACACAACCGTCGAAGTCGCCAGCCGAACACTCCACGGCCGTTTCCTCATGCGGCCCTCACCGACTGCCAAACGCATCATCGACAGCACGATGGCCCGGGCGCAAGAGCGCTTCGGAATGGAGATCCACGACTACTTCTTCGCCTCGAATCACTTTCATATCGCTCTGACCCCCAGCGATCAACAGCAGCTCTCCGGATTCATGTGCTACCTGAAGTCGACCCTGGCGAGGAAACTCGCCCGCCTCCATGGTTGGAGCGAGAAGTTCTGGGCCCGTCGCTACTCCAAGACCAACATCTCCTCGGAACCCGAAGCGCAGTGGGCGCGCCAGATCTACCTGCTCTCCCAGGGTGCCAAGGAGAACCTCGTCTACTCCCGCGACGACTGGCCGGGAGCAAGCGCCACCGCTGCGTTCCGTGACGGCAGCCTGACCGTGCAGACACAGTGGGTCGATACGGCTGGTATGAGGCGCGCCAAGGCGCAGGGCGAGAAGGTGCGCGAGCGCGACTTCACAACCACCGTGGCTGTCTTTCTGACGCCCCTGCCTGCCTTTGCCGAGATGGACAAGCAGGCCTACTGCGACAGGGTCTGTGCCCAACTCGATGACATCCGCGCGCAGACCATCGCGCGTCATCGAAGCCAGGGTACGAAACCGCTCGGAGAACTCGCGATCCGCAGTCAGCGGCCGACGCAGAAGCCGAAGAAGCCGCTCGAGAAGACACCGCTTCGCCGCACCTTCGCCTACCGCTCGCAGGTCCGAGAGGAGATGAACGCGGTCTTCAATGCGTTTCTGCGGGCGTACCGCCGTGCGGCGAATGCGCTGAAACGAGGCGTTTCCGATGTGGCCTTTCCTGCCGGCTGCTTTCCGCCAGGTCTGCCGTTCGTGCCCCATCCCGTGAGCTAGGCGGCGAAGAACCAGGAAACGCTGCTGGCGGCTCGAGCCGTCTGCGGACGAGACAATCTGTGCCGACTCGAGGGTTCCCGAGAGTGCTCCACGGCGAAGCTGTGCCCAGGGATGGAGGCAACGGCAGGTAGCGAGGGGTTCGGCGGCATCACGGAAGCGTCGGATGCCGGATCGCGGCACCAAAGGGTGTTTCCCTACCGAATATGCGCCGGTGGCTATTCAGGTGGCTGGGGTTTGGCGGTGGAGGAGGTAGGTTTGGTGGCCTCTTAGGATGGGGGTGCCGTGTTGGTTGGTGATGTGGGAGGTCAAGGTGACGAGGCCGGTCGTGCGCTGGGGTTCGAGGGCGCTGACGGTGAGGGTGGGGTAGGCCGTGTCGCCAGCGTAGAGGGGGTTGAGGAAGCGACTTGACTGATCGATGAAGGCAATCAGGGCGCTTCCGACCTGATGGGGAAACTGACCGGCCCCAGCCGCCGTCAGCGCGACGACCTGGTAGCCATGCGCCAGCATTTCGGGATGGCCCTTCTTCCTGCAGTACTCGACGTCGTAGTGAATCGGGTGGTTGTCACCGCTGAGGGCCTGGAAGGCGGCGAAGTGAGCACTGGTGATCGTCCTCGACGGTAGTTCGTAGCGTTCGCCGAGGGTGAAATCCTCGAAGTAGCGACAGCGCTCAGCGCGGCCGGCGGCCTCCGTGCCGGTTGACGCGGTGACGTTGCCTCCTCGCTGCCTCGCTTGGTTTCGACGATCTTCGTTCACGGCCTCACTCCCTCCTTGTTTTCCCCCTCGTTTCGCGGTCCGCAACCCGAGGCTCGTCGTGTCCAGATGACCGCCAAGACGATGGCAATCCAGACCACCGGCAGAACCAGTCCACCGACGTTGCCACGCGCGACGGCCATCACAGCCCACGCCGACATGATCGCACCTGCTACCGAAACCCGTACCCGCATGCTGCCGCCCGCCGCTTCGGTGAGCTCCGCTAGCGCCCACGCCGCAGCCAGGATGACGACGACCAGGTAGTGCTTGAGAGTTCCAGGATAGAGCCATGCTCCGCCGACCACGGCCGCGATGAGCACGCCGCGCCAGCGCCAGCCGCCCGCCTTATCGACCCGCACCACCCGCCAGGCCAGCGCCACGACGACCAGCGCCCACACGACACCCGCCCCGACGACGACCGCGTGAAACGGCAGGCTCTCTGCCCCGACGAGACCGAAACGCCCCAAGAGTCCTCCGATCGACTGGTTCTGCGTCTCCAAGAACTGTTCCGTCGGAACCCGGTCGAGTCGCTCGATCCAGCTCCCCCAGATCCGCGGGCCAAGCAGCATCGTTGCGAGAAGGCCGGAAGCGAGGACCGTACCCGCCGTCGCGATGCATGCGACCCACCGCCGCGCGATCGCCCACGGCAAGAGCACTGCCGCCGCGTACGGCTTGAGGATGACGGCGAGTCCCAGCGCCACCCCCTCGACCCAGCTGGCTCCATCCCCCACCCGTCGTCGCCCGCTGCCTCGCGTCGCGCCGTTTGAATTGGCAGCCGAACCCCCGAGTTGCAGTGCTACTGCCAACAACAGCACGACCCATGGTGCGGTCTGGCCGTTGGCGATTGCGAGGTGGGTTGGCAGAAGGAGTACCAGAAGCGCCAGTAGCAGACCACTGCCAAGCCCTCGACCTTCACCCCACTCGAGCCCACCGAGGCGCCGCGCCAGCAGGAAGACGCCAAGCCCGAGAAACGCGTACCAGATCGTTGCCGCCGCTTCGAAGGGCAAGACCCCCATCCACAGGTAGGGCAACAGGCCGGTCGGTGGATGAAGGAATCCGCTCTCGATCACCTCCCGACGGAACCCGTCGGTCACCTCGAACGGCGTCTCGACCTCCTCGAGAGCTCCTTCTTGCCACGGGTCGGCGCCCTCGATCGCCGCGACTGCGGGCAGCCAGAACGCCAGGACGTCCCACTCACGATGCTGCGTCAGGTTCTTCTGCACAATCGCGACGTCGACCATCAAGCCAAGCGCGATCACCGCCAGAACGGGCCATCGTCGGCCGCCTCGCCACCCCCAGATGACGAAAGCCACCCCTCCCCCCGCACCCACCCACGCCCAGCTGGCCGCCAGCTCAGCCAGGCTCATGATGAGGGGGTCGGTTCGTCGGGCGTACCGCGACCCGCCAGCCGCAGGTTTCGAAAGGCGTCTCTCACGAGCTCGGGCGCGACGACCAGAAGAGTCACGACGTAGGAGAAAGCTCCGAGTGCGACCAGCGCCGCGACGACGCCGGCGCGTGGCTCACTCCCAGTGCGCTGAAGCGCCAGACCGACCGCCGCCATCATCATCAGGGTGCCAACAATCGGTGCGGCCAGTGCTCGTGCGAACTCTCCCCAGCGGATCGGTAGCGGTCGCAAACTCCAGCGGATTTCGAAAGGCCAGGTCAGAAGGGCTGCGACCGCCATACCAAGCGCCGCCCCCTCGACACCCCAGTAACTCCCCACGACGACCCCACCGAGGATCGCAACCGCGCCCAATACCTCGAGCCCGAGGCGAAGGTCGACGCGACCCAACGCCGTCAAGGCCACCCGGTTGTGACCGAAGAGGACCATGACGAAGGCCGCTGCCGCTAGACCCCTGGCAACCGGCACGGCAGGCGCAAAGGTGTCGGTAAACAGAAGGCGCACCAGCGGGTCAGCGAGCAGGAAGAGACCGGCGATAGCCGGCAGCCGCACCAGCGCCGAGAACGCGGTGGCTTGGCCAACGGCCCGACCAAAGCGCGTCGCGTCATCTTGAAGGCGCGACAGCATCGATGTAGCGACCAGTCCCAGCGTATTCGTGACCAGCTGATAGAGCCCGAAGACGAGAGTTTTGGCAATCGAGTAGAACCCCAGCGCTCGCGCCCCGAGGATCGTCCCAACCAGGAGATTGTCTCCCCGCTGAAGCATCAGGTTCAGGAGCGCGACGCCGGTCATGCGCGAGCCGAAGGGTAGGAGCCCTGCGAGATGGTTGCGCGAAAAGCGCAGACGCGGTCTCCACGGACAGACCAACCAGAAGTACACAACAGCGACGATTCGAGTCGTGGTTTCGAAAGCGACAAGACTCATGATCCCGTGACCGCGCACCGCCAAGAAAACGCCAATGAGCGCTCCGCATGAGCGCGAGACCAGCTCACGAATGGCCAGGGTTCGAAAGTCGAGCTGGCGGCGAAACCATGCGTCGTGCGTTGCCGCGAGAGTTGCGAGCACGATCAGCGGTGACATCGACAGCAGGATCGGTGAGAGATCAGATGCACGCAAGATGCGCTGCACAAGGGGCGCCGCGAGGCCGTTGGCCGTGCTCACTACCACGGCCAGGACCACCGTCGACCACAAGACGCTCTCGAAGTGCTGGTTCTCGACGGATGGCTTCTGGACCAGGGCATCGGCGAGTCCCGAGTAGATACATACCCCCACCATGTCGGTCCACACCAGCGCCATGGCGAACTGTCCGAACGCATCGGGCTCGACCAGCCGCGCCAGGATCAGGTAGAGCACCATGCGAATGCCCTGGTCCGCTGCCTGCCGGAGCGCGGACCAGATGGTGCCACGGAGCGCGGCAATGCGGAGGTTCAGGTCGCTCATCTCTGGCGTTAAGGAGGGCGTGAAGCTCGGAGAAGTGAAGTCGAGGGGAGTCGAAGGGCCGTCAGACCTCCCGATCCAGTGGCTGGGCGGGTGGAGGAATCGTAGCGCTTAGGCTCAGAAGAGCCCACCGGCGGGTTCAACGCCTGACAAGAGAATCCATGTTTTTTGGTGAAAATCAAGAAAATGAGCTAGGGTCGGCAAGCTATGGCTATTGCCGACCAGGTCGCCCGCCAGCCCGGCCCCGAGGCCACGGCCGTGGCTGGTGCGCCGGGCCATCGTCGGCTCGCCAGGCACACCCACGAAACCCTGTTCGGGAATGACCACCCGGTCGCGGCCGTGAACATCGAATCCGCGGTGCAAGCGGGCCGCCAGCGCACCCTCTGGGTTCTGGGCCTCGGGGGAGCCTCGATTCTCCTGCTCTTTTCGGTCATCAACTACCTCCGCTTCCCAATGCCGGAGATGAAGTCCATACCGATGGTCAATCTGGCGATCGGTTCGATCTGGTGGAGCGCGTCGCGCTACGTCAAGACCCGCGACTGGGACCAGCAGGCGTATCAACTCCTGGCCGGTGCACTTGTGATTCTGGCGATGGGCAACGTCATGTTCGTCTACCAGGTGGTGTTGGAGGAGCGCCAGGGAGCTCTGGCGGCAACAATCGTCGTCCTGACGGGGGCGTTGGGGTTCTCGCTACGTTGGTTGGCATCGGTGGTCTCCATCATGACCTTGATGTGGGTAGGAACAGCTTTATCGATCTCCTCGGTTGAGTTGATCGCCAGTTGGCCCTACATTTGCGCGGCCCTGCTGCTGGGTATCCTGGTGAGCCGGATTCGCGCCTCCGGCGATCGGCAACTCTCGGCCGCTCTAGAGTCGCTTCATCGACGTGAAGAGAGCTACCGCGGCATCGTCGAAGGCACCCCGGACCTCATCCAGAGCGTCAACCTCGACGGCAACCTGCGCTTCGTCAACGGTTCCTGGCTCGAAGCCCTGGGCTACCAACGTCATGACATGCCGCGGCTGGCCTGGCAGGACGTCGTGCATCCTAGTGACAAACCTACGGTCGAAGGCATTCTCGAAGCCACCGCCAGGGGCGATGTACCGGAGCGTGTCGAGATGCGCCTGGTTGGTCGCAACGGTCGTCTGATCGAGGCGGAGGGTGTACCCGCACTCATCATGAAGGGCCAGGAGCCGGACGGTCTTCGTCTCATCCTGCGTGATATCACGGCCCAGAAACTGATGGACCGTGCGCGTCGCGAATCGGAAGAACAAATGCGCATTTTCGTCGAGAACACGCCGGCGGCGGTGGCGATGTTCGACCGCAATGCGCGACTCATCACCGCCAGCGCGCGCTGGAAACAGACTCTCAACCTCGGCGACACCGATGCTTCCGGGGAGAGCTTCTACGACCTGCTTCCCGATCACCGCGGTCTGTGGGAGAGCGTCCATCACAAGGTTCTCGACCTGGGACACGTCGAGGCCTGTGATGAGGACAGTCTGACCCTCAACGACGGACGCCTCGAGTGGGTACGCTGGGAAGAGCGGCCCTGGCGGTGTCCCAATGGCGAGATCAAGGGCTTCATCTTGTTGCTCGATCTGGTCACTCAGGTGCGCGCCGAGCGCGAGGCGCTTCGCCTGCTGGCAAACCACGACGCGCTGACGGGTCTGCTCAATCGGCAGGCCATCACCGAGCGAGTGGAGCGTGCCCACCGACGGCTTTGCGGCGGAGGTCCGAGCTATGCCTTGCTTTTCCTCGACCTCGACTCGTTCAAGCCGATCAACGACACCTACGGTCACGAGGTCGGAGACACAGTGTTGAGTAAGGTCTCAGAACGGCTGCAACGCGTTTGTCGACCGACCGATGCGATCGCCCGTTTTGGCGGCGACGAGTTTGTCGTCCTGCTGGAGCAGACGGATCGCGAACAGGCCGAACGAGTCGCCAGTCGAGTGCGCGTTGCCCTCGAACGCCCGATTACCGGCAGCTTCGGGGAGCTCAAGGCCCATGCGAGCGTCGGGGTCGCAGTGGCGTCGCCGGACGAAGAGTACGAGGCGGTGCTCGGTCGCGCCGACCAGGCGATGTACTTGCAGAAGCGCCGGATTCGTCGCGGCGCCTGACGAGCCGCGCAAGCCTCGCCCGACTCGCCCGATCGATACGACGCGCACCATGCGACGCGCACGCCCCACTCGGTTGCACGTTCAGCGCTCTCATGAACGTCGGTCTTACGAGCGGTGTACGATCTGCGCCGAATGCACTCAAGCCAAGCCCACGAGCGAGTCCGACAATGACGGCAGACGAATCCCGCGCTTTGACTCCTAAGGGAATCGAGGCGCACGCGGTCACCTCCTGGTTCGAAGAGCACGTTGCGGCGGCCCAGCCGCCGCTTCGCTTCCAGCCGATCGTAGGCGGTCACTCGAATCTCACCTACCGCGTTGTGGATGCCGCGGGGCAGACCTACGTCTTGAGGCGCCCGCCGCTCGGTGCAGTTCTCAAGACGGCGCACGACATGGCGCGCGAGCATCGCATCCTGGTGGGAATCAACCAGACCGAGGTGCCGGTGCCTGGCCTTCTCGGTCTGTGCGAAGACGAATCGGTCAATGGCGCGCCCTTCTACGTCATGGAGTTCGTTGCCGGTCATGTGCTCGACAACGTAGAGCGCGCCGAAGAGGCAATACCGCAACCAGAGTCCCGCCACAAGCTCGGTCTGGCGACGGCGGATGTTCTGGCCGACCTCCATCTCGTCGACCCGGACGCCATCGGTCTTGGAAAGTTGGGCCGCAAGGAGGCCTACCTCGACCGCCAGTTGAAGCGCTGGCGTCGGCAGTGGAACGACTCCAAAACGCGCGAGCTGGCGGCCATGGAAGACGCCTACGCCCTTCTGCTCGAAGCCAAGCCCGAGCAGCTCTACACCGGCATCGTGCACGGCGACTACCGCCTCGGCAACATGCTGTCCCGCGAAGACGGCACGGTCAGAGCGGTACTCGACTGGGAACTGTGCACCCTAGGAGACGTGCTCGCAGATCTCGGGTATCTGCTCAACAACTGGGTCGAGCCCGATGAGGCCGACGAACCGCGCTCGGCCGCACCGCCATCGGCTGCCGCCGGCTTCCCGAGCCGCGCCGAGTGGCTCGAACGCTATAGCGCGAAAACCGGCTACGACACCTCGGGTGTGGCCTACTACCAGGCGTTTCAGCACTGGCGCCTGGCCGCGATCTGCGAAGGGGTCATGGCGCGCTACATCAAGGGCGTGATGGTCAACGAGGGCTTCGATACGGACGGCTACAAGAGTCGCATCGACGACATGGCGAACGCCGCTCTTCGCCTGGTCAGCTCACTGTGACGACGGAAGCTGGCGGAGCAGCCCGACTGCTAGGCGCGGCGTACCGTCAAGCCTCCGTCGACCGGTAGCGCGACGCCAGTGACGAATGAGGCCGCCGGTAGCGCCAGGCTGAGGGTCATCTGGGCGACCTCTTCGGGCTCCCCGTAGCGACGGAGCGCCGTGCGGCGACGGGCGTAGGTCGCCTTGTGCTCTTCCGGTATGGCAGCCGTCATGTTGGTGTTGATCGGACCCGGGCAGATGCAGTTGACGGTAATGCCGAAGCGACCGAGCTCGACCGCCAGCGACCGCGTCAGGCCGACGACGCCGTGCTTGGCCGCCGAGTAGGGGCTGTTCTGCGCCGTTGCCCCGAGCCCTTCGGTGGAGGCGATGTTGATGATCCTCGGCGCTCGCGCCTGCTTGAGGTAGGGGAGCGCGGCCCGGACCAGGCGAACCTGTGCGGTCAGAAGGACCTCGAGGCTTTCGGCCCAGCGCGCCTCGTAGTCGTTACTGTCGACCGGGCCTGGCCGTGAGATGCCGGCGTTGTTGACCAGAATGTCGATGCCACCGAATCGCTCGGCGATCTCCTCGACGGTTCCCTTGATCGCCTCGGCGTCCCGGAGGTCGATGGGGCAAGCGAGGATCGAGTGGCCGGCAGCTTCGATCTCGCCCGCAACCTGGTCGAGGTTGTCGCGGTTGATCTCACAGGCTGCGACGTGAGCGCCCTCGGCGGCGAACAGTCGCGCCGTTGCGCGACCCATACCGCTGCCGGCGCCGGTGATGACGGCTACCGAATCGGCAATCGAGCGGCTGTTGGACGTCGTCGTTTCCATTTCTGCCTGAGGGTAGTGGATTTCGATAGGGTCCGCCGACACCCCTCTTCTGGGGATAGGAAACCTTCCAAGCGCCGTGACACGACTGTTGCGAGAAGATCAAGAGAGCGAAGAGGAGCCGGACGTCGCGGTTCGAGCCCGCGATCTCACCCGTGTGCTTCCCTCGGGTGATCGTTGGATCACGGTGCTCGACGGTGTCGACCTCGAGGTCGCGCGCGGTTCGTTCATCGCCATTCTCGGTCCGTCGGGAAGTGGAAAGTCGACGCTCCTGGGTCTACTCGCAGGGTTGGACCGACCTTCGCGGGGTGACGTATGGATCGACGGCCAGCCCCTATACGAAATGAACGAGGACCAGCTTGCCCTCCTGCGGCGCCAGCGCGTCGGCTTCGTGTTTCAGTCGTTTCAGCTGCTCACCAACTTCACCGCCCGTGAGAACGTCATGTTGCCGCTCGAGCTCCGCGGCGAGACGGCGGCTCGAGCCCGCGCCGACGAGCTTCTCGAGCAGGTTGGTCTGTTCGAACGTGGGCACCACTATCCGGTGCAGCTGTCCGGTGGCGAACAGCAACGTGTCGCCTTGGCGCGCGCCTTTGCCGCGCGGCCCGCGGTTCTGTTTGCCGATGAGCCGACCGGCAATCTCGATGGCACCACCGGCGCGGCGGTCCTCGAAGTGCTCGCCAACCTCAAGCGCCGCGAAGGTACAACTCTGGTTCTCGTGACTCATGATCCGGCGGTCGCGCGCCTGGCCGAGCGTCAGATCTGGTTGCGCGACGGCAAGGTCGAGCGCGACGAAAGCGTTTCGGTTCCTGCCGGCGGCGCCCTGGAACCGTGACGGCCGGAACCTGGTGGCGGTTGTTGCTGCGCGACCTGCGCGGTAGCGGCGGACGGCTCTCGTTTTTTGTTCTCTGTCTGGCGGTTGGAGTTGCGGCAGTGGTCGCAGTGTCGGGTTTCTCGCGCAGTCTCGATGCGGGAATACGTAGCGAAGCACGGAAGCTCCTGGCAGCCGATCTTGCGATCTATGTTCGCGGCGAGCCGACCCCCGATCTCGAACGCGTCTGGGCCGAGGTCCTGGAGCCTCTGGGCGCCGAGAGGTCGCTCATTCGAGAGTTGGCTGGAGTGGTGTCGGCCATCCGCCCCGATGGTGACCCGGGAGCCAGCCAACTGGTCGAGGTCAAAGCGGTCGACGGGGCCTATCCCTTCTATGGTGACCTCGTTCTCGAGCCCGTGGGTGGCCTCGGCCAGCTGCTCGACGATCGGTCAGTCGTCGTGGCGCAGTCGTTGCTCGATCGCATCGACGTGCAGGTGGGGGAGGAGGTGATGCTGGCAGGGGTGGAGTTCCGCGTCGCGGGGGTGGTGACTGCGGAGCCGGACAGCGTTGGCGAAGCATTTCGCCTCGGGCCCCGCGTGTTGATGAGCGGTGGTGGCTTCGAGAGCACTCCGCTCGCCCTGGTCACTAGCACAGTCTTTCAACGCACCCTGGTGCGGCTACCGGAAGAACACACCACCGCCAATGCTCTCGAGCGACTCGAAGAGAACCTCGAAGAACTCCTGCCAGGCCATCTGTACTCGGTGCAGACGTACCGCGATGCGCAGCCGGGCCTCAGGCGAGTGATCGATCGGCTCGACCGTTTCCTGGGCCTCGGCGCTCTGCTCTCGCTCCTGGTTGGTGGCGTGGGGGTCGCCCAGACCGTTCGCGCCTGGCTGGCGGCGCGGCTCGATGCGGTTGCGGTGTTGCGAGCGATCGGCATGCGACCGCGCGAGGTGGCACTGCTCTTCGTCGGTCAAGTCGCGAGCCTGGCAGTGGTCGGCAGTGCACTCGGTGCGCTGGTCGGGATCTTGATCCAATGGTGGGTGCCACGCTGGATGGCGGCCGATCTGCTGCCGCCCGGCCTGGTTCGCCCCTGGCAGCCGCTGGCGGTGATCGAAGGGCTGCTCCTCGGGGTGAGCGTTGCCCTGGTGTTCTCAGTGCCCACCTTGCTGGTTCTTCTACGGGTGCCGCCGGTGCGCGTTCTACGTCGCGACGCCGAACCGCCGCCTGGCACGCACAAGGCAGCCTTGGCAACCGCTCTATTCGTCGTCATCGGTATCGCGGCGATGGCCTGGGGCCAGTCGCGCGACCTGCTCATTGCGAGCTCGTTCACCGGTGCGGTGCTCGCCACGGCCCTGGCGCTCATGGCGGCGGCGACCTTCACCGCGCGGCTGGTCAGACGGTTGCCACGTGACCTCGGACGGGGCGCCGCACGGGTCTGGCTGCGGCAGGGACTGTCGGCGATGGCTCGCCCGGGTGCTGCCGCGACGAGCGCCATCGTAGCGCTGGGGCTGGGGCTCTTGGTGTTGTTGACGATGGCGCTCGTCGAGGGGCGTTTGAGCGCTGAGCTCGAGGCCGATCTGCCAGACGGCGCACCGACGGTCTTCGCGGTCGACATTCAACCGGACCAGCTGGACGGGGTGCGCACCCTCATGGAGGAGGCCGGCGCGACCGATCTCAACGTGGTGCCGGTGATCACCGGTCGCCTCGAAAGCGTCGATGGGCGATCGACCGCCGAGCTCGCCGAAGAGACCGATGATGGCGGCCGTCGCTGGGCGTTGACTCGCGAGCAGCGACTCACCTGGCTGTCAGAGCTGCCGCCAGACAACCAGATCCTGGCAGCTCTCGGTGAGGAGTCTTCTGGGCGCCAGGTGAGAGAGCTCTGGCAGGACGCCGACCACGCGGAAGTCAGTGTCGAGCGCGAGTTCGCCGAAGAGATCGGGGTCCAGCCGGGGTCGCGCCTCGTCCTGGCTGTGGCCGAAGAGTCGCGCGAGTTTCTGGTCTCGTCGATTCGGGAGGTCGAGTGGGAGAGTTTCGGCATCAACTTCTATCTCGTCATCGAGCCGGGCTCGGCGCGCGGCTGGCCGTACTTCGCGATGATGGCTTCGCGGCTGCCGCAGACCCGGGAAGATCTTGTTCAGGACCGGCTTGCCGCTGACTTTCCCGGTGTCTTGATGTTCCAGGTCCGCGACGTTCTGACGAAAGTCTTGAATCTCCTGGAGAGGGTCGGTTGGGCGGTCCGTTTCCTGGGTGGCTTTACGGTCATTGCCGGCACGGTCATTCTCGCCGGAGCCCTGGCCGCGGGGTCGACGCGGCGTACGCGTGAGGTAGCTCTCCTCAAGACGTTGGGTATGACCCGTCGCGAAGTCACCCTGAGTCTGGCGCTCGAGTACGGGCTGCTCGGACTGGTCGCCGGCAGCATCGCCTGCCTCGGTGCACTCGCACTGTCATGGGCCGTCGTGACCCGTGCCTTCGAGCTCGAGTGGAGGTTCGACGTCGGCCCGCCGCTTCTGATTCTCGCCGGAGCGGTCGCCCTCGCCGTGGCCGCCGGCCTGGCGGTGAGCATCCCGGCGCTCAGGAGGCGCCCGATCGAAGCGCTGCGCGGAGAGTAGGCAGCTCTAGGCCGCTGGCTTGGAGCCGGCGACTGAGCTCTTGAGCGAAGATGCCGAAATGACTTCGGTTGGCACAGTTTGGCTCGTAAATGGAGAATTACTAGTCAAATATGGACCGAATCATCAAGTAGGATTACAAGTTGCCGGTTGGCGTCCGGCCACTTCGCCCCCGCCGCGTCCCCCCTCCCTTCTCGTTCCTTCTTCCTTCTTCCGCCATTCCTCACCCGCCCTCGATGAACCCTCCCGCAGAAGAGTCAACCCAGTCGCGCCTGCACCGCGTCGGCCGCGATCCCTCAGGAGTCGTCGCCGCGGCCCTGACGAGCACGCGCATTCCGATTCAGAAGCAAGAGCGCAAAGGCGCGCTGGCTCGCTGGCTCGACGGTGCCCTGGGCCGGGTCCCGCCGGAGGCACGGCGTCGCGGTCAGGCGGTGCTGGTTGGCTTGCTCGGTGCCTGCCTCTTCTCGCTCATCGATCTGGTCGTGCATCGGGACGGTGTCGGGTCGCTGCGCTCGCTGGTCGACCTCGGCGGCCTGATCGTTTTCGGGGTTGCGCTTCTCCTTCTCGTCGTCGTCGGTTCGATCGACGGCGCGGTGAGCCTCGGACTCATCGTGATCGCGACGGCCATCGGGGTCGACTTCATGCACTCGGGTGACCCCTACTTTCTCGCCTTTCTGGTGATGCTGCCGCCCCTGGCGGCGATCCTCGCCGGCCGTCGTCTAGTCCTTGTCACCTCGATCGCCGCTGCAGTTCTGGTCGTGGTGCTGGTCAACCTGTCCTATCCGATTCTCGGGATGCAAGAGGCCGCCTCCTATGTCGACGCACCCAGCGTTGAAGCGGTCACGCTGTGCTTGGCTCTTCTAGTGATCGGTGGAGTGAGTTGGTGGAGCGAGCGCATGCGCGACGAAGAGATCGCTCATCGCAGTCACTCCGACCGCCTGCTCGACGTCGCCCGTCGGCGTCTCGAGTTGGTGGCTGCGGCAGGCTTCGACCTGGCTCTCGAAAGCGACGAGTTCGGAACCATCGAACAGGTTGGTGTTGCCGTCGGACCAGACAGTCTCGGCTACGACAACGACATGCTGGTCGGAAGGTCGGTCACCAGTCTCGTCCATCCCGACGACGCCGATCGCCTGGCGATCGCGCGCGACGGCCTACATCCTGTTCACACCGAACTGCGCCTCCGTCGTCAGGATGGCGGCTGGTCGTGGGTGAGAATCGTTGGTGGCGGCTACCAGGCAGAAGATGGTCGTCCGAGGATCTTCTTCGGTGTGCGTCGCATCGACGATGAGCGCGCCGCGGCCCGTCGCCTGGTCGATGTGCAGAAGCTCGAGGGAGTGGCGCAGCTGGCCGGCTCGGTCGCCCACGATTTCAAGAACCTCCTGACCGTGATCTACGGTTGGACCGAGCTGCTTGACGCGAGCGAAGCGCAGCAACAGATTCAAGACGCCGCGTCGCAGGCCAGCACGCTGACCAACCACCTGCTGGCCTTCGGTCGTCGTCATGATCAGGAGGAGGAACTCGTCGACCTGAACCAGCTGGTACGCGATGCCAGTCCGGTTCTTCGCAGCCTGGTTTCTGAAGAGATAGAGCTCGAGGTCGACCTCGCCGAGGCCGACTGTTGGGTGATGGCGAATTCCTCACAGCTCGGCCAGGTCTTGATCAATCTGGCCACCAATTCGCGTGACGCGTTGCGGCGTGGTGGGCGCTTGACGATTCGCACTGCGGTCAGAGAGTTCGACGGTGAGACGGCCGCTCGCCACGGTGTCGTGCCGGGTGAGTACGTTTCTCTGGTGGTTACCGATACCGGTGAGGGGATGAGCGATGAGACCAAGCGGCGCGCCCTCGAACCGTTCTTCACCACCAAAGAGGCGGGGCAGGGGACAGGTCTCGGTCTTGCTTCGGTCAACGCCGTAGCTCGCCAGGGGCATGGAGCGGTGGCGATCGAAAGCTCCGAGGGGTCCGGGACATCGGTCATCTTCTGGCTGCCGCGTTGTCTCGAGCGACGGGCGCCGCGCCCCGAGGTCGAGTCGTTCTTCTCTGAATCTGCCCGACCCACAGAGAAGCACGGTCGGGTGCTTCTGGTCGAAGACCAGGAAGAGATTCGGCAACTCACCTGCCGAGTGCTCGAAGGGGCCGGTCTCGAAGTCGCCAGCGCCGCCAGCGGTGACGAAGCGCTTTCTGCGCTGGTCGATCTGGGCGCAATCGATCTGCTGGTCACCGATGTCGTCATGCCGGGCATGCGCGGCCCCGAGCTCGCCGTCAAGCTGCGAGAGCAACGGGCCGACCTCAACGTGCTCTTCGTCTCGGGCTACACCGATTGCGATATCGACCTCGGCAGCTACCAGCACGCCGAGACCCGTTTTCTCGCCAAGCCCTACCGCCCCAAGGAGCTTCTGTCGGTGATCGAGGAGCTGCTCTAGCGGGGGGCGCCGGCACCGTCGACGGGGTAGGCTCCTTTCATGGTCGCTTCACTCCTTCGCCGGGCCCCCACTTCGTTCCGTTCGCCCGTCCTCTTTTTCCTCCTTCTGCTAGGGGTGACATCGATGGCTCACGCATCCGACTTCTTGGTGATAGCCCACCGTGGCGCTTCGGGCTACCTGCCCGAGCACACGTTGCCTTCCTACGCCCTGGCCTACGCCCTCGGAGCAGACTTCATCGAACCCGACCTGGTGATGACGCGAGACGGTCATTTGATCGCCATGCACGACATTCACCTCGAGAGCACCACCAACGTGGCTCTTTTGTTCCCCGACCGAAAACGCGGCGACGGTCGCTACTACGCGGCCGACTTCACTCTCGAAGAGGTCAAACGACTCGCCGTCTCCGAGCGCCGTGATCGGCTCGGTCGGGCCGTCTTCGGTAAGCGCTTTCGCACCGACAGCAAGGGCTTTCAGGTTCCCACCTTCATCGAGGTGGTCGAGATGGTGCAGGAGCTCAACCGCCAATCGGGCTGCTCGGTGGGGGTTTATCCCGAGACCAAGGGGCCGAGTTTTCATGATCGGGAGGGGCTAGAACTCGAAAAGGAGCTGCTGCGAGTGCTCGCCGAGTATGGCTACCAGGGCCCCGACGCCGCCGTCTTCGTGCAGTCCTTCGAGCCCGGCAACCTGATCGAGATGCGCGAGATGGGAACCGACCTGCCTCTCATCCAGCTGATGGGTGACGGGACCGAAGGCCAAGCGATGGTCACCCCGGAAGGTCTCGATCGCATCGCCACCTACGCCCACGGTATTGGCCCGAGCAAACTTCTGATCGAGAAGGACGGCGAGCCGACCGGCGGTCGCGCGATGGTCGCCGCGGCCCAGGAGCGTGGCCTGGCCGTCCACCCGTACACCTTCCGCGCCGATCAGGTGGGCAAGGGGCACGACGACTTCGCCTCGGAAGTCAGGCGTTTCATCGAGGTCTACAAGGTCGATGGTCTGTTCAGCGACCAGGCCGATCAGGTGGTTGAACTCTTGCCGGGTCGTTCCTTCGGATTGCGTCGCTGCGACTGAGCGCATCGTTCGTCGGGTCGGGTGCGGTAGGTTGTCTGCAACCGTTTCACCGATGCGACGAAGGTCTTGAAGTCTCCCGCGACCCACCTCAGGTTTCCCCTCACTGCGCTTCCCGAGTCCACCGAAGCGCTGCGCGCCTCACTGCGTGCACGGCTCACCTCTGAACGCGAAGCCGGCACCTGGCAACCGGACGATCGCTCCTGGGGTGGATGGAACCCGGCGCTCAGTCGCGCCCTCGGGGACGCCGGCTTCATTGGCATGACCTGGCCCAAGGCCTACGGCGGCCACGAGCGCAGCTACCTCGAACGCTACGTGGTGACCGAGGAGCTACTGGCGGCCGGTGCACCCACCGCCTTCCACTGGGTGGCCGATCGGCAGAGCGGTCCGGTGATCCTGCGCTTCGGCCAGAAGAAACAGAAGGAGCGCCTGCTGCCAGAGATCGCAGCCGGCCGGCTTTCGTTTTGTATTGGCATGAGCGAGCCAGACTCAGGGTCTGATCTGGCGTCGATTCGGACCCGCGCTGAGCGCGACGGTGACGGTTGGCGGCTCTCGGGAACCAAGATCTGGACCTCGAGTGCCCACCGCGCCGACTGGTGCATCGTCTTGTGCCGTACGGAGGCGCCGGATCCCGACGGTCGCAATCGTCATGCGGGCTTGTCGCAGATGCTGGTCGACCTGGGGAGTACCGGCGTCACGGTTCGTCCGGTGATCAATCTGCGCGGCGATCATGACTTCAACGAAGTGGTTTTCGAGGAGGTCTTCGTACCTGGTGATTGCGTTCTGGGCGAGCCCGGCAACGGCTGGGCACAAGTCACCAGCGAACTCGCCTACGAGCGCGCTGGTCCCGAGCGCTTCCTCACCAACCTGTGGTTGCTGCGGGAGCTGATCGACCTTCTGGGCAGCGGTGCCTCCGGCGGCGCCAGACGCACGGTCGGTGCTCTGGTGTCGCGCCTGTGGACCTTGCGAACGGCCTCGCTTTCGGTGGCGGGCATGCTCGAGCGCGGTGAGCTGCCAGCCGTCGAGTCGGCTCTGGTCAAAGATCTCGGGACCGCGTTTCAGCAGGCACTGCCCGAGGCGGCGCGCTCGATCTGCAACGGTGAAGACGGACTCGATCAAGAACGGAGCAGGCGTTTCGTAACCCTTCTCGAGCGCGCCATCATCGCGGCGCCGGCGTACACCATCCAGGGCGGCACCACCGAGATCCTGCGCGGGATCATCGCGCGCGGGCTGCGGCTGCGATGAGCAGGAGAGCGCGATGGAAGCGATGAAGCGGTTGCTGCTCGAAAGCGCAGCGCGACTCTTTGCCGACGCTCCCGAAGATGAGGTGCAAGAGGCCATTGCAGCGGGTGTCTTCCCGGCTGCAATGTGGCAGGCGATCGAAGACAACGGCCTGCCGAGCGCCGCCGTTCCGGAAGAACACGGTGGCTCCGGGGTGGCGCTCAAAGACGCGCTGGCGCCTCTTCGCCTGGCGGGTGCGTTTGGTGTTTCGCTTCCTCTCGCGGAAACGATGCTCGCGCGTTGGCTCCTGACCCAGGTCGGACTCGAGGTCCCATCCGGGCCGTTGGCGCTCGTTCTGGGAGAGGCGGGCCAGTCGATTGCCGCTGTCGAGCGTTCCGATGGTCTCGCCCTCGTCGGTAGCGCCTGGGTGTCTTGGCCGGCCGATGCCGCAAGTTGGGTCGTGGTTGCCGAGGCACCGGGTGGAGACGTAGTGGCACTCTTTGACCGTCCCGCGGAGGCAAGAGACTCGCAGGCGAGCAACCTGGCGGGCGAGCCGCGGGTTTTCTGGGACCTCTGCACTCAAACAGTGCCGGCATCGGACTGGCGCGACCTCAGTGCAATCGATGGAGTGGATCGCTTCGCCATTCTTCGCCTGGCCGCGGCGGCCCGTTCGCAGATGATCGCCGGTGCGATGGAGAGGGTGCTCGATCTTTCGATCGACTACGCCCAGGGGCGCGAACAGTTCGGGCGCGCCATTGCCCGGTTCCAGGCGGTGCAGCACTTGATCGCCCAGCTGGCGGCCGAGGTTGCAGCGGTGGGGGTGGCGGCCGACGCCGCCTGCGCCGGGCTCTTCCTACCGGTCGAGCGCCTGCGGGTTGCGGCTGCCAAGGCGCGCGCTAGCGAAGCGGTTTCTCCAGTCACCCGCATCGCCCACCAGGTTCACGGTGCGATTGGCTTCACGCGCGAGCATGCGCTTCAGGTGTTCACCCGCCGCCTGTGGGTATGGCGCGACGACTACGGTAACGAGTCGTTCTGGCACGAGTACCTCGGCCAGCGTGCATTGAACGCCGGCGGCGACGAACTGTGGAGCCTGGTTTCCGAAACCGAGTCTGAAGTCGCCCAGCGAAGCTAGATTCCGGCCTACATTCCAGGCGGCGTGAAGCGACCGTCGATCGCCGTCCAGCCACCGTCGACGAACAAGACGCTGCCGGTGATGTAGCTCGCGGCGTCTGAGAGCAGAAAGACCGTTGGCCCGGCCATCTCAGAGGGGTCAGCCCAGCGCTTCATGATGTTGCGGTTTGCATAGGCGTCGTACCAGTCCTTCTGCTCCTTGATCGGACCGGTCAGCGGCGTTTCGACGACCCCGGGCGCCACCGCATTGACGCGCACGCCCTTGGGCCCGAGCTCGGAGGCGAAGGTGCGCACCATCTGCGCGATGCCAGCTTTGGTGGCTGCATAGATGCCCTGGCCGGGCTCGACGACCAGCGATCGAATCGAAGAGAACATGACGATGCTCCCGCGCCCTTGTTTCACCATCCGTCGACCGGCGGCCTGGAAGACGTGCAGCCCGCCTTTGAGGTTGAGGTTGATCACCCGGTCGAACTCCTCGTCGCTGTAGTCGAGCAGCGGCTTGCGCACGTTGACCGCCGGCGTGCAGGCGACCCCGTCGAGGCCATCGTGCTGGTCGGCGATCGCATTGAGACAGGCCGTCGTGGCGTCGCCGTCGCAGATGTCGAGCGTCTGGGCGTAGGACTCACCGTCGACCGAATCGGCGGTGGCCTGGGCCGCGTCGCCATCGAGGTCGAGGCACACAACAGTTGCACCCTGCGCGCCGCATCCGCGGGCGACCGCCTTGCCGATTCCTGATCCCGCTCCGATCACTGCCACGGTGCGACCACCGAGCCCGAAGTTCACCCCTGTGTTCTGTGTCGCCATGTTGCTCTTTCTGGTGTTGGTCCCGGTGTTGGTGATTCGTCGGGCGAAAGGTTGGCGCTGGTAGGGTAGCGCAACATTTCGCAGACTGAGGGCAATCCACAGTGCTCGTCGGCGGGCGGGTGGAGAGCCGTAGCTGTAAACGAAAAAGGAAGCCGCTGTGGAGGACGGGTGGACGAGATTCTAAGAGCGGTCGAAGAGGCGAGAGACGAACTCGTTGATTTCGCCGCCGGGATGATCCAGATCCCGACGGTCAACCCACCCGGTGAGTGTTACCGCGAGTGCGCCGAGTACATCGGCAAGCGGCTCGACGCGTTTGGCTACGCGGTCGACTACCCGGTAGGCGAAGGCTGTATCGGCCACAGCGCGGAGTACCCTCGTGTCAACGTCGTCGGCCTCGCCGAAGCCGGGGCGGCGCGGCCACTGGTTCACATCAACGGGCACGTCGACGTCGTTCCGGTCGGTGCAGGGTGGACGATGGACCCGTTCAGCGGCGAGGTGTGTGACGGTCGGCTCTACGGTCGCGGCTCCGCCGACATGAAGGCCGGCCTGGCCTGTGGAATCTATGCGGCCGAAGCGATCAAGCGCGCCGGCGTAAAGCTCGGGGGCAGTGTCGAAATCAGTGGCACGGTCGACGAGGAGAGCGGTGGCTTCGCCGGCGTGGCGCACCTGGCGGAGATCGGGCGTTTGACTTCTGAGCGCGTCGACTACGCGATCATCCCCGAGCCGCTGAATGTCGATCGTATCTGTGTCGGCCATCGCGGTGTGTACTGGTTCAAGGTCACGGCAAGGGGTCATATCGGCCACGGGTCGATGCCGTTTCTGGGGACGAACGCCATTGCCGAGACCGGCGCCCTCCTCGAGGCGGTGCGTTTAGAGCTCGAGCCAGAGCTAGCCAAGCGCTTCAGCGAGATGCCAGTGGTACCTGAAGCGGCCCGGCAGGCGACGATCAATGTGAACTCGGTCCTCGGTGGCCAGGGCGGCCAGGACCCGCAGACTCCCTGCGTCGCCGATTGGTGCGAAACGATTTTCGATCGCCGCTTCTTGATCGAGGAAGGTTTCGATGCGGCCCGCGCCGAGGTCGTCGAGTTGTTGGCTCGCGTTGAGGCACGGCATCCCGACTGGAAGTTCGAACTCGAGGACATGATGGTGGTCCACCCGACGCAGACGCCAGAGGGTTCGGCGCTGGTGGCGTCGCTGGCGAAGAACATCGAAGCGGTCCTGGGCCGCGAAGCGGCACAGATTGCCAGTCCGGGAACCTACGACCAGAAGCACTTTTCGAAGATCGGCGGAGTGCACCACTGTGTGGCCTACGGGCCGGGGATCTTGGAGCAGGCTCACCAACCCAACGAATGGGTGGGCGTCGCTGACATGGTTGATGCTTGCAAGGTCATGGCGTTGACGTTGGTTGATCTGCTTTCTTGATCTGCTTTCTTGATCTGCTTGCTTGATTCGCTTACTTGATCTGCTTGCTCGTTCGTCTCTGTTTCGGCGGGATTGGGTTGATTCTTGGTGGGACCGGGAGGGTCTTGGAAAGGGCCGGGTGGAGACGCAGGACGTGCGCCTTCCGCGCCGGGCCTTGGTTGGGGCGTGGTGCGGGTTGGTGGAAGTGTTTGAGTGTTGAGAACGATTGGCGCTGATGGTTGGCGGCTGACCGCTCCCTGGCGCACGTCCTGCGCCCCCACCCTTTCGACCTGACACCGTGTCAGGCTTTGCTGGGGCGGGGGTGCGCTCGTGCTTCGCACATCGCGCTTTCGTGTGCGCGCCTTCGGCGACCTACGTTTTGCACTGGTGCCCTTCGACTTGACACCTGTCGAGGCCTTGTTGGGCCTGCAGGGGTGCGCTCGTGCTTCGCACATCGCACTTTCGTGTGCGCGCCTTCGGCGACTTACGTTTCGCACTGGTGCTCTTGACTCGAGGCCTGGGGGTTGTGCTCGTGCTTTCTGGTCGTTGGTCCCGATTCGTGGTCTCTCGCGTCCTCGGTATGCTTGATCGATGAGAAGACTAGATCGGCCGCTCCTTGGTTTCGTTCTCCTTTTCGTTTTTGTGGTTGCCGGGTCGGCCCTTCTGGCGGATGACTGGCCGCAGTGGCGGGGTGCGGCGCGAGACGGGGTGATTCGTGAGATCGGGGTGCTCGAGTCGTTTCCCGAGGATGGGCTCGAGGTCGTCTGGCGGGCTCCGGTTCGGAGCGGTTTCGCTGGGCCGGCGGTGGCAGATGGGCGGGTATTCGTTCTCGACTACGCCCGCGACGACTCTTCGAAGCGGGCGGAGGGGACGGAGCGTCTGATGGCGCTCTCCGAGGAGACCGGCGAGGTGCTGTGGACACATGAATGGCCGGTCAGCTATGCGGCGATTCAGGCCTCTTATGCCACCGGCCCCAGAGCTACGCCGACCGTTGACGGCGAGCGGGTTTTCGTGGTCGGCGCCGTCGGGCATTTGCTGGCGCTGTCGGTCGCGGACGGAACCGTTCTTTGGCAGCACGATTTCGTGGCCGAGTACGACAGCACGATCCCGATCTGGGGGACCTCGAGCTCGCCGCTCGTTGATGGCGAACTCCTGATTGCGATCACCGGGGCCGAACCCGATGGCAAGGTCATTGCCTACGACAAGGCGACCGGCAATGAGGTCTGGCGTGCACTTTCCTCGAACTGGGAGATGGGCTACGGCCAGCCAATGGTCGTCGAGGCCGCGAGCCGCGAGCAGCTGATCATCTGGCACCCGAAGGCGGTGAGTGCTCTCGCCCCGACCACTGGCGAGGTCCTCTGGGAAGTCGAGTGGGACGTCGGCATGGGCATGACCGTCGCCACACCAGTCCACCGTGGCAACCATCTCTTCTTCACCCAGTTCTACTACGGCTCGCTGCTTCTCGAGCTCGACCAGGAGAAGCCGGCCGCTCGGGTGGTGTGGAAGATTCGCGGCAAGAGCGAGATGCCCGACGAGACCAGGGGCCTGCACTCGTTGATCACAACCCCCGTTCTCACCGACGACACCATCTATGGCGTCGGAAGCTACGGCGAACTGCGAGCCCTGGACCTCGAGACCGGCGAACGCCTCTGGTCCAGCGATAAGATGACCCGGCAGGGTCGCTGGGGCTCAGCCTTCATGGTGCAGCTCGGAGACCAGTGGCTGGTCAACAACGACACCGGCGACCTCATCCTCGCCAGCCTAACCCGCGAGGGCTACCGCGAGATCGATCGCACCAAGTTGATCGAACCAACCTCCAGCGCCGGCTACGGCCCCCGCCGCTGGCAAGACGCCCAGGTCAACTGGTCACACCCTGCCTACGCCAACGGGCACATCATCGCCCGTAACGATAAAGAGATCGTAAAGGCGAGGCTAGGGCGAGAAGGGCGCCCCTGAAAGCGCGATGTGCGAAGCACGAGCGCACCCTTACCTCCCGTCAATGAGTGACGAGGTGAACCATCGAGAGGGTGGGGTCGGTGAGCAGGCGCCCAGGAGCGGTCAGCCGCCGACCGAGGTCGGCACAGCGTTCCGGAAGCATCGGAATCACCCAACCGCAAACAGCCCCGCAGGAGACCCGGCGCGGGAGGCGCCTGCTCGCCGATCCGACCCGGCGCCCTGGCACACCCTCTCAATCGGGCGCACCGCGTCCGCAGACCCCGTCACCTCGCTCTCGAACGAAGCTAAGGCACGTACCAGATCGGCGACGACCAGGCGCGTTCCTGAATCGTAGCCGGCACTTCATCGCGGGGCTCCACGTCGGCGCGAATGGCATCCCAGGTGGACCAGCGGCAGGTCGGGTTCTCGAGCACCCGCACGTAGTACAGCGCGCGCTGGGTGGGGTCGAAGGTGGGATCGGTCCACAGGGTCTTGAGTTCGGCGGCCCCGAGTCCCTGTGAGATCGAACAATCGGAGAGGTCGACCGTGGCTCCGTTGTCGGGGCAACGGTGGGTTGCGGGATCGACTGAGAGGCCGTCGGCACAGGCGGCGTCGAACACCTGCTCTTGTGAAGCGCCGGCGCTGTCGACCCAGACCTTGACGATCTGTAGGCGCTGGAGCGGGGCGCTCTGGGCGTCGCGCATGGCCCAGGCGATGAAGTGCGGTGCTGCGTCGCCCGCGCCGGTCAGGTCGCTTCCCATCGTCACACCGGTGTCGTAGGCCTTCTCGATCATGTCGGCATCGGCGGCGAGATCTTCGCTCCAGCCGTAGCCGGCGAAAAACCGCACTTTGATGCGCGGACCGGAGGTCGCGAAGGTCTCTTTGCGCTGCATGGCGCTAAAGAGCGACGCGCGGGTGTTTTCTTCCGCCCAGACGCCAGCCAGGCCCGAAGCACCGAACTGGATGAAGGTGTCATCAGGCTGGTTGTTGTAGGCGTAGCCATCGGCGGTGGGCTCATCGAGGGGAACCGCTCCACGGAGCTGGGCGGTACCGTCGGCGGCGCCGACCTTGCTCACGTAGTTGTCCTCTTCGGGGGTGCCACCGGCGTTGTGGGTGTCGGTCGAGCCAATGAAGCCAAAGCGGAACGGGTTCCAACCCTCTTCGGCCTCGAGCGCCAGACCGGTGCCCAGAGCCTCGCGCACGTAGCTCCCGCGTTCTTCGCTATGGAGCGTTGTGGCGATGCGGTAGGGGAAGATCTCGAAGTCGGCCCACTCGTCGTTGGGACTCAGCATCGGGTGGGTCTCAGAAGTGCCCTTGACCTGGGTGATCTCGACCAGGGGCTCGTTGCGCATTCGCTGCTCGGCGTAAGAGGCGTCGAGGGCCCGGCTTTCGAAGCTCTTGCCGCTGAACATGGCGCCATTCGAACCGTTCGAGTTGTGGGGAATGGCGAGCGCATCCATGCCTGCTGCACGCTGGGCATCGAGCCAGTCCCAGAGATCCTCGGGGTTCTCCGAGTCGGTGCGTGCAAACGGCATGTCGGGGGCGTTCGAACCGGCGAAGATCACGTTGCGATGCAGGTTCCCGCTCTCGGCGGTGCTGGTGGTGTACTCGTAGCCGATGAAGGTCGTGAAAGTGCCTGGGTCGTTGTGTTCTTCGGCGGCTCTTTTGATGTCCGCCCAAGCTGACCTCTTGACTTCGGTGGCGTCGATTTCGGCGAGCTCGCCACTCCCCATTGCCTGCAGGGCGCGGGCGAAACCGCCGGCTCCAGCGTCTCGCAGGGTCTTGGCGAGCGGTAAATCATAGAAAGAGTGCTCGGGGTCGTCCATGGCCGGCATAACGCCCAGGTACATCGCGTGATCGGTGACTGCCTGGAAGTCGAGCGGCCCACTCTCGAGCTGGATGTCGAAACCGCTCGGGTGGCCGATCGCTTCGCCCTTGGCGTAGCGGTAGGCGGCGTCGGGATTCTCGCGCACGCTGAAGAGATAGGCGTCGAACGAGTGCTTGGTGTGGACGTGGAGGTCGCCGAAGTAGGCGTTGCGTAATGGGTTGGGGGCCGTCGCGGCGCGGGCCGCGCTGGTAGCTTCGCCGCTGGGCTCTTCGGCCTCGTCGCTGGCGCAGCCGGCGAGGAAGGCCAGGCCACAAAGGAGCGCGATCCGAATGATCTCGCGAGCGGGCGATAGGGCCCTCCCGCTCCGCCTGCGTCCTTCTTGAGAGATCTGGCGGTAGTTCACCATTCTTGGCCTTCCTTTCGGATTCGTCCCTAGGCAGTCGGAGCTGGGGGAGTGACGGTGAGCATCCTACATCCCAGTGCAGTCGGCAGCTGGGAAGGGTGCATGCCGGCCAGTGTAGGCTGGTGGCACTGCATGCTCTCAACCAATCTAGACCGACGGACGCTCCTTCTGGGTTCGCTTGCCAGCGCGGCAGGCTCCCTCTTGCCCGTACGTGCCCGCGCAGAAGCCGAGACGGTGCGAGTCGGCGTTCTCGGAACGGGTGCCCGCGGTGGCGGTCTGATCCCGGTCCTGGGGGCGGTGCCGGGTCTCGAGGTCACAGCGCTCTGTGACGTGCTGCCCTTTCGCCTCGCCGCGGCGGCTGAAACGGCGGCGAAGGTTGGCTTCTCAGACGTTTCCACCTACGACGAGGCGGAACGGCTCTATGACGACCCTGAGGTCGATGCGATTCTCTTGGCGACTCCTCTCTCGATGCATCATCAGATGGCTCTCGAGGCCCTCGATGCGGGCAAGCACCTCTACTGCGAAAAGACCATGACCCTGCATGCCCAGGAGGCACTCGACGTCGTGCGCTGGGTAGAGGGGTCCGATCGCGTCGTTCAGGTGGGCTACCAGTACCGCTACCACCCGGTCTATCTGCGGGTTGCCGAGCTGGTGCGCGAAGGCTGGTTGGGAGAGGTCACCCAGGTCGATCTCGAGTGGAACAGGAATGGCGACTGGCGCCGACCGGTTCCCGAGCCCAAGTACGAGCGGGCGATCAACTGGCGTATGTACGAAGAGTTCTCGGGCGGCTTGCTTGCCGAGCTCACCTCTCATCAGCTCGACTATGTGCACTGGCTGTTCGACGAGCGGCCGACACGCGTCGTCGGCTCCGGAGGTATCGATTACTGGAAAGACGGCCGTGAAACCCTCGACAACACCCACTGCGTCTATGACTATCCGAGTCGCAAGGTCACCGCCACCTGCCTGACGGCGAATGCCCATGCCGGCTATCGCATTGAACTGCGCGGTAGTCGCGGCACGATCGTTCTCGGAACCGAGAACGCTGTGCTTTTTCGTGAACCGCTGAACCCGAGGGAAGAGGCCGCCCAGTCGGGGCAGGCCATCGATGGTGTCTCCGGTGCGTCACGAACCGTCGCCGGTGCCAGTGGCTCTGCCGGCGAGGTGATCGAAGCTTCAGTGCGCCGAAGCTGGGGTGGTAGTCACTATGCGCTCGCAGCTTTTCATCGCTCGATCACCGAGGGCGCCGAGGTTTCTTCCAACGCGCGCGCAGGTGCGCGCTCGGCTCTAGCGGTGCGGATGGGAATCGACGCAGTGCGCGGCGCCGGTCTCGTGTACTGGCAGTCGCAATGGGACAACGCCGTCACCGGCAGCTTGCGGCCCGATAGCCATCTGGAGGCTCCGTGATTCATCGATCGCTTCTCTTGCTAGTCGCCGCCGGGCTGGTTTCCTGGGCCTGTTCAGACTCGGTCGCCGAAGAACCAACCGCTGGTCGCACAGAGGATACTGCCCCGTGGGTGGAGTTCTTCGCCGGTGACTCACAGGATGGCTGGACGCAGCGCGGCGGGGAAGCGCTCTACCGAGTCGAAGGTGGCGAGGTCATTGGCACGACGGTCGCTGGAACCCCGAACTCGTTTTTGGCCTCGGACGCGACCTATGGCGACTTTCGCTTCGAGTTCGAGTTCAATGTCGACCCCGAGATCAACTCGGGGGTACAGGTTCGCAGTGAAAGCCGCGACGACTACCACGACGGCCGGGTTCACGGCTACCAAGTGGAGATCGACCCCTCAGAGCGCGCCTGGACCGCCGGCATCTATGACGAAGCGCGCCGCGGCTGGCTCTTTCCGTTGTCACTCAACCCCGAAGCGAAGCAGGCCTTCCAACAGGGTGCCTGGAACCAGGTGGTCGTCGAGGCGAGAGGCCCGGTCATCCGGACCTGGCTCAACGGCACACCGGCGAGTTACCTGGTCGACGACATGACACCGCGCGGCTTCATCGCCCTTCAAGTTCATTCGGTGAGCGATGACCTGGCGGGGCGGACAGTCCGCTGGCGCAACCTGCGCCTCCAGGAGCTCGGCCTGGCCGGCGTCGACCGGCTTTCGAGCGACGGGTTCCCGTACGTTGCCAACTCGATGACCAACACCCTCGACCCACACGAGCAGGCACTTGGCTGGCGCCTGCTCTGGGACGGAGAGACCACCACCGGATGGCGCGGAGCGCACATGGAGTCTTTCCCCGCCCAGGGCTGGCGAATCGAAGATGGCCTCTTGACGGTGCTCGAGTCGGGCGGTGGCGAAGCGGCGCACGGCGGCGACATTGTGACGGTGGAAGAGTTCTCGGCGTTCGAGCTGCAGCTCGACTTCCGGCTCTCCGAAGGGGCCAACAGCGGCATCAAGTACTTCGTCACTGAGCAGTACGGCAATACCAGAGGCTCGGCAATCGGCGTCGAGTACCAGTTGCTCGACGACCAACGCCATCCCGACGCCAAGCTCGGGCGCGATGGCAACCGCACCCTTTCTTCGCTCTACGACCTGATCGCGGCCGAGAAAGAACCTCGTTTCGTCAAGCCGCCCGGCGAATGGAACCATGCCCGCCTGGTGGTGCGACCCGACCGCTCGGTCGAACATTGGCTCAACCACCAGTTGGTGCTCTCCTATGTTCTCGGCTCCGAGGCCTTCGCTCGGCTCGTTGCGATCAGCAAGTACCGTAACTGGGAAGGCTTCGGTGACTGGGAGAGCGGCCACCTGTTGCTCCAGGACCACGGTAACGAAGTCTCGTTTCGAAACATCAAGCTGCGCGACCTCGCAGCCAACAGCTGAATGCCTGAACGTTCGCTGAGTACCTCTCGAGAAGGGCCCCCCACCGATGAAGAAGCCAACCCCCGAAGCGTCCTCTGAAGTCACCCTGGCTCCCGGCCGAACCCGTCGCCAATTCGGTCGCGACCTGGCCGTTGGCAGTGCCGCCGCTGTGATCTCACGGCCGCTCGCTGCGCTCGTCCAGGAGAGCCCTTCCGACCACGTCAGGGTTGCCGTCATGGGAGTGCGTAGCCGCGGTCGTGGCATGGCGCGTGAGTTCGCGATGCAGAAGAACACCGAAGTGACTGTGCTTTGCGACGTCGACGAACGCTACTTCGGCCCGTGTCTCGAGACCCTGGCCAAGGTTCAGGACAAAATCCCGGTAGCCGAGGCGGACATCCGAAAAGTCGTCGAGCGCTCCGACGTCGACGTGCTGGTCATCGCCTCACCGGACCACTGGCACGCCCCCGCCGCCATCCTGGCCGCCGACGCTGGCAAAGACAGCTACCTCGAGAAGCCCTGTTCCCACAACCCGCACGAAGGCGAGCTCCTGATCCAGGCCGCCGCGCGCACCGGTCGCGTGATCCACATGGGAAACCAGCGCCGCTCCTGGCCGGGCGTCACCAGGGCTATGACGGCACTGCACGAAGGCATCATCGGTCGCGTCTACCTGGCGCGAACCTGGTACGCCAACGACCGTGCTCCGATCGGCAAGGGAAAGAAGGTCGCCGTTCCCCCTGAGCTCAACTGGGACCTCTTCCAGGGCCCCGCACCGCGCACCGACTACCGCGACAACGTCCATCCCTACAACTGGCACTGGTTCACCCGCTGGGGAACCGGCGAAGCGCTCAACAATGGGACTCACGAGCTCGACGTCGCTCGCTGGGGCATGCAGCTCGGCAACCCCGAAAGGGTTGTCGCCACTGGCGGCCGCTGGCACGCAGAAGACGACTGGCAGTTCCCCGACACCATGATGCTCAGCATCGAGTTCCCCGAAGGCGCTGCCATCCACTGGGAAGGCCGCAGCTGCAACAACCACCTGGTGCACGGCTGGTCGCGCGGGATTCTCTTTCACGGTGAAACGGGTTCGATGCTGCAGGTAGGCGACGCCTTCGAGGTAAGAGCCAACGACAAAGAACGCACCGTCGTCATGAGCCACGGCAGCGTCATCCCCGGCCAGGTCGACGCCGTCAACCTCGCCAGCCCCGACGCCAGTCTCGACGGCGTCCACGTCCAGAACTTCTTAGAAGCCGTTCGCGGAAAAGAAAAGTCGAACATCCCGATCGAAGAAGCCCACAAGACCGTCCAACTAGGCCACCTGGGCAACATCGCCTGGTCCGTAGGAAGAACGCTCGAGATCAATCCTTCAACGGGGCGTATCGAAGGCGATGACGAAGCCAATGCCTTCTGGAGTCGGGAGTACGAGCCGGGCTGGGAACCTGCCTCTTCCTGATTGCTGATTGCTCCGTCGTAGCAGTAGCGATGGGCGAAGGCGGGCTCAGGATTGTGAGGGTGTGCCAGGTCGCCGGGCGCTCCACCCTCCGCCCTCTCGGAGTCAGGCTCGATCTCGAGCTGGGTGAGGGGGGTGCACGCTCGTGCTTCGCACATCGCGCCTACAGCGCCTGGCGCAGAGTCTTCCTTGCCTGGGTGCCTTGTTACCCTGTAGGTCTGCCTCAAGCCCGCTCGACGTGTCGCCACTCTGGCACCGTGCCGAATCCGATCCAGTCCAGCAGTTCCTTTCGGGCAGGGCCCGTTCGTTCAACCACGATCACCCGCCCCAAGAGCAACTGCGGATGCCGATGAACGGCATCGTCGAAGGACTCACCTCTTCGAGCATCGGCGAGGTGGGCAAGACTCGCTGCGCCACTCTGAGTGTCGTCACACTCGCCTGGCACCGTGCTGAATCCGATCCAGTCCAGGAGTTCCTTCCGGGCAGGGCCCGTTCGTTCACCACGATCACCCGCCTCAAGAGCAACTGCGGATGCCGATGAACGGCATCGTCGAGGGACTCACCTCTTCGAGCATCGGCGAGGTGGGCAAGACTCGCTGCGCCACTCTGAGTGTCGTCACACTCGCCTGGCACCGTGCTGAATCCGATCCAGTCCAGGAGTTCCTTCCGGGCAGGGTCCGTTCGTTCACCACGATCACCCGCCCCAAGAGAGACCCCGTCCGTCTAGATGCCGCGTTCTTCCGGTCGTAGTACATCGAGAGCGGGTGGGGCCGCGTGGGCGGCGGTCCAGGGTGCTCTCGCCGGCCGAACTAGCACCCCATCCGCAGGCGGCAACCGAAATGCGGCCGGCGAGCGCAGGCGGCGCCACCCAAGGCAGTCAGAAGAAGCGCCGCCGTGCCCTGGACCGCCGTCCACCGGCCCCACCCGCGGCGCCATACCTCACCGCAACAACAACAACCCGCCACAGAACAACCAGAAGCGGCAAGGACGGAGGTCGAACCTACCCGCCGGCTACTGGGCTTAGTAGGTAGATTTGATCGCCGTCGTCGAGACGGCGGTTCAGGTTCTCGGCGACTACGCGCCGTTCCCCGTTCCACATCAACGTTTCCGCAAGATGAGGGCTCTGCTCAATCGCGTGGCGAAGAGGAATCGACTGGCGGTCCGCCTCATCCAGCAGGTCCGACAGCGTCGAACCCTTCGCCAGCTTCAAGTGCCGGTCGACATCGAGCCAGCCATCACCAATGCGGCCCTTGATCACCAGATGAACGCGGATCAGCGGCTTGCGCGAGAAAAGTGGCACCGTCTTCGGAGAACCGTTTCTTCGGAAAACCGCTGCTTAGGAAAGCTGCCCTTCCAGCAGCTCGCTCAACCCCAGTTCACTCGCCCGCGCTGCACTCAGCTGGCCCGTTTCCGGGTGCCACTGCATCGCCTCGAAGTAGTCGCGCTTCAACTGCGGTAGCGGGACCTCGATGCCCTTGAGCGGACCAGCGTCCAGCTTGCCGTCGCCCAGCCCCAACATCCTCGGGTGGGGTTTGAAGTCGTCAGGCTTCAAACCCTCGCGAACGTTGAACGCCTGGCGAAGGTTCTGGATTCGCTCGCCACAATCGAGCAGATCCTTCTGCGTCACGTTCCAGCCCGTCAGGGCATTCACCAGCTCCGTCCACGGCAGGCCACCCGTTAGACCCGTGAACATGCACAAACCGAGACCGTTCATCGTTTGGTGCGAGTTGGAGAAATGTGCCTGGGCAAGGCCCTTGCCCTCCGTGCCCTTCCATTTGACCGTCGTTTCCTTCTTCGGTGCTGCCTCCGGAAGCGCGAACGCCTGACCAAACGTCTCGTTCCACGACGCGCCGCCCGCCGTATGACGACCGGGGGTCGGATCGGCAGTGTAGGTCACACCCATCAGCGAAGTGAAACGCGGGTCGTGGTACGCCGGCTCCTGGCCGTGTACGTGCACTGCGAACTCTTCGGTGCCGCGGCCGATGTGCTTCGACGCCGAAGCCAGACCATGCCGTAGCCAGGCGCCACAACCCGTGCCTTCGCCCATTTGTACCGTCAGCTCGAGGGCGGCTTCGCCGTTGCCCCAACGCATGTCGACACCGTCGAGATCGTCTCTGGTCAGAATCCCCAGCTCGGTCGCCTCGCAGACCCAGGCCAGGGTGGCGCTCGAAGAGACCGCGTCCATTCCATAGCGGTTGCAGGCGTCGTGACAGGCAGTGACCGTTTCCAGGTCGTCGTTGATCAGATTGGCGCCGAAGCCGACGATCGTTTCGTAGTCTGGCCGGCGCACATCTGCCAGGCCCCGCCTCTTGATGCCGACGATTCCTTTGCAGGGCGCAGGGCAGTCACCACAGCTCAGCTTCTTGGTGATGATCTTGTCGACCTCGGCACCGTCGAGCTTCCAGCCCTTCTTCGACAGCGGAAAGTCGCGCGAGCCAACGCCCTTCCAGTTCTTGACCGGGCCGTCGCCGTTTTCGACGCTCAGAGCCACCGCTGCGGTTGTGCCGCGGTCAGACCACAGCTGGCGCATCGCTGGTTGTGGCGACTCGATCTTCATCCCGAAACGGGCGAACGCGCGGTAGAGAAAGCCCAGGTACTTCTTGGGGGCCGCAGCCCAGACCACGAAGCGCATCAGCGGGCCAATGTCGCTTCGGTACTCCTTGGTGACCCCGTCGCAGAGCTCGCGGAAGCGCGCCTCATCGTGAATCGGAACCGGCTTGGCGTCTCCACCGACAACGATTGCCTTGATGTTCTTGCTGCCGTAGATGGCGCCGAAACCCTGGCGGCCGAAGGCGTGGTAGCGATCGTTCATCACCGAGGCGATCTTCGCCTGCCCTTCGCCCGCCGGGCCAATTGCTGACACTCCGACCGTACGCTTGGTTCCAAAACGCGCCTGCAGAGCGTCAAAGACCTCCGGGATCTCCTGGCCCCAGAGGTCGCCGGCCGCCTCAAACCGCACCTCGCCGTTGTCGATGACCAACAGCGTCGGCTCCGCGGCCCGACCTTTGACCAGCAGACCGTCGTAGCCTGCGTTGCGCAGATGAACGGCGACGCTGCCGCCCGAGTTCGAGTCGGCCCAGGTGTTGGTAAGCGGCGACTTACCGACAATCTGGATACGACCCGAAAAGGGAGTGCGCACCCCAGTGAGCAGCCCCGACACGATCGCGAAGCACGCCTCCGGCGCCAGCGCGTCGGTGCCGGCGGGGAAGTGCTTCCACATCAAATAGGAGCCGAGGCCGTAGCCGCCGAGAAACTGGCGGTAGACGGAAGGATCGATCTCCAAATCGGAGGTCATCCGAGAGGTCAGGTCGACGACCAGAACCCGACCGTGAAAACCGTAGTGGTCCGTGCCCATGGGGAACTCCGCTCTCTTGTTGAAATGTCTGGAATCGGTGGGCGCAGTGTAGCCGGTGCGGCCCGACTGCTCGGCGGCGGCGTCAGGAGTCCGCCAGGCGCGGATCCTGCGGGCCCTCGACGCTATCGACCTGCACGCCATGGGCGCGCAAGTAGTCGACGCCGTTGGCGCCCGCGTAGCCGCCGCCGACCACGATGACCTTCTGGATGCCGGCGTGATGGATGAGCTTGGCGCACAGAACACAGGGCTCCCCGGTGACCAGCAGCCAGGCGCCGCGGGTCGGCACGCCCGCCGCGGCGCAGTTGCACACCACGTTCATTTCTGCGTGATGGCAGCCGACTTCCATGCGTTCACCCGATGGGATCTCCCCTTTGTCGCGCAGGCAGACGTGGCCGCCGCACAGATCGCCGCCGCCACGCGGACCGCCGTTGTAGCCGTCCATCAGGGTGACGTTTCGTTCCGGGTCAAGGAGCAGCGCTCCGAACTTGCGGCGCGGGCAGTTAGAGGCCTTCGAGAGCGCCAGGCATTGCTCGATACGGATGCGAATGTGCTTTTCTTTCACGCCTCAGCCTTCTGTGCCGTCTTGCAGGATCGGGGTCGAGGGACAGGTTACGCGGAATAGAGCGATCGAGAGGCGACAATATATAATCGGTGTCCGGCCGATCGGTTCGGAACCCTGGAGTCGCGAATCGGCGCGAGCGGTCTTATGGAAGACCCTTCGGGTCACATCGCGACCGAAATTCCAATTCTCTGCGTTACGTTTCCTCGATCGTGACGTTTTCCTTGATTGCAGTCCTAAACCAGGGTTGCCTCGCACGGCGGGGCGACCGAGAGGAGAGTTCAGAATGAGTGAGATCTATCAAGGGGCGCCCAACCCACCCCACGAGATCCACAACACCCCGATCACCGCCGAAGGAACCGGCGCGCGAGCGCAGTTCTTCACGCGCACCTATGCCCATCTGATGGGCGGCATTCTGGCGTTTGCCGCCATCGAGGTCATCTTGTTCTCGAGCGGCATGGCCGAAAGCATGGCCCGCGTCATGTTGGGCACCAACTGGCTGTTCGTGCTCGGCGCCTTCATCGTCGTCAGCTGGATCGCGTCACACGTGTCGCACACTGTGAGATCGCTGCCGATGCAGTACCTGGCCTACGGCGCGTTGATCGCCGCCCAAGCGGTGATCTTCGTACCGCTTCTGTATGTCGCTGCGGCGTACACACCCGGTGCCATTCAAGGAGCGGCGTTTGCGACGGTTGGTTTGTTCACTGGGCTCACGGCAGTCGTTTTTATCACCCGCAAGGACTTCTCGTTCATGCGCGGGGCACTGGTGTTCATGGGCTTCGCTGCCCTCGGACTGATTGTTGCCGCGGTGCTGTTCAAGTTCACCCTCGGCATCTGGTTCTCCGCAGCGATGGTGGCGTTTGCCGGCCTCGCCGTTCTCTACGACACCTCGAACGTGCTGCACCACTATCCAGAAGACCGCTACGTCGCGGCGGCGATGGAACTGTTCGCTTCGATCGCTCTGATGTTCTGGTACATCTTGCGGCTCTTCATGTCGAGGGACTAGCGAGGGGCGTGGTTGGTCGGTGTTGGGGCGCCGGCCCGGAGTGGCCCGCGCTACTGGGTCTGGTTCGCCTCTGGAGTCGGCGTCAGGTGGTTACCACACCCCTCGCTAGTCGTCACTCTTGCGGCGCAAGCGGACCGTGGCGCGTGTCGTATGCGCGCGGCGTCCGCCCTGCAGCTCCGCCCTCGGCCTTCGGCGGCCCGTCGCGCGCCGCGGATCCGTGGCTTCGTTGTCACGGGCCGGCATGAGGTCTTGTAGCTCGGTGGTGGTCGACGGGGCGTGGTAGGTCGATTTGTGGGGCGTGGGCCTGGACGGGCCCGCGTTACTGGGCTTGGGTCGACTCTTGTGTCGGCGTGGGGTGGTTACTACACCCCTCGCTAGCATCACCCTTGCAGCGCAAGCGGACCGTTGCGCGCCGCGGATTCGTGGCTTCGTTGTCACGCGCCGCCATGAGGTTCTGTAGCTCGGGGCTGGCCGGCGGGGCGTGGTTGGTCCGATCTGTCTGTCGCGGGTCTCGGCGCCTCACTCAGCCGTCGTAGCGGAGCGCCTGGACCGGGTCGGCGCGGGCTACGCGTCGAGCCGGAACCAGGCAGGCGATGGTGGCGGTGAGGAGCATGACCGCAATGGCAATGGCCCAGGTGAGAGGATCGGTCGCTTCGATGCCGAACAGGAGCGAGCCCACGAGGCGGGCCAGGAAGTAGGCCGCGACGAGGCCGATGGCGATGCCGATCAGGGCCAAGCGCGCGCCGCGCCAGACGGTGCGACGTAGGAGAGTCGTGGGGGCTGCGCCGAGTGCCATGCGTACACCGTTTTCTCGGGTTTCCTGGTGCACGGCAAACGACAACACGCCGTAGACCCCGACAATGGCGAGTAAGAGACCGACGAGCCCGAAGATCGAGAGCACGGTGGCGTAGAAGCGCGGTGTGGCGACCGATTCGTACAGCCGCTCGTCCATCAAGCGCAGGTCCTCGAACGGTACCTGCGGGTCGAGACCGGCCAGCGCGGTGCGCATCGCCGGGATCGCCTCTTGCGGGCGGTCGGAGCGCACGGCCACCGACATGCGGGTGAAGATGTCACTCATCATCGCTGGTGCTGCGTCGATGAGCAGGTAGAACGTCGGCGTGGGGTCGGCGTCGAGTCCTTGCGCTCGCACGTCGCCGAGGACTCCGATGATCTCGCCGAAGTTGGCAAGTCTGGTGCCGACGGCGCGGCCTTCTTCGAGGTAGCGCTCGGCAAACACCCGGTTCACCATCACGACCGGTTGGCCACTCGAGGCGTCACGCCGTTCGAAGAGGCGTCCTTGGGTGAGTGGAATCCCCATCGCTTCGAGATAGCCGGCACTGACCAGTCGCAGGTCGGCCTGCGGTGCCTCGCTGGGGTCGGCAGGCGGCGCCTGCCCTTCGATTTGCAGGCTCAGCGCGATTCGACTTCGCGTAAGGGGGAGGAAGTTCACCACCCCGGCGTCATCAACGCCGGGCAGAGCCCGGAGCCGCTCGAGGAGATCTCGGTAGAAACCGTTGCGCACCGCTCCAGCGGGGTAGCGGCTCGCGGGAGGTGCGACCTCGGCCGTGATCACGTTGTGAGGTTGGTAGCCGGGGTCAACACGCGACAGGGTCAGGAAGCTGTTGGCGAACAGCGCCGCGCCCAAAAGGAGAAGAAGCGCCAGCGCCACCTCGGCGATCACCAGGCCTCCGCGCAACAGAGACTGCATGGAACGACCGCCCGATGTCGGTGTGGCATCCCGGCCGAGCGACGCCACGAGACTGGAAAAGCGCGTCTGCAGAATCGGCACCGCGCCGAACAAGAGGGTGCATAGGAGCACCAGGCCGAGTGCGAACAAGAGAACCGGCGGATAGAGCCCGATCTCGTCGCCGCGCGGTACGTCGGCTGGGACCAGGGTACGGAGCCAGTAGAGGGCGCCCCAGGCGAAGGCCAGGCCGAGCACCCCACCGACGAGTGCGAGGACCAAGGACTCGGCGATCAGTAGACGTGCCAGCCCTCCTCGGCTCGAACCGAGGGCGGCGCGCGTTGCGAGCTCGCGGCGGCGCCCGACGCCGCGGGTCAGAAGCAGGTTGGCGACGTTGGCGCAGGCCACCAGCAGCACCAGGAGAACAGTTCCCGCCAACAGACGAAGAGCTGGTCTGATGGGGGCGACCTGTTGCTCGAGCATGCCGGTGATCTCGAGTTGCGGTGGTGGTGCGGCGCTGATCTCTTGAGCCATCGCGGCAAGGCGTTCGGGATCCTCTGGCTCGCCGCCTGGCCCACCAGGCCCACCAGGCCCACCAGGGCCGCCCGGGTCGCCGCGACGGCGTACGACCCGCCGTTGTCCCTCCTGTCCATTCGCTGCTCCTCCGCCAGCAGACTCGCTATTTGCCTCGCCGGAGGCTGTGCGCCGCACGACGCGGCGACGGGGGCCAGGGCCGTTGCTGGGTTCCTCGCCGATCGCTGGCCCTCCCACTGATTCATCGGTGGACTCGAGCGCCCGTTGACGGCGCGCTTCGAGGCGGCCGATGGTGCGCTGTCGACGCGCCGTGTCGAGCTGTTCGAGCAAGATCTGTCCTTCGGCTTCGGCCTGGGCAATGGTGGTCCCAGGTGCCAGGCGTCCGATTGCTGGAAGCTGGATATGGCGCTCGGGTTGCTGACCATCGGGGCCCGGCGTGACCGGTGCCCAGGCGAGTGGGGTCCAGAGTTCGACCGAGTCGTCTGGGAAGCGGAAGCCCTCGGGCATTACACCGAGAACGAGGTACGGGTCGCCGTCGAGGCGCAGAGTCTCGCCGATTCGTGCCGGGTCGCCTCCCAGGTGCTGGAGATAGGTCGCGTGACTGAGGACGGCGAGTCGCGTTTCACCGGCTTCGACTTCGCTCCGTTCGAAGGTCCGGCCGTGGGCCGGGGTCGCCCCGAGGACGTCGAAGAACTCGGGTGAGACCCTTAGCGCCTCGAGACGAGTCGGTTCCTGCCCCGAGGCGGTCAACACCAGGCCGGCGCCCATGTAGCCTGCCACTGCTTCGAGAGTAGTCGAGTGCTCGTTCCACTCCCGCAGGTGGGAGAGCTCGAAACCGGAACGCGCCATCTCCGGTTGGGAAGGGTCACGCTCGGCGAGCGATACCAGGCGATCGGCTCCGTTCCACGGCAGCGGACGCAGGGCGACGGCGTAGATGACGCTCCAGATCGCGATGCATGCTCCGAGACCTACCGTGAGGGCCAGAAGGGCGAGGAGTGAGAAACCCGGGTAGCGCACCAGGTTGCGTACGGCGTAGCGCAGATCGACGTCGAGACCGTTGAACATAGGTTTCTCCGGAGGCTTCCGTGGTGTCCGAGTTGCAGCAGCGGCTGTATGAGTTCTAGGGGCTGTTGAAAGAACAACGCCGGGCAGACCGCCCCGTTCCCTCATTGCCCCCTTTGCCCCCCTGGTCTTGGCCGGTCAGTCGGTCGCCCGCTCGTCGTGGAACCAGAGCCTTGGCGCGGCTTCGACCGATGGCGCGATCTGGGCCATATCGCTGGCATTGTAGAGCCGGCCACCGAGCACCACGTGCGAAACGTTGATCGAACAGCGCAGGTCCGCGAGCGGATTGCAATCGATGATCGCCAGGTCGGCGAGCTTTCCTACTTCGATCGATCCGAGGTCGCCGTCGAGCCCGAGGTGCTTGGCGCCGTTCCAGGTGCCGGCACGCAACGCTTCGAGAGGCGTCATGCCGCCCTGTTCGAACATCCACATCTCCCAGTGGGCGGCCAGACCTTCGCGTTGGCCGTGCGCCCCGACCTGGATGCCGACACCGGCGTCGTGCAGTTGCTTGACGACCCGAGCGGCCAGAATGTGGTTGTACTCCTCCTCGGGGGCCATGGTCGGTCGACGGGCGCGCGCATCAACCCGGGCACGGGGCACAAAGGCCAGCAGGCGCTCGTTGTCCCACACCTTAGTGTGCTGATACCAATAGCGCTCGCCCTCGATGCCGCCGAACGCGACGCCCAGGGTTGGGGTGTTGCCTACCGCACTCTGACCCCAGTACTGCAGGACGTCATCGTAGATCGCACCGACGGCGAGCGAGTGTTCGATGCCGGTATGACCGTCGGCGATCATGGTCATGTTGTGTTGGAAGGTGGCGCCGCCTTCGTTGACCACCATCATCTCGAGCTCCCGCGCCGCCTTGACGATCTTCTGTCGCTGGTCGCGCCGCGGTTGGTTGTAGCTCTTGACCGAGAAGGCGCCGGCCGCCTGCAGGCGCCGGAGGTGAGAACGGGCGTCGTCGAGGGTCTGGATATCGGCTTTGAAGTCGCCTGCGGCGCCATAGAGGATGGTGCCGGTCGAAAACAGCCGCGGTGCGGTGATCTCGCCGGCCCGCTGCAGCTCGCTGGCGGCGAAGAAGGTGCTGGTGTCGTTCGACGGATCGTGCACCGTGGTCACCCCGAAGGCCAGTGCTGCGAGATTGTTCCAGTTGGTCTCGGGCACGATCTCAGAACTTCCCTGTGCGCCGTGGTAGTGGGCATCGAGCAGGCCGGGGATCACGGTCTTTCCCGCTCCATCGAGTCGATGCGCCTCGGGCGGGACGTCGATTGCCGAGCGCGCGCCAACCGCGACGATCCGGTCGTTGCGCACCAGGATCGTGCCGTCTTCGATCACCTCGTCGTGGGCCTCGCCGGCCATCGTCACCAGGCGCGCACCGACGATGGCAAGTAAAGAGTCTGAACCGGGCCGGAGGGGGGTGAAATCGAAGCCGACGTCGGTTCCTGAAGGAGCGTCGCTGGGAAGCTCGTCGGGCCTGTCGGCGAGGAAAGTGAACGCGGTGTTCAAGGCGCGCTCGAAAAGCTCCGGCCCGCGGGCCCAGTAGAGGGTCTCTGCATCGCCCGACCAGTGAACCGCCTCGCCAGCGTCGGCAGAAACTTCGGTAACTGGCAGGGCACTCATTTTCGGGCCGATCGCGATCGCCTTCGCAGCGTCTGGGAACGGCGCGACGAATGCTTTGAACCCTTCGACGAAGGCGAGCCATTCGCCGGTTGGAGAGACCCGCATCTCGGTGGCGATCTTGCTTGTGGCGTGGGTGCGTTCGCCTTCTGAGGGTGTGATGCCTGCGAGCGGAGTACTGCGTAGGAAACGAGAGTCCCAACTCTCGATGTCGATGAAGAAGACCCGATCGTTGGTGGCACCGAAGTGCGGCCTAAGACCCGAGGTACGCAAGCGGCGCGACGCGCCGCCGCCGGTGACCGGAACCACCCACAGTCCCGGTTCTTTCGACCACAGGGGACTCCGCAGTCGGCCACCACCGATCTTACGCGCTACGACCGTGGTGCCGTCGGGCGACAGGGTCGGCTCGACCCAGTGGCCGGGGGTCTCAGTGAGAGTGCGCCCGGTGCCGCCGGTCGAGGCGACGAGTCGTATGCTGCCGAACTCTTCGTCGTCCCAGGTGACATAGACGATCTGTGAACTGTCGCGAGAGAACTCGGGGTAGAGCTCGAAGTGATCGTTCTGGGAGGTCAGGCGCCGCGCCTCGCCCCACGGGGTGGAGTCTGAAGGCCGTTCGCGAGTCCATAGCTTGCCGAGCGCTTCGAACACCAGGCGCTTGCCGTCGGGGGAGACCTGCAGCCAGCGCAGGGCGTTGGTGTGTTGCTTCTCGGGCGCCGGGTCGACCGTATAGCGCAGGGCTTCGGTGAGTGTGCGGGTCGCCCGGACGCGGAAGGGAACCGTTTCGGCCTCGCCTCCAGTTCGCGCGACGCGATGGATCCCACCATTGGCCCAGAAGATCAGCGCATCGGAATCGGGTGTCCAGGCGAGGGCCGGATAGACACCATGGATCGCCCAGATCTCCTGCATGTCTCGGTCGAGCCGGTCGTAGACGAGATGGTTCGCACCGCTTACCAGGTCGTGAACGAAGAGCTTGCTCTGGAAACGCTCGCGGCGCACGAACGCCAGCCAGCGACCGTCGGGAGAAGGCGTCGGGCGCACCGCGCCGCCTGGCCCGCGCAAGACGACGTCGATTTCGCCGGTCGTTCGATCGATGCGACGGATGGTGTAGATCTCGCCATTCGAGTCTTTGCTGTACTGGAAGGTGCCGCCGGGTGTCGAGTCGCGGCTGAAATAGACGTAGCGTCCGTCGGGCGAGAAGGACGGTTCGCCGAGGTCCTTCTGGTCGTTGGGACGTTCGTTGAGTTGCAGGCCGCTGCCCTCGCCACTCGCGTGCCACATCCAGATCTCGCCGGCACCGAGCGAGCGCGTCGAGGTGAAGTGCTTGCGGCCCACCAGGTAGCGACCGTCGGGGCTCCAGGCTGGCGAGTTGACCAACCGGAAGTCCTCCTTGCTGATCTGGCGTGCCTCGCCGACATCGCCTCCCTGAAGGGCATCGCCGAGGTCAAGGACCCATAGGTTGTCGCCGCCGTCGCGGTCGCTGGTGAAGGCGACCTCCCGGCCGTCAGGACTGAAGCGCGGCTGGAAGTCCCACGCCAGTCCGGTGGTCAGAGCCTGGGCGTCGCCGCCTTCGATCGGCAGCAGGTAGAGGTCACCGAGCAGGTCGAAGACCAGATGCTGGCCGCCCGGGTGGACGTCGACCGACATCCAGGTCCCCTCGGTGACATCGATTTCCGCCTCGTAGGTCGGAGCGTCCGGCGGTGCCGCGACGCTCCAGGTCGGCGTGTCCTCTTCTTGCGCTCCAACGCTTGCCGGGCTCCCGATGGCGGCGACGAAGGCCAGCGCGAGATGGCCGACGAAGAGCCAGGAGCGGTCAGAGAGTGCAACGAGACGTTCGGGCGAGGAAAGAGGCAGCAAGGTGTGCTCCTTTATTGCGATCCGCGCGGTTCTCGAGGCGCGGACGGCGGGGGTTTCTGGGACGAGGCGGCGGTGCTCATGGTAGCGCCAGGCGCCTTGCCCAGGGCACTGTCTAGCCGCCTTGCTGGGATAACCGAGGGGTGCAGCGCGAAAAGTAGAAATCTTTGTATTGAGAGGGGTGTGGACAGCTCTAAAATAGATTGATTAGAATATGTCTACTCAGCTGGAAGAGGCAGAACCTGCTTCTCGCCCACCCCCCGAGTCGTTCTGACTCCCTGCTCTCTGCGCTGATCTTTTCTTCCCTTCCTTTCGTTTCAGGAGAGTCTTGATGACGACCATTTGGGGTAGTCGGCCGCCGGCGTGGAGCGAGCGACGGACGACAAGACGGCAACGCCAGAGAAGAGGGGCGCCGAGACTAGCTTTGATCTCAGGACTGGCACTCCTCTGTGCACCGCCGACGATGGCGGAGGTCGTGCTCTCGCCGGGCGATGATCTGAACGCTGCCGCCCAGACCTACGCCGAGGGAACGCACTTTCGCTTGCGACCCGGTATCTACGTGCAGCAGACGGTGCGGCCACGCGATGGCCAGGTGTGGGCGGGAACTCTCGGTCCGAATGGCGAACGCCTGACGGTCCTCACTGGCGCCCGGCGCCTGAGTTCATGGACCAGAGATGGCGACCGTTGGTTTGCCGATGGCCAGACGCAGGACCGCGGGGCGCACGGAGCCTGCGTGAGTGAAAGCCCGTTGTGCGGTCATCCCGAGGACGTCTACATCGACAATCAGCTGCTGCAGCAGGTCGGGTCGCTCGGCGAGGTCAACGCCGGGACCTTCTACTTCGACTACGGCGCCGACCGCATCTGGATCGGTACAGACCCTGGCGGCCGGGTCATCGAAACCACCTTGACAGACCGGGCAATCATCGGCCCCGCGGATGATGTGGTGGTTCGTGACCTGGTGGTCGAGAAGTACGCGAACCACGCGCAACACGGCGCCATCGACGCCCAGTTCCACAACGACCGGACGACGAGTCCGCGTGGCCTGCGCTGGCTGGTCGAGAACGTCGAGGCGCGCTACAACCACGGCGCCGGTATCCGGCTCAACGACTTCGGCACGGCGCGCAACAGCTTCGTACATCACAACGGCCAGCTCGGCATTGCCGGCAACGGGGCGCGCATCAAGGTGCTCGCCAACGACATCGCCTGGAACAACACCACCGGCTTTACCGTCAATTGGGAAGCCGGCGGCACCAAGTTCGCGTACACCAGCGCCCTCGAAGTGGCCTACAACCACGTGCACGACAACTATGGTCCGGGCATCTGGACAGACATCGACAACCAGGATGCCCATCACCACCACAACCTGGTCGCCAACAACGACAAGATCGGCATCTACCACGAGATCAGTTTCGATGCGCTGATCGAGTACAACACCGTGGTCGGCAACGGCTTCGGCTTCGACGTCTGGGGTTGGGGCGCCGGGATCCTGGTTGCGGCATCGAGTGGCGTCGAGGTGCGCTACAACAAGGTCCTCGACAACGCCGACGGCATCATCGCCATTCAGCAGGCTCGCGGAAGTGGGCCACGCGGCAAGTACGAGGTGCGTGATCTCTGGGTGCATGAGAACTGCGTCCGCCAGAGCAAGGGATGGGCAGCCGGTGCCCTACAGGACATCGCGGACCTGTCGATCTTCAACGCGCTGGGCAACCGTTTCGAGAACAACACCTACGACGTGCCCGACGCTGGTCCGAATTTCTTTGTCTGGAACAACGGCGAAAGGCGGCAGGGAAGCTGGATCTCCTACCACCCCAGCGATGCGATCATCGGCGCTGCCTGCTCCTTCGCGCCGGGGCCGGAGATGCTCTTCTTCGACAGCTTCGAGAGTGGGTTCAGAGGCTGGAGCAGCGCTCTTGGCCGCCGTTCTGCGACCTGGTGATGGGGCGAAAGCGTGTTGAAATATTGGTTTGTGCATGTCTCGATGCGATAGGTTACACTTGTCGCTCATCGCGCGACGATGTTTTCTGGTTTCAGGGGCTTTCTATTCGCCGCCTGAAGTTTCCATGGGATGTGGGGACCGGTTCCGGGTCCTGTAGGAGTCTGCTGATGCTTCGAGAAATCTGGGGTAACGCCCGTTCTGCGTTCACACGAAAAGCGCCTCGCGGTCGCTGCCCGGGGCTTGTGGTCCTGTTTTCTGGTCTCGGCGCCCTGGGTCTTGCGACCGCTGCTGCTTCTGAGATCGTCGTTCACCCAGGCGACGACATCCAGGCGATCGTCCAGGCGGCGCCGGAAGGTGAGTCGTTCCGCTTCGCGCCGGGGACCTACCGGTTGTACTCGATTCAACCGAAGAACCGTCAGAAGTTCCGCGGCACTCTGGGGCCGAATCGCGAACGCCTTTCGGTAATCAACGGTTCGCGCCACCTGCCGCATTGGACGCGCCAGGGAGACGTCTGGTACGCCACCGGCCAGACCCAGGAGCAGGGTAGCTTCGGAACCTGCGACCCCGGGCGAGGGATGTGCAATCGACCGGAAGACGTTTTCATCGACGACGTGACGCTCGAGCAGGTCGGGTCGCTGTCACAGGTCGGTCCGAGTTCCTTCTACTTCGACTACGGTGCCGACCGCATCTACATCGGTACCGATCCTTCGGTGAGGGTCGTGGAGGCTTCGGTCACCCAGCGCGCCTTCTACGGTCCTGCTGACGACGTCGAGATTCGCGATCTGGTGGTCGAGAAGTACTCGAACCACGCGCAGTGGGGTGCCATCGACGCGCAGAAGAACAACGATTTCAATGACTCGCTCGGCCTGCGCTGGAAGATCATCAACAACGAGGTGCGACTGAACCACGGCACCGGCATCCGCGCAGTCCACAACTCACTGGTCGATGGCAACTACGTCCACCACAACGGCCAGAAGGGCATCGGCGGGCGCGGCAACGACATCCGCATCCTCAACAACGAGATCGCCTACAACAACCTGGCGGGCTACAAGGTCGACTGGGAGGGCGGTGCCACGAAGTTCACGGGTAGTGAGCGCCTCGAGGCGGCCTACAACTACGTGCACCACAACTTCGGTCCGGGTCTGTGGACCGACGAAGTGAACGTCAACGTGCACTTTCACCACAACCTGATCACTGACAACACCCGTCCCGGCATCTACCACGAGATCAGCTACAACGCCGAGTTCGACCACAACGTCGTCATGCGCAACGGGTTTGCGCACCCCGACTGGGGCTGGGGAGCAGGGATCGCGGTGTCGTCCTCGCGCGGCGTCGAGATCCATCACAACGAAGTGCTCGACAACGCTGATGGCATTACCGCCATGACCCAGGCGCGTGGTTCGGGTCCCCTGGGTGTCTACGAGATCTCAGACCTCAACGTGCACAACAACTGCGTACGTCAGCCCAACAACGGCTTTGCATCGGCCATGCTGCAGGACGTCGGCGACGCTTCGTACTTCTGCTGCAAGAACAACCGCTTCTCGAACAACGTCTACGACGTCGATCCCGGGCGTCGCTTGTTCGCCTGGAACAACGCCGAGCGTCATCTCGGCGAGTGGGAGTCGTTTCACCCCGACGAGATCGGAGTCGGCCGATGTGGGCTCTTGTTCTCGGATGGGTTCGAGAACGGCGCCGGAGCCTGGGCCGAGGCGGTAGGTGCCGGGCGCCGCATGATGCACCGCTAGGGAATCTGGCCCTACCGGCCACTGATCGTTTGGCGCTTGTTCCTCGAGCCTTGCGCCACGAGTTGCCGAATCTCGATCGGATCGGCGGTCGCCTCGATGCAGTGATCTGTCGAGGAGTGACAACACAGAGATCGAGCGCGAGGACCGCGCAGACGCTGTGCGTTTCAATGGTACGGGGTACTAGAGTTCTCCCCGGATCACGTAGCGCAGGATGGCGACGACCTGCTCCGGTTCTCCCGCCACCGCCAGGGCGGCACCGTCGATCTCCTTGAGAGCGTGGGTGTGCTCTTCGGGGTGCAGCACGACCAGCGGAATGCCCTGGGCCACTGCCAGGCCGGCGTCAAAGGCGGCGTTCCACTGTTTGTACTTCTCTCCGAAACGCACCACCACCAGATCGGCGTCGCCGATCAGGGTTCGGGTGCGTATTGCGTTGAGCTTGGCGCCCTTGTGATCGCGCCAGAAGGCGCTCTCTTCCTTGCCGAGAATCGCCTCGCCGCAGTCGTCGCTGGCGGCGTGGTTGGTGTTGGGGGCAGTGAACTGGACCGGGAGACCGAGCTCGGTTGTGCCGCGCTCGATCACCTCGCGCCAGTCGCTGTGGATCTCGCCGGCGAGGTAGATCGTCCACCATCGTTCGCTGTTGGGAGAGAGCTCTTCGGGCATGGGTTCTCCTGCGGGCGGCGCGGGAGCCGTCCGGTCGATACGGTTCTCGGGTCTCGGCGCGGGCCCTGTACTGTAGCGGAGTGGCGGGATCTGATTCCCGGGTGCGTTACCAGGAGTGCACGATGCCGGGCCGCTCGGCGGGCATTCCGGCAGTCCCCCAATGAGCCCCTCAGTGCTCGTCTCCAAGGAGGTCTATTCCATGCGAATCTCTACACCACCACGCCCGGTCGCGGTCCACCCAACCGGTTCACCGGTGAGGACCTTTCTCTTCGTCGTTGTTCAGTTCATCGTTCTGGCCCTCATTTCGCTCGGTGTGCTGCCGCCACTGCGGGCGGACGGCGGTCACGACCACGGCGACCACCAGATCGACTTCGAGATCACGACTACTGCGCCGGCGGCGCAGAAACACTTCGAAGCGGGTTTGTACGAAGCCTGGGGCTTCAACCACATCGAAGCAGCTCGGAGTTTCGATCGCGCACTGACCGAAGATCCGCAATGCGCGATGTGTGCGTGGGGCAAGGCGCTGGTGCTCGGCCCCAACATCAACGATCGCCTCGATCTCGTCCACCACGATGCGCTGCGCACCGCCCTGGCGAAAGCCGTCGAGAGGGCACCCAAGACCACCGAACGTGAACAGGCCCTGATCGGTGCTCTCGAGGCGCGCTATGGCGACGCCCCGCTCGAAGACCGTTCCGCACGCGACCAGGCCTACGCGCGCGCCATGCGACGCGTGGCCCGTGCCTACCCCGACAACCTCACGATCGCGACCCTGTTCGCTGAGTCGTTGATGGACACCACCGCCTGGGACTACTGGACAGATGACGGTGAACCCCGCCCTGTGACCACCGAGTTTCTGGAGCTTCTGACCTCAGTGCTCGAGCGTGATGAGGCGCACCCGGGCGCCAACCACCTCTTGATTCACGCGGTCGAAAAGGTGCGTCCCGACCTCGGCGAACCGGCGGCCGATCGACTGGCCGATGGCGAGCAGGCGACGGGTCATCTCGTTCACATGGCCTCGCACATCTACATTCGGCTGGGGCGCTACGACGACGCGATTCGCGTCAACCAGCGGGCCATCAAAGACGATGACAACTACGCCGCCAAACACCCGGTGCCACCCGAGTACTTCACCTACATGTTGCACAACCACCACATGCTGGCGGTGGCGGCGATGTTCTCGGGTGAGCAGTCGCTTTCGGCACCGGCCATGGCACACATTCGAGATCAGGTCGACAAGGACAGCATGGCCGATCCGGGAGCGGGTGCCTTGCAGCTCTACTATTCGGCGCATCTGTTCGAGAAGATTCGCTTCGAGCGCTGGAACGAGATCCTCGCCCAGAAGGATCCGGGAACCGAGTTGGCGTTCCCGAGAGCCATCTGGCACACAGCGCGAGGCCTGGCGCTTCAGGCGACCGGAGAGCAGGCGGCGGCGCGCGAGGAGCTGGTCGCAGTTTCTCGAATCGCTGCCGATACCTCCCTCGAAGAGACCTCGATCTGGGGTCTCAACTCAGTACGCCGCATCGTTGAGATCGGTCACCGCGTCCTCGCAGGCCGTCTGGCGGCGGCAGACGGCGACATGAAGAGTGCCATTGGTCACCTCGAGAAGGCGGTCGAGTTCGAAGACGCGCTGGTTTACGACGAGCCACCCCCCTGGCCGATTCCGGTGCGGCAGATTCTGGGCGAGACGCTGCTCGCTGCGGGTCGCTCTGATGATGCCGCGAAGAGATTCGCGGAGGATCTCGCGATCTATCCCAAGAACGTCGTGTCGCTTGCCGGCATGGAGCGGGCTTCGCAGTAGCCAAGGAGCAAGGGCGAGGCACGAGAGGTCGAGGAACCGCTTGAGTAGAACGCGAGGTGTGTTCTGGCGCCGTTGGTTGACGCCGGTGCTGGTGTTTACTCTGGTGCCGGCGATCTGGTTGCTGGCCAGGGCGGAAGTCGAGAAGGCGCGGCAGATGCGCGAGGTCAGTGCACTGCGTGAGAGCAGCACCTGGGTGATGCGGGCGCTTTCGAGCCGCGCGCTGGTAGCGCGGCTCGAGCGTGACTGCCAGGAGACCGCCGCACCCTGCGTGCTCTATTCGCCCGATGCCTGGGATGGGTTGGCTGGTGACCCCGATGGTCAACGGGGGCGTGCGGATCGCATGGTCGTCTGGTGCGAGCCCCAACTCTCGGTCGGAATTGTGCCGCGTGCCAGCGGCTTCTACGCCCGCGACGGAATCATCAGCGAAGGCGTTCCGCTGCTCGACGACTGCGCCGTTCCATGAGCTGCGCTCAGCCGAGGTACGCGAGGGCTCCGAGCGAATCGAGGAGGGGCTCGAGCGTGCTCTTATCGGCGATCGCTTCGTAGCGACTAGAGAGCGCCGACAACGAGCGAGCGTGGTACTTCTGCGGCTTCTGGGTGAACGGAGAGCCCTCGAGCTCGACGGTGAAACGCGCGTCACCAGCCTCGAGAGCCTGCGCGTTGGCGACCGACCAGGGGAGGAACAGACCGCTCACGAAGCGCGAGATGAAGGGGGCGAGGGTGGGCTCGAGCGTTCGCCAGTCTTCGAATGCGCCTTGGGAAGGCCCGTTGTCTTCCACCTTTGGCCACAGCATGCGTTGGATCCAGGCCAGCGTCTGCGGTGCGCGGCCTTCGATCATCGCACCGCCGGTCGGGTCGGTCCAGGCGCAGTAGAGCTGTGCCCAGAGGCCGAAATCGGCGAATGCAGGGCGGTCACCAAAAAGGTAGGGCCGCGTCTCGAAGTGTGGCTCGAGGGCTGCAATGGCGTCGGCGAAGGTTTCCTCGATCTGCGGCGCTGTGGCCAGGCTCGAGCCTACGAACCAGACGCGACCCACCATGCGCTCCCTGATCTGCTCGGCAATCTGAGTGCGCTGTGCCTCATCGGTGCCTTGTGCCATGCCAGCGGCAATGCGACCCGCTGAGCTCTTCTGGTCGACTTCGCGCGCCCAGCGAAGGTGGAACATCCACTTGTTGCCCCATTCGTCGCCGAACTCTTCGAGCAGCGCCGACAGAAAGGCGAGGGTCGGGTCGGCGGGGTGAATCGAAGGCTCACCGAACCGCTCTTCGAGTCGCTCGATGATCGGGGTCGAGTCCTGGATGCCTTCGTCTTCGGGCGTCACCACCAGCGGGACGAGCGGCAGGCGGGCGTACTTCTGGAACTCGTCCTGGTTGTGGGGGCCGCGCAGGATCCACTGATGGGGAATGCTCTTGTAGCGAAAGTACGAGCGCACCTTGACCGAGTACGGCGACATTTCGGAGCCGTAGATGCGGTAGGTGTCGATCATGGTGGGTCTCCTGTTGCTTGCGGGTTGCGCCACTCCCTCGCCGGCTGGGGCGCGGGTGCACCAGGTCGCTTTCGGTCAGGACGGGTGGGGCGTCCATTCAACCCGAGCTCCGGCACCCTGTCAAATCTCCTGATCCGCCGTACGTCTTCCTGCGCGGGCTCGGATACACAGGAAGCTCGGGCGATGCATGAGACGTTCGAAGCGCTTCGGGTCGGCTGCCCGGAAGTCTTCCGTGGGACGTGGTTCGAGCAGGCGCTCGATTTCGAACCCGGTCTCGAGAAGTGGCATCAGCGTAGCTTCGAGTGAGCGCCGGTAGCTCGGCATGACGACCTCGATCCCAAAGCCGCTCCAGGTGCACTCCACCTTCTCGATTGAGAAGTAGTCATCGGTGGCGAAGAACTCTGCTTCGAAGGCCGGATGTCCGGTGGAGAAGACGAGGTGCCCGCCCTCCCGGAGGACCCGTCGAAACTCGGCGAACAACCTGTGCCAGTCTTCGATGTAGTCGACGCAAAGGGCGGCCACGACCAGATCAACCGTTGCGTCAGCGATGTCGAGGCGCTCGTTGAGGTCAGCTCGCGCAAGGGCTACGGCTTCCGCTTCGATGGCGGTCGCGAGTCGCCGGCGAGCGTGTTCGAGCATGCGCTCGCTGGCGTCGAGGGCGATGACCGTGGCCCCGCCTGCCGCGAGAAGCTCGCTGTACACCCCGGTTCCACAACCGGCGTCGAGCACCAGCCGTCCCTCGACGGGCGGGATGAGGGAGGTGAGCGCGGGCCGCTCGTAGTAGGCGTTGTGGGGCTTGGTGTCGATGTGTTCGGCGTAACGATCCGCCAGGCGTTCATAGGCATCGTGGGCCAGCGGTGGCTTGTCCATCTCGACAGTCTAGAGACTGGGGCCGGGTGGGGGGTGGCGCTTGGGTCCCTGGCCTCGAGGAATGGGACCATGCGGGTTGTCCTAGAAGGATCGCCACGAAAAAATGCCAACGGCCCTCAAAAGGTGGTAGCATCTTTCTCGCAGGACGCCTCCCGAGCCGTAAGAAGCAACGCGAGGGTCCCTCATTGCGACCGAGCCAAGAGACAAGCCCGAGACGCTCCACAAAAGGGCGCAGCCGCCAGAGGCGGTGTTCCCCGGTGCAGCTTCTGCCGGTACAGCGCTCTTAGTGCTTCCACTCGCAGCACCCGGGCCTCAACCAACGTTCCATAGGCCCGGAAGATCGGTACGACGCCAGCCATCGTTCGTGATGGCCCGGTTCTCGAAAACCTCTGCATAGACATCACTGCTCAACCGAGCCTCACAAGGTAGGCCCACTCCGTATGGCCGAAGAAGAGACCCAGGAACGCCCGAGTCGTCCCCGTCGACGTCGTGGTCGACCACGCCAACGCCGTGGCGGCAAGCGATCCGACTCGGCTCCGCTGCATCAGCGCAGTACGTCGCACTTTCAACCTGGCGACCGCAAGCGTGGCGAGAGCTACCAGAAGCAGGGTCGCGTGCTTCTCGAAGTCATAGGAGATCGCGCTCTGGCGCAGGTCAAGGGCTCGAACAAGAGCACCTACGGGGTTGGAATCGACTGGTCGCGGGTAGCGGAAGAGCGCCGCTTGCACGTGTTCTGTGAATGCGAGCGGTTCGCCGGCGGGACGCCGTGCAAGCACATCTGGGCGACGTTGCTCGACCTCGGCGGTCTCGGGTCAAGAAACGCAAATGGCGCCGCTCTTCCGGAGAGTGACGAGGGCATGGGAGGGCCAGAAGGCCGCCGTGGTCAGAGCCGAGACAAGAAGGGCAAGAAGGCCAACGGTGCCGCGACCGCGGTCATCGCGCAGCCGCCCGGCAAGAGCCGCATTGGTCTCAGAAAAGATCGTGTTTCGCGTTGGCCGGAGCTCGCTGCAGTTTCGACCCACACCAAGAGCACGCGCAGCCGCAAGCGTCGTTCTCGCAAGTCAGACGACCGGCGCCAACGGCCGGCGGGCGGTCCTTCATGGCGTCGACAGCTCTTGTCGATCAGCGAAGACACCGAGAAGCTGCTCGATGCTCAGGCCCAGGCGCAGACGGCGGCCAAGAACGGGCAGGCCAACGTCCTCCAGTCTGACGTCAGCATCTATCTGCTCCTGAACACAACGGCCAGTGCCGCCGGCGGCCAGTTGACACTCGACATCTTCGGTCGCAAACCGACCCAGTCGGGTAAGCCCGGCAAACTGCGGCGCCAGGACCTCGAGCTCGCCGAAATCGAAGAGCTCCTCTCTGGCGGCGAGTCCGGTAACAGCGCGGACGAGACGGCGATGACGGTGGTTGCGGCGGTGTCACCTGATGCACCCAAGGGCGGCAAGGGGAACCAGCGGCGTGCGCGGGGTAATCGCAAGAAGAAGCGTGCAGCGGCGCGCTCGGGTGGCTTTCCGCGAATTCAGCTGCCGCCGAGCCTCTGGGACTCGGTACTCCCGGATCTCGCGCAGCGTGACGCTCTCAGGCTCTGGGATGGGCGGCGGCTGGGCGATCCCAAAACGCTTCGCTATGCGACCGGCGATCCCTGGACGCTAGCGCTCCATCTCGAGTTCGCAGCAGCTGGCCGCATGCGCCTGCGCGGCATTCTCGAGCGCGAGGAGCAGGAAGTTCCGTTGTCGAAGGTGCAGCTGCTGCTCCCCGAACCCTCCGACGACGGCCCCGGTGCGACGCTTGCTGACTCGGGTCGCGCGCTGGTCGTTGTGGGCGACGAGATCGGTCACTTCGAGGTCAAGTCGGCAGGCGATGGCCCATGGATCGACCTCCTCACCGGCAAGGACGAGATCGTCTTCCCCGAAGGGGACATGGAGGAGGCGGTGACCACGTTGCTCGAAATGCCGGGGCTGCCTCGCCTCGAGGCGCCGGAAGACTTCCAGCTGGCGCGCGAAGAGGCGGTCGTTCAGCCCCGCCTGGTCCTCGAACCAGAAGATGCTCCCGAGTTCATGAACCCGCAGTTGCTGGCCGACCTTTCGTTCGCCTACGGCGTTCTCGAGGTCTCAGCCGGCGACGCCCGCCCGGCGGTGATCGACTTCGAGAAGAAACGCTTCATCCGTCGCGAGATGGAGGCCGAGCGCGAGTACCTGGTGCAGCTTCTCGAGCTGGGTTTAAAGCCCTCGGCTCATCCAGACGTTCTCGAGCTGCCGCCGGAGGAGCTGGCGACGGTTGCCGAACCGCTGCTCGCCGCCGGCTGGGAAGTCGAAGTGCGCGGTACGTCCTATCGCTCGGCGAGCCCGCCCAAGTTGCGGGTCGAAAGCGGGCTCGACTGGTTCGAGCTCAGCGGCGAAGTCGACTTTGCCGGCGACCGAGTCGAGTTCGCTCGCATCCTGGAGGCGATCTCACGCGGTGAACGCACGATCACCCTCGAGGACGGTTCCGAGGGCCTGCTCACTAGCGACATGGTCGACGCCTACGATTCGCTGGCACAGCTCGCCCAGAGCTCCTCCGAAGACGGCCTGCGTTTCCATCCCTCGCAGGCCGGCCTCGTCGACGCTCTGTTGGTGGCGCAGCCGGCGGTCGACGTCGACTCTGCCTTTGCCGCCCTGCGCGAGAAGATCCGCTCGTTCGAGGCCATCGATCCGCAGAAGGCTCCGCGCGGATTCAAGGGCAAGCTGCGCGGTTACCAGGAGATGGGGCTCGGCTGGCTCGAGTTCTTGCGCGAGTACAGCCTCGGCGGCGTGTTGGCTGATGACATGGGCCTCGGCAAGACCGTCCAGGCTCTGGCACTGATCAAGAAGTACCGCACCAAGAGCCGCACGACCGGCCTGCCGATTCTTGTCGTCGCTCCCCGCAGCTTGATCTACAACTGGATCGACGAAGCCAAGAGGTTCACGCCAACCCTCGAAACGGTGGAGTACCTGGGCGCGGCACGCGAAGGCTTGCGCGATCGTCTGGCCGACTTCGATCTCGTCGTGACGACCTACGGCACGTTGCGCCGCGACATCGGGCACCTGGCCACCGTCGAGTTCGACACCGTCATCCTCGACGAGGCGCAGGCGATCAAGAACCCCGAGTCGCAAACCGCCAAGGCTGCCCGTCTGCTGCAGGCAGAGCACCGTCTCGCCTTGACCGGTACGCCGATCGAGAACCACCTCGGTGAGCTCGGTTCGATCTTCGAGTTTCTCAACCCCGGCCTGCTCGGTCGCATGCCGGCACTCGAGGTTCTGCTCGGTGGCCGCGACGCCAGTCAGAAGGAGCTCGAACTGGTCGCCCGTGGCTTACGCCCCTTCATTCTCAGGCGCACGAAACAGGAAGTCCTGCCCGACCTGCCCGAGAAGACTGAACAGGTTCTGCTGTGCACCATGACCGACGAGCAACAGAAGCTCTACGATCAGCTGCGAGTCACCTACGCCGAGAGCCTGCTCGACCAGGTCGAGAAGAAGGGCGTCGGCGGTTCAACGATGCAAGTTCTGGAGGCACTCCTGCGGCTTCGTCAGATCGCCTGCCACCCCGGCCTGGTCGACGAAAGCTGGAGCGAAGCCGGCAGCGCCAAGCTCGAGACCCTTCTCGAACAGGTCAAAGAGATCCTCTCCGAGGGTCACAAGGTCCTGGTGTTCTCGCAGTTCACCAAGCTGCTCGGTTTCGTGCGCGAGAACCTCGACGAGCGCGAGATCACCTACGCCTATCTCGACGGCTCGACGCGCGACCGCGCCGCGGTCGTCGATCGGTTCCAGAACGACCCTGACACGAACCTTTTCCTGATCAGTCTCAAAGCCGGCGGAGTAGGCCTCAACCTGACCGCGGCCAGCTACGTCTTCTTGCTCGACCCGTGGTGGAACCCGGCCGTCGAAGCCCAGGCAATCGATCGCGCCCATCGCATTGGCCAGACCCAACCGGTCTTCGCCTACAAGCTGATTGCCCGAGACACCGTCGAGGAGAAGATGCTCGAGCTGCAGGGCACCAAGAAGCAGCTGGCAGAAGCAATCCTGGAAGGCAAAGGAACAGGACTGAAGGACTTGAGCGCGGACGATCTGCGTATGCTTCTTTCCTGAGTTTCTGGTTTCTGGTTGGTCGTTGGTCGTTGGTCGTTGGTCTTTGGTCTTTGGTCATTGGTGGTTGGTGGCTACTGATCCTGGTTGTTGGTTCCTGGGACGGCGTTGTTTTGTGCTGGTTGGGTGAGGTTGTGGACTGCGCCGGGCGGGACGGGGGATTCACGACCCCCAGGGAGCGGCGGCCGGCGCATCCGACTAGGGTTTCCGCGGGGCACGTGCGGGGGGCTGGCAAAACTCGCGAAGCTTCGGCGTGGGGGGTGTCGGTGACCAGGCGTCTTCGGCGTTGGTGGGGGTCCCAGCCTCCAGAAAACCCATCGCTCAAACACTTGCCAGCCCTGATCCCGCCCGCACCCCGCGGAAACCCAAGTCGGATCCTGCGCCTTTCCCGCCTGACTGCTCCCTGGGGGTCGTGAATCCCCCGCCCCGCCCTCAGGACCCTCGTCCGGCTCAAGTCTGGATGAGGGGGGTGACGCGCTCGTGCTTCGCACGCCGCGCTTTCATGCGCGCGCCTTCGGCGACTTGCGCGGAGGGCTCCCGCCTGGTTGCTTCCTTGGAGGCGTGAATCCGCGGGGTAGCATCAATCCAACTTTCTGACAAAACGGAGGCGTTGCGATGTTGCGCTCGATTCTGGCGGCCGTTCTTGGTTACCTGCTGATGGCGGTTGTGGTGATGGCAGGAATGGCAGTGGCTTGGGGAGTGCTCGGTGGGACCGGGGCGTTTGAGGGGGAGGGGCCGGCGCCGTCCGGTGCCTGGGTCGGTTTTGCGCTGGTGTTTGGTTTCCTCGCCGCGCTGGTTGGGGGTGTGGTGGCGCGTAAGGTGGGGCGGGGGCCGCGGGCGGTGTCACTCTTGGTCACCATGCTGGTCGCAATCGGGGTGATGACGGCGCTATCGGCGAATCGCGTGACTTCGAATCGTGAGCCGATCAACAAACCGGTGGCGGAGATGACCTTCATGGAGGCAGGTCAGCATGCTGTGCAGCCCACCTGGTTCAACTGGGTCATTCCGTTCGTTGGTGCCTTCGGGGCCTACCTGGGTGGCGTCATGTTGGTGCGGCCGAAAAAGAATGAGGGCGACGCCTAGGTCGACCAGCTCTGGAGCTCGAGGATGTTGCCTTCAGGGTCGGTGGCGTAGACGAAGGTCAGCTTGCCGACACCTTGGATGTCGCGCTCCGTGATCTCGCCGAGCGCGCTCCCACCGCGCTCGAGAACTCTGGTCAGGGTCGAGGCGACGTCGTCGACCTCGAAGGCGAGGTGCCCGAGACCGCGCCGGTTGGCTGCCGGTACCGGAGGCCCGTCGAGCATCTGCCGATAGCTGTAGATCTCGAGCGTGGGGCCCGTTGGGCCATGGCCCGGCAAGAGCAGGTGGACGCCTTCGAGGGCAGCTCCGGCGACACCGGTTCCTCTTGCGAGCCAGTTGCCGGCCTGGTTGCGCTCCGGTGGGACAAACTCGCACTCGAACACCTGGGCGTAGAAGTCTGCAAGGCTGGGCCAGTCGCGGGCGATGATGTTGGTGTGGACGTAGCGCATGAGCTGGGGTTGCTACGAGGTCTTCCGCGGTTCAGATCCAGACGTCGTTGGCCGCAGTCTTCTCCGAATCTTCGTTGTCGCCCGTGTTTCTGGTGCCAGCAGGTTCGATGAGTAGGATGTGGCATTCCGTATCGGCATGAGGTCGATGCAGAACGCCTTTCGGAACCACGATCACTTCGCCGGGTGCTAGCACGCGTGAACCGTCGCGGAAGTCGATCGTCAGTTCGCCGGCGAGCACCATGAAGACCTCGTCGGTTTCGGGGTGGCTGTGCCAATCGAAGGACCCCTCGACCTTGGCTACCTTGAGGTGGTAATCGTTGAGCCCTGCAACGATCCGAGGCTGCCAGTGCTCGGCGAAGAGAGCCAGCTTCTCGTCGAGATTGATGACCGGCGGCATCAAGGGCTGGTGCCCTCTGCGGTGCCCTCTGCTTCGCTGGTTCTTCGGGCGCGCTCGAGAAGGCGGCGGGCACGCTCGAGATGGGGCCCGTCGACCATCTGGCCTTGCCAGGTGAACGCCATCCGACCCTCGGCCTGATGTTCCAGGAAGGCGGCCAAGAGGGCCTCGGCGCCCGCGACCTCTTCTGGGCTCGGGCTGAACGCCGCATGGATGGCCTCGAGCTGGGCCGGGTGAATGCTCATCTTGCCGCTCCAACCGACCGCCGCCGCTTCGCGGGCTTCGCGCTCCAGGCCCTCCTTGTCGCGCACGTCGACGAACACCGTATCGAGCGCCGGAATGCCAGCCGCAGCTCCTGCTAGCAAAGCCATCGTGCGGCAGTGCTCGAAGACTGGCAGAAAGCGGCCGTTGGCGTCGCGGTTCTGGCGCGCGCCGAGGGCGGCTGAGAGGTCTTCTGCTCCCCAGGTGATTGCGATGACTCGTGGGTGCGCTGCGATGGCGGCGATCTCGAGCACGCCGCGTGGAGTTTCAGTGGCGATGGGAATCAATCCGACGCCGCGGTGGGGGTGGCCGTATTGCTTTTCCAGGGCGCTCAGGTGCTCGTCGATGGCTTCAATGTCCGCGAGGCCCTCGGCCTTGGGCACCAGGTAGGCGTCTGGCGGGTGCGTCATCGTCGCCTCGAGATCTGCCCGGCCCCATGGCGAGTGCAGGGGGTTCATGCGCACGGTGCGCTCCTGGCGGCCGAAGTCACGGGTGGCAAGCCAACTGGCAACGGTGGCTCGGGCGCTGTCCTTGTTGTCGGGAGTGACCGCGTCTTCGAGATCGAGAACCAGCGAGTCGGCAGCGCTTAGGAGCGACTTCTCGAGCATGCGCTCGTTGGCGCCGGGCACGAAGTGGAGCGAACGCCTCAGACGAGCCACGGGCGCTCAGCTTTCCTGGCCAGCGGGCAGGCGAAGCATCATCGCTTTGCGCACCGCGGTGCAGACGACTTCACCGCGCTGGTTGGTCCCGATGTGTTCGAACACCACGATGCCGCGGTCAGGCTTGCTCTTCGATTCGCGCTTCTTGACGACCCGGGTCGCGGCGCAGATGGTGTCGCCGATAAAGACCGGGTTGGGGAACTCGATCGCCTCGAAGCCGAGGTTGCCCAGAGTCGTGCCGAGGGTCGTATCGGCCACCGAGACGCCCACTACGTAGGCGAGGGTCCACATGCTGTTGACCAGGATCTGGCCGTGCAGGGACTGCCCCGCGAACTCAGCGTCCACATGCAGCGGCTGCGCGTTGTGGGTCATGGTGGAGAAGAGGAGGTTGTCGGTCTCGGTGACCGTACGGTGCGGCAAATGCTCGATTCTGGCGTCAATCTCGAGCTCTTCCAGGTACAAACCAGCCACTTCGAACTCCTTCGCTGTCGGAGGTGACAGCGGGGTCGCGTCGATCCGGTGTTTCCGGTGACCCCGGAATGCTAATGGTTCAAGGGTGTGCGCGGGTCCACGGCGGCGCGGGGGTGGAAATCGAGGGCGGATCCTGCGATCCTAGGTGTTCTCCGCCAGCGAGATTCCCTTGGTTCGGATCCTGTGCGCCAGCGTGCTTCTGCTCGTGGCGGTCGCCAGTGGAGAAGCCCAGCTCATACCACCCCGCAACCCCCGAGGAGTCACGGCTCCTCCGCAACAGAGGTCACCCATCATGAAAGAAGCCCTGCAGTTCTACATCAACGGAGCCTGGGTCGATCCGGCTGAGCCCAGGACCCTCGACGTCATCAACCCCTCCACCGAAGAGCTCGCCGGCCGCATCAGCCTTGGCTCACAGGCCGATGTCGATTCCGCGGTCGGAGCGGCCAAGGCGGCGTTTCCGTCGTTCTCACAGACCAGTAAGCAGGAACGGGTTGAGCTCTTGCAGCGCATTGTCGCTGGCTACCAGGAACGCCTGCAGGAAATGGCCGATGTGATCTCGCTCGAGATGGGCGCGCCGGCCAAGCTGGCCAAGTACGCCCAGGCTCCGTCGGGCTTGGCGCACTTTGCGGGCGCCCTCGAGATTCTCTCCGGCTACGAGTTCACCGAGCAGCGCGGTTCGACGCTCCTGATGAAGGAGCCAGTTGGTGTTTGCGGTTTGATCACTCCCTGGAACTGGCCGGTCAACCAGATCGCCTGCAAAGTCGCCCCTGCTCTAGCGGCTGGTTGCACGATGGTTCTCAAGCCCAGCGAAGTGGCGCCGCTCTCGGGCATTCTCCTGGCGGAGATTCTCCATGACGCGGGCGTGCCTGCCGGTGTCTTCAACCTGGTCAATGGCGACGGGCCAACCGTCGGTGCCGCGCTCTCCGAGCACCCCGACATCGACATGGTCTCCTTCACAGGTTCGACGCGCGCCGGGCGCGAAGTCGCCAAGGCCGCTGCCGACACGATCAAGCGCGTCGCCCAGGAGCTCGGCGGCAAGTCGGCCAATATCGTTCTCGACGACGCCGACCTCGAGGCTGCCGTCAAGGGGGGTGTGCAGGCGTGCTTCACCAACAGTGGCCAGAGCTGCAACGCTGGCACACGCATGTTCGTGCCGGCAGAGAAGCATGAGCAGGCTCTCGAGTACGCCAAGGAGGCGGCCGAGGCCATCCAGGTGGGGCGGCCTGAAGAAGAGACCACGGCGATCGGTCCGGTGGTCAGCGAAACTCAGTACGCCAGGATCCAGGAACTGATCGAGAAGGGCATCGAAGAAGGTGCCGAGCTCGTCGCCGGTGGTCCGGGCAAGCCCGAGGGCTACGAAAAGGGCTATTTCGTCAAGCCCACGGTGTTTGGCAACGTCAACAACGAGATGACCATTGCCCGCGAGGAGATCTTTGGCCCGGTCATCGCCATCCTTCCCTACAAGGACGAAGAAGAGGCCATCGAGCTCGCCAACGACACGGTCTACGGCCTGTCGGGCTACGTGCAGTCGGGTGACACCGAGCACGCCCGTCGCGTCGCCGCCCAGTTGCGTACCGGCAACGTGCATATCAACGGTGCCGGCCCCGACTTCTCGGCGCCATTCGGTGGCTACAAGCAGTCCGGCAACGGGCGCGAGTGGGGCGAGCACGGCTTCGAGGAGTTCCTCGAGGTCAAGGCGGTGCTTGGCGCCGAGGCCTCCTAGAGGCTCTCGATCTCGCCAGTTCGCCACGAACTGTGGGAAGGGTCGGCGGCCTCCCGGTTGCCGACCCTTTTTGTGTTTCGTTCTCTTTCAGGGTGCGGGCCAGCCAGGCCGGGCCGACTACACTGGTGGCGAGAAAACCCCCACCGTTGAATCAACAGGAAGCCGCCATGATCAAGCTCTACGAATACGGGCCAACGCGTTCAGTGCGCGTTCGCTGGACGCTGCTCGAACTCGGTCTCGACTTCGAGTCGGTGGCCGACCGGGAGCTCATCGGCACGACCGAGCTCCGGCGCATCCACCCGCAGGCGAAGTTGCCGGCGATCGAAATCGACGGCAGGCCGCTGTTTGAGTCGGCGGCGATCTGTGAGTACCTGTGCGACCTTCACTCCGAAGCTGGCCTCATCGCGCCGACGGGCACCTACGAGCGTGGTCTTCACGCGCAGTGGGCGAGTTTCGTTCTTACCGAGATCGAAGCCTGGCTGTGGAGTACGGCGAAGCACACCTGGTTCTACCCCGAAGCCGAGCGCCTGCCAGACATCGCCGGGCCCAACGGGCGAGAGGTCAGAGCGGGACTCGCGGTCTTCGAGCAGGTCTTCGAGGCGAAGGAATGGTTGATCGGAGACGCCTTTTCGGTCACCGACATCATCGTCGCCTACACCTTGAACTGGGCGCACCGTTCCGATCAGCTCGGTGACTTCCCGGCCTGTGAACGTTTCCTGGCACGGTGCCGCAAGCGTCGGCACTGTGCCCTCCCGGACTGAGGAAGAGGCCTACTGCGCAAGTGAGCCGCTCAACGTTCCTGGGGCTTCAAGATCCTTCTGCCCAGGCCGCCGCTGCGCCATGCTCGTAGACCAGTTGGCCGCCGCTCGAGCCGGCCTGCAGCGCCATGACCGGCAAGGCGAGGGCAGGGATCAGGGCAAGGACCCGGGACTCTTCTGAACCTTCTCTGGGAGAGCGGGAACCAGCCCGACCACCAACAGAACCGCTGTGGCGACCCCAGCGTTCTTGAGCCTCTCGCCCCTGGTTGCTCGGTTGGTGTGCGAGCACTCTGCCGTCACGGTCACCAAGCCCGACGGCGGCGGCTGACCATCTTGCGTTCCAGGTTTCTCCGGGGCGTCGCTGGAGCCGATGAGCGGATTTGAACCGCTGACCTGCTGATTACGAATCAGCTGCTCTACCCCTGAGCTACATCGGCTTGGGCCCTCTCGACCGGACGGCGCGGGCGGGATGGTACAACAGATGGCCCTTTTTGTCGGCCCTCGAGCGGTCGAGCGTTGTTGGCCGGCTCAGCCGGGAACCGGTTTTTTGAGAAAGGCTCCGAGCGCTCTTTGGCAGTCGTTCGGACCATTGGCGCGCTGCGCTCTGAATCCTGCATCGCGGGCGCCGTCGACGTTCAGCTGGTTGTCGTCGAAGAAGAGAATGCGGTGGCGCGGGATGGCGAGGTCGTGGGCGACGTGGTCGAAGATCGCCGCATCGGGCTTTACAGCGCCGATCTCGAACGACAGGAAGAAGCGGTCGAGATGTCGGTCGAGACCCCAGCCGCACATTTGACGCCAGTGCAGGTCGTTGGTGTTCGAGAGACACCCGAGGAGGGTGCGTCCCTTGAGCTCTCGAAGCAGGTCGATGGCACCCGGCAGCACGCCGGTGATCGCACCTTGGAAGGCTTCGGCGAACTCCGCCGGGGCGAGGTCGAGCTCGAACTCGTGGACGACCTCACGGACGAAAGTTCCTGTGTCACATGCCCCGCGCTCATAGGCCCTCACCGCCTCTGAGCTCAACCAGCGATCCCAGATCGTTTCCGAAGAATCACCGGTCCAACGTGCCAGCGTTTCGACTCCCTGGAAATCGACGAGGACTCCCCCGAGGTCGAACAGAACGCAGTCGACGTCGCCCGGGCTGATTTCTTCGGGCGCCACGGAATCGTTCAGGGGCTGGGTGCCGAAGCCCGCGCCGGGTCGTTGAAGAAACGGTAGCGGTTGCGACCGGCGGCCTTGGCGCGGTAGAGCGCATGGTCGGCGTTCTCAAGCAGTCGGTCCGCTTCGACGCTGTCTTCGGGAATCAGTGCGATTCCGATCGACGCTGTTACGTCACAACGGAGGGTTCCGATCGGTCTGGCGACCTCGGCTAGAAGATCTTCGGCGATCCGCGCGCAGGTCTCGCGATTCTTGATGTCGGAGAGCAGGAGGGTGAATTCGTCGCCGCCGATCCTCGATACCAGATCAGAGGTGCGCAGGCGGCGGCGCAGCCTCTGGGCGACGGTCTCGAGGACCTTGTCGCCGGCACCATGCCCGAGAGTGTCGTTGACCTCCTTGAAGTAATCGAGGTCGAGGTAGAACAGCGCGGCCGTGCGGCGAACCCGCTGCGATGACTCCACCGCGTACTGAAGGCGGTCGAGAAAGGCGCGCCGGTTGGGAAGCTCGGTCAGCGGGTCGCTCAAGGCTGCTTGCTCGAGCTTGAGCTGTGCTTCTTTGAGGTCTGTGATGTCTTCGAGCATCGACATGTAGCGCTCGACCTGGCCGTCGTTGCCGCGGATCGGGTCGAGGGTGACAGCACCCCAACGCACCACTCCGTCGCCCCGCACGAACTTGAGCTCACCGCGCCAGGGGTTGCCGTCATGCACGGCGGCGAGCGCCTCCCGACGGCGATTGAAGTCGCGCCGGTCGTCCGAGACGATGGGCGCGCTGCGGCCGATCAGGTGCTTGGCGTCAAAGCCCGTTTGCTCCAGATAGGCGCGGTTGGCCCACAGGATCTGCCCGAGGTTGTCGTGAATCGCCACCGCCCGACTCGATTGGTCGAGCGCTCGCTCGCAGGGGTTGGTCTCTCGCTGGTCGTGTGCCGTCGTGCAATCGATCGCGTGGCGATGCAGCAACCCGTTGCCGGCGTCGCGCGGGTGACAGAGTTCCAGCGAGGCATCGAACTCGAGCCACAGGCGGCTTTCGCCGTCGGCCGTCATCAAGGGGATGCGAAGCCCGTGCAGTGGCGTCTCCAACTGCCAGTTCTCTTGCAGCAGCTCACGATACTCCGGCTCGACAAGCTGCGCCAGGGGATTGCCACGCGCCTCGCGTACCGAGAACCCCGACAGCGTTTCGAAGTTGGCGCTGACGTCGCGGATCGGGAAGTCCGCCGCGTGCTCCAATTGAAAAACAACGATGCGTCCCGTGGTAGCGGTCTGTTGCGGGTTGCGCTCGGGGCGCGAGGTTTCAGTGCCTTGGGTCGCTGGTTGTGCGAACTCTGCGTTCATAGCGTGAAGCCCTTCTTGTGGCTTGAATCGCAGACCGTGGAGAGAACAGGCTTCCCGGGGAATCCGGAACCTTCAAAGGGGTTTCCAGCTCACTGGAAACCTCAGAAACTAGGGGTTTAGGATAGCGCCGCTCGCCTTGAAGTCACAAGAGGGTATCTCGAACCCGCCACCGACCGCCCAAGCCCGAGATTTACCAGAATCACCCCAGTCGATTGCCCGGGAAACGCCCGGGAGATGCCCGGGAGATGCCCGGGAGATGCCCGGGAGATGCCCGGGTCTAGGGACTACGATGGGCAGAAGACATCGGTACAGGAGGAGGTGTTGCATGCGTGGCGGTGAGGCTGTGGCTGAGATTCTCAAGCGGGAGGGCGTTGAGTGTGTGTTCTGCTTTCCGTTCACGCCTATCCTCGATTCGCTGGCTGCGGCCGGGATTCGGCCGATCGTGGCGCGCCAGGAGCGTGTTGCCGGCAACATGGCCGACGGTTTCTCGCGGGCCACCAACGGTGAGCGCTTAGGGGTGGTGACGGTGCAGCAGAGTGCGGGCGTCGAGAACGCCTTTGCGGGCATCGCCCAGGCCTACACGGATTCGAGCCCGGTCTTGTTTCTCCCCGGCCATCCGGGCAGTCAGCTGGTCAACACTCAGCCGACCTTCGATGCCGGCCCCCGCTACGGGGCGGCAACCAAGTGGTTCGGCCTGGCCTCATCGGCCGATGCCTTGCCCGGTCGCTTGGCGCAAGCGATGACGGCCTTGCGTACTGGACGGCCGCGCCCGGCGATGCTCGAGGTTCCGGTCGATGTCGCGCGTCAGGAATTGAGCGAGGCGCTGGACTACAAACCGATCAAGGCGGCGCGCTTCGGACCGGACCGCGAATCCGTGCGCGCTGCCCTCGAGCTCCTCTCTCAAGCCGAGCGGCCGATGATCTGGGCCGGCCAGGGTGTCCTCTGGTCGCGAGCCAGCGAGCAGCTGGTTCGGTTTGCCGAGCAGTTGGCGCTCCCCGTCATGACCACCTTGATGGGCAAGAGTGGCTTTCCTGAAGACCATCCGTTGTCGCTGGGCACCGGTGGTTTCAGCATGACGTCGATGGCCGCCTCGGCTCTGGCGGAGGCCGATGTCGTTTTTGCGCTTGGTGCCAGCCTGGCGCGCGACTTCACCGCTCCCCCCATCCCGGGCGCCAAGAGGTTGATCCACAACACGGTGGATGCCCTGGACCTCAACCTTGCCTTCCGCGCCGACGTTCCACTTCTGGGCGACGCCCGACTCACCCTCGAGGCGCTGCTCGAAGAGGCGGGTGGAGCGTCGCGCGAGCGTGGTCCGGTCGAGGCGCTGATCGCCGAACGACGCGGCGTCTGGCAGGCGCGCTGGCAACCGCTTTTGACTTCGGACGAAGTGCCGATCAACCCCTATCGGGTGATCGCCGACTTCATGGAGACCTTCGATCCCGACGACATCATCGTGACCCATGAGTCCGGTGGCTCTCGCGACCAACTGGTGCCGATCTATCAAGCCACCAGCCCGCGCGGCTACATCGGCTGGGGGCACTCGACCCAACTCGGTTTCTCGCTCGGCTGTGCGATGGGTGCAAAGCTCGCCTGCCCCGACAAGTTGGTGGTCAACTTCATGGGTGACGCTGCCTTTGGCATGGTCGGGATGGATCTCGAGACCGCCGTGCGCGAGAAGATTCCGATCATGACGGTGCTCTTGAACAATCAGGCGATGGGGAACTACGAGAAGAACATTCCGGTCGCCTCGGAGCGCTTCGGCACCAAGTACCTGAGTGGTGACTATCAGCGCGTCGCCTCGGGCCTCGGTGCCTGGTCGGAGCGGGTCGACGATCCAACAGACCTGGTGGCTGCCTTCGAGCGTGCCCATGCCGCAACTCGCGAAGGTCGTCCCGCAGTACTCGAAGTGATGACCAAGGAAGAACCCGAGATCGCCTACTGGTACACGTACCCCGAGCTGCGCGACTAGCTCTGAACTTGCGCCGATCAATCGAGATCGAAGGGTACCTCGGCCACCTCCGGCACGTCATAGAGATCGAGATTGTCCGGCCGCAGCACCTCGGCGCCTCGAATGTAGACGTGTCGAATGTCTGCCTGCGCAACCGCTGTGTTCCAGTGCAAGAGGATACGCACGCACTGCGCGAGGCCGTGGGGCACATTCATCTCGTGAGCGCAGAGCAGCGGTACGTCCTTCCAACCGAGCTTGCGCGCCGCCAGTGCGGGATACTCGGCGACCAGATCGGGCGTGGTGGTGAACCAGGCGCTGGCGACGTCTTCGGGCTTGATGTCGTTCTCTCGCACCATCAAGAGGAGCAGCTCGCCGGTAGCGACCAGCAGTGCTTCACGCGAGTCCTCGCTCAGACGGGTTGCGCCGCGCACACCGCGGAGTAGCGTTGGCATAGGGCGCGAGGCTACACCAAGGTGGCGTGTTGCCCCAGCTACCCGACGTGCGGGCCGATCAACTTCGCGAAACCACGTTTGTTGCGTACCGCCATCGTCGCGAGTCGGTCGAGTGCATCGGCGAGTTGCTCGAGACCGTCGCGAATGTACTCGGGTTCGCGAGCTGCCCTTTGCCGAGCGGCCCCTGCGACCTCACGCAGTTCCGGTTCGGCATCTCGCACTGCGCCCAACCCCTTCTCGTAGTCAAAGCGCGAGACGATGGCGAGAGTGCGATTGAGGTATTGACGGGTCAGGCCCTCTAGGCGCGCTGCTTCGCCGGGCTCGTCAGATGGGAAGACCCGGATCCCGAGGTCCTTGCTGAGCTGGCCGAGCGCCACGGTGCTGCCCCGTTCGTTCATGACGACTTCGTTGGCGATCACTCCCTGCTGGCGGTGCGGCGCCTCTGGCTGCCGCGCGGCGACTTCTACGACGTTGACCGGGCGCCTCTCGATGGCGCTGGAAGCGGCCTCGGCTGCGGCTGCCCGACGCGCGTACTCCTCGGCCATGCGCTGCTCGTAGGTTCGTGATGCCTCGAGGTCGACGTTCGATGCGCGCACGACGCTCTTGACCCCGGTGGAGTTGGTGAAGGTGACGCGGTTCCCCTCGAGCTTCCAGGGTCCTTTGGTCTCCATGACCGAGCCGTCGATGAGCACCAGGTGGTCAGCGGCGGCGAGCGAAGCGGCTCCGGCCAACAACAGGAAGGTCAGAGCGAGGCGTGGTTCGAGCATGATCATGGATTCCGTCTGTGAGGACTCGGGCCGTTTCCTGGGCGGGGGAGGGATCGAACGGGCTACGGGCCCGCTCCCGGAGAAATATAGATATTAACAAATATTGCTTTGAAACCCAAGAGAACGGAGTTCTCGAGGCAAGGGCGGAGTCCCCGGGTGGGTGTCGTGGCCGGGGGGCGCGTCGTGGACTCGGGAGGGGTTCAGGTCGCACGGGGCAGGCGGATCGTAAAGCGCGCCCCGCCGCCCTGCGCGTTTTCGACGGTGACCTGTCCGCCGTGGCTTTCGATGATCGATTTGACGATCGCCAGGCCGAGCCCCGAGTGCTCGTCGGGCTCGTCGGCGCGAGGTTCCTCGCCCGGACGATAGGTGAAGAAGCGGTCGAAGACCCGGTCGAGGTGCTGGTCGGGGATGCCGGGACCGTGATCGCGAACCGAGAGCTCAGACCAGTTGCCGGCGACGGCGGTCTCGACTTCGATCGGAGCGTCCGGTGGCGAGAACGACGCCGCATTGTCGAGGAGGTTGTCGAGGACCTGGGCGAAATAGTCGGCCGAGAACTGCGCCCAGGGCTCCGGGCCGTCGGACCTCAGCCGAACCTCGCGGCCGCGCCCCTGACGCGCGCGCCATCCTTCGACGATCGGCTCACTGAGCCGGGCGAACGAGATCCGGCTGGAGTCACGAGCGTCGGCGCCGGCGTCGATGACCGAGAGGTCGCGGAGCGACGTCAAGAGGCGCTCCAGTCGCGCAGTATCGCTCCTGATCATCTCGAGGAAACGCTCGCGCTCGCGGTCGTTCTCGGCGACGTCAAGGACCTCGGCGGCACTCCGGATCGAAGCCAGCGGGTTCTTGAACTCGTGCGACAGATCAGCTGCGAAGCTGCGAGTCCGTTCCTGATGTTCGCCCAGCCGACGCGACAATTCACGCAACGCCCGCGTCAGATCACCGATCTCGTCGCGGCGGCGGCTTTCAGCAAACGCCCCGGTCAGACGACCGCGGGCATCCATGAGTGAGCCGGTCTCCTGCCGCAGGCGCCGCAGGGGCCGTGCGATGGTCGTCGCGACAACCAGGCTCAGGATCGAGGCCGCGGCGATCGAGAACAGGAAGATCTTGAAGACCTGTAGGCGGACTTCGTAGAGGTCTTGCAAGATCGAAAACGTCGATTGCGACACCAGGGCCACGCCAACGACGCGGTGGTCGTCGCGAATCGGAATGGCGCTGTAGAGGGTCACCGAACGCTGTCCAGGGGTCAGGCGGGTGTCCGCACCGTACGCTCCAGAGAGGGCGCGCTCGACCTCTGGGCCGTCGAAGGGTTGATTGGGAGAGTAGCCATCGCTGGCCGCCACCGGAGGGCTGGGTTTGAAGCGTTGGCGAAAACGGAACGGAGAGGCACCGATGCGGTAGAGCAGGCTCTCTTCGGGAGCGTCCTGTTTCTCCGTCTCGGCAGCTGGCGGGGAGTCCGTCGGCGAACTCGGCCCGAGCTGACTGGTGTCGGCGAGCAGGCGACCCGTGGCATCGAGGATTCGCAGACGGGCACGGGTGCGACCTTCGAGCTTGCGCAGCAACTCCCGCGCCTGGCGCTCATCGACGGGCCCTGATTCGCCGAGCGCCGCTGCGATCAGGCGCCCCTGCTGCGCCATCGCCTGCTCCTGACGGTCGAGCAGCTGATCTTCGTAGACCTGCAGCGTGAAGACTGCGGCCAGCGGCAGAAAGACCAGCAGCACATTGAACGCCAGGAGGCGCAGCCAGATCCTCGAGAGAGCGACCCGCAGGCGCTCGAGTGCCTCGCCCAGGCGGGTCATACGACGACTGGAGAAGAGCGTGGCCTCACGTTTCGGTGCGCACCCGGTAGCCGAGGCCGTAGACCGTTTCAATGAGGTCGAATTCAGCGTCTAGATCGGTGAACTTCTTGCGCAGCCGTTTCACATGACTGTCGATGGTGCGCTCGCTGACGTAGGTGTCGTGTTCGTAGGCCGCGTTCATCAGCTGGGCGCGCGTCTTGACGTGCCCGGGGTTCTGAACGAGGGCCTTGACCAGCAGGAACTCGGTGATGGTGAGTGGAACGAGTTCACCGCCGAGGCGCGTCTGGTACCGCTGAAGGTCGAGGGTGACGTCGCCGAGTGTCAACGTCTCGTCATCGGGAATTGGCTCGCGGGACAATGCGAGACGGCGGAAGACGACTTTGACGCGGGCTTCGAGCTCGCGCATCGAGAAAGGCTTACAGAGGTAGTCGTCGGCACCCAGTTCGAGACCGAGCACGCGATCGAACTCCTCGTCGCGAGAGGTCAGAAAGAGAATCGGCAGGCGCTCCGAGATCGAGCGTAGGCGCCTGCACAGCTCCAGCCCGTCCATTCTCGGCATGGTCACGTCGAGGATGGCGACATCGGGAAGCTCTTCTTGAAAGCGTTCCCAGGCCTCCTGGCCGTCGACATAGGTGTCGACCTGGAAACCGTGGCGCTCGAGTGCGAAGGAGACGGTTTCGCGCAATGTCGCTTCGTCGTCGACCAGGGCTACCGTGCCGGCGCTCGCAGCGCGGCCCTGGGTGGTGGTGGACTGCTCGCTTTTTGGGGTGGTCATCGATCTTGGTCCTCCTCGCAGCCTCCGTTGATACGAAGGCCGCCTCCTGCCGGTAGACAGCCGGGAGAAGAATCCTAACCATAGGGGCCGCGACTTTTAGCGGTCGCCAGAAGATGACCTCGAGTTTGCCTGCGGTTGGCCACAATCAGAGTGCCGTGTAACGCCCAGGGCATCTTTCGATGTTCCGGGTCGTGGGTCTCGAACGAGACCGAGGCTCGAAGCCCTATCAGAAGCCCTATCAGAAGCTCTATCAGAAGCCCTATCAGAAGCCCTATTCAGGCGCGCGCGTGGCGTTCGCTACTGGCGTCTGACGAAGGGCTGCGCGGGTGTCCGCTGCGGTTCCCGGCCTCGATGGCGCGCCGCAGCACGTCGTCGATCTGAGCAATCGAGAAGGGTTTCTGCAGGAAAGCGAAAGGCTTGTCGGTCGCAAAGCAAGGTTCGGACTCGAGATCGGGGTAGCCGCTCACCAGGACGATGGGCAGGTCGGCTCTCAGCCTGCGGAGCTCGCGAAAGGTCTGTGCGCCGTCCATCTCGGGCATGCTCATGTCCAGAAGCACGCACTGGATGGCCATCGGGGCCTCTTCGAGGGTGGCAATGGCCTCGAAGCCGCTGGTCGCCGTGACGGAATTGAAGCCCGCCCGCTGGACGACCTGTTTGGTGACGTTGAGGACGGTCGGCTCGTCGTCGACGATCAAAACCAGGCCTGGGCTCTCGATGCTGTCAGTCATTCGGAATCCTCTGGGGCGCACACCGGGGCGGTCGGTGTTTCGAATCGATCCGTGTGAACTGGGATCCTGTTCCAGCGGCACATGGGATTACAAGGAAAATGCTGATTTTTTACAAATCTCAAGAGATCTTGTGATCCCTGGCCAGATGTTGTGCAAACGAGCTACCAGACCGATCGGCCAACAAAAGGCGGCGGTGAGCGCCGTAGCAGTCCCGTGTGGAGCCCCACGGGACGTGAAACCGGGTAGATATGGGATCAGGGCATCAACAGAACCCCCCCTAGCGCCGCAGATGACGCGGTCGCTCCATCAGGAAAACGAACGGGCACATCAGCAGAAACACCAGGCCGAAGAGGCGGAACGAATCCAGGTAGGCGAGAATGCCAGCCTGTTGATCGACCAGGCGCCCGAGAGCCGCCCGTGCCCCGAGGGCGGCGGTGGCCGGGTCGACGCCGGCCTCTTTCCACAGCTGCTCGAGCGACTCGAGGCGCAGCCGGGTCGCCGGGTCGTACGCGGTGATCCCTTCGATGAGGTGCGCCTGGTGGCGCAGCTGGCCGCGCGTCAGCTGGGTGGCGACGATCGCGATGCCAATCGACGAACCGAGATTGCGCACCACGTTGTAGACACTGGTGGCGTTGCCCATGCGTGGTCGCGAGATCGGGTCCATGGTGATCGTCGACAGGGGCACGAAGAGGAGTCCGAGGGCGAGTCCCTGAATGAATTGTGGCGCCACCAGATCCCAGTAGCCCAGCGAGTGGTCCAGAGTCGCGAACCAGAACATGGTGAAGCTGCCCAGCACCAGGCCGGCGAACAGGAGCTTGCGGGGATCGAAGCGGTCGGCGATCACCCCGACGAGGGGGAAAGCCAGAAAGGCGCCGATACCGCGCGGCACGATGGCCAGGCCGGCTTCGAGCGGCGGGAACCCGAGCTGGGTCTGTAGGAGAAGCGGCAAAACGACGATCGAGCCGTGGAGCAGATAGCCAACCAGGCCGGAGAAGGCGGTCCCGATGGCAAAGGTGCGGATCCACAGGTCCCTGAGGTCGAGCACCGGGTACTCGCTGCGCAGGCTGCGGACGACGAAGATCACCAGGCTAACGACTCCCACCGCCAGAAGCCCAACGACGAAGCGCGAGTTGAACCAGTCTTCGTCCTGCCCCTGGTCGAGCATGATCTGAATGCAGGCGATCCCCAGGGTGACCAGCCCGATGCCCGCCCAGTCGATGCGCTCCGTCTGTCGCTTGATGTAGGACGGATCGACGATCGTCTGACGCACCAGAAGGAGGCTCAAGAGCCCCACCGGCACGTTGATCAGAAAGACCCAACGCCAATTCCAGTTCTCGGTCAGCCAGCCGCCGATCACCGGCCCGAGGATCGGTGCCAGGACGATTCCCATCGACCAGACGCCCATCGCCTTTCCCCGTTGGTCAGCCGGAAAGCTCTCGAGCAGCACCGCTTGCGAAATCGGTTGCATTACCCCGCCGGTGAGACCTTGGATGACTCGGAAGACGATCAGCATGCCGATCGAGCTCGAGACGCCACAGCCCAGCGAGGCAGCGACGAAGCCGGTCAGCGCGCCCATGATCAGACGCTTGCGCCCGATCCAGTTGGCCAGCCAACCGGTGAGCGGCAAGATGACTGCGTTGGCGGCCAGGTAAGAGGTCAGGCTCCAGGTGGCCTCGTGGATCGAGGCCGAGAGGCTGCCCGCCATGTGTGGTAGCGACAGGTTGACCACCGTGGTGTCGAGATACACCATCATGGTCGCCAGCATGATCGCGATGGCACTCGGCCAGGGGTTCTCGGGCAGCGCGGAACCTGTCGGCTCGCCTGCTGTGAACGCGGCAGATGACGAGGGGGTCGGCCTGTCGTCTGACTCCATCAGGGAGCGTCGCGAGAGACACTTCGAGGCGTTCTGCTCTCGCCGGTGTACACGCGCACCACCACCGACATGCCGGGCCGCAGCGGTTGCCCGCCGCGTGTCGCCTCCGAAAGAGCTGCGGGATCGAGGCCGATGCGTACCGGAACGCGCTGGACGACCTTGACGAAGTTGCCGGTGGCGTTTTCGGCCGGCAGCAGGCTGAAGCGCGAACCGGTCGCCGCCGACAGGCTTTCAACCTTGCCAGAAAGCTCGAGTGCAGGGTAGGCATCGACCTTGACGCGCGCCTCCTGGCCGGGGCGGAGGTGCTCGAGTTGGGTCTCCTTGAAGTTCGCCACGACCCAGATCTCGCCGCTTGCCACGACGGCGAGGACGGGCTCGCCGGGGCGCAGGAACTGACCGACCTCGACACGCTTGCGGCCTATGACCCCAGCGGCTGGAGCCCGCACCTCGGTCCACTTCAGCTGCAGCTGCGCCTGCTCGACTGCCGCCTCGGCGGACTCGAGGCGCGCCGCGGCGGCACTGGCTCCAGCCTCGTGCACTGCCACCTGTTGGGGTGCCGTCTGGGCCTCTGCGACCAGCGCCTCGGCACGCTCGAGTGCGCCGGCTGCCTGGTCCATGCGACCGGCGGCGATCTCGACCTCGAGCCGCGCGGCGGCGTGCGCCGAGCGCGCTCTGGTTTCCTCAGCGACCGCACGGTCGTAGTCCTGCTGTGACACTTCGTCGCGCTCGACGAGTCGCTGCATACGCTCAAGGTCGCGCTCGGCCTGTACTCGTCGCGCCAGAGCAGCGTCGAGCTCTGCTTCGGCGACTTCGGCTTGTTGTCTGGCTTGCAAGATGCCGGTCCGCGCGCCCTCGCGGCTCGCCAGTGCCGAACGCAGAGCCGAGCGCGTGGTCGTCGAGGCGATGGGCACTCCAGTCTGAGCCGCGGCCGCTTCGGCGCGCGCGTCGGCCAGGTGGGCGACGGCGGTGGCGAGGTTGACCCGGTAGAGCGCCGGGTCGATGCGAAACAAGACGTCGCCTTTCTCGACCTCCTGGTTCTCTCCAACCGCCACTTCGATCACCGGTCCTTCGACACGTGCGGCGACCGGGTGCACATGTCCCTCGAGGTGAGCGTTGTCGGTCGATTCGCGGCGCCCGAGCCACCAGGCCACGAGAAGCGTAGCCAGCAACGCGACCATCAGGCCGCCAACCAGGGCGCCTCGGCGGCGCCGGCCCTTCGAACCATGAGTCGGTTCTGGGTTCTTGCCTTCGGAGGTGCTCAACGCCTGGCCTCTTCTTCGTTTGCGTGGAGTTGGTTGACTTGTGGCTCGGTCGCCAGAGACGTGCCGACAAGGTACTCGACCAGGCGTGCCTCGGCGATTCCGAGAGCCCGCGCCACGGCGCCTTTGGCCGTGCGGTGGGCAAAGAGACTGCTGATGAGGATCTCCCGCAGGCGCGCCAGATCTTCCTGCGCGCGGAGGACTTCGATGTTGTTGGCGACCCCCTCTTCGAAGCGGTGGCGGGCCTGGACCAGCTGTGCATCACCGAGCGCTACGGCCTGGCGGGCGACGGTGACCGTTCGCTCGGCGGCTGCGGCGTCGAGCAGCGCCGCTTCGACCTGGAAACGAATCGCCGCTTCGAGCGCTTTGTGCTCGGCGTCGCGACGCCTGAAATCGGCCAGGGCTTCAGCCAGCGCACCGGCGATTCGACCGGAGCGCCAAATCGGAACCGACAGGTTGGCAGCGATTCCCCAGGTGGGTTCGAGGTCGTCCTCGGTAGGGCCGATCCGACCCCAGTTGGCCTCCGCTGCGAGGCGCGGGAGGCGTTCGGCGCGCAGCGCGCGCACCTGGCTGCTGGCCGCGTGCCGTCGGGCGGCCGAAGCGGCCCAGTCGCCGCGCTGCTCGAAGGCACGTGCGATCGCCTCGTCGAGGTCGGTGGGCGGTAGGGGCTCGAAGTGGATGTCCTCGACCAGTCGGAAGCGCTGCCCGGCCGGTAGACCGATGGCGTAGGCGAGGTCGAGCCGAGACTTGGAGAGTTCGTTCTGCGCCCGAATCAACCGGACTTCGTCGGCACTCATCGCAACCTCGGCGCGCAGGGTTTCAATCGCTGGCGCCATTCCGGCCGCATGGCGACTCGCGGCGAGTTCGCGTAGCGAGCGCGAGGTTTCGAGTTGCGCCACGGCGGCTTCGACCCGTGTGCGGTGGGCGACGGCGGTCAGGTAGAGATTCGAAACCGCCAGGACGATGAGATCGCGCTGCCCCTGGTAGTGGTGACGCTGGCCTTCGAGGTGCGCCGCCGCAGCGTCGTGGGCGAGCGCCAGCCCGCGGTCGTAGAGTGGTACCCGCAGGCCGAAACGGGCGTCCCAGACTTCGAACGGCCCGACGACCCCGCGGTCGGTCGCCGCCTCGGTGCTGTCGCCGCCCGGCGGAGGAAGATCGCGAAAGAAGGATGCCGCGAGGTTGAACTCGCTGCGCACGAAACCGAGGTTGGCGGTCAGATCCGGTAGCCGTCGCGCGCGCGCCGACTGCACGCGCGCCTCGGCTGCAGCCACCGCTCCACCCGCGGTGCGCTCGGCGAGGCTCTGGCGCAGGGCACGGCGCACTGCGTCAGGAATGGTGAGCTCGATGACTTCGCCGCTCGCTTCGCCCTCGGGCACGGCGGCGCGCAGCCGACGCAGTTCTTCGTCGCCGACGCCGAGTACCGAAACGCGCCCGCGTGGATCGGTGGTCTGCGCGCTGAGTGGCGGCGCAACCATCTGCCCAGCCAGGAAGACGATCAGGGCCGCCAGGAGCCATCGCACCGTCGCCGCCACCAGCGCCGCGCCACCTCCTGCCAGGGCTTTTGAGTCATCCACTTCTCGCATCTCCAGGGACCTCGACGGCAGTGTACTGCCCACTCGGCTATTGTCGCGGCGACTCGCCTTACCAATGGCCGGTGCGCGTTGGTTGCTTTCCCCGAAGGGATCGGTGTGACTTGCGACGACGAGGCCGGTCTCAAACTCTGGAGGGAGAAGCCGGTGGCTGGACTTCCGCGTATGACGCGCCGTCCTTCATCTTGTTTGGCCTCCTTGGTCAGTCTCCTCGTTCGGTCGTGCACCGGCTCTCGGTTCCCAGCCCCCCTCGGACCCGGGTGCCCGGCGCAGGCTTCCCCTCCCTGTTCCCTCACCACCCATGGCTAGTCGCAGCCTCATGCCGCTCGGGCTCGCGAACGGGACCGTTCTGACGTTCGATCGCCCGCTCGTGATGGGCATCGTCAATGTCACGCCGGACAGCTTCTCGGATGGCGGCAGGTTTCTGCGCCCTCTCGACGCGGTCGACTACGGGCGTCGACTGATCGAAGAGGGTGCAGACCTGCTCGATGTGGGGGGCGAGAGCACCCGGCCGGGTGCCGAAGCGGTTTCAACCGAAACCGAGCTGGCGCGCATTCTGCCAGTGGTCGAGGGCCTGGCTGCCCACGGCGTTCCGATCAGCATCGACACCAGCAAGCCGGGGGTGGCTGAAGCGGCATTGGCGGCAGGGGCTTCGATCATCAATGACGTTCGCGGCGCACGGCAGTCGATGCTCGAGGTGGCGGCCTCCACCGGCGCTCCGGTCATTGCCATGCACATGAAGGGGACACCCTCCACCATGCAGTCGGCACCGCAGTACGACGACGTCGTCCGTGAGGTGCTGCTATTTCTGCGCCGGCGTCTGGCTGCAGCCGAACGGTTCGGGGTCCGGCTACTCCTCGATCCCGGGATCGGCTTCGGCAAGACCTTAGAGGACAACACAGCGCTTCTGCGTGCTCTGCCGCAGTTGGTCGAGCTGGGGGCGCCGGTGGTTTTGGGAACCTCGCGCAAGTCGATGTTCGGGAAACTTCTCGGTTTGCCGCAAGGGGAGCGCCTCGAAGCCACGATTGCAACCACGGTGCATGCGGTTCTCGCGGGAGTGGCGGTGGTTCGGGTGCACGATGTTCTGGCCAACCGTCGTGCTCTCGACGTCGCCCAGGCCTTGCGGCCGCAAGGAGCTCGACCCGGGAGTTGGGTGGGTATGGAGATCGGTCGCGCCGGAGACGAGCGCAGCCTGGTCGAGGGTCTCGAACTGCGGGCGACGGTCGGTGTTCCTGACCGAGAGCGTGAGAAGCCGCAGCCGCTCCTGGTCGACGTCGAGGCCGTGTTCAGCCCAGGGCCCGAAGATGATGTGCTCACCGGCAGGCTCGACTATGCCCGCATCGTCGCCGCCGTTTCCGAGCATGTCGCCGCGCGCCCGTGGCGACTGCTCGAGACTCTGGCGCGGTCACTGGGCGACCGGGTGCTTGACTTGGCCCGTGAGGCCGGCGCGCCGGTTCTGTCGGTTCGTGTACGCGTCGAGAAACCAGAGATCAGCCGACAGCTGGGAGCGCGGGTGGCGGTCGAGTGCACCCGCCTGGTGGGGGCGTCTGGCACGGTGGTGCCGGCCTATGTCGGCCTGGGTGCCAACCTCGGTGCCCGGCGGGAAACGCTCGAGCGCGCCATCGCCCTACTCTCACGACTCGGCCGGCTCACTGGCCGTTCCAGCTTCTACGAGACCGAGCCGGTGGGGTTCGCCGATCAGCCGGACTTCCTCAATGCCGTCGTGAGACTCGAGGTGGCACTCGACGCGCGGTCTCTTCTCGAGCAGTTGCAACGCATCGAGCGTGAGCTCGGTCGCGAGAAGACGTTTCGCAACGGTCCACGGGTGGTTGATCTCGACCTGTTGCTGTTCGGCGACCAGGAGATCGACGAACCCGGCCTGGTGGTGCCGCATCCGCGCATGGGCCAACGGGCGTTCGTGCTCGAACCGCTTCTCGAGATCGCCCCGGAGATCTCCCCTGAAGTTGCTCTGGCTCAGCTGCGCGGTGCGGCTTTGCCAGGCGATGAAGAGCGGTGAGGCTCGCTGTGCAGGCGTTTCCTTGGGTCGAGGTCAGCGGCTGGATCGAAGCGACGGCGATCAGCGTCTGGATGCGTGAGTCCTTGTCGGTCTTCGCCTTCCCCGGCGTTCTCACTCTGCACACTCTGGCTCTGGCAGTCGTCGCCGGAGTGAGCATCGCCATCGACCTCCGCATCCTCGGGATTGCGCCGCGGCTGCCTTTGCCGCCGATGAGGAGGTTCTTTCCGATCCTGTGGGTGAGTTTCCTCGCCAGTGCGCTGAGCGGTGTACTCCTCTTTGTGGCCTACCCGGCGAAGGCACTGACCAACCCGATGTTCTTCTTCAAGATGCTGTGCGTGGCGGTGGCGGTGCTGATCGCGCGCCGACTCGAAGGCCACCTGCGGGATCCTGGCGCCGCGTCGGCAAAGAGTCGTCGCGGTCTGGTTCCCATCGCCTGGGTGTCGCTCGCTTCGTGGACGGCCGCGATCGTTTCCGGTCGCCTGCTGGCCTACACCTACCGCCATCTGATGAGCAGCATGTGAACGCCGCTCCTCCCGCACCGTATCTCGACGGCCTGGCGACATGGCTCGAGGGCACCTGGTTGTCGTCGTTCATGAACTGGTCGGCCTGGGCGTGGCCATTGTGTGAGTCCCTGCATTTTCTCGGCCTGACGCTTCTGATCGGAACCGTCGTGCTGTTCGATCTCAGTCTTCTCGGGTGGGTGAAAGAGCTGGCCCCGGCGGGGTTTCGGCCGCTGGAGCGCTGCGGGGCCTTCGGTTTCCTGCTCTGTGCCGCGACCGGCGCCTTGTTCGTCGTTGGGATTCCGCGCGGCTACCTCGGCAACCCGGCCTTCCACTGGAAGGTGGTCTTTCTGTCCGCGGCGCTCGTGAACGTGTTGATCTACCACCGAACGGTCGCCGGACGGGTGGCGGCGCTGCCGCCCGGGGGCCAGGTGCCTGGAGCGGCGCGTTGGATGGGTGGCCTGTCGCTACTGCTGTGGACCGCTGTCTTGTGCGCCGGACGGCTGGTGGCGTTCTGGAAGCCGTAGAAGGTGTGCCGCCGAGAGCGAACAGCTCTTAAAACAAGTATTTCGATGGTATAATCTCGCCGATTCGGGCGCGTTATCGCCTTTCGACCAAAGGTTCCCTCCACTTCCCTTCGAGGCTGGAATGTTCACCACCATCCTGCTCGTCGTTCTCTTCGTTGCCTTGATGCTGCAGATCGCGTCGACGATCGACATGCAGAACTTCATGGCGCAGATCGACAAGGTCGAAACGATGGAGCACCTCGCCGCCTTCAAGTCGCTCGCCAGGCGCCAGATGTATTTGAGTCTGGGACTGACCCTGCTTCTCCAGGCGGCGGCGTTGCTGGCCCTGGTGAGCACGGTGCTCGAAGGTTGGGGACCGGTCCAGGTCGGTTTGGTGGTTACCCTCCTGGTCGCTGTCTACGGCACGCACCTCTTCCGCAAGTCGGTACGCACGCGGGTGCAGAATCTGCCGTCGCCCGACAAGGGGCTCGACAGCCTGCTGCAGGCGGTGTGCGTGCAGTGGATGCACCGTACCCTGCCGGAGTTTTGAGCCCCTCTCGGCCAGGCCCTGGTCCTGAACCCGCGTCCTGAACCTGCGTTCTGATTGCCTGCGTCAGAGCCCTGGAGCGCACTCACCGCTCTTGGCGCTGTATTCTGAGGCTCACGTCCCCTGGGGGCGTGGAGCGCGACAACAGGATACGAGAGTCAGGGAGCCGAAGAACCATGGTGAGTCAGGTCAGGAAAGGCGTTCGGGCGAGTGCGCGAGTAGTCGAGAGTGCAGCAGGCATCGCGCTCGCGGTTCTCGTACTCAGCGTTTCGCCGGCAGGTGCGCAGTCGGCACACGCCCATGGTGCCAGCGAGGGTCCTGTCGCGGATACCTTTCTGGTCGAAGGCCTGCGGCTCGACCCCGCCGACCCGCCGCCGGGAAGCGCCGTCGGTCGTGCGGGCGCACGGCTGCCGGGTGGTGGCTACCTGCATGTCGTCTACGGCAAGCCCTACACCCGCGGGCGGACGGTCTTCGGAGGCCTGGTCGCCTATGGCACCGTCTGGGCTACGGGAGCCCATCGTTCTACCGAGCTGGCGGTCACGGTTCCGGTCAAGGTCGGTGGCCAGGCCCTCGAGCCGGGTCTCTATAGCTTGTTCACGACCCCGCGGGCCGACCACTGGACCCTGCACTTGAACCGCGCGCTCGGCATGCACCTTGCCGATGAGTACGACCCCGAGCTCGACGTGCTGACGGTCGATGCGGTCCCCGAGGCTACCGACGAGGTGACGCATGGGCTGATCATCGGCTTCGAACCAGAAGGCTCTGGCGTCGACTTGCTCATTCAGTGGGATCGCACTGCGGTCAGGTTCCCGATTCGGCCAGAACCGTGATGCGGCCGGAGCCAAGAGCGTGACCGGTCCTACAACTGACAGCCTGGCGGGTCAGCGAGTCCTGGTCACCGGCTCGACGCGTGGAATTGGCAACGCCGTGGCGAGGAAGCTGGCGCTTGCCGGTGCGACGGTCGGAGTGCACGGACGCAACGCCAGTGCGGTTGCTCGAGCGTGTGCCGAGATCGCCGAGGAAGTCGCCGCGGGCGAGCACGTCGAAGCGGGAAAGACGATCGCGCTCACCGCAGACCTTGCGGACGCCGCCTCGGCCATCGGGCTGGTGGAGGACTTCAATGCGGCTGCTGGCGGTCTCTCCGGCCTCGTCAACAACGCCGGCGGCGGTCGAGCGGTCGCCTTTCGTGGCCTCGATCTCGATTCCTGGCGCCAGACATTTGCGGTCAACGTCGAGGCGGCGATGTTGGCGAGCCAGACGGCCTACAAGTTGATGCGCAAGGCGAAGCGGGGAGCGATCGTCAACATCGCCTCGACGTCGGCGCACGGGCCCGGCAAGTGGATGGGTGCCGACTATGCGGCGTCGAAGGCGGCGCTGGTCAACCTCACCTACAGCCTGGCGCTCGAGGCGGCGCGCTTCGGCGTGCGCTGTAACGCCGTGTCTCCTGGCTTTGTCGACACCGACATGACGGCCCCCTTGCCACTGGAGAATCGCGACAACCTGCAGATTCCCCTCGGGCGCCTGGCGAGTCCAGAAGAGATTGCCGAGGTCGTCTGTTTCCTGCTTTCGGAACGCGCCTCCTACGTCACCGGTCAGGTCCTGCACGTCGACGGCGGGCTGTGGATGAGGAGTTCCTAGTGGCGCGGGAGGTGGTGGTGACCGGGGTGGGCATCGTGTCGGCGATCGGCAACGATGTCGATACGGTGTGGAGCAATCTGCTTGGTGGCGAGACGGGTCTTGGCCCGATCACAGTGTTCGATGCGTCGCTCAACAAGGTGCAGAACGCCGCCGAAGTCGACCTGAGCGCGCTCGATGAGCGGCAGAAGGGCAAACTGCGTCGCGCCGACCGCACCCTGCGCTACGCCGTCGAAGTTGCACGCCAGGCCCTGGTCGAAGCCGGTTGGCGCGACCCGGCGGAAGAGAACGTGGGTACGGAGGTTCTGCCGATTGCCAGCGTCTGGGGCAGTGGCAGCGGCGCTGCGACGACGCTTTACGAGTCGCACAAGAGGTTCGGTGAGAAGGGGCCGAAGGGCATGCGCCCGAGTACGATTCCCGCGTGCATGGCGAACTCGATCTCGGCCGGGGTGTCGATTCACCACCGGCTGGGCGGCACCAATCAGGTGATCGTCTCGGCGTGCACCTCTTCGACCAACGCCATCGGTCAGGGGTTGCGCATGATTCGCGACGGCTATGTCGACGCGGTGCTCTGCGGCGGCGTCGAGGCTGGGCTCGACCCGTTCTACTACGGGGTCTGGAACAATCTCGGGGTGCTCTCGCCGATCGCGGATCCAAAGCGCGCCGTGCGTCCTTTCGATTCCGCGCGCGAGGGTACTTTGCTCGGCGAGGGCGGCGGCGCGGTGCTGCTCGAAGCGGCCGAGGTTGCGGCAGCGCGCGGAGCCGCCGTTCGTGCGCGGGTGCTCGGCTACGGTGAGTCGTCCGATGCCACGCACATGACCGCGCCCGATGAGGCTGGCCAGGTGCGCGCGATTCGAGCCGCCCTCCAGGACGCTCGGATCGATGCGGCCGAGGTGGGATTCGTCAACGCGCATGGCACCGGCACGCCCGCTAACGATGTCACCGAGGCTCAGTCGGTGCGCGCCGCACTCGGGCCGGCCGCCGACAATGCGCCCGTGGGAGCCAACAAGTCGTACTTCGGTCACACCCTGGGTGCCTCGGGAGTTCTCGAAGGCATCGCCACGATCCTCGGTCTCGAGGCAGGGCGGGTGCCGCCGAATCTCAACCTCGAGTCCCCCGATCCCGCCTGCGAGGTGCCGCTGGTCGGTGGCCAGTCGTCCGAGCTCCCAGTCCGGGTGGCGATGAAGAACAGTTTCGGTTTTGGCGGTGGAAACGGAGTTCTGCTCTTCGGTCGTGCCGACTGACGGCCTGGTAAGTAAGAGCCTGTTTCCGGACCGATAGGCCGCGGTCGACTTTCAGCTACGCTCTGCAAACGTAAGCCTTCGCCGTTTGGCGACAGCAAGGAGAGATCATGGAGCGCGAGAGGATCATTGCCGGCCTCGGCCGGATCATGGAGGAATCGGCAACCGAGGATGTCGACTGGAGCACGGTGACCGAAGTGACCTCTTTCGATTCTTTCGGTCTCGACTCGCTGGCGGTGCTCGATCTGATCTTCGATCTGGAGCAGGAGTTCGGGGTCGAGATCGAGGCCGAAGAAATGATGGGCATGAAGACCATCGGTGACCTGGTGACGTTTCTCGATCAGCGCACCAAGAGCGACGGCTCCTAGCCTTGTTACGGCCCGCTGAGTCTCCCTGAGAGGACCTGCCGATGAAGCGGGTGTTGATGAGGCAGGTGGTGCCCATCCTGGCACTGGCGCTCCTGCGCTTGCTCGATCGTTCGTGGCGTTACCGCGAGACTGGTCGGGAACATTTCGACGCTGCGCGCGCTTCCGGCCGGCCGGTCGTGGGAGCCTTCCTGCACGGTCGAACGTTCATGTTGCTGTGCTTCATGGCCAGGGCCCGCAACGGGCGCTGGTTGTCGATGTGTTCGAAGAGTCTCGACGGCGATGCGATGGCCAGGATCGAGGAGCGCCTGGGATTCGAGGTGGTGCGGGGCTCCTCCGGTCGTGACGGTCTGCAGGCGATCGTCGACATGATTCGACGCGTTCGTGCCGATCCGGAGCTGGGGTCCTGCCTGGCGGTCGACGGTTCGCGGGGGCCGCGCGGCCGGGTCCAGGGCGGCATTGTGTCGCTGGCTCAGCGCACTGGTGGTCTGATCGTGCCGATCACGGTTTCGGCGCGCCCGGCGCGCATTCTCGCGCGTACCTGGGACCGCACTCTCTTGGCCTGGCCGTTCGCGCGCGTCGAAGTGGTGTACGGCGAGCCTCTGGAGGTGCCTTCGCGCATGCGTTCGCCGGAGTTCGAGCACTGCCGCTTGGAGCTCGAGGAGCGGATGGTCGCTTTGCAGGAGGTGGCTGATCGGGCTGCTGGATTCGGCGATGTGCGGGGGGTTTTTGATTCTCTGTGATTCTTGACGACTCGGGTTGCTCGGGTTGTTTCGGTTGTTTTGGTCTCGGTTGTTGGAATGGATGGGGCAGGAAGGCCGGGCGGACGACGTCCCGCAAAGTCTTAGGTGGGTGGGGGCATGCTCGTGCCTTCGGCAGCTCGCTTTTGTGACGGGATTGGTTCTTTGGTGATGCAGTCTTGGCGCTGGGCTCGGACGGTGGCTTGGCTGTTGCCCGGGCTCGCGATCTCTTGTTCGGAGTCAGCTAGCAGTTAGAGTCTTCGCGCCGCCCGCAGACTTTCCCTCCTTCCCCTGTTGTTCCACACCATCTCTTTACGTGCTTTCACGTATGTCGTCGCCCGTGGCTCCTCGCTAACTTCTGACGCTGGTAGCAGATCAGGCGACCGGTTGCAAAGAGGCCTGTAGATGAACGATCGGCAGTCACACCCCGAACACACCGTCCGTGTTGAAGACCTTCCTGAGCATCCGAAGGGGACTCTCGCTGTGATGGTGGTTTATGCAGTGCTCTTCATCCTCGGGTGGGTTGGGCTCTATGTCCTTGTGTTTCTCGAACGCGGAGCACCTCTTCAATGAGAGAAACGCGTGCGATGACCGATAGACCTTCTGCTCTGCATGGCAGGGTGGCTAGGGGCCTGGCGGCCAGGTGCACCTGGAGCGGGCGATGAAGGTCGACCTCTATGAGCGTTGGTGGATCTGGTTCTCGATCCTGATGATCGCGTCGTTCCTGGCGACGGTGTGTATTGCCGCTGTTCTTCACGCGGTCGAGCCTCCGAGCCACGTCGAGACCATTGATCCGCTTCTTGTGCGAACCGAGACCGAGTTCGCCGATCCTCGCGTCGAGCAACAGCCGGACGGCTCGACTCTGGTCATCGCGGTGGCCGAAATGTTCGCCTTCAGGCCAGGGGTGATTCGAGTATCGCCCGGACTGGTGCGGTTTCGCATCACCAGCCCAGATGTGATCCACGGTTTTCAGATTGTTGGAACCAACGCCAATGTCACGGTGACGCCCGGCTACGTCAGCGAGTTCAGTGTCGAACTGGAGAAGCCCGGCGAGTACCTGATTGTGTGTAACGAGTTCTGCGGCCTCTCTCACCACATGATGCAGGGCAAGCTGATTGTGCTGGGGGCTGGAGCGGCGGGGGCTGGTTCATGAACGAAGCCACGCGGCGCAATCAGCTGCCGCTCGCCAACTTTGGCGTCTCGATTGGAGCCTTTGGCATTGGCGCCTTGATGGCGGTTATGCAGTCGCTTTCGCGTGCCGACCTCGATGTGGCGTTTCGTTCGCCCGAGGTCTACTACGTCTCGGTGACCGCGCACGGTGTCTTGATGGCCCTGGTTTTTACGACGTTCTTCATCATGGGCCTCGGCTATGTCATCGCTCGGCGGACGCTCGGCCGGCTCGAGAGCGAGGCGATGGGGTGGAGTGCGTTCTGGGTGGCAACGATTGGCTCACTGCTTACTGCTCTTACGATTCTGAGTGGCGAGGCGACGGTTCTCTACACGTTCTATCCGCCGCTCCAGGCCCACCCGCTGTTCTACATCGGCGCCACCCTTCTGATCGTTGGGTCGTGGATCTGGTGCGTGGTGATGATCCGCACCTGGCTTGCCTGGCGTCGCGAGAACCGCAACGGCGGCAAGGTCGAGCCTCTGCCACTTGCCATGCACGCGATGCTCACCTCGGTGATCATCTGGCTGCTGGCGACCTCGGGTCTTGCGGCCGAGGTGCTTGGTCAACTGGTACCTTGGTCTCTGGGGTGGATCGAGCGCATCGATCCGATTGTCGCGCGCACCTGGTTCTGGTGGTTCGGTCACCCGCTGACCTACTTCTGGTTGTTGCCGACCTACATGCTCTGGTACACGGTGCTGCCCGAGGTCGCCGGGGGGCGTTTGTTCAGTGACCGCTTGGCCCGAGTGGTGTTCGTGATGTTCATCCTGTTCTCGACTCCGGTCGGCTTCCACCATCAGTTCACCGACCCGGGGATTCCGGCGTCGTGGAAGCTGGTCCATACCGCGACCACCTACGCGATCCTGTTTCCGAGCCTGATCACCGCCTTTACAGTCATCGCTTCGCTCGAGATCGCTGGTCGCCTGCGCGGCGCTACAGGTTTGTTCAACTGGATCTGGAAGCTGCCCTGGCGCGAGCCGTTCTTCGCGTGCATCGCCCTGGCGATGATCACCTTTGCCGTCGGTGGTTGGGGCGGCGCGATCAACGCGGCGTTTGCCATGAACACGATGGTGCACAACACCGCCTGGATCCATGGGCACTTTCATCTGACCGTTGGTACTGCTGTGGCGCTTTCGTTCATGGGTGCCTCGTACTGGCTCCTGCCGCGTTTGAGTGGTCGCGCATTGATGCTGCGGGAGGTCGCGACGATTCAGCCCTACCTGTGGTTCTTCGGCATGGTGATGTTCGCCTGGACGAGTCACGTCACCGGGCTGCTCGGTGAACCGAGGCGGGTCTACAGTTCGAACTTCGCCGGCTCGGAGGCCTCGAAGGCCTGGGAGAACCTGACGATGTTCTCGGCTCTCGGCGGCATGGTGCTGTTTGTGAGCTCACTGTGCTTTATCGCCGTGGTCGCTGCGACGATGATCTGGGGCAAACATATCGACCCGCCCTCGATCGAATTCGCCAGGCCGCTCCATGCCTCCGAGCAGGTCACCGGTGGCGAGCTTCTGTGGGACCGCCTCGGTTTGTGGACCGCAGTGGCCGTGCTTTTGATCATCATCGCCTACGCCTATCCGATGTACCACCTCTTCTCGCTGGAGCGCTTCGGTTCGCCGGGCTTCAGGCCCTTCTGATGATTCCCGTTGTTGTGACCCCTTTGCGCTCTCGCCTCTTCGTTTCTGTCCAGGGAGATCACCCGGCGTGAACACCACTCATTCTGACCACCTTCCGGCCAGCAACCCGGCCGATGAGCAGGATCGCCGCGGTTTTCTGCACCGGGCAGTTGGCGTTTCGATGTTCGGCGCACTGGCGGCGGCCTACGGCACCCTGGCCGTCTTCATGGCTCGCTTTGCCTATCCGGCGGCGGGCGAAACCTCGCGTTGGATGTACGTCACGGGCGCCGAGAGGATCGCTGCCGGTGAGGCAATTGTTTTCCGTACACCTTTGGGCTCGACGATCAACATTGCCCGCCAGGGCGAGGGCGACGACTCGTTGGTTGCGCTGTCGTCTACCTGCCCGCATCTCGGCTGTCAGGTGCACTGGGAAGCTGCCAACGACCGCTTCTTTTGCCCGTGTCACAACGGCGTGTTCGACCCTGCCGGGGTGGCGACTAGCGGTCCTCCGGCCGAAGCCGGACAGAGCCTGCCGACCTACCCACTCAAGGTCGAGAACGGCCTGTTGTTCATCGAGCTCGAAGCTGCCGAGGTCGCGGCGGGCGAAGGCACCATCGAAGCGCCCGAGGTGTTTCGTGGGACCTGCCCCATCGGTCCTGGTCATGACCCGTGCCTGTTTCCGGACCTGCAGCGGGCGTCCCACTCTGTGGCCGACCAGACCGCCAACGACGAGAGCGCCTAGGGGCTGTTAGATGACGACTCCGGCTCACGAACGTTCGCTCACCAGGAGGACTGGAGCTCGCGCCGCCCAGTGGATTCAGGAACGTCTGCCCTTCTCGATGGAGCAGCTGCGCGAGCTCACCAATGAACCGGTCCCAAACCACCTCAAGCGGTGGTGGTTCGCACTCGGCGGCACCCCGGCCTATCTGTTCGTGGTGCAGATTGTCACCGGCATTCTGCTGGCGCTCTACTACAAGCCGTCGCCAGAGAGCGCCTACGAGTCGGTGCTCTACATCACCAACGAGGCGTCGTATGGGTGGTTCTTGCGTAGCCTGCATCGCTGGGGTGCGACGCTGATGATTGCGGCGGTCGTGCTCCATCAGATGCGGGTCTATTTCACTGGCGCCTTCAGAAAGCCGCGCGAGCTCAACTGGATGGTGGGTATGTGCCTCTTGTTGACGTCGTTGATGCTCGGCTTCACCGGCTACAGCCTGGTGTTCGAGCAGCTCAGCTTCTGGGGTGCGACGGTCGGCGCCAATATCGCCGCCAACGTTCCGATCGTTGGCGGCCTGATGCGCGACTTCATGCTCGGCGGAGAGGTCTACAACGACAACACTCTGCCGCGCTTCTACGTCCTCCACGCCGCCGTTCTTCCGATCACCCTCATTCTGCTGATCGTGGTGCACATTGCGATCATTCGGCTGCAGGGCGTGACCGAGTTCGAGTTCGAGGACGAGAAAGAAAGGCCCAAGAAGACCTTCAACTTCTTCCCGGATCACGTGCTCTCCGAGGTCATGGCCGGCCTCACCCTGATGATCCTCTTGTCTTTCCTGGCGACTGTTTTCCCGGCTACCCTCGGCCCCAAGGCCGATCCCTTGGTCACCCCCGACGTGATCAAGCCCGAGTGGTTCTTCTATGTGACGTTTCGTTGGTTGAAGCTGTTCTCGGGAACCGCTGCGATTCTGTCGATGGGCTTCATCGTGTTCGTCATGTTCACCTGGCCCTTCATCGACGCCTGGATCCGCAAGAACACACGTTTTCGAGAAGCGACTGTCTGGATTGGCATTGTCGGCGTGTTCGCAATCACCATCCTGACGATCTGGGAGGCAGCCGTCGCCCACTGACCCTTTTGGAGTCCTGATGACACTGAATCAGAAAAGAAAGATCATCATCATCCTGGCGGCTGTCTTCCTGCTGTCGCTGGTCTTCGTGCAGTGGATGGAAGTCATCCGCAAGGCCGAAGAGGCCGGAGTAACGACCGTCAAAGTCGCGGTGCCGGCTTCATCGGCGTCGTGTGTCGATTGCCATGGTCAGACCACGCCCGGCATCAACGAGCACTGGGAAGGCAGCCAGCACGCCCACAGTGGCGTGGGGTGCTATGACTGCCATCAGGCCAACGAGGGCGAGGCGGATGCGCACTCGCACTACGGCAGCCTGATCGCGACCGTCGTCACACCACGCGACTGCGGGCAGTGTCACCAGGAAGAGGCGCACCAGTTCGAAAGCAGTCACCATGCGGCGGCCGGCAACATCCTGGCCTCGCTCGACAACTTCCTCGCCGAAACGGTCGAGGGTGCGCGCGGGAGTTTCAACCCTCACTCGCCAACCCCCGGTCGCCCGATGGAGTTGGTCGAGGGCGGTGCCTCGGCGTTCAGCGGCTGCCAGCAGTGTCACGGTTCGAAGGTGGCGCTCGAGGCCGCCGACGGAAGTCGCATTACGGTCGATGAGCTCGAGCCGGACGAGGACGGAAAGCCAACCAACACCGCCGCGGTGGCGCGTATCAAACGGGCCGACAACGGCCGGCCAGTTTTCCATCAAGGCACCTGGCCCAACACGGGCATCGGTCGCCTGAACCTCGACGGGTCGCGCGGTTCCTGCTCGGCATGTCACAGCCGGCATGACTTTTCGCCGCGGCGTGCGCGGCAGCCTGAGAACTGCGGCAAGTGTCACCTCGGCCCAGATCATCCGCAGAAGGAGATCTTCGAAGAGTCCAAACACGGGATCGCCTATCGCGATCTCAAGGATGAGATGGATCTCGACGGTGAGAACTGGGTCCTCGGCGAGGACTACTCTGAAGCGCCGACCTGCGCCACCTGCCACATGTCGGGCCACAGTCGCAACGGCGGCGAGGTGACCCACGATCCTGGGACTCGCATTTCGTGGACCAACCGCCCGCCGGTGTCGCTGGTGATGGATACCGACATCAACGGCCACCTGGTCAAGGAGACAGACCCGATCGAACGCCAGAAGCTGACCGTCGATACGGCGACCTCGAAGCGCAATCGGATGAAGGAAGTGTGCTCGCACTGCCACACGCCTTCCTACATCGAGGGCTTCTACAAGCAGTACGACAACCTGGTGATTCTCTACAACGAGAAGTTCGCCAAGCCCGGTCGCGACATTGTGACTGCGCTGCGCAGCAACGGCCTGATCTCCGACACGCAATTCGACGAAGAGATCGAGTGGACCTGGTTCTACCTCTGGCATCACGAGGGCCGGCGCGCTCGCCATGGCGCTGCGATGATGGCTCCCGACTACACCCATTGGCACGGCATGTATGAAGTTGCCGAGCGCTTCTACATGGAGCTCATCCCGCAGGCGCGTGAGCTCGTCGCCCATGGGCGTTCGCACGGCAACGCCGCTGGTGCGGCCCGGGCCGAGAAGGTCATCAATGACCTCCTTGCACGTCCCGAGCACGCCTGGTTCGAACAGGGTGCGACAGACCAGATGGAACAGATCCGTCGTCAGATGCAGGAACGCTACGGACAGGGCTCAGCTCCGAGCGGGCCCTGAGCTCTCGCTCAGCTCGCACCCCTAAAAGTGCCCGCAGCGGCGCCCTAAACAATGGCCTTCCGGAAAACGAACCCGATGAAGAATCCGAACGATCCGAAACGTGGTGTCGACCGACGTCGATTCCTGACTGTTCTTGGTACCGGTGGTGCGGCCGCAGCGGCCTTCTCTTGCAGCGACCAGGAACGAGCGCGAGAGATCGAGGCAGCCGCCGACGACACCGACGTCGCGGCTCTCGATCGTGAGGGTGTGAACTGGCAGAAGGCCCCGTGTCGCTTCTGTGGAGCCGGCTGTGGGGTCGAGGTCGGGGTCCAGGATGGGCGCGCCGTAGCCGTGCGCGGCGACACCAAGAACCCTGTCAACAGGGGTCTCTTGTGTGTCAAGGGCTACCACCTGCCGGGTCTTCTCTACGGCGAAGACCGCCTCTTGTACCCGCAGCGCCGCAATGCCAACGGGAAGCTCGAACGCATTTCCTGGGACGAGGCCTACGATCTGATCGCCGAGAAGTTCCAGGAGGCCTTGGCCGAGAGTGGTCCCGAGTCGGTGGCCGTCTATGGCTCAGGACAGTGGACCGTGCACGATGGGTATGCGGCGCTCAAGTGGGTCAAAGGCGGAATGCGTTCGAACAACATCGACCCGAATGCGCGTCTGTGCATGGCGAGCGCGGTGATGGGTTTCGTGACCCAGTTCCAGAGCGACGAGCCGATGGGCTGCTACGAAGACTTCGAGGTTGGCGACGATTTCGTGCTGTGGGGCAACAACATGGCCGAGGCGCATCCGGTCTTGTTCAGCCGCATTCTCGAGGCCCGGCGCCAGCGCCCCGACGTTCGCATCATCGACCTCGCGACACGGCGGACGGCGACCTCGCAGTATGCCGATCTCTATGTGCAGTTCAAGCCCGGCACCGATCTGGCGCTGGCCAACGGCATCATGCATCTCCTGCTCGAGAACGACGCCATCGACAAGGCGTTCATCGACGAGAACGTGGTCTGGAAGCGCGGCATCGAAGACCAGGACGAGATCGGCTATGGCTGCTACGGCGACCAGGCCGAGCGCTACACCTGGAAAGACAAGGGCCGTGACAGTTCACTCGCCGAGCTGCGTACCTTCCTGGCGGACTACAGCCCCGAGCGCACGAGTGAGATCACCGGAGTGCCTGCTGCGACCATCCACTCGCTGGCAGAGATCTACGGGGCCCGCAGCCGCGGCACGGTCAGCCTGTGGTGCATGGGGGTCAACCAGCACACTCGCGGCACCTGGATGAACAACCTGATCAACGACCTCCATCTGATCACCGGTAAGATCGGCCGCCCCGGTGCCAACCCCTTCAGTCTCACCGGGCAACCTTCGGCGTGCGGAACGGCACGCGAAGTGGGCACGCTGTCGAATCGACTGCCGGCCGACATGGTGGTGATGAATCCCGACCACCGCAAGAAGACTGAGGAGATCTGGGGCCTCGAACCCGGGACGATCAATCCCAAGCCCGGGTACCACGCAGTCGACATGTTTCGTGCGCTTCGGCGCGGTGACGTCAAAGCAATGTGGATTCAGACCACCAACCCGTGGTTGTCGCTGCCCAACCTGCATCGTTTCGAGCGCCAGCCGGGTGACGGTCGGTTCGTGGTGGTCTCCGAGATCTATCCGACACCGACCACCGAGATGGCCGACCTCGTGCTCCCTGCCGCCGCGTGGATCGAGCGCGAGGGTGTCTTCGGGAACACCGAGCGGCGCACCCAGCACTGGAACAAGATGATCGAGCCTCCCGGCGAGGCGGTCGAGGACGCCGAGCAGATCGTCGAAGTGGCCAGGCGCATGGGCATGGGGTACCTGTTCCCCTGGGAGGGGGACTGGCACGAGGCGATGTACGAGGAGTATCGGAGCTTCACCCTCGGGGTCGGCAAAGATCTCGCCTCCTATGAGGATCTGAAGGCCACCCGTGGGTTGCGCTGGCCGGTTGTCGACGGGCGCGAAACCCCCTATCGCTACGCCGCCGGGATCGACCCATACGTCAAGAAGAACGAGGGTGTGCACTTTTACAAGGCCAAGGGGTATGGCGAAAAGGCGGCCTTCTGGCTGCGCCCCTACCACCCGCCAGCCGAGATCCCAGACGACGAGTACCCTCTGTGGCTCTCGACCGGCCGGGTCCTCGAACACTGGCACAGCGGTTCGATGACCCGCCGCGTACGGCAGCTGCACCAGGCGGTACCCGAGGCCTACGTCGAGCTCAATCCAGCCGATGCGGCGCGCCTCGGCGTGCAGGACGGGTCGCGAGTGCGGGTAACGAGTCGCCGCGGCACCATCGAACTGCAAGCCGCCGTCGACGGGCGGGGGGCACCGCCCGAAGGATCGGTCTTCGTGCCCTTCTTCGACGAGTCGAAGTTGATCAACGAGCTCACACTCGACGCGCTGGACAACATCTCGAAAGAGCCTGACTTCAAGAAGTGCGCCGTGCGCGTCGAACGGGTCTGAGAGGTCGCGAGATGGGCCCCCCCGTATTCACGGTTCGAACACTGGCAGTCATTCTCGTGGCGTCCCTCGGCGCGCTCTGCTGCTCGCCGGGCCCGGGCCCTGGAGAAGATCCTGCTTCGTACGCCGAGCGTGCCGAGCGCCGGGCCTTTCACGGTGCGCCTCCGGTCATCCCGCACCTCGGTTTCTCGGCGGAATGTGTTTCCTGTCATGGCGACCGGGCGATCGAGGTTCCAAACGTCGGTCTCTCGCCAGCTCTGCCGCATGGCGGCACGCTGGGAATGGCGGCTGCCCGCTGCCGCCAGTGTCACGTCGAGGTGGCAACCGATGACGTCTTCGTGGCCTCCACCTTCGTGGGCAAGGCCCTCGAAGTCTCGGCCACCGGGCCCGGCGGGGTGCACGGCGATCGAGCGAGTGAGATCGCCCCGCCGCGACTGCCGCATCGGGTCTTCATGCGCGAGAACTGCCTGGCCTGTCATGACGGCGATGCGGCGCGCCCCGAGTTGCGTACCAGCCATCCCGAGCGCGTGAATTGCCGGCAGTGCCACGTCGCGGTGGCGAGTGTCAGTGATCCGCTAGGTCATACGGCCAGCGGCGGCTAGTTCCTCTTCTCGCCTTTTCGCCTTTCCCTTTTCTTACCTCTCGGACGTAGGGTGCACACCCTCAGGAGTTTTTCAATGCTTTATAGAACCATTCGTTGGACTGTCCGATCGTCGGCCCTGGCCTCTCTTGCCCTCCTCTTCTCGCTCGCGCTGGTCGCCCCTCCGGCTGCCCAGGCTGCATCGGACAGTGAGGATGAAGTGGCTTCGACCCTCGGGGAGACTTTCAAGAAGGGCAAGTGGGGTGTCTCCTTCAGACCGCGCTTCGAGTTTGTCGATGACGACGCCGCGCGTTTCGAAGGCCGCGATGGCGAGGCGCTCACCCTGCGTTCCGGTTTCGTGTTCCAGAGTGCCCCGTTGAGCGGCTTTACCTTCGGGCTGGAGGTCGAAGACGTCAGTGGCCCGCGCGAGGAGCTCTACAACAATGTTGGTGCGCGCTCCCTTCACAACGGTGTGACCAATCGTCCCGTGGTCGCCGACCCCGATCTCACCGAGATCAACCAGGCCTGGGTGGCCTACGACTTCGGCGGCCAGGTGGCGGTCAAGGCCGGGCGGTTCGAGAAGAACCTCGGCGACCAGCGTTTCGTTGGCGCGGTTGCCTGGCGTCAGAACCACCAGAGTTTCGATGCCGTGTCGATCGATACCGCCATCGGAGAAGGCAAGGAGGCCTGGAAGCTCTCCTACGTCTTCCTCGACCGGGTGCATACGATCACCGGCGCTCGGCAGGACCTGACGGGACATCTAGCCGACGTGCGACGTGCGTTCGGTGGGGGAGTGTTGGGGATTTCGGGGCAGTGGCTGGACTACGACGCCGCGGCTCTTTCTGGGCGCTCACGGGCGACCGTCGCGGTGAGCTTCACGGGCTCGAGCGCGCTCGGTTCCTCTGGTCTTGCGGGCCTCTACGATCTACAGTTCGCCCGCCAGGACGACTATGGCGACAACGCCGCCGATCTCTCGCACGACTACCTGCGGGTCGAGGGCGGGCTCAAACAGGGTGCCTGGAGCGCTCGCCTCGGGACCGAAGTTCTCGAAGGCGACGGGACGACGGCGTTCATCACCCCGCTTGCCACACTGCACAAGTTCAACGGCTTCGCCGACAAGTTCCTCGCAACTCCTGCCAACGGTCTCGAAGACCTCTACCTGAAGCTTGGCTGGGGCAAGGGTGTGTGGAATGTACAGGCCGCCTACCACGACTTTTCGGCCGAGAACACCTCGGGCGACTACGGCACCGAAGTCGATGCTCTCGTGACCTGGAAGGCGCCCGGCGGCCAGGTCGTCGGTCTCAAGATCGCCGACTACAGCGCCGATGGATTCTCGACTGACGTTCAAAAGGCGATGCTGTTCTCGGTTCTCCGGTACTAGCTCCGTTTGCGGCGCAAGCGGCCCGCTTCGCCTTCAGCCTCCGAAGGTCGTCACACCGCAGCTGCGTTTGGCCGCGGATTCTCGCTGGAGTGATCCTGCCTCGTTGGATCGGCAGCCCGGCCGTCGCCGGGCAAACGCCGGGCGATCGACTGGGAAATGACTGGGATGATTCTGGGGAGGGCCTGAATCCTGGTGACTGCCGACCTGACCTCCGTCTGGCTCGTAAGTCCCTTTGAATGAGAGGTTTACTTAGGAGGCTGGGAATCGAGCTAGAAACCATGTATACTTTGTATGTCTGGTATTCGATGTATTTTGGAGAAAATTGACGATGTCCGACCCGCAGACTCTGCAACCCAGCCTTTCGCCCTACGACAACCCCTACGCGGCGCCAAACGCGGACGTCGGCGGAGTCGCTCCGACCGCCACTGACCACTCGACCCTGGCGGATCCGGGTTCGCGCCTGGTGGCCAAGATCGTCGACAATCTGAGTCTGATGGCCGTGTTGCTGCCGGGCTTCCTGGTTATGGTCTCGATGGTCTCGGTTGACGAGGACCTCGCTTTGCTCGGCGGCGCTCTGGGCGTGCTTCTCGGCCTTGTTGCCTGGTGTGGCTGGACCCTCAAACTCCTGGCAGAGAATGGTCAGACGATCGGCAAGCGCATGCTCGGAGTGAAGATCGTCAACGACGATGGCTCGCCGGTTCCGGTCGGGAAGGTGGTGTTCATTCGCTTTGCGGCGACGCAGCTGCTGGTGAGCTTCATTCCCTTCTTTGGCCTTATCGACGTTCTCTTCATTTTCCGTGCCGATCGACGCTGCATCCACGACATGATGGCGAGTACCAAGGTCGTCAAGGCTTGAGCCTCCTGTTTGACACCTGAAGGCCCCTTGGGCCCGGGTTGTATCTTCGGGCCCGGACTTGCATAGGATCCGGGAATGGCTAGTGCTGCGCCCCATCTGTTTGCCGGTTCCGACCGGGCTTTCGTCGAGGCGGTGGCGCGCTTGTCACACGCTGATCCTTTCTCCGTCGAGCGCGTGTCCCTCGAGCGCGAAGCTCTTGGCGGCCAGTACCAGGAGCTCGGTCAGGAGGTCTGGCACCGGGCCAGTGACTACGAGAAGAATCCCAACCTACCCTTGATCGACCAGCGGCTCGCGGCGCTGCTCGAGCGTGCGCGCCCTCGACTGGTAGAAAAGAACAGAAAGGGCGATAGGCCCAGCGAGGAGACGCGCCGCCTGTGGCGTGATCTCGTTCTCTACCACCTCTATAACCTGCATCAGGGTGATCTCGGCGCACTGATTGCGCGCGGCGGTGTGGCATCGACCCGCCCGGTGGCGATCTTCCCGGCGCTCGAGAAGCAGATTCACCATTGGATCAACGATCCAGACCTCGGGATGGTCGAGCGCCTCGACGCCTCGTTGTGCCTCGGGTGGTTCTTCCAGCTGCGACGGGCCTTTCACTTCGTCTTCGGCACCTTCGCTGGTGCCTCGAAACCGGCGGCGGCGCTGCGCTCGGCGGTTTGGCAGTCGATCTTCACTCACGACATGCGCCGCTACCGCCGTGGCCTCTATGACCGCATGGGCGATGTCACGACGCTGATTACCGGCCCCTCAGGTACGGGTAAGGAATTAGTTGCGCGGGCCATCGGTCTTTCTCGATTCATTCCCTTTGACCAGGCCAGGCAGGCATTTGCCGAAGACTTCGAGGGAGCCTTTTTCGCCCTCAACCTGGTGGCCCTCTCGCCGACCTTGATCGAGTCGGAACTCTTTGGCCACCAGCGTGGCGCCTTCACCGGCGCAGTGGCCGACCGGGAGGGCTGGTTCGAGGTCTGTCCACCACTCGGCTCGGTGTTTCTCGACGAGATCGGCGAGATCGATGAAACCATCCAGGTAAAGCTGTTGCGGGTTCTCCAGACCAGGACCTTCCAGCGCCTCGGCGATACCGAGACCCGGCGCTTCCGCGGCAAACTGATTGCGGCGACCAACCGTGAGCCCGAGGTCGAGATGGCAGAAGGCCGCATGCGCGAAGACTTCTACTACCGAATCTGCTCGGACATCGTGCGCACGCCGTCCTTGCGCGAGCAACTCGACGATGCACCGTCTGAGCTCGGTCGGCTGATCGCGACCATCGCCGGGCGTATGGTGGGCGCCTCCGAGGCCGATTCGCTGGCCGCCGAGACGACGGCTTTCGTTCGGCAGAACCTCGGGTCGGAGTATCCATGGCGCGGAAACTTCCGAGAGCTCGAGCAGTGCGTACGCAACGTCCTGGTGCGCGGCTCGTACCACCCGGCCGGCGGCGAGGCGGTCGACCCGCCGGGTCTCGCCGGCTTTCTGGCGCGCCTCGAGGTAGGTGATCTCGACGCCGACGAGCTGCTCTCGGGGTACACGACGTTGGTGTACTCGAAGGCCGGCAGCTACGTCGAAGCAGCCCGCCGCCTCGGCCTCGACCGGCGCACGGTCAAGGCACGCATCGATTCGGCCCTGCTCGAAGCGCTCGCCGGGGCAAAGGAGCACGAGTGAGTGGTGTTTTCGAGAAGCTGGTGTTCCCGCTTCTCGATCGGGCGAATGGCACGCACATTGTGCCGCTCATCGGCCAGTTGCACGAGTCGGAGAATCTGTCGCGAGAGAAGCAGAGGGCACGCCAGGAAGAAAAGCTCGAGCGGCTTCTCGCCACAAGTCAGAAGAGTGCCTTCTATCGCGGGTTCGAGAACCGCGAAGGGCCTCCTTCGGACTACGAGCTCTTGTCGGGGCTGCCGGTGGTTTCCAAGGACGACCTTCGCGATGCGCCGGAAGGCCTCTTTCCGCTCGAAACGAACGAGAAGGTCTATCGCTATGCCACCAGTGGCTCGACCGGGCGACCGATGGTCTTTTATCGCACGGCGACCCAGGAGAGTTGGTTCTGGGCGCTGCGTTTTCGCATCTGGAACTGGGCTGGGTACTCGCCGGGCGATCGCTACGTGACGGTGAACCTGAATCCCCGCCTGGGTTGGAAGAAGAAACTCCAGGATCGCTTGTTTCGTTGCGCCTACCTGACGATGAACGCCGATGATCTCGACGCTCGTGCGGTTCAAAGGGCCCTGTCGCCCAGGGGCAGTGAGCCAGCGCATCTGAACGGTTTTTCGTCGTCGCTCTATGCCGTGGCTCGGCGCTTCGAGTCTCTCGGCCTCGAGGTGCCGGAGGTCGATGGCATCACGGCTACCGGTGATGCCCTCTACACGCCCTATCGTGAAGCGATCGAGCGGGTCTTCAAACAGCGGGTTTTCGACTACTACGGGGCCGGCGGCGAAGGCTTCCACGTGGCGAGCCAGTGCGCGCACAGCGAAACCCGTTACCACCTCCACCCCGAGAACGCGATCTTCGAGGTGCTAGGAGCAGACGGCCCGTGTGCGCCCGGGGAGCTCGGGCGCGTCGTGCTCACGCAGCTGGACAACTTCGCCATGCCCCTGGTGCGCTACGAAGTCGGTGATCTGGCGGTGCCGGCACCGCCTGACGCCACCTGCCTCTGCGGCCGGACCCTCCCGATGCTCGAGCGTGTCGAGGGGCGGGTACCCGACCTGATCGTTCTGCCCGACGAGACCTTTCTGGTCATGCACTTCTTCGTGGTGCTGATGAAGTCGCTCGAAGAGCACCTGGAGCACTATCAGGTGGTTCAGGAAACACTAGAGGACCTGCGGGTGCGTCTGGTCGCCCGGGAGGGCGCCGACCGTGCCCTGGTGGAGGCTACGCTCTGCCGCGAGATCCTGGCCGCTACTCGCGGCCAGGTCGAGATCACCATCGACTGGACCGCCGAAATCCCTCTCAGTGGACGCGGTAAACGTCGCCTGGTCATCTCTCATGTCGGTCAGGAGTGGCTCGCCGGCCGCAGTTGAAAGGCGTTTCGAGTCAAGGGAGTGAAGAAGGCAGGATGAGCTTTCCCGAGGGATTCACGTTTGGTATCTCGACCGCTGCGTACTCGATCGAGGGCGGCACGGAGCGGGATGGTCGCGGTCGTTCGATCTGGGATCGCTTCTGTTTTCTCGACGGCACGATCGTCGACGGACAGAACGGTAACTTCGCAACCGATCACCGCAGACGCTGGGCGGAAGATGTCTTTCGGCTCGCCGAGGCTCAGCTCGACGCCTACCGCTTTTCGATTTCCTGGCCGCGCGTCTTGCCAGCCGGTTCGGGCGAAGTGAGCATCGTCGGGCTCGACTTCTACGATCGTCTAGTTGACGAGTTGCTCGAAGCGGGAGTCGAACCCTGGGCTTGCCTGTTTCACTGGGACCTGCCAGCGGCGCTCGAAGACCGTGGTGGGTTTGGCAACCGCGATGTCATCTTCCGCTACGCCGACTACGCCGCAGTCGTCGGTCGGCGGCTGGCAGACCGCGTTCGGAACTGGCTGATGTTCAATGAGCCAGGGGTGTTTGCGACCCGCGGCCATCTCTTCGGCGACCACGCACCGGGAACGAGAGAGAGCTCGACCTACGTGGCCGTTCTTCACCACCAGAACCTGGCGACGGCGCACGGTTGCGAGGCGCTGCGTGCTCTGCGGCCGGGGCTCTCGATCGGCACTGTGTTGGAGTGGAACGCACTCGAGCCAGCGACGGACGGGATGGCCGATCGAGAGGCCACCGAATTGCTCGACGGCTTCCTTCATCGCTCCGGCGCCGACCCCTTCTTCTCTGGTGCCTACCCCGAGGCGATCGCTTCTCACATGAGCCCAGCGGTCGGTGAAGGTGACCTGGCTCGTCTCGAAGACACCGAGCTCGACTTCCTTGGACTCAGCTATTCGACGCGCCTACGGGTCGAGGCCCGCCGCGGGGCGCCGCTCTTCGATGCGGCGGTTGTTCCCCCCGGTCACCAGGAGCGCTGCGACGGCCTGGGTCGTCTGATCGCTCCACAGGGGTTGACTGAAGTTCTCGCTCGGGTGAGCGAGCGCTACGGCGTCCCGGTGGTGGTCACGGCGTGTGGGCTGGCAACGGACGGCCGAGCGGAAGACGAAGCCGCACGGCTCGGACCCATCGACGATCACCGGCGCATCCGCTACCTGGAGCAACACCTGGAGGCTGCCCTCGAGGCGCTCGAGCGCGGCATCGACCTGCGAGGATTCTTCGTCCGCACCCTGGTCGATGGCTTCGAGTGGGCCGACGGCTTGAGCAAGCGCTGGGGGCTGATCTGGCAGGAGCCGGGCACCGGCCGGCGGGTGCCGAAGGCCTCCTGGGCGTGGTACCGCGATCGCGTCCTGTCGCGGAGCCTCTGAAGTCGCGGTCTTCGGCCAAAGCCCAGCCCGCCTGGAGTCTCTCGCTGGGGTAAGTGCCTCGTTCTGAGCGAGTTAGACGGCACGAGGTTGCTGTTCCGGAGAGCAGATCGAACCCGACGTGCCGGGAGCCTGGCCCGATATTCCCGAGAAATTGGTGGATTTGTTCTTCGAAAACCAAGAACTTCTAGTTTTTGTGGTTACAATCGTCTTGGTCCTTGGCGAGGCCCCCGCCACTGGACCCTCGGAAAAACCCCTTCGAGACCCCGCTGACCATGCGCCCGACGATGCTCATTCGACGACCGATTCCTTCTCTCGCCACCGCCTTCTCGAGCTTGCTCCTCGGAGGTTCCTTGCTGATGGCCGCGACGCCCGATGGTATCGATCTGCCGCCGGCCGGCATGCCGATCCACGAGCAGCCGGTGCTGCCCCCAGGTGTGTCGGCGCTGGTGGCTCCCGAGCCGGCCGCCGCGCCGGATCGTCTGGCCGGCGACCAGGTGGCGACGGCTGATCTCAGCCCGGTGCGTTCGCGTCTGCGCGCGATTACCGAACCGGCGGAGTTTCGTGAACTGATCCCGACCTCCGAGCCGGAGATCGCGCCGCGCGCCGATCCACCGCCGAAGCGCCGTGAGCCTGACGCCAAGCCCAAGCGCAAGCGGCGCGCCGACCCTCCCGCCGATCCCAAGCCGTCGCGGCGTGACGTCGCCTTCAAGCGCCGCGCCTGGAAAGAGGGTGAGACGTTCACGGTGGTCACCAGCTTCACGATTTCGATCACCGCCAACGACAAGGCCGGCAAAGTCAAGGACGTGCCCTTGGTCGTGCGCGAGAGCAACGAGGTGCGGGCCGAGATTCTGGCGACCGAAAACGGTCTACCACAGGCGGTGATGGTCAAGTACCAGGACTCGAGTCGTACCGAGAACTTCGGCACCCGCGATCCGCGCATCGAGCGCCACGTGGTCAGCGGGCGTACCTACATGCTTTTGCTCGACGGCGAGGACGCCAACGTTCGACATGAGAATGGCCGCGAGGCGAGCGACAATGAGCGTCGCCTGGTGCTCACCGATCTGCCGGGCCTGAGTGCCGACGGCATGAACGGCTGTACCGAGCTCTCGCGATCCGCGATCACTGCCAACAGCGCGCTGCAAGAGCCCAGGCAGCTGGTTGGGGATCTGGCACTCGACCCGGCGATCTCGGTCGAGGAGTTGGTGACCAGAGTCAGCGGCCACAGCAAGCGCAAGGGTGGTGAGGTGGCCGAGTACGAAGCTTCGCTGGTCGCCAAGATGGCTCTCGATGACATGCGCTTCGGCATCAAGTTGGGCGGGCGCGGTGAGACCTATCTCGCGGGCTGTCGCGACCGTGAGTTCTCGCTCGAGGGACCAGTCATCATGCGCGGCGCAATTGACGGGGTGTTCTTCGAAGGCCGAGGCCGCGCGACGTTGACCCAGAAGATCGACTATGGGAACTGAGCGAACGTCAGGCCGCCTGTCTGCCCTCTCGGGGCGTTTCCGAATCCATTGGAGGAGTTGCTGATGATCCGTACAGACCAGGAAATGAAACTTGCGATGCTCGACACGCTGCAGCAACTCAAGGAGGCCGCCGAGGAGTACTACGACGGTCACGAGCGCGAGCTCAAGATCGACGCCTTCTTTCATCAGCTCGACGTGATGATCGACAGTGTGCGCGCCGAGCAGGTTGCCATGGGCGTTTCGCCCGACGACTCGGCGCGCGCGGCATGCCAGATGCTCAACGTCGCCGAGGAACTCGCGCTGCGCGAGTTCGGTTGGGTTCGGCCGCGCGTCCTGCAGGCCTGAGAGCACACCGCGCCCACATCACCCGCCAGGGCGCACATCGCCAGGTGCTCCTGCCGGCTCGCTCGCTGTGCTACCTTGGCGGCGATGGCACTCGAACTCGGACTCGCCCTCGGTTATTGGGACGCTGGACCGACTCCCGGTTTTGTCGATCTTGCCGTCGTGGCGGAGGAGCTTGGCTTTACTTCGGTCTTCACCGCCGAGGCCTGGGGTAGCGACGTTTTCACGCCACTTTCGTGGATCGGTTCCCAGACCTCCAGCATTCGCCTGGGTACTGGGATCGCGCAGCTCTCGGCGCGCACACCGACGGCGACCGCGATGCATGCCCTCACGCTCGATCATCTGAGCGGTGGCCGGGTCATCCTCGGGCTGGGAGTTTCGGGGCCGCAGGTCGTCGAGGGATGGTACGGGCAACCGTTCGCGAAGCCTCTCTCACGCACTCGCGAGTACGTTTCGATCATTCGCCAGGTCATGCGGCGCGAAGCGCCGGTCAAGAACCACGGCGAGCACTACCCGCTGCCCTACACCGGCGAGGGCTCGTGGGGAATGGGCAAACCGCTCAAGCCCATCGTGCACCCATTGCGAGCCGACCTGCCCATCATTCTCGGAGCCGAAGGGCCGAAGAACGTTGCGTTGGCGGTCGAGCTCTGCGACGGTTGGATCCCGCTCTACTACACGCCTTACCGACCCGAGGTCTATAGAGATTCGCTGGTGGGAATGGAGAAGGGGTTCGAGATCTTCTACGGCGTTCCCATCGTCCTCGAGGACGACGTCGACAAGGCGCTCATGAGCGTGCGGGAGCGGGTGAGTTTCTACGTTGGTGGCATGGGCTCGAAGAAGCGCAACTTCCATCGCGAACTCTTCGCGCGCATGGGCTATCCCAAGCTCGCAGAAGAGATCATGGACGCCTTCATGTCGGGCCGCCGCCAAGAGGCGGCAGCCCTCGTGCCGACGGAGTTCGCCGACGAGATCTCACTGGTGGGTTCGCCCGAGAGAATCCGCGATCGGCTTGCCGCCTGGGACGACAGCCTGGTCACCACGCTGCTGGTCGGCACCCGCGATCCCGAGACTCTCCGCCGAGTTGCCGACATCGTCCTCGGGCGCTGAGAAGCGGCAAGGGCGGCTCATGCTCCTCAGCCTTTCCTGGGGTCGGCTAGCTGGCCGAAGGCCACAAGACCGAGGTGGCGCGCTCGGGCTCGAGCTCTAACGCACCGTCTAGTTGCTCCGCCATGAGGGCGACGCAGGCCTCCTCGAGAGTCGGCTTCTCGGCAACCGCGCCGGGAGGCAGCGGTTGGCCTGGTGCGAGCACGAAGCGCACTTTCACTCCGTCGGCCGTGCGCACCCGGGTTGTCACGCGGTATTCGGTGAGGAGAGCACGCAGCGCGACGTCGTCAGTCGTGGCAACGGCTACCCGGCTCCCGGCGCGTCGCTTGAGCTCTTCAGCCGAACCGTCGAAGAGCAGTCGACCAGCCCCAAGAACCAGAATGCGAACCGCGGCGGCTTGAATGTCACTGGCGATGTGGGTCGAGAAGAAGACGATGCGCTGGTCGGCGACCTCGAGCAGGGTCTGGCGCAACTTGCGACGCGAGTCGACGTCGAGCCCGGTGGTCGGTTCATCGACGATCAGAACACCAGGGTCACCGATCAGTGCTCGCGCTACGCCAGCACGCCTTCGCATACCACCGGACAGCTCTCGGACCTCGGTGGTGCGCGCCTGTTCGAGCTCGACCCGCTCGAGTAACCCGTCGATGATCCGCCGGCGCTCGCTCCGATCGTGAATGCCGAGTTCGAGCGCCTGATAGTCGAGAAAGCGCTCAACCGAAACCCGGGCAGGTGCGTTGAACGTTTGGGGAAGGTAGCCGATGCGTCGGCGATAGGCGGTCAGGTTGAGCGGTGTGACGGTCACGCCGCGGTACATCAAGCGACCACGGTCTGGATGTGCCAGGCCGCACAGGAGGTGGAGAAGAGTCGTCTTGCCGGCTCCGTTGGGACCAAGCAGGCCCACGATGCCGGGACCGAGTTCGAAGTTCAGGTCATAGAGCGCCCTGAAACCCTCGCGCGCCTGGCGCGGGTCGGGCGGCCGGCCATCGCTGATCTTGCGATGCAGTCTGACTGTCGGCGGTCGGTACACCCGGGTCAGGTGCCGGACTTCGATCTCCGGAGCGCCGCCGTCGCCCGCCTTGCCGAGGGCCGGCTCGCGCCAGGGCGGCGGCGAGGTCAGTTTCTGCCATTCTTCTGAGCGGGCGCCTCTACTGGTCCTCGCTTTCGAGATCGCGGCGCGACGAAGAGCCAGGAGCGCCGGTGTCAGCGCCAACGCGGTCAGCATCAGAGCGGTTGCCGCGAAGCCAGCGGTGTAGAGCGGTTCCACCCACGGTTCGCGAGTTCTCTCGAGGCCGGCACCTGCCAGGACAGCCAGCAGAAGCGGCAACATCGCCACGCAGGCGAACGGCACGATGTTTTGGAGCAGTCGTCGCAGCGCGGCAATCGAGAAACCGGAGACGCGGAGGTCACCGCGCCAGCCATACGGTTGGTGAACCCGAGAGGCATCGGCGCCGCGCGCCAGGTGCTCGAGGAGCATCGGCAACGACAGCGAGATCCCCGTCGCGAGGGCGAAGAGACTCATCGCGGAGGCCTGGCCACTGCCGGCGCGCAACGCCAGGATCGCAACCGAGATCGCCACCGCCAACGCTGCGCCTGAGAAGAGGGCGAGAGTAGAGGAGTCGAGCCGGATGCCGGCGAGGACCAGCGCCAGAACCGGGAGAAAGAGCAGGAGAGACAAGAGGCGCTGGTGCTCCAGTGCCCTCTCCCAGCGCCCCATGCGCGGACGTTCGATGTGGACGCCGAGTGAGCCTGCCCTTTGTCCCAGCCAGCGGTGGGTGTCTCTTTGCAGCGCTCGGCGCTTTGATTCGCTACCGGAAAGCGCGATATCGACAGGTAGCACGTAGCGGCCGTTCTCGCGCAGAACCATGGGCTCGCGTAGGGTCCGTCTGAGGCGAAAGGCATCGAGCGGAGCGATTGGCCCGAGGGTGGTGACCTCGGGGCGGCGGAGTGTTTCGAGTTCAGGCGGCGGTAGCTGTTCTGGGTCGACGTGAGTCGGAGTGCCGGGCCGGCGAAGCGTCCACTCGATGTCACGTTGACCCGCCAGCGGTCGGCTGACCGGCGGTCGGCTGCGTTCGGCGAGCAGATCGAGGGCCGCCGCTTCGCTGGCCCCGAGACCACCGGCGGTGATCGGTTCGAGGCGAACGATGGTTTCGGGAGTGCTCCAGGCGGTGTGAATCGAGCGCGGCGGAATGCCGCGTGTCGACAGGCCGCGAGTGATGAGGCGCTCGGCGCGGCGCAGCGCCTCGAGGCGGGTGGCGCTCAAGAGGACGCGATAGCTGAAGGCGTCGTCGTCGGTCTCGGCCTCGCTCGCCAGGCTGCCCGAGAAACGCACGGCCGGGGCCGATGCCGCCGCACCGTCGGTCAGACTCTTGACTTCTATGATCGCCGGGAGGACCGCGAGCTCGCTTTCGAGGCGCAGCGCGCGGCGTTCCAGCTCGCCCCGCCCCAAGTCCTCGTGGAGGTCGATGAGAATGCGCGCCTGGGAGGCGCCGAGCCACGACCACCAGGTTGCACCGTCGTTTTCGGGCGTCCCACCAGGTGGGCGCTGCTTGAACTTCGCTTGTAGATGGGCTTCGATATTGGCGACCAACTGTTCCGTTTCCGAGACCGTGTACCCATGCGGAGGCATGACCTCGATCACCAGGTCGTCGCTCGGAGGAGCCAGGCTGGTTGGCCGCGGCGTGAGGGTGGGCAAGAGCCAGCCGACAGCGAACCAGACCGGTAGAAGGGTGACCGCTACGACCGCTGGTGCGTGGCGCAAGTTGAGGCGCAGGATGGTGCGGGCGAAGCGCTGTGCCGTCGGTCGCAGCTTGGGCCGCTGCCCACCCCGCGTTGCAGCGCGGCGCGCGAAGAGGCCTGTTCCCGTACCGCCCAACGCGGCCAGCGTAGTGGTTGTCCAGAACACGCGCGCCGGCCCTTCGAGGATTGGCGCCAGAGGTCCTCCGAGCCAACGGATGGCCACCAGGCTGAGACTCGAGGCGGCGAAGAACCAGAGCCAGCGACTGCCCCTCCCACCTTCGTCGGACCTCGCCATCATGAGAAGCGAGTGGGCCAGCGGCCCCGCGAGAAGTCCCACGAGGATGGTCGGCATGGTGACGATCGTCAGTTCGAAGTCCAAAAGTCGGGCTGCGGTCGCAACCAGAGCCATGGCGGTGGGGAGCGAGGAAGCCCACCAGAGTCCCGCTCGCGGTCCGAGCGACGACCAACCAGCGACGAGGAGAACGAGTGCGAGGACAACAAGGGCCGTCAAGCCGCGGCCTAGAAAGTCGCGCAGCGGCCCACCGTCGTCGAAGAGAATGCGGCTGTTCTCCAGCAGGTCGTGCGTGGCGCGGTAACGGTCGAGCGCGCGCCGCAGGGCCAGCGGGCCGCCCGCCGCATCGCGCTGTGTGCCGCCGTCTTGGCCATGGATGAGGAGGGCTCGTCCGGCCTCTCCGTCGGCGCGCACGCGGAAGTCGGCGGCGCGACGGTTGATGGCGAGATCGGCGATCGCGTCGAGTCGCATGGGCGGGGCCGTGCCTCCAGCAGCGATGACGGTCTCACCCAGGGTCTGGTTCCTGGAGGCGGGGCTACCGGTGCGTAGCGGAATCTCCTGCCCGGTCTCTGTGCGATAGGTCCCGAGGTCGACGCTGCGAGCGACGTGGTTAGCGGCTGTCTCTATGGCGCGCCTCGACTCCGGGTCATTCGACTCTGGTCGCGGCGTGATTTCGACACGCGTGTTTCCAACGCCCGCTAGATCGACGTGGCGCACCTCCGGCAGGGCGCGCAAACGATCGCGGTGCGAGGTGATGGCCGCCTCGTCGTCATCGATCCACAGTGCGAGCGCGAAGCTGCGCGTGCGACTGCCGGCTGAAACCTCGAGTCGCGCGCCTTCGGGCAGTGTTTCGCGCAGAGGCAAAAGCTCGGTTTCGAGGCGTGCGAGTTTGCGCTCGCCAGCGGTGGTTGTGCTCCTCGGGATCCCGGTCGCGGGTGCGGGCGCCAGGCGCAGCTGGAGATCAGCGCCGTGTGTCGAAACTCTACCGACCGCTTCCTGGATTCCTCCGGCGGCGCGCGTCGCCGCCTCGATGGGCACGACGAAGCGTTCGGTGACCACTTCGACGGGCAGGGCGTTTCTGAGCGTGAGGTTGATGCGCAGGTCGCCGCCACCGGCCGTTGGCAGCCAGCTCGGTTGGAGCTCGGTGGCGGCGACTCCGCCGATGATCCAGAGGGAAAGGAGAATGAGAATCGCCGAAAGGCTCCGATTCTGCCCGGCAGGCTTTCGGTTGGTTTGCCTCACGCTACTGACTCGCCCGGCGCAGCAGTGCCCAGGTCGCCGGCGAGACGATCAGCGAGCCGATGAAGCCGGCGAGCAGCCCACCGATGACGCCGACAGCGAGCGATGCCTCGATTCCGGCACCGGCGATGGCCAAGGGCAGGAGGGCTGCGACCGTGGTGGCCGAGGTCATGAGGATGGGGCGGTAGCGCTCGCGTGCTCCTAGGAGCGCGGCCTCGGGCGCGCTGGCACCGCCTCGCCAATGCGACTCCATTCGAAAGAGAAGTACGATGGAGTTGTTGACCACGATCCCAGACAACAGCACCAGTCCGAGAATCGACGCGACGTTGAGGGTCTGCCCAGAGACCAGAAGCGCCGTCAGGCCGCCGGCGATTGCGATCGGGAGGGTCAAGAGGGTCGCGAGGGGCAGAACGAGCGACTCCTGAAGCGCCGCGAGGGTTAGCCACATGAGGACCAGGCCGAGTCCCAGAGCGAGGCCGAGCTGTCTGAAGGAACGCCGCGTTTCGAAGGCGGTTCCGGTTGGCCGGAGGGTTTCGTCCGGCCGGAGCTCGAGCGCTCCCTCATGGAGCGGTGCGCCGGAGGCCTGCTCGATGCGCACCGACGGCCGGCCGTTGACTCTGAACCACGGTGCAGGTGAGCGTCGGTCTTCGAAGACCGCCAGGACTCCAAGCGGCACCGCTCGCTCGCCTCCCTGGGTCACGCTTGCGGTGACCACCGGGAGGCGTGCTGGATCTCTTGGTTCGGTAGCCTCGAGGAGGATGGCGGCGTCGGCATCGGGATAGGCGTCGCCGTCGAGACGACCGGCTTCGATGCCGCCGAGGCTCGCTCCCACCTGGCGCTCGATACTCACCGCGTCGACCTTGCCGAGAACACCTGGGCGGAGGTGGAGCGTGCGATGCGGTGTGGGTGGGTAACGCTCGACGAGCCGGGCTCCTCCCGCTTGGGTCGCGTCGGCCTCGAGAACGCGGTCGGCCAACTGGCGAGCGCTGACCGGTGTGGGCGCGCTGGCATCGATCTCGAAGCGGGCCAGGCTGCGATCGAAGGCGCGCTCGAGGGCGCTACCCCGGCGCCTGAGGCTCGAGTCGAGGCCAGGCGTTCGGAGGAGCGCTTCGCGGGTACGGGCGATGAACTCGTCAAACTCACGGTTGTCCGGTTCTCCCACCAGACGGAGGAGGCCATTCTCCCGTTCGTCGGGGTCGGGATCGGCGAGGCCAGCGGTCCGCCAGCGCAACGACCAGGGATGGTTGGCGTTGCCCACCAGGTTCGCCTCGAGTTCGAGCATCCGCTCGAGCACCGCGTCCTCGTCGAGGTCACCGGGGAAGGTGAGGGTGGCCTCGAGACCCTGGGCCGGTCCGCCAGGCATCAAGGCGCGCGGTAGGGTCAGGTACGCGAGACCACCGGTCACAAGGGCGACGAGCGAGGCGAAGACCACGGTAGTTCGCGGTGTTCTGAGCGCGGCGCGGAGAAGGCGCAGAAAGAGGGGGCGCAGCGGTTGACGCCCGCTCTCAACCGCCGATCGAAGGAGGGCGCGAGGAGCCGATCGACGACCTCGACCGAAGACCGAAACGATGACGGGAAGCAGAGTCAACGACAAGAGGAGCGAGACCAGGAGCGCTCCGACGATGGCGAAGGCCTGAACGCCAAAGAACGCGCGAGCCAGGCCGCGTAGATAGATGAGGGGAATGAAGATCGCAGCGGTGGTGAGAAAACTGCCCACCAATGCCGCCGCAACTCCTCCGACGCCGGTCGCGACAACCGTTCGTACCGTGGCCTGTGTTCCCAGCTCACTGACACCAGCGTCCGCTTCATCGCCTACTTCCTGCTTTCCTCGGCGACTTGTCACCGCGATCGCTTCGAGCACCACGATCGAGTTGTCGACCAGGAGTCCGATCGCCAGCGCCAGGCCAGCGAGCGCCACGATGTCGAGCGTCGTGCCGGTGAGCAGGAAGAGGCCAAAGGTAATCGCGAGAGACGCCGGAATGATGACCGCGAGAACCAGGGTCGGGAGCCAGGCGCCGAGGAGCAAACGCAGAATGACGGTGGCGAAGAACAGGCCGAGGAGCGCCGCTCCGCCGAGCGCCAGCAGTGCTTGCTCCACCTCGTCGCCGGCGTTGTCGATCGTCTGCAGCTCGATCCCTTCGGCGTTCGCCGCACTTTTGAGGGAGGCGACCTTCTGTTTGGCGTCGCGCGCCAGTCGCACCGCGTTCTGGCCGGGGCCTCGCCAGAGCTCGAGCAGGACCGCGTCGCGTCCGCGGTAGCGATAGAGGCCGTCCTCACGCACCGACTCGAGCGCCACCTGGGCAAGGTCTCCGAGAGCGACACCGGGCCCCTCGCTCATCTCGCCTTCGCGGTACACGCGGACGCGCGCGAGTTCTTCGATAGTACGCACCGTCTCTCCGAACTCGAGCGCTCTGCGTTCGCCTCCTTCGCGGATGCGGCCGATCGGCCGGCTTTCTCCGATGCTCTCGAGTCGCAGTGCGATGCTGTGGGCGGACAGGTCGTTGGCGGCAAGAGCTGCCGCATGGGGCCGAACCACGGGCCGCAGGGTGGCACCGCCCGTGCGGTGCAGGTCGCCGGCGCCACGGCTGGTCGCCAACTCGGGAACCAGGGTGCGGTCGGTGAATCGTGCGCGGTGGATCGCCGAACGGCCGCCGGTGATGACAATCGAGAGAACCGGTTCGGAGTCGCCCGAGCGCATCGTGATGGTGCGCCGTGCGTTGCCGAGATCGATTCCGGCGAGGCGGCGCTCTGCGTCGATGCGCAAGGTGTCAGGATCGGTTTGCCACTCGGCTTCAGTGACCAGGCGCGCTGTACCGTCGCCGACCCAACTTTCGACGCGCAAGACTCCCGGGAGCGTCATCAAACGGCGCTCGAGCGGCTCGACGGCGCGCAGGAGCAGATCCTCCCGGCCGGCTTCCGGGTCCTCGAGCAAGACCACCAGGGCGGGTCGTTCGAGCTGCGGCAAGAGGGCGACCGGCAGTCGAAGGAGTGAGAGAGCGCCGAGTGCCACCAACGCAAGGCTGGCGATGGTGACGGCGGTCGGGCGCTCGAGGCAGGCCGACACCAGTCGCCGCACCGGGCCCTCTAGCGGTGGTCCGGGGGGCGCCGGATCGTTTTCCCTGTCCTCTGACTTGCGGGTCGTCAAGGGTCGGCCGTCTCCTGCTCCTGGTCGCCGGGTTCACTTTCGTCCTGGCCTGTGCGCGCGGATTCCGGCGGTGAGTCGTCGCTGCTCACCCAGCGACCCGAGGCCGTCCGCCGACGGTCGTCGCGAATGGCGAGTCCACCGTCGCTGAGCAACTCCACCCCACGCACAGCAATGCGCTCGCCTTCGGCCAGCCCGTCGACGACCTGCCAGGTGCCGTCGTTCTGGCCGCCGAGGGTGACGATGCGATGGTTCGCCCGGAAGTGATCGCCCGTGGTTTCGAGGACCCAGACCGAGGAGATGCCCGAGCGTTTGACCAGGGCGTCTTCGGGCACCGTGAGGCTGTCTTCGGCCTCGCCGATGAGGACCCGCACTTCGAGCCCCTGACCGGCTGGCGGAAGCAGGTAGGACTCGAGGGCTACTGCGCCGATCCGCGCCGCGCCGTGCTGGTCGAGGTCGCGGGCGACTTCGACCAACCGCCCGCTGGCGATCGGCTCGATTCGGCCTGGAAGCCGAGCCTCGACAACGGTCGAGGGGTCGTCGAGCGCCGAGCGAAGACGCGGCAGGTCCGAGGCACTGGCCCACGCGACGATGCGCTGGGGTCCACCTTCCGCGACGCTTGCCAAGACCTGCCCGGCCGAGACTTCAGTTGCCGAGTGGATCGTTTCGGCGACCCGCAGCCATCCGGTTCTCGGCGAGCGCACGATACGACGTTCTAGACGTGCTCGCGCAGCCTCGAGCTGCGCGTGGGCGATCTTCGCCTCGTCTCGCGCCCGCTCCAAATCGACGTCGCGCACGACTCCTGCATCAACGCCAGCTTGGGTCCGTTCGAGTTCGGCGTCCTTGGTGGACACTTCGAGTGTGGCGCGGTCGACCTCCAGGCGTAGGTCGAGGTTGGAGATGGTTGCCAGCACCTCACCGCGCCGGACGCTGGCTCCCGTTTCGAACCCGTTGCGAAAGCGCGCGGCCAGTTCGAGCTCGCCGGCGATGGGTGCGGTGATGGGTGTGAGCGAGTGAGCCTCGACTTCACCGAGTAGGTCAATGGCGGCGCGAAACGGCTTCCTGGCCACCACTTCCGAGGTCACGGCGACCGCTGTCGGTTCGACCGGTGGGGACTCGGGCGTTACGCACGCGGTGAGGCAGAGAACGCAAACCAGTCCGGTCGCCCCGATGGGGGCAGCCCGCTGTTGCGGTCGTTGAAGGTGGTTCATGTTCGGGTTCTCGGTGTTAGCGGGTAGGAAGAGTCCATGGGGCAGGGGAGGGCCCGTCGATCAGTGATGGCCTGCCAGGCGATGCGGTCGTCGGAGTCGCCACCGTGCAGCGATCAACAAGACCAGGCTGGTCGCGAGAAGCACGACGATTCCCCACAAAGTCTCAACCAGGTGCGTCGAGACGTTCTCGAGTAGGGGCAGTCGCAGTCGGTCGAATGTCAAGACGGTGCGCGGTGGAAACGGGCTCCTGAAGACGAATGTCGAGAGCGCGATCGAGCTCGCCAGCGCCGCGACCAGCACGCCTCCCGCAGTCTCGATGCGTACGATCCAAAAGACCACCACCGCCACCAGGCTGAGAATGACGGCGATCGCGTGCAGGGCGACGAGCAGGAGCCAGGCGCGGCGCGGGTGGGGGAGGAAAGGGATCACCAAAAGCGACTGCACGATAAAGAACACAGGTAGAGGCCACACGCGACGGGCGACGTAGCGCGTTACCGAGACCGAGGAGAGAGCCAGTTCTAAAGACCCCGCCCGCCGTTCGAGGGCAAGCACCGCCGAAAGGGCGGGCAGCATGAGAACGAAAGCGGGAATGAGCACGGTCTGGCGGTACAGAACCCAGGCTTGCTGGTCGCCGTCGGCGTCGACGGCGGTCTGGATTCCGGAGAGGATCAGCATGCCGTCGACCAGGAGCAGCAGCCAGATGCGTCGGCCGAGGAGGAGGTCGACGTCGTACCAGGCGCGCCAGAGAACGGCCTGCACTCTCGTCGGCACGCTGCCGAGAGAGCTCCGGGCTTGCCGACTCATGTGCCCTCATCTCCGCCGACCAGGTCAGCTCGTTCCTGACGACGTTGCCGCCAGGCGCGAAAACGCAGACAGGTTTCTTCAGGGTCCACGACGACGGTGTGCGGGCGCCCATCGGTCTCGAGTTCGAAGGACGTCTGGCTGGACCCGTCGACGGTGACTCTGATGCTCGCAGGGCCAGCCACTGTCTGCACGACGATGGGGCACTCGGACTGCCCACGGCCCTCGTTGCGCAGCTGGCCTTCGACCCGCCAGACACCGCGTTCGGGGCGTGAGGTGACGTTCGCCAGAATGAGTCTCGGCAGGTGCCCGCGGGCGATGTAGTCGGCGTAGTACTGCGACAGGTCTTTGCCCGACTCGCGCGCGATCGCTTCGATCAAACCGCGTACGCTCACCGGGCCCGGGAGTGCAGCGGCGGCTTCCGGCTCGAGGAGAGTGGTCCTAAAGGCCCGGTCGAGTGCAGCGCCGCCGACCCGGTGCTTGAGGTCAACCAGAAGCGCTGGGACGCGTTGCCCCCAGTAGTGGCCGTCGTAGGGGTCAGCTCCGAGCATCGGTTGATAGAGGCTCCAGGACTGCCAGCCGCTGGCGAACACCACCGCACTCTCCCGTTCGACGCCCAGGCGCTCGAGGACCCAGGTGCGAAGCAGAGCCCGCAGTGCCCGGCCGTCCGCTTCGGTGGCGGCTTCGGGCAGTTCGACGTCCTGTATGAGGATCGCCGCGGCGAGCGCTTCGGCGGCAATTGGCTCTGGACGAAGGATCGATGCTTCGGGCAACCACACCAGTCGACCCTTGATGATCGGCTTGTCGTCACGGTTTCTGAGGAAGCCGGCTAGTGCCGTTTGGGGATGCGCGCCGAAGGGAGGCGTGTACTCCCAGAGGGTGATGCGCTCGATCGGAGCGAAGCCACCTCTTCCTTCGCGCGACAGTTCAGCCACCCGCGACATGGCAGACAAGACAGTACCTGCACCTTCCGCATGCGGAGCGAGGAGCGCCGCTTTGACTTGCCCGTCCGCGGAGGAGTGGAGTTCATAGTCGCGGCCACCCACCAGCTGCCAGGTCGCAGGCTGCTGTCGGCAGCTCGATCGGAGCCGGCCGGCGTTTGCCACCTGCCCGCACGAGTCGACGAGCGTCCAGGTGTCTGGCACCTCGAGATCGAAGCGCAGATCGACCTCTCTCGGTCCCTCCTCTGGCGGAACGGTCCGGCCGGGTCCGCCGGGAAACTCGGGTGGAGGGGTGAGTTCCCAGGTCGTGAAGCGAGGCTGTGGAGACAGGTCGGAAAGACCGAGTTCGGTTCTTTCGGGACTCATCCCCGAGCCAAAACGAGCGCTCCCGGCGGCGACGAGATGGCGGGGAAAGCGTGCCTCGAGATGGCGCTTCCAACGGATCGCCAGAGATCCACGAATCGGAAGGACAAGATGGCGCGGCCGGCCCGAAGTCTTGACCTCGAGCTCGAGCGTAGCGCCGGGATCGAGGGCGGGTTCGAGGAGCAGACCCAAGCGGTCGAACTGGCGCTCTTTGGTGATTGTGCGCGTCTGGCCGGCGACCGTCGCCGTGACCGCGTCGACCCGGACGCCGTCGGTGAGCTCGAACCCCAGGGCTAAGAGAGCTCGATTGCCGGTGTTGGTGACGACGCCGGTGGTCGTCGTAGAAAGCTGGCCGCGGGGTCCAAGGCTGCCGACGACGGACCACCTCTCGATGCGAGCCGCGGAGTCGGTCGCGGTGATCGCGGGTGCAACCATGGCGTTGTAGCGACGGTTTGCGGCATCGACCACCGCGCGGGCGCGCAGGACCGCGATCGAGACGATCACGATGGCCAGGGCCGCAGCGGACCAACGAAGGGCGCGATCGCGGGTCGTCTGCCCGGCGTCGGCGCGCATCGCGTCGCGGACGTCGCGCGCCCGCTGAAGAAAGGTGCGCAATGGATGATCCGGCGGAATCGGGCGCACTCCCGTGTCGGGCGTCGTTCGACCCATGCGGCTCATGCCGATCAAGAGAGCCAAGAGCGCCCCCGCGAGTGGCAAGAGGAGGGGCAGCAGGCTCTCGGCGGTGGCCGCGTCGAGCACGATCGGGGCCTCGGTGGCCGGCAACGTGAGCCATGCCCGCTCGTTGTCGTTCATGAAGAAGTGGACTGTCACCCACTGGCCGAACTCCTGAATGCCGATCCAGCTCGTTGACTCGCTGAGGCGAACGCCGAGCGGGAAGGTCAGCCGGTCGAGGAGCGCCTCGCCCGTCAGCCCACCGAGCCAGGCGAGGAAGAAGGCCGCCACCTCACTCTGCACCAGGAGAACCAGGCCCAGCCAGGCAGACGCAACGATCAGAACACGTGGTGCGATCTCCAAGAGCCACAGCAAGAGAGCCGTGCGCAGCGGTAGGTCGCCGGTACCGAAATGCCAAATGCCCAGGCCGAGCGCCGGGAGAAGAGCCAGCAACGTGAGCGGCAGGACGGTGGCGATTTGCGCCAACAGCCTGGTCAGCGAGTAGCCCGCGACTGAAATCGGCGAAGAGATCAAGAGTTGCGTCATGCCGGGGCGGCGGGCGGTGTTGCCGACGATTGCGACGGTCAACAGAACCGAAAGCAGTGGCAGAAGCGCCTGGGTCTCGGTGAGAAAGCTCGTCGGTCCGAACTGCCAGCGCTGCTCTGCCAGGTTCAGGTGGAGGAGGAGCGGCGGGAAAGCCGCCAGGGCGAGAGAGAGCGCGACCGCAAAGCGAAAGCGCAGCGAACGGAGCTGCAGGAGCCACTCGAGCCGCAAGAGGGGCCACAGCATTGAAGGGCTGGAGCGATGGCTGTTCATGCCGCCACCTTCCGGGCGTTGCTGGCGGCGAGCCAGGCCGCATAGGCCTGTTCGAGGCTCGGCTCGAGCAATGTCACTTCGTCGCCGGCGAAGCCGGCGGGCGGTCCGGCGCTCCACACTACGTCGCACGGCCGTTCGCCGTCACTGGCACGGCCGATGACCGGTGCGTCGGTTTGCCGGTCGGCAGCGTCGGGTGGCAGGCGCCAGACTTTGCCGGCCGTTGCCTCGAAGAGCACCCCCGGCCCATCGTCGAAGATGGCCTGACCTTCTTCGAGGATCACCAGCCGTGGACAGGTGGCCTCGATGTCTTCGACGATGTGTGTCGAGAGGAGCACTGGAATGCGGTCTCCGAGCTCGGTCACCAGGGCGCGAAAGCGCAACCGTTCTTCAGGATCGAGGCCGGCGGTGGGTTCGTCGACGACCAGGAAGCGCGGCCGGTGCACGAGGGCCATGGCCGTTCCGAGTCGTCGTTGCATGCCGCCCGAGTAGTGATCGGCCCGACGGTTACCGTCTTGTTCGAGCCCGACCGCCGCCAGCAGCCCGGTGATGCGCCGGTCGAGTTGGTGGCGCGTCAAGTCGACCTGGCGCAGCCGGGCAGCGAAGTAGAGGACCTCGCGACCGGTCAGGCCGGCTACCAGGTCCATCTCCTGAGGCAGAAAGCCGATCCAGGGTCGAATGGTTGCGTGGTGCGCCGGCCGGTCGTCGAGGCCGAACCACTCCCGGGTCCCGGCGCTCGGTTCGAGTGCCAGGACCAGCATCGAAAGGAGAGTCGTCTTCCCGGCCCCGTTGGGCCCCAAGAGACCCACGACACCCTGGTCGACGGTCAGGTCGAGGGGCGCCAGGGCGCGGTGGCCGTTGCGATAGGTCTTGGTGAGTCCCTGGCAGACAATCAAGGAGGCTAAGGCCCTTCTGGGAGTCAGGCTGAGGAGGGGGTGGGGCCGCGGGGATGCGGAAACGGGCAGGACCGACTGCGCGAGCCGGCCCCTCAATCATACGTTTCCGGGGTCGCCACCGCGGAGTATGCACCTGTTGCGATGCGTGGAAGGCTCGCCCGCAGGGTGTGGGCCCGCTACTCGCCGGTCAGCCGGGCCCCGCGCTTCTCGATGAAGGCGCGCACCGCCTCTTTGCGGTCTTCGGTGAGGTTGCTCACCAGCTCGTAGGCCATCGCCGCATCGTTGATCTTGTTGGCGAGGTCGCGGAGGGTGATGTTCATCGCCGTTTTGGTCCAACGCACCGCCCAGCGGGGGTTACTGAGGACCTTTGCCGCCAGAGCCTCGACCTTGGTGTCGAGCTCCGGTGCCGGGACGGCGTAGTTGATCAGCCCGAGGTCGGCGGCCTCGCCGGCGGTGATCATGTCGCCGGTCAGGAGGAGCTCCTTTGCCTTTGCCATGCCGACGAGCTGTGGCCAGATGATTGCGCCGCCGTCGCCGGCGACCAGGCCGACCTTGACATGCGGATCACCGATCTTCGACGTCTCGTCGGCAACGATGATGTCAGAGAGGAGAGCAAGGCTGGCTCCCAACCCTGCGGCGGCGCCGTTCATGCGGCAGATGATGGGTTTCTCGAGGTCGATCAGGCCATGAATGATGCGCTTGGCGTCGGGCAGCATGTCGCGCAGGATCTTCGGGTCGTCGATCATGCGCTCGAAGAACGCCATATCAGCGCCGGCACAGAAGGCACGCCCCTGGCCAGTCATGACGATCAGATCGCTTCCCTCGTCACGCTGCAGGTCGAAGAACACCGTCGCGAGCTCTTCGTGCATGCGTTCGGTGACGCCGTTCACCGGTGGGGCACCTTGAAGCGTCATGGTGAGGACGCGGTCAGAGCGTTCGAACTGGAGGGTCTGGTAGTTGCTCAGCCGTTCCACTTCAGAGTCCCTTGTTGGGACGCACCAGGAACTTCTCGCCGGTGGCCTGCTTGCCGTAGATCGCGATGTTGTCGAGATCGAGTGCCTCGAAGAGTGAGATCTCGCGTGCGTAGGAGCTCGCGAAGGTGGTGTGGAGTTCGTTGGCAACCCGCTGCCGCATGCGCGCACCGACTTCGGGACCGACGCGGTCGAGGAAGATCGGCAGCAGCCAGCCCCCGATGCCCCAGGCCATGCCGTAGGCACGGCGGAGTTCCGTTGGCCCGCGGTCGAGGCCGCCGTAGATGTAGACCTGCTTGTGAACGGTCGATCCATAGCGGCTGTAGGTGTCGGCGTTCTGACTCGCGGCGACCTCCATCGCCGCCAGAATGTCCGAGGCCAGGCGCCCGCCGCCGATGGCGTCGAAGGCGAGGGTGGCGCCCGACTGAGCGAGCGCGCGGGCGAGGTCGGAGCGAAAGGTCTCGGCACTCGAGTCGCAGACGTGCTTCGCTCCGAGATCGCGCAAGACCTGCGCTTGTTCTTCGCGACGGACGATATTGACCAGGTCGATTCCATCGGCGAGACAGATTTTCTGGAGCATCTGGCCGAGGTTCGACGCTGCGGCAGTGTGCACCAGCGCGCTGTGCCCTTCACGTTGCATCGTTTCGACCATGCCGAGGGCGGTCAGCGGATTGACGAAGCACGACGCACCGGCCGCAGGGTCGGTTCCATCGGGAAGAACCAGGCAACCGGCGGCGGGGGTGGCGCGGTACTGGGAGTACATGGCGCCGCCGAGGATTGCCACGGTCTTGCCGAGGAGCGCCTGGGCCGCTTCATCCGAGCCGGTAGCCACGACCACGCCGCAGCCTTCGTTGCCCACCGGCATCGCCTGGTCAAGGCGGCCCGCCATCGCGCCGAGAACCTTCTCCGGCACGTCGGCAGTGATCTCAGGTTTTTGATCGGTGCCGGTAGCGCGGGCGGTCGACATGTCGGCAACCCCGAAGAGGAGCCCGAGGTCCGAGGGGTTGATGGGGCTCGCCTCGACCCGCACCAGAACGTCCTGGTCGCGGAGCTCGGGAGTGGGAACCTCGACGAGCTCGAGGCGGAGCTCGCCGCCCTTGGTGATCGTCGACTGCAGTTGGAGTTGGCGCGCAGGAAGTTCGGTCATCAGAAGTCTCTCGGGTCGTTGAGGTCGGTTCGAGGTCCAAGGGGTGTGCGCCCGCAGAGTACAGCCCCAGCGCTGGAACACTGCAGAACACAGGGCCCCTGCGGGCGATACGCTGGTCCGAGGACTCAACCAGGCAGGCCCAGGTCAACGGCGCCGGCCGCGGCCCGTCGCGAGTCACCGAAGGCATTGCGTAGGGTCGCGCCGGTACAGTGGTCGAGGCGGCGGGTCCGGCCTGCTTTCCTTTGTTTCCCAGCGACTACGCTCCCCATCTCTCTCGAGGATCAACTGATGAAGTTCGGCATCTTCTACGAGCAGCAACTCCCCAGACCATGGAACGAGGGCGACGAACACCGCCTCTTCCAGGAGGCCCTCGAGCAGGTCGAGCTCGCCGACCGCCTGGGTTTCGACTACGCCTGGGCGGTCGAGCACCACTTTCTCGACGAGTACTCGCACTGTTCGAGCCCCGAGGTGCTGTTGGCGGCAGCTGCGGCACGCACTGAGAACATTCGACTCGGTCATGGCATTCGCCAGGTGATCCCGCACTACAACCATCCAGCCCGTACCGCCGAGGGCATTGCAACTCTCGATCTGGTGTCGAACGGGCGGGTGGACTTCGGGATCGGGGAGGGAGCCACCCGCCTCGAGCTCGGTGGTTTTGGCATTCCTACCAAGCGGAAGCGTGCCCTGGCGATCGAATCTGCCGAGCAGATCGCCAACATGATGGTGATGGAGCCTTACCCAGGCTACGACGGCGAGGCCTTCTCGATGCCGTGTCGCAACGTCCTGCCGAAGCCATTGCAGAAACCGCACCCACCGATGTGGATGGCGTGTACGAACCGCGACACGATCAAGGTCGCGGCGAGTCTCGGCGTCGGTGCCCTGGCGTTCTCGTTTCTCGATCCCGAGGAGGCGATGTCCTGGATGGGCATCTACTACGACATCATCAAGAGCGAGCAGTGCCGCCCGATCGGCCATCGCGTCAATGCCAACGTGGCGATGGTGTCGAGTTTTTCGCTCCATCCAGACCGCGCCGAGGCGATCCGGCGTGGGTCCGAGGGCTTCGAGTTCTTCAGCTTTGCCCTCAACGCTTTGGTGGCCAGCGACACCATTCCAGGGCACACCGATCTCTGGGGCGAGTTCATCGCCCAGCGCGGCGACCGCAGCGAAGAACTGGTGCGGGCCGCAGAGGCTCTAGGAGAGGACTACCGAGCGTCCATCGGAACCCCAGCCGACATGCGGCGCCACCTGCGCGGCTTCGAAGAGGCGGGCGTCGATCAGGTGATCTGTCTGCAACAGGCGGGGCGCAACCGTCACGAGCACATCTGCTCGTCGTTGGAACTGTTCGCTTCCGACGTGATGCCCGAGTTTCGTGAGCGCGAGGCCGCGAGAGCTACCAAGAAGGAGGCCGAACTGGCGCCCTACATCGAGGCTGCGTTGGCGCGCAAGAAGGTCATGCCGACGCTCGCCCGCGAGCAGGTGCCGGTCGTTGAGGCGTCGGTTGAGAAGGCCGAGGTTCCGTCGCCGACCTTCGGCGCGGCCGAGGCCGGCCGTTGATGCGCGGAGAGGATCGCTACAGATGAAGGCTGCCGTCTTGCGCGCCGGCGAGATCGTCGTCGACCTTGTGCCAGACCCGGTGCCCGAGCACGCCGAGGTGGTCGTGCGTACCCTCGCCTGTGGAATCTGCGGCTCAGACCTGCATGCGCGCGTTCATGGTCGCGAAATGATGGAGGCGTCGTTGGCCGCCGGCGAGACCGAGTTCGGGATGGACCTCGATCGCGACGTGGTGATGGGGCACGAGTATTGCGCCGAGGTCGTCGACTTCGGACCGGGGTGTCAGAGAGTGCTCTCGCCGGGAACGCGGGTGTGTGGCATTCCTCTCGGCCTGCGTCACGGCCAGGCGGCCACCGTCGGGTACCACAACGATCTGCCGGGTGGTTTCGGTGAGTACATGGTGCTGCGCGAAGAGACTCTGGTCGAGGTGCCGAACGGGCTGGCGACCGAGTACGCGGCGTTGACCGAACCGCTGGCCGTCGGTCGTCATGCCGTTGCTCTGGCACGTCTTCAGCCCGGTGACACACCGTTGGTGGTCGGTTGCGGTCCGGTAGGCCTGGCGGTAATCGCCGCTCTGCGACTGGCGGGTGCCGAGCCAATCGTCGCCGCGGACTTTTCGCCACGTCGCCGGGAACTCGCCGCTCTCCTGGGGGCAGACGTGGTTGTCGATCCGGCAGCGGGCGACCCGATCGAACCCTGGGCCGCGGCCGCGTCGATCGATCCCGCGAGCGTCCCGCCGCACATCCCACCGCCAGAGCTCAGCTTCATGCCCGCGGGGCCGGCGCTTCGACCGGCGGTGATCTTCGAATGCGTGGGAACACCGGGCATGATCGACTCGCTGATGCGCCAGGCGCCGCGCTCGGCACGGATCGTCGTGGTCGGTGTGTGCATGCAGACCGATCACTTCAGGCCGCTCTATGGCATCAACAAGGAGCTGTCGCTGCAGTTCACACTCGGCAGCACCCCCGCCGAGTTCAAAGTGACTCTCGAGGACCTCGCCGCCGGCCGGATCGGAGCGCGCGAGCTGATTACCGGCACCGTCGGTCTCGATGGGGTTCGAGACGCCTTCAGGGAACTCGAGTCAGCCGAACGGCACGCCAAGATCCTCGTCGAGCCGTAGCCGGGCGGGGTGAGAACATCGCGGTAGGCTGTATCAAAACAGAACGTTGTTGAGAGCGCCGCTGAGCCATGTCAGAGAACCCAGAGTCCCCCGAGGACATCGTCGTCGGCAGTACCGAGTGGAATCTCGCCGATCTCTTCGAGGCTCTGGTGCGAGATGATCCCACCGCGCCAGCGCAGGCCTACGTTCGCCGCGTTCCGCCTGACGACCAGACTTCTGGCGGACATGCTGTGCGACGCTTCGACTATCGCGCCATGGACAAGCGCGCCAACGCCCTGGCGCGCTATCTGGTCGAACGTGGCTGCACTCGGCAAGGCAAGGTGGCGCAGTACCTGTGGAACGGCCCCGAGTACATGGAGTCGGTCTTCGGTTGTTTCAAGGCATCGCTGGTCCCGGTCAACACCAACTATCGCTATGTCGAGTCCGAGCTGGTCTACCTGTGGGACAACGCCGACGCGGAGGCGGTGATCTTCCACAGCTCGTTGGCAAAACGCGCCGCTCTCGTTCGCCGAAAGGTTCCCGGCGTGTCTGTCTGGATTCAGGTCGACGACGATGGTTCGCCGTGTCCGGAGTGGGCGGTGCCCTACGAAGACGTTGTCGGAGGCGGTGTCGATGCGTTTTCTCCGCCCTGGAAACGCGACGGCGATGACCTGTGGATTCTCTACACCGGCGGCACCACCGGCATGCCAAAGGGCGTCATGTGGCGCCACGACGATCTCTGGCGGATCATGAACGCCGGTCGCCTCGAGCCTTTCGATCTCACCGGCGGACTGGTTGGTCTCGAGAATCAGTACGAAGCGAAGCTCACCCGTCCCGTTCAACTACCGGCCTGTCCGCTGATGCACGGCACGGGCTTTCTGACCGCCCTGGGTGCTCTACTCGGCGGCGGTTCTGTGGTGACCCTGGGTGAGCGCAGCTATCGCCCCGAGTTCGTGCTCGATGTGATTGAGCAGGAAAAGGTGCAGGCGATGGCGATCGTTGGTGACGCCTTTGGCCGCCCGATGGTCGAGGCCCTCGACGCCGAACCCGGGCGCTGGGACATCACCAGTCTCTTGAGTGTCGTGTCGTCAGGCGTCATGTGGAGCGAGGAAGTCAAGCGCGGCATGTTGCGGCATCACCCGGAGGTCGTACTTGCCGACGGCCTCGGATCGTCGGAGGCGATTGGAATGGGCAAGTCGGAGTCGACTGGCGAGGCCGCCGCCGGAACCGCTTCGTTCACTCTCGGCGACCGTGCCTGTGTGCTCACCGAAGACGGTCGCCGCGTGCGGCCGGGGAGCGGTGAACGCGGCCGGGTGGCGATTTTCGGCTACCTGCCGGTCGGCTACTACAAGGATCCTGAAAAGACCGCCGCCACCTTTCCGACGTACGACGGCGTGCGCTACTCCATACCGGGAGACTGGGCGACGATCGAGGCGGACGGCTCGATTCAGCTCCTTGGCCGTGGTTCGGTGTGCATCAACACTGGCGGCGAGAAGGTCTTTCCCGAAGAGGTCGAGGAGGTGCTCAAGCGTCACGAACTGGTCCGCGATGCGGTCTGCGTCGGTGTGCCGCATCCGCGCTTCGGCCAGATGGTCACCGCGGTCGTCGAGGCCGACGTTGAACCCGAAGCGGCACCTCCGCCCGAAGCTGCCGAGCGCATCGCCGCGTGGGTGAGAAGCGAGCTTGCACCCTACAAGGCGCCGCGCCGCATTCTTTTTCGACCCGTCGGCCGGGCCGCCAACGGCAAGGCGGACTACAACGGCCTGCGCGAATGGGCCACAGAAGAGATCGGCCCCGTCGGCTCGTGACCTCTGGGACCGGCCGGAGTAAGTCAGGCGAAGGCGTCAAAGACTTCCTGGATGGCCTGTAGCTGGTTGCCGCTCGCTGACGACGGCACGAGGATCGGTGTCACCCCGGCTTCGTACCAGGCGGCGACCCCGTCTCTCACCTGTTCGACCGAACCGTAGAGCGTGACGTTCCGCAGCCAGCGGTCCGACATCGCCGCCTGCAAGGCGTCCTGGTCGCCAGCCGCGAGGGCCTTCTCGGCCTGGTCCATTTCTTCCTCGAAGCCGGCTGCACGCCAGTAGTTGCGGTAGTTGGGGAGCGCGACGTAGCCGGCAAGGGTTCTGCGGTTGCGTGCCGCTGCGGCTTGTGAGTCATTCGAGATGACGGTTGGCAGCATGTTTGCGACGACGAAGTCGCTGCCGCGACCCTTGTCGTCGAGCACCGCAAGCGAGTGCGGCATGTGAGAAAGGGCACCGTTGGCAAACACGGCGCCTTCCGCGATCTCGGCTGAAAGCCCCAGCATCTTGTCGCGCAGCGTGGCGAGAATGACGGGTGGCAGCTCACCGATACGCGGGACCTCGCGCAGCGCACCAACGAAACGTCGCATGTCCGAAAGCGGTTTCCCAGGTGTGATCTGGAGCCGGTCGTGGACCGGGCCGTGGCTCACCCCGACTCCAAACCGGAAGCGACCTTCTGAGATCTCGTGTAAAAACGCCGCCGCCTGTGCCCAGTCTGATGGATGGCGAAGGTAGATCGGCGCGATCGAAGTCGCAATCTCGATCCGCTCGGTCGCCATCGCGAGAGCCAGCGCCAACGACATGTTGTCGCCCAGGCTCGGGCACCAGATGCCGTTCCAGCCACGGCGCTCGACTTCCGGCGCCAGGTCGAGAATTGCTCGCCGACGCTTGGGAATCGCGGCGAGTGAGAGAGCAGGCATAGTCAAAGCGAGCGCCTCCGAGGAATGAATGAACGTTGCGAGAGGCGATCACGCTACCGCAGGTGGAGTACCAGGCGGGTGGGTGATCAGCGGATGAGCTGGGCGCGAGGTCGATGCTCGTAGCGTTGAAGCTCGGGCCATATGCGCTCGATCGGCTCGCCCCGGCCTTCACACAGCGCGATCGGAAGATCGCGCTGCCAGCGTGGCGCCAGGTGTCGCGACCCTTGCCGCGAGCTCTGGTCGCCTCCAGGTTCTCCGGCGGCTTCGGCTCCGAGGCGCATGAGTTTTTGCGGCTTGGGGCACCATTCACCGAGGTCTTCGGGATCAAAGCCGACCGCGACAATGGCTCGATCGCTTGCGTCACCCGGTCCCCACAGCCACCAGGTGAGGTGACCGCTCAAGACAGGCCTCGTCTGCGCGGTTCGTGAGAAGCGTGCCACGGCGCCAGCTTCGACATAGCCCCAGGCCAGGATGACCACTTCGGACTGAAGATCGGAGGAGAGGGCGCCGACGAAGTCGTCGACGCCTTCGGCGAGCTCTCGCCAGCCATGTTGCTCGTGGAACTCGCTGGTCAGATCGGCCGGGTCCTCGAGAACCGGGCGGGTAAGCGGCGTAAGAAGCGCGTCGGCCCGCGCAAGCGGCAGCACCGGTAGTGCAAAGAGGCCGGTGAGAACTCCTCCGGCGGCGAGGGCTCCAGGAACCAGCCAGCGAAGCCAACGCACAGACCTGAGTCTGGTAGGCGACCGGTCGAGCCAGCGTTCGATGGCGATCGCGCCGCCGGCGTAGAGGAGCGGATAAACCGGGGCCAGGTAGTACGGCTTGGAGTGCAGCACGAAGAAAATGAGAAAGCTCAGGCCACATAGCCAGCCAAGAAACCGACTTTCGCCGGGGCCGCGAAAGAAGAAGACCACGCCCGTCAGCCAGATCGGCAGCGTCAGCGGATGCTGGTAGAGCACCTGCCCGAGAACGAACAATGAGCGGGGAATCTCAGCCAACACGCCGCTTTGCATCGAAGAAAGGAACGCCAGGGTTGGGGCACCGTTAGAGATCTGCCAGAGAAGGTTGGGAAGAAACACCAGAAAGGCCATCGCGCCGCCCAGCCACGGCCACGGCCGACGGAGTGCCGTGCGGGCCGGTGAGAGCAACATGCCCAGGAGAACGGCAACTCCCCACACGGCCATGGTGTGCTTGTTGAGCAGGCCAAACCCCGCAACCGCGCCGACCGCCAGCCACAGCCGAGCGTCGCGGGAAAGCGCCCACAGCGCGAGCAGACTTGCCGCCGTCCAGTAGAGCGGTTCGAAGGCAGGCAGGCTCAGGAGGCTTTGCGCGCGCAGGTAGACCGGTGCGACCAGAACGCACAAGCCCGCGATCCCCTGCGCCCAGCGCCTGCCGCCGAGCTGGGCCGCCAAAAGCATTGCGAGCACGATGGTGAGCGCGCCGGCGAGCGTCGAGGGAATGCGTAAGAAGGCGGCGCTGTCGCCGAGTGTGACCTCGACGAGGCGCGCGATCCAGGGTACCAACGGACCGTGATCGACATATCCAGCAGCCAGGTGGCGCCCGCAGTCGAGGAAGTACATCTCGTCGCCGTGAATGCCATAGCGCCCGAGCAGCGCGGAGTGGACCGCGACCTTGGTCCCGGCGAGCGCCAGTGCCAGGCGCCGGGCGAGCGGCTGAGGCTCTGATGTCGTGGAGGCGCCCGTCATGGTCGCGAGTGGCGGGCCGTGTGGCCGGCCGTACTAGCAGTACGAAGAGTGGCGGCCGATGGTTTCGCCACCGGACGAACGCAACCACTCAGGTGGTGAGACTGGAGGCTGCCCTTGTCATGTGGTGGCGAACCCGCCGAAGGGAAAGTCTGCCGGGCGCTGCAGCCAGTTGTCGCTCGGGTAGTGCGCGGCGCGCTCTACGGCATGAATCGCGTAGGCGTGGCGCGATCGCTCGGAACGGTTGGGAGCGCTGTAGTGGGGCAACAGACCATGCAGGAGAACCAGCGTCCCCGCCGGTGCCTCGAGGGGAACCATGCCTTCCTCGGGGAAGGGCGTCTCGTCGAAGACCTCGAAGTCGGTCTCGCCGGAAGGCAGTCGCCGAAAGCGTTCCTTGATCGGGATCGAGTGGCCACCCGGCAAGGCCCAGAGGCAGCCGTTCTCGGTGGTGGCGTCTTCGATCGCGAACCAGAACCCGACGACCGAAATCGGGTCGGTGTAGAGGAAGGTGGCGTCACTGTGGACGTTGACTTCGCCGCCGATCTTTGGCTGCTTGAAGATGTACATCGACTGTAAGAGCAGAGGATCTTCCATGCCGATGTCTGAGGCGACGGCCGCTAGATCTCTGGTGTGAGAGAACTCCTGGAAGACCGGGTCGAGGTCGTGGAGGGCGTGGCCGATCTTGTTGATCGACAGTTCCTTGGCCTGCTGAAGGGTGCCATCGGCGTCGAAGGCCTCCTCTTCGAAGAAGAAGCTGATCTTGTCGGCCGAGTCGAGGAAGTAGGCGTCGGCGGTGCGCGACTCTGCCCTGGTGGAGAAGATCGAAACCACTTCTCTTGGATCGAATGCCCTGACGAGCTGGTTGGCGCGCGCCATGACGGCGGCGACGGCCGATGCATCGACAAAGTCAGGGAGAACCAGGAACCCGTCGCGAGAGAAGGCGTCGTGCTGCTCTTTGGTGAGGAACTGCAGATCGGTGCTCACAGGAGAGAGCCCAGGAGGCTACGGCGTGTACCAGATGGGTGACGACCAGGCGCGGTCCTGAATGGTGGCCTGCATGTCGGGGCGCGGTGCCACGCCGGCGCGAAGGGCATCCCAGGTCGACCAGCGACAGACCGGGTTCTCGAGCACCCGGGTGTAGTAGAAGGCGTGTAGCGAAGGGTCGAACTCGGGGTCGGTCCACACGGTGACGAGCTCGGTGGCCCCCTTGCCAGGGGTTGGCTCGCAGGTCGCGAGATCGACCGTGGCGCCGTTGTCTGAGCAACGGTGGGTGGTCGCGTCGATGGTCGAGCCGTCCGAGCAGGCGATGTCGAACACCTTCTCGGAAACCTTGCCGTTCTCGACCCAGCCCTTGATCACTTGCAGGCGTTGCAAGGTGCCGGCGTCGGGGTCGCGCATGGCCCAGACGAAGAACGACGGTGCGGCGCTGTCGTTGGCGAACAGGTCGCCGCCCATCGGCACGGCGTCCTGGTAGAGCTTCGAAATGTTGTCTGTGTCGCTGATGAGTGCTGGATCGATACCCCAGCCGCCGAAGAAGCGCACTTTGATGTGCGGCCCGCTGGTGCTGAAGGTCTCCTTGCGACGGAAAGCCTGGAAGATCGACTCGCGGGTGTTGGACTCCGCCCACACTCCCGCAAGTCCCGAGGCTCCCCAGTACTTCGACGCACCGTTGGCATAGGGCTCGCCGTCCGGCCCAGGCTCATCGAGTGGCACCGAGCCACGCTGCTGGGGCTCGATATCGCGAATGCCGGTCTTGCTCCAATAGTTGTCTTCCTCAAAGGAACCGGCGGCGTTATGGGTGTCTGAGGAACCGATGACGCCGAACTTGTAGGGGTTGAAGCCACCGGTTTCCTGCATCACCAGGCCGCGCAGGTAGGCGTCGCGGACGTAACTACCAGGCGGTCGGCTCTCGAGGGTCGAAGCGACGCGCAGCGGCATGATCTCGTAGTTTGCCCATTCGTCGTTGGGCGACAAGAGGGGATGGGTGTCGGAGGTCCCCTTGACCTGGGTGTTCTCGACCACCGGCTCGTTGCGCATGCGCAGGTCGGCGTAGTCGCCGTCGATCGCTTCGCCGGCCCAGTTGGTGGTCTGGAACATCCAGCCATCGGAGCCATTCATGTTGTGCGGGAAGGCGACCGAATCCATGCCCTTCTCGCGATTCTCGTCCATCCATGCCCACAGATCCTCGGGGTTGGTCGAATCGAGACGACTGAAAGGCTGTGCCGGTGCTTCGCTGCCCTTGAAGATGACATTGCGATGGAGGTTCTCGAAGGCCGGACCGGAGCTGGTGTACTCGTAGCCGATAAAGGTGGTGAAGGTGCCGGGATCGTTGTGGCGCTCGGCTGACTCGATGATCTTTGCCCAGGCTTCACGTGCGATCTCACGATTGTCGAGATCGTCCTCGACGTCTTCGCCTTGCGCGGCGCGGCGCACGTTGACTAGCGCGGCGGCAAACGCCGCGTTCGAACCCTCCGGTGTGGTCGCTGCGCGGACCACCTCGGCGAGGCGATGGTCAGAAAACGCGCCACCGACCTCGCCGATCGCCGGCATCATGCCGAGATAGAAGGCGTGATCGGTCACCGCCTGGAAGTCGAGCGGCTTCTTCATCTTCATCTCGAAACCCGAGGCATGCTCGATGGCGCCACCTTTGGCAAAAACGTAGGCATCGTCGGGGTTGCGACGCGTGCCAAAGAGATAGGCGTCGAAAGAGAAGCGTGTATGCACGTGAAGATCGCCGAAGTAGGCCTCGCGGTCTGCATTCACTGCGATCTCACCGGTGGCGGTGCCGGCGTTCGACTCCGCTTCATCGCTTGGTTCACTCGAGTCGCTGCAACCGATCACCAGGATCGCTGCCAGAAGGCCGAGGGCGATGGCGGCGCAACGTTGGAACAAGCATTGGAGCGGTGGAGCAGAAGTCTTCATGGGAACCCTCCCGCGCGCCCGGACGGCGACCAGCGCGAATCGTCTAACGGTTTCTGAGAAACAACCAGACGAGGGTAGCAGCTCACCTCATTCCCGGGCCGCAGAAGACGGAATGGTGGAGCGCAGGGTGCGCAGAGTCTGTGCGGCCTGGCGAAGTTCTTCTCGCTTGAGTTTCTTTCGGACGCCAGCCAGGGCTTCGCCCTCACGCCGGCGCATCCGCTCGATGGTTCCGAGGCCGCTGGCGGTGAGGCTGATCAGGTGGGAGCGCTGGTGCTCGGGGTTCCTGGTTTGTTCGACATAGCCGAGCGTCCGCAGAGCGTTGACCAGGCTCTGGATGTGCTGCCGAGTCACCCCCCGCGCGCGAGCCATCGCTGGGACCGTCGTGGCTCCGTTCTCGAGCAGGTACTCGAGCACCGCGCGCATGCCCATGGTGACGCTCTCTCCCGCGTGCAGGCTCTCGCCGGCCCGCACCAGGGCATGGAAGAGCAGGCGGACCTCGTCGATCGTCTCTTGCAGGGCGGGGCTCACGGGGGCAGTCTCGCAACTTTCTGAACTTTCTGTCAATGACACTGTAACTTGTCATCATGACAATTCGTATTGTCATATGAACGATGGCAGAAAGGAGGCCACTGTGGCTTTTGAAGATTGGATTCTCGACAACGGCGGACAGCTTCAGGTGCCGCTCTTCTTCGGCACCCTGGTGCTCTTGGTGATCGCCGAGCGACTCCTACCGCGGCGCCTTCGGCTCGACCGTCTGCGACGCTGGCCAACCAACTGGGCGCTTACGGCGATCAATATCGTCTCCCTAGGGTTCATCCCGCTTTCCTTCATCGGTGCCGCGGTGATCGCTGAGCAACGCATGGTCGGGCTCTTCCACCAGGTTGCGATGCCGCTCCCGCTACTGGTGCTCTTGACCCTCTTGGTCCGGGGCTTCATCTCGTTCTTCACTCACTTTCTCAACCACAAGATTCCGTTCCTGTGGCGCTTTCATCGTGTCCACCATCTCGACACCGAGCTCGATGTCTCCTCGACCGTGCGCTTTCACCCGGTCGAGTTCTTCCTCAGTTCAGCGATTGGTCTACCGATCGTGTTTGCCTTTGGGCTGTCACCATGGGTTCTGGCTGTCTACGAGCTGCTCGACGTTGCGGTGACCCTGTTCTCGCATTCGAACCTCAGGATTCCGCAGTGGATCGATCGCCGACTGCGCTACCTCATCGTGACGCCTGATCTGCATCGCGTTCACCACTCGAGTTGGCAGCCTGAGACCGACAGCAACTTTGGCGCCGTGTTTCCGATCTGGGACCTCTTCTTCGGCACCTTTCGTGCCGAGCCGCGTGACGGGCACGAAGGCATGCAACTCGGACTGAGAGATCTGCGCGAGCCGGATGCGAATCGGTTGCCCGTTCTTCTGCTTGCCCCCTTCCGTCGCCAGCCGGCACCAGAACAGGTTTCTCACCCAGCGCCCGACTGGGCCGAGGTCGCTTTTCATCCACCGGTGGTGCTCTTGCTCTTGATCGGTCTCGGCGTGCTCTTGAGGGGCTGGAGGCAGCTCGCTTTCCTCTCGCAGCCGTGGCCGTTGGTGATCGGCCCGTTGTTGGTGGCGCTTGCAGTGGCGTTGTTCGTCTGGGCCGTCGCCACGATGCGGCGCGGCGCAGCGACGGTGCCGTGCAAGCAGCCCACCGAGGCGATCGTTGTGACGGGGCCCTATCGTTGGTCGCGCAACCCGATCTACCTGGCGATGCTCGCCCTCCTGGGCGGCCTCGGGCTGTGGGCGAACAGTGCCTGGTTCCTGGTCCTGGCGGTGATCTTCCTCTTGCTTCTCGAGCCTGGAGTGGTGCGGCGCGAGGAGCGCTACCTCGAGCGGAAGTTCCAGGATCGCTACCGGAGCTATTGCCAGGGTGTCCGCCGCTGGCTTTGAGGGGCCGGAGGGCAACGGGACCGATACCTTGACAAGCTGGGTAATGCGATCTAGCCTTACCTAGACAAGCCAGGTACCAGAACAGAGAACAGACCAGAGAACCAGAGAGCCCGCCGAGGCCCGGACCCGGGCGGGTGGAGAAGGAGCCGCGGCGTGCCACAGCATTCTTCAAAGCAGCATCCGGCCAACGACCTGCTGCGCGGAACCGTCGACACACTCATTCTCAAGACCCTGACCTGGGGCCCACGTCATGGCTATGGCATCGCGCGTTGGCTCGAAAGCACCACCAACGACGCTCTAGCCCTCGAAGAGGGTTCGCTCTATCCGGCTCTCTACAGGCTCGAGAAGAAGGGTCTGGTCGAAGCCGAGTGGGGGACCTCGGAGCTCGGTCGGCGCGCCAAGTTCTACCAACTCACCGCCAGCGGGCGTGCCTCATTGGCGGAGCGGACACAACGCTGGCGCGAATTCTCGACCGCTGTCTCAGAGGTGTTGTTCGCATGAGCCCGAAACGCCCGGAGGACCATCGTCACTCGCCCCGGTCGCCGCTGTGGAAGGTCCCGGTGCGAGATGAGGTGCGAGAGGAGATCGAGCATCACTTTGAGGCGCGCTGGCGCCAGTACGTCGCGGAAGGCTTGAGCGAAGGAGAGGCGCGCGCCCGGGCCCGCGCTCGCCTCGGAGACCTCGGCGAGATCGAAAACGACTGCCTGCGCATTGCCGAGCGACGCGATCGGCAAAGGAACTTCGAGATCTGGGCTTCAGAGTTTCGCCTTGACGTTCTCTACGCTCTGCGCCAGTTCCGGCGCTATCCCGGTTGGAGCGCCACCTTGATCGGCATTCTGACCCTGGGGCTGGCGGCGACCATTGCCGTCTTCTCGCTCACCAACGCGGTCTTGCTTCGGGCGCTGCCCTTTGCGGCACCAGGGGAGCTCGAGACCCTCTGGGAGGAGCAGGTTCACCGCGGAGCCTTCAAGAACGTCACCAGCCCAGCCAACTTCCTGCTGTGGCAACGCAATACCACCACGCTCGAGGCGGTGGCGGGCTTCATCACCGTCGACACCAACCTCACCGACGGCGGGGCATCCGACGCTCCCGCGGCCCGCGCCCGCATGCGGTTGGCCACCGCTGACTACTTCCGCGTTCTCGATCGACCGCCGCTCATGGGGCGCACGCTCATCGAGGAAGACGGTCTTCCAGGAGCCGCTTCGGTCGTCGTCCTCGGCGAGGCATTGTGGGCCGAACGCTACGGCCGCGACCCGCGAATCGTCGGCAAGGAGATCGAGCTCAACGGCGAACCTTCCGAAGTCGTCGGTGTGATGCCGGCCGATTTCGCCCTCGACATGGGACCCGGCAACGGCAACTTCGGGCGCCGCGGCGATCTCTATGCCGCCCTGCCGGTGACCGCCGAATGGGAGGCTGCCGGTGGGCGTTGGCTGATGGTCATTGGGCGACGGGTGCCCGGAGCGACGCACGCCGATGTCGCCCTGGAAACCAAGATCCTCACCGAGCGCATGCTGGAGGCTTACCCCGAGGCCAACGCACGCTGGACGGTTGCTGCTTACCCGCTCGCTGAACACGTGCGGTCGGCGAGTCGACTGCCGCTGCTGGCGCTCCTGGTTGCGGTTCTTCTGGTCCTCGCGATCGTCTGCGTCAACGTTGCCAGCCTCCTGACCGTCCGGGCCAGCGCCCGGACGCGCGAGGTGGCCATCCGGGGTGCACTCGGTGCCGGGAAGGGGCGGATCGCGCGCCAGGTGCTCAACGAAGGGCTGGTGACATCGACAGTGGCACTGGGGCTGGGGCTGCTCCTGGCCTGGCCGCTCGAACGTCTGCTGCGACTCTTGTTGCCCGAGCACATGCTCAGCCTCGAGACTTCGTGGGACTTGCGGGTGGTTGGCTTCGTGGCCGTGTTGCTCGTTGTGTGCAGCCTGCTCTTCGGGCTCGTGCCGGCTCTGGTGGCGCTTCGTCGCGACTCGGCCTCTCTCTTGCGGCGCGCCATCTCTCCGGGGCGTCGACGAAGTGCTTTGCGGGGTGCCCTGGTTTTTGTGCAGATCGCGCTGGCCGTCGTGCTGTTGGTCGGTGCGGTATTGATGGTGCGCTCGCTGGCCGAACAGGTCCGGGTTGACCAGGGCTTTAACGCCGAGGGAGTCTTGTCGTTCAAAGTTTCCCTACCGCGTCGGATCGAGCGCTCCTCTGCCGAGACCTTTTTCTTGCGCCTCGAAGCGGGGCTGGCCTCGCTACCCGGAGTCACCGCGGTGGGTGCCGCCTCGCATGTGCCGATGACCTCGGTAGGCGCGGCGACGTCGTACTACCCGGGAGATCGCCCACCGCCCGAGGATGGGCAGGCACCGCCGGCCAACATCAGGGTGCTTCGTGGCGACTACCTGCAGGCAGCCGGAATCCCGTTGGTCGAGGGCCGCGCCTTCAGGCCCTCAGACACCCGGGAGGCTCCGCCAGTGGTGCTCGTGAATCGGACTCTGGCGAGCGCCGAATGGCCTGGCCAGTCGGCACTCGGCAAGTCCGTGCACGTCCACTGGGGAGACGGCGGCGAGAGGACGATCGTGGGCGTCGTCGGTGACGTGTTGCACGTCAACTCGCGCACCCCACCGCGCGCTGCGATCTACTTCCCGCAGGAGCAGGAGTGGGCGACAGCGCTCTCGGTCCTGGTGCGTTCCGACGGGTCCCCCGAGGGTCTCGCCGGGCGGGTGCAAAGCCTGGTGGCCGGGATCGACCCTGAAGTTCCGGTCTTCGACGTCGCCTCGATGCAGAGTGTCGTCAGACGCTCGATGAGAGAGGACCGCGCCCTGGTGCAGATCCTCGCAGTACTCGCCCTCGCAGCGCTTGGCCTCGCACTGCTCGGGGTCTACGGCGTGGCGGCGTTCGTCGTCGCGCAGCGCCGCCAGGAGTTCGGCGTGCGGTTGGCACTGGGAGCGTCGCCAGGTGACATCGCACGCGATGTCTTGACGCGAGCGCTCGTGCTCAGTGTGGGGGCGGTGTTCGTTGGAGCCGCCGTCGCCTACTTGCTCAGTCCCCGCCTCGACTCGCTTCTCTTCGCGGTTCCGGCGCGCGACCCCTGGTCGTTTTTCCTGGTGATGGCAGCGTTGGCCACCACCGCGGTTCTCGCTGCCGTTGGTCCGGCCAGGCGGGCGGCGCGGGTGGCCCCGGCGCTCACCCTCAGAGAGTGACCCCGCCTCAGCTTCCGCTCGGTAGCTCGTGGTCGGACGTTTCGTCGGAAGGCCCGCCGAGGTAGCGGTCGAGGAACTGGCGATAGGCCTCTGAGGCTTCGATGCGGTTTTCCTTTTTGGCGAAGCCGTGGCCTTCGTCGTCGAAGACGACGTATTCGACCGGCGCACCGTTCTCACGCGCGGCGGCAACCAGTTCATCACTCTCGACCTTTAGAACCCGGGGGTCGTTGGCGCCCTGGATGACGAGCAGGGGCTTGGTGATGTTGTGGGCGTGGAAGAGCGGTGAGATGCGCTCGAGCCGGGCGCGATCCTCGGTTCCCGGGTCGCCGATCTCTTCGAGCAGCGCGTCGCGCCCAACGCCCCACCAGGGCGGCGTGTTCTCGATCGTGCGGATCCAGTTGGTGACCCCGAAGATGTCGATGCCGGCGTCGAAGACCTCGGGCCGAAACGCCAGCGCCGCGGCGGTCATGTAGCCGCCGTAGCTACCTCCCATGATGGCGATGCGGTTGCCGTCGATCCAGTCCCGTTCGGCCAGCCAGTTGCGGGCCTCGACACAGTCGTCGAGGTCGACGTCGCCGTGTTTGCGGTCGTCGAGGTGGTAGAAGGTCTTGCCGTAGCCAGAGGAGCCGCGGTTGTTGACGCCCAGAATGGTGTAGCCGTGGTTGACCAGGTGCTGGAGCATGGCGTTGTAGGTGCGGCGCGTCTGGCCGCCCGGGCCCCCGTGCACGAAGACGATGGCGGGTCCGGGCGTCTCGGCCGTCGCCGAGTGCGCACGCCAGAGGATCGCCGGGATCTCGAGGCCGTCGAAGCTCGGGTAGCGAATCACTTCGGAAGCCACCAGATCGTTCTCGTCGATCTGGGGATTCAAGCTGCTCGTCAACCGGCGGGCGCGCTCCTCGCCAATGCGCCATGTCCACAGGTCTGCTGGCGAGGTGCTGCCGCGAACATAGAAGGCCATTTGCGTCTCGTCTTCGGAGAAGGTCACCTGGCTGAGGTCGCCTGGAGGCAGACCGGGAATCTCGACTTCGTTGCCGGTCGCCGTTTCGAGGATCGAGACTTGTGCCGCAGCGTCTTCGTTGATCACCGCCACCCGATAGCGACCGGAGTCTGAGAACGACACGTTCCACACATCCCAGTCGGGCGCCAGGACCATCGAGTGCTCATCGCTCGCGAGGTCGTAGGACCAGGCCTGGCTGAACTCACCGTGTTCATCGGTCGAGTAGTAGAGCGCCGATGTGTCGGGGGCGAATCCCAGGATGCCTCGTTCGCCATCGCTGTCGGCGGAGATCCGCTGGCGCTTGCCCGAGGCCAACTCGAGCACGTGCAGGTCACTGCGCGTGTTGCTCCTGGGCTCCGAGAGGGCCATGTAGCGCCCGTCGCGACTGATCGCACCAGGCTGTACGTCGCCCGGATTCTCGAACAGAAGAGTGCGCGGGTAGGTGTCGCCGCTCTTGGCGACCGCGTAGGCGTAGATATCGAAGGCGCGCGGATCGCGCTCGTTGCTGGCGACATAGAACGACTGGTCGTCGCCACTCCAGCCGGCGAAGAAGGCCTTGACGGATTCGCCTGGCGTCAGGTCGATGACCGTCCCGTCCTCTTCCTGGACGTAGAGGTGGGTGAGCTCGTTGCCTCCCTTGTCGGCCGAGAAGAGGAAGCGATCATCGGCCGGAAACCAGGAGACCGCATAGTGCGCGTCGACCGTCGAGTCGGTCAGGGCGACCGGTTCGCCGCCGGCGACCGGCTGGGAATAGACATTGAAGACGCCGGTGGCGTCGCTGGTGACCAGAATGCGTGTGCCGTCGGCCGAGAAGGAGGTTCCCGAGATCGAGGTGGTTTCGTGGAAGGTGCGTGCGTCGTAGCGCACCGGTTCCCGCTCTGTGTCTTTCGCCGCTTGGTCGGTATCGGCCCGGGTGCAGCCCCACAAGAGGGCCGGTGCCAAAAGGGCGATCAGGGTTGTGCGAGTCAGTGTGCTCTCGATACGACGCATGACGATCCTCCAGTCAACGAAGGTGGGCGAGCCGTTAGGCGCTCTCTTTTCAGCGGATCGGTTTTCGGTCAAGGGAGCCTACCGGAAGAGGCTGCGACGATTCCTCACTTTCGGGTGAGCGCCACGCTGAAGGTGCCGTCGGTCTCGCAAGCGAGGGTCTCGCCCTCGAGTCCGCAGAGTGCGGCGGCCCAGGCGATGTCGTCTTGCCCGGCGTAGAACCAGGGAAACGATGGGCCGGTGTGGCCGCGGTAGGTCAGCGCCATTTCGATTTCGCCCGGTTCCCGGCCGGCAGCCAACCGTCGGTGAGCGCGCTCCTTCTCCTCTGGGTCGTCATTGCTGAGTAGGTTCGCCGAGTCGGCCACGATGCATCCCCCGGGCGCCATGACCTGACAGAGCTTCGAAAGCAGCGCCGGAAGGTTGCGCCGTGCTCCAGCGAATCCGAGGCCATTCATCGCCAGGAGGAGTGTGTCCCAGGTCTCGTCGCCCGCCGCCATGCCGTCGAGGTCGTCGCAGCGGGTGTCGCCGAGACCGCGCGCGACGAGAAACGCCGCGACCTCGGGCTCCGGGTCGAGCGCGGTGACCCGAAAGCCCCGTGCGAGGAGAGCGAGAGCTAGCGGGCCACCGCCGGCACCGACGTCGAGAACCCGGCCCCGTGCGCGCTCGATGTGGGAGCGGTCGAGAGTGGTCAACCCGTCGAGGCGCAGGACATCGGCCATCGGCATCGGCGAGGTGCCGAACGTCACTCCACGCTCGAGCAGATTGACCACAAGCGGAAACCTGTCTATCTTGGTGGGTTCTTTCTGGAAATCCAGCAGAGCCCGTCCCAGCGGCTGAAAGGGTCGTGACCACACAGAGGATCGGCTCCAAGAGCTTTTTTTGTTTTGATAGATTAGCTAGAATCGAGGCTGAGGTGGCTTCAGGCCACTTCGTGCGCCCTTTGGCCCCTGCCCATCCCCTCAACCAACGAGCCAGTATGACCCCTCCTGTCGACACGCAGAACTCCCGTCGCCGCCCAGAGATTCGGATCGTTCGCCGCGCCGCGCCGACCGCTCAGTTCGACTGGCATGCCCAGCTACTCGAGCGACTCGAAACCAGAGAAGCGACGATCGGCGTGATCGGACTGGGGTACGTGGGCCTCCCTCTCCAGCTGGCCTTTGCCGAGCAGAACTTTCTCACCCTCGGCTTCGACGTCGACCTCGAGAAGGTGGCGGCGATCGAAGATCGCTATAGCTATCTGCCGCACATTGCCAGCGACCGCCTCGAGGATGTCGACGTTCATTTGGATGCGACGGCCGACTTCGCACGCCTCGGCGAACCCGATGTGCTCCTGATCTGTGTCCCGACTCCACTCACTCCACAGCGCGATCCGGATCTTCGCTACGTGCGCCAGACCGCAGAGCAGATCGCACTCAACCTGCGCCCGGGGCAGCTGGTGGTTCTCGAGTCGACCACCTGGCCGGGTACGACCGAAGAAGTCGTCCAACCCATTCTCCAGCGCAGCGGTCTCGATATCGGCGAGCACTACTTCCTGGCCTTTTCACCCGAACGAGAGGACCCGGGCAACAAGTTCTTCGACACCCGGTCGATTCCCAAAGTCGTCGGCGGAGTCGGGCGAAAGAGCACCGAAGTTGCATCGATGGCCTACCGCCAGATCGTTCCGGACGTCGTCGAAGTGTCTTCGACCCGCGCCGCTGAGGCCACCAAGCTGACCGAGAACATCTTTCGAGCCGTCAACATCGCGCTCGTCAACGAACTCAAGATGATCTACCAGGACATGGACATCGACGTGCGCGAAGTACTCGATGCTGCCGAGACCAAACCGTTCGGCTTCATGCGCTTTGATCCCGGTCCCGGCTGGGGAGGACACTGCATTCCGGTCGACCCCTTCTACCTGGCGTGGAAGGCGCGCGAGTCGGGTAACAGTGCGCGCTTCGTCGAGCTTGCCGGCGTGATCAACGTCGAGATGCCGAAGTACGTGATCGGCAAACTACGCGACGGACTCGACGACATGGGCAAGCCCCTGCGGGGCAGCAAGATCATGCTGCTCGGTCTGGCCTACAAGAAGAACGTTGGCGATCCGCGCGAGAGTCCTGCCTTCGAGCTACTGGACCTGCTCCTCGCGCGCGGTGCCGACGTGTCCTACCACGACCCCCACGTGCCGATGGCGCCCGAGATGCGTTCGTGGCCCGACCTTCCCGTCATGGAGTCGGTGGCGCTCGATCCGAAGTCGCTCGCCGAGCAGGACGCGGTCGTCGTCGTCACTGCCCACGACGAGATTGAATGGCCAATGGTGCTCGAACACGCCCCGCTGATTATCGACTCCCGCGGCGTGTACCGCGAAGCCAACGACAACGTCATTCGCGCTTAGAACCCTCGATGAGTTCGAGGTACAGCCGCGTATGCGCCTCGATCATCGCGCGCACGGACAGTTCGCACTCGGCTCGCTGGCGGGCGACTGCCCCCATGCGCTGACGCTCCTCGGGGTTCTCGAGAAGCGCCGTGATCGCCGCCGCCAGTCGCTGGGCAAGACCCTCGGCGGCGCCGTCGACCAGGACTCCGGACGCTTCTCTCTCGCCCTTGGCCGACAGAAGTTCCGGCACCCCACCGACCGCAGTAGCGACACTCGGAACCCCGCTCGCCATCGCCTCGAGAGCCGCCATCGGCATGCCCTCGACTTTAGAAGCCAGGGCAAACACATCGATCGAGGCAAGAAGCGCTTCCGGGTCTTGCAGCGGGCCGAGGAAGTGAACCCGATCGGTAATCCCCAGTCGCTCCGCCTCCTCGCGCAGGAAGTCGCGCTGGTTGCCATCACCGCCGAGCGCGAGATGAAACGGAGTGGTGTCCGCCGCTACTCGACAAGCCGCGATCAAGGCACCGACTCGTTTCTTCCGTTGCAGCCTGCCGACAAAACCGACCACCGGTTCATCGAAAGGCAAGCCAAAGCGTTGGCGGCCGGAGCGCCAGCGGGTCTCGCTGGGTGCAAAGCGCTGCGTGTCGACTCCATTGTGAATGACTGAGATCTCATCTGGCGGAACACCGTCGCTGTCGATCAGATGTCTCTTGATGGCCGCCGAGACTGCAATGTTGTGATGAAAGCGGCGCTCGACAACCTGCAGGATCCTCTCCGGAAGGCGGCCACTCATCGCACCCATGGCATGCTGCCCACGAACCAGAAGAGTCTCGGGACCGGTGCTGGCGATCGCAGTCAACAGACAAGCGCGGTAGAGCACCGCATGCACGAGTTCGATCTCGAAGCGCTCGATCAGCCCCGCCAATCTTGCCCGGGCGCGCAACATCTCACCCGGCAGGGGACCCTCGTCCATGTCGAAACTCTGGGTCGGAACGCCGGCCTCTCGAATACGATGACCCGCATCGCCGAGCGGCCGCAGGGACAAGACATGTGGCTCGATCCGCTGCCGGTCGAGGCCCAGCGCCAGGTCGCGCAGCCAGCTCTCTGCGCCGCCGGTACCGCTCGAGGTGATCGCGAGCAAGATGCGTCGCGGTTTTTGTGGAGACGTCATGATGGGTGGGCCAGGGAGTCAAGAGAGCCCAAGGCTCTCGCGCGTCAAACATCTCGGTAGTCGATCTCTGGAAGTATGGAAGATCTCAACGGCCCAAAGAAGCCACAATCCTCCAAGCAGCTCCTTCACAACAGTGCCTAAGTCTCTCCTCATCCTCCACAACCCCACCTCTGGCCGCCGTCGTCGCGGGATCGTGGAAGCGCTGGCCGAAGCACTCCGGGCCCGTGGAGCCAGTGTTGAAATCTATGGCACGAAGGGTCCCGACGATGCGTGCCACTTCCTACGCCAGGTCGCAGAGGAGCGAAGCATTGCCCCCTGGGACGTTGTGGTCGCGGCGGGCGGCGACGGCACGATCAACGAAGTCACCAACGGCCTCGTCCCTCACCCAGGCGTCGCTCTGGGCGTCCTCCCCATCGGTACGACCAACGTCTTTGCCCGCGAACTGAGACTTCACAAAGACCCCCAGCGACTCGCCGAGGCCCTCACCACCGGCCCCGCGATGCCCATCTATCCCGCCACCGTCAACGGCCGCCGGTTCGTTCTCATGGTCGGCTGTGGTTTCGACGCCTGGGTCGTCGGAGGAGTCGACCTGGCTTTCAAGAAACGCGTAGGACGCATCGCCTACGCCGTTTCAGGCCTGCGTCACGCCCTCCACTTCGGGAAGCACAGCTACAGCGTCACCGTGGGCGAGCAAACCCACCACGCCACCTCTCTCGTCGTAACCAAAGCGCGCCTCTACGGCGGCAGCTTCGTCCTCGCCCACGAAGCCAACGTCTCGGCGCCGCAACTATGGCTCGTCCTCTTCCAGGGGAAAAACCTCTGGGACCTCGCCCGCGACCTAACGAACCTCGCCACTGGTCGCCTCCACCGATCGCCAAGAATCCGGGTCGTCACCGCCCAACAAGCAGAGATCGAGAACATCAATCCAGGCGCCGGCGAAATCACCCAGATCGACGGCGACCCCGGCCTGCCCCTGCCGGTAACCGTCGAAGTAGAAACAACCCCACTCCAGGTCCTGGGCAGCAGGCGCGCCACAACCTCAGCCACCTGATAGGAAAGGGATCGAGACCGCGCGATTCCCCAGGGCTTGGAAAACGCTCCGCGTTTCCCACAGTTCCCACAGCGACGGGTAGACCAACCCCGGCGGTGCCAGTCACCACGGTCCCCCGCCCTAAGCGAACCCCCCGTCCATCTAGATGCCGCTGGCTGCCGGGTGCGCATGTGTACCGCGGTAGCGGGGGAGGGCGCGTGGGGCGACGATCCAGGGCTCTCTCGACGGCCGCAATGGCAAATCCATCGCAGGCGGCAAACGACAGGCGGCCGTCGAGCGAAGGCGGCGCTACCCCTCGAAGTCCGAACAAGCGCCGCCGTGCCCAGGATCGTCGCCCCACGCGTTCTCCGCCGCGGCACCACCCAACACCCCACCCTAAACCAACCACCACAAACCAACCACCAACGAAAGCGGCAAGGACGGAGGTTGAGCCCCGCTACGAGGCGAGTGCCTTTTCGGGGTGGATCTTGTCGACCTCTACGCCCACCAACTTCGAAACGCCCTTCTCTTCCATCGTCACGCCATACAACGAACTCGCCGCTTCCATCGTCAGCTTGTTGTGCGAGATCACCAAGAACTGCGTGTCCTCGGCCATCTTGCGCAACGTCTTGACGAAGCGCAGGATGTTCGCGTCATCGAGCGGCGCGTCGACCTCGTCGAGAATGCAAAACGGTGACGGGCGCGTCTGAAAGAGGGCGAACAAGAGCGCTATCGCAGTCAACGCCTTCTCGCCACCAGAGAGCAGATTGATGTTCTGGGGGCGCTTCCCCGGTGGGCGCGCGGTGATCTCGATGCCGCACTCGAGCGGTTCGTCTTCGTCCATCAGGCGCATCAACGCTTCGCCGCCCTGGAACAAGTCCACGAACATGCGGCCAAACGCCTCATTGACGACGCCGAACGTCTCCAGAAAACGCTTCGTCGACGTGTCGTTCAGCTCCTTGATCGTGTTGCGCAGGCTGGTGATCGAAGACACCACGTCCTGACGTTGCTCACTCAAGAACTCGAAGCGCTCCTCCTGCTCGGCGTACTCGTGTGCAGCCAGCACATTCACCGGCCCCATCTTCTCGAGCGCGCGCTTGAGCTCGGAGACTCGATCTTCGAGGGCAGACATCGCCGCCTCTTCGCGCAGCTCTTCTTCCAACTCCGGCTCCATCGGCAACGAGCGCCCAAAAGACTCCCGGAACGAGTCCTGGAGATGCTCTCCTTCGGTAAGGCGCTCCGCCTGGACCACCCGCAGCTCCTCGATCTGCTCGCGCCCGAGTTCGCGGCGCTCGCGCATCTCCTTGAGACGCTTCTCGGTTTCCTGAAGCTCGGCCCGCTTGTCGTCGAGAGCCTGCTGACTCTCGACCAGCTCCTGGTCAGCTCCCGAGCGATCCTCGAGCGCTTCTTGCAGTTCCAGCTGAGCCGCCTCCAGCTGAGTGCGGAGCGAAGTCTTGCGCTCGGTGAGCATCGCGCGGTCGCTCAGCCAGCCCGCGAGCGTTGCGGTCAGGCCCTTGATCTGCTCCTCGAGCCGGGTGCGCTCGCTGCCGTGGGAGCTCACTCGCTCCTGCAGGAGTTCTAGCCGCCCGCGACGACCCGCTCCCTCGGTTTCAAGAGCGGCGCGCGCTGCCCGTGCCTCGTCGGCTACCGCCTGTGCTCGGTCGAAGTGCTGCTCGAGTGCTGCATGTTCCTCCTGAGCGGTGGTGAGCTCGTCGACCAGACGCGAGCGCGCCGCTTCGAGCCGCTCGAGCTCGCGAACCAGTTCACCTTCCTGGTTGCCGAGCTCGTCACAGTCCACCTCGGCCCGCTGCTGGCGATGGAGCGTGTCCTGCTTGCGCGCTTCGGCGACCGCCAACTCCTGCCGGCAGGCTGCGATCTCCTGATCGAGGCGGTGAGCATTGGCTGCCGCGGCCGTGCGCTCCTCGACCAATCGAGTGCGCTCGGTCTTGGTGGCTGCGATGTGCTCCTCGAGAGTGGGGAGGCCCTGGTGAATATCGGTGAGCTCCCGCTGACGGGTCAACGTTCCCGGTGCGGCACGCTGTCCCTGCAAATGCAGGACGCCGTTCTGAGCCCAAAGGCGGTCACGGCTGATGAAGGCAACCGCAGGGAAAGTTCGCGCCAGCCGATCGGCATCGTCGCGGTCCTCGACCAGGAAGGCCGGGGGCAGCGAGTCGGCAAAGCCTCGCGGAAGGCCGAGGGCCTCACCGAGACTGCTCCTGATCGCCGGATCGCGCGGCAGATCGGCCGACCAACGATCACCCGGTGACGTCTCGCGCAACAGAGTGGCGCTCGAGTCCGACTCCGTGAGCGCCTCTGCCAGCGCCATCACGTCCTCATCGCCAGGAACCAGAAGGGCGTCGCGCAGCTGGCCCAACCAGAGGTCGAGTGCCGCCTCCCAGCCCGACGGCACCGTGACCACCTGGTCGAGGAACTGAAGGTGTGAGAACCCCTGTGCGTCGAGCGTCTCCTTGATCTTGGCGCGGCGCTCGACCTGGGCTCGCTCGAGCTCTTCGAGCACGGTGCGGCGGTTACGCATCACCGATAGCCGGTCTTGCGCCTCTTCGAGGTTGCGTTGGGTCTCTGCCTCGCGAGTGAGGACCGTTTGCAGGTTCTCTTCGACTTCTTTGCGACGCGCAACCAGTGCCGCCTCTTGCTCGCCGAGGGTCGACACCTTGTGTTCGGCAGCCTCCGCGGTTTCGCGGGCCTTCGCCAAGAGCGCACGACGCTCGGCGAGCTCGGTCCGCAGATGATCGTGGCGGTAGGTGCCCTTCTCGGCTTCGAGTTGCTGCTGGTGCATTCGATTCTGGAGGCCCGAAACACGGTTCATCGCGGCCATCAGGCGGCCGCGCATATCTTCGAGCTCGGCCGCGGTAGTCCGCGCGTGCTCGTCGGCGAGCTCGATGCGGCGCTGGTCCTGAAGGACCGCGTCGCGCGCCTGGTCGCGTTCAGAGGCCAGCGCTTCGCCGCGCGACGACAGCGCTCCGAGGCTTTGCCTGGCGGCTTCGATTTCGCGTTCGCGCTGGCCGGCCAGTGCGGTACCCGAGTGCAGACGCTCATCGATGTCGGTGAGCGTCTGACGCGTCGCTTTGACGAACTCCTGGCGACCCTCGATGCGACCGGCGAGCTCAGTCTGCCGCTCGTGACGCTTGGCGAGCTCTTTGCCGAGTGAGTCGAGCTCGTCCAATGCCTCGCTGGCTGCCTGCTGAGTCTGGTTGAGTTCTCGGCCGAGCTCGGCATCGGCCGCTGTGCGCTCGCTGAGATCCCGCTTGAGGACGGTGAGCTCGTTCTCGAGGACCGCCCAGCGTGCGACCAGGAAGCGCTCGAGCAGTTGGCGGAACTCCCGTTCGCGCTCCTGGTAGCGACGCGCCGAGTTCGCCTGCCGCTTGAGCGACCGCAGGGCGCGCTCGACTTCGGAGAGAATGTCGTCGAGGCGCAGCAGGTTGGCCGAGGCTTCTTGGAGCTTAAGCTCCGCTACCCGCTTGCGCTGGCGGTAGCGGGTGATGCCGGCGGCCTCCTCGATCAGCCTGCGACGATCCTGTGGTTTGCCGGAAAGAATCTGGCCGATGCGGCCCTGTTCGATCACCGCGTAGGCGCGCACGCCCAGGCCGGTGTCCATCAGCACGTCCTTGATGTCCTTGAGCCGCACCATCTGGTCGTTCAGGCGGTACTGGCCTTCACCCGAACGGAAGACTCGGCGACCGATGGTGATGCGACCGTCGTCATCGGCGTGCGGGTGCCCGGGTTCGGTGCGAAACGACATGTTCACTTCCGCCATGCCGAGCGCCTTGCGCTGGTCGGTGCCGCTGAAGATGACATCTTCCATGCGACCGCCACGCAGGGACTTGGCGCTTTGTTCACCGAGGACCCAGGTGATCGCCTCGGAGAGGTTCGACTTGCCGCAGCCGTTCGGTCCGACGATGCAGGTGATGCCGTCGGCGAACGCGGTCGCCACCGGATCGACAAAAGATTTGAAACCGCTGATTTCTAGGCGATCGAGCTTGAGCACGGAGTAGGGGCTCCCTTTAGGGTGACCAGGCGCCAGAGCTGCAACCGCAGACGGGCCGCAGGGCCGGGGCTCATGGATAGAGGCACATATCTTCCGCGCAGGATAACAACGCCGTTCCAAAGACCACAAGGGGTTGGGGCCTCTGAACCCCGAAACCACAATAGGTTGTGGTAGATCCATCACTTAGACCGAATAGACGTTGTGGAAAACGCCGCTCTGGGAACCCCGCCTGGTCGATCCTCAGGCGATCAAGCGCGGGCGGACTGCCCGCCGGGGAGCTGATCGAAGAAGAAGGCGCACCACAGAATGAGCGGCATCGCAAACTTGAACGGCAGGTCGAGGAGATGCTTACCCAGCGCCCAGGCGTTGCGACTGAACGAACTGTAATGTTCGGCACTCCAGTCGCCAGCCTGGAGGGCGAGAACGAACTGGACCTGAAAGACCAGGGCGAGCAGATGGAAGAAGACCATCACCAGAAGCGCCTGGCCCAGGCGCTCGAGCCGGCTCCTGAGATGGATGCCAGGGACCGCCAGAAACAAGGCTGCGAGATAGAGCAACGGAAAGTGAGTGTCGGTGATGCGCACCGACGACACCGACCCGGCCCTGGCGGTTCCACGAACGCGCTCGTGCTGAATCAGGAAGTAGTGCCGCTCGACGTGTTCGAGGGAGGTGTAGTCCGGGCTCTCGATCAGCTGGACGAGATTCTCGGTGGCGAGGGTCAAGAAGCGGTTGTAGACCGGTGTCAGCGCCACCCAGACAACGATCACCGGCACCAGGAATGCGAAAAAGCGCAAGAGGAAGCGCCGGTAGTCGAGCGTCGCCGGAGGCGCAGACTCAGCCGGGGACTTCCGGGACGGGGCCGGTTTCGATTGACCAGCGGCCATGCGGGAGCCCGGACCTCTAGGCCGCTTCTGGAGTGGCGGTGGGTCCCGCCAGCCGGTCCGCCCAGAAGATCCACAAGAGCACCGCGGCAGCAATAACGACCGTCTGCCAGATGACGGTATGCGATGAGTGGAAGAACGAGGGCCAGTACACCCCGGTCAGGAAAAGCGCCACCACTCGAATCAGGTTGACGATCTGAATCGCGATCATGCCGCCGACCAGCCCGATCGCCTTCGATTTCCAGGAGGCGGGGTAGGCGAGCACCGCGGCGAGGAAGATCGTCATGGCTTCGATGCCGTTGCAGCCGTTGAGAATCTCGACCGCGAAGGCCTGGTTGCGAATCTGCACGCCGTCGAGGGTGACGTCTTGCCCGATGACGTCGAGGACGCCGGCCGACACCTTGGCGATTCCGGCGGTGAAGGGCACCACCAGCGAGTCGTTGATCGCCGGGAGCGAGATCAGCGTGAATCCGATTCCGAGCACCAGGATGAAGATCACCAGGAAGCGGATCTGACGGTTACGTGCCGAGCGACCGGCTGGCTGACTGGCGGAGGTCGGAGCCTGGTCTTCGGAACGGGGCGGAGACGGATCTCGTTTTGACATCGAAGGAATCTCTGCGGCGGGGATCCAGGGGTGGGTCGGCAGTGGGTCAGCCACGATTGCGGCCGGGTCGTCCGATCATACGGAAGCTGCGCCCTGCGGGTCGAGAGACAGCCTGAAGGTCCTTCTCGTCACGGCGGAGATCCGTGGGGTGACGCGGTCGGGAAGCGGGGCTATGATGCCCGCGCCCCCTCCTCAGAGCTCTCGAAGTAGAAAGCCTAGAGAAGCATTCCGGCCCTGGACACGACAAGCGGAGAACTCGCGATGGCGGACCTGCTCCACAAGGCAACCATTCTCGACAAGGACCAGATGGCCCGCGTGACACGGCGTATGGCCGGTGAGATCCTCGAGAAGACGGCGGGCGTCGACAGCCTCTTGTTGGTCGGCATTCGTACGCGCGGCGTGCCGTTGGCGGAGGCCCTGAAGCGCGAGGCGGAGCGGCTCGAAGAGATCGAGGTGCCACTCGGTACTCTCGATATCACCCTCTACCGCGACGATCTGTCGCTGGTGGCGCCACAACCGGTGGTGAAAGAAAGCAACCTGCCAGATTCACTCGACGGCTGCTGGGTGGTGCTTTGTGACGATGTGCTCTACACCGGTCGCACGGTGCGTGCCGCCCTCGATGCGCTGATGGACTTCGGTCGCCCGCAGGCGGTGCAACTGGCAGTCCTGGTCGATCGGGGCCACCGGGAGCTGCCCATCCAGGCCGACTACGTCGGCGAGTACGTGCGCACCTCCGACAGCGAGGTGATCAAAGTCTCCTACGAAGGCACCGACGACAATGAAGCGGTACAGATCCTCGAACTATCCGGTGACGGCTAGAGCAATGTCGCCGAGCGTCTCAGCGCCGAGGTCAGACCGTGGCAGGTGATCCACTCTGGGAGCGCAAGGATCTGCTCGGCACCGACGAACTCGAAGTCGGCGAGATCGACCACATACTCGACACGGCGGAGTCATTCCTCGAGGTCGCCGCGCGGCCCATCAAGAAGGTGCCTACGCTGCGTGGGCGTACGGTCATCAACGCCTTCTTCGAGCCCTCGACCCGTACCCGCACCAGCTTCGAGATCGCGGCCAAACGCATGTCGGCCGACGCAATCAACTTCGGCACCGGGTCGTCGTCGCTGTCTAAGGGTGAAACCCTGCTCGACACGGTGCGCAACCTACAGTCGATGGCCCCCGACGTTGTCGTTCTGCGTCACGCCCACCCCGGAGTGCCACAGGCGGTCGCCCGGCGGGTCGAGGCTGGGGTGATCAACGCCGGTGACGGCAGTCACGAACACCCCACACAGGCTCTGCTCGACGCACTCACCATTCGGCAACACAAGGGCAAGCTCGACGGCCTGCGGGTGGCCATCATCGGCGACATCGCCCATAGCCGAGTGGTGCGCTCGAACATCCACCTGCTGCAGAGGATGGGTGCCAACGTCGTCGTGGCGGGGCCGCACACCATGCTGCCGACCCGCCCGGAAGCACTCGGTGCCGAGGTGACGGCCAGCCTCGACGAGGCCCTCGAAGGGGCCGACGTGGTGATGATGTTGCGCATTCAGCTCGAGCGCCAGAGTCGCAAAGCTTTTCCTACCGTGCGTGAGTACTTCGCGATGTTCGGGCTGACCAACGAACGCCTGGAACGCGCCAACGATGACGTCATCGTCATGCACCCCGGGCCGATGAACCGCGGTGTCGAAATCTCCAGCGAGGTAGCAGATGGCCCGTTCTCCGTGATTCTCGAACAGGTCGCCAACGGTGTCGCGGTACGCATGGCGGTGCTCTACCTCTTGACCGTCGGCAGTGGCAGGCGCGCGACCCGCGTCGGGGGAGCGCTGCCGTGACAGGCAGAGCTTCCAGGCCCGGCGGTCCCGAGCACCCATTTGCCCAGCCGTTTCGTTGTCCTGGACGGACTCTGGTGCGCGGCGGGCGCGTCGTCGACCCCAGCCAGGAGCTCGATCGCTCACTTGATGTGTTGATCGAAGACGGAGTGGTCTCAGAGCTCGCCGAAGGAATCGCGCGTCGGGACGGCGACCGCGTTGTCGATGCGGAGGGCCTCGTCGTCACTCCGGGGCTGATCGACATTCATGTGCACCTGCGCGAACCGGGCTTCGAGTACAAGGAGACCATCGAGACCGGTTGCCGGAGCGCCGCCGCCGGCGGTTTCACCGCGGTTGCCTGCATGCCCAACACCGCGCCGGTCAACGACACGCCGTCGGTTACCGAGCACATGATGAAGGAAGCCCGCCGGCATCTTCTCGCACGAGTCTTCCCGATTGCGGCGATCAGCCGTGGTCTCGAGGGCGCCGAGCTGACGGAGGCTGGTCTCCTGCATGCCGCAGGCGCGGTGGCGCTCTCGGATGACGGTCGCCCGGTCAGCGATGCCGAGCTGATGCGCAATGCGCTCCTGCACGCACGCCACTGGAACCTTCCCGTCGTCCAGCACTGCGAAGACCTGAACCTGGCCGGCGACGGTGTCATGCACGAAGGTGAGTACTCAGCCCGCCTCGGCGTTCCGGGCATCCCTGGCTCGGCCGACGACGTGATGATCGCGCGTGATCTCTGCCTGGCTGAAGATACCGGCGGCCACTACCACCTGGCTCACATCTCGACGGCGCGTGCGGTAGCGATGGTGCGCGACGCCAAAGCGCGTGGGGTTTGTGTCACCACCGAAGTGTCGGCGCATCACCTGCTGCTGACCGACCGCGACGTCTTCGAGTCGGGGCTCGACCCGGATTTCAAGATGCACCCGCCGCTGCGCGCAGCCGCGGACCGCGATGCGATGCTCGAAGGGTTGCTCGATGGCACGATCGATTGCATCGCCAGCGACCATGCGCCCCATCACGCAGACGAAAAGGACATCGACTTCATCGCCGCTCCCAATGGCATCGTTGGCCTCGAGACCACCCTGGCTCTCTGCCTCGACCGGTTCGTGCGGGCTGGCACGATGGACCTGTCGCGGCTCGTTGACCTGTTGTCATGCCAACCGGCGCGGGTCTTCGACCTTGGTCTCGGTTCGCTTTCACCGGGTAGCAGCGGCGATGTGACGTTGATCGATCTCGAGTGTGAACGAACCATCGATCCTGCCCTTTTTCGGAGCAGGTCGCGAAACACTCCGTTCAAAGGCTGGACACTCAAAGGCGGTGCAGCGGGCACGATCGTCGGTGGCCGACCCGTTGATCTCGACGCGTCGTGAAACGGCGGCCGGGCGTTGAGCTTCCCGTTTCCTGGGCGATCGGCGTTCGATCTCTCGACCCTGGCCGTGGTTCTTGCTGCGTGGGTGCGACAGCAGCCCGCAGGGGATGACAGCCATGGCAGGCCCTTTGCACCTCGCTCTTTCAATGCGGTGTTCGATCGTTCTACTTTGACCTGACTGCCCCTTTGTTTCGCGCTGTGCTCGGGGGCCGATTCCCGCGAGGCTCGGTCCCCTGCGGCGGATGATCGTGGAGCCTGTTTGGTGTGAAGGAGAATGTGATGTCGACATACGAACCGCTCGCTGCACTGGCGATCCGGGCAGCACACGCGGGTGGCGAGCGCCTCTTGCGCTGGTTTCGTGACACCCGGCTCGAGGTCCACGTCAAAGCGCGCAACGATCTGGTGACTCGTGCCGATCGCGAGACTGAAGAGGCGATCATCGCGGTCATCCGCGAGGCCTGCCCGCGGCATCGCATTCTCGCCGAAGAAGGCGGGCTCGACGTTCCGCTAGAGGGCTCGGACTTCGAGTGGATCATCGATCCGCTCGATGGCACCAGCAACTTTGTGCACGGTTTGCCGACCTGGTGCGTTTCGATCGCGGTGCGCCATCGGCGGCGCGTGGTCGCGGCGGTGGTCTACCAGCCCACCACCGGGGACCTCTGGGAGGCAACCTATGGCAGGGGGACCCGTTGGGGCGGTGAAGATCTCGGTGAGCGTGCCGGTTCGCTGCGCCGAGACGGCCTCGACGGTGCCTTTCTGGCCACCGGCTTTCCCTTCCGGGCCCACGCAGCCCTCGAAACCTATCTGGAGGTTTTTCGTTCTGTCTTTCTAGAGGCCCAGGGAGTGCGGCGCGCCGGTGCCGCCGCCCTCGACCTCGCCCATGTCGCGGCGGGAATCTACGACGGCTTTTTCGAGTTTGCACTGTCGCCGTGGGACACAGCGGCCGGTGGCCTCCTGATCGAGGAGGCGGGCGGCGTGGTCTCGGACACGGATGGAGATGATGGTTGGTTGGCGAGTGGCAACATCGTGGGCGGCCGGCCCGAGGTTCACGCGCGTTTGCTCGAGCACATCCAGGCGGCGACCAGCGAGGAAGAAATGAGGGCACTCCTGGCGGACCAGCCGGCGGGGGAGATTGAGCGCCCGGCATGAGAGTTGCGTATAGAGGCGCCAAGAGGATCCTTTCAGACCCCATCCCCTGACCACACGGAACTTGTTTCAGCAAGATTCATCGAAAACCCCCCGGATCCACGGAGCGAGACAGGTCATCCATAGATCCGTATACTAATAAAACTGGAATTACGAGCGGCCAGACCCGCACGACGCAAGCGCGCCGCCGAGCGATCCGAACAAGAACACGACCATTTCAACTCGACGCAATCCCGTGACACGTAGCACCAACCAGGATCGAAAGCACCAGCTCGAGATTCAGATCCACCCCAGCGACATCCAGAAGGGCGTGCGCTACGTCTTCTTGAGCCGTGCCAAGGTGATGGCCTGGGTCGCTCTGGGCCTCGCGTGGGTAGGCTTCATTGTCGGTGGTCTGGCGCTCGCACCGGCGGTCATCAAGACCCACCTGCAGGCCCAGGAGCGCCAGGCGATGCTCGAGACGCGTCAAGTGCTCGGCGAACGGCTCATTGCGCTCGAAAGACGGCTCGGTGGCTTGAACGACCGCAGTGCCGAGCTCAACCTGCGGATGAACAAGATCTATCTTGCTTACGGTCTGGCGAACGACTCGTCGATCGGCCAGGGTGGCTACCCGGGCGAGCTCTCGATCGAAGGTCTGGAGCTGCCGGGCTCGTTCGGCCCCGACATCGAACGCACCGCCACCGCCGAATCCGAGGTGCGTGAGCAGATCCGGGTGCTCGAGGCCTTCCTCAGCGAGATCCAGACCTTCGAAGACGCCCACACCGATCAGGTGCGCACGGTGCCCTCGATGTCACCGCTGCAGGACTCGGACTTCCGGCTCACCAGTCCGTTTGGCATGCGCCGCAGCCCGTTCACCAAGAAGGCCGACTTTCACGCCGGGCTCGACCTCGCCGCCCACACCGGTGTGCCGATCTACGCACCGGCAGACGGCAAGGTCACTTTCGCGGGGCGCTACCCACTCAAACAAAGCGTGGCCTGGTGGCGTTACGGCAACATGGTCTCACTGCGCCACGGTGATCGCTTCATCACCCTTTTCGGGCACATGGACCAGGTCGAGGTGCGCACCGGCCAACGCGTTCGGCAGGGCGACATCATTGGAACCGTCGGCAACACGGGCTGGAGCACCAACCCCCATCTCCACTACGAAATCCGTCAATCGAACGAGGACGGTGAGTTCACGCCGCTCGATCCGCGCATCTACATGCTCGACCATCGTTGGAGCGACGAGGAAGAGCTCCTGGTGCGCGCTCGGCAGGCTCCGTCGGCAGACTTCGAGCCCCTGCCGCGCTTGATTCAGCGCTAGCCGACGGCCACTTCCGTGCCGGGCCCCGCAACCGGATAGCATGGGGCTCTAGGGCTACAGAAAGAACTGGCCGCGGTCTCCAGCACCCGCGGCCGACGGGGTTTTCGTCATGAAGATGATCGTGCCGCAGGCGCTTCTTTGCGCAACAGGGGCCTTGTTCGGAGTCGCGGGATTGTGGGCTCAAGGAACACCCAGCGAAGAGGAGCTTCGAGAACTCGAACACCTCAAAGTGCCGGCTGTCGACGTCGGTATCCGTCAACTGCCGCAGCGTCGTGATGCGCAGCTGGCCGCTGCGCAGGATTGGAAAGTCTTTACCGGGTTCTCCTTCTCCGATCAGCAGGCGGCGAGTGGCCTCGACCAGCCACACACCATCACCGAAGACGGTGGGCGCCGCATGAAGATGGTGCACTACGACCACGGCAACGGCCTGCTGCTCGCCGACGTCGATGGCGACGGACTGTCCGACATGCTGCAACTCAACCAGGTCGGCCCCAACGTGTTCTACGAGAACAAGGGCGGTGGCAAGTTCGAACAGAAGGCCGTCGGTGTCGAGTTGCCCGATCGGGTCAGTGTGGCGGGCGCTTTTGCCGACGTCGACAACGACGGTGACCCCGACCTGTTCGTCACCAGCGTCCGCGGTGGCAACGTCTTGTTCGAGAACGACGGCAAGGGTCGGTTCCGCGACGTGACCGCCGAAAGTGGTCTCGAGGAGTCGGCGCATTCATCCGGTGCCGTCTTCTTCGACTACGACCGCGACGGGGTGCTCGACCTGTTCGTGACCAATGTGGGCTCATACACAGTTGATGAGCGCGGCCCCGGGGGGTACTACATCGGCCGTGAAGACGCCTTCTCGGGTCACCTCTTTCCGGAGCGGGCCGAAACCAGCCGTTTGTACCGCGGTCTCGGAAAGTCGGCGGAAGGCCGGATCCGTTTCGAAGATGTGACCGAAGCAACCGGTCTTCTCGATGACAGCTGGTCGGGCGATGCAGCGCCGGTCGACTTCACCGGTGACGGTCTGGTCGACCTCTACGTTCTCAACATGCAGGGAGATGACCATTTCTGGGTCAACCAGGGGGGAGAACGTTTCGTCGAACAGCGGGCCAAGTGGTTTCCCAAGACCCCCTGGGGTGCGATGGGTGTGGCGGTCCTCGACCAGAACGGCGATGGGCTGCTCGACCTCCTGTTGACCGACATGCACTCCGACATGAGCCTCGAGGTCGATCCGCCGGGAGAGTACGAAAAGGCCATCATGATGTGGGACGACAACCACCTTCAGGGTGGCGACGACAACATTTTCGGCAACGCCTTCTATCGCAACACCGGCGAGGCACCCTTCGAAGAGCTCTCCGATGAGATCAACGCGGAGAACTACTGGCCGTGGGGGGCGAGTGTCGGCGACCTCAACGCCGACGGTTGGAGCGACGTGTTCATCGCCTCGAGCATGGCTTATCCCTACCGCTATGCGGTGAACTCGGTGTTGCTCAACGATGAGGGCGAGGTTTTCCGCCACGCAGAGTTCGTGCTCGGAATCGAGCCCCGCGCCGATGGCAACTTCCATCTCCCGTACTTCGTCGTCGACTGCGGTGACGAGGTCGACCGAGCCTGGCCGCGCCACGGACGCATTTGCGGTCCTCGACGAGGCCGCTACGTGGTCGAGGGAACGAAGGGAACGCGGACGGCTGCGATCTTCGACATCGAAGGGGACGGCGATCTCGACATCGTGACCGGGGAATGGAACAGCCTGCCGCAGGTCCTGGTCAGCGACCTGAGCGAGCGTCGCCGAACCACCTGGTTGGCGATCGAGCTACGCGGAACGACCTCGAATCGCGATGGTCTGGGTGCCCTCGTGCGGGTCTATGCCAAGGGCCGTGTGCAGACCCAGCTTCACGACGGTCGCTCCGGCTATCTCTCACAGAGCTCGCAGCCGCTCTGGTTCGGTCTTGGCGGTGCGCAGCCGGAGAAGGTCGAAGTGGTGTGGCCGAACGGCAAAACCCAGGTGGTGAGCGAAGGCCTGGCCTCAGGCAAGCTACTCGAAGTCGAAGAAGCCCAGTAGAGCGCCCAGATCAGCGGCCGTAGCCGCAGTTCAGGAGATGGGGTTCGAAGACCGAGCCGATCAGGATGCGGTCGCCGAAGGGCGCTGCAACGCTCGACCCCGAGAGTTCGTCGCCCGGGTCGAGGTAGACAGTGCGGATGGGCGGATCGGTCTGACCGTCAGGGTCGACCCAGAGCGCCTCGGATGGTGACAGGCGCTCGGGGTCGCTGGCATGGCGGGCGAAGGTCAGCAGGCGAGGGTGCGCTCCGATCCAGAGCCTGCCATGTCGGTCGATCTCGAGGTTGTCGGGGTGGGTTGGTAGGTCGATCGGTGCAACTTCCTCGAGCCTGCCGGCGGTTGCGTCGCGCGCAAAGACGTGGATCTTCGCGTTCGTCGACGAGGCGACGTAGACCACTCGACCCTCGCGGCTGAGCGCAATGCCGTTGGCATAGCCGAGATCGAAAGCGACTTGCGTGGCACTCCCGCCGTTGTAGTAGAGGACGCCGGCGCGATCCAGACCGAGATAGTCCTCGATGGTATTGGCGGCGCCGCTCCCGCCGTGGTCCATGGTGGCGTAGAAGGAGTCGACGTCGACTGCCGCCAGGTCGTTGAAGTTGCGAAACGAGGGATGAGAGAGAGTCTGCTGGTGGGCGAGGTGCTCGCCGTCCCAGGCAAAGATTTCGACCCGGTCCGGTTCGCTGCGATCAAGAGGGTGGTTGATCACGAACAGGAGCGGTTGGGTGAGGTCTTCGCGCAAGCTGCCCGGGACCAAGAGCGAAAGCCCGTGTGGGCGCAGCTCGAGATCGAGGTCGGCGGTCAGGTTCCGTGGCGCGCCGCCGTCGAGGGGAAGCGCAAAGATCGCGCCCAGGACGTTCTCGTCCGCGAGGGCCCGGGCACGATCGAAAGACGACACGAGAGCTGTTCGGCTGGCGTAGTCGATGGTGATGTCTTCGGCGCCGGGCATGCCAGAAACTGACTCACAGGCAAGAGCGACCGGCTCTCCGAGCGAGCGGAACTCGCCGGCCCGGTTGGCTGTGTAGACGTAGAAGAGACCTCCAACGACCAGGAGGATCAGGAGGAGCCGAAACAGAAACCGCATCATGGGCTGGCTCGCAACCCTTCTAGGAGGCCGGCTGCGGAGCAGTTGAGAAGTGCCCGTGAACCATCTCGCGCGCGCGGCTGATGTCGTCGCTTGGCTCGACAATACTCCGGAAGAGCTCATGGTAGGTGTCGCCGAGCGTTTCGAGGTCGCGACTGCGTAGCAGCTTCAGAAGCTGGCTGACGGCCTGATCGGCGCGCGGGCCGTTGCCCGGGCGTTCACCTTCGCGCTCGAGCAGTACGAGGGCAAACAAGAGGCCCTCGGGCAGTTCGTCACCACCCGGTGCGGGTGCCGGCGGGGCAGCGTCTTCTGCGAGGTTCGCTGCGATGGGTGCCGCCTCGGGATGCCCGTAGCGCCCGGCATAGGGATCGTGCTCGGGCGCCGCTGCCGGCGAACTGCCGGTGCTGGTGATGTCGAGCACCGCCTCGGCGCCGGCAATCATGTCCTGGGGAACTGACATGCGTTTTTCGTTGTAGAAGGGCATGCCGCGCAGTTGTTTGGCGAAGCGTGAGAGCAGCAGGAAGAGCTCCTTCTCCGACCGGAAGTTGCCCACCATCCGAGCCTCGCGCCCAATGTGCAGACTCTCGGTCTCCTGCAGGATGATGTGGGCGCGGGCCGACTCCTCGAGCTCGATCGAGCGAGCCTTGACCTTCCACGCCGTGAGGCTGCCCTGGATGTAGCAGACGTCGGCGCACTCTACGGTAACCGCTTCGACCTGGACGTTGGGCTCGATGCGAATCGAGCCGGTGGCCGACTCGATGGTGCCGTACGAACCGGAGTTCTGAAGCACGAGGTTGCCGGGAGTCCGAATCGAAAGCTGATTGTGGCCGTCGACCTCGATCCGCGTGCCGTTGGGAATGATCATTGTTGGAGCGCCTTCGGTGGCGCTGGCGGGCTTGGGAGGCATCGGGGACCGTTTCCTGGAGGGTGGTTGGGAAGGTGGGCCGTAGACCCAGGCAGAAGCGTATCAACCAGAGAACATGAGGTTCCTCGATCGGTTGCGCGCCGCTCGAGCCTCAACTGCCACGCGCCAACCACCAGCGGCCCAGCGCGCCACTCTCGAAGTCGTCGACGAACAGGAAGGGTCGGCAGGCTGAGGCGTCGGTCATGGCGAAGAGAGACCGAGAGCCTTCGCCGGTTTGGCTTCGAAAGCCCTCGAAGTCGACCACCTCGCCATGTTGGAGGCGGAAGGCGAGCGCGGTTTGATCGTGCCGCCAGTCGTTCCAGCCGGAGTTCAGGTTGGCGAGCCAGGTCGACCAGCTGTTGTCGAGGGTGGTCGCGAACAGGAAGTCCTCTTTGCCGGCAAAGCACGAGGCGAGGATGGTCCAGTTGTCGAGGAAGAGGGTGTGCTGCGTGCCGGTCTCCCAGTCGGTGATCGTGCGTCCGTCGTCTTCTCCCGAGACCATGAGGGCCGCCTGCTGGTTATCACATACGGTGACGCGATCGAGGGTCGTGTCCATCGAGTTGGCCGTCAGGATGCCGTACTCGCCATTGCCACAGATACGGGCGCGGCGGATGACGATGGGGCCCGGACTGGCCTCGATGAAGATGCCATCGCGGCTGTTGCCCTCTAGTTCGATGTCTTCGATGAGGACGTCCTGGAGGTCGTAGTCAAGCCAGAGACCGCGACCGAAGTTGTCGTGGGCGCTGTAACGGCGGAGCGTGAGCCCATGGATACCGAACAGCTTGTTGCCGACCGACCAGCTGGCCCAGCCCGTGAGCTTGCCGCGCCAGTTGTTGCGGTTGGCGACGATGTCTTCGATGAGCACGTTCTTGGCGTGGAAGGTCGCCCAGGCGTTGTAGCCCACGTCCGAAAGGTCCGCCCGCCTGAGGGTCAGGTCTTCGCCTTCTAGATAGATCCCGTTGCCATTGACGAAGCGGATGACCAGGTCTTCGAAGGTGACGTTTTGACCGCCGCTCGTGCGGACCGCACCGTAACCGTTTAGCCACGGCGTCGAGGCGTGCTCGAAAGACAGTCCGCGTATCGTGATGTTGCTCTCGAACTCCAGCCACCAGAGTCGCTCGCGGACCGCGACCTCGACGTTTCCCAGTTGACCGTCGCTGGTCTCGAGGGTGAGGAGATCTGCCGCCTCATCGACGAAGAAGGTGCCGGGCCCGAGCTCCTCGGGTGCGGCTACCTGGCGCAACATCTGGCCGTCGACAATGACCATCTCACGGCGCTGAGAGAGCGGCGGAACCCCCGTCGGGTCGCTGGCTGCCTCGCCCCAATCGTGAGGCCAGGCGTGTGTGAACCGGCCTTCACCGGCCGCGCTCCAGTCTGTCCACAGGTCGGCTCCCGAGATAACGACCGATCCGGGCTCTATGTCGGGGTCGCGCTCGACCAGCATCGCCGTCGAGTTGCCCGGTTGATTGCTGGGGTGGTTGGTGTAGCGGTCGAAGAGAACGGACTCGCGGTAGAGACCCGCTCCAATGACGACGCGGGTCGAGCGCTCGGCGCGCTTGTTGACGAGAGCCCGGTCGACGGCTTCCTGGATGGTCTCGAGTGGCAGGCTTTGACTGCCCGGGTTGGCGTCGGAAGCGCTGGGGTGTTGCTGGAGGACCCAGATCGTTTGGTCCCAGCCCTGGCCCCTGGCCGCAAGGGCAAAGAAGATGGCGACGAGCCAGAGCAGGCCGCTGGCGAACAAGAACCGGTCGAGTGACACAGGCACCCTCCTTGAGAGAAATAGTACAAATATGCAGACTATTAAATGTATTGTAGCTCAGGTGTATCGGTTGCGCCGGACCGGAACTGAGCGGTCTGTGCCCAGCTTGTTGGCGTGCTTCGATCTGGAGCACCGCCGGCGAAGCAGGGGGAGCCAGGAGGCCTCGAGCCGACCCAGAGGCCCGTCTCTAAAGGGTTGAACCGGCGGAAGATACAGGGTTGGAGGCCTTTTCCTGCAGCCTGGAGCGGGCTGGCACGGGGGTTGCTCTAGGGAGGGGTGTCTGGCGGTGGGTGAGAACGGTGGAGCGTATTGGCACTTAACCATCGTCCCCGAGGTGCCCATTCCCCTGATGGCAGTTCCTGTGCGTTCCGCCGTTCTCATCCGCCCGGACAAGCAGACTCTCCTTATGAAAGGCCGACTCTCGGAACAAGGGTCGGTCTATTTTTTTCTCGCTCCTTCCTCGCGCCTGCCGCCTATCCGGCATCGCCCATCGAGCCGGTGATTTCCGTAACGTAGGTGTCGACCCTTTCGATGACGTCGCGCATCTCATCGTCGCCAACGTTCATTCCCTCCAGGGTATCGACCAGGTGGCCGACGTAGCGCTGGAAGTGTCGGCGGCGGATGCCGCGGCCATGGTGCGCGTGGGCCAGTGACAAACCGGAGTACTTGATCGGTCCGCCGAGTGCGGCGGCGAAGAACTCGCGCTGCATCTTGATCAGCTTCTCCCGGGCAGTGTCCTGGAAGAACGTCGCCAGCTCGGGGTCAGCAAACACCCTTTCGTAAAACTGCGTGACGAGTTCATCGATCACCTCGCTGCCGCCGATTCGGTCGTAGACGGATTCCTGGGGGTCGGCCATGAGCTGCGCTCTCCATGGGTTGTGGGTGAAAACGAAAGGGGGAACGGTTGGATCGACCTTATCCAAGGTCGTGATCCAGGCAAGAGACCGCTGTGCGTTCGGGAAACCCCTAGGTGGTTACGGGAGAGCCCTACTGGAGCGAGGTGTCACCCGTCTGCGATGGTGACCGAAAGAAACAGACGTCTTGCCCATGGCCCTCTAAGAGGGCCACGATGGGCCGCTTGAAGGAGGTTGAGGAAGATGGAACGCAACTCAGGTCTTCTCGCTCTCACCGGTCTCTCGATCGCATTCGGCTTGCTGACGTTTGCAGCCTGTGCGCCGCAGGAAGGCAACGGGTCTGCGGCAACCACGTCTGCGGCAGCCGCTGACGAGATCGAAACTGCTGTCAAGAGTGCGGTCGAGGAGTGTGAGCTCGGGTGTCTCGAGCCGGCCGTCGAGCCAGCCCTCAGTCTCAACGCGGTCATGGTGGCGCTGGTCGACCACTCAGCACACGAGCTGTGGGACCTCGGTCGCGAAGGCGGTGCTCCAGTGACCGAGAAAGACTGGCAGGAAGTCGAACATCACGCCGTTCAGCTGGCGATCTCGGGCACGGCGATCACCGCCGGCGGGACCGGACCTTCCGATGACGGCTGGGTGCGGCAGCTGCCGTGGCAGCAACAGGCCCGTCTCATGACCGATGCCGCAATGGAAGGTTATGCCGGGGCCCAGGCTCGCGACCTCGAGCGCGTCCTTCGGGCCGGCGACAGCATCATTGCGGCCTGCGAGGCTTGTCATCAGGAGTACAAGCCCGAGATGCCTTCGGAGGGGATCCACCACCCGCACTGAGAGCGGTGCTGGCGGGCCCTAGGGGTCTCGCAGAGCGCGCCGAGGGCATGAAGAGGGTAGGGCGCCCGAACACGAAGCGGCTCTAGGGTTCGCCACGGCCGGCGTTTGGCCGCGGTCGCCTATTGACCGATCGCGACCGCCATGCGCACCAGGTCGGCCAGGGAATCGGCCTTCATCTTCGCCATCACCTGGGCCCGGTGAAGCTCGACGGTCCGCTGGCTGATTCCGAGACGGCTGGCGATGACCTTGTTGGCGTTGCCGGCGACCACCAGGTCGAAGACCTCGCTTTCGCGCGGCGTCAGCCCCTGGTGACGGGTAGAGAGCTCGGCCCGCTCGGCACCGGCAGCTCGCTCTCTGCTCGCGCCGGCGAGCGCGGTGTGGATTCGATCGAGAAGTTCCTGATGTGAGAACGGCTTGGTCAAAAAGTCGAAGGCCCCGTCTTTCATCGCGCTGACCGCCATCCCGATGTCCCCGTGACCGGTGATGAAGATCACCGGCATGGTGTTGCCGAGTTCGGTGAGCTCCTTGTAGAGATCTAGCCCGCTTTTCCTGGGCATGCGCACGTCGAGCACCAGACAACCGTTCCAGGAGGGTACGAATTCCTCGAGAAACTCTTCGGCAGACTCGAAAGTCTGCGAGGCGATGCCAACGGATTGGCACAGAACCGAGACCGAGTCGGCAAAGGCCTCGTCATCGTCGACGATGAAGACTGTCTGTAGAGGAGTACTAGTCATGATGAGGTAACCGGTAGTGGAAGTTGAACATGGAAGGTGGCACCGGGGGCCGGCTCGTTGGCGGAGTGCCAGAGCTTGCCGGCGTGAGAGGAAACGATCGAAGCACAGATAGCCAGGCCCATACCCATTCCGTGCTCTTTGGTCGAGAAGAACGGGTCGGTCAGCTGATCGGCGATCTCCGGGATGATGCCGTGACCACGGTCTACGACGCTGATGGTGACGTGGCTCGGTTCACCCTGACACTCGAGCCGAAGCTGGCGGTCGTAGACTGGCACATCGGCCATGGCATCGAGGGCGTTGCGCAGCAAGTTCAAGAGCACCTGTTGAATCTGGACGCGGTCGACTCGGACTTCGGGTAGGTCTGATCCAAGGTCGACATCGAGGCGGGGAAGTTCAAAACGAGCGTCGCTCCCGAACAGCCCAACGACCTCATGGATCAAATCGGCGAGGTCGCAGGTCTCACGTGCCGTAGTGGTGTCGCCTGCCAGCGCGCGCATGCGCCGAATGACGCTCCCGGCTCGTTCTGCCTGGGCGGCGATTTTCTCGAGCACGCCGAGCAATGCTTCCGGATCGGTCGAGGGTGCTCTCAGCATGAAGCGCGCCGCTTGTGCATAGTTCGAAATCGCGCCCAGGGGTTGGTTGACCTCGTGCGAGATCCCCGCTGCCATTTCACCGAGCGTACCCAGGCGATTGAGGTGGGCGATTCGGTTCTGAGCCTCGAGCGCCGCACGCTCGGCTTGCACCTCTGTCGTGCGATCGACGAACTGGACTACGAGCCGATGGATCGGCTCGTCGGGGGCGTCGAGGTCGCGGACCGGAGAGAGGTAAATGTCACCGACGCGTGTTTCGTCTGTTTCCTCGTCATTGACCTGGAAACGCCGATCGTGGAGCAGTTCCGACTCGCCGCTCTCCGAGAGGCGGCGAAGTGCCTGTTCGAAGTCACGCTGCTGATTCGTCGGAAGGAAACCGATGAGCTTCTTGCCTTGCAGATCTGAGGTCCGGAGCGCGCGCGCGAACGAGTCGTTCCAGCCCAGGAAGCGCCCCTCGGGGTCGAGAGCCCCGGTCGCGACCAGTGCGTTTTCAACCAGACCCCGCACTTCACTCTCTCGTTCGCGGAGCTCATGGATGAGGGCGTTGCGCTCGGTGAGGTCGCGCATGACACCAATGAAGAAGTGCTCCCCGTCGACTTCACCTTCGCCGACCGACAGGTCCATGACGAAGGTGCTGCCGTCTTTGCGCTTGCCCAGGACCTCACGACCGATGCCGATGATGCGTTTCGTACCTGTTTTGAGGTAACGGCTCACGTAGGCGTCGTGCTGGCTCGCATGGGGCTCAGGCATGAGCTGCGAGATGTTCCTGCCGATGATCTCGTCTGCTTCGTAACCGAAGAGGGCGAGCCCCTGGTGATTCATACGGCGCAAGGTTCCACGGCGATCGATCACGACGATGCCGTCGACTGCCGCCTCGAGAAGGACCCCAAACAGCTGCCCCTCGTCCGTGTGCGCGGAGTTCATTCGGGCGACGCTATCAAGACCCGAACGGTTGGCTGTCGATGCTCCTCTGGCTGCCAAGTTCAATCCGAAGTCGAGGGTCGTACGGTCATCACGGGACAGTGAGCAGTCCTGACGATGCGATCCGCAACCGAGCCGAGGAGAAGGTGCGGCAAACCGCTACGCCCGTGGGTGGCGACGACGATCAGGTCGACGTTGGTTTCCTTCGCATACTTGACGACTTCGATCGCCGTGTCTCCAAAGGAGGCACGAAGTGTCGAATCGACCACGCCGGCCGTTTCGACGACCTCGAGCAGTTTCTCGTTCGCCTGAGCCAGCAGGTTGTCGACCGGTACCGAGACCTGGGTGTAGCCCTCGACGTAGGCCGGCAAGATGACCGGAGCGACGATGTGGATGAAGTGAGCGTCGGCAGAGTAGAGCTCGCTGAGCTCGCGTACGCTGCGGGCGACCTCGAGGCTGGTATCCGCGAGATCGAGCGCGCCCAGGATGCGGAGCGGCCGCTCCGGCCTGGGGTCGACGTCGGGACCGACCGTGAGTACCGGGCATGGGGCAACGCGCACCAGCCGTTCAGCTTCGCTGCCGAGCAGCACTCGTTTCGCCCCGGTGCGGCCGTGGGTGCCGACGACCATGAGGTCGATGTCATGTTCCTCGGTGTAGTCGATCAGCGTGCGGGTGACCGAGGGTCCGGTGAGAACTCGCACCACCGAGTCATTGCTCCCAACGGCGACCCGATCGGCGATCTCCTGCAAGGAGTCTGTTGCTCGCTTGGCGACATCTTCGTAGAGATCGCCGAGGTTTCCGGTCATGACGTCTGGTGGGACGAGGGGCGCGTAGTCCACTTGCAACACGACATGGACGAAGTGCGGTTCGGCGTCGAATTGCCGACAGAGGTCGAAGCCACGCTCGAGAGCTTTGACGGATTCGGCGGTGAAGTCGGTCGGCAGGAGAATCTTCTTGGGTTGCATGGTGGCTCGGCTCTCGGATTCAGGGTTCAGACCAGTGCAAGCTTGGGCTGTCCGGCGTTCTGCGATGTCCTTCATGGTGGATGGCGGCGAACCGCCCCACGATGGCCATGGGACACAAAGCCATCGCATGCTCCCAGAAGGGATGCGGAAGGAGCCACCCGTGGTATCTACGAGGCACCTATGGGATAACCGAAGCTTGGCCTGCCGGTCGAGAGCCGGAACAATCGCAGCATGAAGTCATCAATGAGGGAGATGGAGAGTAGCTCCGTGATGCGCAGATCCCTGAATCGCCCGAGAGCGCCGGTTGGGCTTCGTTTCCTCGGCGCGTTGACGCTCATGGTGGCGCCCGCCGTACCTGCCCTGTGCCAGACCGATGTGGCCAGTTCGAGCGACGAGCTGCGAGTCCGGCGGGGCGAGCGCCTCTACCGCGTGCACTGCGCCGGTTGCCACGGAGCAACTGGCCGGGGTAGCGGAGAAATGGCGGAGATCCTGCGCGTCGCGCCGGCCGACCTGACGGCTCTTGCCGCACGAGAAGACGATGGCTTCCCCCGAGAGCGCGTCCGGGCGTCGATCGATGGACGCTACGAGATTCGTGGGCACGGTCGTCGGGCAATGCCGGTATGGGGGCTCGTCTTCTCGAGTTCGGACAAGGTCGCCGAGCAGGAGGTCGACGTGGAAGCGGCGATCGATGCCTTGCTCAGCTACCTGATGACCATTCAAGAGTCCGATTCGGCGCGCGACTAGAGGCCGTCCGGAAGGAGCAGGGGTCTTCAGAGGCTCCCTCTACAGGGTTCTGCGGGGTGGCAGGATGGCGTTGGCGAGCAGCAACCCAACCACGATTGCGACGGCGATCGTCGCCACATCGAGCACCGCATCGACGCCCGAAATCGTATCGTGATGGAGCAAGGAGGCGACTCCTCGGAAGCCGATCGCACCCGGAACCAGAAGGAGCACCGAGGAGACGCGGGTCACGATCGCGGGCCGATGGAGGACGCGGCTGTAGAGGTTTGAAGTCACACCCAGGATCGTGGCTCCGGCGGCAGCGCCAACCTCGGTCCCGAAGACCGCCGCCTGCTGGGCCACGAGCCAGGTCAACAGACCAGTGCCGACGATCCACGGGGTGTCCCGCACCTTGGCCTGGAGAAGGATCGTGAAGGCGAGCGCGGTCATCAAGACGGCTGCGACCATCGTCCAAGCCGGGAGATCGGCGCCGCCACCCATGCCCGGGTGAAACTCTACCGCTCCGTCGGTTGCGCGGATGACCAGCCGGCCGGCCCGGGTCCCCAGGAAAGCGCCAAAACCCATCAGGAGGAGGGCGAGCAGACCTCCGGCCAGCCGTGAGGTTCCCGAGACCAGACTGCCCTGCGCCAGTTCTGTCGCACTGACGGTCAGGGTGAGGCCGGGGACAAGAACAATGAGCGCCGAGACAATCACGACCGACGGCTCGAGAGCAAAGACACTTGCGGCGTAGGTTGCCAGGGTCGCGACCAGAAAGGCCCCGGTCGCTCCCCACAGTCGCGCCAGAACAGCTGAGCGCTCGGCGGCAAAGGCCAGGAGACCCACCTGAATGCCGCCGAGGCCAGCGGCGATCACCTCGCTGCCGCCGCCGCCAAAGACTCGCGCTGCGGAAGCCGAGGCGAGCAGGAAACCCAGGGTTCGCCAGCCGCCGTTCCACAGGACGGGCTTCGACACCACCTCCACGATCGCCTGCGATCCCTGCCGGGGGTCGGTCGCGCCCGTGACCACTCTTCGCGCCAGGGCGTCGAGATCGGAGAGTTTGCCGAGATCGGGCTCGGCTGGCTCGAGTCGTGCCAGGTGGGTGCTCTCGTTGAGCGGGCTGGCCGCGCCCGGACTGGCTCCTCCCGGACTGGCGCCCTTGAAGCTCGAGATCAAGGAGGTTGGCGTTGAAAGGAAGGTCGCCTCGAGGCCGAGTGCCTGGGCTACTTCTTCGAGTGCGCTCTCGACGCGGTGCGCTGGTGCGCCGTGCTCGTGCAGAGCCGGTCCCAGGGCGAGCACGAAGGTGACGGCGTCGTCGTGGGTGTGCCCGGGGTCGCAAGGGGGCGCAGTTTCGGTCATCGCGGTCGCTCCGGCGGTTGCCGAGTGAGCCATGAAGGAGCCATCAAGAAGGGCCGGTGAAAACCGGCCCTTGGAAGTACTCAGGGTCGCCCGAGTGATTTCACCGTCAGTGGGCGTCGCCAGGCGCCGGTTCGGGCGCTGGCGCTTCCCAATCGATCGATGAGGGTACTGGCACGACCCGCGGCACGATGTCACTCGAGCGTGACAAGTAGTCGATCAGGGTGAGCGCGAACATGATGGCGACCCACAGGATCGCGCAGACAACGATCATCTGGGTGAGTTTGCCGGCGTACTTGACGTGCATGAAGAAGAGCACGACGAGCGTTGCCTTGGTACATGCGATACCCAGGGCGATGAAGTCGTTGAAGACCCCGTAGTCGAACTGGGCGACCCACCAGGTGAGCACCGTAAGCACGGCAAGGGCGGCAAACACCGCCAGGTACATCCAATCTGGAGAGATGTGCACCGGGTGGTGCCCGTCGTCGTGGGTGGCTGCGTGTGTGCTGTCAGACATGAGCGAAGAGCCTCCTCAGCCGCCGGCGTGAATGTTGCGCCCCAGAAGGTAGAGGAGCGGGAAAAGGAAGATCCAGACCAGATCGACGAAATGCCAGTAGAGCCCGAAGTTCTCGATCGGGTTGTGGTAGTCGAGGTTGAACTTGCCGGCCCAGGAGGGGAAAAGCAGCCAAATGCCAATGCCGATGCCGATGATCATGTGCACCGCATGCAGGCCGGTCATCATGAAGTAGACCGAAAAGAACATCTCGGCGCGACTCTCGAGGTTGACCAGCTCCTCGGCCGTCAGCCCGAGCCTTTCGACGTCGGCTGGATCGGGATGGAACTCGAAAGACGGTCCCGGTACGGTGTTGTGCTCGAACTTGGCGCTGTACTCGATGTACTTGATACCGAGGAACACGAACCCGAACAGGATCGTGAAGATCAAGAAGAGACAAAGCGCCTTGCGCTTGCCCAGTTGGGCCTGCTTGACGGCCAGGGCCATGGTGACCGAGCTGGCGATCAGCACGAGGGTGTTGATGAAACCCCATTTGACGTCCAACTCGGAACTCGCCAGAGCGAATGCCTTGGCGTTGCTGATCCGATAGATCATGTAGAGGAGGAAGACACCTCCGAAGAAGAGAATCTCCTGGGCCATGAAGAACCACATTCCCAGGGAGGCAGCCTCGCGCTGCTGGTCGTAGTTCTCGAAATGATGCGCAAGGGTCGAATGCGCGTCGTCGTGAGCTGCGTTAGACAACGGGAGCCTCCTCGGGAATCCTGGACAAACGCTCGAGCTCATCTCGGTAGATGTCGCCGTCGTAGTCGTAGGCCTCGGTGATCACGGGCTTTTGGTGGAAGTTGAGAACCGGCGGGGGCGAAGTGGTCTGCCATTCCAGGCCAACCGCGCCCCAGGGGTTGGACGGTGCGCGAGCGCCCCAGATGAGCGACCAACCGAAGTAGATGACGGGCAGCAGGTACCCGACACCCAGCACGCTGGAGCCGGCCGACGACAGGATGTTGAGCGCCTCGAACTCCTCGGGATAGGAGTGGTAGCGGCGCGGCATTCCCATATAGCCGAGTAGGAACTGCGGGAAGAACGTCAGGTTGAAGCCGGCAAAGATGAACAACGCTGAGAGCTTCGAGACGCCGGCCGGATACATGCGACCGGTCATCTTCGGCCACCAGAAATGGATCGCCGCCAGGAAGCCCATGATGGCACCTCCAACCATCACGTAGTGGAAGTGCGCAACGACGAAGTAGGTGTCGTGCACGTGCACATCGAGGCCGAGAGTGGCCAGCATGACGCCGGTCAGACCGCCGATCAGGAACAGGCCGAGGAAACCCGCGGCGTAGAGCATCGGGGTTTCCCAGGACACAGAACCCTGGTACATCGTCGTCGTCCAGTTGATCACCTTCACCGCGGTGGGAACCGCAATCAGCATTGTGATCGCCGAGAACACCGTTGCTGCGTAGACCGACATACCGGTGGTGAACATGTGATGCGCCCACACCAGGAAGCCGAGAATCGCGATACCGACGCTCGAGAAGGCGACGAACGAGTAGCCGAAGATGCGCTTGCGCGAGAACGCGGTGATGACTTCCGACATCACGCCGAACGCCGGCAGGATCATGATGTAGACCGCCGGATGCGAGTAGAACCAGAAGAGATGCTGGAAGAGGATCGGGTCGCCGCCCAGCGCCGGATCGAAGATACCGAGACCGAATGCACGCTCGACGAAGAGCATGAGGAGGGTGATCGCGACCACCGGCGTGCCGAGGACGAAGATCAAGCTGGTGGCATAGATCGACCAGACGAAGAGTGGCAACTTGAACCAGTTGAGACCGGGGGCCCTCATCTTGTGAACGGTGACCAGGAAGTTGACCCCGGTCAGAATCGATGAGAACCCGGTGATGAACGCGCCAAACGTGCCTAACATCACCGCCGAGTTCGAGTAGGTCGACGAAAGCGGCGTGTAGAAGGTCCAACCGGTGTCGACACCGCCGGTCACGATCGCAGCGGTCAGGATGATGGCGCCCGTGAGGAAGACGTAGTAACTCAGCAGGTTGATCTTGGGAAACGCGACGTCGACCGTCCCGATCATGAGCGGCAACAAGAAGTTGCCCATCACCGCCGGCGTCGCCGGGATCAGGAACAGGAAGATCATCACCACACCGTGCTGGGTGAACATCCGGTTGTAGGTGTCGGCGCTCATGAGATCGCCCTGTGCGGTGAGCAGTTCGAGTCGCACCATCATCGCGAAGAGGCCGCCGATCGCGAAGAAGATCGAGATCGTGACCAGGTAGAGCCACGCGATCCGCTTGTGGTCGATTGACAGCATCCACGAGCGGATGCTGAAGTCGTGGTTCAGGTAGTGAACCCTTGGGGTACTTGCTGCAGTCGACATAACGATCAGCCTCCAGAAAGGACGGCGGGGTTGGGGGTGCGATCTTCGGATGGGGCGACGGTCACAGCTTCACGGTCGTCGGCCAGCGTGTCGGGCGGTGCTTCTAGGGACTTGATGTAGTCGACCAGCTGGAAGAGTTGCTCCTCGGTGACCTGCCCCTGGTAGGTCGGCATGAGCTCGGTGAAACCGGCTCGCACATGAGCGCGCGGCTCGACGATCGACTGGCGGAGGAAGGCGTCATCGGCGACAACGGTTTCGCCATTCGCGAGCGCGATCTGGCTGCCGGCAACGCCGTGCAGCGCCGGGCCGCGGCCTGAATCTTCACCGGTGTGGCAGGTGGTGCAGGCGAGCGAGGTAAAGAGCTGTTCACCCGATGTCGAAGGCGCGGGGCTCAGCTCATCGTCGAGCAGCCAGTTCTGATAGTCGGCCTCGCTCACGACGTGAACGGTGCCGCCCATGCCGGCGTGGTCGGTGCCGCAGTACTCGGCGCAGAACATATGGTAGTCACCGAGTTTGGTGGCCTCGAACCAGACCGTTGTGTACATGCCTGGGAAGGCGTCCTGCTTGACCCGGAAGTCTGGCACGAAGAACGCGTGCACGACGTCTTCTGAGGTCATGGTGACCTTGATCGGGGTGTTGATCGGGATCGTCAGGTCGTTGATCTGGCGCTTGCCGTTGGGGTGCTGGTACTTCCACATCCACTGCTTGCCGAAGGCGAAGTACTCCACCGCGTCGGCCGGCGGTTGCTTCAGATCGACAAAGACCTTGGCGCCCCAGGTGAACATCACCATGCAGACGACGAAGGGAATCGCCATCGAGATGATTTCGATCATCGGGTTGTGAAACTCGGGGCCACCGGTCTCGGTGGTGGAACGGCGGCGATAGTGGAACATCATGAACAGGATGACCGCAACCACGGTGGTGCCCGAAACGAACGAGACCAGGGTCCACGCGATCATCAGGAGGTCCACTTCTCCGGCCACGGTCGATGCCTGTTCGGGGAGGAGGGGGATGTTGTCGAAGAGCGCTGGCAGGGCGTTCTTGATGATGTCTGGCATGCTGGAAGACTCCATGTCGATTCCCACCCGCCGGGGGGCGAGGGGTCTCTGGTTGGTGTCAAACGAACCTGAGGGTCACGAGGGGCCATGGCTGAGGCCTCTCGGGTCCTTCGGTTCGCTCAACCTGGAAAGCTCGTTGGTGGGCAAGCTCTCCAGGCTGAACGCGTCAAAAGCGACGAAATGACTGAGGTTGGGTCCTAGGCGTGGGCGGGCTCCTTCTGTTCGCGGCGCAGCATCATGAGAATGAAAAGAGCCATGGCGACTACGGTCAGTACACCGGCGGCGCGAACGATATTGGTGACTGCGGTGGAGTACTTCCCCAGGGCAGGGTCGTACTGGTAGCAAAACAGCAGGATCTGGTCGACGACGTTACCGATCTTCTCGTCGGCAGCCTCGACCAGTCCGAGTCGCAGGTCGCGAGGTGCGTAGTCGACACCGTAGAAGTAGCGCGACACCCTGCCGTCCGGAGTGAGGAGCACCACACCGCCGGCGTGGTTGTATAGACCGGTGCGCTCGTCGTAGGCGTACTTGAAGCCGACCGCATCGGTGAGCTGGTCGATCTGAACCTTCTCGCCGGTGAGAAAAGTCCAGGCCTCCGGATCGGCTTCGTCGCGGCCATAGCGTGAGATTGCCGACTGACGGGTGGCGGCGGCGAGTTCGGCGTCTTCACGCGGATCGATCGACAACGCGACCACTCGGAACTCGTCTCCGACGCCGAACTTGAGCGGTTTCAAACCACGCGTTACACCGTCGAGGACCAGCGAACAGAGCATCGGGCACTCGTAGTAGACCGGCGCGAGGATCACCGGCTGCTTCCCGAGCAGGTCGGCGAACTCGACCTCGTTCCCGTTGTGGTCGGTGAACACGAGGTTCTCGGGTACTGCGGCCCCGAGGTTCTGCTCCCAACCGAGGTCTCGTAGCTCCGGCGGCAGGCGGTTCTCCTGCTCGGGGTCTGGCGTGACCTTGTTGCGCGACACCGCCATGCGCTGAGATTGTGCCGAGAGCGGCGCGGCGAGAAGGCCCGCGAGCACCAGCGCAAACGCTCTGACGAAGCGGTGTGGGAAGGGTTTGGGTGTGATCATGGTTGCTCGAGTCCGGTAGCGGCGGTCAGTGACCGCCAGTGTGCTCCTCCTCGGCGGCGTTCTGCGTCCCGGCGGTGAAGGCGGGCGGCTCGGTAGAAACGCCCTCGGGATAGGTCTCGCTGTGAATGCTGCTCTCGGGAAGACTCTGGAAGGCGTAGGCCGCCTGCGGCAGGCCCTCGTCGAGGACCTTCTGGCGTGCGATCTCGAGCGGAATGTGAGCGCGTCCGCTGGCCTGGTCGACCCAGCCGTAGCTGTTGAGCTGGTGGTCGTCGCGCTTTTCGAGGCGCTCGAGGTCGGCGGGTGGGTCGGGTTGTAGGAGAGCGCCTGCAGGCCGCAGCGTTTCGAGCTGAGCGTCGAGGAGCGGCGTGTCCGAGTCGCGAGCCTCCATGTAGCTCATGCCCTTGACCATTGGCCACAGCGCCATGCTGAAGAAAACGCACAGCGCGATGATCGCCATGAGGGCGAAGTAGATGAGCCGGTACTGCAGGCCCTTCTCGGCAGAACCCGGCTCGAAGCCGTGGCCCATCGCGGGGTTGTGTTCGTCATGACTCATGAGGGAGGACCTCCATGATGTGCGGATCGTTGATCGGCAGAAGAGTGCGCTTGCGCAGCTCGTAGAAGAAGAGGAACAGCCAGAAGCCACCAACTGCTGCCACGGCGGCAAAGTCGAGCCAATGAATGGTGAGCTGCTTGTGCCACGCCGGGCCGGCCTGCCAGTAGATGTCGACCCACTGCATCACCAGCATGTAGAGAGCGACTAGAGCGAGTTGCCTGGGCCTCTTCTTGATTGCCGCCGAGAGCAGGATCAGGAAGGGCACGAAGAAGTGGAAGATGATCAGGAAGTATGTGTAGGGCTTCCAACCACCCTGGTTACGCTCGGTGTACCAGATGATGAACTCCGGGATGTTGCCCGCCCAGCTGATCAGGAACTGGGACAGGGTCATGTAGGCCCAGAACATGGTGAGTGCCAGTACCAGCTTGCCCATGTCATGGAAGTGCTTCTCGCGGAAGACATCGACCATTGGTTGGCGTTTGTCGAGCGACCAGGCGAGGATGCAGCTGAACGCCAGTGCCGAGAGGGCGGTCATCGACACGAACCAGAAACCGTAGAGACTCGAGAACCAATGGGGCTGGAGAGACATGAGCCAGTCCCAGGCCATGAAGGAGGTCGCGATGACGTAGAGCACCAGGCCGGGCCCCGAGAGGTTGCGCAGCCGGCGGGTGGCGTTGGGATCTCCGGTTTCGTCCTGCTGCCTGGAGCGTCCCGAAAGGAGGAACGCCCAGATCGAGAGAATGCCGAAGTAGATGACCCAGCGCACCCAGAAGAAGCCGGTGTCGAGATACGCCGCCTTGGCCTGGATGAGCGCGTCCTGCGCGGCTTCCGGGCGCGCCCAGGAGAAGATGTCTCCCATACCGAAGAAGAACGGCAACGAGAGAATCGCAAGCACTGGGATGGTACGCGAGGCGGCTTCCCAGGGCCGTCGCAACACGATGCCCCAGCCACCGGCGGTCAGGTGGTTGATCATCAGCCAGCCGAGGCTGCCGAGGGCGATCATCAGCCAGAACATCCAGCCCACCAGGTAGGACTTGAAGAACTGGCTGTGGTCGGTCAGAAAGCCGATGATGCACGCGACGGTTCCAATCGCGCCGACCATCAGGGCGATGTTCTGCGAGCTCTTGTAGGTGTCTGGCAGCAGGTAGCGCTGCGGGTCAACACCGGAGATTGTGTTCGCTTCCATCAGTGGGCCTCTTCTGCGGCGTGGGAGTCGTTGGCGTGCGTCTCGTCTTCGGCGACGACGACCGCACCGTCGGCGACGAGACGGAGCTCGTCGCCGGTGAGTTCCGTTCGATCAACGTTCTGGCTCTTCTGCAGCACGCGGATCCAGGCGGTGATCGCCCAGCGGTCGGCCGGCTTGATCTGCGCAGAGTAGCCAGACATCTGGCCGTAGCCGTTGGTGATGACGTCGAAGAGATAGCCCACCGGCATCTCGAGCAGACGGTCCTCGTGGTAGCTCGGAGGCTGACGGAAGCCGCGCTCGACGATCATGCCGCGGCCGCCGCCGGCGCGGTCGTGGCAGGGAGTGCAGTAGATGTTGAAGCGCTCTTCGCCGCGATCGAGGAGCTCGGCGCTGAGCTGTACCGGGAGGGCGGAGACGAACTCACCGTTGTCCTCGACACCGGTAAACAGTGGGCTCGAGTTCGGCAACGTTCCACGCGCGATGGTGTGCGCCGGGGCTTGCCTGGAACCACGGCCGTCAGGGAAGAAGGCGCTCCACTCGAGGGGCTCGAGCTTCGGTTGATCGTGCATGTCTTGCCGGCAACCGAGGCCAGCGAGGGCCAGGCCGGCAGCGATGACGGCGATCAATCGAGAGCGGTGAATCAGGGAATCAGTGCGCAACTTCGTGCACCTCCTCGGGGTCGAAACCGCGCAGCAACTCAGCCGCTGCGCTGCGGTCGAACTTGGGATCAGTGGCCTCGATGCAGAGCACATAGCGGTCCTGGGTGGCGCGCTCGAATCCCGGCATACCGAACATCGGGTGATAGGGCTTTGGCAGGCCGTTGACCAGGAACATGCCGATGGCGGCCGAGAGACCGGCAAACAGAATCGTGGTCTCGAAGGTCGGCGGGATCCAGGCTGGCCAGGAGAACGTCGGTCGTCCGCCGACGTTGAGCGGGTAGTCGATCACCGACGCCCAGGTCAGGAAGCCGAACGCTGCGAGGCAGCCGGTGACACCGCCGATCAGGGTGATCATCGACATCGGCGAACGATGATGGCCGATGGCTTCCCAGGCGCCCTCGATCGGGTAGGGCGTGTAGGTGTTGATGTCGCGGTAACCCTGGTCGTAGACCTTCTCGGCGGCAGCCACGAGGTCCTGGGGGTCAGCGAAGCTGGCGGCGACGCCGAAGAGTTCGTCATTGTTCCCGGTCATGGAGTGCCCGGTCACGGAATGTTCTGTGTTTGCCATCTAGTGATGCCCCACCGACTTGCCTTCCTTCGAGACGGTCTTGATCTCGAAGATCGAGATCGCCGGAAGGATGCGGATGAAGATGAAGATGAGCGAGAGGAAGAGACCGATGGTGCCAATGTAGGCAGCCCAGTCCCAGATCGTCCCGCGGTAGTTGCCCCAGGAGCTGACCAGGAAGTCGCGCTGGAGGCTGGTGACGACGATGACGAAGCGCTCGAGCCACATGCCGACGTTGACGAACTGGCTGACGAAGAACAGCCAGAACATCGACCGCCGGAAACGGCGGATCCACATCAGCTGCGGAACGATGAGGTTGCACAACATGAGCGCCCAGTAGGCCCACCACGACTGGCCGAACACCCGGTTGTACATCATGAAACGCTCGAAGACGTTGCCCGAGTACCAGGCCATGAAGATCTCGGTCATGTAGCCGTAGGCAACGATCAGACCGGTGACCAGCATGACCTTGCCGCAGTTCTCGAGATGCTTGGTGGTGATGTAGTTCTCGAGCTTGAAGATGATGCGCAGCGGGATCATCAAGGTGAGCACCATCGCGAAGCCGGCGTAGATGGCGCCGGCAACGAAGTAGGGCGGGAAGATCGTGGCGTGCCAGCCCGGCAGCTGGGCGACCGCAAAGTCGAACGAAACGACGGAGTGGACGGAGAGCACCAGCGGCGTCGAAAGGCCGGCGAGCAGGAGGTAGGCCTTTTCGTAGTTGTGCCAGTGGTTGGCAGCGCCCCGCCAACCGAGCGCGAACAGGCCGTAGATCCGCTTCAGCCAGGGCTTCTTGGCGCGATCGCGCATGGTGGCGAGATCGGGAACCAGGCCGGTGTACCAGAAGACGAGCGAGATCGTGAAATAGGTCGAAACCGCGAACACGTCCCAGATCAGCGGCGACCGGAAGTTCGGCCACAGGCTCATCGAGTTGGGGTAGGGAAGGAGCCAGTACGCCAGCCACGGGCGACCGGTGTGGAAGATCGGGAAGATGCCCGCACAGGCGACTGCGAACAGGGTCATCGCTTCCGCGAACCGGTTGATCGAGGTGCGCCACTCCTGCTGCAGGAGCAACAGGATCGCCGAGATCAAGGTGCCGGCGTGTCCGATACCGATCCACCAGACGAAGTTGATGATCGCGAAGCCCCAGGCGACTGGAACGTTGACGCCCCAGATGCCGACACCCTTCAGAAGCAGCCAGGTCAGGGCGAGGCCGCCGATGCTGAGGAGCGAGAAACTCACTCCCAGCGCCAGGATCCACCATAGATAGGTCTTGCCGAAGATGACACCCGAGATGGTCTCGGTGATCGTCGCCGGGTTTTCTTCCGGCGGTACGAAGACCGGCGGCTGGATGTCCTGGATGGAGTCGTGACTCTCCTTCTTTTCCGCAAGGGCCATCAGTGAGCCTCCTCGCTGCCGGCGTGGTCGCCGCCGTCATGTGTCGCGTCCGTGGCTGGTTCGTGGGAGCCATGGGCGCCCCAGTAGGGTTCTTGCTCGGCAAGTGCCGGGTTGACGTTGGCGATGCGCGCCAGGTAGCTGGTGCGCGGCAGCACCTGCAGCTCGTCGAGCAACGTGTAGTTGGTCGGCAGCGCCTTCTTCCGGTTGACCTCGGAGTTGGCGTCGTTGAGGTCGCCGAAGGTGATCGCGTTGGTCGGGCAGGCTTCCTGGCAGGCAGTCTGCACCTCGCCATCGTGAATACGCCGGCCAGCGACTTTGGCGTCGCCGCGTGCGGCGTTGATGCGTTGCACGCAGTAGGTGCACTTTTCCATCACACCGCGAGCACGGACGCTCACTTCGGGGTTCTGGGCCAGGTCGAGCACCGGGATGTCGTGGTAGTTGTACTGCAGGAAGTTGAAGCGCCGCACCTTGAAGGGGCAGTTGTTGGAGCAGTAGCGCGTACCGACGCAACGGTTGTAGATCATCTGGTTGAGGCCTTCCGGTCCGTGGACCGTCGCAGCCACCGGGCAAACCACCTCGCAGGGGGCCTGCTCGCACTGCTGGCAGGGCATCGGTTGATGATGAATGCGCGGTTGGTCGATCGGGCCTTCGAAGTAGCGGTCGATGCGCAGCCACTGCATCTCACGACCTTCGATGACCTTCTCTCTACCCACGACCGGGATGTTGTTCTCGGCCTGGCACGACACCACGCAGGCCTGGCAACCGGTGCAGGTCGTCAGATCGATCGCCATGCCCCAGGAGTAGCCCTCGTACTTCCAGCGCGGGAAGAGTTGCGTCAACGGTGGGCTGTGGCCGAGATGCGCGGCGAACTCCGGGTCCTCGCGGAAGTGCTCGAGCGTTGCCTCTTTGATCAGGTGCCGTTTCTCGACCTGCTCCTCTTCGACTTGGTAGTCCTTGAGCTCGTAGTCGAGGTCGCGGATGACGAAGTGGCTCTGGGTGGTTGCCAGCTTGTGGAAGCGGCCACTCTTCTCGACGGTCACGCCGCTCATCGACCAGGGGCTGTCGGCGGTGCGAAGAAGGTTGGCGTTCGAGCCCACACCGTCAGCGACCCGGCCGCCCATTGCGCGGCCGTAGCCGATGTGGACGGTGATCGTGCCGCGTGGTTGGCCTGGCTGCACGAGGACCGGCAGGTCGAGGCGACGCTCGCTGTTGGGGTCCTGTAGCCAGACGACGTCGCCGGTTTGCGTTCCGAGGTGCTCGGCATCGGCGGGAGCGACGATCGCGGCGTTGTCCCAGGTCAGGAGAGTGATCGGCCTGGGCACCTCTTGCAGCCAGCCGTTGTTGGCGTAGCGGCCGTCGCGGATTGCCGGGTCGGGACGGAACTGGACGTCGTAGCCGTCGCTCGCTGAAGCGCCCTTCTGGGCCAGTGCGCTGGCGGCGGCGCTCGCGGCACCGCTGGAGACCCCACCACCGCTGTGCGCTAAGGCCGAGTCGGCGACGTAACCGTCGTGCAGGGCGCGCCGCCAGGCGCCTTCGCCGTAGCCGAGGTCGCGCCAGTTGTTGCGCACCAGGTCGTAGCTCGACACGTTCGTCTGGCCCGCGATGAGAGCCAGAATCTCGAGATCGCTCTTGCCGTCGTAGAGGGGTTCGATGAGCGGCTGAATGACCGACAGGGTGCCATCGAAGGATCGGCAGTCGCCCCAACTTTCGAGGAAGTGAGTGCCGCCGATCTGCCAGTGGCAGAGGGCGGCTGTCTCGTCGGTGTGGAGGCCGACGTGCACCCGCAGGTCGACGTTTTCCATTGCGGCGCCGAAGTCGATGTCGGCCGCGCTGTCATAGACCGGGTTTGCGCCGAGCACGAAGAGCGCCTGAACGTCGCCGCCTTCCATTGCTGCGGCGAGGTCACGCAGGCCGGCCTGGCCGTCTCCGCCCAGTAGGACCGGGTCGGTGACGATGACGGTTTCCCCGATGTTTCCGAGCGCCTGGTTGATCGCCAGCGCCAGGACCTGAAGTTCCACCGGCGCGTAGTCGCCCGCGATGACCAGACTGCGGCCGCGGTGGGCGCCCAGGTCTTCGCTGACCGCATCGAGCCAGCGACGCAGCATGTCGTCCTCGAGGCCGGCGTTCGAACCGGAGACGCCGAGTCGAGCCGCGAGGGCCACGGTGAAGGTGGCCAGGTCGTGGGCCGAGACGCTGCGCCGGTGATCGGCGGTGGCGCCGGTGCCCGAGAGCGACGTCTCGAGTGCGTAGAGCCGGTTCATCGAGTCGCCGGGCGCAGCGACCTGACGGCGGGCCGCAAAGTCTGAGGCGTAGCGCACGTGGCCTGGACCCTCGTTGAGGAAGTCGGCATCGAGCGCCAGCACCACATCGGCCTTCGCGAGGTCGTAGTGCACGCAGGCGTCGCGACCGAAGGCGCGTCGGGCTGCTTCGCGGGCCTCGTCGCGCGCCAGAGCGTCGTACTGGAACCAGCGCGCGCGCGGGAGGCGCTCTTTGACGGCTCCCATCAGGCGCTCGAAGGTGGGGCCGCTCTGGGCACCAGTCAGAATAGCCAGGCCCTCGCCGCCAATGGCTTGCTGCGCCAGGAGTGGGGCGCGCAACTCGGCGACCACCGTGGCCCACGGCTGCAGACGACCGAGGTAGCTCGAGCCCTGCTTGCGATCCGGGTCGTAGAGCCGCAGGATTTCGGACTGTGCCACCAGGCCGGTCCCGCCTTTGCTCGACGGGGCGCCGGGGTTTCCCGACAGTTTGATCGGGCGGCCTTCGCGACTCTTGGCAATGACTGCCTGGCCGTAGCCGGCGAGCGGAAAGGTGGTGGCGTAGTAGTCGGGCTTGCCATAGATGACGCCGTCGGGCTGTTCGACGTACGGAATGATCCGTTCGCTCGGCTGACGGGTACATGCAGTCAAACCAGCCAGTGCAACCGATGCTCCCGAGAGCTTCAGGAAGTCGCGACGGCTCGCGTCGTCTTCCCACTCCTGAGGCGCGTAGCGTGGAAACTCGTTGGCCACCCGCTCCCGGAACTCCGGAGTGTTGGCGAGATCTTCGAGGCCCACCCAGTAGCGCGGCGTGTTCTCCGATTCGTCGCCGGTCGCTTGCCCAGGCGCCGCTTCAGCGATGTGAGAAGTGGCGCGGTCTTCATGGTCCTCAGCGAGGACGTCGTGATCGTTGAGGATCTTCAACGGTTCCCTCCCGTGCGGTCACAGGCCGCGGGTATCGCAAACTCCAGCGCCAGGGCGTGGCCGTGGCCACGAACGTCGCTGTTCATCGTAGGAATCATCGTGCTGGCAAGTAAGTCATCGGTCACAGGCAAGATCGGCGCGGGGCTCATCACCGGTGGCAGGTGTAGCAATGCTCGAGCGACTGGATGCCGTTCTCGGCCACCAACTGGGTACCCAGATCACGCTGTGTCATGCCTTCGTCGGCCGGCGTCCAATCCATGTTGAACACCTCGTCTGCGGGGCGCACGTGGTCTTCGGGGTGCCGGTGGCAGTCGAGGCACCAACGCATTTGCAACGAGTGCTCCTGCACCACCAACGGCATCTCGTTGACTTTGCCGTGACAGCTCTGACAGCCAACGCCCTTGGCGATGTGCACGCTGTGGTTGAAGTAGACGAAGTCCGGCAGATCGTAGACGCGTTTCCACGCCAGGGGCTCGCCGCTCTGCCAGCTATCGCGCACTGGTTTGAGCATGTCGGTGTCGGCCCAGATCTGCTTGTGGCAGTTCATGCAGGTCGCTGTGGGTGGGATCCCGGCGAAGCGGGACTCTTCGACTGTCGTATGGCAGTAGCGACAGTCGAGACCGAGCGCCTCGATGTGGTGATCATGGGAGAAGGGAACGTCTTGCTCGATGAATTCACCCTGCTTGGTGTGGTATGGCGAGCGGTCGAGCGCGAAGAGCAGGGCTCCTGCGACCGCTGCTCCCAGCAATGTGAGCACGATGCTCGCGAAGGCGATCTGGTTGGCGCTACGCGGAAAGATGTGCGGCATGTCTTGGTCTTGTCCTCAGGTCCCGTCTGGGTAGCCCGCATTGCTGCGGACCGCTTCAGGAGGCGCGTACTGGTTGCGAGCGAGAGACTGCTGGCGAGGCGGGACCACGTGGACGGCCGTCGCTTGCATGACTTCGCTTCCTCGAAACAGTGCGCCGTCTGCCGTTGGTGACGTTCGTTGTTCTTGGCTCGCCGGGAGCGAACTGCGAGGCACGACGTGTCTCGCAATTCCAGATTGGCGCTACCGAGGTTCACGATAGTCGCTTGTGAAAACTTTCACAAGCTCGTTTTGAGCCCCTGAGGCGCGTTTTCTGACCCCGTAGAATGTTGGTGGATGGAAGGTTCGGGTGTCGACTCCGAAGCTCGAGACGCGGACGAAAACGGGCGAAATAGAACTGCCTTCCGACAAGGCCCAGAGGGCCTCGGTCGCACCAAGCGGAACCGGTTGTCTCGGAAGTGGCCGTACCTTAACACTCGAATCTGGACAGCCAACTGTTGATTTCAGGCCCCGCCACGCTCTGGCGGCGGATATCGTCCACCGTATGAGCCAGGAAGTAAACATCAAAGCTGTCATTTTCGATCTCGGGGGCGTTGTGTTGGGATCTCCGCTGCACGCCATTGAACGCTTCGAGCGCCAGCGCGGCATCGAGGTCGGTTTTGTCAACCGTCAGGTCATGGGGTCGGCTCCCGACGCTGCCTGGCACCGGCTCGAACGCGGTGAGCTGACCCTCGGACCGGCCTTTCATGCCGCCTTCGACGAGGAGTGCCGGGGTGCCGGGCCGCGCTTCTCGTCGGTCGAGATGTTTGCCGAGATCGCCGCCGAGTCCGCCCCTCGCCCGGTGATGCTCGAGGCCATCAAGCGTCTTCGCGCAGCCGGCCTGTTGGTCGCAGCGCTGACCAACAACTGGGCCAGCGACGAAGGCAGTCGCTCAGCCAGTCGAGGAGACGAGCGCCAAGGGCTGGCACAGCACTTCGATCACTTCCTCGAGTCGAGCGTTCTGGGAATGCGCAAGCCCGATCCGCGGATCTACCGGCACGCTTGCGAGGTCGTGGGCGTGGCGCTCGATCAAACTGCGTTCCTCGATGACATTGGCGCCAACCTGAAGAGTGCCCGGGCTCTCGGCATGCACACGATCAAGGTCGTCGAGCCGGATGATGCTCTGTCTGAGCTCGGGGCGCTCGTCGGCCTGTCGCTTTGCGGCTGAGCTGGCGGGGACGAATCCTCTCCCGGTGCTGGGGAGCGGATCGAGGTCCCCGGTCGGGGCGCTACTCGCGGGTTCGACTCAGGCGGTGGCTCTTGACTGGAGCACCAGCACGGTCAGTCGTCGCCCCGCGAGGTCGGCGCCTTGGAGTTGGGCCGCCAGCCGTTCGGCTTCTTGCGGGTCGGTGAGGTCGACGAAAGCGTAACGCGGCGCATCGCCAGGTCGCGAAAGGCGCACTTTGGGGAGCTGGGCCGGTTCGGTCGCCTGGATCAGCTTGAAGAGGTCCTGGTCGCGCGTGTGGGCGGGCAGGTTTCCCAGGTAGAGCGTGTTCGACATGGCTAGATTTTATATGAATTCTAGTTTTTCTCGATAAAAAGATTGAAAAGGGTCTCCAATGCCCCTCTTTCGTCATGAACCTGTTCCCGCGACCCTCGACAGAGCGGGCTTTGTCCCGTGTGTCGTGCCCGGTGGTGCGCAGGTCGATTGACCGCCGCGAGACGGAGGAGTAGCGTAGGAACCAGGAAGAAATTTTGAGAGGTCAAAATGTCCGATGAGCCCGAACGATGATTGAACCGGTCTCCGAGCGCCAGTCGGTGTTCAGCCTGGAGAACGTAACCAGGGTCTACGACATGGGTGAGATCCAGGTCCACGCCCTGCGGGGCATCGACCTCACCATCGTTGCCGGTGAGCTCGTCGTTCTGCTCGGCCCCTCCGGTAGCGGCAAGTCGACTCTCCTCAACATTCTCGGCGGCCTCGACAACCCGACCAGCGGCCAGGTCGACTACCGGGGCCAGGCCCTGGCGGGCGCCGACGAGTCCGTACTGACTCGCTTCAGGCGGCAACATGTGGGGTTCGTGTTCCAGTTCTACAACCTCATCCCCAGCCTGACGGCCCTCGAGAACGTCGCTCTGGTCACCGAGATCTCCACCGCGCCGATGGATCCTCGCGAGGCGCTCGACCTGGTCGATCTGGCCGATCGTATGGATCATTTTCCGGCCCAGTTGTCCGGCGGGCAGCAGCAGCGGGTCGCGATTGCGCGTGCCATCGCCAAGCGGCCGGATGTGCTGCTCTGTGACGAACCGACTGGCGCCCTCGACATCAGTACCGGAGTCGTGGTTCTCGAGGCCATCGAGCGTGTCAATCGGGAGTTGGGCACGACGGTGTTGGTGATCACCCACAACGCCGCGATGGCAGAGATGTCCGATCGGGTGCTCCACATGAGTGACGGTCGCATCGCCCTCGAGCGGCGGATCGAACAGCGCGTCCGACCTTCGGCATTGTCCTGGTAGGTCTAAGGGCGATGCGAGCACTCGACCGCAAGCTTCTGCGCGATCTCTGGGGCAGCCGCGGAATGGCTTTCGCGATTGCGGCGGTGATCGGGGCCGGGATCAGTTTGTACGTTGGCTCGGTGGCAACGTTCGATTCGCTGTTCGAGACCCAGAGCGCCTATTACGATCGTTACCGTTTCGCTGAGGTCTTCGCCGGCGCCGTGCGCGTGCCCGATCCGGTCGCCGAGCGTGTGGCGCAGATCCCCGGCGTCGCGGTTGTCGACACGCGGGTTGTCGCCGATGTCACTCTCGACGTCGAGGGCATGGTGGAGCCGGCGCGCGGTCGCCTGGTGTCGGTTCCGGTTGGCATTGGCGGCGAAGAATCCGAGCCGCGGCTCAACGCCTTCTTTCTGCGCCGCGGGCGGGCCCTCGACCCGCGCGAAGACGACGAAGTTCTCGTCAACGAAGCCTTTGCCGACGCTCACGGGCTTGGACCAGGCGATGCGATCGTGGCGATCCTCAATGGCCGTCGCAAGGCCTTCCGGATTGTTGGCGTTGCGTTGTCCCCCGAGTTCATCTACACCATGGCGCCCGGCGACCTGATCCCCGACGCGCGCCGCTTCGGCATCTTGTGGATGGCCAGAAAGCCGCTGGCTACGGCGTTCGAGATGGACGGTGCCTGGAACGACGTGGCGCTCACCCTTTCGCCCGGTGCAGTGGAGGACGAGGTACTCGATCGTCTCGACGCGGTACTCGAGCGCTACGGTGGGCGCGGTGCGATTCCGCGCCGCCTGCAGATGTCGCACTGGTACCTGCAAAACGAGCTCGATCAGCTTTCGCGAATGGCGATCGTCGTGCCCACGATCTTTCTCGCGGTCGCAGCCTTTCTCCTCAACCTGGTGCTCACCAGACTGGTGGCGGTGCAGCGCGAGCAGATCGCACAGCTGAAAGCGTTGGGGTACAGCGCCCTCGAAATCGGGTTGCATTTCGTCAAGTGGGCAGTGCTGGTCGCCTGCCTCGGAACCGCTTTCGGACTGTTCGGTGGTTTGATGATGAGCGAGGCATGGCTCGATATGTACGTCGAGTTCTTCCAGCTGCCTTTCCTCGAACGCAACTGGCGCCCGGCGACGCTTCTCGGAGCGCTGGGCGTGGCGCTTCTGGCGGCGGTCGTCGGCGCGGTTCGGGCGGTGCGAAGCGCAGTCACGCTGCCTCCTGCGGAAGCGATGCGCCCAGCGGCTCCGACGAGTTTCGGTCGTTCGTGGGTCGAGCGACTGTGGAGCGGTGCCCGCGACTGGCCGCAACCGGTGCGCATGATCGTTCGCAACATCACCCGCCTGCCGGTGCGCACCAGCCTCACGGTTCTTGCGATCTCGCTTGCCGGTTCGATCATGCTGGTCGGCGGCTTCATGTTCGACGCCATTGATCACATGATCGATCTGCAGTTCGACGCCGCGCAACGGCAAGACGTCACCGTCGCTCTCTACGAACCGGCGAGTGCCGCCTCGGGGTTCGAGTTCGAGCGCATGCCAGGAGTCCTGTCGGTCGAGCCCAACCGCTCGGTTGCTGCCCGCTTTCGTTTCGAGCAACGGTCGAAGGAAATCGGCATTCGGGGTCTTCCTGCCGGCGCCACGCTCGAGCGAGTCGTCGACGCCCGTGGCCGTCCGGTCACCCTGCCGCCCGACGGCCTGGTGATGTCCGCCAAGTTGGGGCGGGACCTCGGTGTGAAGGTTGGCTCCTGGATCGAAGTCGAGGTCCTCGAGGGCCAGCGGCCGCGACGTCGCGTACCCGTCCGAGGGCTGGTCGATGACTACGTCGGGTTGGGTGCCTGGATGGAGATCGACAGTCTGCGTTCACTACTGCGCGAGGGCGAAACCATCACCGGAGCGGTGCTTCAGGTCGACACGCGCGATCACGATCGCCTGATGAGCTACTTGAAAGAAACGCCGGCGGTTGCTGGTGTCGTCACGCGCAAGGGCGTGCTCGAGAACTTCGATGAGTTCTTCGCTGAGAACATGGGGTTCATGTCGGCGTTCTTTTTGTTCTTTGCAACCGTGATCTCTTTTGGTGTGGTCTACAACGGCGCTCGGATCTCGCTCTCGGAACGCAACCGCGATCTCGCCAGTCTGCGGGTGATGGGTTTCACACGTCGCGAGATCTCGTTCATCTTGCTCGGCGAGTTGGCACTTCTGACGTTGATTTCGCTACCGCTCGGCGCGCTGATTGGCTACGGTCTAGTGGCGGCGGCGGTTTCGGGTCTCGATACCGAGGCGTTTCGTATTCCCCTGGTCGTCACGCCGAAGAACTTCATGGTTGCAGCGCTCACCGTCTGCGCCGGCACCGCGGTGTCAGCGCTCCTGGTTCGGCGGCGACTCGACAGGCTCGACCTGATCGCCGTTCTAAAGACCCGCGAGTGACGGCGACGATGGCGCTCTTTTGACGATCAACTCTACGTTTGGGAACGAGGAAGAAAGAGATGACCCGACGCCGTTGGTTGATGCTTCTGATCCTGCTTCTCGTGCTGGTCGCAGTGGGGTGGGCATTGCGTGATCCCGCGACTCCGGTCGACACCGCGGAGGTCCGTTTGGCGCCGATGTTGGTGACCCTCGACGAAGAGGGTGAGACCAGGGTGCGCGAGCGCTTTTCGGTCTCGGCACCGTTCGCGGGTCGTATTCTGCGCATCGAGCTCGAACCCGGGGATCGGGTGGTGGCGGGCGAGACTCCGCTCGCCACCTTCAAGCCCAGCGATCCTGCCCTGCTCGATATTCGCTCGCGCGCCGAGGCGCGCGCCGCCATTGACGCTGCCGAGGCAACCCTGGGGCAGGCGCGAGCGACCGAGCGTCAGCGCCAGGAGGAGCTCGAGTTCGCCACCGCAGAGGTCGTGCGTGCGCGCCGGCTGGCTGAGGAAGGCATCGTTTCGGTCGAGCGCCTCGATGCCGCAGAGCTCGACACTGAGACCCGTCGCGAGGCCCTCGAAGCCGCACGTTTTGCGGTCGCCACCGCACAGCATGGCCTCGAAGTCGCCCGCGCGCGGTTGATTCATGGCGGTCCTGGTTCCGCCACGAGCACCGGGAACACTCCGGCTGGCAGTATCGCGTTGCGGTCGCCGATCGATGGCGTCGTCTTGCGGCGCTTGCGCGAGAGTGAGGCGATCGTGCCAGCTGGCGAAGCGCTCATCGAAGTTGGAGATCCGAGAGACCTCGAGGTGATCTCGGACTACCTATCGTCTGATGCGGTCCGCATTCGAGCGGGCCAGCGCGTTCTGATCGAGCGTTGGGGCGGCGATCACTCCCTGGCAGGGCGGGTGGAACGCGTTGAACCCTCGGGCTTCACGCGTATCTCGGCGCTCGGCGTCGAGGAGCAACGGGTGAATGTGATCGTTGCGCTGGGTGAAGTCCCCGATGGGCTGGGCGACGGGTACCGGGTCGAGGTCCGGGTGGTCATCTTCGAGAGCGACGAGGTCCTCCAGGTTCCAGCCGGAAGCCTGTTTCGCAACTCAGATGACTCCTGGGCGGTGTACGTGACAACGGGTGGCAAGGCGATGGCGCGCACCGTCACGGTCGGCCACCGCACGGGACGCATCGCCCAGATCCAGTCGGGCCTCGAGCAGGGAGAGATGGTTGTCGTGCATCCGTCGGCCCGGGTCACAGGCGGCACCCGGGTGCGCTCGCGCGAAGCGTCGTACTGAATCTCATAGGATGGAGGAATGTCGGAGGGAGAGAAGGTCGCGCTCACCAGCGGCGAGCGCAAGCGCCTGCGGGGCATGGCCCACAACCTCGAGCCGGTGGGGTTCGTCGGGCGTAGTGGTCTGAGCGACGGGGTAGTAGCTGAGATCGATCAGGCACTCGCAGTGCACGAGTTGATCAAGATCCGCCTGCAGCTGGACCGCGAGGAGCGCAAACAGGTGGCGACCGAGCTCGCGGCGCGGCTCGGCGCCGCCCTCGCCGGGCTCGTCGGCCGGGTGGCGATTCTGTATCGCGCCCATCCCGACCCCGAGAAGCGCCTTATCCGGTTCGCTGCCGGCGACTGAGCGCCGTCCGAAAACAAGCTATTTGGAGGAAAAAGCGATTCGATCGAGGGGATTGGCCCCTCGTTTTCGGCGACTGTTCCTTTTTCCGTAGTTTCGGTACGATTCGTAGGAGCGGGGAAGCCCGTCCCTTCGACTCCAGCTGCCCTTCCGGGGCCGCGCCGGTTCGTGTGTCTTGGTTGCCCTGCTCCTCGCCTGCCCCGATTCACCCCTCCCTCCGGATCCCCAACCATGTCCTCGGAACCGACCGAACGCCCGATGGCGCAACGTCTGCGCTCGCTGCGTCGGGCCTACGCCCAGCAGCTTCCGCACCGCATCGCGCAGATCGAGAGCGCCAGTCGGGCGTTGCCGGAGATCGGTTGGCGCGATGCGCTCCGCTCGCTGCGCTTGATGGCCCACAGCCTGGCTGGGAGTGGAGCGATCTTTGGTTACGATCGCCTGTCGGAGAAGGCGCGCAATCTGGTTTCGATGTTGGCGCAGATCGAGGCAACCGAAGAAGAACAGGACCTGGATAGAGATCGGCTGATGGCCGAGGTGGCCGAACTTCGAGAGGCGTGCTTCGATGCCGAAGACCACGATGGAACCGGTGAGATCGAGGCCGCCGCGATGACCAACGATGACAGAGACGTGCTGCCGTTCGAGCCCACGAAGTCCCGGCGCCTCCTCTTTCTGGTGACCCGCAACAGCTCCCTGGCGGCCGATCTCAGCTTTCAGCTCGGCTGCTTTGGCTATCTCGTGCGGGCGTTCGCCGATGCACGGGAGCCGCTCGAGCGCCTGGATGAGTCGCCGGCGGTGTTGATCGTCGATGCCGACCCCTTTGCTCCTGTCGTTGCCGAGACGCGCGAGTTTGTCGACGAGCTGCGGCGACGGAACCTGTCGATGCCGGTGGTCCTGATCTCAGTGCGCTCCGACTTACAGACCAGGCTCGAAGCGGTGCGTGCCGGCGTTGATGTCTTCTTGACCTCGCCCCCCAGCATTCGCAAGCTGGTCGAGCGGCTCGAGGTCTTGACCCACTCTCAACCCAGCGATCCCTTCCGCGTTCTGGTCGTGCAACAGAGCTACCAGGACGCCCTGCGCCACTCTCTGGTGCTCCAGCGCTCTGGCATGACCGCAGCGATCGCGACCCAGCCCGACCGAGCGCTCAAGGAGCTGGTGGACTTCCAACCCGATGTCGTACTGCTCAATGTTGATCTACCCGAAGTGACGGGCCCCGAGCTGGCAGCGATCATTCGTCAGAGCGACGCCTACATTCACGTACCGATCGTGTTTCTGAGCGAGGGGGCACCGGTCGACGTGCAGCTGGGGATCATGCGCTCGGGTGCCGACGATCTGGTGGACGATCCCGAGGATCTCGAATCGCTGGTGTCGACGGTCAGCTACCACGCCCAGCGCAGCAGGTCTCTACGCTACTTCTTGTCGCACGACAGTTTGACTGGGGTTCTCAACCACACCGAGTTCATGCAACGTCTCGAAGCCGAGTTCGAACAGTCGGCGCGCCACCAGCGGTCGTTCTCCTACGCGATCATCGATCTCGACAACCTGCGGTCGATCAACGAACGCTACGGCTACCTCACCGGCGACGGCGTCATCAAGAGCCTCGCCGGGCTCCTGACCCAACGGCTGCGCAAGACCGACCTGGTGGGTAGATGGGGCGGTGAGGAGTTCGGCGTCATCATGCCGGACACGCCCGGCAAGGGTGCGTTGCGGGTTCTCGACGAGATTCGTGCGCTGTTCTCGGAGCTACCGCATCGGTCTTCGGAAGGAACCTTCCACGCCAGCTTTACGGCAGGCATCGCCGCTTTGCCGGGATACGACCTGGCGGTCGAGCTGCACGAAGATGCGCGCCGATCACTGACGGTTGCGAGCCGTCAGGGGCGGAACCGGGTCGTCCTCGTCAACGACTGAAGCGTTCTCTCCGGCGGGAGGGTCGGTGCGCTTTCTCGTCGTCGAGTCGGTTGGTCGCTCACGGCTCTTGTCTGAGTTGGCCGGTGCGGTCTTGATCAGCCGCGGCAGGTTGCTTTGGGCGGGATCGGGGTCGACCAGCACGTCGCTGATCTTGGCGGCGATGCGCTCGATGGTTTCGATCGCCTCTGATGGCACGGTCAGGTGCCGGCGTCCCAGGAGGTAGAGGCCGAGCGGAACGCCCTCCAGGCTTTGAAACACCTCGATGTGGCGGTGCAGCTCCACGACCATTCGATCGAGACTCGGATCGCCCGAGTCGGCTCCGAGCCCGTAGCGACGATCGCGCACCAGCATGACGGTCTGGGCCGCCTGCTCGTCGAAAGACTCCTTCAGTCGGACGCTCTCGCTCATGACGCAGGAGGCCGAGCGGGTGTCCATCAGGCCGACGCCGAGGGTGCCCTCGATCATCATGACGCGCTGGAGCAGGCTGCGCACGGTGCGGCTTTGCTTCGGCCGGAGTTCGAACGGCGGGATGTAGCTCGAGCCTTCGGTTTTCGCCAGCCACCGGCTGGAGAGGTCGGGCAGGTCACGACGCGACTCGTCGTGCTGGCGCGCGGCTTCCATCAACAGACCTTCGAGCGGCTGACTGACGGTGTGAAACGGGCTGGTGGCGAGTCCCACGACTTCGAGGTCGGGGTGGCGCCAGGTGAGGATCTGGATCGCAGCTTCCTCGCCTTTGAGACCTCCGACGGAAGCGTGCGTGAGGACTCCATCTTGCAGTTCGAAGGTGCCGACCTGACCCTTCTTGCGAACCGTGACCGTGCAGCTGCGCTGCTCGAGGTGGAGAAGCTGAAGGGCACCGGAGAGGCTGATGCCGCTCAGGTGGCCGCGAAGTCCGCGGGCGAAGTGTGTGCGTGCATAGTTGAACGCACCGTCGGTCGAGAGCGGTTTGACGAGCACGTCACAGGTGCCGGGGATGTCGAGCGTTTCGGGCGCCAGGCCGCTCTCGGCGGGTGCGAACATGACGACGGGGACATCAGGCTGCAGGCGCAGGACGTGACTCATGAGCTCGAAACCGTCCATGACCGGCATCTCGAGGGCCGTGAAGAGGAGGTCGATCGCGCGGTTCTCGAGAACCTGGACCGCTTGGTGGCCATTCTCGGCAAGCAGGAGCTCCCAGGCAGTGCGGTGGGCGCGGAAGGCCCGCGCCTGCGACTCCAGGAGCTCGCGGTCAAAGTCGACGAGGAGGATGGTTTTCATCGGGCGGTAGGCGGGCCGGGGGGTCGGTGGGTGTGGGGCTCGGACCGCGTCTATCTTAGCACGAAGAATAGAAATCTTTGAATTTGTTGATTTCCGGTTTCGACGACGTCTAGCGTTCCCGTGGTAACGACGAGCCTCGATCGCTGGATCGTCTCTCCATCAACACCACCTCTCACCAACACGGGCGCGTCCCCAACGGTCGTGTGCCATTCGGGCAGCTCCTCCTCCTGCGCGGCGGTCTTCGCATCGCTGGCTTCGGAGCCGTCGTTCGATCGGAGCCCAGAATCCGCCGCGCGCGCCGGCCCCTTGCAGTGTGCCGATCGCAGGTACAGGGCGTTCGCCTGCGGCGGCGGCCCGCGCGTTGGACCGCTTGCGCGGCCGATGTGACGTCTAGCGTTCCCGTGGTAACGACGAACCTCGATCGCTGGGTCGTCTCTCCATCAACACCACCTCACACCAACACGGGCGCGTCCCAAAGGCCGCAAACCACGGGAACGCTAGACCCCTAGAAACTAACGACCAGCGAGGCGGTCAGGAGGGTGTCCATCTCGTCCAGCGAACCGAAGACTTCGGTGCCGGTCGAGGCGCCGGTGATGTCGATGAGCTCGACGGCTTCGAGGGCCGGCAGGTTGTCGTACAGAATCTGCAGGCTGACTTTGAGGGCGAGGTGGTTGGTCATGCTGGTGGTGATGGAGTTGACGAAGTCGGCACGCCAGTCTTCGGTTTCGTCGATGTTGAGGTCGACGACGAGCAGGCTCTCGTAGAGCGAGTTGGCGCCGAGCTGGCGGGCGTAGTCGGAGCCGAACTGGAGGCCAATGAAGCTGTCGTCGATCTCGGGGTTGGGGACGATGTCGTCCTGGGAGGTCCAGGTGGCGCCGTACCAGGTGCGCCACCGCGCGGCGTCTTCTTCGAACCAGATGTTGCCGACACCGGCTGTGAGCACGGTTCGGCTGTCGAAGCCTGCGAACTCGTTCTTCTCCCAACCGGCGCCGGCGTACCAGAAGAGCGAGTCGGTGATCTGCCGGTCGTAGCGTCCGCGGATGAAGTAGTTCTCGGCGGTCAGGTCGGAGCGCTTCTCCTCGCGGATGGCGAAGGCGTCGGGAGTTCCGACGGCGAAGCGTCGGATGTCAGTCGACTCGGCGCGCAGAGCACCGAGGTTGAGTGTGAAGGTGGCGTCTTCCCAGACGCGGCTCAGGTTGTTGCGCAGCGAAAGGCTGCTGGCCTCGGAGTTGCCGTCGGTCTGGACGAAGGCGAGCTCGCCGGTATCGAACCAACCGAACTCCCTCTCCTCTGCTTCTTCGTGGGCGAGAGCGAGGGCGGGGAGGCTGGCTGCGACCAGGAGCGCCACAGCGGCGCGGGCGAGATGGTTCTTGAGGCGGAGATTCATGGAGTAGATCCTCTTGATCGGTGTGGAGGTTTTGTAGGGATAGAAACGGTATGGATCGAGTTCTGTGTCGCAACCTCCCGCCGCGGGGCGAGGGTTGTTCGTACAAGGCGGCGAAACGGTCCCGCCCTGCCGGGAGGTTCGCTTAGGCGATGGGGATTCGCGGCGCGACTGCTGTTCGGGTCAAGACTCCGGAGGTGAGCCGGGTTTGGAGAGGGCCGAGTTGGGAACCAGCCAGCGCTTGCCGTCACGTTCGAGAACCGCGAGCGTGGGAGTGATGGCCTGCAGTTCTGCGGTCTCGCCGTGGACCTCGACACGGTCCCCGACGTCGAGAACCTTACGCACATAGAAGCCGGCGAGGATCTGTTCGACGGTACTACGCATTCCCAGGCCGAAGGACAAAGCGAAGGCGAGGGCGACGCCGGCCAGGGAGCAGGCGGTGACGATTCGAACGATGTCGGTGTCGATACGAAGCTGGCTGATGGCCATGATGATGGCGACGAAAAGGATCAGGGCCGAAACCAGGCGACCGAGGGCGGGACCGAACTCCAGGCCTGCCGACTCGCTGGCCTGTGCGACACCGGAGCCAGCGAACTGCGCCATCAAGCTCCCGGCGAGTAGCACGGCGATGGCGGCGATAATGTTCGGGACGTAGGAGAGTGAGGTGCCGAGCGCCTCTGAGACCGGAGTCAGGCCGAGGTTGTCGGCGAAAGTCCGCGCGAAGAGGAAGAGGAGCAACCAGTAGACGGCAGTCGGGATCAGTTGGCTGAGCGGCTTGGTGATTCCGAACTGCCGTAGCGAGCGATCGAGACCGAGCCGTTCGATTGCCCTGTCGAAGTGGACGCGCTCGAGCGCAACCCGGGTCCCCCAGCGCACCAACCGGGCGATCAGAAGGGCCAGAAGGACGAGTGCGATACCGACCAGGACCACCGGTAGCGAGTCGACGATGCTGGTCAGGAGATCGTGCCAGGTCTGGAGGAGCTGCTCTCGCAGAAGTTCGAGCGTACTCATCGGTTACTGTCCCTCCGGCGGGAAGCCCTCGGTGAACTGCGGGGTGAGGATGGATCTGTGGTGTCGATCGCGTCCTCATGACGGTATTCGATTCCGATGAGCTGAAACAAGGCGCCCAACATCTCGAGCAGAACCACGATGGGGCCGTTCCAGGCGAGACCGGTGACGGTGTTCGCCAGGCGGCGGCGTTCAATGCGACGCCTGAGGCCATCGATGAATCCGGTGCTGGCCGGCAGCTCGACATCGACCAGAACACCGATCGGTTCACCAGTCTCGATCGTCTGGTGATCGACGCCGTCGACGGGGTCGCCGTCGTAACCGTCGTAGCCGCCATCGATCGTCACGCTGCACCTGCTTCTTGTTGTTCCCAGAGCTCGCGGAACTGTTCGCGGGCGCGCTTGATACGCATCTTGACTGCCGAAAGGCTGATCCCCAACTGCTCGGCGATCTCCTGGTAGGAACAGCCGTCGGAGTCACGCAGGACGAGCGGTACACGCAGGGTCTCGTTGAGCTCGTCGAGGATGCGCTCGATGCGCGCGCGCTCGCTCATGGCAATCGTCAGGCGTTCGGCGCGTGATTCGAACTGCAGGGCTTCGTGGTGCATCAGGCTGGGGTCTTCAACGTTCAGCCATTCCTTACCGCGACGTTTGTCGAGGAAGTTGAGGCAGTGGTTGATCTTGATTCTCTGAATCCAGGTCTTGAAGGTCGATCTGCCTTCAAACCTCGGCAAGGCGAAGTAGGCTTTGACGAAGACTTCCTGGGCGAGGTCTTCGGCGTCATTCGGAGAGCGAGAGATGAAGCGACAGTTGGCCAGCACGCGGCCTCTGTGAATCCGAACGAGTTCGTTGAAAGCTTTCATGTCCCCGTCAGGGGCGCTCTTTGCCGCGCTGACCAGTTCTTCGTCCGCGGGTCTTTCGTCGTTCATCTTCCCAGCCTTTGATCACCTTGTACGACCGCAAGTCACATCGGCGCAAGATCGGTCTAAGCTTCTGTTGGATCTCGGTTTATCCACGCCTGGTGCCGCCGGGGCTTGAGGCTTTCAGAAGGTCGATTCGGAGAGGGTGAGGGGGATGATATCGAACGAGCAGGAGATGATTGGTCCGTCCCCGAAGGCGTTTCTACGCCGCCTGCTTGTGCGCGGACTACTCCTCAGCTTGCTGCTCGGGTTGGTTCTGGGCTGCTCGTCGCTCTCCTACTACACCCAGGCGGCGAGTGGCGGAGCGCGGGTTCTGCTCGAGCGCCAACCGATCGACCGCTTGCTCGCCAGCGGTGATCTCGATCCAGGGTTGACGAGAAAGCTCGAGGGCATCCTGGCGATGCGCGACTTCGCCACTCGACGCCTTTCCCTTCCAGACAACAAGAGCTACCGAACCTACGTCGATCTTGGGCGCCCGTACGTGACCTGGAACGTGGTGGCAGCGCCGGAGTTTTCGGTGGTGCCGCGGGTCTGGTGTTTTCCAGTTGCCGGTTGTGTTTCCTACCGGGGCTACTTCAAGAAGGAGCGCGCCGAGCGCTATGCCGATCGGCTGGCCGCGCGTGGTTGGGACGTGTCTGTCGGCGGCGTGACGGCGTACTCGACGTTGGGGTGGTTTGCAGATCCCGTCCTCAATACCTTCGTTGGCCTTCCGGAGGCCGACCTCGCTGGTCTTCTCTTTCACGAGCTCTCCCACCAGGTCGTCTACGCACCCGGCGATACGGTGTTCAACGAATCGTTTGCGACTGTCGTCGAGATGGCGGGGGTCGAGCGCTGGCTCGAAGAGAACGAGAAAGACGAAGCGCTATGGGCGGAGTACAAGCAGCGCCAGGAGGACGAACGCGAGGTCGTAGCACTTCTCCTGCGCTACCGCGAGCGGCTCAGAGAGGTCTACCGGAACGCCGCGCTCGAGCCGTCGACCCAGCGAGTTCAGAAAGCCGAGCTGTTCGCCTCCATGCGCGACGAGTACCTCGAGCGCGAGCGGGTTCCCTGGCGCCGCTTCTTCGAAGGCGAGCTCGACAATGCCGATCTGGCCAGCGTGAGTGCCTACTGGCTGCTGGTCGATCCCCTCGAACGCGAGCTCGAGGCGTGCGACGGTGAGTTACCGTGCTTCTATTCGCGCGCCGAAGAACTCGCCGAGCTCGATATCGATGCCCGCTGGCATGAACTCGGTGTCGAGCAGACGGCGGGTCGGTGAACTGGTTTGCTGGAGTTCAGGAGCGCTTGAAGAGGCGGTCTGTCAGCGGTTCGACAGCTTCGGGCCGAGCGAGCAGGAAACCCTGGATTTGATCGCAGCTGTGTTCGCGCATGAACTCGAGCTGCTCTTCGGTTTCCACGCCCTCGGCGACGGTCACCAGTTGCAGGGCCTTGGCCACCGAAAGGATCGCGAGCACCAGCGAACGACTGTCGTGATCGTTTTCGTTGCCGGTTCCGATGTCCTTGATGAAGGACCGGTCGATCTTGAGGGTGTGAATCGGGTAGCGGCTCAGGTAGCTGAGCGACGAGAAGCCGGTTCCGAAGTCGTCGATGGTGAGACTTACGCCGAGATCGGCGAGGGCCTGGAGGCGACTGAGTGACTTGGCGCCGCCCTCCATGGCCAGGCTTTCGGTGATTTCGAGCTCGAGGTAGGCCGGACCGAGGCCGGTTTCGTCGAGCACCCGCACGATCAGGTCGATGAGGTCGCTCTGTCGGAACTGTTGGGCGGTGACGTTGACCGCAACCGGGGCACGAAAGAGGCCGGCGTCTTGCCACGCCTTGTTTTGACGGCAGGCGGTTTCGAGAGCCCAGGCGCCCATCGGGATGATCTCGCCGGTTTGCTCTGACATCGGGATGAACTTGCCCGGCAAGAGCAGGCCGAGCTCGGGATGGTTCCAGCGGATCAAGGCCTCGGCACCGAGGATGTGTTTGCCTTCGGTGTCGTACTTGAGCTGGTAGTAGAGCTCGAACTCTTCCTTCGAGAGCGCGTGGCGTAGGTCGGAGGCGAGCTTCGAACGGTGCCACCAATCGTCGAAGGTGGGCTTGTTGCGCACCATGGTGGGGCGGAAAAACTGGTAGCCGCTGCCACCGAGATCTTTGGCGTGCGAAAGGGCGGTCTCGGCGTTTCGCAGGAGAGTCTGACCGTCTTCGCCATCCCAGGGGTAAACCGAAATGCCCAGAGTCGCGGTGACGAACAGTCCCTGACCATCGAAGTCGTATGGCGAGTTGATCTGCTGGCGGATCTTCTGCGCGATCATCGCCACGTCGTCGTTGCGGTGGATATCGCGCAGGAGGAGCAGGAACTCGTCACCGCTGGTGCGAGCTACCGTGTCGTCCTTGCGCACGCAATCGACCAGCCGCTTGCCGATGGCGCGCAAGAGGTAGTCGCCCATGTTGAAACCGAGGGTGTCGTTGATGTTCTTGAGCTGGTCGATGTCCAGCGCAACGACCGCGAAGCGATACTCCGAGCGCTCCTCGCGTTCGCGGGCGATGAGGGCGCCAAGGCGACGCGCGAAGAGCGTGCGGTTGGGAAGACCGGTCAGAGAGTCGTACTGGGTCTGGCGGACGAGATCCTCGAGCATTTCGAGGCGTTGCAGAACCGCCCGCGTCAGGTCGGCGGCGGCGGCGAGGATCTGGCGTTCCTCTTCGGTCGGTTCGCGCTCTTCCGACTGGAAGAGGTCGATTGTTCCCACGACCTCGCCATCGGCGCGGCCGAGGAGAGGAATCGACCAGCAGGCGGAGAGGGTTTCCTCGAGGAAGGCGTCACGGTAACCCTCCCAGGCGGCGTGCGATGAGATCTGCTCGATGAACACCGGGTGCCCGGTGGTTGCCGCGAGGGCGGCCATCGCGGCGGTCGATTTCTGGTCGCCCTGGTGGGTGGGTACGCCTTCGAGCGCCTGGCGAACCGGCTCTGAGAGGTTCGGCGCGGCCGCCAGACGGGTGCCCTTCGGTTCGCAGATCAGGATGGCGCAGCGCGAATTCGGGCAGCTGGCCTCGATCAACCGGCAGACATCCCCCAGGGTCTCCCCGAGGGAGCGGTCGAGGCGGAAGAGATCGAGGATCCGGGCCTGTGCCTCGAATCGCTCGGCTGCATCGAGACCAGCCGATTGAGCCGGGGCGCTGGGCAAATGGTCGGTCTGAGTCATGGCGGGGGGTCACCAAGGAGCCAGGCGTACTGGCGAGCCGCAAGAGCTGGTGATGCCCTGGAACGGGCGGGTGTGCCAGCGAACTGCCTGCGGCGCGTTCGGGGACACATCGCTGAATCGCAAAAAGCAGTATATCGCGCTTTCCTTGGCGGTCAGCTCCTGGGAGGGGCCGCTTCGACCTGGACGCGCGCGTCGTTGAAGCAGGCGCCACCTCCGAGGTCGGTCAGCGCCTCGGGAACGAGGGAATTCGAGCTCGTTCCGCTCTCGGTGTGGTGGCGCCAGAGCCCCTTCTCGAGCGCCACCACTCCGGGCCGGACCGCGCGCGAGACCTCGACGTGACAGACCACTTCACCCAGCGCGTTCCACACCCGAATGCGCTCGCCAGGGGTGAGTCCTCTCGCACTCGCGTCGTCGGGGTGCATGACGAGCGGAATCAGGCGCTGGTCGAGCTGGCCGAAGGTCGAGGAGATGCGGTTTGGACCCGCCGGAGAGATCAGGGCGAGGGGGTACTCCTCGCTTCCAGGGTCGGTATGGAACCCGAACAGTCCGAGCGGTGCCTCTTCGTTCAACGACTCCGGGAACAGATCGATTCTCCGGTCTGGAGTGTTGGGGAAGACGTCGACGAATTGAACCGGGTGCGAGCCCGCCGGCGGGCGAGCGATGCCTTCGCTCGCGAGCTGCTCTCGCTGTTCCGGAAGCTCTTCGAGAAGGCGGTTCCGGAAGCTCCTGAGGGTGCTGTCTTCGTCGTCAGTCGAGAGGTTCAAACGGTCGAGCAGATCAGCGAAGACGTGGTGGTTTGGTCGCGCCTGACCGATGGGTTCGATCACCGGACGAACCTCGTGCATGGCGAATGCGCCGTAGCCGCGTGCGAGGTCATGATGCTCGAGAAAGGTCGTTGCGGGGAGCACGACGTCGGCGTAGCGCGCCGTGTCGGTCATCACCGGGTCGAACACGACGGTGAACAAGTCGTCGCGCTCTAGACCGCGCTGCACTGCTTGCTGGTTGGGAAGGGTAGCGAGCGGGTTGCAGTTGTAGACGAAGAGAACCTCGATCGGCGGATCGAGCGCGGTGAGTGCGCTGCCCATCTGATTCATGTTGACCTCGCGACGTGTCCCGGGAGGCGTTTCGTCTTCGAGATCCGGAAAGTCCCAGGCGCCACTGTTGCTCATGGTGTAGCCGCCGCCTCGCACCGCGAACTTGCCGGCAACCGCCGGGAGCGCCAGGATCGCGGCGACCGCCGAGCCGCCGTTGCGGTTGCGCTCGACACCCCATCCGCAGCGAATCACCGCCGGGTTCGAACTGCGGTAGAGCGTAGCGAAGCGCTCGATGTCCGCCGCCGGGACGTCGGTGGTCCGGGCGGTTCGCTCGAGCGTCCAGGGCTGGGCGCACTGGCGGAGTTCAGAGGCGTTGCGGGTGTGCGCCGAGAGAAAGGCGTCATCGGCGTGACCGCCGGAGTAGAGCTCGCGAATGAGCGCCAGGGCGAGGGCGAGGTCGCTGCCGGGTCGGGGAGCAATCCACAGATCGGCTTGTTTGGCCAGGGGCGTCGCTCGAGGATCGACGACCACCAGCTGGGCCCCGGCCTGGCGGGCGCGTTGAATGATCGGGATGAGGTGGATTCCGGTCGCCGAGGGGTTGGAACCCCAGACCACGATCAGCCTCGCGTGTTCGTAGTCGGTGAGCGCCACGCCCGGCATCCTCCCGTAGAGGGCAGCCTGGGCGGCGGTCGAAGGGGCGGCGCAGACCGTGCGCAGGAGTTGCGACGCGCCGAGTCTTCGAAAGAGGAGTGCGTCGGTCGTGTCCTGCGTCAACAGACCGTTCGATCCACCGTAGGACAACGGCAGGATGGACGTCCCGCCGCTGGTTGCCACGGCCTCGGCCAGCCGCTCGCTGACCGTTGCCATGGCCTCGTCCCAGGAGACATCGCGAAAAGCGCCGCTTCCTTTGGGGCCGGTGCGTAGGCCCGGCGAGGTGATGCGAGCGTCAGAGTAGGTGTGGCGAGCGTAGTTTCGGACTTTCGAGCACACGAACCCCTGGGTCAACGGATTGCTGTGGCTGCCCCTAACGCCTGTCACGCGGCCACTCTCGACGGACACCTCGAGCGAACAGCTGTCGGGGCAGTCGAGCGGGCAGGCGCTGGGGTAGGTCGTTTCCATGTGGAGATGGTAGCGAAGCGGTGGGCCGGAAGAAGGTGCCATCGACCACCGTCGGAGGAGGACCAATTCCAGCTGCAGCCCGCGAGGCGTTTCGGGCCGCCTCGACGCTCGACCGCGCGGCTCTCGCTGGCCGACTATGATTTGCGCGCCTGGGGCGAGGACGGGTGCGGTGTTTGCGGTCGCTGTTGCTGGCGGCCCCGCGACGAGATCGGTTTCAGAAGGAGTTTCCATGTCAGAACGTGTCTTCAATTTCTCGGCCGGGCCAGCGGTCATGCCGCTCCCGGTGCTCGAACGGATCCGCGACGAAATCGTCACCCTGCCGGGTGCCGGTATGTCGGTGCTCGAGATGAGTCACCGGTCGGCCGCTTGCGACGAGATCTTCGAGGAGGCCGAGATGAGGCTGAGACGGGTTCTCGGTGTGCCTGACGGCTACTCGGTCCTGTTTCTGCAGGGCGGCGCCCAGCTGCAGTTCTCGATGATCCCGATCAACTTCCTCTGTGGCCAGCCGAGCGCCGCGTCCTACCTGGTCACCGGGACGTGGGGGGGCAAGGGAGTGACCCAGGCGGAGCGCGAGGGCCGGGTAGAAGTGGTCTGGAGTGGCAGCGACGAGAATTGGACGCGCGTCCCGGAAGATGGCGAGTACCAAGTGGCTGAGGACTCGGTCTACATGTACTACGTGTCCAACGAGACCATCCAGGGCGTGCAGTTCCAGGACCTTCCGTCGGCAGGCGACGTGCCGTTGATCTGTGATGCGTCTTCGGACTTCCTGAGTCGTCCGGTGGATATCGAACGCCACGCGATGTACTACGCCTGCGCACAAAAGAACGCCGGGCCCTCCGGGCTGACCGTAGTGGTGATCGAGAACGACTTCATGAACCGTGCCGTCCCCGAGCAACATCCAATGCTCGACTACCGAGCCCACGCCAAGGCCGGGTCGCGACTGAACACCCCGCCGGTCTTCGGTGTATGGGCGTTCCTGCTGGTCCTGCGTTGGTTGGAAGACGAGATGGGTGGTCTGGCAGCGATGGCCGAGCACAACAAGAGGAAGGCGGCGCTTCTCTATGAGGTTCTCGACGAAGACTCGAGCCCCGAGCCGTTCTACCTGCCGCATGCCCAGAAGGCCAGCCGTTCGCGGATGAACGTGACGTTCCGTACCGCCAACGCCCTTCTCGATGGTGGCTTTCTCGAGGGCGCTGCCGAGCGCGGCCTGGTGACTCTCAAGGGGCACCGCTCGGTGGGTGGGGTTCGAGCGTCGATCTACAACGCCATGCCGGTGGCCGGTGTGGAGCGCTTGGCAGCCTGGATGCGCGAGTTCCGCGGCGAGCACACGTAGGTCCAGCTCTGGGTCCCGTAAGGCGCCCACGCGACATTTCCGCGGTCCCGTAGCCAGTCCCGTCGGCCAGCGTAGAGCCTGGGAACGGGGCGCGGTGGTGGATAGGTAGACTGGCGAGGCTTTCCCGTTCCCTGCTGTGTCACTTTCTTGGCGGGGTCCCCTGTTGCGGGACCCTGGAGGTTCGATATGTCGAAGAAAGAAGCCAACCCGTCGGGTCTCCTGGGACGCTTCCTCGATGCGATCGAGGTCGTTGGCAACAAGCTGCCCGACCCGGCGGTGCTGTTCCTGATTCTGATGGTGGCGACCTGGGTGGCGTCGGCGGTGCTGGCTCCGGTTCAGTTCGATGAGGTCAATCCCCGGACGGGCGAGCCGGTTCGGGTCGTCTCCCAGCTGACCGGTCCCGCTCTGGCACAGTTCATGGCCGGGATGGTGAACACCTTCACCAGCTTCCCGCCGCTCGGCGTCGTTCTGGTCGCGTTACTCGGTGTCGGAGTCGCCGAGCACACCGGTTTTATCAATGCCGTGTTGAAGGGTCTTCTCGCCTTCACGCCCGGTGCGCTCTTAACACCCATGTTGGTCCTCGCGGCGATCGTTAGCCACACCGCAGCCGACGCCGGCTATGTGCTGGTGATACCGCTCGGCGGGGTCATCTTCTACGCCGCCGGGCGTCACCCGGTGGCGGGAATCTGTGCGGCCTTTGCCGGGGTCTCGGGCGGTTTCTCGGCCAACTTCATCCCCTCGGGAATCGACCCGTTGCTGCAGGGCTTTACGCAGTCGGCGGCCCAGATCTCGAACGAGACCTATCTCGTCAACCCGCTTTGCAACCTGCTGTTTACTGGCGTCTCGAGCCTGCTGGTGATTCTGGTGTGCTGGTACATCACCGATCGCATCATCGAACCGCGCCTGACGGCGACCGAGGTCGACGGTGACCCCGACGACATTCCGACGATGCAGGAGCTTTCCGATCGTGACCGCCGGGGCATGTGGGCGGGACTGGTGACGATGCTCGTCCTGTCGGTCGGGCTTTTTCTCCTGGTGCTTCCCGAAACCTCGGCGCTGCGCTCTCCGAATGGCGAGATCACGGCGTTCTCGGCGCCGCTGATGCAGATGATCGTGCCGCTCATCTTCATCTTCTTCATCATCCCTGGCGTCGTCCACGGCTACGTCGCCGGCACGGTCAAGAACCATCGCGACATCATCGAGGGCATGTCCAAGGCGATGGGAACCATGGCGTACTACATCGCGATGGTCTTCTTCGTTGCGCTTTTCATCTACGCCTTCAACCAGTCCAACGTCGGTCTCCTGATTGCACTCAAGGGGGCTGAGTTTCTAAGAAGCCTGGCGCTCGCCCCGCAGGTCACCGTCATCGGGATCATTCTCTTGTCGGCCTTCGTCAATCTCTTCGTAGGATCGGCTTCGGCCAAGTGGGCACTGCTGTCGACGATCTTCGTACCGATGTTGATGGAGCTCGGGATTTCGCCCGAGCTGACCCAGGCCGCCTACCGGATCGGCGACTCGAGCACCAACATCATCACGCCGCTCATGCCGTACTTCCCGTTGGTGGTGGTGTTCTGCCAGCGCTACGTGAAGAAGACCGGCATCGGAAGCCTGGTTTCCCTGATGCTGCCGTATTCGGTGGCACTCCTGGTGTTGTGGACCATCTTCCTGATCATCTACTGGGCACTGGGCATTCCGCTGGGGCTCCAGGCCTCCTACGTCTACACGCCTTGAGGTGAGCCCTCGTCACCGGGCGCTGCTCTTCGGTTGGCGCGCTTGTATAGAATCATCGCACTAGAGCGATTTTTCTTTCCCCGAACCGACCCGGAGTGGTCGGTTTCGGACCTGTCTGTGTTCCATCCGCTCGACCACGCAGGTCGACGGATCCGCTAGCTCGCGACTCTTCCTTGGGAAGAGACCGCGCCATGCGTTGCCGAGGAGAATCTGGATGTTCAATTCACCGATCCTGCGAATCCCGTTGTTCATCGGTTTCGGCTTCGAACGAACCCGTGGCACAGAGCCTCGTGCGGTTGCTGCAAGCCTCTTCGTCCTGGCGTTCTCGGCGTTCTACGCCGGTTTGGCGACCGCGCAGCTCGTGGTCGAGCTCGACCCTGTGGCCACCCAGGTCCAGAGCCCGATCGCGATTCGTCACTCCGGTGACGACAGCGGGCGCCTGTTCATCGTCTCCCAAACCGGTGAGATTCACATTTTCGAGAACGGGCGCATCCGGAGCCCGAGCTTTCTCGACCTGAGCAGCAAGTTCGTCCCGGGTGGCGAGCGCGGCCTGCTCGGCCTTGCCTTCGACCCGGACTACTTGAACAACCGGCGCTTTTTCGTCTACTACACCGATGCGCAGCAGGACACCGTGGTGTCGCGCTTTCTCCGCGACGTCAACGACCCGCGTGCGGCCGACGCTTCGAGTGAGCAGATCATCCTGCAGGTTGACCAACCCGACGGCAACCACAATGGCGGTGATCTCCACTTCGGGCCCGACGGCTATCTCTACGTTTCGCTCGGCGACGGTGGTGGTAGCCGCGATCCCAACGAAAACGGCGGCAACCCGTTGACGCTGCTCGGCGCGGTGCTGCGCATCGACACCTCGAGTGGGAGCTCCTACACATCGCCCGACGGCAATCCCTTCAAGGGCAGCCCCGCCGGCCGCGACGAGATCTGGGCCTACGGGCTGCGCAACCCCTGGCGGATGAGCTTCGATCGTGAGACCGGTGACCTCTTCGTAGCCGACGTCGGTCAGCAGTTCTGGGAAGAGGTCAACCTGCTTGCCGCCGGCAGTGGTGGTGACCATCTCGGCTGGGATGAGTGTGAGGGGACCCACCCGTTCGACGACCGCAACGGCGAGCCCGATGATCCCGGCACGACCCAGGCGCAGTGCTCCGGCACGCTCTATGATCCGCCGATTCTCGAGTACGACCACGACGTCGGTTGCGCGGTGATCGGGGGCGTGCGCTATCGCAACCCGGGTCCCCTCTATGGCTACTACCTCTACGCCGACTGGTGCTCCGGGCGTATCTGGGGGGCCGCAGAGTCGACGCGACGGGGGATCAGGAGCTGGTCGACCGATGTGCTCGCGGATCTTTCGAGCCAGGGCATCTCGGCTTTCGGCGAGAGCCAGTCCGGTGCGGTCTACATGGCGTACCGCGGCGGACTCGGCGAGCGGAGTGGCGTGATCTACCGCGTCGTCGCGGGCGGCGAGATTTACTCGGATGGCTTTGAGTCGGGTACCACGACGCAGTGGAGTTCGTCGAAGCCTTAGCGCCCCTGGCCGCCTTTCGGGAGGCCCCTCAGTGGGCGCCGGCAGTGAACGGGAAACCAGGGTCGAGGTCGACGACCGCGCGTCGCGGTTGGGCGCGGGCATTCTCACGCTGGCACCGCCACTCGTCGTCGGGTCGAGGGCCCTCGACGGTGTGGCCGTCTTCGAGTACGTCGCCCTTCTCCCACAGGTAGAGCGCGGTGTTGTAGAGCGACCGGCTGACCTCGTTCGGGTCGAGACCGCGAAAGTGACATTGAAGATCCCGTAGTCCGACTGCGGCGAGGCCCATCGTGTCCATCAGCCACTCGGCTTCCCCCGCCTCTGGCTCTCCACCGACTCGGAAGGCGCGCACGTTGATGGCGCCAGGCATCGGGTTGGTGAACCCGTCTGATCGCCAACCAGCCGTCGCTTCGTTTGGCGCCATCAACTGTTGGGCCGGCACCCAATGAATCGCTGCCGCCGGGCAATGCTGATGGATCGTCGCGACCGCTTCCTGCAGGTGGCCGACTCGCACCCTGCGGTCGATCGCCTCTGCGTCACGGTCGAAGATGCGAACTGCGAACCGGCATCGTGGTGCCACCTGACGGGCCTCTTGCCACCACCAGGACTGACTGGCGGCAGCGAGCGTGACCGTCGAGTCGGCAGGCTGCGAAGAGCCCTCGACGACGCAGCTACCCAGATCGGTCGCTCCGTCCCCGTTGATTGCCCGCCAGGTGATGGTGGCGCGCTCGGCTTCCACTTCGACCTCGATTGCAGCCGCATCGCCGGTGGCTCCACGCTCGAGTGTTCGGACCTGCTCGAGATCGAGCGTCGGCGGGTTCTCGTAGAGCAGCTCGATCGCGTAGCGGCGAACCGCCTGCGGTTCGAGGGCTGCGTCGGCGAGTGAAACCAGGTCCATGGCAGCTAGAGTACCCACTCCGGCCTGCTATCGTCGCCTTTGATGTGGCCAGCCGCGACGAAGAGAGCAGCCCCATGCTCGATCTCATCCTCTCCCGCCGGGCCGACCACCGTCTGCGGCGCGCGACGGCAGCTCTCGAGACCTTCGGCGCGCGTTGCGGGGCCGGACTTCTCATAGCCCCGACCCATCGAGCAGCGAACGACTTCCTGCGCGCGGCTACTCGTTCGCTCGACACCTCGTTGTGGGGGTGGCGACCCTATACGCCGTGGCAGTTGGCACATGAACTTGCCGGACCGGCGCTGGCCGAACGTGGCTGGTCACCGCTCCCGGTGCTCTCGAGTCGCGCGCTGGCTGTGCGCGCTCTGGCCCAGCTGCAAGAGGAGGGCGCCCTCCGAGAGCTTTCTTCGATGGTCGATCTGCCGGGATTCCCGCTGGCTCTCGACCGCACCTTCGGAGAGCTGCGCCTCGCCGACGCCAAGGCAGAGGCTCTCGGTACGCTCGACGGGCCGGCCGGGCAGGATCTAGCGGCACTCTACGCGCGCTACCTGGTGCTACTCGACGCCTCTGACATGACCGATCGGGCCGGCATCCTGCACCTCGCGATCGCGGCACTGGCCGCTGCCGCCAAGGGCCAGGCCGGGGCCGGCGCTCTCTCGACGGGAGACCTCGCGCACTGCCCGCTGATCTGGCTCGACGCCGCCCCCAACGGTCGCCTCGAACGCCAGCTTCTCGCCGCCCTCGTGATTGGTCGGCGGGCGGCGCTCTCCGCTCTACCGCCCTACGGCAGCCAGCGCGAGGTCCTCACAAGCCTCGGTCTCGACGAATTCGACCCTCTAGGGTTGACCGGCGAAGGCTCGAGCGACGCCTCAGGCGTTCCACCAGAGAGCCGCCTGCAACGTGTCCAGGACGACGTCTTTGTACCTCTTTCGAGTGCGGTGGCTAGCGAAGAAGCCAGCGCTCCGGACGACACGCTGGTGTTCTTCTCGGCGCCCGGGGAAGGTGCCGAGTGTGTCGAGATCGTCAGGAGGGTCCAGCAGCTCGCCGCAGCGGGAACCCCCTTCGATCGCATGGCGATTCTCCTGCGCCAGCCGGGGGCGTACCGCCCGCACCTCGAAGATGCCTTCAGGCGGGCCCAGCTGCCGGCGTACTGGAGCCGCGGCACCCGCCGCCCCGATCCAGCCGGCCGCGCTCTGCTGGCGCTTCTCGCCTGTGCGAGCGAGGGGCTGACTGCGACTCGCTTTGCCGAGTACCTCTCGCTCGGTCAGGTTCCGCAGCTCGAAGACGGTCGCCCCGAAGAGGCTCCGAAGGTGCCGTTTGTCGCGCCAGTTTCCGAGCAGCTGGTGCTGTTTGCCGACAGCGAAGACGAAGCACCGGTGGCTGGCGGCGAGGCCCTCGAGCACCTCGACGAGGAGTTGTTGGCCGAGGAACTGGCCGCCGACTCGCCGGCGCGTGCAGGCACTCTGGTGGCGCCGCTCTTCTGGGAGAAGGCGCTGGTCGACGCTTCAGTCGTTGGCGGGTCAGATCGCTGGCGGCGCCGTCTCACCGGTCGCGCTGCCGAACTGGAACGTCGGGCGCGCCTGGTGGAGGAGGAGAACGAACTTCGCGCCGCGGCGCTCCGCCGCGAGCGCCAGCGACTGCTCGACCTGGCGCGCTTCGCGCTGCCACTCATCGGCCGGCTCGAGGGGCTACCCGAAGGTGGAAGTTGGGGAGAGTGGCTGTCGGCACTCGAGGACCTGGCGGTCGCTGCGTTGCGGTTTCCACGTTCGGTTCTAGCGCTGCTCAAGGACCTGGCGCCGATGTCCGAGGTTCGTCCGGTCTCTCTCGAACAGGTTCGTCAGACGCTTGGTGATCGACTGACCGAACTGCGCGCCGAGCCGCCGAGGAGACGTTTCGGTCGGCTGTACGTCGGGTCGATCGAAGATGCCGCGGCGCGCTCTTTTGAAACGGTCTTTCTCCCCGGTCTCGCCGAGGGCGTGTTTCCGCGCCGTGCGCTCGAAGATCCGTTGCTGCTCGATCAGCAACGTCGCCGATTAGAGGAAGACGGCATCCGACTCGAGCTCCAGGAGGATCGCATCCAGGCCGAGCGCCAACTCCTGCACCTCGCGGTCGGGGCGGCCGAGCAGCAGCTGGTGGTCTCGTATCCACGCGTCGATGCGGCCGAGGGACGCGAGCGTGTGCCTTCTTTCTACGCCCTTGATCTCTTGCGTGCCGCCGACGGTCTCTTGCCCAAGCTCGACGCGCTGGCGCGTGACGCTGCCGAGGCGTCGGCGCGCGGCGCCGGTTGGCCGGCCCCGGAAGATCCTCGTTCGGCGATTGACGAGGTCGAGTACGACCTGGCCCTCTTGCGACCCCTGCTGCGCCCATTGGCGCGCGGAGAAGACCGCGCGGCGCGCCGCGAACAGACCCGCGGCGCCGGGCGGTTTCTGCTTTCCTCGAACCGCTGGCTGGCGCGCTCTCTGCGAGCGCGTGCCGGGCGCTGGCGGAGAGGTTGGTTTCCCTCCGACGGCCTGGTCGAACCGGGCGCGGCTGCTGCTGTCGTACTCGCGGGCCACCGTTTGAGCGAGCGTTCGGTTTCGCCGACGGCCCTGCAGCACTTTGCCGCCTGCCCGTACCGCTTTTTCCTTCAGGCGATCCAACGTCTGCGACCGCGTGACGAGATCGAGACTCTCGAGGCGGTCGACCCGCTGACCCGCGGCAGTCTGTTTCACGATGTTCAGTTCAAGCTCTTTCGAGAACTCGAGGCGAGTGAGCTCTTGCCGGTGCGCACCGACAACCTCGACGAGGTCATGGCCAGGGTGGATGCGGTTCTCGACGAAACTGCCGCCGAGTACGAAGAAACGCTCCATCCGGCGATTCCGCGTGTCTGGCGCACCGAGGTCGAGAGCCTGCGCAGCGACCTGCACGGCTTCGTGCGTTATTGGGAAGGCGAGGACTGGCGTTGGCAACCGGCCTATGCCGAGCTCGCCTTCGGCCTCGGACCTCTCGAGCCGGGTGCCGACGGTCGTGATCCAGCGAGTCAGCCGGAACCGGTGAAGCTCGCGAGTGGTGTCAATGTGCGCGGGTCGATTGATCTGGTCGAGCGCCAGGCTGGCGGCCAGAGGTTCCGGGTGACCGACTACAAGACCGGTAGGGTCACCAGGGTCCAGGCGCGGGGGCGGTGGGTTCCGATTCGTAGCGGCGATCTGCGTGTCGCCGGCGGCCGGGTGCTGCAGCCGGTGGTCTACGGCCTCGCGGCAGAGGCAATGCTCGCTCGAACCGCTGGCGATGAGGCACCGCGCCAGGTCGACAGTGGACGGCTTTTCTACTGCACCCAGCGCGGTGGCTACGAAGTCGTCGAGGTGCCGCTCGACGAGCGTGCGCGGTCGAGCTTCGAGAAGGTCACCGCGACGGTGGATGACGCGATCGCCGAAGGGTTCCTGCCGGCCGCACCCGACGAAGGTGCCTGTCGATGGTGCGACTATCGACCGGTGTGCGGTCCCTACGAGGAAACCAGGATCGCCAAGAAGCGTCGCGACGAGTTACTTCCCCTGGTCGAGCTGCGGAGGCTTCGGTGAGCGAAGACAACGTTGTGCCGTTCAACGGTCGGCCCTCAGAAGAAGGTTCTACGAAAGAGGCTGGGTCAGCCAGTGGTGAGAGTGCTCCGTCGGGGGGAGCTGATTCGCCGCGCGGCGATGCCGTCGACCAGGGTGTGCGTGATCGCATCAGCAACTCTCTCGACGAGAGCCTGCTGGTCGAAGCCGCTGCTGGAACCGGAAAGACCACGGTACTCGTCGAACGGCTGGTGCGTGTGCTGGCGACCGGCAGTCGCGGTGCAACCACGGCGTCTGTGGTGGCGGTGACGTTTACCCGCAAGGCCGCAGGCGAGCTCAAGCTGAGGCTTCGCGAGCGCCTGGAGCAGGAGCGCCTGGCGAGTACCGACCCCGACGAATCGCGCCGGCTCGAAGAGGCGACGGCCCACCTCGAGGAAGCGCGCATCGGAACCATTCACTCGTTCTGTGCCGAGATTCTGCGCGAGCGGCCGATCGAGGCGGGGATCGACCCGGCCTTTCGCGAAGTGGCCGACGGCGAAGACCGAGAGCTCTTCGCGCGCGCTTTCGACGAGTTCATTCCAGAGCGACTCGTCGATCTCCCCGAAGGTGTGCGGCGGGCCCTCGAGCGCTTGACCTTGGAAGGTGGCTCACGCTTCGGCGCGCCGCTCGAGCGCCTGCGGGACGCCGCCTGGAACCTCGTCGAGTGGCGCGACTACCCGGGCGACTGGCGCCGGGAGCCGTTCGAACGCGCCTGGGCGATCGACAAGCTGCTAGAGCGGGTCCTGCGTTTGGCCGACCTGATCGAACCCGCGCCGCGGCGCGACATTCTGGTTTCGGATCTTCAGCCGGTGACACTCCTGGCGAACTGGATTCGGCGCCCTTCTCTGCACCACCCCTCCGACCAGGAATCACCGCGGGACGACGACGCGCTCGAGGCGCGGCTGGTCGCACTCTGCCGCGATCTGAGCGGTTGGAATCGCCCCCGCAAAGGCAGTGGACCGCTGGCAGAGGGAATCGCTCGCCAGCAGGTCATCGAGCTCAAAGACGGTTTGATCGAAGCACTCGAGCGCTTTCGCGACTGTGTCGATGCGGATCTCGCGGTCGCGTTGCGTGCCGATCTCTGGCCAGTCGTCGCCAACTACGACGGGGTCAAGCGGCGCTCGGGTCGGCTCGACTTCCAGGACCTTCTCATCCTGACGCGTGACCTGGTGCGTGACCGTGCCGATGTGCGCCGCCATTTGCAACGCCGCATCACCCATATTTTCGTTGACGAGTTTCAGGACACCGACCCCCTGCAGGCCGAGATTCTGTTCCTGCTCGCGGGTGAAGAAGAAGCGCTGGCTACTGGAGAAGCGGCCGAGGCCGAGCCCCCGGATTGGCGCCAGGTCAAGCCCGCGCCCGGCAAGTTGTTTCTGGTTGGTGATCCGAAGCAGTCGATCTATCGCTTCCGGCGTGCCGACGTGCGGCTCTATCAGGAGATCGAGCGCGACCTTCGCGAGGCCGGCGTTGCCGTTCTGCATCTGACCCAGAGCTTCCGGTCAGTGCCCGACATTCAGCGGGTCATCAATCACGCCTTTGCGGAGGTCATGGACGGCTCGCAGGACATCGGCAACCCCGCCTATGTTCCGCTGCATGAATCGCGGCCGGCAATTGCGGACCAACCCTCGGTGATCGTCTTGCCTGCGCCGCGACCCTACGGTGTCAGGAGAATCGCCGAGAGCGCGATCAACGACTGCTACCCCGAGACCACCGCCGCTTTCGTTGCCTGGTTGCTCGAACGCGATGACAGCGGTGCGACGGCCTTCAAGGTGCGCGACCCGCGGCGCGGGGTGATCGATATCGAACCGCGCCACATCTGCCTGTTGTTTCGCCGCTTCGTCTCCTGGGGTAACGACGTCGTGCGGCCCTATGTGCGTGCTTTCGACCGGCTCAGTATTCCGCATCTACTGGTGGGGTCGCGCAGCTTCTTCGAGCGCGAAGAGGTCGAGACGCTACGCGCGGCGCTTTCTGCCATCGAGTGGCCCGACGACGAGCTGTCGGTGTACGCCACCCTACGAGGTGCTCTCTTTGGCATCACCGATGACGAACTGTTGCGATTCCGCCAGGCTGTGCCCGAGGGAAAACGACCCGTCGCCTGCATCCGCTCTATGCGCTTCAGATCGATGCCGACAACACCCTCGACCCTGACCTGTTGCCGCTTCATGACGCGCTACTCCTGCTCGGTACGTTGCATCGGCAGCGCAATCGTCGAGCGATCGTCGAGACGCTGCAGGCGCTCTTGAGTGCGACCCGCGCCCATGCTGCCTTCGCCCTGCGGCCGGCGGGGCAGCAGGTACTTGCCAACGTCGGCCGGGTGCTCGACCTCGCGCGGCGCTACGAAGCGGGCGGCGGGCGGTCGTTTCGGGGGTTCGTCGAGACCCTGGACCGCGAGGCCGAGCGCCGAAACGCTTCCGAGTCACCGCTGATCGAGCCCGAGGCAGAAGGCGTGCGCCTGATGACGGTCCACACCGCGAAGGGGCTCGAATTCCCGATTGTCCTTCTCGCCGACATGACTGCCAAGCTCACCGCCCGCCAACCGGCACGGACGATCGACAACCGCAACCAGACAGCGGTGCAACGACTCCTCGGATTGACGCCGATCGAGTTGCTCGAGAACCGCGACATCGAGCTGGCACGCGAGCGCGCCGAGGGTCTACGAGTCGCCTACGTCGCAGCGACGCGCGCGCGCGACATGCTCGTCGTGCCAGCGGTGGGCGACGTTCTACGCCCCGGTTGGGTTGAGCCGCTCAATCACGCGGTCTACCCGCCGAAGGGCTCGTGGCGCGACGGTCGCTCCGCCGAGCACCTTGGTTGTCCGCCGTTTGGAGAGGCGAGCGTGCTGGCACGGCCGCAGGAGTACGACGGCCGCGCCGAGGAGTCGGTTCGCCCGGGTCTCTATCGCCTTTCGGGAGACCGTCAACACGACGCCGACGAAGCGCCGTCGTGGGACGTCGTGTGGTGGGACCCCGCAGCGCTCGCCCAGGTTCCGCCACCCGACTATGGCCTGCGCCAGGAGAGCCTGCTGGTCGAAGACGACGAAGGAATCGCAGCCTCCGGCGTCTGTGCCTTCGAGCAGTGGCAGAGCGAGCTTGCCCGAGCTCGAGCGACCGGTGTGACTCCATCGCACCGCATCGAGGTGGTCACCGAGCTCGACGATGAACCCCCAGGCCCGCCGGTGATCGAGATCGTGCGGGTGGACTTGCCGGACGGATCGTCACAAGGTGTGCGGGCAGCCGGTGGAAAGGCGTTCGGAAGCCTGGTGCACGCAGTACTCGCCGATATCGATCTGGCCTCCGATCAGGCGACTGTCATCCAGGCGACCCGGCTACGCGCGCGTCTCCTGGGGGCCTCCGAGGACGATGTCGAGCTGGCAGCCGATGCGGTCCGGCGGGCGCTCGCTCACGCCCTCCTCGAGGCAGCACGCCAGGCGAAGGAGATGCGTCGCGAGGTGCCGTTTCACCATTACCTCGATGAGCATCGGCTGCTCGAAGGCACCATCGACCTCTGCTACCGGGACGAATCAGGTTGGACAGTGGTCGACTTCAAGACCGACCGCGATCCAGTCGCTTCAGAGGAGCGCACCCTCACCTACCGTCGGCAACTCGGGTGGTACGTCTATGCCCTCGAGCGCATGACGGGGGAGCAGGTCCGCGGAGTGCTGCTCTATGTCTAGAAGAGTGTTTGAGGCCCTAGCTCACCGTTCATGACTTGAGCGCCGCTTCGAACCGGCGGATGCGTGCGGCGTTGGCGCCGAGGTCGCTCTGCCCTACGCGAGAGGTCGAGCGTACGTGCAGGCGGGTGCCCGCGCTCGTCGGTTCGAACTCAACCACGACGTCGTCGACGAAGCGGAAGGCGCGGCTGGTGTCGTGGGCTTCGAGCCGCAGGGCGCCGCGGTCGACGACCGTCCAGCCGAGGGACTCGGCTGCTTTGACGGCTCTCTCGACCGCCGCGTCGGGTGCGACGGAGAGGTCGATCGGGGCTAGCTTGTAGTTCTCGAGGTGGAGCTTCCTGGCCTCTTCGCCGTCCACAGGCCATGGACCGTGCGCTGCCGATTGGAAAACCGGCGGGCGGTCTGGGCTGGTGGTGATGTCGTGGATCGGTGGCCACTCGCCGGCCGGAGCGGCGAGCACCATCATCGCTGCCAGGAGTGCCAGACCCATGCCGATGGCAAGGAAGGCGCGACCGCGAGCGGGGCTTTCGAGGTGACGCGAGCGCCACAGGGCGAACAGACCGACCAGGATGGCCGGCAGGCCGAGGAGCAAGGACATGAAGAACAGGCCAAAGGCTGCGAAGGGCGCCAGCACTCCGGTGGCGGCGCCGAGCAACGCCAGCAGGAGGCCGAGCACACCGAGTGAGGCGATCGCGATCGCCAACCGAGCAGAGAAAGGTTTCATGACCGCAGCCTACAGGAGGGCCGCGAAGGGGGCCCTCAGGGTGCCGAGCGAACGCAGTCGCCGCCGGCGTTCTTGGCTTCGTAGAGCGCCCGGTCCGCTCGGTCGAGCAGCTGATCGATGGCGCCGCTGTCGTCGGGGCGTACCTCGCTGACCCCGATGCTGAGAGTGATCGAAGCCGGACCTCGCGCTGCCACGCCGAGCGCGCGCACCGACTGCCCCAGCCGTTCGGCAAGCGCCGCAGCGCCTTCGCCGTCGCAGTTGGGGAGGGCGATCAACAACTCATCGCCGCCTAGCCGTCCGACGGCATCGAACGGTCGTGCGGTGCCGAGGATGGCGCGCGCGACGCCGCGCAGTGCATCGTCGCCAGCGAGATGGCCGAAGCGATCGTTGACGAGCTTGAAACCGTCGATGTCGATCGCGGCGATAGCGAACGGGATGCCACTCGAAACTGCCCGCCGCAGTCCGCGGTCGACCCGGTCGAGAATGCCCTTGCGATTGAGCAGCCCGGTGAGCGGATCGTGCAGCGCTTCGTTGCGCCAGCGCTCACGAGCTTCGCGTAGTTCGACGGACTCACGTTCGAGGTCGGCGATCGTCAGCCGGGCGATTTCGATCGCCGCGTCGCCGGCCCGTCGGCGTCGGTCGACGATCGCGCTGCCGGCGGTGAGGTAGAGGCCGCCGAAGGCAATGATCAGCGCACGCCAGGCGACTTCTTGCGCGTCGGCTGGCGCAGGACTTCCCCAAACAGTGAGCCCGAGGTGGGCCGACAGAACCAGGGCGGCTGCAATTGCGGTCCGTCGCCACGACATGCCGACCTGGGTCGCCACCAGCACAAGTCCTAGCCAGAACAGACCGCCGGTCGGCCCGCCGAGCATGTGAATGGCGAGAGTGACCATCGCGGTATCTGAGAGCAGCAGCCAGACAGGTTCGCGCTCGTCGGGCGTGTTGATCAAGCTCCGGGTGACGGCCAGGACGACGAGCGGATAGACCGTCAAGAGGAGTGCCGCGGGCAGCCACAGGGACTGTGCCACCTCCGCTGGTTGCGCCCAGAGGCGAAACACCGGCACGATTCCCAGTCCCAGGAGGGTGAAGCCGATGACCCGCAAGAGAGACGCGTTGTCGAGCAACGGAATGCGGTTCTGTGCACCGAGTCGAACCGCGCCCGACAGCTCGCGCTGTTTCTCGCGCTCGAAGCCCTTGCGTGCGAGGAAGCGCCTGACGATGTACTCCGCCGCCTGGCCGAACTCGGGCACCGAGTCGGCGATGATGCCGTGGCTGCCAGTGACGGTGGCCACGGGGGCTGGGTCGTCGACCCATTCTCGGTCGACGGGGGGAGGCGTCACGGCAGTCGGACTCCTGAGGGCTTTGGGGACGAAGAAAAGGAATAGCCAGCTTTATATCGAATGCAGCACGATCCGACAACTCAAAGGCGGTAGCCGCAAATAGCCATACAGCTGTTTAAGTCGATCTACGAATCTTCGTCAACAAGTGGTGCACCAGGCAGGAGGTCGCGTAAATGGAGCCAAAGGCGCGCATCTTCGGCATCTTCCAGGAACCAACGGCGGGTGCTGCCAAGCCGGAAACTGTAGCCCCAGGCGTCCATATCGGCCTGCAGGCGCGCGCTGCCGACGCCGTCGAGAGAGTCGGCAAGCAAGATCTGCAGATAGCAGACGCCGGACTCCTCGATTTCCGTTCCACCGGCATCGGTGTCGAGATGGCGTCGCCTTTGCTCATCCATGCAGATCCAGTGGCAGCCTTCGTGGAGTGCGGAGTGCACCGGCGTGTCGGCGCGCACCCACAGGACGTTGCCGAGCAGGCCGGCCTCGGGAGCGCCCCAGTAGCTGCCCGGGATGTCCTCATCGGGTGCTACCCAGCGCACCAGGAGTCCGTAGCCCGAGAACAGCTCCTCGAGTGAGCCGGCGGAGAGCTGCCCAGCGCGCAGCACCGAGTCTTCATCGTGCACGGTGTCTTCGTGGTGCATGGTGTCTTCGACTGGCGCAGTGTCTTCGACTGGCGCAGTGTCTTCGCGGCCACTGGTGCTCAACGTGCGCTCCACCACAGGCGAGCCGCAAAGGCGATCACCGTGAGAACGACCACCAGCCGCACGAAACGGTGCCCCTTGAGCACCGTCAGCCGAGCACCCAGGAAGCCGCCGAGCATCGTGCCGGTGCCGAGCGCCAGACCGGGGACCAGCTGGACCTGCCCGTCGGCGGCGAACAAGAAGAGCGACAGGCAGGTGAACGCCAGGACGACCACCACCTTGAAGGCGTTGCCGCGCACCAGGTCGAGACCCAGCAGTGAGATCACCGCCAGGATCAGGAAGCCGACGCCCGCCTGGATGAAGCCACCGTAGACGCCCGCCACGAAGAAGCCGAACGCGACGGCAAAGCGCGACGCCCCACCCTGGCTGTCGGTCACCCCGGCATGCGCGGTGTCGTCAAGAGCCCTGGGGTCTTCGCGACCAGCCTTTGCGGTGGACCTGGTGTTCTTCTTGGCCGGATCCCAGAGCAGGGTGGCCATGACGACTCCCACCATCAGCCAGGGCAGCAGGCGAAGCAGTGCCTGATCGCCGATCTCGAGCGCCAGGAGAGTTCCCAGGCCGGCGCCGAGCGTCGCGGGAACGACCATCCACCAGACGTCGCCTGCCACCAGCACGTTGCTTCTTCGGAAACTCCAGGAGGCGACGATGTTCTGGAGCAGGATGCCGATGCGATTGGTGCCGTTGGCAACGCCCGCGGGAAGTCCGAAAAACACCAGAACCGGCAGCGTGAGCAGCGAACCACCGCCGGCGAGCACGTTCAGCGTGCCAGCGACGACGCCGACTGCGGCCAGGAGGAGGAGTTGGTGAAGCGGCACGGAGTCTCTTCTTCGGTCTTCTGAGCACCTTCTCGTGGCTGGTTGGTGCTCCGTTCTCGCCGCGGGGCGCTAGTCTTGGAACGAATGGGTGACGCTCGGTCATCGTATCCGCCGCGTCATCCGCCTGACTTCCAGGTGACCCTGAGAGGAAACTGAGTATGCCGTTTGGCTTGGGAATGAGTGATCGTCAGAAGGCCACCCTCGGGGCGGCGATGACCATCATCGCTGTCTTCGTCATTGTGTGCTTCGTTGCCGCGATCTTCTACTTGCTCGGGTTGTTCTTCGTTCGTTTCTCGAACGTTTTCCTGCCGCTGGCGACAGCGGGTGTGATGGCGTTGGTCCTCAAGCCCTTCTATGAGGCGCTGGAACGCCGTGTGCCGAAGCCGCTGGCGCTAGCGGGCGTTTTCTTGTCGATTCTTTTCCCGGTTCTCGCGTTCCTCGGCTTCTTCGGTGCGATTGCCATCGAACAGATCACGGATGCCGTCGAACGCGCACCGGAGTGGTGGCAGTCGGCGCGCAATGCCGTCCAGGAACGCTGGCCGAGGGTTCTCGCCTTCTTCGAGGAATCCCCCTGGGGTCAGGTCCTCAAAGACACCTTCGAAGGGAACCGCGAGAAGGTCGTCGGCAGCCTGGGCGACGTCGGTAATCAGGCTTTCAGCATCGTCGGTCGCGTGTTTGGCACGGTCGGGACCGTCATCACCTGGGCTGTCCTGCCGGTCTACCTGGCGTTCTTTCTGATGGCCGACCTGATGCGTCCCCAACACCTCGACGGTCTGTTGCCGTTTCTCAAGGCCGAGACCCGCAAAGACGTCGTCTACCTGGTGACCGAGTTCGTCAACATTCTGGTCGCCTTCTTTCGCGGCCAGATCATCGTGGCCTTCATGCAGGGCTGCCTGTTTGCGCTCGGCTTCAGCTTGTTGGGCCTGCGCTATGGGCTGGTTCTGGGCCTGACGCTCGGCTTCATGAACATCATTCCCTACCTCGGCAGCATCGTCGGCCTGGGCATTGCGCTACCGCTCGGCTTCTTCCAGGACGGCGGCGGCTGGTGGTTGGTTGGCGGCGTGCTAGCGGTGTTCACCATCGTGCAGATGATCGAAGGTTATCTATTGACACCCAAGATCATGGGCGACCGCACCGGCCTGCACCCCATGGCGATCATCGTGGCGGTATTCTTCTGGGGATCCGCACTCGGTGGTATCTCGGGGATGGTCCTCGCGATTCCGTTGACCGCCTTCCTGGTGGTCTTCTGGCGCCTGGCGCGCGACAAATACATCGACGAACTGGTTTGACCTCAGGAGCAAAGGGGCAAAGACCGAACTTGGCCGGTTACTCACAACGACCGTTGATCGCCAAACTAGGCATCAAGGAAGGCGACCGCGTCGCGATTCTCGATGCCCCTCCCGGCTTCCTGAAGTCTCTAGGTCCTCTTCCCGGGCGGTCTCAGGTTGCAAGCGATCTGCGCGGCGGGCGTGACTTCGTTCACCACTTCGCGCTGCGGCGCGCGAAGCTCGAGAAGCGCTTTCCGGCAATGGCGCGCGCGATCTTTCCCGAGGGCATGCTGTGGATCAGCTGGCCCAAGAAGTCGTCGGGGGTGTCCACTGACCTCAGCGGCGGGGTGGTACGGGAGGTCGGTCTGGAGCATGGTCTGGTCGATGTCAAGGTGTGCGCGGTCGACGACGTCTGGTCGGGCCTCAAATTCGTCGTCAGGAAGAAGGACCGGTCGACTCGTGGGTCCGAGAAGAGGGCGGTGTCCTAGATGGCGGGTCGCGGTCTCATGGAGGTCGGTCGTCGCATGCTCATGCGCTTGAGTTCGCGGCAGCTGTTCGGCTTCCTGCTGGTCCTTTTGGTGGTCGACATGCTGGTTCCCGATCCACTGCCGTTCGTTGACGAGGCGATCCTGATGGTGCTGACCTTCCTGGCCGCTCGTCGCCAGCCCGGCGATGAAGAAATGTCTCCCGGCGGCCAGCAAGCCTCTGGCCAGGATGCGAGTCACCAGCCGGTGGGCGAGCGCCCGCCGATGAAGAACGTGACACCACCGAGAGAGCAACCGTGAAGCGTCGGTGGTTCCTCCTTCCGGTCGTGTACCTCTCCCTGGCGATGAGCTGGGCAGGCATGGCGGGCGCCCAGATTGACGTCCGGGTCCTGGTCACCGACGACAACGGCGCTGGGCTTCCTCAGACGCTGGTCGTTCTGCAATCGGAATCCGGTCCGGCGACGTCCGCTCTGACCGAAGAAGATGGCCGCGCCTCCTTTGACGGCCTGGCGGCTGGCGAGTGGCAGGTCGATGTCCGCCGTGAGGGTTACATGCTCTACACCGGCTACATCAAGATCAGCGTTGGGCAACCCCCTGAGGTCGGTTTCAGCTCAAAGCAGCGCACCGGCACCTTTTGGGCACCGCTCGAGGTCAGCTTTGCAGCCGGCGAAGGCGGCGTCATGGTGGCCGATCGAGGGGACCAGAAACGCGCCCGGCGCGAGCAGGCGCGACGGCGTCGCCAGGAGGAGCGCCTCGCCCGCCGGGCCGCCAAGGGAGACATGGCGCGAGTAGTGGAGAGCGAAGCGGCCGAGCCCAGGGCGGGGCGTGACCGGGCGCGACTCGTAGAGCCGGAAGCCCCGCCTCCTGCTCCCCCCAGGGCTCAGCGTGTCGCACCGGCGGAGGCGTGCCTGGAATGCGCGGCTTCAGAGTGGACAGCTTCCAGCCTCGTCCAGGTGCCGGCCCGCTCACCCGGACAACCCTGCCCAGGAGACCTCGAGGCGATTCTCGGCGAAGCCCTTGCGTTGCTCGAAGAAGTCGACAGCGAGAGTTTTGCGTCGTTTGCCGGTCCGGTGCAGGACGCCGACCACCCGGACTTGCTGGAGGTCATCGCCGGTGTCCCTGGGGGCCAGGCCCTTGCACAGCACATCGGTCCGTACCTAGCGAGCGCTCAGAGCTGTCCGATGCTGATGGTGGCACTGCCGCGCGGAGCGCGCTTCATTGGCTACCGCACGCGCGCCGGCGACTCGACCGGAGATGGCGACTGCCTCGGCACCGACGAATGCCCGATCGGAGGCGCTTCCTTCATCGACCTACCGTGGGTCGAGACGATCACCGACGGGGGCCTGCTCATCGCGACAGCGTTTAGAAACAACAGCACGACCGAACCTCGGGAGGCCGAACTGCGCATCTACTTCACGCCTCCGGCAGGGTGGCAGCCTCCCTGACTGCGCTCTCTGTCCTGGCGCTCGAGCCCTTCTACGGTGGTAGTCACCGGGCCTTTCTCGACGGCTGGATAGAGCACAGCCGGCATCGGTTCGAGGTGCTGGGATTGCCGGCGCGGCAGTGGAAGTGGCGCATGCGAAGCGGTCCGCTGGCGGCGGTCGCCGAGCTCGAGGGTTTGGCCGCGGAAGCCTTCGATGTTCTCTTTTGCTCCGACATGCTCGACCTGGCGTGCTTTAGAGGTATCGCGCCGGCGCCTTTTCGCGACCTGCCGGCGGTCATCTACTTCCACGAGAATCAGTTCACCTATCCGGTGCGCCCCCGCGGTGAGCTCGAAGTGGGCCGAGACCAGGACGAGACGAGGGAGCGCGACGCCCACTTCGGGTTGACCAACCTCACCAGTGCGCTCGCAGCGCGGGAAGTGTGGTGGAACTCGGCCTTTCACCGCGATGACTTTGTCGCTGCCGCGGCCCGTTTCGTCGGGCGCATGCCCAAGCCCCGCCCGGGAGGGCTCGAGCACGGTCTCCTGGAACGGTCACGCGTCGAGTACCCGGGAGTTTCGCTGCCACCCACCGAGATCGAGGCCGAGGTTCATGCCGCCGGTACCTCCGCCGGCGGACCGATCGAGATCCTGTGGGCGGCGCGCTGGGAGTTCGACAAGAACCCGGCTGCGTTCTTTCTGGCGCTGCGCGAGCTGCGCCGGAGGGGCGTCGACTTTCGGGTGTCGGTGCTGGGCCAGTCTTTTCCTCAGGTGCCGCCGGTCTTTGACGAGGCCCGCAAGGAGTTCGAAGGCTGCATTCGACATTGGGGCTTTCAGGCCTCGCGCGACGACTATTGGCGCTGTTTGCTTGGCGCCAGCGTCTTCGTCTCGACTGCCGATCACGAGTTTTTCGGTATCGCCGTCGTCGAGGCGATGGCTGCGGGCTGCCTGCCGGTCCTGCCGGCGCGACTCTCCTACCCCGAGCTGGTCGAGGGTCTGCCAGGGGCGCCGGGCTCCTACCTCTACCCGGTGCCCGAGGGCCCGCCCAACGATGTTGCACTGGCCCGGGTGCTCGCGGATCATCTCGAAATGGTGGCGGCCGAGCGCCGCTGGGAGAAGGAAGAGCCCTCCATCCGCGCCGCCGTGCGCCGCCGCTTCGCCTGGCGAGAACGCGCTTCGAGGATGGATGAACGGCTCCTCGAGCTTCTCGATTCGCCGCCGTGAGAGCGACAGAACCGGGAGGGGCAAAAAGAAAGGGATGACCCGTTTCGGGGTCATCCCTCTCCTCTGGACCCGCGAAGCGCGGGTCTCGAATGTGAGACGAACTCAGTTGACGCCGAGCGCCTTTAGAGTTTCGAGGTCAAGACTGCCTTCCGGCAGCTTGTTGTCGCGCTGGAAGCGCAGGAGCGCGGCGCGGGTCTGGGAGCCGAGGATGTTGTCGATCGGCCCCGGGTCGTAGCCGCGTTCTTTGAGCGCGCGCTGGATGGTACGAATGCGTGCCTGGGTGATGTCGGCAGCGCAGAGGACCTCACGCCACTCGGTCGAACCAGCGGCCGACACCTGACGTGTGCGGGTGACCGTCTGGTACTCGGCCGGGATCTCGATCTCGCGAGTGGTTGCCGGGCTCTTGAGCACCGTCTTGGTGATGGTGCCGTACTCGGCCGGGATCTCGACCGTGCGGGTCGAAGCCGGAACCTTGACGACGCGACGGGTGACCGTCTTGTACTCGGCCGGGATCTCGATTTCACGAGTGGTGGCCGGGGTCTTGAGGACCCGCTTGCTGACCGTACGAGTGACTGCCGGAACGGTGACCAGGCACCAGACGCGGCAATCTTCGGGGTTGGCCGACAGGCAGGAAGCGTCGCCCCTGGTCTTTTCCCAGCGGGTGCTGGCAGGCGACACGGTGACGGTTTCGGTGACCGTCTCGTAGGTCGCCGGAACGACCTCGACCCGGCTGCTGGCAGGCTTGATCATCACCTGCTCGGTGACGTTCTCGTACTGGGCAGGGACCACCTCGAGGCGTGAGGACGCTTCGCGGGTGACGACCTGCTCGGTGACGGTCTCGTAGGTCGCCGGAACGACCTCGAGCCGCTTGGCGGCGTCTTTCTTGAGAACCTGCTCGGTGTAGGTCTCGTACTGAGCCGGGATGACGCACTTGGCGTAGCACTTGCCGGCTTCAGCGTTGGGCGGGAACTCTTCGTCTTCTTGCGCTGCTGCCGGTACAGCGACCAGCAGAGCGACCAGGGCCAGAACGAGAATCTCGATCTTGGACTTTGAAAGCATGGGGATTCCTCCAGGAATACTCGTCGTAATAGGATCCGTTCGACGGAACGCGCTGCGGAGTGTCTCCAGGCGTTGCGATAACGTCCGGCGATGAGCCGGTCGAGACCGCGGACTGAGCGGCACCACGTAGCAAGTCCGAGAGCGGGCTGTCGGTGGAAGGAGTAAATACGCTAACGGCGATACGTACCATGGTCAAGCATCCAGAGCGCAAAGCGCACATTTCAGCGAGAGGAGTCCTGTCATGCCTGTTGTTCACAGGATTCGTCTTGTCATTTCCTGCTCAAGCACAGGAGCGGTCGTGGGAGCGGCAGACCTGGGCGGAACCCCAACCGGTCTCTCGGGTCGCCTGGCGGACGGTCTCTGACGGCGAAGAAGAGGCGCGCGAAACGGGCCGCCTGGTGCTCTATTTCTTCACTGCTGAATGGTGCGGTCCCTGCCATGCCCTCAAGGATGATGTGTTCAACAGCGAGGCGGTCGCCCGGAGGCTGCAGAAGCATTTTGTACCGGTGGAGGTGCTGGATCGGGTCCGTGAGGACGGTCGCAATAGCAGCGACGTCGACCGAGTTCAGATGCGTTTTCTGATCACTGGCTTCCCGACCATGGTGGTTGCCAGGCCCGACCGGGGCTACGCCGTGACCGAGCAGGGCATTCTTTCGAAGGAGGCGATGTTGCGCTTCCTCGAAGAGGGGCCGGGCAAGCTAGAAGCCCTCGAGCGCAAAGCGCGTCGCGAACGCGGCTCCGACTGACTGCGCCCTTCGGAACTGGAGGGGCCGTTCTTGATGGCGGCCCGAGACCAACGCCGTCGCCGGTTGATGCGTCGGCGGGATTAAGAGCGGCCACTTCAACGTTTCCATGACCCCGAGGCGGGTGGTAGCCGTAGAAAGAGCGGGCATCGGCACGACCAGATCCTGTTGGGCAAGGGTTGAACCGGAAGACAAGTTTTAAACAGTAGAAGAGAGGCCGGTCGCCGGCCCTGACAAACACTCATGGCGATCCAGATTGAAAGCCGCCTCGGCGGTGGCTCCCGGGGACCTCGCATCCAGGTGCGGTCGAGTCCGCATTCGGCGTCCTCCTTCCGGTTGGGCGGCGAGGCACCGGTGCGCCTCGGCGGCGGTGCCTACCTGCCCGAAGAAGACCCAGCAGACGCCAAGCGCTTCCGGCGCGCGGTCGCCGCGGCGATCGCCTTTCATTTGATCCTGGCCTTCGGTTTCTGGGTGTTGCCCACTCCTCTCAGCGAGCCGCAGCAGATTTCTTCGAACCGCTCGGTCTACATGGTCGAGCCGGTGCGCTTCCAGCCGCCTCCCAAGCAGGCGCCGCGCGCCAAGCCGGTCGAGAAGAAGAAGGCACGCCGGATCCCGATGCCCGATCCGACGCCTGACGACCCCGAGCCCATTCCGCGCGAGGCGCCGGTCGAAGTGCCGCTGATCGATGCGCCCGAGATCGGCGATCTGCTCGACGTGCCGCCGGCACCACCGGGAGCTGGCAAGCCCGGGCCGATGTACATCGAAGGCAACGTGCAGCCGCCGAAAAAGGTGCATGCGCCGCAACCGCACTACACCGAAGAAGCCCGCAAGGCCCGCGTTCAGGGCGTGGTGATCCTGCAGGCAATCGTCGACTCGTTGGGCAACGTGACCAACGTCAAGGTCGTCAAGGGACTGCCGGAGGGGCTTGAGGAGTCGGCGGTGCAGACGGTCAGCAACTGGCGCTATGAGCCGGCGACGCTCGAGGGGAAGCCGGTTTCGGTCTACATGAACCTGACGATCAGTTTCTCGCTGCAGTGACCTAGCACCCCGTACCATTGAAACGCACAGCGTCTGCGCGGTCCTCGCGCTCGATCTCTGTGTTGTCACTCCTCGACAGATCACCAATATGCCTCTGTCGTGACGCCTTGATCTCGAGCACGATCATCCGCTCAGCCACTATCCGTTTCAATGGTACGGGGTACTAGAACTAGTAGGCTGGCGGGCCATGTCCGAAGGTCCGCACACGAAAGTCGCGCTGGTCACCGGGGTCAGTCGCCAGAAAGGCATCGGCCGGGCGCTGGTCGACCGTCTGCTACGTGACGGGATGCGTGTTCTAGCCAGTGGCTGGCACGCCCACGACGCTGAGATGCCCTGGGGCCGGGATAGCACCGGCGACGATGCCGTGGCCACGCTGTCTGACGCACGAGAGGCGGGCAGGCTGGTTTGGGTCGAGCGCGACCTGGAGTGCCCCGAGAGTCCGGCCGAGCTGGTGGGGCTGGCCTTCGACACCTATGGAGCGCTCGATGTGCTGGTCGCCAACCACGCGCGCTCCTCCCATCATGGGCTCGGCGAGGTCTCTGCCGCCGAGCTCGACCGCTGTTGGGCGGTCAATGTGCGTGCTTCGGTGCTCTTGATCCAGGCGCTGGCTGCGCGCCGCGCGCCCGGTCCCGGAGGTCGGGCGATTCTCTTTACCAGCGGTCAGCACATCGGCCCGATGAGCGGCGAGATCGCCTACGCGGTGAGCAAAGGTGCGATCCATCAGATGACCATGACTCTCGCCGATGCGGTGATCGACTCCGGAATCACCGTCAACTGCATCAATCCCGGACCCGTCGATAGCGGCTGGCTCGAAGGGCCTGTGCACGAGCAGGTCGCCGAGATGTTCCCCGCCCGTCGTTGGGGGCAGCCTGAGGACGTGGCCCGGCTGGTGAGCTGGTTGGCGAGCGATGAATCCGCCTGGATCACTGGCCAGGTGATCGACTCGGAGGGCGGCTTCCGGCGTTGGGCGGCCCTCGAGCGCGACTCCTAGTCCGTCTGAGCGAGGAGCTCTGAGAGGGCGTTGTCGAGTTCGCTGTGCTCGAACTCAAACCCCGCTTCCAGGAGGCGCGTGGGCCGAACGTCGTTCGAGGCCAGGAGTGTCTCGCGGGCCATGCCGCCGAAAGTCGCAGAAAGGAGCGCGGCAGGAACCGCGAGCGGTGTCGGGCGCCCCAGGGCACCGCCCAACCGTGCGGTGAAACAGCGGTTGCTGGCGGGCCGCGGCGCGGTCAGGTTGAAGGCTCCCGAGAGGTCATCTCTAGAGAGCAGGGTTTCGATGGCGTTGACGCAGTCCCGCAGGCTGATCCACGCCATGATCTGCCGCCCGCCGCCGAGCCGTCCCCCGAGGCCGCTGCGAAGTGCCGGCAGCATCTTGGCCAACGCCCCACCAGTTGACGACAGAATGACGCCAAACCGAAGGCGAACGACCCGCGCGCCGAAGTCCCGGGCACACTCCGCCTCCTTCTCCCAGTCCACGCACACCTCGGCGAGAAACCCGCGGCCGGCGGGCGAACGCTCATCGACCGGCGTGTCGGCTCGCTCGTCGGTGTTGCCGTAGTAGCCCACCGCCGACGCGCACATGAAGCTAGCCGGCGGTCGCTCGAGGGTAGCGAGCGAGGCGACCAGCTTGCGGGTGCCAACGATGCGGCTCCGGCGAATCTCCTGCCGCTTGCGCCGGGTCCAGCGCCCGCCCGCGATGCTTTCGCCGGCGAGATGAACGATGGCATCGACGCCCTCGAGTTTCTCGGGCTCACGAACGCCAGTCTCCGGACTCCACAAGACGCGGGCCGGGTCGGCGCCGGGCTCACCTCGTCGTTCGAGGCGGAGCACTTGGTGGCCGGCCGCTTCGAGCCGCGGAATGAGTCCGCGGCCAACCAGACCGCTGGCGCCGGAGATGGCGACGGAGAGAGGGTTCGGTGGCTGCTTCATGAAGAGGGTCCTGGGATCCGGGGAAGAGAAGCCTCCGTGTTAAGTCGGAGGCAGGAATCCGCGGCGCGCGCCAGGCGACCGAAGTCGGTGGCAGCTTTTGCAAGGCGAGCGCCAGTGAAGGCGGCTCGCGCTTTGGAGCGCTTGCGCCGCAGATGTGACTCTAGTGAGGTCCGTGGTACACGACAGGCCGAGACGTCGAGGCGGGAATTCCAACAGCACCGCCTACCCAATCAAGGTCCGCAGCGCATTGGTCGAAAACCACGGGGGGCAGTTGAGTGGTGAGCGTCGAGGTCGGTTCCATCGGAGGCAGGAATCCGCGGCGCGCGCCAGGCGACCGAAGTCGGTGGCAGCTTTTGCAAGGCGAGCGCCAGTGAAGGCGGCTCGCGCTTTGGAGCGCTTGCGCCGCAGATGTGACTCTAGTGAGGTCCGTGGTACACGACAGGCCGAGACGGCGAGGTGGGGATTCCAACAGCACCGCCTACCCAATCAAGGTCCGCAGCGCATTGGTCGAAAACCACGGGGGGCAGTTGAGTGGTGAGCGTCGAGGTCGGTTCCATCGGAGGCAGGAATCCGCGGCGCGCGCCAGGCGACCGAAGTCGGTGGCAGCTTTTGCAAGGCGAGCGCCAGTGAAGGCGGCTCGCGCTTTGGAGCGCTTGCGCCGCAGATGTGACTCTAGTGAGGTCCGTGGTACACGACAGGCCGAGACGGCGAGGTGGGGATTCCAACAGCACCGCCTACCCAATCAAGGCCCGCAGCGCATTGGTCGAAAACCACGGGGGGCAGTTGAGTGGTGAGCGTCGAGGTCGGTTCCATCGGAGGCAGGAATCCGCGGCGCGCGCCAGGCGACCGAAGTCGGTGGCAGCTTTTGCAAGGCGAGCGCCAGTGAAGGCGGCTCGCGCTTTGGAGCGCTTGCGCCGCAGATGTGACTCTAGTGAGGTCCGTGGTACACGACAGGCCGAGACGTCGAGGCGGGAATTCCAACAGCACCGCCTACCCAATCAAGGTCCGCAGCGCATTGGTCGAAAACCACGGACCTCACTAGAACTGGAAGTAGATGAAGGGCTGTACGTCGACCTGAACGAAGAGGAGGACGATGGCGGTGGCGACGCCGTAGGCGGCTGCAAAAAGGGGCTGTGGGAGCCGTGCGCCGGGAAGGAAGGGTTCATCGGTGCTGGCGTAGCGAGCGCCCACCCAGTGGGCTAGCGCGAAGGCGGCGATGAACCACCACCAGCGCGCATCGAGAGTCAGAGAGCCCGGGCTGCTCCAGAACAACCAGGCCTTTGCGGTGACCATCGCATCGCCCCAGCTCTCCGCTCGGAAGAAGATCCACGCCAGGCACACCCAGTACTGCATGGCGAGGGTCGAGGCAATGCGTTTGAGAGGAGAGGCCCCCTGCTCTTTCCCGTCAGTACGGACCAGCCGGTGCAGGCAGAGTGCCAGGCCATGCAGGAAACCCCAGACGACGAAGTGCCAGGCGGCCCCGTGCCACAACCCTCCGAGCAGCATGGTGAGCATCAGGTTGCGGTAAGTGAAGATCGTGCTGCCGCGGTTGCCGCCCAGTGGGATGTACAGGTAGTCGCGCAGCCAGGTCGATAGGCTGATGTGCCAACGCTGCCAGAAGTCCCGCGGGTTGAGGGCGACGTAGGGGGAACGAAAGTTCGGTCCCAGGTCGTAGCCCAGAAGTCCAGCGGTGGCGATCGCCATGTCCGAGTAACCGGAGAAGTCGCAGTAGATCTGAATGGCGTAGAGCAACACCGCTAGCCACGCGGCCCCTGCGCTCCAGCCCTCCGGGGCGGCGAAGTAGCTGTCGACGAAGGGCGAGATGTTGTCGGAGATGCAGGCCTTCTTGGCAAAGCCGATGAGGAACAAGACCAGGTGAGAACGCGCGGCGACGTTCTGCCAGCGGCGCTCCTCGTGCAGCTGCGGCAGGAAGTACGAAGCGCGCACGATCGGCCCCGCCACCAGCTGCGGGAAGAAGGCGACGAACAGCGCCAGGTCGAGCAGGTTGCGCGTCGCCTCGAGGCCGCGACGATAGACGTCAATGGTGTAGCTGAGCGTCTGGAAGGTGTAGAAGCTGATGCCGACCGGCAACACGATCTCGAGCGTTGGTCGGCTGAGCGAGAACCCGAGAAATGAACCCAGATCGACCGCCGAGTCGACGAAGAAACCGAAGTACTTGAAAAAGCCGAGTAGCCCGAGGTTGGTGACCAGGCTGGCGAGGAGGAGGGCGCGGCGGCGGGACTCCGAGTCGGTTGTCGCCAGTCGCGTGCCTACCGCGTAGTCGACCAGCGTCGAGATGAGAATGAGCGACAAAAAGCGCCAGTCCCAGGCGGCGTAGAACGCATAGCTCGCCGCCAGCAGCCAGATCTTGCGCAGGCGATTGCCTTCGAGTGACCAGTAGACCGCGAGGACGAGCCCGAAGAAGGCGAGGAAGCGAAACTCGGTGAAGATCACGGCTGGAGCTCGCTGACTCGCTCGGAGTCACGTTCAAGGGCGAGAATGCGCTCTGCAACGTCGCGGCTCCAAAGGAGGGCGGCGCGCTGGTTGAGATGTCCGGCGTCGAAGCGGGCCGAGAGGTCGTAGTAGCGAGAGTGTTCTTGTGGGTCGTCGAAGCGCAAGAGGGTCTCGACGTGTCCTTGATCGTGGGCGTAGACCATATTGGGTCGTCGTGTGATGTGGGGGGCGATCAGCCAGACGACGTCGGCACCGTGCTCCGCGGCCAGGTGTTCGAGTTGAAGGAACATCTCGAGTTCGAAAGCACTGGTCGGCGTGCCGGTGCCGTGGCTGGCGAGCAGCTCTTCGACGGCTCTCTCCCAGGTCTTGGGTCGGTCAAGAAACGTGGCGTGGCGCCTGGCCAGGTTCGGCTGCAGGTCGAGCGGCAGAAAGCCGCGTCGACTCGGGTTGATCCAGCGGGGTTTGACTGCGAAGAGCGCGTCGAGACCGTCGAGCCCGCGGCCGAGCGCGAGCGTGTTCCTACCCCAGGCGGGCAAGTGCTCGCTCATGCGAAGAGCAGCCTCCTCGGCTCCGATTCCGTCCTGGTGGAGGCCGCGGGCGACCATCCAGAGCGCGCGAGAGGTGTGCCAGGCGACGCTGCGGGCGGCGAGTCGGCGGGTGCCCAGGGGATCGAACGGCCTGTCCCGTGGTTCGACCACCAGCAGGTCGATCTGGCCCTCGCCGCGCTCTAGCGCCCAGCTTGCGAGGTGCAGGACCTCAGGCATTCTCGCCCCGGCGGCTCCCAGGTTGAATGAGCGCCGGGGACGCTTCGCGTGAGCGAAAGCGTCGTCGAAAGTCGCCGGATCGAGTTGCCTGTAGATCACACTCGACCCGAGGAAGACCGTATCGGGCGGCGGACTCTCGTTCTTTATCGCTTGGGCGAACTGTCGTTGGCGCTCCCCGATCGAGTCGGCCCGTGAGGGCGGTAGGTGTGCATTGGCCGCGTGCAAGGTGAGCAGACCGCTGAGCATCGCCAGGATCACCGGCGGGAGCGCGCGCAGGAGTGGCCTGGTCCACAGCTGGCGCGCCAGCGCCACCAACGTGCCGACATGCAGAAAGACGAAGATCGACAGCGCGCCCACCAGGGAGCGAGGTGGGAGGTCGCGGGGCTGGCTGACCTCGATCTCGAGCGCGGTGGGGTTCTGGTTGCCGGGAGGAGCCACGAGAAGGCGACCGCCCTGGCCGATATGAAAAGTTCCGTCGCCCGTTTTTCGCACCCGCCGAGCCGACGTGCGTTCGAGAGGTTTGCCTCCCGCCGTTACGGAGACGGCACGCGGCGACCAGCCGTTGAGCTCGATGCCCTCGTGCGAAAAGGCGAAGTTGCGCTCAGGTGTCAGGTCACCCTCGATCGGAAAGGACTCGAAGGAGACCGGCGTCGTTCGATTCCAGTGTTGGAACAGCCGCGGTGCGACCATCCAGGCCGCGAGAAGAAGAAGCGCCAGCACCAGCGTGATCGCCGATCGGCGCTCCCTGGCGCTGCCAGAGTTCTGGTCTCTGTTCGGTAAACCCATCCGTTGTAGCGTCCGTACCCGTTCTGAAGCGCTTCCGGTCGAGCTTAGTCGCACGATCTGGTCGAGCGTCGCCAGGGTTCAGGCGGCGCCCTCTCTGCCGCGCCGCCAAAGCACCACGCCCCACGCCTCGCCGCCGCCGACTCGGCTAGCCCCCCGCGCCACAGGTGTCGAACGCTGCGGTGTCGAGGATCGGTTGGTAGGTCTGTTTGAGATCGTTGCGGTATCTCCGAATGCGACCGGTTGCGGTATCGGTGACCTCGAGGGTGATCTTCTGATCGGTCAGGCCAGCAGCGAACACCCAGAAGCGGTCGAAGACCTGGCAGGCGTCGAGGACCTTGACGACGATCTCGACGTTGTCGGTATTGGTGAACACGAAGTAGCCGGTGTCTTCGGTGAGCTCGAAGGCCAGCCCGTCACCCCTTTCGCCGTTCTGGAGCTCGTAGGCCATGCGAATGCGGAAGCGGTCGCCTTGGATGCACTCGGTTATCGCGTCTTCAGAGCACACACTGGGTTCCTCGGCGTCGTCCTCGATCGGTGGCTCTTCGCCGGGATCTCCAGGATCTCCAGGGTCGCCCGGGTCGTCTGGGTCTGCGCCTTCGAGGGTGGCGACGAGGTCCCGGCCGTCGCTCTGGGCGATGAACAGCGATGGGATGGTGATCGAGCCGTCGCTGCCGCCCATGTTGATGACTCCGCTGCCGTCGTTGTTGTAGATGACGACGGCTGAGGCTCCGGCGTCTTGTGCCGCGCGGACTTTCTCTACGAAGGTGCAGTCGCCGCGCTCGATGAGCGCGATCAGCCCGGTCGTGTCCTTGCTGATCGGGGAGCAGGCGCGTCGAGGAGTGGTCTGCACCAGGTTTCCGGTCACCGTCATCGCCGAGGGTGCCGGTCCGAAGGCTGCGGTCCCGAAGGCCAGCGTGCCGGCGATCTCTCTTGGTGTTTCGATGCGCAAGGTGGTGGCCGGGCCGAGAAAGCCCGCCGCGCTGTTGGCCGCCCGCCTGCCGGTGAAGGCCACGGCACCGGTGTTGGTGACCGAGCGCAGAATCTGCGCCGCGTTCATCTGGCTCCAGAAGCGCTGCTGGTCGTTGTCACGAATGAGCGCCGAGAACACGTCGATCCGGCCGCCGAACTTCTGGCCAGTGCCGAGGTCGACCAGAGAGACAAAGCCCAGACCGTGACCCAGCTCGTGCAGGGCGACCGGCAGAAAGCTCGGGCGATCCGCAGGCGGCGAGCCCGAGGTGCCGTAGAAGAAGCCTGGGCCACCGGTGCAGCCATTGTCGATCTCGCTGTTGAAACGAATCTGGAGATCGGCCGAAGAGGCATCGCTGAGCTCGCGGCCGACGATCGCTTCGGCATGCGACTCCGAGTACCAGGTGTTGTCCTGTGGCAGTTCGGTTCCTTGATAGAGACGGAGCGGCCCGGCGACGGCAAGAGTCGCACCCCCCGAACCACAGGTCAGCGATTCAAAGGAGGCGCGCACGCGAATCGGAACCGGACTGCGCAACTGGCCAGCCCAGATTGCCAGAGCCTGCTCGAACGCTCGCCGGCGCTGGTCGCCGAGGCCGGGATCGAAGAAGCCCTGGCCGCCGCCGTCCTGATACATCGGCGTGATGGTGGCCCCCGAGCCCGCCGGCCACCCGAGATCACGCAGCGCCGCCACCGTCACGTCGAGGCCGCCAAGCGGCAGGTCGCGCGACGCCGACGGTTCCATCAGCAGGTTCGGCGTGGCGGTGTTGTCCCAGTGACTGATCGACGAGCCCGACGAAACCGTGCCTGGGGCGTACAAGAGGAGATTGCCGTCGTCGTCAGCGCCGGCGAGTCGATCCCCGTCGACCCCGATGCGGACCGAGACGTCCTCTGCCAAGAGCTTTGGAACCAAAGCGAGAAAGGCAATGGCAAAAAGGGCCGCTGCGTTCTTTGGTTGCGCGATCACTGGACGGCCGATGGAAGCTCAGGGCGCTCGAACCGAACAGGCTCAGGTACCGGGGGTGGGGGATGCGCCTGGTGGTCGAGCGGCGAGCACGTCGTGGTGTTGGCACCTCCTACCCCGATGACCGATCGAAAACCCACGAAGAACCGTTCGTCGAGCTCAATTCCCGTCCCGCCGATGGCAGGGACCGACCAGGTTCTCGGTACGCGGCGAAGCTCCGGGCCGCTGGAGCCGCGATCGCGGGCGACGGCCTGATCAAGAGCGCGAACCTGGGCCGGCGTCGGATCGTCGATGATCTGGCCGGTCGCGGGATCGAAGTAGATGCGATACCCCCGTGCCGCTGGTACCGGCGCGGTCGCCACCGAACCACTGGTTGCTTCTTCCCTTCCCGCGGGCCAGCCGCTAGCGCTTTGCTGCGGAGGCCCTTCGCCGAGAGTCAACGCCAACAAGAAGGAAACGGTCAGGCTGGTGGTCAGCATCGCGGGGAGACTCCCATCGTTGGAGAGGTAGGGCTTGGGTGTAGACCGTATGCCGGCTCAGATCATATGCAGCCGGAGTTGTCTACCGGGGTAAGTACGGGACGAAACGGCAGGAAACCGGCACGAAAGTTGAACAGAGAACTTGAACGATCGATCTAGTTTCAGTCGGCCAGCTTGTGCGGTCGGTGTCTGTGGCCCCTGTCCCCCTTGCTTTGTCGCGCCTCTGGGAGCGAGACGCAAACAGGAATCTCCGGTTGATTGGAGAAGCCACTCCATGTTTTTGAATTCTCCGCGACTGGATACTGAATCTCCGGGCGATTGAAGTCGCCGGGACCAGGCGGGGAAGGGTGCTGGGTCTTTCGAGAGTTGGAACTAGAACCGTTGAAAGTGACCCCCTGAGTAGGGGAGAGGAAAGCAACAATGAGGCGAATCTTCATCATGATCCTCGCGGTCGCCGCGGTGGCGGGTATGGCCTGGGCCGATGGCCAGGAGACCGGTGTCATCTCCGGTGTCGTCACCGACGCCTCGGGGGCACCCATTCCAGGCGTCCGTATCGCTGCTGACGCTGGCCGCGGTGCCCGCGAGGCCTTTACAGACGAGAAGGGGGAGTTTCGGATCGCTCTCCTGGTGCCCGGCGAGTATAGGGTGACGGCCAACATGGACGGCTTCGACACCATGGAAGCCGCGACCCAGGTTTCAGGCGGGGCTCGCGCCGACGTGAACTTTCGGTTGTCCATGGGAACTTCAGAGGAGATCACCGTTACCTCGGAAGCGCCGATGGTCGACAAGTACAACGTTACCGCCGGATCGACCGTGACCTCTGAGGTCGGCCAGGAAACCGCCGGAACCACTCGCACCTACTACGGCGTCATCAACACCCTTCCTGGTGTATCGAGCGACTCGCAGAACGCCGACATCCAGGGTACTCGACCGACGGTCAACGGCAGCAACTGGGCTGACCAGCAGGTCTTCATCGACGGCGTCGACTCGAGTTTCGCTCGCTTCGGTGGCAGCCGCGTCTACATTCCGACCTCGGCGGTTACCGAGGTGACGATGGAAGCCGGTGGTTCTTCGGCTGAGTACGGTCGCGCCGTGGGCTCGACGACCAATGTCATCGTGAAGTCAGGAACCAACAAGTTCCATGGCGACCTGCTCTGGCAGCGGCAGGAGACGGCCTGGCAATCTGACTACGACAGCCACGTCGAACTCACCCAGCGGCAGAACTTCCCCGAAGATCCGAACTTCTTCAAGCGCGACTTCTTCGGCACGGGTGACGTGGAAGAGGACGGCAAGTCCGATAGCTTCGAGCTGGGCTTTGGCGGGCCGTTGGCGCGCGACAAAGCTTGGTTCTTCCTGGCCTGGAGCGACGTGTCGACGAACGATATCGACCGCACGCTCAATGGTGACGCCATCGACGTGTCTCTGAACACCGAAGCGCGTATCGCCAAGTTCAACGTACAGCCCGCGCCCGCGCACTCACTTTCGTTCTCTTGGATCGACACGCCGGCAGATCGGGTGTACTTCAACCCGGAATCCAACGATCTCTGGACGCCCACTCCCCATGTTTCAGATGGCACCCTCGGTACCCTGAGCTGGAACTGGTCGGCGAGTAACAATTTCTTCCTCGAGGCCAAGATCGCCACCCAGCAGTCGGATGAGAACAAGTTCCTCGCCTGCGGTAGCACTGATCCCGGCGTGTGCCTGGCCCAGAAGCAGCAGGACCCGCGTTTCGCGGTGCTGCCGGGGCTCGAGATCTTCCCGCATTCTCCGGTCAACAATTTCGACGTCTACCGGGACAGTCAGAATGACGGCGCTTGGAACAACGGTTGGTTGCTGGACAACGGTTTCGGTACCAACGAGTTCCCGCGCGATCAGGCCAACCTCAGCCTGACGCAGTTCGCGGGCTCGAACCACGAGTTGAAGTACGGCATCGACTGGCAGACAGTCGAGTGGGACGCCAACATCCAGGGCCTCGATGTCTACGATGGCGGCTTCTTCAACGCCTTCAACCCGTTCGGGTTTGACGCAGCCAATGGCGGCATCGGCCCGCTCGACTGCGGTATCGCGCGCACCAATGCGTCGACTGTCGCGTTCGCCAACTCGCTGGGGATCCCAGCCACCCGCGCCCTGGGCACCTGTGCCTGGACGACCTTCCCGGAGGACATGGTCCTCGGGAGCGGTAACACGAAGAACGAAGACCTGGCGTTCTATGTACGGGATCGCTTCACCAGTGGCGACCACTGGACCTTCAACCTCGGTCTGCGCTACGAGAACGCAGTGGCTGAGAACGACACCGGTCGGGAAGTCGTTGACGCCAATAACTTTGCTCCCCGTCTGTCGGCGACGTACGACATTCGTGGTGACGGCCAGATGCTCTTCTCCGCCAATGTTGGTCGCTACTACGCGCAGCTCAACCAACAGTGGGTCCAGGAGCATCTTCGCGACAACCCCAACGGGGAAATCGGCTCTGACCAAGTGACGTGGCTCTTCTGTGACTTTCTTGACGTTACTTTTGGACTCCCCGGCTGCGCGCAGAACGGCGTCGGCTACAACTTCCGACTGCGCGAGCTGCGTTCGGGTCGGATGTGGGAGTTGGTCGACCAGGGCTACTTCCAATCTGACATCGATCCCTACTACAAGGATGAAGTGATCCTGGGCTTCGAGTGGCAGGTTGCACCCAACTGGGCCCTCGACGTCAAGGGGCTGTGGTGGGAACTCGACGACATGATCGGTGCGACCATTCAGCTGTCGCCGGAGAGCGATCAGTTCAAGTTGCTCGCCAACTACAACGACTACGCCGACATCCTGCGCAACATTGGGTTTGTGGACAACTTCATCGCTGCGAACACCAACGTCTTCCCTGACGAGTCGCCAGAACAGCTCGCCGCACGCGCCGACGCGATTCTGAACAACTACGAGCCAGGCAAGATGGAGTATCAGGCGATTCAGCTGCAGCTCAATCGCAGGTTCGCCAACGGGTGGGCGCTGTTTAATAACGTGACGTTCTCGGAAACCGAGACCAGTGGCGCGGGTGCCTGGTGGAACAACACCAACTCCGACTACGGCGAAGACCTGCACGTTGTCCTGACGCAGGATCACATCGATTCCTGCCAGTTCAACCAGACCAACCCGAACGCCCAAGGGCGGACTCGGACCGTGCCGGTTGACTGCAGCGTGCTGACCCCCTTCCTTGGGCAACCGGTCTCGACGATCAACCGCGTTGGAAAGGCCAACAACATCGATCGGCCGATCATCTGGAACACCTTCGGCTTCAAGCGTTGGGCGATCGGTTCGCACGACCTGACCATTGGTGGTCACTTCCAGTACCAGGACGGTCTGCCCTGGCAGCGCACCGAAGGCGTGAGCACCATCGCCCTCGATGGCAACACCGCGGCAAACAGTGGGGTCACGCTCTACGTCGAGGAGCGCGGAGCACGTCGTCTCACCGACATCTACGCCATCAACATGAGCATGAATTGGGGTTTCCCAATTTCTGGTCAGGTGCGAGGCGGCTTAAGGGTCGAGGGCCTGAACGTGACGAACGAGCAGGAGCGGACCTTCACCACAAGTCGTGGTGAGATCGGGCGCGTACGGCGCAACTTCCAACGGCCGCGCCAGTTCCGAGCCTCGCTGTCTCTGAAGTTCTAGGAACCTGAGACAGGTTGCCGGAAGAGGTGGCCTACTCCGGTGCCTTTCCTGGTGAGAAATCGGGCCAGCCGTTTGGGCTGGCCCGTTTTCGTCTCGGCAGCCTGCAGGCGAGACCGTCACGCGACGTGTTGTCAACGCTTTCGAGATTCTGCCTTTTGGCGCTGACCTTCGCCGTTCTCTCTTGTGCCCGCGATAGCAGACCCGGCCCGGGCGGAGCAGCCAGGGAGCCCGCGAGCGTCGTTGGAGGCGACGGGAGCAGCGGGCTTTCTTTCGTCGACGTGACAACCTCAGCGGGTCTCGAGCTCCGACACCGGACGGCCAGTGAAGGGACCTGGCCGATGCCCGCCATCATGGGCGGGGGCCTCTGCGTCTTCGACGCTGACGGTGATGGATGGGTTGACGTGTTGGCGGTCGGTGGCCGGCCAGGCGCCGGGTGGGGCAATCGACTGTTTCGACAGGTCGAGCCAATGCGGTTCGAGGACGCCTCGGTGGCTGCTGGCCTCGCGGTGTCGCCTGGGGACGATGAGCGTTGGGGACAAGGATGTGCCCTGGGCGACGTTGACAACGATGGTGACCTGGACGTTTTCATCAGCGCCTGGGGCGGCGACGAGTTGCTGCGCAACGAAGGAGGCCGTTTCGCGCAGCGTCAGGGAGACGTGCTTGCTCGAGATGGCTGGTCGGCCTCGGCAACCTTCGTCGACCTCGACCGAGACGGCTGGCTCGACCTCTACGTCACTCGCTACGTCGACTACCGAATCGGTCGCGAGTGTTTCCTCGAGGGCGGCCGGCCAGACTATTGCGGCCCAGCGCAACTTGCTGCCCTGCCCGACCGTGTCTACCGCAACCTGGACGGGCGGGGCTTCGAAGATATGTCCGGCCCCTGGGGAGTCCAGAGGCTGCGATACCGTGGACTGGGAGTCGACCTGCTTCCGGTCGCGGACTCCGGCCCGCCAGCGCTATACGTTGCCAACGACTCGGATCCCAACCTCTTATGGGTGTGGCGCGACGGTCGGCTCGAAGACGAGGCGATTCTCGAGGGCCTCGCGTTCAACCGCTACGGAGTGGGAGAGGCAGGCATGGGAGTTGCGGTAGGTGACGCAGACGGCGACGGTGATTTCGATCTCATGGTGACGCACCTGGCCGACGAGACCAACACGCTCTACGGAAACCGAGGCGCGGTCGGGTTCGAGGATATTTCCGCCGAGGCCGGTGTCGGTCTTCCGTCACTTGGAGTCACCGGTTTCGGAACCGTGTTCTTCGACGGCGACCTCGACGGCGACCTCGACGTGGCGATTGCGAACGGTGCCGTCAAGCGCCGGTCGGAGCCGCAAGAAGGAGCGAGCCCAGGCTTCTGGAATGCCTATGGCGAGCGCAACTCGCTGTTGACCTCCTCGGCGGGGGGCTACGTTGAGGCCGCGGAGGGCGAAGGTGATTTCTTCGCGTCAGCCGAAGTGAGCAGAGGGTTGGTGCCTGCTGACCTGGATCGAGATGGTGATCTCGATCTTGTCTTGTCCAATGTAGAAGGCCCGGTGAGGATCTATCGCAACGACTCGAAGGGTTCGGACGGCTCGAGGGGCTCCTTTCTCAGCGTACGTGCCGTCCTGCCGGAACGCGGTGGCCGAGACGCTCTTGGTGCGACGATCGCGCTGTTCGCTGGCGAGCGACGTTTCATCGGCGTGGTCTCGAGCGGGGGTTCCTACCTCTCGGGTCGTGAGCCAGTCGTACACTTTGGCCTCGGTCAGTTGACGGCGATCGATCGCATCGAAGTCAGGTGGCCGGATGGAATGGCCGAGTCGTTCCCTGGCGGCGAAGTTTCGAAAGCGCGCCGGCTCGAGCGCGGAACCGGAGTTTCAGTTCGGTGACCGCCGGAGCGTTCTTTCACTCCGCCCGTTGGCTTCTGAGAGTGGCGATGATGTTCATCGTCGCAGTGCTGGCTCTTGCCGCGACCTCTTCAGCACAACCTGTACCGCAGCCGGAGCTCAGTGGCCTCGACGCCAATGTCGTCACGGCGATCGAGGCCGCTCGCGGTCAGGTTGTGGAAACGCCCTCCGACGGCGCCAATTGGGGCGACTACGGAATGATCCTCGAGGCCCACGGGCTGATTGTCCCGGCGGGCAGTGCCTACGAGCGAGCTGCCGAACTTGACCCCGGGAATGTCCGGTGGCCGTACTTCCGTGCCATGCTGCTTTCGTCTGAGGATCCTGCTGCTGCGTCCGGGTGGTTCGAACGGGCGGCGGCGACTCTTTCGAACTACGCTCCGCTCTACATTCGTTGGGGAGAAACCGTCGAGAAACTGGGCCGCGAACAAGAGGCCGCTGGGCTCTACAAGCGAGCCGCGGTCCTCGATCCTCAGAACGCCCTGGGGCACTTCGGGCTCGGCCGGCTCGCGCTGCGCCGTGGCCAAGTCGGCGAGGCGATCGCCCTCTTGGAGCGCGCCCGCCGGTTTGCACCAGCGAGTCAGGCGATCGCCGCGACTCTCGCGCGTGCGTATCACCAGGCGGGCCGGCGTGACGAGGCTCAAAGCCTGATTGCAGCCGCGCGAGGCTTCTCGCGCACACTGAAGCATCGCGACCCGCTACGAGCCGAGATCTCCGCACGGGCAGTTGATGTCGGTGGCTTCCTCCGACGCGCCCGCATGTCACTGGATAGCGGCCAGGCCGAGGCAGCGCTCAAGGTACTCGACGAGTTGCGCAAGCTGGACCCTGAGAACCCCAGTGCCTGGCTGATGACGGCTTCAGCCCATGAGCTACAAGGTCGTCCCACCGATGCCGCCGCCGCAGCCGAACGGGCTCTCGGCAGGGCGTCCGGGGAACAGAGAGTCGACGCCACGGCCATGCTGGCATCGAACTGGTGGAAGATTGGCCGGTTTCAAGACGCCGATCGGCTGGCTGGCAAGGTGCTGGAGGTTCGCCCTGGTCACTTTCACATGCTCGTACTGCGCGCCCTGGCCGCGGCGCGGCGCGGCGATGTCGCGGCGCTTCTACCGGCACTCGACAAAGCTTTCGCTGCCCGAGACCACCAGCGCGAACTCCGCGCCGTCCTGGAGAGTGTGTTGGTCGAGCTGGCCGATGGGCTTGCTGCGGTGGGCGACTTCGAGGGCGCAGTGCTGCGTGCTGAACAGGCTCTCGAGATGGCTGTTGAGGCTGGGGCGCCCGCCGTCGTCGAGGAACGCAAGCATGCCTTGGCCGCGTACCGCGCAGGCCGCCGGCCGTGACCTCGGACGCCCGTGACACGGTTCGAGGCGTGTCGGGAGATGAGCCACGCTCGCCCGGATCCCGAGGCCGGATCGAGAGTGCCACGATAGCGGTGTCTGATCTATCGGAGAGCCTCGCCTTCTACCGCGATCGGTTGGGGATGACCGTGCTCGAGGAGGGCGAGAATGCCGCCGAGGTTGCGTTTTGTGACGATGGTTCTCCCGAGCCGACGCGCCTCGTGCTTCGTGCACGCGAGGGCCTTGACCTTTCGGCCGAGGCGACCGATACCTGGTGGAAGCTGGGGATCACGCTGCCGAACGTCGACCTGGCGGCGCAGCATCTTCGTGCGGCGGAGGTCGAGGTCTCGGAGCCTCGTCAGTTCGAGGACGTCGGCTACTTGTGCCATCTGGCGGATCCGGACGGCCATGCCATCGAACTCCTCCAACATCAGTTCGGCCGGGCCTGCGCTCCTGCTCGAGCTGACAACGCGCGTTTCCCGCTCGGCTCTCCGGCGGTTCTCGGTCAGTTGACCCTGCGGGTGCGAAAGCCCGAGTTGAGTCTCGCCTTCTACCGTGGCCTGGGTATGACCCTCTTGTCACGCCAACCAGTCGCGCGGTTCAACTTCACCCTGTGGTTCCTCGCGTTCACCGCCGAACGGCCACCAGATCCAGACCTCGAGGCGACGGCGAACCGTCCGTGGCTGTGGCAACGCCCGTACACTACCCTCGAGCTCTACGCTCGCGACGGGCAGGAGTGGCGTGATCTGGCGCCACGGCTCTGCGGCCTGGAGCATCTGGCGTTCGAGGCAGCTGGTGGGCCCGGCGCGGGGGAGGCAGCGAGAATCGAACGCTTCTCCGACCCCGATGGAGTGCCGATTCGAATTCGCCGATGCTGATGGATCGGTCCTCGGTCGAAACACCGGCCTGAGTGACTCGTCGCGGCCAGGGTTCTCGATGTGGTCAGGGCAGCCACGGGGCTCGCACCGGCTCACCGTTGAGGTAACGCGCCAGGTGTGCCTGCCGAGCAGGTGATGGCTGGCCAAGCGACTGCCGTTCACGCTCGAGGACCTCGCGCTGCAGTTGAACTGCCTCCTCGAATCGTCCTTGTTCAGCCAGGGCCATGGCCAGCGTCTCGGCGGCGTCGAGATTCGGTGCTGCACCCATGACGCGCCGTGCCAGGATCTCGGCGCGTGCTCCGTCGCGGATTGCCGGGTCTGGGCAGGTGGCGAGGAGCCGCGCGGTCAGGTCCAAGAGCCGCGGATGACGGCTGAGCTTGGCGTCTGAGCTGGCCAGGGCCTCTTCGAGACCGGTGATGGCGGCTCGGTACTCGCTGGTGAGGATGCGGGCCTGGGCCAGGCCCAGGTGTGCGGGCGGCTCCAGGGGTGACAGCTCGAGGAGAGCCTGGTACTCAATCGCGGCGGCGGCCAGGTTGCCGCCTCGAGCCAGGAGCTGCGCCAGGGCCCGGACTGGTAGCGGCCACGCGGGAGCCAGTCGGCGTGCCTGGCGAAGATGTCCTTCGGCGGCGTCCCGTGCTCGAAGCGCATCCCCTCCGTTCTCGGCCAGCTGGGCCATGGCGAGCCAGTAGTGCGCTTCAGCATGGGCAGGATCGCGCTCTAGAACCGAAGCGAAACGGCGCTGTGCGCTGCCGAGGTCGCCACGTTCGGCAAGTGTCCGCCCCAACAGCATCTGCGCCGGAGCGTAGTCGGGGTCGAGGGTCGCTACGCGCTCGAGGTGCGACTGCGACTCCTCGCCGCGTTTCGAACGGCCGAGCAGTACCGCGAGGTTGAAGTGGGCGTCGCGAAAGGTGGGCCTTATGCGGATGGCTTCGCGCAGGTGGTGCTCCGACGCGACGAGGTCGCCGATCTCGCCGAGCGCACGGGCGAGGTTGTAGTGCGCCTCGGCGTCGTCTGGGTGTTTCGTGAGGAGCTCGCGAAAGTCACCGATGGCCTGCTCATGACGGCCGAGACGCGACGCCTCGACCGCGCGGTTGAAGATCGCCTCGCGGCTTACGTCGAGTGCGGTGAGGGCGGCGGCGAACGAGTCGGCGAACGACACCGGAACATGTTGGTTGCGCGCCAGCTCGGCGCGGGCGCGCTCGAGGTCGCCGCTGGCCCGCCACGCCAGGCCGAGATGGTGATGGACCGTGCTGCCGGCTGGCTGGGTGGGAAGGATGGCTTCCAAGTCGCGGATCGCCCCTCGGGGGTTCCCGCGTTCGAGCGCAATACGGGCCAGACCAAAACGCGCTGCGTCTTTTGTGCCTCTGTCGTTCATCGCACGACGATAGGCATGCTCGGCACCCTCGAGGTCACCTTGGGCGAGTCGCAGGTCGCCGAGACGTACCGATGTGGCGGGGAACCCTGGCAGCAGGGCCTGCGCGCGCTCGAACGCTTCGACGGCGAGGTCGTTTCTGCCCTCGCGTGCGTGGAGAAGGCCCAGGTAGTAGGGCCAACGCCCGTCGCCGGCCTGGCGTTCGGCCAGCTGCTCGAGGCAGGGCCTAGCGGATTGGAAGAGCTCGTAGTGCTGGTAGAGCAGGCAGAGGCGGGCGAGCCCTTCGGCGTCTTTATCGAGGGCGCGTTGGCGTGCCTCTTCGAGTTGCGCGCGCACCCCTTCCTCGAAGGCGTCGAGCAGGGGAACCGGAATCTGCTCGAGATCGTAGGGCGGCGCCTGCGCAACAAAGAACGCTGTGGCAAGCGCTGCCTTGATGAAGAGTAAGTGCACCATCGACGGGCGTCCTGGGGGCCGGGAGCCGATCGTATCGAGAGTATCCTGTCGAACATGTTGGACGCGCCGCGATCGCAACCTGCTCTCCGTTGTGGCCTGAGAGGGCTGGCGCTTCTCGGGTGTCTCATCGGTTGTACCTCCGAGCAGAGCGGACCGCAAGATCCGGAGCAGCATTCCGAGGCGGCTGTTGCGGAGAAGGCCGCTCAGCCGCCGTCCCACGACCGGATGCTTGCGGTCCTCGACCGGGTCCGCCAGGACACAGCGGAGCTGAACCACTGGCTCGGTGACCGAAGAGCCCGCGAGGCGCGTGCGCGCTACAACGCCCTCGCGCCCGACGCGCCGCCGGCTGTGCGTTTCGAGGCGACCCTCAGAGTTGCCGAGCACGAGCTGCGGCTCGGCAACGAAGACAGAGCCATTGCGCGTTTCGAGGAGGCATTGGCGCTCTTTGGGGCGCTCGATGCGAACAGCGACCGGCAGCTCGTCGCCGCCTTCAGGCTCGGAGTAGCGCACATGCGGGCTGGAGAGACCGAGAACTGCGTCGATCGGCACGTAGCGGAGGCCTGCATCCTGCCGATCCGCGGTGCGGGAGTGCACCGCGAACGCCAGCATGCCGAGGCGGCGACCCGGGTGTTTGGAGAGGTCGCGGCGAACACGTCACGCAGTACGCTCCTTCACTTGCAGGCGGTGTGGCTACTCAACCTGGCGCACATGACCCTCGGCACCTATCCAGACGGGTTGGCCAGAGATCAGCGGATCCCACCCGAGGTGTTCGGCAGTCAGGAGTCGTTCCCACGTCTAAGGAACGCGGCTCCGGAGCTCGGCGTGGCGACCTTCGGGCTCTCCGGAGGTGCGGTGCTCGACGACCTCGACGGCGACGGCCGGCTGGACCTGTTTACAACCACATTCGATACAGCCGGCGAGGCGCAGTACTTCCACAACACCGGTGAAGGCTTCGAGAAGCGAAGCGAGGAGGCGAACCTCGCGGGTCTCTACGGTGGGCTCAACGTGGTGAGTGGAGACGTCGACAACGACGGCGATCTGGACCTCTTCGTGCTGCGCGGCGCCTGGCTCGAGGCCGCGGGTCGCTATCCGAACTCACTGCTGCGTAACGAGACCGATCAAGCGCGTCCCGGTCGCACAAGCTTCATCGACGTGACCTTCGATGCGGGGCTCGGCGAAGAGCACTTCCCGACGCAGACCGCCGCCTTTGCCGACTTCGACAACGACGGTGATCTCGACCTGTTCGTGGGCAACGAACATGGCGAAAGCTCGACCGGGCTGCGTGGCGAGGCGCCGAGCTTCGAAGCCCCGAGCCAGCTGTTTCGCAACCAGGGCGATGGCACTTTCGTCGATATTGCCGAGGAAGCCGGAGTGGCGGTGCGCGCTTTCGTCAAGGGAGCCGTCTGGGGCGATGTCGATGGCGACCGCTACCCGGATCTCTTCCTTTCGGTTCTGGGCGGCGCGAACCATCTGTTCAGGAACCGTGGCGACGGAACCTTCGAGGACATCGCCACGCGTGCCGGTGTCAAAGAGCCCGCCAACAGTTTCCCGACCTGGTTCTGGGACTACGACGGTGACGGCCACCTTGACCTCTATGTTTCGAGCTACCGTGGTTCGGCCGATAGCGTTGGCCTGGTGGCGGCCAGCTACTTCGGCGCAGAGGTGCCCTGGGAGTCGGCGCGGCTCTACCGCGGTGACGGCCGAGGTCGATTCGTCGACGTCGCCCAGCGTGTCGGTCTCGAACGCCTCCACCTCCCCATGGGGTCGAACTTTGGCGACATCGACTCGGATGGTTGGCTCGACTTCTACCTTGGCACTGGCTATCCCGACTACGAGGGCCTGATGCCGAATGTGCTGTACCACAACGAAGCCGGCCAACGCTTCCGCGACGTGACCTGGCCGGCCGGTGTGGGCCACCTGCAGAAGGGACACGGTGTGGCGTTTGGCGACTGGGATCGCGACGGAGACATCGATCTCTTCGCACAGATGGGCGGCGCTTTCCCTGGCGATGCCTATCGCGATGCCTTCTTCGAGAACCCGGGTTTCAAGAACCATTGGCTCGAGGTCGAGCTCGTCGGCGTGCGTTCGAACCGCTCAGCGATCGGTGCCCGGATTCGCGCCGACATTCTAGAAGGCGGTGCCGGGCGCTCGATCTACCGATGGGTGACGAGCGGTGGCAGCTTCGGCTGCAACCCCCTTCGCCAGACCATTGGTACGGGTCGTGCGACGCGCATCGAACGCCTCGAGGTGTACTGGCCAACGAGCGACGTCACCGAGGTGTTCGAGAACGTCGCTGTGGACCGGTCCGTGCGGCTTCTAGAAGGCAGCGGCGAGCTTGTTGCAGCGCGGGTGGGCTGAGGGGGCACGGACTGTCAGTCATCGGTGAGCCGTTTCATCAGGTCGCGTGCAAGCGCGTGCTCGGGCTCGATGGCAAGCGCGCTCTCGAGGCGCTCGAAGGCCGTTTGCGGTTGCCCGAGCGAGAGGTAGGTCATCGCCAACAGAAAGTTGGTGTCGGCGCCATCGCGCACGGCCCGCGCGCGTTCGAGGACCGCGCTCGCTTCCTCGGATCGGCCGCTGCGCGCTAGAAGAAGACCCAGATTGTAGAGCGCGTCGGCGTGTTCTGGGTTCTCGAGGATGACCTCCCGGTAGAGCACTTCGGCAGCTTCGATGTTGCCTTCGGCGAGCAGCCGATTGGCGGTGTTGTTGCGCTCCTCGAGATCCGTACGTTGCTCGAGTGCCTTGACCAGCCAGGGGTCGTCGAGGGGGGCTGGTACGGCCCCCTCGAGGCGCGCGAGCACTCGGCGCGCGGCGCGGTCGTCTCCGAGGCGGCGACGTGTCATCGCCAGAAGATAGAGCGCTTCGTGGTGACGCGGGGCCACCTGGAGGGCGCGCTCGAGGTGCGCGGCGGCTCGCTGGTGGTTGCCCTCGCGAATCGCGATCCGTGCCAGGCCGATCGCGCCATCGGGAGCACCCGGCGCGAGTTCCTCGAGGTGCGCGAAGTCGCGTCGCGCCACCGCGACGTTGCCGAGCGCCAGCGCTGCCGAGGCGCGATGAAGCCACGCCGGGGCGTGATCAGGCGCCTGTCTGATCACCTCATTGAGGAGGCTGATCGCTTCGCCATGGTCGCCGCGATCATGAGCGAAGAGCGCCAGGTAGTAGGGCCACTCTGGAGATTCGGGAGCGAGTCGGTGGGCTGCGGCGTAGCTTGCCCGTGCAAGGTCGGTGTGTTTGTGGGCATGGTAGAGACGACCCAGGGCTCCGTGCGCCGCGGCGTCGTCCGGGCGCTCATAAACGGCGGTGCGGGCGCGTTCGAGGGCTCGCGCCACCGCTGGGTCGACAATGCTTGCCGGAAGCTCACCTGCTGCCTGTGCGAGCGGCGCCAGCGCGAGGCCCTCCTCCTGTGGCGAGCTTTGCGCTGCTGTCGGCGCTGGCGGCGATGATCTGTCCGCGCAGGCGACCGTCGTCGCGCCCAGTACCGCGAGCGTCGCCCAGGCGAGATGAGCATGCACGATCAGCGGCCCCCGGTCGCCGGAGCTGCGGGCGGCGGACTTCCCGGCGACCAGGTCACGATGCGGTCAGCGACGAGGTCTCTGATGGTCTCCTCGCTGCCGTCGGGCCAACGCACCCAGACCCGGTCGACCTGTTCGCTGGTACCCAGGCCGAAGTGGACCCGGGGATCGTGGCTGGCGCAGTAGCCCCAGGCAGGTTGCACGGTGCGATGTTGCCGCCGACCGCCCGCTTCGACCCTGACCAGGGTCCCGATCGGTACTCGGCCGAAGCGCGCCCCGCCATCGAGATCAAGGGTCAAGAAGTGATGCGTGCTGGGTTGACCCGGGTGGCGAGCGCGGTTCTCGTAGAGCCGCACCGGGCCGTCGTTGTTGACCACCAGCACGTCTAGGTCACCGTCGTTGTCGTGGTCGCCGAAGACGGCGGCGCGGCTCACCTCGAGGAGTTCCATTGCTCTGCCGGCGTTCTTCGAGACATCTTCAAAGGTCCCGTCGGGCAGGCCGCGCAGAATCTGGTTGGGCTCGCGAAAGTCGTTCTCGACCGAGGTTCCTGGGCTCACCTTGCCATTGGCGACGAAGGCATCGAGCCAGCCGTCACCGTCGAAGTCGACAAGGCCCACGCCGAAGCCGGTGTATGGCTGGGAGGGCGCTCCCAGGCCGAGTTCGTCGGTAGCGTCGGTGAAACCGCCCTGCTCGTTGCGGTAGTAGGTGTTGGTCTCGCCGGAAAGATGAACCATGAACAGATCCATGTCGCCGTCGGCGTCAGGATCTTCGGCAACCACTCCCATCCCAGCCTCAGCCTGACCGCGCTCGTTGAGCGCGGCTCCGAGGAGCAGTGCCTCGTCGCGCAGGGTGCCGTCGCCGCTCGTCAACCAGAGTTGGTTGGCCATTTGATCGTTGGCGATGTACGCGTTGAGCCGGCCGTCACCGTCAAAGTCGGCCGTGACGATCCCGAGACCCGCTGCGGGGTGCGCGGTGATGCCGGCCTTCCCACTGATGTCGGTGAAGGTGCCATCACCGTCGTTGCGGTAGAGGGTGTCGCTAGAAGGCGTGTACTCGCCTGGGTTGCAGTAGGAACGCATGCCTGCTCGGCCCAGGCAGGGGCGCTCGTTCTCGAGCGACCACTCGACATAGTTCACCACCCAGAGGTCGAGGTCGCCGTCCCCATCAACGTCGAAGAAGGCCGCGCTGGTGGACCAGGCAGGGTCGCCAACTCCCGCAGTTGCCGTCTGGTCATCGAAGGTGCCGTCGCCGCGGTTGACGTAGAGGCGGTTGGGGCCCAGGTTGGTGACGTAGAGATCGACGTCTCCGTCGCGGTCGAAGTCGGCAGCTGCGACCCCCGAGCCGTATCCGGTATCGCCGACACCCGCGGCGTCGGTTTGATCTTCGTACGTGCCGTCGCCGCGATTGCGGAAGAGTCGATTGGCCGGGCGCTCTGGGCCGCGGGCGTTGAGGGGTCCTGCCTGGACCAGGTACACGTCTAGAAAGCCGTCGCCATCGGCATCCAGGAAGGCTCCGCCGCCCTGTGTGATCTCGGGGTAGAGGAAAGTCCCCGTCGCGCCGCTTTGGTGAACGAAGTCGAGATGCTGCGTCGCAGCAACCTCCTCGAACGTGATGCCGGGAGGCGGTGGAGGGGTGTGCGCGGCGGGGATCTCGCTGTCTGTCACGCAACCGTGGGCGAGAATGGCGCTCAAGCCGACGTTCCTCAACCAGGAATCGCGTCGCCAGGCGACTCTCCCAGTTGTAATCGACGCTCTGGTTTCCATGGCGTCTGGCTATCGTAGCGTCGCCGAAGGAGGAGGGCAGCGGACTGGTCGACCGGTCAACTCGACGGAAATGGCAGGTATAGTGCAAGAACCTTCCGATATCAAGTCGTTTCCCCGGTGACTCTTGTCCGCGCCCACGTTGACGCGACCGGAGAAAACAAGATCGTCAGTTGCATACAGGCCGCCGCCTTCTGGTATTGAGCCGTTGTGGAGGACGCGCCTGCACGAGACCCGGGCTGTCGCCTGATCGGCGCGCCCGACTACAACAGGAGGTGTCCCCCATGAGTCGAGCGCCTATGAAGCTCCTCATCGCCGCTGTCGTGGCCCTGCTTGTCATCACAATCGGAGGCGTTCCAGTCCACGCTGACGGGCCGGAGACCGGCGTCGCTACCGGACGTGTGACCGACAACAGTGGTGCTTTGATTCCAGGTGCCATCGTTACCATCGCGGGAGATCGCGGCGAGCAGTCGGTTGTCACAGATGAGAACGGGGTCTATCGGTTCGCCCTTTTGCGCCCCGGCAACTATGTGATCACCGCTAGCCTCGACGGCTTCCGTGACGCGTCTGCGAACGCCTCGATCACCGCGGGCTATAAAGGTCAGTACGACTTCAGGCTGCGACTCGAGACCTCCGAAGAGATCACTGTCACCTCCGAGGCGCCGATGGTCGACAAGTACAACGTCACTGCGGGGCAGTCGGTGACCTCCGAGGTCGGTGCCGAGGCGGCCGGTACCACGCGCACCTACTACGGCGTCATCAACATGCTTCCGGGTGTGACCAGCGACGCCGACAACCGTGACATCCAGGAGATGCGTCCCTCCGTCAATGGCTCTCACTTCGCCGACCAGGGCGTCTACATCGACGGTGTCGACACAACCTTTGCGCGCCTCGGCGGTTCGCGCGTCATCCTTCCGACCACCGCCACCAGCGAGGTCACCATGGAAGCTGGCGGTGCGAGTGCCGAGTACGGTCGCGTGACCGGCTCGTCGACCAACGTCATCATCAAGTCCGGCACCAATTCTTTTCACGGTGATCTCGTCGGTATCTATTCTGACGCCGACTGGTTCGGTGAGTACAAGGATCAGCCGGTTCTCGAGACCCTCGAGTTTGGTGCTGCTCCGCGTGACTTCTTCAAACGCACCCAGATCGAGAAGGACCAGACGGCCGAGGGTGTCGAAGCTTCACTTGGCGGTCCGATTTTTCGCGACAAGGCGTGGTTCTTCGCTGCCTTCAGTGACAGCTCGACGGGCAATTTCGAGAAGCTGATCAACGGCAGCCTGATCGACACCAGCTGGGAGTATCAGGCGAAGATTGGCAAGGTCAACTTCCAGCCCCACGAGAAGCACTCGCTGTCCGCGTCCTGGGTCGATAGCCCGTCGACGCGAAACTACGTGCACACGCCGCAGGCTGATGAGTGGGGCCACACACCGCATGTTCTGTCCGGTGATCTGGGCACCTTCAACTGGAACTACTCCATCTCACAGTCGGTCTTTCTCGAGACCAAGATCGCCACCCAGACTTCAAACGAGCACAAGCTGTTGGCAACGGGAGATCTCGATGTTGAGCAGGCCATCTTGACGAAGCAACGTGCCCCCAACGGCTATCCCGGCGACCCGAACCTGGCCAGCTCCTGCGCCTTCGCGAATCTCGGCGGCCAGGCGTGCCACTTTGCGGGCAACAACTTCCGCGTCTACGTCGACGACCAGGACAACGACTCCTGGCACAACGGCTGGATCCTCGACAACGGTTTCGGCCTCAACGAGTACCCGCGCGACCAGGCCAACGCTGCTCTGACGTGGTTCGCCAACGACAACCATGAGGTCAAGTTTGGCGTCGACTGGCAGGAGGTCTCGTGGATTCAGGATGCTCAGCGGATGGGCTTCTACAGTGGGCCCAACTTCGATCCATCGAGCCCCTCGGGCTACGCCGGCAACGACCACTCCGCGACACCCGGGACCGAGACCGGCTGCTCTTTGATCTTCGGTCGCCCATGCCTGTGGATCAACTATCAGCCCGACTCTCTGGTCGCGGCTGGTCGAGGCACCGGAGACAGCGAGAACGAGAACCTCACCCTCTACGTCCGTGATCGTTTTACGATCGGCGATCGGTGGACCTTCAATGCCGGCGTACGTTTCTCGCAGCAGGAGAACTTGAACGACACCCGCCGCAAGGTCGTTGACACGGAGACCTTAGAACCCCGGCTGGCGATGAGCTACGACTTCAAGGGTGACGGGACCATGTTGGCGAGCGTCAACGTCGGCCGTTACTACGCGCAGCTCAACCAGCAGTTCACCAACCGCTGGCTGCTCGACGAGTGGGCCGGTCACAACGCCTCGGACGAGTTCCTCTATTGCGACAACCTCGACGTGCTGTTCATCCCGGCGTGCGGCGGCGAACCGGGCTACAACCTGTTCTTCCGCGCCTTCCGGCCAGGGGAGCAGTTCGACCTCGCCGATGCCGGGGTCATCTCACCCATCGACCTCGATCCCTACTACAAGGACGAGATCATCGCCGGGTTCGAGTGGCAGTTCTCGGACAATTGGGCTGTCGACCTGAAGGGCATCTACTGGGAACTGGGCGACATGATCATGAATACGACCCAGCGGGATCCCGACCTGCGGACCTTCAGCCTGTCGAGCAACGTCGACAACATCCGCAACTATTGGCGCGAGCTGGGCGTGGTGCCCGAGCACCTGATCGAAGGCTTCGAGGACCCGTTCAAGGAGTACCAGGCGGTTCAGATCCAGCTCAACAAGCGTTTCTCGAATGGCTGGGCGCTCTACAACAACCTGACGCTCTCGAAGCTCGAAACCACCGGTTCCGGGGCCTGGTGGGACAACAGCTCCTCGAGCTTCGGCCAGGATCTACAGGAGGTCGTCACCCAGGCGCATGTTGACGGTTGTCAGGCGCTCCAGGCGACGCGCACCATCCCGGTCGACTGCGTCGCGCTCCTCACGCCGCACATCGGCCAGCCGATTTCGACCGTCAACCGCGCCGGGCGTGATGGCCTCGGCGGAGGAGTCGGGCCCGGGGATGGGTTCTTCGGCTCCGGTGTCGATCGCCCCTTCATCTGGAAGACGTTCGGCTTCAAGGTGTGGACCATCGGCAAGCACTCCTTGAACCTGGGCGGCATGCTGAACTACCAGGATGGGAGCGCCTGGGGTCGCGGCGAGCAGATTGCCGCGCCCAGTGCCAACGATCCGATCAATACGGTCTACATTCCTCTCGAGCGCAACGGCACTCGGAGGCTTGATCCACACTACGATCTCAATATGAGTTTTGCGTGGACGTTCCCGATACGGAGCGAATTCACCGGTCAGGTTCGGATTGAGGGCACGAATGTCACCAACCAGCAGGACCAGATCAACGTCGGGCTTTATGGAGAGCCACTCCGTGTCCGACGTGAGTTCCAACGACCGCGTCAGTGGCGGGCCTCCCTGGCCTTCCATTTCTAGCGTTCGCTGGATGACTCGGTAGTCAAAGGGAGGAGGGGAAGCCCTCCTCCCTTTCCGCATGCCCGCTCCCGCCGACGACACGAAAGAGCTTCGGAACCGCTAGCCTTGGCGCATGGTGAGAGAACGGTGAGATGCACTCCGCGACGGGTCAGAAGGCGCGTACTCGCTTCTCTTTGGTGCGTCCTGGTGCTTCCATCCGTGGCAGCCTCCCAGGCGCCTTCTGCGCCTGAAGGCGGGCACGAGAGGATGCGGGCGCTGCTCGCTGAGATTGCTAGAGCGACTGACACCGACAACCCCTGGCTCGGCGAGGCCCGGGCCCAGGAGGCGCGTGCCGAGCTGGAACGCCTCGCGGATGCTCCCTCCAGGGACCGACTCTTTGCGCTCATGAAAGTGGCGGAGCAGGAGTTGCGGCTCGGCCGCGAGCACCAGGCCATCCAGCGCTTCGAAGAGGCTCGAGACCTTGCCGAGGGGCTTGGGCCGATCCTACCGGCGCGCGAGCGCGCACAGGTCTGGTTTCGACTCGGCGTTGGGCACCTGCGTCACGGGGAGACCAGCAACTGCGCCCAGAGGCCGGCGGCCGAGAGTTGCATCTTGCCGATCCGCGGCGGCGGAATCCACACCGACGAGACTGGTTCGAAAAAGGCAATTACCTCTTTCGAACGCGTCCTCGAGTTGGTGCCCCAGAGCTCGCCGCTCTTCGTCAAGACTGTGTGGTTGCTCAATATCGCCCACATGACGCTCGGCGTCTATCCCAACGGTGTGCCCGAGCGCTACCGGGTTCCACCACACGTGTTTGCTGCGCGTGGCGAGTTCCGATGGTTCCCGAATGTTGCTTCGGAGGTTGGCGTCGATACGTTCAATCTTTCCGGTGGGGTCGTCGCTGACGACTTCGACGGTGACGGTGATATCGACCTCCTCACCACCAGTTTCGATACTCGAGCCGAGCCGCACTTCTTTCGCAACCAGGGAGACGGGACGTTTCAAGACGACACCGAGTCCGCCGGGCTTCGGGGTTTCCACGGCGGGCTGCAGCTGATCCACGGTGACGTAGACAACGACGGCGATCTCGACGTCTTTGTCACCCGCGGCGCCTGGCTCTACGAGCGCGGGCGGCACCCAAACTCATTGCTGCTCAACGATGGCCGCGCCCGTTTTCGAGACGCGACCTTTGCCGCTGGCCTGGGGGACCTCCATCTGCCGACCCAGGCGGCGGCCTTTGCCGACTACGACAATGACGGCGACCTCGATCTTTTTGTCGGCAACGAGCACGGTACCGACCCGGACCGTGTTCTCGGCATCGAGGCGGGGAACGAGTCCTTCGACGCACCTAGCCAGCTGTTTCAGAACCAGGGAAGCGGCACCTTTGTCGACGTGGCGGCTACCTCGGGGATGGACCTGCGTGGCTATGTGAAGGGGGCGACCTGGGGCGACTACGACAACGACGGTGATGCTGACCTGTACGTCTCGATTCTTGGGCAGAGCAACCGGCTCTATGAGAACCGCGGCGACCAGGGCTTTCATGACGTAGCCGAGGAAGCCGGTGTCGCCGATGCGATCAGCTCATTCCCGGTCTGGTTCTGGGACTACGACAACGACGGCAACCTCGATCTCTACGTATCGAGCTACGCCGGCGCACCGGACAGCGTTTCGTTGGTAGCGGCCAGCTACTTCGGCCTCGAAGTGCCGTACCAGAAGCCCCGTTTGTACAGAGGAAACGGTAAGGGCCGGTTCGAGGATGTTGCCAAGCGGGCCGGCCTCGAGCGCATCCACCTGACGATGGGGTCGAGCTTCGGTGACCTGGATGGCGACGGCTGGCTCGACTTCTATCTGGGCACCGGCTACCCGGACTACGAAGGGCTGATGCCGAACGTGCTGTACCGCAACGATGCTGGCCGACGCTTCGTCGATGTGACGCTCGCCTCGGGCCTTGCGCATCTCCAGAAAGGCCATGGAGTGGCGATCGCCGACTTCGACGGCGATGGCGATCTCGATGTTTTCGAGCAGATGGGGGGTGCGTTTCCGGGCGATCGGTTCGCCGACGCGCTCTATCGCAACCCGGGCTTCGGGAAGCGGTTCATCGAGTTGGTGCTGGTTGGCGAGAAGAGCAACCGCTCGGCCATTGGCGCGCGCGTGCGGGTCGACCTGCCGGGTGCTCCAGGGGAGGGGCGCTCGCTCTACCGCACGGTGATGGCGAGTGGAAGCTTTGGCGGTAACCCGTTGCGACAGCTCATCGGTCTCGGAGATGCGTCGAGCATCGACCGCGTCGAGATCTGGTGGCCCGCCAGTGGCCTGCGTCAGGTCGTCCGCGGCCTGCGGCCCGGTGACCGGGTGAAGATCCGCGAAGGCCGAGACACCCCGGAGCCGCTCTTGCCCAAACCGGCGGCTACAGCACCCAGATGACCGGGCCGCGCATCTGTCGGCGGTTGCAGGTGGCGCTTCTCCTCCTGGCTTTGGTCGCAGTGCCCGGCGCGGGCCGGGATGACGGACCGGTGTTTCGAGACATCGCTCGCGAGGTCGGGCTTGTTTTCAAGCACGAGAACGGGATGGTTGGCGACCTGTGGGCGGTAGAGCACCTGGGCGCCGGGGTTGCTCTTCTCGATTTCGATAACGATGGCGATCTCGACATCTACCTCGGTCAGGGCGGACCCCTGGAACCCGGAGCCGGCAGAGACCGGCCCGCCGACCGCTTGTTCATCAACCGGCTCGAGGAGGGAACACTGCGTTTTGAGGACGTCTCCTCAGAGTCCGGTCTGGGAGTAGCGACCGGCTACGCCCAGGGTGTTGCGACGGGCGACTACGACGGCGATGGCGCAGTCGACCTCTACATAACGAACTGGGGTGCGAATCAGCTGCTCAGGAATGACGGGAGCGGACACTTCGTCGACGTGACCGAATCGGCTGGAGCGGGTGATCCGCGTTGGAGCGTTGCTGCGACGTTCTTCGACTACGACGGCGATGGCGATCTTGATCTGTTCGTGGGCAACTACAACGACTTTCGCGCCGCCACGCACCGCGAGTGCTACATGCCGCAGGGCTCGAGAGACTACTGTGGGCCGCTGGCGTACGCCGCGGAACCCGACCGGTTGTTGCGAAACCTCGGCGGAGGGACCTTCGAGGATACGACGCGGCGCGCCGGACTCGCCGGTGAGGCAGCCACCGCCCTTGGTGCGGTCGCCGCCGACTTCAACGACGACGGGCACCTCGACCTCTACGTCGCCAACGATCTGATGCCCAATCAGCTGTGGTTGAACCGTGGCGACGGGAGCTTTGTCGACGACGCCCTTCTAATGGGCGCGGCGGTCGACGGCAATGGGAAGCCGCAGGCGAGTATGGGCGTGGTCGCCGAAGATCTCGACGGCGACGGACTGGTGGATCTCTTCATGTCGCATCTGGCGCGCGAGACGAACACCCTCTACCGCAACACGGGCGAGGGAATGTTCGTCGATGCCTCGCAGTCGAGTCGGCTCGGTGCGCCGAGCTTCAGTTTCACGGGCTTCGGAACGGCAGCTCTCGACTTTGATGGCGACGGCTGGCTCGACCTCTACGTTGCGAACGGCGCGGTACATCGCGTCCCCGAACAGCTCGCCGCGGGCGAGTCATTGCCGTTGCGGCAGCGGAACCAGCTGTTTCGCGGCCTGGGCGACGGCACATTCGAAGAGGTCGAGCGGGCTCTGCACCCTGGGACCGCGGAAGTCAGCCGGGGCCTGGCCGTCGGCGACATCGACAACGATGGCGACTCCGACCTGGTGGTGACCAACAACGGTGGACCTGCGCGCCTGCTTCTCAATCAACGAGTGCCCGGGACGCGCTGGCTTGGACTCAGGGTGCGTGCCCGGTCGCAAGGCCCGGATGTCTACGGTGCACGGGTGGGCCTTCTGCCGGCGGGATCCGCGGACACTCCCGGTCAGCCGATGCAATGGCGGCGGGTGCATACCGACGGCTCCTATGCCTCGGCAAGCGATCCGCGGGTGCTCTTCGCGCTGCCTACGCCGGTCGCGCGCTCCGTCGTCGTGCACTGGCCGAGCGGTGGCCGGGAGCGCTTCCTAGGGCTCCAACCAGGGCGCTACCATGAGCTCATTCGAAGCGCCGGTGAGCCTGTCCGAGACAGCCCTGGCCCAGACCTCTGACCGACGTCGAAAGGACGCGATGCCACAAACCAGTGCAGGCCTGATGCTTTTTCGAATCCGTCACGGTCAGGTCGAGGTTCTACTCGGCCATCCCGGTGGCCCGTACTTTCGACAGAAGGACGAGGGGTCGTGGACGATTCCCAAGGGGCTGGTTGAAGAAGGGGAGGCCGACCTCGACGCGGCGGTGCGGGAGTTCGAGGAAGAGACCGGCCTGGCCCTCGAAGGCCTGCTCGCTCCTGGCGAAGACTTCGGAAGCCGCGTCGTCGAGCTCGGCGAGGTTCGCTATTCGAGTGGCAAGCGCGTGTGGGCCTGGGCGTTTCTCGGCGACTGCGAGGTCGGCGACCTCACCGCCAACGAGTTTAAGCTTGAGTGGCCCCCGAAGTCAGGTGAGACGGTCGCTTTCCCGGAACTCGATCGCTTCGGTTGGTTCGATCCCGAGCGTGCGGTCGGCAAGCTGCATCCGGTCCAGCACGCCTTTCTGGAGCGGCTGCTAGCGGCACTGTTGGCCGAGGGATCCGGAGGGTAGGATGGGTCGACCCTGACCTCGATCGAAGAAGACTCCGCGCGTCGTCTTGAACGTTGCGCCCCAACCAGGTGCGGTGCTCGACCACCGACAGTTTCCTTGTGGAGGATGACCATGAAGCCCACTCTCGCTACCCGCCGCTCGCTCGGCCTGTTCAACACGGCTCTCTTCGCGCTCACCGCCCTGGTTCTAGCCGGCTGCTCCGGCGACGCGGCCTACGAGGCAGATAGCGAGTCGTCCCAAGCCGTGGTCTCGGGCCTGCCGGTGATCGCAGACTTCACAGAGGGCACCTGGAACACCGTCGATGTCGAAGACGGGACGACCTGCTCCGACGGCTCCGACTTCGCCTTCTTCGCCCGCCGCGCCAATCCCGAGAAGCTCTTGGTCTACTTCCAGGGTGGCGGCGGCTGCTGGACCGGTGCGACCTGCGATACCGGGCGCGTGGGCAGCTACAAGGTCGACATGGCGAACGATGATCCCGCGAAGGGCAACGGTATCTTCGCCCTCGACCATCCAGAGAACCCGTTCGCGGACTACAGCATGGTTTTCGTGCCTTACTGCACGGGCGACGTGCATCTCGGCGACCAGACGAAGACCTACGATGTTGCGGCGCTTCCCGAGGGTGCCGAGGTCAAAGAGGGCGCCGATCCGGCCGCTCACCAGGTGACGATAGAACATCGCGGCCACAAGAACGGCATGACCGCGCTCGAATGGGCTTTTGCGAACTTCTCGCCCGAAACGGTGTTCGTCACGGGTTCGAGTGCTGGCTCGATCCCGTCGCCGTACTACGCGGCACACGTCAAGGAACAGTGGCCTGCGGCCCGTGTGGAGCAGCTTGGAGATGGTAGCGGCGGCTACCGTCGCCTGAGCGACTCGACTCCCTGGGAGCCCTGGGGGACACTCGATGCGATCGACTCTGAGCCGCACTTCCAGGGCATTGACGGCGAGACGATGAGCTGGGAGGCGCTCTATATCGCCGCGGCGAAGGCCCACCCTGACGTCTCCTTCGCCGCCTTCGACAATGCCGAAGACGCCGTGCAGCTCAGGTTCCTGGCGCTCGGCGGGCAGGAGGCACCATCCCTCCTGCCGCTACTCGATGCCAATCAGAACGACATCCGTACGGCAGTGCCGAACTTCAAGAGCTTCGTCGCCGGCGGGGGAGAGCACACGATTCTCGGTCGCCCCGAGTTCTACACGCTCGAAGCCGACGGGGTGAGCATTCGTGACTGGGTCGCAGCCCTGGCGGCCGGCGAAGAGGTCGATGACGTGCACTGTCTTGCGTGTGCCGATGCGGTGTACCGCGAGGTGGCCTCCGAGACGCCCTCCGGCGCTGGTGGCTAGCAGCACCAGTAGCCCAGGCCGAATCGATAACCGTCGTCTGCCGTCGATGCTCAGGGCGGTGCGAGAGGCCACCGCCGGCTCACAGCCGCCGGTGGTTTCTCTCATTGCCATGGCCGAGCAGGACCCGTTCAAGGTTCTGGTATCGACGGTTCTTTCAGCGCGCACCAAAGACGAAACCACGGCGGCGGCGTCGGAGCGCCTGTTCGCGGTAGCGCCTGATGCCAGAACTCTCGCGAGAATGCGGCCCACGCGCATCGAGAAGCTGATCTACCCGGTCGGCTTCTACAAGACCAAGGCACGCAATCTGAAGCGGCTAGGGGCGATGTTGCTCGAGCGCTTCGAAGGCCGGGTGCCGGCGACGATCGAGGAGCTGGTGGAGCTTCCGGGGGTTGGTCGAAAGACGGCCAACCTGGTGATGACAGAAGCCTTTCGCGAGGATGCGATCTGCGTCGACACGCACGTTCATCGCATCACGAACCTCTGGGGATACCTCGATACAGGCGATCCAACGGAGACCGAGCGAGTCCTCCGCAAGCGGCTGCCGAAGCGGTATTGGCAGGAGCTGAACCCCCTACTGGTGAGTTTCGGCCAACAGATCTGCCGACCGCTGAGTCCATGGTGCTCGAAGTGCCCCGTGGAGAAGCGGTGCCCCAAGATCGGAGTAGGCCGCAGCCGCTAGAACGGCTGTCGAAAGTGTCTGACACCTTCGGGGGGGGAGCCGTCGGCCGAAAAAGTGGCGGATGGGAGAAGAGCCACCGTCCATTTCCGGTGGAGCTATCGCTCTATTCGGTTCACTGGGGGAAAAGGTGGTGGGTCGGGACTCCAATGGTTTTGAACGGCTGGTAAGAGGCGCCTGGTCTCTGGCAGTCACATTTTCAATCCCTTCCTTTCGGAGGAACTTCCCATGCCCCAGGTCAACAACCAGAGTTCGGCACCCGCCACTCAATACCGGAGCCCGAGTTCTCCGTCGTCGCAGACTGTGTCCACACAGCACCAGCCGACGGTGGATGAGTTCGCGACGTCGAAAGACGCCAATTGGCTCAAAGACATCGCGACTGCTGCGGCGCATTCGAGCGCGGCCACCAAGGCCGAGAGTACAAAGACCACGTCGACGACTTCCACCACGGAAGCCAAGCCGGCCGACGAGCCCGAGAGGTCCAAGAAGAAGAAGCGCGGTGGCTTCTGGAAGAAGCTCGGCAAGGCCTTCAAGAAGGGCTTCAAGATCTTCCTCAAGATCGCGCCCTTCCTGTTCGCCATCATGATGCTCATCCCGGGCCTCAACGTCATTGGTGCGATTGGCCTGGCGGCGCTGGCGGCCTACAAGGCCATCGTCGAGAAGGACTTCGTTGGTGCGGCGCTTGCCATTGCCAGTGCCTTCACCGCTGGTGCTGCGGCCGCGGCCGGTTCGGCCGTGAGTGCGGCGGCGCAGGTTGCCACCAAGGTGGCCCAGTACGCACGCTACGCCCAGTCGGCTCTCAAGGCGATTCAGCAGGCTAAGGACGGCAACTGGCTGGGCGCGATCGCGGCCGGTGCGGGTGCCTTCGGTGCCGGTGCTGCAGCCTCCGGAATGGAGAAGGTCGCCGCTGGCCTCGAGCAGGTCTCGACCTGGGCCCAGCGCGTCGAGACCGGCGCTCGCGCCTACAACGCCGCCAAGAACGGCGACTGGCTCGGCGCGGTGAGCGTTGGTGCTGGCCTCGCGGGCGATATTTCGAACAACGCCGAGCTCGACGCCGCGCTGTCGAAGGTCGAAACCGGCGCCGCTGGCCTCCGGGGAGTCAAGTACTCCCTGGAGACCGGCGACTACATGGGCGCTGCCGTGCAGTTCGCCAACACCGCCGCCCAGGTCACCGATGGTGAGGCCTCGGAAACTCTCGAGCGCATCACCCTCGGTCTGAACCGTGTTGCGGGTGGCTATGCCGCCCTGCAGGAAAAGGACTGGGGCCAGGCGGCCGCCTACCTCGCCGGTAGCGCTGCGGTGTGGACCGAGCCCGAAACCCGCGCCAAGCTCGAGGAGCTCGTGGTGACCGTCGCCAAGGTCGATACCGCGGTTGCACTGATCAAGAACGGCAACGCCGAGAGCGCCCTGCCACTCCTTGGAGACGTGCTGACGCAGATTCTCGACGACCAGACCCGTAACGAAATCGAAGAGATGCGGAAAGAAGCAGAAGAGAAGGCAGCCGAAGGCAAGGAAGGAGCCCAGAGCGGCTCCGACTCAGCCTCCGACCTGGCCTCGGCGGCTTGAGGCCTCTTGCAGCGGTTCACAGTCGTTCGATTTCGTCGAAAAACTAATTAAACGACCTATTTGGTACAATCTACGACCCTCCCCGGGTCAGGAGCACCACGGAGATGAACGAAGAAATGATTCAGTCAACAGGGGGCCAGAGCCCCATCCAACAGCCGGTGATCAAGCGGTCCCAGGACAGCACCACCACCGAGACCACGTCCACCAAGAACGACGCCGATTACTCGACCCAGTTCGAGACTCACCAACCGACCACCCTCACCGCTGACGTGGCAGGCAACGACAGGGTCGCCGAGCGCGGTCAGCTGCCGGCCGACCCCAACGCTCTTTCGAGCGACCAGTTCGGCGCTGGGCTCGATGGCTCCTTCCAGAGGGTCGCCGCGGTCGAAGACGAGTTCTCCGAGGACCTCGAGGGGCTCGACAAACAGAAGAACGGGGGAGGCGGTTCCGAGGACAAGAAGGCCGACGACAAGCCGACCTCGAGCAGTTCGGGAACCACGAACACCTCGTCGAGCGGCAAGTCAGTCTTCGCCCAGATCGACGACCTCTATGCGCAGCTCGACAAGGGCAATCTGAGCTCGGAAGAGGCCGACAAGATCCGGACGAAGTTGCAACGCCTGACGCAACTGTCCGCAATGATGACCGAGATCAGCAAGATGGTCCACGACAGCATCATGAGGACGATCGCGAAGATCTCGTAGATCACAACCGGGGCGCGGTGGCCCTTTTTCGGCCGCCGCGCTCACCCCGATTTCAAACCCTCGCGACTCACCCAGGAGCAAACCCCGTGTCATCCCAGACCGACGATCAAGCGCAGAAGGCCCTCGCCCTCCTCGAGAAGATGCACAGCAAGTACGGGAGCGTCGTCGAGGCCTTTGGCTTCGAGGGCGATGAGCGGAAGGCCATGGGCATGTACGCGCGCCAACTGGCTGAGAGTGGCAAGGTGCTCGAGCCGTGCCAGATCTTCGAGGGCCTGGTCGAGCTCGAAGCAGACAACGCCTACTTCCACTGCTGTCTCGGGGCGCTCTACATGCGTCTCGATCGCCTCGATGAAGCCCGCGCGAGTTTTGAGCACACGCTAGCGATCGATCCCCAGGATGTCGCGGCGCTCACCTACCTCGGCGAGCTGATGTTGCAGGCCGGTGACCTCGAGGGTGGCTTACGAGAGCTGCAGAAGGCCAGTGACCTCGATCCGCAAGGACGCGATCCGCACGCCAATCGGGCCCGGGCCCTGGTGGCGGTCGCCGAAACAACTGGGCAGGTTGCGGCTCCCGTGACTCCCAAGAAGGTGTAGGAGATGACCATGAAGACCCTGACCCACGAATCGAAGCGCCCTGGCCTGGACCTGGCCGAGTTCGAACAGGTCTCGGAATGGTTGGCCCTGCCGAAGGCCGAGTTCCAAGAGCGTCTCCATGGGCTTCTCCAGGCAGCGAAGAACGCTCCGGGAGTCAAGACCCAGGCGGCACTCCGAAAGGCTGCCGAATGGCTCGAGGTCCTCTACAGAGAACAGGCCGGGTCCTGAGACCCGCCGCTGTGTCACAGCGCGTGTAACAACTTTCCCGCCGTTCGGAAGAACCCTTTCGATAGGCACCAATTCAACGAAACCCACCGCAGGAGATCAACCAATGACCGAGATCAACCTAGACACCCCGGAGATCCCCGATCCAACCGCGGGCGCAGAGAGCCCCGAGGCCTATGCCGAATCGATGAAGGAGGCCTTCGACGTCATGCGTCGAACGCACATGATGGCCGAGATGTTCGCGCTCAACTCGAGCATCCAGAAGGCGACGCACGACGCCCGAATGGACGCCATTCGCAAGACCGGCCAGTAGGCAACGGTCGACGAGAGTAAGGAGCCTTCGCGGAGCGCACCTCCGGCCACGGGGGCTCCTTTCCCCTGTCACTCTTCTCGCTTCCCCACAGAGAGGACGCAACCATGTCCACATCCACCTCACATGCCACTCTGCTCGCCGAGCTCGGGTACCTCGCCTGTACCCAGGCCGCCTTCAGCGACTCGGAAGTCCTGCTCGACGGTTTGGTGGAGCTCGAACCCAGTTCGTCGGCCTACGTCCTGCGCGGCGGTCTCGAAGTCGGTCGCCGACAGTTCCAGAGCGCTGAGAACTTCTACCGCAACGCCGTCGAAGCCGACCCCGACAGCGACGTCGCCAAGGCATGCCTGGCGGAGTCGCTCCTTCTGCAGAAGCGCTTTCGCGAAGGTGAGCGCCTGCTCAACCAGGTCATCGAGAGCGGTCGCGAGGAGACTGCGGTAGCGATGGCTCGTGCCCTCGACGTCGCTGTCCGCGACGGCTCGTTCCACAAGGTCTGAACGACCAGTATTCCCCAAGGAGTACGCGAACAATGTCCCAGCTAGCCGCCATGAGCGCCAACGCCCTTCTCGATCGAGGAAGCCAGGAGATGCTCGAACAGGCACCACAAAAGGTGCAGGAGTTCGAGCAGGTCCTCGATGGTCTACGCGATCAGCAACAGGAAGACGTGGTCAAGATCGCTGCCCGGGAGCAGACTGAAAAAGCCGGTGCGGTTGAAGGTCTCTACGCCGAGCGCCTGCAGCAGGCCGAGCACGCCGACGGAGTTCGCCAGATCCTCGACGAGGTGCAGGCCGGCCACGTCCGCATGCGCGGGTTGATCGACGACCTCCAGTCTGGCAAGACCTTCTCGGCCCAGGAGCTGCTGGCCGTCCAGAGCGAAGTGTTCGACCTCTCGGTCAACCTCCAGGTCTCGACCCGAGTGATCTCGGAAGTGGTCTCGAACGTCAAGCAGTTGCTCACCCAGCAGATCTAGAAGCCTCAAGAAGCCAAGAACGATAACCCTGTCCGACTGAGAACCCCCCGGAGATCGAAAGGCAGCTCTGACCCCTATGAACGGATCCCCCTCGCGTGTGGCTCGCGAAAGGCGATACCTCTTGCTTTTCGTCCTTCTGTTCCTCAGTCTGGTTCTGGTCGCCTGTGACACGGCGATCTTGCAGGACCTCACCGAGTCGCAGGCCAACGAAGTCATCACCGCGCTCAATTCGCAGAACATCCAGGCGAAGCGCGAACTTACCGACCCCGACGCCAAGACCTGGTCGATCTCGGTCGCCGGCACCGATCGCGACCGTGCCCTGGCTTTGCTCGAAGAGCTCAGCCTGCCGGGTGAGCCGCTCCTGACCTTCGAAGAGTGCATGAAGAAGGGGCCGATGATCCCTTCGCCGACCACCGAGCAGCGTTGCTACCTGGTGGGGCTGCAAAACGACCTGGCGCGCACCATTCGTTCGGTGGCCGGAGTCACCCTGGCGAGCGTTCACCTGGCGCTGCCCGAGAAGGACTTCAACGGCCGCCCGCTCGGCGATACGCGCGCCACGGTGCTTGTGCACTACCAGCCGCGTGGCGGCCAGCTACCGATCACCCGCGAAGAGATCCAGAAGATGCTCTCGCATGCCGCGCCCGATCTCAAAGAGCGGGACGTGGCGGTGACTCTAAAGCCCGTCTCGACCGGTCTGCGGGCGTCGACTGCCGCCGTTACCTCATCTGACCTGGTCGATTTTCTCGGCCTTCGGGTCGACAGCGGCTCGGTGGCGAAACTCAAGATGATGAGCGCCGGAATCTGTGTCGTCGTCCTGGCCCTCGGGATTCTTCTCTTCCTGGGCGGGCGCGCCAACGACCAACTGCGGATCGAAAAGGAAGGCCTCGAGCGCCAGCTCAAGACGCGTCGTCTCGCTGCTGCTGCCAAGGGCACCTGAGTCCCATGCACGTCCATCACCAGCAGGCAGCGGCGACGGCGAGCGAGGCGTGGCAGCGCCTGGTCGCTGGCGTTCTCGTGGCAGAGCCTCTGCAGGAACTCGAACCGCAGCATTCTGCCGACGAAGTGCCGGTCGCAGCCGAGCTCCCGGGCGCTCTTCAGTCCGAGGACCCGGCCGGGGAGGGCACCCCACAGAACGATGATGAAGCGCCGGTGGTCGAGGAACGACCCTCGGCCGAGGTAGTTCCACCCGCCATCCTGCGAGGCATTTCCGGTCGGGTGATCACCGATGTCGCAGCGCGTGGCCCGGCCGCCCGCGACCACCTCGTTCGACTCGCCCAGCGTCAGCTGCAGCAGTTTCCGTGGCGCGCTGTCGAGCCCGGTTGGATCGCTGAGGTGGTACCGGAGGATGCCCTTCTGCGCGGCTGGGCGCTGGCGACGATTCCCCAGGAGCTCCGGCCGGCGGTCGAAGACCACCTGGGGATCTTCTGGACCGCAAAGGCACCAGTGCCGCCCTGGTTCGAAGCGTGGTTCGTTCGCCAGGCGACCCGCCGTCTCTGCTATCCCCGTCGGCTGCCGGGAGAGAACGATCCCCATGGCGCCCTCCATCACCTGACGGCGCTCTCTCCCCACCAGGTCAGGCGGGCGCTCGAATTGCACGGTCTGCGTGCGGTGGCGGCCGCCGCCTACGAGGCACCCCGCGACCAGGTTGCCGAGGTGGTGTTCGCACTCCCGGAAGGTCATCGCGAACAGGTCAAGAAGCGGGTACGAGAGCGACGCTTCCCGCCCCCCGCTGGCTGGCTCGCGCGCTTTGATGGTGCGCGTCTCGATGGTCTCGAAGGTCCCGAGATCAGCGCGCGTTTAGCGCTCGAACGCTTCGTGGTCCAGGCGAGGAGGTCGTCGCGGCTGTCGACCGCCGAGGTGGTGCGGCTCGGTTTCCTGCTTCCGCCCCAGATCGGCGGGGTTGTCGACGAGGTGCCGGGAGTCGAAGCCGTCGACGCCGATCAGTTCGAAGACGAACTGCGCTACGACCTCCGTCAGTTGGTGGCCGCCGGCATTGTCGCTCCGGAGCCACAGCACGAGGAGATCTTCTGAGACGCTCCCAGGGCGACTTCGAAGAGCAGGGCATGGCCGGCAAGATCATCAAGAGCGGTTCGGTTCCGGACGATGCCGTGCCGGTCACTACCGCTCAGCCAGTGGTGGGCAAGGTCATCGACCGGCAGGTGCACGGTGCGCAGCAAGAGGCGCGGGAGATTCTCGAGCGTGCCGAGTGCGAAGCCGAGCGCATCGTGGCGGCCGCACGGGCGGCATCCGAAGAGCGAGTGGCCGCGGCTGAACGAGAGGCGGCCGAGATTCGAGAGGCGGCCAAGGACTCGGCCAACAAGATGCAGGCGGCAGCGCGCGACCGCGGCCTGGCCGAGGGGTTGGCGGCGTGGGAAGCGCGGGTTCTCGAAGCCACCCGCGCGGTCGACGAACGGGTCGCCGAGGCGCGTGATCAGGTGGTGCACCTGGCGATGCAAACGGCGCGCAAGCTCCTGCGTCGTGAGCTCGAGGCACGACCAGAGTCCATCGTACCGACGATCGAAAGCGCGTTGCGCACTCTCGGTCGATCGGGGCGCGACGTGCGAGTCCACGTGCATCCCGAAGATGCCGCGGCCCTGGCCGCGGCGCGAGCCGACCTGGTGGTCGCCGATCCGCGCTGGGAACACCTGCGGGTGGTGGCCGAGGAGTCGATGGAGCGTGGCGGCTGTCGCATCGAAAGCGAGATCGGGACCGTCGATGCGAGTGTCGAGTCGCAGTTGCGTGCCATCGAAGAGCACCTCTTGGCACCGCCGTCACCGCGCGATCCGTATGAAGGAACCGAGTCATGAGCTCGTCAAAGGGCGACGCCTTCGGTCTCGGGAACCTCGCTCTGCGTCTCGATGAGGTCAACGCCCTCGAGGTGCGCGGCAGAGTGACCGAGGTCACCGGGCTGGTCGTGCGCGCTCGCATGCCGGGCGTCCGGGTGGGCGAGCTGTGCTGGCTCGAACCGCCGCCGCGTGGCGATCAGAAGTCGTTTCCTGTGCGTGCCGAAGTGGTGGGCTTCGAGGGTGGCGAAGTCTTTCTGATGACACTTGGTGAGACCGAGGGCATCGGCCCCGATACCGAGGTGCGCGCCACCGGCGAGGTCTTGCAGGTGCCGGTCGGCCCCGGACTTCTCGGGCGGGTCCTCGACGGTTTAGGACGTCCCATCGACGGCCTTGGAGCGATCGAAGAGAGCGAGCTCGAGCGCTACCCGGTCTATGCGGCTCCTCCCGACCCGATGCAACGCCAACGCATTCTCGATCCCTTCGAGACCGGCGTGCGCGCCCTCGACGGTTGTCTAACGGTTGGCGAAGGGCAGCGCGTCGGCATCTTCGCTGCCGCCGGTGGTGGTAAGTCGACGCTCCTGGGCATGCTGGCGCGCAACACCGAGGCCGAGATCAATGTCATCTCCCTGATCGGTGAGCGTGGCCGCGAAGTGCGCGACTTTCTCGAAGAGTCGCTCGGCCCAGAGGGCCTGGCGCGCTCGGTGGTGATCGTGGCGACCTCGGATCAACCTTCGATGGTGCGTCTCAAGTCGGCCTATGTCGCCACCGCAGTTGCGGAGTACTTTCGCGACCGAGGCAAGAAGGTCCTGTTGATGATGGACTCGGTGACCCGCTTTGCCCGTGCCCAACGCGAGGTGGGGCTGGCGGTTGGCGAACCACCGGCGCGCGCCGGTTTCCCACCTTCGGTTTTTGCCACGCTGCCGCGGCTCTTGGAGCGCACCGGGAACTCAGCACGGGGTTCGATTACTGCTTTCTACACCGTGCTCGTCGAAGGCGACGACATGACCGAGCCGGTGGCTGACGAAACGCGTTCGATTCTCGACGGGCATGTGATTCTGAGTCGCAAGCTGGCGGGTCGGGGGCACTATCCGGCGATCGACGTGCTGGCGAGCGCCAGCCGCGTCATGGGTGCCGTGGCGGCTCCCGAGCATGTCGAGTCGGCACGACGCCTGCGCGAGCTCCTGGCTGCCTACGAAGAGAGTCGCGACCTGATTCTGCTCGGTGCCTACCAGTCGGGAAGTGATCCCACCGTCGACCTGGCGATCGAACACATGCCCACAATTGACGGATTCCTGCGCCAGGGTCTCGATGAACGGCCCGGCGCTCTGGACACGCTGGCCCAACTGCACGAGATCGGCGAGGTGCTCTCGTGAACCGCCGCAAACTCGAACTGACCTACCCTCTGCGGGCGGCGATGAAGGTACGGGAGACAGCGCTCGAGCGGGCACGCGAGGACCTGGCCATGCGTCAGCGCGAGCTGGCGCTGGAGGAAGAGGCGTTGCGACGGCTCGAAGTTCGTCGTTCGGTCCTGGCCGAAGAGCTGGAAGAGGCAAGCCAGCAGCTCTATCAGCCTGATACGGGCGGTGGACTCGAGATCGCCGAGATCAGTCGTCGGCGCGGCACGCTGCAGTTTCTGGGGAGCCGCATTGCCGAGACCGATCTAGAGATCCACGCTCAGGAGAAGGAGCTGGTTGCCGCTTCCGAGCGCGTCGAGGCGGCACGTGCTGCCTGTGCCGAGGCACGCCGCGAACTCGAAGTGCTCGAGAAACACCGTGAGGATTGGATCGAAGAGCAGCGACTGGAAGCGCGCCGCCGCGAAGCGAGAACCTTGGAAGAGATCGTAACGAATACTCATGGTTCCGGAAGGAGAGCGAGAAGCCGCCCCTCGACCACCGATCCCCGAGGCAGGCCTTCTGGCGCAAAGGGTTCGGCGAGTGACTCCTATTCGTCTGAACGTGGGAACGAGTCATGACCAACAAGATCGACAATCAGCATCGAAGCGAAGCGACCGACCAGCGCCACGACGAGGCCTCCAACGGCTTCGAAGAGGCCCTCGATCGCTCGAGCAATGCCGCTCGTAGCGGCGACGCCATCGGTCGGGCCCGTGACCAGGTCCTGCGCGCTTCAGTTCGCCGTGTCGGTCCGAAGCAGTCGAACAAGAAGGGGCGGCAAGGGAAAGCGCTTCCGAGAACGTCGCGGCCCACGAACCGCGCGTCCACGGCCGGCCGAGACGATGCCGTCCGCGGCCGCGGTGGTTGGGGGCGCCAGGCACGCCAGGAAGAGTCGTTCGAAGACATGCATGAGCTGCCGCAGGTTTCGCTGGGCCAGCCCGGCGGCTCGTCGCCAGTGTTCCAGCCGCCGGTCGTCTGTTCGGGCCATCTACCGCCTCCAGGTGAGGTAGAAGGAGAGTGCGCAACTCTTGACAAATCGCGCTCCTCGAAAGCGACCGCGAATCTCGACGAGGCGCTTGGCTCGCCGGCTGAGGCCTCGCCGGAGAACGCAATCCAGCAGGTACCGTCCGGTCTTCAAAGCACCGGGAATCCAGGTCTGACGGGGGTTTCGGAGGCCTCGGCCGTTGCGGAACCGCAGGCCATCGATCCGACGGTTCTCCAGGAAGTGGCGCGCAAGGTGCTCGAGGCAGTACAGGTTCACCTCTCCGTTCATCGCCCGCGGGTCGACCTGAGCCTCGATCTTGGGGCGCTGGGACTTGCAAAAGCGCAGGTTTTGAAGGAATCTAGGGTTGACGGACAGGAGTCGCTCCGCGTCCTCTTCGTCGTCGAACAGGCCTCCGCAGAGGCGGCCCTCGACGTGCGCCTTCCCGAACTCGCCAGCCGGCTGCGGGAGCGCGGGCTCGAGGTTCGTGATCTACGCGTTGAACGCCCCGAGGAGGCCGCCACCGCAGATGGCAGTGGCTCGGCGACCGGCGAATCGCGCGACCAGTCCGAAGAGCGACGCTCCAGGGGACTCTGGCAGCTCGAAGGCGTCGACGACTTTTCCAGCCGAGGAACCCCGACTCCCAAAAAGAACTGACACCGCCCAACTCCACCCCCCTCCTGACCCACCTCGATGACCGCTTCCCCTGGTCGTCGATCTCCAGGAACCCCGCCAGTCGCCTTCCTACCGCCTCACCATGAATGAACTCCGTCATCCCGACGCACCGTCCGTTACCGAGCCCGAGAGTTCGTGTGGCCGAGAGGACTCGGACGCTTCGGTCTGGGCAGACACCGAATCGGTCGTCATGCCGGCTCGCTGTTGGTCAGAGTGGTTGCCGGATTCCTCGAAGAGGCGCATGAGCGACAATCGTCGCGTCAGGCGCGCGGTGGCCGATGCGGTCGACGGTTTCGACGCCGACTACCGGTCGACGCTCCTCGAGGCGATCGAGCGGGTCCTCGAGCCGGATCGGCGAGGCGCCTCCGGACTCGAAGTGGTGTTGGTGACCCCGGAGGGGTCGCGTCATGCCGCGCTCTTCGATGGCAGGCGCGTGAGGATCGGCGCGGATCCGGCGTGTGATCTCAGGCTGCAGGGCATCGCGCCTCTGGTTGCCGAGCTACGCATCGACGAGCAGGCGGTGTGGTTGGTACCCGCCGAAGGTGCCGAGGTGGCAATCAACGGTTCGAACGTCAGGGAAGCCATGGCAGTGACCGTCGGCGATCGGGTCGAAGTGGGTTCCTTCGTGCTGGCGATCGGCGATCGACGGAGTGCCGATCAGACGCCGTTCTCGCTCACCCACGGTGGAACGCTCGACCTGCGCCTGGACCGCCCGGTCGAGGTCATCGGTGGAGAAGCGGGCCACTGGCTGCGCGTTGCGGTAGGCAACCAGGAGTTGTGGCTGTCGGTACCGGCGTCCTGGCTACGTTTCGCCTGGGACCGCCAGGGCCGGCAGTGGAGCGAGACGGCGTCGCCGCCGTCGGGGGCCGTGACCGATGTCGAGCGCGGCGTACTGCTTCATCTGCTCGATCTCGTGTGCCAGCAGTTTGCCGAAGCGAGCGCTCTTACCGTCGAGATCTCGTCGATCCTCGACGCCGAGACGGCCGCTCGCCAAATGGGCTCGGGCGCCTTCATTGGCAGTCGGATCGTGGGTGCGATCGGCGGGCAGGCCTTCGAGATGGCGGCTGTCTGGGCCGCTCCCGAGCTTTCAGATGCCGACCCTGACGAGGCTCCTGGTTGGGCGCTGGCGCGGAGCTTCCAGGTGTCGCTGCTCGCGGGTTGGGTGACGCTCGAACTCCCAGAACTCAAAGGGCTCGGTGCCGGCGACATCGTCTTGCCCGACGCCTGGCTCACCGGGCCGCCAAGAGCAGACCAACGGGCAGCGCCCGCCCCCGTCGCAGTGACCGTCCAGAACTGGTGGCGCCGCGGCGTACTGCAATGGCCTGACGACGAAAACCCGAACCCGAACCTCGAAATTCATGACGACGAGTGGCGCGTGGCGGCGCCAGGAGAGTGGACTGTGACCGAACCGGACAACGACCCTGATGTGGTTAGAGATCCCGAGGTCGACCTCGAGAGTGATCCTGGAGACGACTCTCTGGGAGGGGCTCCGGGTCGCGAGGAGCAAGCGGCTGCCGACCAGGCTCCGATCGACCTAGAGAACGAGCTCGAAGTCACGCTCGCCTTCGAGCTCGGCTCGCTGAGCGTTCCCCTTGGCGAGCTTTCGACGTGGCGCGAAGGAGTGGTGGTACCGCTCGAGATGCGCCCCGACGACAGCGTCAAGATCTACCTTCGCCAGGCCAGCGGCGCTCGCCTGGTGGGCTACGCGCGCGTGGTGACGATCGATGACCAGATCGGCGTGCGCATCGAACGTTGGCTCGCGAGTTCCAAGGGAGACCCACCGCATGGCTGAAGGTGAACTGGCGGTCTATGGCTTTCGCATGCTGGCGTCACTGGTGGTCGTCGTGGCGCTCATCCTGGTGCTGGCTGCCGTCGCGCGCAAGGTGCTGCCGGCGCTTGAGCGCCGTCGTCTGGCTGGCGGCGGGGTTGGTATCGAGATTCTCGACATGAAGGTTCTCGACAGTCGCAACCGGCTGTTGGTGGTCGCCTACGAGGGCCGTCGCTGGCTCATCGGCACCAGCCCGAGCGGAATCGAGCGGGTCGACGGGTGGCTGGCGGACGACGCCGACGAAGCGAACCGTCAGCTCAGGGGCCGGCTCGAAGAGCCGCCTGCTGCCGGTGGGGGCGAGACCTGATGAGCGTTCTCACCACGGTCGCGCAGGCGAGTCAGATCGGCGCCAACCCGATCAACTCGGTGATCCTGCTTGGGCTGCTCTCGTTGCTGCCGTTCCTCTTGATGATGACCACCTCGTTTCTCAAGTTCTCGGTGGTCTTCTCGATTCTCCGCAACGCTCTCGGCACCCAGCAGATCCCGCCGAACCCGGTGATCCTGGGCCTGGCGGTTCTGCTTTCGGTGTATGTGATGTCACCCGTGGGAGCTGAGATCTACGAGCAGCTCGAACCCGAGCTCGCCGGCGACGTGAGCGCGGAGGCGCTCTCCGGGCAGGGTGCGGCGCTTCTGCTCGAGACCTTCGAGAAGAGCAAGCCGCCGATTCGCACGTTTCTGGCGCGCCACGCGCACGAGCACGAAGTCGAGTTCTTTCTCGAGTGGGCGCGGCGCATGGGACCGGAGTCATGGCGCACGGGGATGGAGCGCGACAATCTCGTCGTCTTGATTCCGGCGTTTGCGATCAGCGAGCTCACCGAGGCCTTTGCGATCGGCTTTCTGCTGTTCCTGCCATTTCTGGTCATCGACATGGTGATCTCGAACATTCTGCTCGCGATGGGCATGCACATGCTTTCGCCGGTGGTGGTTTCACTGCCCTTCAAGCTGCTCCTGTTCATCATGACCGACGGCTGGACGGTGCTGACTCGCGGGCTCCTGCAGGGATACCTCTGATGGGTCAGGAGTACCTGCGCTTCGCCCAACAGGCGATCATGTTGGTGGTCTTGATTTCGGGTCCGCCGGTCCTGGGCGCGATGTTCGTTGGCTTGTCGGTGGCGCTTTTCCAAGCCTTGACCCAGGTGCAGGAGCAGACCCTCTCGATGGTCGGCCGCATCGTTGCCATCTTCGGCATCGTGATGTTGCTCGGCTATTGGATGGCGGGTCTGGTGCTGCGCTTCGCGATCACCATCTTCGAGTCGTTTCCCCAGATCGTGGCCGGAGGCACATGAGTGGGCCCTCTCGACGAGTTCTTCCTCGCCGTCTTCGGGGAGCTTGGCATTCGCCACGATCCGGTCGGTGCGCTGCAACTCTTTCTGCTCGGTATGGCGCGCTGGGCGCCGGTGTTTGCGCTCACGCCTTTCCTGGGTGGCAAGCTGGTTCCCAACCCGATCAAGCTGGCCCTGGCCGTGTCGACGGCGTTGTGGCTGTTGCCGGGCATGAGCGCGGTGGCGCCGGTTCCCTTGCGCATCTCAGAAGTTACATGGTGGGCGCTCTTGATCAAGGAAGTGGTGATCGGCTTCACGCTCGCCTTCGGCGCCAGTCTGGTCTTCTGGGCTGCCGAGATGGGCGGCCGGTTTCTCGACAATGTGCGTGGCACCACGACCGCGAACCTCCTGCTGCCGCAGGTGCAGGTTCAGAGTTCACTCCTCGGAGGCTTCTACTTCCAGCTCTTCGTGGTGCTCTTTCTGGTCAGCGGCGGCCACCTCTGGTTTCTTGGCGCGGTCTTCGACTCCTACCGCGTTTTTCCGCCGCTCGACTTCGCGTGGGCCGCCGGGCCAATCGGCGTTGGTTTCGCGGAAGGTGTGGGATCACTGTTCAGCATGATGCTGCGCATCATCGCGCCAGCCCTGGTGGTGATCATCCTGCTCGACTTGATGCTCGGAGTCGCCAACCGGATGGCACCGCAGCTCGACGTGTTCTTCATCAGCCTGTCGCTCAAGTCGACCCTGGCGGCGCTGATGGTCGGTCTCTCGCTCTACTGGGTCCAGGACATCTTCGGCTCGATGGTGCTCGAGTACCGCGGGCAGTTCCACCGCGCGATTCCGGTCGAAGTCTGGACGCCTCCCGATCCGGTTGCCGCAGAGGTCGCACCGGGCGAGGACCCAGGAGAAGGGCGCCAGGAACCAGGGACGGCGCCCCAGAATGTCCCTCTCCCAGGGGAGCCGCCATCGCTCTAGGGCCCTATTTCAAGGAGTTCTGGGTTCTTTCTCCGCAGCCGGTAACGAATCCTCGGGAACCGGGAAGAAGTGAGGGACACCCTGGCTTTTTCCGGACTCCCTTCTATGTAGAGCGGGGCGAAGGACCACGGCACCAGCACCATGTCGAACAAGACCGAACAGCCCACCCCCAAGAAGCTCCGCGACGCGCGCAAGAAGGGCAATGTGCCGTTCAGCAAAGACGCGAACTCGGTGGCCACCTTTCTCGGTGGCCTGTTGGTGATCTCGGTCTCGATGCGCGCCATCCAGCGGTCGTTCACCGAGATCTATGGCGACGCGGTATCGAGGGTCGAAGCCGAAGCGCTCGACCCAATGCTCATGCCGGCGGTGCTCCGCGAGGCGATCTGGACGGCGTTTCTACTCCTCCTACCGATCGTCGTACCCCTGGCGCTTCTGGGAGCGCTCGCGGCCTGGATCCAGGTCGGTCCGGTGGTTTCGACCGAGAAGCTGAAGCCCAAGCTCGAGAAACTCGATCCGCTCAAGCAGGCGAAGAACATCTTCTCTACCCGAGGGCTCTTCGAACTGGCGAAGACCTTCGCCAAGTTGACGCTCCTGTTCTTGATCGCAGGGGTGACGATCTGGGGTTCGCGGGGCGTCCTTCTACAACTCGGCTACGTCGACGCAGCGGGTGTCGCGTTTCACACCGGCTCGATTGCCAGACGGTTCCTGCTGACGGTGGCGGCGGTGTTTGCGGCCATTGGTCTTCTCGACTTCGCGTTCCAACGTTGGAAGTGGAGGAAGGACCTGATGATGACCAAGGACGAGATCAAGCGCGAGTTCAAGGATTCAGAAGGCGATCCTCAGATCAAAGGCAAACGCCGCCAGATTCATCAGGAGATTCTCAGCGAAGACGTCAAGACCGCCGTTCGCCAGGCCGACGCAGTGGTGGTCAACCCCACCCACTACGCGATTGTCCTGCGCTACAACGACAAAGACATGGCGGCGCCGAAGGTCACCGCAAAGGGCCTCGACAAGAAGGCCAAGATGATCATCCGCATGGCGCGTCGCCGCAATGTTCCGATCCTTCGCGACGTGCCGCTCGCGCACGCGCTCTACGACGTGCGCGTCGATCGCTTCGTGCCCTCGGAGCTGTTCGATGCGGTGGCGCAGGTTCTGCTCTTCGCCTGGAAGATCCGCCGCGAAGGCGGCGACGAGTTCGAGGCGGCCCGCTGAGACGGGGCCCGAGAAGATCATGAGCGAGAACAGAAACAAACAGGACCAGGCGCGCGACCTTCTCTCAGGCCTTCTGGGCGGCAACCTGAGTCAGTTGCTGCGCCGCTACTCGGATCTGGCGTTGGCGGCGCTGGTGATCACGATGATCGCGGTGATCTTCGTGCCCATGCCGACGTTCATCCTGGACTTGTTCCTGGCCGCCAACATGACCCTGGCGGTGACGCTCCTGATGGTTTCGCTTTATGTGCCGCGAGCGCTCTCGCTGGCCTCGTTTCCGAGCATTCTGCTGATCGCCACGGTCTTCCGGTTGGCGCTCAATGTTTCATCGACCCGCCTGATCCTGCTCAACGGCTATGCCGGCGAGGTCATTGAGTCGTTTGGCAAGTTCGTCGTCCAGGGGCAGTTCGGGGTCGGCTTCGTGATCTTCCTGGTGATTACCCTGGTGCAGTTCATCGTCATTGCCAAAGGTGCCGAGCGTGTCTCGGAGGTCGCGGCCCGCTTCACCCTCGACGCCTTGCCGGGCAAGCAGATGAGCATCGACGCGGACTTGCGGGCCGGGCTCATCGATGTGCACGAGGCCAAGGCGCGGCGTGAGTACCTCGGGCGCGAGTCGCAGTTCTATGGCGCCATGGACGGGGCGATGAAGTTCGTCAAAGGTGACGCGATCGTCGGCATCGTGGTGTCCCTTGTCAACATCGCAGCCGGTGTGTCGATCGGAGTGGTGAGTAAAGGCCTCGAGTTCAGCGCCGCGGCCAGCAAGTACATCCTCTTGACTGTCGGTGACGGTCTGGTCTCGCAGATCCCGTCGCTGGTGATCGCGACCACTGCCGGCATCATCACCACCCGCGTTGCCACCGGGGGCGACGAAGACGCCGGTCAGCCTCTCGGGCAGGAGATCGGTGAGCAGATTCTGGCGCAGCCACGCGCCATCGGTATCGCCGCGACGACGCTTCTCTTCCTCGGTCTGATTCCCGGCTTGCCCACGGTTCCGTTCTTGGCGCTCGCTGCAGGTGGCTGGGGTCTGGTGTGGAGCCTTCATCGCAGCAAGCAACAGCAGGAGGCCGACCCGCTGCAGGCGAGAATTGTCGATGGTGGCGGCGGAGCGCTTCCAGCTGGTGGCGGCAATGGCGGAGACTCCGATCGCGCCCGCCTACCGGTCTCCCAACCGGTCATTCTCGAGGCTTCGCCCCAGGTCACTCAGCTGGTCGATGCCAACCGTGATCCGCGCTTCGTCCAGCAGCTGATTCCGGAGATGCGTGACTGGATGTTCCAGGATCTGGGGGTGCACTTCCCAGGAGTCAAGGTGCGAGGCGATGCGGCCTACCTCGACGAGAACAGCTACACCATCCACGTCAACGAAGTGCCGGCGGCGACCGGCGAGGCTTATCCCGGCCACGTCTACGCCAACGCCGACGGCGGCTACCTTGCGCAGCTCGGAATCCGCGGCATCCCGGGTGACCACCCGTCGCTCGAACAAGAAGGGCTGTGGATTCCAGCCACCGATGCCGAGCGTGCCGGCGCTGTGGGCATCCAGCTGATGCAGCCAGACGAGTACATGGCGATTCATCTGGCCAACGTCCTGCGTCGCAACGTCGATCAGTTGATCGGTATTCAGGACACCCAGAACATTCTCGATCTGCTCGAACAGCAGGGCTTCGAGACGCTGGTCAGCGCGGTGGTGCCGAAGCTGGTGTCAGTGCAGCGCCTGACCGACGTGCTCAAGCGCCTCCTGCACGAGGACATTTCGATCCGCAATATGCGTTTGATCCTCGAGGCTCTTGCCCAGTGGGCACCGTTCGAGAACGATCCGGTGTACCTCACCGAGTATGTGCGCATGGGACTCAAGAACTACATCGCCTACAAAGTCACCGAAGGCCGGCCGCTGCTTTCGGCCTGGGTGCTCGATCCCGAGATCGAGCAGGCTCTGGAAGCTGGCATCAGGCAGTCCGCCTCGGGTAGTTCACTGGAGCTCGATCCGTCCACCAGCCAGGCGGTGATCAATGGATTCCGTGCCGCCCTCAGCGGCGTCAATGGAGACGCGGTGGTGCTCACCCAGATGGAAGTGCGCTACTTCCTCGGCAAGCTCCTCCGTCATCAGTTCCGCAATCTCACGGTGCTGTCCTTTCAGGAACTTCCATCCGATCTCCAGATCCAACCCGTCGGTCGCGTGCAGATGGCGAGTGGCCTGGTCGGCGCCGGAGATCCGGCCGGGGCCTAGAGCGAGATGAGAATGCGTATCGAGATTCATGCCCCGGACGGACGCCTCCTGGCGTTTCCGTTTACCGGCGGCGTTGCGACCGTGGGCAGGGCACCGAACAGTGACGTTCGGGTGCGCTCTCAGGCTTTCTCATGGCGCCATCTGTTGTTGCGTCGCAGCGGCTCGGGGGTACTGGTCGAAGATGTCGGCTCGAGTACCGGCTCCGAGTACCAGGGTGCACCACTTCTGCGTGAATCGGCGGTGCCGCTGGCCTTCGGGGAGCCGGTCATCGTGGGTGGCTTCCGGGTGGTCGTCCAGCCGTCCGACGCGCCGCTCTCTGAGACCGCCGTGTGGGTCGCTGATTCCGCGAGCGGGGAGTTCGATTTCGACGATGTTGCGTCTCCTGCTCTTCCAGTCGGCGAAGTCGCCCCGGTACCACCTGCAGCCGTGGCGCCGCCCGATATCGAGATTCGAGTCCCCGAAGTGCTTTCGGTCGGTGGCACCGAGGCGGCGCCGGAGGGGGAGCCCGTTCCTGCGTTTGCCAACCTCCTCGATCGTTTGACCGGTGTCGATAGTGACGCCGAGGTGCAGGTGTCACTCGAACAGACACGAGTTGTGACGCGGGGCGCTAGCGGCGAGTCCGGAGCTTTGGAGTCGCAGGCGTTCGGCCAGGCCGACACTCTGGTGCGTCCCGGTGGGCCCGGTGTTGCGGCGGTCGAAGCGCGGGTGGAGCGTTCTGAGCACAGCAGAATCGATGTCACCCTCAGGGTGCCGCGCCGGCCGCTTCTGCCTTCGGTGCCCGATGACCCCCAGGACCACGATGAGCCCCAGCTGGCGCCCTTCGGTGACCCCGCTTCCGGACTCTCTCTTGACCCAGGACAGGCGAGCGCCGACCCGCGCGGCAGGGAGAGCACGCCCTGGAAAGACGCACCAAGAGCGCCGCGCGGCGGTGCGCCGCCCGCTTGGCAGATTCGCTCTGAGGCGGACCCCGAACCGTCTTCGGGACCGGCTGGTACGGGCCGGGCGGGATTCGAGCAGCGCATCATGGGCCGCCCGGCTGCTTCCGTCGTGCCGCCCGAGCCGGCTGCCTGGGAGGAAGCGCCGGTTCCGCAAGCCGAACGTTGGTTCTGGGCGATTCCGTGGGGCCTGCTTCTCAAGACCGTCGGCCTGGTGGCGCTTTCGATGTCGGCTGCGATTCTCCTGGCCATGCTGATGGAGATGGCGCTGTGAGTCGGTCTCCGGGCGATGCCGCGGTGAACGCGCCGCGGGCGGCTCTTTGTCTTCTCGGACCAACGGGAGAGACCGAGCGCTGCTTCGAGGTTCCGGACTGCGGCGTCCTGACCATCGGACGCAGCCCCGAGAACGATCTGTGCATTGAAGATCCGATCGTTTCGAAGGCTCACGCCCTGTTGTTCGTGCGCGAGGGGCGGGTGTTCTTAGAAGACCTCGCTTCGACCAACGGCACCTTTCTCAACGGTGTCTTCGTCACCGAAGTCACGGCCCTCCATCACGGCCAGCTGATCGGCTTCGGAACCGACGAGACCGAGCCCCAGGAGGCGAGCCTGTTCTGGTTCAGCGATCCGGCTGCCGAGCTCCTGGCCGAGATGGACCTGCTCGACCAGGACCGACCCACCAAACCGCAGGAGGTCGTACCGGAGGAGAATCGGCCGACCCTCGCCGAAGTCGAGCCGTCACAGCCGCCCGCCGAGGAGGCGGAGCAGCCCTCGGTCGCCGAGCCCTTCGACCCGTCTCGGCACGTGGCGAAACCCGAGCTCGCCGACGACGACGCTGGAGAGTCCGCTGCCGGCTCTCGTTCTGCAGCCAAGAGGAAGAAGGAGAAACGCAAGCCGGCGCTGCCACCGGCGGCCGTCATCGGGCTGGCTCTTCTGGTGGTCACTTCGGCGCTCTTGATGTGGCGTGCGTTCACCGATCGACCTGTCCTCTGGGAGGCTGTCTCGGTGAACCCCGGGCGTGTTGCAGAGGGACATGAGGTGATGTTGCAGAGTGCCAGTATCGATCCCGACCAGGAACTCGAGATCACCATCGGTGAAGTGCCGGTGCCGTCGTACGAACTGCTCTCGGGGCGACTCTTGTTCCACGTGCCTGCGGTACGCGGTCTGAACGCCGGTGACGAGGCGCTGCCGCTACGCATCGAGTCAGCGGGCTTTTTGCTCTTTGAAACCACCCTGCAGTACGGCACGATCACCGAAATCCGAGCCATCGAACCGCAGCGCGTGCGGGTCGGCGAGCAAGTGGCGATCATCGGCGACGGTCTCCCCACCAGCGTGCGCGGCACTCGGGTGAGGTTTGGATCGCACTACGGTCGCGTCGCCCTGGCAAGCTCGGGTCGGGTGACGGCCACCGTGCCGATGGTGACGCGCGAGGGCAATCGCAACGTCGAGGTGGCGATCGAAACGGAAGGCACCGAGATTGTGGCGCGCGAGCGGTTGGAGGTCATGCCGCGTATTGTCGCGCCGGTCAGTGTTGCCTTCTCGGCTGCCTACGTTCCAGGACTCGATGCCTGGCACATTCGGTCGCCTCTCGGCTCGGCGTTCTATCTGAGGGTCGACGGGCCGCCGCCGCCGCCGGATGAGCCGATGACCTCGGCTGCTGACTGGCCCGATGAGGTGCGCGCATCGGTCGAGGCACTCGACGAGCTCTTTCGCCTTGCCACCGACGATTCCGAGCTGCGGGTCGAGGTGCAGCCCTTCGCGGAGCGCGGTGTCGAAGGTGGCTGGGAAGTGCGCGCGGTCGGCCCGAGCTACGAAGAAGGTCGCCTCCTGGCGCGCCTCGACGAGGCAGACTTCGAAGCGACCTTCCTCGCCGGTGGCACGCGGTTGCCGGCCGATCTCTTCGTCTTTTGGCAGAGCACGGTGTGGAACCGGTTTCTCGATACGTTTGCGCGCGCGCGACCGCCGGAGCTCTCGGCCGACGCGCCGCGCTACCACCAGGTGCTGCATCGACTGATCGAGATCAATCGCGAGAATGGCGGCTACGGGCGACCCGAGCCGGCCGATCTCGAGCGGCTCGACGCCGACGACCTTGCCATTCTGCGCGGAGTCCTGATGTCGCCGCCTTCGGATTTCGGTGACCTGTCCGGTGCCTGGGACATTTCGCTGGCCAACGTGTTCTATCCCAGCGATGACATTCAGGTACGGCTGCGACTCGACCTCGAGCATCGTGGCGGTGCGGTTCTCGGACGCGCCTCGATTTCTTTCGAAGACGACATTCTTTTCCTGCGCGACTACCAGACAAAGGTCAGCGGTCGCTACACCGCCGGCTCACCGCCTCGCGTTTCGCTGGTGATGGACTTCGGTGAACCGGTCGGGCAGTTGGTGCTCGAAGGCGTCGCCGAACGAAGCCTCATGAGCGGGCGCTTTCAGTCCGCAGACCGGCGGCCGGGTGAGTGGAGTGGAAGGCCGATCGGCGACTGAACCGGCACTTCCCCGGTGGCAGCGCGGCGGGATACTACGCGCCGCTTACGATCAGCCACGCCCAGTTCGCCAGTAACGCCAGCCCGATGGCGACTCTGAGTGTTCCGGCTGAGCCCGGTCGACGAAGAAGACGGCGGAGACTCGGAACTCCGTAGCCTGCTAGCGCGCCGATACCAGCGACGAGTCCACCGGCGATCAGGAGCGTCCAACCGAGAGACGCCAGTGGGTAGGCCGAGAACGCCTCGGCAATCTCGAAGTGCGCCAGGTGGAGAGCGGCGCGGGTCGTGCCGCAGGCCGGGCAGGGGATGCCGGTTGCGCTCTTCCAAAGGCATGCCGGAACCCGCGCAGCAATGAAGCTCGCCCAGGGCGAAAGAGCGAGCAGAACAAGTGCCGCCGTGCCCCAGTAGAGCCCGAGCTGCTGCGCCGGGCCAGGGACTCGTTCTCGCTCTGGGGTTGAACTCAGAAGTTGCACCGACAAGCCTCAGGAGCCGCTGAACGCCGCCAGGCCACCGATGGCGAGGACGCCGAGGACCATCAGGCCGCAGCAGAAGACGATGGGCAGAAGCACCGCGATCACGGACTTGCCAATTGTCGTTTGGTGAACCTCGGAGAAGCCGACGATGTAGAGCACCAGCGACCACACGCTCGCGACTGCGATGCCAACCAACGGGATGATCATCAGGCACATCGGAGCGTACGAATAGCAGACGACGCGCACACTGCCCTCGAAGCCGGTCGTGGAATCGCGTAGTCCACCAACGAGCATCAGCATCAGGTGGTAGATCCCCGCTAGGACAAAGAGCCCGACGGGAATCATCACGAGCGTGATCACCAGCGTGATCACGACGCCGAGAACGCCCAGCTGATCGAAGGTGGTCGGTTGGCCCAGCAGGCTGGCGACCGAGAGCGGTAGGGCGTTCTGATAGATCGTCGACAGGATCTGGCCGAAGGCACCGAGGATGAAGGCAAAGGTGATCGGACTCGCCAGGTCACCGGTACGCCGCGCGCGGGCGAACGCTTCGGTCGGCGCACGAAGTAGGAGCTTGATGGTCTCGAAAAGGCCGGGCCACCAGCCGAGGCGACTGCGCTCTTCCCAGGGGAGGAGAGCTACGTCGCCCAGCTGGGAAACCGCCCCTTCGAGGGCCGCCTCTGGTGGACGGTAGGGGTCGATCGGGTTCGGCGGCGCCGGCGGGGTCGGTGGCTGGTGGGGATCCTGCGGTTCCATGGCGCGGTCTCTGTTGAGGTCGTGTGGCGCGCCTGGGCGCGATGTGGCGGCTGCCCGCCAATTCTCACGGCGAATGAGCCTGGTGGCAAGGAATGGCCAAGCCTCCGGGACGCCAAGGTCGGGGGCACCGGAAATCCGTCCCAGCCGTCTTGCCGCGAAGCGACCTCCTGTGTTACCGTCTCATTTACGCTTCTCGAAGAACGAGCTTCTCGAAGAACCAACGGAGACGCCGGCTCTCCATGGCGCTTTTCCGAATCGATTGGCTGAGCTGGCTGGCGTATCTTCACTTCCCTGTTCCTCGTGAGACGTACGAAAGGGCCCCGAGACGGTGGGCTTCGCTCGCCGCCGCATACCTACGAACCAAGGAGAGAAAGACCATGACCGAAAACCAACACCCCGCCGCTGAAATCGCCACTCGCCTGGTCTCGCTGTGCAACGACGGCAAGGGCACCGAAGCCGTCAACACTCTGTATGGCGACAACATCGTCAGTATCGAAGCGCAGGGGAGCGACGAGATGCCGGCGCGGATGGAAGGGATCGAAGCCATCAAGGGAAAGAACCAGTGGTGGTACGACAACCACGAGATCCATGAGATGAAGGCTACTGGGCCGTTCCTCGGCCACAACCCTGAGCAGTTCTCGGTGCTCTTCGACCTCGATGTCACCAACAAGCCGAGCGGCCAGCGGATGAAAATGTCCGAGGTGGCGCTCTACACCGTCAAGGACGGCAAGATCGTCCAGGAAGAATTCCAATACGGGATCGGCTGATTTCAGTCACCCGCAGGAGCTCTGCGCTACGCTGGCAAGGCCTCCGTTCTCCTCGCTGATGGCAGGGTCGAGGAGAACGAGGTCGATCGTTCGATGGGAGAGCTCGAGTGAAGGGTGACAATGAATTCTGGGTCGATCGGGCACTCCTGGGGCGGAGCCGCTGGATGGTGGCGCTCCTGGTCGTCAACTGGGCGCTGATGGGCTACCTGATGCTGCGCAACCTCGGGCCTCGCCCGCTGCTCGGGTTCCTGGCCGGGTTTGTGGGGCTGGTCATGATGTTCGCGGCCGCGGGTCAGTTGCGTGCCATGCGCCTTGCCGAACGCGAACCGCTGGTGCGCTGGAGCGACAAGGCAGTGGCCTTCCGCCGCTACAGCAGCGCCGATATGTATGGCGTCCCCTGGTCTGGCCTGGGAGCCTGGCGGCTCTCCGGCGAGCGGGTTGTCTTTGACGGTGAGGGGGTAGAGCGCGATCTCGGCCTGAACGGCCTCTCCGAGGCTGACCGGGAACACCTGCTGGCGCTTCTCCGAGAACATCTGGGACCCGCCGCCAGCGGTTGACGAAACGCTGTTCGGCAGCGAGCTCTACCGGGCTGACTTGCGCGCCATGACCGTCAGGCCGCTGCGCAGGCCTACGAGTGCCAGGAGGCGCTCGAGAACGCGGTGGACGCCGTCTGGAAGAGCTCGAAGGGCAGCGAAGTGGAAGGTGCGAATGCCTTCCTCGGTGCGAATGACTTCGAAGCCTTCGCGCTCGAGGAGCGCCGGCAGGCTCTTCGAGCTCCAGCAGAAGATGTGCGAGTCGTCCATGGTGGCCCCGCGGCGTAGGCGTTCGCGAAGATGGTCGAGGTTGGGAACCTCGATCAACATCAGGCCGCCGGGTCGCAGGATCCGGCCCAGAGCCCGCAACGTCTGACGCGGGTCGGTGAGGTGCTCGAACACCTGGGTCGAGACCACCGCGTCGAAGCGCTCGGAAGCGAGAGCCGGATCTGTCGCCAGACCCTGGAAGACTTCAATGCCGTGCGTCTTCTCGACGAACTCGGCCAGGGGGCGGCTGAGCTCGAGGCCCATCACCTTCCAGCCCGCAGCGCTCGCTTCGGTGAGCAATCCACCAGCCCCGCAGCCGAAGTCGAAGAGCCGTCTCTCGTCGCCACGCTCGTGGTGGCAACCGGGGAGCCGCGCCAAGCGCTTCAACATAACCCGATAGTGCCGCCGGTTCTTCTCGGTTACGACGGTCTGCTGCGGCTTGAGCTCATCTTCTTCGTAGGCATCGAGACGGGCGACGTCTGGCATGCGCGGGTTGCGCATGACCACCGAGCACCCACCGCAACGTTCGTAGTGGATGAACTCGCCGTCGTTGAATTTCGACGGTACGCGACAGTAGTGAAACAGGCGGGTTTCACTGCAGGCGGGGCAGGCCTCGAGCCAGCTCACCAGCGACTGCCGAACGAAGCCCTCGGGCGGGGGCTTGGAAGACGCGGACATTCAGACGGGCTGCCGGGTAAACGAGTGGCCTAGACCAGGGACATGTATTTGGCGATGATGCGCAGCATGATTTCGTCGGCACCGCCGCCAATCGACCACAGGCGCATGTCGCGGAACTCGCGCGCGATGCGCGACTCCCACATGTATCCCTGACCGCCCCAGTACTGCAGGCAGCTGTCGACGACTTCACGCGCGAGACGACCGGCCTTGAGTTTCGCCATCGAGGCCAGATAGGTCACCTCTTCGCCGGCGACGAGTTGATCGGTGGCGCGATAGACCAGCGCTCTTAGGGCCTCGATTTCGGTTTGCAGCTCTGCGAGACGGAAGTGAATGACCTGGTTGGCCAGGAGCGGTTTCCCGAACGCTTCCCGCCCCTCGGTGTAGTCGGCGGTTTCGCGAAGCGTGCGCTCGAGGCGTATCAGCACCTGAGCAGCAGCCCAGAGGCGTTCCTCCTGAAACTGCTGCATCTGGTAGGAGAAGCCCATGCCCTCCTCGCCAATGCGATTGGTTTGCGGCACGCGGACGCCGTCGAGAAAAATCTGGGCGGTGTCGGAGGAGCGCATGCCCAGCTTGTCGAGCTTGCGGGCCCGTTCGACGCCCTTGGCGTCGAGGGGCACGATGATGAGTGACTTGTCGCGATGCTTGTCGTCACCACCGGTGCTGGCAAGGCAGCACATCCAGTCGGCCTGCATGCCGTTGGTGATCCACATCTTGGTGCCGCTGATGACGTAGTCGTCGCCGTCGCGTTTTGCAGTGGTTTTGATGTTGGCGACGTCTGAACCGGCGTGCGGCTCACTGACCCCAATGCACGCTACCTGCGTGCCCTCGATTACCGGGCGCAGGTACTGCTCACGCAGAGCGTCAGAGCCGAAGCGGGCGAGGGCCGGGGTTGCCATGTCGGTTTGTACGCCGATCGCCATCGGGATGCCACCGCAATCGATCCAGCCGAGCTGCTCGGCCATCATCACGGCGTAGTCGTAGGAAAGGCCGAGGCCGCCGTACTCCTCGGGCTTCTGGAGCCCCAGATAGCCGGCCTCGCCGAGCTTGCCGAACACCTCGTGGGCGGGGAACATGCCTTCGGCCTCCCAGGCATCGACGTGCGGATTGATCTCCTCGTCGATGAGCCGTCGGAGCGACTCGCGCAGCATTCGTTTCTGGGCATCTTCCTTCATTGCATTGGAGACCTGCGGTGGGCGTCGCGAGGACCTCGGCAGGGACCAAGCGTAGCTCGCGTTTCGTGGCACCGAGTCTAGCAACGGTCTGAGGAAACGTGTTTCTTGCTTCGCCTCACCTCACCTCACCTCACCTCCGATCGCGCACGTGATCTCTGGGGAGTGGCTTGGGAGGAAGTGGAAGGAAGGCGCTGGTTCTCTCTCGGTAAGCCTCGTAGCCGCGTTTGTTGTTCACGAGCCGCTTCTCGGTCATGGCGACCCCTGAGACTCGCAGGAGCAGGAACGTCATCAGGAGTGGCGCGAAGATGGTCGCCAGACCGGCCATGGTCTGAGCACTCACGAGCCAGAGACCCCACCACACGGTCGCATCGCCGAAGTAGTTGGGGTGTCGCGTGTAGCGCCATAGCCCGGTGTCGAGCAGCTCATTCGGGCTCTCGCGGTTGCTGATGAATCGGTGCAGTTGCCAGTCGCCGACCACTTCGAAAAAGAGGCCGATCGAGAAGACCACGACGCCCAGCGCGTCGATCCAGGTGAGCATCGAGGGCCGCGGCTGCGACATCGCCACCTGCACGGGGAGCGACACGATCCACATCAGGACTCCCTGCAGCAGGAAGACCGTAAACAGCGAGACCCACCAGAAACGGGTCCCCCAGTTGGCCCGCATCTTCCGGTAGCGCGGGTCTTCGCCGCCGCCCCAGTTGCGATACGAAAGATAGGCCGCAAGCCGGAGGCCCCAGAGTGCCACCATGGAGAGCACGAACAGCTTGCGCGTGGGATAGCCCGAAGCCAACAGGTAGGCCGCGGCCGCGATCACCACGAACCCGGCCCCCCAGTAGCGGTCAACGAGACTGGCGTCGCGACGCCAGACGGTAAAGGCCCAGAGGCTGACCATGGCGACGGCGGTGGCGAGGGCGGTTCCCAGTAGGGCGCTACTCATGACCTGTGTCGACCTCTAGAATGGCGACTAGCGACTGCGGCGTCGCTGCGCGCGCACACGGGTCGCGGGCTCGTGCTGGTCGACAAACCGGTCGACTTCGCTCCACTGGTCGAACAGCCAGTGCTCGAGCCCCTCGGTCGACTCGGGAAGATCTTCGAGGGGAACCGTCCAGTAGCGCAACAAGACGTCTCGGTAGTGCAAATCACCGCCGAGAATCTCCTTGAGGCGCGCCGCCCCTTCAAAACCGGTGTGCGCGCCGATGACGACGGTCGCCGGGGTTCCCTGCTCCCGGATTCTCTCGATGACCGAGATCGTGCCGCCGGGGCGGGGTGGCAGAACGTGAACGTACTGTCTTGCACGCTCGAGTCTTTCGAGGTTGCCGTGTTTTTCGATGCTGGCGAGGGCGCGCGCTTGCCTGGTGGGAGTGAATCGTGTGCCTTCCGGGTAGAGGAGAACGCCCTCGTAGGGCCCCAGGCCGTTCGCGAGATCGGCCACTCGCTCGATCTCCTGGTCGCGGTTCTTGCCTTTTCTTCGGACGAACCAGTTGAGTAGCCGGTTGCCGACGATGTCCATCGACGGGTCCCAGAGCAGCTCCTCTTTGAGCACATAGCGCAGGCGATAGCGCGTCGGTCGTTGCAGGGTCATGATCGCCAGGGCGACATCAGCCATCGAGGCGTGGCGAAGAAGCAGAAGAATCGGTCGCCCGGCGAGGGCTTCGACCCGCTCGAGGCCCTCGACCGAGATCCTGACTCCGAACAGGCGAAATGCGATCGCCGCCAGTGCGTTGATCCACGAGAGCTGTATCGCGAAACTCCAGTTGCCGAGCAGTCTCTGGTTCAACCCGAAGCCCGACCCGAGCCACTGAAGGAGCGCCACGATGAGCGCATAGACCTCGAAGGCGAAGTAGCAGATACCCCAGGTGGCCATGCGGACGAGAACGAAGTCACTCTTCCTCGCGATGTCGATGATCGCCAGGATAGGCAGCACGAACGGCGCCAGGACCAGGCAGGCGAGGAAGGCGAGAATCCAGCCCGGCACGGTCAACGAACGGCGCACATAGCGCCGAACCAGTCCCATCGGTCCCTGGTCGGTGGTCGACAGTCTCATGCGTTGGTCTTCTGGCCGCTAGCCGAAGCAGCCGTGGTGGGAAGGCCAGCGTGGTGGATCTCGCGCACGCGCGCCAGAGTATCGGCGTCGGCAGCGCGTTTGTCCTCGCGGTAGCGCTTGACGCGTGCGAAGCGCAGTGCCAATCCCGAAGGGTAGGTGGGGCTTCTCTGCACGTCGTTGAAGGCAATCTCGACCACCAGCTCGGGGCGAACGAAAACCACGTGCCCCTCGCGATGGGTCTCGAGAACCAGCAGGCGCTCGGTCTGCCAGGCGAGCAGCGCATCCGTAAGACCCTTGAAGGTCTTGCCGAGCATGGCGAAGCCTTCTCTCTCGGTGTCGCGGGCGCCGAGGTGGAGGTTCGACAGCTTGCCGCGTCGCCGTCCGCTGCCCCATTCGGCCGCCAGGACGACGAGGTCGAGCGTGTGGACGGGTTTGACCTTGATCCAGGAGGTCCCGCGCGCGCCGGCCTGATAGGTCGATGAGAGGTCCTTGATCATGATCCCTTCGTGACCGTCGGCGGTTGCCTGGTGCAGAAAGTCGGCCGCCGCTTGCTCGCCCGCATCGAGAAGACGCGGCATGCGGAGCTCACGAGGTAGGAGGGCCTCGAGTCGGGCGAAGCGAGCGCGCGCCGGTTGATCGATCAGCTCCTCGCCGTCGATCATCAGGCCATCGAAGAACAGAACCTCGACCGGTAGGCGGGCACGCACTTCCGAGGCGTCCTGCTTACGGCCGAAGCGCCGCATGGTGGTCTGAAACGGCTGCACATGTCCGTTGGGCGTCACCGCATAGGCTTCGCCATCGAGAATCAGCTCCTCGGCCGGCAGCGCGAGCGCGCTTGCTTCTACCTCGGGTAGCGCCTCGGTGACTTCACGTAGAGCGCGCGAGTAGATGCGCACCTCAGAGCCCTTGCGATGTATCTGAACCCTCGCACCGTCGACTTTCAGCTCGACGGCGACGGGCTTCTGGCCGAGCCGGGAGAGGGCGTCGGCGACCTCTTCGGCGGGCTGGGCGAGCATGGGTCGTACCGGGCGAAAGATCTGTAGGCGAAACTCAGCAAGCGCCGAAGCGCCGCGCACCAGGAGGGCGCGGGCAACGGTTGCGGTATCGCCTGCCAGCATCGCGGCTCGACGCAGATCGGCCAGCGCAACGCCCGATGTTCCGGCCAAGGCCTCCAGCATCACGCCATCAAGGGCGCCCTGGCGGAGCTCCCCAATCAAGAGCCGAGCCAAGAAGCTCTGCTCGGCTTTCGTGGCGCGCTCAAACAGCTCGACCAAAAGCTCAAGCCGCTTCGCCTGCGAGCCTCTACCCGAGGTGGCGGCGATTGCCTGGAAGGCCTCGAGCACCTCGTCCAAGGTCAAGCTCGCCTGTTGCGCCGCGGCTTCTGGCAGGGCCTTCTGAGCCGTCTTCCAGCCAACGCCGATCTTGCCGAACGGTAGCTCGCCAGCGAGCATCGTCACCACAGCCTCGATGCCTTTGAGTTCGAGCCCGCTGTCAGGAAGGCTATTGAGCAGCTCGGTGAGGGCTTGGACCTTGGCCAGACGAGCGCCACGCGCCGCCACCTCCTCAGAGGTCGCAACCAGATCGGCAAACCTCATCGGGCGGTCCTGATGCCGCGTGGTGACCGCTCGCTCGAGTGGTCCCAGGCCAGGGAAGTCAGCATACGCATGGAGGGCAGAAGCGTACTAGAGCGGCGCGTGGTTTACGGCCTTTTGTGGGTGCAGGTGGTTTGGAGAGCGATACTGATGGAGGTTCGACCTTTTGGCGCCGGTTTGTCGTTACCACGCGCCGCTCTAGTGTCACTCTTGCGGCGCAAGCGGTCCGCGGTGGGTGCCGTTTTCGGAGGCGCTCGCCCTGCTTTGGCGTCCTCGGACTTCGATCGCTGGTCGCGCGCCGCGGATTCCTGGGCTTGAGTGGAAGTTTCTGTTGGTTGGGGGCCCTAAGGGCGTGAGGCGCGTACTCGGTCGGACTTCGATCGCTCGAGAGGCGCAGCTGGGTTCGTTGAGCGATACTGATGGGGGTTCACCAGCACCGACCATCTGAGGATCGGTATCTCTCGACCGCTACGCCAGCATTGGCAAGCCGCGACGACCGGCCAGACAGGTTGTCGTGCCACCGGCCAATCTGGTTGACGCGAGACACCAACCGCTCGCATCGGTGGGGACACATATCGCGCGGCGATGCCGTGCAGGGTCGGGAGTAAGATTCCGCCCTTCCAAGGTTTGCGGCCTCCGAGAAAACCGGAGCGATTCACTACACTTGGTTGTTCCGGTGCAGGGAGCACTTGTGCGAAGGTGGGCGAGGCGCCCACGGGTCAAGAAGGTATGAGAGAGCGACTTCGAACATGGAGGTGGCGTCGCCGAAGGTCTGAGGCGGCCGCCCAGGCAGCTCGAAGCGGTGCCTACTGGGATCGCTGGTCGACAGGCTCTCCCTCTTCTGATGAGCCGAACTACTGGCTAGAGATCCCCATTGTGCGTGCAACCTTCAACGCGCGGATGCTGCCGGGTTCCTGCTCCGACTACATCGACATCTTCTACGACCTACTGGAGGAGTGGCGCGAGCCACCTTTGCGGGTGCTCTCGGTCGGCTGTGGCGCTGGAGACCTCGAGCGCAAGACGGCCCAGCGGCTTCCCGCGTGCGAGATTCACGGTATCGACGTGAGTGCCGCATGCCTCGAAAAGGCTCGATACCGGGCCGCGGCAGCCGGTCACAATACGATTACCTACGAAGAGATCGATGCAGTGTCGTACCTCGAGGACCGCGTGCGCCGAGAAGATCCGCCGCTGGATGGCATCCTCTGTCATGGCGTCTTACACCACCTCGGTGAGCTCGAGTCCTTTCTGGAACTAGCCCGACGCGCGCTCAGGCCCGACGGATTCCTCTACGCTTTTGAGTACGTCGGGCCCTCGAGAGAAGAGTGGACAAAGGCGGACCTCGGCTGGGCTCAACAGCTCTACGATCGGGCACCGAAGGAGTACTACCGTGTCCCGCGCGTCCTGCCGCCGCTGGCGATCGAAGACCCGACCGAGATGATTCGTTCGTCAGAGATCGAAACGCTCTTGGAGCGCTGGTTCTCGGTTGATCGGTACTGGCCCCACGGTGGAAACGTAGTTGTGCCGCTCGTGGCCAGTCTCAAGAAGCACAGCCACGAGGATTCGCGGGTGCACAAGCTCATTCAAGACGCACTCGATCTCGAGACGTTCCTTCTCGAGCGAGGACTCATTCACTCGTACTTCTCCAGCTACTACTGCACACCCCTCGAGTCGTCCCAAGACCAGGGAGAAACCGGCTCACGATGCCGTCGTGTCGCCAGACTCAAGCCTATCGTCGAAGATCTCGAGTAAGCCCGCGATACTCGGCCCTACTCGAGACGCTCGCCGTGAGCTGCGGTTCTCCTCCCCGCTGCTACCGGTCAGTCAGCGCGCAGCGCGGTGACTGGGTCGACCTGGGCGGCGCGCCGGCTGGCCAGAGCGCTGGCCAGGAGAGTGATTGCAGCAAGCACCAGGGCAACGACCCCAAACGTCAGTGGATCACGTGGCTCGACGCCGAAGAGCAACCGCGCCATGGTTCCCGACAAGAGGGCGGCAGCGATGAGCCCCACCGCCACGCCAATGCTCGCCATGACCATCCCGTAGCGCAGGACCGCGCTAGTGATCTGGGCCGCTGTCGCGCCGAGCGCCATGCGCACGCCGAACTCGCGCGTTCTCTGCGCGACGATGTAGGCGACGACACCGTAGATGCCCACCGAACCAATGAGGAGCGCGGCTCCGGCGGCAAGTAGCAGCATCAGCATCGCAAACGATGCTTGCGACATCGATCGTTGGTAGATCTCGTCCATGGTTTCGACCTGGGCGATTGCCAGATCGGGCCGCTGTGACCAGACCGCCTGCTGAATCTGGGTCAGAAGGCTCGGGTCAGAGGTTCTCTCGGTACGCAGCGCAAAGCTCAGCGAGCGTTGCACGAAGAGTTCATTGCCCCAGAAGTCGTTCATCACGGTGGGGAAGTAGAGGGTCGATTCGGCGGGCTGTGCCGGTCCGTTGTCGTGCACCGTTTTGACAACGCCGACGATCTCCCGCCAGTGCAGGGCATTGGAAGACACCACTGCCGGCGCGACTCGTTTGCCGAGAGCCGCCGTCGGCTCACCCCAATACTTACGAGCGAACGCTTCGTCGACGACGACCACCGGCCGGCGCTCGAGCAGGTCGGTCCACGCCAGCGTTCGGCCTGCCAGGAGAGATTGCCCAAGGGTCTCGAAGAGGCCGGGGGTGACGAACTTGAAACGTTCGACGGGAGGAAACGAGCCCTCCTCGACTGGGAAATCTTCGATGTTGGTGGCATCGGCCGACTGACGGCCAGACATCGGAAGCGCCGTTGTCGCACCCACCGAAGAAACTCCCGGAATGGCTCTGAGGTTGTCCAGGATCTGTCGCTGGATGGCGAGCGCATCGATCTCTTGCTCGAGCGATGCGCCGGGAATGCCGACCCTGAAGGTCATCACCGAGCGCGGCTCAGAAAAGCCCGGGTCGACGCTCTTCATGGCGTCGAAGCTGCGCAGGAGAAGACCGCCGCCAACCAACAGCACAAGACCGAGGGCGATCTGGGCGATGACCAGAAGGGCGCGCGCCGGACTACGGCCGCCGGTGTCGCCGCGGCCACCCTCTTTGAGGGAGCGAACGAGCCCGCGGCTGAGGGCGATCGCCTGACGAAGTGCAGGCAGGAGCCCAAACATGAGCCCGGCCAGAACCGAAACGGCCAGGCCGAACACCACGACGCTCGGTGTGATCGCGACCTGTTCGACTCTCGGAAGCGGCTCGGGAGCCAGGAAGCGCAGCAGCCGAACCAGGGCCCATCCCAGAGGAATGCCGACGAAGCCGGCGAACAGACCCAGCCACAGGCTTTCGCTCAAGAGCTCACCGAGAATGGCCGGACGGCTGGCGCCGAGAGCGGAACGAACTGCTAGCTCCTGGTGCCGCGCCTCTGAACGCACCAGAAACAGGTTGGCGACGTTGGCACAAGCAATCAGCATGACGACGCCGACCGCAGCGAACAAGATCCACAAGAACTGCGAGACGTCGCCGACCAACCGCTCGTGGAGCGGGTGCAGGTTCGCAGCCAACTGGGCTTCGGAAAGGACCTGCCTGGTCAGGCCGCCGGGAAAGTTGTCGACCGCGATGGGTAGCAGGCGGTTGAGGTCGGCGCTCGCCTGCTCGAGCGTGACACCGTCTTTTAGACGGCCGACACCGGCGTAGTTGAACATGCCAACGAAGAGCTCGTCGCGCGCCAGCTGGAGTGGCATGAGGACAGCGCTCTCGCGATCGAGCAGGCGAAAGCCGGGTGGAAGGACCCCAATGATGGTGCGATCGAGACCCTGGAGGGTGATCCCCTGGCCAAGAATCGATGGGTCGCCGCTGTAGCGACGCTGCCAGTACTCGTGGGTGAGCATCGCGGTGCGCGGAGCGTTGGGCCGGGCGTCTTCGGTAGCGAACCCCCGACCGAGAACGGGATCGACGCCCAGGAGCGGCAGCAGTTCGATGGTCACATCGTGCACCGGAATCTCCTCGGGCGGGCCGTTGCCGGTCGCCGCGGCGCGCCAGCTGTCCCACATCGCCACCGTTTCGAACGCCTCGGACTGATCGAGGTAGGTCAGGTGCAGGGCCGCTGCCTGAGGGACCTCGTCCATGCCGATTCCCGGGGCGCTGTAGAGGATCGCCACCAGATTCTCGGGCTCGGCGTAGGGGAGCGGCTCGAGCAGCACGGTGCGCACGACCGAGAAGACCGCGACGTTCGCCGCGATACCAAGGGCGAGGGTGATGATCGCTGTGGTGCTGAAGGAGCGCGTGCGTAGGAGACGACGCATGGCGAGACCGCCAGGGATTCTGGGCATCGGGGGCTCCGCGGTAGAGAACGAATCGTCGTGGCTGTACTCATGGGACGTTCATAGGGCTGAGATGTTTCATCAGGACCCTGTTAACGCAAGAAAGCCCGGCCGATTCCTCGGCCGGGCTTCATCTTCTTTTGTGGTGCTCCGAACGCTAGTTGCAGCGAATCGCGGTCGTATCGTTGACCGTCCTGAAGGCATTGCCCGCCAGGTTCTCGTAGCCCACTCGGCGCCCGGTCCAGGTGTCGCGGATGATGATGGCCACGTAGCGGTCCGTCACGCCGCCGGCAAAGACCCAGAAATGGTTGTTCAGGTTGCAAGCCGGGAGGACTTTGACCATGACCTCAACGTTCGCTGCGTTGCCATAGTTGGCCAGTACAGCAACGTCGGAGTATTCCAGCCAGTCCATGTGCTTGAATGTCCGGTCCCGCGGGTCGGCCCAGATCATCTGGACTTCGAATCGCCGATCCCATGCGCAGAAGAACCCCTTTCGCGGAATGCAAGGCGCAGTCGTGCCGGGCTCCAACTTTACGGTCGACGTCATGGAGTCGAGGTCAGCGTTCCGAGTCTCGAGGCTGGTTTCGGCACGCAGTTCCTCGAAGGTGATTGCGGCGGAGCTGGCGTCGTCCTCTGCCGTCAGGATGGCGGCACCGAACAGAAGGACGGCGGAGGCGAGCAAGATCGTCTTGGTGATTGTGGAAGGACGGGTGATTGCTGAAATGTTCATGAGGGTTCCTTTCGAAGGTCAGGTTGCGGCCCCTGCCATTGCGGCGTCGGGCCGGTAGAACGTCTGTCCTTCACTCCTTCCGCAAGGAACCAGGTTTGTTACAAGCGAATCAACAGGCGACCCTCAATTCGTCGTCAATCCCCCGTCTTTGTTGGCTCTCCACTCCCCTCGGGAGCTACGAGCGAATGCCGGTCAGCATGAACAAGGGCTGGTCGGGGTCGATGCGCTGGCGGTCGCGCAGGTCGACGATGCCTTCGAGATACCAGAAGTTGTCGTCTTCGGGATCAACCAGAACCTGGGTGACCCGGTAGAAGCGAGGTTCCGGTTCTTCCACCCGGGTCCACTTGGCTTCGCGCGCCCGGGGCGTGAAGTCGATGTGGTCGTAGCTCTCGAAGTAGGGGGCGATTGCTTCTTCGATGGCCTGTCTGCCGAGCGAGCCTCTTTCGTCGGGGCGCTCGGGATCGGCGGGCCGTACCAGGCGCTCGGCTTCCTCCCAGTCCCGCGCCGCGAGGGCCCGCACCAGCTGGTGCACCTCGGCGCGGATGCGGGCGCGCAGGGCACGTGGGTCATGCAGGAGCTCGTAGTGCTCGATCTCCTGCTCGCCGGCTTCGGTGCCGGCGCGTTTGCTCAGGCCACGCTCGGGATCGAGCATGTTCTCCCACTCTTCGAGCAGGCTGGTGTCGACGCGGGTGAGCATGGCGCGGAAGAAGCCGAGAACGTCGTAGACCTCTTCGGTCTTGAGTTCGTCGGGGATGTTCTGGGTCAGCGCCTTGTACAGCTGGCTCAAGTAGCGCAGGACGACGCCTTCGGAGCGCTGCAGGCCGTAGTGGCGGATGAAGTCTTCGAACGACATGTAGCCCTCGAACATCTCGCGACCGATCGACTTCGGGCGCACGTTGTCTTCGCCGAGCCACGGGTGGATGTTGCGAAAGGCGCTGTAGGCGCCGTAGAGGAACTCGGCTTCGGGCTTGGGGTGGGTGACTTCCTCGAGTTTCGCCATGCGCTCGTCGTAGTCGATGCCTTCGGCCTTCATGCGGGCGACCAGCTCGTCTTTTTGTTTGTCGATCTGGCGATAGAGCACCACCCGCGGATCTTCGAGGATGGCCTCGGTGAAGCTCAGGAGCCGCAAGCCGTAGTCAGGAGCCTCCGGGTCGAGCCGTTCGACCAGCTCCACCAGAAACAGCGACAGGCCCCGATGGAGCGAGAAATCGATCTGCAGGTCGGGGTCTACGGTGACCCAGAGATAGTTGTTCTGGGTATCGCGGGTCATCCGCAGAATGCCGGCACGACCCAGTGATCGCACCCTGAGAGCGGCCTCCGAGAGGAGCTCAGCTTTCTTCTCGGGCGGCTCGTGGCAGTCGGCGAGTAGCTTTCGGATCGCTGCGAAGTTCGAAGCGTTGGGGTCATCGCGATCGGCGTCTCGTTGAATGAGATCGAGAATCATCCCGTGCGAGAGATGAAAGCGCGACTCCAGGGTCTCCGGGTTTCCACTCACCAGGCGCTCGAAGGTGGCCTGGTCCCAGTGAACGTAGCCGCGCGTCGGTGGCTTCTTCTTTCGGAGCTTCTTGGCCTTCTTCGGATCACCGGCGACCTTCATCGCCAGCCGCTTGTTCTCGATCTCATGCTCCGGCGCCTGACACACCACCCAGCCCTGATCGTCGAATCCCTTGCGACCCGCGCGGCCGCTGATCTGCTGAAAGTCGCGCACCGCCAGAATGCCGACCTTCTCGCCGTCGTATTTGCACAGCTTCTGAAAGACCACCGTGCGCAGCGGAATGTTGACGCCGACCCCCAGGGTGTCGGTGCCGCACACGGCTTTGAGCAGTCCCTGCTGCGCCAGCCGCTCGACCAACAGGCGATACTTCGGCAGCAGCCCGGCGTGATGGATTCCGAGGCCAAAGGAGAGATAGCGTTTCATCTCCTTGCCGTAGGCGGTGTCGAAACGAAAGTCACCAATCGCTTCGCGAATCGCCATGCGCTCTTCGCGGGTGGTGATCTGGAGGCTGGTGAGTGCGCCCGCGAGTTCGGCGCATTCGCGCTGCGTGAAGCTGACGATATAGATCGGTGCGCGGCCTTTGTCGTGCAGGGTCTCGACGGTTTCGTGGATTGGGGTTTCGAGGTACTCGAACTCGAGCGGTACCGGCCGCTCCGCGCTCTTGACGGTGGCGGTGGTGCGCGTCGTGTCATGGTCCAGGCGCTCGGCGATCGGGGCGGGATTGCCCAGCGTTGCCGACATGAGCAGAAACTGGGTGCGGGAGAGGGTGATGAGCGGTATCTGCCAGGCGACGCCGCGGTCGCGGTCGCCGTAGTAGTGGAACTCGTCCATCACCACCGAGTCGGCACGCAGGTCTCCTCCGTGACGGAGCGCCATGTTCGAGAGCACCTCGGCGGTGCAGCAGAGGATCGGCGCATCGGCGTTGATCGAGGCGTCGCCAGTCAACATGCCGACTTTGTCGGCGCCGAAGGTGTCGCAGAGCGCGAAGAACTTCTCGCTCACCAATGCCTTGATCGGAGCGGTGTAGAAGCTGGTTCCGCCCTCGGCAAGTGTCTTCCAGTGTTGCCCGGCTGCCACCAGTGATTTTCCCGACCCGGTGGGGGTGTTGAGAATCACATGGCGGTCGGCCATCAGCTCGAGCAGGGCCTCTTCCTGGGCAGGAAAGAGGTCGAAGCCCAGTTCGATCACCCAGTCGAGGAAGTGGTCGAGGTAGGCGTCAGGCCCGTCACTGTCGCTGAGCTGGGCAAGACGCGCCGCCAGGGCGGGCGTTCTTGGTTGGGGATCGGTTGTTGGCGCCTGGGACATGAACGTTTGCGAGCCGGGAGCTGGCTGGGTGCATCCTGCCACGAAGCCCGCTGGCGAGGCTCTTGCCCCTGCTCGCGTGAGCCGTAGACTCTCAAGCTATGGAGAGCGAGCAGCCCCTGGAATCGAAGAGTGAGAAGGACCCTGTGCCGGTCATCGTGCTGGTGAGGCCGCAGATGGGCGAAAACATCGGCGCGGCAGCGCGCGCGATGTGGAATTGCGGCTTCGACCGGCTGCGTATCGTTGCGCCGCGAGACGGCTGGCCCAATGAGAAGGCGCGCGCCATGGCTCGCACTGCAGTCCCCGTCGTCGACCAGGCAGAGGTCTTCGAAACGACGGCCGCGGCGGTCGCCGACCTCGGACACCTCTACGCCACCACTGCCCGTGGTCGCGACATGTCGAAGCTGGCGGTGACTCCGATGGAGGCCGCGCGCGAAATGCGCGCCATGGCGCAGAACGGCACAACCAGCGGCGTGCTCTTTGGGCCCGAACGTACGGGGCTCGACAACGATGAAGTCACCATGGCGCACAAGATTCTGCACGTACCACTCAATCCTGAGTTCATGTCGCTCAATCTGGCGCAGGCGGTTCTGCTCGTGACCTGGGAGTGGCACCGGATCGGCGTCGTCGATGAGGGTGCGCGCACCGCTCGTGAAGCGTTGGCGCGGTTTGGTGACGGCGAACAGCCCGCCACGGCGGCAGAGATGGCGAACTTCTTCGAGCACCTCGAGCAGGAGCTCGACGCGAGTGGCTTTCTTCGCGTGCCGGAGAAGCGTCCGGTCATGGTGCGCAACATTCGAAACGTCTTCCAGCGTGCCGTCCTGAGCGAGCGCGAAGTGCGCGCCCTACACGGGGTGGTGACCTACCTCGTTGGCCATCGCAAAGACGGCGGAGGCGGGCCGCGTGGGGGGTCTTCGACAGAAGATGGCCCTGGCTGAAAACTAGTATTTCGAGTCGGTTCACCGCCGACGGCGGCGTCGCGCGAGGAGGATTTCCGGTGACGCGGGGCGGTGCCGGCAGCCGCAAACCGCTGCCCCTCCTGGATCGTTCGTCCCGCCTCTCGAGAGCCGCCGACTCGAGCTTCGCCGAAGCCCTGAATCGGGCGGGGTCGGGCTATAATCGTGAGTCCACCAGTTCGATTCCGCGTGGCTCTAAATGCCTGGAAAACCTACTGGTTCGCGGCTTGATCGCGAATCCGAAGTGCTCGTTTCGCGGTGTTTCGATTCCTTGCTGATCAACGCTCTGTGGCAAGAACGATTCATGAAGAAGACCGTCAAGACAGCCGACGTCAGATCCCAACTCGGGGACCTGCTCGACCGCGTTTCAGAACACGGTGACGAGTACGTGATCGAACGGCGCGGCAAGCCGTTAGCGGCGATCGTCTCAGTCGAGCGCCTGGCGCGTATGGAGAAGGCGTCCGAACTGAGGCTCTTGGAAGCGCTCGACCGACAAGCGCGCAAGCTGGCGCTCGAACAGGTCGATCAGGTTGCGCAAAAGGCGAAGAAGAAAAGCCGCCAAGGGCGCTCGTGACGCGTAGCGCTTTGCCCTGTCGCCTAGACGGTGCAAAGAGGTCTGGGCGCCGTGCAGGTTGAAAGCGTCGTTCTCGACCCGGCCGTCGTGGTCAGTGGACTCCTACGGCCAGATGGTCCCAGCGGTCTCTTGCTGCGCGCCTGCCTTCGCGGTGAGCTGCTCGCCGCGGTGCTCACCCCGGCGATTCTCGAGGAGATCGAAAACACCCTTCGGCAGCGCACGATCCGGCGCCATCTCGACGGTGATCCAGGCGAGTTGATCGCCGCCTTGGCGGGAGTCGCGGTGTTGGTAGACCCAACCGGTGTGCCGCTCCCAGGCTCGGCCTCTTCTGGCTCGACAATTGATGACGAGTACTTCCTTGCTGCGGCGGTTTCCGGAGCGCGCTTCCTGGCCACCACCGATCCGCGGTTGTTGCGCTCGCCGCATGCCGGAGTCGAGGTGGTTGCCCCAGGCAGCCTGGTCGATTGGCTCGCCATCGCCAGTGATGCCCGGGAAACTCTCAGCCCGCTAGAGCGTTAGAGAGTCAAGAGGCCGTGCCAGGCACCCACCCGCCTACTCGAGGTCGGTTCCGCTAGGGTTCCGCTTGTTCGGCCTCTGGTCCGACCCTGCCATTGCCCGGCCCGACTCCCCTGGCGACCCACCCATGAAGATTCGCACGCAGCTCATCCTCAGCTTCTTGCTGCTTTCGGTATTACCGCTGGCGGGTATCGTCGTCTATTCTTACCAGTCCTCGACCGCGGCATTCCAGACTGCGGTGGAGGCGGAAGCGCGCGAGCTCACCGACGACATCGCCAGCCGCATGGGGTCCATGCGGGGCGCCCTCAGGCGCCGCGTCAACTCGCTGAGAAGTCTACCGATCGCCGAGCTGGCGACTTCTGAACTCGGTCCGGGGGAGCGACTCGCTTTGCTGCGTGAGATCGAAGCGCAGTTGGGCGATCAGGCCGAAATCCTGGCCGGCGTCGAGTGGCTGCCTGACGAATCGCGGGCTAGCGACGGCGACCGCCTGTTCATCGAGCTCGAGGCGCCCGAGGCGCCGCTGCCGCCCGGCGTGCCGGCCGAGGGTGAGGAGGCACCGCAAGCGATTCTCGAGCACGAGTCACGCCGGGTCGATGAGCGCATCAACCGCGTCGCCGGGCGCCTGGCCGAGGTCCATCGCATCAAGGCTCAGGTTTCTTCGGGCGAGTTGGACCTCGACAGCCACTCTGCCATCGACCACGCCCTCGAGACCGAGGTGCTCACTGAGCAACTCAGCGAGCTGGCCGCCGAACGCGCCCAGATCCTCCACTTGCTCGGTGAGTCCTTCGAATCACGGGTGATGGAGAACGGCATGCCGGTGGGCAGGGTGCGTGCGGCCGTTCGGCCAGAGGCCTTCTTGCGGGAGGTTCTTCAGAAAACCCGGATGAAGGTCGGTGACGTACCTTTCGCAGTCGATCCTGACGGCCGCATCTTGACGCCCGATCCGGCGCTGGCGCCGGAGCTCAGCGATCTGTCTGAGTTCTTCGAGGCTTGCCAGGTCAGCGGTGACGATCGCCAGGTTTCGGTGGTCGGTGATTGGCTGATCGCAACCCGCAAGGACCCCGAGTCCGACTTGCTCTTTGGAGTTGCGCGTCCGGTCGGCGCACCGCTGGCCGCGATCCAGAGTGCGGCGATCAAGAACTTTTTCGTCGGCATGGGTGGAATCGGTTTGGCGCTCTTGGGCATGTTGCCGCTCTCGGGCCGGCTGTCGCGGCGCTTGAACGTACTCACTGCCTCCGCCGAGCGCCTCGGCGGCGGCGATCTCGATGCCCGCGCGGACGGCATCAAGGGCCGTGACGAAGTCGCGACCCTCGCCCTGACCTTCAACCGCATGGCGGATGAGCTGCAGGCGAATCAGGATCAGATCGTCGAGCAGCAGCTGCAGCAGCGTCTGCTCGAGAAGGACAATCAGCGAAAGAGTGCCGAGCTCGAAGCCGCGCGCCAGTTTCAGCTGTCGCTGTTGCCTGATCGGCTGCCGACCATCGCCGGACTCGACGTCGCCTTCTTCATGCGCACGGCCGCCGAGGTCGGCGGTGACTACTACGACTTTCGCCAATCCGACAAGGCGGATGAACTCCTGGTGGTGGTTGGCGACGCCACCGGCCATGGTGCGATGGCGGGCACCATGGTGACCGCAGTCAAGAGTCTCTTCGCGGCGCGCTCGGCACCCGCGGGCCGCGGTCGTAGCCTGGCCGAGTTTCTTGCCCGCGCTTCGCGCACGATTCATTCGATGGGCCTTAGAAGAATGTCCATGAGCCTGGTGATGGTGCACATCAAAGCGCCAGCGCCCGACGGGTCGCGCCCGGTGGTGATCGCCTCGGCGGGAATGCCACCGGTCGTCATCCATCGCGGCACGGCCGACGATCTCGAAGAGATCGTCTTGCCCGGCATGCCCCTGGGGGCGATGCGAGATTCCGTCTACCAGCAGCGCGAGCTGACAGTCGCTCCTGGCGACTGTCTCCTGGTGATGAGCGACGGCTTCCCCGAGCTACGCAGTCCCGACGGTGAGGTCTACGGCTACCAGAAGATCTACGACCTACTGCGCGGGACACACGCGTCGTCACCGCAGGCAACGATTGAAGAGCTGGCTGCCGAGGTCGAGCGATTCTCGGCGGAGGATTCTCCCTCCGACGACGTCACGTTCGCGGTGATCAAGGTTCGCGAGCCCTGAGATGATCCCTGGCGGGCCAGGCGGGCGCTCTTGAGCGCAGCAGGTTCAGATGAACCCGAGGAGTTGAGCGAGCGCGAGTTTTTCGAGCGGGCGTCGAGTCCCTCGGTGCTTCCAGATCGGCCGCCCGCAAGCAGAAGTTCGAGGGCGGCGAGCCGCCAGGCGCGCGGCGTGGCGGCCGAAGGGAAGCGGGCGAGCGCGGGGGTCCAAGACTCGATAAGCACATTCGCCGCCGCGATTTCACAGTCGCCGCCACGATCGATCTGCATGGGAAAACCCGCCAAGAAGCGCGAGACGCCCTCCTGCGCTTTCTCGAGAGCGCGAAGAGCGACGACCTCCGGGACCTGTTGGTGGTACACGGCAAGGGCACTGCCGTCTTGGCGCGGAGTGTGGAGGCGATTCTCGACCGACATGGCCTCGTTGCCGAGCACGTCGAAGCGCCGAAGCGGCTCGGTGGCCGGGGTGCGCGCGTCGTTCGCCTACGGTCACCGCGGAAGCCCTGAGGGTCCCTCTGCCTGGGACAGTGGCCCAAAAAGTGTTGAAGAGGGAGTTTTTGTAATATGTTCGAAGTCCACTGAATCTTTGATCGGCGCACACGGTGGGTGTCTACCTCGCCTGGGAAATCAACCATTTCGGGTTGTTCTCCTGGAGTTGGATCGGACTGAGATGCCGCGCCGAAATCGGATGGGAGCCCCATGACCGACCAGCCGCAAGCCCAGAACCTCGAGGACGACCGCGAATCGTTTGGCCTTCAGGTCGCTGGCGCCGCTCATCACCTCAACAACATCTTTGCCCAGGTACTGCTCAACGCTGAGCTGCTCGACCGCAGTCGTCTGGATGAAACGGCGATCGGAATGCTCGATTCGATCGTCCAGGGTACGCACACCGCCATCAACGTCGTGGACGTGCTCAGTCAGCAGAGCACCTCGGGCGTCGGTGAGCGCGTCGTGATCGACCTCAAGTATCTCGTCAAGGGGTTGCAGAAACGCCGTGAAGTGTTGTTCGCCGACGGGGTGGTGATCAACGCGCAGTACCCGCCACAGGTCCGGTTGGCCTGGGGGGCCTCGGCTCCGCTCTTTCGAGCGGTCATGAGCCTTTGTCGTCAAGCAGTCGAGACAGCTCCCGAGAACCACGCCTTGTTCGTGCAGGTCGGGGACATCGAAACGGCGGATGGTAGCGAGGGTGCGGCAATCGACATCGCGGCCCCCCTGCCGCTGGTCGACGGCGGTCTGCGCGCCGGTGCCGACGTCGACACGGTTCCCGAGCTGGCGGCCTCGGTTGGTGCGGCGCGCGCCAGTGGCGCGGAGGTTTCGATTGTCGAGAGCCAAACCGGGGCGACCCTGGTGCGGTTCGCCTTCCCCTCACCTCCTGAACAGCGCTAGTGGACAACTTTCGGCTCGACGAGCGCGTCGCCATCGTGACGGGCGCTTCCTCGGGCCTCGGAGTGGCCTTCGCCGAGACGCTCGCCGGCGCGGGAGCTCGGGTGGTGGTGGCAGCGCGCCGCCTGGATCGCCTCGAGCAACTGGCCGGTCGCCTGCGGGAGGGCGGCGCGGAGGTCATGGCCATCGCCTGCGACGTCGTCGACGAAGAGCAGATCGATGCGATGGTTCGGCAAACCATCGACACCTGGGGCCGACTCGACGTATTGGTCAGCAACGCCGGCGTCTCGGCGCCAATGCCCGCTGAGCTCGAGACCCGCGAGACCTTCGAGCATGTGGTGGGCGTCAACCTCACCGGGGTCTTCTTGTGCGTGAGGCGGGCAGCGCAGGAGATGTTGCGCCAGTATGCAGAAGACGCCCGGACGGGCTCGATCATCAACATCGCTTCGATTCTCGGTTTCGTTGGCGCTGGGCAGATTCCCCAGGCGTCCTACACGGCCTCGAAGGCGGGTGTCGTCAACATGACCCGTGAGCTTGCGGCCCAATGGGCGCGGCGTGGAATCCGGGTGAACTCGATCGCTCCCGGCTGGTTTCGTTCCGAGATGACCAGCGAGATGTTCGACAGCGACACCGGCAAAACCTGGATACGAAAGCGCACTCCCATGGGGCGCGCCGGCGAGCCCCACGAGCTCAACGGTGCCCTCCTTTTTCTCGCTTCGGATGCGTCGAGCTACGTCACCGGCCAGACAATCGCCGTCGACGGCGGCTGGACCATTGTCTAGCGACCCCGTGGTTGCGGCCTTTGTGGGGCGCGATCGGGTTGGGCGGGATCTAGTGTCGGGGTTGTGGCGTCGTGTCCGGGTGACGTCGTTACCACGGGGTCGCTAGACGTCACATCTGCCGCGCAAGCGGTCCGCTGCGCGGGCCGTATTCCGGCGCGGCCGCCCTGCAGTCGTGTCATCGGCCTGCGACGTTTCGTCGCGCGCGGCGGATTCTAGGCTCCGTTGGAACCCTTGTCTAGCGCTTGCGGTTGTTTCAGCGGCCTTTGTGGGGCGCGATCGGGTTGGGCGGGATCTAGTGTCGGGGTTGTGGCGTCGTGTCCGGGTGACGATTGCGCGGGCCGTATTCTAGGCTCCGTTGGAACCGGTTGTTTCTGCGGCCTTTGTGGGGCGCGATCGGGTTGGGCGGGATCTAGTGTCGGGGTTGTGGCGTCGTGTCCGGGTGACGTCGTTACCACGGGGTCGCTAGACGTCACATCTGCCGCGCAAGCGGTCCGCTGCGCGGGCCGTATTCCGGCGCGGCCGCCCTGCAGTCGTGTCATCGGCCTGCGACGTTTCGTCGCGCGCGGCGGATTCTAGGCTTCGTTGGAACCCTTGTCTAGCGCTTGCGGTTGTTTCAGCGGCCTTTGTGGGGCGCGATCGGGTTGGGCGGGATCTAGTGTCGGGGTTGTGGCGTCGTGTCCGGGTGACGTCGTTACCACGGGGTCGCTAGACGTCACATCTGCCGCGCAAGCGGTCCGCTGCGCGGGCCGTATTCCGGCGCGGCCGCCCTGCAGTCGTGTCATCGGCCTGCGACGTTTCGTCGCGCGCGGCGGATTCTAGGCTTCGTTGGAACCCTTGTCTAGCGCTTGCGGTTGTTTCAGCGGCCTTTGTGGGGCGCGATCGGGTTGGGCGGGATCTAGTGTCGGGGTTGTGGCGTCGTGTCCGGGTGACGTCGTTACCACGGGGTCGCTAGACGTCACATCTGCCGCGCAAGCGGTCCGCTGCGCGGGCCGTATTCCGGCGCGGCCGCCCTGCAGTCGTGTCATCGGCCTGCGACGTTTCGTCGCGCGCGGCGGATTCTAGGCTTCGTTGGAACCCTTGTCTAGCGCTTGGGGTGTTTCTGCGGCCTATGTGGGGCGCGATCGGGTTGGGCGGGATCTAGTGTCGGGGTTGTGGCGTCGTGTCCGGGTGACGTCGTTACCACGGGGTCGCTAGACGTTACATCTGCCGCGCAAGCGGTCCGCTGCGCGGGCCGTATTCCGGCGCGGCCGCCCTGCAGTCGTGTCATCGGCCTGCGACGTTTCGTCGCGCGCGGCGGATTCTAGGCTTCGTTGGAACCCTTGTCTAGCGCTTGGGGTGTTTCTGCGGCCTATGCCGAGCGCGATCCGGTTGGGCAGGAGTCGCTTGCTCGCTTCGCTCGCTCGAGTCCCGGGCCCGGGACCCACCGTTCGTTTGGCGTCTAAGCAAGCCTGGCTGGCGCTTCGCGACGGCTACTGGTCGAGAAGCTCTTCGCGCGCTACGAGTTCACCGCGTTGCACGATGGCCGCGATGTCCTGCGTGTTGGTGATCCTCTCTACCGGCGAACTGTTGAGCACCAGTACGGATCCCTCGTCGCCGACCGACAGTCCCCACCTGCGTCCGACGAATCGTCCGGCGTTGACGGTTGCGGTTGCCAGCGCCTCCCACGTGGAGAGGCCTGCCTCGACGTAGAGCTCGAGCTCTCGGTGTAGCGAGTAGCCGTGCAGGGTGAGCGGGTTTCCGGCGTCGGTCCCAGCAACGATCGGCACTCCGGCTTCTCTAAACTGGCGGATCGTCTCGAAGCGCGTTGCCTGCGCTCGGGAGAGTCCCCGAGCGAGCGGTCCTCCAGGGTCCTGGCTCTTGTAGGAGTCGAGAATCTCGCCACTGGTGACGGCTCGTGCAAGGGGCGAGTTCAGCAGCTCGGGTTGGATGATGAGCGCCGGGTCTGCCACGGATAGCGTCGGTATGACTGCGGTCTCCTGCGCGCGCATCGCAGCCAGGACCGGTGCCGGGACGACCCCGGCATCGGGCACATGCGTGATTGCCGACGCTCCCGCTTCGACGGCATCGGCCACGTTCCCCCAGGTACGCACGTGCACGACGGTGCGAAGGTCATGCTCCTGGGCTGCCGCTAGAAGTGCCGCGAGGCTCCGCTTGTCGATCGAGGGCGGCGGCGGTCGCCAACTCTTCTCTCGCTCTTCGTCGGTCATCGGCTGGTAGATGACCTTGATGACATCGGGATTCTTCACGGCGTATTCGACCACCGCGGCGTGTGCCTCGTCGGGGGTCGTCACCAGGCGTACGGGCCGGTAGTTCTGGCGCCGGCTGCCATCTGGTGCCGTGAAGGCCGAGCCTGCTGCGAAGATTTCGGCACCCGGAACCTCATTGGGGTTCTCGCGCTGTTGGTCTCGGAGGTCCAGGACGTACTTTTCGGTGTGCATCAGATCGAGAAAACCGAACACGCCGGCATATAGAGCGCGCTTGGCGATGCCAGTCGTGTTGGGGTGCTCGCGTTCGTCGAAGGCGCGGTTCGAGAGCGTGTGCACGTGAAAGTCACGAAGCCCGGGAATCACCCACTTACCACGGGCGTCAAGCGTTGCGCCTCTCCAGTCCGCCGGTGTGGGCCCGCCCACAGCGACGATCTTGCCGGCACGGATCCACAGGGTTGCCTCGGTCTCCAGCTGGGTCGCCGGATCCAGCAGAGTGGCACCGGTGATTTCGAGATCTTGACTCGCAAGCGGGGCGGGAAGGAAAAGGACGAAGTAAGGAAGCGCTACGAGAAGTGCGATGTGCTTCGGGCGCAGTCTGGCCATGGTGGGTCCTCCATCGCCTTCAGACTGGCGAGGTGCGGGTTCGGTTCCCGGCGCTGCCAGATGGCGCGGCGCCGGTCCTCCGCCGTGGGCGGTCACGGCTCGTCGGTCGTTATGCGCCAGGTTCTCTAGACGGCCGCGCGGTGGCGGCCCTAGCTGGCAAGAGCCACGCGGGTTGCTTCGAGCCGATCGCGCAGCCAGCCGAGGGTCGACTCATGAGGCGCTTCGAGGGCCTCTTCGGCACTCGCTGGAGCTTCGCGGTAGAGCAGGCTCAAGACGCCGCGGCGCTCGAAGGGCTGCCAGTTCTCCTGGCTTTGTGCGAGGCGGTCGGCGACCACCCACAGCGCCATGGGGTTGTGGCCCAGGCCACAGTGGCTGCCGAAGACCTCGACGTTCTCGGCGATGGCGCTGGCGGTGTCGAGGCAGCACTCCCACGCCACCACGCCGTCGGTACGGCTGTAGACGGCGGTGGCTGGAACCGGAAGCGGGTCGCGCAGGCGGCGGAACATTTCTTCGTGGACGGCGATATCCGTCGGGCGCTGCAACATCTTGTAGAGCGCGAAGGCGTGGTTCGCCTCTGAAGAGAGATTGAATGGGCTGCCCAGGGTGATGACCTGGCGCACCATCTCGGGGTGACGGCGGGCAAGCTCGCGGGCATAGATGCCGCCGAGGCTCCAGCCGACGATGCTGACCCTCTCGCCCGACTGCCAGTAGGTCGAGCGCAGGCGACGGACCAGCCGGGTTTCGACACCCGGTCGTAGACCGAGGTTGCGCCCCAGTTTCCAGGCGTGCACCCGGTAGCCGCGGCTCTTGAGATAGCGCCGCATGAGAGCCGTCGACAGATCCGAGGCGAGGAAGCCAGGCAGGACCAGAACCGGATGACCGTTACCCTTGGGGGCGGTCCCGAGAAGGGGCAAGTTCTGGAAGAACCACCCTAGTTCGAGGAGCGCGCGGCCTTCCGAGAGCGCCAGCAGCCGAGACGGAGGAGTCGGTCCAGCCTCAGCCGGTTTCTCTGGGTTGTCGGTCAAGGGGTGGCCTTTCTGCGCGGAGCCGAAGGGGTATCGAAAGCGAATCGGTCGTACGGTCTGTGGAGGCCTTCTAGGGGTGGGGATCTGGGCCGAAAGGTACCGGGGCTCCTCGGTGAGGGTCAATCGATGAGCCTCGATAGGTGGGGGCCGTTTGGGCGTTCGAGCCCACTGTGCATGGATTCTGCGCCGTTCTGCGAGATTGCGATTTCGATCGCATCGCACATCAATATTCTAGCAAAACTTGTAATTTGCCCGGCTTTCGAACCTAGGTCAGAGCCTCCGAAACCCCGTAGGCGTCGAGCGTGTTGTGAAACTCGGCGACCGCCAGGCTCATCACCACCAGGTCGTGGGCGCGGCCGTCGAGATCCTTGACGTGGTCGCGCATCAGTGCCTCCGGGCGAAAGCCAAGGCTCTCGAACACCGAGATCGCACCCTTTTGGTCGAGCGTCATGCGGGCGACCATCTTCTCGACGCCGAGCTCGAGGGCGCGGCGGAAGATCTCCTGGGTGAGCAGTCGGCCGAGGCCACTGCGCCGAGTTTCCTCGGCTACCGCGATCCGCAGTTCTGCGACGTGCGCCGACCATCGTAGGTCGGAGCGGTGCAGTGTGGCGTAGCCGAGAACCCGCGAGCCGTCTCCGGCGACCGCCAGAATGGTCGACAGGATTCCCTGCTCGATCTCGTCTCCCCAGGCTTCGACGACCTCCGGCTGGGTGATGTCACGGCGCAGGAAGAGCAGGTCGTGGCGGGGGAGGGCGCGCGCGAACTCGAGCATTGCGTCCTTGTCCTGGCGCGTCATCAGGCGGAACTCGACCTCCTCGCTGCCGACTTCAACGCGTCGCGGAAGGTCGCTGGTCTGCTGGGTGCCGCTACTCATTCCATGCCTCTCGTTCGAAAATGTTGCCAACGTTCTCAGTGTGCTCGTTGCTTGGTGCCAAGGCTACTCGGAGCGTTCCCCGAGCCACTGTTCGAGGGTCGGCCACAGGCGACCCTTGGCACGCGGTCCGGCCACCAGACTCACATGCCCACCTTTCATCACGATGTCTTCCTTGTCGTCGCTTCCGGCGTGCGGTACCAGGGGTTTGCCGGCCTCATAGGGCACGATGTGATCGTGCTCGGCCATGACGTGGAGGAGGGGAACTTTGATGTCCTCGAGCAGCACCGGACGACCATCGAGCTTGAACTCGCCCTTGAACCAGCGGTTCTCCTGCTGCAGCTCCTTGGTGGTCTGGCGAAAGCACTCGCCGGGGAAGGGGATCTGGTCGGCTGCCCAGCGATCAAAGCGGCGGTAGGAGGTGACGAACTCGTCGTTCCACATGTTGTCCCACAGCCTGATGCGGCCGGCCGCCTGTGAAGCCGGCCGCAGGGCGTTGAACGAGGCGTAGAGGAGAGCCGGAGGCACGTTGCCCAGGCGATCGGCGATGCGATCGACGTCGAAGTGCTTTGGGTCGGTCCACGACTTGAAGAGCCCCATGCCGTCCATGTCGACTGGGGTTGTGAAGCAGGCGAGGTTGCGCAGTGGCCCTTCGGGGTGCAGCGAGGCGTACATCGCCGAGAGCATGCCGCCCATGCAGTAGCCGGCGATCGAGATGTCTTCTTCGCCACTGTGCTCCTGGACGTGTTCGATGGCTTCGGGAATGCGCTCGAGGATGTAACTCTCGAGCGTCAGGCGCTTGTCTTCCGGGCGGGGTACGCCCCAGTCGATCATGTAGACGTCGAAGCCGGAGTCGAGCAGGAACTCGACCAGGCTCTGGCCCGGTGCAAGGTCGAGGATGTAGGGCTTGCTGATCAGCGACATCACGAGCAGGAGGGGCGTGCGGTACACCTCGTCGGTGCGTGCGTGGTAGTGGTACAGCTGCAGCGTGCCGCGCTTCCAGATGACGTCGCGGGGGGTGGCGCCGACCACCGGGTCGCCGGTCGTCAGGTACTGCAGGCCACCGCGCGCGCGCATCAAGGTACGCTCGATCTCGCGGCGGACGACGTCGCCGAGGGCTTCGGTCTGGGTGCTGGGTGCTTCTACGCTCATGGGAGGCTCCGAGCTCTATTCGCTCGTTGACCAGTTCCAGTGAAACAGGTCTCCGGTACTGCCTAACGCCGCGACGACTTGCGCGCGGTTTTCTTTCTTGCGGCCTTCTTCTTCGTTTTCCTTGCAGTCTTTTTCTTGGCGGCCTTCTTTTTCACTTTCTTCTTGGCGGCCTTCTTCTTCGCCTTCTTCTTGGCGGTCTTCTTCTTCGCTGCCTTCTTCTTGGCCGCTGGCTTTCTCCTGGTCGACTTCTTCCTGGCGGACGGGGCCTTGCGAGTGCGTGCCGGACGCGCTCCCGTCTTCGCGCCGCCGGCTTCGCGTTCACGCAACAGGCGCTCGATGGTGGCGAGCTGTTCTTCGATGCCGCCGACTCGCTCTGCGAGGCTCAGATAGTCCGTCCTCGTCGGTAGGTTGAGGGTCGAGAAGTAGCGGTGTGCCGCCTGGTTCAGCTGGCCTTGAAGGCCGAGCATGGTTTCGGTCACGCGACTCTGGGCACGAGTGAAAGACTCGCCCTCCATCACGTCGTTCATCATCGTGTTGAGCTGGCGCTCGGCTCCGTCCATCCAATCACGGAAGGCTTGGAACGGGTCATTCGATCGGCGACTTGCCATCAGGTGACTCCTCTTCTTGCCCCAACGGGGACTCTTCTGTTCGTGTTGCTGGTTGAACGTCAGGCTACCGCTCCGCTCTAGCAACGGCAACACGCTTTCTTGCTGGGTTAGGGTCGCCAGGACGTCAACCAGTAGGTAAAACAAAGCCCCCACCTCAGGCGGGGGCTTTGAAGAGACGAACAAGGCTCACATCGCGACAAGGTCTACGAAGTGCGCCCGGCGGTCTTCATGAGCGACCGAAGTTGCCCACCATCTCGCCGGCGAGCTCGTAGCTCTTGACGACGCTGTTGCGGTAGTGGGTGCGCGCCGTGCGGGCAGTGGTGGTCCACACGCCAGCCATCTCGGCGATCTCTTCGGGGACGTACTTCGAGTCCTCGAGCCAACCATTGACGCGGTCTTCCGAGCGCTCCTGCAGGTTGGTGATCGCCTCGAAGGTGCGATCGAAGGCGTTCTGCTGGCGTTCGAGGAGCTTCTGCTGGAACTCGACTGCCTTGCTGGTGGCCGGCTTGGCGGTCTTCTTGGTGCTCTTCTTGGTGGTGGTCTTCTTGGCCATGGTGGAGGTCTCCTTGAAATGGGGTTTGGTTGGGTTCTAGATCACGGGTCCGGAGGTCTGGTCCGGGGCCACAGCCTCGGTTGACCGAGGCGTTTTGCGGTGCAGTATGCTGCGCTGCAGAATCAGAGGCCTTCTGAGGCAGCAATGTTGCGATGCAGCATTATCGTATGGACCCCTGAATGACTTGTCAAGCACTTTTCGGCGAGATTCTGATATTTTTTGCATCGCAGCACCAACCTCCCGTGTGTGCGGCGCAACAAAGGGCCCCCCTATGGCACGTGTCATCAAGAAGTACGAGAATCGGCGCCTTTACGACACCGAAACCAGCAGCTACATCAACCTCGAGGGTGTGGCGCAGCTGGTTCGCGACGGTGAAGAGGTCCAGGTGATCGACCGAGCGACCGAGGAAGACATCACCCGCCACGTACTCACCCAGATCATCGTCGAGGAATCCAAAGCCGGCGGCCAGGGGCCGTCGGTCGACTTTCTGCGCGACTTCGTGCGTGCGGGTTCCGGCCAGCGCGACTTTCTCGAGTGGTATCTGGGTACGGCTTCGGAGGTATGGGAGAAAATTCGCGAGGGCTGGAAGGCAGGTCCGCAGGCCGCGGCCGCCAGTCAACAAGAACTGTGGATGCGCATGCTCGACCCGCTGGGCGCTGCGCGGGGCTTCATGAAGGCAACTCGCGCCGCGCGCCGGCCGGCGCCTCCGAAACCCAGCGAGGCAGAGCCGATGACTCCTGAGGAGCAGGTGAACGACGCGGCGCTCGAGTTGGCGGAGCTACGTCGGCGGCTCGAAGAAATCGAAGATCGGCTGCGCGAAGGTTAGTGCTAGGTCGCTGCTCCCGACGGGCCTCGGTCCGAAGAGAAGCCGGGCCCGGGAGACTTCGCTTCAGGCGCGCTTCTTGCGCGCCGCCGTCTTCTTCCTGGTGCGCTTCTTCGTCGTCTTCTTGCCGCCGCTTTTTCTGGCTGGCTTCTTCGCCGGCTTCTTACGAGCGTTCTTTTTCGCTGCCTTCTTTTTGGCCTTTTTGGCGACTTTCTTAGCAGCGGTCGATCCGGTCTTGGCCTTTCTTGTGGCTGGGCGAGCGTTCTTTCTCGAGGAGCCGGTCTTCGGCGCGGTCTTGCCGATCACGATCTTGGGGATTGCCTGCACGCCGGCAGTCTGGCGAACGTTTTCTAGCTCGGCGTCGAAGGCATCGCGCAGCACCTCGACATCGGGACAGGCATTGGTATCGCTGTTGAAGCCGACGTGCAGCGTCTGGTCGTAACTGAAGATGGCGCAGCCGACGCCCATGTCGAAGCCGACGGGCACATACGGGTAGTAGGCCAGCAGGCGGTGGCCGAGGGCGTAGAGCGGAATCTGGGGGCCCGGAACATTCGTGCAGACGATGTTGAAGACCGGGAAGGGTGAAGCGGCGAGGGCGCCGGCTCCCGCCTGCAGCGGTGGTGGAACTGCACCGAGCAGACTGGTCATGACGTTGACGCCCTCCGCCACGCGGCCGCGCTTGAGCACGCGGGTGCGTTCGCGGATAAGCCCAATGCGATGGCGCACATCTTTCACGTCGAGCGGCAGATCGACGGGCAGCACCGAAACCAGGTTGCCGAGATCGGCATCCGCGTCGGCGGGTCGCACATTGACCGGGACCATGACGCGCATGGTTCGGCCGCGAGTCTTGACCCCGTGCTCCTCAGAGTAGCGCCCGACCGCGCCGGCCAGGCACGAGAGAATCAGGTCGTTGACCGTGCCGCCTAGTGCGCTGCGAACGGCGCGCGCTTCGGCAAACGAGAACTCGGTCCACACCAGGGAGCGCTCTCCCTTGCAGCGCCCGTTGAACGGCAAGCGCCGTGGCGGTCGGGCGAGCTCGGGAGCCGCCTCGCGGATCAACTCGAGGGTGTTGGTGAGGCGGTGACGGTCAAACGAGCGCAGACCCTCGAAGGTGGCCGTCTGGTACTCGTACATCGAGTCGAGGGCCGAGCGGGCGGAGTCCCACAGGGCGTCGAGGACGCGGGTGCCAGTCGAACCCGGTTCGGAGGGCTCGTAGTCGTCTTCGTACTGTGGAATCTCGGCCCGCGGGTTGAGATCGAGAATGGTCGTCAGGATGGCGTTTCCGCCCACACCGTCGACCATCGCGTGGTGCACTTTCGACACGATGGTCGACGTACCGTCGCGTAGTCCGTGAAGAATGTGGAGCTCCCAGAGCGGTCGACTGCGGTCGAGTGGCGTCGCGATGATCTCGTTGATGACGGCCGACATCGCCTTCTCGTTTCCCGGCGCCGGCACCTCGTGGAGCAGCACGTGGTTCGAGATGTCGAAGTCGTGATCGGTCTCCCAGGTGGGGTGCCCGAGGAAGAGCGGCGCCTGGACGACGCGCTCGCGAAAGCGCGGCAGGCGCGCCAGCTTCGCCTCAACGCTAGCTTTGTAGGCCTCATAGGGAACCTCGCCGTCGAGACGGCAGACGGCGCCAATGTGCATGGGCGCTTCATCGCGCTCGAGGTACAGGAACGAGGCGTCGGTCGAGGTGAGACGACCGTGGTGGCGCGGGTGCGACAAAACGTCTTTCTCTCTGGAGTGGGGGAGGTCGGGCGACGGGTCAGAGGCAGACCGTGGGTAGGTTCCCGGGTGGAGTTCCTGGCCGAAGGGCGCCCGCCAACCTCCTCGATTTGCGGGCCGCGAAGGTATCACAGAGGGCTATACTGCTTCTCAGGTTTTAGCAACACGTGTCGGCCAATCAACTCGCGAGCGACGTTCGAGTCGCGGCTTTCGAGACAGTGACGGCCATATCTCCAAGCGAGGAAGAACACCATGAAGTCCGTTGCACTCGATCGCCAGTACCCGCGCAAACTCAAGACCGGCAAAGGCTCGGTCCAGATCACGCGCCTTGGTCCCGAGACCAAGGACGCCTTCCTCGACTTCGCGCGCGGCCTCGAGCCCGATGACCTGATGTTCCTGCGGGTCGATATCACCCAGGCGGGCGTCGTTCAGAACCTGATCGAGGAACAGGCCGAGAACCAGAAGGTCACCCTCCTGGCGTGTGACGACAGCGGTGCAGTGCTGGCCTATGCCAGCGTCAACCGGCAGGGTCTACCGTGGATGCGCCACCTGGGCGAGGTGCGGGTCGTCGTGGCTGCCGGTGGTCGAGGGCAGGGCCTCGGGACGCGCATGGCGCGTGAGGTCTTCCAGGTCGCCGAATCGCTGGGGCTGGTCAAGGTCATCGCGAGGATGGCGCGTGAGCAGGTCGCGGCACAGGAGATGTTCCGCTCGCTGGGGTTCAATGCCGAGGCGCTCCTGACGGATTGGGTCATTGATCGCCAGGGGAACACCCATGATCTGGTCGTGATGTCACATGATGTGACGGCGCTCACGAACTAGTTATCCCCGTGGTTAACGCCTTTGTGGGCGTGCCTCGTTGGAAGGGGTGTGCACAGAGTGGTGGCGTCGCGAGGCTGGTTGGTCGTTTACCACGGGGATAACTAGTCCTCACATTTGCGGCGCAAGCGGTCCGTTGCGTGGGCCGCCTTTTTCGGGTGGTCGCCCTGCAGTGGCGATCTTGGACTTCGTTGTTCCTTCGCGCGCCGCGGATTCGTGCCTTCGATGGAACGGTTCGTTCGGTTCAGTACTGCAACTCCGGCCTCAACCGTTAGGTGGTCGGGCGTGCCTCTTCGGATGGGGTGTGCAGGGTAGTTATGGCGTCGCGATGTTGATTCGTCGTTTACCACGGGGATAACTAGTCGTCACATTTGCGGCGCAAGCGGTCCGTTGCGTGGGCCGCCTTTTTCGGGTGGTCGCCCTGGAGTGGCGATCTTGGACTTCGTTGTTCCTTCGCGCGCCGCGGATTCGTGCCTTCGATGGAACGGTTCGTTCGGTTCAAGACTGCGACTCTCGCCTCAACTGTTGGGCGGTGGCGGGCGTGCTTCGTTGGAAGGGGTGTGCACGGAGTGGTGGCGTCGCGATGTTGATTCGTCGTTTACCACGGGGATAACTAGTCGTCACATTTGCGGCGCAAGCGGTCCGTTGCGTGGGCCGCCTTTTTCGGGTGGTCGCCCTGGAGTGGCGATCTTGGACTTCGTTGTTCCTTCGCGCGCCGCGGATTCGTGCCTTCGATGGAACGGTTCGTTCGGTTCAGGACTGCAACTCCGGCCTCAACCGTTAGTCGGTCGGGCGTCCTCTTCGGATGGGGTGTGCAGGGTAGTTGTGGCGTCGCGATGTTGATTCGTCGTTTACCACGGGGATAACTAGTCGTCACATTTGCGGCGCAAGCGGTCCGTTGCGTGGGCCGCCTTTTTCGGGTGGTCGCCCTGCAGTGGCGATCTTGGACTTCGTTGTTCCGTCGCGCGCCGCGGATTCGTGCCTTCGATGGACCTGTTCTTTCGATTCGGGACGGTGATCTGCTCTGCGGAACTCTCCGTGGCGGTCGCGTTGGGCGGATTTCGAACTTCGATCGCGCGTGCGTGGAGCAGCCGGTCTCACGGCCTTGTTGGGGGGGCGATGGTGAGCTTGTCGCCGTGAATGGGGCAATAGCTGGTGCCTTCGGGGTAGCTGCGTGTGCCAGTTGGGCAGTAGCGCTGTAGGGGCTTCGCTGCTGGTGCGCGAGTGGCTAGCCATGCCCGACGAAAAGCTGCTGCTTCTGCGGTGACCTTCTCTCCCAGGTGTTCCGACGGCACGACCTCTAGGAGAGGGTCTCCCTGGACTGCCAGGTCGACCTGGCGGTTTTCTTTCTTCGTGGCGCCAGCGCACGATGGCCATCGCGGTGGTTTCTGGCGTCAGTGTGGCCACTGCTTCTTGCACGTCGTTCTTGCTACCCAGCGCCGCTCCTTCGAGGGCGACGAGGGTGTCGCCGCGATCGAGGCCTGCGGTCCAGAGTGGTGATCCCTTACGTGGCGAGCTGGTGAGCTGGCAGCCCTCTGGTTTGCACATGAGTTGCGGCGCGCCGATGCCGCTGGTGCCAATCCATGCCCCGGAGGGCTTCGCTTTTCGTAGGGTCATGCCGGCGGGTGCGAGGAGTGCTGGCCAGTTCGGTCGCTCCTGCCCGTATACATGGCGCTCGAACCACTGGTTGGCCCACCGTGGGTTGGAAACCAGAGCGGCAAGGGCGCCCTCGAGGTCGGTCAGCTCGTACGGTTCTTCGTTAGCACCGAAGTCGCGCCAGAGTTTCTGTAAATAGGCGTCGAGGCTCGAGTCGTGATCGCGACGTAGTTCGAGATCGAGTGCTGCACCGAGGCCGGCGCCCCAGGTGTAGTACGACAGGAAGGTGTTGGAGAACGAGGTCGGGTCGACCCAGGTGGCGGCATCGACGAACGGTGCGCGACGGCTCATCTCGACCGGCGAACGATGATCGGGGCCGCTTGAGTTCTCGATCGCGTCAATGGTGCGGCCGAGACGGCCGGCGAACTGGTCGAGGTTGAGGATGCCGGCGCGTTTCAAGATCAGATCATCGAGGTAGCTGGTGAAGCCTTCGCCAAACCAGAGGGCATCGGACATATCGGCGTCTTCGAAGTCGAAGGGTTCGAGCGAGCGCGGTCTCAGGCGTTCGATGTTCCAGGCGTGGACGAACTCGTGAGCGACGGTTCCGAGGAGACCGAGACTGTTCTCTTCGAGACCGCTCGAGCTGGTGAGAATCGTCGAGTTGCGATGCTCCATGCCGTCGCCCGAGGCGGCTGGCAGATAGTCGGCCAGAAACGTGTAGCGACCGTAGTCGAAGGCTGGCAGCTCGCCAAAGATGGCCGCGGTCTCGAGGACGATGCGCTCGACTCGGGCGACCCAGGCCTCGGCGTGGTTCTCGTCGCCAGCGTGATGCAGGGCGACTTCGATGGTCTGGGTTGGCCCGAAAGACGCGACCTCGAACGCGTACAGGCGGTGCTCGGAGATCTCGATCGGGCTGTCCATGAGAATGGCGAGGTCTGGGGCCTCCCGAACCAGCGGGTCGTCGCCAACCGGCGGAAGCTGGGTCGCGATTCGCCAGCCGTCGGGGGCGTCGACGTGGACTTCGATTCGCCGGTTGTCATGACCGCGCACCCAGACCAGGGTCGCCGGAATGTTCAGGTGAGCGTGGCTGCGGTCGATGGCGGTGTAGGTACCATCGGTGCGGTCGCCATAGAGGCGGTAACGAAAGCGCACTGTCCCCTGGTGGGTGATGGTCCATTGGTGAGGGTCTGGACGGTCGAACGAAAGCGCCGTTCCCAGGTTGTTGGTGATCCGGACGTCCTGGATGTTCTTGGCGAACTCGTGCAGCGCATAGCGGCCCGGTGAGGTGCGGCTCATACGGACTTCGAGGGTGCCGGGAGCAAGATCTTGGAAGACCGCTTCGATCTCGGCCAGATGGTGGGCGCGGTCGGGGAACGAAAGCCTGTAGATGAACGGCGCGCGCCCTTCCTGGTCCACGGCCGCGCTGGACTGGGAGGTCGCTGGAGCACCTGCGAGGCAGACGATGTAGAACGCCGAAAAGAGGACCCGGAGAGTGTGCATGGCAACGCATACTACAATCGCGCCCGTGCAGCGACGGCCTCAGTCGGCGCTCACGTGGCGTCGTTGCGTGCCTCGCCCCACAGAACCCTCAGGCCAGTCATGACTTTCGAGATCGGTTTTCTGTTCGCCGTGCTTGCCGCGATGGTCATTCTCTTCCTGACCGAGTGGCTACCGATCGACCTGACGGCTTTCCTTGGGCTCGTGGTGTTGATCTTTGCCGGCTACGTCACCCCGGCAGACGCCTTTCAGGGTTTTGCCTCGCCGGCGGTGATCACCATGCTGTCGATCTTCGTGATCAGTGCAGCGTTGCTAGAGACCGGGGTGGCCGACGCACTCGGCTCGCGAATCCATCGTTGGGTGGGGAGCAAGGAGATCACGCTCTCGGTCACCGTCATGTTGGCGGCGGGGGTGTTGTCGGCCTTCATGAACAACATCGCCGCGACGGCGGTGCTGATGCCGGCGGTCGCAGCTCTCGGCCGCCGTGCCGGCCTGCCTCCTTCGCGACTCTTCATGCCCCTCGCCTTTGGCGCCATTCTCGGCGGTACCACGACCCTGGTTGGCACGCCGCCGAACATCCTCGCTGGTGCAATGCTCGAAGAGCGTGGCATGGAGCCGTTCGCGCTGTTCGACTTCGCACCGGTAGGGCTCTCGCTGCTGGCGGTAGGCATCCTCTACATGATCACCATCGGTCGCAAGCTCCTGCCAGGCGAACAAACTGCGGCCGGGATCGAAGTGGGCGAAGACGGAGGGCCCAACCTTTCGGACATCTACCAGCTCCAGGAAAGCCTGTTTCGGATCACGGTGCCGCCATCGTCACGGCTCGATGGCATGACCCTGGGCGAGAGTCGACTCGGGAACTCGCTGGGCATTCAGATTGTTTCCATTCTGCGGGACGGCAAGGACGAGATCGCACCGTCGCGGGAGACCGCCCTGCAGGCAAACGACGAGCTTCTCTTGCAAGGTGGCCTGGCAGAGTTGCGCGAGCTGCTGGCGATTCAGGGCATTGACGTGGAAGATCCGATCACGCGCGACCTACGGCCCCCGCCGGGCATCAGTGGTCTGCGCGCGCGCCTTCCGGAAGGCTCATGGTTCGTCGGCAGGTCTCTGCGCGAAGTCGGCTTTCGCGAGCGCTTCGGGGTCATTGTGGTGGCGATCGAGCGCGGCGAACAGGTCTTTCGCGACAGCCTGGCGCAGGTCGATCTCGAGCTCGGCGATGTCATCGTCGGACTGGGTACCGAGCGCCGGGTCGAGGCGTTGGTCCGCATGCCGGACGTCGAGGTTCTCGAAACCGGAGTGCAGTCGGTCCGTCGCACCCCGGGTCAACCGTTCTTTGTGTTGCGCCTGCCGGAAGCGTCGCCGTTGGTCGGCAGTTCGGTCGGCCGAAGTCGCATGGGCGAGCTGATGGGCCTGACGGTGGTCGCTATCATGCGCGGTCAGGCGCCGCCGATCCCAGCCCTTCCCGAAGAGGTGCTCGAGGCCGGCGATCGGCTGCTGGTTTCGGGCGAGCGCCCGCGGGTGACCGGCCTCCTGGCTCTCGGTGACGTGCGCCTGGAGGATGGTGTGCCCGATACGCGCTTGCAGACGGGTGAGATCGGGGTTCTCGAAGCAACCGTTGCGCCGCGCTCGACGGTCAACGGCAGGACCCTTTCCGACATCGGTTTTCGCGAGCGCCATGGCCTGCACGTTCTCGGCCTCTGGCGCGAGGGGCGACCGATTCGTGAGGGCCTCTCCGACCTCAAGCTGGCCGTTGGCGATGCCCTTCTGTTGCGCGGGCCGCACGACCGCCTGGCGTTGTTCAGCTCTGATCGCGACTTTGTCGTGCTCTCTGATGCAGTGGGGCAGCGCCGCTCGGGAAAGGCGGTGTGGGCGATCGGGGGCCTGTTCTTGATGATCGGTCTGGTGATCTTCGGGATCCAACCGATTCAGGTGGCTGCTTTCACTGCCGCGTCGTTAGTGCTCCTGTCGGGCGCGCTCACGATGAACGAGGCGTACCTGGCGATCGAGTGGCGGGCGATTTTTCTCGTCGCTGCGGTGTTGCCGGTGGGTTCGGCGATGGAGTCGAGCGGGGCGGCGAGTTTGATGGCGAGTGGGATTATCGACGGCGCTGGGCCGATGGGGCCTACGGTTGTGCTTGCAGCGTTGGTGGTTCTTTCTTCTGCTCTCAGTCAGGGGCTCGACGGGGCGCCGGCTGTCGTTCTCTTGACGCCGGTGGTCTTAGAGGCTGCTGAGGGGTTGGGAGTTAGTCCTTATCCCTTGATGATGGGTGTTTCGGTTGCCGCATCTGCTGCTTTCATGACGCCGTTTAGTCACAAGGCGAATCTGTTGGTGATGGGTTCTGGCGGGTATCGCAGTGTTGACTACTTGCGGGTTGGTACTCCACTCACGATCGTTTTGTTGGCGTTGATGGTTCTGATCATTCCGGTCTTCTTTCCGTTCTGAATCGGCGCTCGGCGCTTGGCGCTTGGCGCTTGGCGCTTGGCGCTTGGCGTTTCGCGCTTGGCGGGTATGCGGGGGAGAGCGGGATTGTGAGGGTGTGCCAGGGCGCCGGGCGGGAGGTGGAGCTTCGGGACTGCCCGCTCCGCGACGGCCGGCGCATCCAGCTAAGGGGTGCCCGCGGCGCGGGGCGGGGGTGGGTAAAACTCGCTGCGCTTCGCCGGGAGTGAGGTGGACTTCGACGGTCCATCACGCCCTCTGCGGCCCGGTCTTCGGGTGGGCGCTCCGCTCAAACACTTGCCCACCCTGATCCGCCCCGCACCCCGTGCACCCCTAAGCTGGATCCTGCGCCTTTACCGTCTGACTGCTCCGCGGGCAGTCCCGAAGCTCCACCTCCCGCCCTATCGGAGTTTGCGCACAACAGGTTTGGTGAGGGGGGTGCACGCTCGTGCTTCGCACATCGCGCATTCATGCGCGCGCCTTCGGCGACTTGCGCGGAGTGATCGGTTTCGGAGCCGGATGGTGGTCTTGCTCGCTCGTGCTTCGCACATCGCGCTACGTTAGTCGCACTCCCGTTCCACTCGTGGGTGAATGGCACCCCAGACTCACGGCCTTTGCCAACCTCCTCGGTCCCCCGCCTTGAGCGAGATCACTGCCCGTCAAGATGCCGCGTCCCGCGAGAACGCAGCGTCACTCGCTCGTCAGGCTTCGCCTTCGTCCAGCAGTTTGATAGCGCGCTGTGGAGCCACAGAGCGGTAGCCCTCTTCCAGAAGGTCCTCGACCAGATCCCAGTCGAGGCCGCGATCGAGGTTGATTCCCACCCAGCCCTTATGGCCTACGTAGGGCGGCTTGAAGAAGGCTTCGGGGTTGGTCTCGATGAGCATCTCCTGCTGGTCGAGAGTGGCTTTGCACCATAGGGCGAGGCGGCCGTCGCCGTGGTGGTTGTCGTGGAAGTTGGCGAAGGTCCTTTTGCCGCCCCACCAGGTGGGAGCGCCGTGGGAGAGGCGTTCGTCTGTTTCGGGCCAGCGGGCGATGATCTGGCGGATGCGGTCTAAAGGGTTTTTCTGGCTCATGACTTCAGGGGGCCCTTGGGGCTGCTTTGTCCGGGCGGCCGAAGAGGGTGGTGATTTCCAGTTGGCCTTCTTTGAGGACGTTGGCAGTCCAGGTCCAGCCGGGGGCGGCGAGTTCGCTCGCGAGGTCGGCGAGTTCTTCCTGTTTCCAGGCTCTCAGGTGGGAGACCAGGCCGTCCCAGCCGATGACAATGGGGAGGATGGGGATGAGGTAGGTAAAGAGCAGGCGGGTCCACCGGAAGGGGCGTATTCTTGGGGTCATCAGAAGAACTGCCAGGGGAATGAAGATCGAGCCGAGGATGAAGCGGGGGGTGCGGCTCACGGCGTCGAAGATGGCGAGGGGGCGTTGGTCGGCTACGGCGCTGACGAGGATCTTCTTGGCGAGCGGGCGGCGGAAGTGGTGGAAGACTTCGAACATCGTGTAAAGGGTTGGGGTATCGCTCGGCTCTCTGAGGGTCGCCATGGGGTCGGCGGCATCGACGGGCGCGGCGTTGTAGGAAATGCCGTGGTCGCGAGAGATGAGGTCTTGCCAACTTTCGGGCTGGGGGTGGAGGTCGGTCAGGACGACGTCCAGGGTGCCTGCCTTCTCGCGTAGCTGAGGCAAGATCGAAGGTAGGGGGCCGCCGCCGCCAGAGCCGAGGTCGACGATGCGCGTCTTCGTGCCCGCGTTGTTGATCTCCTCGAGCATCGAAGCGAGCACTCGTACGGCGGGTTCGTAGGCGCCGGTGAGGCGGAAGAGGGTTTCGAGGTAGTCGACTTCGTAGCGCCGCAGGAGGCGGGGAAACCAGGGGGCGTCGTTGAATTCGAAGAGGTTCAGGCGGGCCATGGATCGATTCCGAGAGCCTCGAGTTGGCGCTCGGCCTGGTCGGCCCATCCGCGGTTGGCGGCGGGTGAGGCGGGCGACGGGTGCAGGATGCGGTCGACAACGAGGCCGGTGTCGGCGAGGGCCGAGCGTGCCTGTTTCTCGGCCCAGACACCGATCGCCACGACGCGTGTAGTGCCCACCGCCTCGGCCACTTCCAGCAGCGCCGCATCGCAAGGGGCAAGCACGCGCCTTCTGGTTTCCGCGGGAAGTTTGTCGGGCGTCAGGTTGCGGCCGCTTTCTTCGAGGAAGAGAAGCGGGCAGTAGTTGGCGACGAAGAAGCGCTCGAAGAAACGCTCTGGTGTCTTGAAGCGCTCTTCGGCCCAGCCCCAGAGTCGGGCACCGCTGACTTCCTCGCGACTGCACAAGAAGCCTTCGACGGGTCGCTTGGGATGCTCGTTCTCCGGTTTACCGACCTCTTCTTCGATGCCCAACCAGTCGCGCACCACGGAAACCGCACCGAACGGTACGCCGGTCTGTGCCATTCCCCAGGGGCCTGGATTCATGCCCACCAAGAGGATGCGCTCGTCCCGCGGCGGAGCAGCGTTTCGCTCGACGTACTGTTTCCAGGGTGCCCATGCATACTGCAGCGGGTTGTAGACATACGCCGGGCCGTCGATCGGGAAGTCGAGCGCCTCGCCGAGACGACGTGTGGAGTCGAGGACCCGTTGAGCGGGAGTGGTTGGCATGCCTGCAACCTACCGCACGCCGCTGGCAGGAGTTGGTCGGGCGGCTCCGGTTGCCGGCGCAAGGCTCTGCGCCCGCGCGACCCGCTGGCGGACTCCCAGGGCTGTGACAGATTCGTGAACTCTGGAGGCTATCGTCAGACGATGCGTCGTCTCACCAAGCTTGGCTCTTCTCGCTGGCAGCCGTTCGGGGTCGCGTTGGCCTTGGGGATCCTTCTGTTACCCGTGGTTCTTTCACCCCAGGTTCTCCTGGCCCTCCCTCCCATCGACGGTTACCAGGCGATTCGCGATCTGATGGACGGTAAGCGCCGCCAGCAGCGGGCGGCCGCCGAGATGCTCATGGCTTCGGGCAATCCGCACTGGATTCCGCCGCTGGTGGATGCGCTCTTTTTCACTCCGGTGATCGAGCGTCGCCGGCTCGTCGAAGTGCTCGAAGGGCTGGCCGGAGAAACGGTGGGGCGTGACTACTACGACTGGGTCGAGTTGGTGGGGCGGAGACAGGAACTCGTCGCTCCGCCTGGTTACGTAGCCTGGAAGGTCGAGCTGTTCTCGCGCATCGATCCACGCTACGGCCAGATCCTCTATCCCGGGATGCCGCAACGGATCCGTCTCGAGGAAGTGGTGTGGGGCGGCGTACCTCTCGATGGCATCCCGCCGCTCGAGGCGCCACCGCACGTGGCCGCGCAGCAGGCACGTGGCCTGACCGACGACGAGCTGGTCTTTGCCATCGCGCTCGGTGGTGAGTCGCGCGCCTGGCCACTGCGCTATGTCAGCTGGCACGAGATGGTCAACGACACGGTTGGAGGCAGGCCGCTCACGGTCAGTTACTGAACGCTGTGTGACTCCGGGGTCGTGTACTCCGGCCGCACCGCCAACGGCGGCACGAGGACCTTCGGGACTTCCGGGCTCCTCTATCGGTCGAACAAGCTGATGTGGGATCGCTCTTCAATGACCCTGTGGAGCAATCTCACCGGCACACCGGTGTTGGGGCGTCTCGCGGCCACCACTGCCGAGCTCGAGATTCTGCCGATGACCCTCACCACCTGGGGCGCCTGGCGGGCAGCACACCCCGAAACGACGGTCATGGTCCTCGACCGCGACTACGGTGCCCGCTGGAACTTTCGCTACCTTCCCGATGAGGCCAACCGCGCGCGGCGCGGCGTGTCGTTTCCGATCTGGAAGAAGAGCTCCCTCCTGGAGCGCGGCGCCGAGGTCTACGCCCTGCGACGTGGCGAACACGCCCGAGCGTGGCTGATCGAGGCGCTGGCACGACGACCGGTGCTCAACGACCGCATCGGTAAAGAAGAGATTGTCCTGATCCACGATCCAGAGAGCGGCGAGGTGCGAATCTACGAACGCGACGGGCAGCGCTTCAGGCGTCTGGTGGGGAGCGGGGGACTGGTCGACGAGGCCGGAATCGAATGGCGCCGAGAAGAAGATGCGTTGGTGTCGGAGGGCGGCGACCGCTTGTTGCGCCTACCGGGGCATCTATCGCTCTGGTTTGCCTGGTATGGGTTCTTTCCTCATACGACGGTGTGGCCCGAGGCGCCCTCGGTGTCGCGCTAGACCGCTCTGACTCGCCGGACTCAACGGTCGACGGTGAACGTGGCGTGGCCCCGGTCGCGCCCCCAGGCCAACTCGAGGGCGACGGACCCGTTGTTGTCCTTGCTCAACCGTATGTCGAGTTCGGGAGCATTCTCTTCGGCCTCACCCCAGGTGAGCGGCACCCGCGCGCGATCGAACCTGCTGTCGTGCATGCTGCCCCAGACGTCAGCCTGCTCGTTGAAGAGCAGCTGCCAACCGTCGTCCCGCACCAGCCAGAGACAGTAGATTCCCGGGTATTCGGGATGGACGTTGTGGGCCTCGATGGTGGCTCCGCTGGCGTGTCGGAGCGTCACGTCGGTCTTGAACTTGAAGCAGCGCGCCGCGTCGAACCAGAAGACGTCGCCGTCACCGGTGCTCTGGAATCGTTCGTGCTCGATCGACCCGGTCTCGAGGGGCATGTACTGGAGCGAGACTTTCTGGCCGTCGAGTTCGAGCTGCGTCGTCTCTCCGTCGTCGGGGCGGCGAGGCGGTGGAGGCGTCTCGTCCTCGGTGCTCGCCTCGCTGGTGGCGCTATCGTTGGCGCCTTCGGTCTCCTGGGCGACGGCGGCGGCGAAGGGCGCGAGCAGCACGACGGCAAGGAAGGCTGGGATGCCGAACGCCCGTAAGGTGACGGTGGGAAGGAGGCGGGCGAGAGGGTTGGGCATCGTTGGTTTACCTTGCGAGCTTGTGGCATCTGCGCTCTGCATCTTTGCTGAGATCTGTATCTCGCTGAGTGCCGTGCGCAAGCGGAGCGCGGGTGAAGGCCTAGACGAAAGAATAGACCATGGGTCTTCGAGCCGCGTCCGGCGCCTCCCGGGTCCTTGCTGCGGTACCTTCACCGGGCGCGACGGTGAGGAGGCCCTCGAGAACGTCACCTTCTCGGACGCAACGCTCTCTTTCACGCGCACGACCGAGTCCCAGGGCATGGTGGTCGCGCTCGAATACTCCGCCACGGTCGAGGGCGACACGATGACGCTCGAGGTGGCGACTCCGCGCGGCGAGCGCAGCGACACCGCCCAGCGCGCCGGCCGAGTCCCGCGAGCCGGGCGCATCGTCTCCAGGATCCTCGAGGTTGGTGACCTCGAGCGGGCAGGCTGAGCCGAACGAGGGCCGAAAGGCTGCCGATCCCGACAGCTCGCTGGTATAGTTATAACTTGCGCATAGGCGCATTTATTCTCCGGTTTCCGCGGATCCGGGCGGCCTCGTCGAGCCCACCGCTTCCCGCATCCATGGCCTGTCGCGATCGTCCGGAACTGTCGCCGGTTGCGGGACGTATTCGAGGTGGGTCCGATCGTTCGACAGGGCCGCTTCTATTTCGAGCTCATTCATCGTGTCCTTGACCAGTTCGCCTTCCGCAGCCGTACCCAGAGTGCTTTTCAGCGACCTGCGCACCGCGCTCGTGTGGTTCTTCGGGTGGGGTTGTCTCGCCATCGCAGCGATCGACCTGGCGGTCAGTGGTCCGGGCGCCGCCAACCTGGTGACGGCCGGGGCCGCGGCAGTGACCCTGGTTGCCCTTCGGCTTGGCGGTCGACCGGACCGCCTGCTACTGCTTCTGACCGCAGTTTCGCTTCTGGCCGTCGGTTGGTCGGTCGACACCGGGTCGCATCCGCCGGCGACTCTGTTCTGGATTGCCATCGTTCCGGTGCTCGCCACCCTCGCGGGCTCGATGCCCGTTGCGGTTGGCGCCAGCGTGGTGGCACTCGCCGGAGCCGCCTGGATCGCCTCGCGCACCGGCGTGACGTCGACCAGCGCCCAGATCGTCAGCAACCTCTCGCTGGTCATGTTGGCGATGGGCGGAATGAGCGCCTTCTATTTCGTCTGGCGACGACGTTCGCTCGATGCGCTGGCGGCGATGGGAGCAGGCTTCGAGGACTTGGTGGATCGTCAACCGGTGGGCACCCTGGTCGTCACCGAGGGTCGCATCGACTTCGGGAATGCCGAGGCGGCGTTGTTGTTCGAGCGGCACCCTCACGACCTGGTCGGTAAGCCTCTAGAGGATCTCCTGCCAGTCGCTGCGGCGGCTACCCACGACTCGCTGGAGGTGGCGATTGGAGGAGCCGGCCGTACAGTGCGCATCGAGCGCCAGCCGATCCAGTTTCTAGGCCGCGACTCCGAGCTCATCACCGTCGTCGACGAGACCGAGCGCGCCCAGGCCGAGTCCGAGCGGCTCGAACGAGAACTGCGTTTGGGGCGGTCACAGCGACTCGAGCTCGTCGGTCATCTGACCGGCGGTATCGCTCACGACTTCAACAATCTTTTGACCACGGTGTTGGCGAACTCGGAGCTGTTGATCGACTCGATGGAGGCCCGAACGGCGGATCCGGAAGACTCGTTGTCGATGCTTCGATCGGTGCGATCAGCCGCCGTCGAGGCCTCGAGTCTCGTCAAGCAGTTGCTTGCATATTCCGGTCGCGGTGTGGTCTTCAGGGAATCCCTCCAGGTTGGCGACTCCGTTTCGGAGGCGCTCCGCCTGATCCATCGCCGAGCCGCTGCGTCTGGGGTCGAGATCACCCTCGGCGAGGTCGATCCCGAGGCCCGGCTGATCGTCGACCCCGGTCGTTTGCAGCAGGTGATCCTGAACATCCTCTCGAACGCGGTGCGTGCCAGCGCCGCGGTGCGGGGCAACGTCCAGGTGTCGGTCCGACGCCGTTCGGTGACGCGGAAGGAACTGAAAGCGAGCCTTATCGAAGACGGCAAGCCCGAGCCGGGCCGCTACGTCGAGATCGAAGTGCGCGACCAGGGCTCAGGCGTCGGTCGGCGGGCGCGCTCCTATATTCTCGAACCGTATCGAGGAGACTGGGAACATCGCAGCGGGCTCGGTCTTGCGGCGGTCGCCGGCATCGTCACCGGCGAGCGTGGAGCGCTGTTGCTCGATTCCGGTCGCGACGGGTCGACGTTCAGGGTTCTTCTGCCCGAACCGGAAGTCGTTCCGGCGGCGGCTGAGGAGCGCCCGCAACGCTCGCTCGCCATTCTGCTCGTCGACGACGACTTGCAGGCACTCGATCTCATCGAGCATCTACTAGCCGGCGCATCGCACCGCGTCACGCGAGCGTCATCGTTTCGCGAAGCCTGGAAGCTTGTCGAAACCAGGATCGATGACTTCGACGTCGTGGTCTCTGATCATCGACTGCCGGATGGAACCGGAACCGATCTCCTGGTGCATGTGCGATCGGTACGCCCGGAGCTTCCCGTGCTCCTGTGTTCCGGCTTCCGCGTCGGGCAGCATCGGCCCGATTGCGGCCTACCCGAGCTGGTCAAACCGTTTCAGCCCGACGAGCTGATCGCCTGGCTCGAGCAGAACGTGACCAGCCGCCGCGACCGGACCAAAGCGCAAGCCGTCGAGGCCTCGTAGACTTACTTTCTCTCGAGACTCTCGGGTTCAGCCCTAGCGCTCACGCATCGCCCGTTGGGCGCTCCGCCACTCTTCGCCCGAGATCTTGACCTGGCCGCTTCCGGCGCTCCACCAGACCCAAGCCTCTTCACCGACAGCGTCGACGGTGTTGTCTTTCCACTCCACCAGCTCGTACCAGTCGGCCAACGGTCGCTCCTGCATCAGGAACTCGCAGTCCGTGTCGACCCGTTGGCCGGCCTGGTGACCGTTGGCCCACCAACCCTTGACGCGCCCCGGCCCGCTGATGTGGTTCCTCTCCACCACCACCCGGCCACCGATCCACTGCCGCGGGTCTTCGCGACAATCCCACTGCACGGTAATGCCGGTGCCGTCGGGATCGAAATAAGTGACCTGGTTGCCCTTGATTTCAACCGGCTTTCCTTCGCCGCCGTTGACGACCTTGATGCCGTGCCGGTTGTCGGTGAGGGTGTTGCCTTCGATGCGGGCGTCGTAGCTGATCTCGTGGAAGACGCCGAACTCGGTACGTGCGATGGTGTTGTTTCGAATCACCGCGCCCCGCACGCCGATGTCGGTCCATAGGCCCGGCCCGTCGCAGTCGTGGACCCAGTTCGAGTCGAAGGTGACGCCGTTGGTGCCCACCGTCTTTGCACAGGCGGCCTCGTGACCGGTGTTGTAGCCGGCGTGGTTGCCCCAGCCGATCTCGCCATGTGAGAACTCGGCCCCGTGCGCTTCGCGCCCGATGGCCAGACCGAGACGACCGCAGCGCAGAAGGCGCGTTCTGAGGGCGCGGCTGCCGGGGCCTTCGAGGCGGAGGCACGCACCTGGGGCGTCGCTGATGGTGACGTCCTGGAGCTCGGCACGCGCACCCGCGATGACGGTGGCGTGGAGCTCCGCCGGCATGGCTGCCAAGGTTCGAAACCGCGTTATGTGCACATTGCGCAGGGTTGCGCCTTCTTCGAGCACGAAGGCTTTGCGTGTCCAGGAGACGTGCACCTCGTGGTCGCTGGGATCGTCGGCAAGGTAGATCGTGTCGCCCTTGTAGTCGAACCAGAAGTGACCGGCCGAGAGGTCTCTCTGGTGTTCGACCTGCTCGAGGGCCACCGAGTCCAACCACACCTGCTCCGGACGGCAGTAACCGTCTTCGGGGCAGTAGGGGTAGTGGTTGGTCGTCTCCTGAGTCTGGCCGGCGGCGGCCCAGAGGTTGCCCACCTTCTGAAACACCGTCACCCGCGAGCCGGTGATCTCGACGTAGTCATCTCGCCCAACGACCTCGACACCGGCGGGGATTGTGAGCTGGCGGTCGAGGAACCAGGTGCCAGGTTCGAGAACCAGGACCGTGCCCGGCGGTGAGTCGTCGAGCGTTTCCTGGTCGAGCGAACAGCAGGCGAGCGCGCGTGCGCTGGCTGGCAGCTCCGGTTGGGCGAGCGGCCCGCCAGACTCGGCTCCCTTTACGGGTTGCGGCAAGAAGAGCGCTCCGAACGAGAAGACCGCCAGCAGAGCCGCGGTGGGCAGCGCCGGAGCCGGACCTGTAGCGCCTAGAGCCGGCGCCGTTCGACTCGTCAAGAGCGTGGCGGGCCGTCGACCGGTGGCTTGGAGGTGTCGACTCCCGGTGCCTGCTCGAACAGCCAGGCGTTCATGCGCTCCATCAGGAACCGCTGATGCTCTGGGTCGACGAGGCTCAGGGCGTAGTGGTTGATCACCAGCACCTCCTCCTCGGTCCATTCAGCCCAGGCCCTGGCGGAGACCGCTTCCTTGATGCGCTTTCCGAGCGCGCCCGGCATTGGAGGGTTCTCGAGCGCCGGGAGGCGATCGCCGTAGCGGCTGCAGAGGACGGTTTCAGTCATAGAGGAGGGGGTAAGAGCGTGCTAGGCCAGGGCGTCGAGCTTCCAGCCCTTGCGGGCTGGCTCCTTGATCCACTGGTTGGCTGACTTGACGTTGGCGACCATGCCCTTTTTCGAATCCCATTCGATGGTCTGGCCTGAGCGCAGTGCGAGGTTGCCGAGCAGGCACATTTCGGTGAGTGGAGTGGCATGGTCGGGAAAGTTCGAGCCCGCCGTGCCTTTGCCGGCGCAGGCATCGATCCACTCCTTGTAAACACCTTCGGTGCGCGGATATTTCTCGTCGACCGGGTTGGCGGCGATCTCTTCGGCTAGCGACTCGGGATAGAGGCGCGGGGCGGTGGCGTACATGTCGGCCATGATGATGCCCTCTCTGCCGACGATCAGCTGGCCTGAGGTTCCGCCGGGCCACGGTTGATCGGCCGGGAACTCGGGGCGCCGCGGTGGCAGCAGTCCACCGTCGCGCCAGGTGGCATTGAGAGCTGGCCGTCCGTTGCGTTCCGGGAACTCGTAGACGATGCGACTCGAGGCCGGGGCGGTTTCTTCGAAGAGCAAGGTGCTTTCGGCGTGAATGCGGGTGGGCTCGCGCAGGTCGAGAGCCCAGAACGATGCGTCCATCGCGTGACAGGCAATATCGCCGAGAGCGCCGGTACCGTAGTCCCACCAGCCGCGCCACCGGAACGGCACGTAGGCGGGGTGGAAGGGGCGCTCGGGGGCGGGTCCCAGCCAAAGGTCCCAGCTCAACGTGTCAGGTATGTGATGGAGGTCGGTCGGGCGCTCGATGGCCTGTGGCCAGATCGGCCGGTTGGTCCAGAATTCGACACTTTCGACCTTGCCGATGACCCCGGCTTCGATCCATTCGCGAATCTGGCGGGTGCCGGCTCCGGCGTGCCCCTGGTTGCCCATCTGTGTTGCCACGCCGCTCTTCGTCGCAACATCTGCGAGCACCCGTGCCTCGTGGATGGTGCGGGTGAGCGGCTTCTCGCAGTAGACGTGTTTGCCGGATTCCATCGCGGTGACCGCGATGTAGGCGTGAGTGTGGTCGGGGGTGCCGATGGTGACCGCGTCGATTTCCGGGTGCTTCTCGAGCATGTCGCGAAAGTCGCGATAGCGCGGCGCCTCAGGGTAGCGCCGGAACGCCGGTGCGGCGCGCTGGTAGTCGACGTCGGCCAGCGCGACGATCTCTGCGTGTGGCGCACAGCCGTTGATGTCGCTGAAGCCCCGGCCGCCGACCCCGATCCCTGCCACCAGAACGGTATCGCTCGGGGCCTGGTAGCCCCGGCCGAGCACGTGGCGGGGAACGATCGTCCAGCCGGCGGCGGCGGTGGCGGCGGTCTGCAGGACGCGGCGGCGACTGAGACCTGTGGTTCCTGAGGCGACCTGCCCATTGGTGTTTTCCGGGGTCTTGCGGGGAGATCGAGGCATGGCGCGGGCCCTCCAGGTACGGAGCGGAAAGTTCCGGATCGGCCCTTGGCCGCGAGGCGGGTGCGAGCAGAACCGTCGTTCGAGCATTGGGGAATACGACTAAGGAAACCAGATCGCTGCTGCGCGGTCAATGTTTGTCGGAACTGGGGGTAGGTGGAATCGGAGCACCCGAGAAACGTTAGGATTCGTGGTGATGAGACTTTCTGCCCTGCGGCCTCGATTCAGCTGCCCTCTCCTTCCGGCGATGGTGATGTTGCCGACGATCTCTCCGGCGGTCCTGGCGTTTGCGTTCGCCCTGCTTCTCCTGGTGGCCCCCGGGCTGGCCAACGACGAGTCAAGTGGCACCGCGGAGCGTGGACGTCGCGGTGTGCTTGCCGTTGCGCACGGCGGGGAAGTCCTGGTCAGCTCTGACGCAGACCGGCTCTTCAAGCCCGCCTCGGTGCAGAAACTGCTGGTTGCAGCTGCGCTTCTCGGTGAGCTCGGGCCCGAGCACCGCATTGTCACCGAGGTGCGGGCAGCGGCACCGCCACGCGAGGGAGTTCTCGCCGGCGATCTGGTCATGCGCGGCGCGGGCGATCCCAGTGTCACCCGCCGCTTCCACGCGCAGAACCCGGAGCGACCGCTGCAGGAGCTGGCAGCGCAACTCTTGAAGGTCGGAGTGCGGCGGGTCGAAGGGGATCTGGTTGTCGACACCGCGGCGGTTCCGGGTTGGCGCTACCCGCCGAGTCGCTCGGCGAGCGAAGTCGCGGTGTCTCTCGGAACTCCGGTCTCTGCGCTGTCGGTCGATGGCAACACCGTGAACGTGCGCCTGGCCGCCGGCGAGCGCTTGGGTGTACCAGCGGTGATCGAGGGGCCTGACGGCCTGATCATTCGCAACCGCTCGACGACGGTGGGCGAACATCGCGAAGGGCGGGGCTCGATCGAGTTCCTGCCGATCTGGGGAAGTGACGAGATCGTCGTGCGTGGCGAGTATCCGATCAGCGAGGGTCCGATTCGCGTCAACTTGAGCCACCCCAACCCCGACCTGCAGGCGCTGCGGGTTGTGCGCGCTGAGCTCGAGGCGGCTGGAATCGCGATCACTGGTGGGACGCGCGTCGAAGACGGTGCGGCGACGCGCGCCGGAGTCGTTCTCGCCTTCATGCAGTCGCCACCGCTCGCCGACCTCCTGGTTCCGGTTCTCACGCGCAGCGACAACTGGCTGGCGGACATGCTGCTTCGACAACTCGGTCTGGCGACCGCCGGCGAGGGTCGCCTCGATCTGTCGCTCGATGCAATGGCCGCGTGGCTCGAAGAGGAGGTCGGTGTAGAACGTGACAGCTTCGAGCTCGAAGACGGTTCGGGCCTCGGGTTGCGCAACGTCGTGACACCGCGCACGGTGGTTGCAGTGATCGCCTGGAGCTACGATCAGCCGTGGCGGGCGTCGCTTTTTTCGGCGCTACCGGGCTCGCGCACCGGAACCCTTGCGTCGTGGCCGCCGATGCCGTCGGTGCGCGCCAAGACTGGCACGCTCGAAGACACGGTTGCCCTGGCCGGAATCTCACGCCGAGGCCGGCAGCCGGTCTTCTTCGCCTATCTGCAGGAACGCGACAGCAGCAGCCGGGGAGCCCAACGCCGACGGGTGGCGGCGTGGCTTTCAACCCTCGCCCCCGCACGTGCCGTCGCGACACCCGAAGAAGACTGACGGACGCCCCTCAGCCTCCGGTGCGTTCCCAGGCGCGCTGGAAGGCCGGCCGCGCCTGGAGTCGTTCGAGATAGGCCTTGATGGAGGGGAACGGTCCGCCATGCTCGTTGGAGTCGAGCAGCGACAGGCGGTCGACGAGACTCGCGATGTAGCCGAGGCCGATGTCGGCGGCAGAAAAGTCGCCGAGGATGTAGGGCTTCTCTCCCAGCCCATCGGCGATGTAACCCAGGTGGAGGGTGGCTTCAGCGGTCGCGAAGCTTGCCATCACCGGCCCTAGCGTGTCGCCGCTGCGCATACCCAGCAGGTTGAGGAAGAAGGGCACAAAGGCAGAACCTTCGGGGTAGTGCAGCCACTGGATGAAGGGAACCCAGGCGTCGAGGTCGGTACGCGCAGGGCCGAGGCGGTTCTCGGGGTCATAGCGCTCGAGGAGGTAGGTGGCGATGGCGCCCGATTCGGCGATCACCCGGCCGTCGTCTTCGATCACCGGCGACTTGCCGAGAGGGTGTGCATCGCGCAGGGTGGCAGGTGCGCGGCCGGTGTCGAGTCGCTCGTAGATCTCGAGCTCGTAGTCCAGGCCGAGTTCTTCGATCAACCAGACGGTGAAGACCGAGCGGCCGACAATGAGATGGTGGACTTTGATCATGGAGCGGTTCCTCGTTGGTGAGTGGATTCGGTCCCAGAGGCTACAGGGCAGCTTGGCGCTAACATCTTCTCGAGTCTTCGACAGTGTTTAGACGCCTCCAAGGCGTGGGGCGAGCATGGAGGTTTCATTGCAGTACGACGAAGTTGTCTTGGGCCGGCGCAGCATTCGAGGCTACAAGCCCGACCCGGTGCCGCGTTCGGTCATCGAGGAGGTCCTCAGGCTCGCCACACGCGCGCCGTCGTCGATGAACACGCAACCCTGGCACTTCTTTGTGCTCGCGGGCGAGCCCCTCGATCGCATTCGTGCCGGCAATACCGAACGCAACCTGGCAGGCGTGCCTCACTCGCGCGAGTTTCGAACCCTCGGGCCCTACGTCGGTGTCCACCGCGAACGACAGATCGAGATCGCGGTGCAGTTGTTTCAGGCGATGGGAATCGAACGCCACGACAAAGAAGCGCGGCAAGACTGGGTGTTGCGGGGTTTTCGGCAGTTCGATGCGCCGGTTTCGATCGTCGTGACGTACGACCGGGCGCTCGAAGGTTCCGATATTGCGCCCTTCGATGCTGGTGCGGTTACCAATGCGTTAGTCAACGCGGCCTGGTCTAAGGGGTTGGGCTGTGTGATCAACAGTCAGGGAATCATGCAGTCACCGGTGGTGCGGGAACATGCCGGGATCCCGGATGACCAGGTGATCATGATCTGTGTCGCGATGGGCTATCCCGATGACAGCTTTCCGGCTAACGCGGTGGTGTCGAGGCGCCGAGCGGTCGCGGAGGTGGTGACCTTCGTTGGCTTCGATGACGACGGAGCGGCGAAGGAATCGTGAGTCGGCCGCACGCATCGCAACCGCCCGAGGAGGCTTGAGATGGTGACCCGGGCCAGCGCGAAGGCGAGGGTTTTTGGGGCGGCCGGCTTGCTTCTTCTGGTCGGCGGCGTTTCAACGGCGTCCTTCGCGGCCGATCCTCCCGGTCTCGCCGACTGGGAGATGTGGAAGGAACAGCGCTACCTCGGCCCGGTGCTGGTACCGGAAGAGGGTATCGTCTGGGAGGTTGATTCGGCGCGGTTTACGCTTGCTGGTGGTGAGGTCTGGCTGCTCGAACCGACCGGCAGCGGGGCGTTCACCGGAGTCGTCTTCGAGGGCAAGGGGCGCTTTGAAATGCAGGTCCCCGACGCGGTCGAGCTGCGTCAGTTGCGACGTTTCGCGCGCGACCGCGAGATGGAGGAAATCGACCAGTCGTTCGATCGTCTGGTGCTTCGTTCTTCGAACCGCGAAGTCGTCGATCTTCTCGCTGCGCTCGCAGAAGAGACGCAAAAAAAGTCAAGTACGGTCCATCGAGTGGCCAGGAGCCGGCACCAGCGTTGGTTGCTGACCCACCAACACGATGCCAGCGCGCGTGTCATTGCGGGTCTTGGGAACCTTGGGGACCGTTACCTGCGCGCCGACCTCGAAAGCCACGACTTCGGCTGGCTGACGTTTCAGTTCGACGCCACCTTGATCGAAGAGGTCGACCTGATGCACTTCTCGAAGCACGGTCGCTTCGGAGTGCTGGAGAGTTGGCTGAGCCTCGATCGCGCTGACGAACGCCGGCCTGACGGGCGGCCATTGGGTGTCGAGTCGAGCCGGGTGGTGCTCGAACACGTCGACGCGGAAGTCGATCTCACGCGCGCCGCCCGTCGCGGAGTTGGCGGTGCGCAGGGTCTGGGCCAGTCCTACCCCATGAACGGACAGTTCGAAACCACTGTTCGCCTGCGTGCGAGGAAGACCGGCACCGCGGCGCTGGAGCTGGTGATGCATCCACTGGCGCGCATCGAGTCCGTCCAGCGCGGCGACACACCGCTCTCGTTCCTGCGCTATCCGGTCGGCACGCTCGATGCTTCCCTTACCGACCGGTTTGCCAACCCGGGTTTTGTGGTGTTGCTCGATGAGCCGCTGCAGGGCGGTCAGGCGGTCGAGCTCGAGGTGACCTACGAACTGGAGCTCCCCGGCTACGCCCCCGGCCTGACCTGGTATCCGCGCCCACGCGGTATGCACGAGCAGCCGCATACCGGGCGCGTCGCACTCACCCTGCGTTCCGACTACGACGCCATCGGCCCGGGTCGCGAAGTCGAAGACCGGGAGCAGCGCCGCCCGGGACTGCGTCCGAAGGCTGTCCGTCGCTCGGTGTGGGAAAGCGAGGAGCCCAGCCGCATGCTCGGTTTTGTCTTCGCTCGTGCACCTCATCAGAAGCGGTTCGAAGAGCCGGGCCTGCCGCCGGTTACCGTCTTTGGAACCAAGGGCGGGTTCATGTCGCGGGCACGAGTCGAGGAGACGTCAGAACACGTCATCGGCAGCCTGCGTTTTCTCGAAGAGCTCTACGATCAACCGATTCCGGCACCTGAGCTGTGGGTGGGCATGATCGGTTCGCGCCACGGTCAGGCGTTCTCGGGCATGGTTCAGCTCGACGACCTGATTGTCGCGAAACCCGGGTTCCCTGGCTTTGCCTACCACGGCCGAGTCGAACTCTTCGTCGCACACGAGGTGGCGCATCAATGGTGGGGACACGGGGTGGGATGGGCCTCCTACCGTGACCAGTGGTTGTCGGAGGCGATGGCCGAGTACGCGGCGATGATGTACGTCGAAGCCGAAGTCGACGAAGGTCGGCGGGTGTTTCGCGACATTCTGGCGCAGTACACCCATGAACTGTTGGGTTCAATCGAAGGGGCATTCGGTGCCTTTGCGCGGCCCGGCGTCGCCCTCCTCAACAGAGCTGGTCGCCAACGCATCGGGCCGATTGCTCATGGTTATCGCGCTGCCACCGCCGAGGCGCCCACCGCCTACAGTTCGATGACCTATCGCAAAGGCGCCCTGGTTCTGCACATGATCCGCCAGCACCTGAAGGCTCGAACTGGCGATGACGAGGCCTTCGTGGGTCTCTTGAAGGGGCTGCTCGGTGTCGATGGAAGGGGTGGGCGGCAGTTGTCGACCGAACTCCTGCGCGAACGCCTCGCTCTGTTGAGCGAAGCCGACTGGAAAGGCTTCTTCGATCGCTACGTCTACGGCACCGAGATCCCCACCTATGCCTGGAGCGCCGAGACAGTGCAGGTATCCGAAGCGGCCTGGAGGGTCGACCTCGACGTCGAGCAGACCGATGCGTACCTGCAACACACCGCCGCCCTGCCGGTCCTGGTCGAGTACAGAGACGGTGCGTCGTCGTGGCATCTAGTCGAGGTCGAGGGCAGCGGCGAACACACCATCACGGTCGACCGTGAACCCCAGAGGCTGGTCTTCAATCCAGACTGGTCTATCCTCGCGCGCGTGCGACCACGCCTCGCGGTCAAAGCAGCCACAGCCCCCTGACCCGCGAAATCCCAGAACCACCCCAGTCGATTGCCCGGGAAACGCCCGGGAAACGCCCGGGGAATGCCCGGGAGTGGTCCATCCTTGCGCGTGTGCGACTACGCCTCGCGGTCCGAGCAGCGCAGTTCCAAACCCGCGAAATCCCAGAACCACCCCAGTCGATTGCCCGGGAAACGCCCGGGGAATGCCCGGGGAATGCCCGGGCATTGACGGGCTTGGCTTTGGTTGTCGGCGCGGTAACGTGTCGCGATGTTTACACTACGTTTCTGTTGGCGCCGCGATGGCTGGCGAGTCGTCGTGCAGTTCTTTCTGGCGCTCCTGCTGGTCGGCTGTGGGTCGTCGCGGCGTCCCGAGATCGGTGCGCTCTACAATCGGAGCGCTCAGTCGGGTCACGATTTACGCAATCCGGTGATTCTGATTCCGGGCATTCTGGGGAGCCAGCTGAAGGACGAAGCGACTGGCACTGTTGTCTGGGGTGCCTTTGATGCGAAGAGTGCCAACCCGCGCTCCGCTCCGGGTCGGCGCCTGATCGCCTTGCCGATGACGGGCGACCGGACGGTGCCGCTCGAGAACCTGCGGGACGGGGTCAAAGCGACCGAGGTCCTGTCGCGGGTCCAGGTCAAGCTCCTGGGTATTCCGGTCGAGCTGCGCGCCTACTCGAACATCCTGCGCACGCTAGGGGCGGGCGGCTATCGCGACCCGGCGATCACCTACTTCGATGCGGTTGACTATGGCGACGATCACTTCACCTGCTTTCAGTTTGCCTACGACTGGCGGCGCGACCTGGCGGAGAACGCGGCGCTGCTCGCACAGTTCATCGAGGAGAAGAAGCTCTACGTCGAACGAGAGCTCAAGGAGCGCTACGACGTCGACAGAGACGTGCAGTTCGATCTTGTGGCGCATTCAATGGGTGGTCTCCTGGCGCGCTACTTCCTGCGCTATGGCGATGAGCCTCTGCCGGAAGGAGGAGAGCAGCCAACGGTGACCTGGAAGGGTGCCGAAGTTGTCGACAAGGCGATCCTGGTGGGCGCGCCGAACCACGGTTCGGTCAAGGCGCTCGAGCAGCTGGCGTTTGGTTGGAAACCCGCCGCCTTCATTGCCCGCTATCCCGCGGCGATGCTCGGCACGATGCCGGGACCTTTCCAGCTCCTGCCGCGCACACGGCATCAGACCGTCGTCGATTCGGGGAGCCGAACCGAAACCGCCGCTGACCTCTACGATGTCGAGCTGTGGAAGCAACAGGAGTGGGGCCTGGCCGATCCACAGCAAGCCGAGGTCTTAGCGCACCTCCTGCCCGAGATCGACGATCCGGCGGAGCGACGGCAAGTGGCGCTGGCTCATCTCGAACGTCTCCTCGAGCGTGCTAAAGAGGTGAATGCCGCCCTCGATCAACCTGCCGAGCGGCCGCCAGGCCTCGAGCTCTACCTGGTCGCGGGAGACGCCCAGCCAACCGACTCGGTGTTGGCGATCGACAGCCGTGGTCGCTTGAAGAGCGCCGAGACCGCTGCCGGTGACGGTACGGTCACCCGCGCCAGCGCGCTGGCGGATGAGCGCATTGGAGGGGAGTGGCAGCCGCACCTGCAGTCGCCAGTCGACTGGTCGCACGTGACGTTCATCTTCTCCAACCACCTGGGCCTGACCAGGTCACCGATGTTCGTCGACAACCTGCTGTTCACGTTGCTCGAGAGTCCCTGACCGGCGCGGGACCACTCGGGAGACAAAGGCGGCACGGTAGTCTCCTCCGAAGTCAGATCACGCTGCCTGCACAGAAGTTGGGAGAACCCGTTGAGTGCACACGACGAAAGCCTGGGCCCGGAGGGCTACGATCAAGCGGCGGTTGAAGCATGGATCGGGGAACACACCGACCGTCTGACGCCGCCGTTCGAGTGGACTCGGCTCGAGGGTGGTCATTCGAACCTGACCTATCGCATCGAAGACGGCCAAGGTCGCACGGCGGTTGTTCGCCGACCGCCGCAGGGCAAGTTGCTGCCGAAGGCACACGACATGAGTCGCGAGTGGGCGCTGATCTCGGCGCTCGGCGAGACCGCTGTGCCGGTTCCTGAGGCGATCGTCTTCTGCGAGAGCCCGGAGGTCACCGGAGCCTGGTTCTACGTCATGGCGTTGGTCGACGGGCGCGCCCTCTACACACGTTCCGAGACCGAGGCCTGGGTGCCGGAAGCCAAGCGCCGTCAGTTGGCGCACTCGTTCATCGATGTGCTCGCCGATCTGCACGCCGTCGATCCAGACGAGGTTGGTCTCGGGGAACTCGGCAAACGTGACAGCTACGTCGGTCGACAGGTCAAGACCTGGTATCGCTCCTGGACCGCATCAGTGGAGCCGGCCCAGTACGACGACCCGCGCGCCCACGCGCTGCGCGAGTACTTCCTCGAGCACTTGCCGGAGCAGGGGCCAGCGCGCGTTGTGCACGGCGACTACGGGGTCCACAACTGTCTGACCGGGCCGGACTCGATCGTCGCGGCGGTCGTCGATTGGGAGATCTCGACCCTCGGCGACCCGCTCGCCGATCTTGCCTACGCGCTCAACATCTGGCCGCGCGAGAAGGGCGATCCTTCTGTCGGCGCCGACGCGCCGACCGCCGCCTCTGGGTTTCCCACCCGTTCCGAGCTTGCCGAGCGCTACGCCGAACGGACTGGCCGTGACCTCTCAGAGCTCGCGTACTACGAGGGCTTCAATCGCTGGAAGACTGCCGCGATTCTGCACGGTGTCTACGCGCGCTACTGCCAGGGCAAGAAGAGCACCGAGGGCATCGACCTCGACGAAATGCGCGGGCGAATCACCGGGGCCTTGGATCTAGCCGAAGAGGCGGTGGGGCGTATCTAGCAACAGCCAGGGATCAGTAGTAGTAGACATTCCCGGCAACGTCGCTACCGCCCGTAAGAGGCTCGATATGTGAGTCCGGAAGCCGGTTGCCGACAGCGCTCGGATTGACGCGGTCGATTGGACTGCTGAACATACGCCCACGGTGCTGCGCATTGTGGCGGCCGAGCCTTTCGTTTAGAACCTGACGAGCGCGATCAAGAGTTCCATCCTCGGTCCATTGATTGAGCAGGTGGGCTTCGAGTGGCGTCAAGGGACCCTCCTCTGCCCTGGCGCTGAGCTGCCACGCGGCACCCTCGGCACTCGAGAAAGTTTCTCCCGGTTGTCGTCCGGGTTGGAAGAGCGAGCCGACGGGTCGCTGGGCGAGCGCTTCGAGTACTGCCGCGGGAGGTTGCAGCCGTGCGGGCCAGGTAAAGCGAATCTGCCGCTCTTCGCTCCCATCGACCTTCAAGAATCCGCCGGCATCCTGGACCCGGATTCGCCGCCCGTTGACGACCTGCACCGACACGGGACCGCCGAGCGAATTCAACTGGTCGAGTCTCTGGTTTCGCGCCGCCAGTCCACGGCGTCTCTTGATGCGCGCCGAAACCTGGTCGAGCAGCTGTTTGTAGCCCGCGCTGAGGCGAGGCCGCGCGGTTTCGTATGAGTCAGGTGACGTTTGGCCTGATCTTCGAGCTGGCTCGTTCGAAGAGGCGGATGGGTGGACGATGGGGGTCTGGCCGATCTTCATGGTTTTACCTTCCTTCGCCCGGCGGGCAAAGTGACGGGAGATCGGTTCCTTCCGGGCCGTGAGGCTTCTGTTACAGCTCCCGCCGCTCTTACTCGGAAGGTGTGCGCGCCGCGTTCAGCTGCCGCCCCGCGGCACTGGTGATTGCGGCGATATCCGAACACACGCTGACCATCGTGAAACCCTCGGCCAGGCGTTGGGCGGCGGCCTTGCCGGAGGTGCAGTAGAAGCCCGCGGCGACACCGTTCTGCTGGCAGGCCGCCCTGACCCGGGCGTAGACCGCCTCGACCTCGGGGTGGTTGGTGTCGGGGAAGTGGCCCATGGCCGCTGAGAGATCGGCGGGGCCAATGAACAGGGCATCGATGCCGTCAATGGCGCCGATCTCCACCAGCGCTGCGACCGCTTCGTTGGTCTCGATCTGGGCGGCGACCACGAAGTCCTGGTGGGTACTTTCGACGTAGTTCTTGAAATCGGTGAAATAGCCCGACGCCCGCCACGGACCGATGCCCCGCGTACCGCGTGGGGGATAGTGTGCGGCAGCGACCGCGCGCTGGACTTCGGCAGCGGTCTTGATCCGCGGCAAGAGGACTCCGCCGGCGCCGGCATCTGCAAGACGTGACACCGCCACTGGGTCGGCCGACGGCGGACGCACAATGGCGGTCGTCGGCGAGGCGGCCAGGGCGCGCAGGAGCGGAGTGATGGAGTCGAGACTGGCGGCGCCGTGCTCACAGTCGATCAGGATCCAGTCGGCGCCAAGAACACCCAGGGCCTCGATGGCTTCGGCGCTTCCGAGGCCCGCCCAGAAACCGAGCGCCGGTCTGCCACCGCGTAGGAGTTGGGCCAGTCCCTGGTTGGTGTTCTCTTGGCTCATGTCAGGATCTCCAAGCTCGCCATCTCGGCCGTCAGCTCAGCCGCCAGAGTAGCTGGCCCGAGCCGTCAGTGAAAGATCGCTGCAGAAGGTAGAGTCTGCGGCCGTATCCCCCCGAACCGTTGAACCGCGGAGAACGCGCCCATGTCGACCACCGATACCAAGAAGATCATCTATTCCATGGTGGAGGTGGGCAAGGTCTACCCCGGTGGCAAGAAGGCGTTGCACGACATCTCGCTGTCGTTCTTTCATGGCGCCAAGATTGGCGTGCTCGGTCTCAACGGCGCCGGCAAGTCGTCGCTGCTCCGCATCATGGCGGGGCAAGACACCGATCATCTCGGGGAGACCCACCTCTCCGAGGGCTACACCCTCGGTCTGCTCGAGCAGGAACCGGCCCTCGACGACACGAAGACCGTGCGCGAGATCGTCGAAGAAGGCGCCGCCGAGGCGACCAACGCGCTGCGCGAATACGAAGAGATCACCGCGGCCTACGCCAACGAGATGACCGACGACGAGATGACGGCGCTCATTGCGCGCCAGGCCGAGGTCCAGGAGACGATCGATCACCTCGACGCCTGGAACCTCAGCAGCCGGCTCGACCTGGCGATGGCGGCGCTTCGGTGCCCGCCGGGCGACACCTCGGTTTCGGTTCTCTCGGGCGGCGAGCGGCGTCGTGTCGCAATGTGCCGCCTGCTCCTGCAGGCCCCCGACATTCTGCTCCTCGATGAGCCCACCAACCATCTCGATGCCGAATCGGTCGCATGGCTCGAACGCCACCTGCAGGAGTATCAGGGAACAGTGATCGCGGTCACCCATGATCGCTACTTCCTCGACAACGTCGCCGGCTGGATTCTCGAGCTAGATCGCGGCTACGGCATTCCGTGGAAGGGCAACTACTCGTCCTGGCTCGAGCAGAAGAAGGACCGATTGGCGAAAGAAGCGAAGGCAGAGTCCGCTCGCCAGCGCACCTTGGAGCGCGAGCTCGAGTGGGTGCGGATGACTCCCAAAGCTCGGCAGACGAAGTCCAAGGCGCGCATCCGCGCCTACAACGAGCTACTGCAGTCGGGTGGTGACGGTCGGCGCGAGGACATGCAGATCTGGATTCCTCCGGGGCCGCGCCTCGGCGACGTGGTGGTGGAAGCCAAGGGGATCGCCAAGGCCTACGACGACAAACTGCTCTACGACGACCTCTCGTTTGCGATTCCTCCCGGGGCCATCGTCGGGATCGTCGGGCCCAACGGGGCGGGCAAGACAACTCTCTTTCGCATGATCGTCGGCCAGGAGTCGCCAGACTCGGGCACGCTGACGGTTGGCGAAACGGTGAAGTTGGCCTACGTCGACCAGAGTCGCGACACACTGGACGGCGAGCGCCTGGTCTGGGAAGAGATCTCGGGCGGCGGGGAGACCATGATGCTGGGCAATCGTGAGGTCAACTCACGCGGGTTCGTGTCACGCTTCAACTTCCACGGCTCCGATCAGCAGAAGAAGGTCGCCAACCTCTCGGGCGGTGAGCGCAACCGGGTTCACCTGGCGAAGATGCTCAAGTCAGGCGCCAACCTGTTGTTGCTCGATGAGCCCACCAACGACCTCGACGTCAACACTCTGCGCGCCCTCGAAGAGGGCCTACTCGACTTTGCCGGGTGTGCGGTGATCATCTCGCATGATCGCTGGTTCCTCGATCGTGTCGCGACGCACATTCTTGCCTTCGAGGGAGGCTCAGAGGCGGTCTGGATCGAGGGTAACTACAGCGACTACGAAGCCGACCGTAGGGAGCGGCTCGGTGCTGTGGCCGATCGCCCGAGCCCGATCAGTTACCGCAAGCTCACCCGCGACTGACGCGGTCGCTCGAAAAGGAGAGCCCGCCTGATGTCTGGTGAAGAACCCTGGAACCTTCCAGCGCGCATGACGGATGTCATCTCGGCGTTCGATACTCATGTGTGTGGCGAACCCGGGCGGGTGATCGTTGGCGGCGTTCCCGATGTGCCCGGGGAGACGATGTTCGAGAAGATGCGCTACCTCGAAACCAAAGCCGACGGTCTGCGCCAGCGCATGTTGAATGAACCGCGCGGCTACCCTGCGGCGAACTGCAATCTGATTCTGCCGCCGACTCACCCGGACGCGGACGCAGGTTACGTGATCATGGAACATGTCGAGTACCCGGGCATGTCGGGGACCAACACCATCGCGGTGGCGACGGTGCTCGTCGAAACCGGCCTGGTGGAGGCGCGCGAACCGATGACCGAGCTGGTCCTCGAAGCGCCGGCCGGTCTCATCAAGATCAAGGCGCACATCGAAGCCGGCAAGGTCAAACAGGTCGAGTTCGAAAACGTGCCGGCGTTTGCGGTTTATCTCGATGAAAAGATCCAGGTGCCCGAGCTGGGCACCGTCAAGGTCGATGTCGCCTACGGTGGCATGTTCTATGTGATTGCCGATGCAGAACAGTTCGGGTTGACCCTCTGCCGCGCGGAGGCCGGCAAGGCGGCGCGTGCCGGCGAGATGATCAAGAAGGCGTGCCAGGAACAGTTGCAACCACCCGTTCATCCCGCCAACCCAGGCATTGCCGGAGTGACCATCAGCCAGCTTTCGGCCCCGCCATTCGTCAAGGGCTCCAGCCGCCGCAACACGGTGGTCGTTTCGACAGGCGACCTCGACTGGCAAGACCCGTTGACCTGGACCGGGGCTCTCGATCGTTCGCCCTGCGGTACCGGAACCTGCGCCAAGATGGCGGTGCTTCATGCCCGCGGTGAGCTCGGTCTCGGCGAGGACTTCGTTCACGAGGGCATTCTCGGCACGACCTTCACTGGCCGCCTGGTGCGTACGACGTCGGTCGGGGACTACGACGCCGTCGTCCCCACGATCTCAGGAACGGCCTGGATCACCGGCTTCGCCCAATATGCCGTTGATCCGCAAGATCCGTTTCCCGAGGGCTTCAAGGTCGGCGACATCTGGGGTAGTTCAGGTGAGGATTGAGAGGCTCTAGAAGACTTGGCCGAGGCCGAGGTAGAAACGCACCGAGCGCTCCTCGGGGCGCCGGTCGAGCGGGAAGCCGGCGTCCAGGCGAATCAGACCGATCGGCGAATGCATGCGCAGGCCCAGGCCCAGCGAGTCGACGAAGTCCTGCCCGAAGTCGGAGCGCTCGGGCCAGACGTTCCCCAGGTCATAGAACAAGACGCCGCCGAATCGGCCGGCAATCGGGAAGCGCAGCTCCTGGTTCAGCACCAGGAGCGACAGGCCGCCCTGGGGTCGTTCGACCATGCCGAAGGTCTCGAAGGGTCCCAGGCTCTCGGTGGGGTAGCCGCGCAGCGAGTACTCGCCGCCGGCAAAGAAGCGCAGGTCACGCAGGATGTGGTTCTCGGTCTCTTCGGTCAGGCCCATGCGCAGCGACTGCGCCCAGACGAAATCGCGCCCCAGGGCACGGAAGGCGGGCCGGGTCCATTGCAGCTGGCCGAAGAGCCTGACGTAGCCGAAGTCACTGCCCAGGAAGTCGCCCGAGCCGCTCAGGTCGACGCTGGCAAACAGTCCGCCGGTTCCCGAGAACGGATCGGCACGGTTGTCCCACAGGTACTGCACGCCCACGAATGGACTGCGCACCACCTGCTCGACGTCCTGGAGTGGTCCACCGGCGGTTTCTCGCAGGCGTTCGCGCAGGTAGCGGGCGTAGACCCTGGCAGTGCCCAACTCACTCACCGGTCGTGAGAGTTGCAGCGACGCTTCGAAAGTGTCGCTCAGGAGGCCATCGTCGTCCTCGGAGCGCAGCTCGGCGAAGCTCTCGATCGAATAGCGACTGCCAAAGACTCGCGGCAGCGTCGTGTACAGGCGCCCTGACTCGCGGTGCTCGGTGTAGAGACCGCGCAAGCCGACCTGAATGCCCCGGCCGAGAAAGTTGCGATCGACCAGGTCTGCGACCACTCCGCCGCCCTCTTCGGTCTCCCAGCGCAAGCCGTAGCCGAAGGAGTAACGCGGGTGCTCTTCGGCGCCAACGACCAGGGTCACCGAACCGTCGGGTTGCTTCTGCGGTTCGAGGTAGACGGTGCGAAAGAGGCCGGTACCGAGCAGGCGCCGGCGGGCGTGGGCGAGAGTGCGAGCGTCGAGGGTCTCTCCGTCGCCCGCATCGGTGACGCTTGCCGCCCAGGGTTCGTGGGTCGCCTCGAGGCCTTCGACCCGTACGCTGTCGATCCGATAGCGCGGTCCGGAATCGATCGTGATGTCGAGGGTCGGGTCGGTGACCTGGTCGTTCGCGAGAACAGCCGACCGGCGAGCTAGAACCCGCGCGTCGGCATAGCCCTCTTTGCGCAACAGGCTCTCGATGGCGGCAGCGGCGCGCGCAGCCGCCAAGGTCGAAGCCGGTTCCCCGACCTCGATGCCGGCATTCTCGCTGCGGATCTCCTCGAGCAGCTTCTGGCGCTCCTCTTCGGAGGGCGTGCCCTCTCCCGCGAGCGTCTCCTCGCCGGCGAGGACGACGCGCTCCCAGGTCGCGCGCCGACCTGGGTCCAGATCCAGTCGCAGGGTATCGCCGTCGTCTTCGATCGCGAAGGAGGTGATCCGAGCGGCCGGCCAGCCGAGGTCGGCGAGCAGCTCGAGAAGACCGTCGCGTGCCGTGTGGTCGTCTTCGCGCGCCAGCGCGACGCGGCTCCTGAGCGAGGCGTAGCGCTCGCTCAGGAGCACGGTCTCCTGCTCGGGAAGTCCGTCGAGGCGCAGGTTGCCGAGCTTGACGCGCTGCTCGGCAGCCGAGCGAACGGTGACCAGTCGCTGGGGTGCATCGTCGGCGCGCTCTTTGTTCGGAGGAGCCATTCGTCGTTCGACTTCGACGGTAGGGGTGAGCCAGCCAATCGATTCGAGGGCGGCAACGGTCTGATTCCGCATCTCAGACAGCGCCGCGACCTCTCCGTAGTCGCTGCGGTAGGTGAGGGCGATCGCGCGGCGAAGCCGCCGCGGCGGCTCGATTCCCACGAAGGTGACCGCGGCACGCTCACCGGCTAGAACATCGATCGACAGGTCGACCCGGTTCTTGCGCGCGGTTTCACGAGCGCGAACCCGGGGGTCTGAGAACCCGCGCCGTCGCAGCGCCTCCTCGACCTCGATTTCGACGTCGAATGCGATGCCTTCCGGTGGGTACTGATCACCGCGCTCGAACGATACGGCGCGCACGAGCCGTCTCGGTGCCGGTGCAGCCGGGTTTTCCGAGTCGGCGATGTCGACTGCGATCTTGCCGATCTGTGGTCCGCGGCTTCGGTAGCCCGGGCCGAGCTCGAGCACCTGCTGCAGCGTCAACCCCTGGTTCTCCGACTCGTTGGTGAAGATCGTGCCCGAGAGGCTGGGCAGCCCGCGAAACTCATGAAAGTCGAGCAGGTAGGTGCGATCCTGGGCGGTGCGCATATTGATCGAGGCGCCGAGGCCGACGTGCCGGGTGAGGTCACGGGTGACGAGTACGCGCGCATGGGGGTCAGACTCGGTGAGGATCAGGATCGGTCGGATCGTAAAGCCCCCGAGCCATGGTCCCGAGACCGCGTTACCGACGCCGCCCATCACGCGCTCGGCGAAGTAGCCCGAAAGACCCGAGGTCACCGCTTCGCCGGCCGAGGCGTTGGCCTGCTCAGGCGGCCGCTCGAAAGGATCGAGCGAGCGCCGGTCGCGCTGGCCGACACTCGGGTCCTCGAGGGAGCTAGTGGTGACCAGTTCGAGCTCGGGCTCGACTCCTGGTTGACCGCGCAGGGTCACGGTTGCTGCATCGAGGCGAACGGTCTGGCCGTAGGCGGTGATCAGCCCGCCAGGGTCGACGTCGAGGATGCCGTCGACGAGCGGCGCTGCTGCGGTGCCGCGAACCTTGATGGGACTCCACAGAACCCGCAGGTCGGCGACGTTGTTGCGAACCCGCAGGCCCTCGCGGGTGGTGATCTCGAGATCGAGATCGATTCTGCGGCCGGGGTTGTTGGCACCGGCGACGCCGGTGGTGGGTGTGAACAGTGCCCCGAGGACTTCGCGCTCGAGGTCGACGTCGCGACGCAGGAGCCCCCGCCTCACGTCGACGTTTCCGCCGATTCGCCCGCGCGGAGACTCACCGTCCGCAGGTTCGGGTTCGAACACCGCCATCGGCAGATGTAGATCGAGTGCCCCGTCGACGATTGAGCTCACGCCGTAGTCGAGGCGGTAGCGCACGTCGGTGAGTGCGATGTCGAGGTCGATGGCCTCTCTAGGATCGATCGAACCCGTGATCTCGAGTTGGCCTTCGTTGAGGCCAGAGCGGGCTTGCTCGAGCAGCAGGCGACCCTGGTCCAGGCGCCCGTGCAGTTTCGGCGCTGATAGGTGGGTGGGGTAGGGCACCGGCCAGACCAGGGTGGCCTCCTCACCGTCGACGTCGAAACTACCTGACAATGCGCCGGGTGGCCCTTCGAGGTCGAGGTCGATCGTTGCGATCCCCTGGGGAATGACCCCCGGGACGAGCGATGCAATCAACTCGAGGTCGAGCTCGCCGTCGGCAGCCACGGTCACCGATGTCACCGGTGATGGTGGGGGTGTCCCGTCGGTCGCGTCCGGCGACAAGAGGTCGGCGAGCCGCAGTGCCGGATCGAGGGCCGCACCCGCCTCGAGGCGAAACGGACGCCCGGACACTTCGAGTGCGACAGTCTCGGCAGCGACCGCGGCGTCACGCAGGGCGACTACAACCGGGGCCGCTGTGCGAACGTCGCCGCGATCGGTGGCGAGAGCGAGTCGGTCGAGCCGGAGCCGCGCCGGTCGTGTCATCGGAGAGCGGGGGTCGAACCTCGCCTCCAGTGCCAGGCCGTCGATCTCGAGATCCCAGCGGCCGAGCGCTGAAGCACCATCGCCGGTGACCAGAGCAGCTTCGCCGGGAGCCGGCGGTTCGCGCACCAGCACAACACCGGGCGAAGCGTCGAACCCGGTCTCTTCCAGAGCCAGAGCCTTACCCCCGCGCGCGACGACAGATGGTAACTCGAGGTGTAGCTCGATCAGCTCCGAGCCTTGGTGATGTTTCCAGCTTTCGATCAGTTCCCCGATCGGACCTGTCAGGTCGGTGCCGTTTCGAAGCTCCTCGAGCAACGCTGCGAGCGCTGGATGGCTGGCCTCGACATGCAGTGCGCCTGGGCCCGATCGAGTGGCGAGGTCGGTTGCGTCGACCACCAGACCGTGTTCGTCGTGCCGGAGCGCCAACGTCATGGTTTCGATGCCCAGAGTCTCACCGTCGACACGGACGGAGAGCGCGCTCGGCCCGGGCGGCCAGGCGAGCGACAGCTGACCGCTCGAGTCGACGGTCCGCGTGCCCTGACGGGCGGTGAGAGATCGCACGCTGAGCTCCTCGGGGCGCGCCGCGTCCCAGGAGACTCGGGTAGTCAGACGACCTTCGAGAGGGGCACCGAGAGCGGCGAGATCGAGGGCGTCGACGTTGAGGATGATCTCGCCGTGTGCCGCTTTGAGATCACGTCGTGGGAATGCGAGACCGCCGCTGAGGTCGATGGCGCCTGCGAGGCTTTCCCCACCCTCGGTGGCGGTGGGTTGCGCACGGAGTTCTCCGTCGACGGTCAACCGGAAGGGCGCGGAGCGTTGCTGGCCGTCGATCGCGGCGGTGAGTTTCAGGGGGCCGGCGAGGTAGGCGACGGGATCCGCGGCGTCGTCAGTCGAACTGGCGACCGCTGGCACGAGGGTTGGCAGATGTCGATGGAGGGCGTTGAGGGTCGATGCGAGTTCAGCGCTCTCGATTGCCAGGGCTCCTCCAACCACGAGATGGCGGGGGGACAAGGCGCCCGCTTCCGTGAGGTCGAGACGCCCACCTGCCACTTCGAGATCGAGGTGGCGAGTGCCCGGCTGTTCAGGCAGCAGGTCGGCGACCAGGGCGAGTGAAGAACCACTCGCCATACGACCCGACGCGCCGGTCTTGCCAGAAAGTCGCACCACGGCCAGGTCTTCGGCGGCGGCCTGCTTCTCGCTGGTCCAGTCGAAGACCCCGTCGACGGAGGAGGTGATGACCCCGAGTCCGCTCAGCTCGCCTGCCATGGCCAGGTCGAAAGTGGTTTCGGGCAGGCTCGCTTCAGCGTGCTCGGCGAGCGCCGGGTCGTCGAGGACGCCAGCCGCCCGCAGCAGGTCGAGGAGCCGTTCGCCCGCAAGGTCATGGGAAACCAGCTCCAGCGTGCCCTGCATGCCATCGGTGTCGAGCGTTCCACCGTCTACGGGGACTTGCCAGCCGGCGATGGCGGCACGAATCAGCGCTCGGCCGGCAGAATCGTCGAGTCGGCCGGTGAGCTCACCGACGAGCCGCTCGGGTGCGACATCCGTGACCCGTTGCAGTTTCGCCTGCAGATGCGCGCTGGTGCCAGCGAGCTCAGGCGGCGGGGTGCGGCCGGCAAGGAGGAGCAAGCGTTCAACAGGCAGTGCATCGACGGCGAGGGCGAAGTCGACCCTGGCTTCGCCGATTTCCAAAGACTGTAGGTGGTCGAGCTCGAGGGCGCTGATCTGGGTCTCGAAGCGGATCAGGTCGCGCTCTCCTTCGAGGTGTTCTTCGACCGTGAGCCCGTCGCCCTCGACCGTCATCAGATTCCCGTGCTCGCTCGCCGAGACTTCGACGTCGAGCGCCAGCCGTGTCGTGGTTGCCTCGAGGCCACGGTAGGCGTCACTCGGGGTGGTATCCAGTCCGAGGAGGCCGACCCAGGGGGCGATGTCTTCGCCCGCCAGGTCGCTGATTCGAAGCTTCGCGCTTCCACTGATGGGCGGCGACGATCGGTTGCCAAAGCCGTCTGCCATCCTGAGGTCCAAGTCGCCGGTTACCGCCGCGTTGATCTGGTGGTTGTCGCCGAACACCAGCAGTCGTTCGGGTTCGATTTCGACGTTGACGACGACATGAGCGGCCGGGTCCTGGCTGTCACTGCCGGCTTCGCCGAAGCCGAACTTCTCGGTGAGCACCGCCAGTGCAACCTCGAGATCGATTCCTTCGCCCCGTGCGCGCAGGGGGTCGAGCCTCAGTTGTCCAGGGAGCGCGCCGTTGGCGCTTGCTTCGACCTCGACCGTCTGGGGTTTGAAACTTCCGCCTGCGATCTCGAGCCCGGCGGTCAGGCGAAGGTCGGTTGCGGTTCTCGACAGTCGACCTGCGAGTGTCGCGCCACGGATCCTGGCCAACCACGGTTGATCGAGACCGGGCAGACTTGCTGCGAGCGACGGGTCTGGGTTCGAGTCGAGGGGCGCCTGCTCGGGCAGCTCGAGGTTGGCCTGGCTCACCAGCAGCTGGTCGATCTCGACCGGGAGCTCGCGGAGCGGTGCCTCGGGTTCCTCGTCTTCGGCCTCGGGCCAACCCTGGGTGGTGGCATCGACGCCTTGAACCTCGACCCACGCCAGCTGTCGTGGCGCACCGAAGAGCGACCGCCAACGTGGCACGACGCAGGCGCGTTCGATCCGAAGCAGGCGCTCACCGAGAGCGTTCTCTACGACCAGGCCAGTGACCAGCACGCCCGAGCCGGCGATGGGCTCGACCTTGGGGCCGGCGTTACCAGCCAATGCACAGCGGCTGAGGCGCCAGTCCCCGACCTCGAGTTCGAGGCCAGCCGAGGCGGCGGCGTCGATGACCCGAGCGGTGACTAGGCTCCGGCCCGGAGCCGTCGCCAGAAGAGAGACCCCAACCACCACCATCAGGAGAAGGAGGAGCGCGAGGATCGCCAGCGCTACCTTGAGACGAGGCGCGCGCCCTGGTTTGCGTTCAACCGGCTCGTCGACGGGAGGGGTCGGATCAGACATCTCGGGTCAAGTCCCGGTCAGAACGCACAGCCATGCGCCGGCCTTCGCCGGGAACGGGAGCCTAGGCCTTCTTCTTGTCGCTGCTCTTGGTGCGCTTGAAGATGAGGTTCTTGGCCAGCAAGAGGAGAAAAGCGCCGCCGACAGCGAGAGCCATGCTCATCGGATCGAAGCCCTCGAAGGCCCCAACTCCCAGCTGCGTTCCAATCGCCCCGCCCAGGAACGCGCCGGCAATTCCGAGCAGGGTGGTGGTGATGAAACCCCCACCGTCGTCGCCTGGCATCAAGAGTTTGGCCAGTGCGCCGACAATCAGTCCGATCACGATCCAGGAGAGGATTCCCATTCGTTTACCTCGCGAAGTTCTTGGTTGGCGGAAGAAGACGAGGCTAGCAGGATGACGGGGCGCGCGGGCGACATGCGGGCTGACGCGCAGGGAACGCGAAGCAAGAATGCTGAGAAGACACCAAGGCCGGGTTGACCTGCGTTGGGGCTCTTCCCTCACCACGGAAAACCGTGACAACGGTGAGCCCGGGCGACCGTCGAAGCGTTGGTTGCGTCTGGTAGCGTGGTCTTTTCCTCTTGGCCTGGATGGGCTCGCAGTCCTCTCGTAGGCGGCCTCGAGGGCCCCTTGCTCTTTCGAGGAACGGAGTTTCTGCGTTGTGTGACGTGACTGCCCGAACTGTGACTGCCCGAATCGTTGCCTCCGCCGCTTGGCCGGTCGCCATCGCGGTGCTGTACGCGTTTGTCGCGACCCATCCGGCAGCAGCGGAAGCCCAGGAGCAAGAACAAGACGACGAGTCGCCGGTCGCCGAGGATGTGATCGTTGTCGTCGGCGAACGCCTCGAGGAGTCGCTGCCGCTCGAGCTCGAGGAGTACGGTGCGCGCGTCGAACAGGTGAGCCATGAAACCGTCGAGACCGGCGGCTACATCGACGTCAGCCAGGTGCTCACCACCCAGGTGCCCGGTCTCTACGTTTCACCGAAGAACGGGCCTTTCGACTACGTCAACGCCTCACTTCAGGGATCACGCGGCAAAGACATTCTCTGGTTGGTCGATGGCGTGCGGATCTCGAACCGGCTCTACGATACGACGTCGCCGCTCGACACGCTGCCGGCGAATGTCATCGAACGCGTCGAAGTGCTCAAGGGCGGTCAGAGCCTGTTCTATGGCACCCAGTCGGTTGGTGGAGTGGTCAATGTCGTCACCCTCAGTCACAGGGCGAAGCCGGAAGGTCAACTCTCGGCGGGTCTCGACAGTAACGACGGGACCCACCTGGCCGGCTCCTGGCGGGGCGGCAAGGGCATTCATCGTTTCGTCGTGCATGCTTCGAACGATCGGGCTGACGGGTTCCAACCCTTCCGAGACCATGACTATCAGCCCAGTGCCACCGACCGCGAACGTGGCTACGACGTGACGACTTTCGGCGCGCGCTATCGGGTGGCGCTCACCGAGGATCTCCTGTTCTCGGGCCAGGCTCAGCACACCGATGGCGAACTCGATTTCGCGGCGGCGGAAGATCGGGCACGCTCCTTCAACGAGCGCGATGAAGAGGTCATCCTCGCCAAGCTCGACTGGAGCCCCACGCAGGCTTTCGATCTCTTCGCCAAGGCGTACTGGCACGACTGGGACTCGACCTTCACCCGTGTCGACAACGACCTCGCGAACCCGGGCAACCTCATCGTGCGCTCAGATGCTGACATCTGGCAGTTCACCGACTACGGTCTCAATATTCTCGCTGAACTCGACCTGCAAGACGAGGTCACCTGGTTGTTTGGCTACGACCATCAGAGCTACGAAGGTCGCGACGACGTCTTCATCATTGGCCAGCAAACGGAGAGCGTCGATGCGGTGTTTACGCAGATACGCTTCGACTTCGACAGCTTCCAGGGTGCGCGCCTGGCAGTCGGGGGCCGCCACAACGAACCGTCCGATGGCGAGGCGAAGACGGTGTGGAACGTCTCGGGTGCCGTCGACTTCAACGAAAGCCTCTACGGTCGCGGACAGGTTGGTACGTCCTTTCGTCTGCCGTCGGCCTATGAGCTCTACGTCATCGACCCGTGTTGCGAGAAGGGCAACCCGAACCTGGTGGGCGAGGAGAGCTGGAACGCCGAGATGGGCCTCGGCGGCCGTGCGCAGCGCTTCTACTGGGAGGCGACTGTTTTTGATCGCCAGATCGACGACCTGATCTCGATCGACTACTCGTTGCCGGCGTTTCCGGATGGCCTGATTGTCAACACCGCCGACGAGGTCGAGATGTTCGGTTGGGAAGTGAGCGGAGGCTTCGACCTCCGCCCTGACATCTCCGGCACCTTTGGCTACACCCGAGTCGAGGCCGAAGCCCGCGGTACCTCGGAACAAATCCCCGACATTCCACTCTCGACCGCTCGCCTGGGACTCGACTGGCGACCCGACGCGCTGCCGTTTCGATTATCGGCGACGATCCATCATGTCGGTGAGATCTACGACGCCGTGGGCGGGGGTGTTGGCCGCGTAGAGCACGGCGGTTACGCCGTCGCCGACCTTGCCGGTCAGCTTCGCCTGGGACGCGATGGCCGCCACCGCATCGGTGTGCGCATTGAGAATCTCTTCGACACCGAGTACGACACCCGCGTCGTGCGCGTGCGTCGAGATAGCGACGGTTCTTCCTACGGTGCCGGCACCCTGGGTGTCCCGCTGACCGGCTACGTCACCTACGGCCTCTCCTTTTGACCCGGGTTGGCGGGGTGCCCTGACTTAGCTCATGTGGAGCAGGCAGAAGGTCAAGTCGTGGCTGCTGGTCACCCACCGTACGCTCGGGGTCGCCGGCTGCGTGCTGTTTCTGCTCTGGTTCGCGTCGGGACTGGTGATGATGTACGTCGAGATGCCGTACCTCCTGCGCAGTGATGCATGGCTCGATGGCGTCGAGCCGCTGGCGCCGGTCTCTGGCGAGCTCCTGCGACCAGCCGCGGTGGTCGAGCGCGCGTCTTCGGACTCTGCGGGTCCGATAGGGACTGTGGGGAAGCTCTACCTCGACATGCTGGGCGGGGCTCCCGTTTGGCACCTCGAGCCAGCGAGCGGCAGGGTGATCACCGTCGACGCCTCCTCCGGCGACCTCCTTGGGCCCTTCGATGCTGCCGCCGGAAAGCGTTCGGCAGCGCTGTGGCGAGACCGAGCCGCCAATGGTAGCGACGGGTCGCTGCGTTTCGAAGAAACCCTCGAGCTCGACCAGTGGACCCTCTACTCCGGCCTGTTCGCGAGACATCGACCACTTCATCGCTTCACGGTCGAAGGCAGTCGTGGCACCGAGATCTATGTCTCATCCGCCACCGGGCAGGTCGTTCAAACCACCACCAGGCGAGAGCGCGTCCTCGGCTATCTCGGTCCGGTGACGCACTGGATCTACCCGACGTTCATCAGGCAGCACGGAAGGCTGTGGAGCAACCTGGTCATCGTAGTGTCCGGATTGGGGACCCTGGCGGTTCTCTGCGGCCTGGTCCTCGGGATCTGGAACCTGCGTCGCCCGAATGCCAAGCATGGCTTGAGTCCGTACACGGCGCGCTGGATGCGCTGGCACCACCTGTTTGGCCTTGGTTTTGGGGCTGCGACTCTCGTCTGGATCTTCAGCGGCCTGATGAGCATGGCGCCGTTTGGCTGGGCGCCTTCGACCTCGCCAAGCGGCGAGCAGGTCGCAAGGTGGAGCGGAAGCGGCGCATCGGGCTGGCAGTCGTTTGCCGTCAGCCCGGTCGAGGCGCTCGGCGCCTTCGCGCCTCACCTCGAGGTCAAGCGACTCGAAGCGCGGGTGGTCGGCGGAAGTCCCTGGTGGGTCGCGTTCGAGACTCCGAAGAAGAGTCTCGCACTAAGAGCGACAGGGGCTCTCGCCAACGACACCGTGCCGCGGGCGGAGATCCCCGAGAGTGTTCTCGAGCACACCGCGGCAGGTCTTGTTCCGGGCGCTCAGATGGTTGAATGGCAGCGCCTCGACGAGTACGACGACTACTACTACTCCAAGAAGTCGTTTCGCAACACCCGTCGCTTACCCGTCTATCGAGCGAGCTACAACGACCGGCAGCGCACGACGCTCTATATCGACCCTCACGCTGGTGCCATTGTGCGTCGAATGGAGGCCCTGAGCCGGTTGGAGCGCTACCTCTACAACGGCCTGCACTCCTGGGACATCGGAGGGTTCTGGAACCGCCGACCGCTCTGGGATCTGGTCGTCGGGTTCTTCATGCTCGGTGGACTGTTTGTTTCGCTCACCAGCGTCGTGCTCGGCGTGCGGGTGTTGGTGCGCAAGCGACGCCAGCGCCGCCGTCGCAAGGAGCGCGCCGGCGATGAGCACCTCAGGGCCTCGTGACGAAGACAGAGTCGGCAGAGGGCCTACTTCTTCTGCACTGACCAGATGAAGTGGGCAAGTTTGTCAATCCGTGATTCGACCTGCTCACTCGTATTGCCGCCGTCGGCAATGACAAAGGCGTCGCCCCAGATGGGCATCTGAGAGCCGTGCGCCTTGACTCCCGTACGGCCGTCGATGATTTTCTTGACCGCTTCGATGTCGAAGACGCCGTCGTTGCGCTTGGCAACCTCGGTCAAGTTGGCCGGCTTGACGGTGAGCATGCTGGCGATCTCGCCGTCGCCCACGGCCTTTCGACCGTGACAGCTCGCGCAGTAGCTACGGAAGATCGCTGCTCCCACGGACGCTTTGCTCTGTGAGAACTCCTCCTCGGCGGCCACCGGCGGAGCGCAGAAGGCGGCAACCATGAGAAGACCGGCCGCCGCCAAGGCGCCGAGTGCCGGAAGATGTCTTGTGGTTTCGATCCTGGTGCGCATGTCGCCTCCCGTTGCGGTGGTGAGCTCTTGGTCTTGGATTCCTGCCACCAGTATGGGAGGACTTGAAGGCGCCGGCAGTGGCGGAATACCGAACGTACGGTTTCGGTCAATACGAGAGGCGTCGGCCTGGGTGGCTCAGAGCAACCGAAGCTGGGGCGAGGCGATCACCGTCAAGGCAGCGGCCTCTGCGGCGTCGAGCCAGTGCGTGCGATCCTGCGGGTCGAGTTGTAGGGCCGTGACCTCACGGCGGGCGAGTTCCGAGATCAGACGATCATTGACGGCGTCTCGGAAGGCGATGTCGGTAGAGCGGGTGCCATCGGGGGCGGGGGGGTCCTCGCTAGGGGGCACATGAATCAGCAGATCGTAGCTCGCGGTGGCCTGGTCGACGAGCGGTTCTAGGGCTGGGTCGGGCCCGTAGGCGAGCAAGCGGTAGACGTAGTTGTCGAGCACGCTGCGGTCGCAGAGCACCACTGGGTAGCGCACCGCGGCAGCCAGCTCGTCGGCAATCTGGGTGTGGAGAATCCACGCCTGCGCCTCGAGGGTGGTGGCCTCGTTGAGTGGCAGGGGACATCGCCGGGCGACCTCCACGACCACCTCCAGAGACACGTCGCGCGCCTTGAGGCGGGCAGCGAGACCGTAGGTGAGGGTCGTCTTCCCGACGCCATGGGAGCCGATGAAGGCGATCTTGCAAGAGGAGCTGGCGTCGGTCATGAATGTGTAGTCTACGTCCAGAGGAGAACGTCGTGACCCCCGCCGTAGCACCCCTTGCCGGACTCAAGCTCGACCATCTGGTGTACGCAGTCTTCGACCTCGAAACCGCGGCCGACTCATTCGAGGAGCGCCTGGGAGTTCGCCCTTCGCCGGGCGGCCGGCATCCCGGCATCGGCACCCACAACGCGCTGCTCTCGTTGGGTGGAGACCGCTACCTCGAGATCATCGCTGCCGATCCCACCCAACCTGCCCCGCTGCATCCGCGCCCCTTTGGGCTCGACGATCTTGTCGAGCCGCGGCTGGTGACCTGGGCCGGCCGGCCACCCAATCTCGAAGAGGCCTGTGCCGGCTTGCGCTCACACGGTCGGGAGCCCGGTGAGATTCGCGTCATGTCGCGCATGCGACCCGACGGCGTGGAGCTGTCGTGGCGGCTGGCGGTCCCTCCGCCGTTCGAGGGTGAGGACTCAGGCGACCGTGGGGGAGTGGTGCCGTTTCTGATCGATTGGGGCGAAACGCCACTGCCGGCGACCACGCTTCCCATCGGGCCGAAGCTCGAGGTCCTGGTGCTTTCTCATCCGGAGCACGAAGCGCTTTGGTCGCTCTTTGGCGATGCGCTCCCCGCTTCGGTGGCTCTCGAACGAGCCAGAGTGCCCCGGCTCACCGCCCGCATTTCTGTCGTGGGCGACGACGGCAACGAGCGTTCTCTCGAGTTGCACTCGAGCATCGAGGCGGAATAGATCGGTGGCCGGGCGTCTCGCTAGGCCGGGAGCTGACCGCGGGCCAGTGCTTCCGCCGCCGGCTCGACCTCGAGATCATCACCTTCGAACGCCAGGATCTGGCCGCCCCGTACGGTCAGCAGTCGATCAGCGCGGCTCAGGAATGGCTCGATGGTGTGCGAGGTGACCAGAACCGCCGCGCCGCTCACCACGCGGCCATCGATCCACCGCAGCACGTTGTCGCGTGTGGGTCGGTCAAGAGAGTCGAGGGGTTCGTCGAGGAGCAGGTTGCTCGCCTCGCCCAGCATGACCGCGGCGAGCAAGGCCCGCCGTCCCTGGCCGAGCGAGAGCTCGCTGGTGGAGCGGTCTGCCGCCCCTTCGATCTGGACGCGCTCGAGCACGTCCTCGATGGCGCGCTGGTTGTCGGTGGGAGCGATTCCCCGCAAGGTCGCCACCAGCCGGAGAACCTCGCGGACCGTCGCCCAGCGCGTCATGTCGGGCCGCTCCGGGAGGTAGGCGAGTCGCTGCCGGGCGGCACGCTCGTCGACCCACAGATCGAGGCCGTCGACCAGCACGCGCCCGGGCGCCGGCGGCTTGAGGACCCCGGCCAGGAGCTGCACGAGGGTGCTCTTGCCGCAGCCGTTGGGCCCCACGAGCAGTGTCAGGCCTGGGGGCAGGCGCCAGCTGGTGTTCTCGAGCACCGGCGCCTGCCGCGGCCACTGCCAGGTCAAGTCGAGACACTCGATCATCAGGCAACTCGCATGAGAGAGGCCGTGTGGAAGTGACTGGTTCTCCGCTGCTGAACGGCGTGCCTGACCCGAGATGCAGCCCACGGAACGGCGGCTGCCAGGAGAAGTACGGCCCACGGCAAGATGGTGATCCAGGCAGCGACGAGGAGGCCTTCTGAAGTCACAACCGCTCCTGCCAGTCGCAGGCCGGTCCTTCCGCCTTCGGTCTGGCGGTCATCGCGACTGCCGAACCGCGGCCGAGGTGAGGAGCTGGAAGGGCCCCGGTCGCCGGCGTCCTGGCGGAAGATTGCTGCGGTGAAACGGAGGGCGAGAAAGGCGAGGAGCACCGTGAGCCACGCGCCTGCGAGCAACGTCTGGCCCAGCCCATGTTTGATGAGGGGTTGGAGAGGCACGAAGGCGACCGTTGCGGCGGGCACCGCGAGCGTCGTGGCGACGGTGACGCCTCGCGCTCGCGAGCTCTGCGGCAAGCTGCGCATCCACAGGGGCGGCAGCCCGCGCTCGCGTAGGCGCTCGCTGAGAGCACTCAAAGCCAACGTTGCGCCGACGGCCGCGCCGAGGCGCAGCGCTCCACGTTCGAGGCCGAGCGGAAGATCGTTGTGGGCGGTGAAGACCCTTGCCGCGATTCCCGGAAGAACGGCGACAGCGACCGCTGGGAGCGCACCCCAGCCGAGGGTGCGAAGAAGCATTTGCGGTAGGAGAAACTGCTTGGCCCCGCGCGGTCTGGGCAACCGGAGCCCGCTGCTTGGGGCGGTCGGGGATTTCGCCAGTCCCGTAGTGAGCACAAGGCCGGTTCCGAGAACCGCTAGTGAGAGCATCAACGGAAGCTTGACCAGCGCCGCCGCCGCCGAGAGGCCCGCCAGAAGGCGCCAACCAATCCGCAGCCGTGAGCACATTGCTGCGACCGCTGACCCGGCCACCAGGAAACCAGCGGCATCGAGCACCCGGCTGCCGGTGACCGCGATGGCCGAGATGCCGCCGCGGACCTCCGGGTGCAGGCCAAGAAGCCAGACGGCAGCAGCTGGCACAAGAGCCGGCAGAGCACAGGCCAGGACGGTGGCGAGCCGCCGGTCGCTCCCCGCGGCAGGCAGCGAGCTCGCCCAGCCGGCGATGGCGGATCTCGCGCGCTGCTCGGTGAGACCGACGACGCTCGCGAGAATCGCGGTGAGCGCCAGCACCAGGAGCGGGCCCCGCGGTCCGCTGGGGTGGAGGAGCGCCGCCAGGCTGGTCAGGAAATCGGGTCCGAGCGTGTAGGCGACGGCGAAGACCAGAGCCGCAGGTAAGGCGAGCTGGCGAAGTGTTCCGCGGACCACGGAGCCGAGGAGAAAGCGCAGGACGGCGACCGTTGTGGCGACCCGACCGAGAGCTGGGGAGAGGGCATAGGCCGACCGGCGAGGTTTGCCATGGCGTGCCGTACAGCGATGCTCTAGCTAGCCGTAGCCGACCTTGCGGCGAACGACCTGGTGCAGTTCATCGAAGGCTTCGATCAGCTGGTCGACCGCGCGCGCGCCGGCGAGAAAAACCCCGGTGGCGTTCATCGTCACCCAGCCGAACCCAGCTTCCTTCAAGGTCGCGGCGACATCGGCGACCGCTTCAGGGTCGCCGTAGAAGTTCTTGTCGCTGGCCTCGCCGGGACGCGGCGGAGGACTGATCGCGGCCTGGAAGCCGAGCGTGCCCCAGTCGCGCGATTCTTCTTCGGCGTACTGCTTGATGGTGGCGATCATTTCTTTGCCCTGGTCGCGGTCGGTGACCCCCATCGCCAACCACCCGTCGCCGCGTTTGGCGACCCGTCGGAGGGCCTTGTCTGAGATCCCGCCAATCCAGATCGGCAGGTCCGCCCCCTGGGGTGGTTTGGGTTCGAGTGCCATGGCGACGAGCTTCTCGTGCTCGCCCTCGAAGTCGATGGACTCGTCGTGCCAGCAGCTGCGCAGCAGGTCGATCGACTCATCCATGACTCTTCCGCGACGGCGAAAGTCGCGGCCGAGAGCGTCGTACTCGCTCTCCTGCCAGCCCACACCCACGCCGAGGCGGATACGACCTCCGGTCAAGAGGTCGAGGTTGGCGACCTGTTTGGCAACCAGCGCTGCCTGACGCTGTGGCAGAACGAGGACTTCGGTTCCGAGGCCGATGTCGCGCGTGACGGCGGCGAGAAAGCCCAGGGTGGTGAGCGCCTCGAGCATTGGCGAGTTTGGCGGGTAGCGCACCGGCCGCCCGGGAGCCTCGTGGGCCATGACGACGTGATCGAACATGTCGATCTGGTCGTAGCCGATGTGTTCGAGGGCCTTCGCCAGTTCGGCGACCTTCTCCGGACCCTCACGATAGACAACGCTCGGAAACTCCACCGCAATACGCATGCGCCGTATCAGACCACAGAAGGCCTGCGTTTTGGTGGACTCCGTATCAGCTAGGAGGGAGTCAGATCGGGAGGGTGGTCGCGTCTTGTCGAGCCCCGCTGGGTTCCGGCGTTTCGCCTGGGGCCCCGGGTCGGGGGGCGCTTTCGGGCCCGGAGCGAGGATCGAACGGGACTTTCGGGAAACCCCTGCACGAGCCGTGGCATTTCTGTCAAACTCCTTGCGGCAGAAGCAGTTAGCCGTGACCCGACGCGACGGGGCGGGGGCCCTTTGATGGTCCTCCGTCAGGCGCGTCTCGCCTCTTGATGCTTCTGTTACTTTCCCTCCATTGCTCCTTTTCTCCTTAGAGCGCGATCGCCAGAGATCTCTCCCCCTACATGCTGAATCTGGTCTGCGGACCGCCCGGCCCTTGAAGTACATATTTGGGCTCGACTATGATTCCTTGCTGTAGAAGCATAACTACCTAGGGTACCTTGACATGAAGCTCCAGCGTTTTCTCCTCAACTGTGCGTTGCTGTTCCTTCTCGCCTCGGTGGCATCAGCCGGCACGGTGTACGTCAGCATCGCAGCGGATACCACCATCGGCGGGGTCTCGTACGAGACCGAAGTTGAAATCTCGAACTCCTCCGTCGATCCCCAGTCTTTTACCTACTTCTTCGTGCGTAGCTTTCGCGATGGCACCGTCGGACGCCCCGAAGGTGAACCACCTTCACAGGAGGTATCGATCCCCGCGCGGCGTACGCAGATTTTCACCAACCTGGTCCCCGAAGGGGCGACCGGCCTGCTCGAGCTCAACCTCGAGCCCGGCCTGGTGGCGACGGCGCGTTTGGTCCCGGTGCGTAACGGACAGCGCGGCAAGGTGAGCGCGGTTCCGGTGGTGTCATCGCGCAACATGGTCGATGCGGGGCGCACCACCCACCTGCAGGGCCTGTTCAAGAACTCCTCGCAGCAGACTGCGGTTGGCCTGGTCAACCTCAGCCAGGATCAGAACAAGTGCACGGTGATCTTCCGCAAGAGTGATGGCAATGGCCTCGTCGGTCGAATCGGCCTGACTCTCGAGCCGCTCTCGTCGTCCTGGTACCCGGACGCATTCAAGTCGATCAACCAGAGCTCGGTTCCCAACGCCCGCATGTCGGTGACCTGTGGTGGCCCGAGCTACAGCTACGCCATGCTGCTCGACCCCGGCAACCAGGCAGCGTCGTTGATCACTCCCGGTGAGCTCGGCGATTCAGCGCTGGCCCCTCCGGGCTTCTGCCCGACGGGGGCTCTGTGCTTCCAGCAGCCGGGTCTGTTCCACATTCCGAGCTTCTCGAAGGAGTTCTGGCCGATGGATTATCCAACCCCCAACGGCGGAGAGTTCAGCATTGTCACCGTTTCGGTGACCTTCAAGCACAACGGCTGGTTCTCGTCCAAGCCCGACGGCCTCCACGGCTTGTTCTGGCTCTTCAACGGCGGCTGGGATGGCACCCTGGGCTACATCACCGCCCGCGGCGGCAACCGCAACAAAGTCGCCAGCATGATCCGCGTCGGTGGCGGTGGTCCTCAGGAGCTGCGCGCCGACTACGCGTTGCAGGCAGGCCAGACCTACACCGTCAACTTCACCATCGACACCAACACGCGCTCCGGGCAAACACAGATCCGTACCGCCACCGGTGAAGTCGTCGTCAACATCAACCACAGCGTTCAGCTGAACAAGATTCGAACGGGCCCGAGCCTGACCATCTGGGTCGGCAACCCCACCGAACCCTGCTGCGCCGAGGTACCTTCGATCGGTTGGGAGTACAGCAACCTCGAGATCAAGTTGCTGCCGTAGCGCCGTCGGCGACTCCGGCAGAACACTCCGGCACGAACACTCCGGCAAGAGCACTGCGTTTTCGCCGGCTCATGGCTGGGCCCGAAACGAAGTGACAACCCGCGGCAGACCAGGCATCTTCTTGCTCGGCCTGCCGCTGTTGTTTGTGGTGGTCTGTGCAGGGGTCGGTAGCGGCTGGGGCTTGCCCGGTTGGAATGGCTGGGCACCCGATGAGATCAGTCCACTTGATGTCGATCGCGGCGCTAAACGCGGCTTCGCCATGGGTTGGTCAGGCCGCTACCCGCCGCTTCACTACCGCACACTCGAGCTGGTCTTTCGCGCGTCGGGTGCGCCGCCGGCGACCGAACGCGCCGGAGATCTCGCGGATCTGACGCATCGTCGGCGCCTGGCGCGGGGTGTTTCGATTGCGTTTGCGAGTGGAACCCTGGTGCTGCTTTTGCTGGCGGGCGCTCGTCTGGCGCGTTTCGGCGGCCAGGAGGCGAGCCGCGGGGAGTTGGCCGGGTTGCTGGCGGCCAGCCTGCTGGCTGTCAGCCCGTCCTTTGTGTACTACGCCGGTACCGCCAATCTGGAGGCGGTCTACCTGTTCTGGGTCGCGGCTTCGGTGTGGTTCGTGATTCGCCTGTTCGAGAGCCAGTCGTACCTGGGCTGGTGCGGGCTGGCCGCGACCTCGGGCCTGGCGGTCTGTACCAAGGATCAGGCCTACGGCCTCTACGTTCTCCTGCCCATTGTTCTCCTCCTGGCGTGGCGCCGAAGTGGCCGCCCCTGGACTGCCTTCTGGAGCAGGGTCGCGGCGGCTGTCGCGACGCTTCTCGCCGTCGCTTCGCTGGCCTTCAAACTGCCTGCCGGTTGGCAGGGCCTGGTCGCTCACCTGGAGACGATTGCTGGACCCGCATCGGTGCCCTACCGCGAGTTTCCCCTGTCGGTGGGAGGGCTCACGGAGCTCTCACTCGTGTTCGTCTGGCAGGTCGTCTGGGTGCTCGGAATCCCGTCGACGTTCATCCTCGTTCTGGCCCTGGGGCGGCGATCTCGCGCGGACCGTAGGCGGGCAGGCTATGCGCACTTCGCCCTCCTGGTGATGGCTGGCTCGTATCTCTTGACCGTGATCTTGCCGCTGCGCTACAGCTACGCGCGCTTCGCGCTGCCGGTGGCTCTGGTGTTGGCCGTCCTCGGAGCTCCGGCGCTTGCTGCTTGGCTGCAGTCGGGAAGGGCGCGAAGCTGGCGCTTGGCGCCGGCGGTCTTGGTCGCGGTTGGTCTGGGGTGGGGCATCGTGCGCGTCGTGAGCCTCGAGTGGGCACTCCAGAACGACTCGCGTCATACGGTCGAGACCGAGGTTGCTCGACTGCTCGGCGAACGCGGCGAAGACAGCGACAGAGCTGTTTGCATTGGAACCGCGAAGCGGTGCCCGAGGTTTCGCCATCTCCGGCAACGGCGGGTGTTGCGTAATCCCGCGCAGGTTCTCGAAACCGAAGGTGTCGACGTGATTGCGTTGCCCGCCGGCGAAGAGGGGGCCGGCAGCGAGGCACTTCGTGACCTGTTGCGGGCGGGTGACCTGGGCTTTGTGCCGCTCGAGCGCTACCGCATGCAGTGGCCGAGAACTCTACCGGGTCGTACCAGCGCGCGTTCCAACTTCCAGCACATCGGTCCCGACATCGACGTTTTCGCGCGCCCGCATGCCGACGCCTCGGCGCGTCGCTAGATTGCTTTTGCGGCCGCCAGGGCCTCGAGACGTTTGGCGCTCAGTCCCCAATCCCGGAGGGCCTCCTGGGTGTGTTCGCCGGCCCTGGGTGGCGGTGAGCCGATGGCGACAGTCGAGCGGCTGTAGCGCGGAGCGGGTGCGGGCTGGGTGATTCCGTCGACCTCGACGAAGGTTTCGCGCGCCTTGTTGTGCGGGTGGTTGGCGGCCTCTTCGAAGTTGAGCACCGGTGCAAAACAGACGTCGGAACCCTCCATGAGCTCGCACCACTCGTCGCGCGTGCGGCCGCGGATGACCTCCGCCAGCTTGGCCTTGAGGCTCGGCCAGTGCTTGCGATCCATCTGGTGGTCGAACTCATCATCGTGCTCGAGACCGGCTTTCTCGCGCAACAAGGCGTAGAACTGTGGCTCGATCGAGCCGATCGATACCCACTTGCCGTCCAGCGTCTCGTAGGTGTCGTAGAAATGCGCTCCGCCGTCTAGCAGGTTGGCGCCGCGCTCATCGGTCCAGAAACCAGTTCCCGCGAGACCCCATATGGCGGCGGTCAACACCGCCGACCCGTCCGTCATCGCAGCGTCGACGACCTGGCCCTTGCCGGAGGCCTTGGCTTCGAGCAGGGCGCAGACGACGCCGAACGCCAGCATCATGCCGCCACCGCCGAAGTCACCCACGAGGTTGAGTGGCGGGACAGGCTTGCCACCCTGTGGCCCGATCGCGTGCAGCGAACCCGACAGCGCGATGTAGTTGAGGTCGTGGCCGGCGGCATGAGCGATCGTGCCGTCTTGGCCCCAGCCGGTCATGCGACCGTAGACCAGCCGCGGGTTGCGTTCGGCGCAAACGTCGGGCCCCAGCCCGAGGCGCTCCATGACGCCTGGCCGAAAGCCCTCGATCAGCGCGTCGGCCGACTCGACCAGTTCGAGAACCAACTCAACGCCCTCGGGTTGCTTGAGGTCGACGGCGATCGAGCGCCGCCCGCGGTTGAGTACGTTGGAAGCGTCGCCGCGGCCAGCGGCGCTCAAACGGTCGACGCGCAGCACCTCGGCACCATGGTCGGCGAGCATCATGGCGCAGAAGGGTCCCGGGCCGATGCCTGCGATCTCGAGAACTCTGTAGCCGTCTAGGGGACCCATGCTTTTCTCCTCTCCTTATCCGTGGTGCGGGTGCCGCGTTCGGTGTGCCTGGATGACGGCGATTGTACGCGTGCGCGATTCCGGTGCTGGGGAGCCTGATAAAGATCGGGCGAGCCCGCTAGACTGCCATCATCGATTCGCTTCAGTTCACCACGATTCAACACAGCGAACGGCAGGTGACCGGCCCCCATCGCGCGCGTGACCGGTTCCTCTGGTTCGGGGGAGTTCAGATATGAAACTCGGCGTTCTTCTTGGCTACTCGGGAAAGAAGATTTCACTGCCCATCAAGTTGCTTCAGCACGCCGAATCGCTCGGTTTCGATTCCGCCTGGACCGCGGAAGCCTACGGCTCGGACGCGGTCACCCCGGCGGCCTGGATGCTGGCCCACACCGAGAAGATCAAGGTCGGGACGGCGATCATGCAGGTGCCGGCGCGCTCGCCGGCAATGATGGCGATGACGGCGATGACCCTCTCGCAGCTTTCCGGCGGGCGCTTCATCATGGGCCTGGGCCCGTCGGGTCCTCAGGTCGTCGAAGGCTGGCACGCGGCGAGCTATGCGCGGCCACTCACCCGCATGCGCGAGGCCATCGACATCGTCCGCCGGATTATGGCGCGCGAAGAACCGGTGACGCACGATGGTTTCCACTACCAGATGCCCTATCAGGGTGAAGGGGCAACCGGGCTCGGCAAGCCGCTCAAGAGCATTCTGCAGGCCGAGCCGGACATTCCGATCTATACCGCTGCGATCACACCAGGGGGAGTGCGACTGGCCGCCGAGCTCGCAGACGGCTTCTTCCCGGTGTGGATGAACCCTGAGCGCTACGACGTCTTTGAGGATGCGATCTCAGAAGGGTTTGCCAAGGCTGGCGGCGGCAAGTCGCTCGACAATTTCAACGTCGCGCCGTTCGTCAGTGTGGTGATGGGCGATGACGTCGACGAATGCCGTAATCGCCTCAAGCCGAGTCTGGCGCTCTACATTGGCGGGATGGGTGCGCGGAGCAAGAACTTCTACAACGACTACGCGGTCAAGCTGGGCTACGAAGGTGAAGCGAAGAAGATTCAGGACCTCTACCTCTCCGGCAAACAAGGCGAAGCCACCATGGCGGTTCCCGATCAGCTCGTCGACGATGTGCACCTGGTGGGGCCGAGGGAGCGCATTGTCGAACGGCTCGAGGCGTGGAAGGAAGCCAACGCCAAGCAGCACGTTGGTTCGATGTTGATCGGCAGCCAGCAGCCCGAGGCTGTTGCGGCGGTCGCGGAGGCGATGCTCTAGGAGCACCCTGGGGCTCCTAGGGCATGAACGGTGAAGATGCGGCGTGACTGAGCTGATCAACTGCGACGTCGCAGTGGTTGGTGCGGGTCCCGCAGGAAGCGCGGCTGCCATTCGGCTTCGCGAGGCCGGAGCCGACACCGTCATGGTCGACCGCGAGCACTTTCCGCGCTTTCGGATTGGCGAGAGCCTCCTGCCGCGGGCTACGGCGATGCTCGAGAGCCTTGGTGTCGGCGAGGCCGTGCGTGACGCCGGCTTCGTCTCCAAGGTCGGGGCCACCTTCACCTACGAAGATGGAACCACCGGTGGTCACATCGTGTTCTCCGAGGGCACGACGCTGGCGGGTGGCCAGGCGTGGCAGGTGTCACGTGAGCGCTTCGACGTGTTGCTGCTCGAGCGCGCACGCGCCCTCGGAGCGCGCTTCATTGCAGGTGTTCGGGCGACCGATTTCGTGACCGCGGAAGAGGGTGTCGAGATCACCCTCCGCCCTCACGGTGCAAGTGGCGACGCTGGCAGCGGCGGGGGTGCTACCAGCACGACCGTCAGAGCCCGCTACCTGGTCGACGCCACTGGTCAGTCGGGATTCCTGGCCAAGAGCCTCGACCTACGAGAGCCGATTCCCGGTTTCGAGAACGTCGCGGTGCACACACGCTTCGCCGACGTTGCCTGGCCGACGGACGTGCCACCCGGCAACATCCAGGTGATCTCCCGGCGCGACCTCGGTTGGCTGTGGTTGATCCCCCTGGCCCTCTCGTCTGAGGTTGGGAGCGGCGGTCCCGAAGTCAGTGTCGGGGTCGTCCTGCCGCGCCGCGAGCTGGCCCAACGCTCCGGTGACTCCGAGGCGTTGCTACGCGGTGCAATCGACGAGGTTCCGGCGGCAGCGGTCCAGCTGGGCGGTGCCGAGTTGATCACGAAGGTCCGCCGAGATGCAGACTTCACCTACCGTACCCGGTCCTACGCGGGCGAGCGCTGGATAGTCGCCGGTGACGGTGGCTCGTTTCTCGATCCCGTCTTCTCGACTGGTGTCACTCTCGCCCTGGTGTCTGGGGCCGAGGCCGGAGAAGCAATCGGGCGCGTCCTGGCCGGTAGCCTGTGGGCAAAGGAAGCAGAGAGCTTTGAGCGCGTATCGGCGCGGCGTGTCGATTGGTTCCTGCCTTTTGTCGCCGGCTTCTACGACCCCGGCTTTCGCGATCTCTTCGTCCAGCCTTCGAACATGTTCGGGCTCATCCCGGCTCTCACCGCGGTTCTTGCGGGTGAGGACGAGGTCAGCCTGAGTGTCCGCTTACGCCTGCGCCTCTTCCTATGGCTTGCGCGTCTCCAGGGCCGGACCGGGAAGGTCGTGCGGTCGCTGCACGACCATCCGGCCTAGCGAGTGGGTAGAGAATCAGCTCGACCACCCAGGCCCTCAGAACACCCGTGGCAGACTGGGCTTCGGCCAGCAATCACCGGAGGAGACCGCGTCATGAGACCCTTCCGACCAACGAGTTCGGCGGTTCCACAAGGGCTCGCTGTGCGCCCTGGCAATGGCGGGAACCAGAAGTCTCGCAGGGTGCTGCTTGCCGGCGTGACGGCGACGCTCGTGCTGACGGTCGTCGGCTGCTCGCCGTCGCCAGAGTACGACGAGGTGCCAGCGCCTGGTGCGGCGGGCGAAAGCGACCCGGTGGCTCGCGCTCGGTCGATTCATGATCGCGTCCTGGTGCTCGACGCTCACGCCGACATCGTGCCTCCGGGCACCACCTCCCGTTATGGCGATGAGGACGGCTCCTCCAAGGTCACGCCCGAAAAGATGGCTGCCGGGGGAGTCGACGCGGTGGTGATGGCGCTCGCGGTCGGCTCTGGCCCTCGCAGTGCCGCGGGGGATGCCGAGGCACGCGCTACCGCAGACGCCGAGCTCAGAGGAGTGCTGGAGGTCGTCGGGGCCCACGACAACCTGGTGCTCGCGCGCACCGCCAGCGAGCTCGAGGGGGCCCACGAGAAGGGACAATTGGCTTACATGCTGGGCCTTCAGAACGCGCGGATCTTCGAGGGCAAGATCGCGACGATCGATGAGCTCTACGCCGCCGGGGTTCGGGTCTTCGCACTGACCCACATTGGGCACAACGACTTTGCCGATTCGTCGCGCCCCGTCTACGACGGGGATTCCGGAAGCTACGAGCCAGCGGAGGAACACGGCGGTCTGTCGAAGCTCGGAAGGGCAGCAGTCGAGCGCATCAACGAGCTCGGCGGCATCGTCGACGTGTCACAGCTTTCAGTCCAGGCGACGCTGCAAGCGACGAACCTCTCCACGACGCCGGTGATTGCCAGCCATTCCAATGTGAAGGCCCTCTCCCAGGTGGCGCGCAATCTTTCCGACGCCGAAATCGATCGCATTGGAAACCGGGGCGGTGTCGTTCATATCGCGGCCTTCACCGCGTACCTGCTCGACTTGGCAGACGAGCAGCTGATCGAGGACATTCGCGGGTTGAGACGCAAGGCAGGGATCGACGAGCGCTACACCTACCCCTATGAGCTCTACTGGGAGATCGAGGATCCGGAGGCGCAGGGAGCGTTCCTGACCGCAATGCGCGACCTGTTGGGACCCGCTACGGTCGATCGCATGATCGACCACATCGACTACGTCGTCGAGCGCATCGGGGTCGATCACGTCGGCCTGGGCAACGACTTCAACCATGGGGGTGGAATCCTGGACCTCGGCAACGCCAGCGATGCCTTCAACATGACGCTGGGGTTGGTGAGGCGCGGGTACTCGCAAGAAGAGATCGCGAAAATCTGGAGCGGCAACTTCCTGCGCGTGCTTCGACAAGCGGAGGCGGCCGCTGCCAAACCATAGCGAGCGTGAAGGTGTCAGACACTTTCTTGCGCCCTGTTTACGGCTTCGGCCAGGGAGTGATCAACGGTTGGCTTTCGATTGTATGCACATCATGCTATAATATGTATAACTAGTCTTTCTCTTGAGAGACTGCCTTTTTCTCTTACCTTTTCGATCGCCCATCATGATTGCTCTCAGTGCCTCGCGGATCTCACGCCTGGTCTCACGCTGGCTTTTGATGCCGGCCCTCGGTCCCTCGACCCTGCTGCAGGAGACCGACTCCGACAGCTGGTTGACGGGGCCGTGTGAAGTCGCCCTGCGCGGAACCAACACCGTTTTTTCGCTGGGCCCCGAACAGCTGTTCGCCGATCGCGAAACGGCCGAGCTCCTCCTCGAGTCGGCGGGCAACCCGCCGAGTGGTCTCGAGGTCGGCATTGTGACGGGCCACACGGAGGACGGGCCGTGGGTTCTGACCTTCGAGTTCGATGCCGTGGGGCTGGTCTTCGACACCCAACAGACGGTCATCGACAGCGATGCGTTTCTGCAGGGCATCCGCGAGGCGACGGGTGGAAGCAACCGCTACCGTCGTCGGATCTCGCGCAGTCCACTGACGGTGACGCGCTGGGCGGCCATCCCACGTCACGATCCGGAGAAGCATCGGATGAGCTGGGCCTATGTGGTTGAAGATGCGGACGGCGCGAGCTACGTCAACTACTCGGTGCGCACCCTCCTTCGCCGTGGAGTGCTCGCTACGACTCTCGCCACCACCGCGAGAGGGTTTCGTGCGGCGCAGGCTGAGGCCGACGCGATCACTGCTGGCATGCGCGTCGGAGCGGCCGAGGAGTGGGACGCGCACACCGGGGCCGATGTGCGTTGCCCGTACTCGCTCGAGCAGTTGCTCAAGATCTCCGGCGACATTCTCGGAGCGCGAGCACCGCTGCCCTCTGACATTCGCGGGTCGTAGGTGGTCTCTAGCCGTCCACGGCGCCGTCCGTGCTCTCTCCTGCGCCGTCGATTCCCGGTCTGATCAGGTGATGTCCGGCGCGCTGGCCGGATGGCTCGTCGCTCTCGCGCCGGCGCGGAGTCGGCAGCACGAGCGGCGTGAGGGTCCGCGCGCCGTAAGACGCGTTTTGTTGTTCCCTGGAGGGACTATCGTAGAGGGTGGTGCGCTGCTCAGCTTGCCGACCGAGGCTGGTGATCAGCCGGTCCATGTCTTCGGGTGGCAGCTCTTCGCCGAACTCGGCGCCGGCGGCTCGGGTGATGCTCTCGTTCATCAGCGTACCGCCGAGATCATTGGCACCGGCGTCGAGACAGGCGGCGACGCCTGCGGGGCCCATCTTGACCCACGACGCCTGAATGTTCTCGATCACCGGGTGGAGGGCGAGGCGTGCCGCGGCGTGAAGCGCAACCGCCTCTCGAAACGTCGGGCCGCGCCGTGCCCGGCCTTCGAGGTAAATCGGCGCTTCCATCGCAACGAACGGCAGCGGGACGAACTCGGTGAAGCCGCCCGTTTCATCCTGCAACCGGCGAATGCGCAGGATGTGCCTTGCTTGGTGTTCGGGCCGCTCGATGTGGCCGTACATGATCGTCGCGGTCGTGCGAATGCCCAGCCCGTGTGCGGTGCGCATGACCTCTAGCCACTGTTCGCTCCGGATCTTGTCGGCACAGAGCACCCGGCGGACCTCATCGTCGAGAATCTCGGCCGCGGTTCCGGGGAGCGTTCCGAGCCCAGCCTCGCGCAGCTGCGCCAGGAAGTCTGCGAGCGAGACTCCCAGAGTCGCCGCACCTTGCCAGACCTCGAGCGGAGAGAAGGCGTGAATGTGCATGTCCGGCGTCACCCCTTTGACCGCCCGGCAAGTATCGAGATAGGTCTTACCGGTGTACTGCGGGTGGATGCCGCCCTGCATGCAGACTTCGGTCGCGCCACGCGACCAGGCTTCCTCGCAGCGACGGGCGATTTCGTCGAGGCCGAGGTCGTAGGGCTTGCCGCGCAGGTTGAGCGACTGCTTGCCTTTAGAGAACGCGCAAAAGCGACACTTGAAGTAGCAGACGTTGGTGTAGTTGATGTTGCGGTTGACGACGTAGCGCACCGTGTCGCCGACGGTCGCCCGGCGCAGGCGGTCGGCCGCCTGGACGGTGGCTGCGAAATGGTCCCCGCGCGCCGTGAGCAGGCGTACGACGGCCTGCTCGCTGAGTTCACGGCCGCTCCCTGCCGCATCAATGGCCTTGGCAAGGGCGCGACCGCTCGAGGAGACGAGGGCCGGCGCTTCGCTCATGTGAGTGGCGGAAGAAACCAGCTCAGGCGGCGGCAAGTGACCCTCACCAGGGCTCCAGCGGCTGTCGCGGGCGAAGCCCTGGGCATCGGAGGCACGAAGAACTGTGGTGTGCAGCCCCTTGTCGACCCAACGCTCGAGGTTCTGCACGTAGCGCGGGTAGATCGTCAAACGCTCCACCAGAATCTTGCCGGCGCGCCTCGTCTCCTCGGCGAGCCGGTCGAGGTGCGGCCAGGGTGCTTCGGGGTTGACGAAGTCGGGAGTGACCGGCGAGACACCTCCCCAGTCGTTGAGACCCGCATCGACCAGTCGACCCAGAGCTCCGGGGCTCAAGTTGGGAGGGGCCTGGATGTTCATTTCCGCGCCGAGAACGAGCCGGGCGACGGCGATCGTCCACAGAAGGTCATCGAGCGATGGCTCGGGATGGTTCGCCATCCGCGTTTCCGGTTTGGCACGGAAGTTCTGCACGATGACTTCCTGGATGTGCCCGTAGCGGTTGTGCAACGCGCGCAGGGCGAGCAGCGCCTCGATGCGCTCACGACGGGTTTCTCCGATGCCGATCAGAATGCCCGAGGTGAAGGGCACGGCCGCCTCGCCGGCCGCTTCTAAGGTTGCGAGACGACGCTCGGGGTCTTTGTCCGGGCAGCCGTAGTGCGCCTCGCCTTTCTCCATCAGTCGACTCGAGACACTTTCGAGCATGATGCCCATCGACGGGCCGGTAGGGCGGAGAGCAGCGAAGTCCGCGGCCGATAACAGGCCTGGGTTCAAGTGAGGCAAGAGCCCGGTTTCGGCGTGAACCCTGGCCGCCATTTCGGCCAGATACTCGAGGGTCGTGGTGTGCCCGAGCTCTCTCAAGCCCTCGCGCGCCGCGCTCCAGCGTAGTTCGGGTTGATCACCGAGGGTAAAGAGAGCTTCCTTACAACCTGCCGCTGCCGCGTCGCGAGCTGCGGAAAGCACGTCCTCCGGTGACATGTAGGCCGCCTCGCCTGGTTTGGGCGGCTGGGCGAAGATGCAGTAGTGGCAGATGTCGCGACAGAGATGGGTGAGCGGCAGAAAGACCTTCCGGGAGTAGCTGATCAGGTCGCCGTGAGCACGGTCACGGAGGGTGCGCGCCGTTCGACAGAGCGCCTCTGTATCGGTGACTTCTGAGAGCGCCAGCGACTGGTCCTCCGATAGCGAGGCCGAACCGCCGGCTGAGGTTTCAAGAGGTGCGCTTTCTTCGAGCGCCCTCAACAACTCGTGCAGCTGCTCGCTGATCATGCTCATGACTGCGTTCCACCTGCCGCCTGTGCAATGGCACTGCGCAGAAGAGAACCCGAATGCGAAGCCTGGTCCTGGCGGTCACCGAGCAGCTCTAAAGCGGTGGCGGTGTGTCGACCTGCCGACACCTGACCTCGTTCGCCCTGTTCTAGCAGTCGGTTCAGCTGGGGCGCCGTATCGACGTCCCACGCGAGGTGGGGATCTTCCCAAACGCTCAGATGGACGCCGCGCTCCTTCGCCCGCTTACGGTGTTTTTGGGCGCTGTCTGTGCCGTAGGCTGGCTCGATGACCGAGGGTGGCTGCAGGATGAGGGCGTTGGTGCCCGAACCGGCCGCATCGGGTGTGAGCACGACCGCTGGGCCAGCGCCGGCTTCGTCCAGCTGTTGGTGACAACGGTCGATGTTGCGGGCGGTCACCAGCGGCAGGTCGCCGGGAAGAATCATCACGCTGCGCGCGCCGTTGCGGCTCAGCCAGTGGTTGAAGGCGAGAAGGGCGCGGTTCAGGTTGGCCTCCGAAGCTTCGGTTCCTCCTGGGGCGACGGCCGGTTCTTTGATGTCCACCCGCTCGAACAGGCGACTCTCGAGTAGAACCTCGGCCGAGCCTTCGGGGAGATCGCGGGCGAGGTGACGGTCGTCGGTGAGGACGAACACTCGGTCGACGCGGCGCGCTTTTTGTGCAGCCGCGAGCACGTCGAGCAGCATGGCGCGCACCAGTCGCTGCCGTTCATGGAGGGCCAGGTGGTCGAGCCTGCTCTTGGCCTGGCGGAGAGCCTTGGCAGGAACCACCAGGCAGTGTTGATCGGCAAGGGAGGGCCTGGAAGATTGGGCAGGCGACAAACGAAACTCCTCGCGGCCGTCTGGACGCGTGACGGTGAGCTGCCCTTCGAACGGGGTGGAACCGGTGTTCCCTACAGACGGGGAGGAAGCGAGATTCTACCAGAGGCATTCTGGGGTCGAGGGACTCTTTCAGTGAGGCGGCGTCCGAGCGCGCCGGCTCAGCCCGTCTCGAGGGCCGCCAAAACCCGGCGCGCGAGCTCTCGGCGGTCGGCCTCACTTCTCATCAGCGTGTTGCAGACCACCGGCCGGGCGCCCGCCGCTTCGATGGCTGCAGCCAGGTCACGGTCGACCTCGTCGATCAGCAATACATCCAGAAGCTGGCGGCGCCGGTAGTGGCGGGCGATGCCGAGGGCCGAGACTTGTTGGCCGAGCTGCTCGAGCATGCGGGCGGCCGGTCCCTTGACGGCTTCGCCACCGATGATCGGGGACACGGCGACGACCGGAACTCGGGACTCGCGCAGAGCGTCCAGAACCCCGGGGATGGCGAGAATCGGGTCGATACTCACCAGCGGATTCGATGGGCAGATGATGACTCCCCGAAGGTCGGGCGCGGCGAGCGCTTCGGCGAAGACCGGGTTGGGGAGCGCCTCCGGAGCACCGTCGAACGAAACGGCCTCGACGATCGGCTCGCAAGCCTCGCGTACGAACCAGTGCTGAAAGTCGAGCCGCCGGCCGTCGTTGGTGTGGATGCGGGTACGAATGGGGTTGTCGCTCATGGGCACCAGCTGGCAGGCAACGCCGAGGGAACGAGCGAGATGCTCCGTCGCCTCGCCGAGGGTCGACCCGTGGCGCAACATTTCGGTGCGCCGCAGGTGAGTCGCCAGGTCGGTGTCACCGAGCTGAAACCAGTCGTCGGCCCCGAGCTCTTTCATCGCCTCGAGCACTCGCCAGCTCTCGCCGGCCAAGCCCCAGCCGCGCTCGCGGTCGTTGCGCCCGGCGAGGGCGTACATCACGCTGTCGAGATCGGGAGAGATGTGGAGGCCCCAGTGCGTGAAGTCGTCGGCGGTGTTGGCGACGATCGTGAGCTCTTCGGGTGGTAGAACGGCAGCCAGGCCGGTACAGAGCTTCGCGCCTCCAACACCACCCGAAAGTGCCAGCACCCGACTCCTGTGGCTTCTCTCCCCCGTGCGCCTCACCGGAAGAGATCCTGTTCGGGATCGCGCACGATGGTGGTGGCCGGGGCCGATGCGCCAAAGTCACCGTAGCCACGCACGATGACCACCGGAGTGGCTTCCGCCGCCTGCCCTTGAAGGATCGATGCCGCCGCCGCCAGCTCGTCGGCGAAGGCCTGTTCCGACACTTCGAGCGTCCGGCCGAAGAGGTCCTTGTCGCCGCGCAGATCGCGCACCGGCAGAAGCCCTGACACGCCGATCGCGGTGCCCGTCGTGCCGATGCGCCACGGCCGACCGAGCGAATCGTTGACGATCACCGCAACCTGCACTCCGACGGCGCGCTCCAAGCCTTCTCTCAGATTCTCGGCGCTTCGGTCGGGGTCGATCGGAAGAAGCAGCACCCGCTCTTCGTTCGCTCCGTCGATGTTCGAACGATCGATGCCGGCGTTGGCGAGTACCAGGCCCAGCCGATGTTCGACGATCAAAACGCCGGGCTTCTTGCGCACCACGCGACGGGACTCAGAGAGCACCAGCTCGACCAGCCGGGGATCTTTGTCGACCTCGCGCGCCAGCAGCTCTGCTTCAGGAGAGACCTCGACCGAGCGGAGGTCGACCGACCGGCCCTCCGCTTTCGAGACGATTTTTTGCGCCGCGATGACGATGTCGCCACTTCGTAGCTCCAGGCCGGTTTCTTCGGCGGCTGAACGGGCGAGCGCTTCGCTGATCAATGTGACCAGGTCGTCACCCGCCTCGACCAGGGGCAGGCCAGGGACCGCCAGCAGTTCGAGTCGGTCCATCGACAGGCTCTGCCCCTCCTCAGCTCTTGGTGGGTTCGCCGGTGATCCGGATGCCGGCGCCATGAATACCGTAGCGCTTGTTCATGAAGATGAGCACCGAGGTCAGCGCTTCGGTGGCGGCCGAGTTGACCAGCGCCCCGGCATGCCAACCGTCGAGCCCCGCCCCGCGCACCAACTCAATGACCTCAGCGCGCGCGTCTTTACTGTTGCCGGTCACCAGCACGTCGCAATGCACTGCATCTTCGGTACGCAGATGTTCAGCGCCCACGTTCTGAAAAGCCGATACAACCCGGATCTCGTCGCCCAGGAACTCCTGCGCCGCCACTGCGGCGCTGCCTTCGGGCGGTAGCTGGACGCGTGCCACCTTGGGCGGCACCAGGGGGACCGTGCAGTCGACCAGGATCTTGCCGGCGAGTTCTGCGCGCACCGATTCGAGCGTTGGCTTCTGATGGGCGAACGGAACCGTGAGCACGACGACGTCGGCTGCTCCTGCGGCGCTCGGGTTGTCGGTTCCTCTGACGTCGGCCGCGATGTCCTCCGCGCCGAGCTCGGCGATCACTTCGGCTGCCGCTCCCTCACCCTTCTCGGTGGTTCTCGAACCCACCACCACTCGGTAGCCGTTACGCGCCCAGCGCCTGACCAGGCCGCCACCCAGTGCCCCCGTACCACCCAGAACGCCGACCACTGGGAGTGCTTTCTCATCGCTCGAATCGCTCACGTCCTACCCTCGCTGGCGCACGGCTGCCCCGGTTCTCGATCGTTCCAGCCCGCAGCCAGAACGAACTGGGCGGGCGGCGGCCAGACTACGGGATCGTCCGCGCGCGTCGCAACCGGCAGGCGCTTCGCTGCCTACGGGCAGGTGGCGAAAGCGGCGGTGTCAGTTACCGCGTCCGAGCGCTGGCCGAGTGGGTTCTTCCAGGTTCGGGTTTCGTCCGCTTCGGTGTCGGTGATCGTGAGCGTGTACTCGACATCGGTGGTCGCCGCCGAGAAGACCCAGAAGCGCTCGTTGAGATTGCAGCCGTCGAGGATCTTGACGAGCAGTTCCCAGTTGGTCTCGGTGAAGAACCAGAAGAGGGCGGAGTCATCGGAATCCACCTGGCCGGTGTCGACGACGTGGCCCGCACCTTCCTGTGCGTCGGGATCTTTCCATGCCACTTCAACGGCAAAACGACCGTCCTGGAGGCAACGCACGGTGTCGCTCTCGGTGCACTGTGCGGCGGCGCTGGATGTTGATGCCAGGAGGAGACCAGCGAAGGCCATCAGTAGGAGAGAAACCGATCGGACAGAAAGGGAGGCGGCTTTGCGCATGGGGAACCTCGGGACTTGGATTGCAGGCGTTGATTGGGCAGGAAAACCCGGGTTGGGGCTTGGGAGCGGAGGGGAAGGCAAACCGTCGTGACGTTGAAAGGCTCGCGACCGGGGGGTCTGAGCAGGGTCGATTATGGCGCAATAGCAAATCCAGGCGCAAGACCCGGCAGCCACAGGAGTTGCCGGAAGAAGGCCAGAATCGAGCGCCGAAGGGGGCCTGAGGGGAGACACGGTAGAGTCCACCTCGCTCCGAAGTGACCAGATGACCCGTGACCGTTACGCCGCTGCTCGCCGCCACAGCTCAGGTGGTCGGGACGACGACGCGGTACCAGCGCCCCCCTCCAGGGGTCGCGCGTTCGCGAGGAAGGAAGACGATGAAACTGCACGAAGCCGAAACCGCCCCCAACTGTCGCCGTGTACGGATCTTTCTAGCCGAGAAAGGGATCGACGTTCCCACCGTCCAGGTCGACCTGCCTGGTATGGAGAACCGGCGCTCGCCCTATATCGAGCGCAACCCAATGGGCACCCTGCCGATTCTCGAGATGGACGACGGGACGTGGTTGGCCGAGTCGGTGGCCATTTGCCGCTACTTCGAAGAGACGCACCCCGATCCGCCACTCATGGGACGAGACGCCCGGGATCGGGCAGTGGTCGAGATGTGGAATCGGCGCATGGAACACGAGGTGGCCATACCGATCATGATGGTGTTTCGAAACGGGCATCCATTCTTCAAGGAGCGCTTGGAGCAGGTCGCCGAGTACGCCGAAGTCAGTCGACGCCAGGCCGAGAAGCGGCTGGCGTGGCTCGATGGGGTGGTCGCCGATCGCCCGTTCATTGCGGGTTCAGAGTTTTCGATTGCCGACATCACGGCGCTCATCGGGATCGACTTCGGGCGTGTTTCGAAGATCGGTATCGACGAGCACCAGAACCTGAAGCGCTGGCACGAGGAAGTGTCCGCCCGCCCGAGCGCCAAGGCGTAGAGAGAGGGCAGCGGTGACTTCGCTCGCCGAGGCGGACCGCCTCCTGACTGCTCCCGGCGCCGAGTTCGAGATCAAGGTCGAGAACATTCGCGGCATTCCAACCCGCACCTGGTCGGGACAACCACCAACGCTGCGGGCAATCCTCGAGAACAGTCGCTCCTACGGCGATGGCACCTGGTTGGTCTACGAAGATGAGCGGCTGACGTTTCAAGAACACTATCGGCTCGTCGTGCGGGCGGCGCGTGCGCTCGAGGCGCGCGCAGGAGTCGCGAAGGGTGATCGGGTGGCGATCGCGATGCGCAACTACCCGGAGTGGGTGGTGACCTTCTTTGCCGCCACCAGTCTCGGGGCGATCGTTGTACCGCTCAATGCGTGGTGGACGGGCGAAGAGATGCACTACGGCCTGTCCGATTCGGGAGCCGTCGTTCTAGTCGCCGACGGCGAGCGTCTCGAGCGCATTGCCCCACATCTCGACGACCTCGACGTGCGCCGGGTGGTCGCGGTTCGCACAGATGACCTACCCGAAGGTGGCGAAGACTGCGGGGTGGAGCACTGGGCCGACTTCCTCGGCGAAGAGCTCCTCGGTGAAGGGCCCGGCGGTGTAGACGGCGCGGGGGAGATGCTTCCTGGCGTCGACCTCGAGCCCGACGACGATGCGACGATCTTCTACACCTCGGGAACGACCGGTTTCCCCAAGGGCGCTCTCGGCACCCATCGCAACATATGCACGAATGTGCGAACGCTCCAGTTCCTCAAAGCGCGCGGCGAGTTGCGCAAAGGCATCGAGCCCCCAGACGTCGACTACGCGTCGCTTCTTTCGGTGCCGCTGTTTCACGTTACTGGCTGCCACTCGACCATGGTGCCGGCGCTTGCCAACGGCGCCAAGCTGGTGCTCGTCTATCGCTTCGATCCCGACGAAACCCTGCGCATCATCGAGCGCGAGAAGATCACCGGCTTCGGCGGTGTGCCAACCCTGGTGTGGAAGGTTCTCGAGTGCGAGACCTTTGGCACCACCGACACTTCGAGTGTCTTGCGTATCGGCTACGGCGGCGCGCCGGCTGCTCCCGAGCTCGTGCGACGCCTCCAGGAACACTTTCCGGACGCCACACCTTCGAACGGCTACGGCCTGACCGAGACCTCGGCCGTTTCGTCGAGTAACGCCGGCGATACCTACGCCCTGAAGCCAGCGAGCTGCGGCCCTACGGTGCCGGTGTGCGTTGGCAAGATCGTCGATGTGAACGGCGAAGAGCTCCCGCGCGGTGAAACTGGTGAGCTCTGGCTACACGGTGCGAACGTCATCAAGGGCTACTGGAACAAACCCGAGGCGACCGCCGAGGCGTTCACCGAGGGTTGGCTGCACACGGGTGACCTGGCCACGATGGACGAAGATGGTTTCATCACCATTGTCGACCGGGCCAAGGACATGGTGATTCGGGGTGGCGAGAACATCTACTGCGTCGAGGTCGAGGCGGCTCTCTTCGAGCATCCAGACGTTCTGGACGCAGCGGTCTATGGAGTTCCTGATCGAGTGCTTGGCGAGGAGGTCGCGGCGTCGGTGCAACTGCGAGGCGAAACCGTGATCGGCGAGGCGAGTTCCGCAGGGCTCGCCGAATGGTTGGCGGCGCGGATCGCGAAGTTCAAGGTGCCCAAGGAGTGGCACCTGACCCATGAGCACTTCCCCCGCAATGCCAACGGCAAGACGATGAAGCGTTCGCTGCGAGCCGCTGCTCTCGAGCGCCTGGGTAGAAGCGAAAGCTGAGAGCGCGAAAGCGGGTTAAGCTCTCCGGCGATGGAAAGTCAGGAGTTGGTTGCGCAGTTGTTGCCCTGGTTGCGGCCGGTCATGGTTGCGATCGTCGGCTACATCGCCTACCGGGTCCTGGCGATGTCTCTCGAGCGACGGGTGCGCTTGCGTCCCGAACTGCGAATGCGCGTCCAGCTCTTGCTGTTTGCCTTCGCCGCGCTTCTCTTTCTCGCCATCGTGGTCTCGATGCCACTCGACGGTTCGACGCGCGGCCAGGTGCTGCAGTTCATCGGCCTTTTGCTGTCGGCTGCCATTGCCCTTTCATCGACGACTTTTCTCGGCAACCTGATGGCCGGCATGATGCTGCGCTCGCTCAACAACTTCCGCATCGGTGACTTTCTGTCGGTCAGCGGTCACTTCGGGCGGGTGTCGGAACGTGGCTTCTTCCATACCGAGATTCAGACCGAAGACCGCGACCTGACGACCCTGCCGAACCTTTTCCTGGTCACCAACCCGGTCAAAGTGGTCAACGGCGACGGCACGATTCTCTCGGCTACGGTTTCACTCGGCTACGATGCGCCGCGCACCGAAGTCGAGCGGATTCTTCTCGAGGCAGCAAGCGATTGCTTGCTCGACGACGCCTTCGTCAGCGTGACCGAACTGGGTGACTATTCGATCTCGTATCGCCTGGCGGGCCTCATGCGCGACACCAAGGAACTGGTGTCGCGCCGTTCGACCCTGCGCAAGAAGATGCTCGACGCGTTGCACGCGTCCGGGATCGAGATCGTGTCGCCGATGTTTGCGAACCACCGAGCCATCGGTTCCCGCCCGGTCATGTACACGCCCGAGACCAGCGTGGTCGAAGACGTCGCTGACACCGCTCCGGAGGCGATCATGTTCGAGAAGGCCGAGCAGGCTGCCTCGCTGCAGATGATGCGCGATCTGGTCACCGCCATCGAGCACGAGCTCGACAGCCTCAAGAAACGTCTCGCTGAGGTCCAAGAGCCCGAGGAGCGCGAGCGCCTCGAGACCCGGCTGGTCAACCTCGAGAGCTACCGCGACAGTCTCCTCGAGACCGTCGGAGAAGAGGAGGCGTAGCGAAGCACCGCTACGAGCTCAGCGCGGCACCAGCTCGGCGAGAGTGGTGTCGAGGTCATCGCCGGGATGGAGAAGTGAGACTGCCGGCGTGTGGACGCCCGCTGCGACATACTCCTGAATCTTGTCGCGGCACTCGGCCGGGCTGCCGTTGACGATCAGGGCGTCGACGACTTCGTCGGGGATCTTCTCGAGCGCCAGCTTGCGATCGCCTGCCTTCCAGGCGTCCCACATGCCGCGCAAGTCGTCGCTCCGCCCGAGCCACTCATGGAAGCTGGCATAGACCGGTACGTTCAAGTAGGCAGCGGTCGCGCGCCGGCCGATGGTGAGCGCGAGCTCGCGATCGGCGCTCGGGATGACGAAGATGCGGCAGGCGATCTCTTTGCCTTCGCCGCCCTCGTGAACATAAGGCGTCACGGTCTTCACGTCTTCGGCCGAGAGCCAATTGAGAATCGCACCGTCGGCTTCGCGCCCCGCGAGGCGCAACATTCCCTGGCGGAGCGCGGCCAGCAGGATGGGTGGTCGTTGCTTGACCTTGCGGGCGAGGCGAAAGCCGCGCACCCGAAAGGTGTCGAAGTCTTCGTCGACCTTCTCGCCCGCGAGTGCCTTCTTGAGGAAGCGCACCATGTCGCGCGCCTTGTAGTAGGGGCGCTCGAAGGCGACGTCGTTCCAGCGCTCGACGATGACGTTCGACGAGGTGCCGACACCCATCACGAACCGTCCCGGCGCGGCTTCCGCCATTGCGGCGACGGTCATTGCCATCAGTGCGGGGCCACGCGTGTAGGCCGGGATGATGGCGACGCCGAGGCGCGCCGTCGGTGCCCAGGCCGCTGCCAGGGCGAGAGGCGTGAAGCCGTCGCTGCCGTTGGCTTCGGAGGACCAGAAGTCGGTGTACCCCATGTCGACCATTTTCGAGAACAGGTCTCTGTGCTGGTGGAGCGGGATTTCAAAAGGGATCGACATGCCGAATCGTTGCATCGGGCTCACTCTTCTCGGTTGTTCTGCGGTTGCGGGGAACAGTGATCGCAGTGGATGGTAGCCCATGGGCACAGAGGGCCCTGGCGGAGCATGTGAGGGTGCGTTGACCTCCCAGGTGTCCGAATCACCCCGTGCCCCCCTTTTTTCGGCCAGCGATACTCCGCTGGGCCCGCGTTTCGAGCGCCAGCTTCGCTAGTCGACCGGTTCGAGGCGCAGGAGGGTCGCTTCGTTTTCTTCCGTCAGCAGGTAGAGCAGGCCGTCAGGGCCCTGGCGCACGTCGCGAATGCGTTGCCGCCACTCGGAGAGCAGGCTCTCGCGTCGCAGCTCCTCGCCGCGCTCGTTGAGGACGATGCGCTCGAGGTGACCGGTGCCCGGTACTCGACCTTCCATGAGCGCGCCCACGAACAGGTTGCCCTTCCACTCTGGGAAGCGGTCGCCGGTGTAGAAGGCGAGTCCCGACGGCGCGACCGACGGCACCCAGAGAACCGCGGGCTGCTTCATGCCTTCGCGCCACCACTGCTTGGCGATCCGCGGGCCATCGTAGTGACGCCCGTAGGAAACCACCGGCCAGCCGTAGTTGCCGCCGGCTTCGATGGCGTTGAGTTCGTCGCCGCCCTGGGGCCCGTGCTCGACCGCAAACGGCACATGGGTCGTCGGGTGTAGGGCGAGGCCCTGCTGGTTGCGGTGGCCGAGCGAGTAGATCTCGGGTTTGTGGCCCGGCTTGCCGATGAACGGATTGCCGGCGGCGGGTGTGCCATCGTCGTTGAGGTGGAGGAGTTTGCCGGCGTGACTGTTGGGGTCCTGGGCCAGCATCGCATTGCCGCCGAAACTGTGGGTGCCGTCGTCGCGCTCGACACCGAAGGCACCCCCCATGGTCATGAACAGGGTGCCATCAGGGGCGAAAGCGAGACGAGCAGCGGCGGTCGCCCGCGCGGTACCCGAAGCTGCCGCGACGGTGTCACTGACGTTGCCGGCCCAGGGATCGGCGACGAAGAGGTCTTCGACGTCGACGAGCCTTCGAGCCCCGCCCGGTCGCTCGGCACGCTCGAGGCGGCCGCGTACCAGCGCCACGGTTCCAGGACCGTTCGGGAGCGCGCGGGTGTAGGTGAGGTAGATGTAGCGGTTGGTTTCGAAATCGGGATGGACGGCCACTTCCATCATGCCGGCGAGGCCCTTGGCGACGACGTCGGTCGGTACGCCGGCGATCGGTTCGGGAACCAGCACGCCGTCTTCGATCTGGCGCAGGCTCCCCGAGCGTTCGGTGACCAACATGTCGCCCCGCGGCAGGAAGGCCAACGACCAAGGATGCGAAAGCCCGCGCGCTACGACCACCACCCGCACCTCTTCGATGTCATGGGTGTTGATCAAGAATTCATCGGGCAGCTCGACCGCAGGTAGCCCTGGCGCCCGCCGTCGCTGGGCTGGTGCGCTGCTCGCGACCGGGGCGTCCGGCCACTTGGCACCCTCTTCGATCCAGCGCCGAATCAAGTCGACATGTTCCGGCTCGAGCTCGAAGCCCGAGGTGTAGGGCGGCATGCGTTCTTCAGCAGTTTCGGCGGCAATGCGCAGATAGACCGCACTCTCCTCCGGCTTGCCCGGTGCGATGGCCGCGTAACCTCCGAGGTCGCGAAACGCTCCTTGTTTTACGTCGAGGCGCAGGTCGGCCTCGCGAGTTCTCTCGTTGGCGCCGTGGCAGGCGACGCAGTAGTCGAGGAGGATCGGCTGGATATCGCGGGCGTAGTCGACCGGTTCTTGCGCCCCGCTGAAGGTCTGAGACGCGAGCAGGACAGCGAGGAGCAGGCCGACCTGCCGAATGGGCCGGCTGAACGGGGAAAGTGCGACGATCATCTGCATCTCCAAGCCTGACGTCGAGGCGGCAAGCCTGGACCTCGACGAGGGGATTGCCCAGGGCTCCGGGTGTGTGAACGTCCGTCACGTTACAGGACGCTCTACATAGGACCCCTACAACGCGAAACCCTCTGGAGCAGCAGAGGGCGGCCCGCGACCTCATGGAACCCCATGAAGTCGGAGACCGCCACGCCTCGACGGCGGAATCTGCTAGAGGCCCTTGACGACCGTTGCGATCGCCAGGATCGCGAAGCCCAGGATCACCAACCAGCTCGAATAGGCCGACAAAGTCGGGATGGCAACGAAGCTGGCGAGCACACCGAGACCACCGAGGATGACCGCGACCCACCAGGTCGCCTGTTTGGGGGCGTTCGTCATGAGAATCTCCTTAGATGAAATGGAACGGGTCCTCAGGCTCCCGCAGCGGTCGTTGCGAGTCAAACATATGAGCGCACCGCAATATCGAGCCAACCAGATAGCCCAGGATAGGTGGGCCTTGATGGCCTCTTCGCGTTGTCGGGAGCTTCTCGGTGTTTCGCACCGGCGCCGGGGGGTGTGGCTAGCGAGGAGGTCTTCGGGACCCGAGCTCTTTGATCATCGCGTCGAGCAAGGCGTTGGACTGCGGCTCGTACACCGCGCGCAAGCCACGCATCAGGCTCATCAGCACGACGGAATGGTGACTCTCGCCGGGGAAGACGTGTCGGGTGACCTCGAGTGAGGGGAGATCGGCGCCTTCTAGCTGAGCGTGCAGCTCTTCGAGGTTGGTGACCATTTCGAAACGCGCGAGGTCACCGTCTTCTTCTTCGCCGCCGATGCCGAGAAACACCTTGGCGGGAAGATCGTCCACCTGACGCACGACGGCTGCGGCCCTTCGCATGATCCACTCGTCGGCCACCCAGGTCGACGGTGAGCCCAGGATGTAGCGTGAGAAGGTCTGCGGGCGTTCGAGCAGCACCCAGAGACCGAACAGGCCGCCGAGAGAATCGCCGAAGTAGGCCCGGTCGTCGCTCTTGGCGGGGTAGTTGGCCTCGATGAACGGGAACAGCTCCTGGTGAAGGAAACCGAGAAAGTCACGAGCGCCGCCGCCTTCGGTGTGGCGCGACGGCTTGAGAGTTCCCTTGAGCCAGGGCGCGAAGACCCCCAGCTCGGCGAGGGCCGGGTCGGCCACCGGGGTCAGGTCCCGGGTGCGGACGCGCAGTGCCTGGGCGGTGCTGTCGACGGGGTATCCGATGCCAACGACGATGAGTAACGGGATCTCGCCGGCCATTCCCATCAGATGCACCTCGTCCGCCAGAGCGCCGAGCGATGCGTTGACGTCAGTGACGTAGAGCACCCCGAACTGGCGCTTGCTACGAGGTCTGTGCGGCGGCACCTTGACCTGGACGCGGAAGGTCTGGTCGACGGCCTGGGCTTCGATGTCGTGAGATACCACGGGCGAGACCTCGAACCTCACCACGTCGAGGGCCTTCTCTTCGGTGGCCAGCGAGGATGAAGCGACCAAGAACAGCGCTGTGGCGAAGGCTGGCGCGGTCCTTTGAAGTCGACCGAGCCGGTTGTTCGCTGCGGGTGTGGCGCTCGAGGCACGGGGCATGGAGGTCCTTCGGGTGTGGTGGTCGCGGCCCCTGGTCGGGGCCTCCAAACTATCAATTCCTACAGAATCTCGTCTATTCCTGGTTCTTCTCGACGAAGTTGGCGGCCGAACTATGTTATGTTCTTACGTAACGTTATATGTAACGTAGTGAACCACCTTGAGGGCACCGAAGTGAGCCATGAACTGATCGAGCTCGACGCGAAGAGCCCTGTCCCTCTCTTCCACCAAATCGCCGAACAGCTGCGGGCGAGAATCCGGGCCGGCGAAATCGGCCCCGGCGATCGCCTGGCCACCTTGAGAGATGCCGCCGAGGCCTGGGGTGTCCATCTCCACACCGTCCGCCATGCCTATGCCGAGCTGGCGCGCGAGGGACTGGTGACCTCGAAGGGCCGTGCGGGGACCCGCGTCAGTGCACCAGGGCCTGCCGCCGAGACGGACTCTTCACCTGGAGCCTCCAGCGATCGGTTTCTCGACTCGCTGGTCGCCAGCGCGCGGCGCCAGCACGGCTGGTCGGCCGATGAGCTGATGCTGCGGCTCGCGTCGCATCTCGCGGGTGAAACGAGTGGGCCACCGGCTGTTCACGTCGTCGAGTGCAGCCGCGCGCAGGCGGAGGACCTGGCGACCCAGATCTCTTCGGTCTTTGGGGTCGAGGCGGTCGGTCATTGCCTCGAGGAGCTCGAGCAGCTGCCCGAGGGGTCGGTGGTGGCGACCTACTTTCACTACAACGAAATCAGGCGCCGGTGGCCGCTGCGATTGAGCGAGACCCACTTCGTCGGGATCGCTCCCATGGCAGGCCTGGCGCGCGTGCTCGAGCGCCGGCTCGGCCGACCTCCTGCGCAGGCGCTGGTTGCCGAGACGGACCAGCCAACCGCGGAGGCAGTGGCGGCTGACGTCGTGGCCGCGCTTGGGCCATCGAAGATTGAAGTTCAAAGCGTCGTGCTGTCTGTCGACGCCGAGCTGCCCGCCGGAGAGCCCGACGCTCCAGTGCTCTTTCCGCCCCGCACCTGGGCCAGCCTGAGCGACGAACAGCGTAGTGCGCCTTATCGCTTCCCTCTGCGCTACGTGTTCGATGCCTTTGAGCTCCAGGCGCTTGCCAACGGGCTGGGGTGGAAGCGGCGCGGCGCGGAGTACGAGGCCCCCGAGATGCTGCATCAACCCACCCGATCCGGAGCAGACCATGATCGAGTCAGCATTGACATTGATCCGTAGGAAGAAAGTCCGTTGGAAGAAAGCAGCTTGGAAGAAAAGACGGGACGGCCGCGGGGCTCTGCCCCGGCACCTCAGGCACCGCCACAGGTCCCGTTGGCTGCCGGTGGTACTCCTGGCCGTCGGGGCCACGGTTGCGGCGGCCGAGGAGGCCTCGCCCGAGACCCGGCTCTACGGTTGGTACGAGCTGGAGTCGGGCGAGCGCGTGCTGGTTCAGCCGAGTGCTCGAGGAGGACTGTACGTGGCCGACTTCGAGAACGACTGTTCGACCCGAATGATCCGCGAGGGCGATGGTTGGACCTGGAGTGGGTCGTGTCACCAGGGTGGTGCGCGACAGGTGCAGTTCCTCGAGGGCCACGGCAAGACCTCACCGCCTGGGTTCTCGTGGCTTGACGACGAGAAGAACGAGCACGCCGCCCAGCGCCTCGATCCGCCCCCCTATCACGTCGAGGAGATCACCATCGGGCACTCTGGAGTCGACCTCTCGGCGACGCTCTACCGGCCATCTGCGGCAGGCCTCAGTCCGGGTGCGGTCTTCATTCACGGCTCCGGGCCAAGCGACCGCGACAACCTCTGGTACCAGGCGATGGCCCATCGCCTGGTCTCTGCGGGCGCCTTCGTGGTGCTGCCCGACAAGCGCGGCACCGGCAAGTCCGGGGGCGATTGGACGGTAGCGAGTTTCGAGCAGTTCGCCACCGATGCCCTGGCTGCGGCGGACTACCTGCGCCGCCACGGAGCGGTCGACCCGATGCGGATCGGGCTCGTCGGGATGAGTCAGGGCGGCTGGATTGCGCCGCTGGCAGCAAGCGTCGACCGTGGCGATCGCCGGCAAGACAGCGACGGTGAAAGGCCGCCCTTCGAGTTCGTCGTCGCAATCTCCGCCGCTGCGGTCACCCCCAACCAGCAGGTCGTTCACGAGCTGGGTGGAGGTGCGCTGGGGAAGTTTCGGGCCGCCCTGGCGAAGAAGAAGCGTCCCACCTGGTGGCAGCTGAACGGTGACTTCGACCCGCTGCCGCACTGGAAGAACCTGCGTGCACGCGGACTGATCGTCTATGGACGAGAGGACGAGCATGACAATGTGCCGGTCGAGCGGAGCGTCGAGCTGCTGCGAGAGGTTCCGCCCGAGGTCGACCTCACGGTGCGGGTCTTCGATGGAGCAGGGCACGGAATCTCTGATCCGAAGACACGCCGCATTGACCCCGAGTTTCTCGCGCTACTGGCCCGATTCGTGGTTGGAGGCTGAAAACGTCGCCAGCGGTGGACCGGTGTCGGGAGGCCTCGAGCGGAACCTCCTCCTCCATCTGCAGCAGCTGCAAGGATTCCACGTACTTTTCCGGATATCTCCCGTGGCAACTGCGGGTTACGCTTTTCGGGTATGACGCATCAGAAGGCTGATGCCAGACTGGAGGAACACGCCGTGATGAAGAAGCTTTTCCTGGTCCTACTCACCCTCTCGATCGCTGCTGTGCCCGCCCTCGCTTCGAAGAAGAAGGCGTCGGATGCCGAGCGGGTCGAGCCGACCTTCTATGGTGATGTCCTGCCGGTCTTGCAGGAAAACTGCCAGGTCTGCCACCGTCCCGATGGCGCGAATCTCGGTGGCATGGTCGCACCCATGTCCTTTACCGACTACGAGTCGACGCGGCCCTGGGCTCGCTCGATTGCCCGCCAGGCCCAGGCCAGGACCATGCCGCCTTGGCATGCTTCGGCCGATCTGCACGGTGTGTTCGCCAACGAGCGCACCATGAGCGAAGAGGACATCGCCACCCTGGTGCGATGGGCGAAGGCCGGCGCCCCTGCCGGTGACATTGCAGACGCGCCGCCGCAGCCCGAGTGGCGCGGCGATGGCTGGACGATCGGCACGCCCGACCTGGTGATCGACATGGGTGTCGACTACCTGGTCGAGGATGAGATCGAAGATCACTACATCACGTTCCGCACCACGATCACCGAGGAAATGCTGCCCGAACCGCGCTGGCTGAAGGCGGTCGAGTTCCGGCCAGGCAGCTCGGTGGTGCATCACATCATCGCGCGTCCACTCGGTGGGATCGCTCCCGGAAACGATCCGACGGTCTACAACGACGGCTTCGGCACCTACATCAAGCCAGGCACTGAGATCGCCTGGCAGATGCACTACCACAAAGAGCCAGGCCCGGGCACGGCAACGCTCGACCGGTCGAGCGCCGCCCTCAAGTTCTACCCAGTTGGTTACGAGCCTCAATACATTGTGGCGAATGATGCTCTGGCGCGGTTCGACTTCAAGATTCCGCCGGGTGCCGGCGACTACAGCTCGACCGCAACAACGCGCTTCGATCGCGACGTGCTCTTGCTCTCCTACACGCCACACATGCACTTGCGTGGCAAGGCGGCCAAGTACACCGCGAAGTATCCGGACGGCAGCACCGAGGTGCTCCTCGACATTCCGCGCTACGACTTCAACTGGCAAACGACCTACGAGTACCCGCAAGGTGGCAAGAAGGTTCCGGCTGGCACTGAGATCGAGATGACGATGTGGTGGGACAACTCAGCCGACAACCCGTTCAACCCCGATCCCACGATCGAGGTGACCTACGGCGAGCCCACGACATCCGAGATGATGTTCGGCTTCGTGAGCTATGCCGACGCGGAACCCGGGTACGTGCCCGAGAACCTCGGTCTCTTCGGAACCCGCCCGCTGCGTCGAGACGACGACGATGAAAGTCCCTAGACCTGCGGTTTCGTGACCCGGGCTTTGAGGGCGTTCGCAGGTTTGCGAACGCCCTCGTTGTTTCCAGATTGTGCCCCGGGCCGATCGCGCGGGTCACCGGGCACGGTGCACCGGGCACAGTATGGTTGGGGGTCTGATGAAGACCCCCTTCTCCTTCTTGGTGGTTACCGCGCTGCTCGCAGCTCCCGCTATACTGACCGAGCCGTCGCGACTGTTCGACGATGAGCCGGCTCTAACTCATCCCCTCACAGTTCCCCGAGCCGAACAGTTCTGGCTGGAAGCAAAGAGCAACGGCGTTCGCTATCGAATCGAGGTCGCTCTGCCCAACAGCTATGCCGAGGGCGGCGGCCCCTATCCGGTCCTGGTGCTCCTGGACACGCACTACAGCTTCCTGATCGCGCGCAACATCGTCGACCACTTGAGCGAGCGCCGCCACCTTCCCGAGCTGGTTGTTGTCGGCGTCGGCTACGACGGCGCAGTTGACCGGGCGAGCTTCGACTATCGATCGAACCGCACGCGGGACTACACGCCTACCCGAGTCCCGACCGGCGGCTACGGAGCCGTGGTGCAGAAGCTTTCGGGCGGTGCTCCGCGCTTCCTCGACTTCCTCGAGAAGGAGCTCGTTCCAGAGCTCGAGCGGCGCTATCGGTTGTCCGAGGAACGAGCGGTCGTTGGCCACTCCTTCGGCGGTTTGTTCGTTGCCTGGGCGCGGTTCGAGCGACCGGCACTGTTTACCCGAACGCTCTCCGTCAGCCCTTCGCTCTGGTACGACGATCATTGGACTTTCGGCCACGAGCAGCGCTTTGCGGCGGTCTACGAAGCGCTCTCTGGGCGCTTCTACATGTCAGTCGGCTCGCGCGAGCACAATGGCCGCCGCAACATGGTGGCGGACCTCGAGCGTTTCGGGAAGCAGATCGAAGCGCGTCGCTACGAGGGACTCGTCCTGCACTACGAGGTCCTGGACAACGAAACCCATCACTCGGTGTTTCCGCGAGCGCTGTCGAACGGGCTGCGGTTTCTGTTCGAAGGCTCCTAGTACCCCGTACCATTGAAACGCACAGCGTCTGCGCGGTCCTCGCGCTCGATCTCTGTGTTGTCACTCCTCGACAGATCACCAATATGCCTCTGTCGTGACGCCTTGATCTCGAGCACGATCATCCGCTCAGCCACTATCCGTTTCAATGGTACGGGGTACTAGTCGTTTTCGACCTTGCGCGAGTAGTCAAACACCCAGTCCATCCACAGCTGGCCGGGAGCGCAGCGGTCGTCTCCTGCCGAGAAGGGTGCGACGTCAGGAATGCAGCCGGTGATCTTCTGGCGGTGGTCGAGCGGCTGGCGTCGCGGATCGTTCTGGCGGGCGAGAGTGCCTTCTTCGAGCGCGGGCTCGTCGAGCCCTGCGATGGTGGCTTCTTCGTCATGGCAGGACTGGCAGAAGGGGAGGGTAGAGAAGTCTGGCCGCGGCTGGCCAGCCTCGAGCGGCTTGTCGGCGATCTCGTAGATGTGTTCGCGCATGCAGCGCAAAGCGAGAGCGTCGTCGGCGATCGCGTTTTTGTGAACTCTTCCCGCGCACAGCGTCTGATCGTGTTGATCTGGGTACTCGTTGAGGCTGTCAAACGACCCGATGACCATTTGCTCGCACACCAGGGCGCGCTGGGCCTCGTCGGTAGCCAGCCAGCGATCGAGGTTTCCGGTCTCGAAGTCGTCTTCGAAGATCAAGAACTCCCGAGCGCGGCCGCCGATGATTCCCGGCGGCGGCGTTCCGTGGTAGAGGCCGTGTCGCCAGGCAGTGGCCACCAGAGGCTCGAGGAGCGGATGGGTGTCGTTCTCGCGAACCCTGACCAGGGTGCCCAGTGCCAGGTTGCAGGCGAACTCGTCGAAGTGGCTCTGGGGCTCGGCTGCTTGTTCGTCGAGGCGGTAGACCCTCAGTTCATCGACCCATCCTTTGAACGGTGACGGCTCGTCGGTGCCAGGATCGGGTTCCTCTGCCTGCCGCCGACCGCCCGGTCCCGGATGACCGAGCACAAAGCGGGGTGTCGCGACGCCGCCAATTCGAAACGTAGTCCCCTCCTGGAGTGGGTAGCTGATGGAGTCGCGACCTGGATACTCCACGTTGCCCACCTCGAGGACCTTGTTCTCGACCCGCGTACCGTTGATCAGGAACTCGAGTCGTCGTTCGAGGCCGCTCTTGCCGAGGGTGGTTCGGACCTTGACACCGAAGTGGTAGAACGTCGACTCCTCGAGGCCGAGATCAGCAATCCGCAGGTCTTTGTAGGGGCCGTTCGGGGCGGCGTTCTTGCGGGTTCGGATCACCTCGCGTGACATGGCGATCGAAGACCCGTCCGGTAGATAGAAGACCGTGCGGACCCGAGATGCGGACGCTTCTCGTGAGTCCAGCCAGACTCCCAGGTACCAGTCTCCCGGATCGACCAAGTCGAAGGTGTCGGCCGTTTCGAGATAGTCGTTCCGACCGTCGAGGTAGATGCCTTTGCCGCGCGCTCCACCCATGGCCACGGGCTCGATGCGAGCACCGCCCATGAGGTAGAGATGGGATGGAATCGAATCGGCGTTGGTGCGGAAGTCCGTGCTTGTCGTGGCCGCGTTCTGGACGTATGGGCTATGGAGGTAGCCGAAACGAGCGTTGCCTCCGCCTCGCACGTTGGCGGTTGGGACTTCGGGAAAGAAGCCGTCGATCGGGAGGGCACGGAAGTCCTGACCGCCGATGTCGGGGAAGTCGCCGACCGGTGCATTCATGTGGGCGACGATGAGCGCGCTATTCAGTAGGTACTCGTCGAAGATGACCTCGGAGTTTCGCTTGGTGTTCGTTGAGACGTTCCACACCACGTCAAACGGCGACAAGGGTGAGATTGAGTTGACGTGGTTGAACTGATTCTCGAGCGAGGAGAGTCCGCGCGGTGCCAGGGGGCGCACGAGGGTGGATTCACCCTGGTAGAGGTCGAGCTTGAAGGACTTGGTGAACAGGTGCGGTGAGCCGACATAGCGGTAGGGGCCGACGCCGCCGAAGTCCGAGTAGTTCGAGACGTTGTCGAGGACGACGGTCTTGCCCTGCGTCCAGGCACCCAGTACCGAGACCTGCTTGCCGGGCTCCTGGTCGGGATTGGTTCGGTTGCGGTTGCCCGGCATGTCGAAAGGGTCGGTCTGACTGGAATGGCTGGGGTGGAAGGATGACGCCTTGTAGTGGTCACGAGCAGCGTTCTGATGCGAAAAGACGAGGTTCTTGCCCTGCCGATCGATCCAGGGGTAGGCGCCGTCGATGCGTTTTCCGGGTTCAATCGGGGTGTTGAGGCTGGTGCGAAAGGGGATTGGCTGGCCGCCCTGCCGTTGCGATCTCCCGATGTCGTAGTTGTTGTAGATGTCGGGGTCGACCGGCATTTTCGAAACGGGTTCGAAGCGCGTGAAGCCGGCTGCTTCGCAGCGGTCCTCGTTGAACGAGTAGTAGAGCGACGAGCCACCGTTGAGCACCAGAAGACGGCCGTCGCTCGTGGTCATTGGCTCGAGGAAGGTGAAGTAGTAGCTCGAGTTGACGCCACCGGCCTGCACAACGTAGGGATCGGTCTCCCAGTCCTTCTTCTTGTGGACGAGGAAGTTCTCGAGAAAGCTTTGCGATGCTACGTACTGGCAGTAGAAGGGTAGGCCTGCGCCGTCGTCCTCGCAGGCGGAGAGCACGTCGTTCCAGCTCTGGTCGACGCCGACCTGGTCAAGTGACTCGACCAGTGAGATAGCGGGCAGGGTCGACCCGGTAGTGCGCGGGTAGATGTAGATGTCTGAGTTGGTGGAAGACTTGGCGTCGGGAAGAAAGATCGTCAGCGGCACCGAACGCAGCTCGGCCTTCTTGAGATCACCTTGTTCGAGCGACACGAGCACGGTTTCGTCGTAGCAGTCGCCCTCGACCCACTCACCCGAACCGCCGGCGTTCGAAAGTGGGGCCGTGCAGTAGCGTGGTTCGGCGGAAGCGTCCTCGCATAGATCCATGTGGAAGGTGCCCGGCCCGTCGAGGATTGCCGCGTCGAGGTCGTACTTCGATGCCATGTTGGAGTCCCACGGGTTGTGGACCATCACCGGGTGGAGATAGCCGACCGCCACTTCGTCCATCGCCGGCTGCGCGCCGACCTTGAGGTCGTGGGCGACAGACTCGCCGCGGAACAACATGATCGCGGGGACGTATCCGGAGGTGACCTGGGCGTAGGCGTGGTCGTCGGGCGGCTTTCTGCCGCGAACGACGAGGCGGGCATCATTGGAGGCCGCCCGCCGAAACGGTAGGACGAGGCGATCGCCCGGTGTCTGTGGGTTGATCTCACAATCGAGAGGGACCTCCCATGCACTCAAGGCGTTCGAGAGGGAGTAGCTCTCCATCGGGGTGACCAGTGAGCGCCGGATGCTCGGAGGGGGCGGTGCCTCTTCGTTGTAGCAGTTCGCGACCTGGGTGTAGTCGTCCGGGCACGGCTCGATGCCCGGGTAGACGTACGCCGCATCGGTGAACAGGGTCTGGGCGAAAGTTGGGGTCGGTGCCAGGAGAGCTAGAACCGCAATGAGTCCCGCTGGGCAGAAGAGGGACGCGTGTGACAGGTAGGGCGGACGCATGGCGGGACCTCGTCAAGAGCAGGGTTCTGGGGCGGATCCGTCTATTCACGTATAGAGGAGTCCACGTTCAGAGCTTTCGCCGCGTGGCCTACGTTTCCTGGTGAATCTCGTGGGGGTTGGTGCCTAGTACCCCGTACCATTGAAACGCACAGCGTCTGCGCGGTCCTCGCGCTCGATCTCTGTGTTGTCACTCCTCGACAGGTCACCAGGTGGAGCGATCAAGGACAGGACCGAACCCCGAGCTCTGCAGCATCGAGCGACTAGAGCGAACCGGCACCGAGACGGTGGATGGTCTCAGGGTTCCTTCGCGTGACCCTGATTCGCGATTTCGATCAGGAGTGCCTCGGCAGTCGCCAGTGCGAGGGCGGCGCGTTGGTCGAAGTCTTCGAAGGTGAAACGGTGGGTCGAGGCGATCGCCTGCTTCAACGGAGCCTCAGCCTTTTCGATCTCTAACAGCCATTCGCGCTGCTGGTTCTTGCTTCGGCTCCGACGAGCGAGTCGTTCGGCGGTTGCCAGGAGCTCTCGCACGGTTTCGATCTCGTCGTGGCTGGTCGCGGCAAGGACGGGGAAATCGGGGCGCGCGTGTTCCTTCCCCGGGCCGTGGCAACGCTTGCAACGCCGCTCGAGGCCCCGGCTCGAGAGCAGGAATCCCCCACCTGCGGAATGGCAGGTCGAGCAGGTGGGCGCCTCGCGGTTGCCTTCCTGAATGAGTTGCCAGTGGCGACTGTCTTTGAAGGCGCCAATGGGACCGCGGTGGCAGCTTCCGCAAGTCTCGGGAAGGTTCACGCGGCTTGCTGGGCTGGCGGGGTTCGTCGAAGTGGTGACGCCGGAATGAGCTTGCAGGGTCGCGTAGGTCGTCGGGTCGCCGCCGTGGCAGACCTCACAGCCCACGTTGGGGGCGTGGGCCGAACGCTGCCAGTCGAGGAGGTGTGCGCGGTCGTTGGTCTCGTTGGCGAAGTGACAGTCGGCGCACTTATTCGATTGACCGAGGACCATGCTGGGAAGCATGGCGTAGGCGATCGCACCGAGAAGGCATGCGAACAGAGTCTTGAAGAGTCGGTCGGTCATGGGGTGCTCGCACTCGAAGTGAGGTATGCGACGAGATCCACCAGGCCTCGCACGGTCAGGGTCTCGTTGAAGCTCGGCATGACCGAGTCGCCGTAGTAGTTGCGAAAGCGCTTCTGCGTGTCCGGGTCAGGCGGAATGTCGTGACTCGGGGCAATGATTGCCGTCACGATGTAGCCGGCAGGCTTGGCACTACTCAAGGCCAGGTCAGGCCCCTCGCCCAGGGTACCCATGGTCCTGAAGTCTGGATCGTCGGAGACCTGATGGCAGGCTTCGCACAGAAACTCAGAGAAGACCCGCTTACCCTCGGCTGGGTCACCGGCGGGAAGCACGATCTCAAGAGTCTCGGAGTAGGCAGGGTTTTCTTCCTCGAGTTGGGCTGGCTCGGCCCTCGCCCTCGGGGTGGACGCATGCCCAATTCCTAGGGCCGCGATGAGGAGCGCCACCGGCAAAGAGGTCGCCCAGAGTCGCCTTCTTGTCCGACGAAAGAGGCGCAAGCGATGTCTCATGCTGCGGTGGTCTCCGTCTTGGCGTCGTCGGCGCTGCGCAGAACGAGCACCGGGCACTTCGCGGTGCGAACGACCCGATCGGCGACAGAGCCCAGGAGGACGTGGGGAATGCCCTTTCTACCGTGAGTCGCTGCGACGATCAGGTCGATCTCATGCTCTTCGGCGTGAGCGACGATCGCGTCAGCGATCGCTCCGCACACGACGTGCGAGGTCGCGGACTCGTTGAGGTGATGTTTGTGCAGGGCCTTCTCGAGACCCTCTTCCCCTGCCTCTAGAAGTCGCTGCAGATCCACCTGGGGAAGTGCGACCGCCTCATAGGTGGTTGAGAAAACGACTGGGCGGACGACGTGGAGGAAGTACGACTCAGCACCGTAGAGGCTGGCCAGGTTCCCAACGGTCTCGATGACCTCGTCCGTCGTATGGGCCAGGTCTACCGCCCCGAGGATGCGGAGGGGGCGCTCGGGTTGGATGGAGACTTCGGGACCAATGGTCATCACGGGGCAGGGCGCAAGCCGGACCAATCTCTCTGCGACGCTGCCGAGGATGAAGCGCTTGAGACCAGAGTGTCCGTGGGTTCCGACGACCATGAGATCGATGCCGTTGGCATGAGCGTAGTCGCAGAGAGCCGTCGAGATCGAGTTGGCCTCGATCACCGAAACGGTCGGAGAGCTCTCCTGGTCGCCCGCTAGCCTTGTGGCGATCTCCTGGAGCCGTGCCTCCGCCCGCTTGACGACCTGTTGATACAGGTCACCAAACGAGGCCGTCGTCTCGTGCGCGGACATCATTGGTGTGAAGTCCATGAGTTGAACGACGTGGACGAAGTGAGGTGTCCCATCGAACTGCTTCGCCATGTCGAAACCCCGCTCGAGGGCTGCCAAAGACGGCGGTGAGAAGTCTGTCGGTAGGAGGATGTTCTTAGGGCGCATCTTGTCCTCACATGGTTTTCGATCCACGAGTATGGCATTCGATGGCTGCTGCCACTATCACCGAGGTCCAGGGGTCCATGAACCGTGACTTCTGCTACACCGCCCACGTAGAAACCCAAAGTTGGCCAACCTTGGGCAGAAGGCCTGAATCGCACAGGCGCCAAGAGGTTCGGTTTTCCGCAGGCCCGCTCCTTGAAGCCCGCGGTTCAAGCACGTCGAGAAGCGCGCCACACTGAAAGGTATGGCTGCCGCAGTCGAACCCAGTGACGTCCTATTGAGCGGTCTAGGTAGCAAGCTCCGCGTGGTGAGGCGTGCGCGTGAGGTATCACGCGTGCTGATTCACCATGGTCTGGCCGACCTGGTCAGTCGCTTCGACCTGCCCGGTTCACGAAGGGTGTCCCCGCGCAAGTCGAGTGGCGAGTCGGAGACCGAGATTGCGGCAGGGGCGCCGGAAACTACACCGGAGCGGTTGCGGGCTGTCTTCGAAGAACTCGGGCCGACCTTTGTCAAGCTCGGGCAGTTCCTGTCGACTCGGCACGACCTGCTTCCAGATGATTGGACACGCGAGTTTGCGCGTCTCCAGGAGGCAGTGCGCCCGGTTGCCTGGTCGGCGATCCAGAACGAGCTCCGCCACTGCCTCGGCAAACGCCTGGAAACCGAGTTTCAATCGATCGACGCCAACGTGCTTGCGGCAGGCTCGGTGGCCCAGATCCATCGCGCGACCCTCAGCGATGGCTCGCAAGTGGTTCTCAAGGTGCTTCGTCCGGGCATTGGCGAAGTGATCCAGTCCGATCTCGAGGTCTTGGCGCTCCTCGCTTCGCTGTCGGCCCGTCACGTGAACAACCTTGGGGTGGACCCAGTCGATCTGCTGCAGGAATTCGCACAGGATCGGATGACCGAACTCGACCTTCTCCATGAAGGTCGAGCGACAGACCGACTGCGTCGTCTCGTTGGCGACGATCCCAATGTCGTCTTTCCACGAGTCTACTGGCATGTCTCGACTCCTAGTGTCCTGGTACTCGAGTTCCTCGCGGGCACCACCGTCTCGAAGCTCGATGCCGACAGCCTGACGCCCGAAGCGGCACACGCCTTCGTTGCCCGGGGCTGCCGAGCGGTAGTGCGTCAGTGTCTCGACTACGGCTTCTTCCATGCCGATCCCCATCCAGGCAACCTTCTTTACATGCCTGGCGACCGGGTGGGGTTTATCGACTGCGGTATTACTGGTTACCTCGGGCAGGATCAGCGACGCCTCCTCGTCGACCTTGTGACCCACATTCTCGAAGGCGACGCCGAGGCTTGCCAGCTCACGGCGATCGATCTCACGGGGGCTGACCCTGCTCTCGAGGAGGATCGTCCTCTTCGTCGCAGCATTCAGGATTTTCTCGTCGACTTCGACCACGCGACTCTCGAGCAACTCGATATCACTCGCCTGCTCACGCGTCTCTATGTGGTGCTTCGCCGACACGGCATGGTGCTCCATGGCGACCTGGTCAAGCTACTCAAGGCGCTCACGGCTGTCGAAGCGGTTGCCAACAACATCTTGCCCGGTTTCCACCTGTCGGAGGAAGTCGCCCGCTCGCTTACTGCGTTAGCATCGCGCCGGCTCTCGCTCGAATCTCTCACCAGGCGAATGGCGGCTAGCGTGAGCGCCTACTCGACGCTGCTTGAGCATCTGCCCAGGGATCTCAGCAGGCTGCTCAATCAGATTCGCCATCGGCAGTTCGATGTACGCCTCTCGCACGGTGGGCTAGGGCGCTTGACCGCGGCGATTCTGTTTGCGAGCCGGCTCCTCGCTGGGGCCGTAGTAGTGGCCTCGTTGCTGGTCGCGGGCTCGATCCTCTTGCATGCTGGCGATACCTTGGGAGGTCCGGGGCGTTGGCTCGGGTTCGCTTCCCTCGGGATAGCGAGTGCCATTGGTGTGTTCATGGCGGCTAGGCATTTTCGCTACCGAGGCGGCGGTGAAGACGAGTGAGATCGCGAACGTTATGAGAACTCGGCCGTTCATTGCGGCGCCCGGGGTCCTTTGGAAGCTAAGGAGAAGTGGGTACTAGGAGGCGCACCGACCACATCGACCGGTGCCTGATGCGTCGGATCTCGCAGCCTGCCGTTTGGAACGACATTCGGAAGCGGACGGAATCGCAAAGGGCTACTACCAAGGAGTCTGATCATGGGACCAGGAGAACGTCAGAACACGGATACCGAGCGGCTGCACACTGCTGTTTCAAAGCCGGACACGTCACAGGCCGAGCCGGATACCAAGGAGTACGAGCTGAAAGGGCAGGAGGAAGCGGCCTGCCGGCTGCTCGCCAGAGCGACCAACAGTACGGCCGCCTCAGCCTAGCTCCTCGCCACGATCCTCGGGATCGTCGCCATCAGCACAGCGATGAATGTCTCGCTGGGTCTCGGGGTGGTGTTGGCGATGATCGGAGCCTACTTCGTGCTCAGTGGATTCTGGCTAAGCGGGGTGACCCGCGAGTTGCGGCTGCTGGTTGGTACCGAGGGCCGTGATCTAACGCATCTCACCGGCGCACTTTTGCGGCTCGCTCGCTACCATCGCCTCGAGATGTGGGTCTTGATCGTTGCCGTCGCTGTCGCGCTTATGTCCTTGGCAGAGCCGGCGCTGGGTGGCGTCGAGCCGGCTCGCCCGGATGGGGCGGTGGCTCTGGAGAGTGGGGCTTGAAGACCTCAGGGCGCTGGGTTGTTTTGTTGGCAGCAATGGCTGTCGGTTTCGGGAGCGCCGCCGACGATTCACCCCGTTTCGGTGGCGGAGCCCTGCCCCCTATCCATCCACACGCCATAGGCGGTGGGCTGACCCTCTACGAACTCGAGGTCGGCCGCGACGGATCGTTGCTGGGCTGGAGTTCCATGCGGCCCACTCGGGAGGCACCCGAGGTGCAGCCAGACGTTGTCGATCCGGTTGCCGAGGCCGCCGACGCATTGGAAGAGGCTTTCTCAAGCTGGTGGTTCCGGCCTGCAACGATCGATGGCGAGGCCGTTGACTCGGCCATCCTACTGGCGGTTGTCTCGCGCTCTCCGAGTTTTCCCGCCGCCGAGGGTGACAACCGTCACTTCACCTACACCGAGGCATCGGCGGGTTTTCCTATGCCGTTGCAGGTGGTCGTACCGGGCTTCCCACCGCGTGCGTTGGCGGGCGGACAGGTGCTGCTCGGAGCCACCATCGGTGGGAACGGAGAGGTCGTGCAGATGCAGGTGCTGCGCGGAGCGCCAGGGCTTGACGGTGCCGTCGTTGCCGCAGCTCGTGGCTGGCGTTTTACCGAGGCGGTGGGTGCTCCCCGTGTGCTGATGCTCTTCATCCTTCCCCAGCCCGTCTCGCACCTCGAAAGGTAGGCCGAGTGGTGTGTCCGGTCGAAGGGGCGTCCCGGTGGCCAGGGCTGGCCCCTGGCAGTCATCTGCGGACCCCGTGGGGTTCCCCTTCGAGGAGGGCGAGGTCGAGTTGCTGGTTTGACCTCACCTGGCGGAACGAAGATGGTCAGCGCTGGGTGGAGCAAGTAGTCTTCGATGCTGTCTTCGAACTCTTCTGAGAACCCTGGACGCTCGGGACTACTGGCCTGCTCTGGGCGTCATGCTTGGATCAGGTGCGCTTGCGAAGGCGCTCGTAGCCGTCGCGGAGCTCTTCTAGCGAGAGCTTGAGTCCTTCTAGAACTCCTTCGCCGGCATCCTCGGCGACCTCGGCGATTTCGGATCGGCGTTGGTTCAGCGCCCGCCATTTGTCCTCGAGCGCATGCCAGCGCTCGGTAGCTTCGTCTTTGGCTTCTTCCTTGCCGAGATGCGCCTGGAGACGGAGTTCATCACGTGTCCGCTCCACGGTCTCGAACATATCGCGCAAAACGACCTTGCTGATTCTCGTCATCGTCTTCTCCCCTTTGCTCACGGTTCTGCCGGTTTTCACCGAGGATCTTCCCCAAGGACTTGCCTCAGCTCTCATGTGGCGTGCGGAGAGTGTAGGGCGTTTCGGTTGTGCTGATCCACCAGGGCGTCTCACAGACGGAGCAGGTAGAAGCCGCAGCTCCGGTCGCGCGACGGGTGCCGCGAGAAGGCAGAGGCTCCGGGCCCAGCCTCGGCGTCCGGCATCGACGGGGAACTACCCGAGACCGTGTGCGGCGTCCAGGGGAGACGGGCGACGTAGACCGGCGCAGACCGGGTGGTACGGTTTCTGCCTATTTCGTTCACTGGTGGAAGTTCTCAACATGGCGTGAGGGTTCGCGCTTCTCTTGAATGGACCGTTCAGAGGGCGTCGGCCCCGCGGCACCCATCGCAACCAGAGTTTCCCGAGGAGGATCGATGACCGCCACGCCGCTCTCATTCGGAGGTCCTGCCCCCAAGGTCAAGCAGGTCATGACACCGTTTCCCTATTTCATCCACGACACAGCGATCGTCGAAGACGCCAGGGTCATGATGCAAGAACACGAGATCCACCATCTACCGGTGCAGCGCGGTAGAGACTTGATTGGAATTGTGAGCAATCGTGACCTCGACAAGGCGTCGGACCGAGGCGTGCAAATTCAGGACGTCCTGCGGCCCGATGTTTTGATCGTCGAGATGGACCAACCGCTCGATCGTGTCTTGCGACTGATGATGCGAGAGCGGGTAGGGAGTGTTCTCGTGCGCCGCGGCGAAAAGCTCGCCGGGATCTTTACGAACTTCGACGCTTGCCGCCTCCTCGCAGACGCCTTCGAACCATCCGATGGCCCTCCATCTGCGAGTGTTGCCTGAGTCCTTCCAGCTCGACCGGAGTCTCCGCGGGCCTGGGAAGCGCGGCACCTCGAAACTCGAAACGCAGCAGGCCAGGACCGCGGATCGTGAGGGGCGACGGTCCCCTACCGGGTCCATGCTGGTGGGTCAGAGTCAAACTCCCTCAGCGAAGTGGAGGTCTCCCAGCAAGGAGTCCAGCGGAAGGATCTCCCGTGACCAAAATATGAACGACGGTGCCGTACTACCGGTGGAAATCCAGAGCGTCGGTTTCGACAACGATCGGTTCGGGCGGCCGCTTGCGTTCGCGCAGCATGAGGAACCGGCCATCGGGGTGGACATCGTAGTGCGTCAAATCGAACATTTCGCTCTTCCAGTAGTCGCCACTCCAGAGTTCTTTCGGCGAACCGTGCTCGAAGGGCTCGAAGCCCACAGCAACCGCCATCATCCGGTCGCCGCTGCGGTAGAAGAGCTCTTCTGAGCTCCGCGACCAGCGCGGGGAGTAGCCTCCGCCATTCGAGAGCCGAAAGCGGCGCCGCGGTTTCTCGACCGTCACGACGTAGATTTCTGGGCGCCCGGACTCGTCCGAGACGTACGCAATGTAGCGGCCGTCTGGAGAGAAACGCGGCGCGCCTTCGATGGCCGGGGACTCAACGAGCGGTACCGGCTCGCCCGGGGTCCGACCGCCGTCGCCGAGCGGTAGCAGGAAGATGTCGCCGATGTCTTCTGCCTCGAGCTGCCAGTAGGCGAGGTACTGCCCGTCGGGCGAGAAGGAACCGGGATGAAGCATGATCTTCGAGGCGAGAAGGAGCTCGGCGTCACCCACACCGTCTGCGCTTCGCCAGAACAGATTGAGTGGGCCGCCGCGAGTGGAGGAGATGGCGATGCGTTGGCTGTCTGGCGTCCATACCGGAAGGTGGTCGCTCCACTCCCGGGTGACGAGTGACGACGTCGATCGCTCGAGGTCATGGAGCCAGATGCGGTTGTTGGCTCCCTGGACCTGGAGGGCGATGTAGCGACCGGTGGGGTCGAGCCGCATGTTGAGAACGGCGGTTGGCTCGACCGGCTGGAGACTCTCGTTGCCGTTGCGATCGACCCACAGAAGATCGCGGTGGGGTGCCGTAGGCTCTCCCTTCGCGTAGGCCAAGACACCGTTGTCAGAGACCGCATAGTCGCCTCCACCATGAAGTGAGTTTCCGACCACATTGCTTGCGATCCTGAAGGGTGCTCCGCTCGTCGTGCCGTTCACTGGGTCGATCGCAACGGCCAGTAACTCGCCCTTCTGGATGAAGAGAAGGTGGCCGGTCGCTGAGAACCGCGGCGCGTAAGCGTTTTCGATCAGGGTCCGGTGTTTGCCGCTTTGGAGATCGAGGATCTCAGTCGACGCGTCGTCGTAGGAGACCGTTCGACTGTCCGCGAGGACAAATACCACGAACCTTCCTCCAGGGAGGACGGTCGGGGCACGATGCGAGTGCTGGCGGCGTGCTGGATCGGGCTCACTCAAATGCTCGGGTGTTCCGCCATCCTGGTGGACACGCCAGATGCCCGACGAGGGCTGCGGTGAGTAGTAGAGGTAGCCGTCGCGGGCCCAGGTCGCGCCCTGCAGGTTGTCGACCTGGGCGAGCTCGATCGGCGTGCCACCCCGCAGGGAGACCTTCTCGAGCCGGCCTGTTGGAATACGAACGAAGGCCAGCCAGCGACCATCGGGGGAGAAGACGGGAGTCTCGGTGTTGAGTGTGCCTGGGATGAGGCTCGGTTCGGTGTCGTTCATTCGGCGAAGCGCCATGTGGCGGTCGCCAGAGGCCTCCGTGACATAGGCGACTGCTGTCCCGTCGGGAGAGAGCGCGAGCCTGGTCCAGCCTTCATGGTGTGCGAGACCATCGATCTCGAAGCGGTAGGCGCCGCTCGGTTCGGGCGTCGGCGCTCTGGAGAACCAGGCCGAAGCCAAGACCAGGCCGAGCAGGCCGGCAGCGAGCGCGAGAGCCAGTTTCGCGAACGTTTCGCCAGCACGAACGCTCCACGAGCGCCGCTTACGCTCGCTTGGCTTGGGCTCGGTGGTGGCGATGTACTCGAGTTCGCGTGCGAGGTCCCCTGCGCTCTGCCAGCGATCGTCTGGTGCCTTCGCCAGACAGGTGGCGATCAGCCTGTCGATCTCGTGCGGCACCTCCTTTTCGAGCGACGAAACGGGCGCCGGATCGTGCGAGAGAACCGCCGAGATCACCCTTGCCTGGCTCGTCCCGGGGAACGGGTTTTCTCCCGAGACCATTTCGTAGAGCAGCACGCCGAATGCGAAGATGTCGGTACGAGAGTCAACAGGACCGCCCTCGAGCTGCTCGGGTGCCATGTACTGCGGCGTTCCAATGAGAGTGCCACGCACTGTCGTTTCGCCAGCGTCCAGAGGCTGCTTGACTCCGACCGCGGGCGGCTGGAGTTTGGCAATGCCGAAGTCCAGGAGCTTGGCGCCCGAGGCCACCAAGAACACATTGCTGGGCTTGAGATCGCGGTGCACGATGCGGTTTCTGTGTGCCGCAGAGAGAGCGGCAGCGATTTGCGTTGCCAGGCGCAGTGCCTCTCCAAGTGAGAGGGGCTCGCGATCCATCCGTTCCCGCAGCGATTCGCCGACCAGAAGTTCCATGACCAGGTAATCGATGTCTCCGGACCTTCCAATATCGTGGAGAACGCAGACATTCGGGTGGTTGAGCTTCGAGATCGCCCTCGCCTCGCGGGCGAAACGAGCACGTAGGTCTTCATCGCTCGAGAGGTGCTGGGGAAGGACCTTGATGGCGACATCACGTCCGAGGCGCCGGTCCGTCGCTCGGTAGACCTCACCCATTCCTCCCGCGCCGATGCCCTCGCAGATCTCGTAGTCGGCGAGTAGATCGCCCGCCTCGAGGCGCGGTGTGGGCTCTTGGAGCAGTGCCCCACCAAGTGCGAGCGCGGCGATTGGAAACGCCGGGTGTTCGGAGGCGTTGCTGCCTCCCGCAACGTCGATCTCGTCGAGCAGCTGCCCGACGAGTTCACCCAGCTGAGGCCTACCAGCACATGCCCGTGCGACAAAGTCGGGGCGCTCTTCGGGCTCGAGCGCGAGGGCTTCCTCGAGCACATCGTCCGCAGCGTCGAACAGCTCGAACGGGTCGGGGGTGGATCGGCGCGTCTCGTCTGGCATGTCGGGAGTGGATTGCAAACAATACTAGGCCCCCGTACCATTGGAACGGATAGTGACTGAGTGGATGATCGTGCTCGATATCAAGGCGTCACGACGCAGGCATATTGGTGATCTGTCGAGGAGTGACAACGCAGAGATCGAGTGCGAGGAACGCTCAGACGCTGTGCGGTTCAATGGTACGGGGTACTAGGCCCAACCGGTCGACTGAAATCGCTTGCGAACGAAGAGTGATAGGCGGAGACGCCGGTTCCACTACTTGAAGGTTTTGGTCTCTACGAGCTCGCCGGCCTCGTTGTAGACCTTCCAGGTGCCCCTCTTCTTGCCGTGTTCGAAGCGACCTTCGTCCCAGAGTTGGCCATTGGCGTGGTACCGCTTCCATACACCGTGCTTCTTCTCTTCATCGTCGAAGCCGCCGGTTCCCCGCGGTTCGCCATTCTTGAAGAACCACTTCCACCGACCAACGATCTTTCCGTCCTTGAAGCTGCCGGAGGACTGCATCTGGCCGTTGTTGAGAAAGTACTTCCACTTTCCTGACTTCTTTCCGTTGTCGAACTCACCCTCGCAGGAGACAAGGCCGTTCTTGAAGAACAGCTGAAAGGGGCCATTCTTAGGGTTACCGTCTTCATCGATTCCAGAGATATCTTTCACTGGGTCTCGCTCCTTGTCGAAAACCGTAGCGGTGGAGACAAATCCGCTCCCAAGGTATCCACGCTCGACCAAAGCGCAAGGACCGCGGCCGAGTCGGCGGAGCGCTTCGCCACGATACTCCAACGTGGTTCTGAGCCAGGCGCATCGACCGGTGGCAGGTTCATGTCGAGTTCACCGGGTCGCTAGCTGGCGCTCCCTCTCGTGCGCTCGACTTGAAGAACCCTCCAGTCTGCTGCGGCCTCGGCTCTTGTCGAGGTAATGAACCGGAAGGCGAGCACCATCCCGGCGTCTGAAGCAAGCGACCAGCCGACTCCGCCAGCCAACGCACCAAGCTCAGCCGCGGAAGACCGCCGGAGCGAAGCGGAGGGGGGTTGCTGTCGGCTACAACGACATTGTTGGCAGAGCGCGCGTTATGTCGAATCTGAATCCCGACATAGATCAGCGAGACGACGACAGCTACAGCGGCGACCAGGTCCGCGATCGTTCCAGCAGTTTCCCAACTCAGTGGCAGTCCTCAATCAAAGCTGGGCGACCTAGCGGACGAACGTCACCGGTACAGATCCGAGCGAGCGAAGCGAACGCGGGCTTGTGCCCAGTACACGTGGTTGTTCGACAGCGATCACCGCAACGATACCGCCGCAGCCTCCATGATGTTCCTGTAGAGCCACGCAGAGGCGCACTAGACGCTGTTGCGAAGGCGCCGCGGATGGCGCGCATCTCTGCGGCCCCGTAGAACTCACCGCGCCACTTCTCAGAACCCGCCATTGTCTCGGGGCCGTCGGCCTGGAGATACCGAACCATCGGCACGAAGATAGGCGGAAACGACAAGGGTCAAGAGAGGCCGTTCCGAGGCTGCTCAACAGCCTTGCCAGACCGCTGCACCCGTCTAACCCGGTACCAACGCCAGGCACGCCCCCACCGGATCCTCAACAGCCGCATAGGCGACCTCCCCATCCCTCCCCTGTGTCGCCTTGATGACCTTACCCCCTTCCTTTCGTACGCGACGGAGACTCTCGGCGAGGTCACCAACCGGAAGGTAGATCATCCAGACAGGCGGCAGACCCAGATTCACGCCGCGCGCATGACAGACTCCCGCCGCAGGGTTCCCATCGTCACCCAACATGTTGTAGTCGGCGTAGCGCTCGTCTGCGTCCGCCATCTCGACGTCCTGCACCGACCAACCAACGACCTGTCGATAGAAGTCGCAGGTTGCCGCCGCGTCGGGGACGGTCAGGTCGAGCCAAGAGATGCAACCCACAGGCGCCGCGGCTTCGCGCGATGCGCCCCCGGTTGGAGGAATCGCATCTGCTGAAACGACTGGGATGATCCCGAATGCCGCCCCGTTCGCATCGAGCAACACCGCCCACTGGCTCTTACCATCGTCGTCCCTTCCATGCATGAGCTCATGCCCACCCAGATCGAGCGTGCGCTGCACGCTGGCTGCCACATCTGCGACCTGAATGTGCGGCATCCATTGGAGCGGGAGGTCTGCGTACTCTGGGCTGCGCGCGCCCAAGCCGATGATCGGCGTGCCTCGGCTATTCATGAGATCCCCGCGCCAGAGCGGATTCTCGCCCGTGGTGAGTACACGTGAGTAGAAGCGGACGACGCGTTCGTGCTCGGGAACGGCGATGTCGGCGCTCAGGATTCCGCCGACGCGTGGAACGAAGGGGGCACTCATGGCTCGCGTCCTGGTTGATCATGCTGGTTGGCGCGTGAGGGCCTTTGCCAGAGATCCTAGTTCAATGGGCTCGCCAATCGCGCCGAACCCCAAGGCAGTCTAACCCAACGAGGATGAGCCACGGCAGCTCGTTGCCGTCTGCTCCATCCGATTGAAGATCGCTGAGGGTCTGTTGGGAAGCGTACCCTCGCGGTAGCTTGCGGGCGGGAACTTCCCGATGGCCTACGTCTACTCGAAGAAGGTGAGAGCCGCGAGAGATCTCCTGGGCACGCGCCAGTACTTCACAGGCAGGCGCGCTAGCTCTTCGTCCCATCCGCACATCGCGACGCTACACTTGGCACAATCGCCAGGCCGTCGGACCGCACGGATTTCCTTTTTCTCTTCCGCGACCCATCGGGGAAGAAGAGCATCGACGGTCGGGACAAGATCGTCACGCTCTGGTCGTTCAAGGGGTCACGGCGGCGTCCCACCGGCTGGGGTCGGAGGTCTCGAAGTCGTCGCAGAACAGCTCGCAGAAGAGCATGCCCAGCCCGCGGATCGAGTCGTCGTTCTCGAGAGGGTTGCTTGCACTTCGCCACGTGAAGACGACCTCGTCGGGCCGACCGCCGAGTGTGACTTGCCCCTGGGCGGTGTCCTCGAACGTATTGACCTGGAACTCAGCGCCTGTGAACAGGTTCGATCCGCGCACGATGCGGGCATTGATCGACCGGTCGGGATCGGTGCCGACGCCGACGTCGGGCCTCCAGGCGACCAGGAAGTTCTCGTACATTCCCGCGACTTCCGCCTCGAAGTGATCGTCCGCGGAATTGGAGGTGGGGATCTGGAAGTCGTTGCCGGTCGGATTGACGTCGGTCCCAAAGTGTCGCGCTCGAATGCTCGAGCGATCTCCGGCAGCGTTGGGCGACTCGTAGACTACGAGCAGAGACCCGACCGTGGTGCGCGCGATCTCCGGCCGGTACTGAGCTCCGGTCGTTGTGGTGTTGACCTGGAAGTCGCTCCCCGAAGGTGATCCGTTCGAGTTGAACTGCCGGGCCTGGACCGAGAAGCTGCTCGAATCGCTACCGATCGAGTTCTGGCTGTGCCATACGACGAGGAAGCCGCCGTCTGCCGTTCCGGCAACGGCGGGCTCGTGCTGCCATCCGTCGACCGCCAGGTTGACCTGGAACTGATCCCCGAGCAGCGTGCCGTCGGACCCGACGAGGCGGGCCTGGACGCTCTTCGTATCGCAGCCATCGGGAACACCGCCAGGCATACAGGGCTGAGAGTCGCTGCCCAACGAAGCGCGGGAGTCCCACACCACGACGAACGAGTCGTCGTCGAGAGCGGCGACCCGCGCGTTGTTGCCGGTCGTGTTGCCGGGTGACAGGTGGCTCACCAGGTGTTCCGAGCCGTGCGGCTGACCTTCCGAATCGAACAGCTGGCCTCGCACCCAGCGGCGATCGGCTTCGGCTCCTGCGTCGAACTCGTCACTCTGCCAGACGACGTAGAACCAGCCGTTGGAATTGACGGCGACGCGCGGACGCAGCTGGTCGTCCTCGATGGTCGTGTTGACGATTCTCGGATCCTCGAGCGGAACGTCGTCGGGCCCGATACGACGCAGGAAGATATCGTTTCGGTTGCCGAGCTCATCCCCGAAGGCATGCCAGACGTGGATGGCTCGCCGTCGAGCGTCGACCGCCACGTCGGGCTCGTTGCGACCGCTGCCCGGCTGTACGAGGTCTGGACCGTCGATCCACTGCTCGGGCCTCGCGTCGACGATGCGGGCATCCTGGGCGGTTGCCGGGAGGACAAAGAGACACGCGATGAGAGCCAGTCCGGCAATACGGACGGCTGAGGGTCCGAGCGAAGAAGCAGCGGCGATCGAGGAGTGGATGAGCGACATGGATAGCCTCCAGGATTCGAGAGTGGAAAACCCGCGGTTTCGAGCGGCCCGGAGCGTCGAGGTCGCCACCTCCGGACCGGAGAGCGCTCGTGGCGCCACGAGTCGGCGCGCAGACGCCCTCCATAGAACCAATCGCATTCCATCGGCAGAACCCGACACGTCCTATCGTTGGGCTGCCTGCTAAGCTGGCGGGCCCTGCACTGTGTGTTCGAGCCGCCCCCTGGCCGCAAGTCCTCCGGGCTCGGGGGCTCCCCGAGGTGTCATGTCTTCGCAGATGCCTTCAGAGACCGATTGCCTGGCCCGCCTCGTCAAACAGTGGGAGCGCGGAGACCAGTCCGCGGTCGATCGCCTCATGCCGCTCCTCTACGACGAGTTGAGGATGCTGGCCCGCCACCAGCTCCGCAGCCAACCCAAGGATCGCACCCTCGACACGACGGCTCTCGTGCACGAGACGTATCTGCGTATCGCCTCCTCGACCGGACCCGAGTGGCGCGGTCGCCCTCAGTTCTTCGCTCTCCTCTCCAAGGTGATGCGTCGAGTCCTGGTGGACGCCGCCCGGCGCCGGACCGCACTCAAGCGAGGCGGCGGGCAGATCGAGGTCTCCCTGCCGACGGAGGGCGGGGCCATCGAGGATCGCGCCTTCGAGCTGCTGGCGCTCCACCAGGCCCTCGAGCGGCTGGCGACGCTCGATGAGCGCATGGCGCGGATCGTCGAGTGCCGGTTCTTCGGAGGACTGACCGAGCGGGAGATTGCCGAGGCACTCGCGGTGTCCGAGCGCACGGTAGAACGCCAGTGGAGAAGAGCGCGTCTCTACCTCCTGCACTCGCTGGCCGCCGACTCGGTTCCAACGCTCGGGAGCGCCGCCGAGCGTGGCTGAGCGGAGCGCCCGGGTCTGGGCTCGCTGGGCGGAGATCGACCCGCTTCTGGAAGCGGCTCTCGAGTTGGCGCCAGAGGAGCGCCGAGCGTTCCTCGAGTGTCGCTCTGAGGGCGACCGTGAGCTCCTCGAGCTGCTCACCACGCTGCTCGAGCTCGAGGGATCTTCCGAGCGACTCGAAGCTTTTCCTGCCGAGCTTCTGACGACCGGCCCCCAGGCGCTGTTCGGCGAAGACATTCCTGAGGTGCTCGGCGCCTACCGGATCGAGCGCGAGATCGGGAGAGGAGGCATGGGGACCGTGTACCTCGGCGTACGCAGAGAAAACGGCATCGAACAGCGTGCCGCGCTCAAGGTCCTGCGGCGAGGCGTAGACACTGACGACGTGATTCGCCGCTTCGCACGCGAGCGTCACATTCTCGCCGCGCTGACCCATCCCGGCATCGCGCGCTTCTACGACACCGGTGTGAGCCAAGGCGGCCGCCCGTTCCTCGCCATGGAGTACATCGAAGGCCGTCCGATCACTGAGCACTGCGACCGGCTGCGACTCGGCGTCGATGCGCGCTTGCGGCTGTTCGTCGAAGTGGCCCAGGCAGTGCGTGCCGCGCACGCCCGGCTGGTCGTGCATCGCGACCTGAAGCCGTCGAACATCCTGGTTGCCGACGGGAGGGTCAAGCTGCTCGACTTCGGTATCGCCAAGCTCCTCGACGACGAAAGCCGTCACGACACCCGAACTGGCCAACGGCTTTTCACTCCCGAGGTCGCAAGCCCCGAACAGCTGCGCGGCGAGCCCATCTCGACAGCGACGGACGTCTACCAGCTCGGCATCCTGCTCTTTCAGCTGCTGGTCGGCCGCCGACCTCGGGGGCGCCCGGACGGCGATCCCGAGCGTGCCAGCGCCGCTCTCGGCCACGACGATAAAGCGAGAACGGCGGCCGACCGGCGCGCGTCGTCGGTTTCGGCGCTTCGTAGACGATTGCGCGGGGACCTCGACACCATCCTGCACCGCGCCCTCCAGCCCGAGCCGGAGCGGCGCTACGACTCGGTCGAACAGTTGGCCGAGGACATACGCTGCCATTCGAAGGGCCACGTCATCTCCGCGCGCCCCGACACCTGGTCGTACAGGGCTCGCAAGGCAGCGGAGCGCCACCGTTGGCTGGCGCCGGCCTCGCTGGTGGTGCTGGTGTCGACCCTGGCCTATCTTGTCACGGTCACCCAGCACAACCGTGAGCTCACCGAGCAGAGAAACGCCGCCGAGCGAGAAGCACGACGTGCCGAAGAAGTCCAGCAGTTTTTGGTCGAGCTGTTCGAGAGCGCCGATCCCTATGCGCCCGCCGATCCCGAGCGTGGGCGACGCATCACGGTGGTCGAGGCGCTCGACGTCGGGCTCCTGCGGGTGCGCGAGGAGCTTGTAGACCGACCCGAGCTGCGGGTCGTGCTGCTGGAGGCGATTGCCGACGTCTACCAGAACCTCGGAACACCGGAGCGTGCGCTGCCCCTGCGACGCGAAGTCACCGACTGGCGCTCCGCGAATGGAGGTGCGTCCAGCCGCGAGGCGCTCGAGAGCCTCGGCCGGCTCGCCCAGCTTCAAGCCGAAGTCGACGAGATGGACGTGGCTCTAGGGCTGGCCGAGCGACGCCTCGAGCTGGCCCGCGAGCTCCCCGCATCGCGCCGATCGGAGCTGGCGTGGGCCCTCGTCGACCTGGCCTCGATCGAAGACACGCGCTACGAGCTGCCAGCGGCGGAGCGCCATCTCATCGAGGTTCTCGAGCTCGATGCCCGAGGATCCCTCGAAGTCGAGCTCATGGCCGAGGCACAGCGCACTCTCTCGGACGTGCTGCGCCGGTTGGGCGAGTCTGAGCGCGCCGTTTCGGCGGCCGAGAAGGCATGGCAGCTGAGGCGCCAGCAATCCGGGGAGACCTCAGTGCCGACGCTACTGGCCCGTATGGGGCTGGCTCAGTCGCTGGGCGTCGTGCAGCGCTACAGAGAGGCAGACCAGCACTTCGCGCAAGTCATCGAGGGACTGGAGGAGCAGCTCGGACCGGATCACCGGATGACTCTCGTCGCGGTCAACAACCTGGCGGTGGCCCGCTCGTACGCCGGCGAACACGAGGGTGCGGAGCGGCTCTACCGTCGGCTCGTCGAAGCGAGGGTGCGCGTGCATGGCGAGGTGAGCGACATGGCGGGGGACGCCTTTCAAAACCTCGGTACTGCACTGGCGTCTTTAGGACGTCTCGACGAGGCCGAGGGCATGCACGAGCGCGCCGCGGCCATCTTCCGCGAGCTCTATCCGCCCAATGCCCATAAGAACGCTTTCCCCCTGCTCTCCCTGACCGGCATTCATCTCGAGCGCGAGGAGTGGGCAGCCGCCGAGCGCCGAGGCCGGGCGGCGCTCGATGTACTCAGGAAGACGCTCCCGGACGGGCACTACGTCCCGGCGATCGCACGCTGCCGGATCGCCAGAGCTCTCGCGGGCCGAGGCGCGGACCACGAGGCGGAGAGACTGTGGGACGCTTCGCTACCGATACTGCGCGAGCCGATACCGCTGGTCGAATACCGAGCAGAGTGCCTCGAGGCCGCCCGCGATTTCTTCGGACGAACCGGTGCGACCCTTCGGGCCAACGACGTCGAGCAGGTGCTATCGAGCGGCTGACCTCATGCAGGACCAGCTTATCCCTCAAGGGGCGAGCGCGATGCTGCCGAGAGTGATGCTGCCGAGAGTGAACATAACCACATGATCGGCCGACACGTGCAGGAAGAGCTTGTGCCACCTCGCGAACACACCAGTCGAACTCGACTCGCGGGCTCCGCGGTGGTGTGGGGCACCGTGCAGCGGGGGGCACCGTGCAGCCGGTAGTTCGGGCAGCGGGCATCGCGCTCGGTGGGCTGAAAGGAATCTCACCGGAGGTCAAGAGAGAGTGACGCGACCGACCTAGTCCGGCGGCGCCCTCACTTCCCAACTAGATCTTGAGACCGTCGGAGGACCCAAAGCGTCCCGACGAAACTGTTCTGTAGAAAGTCATACTCAGCCGCCTGTGCTAATGCGTAAGCTAAGCGATCCTGCCGAAGTTCGGGATGTTTCGCGGCAACGCTTTCTGCCCTGGCCCGTATCAAAGAGGCTTCATAGTCGCCACTTTTGCCCTCAGGGTCGGCCGGTTCTGCGACCTCGCGAATCAGATCGTCGCCGCACGATGTGAGACGCCGGATCGATTCGCTGCGGTCGACGTAGTTCTCGAACCGGGGAACTCACCTTCGCCTTCGCGAATGTAGCTGTCGCTTACCAGTACGACGCCGTCTGGCTTCGCAAACCGTCGGAGGATACGAATCGTCTCGTCAAGGGGGCCCAGCGTGTCACCGAGAGCCGCAAAGATGACGACATCTGATGGTTCGACCGCATCGACCAACGTCAGTATGTTCCCGTGTCGAAACTCACAGAGCGCTCCAACACCCGCCGCCCGCGCAGATTCCCCGAGCAGAGGCACAGCAGCGCGGCGGTGAGCGCAACAAAGGTTGGCTCTGGTCTCGATCCTGGCAGGCATGAGGGCCTCGGATGTTAGCGAAGCGCGGCGGCCAGTCGCGTGGCTTCCGGAGGGCCTGGCAAGACCCGGCGAACCCGTAGACGGCTGCGGAAACTACCGGGAAATGGATTCTTGACAATCCGGACCAGCTGGGTCCACAATTTTCGAAAATCTGGACCGCTGCGGTCCACTTTCAACGTTTTCGGGCCTTCCTGGGCCCTCCCTGAGGGAGTCTTGATGTTTGAGTGCTCTTCGACGGTCTCCGGCCGTTGGGTTCTTTCAGGTGTTGCCTTGGTGCTCTTCTGGCTCGCCGGACCCGCCGCCTGGAGCGAGGGATCTGGGGCGAAGACGCCGCCCACGAAGGTACCCGAAGTCGAGCTACGTGAGCGCGTGACCGTAATTGGTAGCGCCGAGCGGGCGCTCGATACGCCCGGATCGGCGCACTATCTGGATCGCGCTGAACTGAGTCGGCAGGGACATACGGATGTTCATCGGGCGCTTCAACAGGTGCCGGGCATCCTCGTTCAGGACGAGGACGGCTACGGACTCAGACCCAACATTGGGCTACGCGGGACCGGAGTCGAACGCAGCCAGAAGATCACCCTGCTCGAAGACGGGGTGCTGATCGCGCCCGCTCCCTACACGGCGCCTGCGGCCTACTACTTTCCGACCATCGGGCGCATGGACGCGATCGAAGTGCAAAAGGGCACCGCGTCGGTGCGTCAGGGGCCCTACACGACCGGTGGGGTGATCAACCTGATCTCGACACCGGTTCCGCCACGCCGCGGCTTCTCGATCGATGCCGCAGCGGGTAGTCACGGAACGGGTCGGCTGCGCGCGATGGCCGGTGGTTCGGGTGAGCGCTGGAGCTATCTGCTCGAGACGTTTCAGCACTCTTCGGACGGGTTCAAGACCGTGGATCCGGACGCGGCGGGTCACCGGCCCGACAGTGGCTTCAAGCTTCATGACTACCTCGGGAAGCTGCGCTACTCGGCGAGCTCCGAGGCGCCTCTGCAGCACAGTCTGGTGCTCAAGCTGGGCAACACGCTGCAGCGCGGCGACGAGACTTACCTGGGACTCACCGACGCCGATGTCCGGGCAACACCCTTCAGACGCTACGCTGCTTCGGCGCTCGACGCCATCACCACCGACCACGAGCAGGTGCAGTTGCGCTGGTTCGCGTTCGCTGGCGGACGCTTCGATATCACGGCCACGGGCTACGACAACAGCTTTGCGCGTGACTGGTTCAAGAACGAGAAGATCGGAGGCACCTCCAACGCCGCCGTGCTTGCGAACCCCGCGGCGTATCCCGAGTGGCTTGCGATCCTGCGTGGCGAAGCCGACAGTGAAAGCGCTGCGCTCACTCTCAGACACAACGCTCGCGACTACAGCTCGCGAGGTGCCGAAGTCACGCTTGGCCTTACTCTCGGCGGCGACGGCCCAGGGCACGCCAGAGTGGAGCATGGTCTCGAAGTTGGCGGTCGCATTCACCAGGATGCCGAGGACCGTCTGCAGGCCGACGATTTCTACACGATGCGTCGCGGGGGTCTCGTTCTGTCACACAAGGGGTCTCCGGGCAGCCAGGCGAACCGCCTTTCACAGGCCGATGCGTTCTCTTTGTACGTCCAGGACACGGTGCGCTTCGCGCGGCTGACACTGACCGCGGGAGTGCGCTACGAGAACATCGACTACCAGCGCTTCGACTTCTTGCGCTCGGACCCCGAGCGCCTTTCCGGGCCGGCCCGGGTCCGGTCGAACGGCGTCGATGTTTTGATCCCGGGCCTTGGTGCGACCTGGGCAATCGGCCAAAGGCAGCGCCTCGTGCTCGGCCTGCACAAAGGTTTTTCGCCTCCGGGTGCCGGCCGCGACGAGCAGACGCGGCCGGAAGAGAGCCTCAACATCGAGGCTGGCCATCGTTGGCAAGGTCAGCGGTGGTCGAGCGCGGTGATCGGCTTTTGGAACGACTTCAGCAATCTGCTGGGCATCGAAACGGTCTCCGGCGGTGGGGCAGCCACGGGTGAGCTGTGGAACGGCGGCGGTGTCGACGTGCGCGGTGTCGAGGCCTCGGTCCGCACACGGCTGGCGGCGGGTCGCCGCTTCGATGTCCCGTTGTCGTTTTCCTACACCCTCACCAGGGCGGAGTTCCGCACCTCCTTTTCGACCGGCTTCGCCGATTGGGCACCGTTCGTCGAGCGCGGCGATGCCTTGCCGTACCTCCCGGAGCACCAACTGGCGCTGCGCGCCGGTGCACACGGAGCACGCTTCGGCGTCGACCTTTCGGTGGCATTTCAAGACCAGTCGAGGTCGACGGCCGGGCACGGACCGATCGCACCGGAGGAGAGTATCGACAGCCGTTGGGTCACCGATCTTTCGACCAGTTGGCGGGTGGGCAGCAAGGGGCGACTCTACCTGCAGGCGCGCAACCTGCTCGGCGAAGAGTACGTGGTGGCGAGGCGGCCCTATGGTGCGCGTCCAGGGCTTCCCCGGACTCTGCTCCTGGGCATCGACCTCGAGTTCTGAGGCCCGATCGAGGGAGGCCGTGGGGAGGCCGTGTACCCCTGGCGTGGCTTCGCTTACGTGGCCTTCGTGATCGATGTCTTTGCTCGAAGCATTGTCGGCTGGCGAGCGACGGCGACCCTGAGGACAGATCTGGCTCTCGACGCTTTGGAGCAAGCTCTACATCAGCGCGAACGATCATCAGGAGACAGCCTGATCCATCACTCGGATATGGGATCGCAATATCTGTCCATTCGATACACGGAGCGCCTCGCCGAGGCAGGCATCGAGCCCTCGGTCGGAAGTCGAGGGGATTCGTACGATAACGCTCTGGCCGAGTCCGTTATCGGCCTCTACAAGACGGAAGTCATTCGAAGACGTGGTCCGTGGCGAAACCTCGATGAGGTCGAGTACGCCACCCTGGACTGGGTCCACTGGTACAACACGAAGCGCTTGCTCGAACCGATCGGCTATCTGCCGCCGGTCGAGCACGAGCTGAACTACTATCGACAACAGTCGGCCTCGTCCGAAACGACGGGACTCAACTAAAACGGCCTCCGGTTTTCCCGGCGCGGTTCAGCTCTCAGCGATGACGGAGAACAGGGCGCGCTCAGCTCGCCGCCGAGGCTCAAGGAGCCACTCGGGGAAGTAGCTGCCGCGACGCAGCTTGGGAATGGCGAGATCGAGCGTGCCGACTCGGGTGTCCCAGGTTCGGGTCCTGTAGCCGTTGCCTTGGTTGATGCGTTTCTCGGTGCGCGTGCCATAGGCGGCACCGCACAACGAATCGGCCTCGGCGCTCATGAGCTGCTGGGCCACGAGCTGTACCGCCTGACGCAGAAGGTCGGGCTCTTGCTCGACGGTGTTGCGGATCGATTCGGGAAGGGTCATGCTGTTGTTGGTCACTGTTGGGATTCCTCCTTGGTTGTTTGGTTTTTGTTCAAACCAAGGATCCCGCAGTGGCCGTCAAGCCTCAAGTCCGGGCGCGCGGCCTGTGGAATCTGACACCCACAGGTTCGACGACGACTACCCTGAGGGCTCGTACACCACTTCTCTGGACACTACCTCGATCTGAGGCACGATGATCCGAATGATGCTCGGGGCACTTGCACAGAACACCGGGGTAGCGAAAAAGTCCGACAACGCCATGTCAGCGACGAGGTTCTCCACTGATCTCGATCCGGCCTCACGAGCGAAGAGCTCAACCTCGAGCGATTCGATCCGTAGGCCATGGATGGGCCAGGTTACCCAGTGCTGGAATTCACCAGCCCCAAGCGCGGCAAGGCGCATATGGGCGGCCGGTAGCGAATCCGTCGCTCCCGGTGCATAGGCGCCGATGTATGCCTGCTCGAGAGGCCCGAGGCTCTCGCAGACGGAATCGAAGTACTCGCACCAAGGCGTTGCGGAGTCTGGACCGGCAATTGCAGTGTTGACTCCGGCCAACAAGAGACAAAGCGCGAGGTAGATCCTGGTCATTGTCAGCTAACGGACGAGCATCACTGGCGCGAAGCCCGAGCGAGTGCAGCGAGCCCGGGGTTCGTGTCTGCTGCAGCCAGTTGTTCGGCTGCCCTCACACTGGAGCCTCTTCTCCGCGGCTCGTGTGCCAGAGAGCGAGGACTTCGACGGTGTGCTCATCAACAAGGTGGTAGTAGAGGTAGTAGCTCGTTCGAGGCATGAGGATTCGGCGAACACCAGGGAGCTCGGCATGAGTGGCCAGCGCGCCCGAGCGTGGGAAGCGGAGAACGAGACCGAACGCCCGCGACAGTTCGCTGCGAAAGGCTCCATCGGCACCTTTCCGATTCTCGTACCACCACTCACTCGCCTCACGGATCTGCGTCTCGGCAGACCGAAGGACGACCAGCCGCAAGACTCAGGCCCGCAGATCTTCGAGAAGCTCCCAGCCGTCTACGACCTCGCCTCGAGCTGATTCGTCGAGCGCGGCTTGCAGCTCGGCGACCTGGTGGGCGGGCAACGTGAACGATTCCTCGCCTTGGCCGACCAGGACGGTCACCGACTGCCCATCTTCGAGCCGTTCGCCTACAACCTCGACCCGGCCATCAACGACGGTTCCTTTGACGATCTTCATCATCCGATTCTACCGAAGAGTCTGTGCTCGCGACATGTAGCCGAACAGTGTTATTCAATGGAACGAAAACAGCGAACCTCGCCGCCCATTTCCACCTATTGTACCGCTGGCAATTCACGGAGAGTCCCGGAAGCGCAATGCGGGTACCGTTCTTCCGGACACCGGCGGAGCTCTCCGCGTTCGGAAAGGAGGACTTGGTTGGCGGCCTTTGTTGGTTTTGGCGTGAAAGGTGGACCGCCGGAGCGGGATATTGGCGGCGGGTCGCTGGCCTAACGTGGTTACTGCCGCTGTTTCTTCGGGGGAAGGGCAGGCTCGAGGAGGAACCGGGGTTCCATGTAATTATTCCCAGAGTGCGGCGGATCGTACACAGAGAACTCTCCCAGGCGGCCGGGGCGACTCGGAGTCGGGCCCTGGGGTTGCGATCGAGCGCTTGGCTGGTGGAGAGAGCGTCGTCGCAGGCGAAGTACTTCACTTCGATGTGAGGGAGGACATCTCCCTGCTTCCCGTCGACCTCTAACGGGAACTCGGGTGGTGCCGCGTCCGCCTGCTCCTCCGGATCGATCGCTGTGGCCATCGCTGGCGTAGAAGGGCGACGACTGCGAGTGCGGTGACTTTGTAGGAGACGGGGTCGACATCGTCGGCCCAGCGCACTTCGTAGCGTGGAGAACCGAGATGGAGCCCAGATAGTGATCGGGGGACCTGTCTTTCGAGAGTCGTGGCCTGCATGACCACAACGACAGCTCATTCCACCGAGCCTCAAAGAGGCGAGTCTGTGTCTTCGGCCAGCAGCCGAAGCCATGAGGAGTATGCCCAGACTCGATCGCGTTTCTTCCCGGTGATCTCCTCGACGTGTCGGAGGTCGACGAGGCGTTCGAGTGCCTTTGTGGCGGTTGGACGCGAGACATCGAGGGCGTCGGCGACCTGGGCGGCGGTGGCGACCGGCTGACGGGCCATCCATTCGAGCAGGCGCCGTGCATTGTGGCGGGCACGGCCAAGGGAGTCGACGGACTCGAGGTGCTCGCGACGAAGCGCTTCTGCGCGTTCGATCGTACTTGCCGTGTCGTCAGCTGCGGTAGCGATGCCCTCGAAAAAGAAGCGTAACCATCCTTCAAAGTCGCCCTCGGACCGCACGAGATCGAGACGGTCGTAGTAATCGCGTCGTCTTTCTTTGAAGAAGAGCGAAGGGTAGAGGAGAGGTAGGTGGAGCAGACCGTCGCCCGTCGGGTTGTTGTCGAGCAGCAAGAGGACGATCAGCATGCGTCCAATGCGGCCGTTGCCGTCGAGGAAGGGGTGGATGGTCTCGAACTGAACGTGCGCGACCCCGGCGCGAACCATGGGCGGGATGCCAGGGGTGTGAAGGTAGCGCTCGAGGTTCGTCATCAGGTTTTCGACTTGGTGGGGCGGCGGCGGAACGAAGGCAGCGAGACGAGGGCGTGAACCGCCGATCCAGTTCTGTGAGCGCCGGAACTCTCCGGGTGCCTGGTGCGCGCCCCGTCGTGTGAACTCACGCGAGAGCAGTCGCGCATGCATTTCCCGCAGCAGACGATTGGAGAGCGGGAACCCCTCCGCAATACGCTCTATTCCGTGTTCGACTGCGGCGACGTACCCGGCGACGGCCGTGGCGTCAGCGCGTAGCTCGCCGTCAGGAGTGCGGGGGAGGAGGCGTAGCTGAGACTCATTCGCCGGCTGGCGATCGATCAGGAGCAGGTCTTCGAGCGAGGACTGCGTGCCTTCGATCTGGGAGGAGAGAACCGCTTCCTTGCGCACGAGGAAGAACAGGAGGAGCTGAGGGTCCTGAAGCAAGCGACAGCGTTCATCGAGGCGCAGCAGTGCACGCTCGACGCGCTGCTGGGTGGCGAGGAGTTGGGGTCCCAGATCGAGGGGCGGATCCAGGGGAAGCGTACCGGGCACGAAGGCTCGGACCGTTTCACCCGCAGCGACGGAAGTTTCATAGTGACCGTATGAACGCCTCACTATGAAAGTTTAGCACCCTAAGTTTTATAGTGGGCGACGATGGGCTCATCGGGAGAGGGATTTCTTCTAGGGTGTTTCGGCATCGAGATCATGCTATGATGACATTTTCTTCACCTTCGTACCGGGCACAGACCGTGTCGCTCACCACCGGGAGGATCACCTTTGAAGCCCTGGCTCCATCACTTGCATCGTCTGACGGTTTGTTGTCGACTTCGTCCATTGGGCGCCTGCCTTGCCACACGGTTGCGCTTGCTGGCGCTTCTCGCGGCTCTGCTGGTCGCCGAGCCGGCGCTGGCGCAGACGGGTCTTGTCGTTGAGGGGATGATCACGCCGTCGCACCCGACGTCGGCTGCCGAGGTGGTGGTGGTGCGCGCTCGTACTGAAGATCAGTTGCCCGCCGTGCCCATGCTGTTGTCGGACCGGCGGCGGATTGTCCTCTCCTCCCACGCTGCCCCAGGCGGGTCTCCGCTCGAGCTCGTTTCTCATCGCGTGGGCCGGTTGCGGGTGGGGGAGTGGTCGGTGGAGGAGTACGGCATCGACTGGCCAGTGGCGGGAGGCACTCCTCAGTTCGCCGGTTTTTCAGATCCCGGGTCGTTCTATGTCACGCCTGGCGAGGTCGGAGCGAAGAGTGGTCAACCGATGGCGGGCGAAGCTTTCGAGCTGCTGGTTGAAGGGCAGTGGAGAAACTCGTGCGTACCGCGGCTGAACGAGGTCAAGGCCAGTGCCTCAGAGAAGTCGGTGGTGGTTTCTCTGCGCCGGACCGACTCGATGTGTCTGCCCGAATCGGATGACCCGGTGACGCTCGCGCTCCGTGTTCCTGTTCCTGCGCTGCCGCCTGGTGCCTACGCGATAACGGTGGAGGTTCCCGACCTGGCACTGCCCTCGGTGGTCGAGGTCTACGCGGCCAATACGGTGCACGTGGTCGCGGCCGGCGAGCCACGGGTGGTTGGTTCCTGGCTCGAGGCCGATCCGGAGCGTGAGGTTCATCAGGTGGTCGTCGAGGCAGAGGTTCCCAACCGTTCTACCGGTGCAACCTGTCGGAGTTGGGAGGTCCGGCCGCATGTCGCCTTCGCCCATGGGCGCGACGTCTATGCTCGTTTCGCGCTCGAGGAGACCGCTGCTGCCTGCGGGCCTTCCGAGACGGTGACCTATCGTTTGCCGGTTGCGGGCCTCGAAACGGGCCTCTATCGAGTACACACTCAGCGCAGTGAGCCGAGTGACGAGGGAGCTTTCTCGACCTGGTCGCAGTCCTCGCGCCTGCACCAGGCAGAGCAGCTGGCGCACGAGATCGACGGACGGTTCCGAGTGAGCGTTGCCTGGCGCGATGGTAAGGGAGGTCGTGGTCTCGGGGCTCCAGTGCCGTTCGTAGCTTCGAGCGGCCAGGCGACCAACAACAGCTCGGCCATCTTTACCTTCTTCGGTGAGAACAACTGGGAGGTGCTGGTCAAAGTTCTCAATGGGTGTGCGATCAACTCGCACTACTGGGTGTTTGCCTCGGCGAGCACCGATGTCGAGTACACGCTCACCGTCCTGGACACTGCGACCGGGAAGAGCGCTGTCTACCAGAACCTTCTCGGCCAGGCTTCGCCGGCGGTCACGGACACGAACGCCCTCGCGGTTTGTGGGTAACGCCATGAAGAACCTCCTAGAACGCGCTCTGCCCGCGACTTTTGTTCTTACGATTGCCTTCTCGAGCTACGTCTTCGTTCCCGGAGCCCTGGTGCCTCAGACCTGCCCAACCGGCGGAGTCCTCGACGGGGAACGCGCCTACTTCGGTTCGACGTTGGGCGCCAACGTTTGTTCCGCCGGGTCTTTCTGCGAGGACATCTACTTCTGGGGCGAACAGCGCTTCTCTACCGCGGTGTGCCGGGCCGGTCGCTGGGTGGTCGCCGATCCGGATACGGCGCGCCATCCAGAATGCCCGGAGCATGTCTTTGCCAACGGAGAGATCTGGCGCGCCGGCGAGTTCACTCCGAACGTTTGTGATGAAACGACGGCTCCGGCCTGCAGCGGGGCGGTCTTTATGCGCTTGCCCGGTGGTGGCTCGGGAGCGAGCCCTGCGGTTTGCCGCGATGGGCAATGGCAGGCAGGTGAGGACGACGGAGGGAGCAGCGCGGCGCGCTTTCGCCTCGTGCGGGTCGCGAATGCGACGGTTCTAGAACGCTACCTCGAGCGCGGCCTCGAGGTGACCTACGGCGAACCTTCTCCCTGGGCATTCGGCCCGGCGACGATCGGTGGTCCGAGTGGTGTGCCTGGCGACGGCGGGGGCGGCGGAGGTCTGAGCGTGCCGGTGTCCGAAACCAATGTCCAGGTCGAAGGCGTCGATGAAGCAGACCGCATCAAGAGCGACGGCGAGACGCTGTTTGTGTTGAAGAACCACCAGACGCGAAGGCTCGTCGCGCCGGAGAGCCGGTCCGGCAACTGGATCCGGGTTCTTGCGCTCGATTCCGCGGCGGCGAGCGCCAGCGAGATCGGCCTCTATGAAGTGTCAATGCGTGAGGGCCAGGTGGCGAAGGGCCTCTACCTTCGCGCGGACAGCGATCAACTGGTGGTGACGGCGAGTGGCTACGGCCTCGACTATGGGTTCTGGTACAGCCCGCTGGCTTGGCAGGGTGGCTCATCAACGGTGACTGCGCTCGACGTTTCGACGCCCGGTACTCCTGCCCGGCAGGCGTCACTCGAGATCGAAGGCGAGATTGTTTCGAGTCGCCGCATCGGTGGTGTTCTCTACCTGGCGATGCGTTTTCACCCCCACATCACCGACCTGGCGTTCTTCGAGCCCGGAGCGCATGGTGCGGCGGCTGAGCTCGCGCGCATCGAGAGCGCGAGCCTCAGCGACCTGACTCCGGCTTACCGTCGCGTGGACGCTGCCCATCGCTCGTCCCCTGAACGCTCACTGGTCAATCCGTTCGACTGCTACCTGCCGAATGAGAACTCACCGATTCGTTCCGCCGACGTCATCAGCCTGGTGGCGATCGACCTGGACGCGATGGAGGTCTCGTCGTCGGTGTGTTTCGTTGGTGCCTCCGAGACCCTCTATGTCTCGCTCGAGAACATGTACCTCGCCAGCACCCGCTACGACTACCGGCTGGTGCCCGGTGAAACCGATGAATTCCCGGCCATCGACTACAGTGTGCCGACCGTCGAGACCGACGTGCACAAGTTCGCGCTCGCGGGTGGTGCGATCCGCTACCAGGCTTCAGGCGTTGTCTCCGGACACCTGGGCTGGAACATCGAGCGTAAGCCATTTCGCATGAGCGAGTCGGGTGCTGATCTACGGGTGGTGACCTACACCAACGAGCTCACCGCTGACCAGAGCCCTGTTGCCCTGACAGTGCTCCGCGATGTCGGGAGCGCTGAGCTCGAGGAGATTTCACGGCTCCCCAACGCAGCTCACCCCGAGCCCATCGGGAAGCCCGGCGAGCTGTTGTATGCCACCCGCTTCGTTGGTGATCGCGCGTACTTTGTGACGTTCCTGATCACCGACCCGCTCTACGTCGTCGATCTTTCCGATCCGGAAGAGCCGTTCGTAGCCGGCGAGCTCGAGATCACCGGCTACTCGGACTACCTGCATCCGATCGAAGGCGGTTTCCTGGTCGGGGTCGGCAAAGACGCGATTCCAGACCCCCGCGGCGACTTCCGTGGCGCCTGGTACCAGGGGGTGAAGGTATCGCTCTACGACGTGCGCGATCCGGCGCGGCCGGCCGAGGTCGACGCGCTGGTGCTCGGAAAGCGCGGGAGTGAGACGCCGGTGCTTTCGACTCACCGCGCGTTCACCTTCCTGCCAGGAAGCGACGAGCGCCGACCGCGGTTCGCCCTCGGCGCGCGCATCCATGAGCGCGGCGTTTCGTCGGACGATGCGCCTTGGACACACTACGGGTGGTCAAAGAGTGCGCTCGAGCTCTTCGAGGTCGATGTCCAGGGCGGCGCGCTCATTCACCAGGGCGAGATGACCGTCGAGGAGTACGACCTCGCCTCTCCCGACCGCCAATATCCGATCTTCGGCGACGATCGCTCGGTGCTGGCTGGCGAGGCGATTTTCTACATCCACGGCGACGACGTTTTCACTGCTTTCTGGAGCCAGCCCGAAGCCTTTTCCGGTCCGGAGTGAGGCGGCGGGCGGAAGCCGCCCGGGCCTCGCATCATGCGGACGCGAGGGCACCGGCAAAGTTCTTGACCGCTTCGGCCATCTGCTCACGAATCGGGGCGCTCGAGAGGATCACGTCGACTGCGCCAAGCGAGGTGTGGATGTGGCCACGGCACGGAAAGTGCTCGACCGGGACTCCCGCTTCGGCGAGCGCTTCGGCGTAGGCGGCGCCCTCGTCGCGCAGCGGGTCGAACTCACAGGTGAAGATCGCCGCAGGGGGGAGGCCGGCCAGGGAATCGGCGCGGAGTGGAGAAGCACGCGGGTCTGACCGCTGGTCCTCGTCGGCGTAGTGATTCCAGAACCACCTCATGAGCGCCGCCGTCAAGACGTAGCCTTCGGCGTTCTCCTGGTACGACCCGCGTGTGAAGTCACAATCGACCACTGGAGTGACCAGCAGCTGCCCAGCGATTTCTGGGCCTCTGCAGCGCTGAGCTTCCTGGCAGGCGACGGCGGCGAGGTTGGCACCGGCGCTCCAGCCGGCGACGATCAGGCGATCCGCCAGCCCGCCGAGCTCGGCCGCGTTCTTTGCTACCCAGGAGACGGCGGCATAGGCATCGTCGGCGGCGGCGGGGAAGCGTGCCTCGGGCGCATGGCGATAGTCCACCGAGATCACGATGGCCCCCGAGCGCAGACACAGGTCGCGGCAGAAGGGGTCGTCGGAATCGTGCGCGCCGAGCACCCAACCGCCACCGTGGAAGTACACTACGATTGCGTGTGGCCCGGCACTGGCGGGACGGTAGAGGCGATAGTTCAGCGCCCCGGCTGCGCCGGGGAGGGTGCCGTCGGTCACCTCGCCGACCTCGGGGCCAGGTGGGTTTTGTTCGGCGATGCCTGCCATCAGCGCTCGCGCTTCGTCGGGTGAGAGCGATTCGATGGGCGGTAGCGCGAGCTCTTCCATGATCCCGAGAAGCGTCGCGACGTCAGGCTGCAGAGGGAAGACGACGCCGTCGTTGCACTGCTTTTTCGCGGGGCCCTGCAGCTCGAAGCCCAGATAGCCTTCGGAAACCGCGCGGTCGCAGGTCTCACGATAGGTGCCAACCCCGCCCAGATAGGGCAGGAAGACCCGCGGCTTGCCGGGCACGTTGGCGCCCATGTACCAGGATGCTGCCTGCGGGAAGAGCGTGATGTCAGCACAGTCGTTGACGTGAGTACCCCAGGCTTCCTGGGCGACTTCGGTTGGCTCGATCGTGGTGTAGCCGTGCTCTCGCATGCTGGCCAGGCACTCCGCGATCCAGTCGACATGCTGCTCGATCGAGACCACCATGTTCGAGAGCACCGACGGGCTGCCCGGGCCGGTGATCATGAAGAGATTGGGAAAGCCGCGCGCGAGCAGGCCGAGGTAGGTTCTCGGGCCCTCCGCCCACGCGCCTTTGAGCGTCGTGCCATCGCGCCCCTCGATGTCGACGGCGACCAGCGCTCCGGTCATGGCGTCGAAACCGGTGGCGTAGACGATGGCGTCGAAGTCTTTCGATTCGTCGCCGAAGTCGATGCCGGTTTCGGTGATGGTGGAGATGGGTCTGGTGTTCAGATCGACCAGGTGGACGTGCGGTTGATTGAAGGTCTCGTAGTAGCCGGTGTCGAGGCACAGGCGTTTGGTCATGATGGGGAAGTCTTTCGGGCATAGGAGCTCGGCGAGCTCGGGGTCTTGGACCCTGGCCCGGATCCGGTCGCGCACATACTCCGAGAACGCTTCATTGGCTTCGGGACTAACGATCAGGTCGGTGAACTCCTCGCCAGGTGCGAGCAGTTCTCCCTTCGACCAGGCGCGCTCGAAGCGTTGGAGGCGCTCCTCTTCCGGTACCTGGAAGACTCCTTCGGTGGGAACGGTGACTGGGACTCCGGCCTGCGACATGCGGGCTTCGGCGCGGTAGGCCGCCCGGTCTTTCTCGATGATCTTCCGCTTGTCTTCCGGAATCGGACCGTTGTTGGCGGGGATCGAGAAGTTCGGTGTGCGCTGGAAGACGAACAGTTCTTTGGCCTGCTCGGCAATGATCGGGATCGACTGAATGCCAGACGACCCGGTGCCAATGACCGCAACCCGTTGGCCGGCGAAGTCGACGCCCTCGTGCGGCCAGCGCGAAGTGAAGTACACGTCGCCCGAAAAGCGCGCGGCGCCTTCGATCTCGGGACCCTTGGGCATCGAGAGGCAGCCGGTGGCCATGACGTAGTGGCGGCAGGTGATCTGCGCTTCGTCACCGTTGCCACTGGCTCCACCGGGGGGAGCTGCTTCGGTCTCGATGCGCCAGGTGAAGCTTTCCTCGTCCCAGCGCGCTCGTTTGACGCGGGTCGCGAAGCGGATATCGCGCCGCAAGTCGTAGCGCTCGGCGACATGTTGCAGGTAGCGCAGAATCTCTGGCTGGGTGGCGTACTTCTCTGACCACTGCCACTCCTTTTCGAGCTCGGGATCGAACGCGTACTGGTAGTCGAGGCTCGGGATGTCACAGCGGGCACCCGGGTAGCGGTTCCAATACCACGTGCCGCCGACATCGTCTGCGGCCTCTAAGACGACCGCGTCAAAGCCGAGCTGACGTAGGCGGTGCAGCATGTACAACCCTGCCATTCCGGCGCCAACAACCACCACGTCGACGTCCGGTGTGCCGTGTTTCACTTCAGTGCTCATCGGTCTTGCTCCTGTTTCCAACCAGTCTGCATGCGGGGACTGTCCTCCATTGTCGCATGACCTGGAGACGCTCTCGCGAGACCCCGATGGCGGTTTCTAGAGTGTGATTGAAACCCTTGGAGGAGCCGGCTCGTCTCTTCCTAGAACCAACTGTCCACCCACGATTCGGGAACAGGTCGGTGACCGGCCAGGCCGCCAGAAGGGAGAACCCATGGGCTCCATCGGACAAGACCTCAAGATGGCACTGCGCAGTTTGCGCAAGCATCCGACGACGACGGCACTCTCCATCGCCGTGCTCACCATTGGTATCGGCGCCAACAGTGCCATGTTCAACCTGGTCGATACGCTGTTGTACCAGCCGCAGGCGATCAAAGACCCGGAGAGCGTCATCGGCGTCTTCGGCCGTGACCTGGAGAGCGGTGCCTACGCGGCACTGTCGTACCCGGCGTTCGTTGATCTGCGCGAGCGCGCCCGGTCGCTGACTGACGTTGCGGCTCACAACCTGGCGATGGTCGGAATTGGTGCAGGGGAGAACGTGCGGCGTGGGTTCGTCGACGGCGTGTCGTCGAACTATTTCGAGCTCTTTGGCGTGACGCCGCATCGAGGGCGTTGGTTCACCTCGGCCGAGGAGAATCCGCAGGAGCTACACCGCGTTTGCGTGCTCGGCCACTCGCTGTGGAAGCGGCGCGGTGCCGACCCGGACGTGATCGGCAAGGAGGTGCTACTCAACAGCGAGCCCTACCAGGTGGTCGGGGTGGCGCCGGAGCGCTTTGCGGGCTTTTCCGCGGTCTTCGCTCCCGACCTCTTTGTACCGCTGTCGGCGCTTGGTTCACTCGCTGGAAACAGCGATTCGAACACCCAGGGTCTCGATGATCGCAACAACGACGCACTCATTGTCGTGGCCAGGCTAGGCGAGGGGGTTGAGCGCGAGGCTGCCGAGGCAGAGGCCGTTGCGATTGGCGCCCAACTCCGGGAGGAGTGGCCGGCGATTCATCAGAACCTGACCTTCGAGTTGCACCCGCTGTCACGGTCGTCGGTCTCGACCGACCCGACGAACGACTCTCAGATGGCGGTGCTCGGTGCCTTGTTGCTCGCGATGTCGCTGGCGATTCTGCTGGTCGCGGGCCTCAACCTCTCGACCATGCAGGCGGCGAAGAGCGCCGCTCGCCGCTCGGAGATTGCCGTGCGCCTGGCCCTCGGTGGCGGTCGTGCGGCGATTGTCCGTCAGCTCCTGGTCGAGGGCTTCGTTCTCGCCGTCATCGGTGGCGGTCTCGGCCTTGTGATGGCCTGGCTCATCCCTCGCCTCTTGACCGCATCGATCATGAGAATCTCGCCGGTGCAGTTCGAGTTCGGCGGCTCCATCGACTACCGGGTGGTGGCCGCGACTCTCGTGTTCTGTCTGCTGGCGACGTTGATCTTCGGTCTGTTGCCCGCCCTTCGCTTGAGTCGCCAGGATCTCTCCCAGGCGCTGCGTGAAGGCCGGCGCGGCGACGTCGGCGGGCGGCGCGGCTTGTTCGCGCGCGCCAACCTGCCGGTGGTCAGTGAGATCGCGTTGACCCTCGTTCTGCTGGTCGTCGGCGGGCTCTTTCTCATGGGGGCTTTGCGCTCGGCCAATCTCGAACCGGGCTTCGACCTCGATCGTGGAGTGGTGGCCGAGATCGACACCAGCTTCCTGGGTCTGGGTGAGGCAGAGGCCACCTCTCTAGTGACTCGCCTGATCGACAATCTCGAGGGGGTGCCGGGTGTTGAAAGAGTGGCCCGAGCCGCCACCATTCCCTTCGGCATCCTGAGAATGGGGCACGGCGTGCAACGAGCCGATGCACCGCTACCTGAAGACGGTGGGGAGCCGACCAGCGCGCGCACTAACTATGTCAGCGGTTCGTACTTCGAGACTCTCGGGTTGCCGCTCCTGCGGGGGCGGAGCTTTGACGACTCGGAGAGTGAAGGTGTCGTGATCGTGGACAAGACGCTGGCCGACCTCTTGTGGCCCGAGGAAGAACCTCTCGGCCAGTTGCTGAGGGTTCCGGGGAACGGAGGCGACGAGCGTCGACTTGCCGAGGTCGTCGGTATCGTGGCGCCGTCGCGCGACACGCTGCTCTCGGCAGACGCGCGACCGCACGTCTTCTACCCAACCTCGCGACGCTTCCTCGCCAATCAGCAGATTCATCTGCGCACCGCTCCGGGCGTCGACAACACTGCACTGCTCGCTGCGGCGCGTGGAGCCATCCGAGACACCCATGCCCAGCTGCCGGTTCTGCAGCTGCGTAGCATGAGGACTCACTTCGATTCCAGCTTCGATGCCTGGGTCTTGCGCCTGGGTGCGCAGATCTTCGGGATCTTTGCCGCGATCGCACTTCTGTTGGCCGTCGCCGGCGTCTACGGAGTGCGTGCCTACAGCGTTGCGCAACGCACGCGTGAGATCGGGATTCGCGCGGCGCTCGGCTCATCGGAGAGGAACACGGTGTGGTTGATTCTGGGCGAGGGGCTCAAGATGACTCTTGCCGGAGGCGGTCTTGGCCTGCTGCTGGCGCTCGCTGCGAGCCGTGGGGTTTCGCGCTTTCTGGTAGAAGTCGAGCCTTGGGATCCACTCGTTTTCGTGGGCGCGGTGCTGGTTCTCATGCTGGTGATGACGGCAGCCTGCCTGATTCCAGCGCGGCGCGCCGCACATCTCGACCCGTTGATTGCGTTGCGTCAGGAGTGACCGCGGCGCCGGCAGCTCCGGAAAGGTGGCCTGCTGCTTCGAACCTTACGGCGAACCCCTATTCGAACGTCCCGGTGAGGCGTGCCAGAATTCGCTAAAGGAGTTCACCATGCCGCTGTTTGATTCCCTCACCCCGAGTCCCCATCGGTCACTGCGCGAGCGCATCATGACCTTGCTGGAGGTCATGGGGGCTTTGGCCATCGCCCTCTTGTTGATCGCGGCGACGCGTCACATTGGCGTCGCCCAGGAAGACGACGACGAACTGCGCGCGGTCGCGAGTGTGCGCGAGGTGATGGACGTGATGGTGATTCCGACCTCGGCGGCGCTCTGGAACGTGGCCCGTGAGGCACCAGCCGACGAAGAGGGTTGGAAAGAGCTCGAGAGCATGGCCATTCTTCTCGCGGAAGCCGGCAACCTGATGCTCATGGAGGGGCGCCGGGTCGATGACGACGTCTGGGTCGAGACTTCACAGACGATGGTGGACGCTGGCGAAGATGCGCTGGTTGCGGCCCGCGAGCGGGATGCGGACGGTGTCATCGATGCCGGCAACGCGGTGATCGACGCGTGTGAGATCTGTCACGAGAAGCACCTCACGCGCTGACACGGGCGGCGCTCCCGGCGCGAGCTAATGGCTGGGCCGCGGCGCTACATGTGGACCGCGGGAACGAGGTGGCGATGCTCAGGGCTGATCTCGACGTAGGCGACCGCAGTGGCAATCGAGCTGTGACTCTCGCCGGCGCTGACCACGTAGCGGTCGCGCAGGCGGCGAACGAGGACGCGCCGACCGGTCGTCCAACTGAGAAACTGAGCCTCCTGCAGGACTTCGACCGGCAGATCTTTGTAGCTGGAGGAAAGCGGCTGGGTACGGAAACGGACAGTCTTCAGGCACGACATGGGGTGAGAGGCTTTCTGGCCGCTTCCGGCCCTTTCTGAGCCGGCGACGTTGCCAGCCTGCCTCTCTCTTCCGAATGCGAGCGCAGGTGTTACAGCCTTCACCTACCCCGGGGTCGGCGGACATCGAGTCGCGACCAGCAGCTAGCTCTGGCCAGAGTGGCTCTGGCGGAAGGCGATCACCGTCAGGTCATCGGGTTTTCCGGGCTCTTCGTCGCTGGACCGGCCCGCGCTGGGCAGCTCTCCTGCCAGGAGCCCCATGCGTGAGCGGGCGAGGTTGCAGGTCGCTTCGACCCCCTCGACGAGCGGACCAGCGCGCAGGAGATCGATGACCTCGTCGAAGTGCAGGTTGTCCCACAGGCCGTCCGAACCCAGGACGACGGTGTCGAGGGGGGCAAGCGCGACGGTCGGCCCCACGTCGATCTTCATGTCTTGATCGCCCAACATGTTCGACACCAGGTGCCGGTGCTCGTGAAACATGGCTTCGGCGGGTTCGATGAGCCCGGCGGCCTCGCCGAAGCCTACCGGTGAGTGGTCGACGGTGCGGAACTTGACGCGCCCGCGTTGGCCGAAGATCGTGGCGCCCGAATCGCCGGCATGGAAACAGCGGGCGATGCCCGGCTGGATCTCGAGCGCGAGCAGGGTCGTGGCAGCACCCCGCAGGTCTCTGACGCGGCGGTTGGCGAGTTCGAAGCCGGTCATGATGCGGCTGCGCAGGCTGGCCCCTTCGATCTGCCCGTCGGCACGACCGCGCAGGCACAGGTCGAGCGCCTGAAGTGCCGCCCTCGCTGCCGCTTTGCCCTGCGGAAGACCACCGGCACCGTCGGCGATCGCCAGAACGGCGCTCTCTGTGTCGAGGTTCCACACCGCCAGCGCATCTTCGTTGTCCCCTGGACCGTCGTAGGCGACGGTCGACAACACCGCCTGACCGAGCGGCGGGAGCTCGGCAACGTCAGGGGGCCAACGGTTGGCGCCGCTCCAGCTGGTCGCTTCGACCTTCAAGGCCTATGCGCTCATCTCGTCGTGGTGGTGTTGGCGATCGAGTTTCCACACGACTTGCCGCACCAGGCACAGTTGTTCCAGTAGTCGGTGATCCCCCAGCGGCAGCGCTTGCAGCGGCGCCGACTGCCCTCGATCGGCCACGGCTTCTTCACCTTGGTGTGGCACCAAGGGCAGTACCTCATGAAGGGCATCAGGTCACGACGTGGGCACTTGCGGTTCGAGCAGCGCGCCGTGTAGCGCTTGTCGTCGTACTGTCTCTTGTTCTCGGGCGGCACGCCGGCGCTGTAGCACCATGCGCAGTAGCGCCAGTCGAGTTTGTTGCCTCGGTGGCAGTGGCCGCAGGCGATGGGGAAGTCGGTTTCGCCTTTCCACACCTTGAGCCGTATCGAACACCATGGGCAGTAGTGCATGGGCTCAGAGACCGGGCCGCTGCATTTGGAGCACTTCCCGGCCTTGCCCAGGACCTTGGCGTAGCTCTTCTGGTACTGCAGGAGGCGAACCTCTTGCCATGTCGGCACACTGCGCCGGCGTTCCTTGTTGGTGACCTTGCTCGACTTGCGACGTGTGGTCTTTGACCCGCGGGTCTTACGGCGCGCCGCGCGAAAGGCCTGAAGCATGGCGCCGGCGTTCTTGAAGCGTTTGCGCTCGTCGAGTTCCATGGCGCGACGGAGCACGGCGACCATGTCGCGATGCACACTGCGCCGCATTCTCTCGTGACCGGGAAGCGGCCATCGGTAGGGCCATTCGGGAAGCTGCCCGGAGAGCATCTGCCAGATCACCAGTCCGATCGAGAAGACATCGGAGCGCAGCGACGGTCGACCGAGAGCCTGTTCGGGGGCGATGTAGCCCACCGTTCCCGCCCCTGAAGCGATGGTGCGGGTGCCGGCGGCGACGCGGGCGATGCCGAAGTCCGTCAGCCGCACGCGTTGGCCGTCAAAGAGGATGATGTTGTCGGGCTTGATGTCGCAGTGGATGACCCGCCGTTGGTGGGCGTAGGCGAGCACGTCGAGCAGCTGGTCGGCGTAGGAGAGCGCTTCGACGATCGGCAGCCGGCGACGCAGCCGGGCATCGAGGGTCTCTTCGCCGAGGGGGTAGACGATCAGGAAGATGCCCTCTTCGATGGTGGCGTTCTTGACCGGCAGGATCCCCGGATGCTCGAGGCGGGCAATCAGGCGCACCTCGTGTGCCAGCAGCTTCATCGCTTCGTCGTCGAGCAAGTGCTGATCAGGAACCTTGATCGCCACCGGCAGGCGCTCGATGGTGTCGTAGCCCTGGTAGACCGCGGCGAAACCGCCCTTGGCCAGGGTCTTGCCGATGCGGTACTTGCCGAGTCGCTGACGAGCTCGCAGGCGAGTGGACTGTGGCTGGGCTGGCATGGTGGGAGTGTAGAGCGGGGTCGCGGGCGATACAGCAGGAGCGCTAGATCACACGCTTTGTTCGTAGGTCGTCGAGCGTCGCCTGGTCGTAGCCGAGCGCGCCCAACACCTCGTCGGTATGTTCGCCGAGCGTCGGGGCACGTCGGTTGATGCGGGCGGGAGTCTCGCTGAGGAGCACCTGGGTCCGAGAGACCGGCGCCGGCCGTGGGGCGCCTGGGTAGTCGAGATACTGGAAGAAGCCGACTTCTTGAATGTGTGGGTCGTCGAGGGTCTCCTGCATCGAGTAGACCGGGCCGGCAGGAATGCGCGCCTCGCCGAGAATCTCGAGCGCCTCTTCGGTGGTGCGGCTAGCCGTCCAGCGGCCCATTCGCTCGGAGATCACCGGCCCGTTGTCGCCGCGCGCCAGGTCGTCGGTGAAGCGCTCGTCGGCGAGCCAGTCGACCTCGCCTTCGTTCCCGTCGGCGATCATCAGATTCGCCCAGCGATCGAAGAGAGGCTGGCCGATGACCTGACAGAGAATCCAACCGTTCTTCGTCTGGTAGAGGTCGGATGGCGCCGAAGTCTGACCGAGGTTACCGGTCGGTTTTCGGTTGCGCTGAATCACCGCCTGCTCGATGAGCGCGGCATTGGTGAATGTGATGGCGGTGTGGAGGAGCGAGCCTTCGACCTGCTGCGCCTGGCCGGTCTTCAAACGATGCATGAGGGCGCCCATCGTGCCAAAGGCGCACGACAGCGCGGTGCCGAAGTCGACCCAGGCAACGGCGGCACGCTTCGGTTCTCCTTCGTCACCACCCATGTAGACGGCGCTCGACATGACCTGGCCGATGCCGTCGAAACCGACTCGGTCGGAGTACGGGCCGCCGCGTCCGTAGGCTGAGACCGTGGTCAGAATCACGTCGGGCTTGACAGAGTGCAGGCTGGCGAGGTCGAGCCCCATTGCTTCGAGGGTTTGCGGGGGAAGGTTGGCGACGACCACGTCGGCGGTTGCAATGAGCTTCTTGGTGATCTCGCGGCCCTCGGGCTTCATCGGGTTCAGGGTGACCGACTTCTTGTTGCGGTTCATCTGCAGGAAGAGCCCGCCCTCGCCAGTTTCAGTGACCGGCGCGACCCAGCGGTCTTCGCTACCACGTACCTTCTCGATACGAATCACCTCGGCTCCCATGTCGCCGAGTAGTGCGGCGCAGAACGGTCCCGCGATGTAGCGGCCGAAGTCGAGGACGCGGATGCCGTCGAGGACGCGGCTCGCGGCTGTTGTCTGGTTCTCTGGCGCGCTGGGGTCGCTCATTCCTCATCTCCGGCGGTCTACGAGTGTGGGCTGACTCTAGTACGTCGAGGAGAGAGCGGCTGGGATCGCTCGGGTTACCATGAGCGGCCCCCTTCAAAGAGCCGGTGTCCGAAACTCCCGGGTGCCAGGAGAGTTCCAGATGGCGATGAAAGAGTTGGTCTATCCACGGATGTTCTTCCCGGCGATGGAGCGCTGCGCCAAGAAGGTCGGGGTGATCGACGGCGAGTACCAGACGACCTTCAATCAGCACCAGGAGCGCGTCTTGCGCTTGGCGCACGCCCTCGAGAATCAACTCGGGCTAGGACCCCGCGACCGCTTTGCCGTCATGGCGGTGAACGGCCACGAGTACCTGGAGCTCTACCATGCAGCCTTCCTTGGAGCGGGGGTGATCAACCCGCTCAATCTGCGCCTGGCCGGTCCCGAGCTCGACTACATCGTGCGCGACTCAGGGACCGAGGTGGTGTTCGTCGACGCGCACTTTCACGAAGTGTTCACACGGGCGATGGCGGAGAGCGATTCCAAGAGCCCGATTCGGAAGTTGGTGCTGATCGGTGAAGGGGACCAGGGCTGTGACATCGGCTATGAAGATCTACTCGCCGCAGCGCAACCGGTGGCGCCGGCTGAGCCGGAGGAAGAAGACCCGGTGGTCCTCATGTATACCGGCGGCACCACCGGCCTGCCCAAGGGCGTCTTGGTGAGTCAGCGCGCTGAGATGCTCAACTGCTACCACGTGCAGATGCGCTTCGATCGCCTGAACGAGGGAGAAGTGTCACTCATGCAGACGCCGATGTTCCATGCCGCCTCGATCATTGGGATTCTGGCGACTCCGGGTGCGGGCGGCGTGCTGGTCACCATTCCAATGTTCGATCCTGGCCGGGTTCTAGATGAGATCGAGAAGCACGGGGTCACCCAGACGACCATGGTGCCGACAATGATCGGCATGGTCATGGCACACCCCGAGTTTCGCCCGGAGCGCCTCGCGTCTCTCCAGTCGCTCACCTACGGCGCCTCGCCGATGCCCGCGGCGCTGCTCGAGAAGTTGCTCGAGCTCTACCCCGAGATGGACATTTCGCAGGGCTACGGTATGACCGAGTCGAGCTCGGTTCTCACCTTCCTGGGTCCCGAGGAACATCGGCAAGGGGGTGATGTTCTGCGCTCGGTTGGCCGGCCGCTTACGGGCATCGTCTTGCAGATTCAGGACGAGGAGGGTAACCAGGTCGCCACCGGCGAAGTTGGCGAGGTGTGCGCCAAGGGCGGCAACTACATGGACCGTTACTGGAACAAGGAGGAGGAGACCGCCGAGGCCTTCCGCGGAGGTTGGTACCACACGGGCGACGCGGGCTATCTCGACGAGGATGGCTACCTCTACCTGGTCGACAGGGTCAAAGACATGATCGTGACCGGCGGCGAGAATGTCTACTCCTCGGAGGTCGAGAACGCCATTTCGACCCACCCCGCCGTTGCCCAGGTCGCCGTCATCGGCATTCCTCACGACCTCTGGGTCGAGCAGGTGCACGCCATTGTCGTTACCAAGCCCGGCGCAGAGTGCACCGCCGAGGAGATTCAGGAACACGCCCGCGGGACCATCGCCGGCTACAAGGTGCCTAAGTCGGTCGAGTTCCGGAGCGAGCCGCTGCCGCTCTCGGGAGCCATGAAGGTCCTCAAGCGCGAGCTGCGCAAGCCCTACTGGGAGGGGGCCGGAAGGAAGATCTAGCGAGGGTCGCGGTGTTCACCGCTTCCTCGGACCGACAAGCGTGCCCCTGAGTTGGGAACGCGTCCGGCGGTCCTACCACGACCCTCGCTAGACGTGCTTCCCGGCAAGCAGCGCTGCGCGCTGCGCCTCGGATTCCTTGACCAACACAAGACCTGATTCAGAAAACCTGGTTTCAGAGGTCTAGGAATCTAGCGCCGTGGTCGGTCATGGGTGCCAGAGGTCGTTTAGCGCAGGCTGGCTTCGAGATCGGGCTGGAAGCGCGGAGCGGCAATCCCGATGAGCGCCTCGGCGCGCTCGCGCGACGACAGGCCGCGGAGGTGAGCGACGCCAAACTCGGTGACTACCGTGTCGACGTCGTTGCGCGAAGCGGTGACCGGCGTTTCAGGCGGCAGTGTGCCTACGATGCGAGAGACCTCACCGCGCCGCGCCGTGGCTGGCAAGGCGATGATCGAGCGCCCGTTCACAGCGCGCGCGGCGCCACGTGCGAAGTCGATCGAACCACCGACACCAGAGATCTGCTGGCCGCGCACCGTCTCGGCGTTGACCTGGCCCTCCAGGTCGATCTCGATCGCTGAGTTGATGGCGATGAAACCGTCGAGATGGCTGATGATCCGCGGGTCGTGGGTGTAGTCGACCGTGCGTAGAACGACCCGCGGTTCATCTCTTGCCCAGGCGTAGAGTTCCTGAGAGCCATGCACGAAGCCGGTGACATGCAGCTTGCGGTCGAGTGGTTTCTGCGAACCGTCGAGGGCGCCGCTCGAGGCGAGCTTCATCATCCCGTCCCCGATCATCCCCGAGTGGCAGCCCAGACCGCGGCGATCGTCCAAGTTGGCGAGCACCGCGTCGGGAATCGCGCCCAGACCGGTTTGCAGGCAAGCTCCATCAGGAACCAGGGTCGCGACGTGGCGGGCGATGGCGGCGGTGGTTTCACTGGCGGCGGGTGGCGACGTCGCCTTCGGGGCGCGTTCTGTTTCGACGGCATAGTCGAACCGTTCGAGTTCGATGCGCGGCGCGCCGGGGAGGTCGGGCAGGGCACGGTTGACCTCGGCGATCAGGCACTTCGAGTTCTCGAGCACTGCCGGGGCGAAGTCGGCGGTCAGGCCGAAGCCCGAACGACCCTTTGCGTCGGGCGGTGTGACCTCGACGAACGCGACGTCGAAGGTCTGCGCGGCGAGCCAGTCCCAGGTGTCGCGATAGTGGAGCGGTACGAAGCGCACGACGCCACGTCGTGCCGCGGGCTGGAGTTCGCGTGGCAGGAAGGTGACGGTGACCCGGCAGTCGTGCCAGTCGGCGTAGGTTTCTGTTCGAAAACCTGGCAGGCGGGTTTCGACGATTTCGATGCTGGCTGCCGCCTCACGTTGTCGACCGAGGGCGGCGGTCAAGGAGCACGGCTCGGCTTTGCCGCCCGAGAAAAACAGGCGGGTCGGTCGGTCCGCGGGCGACTGGCGAAGGAGCGCCGGCAGCAGATTCTCGAACTCTTCGAGCGACAGATGGGGCATGCCCCCATGATGTCGCATCACGACAGCAACGCGGATCCGGCGCGTGCTGCGGTATCCGGCTAGAGCGGTAGTTGTTCGGCGGCCAGGCGAGCTCGCGACTCTTCGATGTCCGTTGTTGGACGACCGAGCCAATAGCCCTGCAACATGTGGACGCCGCAGTCGAGTAGGGCGGCCGCCTCCTCGGGAACCTCGATGCCCTCAGCAACCACCCGCGCGTTGGTCGACTCCGCGAACTTCACCAGCATCTCGATCAAGCGCTGCTTGCGTTCGTCATTGTGGACGTTGCGAATCATTGACATGTCGACCTTGAGGTAGTTCGGCTGGAGTTCAGCCAGCACGACGAGCGAGTTGTAACCGGCACCGAGGTCGTCGACCGCGAGCTCGAACCCGGCATCGCTGAGCATGCGAATCGAGGTGGCCCAGTCCTTGAGCTCGAGCAGGTAGGTGCGCTCGGTGATTTCGATGACCAGACGATGGCGATGATCTGCGAGTCGCGCCAGGCGTTTCTCGAGAAGGGCAGGGTTGGTCAGTTCCTTGGGGTGGGCGTTGATGAACAGCTTCCAGTCCCCGGCGAGCTCGGCCATACGCTCGAGCGAGAGATCGGCGATCACGTCCGCGAGGGCGTCGAGCTGGCTGTGGGCTTCGGCGGCGCGCAGGACGGCGACTGGCGAGTCGAGGACCGGATGGCTGCTGCGCAGGAGAGCCTCGAAGGCGGTGACCGAGCGATCGCGGGCGCAGATGGGTTGCAGGGCGAGGCTGACGTAGTCATTGCCGAGGCACTCTTCGAGGTCCTGGCGTTGCTTCTCGAGGCTCCAGCAGTTGGGACCGGTTTGCAGGTCGCGTGCCTCGAGACTTTCGTCGACCGCTTCGAGAAACAGCGCGCGGTCGACCGGTTTGGCAAGCACGCGCGTGATCTCGCCGCGATTGACGGCTTCGATAACAGTTGGCACGTCGAGGTTGCCCGAGCAGAGAATCCGCTGGCAGTGCGGTTGCAGCTCGCGCAGCTCGTCGAGCACCCGCAGACCGTTCGTGCCCGGCATTTCGTAGTCAACGATCGCCAGATCGAAGGGGTCACGGGCGGCAATCAGGAGCCCTTCGCGGGCGCCACCGGCGAGGGTGACGGTGTGCCCTGCGGCCTCGAGAACAGTCGCCATGAGCTCCCGCAGGAGGGGCTCGTCATCGACGACCAGGACCCGGGCTCGCTGGGTCTTTCGATCCGAGGGGATTCCCTTGGATTCATTGGTTGAAATAGGCATATGGATAGACAGCTCTCGCCTGGCTGAACACTAAGTATACCAAGAAAAGGAGATATCAAGGTGTTGGAAAAGCCCAATTTCTGGGCTTTCTGGCCAGATCTATAGGATACTACAGATCAGGGATTGTTGCAGGCGTTACTATTTCTACATAGTGATTTCTTGCCTCTCGGCGTCCTTCGGCCGCTTGGCGGGGCTGAGAGGCCGGCGCCAGAAGCAGGCCAGAAACGCGCCTGAAACCCTCCCGCCCACCCTCGACCAGTGCCTTCGGTAGGGTGCCAGTGTGCCGCGTATCGAAGAGACGTCAGAGGACTCCTGCTCATGTCGGTCACCAGCGATTCGAACGCCCGGGTGGCCCTGGTCACCGGGAGCAGCCGTGGAATCGGACGCGCCATTGCCCTGGCGCTGGCGGAGGATGGTGCCGACGTCGCGGTCAACTACCGGCGCGACCGTGAAGCGGCCATCGAGACCTGCGCCGCGGTCGAGGCGTGCGGTCGGCGGGCGATTGCCTGTCAGGCGTCGGTTGACGCCGAAGATCAGCTGCTGGAGATGGTGGCCACGATCCGCGAAGAGCTGGGTGCGCCGTCGATTCTGGTTCACAACGCTGGCATCGCATCGCGCGGCAACACGGTTCTCGAGACCGATCCCGACGAGCTCGAGCGCGTGGTTCGCGTTCACGCCCTGGCGCCGCACCGATTGACCCAGTTGCTGATTCCAGACCTGGTGTCTCACCAGCGTGCCGACGTCGTGATGATCTCGAGCGTTGCAACGCTGTCAAACAGCGCGCGGGGTGGGCCGTACAACATGGGCAAAGCGGCAATGGAGGCCCTGGCGTTGACCCTTGCCAAAGAGCTACGCCCCGAAGGTGTGCGGGTGAACGTGGTCTTACCAGGCCTGGTGGAGACCGAGATGGGGCGACGTCTGATGAAGGCGCGCTCGGGAGTCGAGGATCTGCGCGAGCTCGACGCTTCGATGCCTTTCGGTCGCGTGTGCCAGCCCGAGGACATCGCCAACACGGTGCGCTTTCTGGTTTCGGACCAGGCGTCCTACGTCTCGGGCCAGCGGATCGCCGTCAACGGCGGCGGCCCCTGAGGCTAGTCGGTCGGCAGACGGTAGACCGCCGCCTCACGGCCGTTGCGCACCACCAGCCGGTCTCCCGCCAGGGCGAAGTTGTTCCAGGTCTGACCTCGAAGGGCCTGGAAGCGGGCGAGAACCTCGGGCCCCTCATCTGGGGAGGCTCTGACATACACCACTTCGCCATCTTCGGCGAGGACCAGGATCACTCCTCCCACCAGAAGGGTCTGGCCGTGGCCGAAGCGCCCACCCTTCCAGCGGCGGTCTCCGGTCGCCAGGTCGACGGCCTCGAGAATACCCTCTGAGAGTCCATAGACGGTCTCACCGTCGATGGCGACGTTGGTGAATTTGGTCTTCAGCACGCGCGACGACTGCCAGACTTCGCTGGGCTCGAAGCTCTTACTCAGCCGGAAGAGCGCTGCGCCCTGGCCGTAGCCCTTTGACAGCAGCACCCGGTCGGGCTCGATGGCGACCGCTTGCGAGACGTTGGCTGCCCCGCTACTCGATCCCGGCCACGGAATCTCCCACAGCTGCTCGCCCGTCTCGAGATCGAACCCGGCCGCCAGCTCTTCGAGTGTGATGACGATCTGGCGACGACCGTGGAGCGTCGCGGTGTTGGGTGAAGCCATCGAGATCTGCTCCTCTCCGGCGACCAGCAGTCGCTCGCCGGTGAAGCGGTCGAAGGCCACGATCGAGCGGGGTGGGCTGCCGCCTGCAGGAAAGATGACCCGGTCGTCAACGACCAGCGGTGAGCCCGGCCGACCGTAGGGCAGCACCTCGCTCTCCGCCTCGCGGCCGAGGCCAAACGCAGACGATAGGTCATGGCGCCACACCTCTTCGCCTGTCCGGCCATCGAGGGCGACAGCGACCCCATAGACACCCTGTGCGAAGACCATCCCGTCGGCAATCGCGGGCGTGCTCCGTGGGCCGTCGCCGGCGACCGTGTCTTCGTAGGGAGTTTGTGGACCGAATTCGTAGAGCCAGACCAGTTTGCCGGTGTCGACTTCATAGAGCGTCACCGCCTGAACGTCGCCTCGCTGCTCGAGCGTTGCGGCGAACCCGTTGCGAACTGCGAACCCCCCGAGGCCGGCACCCAGCGCATGGCGCCAGAGGAGCTCTGGGGGGCGGGCCTCCAGGTCGGTGGCGAGCACTACACCGTCGACGCGCGCGTTGCGTGCGGCGCCGAGAAAACCCGGGAAGTCGAACGCCGATTCGCGCTCGAGGTCGACGGTCCGACTCGCCCCGGACGGGGGTTCGAGGGCGTTCCACGGTTTGGCGCCGAAGCGCGGCTCGAACACCGGCATCAGCGACCCGCTCAAGCGCTCGAAACGGTAGAAGCCAAAAAACAAGGCGAGCGCTCCTACGACGGTGGCTACAACTCCTAAACGGGCACGCTGCGACAGGGGGCTTGCCAGGGCGAGCCACAGAAGGGTGATGAGCGCCGTGACCAGTCCCGTCGCCAGGGTCGCGAGATTGCTGATCGACGGATCACCGCCGAGCGCCACGGTCTGGAAGAAGATCGTAGCGACGACGGCGCTCGTCCATTGGATGAGCAACCACCGAGGCAGCTTTCGCGGTGGCGATCTGTGGCTGGTTGTGGCAGGTCGATCGTCAGACAAGGGTCGGCTCCGGTGGTGCTCCGTTGGCATTGTGGCGACGAGGTCGCGGAGGGATAGGAGCTTACTCAAGCGGGTCCGGGCGGGTGCAATTGGCGCCAGGCGTTGGATAGGCTGGAGAGGCACATCCTGGCCAGCGGAGCGCGAGCCCAAGACGATGTCTCGCGCCCCCAGAGCCCTAACCAACCAGTGAACAAGAAGCCGCCCTAGAAGGCTGCGCGGGAGCAGTGAGCGTGCAACGGACTCTCTACGACGACATTCACCGAGCATTTCGTGACGTTGTGCGGCGCTTCGCCGAGCGCGAAATCACACCCTACGACGAAGAGTGGGGCGCGGCCGGCCGGGTCTCGAAAGAGATGTTCAAGAAGGCGGGCGAACAGGGTCTCTTGGCAATGGAAGTGCCCGAGCAGTACGGCGGCACCGGAGTCACAGACTTTCGCTTCAACGCCGTGATCGCGGAGGAGTTACAGAAGGCAGGCGTTTGCTCCTCGGGGTTTTGCATCACCCTCCACAACGACGTTTGCGTGCCGTATCTGCTCGAGTTGACCAACGAGGAACAGAAGGCTCGTTGGCTGCCTGGAATCGTCTCGGGCGACTCGATGATGGCACTGGCGATGAGTGAACCCGGAATAGGCAGCGATCTCGCCAGTATGAGCACGACTGCCATTCGTGACGGCGACGACTACGTCGTCAATGGGTCGAAGACCTTCATCACCAACGGCATGAACGCCGACCTCGTCATCACCGCCGTCAAGACTGACCCCAAGGAGCGCCACCGCGGCGTGAGTCTTCTGGTGATCGAAGATGGCATGGAGGGCTTCGAGCGCGGGCGCAATCTCGACAAGATCGGCCTCAAGAGCCAGGACACGGCAGAGCTCTTCTTCAAGAACGTGCGGGTGCCGACGAAAAACCGGCTTGGCGAGGAGGGTACCGGTTTCTACAGCCTGGTCCGCAACCTGCCGCGGGAGCGCCTCGGCATCGCGGTGATCGCCATCGCCCATGCCCGATACTGCTTCGAACTCGGTCTCGAGTACGCAAGGTCGCGCGAAGCGTTCGGCAAGCCGATCGGCTCTTTTCAGGCCAACCGTTTCTTGCTCGCCGAGCTCAAAACGGAACTCGAAATCGGGCAGGTGTTCGTCGATCGCCAGGTTGAAGCACTCAACGCCGGCGAGCTCAGTGCCGAAGACGCTGCGATGGCCAAGTGGTGGTGTACGGAACTACAGAACCGGGTTGCCGATCGTTGCCTTCAGTTGCACGGTGGCTACGGCTACATGACGGAGTACCCCATCGCCCGGGCGTTTCTCGATGCTCGTGTACAAACGATCTACGGCGGAACCACCGAGATCATGAAAGAGATCATCGGGCGTGGGTTGGGCGTCTGAGGGCGTCGACCGTCCGATCCCGAAACAAGTTCACACCCGGATCCGTAGGGAGTGTGAACGATAGGTAATCAATCGATGGGCTCCGTGGGTGGCGCCTGCGCGGAGAGTGGTACGCAATGAACGACGAGAAGAGAAGCGGTTGTTTCAAGTACGGGTGCTTCGGCTGCCTGGGGGTCCTCGCCTTTTGTGGGCTGCTCCTGGGTCTCGCCATTGCCTTTCAAGTGGCTGCGGCCAACCAGCCGGTCGAGATGGTGACCCACGACACGGCCCAGGTGCTGCCCGAGCTTCCACCGGAGGTGCAACGGGTGATCGAACTACCGGCCGAATCAGAGCTCGACGGTGACACCGCTTCCGACCAGCTTCCGGTCCTGACGATGACGGCCGCCGAAGCGGCGGCGGTGCCGACGGGACGCGTGGTACTCGATCTCAGCATGGGCGAGTTCGATATCCGTCCCGCGCCGGCTGGCGAAAGCCTGCGCATCGAAGGCAGTTGGGATAGCCGTCGTTTCAACCTCGAAGAAACGATGGAGACCGCCGACGACGGCTCCTGGACCTACACGGCGACCTTCGGCGGCAGTGGCCGCTTCATGGGTCTCTTGTTCGGTGGCGGCGAGGTCGAGAACCGGCTGACGGTCTGGATTCCCGAGGATCGGCGCGTCGATCTGATCGCCGATCTTGGGCTCGGTGAGCACGTCGTCAACCTCGGCGGTTTGTGGCTCGGGGAAGTGGAACTCGACATGTCGGCCGGTGAGTTCGAGGTCGAGGTCGCCGACCCGACGAAGTTCCCGATCGAGTCCTTCACCGCGGAACAATCGATGGGTGAGCTTCGGATCTTCAGCCTTGGCAATGCCAGCCCGGGTGGCGTGAGCGTCAAGCAGTCCATGGGTGCTCTGCAACTCGATCTCGAAGGTGCCTGGACCACGGACTCGACGGTCGATGTTCGCTGTTCGATGGGCGAGTGCGGGGTTTCGGTTCCCGACAACGTACACATTGCGCTCGATAAGGCCAGCGTGGCAATGGGGGAGCGCAACGTCAGGCTTCCCGATGACGCCGGCGTCGATCCCGATGCGCCGACCGTCAGCCTTTCGGTCGAGGCGTCGATGGGCGAGGTGCGGGTGCGCTGACCACTCGGTCTCCTCCGGCACGGCGCGAACGGCAGGAGACTACTCCGCGACTTCGCTGGAGAAGCGCCCGGTGGTGCCGCTTTCGAAGCCGTCGCCGAACAGTGCGAGCGCCTGGCAGTCGTCGAACCGCAGCGCACCAATGCGGGTGGTCCACTCACCGTTGTGGCCGCTCTTGTTGTACTCGCCGGTGAGCCAGAACGTACAGTCGTCGTCGGGGTCGACCGTCAGTGCGCTGTAGTCGCCGTAGCGGTTACTGAAATTCGAGTCGCCGCCAGCACCGAGGGTGGACTTGGCCGCGGTCATGATGTTCAGAGGGTCGCCTTTCTGACGGCCGGTGAGAACGAGGCTGGGGTAGCTCACGCTCGAGGCGGCGTTCATACCCATCAGCATGTTGCCTGCACCGTCCATGGCAATCGCGGCCATCCAGTGGTGGTCGGCATCGGGCGAGTAGGAACCTTCCTGGAACAGCGTCCACGGGTCGTCGCCACTAGCCCTGAGTTCGAACCAACGCACCGCCGCTGTGTCGTTGCCGTCGACGTCGACGGTGTAGTTGCCGACCAGGCTCTGGTAGTCCTGCCAGCGCCGGTATTGAAGTCGCCACATCAGGACTTCGCGCACTGGGTCGAGTCTGACCGCGGTTCCGGGTTGGGGAATGCAGGCCAGCGAGTTGAGCCCGCAAACGTCGGAGTCGAAGTCGGCAACCGGAACGTCGACCGGACCGGTGAAGGTCGAGTTGGCCGGCGTGTCCCAGTCGACGGACATTTCGAAGACCTGCAGCAAGTCGAAGCCCGCGTTGGGCATGGCCTCGTGCTGCTCGTCGTCGTTGTGTCGAACAAAGTACGCCGGGCCGCCGGCGGGTGGAATCGGCCCGTCGATATCGGCAGGCAAGAGCATCTGGAACGCGAAACTGAGTTCGTCGGGAACGTCGAAGAACTGAAACGCCGCGGCTCCTCCGGAGAGCATCGAGCGGCGATCGAAGACGTAGACCCGCGGTGTCGATTCATTGGTGCCGACGTAGTAGCCGTCGTGCCAGACGCCGAACTTCGGGTAGTCCGGAAAGTCAGTGGTTGCGTACTCATAGAGATACCAGCCGCCGGCGATCGGGTCGTGGGTCTGTGACACGTAGACGCACAGGCTGTCGACGGTCGTGAACTCGGTCAACAGCCAGCGTCGGGCTGGCTCGTCGAAGAGAATGATCGAGTCACCGAAGCCGCTGGTCGCGCACGACGTGCCGGGGGCGATCGTGGCGCCGAGGGTTTCGAGAACGAACTGACTCACCTCCACACCGTCCATGTCGCGGATCGAGATCAAGGTCCCTTGCGGGTGGTTGACACCCTGGATGAAGTGGTCGGCGCCCACCGCTCCGTTGGTGTCGGGCGGACCAACGCCGGTGAAGCCGAGCCCATCGGTCGTCACGTGTGGGCTGGCCAGGGCGCGACTCGGGTTGCGGCCACTCGTGGCGCGCCGGCTCTCGGCTTCGCGCTGAAGGGCAGCCAGCGGATCGACCTGCGGCCGGGGAGTCGGCGCGGCTGTGCGGCGCTCACGCGGATGGAGCCGGCGCGGGACCTCGCGGATGGAGTCGCCCGGTTGCCAGGCGAGCGGCCTCTCGAGCGTCCGGAGGTTCCCGGAGTAGCGAAAGGGTCGAACTGCGACACCGGTCTCGGCGCCGGTGAGGGTGATCGGTTGGCTCCTTGCCGGCGGCTGCGCCTGGGCGATCGGGGTCGTCATCGCGAAGGCCGAAGCCAGAAATGTCGCGGCCAACGCGCGCTTCCAGCCAAAGCTTCGCACGGCTGGTGAGAGTTGGCGGAGTTTCACGGAGCGTCCTCGGGTGTCGAGCTGGAAGGTGGTGAGGTGGCCGCAGTGGCGTCGCCTTCCGCAGTGCCAAAGAAGAGCGTCTTGATGTCACCCAGTTCACTCTCGAGTTCGAATGACGCGCCACCGCTATGGCGGCGGGCACGCGCCTTCTTGACGAGGGAGCCGGGCGTTTGTTCGATCTCGAGTGACCAGTCGGTGGTGAAGCGGCCGCGTGTTGACGCTTTGATCTCGGCGCCGAGTTCATGCGGCAAACGGAGCTCAATCACACCTTGCTCGCTGGTCATGCGGGCTTTGCAACCACGGGGTACGCCATGAACGACCGCGAGGACCGGGCCGGTTGCGCTCCATGCCGAGAAGCAGTCACGAACGGTAAGGCGGATCTCGCCGTGCTGACTCCTGGCCGTGGTTGGCTGCGCCGTCCCGCGCGCTTCGAGCAGACCGTCTCGCACTTCGAGATCGAGGTGCAGACCGCTCGGCACGCGCACCGCCAGGTCGACTCGCGGCTCGGGCCCTTCCGAGGGCAGATCGTCGAACCGCGGCACGATGCTGATCACACCGCCGTCGAGGGTCGGCACCAACTCGACGGTAGACGCGTCTCCCGGTGGGTGCTGGACCTGAGCGACCAGGTGAAGGCGCGCGTCTCCGGCCGCGCGTACCCGCAGGTCGCCCCAGGGGTTGTCGATGCGAAGTTTCGTAGGGGGTGCATGGGCCGACTCTTCGGTCGCCCAGGCTCCGTGCCATTCAACGCGGTCGCGGCGCCAGTCCGCCTCTTCGCCAACCGCGGTGCCGGCGGCGCCGACAAAGACGAGCGAGAGGATCGCGACCGCTACGAAGTGTCGAAAGAGCATTGAGGAGGACCTGAGCGTGGCAGTGGAGAAGGCTGGTGGGCAGGGGCGCTCCCCGAGGTCGGAAAGGACAGCGGAGGGGTGTTCAGCAACCGACTGAGAAGGAGTCGACGGTCCAGAAGAACCGTAAAACGAGAAAAACTAGTATATCACCCAGCATCTCCCGGGCATCTCCCGGGCATCTCCCGGGCATCTCCCGGGCATCTCCCGGGCATCTCCCGGGCAATTGCCGGGGATGGTTCTGGGATTTCTCGGGTGTTGCGCCTTTGGCCCCGGCGAAGGGTCAGGGGAGGAGGGTGAAGGAGCGCGCGACCTCGTTGAGCTGGTCATCGAGCGAGCCGTCGTGCTCGAGGGGCCGTTGCAGGGTGACCTCGAAGACCACGCCGTCGCGGACCAGGAAGATCGCCTGTTCGAGCTGGCGGGGTTGGCCGGGTTCGGGCTCGAATGAGTAGACCGTGGCGGCGGCTGGCTGTCCGCCGACTTCGAGGGTACCGAGTGGCTGGAGCAGTTCGTACGACGGGAAGGCGCCTCCGCCGCCGAGAAGCATCTCCGCGGCTGCGGTCGGCCCGCCCCGGTCGACCATCAGGCCATGCAGCCGCACCCGGACGCGCGGCACTGGTGCACGTGGATCTTCATTGGGGCTGACGAAAAGGAGAGGACCCTGGGAACGCGTCGGCAGCGAGCGTTCGAGCTCGACCTTCTCGGCCCGCGGTTTGTCGAGGCCCTCGCGCACTGCCTGCGGGAGGTGGAACCACCAGCCTTCCGGTTTGGTGATCGAGAACCCGAGCTCGGAATGGACCAGCTGGTTGGCGTTGGCCTCTGTGCTTTCGGGCTCTTCGGTCGCGGGTTCTTGAGCTGCGGGGCTGGCCTGGCTGGCGAGTTGAGGTTCCTGTGCGCGCGACTCGTTGCTCCCGCTGCACGCCAGGCTGCCGACCCCGACAATGACGGAGAGCCCGAGGACTAGAGCCCGTTGACCCATCAGATCGGGTCCCAGGGGATCACATCCGTTGTGCGGTCAAGGCCGAAGAAGGACGGTTCGAAGGCACCGAGCATGTGCTCGGCAACGGCTGCCGGAGTCCAGCCCTCTGCGCGATGAACCGAACGGATGGGACGTGACTGACTCATCAGAAAGATCTCGTTCTTGCGTACCGCGAAGATCTGGCCACTGACACTCTTTGCTCGATCGCTGGCCAGGAACACGGCGAGTGGAGCAATGTAGTCCGGGGTGATCTCTTTGAACTTCTCGACCCGGGCGGCCGCGGCGGGATCCTTGGTTGGGATCGTGCCGATCAAACGACTCCAGGCGAACGGTGCGATGCAGTTCGATCGCACCTCGAAACGTTGCATGTCGAGGGCGATCGACTTGGAAAGCCCTACGATGCCGAGTTTGGCTGCGGCGTAGTTGGCCTGCCCGAAGTTGCCAATCAGCCCTGAGGTCGAGGTCATGTGCACCATCGCACCCCCGATCTGTTTGCGGAACAGGGGGGCGGCGGCGCGGGCGACATTGAAGCAGCCCTTCAGATGGACGTTGATGACCGCGTCCCAGTCGTCTTCGCCCATCTTGTGAAAGATCACATCACGCAGGATGCCGGCGTTGTTGATGACCACGTCGAGTTGGCCGAACTCCCGGACGGCTGTGTCGACCATGTCGTGTGCTGCGTCCCAGTCGGAGACGCTGCCGAAGTGCGGTGCGGCCTGGCCGCCGGCCTCTCGGATCAGAGCGACGACCTCATTGGCGGGGGTCTGGTCGGCGCCCTCTCCCCCTTCTGAACCTCCCAGGTCGTTGACCACCACGGCGGCGCCTTCCCTGGCAAGGAGTTTGGCGATCTCGGCACCAATGCCTCGACCCGCACCAGTGACGAGGGCCACCTTGTCCTGCAACATTCCAACGGCCATGGCTTCTATCCTTTCAACGGCGGGTAGGGACTCCTGGAACGAGCGCGCACGCTAACATGACGGGACCTGTCGTTCCCTGTTACCTGAGAGCGAGGCATTTCGTTTTGTGGTCCATTTCAAGCGTCGTCAGGCGCAATGTCGCCTGTTCACTCATCCTGGTCGGGCTCTGTTCGACGGCGGCCGCCGTCAGTGACCAACCGCGCGAGGTCGCACCACCGGTCCTCGCCGAAGGTCTCGAGATGGTAGGCCCGACGCTCTTGCCCTGGAGAGACACCGCGGCTCTCCTCTTCCTGGCGCGCGACGCGCAGAATCGCGACTCCCAGGACGAAGGGCAGACCGTAACGCTTCTGCTTGCGCCCCTCGAGAAGCGCCAAGGTGAACTGTCATGGGGGTCGCTGCGAGAGCTCGACTCTGGTTTCGACTTCTGGCCCAACTGGGCCGATCGTTCGCGCGGCATCGTGGCTCCTGATGGGAGCGTTTGGGTGCACCGCCTGCGCCGGGTGGGGGAGGGTACCTACGACTATGGGATCGAGCTTTTGCGTGCCGGGAGCTTCGCGCCCAGCGAGCAGTTTGAGCGTCGCGGCCTGCTTCACGACGACCGGGTGCCGGCGGAGCACGGCTTCGTGTCCTTTGTGAGCGACGCCGGGAGTGTTCGCGCCTTCTGGCTCGATGGTCGCGAGATGCCGAGTGGGGGTGCGATGACCCTGCGCACGGCGCGCATCGATGCAGAAGGAGTACGTGACGGGGAGCTGCTCGACGACCGGGTGTGTGAGTGCTGTGCAACCGACGCCGCCGCTGGTCGGAATGGTCCGATGGTGGTCTACCGCGATCGCACGCACGAAGAGGTCCGCGACATCTCGATCATTCGTCGGACCGGCAATGGCTGGAGCAAAGCGGTGGTGGCGCGCGACGAGTGGCAGATCGCTGGCTGTCCAGTCAACGGTCCGGCAATCGCCGCCGCCGACTCTTCTGTGCATGTTGCCTGGTTCACCGCCGCCCGCAATGATGCGCGTGTCTTGTATGCGAGCTCGAAAGACGGCGGCGCGACGTTCGGTCGCCCCGTGGTGCTCGATGCGCAAGGCCCCCTCGGTCGAGTCGACGTTGCGTACTCGGGCGACCGGGCCTATGCCCTCTGGTTCGGGCGCGACGGCAAGCGTGCTCCTGTACGGCTAGCGGAACTCGCGGCCGATGGAGAGCTCGAGATGGTCGAGCTTGGCGAAACCGAGGCGTCGCGGGCAGCCGGTTTCCCTGACCTGATGGCACTGCCTGACGGCTCGCTGGTGGCGATCTGGCTCGACAGTCGCCAGGCACCGCCGGTTCTCCAGACCCGGGTGGTCGCCAGTCGGTGACATCTTCCTGGCGGAACTTTCGAGAAGGAGCCCGACTCTGTGAAAGACCGGACCTACTACATTGGCGAGCGTCGTACGTCCGGTCGGCGGCGCTGGCGCTGGGTGTTGCTGGCACTCCTCCTGCTGCTCGCCGGGCTCAACTTCTTTCGGGTCGGTTCTCCCATCGGTGAACTCGAGTTGAAGCTGCCGGGCATCGGCCCGAACACGCCGGTCGAGGGCCGGGCTTTCGAGTCGGGCCGCGGGCTGGCCGGTGCGCGACTCGAGCTCGAACAGGGGGGCGAAACCACGGTGCTCGCCGAAGAGGACTACGCGCCCCGGCGGTTCTGGGCCTTCTGGGGAGATCGCGTCAGCGAGGCGACCCTGGTTGGCGAGGCCGGGTCTCTTCTTCAACCCGATCTCCAGGAGGGGCCGGCCACCGTGCGTCTGGTTCTCGAGCGCGCGGGCACCTGGTTGCGTTCGCCGCCGCCGGTCGTCGTCGAGGAGCTCACCGAGGTCCGGCTCAAGCCGCCGTCTCTGTCGGTCCTGGCGGAGAGCCCGAACCTCCGCCAGGGCGGTGCCGGGGTGGTCGTCTATCGGTTGGAGCGGCCGGCAAGCTGGGACGGCGTCGAGGTCGGTGCGCGCCGTTTTCCCGGGCGTGATCATCCGGCTGGCGACGGTTCGCGGGTGGCCTTCTTTGCTGCGCCCTGGGACGTCGCCGATGCGGGTGCCTTCGAACTCACCGCCTACGACGACCTCGGCAACCGCGCGTCGCGGCGCTTCGTACGCGACTGGAAGAACCAGCCGCCGCGCGAGTCGACCATCGGCCTCTCGGACGGCTTCATGGAGCGTGTCGTGCCGGCGATCCTCGCGGAGTCGTCGATGAGTGAAGAAGCGACACTGCTCGACAGCTACTTGAAGATCAACGGCGCGCTGCGGGCTCAGAACGACCAGACGCTGATCGAGCTCGCTCTCGGGTCGCGCCCCGAGATTCTGTGGCGGGGCGCTTTCCGTCAGCAGCCAAACAGCCAGGTGACCGATGCCTTCGCCTCCCGGCGGCGCTACATGTACGAGGGGCGGCTGGTCGATCGCCAGACGCATCTCGGCTACGACCTGGCGTCCCGTCGCCGCGATGCGATCGTGGCCGCGAACAGCGGTGTGGTGGTGTTTGCGCGCTACCTGGGCATCTACGGCCGACTCGTCGTCGTCGACCATGGCTACGGCCTGCAGACGTTGTACGCCCATCTGTCGTCGTTCGAGGTCGCAGAAGGTGACGCCGTCGAGAAGGGCGATGTCGTCGGACGCTCAGGACAGACCGGTCTTGCTGGTGGCGATCACCTGCACTTCAGTGTTCTGGTCTGGGGGATTCCGGCCGATCCCGTTCAGTGGTGGGACGCCTTCTGGATCGACACGCGGGTGCTCGAGCCGCTCGGCCTGGCGGACGAATAGACGCGCATACGAGACTGAACCCACAGAGACGTAGGAGGCAGTGCAGCGAGTCTAGCCCTTGCCGCCCTTGCCGCCGCCGCCGCCGCCGTCACCGTCGTCACCGCCACCGCCACCGACGCCTCCCTTGGCGCCTGGATAGTCGCCGTTCTCGGCCACCACTGGATCTTTGCCGCAGCAATGGGTCCATGCGACCTGAGCCTCTTTTCCGCAGGGTGCGCTGTCGGCGGTGGTGCGGAGAAGGTAGCCGATCGCCGGGTCGATGAGGTTGGGATTCTTGGCTCCCGAGGCACCGGTGTTGTCGACGTCGGCGAAGCTGCAGTCTTCGTTACCGTGCCCGTGGTCATTATCCGAGGGAGCGGTCGACGAGCAGTAGTGCAGGGTGGTAGGAAAGACCATTCCGGGCTTGTAGGCATCCTCGAGATGGTCGGGGAAGCGACCGTATTCGACTTCGTACAGTTCGACGACGTCGCGCGCGCCGCTCAAGTCCTGAATCGCCGCGGTGTACCGGGCATTCTTGACGTGGCAGTGATACCTGGGGATCCCGATCGCAGCGAGAATGCCGAGCACCGCAATCGAGACCAGGATCTCGACCAGGGTGATGCCGGCCTGGCCATGTGAACCGCTGTGCTGATCTTCGTTGGTGGGCAAGGAGAAGGAAATCATGCGAAGGGGTCTACCATTCCCAGAGGCTGCGGCCGCTGGCGTTTGTGCCGTCTTTTACGAAGGCATTGAGGGTGGGGTTGTACTTACGAATCGTGGTGTTGCCGGTGCGCTGGACGAAAACCTCGAGCACATTGGTGCTGCCGTTGTTGAGTCGGATCGCACCCGGTTCGGTGACGCTACCCAGGCTGTCGAAAACCGCGAGGCGTTTTTCGCCGACGAGCTCGAAGCCGCTGATCGCGGACGAGGGATCGACGGTGTTGTTTCCGCCGGTACCGCCGTTGCCACCGTTGCCACCGTTGCCACCTTGGCCCATGATCGCCGGGGGAGTGTTGCCGGTGCCGTTAGGGTCTGGCAGGCCACTGAAGGTGACTCCGCGGTCGTTCGAGATGATGAACCGGAAGAGCTCGCGATCGCCGTTGTTGGCGTTGTAGGCGTAGTCCGCGTCGTCGTCGACGTTGACCCACGCGACCATTTCGGTGCTGTTCGGAATCGGCTCAACGACCACGTCAAACGACGACTTCATCGCTTCCTGGCGTGCGCGCACCAGCTCGAAGCGCACTTCGTCGGCAGACGAGACCAGATCGATCTTCTTTTTCATCTTGCTGAACGACGGGAAGGCGAGCACCGCGAGGGTGATGAGCACTGCCCCGACGACGATCATCTCGATGAGACTGAAACCTTGTTCGTGCCGGTTCTTGATGCGGTTCTTCATCGGTGTGTTCTCAACAGACATTCAAGAGGAAAGGAACCCAGGTCGGGCCTGGTCTCCGAAGGATGTCAGAATTCGACTATAAATACAAGAAAAAGTTGATATAAAACTATATCTAGTTTGCCCGGACCTCGGCGCTTCTAGAGCCAGTTCCAGGCGCGGTAGGGGTCGTTGCCGGCGACGAAGCGGGCCGGGTACTCCGCGAAGGCCTCGAGCTTGTGGATCTCGAGCGCTCCGTAGCGTGAGACTCGGATCTCGAGCACGTTGACGCCATCACTGGTCAGGCGAATCGATCCCTCGGTGCGCAGTTTGCCGAGCGGATCGAAGACCGCTACGCGCCGACCCTCACCGTCGAGGTTGAAACCAGAAGCCACGTGGCCGGCCCAGCTGTCGTCACGGGGGTCTCCGAGGCTGCCGAGATCACTGCGCTCATACCATTTCGAGGGGTCAACGCCGCCATAGGTCCAGGTCGCGTTGGCCGGCAGCTCGTAGCGGGCGAGCAGTTGATCGCGCTCGAGGGAGACCGGGTTGTCGGGGTGGAAAAGCAGGTCCCGGCTCCCGTCGACATTGGAGAAGACTTCCATGGCGCCGCGTTGCGTGTCGATTCGCACGATGACCGGAAAACCGCTGTTGAGTGCCTCGTAGCGCGCCTCGATGAGCTGACGCGAGACCAGGTCTGCACCTTGCAGCAGCTCGATCCGATCCTTGGCTGCCGTCATCGCCGGCAGAACGGTGACGCTGAGAGCCAGAAGTGCGACTCCAAACAGGGCGAGGCGAAGAGGGCTGAGGCGGGTGCGCAGGCCGGACATCGGATCTCCTAGGAACATCAAAACATACGCAAAACGCCATATTTGCAAATTAAGTACCAAATTGAAGATATCTGGTAAATCTTGGGAGAGATCACCGTCTTCCAGCCTCCAGGCGACCTGGACCGACGCCGTAAAGCGCACAAACTCCCCCTTGTAGGACCAAAGGTAAGCCTGTCGGGCCGATTCCCGAGCCAACTCCAGCCGACTCTCCTCCGCACACCGCGGGCTGGGCCGAACTGCCGAAAACCGTCAGGCGCCGCCCAACCAGCTGACACCCACTGTCGGCCCGGGGACCCCGAGCGGGGGCCCGGGTGGCGACCCGGGTCCTGCGTTCAGGTGCGGCGGGTGGCGCGGGCCTGGGTGAGGCCAGCGAGCGTCGAGGCGTCGAGATCGGCGAGCTCCGAACGACGGTCGACGACTTTGTGGATCGCGGCGAGAAGGTCCCCGACGTCTTCGCTCTCGCCCAGGAGGAGCCAGTGGGGCAGCCACACGGTGGTCTCGTAGGCCAGCCGCTCGGCGGCCGGAAACGAGCCCCGCGGGGGTTGGTCAAACGCCAGCTGCGGTTGCCTCAGGTGCTGGCCACTCCAGAGGGGCGAGTAGGGCACTGCCTCGTAGAAGCGGCCGTCGGCGGGCACACCTTCGGCGGCCAAGGCGGCGACCAGCACGTCGCGCGGCAGCTCCATTTCTTCGGGCTGCCAATGGAAGACGTACTGGTAGATGGCGCGCTCGGTCACGCGCGGGTCATCGGGCATCAAGGTGACACCGGGGACCTCACGCAGGCCTTCTTCGAGAAGCTGGGCGTTTTTCTGCCTTCGCCCAGACTGTTCGTCGAGCCGTTCCAACTGCGCTCCGAGAAGCGCTGCTTGAATCTCGGTCATGCGGTAGTTGTGGCCGGGTGTGGGCTCGGCCAGCGGCTCGGCGCCCGGGGTGCGGCCGCAGTTGGCGAGTGCGTAGCAGCGGTCGTAGACCCCCTCGTCATCCGTGGTGACGATGCCCCCCTCACCAGCGGTGAGCAGCTTCGAAGACTGGAAACTGAACGATCCGGCATGGCCCAGTGACCCCACTCCCTTGTCGCGCCAGCGCGCACCGTGGGCGTGGGCGCAGTCTTCGAGGACGGCCAGGCCGTGCTTCTGGGCGATCTCTCCGATCCTGTCCATGTCTGCGATCTGCATCGCCAGGTGGACGGGAACAACCGCCTCGGTCTTCGAGGTGATCGCGTTCTGGAGCGCCTCGGGGTCGAGACAACCGTTACTTCCCAGTACGTCGGCGAAGATGGGGCGGCAGCCGGCAAAGAGCACGGCGGAGGCGGTCGCTTCGAACGTGTAGGCCGGCACGATGACTTCGGCGCCGGGCGGAACGCCAAGCGCCATGAGCGCGATTTCGAGTGACACCGATCCGTTGGCGACCGCCAGTCCGAAGCGACTGTCACAACGCTTGCAGAAGGCACTCGTGAAGCGCTCGGTGTGGGGGCCCGGGAGCGGGAAGCCACCCCAGTCGCCGTCCGCAACCGCGGCAGCTACCGCTTGCACCTCGCGTTCGCCGCGTTCGGGCCAGTGCGGCCACGGCGCGGTGCGGACCGGCGACCCGCCCAGAATCGCCAGCTCACTCAAGAGGGTGGCAGTTCTTCTGTTGGCAGACCGGCTTCGCGCCAGGCTTTGAAGCCGCCGCCAATGTGGGCGACATTACCGAGCCCCATATCGAGGAGAGTCTGGGCAGCGAGTGCGCTGCGCCAGCCGCTCGCACAGTGCAGGACCAGCTTCTTCTCGGTTGCCAAGATCGGCTTGTGGTACGGGCTGTCGGGGTCGACCCAGAACTCCAACATGCCGCGCGGGGCGTGCACCGAGCCAACGATGCGTCCTTCCCGACCGAGCTCGCGGATGTCGCGTAGGTCGACAACCATCGCCTCGCCAGACTCCAGGAGAACACTAGCGGCAGCGGGATCGAGAGTCTCGATTCGTTCCATGGCGTCGGCGACCAGCTGCTTGATTCCGCGTGTCACAGTCATGGGTTCGGTTACCTCCCGGAGGACCTTCTGTTGTGTAACCAGGTGCTCAGGCTGTAGCGACCTGGACCTATGAAGAAGAGGGCGATGTAGACCGCCATCAACTCGAGGGCGTGCGAGGCCCCGAGCAAGCCGGCGTTGTCGTTTTCGGGCGGCATGTTGAGGTGCATCAGGCCGGCGACGAACATCGTGAACGCCAGCATGAAGGCCGCCGGCCGAAACGCCAGGCCGACCATCAACAGCAGCGAACAGAAGAACTCGGCGAAACCTGCCATGAACCCCCAGAAGACTGGCGCGAAGTCGATCCCCAGGTTGCCCATCGCCTGGCCAATGCGTTCCCAGCGCGCGGGACCACCGGAGATCTTTCCCCATCCGTGCAGGAAGGCCATGCTGGCGCCGATCGCCAGGCGCAGGATGAGGAGACCGAGGTCCGGCCAGGTGCCATGCAGCAACTTCTCGAGGCTGCTTTCTCTCTTCTGCGTCATGATCTGCGGATCATAGTGCGGTCGGCTCCTCGAAGCCGAGGACCTTCTTGGAGGTTCCGCGCAAAGGCGCGCAGGACGGCATGTCGGGCGGCGGTTCCCGCCGGCTGACCGGTGACGGCGTCGAGCAGACGGAGGTCACAGGTTCCGTTGCGTCGTTCGACGATCTCACGCCACAAGGGCCACAAGCGCGGAAAGAGCTCGACTCCTGCGACCTCATCGTCGCGCCGGCGAAAGACGGCCAGGGTGTGAAGCGCGAAGCGGCGCGCCGCCTGTTCGGCGATGTTCCGGTCGACGGCGCTTGCGAGAACCTCACCATCGAGTGTTGGCGCGGCGGGGGGGCTGGAGTCCATCGCAAGGGCTTCCACCTCGGGAGCGAGGCGAACCGCGGTGCCCATCAACCCGCACACAGAGAGCGAGAGTGGAGACGCACTGCCAAAACAGACGCGTGCGACGTAGCGCGGCGTCCACAGGAGTTCGAGGTGAGACCGTCCTGTTGCCGGATCGCGCCCTCGCCGGCCGAGCAGTCGCTCCACCGGTGAGCGCCTGGCCAGTCTGGCGAGTGCCGATGATCGATCGACCAACGGCGTCATGGCCGAGCCGAACGCCCGCGCCTCGCTCATGACAACCGTCTTCGGCCGCCGAACCAGATGAACAGTCCGGCGACGGCGGAGAGCGTGCCCCCCGAAGCCAGCGCCAGCCAACGGTCGATGGGGAGCTCGGCCGTCAAACCACCGAGCGCCACCAGGAGACCGAGGACCAGCAGAAAGACCGCCAAAGCGTGCAGGGTCGTCTTGTCACGTGCCTGGTGCTGGTTTCGTTGTTCGGTGCTCATGCGGTCTCACAGGTTTGCGGTTCTGTCTCCTAGACGGCCTACAAAGACGAGTTTCACAAAAGGAGGTAGATCAGGACGTAGGGCAAGGTGACCAGGATGGCCCAGAGGCGCAAGTCACGCCAGCGAGAATCATCAGGCGCACCACGCATGACGACGGAGCGCTCAGACCGGAGTGCAACCCACAGCGCCGGCACCAGCAACAAGAGCACCGCCGAGAACCGTGCGACCCAGAGGGGAAGCGACAGGAGTGCTCGATCGAAGGGACCGAAGAAAGCCTCGAGCAGGGTGCGCAGAGCCTCCATCACGTGCCCTGCGAGGCGCCGTCCTGGGCGGGTTCGTTCAGAGCGGCCAGGCGACTGGGCAAGCGGCTACGCAGCGCAGCCTGGATCTCTGCATTCGAGGTGACGTCGCGCCACACGAGGCCGTGGAGCCGCTCGGGCGGCGGCGGCGGCGTCAGGAGACTCACGACGACGGTGACCAGGAGCGTCAGTACGAAAGACCACCAGGCGACGAACAGGAACGGTTCGGCTGATGTGAACAGGCCTTCCATGGCGCGCGTATTGAGCACCACGCAGAACGAGACCCCGGTGAGCAGCCCAGACAAGGCGCCGGTGCTATTGGCCCGTCGCCAGCCCAGCCCCAGGAGCAGAATGGCAAGACTGGGGCCTTGAATGAGCGAGAACACACTTTGAATGGCGTTGTAGATGTTTGAAAAGCGCGCTTCAATGGTGGGAACCAAGAGACCCGCGGCCACCAGCAGAACGAACCCGAGCGCCCGGCCGATGCGCAATTGAGCGCGCTCGCTGGTCGAGAAGCCAAGCGCCTGGCGGATCCTGACCAGGATGTCGTGCACCCACAGCGTGGTCGCCGAGTTGAGACTCGAATCGACGCTCGACATGAGCGCGGCGAGGAAGGCGGCAAACATCAATCCGCGCAGCCCAGCGGGAAGCAGCTCGCGAATCAGGGTGGGCACAGATTCGTCGGCAACACGGAGCTCCGGCAGGAGAACCACCGCTGCCAGGCCGGGGAGGGCAACCAGAAGCGGAATGAAGAGCTTGAGAAAGCCCGCCAACAAGACACCGGCGCGCGCATCCCACTCACTGCGGGCACCCAGAGCGCGTTGCACGACGGCCTGGTTGCCGGTGAAGTAGGCGGTCGAAAGCACGATGCCGAGCCCCAGGACGATGCCGCTCCAGGGAAAGGGTGTCGGTGAGTCGTGCGGAAGGTAGAGCGAGAAGTGGTCGGCGAACTCCGGCCCTCGCGCTAGCACCTGTTCGCGGAGTGCACCCGGGCCGCCGACTTCCCAGAGCACCCGCACGACCAGCGCGGCACCGCCGATGAACATCACCACCAACTGCAGAACATCAGTGAGAACGACGGCTGTCAGGCCGCCTCCCAGGGCGTAGACGCCTACGATCAGGGCGGTCACCCAGATCGAAACCACAGGCGGCCAGCCGAGCACGCCGCGCAGGAGAATGGCGGTGGCGTGCAGCATGATCCCGAGGTTCATCACCAGGATCAGCCCCCAGCACACGGCCATAAAGGTTTGTACCGAGCCGCCAAAACGACGCCCGAGAAATTCGGGCACGGTGAAGACACCGGCACGCCAGTAGTACGGCACGAACAGGAACGCTGCGATCAAGAGTGCCGGCATCGAGCCCAGCCAGTCGAAGTTGGCCTGCGCCAGCCCATAGGAGTAGGTGCCGCCGGCGACGGCGATGAAATCGGTGGCGCCAATGTCGGACACGACGATCGACATGCCAACCGCCCAGAAGGGAAGGGCGCGGCCACCGAGGAAGAAGTCGCCGGAGGTCTTCACCCAGCGGCTGAACAGGAGGCCAAGTGCCAGCGTGCCGGCGAGGTAGAACAAGACGATGGCCAGGTCGATGCCGGCCAGGGCGGAGCCGGTCACGTGGTTTCAACCTCGCTGGGAGGGTTCCACCGCTCGAAGGCTGGCAGAGCCTCGAGGGAACGAAGGCTACGACCGACGACGGTCAGGGGGTCGTCGTTCTCACTGAAGAAGTCCTGCTCGACGATCATCGTTTCGGCGCCGCGTTCGAAGCTGGTCGCCACGATCGTGTCGAGATTGAGTTCGCCTTCGCCGAGGGCGCGGAAGGGCATCTCCGGATAGGCGAAGGAACGCCCTTTGGACAAGACGCCATCTTTGAGATGGACGAGAGGAATGCCGCCGGCGAGCCCCGAGATGCGTTCGATGGTCTCCTGTATGTCCTGGTTTGCCCAGGCCAGCCAGAAGACGTCCAGTTCGGCACCCAGGTTGCTGGTCGAAGCCTGCTGGAGAATGGTGGCGAGGCCGTCCTGGTTGTTCGCGAACTCGAAATCGTGGTGGTGGTACGACAGCCGAAACCCCGCACTTTGCAGCTGGTACGCCGCCAGGTCGAGTCGTCGGCCGACCACGTTGTAGCCGAGCGCGCGCTCGGCTTCGTCGAGGTATGGGCACACGAGGTGTGAACACCCCATCGTCAGGTAGCTGTCGAGCAGCGGGCCAAGGTCGGAACCCGAGGTCAGCGTTTTGAAAGGGACGTGCGCCGCGACCATCTCGAGACCCGCGGCGCGCAAGGTGTCGCGCCACTGCCCGGGGCTTCTTCCCCGCAGGTCACCAAACCACTCGACGGCCTCGAAACCCAGAGCACCGATGCGTGACAGCGTGGCCTCAGGATTCGCCTCGAAGGCGTCGCGCACGCTATAGAGCTGAAGCGCCGTTCGTGGTGGCGGTGGATGTCGGCTGTTCATGGGCGGGTGGTCAGAGCGTCGGCTCGATCAACCGGTGGTAGAGGCCGAGGTAGTAGGGCAAGAGAAACGAGGCACCGTCAGCCAGCCGTCGTCCCGAGCCGTTGTAGTCGAGGCGCCACGGGTCATGGTTCCAGTGGCCTACGAAGCGCTCGTCGATCGGCAGCACGCGGCCTTCGGCATGCCTTCCACGCATAAAACCGCGTTGAGGGCTCCAGGCCCCTCGTTCGAGGTCGTAGAGCGGCTGAATGTCGAGACGATGCGAGTTCCGAAGTGGCCAATCGAATCGGTCGAGGGGGTAGCGCTCGAGCGAGTCGAGCGCCGCGGCGACCGGATCATGCTCGGGGTTTAAGAGCGTGCCGCGCTCGAAGGCGTCTTCGTAGACCTCGCCCTCGATCAAGGCGGCGTACATCAAGTCGAAGAGCGGGTTGCGTTCGCGCTGTTCGAGCAGCCAGTAGCGGTGGAGGGTGTGTGCCCACAGCTGGCGAAGTTCGGGGTCGCGCTCGTAGCGCAGGAGCCCATAGAGCGACATGAAGCCCATCTCGTCGTCGGAATGGTTGCCGGTGCCGGGGCCGAGGTGGATCTTGGGAACGCGGGCGTTGGCGGCGTAGCCGTGTTTCTCCATCAGTTCCTCGGCCGCTGCGCCGTAGGCTGGGTCACCGCTCATGTGCTCTGCCACCCGTAGGTACGACAGGAAGGAGAGCGAATTCAGGCCGCGTTCTCCCCACCAGTTCTTGTCGAGATTGAGGTCATCGGGTCCGAACACTGCCCAGCGGGTCTGTTTGCCGTCGTGATCGACCAGCGAACCGTCGTGGGCCAGGAGGTGATCGGTAATGCTGGTGACGACGCCTCGCACCGCGGCGCGCTCGGCTTCGCTCTTGGCCACCAGGTCGTAGTAGAGGGCGTAGAAGAAGTAGTGGCCGTCGAGTTCGTCGGATGACGTGTCAGTCTTCCAGTACCACCTGCCGCTCTCGTCAATCGGCCAGCGCGGCGTGATGGATTTCCACAAACGATCCTCGACTCGTTTGCGGCGATCGGTTTCGACGCGGCCGGGATTCGGGTCGCGGCCGCTGGTGGGCAGAATCGATCGGGCGACAAAGCCGGGCGGTGCCGGATGGGACCCCCCCTGGGTCACGGTGCCAAGGAAACGAAGGGCTTCGAACGCTCGGTGGGCACGCTCCTCGGCTTTCGGGTCGCCGGTAGCCGCGGTGGCAAAGCACTGCGCGGCGCCGTACATCGACGTCCACAAGCCGTCGTTGTCGCTCGAGTGTTGCTCGATCAATTCGGGCCGCGTCAGGTCCCCGGGGGCTGGCACGGTTACCGCATCGACGTAGCCGTAGGGGGTGCGCTTGTGAAAAGCCTCGATCTGGTCGTTGAAGTGCGCCGCCTTCTGCGCCAGGGTCATCGGCACGTGACGGATGAGCCCGAGGCCACCGTCGGTGGCTGCCCACACGCTGCCTTCGCCATCGACCACCAGGCTGGTGACGTGATCGCCGGGCAGCCAGCGTGGCCCCTGGCGGTACTCCCAGGTAAGGGTATCGAGGTCGAAATGAATCAGGCCGCGGGTTGTACCGAACCACATCGTGCCGTCGGGCGCGGCGGCGATGGCGGTGAACTCGTTCCACGGCAAGCCATCGGCGCCCCGCCAGAGCCTTGCCGCGTAGGTCTCTGGCTCATAGACGGCGAGGCCGTTGCGGGAAGCGAGCCAGGTTCTGCCAGCGCGGTCGTGGGCCAGGAACGATGTCGAGTCATCGAGCGCCGCCATCGGCAAAACGGTTTCGAAGGCCAACCGGGCCGCTGGGTCGAGCTCTGCTGGCGGGCTGGGTGCGACCGGAACGGTGTTGTGGAGAGTGACCTTGAACGTTCCGGGCGTCGACAGGAATGTCCCTTGCGGTGTCGCCACCGCGACCTGCCCGTCGGGCAAAAGCGCGACCGCGGTCACTTCCTCTGGCCACGACGGATCTCCGTTGCCATGGACACGGACCTGCTGGCGGAACGACGAGGCGCTGGTTGCTTCGGCGATGGAGAAAGCGAAGACGACCAGCACGAGAGTCCTGACGGTTCTTTCAAGAGCGGTCATGAGAGCAGTTCCGGGTTGCGTTTGTGGGTTCTCGCGCCCACCCTATCGTCACGCCCCGGAGACTCGAAGGTGCCAACCGAAGGCCGTCGGAGCGCCAACTCGAGTTGGCGGGTTTTCGTACGTCGTGACCCGGCACCTCTGCTCTCCCCGTTGCGGTCTGGTTAGCGGGGTGTGGCATCGCTGTTGCTCTTCTTCTCGCTGCCGGCCTGGACCGGTCTCGAGGCTCAGACCTCACCACCAAGGTTATGGGAGACCCAACATGAAGTCACTTCGTCAGATCTCGCTGCTCTCTTTTGTCTGCCTGCTTCTTCTCGCCCTTTCTTCGACTGCCGCGGTTGCCGATGAACCGCTCTACCTGGTGTTCGACAAGACCGCCATCGCAGAGACTATTTGGGAAGGCACCGTCGAAGGCGATATCGACGGGAACCTCGAGACCGAGCTGCTCAGCCTCAAGGTCACCGGACCGATCTGGCATGTGCGGTTTCGATGGAGCATCGTCGATGCCGGCGACCGCTCCTTCGAGGCGACTCTCAAGGGGACGCTGCACACGAAGACAGGTCGGGTGGTGATGAACGGTCCGATCACCAGCGGCTACCTCGAGGGCGCACAGGTCCACGAGGAGGGGCAGCTGATCGATCCAGAGACCTTCCGTTTCAAGGGCATCATTCGCATCATGCCGTCGACCGCCGATTGACGACCACATCCGATCCGGGCGGCGCGACACCGCCCGGGTCGGTCTTCGCTTTTGGCCGTTGTCTGCGAGCTCTCTGGGGCAGCCCTTTGACCGGAAACTTTCCGTGCGGAGATACCTTTCCGTGCGGAAGCAGAGGGGCGCTGCTATCGTCACGGGCCGTGGGAACGCCAGGGAAGAGAACAGGTTCCAACTCCGGCGGCGCCGTGATCCGGCACCTCCGTGCGGGTGAGGAGCCGCGTCTCCTCGAGCTGTTGGCGAACTGGCCATTCCGCCACGGAGAGTCGGCGCTCGAGGTCTTTGGGCCCTACCTGGAACACGATCCGAGCTACACACCGCGCAACGTGCTGGTGGCCGAAGAGGCTGGAACTCTCATGGCGTGTGTGCAGATTTTTCCTCGCCGATTGCGCACCGGCGGCGCCGCACGTGATTCCGTGAGCATTCCCGCCGGTGGGATCGGAACGGTGTTCACGCATGCCTCCAGGCGCTCCTCGGGCCTGGCGACGCGCCTGCTCGAGGTGGCGATCGATGAGATGAGCGATCGCGGCTTCGAGGTCTCGGCCCTGGTAGCGGCCAAGGTGGGGTTTTATGAGCAACTCGGCTGGGTTGCCTGGTGTCGCGGTCACCGCCGGCTTGCCTGTGCCCCGGCGACGTTACCGTCCTGGTCGCATTTCGACCTTCGTCCACTCGATCTCGAGTTCGACAGCGCAGCTGTACGGCGCATCGGGGATTCATACTCGAATCGCTTCCCGGGCACCGTTGTGCGCGATGCGGCAGACTGGGCTACTGGCCTCGAGCACGGTGTTGCCGCGGGAGAGCGCATGACCGTCGCGGTCGACGACCGGCGGATCGTCGCCTACCTGCGAGCGGCCGAACTCTACGGCTCGCTCCACCTCCTCGAGTGGGGTTACGACGACCTCCCGAGCGACTCGGGCGAGACGCGCACGGCAGAGCGAGCCAACGGCCCGTGTGAGGCTGCTGCAGAGCTCATCGTTCTAGCGACCCAAGGTGCCATTCAGCCGGCGCGCGTGCCGGCGGGCATCGAGGACGAACGTCTCGAGCTGGCGGTTGAGCGTCTCGGTGGCGAGTGGCTCGGAGGCACGAGTGGAGAAGAGGGATCGTCGACCTGGATGTTGCGGGTGCTCGATGAAGCATCGCTGCGTGCGCGACTCCTCGATTCAACGGTCACACTCGGTTCTTCGATGGACGACCGAGACGTGATGGGCGCTCTCCACATTGAGTTGCTCGAAGCAGCCTTTCCGCGCGCGCAGTTCGGTTTCTGGACCGCAGACCGCTTCTGACTCCCGGTAGAGTCTGAGCGTTCAGTCCACCGCGCGGAACAATGTGAACGTTCGAGGGAGTCTCATGCGGCCATACAGTCGGAGTGGAATTGCATTGTGCATACGTCGCCTCGGCCTGATGCTGCTGCTCTTTCTCGTCGGTGGTCTCTCCTCGGTTGACGCATCCGAGATCATCGCCGAGCGCGGTTTCGTTTTCGAGCGCGCACCGTTTGCCGAGGCACACGCTTCGACTGTTGCTGTGGCGGTCGATGGCTCCTGGGTGGTGGCCTGGTTCGGCGGGGCGCGCGAGGGCGATGACGACGTTGCGATCTGGGTGGCGCGTCGCGAACCCGGCAGCGCACGTTGGTCGGCTCCTCTGGTCGTAGCCACCGGGATCGAAGGCGGGCGAGATTTTCCGACCTGGAATCCGGTGCTTTTTCAGCCGCGCGACCGCAGCGCACCTCTTGTTCTGTTCTACAAGGTGGGTCCGTCTCCGCGCACCTGGTGGGGCGTGCGCCGGGAGTCACCCGACTCGGGTCGCAGCTGGTCAGCGCCGCGGCGTCTCGAAGCGGGCGCCCTCGGTCCGGTGCGCAGTCATCCGGTCGAGTTGGCCGATGGCACCCTGGTTGCCGGCTCGAGTACCGAGCACAATGGCTGGCGTAGCCACTTCGAGCTCAGTACTGATCTCGGCCGCCGGTGGCAGTTGACCAGAGCCCTCCCCTCGCGCCGGGCTCGCGCGCCAGGCGGCGACGGTCTCTCGGTCATTCAGCCTTCGCTTCTTTGTCTCGACTCTCCGTGCCAGTCGCTCCTGGCGCTGCACCGCAGTCAGAACGGTGTCATCGCCGAAACCCGTTCGCGTGACGGCGGCCGAACCTGGAGTGAGCCAGCGAGCACCGGGTTACCCAATCCCAGTGCAGGTGTCGAAGCGTTGACGATCGCACCGGATGTCCATCTCCTGGTCTACAACCCGCTGCAGCGTGATCGGGGTCGCTGGCGCGGATCACGCCGGCGGCTCGACGTGGCCGTGTCTCGCGATGGCAGCGACTGGCGACATCTGGTGACCCTCGAAGACGATCCCCTCGATGGCAGTGCCTCGAATGGCGATGTAGAGCCCGGTGAGTACTCCTATCCCGCCGCGGCGCTCTTGGCAGCTGGCCCCCATTCCGGGCAGGCGCTCTTGACCTGGACGCATCGAAGGCGGCGCATCGCTTTTGCGCGTCTCGATCTTGCGGATATCGAGATCGACACTCTGGCGCCCGTCGATCGCGTGGCAGCGAAGGGCCGCTGACTTGCTCGGCAGTCTCGACCTCATCGTTCTCGTCGTCTGGGTCCTGGGAACGGTCGCTTTCGGTGCCTGGTTCTGGCGCACAGCACAGACCCGCAGCGGTTTCACGGTGGCCGACGGCGCCTTGCCCGGTTGGATCGTCGGGCTTTCGATTTTTGGCACGTTTCTATCGAGCAACACCTTTCTGGGGGTTCCCGGTAAAGCGTTCTCGACCAACTGGAACGCGTTCGTGTTCTCGCTGTCGCTTCCGCTGGCGGCGTTTCTGGCCGTGCGCTACTTCGTGCCGTTCTATCGTCAAAGCGGCGAAGTTTCGGCCTACGCTCATCTCGAGAACCGCTTCGGGCGCTGGGCGAGGCTCTACGCGACGACCTGTTACCTGGCGACGCAGGTAGCGCGCGTCGCCACGATTCTGTTCGGGGTTGCGTTGGCACTTGGCGCGCTGACCGGCTGGTCACCGGCGGCGATCATTCTCGCCACGGGCCTCCTGGTGACCGCCTACTCCTGGATCGGTGGAGTGGCGGCAGTGATTTTCACCGACGTTGCCCAGAGCGTCGTGCTCACCTTAGGAGCGCTCCTGGTGGCGGTGATCCTTCTCACTGATATGCCGGGAGGTGCGGGAGAGCTATTCGCGGTGGCAGCCGACGCCGAGCGCTGGTCGCTGGGTTCGTGGTCTCTCGACCCGCGGCAGTCGACGGTCTGGGTGGTGCTGGTCTACGGGTTGTTCATCAACCTCACCAACTTCGGGATCGACCAGAGCTACGTGCAGCGGTATCACGTGGCACGCTCGGAGAAGGAGGCGCGGCGCTCGGTCTGGTTGGCGGCGGCGCTCTATCTGCCGATCTCGGCACTGTTCTTTTTTCTCGGGTCTGGTCTGTTTGCCTGGTACGAAACCCATCCGGAGGCGCGCGCCGATCTCGTCGCCGAAGTCATGGTGGGCGAGCTCGACCGCGCCGTGCCGATCGAGGACCTGGAGGCGCGCATTGGCGACCGGGCCTTCCCACACTTCCTGGTCAACCGGCTCCCGCCGGGGGTGGGGGGCCTGGTGCTTGCCGCCTTGTTGGCGGCCGCGATGAGCAGTATCGATACCAGCCTGAACGGTTCGGCGACGGTCATCCTGTCGGACTTCGTCGAGGGTTGGCAGGGGCGTCAGAGTGAAGGTGCGTCGATGGCGGTGTTGCGTATTGCCACGGGTGCGATGGGCTTACTGGGGACAGGTGCTGCCCTCTTGATGATCGGCACCAGCAGTCTGCTCGATGCCTGGTGGACGCTGTCGGGGATCTTCGCCGGGGGCATGCTGGGCCTGTTTCTACTGGGGCTGTTGGCGCGACGCTCGCGGGCTGCCGATGCACTCTTCGCAGTCCTGGCTGGCGTGGCGGTGATTCTCTATCTATCGCTGTCGCCACGACTCGTCGGCGACCTGGCCTGGCTCGCCAGTCCTCTGCACGCGAACATGACGATCGTCCTTGGTACCTTGACGATTGTCGTCGTCGGGTCGGGCGTTGCCCGCTTGCGTTCTGCATGAGATGTCGTGGGGCGAGGCGACCAGGCTGCGGCTTTCCGCAGGGGCTTTCCGGGAGTCTCACGATGGGTGGACGAGATCAATGACCGTAGGCTGCCTCTATGGTGACTAGCAAGTCGAGAGGCGCGGCCCCGTGGACGGCCGATCCGATCGTCGTCGGCACCAGTCTGGCGGCGGACTCCGATTTCGTGGTCCTTACGGCCCTGGAGATCGGACGCTCTTTGCGCGTGCCGGTAGAGGTCGTTCACGCTCTCACTCCGATGCGATATCAGGCCCGCACAGGCCGCTCAGGCGATCTGCTCTCGCTCGACAAGCTCAAGGCCCGAGTTCACAAAGAGGGGCAAGACCAGGTTCAGCGGCTCACCGCCGCCATCGAAGACCCCCCGCTTGCCTCTCATCACATTCACGTCGGTCCGTCGGACGAAGCGCTGCGCACAGTGGCACGTGCGGTCGGTGCCGGAACCATTGTGGTTGGCCCCGCAGAGCCTGGTGTCCTGAAGCGCGGCGCGCTAGGAACGACCCTCAAAGGCCTACTGCGCGAATGTTCGCGGCCGATCCTCGTCGTTCGAGGCCGCGGGGTTGTGCCCCCACGCACCGTTCTCGGTGCCGTCGACGGTTCGCACGCTTCCTGGGCCGCGGTCCAGCTCGCCCTCGAATGGTGCGCGGCGATGGCCTTCGAGACCAGGAAGGCTCCATCCCCTCCCACCCTTTCCATCCTTCAGGTCGACGACACTCTCGGCCCCACCCTGGTCGCCAGGCGCATCGAGGAGCTGGAGCAACAGGGTCGGCAACTCGCGGGCCAGCCCGTACGTGCTGCGGTGGTCACGGGTCAACCCGATCAAGCCCTGTCCGACGTGGCGTGGGCAGAAGAGGCCGACCTGATCGTCGCGGGAGCACAGGATCACGGCAAGAAGACGGTCGGGAGAGTGACCCGGCGCCTTGCCTCTCACTCTCCGTGCGCGTTGTTCCTGCTCCCGCCCCGGGCCCTCGCAGTGTTCGACGAACGGCGCGCCGCCGAAACCCTTTGATTCATCTGCCTGGCTCAACCGTCCCCTGAAACGTCGGGCGGGAGAAGCCGGCACCGGAGGTTCAGTATGAAGGCCCCTCAGCACGTCCTCTTTCCTACCGATCTTTCGGATGCTTCGAAGTCGGCACTTTCGCACGCGATTCAGATCGCGCGGGGCTTCGGCGCTGACCTTCACATCCTCACAGTGCAGGAGATGCACTCGCAACCAGTCACGCTCTCGGATCTACCTGGTCACGCTGAACTAACGGATGCTCTCGCCGCGCGAACCACTGAGCTCGTCGATCGCCTGATTGACACCGCCCCTCAGACCGATCTCGTGATTCATCGCGCAGCTCGCCAGGCTGTAGCAGCCGGCGCTGAGATTCTCCTCTACGCGGAACAAAACCACATCGACCTCATCGTCATGGCGACTCGCGGCCTCCGCGGTCTACAGAGGCTGTTTCTCGGGAGCGTGACAGAGGAGGTGGTGCGCTTCGCCGACATCCCGGTGATGACTGTGCAGGCCGAAGGCGCCGCCGAGCGGGCCGAGAAGTACGAAACCGAACACAGCGACCGCTTTTCGCACGGCAGCATTCTCGTCCCCATCGACTTCGAGGACCACGCCAAAGACGCCATTGCCCACGCCGAACGATTCTCGGCCTGGACCGGCGCCGAGGTCGAACTCCTGCACGTGGTCCAACCCCCGATGATTCCGGTGGTCTACGAAGCCCTACCCGAGATTCCACTTGAAACCACGGAGGAACTCCGCAAGGAGTCGAGAGAACGGCTCGATGCGTTGTGTGCCAGTTCCGGGATCGACCCCGATCGCTGCACGGTTCGAGTGTCAGAAGGCGACCCCGGCCGCGAGATCCTACGCCGCGTCGAGGAAGGTGAGATCCAGCTCGTGATTCTCGCCAGCCGGAGTCGGCGCGGCCTCGGCTACTTCGTCCACGGCAGCGTCGCCGTCCGGGTGCTGAGCAAGTGCCCAGCCCCGGTGCTGACCTTCAAGGACCCGGTCGAGGACAACCGCTTCGGCGATCTCGCGCTTTCAACCCCCCTCCACACGCAGTTCTGAGATCGGTTCCCCGCTGCCCCAGGGAGACCTACAGTCCAGGTCCCCGGTGCGGCACCCGTCAAGAGAACCCTGGTCCTCGATGCCGGCCGTTCGAAGGCATCGGTGGCCTCAGCAGGGCGTGCGCCGAGGTGGTCGGCCGGCGGGTTGGAGCGCTTGCGCCGCAAGAGTGACGGTAGCGGGGGCCATGGCAACCACGCACCGACATCGCGCGGTCGCACCCCCAACCGTAACGCGCTACCCGCCTACGCAAGGCCTCACAGAGGCCGAAACCCATCAGGTTTGGCAGGACGGCGGGCGTTAGCACGGAACAGGAGTTTCAACGGAGCCCGGAATCCGCGGCGCGCGCCGGTCTTTCGAAGGCATCGAGGGGAGCAGCAGGGCGTGCGCCGAGGCATTCGGCCCGCGCTATGTAGCGCTTGCGCCGCAAGAGTGACGGTAGCGGGGGCCATGGTAACCACGCACCGACATCGCGCGGTCGCACCCCCAACCGTAACGCGCTACCCGCTCACGCAACGCTTCACAGAGGCCGCACCACCATGGCCCCCGCTACACCTTGCGGCGGAGGCGATACGACTTCAGCATGGACATCGAGGTGTTGACGCGTGAGATCTTGCGGTTGCGCTTTTGAATGGCCATCGTGTCGTCGCCGTCTGGTTGGTTGGCGCGCAACTCACGCAGTAGCTTCTGAAACTCGAAGGTGAGCTTGTCGAGTTCTTGCTTGTTCATCCGTGACCAGGTGCGATCGGTGACCAGGATGTAGCCTTCGGAGATCTGGTGGGACATGGTGTAGGCGCTGCCGCCGGGGAAAGCCATGGGAGAACCTTTCGACTGCCTGGTGAGGCGTTGGTCTGTTGGGCACGAGGGGAACGGAAATCAATGTGAATTATATCGATCGTTCGCGATTTGAGGTTTCTTGGTGGCTGAGCTGCGGGTGAATTGGTGGCGGGTGTTGGCGCTGGTGGCGATCTCGACGGTGCTGCTGTTGCTGGCGCGCGATCGGGCAGTGCGAGTCGCGGCCGAGGCGGAGGGAGAGATTGCTCAGCTGGTGGTGCCTCCTGCGGAAGAGGAGAAGGGGGAGGTGCGGTTGGATCTGCGGCCGGAGGTCTGGGCCGACCTGCCGGGCTGGGAAGGCGACAAGCATGGCTTTGCGCTGGCCGCACTGCAGCGCAGTTGTCGGCGCTTTGCCCTCGTGCCTGACCATCGAGAGCTCAAGCCTCGAGAGGTGGGTGGGCGCATGGGTGACTGGCGCGCGGCATGTCGGGCGGTGCTGGCTGGGGATGCGACGGATCATGCGGCGGCGCGAGGTTTGTTCGAGGAGTGGTTCCGGCCGTTTCGAGCGCTCGATGGTGACGACGGGATGGGGTTGTTCACCGGCTACTACGAGCCTCTGCTCTTTGGTTCGCGGATCCAGACAGAGCGCTATCGTTTTCCGCTCTATCGGCCGCCGCGCGACATGGTGACGGTCGAGCTCGGTGCCTTTCGTGACGACCTTGCTGGTCGCAAGGTGGCCGGGCGCATCGCTGGTCGGCGCTTTGTGCCGTACTTCGATCGGGCGGAGATCGCGCAGGGTGCGCTCGGCGGGCGCGGTCTCGAGTTGGTGTGGGTCGACGATCCGGTCGATGTGTTTTTTCTCCATGTGCAGGGCTCTGGACGCGTGCAATTCGAAGACGGAACCCAGATGCGGGTGGGTTATGCCGGGCAGAACGGGCATGAGTACTTTGCCGTTGGGCGGGCGCTGATCGACTGGGGCGAGGTGCCGCGTCCGCGCATGTCGATGCAGGCGATTCGGGGGTGGCTCGAAGACAACCCCGAGGAGCTCGATCGCCTGTTGGATCTCAACCGCTCCTTCGTGTTTTTTCGCGAACTGAGGGGAGACGGTCCGCTCGGGAGTCAGGGCGTGGCGCTCACTGCCGGCCGCTCGCTCGCGGTGGATCGCCGGTTCTTGCCGATGGGGGTTCCCATCTGGCTCGACACGCGGATGCCGAAACCTGCGGTTCCCGACCAGCCGCTTCCTTTGCCTGGTGAGAACGTTCGACTGCGCCGGTTGATGGTTGCTCAAGACACCGGGGGTGCGATTCGCGGTCCGGTGCGCGGTGATGTGTTCTTCGGCTTTGGCGAGCGCGCGGCCGACCTTGCCGGGCGCATGAAGGGGCGCGGGCGCTATTGGATCCTGTTGCCCAAGAGTCTTGCTGAGCGGCGCGCGCGGCTCGCGGCCCCCGACGAGTAGGCGAGTAGCGGTACTACGGCTCGCGACGCTCGTAGAGCGCCCAGAAGAGGTCGTCACCGGGGTACGGCAGCCACGCCCATTGGGGAATCCGCCGGGTCCAGGCCACTAGTTTTCCATCGCGGGCGAAACCGAGCTTGTGGCCGAGAAGCGATGCTGCGTGCGCGAGGCGCAGTCGCCTGGACGGGCGTCCGCTGGCACGGTGCTCGAAACCGGTACGGGTCATGAGGGTGTCGAGGCTGGTGCGGGTGAACCAGTGGCGCACGCTCGGCGGACTGTACTCGTGCCACCGTTTTCCAAACGCCCTGGCGGTCACGCTATGCCGATCCCAGGTCTCGACGAGCACGGGTTTGCCGGCTTTTACCCTGGTTGCGAGGCGAGCCAGGGCGTCTTGCGGTCGGTCGAAGTGCGCGATGACTTGTACCAGGAGCGCGCCATCGAAGGGTTCGGTCTCGGCGCCGAGGTCTTCGAGCGTTGTGACCTCGAGGTCGAGACCCCTCTTGCGTCCGAGTTCGACCATGGTGCGGTTCGGATCGATGCCAAGGCCGGTGAAGTCGGTGGTTGCCTCGGCGGTCAAGCCGGCGAGCAGAAACCCGGCGGCACACCCAACGTCGAGGAGGCGACCCTGGCGATGACCATGACGGCGGAGCACCCGGGCGTACTGTGAACCGCGAACCTGGAGCTGGTCTTCCTCGGCCGGATAGTCGGGGTATCCGTCGCCGCCGCCCGCGAAGTAGCGATCGTCATAAATCGAAGCGATCAACTTCCGCCGCGCAGCGCTTGTTTCGAGCGCTATGAGTTGTTGGTGGCCGCACTGCGAGCACTCCATCACTTGATGGCGGTTGACCTCGAACGCCGGCTGCAGGCTCTGCTGGCAGCAGGCACACGTGTGGTCCGGGCCCCGCACCGCGCTCGCCGAGTGGTCCTTCACTCTGGATTGCACGGAAGCGTCCGCCCACGTCGCCGCTCGCGCGCGACCCACTTCTGGAGCGTCGTTCGTGAGCGCGCGATGGCATCGATGTCTTCGACGGTCCGGCCCGGCCGCACCTCCATCGAAAGTGCCGAGCACATGAGCGCGAACGCTTCGCTGCGGCGCTTCTTGTCGACCTCGAGGATCGCTTCGGCGAGGAAGAAGCGGTTGAGAGGGTCTTCGGGCGCTTGGGAATGGGCCGCTCGCAGGAGCTCGAGACCGTGGCGGTGGTTGATCCAACCGGTGAACAACGGAACCCGCGGCGCGATCACGTGCATGCGCCCGAGCAGCCGCAGCGGTCCGGCGTCGTGTTGGGTTGGGTAGAGGGTACGGGCGATCTCTCCGTTGTCGCGGATCCTGACCGCGACGCCGCGTCGGAGTGCTGCCATGGTGCCGAAGTACCGCGCCCAGAGGCCCCAGTGAATCGCACCGAAGAAATAGAACTCACCGACGGCCTGAGCGTCCTCTTCCTGGCGCAAGCGATCGATGACCTCCTCGGCAGGGAGCCGGTTCCAGATCTTGCGGCCGCCATGACGGTCGGCGAACTGGTCGACGCCCTTCTCGAAGACGGTGCGCCCCTCCTCGAAGATGCGTTTGCGCGCGTTTACGTCCATGGGTACGTATTCGCCTTCGAAGAACAGCGCCCGCAAGAGCTGCGTACGCGTGCCGAGGTTGTCGGGCTCGATGGCCAGGGCTTCGCGATACGCCACGACGGCTCGCCGTATAGGTCCCGGGGCCGCCCGGCCGCCCAGATGATTCTCCGCGCGCGCCTGCCACGCTGCTGTGCCGCGTTGCCAGAGTGAAGGAGCCTCCGCGGAGTGTCCCGTGGCCTCGGCAGGGCGGGTAGGACTCGGGCGCGGTTCTGGTTGGGCGGCCACGGGCGAGGTCACCGTGGCCGCAAGGACCAACCCGCCCCATAGCGCGCGCTGCAGTTGGCGCGACGGCCTGGCCTCGAGGATTCTCTTCATTGGCCCTCTGGTGTCAGGGGCCCGCGCGCCGGTTGAGCTCGCGCACTCGGGCGGTCATTTCGTCGAGCGCTCGGACCAGGCGCGCCTCTTCGGTATCGACTCCGGTTCCCTGATCGAGTGCCCAGCGTATTCCCGGCAGCATCCACGAGGCGTAGCCGCTGGTTGGGTCTGGTGATGCCCACAGCGATCGATACCAGGGGCCGAACCCCATGCCGTCGTCGTGCGCGAGTGTGCGCGGAATCTCGAGCAGCAGCCGGTTGAGTTCTGCGGCGCGCGCCTGGCTCAGCGGGCGTTCGAGAGTGGCGGCGAGTTTGCGCGCCGTCGCCTGAGTTGCCCGGCGGAGTCGATCAGCAGCACGCCGGAGGTCGGTGAACTCGCGCCCCGCTTGCTTCTCGAGCGCGCGCGTGTGGCGGTCGAGATCTTCGGCGTAGGCGGTAAGGTCGTAGGGAATCAGCGTCGCGTTGGCAAAACGAAGTGCCAGGGTGCCGTCGAGGCGCGCCAGAGCCGGCCCGTGCTCGAAGGTTGTATCGGCGTGTTTTTCGTACCAGGCGAAGTTGTCGTAGGCCGAGTGGTAGATCGGCGCCGAGGACGACACGTTGATTCCCGCGGCAGGCATCGCGATGTGGGTGGTGAAGGCGACGTGGTCCGAACCGCCACCGAGGTTGCCAAAGCTCTCTAGGCCGAGCTCGCGACCGTTCTGGCGCTCCCAGCGTTCCTGGAACGACTCGCCCGAAGGGGTTGCCGTGACCGCCATGGCGTCGATGATCGCCTGCTTGACCGGCGGCGCCGCCGACGACGAAACGCGTCCGCCGGAGACGGCGCCGTCGGCGTTGAGGTAGAGCACGCCGCCGCTGGTCAACGTGTCGCGAAACTGCTCGACCCATTCGGCCGAACCGATAATGCCGAACTCTTCGGCGTCCCAATGCGCGATCGCGATCGAGCGCTCGGGTTGCCAACCGTCACTGGCGAGTTGGCCGAGAGCCTCGGCGACCAGCAGCAACATCGCGGTGCCGGCGTTGGGATCGACGGCGCCGAACTCCCAGGCGTCGTAGTGCGACCCGAGAACCGCCCACTCGTCAGGTGCCGAGCGACCGCGCAGGAAGCCGACGACGTTCTCGACCGTCACCATGCCGTGAGGCTGGTCGACCGCGAGCCGCACCGTGAGCTCTTCACCACCTGTCAGCCGATAGGTAAAGGGCAGGGCACCTTGCCAGTCGCGCGGCGCGGGCAGGCCCTGCATGCGTTCGAGGATCTCCCTGGCCGACCCCCAGGGAAGCGGGGTGACCGGAATGGTTGGCAGGTCGACGTCTCCGACGTCGAGACGCTGGGGGTCGCCCTCAGGGATCGCAGGTTCAAAGGGAGTCAGGGGGTCGCCGGTCCAAGGCAGGGTGAGGATCGAACCGCGTTGGATCGTGCTGCTGTCGAGGTGGCGCCCTTCGGGCCACTCGAGACCGCTACGGTAGCCGCCGTCTCGGGGATCGCTGTAGATCACCAGCCCGACGGCTCCGGCGTCGGCGGCGTACTTTTCTTTGTAGCCACGAAAGTTGCCACCGTAGCGCGCGATAACGATCTTGCCGGCGACCTCGACTCCCATCTCAGCCAGTTGTTCGAAGTCTTCGCGTCGTGCATGGTTGGCGTAGACCACTGGCGCGGTGACCTCACCGGATGCTGAGTAGGCGTTCCAACCCCCGTGCAGGTCGGGATGGGCAGAGTAGGGGTCGGCCGGGTGCACGTTCTCCATCGCATTGAGCGGCAAGCGTTCAGGAGTCACCAGTGCCACCGAGGCGGAAGCCTGATCGTGAAGCGGCAGATAGATCTCGTAGGGATAGCGCTCGACCTCTAGTCCCGCCTTCGCCATGGTGTTGGCGATGACATCGGCGACGGCTCGGTTGGCGGCGCTGCCCGCAGGGTGTGGCGCCCGGGTCAGCGTCTCGAGGAGCTCGCGGAAGCGTTCGCTTCCCGGCGTGAGGCTGCGGTAGCGCTCCTCGAGCTCTCGTTGCTTGACCGTTTCGGCGGCCGAGAAGCCGCGCAGCGGGTCGATGTTCTCCGCCGCCAACCCAGGCAGCAGGAGAGACGACACGCCGAGCGCGGCGGCAAAGGCGGCTCGCTGGACGGTCCTAGAACGGGGCCGGCGGCGGGCATCTTTCGGCTGGCTTCTCACGCGCGCAGTGTACCGGCCTCGGGGGGCGCAGCCGGCGCGCGGTCGGTCGATTCGCGCATCTCCAAGTAGAGTGTGGCCGATGAGTGTGCCCGTGGAACCGAGAACCCGCGACCGCGTTGTCCGGGGACTCGCGATGCTCGCCATCGCCCTGGTGAGCACTCTCTGGTTGCGCACCCTCGACCGGGTCACCGAGGCGCCACGCCTCGACTCTCTGACCGGTCTGCCGACGCGCATTGAACCGTTCTCCAAGTACAGCACCGCCGCCCTGGAGTTCGCCGCCGGTTCGATGCCCGCCGAGCGCCTGGTCGATTTCAGTCCGGCCTACCTGGCGCTCCATCGGCTGGTGCTGACGGCCGAACCCGAAGATGCGAGCCAGCGCGCCCTGGCCGTCGAGTGGTTGCAAACGATCCTCGTTGCGCTGGCGGCAGCGGGACTCTGGTGGCTGCTCAGACGACGGTTCCGACGGTGGTGGATCGCCTGGTGCGGAGTGCTGGCGTTTCTGTTGTCACCGGGAGTCGTCATCTACGCGCCGATTCTCGAACCCGAGGCGGTCATGGTTTTCCTGGTAGTGGCGCTCCTGGTGACTGTCGAGCAGGCGGTGGCCACCGCACGCGCCAGCGGCTGGTGGGCACTCGCTGCCGGGGTGCTGTGTGCCACAGCGATCGCGACCCGCCCGACCCTCCTGCCGGCCCTGGTGTTCGTGCCCCTGTGGCTCGTTCTTGGAGAACGGCAGAAGGTTGGTCATGAACGCGCCGGCGAAGGCGACGTCTTTAGCGGAGTCGATTCGCGCAGCATCCGTCCGGTCGGCTGGGGAGTCGTGCACACCGGTCTTTTTCTTTTGGCCCCAGTGCTCCTGCTGGCGGCTCTGACGGTGCGCAATCAGCGCGCGATCGGCGAGTGGACGCCGACGGTGATGAACCCAGGGACCGTCTTCTACGAGGGCAACAACCCGGTGTCGTGGGGGCGAAGTGGCTCGTACCCGCTGGCGGTGGAGGAGATCGAGAGCGAGCTGCTCGACCCGGCCCTGGGGGCGACCGTCGATCATCCACACGTCAGTTACCGCGCCATTGCCCGTGCAACCGCGGGCGAGGCCCTCACGGTGTCGGAGGTCAATCGGTTCTGGCGCCAGAAGGGCCTGGCCTTTGTGCGCGAGCATCCGCTCCGCTGGTTGCGCATCGAGCTGTATAAGGCAGCCGCCATCGCTCGTCGACTGGCGTTTCACGACGTCTACGAGGCCGAGATTCGAGAGCGCGCCCTGCCGTTTCCTCTGCTGCCGATCCCGTTCTTGATTGTCTCGGCGGCCGTTGGTTTGCCCACCGCGCTTCAAAGGTGGCGCTCGTGGTTTCTGATTCTCCTTCTAGCGGCGGTTCAGGTCGCCGCAATGCTCGCCTTCTACGTCTCCGAACGCCAACGCCTGACGCTCCTGCCCCTCGTCGTTCTACTGGCGGCTCTCGGTTGGCAGCAGCTGGCGCGGGCCGACCGACGGCGGCGGTGGCTGGCGCTCATCGCGATCGTCGTCGTGACCCTCGCCCTGTGGCCGGTCGATGCTCGGCTCGCCGACGCGGAGTGGAGCGTGCGGGCGGGGCATGCGGCCTCGACGCGCTCGCGACTGGCACAGTTCCACCGTGATGCCGGAGAAACCCAAGCCGCCAGCCTCGAGACCGTGCTGGCCGCGCACATCGCTCCCGCCCTGGTCGACCAGGTGCGGCCTGCCGGCGTGCCCGTCTCTGACGGCAGTCTCGCTGCCGCGGCGCTCGCGGTCGGGCCGTTCGATCTGCGCGATCCGTCACGCCGCTTCGATCGCGCGGTCCTCGCGGCACTCAGTGGTCGCGGACCAGAGGCCCGGGCGTTCTTCGAAGAGCTTGAGGGCTCGTCGTTCGAGTTCAGTCGCGGTGCGCGGCTGAGCTCTCAGCCGGCGGTGTGGCTGGCGCGTCTTGCTCTTTTGGCCGGAGACCGGAGCGGGGCCGAAGCGAAGCTCCGCGAGGCGTTGACCGCGTCGCCCGGTGAGCCCTATGTACTCGGTCTCCTGGCAGCAACCGGCGACGCCGGTCGCGAAGCGGAGCTCTATCGGCTGTTCGATCGCGCGAGCGCCGATCTGGTTCTCGGAACGGCGCTATGCCAGCTGGCGGATGGACCCCTCGGCGACGAAGAGACTCGCCGGCGCGGCCAGGAGCTGCTGGTGCGCGTTACCGATGCCCTGCCGGCTCTCCGTCGTGCTCGCGCTCGATTGGCGCTCTGCTTCAATGACCAGCCGACAGCGGGGCAACAGATCTGGGCCTCCAGCAACGAGCTTGCGGTTGAGCCGGTTCCGGGTGACGATCGAGTGCTCGCGCTCTACCAGAACGTCGGTCCGTCCAGTGCACCAGCCGCTCGTTTGCAGGCGGCACAGGTAGCGCGCCAGTTCGGTCGCCCACGACGGGCGCTCGAGTTGCTGTCTGATTCGCGCGGCGTCGAAGCGGCTGGTCTAACCTCGGTCTGGCAATCCGAAGCAGAACGCAGCCAGGATCTCCTCACCGCCGCTCCTACCAACGCTCCGACTCTCCGTCAGGACAACCCATGAAACGCTTTCCCGACGCCCTGGTGCTGCTCTTTTTGATGATCGTCATTGCGCAGGTGATGACCTACGTCATACCGACCGGTGCCTACGATTTCGCTCCCGTGGCCGAGGAGATTGAAGCGCCGCTCGAGGTGACGGTTCCGGCCGGCGAAGTCGTCCCGGGGCTCGAAGGTCAAGAACTCACTCTTCCTGTGGGTGCGACGATCGAGCGTCCGGGTCGCGAGGTGATCCCGGGGAGCTACCATCGCACCTCGGCTGAGAGGTTGCCCTGGCACGCTGCCCTGACGCTGGTTCCCAAGGGGCTCGAGGCGGCGGCCGACGTGATCTTCTTCGTTCTGATCGTCGGTGGGGTGATCGAAGTGATCAAGAAGACCGGCGCAATCGATGCGTTGATTGGCTCTGCGATCAACACCCTGGGCTCGCGCCCGGTGCTCCTGGTCGCCGGCATGACGGCTTTGTTCGCCGTCGGCAGTTCGACGATCGGCATGGCCGAGGAGTACATGCCCTTCATTCCCATTCTGGTCGCGATGTGTCTGGCGATGGGGATGGATGCGGTGGTTGCGATGGGTATCGTCTACGTTGGCGCTGGAGTTGGTTACGGCTGCGCGGCGATGAACCCCTTCACCGTGGCGATCGCCAAACAGATCGCCGACCAGCCCCTGCTCGTCGGTGCTGGGTTGCGTTGGGGGTTGTTGGTTGTGATGTTGGCGATCGGAGTACACCACGTCATGCGCTACGCCAAACGAGTGCGCGACGATCCAACGAAGAGCCTGGTGGCTGGCATCGACTACTCAGAGGGCTACTCGATGCCCGACGACGTTCGTTTGACGTCGGCCCGTGTTGCGGTTCTGGTGGCCTTCGTCGCCATGCTGCTCGTCTTTGTCTACGGTGCCAAACAGTACGGCTGGTTCATGGTCGAGCTGGCGGCGCTCTTTCTGGCCCTGGCCCTGTTGGCGATGGCAGTGGCGCGCATCTCACCCAACCAGGGTGCCCGGGCTTTCATCGAAGGGGCGGCGGGGCTCTCGGGTACCGCGATTCTGATCGGTTTCGCGCGCACCATCGGAGTGGTGCTCGAAGAGGCCGAGGTCATTCACACCATCATTCACGCCTGCGCCAGCGCGTTGCAGTCGGTCGAGGGTCTCGGGTCCGGCGTCGCTTCGGTGGTCGGCGCCTGGGGAATGCTGGTCGTGCAAAGCGTGTGTAACTTCTTGATTCCGTCGGGCAGTGGCCAGGCCTACGTCACCATGCCGATCATGTCGCCGCTCGCCGAGGTGACCGGCCTCGGTGCCGAGACCGCGGTCTTTGCGTATCAGTTCGGGGATGGTCTGACCAACATGTTGGTCCCCACCAATGCGCTTTTGATGGGCATGCTGCTGCTGGCGAAGATCCCCTACCAGCAATGGGTGCGCTTCATCGTGCCGCTGCTCTTCAAGCTCTACCTCGTGTGCCTCGTGGTGCTCGCCTGGCTGGCCATCGTCAGCCCCTACAGCTGAGCGAGCCGAACCGCCGAACCGCAGAACCGGGGCTCGAGCTGTCACGCGGGAGGCGGAAGGACCGTGTTGGCGGTCGTTTGAGCCCCTCTGCCGCTCTGCAGCGGAGCCGGGTGCTGGTGTAGTTTTACAAGTAAAACTGTTTTAATTATAATTCAGTAGGAACGACCGATTTTGTCCGGTCGTGCCCTGCCTCCGTTCACGCAACCAAACCTCACACGCACTCCACCCAAACATGCGACTCACCATCATCATCCTCGCAGTTGCCGTCGCCCTGGTCGGAATGCCGCAGCTCTTTGCGGAGCGACCCGATTCCATCGACCTGATTCCCGACGAGCTCCTGGGAACCTGGGAGAGCGGCGACGGGCCCTATGACGGGCACTCCATCGAGTTCTCGCTCGATCGGTTCACCGTCATCAACGGTCCGGGCAAGGTCCACACCTACTGGGTCGATGAAGTCCTCCTGGTGCCCGAACAAGGCATCACGCGCTACCAGATCAACTTCACCGACGACGACGTCGAGGCAAGCTTCTCCGTGCGCTACCGAGTCAAGAGCGAGGCCCTGCTGGCGTTCGGCGGGACGCGCTGGTTGCGACCTGATGTCCTCGCTGCCGAGCGTGCGGAGCAGCGTCTGGCCATCGAGCAATCTCTGAACAGCGGTTCGATGACGTCGCGCCCGGGCTACGACCCTGACGGCGAAGAGAATCCGCAAGACGACGACGGCTTCGGGGATCCCTTCCCATGAACGGCAGTCGCATGATGAGCGAACGGCTGCGTCGGCTACGACGAGTGCTCGAGGACGCGTCTGGATTCACCCTGCTCGAACTCCTGATTGCGGTGGCGCTACTGGGGGTTCTGGCAGCGATGTTGATTCCGACCTTCTTGAGCTACCTCCACGAGACCAAAGTCCGGCGCGCGATCACCGACATCAGACTCATCGAGCGCGACATCAGCCTGTACATGGATGCCAAGGCCGATATTCCCGACAGTCTCGAGGACCTCCCGTCGCCGATCATTCCCCGCGACCCCTGGGGCCAGCCTTACGAGTACTACCCGTTCAAGGACAACGGCTACAAGGGCAAGGCGCGGCACAACCTTTCTGAGGTACCGATCAATACCGACTACGACCTCTACAGCATCGGTCGCGACGGAGACACGCATAAGCAGGTCCACAAGGCACCAGATGACATCATTCGCGCCCACGATGGAGATTTTGTGGGACTGGCCAAAGACTACGCCAACTAAGGCGTGACGCCTGAGCTGCCGGTTGTCATGGAATCCCACCGCGCTGTGGATCGTTGCGTGGCGGCAACGCGGGGACCGGCCTTTCAGCTCGGCCGCCGGCAGCTGCCATGAGTCTGCGCTTTGATCCTCGCCTCTTCAAGAGCCGCGTTGCGCGCCGCGTGTTCTCCCTGTTTGTGCTGTGCGGCGTTCTGCCGCTCGTGGTGCTGGGTGGGGTCACCTGGTTCTCGATGCGGGCGGAGCTTCATCGCACGGGAGGCGACCGGGTGGCGGCTGAGGCGCGTGACCTGGGCATGGCGATTCTCGAGCGACTGAACCTCCTGGCCGAGGACCTGCGCGATCGAACGGCGGCGCCTCTGCGCTCCGAGACGGCGACGACTCCCCGGGATCTGACTTCGGTCGAAGCGCAAATGCTCATCGAGAGCGCCAACACCGACCGACTGAGTGCTCTCGCTTTTCTGCCGGATACCGGTCATGACGAGATCCAGCTCGGCCAACAGAACCACCGCCTGTCGCCGCCGCAAAAGCGAGCGCTGCGCCTCTCGAGGCCGGTTCTGGTGCTGGTGGAGGGAGACTTCTATCTCATCAGCCACGCCTGGAACGCTGACGGCGTGATTGGAGTGGCCTCTGCGAAGGTCGACAGCGACTTTCTGTGGTGGGGGTCGCGCCGCACAGACGTCGCGAAGGCACAACACTGGTGGCAGGAAGGTGGCCGCGTGATCGCCAGTTCGAGTCCCGTCGGTGTCGTCGACACGGTGGGCCTGAAAGGTCTTCAGCCCTTCACGGCCGACAGCCCGAAGGGCGAGCACCTGGTAGGTCCCTGGGCCTTGCCGGCCAGGGCAGCGGGCCTATGGATCTTTGTCAGCCGGCCCTACGCTGAGGTCTTCGCTCCCTTGCAGAGCTTTACGCCCTGGTTCCTCCTCCTGATCGTTTCCGCTGCCCTGGCCTCGATGCTCGGTAGCTCGAGTCTCATTCATCGCGGCCTACAGCCGGTCGAGCAGCTGGCGGCGGGCACTCGCAGGATCGCCAAGCGCGACTTCGATACGCCGGTGGTCGTCCCGGCCGGCGATGAGTTCGGAGACCTCGCCGCCTCGTTCAATGACATGGCGGGCAACCTCGCCAGTCAGTTCGAGACCATGACGGCTGTCGAACAGCTCGGGCAGGTTGCCCTGTCGTTGAACGAGCCCGATGCATTGATCGAGTCCGCAATGTCTGGACTGTGCAAGATCTCGGGAGGGCGTTGGGCTTCGATCGCTCTGCTCGGCGACCAGAACGATCGACGGGGCCTGCAGTGGATCGGTGGTTTGGATCGCGAGACCTCGGTCGGTCTCTGCACGATGCCGGGCGCCGAAGTCGAGCGTTGCATTGCCGATGAAGCGGGGGCGCTCGAGGGAGTTCCGAGCTGGGTAGAGAGCGGAGGGCTTCCGGCAGGTCCCGCCTACGCCCTCCCCATTCTGAGCTCCGGTGCGGTGCGCGGTGTGGTGACGGTCGGCGGTGAGCCCTCCTGGACGCTCGGGGCCGAGAACGGTCGGCGCCTGCGACAGGTAGTGGGTCAGGTGGGCGTTGCGTTCGCCAACCTGCGTCTGGTGGGCGAGCTCGAGAGCCTTTCGCGCGGCACCCTGCGGGCGATGGCGCGTGCGGTCGATGCAAAGTCGGCGTGGACGATGGGTCACTCCGAGCGGGTTGCCGATCTCGGCCTGAGGATCGGCGCCACTCTTGGTCTGCCCGAGGCTGAGCTCGACATTTTGTATCGCGGCGGCTTGTTGCACGACATCGGCAAGATCGGGATCCCGCTCTCTATTCTCGATAAGCCCGGCAAGCTCACGGGCAAAGAACGCGCCCACATGGAGATGCACCCGGAGCTCGGTGCACGGATTCTCGAGCCCATCGAGTCCTTCTCGGAAGTGATTCCGATCGTGCTCGAACATCACGAGTGGTACGTCGGTGGCGGCTATCCGAGTGGCCGTCCGTCCGCCGAGCTGTCTCTTCATGGGCGCATCTTTGCGGTCGCCGATGTCTTCGACGCTTTGTGCTCACCGCGGCCGTACCGTCCAGGAGTCGATCTCGACCGGGTGCTGTCGATCCTCGCCGAGGAGCGAGGTCGTCAGTTCGATCCCTTCATCATCGATGTCTTCATGCGCCTCGAACCCTGGCTGCGCCGTGAGGCCTCTCGCTACGACGAGATTCTCGTCGACAAGGCGGGTTGAGGCCCCACCCTCTAGCCGTCTCAGCCTCGCGGGACTTGCCTACCGGAGAGACGCAACACGGCTGGCCGGCAGCTATGATCCGGGGCACGGTCTCTTCTGCTGACTGGCGGTAGGGAGACCCTTTCCTTCTCGAGCCCTCTAGGACCCTCCAGGGAGATCGCTGTGTTCGAAGCTGCCCCAAGCCCTTACCTGGTCGAGCCCGACGGCGACTTCCGGATCGCTCTGCAACCGACCGAAGCGCCTGGAGAGTTTCCGTCGAAGGGCGCCGCCAAGCAGATGCTTCGCGCCGCGGTCGCCGAACTCGCTGAGCTCCAGCAGGCGCTCTATGCGGAAGATCGTTGGTCTGTGCTGCTCATTTTTCAGGCCATGGATGCGGCAGGTAAGGATGGAACGATAAGACGTCTTCTGAGCGGCGTGAATCCGGCCGGCTGCCAGGTCATGGCGTTCAAGCGACCGTCGGCTCGTGAAATCGATCATGACTTCTTGTGGCGTACCTCGATGCGCGTACCCGAGCGCGGCCGGATCGGGGTCTTCAACCGCTCGTACTACGAGGAAGTGTTGGTGGTGCGCGTGCATCCGCAGATCGTCGCTGGCCAGCGCCTGCCGCATGTCGTGATGCCGGAGGCCAAGGAGGACTTCTGGGCCGAGCGCATGCGGTCGATCGCGGCGCACGAGCGCCACCTGGCGGCCAACGGCACAGCGATCGTCAAGTTCTTTCTCAACGTTTCTCGAAGCGAACAGCGTCGACGCTTCTTGTCGCGGCTGGTCGAACCCGAGAAGCGCTGGAAGTTCTCGGAGGGCGACCTCGAGGAAGCGCAGCATTGGGATGCCTATATGGAAGCCTACGAAGACGCGCTCCGCCATACTTCCGTTCCCTGGGCACCGTGGTACGCCATTCCCGCCGACCACAAGCCCACCATGCGGGCCCTGGTTGCCGACATCGTGGTGCGCTCGATCCGCTCACTTGCCGCCACCTACCCGCAGGTTCCCGACGACGACCAGGCGCGCATGGACGTCTTGCGAACAGAGCTCGAGCGTGAGGTGCAAGACGCCTCCCTTAGAGCGGGTTCGTAGTGGCTCACGTTCTGGTAACCGGCGGTGCGGGTTACATTGGCAGTCACGCGGTCGTTGAGTTGTTGGGCGTCGGCCACGCAGTCACCGTCATCGACGACCTGTCGAACTCGTTCATCGAAGTCGTCGATCGGGTGCGGGCGATCGCCAGAGAGTCTGGCCGCGAGCTCGCTCTTGAACCGGACCTCGAGTTCGTCCAGGTCGACATCTGCGATCAGCGGGCGCTCAACCGAGCGTTCAGCGAACGTCCGGTCGACTCGGTCATGCACTTTGCCGGCTGGAAGGCGGTGGGTGAGTCGGTCGAGAAACCGCTCGAGTACTACCGCAACAACGTCGGCGGCACGCTCACCTTGCTCGAGGTCATGCGCGCGCATGAGACCAGGAGCCTGGTGTTCTCGTCCTCATGCACGGTCTACGGCGAGCCCGACAGTGTGCCGATCGACGAGACGGCGCCCTTGCGCCCGGCAGCCAGTCCCTACGGCAACACCAAGCGGGTCATCGAAGACATTCTGCGCGATGTGGTGGCGGCCGATCCCGAGTGGCGAGTGGCGCTCCTGCGCTACTTCAACCCGGTTGGCGCACACCTCTCTGGGCGCATCGGGGAAGATCCGCGCGGAGTTCCCAACAACCTGATGCCCTTCATCATGCAGGTCGCCGCCGGAAAACACGAGCGACTGCGCGTCTTCGGCGGCGACTATCCGACGCGTGACGGTACCTGCATCCGCGACTACATTCATGTCGTGGACCTGGTCCTCGGCCACCTGCGAGCGCTCGAGTACCTCGAGAGCAGGCCGGGTTGCCACGCCTTCAACCTCGGTACCGGTACCGGGACCACAGTTCTCGAAATGGTGCGCGGCGTCGAGGAGGCGATCGGCCAGAAGATCCCTCGCGAAGTCGTTGGCCGGCGCCCCGGCGACGTAGTGGCGATCTGGGCCGATCCAACGCGCGCCGAAGCCGAGTTGGGTTGGCGTGCCGAGCGTGATCTCAACGCGATGTGCTGTGACCACTGGCGTTGGCAGGTCGACAACCCCGACGGCTACCGTAGCTAGCTGCTACCGGCTACCGGCTACCTGTCGTAGAGGAGCCCCGTTGCCTCCGGCGGGGCGCCTTCGTTGGGCGCCGGTTCGAGGCTGAGAACCTCGGCCATGACGTTGTAGAGATCGACGTTCTTGACCGTTCCGATTTGGCGGCCTTCACCGAAGCGTTGGCCATGGGCTATGAGAAACCCATGCATCGACTGCAGCCGGTGATCGAAGCCATGCATTCCGTGAGCGAAACGTTTGTGGGCAAAGAGTTCGTGGGTGAGACCGATCCACCAGCCCTCGTCGGCGACCATCAGGATTTCGGGCACGCGCGGGTGCTTGCCGAACTCGAGCGCCTCAGGGATGTCCTCTTTGGCCCACACCTCGACGTGGTCGAGAGTTTCGAGCGCCTTGATCACCTCGCCACGGTCGGTACCCGGTCGCGGGTTGATCATCGCGATGCAAGAGCGCGTGACGATGTCGACCGATTGGATGTCGATGACGTCTTCGAGAAACACGGCGCGTCCGCGCGACATAGCGGCCATGCCGTGATCGGAGACCAACATGATGTGAACGCCGCCCTCGACCGGTCGACCATCGCGCCCGATGAGACCTCGCGCTTCGAGTCCCCGCACCAGACGGTCGAGGTGACGGTCGACGTTGCGGATAGCCGCTCTGGTTTCCGGCGCACCCGGGCCGAAGTCATGGCCGGCCGAGTCGACCTCTGAGAAGTAGAGGGTCAAGAAGCGGGGCCTCACGTCGGGCGGGCGGTCGAGCCAGTCGAGAACCTGATCGACTCGTTCTTCGCCCGGCATCTTCGTTGTGTACTCGAGCCAGTGATGCGGCCGGTAGCCGGCGATCTCGGCCTCACTGCCGGGCCAGAAGAGCGTCGCGCTGTGGGTGCCCTGGCGTTCGGCCGTCACCCAGATTGGTTCACCACCCCACCAGCGCCCGTCGGAGACGGCCGCGCGGTTCGAGAGTGCAAAGCGCTCGCTGATCTGATCGTCGACCATCTCGTTGGCGACAACGCCGTGTCGGTCGGGTCTCAGACCGGTGACGATGCTGTAGTGGTTCGGGAACGTCTTGCTGGGAAAGACTGGTTCGAGGCTCCGGGCGCGCACGCCATGACGAGCCAGGCGGCTGATGGTCGGAGCGTCGTGGACTTCGAGGTAGTCCCACCGGAAGCCGTCGATCGAAATCAGGAGAAGCCGCTCCCCGCTGACGGCGGGTGAGAGCCAGTCGGCGGCTGCGCTCGGTGAGATGGAGCCGCGTTCAGACGAAGACGTGCATCCATGGATGCCCACCAGCACGAGAAGAACCAGAGCGATGAGAGGGATCGAGCGACCAGGCTCTCGCGGCGACCGACGTTGGCGCTCCTTCAGATCGGGGCTGGTCATGATGGCGTCTTCTCCGGGAGTTCTCAGGGTTCGGCAACCGTTCCGATCGACCGCGCCCGGCCTCGCCAGACTAGAGCAACTCGAGCGGTTCGGCGAAACCGGCCGCTTGGGGTAGCCTGAGAGGTGTATTCACAGTTGCACACAACCTGAACGTCTGCCTCTTTCGCGATGAGCAAGACCATCCTGCATACCGAACTCTGCGATCGGCTGGGGATCGAGTACCCGGTGCTGCTGGCCGGCATGGGCCCGGTCGCCGCCGGCGCCGAGCCGGTCGCCAACGCTGATCTGGCGGCGGCCGTTTCCGAAGCCGGTGGACTGGGGGTCATCGGTGGCGTCGCGTTCGACCCGGACACACTGCGGGCACAAATTCGCCGCGTTCGGTCGTTGACCGATAAGCCGTTTGGCGTTGATCTGTTGCTGTCGCCGAACTTCCTGGCGACCAACCCCGGCGCGCCGAGTGACGCCCGAGACGACTGGCGCGATCGCATTCCTTCCGAGGTCCTCCTCGGAGTTCGCAAGATGGCGGCCGATCTCGGTGTCGAGTGGCAGGAGGCCGCGCCGCCGCCGCCGAGCTGGGTGCCGGTGGGCAAGAGTCACGCGGGTGCGCAGATGGAGGTGTTGCTGGAGGAGAAGGTGCCGGTCTTCGCCTCGGGGCTCGGAAGCCCGGCTCCGTTCGTCGAAGCGCTGCACGCGAACGGAACCCAGGTGATTTCACTGGTCGGGAACGTGCGCGCCGCCCGTCAGGTGGCGGCCGGGGGTGCCGACATCGTTGTTGCGCAGGGAACCGAAGCCGGCGGGCACACGGGGCGCATCGGAACCCTGGCGCTCCTGCCGCAGGTCATCGATGCGGTGGCGCCGCTACCAGTCGTGGCTGCCGGCGGCATCGCCGACGGGCGTGGGTTGGCGGCCGTCTTGACGCTCGGGGCGGTGGGAGCATGGTGCGGGACGGCGTTTCTGGTCGCCGAAGAAGCCAACCAGCCTGAGCTACAAAAGCAACGCATCCTCGAGGCGGCTGCCGAGGACACGCTGGTCACCCGGCTGTACAGCGGCAAGACGATGCGCAACATTCGCAATCCTCTCATCGATGCCTGGGAGGCGAGTGGCTTGCGAGCTTTGCCGATGGGGATGCAGGGTTTGATGATCCGCGACCTTGTCCACTCGCTGCGCATGGCGGGACGAGAGGAACTTTTGATGAACGCAGCGGGGCAGACCTCCGGCATGCTGACGGAAATCAGACCCGCTGCACAGATTCTGGGAGACATTGTGCAGGTGGCGGTCGAGGTGCTGGAAGCACAGCGACAGCGTGTTCGAGTACGCTCGGAACCGCGGTCGGAAAAACAGACCGTTTGACCAATTCACGAGGTAGTGGAACACTCTCAAACCCTTCAAAACCCAATGTTTATGGGGTTCTAGAGAGGGGTAGATTTCCGTACCGACTTATTGCACAATACCGAAATAGTGATAACTAGACGGGACTTCATGAAGGTGCTTCGAGAGCCGGTTGGCTCTCCACGCACCGCCGGGTTGGTGGCCTGGGTTCAGAGCCTCTTCGCGAGCGAAGAGGACACGGTACCGGTGTTGGTGGGCGGCGCGGCCGTCGACCTCTACACCGGCGGAGCCCATACGACAGCAGACATCGATTTCTCCGGGAAGGTGACCCCGAGGGTCGGACGAATTCTTCAACGAGTCGGCTTTCGTCGTGAAGGTCGCAGCTGGGTTCATGACGGTGCGCGGGTCTACCTCGACTTCGTCGACAGCGAAAAAATGCCCGGGCGGGCAGCGGCCGTCGAATTGAAAGTGGGCGAGGCATCGATTCGCGCTCTCGCTCCCGAAGAACTGATCGCCGAGCGTTTGCTCGACTGGAAGGACTGGCGCTCCGAGGTGGATGTCATCAACGCGCTGCTCGTCTTCCGGACCCAGAAGGATAGTCTCGATCGTGAACGTTTAGAGCGTGCCGCGGAGAAGGAAGGCGTGATCGGGTTGCTACGTGCCCTGGAACGGTTTGCGCTCGAAGGCGGGGCGCAGCCTGCCGCGGGTTTCCTCGAGGCGATGGAGGGCACGATAGATGAGTGATGCCGACGAAAGAACTTTGACCGTCGATCTGCCGGCTGAGGTGCCAGCGGGTGAAGAGGTCTCCGACGCCGACTTGCGGCGCCGCCGCCCACGTTCGTATCAGGAGTGGAAGACGCTCTTGCGCTGGGGCGTCGTGCCAGCGCGCGAGCGCGCCAAGGCCGGCTACCTGATGCGGCTGGCACGCGAAAGCGCGGGCATGACCCAGCGTCAGCTCGCCAAGCGACTGGGTTGCTCGCAGCAGGCGGTCGCCCAGGCCGAGCGTTGGCAGAGCAATCCGACCGTCGAGCTGATGGACCGCTGGGCCCGTGCCTGTGGCACCGATCTCAGTGTCAGCTTCGGCGACCCGCTGATTCCTGAGGGGTAGCCGCCAGAAGGGCAGGTGGCCGGGAGCCAAGGTAGCGGCTGGCTAGAGTCCCGCGGCTCAGGCGCTGACCTGGAGGCTCTCGCGCACCTTGGCGACCAGTTCACCGTAGCCAAACGGCTTGGGAAGGAAGTCGCTGTCTAGCGGAACCGTGGGCGAGCTCGAGATCGGGTCGACCCAGGCAGACATGTACATCACCTTGAGCATCGGTGCCCGTCTGACCAGCTGTTCGGCGAGCGTCGGACCGTCGATGTCGGGCATCTGAACGTCGGCGACCAGAAGATCGATCGAGGCGATCTGCTCGTCGGTCAGCGCCAGGGCTTCCGCGCCATCGAGGGCAGTGACGATCTCAAAGCCTTCGTTGCGCAGAATCGTCGCTGCAAGGTCGAGGACCGCTCGGTCGTCTTCGACGACCAGGACATGGGCCCTGGTACTACCGGACTTTCGCCCCTTGGCAGGGGAGGCGTTATCGTTGTGTGCTCGTAGCGCATCGAACTCGAGGGGCATCTGCGGCCACTCCTGATCTCTCAGAAGAATGCGGAAGGGCAGCCGTTCGGGTGCGATATGGATCATGCGGGAAACCCCCAGCGAACAACAACTGTTGTGTCCGAATCAGGCGAAAGACTCGATTCGGTAGAAACTACCGACGAGCACAGGCGCCTCTAGTTCTATGGATTCTAGGATATATCGTCAACATCGGCAACAGTGAGTCGGGGGTCGAGTCTATGGTTGGGTTGTCGCCAGGGGAGGTGTCGGAGGGACCACGCGAGGTGTCGCGAGCCGTCGAAGTGCGCTCCTACGACGTCGATCGGCGGGGCAGCGTGGCGCCACGGGTGATCCTCAACTGGCTGCAGGACCTGGCCGGTGCCCACGCCCGCGCGCTCGGAGCGTCGATGGACTCGCTAGCCGACGACGGTCTGGCCTGGGTGTTGCGACGTCTACGGGTCGAGGTTCTGCGCCCGTCTTTCCTGGCGGATGCTCTCGAACTGGCGACCTGGCCAACCAGGTTCGATCGTTTGGTGGCGCACCGTCACTTCGCTTGGCGGGCCCCGAACGGTGAGGCTCTGGGACAGGCCAGCAGTGAGTGGGTGATGGTCAACCTGGCGACCCGGCGGCTCGCGCGTCTACCAGATCGGGTACGTGCGATCACTCCGAGCGCACGCGTGGCGCCACGGTTCACTCACGGAACTCCGGGACTCGCCGAGACACCCAAAGCGATGGGCGGCGAGCCGCTGGGGAGCCTGGACTTCGTCGTCCAACGGGCCGCCCTCGATCGGGTGGGTCACGCAAACAACGCCTGGTACATCGACTGGTTGCTAGAGAGTCTTCCAGAGGACGCGGTCGGGGACCGACGCCTCGCCGAGTTCGAACTCTGGTTCCTGCGTGAGGTCGACGCCGGAGAGCAACTGCGCTCGAGCAGCTTCGATGGGGGCAAAGAGGGCGTCTTCGGCCACGAGGTTCGCGATGCAAGCATCTGTCGCGCGCGCGGGCGCTCGCGATGGGTCGCGCCCTGAGGACCTTCGAGATCTCCAAGACTGCGCGTCGTTGCGCCCGGGCTTTGTTCGTCGCCAAGGATTCGTCAGGGGGCAAATGATTCTTCAGGGAGGACAGAGCGCGAAACTGTCGAGTAGCCGGGACAGCGCGTCCGGATCGGCGGGCGGTTCTTCGTTACCTCGGGTCTTCTGTGCTGAGCGACTCTCCGGCTCGACGAGGAGAGCCAGTCGGGGGTGATCGTCGGCGTCGCAGCGCACGTCAGCTCGTGTGATTGTGCCCTGGCGCTTGCGGTCCTGGATGGTGAAGGTTCCGCGCGAGACTTCCCACTCGAGGTTGCCGGAGCGAATGCGCGACGTTCCCGATGCGATGAGCTCGCCGCCTTCGTCGACTTCGATGCCGGTGGCCTCGAGCTTGCCGTCGCCACTGCCGGCGAGCAGGGTCGAGATGCCGCGGGTGCGGAAGTAGATGAACAGGCGGCCACCGTCCTTCACCGCATCGGTGATCGCGATCTCGACGGCCTCGGCTGCCGCCTCGCCGGTGAGCACTTCGCCGCCGTCAGCAGTCGAGTCGCTCGGATCGTCGGGCGCGTCGGTCAGGATGACGAACTCTCCAACCAGCGAGGAGCGAAAGGCGGTCGTCGATCGCCAACCGGGCGGCAACTGGTCGGTCGCCAGGATAGAACGGGCGGTCGCCTCACTAGCCGCGCCACCTTCGAGCGCGTTGGTCACACTCGAGGCGGCGCGGTAACCGAGGAAGACGAAGATCGCCAGCAGGATGAGGCCGATGACGGCGCAGCCGCCGCAGGCTGCCAGCCAGCGACTGCCAGAGCGTCTTCGGTTGGTTTCGCGCATGAGAGCCCCATGCTATTACCGATCTGGTGAGTCAGCGGGACTCGTCCCCGCGGCGGCGGTAGTATCCAGGCCGCTAGCCTTAGACCGAACCATCCAAAGGGTGCGATCAACGTCCCTGGGACTGCAGAGGAGACGAGAAGATGACCGGACGCAGAACCGGCCGAGCCGTGCTGACGACCGTTGTGTTGGTGCTCCTTCCAACCATCGCTGCCGCAGAGGACAGGCACCTGGATGTCGAGATGTTGTTCAGCCCGGACGACGCCGTGCGCAAGTCGTTCGACGGTGCCACCAGGCAGCTCACCTGGCTCGACGATGGAAGTCTGGGGGAGCGCCGGTCCGGCTCACAGGGGAAGGGCCTCTGGCTGCTCGAGGGCAAGGACCTCGAAGCCGTACCGCTGTTCGAGCCCAGGGCGATAGAGAAGGCCCTTGTGGCGGTTCCGGGGCTCGGACCCAAGCGCGCGGCCGAGATGGTCGCTGGGCCGATGACCCTGGCTCCGAATCGTTCCGCGGTCCTCTTCGAGCACTCGAATGACTTGTTCGTCTGGCGGCGTGGCAGCGAGCGCGCAGTACGACTGACGACCGACAAAGCGGTCGAGCATGAAGCCGCCTGGAGCCCCGACGGTCGCCTGGTCAGCTTCGTGCGTCACAACGACCTCTGGCTCGCCGACCCCGAGACCGCGCGCAGTTGGCAGGTCACCGAGGGCGGCGGCCCCGAGCTGTTTCATGGTCGGCTCGACTGGGTCTATCAGGAGGAGGTCTACGGTCGTGGCAACTTCCGCGGCTATTGGTGGAGTCCCGACGGTTCTCAACTGGTCTTCATCCAGCTCGACGAGTCGCCGGTGCGCGAGTTCACGGTGGTAGATCATTTGCCCACCGAGCTCGATCTCGAAGTCACCAACTACCCCAAGGCCGGCAGTCCCAACCCCACCGTTCGTCTAGCGGTGGTCGATGCCACCGGCGGTGAACCACGTTGGATCGATACCAGCGAGTACCTGCCGATCGAACATCTGATCGTCAGGGTCGGTTGGACTCCTGAGAGTGATCGCATCGTTGTCCAGGTTCAGGATCGCGAGCAGCGCTGGCTCGATTTGTTGTTGGCCGACCCAGAGACAGGCGAAGTCGAGCGGTTGTTCAGAGAGCAATCGCCGGCGTTCGTCAATGTCACGGGTGAGCCAGAGTGGCTGGCCGACGGTTCGTTCCTGTGGCTTTCAGAGCGCACCGGTTTCCAGCACCTCTACCACTACAGTCGTAAAGGCCGCCTGCTCGAGCAGCTCACCGATGGTGAGTGGGAAGTCGAAACCCTGCACGGTGTCGACGAGGAAGCCGGAGTCGCCTACATCAACACCACCGAGGCCGGACCGACGGGCAGTCAACTGTGGAGCATCGCGCTCGCCGACGGCGCGCGCAGGCGCATCTCGAAGCGTCCGGGCCACCACCGCGTGCGTTTTGCGCCGAACATGAAGCGTTACCTCGACACCTGGAGTGACGTGTCGACGCCTTGGCAATTGCGTCTCCACAGTGCCGACGGCTCGGTACTGGCCGAACTCGACACCGAAGGTCCCGCGACGCTTGCCGATTTCGATTGGGGCAGCATCGAGTTTCTGCAGGTTCCGACTCGCGACGGTTTCGTCATGGAGGCCTCGCTCATCAAGCCGCCGAACTTCGACGCCAAGAAGAAGTACCCCGTTCTGCAGTACAACTATGGTGGCCCGCACGCCCCGGTGGTGGAGAACCGATGGGGCGGTGATCGCTATCTGTGGCACCAGATGCTGGCGCAGCGCGGCTACGTGATCTGGATGTGCGACAACCGCTCGGCTTCCGGCAAGGGAATTGCGCCGACCTGGAAGGCCTACCGTCAGCTCGGCGTCATCGAACTGCAAGACATCGAAGACGGCATCGCGTGGTTGCGCAAGCAGCCATGGGTTGACAGCGAGCGCATCGGCATCTGGGGTTGGAGCTACGGTGGCTTCATGGCTTCCTACGCCTTGACCCACAGCAAGAGCTTCAAGGCCGGAATCGCCGGCGCGCCGGTGACAGATTGGGGCCTCTACGACACGATCTACACCGAGCGCTACATGGCGCGGCCGCAGAACAACAAGGAGGGCTACGCCGGTACCTCGGTCGCCGCGGCGGCCGCGAACCTGCACGGAGACCTGCTGATTCTGCACGGCCTCATGGACGACAACGTCCACTTCCAGAACACCGTCCAACTGGTCTACGCGCTCCAGAAGGCTGGCAAGGATTTCGACCTGATGGTCTACCCGCGCTCCCGCCACGGCGTGCGCGACCCGAACCTGGTCTACGACCTCTACCGTCGTATGACGGAGTTCATCGAAGAACGGTTGTAGCAGTCGCCGTGGTAGCGGCCTTTGGTTGGCGCTCTCCGTCTGGCTTGCGGTGGGTGTGGGGCGGTGACCTCGCAGATGCGTTGGGTCGTTACCACGGCGCCTGCTACTGATCACCTTTGCGGCGCAAGCGGTCCGTTGCGCGTGTTGCCTGCTGTGGTTTCCGCCCTGATGGTGCTTGATGAGACTTCGATTCGTTGGTCGCGCGCCGCGGATTCGTGCCTTCGTTGGAACGGTGGTTCGGAGGTCTCTGGAGGGAAGCCTGTCGGTGCCGTGGTAGCGGCCTTTGGTTGGCGCTCTCCGTCTGGCTTGCGGTGGGTGTGGGGCGGTGACCTCGCAGATGCGTTGGGCCGTTACCACGGCGCCTGCTACTGATCACCTTTGCGGCGCAAGCGGTCCGTTGCGGGTGTTGCCTGCTGTGGTTTCCGCCCTGATGGTGCTTGATGAGACTTCGATTCGTTGGTCGCGCGCCGCGGATTCGTGCCTTCGTTGGAACGGTGGTTCGGAGGTCTCTGGAGGGAAGCCTGTCGGTGCCGTGGTAGCGGCCTTTGGTTGGCGCTCTCCGTCTGGCTTGCGGTGGGTGTGGGGCGGTGACCTCGCAGATGCGTTGGGTCGTTACCACGGCGCCTGCTACTGATCACCTTTGCGGCGATCGCGGTAGGAGCGCCGGTTGCCCGGCGCCCCCCGCACAGATCCCAGCGTGCACTGCTAATGCACTGGGCTCCTGCCTCAGGTATTGACGACAAGTCGCTCATCAGGCCAGGGATGTTGGACTCGGGCTTTGGGTAGGTAGTGGGCCACCAGGGCCCACATCCGTTTCCAGGACGTGCGGTCTTTGTCACTGCGTCGGCGCAGAGCGCGCATCCAGTGCCGAATGACCTCCTGTCGAAAGGCGTTCAACGCCGCTGAGTTGCCGGGTACGCCGTAGTAGGCATTGAAGCCTCGCACCACGGATCCCAGCCAGAGACCTTGCTCTGGTAGCGGCGAGTGTCGGTGTCCCAGAAGGGCCGTACCGACAGCCTTCAGTGTCCTGCGGATTCGGTGGCGGCTCGTGATGCGCTTCAGCAAGAACCTCCCTCGACTAGACTGCGCACAGCAGTGCGTAAAGCCTAGAAACTCGAAGGTCTCCGGCCGCCCGAGACCTCGCGCGCGTCGGTTGTAGGCCGCAAAGCGGCCAAACTCCAGCAGGCGCGTCTTCTCGGGTTGGATCTCCAACGAGAAGTCACGGAGTCGCAGGTTCAGTTCCTCGAGGAATCGTTCTGCCTCCTCCTGCCTCTCAAATCCAACGATGAAGTCATCCGCGTAGCGCACGAAGATCATGTCCCCAAGCGCGTTGCGTTTCCTCCACTGCTGGACCCAGAGATCGAGCACGTAGTGCAGGTACACGTTCCCGAGGAGAGGCGAAATCGTCGCCCCCTGAGGAGTCCCCCGCGTGCTCGCGTGCCACTTACCGTCTTCCATCACTCCGGACCTCAGCCATTTCTGGATGAGGCGAAGGATCCTACGGTCTCCGATACGGTGCTCGAGAAACTTCACCAGCCACTCGTGGTCCAGGGCATCGAAGAACCCACGAATGTCTGCGTCGAGCACCCAGTTCACCTTCCGCTTTGTGATTCCAACGAATAGCGCATCCAAAGCATCGTGCTGGCTGCGGCCTCGCCTGAATCCGTATGAGTACCCGAGAAAGTCTTCCTCGTAGATCGCATCCAACACCGAGACGACGGCGCGCTGAAGGATCTTGTCCTCCAACGTGGCGATGCCAAGCGGTCGGAACCGCCCATCCGATTTCTCGATGTAGACGCGACGAGTCGCACTCGCCCGGTAGCTCCCACGGTGGACACGAGAGTGCAGGTCCTCGAGATTGCTCAGCAAAGATTCTGCGTACTCGCTCCATGACACTCCGTCCACTCCTGCCGCTGCGTCTCGGTGCAACACGTCAAATGCGCTCCGGAGTCGCTCGACCGTGATGTGGTGAAGAAGCGCTGTGAACTTCACTTCCTTGCCCCTGCGGGCGGCTTCTCGTACACGGCCCAGCGCATTGCTCGCACTCTCCATCCGGCTCTGTGTCCGGGGTGCGTTTTGCTTGCCCGTGTTCCCCTTGGCCAGGCCCCTTCCCTCCACCGCCTCCGCCGCTGGTCTCCCACCGTTGTTCGACGACTTCGCAGGTACTACGGGCCTGTCTGACTTCCGCCATCCGTGCGTCATCGGCTTACGGCCTCTAGCCTTCCCGATGCGGACCAGATACCCAACTGGCCAGATCGCGGATCTCCCGGTTCTCGCGCATGGAGATTCCACACATGCACAGGGTCTACGACCGCGGGGAGTCGCCGCAGAGCTCGCGATAGCGCGCTACGGAGTCTCGCCTTCCGCTTCGCTTGACAGCGTCGGCACTCCCAAATTCTTATTTCGCGGCTCAATACCCGGCCTGTGTGTGCCCCTGTCAACGCTTCACCGCACCCTCGCGGGAGCCGGCGCATGACTCGGGGACCCTCTGGGTCGCTACCCCTTCGAGGGTGGGACTCTCTCATTCCTTTCTCCATGCCGGTTTATCCCGGCGTATCCAAGCGGTCCGTTGCGGGTGTTGCCTGCTGTGGTTTCCGCCCTGATGGTGCTTGATGAGACTTCGATTCGTTGGTCGCGCGCCGCGGATTCGTGCCTTCGTTGGAACGGTGGTTCGGAGGTCTCTGGAGGGAAGCCTGGGCCGCCGCGCCACGATGCCCGCCTCGTTTGAAACCTGGCCGGTACCTGTTGCGTACCTATAGGTGGTATTACCATCTATAGGAGTCCGCGATGCGAGATCGGGAACGAAAGAAAGGAGCGGCCGACATGCTGGTGCTGTCGCTCCTTGGCGAGCGTGATCGGCACGGCTATGAAATCGCCAAACAGATCGAACGGCGCTCGGACGGCGCGCTGGTGTTTCACGTGGCGTCGCTCTACACCCTGCTTTCGCGACTCGAGGAGCGGGGTTGGATTCGTGGTCGCTGGGTGGAGAAGGCGGGGGAGCGGCGGAGGCGCTTCTACCGACTGACCAAACGCGGCCGCGATGCGCTCGGGGTCGAGCGCGCGGAGTGGCTCGAGTTCATTCGTGCGGTGCACCAGATCGTGGGTTTTGATCTCGAAGAGGCATTGATTGGAGGGCGTGATGTCTGAGCGCGACTGGGAAGCGATCGTGCGGTCGAACCTGCCGCGGTTGGGTCTCGATCCGGCCGACGAGGTCGAGGTGGTTGAGGAGCTGGCACAGATTCTGCGCGACGCCTGGGAGTCCGAAAACGGTGATCGTGATGAGGTGGCGTTCGAGCGCTTTCTCGACCTGCAAGCGCCGGGCTTTGAGGAGCTGGCGGCGAACCTGGCCAGGCACCCACGTCGCCGCGGGCTGACACCCGCGGCGGTCGAGTCGGGGTCGGGGGCGAGCGGCTGGTTGACGGGACTGCGCTCCGACTTTCGACTTGCGATGCGCCGCTTACGCCGTGACCCTGGCTTTGCCCTGGTGGCGGCGCTGACTCTGGCGCTCGGTATCGGGCTCAACGTTTCGGTGTTCAGCCTCGTTGACGCGCTGCTCCTGCGGCCGTATCCGGTCGAGCGTCCGGATGAGGTCATGCGGCTCTACACCGTGCAGCCCAACGGCTTCTTTCCGACCGAGCCCATGTCGTACCCCGACATCCAAGACCTGCGTTCGTTGCCAGAACTCGAGACGGTTTCCGCCTATGCGATGAGCCGGGTGGCGCTCGAGGTCGACGGTCAGGCCGAGCTTGCGGTGGTCGAGATGGCGAGCGGCACCTACTTCGAGCTGCTCGGTGTCAAGCCCCGGCTCGGGCGTCTGTTGCAGGCCGACGATGACGGCGCCGCCGGCTTCCAGCCGGTGGTTGTGCTTTCTGATCGAGCGTGGCGAATGCGCTTTGGCGGTGCCCGCGACGTGGTCGGTAAGACGGTGAGGGTCAACGGTGAGATCGCGACGATCGTCGGCGTTGCGCCCCCCGAGTTCACCGGCCTGTTTCGGTCGTTGGGACCGGAACTGTGGATGCCGCTGCACTGGGGTCTGGCGATCGAGGCGGCGCCCATGCAAAGCAGCGGGTCGTCGAGCAATGGCCTGCCGCTCGTTGAGCAGCGTGGTCGACGCTGGCTGTGGACGATTGCCAGGCGCGACCCGGGTGTGTCCTTCAGTGAGGCCGAAGCCGCGGTCGGCGCGCGTGGTTTACAGATCGCATCCGAGTACCCCGACAGCAACGAGCAGGTCGAGTTCATCAGCATGGCCCTCCATGACGTGCGCCTGATCTCGGCAGTCGATGACGGACTCGAAGTCGGCTCGGCGATTCTGCTCGCACTGGTGGGACTGGTGCTCTTGATCGCGTGCGCCAATCTCGCCAATATGCTGCTGGCGCGCGGGATCGCCCGTCGTGGCGAGCTGGCGCTACGCAGATCACTCGGCGCCGGGCGCGGCCGACTGCTCCGTCAGTTGATGGTCGAGAGCCTCGTCCTCGCGGTGCTCGGTGCACTTCTGTCGGTGATAGTGGTAGCAGCATTCCAGGCGCTCCTCGGTCGCTTCGATTTCGCACTCTTCATTCCCATCGAACTAGGGCTTCAGATCGACCACCGCGTGCTGGCAGCGACCGCGGGTCTGGCGTTCGTGACGGCAGTGGTGTTTGGCCTGGTGCCGGCCTTCGAAAGCCTGTCGGGAAGCTCGGGCATTCTGCGCGACAATCAAGAGCGCAGCGGCGGTTCCCGTCGCGGCATTCGCCTGCAGAGCAGTCTGGTGGTCGTGCAGGTCGCGCTGTCAGCTTTGCTTCTGGTGGTGGCGGTTCTCACGGCGCGCTCGGCACGCAACGCGGTCAACATGGACCTCGGCTTCGAGCCCGATGGTGTCGTCGTCGCGCAGCTCGATCCGGAGCTCCAGGGCTACAACGACGAGCAAGCGACGCAGTTCTACAGCCAGCTGACCGAAGACCTGGCAGGCGCTCCTGGGGTGGTTTCGGTCAGCACCGCTAGTCACGTTCCGCTCACGATGTGGATCAACACCTGGGATATCGCCGACCGCAGCCGCCTCGAAGTGCCGCTCGACCAATGGCCGCGCGCCGATACCGCGTTCGTCGGCCCGGGCTACTTCGAGACCATGCAGATTCCGCTGATCCATGGTCGTGTGCTCGACGAGCGTGACCGCGAAGGTGCGGCGCGCACGGCGGTCGTCAGCCGGGTCATGGCCGACGATCTCTGGCCGGGCGAGGAGGCGCTGGGTCAGCACTTCTGGACTAGCCCGGAGGGTGAACCCTTCGAAGTCGTCGGTGTTGCGGCGGACGGTTCCTACCGCGTTCTCGGGGAGGCACCGCGTTGGCACATCTGGCTGCCCATCGACCAGTTTGGTTCTAGCTCACGGACGGCTATTGTGCGCTTCGATCGCGCCGACCTGGCGGCGACGTCGCTCGTTCGTCGGGCGATTCGCAAGCAGGATCCCCACCTGGCGGTCAGCGCCCTCGGCCCGATTGGAGATTTGATGGCGCCGGTGATGTCGCTGCCTCGACTGGCGGCGATCTTCTTCGGCCTCTTCGGGATCCTGGGTCTCTTGATGGCGGCCGTCGGACTCTACGGGGTGCTTGCCTACTCGGTCGGGCGCCGCACACATGAAATCGGAGTGCGCCTGGCACTTGGCGCAAGCTACCGCGAGATCATCACCATGGTCTTGCAACGCGGCGTTCTTCTAACCGCCATCGGTCTGGCCATGGGTGTCGGCCTCGGACTCGTCGCCGCCCGTTCACTGAGCGCGATTCTCTACGGCGTGTCGCCGACCGATCCCGTCACCATCGCCCTGGTCACCGGAACCCTGCTCGCGAGCGCCGCCCTCGCCTGCCTGATCCCGGCCCGCCGCGCAGCCAGCATCGCCCCCAGCGAAGCCCTTCGCCACGACTGACCGGAGCAACGGCGACCACCTCAGGGTTCGAACACAGACGCTTCTCCTCGTCGCTCAGCAGACTCGTGGGGTCGTCGCCCGAAGTACTCTGCTCCTGGAGTTCCCCAAAGGGGACCGACAACCCTGGTCTTTCGGTGTGGTTTGACGGATATGCACAGAGGTGTAAAACTAGTGCAAATCCGTTTTCCTTGAAAGGAGTCAGATATGAAGCGGGGGTTATTGGTTTTTCTCTGTCTTTGCACGTGTGGAGGACTGGTGTACGCCGATCACAGTTGGGGCGACTATCACTGGGCCAGGACAACGAGCAGCTTCGATCTCACCGTCGTCAACAGTACGACGTCTGATTGGGACCCCTATGTGGAGCAGGCAGTCGGGGACTGGTCGAGTTCGAGCGTTCTCAACATGGTGGAGTCGTCAGGCAGCGATGCCAAGAGGGTCCGCCGTCGGTGCCAAGGTGGCAGTGGTCAGGTGCGCATCTGCAACGACACCTACGGGAACACCGGGTGGCTGGGTATCGCCGGCATTTCGTTGGATAACAACGGCCACATCACGACCGGCTACACCAAGCTGAACGACACGTACTTCTCTCAGAGCTACTACAACTCTCCGGACTGGAAACAGAGCGTCACCTGCCAGGAACTTGGTCACAACGTTGGTCTTGGCCACCAGGACGAGGACTTCGACAATCAGTCACTGTTTTCCTGCATGGACTATCAGGACCCACCGTTCGAGTTCCCGAATGGCCATGATTTCGACCAGCTCGAGACCCAGTACGGTCATCTCGACACCTACAACTCCTACGACGGAGGCTCTCCGGGCGGAGGAGGCGGTTGTAACGCCCCGCCCGGTAAGGGGTGCAACAAGTCCTCGACGGCGAACACTCCCCCGGGTTGGGGTATTTCGTTGGGGCGCCGTGGCCAGCAGGAAGTCTTCATCCGCATCGACGCCGATGGGACCCGTCACCTGGTGCACGTGACCTGGGCCCGCGGTCACTGATCGACGGACGGGTTACCGCCGCGGCCTGAGTCCTTCAGGTCCACCCTGAGAGGCGCCGTCCCCACGATTCCGGGGGCGGCCGCGCACCCGGGTCCCCACCCGGGTGCGGGGGATGGGTTGCTGGGGTTTCTGGGGCTCAGGCCTGGCGGAGGGCGGTGAGTGGGTCGACGGAAGCCGCGCGGCGGGCGGGAACGAGGCTTGCCAGGGAGGCAACCAGGATGAGAACGAGTACGCCGCCGACCAGGGAGATGGGGTCCCATGGCGAGACGTAGAGCACGGTTTGGAGCAGTTGCCCGAGGATCAGGACTCCCAGGAGACCGAGGGCACTGCCTGCGAGGACCAGCCTCAGGCTGTCCCGAAGGACTTCGCTGGCGACGCGCGATCTCGCAGCGCCGAGGGCCATGCGCAGTCCGATCTCGCGACGTCGCGACGCGGTGCGATAGGCGATCAGCCCGGCTAGACCGGTTCCGGCGAGTACCAGCGCCAAGAGGGCCATGCCCGAGAACACGGCGCCACCGGCGCGCACGGGGAGGAGGATCGCATCGCGCATGCGGCCCAGGGTGCTGGCGTCGGCGACGAAGCCGCCCGGCTCGGCCTTGGCGATCGCCCTCTTGACCTCGCCAAGAACAGCGGCTGCGTCGCCGCGCGAGCGGTAGTTGACGATGGCGAAGCTGTTTCCGCCGCGTTGACTCCACGGGAAGTAGACGAGGGGTCGCGCGGGTTCGCCCGGGGTGATGACCTTGTGATCTGGAACGACGCCCACGATCGCGACTTCATCGCCGTCGATGTGGTTGGTGCGAAAGCGTTTGCCGAGCGAGCTCTCGCCAGGCCAGAAACGCTCCGCCATGGCGCGCGTGACGACGGCGACGTGGGGCGTGTCCGGGCGGTCGCTGCTGCGGAACAAGCGCCCCTCGAGCGCTTCGAGCTCCATCGCATCGAAGTAGTTGTTGTTGGCGTGGCTGATCTCGAGGTTGAGGGGTGGGTCGTCTTCACGCTCGCGAATCCCGGGAATGAAGAAGTTCGCCCGCCACATGTTGAGCCCGAGGGGCATGCGGGTGGTAACGCCTGCGGCTTCGACCCCTGCGACACTCGTCGCAGCCTGTTCCAGGCGCTCGAAAGCGGCACGAGTGGCGTCGCGGTCGAGCTCGAGGGCAGCGAGGTCGATTGTGATCGCCCCGATACTGTCGGCGTCGTAACCCAGGGCGACATCGCGAGCAGCCAGGACGCTGCGCGCCAGCAGCGAGGCGCCGACGACCAGGATCAGCGAAAGAGCGACCTGGCTGACCACCAACCCCGAGCCCATCGTCGGCAGAAGGCGCCGGATTCCGGTTGCCGAGGTTCTCGGGTTCCCTGGGCTACTGGCTTCGGACTTGAGCGCACCGACCAGGTTGGTGCCCACAGCTTGCAGCGCCGGCGCCAGTCCACAAGCGATTCCAGTCAGGGCGGCGATGCCAGCGGTGAACAACAACACCGGCACCTCGATGCGCGGCTCGAAAACGGGCGAGACCGGCAGGTCCAGGCGCATCAGACGGACGCCTCGTAGGGCGAAGAACGCAACCAGAAGGCCGATTGCCGTACCAACCATCGCCAACAGGCCACTCTCGGTCAGGAGCTGCGCCAAGAGGTCACGACGTGGGGCGCCCAGCGCCAGGCGGACGCCGATTTCGCGCCGTCGTCCTGTCGCCCGTGCCAGGAGGAGGTTCGCAACGTTGGCGCAGGCCACCAACAACACCAGGCCGACCATCACCATCACCAGGGTGGCGGCGGGGAGAAAAGTGCTGTCGAGGTCTGGGTGAACGCGAACCGAAAGCGTCGGGAACGCCGCCAGGGTCAGGTCGTGGTTCGACTCAGGGTGAGCTGCTTCGAGGTTCGCCATCAGGTTGGTGAGCTCCGCCTGAGCGCTCCCCGCCGTTTCGCCTTCGGCCAATCTTCCGGTCAGTGTCATGAAGCGGTAGCCCCGCCACTCGTAGAGAGTCTGGTCGCCGCGGCGCCCCTCAGTGGCGATCTCACCCGCCGGACTGACCACCTCGACGACAGCGGTGGGGAAGAAGAGCTCGGGCTCGAGCCCGCGCAGAATGCCGTGAAAGCCTTCCGGGAGAACCCCCGTCACGGTAAAGTCGACCGTTCCGACGCGCAGTCTCTCGCCCACGATGTCCTTGCGCTCGCCGAGCGCGGACCGCCAGAAGCGGTCGGTCACCAGCACCGCCGGCGGACCGTTCGGGACGAGCTCGTCGTCGCTCCAGAGCCGGCCGCGCTGCGGTCGGATGCCGAGCATCTCGAAGTAGCCGGGTGAGACCAAAGAAGCGATCTGCATCGTCGGATCGCCGCCGATCTCGACGTTGGCCAGTGCCCAGGAGGAGCCCGCCAGTTCTTCGAAGGCGCGCGATTGCGCCCGCAGGTCGGCAAGATCTGCAATCGAGTTGGTGGAGTGTGTACTGCCGGTTTCGCGACGGGTGTACACGTTGACCAGCTCTTCGGGCGCTTCGACGCCCGGCAGGCTGTAGAGACTGTGATGCAGGATCGAGAAGATCGCCGTGTTGGCTCCGATGCCGAGGCCCAGTGAGAGCCCGGCGATCAGTACGAGCCCGGGACTCTTGGCGAGCACTCGGCAACCAATGCGGAGGTGATGGAGGAGGTTCATCTCTCTCTCTCTCAGTTGTGGGGCGGTTGGTTCTGGTCGGTCGGCGGGCAGGGCGGGGGCTAGTGGTAGTACGGCGAACCGCTATCGCTGGTTTCGTGCCTGGGCTCGACTCGCGTTAGCCAGCCACGATCCCCTCGTCGGGGTGACAATCAGAAGGTCATGCTCATGCGCACTCCAGCCCAACCGCCCGCCGGTTGTGTGAACAACACCTCTTCGTCGAGCGACTCGGTCCAGCCGACGAGTCCGCCAAGCCGCAGGCGCCCGCGCTCGTGCGTGAGCTCGAGAGTGAGGTTGCCGTCGTGCAACCCGCGTTGACCTGCGATCGCGAAGTCACTTCCGGCGTAGCCTGCCGACAACGCGAGACGGTAGCGCCAGTTCGCCGTGATGGTGCGGTCGATCGCGAGCGCCAGGTTGACGTACGGGTCGTCAATCTCACCGAAGTCGTAGTAGAGAGTCAGGACCGGCTTGACCAGGGTGCGTGCTTCGATGCGAACAAAGAACTCGCAGGTGTTCCGAAAGCCAGTATTCGGGAAGGTGTACTGCTTGAGTCCAAGCGCAAGACGGAAGCGGCGAGCGTTGAAGCCGTAGTCGACCGTCAGGTCGAGCTCGTTCCAGTCCCCCGCGGTGTCGTTGCCGTCTTCGAGGTCGACATTGCCCCAGACCATGCCCGTTAGCGTGTGACGTTTCGCCAGCTGGTGCGAGAGCCTTACGCTCGGCTGAAGAACGGGCCCGTCACTGAGGGTGATGCCGCGCCAGACGTAGCGCGAAAAGGCGTCGACACCGTAGCTGACCTCGACAGCACGTGCCGCTCCGACGTTTCCACAGAGAGCAGCGCACCAGAGCGCTGCCAGAAGGAAGGTTCCAGGCTGCTGCGCACTCTTCACCCGCACCATCACGTCGGCAGGATACAGAACGCTGGCGGACTCTCGCGGTTCGACTCCTGTAGGGTCAGGTGTTGCGGATCGTCGTTCGCTTTGTGTTTGGCTCCACTCTTCGTGGACCGTCCTCTGGAGCAATGCCATGGCTCGCCTTGCCGCTCTGCTCAGTCTCCTGACCGTGCTCTCCATCACCACTGCCGACCCGCTTCGCGGTCAAGGCGTGGGCTCGCCCTACGGCATCAACGTGCACGCTCCGCAGAACGAACAGCTCGAGCGCCTGTTTGACTCCGTCGAGCGTGCCGGCATCTCGTGGGTGCGGATCGACTTCATCTGGGCCTGGGTCGAGCCCGAGCGTGGCGTCTTCGACTGGCAGGTCTACGACGACATCGTGGCGGCCGCAGCGGCACGGCACCTCGAAGTGCTCGCCATGGTTGCGTTTACCCCCGAGTGGGCAACCGACGGTCCGCCGTTCTCCGGTGTCCCGCGCGACCCGAGAGAGTGGGAGGCGTTCTGTCAGCAGGCGGCGGAGCGTTACGGCGGCCGGATCCGGTTCTGGGAGGTGTGGAACGAGCCCAACCTGAGCGAGTTCTGGGCCGGCACCCGGCGTGAGTATCTCGATGTGATTCTCACACCCGGTGCCCGAGCCATCAGGGCGGCGCGCTCCGACGCCCAGATCGGGGGTCCAGCACTGGCACACCTCACTTCGGGCGAGCGGGACTGGTACGCCTGGCTCGCTGCGGTCCTACAAGAAGCGGCCGACGACCTCGACTTTCTGACCCACCACGCCTACGACCGCGACGGTCCCGACGACCTGACCGAGAAGCTCGATGGGCGAACGATCTTCGGGTCTGACCCGGCCGGGTGGGCCCTGGTGGCGCCGTCGCTGCGCGAGGTACTGGATGCCTTTTCCTGGAGCGGGCCGGTCTGGCTCACCGAGACCGGTTGGACAACCAGCCGCCTCGATGAACAGCGGCAGGCGCTCTACTACCGCGGCTTTCTCGACCAGTGGTTCGCGGGTGACACCGGGCGCGCCTGGCTCTCGAAGGTGTTCTTCTACGAGCTGATCGATGATCCCCGCCCAGAGGTTTCAAAGTACGGAATCCTGAGCCCGAACGAACGACCCAAGCCGGCCTACGAGGCGTATCGGGGTTTCATCGACGAGTACCCACCTCCCCGAGGTGTCGTGCCGCACCGACCGGTGCCTCGATCACGCGCAGCAGCCGCCGGCACAGAAGACTCGATCGAGAGGCCGGAGCCGGACCTCGGAGCCGGCGTGTCTAGGGGGTCGCGAGTCGAAAACCGGCGGTCTCGATGGCCGCGACGATCGCGGGTCGAGACACGGCACCAATAACGTCGACCCGCCCCTCCTGGAGCTCGACCTCGACCCGAACGACGCCTTCGAGGGCGCCCACCGCGCTTTCGATCTTGCGCACGCAGTTACCGCAGTTCATTCCTTCGACTGGAAACTGTTGACGCGCCGCTTGGGGGTCGGTCAACTGGCGGCCCTTGATGAAGGCGCGCAGTTCTTCCCCTGCGAACCAGAACAAGAGAGCGATGAGGGCAAGGGCTGCAGCGATCGTCCACGGTTGGGTCATCTCGTGGTGGGCCATCTCGGAGATCGCCTGCCCGTCGAGCAGACTGTCGAACAGCATGCCGCCAGCGAGTGACCCTACGATGAGCGTGCCGAGGTAGATCCCGAGCGTGCGGCCACCGAAGGCGCGCCGAATCGCGCCCATGGTGGCGACGTTGGTTGCCGGTCCGGCAAGCAGAAACACCAGCGCCGCCCCGGCGGGTAGACCGGTGCTCACCATCGCAGCCGCAATCGGAACGGAGGCGGTGGCGCAGACATAGAGTGGCAGCGAGATCACCAGTGCGACAAGGCCCGCGGTCAGGCCGTTGTTGCCGCTCAAGCCAGCGAAGGCATCGGGTGGCACCAGAGTGGTAATGGCCGCTGACACCAGCACCCCGAACACCAGCCAGCGCCAGATACTGCGCAGGATATCGACCCCGTGATCGAGAGCTGCACGTGGGGTGCGTAGGGCCCGCGTGGGGGAGTCTGCAGTGATGGCCTCGAGCGCCTCGCGGTCGCTCGGGCCCTCGGCGACCAGCTCTTCGGTGAGCAAACCGCCAACAACGCCGGTGATGCCGGCGACCGCGAGCTTCCAGATCGCGAACGGCCAACCCAGAAACGAAGCCGAAACCAGCACCGAGTCGACTCCGGTCTGCGGGGTGCTGATGAGGAAACCCAGAGCCGAGCCGCGGCTGGCGCCGTCGCGGCGTAGTCCGATGCCGGCAGGAATGACACCGCACGAACAAAGCGGCAGCGGAACACCGAGCACCACTGCGGTGAGAACGCCGCGCTTTCCCTGCATGCGGCGCCGAATGAGGTCGGCGGGAAGAAAGAGGTGGAGAAGCGCTGCCACCGCCGTACCCAGCAGCAGCCAGGGAGCCAGTTCGAGGGTCACGTCCCAGACCGCCCCGGCGAAGACCGAGAGAGTGCTCATCGTCCCGCCAATGCTCCGAAGCGCCCGAACAGGTCGGTGATCTCGTCGATGTGTTCACGTCGCGCCTCTTTGTCGCCACTCTCGATGGCGCTGGCGACGCAAGTGTCGAGGTGGTTGGCGAGCATCATCTGGGCAATCTTGCCAAGCGCACCGCGAACCGCCGAGATCTGCATCAAGACGTCGACACAGGCCTCCTGTTCCTCGATCATGCGGCTGATGCCAGCGACCTGCCCTTCGGCGCGCCGCAACCGACGGTTGATGAGCTTCTGCGTATCTGTGTCCATGACCACTCCCTTGGACCGCACCGCTGGAATACCCGGTGGGGGTATCCATTCTATACCCCCTGGGGGTATCAGGCAAGGGTCCCGAAAGGCAACCATCTCCGGTCCGACGCCCGGCGCCTCCCGGGCGCCTCCCGGGCGTTTCCCGGGCATACGACTGGGAAACGACTGGGGTGAATCTGGGGATTCTCGGGGCGTTAGTGCGGCTGGGCGGGTTTGCTCATTTTTTCGAGTAACGCCGCCATCATGCCGTGCAGCTTCTGGATCGCCTTCAGTGGCCGGATCATGACCTTGAAGTCGTCGATCTTGCCATCGGCGTTCCAATGGATCATGTCGATGCCGTTGATGACGATGCCGTCGATCTCGGTGCGGAACTCGAGGATGGCGTTTCTTCCATCGACGACTTCGCGCACGTATTCGAAACCGTCACCGCCGAGCACCTCGGTGGCAGCGGTGAGGTAGAGCCGCGTGATCGCCTTGCCTTCCTGGGGCGTGTGGACGACTGGCGAGTGAAATGTGACGTCGTCGGCGAGTAGCTCGTCGAGGAGCGCGGTGTTCTGCTCGCGCACCAGGCGATGCCATGCCTCGAGTCCGGCGGAGGTGTCTTGCATCGTTGTTGCTCCTACGGGGGTGGTTCGGTGGTGGGGAGATAGGCTTTGACTCTTCACACTACCTTCCGGAGAGCGCGCGATGTTGTTCGATCGAACGCGGGATTCCGCAGTCTGGATCACGCTGGGGGTTTCCGTCCTCCTGGCGCTTTTCCCGCCGCCGCTGGCGGCCGAAGCGGCGCCTACCGAGCGGGTCGTTCTGGTGACTATTGACGGTTTGCGATGGCAGGACGTCTTCCGAGGTGCCGACGCGGAGCTCCTGGGTGAGGTGAAGGCCGCCGATGCGATGTCTGAGTTCATTGCCGGCGACGCCAACCAGAGACGGACCTACTTGATGCCCTTCTTGTGGGACACGGTGCTGCGGGACGGGCAGATCCTGGGCAATCGCGACCTCGGAAGCGCGGTCGACCTGGCCAACACGCGTCACTTCTCCTACCCGGGCTACAGCGAGCTGCTCACTGGTCATGCCGACGACTCCCGCATATTCAGCAACAGCAAGGTCGACAATCCGAACGTCACCCTGCTCGAGTGGATCGAGGGTCTCGATCAAGACGCCGCCAGCGAGCGCATCGACACGGCGCTGGTTGCGGGTTGGGACGTGTTTCCGTGGATCGTGGCAGAGAGCAGGTCGGGGGTGTTCGTCAACGCCGGCTGGATGCCTCTTACGCTGCCCGAGTCCCTGACACGGCAGCTCTCCGAGGCCGACCGCGCGGCGATTGTGCGCACCAACGAGCTCATGGAAACGACGGCACGCGAGTGGGAGAACGTGCGCTACGACTCGTTCAACATGGCCATTGCCCATGACGTGCTCGACCATCTCGCGCCACGTCTCTTTCATCTCGCCCTCGCTGAGCCCGACGACTGGGCACACCAGGGGCGCTACGACCGCTACCTGGTGTCGACCCGCCGCTGCGACGCGCTCTTAGCTGTGCTCTGGGAACGCCTGGTGCGCGAAGACATGGCGGAGCACGGCGAGCTGCGCACGACGATGCTTCTCACCGTTGATCACGGCCGCGGTCGCGGCGCCTTGAAGCCTTCTCTGTGGACGGGCCATGGCGCCGATGTCGAGGGTGCCGGTGAGGTCTGGCTAGCGGCGATCGGTGCCGGCATTCCGGCCCTGGGGGAACGCGGGGCGAGTCATCACGCGCACGACCCCGTGGCGGCGAGTCAGATCGCAGCGACCGTCGCGCGACTCCTGGGCTACGACTGGCCGCAGGCGGCGGCCAGCCTCGGACAGCCGGCGGCGCCCGACTTCTACCAAGTCCTCGCCCCGTCTCAAGGACGGTAGGTAAACGCTTGACGGCCCGGCCTGGTGGCAGCGGCGGCGAGCTGGACCCAGTCACACAGGTGCTGACGGGTCTCGCGCGGGTCGATGATGTTTTCGATCTCGAAGTGTTCGGCAGAACGAAACGGGGATCGGGTGCGGTTCAGTCGCTCGATGATCTCGGCCAGGTGGGCGTCGTAGTCATCGACTTCGGCGAGCTCGGCCTTGTAGGCGACCTCGATGCCACCCTCGATCGGTAGCGACCCCCAGTCGCCCGAAGGCCAGGCCATCCGAAGGTGATGCGAGCCGGGCTTGCGGTTGGCGGCACCTGCGACCCCGAAGGCTTTCCTGATGACCACGCAGCAGAACGGTGTCGTCGACTGGCCGAGGGCGGCCAGAGCTTGCGATCCAAAACGGATGGTGGCCTGTTCCTCGGCTTGCTTGCCGATGACAAAGCCGGGGCAGTCTTCGAGATGAACCAGTGGCAAGTGAAAGGTCGACGCCAGATCGATATGGCGGATGAGCTTGCGGCACGAGTCGGCTGTCCAGCCGCCACCGTAGTGGTTGACATCCTCGGCGAAGACCGCCACCGGGTGGCCGTCGAGGTGGGCGAGGCCGGTGATGATCGAGCGCCCCCAGGCGCGGCCGATTTCGAAGAAGGAGCCCTGGTCGAAGACGGACTCGAGAATGCGACGCATCTTGTAGGTGCGCCGCGGATCGCGCGGCACGATGTCCAGCAGCTCGGGGTCCGTTCGCTGTCGGTCGTCGCCCGTTGTTGCACGGGGCGGCAGTTCGGAGACGTTCTGCGGCAGGTACGACAGGAAACGCCTGGTGCGCTCGAAAGCCTCGGCCTCGCTTGCCACGGCATCGTCGATGGCGCCGTTCGAGGTGTGCACGCGGGCGTGGCCGAGCTCCTCTTTCGAAACCGTGCCGCCGCCCGCTCCTTCGACGAGAGCCGGGCCGGCGATCATCATCTGCGCCGTGTCGCGCACGATCAGCGAGTAGTGGCTCGTAGCCACCCGCGCCGCCCCCAGCCCGGCGACCGAGCCCAGCGCGAGCGCGACCGACGGGGCGACCGCCAGGTGCTCGACGACAGTCTCCCAACCGCGGATCTCGGGGATGTAGGTGCGGCCGGCCATCTCGATCGTCTTGACCGAGCCGCCGCCGCCCATGCCGTCGATCAAACGCACGTGCGGCAGCCCGAGCTCGACGGCCAGTCCTTCCGACTGCAAGCGCTTGGCGGGAATCGAAGCCTCCGAAGAGCCGCCGCGAACCGTGAAGTCGTCGCCCGAAATGACCACCGGCCGTTCGTCGATGCGCGCGGTGCCGAAAACGAAGTTCGAGGGTGTGAAGGCGATCATTTCGCCCTTGTCGTCGTAGCGCGCTGCCCCGGCGAGAGTGCCGATCTCGCGGAAGGTCCCGGGGTCGACCATTTGCGCAACGCGTTCGCGAATGGTCAGCTTGCCGTAGTAGTGCTGGCGATCGACCTTTTCTTCGCCACCCATTTCGAAGGCCAGCGCCTGGCGGCGCTTCAGTTCTTCAATCTCGTCCTGCCAGCTCATGGGCTCTCGTTTCCGGGTTGCTTGATGTGACGGCAGGATCTCACATGAACTGCCGCATGGCTGCTACCGCGTTGCGACCAGCTTGACCTGTTCGAGCGGGCGATGAGGTTGCCGACCGAAACGGCCCAAGAGACCAGCCCGCAGCCGGCGGGGAAGTGTGGCCAGCGCCCCTTCGAGGAGGGTGAGCGCAAGGACCCCGGAGGTTCGCGGTGCCGTGCCGATTCCGATGAGCGCCTGCACTTTCTGAAACCCCGCGCCTCGGAGTGCCCTGGCCAGCTGACCGTGGTCGTACTCCGCCAGGTGAAGACCGCGTGGTACTGGGTCGCGACCGCGTGAGACGTCGTGCGGACCGAGCAGGCGGTTCGGCGTCACAACGATGTATCGACCGCCGGGACAGAGCTGGCGATGCACCTCGCTGAGGTGGCCGGGCAGGTCGTCCGGATGAAGGTGCTCGACCAGGTGGCAACTGAAGGCCAGGTCGACCGAGGCGGGAGCGATCTCGAGACGCGCAACTTCCGGGGTTCGCTTGCGAACCCCAGAGTCGGCCTCTCGGGCGGCCTCGGCCGAGGAGTCAACCGCCCACACCGTCGGCACGTGTTCAGCGACCCGCTCGGCCAGCCCGCCGTCGCCGGCACCGAACTCAACGAAGACACGCGTGCCCTCGAGAAAAGGGGCGAGCAGCGTGAGCAGCAACTCCGTCTGGCCAGGTGCGTTTTGCGCCACGCGGTGGCCGAGACCTTTGTCGGTCAACTGCCGGTAGAGCTCGTCGTAGACCTCGCCGTAGAGCGCTTGACGCTCAGCAGGGGCGGCCGCTCGCAAACGCTCGGCAAGACGCGTTTCGAGCTCGTAGTGGAAATCTTCCGCTTGCCGGTCTTGCATGGCGGTCCGAAGGGGAGGGCAGTCGCCGCCTTACTCGGTGCGGCAGACGTCGTCGAACTCTGGCCGCGGCAGTCGGGGAAACAGAGCCGCCGGGTCGCCGTAGCCGAGGCTGCAGATGAAGTTCGAGCGCACCTCTGGTGTTTCGCTGAAGAACGCCTGGTCGCAGGCGGCGTTGTCGAACCCTGACATCGGACCGCAATCGAGCCCGAGAGCGCGTGCGGCGATCATGAAGTAGGCGGCCTGCAGCGTTCCGTTGCGCAGCGCGGTGATCTCCGCAAGCTCCGCGTTGCCGGCAAACATCTCAGCCATCCCCGGATTGTGTGGGAAGAGGGTGTCCATGCGCTCGAAGAAGGCGAAGTCATTAGCCAGAATCGCGGTCACCGGAGCCGCCAGAATCTTCTTCTGGTTGCCTTCCATAGCGGTCGCCGCAAGCTTTGCCTTCGCCTCGGGTGAGCGTACGAAAACGGTTCGCATGGGCCAGCCGTTGGCGCTCGTTGGCCCCCATTTCATGATGTTGTGGAGCTCATCGAGGACACCATCGTCGATATCTTTCGGGCGCCAGCCATTCTGGCTGCGGGCGTCGCGGAAGAGTACGTCCAGGGCTTCGTCCGAGATCACTGGCGGCATGCGGTCGGTTCCTTCTGGTTGGTAGAGGCTTTTAGGATAGCTGGCTTTGGTAGGTTGCGGTGGATCCCACTACGACACCCGTTTCTTCGAAGGGCGCCCCCTGATGGCCTGGTACCGCAAGCTGCACTGGCAGATCATCGTCGGCATGATCCTTGGCCTCATCTATGGCCTGGTCGCGGCTGCCCAGGGATGGGGTGGCTTCACCGCCGACTGGATCTCACCCTTCGGTACGATCTTCATCAACGCTCTGCAACTGATTGCAGTACCACTGGTGATCGTGTCGCTGATCGGCGGCGTCGCGTCGCTTTCCGATCTTCGCAAGCTGTCTCGCATCGGTGGCAAGACGATCGCGATCTACATCGGCACGACCGCCGTTGCGGTCACCCTTGGTCTTCTGATCGTCAACCTCATGCAGCCCGGTCACCGTGTCCCCGCCGAGGCCCAGAACCAGCTCCAGGAACAGTTTGCCGGCGACGTCAGCATGCGCGAAGCGGCAGCGAGCGATGCGGCAGAGCGTGGCCCGCTCCAGATCCTGGTCGACATCGTGCCGTCGAACTTCTTTGCCTCGGCGTCAAGCAACCGCAACATGCTGCAGGTGGTGTTCGTGTCGCTGTTCGTGGGGATCGGTCTGATCCAGCTCGCACCGGAGCGCGCCAAACCGTTGCTCGATCTTCTCGAGTCGGCGAACGAGGTAGTGATTCGCCTGGTCGACCTGATCATGCTGATGGCTCCGCTGGGTGTTTTTGCGCTCATTGCGCGTACCATTACGGGTCTCGCTGGCGACGACCTGGGGCAGATCCTCGACCTCCTGGCCGCTCTCGGTTTCTACTGTCTGGCGGTGGTGCTCGGGCTGTTCGTGCACACCGCGTTCACTTATGGCCTGCTGCTCAAGTTCCTGACGCCGATGAAGATGAAGACTTTCCTGGCGGGCATGGCGCCGGCGCAGCTGGTGGCGTTCTCGACCAGTTCGAGCGGCGCGACCCTGCCGGTGACCATGGAACGCTGCGAAGAGAAACTCGGCGTTTCGGAGGAGGTCTCGTCGTTCGTGCTGCCTCTGGGTGCGACCATCAACATGGACGGTACCGCTCTCTACCAGGCGGTCGCAGCGGTGTTCATCGCCCAGGCGATGGGGATGGACATCGGTCTCGCCGGCCAGTTGACGATCGTTCTCACTGCGGTGCTGGCCTCGATCGGGACGGCGGCCGTGCCGGGAGCCGGCATCATCATGTTGGTCATCATCCTGCAGTCGATCGGCGTGCCCAGCGCCGGCATCGCCCTCATCCTCGGCGTCGACCGCATTCTCGACATGCTGCGCACGGTCACCAACGTCACCGGTGACGCTACCGTCGCCACGGTGGTGGCCGCGAGTGAGGGTCAGTTGGGAATCCCTGATCTCTCCGAAGCCGGCGACCACATTCGGGTGCGCGCCCAGGCCTAGCCGCGCTTCGCCCAGTAGTCCGCCAACTCGGCGCGCACCACCGGCGCCAGAAGGTAGAGCCCTAGCACATTGGCGAAGGCCATGGCGAATACCATGGCGTCTGAGAAGTCGAGCAGGTTGTCGAGCGAGGTCATGCAACCGAGTGCGACGAAGACACAAAACAGCAGGTTGAAGGACTGCGCGGCCAGGCCCCGCGGGCGCGGCCCCTCGGTCGTTACGTTGCCGGCGTCGTCGGTGCGACGGCCACGGCCGAGAATGTAGAGCCAGCCGGCAAGCCCGTAGTACGACCACGAAATGATCGTCGAGAAGGCAAACAGGGCGACCACCAGAGCCAGCACCACCGGGAACCAGGGAACCACCTGGGCGAAGGCATCTGAGGTCAGCTCGACACCGGAGACCCCCGGTCGTTTGACACCTGAGACAACGATCACCATGCCGGTGGTCGCGCACACCACCACCGTATCGATGAACGGTTCGAGAATGGCGACGAACCCTTCGGTGACCGGCTCGCGGGTGCGCACGGCGGCGTGGGCGATGGAAGCTGAGCCAATGCCGGCCTCGTTGGAGAACGCCGCGCGCAGAAAGCCCAGAGTCATGACGCCCAACATGCCGCCCGCGAAACCCTCGGGTTCGAAGGCACCGGCGACGATCGCGGCCAACGCTGCCGGGACCCGCTCGATGTCTGAGGCAATGACGAACCAGGCGCACAAGAGATAGGTCAACGCCATCCCTGGCACCAGCTTCGAGGTCACGCGAGCGATGCTCTGGATTCCGCCGACAATCACTACCGCCACAATGAGAGCCAGAACCACGCCGAAGAGCCAGCCGCGCTCCGCGAGCGGTCCTTCGGCACCACCGGTGATGTCGTTGAACTGGGCGTAGGCCTGGTTCGCCTGGAACATGCAGCCGATCCCGAGGCTTCCGATCATCACGCAGAAGGCGTAGTACATGGCCAACGAACTGCCGAGTCGTGGCAAGCCGCGCTCTCTGAGACCGCGGCTGAGATAGAACATCGGGCCGCCGAGCACCTGGCCGTCGTCATCTTCGACCCGGTACACAACGCCCAGGGTGCATTCGACGAACTTCGACGACATGCCCAGGAAGCCGGCCATCACCATCCAGAAGATCGCGCCCGGACCGCCCACCGAGACCGCGATCGCGACATGGGCGATGTTGCCGACCCCGACAGTTCCCGAGACCGCAGTCGCCAGGGCCTGGAAGTGGCTGACCTGGCCCGGCTGGACAAGAGCCTTGTCCTCGCCCGGGATGCGGGTGCCACGCCCAGTCACCAGGCGCACACCTTCGGCGAAGCCGCGAAGGTTGATGAAGCGAAAAGAGATCGTGAACCAAAGTGCTGCGACGATCAGCCACAGAACCACGACTTGAACCGGCTGGCCGAGAAGGGTGACTTCGAAGAAGACGACGTCAGAGAGCCCCTCGGCGAGCGGCTGAAACTTCTCGTCGACCCAGGCGTCGAGGCCGCCACGGGTCGGAGGTGAAGATGCGGTTTGAATCACGCCGAGCGCGACTTCTCGAGCGCGTCGAGAAACGCGATCAGGTGCTGGCTGACTTCGCGGGGCCGCTCTTGTTGAATCCAGTGGCCGGCCCCCGGCAAGAGCGTGACATCGCGCAGGTCCAGGACGACTGGCCCCATCAACTCGAAGAGCCCGTCGCGGTCGCGCCCCATCAAGACCTGATCGTGGGACCCGGCGAGGAAGAGCGTCGCGGGCCTGATCTTCTCCTCCGCCCAGGGCTCGATGAGCTCCCAGTTGCGCCGGAAGTTGCGGTAGTAGTTGATGCCGCCACGAAAGCCGGCGCGGGTGAACTCGGCGGTGTAGTAGGCGAGGTCAGAGGCTTTGAGCCAGGCCTGCTCTTCGAGCGGTTCCCCGAGTCGTGGAATCCAGCCGCCGGCCGCACGCTTCGGGTCGGTGACCTCAGGCTCGCCGACCCGGACCCCTGGGGCAACGTAGAGGCGCTTGAGAATCGCCTCGGGATCGGCGTCGAATTCGGCCTCGGCGACGCCGGGTTCCTGGAAGTACAGAATGTAGAAGAAGTTCTCCCCCCAGGTGCGCTCGAGGAGATCGACCAACGACATCGGCCCGCGGCCGGCCCAGGGCACCGAGAGCGTTGCGAGGCCGCGACAGCGTTCGGGGGTCATCAAGGCGTACTGCCAGGCGACGATCGACCCCCAGTCATGGCCGATGACGTAGGCCCCCTTCGCGTCGCCTTCGTCGTAACGATCGATCAGACCGTCGATGTCTTGTTTGAGGTGCAGAATGTCGTAGTCGGTGACTTCGGCCGGTGCCGCGGTTCCACCGTAGCCGCGCATATCGGGTGCAACCACCCGGTAGCCGGCGGCGGCGAGGGTGGGAATCTGGTGCCGCCACGAGTACCAGGATTCGGGCCAGCCGTGCAGGAGGAGCACCAGAGGGCCGCTTCCCAGGCAGACAACCCGTTGCTCGAGCCCGCGATTGTCAATGGTCTCCATGGCATGCCCAGGGATCCCCGGGGCGAGCTCGGTCATGCGGGCTCCTCTGGTTCGATCGGTTGGCGTCCTGCTTCTGCCTACCCTACACGCGTCCTCGGCTACCTCTCATGAGTCGAGCGACCAACGCTGCGGCTCAGCGCTTCCTCAACAGGCACGAGCGCTTCGCTTCCTCCCGAGGGCGGCCGACAACAAGTCTTCGCCTGGTAGACGCCCTGGGATCATCGATCGGGTGAGGCGGAGGCTCAAGGGCCAGGAGTGGCGGCCCCCGAGATACCGACGGTGCGGCAGCGAAGAAGCCTTGACGTTGGTGGCCGAGAGCCCAACCTTCTAGAAAGGCGGCTTGGTTCCAGGGCTGCTGCCGGTCGGGTCGTGGAAGGCACACGGGCGTAGCACTCGGGAGGTTCACCAACGCGCAGGGTTGTAACAGTCTCGAAGAGAGTTGACAGATCGTTTAGACTGCGGTACAGGAAAGTTCCGGGCGGTTCACGCTCCCCGTGTCAGACAACAGCCCGGAGCCCCTCAGGAAAACGCTGTGAAACGAGTCCCGTGTGAGGATTTCGTCTGTTGCCACGATCGGAGTGTCGCTACTTGCTTTGGCGTCAACAGCCGCCGCGCAGGAGCAAAGAGCACGTGAATCTCGGCCCGAAATAGATGCCGCCCACACATATGAGTACGCTCCTGAGGAGCTACCGCTCTCGATGTGTCTCGATAACTTCACGCAGATTGCGAGGTTCTGCTATCAGGCCGGCGGAGTCAGCCTCGGACGGATGCTCGACCTGATCGGCCTGGAGGAAGGAGAGCCCGAAGAGCGAAGGTTCTTCGCATTCCTTACGGAGATGCAGATCCTGCGGCAAGAGGAGACCCCAACGGAGGTACGTGCCGCAACAGAGGCTTTCAAGGCCGATGAAATCTCGGGTGCCGAGGTGGTCGAGGTACAGCGCGAACACGCCGCTTTGAAAGCGGGTTCTCTCGGTCGAATCTACGGCGAGTTTCTTCGCGATCTCCGTAACTCGGGGTTTGACACCTCTCTCATCGAGGCCTCGGTCGAAGACGAATGCGCTGGCACGATCGTGTTCACCACCGGCGGACCCGATTTCGAACTGATGAATAGGATCGACACTGGTTTCCGCGATGCCTTGGACAACGCGTTGCGGGGGCTGGACCGATGAGCCCGCGGCCCTATCGTCGTTTGAGGGGGTATGTCACCAGAACCCTGCTCGTGATCGGAGTCAGCGTGGTCTTTGTCACGTCCACGGTGGACGCTCAGGGAACGACGTTGTCAACACCGATTTCATTTTGGACAGAAACACCGACGAGGATTGGACACTTTCGTCAGTCGGTTTCGGCCTCCTTTCCGTGGGTGTCGAGATCTCCGGGCACAAGCCCGAGCTCTCGATGACTGAGCCACTCGGGTCACCGAGATTCCCTCAGCCCTTGGAAAGCGCCTCGGGCTCTCGCCCGTCGGCCCTTCACACACTTACGCACAGCGTCTACGACGACGATCTGTCGGACACTTCTACGAGTGTCCAATCCAAACCGGTGAAAGTGTCCAAGTTACAACCGGTGGTGACCGAAGGTCTACGACACTGTCGTCTGGCCGGCTGAGCCAACGGACTACGGCTGCGCCCGCGAGGACTGTACTGAACTGTTCTGGCAGCAGTGGTCTCCTCCTGCAGAAATGGCGCAGCCGCTGTCTCCGCTAGCAGAGCGCGTAGGGTTGTATCAGGCGGCTGCGTCTTGCCGGAGCCGTGCGGTTGTCCCCTATGCGCTGCACGAAGGGCGATCGTCAAGGGGCTGATCGGTCGAGGCGCGTAGGTGCGCCTACCTTGAGAACCGGTAGCTTCGAGCGGGCATGACGGACTCTTCTGTTCAGAAGCTGAGCAGAAGACTCCGTCATTCGAATACGGTGTCCTGGCAGAAGGTAACCTGGTAGGCCATTTTAACGGCAGATACGGCCTTGGCCGGAGGGTCGGTGATTCCGAGGATGGCTGCGAGTGTGCACTGTGGGCGTTCCTGATCCATCTAGTAGCCGAAGTTGGAGTCAAAGATCTGCCTCACTGGCAACGCGATTTCGAGTCTCCGCGATGGAGTTGTTAGCGAAGAGGTTCCGTCTCTCGGGGTGCGGGCCTCGTCTGGCGTGAGAAGCGGCGAAGAATTGTGCGTGGCCACCTAGAAGGGAGGAGGGCGCCGACAGCTGCTTGCGCGACCCGAACGGGCGGACTGATACCCTCTGCCGGCATTAGAGGGGGAAGACGTGGCAGGTAAGGCAGAAAAGAAGGGTGACCTCGGGCGCCTCGCCTTCTTCGGCGAGCAGCGCTTTGCACTCGCGGCGCTCAACGCTCTGGTCGAGGCCGGCTACACGCCGAGCCAGGTGTTCACCCGTCGCCTGCTCGATCCCGAGACCGGCAAGCGCACCCGCACGTCGCCGGTTGCGCGCTGGGCGAAGCGCAACGATGTTCCGGTCAAATACCCGGAGGAGGAAGATCGCCGCCAGTGGGTGAAGGAACTGATCGCCGATCCACCGGACCTGGTTCTGACCGCAAATTGGGATGAGCCCCTCCCAACGGAGATTCTCGACGTACCGCGGCTCGGTTGTGTCGGCCTCCATCCGTCCTACCTGCCGCGCTACCGGGGCGGCGAGCCGATTCGTTCGGTGCTCGCCGAAGGCGAACGTTCAACCGGTGTGACGACTTTCCAATTGGAAGACGAAGACTGGGGTGGTCCCATCTTGCTCCAGGAGCAAGTCGACATCGAACCCGACGAGACCTATGGTGAGCTGGCGCCTCGCATGTTCGAACTCGGCGCCCAGCTGGTGGTCGAAACGGTCGATCGGCTGGCGGGCAAAGGAAAGAAGATCGCTCCCAAGCGCCAGGACGAGCGCCGCGCTTCAAAGAGCCCCGGAATCACCAGACGGCATCGCAAGCCACCCTGGTGGTTGGAGTCGAAGGACGTCTACAACCGGCTGCGCGCATACCTTCCCGATCAGGGGCTCGAGGTCTTCATTCAGGCGAGCCGGGTAGAGATCGTCCAGGGCGCACCGGTCGAGTGGCTCAAGCCCACCTACGGCGACACCGGCACCTACCTCGGACTGCGTTCCGGTCGGCTGGCGGTTTTGTGCAACAACAACACGGTCTTTGGCATTCAGCGCCTGCGGCTCAAGAACGGCGACACCATCGCTGCCGCACGGTTCGCGCGCGAGAACGACCTCTCGATTGGCAGCTCGATCGTCTGACCTCGGTTGCCTGTCCTTGGTGGTGGGGCCCCATCCAGAAAGGTTCAGCCGAGCTCCAGTTCAGGGTGACCAGTAGTCGGTCGGCGACATCATGGTCGATTCGACCTTCTCGACCAGGCGGCCGTCGGCCGTCGACTCGGCGTAGACCTTCTTCCACTCCGGATCGTTGACGAAAGCCTTCCAGGCGGTATCGCGCGTGGCGTGGTCGTCGTAGCCGAGGATGTAGAGAAGGCGGTCACTGCCGTCTCCTTCGGTTCCCTCTTTGTTGGTAGGCACCCAGAAGCCCACGACCTTCATGCCGTGCTTTTCGAACAGTTCGATGGTGTGGTTTCTAAAGCGCGCGTGGAGCGCATCGATCTTGCCGGGAGCCGCGTGGTAGACCCGCAGCTCGTAAGCGCCAGGACCCTCGGCGAGGAGCGGCGAAGACAAGGAGGCAAACAGCGCGACCGTGAGAAGAGCTGTTGTGAGTAGAGCACCAGTGAGCAGGAACTTTCTCGAGGGATTCCGGGTCATCATCAATCTCCGAAGTGAGTGGTGGGCGTTTTCTGGGCTCACCGGTTGTCGATTTGACGCGCGAGGTCGAGGTCTTTCGCCGTGATGCCTCGAGCGGAATGAGTCGACAAGGCAAGTCGTACCTTGTTGTAGCGAATGTCGATATCGGGATGGTGATCGGCGGCTTCGGCGAGCTCGGCGACGTAGGCGACGAAGCGCACTGCGGCGACGAAGCTCGGAAAGACATAGAGACGCTCGATCTGCTTCGCTTTGACCTTGTGCTTCCAGCCGCCGAGGACCCGAAGACCCGCTCTGATGGCCTTCTGGGTCAGCCGGCCGTCGTCTTGCCCGGAGCTCCGGGCTCCGAGAATGATGCGTTCTGATTTGAGGCTCGACCCGCGGTCTCGGCCCGCACGGCGGGAGGTTCTCTTCGGCTTCGATTGCTGCTTTTTCCTGGCGGTCATGTCTTCTTCCTGATGGTCGTACGGACTCCAGCGATGAGGTTCGGGCAGACGGGGTCGAGAACGGCGGGTCAGCCAGCCGGGTGCGGTGGGCCGTCGGCTCCGCGTATCGCTCTATCTGTATTGCCGAGGGTCGGATCTCCATTTCGGGTCGATCGTAAGGCCGACCCCTCTTCGACAGGGACACACTGTCCTGCTCTTCGAAGCTTCTTCCTGCCCTTCGAACGTTTCTCGACGGGAAGTGTGACTTTCGGGTCGGATGCTGGTCAGAGTTATATTAGCCCCATAGTCACAAACCCGTTTCTTCGCCTGGCCACATGCCGCCCGACCTCAGGAGTTCTGCTCGTTGTCGGTGCTGGTGCATGGAGGCTGTCTGAAACTTCACTGAATCCGAGCGAAGTCCGAGGCCCGAGGAGGGGCACCGGCTTGGCTGTGAGGAGAAAGCTCTCATGAACGAATTTATCGATGGGATCCGGGCAACGCTCGAGACCCAGGCGCCGCAGCTCTTGATGGCGGTCGCCGTCCTGATCGGTGGCTGGCTGGTCGCCCTCCTGGTTGCCGCTCTGGCGCGTAAGGCCCTTTCGCACACCACGCTCGACAACAAGCTCGCCGCCGCCCTGGGTGGCAAGGACCGGGCGCCCGACGCCGAGAGGCTCTTCGGCCGGGTGGTCTTCTGGGTGATGATGATGGTCGTCCTGGTGGGCTTCTTCGAGGTCCTCGAGTTGTCGGCTGTCTCGGGGCCGTTCCGCGGTTTCCTCGATCAGATCTTCAGCTTCTTGCCACAGATTCTCGCTGCTGGTCTTCTCGCACTGATCGCCTGGGCCGTCGCGACCGGTGTGCGGTTCGCGGTCCGTGGCGCCCTCGAGGCATCGCGCTTCGACGAGCGCATCGGCGACGCGACCAACGACGACTCCGACGCGATCGAAGAGGGTGGTGGCCCGCAGCCGCTGTCGCGCACCCTGTCCGACACTGCCTACTGGCTGATCTGGCTGCTCTTCCTGCCGGCGATTCTCGGCACCCTCGAGCTACGCGGCTTGCTCGAGCCGGTCAACGATCTGGTCGGCAAGCTCATGGACTTCCTGCCGCACTTGATGGCTGCGGCGGTCATCGTTGCGATCGGTTGGTTCATCGCCCGCGTCGTGCGCCGCATTGTCACCAACCTCCTGATGGCTTCGGGCGCTGACCAGCTCGGTCAGCGGGTGGGGATGGAGAAGGCGCTCGGCAGCCAGAGCGTTTCGTCGATCGTCGGCATTACGGTCTACGTGTTGATTCTGATCCCGGTCTTGATCGCCGGCCTCAACGCGCTGAAGCTCGAGGCTGTCAGTGGCCCGGCCAGCGAGATGCTGCAGACCGTGTTCGAGGCCATCCCACGCATCTTCGCGGCTGGTGTGCTGCTCCTGCTTGCCTGGGTCGTTGCCAAGCTGGTCTCGGGTCTGGTCACGCAGCTGCTCACCGCGATTGGTTTCGACCGCCTGCTCGAGCGGGTTGGTTTCGGTGCCAACGCTTCCTCCGAGGCGCGCACGCCGTCGGCTCTGGTCGGCACTCTGGTGATGATCGCGGTGCTCTTGTTTGCCACCATCGAGGCGCTCGAGCTGCTCGAGTTCGGCACTCTGGCGGCCTTGGTTGCGTCGTTGACGGTCTTTCTGGGCAAGGTCGCACTTGGTGTGGTGGTCTTCGGAGTCGGCCTCTACCTGGCTGATCTGGCAGCTCGCACCATCAAGGCCAGTGGCCTCACCCAGGCGAGCCTTCTGTCGACGGTGGCGCGCGCGGCGATCATCATTCTCGCCGGTGCCATGGCGCTTCGTCAGATCGACGTCGCGGAAGACATCATCAACCTCGCGTTCGGGCTGACCCTGGGCGCGGTGGCGGTGGCCGGTGCGATCTCCTTCGGGATCGGTGGTCGCGACATCGCCAAGCGCTACCTCGAGCGCATCGAAGTAGCGGCGACCGGTCGTTCGACCGGCGGTCCGCACGTCTAGCGGTTCCTGCTCCGCCATGCGAGCCGTCGTTCCAGCTTCACTGAGGCCGGGCGACGGCTCTTTGGCGTGGGGGGGAAAGGTTCTGGCCGGTAGCCGGTTCAGGGAGCCTCTTCGCTCACGAGGCGCCACAGATCGAGGGTGTCGCCATGGCGATCCTCGACTTGCCCAATGGCCTGACGAAAAACCGAAGAGTCTCCGGAGCGCCGCGCCGCCTCCGCCAGGAGGAGTGGCGCCATCGGCGATTCCCAGAGCTCGTCATCGACGACGAACTCGCGCAGCAGTTCTAGGGTCTGCTTCCACTTGCCCTCGAGCAACCTCAAGCGTGCCCGGGCCACCAGCATGCGTTCTGCGAAGGCATCGCGCTCGTTGCGCTCGAGCTTCTTGTAACCGCGCTCCGCCGCGGCGATCTTTTGAGCTGCCGCGTCGAGGTGACCGAGATTCATGTCGAACTGAGCCTCGAGAAGAGCAGCGTGGACGACGAAGAAGTCCTGCAGGTGTTCGCGGTTCTCGACCCCGGTGGTTGCCAGGGCGCGAAGGCGTTCTCGCGCCGCTTCATGATCGCCGGCCGCCTCGGCCCTTCGGTAGGCCCAGAGGTGTCCCCTACGGCTCTGGTCGTTGAGATCGTAGGTGTGTGCCAGGCCGGCGTCACGAGGGTTGAGCTCAAAAGACAGCGGCTCATTCGAAAGCCTGATGTCGAAAGTGGTGGGTTCTTTCTTGACCCTCATCACGCCGCGGTGCAAGTGGTTGGCTAACGCGGGCCCGTCACTCTGCCTATCGCGACGGGCAAGGCGTTTTCTCTTTTTGCCGCCCGTCAGCTGGGGATTGAACACACCGATTTCCATCGGCAGAGCGATTTCGAGACCGTCGGGCGGCGCCGAATCAGCAACCAGCACAGACCGGACATCAAACACCCCTTGCCTGCCGGGCAGCGGAACGACGGCGACTTTCTGCCGCAGGCTTTCGGTGAGCCAGTGCTCGCCAACCAGGTGCCAACCGTCGTCGCGCTGTTCCTTCCGCCAACGGTAATCGACCCGGGGAGTGTGCGTTCCGTAGACCATCGACTCGGCGAAAGCGGCCAGATCGAGCCCAGTGGCACGCTCGAGGATGTCGATGAAGGCGGCAGTCGACAGTTCCAGGAGGCCTGACTCTGTGCTGATGAAGCGGAGGGTCCGGGTGAAACCGTCCTCGCCGATCAGGCGCGACAGGTGGTCCATGACCAGGGCTCCGCGGGTGTAGACGATCGTCTGGTATGCGTCTTCTGAGAAGCTTCCGCCGAGACGGTTTCCAATCACCACTGGGCCGAGCTCTTCGACCCGCATGCCGTTGTCGATAGTGTCGCGGGATGCCGCGACCCAGTGGTCGCCGGGTCGGCTCCAGATGCCTAGGCGCTCGGGATGCTCGCGACGCAGATAGAGATTGGCCGAATACTCGGCCAGCGCTTCGCTCAACCACTGGTCGCGATAGCCGTCCCAGGCGATCGAGTGGCCCCACCACAGGTGAGCGAGCTCATGGGCTACGACCGACTGCGGGTCCTCGAAGCCTTCGAGCGCCAAGCTGCGGTCGTCCATGATCATGAACGTCGATAGGGTCACGTAGCTGTCGAGAGCCTGCGAGAAGAACTGCGGCGCGGTGACGATCTCGAGGTGGTCGGTCGCAAGTTCGCCCCAGGTCGCCTCGAGAAAGACGATCGCGCCCTCGATCCAGTCGAGCAAGGTCTCCCCTTGGAGAATGCCCCGGCTGAAAGAGTCGATGGCCAGGGTGACGTCGATGTGCCCGACGCGCCGTTCGAAGGTCAAGAAGCGGTCGAACTGGAAGCTGACCCCGTGCGTCGGGCGATCGATACGGCGTTGCTGGAAGTCAGCCCGGCCGCGGCTGCCGTGATCGACGAGAGTTCCAGCGGCCACCAGCTGCCAGCGTCGCGGGTAGATGTAGGTGACGTCGTAGGTCGCCAGGTCTCGTCTGCCGACATGTGGATGCCAGGCGATCGTCGAACTGAGAAGGTACGAGCGATCGCCGCCGGCCTCGGACTTCTCGAAGGCCTTGCCCGCCCACTCGACCTCCAGCACCAGTCGTTCGCCGGCTGCCGGCGGCGCCGGAAGAATGGCCGTCGTGGTGGCGAGTTCCTGGTAAAAGGCGATGTCTCGGCCACGGTGGCGCAGCGACTGAATGCGCAGGTCGGAGTCGAGATGGATGGTGACAAAGCGCCCGGCGTTGGGGAGGGCCTCGATCTCGATCGCGCCGCTCGCACTGAGCTCGGTCTTGCTCTCGATGGTGACCTCGAAACGGTAGTGCCTGGCTTCGAAGGCGGCGGCGCCCGGAACGGGCTGTTCGTTGCGCCGTAGGGAGTGCGCCATCCAGACGTCGAACTCACCGAGGCGGTCGACCTCAGCGTCCATCCAGCGACCGCGACGCTGGCCGCGGCGGATCATGCGGCTGATCTGCCGCTCTTCACGCTCGGTGAGCTCTAGAGGCACGAAGCGCCCGAGCTGGACCTGCTCGTGATCACGAGGATCCACTCGGTAGAGGAAGCGGTCGGCGTCGTCTTCGAACCAGCCGGCGAAGAAGCCCTCGATGGTGGCGTCGCCGAGTTGGTCGGCGATCAGTGCCGTATCGACCTGGAGGGTGCGGCGTTCGGTGGAGTCGCGCCACTGGGCCAGCCAGCGCCGCGCGGTTTCCTGCTGGCGCGGGCTCGGTGCGGCAGTCGGGCGTCTGAGGATCGCGTCGACGGCCTGGTCGAGTGTGATCGCCAGAACCGCGCTTTCGATTCTTCGTTCGAGCCGTCGGGAACCGGTGAAGACTGCGAGTTGGTGAGCCTCGATGGCGTCTGGCGGTTCGACGACCAGGGTCGCCTTGCCGAGAAAGACGAACTCGGTTGGACGCTCCGCGATTGCTGGAGCGGGGAAGAGCACCCCATGGTCGACCTCGAAGACCGCCGAGCCGGCTGCCAGTCGGAGATCGTCGGCGGAAACGGCTTGCTCGACCCGCAATGGCTCAGAGCGCAGAGTCTCGAGCAGGGTGGCGAAGCTGGCTGCCTCCGCAAGCTGCGTCGGGTCTTCTTGTGCCGGAGCTGCAGAAGCCAGCAAGAGGCACGTCGAAAGAGTGATCGAAGAAAGAGTGTGATCGAAGAATGGGCGATCGCGAGGCGGGTTGCAAAAGGCCGTGCGCGGCCCGGTGACGCATGGACGACTGTCATGAGGATTCTAAGAGGCTGGCGAAGGAGACTCGATGCTGATGAAAGGGGTGCTGAGCCAGAGCCGAGACTGCGGCGACAGCAAAGGTTATCGGTTCGGTGGGCAGAGGCTACGGTTCGTCATCCAAGGCCCTTCTCCGGGGTCTGTGCAGTAGGCTCGACCTCCTAGGACCGAAGACGCAATGGAATCGAAGAAGGCACAGAGAGAAACGGTCCCCCTCTGCCTCGAGGCTCATGGGGGCCTTCGTCCCGGAACGGTTGACCGGGTGCATCACGAGACGGGTGTACCAGCGGCAGATATCTACGGCGTGGCGACCTTCTACCATCTCCTCGCCGAGCCCGATGCCGGTGCCCGGGTTTGCCAGGGCCTGTCATGCCGCCTGGCCGGCAGCCAGGACCACCTCGCGAAACTCACGGCTTCCGGTGCCACTGCTCTGCCCGCGTCGTGTCTCGGGCGCTGCGACTTCGCGCCGGCGGTGTGGGACGCAGCCTCCCCGGAGACCCTTCCGGCGACTGCTTTCTCACCGTCTAGCTCCTCCCACGCGATCGATCTCCTCGCAGCCGAGTTCGATGACTACGCGGCGCTCGAGAAGGTGCGCCAGAAACCGCCGGAGTGGCTCCTCGATGAACTCGAGACTTCCGAGCTCACCGGTCGTGGCGGCGCGGGCTTTCCTGCACACATCAAGTGGCGGGCGATCGCCCGCCAGACAGAGCGCGAGCGCTACGTCGTCCTGAACGCCGACGAAGGAGAACCTGGAACCTTCAAAGATCGCGAGGTCATTCTGCGGCGTCCTCACCTGGTGGTCGAGGGCCTGGCGATTGCGGCTCACACTCTCGGTGCCGGTGACATCTACTGCTACGTGCGCGGAGAGTTCGGGATGGTCAAGGCGGCGCTCGAACGCGCGGTGTCTCTGGCACGCACCCGCGGTTGGGTCGAAGAGGAGCTCCGTTGGCACTTCGTCGACGGCCACGGAGCCTACATTTGCGGCGAAGAGACCGCCCTTCTCGAAGCGCTCGAGGGCAAGCGCGGCCTGCCGCGGATGAAGCCGCCCTATCCGGGCGAGAAGGGTTTTCGCCAGAAGCCTACGTTGATCCAGAACGTCGAGACGATCGCCTGCCTACCGGCGATCGTGCGGAAGGGCGGGGCGTGGTTTAAAAGCACCGGCGCAACCGAAGCGGGCTCGAAGCTCTACTGCTTGTCGGGTCACGTCGAGCGGCCCGGGGTCTACGAGGCGCCGATGGGCACCACCTTGAGCGAGCTGCTCGAAGGCGCCGGCGGCGTCGTTGGCACGCTCAAGGCGTTTTCTCCCGGCGGTGCCTCGAGTGGCTTTTTGCCCGCCGATCGCATCGATGTACCCCTCGATTTCCGTTCGCTGCAAGAAGCCGGGAGCATGCTCGGCTCCGCCGGGATCGTGCTGCTCAACGAGACAGTTGACATGGCCGAAGCGGCCCGCATCCAGGCGGGCTTCTTCGAAGACGAGTCGTGTGGCCAGTGTGCGCCTTGCCGGATCGGCACGCAGATGGTGCGCCAGGCGCTTGATCGTTTTGTCGAAACGCGTGATCCAGAGGCCCTGGCGCACCTCGAAGAGGTCGCCTGGGGAATGAAAGAAGCCAGCATCTGTGGCCTCGGCCAGGCTGCTCCGCTACCGCTCGAGAGCGCCATGCACTACTTCGGAGAAGACTTCCAACCGCGCCCGTAGGTTCTCGGAGGAACCCCAGCATGAGTCAGCAACCAAAGCTCCAGCTCGACGGCCAGGACGTCGGGTTCTCTCCTGGCGAAACGGTCCTCGAAGTCGCGCGGCGAGTCGGTCGCGAGATCCCCACCCTCTGCTGGGACGAGCGTCTCGATCCTGCCGGTGCGTGCCGCCTGTGCCTGGTCGAAGTCGAGGGCAGCCGCCTGATGCAACCGGCCTGTGCTCTTTTGGCCACCGACGGCATGCAGGTACGAACACAAACCGAACGCACAGAGCGCAACCGGAGGTTCATCCTGGCGCTTCACACGGCCGATAGCGGCGGCCAGAAGATCCAGGGCGATCGCGCGGTCGCCGAGGACGTCGCCCCGTCGCGGCTCATGGCCCACAACCTGCGCTACGGCACTGCGGACGAGAACACAACGCGATGGCCCGAGGTGGTGACGCCGCGCCAGGATCGCCCGCATGATGAGAACCCCTACGTCGGGTTCCGCGCCGAGCGCTGCATCGGCTGTTCACTGTGTACTCGCTACTGCGATGAGATCGAAGGGGTCTCGGCCATCACGATGGCCGGACGCGGCGCGATGACGACAGTCTCGACGGCCGACCGCCTGTCCCTCGAAGAGACCACCTGCGAGATGTGCGGCGGGTGCATTGCGGTGTGTCCCACCGGTGCAATGGTCGATAAAACGGCGATGCGCTACCACGAAGCGACCGGCAAGGCGCACCGAGAGCTCGACGTTGTGCGCACGACCTGCAACTTCTGTGGCGTTGGCTGCCAACTCGACCTTCATGTCGATCGGGAACGCGAGCGCGTCGCCTACGTCACGGCGCCGGAACCCGGCACGACCGTCAACGACGGCAACCTGTGTGTCAAGGGGCGCTTTGCCAACGACTTCATTCACCATCCCGATCGTTTGACCACTCCGCTGGTTCGCGATGCCAGCGGTCAACTGGTGCCGGAAACCTGGGACGAGGCCCTCGAGCGCGCTGCCAGCGGTTTGCGGGCGGTCGAAGCTGAGCATGGAAGTGACGCGCTCGCCTTCATCAGTTCGAGTCGTTGCACGGTCGAAGAGAACTACCTGGTGCAGAAGATGGCGCGGGCGGTGTTTAGCACCCACAACGTCCATCAATGCGCTGCGACGTGACACGCTCCAACGGTCGCCGGTCTGGTGACCACGTTCGGAGCCGGCGCAATGACCAACTCGATCCCCGAGATTCGCGACGCGGATTTTCTGTTCGTCATCGGTTCGAACACTACAGAGGCCCATCCGGTGATCGCCATGGAGATGAAGCGTGCGGTGCGGCGCGGGGCACGCCTGGCGGTTGCTGACCCGCGGGCGATCTGGCTGACCGAGATCGCAGACTGGCACCTACAGCTCGAGCCCGGCACCGATGTCTGGCTGCTCAACGCCATGGCGCACACCATCCTCGACGAGGGGCTCGAAGACCGCGCCTGGATCGAGGCGAACACCGAGAACTTCGCTGCCACGGCAGACATGGTTTCGAAGTACTCACCCGAAGAAGCCGAGAAGGTCACCGGGGTGCCAAGCGAGCACATCCGCGAAGTGGCGCGGGCCTACGCCACGACGCCCAAAGCCGGCATCTACTACACCCTTGGCATCACCGAACACACTACCGGTACCGACAACGTCTACGCGCTATCCAACCTGGTGCTGATGACTGGCCATCTCGGCAAGCGTTCGGCGGGCATGAACCCATTGCGCGGGCAGAACAATGTGCAGGGGGCCAACGACGCGGGCGCCACACCGGTCTTCTATCCTGGTTACCAAGCGGCCGACGATCCCGCCGTGCGCGCCAAGTTCGCCGAGGCTTGGGGCGCACCGCAGAGTGAGACCACGGGTCTCAACCTGAACCAGATGATGAAGGCGATGGTTGCCGGCGAGCTGCGCGGCATGTTCCTGATGGGCGAGGACATCGTGATCTCGGAACCCAACGTTACGCGGGTCGAAGAGGCGCTCAACCACATTGACTTTCTCGTTGTCCAGGACATCTTCTTCAACGAGAGCTGCCGCTACGCGGACGTCGTTTTGCCGGCCGCCTGTTTCGCCGAGAAGGAGGGCGTATTCACCAACTCCGACCGCCGGGTGCAGAGAGTCCGTCCTGCGGTTCCGGCGCCGGGCGAGGCGCGGCCGGACTGGCAGATCCTGCTGGCCCTGATGGAGAAGGCCGGCTACGAACAACCCGCCTACGGCAGTCCTTCTGAGATCTACGATGAGATCGCCCGCTTGACGCCCAGGTTCGCGGGTATATCGCACCAGCGCATCGAGCGCGAAGGTGGTCTGCAGTGGCCGGTGACGGGTCCTTCGGAGCCGAGCACCGAGTTTCTGCATCGCGATGGGGTCATTCGCGGCAAAGGCTTGTTCCAGCCGGTCGAGTTCCGGCCGCCATTCGAGCAGCCGGATCCGGAGTTCCCGCTCGTTCTGTCGACTGGGCGGACGCTCTACCACTACAACGCCGCCACTCAGACGCGGCGTAGTGAGGGTCTAACGTTCAAACAACCCGAGGCCTTCGTCGAGATCCACCCGCGCGACGCGGATCGTCTCGGGGTTCGTGACGGTCAGATGGTCGATGTGGTGAGCCGGCGCGGTCGGGTGCGGTGTCGCGCGATGATGAGCCGCCAGGTGCGGCGCCGCACACTGTGGATGCCGTTCCACTTTCCGGAGGCGCGCACCAATGCCCTGACGACCGACGCCGGCGACGCGGTGACCGGAACCGGCGAGTACAAGGTGTGTGCGGTGCGGCTCGAACCGGTCGAAGGTTCGGTGGCTGAGAAAGTGTTTCCGGGAGCCTGGGCAGCCTGGGTCGAAGCCGAAGGGGAGGGCGAGCCGGCTTGATCTGACTCGGTTGGCCCAGCAGAATGCGTGGGCACCCGCCTCTTAAGAGAAATCCCAAGAAGAACCACCGCATATGCCGGCCGCATCGCGGCTCTGGAGGAACTATGTCGTCTCAAACACTACGCCCGATTCAGGACGTCGCGGCAGATCTCGGGATCAGCCCCGATCATCTGCTGCCCTTCGGGTCCGACCGCGCCAAAGTGCAGCTCGAAGCGCGCGACAACGGTCGCAAGCCTGGTCGGCTGGTGCTGGTGTCGGCGATCACGCCGACCAAATCCGGTGAGGGCAAGACGACGACTTCGATCGGCCTGGCGCAGGGGCTCTCCCGCATCGGCGAAAACGTTTGCCTGGCGCTGCGCGAACCTTCGCTCGGGCCGGTATTCGGCCTCAAGGGTGGCGCGACCGGCGGCGGCCGCTCGATCGTCGTGCCACAGGACGCCATCAACCTGCACTTCAATGGCGACTTTCACGCCATTACGTCGGCCAACAACCTGCTCGCCGCCCTGATCGACAACCACATCTACCACGGCGGAGAACCGCGGATCGATTCTCGCCGCGTGCTCTGGCGACGGGTCATCGATCTCAACGACCGTTCGTTACGCCGCGTGGTGGTGGGGTTGGGAGGGCGCCTCCAGGGAGTGCCGCGCGAAGGGGGATTCGACATCACTCCCGCCTCCGAGATCATGGCGGCGCTGTGCCTGGCGGAAGACGCCGACGATCTCAGGGCTCGCCTTTCGCGACTTCTCGTCGCCTTTACCTTCGACGGCAAGCCGGTGCTGGCCGGCGACCTCGACGCGGTGGGCGCGATGATGGTGCTCCTCAAGGAAGCCATGCTGCCCAACCTGGTGCAGTCGATCGAAGGCACGCCGGCGTTCGTTCACGGTGGCCCCTTCGCCAACATCGCACATGGTTGCAACTCGGTATTGGCCACCAAGATGGCGATGGCCCACGCCGACTGGACGATCACCGAGGCCGGATTCGGTTTCGATCTCGGTGCCGAGAAGTTCCTCGACATCAAGTGTCGAAGCGCCGGCCTGGACCCGGCAGCCGTTGTCCTGGTGGCCACCGTCCGCGCCTTGAAGCGGCACGGTGGAGTCAAGAAGGGCCTTCCGGAGCCCAATCCCGATGCCGTTCTTCGGGGGCTGCCCAACCTCAGAAAGCACATCGAGAACATCGCCCTGTTCGGCAAACGGCCGCTGGTTGCGCTCAACCAGTTCGGGACCGACACCGACGAAGAAATCGACGTCGTGCGCCAGGCGTGTTCTGAGACCGGGGTGGCGTTCGCGGTCTCGGATCACTTTGCCAGGGGTGGGGAAGGAGCCGAGGAGCTTGCGCGGACTCTGGTCGAACACGTCCAGGGTCCGGGCGCCCCGGTGGAGCTGCTCTACGACCTCGACGCTTCGATCGCCGAAAAGATCCTTGCGGTGGCCGGCAAGATGTACGGTGCGACGGGGGTCGACTACACCAAGACCGCCAAGCGATCCCTCAAGATCATCGAGAAGCTCGGCTACGGCAAGCTACCGGTTTGCATCGCCAAGACGCCCATGTCGCTCTCCGACGAGCCAGCCCGAGCCGGTCGCCCGGAGAACTTCTCGATCACCGTTTCCGACTTTCAGATCTCGGCCGGCGCCGGTTTCGTCGTCGTGCTGCTGGGCGACATCATGCGGATGCCTGGCCTGCCGCGTGAGCCCCAGTCCAAGCACATCGACCTGGTGGACGGCGAGATCGTCGGTCTCCGGTAGGCGCGCGCTGCGCCTTTCCTGTCTTTCGAGTCGATGAGTCTTCGGACCCACCGGGATGGATCTCTGCGGTCTCGCTCCGCGTAATTACGAGGAATTCTAGAAGTACGATGCGGCTGATCGGGAAAGTGTCTCCCCAACCTGAGTGCCGTGGCACCTGCAGCCGGTAGAATTCACGTCTTCGTTCCAAGTCAGGACACACCCGCATCGACGGGCGGCGGTTGCAGCGTCCTCCCAGTGTGGGAGAGAGCGGGGCACGGGCGCCAGGGTCGACTGCGGAAGGAGGAATACAAGATGAACCGTACGAAGAACCTTCTGCTGCTTTTGTTTGCCATCGCGCTGCTCGCGCTGCCGCTGGCCGGTTGCAGCAGTGACGACCCCGATGCGGGTCCGATGGAAAGTGCCGGCGAGGCCGTCGACGACGCCGTTGGCGCTGCCGCTGACGCCGCTGGCGACGCCGTGGAGGCCGTGGGTGAAGCGGCTGGTGATGCCGTCGAGGCCGCTGGTGAAATGGCTGGTGACGCGGTGGATGCCGTTGGTGATGCAGCTGCCGCGACTGGCGAGGCAATCGGTGACGCCGCTGAGGCCACCGCCGACGCCGCAGGTGATGTTGTCGGTGCCGCCGCTGGCGCGGTCGGCGATGCGGCAGATGCGGTCGAAGAGGCCGTTGACGACGACGACGGACACTGATTCGTCGTCGCCTTCCGGCCACTCTGGTCGGTAGGGAGTGTTCGAGGCGCCCCCGCTCTGCGGTGGGCGCCTCTTTTCGTTGGAGAGCAAGAGCGGCACTCGGCGCCGTCGCTCTAGAATGCAATCTTCAAGAGACCGAGCACCGTTTTTTCATCCCCAGAACTCCCTCTATGGAGAGCCTGCGTCATGAAGTACCTATTCCTTCCTTCGCAAGTCATCGCCAGCGTCCTGATCGCCGTTGGAGCCTTCTTGGCAGCCGGTCCGCTAGCAGCTCAAACTGGCGAACTACGCCCGATGGAACCGGTGGTCTGCTCAGGCAGCAAGGACGTACTGATCGAGGGTCGCTTGATCGAGACCGCGGGAGATGCGGTGAACACGCGCGGCAGCTGCGACATCACGATTCGCAATTCGCACATCATCGCCGGTGGCGTCGGTGTGATGGTGTCGTCGAGCGGCGATGTCCTGATCACCGACAGCACCATCGAGGGCGGCGAGCATGCACTCAAGATCCGCGGTAGCGGTGAGATTGAATTCGGCTCATCGGTGATCATCGGTGGAACCCGAAACATTGGGAGCGGCGACCTGATCGATCTTGGCGGCAATTCCTTCGAACGCGGCTCGCCGGGTACGTCGACTCGGCGTAGTGAGCGGCGCGAGGCTCCGGGTGCTACCCCGGACGATCGGGTCGTCATCGGTCCTGGCGGAATCCGCGCTGGCGGTGTCGAGATCACCGCCGACGGCATCAGAACTCCGGGAGCCGATATCGATCTGCGCGACGGTGACGTCCACATCGAAAGCGGGGGTGCCTCGATCCACGTTGATGACGATGGCTGGGTACGGTTGGGAACCGGCAGTGATCGGGACGACAATTGGCGCGAGCGGCGCTCCTCCTACAGCCGCGCCGACAACGACCGCATCCTGGTGGAGCTCGGCGCAGAACGAAGCGACGAGGGGCGCATGGCGCTGACTCTGGCCGGCGATGTGTTGTTCGAGTTCGACAGTGCCCGCGTGCAATCGGCGGCAACCCCCGAACTGCGCAAGGTGGCGCACCTCCTGCGCCAGCAAGCAGAGGTCGTCTGGGTCATCGGTCACACCGATTCTCTGGGCAGCGTTGAGTACAACCAGAAGCTCTCCGAAGCGCGTGCCGTAGCGGTCATGCGCTGGCTCAACGCCAACGAGGGCGTTCCCTACGCCTTGATGCGCGCTCGTGGTCGCGGTGCTCACGAACCCATTGCCCACAACACGGCTCCGAATGGCGACGACGATCCCGCCGGCAGAGCGCGCAACCGACGAGTCGAGATCCAGTACGAGCCTCGCCTGTGAGGCGCGCGCGACCGCGCTTCGAGGGTTGATCGAGCGAGGTCAGTCTCTATCCTTGGCGGTTTGAAGCTGAACCTCGCTAGGCCTCGACCACGATCCTCGCCTCTCGCATGTGGTGACAGGGAACGCGGCTCCGGGTAGCCTGTGGCCATCATGACCACACACCAGGATCTGACGAACCGCCATCGTGCCGCTCTGCCGGCGTGGACCAAGCTCTACTACAACGATCCCATCGCCCTGGTTTCCGGCGAGGGCTGCTGGGTAAAGGACGCCGAGGGACGGTCCTACCTCGACTTCTTCGGTGGCATTCTGGTGACCAGTTGCGGCTACGCTGTGCCGTCGATCAACGCAGCGATCCAGGATCAGGTCGCCAAGATCGTGCACACCTCGTCGCTCTATCTGTGCGAGCCGGCGATCGAACTCGCCGAACGCATTGCCAAGCTGTCGGGCATTCCCGACGCGCGGGTTTTCTTCACCAACTCCGGCAGTGAAGCCAACGACGCGGCGCTTCTCATTGCCACCCACTATCGCCAGTCGAATCAGGTCCTTGCCCTACGCTCGAGTTACCACGGCAACTCCTATGGCGCGACCGCGGTCACCGGCATCAAGTCGTGGTCGCCGATGCCGCACGCGCCCTTCAACGTTTCCTACGTTCACGGTGGCTACCGTCTACGCTCACCCTTTGGGCATCTTCCCGACGAGGAGTACATCGGCGAGTGTGTTCGCGACCTCGAGAACGTCATCGAAGTGGCAACGGCCGGCAACGTCGCCTGCCTGATCGCCGAGCCCATCCAGGGAGTCGGCGGCTTCCTGGTTCCGCCGGATGGTCTCCTGGGCGCGATGAAGCCGGTGCTCGAGAACAACGGTGCCCTGTGGATCTCAGACGAGGTGCAGACCGGATGGGGTCGAACCGGTGACCACTTCTGGGGCTATCAGGCACACGATGCGGTGCCCGATATGTTGACCTTCGCTAAAGGCATCGGCAACGGGTTGGCCATTGGCGGTGTCGTCGCGAGGGCCGAGATCATCAACTCGCTGCCTATCGGGCCGTTTACGACCTTCGGTGCCAACCCGCTCGCCACACGGGGTGCGCTTGCCACCCTGGACTTCATGCTCGACAACGACCTGCAGAACAACGCCCGACTACGCGGGGAAGAAGTCCGTGGTCATCTGCTCGAGCTGGCGAGGCGTTTCCCAACCATCGCCGAAGTGCGCGGTCGAGGACTGATGTTGGCGATCGAGTTGGTCAAACCCGGGGGGCTCGAGCCTGACGCGGCGGTGGCGGGTCGTTTGATGGAAACGACGCGCGAAGAGGGGCTTCTGGTGGGTAAGGGCGGTATGTACGGCAACGTCGTGCGGATGGCACCGCCGATGTGCCTGAGCAAGAACGAGGCGGCGGAAGGTAGCGCCCGCCTGGAACGAGCGATCGAGAACGCGCTCGGCTAGCGCAACCGGACGGGGCCGGGCCCCTCAGAAGTCGCCGCAGAGCCAGTAGAGCAGGTAGCGGGTGAGCCGCGCGTTGTCGATCGCCTCAGGGTGTCCCATGCCCATGACCACGTCACCCGCACGCTGTGAGGTGAACATGGCCGCCTCGCCGAAGATCGCGATGCGTCCGGAACCGACCCGGCGAACTCCGCCGTGGTGCCAATACGGTGAGCGAACCCGCGGCGTGTCGACTTCGAGCTCACCCCATTCGCGCGCCATCAGCGTAAAGGCGTCGGGGCCGAACGTCAGGATGGGTTCCCAGACCCCGAGCTCATCGGACCCGTCGGGCTCGAGAACCTGGAAACCATTGCCGACGAAACTGGCGACCTGTTCGACCGCGGGCATTCCCTGGGGCCCGGCGACGATCGGATGGCTGGATAGTCCCTTGTTGTCGCGCGTGAAGACGTCAGGAAACACCGCTGGTGCACCGTAGGTGTAACCGTTGGTGAGCAGGACACCAAATCGTTCTGCCAGCGCGGCTGCGGCTCCTGCAAGCGGCATGTGATCGGCGATCAGGAACAGGGCTCCGCCCTCCTCGACCCAGGCGAAGAGGGTCTCGATCTCTGGATCGCTGAACGCCGACTCGGTTGGCAGGACGCTGAACGCATCGCCCTCGACCTGGGCATTCGAGATCACCAGGACGTCCAGGGGAGCGAGTGCTTCGAGAGTCGTCGGGCCGTTCCACGAGCGCACCCGGAAGCCGTCGCGCCCCAGCAGTTCGCCGAAGACCGCGTAGCGGTCATCCAAGGTGTGGAAGTTGTTGTGGGCGGCGTCGACTCCCACCACCGGACCGCTGCCGTGGGTCCAGCGTGGATCGGAGACTTCGGGAACCAGGTCGGGAGCTGCTACTTGGGCGGGGCGGGCGGAAGGCGGGTGCTCTCGGTCGGTCGCCGAGCAGCCAGCGATGAACAAGACGGACAGCAGCACCATTAGAGGAAGCGCCTGCGGTTCGCGGCGAGGCGCGAGCGAAGTAAACGAAGGCATCATGGTTGTCCTTCTCTGGCCGCTGCGGGCGGCGGGTGGTGAGGCTTGCCCTATGATGTCAGGACAATTGTCAGTCAGAGGGGAGTTTTATGCCGAAGCGAAAGAGCACGTTGCCACGTTCGTTCACCATGTTCGCCGCCCTCCTGCTTCTGGTCGTGGCTCCGCTGGTTGCCGCGAGCGACGGGGAGGATGTTCCGCGACGGCCTGACGGTCGGCCCGATCTTTCGGGAACGTACGACACGGCGACCCTCACCCCGTTTGTGCGTCCCCAGCACTACGGTGATCGCCTCGCCCTCAGCGACGAGGAGGCACAGGCGATTGCCGAGCACTGGCGCAAGAACTTCGAGAAGGACTACCAGCCCAGCGACCCGGATCGCGAGGCGCCTCCCGAAGGAGGGGTGGGCATCTACGCGCCCGAGTTCACCGGTGCTGCCGGCAAGGTCGGAGGCTACAATGCCTTTTTTGTCGACATCGGCGAGGGGACCTTCAAGCTCGACGGCGAATGGCGCACCTCGATCCTCACGTCACCAGCGAACGGCCAGATGCCGCCGCTCTCGGCGGCCGGGAAGGCAAAGCGGGCAGCCGTGGCTCCCTACCGACACGAGAACACCGGCACCGCCTGGTGGCTCGAGAAACCCGGGCTCGACTTCGGCCCCTACGACGATCCGGAGTTGCGCCCACTGGCCGAGCGTTGTTTGTTGGCGCGCGGTGCCGCTGGCCCGCCGGCGCGACCCGCGATGTACAACAACATCAAGCGCATCGTGCAAACCGATGATCACGTTCTCATCCACGTCGAGTGGATGCATGACACGCGCATCATCCACCTGAGCGACGTCGATCCCTATGACTTGCCGCCGCGGTGGCTCGGGAACTCCGTCGGTCACTGGGAGGGCGACACGCTGGTCGTTCGAACCGCGAACTTTCTCTCGAAGGGCGGCGTCACCAGCACCTTCGCTCCGGGGCTCGAGGCAGTCGAGCGCTGGAGCCGCATCGACGGCAACACGCTGCGCTACCAGTTCACCATCAACGATCCGAACTACGCCGCGCCCTACAGTGGTGAGTACCCCTGGCCGGCGACCGACAAGAAGATGTACGAGTACGCCTGCCACGAAGGGAACTATGCGCTGGGGGGCATCCTGCGCGGGGCCCGGCTCCTCGAGCGTGAAGCCCAGGAGTAACGCCTCCTCAGGGTCGTTCTGGGGCCAGGCGAGGATTGACCGGCATCGGTGGCGGGTCCAACAACCAGGTGTACTGGCGTTGAATGTCGGCGCCCGCCTCGAGCACCACCTCGATCGCACCCGTCTTCGCCGTTCGACTGTCCCAGTGGATCTGGTGGAGACCGCGTTGGGATTCACCTTCTAGCGCCGCGAGGTCATCGAGCCCCAAGTCGGCACGCTCGGCTCGGCGAATGCGAATGCGCGGCGGTTTCTCGAGATCGGCTCCGAGCCAGTAGTGGATCAGGAGACCGTCAGGCTCGTTGGGCACCTCGATATGGCGGTCACCGTACAGCTCATGGTCGCCCCAGCTGTCGCGTTCGGTCAGGCGCGTGGGCTTTGCCTCGATGGCGAAGAGGTGGACGGCCTTCTCGAACAGCGTGGCGTCGAGCTCGCGTGCGACCCCGATGTCGCCGACCCAGACCCCACGACCGTAGGTGCCGACGACCAGGTCAGCCTCGCGTGGATGAACCAGAAGATCGCGCACCGGCACCGTCGGGAGCCTGCCGAAGGGGGACCAGGTCGTACCACCGTCGAGACTGGCAGACACTCCACGGTCGTGGCCGACAAACAGAAGGTTCGGGTTCTTCGGGTCTTCGACGAGCACTGAAACCGCGGCCGTGGGCAGGCCGGCGGTGATCATTTTCCAGGTGATGCCGTTGTCGTCGGTGCGCAAGACGTAGGGCGTCATGTCGTCGCGCCGGTACCCCGAGAACGTGACGTAGGCGCGCTCGGGTGCGTGAGCCGAGGGAACGACGCGGCTGGTCCACCGGGGAGTATCACTCAGAGCGGTTGGTGCCCCGGCCACAGCCAGAGCCTGGCTGAGCTCGATCCATTCGCCGCCGGCGTCTGGCGTGCGCCAGACCCGGCCGTCGTCGGTGCCCACCCAGAGGCTGCCCGGCGCCTTGGCCGACTCGGCCAGGGTGGTGATCGTGCAGTAGCGGATGTGGCCCTTGCCGGCGATCTTCGCTTCGTCGTTGGTGGTCAAGTCGGGAGATCGAACGGTCCAGGACTCGCCGCGATCGGTCGACGACAACAAGACCTGGGCTCCGGCCCACAAGAGATCAGGGTCGTGCGGTGAAATCTGAATCGGTGGCGTCCAGGTAAACCGGTACTCCCCGTCACCGTCGGTCGGCTCTGGTTCGATTTCGGAACGCACGCCGAGCCGTAGATCAGCCCGGATGTGGTTGCCGAACTGGGTAGTCGAGTAGGCGTAGCGCCCGTCGGGGGTGACCTGGGTGTACATGCCATCCCACTTCCCGGTGACCACCCAGTCCTCGAGGGTGACCGCACCTGACCACGAGTTGACGGGTCCGCGCCAGACCTCGTGGTCCTGGAGCCCGGCGTAGACGTTGTAGGGCTGCTCGAGGTCGACGGCGACGGCGTAGACCTCACCGAGCGGGAGGTTGTGAAGGCTGTCGGCCGTCTTGCCACCGTCCCAGGTCAGAAAGACGCCACCGTCTGAGCCCAGGATCATGCGACGCGGGTCATACGGATCGATCCAGAAGGCACGTACATCACCAAAGATCGAAGCGAAGAGCGTTTGCGGTGGCCACTCGAGATCGTTCCAGCTCTCTCCGCCATCGAATGATGACAGGAGGCTTTCCGAAAGCACGTACACCTTTGAGGAGTCGCGTGGGTCGACCCGAATCTCATTGAAGGCGTAGGCCGACTTCGAGCCGATCGAAACCCCGTCTGGACTGACCCGTCGCCAGCTCTCGCCGCCGTTCTCGCTCTGGTAGACCTGATTACCGAAGGGGAGCACGTTTCCGTCCTCGTCTTTGTCGTCGCTCGCTTCGAGGTTCTCGATGATCGCGTAGAGGATGTCGGGGTCGGCGCGGTGAATGTCGAGACCGATGCGCCCCAGGACACCTTGTGGTAGCCCGCGCGAGAGGAGCTTCCAGGTGTCGCCCCCGTCACGGCTCCGATGGATCCGGCTGCGGTGACCGCCTGCTTCGAAGTGCCAGGGCAGGCGCACCTTGTCGTAGGAGGCGGCGTAGAGCACCTCCGGCTCTTGCGGATTTCCCACCAGATCGATGACGCCGACCTCGGGTCCGAGAGCGAGGATTTTCTGCCAGGTCTCGCCGCCGTCGCGGGTGCGAAACACACCGCGCTGGTCGTTCGTCGAGAACAGGTGACCCATGGCGGCGACCCAGGCGGTGCCGGGCTCTTCTGGGTGCACTACGATGCGCGCGATGTGATGGCTGTCGGTGAGTCCGCGGTGTTGCCAGGTCTCTCCAGCGTCCGTCGAGCGCCAGATGCCGTTGCCGGAGTACGAGCTGCGTGCGTTCTCAGCGTCGCCCGTTCCGAGCCAGATGACCGACGGATCGGAAGGTGCAACGGCGAGCGAACCGACGGCCGAGATGCCGTAGGGATCGGTGGTGTTCTCGAAGGTCGTTCCGAGGTTGTCAGTCTTCCACACGCCGCCGTTGCGGGCCCCGATGTAGAAGGTGTAGCGGTGGGGGGAACGGGCCTCGGCGGCTGGTATCTCGGGAACCGCAATTGCGGTGATCCACGAGCCAGGCCGGAAGGGTCCTATGTTGCGCAACTCGAACGACGCCAGGATCGAAGCTTCGTCGGCTGGAGCCGGCGCCAACGGCTGCGAGGCGAGGGGCACGACCAACAACACGAGCAGCATGCAAGAGCAACCTCCGAGCGCGGGAGGCCAACGATGCGCGGAGCCTGCCCAGAGAGTCACTCGCGATCGGACTCTTTGCTGGCACTCTCGACTTCGTTCTGTTCCTCGAAGCGCGCGCCGGTGAGAATGTTCTTGAGGCCGTAGTTGCCCTCGTGGCAGGCGTACTCGAAGACCGCCTCGTCGACCGCCCGAAAGGTCATTTCCCCGCGGATGGCTTCGGTGTAGAAGGTCGGGTCTTCGATGAGGAACTCGTAGTGCAGCTCGGTAGCCGAATCCCGGGTAAGGCGCTCAGTGACCACCGCGTCGGCGGAGTAGGGAATCGGCCCGTTGAGCGCCCGAATGGGGTGGAAGTTTGCCGTCTCGATCACCAGCGTGTCGCCCTCCCAATGGGCCACCGATTCACCCAGCCAGCGCGGCGACAGGGCGCTACTGTGCTCGCCGCCGAGGCGCACGAGGCGCGTGTCGTGCACCATTTCGACCACGATCGCGACGTGATCGCGACCTTGCACGATGCGGTAGTAGTTGTTGTAGAGCACGTTGAGCATCGGCGGACCGGCGGTGCCGCCAAAGCCCAGCAGGCAGCGTTCGCCCAGTGACATGACTTCCGGGTCATCGGGAGTCTCGCGGAGCGAGCGATCGCGTTTGTAGACCCCCTCGCGAAGCGGCAGGCGGCCGTCGGCAGGGGAAACGATCCATGACGAACGGACTTCGCCCCGAACCACTCCGTACTTCGTTCCCGGTTCGACCCAGCCGGCGTTGTAGTTGCCTACCGGGGGAAGCTTCTCGACCGCTTCGGGGGCGCTGCGGTTGGGGTCGCTGGGCTTCGAGTCGCGAGCCGCACGCACGTTGTGAAAGTGCCCGCCCGCCATCTCTTCCGCTTGTTGCGGTGTGAGGACCAGGGGAACGTCAGGTGAGCGCGTCAGACGGGTCAAGGAGGCGTTGGTCCACACCCCGTCGAACGATGGGTGCCCATCTGCCGTCCGTGGAACCTCGGGGGGTGTTGCGGCGAGTGTGTTGCCCGCCAACAAGACCGCCGAGGCGACAGCGAGAAGTCGTAGCTTGGAGATCATCGTGTTCCCTTCCCTGAGGCGCGAGGCGCCATTCCTGCATGACGTGCGTAAGAGAGCTTCTTCCAGATGGTGAATCTCCAGCCTATCGTGGTCACGGTCGCGGCCTAGCGGGGATCTCCGAGACCTCTCACCGTGGGGTGAGCCCGGGAAGGCCGTCGAGGCTCGTCGCGTTGTGCTCGTTGCGCTTTTCGGCGAGCACCTCTTCGCCGAGCGTCTGGTTGTAGCGCACCAGCTGGTCACGTTGGCTCTGGTACTCATAGAGCGGAACGGCGAAGCCGCAGGAGTCTGCGATGCGGGTGAGCTCGGCGCGGATGATTGAACGCGGGTGCGGGTACTCGGGGAACTCCGCGAGCAGCGCGTTCCATTCCGGGTGCCCTGGCTCGATGGCTTCACCCGTGCCGTAGAGTCGGAGAATGCGAGGTGGTCCCTCGAACGCGCAGAAAAGGAACACGATCCGGCCGTTCTCCTTGCAGTGGGCGAGGGTCTCGATGCCGCTGCCGCCGAGGTCGAGGAAGGCAACCGTCGACGGTGTTAGAACGCGGAAGCTGTCGAGTCCCTTAGGCGAGAGGTTGACCAGTCCATCGGCGGCGAGCGGCGCGCTGGCGACGAAGAACATGTGCTGGTCCTCGATAAAGCCTTGCAGCGCGCCGTCCAGGTGCGGGTAGACCTTTCCCATCGTTGGCGTCTCCGGCAGTGTTTCTTGGTTTGTCGGTCAGGGGAGGAACGTGATCTTACTGGCGGTCCAGATCCTGCCCGCTAGTGGTTCTGCTTGAGCCATGCCAGGAGGTCAGCGAGCTGCTGATGATCGAGACCGGACTCGAGTTCTTCAGGCATCAGCGAAAGGCCGCTCGAGTAGACCTCTTCGATGTCTACGCGCTCTATCCGCCGCTCTTTGCCATCCGCCGTCCGAACGATGATCGCCTCGTCCTGGTTCTCGAGCAATCCGCTGACCAGCTCACCGTTCGTGGTGGTGACGTCGTAGGCGAGGTACTCGGGCGAGACGCCGGCGTTGGGGTCGACGATGTCGTGGAGAAGGGCGGCGCTGCTCTTCCGACTGGCGTCGTCGAGGTCTGGCCCTATGGCGGATCCCTCTCCGGCCAGCCGGTGACAACGGGCGCACAACTCGGAGAAGTGTTGGCGCCCGCGTTCCTCGTTGCCCGCCATCGCCAGAGCTGGTCGCGCCTTGGCGAGTGCCTCTCGACGCGTGACCACGACCCGGTCATCGAAGAAGCGCTTTGCCCGCCGCGCGATCTCGGGTGTGCTCCAGCGCAAGAAGGAGCGCCGGCGTTCGAGGTCGAGTTGCAGCTGGCCGATCGACACCTGCCCTTCTTCGAGCGCGCTGAGCAAGGCGTCGTGGTTGTGCTTGCTCCACACCAGAAGGGTTGCGGCACGCTCGCGCACGACCGGTGAGAGCGAAGACCAACGCTCCAAGAGGGGAGCAGCCATTGGTGTGCCGCGGCGATCGATGCCAAGGAGAACGTCGAAGGTCGCGTTCTGCAGGTCTTTCGGCGCCCAGGGATCGAGGCCGGCCAGGAGGGTCTCGCTGGGCAGAGAGGCATCCTTCGACAGCCGGTAGATCGCACCGAGGCGCTTGATCGCCACCAGGCGGACGGGGATCGCGTCGCCCTTGCCATTCTGCTCACGCTCGAGCACCTGAAGAGCCGCCCGACGCTCGGCGGCGAGGTCGATGGTGGCGGGGACCCCGGTGTGCGCCGCCACCTGCCATGCGAGGGCCTGTGTCGTCGGCTCTTGTGAAGCCAGGAAGTGTGCCAGCGAAGGCGGCGGTGCCCCTTTTTCGGAACGCTGGCTCTGGCCCCGCGCGAGGCCGACGAGGGTGCGATTGATGAGTGCCCGCGCCTCGCCCTGGGTGTCGAGCTCCCGCAGGGTCGCCAGCAAGCCTTCGACACTCGACGCGGAACCGCTGCGGCCGAGGGTGACCGCGGTCTCTTCGAAGAGCGCTGGCGGGACCCGATGAGGGTGATCGAGCTCGCTCGCCAGGTGCTCGAAGAAGGCCAGGGGAGCGTGGCGGGTGGCGGCGACTGCGGCAGCGATGATGCCTCTATCGTCAGGGTAACGCGAAGCCGCCTGCAGAATCGTATCCAGGCTGGCCCGCGAGAGTTCGGTCAGCTCGGCGGCGGCGCGCAGCGGCTCGAGCGCCAGCATGGCTTGCACGGCGACTGCCGGCACGTCGCTGGCGATGCTCCCTCTGGCCCTTCGGGCGAGTCGGTCCGCGTCCTCGCGATCGATCGAGTACCTCTCGGAGCCCAGGCGCTCGGCAAGGCGGCGATAGGCGTTGATGCGCACCCGCGAATGGCGGTCTAGGAGGCCGGTCTCCCAGGGCAACTGATAGCCGAGGCCGTCGAGAGTCCAGCGAGCCGTCAAGCGGGCGCGTGGGTCGTGGGCCTCCCTGGTGAGGCGTACGATCTCGTCTACGGCGTCGGTCTTTGAACGCTCGACCAGCAGCCGGCGTGCGGTGTCGCGACGCCACTGGTTGGTGCTCTCGAGTTCACGCACGAGCTCGCCAATGGGCAGGGCAGCGAGGTTTCTCGGTCGCGGTCGGGGGCGCTCTCCGTCAGCCCGGGCGACTCGGTAGATGCGCCCCTCGTCGTTTCCGGCGCGGACATTCTGGCCAGCGAGCATTTCTTCGGGAATCCACTCGGGGTGTTCGATGATCTCGCGGCGCATGTCGACCACCCACAGGTTGCCGTCGGGGCCGGTGGCGAAGTGGACCGGTCGTGCCCGTGGGTCGACGAACGCCAGAAACTCGCTCTGGTGTTCGCCGCGCCGGGCAGTGAGTCCCGAGCCTCGCCGTTCGACGAGGTCGCGGTGTACGACCCCATAGACCGGCTCGCCACTCCAGAACTGGCCGGCAAGCTCGGGGAGGGCGTCGCCACCGTAGTGGGTGAGGCCGCTGGCGGCTGTCATCCTTCCGGCTTGCTCTGGATGGTTCGGGCGTTCGCCGGTGGCGCGCACGGGAAACACCCGGGTCGAAGCCCCGGTGCCGTGATCGGAGATCTCGCGCGGTGCGGGTGAAGGTGCCGGTGCGACCTGCCAGGCCTCGGTTGCAACCCATTGGATGTGTTTCTGAGCGTGGTTGAGAAACCGCTCGCCCCAGTCGTCGAAGGCGATGCCGTAGCCGTCGGCGGTGGGGTTGGTGAGTTCGAAGGACGCCTGGCGCGACTCGGGCACGAAGTGGAGGCGCAGGTCGCGACCTCGTATGTCGACGGGTGACGCACTCGCGGACGACTCGACGTCGCGCCCCAGCTGCACCAGGCCGCCGCTCGAACCGTTGGCGATGTGGAGTTGGTTGTCGGGACCGAACACCAACCCGTTGACGTTGCTTTCACTGGGCCCGACCGCGAAACCCCGGAGGACCTCGAGGCGCGACTCGGCGCGATCGTCACCGTCCTCGTCCACCAGCCAGACCACGGACGGTGCGTCGGCGACGAGGATGCCGTCGTGCCACGGAGCGATCGAGTCGGGCTGACGAAGGTCATCGGCGAACACGGTGCGACGGTCGAAGCGACCGTCGCCATCGTCGTCGTCGAGGATGACGATTCGACCCAGGCGCTCGCTATCTCGAGCGATGGGGTAGCCGGCCATTTCGAGGACGAAGGCACGACCCCGGGCGTCGAAGACCAGATCGACCGGGTCGAGCACCAGCGGTTCCTGGGCCGCGAGCTCGAGTCGATAGCCAGGCGCGATCTGGTGGTCGTTGCTGGCTTGTGCGCCCAGGGTTGGCGAAAGGAAGACCGAAAGAGCGACTTGCGACAGTGCGATGAGCAGGGTTGCCCGAGACGGTGTTTTCGCAGGCAGCGCTCCTCCGGGCGTCGACGAGCGGGGGGTTCGAGGACCGTTCTTCAATAGTCCGTCGAGCGGCGGAAGCGCTCGACCACCCGGCCGTTCTCGCGCGCTTGGCGGGCGGCCAGTGACGCGGCGAGCTTTCGTTTGTGCTCGTCGGTGATCTTGGCGGGATCGTAGTGATCGACCAGTGGATCGAACTGACTGGTGTGCGCTGCCGCCGCCTTGGCCTTGGTCTCCGCCACCTCGGTGATGTCGACGGTGTAGTTGGGGTTCGCCGAGTAGTAGAACAACACCAGCGGAACATTCCATGCCTTGTAGCCGGCAGCTTCGAGCTCCGGGAAGTAGAGGCGCCAGCGCGCGGCGCGAATCGCGTCGACGGTGATGAACGCGGCCGCCCGATGGTCGCTCTTGTGGTACTGCTCATAAGGCGCCCCGGGGTCGACCGACAGAACGAGGTGCGGTCGTACGCGGCGAATCTCGCGCGCTACCTGGCGAGTCAGCGTCCGAGCGTCGACGTACTCGAGCATGCCGTCGTCGTGGCCGAGCCACGTGAGGTTCTCCTCTGGAATGCCGAGCAGGCGACAGGCCTCCTCTTCCTCGGCTTTGCGAATCGCGGCGAGTCGCTCGTGGGTCATGGTCGGGTCGCGGGATCCGGCGTTGTCGCTGGTGTAGACGACCACCGAGATCTCGTTCTGCTGCCTTGCCAGAAGCGCCAAGAGGCCGCCCGACGTAAAGGTCTCGTCGTCGGGATGCGGCGTGACGACCAGAATGCGCTTCCCGGTCCACTCTTCAATGCGGTCGGGACCGGAATAGGGAGGGTCGACAGTGGCGATTTGGGCCTCGAGGGCATTCGCGCTGAACGCGATCACTGTCGCGCTGGTGGTGATCAAAACGAGGTTTCGAAGCGAGTCTGGGCAACGGAATCGACGAATTCGGTACATAGGTGAAACCCCCAAAAAGCGTGCGCAGGCCTCTCGATCCGCTGGATCGATTGTGGTCGATGCGAAGGACGGTGACTTGAAAGCGACGATACCGGAACCGGGGCCGGTACAATACGGGTCGATGCCCAACAAGAGGCCCAGGCCTCCGGCAGCCAGCCAGGCAGAACTTTCGAGCGACGCGGGAATCGGGGAAGCGCCGCTCGAAGCAGGCAGCGCCCTGTCTTTCGCACAGTCCTTTCCCTCCCCCCACCGTCTCGAGACGATGGGGCGCTACCGCATCCTGCGCGAACTCGGCCGTGGTGGCATGGGAGCGGTCTACGAAGCGGTCGATCCGTCACTCGACCGTCGGGTGGCCGTCAAGGTGCTGCCGGAGGACTTCGGCTCCGACCCCGAGCGCCGCCGTCGCTTGAAGCGTGAGGCCCGCGCAGTCGCCGCTCTCAACCATCCTCACATCGTCACTCTGTACTCGGTCGAGGAAGACGAGGGCCGGCCGTTCTTGACCATCGAGTTGGTCAATGGAACGTCGCTGGCGGCGGTCATCGGCGAGGGCGGGCTGGCGATTCGTCAGCTGCTCGACTACGCCATCCCGCTGACCGACGCGGTGGGTGCCGCCCACGCGGCAGGGATCACTCACCGTGACCTCAAACCAGCAAACATCATGGTCAGTGAGTCGGGGGCGATCAAAGTTCTCGATTTCGGTCTTGCCAAGTGGTCCGATGAGGGTGAGAGTGGCACCGCGCACGGCCTCACCGATAGCAGCGCCGACTTCTCCCTGACGCGCACCGGCAACGTCGTCGGCACCGTCGCGTACGGTTCGCCTGAGCAGATGCGTGGCGAGAAAGTCGATGCGACGTCGGACGTCTTCTCGCTCGGTGTCCTCTTGTATGAGATGGCAACCGGCCAACGTCCCTTCGAGGGCGACAGCGGCCCCGAGGTCATGCGTGCGGTGCAGGAAGACGAGCCGGTACCGGTGCGTTCCCTGCGTGATGACGTTTCACCGGAGCTGGCGCGCATCATTCATCGTTGTCTGGCCAAGAAACCCGGTGATCGCTACCGAAGCGCCTCGGAAGTCAAGGAAGAGCTGGTGCGGCTTCACCAGTTGGACCTCTCCGATGCCTACCTGCGCGCCTTCGAGGCCACCCAGGCACCGCGGCGTCGTTGGACCTGGCTGGCGGCAGCGACGGCGGTGCTGCTCCTCGGCCTGGTGACCTGGTGGGGCCTCGAGCGTCAAACCGCTCCGCCGCCGGCCCCTAAACCACGGGTTGCCGTCATGCCGTTCACCCATGAGGGTCCCGATTCCCTCCTCGACTTAACGAGAGGTCTCTCGGACGAACTCGAGGTCCGGCTGTCGCAAGTTCAGGAGATGACCCTGCTCTGGAGTCTGGTTCCAGCCGACGCCCCGGTGTCCAACCACGAGGTCGCGCGCCGGCACAGCGTCGACTACACCCTCCAGGGTCATGTCGAATGGACGGTGAGCGACGACCGCCTTAGTGAGGTGCGCATCGAACCGCGTTTAGTCGCGGTGGTCGACGGTGGCCAGGTCTGGCACGACACCATTGTGCTGGCGGTCGAAGACGCTGCAACAGCGGAAACCAGGATCGCGCGCTCAGTGGCCGATGCTTTAGAGCTCTCGCTCGGCGAGCTTTCCGAACGCTCCCTGGCACGGGTTCCAACGCGTGACTTCGAGGCTTACCGCTACTTTCTCAAGGGCCTCGAGCTCGAGAACACCGACAGCCTGACCGACCCCCTGCGTTCTCGGCGGATGGCGGCGCTCGAGATGTTCCAACAGGCGCTCGATCGCGACCCAGAGTTCGTCGAGGCGATGTGTTACGTCGCTGGAACGGAATTGTTGATCTATCGCGATGACCTTGACGAGGCCAGGCTCGAGCGTGCGGCGGAACTCACCGAACGCGCCCTCGAGCTGGCGCCTGACCACGGTATGGCCAACCTCACGCGTGGTCAGTACTTTCGCGCGGCACAAATGCCCGATCTGGCAGACGAGTACTATCAGCGTGCCCTGACGCTCGCTCCCGATCCGCGCGGCCACGCTGCCTATGCGGCTTTCCTTTGGCACACCCACCGCTACGAGGAGGCGCGCGACAGCGCCGAGCGCGCACTCGGGCTCGGGCCCGTGGGCGACGTGTGGTCCGAGGCCCCGGCGCGCTACAACTTCTACCTGCGGTCCTGGGACAGAGCGCGGGAGTATTTCGAACTGCTGCTCGAGATGCGACCAGCCGATGGCTACGCCCACGCCTACCTGGCCGAGCTCGAGGTCCACTGCTGCGGCGACACCGACCGTGCGAGAGCGCGACTGCTGGGCTTTCCGGGCGGCGTCCCCGATGTCTTTGCCTACCAGATCGTCTGGTACTACTACCTCGACCGCAACTTCGCGATGGCGCGCAGCACCCTCGACGAAATCGCCGAAGGGGCCTGGGAGATCGATGTGCGTTACTTCCCGCGTGATCTCGTTGAGGGCCTGATCACGGTGGCCGAGAAGGGCGACGAGGGCGAAGCCAGAGCGTCTTTCGAGCGCTCTCTTCGAACCCTCACCGCCAAGGCGCGGAGGGCACCGGATGATGCTCGCTATATGGTGAGCGCGGCGCTTGCCGCTGCCCACCTCGACCGTGAGAAGGAAGCGCTTGGGTGGCTCGAGAAGCTCGATCAACGGATGACGAACGAGGCCGACATCACGGTGCGAGCGTGGATGGATCGCCAGCGGATCGCCGTCCTGGCGCGCCTCGGTGACGGAGAGGAAGCGGTTGCCATCATTGAGCGCCTGCTCGAGGACCCGTCACCGGTCTCCCGCCAGTACCTGGAACTCGACCCGCGCTTCGATTCGATCCGCCACCTGCCGGACTTCCCACGCGTCAAGGTGGCTGCGGAGTGGACGCCGGAGGGGTGACCTCTCGGCTCCAGGTGACTTGCGCTGTTGATGCGAGGTCAGTCCGAGGCCGATTCAGGCCAGCGATTCCTGAAGGTCAGTTCAGCCACGCTCTTGCGCGAAATGGGGCCGTGGCCGCGCGCTACCGGGTAACCGACCGGCACGGTGGCGGCTATGTACCAGCCTTCGGGAAGCGCCAATGTCTCTCTGACTTCGGGCTCACGTTGGCAGTGCAGGGTTGTCAGCACACAACCCAGGCCCTCGCAGCGGCAGGCGAGAAGTGTGTTCTGCACCGCAGGGTAGATCGAGGCGCCCCCGACCACCGAAACGCGGTTCTGCTCGGCGTCGGTGATCGCCATCCAGTCGGGGTTGAAACAAAACACCAACACAACCGGTGCACGGCCCATGTTCTCGGCCAGGTAGTCGCCGGCCGCGAGCGTGCGCTCCGCAGCGTCACGCTCCTCACTCTCCAGGTGCGCGAAACGACGCCGGTAGATCAGAGCGAAGTTTTTCCATTGCGGCGCGTAAAGATCGCGTAGGCGTTCTTTCTGTTGGGCGTCGTCGACCACCACGATTCTCCATGGCTGCAGATTGCCGCCGGTGGGCGCCCAGGTCGCAGCTTTGAGGACTCGCTCCAAAACGTCGTCGGGGATGGGATCGGGGCGCAGCTTGCGCACCGCGCGTTGCGTGCTCATGGCGTCGTAGATGTCCATATGGTCTTTTCCCCGATGCTTTACAGAAGGGTGGTGTCGGTTTTCAGTCCGAGCAGAATGCGGCCGGTGAGCTCGAAGTTGCGCAGCGCGACGCTCTGGTGCTGCGCAGCGACGGTTACGTCGCGCAGGACACGCTGCAGGGGGCTCTTCTTGTGTACGGCGGTGCCACCGGCGAGATCGAACATCGTTTGGGCGGTAGAGAGGGCGGCACGGGTGGCGTGGGTTGCCGCCAGACGCATGCGCCGTCGATGTTCGATCGAAAGCGCCGCCGCGCTGCTCCCGAGGCGCTCCTCCGGCCCCTTCGCGGCGGCGTAGAGGAGAGCGCGCGCGGCCTGCATGGCGGCGTCACAGCGCCCGACCTCGGCCTGCACCGTGGCGCGCCGGGCGAGGGTTCTCCTGGTGCTGGCGTAGCGCTTTCCCTCGGCGATCGCTAAGAGCTCATCGATCGCTCGGCGCCCGAGACCTAGCGCAACGGCAGCCACCCCAAGCGCTAGAAGCCCCCACATCGGCACGCGGTAGATCGCTCCGTCGGCCCAGGGCTCGGTCACCCCGAGATGCACGTGGCGTTGCTTTGGTACGCGGGCATCGTTGACCTCGAAGGTGACACTGGCGGTGCCGCGAAGTCCTGCGGCGTCCCAGTCGTCGTGGAGGACGACCTGGTTGCGCTCGAAGACAACGAACCAGGGTTCCTTCCTCTCTCCCAGGTCGACCATGCAGCCGCCGCCGATCCAGCCGGCGTAGCGGGTACCACTGCCCCAGCTCCAGCGACCGCTCGCGACCAGGGAGTCGCCGTCGACTCTGGCCGTCCCCGATGGCATGGTGACGCCGCACACCAGCACCTCTGGGTCGGACCAGATCTCCTCGGCCACCGCCTCTTCGAGGTAGCCCGAAAGCACCGAGGTGGTCGAACCGATCATCGCCATCCAACCGAGTGCCCCATCTCTTCGAGAGAGCAGCTCCATCTCCTCCAGGCCCTCTTCGAGCGAGGCTCCGCCGCCACCAAGGCGCGGCGGCACCCAGCGCCGGAAGGCGCCGGTGCGTGCGAGGTCGGCGACCAGCTCGTCGGGCAAGCAGGATTCTGCTTCGACGCGATCGGCGTCCCGGTCGGCCCGCTCTGCGAGGTCGCGGAGGTGCTCGAGGCGAGTGGCCTCGGGCGCGGTCAACTCGCGATCTCCTCTCGCGGCTGTTGTGTGAACGGGTCGTCGCGACCGTCTGACTGAGCGAGACGCCCGCGAGCACTCATGCGCCGAGCGGAGGCGCTCACCAGTCCCAGAGCCTTTCCGAGCCCGAAGGGCGGCATGTTGTTGTAGACCGACTCATAGGCCGTTGCGGAGACGGCGTAGGTCTCGTGCCAGATCCCGACATCACCGTTCGAACCGACTCTGCGGTTGAAGTCTGCCCAGGCCGGCAAGTGTTGAGCGTCGCGCATGCGGGCATAGGCCATCAGTTGGTCGAGTGAGCGCCAGTACTGCACCAGGATCGCGGTGCGCCCGAACCATTGCTCGTGATGAATGAATCCAAGTTCGGGCTGCTCATACAGCTCCTCGAGCATGCGACTCATCGCTCAGGGAGACCGGCAGCCATTTGTGAACCTTCAAGAGACGGTTGATGCGCATGCCGATCAGGAAGACGACCATATCGTCGTCGTTGCTGGTGGTCATGCGCTCCTTGACGATCTCGCTACCCAGCATGGCGGCTCCCTTCGAGGCATGGATTGGAGAACGAAACCAGGATAGCCCAGCTGGCAGCGTTTCAGCGCTTCGCCGAGGCGCTGCCGCCGGTAGCCGTCGGGTCGACGGTCGCGCTCGAGATCAAGGAAGTGTCGCGATCGGCTGCGAGGGACTAGTACCCCGTACCCTTGAAACGGATAGTGGCTGAGCGGATGTTCGTGCTCGAGATCAAGGCGTCACGACGCAGGCATATTGGTGATCTGTCGAGGAGTGACAACACAGAGATCGAGCGCGAGGACCGCGCAGACGCTGTGCGTTTCAATGGTACGGGGTACTAGAGTGCCGTGAGTCGGGGCGGCATGAGCGCCCCTTGTGTGCCCCGAGGAAGATGAGCCCAAGCCCCCACGCCCAGAACCCGAAGAGCCGGCCGGAGTCTGACCGTCCCCAGGACGATCGAGCCGCACAGCGCCTGGCGGAGTTCCAGCGCGATCCGAAGCGTGCCCTCTGGAGCCTGGCGCTACCGATCATGGTCGGCATGTCGATCTACACCCTCTACACGATCGCCGACATGATCTTCGTTGGCATGGTCGGTGCCGACGCTCTGACTGCGGTGGCGTTCAACATGCCGCTCCTGTTCCTGGCCATGGGATCAACCTTCGGTCTCGGTAGTGCGGTCACGTCGCTGATCGCCCGAGCCATCGGAGCACGAGACAAGCGGCGGGCCGACCTGGTGGCGCAGCACGCGGTGCTGGCGGGAGTCCTCTTGACGTTGCTCTTCAGTGGCGTAGGTCTCGGCTACGGGCCGCAGCTGCTCACCATGATCGGAGTGCCTGAGGCCCTCCTGCCGCTGGCCTGGAGCTACTTCTCGCTGATCGCTCTCTGTTTTGTTTTTCAGGTGATGGCGATTCTCTTTCGGTCCATCTTCTCTGGTGAAGGAGAGGTCAAGCTACCGGTCGTGATCGGAGCGATTGGCACGATCGCGAACCTCATCCTCGACCCGATCTTCATCTTCGCGCTCGACCTGGGCGTGCGAGGCGCCGCACTGGCAACAGTCGTTTCGCAGGCGCTGACGATGTCGATCTTCGCCTTTCTCTTGTTCGTTCGGAAGCGGGCACATGCCGACCTCTCGTTTCGAGAATTTCGCCTCGATCCGCCGATTCTCATCGACCTGGTGCGAATCGGTGCGCCGGCGTCGCTCTCCTTTTTCGTCATGGCGGTCGGTGGCGGGGCGTTCAACCGCATTCTCGTCGAGTTCTCGCCCGACGCAGTTGCCGCCTTTCAGGTTGGCGGACGGCTCGACCAGCTCATCGTCCTCCCGTTGGTTGCAATGGCCAACTCGCTCGTGACGTTGGTCGGAATGTTCTACGGCGCGCGCCGGCTCGAGCTGGTGGCGGAGGTGGCGCGCTACGCGCAACGCTCGGCGTTCGTGATGGCCCTTGCAGTGTCAGCACTCTTTCTCCTGGCGGCGCCTTGGCTGGTCGCGCCGTTCACCGACAGCCCGTCGATTCGTGCCGTCGCGGTGAAGTACCTGCACTGGGTCGCCTTCGCCTTTCCGATGTTCCCGTTCTCGATCCTCCTCGGTCGCGCGCTCCAGGGTCTCGGGCTGGGTGCTCCCGAACTGGTCCTCTCCACTCTCCGGGTGCTCTTGATCTCGGTTCCGTTGGCGGCCTACTTCACCTTCCTCGACTCCCGACCGATCGAGTTCGTCTTCGGTTCGATGCTGCTCGGCGGCTGGTTGTCGGCGGCGGTGGCGAGCGTCTGGTGGCGGGTCGCCCTCCGGCGTGCCACCACCAAGACCCAGGAGGCCGAGATCGACCCGACGTTGCTCTGAGAGGGGGCGCCACCAGGGCGCGTGCCTCAGTAGTGCGACCGCTCGAGCGTTCTACAGGAGTGCCTTTGGCAACGTGTGGAGAAGTTGGCCAAGTGCTCTGGTGCGGCGGCCCAGACGATTCGGCGAAGACGATGGTACCGTCCTGGCCGCCTGCCACAGGGCGCGGGTTGCGGCCGGCCAGTCTCCGATTTCGAGATAGAGGTCGGCCCGCAGTCGGTTGCGCGAGTAACGACCCTCTGCCGAGACGTCTTCGGCCGTTGTGTGGGCCTCCATGACCGCCATGGCCTCGAGGCAACGTTCCGCCTGATCACGAGAGGTGCGGCCAGACCAGGCGCCTTGCTGGTGAATCCGGTAGGCCGCCATTGGTTCGTCGAGGTAGCCAAGGCGCCCGAAGCCGGCGAGAAAGTAGAAAAGTTCCCAGTCGCCGAACGGGCAGGTCTTGTACCAGGAAGGCAGGCTCTTGAAGCGATCGCGGCGAAAGACCACCGCGGCGGTGCGCACGAAGTTGCCGCGCCAGAGATCGTCGCGATCGCTGAAGGTCGGTAGTTGTCCGGGGGCGTACTCTGGTCTCGGCGGTGAGGTGTCGTCGTGGTGGTCGAGAAGTACGTTGTGAAACGAGAGCACGCAGTCCGGGTGGTCTTCGAGGAAGTCGACCTGCCTTTGCAGCTTGTGCTCGTCGGTCCAGTAGTCGTCACCGTCGAGTATGGCGATGTAGCGCGAGCCGCTCGAGTCGATGGCCGAGGCGAAGAGCTCGAGGTTGTTGTTGTTCTGAGGCGGTTGGACGAGCGTCATCGGAACCGGCGAGGACTCCGCCATGCGCCGCACGATCGCGGGTGTTCTGTCAGTTGAGCAGTCGTCGAGTACGACGACCTCGAAGGCAAATCGCGTGACCTGGGCGCCTACGCCGTCGAGCGCCTGCTCGATGTAGCGCTCGTGGTTGTAGGTCGTGACGACGACTGTGAGGAGGGCCGCCCCGCTCCCCATCGGGCTCTTCGCTTCGACGTTCATCGGAGGGTTTACCCTCTTTTGACCTGGCCTACACGACGGGTCACCTCGCCAGGTTCCGCAAGGGCTGAACGCACGATGCCGCATATACGGTCGATCTCTGGACCCCCGAGTTGGGTGCCGGTGGGTAGCGAGAGGACGGTGTGAGAGAGGCGCTCGGTGTTGGCGAGCGAGAGCGCTGGGGCGTTGGCACTGGCAGCGCGCGAGCGGTAGGGCTCCATGCGGTGGCATCCGGGGAAGAAGTAGCGGCGCACCAGAACGTTCTCGGCCACCAGAACGTCGTGTAGCACGTCCCTCGTGAGCCCGGCTTCCGCCCCGTCGACTTCGACGACAACGTTGTGAAAGACGCTTCGCTCGCCCTCTGGGTAGCCCAGCAGTCGGAGACCTGGAAGGCCCAGGAGCCCCCGTTGGTAGTGCTCGTGGTTCTCGCGGTTGTGGGCCCTCCACTCCTCGAGGCTCTCGAGCGAGGTCAGGCCCATGGCTGCCGAGATCTCACTCATCTTGGCGTTGGTGCCGGTCGAGACCACCGTGTCGGTTGCGACGAAGCCATAGGAGCGCATGCGACGGGCGCGCTCTGCGACCTCGCCGTCGTTGGTCACTACTGCGCCGCCCTCGATGGTGTTGACTACCTTGGTGGCATGAAAGCTCAGCGCCTCGGCGCGACCGAAGCCGCCGATCATGGTGCCGCCATGCGTGCATGAAAAGGCCGGCGCAGCATCGAAGAGAAGAGTGAGACCCCGTCTCTGGGCGAGGGCAGACAGCGCCTCGACTGGAGCGGCGCGGCCCCATGTGTGCACCCCAACGATTGCCGTTGTGTTCTCGGTGATCGCCCTGTCGGCCGACTGGGGGTCGATGTGATGAGAGTCGAGTGAAACGTCGCAGAACACCGGTTTGATGCCCTGCCAATCAAAGGCGTGAGCGGTGGCGACGAAGGTAAACGCGGGCACGATGACTTCGCCTTCAACTCCCGCAGCGCGCCCCGCAATCGCGAGTGCCATGGTCCCGTTGCAGGTCGCGATGCAGTGTTCGACGCCGAGCAGATCGGCGACCCGCTCTTCGAACTCGGCCAGGAGAGGCCCATCGTTGGTGAGCCAGTTGCGTTCCAAGGCCTGGTCGACGCGTTGTCTGAACCGCTCGAGGTCGCCGAGGTTCGGCCTGCCGACGTGAAGTGCCGTCTCAAACGCAGGGTGTCCACCGAAAACGGCCAGCCTCCTGAGGCTCTTAGAGGTAGACATAGACGGTGTACTCGAACTGCTGATAGTCGTGCCGAATCACGAACTCGCGCCCGAAGGTCCTGGTCACGAACTCTGCCGTCTCATCGAGCGGCACGTGGAAGAGATCGTCGCGCTCCCAGTCGACCCAGGTCGACATGACGTTCCAGGCCAGACCACGACGCGCATGTTCTGCCGCCGCTACGATGAGCTCCTGTTGGTAGGTCACCATGTCGTCGCGTGCGATCTCACCGCGATAGGAGAAGACACCGTTCATGACGACGTAGTCGAAGACCGGCAACTGGACGGGCCTTTTGTTCCTTTGCGCTTCGAGAAGGTCGAGGCGGTAGAAGCTAACCTCGGGGTACTTGCCGCGAGCGAATTCGAGCACCCGTTCCGAGACATCGAGGCCGGCGTACTCGATGCCCTCCGTTTGCGTTCGTTTCAGGTAGTCATAGAGGCGGCCGGCACCGCATCCGAAGTCGAGCAGGCTTGCCGGCCTCCCCTGTGCGGGAACGAGGTCGAGAACCACCTGGTAGCGGAGGTCTGCGAGCTCCGCGCTGCGCGTCCAGCCAGCCCCCAGGTAGGAGTCTCCGTGTTCTTCGAAGCACGCTTCGCAGAAGTCGACGATGCCGCGATAGATCGGTTCGGTCACCGTCTCGCCTCGCTCGACCGAGCCGGCGTAGAATTGTGGGAACCAGATCGCCGGTCGTTCGGTCCAGCGATTGTCATCGTTTGAGATCCACGAGGGTGATGTATTCGAGGTTGGTCATCGGGCGGGGGAACCCGGCAGGGCCGAATCCTGCGGGTCCTCGGTGGGGTAGGGAGTCGGGCCGCTCTGGCTCGCGCCGATGACCCGTCGCTCATTCTATTCGCCGGGCGGGCCAAGGAGCGGCGTACTCTCTTGGCTTCCCGTTGCGCTCTCGGCGATGGCCCTCCTTGTGGCTTTGGCCTGGTTACGAGAGGCGGGTCATTCCAAGAGCCTCAGCCTGTCGCTCAACGACGCATTGGTTGCCCTGGAAAGTGACCCCCACTGGCAGGAGCTCTACCGTCTAGACGAGGACGGAGCCGCGGCGCGCGTCGCGATCTTTGCCCACCCCCGGTCGAGGCTTAGATGGCCTCTCGATCTACGCCGCGGTCGCTCCCGTGTCTCGGTGGCGGCGGCGCTGCTGCCGGAGGCGACAGGTCAAGAAGGGAGCGATGGGGTTCTCTTTCGGGTCTCTGTCGTTGTGCCCGGGAGTCTTGGGGGCGCGTTGCTCCCCGAGGCGGGAACTGGAGCGGGCGACACCGTCCTTGCGTCGCGAGAGGTCTTCCTGTCGCCGGAAGAGGCGCGGTCGGGCTGGCGGAAGATCGATCTTTCGTTTGCCAGCCCGGGCTCGGGCGTCGCCCTGGTCCTAGACACCGAAAGCGGTGCGACACGCGCCTACGACTGGGCGTTATGGAGCCAACCGTTGATCCGGGAGGAGACCTCGATTCGAGGGCTGGGCCTGGCGCTCTCGCTGCTTCTCGCCGGGCTATTCTGTGCGGTGACGAACCGGGAGACCGGTCGCTTCGCTCCGACCCCGCTTCCGGCTGTACGGAGGCTCGTGCGTGGTGTGACTCTGGCGGGTTTCTCGAGTGTGTTGGTCCTGTTGGTCGTCGAGATGTTCTTTCGCCAGTTCCCGCTCACCTTTCCGGCGCAGGCAGCTGGTCATCTGCAGGACGAAGGTCTGTTTCGCTACTACCAGGGTGGAACCGCGTCGACGCGCTTCGATCAGAAGCTCGGCTTCTTGCATCGACCCCACCAGACCGCCACCTACGTTCCCGAACACCGTTTCGACCTGCTGGCTGCGGACTGGCTCCAAGAGCAGGGGCAACACCCTCGCAGCTTATTGAGCAGGCGGCCCAAGGTGCGCTTCGAGACCGACGGCGACGGTTTTCGCAATCCTCCAGGTGCACAGGCTCCAGCGGTGATTGCGATCGGCGACTCCTTCACCGAAGGCGATCAGAGCCCGCGCGAGTCCACCTGGCCGTCGATTCTCGAGCGTGCCCTGGCTGAAACTCGGCTCCGTGGGGGGGCGGTGCGCAACCTCGGCGTCGGTGGCTATGGACCCCAACAGTATGCGGAGGTGCTCGCACGTTTTGCAGCGGCAGAGGACGACAGCCAACACCCGGCGGTGGCGGTGGTGCTCCTTTACCTCGGCAATGACCTCATGGACGCCGAGCAGTACGTTCGCTACCGCCACTCGGGAATGTCATGGATGCAGTTCCTCTACGCCCAGCAGTGGGCTCGGCGTGGAAACCGAATCGCCCGGGCCCGTGATCACTGGTTCGTCGTGGCTGCGGGCAGAGCGCTCCTGGGTGGTGGCCGCCGTCAGAGTTTCGAGTCGTTTGCGCGCAGTGGCGGCTTCGGCCCGGTTGAGGGGCGACTCGGTGGGCGGGAAGTGGCAGTGGCCTTCCACGATCGAGAGTTGTTCGCCGGAACGCTTGCGCTCAGCCAGTGGCGCGATCGCCAGGGCCTCCAGGAAACCACGAGGGTGCTCGAACGACTCAAGGTAACTGCCGACCGCTCGGGCATGCAACTGATGGTGGCCCTGGCGCCGTCGAAGGCGAGTCTCTATCTACCCCGGCTCAGCGGGTCGATCGACACTGCGGCTCTCGATCGTTTCCTGGCGGTGAGCGCCGAAACGCCGCGACCTCCAGATCGGACCCGCCTCGAGCTCTTCCTGGATCATCACCGTGACGTTGAAGAGGCGGTTCTAGAGGCCTGTCGCGCCGCCGGCGTCGCGTGCAACTCCCTCTTCGAGCCCCTCTCGAGAGCGCTCGAGGAGGGGGAGGAGCCGTACTTTCGCTGGGATCCGCACTGGAACGAAGTTGGTCATCGGGTCGTCGGCGAGGCCCTGGCAGCGGCGATCGAACAGGAGACGCGGAGCCCCTGAGCCCAGGCAGGCCGTCCCGGCAATCACCCGGCCCCCCGGCCCGGCGATTGCCGGGCGATTGCCGGGCGATCGACTGGGATGAAACTGGGAATCCTTGGGCGTTTCCCGCGGGTGCTCGGGGACTCAGCCGAACTCGCCGGCCCGGTAGGCCGGGAAATAGGTGGTCGCGCCAGGCCCTTTGGCGAGCGTGCGGTAGGCGGTGCGGTCGAGGACTTTGCCGCACAGATAAGCAGTGGCCGTGTTTCTCGTCCAGCCGCGCTTCCAGAAGGTCAGGCCGTCACTGGAGTTCTCTTGCGTGCCCGCTCCGGCGCCGAGATCGAGCCACTTTCTGCGACCCCGAAACAGGTCAATGGCGCGGTGAACCAGGCCGTAGGAGGCGCTGTGGTCGTAACCTTCGGGGGCGAGCGCCGCGAGGTGTCGGTAGACGGTGGTCTCGGTTTGGAGGTACCAGTCCATTGCCACCGTGCGCTCGCCCAGACGTGCCCGCAGAAGGACGCTTCCCGGTAGCGCGAGCTGTGCCTTGAAAGTCGCCCTCGAGAACCGTCGCAGGTCATTGATCTGGTGGCGCTCGATGAGATGTGCATAGAGCGCGCTCCACTCATCGAGAGCCTCATCCACAGGGCAGGTCTCGACGGTGAGCCTCTGAAGCGCGCGGTGCGAGTACCGCCGATGCCTGTTCGAGATCGCCCCTTCGGTGTGTTGATCGAGGTCGACGATGTAGTGGGTCTTGTAAGGCCGGAAGACGTCGAAGTCCCGGCGCATTCGCTCCAGGTCGAGGTGTGCCATCGGGTCGGTGACCAGTACAACCGAGACCAGATCGCCCAGCTCGTCGAGATCTCCAGCCAGCGCCGACCAGTCGCGGCAGGCAAAGAGCGGGTAGGGACCCATGGCGTCAAACGATGGCGAGCCGGGAATCGGCCGCACGACCAGGGAGCCCTCACAGCGCGGTAGTCGCCTCGCCGTGCCGGACTCTTGGAAGGAGGCGGCGTACAGAGGGTCCGCGTAGGCGTCTCCAACGTTCTCTTCAGGTATCTCTGCCACAGGTCTAGCCTCGCGCCGGTCGTTCGGCAGGCAGCCGTTGTTAGCAGAAAGAAGCCGGGGACAGCAATCTTCGGAGGGCCGGATGGTCTAGAGTCCTCGTCGCGAAAGAGGAAACCCAGTAACACCCCCGAGAAGGACGCGCCACCGGCGCGTTGACTGTGCCATGGCCGCCCTGTCGTTCGACAACTCGTTGGTTCGTGCGCTTCCAGCAGATCCGCTGCGAGAAAACTCGCGTCGTCAGGTCCCGGGGGCGTGCTACTCGTTGGTTCGTCCGACACCGGTCGCTCGACCGCGCGGGTTGGCCTACTCGCGCGAGATGGCTTCTGTCCTCGGCCTTTCCGAGGAAGAGGTAAGAGGAAAACTGTGGACCGACATTCTGTCTGGCAATAACGTTCCGCCGCAGTCGACACCCTGGGCAGCTCGCTATGGCGGTCATCAGTTCGGTACCTGGGCCGGGCAGCTGGGGGACGGGCGCGCGATTTCAATTGGCGAGGTAGTCCGAGGCGAAAGGGAACGCTACGAGCTGCAGCTGAAAGGAGCGGGCCCGACGCCCTACTCGCGCACCGCTGATGGGCGTGCGGTTCTACGTTCTTCGCTGCGTGAGTTCCTGTGCAGTGAAGCGATGTTTCACCTGGGCGTGCCCACCACCCGAGCGCTCAGTCTCGTCTCCACCGGTGAGATGGTAGTGCGCGACATGTTCTACGACGGCAACGTCCAGGAGGAGCCGGGCGCGGTTGTCTGCAGGGTCGCGCCAACCTTCGTGCGGTTTGGAAACTTCGAGATTCATGCCGCCCTCGGTGAAACCCGCGAACTCGAGCAACTCTTTGACTACACGGTGAGCACTCATTTCGGCGATCTCTGGCCCGATCAAAGCGAGCCGCGTGCTCGCGTCGTGCCGCGCGTCTTCGCCCGGGTCGTCGAGCGCACCGCCCAGATGATCTGCCACTGGATGCGGGTCGGCTTCGTGCACGGGGTGATGAACACCGACAACATGTCGATTCTCGGCCTCACCATCGACTACGGGCCGTACGGGTGGCTGGAAGACTTCGATCCAGGGTGGACGCCCAACACAACCGATGCTGCCGGTCGGCGCTACTGCTTCGGCAACCAGCCGAAGGTTGCCCAATGGAACCTCGCCCGCCTGGCGGGCGCGTTGTTGCCGCTGGCCGACGATGCCGAAAGCCTGAGCGCGATCCTCGACGGCTTCGGGCCGATGTTCGACTCTCTCTGGCACGACATGATGGCCAAGAAGCTCGGCCTCGCCTCGCTGCGCGTCGGTGAGAATGGGGAGTCTCCAGAAGGCGCGCCAGGCGAACCTGAAGACGGCGGCGCCCTTCTTTCCGGCTTGTTCAGGGTACTCCAGGCGGTCGAGACCGACATGACGATCTTCTTCGCGCAACTGGCGCTACTTGCCGATAACGGCGAACCTTCCGCCCGTGACGACGAGCTGCTACGGCCTATGGCGGAGGCCTGGTATCGACCCGAAGAGATTTCCGGTGAAGAGCACGCCCTATTCGCGACCTGGATCAGGGCCTACCGGCGGCGCTCGATCCTCGACCCGCTGAACGACACGGAGCGTGGGCGGCTCATGCGCGCGACGAATCCACGTTTCGTTCTGCGCAATTACATGGCGCAGTTGGCGATCGATGACGCCACGGAGGCACTGGCGTCGATGGCTGAGGGCGAAGCGCTTGCTTCTCTCCTCATCGACGAGTTGCTCGAGGTCCTCAGGCATCCATACGACGAGCAGCCCGAGGCCGCGCGGTGGTTTGTGAAGCGACCCGAGTGGGCGCGCAACCGTCCGGGCTGTTCGATGCTCTCGTGCAGTTCTTGACCCGGCTACTCGAGGTACCCGAGCGCACGCAGGCGTTCGACGGTGGCCGGGTCGAAGACCTTTTCGGTGTCGAGCTGCTCGGGGTTCGGGTAGCGCTTGCGCCAGCGCTCGAACTGCTGGTTCATGAAGCGATAACGCAACGGGTACTGCGCCTCGACTCGCTCCTGCTCGCCGGGCCAGGAGCGCAGGTCGAGAAGGGCAGGCTTTTCGAAACGCGCGTCCCAGAGCAGCTTCCAGTGGTCGTCGCGGGCAATGCGTTGGGGCCCGATGGTGTAGAGGCTGGCGAAGCGGAGCCCGCTGTGGCGCGCGGATGCACCGGCGGCTAGAAGGTTGCGACCGACGGCCTCGGGCGGCGGTTCGAGGCCTGCGGCAGCGAGAATGGTTGCCGAAAGATCGATCAGACCGGCCGGCGAGGCAATTCGAAGCGGTGGCTTTTCTCCGTGTTGTTCCCACCAGCTTCGCGGCGGCTTGATCAACAGCGGTACCTGGAGAGTCGGGCGGTAGAGATTGCGACCGTGGCGAATCGTGCCGTGGTCCTCGAATTCTTCACCGTGGTCCGAGGTGAAGATGATGAGGCTTTCGTCGTAGCGGCCTCGGTCTTCGAGCGCCGCGATGAAGCGCGCGAAGTTGCGGTCGGCCTCGCGCACTTCGGCGTCGTAGATCTGGCGGACCAGCGCCATTTCGGCTTCTTTCTCCGGCCCGGAAGTGCGACCGTGGAGCTGGTCGAGGTTGGCGACGTCGACGATGAGGTCGCTTCCGATATTGAGCTCGGCGCGAAGATCTGGTGGGGGATCGTAGGGCAGGTGCGGCTCGGAGGTATGGACGTAGAAGAAGGTCGGCTCGAGGCCGTTCGCGTCGGGCGGCCCTTCTAACCGGCTGATCGCGAGATCGATGAACGCATCGTGGTCGTCCGTGCCGACGAACTCGAAAGCGTCGAAGCCCTGGTCGAAGCCGGTCGACTCACGAATCAGGAAGTTGTTGCTCAGTGCCGCGGTGCGATACGCCGCGAGCTGGAGCTGTTCGGCGAGGACCTGAGCTTCTTCCGGCAGTTTGTCTTCGACGAGCAAAACGCCGTGATCGTCCGGCGGGGTTCCTGTAAACAGGGAGGCGACCGATGGCTGGGTCCAGGACGACGTGCCAATCGCCGCGTCGAAGATGATCGACTGCTCTGCGAACGCATCGATCGCCGGTGTGAGGGTGCTCTGGCCGTAGGTGCCGAGCCGGTCGGCGCGCAGGGTGTCGACAAGATAGACATACACATCGGGTCGTTCGCTGACCTCGACCTCGGCCTGTTGTCTAGTCTGGGGAATCAACTCGAGACGTGGGCCGCGCCCGTAGAGCGCGGGGTCGAACCAGGTCGTAGTACATCCTGGTGGTGCCAGGTTGGTGACCCGAAGGCGATGAATCCCGGTCTCTTCGATCGACAGGTGAACGTCGCGGTTCCCGCCGCCGATCTCCTGCGCGTCTCGCCTGTCGTCGCCGCCGTCGGCCCGAGTCAGTCTGAGTTGCAGATGAACCGGTTGAGGGCAGTCGTTGGTGAGCTCTTGCCAGATGATGCGTGGTTCGGCCCCCAGGTCGAGGAAGAAATCAACCACAGTGCGACCGGGAAGGTCGAGGGCGGGCCACGCACGGCTCCTCTCGTCTTTTGTGGGCGCTACGGCAATGCGCTGCTCCGGCATCGCCGCGCTGGTTTCGATCGCACCTGGCGGCCCGGCCAGTGACAGCCAGTCCCAGCGCACCGCCAGGCGGCGGCTGTCGCGCCCGATGCCGATGTCGCGCGGGCGGACAGCCCAGGCGTAGCGAAGGGCCAGGCGGTTGGCGCCGACCCGTAAGACTCCCGGCGGCAGATCGATTCGGTGGACCGCTGGTGTGGGCCCGATGACCAGGTCACCGAGAGCCTGTTCGTTGAGCGTGAGCGAGACGGCCTGCGGGCCAAGGCCGGCAGCTTCCGGGACCTCGAGGGCGGCGGCACGCAGTTCGAGGTTTTGTCCATCGATTCCGGCGAGAAAGAACTCGACCTCCGAGCGGTCGCCGCGACTCCACTGCCAGGTCACGCCGGATGAGTTGCCCTGGCGGGAGTCGAGGCGTGGGTCGAAGCCCTCGATCACGGCACTCTGGGCCTCTACCGTGCCGAAGTCAATCAGTGCCTGCTCACGGGCGGTGTCTGCCCATGAGAATTCGAGTGCCAGGGGGAGTGGTGGTCGCGAATCGCTCGGGTCACCCGGCGCGCAGGCCGAGACGACGAGGGCGAGAGCGAGTGCGGGAGCCGTGAGATGGCCAGAGGAGGTTTTCATCAAAAGACGCACGAGGCGGCGGTCTTTCTGCTTCGTGCGCCGTCATGATGTCACCGTCCCGAGCTCTTCTGCCCCCGACAGGCAGTCAGTTCGAGCAGACCCCGCCCACCGCGCGCGACCAGGCGCAAACGTCGTTGCTCTCGAACGCATCACTAAACAGCGGCTCCCAGGCGACATCGGTCACGGTGACCGCGTAGGGAATGCGAACCGTCGGCAGGTCCGGGTCGTCGTCATCGTTGGCCAGCTCGATGGTTCCGAACTGGTAGTCCTCAGCTGCCGGAGGAGCCGTGCCACGGCGCGCCGGAATCAGGGAGGCGTCGAGGTTGAGAATGGTGATGGTGATCACCTGCGAGGCGCCCGGCGCCAGACTGAAGCTGCTCGGGCTGACATCGATCAGGAAGCCTGCTGGACCGGTCTTGGTGGCCCGCCAGGAAGTCGTCACGTTGCGCGTATTCCTCACCGTTCTCGTCCACTGGCAGGTGCCCGGGCAGTCGACCTTGGCGAGTGAGGGCACGTTGAGAGTCGCCGGGTCGCCGCCGTTGCCAGGATCGGCGTTCTCGTAGTTGGTCCGCGTCTCGGGAAAGACCAGACCGGCGCGAGTCGCCGCGGCGGCGTCGACCCGTCCGCTGCCGACGTCCCAGGGTGTGGCGGAAGCCGTACCGGTTTCGTCGAGGACTGCGCTGTGAGCGGTGGTGGTGATGGCCGACTTGATCTCCGAAGGAGTCCAGGACGGATGCAGCGCCTTGACCAGCGCCGCCGTGCCGGCCAGCTGAGGTGCCGCCATGGAGGTGCCACTGCGATAGATGTACGCCGAACCGTTGTAGCCAGGGCTGTAGTAGCCGCCCTCAGCGCCGAAAATGTTGTAGCCGGGCGCTGCAACGTCGGGCTTGAGGAGGTCGTAGTCGGTCGGTCCACGGGAGGTCTTGAACCACAAGAGATCGCCCTCGTCACTGTCGTTCTCGCGCGTGCCGAGGGCGATGGTTGCGAGCTCGTCGGTGCCACCTTCGTTCTCGGTGACCCAGAGCTCGATCGCGGAATTGTCTCCGCCGGTCACCTGGAAGGTCGGAATGGGGTGTGGCCAGGCGGCCTGGAGTTCGCTCGGAAGACCAGGGTTACCAAGGACGATCATGCCCACCGCGCCGCCGGCGGCGACGTTTTGTGCCTTGAGGACCTGAGTGTAGGGGCGGTCGGGCCGACCGAAGAACGTGCAGACGACGACCTTTCCGGTCAAGCTTCCGCTGGAGAACGGTTGGAGGCAGCGTTCGGCAGAGTAGGAGAACTCGGGGGCTTCTTCGAGGTCGGCTTCATGGGAGCCAGCCCAGACGATCGGAGTGGCTGCCGGCAGCCCTGTCGCCGACAGGCTGGTGCCCTCGAAGGTTGGGCCGGGCGGCATCACGTCGCCTCCCGAAAGGGTGAGGGTGGCTGGGTAGGAGATGCGGTCGTGCGTGGTCGCGGCGGCCGTCAACACCCAGGGGCCGAGGTGAGTGACGGTGCCCTCGGTCTCCTGGTTACCGGCCGTCGACACGACCAGAATGCCTGCCTCGAGCGCGTCGAGGGCGTAGCCGTCGATCGAGTTCGCATGCCAGGGATCGGCGCCACCCTGAATCGAGATGTTGACAATGTCGACACCGTCGAGCACCGCCTGGTCGAGGGCCGACTGGATGGCGACCTGTGAGCAGGCACCGAAGGGTGGGCTGCCCATCGCTTGCGGACAGAACCCAGGAACCCGCGACAGGTAGAAACAGACGTCGTAGCTGATCAGGTTGGCGTGCGGCGCGATCCCAGAGCTCGCGGGCCAGTTGACGCGGTTGCCGGCGGCGATCGAGGCGACGTGGGTACCGTGACCCTCGTCGTCGTAGGCACCGTCATCCTCACAGGGCTCCATCGTGTCGGGGTTGGTACCCGCCAGCGCGTCGATGAAGTCCCAGGCACCGATCAGCTTGGCGTTGCAGGGGAACTCAGGCGACTCGCCGTCGCACTCACCGACATAGTTGCCGGGGCCGAATGGGTTGGTATAGGTGTGCTCGTCGTCAGGCAAGTCCGAGAAAGCTTCATGATCGGGATCGATGCCGGAGTCGATAACGCCGATGATGACTCCCTCGCCCAGGGTCTCACCCTGGTCGGCGGTCTGCGTGCCGTCCCAGACGGCGGGGGCGCCGATCCAGTCGGCCGAAGCGTCACTGGTCAGCGGGTACAAGCGGTCCGGAGTGACCGACGCTACGTTGCTCAGTCGTTCGACGGCCTGGGCTTCTTCAGCAGTCATGAGCACAGCCACAGCGCTTCGCAGCACCTGGTGGCGCACGATCGGTTCGACCTCTCGGCCGAGCGCGTAGGAAATGGTCTCGAGGTCCTCGCGCTGCCGCGACTCGAGATGGTCCAGGTAGGCTCGGCTCTGCCAGGAGCGCGCGTCGATCTTGGTGCCCGAACCGTCGGTTCGCGCGCGCCGCGTCGCCATCGGCATGTCGGGCAACGAGCCGTCGTAGCGCGCCAGACCCGGGTCCTGGAGCGTCACCAGCCAGACTCCGTTGGGCGGTGCGTTGGAATCAGTCCATTGCAGGGCGCTCGAGACCACCCCGCCCGGGCGTTCGAGCTGGCTTGAGCCGGCGCGCTGCTCATTCACCGCCTGCGTCTCGGCCACCTGCGCAGCGGCCGAGCCGGAGGCGAGGAGAGCGAGAGCGGCGAAGAGTGGGGTAAAGAAGGAGCGACGGTCGAGCGCAGAGATCATGCAGGCAGCCTCCGAGGGCAAGTTTCCAAGTATTATAGAATATCATGTATAAATCGTAAAACGAAACAGCACCCACACCGCCGCCTCCCCACACGTCCCGGGCAACTCCCGGGCAACTCCCGGGCAACTCCCGGGCAACTCCCGGGCAATTCCCGGGCGATTCCCGGGCGATTCCCGGGCAATCGACTGGGGTGGTTCTGGGAAATCTCGGGTGTGCGACGCGTCAGAGTGGGCGCTCGAGGGCGTACGCGGTGGCTTCTTCGAAGGCCAGGGCGAGGCGCAGCAGACGGTGGTCGCTCTTCGGCGGTCCGGCGATCTGCAGGCCGACGGGTAGACCGTCATAGAAACCGCAGGGCATGGAGATCGCCGGTAGCCGGGTGACGGTGATCGCCCAGCAGGTTGCCATCCACTCGAGGTAGGTCTCTTGCTCTTGACCCTCGATGAGCCTTGGGTAGGGGACTTCGACATCGAAGGGCAGCACCTGGACCGTCGGTAGAAGCAGAAAGTCGAAGTCTTCGAACCAGCGCGCCACGCGCGCGACCAGACGGGTTCTGAGGCGGCGTGCTCGGCCGATGTCGGACGCCCTTAGGCCGAGACCCTCTTCGGTGTTCCAGATCACAGTGTCTTTCAAGTGCGCTCGCTGCTCCTCGAGCTGGGGCCCGAACTTCTCGGCGAAGGTCCAGGCACGAAGGGTGTGGAAGATGTCGTCGGCGTCTTGGAGATCAGGGCACGACTCTTCGACAGTGCAGCCGAGCGCCCTCCAGGTCGCAAGCGACGCTCGGGTGGTGATGCGCACGGGTTCCTCGACCGGATAGCGACCGAGGTCGGGGGTGAAACCGAGGCGCAGTCCGCGAGTGGGAAGCGGTGTGAGCTCTCGGAACGTCTCTCCGGCTTCTGGCTGTGACCAAGGGTCGCGTGGGTCCGGGCCTGCCATGACGGAGAACAGGAGCGCGAGGTCCTGAACGTTTCTGGCGATCGGTCCGATGACCAGGTGGTCGTCCCAGGCGTCCTGTACGGGAAACTGTGGAACGCGACCCGGTGACGGGCGAAAGCCGACGACGTTGCAAAAGCTCGCCGGGTTGCGCAGCGAGCCGCCGTAGTCACTGCCGTCGGCGAAGGGGAGCAGCCGGGCCGCTGTGGCGGCAGCTGCACCGCCACTCGAGCCGCCAACGGTGCGGCTGGTGTCCCAGGGGTTGCGCGTGGCGCCGAACACCGGGTTGAAGGTCTGCGAGCCGGCGCCGAACTCGGGCACGTTGGTCTTGCCGACGATCACCGCGCCAGCGGTCTCGAGACGCTCGACGAACAAGTCACTCTCCTCGGGAACGAAGTCGGCGAATAGGGGAGAGCCGAAGGTGGTGCGCACCCCCTTGACCTGCGCCATGTCCTTGACGGCAATCGGCATGCCGTGAAGTGGACCCAGGGCTCGACCGGCGACTCGTAGAGCGTCGAGCTCGCCAGCTCGTCGCAGGGCGCGCTCGGGAACCAGCGTAGGAATTGCGTTGATGTCGCGATCGGTCGAACCGATGCGCTCGAGAAAGGCGCGCGTGCACTCCTCGGCCGAGACCTCGCCCCTAGCGAGAACCCGGCGTAACGCGAGGGCGTTCAGTTCCCAGAGGTTCATCGTTCGGCGACGATTCGAGGTCCGAGGTGACCGGCAAGGTCTGTTAGCTTCGCGGACGAAAGGAGACGATTTTGAAAATCGCAACGTTCGACACCGACAAGGGCACGATCAAGCTCGAGCTCTTTGCAGACAAGACACCCAAGACCGTGGCCAACTTCGAGAAGTTGGTCGGTGACGGCTTCTACGATGGGCTCAAGTTTCATCGCGTGATCGCAGACTTCATGATTCAAGGGGGCTGTCCTCAGGGTACCGGGACTGGTGGACCGGGGTATACCTTCGAAGACGAGTTCCATCCCGACCTCAAGCATTCGGGACCGGGCACTCTCTCGATGGCCAACGCGGGACCCAACACCAACGGCAGCCAGTTCTTCATTACCCACGGTGCGACCCCTTGGCTGGATGGCAAGCACAGCGTCTTCGGGCAGGTGCTCGAGGGCCAGGACGTCGTTGATGCGATCGCTCAGGGCGATGGCATCACCAAGGTCACCATCAGCGAAGAGTAGGAGCTAGCGCGCTTCGTGGCGGAAGGTGCCGCGATCGCGATCCTTTGTTACGCCAGGGAAGGCGAGGGCGCGACCGTGAGCGACGCAGTAGACACCGGGGTCGAGAACTCCGGTGGCGAAGATCGCCTCGGTGAGGTTTTGAAGCGCATCGCTGCGCTTCATTTCGAACGGTCGCAGGGCGCCGGTGAGCACCACCGGTACGGCAGTGGGCGTCAAGCGCCGGGCGAGCAGCTCGCCGGTGACCTCCAACGTGTCGGTGCCGTGCAGGATGACGATGCCGGCGCGCTCGCTTTCTGACTGGCTGGAGGTCGAGCCCGCCGGGTCGGTCGCCCCGGCCGCCAACGCTGCGTTGAGGATGCTCTCGCGGTCCTTGTCGGTCATCTCGAGGCTGTCTTTACTCATCAACTCGAGGATCGAGACTTCGGTGCCCTCCAGCCGCAGCTCGCCGAGCATGCGACGCACCAGGGAATGCTGGTTGCTCAGGTCGCCCGTCAACTCGTCGTAGGTCTTCTCGATCGTTCCGCCGGTGGTGATGAGGTGGACTTTGCGCATTGGAGTGGGAGCCTACCGCCAACAGTGGGCCGCTGTTACCACTTCGGCATTGTACGAGTCGCGATGCCGCCGCATCGATCAAACCAATCGCCTAGCATGGCGGTTCGAGTCTCAGATCCAAAGTTCGTTGGAGATGAACCGGGATGAGTTGGCCGTCGAATCAGCGGGTAGATCCCGTTCGGCCTCTATTCCGACGAAGCTTCAACGATCGAAGTTGCGCTCGAAGAGCGGCACACTCGAGCCTCTCGGCTGCATCTCCACCACCCCGAGGAGTTCCCTATGTCTTCCCTTTTGTTGTCTGCGCGTCCCTCGCCTTTGACCCGCCCATCGCTCGTGGGTCTCCTGGTGTTTGCGGTCTTCTCGGCCGGGTCGGCTACGGCTCAGACCAACCACAATGTCGAGGTGCTTCCGAACAACACATTCTTCCCGGCCAACCTGACGATCAAGGCCGGCGACAGCGTGACCTGGGAGAACAAGGGCGGTAACCACAACGTAGAAGGAACTTCGTTTCGGTGTGCCAATGGCTGCGACGACGACGGCGGAGACGGTTCACCGTCGACGGCCGCCTGGAAGGTGACCCGCACTTTCACGACTCCCGGACTGATCGAGTATGTGTGCATCGTTCACGAGTCGCTGGGCATGGTGGGAACGATCACGGTCGAAGCTTCCGACGGCGGGAGCGGTGCCGGAACGCTCGGCATCGTCGATACGACGGTGGCGGCGGTCGAAAGCTCCGGGACGGCGACCGTGCAGGTGGCGCGAACCGGCGGCAGTGCGGGCTCGGTATCCGTCGACTTCGCGACCAGTGATGGCTCAGCCGTCGCCAGTGACGACTATCTGGCGGCTGCCGGTCAACTGGCCTGGGGCGACGGCGACGTGGTGACCAAAGCCATTGTGGTCACCCTCGTCGACGATTCTGCGATCGAGTCCGATGAAACCATCAACCTGATGCTCTCGTCACCGACCGGCGGCGCAACCCTGGGTGATAGTGCGGCGACGATCACCATCACCGACGACGACGATTCGAGCGCAGAAACCCCGGGGGTCGTTGACTTCAGTCTGTCCACGGTGACGGTGCTCGAAAGTGTTGGCAGTGCACCGATCAACATCGAACGCTCGAGCGGTAGTGACGGCGAGGTCTCGGTGACCTGGCAGTCGGTCGCCGGATCAGCGGAAGCGGGAACGGACTTCGAAGCGTCTAGCGGCGTCTTGACTTGGGCGGATGGCGAGATCGGGCCAAAGGAAGTGCTGATTCCGATCACCGACGACAACGAGGCAGAGCCGAGCGAGACCTTCACGGTCGTTCTCAGCGCGCCCGAAGGCGGCGTCATCCTCGGCCCCGACAGCGTGTCGACAGTACGCATTACCGACGACGACAGCGTGGCCCAGGAGTGCCAGGCGAGCATCAACGTTGGCTGTGTGGGGCCCGACGCGCGCTTTGCAGTCGAGGTGACCGTCGATACCGGCAGCGACGTTTTTCCCGGCAGCAACTTCGATATCGGTCTGCGTGACTCGACGCTGTTCTACTTCTTCTCGCAGAACAACGCCGAAATGTTGGTCAAGGTCCTCGACGCCTGCAACCGCGACGACGCTTTGCGCGGTTTCTGGGTCCTCTTTGCGGCCACCACCGATCGCGGTTTCACGCTCGAGATCACCGACACGGTATCTGGCGAGCAGCGAACCTTCACCAACGAGCTCGGCAACCGTGCCGATGCGGTCCTCGAGCTGCCGGCGTTTGAAACGTGCGACGCCTAGGAGCAGTCGGCACGCTCTTCTGCCTGCTTTTGCTGTCGGTGCCGCCGGCGCTCATCGCACAGGACAACGGACTCGTCATCGACGCGGTCGAGCAGATGGACTTCGAACGCCCAGAGGCCTGGGCGCTCAGCTTCCTGAGCTCGGTGACGGCGTTGACGTCGCTTGGCCCGGTCACGGCGACCGAGGCGGGTTCGGTTGAGCTTGGCTTCGAAGTTCTCCAGGTGCCGCATCTCGACACTCGCCAACGTACGGTTGGCTTCAACGGCCAGAAGGAGGAAGACCTCAACCGCACGCCGGTCGTCGGTCGGCTGCGGGCGACTCTGGGGCTACCGGCCGACATCGCTCTCACCATCGGCTGGGTGCCACCGGTGGAAGTGGATGGAGCGCGTCCCGATCTCTGGTCGCTGGCCATCGCGCGCCCGTTCTGGCAAACCGAGCAGTCCAGCTACGGTTGGCGGCTTCACGGTCAAAGGGGCGAGGTCACTGGCAGCCTGACCTGTACCGAAGGCGATATCGCCAACCCGGTGGGTGCACCGGGCAACGTATTCGGCTGCGAGGCGCTCTCCGATGACGCCACATCGTTCGACTACTACGGCCTCGAGCTGGTGGGCGCACATCGCCTCGTCCGCTCTGATCGGCTCTGGCTGCACTACGGCGCGTCCTACCAGGAACTCGATCTCGAGTTCCAGGTCAACGCCAGAACGTTTGGCGTCCAGGACAACACCCTGCTCCTCGCCGACGGTTCGACCTGGTCGCTCTCGCTCGGAGTCACCGCCAAGGCGTCTGAACGGGCGCACGTTTCGCTCGAAGCCTTCTGGTCGCCGCTCGACGTCGTGCGTAGCAAGAGCGGTCCCCTCGAGAGCGATGACGTGTTCAACCTGCGCGGACTGCTGCGGGTCAAGCTTCGCTAGCTGGGTGGCTCCCCTGGCGTTCGAGCCTGTCGCGCAGGCAGCCGGTAGAGGTGGAAGGTGCCCGCTATGTAGCCCAGGTCTTCTCCGGTCTCGATCTCCCTCCAGGTTCGCTCGAGCGCGGTCATCAAGTCGACAAGCGGCGCGTGTCCGTGTACGTGAGCGGGATCAGAGCGTCTGACTGCCGGTACGTACTGTTCGACTAGAACCGAGACCGCATAGAGCCCGGGCTCGAGCCCGGTGGTGCCCGGTGGCACGGCGAAGGCGCCAGGAATGTACGCGGCCAGCGTGCGGGTGTCTTTGCCTGGCAGCAGAATGCCAACGCTGGGTTCGGACGCGAGCGCCCGGGCGAGTGTCAGGAAGTTCTGTGAGTACTCAAGATTGCCGTCGGAGAAGACAAAACGGCTCGGGTTGTTCTCACCCAGCCACCAGGTGTTGGTCGCTGAGATCCAAAGCGGCGCAACGATCAGGCTCTCGAGCGCCAGGGCACCGAGCACGATCAAGAGCCGCCGCAGGCCTCCGGCAAGGGTAGCGGCTATTGGCAGCAGAGCCAGAGGCAGAATCGGTAGGAGATGGCGGAAGCCGATGTTGTAGTTCGAGAGAACGGCCACCACGGCGTAGATCAGAAACGCCGACAGCAAAACGCCGCGTGCGGGTCTTGGCCACCGCTTCCATTCCCGCCACTGCCCGCGTGCGAACAGAGCAAGGCAAACGAGCATCACCAGAGGCAGCTTCACCGCGGCGAGAACCGGGAAGTACCACCACCGACCGCGCGACGAAACGGTGCCGAAGGCGTAGGACGGGTAGACACCGATCTCGTTCTGCGTCCGAATGCCCAGGAAGCCCGTCAGGTACTGGCTCGCTCCGAGCGACCATGTCGAGACCTCTTCGAGGAGTGCGCGTTGGTCCGCGAGGCGATCGAGGACGATGAGTGTCGCCTCGTTCTCGATGTACTGGTCGAGAACGCGCTGGTGTTCGTCGTCACTCGTATTGCGGTTGGCGATGCCGTAGGTCAACAGCAGAAGCCCGAGAGCGGCGATCGCAGCGACTGCGGTGTCGATCAGGCTTCCCGTGGGCCTTCGCCGAACCGTTGCCGTGCGATCCGTCGCGGCGAGTGCCACGGCCAGGAGAACCGAGGGCACCAACAACACGACCGAGTACTTGCTGTTGGCCTTTCCGGCGTCGCCGCCGGGCGAAGAACTGGAGCGCATTCCGCCCTACCAGCTTCTTTATGACCAGAGTGGTTCTGCGCTCACCCGGCTCGGCGCCTATATCTCTCGCTACGACGCCTTGTTGTTGCGCCTCGACGAGCTGCTGGCCAGGGTGCTTTCGGTCGTCGACCTCGAAGACACCTTTGTGCTGGTGGTCGCCGACCATGGCGAGACGCTCGGTGAACGTTTTCACCGTCTCGATCACGGGGCACAGCTGTTCGATGAGCAGATTCGTATCCCGATGATTCTCGCCGGCCCCGGTGTTCCTGCGGTGCGCTCACCGACCTACATTTCGATAGTCGATATCGCACCGACCCTCGGCGCGCTCCTCGGTCTGCCGGTCGATCCCAGTCATTCTGGCCGGGATCGGTCGGAGTTTTCCTTAGAGGCGTCTTCACCCGAAGACGATGACGAGCACAACGAAGCGCTCGTCTGGAGCGCCGCGCGTGCGGACGAAGGTCGCTACCGCGACCGCGGCTACGAGCTCTTGACGCTGCACCGCATCTTTTCGGTGCGCTCATCCGCCGGATGGAAACTCATTCGGTACCCCGGCCGGGAAGGCCCGATCTTCGAGCTCTACGATCTCAGAAACGACCCCGGCGAACACAACGACCTCTTGGCCGCGGAGGGTGGCTCGCCCGCCACCGAGCACAGCGCAGAAAAAGAGCGCTATGCCCGTCGGCTCGAAGACTGGAATCCACATCTCGACCGACCCATCGACACGATCGAAGTCTCCGACGAGCTCGAAGAGCAGTTGCGAGCTCTCGGCTACCTCGACTGAGTCCCTTCTTGATGGCGGAACTGGAGTCACTCACCGGAAAGCCCCTGCTGGTACTCGTTGGGGTAGCCCTCGCGGTGGGCGCAGTGCTGGTTCTCCCGATGTGGACCGAGAGAGTCGATGACTGCCCGCCCACCCAATCGGGCCCGCTCTGCTCCTGGATTGGAGTACCTGAAGGCCACGATGCCGGCTTCCACGCGGTGGTCATTCGCGACTTCTCAGAGTCATTTCGCCAGCGCTTCGACCCCACCGCCCCCGAGGGTAGCGGGCGGCTCTACCCGCGCTGGGTCGGCAGCATGCACGGCGGACTCGGAGCGCCGGTCTTTAAGGTCTATCCACCCTGGGCTGCAGCGACCAGCGCGATCGTCGAGCTCCTGGCGGGAGTCGACACCACAGTTGCCATTCGGATCAGTGCGAGTACGGCCGTATTGTTCGCGCTTCTGGCGTTTGCGCTGGCCGGTCGAAGGCTCGGACTACCGAACTTGGCGGTGGCCGCAGGTGTCGTTGCTCTCGGGCTGAGCCCGTTTCCGATGATTGACCTGTATCGCCGCTTCGCTCTGCCCACCGTGTGGGCCTACGGCTGGTTGGTTCTGGTCGCTGCGTTTCTGTGGTTGGTCTATGTGCGAGGGGGTCGCGGCACCTGGGTCGGCCTGGTGCTGGCGGCGGCCGGGCTTCTCTTGACCCACATCATCAGTGCGGTCCTGTTGGTGGTTGCTCTTCTGCCAGTTGCGGGGTGTGCGCTGGGCCTTCTGCTTGCCCGAAAAAGAAAGCGAACCATCGTCACGGTCGCACAGTTGGTGGCGGCAGCGCTCATGGCGTGTTCCGTCGCCGCGGTCTTTCTACTTCCGATGCTGGCGACGCGCCCGTCGATCGACCTCGACTACATACGCCAGTCGGCCCACGGCGTGTTCGAGCGCAACTTCTTGTTTTTCGATGAGGTGGCGGCAGGGTTCACCGAAGCGGTCATCAAGCCGACGGTCGAACGCGCCGCGCTCGTGCAGTTGGCTTCTGGGCTCCTGCTCGTCGCCGCGTGGTGGATCGTACGGTTCTCAGTTCGGAAGGCCTCTCAGAAGGGGGCGGTCCGCGACCAAGCCGCGGGCCGGGCGCCGTGGTTGGCGCCGGCGATCGCGTTGCTTTCGGTTGCCTGGGTCTTCTTTCTCCAGACCGCTTTATCGGCGCCTGTTTGGCGGTGGACCCCCGGTCTCTCGTGGACCCAGTTTCCATGGCGCCTGGGGGCGGTCCAATCGATTCAGATAGCGCTGCTCGTTGGCATCGTTGTGCGCGCGGGCGCGGCGGCTGCGCGCGAGCCCCGCCGCCAGTTGGAGCTTTTGAGCTGGCTTTCGGTGGTGGTCGTCTTGATCTTGAACGCCATCGTGTCGCTGCCGCTTCTCGGTCCGACGGAATGGACCCTCAAGGGTGGCGCTCCTGAGATCGATCGGCGTGCCCACGAACTCTGGGTGCCAGAGTACCTACCGGCAGCACAGGAGCCTGAGATGGCCAGCGCGCTCGGTTCCGGCTCGGCGCTCCACCAGTCGACTTGGAACGGTCACACCGTGTTCCCCACCGTTCGAACCTCGCACTTACGAGTGTTCGACCTCGAGAACGATACGGGCGGGGAGCTCGAAGATGCCTTCGGCTTTCCCGGTTGGATCGCCGAAGTCAATGGGGGAGAGAAGATTCCGGTGACCGGTGGAACAGGCCGTCTCATCGTCCAGGTACCGGCTGGCGCACGGCGCGTGACGTTGCGTTATCGCGCACTTTTGCCCGAACGACTGGGCGTTGCGATCTCCGTCGTGGCACTGGTTCTGCTGTGGCCTTTGGCGGGTCGGATCTGCGACCCGCCAGTGGGCGACCGGTCGGAGCTGAGGTGACGGGCTGAGCGCCGCGACGCCTTCTTGGTGGCGCGTGGTTCTGGTGCGGGCCTATTGGATGTATCCCAACGCCTCGAGCATGCGGGTGGTCTCCGGGTCGGTCTCCGTTCGGGTCACTGGAGCCGCGAGGCTCGCGAACTCTTCGAGTTCGGTCATCAGCTTCTCGGTCAGGTCTGGTTGCCGTTCGCCGATGTCTCGCTCTTCGCCGTCGGCGCCCAGATCGAAGAGATGAGTAGCGTAGCCGCCCTCGAAAAGGGGAGTCTGGACGAGCTTGAACGGTGGTTGGCGGAGCGTCCGTTGGCGGGCGTTCTCGGGAGGCCAGCGCTCGAAGGCCTCCTGCATGTGCGCTTCGACTTCTGGTAACTGGCCGGCGAGGTTGTTGGTCTGCAGGGGATCTTCCTGGTGGTCGTAGAGCTCGACAAGGATGCGGTCGGACGAGGAGGAGGCACCACGAGCCGACGGGTTGCGACAGTAGCTGTAGCGTTTGCCGTGAATGCAAGCGCGACCGCCGAGGCGGCCGCTGCCCAGAATTCGAGACGAGTTGCGGCAGAAACCGGTGGCGCTTTCGGCGAACATAGGCCGGGAGGCAGAAGAGCCCGGGGTGGCGACATCTCCAACCCTCAGCCGACTCGCGAGCGACTCCCCGTCGAGATCGTCCTTGGGTTCGAGACCGAGCAGTTCGAGCACCGTGGGCAAGACGTCGATCAAGCCTGCGCTCGCGGAATCTCGGCGGCCACGCGCAATCCCCGGCCCGGCGAACACCAGGGGTACGCGAATGGCGACGTCATGGACGTTCTCGCCGTGTTCGTAGAACAGGCCGGCTTCGCCGATGTTCTCCCCGTGGTCGGCGGTGAAGACGAAGATCGTGTTGTCCCGGCGCCCCACTCTTTCGAGACCATCCAACAGGCGACCGATCTGGGCGTCGGTGTAGTTGACCTCTGCCTGGTAGAGACGCCGACAACCGGGCATGGCCTCGGTGGCTTCGCCGTAGACGTCGTCGATGATCTCGGCGCAGGTGATCTCGCCGCGGACCAGGCGCTCCGTCATCTGCCAACAGGCCTGGGCTTCGACACCGTCTTGAAAGGGCGAGGGTGGCCGGTAGAAGAAGTGCGGGTCGAAATAGAAGGTCCACAGAAAGAGTGGCCTGTCGGTTGGCGCTTCGGCTACCAGCTCGAGCGCTTCATCGGTGGTGGCCTCAGCCCAGCCGACCCCGGTGCTCGGTACGTCCTCGCGATCGCGATAGAGACGGCCGGCATAGCGCTCCTTGAGCTGTACTCCGTCGACGAAGTGTTCGAACCCTACGGCGAGGTTCTGTTTGGGGCCGGCCGACTGATTGGCGCTCACCGCCAGGGTCGTGTAGCCGGCGTCTCGCAACCGTTCACTGAGTAGAGTGCCGGCGGTCGCCGGGTCGCCGACCTCACGACTACCGTGACGCCAGGGGTAAAGGCCGGTGAGCATCGACGCCAGCGCGGGCGTTGTGCGCGGAATGGGAGCGATGGCTTGTTCAAACCAGACTCCCGATTCGACCAGCCGGTCGATGTTCGGGGTCTCTGCCGCGTAGCCCTCGGCGACGCCCGCGCCGGTAAAGCCCAGACTGTCCAGACGCAGGGTGTCGATCGAGACGATCACCACGTTCGGCGGGCCGTCGGGTTCCGGTGTGCAGGTAGCGAGGACGATTGCGAGAGCGACGGCGATCGCCACCACGAACCAGGGCACGAACGGTGGCGAGAGCACCGGCCCAGGGTTTCTGGAGAGGAGACAAAAGGGCATCGAAAAGGCAAGCTAGCACGCTCTTGAGGAAGCCGGCGTGCCGATCCGAGTGGTGGTTGGCCAGAGGGTCACACCGTGGCTTGCAGGCCGCCCCCCTGAACCGGACTCTGGTGGGCGAAGCCGAGTTTCTGACCTTCGACCAGTTGGCGATAGGTCTCGTGCTGTTCAAGGAGCGTGCGATGGGTACCGGTGGCTGTGACCCTTCCGTCTTCCACCACCGCGATCTGATCGGCGTCGACCACCGTTGCAAGACGATGTGCGACCACGATTGTGGTGCGCCCCCGCATGAGCTCGCGTAGCGCTTCACGCACGCCGAGCTCAGACTCGGAGTCGAGGTTGGCGGTTGCCTCGTCGAGGATCAAGAGCTGCGGGTCGCTGAGAAACGCGCGCGCGATGGCGATACGTTGGCGCTGCCCGCCCGAGAGCTTGACACCGCGCTCGCCGACTTCGGTTGCGAGCCCGTCGGCCAGTTCGCCTACGAATTGGCTAGCGCGCGCCGCAGTGAGAGCCTCCTCGATGTGGCGTTGACTGGGCTCGCTCTCGAGCCCGATGCACAGGTTGTCGTGCAAGGTGCCGGCAAGGAGCGGTGCTTCCTGTGCGACGTAGCCGATGGCGCGCCGCCACTCTTCGAGCGCAAAGTCGCCGATCGCGATGTCGCCGAGGCGGATGGTTCCAGCCTCGGGCTCATAGAACCTCTCGACGAGGGCCAGCACGGTGGTTTTGCCGCCTCCACTGGGGCCAACGAGCGCGGTGACTTTCCCGGCCGGAATCTCGAGGTTGAAGTCGTGGAGGACAGGCTGCTCGGCGTCGTAGCTGTGAGTCACCCCATCGAAGCGGATTGCGCGCGCGCCCCCTCTCGGCAGCGGGCGGTCCCCCCCGGGCTCTTCGAGAGGCTCGTCAAGGAGCGCGCTCAGATGCGCTGCGGCCCCTCCAGCCTTGCTCAGCGCAGCGACGAAGGTCGACATCTGCACCATCGGCATCACGATCTGGAAAAGGTAAAGGATGAAGGCAACAAGGGTGCCGACGGTGAGTTCGCCGCTCGCTACGCGAGCGCCTCCGTAGCCGAGAATCACGACCAGTGCACCGCTGATGCCGAGGGTCACAGTAGGCCCGAGAACGGCGAGAATGCGTGCTTCGCGCAGACCGAGTTGGCGCAGACGATCAATCGCGGTGGCAGCCCGCTCTTCTTCTTGCGCTTCGGCGCAGGTTGACTTGACGAGGCGCATTTCGCCGAGCACGGCAGCAAGCCTGCCGCTCCAGGATCCGAGCTCGTCCTGCGTGGCGACGCCGACTGCGTGCAGTCGAACTGCGATCGGTACGACCAGCAGGACCCCGAGGAGCGAGGTTGAGAAGAGGACGAGGGTGAGGCGCCAGTCGAGAAACCAGAGGATCACGGTAGCGCCGGTCATCGCCAGAACGCCTGCGACGAGCGCGATCGAGTGGTCGGTGAGAAGGCTCTGGACCGAAGTGGTGTCGCTCATCGCCCGACTGACCAACTCCCCTGACTGACGATCGTCGTGAAACTTCATCGGTAGGCGAAGCAGGCGGTGCACCAGTCGGTTGCGGAGGAACGCTGTGACTCTCTCGCCTGCCCTGGCCAGCAGATAGAGCGTCACGGCTCCCGCTGCGGCCTCGGCGAGGATCGCCCCGCCAATCAGGAGGACCTGGGACCTCGGGACGGTTCCCGAGGCGGCCGCTTCGAGGAGCTCACGCACCAGCAGCGGGACCCACAGGCCGACTCCAGTCTCGACTACGGCGAAGAGAGTGCAGGTGCCCAGCAATAGATAGGGCATCGGTGTCCGGGCCAGCAGCCGGCGGAGCGGGGCGAGGGCTTCGAGCATGATCGTTCTCCTGTGACCGGGGATTGTTGCATGAAATGACCAGGTGGTCAATAGTATGGGTCACGCAATCATCTGCACTATGGGTCAGGATCTTCGGTGACCCTAGGGGTCATTCACTTATGATGAGCCGGTGACTGAAACTCGTCAGCAACTCCTCGCGGCCGCTCAGGACCTTTTTCTGAGCCAGGGCTTCGTCGGTACGACGATCCAGCAGCTCGCCGATGCGGCTGGTATCTCGAAGGGAGCGGTCTACCTCCACTTCCGCTCAAAGACCGACGTCATGATCGGTCTACTCGACGACCTGGCGTGCGAGGTGATCGAGGAGGCGCGCGCGATCCTCGACCAGCAGGACGTGGCCCCGCGCGACAAGCTGCGCGAGCAGTTTCGCTTTCAGTTCGAAGGTGCGCGGGCCCACCGTCAACTCTTCGAGATCTATGTCCGTGATGCCGGAGTCGAGATCGACGAGGGCCTCACTCTCATGGCTCAAAAGATGCGCGTCGACTGGCAGCTTCTGCAGGAGACCTTTCTCGAACAGGCGTTTCCCGAGCTTGACTCTCGCTTCACCTCAGATCTGGCGGTGTCGGTCAACGGCGCGCTCAACGAGTACTACACCTACGCTGTGCTCGAAGGGATCGAGGTCGACGGCGAGCGGGTGGCCGACTTCGTTGTCGGCCTGGCCGAAGCATTGGTGAGCCATCTTGCCAATGGGGGTGTCCTGCCCGTCCTCGAGCCGGGTGCCCTTCCCTCTACCGGCGATATCGAGCAGAAGATGGAGAAGGCGCGTGAAGGGAGGATCGACCAGGCGCTCGTCGAGATGGCGGAGGCTGCCAGGGAGATGGAAGAGCCGGTCGCCGACGAGGTCGGCCAGACGATTCGAGCTCTCGAGCGAGCCCTTGCAGAGGATGAACGCGAGCGGGTCGTACTCCAGGGACTCCTGGCCAACCTGCGCGAGATCCGTGAGCTCCAGCCGCAACGCAGGACACTCGCCCACGAGCTCGGTTTGCGGTTGCTCTGAGAGGTGGTTCTGCCGCGCCACGCTACGGCTCGTCTTCCGTCGGTGGAAGGATTGACCGGCTAGCATCTTTCGAGCGTGCAATGAGACTCCGCATGGGAATCTCCGGCAGGATTCGGTGGTTCCAGGACGCAGACTCTCCAGTTCGAAAGACGACCAGCTCAGTTTCAACCTTTCGCCTTTGCGAAAACGGTACGAAAAGAGGGCCCAAGATGCCGCGACGCTCCTTGATCGGAACAACACTTGCCGCGACCGTTGCAGCCTGGTGTGCGGTGTCCATGGCCACAACCAGCGCCCCTCTCCAGGCCCAGGAAGCTGGCAAGCTCGCGCCGCGTTTCGAGGAGTTTCTCGAAATCGCGGACCCGCTCTTCGACAAGAAGACGAAACGCGCCTGGAACAAGCTTGACGAGGACTTCGAACGCGACGAGTTCATCGTGGCCTTCTGGAAGTCACTCGATCCCAGCCCGGGCACCAGCCGTAACGAGTTTCGTGAGCTCTGGCTGGCGCGCTGGGAAGAAGCGCGTGAGCGTTGGGATGACCCGATTCTCCTCGAGCCGCGGGCGGTGGCCTATCTCAACCAGGGTGATCCAGCGAGCAAGAGGGAAGACCCGTGCTTTTCGCTTCTATGGCCAGTCGAGGTGTGGGTGTGGCCGGATGCCGATCGATTCGGTCGGGTGGTTGCGGTCTTCGTCGATACCGGTCGCACCGGCCGCTATCGCCTGTGGACAGCTCTCGATGATCCGCAATGGCTGGCTGAGAACCCTCTTCAGATCCTGCCGCTCAGCGACCTGGAGCGGCTCGAGGCGGTGCGTCGGTGGCTCGAGGGCGGCCGGGAGGGCCGGCCGGGGGGCACCCCTGTCGGAGGACCGTCTCGCCCGGGGTTACCCGGTGGGCCTGACAGTCCAGGTCTGGGCACCTTTCCGGGAGAAGTGCCGCAGGGCCGGCCAGGGCAGGCAACGGCTTTCGGCCTCAGTGACATCGACGACGTGAGCCCCACCCCCGAGCGCCTCTTTGGTCTCTTCGAGATGATGATGAACTCGTGTCGCGGCGAGGTCGACTTCGCGCACCTCCTGCTGGAGGCAGTAGCCCAGCAACGGGTCAAGCCATTCGCTACCGAGCTGATGACCGCCGCGTCACCGGATGTGCGCCGAGGTGAGAACCAGAAGGAGTGGCTCGACGACTGGGAGAGCCGGTCGACTGACCTTAGAGGGACAGGCGAGCCGCTGCCCGCCGAGCTCGAGTTCAGCTTTCCTGGCCGGCGTTTGAGCCAGACGATCGTCGAGGGCACCTTCATGGTTCCCATAGCGGAAGCGTCCGAGGTCGAACAGCCCGAGATTGCCTACCGCTTCGAAGTCAACGGCCAGGTGCTTCGCCAGAGCCCGGCTGGCGATGGCGAGCTGGTCCAACATGAGGATTTTCGCTATCGCTTCGAGATTCCGACCACCGAGATACCTGGCGACACCGCCGAGTTCCAGCTACCCCTCGTTTTCCGGCGCTACTTGCGGCCCGGGCAGTATTCCCTGCGGGTGCGGCTCAAAGACGTGACCAGTGGGCGCCAGATGCGGGTCGAGCGTGACCTCGACGTGCCGCGGCGTGAAGCCGAAGAGGAAATCACCAGCGCCGAGATCAAAGATGTCGAAAAGGCGCGCGCCGACCTCGTGGCCGGCGGCGTTCGCATCACCCTCGAGCGTCCAACCGCCGAAGTGCTGACCGGCTACCAACGCTTCACTGCCGAGGTCGGCGGCGAGGGTGAGGGGCAAGTGGCGAAGGTCGGCTTCGAGCTCGACGGAGCGGAGACCCTAAGGCGCTCGCGGGCGCCCTGGAGCGTCGAGCTGGCGCTTGGCGCGGTGCCGCGACCGCATGTGGTCGAAGCGGTGGCCTACGACCAGAGTGGCGCTGAGATCGCGCGCGATCGACTCGAAGTCAACCAGGGTAAGCGTCGCTTTTCGGTGCGGGTGATCGAACCCGAGTCAGGGATGACGGTGAGCGGGGCGCTCAACCTGCGCGCACTTGTCGCGGTGCCCGAGGGTCCCACGCGGGGTGGCGAGAGCCGTGCGAGTGGAGACGACCCGGAGAACGGCGAACCAACCCTCGACCGGGTCGAGATCTATCGCGACGATTCTCTCCTGGCGACGCTCTACCAGGAGCCCTTCGAACACCGCCTGACGCTCGGCAACGAAGCCACCCTGCTGCGCGTGGTGGCCTATCTCGATGACGGCAACCTCACTGAAGATGCGGTGCTGGTCAACGTCCCCGGCGAGACCGAGCGCTTGCGCATTCATCTCGTCGAGATGGCGCTGCGTGCCGAGTCGGGTGGCCGCCCGGTCCGAGATCTGAGCCGTCATGAGATCACCATCCAGGACGCCGCCGAGACTCACGAGCCGCTACGCCTCGAGCAGACAGAAGACCTACCGCTCCATCTTTCGGTACTGCTCGACACGTCGGGCTCGATGCAGGATCGACTCGACGAGATGCGCACCGTGGCGCTCAAGTTTTTCGAAGACGCGGTGCGCCCAAAGGACCGGGTGTCGGTGGTGACGTTTCATGAGCGACCGCAACTGCGGGTCGACTTCACCAGCGACCTCGAGGAGATGCGAAAGGGCCTGCGCTATCTGTCGGCGGGGCAGGGCACCGCCTTCTACGACGCGGTGCTCTACGCCCTCTACCAGTTCCGCGGCATGCGCGGCCAGCGTGCGCTCTTGCTCCTCACCGACGGTAAAGATGTCGATAGCCAGACCACCTGGGAAGAGACGCTCGAGTTTGCGCGGCGCTCCGGAGTGACCATCTTTCCGATTGGTCTGAAGGGGCTCAAACGCAGTCCCCAGGCGGCGTCCTTGATCGAACAGCTGGCGCGCGAGACCGGTGGCCGGAGCTGGTTTGTCAAAGACGTAGCCGAGCTTGATGGCGTCTACGGTGAGATCATTGCCGAACTACGCTCGCGCTACCTGGTCACCTGGCAGGTCACCGTCGGCGAGGACGAGGGCTTCCGCCCGGTCACGCTGCGCGTTCTGCGGGACGGTGTGCGGGTGACGGCACCGGCCGGCTATTACCCCTGAGCGTCACCCCTCGCCACGGCCCAGAGCCCTTGCCCAGAGCCTTGCCGGACTCACTCTTCGGCGACCGTTGGGGCGATGCCCAGGAGCTCCGTGCGGTCTTTGCCGTCCATCTTGATGGCAGCGTCGAGGCCCAACATCGAAGCGACCGTTGGCGCGACATCGATGGTGTGGACGCGATCGGCAATGCGTCCCGATCGAATACCAGGGGCACGAAGGATGATCGGCACGTGGGTGTCGTACTCCCACGGTGAACCGTGACTAGCAGCCACCGAAGAAGTAAACAACGTGTCGCGTGCGGCGACGATCGAAAGGTCGGCGCTGCGCTCGCGGTGGTAGCTGTTCTGGAAGAGCTGCACGATCGGGTCGGGTGAGGACTCCTGCTGCAGCTCCGAAGAGAGCAGCACGCGGTCGATGCGCGGACAGCGTTCGAGGAGAGCGGCGGCGAACGCTCTGACTTCGCCCAGGTCGAGGCCCTTCTCGGCAACCAGGTCACGATCCAGGTAAAGGCCGAATGGGAACCAGTCCTCGGGCCCAAAGCGCTCCTCGAGCTGTTTTCCGACCTGCTGGAAGCAAGTGATCTCGGCGGTGCCGGCGCGCTTGCCGTCGCCTCCTTCTTTGGCCACCAGCTCTGGAATCCGCCCGACGCCGTGATCAGAGCTCATCATGACGATGGTCTGATCGAGTCCCACGACCCGGTCGACATAAGCGAGCAATCCGCCGATTGCTCGGTCGGTGCGCATGAAGGAGTCGACCAACTCGGGGCTGTCGGGACCGTAGCGGTGGCCCACCGCGTCGGTTGCCGAAAGCGTGACGGCGAGGATGTCGGGGTATTCGTCGCCGCCGAGATTCTCACCTTCGATGAGCGCTTTGGCGAGCTCGATGGTCAACTCATCGATGAACGGTGAGCCGTAGACCCCCGCGTAGTAGCTGCGTTCGGGCTGCATGTCGAGGCCACCGAGGACGTGCGGAAAGGTCGTGGTGAAGGGGCCGCGATCGACGGCTTCGATCCCGCCGATGCCGCGATCCGCGAGCTCTTCGATCGACAAGAGGGGCGTCCAGGGCTTGCTGAACCATTGATCGGCGAGGTGGCGATCGTGGAACTCCTCGAGCCATTGCGGTTTCTGGACCGGGTAGTACTCGCTGGTCTGATAGCCACCCGTCCGGCTGTCGTACCACCACGCACCGTCGGCCTCGCGGCCGCCCGAGAGGATGGCCGAGCGGTCCTTGCCGCCGATGCCGAAGACCTTGGAGCTCGGGTATTTTGCTTTCAAGAAGTCACCCAGGGTCGAGCTTTCGAGCGTGGTGGGGGCGCGGCCGAACTCCTCGTCCTCGACCGTGTACCACTCTTTCCTGCTGCTGCGGTCCCACCAACCGTTGCCCACGACGCCGTGGTTGCGCGGTAGCGCGCCGGTCGACAACGTCGCGTGGCCGGCACCGGTGACGGTTGCAGAGTGGTAGTGATGCGCGTCGATGAAATGGGCACCCTCTGCTGCCAGTCGCGCCAGCCCGCCCTCGAGAACCGGGCCGAAGCGGTCGAAGTAGTCCCCTCGCACCTGGTCGACCACCAGCCACAGGACCAGGCGCGGCGTGCCCTCCGGTGGCGGTACCTCGACCAGGACCGGTAGAGGCTCTTCGGTCTTCTCGCGGCAGCCGAGCTGCAGGAACGAGAAGAGGAGGGCGAGGGCGACGAGTGTGGCGACCTGGTCGAAGACTGGATGTGAGCGGAGGAGTCTTTTTGGCATGTCGCCAGCCTACATCGATCATGACTGGGCCAGTTGTGCTCGCTCCGGCCGCCGCTGGGTCCCTCGATGGGCGGTTCCCTTGATAGTCTGTGTCGACTCTTCTCACTCCCTGCCGGGGCGCTCGCCCGGTCAGCTGCCAGGAGGCGCGGCGTTGCCGCGCGCATGATTCGATGAAGCAACGCCTCTTCTCCCCGACGACGTCCATCAGGTCATCGTCAGCCCGCCGCTCTTGGATCCTGTTGGCCCTCCTGGTCTTCTCGCTAGGAGCGCCCGCTACGGCCCAGGCGCTTTATCTCGATCCGGCCACCGGCAGCATCCTCTTGCAGATGATCGTTGGTGGGGTCGCGGGCGCGGTGATGTTGATGAAGCTCTACTGGCGTCGCCTGACCGGCTTTTTCGGTTCGTCCGAGGCCAAGGATGACGAAAGCCCTGGCTGACTCCTCGGCCGGTCTCGAAGCCGAGGCCGCTTCCTGGAGGGACCGCGAAGCGCGCGTCTTCTATCGCGACGGTGGTGTCTATCGGGCGTTGAGCGCCAGGGCCCTCGCCGAATGGCGGGCGCTCACACAAACCGACTTCATCAAGCAAGCGATGGCCGATGGCCAGGTGGTCGAGACCCGCGAAGTGACCGACGAGGTGGGGCAAGACTTCGCTCCGCGCGATGAATACGAGGCCCTCGAGTGGGCGGGAATCCTCGAGCACCAGCGGGTGCCGTTGGTTTCCTATCCCAACGAATGGTCGTTCAGCATGCTGCGCGATGCGGCTCTCCTGCAGCTCGACTTGTTGACGGGGGCACTCGGCGAAGGTTTCGTACTCAAGGACTCCTCGGCCTACAACATTCAGTGGATCGGCACTCGTCCGGTGTTCATTGACCTGCCGTCCTTCGCGCGGCTCGAGGCGGGCGAGCCTTGGGTGGGCTACCAACAGTTTTGCCAGCAGTACCTCTATCCGTTGATGCTCACGGCATACAAAGACATTCCCTTCCAACCCTGGCTGCGCGCGTCCCTCGACGGCATTCCGCCGGCCGAGATGAGTGCGCTGTTTGGCGGTTTAGAGCGTTTGAAGAAGGGGGTGTTCACTCACGTCTACCTCCAGGCGAAGCTCACTTCGATGACCGCTTCAAAACCGCAGGCGGTGCGCCGCGAGGCGCGTGAGCTGGGTTTCTCGCGCGACCTGATCGTCAACAACGCGCGCGGACTGAGAAAGCTCATCGCGGCGTTGGAGTGGAAGTCTGCCGGCACCGAGTGGGGCGACTACGACGCCGCCGACGGCAGCGGTCACAACTACTCGAGCGCCGATCATCGCGCTAAGGAGCAGTTTGTCGAAGACGCTGCCAGAAGCCAGCGCTGGCCCGTGGTCTGGGATCTGGGGGCGAACACCGGCCGCTTCACCCGCATCGCGGCGCGCCATGCCGAGCGGGCTGTGGCGATGGACATCGACCCGCTGGCCATCGATCGGCTCTACAACGTGCTGAGGGGCCAGGCCGGCGGCGAGGGCGAGGGCGAAGCGGCGAAGATCCTGCCGCTGGTCAACGATCTGGTCGATCCATCGCCTGCCCGCGGTTGGCGGGGACGTGAGCGAAGCGCGCTGCTCGAGCGCGAATCGCCTGACCTGATTCTGGCGCTTGCCCTGGTACACCACATCGTCATCGGGCGCAATGTGCCGATGGTCGAGTTCATTGATTGGCTGGCGTCCTACGGCGCTGCGGTGGTCATCGAGTTCCCGACGCGCTCCGACTCGATGGTCAAGCGGTTGCTGATCAACCGAGACGATCACTTCGCCGACTACGAGCAGGACTTCTTCGAGCGCTGCTTGCGTCGCCGCTTCGACATTGTCCGCGAACAGGCCCAGGAGTCGGGCGGGCGCGTTTTGTACTTCGCGCGGCCGCGCGCCTAGGGTCCTGCCGGCGCGCGAGCCTGCCAGCTACTCGCTGGCCTCCTGGTCGGCTGGCCAGGGCTGTTCGAGCCAGGCCTCGAAGGATCGCTTCTGGGCGGCGCTCGGCTCGTCTAGCGGTTTCACCGTCCAGCTACCCGCCGGTTCAGCACCGAGCTCGAGCTCAACGGTGTGAAGGTCGTCGTGACGAAGAAAGTGAATCGTTACCTGGTCGCCGGGTGCGAAACGCTCCAAGCGATCGTCTAGGGTGCTGGCAGTCAATCGCTGGCCGGAGAGGGCGATGATCTCGTCGCCGGCATGCAGGCCGGCTGCAAATGCGGGGCCATCGGAGAGCACTGCGGTGACCGTCGTCTTGCCGTTGGAGTCCCGAAGGCGGGCGCCGAGGCGCGCGCGCTCGGGAAGGGCTCCCTGAGAGGTGGTTTCTCCAGAGTCCGTGCCTTGCGCAGTTTTGGCGTTGCCGGGATCACCGTCTCTCGTGGGCGGCTCGTCGGCAGTCAGGGCCAGCTCGAGCCCCACGCGTTCTAGCGCCTCTTCGAGCGGAAGTTCTTCGGTGCCGTGGACGTAGCGCGCGAAGAAGTCTTGCCACTCCGAGGTGGCTGTCTTCTCGAGGGCGGCAATCAGGTCGGACTCGCTGAAGCCGCCGTCGGCGAGCGGGAAGCCCCGATAGAGAGCTCGCATGACGTCGTCGAGACTCTTCGCATCGTCTGACAGACGGCGTAGTTCGAGGTCGATCAACAAGCTCACCATGGCGCCTTTGCGGTAGAAGGAGACCGTGGTGTTGATGTCGTTGGGGGTACGACGGTTGAACTTCACCCAGGCGTCATAGGACGAGTCGGCCAGGCTCTGCACGCGCGCACCAGGGCGCTTGCGTAGGCCATCAATCGTGTCGCCGATGACTTCGAAGTACTTCTCGAGGTCGATCAGCTCGGTGCGCACGAGAGTTACGTCGTCGTAGTAGCTGGTGGTGCCCTCGGCGACCCAGAAGAGCGTCGAGTAGTTCTCCTGCTGCCAGTCGTAGGGCGCCATCTCAGACGGGCGGAGCTGTTTGACGTTCCAGGTGTGGAACATCTCGTGCGAGACGAGGCCGAGCAGGCGTTGATAGTCCTCTGACACACCGTCGTCGAGGCTGGCCTCCATGACCTCGCGGCCGACCTGCATGATGGTCGAGTTGAGGTGTTCGGTGCCACCGCCGGCGCCGGCGCCGACGTGGGTTAGGAAGACGTAGCGTTGGTAGGGCATGTCACCGAACAGGTCGGCCTGGTAGGCGACGATCTTCTGCCAGTCACGCGCGAGGCGTTCGCCGTCGTAGAGCCGGCCGGTGGGCCAGATGACGATGTCGTGGGGGACGCCCCCTACTTCAAAGTCGAGGCGTTCCTGCTCGCCGACTTCGATCGGCGAGTCGGCGAGCACGTCATAGGTGGGAGCGACCAGCGTCCGTGGGTCGAAAGGAGACGTTTCGAGCCCGCTCGAGATCTGCCAGTCGCTGGCTGCCTCGATGCGTACGGTCAGAGGGCGGTTGCGCTGCCCCTTCGGGTAGACGAAAACCGTCGCTCCTGACAGAAATGCGTGGCTGCCGTCGGCATGCCGGGTGCGATCACCGAGCGAGTTGGCGTAGAGGCGGTATCTCGCGGTGACGCTCTGGGCGCCGTCGGTGGTCACCCGCCAGGTCGACTTGTCGATCTTCTCAACCCGCAGCGGGCGACCGTCGGGTCCTTGCGCGGTGAAGGCGCGGACCGAACCCGCCGGGTCGAGGACGACGTAGCGGCCCGGTCGCCAGACCGGCATCGCCAGCTCGAGGGTGTCGTTTCCTTCGACACCGGGCACGGTCAGCGAGATTTCGATTTCCTGCGTATGAGCGGCGGTCAGGTCCACCACGTAGGAGAGCGGCTCCTCGAAGGGGGAAGACGGCTGCGCTGTGCTGTGGCTCATTGGGGAAAGGGTCGCTGTGACGACCGCCAGGGCCAAGCACCCGGTGCGGCGAAGTCGGTATGGGGCGAGAGGCTTCAGGAGCTTTTCGAGAGAGAATTCGAGCCGCCTCTGCGGAGTCTTGGTGCGGCAGATCATTAGATCGTGCATCATAGTGGCTGCTGTTCTCTGTGCTACCCCCTCCGCCGGACCGATCCTTTCGTTGCCTGCTGGGTCGGTTGCAGACTTTCCCCGAGACTCATCCGCTTCCCGTCACGCCAGGAGTGCCCATCATGCGTCGTTTAGTCCGTCGAGCCCCCGCCCTGGATCGTGCAGCTGCCGCTGTCGTTGTCGCGGCAGTGGGTGCTCTCATGATCGTGGCTCTGCCGGTGTTCGGCCTCGGCGACGGCCGGGGGCCGAAGCAGGCGACATCGCTGCTCGGCAAGCCACTGCACGCTTTGCTTCACCCTCCCGGTCTCGACATTTCGGACCCTGGTCTCGATCCGATCAATCAGGCGGTGGAGTTCGCTGAGCAGAATCCTGACGACCCCGAGAGTGCGGTGGGCCTTGCCGTCGCCGCCGCTGCGCGCTGGCGCTACCTCGATGCGTTGCGCTACCTCGATACCGGAATCGAGAAGTACCCCGCCTACGCGCCGCTCTATCGTCATCGCGGCCACCGGCGCATCTCGCTCCGTCAGTTCGAGACGGCGGAAACCGACCTCGAGCGGGCCGCCAGCCTCGACGCCTCCGACTTCGACATCTGGTACCACCTGGGCCTGGCGCGTTACCTCCAGGGAGACTTCGAGGGAGCCGGTAACGCCTATCAAGAGAGCTACAGACTTGCAGACGATGACGATTCGCGGGTCGCGGCCGGCTACTGGCTCTTCCTGTCACTGCGCCGCGACGGCCAGGAAGAAGCGGCTTCGCGACTGCTCGCTTCCTTCAGTGCCGACATGAATGTCCTGCAAAACGTCTGGTACCACCGGCTCCTTCAGGTCTTTCAAGGGAAGGTGACCGCCGAAGAAGTCGTCGAGGAGGCGACCGGTGATCTCGACCTGGCGACGGCGGGCTATGGCGCAGGACTCTGGTTCCAGCTGGCTGGCGAAACAGAGAGGGCGCGGGAAGTCTTCGAACGCATCGTGGCGGTGCCGTGGTGGCCGGCGTTCGGTTTCATTGCCGCCGAAGTCGAACTAGCGAGGACGCTCGAGACCCCCGCTCCCTAAGAAGGTGCGGCCGCCCGGCGGGGGTCTCGGGAGCGATGCGACTTCAGTCGTTCGCCGCCAGGATTTCGATGACTTCGGCGAGCTGTCGATTGTGGCGTACGTTGTGGGCACCAAGCAGGGCGAGCCAGCCGCGACCGTCGAGAACCTGCCCGATCGGGGAAGGGGCGGAGTGGGCCGCCAGGGGAGCGTCGGTCGAGAGGACGTAGCGTACGCTCTCCGCGCGCACCTCGAGCAGCGCCATGATGGCTTCCTCGCGACCGAGTTTGCCGGTGGGCTGAATGGGTTCGGGGGCGGTGAACTTCTGGCTCCGATCGGACCCCAGGCGAACCATCTCGGCGAGGCTCGGCGTTTTGCGAGTTTGCCAGTCGGGATCCGGCTCGCCCTGGAGGAGTGCGGTGACGTTGCCGCGCACCGCGCCCTCGGCAAGCACCAGGTGCTCGACAATCTCAGCCACTGACCAGCGATCCTCCTGAGGGCGTTGGAACCACTGATCGTTATCGACCTCGGCGAGCATCTCGAGAGTTTCGGCCTGCGACCTCTGGAGCAGCTCGATGAGCTCTGCGCGCTCTGCGGTGGACAAGGTGGCGGTGGCATCGACTGCGGCCGCCGGGCTCGTGGCCGCGAAGGTCATCGCGACGAGGCAGAGGAAGAGGGTGGCGGTTGCTCTTCGGGGAGAGACGGGTGGAGCGTGGTGGTTGGCGGGCTGCTGCATGGTTCTTTTCCTCCTTAGACCTGTTTGTTTCGAGTGAGGGTCATAAGACCCAGCCGGGGTTACTGCCGGGGTTACCGTAGAGCTCACGGCTGGATGTCGTCGGAGGATTCGTGTCGGGGACGGAAATGTGACGCCTCGCGGCTTTCCTTCGATGCTTCGACACGGGTTGTCGAAACCGAGACCGCGAGACCGCGGGACCCGGCGCTTTACCTCCCGAACTCCAGAAAAGAGGGTCGGTGCCGTATCCCGGGACACCCTTGGTTCGTAGTCAGGCGTATAAGCCCTGCTGTGGCCGCTTCGTCGGCCCACAGACTCCGCATGAACACCACCGAAACGTTGGAGCACCAACCCATGAACCAGCCCAAAGCAGCGCCCGATCTGAGAGGCGAAGAAAACCAGGTCCCTGAGCTTCTCTACCGCGACCCTGAGAGTCCGCAGGGGCGTTTCCTGAGCGAGGCTCAGGCCGTAAGGCCGCAGCTGCATCGCTACTGCAGTCGCATGCTGGGTTCGGTCCTCGATGGTGAAGATGTCGTCCAGGACACGCTGGCCACGACGTTCTTTCGTCTCGACACCGTCGACTCGTCGCGACCGCTGGCGCCGCTTCTGTTTCGGATCGCCCACAATCGCTGCATCGACATTCTGCGGCGCCGGCGCTTCGAGAGTGGAGAAGAGGTCCCTCGCGAGAGGTCGCCGTCTGAGAGCGAACGCGAGGCCGACGCTGAAGAGTCGGTGATTCTCGACCAACAGGCAGGGCGCGCGCTCGAGGTTCTGGTGCTCGAACTGCCGGCCCGCCAGCGGGCGGTTTTTCTACTCAAAGACGTGCTCGACCATACGCTCGCGGAAAGCGCCGAGATCCTCGGTTGCTCGGTGGGCGCGGTCAAGTCGGCGTTGCATCGTGCGCGCGCGCGTCTACGCCGGATCTCGTCGGCGAGTGAGAGTCCTAGAGAGAGCCGTGAACTCACCGCAGCCGATGTCGAGCTGCTCGGGCGCTATGCGGAGTGTTTCAACGCCAGGAACTGGACGGAGCTTGCCGAACTGCTGGCAGAGGATGTCCGCCTCGACGTCGTCGGAGTACTCGAAGAGGGGACCTCCGAGCTCATCTTCGAGCGCTACACCGTCAACTACACCGAGCTCGAGGGCAGTTGGCGACTACACGTCGCCCAGGTCGATGGGGAACTCGCCTTGGTTTGCCTGCGCCAGCGAGATGGTGAGCCGGAAGAAACAATTGCGTGGGCAATACGAGTCGAGATCGTCGACGGCAAGGTCACCGGGCTGCGTGACTACGTCATCCAGCACGGACTTCTCGAGTTGGCAGAGATCACGCTCGATCCCTGAGACCGGCTGACGCCGGGACCTCGGGTGAGGCGACAGGAGCCTCTGGTCTCGCTACGATAGGGCTCCCCACCTTCTCGATTCAGCCCAGTCTGCCGTGAGGGATTCAGTTGCCTGAGAAAGAAAGCACCGGCACCCCAGCCGGTGGCCAGTCTTGTGATGAAAGTAGAGGTCTCCGATGTCGAACCGTGATCGAGCTGTCGTCTCCCATCGTCGCTGGAAGACGAGTCTGGAGAGTCCAGGTCGGCTGGGCCTGGTGTCGGCCCTGCTGTTGGGGTGTCTGATCGCCATGTCGGGATGTGACCGCAACACCACCGCCGGCTCGACGACCGATGTCGTGCCGGCTGGCGAGGCGACGAGCGAGCCGGTCGCCAAGCGCATTGCGCATGCGATGGAGCTGCACGGCGATGTACGGGTCGACGACTGGTACTGGCTCCGCGAGCGTGACAACCCCGAGGTCATCGCCTACCTCGAAGCCGAGAACCGTTACACCGAAGCGATGCTGGCCGATACCGACGCGCTCGAAGACGAGCTCTACGAGGAAATCAAAGGGCGCATCAGACAAGACGATGTGACGGTTCCCTTTCGTCGTGGCGACTACTGGTACTACCAGCGAACCGAGGACGGAAAGCCCTATCCGATTCACTGCCGCAAGCGCTCACTCGACGGTCCCGAAGAAGTGATGATCGACCCCAATGCGCTCACCGAGGGTGGCTACTTGTCGGTCCGCGGCATCCAACCGAGTCCCGATCAGCAGTACATCAGCTGGGCGCGTGACGACGTCGGGCGGCGGATCTATACGCTAGAGGTGCGCAATCTCGCAACCGGCGAGGACTTTCCGGATCGCATCGAGCAGACCACCGGCAGCTCAGAGTGGGCGAGCGACGGCAAGACGCTCTTCTACTCGCGCCAGGACCCAGAGACTCTGCGCCCGTACCAGGTCTTGCGTCACGTCCTGGGGACTGATCCGTCCGAGGACGTGCTGGTCTACGAAGAGCCCGATGAGACCTACTACATGGGGCTCGGGCGCTCGAAATCGAAGCGCTACATCATCATCGCGTCGACCCATACGCTGCGCTCGGAGTACCGCTACCTTGATGCCAGCGATCCCACCGGTGAGTGGAAAGTGTTGCTCGAGCGCTCGGGTGAGCACGAATACGAAGCCGACCACATCGGTGACCGTTGGTACCTGCGCACCAACGATGGGGCCGAGAACTTTCGCCTCGTCTCGGCACCCGAGGAGACTCCGGGTCGCAAGCACTGGCGTGAAGAGATCGCGGGCCGCGACGACGTGTTCTTAGAGGGCGTCGAGCTCTTTGATGAACACATCGTCGTGAGTGAGCGCCGCGAGGGACTGCTCGGTCTACGGGTTCTCGGAAGGACCCCCGAACGACAGAGCGTCGACTATCAGATCGAGTTCGATGAGCCGGCCTACGACGTCTGGTTGACCGCCAACGTCGAACCCGATGCACCTCTGCGTTATCGGTACACCTCGCTGACGACGCCTCCGACCACCTACGACCACGACTTCGAGAGTTCTGAGCGCACCCTCCTCAAACAGGACGAAGTCATCGGCTACGACCCTCGGGCCTACGCCACCGATCGCCTGTGGGTCGAGGCGCGCGACGGCGCCAGGGTGCCGGTGTCGATCGTCTATTCGCGCGACTTCGAGCGCGACGGAACTCGCCCGCTCCTGCTCTACGCCTACGGCTCGTACGGCTCGAGCACCGATGCCTCGTTCCGGTCGAGCATCGTGAGTCTGCTCGATCGTGGCTTCTCGTTTGCAATCGCGCACATTCGCGGTGGTCAGGAGCTCGGTCGTGCCTGGTACGAGGACGGCAAGAAGCTCGCCAAGAAGAACACCTTCACCGACTTCATCGATGTCGCCGACTATCTGGTCGACAACGGGTACACGTCGAAAGACCGTCTGTTTGCTCGCGGGGGTAGCGCCGGCGGCCTCTTGATGGGGGCGATCATCAACATGCGTCCCGAGCTCTTCCAGGGAGTCGTCGCCGCGGTGCCGTTCGTTGACGTGGTGACCACCATGCTCGACTCGTCGATTCCGCTGACCACCGGCGAATGGGATGAGTGGGGCGACCCGCGCGACGAGGAGTTCTACCACTACATGAAGTCGTATTCGCCGTACGACAACGTCGGGCCGCTGGCCTATCCGCACCTTCTGGTGACTACTGGCCTGCACGACTCGCAGGTGCAGTACTGGGAGCCGGCCAAGTGGGTGGCGAAGCTACGTGCCGAACGGGTCGACTCGAACCTTCTGCTACTCGATACCGACATGGAAGCCGGCCACGGTGGCGCCTCTGACCGCTACAAGCGTTACCGCGACACCGCCGAGCAGTACGCCTTCCTGCTCAAGGCGTTCGAGACCCCGCGTCGCGATGGGGAAGCAGGCGTCGCGGCCTCAAGAGAGCGGTGATGGCTTCGCGCCAGTGCCTCTGGAGCGACGGCTGGCAGACGATCCTGGTGCGGGCGGCTCTGTTTGCGCTCTTGATCTGGCTGGTCGAGACGCCTGGTGTCGCTGCAGAGCTCCGTGCTGCTGCGATCGCCATCGACATCACGCCTCCCGTTGGCGGGCGCATGTACGGCTACGGGGCGCGGGGCGATGCCGTTTCCCAGGGAGTGCATGACCGGTTGTACGCCAAGGTCCTGGTGTTGTCCGATGGCGAGACCGAAGCGGCGCTGGTCAGTCTCGATCTGGGTTCGATTCGAAAGGCCCAGACCCGGCGCATCCGCACGTTGGTTGAAGAATCACTCGGCTGGGGCGCCGTCTTGCTCTCGGCATCGCACAGTCACTCCACCCCGACCTTCGACGACCCCCATCACGAGGCCTGGCTGACGGCGACCGAGAAACAGGTCGCCGAGGCCATCGTTGAGGCGGCAGGGCGACTGCGCCCCGCTCGCCTGGCGGTCGGCGAGGGAAAGGTCCGTGAGTGCCACAACCGGCGCCACGTGCTGCCCGATCGCTCGGTCGAGATGCGTTGGGGCAACCGCGGGCGTCTCGCGACCGAGCCGGTCGATGAAACCGTCCTGGTTCTGGCGATCAACGACACTTCGGGTGAGCCGCTGGCTACGGTCGTCAACTACCCCTGTCACCCGGTGGTCCTCGGCCCACTGAACCTCGAGATCTCGGCCGACTGGCCGGGCGCGATGCAGGCGGCGATCGAAGGTGAGATCGGCGGCGTGGCGATGTTTCTTCAGGGCGCAGCGGGCGATATCAATCCGTTCTGGGACAAGACCGCGCCGACCGACGGCGCCTTCCTTCAGGTCGAGCGGCTGGGGCGAGCCGTGGCTCGCGAGGTCTTGACGGTGCGCGAACGGCTCGAGTTTGCCGACCCGGGTTCGCTCGCGGCCGAGCGCCGCGAGATCTCCATGAGTGCCCGGTGGTCCTACGACGACCCTGCCGTCGTCGCGGCCTACGAGCGCGTCGGCGCCGAGCGCCTTCTGGCCTACTATGCGGCGCGTTTCGAGCGCGAGCAGCAAGCCGAGGTGATGGCGCTGGTTCTCGGTAGTCGCCAGGCGCCCGTGCAGGTAGGGGTGGTGAGTTTCCCGGGCGAGTTCTTCGTCGAGTTCGGCCAACGCCTGCGTCGCGAGAGCCTGATGCCAACCTTGTTCGTGGGCTATGCGAACGGCGAGCTCGGCTACTTCCCAACCCTGGCTGCGGCCGCCGAAGGTGGCTACGGCGCCAAGGAAGGGACCGTGGTGGAGGTCGGTGCCGGGGATCGACTGCTGGCCCTGGGCTTCCGCTTGCTGCACGAGCTCGGAGGCTGGTTCGAAGCAGTTCCCGATCTCGACTGAGCGAGTGTGTCTCTCGGTTGCTCGTTGCGACCGGTCAAAGAGAAAGAGGGCTTCCATTTCTGGAAGCCCTCTCCGTGGCCTCGGCGGTGTGGCTGCACGCCGCCGAATCGTCTTTGAACCCGACGCTTAGCGTGCGGCCTGGCTGGATCCCGCGAGCAGGTTCTTGATCAGGCCGACGATCGCCATCAGCACACCGCCGCCAACGCCGCCACCGGCAAGGCTGCCAATGATCGAGGCGATGTCGACGCCACCGGTCGCGGTGGCTACACCGAGGATCGAGAGCAGCTGGCCGCCCAGGCCGCCACCAACGATGCCGGCGAGCGAGTTACCGAGTGAGCCGAGCGAGAGGTTCTTCATCAGTGAACCGGCGATGTTGCCACCGACAGCACCACTGATGAGCTGAATGATGAGAGGAAGAATCTCCATGGGGGAACTCCTATTTCCGCACGCCTCCGGTGCTCTCGTCACGATCCACTCGATCGCGTGCCGGCGTTGAAGGCGTGCCCAGCGTGCATGCAGGGAGGCCGTGCGCACACGCCGGCTCGGGCCGGGCGGCGGCGACTCCTGCGGTCACTCTTGCTGGGGGTGTACGGACCAATTTTATCCTTGGGCGGTCGTTTTCGAGACCGGTGTGCCGTATCGGTGTCGCTCGGGGCGGGGGAACGCCCTGCGGATGGGGGTTCACGCCGACGAGATACATGTATGCAAACTAATCGTTTCTTGCCAGATGAGTGTGGTTTCTGGGACTTCTGACCTTGCGCTTCTCGGTACCTCTTCTCGGTGCTTCTATGACGTCCGCCGGCGGCCAGCCGGCGACCGCGGTGACCACCTACACTGCATCCACCATGAGAGACATCGAGACCCGCCCTCTACCGCTCGATCCAGAGGCCTGTGAACGCGCCCGCCTGGCGCGCGACCGAAGGTTCGATGGGCGCTTCTTTGTGGGCGTGGTGTCGACCGGGATCTACTGTCGCCCGGTGTGTGCGCTGGCGGCACGCGCGGCGCGGCGCAACGTTGCGTTCTTTCAGACCGCGGCGGCAGCGAGTGCGGCGGGTCTGAGACCCTGCTTGCGCTGTCGGCCGGAAGCAGCGCCCAGTTCGGCCGCCTGGGTGGGAACCGAGGCAACCGTGCGACGTGCGCTACGGTTGATCGAAGACGGCGTCCTGGCCGAAGGCGGCAGCGCCGACCTGGCGCGACGGCTGGGCGTGGGGGAGCGTCATCTGCGACGCCTCTTTCGGCAGTGGGTCGGTGCCTCGCCGACCGCGGTGGCGCGAACCCGCCGCTTGTTGTTCGCCAAGCAGCTGATCGATGAGACTGCGATGCCGATGGGCGAAGTCGCGTTGGCCGCCGGCTATGGAAGCGTACGCCGCTTCAACGAGGCGGTGCGCACCACCTGGGGCAGAACGCCGACGGAGCTACGCACGAGTGTCGCCGGTGGCGGCCGGCGCTCAGGAACCCGCCACGGCGGAGCTGAGTGCCGGGAGCGTCCCGAGACGCTCGAGCTGACATTGGTCGGTCGGGCGCCCTACGATGCCCAGGCGGTGCTGTCGTTCCTTGCGCCGCGCTGCTCGCCAGGAGTCGAAGAAGTCAGGAACGGATCCTGGCGGCGTCTGGTGCGGGTGGGTGGGGGGGCCGGGGTGCTCGAGGTGCGGCCGTGGTCGGCGATGGAACCAGCAGGCGAGGTAGAGCTCCAGATCCAGCTGTGGCCTCTCCAGCCTGCGCTGCTCCTCGATATCACCACCCGCGTGCGACGACTGTTCGATCTCGATGTCGATCCATCGGCCGTTGCCGCGGTGTTTTGCGGGGACCGGGACGTTGCGCGGCGGCTTGCGAACAAGCCGGGAGTGCGCTCGCCGGGCGCCTGGGACGGGTTCGAGCTCACGGTGAGGGCGATTCTCGGGCAGCAGGTGACGGTCAAGGGTGCGACGACTCTCACGAAGCGCCTGGTCGAACGCTTTGGTGAGCACCATACGGGCGTCGACTCGGAGGGTCACCTGGCCTTCTTGTTCCCTGTCCCAGGAGCCCTCCGCAAGGCTCCCATCGAGCGCATCGGCCTACCGTCGACGCGGGCCGAGGCGCTGCGCCGCCTGGCCGCGGCCACCGAAGATGGCGATGTGCGTTTCGATGGCACCCAGACGAGTGACGAACTGCACGAAGTGCTTACGGCTCTCCCGGGGATAGGGGATTGGACGGCGCAGTACGTCATCATGCGAGCCCTCAGTGACCCCGACGCCTTTCCGTCGGGCGACCTCTGGCTGCGGCGGGCACTGGTCGCCGAGGGCGAGATGTCGGTTCGGGACCTCGAGCAGCGGGCCGAGGCCTGGCGCCCGTGGCGTTCCTACGCGGCGCACCTGTTGTGGTCGGGCGCGGCGCCCGTCGAAACAAGCAGACGTTCCAACGCAAGAAGGAGTTCGAGATGAGCAATGAAGTGGTCTCCGCCATCGACATGCGCGTGCCCTCCGCCCACGATGAGCGAATCGAGTTCTGCGGTCTCCCGACGCCGCTCGGAACTCTGCGCCTGGCCGCCACTGCGACCGGCCTGCGGGAGATTGCCTTCGCCGATCCAACCGGTGCACTGCGGGCGGCTCCTTCCGACTGGAAGGAAGCGGCCATCGACCCGCCAGAGGGCCCGGCCGCCGAGTGGCTGGCTCGGTCTGCGCTACAGCTCGAGGAGTACTTCAGCGGTCAGCGGGAGTCGTTCGAGCTGCGACTCGCGCCGCAGGGAACAACGTTTCAGCGAGCTGTCTGGAGGTTGCTCTGTGGCATTCCGTTCGGCGCCACGACCTCGTACGGTGAGATCGCGAGCCAGCTGGGTCGGCCGACAGCGTCACGCGCGGTCGGGGCTGCCAACGGTCGCAATCCCATTCCGATCGTCGTGCCGTGCCATCGGGTCATCGGAAGAAACGGCAACCTCACCGGCTATGCCGGTGGACTGGCGACCAAGGAGTTTCTCCTCGAGCTCGAGGGTACCGAGATCGTTGGTCTTTCCAACACCACCCAGCAGACCTTGTTCGCGTAGACGTACGGCGGGGTTTCAGGCTTCGATGAAGCTGCGGACTGGGAGCCTCCGGTATGGTGCGCGAAACGCCTCGAAAGGCCTACCGGAGGAGGAGACCATGAAGAAGTTTCTCACTGTCTTGTCGATCGTTCTGTTCGGGTGTGTGCTGTTCGCGCATGACCTGTTGGGGCATGACGCTGGCGAGAAGGCGGCGCCACCAGCCGGCCCCGAACCGGAGCCTTCGAATTGGACGACTTCGCATCGCATTGAAATCGACGAGGCGGTCGTCGAGTACGACGCGACGGTGGGCTCGATCATTCTGCGTGACGACGCCGAGAAGGCGACCGCCGAACTCTTCTACACCGCCTACCAGCGCACCAATGGTCCGAAGGGAGTGGCCCGCCCGCTCCTTTTCAGCTACAACGGTGGCCCTGGTTCGGCGAGTTTCTGGTTGCACATGGGCATCATGGGGCCGCGTCGGGTGGTGACTCCCGAGGTCGGTCAGCAGGCGCCGCCGCCTTACGAGATCCAGGACAATCCCTACAGCCTCATCGATCTCGCCGACATCGTGATGATTGACCCCGTAGGCACCGGCTTTTCGCGCCCGGCACCCGGAGTCGAGGGCAAGGAGTTCTGGGGGGTCGACGAAGATGCGCGTTCGCTGAGCCAGTTCATTCGGCGCTTTCTCAGTCAGCACGATCGCTGGAACTCACCGCGCTACCTGCTGGGCGAGAGCTATGGCACCACGCGGTCGGCAGTTCTCGCGACCCACTTGCAGCGCGCCAATGTCGATCTCAACGGCATCGTGTTGGTGTCGGCGGTTCTCGACTTCAACACCATCAGCTTCAACGTCGGCTCGATCGTTCCCTATGTCACCAACGTGCCGTCCTATGCGATCACTTCGGCGTACCACGGCGTCTTGCCGGGCGGCGCGCCGGAGGATCTCGAGGCTTTCATGAAGGAAGTCGAGGAGTGGGCGATCACCGACTACGCGACGACGCTCCTGGCCGGGAGTGCGGCTACTCCTGCAGAGCGCCAGGAGACGCTCGATCAGATGCACCTCTACACCGGTCTCGACAAGGAGTACCTCGAGCGCTCGAGCTTGCGCGTGTCGGCTCCCGAGTACGAGAAGGAAATCCTGCGTGACAAAGGCCTGGTCGTGGGGCGCCTGGATGCGCGCTTCACCGGTCCGACCGGTGATCCGCAGGGCCGCGCTCCGCAACACGACCCACAGTCGTCGGCGATCAGCTCGGCCTACACGTCGGCCTGGAACAAGTACCTGCGCTCTGAGCTGGGCTACGACGGCGAACGTGAGTATGTGCCGAGTGGCATGGCGCGGGACTGGAACTGGGACCGTGAGCGTGGCGGGGGCGGGTTTTTTCCGGGAGCCAGCCCGAACGTTGCGCCCGACTTGGCGCGCGCGCTGACGCGCAACCCCCGTCTCGAAGTTCTGTTGATCAACGGCATCTACGACCTGGCGACGCCCTACTTCGCTGCCGTGTGGACTTTCGACAATCTCAATCTACCGGCCGATCTGCGGGACAACATCGAGCGTGCCGACTTTGCCGCCGGTCACATGATGTACGTCGAGCAGTCGCTGCTCGAGCAGTGGCGCGATACGCTCCGAGCGTTCGTCGAGAGAACGTCGACGGCCGGTAAGTAGCCAGTGATCGTGGGCCTTGGAACTGCGGCCCGCTTCAGCCGGTGGTTGCGAGGCGAAGAGCCGCCATTTCTTCGCCGTTGCGAACCAGCAAGAGGTCTCCCACCAGGACGGGGTGATTCCAGGTCTTGCCGGTCAGGGCAGGTGCTTTAGCGCGCTCTCTGAAGCCGGTGGGCGAGGCCTCGACCAAGGCAAGATCGCCGCGCTCTCCAATCACCAGAAGCAAGTCCTGGTCAACGAGCAGAAGAAGCTGCCCGTGACCGTAGCGGCCGCCCTTCCACTGGCGTTCGCCGCTGTCGAGGTCGACTGCGGCCAGGATGCTACCGTCGAAGCCGAAGGCCGAATCGCGATGAATGACGAAGTCGTTGTGGTAAGGCTTGAGACGAGTGCTCGTCCAGCGTTCATCGAGTGTCCAGTCCGCACTGTTGCGCGTGACGTCGAGGCGTCGCAGACCGCGCCCTTCACCTTCGCTGAGCAGGAGGTTGCCGTCGCTGAGAAGGGCCGGCTGCACGATGCGCACGCCTCCGGGCCAGTCGTACTGCCAGAGGTGCTCGCCGGTCGCGGGTAGAACGCTGGTGAGCCCCTCGGTGGTCGCCTGAAGAACCTGTGTGACGCCGCTGAGCACGACACGTTGCGGGGAACTGTAACTGGCGTTGCCGGGTGGTCCGCTCCAGCGCAGCGCTCCGGTCGTAGCGTCGTAAGCAACCAACTGGCCGGCGACTGAGATGACCACTTGACCTTCGAGAACCAGGGGCGAACTCGAGAAGCCGTAGTAGGGCACCTTGGCGTCGTGGTCGTTGGCAGCATTGCGCGTCCATAGGAGGTGGCCATTGCCGGCGGCGAGGGCGTTGAGGATGCCGTTCGCTCCGAAGGAGTAGATGCGGCCGCTGGCAAGGGTCGGCGTGGAGCGCGGGCCTGGGCCGCCGGTTGCCTCCCAGAAGCGCTCCGGATCCTGGTGCTGCCACACCGGTTCGCCGGTTTCGAGATCGTACGCACTGACGACCTCAGCTTCGCCGCGTTGCTCCTGGGTGTAGAGCATTCCGCCCCCGACCGCGAAGGATGACCAACCAGGTCCGATCGGTTGGCGCCAGAGTTCGACGGGTGGTGCGTCGTTCCAGTCGGATGCGATGTTGGTGCCGCGCACGACGCCATTCCTATCGAGGCCTCTGAAGCCCGGCCAATCCGCTTCGGCGAGAATCTCGGTCGGTGGCGTCGCGTTGGCGCTGCCCGCCAGGGTGTTCGGAGTCTGTGCCAGGAGGCGATCCTCGGGGGTCGGTGACCACCGCCACGCGAAGTCGTTGTCGGCTGAGCCGGTCATCCCGGCGGTGCGCACCAGCGTCCACATTCCGCCTGAGACGAAGAGAAGCACGGCGAGGGCCATCCAACGGGGGAGAGGGCTGAGCCTTTCTGAGATCGCCGCCCAGCTGACGAAGGCGAGGCTTACGACGGGAACTGCGTACACCGGAAACATCAGTCCGAGCATCGAGTCACGAACCGAGGGATGGAGAAAGAGGCGCGCGACGGCCAGGGTGACCGCGATCAGCCCGACGCCTGCTAGGCGTTCGAACCAGGGCACCCGGCTCCAGAAGAGCCACCAGGCGATGACCCCGAGTCCGCCGAGTAGTCCGGCCAGTACGCCCACGGCGAGGGCATCAGGGAAGGCCAGGGGCACGAGCCAGCGCACCGTCCACTGGAGCGCGACGATCATGAGCCCCGGCCAGAGGCGCAGCGAGCGCTCTTGGGTGAGTTGCTCGGTGGTGTGGGTGGTCATGGCGGCTCCTTAGGTGGGGTCAATCCGGCTGGCCTGTCTGCCAGTCGGACCGTGCCGCCGTCGGGGTTTGAGTCGGTGGCAAGTGATATCGACTCGCCTTACGAAGCTGGTCTGGCTTTTGTGTCAGCCATATCTGGAACCGATCCGAGGACCAACTGTTAGTGCATCAGAGGCCTCAGGTGGACTCGGAGTCAATCAAGGAGGACGGAATGAACAGATCGAGCGCCGCAAACGGCAGTGACATCTCTAATCGGTGGCGTCGCACCCTTGAAGGGCTGACAAGAACAGCTCCACGTGCGGAGACGTCTGGCGGGGCGCGCCTGGCGTTGGCAGTGGCAGTGGGCCTCGCGTTGAGCAGCCCCCTGGTGGCGTTTGCGAGCCATCCGGTCGAGGCGCTCGAAGCACAGCTCACGGCTGCCGAAGACAGTGGTTTCAGTGGCTTTGTTCTCTTGGTCGCTGGTGGGGAAGACGTCCTTGCCAGGGGGATCGGCCCGGCGCGTCCCGGTACCGTCGTGCCAACGACGGACCAGACCGTTTTTGATATCGGTTCGGTGAGTAAGGAATTCACCCGCTCTTTGGTTCTCGAGCTCTCGGCGCACGGCAAACTGAGCCTCGACAACAAACTCGGTGAGCTGCTCGAGAACGTGCCGGACGAGAAGGGCGAGATCACTGTGCGGCAGCTTCTCGATCACCGCTCGGGTCTCGACGACTACATTGATCGTCCTGGAGAGGACGGTGACTTCACCAAGCTCACACGCGACCAAGCGTTGGAACGCATTCTGGGGCAGAAGCTGCTTTTCGCACCTGGGGAAGGACGGGCCTACTCAAACTCCGGCTACACCCTGCTCGCCATTCTGGTGGAGGTTACGACCGGTAGGCCATTCATCTCCGAGCTACGAGCCCGACTGCTCGAGCCGGCTGGTATGAAGACCACCGGCTTCTATCGGCACGGCTGGGAGCCAGACCTGGTTGCTGAGGGCGAGGGGATGCGCACGTTTGGCGCGCGCAACTCACCGGCCATCTGGCCCGAGATCACTTGGGCGATGATCGGCAACGGTGGCATGGTGGCCTCGGCGCGTGATCTCCAGGCCTGGGACCAGGCGGTCGTTTCCGGGAAGGTACTGGCCCCTGCAGCGCGGAAGGAAATACTAGCTCGGCTGCGGCCGAGTACCGATTCGTCGATTGTGGCCGGGGGCAACGACTTCGGTTTCTGCACCATGGTCGTAAGGCTCACTGGGGACCGCCAGGCCTACGTCCTCGGCAGGACTGGAAATCGACCCGCCCAAGAGCTGGCGAAGAATCTGGCCGCCGTATGGGACGGGAGAGAGATTACGGCGCCGAAGGCTCAGCTCACGATGAGCGGTGACGAGATGGACGAGAACTTTCCGCCCTCGGAGATGGGGCAACGTATGGCGCAGATCTACCGCACAGTGACCGGCGAGAGCGACCTGGAACTCAGCGAGGTCCTCAGGGCGATGCTCGCACCCAGCCTTCTCGATAGCCACAGCATGGAAGACCACGAAGCACTTTGGCAGGAGCTCCAGCTGATGCTCAGCAAGTCGACCGTAGAGGGCCTCGAGAAGACGGGCCCATCAACTGGCAGCATGGTCCTCAGAGGCGAGGACGGCAGTCGAGTGACCTTCACGCTAGAGCTCGAGCCCGAGGAACCCCACCGCATTCAATCGATGCGGGTGCAGTAGGCCCCCCGCCCCGCCATCCCATTCGGGGGGACTTTCCGAACCCCGAACCACCCCCCAACAGTCGGGGGGAGTTTCCGGGCGCTGCGGCTGCGGCGGCGCCTGGCGGTGCCGCTGCCCACCCGATTTGCCCCTCAGGACCCCCTTTTGGCCCTCCCAAACGCTGCGCCAGCCACCTTGCACGACTCTTCCCCCCACGCAGACACAGCTCCGCCGGGCCCGCATCTCCACGGGCCTCCTGGGCGGTCCCTCTTCGCCTACCTGACTAGCGCTCTAACTCAGGGCCCGGCACGTAGCGCCTGCACCGTTTCGAAAGGCAAGGGACTCGGAAACGTACCTTCAGGAAACACCACATCGCGCTCGCCCGCCCGCTGACGGTCCCGTGCCAGCCGGTGCGCCCTCCACACCCAGTCAAAGGCAGACAAGAGCCGTTGCTGCTCCTCCTTGTTGCTGGCGATCACCAGCGGACAAGGCCCGAGAGCCATCTTCACCGGAGTCCTCAAGGGACTCATGCGAGCGATCTTCCACTGGCCGAGCGGCTTCGTTTTCTCTCGCTGGTGGCGCGCTAGAGTCTCTCGCTCGATACCGCGAATCATCTCGCGCCCCCACTCGCAGTAGGCCTCATCGCTCAGGTCTTCCATGCCCGGTAGCTTGGACAGAACCACCGTCTCTTTCTTGGTGAAGTCTTTCTTCGTCAGCCGACGACCCGCCTTCGTCCGTTTCGCCCGGCTGTACGCCGTGTGGTCGACCCACTCGCCTTCGAGCTCGAGCTTCCCCTCCCACAGGGCCCGGGCGACGGTCACACCTGGCCACTTCAGAGGTGAGGACACCAGGCCTGCGGCACACCCCTGCGCCAGGATATAGCGGAAGCGCTTGACGACATCGGCCGGGTCGCGGCCGGTGAAGCAGGGTCGGTAGGGCCTTTCCCACTTCGGGCCCTTCCAGCCGTGACGGATGCGGATCTCGACGCTCGTCTGGTGCTGGACGCGGTACATGAAGTCCGCCATCTGCTGGGCGTCGCGGACGCCGACGAGGAAGTGATGATGATTGACCTGGTAGTCGACGCAGTAGATAAGGGTCTCGGTCTTGCGCTGTGCGCGGCCGATGATGCCGTTGATGATGTTTCGCTGCTCAGAGTCGGGCTTGAGCAGGAAGGTGCCGTTCGTAATGCGGGCGGTGAGCATGACTGGTTCCCACCCGCGGTCGGAGTTTGGTACGTATCTCGGTTTTGCTCCCATGTGACATGGGACGCAAAACGCCTGCGCAGCCCTACAGGAAGGAAAAACCGGGCCGAAATACGAGCTTTCGCGAACCGCCACCCGCGGCCGAAAAGTCCCCCCGACTGGCCAGACCGGCCAGCGCGGCGCGGCCCATGGATTGTGGCGGGAAAGTCCCCCCGACTGGCTCCGGGGGGCGGGGGGCGCGCGGTGCCAAGGGTGTCTGTGGTCTAGAGGGCGCCGGTGAAGCCCTTGCCCTCGGCGGCCAGGTTGCGCATCAGATCGGCGGCCTGCCAGTGGTCACCGCCGTGCTGCTCTCTGTACTCGTCGTAGGTCGCGACGATCTTCTCGAGCCCGATGGTGTCGGCCCAAAACATCGGCCCGCCGCGGTAGACCGGCCAGCCGTAGCCGTTGACCCAAATGACGTCGATGTCGCTGGCGCGAATCGCGATGCCCTCTTCGAGGATCTTCGCTCCCTCGTTGACCATCGGGTAGAGGCAGCGGGCGAGGATCTCCTCGTCACCGATTTCACGGCGCTCGTGCCCCCCTTTCTTCGAGAACTCGAGCACGATCTCTTCGGTCTCAGGATCGGGTGCGGCGGCGCGCGTCTCAGCGTCGTAGATGTAGTAGCCCTTACCGGTCTTCTGGCCGCGCCGCCCGCGCTCGCACAGCACCTCGCGAATGGTACTGCTCGATGACGTCTCGGCGTTCCACCCGATGTCGAGTCCCGCCAGGTCGCTCATTCGGTACGGTCCCATGGGGAAGCCGAAATCTTCGACGACCCGGTCGACGTCCCAGGGCAGAGCGCCTTCCATGATGAGCTTGTCGGCTTCGATGCGACGCTGGAAGAGCATGCGGTTGCCGACGAAGCCACGGCACACCCCAACCAGCACCGGAATCTTCTTGAGCCGCTTCGACAGGTCCATCGACGTTGCGATGGTGGTCGCCGAGCTCTTCTCGCCACGCACCACCTCGACCAGTCGCATCACGTTGGCAGGGCTGAAGAAGTGCATGCCGATCACCGACTCCGGGCGCTCGGTGACGGCGGCTATCTCGTTGACGTCGAGGGCCGAGGTGTTCGAACACAAGAGCGCCTCTGGCTTGCAGATCCGGTCGAGGTCGCGGAAGACGTTCTGCTTGAGCTCCATGTCCTCGAAGACCGCCTCGACAACAACATCTGCCGCGCCAAAGTCTTCGCGGTCGACCGAACCTTTGATCAGGCTCATCAGCTTGTCGACGTCTTCCATCGTCAGGCGGCCGCTCTTGACCGAGCGCTCGTAGTTCTTGCGAATCACGGCGAACCCACGATCGATTGACTCCTGGTCGCGCTCGACGACGGTCACCGGAATCCCCGCGTTGGCGAAGTTCATCGCGATGCCGCCGCCCATCGTCCCGCAACCAAGCACACCCGCTGAGGCGATGTCGATGCGCGGCGTGTCTTTGGGGACGTCGGGAATGCGCGAGGCCTCACGCTCAGCGAAGAAGTAGTAGCGCTGCGCCTTCGACTGCGTGCCGCCCATCAGTTCTGCAAACAGTTCACGCTCGATCTTCAAGCCTTCATCGAAGGGCTTCGAAACCGCTGCTTCGATGCAGCGAATGTTGTACTCGGGCGCCAGGAAGCCGCGCGTCTTGCGCGCGATTTTGCGACGGAACTCGTCGAAGATGTTGGGGTCGGAGCGTGCCTCCGCTAGGCCATCCTCGCGGTCACGGATCTTGACCAGCGGCAGATTCTCTTCGAGCACGTGTTCGGCGAAGGCGACCGCGCCCGCCAGCAACGCGTCATGCCCACCTTCGATCACGCGATCGACCAACCCATGCTCGGCCGCCTCAGGAGCGCCGATCGGGTTGCCCGAGGTCATCATCAGAAGCGCCTTCTTGACCCCGACTACACGTGGCAGGCGCTGCGTGCCACCGGCACCGGGCAAAAGACCGAGTTTCACTTCGGGCAGACCGAGTTTGGCGGCCGGAACGGCGACCCGGTAATGGCAGCAGAGGGCGGTCTCGAGACCACCTCCGAGAGCCGTGCCATGAATCGCCGCGATCACTGGCTTGCCCGAGTTCTCGATCTCATCCAGCGGAGCGGTCAGGCTCGGCTCCTTGGGGGGCTGGCCAAACTCGCGGATGTCGGCCCCGGCGATGAACGTCCGTCCGTCACAGATCAGCACCACGGCTTCGATCGAATCGTCGGCGTTGGCCTTCTGAATGCCTTCGAGCAGGCCCTGACGCACGTGAAACGAGAGCGCATTGACAGGGGGATTGTTGATCGCCAAGACGCCGACGCGTCCTTGTTGATCCAGACGTACACTTTCGGTGATCTGTGCCATGAACAGCCTCGCTAGCGCCAGGGTTAGAGCGCATTGTTTGGTAGGGGAAGGCGCATCGTACACCGTCATAGGCGGCGCCGGAATCGACGATCACGGGCGGGAGAGCGATGGCGCGACCGAGGGCGGTGCTATCGTGCGTTCTCGCGATTCTCGAGCACCAGGATCCCGCCGACACGACACTTCGGAGTTCCGCTATGCGACATTTTCTTTCTTCTGATCGACCGACGCTTCTGGCCGTTCTCCTGCTTGCCCTCGCCGCGCCGGTACTCGTCGCAGCCGGCAACGAGTCGTCTGAGAACTGGCCGGCCTTCCGCGGCGCCGACTCTATGAGCGCGGCCGCCGATGATGCGCGCCTACCCACGACCTGGAGCACGACTGAGAACGTCGTCTGGAAGGCCGAAGTTCCGGGCCTGGGGTGGTCGTCGCCGGTGGTGTGGGGAAACCGCATCTTCGTGACCACGGTGATTTCGAGTGGCGAGGAGGAAGAGCCCAAGAAGGGTCTCTACTTCGGCGGCAACCGTCTCGAGCCACCCGAGAACGAGCACCGATGGTTGGTCTATGCCTTTGATTTCGAGACTGGCGCCAAGCTCTGGGAGCGCGAGGTGCATAAGGCGGCGCCAGAGTTCCCGCGCCACATCAAGAACTCGTTCGCCTCCGAAACGCCGGTGGTCGACGGCGAACGCGTCTATGCCTACTTTGGCAACCTCGGGGTCTTCGCGCTCACCCACGCCGGCGAGCCGGTGTGGGAGAAGCGTTTCGAAGTCGTCAAGACGCGGTTCGGATGGGGTACCGCCGCGTCACCGCTGCTGTTCGAAGACCTCTTGTTCCTGGTCAACGACAACGAAGACCAGTCATGGCTGCTGGCGCTCGACAAGAAGACCGGCAAACAGCAGTGGCGCGTAGAGCGTGAAGAGGGCAGCAACTGGGCGACTCCCTACGTCTGGGAGAACGCCCAACGCACCGAGCTGATCACTCCCGGCACCGACGAGGTGCGTTCTTACGACCTCGAGGGCCAGCTCCTGTGGTCGTTCACCGGCATGTCGTCGATCACCATTCCGCAGCCCTACACCGCACACGGTCTGCTCTATGTCGCCTCGGGCTACATCGGCGACAAGGTCCGCCCCGTGTGGGCGGTCAAGCCGGGAGCGCAGGGCGACATCACCCTTGCCGAGGGCGAGACCGAGAGTGAGTACATCGCCTGGTACCAGCCTGACGCCGGGCCATACAACCCAACCCCGCTGGTCCTCGGCGACTGGTACTTCACGTTGCTCGATCGCGGTCTCTACACCGTGCACAACGCCAAGACCGGCGAGGAGCTCTACTTCACCGACGACCAGAAGAAGAACAAAGAAGCCCGCCGGCGCATCGGGCGCGGTTCCGGCGCCTTCACCGCATCACCCTGGACCTACAACGGCCTCATCTTCGTCCTCAGTGAAGACGGCGACACCTACGTCATCGATCCGGCGCAGGACTTCGAAGTCATCGGCACCAATGCCCTCGACGAAATGGCCATGGCGACTCCCGCGATTGCGCAGGGAAGTCTCGTCATCCGCACCCGAAACCACCTCTATCGCATCACCAACAGCGACGCCCAGTAGGCGGGTGGTCGCTTCGTTGGTTGGTGTCGCTTCGCCTTTGCGGTCGCTCCTTTGAACTGGCAGGAGTTCCTCACTCGAGCGCGAGAGATGCTCGCGACCGAGCTGTTTTCATTTTCAGGCACTTCGATCACCGGCTCGACTCTCCTCGTCTTCGCCGCGATCGTTGTCGTCACCTTCTGGTTCGCGGGCTTCTTGCAGCGCGCGTCGGAGCGCATGTTGGTGCGTCGCGGCGCCAAAGACGAAGGCACCGCTGGAGTCATCAGCCGGCTCCTGCGCTACATGATCCTGGTCGTCGGCATCAGTGCCGGAGTTCACAACATTGGCATCGATCTCAGCGCCCTGTTCGCCGCCGGCGCCTTCTTCGCCGTCGCGATGGGTTTCGCGATGCAGAACATCGTTGCCAATTTCATTTCCGGCGTGATTCTGCTCGCTGAGCGAGTCATCAAGCCTGGCGACGTTCTCCAGGTCGATGACCAGGTGGTCCGAGTGACCGACATGGGGATCCGGGCGACCGTCGTGCGCACCCTGAACGACGAGGACCTGGTGCTGCCCAACTCGATGCTGGTGCAGTCGACGGTGAAGAACTTCACCCTGCGGGACCGCCTCTACAGGCTACGTGTCGTGGTGGGAGTCGAGTACAGCTCGGACATGCGGCAGGTGCGGAAGGTCATCGAGAAGTCCCTCAGCGGTCTCGCATGGCGATCGAAGAAGAGGGAGCCAGTCCTCCTGCTCGCCGACTTCGGTGCCTCATCGGTCGACTTCGAGGCCTCAGTCTGGATCGAAGATCCCTGGAACAGCCGGAAGCGCCAGTCGGACCTGCGCGAGGCCATCTGGTGGGCTCTCGAGGAAGCTGAGATCACGATCGCCTTCCCGCAGGTCGACGTGCATTTCGACGAGAGCGTTACCGCAAACCTGGGAAAGATCGCGTCCCCCCGGCTCTGCAAGGCGCCTCCCTGACGCGCACGTTGATCGAAGTCAGAGAGGGCAAGTGCAGGGCGAGTGCCGAGTCAGCCGGCCCGCACCGCGGACCGCTTACGCCGTCGTAGTGGTCATTGGCGAGGGCGCTAGAAAGAGCGGCAGCCGTGTTGGAGTCTTGGCTGGGTGAATCGGTGGCCGGACACCGGTGGCGTGCAGGTTGTTGGGGGTCGTAGGGGGAGTTTCAAAAGACACCACGGGGCTCCGGGCAGGCAGGCGGGAGAAAAGGCGATCAGGTCTGGAGGACCCTGTTGCGCTGACTCCCTGTGGAGTCCGGAGGAGGTGGAGTTGCCCTCTCGATTCAATTGCTGGCGCGCCGGCGGCCCTCGAACACCAGAAAGGGTCCCCGCGGTTCGGGCGCCCCACGCGCCTCCTCGAGTCGCGAAGCAACCTCAGGCAATTCACCGAGGAGCCAGATCTGGTGTCCTTCGCTGATCCAGGCCTCCAGACGCCTGGCCTCGGACGGTGCAAGCGGGGCTCGCAAGACGCGATTCCCGTCGCTGATTGAGCCGTTGAACAGCCAATGCTCGAGCAGCACAGTGTTGGTCCAGGTCCCGACAGCCCGCCAGGAGCCCCGGGCCTCGGCTGCCATTCTTGTGACCGCGTTCTTTCGTTCGGATAGCGCCCGGTTCTCTTCGCTGAGCGCGGTCAAGAAGATGAGTCCGTGAGCCGTCAGAACCGCGAGGAGGGCGGAAGCAGCCGCCCTCTGGGGGTGTTCGATTCTGGCAACCCAGCTCGAGGTAGTGCCAACGAGCAGCACCGCCATGCCGATCCAGAAAACCGGCATGGGAACCCGGTCTAGCGTGAGGGAGCGGGTTCTTGCCAGGACGAGAACGACGATAACGAGCGCCGCACCGCACGTCGCGGCAACTGGCAAAAGGCGCGACCGGCGATGGCTCGGAGGGTCAAGCAGCCGGTCGACACCGAACCCGGCTGCCACAAAAAGCAGGAGCCAGGTAGGAAGTTGGACGGCAACATCGGGAGCCATTTCGAGGGCTAGTCCGACCAGGCCGCAGGCGGCGACGGCAAGGGGCAGCCGGTACCTCCCCTTGGCGACCATCGCCAGCAGGCCGATTGCGACCAGAGGCAACAGGAGGCCCGGGCCGAGAAGCAGCTCGCTGACCTCCTTCGAGGCGACGGTCATCAAGCCGGGCCGTTCGCCTCCTACGGCCAGGACGCCCCGAGGGCCATGAAACCAGTCACGCTGGACCGGCAAGATGCCGGCGAGGCTCACCACCAGGAACGAAACCGCGAAGTGGATGAGCTGTCGCCAGCGCGGCCTGAACGCTGCGAAGGCCGGCGCCAGGACGAGGGCCGACGGCGAGACCAGGAACGCCACCCCTGCCGCCGCGCCGGCAAACCATGGATGCTCGGCGAGCCATGCCCACAGCGCGAACAGAAGGGCGGCCAGCAGCGCGGCCTCGACCTCGGCGCGACCGAGCGCTGCGGCGATGAGACTGAGCGGGACTCCGAGAGCCGCGACGAAGGCACCTGTCGTGTTGCAGTCGAGGCGTCTGGCGATCAGGAAGAGCAGCGCAACCGCGACGACGCCTAGCGGTACGTGCAGGAGATGAATGATGCGGTCGGGCAGCACTGGGAGCGGCGCGGTGACCGCAGCCAGCGGGACGAGATAACCAATGTGCACGGTGCGCTCGCTGAAGTCGAGGTTGCGCGCCTGGTGGTAGTAGATCGCGTCGTCTCCGTTGACCAGCGCGCTCGGTGACCAGAGGAGCAGAATGAGCGCCGTGAGAACGACCAGGGCCGCGAGCGCCTGGCGATCGTTCCAAGGCAGGCGCACTGGTGCGCCACCTGTCGGACGTTCCGCAGTCACCTGTTGGCCGACTCGGGATGGAGGCGCGCAAAGAGTTGGGTGAAGTAGGTGTCTCCGCGCGCATCGTGGGCGACTCCGACACCCGTCACACTCCAGTCATCGTCGAGGTTTCTGCGGTGGCTGGGGCTTTCGAGCCAGCGCTCGACGGTTCGCACCACCGGCCGTGTTTCACCGCCGCTCATCGCGACATTCTCGGCGAACGACTCGACGCCGTCGATGGCTTGGCGTGCAGCCTGAGAGCGTCGTTTGAAACCGTCGTGACTGACGCTTCCTGTCGCTGCCATCGACCGGCTGTGTTCTCTCGCCAGTTGGTCTAGCTGTGGGTGGCGCGGCAGCGCGGTGCGCCCGATCGCCGATCGGTGACGATTGGTCTCGTGGAGGGTCTCCTCTTCGAGCCGTTCCGAGACGGTCTGCCCGGCTCTCTCGCTCCGCACGGAGTCTGCCGCGCCCGAACTACCAGCAGACGGCGCAATTCGACGGGAGTCGCTGCAGCCTGCGGTCGCCGACACCAGTGCCACCGCGACGGTTCCGGCGAGGATCAGTTGCCGGGCTTCCATGTGCCCTGGGCGACTGCGGGACGGAAGCCCTCGAGATCGTCGACGGGAAGATCGATCCGCCGTCCCTCTTCGGCGCTCTTGTAGGCGGCCATCAGGAGCTCGGTGACCGCAAGGCCGTCCTCGAACGTCTCGCGAGGGCGTTGCCGAGCGAGGAAGCTTTGCACCATGTGGCGGTTCTCGGCGTCGTAGCCATAGGCGCCGGACTCATCGGGCAAGACGGGCATGAGCCCGGTTTCGGCGTTCTGTTTCTCGACCAGGTCCTCCCCGGTTGCCTGCTGGAGGTCACGCCCGAGAAACAGCCGCAGCTCGGTGTCGAGACTCGACGCCTGCATCGAGTACTCGGGCCCGAGGAGCTCCATCGACAGGCGCAGCCCGGGCCCGACGTAGTTCCAGGAGGTTGTCGCCTCGACGATCAATGGCTCGCCCTCCTCACCGGTGTATTCGACGAGCACCCGCGCGAAGTCTTCCGACGGACGTTGCTGGTAGTCGACGCTGGAACCGAATCGCTCGGCGAGGTCTTGCGCGTAGGCGGGCCGTTGCCATTTCAGGCAATGGATCTGAGCGTTGACGCGCCGCGGCGTGATGCTGTTGCGCGGCGCGCCGGGCGCGGTGAGGAGGTAGCGCGCCACCTCAACCGAGTGACACATCATGTCGTTGAGCACCCCGCCACCTTGCAGGTCACCCTGCCAGAACCAGGCAGCGTGCGGGCCGGCGTGCTCTTCGGCGGCGCGCGCCAGATACGGGCGGCCACTGGTTGCGGCGCCGCGACTCCAGGCCAACTCGTGCCCGCGCACCACGGCGGGAGAGAAGACCTGGTTCTCGAGGTAGCCGTCGAGAAGATCCGCCTCGCGCACCAACTCGAGCATCCTTCGGGCTTCAGCGACATTCCGCCCGAGCGGTTTCTCACACGCCACCCCGATCAAGCGGGCGCCGTCCTCTTGTGACAGCGCGACCTCTTCCATGTTCTGGACGCGTTGGTGGTTCGGCCCGCACAGCCAGATGGCGTCAATCTCCGGCGCCATCGCCATTTCACGCAGGGACGAGAAGGCCCTGGCTTCGCCGACTCCCAGTGAACTAGCCAACTGAGCGGCCTCGCTGGCGTGCTCGTGGTTGGGGCTCCAGACCCCCAGGACGTCCGCCGAGCGCACGCTCTCGAAGGAACGGATGTGGAACTTGGTGATAAAGCCGCTGCCAACGAAGCCAATGCCGAGTCGCTTGCTCATTCTTGATTCTCTCTCTTCCCCGTTATTGACAGAAGGCTATCGAATGAAGACAATGTCGTCATCGTCATCCGTCACCGACCAGGTTCCCTGGGGCAGCGGTGGCGGCGGTTCTGGACCGCTTCGGGCGGCGCCTGGAATCGGGCGGGGTGGGACCCGCTACACCTGAGACGCGCCCCATGAAGGAGGTGGTCGAGTGCAACATTCTTATAGCGACTTGAACGAGGTGGCGATCCCGTAGGGTAGCTACGGGCTCCGATTCGGTGGCCGTGGCGTAGCTTCAAAGGGTTACCCATCGCCACCAGTTCGAGTCAACCACAGCTCGCGACCTGGCTCCGCAGCGCTCTTTCCGTCGCTCTGACCGAAAGGCCCTGCCGCCAAGCTCCCGGGCAGCCAAGCCCTGACGTCCAATCGTCAGGCACACGGCCCCGCAGCCTAGACAGGCGGCGGGGCCGTTCTATTTGAACCTTGCGGACCCCTTCAGCTCTGGTCTTCGGGTGGTGGCTCGGCGCGTGCCCAGCTACGCCCGGCACCGCTGTCGGTGCTGGCGGCGGCCCTGGGAGGCGCCTCGATCGCGCCCGTCTCAGCTCCGCTCTTCTCGGAGGTGTCGGAAGCGCCAGCTCTGGTCCGCCGCGTCTTTCTCCTGGAGCGAGCGGGTTTCTCAGGACCGTCGGAGTCGGCTTCCGCTCGCTTGTCGTCACCGCTCGTTGCGCTCGATTCTTCCGCGTCGCTCGCCGCAACGCGTCGTCCACGACCGCGACCGCCGCGCGTGCGCCGACGCCGCGCGGGGCGTTCCTTTTCATCCCCGTTTGCTGAAGGTGACGCATCGCTGGTGGCCGCGCCGTCGTCGCTGTCACCCGGGTCTCCGCTCTCGGACGCCCTGCGACCGCGCCCTCGTCCACCGCGGGAACGGCGCCGGCGCCGGGCCGGCTTTTCGTCACCGTCCCTATCCGTCTCGCCGTCCCCGCCCTCGGCGACGTCATCCGCTGCTGCCTCGATCGCATCATCATCGGTTGGGGTTTCGTCGCTCTTGCTACGCCGTGACCTGCTTCGCCCACCGCGCAAACGTCGGCGACGAGTCCGCCTCCGTGGCGCTTCCTCGTCCTCGTTGTCTTCGCCGTCACTGCCCTTGGCCTTGGTTGCCTCGGTACCCTCGTTCTTCGACTTCGCGTCGGTGCGTCGTTTTCGCGTCTTGCGTTTCTTGGTGGTCTTGGACTTCTTGGCAGGCCGCGAGCGCGAGCTGCGTGCGTCATCCGCTGCCTCGGAGATGTTGGCAACGGCTGCCTCCGCCGCGGTTCGAACGACGGGTCCGCGCCGCAGGGCTGCTCGCGCGTACCAGTCGATGTCGCGTTCGGTTGGACCGAGCTTCATCGAAGAGAGGATCTCGATGCGTACGTCGAGCTCCTTCTCGATGGTGGCGAGTTCGGTGCGTCGCATGTTCTGGAAGGCGTCTGCCAGTTCGGGGTGCAAACGAATGCGCACCCGCTCGATCGAACCGTCCTGGCAGCGTGCTTGCAGCTCGCGCAGGATGTGGAGTGAGACGATGTCGGGGCTCGGCACGCGCCCGGTGCCGGCGCAGTTGGGGCACACACGCTGAGTGCGTACCTGGATTGCCTGGTGGATGCGCTGGCGATTGACTTCGACGAGACCGTTGGAGCTGGTTCTGCCGACCGTGGCGCGTGCCTTGTCGGGCTTGAGGGCGTCAATCAGCGCGCGTTCGACCCGTCGCTGGTTCTTGCGCGCCCGCATGTCGATGAAGTCGACGACCACCAGGCCGCCGATGTCGCGCAGTCGCAGCTGTCGTGCGACCTCGGCGGCGGCTTCGAGGTTCGTGTTGACCGCGGTCTCTTCCTGGCTCGATGCCCTCGTCGAACGCCCCGAGTTGACGTCAATGGCGGTCAACGCTTCGGTGCGGTCGATGACGATCGAGCCGCCCGACGGCAGAGGTGCGGTGCGTTGAAAGATGCGATCGATCTGCGACTCGAGGTCGTAGCGCGCGAAGAGAGGCGCCCGGTCCTCGTAGAACGTCAGCTGGACACGCGACCGTGGCATGAAGGCGCGAATGTACTCCTGCGCCTTGTTGAAGGCGTTGACTTCGTCGACCAGGACTTCCTGGACCGAGGTGTCGAGATAGTCGCGCAGGGCTTGCAAGACGATGTCTTGATCCGAGTAGAGGAGCCGCACCTGACCGTTGCGTTCGGCCTCGGTCGAGATGCGCTTCCACAGGCGCAGGAGCGCATTGAGGTCGCGGTTGAGGGTGGTCTTGTTCTGATCGAGTGCGTTGGTGCGTACGATGACGCCGGCGCCATCGGGTACGTCGAGTGAGGTGGCGAGCTTCTTGAGTGCGCGCCGGGTTTCGTCGCTGTCGACCTTGCGCGAAACGCCGCGCGTCGAGTCGTAGGGGGTGAGCACCAGGTAGCGGCCGGCCAGCGACAGGTTGGTCGTCAGAGCCGAACCCTTCTGGCCCTCGGGTTCGCGCGACACCTGAACCAGGAGGGATTTCCTGTCTTCTAGGACCTCCTCGATCTTCGGCCGGCTCTTCTTGGTGTACTTCTTGTGGTAGGCCTCGGGGACAACATCTTGAATCGTCAAGAAGCCGTTGCGTTCCGCCCCATAGTCTATGAAGGCGGCGTTGAGGCTCGGTTGAACGTTGGAGATAACGCCGTAGTAGATGTTGCCGCGGGTCAGTCCGCGTTCGGCAACGTCGACCTTGAGGTCGTCGAGTGTTTTGTCGCTGACCAACGCGACCCGCAGTTCTGCTGGGTTGCGCGCGTTGATGAGCATGCGCTTGGTGGTCACTGGATGGTTGTCCTCTTGGTGACCGAGGCGCGGTAGGGACAGATTGAACTGCGAGTTTCATCTCGGTGCGACTGGCACCGGGACTTCAAACTGAATCAGGGTTGGCAGCCATGCGGCGAGCCGGCCCTCCAGTCTCTGAACGGGATGATCCCCGAACAGGGGGGAGGTGCGGGGCAGGCGGCGTCGCTTGCGGCCTTCGACCGGCGTGCTGCTTGTGACCGCGTTCCGTTTGCAAAGAGGTCTCGCAAAGAGCGTCCTTACGCGAGCGTCGGATTTCCTCGTTCCGGTCGCCTGCGGTCTCTTTCTGAATGACCGGGCGTTGGTTGACCGATGGGTCCGATTGCGCGACTGCAGTCTGGAGAGTCGGGGAGCGCGACGCGCTCTGGACCCGGCTCATCGTCGAATGCTGTCTGGTTTTGAACCCCCGTCGGTCTCCGGGGAGGATGTGAAAAGTCGAGTCGGTCGCTGGGTGGGCGGCCGCGTTGCATGTCGATTCTGCAGAAGCCACCGCCAGGTGGCGGACTCCTCTCGAGCTGCAAGTTGCTAGAAAGCAAGGACTTCCAGTGTTCGGTGGAGATAGATGCTCCTGCCACCGGGAGACTAGCAGATCGAGAGGGGAGGCTTCCTGGTCGGCGTTTGCGCCCAGTCTCAGCCCAACAACGAGCCCTCCAGCGGTTCCAGGTCGGCCGAGAAATGGCGCAGGGCCGGCGGGCTGGCGGTGATGCGCATACCAGAGATCCGCTCCCGGCGCTGGTGGGCGGCGAGTACCACCTCTGCGGTGTAGTCGACGTGGCTCTGGGTATAAACGCGGCGCGGGAAGGCCAACCGCACGAGCTCCATTGGTGCAGGGTGTTCGGTGCCGTTTGGCGCGCGGCCGAACATCACCGACCCGATCTCGACCGAGCGGATGCCGCCCAGAAGGTAGAGAGCACACGACAGGGCCCAGGCCGGGTAGGCGAGCGGTTCGATGTGGGGGAGCATGGCGCGTGCGTCAATGTAGATCGCGTGGCCCCCGGGAGGCTGCACGATCGGAACGCCTGCCTCGGTCAGGATCTTGCCGAGGTAGGCCACCGACTGAATCCGGTAGCGTAAGTAGTCTGGATCGAGTACTTCGTTGAGGCCAACGGCCAGTGCCTCGAGGTCGTAGCCGGCCAGGCCGCCGTAGGTGGGGAAGCCCTCGGTGAGGATCAGGTTGTCGCGGCAGCGTTGGGCGAGTTCGGGGTCATTGAGAGCCAGGAAGCCTCCGATGTTGACCAGGCCGTCCTTCTTGGCGCTCATGGTGCACCCGTCAGCGAGTGAGAAGATCTCCTGAGCGATCGAGAGGGGCGTCCGGTCCTGGTGTCCAGCTTCGCGCTGTTTGATGAACCACGCGTTCTCCGCGAAACGGCAGGCATCGAGGAAAAGCGGCTTTTCATGCTTCCTGCAGATTGCGCTCGCTCCCCGAAGGTTCTCGAGACTGACGGGCTGGCCACCTCCCGAGTTGTTCGTCACCGTGAGCATGACCACCGGAACCTTCTCGCCCTCTTCGGAGAGCAGCTGGTCGAGAACCTCGAGGTCGATATTGCCCTTCCAGTCATGGATGAGCTCTGGCACCAGGCCCTCGGCGATCGGTATGTCGCGCGCTTCGGCGCCGCGCGCCTCGACATTGGCGCGCGTGGTGTCGAAATGGGTGTTGTTGGGGACCAGGTCGCCTTCACTGGCGAGCGCCCCGAAGAGAATGCGCTCGGCGGCGCGCCCTTGATGGGTAGGGATGACGTGTTCGTAGCCGGTCACCTTCTGGACCGCTTCGAGGAAGCGGTAGAACGAGCGCGCCCCGGCATAGGACTCGTCGCCACGCATCATGCCGGCCCACTGAAAAGACGACATGGCGCCGGTGCCCGAGTCGGTCAGCAGGTCGATCAACACGTCCTCGGCCTTCAACTTGAACTGGTTGTAGCCGGCGGCGGCGAGGGCTTTGGCGCGTTCGGCGGCGGTGGTTTGACGAATGGGCTCGACCGCCTTGATGCGGAAGGGTTCGATGATGGTCTCGAACTGAATCGTGGTTTCAGTGGCCATGGGGCTTCGGTGTCTCCAGCGGGAAGTTGACAAGGTCTGTTACCCGGCATCATAGAAACCTGGCAGCACAGAAACAAAGAAAACAAAACGGGCGAGCTGTCGCTCGCCCGTTCAGGGAATCAACGGTGGTAGAAAACAGCCCTACCGGCAGACGTCAGTCCCAGCCGTCGTAGTAGAACGAGCCGTGCCACAGGAAGGCGCGCATGTTCCTGGGAGCCTCGCCCAGAAAGCAGGCCGGGTTGCCGCCCTGTGAGCGCGGAATCCCTACCTGGCAGCGGCCGGCACGCGGCTCGACCCAGTAGGAGTTCTCGGCAACGAAGCCGCGCTCGCCCGAGGGCACCGGAGTGACGTAGCAGTTGGCACCGTCGTACCAGGGGATGAGGTCTTCGGGGGCGTTCGGGTCCGCGAACCAGTCGACGTAGGGGAGGCAACGGTCGACCGGCTCGGGCCGATTGCAGGGTTCCGAGTAGCGCGGTGGATGCATCGACTCACGACCCTCGACGAAGGCGAAGATCTCTTCCTTCACGAAGCGCAAGGCCTCGCCCGAGATATTGGCGTGCCCGTTGTTGCACTTGCCCCAGGTGAAGTTGTCGAAGGGAATCGCCAGATCGACGCCCGAGTCGTCAGCGGCGATGTAGTAGGGCGACGGGTCAGCGGTATAGAGCGCGCTGTTCGTGCCCACGAAGCTGTGAACGGGCAGCGGGACCTCCATGGTGCCGAGGGTGCCGTCGGTGTTGTTCCAGGCATCGGCGATCTGCTGAGGTGTGGATCGCAGATCACCGGGCGAGACGTCGAGCCAGTCGGCCGGCCCGAGGTAGAGATCACGCGTGCGCCAGGAGAGGAACTTGCGGATATGACCGTGGAAGATGTGGCCGTTGTCGTGGTCGGTTTGTGCCCAGATGTTGACGCGCCCGATGATGTTGTCCTTGAACACGCGGTTGAGCATCGAGGTGGGGAGCCAGCCCGGATGCGGCGGCTCGAGCTGCAGAGTTCCGGTACCGGAGCCACTGGTGATGCTGGCGGTGCGCGGCTGTTGTGGCATCCTGAACCAGGGCTGGTTCACCAGGTCGTAGTACTCGGTATGCAGCGGATCGGGAACGTACCAGGACAAGAGGGGGTTGCCCCGGCGATAGTCCTTCTTCTTCGGCAGTTTCGCCCCCACCAGTCGCGTGCGTGGCATCTGCTGGCGGGCTGCAGGGCTGTTGAGCGCCTGTTCGAAGAGCACCCCGAGGTCAGACTCGTCTTTGAGGAAGTCGGCGATGGCCTGGTTGCCGATCGCGATGTTCGCCCCGTGGAAGGGACCATCGAAGGCGACCCACAGCCCAACGTTGTGATCGACTGGATCACCCCAGGGATAGCCGAGCTCGGCGGTGCGCAACGCCCAGCGCGTGGTCTGGGTGCCCATGCTGCCACCAATGACGATCAGCGGCTGACCCTCGAACGCCGGGTCTATCCATCCAGGGACGACGTCGGTGACGAGCTTGCGAAGCGCGTAGCCGTTCTTCTGCATGTAGTCGCGACCGTTGTGGTAGTCGACGACGACGAGGTCGAAGCCCCACTCGAGAATCTCGGTGAAGCCGCGCTGGAAGTCCGACCAGACGTCTTCCTGGGTGCGCGTGTTGAAGGCGTCGAAACCATCGACCGCAATCACAACGTTTCTGAGCTTCGGCACCCGACGGCCGTTTTCGAGTTCGACGCGTCCAGAGGAGGTGTAGATGCGTGGGTTGATCTTGCCGCGCTGGCCATTGCTCGGCGGCCAGGCGAAATCTGCGGTCACCTGCGGCATGTCGTAGCAGGTGACCGGGCAACCCTCATCGGGCGGCGCGAGGACGGAAACGCGGGGGTCGTCGCGGTCATCGCGGCTGGGGGAACCGAGGCCATGCAGGCCACCGGGTGAGTCGCCCTGGGCGATCATCTGGCTGGCCGGACCCTGGCGCCAGCGGAGGCGGGTGCGAGCGCGCACGCGCTCACCGTTCACTCGCATCGAAACATCGAGCACCAGCTGGCGCCCGTCGCGGGGTGTGCGGCGGAAGGTCGCGGGGTCGAGGGTCAGGACCCGGTCGAGGGCGGTGCGCTGCCACGACGAGCCGTTGACACGCACCGCGAGGTGGGTGATTCGGTCGTTGCCCTGACGCATGACGAGTGCGGAAGGAAAGACGATGCGTGGGTTCCAGGACGGCAGCATGTCGGCCATCGCGCCGACCGCTACGAAGCGTTCGACACCCGGGGCGGTCGCCGGCAGCACCACCCGACCATCGTCGTCACGGCCGATTTCGGCTGCACGCTCGCCCCAGGTGGCGTAGTCGAGGGCGGCGATCGCGATCGGAACCGCACGGTGTTGCTGGCGCAGCGCCTGGGCACGCGCGAAGATTTCGCTGCCCGAGGGCAGGGCGCGGTTGAGGTCGGAATGGGCGATGTCGCCGTAGGCGCCGACGAAGTCGAACATGTCGAGGGCGGCGTTTCTGACCGCGCCATTCTGGGCGCGCACGACGTCGTCGTGCAAGACGGCACCGGCTTCGAGCAGGATCGAGACCCCTTCGGTCTTGCCGGGGCCACGGTTGAGCGAGCGGGCGTGGGCGCTCTGGGTGAACGCGTCGCCGATGGCGCGCTGTAGCTGGGTGCGCACCGGGGCGTCGTTTTGTTGGGCAAGGAGGCCAGGAGCGAAGGCGATGAGGAGCGCCAGCAACAGGCTGCCGGTGGGGAGCCTCAGCGAGCGCGGGGTGGGTGTCGTGTCCGGGGGGGTCTCTGCCATGTGGTTCTCTCCTGTCCCTGTTGCGGGACGTTCCCTGTTGCGCGGGTCTAACGAAGTCCACACCTCGACCACGAGGGTCGCTCAGGAAACGGTTGCCAGATGGAGAGGCACCCCCTCGCCGGCTCTGTTCGCCGTCTCCCCTTCGGTCCCTCCCCCATTTCAGCCACGAAAGTCCGGGGACCCGAACCGGCGGTCGGCCGATCCGTCAAAAGATGTTCTGTTGAAACAGTGTCAGACATGTTACCCGGGTTCGGGAACTGAGCAAGGACTGAGTCTGGCATTCCAACCGACCGGCCGGTCGGGTTCTGGGAAAGCACGCGCGACGGGCTACTATGAGCGCCGCATTCCCTGTGTGAAAGACAGAACCCCTCGCCAAGGACGTGTGATGAAGCGATCCCCCTGGACTCGACTTTCGTTGATGATGTTTCTCCAGTACGCCGTCTGGGGTGTCTGGATGCCGATTCTGGCGCGCTACCTCGAGGCCGGCACCCACGAGGGGGGTCTGGGTTTCACCAATGCGCAAGTGGCGGCGATTCTCGGGATTGCGGCTTCGATCGGAGCCATCAGCGCGCCATTCATCGCTGGTCAGTTCGCCGACCGTCGCTTCTCGACCGAGCGCTTTCTCGCCGGCCTCCTGGTGATTGGCGGCATCATCAAGATCGCCACCGCGTACCAGACGACCTTCTCGGCCTGGCTGTGGCTGTCGATCGCCTACAGCGTGGTCTACATGCCAACCCTTTCGCTGACCAACTCGCTGGCCTTTGCACACCTCGAGAATCCCGACCGCGGTTTCCCCTACGTGCGGGTCTGGGGAACCATCGGGTGGATCGCCGCCAGCTGGTTGTTTCCGCTGTTCTGGCTCCTCAGAGATGTCCACTTCCAGTGGATGCCGCCGTTCTACGGCGGCACTGAGGTCGCCAACGTCACCGGGCGTCTCGGCGACGCACTGATTGCCAGTGGCGTGATCTCGATTCTGTTCGCGGTCTTCGCACTCTTCCTGCCGCACACGCCACCGCGTACCGATGCCGCGGAACCGCTGGCGTGGAAGGCGGCTTTTGCTCTGCTGCGCAAACGCTCGCTGCTGGTCCTGGTGCTCGCCAGTCTGCCGATCTCGATCATCCACCAGGTCTATTTCATGCAAACGGCGCCCTTCTTCTCGAACGTCGTCGGCCTCCGAGACTCTCAGATCGGTCCGGCGATGACCATTGGCCAGTTCGCCGAGATTGCGGTCATGGTCGCGACCGGCTGGCTGCTGCGCCGGCTCGGGTTCCGCTGGGTGATTGCCCTCGGCTGCCTGGCGTATGTGGTGCGTTACGCCATCTTTGCCAGCTCCCTGCCGGCCGAAGTGATTGTCGCCAGCCAGGCCCTGCACGGTCTCTGCTATGCCTGCTTCTTTGCCGCCGCTTTCATCTACGTCGATCGCATCGCGCCCGAAGACGTGCGCGCTTCGGCACAGACCGTCTTCGGCATCATCATCCTCGGTGTCGGGCCGGTGGCCGCCAGCCTGGCGGTCAAGGTACTGGTCGACATGTTCCCGGGCACCGGTGGTCTGCCGGTCAACTACACCGGCCTGTGGGGGGCGTTGTCGGTTGCTGCGCTCGTCACCATGCTCGGGTTTGCGGCCTTTTTTCGCGACGAGACGGGCTACGACAAGGAGGTCGCCTGAGTCAAAGGCGGCTGGAAGGAATGTCGCCGCCTGCTGTCGAGTGCTCTTGTTGTCGTTCGTCATGACTGAGGAGAGGCATCGCCCCGACCGTCTTCATGTCAACGAGGAGAAGTGAGATGTCCAAAACCCCCCACCACCCGAACGTCGTCTCGCGCGAGGAATGGCTTGCCGCTCGGCGTGCCCTGCTGGTCAGAGAAAAGGCGTTCGACAGACAGCGCGACGCGCTTGCCGCCGAGCTGCGCGCCTTGCCCTGGGTCGAGGTGACAGAACCCTACGTTTTCGATGGTGAAGACGGCGAAGTGTCGCTTGCGGATCTCTTCGGCGACAAGAGCCAGCTGATCGTCCAGCACTTCATGTTCGGTGCCGACTGGCAAGCCGGGTGCCCGAGCTGTTCGTTCTGGGCTGATGGCTTCGACGCCTTTCGGGTGCATGTCGAACAACGCGACGCGCGTTTTGTCGCCATATCGACTGCGCCACTCGAGACCCTGCTGGCGTACCGTGAGCGCATGGGCTGGAGCTTCCCGTGGCTGTCGTCAGGCCGCTCTTCGTTCAACCAGGACTATGGGGTCACCTTCAGCGCGGAGGAGATCGAAGCGGGCGAAGTTCAGTACAACTATCGACGGGCCGAGCGGCCGGGAGAGTGGCCTGGGGTCTCGGTCTTTGCAACGCGCGACGGGAGGGTGTTTCACGCCTACTCGACCTACGCCCGCGGACTCGACCGTTTGAACGGTGCGTACCACACCATCGATCTCCTGCCGAAGGGCCGCGACGAGGCGGACCTGGCCTTCGGTCAGTCGTGGGTCAAGCGCCACGACGAGTACGAAACCTGAGCCACCGGCTCTCTAGACGTCGCAGACCCGCACGCCGTGCGCCAGACTGCGGAGTGCGTCGTCGCCGGCGGGAATGAACTCCTGGCCGAGGTAGCCCTCGTAGCCGGTGTCGATGATGGCGCGCACAATCGCCGGGTACTGCAGTTCCTGATTCTCGTCGAGCTCGTGGCGACCCGGAACACCAGCGGTGTGGTAGTGGCCAATGGCCTCGTGGTGGTCGCGGATCGTGCGAATGACGTCGCCTTCCATGATCTGCAGGTGGTAGATGTCGTAGAGCAGTTTGAATCGTTCTGAGCCAACGCGTTCGACCAGCTCGACACCGAAAGGTGTGCTGTCTGCCTGGTAGTCGGCATGATCGACGCGGCTGTTGAGGAGCTCCATCACGATCGTCACGCCGAGCTTCTCGGCTTCGCCGACGACCTGTTTGAGCGCCTTGGTGCAGTTTTCGAGGCCCTCCTCGTCAGACTTGCCGTTCCGGTTGCCCGAGAAGGTGATCACGTTGGGCGCGCCGAAGCCCTTTGCGGCTTCGAGGCTGGTGCGGATCGCGTTGAGGCAGGCCTCGTGGTGGGCAGGGTCGTTGAGACCCTTCTCGATGCTGTGCGTGTTGAGTACCGCTGCGGTAAGCCCGAACTGGCGCAGGGTCTCGAAGTCGTTCGGGCCTACCAGCTCGATCGAGCGCAGGCCGATTGCTTTGGCGGCAGCCGCAAGTTCCGGCAGTGGCGTGCGCATGTAGCACCAACGACAGACCGACTGTTTGATGCGGTCGTTCTCGATAACGCGCTCGATCGCGCCGGTCTCTTCAGGGGAAACCGGAGCCGAAAGCACCGAGGTGGCACCGCCGGCGAGAACTCCGGCAGCCGAGGCGGCCGAAGCGGTCTTGAGCAGGTCTCGACGGGTCAAGGACTCAGTCATCGTTCTCTCCAATGTCAGGCCCGGCCGGTGGGAATGTCACGGAATGCAACGTCGCGGTCGACCCGGATGTCACCCGGAAGCCCCAGCACACGTTCGGCGAGAATGTTGCGCAGGATCTCGTCGGAACCGCCGGCAATGCGCGTTGCCGGGCAGCCGAGGAGCGCCCGTGCGAAGAGCGCACCGGGACCGCCGGCATCGTCGGTTCTACTGCCGGTCATCTCGCACAGGTCCATGCCGAAGCTGGCGATCTCCTGCTGCAGGTCGCCAGCGACCAACTTGCGAATCGAGGCTTCGGGCCCAGGCTGTCTCCCCTGCGCCAGCCGCGTCAGAGTTCGCTGCTGGACCAGTTCGAGGCCGCGAAACTTGACGTACCAGTCGGCGAGCTCGGAGCGCACGGCAGGGTCGTCGATGGCGCGACCGCTCTCGAGCTCGGCGGCTCGCGTGAGCCGGAAGATCTGCTCGAAGGTTGGCGGTGCTTCTACCGAGTTGGCGCCCAGGCGTTCATTCATGAGCGTGGTGATCGCCACCTGCCAGCCCGCTCCAACCTCGCCGAGCCGGTAGGCATCGGCGATGCGAACGTTGGTCAAGAAGACTTCGTTGAAGTGCGACGCTCCCGACGCCTGCTGGATGGGCCGCGGTTCGACGCCCTCGGTCTTCATGTCGAGCAGGAAGTAGGTGAGGCCCTTGTGCTTTGGTAGGCCAGGGTCGTGGCGCGTCACCAGGATGCCCCAGTCGGCGTATTGCGCGTAGGTCGACCAGATCTTCTGGCCATTGATCACCCACTCATCGCCGTCACGCTCGGCGCGCGTGCGCAGGCCAGCGAGGTCGGAGCCTGCGCCGGGTTCTGAGAACAGCTGGCACCAGATGTCGTCGGCGCGACGCAGGCGTGGTAGCAGACGCTCCTGGAGTTCACGTGACCCGTACTCGATGACGGTGGGGCCACCGAAGTTGATGCCGATGTTGAAGAAGGCGCCCCGCGGTACGCGGTAGCGTGCTTCCTCCTGGTCGTAGATCACGCTGTAGATGCGGGGCAGATTGCGCCCGCCGAAACGCTCGGGCCAATGCATCGTGGCGTAGCCTGCATCGGCTTTTTGCGCCTGCCACTTCTTGGCGTGCGCGAGTTCTTCCTCGGAGTTGACGGCGGCGTTGTCGCGGTGAGCTGGGACTTCGAAGGTCGGTGCATGTGCTGCCAACCATTCCCTGGCCTCTCGGCGGAACTCGGCCTGTTCGGGTGAGTCGTTGAAGTCCAAGCGCTTCCCCTCTACGGTTTCAGTCTGACAAGGGCTCTTACCCTCGGCAGTGTAGCGTCCCGGTCATGAAGAGACTGCAACTGGAGAAGGGGCCCCTGGCCGATCTCGAACGAAGAGGAGACTGGCGAGCGGTCGACCAACTGGTCGCTTCGATGTGGGGTGAGCGAGCGCTGGCTCTTCTCCTGGATCCGGGCGCCATTCTTCAGGTGGCGGCGGTCTGGCGAAACGACGAACGCAACGTGGTGATGGCAATCGACGAGAGAACTCCGACGAGTGTGCTGGACGGCTTCATCCTCGGGCTTGCTCGCGCGCGCGCCGACTGCATCCTCACCAGTGGTTCGATCCTGCGCGCCGAACCAGAAGTTCGCCACGACCTGGCAGGTGCGCCGGTTGCGGCGTCTCTACTCGCGTCCTGGCGGGCAGAACACCTGCCGACGGCGAACAAAAGCAACCGGCCTCGGCTCGGTGTGCTGACGTCGGGTCGTGGTTTCGACCTCCGCCATCCCGCCCTGGCGCAGGGCGACGGAGGCACTGGGTTGCCCACCACCGTACTCACCGACCGGGCTGGGGAACGGCGACTCCAGGCGCTGTTCGCGAAGCACCGCGGGCCGGTCCCGACCGAGCTCGAGGTCGAATGCCTCGAGCCGGCAAACCCCGAGACCGCGCTCACGGCACTTGTGGAAGCGGGTGGTGGAGGACGGCGTGCCACCGTCGAGCTCGGGCCATCGTCGGTCCGGTGGTTGTGGAATACGGTTCCACCACGGATCGACCTCTTGCTTCTCTCGTCCTGGCAAGGTGGCCGCCTCCCCCCGAGTCTGGAGGCTGGCGAGCTACCGTCACGGTCGGCACTCCGAGCGACCCACGAAATCGTCGGCTGCGCCGAGCGCGGCGAAGAAAGTGGCCCCTGGGCTTTCGAGCTCTGGAGGTCGAAGGAGTCCTAGAACCATGTTCCAACCGTCGTTCTCGTTGTCATCGTTTCGCACCCTCTGCGACCGAAAGCGGTTGAGCTTGCCGGCCGCTCTCTTGTTGCTGGCCGCGAGCGCCGGCTGTACCGGCGACGCTTCTTCTTCCCCAGGCCCGAAGGTTGCTCTAGCCAACGGCCGTGGCGGCGAAGCGACGCGGCCACCCAACGTCGTCTTCATCCTCGCCGACGACCTTGGCTACGGCGAGCTCGGAAGCTACGGCCAGGAGAAGATCCGCACGCCGAACCTCGACCGCCTCGCTGCGGAGGGTATGCGCTTTAGCTACAACTATTCGGGGGCGCCGGTTTGTGCGCCGTCGCGCAACGTGTTGTTGACCGGCAAGCATCTGGGCCATACGACCATCCGCGGCAACCTTGATGCGGTCGACGACCAGGGTGAGCGCGTCGAAGGGCAGTGGCCGATACCCGAGGAGGCGTACACCTTAGCGGAGCTCTTCGGCGAACATGGCTACGTCACTGGAGCGATGGGGAAGTGGGGCCTGGGACCGGTGGGTTCGAGTGGCGACCCGAACGCTCAGGGCTTCGACCGTTTCGTTGGCTACAACTGCCAGCGTGTCGCCCACAGCTACTACCCACCGCACCTCTGGGTCGATGACCACAAGATGAGCATCAACCAGGAGCCGGTGCCGGGCCATATGAGACAGCCCGAAGGTCCGGTGCGCATGGAGGACTGGTTCGCCGACCAGTACGCACCGGACTTGATCGTCGAAGCCGCGCTCGACTTCCTGGACGAGCATCGCGCGCAGCCGTTCTTTCTCTATCTGCCCTTCGTCGAGCCGCATGTCGCGATGCAGCCTCCGAAAGAGTGGGTCGAGCGTTATCCCGAGGACTGGGACCGGAAGGTCTATCGTGGCGCCGCCGGCTACACGCCACACCCGCGCCCGCGGGCAGGCTACGCGGCGATGGTCAGTGACCTCGACGAACACGTCGGGTTGGTGCTCAGAAAACTCGACGAGCTTGGCCTGAGCGATGAGACCCTGGTGGTTTTCACCAGCGACAACGGCACCACCCACGGGAGCGATCGCGATGCGGACTTCGGAGTGGGCGGCGTCGACGCGCCCTTCTTCAGGAGCACTGCCTACAGCGACACCGCCAGCCTGCGCGGCTTCAAAGGGAGCGTCTACGAAGGCGGCCTGCGCGTTCCATTGATCGTGCGCTGGCCCGGGGAGGTCGACGCCAACGTGACCAACCATTACGTGACCTACTTCCCCGATTGGTTCGCGACCTTCGCCGAGCTGCTGGGGAGCCCCCTCGCAAGCGGCGACGGCATCAGCCTGTTGCCGACGCTTCGGGGCGAACCCGAACGTCCCGAGCGCAACCCCATGGTGTGGGTGTTCCCCGAGTATGGCGGCCAGGTGGCGGTGCGCTTCGGCGACTACAAGCTCGTGCACCAGCGTCTCGACGATCTGCCCAGCGCGGGCGCCGGGTGGGAACTCTACGACCTTGCCGCAGATCCTGGTGAGCTCCACAACCTGGCCGCTGAGTACCCGCAGCTGGTGCGCCAGGGGGTCGAGATTCTCGAACGAGAAACCGACGACAACCCGCTCTTCCCGGTGCCGATTCCACCCTAGAGAAGCGTCGGCTGGGGAAGTCGCGGAAAGCAGCCAGAGAGCTGCAGGAGGTACTTGCGCACCGCCGCATGGAGCGCTGAACGATTGACCTGGTAGAGCCAGGCACAGGTGAGCGGCAAGGCTGAGAGCAAAATGAAAGCGAAGCCCATGGTGGCCAGGCTGACGCCAAAGTGGTCGTGGGCCAGGCGATAGAGATCGGCATGTGTGCCCTTGGCGAGGCAGGCCTGTTCGTACTGTCTCCTGGCGGCTGCGCTTGAGATCAACCCCCAGTACAGGCGCGTGTTCATCAAGTTGAGAAAGACGGCACACCTTGCGTAGAGCGGCCTCTCGAGCGGCACCTTGACCTCATGCCCCGAAAGCGCGCGGTAGAAGAACACTCCGGCAGCGATCAGGACCGCGCCGTTGCCCCATCCCGATGGTGATCACGTAGCGTGAACTTTGTTCTTCGGGGTTCGCCCGATAGGCCTTAGCGCCTGAGCGCGACCAGGCTGATTCGCTGGTCCGGACCCACCAGGGCACCGCGTCCGTCGGGTAACAGGTCGACGCTCCAGAAGTCCTGCGCGGAGATCAGCTCCCAGGTCCTGGCCCGGTTGCCTGAGAGCGCGGCGCCACCGGGGCCGGTGACGACGATCAGTGGGTCACCCGTCGCGTCGTCAGCCGTGGCCATGGCAACGCCGTAGAGCGCGCCCGCGATGGGAGGGAGAGATGAGGCGGGGGTCCAGCTCTCGCCACCGTCGTTGGTGAGCACCACGAAGGGTTCGGAGTCCGGATTGCCGATCACTCCACCGACCGCGACGCCGAAGTCGCTCCTCTTGCCGGGTGTCGGGGGTCGAAACGCTACCGCGGTCAGGCCGATCGCCGAGCCACCCTCGAGCCCTGTTTCGACAGCTCGCCACGAGCCCCCGAAGTCGCTGGTCAGAAGGACCCGCACTCGCGGTGCGTTTCCCATGGCGACGATCCCGCGGCCTTCACTGGGGTCACCGATGATGGCGGCGCAGTCTCCCGAGGCCGCAAAGCCCCCTTCGCCGGGCTGGGCTGCGGGAAGCGAGGCACCCGGTACCTCTGACCACTCCTCCCCGTCGACGGTCCGACGCAGCAGCATCCGCGCGCTCTGGTCGTCGACAGGGTCAGGAATGGAATCGCTGAAGACGAAGCCGGTGCGCTCGTTCCAGAAGGCGAAGCAGTCGTAGAAGGCTGCAGGTTCCTGGTTCTGGAACTGCAAGTCCCAGCTCGCTCCACCGTCGGCGGTGAAGTAGATCGCCGAAAGTGCACCCTCACCCGAGGCTAGAAGCCAGGCACGCTCCGGGTCGATGGCATGGAGGTCACGAAACTGGAGCGCCGGCTCGCTGCCGAAGAACGTATCGGCGACCTTCTTATCACGCACTCGAACCTGGTCTTCGACGCGGCGCAGCCAGAGGTTGTCGATTCCGCTCGCCCACAGGGCAACCGGTTCGCCCGGCGGTCCCGGGAGAAGCTGAACAGCCTGCAAACGTGGCCCGATCTCGAGCTCCAATGGCTCGATCATCGAGACCGGAGGCGCTTCCTCGATGGGATCGAGAGCCGAGGAGGGTGGCTCGGCTTCCGGGCTGCAGCCAGCGAGCAGAGCGGCCAGAGCGCCGCCGTAAAGAGCTGCCAGAAACGATGAACGTTGACAGTGGCATCGGCGTCTCATCAGCCTGTGCCACTCCAACGCCCTGTGTCTCCAACCTCGAAGCCGTCACCGAAGACAAAGTCAGAAGACGACGGGCGCAGGTGGTGAATGCGTCCTGCGACGGTCGAGAACTGGATCAGGTAGAGGTCACCGTTGGTGGGGTTTTCGAGCAGGTCCAGCGGATCGAGAATGCCGGTCAGGCCGGGAATGCCGATTTCGGCGTCGGTGACCTGTCCGGTTGTTTCGTCGACCGTCAGCACGATGACGTCGTCGCCCTGGCTGAAGCGCGCCACCATCAGCTTCCCGGCCAGTTGTGGCGCCGCGTGGGCGCTCTGGTACTCCAGGATCCCATTCGCCGACTGGTGGATTCCGAAGTCGTAGGCGAAGCCGCGCCAGTTGCGGTCGGGGAGGACTCCTTCGGGATAGGCAGCGATTTCACCAGGGTCGAGCTCGGCAGTGGGGTTGCCGCCGTTGAGCACCCACTCGCAGCGCAAGGGGTTGGGATGACCGTAGAAGCCGCCCTCTTCGATGTGGAACAGAAAGTCCTCCTGCGCCAACGGTAGGTTGGCAGCCGCCGGGACCTCGGGACCGGTATAGGCACCGTTCTCTGCCAGGTCGATGCGCGAGGTGGCGCAGGCCGCCGGTAACACTTCTGGAGTGCCGGGCGCGTTGCCGTTCGACTTCGACCCGTTGGCGGTGGCGTAGAGCCGCCCGCTGGCAGTCCACACCAGGTCGTAGCCGTTGCGCACGCCGGTCGCGAAGATGGTGAGCGCAGCACCAGGAGCGAAAGGATCGAAGACGTCGCCTTCGCCTTCGGTACGGACGTCGATGGGTGTATCGCCGAGCAGCCCGAGATCGAGGCGCAAGACGGCGGCACTCAACAAGCGCTCTTCGCGAAAGTGCCAGAAGGCATCGGGTGCCCCGCTGCCCGTGTTGCTGCCCTGGAGGATGTAGAGCGCGCCGTCGGGGCCGAAGGCGATGCCGTTGGTCATGTGCTCGAAGCGCGAACGCGGCAAGTTGACGACGATCTGGTCGAGCGTGCCGAGATCGGCGCCAGTGAGGCGGGCGATCTCGCCGCTCCACGGGCTGGCGTCTTCGCTCCAGATCTCGTTGTCGGCAACCCACAGCACCGGCTCCTCGGCCGTCGAGCCAGGTTCGAAGGCGATGCCGATCAACGATCGGTTCTCGCCGTGGCTGTTGCGCACAGTTTCGATGCGGGTGGCGCCGGACAGCGCGCCGGTTCCGGAGTCGATGTCGTAGCGCATGATGTCGCCCCACAGGGTGGCGGCGTAGAGGCGCCCGTCGGGCCCGATGGCGAGGGTGGTGAAGGCTTCACCGGTGGCGACCGTCGAGCGCTCGAACGCTACCGAGGCGTAGGCGGAGCCTGGTGGCAACAGAAGTGCGATCGCCAGGACCAGACAGTTCCAGGTGAGGAAGCGCGCACCAGCGTGCATTCTCGTCTTCACGATGTGAGGCCCTCACAGAGGAGTCGACCGAAAGAAGGGGCTTGGAGGGTAGAGCCTATACGCGCGAGGCGAGAGCCAAGAGGCAAGAAGCAAGAGGCGTGCGGCCTCGCCGCATCGCGGCGCCCGCTAGACTTCCCCGAGTACTCGCCGGCGAACCACCGGCCAACTCTTCCCTGACCCTTCGGAGAAGCCAGCAATGCACAAACCGGTCCTTTCTGTACTGTCAATCGTGGTTCTCGCCATCGTGCCCGCCTGGTCATCCGACTGGCCGCAATGGCGCGGTCCGCTGGGGACCGGCGAAGCCCCAGAGGGCGATCCGCCGGTGACCTGGTCGGAGTCGGAGAACGTCGAGTGGAAGGTCCCCCTCGAGGGCCTCGGAAGCTCAACCCCCATCGTTTGGCAGGGTCGCATCTACCTCAGCACGGCGATCAACACCGCTTCCGAAGACGGTCGCGGTGGCGACAAGGAAGACGAACACCAGTGGGCGCTCCTGGCTTTCGATCTCGAGTCGGGCGAGGAGCTCTGGCGCAAGGTGGTTTACGAAGGGACGCCGATCGAGGGCACCCATCCGGATGGAACCTGGGCCTCGGCCTCGTCACTCACCGATGGCGAACGCATCTACGCCTACTTTGGTTCGTATGGCTTGTTCGCCTATGACATGGACGGCGAGAAACAGTGGGAGATCGACCTCGGCGACATGCGGACCCGGATGGCATTCGGCGAGGGCAGCTCGCCGGCGCTCTTCGGCGACCGCATCGTCATCAACTGGGATCACGAGGGTGACTCGAAGATCGTGGCGCTCGATACGGCAACCGGCGAGATTGCCTGGGAGCGTTCGCGCGACGAGCTGACTTCCTGGTCGACGCCCTACATCGTCGAAGTCGAGGGTCGCCCGCAGGTCATCGTGAGCGCAACCAGGCGCATCAAGTCCTACGATCTGGCCGCCGGCGAGGAGATCTGGGAAGCCAGTGGCATGACCCTGAACGCCATCCCCACGCCGGTTTCCCAGGACGGCACGGTCTATTTGATGAGCGGTTTCCGCGGCAACGCCCTGATGGCCATTCGCCTTGCCGGCGCCAAAGGCGACATCACCGATTCCGAGCACATTCTGTGGACGCTCGATCGCGACACGCCGTACGTCCCGTCGCCCTTGCTCTACCAGGGCAGGCTCTATTTCTTCAAGAGCAACAACGCTCTCTTGACCGTCCTCGATGCCGCAACCGGCAAGCACCTGGTCGGTCCACAGCGTATTGAAGGTCTCAAGGGTGTCTACGCTTCACCGGTCGGTGCCGCAGGTCGGGTCTACATGGCCGGTCGCCAGGGAGGAACCGTCGTTCTCGAGGCCGCCGACGAGTTCAAAGTCCTGGCAAGCAATCGTCTCGAGGATCGCTTCGATGCTTCGCCGGTTGTGGTTGGCGATCGCATTCTGCTGCGTGGCCGCGAGAACCTCTACAGCATCAAGCAGCCGTAAGTGCCTGGCGCCGAGGAGACGAGATTGATCGATCTCGAACACCATGACCCCGTCTACAAGCTGACGATGGTCGCCGGGCAGAATCGCTGGAATACAACGTTCGTGCGGCGCTGGAGCTCCGCTCTCGACGCGGTCGAGGCGTCCGAGGGTGCGGCGGCACTGGTTGTTTCTTCGCATGATCCGAAGTTCTTTTCGAATGGGCTCGACCTCGATTGGGTGATGGCCCCGGATGACCATCCCGAGGGCGGCGATCGAAACACCTTCGGAACGGAGTTCATGGCTCTCATGGGGCGCATCATCACGTTCCCCGTGCCGACGGTTTGCGCCATCAACGGCCACGCCTTCGGAGCCGGTCTCATGGCGGCGTTGTGCTGCGACACGCGCATCATGCGTGCCGACCGTGGCTTCCTATGCGCCAACGAGATGCAACTCGGGCTGACCATACCCAGCCCCGAGCTTGCCCTGTTTCGCCACAAGCTACGAGCAGATGTGTTCTATGAAACGGTGCAGATGGCGCGTCGCTGGACGGGGGCCGATGCCCTCGCTGCGGGGCTCGTGCAGCAGACCGCTGCCCTCGAGGAGCTCGAGAGCACGACGATGCAGAAAGCGACCGAGTTGGCCCCACTGGCTGCCAACCGGGAGCTTTTTGGCGGCCAGAAAGAGCGGTTGTTCGGTGAGAACGCTGTGATCAACGCCGCGCATGGCGCTGCGCACATGCTCAAGAACAGCGCGCAGTGGCCGTGAGGGCGCGAGATCTTTTGCTGACAGCGTTGGTGACCGGGGCGTTTTTTCTGGCGCCGGCCGATGCCGCTTCTGCGCAGCAGGACTGGCAGACATGGAGGGTGCCCGAGGGCGACAAAGTTTCTGACTCGCTTGCCGCGAGGGCGAAAGACGCGCGTCGGGAGAACCCAATCGCCCCGGGGTTTTCCTTTACCGATCGAATCGACGAGAGTGGCATTTCCTTTGTGCATCGCATCGTCGACGACGGCGGGCTGTACTGGAAGATGAGCCACTGGGACCACGGCAACGGCCTGGCGGCGGGCGATGTCGATGGTGACGGGCTGCCCGATCTCTACTTCGTGAACCAGATCGGGTCGAACGAGTTGTGGCACAACCGCGGAAACGGACGCTTCGAGAACTGGACGGTTCGCGCCGGTGTGGACATGTCCGGGCGGATCAGTGTGAGTGCGACCTTTGGCGACGTCGACAACGACGGAGACCCTGACCTCTAGGTGACGACGGTGCGCCAGGGGACGGCGCTGTTCGAAAACCTCGGGGAAGGGAGGTTCCGCGAACGCGCAGCCGAGGCCGGAGTCGACTACGTTGGGCACGCATCGGCGCCGGTTCTCTTCGACTTCGATCTCGACGGCCAGCTGGACATTCTGTCGGTGGTCGTAGGCTCCTATACGACCGAGAACCGCGGTGCGGGCGGCTACCACATCGGGCGCGAAGACGCCTTCTCCGGTCATCGCTACCCCGAACGCACGGAGCGGTCGCGGCTCTACAAGAACCTCGGCGGTTGGCGGTTCGAAGAGGTCTCCGAACAGGTCAGCTTCGTCGACGGCAGCTGGTCGGGCGATGCGCTCATCGTCGACTGGAACCGCGACCGGTATCCCGACGTGTTCCTCCTCAACATGCAAGGCGACGACCACTACTACGAGAACCAGGCCGGCAAGACATTCGTTGACAAGACCGAACCCCTGTTTCCGCGCACGTCATGGGGCTCGATGGGCGCAGTCACGCTCGACTACGACGGCGATACCAAGATCGACATGTTCGAGATCCTCAGGGGTCCGCACTCCTCAGGCACCGCGCTGGTTGCCCGCGAGGACTGCGACTCAGAACCTCGGGACTGAGCGCAGGCCAGCGGTTCTCTTCCCGGGATCGAATCCGATCCCTATCTCTTGCGTGTTCGAGGCAGGGGTTCGGCCCTCGCACCGCTTGCCTTGCGCTGCATTCCTTGCTCCTCCTACTGTTTCCTGGAGTCGTTGCGGTCGTCCGGCGTCAGATAGGAAACCCAGGAGTGTCCGGGAGCCGAGCGAGGGCAGCATGCTCGCCAGCGGGATCAGCCTCGGCGAGTCGCCGAAGGTTCCTGGGTTCCGCAGCGGTCGGCTGCCTGACGCTGGCCAACGCGGGAGGTGCCGCGGAGATCATCCGAATGACCCAAATGGCGTCTCGCCCCTCGCGCAGTGACGAGCCAGCGGTATGGCCGCCACCCGGACGGGTTTTGAGTGCCGACACAGAACCGATCGTCGCGTCGGTGTTCTCGTTTCCGCACGGCTTCGTCAGCGCCCGGCGGGCCGAAGATCTGTTGCGGCGAGTCCGCGAGGCCTCGATTGGCGAGCGCTCGCTGATCGTTCTCACCAACGGCGCTCTGCTTGCGCAGCTTCAGGCGCTTGCCGGGGAGTTGGAGTTGGTTCCGCTCGACAGTACCGCCGAGGGTTTCTCGCCCTGGCCGCGCGACGCGATGACCTTTCTGTTCACGATGGACGGTCGGCCGCACTTTCTGGTGCGGCCGAACCGCCAGCGTGGTCGTGCTGCCGACTCGAGAATGGCCCCCTTCTTGATCGACCGACTGCCATCGCGGATGTGGGAGCGGCTCGGTCGCCCGCTGTGGTCGACGGCACCGACGCCATTTCACAACGGCCAGATCCTGCTCGCCGATGGCGCGGCCTGGGTCTCGCTGCACAGCCTCGAACGCCGCGTGCTGCAGCTCCTGGGCGAGCCGCGTATTCCACTGGCTGCACTGCAGACCGCGGCGGGACTGCGCCGCTATCTGGTGGCGGTTTCTCGGGCGGCGGCTGAGCTCGGTACCGCGCTGGGGCGGCCGATTCGGTTCGTGCACGGTCTTCCAGGCGCGGGCTCTTCGCAGGGGCGTGTGCGGGAGATTCTCGCCCTCGGGCAAGGCGCCGGTCATGACCTGGACTCGCTGGTGACGATTCTGCCGCGTGCGCATGCCCTCCCCGCGGCGCTGGTTGGCAGCCTGGAAGCGGGCAGTGACTTGCTGGCCAGTCAGCCGCCGGAGGCTGTTGCGGAGCTCGCGCGTACGTTTCACCTCGCCTCTGGCACGCGCCTGGTGGCGGAGGCTGTAGAAGCTGCCGGTGGCGTTGCAGGCCGCGGGCTCGAGGTCTTCCTGGACTCGATCGCCAAGCACCTGGCCCGCCTCGGTCTCGAGGTGGGGCGCCTGCCTCTCGCGCTTCTACCACCACCGCTCGGCAGAGGACTCACCGCTCGCTTCCTCCTGGGTTGGAACAACACAGTGCTCGAGGTCTTGGACCGAAAGAGAGTTGCGGTGGGCTTTGCCTCCGGTCTGCCGGCCGGGGATGAGCTGGCAACTCTGGCTTTCAGGCGATTCGGTTATGCCCTCGAACTCATGCCACCGCTGTCTGAAAGCGTGATCAGAAACGGTGGCTACCGCTGCGCCTCGAACCACCTGCGAACGCTGGCGTGACCGGGAGGAGCGGCCGCCATCGCAGAGTCGCCGGGAGAATCGGCGCCAAGAAGAAGGACTCCAAAAAGAAGGGGGCGACAGAGTGACCCCTGCCGCCCTTCCTTCGACCGCTGTCTCTCGGTCTACTGCTGGGACTGGTAGGTGACCACCCAGTTGCCGTCGCGGTTCTCGAGCTTGAAGCCCAGGGTGAGAACGCCGAAGGCACCCGAAAGGCCAACGCCTTCGACGGTTGCCGTATCGCCGTCAACGGCGATGGTGCGCGACGTGTTGTCGATCTCGACACCTTCGAGGAAGCCCTGTTCGGCGACCGTCGACAGGAAGGTGGTGGTCGCTGCCTTGTCCTGACCCTGGTCAGACATGAAGTCGTCCGAGTAGTACGACATCATGGTTTCGATGTCGGCACCGGACAGGGCCGTGGTGATGCTGTCGAGCAGGCTTTCAATCTGCTGCTCTGGCGGTATGGCCGCAGCACCACCACCGCCAGTCGACGCGCAGGCGACGTTGAAGAGTAGACCGAGGATGGCTAGCGAAAGGATGACAGCTCTCTGTGTGCGCATGATGTTTCTCCGCATCGGTGAAGCAGCGGGGCGCAGATCTCCAGCGCCTCTGCTACCGATCATCGTGGATGTATCGAAAGTGTGCCCGGGGAGTCTACGTCACCGCGGTCTGGCTGGGGAGCGCGATGGGCCTGAGCCTCCCCGGCTGGAGTTCCGGCGTCTTCGACCGGTGCGCGCCCTCACGGGCCGGCTGGGCATCGCCTCGGTCCCTTGGCGCCTCGTTCCCAGAATGAGGGCGTGAGAGGATCGCGGCCACGATTCCAATGGCGTCTTCAAGGGCGCCTTCAATGGCGAGGTGACTGGAGATGGCAAGACGCACGAAGGGACAGGCGGTGGGACTGGTGGTGGCGCTCGTTGCAGTAGCCGGTGCGGCCACAGCGATTTCGTCCAGCCGCGCCTCCGCATCTCCGACCCAGGTGACCTCTCCGGCGTCGCGCTGGCAGAAGGCGATGGACGCGTTCAAGGCCCAGGACCGAGCCGAGCCGCCCGTACCGGGAGGAGTCCTCTTCCTCGGTTCCTCGAGTATTCGATTCTGGGACCTGCCGCGTTTCTTCCCTGACTGGCCGGCGACCAACAGGGGGTTCGGCGGTTCAGAGATCGCCGATTCGGTCGAATGGTTCGACACGCTGGTCGTGCCACACGCGCCGCGTGAGGTGGTGTTCTACGCCGGAGACAACGACATCGCGGCGGGGAAGACTCCGCAACGGGTGTTGGCAGACTTCGACGCTTTCACCGCCCGCCTGTGGACTGACTTTCCAGGCACCCGTCTCTTCTTCGTGGCGATCAAGCCGAGCCTGGCCCGCTGGGAGCTCATCGAGCCGATGCGCGCCGTGAACCAGGGTGTGAGCGCGCGTGCAGAGGGCGAGTCTCGGCTGGTCTACGTCGACATCGATACGCCCATGCTGGGGAGCGATGGAAAACCGCGCGCCGGGTTGTTTGTCCAGGATGGCTTGCACCTGAGCGACGCGGGGTACTTCCTGTGGGGTGAGATCCTGCGCCGCCACGTTGCCTGGCGCACCGATCGCGACGTGTTCTCGCCTGCGAGCGAGCTGGCTGGCGTGCACAATCACGGTTCGTCGGTGGTCTCGGCGCCTGACGGAGCGCTGATGGTCAGTTGGTTCAGTGGCTCGGGCGAGCGGCGCGCCGACGACACGCGCATCCTGGCCTCGCGACTCGGAGCCGAGCGGTCTGCCAGAAGCGGTTGGAGCGAGCCGTTCGTTCTCGCCGACACGCCCGACTTCCCCGACACCAACTGCACTCTGATGGTCGATGGCGACGGCCGGCTGTTCTTGTTCTGGCCGGTGATTCTGGCCAACCTGTGGGAAAGCGCTCTCTTGCAGTACCGCGTTGCCGACTCCGGCTGGTCCATTGGCGAGGGGCCGCCGGTGTGGTCGCGTGCCGGTGTTCTTCCCGGTAAACCCGGAGAAGACTTTGCCGCGGTGGTCGAAGCCAAGACGTTTCAGTACTTCGAAAGCCTCGGCCTCGACCCAGAGAACCCGCCCGAGCCGGCTGCTTCGTGGCTCGCTCGCAACCTCAGCCAGGCCAGCGACAAACTGACCCGTCGACTGGGCTGGTTCACCCGCGCCCATCCGGTGGAGCTCGACAACGGGCGCCTCCTGGTGGGGCTCTACTCCGATGGCTTCTCGTTCGCTGCGGCAAGCGCCAGCGACGACGGCGGCTTGACCTGGACGATGTCCGAGCCGATCATCGGCGGCGGCGCCGTGCAGCCCTCGTTCGGACAGCGCGACGACGGCACCGTCGTTGCCTACATGCGTGACAACGGGCCGCCGCCAAAGCTCGTTCTGACCGCCGAGTCGAGCGACCGCGGCGGTACCTGGACGATCGCCCATGACGTACCGGGCCTGCCGGAATCAGGCGCGGGAGTCGACTTGCTCGAGCTCGAGAGCGGTCGCTGGATCCTGTTTCACAACGCTCTCGCCGATGGTCGGCATCTTCTCGCGGCCTCGCTGTCTGAAGACGAGGGCCGCACCTGGAGCGCCAGGAGAACGATTGCCGAGGCGCCACCCGAGAGTGCTCGCTTCCACTATCCGTCGTCATATCAGGGGCCCGATGGCACGATTCATCTCACCTACAGCCAGCACGAGGGAGCGCGAAAAGTGATTCACCATGCTGCGCTGACCGAAGGCTGGCTGCTCGAAGGAGAAGGGCAATGAATGCGTCCATGAGAACTACACTGACGATCGCCCTGGCGGCGACTGCCGTAGCGGCCACGCTTCTGGCGACGCCGCTGGCTGCCGAAGGTCGCCCCTTCGAGCCGTCCCCGACGACCAAAGCCGTCGAAGCTGGCTAGCAACCGTCGTCTTCGGAACTACCTTCAGGATCGTCTGGCGGGGAGAATCGCCAGGCCCGATGGTCAGGTTCTGCCGGGTCCATCTGTGAGATGGACCGGGCGCCGACACGGACGTCGGCAGGACCGCCGATGGGCGAGATCGTGGAGTCCAGAACAGACTTCGAACCGGCTCCGAGTCGCCGAGGAGACTGCTGGGATCATGCTGTGGTCGAGAGCTTCTTCGACACATTGAAGACCGAGAAAACTGGTCACCTCCGCATCCTTCCGCCTAGGCTGGTGATCTACCTCGTGAGCTTCCCTTTACCCTTGAACCATCGCAAACCGTTTGGCTGGTCTGAATAGTGGAACGAATCAAACCACAGACCTTTGAGAGGACGAAGATAGGCGTTCGCATCGTCTTGCTACTGATCTTCGTGATGCATGCGTTGGCGGTGCCGGCCTTTGAGGGCCCAGACGAACCGTTTCATCTTGCGCGGGTACGTGCCCTAGCGCTGGGAACCCCCGAAGACGCCCTCGATCCCCTTCTCATCTCAACGCTAGAAGCGCGACCGTGTGGTCCCGATATGAACGCCGCGTTTGGCTGCCCGCCGTTCAACAAAGAGAGTCCGTCGGGGTTCAACCTACTCCGTCCGGAGCCCATCCTTGAGGGACCGAGGCTTGAGAAATATCCGAACTACCAGGCGCACCAGCCGCCTCTCGCTTATCTGTTGGCCTATGGGGTTGTCCGTGCAGGTGGAACATCGCCCGAGCTTCAACTGCTTCTCATCCGACTCGCGGCAGTGGTGGGAATGGCTCTTGCCTTGTGGGTTGGGTTACCCCGGCTTGAACGGCGACACCCCGGGTCAGAAGCAGTGTTACTCGCCCTTCTTCTCTTACCAGGAGCGTCAGAGTCGCTCATTCGAGTATCCAACGATGCGCCAATCTTTTTCTGGGCACTCGTGGTGCTGATCATTGTGGGACGTCGGCCCAAGGCGACGCGGGCATGGCTAGCGGTGGCGCTCCTTGCCGTGGGTCCGCTCTTGAAGCTCACAGCGCTTCCCGTCGCTGCGGTGGTCATCACTCAGTGGATACGCGATCGTTCTTGGCGATTGGTCGCCGCTGGGGTTGCTGCTACGGCCGCGGTTTTTCCCGTTCAGCTTTGGAGAGGGTGGCAGTGGGGAGGGACCCTAGAACTGAATTCTTCGGTCGTACTCACGGACTCAGCACTTGTGGTGGCGAAGGGCCTTGCTCATAGCGCGTATACCTTCTTCAAAACGGCGTTCTGGCTAGGCGGCTGGAGTGGTATCCGTCCACCCGGCTGGCTTGTCGTGTTCTTCGCCGTGCTCACGCTGGTGCTATTTTTTCTCGCAAGGCCTAGGCCTTCGTCGGGAACGATTCCGCACATAGCGGGACTGATCGTAGCGGCGATCGGGTTCGTGGCCTTTGCTGTTGGAAAGCGAAAGGTTTTTGGCGTTTGGGGTGCTGTGGGGGGCTGGTATTTCTGGGGTTGGGCACCCTGGGTCGCGGTGCTCTTAGCCCAAAGCTTCAACCCCCCACCTCAGTGGCGGCGTGGCCTTCTCGTTGCTGCTGGCCTGTTCGCGATCCTTAGCCAGATCCTTTGGGTGGCATATAGCGTGGCGAGATACGGTCTCTAGCAACCGTCGCAGATGACGTCCCACGCGTCGGAGTCGCCGCTCTCGAAACCATCATCGAAGATCTCGTTGAAGCGAGCAGTGATCTCTTCATGGTGAGCCCGGACGGTCCGACTCGGGTGCTGCTGACCCACACCAAGAAGGGAAGCGAGGGCCACCCGAGGTTCAGCCCCGACGGCCAGTTCCACGGCCTCACGGTGCCGAGTTCCATCGAAGGCCGCATGGTGTGCATGATCGCCTGGTACGACGAACACATGAAGCCGTAGGGCGCGGGGGAGGGGCCAGAGGCCCCAACCGCCGCCTGCCTGCTCGGTCAGCTACTGCCGGGTGCCCAGCGGAACGCGACACCGCTCGGTGCGGTGGGTGTGACCCCGTCCCCAGCCGGCGGCCAGACGCCGACAGAAGTGTCGTTCCAGCCCAGGTTGAAGCGCTGGCCGACGGTGAAGCACTCGGCGGCTTCGGGGATCCACAAACGACACTTGGGTTCGGGGTCAGAACTGGTTTCCATCACCCGCAGCCCTTCGTGCTCGTAGATCTCGAGGACCTCGTACTCGCGCAGCGTTGGACACGCGTCGGGGCCGAACCCGAAGGGATCGTCGTCCCAGTCGTCGTCGGTCGACTGGGCCTCGTTCTGGTGCAATTGGTACGCGAGCTCGCGCCACATGTCCTGGTCCTCCCAGGGCGGCTCCAGTGGTCCTGCGGGGTGGATCACCCGCCGCTTCTGCCACGCTTCTCGTTCCCGTCGCTGTGCCTCGACCATCTCGTCGAGTTGGCGCCGCTGTTCTCTCAGGGTTCTGCGAAGCGCGCTGCTCCCCAGTTTCCGACTGCCGAATCCTCGCTGTTTTCCCACGTCGTGTTCTCCCTTGTTTGAGGTTCCCCGTCATTGGGCTCTCGCTTGAGAGGACGCGAAACGCGGCTCAAACCTTGCTGGGGCACTCCCGCTGCCGGCGGCCTGTGAGGGTTGTTGCCTGACACGAGGGGTTCTGCTTGACCTCTGGAGATGGGCGGCTCGATCTCACGAAGCCAAAGGGGCCAAAGGACTTGCGGCCCTCGGGCGGTTGTCTCTGCGGCCGGCTGCAGCATGCTTGCTTGCCCTCGGGTACCGCTCCCCTCTACCATCGAGGTCTGTTTCCCCAAAACCTATGACCAGGACTGATCGGAGGGCTCACCGGCAGCGAACGCCGTGCGTCCATCGTGACGGGTCCTATGGAGGATTTATGGCTTCCTTTCTTTGCGCACTCTGGCCGTACCTTGCTGGTGCGCTCGGTGCGTGGTTGCTCAGCGGCTTGCTGAAGCGACCCCAAATAGAGGTGGAGAAGATCGTCGAGCGAAAGGTCGAGATCGACAACCCTGCCCACATTGCGAAGATCGCCGAGCTCGAGGCTCGTACGCCCGACACCGTTGAGAAGATCGTCGAGGTCGAGAAGGTCGTCGAGGTCGACAACCCGGCGCTCGTCGCCAAGATCGCCGAACTCGAGGCACGTGCTCCGCAGACGGTTGAGAAGATCGTCGAGAAGACCGTCGAGGTCGACAACCCGGCGCACCTGTCGAGAATCTCCGCGCTCGAAGCGCGCCTCAAGGCGTTTGAGCTCGGACCCACCATCGACCTGGCCGCGGCGCGTGCTGCTGGCTTCGAGATCATGGGCCCCGATGACCTCAAGATCATCGAGGGAATCGGCCCGAAGATCGAGGAGCTCCTCAACGAGGACGGTGTGAAGACGTTCATGGAACTTTCCCGGGCCGAGATTCCACGCTTGCAGCGGGTTCTCGACGCCGCGGGACCGAACTTCAAACTCGCGGATCCAGGTACGTGGCCGGAGCAGGCGATGCTCGCGGCCTACAACCGGTGGAAGGCTCTGAAGATCCTCCAGGATGTGCTCGATGGCGGCGTGCGCCGCTGATCGCTAGGAAGGAAAAAAATGAGTAACCATCAAGAAGGCAGTTCCTTCAGGACCATCTGGCTCACCGTCGCCATTCTTCTGGCGCTACTAACCCTCGCCCTCTGGCTCATGGGTCACGGCCCAGGCGGCCGCAACTGTCCCACCTGTGGCACTACCGCGGTCGCCGCGGCGCCCGCACCGGCCGTCGTGCCGGCTCCCGAACCGGAGCCTGAAGGCCCGTCGTTCGTTGACAAGCTGCGCGGGCTGGTGGATGTCGAGGAGGTTCCGACGGCGCGCGTCTACTTCGACGTCGACGAGTTCAGCCTGCCGGCTGATGTCGACACGACGCTGGCGGAAATCGTTGCCTACATGGGCGAACACGACGACGTCATCACCGCAGTCTCGGGCTATCACGACCCGACCGGTGACGCCGCCCATAACGACGAGCTGGCGCGCAACCGGGCGCTCTCGGTGCGCTCCAAGCTCATCGCGCTCGGGGTCCCGGCCGACCGTATCGACTTGCGCAAGCCCCTCTTCACCACCGGCAGTGGTGATCTCGAAGAGGCGCGCCGCGTCGAGGTCCACATCCGTCGCTGACGGCTTTCGCCGTCTTTTCAACGGAACCCCGATTCGCCCGCGATTCGTCGGCGCGGGTCGGGGTTTTCTGTTGCTTGAAGAGCCAAAGTGGAAGCGCTTCGGCTCGTTGATGACTGTTGGTCTAGGATGAGCGAAACACCGGAGGTCTTGACATGTTTCGCACCTTGATGGTTCTGGTCGCTGGCCTTTTGCTCGCACTCCCTGGTCAGGCGCAAGAGGCCGGCACACGCTCCGCCGACGGGCGTCCTGATCTCTCGGGCACCTACGACGTCTCGACCCTCACGCCGCTTCAGCGTCCCAGAGAGTTCGGCACCAACCTCGAGCTCACCCGCGAGGCGGCCGAAGAGATCATGGAGAAGGAGCGCCAGCGGGTTCTTCGGCGTGAGCGCAATCGCGGCCCGGTAGACGAAGCACCTCCCGCTGGCGGTGCGCCACCGATCGGATACGACGACGAGGCACGCGAGGTCAGTGGTGCGGGCAACGTGGGCGGCTACAACAACTTCTGGACCGATCGTGGAACCGAGGTGTTCTCCGTCGACGGCAAGTTCCGCACCTCGATCATCACCGACCCGAAAGACGGCCGCATGCCACCGCCGACCGAGGCTGCCATCGAGCGGATGGCGGAGCGTGCCAAGCTCCGGCGCCCCAACGATGGCACCGCCTGGTGGCTCGAGCTCGATGGTCCGGGGCCCTACGATGGTCCAGAGTCTCTGGGCATCGCCGAGCGTTGTCTTCTCGGTTTCACGGGTGCTGCACCGACATTCCCGAGCCTCTACAACAACTACAAGCGCATCATCCAGACCGATACGCATGTGATGATTCTCATCGAGATGGTGCACGACGCACGCATCGTGCGCATGAACTCGGAGCACGCGCCGGCTGCGACGCTTTCGTGGCTCGGTGACTCGATTGGTTGGTGGGAAGGCGACACGCTGGTCGTCGAGACCACCAACTTCCGGCCCGACGCTCTGATGCGTGGGGGCTCCGAGAACGCGGTTGTGACCGAGCGCTTCTCGCGCCTCGAGGACGGCAATCTGCTCTATCGCTTCACCATGGACGACCCCTCGGTGTGGACGGCGCCGTGGAGTGGTGAGTACGTCTGGCGCACCAGCGATGAGAAGGTCTACGAGTACGCCTGCCACGAAGGCAACTACGCCATGGACGGCATTCTGCGCGGTGCTCGCCTGCTCGAGAGTGAGGCGCTGGCGAAGAAGTCGGGTAGCACCTCAGACGACTGAGGTTCGAGCGGCCGCGCCTCCTGTCGATGAAGGACGTGGAGTACAGGTTGGCGGATGGCTCGCTTCCGGTCGGGCCCGACGAGCTCTTCGGTCTCTTCGATGAACTGGGGATCGTGGTCGGCACCGTCGAGCACGAGCCGATCTGGACGGTCGCCGAGTCACTCGAGCGGTGGGGTGAGTTGTCAGGTGCCCACACCAAGAACCTCCTCCTGTCGACGAAGAAGGGCCGCCTGGTGCTCTACTCGTGCCGAGCCAGCCAGGCCGTCAACCTGAAAGCGCTGGCGGCCGCGCTTGCGGCGTCGCGGTTTTCGTTCGCCAGTCCGGAGCGACTCATGGAGGTGCTCGGCGTGCGTCCCGGGGCGGTGTCGCCGTTGGCATTGATCAACGATCACGGTCGCCTGGTCGAGATGATCGTCGAGCACGCCCTCCTGGGAGAAGAGCCGCTCAACTTTCATCCGCTGGCCAATACGATGACCACCTCGATCACCAGCGGCGATCTGGTCCGGTTCCTCGAGGCGATCGACCATCCGCCCGTCTTGGTCGACCTCGACTAGGCCGCCGGATAGCGAAGCGCTGCGGCCTCGCGGAACAGATCGCTGGGGCTCCCGAGCAGCTGCCGGTTCTGACCGACGCGTTTGAAGTAGAGGTGCATATCGCACTCCCAGGTGAAACCCATACCGCCGAAGACCTGGGTGGTCTTGGCCACCGCCTCGGTGGCGACCTCGGTGGCGTGTGCCTTGGCCAGCGGGGCTAGCCAGATGGTCAGGTCGAGGTCTTCGTCCCAGGCATGGGCGGCGTACCAGACCAGCGCCTGTACCGGCTCGCAATCGGCAGCCACCTCGGCACACATGTGCTTGACGGCCTGGTAGGAGCCGACGATGCGGCCGAATTGCTGACGCTCGAGGGCGTAGTCGCGCGCGATCTCGAGCGCCTGCTGGCTCGCGCCCAGGGTGTCGGCGGCGAGTGCGATGCGCGCCGCCTGCAGAGCACGATCGATCGCCGCGTCGCCGGCCAGCGCTTCGGCGGCAACTCCATCGAATCCGAGTTCGGCCAGTCGCCGCGTGTCGTCGATGTTGTCGAGCGCGTGGCAGGTGAGACCGGCAGCACCTGCCGGGGCCAGGTGTACACCGCCTTCGTTGTCGGCCACCAGAAACGCACTGGCATCGGCGCCGTGTGGGACAAAGAGCGCGCGGCCCGAGAGATGTCCGTTCTCGACGGTGACATCACCGTCGAGAACGGGGACGACGGTTGCTTCTCCCGCGGCGATTCGAGGGAGCCAGGTCTTCCTCTGGCCGATTGAACCACCGGCTGCCAGGAGCAGTGGAGTGGTGACCGCCAGGCGGTCGAAGGCTACCGGGGTCACGCCTCGTCCAAGCTCCTGGGCGGCGATGCAAGCTTCGAAGAGGCCGAGGCCCGAGCCACCGTACTCTTCTGGAATCAGAAGCCCGAGCACGCCCTGGCTGCCGAGGCTGGCCAGCAACCGCGAGTCGAAGCCGGGGCCGTGGGCGATCTCGCGCACCCGCGAGACCGGTACTTCCTGGGCCACGTACTGCGCGATCGCATCGCGCAGCATGGTCTGAGGCTGTGAGAGGCCGAATTCCATTGGTGTTGCTCCAGAAGCCTCAGGAGGCGCGAACCTTGGGTTCGCGGGGCATGCCGAGCCCTACTTCGCTGATGATGTTCTTTTGAATCTGGGCGGTGCCGCCGCCGATGATGAGGCCGAGGGCGTACATGTAGTTCTGCTGCCAGGCGCCGTGGTCACGCACGTTGCGCGAGCCTGGCTTGAGCAGACCGCGCTCGCCCAGGGCGTCGATGGCCAGCGCGCAGAGGTCGTAGTTGAGTTGGCAGCCGTAGAGCTTGACCACCAGGCCGGCGACGCCCGAGTCACGCTTCTGGAGGTCGTCGGTCACCAGCCGCATGGCGTGGAACTCGAGCGCCATCACTTTGGCCTCGAGCCGGATCAGCCGCTCGCGGAAGAGAGGGTCGTCGATCTTGCCGGTATCGGTGAGTACAGAGACGGCGCTCTCGAGGTAGCGCCGCGAGCCCTGCGGTCGACCCAGCATGTGACGCTCATGGCGCAGTGTGTAGGTGCCGATCTCCCAGCCTTGTCCCGGGTTACCGATGACGTTCTTGCGCGGAACCCGGACGTTGGTGAAGAACACTTCGTTGAAGGTCTTGTCGCCGTTCATCGTCTTGAGCGGCCGGACGTCGATGCCCGGGGTGTCCATCGACAGCACCATGTAGGAGATGCCAGCGTGTTTGCCGGCGTCCTTCTCGGTGCGAAAGAGACCGAACATCATGTCGGCTTGAGCGGCTGTGCTGGTCCAGATCTTCTGACCGTTGATGACGTACTCGTCTCCGTCGAGCTCGCCACGGGTGGTCAGCGAGGCCAGGTCGCTGCCCGAGCCGGGCTCGCTGTAGCCCTGGCACCAGATCATCTCGCCGCGAATGGTGGGTCCGATGTAGGCGCGTTTCTGCTCTTCGGTTCCGAAATGGAGAACCGTCGGCACGAACATGTCGATGCCCTGGTTGTGCAAGCCGAGCGATACGCGTGCCTTTCGGAACTCCTCCTCGATCACGATCGCTTCTAAGAGGTCCGGTTCGAGGCCGGCGCCGCCATAGTCGGCGGGGATCGTGCGGCCGACGTAGCCGTGGTCGAACAACAGCTTCTGCCAACCCCGGGCGGCCTCCTCGTCGCCAGCGCCGACGTTGTCGGAGACTGCCTGCTTCTGGTGGGCGTCGAGGAACTCGCGAATCTCGCTACGGAGAGGCTCGTACTTCTTCGAGATGGTCAGGTCCATGATGGTTCGTAGAGTAGCGCAGGCCCAGGGGTCAGGAGGAAGCGTCGAGCGGCATCACGGCGAAGAGCCAGGGGCGTTATCCTCCGCCTATGAGCGTGCAGGGTCTGATGGTGGTTCTGGTCGCCCTTGGCGGCGGGGTAGGAGCAGCGTTGCGCTACCTGGTGGGCCTTGCGGTGACGCGGTTTGCGGGTGGTGCACTCCTGCCCTGGGGAACCTTGACGGTGAACCTCCTGGGCTGCCTGGCGATCGGGATGCTGGTGGGGCACCTCGATGGCACCGGGCTCGAGCACGCTCGCTTGCGAGCCTTTGCGGTGACCGGCGTCCTGGGAGGCTTCACTACCTATTCGACTTTCGCACTCGACACCCTCAGACTGCTCGAGGCCGGGTCCGGGGCCGGCAGCGGGGGCAGGGTTGCGCTCTACATCGGGCTACACCTCGCCCTCGGTATGGCCGCCGTGTGGGTCGGCCATCGCCTGGCGCTGTGACGCCAGGAAAGGCAACCAAAAAAACATGCGCTCCCAGCACGTAGATCGCTTCAATCACGATGAAGATGCCGACGGCTACGACGTCGACGTCCTGAACTCGGCCGATCCGATTCGCACTGGCTACCCCCTGGTCCTCGAATGGGTTGCCGCGCGAACACCGACCCACGACGGCTGTCAGCTCCTCGAACTGGGCTCGGGGACCGGCAACCTGACCCTCGAGCTGGCGCGCCGGATGTCGGGGGAGGGGCGAGTGGTCGCGGTGGATATTTCACGCGCGATGACCGACCTCGCGCGTCGCAAGCTCGAGGCGCTAGAGAGCAGTGGGCAGCACCCGGGGTTGCGTGCGGTGACGGTTGAGTGGTGCTCGCAGGATCTCCTCGAGTTCTGCGTTGATCGCGCGGCCTCTAGAACACCAGAGCGCAGGTTCGACGCCGCTGTCAGTACCTATGCGATTCATCACCTGATGCCGGACGAGCGTGATGCCCTGTTTGGCGCACTGGCCAGACTGGTCCGCCCGGGTGGTCGTTTCCTGGTTGGCGACCTGATGTTCGAGAACCTCTTGGCCGAAAAGGAGATCCTGGCCGGTTATCGAGGCGACGGGAGAGCCGCACTGGCTGATGAAGTCTGCGAGGAGTTCTTCTGGCAGGTCGAGCTCGATCAGATAGCACTCGAAGAGCACGGTTGGACAGCGCACTTCGAACGGCTGTCTGAGCTTTCCTGGTGCCTCAACGCTGAGTTGCGAGAGAAAACCTCGCCTTGATTCGAGAGAGCGACCGCAGAGGATGCCTGGACGAGATCTCGAGGCGGGCGAAAGAGCGTGACTTCGACATGGTCTCGAGTCCAGCCACCGGTGATCTCTTGATGGTCCTCGCGGCCGCCCGACCCGAGGGTCGTTTTCTCGAGCTCGGCACCGGGCTGGGCTCGGCCGCGGTGTGCCTGTTGGCTGGCATGTGCGAGGTGTCGTCTCTGGTCACCGTAGAGATCGATCAGCGGCTGTCGGCGAGCGCTCGCGAGGTCGTCGGCGACGATCCACGCGTTGAGTTTCTCGTTGGTGACGGCGCGGAGTTGCTCGAAGGAGGCGCTCTGGCCGCGCGCGCACCGGGTGGTTTCGATCTCGTCTTTGCCGATGCCTGGCCGGGCAAGATCAGCCATCTCGATCCTGCGCTCGATCTGGTGGCGCCAGGTGGTCTCTACGTCATTGACGATCTCCTGCCCCAGCCGAACTGGCCCGAGGGTCACGAGCACAACGTTGTGCGGTTGCGCCAGGCCCTAAGTAGACGCTCCGACTTCGTCGGCATCGAGATGAACTGGGATACCGGGGTGGCGCTGTTTGCGCGTCAGCCGGTGCGGTCGGGTGACCGCGCATGAACGAACACCTGGCGCATGCTCTCTACGAGATCCTGGTCGTTCTAGGAGCCGCGATCGCTGTTCTGGTGGCCTGTTCGCGGCTACGCATTCCGCCGGTGGTCGGCCTGATTCTGAGCGGCCTTCTGATCGGTCCGGCCGGCACCGCGCTGGTCAAAGAGCGCGAGATGGTCGAGTTGTTCGCCGAGGTCGGCGTGGTGCTCTTGTTGTTCACGATTGGCCTCGAGCTTTCGCTCGAGAAGCTGGCGCGGGCGCGTCGCGCGTTTGCGGTCGGTGGACCGCTGCAGGCGCTGTTTGTCGGTGCGCTGACCCTTTTAGCGACTTTGATGCTCGGGTTCAGCTACTCAGAAGGCCTCTTCATCGCCTTTCTCGTCATCCTCTCGAGTACCGCAGTGGTCCTCAAGCTCTACAACGAGCGCCGGGAGATGCGCACCGTGCACGGCGAACTGTCGCTTGGAATCCTCCTGTTCCAGGACCTACTCCTGGTGCCTATGGTCGTGGTGACGCCGCTTCTCGCCGGCGCCGGCGGTGAAACGCTGAGCCAGCTCGGTTTTCGGCTCGGTGGGGCGGTCGTTGCAGCAACCGCGGCCTTTGTTCTGGCGCGCATCATCCTGCCTCCGACGTTGGCGGCACTGGCCGGCGCCGGCGCGCGCGAGGCTTTCCTCTTGAGCGCCCTCTTCCTCGGGCTCGGCATGGCCTACCTGACGGGGGTGCTCGGACTTTCGCCTGCTCTGGGCGCTTTCCTCGGCGGCGTAGCGGCCGCAGAGTCGCCCTATCACCACCAATTGATGGCCGACGTAGGACCCTTCCGCGACGTCTTCACCAGCCTATTCTTCATCTCGATTGGCATGCTGGTGGTGCTCCCGGAAACGGTGCTCGATGCAGTCACGATCCTGGCCGTCGCACTGTTGATGATGGCGGCGAAGGCGCTGGCGACCTTTCTGGCGATTCGCCTCACCGGCTTTGCGAGGCGCCCCGCGCTGATGGCCGCTCTCGGCCTGGCGCAACTCGGCGAGTTCTCTTTCCTCCTGCTGGCCATTGGTCTTCGGGTTCAGTTGCTGCCTGAGGAGGTCGTCAACGTTCTGCTGGCCGCGGCAGTGGTATCGCTGCTGTTGACTCCGCTTGCCATTCAGATCGCACCCGGGCTGGCCCGCCGGCTGTCGCTCGGAGACGGCTCCGATGAGCGCTCCGGCGGCGAGCTCGAGAACCACACGATCCTGGTGGGCTTTGGGTTGATTGGCAGAACGATCGCGCAGGTTCTCGACCGGGCCCACATCGACTTCAAAATCGTCGAGATGAACAAGGGGGCGCTCGATGCGGCGCGCGAAGCCCACTACGACGTGCTGTTCGGCGACGCCACCCGGGTGGCGATCCTCGAGGCCCTGGGCGTCGAGAACGCCCGGGTGTTGATCTTGCCACTGGCCGATCCGCGGGCCGAGCGGCGGATCGTCAAGCTTGCCCGGGGCCTGAACCCGAACCTCAAGATCTTTGCAGTCGTGCACGATGTTCTCGAAGTCGAAGCGCTGAAGCGCCTGGGTGCCGATCGCATCGTGGCGTCGGACTTCGAGAGCGCGCTCGAGGTGTTGCACGAGACTCTCGAGGCCTATCATGTGCCACGCAACGTGATTCGTGCACAGACCAGGGCGCTACGCGGTGAGGACTACAGCATGTTGCGGGCTGCGCGGATGGGTGCCGGCGTCAATCAGGCAGTGCTCGATGCCCTCACCGAGGGGACCAGTGAGATCGTACGCGTTCTCGATGGCAGTCAGGCGGCCGGCGCGACCCTGCGCGGCCTCGATCTGCGTCGGCGATCGGGCGCGGCCGTGATCGCGGTGGTTCGCGATACGGAATCACACGCCAACCCCGACCCACTCATGGAGCTGGAGGTCGGAGACGACCTGGTGCTGGTCGGCGATCATGCGGCCGTGGAGCGGGCGTGCATGCTCCTGCGGCCGCCGCAGCTACTGGGGAAGTGAATCTCTACCAGGAGCAGTTTCGGCGACCAGGATCTCGAGGTCGAAACCCTGGTACAAACGGTTGCCGTCGCTGGGCGACCAGCGGACCTCGCCCTGGACGACCGCGTCGAGCAGCTGTGCCAGTCGTTCCAGGACCTCGGGTGCGGCGAGAGGTTCGTTGTGGGCTGGCAGGACAAGGTTGAGCTCGGGGACGAGGGTCGCCAGACGACGAGCACTCGCCTGGTACTCGAGGAGATCCGACCCGTCGAGGTGGGCGTAGAGTGTCGCCGGGTAGTAGGTGTCGCCGGTAAACAAAAGGCCGGCCGCGAGGTCGAGTAGGCAGAGCGCGTCGGGTGCGTGGCCTGGTGTCAAGAGCACTTCGATCTGGCGTCCGCCGAGATCGATGCGCTGACCGTCGACCAGCTGCTCGCTGATCTCGAATGGTCGGCCTACGAAGTCTGCGGGCGAGAAGCCCTCGGGGGTCGCCTTCCAGATCCAGCCTTCACCCACCGCCTCCTCGACTTCCTGGTGCGAGCGTCCGGCGGCGTGGCGACGGGTGAACTCGGTGTCTACGCCATAGACGAAGTCGAAGGCGTGATTGCCGCCGACGTGGTCGTAGTGGGTGTGTGAATTGACCACCACGATCGGCAGGTCGGTGAGTTCACGGACGACGGCTTCGATGTCGGCGATCCCGAGACCGGTATCGAAGAGCAGTGCTCGTTCGTCACCCGTGATCAGGTAGGAGGTGACCTCTTCGAACTGACCCGGTTCATGAATCGCGAACACCCCAGGGGCTGCTCGGTAGACCTCGAACCAACCCTGACGCTCGCCTAGCGCCTCGACTGCCTGCCAGGCCGGGCGCGGCAGATCCTGCCACCAGCTGTCTTTGCCTTCGCCGCGGTTCTCGATCAGGTCGGCGGTCTCGGTCGGTGCGGAGTCCCGTGGGAGGCACCCAGGGAGGCAGAGGGCGATCATCAGGGTCGCTGCCGTTGGGTTGGACGAGAAGCGCAAGGAGAAGTAGCTCATGGCGGGAAAGCATGCTGTCACGAACCGCAAGGTCGCTCGCCGAGAGGCCTGGCGAGCGCTCGTCCGAGGAGCACTGACCGAAAGTCTTCCGAAGGTCGGACGGGTCGAAACTCCGCCTTCATCAACCCCAGCTCCGCGGTAGGGTAGGGGCATGGCTAACGACAGATTGACGGCGCTGCAGGACGGCATACAGGCGGCCGGCCTGGACCTGGTGGCGCTCCTCCCCTCGCCGACGTTCACCTGGCTGGCTGGCCACGAATTCACCTCTCACGAGCGGCTGTTCGTACTGCTGGTCCCGGGGACCGGCCCGCCAGTCGCAGTGTTGCCGCTGCTCGAGCGGGGCAATTTCTCCGATGCCGTTCCAGCGGTCGACGCGATCTTCACCTGGGACGACAAAGACGGTCCCGAAGACGCGGTGCGCCAGGCTTGTGCACGCTTCGACTCGGTGGAGCGGGTCGGCATCGAACCGCTGGCGATGCGCTACATGGAGTACTCGGTCCTGGCACGTCATCTGACCGGGGCTCAGTTCGAGTCGGCCGATCCGATCATTTCACCGCTTCGCATGGCCAAGTCCGAGCAAGAGGCCGCGGCGCTCCGCCGTGCCATTGCGATCTCCGAAGAGGCCCTCAGGGCAACGATCGCTGAAGTACGGGTTGGCGCTTCTGAGCGCGCGATTGCGGGCAAGCTCTCCAGTTGCCTGCTGCTCGGCGGCGGCGAGGGCATCTCGTTCGGTCCGATCGTGCTCGGTGGGCCGAAGAGCGCCTTGCCGCACGGGGAACCAGGAGACTACGAGCTGGCGGCCGGTGACTTTCTGCTGATCGACTTCGGCACCTCCCACCACGGCTATCACAGCGACATCACGCGCACGTTCTTCGTTGGCGGCGAACCCTCCGATCGCCAGCGTGAGGTCTACGAGGCCGTCCTGGCGGGCAACCGCGCGGGATGTGCCGCGGCCTCTGCGACGGCGACCGCACACGAGGTCCACACTAGAGCGCAGGCGGGCCTCCACGAGGCTCGCTTCGCTTCGTTCATGACTCACCGCACCGGTCACGGTCTCGGAGTCGATATCCACGAGCCACCGTCGGTGATGGAGGGTAACCATCAGCCCCTCGGCGTCGGTACGGTCATCACGGTCGAGCCCGGGCTCTACCTCGAAGGGTTTGGCGGCGTACGCATCGAGGACGATCTCTGGATCGGCGAAACCGGCAACGAGAGCTTGACGACCTTCGAGCGCGAACTCACCGTGATCGGACGGTAGGCGAATCCTTGAACTACGACGACAACAACATCTTCGCGCGCATCCTGCGTGGTGAGCTGCCGTGCGACAAGGTCTTCGAGAACGAGCACGTGCTCGCCTTTCGCGACATCAACCCCCAGGCGCCTGTTCATGTGCTGATCATTCCGAAGGGTCCGTACGTTTCGCTCGAGGACTTTTCTGCCCGGGCGAGTGACGCGGAGATCGCCGCTTGGGTGCGCGCCGCGGGCGAGGTTGCGCGGCAGCTCGGCGTGGTCGACGGGGGCTATCGGGTGCTGTCGAACTGTGGCCCGAACGCCTACCAGGAAGTGCCGCACCTCCACTTGCATCTGTTCGCCGGGTCACCGCTGGGCCGCATGATCGGGATCGAGCGGCCACGCTCTAAAGGGTAGTCGTGCGTCCAACCGCTCTCCACAGTCGCAGTTCCCGTCTCTCGGTTGCCCAGCGTTGGAATGACTGGGCCGGCTACTCGGCGGCCGCTTCCTATCTGCAGAGTCATCTGCGGGAGTACTGGGCGATCCGAACCAGTGCGGCGCTGTTCGATATGTCGCCGATGTTCAAGCTCGAAGTCACCGGGCCCGAGGCGCGCTTTGCCCTCAACCGATTCCTCACCCGCGATATCTCGAAGCTCGCGCCTGGCAGGGTGGCCTATTCGGCCTGGCTCGATGACGACGGCTACCTGCTCCAGGACGGCAATCTGGTGTGCCTCGACGACGAGACCTTTCGGCTGACGGCGGCGGAGCCGGTGATGCGCTGGCTCTCTGACTGCGCGCGCGGCTTCGACGTCGAGGTCAGCGAGCGCTCGGAGCGGTACGCGATGCTGGCGCTTCAGGGCCCCCGGTCACGGGCGATTCTGAGCGCCGTAACCACCGGGGCAGACCTCGATCGGCTGCGCTACTTCAGTGCCGCTTCCGCTCGTGTCGGGGGAGCGCCGGTCACGATCACGCGCACGGGGTTCACCGGCGACCTGGGCTACGAGCTCGTGGTCCAGGCTGAGCTCGCGACGATGGTGTGGGATGCGCTTTACGATTCCGGTAGAGGCCACGCGCTCCTGCCGGCCGGTCTCGAAGCGCTCGATGTCGCTCGTATCGAAGCCGGTCTGCCGTTGATCGGTGTCGACTGGATCCCTGCCGACCTGGCTTGGCCGCTGGCGCGTCGGGTGTTGCCTCACGAAGTGGGCATGGGCTGGACGGTCGAGATGGTGCCCGACAACGACTTTCTCGGCCGCCCTGCGCTCGAGAAACGCTTTGCCAACTCGTCTTTTGGGAAGCGTGCCGCCAACGATGCTGCACCCCACACCGACCTCTCTTACGTTGGCCTGGTGATCGAGTGGGCGAACCTCGAAGAAGTCTACGGGGTGCATGGAGTGCGTCCCGATACCCCTGGGCACCCAGCCTGCCGCACCCCGGTGCCGGTCTACTGCGGTTCTCGGCAGGTGGGGCAGGCCACCAGTCACGTCTTCTCGCCGTTGATTCGCAAGCAGATCGCACTGGCGTCTATCGACAGCGACTTCGCGCAGCTGGGCTCGACGGTCGAGGTCGAGATGACCGTGGAGTACGAGCGCCGGCTGGCTCCGGCGCGCATCGTCGGGTTGCCGTTCTTCAACCCCAAGCGCAAGCGCGCAGTTCGCAAGCGGCGCCCGAAAGGGAGAAGGCGGTGACCCTCGTGCGCGAGCGAAAGGGCCGCGATGGAAAAGGCAGCGCGGGTACGCGCCTCCGTGCGGTGGTCATCGGTGCGGGCCACAACGGCCTGGTGGCGGCGGCCTATCTCGCCCGCGCCGGGCATCGGGTCACGGTGCTGGAGCGCGACGAGATCATTGGCGGCGCAACGCGCACCGGTGAGGTTTCGGTGGTGGGCAAGAACGGCACCTTCCTCCACAGTCGCTACTCGTATCTGGTGAGCCTTCTGCACCACGAGGTGGTTCAGGAATTGGAACTGGTGCGACACGGTCTGGTGATCGTTCCCCTCGAGAGCACGTTCAACCCACTCCCCGACGGTCGCTTCCTCTATCGCGAAGCGTGTCCCGCACGCACCTACCACAACATCGCCCGCTTCTCGAAGAAGGACGCCGAGGCCTACTCACGCTTCAAGCTCTTGATGAGTCAGGTCGCACAGTTGGTGCATGCTCTGCAGCGCGTGACGCCGCCGCCGGTGAGCCGCGCCGCTTCCCAAGATAGTGACCCTGCCACGGCCTGGGCGGAAGTCGCAGGTCACTTCGCGAGTGCCCCCCGTGACCACTGCGACATGCTGGCGCAGATGATGGTCGGTAGCGCCGCGGATCTGCTCGATGAGTGGTTCGAGACCGATGCACTCAAGGCCGCACTTTCGACATCGAGCATCATCGGTTCGTTCCTTTCACCGCGCACCCCGGGCTCGGCCTACGTTTTGTTGCATCACTACATGGGCGAGATCGATGGCGAGTACCGCGCGTGGGGTTTCCCGTGTGGGGGGACTGGGGCGGTCGCGCGGGCGATTTCGCTCGCTGCCCGCGAGGCTGGGGCCGTCATTCGAACCGCGGCGACCGTCTCGGAGCTGCGCCTGGCGGATGGGCGGGTCGACGGGGTGGTGCTCGACGATGGCGAGGAGATCGACGCCGACGTCGTGCTCTCGAGCCTTGCGCCGCAGCTCAGTATCGACAGGCTCATTCCCCACGGGGCGCTCCCGCCTGAGACCGTCGCAGCTGCGAACAGTTGGCAGACCGAAGGATGCTCGGCCAAGGTCAACCTGTCGCTCGGCGATCTGCCGCGCTTCAGGGTGAGACCGGATCCACACGCGCATCTCGCTGGTGGCACGAGTATTGCCCCCAGTGTCGACTACATCGAACGTGCCTACGCCGATGCGCGCGCCGGGAACTTTTCGCGCGAACCGTTCCTCGACCTCGTGGTGCCATCGGTCATCGATCCGGGCATGGCGCCGCCTGGCGGACACGTCATGTCGTGCTTCGTTCAGTACGCGCCGTACCAGCTCGCCCACGGCACCTGGTCCGACCAGCGCGACGCTCTAGGTGACGCTGTGATGGCGGTCCTGCGCCAGTACGTGACCAACCTCGACGAAATCACTCTTGACCGGCAGGTGCTCACGCCCGACGACGTCGAGCAGGAGATCGGTATTCCCGGTGGCAACATCTTTCACGGCGAGATCCGACTCTCGCAGCTGTTCACCCTACGGCCGGGGAGCGACCTCTCGGGTTTCCAGACGCCGTTGGATGGCTACTGGCTGTGCGGCTCGGGGTCTCATCCGGGCGGCGGAATCTCGGGCGGTCCGGGACGGCTCGCGGCCCGCCGGGTCCTGGCCTCGCTCGCAAGAGGCGATGCAGCGGGAGCCTCGCCATGAGGCGCGTCGACTGCGTCGTCATTGGCGCTGGCCACAACGGCCTGATTGCTGCCACACGCGTCCTCGATGAGGGGCGCTCGGTGCTGGTGATCGAGCAAGCGGAGACCGCGGGCGGAATGACCGGCGTCCATGCTGCCTTCCCTGGCGCCTCCGATGTCGTCATGGCACCGCGCGGCGCCTCCGACACCTCCCTTCTGCGCGACGACGTAAGCGAGCTCATCGGCTTTCCCGGGGCAGATGGGGGCGGTCCGGTGATGGTCGACGCGCCGGTGGTCGCCTTCGCTCCCGAAGACCGTAGGGGCCCGGCGCTCGCGCTCTATCCCGATGTCGCCCAAACGGCGGCGGCGATCGCTCGGCACCATCAACGCGATGCGGCGCGCTGGCCCGACTTCGTTCACTGGGTTGGGGAGCGCTGTGGTGAGCTCGAGCCTCTCTTGCGCGCCGGTGGTCCCGGAGCCGAGATCGACCGCTGGCAGGCAACCGGGAGGCTGGCCCAGGCGCCAGCGCTTCTGCGCGCGCTGTCGATGCCCCTGGCATCACTTCTCGGGGAGTGGTTCGAGAGCCCCAGGCTGCAGGGAATGCTCACCATGCGGGCACTCCTCGGCACGCGCACTGGGCCGTTCTCGCCCGGTTCGAGCTACCCTTTCTTCTATCGCAGCTGGGGGACCAGCGCTCGAGGCCTGGCGCCGGTGCGCCGACCGGCGGGCGGGATGGCAGATTTCGTCGCTGGCCTGGTGGCGGCGGTCGAACGACGCGGAGGTCGCATCGCTCTCGCTTCACGGGTCGACCGCATCGTGCTCGGCGACGGTCGCGTTCGCGGTGTCGAGGTGCGTCCACTCGGTGCGCCTCCCGACTCGCCGGCACAGTTCGTCGAAACCCAATCTGTGTTGGCCTCAACCGATCCCTTCATGACTCTCGAGCGCCTGGTTGGCGATCGCTACCTGCCGATTGACGTTGGCCGGCGCCTACGTGCCACTAAACCGCATGGCACCGTCGTTCGGCTCGACTTGCTCCTGCGGGCGCGACCACGGTTTCGCGGCCAGTCGAGTTCGAGCGAACTGACCGGGTCGATCGTCATCGCCGGGACGACGACCGACCTCGAGCTCGCGGCGATCGACGCCCGTCGTGGTCGCGAGTCGAAGACTCTCGACGGCACGGCCACCGTCGAGAAGGTCGCGGCCCCAGGGCCGCACGATCGCTACCTTCTCAGCTACGTTGCGCAACACGTTCCTCACGATGCAGAAGTCGATGCGCGTCAGGTCGTCGGTCGGTTGTTGAAACGGCTCGAGGAGAGTGCTCCTGGAGTCGTCGATCTGATCGAGCATCGCCGACTCCACCTCCCCGGTGAATGGCAGGACACCTGGGGAGTGAGCGGCGGCCACATCGATCACGGGGAAGTCGTGCTCGAGCGTTCCTTCGTCTTGCGGCCGTGGCGTGGCGCCGGTCATTTCAGCTCACCCTTCGAGGGCCTCTACTTCTGCGGCGCAGGCGTCCACCCCGGTGGGGGGGTCACGGGGTTGCCGGGTCTGGGAGGCGCCGAGGCGCTACTCAACGAACCGCGGTAGGAGAAGAAGAGGATGGATCGTCTGTTCGGCAAGACAGCCCTGATCACGGGGGCCGCGCGCGGCCTGGGAGAGGCGATTGCCCGGCGCTTCGCCGAGGAGGGTGCACGGGTCGTGGTCACTGACCGGGACGGCGAGGGTGCCGCGCGTGTTGCCCAGGAGATCGACGGAGTGGCGCAAACCCTCGACGTCACCGATCGAGCGGGGGTCGACCGGGCGATCGAGGAAGCCGCGTCTCACTGGAACGGCCTCGACATTCTGGTCAACAACGCCGGGATCAACGGTCTCGAGAACAAGAGCGAGCGGTGGGTCGAGGAGCGGCTCCAGGCGATGATGCAGCGTGCCGAGCAGGTTGCCACTCTGGGCCACATCACCGACCATGACGACAGAACGATCGAGCTCACTGACGACGAGTGGCTCCACATGTTCGATGTGCATGTCAACGGGACGTTCTACTGCACGCGGGCGGCGCTACGGGTGATGGCTCCGGCGGGCAGTGGTTCGGTCATCAATCTCGGCTCGATCATGGGGACGGCGGGCGGCAGTGGGTCGAGTCACTACTGTGCAGCCAAGGCGGCGATTCTCGGCTTTACCCGAGCGGTGGCGCGCGAAACGGCGAGCCGCGGTATTCGGGTCAATGCCATCGCGCCAGGCTGGATCGATACCGACATGACTCGGGTGCTCAAAGACGCCCGCGCCCTGATCGCCGCCCAGACGCCCATGCTCCGCTTCGGCGACGCCGACGACATCGCCTGGGCAGCCGTCTATCTGGCCTCCGAAGAGGCCCGGTTCGTCACCGGCCAGGTGCTATCGCCCAACGGCGGCTGGCACATGAGCCAGTGACTGAGGCTGGTTCCGTTCCGGTCGAGCTGGTCGGGCGAACCTTCGAGGCGGCGCCCGATGCGCCCGCCGACGCCCTGCCCATCGTCGTGCTGCACGGGCTCTACGGCTCGTCGCGGAGCTGGGTTGCGGTGGCGCGCAAGCTGGCTTCCGGCGGTCCGGTCCATGTTCTCGACCTGCGAAACCACGGTCGCTCTCCGCACGCCCGGCCACACGACTACCGGGCAATGGCTGCTGACGTGCTCCGCTACCTCGATGGGTCGGGCCTCGAAAGAGTGCGTCTGATTGGGCATTCGATGGGTGGCAAAACCGCCATGCGGCTGGCCTCTGACGTCGGGGAACGCATCGCTGACCTCTCGGTGCTCGACATTGCACCGGTGGACTATGTGGTGGGTACCGAGATCCTCGACGCTCTCCTGGCCGTCGATCTGACCAAGGTCAGAACCCGCAGCGATGCTGAGGAACAGCTACTGGAGGCGATTCCAGACCGTGCCACGCGGCTGTTTCTCCTCACCAACCTGGCGCGCTCGGGAGACGGCTACCGGTGGTCGATTCCACTCGAGATTCTGAAAGAGAGACCGGCGGCGATCTTCGAGAACCCCCTCGACGATGACGATCGCTACCTGGGGCCATGTCAGTTCATCGCCGGTGGTGACTCGGACTACATCACCGACGAGGGCTTTGCGGCGGCTCGCCGCTACTTTCCGAACGCGCGCCTGGTGGTGCTCGCGGGCGTTGGCCACAACGTACACACCGAGGGCGGCGACGCCTTTCTCTCCGCGGTACTGAGTGGCTAGCCGCGGAACAGATAGGTGAACTTCACCAGGAAGGCGCGATCACGCGTTGTGGTGGTGGCACCGGCTGGGGTGTCCCAGGTCTGGTTGTAGACGACGAACAGGTCGGCTCCTGGGCGATAGATCCAGTTCAAGCGCAGGTTGATTCCCAGCGTGTCGTTCGCATCGTTCCACTGCACGGTACTGTTCCACAAGAGGTCGGGCGTGAACGACACGTCGAACCGTTGGTTGACGACGTGGGTGCTGAACTGGCCTTCTGGAAGATCCACCATGTTGTAGGAGTAGCCAGTGGAGGCGCGGAAGAACTTCGAAGGCCGGGCGGCGAGACGCAGGAACACGCTGTCGCGGTCACCGCTCAGGAAGCCACCACGCTCGAGGCCTCCGCGCATGGAAAAGAGCCGCGCCTCGCTGGTGAAACCGAAGATGCCGAACCGCGGATCGGACGTGTAGCGGCCGGGCGCAATGATGACTCCGTCCGAGATCTCGAACTCTTCGAAGAGGCGCTCGTCGTCACGCTCGATGCGCAGGCGGAAGCCGTCGTTCTTGAAGGTGCGTACGCCGAAGTATGTGAGTTCTAGGTTGTGAGACTCGAGCGGTCCGTCGATCTTCTCGACGTACTCGGATTGGATCTCGAAAGAGAGGGACCTGATGCCGGCTTTCTCGATCCGCGGGTTCCACTCGATCTGCGGTTTGTAGCGCCTGATGTCTTCGCGCAAGAGAAAGCCCACCTCGGGGTTGAAGTCACCCTCGATCTGTTGCACCTCGAGCCCAGCAGTGAGCTCACGGCCCTCGAAGCTCGCCTTCGCACCAACCGCGGTGTCGTCGCTGGTGCGGAGGTCGTCGTCGTCGCTCTGGGCGAAGAAACCGTTGACATTGATGCGATCGGTGGGGTTCCAGTCGGCGTCGATGCCGTAGACCTGGTTGTCTGCGGCGCCACGTTCGGAGCGACGGGTGTAGATCGCACCAATACTCGAGCGCTCACCGAGGTTGCGCTTGACTCGCACGACGCCGAAGTTGGTTTCGCCGAAGATATCGAGCTCCTCGGTCACCAGACTGTCGGTCTGTACGTCCAGTACCCCGAGACTCCACTCGCCCATTCGGCCGGTGAGTCGGGTACCCCACTCGATGGGAACCCGTTCGCCGTCGACCAGACCGATACGGCGAGAGAAGAAGATCTTGAGCAGTGGTGAACCAAAGCTCCGGCGACCGCTGCGCTGGCCAAACTCGAAGATGCCGGCGTTCTCGAGGAAGAACTCACGCTTCTCGGGAAAGAAGAGGGAGAAACGCGTCAGGTTGACGCGCTGGTCGTCGACTTCGACCTCCGCGAAGTCGGTGTTGTAGGTCAGATCGAGGGTGAGTCCTCGGGTGATTCCCCATTTGATGTCGAGGCCGAGATCGGCGTCTTCGCTCGAGGTGTCCGTTTCCTCGTCCTGGCGAGCCGCGGCAACGATGTACGGCTTGACATCGAGCTGTCGCGAGGGCGAGCGCAAGTCGATACCCGTCAGGTCTCCGGCCAGTGACATGCGGAAGACGTCGGCCTCGCGCGGCGCCGGTGCCCAGAAGCTCTCCTCGCGCAAGCGCTGAACCTGGCGTGACACCTGGAGACCCCAGGTTTCGAGGCCGGGTTCGTAGCGCAGGGTAGAGAAGGGAATCGCGAACTCGGCCTGCCAGCCGGTGGCAGTGGTGCGTGATGCCACCGCCCAGATGCCGTCCCACTCGAAGTTCACGTCGCGACCTTCGTCAGTGATCAGAGCATCACCGCGGGCGCCGTTGGGATTGGTTTCGAAGAAGTAGGCATTGCGGCCGTCGTGGAACGTGTCGAGTAAAAGGATGATGCTGTCGTCGCGCCGCAGTGCCCCGTCGCGCGACATTTCGCGCGCCGTGATTGCTTCCGGCTTAGAGTCGTGGGCGATGACCGCGACGTAGAGCGTCGAGGACGTGTACAGCACGCGGATCTCGGTATCCTCGGTGGCGGGTACACCGTCGTAGGGATCGTGCTGGACAAAGCCACCGCCGGCCATTGCGGTGCTCCAGGCGGCTTCGTCAAAGACACCGTCGACGCGCAGGTCGTCTTCTGTGTGCAGAGCGGCGATGCTCGGCGGCGCGCTCATTGGACTCTGCCGGCTGCCGAGGCCGGCAGCGGAGACGGGTGAACACAAGGCGGCAAGCAGGCCGAGGGTGGTAGCGGCGGCGCAGGTCAACTCGAGACCTGAACGCGCCCATCGAAGAGCGGAGGGAAGCATGGGGGAATGGCGACGAGCGTTCTCAGCTGGTGGCCGCTGCATAGGTCCAGGCCGCTCTTGCGCGAGGAGACTCTAGCAGCCCGGGTCTGGTGCATCGTTTCCGAAGTTCGCGCACCACCCCGCGGCCTCTTTCGCCCCCTGCCGTCGTTGCCGGTCGTCGACAGATTCCCAGTATTCCTGCCTCCTGGCGCCTGGACAACGAACGAAACTGACTTCCGCTGTCGTGCCCGAACTTCGGGGACGATGCACTAGTACCCCGTACCATTGAACCGCACAGCGTCTGAGCGTTCCTCGCACTCGATCTCTGCGTTGTCACTCCTCGACAGAAGACCAATATGCCTGCGTCGTGACGCCTTGATATCGAGCACGATCATCCACTCAGCCACTATCCGTTCCAATGGTACGGGGTACTAGGTTGCCGACGCTGGCTGGGCTGACCGAGCCCTCCGCCGCAGGGCGAGTAGAAGCAGGACGCCGCAAACGAACGCCACGGGGTTGAAGACCCCGATCCCGAGCTCGAACAGCCCGATCAGGCGACCGCGCCGCTTCAACTCTTCGTACCCCTCTCGGGGTAGGTGCCCAAAGTACAGAAACTCCTGGACGGCGAGCAGGACCATAGGACCGGTCAGGACGAGTCCTAGGCAGCCTGAACGCAGGTAGAGCCACGCCAGCACGATGTTGCTACACGACGAGACCAGGACCGGAAGGGCGAGGTCGCGAAGGTTGCCGTAGCCGCTCTTGCCGAGCGTATCCTCAGCCGTCGAGACTGTTGCTGTCGAGTGCTCCACGGGCGAGACAGAGTCGGGATTCACCGCAGCATTCTCTGGCTCCCAGGGCGCCAGGGTCAAGCGCCGAGGCTCCGGGGTGCGCCGGAGCCTCGTCTCTCAGTAGGCTGGCCGTGGAGCCAGCCAGCTCAGCTCAGTTCGCTTCGCCGGGCAGTTCGTCGCCACCCGCCGGGTCTTCATGCAGGACAGGCGCGTCGACCGGTCCGCTGAGCGCTGCGTCGAGGACCTCGTCCAGGGTGCCGGCGAGAGTGATCTCCAGGCGACTGCGTACGTCGTCGCTGAGGTCGTCGAGATCCTTCTCGTTCTCCTTCGGGATCACGACCTCGTCGATTCCGGCGCGCAGAGCACCCAGCAGCTTCTCTTTGACGCCGCCAATCGGAAGTACTCGACCCGAGAGCGTGATCTCGCCGGTCATGGCGAGGTCATGACGCGCAGTGCGGCCGCTGAGTGCGGAAACCAGGGCGGTGGCCATGGTTACGCCGGCGGAGGGACCGTCCTTGGGAATCGCTCCTGCGGGGCAGTGGATGTGCACGTCGCTTTCGAAGCGCTCGGCTGGAATCCCGAGACGGTCGGCATTTGCGCGTGCCCAACTCCAGGCGGCGCGCGCCGACTCCTTCATCACGTCGCCGAGCTGCCCGGTGAGCACCAGCTCACCTTTGCCCGACATGGTCGAAACTTCGACAAACATGATGTCGCCCCCGACCGGGGTGTAGTACATCCCGGTTGCGATGCCGACTGCGCTGGCTTCGGCGGCGCGCTCAGGGTGGACCTTCTCGCGACCGAGCAACTCGGTGAGGCTTTCCGCATCGAGACGGATCGACGTTTCCGGTGCCGAGGTCGAGAGCTTGCGGGCCACCTTGCGCACCACTCGACCGAGCTCGCGCTCGAGCTGCCTGACGCCGGCCTCGCGGGTGTAGCGCGCGATGATTGCCTGTAGAGCGTCGTCTCCGACCTCGAGCTGCGCGCTGGTCAGGCCACCTTCTTCGAGCTGACGCGGGAGCAGATAGCGGCGCGCGATCTCGAGCTTCTCGCCCTCGGTGTAGCCGGAGAAGTCGATGGCTTCCATGCGATCGAGCAGCGGTCCGGGGATGTTCTGGACGAAGTTTGCGGTCGCGATGAACATCACTTCGGAAAGATCGAAGGGGATACCCAGGTAGTGGTCGGTAAAGCTGTCGTTCTGCGCTGGGTCGAGGACCTCGAGCAGGCCGGCGGCCGGATCACCGTGCATGGACGCACCCAGCTTGTCGACTTCGTCGAGCAGGAAGACCGGATTGCGCGTCCCCGCCTCCTTCATGCCCTTGATGATGCGCCCGGGCATCGCGCCAACGTAGGTCCGCCGATGGCCACGAATGTCCGCTTCGTCGCGTACACCACCGAGCGAAATGCGCACGTACTCACGGCCCATTGCGCGTGCAATCGAGCGCGCCAGCGATGTCTTGCCAACTCCCGGAGGCCCCGAGAAGAGCAGGATCGGGCTGCGACCTTCGGCGCGCTTCTGGCTTTGGGCGCCGTTTTCGCTGTCGGTGTCCTGTTCTGCTGCGCCGCGACGTTGGCGCATTTGGCGTACCGCCATGAACTCGAGCACCCGATCCTTGACGTCGTCGAGGCCGTGGTGATCTTCGTCGAGGATCTCGCTCGCTGCGAGGAGGTCGAGGGCATCCACGGAGCGCTCGTTCCATGGCAGTTCGGCCACCGTCTCGAGGAAGGAACGAATGACCTGAGTCTCCATCGATTCACGGTTCATGCGACCGAGACGGCCGAGCTCACGGTCGACCTCCTTGCGCGCCGCCGGCTCGAGATCGAGAGCCTGGAGGCGTTCACGCAGCTCTTCTAGGTCATCGTCGGAGCCGTCATCATCGCCGAGCTCGCGCTGAATCGCCTTGAGCTGCTCGCGCAGATACATCTCGCGCTGTCGGTCACCGAGCTCTTCCTGGACGGCGCTCTTGATGTCCTGCTGCGCTTCGAGGACACCCAGCTGGCGCCCGATCAGCATCAGGATGCGTCGCAGGCGCTCTTCGATATCGAGAGTCTCGAGGATGCGCTGTCGTTCGCTGACGTCGACATCGAGGTAGCCCGCGACCATGTCGGCGAAGCGTCCCGGATGATCGACCGATGAGAGCACCTGCTCGGTGATCTCAGACGGCAGGCCAGTCTTCTGCCCGAGCTCACTGGCCCGCTGACGCGCCTCTTTGTGCAAGGCGACGAAGGCCAGGTCCTTGTCATCCTGCGGCATCATCTCCTCGGCCCCGGTAACGGTGGCCTCGTAGTGACCGTCCTTGTCTTCGATGCGCAGTGCGATGGCGCGCTTCAGGCCACTGACCAGGAGTTGTGCGCCACCGAGACCGCGCTGGATCTGGTCGATGCGAGCGAGCGTGCCGATGGTGTGCAGCGCGCCGGGATCGATCTCATCGGAGTTTTCACGCTGCAGCACGCAAAAGATGAGCTGGTCGGGGTTGTTGTCGGAATCTGACGTCGCGGCGTCGATTGCCCGCAGGGTGCGTGGACGACCTGCCACGACCGGCAGGGTCACTCCCGGCAGCAGGACCAGCTGCCGAAGGGCAACCAGGGGAATGGTGAACTTCTTGTTTTCGCTCAAAGTGTGCTCCCTTCCAGGGGCTGCTTCCGCCCCTCGAAGGGCCACGGAAGGTGTATCGGCAACCGAAATCTAGCAAATCTAGGCCAACTTCGGCGAATCTTCATCGACGGACTGAGAAAACCCGCACCTGATACGGGATATTCCCTGAGTAGGTTTCACTCAGGTCTCGTAGGGCCCGTGCTTCTTACCACGGGCCCTACGAGCGTCACCTTTGCGGCGATCGCGGTAGGAGCGCCGGTTGCCCGGCGCCCCCCGCACAGATCCCAGCGTGCACTGCTAATGCACTGGGCTCCTGCCTCAGGTATTGACGACAAGTCGCTCATCAGGCCAGGGATGTTGGACTCGGGCTTTGGGTAGGTAGTGGGCCACCAGGGCCCACATCCGTTTCCAGGACGTGCGGTCTTTGTCACTGCGTCGGCGCAGAGCGCGCATCCAGTGCCGAATGACCTCCTGTCGAAAGGCGTTCAACGCCGCTGAGTTGCCGGGTACGCCGTAGTAGGCATTGAAGCCTCGCACCACGGATCCCAGCCAGAGACCTTGCTCTGGTAGCGGCGAGTGTCGGTGTCCCAGAAGGGCCGTACCGACAGCCTTCAGTGTCCTGCGGATTCGGTGGCGGCTCGTGATGCGCTTCAGCAAGAACCTCCCTCGACTAGACTGCGCACAGCAGTGCGTAAAGCCTAGAAACTCGAAGGTCTCCGGCCGCCCGAGACCTCGCGCGCGTCGGTTGTAGGCCGCAAAGCGGCCAAACTCCAGCAGGCGCGTCTTCTCGGGTTGGATCTCCAACGAGAAGTCACGGAGTCGCAGGTTCAGTTCCTCGAGGAATCGTTCTGCCTCCTCCTGCCTCTCAAATCCAACGATGAAGTCATCCGCGTAGCGCACGAAGATCATGTCCCCAAGCGCGTTGCGTTTCCTCCACTGCTGGACCCAGAGATCGAGCACGTAGTGCAGGTACACGTTCCCGAGGAGAGGCGAAATCGTCGCCCCCTGAGGAGTCCCCCGCGTGCTCGCGTGCCACTTACCGTCTTCCATCACTCCGGACCTCAGCCATTTCTGGATGAGGCGAAGGATCCTACGGTCTCCGATACGGTGCTCGAGAAACTTCACCAGCCACTCGTGGTCCAGGGCATCGAAGAACCCACGAATGTCTGCGTCGAGCACCCAGTTCACCTTCCGCTTTGTGATTCCAACGAATAGCGCATCCAAAGCATCGTGCTGGCTGCGGCCTCGCCTGAATCCGTATGAGTACCCGAGAAAGTCTTCCTCGTAGATCGCATCCAACACCGAGACGACGGCGCGCTGAAGGATCTTGTCCTCCAACGTGGCGATGCCAAGCGGTCGGAACCGCCCATCCGATTTCTCGATGTAGACGCGACGAGTCGCACTCGCCCGGTAGCTCCCACGGTGGACACGAGAGTGCAGGTCCTCGAGATTGCTCAGCAAAGATTCTGCGTACTCGCTCCATGACACTCCGTCCACTCCTGCCGCTGCGTCTCGGTGCAACACGTCAAATGCGCTCCGGAGTCGCTCGACCGTGATGTGGTGAAGAAGCGCTGTGAACTTCACTTCCTTGCCCCTGCGGGCGGCTTCTCGTACACGACCCAGCGCATTGCTCGCACTCTCCATCCGGCTCTGTGTCCGGGGTGCGTTTTGCTTGCCCGTGTTCCCCTTGGCCAGGCCCCTTCCCTCCACCGCCTCCGCCGCTGGTCTCCCACCGTTGTTCGACGACTTCGCAGGTACTACGGGCCTGTCTGACTTCCGCCATCCGTGCGTCATCGGCTTACGGCCTCTAGCCTTCCCGATGCGGACCAGATACCCAACTGGCCAGATCGCGGATCTCCCGGTTCTCGCGCATGGAGATTCCACACATGCACAGGGTCTACGACCGCGGGGAGTCGCCGCAGAGCTCGCGATAGCGCGCTACGGAGTCTCGCCTTCCGCTTCGCTTGACAGCGTCGGCACTCCCAAATTCTTATTTCGCGGCTCAATACCCGGCCTGTGTGTGCCCCTGTCAACGCTTCACCGCACCCTCGCGGGAGCCGGCGCATGACTCGGGGACCCTCTGGGTCGCTACCCCTTCGAGGGTGGGACTCTCTCATTCCTTTCTCCATGCCGGTTTATCCCGGCGTATCCAAGCGGTCCGTTGTGGGGGCGGCCTTTGTGGGCGCTCGCCCTGCCGGCGCGTCTTTGGCGTTCGAGGGTTCGAGCGCGCGCCGCGGATTCTTGCCTTCGATGAAACGTGGATCGTGAGAACGCGTAGGGAGCATGGGTTTCCTGGCGAACGGCCGGTTGACACCTTTTCGCCGGAGTGTGCTGCCCGCCGCCGCGGCCGGGTTGGTTAGTTGCCCCGAACGCACTCCTTCATTTGCGATGCACAAGGACTCCATGTCCGGACGCGCAGAGCGTGGCAACGAAGGCCAGAACCCGCGACGCGCACTGTTCCCTCAAGGTCAGCAGGCACGATGCGAAAGGACTCCATTTCCGGACGCGTAGAGCGCGGCAACGAAGCCAAGAATCCGCGGCGCGCGCCGGACCTTCAAAGTCCAAAGACGCACCTGCAGGGCGAGCGCCCACGAAGGCGGCCGACACACCGGACCGCGATCGCCGCAAGGGTGACTGTAGCGAGGGGTGTGGTACGAACGCCAACCATGCATCTTGCTCGAGGTACGCCAACCGACGACCAAATCGTTGACGACCGCGCCCCTCGCTACAACTTGACGAGCATCTTCCCCAGGTTCTCCCCGGAGAACAGGCCGATGAAGGCATCGGGTGCCTTCTCGATGCCTTCGAAGGTGGTCTCGCGGGCCTTGATCTTGCCTTCCCTGATCCAGCCGGCGACATCGCGGGTGAACTCAGGGAGCCGGTCAAAATGGTCGGAGACGATGAAGCCCTGGATCTTGAGGCGGTTGGGAATGACCTGAATGATGGTCTTCGGCCCGGGGACCGGCTCGGTCGCGTTGTACTGCGAGATCATTCCGCACACCGGGATTCGACCGAAGGGCTTCATGTGCATCAGCACCGCTTCGAGCATCGGCCCGCCGACGTTTTCGAAGTAGATGTCGATGCCATTGGGGCAGGCGGTGGCGAGCTGTTTGTGCAGATCGCCGTCTTTGTAGTTGAAGGCACTGTCGAAGCCGAGATCGTCGATGAGGTGTTTGACCTTGTCAGCCGAGCCGGCGCTACCGGCAACGTGGCAACCCTTGATCTTGGCGATCTGGCCGACGACGCTGCCGACCGCACCGGCGGCGCCGGAGACGAAGACCGTTTCGCCTTCTTTGGGCTCACCGAGGTCGAGCAGGCCGATGTAGGCCGTCATGCCCGGCATTCCCAGAACGCCCAGGTAGGCCGAAGGGGGAGCGATCTCCGGATCGATCTTGCGCTGGCCGGTGCCGTCACTGATGTAGTGCTCGCGCCAGCCCTGGCCTCCGAGAACCCACTCGCCCTCTTTCCAGTCGGGGTTGTTGGAACTGACAATGCGCCCCACCGAGCCGCCGTCGAGGACTTCGTCGATCTGGAAGGGTGGCACGTACGATTTGACGTCCCGCATGCGGCCTCGCATGTACGGATCGACCGTCATGAACTCGTTCTCGACCAGGAATTCGCCGTCGCCCGGTTCGGGCAAGTCCATCTCGACGACTTTGAAGTGGCTCGGATCGGGACGGCCTTCGGGGCGGGCGGCGAGGTGGACCTGGCGGGTTCTGGTCATCGAAAAGCTCCTTCCAGCATGCACACGATGGCCCTCGAGGCAGCCGTGCGGCGGCCTGGTAGGCAGTGTGCTCTGCGCAATCAGTCGGTCACAAAGGGATCGGCAGTGTAGCCCACCCCACAGCCCCGCGTGGTGCGGGCGGTTCTGCCCTCAAGCGGCGGCGTAGTGCTCTTCGAGGTAGTCGATGATGTCGCCGCTCTCGTACATCTTGACGTCGCGGCTGTCGTCGACCAGAAACGGCACCTGAGATTTCCCGCCGAGCTCGATGAGCTCGTTGCGGTTGTCGGAGTCCTGACGGGTCGAAAGCTCGCGCGCCTCCCACTCGATCTCGGTGGAGTCGAGGTAGCGCAACACGCGTTGGCAGAAGGGACAAGAACGATCGAAGTAGAGTCGGACCATCTGAGAAACTCCAGCTATCTTGCGAGGGGTGAGAGACTGTTTGGGTCGCGAGGGGTGCGTAGGCCCTCTCGGGATCGAGCCGACTCTAACCGTTGGCCGGCCGCACCGTCCGTCAGTCGGCAGTGCTTTTCGATCAGCAGGTTTCTTTCAGCCGGACAAAGGAGGCAGCATGCCGCGTAACGAATCCTTCAACATCGGGCACCGTCGGTCCATTCCCTTTCCCTCGTGTCGGACCCAGAGCACCTCCGGCATGACGCGCCGCGATTTCGCCGGTCTGGTTTCGGTGCTCGGTGCGCTGGGCTGTCTCGACCCGCAGTTCGTCACCCGAGCCCTGGCAGAGAGTCCCCGTCGCCTGAGTTGGATGGCCAACCGCACTGCCGGTGCCGAAGGCCGATGGCAGCTCAGTGAGGTCGAGGGCCGTGTGCCGACCGATCTCGCCGGCACCCTGTTTCGTATCGCGCCCGGCCAGAGCGAGAACCATGGCACCGAGCTGCAGCACCTCTTCGACGGCGATCCCTTCGTGTCCGCTTTCAAGATCGAGGACGGCAAGGTCTCCCTGCGCGCCGGTTTTGTACCCACACCCGAGCGCCAGGCCGAGCTCGAGGCGGGCGAGATGTTGTACGCCGAGTTCGGCACTCTCCCACCCGCAGCACGGGTCGAAGCCGCCACTGGCTCCCAGGAGCCAGCCCGTCCGATGGAGCGGGTGCTGTTCAAGAACCAGCCCAACGTCAATGTCATCGCCTGGGACGGCCGCCTGCTGGGTCTCTCCGAAGGCGGCCATCCGACGGCGATCGACCCAGAGACCTTCGCCTTCCAGGGTCGATGGGATTTTCACGGCACCTTGCCGCCCTACATCCCCTTCACCGCCCATCCGAAACACGACCCGACCACCGGCGAGACTTACGGTTACGGCATCGCGCAGGGGCCAGGCTTCTCCTTGACGGTCTTCAAGATGAAGCCCGACGGCACTCTCGAGACACTCCACTCGGTGCCCCAGTCGCGCTACTTCATGATCCACGACATGCTCTTGACCAAGAACCACATCGTGTTCGTCATTCCGCCGGTGAGTTTCGACCTGCCGGTGCTCCTGGCCGGCAAGACCAACGTCGCCGACGCGCTGCGATACCTCGAGCAGGAACCGACTCGCTTCCTGGTGCTGCGGCGCGACGGGACTGGTGAGCCGCAGGTCTTCGAGCAGCCGGCCAACATGGTGTTCCACAATGGCAATGCCTTCGAGCGCGAGCGCCTCCTGGTGGTCGACACCATTCTGACCCGCGACGACAGCGTGCTCGAGCTCCTGCACTCGTTTGCCAACGACAAGCTACCGCCGGCGGATGAACCCCGCTTGACACGTCTCGAGCTCGACCTCGAGAGCGGTCAGGTCGCGAGCCGTACCGAGCTCGAGAACGATCAGGAGTTCCCACGCTTCAACACCCGGCACGTCGGTCAGGATGCGCGCTATCTCTACACGATGGAGAGCACCATTCCAGACGATCAGTTCGCTTTGACCGCTTTGGTGCGTCATGACCTGCACAAGAAGAGCGCCGACCGGGTCGAAGCTGGTTCGGGACGTGCGTTTGGCGAGACGGTTTTCGTTGCACGCCAGAGCGCCAAGGATGAAGTCGACGGCTGGCTCCTGGTGCAGGGCTATGACGCGCCGCGCGATGAGAACTTTCTCGAGATTCGCGACGCAGAAACACTCGATTTTGCCGCCCGGGTGTGGACGGGCAACCACTTTCCACTCGGGTTCCATGGCAATTGGGTAGCCAAAGACGCCCCCGCGCTCGCCGAGGCAGCTGGCCCATGAACAATCTGGCGACGCTCGCCGAAAGCTCGCTCGAGCGCCTCGGAGAACGCCGAACGTTGGTCTTCGAGGGCGAGAGTTACTCCAACAAGCAGTTCCTGGAGCGTGCACGGCGGCTGCACGCCGGTCTCGCGGAACGGGGCATTGGCCGCGGCGATATCGCGGCGTTGTGTCTGACGAACCACCCGGACGTCTACCCGGTCTTCCAGGGTGTCTTTCGCACCGGTGCCGCGGCGCTGCCGGTGATGCCACAGCTGGCGCCGCCAGAGTTGCAGTTCATTCTCGACGACACGCGAGCCCGTTGCGTGTTCACCGATGCGGCGAACCTGGAGAAGGTGCGTCAGGTGGCCCAGGAGCTTCCCGCGATCGAGCTGATCGTGATCCGCGATGCCAAGAACGTCACGAGTGACGGCGGAGAGTCCCTGGCCCGGGCAGTGACGGAAGTTTCGCTGGCCGAGCTCCTCGCTCACCAACCGCGCACCGAGCTGCCGGAGATTCCCGAAGACGATCTCGCGCTCATGCTGTACACCTCGGGCACCACGGGCCGACCGAAGGGCGCCATGCTGTCGCATGGAAACCTGATCGCTTCTGCGCGTCAGTCGGCCGATGCTGCCGAGCTCGAGACGCTCGAGGCTCCGCGCATCAGCATCTCTGCGATGCCGATGGCCCACATCTTCGGAGTCGGGGTGATGAACGGTGGCTACCTGGTGCCCGAGCGTCTGGCAGATGGCTACATGGTGCAAATGAGCTGGTTCGAGCCCGAGCGTTTCATGGCCCTCGTCGAGGAGCACCGCTGCAGTTCGATGCCGGCGGTGCCGACGATGCTGGCGCTGATTCTCAACCATCCGAAGAACGCCGAGTACGACCTGTCGAGTCTTGAAGAGGTCGTTTGCGGGGCGGCGCCGTTGCCGGTGGAACTGGCCAACGCCTTCGCCGCGCGCTACGGCTGCCGGTTGCGTGAGATCTATGGCATGACCGAAAGCGCCGGCATCGCGAGCGCCAATCGCCCGTCCGACGCGTACAGGCCCGGCTCGGCGGGGCGCGCGTACTCGGAGACTGAACTTCGCATCGTCGACGATTCTGGCGCGGTCCTGCCGGCGGGGGAGCGTGGTGAAGTGGTTCTCAAGGGGCCGACCGTCATGATGGGGTACATGAACCGTCCCGAGGCGACAGCCGAGGCCATTCAGGGCGGCTGGCTGCACACCGGCGACGTGGGGTATCTCGACGAAGAAGGTTTTCTGTTCATCGTTGACCGCAAGAAGGACATGATCATCAAAGGCGGCGAGAACATCTACCCGGCCGAGCTCGAAAGCATTCTCTATCAGCATCCCGCGGTCGCCGAGGCTGCCATTGTCGGCGCGCCGGATGAGACCTATGGTGAAAAGGTCGTGGGCTTCGTGGCCCTCAAGGGCGGCGCCCAAGCGACAGAGGCCGAGCTCGTCGGGTTCGTGAAGGAGCACACCATGCCCTTCAAGGCACCTTCCGCCATTCAGTTCGTGGACGCGCTGCCCAAGAGCGGGGTGGGCAAGATTCTGCGCCGCGAGCTGCGCGGCGCTGCGCGTTCCTAGCGCTTGTCGGGTGGCGCGAGAAAAGAAACCCCCGTGGCCACGATGGCCAGCGGGGGCAAGGGGATCGTGTACGCGGCTCTGGGTGCCCAACGAGCGCGTAGCGGGTCTGGTTCTAGATCGGGTGCTGCAAGGGGGTGGGAGCCTCAGGCTGGGGGATGGGCGGAAGCGCTGGCTGCCTGGTCGGAGACTGGCGGGCGAAGCGGTCCCGGGTCGGGGTGGGCTTTGAGGAAGGGTTCGTAGAGAGTGGCGTAGTGGGGGAAGGGCATCCGATCGAGGATGGTCACGAAGTCCGGGTGCTGGATGGCACGGTGAAAGTCATCTGCTGAGTTCCAGGTCTGCAGACTGGTGAACCGAAAGCGGGCGTGGGGGTCACGCGCTCGAACGAGTTCCGACTCGAGAAAGCCGGGGCGACGTTTGAGGAAGTTCATCGCCTGTTGCCAGTAGCCGAGGAACTCGAGTTCGCGACTCGCCTCGACTTCGAACGGGTTGATCAGGGTCACTCGTGACATCTACTTATCTCCTTGCGACGTTCTTTCGTCGTTCGAGGTCGGGTCGGCGAGGTCGTTTTCGGGGAGCGCGAGCTCGATCTCGATCTGGTCGAGGCGATGGCTGATCTGCCGCATCAGATCGACGGCCGCCTCGACTTCTGGTGGGTTGACGGTTTCGGCGAGCTGGCGAGTCCACTCGACCTGGGCATGGGCTGCGGTGTCGAGGGCCAGACGGCCGGTTTCAGTGGGGGTGACGAGGAGCGAGGTGCGGTGGTCGGGGTTGGGGCGGAGCTCGAGGTAGCCGTCGCGCACCAGGAGGTCGACGGTGCGCTGGACGCTTTGACGGGCGAGGTTGAGGCGCCTGGCGACCTGGGCGACGGTGTAGGGGCGGGGCGCGACCTCGGCGACGACTTGCCAGTGGGCGAAGCTGAGGCCGCCGAGTCGGCCGGCGCGCTCGGAGGCTTCCTGGAAGCGGCCGTTGAGGCTGGAGGTCTCACGCATCAGCGAGCCGATCGTGGGATCGGCGACAGCCCGGCGGGGGGCGCTGAGGGGTCGTGCGTCCGTCATGGACAGAAGTATGTCGAAATGACAGAGAGCTGTCAAGAAGACAGGAGCCTGTCATATGGAAGGACGCTCCGTCCCTCTAGAACTCGCGGTCGGTCACCTCGGGGAGAGGCTCTGGCGTGTCCTCGCGACCTGGGCGTTGGCGTGACGGAGGGTGCGGTGGAGTGGAGGTGGTTGGCTAGATGGCGGCCATGGTGGCGGAGCGGCGTTCGGCGATCTGGGTGTCGGCGGCGAAGACGAGGACTGCGCTCCAGATGAAGAGGAAACAGGTGAGTTGAACGCGGCCGAAGGCTTCGCCGAAAACCAGGACGGCGAGGAGAAACTGAGAGGTCGGGGCGATGTACTGGAAGAAGCCGAGGGTGGAGAGTGGTAGGCGGCGGGCTGCGGCGGCGAACCAGAGGAGGGGGAGGGCGGTCACCAGGCCGCTGACCACCAGGAGGAACTGTTGAAAGCTGGTTGCCGAAGCCCAGGCTGAGGCCAGACCGAGGCGTTCGCCGGCCACCAGGAGGACTGCGGCGACCGGCAGCATGAGAGTCGTTTCGATGGTTCCGGCTGCCAGGGTTTCGGTGGCGACGGACTTGCGGATCAGGCCGTAGAGACCGAAGCTGACTGCCAGGACCAGGGCCAGCCAGGGTGGATCGGCTGCCTGAGTGGCGAAAATGAAGACCCCGGTCGCCGCCAAGGCCACCGCCAGCCATTGGGCGGTGCGTAGACGCTCGCCGAGAAAGATCATTCCGAAGGCAACGTTGACCAGCGGAGTCAGGAAGTAGCCCAGGCTGGCTTCGAGCACCCGCTCGGTGATCACGCACCAGAGGAAGGTGAACCAGTTGATCGACAACAGGACGGCGCTGGCGATCAGGGGGGCGAGGCGACGGGCGGTGAGGCAATCGCGCACTTCCCTCGTGCGCCGCGAGACCATCGTGATGATCCAGAAAACCAACATCGCCCAGAGGACCCGCTGCGCCAACATCGAAACGGCGGGGAGGTCGGCGATCAGCTTCCAGAACAGGGGAGCGATGCCCCAGCCGACGTAGGCAAGGAGCGCGAAGAGGGCGCCAGGGCGAGAGATGCGAGTGGTGTTCACGGTGGTCGTCACACAGCGGTCTTCAGAGGGGTCTTCAAAGGGGTCTTCAGAGGGGGTTCACCGGGGAGCCAGCCTACTCCGCAGTGCCGGCCAACTGCCGGCTCCCGTGCCGCTCCTTCCGAGGCTCAGAGACCTGAAAGGATGCCCGGGTATGTCGAAGTCACAAGAAACCCCACCCCCGGGTGGTGGCCGCCACCTGCTGCGCGCGCTTCGCCATCGCAACTTCAGGCTCTTCATTGGCGGGCAGGCGGTCTCACTGACGGGTTTGTGGCTGCAGTGGACGGCCCTTTCCTGGCTGGTCTTTCGGCTGACGGAGTCGGCGGCCTGGGTCGGTCTCGTGACCCTGGCGATTCAGGGTCCCGGGTTGGTACTCAGTCCGTTTGCCGGAGTGCTTGCGGACCGTCACGAGAAGCGTCGGATGCTGGTCGTCACCCAGTCGTCGGCGATGGCTCCCGCCCTGGCGCTGGGTCTTCTCACCTTGAGCGGCCAGGTGCTGCCCTGGCACATTCTTCTGTGCGCCTTGGTGGCGGGAGTCGCCCGTGCCTTCGAGATCCCGACCCGGCAGGCCTTTTTGCCTGAGCTGGTAGGGCTGGACGATCTCGCCAACGCCATCGCACTCAACTCGGCGGTCTTCAACGGCGCGCGCTTGATCGGCCCGGCGGTGGCTGGTCTCTTGATTCCATGGGTCGGTGAGGGATGGTGTTTTCTCGCCAACGCCCTGGCCTACCTGGCGGTGGTGTTGGCGCTCATCGCCATGCGCCTTGCGGCCCATGAGCCCGATGTCGCAGGTCGCACGTCGGTGTTGGCGGAGCTCCGGGATGGGATTCTCTACGTTGTAGGTGAGCCGACTCTTCTGGCCTTGCTCGGCTGCCTGTTGGTCACCTCGATCTTTGGCATGCCCTACGGCGTGTTGCTGCCGTCGTTCGCCGAGCGCCAGCTGGGTGGCGGACCGGACACCTTCGGCTACCTACAGGCCGCAGTGGGAAGCGGGGCACTGGTGGGTGCCTTGCTCCTCGCCGCCCGGCGGCTGGTCAGCGGTCTCGAGCGCTGGGTCGTTGGCGCAGGCTTCGGGTTCGGGGTGCTGCTGGTGGTGTTCGCACAGAGCCGAACGCTGGTGATGGCCCTGCCGGCGCTGGTGCTCCTCGGGTTCTGTTTCATGGTGCAGCTGGCGACGACCAACACGCTTCTTCAGACGATCGCCCCAGAGGGCTTGAGGGGTCGGGTGATGGCAATTCACACGACGGTGTTTCTCGGTTTCTTTCCGATCGCCGGCATCGCCGCCGGAGCGGTGGCAGACCGTTTCGGCGAGCGCCTGGTGCTGGTCGCAGGCGGGACCCTGGTGGCGGGAGGCGCCTTGTTCTTCGGTCGCTACATTCTCCGCTTTGGCCCGGGCGCTCTCGAAGAGGTGCGCCGCAGGCAGGAGGCCTGAGGGATTCTTCAGTAAGACCCTAGCGACCTTCGCTCGGTTCGATGTAACCGAGTGCTTCGAGCTCGTTACGGTCCGCGTCCGAGAGCGTGTTGCGTTCGTCGTGTTCGAACGTCGAAAGGCCGCGGTACCAGCTGGCCAACTGGCGGCGTAAGGGGGGCTCGACTTCGATCGGAGCGCGGCGGAGAGGTTCGGTCTCGCCGGGGTCACGATCGAGATCGTAGTGAGCGACCGTTCGGCTGGTGAAGTCGTAGACCGTTTTGATCGCACCTGCGCCGCGTTGACCGACGACCTGGGCGATTTCGAGCGGGTCGCCGGTGGCGGCGCTCGTCGAGAGCGCTGCTCCGCGGTCGGCGAAGGCGTGGCGGGTGCGTTTGTCCAACTGATGGTGACCACCGGTGGCGACCTCGGTGAGGTCGACCCCCTCCAGTTCCCGGGTGCCTCGATGCCGAGCAGACCGAGGGTCGTCGGTAGCACATCGAGAATCGAAGCGGGAGCGTTGCGGCGTTGGCCGGCTGGCAGGCCGGGGCCTCTGAGCACCAGCGGAATCTGGAGGTTGGGCCAGTGGGTGTTCTTGCCGTGACCCCAGTAGTCGTGTTCACCGAGGCTCTCGCCATGGTCGGCAGTGAAGATGACAAGGGTCTGGTCGGGCGGGAACCAGGGTGCCAGGCGTTCGAGCGCACGGCCGGTCCAGTGATCGACGAGCCGCACCTCGCTGGCGTAGGCCTGGCGTTTGCGACTGGCGGGACTGGCGTCTTCCGGGCGCGGAATGTGGCCCCGGTGCAGCTCGTAGGGGCTGTGCGGTTCGGAGAAGTGAATCCACAAGAAGCGCCGTTCAGTGGTACTAGAAGCGCCCTTGTCGCCGGCGTAGAACTCGACCGCCGAGGTCACGACGTCGGAGGCCTCGCGTTCCGCCATGCGCCCAACGCCGTAGCGCTTGTGGGTGAACTCCTGGTCGTAGTGGTCGAAACCCCGATGGTTGCCGGAGAGGTTCGAACGCAGGGTCCAGTTGGAGATGAAGGCGGCGGTAGAGAAGCCGTGCTCGCTCAGGACACCGGCCAGGGTCGGCAGGTCTTGACGCATGGGGATGCCGTTGCGACGTGCACCGTGAGATGGCGGATAGTGCGAGGTGAACAGCGACGAGATGGCGGGCCCGGTCTTGCCGATCGTGGTCAACACGTCGTCGAAGACGACGCCCTCTGCGGCGAGCTCGCTGATCTGAGGTGTGCGCTTCGCTTCGTTGTAGGGAGTGAGGGCGTCGGCGCGTAGGGTGTCGGCGGTGATCAACAGAACATGCTGCGGCGGCTCTGACGCAAGAGCTGCCGCTCCGCCCCAGGCGAGCGTCAGGAGAACGAGAAGCGCGGGGAATCGACGCAGATACGGGCTGGGCTGTTGTGGGATGACCATGGGAAGACTCGTTGGTGGGTGGGTGACTCGGTGTCTCAGCTGCTGGCCCCGGCGACTGCGACCTGGCGCAGCGCCTCGGCTTCTTCGTGAGTGTCGATGTCGCGGGCCAGTGAGAGCCCCGGCAGGATCGGCAGGCGAATGCGTCGATCGGGATAGGCCTTGCGATGGGCGCGCGTGACGAACATGCGGCGGAGTGCGTTCTCGAGCCCGGCGCGAGTGATGGTCTGGTCGCGCAGCTGCCCGGCTGCGCGCGAGCCCGACACCACGATGTCGAGAAACAGGCCAGGGACCTGAAACGTCGCCAGCTTCCTGAGGTCGTCGAGAAAGATGTTCCACGCGAGTTCGCGAAACAAGGTCGCGCGACGGTAGGTGATCGAGCGGTTGCGAGTGCGATAGGCAACGTCCATCAACTTGTAGAGAAACCCGAGTCGTAGGCCGGCCGGGTCGAAGACGGTCAGGTGGCTCGGAAGGACCGGCACCAGCTCGCCGCCATCTTCGGGTAGCACACGGTAGCGCGGTTTCCAGGCCGAAGCGCCGAGCTCGTCTCGATCGTGGGGCGCCTCGATGATCGGAAACCACAAGTCGGTGGGCTGGCTGTCGAGCCAGTCCTGCCACACTGCCTCGAGTTCGGCGGCGTCGGGAACGATGTCGCAGGTGGCGATCGCCATCGGCCGACTGCCAAACTCCTCTTGCACCCAGGTGATGCCGGCCTCGATGTTCTTGCCAAAGCCGGCATCGGTATCGATGAGGGTCACCGGCTGCTCGAGGACGCGATAGGCAGCGGCTGGGCCGGCGACGCAGATTGGGTCGAAGGCGCCGAGACCGCGCAGCCGTTCGATCAACAGATCGGCCAGGCAGCGGCCGTTGATCCGCACGTCGACGCCCTTGCAACCGGTCAGGGGGCGCGGGCCGGTGGCCTCCCCAGAGGTCTCCGGCGAGGCCGGCCGCGGTCCTGGGGCGGTGTCGGAACCACCGAGGATGACGAGTGGGATAGGGGGCTTCATGGGTTCTCGGCAAGCTCGGTCGAGGCGCAGATCGCCTGCGCATCGGAGCTTCTCTCAAGGGACTCGAGTTTTCTGTCGGGGGCAGCGCCTATTGTACGATGCGAAGTGCCTCCCGGTGACCCTGGCCGCTCGCCGGGACACCTTCGAATCGGGACCGGTGGCGGCCTTGTCGGTGATCGACCCCGGCACCAGAACCTCGGGTTCCAAAGATTCGTGCCCTCCATCTCTCTCTGGCGCTCCATCCTCCCTTGCGAAACCTCCTCCTGTGAGTGGTCCTTCCATCCCGCCACTCCCGCCGCCGCCGAAGCCACGGTTGGTGGCAGAAAACGCGCAGTGCAGCGCGCTTTGCGAACGCTGGCGTACCAGTGCGGCGATAGGACTCGACACCGAGTTCGTGCGCACTCGCACCTTCTTTGCCCGTCTCGGGTTGCTGCAAGTGGGCGACGAACAAGATTGCTGGTTGATCGATGTTCTCGAGATCGACGATTGGCGGCCGTTCGGTGAGGTGATGACCGACCCGGGAACGGTCAAGGTTCTGCACTCAGCGAGTGAAGATCTCGAGGTGTTGCACAACCGCCTCGAGGTCTTCCCGGGACCCGTTTTCGACACCCAGATTGCGGCGGCGCTGGTCGGGCTCGGTTACTCGCTCGGCTATCAGGCGCTGGTCAAGGAGGTCTTCGGGATCGCCATCCCGAAAGGGGAAACGCGTTCGAACTGGCTCTCTCGGCCGCTCAGGAAATCGCAAATGGAGTACGCCGGGCTCGATGTCGCCTACCTGTTGCCAATCTATGAGTACCTGGCCGAACGGCTCGACGTTCTGGGTAGGACTGCCTGGGCTCGCGAAGAGTTCGAGCGTCAAAGTCGCACCGCCGAAGCGCGACTCGATCCCGCCTGGGGTTTCGAACGCCTCAAGAAGGGCCGCCTGACGGCCCGTCAGTGCACTGTGCTGCGTCGGCTCTCGGACTGGCGCGAAGAGGTGGCACGCCACCGCGACCTACCGCGTCACTTCGTGGCCTCTGACGAAGTGCTCATCCATCTCGCCCGTGCTCGACCGACCAATCTGGCGGCGCTCAAGGAGGTGCGCGGTCTGCGTCGCAGCGAGCGCGCGCGCGGCGGCAGGGCGATTCTCGATGCGGTCGCACAGGGCATGAAGGATCCGCTCGAGAAGCGCACTCCGAGGGGTCTCGCCTCGGGCCAGGCCAAGGGCACCATCGAGGCGCTCAAGAAGATCGTCGAGAAAGCCGCCGAGGAGCATGACCTTCCGGCTTCGTTTCTCGCCCAGCGCCGCCTGCTTTCCGAACTCATCGCGCGATCACGCGCCGGCGAGGACGAGTGGCTGCCCGAGGAACTTCGCGGCTGGCGCCGGGCGGTGGTGGGCGACGAGCTGGTCGCCGAGCTCGAACGCCGCAGCTGAGCGCCGGCGAGGGGTTCTGCGAGGCTCAGGTCGCTTCGTAGTAGGCGTCTTCTGGGACCACTTCGAGCAACGAGACGGCAGGCGAGCCGTCCACCGATAGGGTCGCCAGGCGTCCCCAGGCTCGATTCGGAAGCGGACCGTCATCAGCACGAAGCTTCATCCAGTCCCGGTGCTGGCGATCGACTTCGATGGTTACCAGCGTGTGGGTGTCGATCCTGCGCAGACGCCCGTCGTCGATCAGCAGGCGCCCGAGCGGCGTGGTGCCGCTTCGAATGCGCTCGCAGAGCGAAGCTTCGATACTCGAGAGGTCGAACCGCATCACTCCGAACATCACCACCCGATCGCTGGGACGCCGCAACAGGATGCGTCGCGCGTACAGCATGCCTTCTTCGACGACATCGAGTGGGTCGAGTTCCACCGGGCCACCGTGATGACGCTCGAGGGTGACCGTCATGTGGTCGTGGTGCGCGAGGAGCCGGCGCGCAGAAGCCGGCATTTCTTCGGCCGGCACTTCGTGACCTTCAGGTGCGCGATCGCCGAAGAGCCCGTAGAGCTCGTCGAGGTCAAAGGGTGGGTTACCGGAGAACTTCATGGGTGGGATGGGCTCTCGGTGCGGACTGTTCGGCAGTGGGCGTGATGGAATTGCTTCATGGCGAAGCAGATGATGCCAGACCCGCCGGCCCGCAACAGCGCTGACGCTGGAGACAGAGTGGGCAGAGGAATCGCTCGGGTCTCGTTTCGGAACCGGCCAGAGAGCTTTCGGGTCGAGGAACTACCGGAGCGACCGCCGTCGGGAGAAGGATCTTTCCTGTGGGTCCGGGTCGAGAAACGTAATTGCAACACCAACGACGTGGCGAAGGACCTCGCTCGCGCGGCGGGGGTCTCGCCGGGCGAGGTGTCGTGGGCAGGACGCAAAGACCGAGTCTCGCTGGCTCGCCAGTGGTTCTCTCTCCCCGGTGGTCCAGATGTCGAACGTCGGCTAGCGGCTTTCGATGTGCCCGATGTCACTCTGCTCGAGGTCGGGCGCCACTTCCAGGCTCTTCGCCCCGGCGACCTCTGTGGAAACCGTTTCGGTATCGACGTCGAGCTCACCCAAGAGAACGAGACGAAGGAAAGTGTCGACAGCGTTCTCGCGCGCACCAGCACGAGAGCTCGGGAGCTCGAACGCCGTGGCTTCGAGAACCGCTTCGGCGTCCAGCGTTTCGGCACCCGCGGCGACAACCCGAGCCGCGCGCTCGGGCTCTTGCGTGGCGCGGTGCGGGTCGACGATCGTCGCCGGCGGAGTTTTCTCCTCAACGCCCTGCAAGCGGCGGTGTTCAACAGAGTGCTCGAGATTCGCAGGGCCGCAGGAGTGCCGATCGATCGAGTGCGCCGCGGTGATCTGGTCTACGAACACCGCAGCGGAGGAGTGCGCACCGTGGCCATCGATGAAGACCTGTCAGAAGAGGCGGCAGCGTTCCTCGTCTCGGCCACCGGACCGATGTTGGGCGTCAAGATGCGTCGGCCACGAGGCGACGCCGCAAAGGAGGAAGAGCAGGCGATGGCAGAGTTCGGCCTTCCTGAGCTCGACCGTAAGCGGTTGCCGCGCGGAGTCCGCCTGCCGGGAACGCGGCGGCCGGTGCGCGCTCGGGTGCGCGATGTGTCGGTTCACGCGACGGAAGGTGAAACCGAAGGAGAGTCTTCCGAAAGGGCGCCGACTCTTCTGACCCTCGACTTCACCCTCGAACGTGGTAGCTACGCAACAGTGCTTCTGGCTGAGCTCTTCCCAGGCGCACGCCTGGTCGACGAAGCCCGGTCCAGAGCAAACGGCGCCACTTAGAGCACCGAGACGGTTTGACACCAGGACGGTTTGAACGGTGGGGCCGTCTCTGGCGCCGGTGGCTCAGCCCTCGTAGTTTCTACGGGGTAGTGAAGGCCAGGACCTCCTCGATGCGGCTTCTGCCGGTGGCCAACATGACCAGCCGGTCGAACCCCAGAGCGACACCCGACGTTGCTGGCATTCCGGCGTCGAGGGCCGCCAGCAGGCGCTCGTCAATCGGCGGAGTCGCGAGACCTGCTGCTTGCCGTGTCGCGGTGTCTTCTTCGAAGCGTGCGCGCTGTTCTGAGCTGTCGGTCAGCTCGTTGAAACCGTTGGCGAGTTCGAGGCCGCCGAGGTAGAGCTCGAAGCGCTCGGCGACCGCGATGCCGTCGGGTTCCAGGCGCAGACGGGCAAGGGCCTTCTCGGATTCCGGATAGTCGGTCAAGAACACCATGCGCTGTCTTGGAAACGACGGCTCGACGACGTGGGTCAAAAGCAGGTGGAGAGCTGTCCGGCGACCTGCCGTCTTCTCGTCGAGGGTCGTCGAGGCCGTTTCCTCGGCCGCTCGCACCAGCTCAGCGGTCGTGGCGCGATGAGGATCGAGCCCCACACACTCCCCGAAGATCTCGGCCCAGGTCAAGGTGACCGATGGCCCGGCCAGGTCGAAGCGTGAACTCTCGAGCGCCAGGACCCCGGCGACCAGCTCTTCGACCTCGCGCATCAAGTCAGAAGGAGAGTAGCCCGGTCGGTACCACTCGAGCAGGGTGAACTCTGGGCTGTGGCGTGCCCCGCGCTCGCCGTTCCTGAACACGCGGGCGAGTTCGTAGACCGGGCCTGAGCCGGCCGCCAGGAGGCGCTTATGAGCGAACTCGGGCGAGGTCTGCAGGAAGAGCTCCTCTGCCGGGTCGTACCCCGGGCCACGAAACGCCGTACAGAGCGGTTCGATATCGGGGTCGGTACCGCCGCACAGGCCGAGCGCCGGCGTTTCGACTTCGAGCACGCCGCGGTCCTCGAAGAAGGAGCGTACGAAGGTGCGGACCTCGGCTCTCTGCCTGAGGGTCAGGAGGCTGGCGCTCGGCCGCCAGTCGCACCCGTCAGCTGCGTCTGGTGAGGCGGTCACGTTGCCGGTGGCAGAGGAGTCGCTCGTCGCCTACTTGGCGCGTGAGACGTACTCGCCGTTTCGGGTGTCGACCTTGATGCGCTCACCCTGCTCGACGAACAGCGGGACCTTGACGACCGCGCCGGTTTCGAGGGTAGCGGGCTTGGTGCCACCGCTCGCGGTATCGCCCTTGACGCCCGGGTCGGCCTGGGTGATCTCGAGCTCGACGAAGTTCGGGGCGGTGACCAGAATCGGGTTGCCGCGCCACAGGGTGACCTGGCAGATGTCCTGCTCCTTGATCCACTGGGCAGCGTCGCCCACGGTCTCGGCGTTGGCTTCGACCTGCTCATAGGACTCCGGGTTCATGAAGTTCCAGGTCTCACCGTCACCGTAGAGGAACTGCATGTCGGTATCGACGACGTCGGCGCCTTCGACCGTCTCGCCTGACTTGAAGGTGCGCTCGAGCACCCGGCCGGTGAGCAGGTTCTTGTACTTGATGCGCGTGAAGGCCTGACCCTTGCCGGGCTTGATGAAGTCGCAGTCGGTGACGACACACGGATCGTTGTCGATCAGGACCTTGAGGCCGACGCGAAACTGATTGTGGTTGTAGGTAGCCATGGTGGAGTCCCTGCGGAGGGTAGTGGGTTCCAGACGATGAGCCGGTACACTGCCGCCCGAGACCCAGTCATGTCAACCGCTCCCAACCACAGGCCATCTGAGCCGTCGCCGGCTTTCGAAGATGACGCGGCTCTCGAAGCTGCCATCGAGAAGGCTCTGCGGCCCCCCGAGGCCGTCAAACCGCCTCGAGTTCGTCGCCCGAGCCCGCTGCGTGACGATTTCCGTGCCGAGCCCTCGTGGCCCCGCGGTCAGTGGCAGAAAGAGCTGGCACGCGCGATCAAGAATCCGCGTGAACTGCTGACCGCCCTCGGTCTCGAGGCGTTGCCGGAAGACACAGCTGCTTCGCATGGCTTCCCGCTGCGGGTGCCCTGGGGCTTTGTCGCCCAGATGCGTGGGGGCGATCGGAACGATCCGCTGCTGCTTCAGGTGTTGCCACGCCAGGAGGAGACGTTGGCGGTGGCTGGTTTCACCATCGACCCGGTGGGTGAGCTCGCTGGCGCCCACGACGGGACTCCCGGGGTGCTGAGGAAGTACCCGGGCAGGGCGCTCCTGGTGGTGACCGGCGCCTGCGCGGTTCACTGTCGCTACTGTTTTCGTCGTCATTTTCCCTATGCCGACCACCGTCTTGCCGTTGATCCTGAGCCTGCGCTCGAAGCGCTCGCCGAGACACCGTCCGTGCGTGAGGTGATTCTGAGTGGAGGTGACCCGTTGACGGTGCCCGATGAGCTGCTCGCGCCTCTGGTCGAGAAGCTCGGTCGCATTCCTCATCTCGAGACCTTGCGGATCCACACCCGAACCCCGGTGGTTCTCCCCGAGCGGGTCGACGAAGCGCTTCTCGAGTGGGTCGACCGTACGCCGCTCCAGGTCGTGGTGGTCCTGCACGCCAACCATCCCCACGAGCTCAGCCCCAGGGTGGCGCGGGCGCTCGAGCCGTTGCGCGCGCGCGGGATCACTCTGCTCAATCAGGCGGTCCTCCTGCGCGGGATCAATGACGAGGTGGAGACCCAGAAAAGGTTGTCGGAACGCCTGCTCGAGGTCGGGGTGCAGCCCTACTACCTCCACCTCCTCGACCGGGTTCAGGGAGCCGCCCACTTCGAGGTCCCGAGGCAGGAGGCGCGGGCTCTCGAGGCTCGCCTGCGGGCGACGGTGCCGGGCTATCTGGTACCGCGGTTCGTCTACGAGGAGGAAGGCGCGGCGTCCAAGACGGCCCTCGGGCCGGGCTTCTGACCTGCCGCGGGCCGTCGAGTCGCCGGGGTAGTGAAACAAACCCGCGGCGCTGGCGTCTCTATAGATCCAACGAGACCAAACACCCACTGGGAGCTGACCTCAGATGAACCGCAGCACACTGTTTCCTGGCATTCCACTCGCGCGCGTCTTTACCGCCTCTCTCTTTCTGGTTGTTGCCCTGGCGTTGACCGCCGGCCCGGCCGCGGCTGAGGAGTTCCGCTTCGGTAGCGACCGACTGGTGATCGGCAACTTGATCGGCGAGATCAACGTCACCGGCGGTTCGGGCTCGGAGTTCGTCGTGACCGTGACTCCTGGTGGGAAGGACTACCGAGATGGTGCGATCGACTATGAGGTCGATGAGCGGCGCGGCATCCTGGGCATCGTCTTTCCCAAGGACACCCGTCGGTACGTCTACCCGGCGGGCAACGCCACCCTCGAACTCCGACACTGGGAGCGTCGGGAAAAGGGGCTTGTTGCCGAGCTCATGGACGCTGTGTTCGGTAGCGGGCGCATCAAGGTCTCCAAACACGGGGGTGGCAAGCACCTGTGGGCCGATGTGCGGGTCGAAGTGCCGCGCGGCGCCGAGCTCGTGGTGCTACACGGTGTCGGCGACATCATGGCGGCCAACGTCGACGGTGACATAACGCTCGACTCCCATGCTGGAGTCGTGCGAGCGGAGGACATCGAAGGGCGGGTGATGATCGATACCGGTTCGGGCGAAGTCGAGGTGGCGGAGATCGTCGGCGAGCTCGAGATCGACACCGGCAGTGGCCAGGTCACCGCGGTCTCGGTCGACGGGCAGCATGTGCAGGTCGACACTGGCAGCGGTCGGGTGTCGGTCTCAGGGATCCGCACTCGAGAGCTCGAGATCGACACCGGTTCAGGCGGCGTCCGGGCGCGCGACGTCAGCACCGAGAGCGCCACCATCGACACCGGCAGTGGCGGCGTCGAGCTGACGCTCACCGAAATGGGCGACGGCGACTTCACGATCGATACCGGCTCCGGCTCGATTACGCTCCTCTTACCGTCCGATGCCTCGGCTCAGATCGAAGCCGATACCGGCAGCGGCGGTATTCATATCGACGCGCCTGACGCGCGTATCGTGAAAAGCAGCCGCGACTTCGCGCGGGTGATCGTCGGTAGCGGCGACGCTCGAGTGCACCTCGACACTGGCTCGGGCGGGATTCGCGTCGAGGCCCAGTAGCCCAGAGGCGAGAGTAGGAAGCCAGATCACCAGTTGGTGATCATGTCGACCATCGCGCGCACGACCTCGGCAGTGCGGTGCGGGTCGACCTTCTCCCAACTGTCGCTCGTCTGATGCCAGTCGCGGTGAAGGCCGGTGGTGATCAGGATGCTGGGAGCGATGGCCGCGAAGGCATCGGCGTCTGACACGGCGCCGGCCATCTGCTTCGCCAGGGCCGCGGCTTCGCTGGCAGGTTCGGGCTCGCGTGGGTCCCCGGTGTGTTCGGCTTCTGCATCTGCCGCCGTGGGGTTCTCTGCCGCCGCCAGGTCGACGGCGGGCAGGCCGCGTCGCTCTAGAGTCGCCTGCCATTTCGCCTGCGCCTCCGGGTCGCCCTCTCCGGGACTCGCGAGCCGGTACCCGAGACCCGAGCCAACGCCCAGCGTGGTCCGCCCGACCATGTCGAGGGCGAAGACCGCTTCGATGCGCGCGGGATCAACCGTCGGGGCGTTGGCATAGCGCAGCGCACCGAGCCGCCCGATCTCCTCTCCGGCAGTGGCCAGCAACACCACTTCAACCGCCAGCTCGCGCTCGGACAGCAACCGGCCAACCTCGAGCAGAGCGGCCACGCCGGAGGCATTGTCGTCGGCCCCTGGTAGGAGCTTTCCCGCCGGCGTGGTGCCCTGGCCGTCGTAGTGTGCAGCCAGCACCACCACAGGCTTCTCCGGGCGCCCAGGGCGCGACGATCGCCCGACATGCCCGATGACGTTGTAGAGGACGGGTTCGAAGTCGATGCCCTGGCAGTAGCCTCTGTTGCCAGGTGGCGGTTCGACGCCGGTTTCAAGAAAGGCGTCCCGGATCGATCGAGCGACACGCGCGCTCTCTTCGGCGCGATAGTTGCTGCGTCCGGAGAGTTCCGAGGCCGAGAGCGCTTTGGTCCAGGCGGCCAGGCGTTCAACAGAGACCTGAGCAGGGCTCAGGTCATCCTCCGAGACCAGAAGGGGTAACGACTGCGGGCAGGTCGCGACGCCTGCGGATGGCCTGGCTGGCTGTTCGGCTCGGCAACCGAGAACGAACAGGACCAGCAGAATCGGAAACCAGCTGACTCGCCTCCAGTGGTTCAGGTGGTGACCCAGGGCGCTCACCGCCTCGCGAGCGCCTCACAGTCCGTCGAGCCGTTGGGTCCAGCCTCACAACCCTCGAAGCGAACCTTCACCGCGCCGTCTTCGACAACCAGGGAACGAAGTGATGTGGTGTGGTCAGGCACCTCGATGTCTGCGACCAGCCGGCCACGGTCGCGGTCGTAGACCAACACCTGGTCATCGCGAACCAGGAAACCAACCAGCTCGCTATCTTGTGACCACGCGACGTCGCTCGCCCAATGCGTGTCTTCACCGAGACGTTCGAGGAGAACCTCGCCCGCGGCCCCGGCCAGCCACAGGCTGTGGCTGGGCCCGTCAAAGGCGAAATGACTCTTGATCAAGGCGATCGACCTGCCGTCGGGCGACGGCGATTCGACGATGGTCGACGGCTGGCAGCCAACCAGCAGTCCGACGAGACTGCCGAGGCCGAGAGCGAGAAGAATCCTTCTGACCATGGAGCGAAACTAGCAGAGCGATGTGGCCCTACTGTGGCGAGGGCCAGTCCGAGAGATGTCACGCCGCCGTGTTCACGCGATAGCCTGTGCGCTCCCTCTTGAAACCAACATCGAATGCACCGAGGAGGGTGCCCTCATGGCCCAGTACTGGTTGATGAAGAGTGAGCCCGACGTCTACTCGATCGACGATCTCGAGCGTGATAACACCACCTACTGGGACGGCGTGCGCAACTACCAGGCCCGCAACCTGATGCGTGACGAAATGAAGCTAGGCGATGGAGTTCTGTACTACCACTCGAACGCCAAGCCGCCCGGAGTCGCGGGTCTAGCCAAGGTTTCAAAAGAGTCCTATCCCGACCCGACCCAGTTCGACGAGAAGAGCAAGTACTTCGATCCCAAAGCGACGAAGGAGAAGCCGCGCTGGTTCCTGGTCGACCTGGAATATGTGCGCACCTTCCCCAGATTCGTGTCGCTAGCCGAGCTGCGAGAGCGTGACGATCTAGAAGGCATGGCCCTCCTGCGCAAAGGCCAGCGCCTATCTGTACAGCGCGTGACCCCGAGAGAATGGAAGATCGTCTGCAAGATGGGCGGCGTCTGACGACCAGGTCCCAGGGGCGGTGGATCAACGAGCCGCAGTCTGATCGGAGCCATGACCGGTGGCGGCGGCCGAGCGCTTGCGGCGAAAGGTTGGATGACAAGTGGCCCGGGCCCCTAGAGGCCGGATCCAGCGGAGTCCCTAAGATCACCGCTCCAACGGGGACCCGAATCCGCGGCGCGCGACGGTCGATCGCAGTCCACAGTCGCACCTGCAGGGTTTAGCGCCCAGCGAAGCCGGCCCTCAGTCGGACTGCTTCCCTCGGAGTCCCTGAGATCCACCGCTCCAACGGGGACCCGAATCCGCGGCGCGCGACGGTCGATCGCAGTCCACAGCCGCACCCGCAGGGTTTAGCGCCCAGCGAAGCCGGCCCTCAGTCGGACTGCTTCCCTCGGAGTCCCTGAGATCAACCGCTCCAACGGGGGCCCGAATCCGCGGCGCGCGACGGTCGATCGCAGTCCACAGCCGCACCTGCAGGGTTTAGCGCCCAGCGAAGCCGGCCCTCAGTCGGACTGCTTCCCTCGGAGTCCCTGAGATCCACCGCTCCAACGGGGGCCCGAATCCGCGGCGCGCGACGGTCGATCGCAGTCCACAGCCGCACCTGCAGGGTTTAGCGCCCAGCGAAGCCGGCCCTCAGTCGGACTGCTTCCCTCGGAGTCCCTAAGATCCACCGCTCCAACGAAGCCACGAATCCGCGGCGCGCGACGGTCGATCGCAGTCCACGGTCGCACCTGCAGGGCGGCCGCCTGGTGAAGCCGGCCCTCCCATCGGACCGCTTGGATACGCCGGGATAAACCGGCATGGAGAAAGGAATGAGAGAGTCCCACCCTCGAAGGGGTAGCGACCCAGAGGGTCCCCGAGTCATGCGCCGGCTCCCGCGAGGGTGCGGTGAAGCGTTGACAGGGGCACACACAGGCCGGGTATTGAGCCGCGAAATAAGAATTTGGGAGTGCCGACGCTGTCAAGCGAAGCGGAAGGCGAGACTCCGTAGCGCGCTATCGCGAGCTCTGCGGCGACTCCCCGCGGTCGTAGACCCTGTGCATGTGTGGAATCTCCATGCGCGAGAACCGGGAGATCCGCGATCTGGCCAGTTGGGTATCTGGTCCGCATCGGGAAGGCTAGAGGCCGTAAGCCGATGACGCACGGATGGCGGAAGTCAGACAGGCCCGTAGTACCTGCGAAGTCGTCGAACAACGGTGGGAGACCAGCGGCGGAGGCGGTGGAGGGAAGGGGCCTGGCCAAGGGGAACACGGGCAAGCAAAACGCACCCCGGACACAGAGCCGGATGGAGAGTGCGAGCAATGCGCTGGGCCGTGTACGAGAAGCCGCCCGCAGGGGCAAGGAAGTGAAGTTCACAGCGCTTCTTCACCACATCACGGTCGAGCGACTCCGGAGCGCATTTGACGTGTTGCACCGAGACGCAGCGGCAGGAGTGGACGGAGTGTCATGGAGCGAGTACGCAGAATCTTTGCTGAGCAATCTCGAGGACCTGCACTCTCGTGTCCACCGTGGGAGCTACCGGGCGAGTGCGACTCGTCGCGTCTACATCGAGAAATCGGATGGGCGGTTCCGACCGCTTGGCATCGCCACGTTGGAGGACAAGATCCTTCAGCGCGCCGTCGTCTCGGTGTTGGATGCGATCTACGAGGAAGACTTTCTCGGGTACTCATACGGATTCAGGCGAGGCCGCAGCCAGCACGATGCTTTGGATGCGCTATTCGTTGGAATCACAAAGCGGAAGGTGAACTGGGTGCTCGACGCAGACATTCGTGGGTTCTTCGATGCCCTGGACCACGAGTGGCTGGTGAAGTTTCTCGAGCACCGTATCGGAGACCGTAGGATCCTTCGCCTCATCCAGAAATGGCTGAGGTCCGGAGTGATGGAAGACGGTAAGTGGCACGCGAGCACGCGGGGGACTCCTCAGGGGGCGACGATTTCGCCTCTCCTCGGGAACGTGTACCTGCACTACGTGCTCGATCTCTGGGTCCAGCAGTGGAGGAAACGCAACGCGCTTGGGGACATGATCTTCGTGCGCTACGCGGATGACTTCATCGTTGGATTTGAGAGGCAGGAGGAGGCAGAACGATTCCTCGAGGAACTGAACCTGCGACTCCGTGACTTCTCGTTGGAGATCCAACCCGAGAAGACGCGCCTGCTGGAGTTTGGCCGCTTTGCGGCCTACAACCGACGCGCGCGAGGTCTCGGGCGGCCGGAGACCTTCGAGTTTCTAGGCTTTACGCACTGCTGTGCGCAGTCTAGTCGAGGGAGGTTCTTGCTGAAGCGCATCACGAGCCGCCACCGAATCCGCAGGACACTGAAGGCTGTCGGTACGGCCCTTCTGGGACACCGACACTCGCCGCTACCAGAGCAAGGTCTCTGGCTGGGATCCGTGGTGCGAGGCTTCAATGCCTACTACGGCGTACCCGGCAACTCAGCGGCGTTGAACGCCTTTCGACAGGAGGTCATTCGGCACTGGATGCGCGCTCTGCGCCGACGCAGTGACAAAGACCGCACGTCCTGGAAACGGATGTGGGCCCTGGTGGCCCACTACCTACCCAAAGCCCGAGTCCAACATCCCTGGCCTGATGAGCGACTTGTCGTCAATACCTGAGGCAGGAGCCCAGTGCATTAGCAGTGCACGCTGGGATCTGTGCGGGGGGCGCCGGGCAACCGGCGCTCCTACCGCGATCGCCGCAAAAGTGACCTTCTAGTGACCCGTGGTAAACGACGCTCCGCCTACCCGAAATCGCCACCCCCCAAGCACCGCCTTCAAAGAAAGGTGCACATCACAAAAGGCCGAAAACCACGGGTCACTAGAAGATCCGTTTACCAAACAGCGACGCCACCAGGCCACAGGCGAGAACCGAGGTTTCGTTCTTGTGATCGAGAATCGGGTTGACCTCGACCACGTCGACCGAGCCGACGTTGGCGCGCTCGGCAATGATCTCCATCAACAGGTGCGCCTCACGCCGGGTGATGCCCCCCGGTACAGGCGTCCCGACGCCCGGTGCCTGGTTGGGGTCGATGCTGTCCATGTCGAGGCTCACGTGGAGCGACTCGAACTTCGTCAGCTGGTCGAGCGCCTGCGCGGCAACGGTTGCCATGCCGAGCTCATCGATGTCGTGCATCGTGTAGACGGTGGCGCCCGATTCGCGGAGGGCGACGCGCTCGAGAGCGTCGAGATCGCGAATGCCGATCAACACCACCTGTGAGGCGTCGAGCTTGGCCCCCTTGCGGCCGAGGTCGACGAGCTCGGGAGCGCCGCGACCCAGGAGCGCCGCCAGGGGCATGCCATGGATGTTTCCCGATGGCGAGGTCTCGGGGGTGTTGAAGTCACCATGGGCGTCGACCCAAAGCAAACCAACGTCTCGGCTGTGGCTGACACCCCCGACGGTTGCCAGGGCGATCGAATGGTCGCCGCCGAGGAAGAGGGGAATGCCACCCCCTTCGGCCAGCTCAGCGGCAGTTTCGTAGATCGACTGACAGGCGAGGGCGACCTCGGGCAGGTAGTCCATCCCACCCCCTGGCTCAAGCGTGTCACGCTCTGGAATGTCGACATTGCCGCGGTCGAAAACGCGATGGCCAAGGGCGCGCAACCCACGGTTGAGACCGGCGTAGCGCACCGCGTACGGCCCCATGTCGACCCCACGCCGCGACTGGCCGAGGTCCATCGGAACACCGAGAGTGAAAATCCTTTTCTCTGACACGCTTGACTCCTCCGGGATGCTGCGCAGGCTCTGCCGGCCGCTGTTGGCGACGGTATCAAGGGCGGCCCTATCGGATCCCGAGGAGCTTCGCGTTGATATGCTCCGTCAACCTCGGGGGGCTTCGGCGCACCACTGCGACGGGGCCCCGCTTTGTCTGACCCCGCTTCCAGGGCCCTTTCCCAGGATTCTCTCCAGGAACTCGTTCACAAACCGCGTCGCCGTCGGAGGTGAGATGGGAACCATCGCGCCGCCGCGGGCCGGTCGAGGCCGCCAGGCCTACAGGAACTCCGTGCGCAAAGTCCGCAACTTCTGCATCATCGCCCATATCGACCATGGCAAGTCGACGCTTGCCGACCGCCTGATTCAGCATTGCGGCGGTGTCGACGAGCGCCAGTTTCGTGACCAGATCCTCGACTCGATGGACATCGAGCGCGAGCGCGGGATCACCATCAAGAGCAACACCATCACGCTCGAGTACAAGGCGCGCGACGGTGAGGTCTACGAGCTGAACCTCATCGACACTCCTGGCCACGTCGACTTCTCGCACGAAGTGCGACGTTCCCTGATGTCGTGTGAAGGTGCCCTTCTGGTCGTCGATGCGGCGCAAGGGGTCGAGGCACAGACGCTGGCGAACCTCTACCTGGCGCTCGAATACGACCTCGAGCTGGTGCCGGTCCTCAACAAGATCGATCTGCCAGCGGCGGAGCCCGAGCGCGTACTCGAGGAGATCGAAGAAGACCTCGGTCTGGCGCGCGAAGATGCGGTGCTGTGCTCTGCCAAGAAGGGCGAGGGGATCGAGGACGTTCTCGAAGCGGTGGTAAACGGCCTTCCCGCTCCCGTGGGTGATCCCGAGGCTCCGCTCAAGGCGTTGGTGTTCGACGCCCAGTACGACACCTATCGCGGGGTCGTCATGCTGGTGCGGATCAAAGAGGGGACTCTCCGATCCGGTTCGGCGATTCGGCTCATGCACACCGGCAGCGACCACGACGTCGAGGAACTTGGCATTCTCACCCTCGAGCGCTCACCCAGGAAGCAGTTGATCGCCGGCGACGTCGGCTACGTGATCTCGGGCATCAAGAACATCTCCGAGATAGAAGTTGGCGACACGGTCACTACCCAGGCCAACCCGGCTGCCGAACCGATTCCGGGGTACCGCGAGGCCAAGTCGGTGGTGTTCTCGTCGATGTATCCGATCTCGACCGATGAGTACGAAGACCTGAGCGCGGCGCTCGACAAGTTGGCTCTGAACGATGCGTCGTTGACCTATGAAAAGGACAGCTCGAGTGCTCTCGGCTTCGGGTATCGCTGCGGTTTCCTCGGTCTCCTGCACCTCGATGTCGTGCAAGAGCGGCTCGAGCGCGAGCACGGCCTGTCGTTGGTCCTGTCGGCACCTTCGGTTCAATACCGCGTGAAGCTCGAAGGCGGGGACGTTCAGGAGGTCGACAATCCGTCGCACTACCCCGACCCATCCCAGATCGAGTGGGTCGAGGAGCCGTTCATCGAAGCGTCGATCATGATTCCCGAGCGTTACATCGGCGTCATCATGGAGCTCTGCCACGACCGGCGAGGTGAGAACGTCAGTTTCAACTACCTGTCGGTTGGCCGCGTCGAGCTCACTGCGGAACTGCCGCTCGCCGAGGTGATGTTCGACTTCTACGATCGTTTGAAGACGGTGACTCAAGGCTATGGTTCGTTCGACTACGAGCTGCTCGACTACCGGCGCACCGATATCGCCAAGGTCGACATACTGGTCAATGGCGACAAGGTCGATGCGCTCTCCCAGCTGGTGCACCGGGAGAAGGCGCGTCCGCGAGCGCTGCGCTACTGCGAGAAGCTCAAAGAGACGATTCCTCGCCAGCAGTTCAAGATCGCCATTCAAGGCGCCATCGGCGGCACGATCATCGCGCGCGAGACCATCGGAGCCTTCCGAAAGGATGTCACCGCCAAGTGCTACGGCGGCGATATCACCCGCAAGCGTAAACTGCTCGAGAAGCAGAAAGAAGGCAAGAAGCGCATGAAGATGGTGGGCTCGATCGAGATTCCGCAGGAGGCCTTCGTCGCCGTTCTGCGCTCTGACGACTGACGACTGGCTGCGGATTGCCAGGCGCCGGCCAGAGTCGTGGTGTGCGGTTGCCTCTCGGAGCGGCGAAATCCGGAGAAATCCGTCTTTTTCGACGATGAGCGGCATCGGCGCACAAAACGGCTATAGACTCGAACGATTCGGCTGATCGAGCCGCAAGCGCCCACCAGCGTTGACGTTACGCGGCTGCGTGCCGGGATCATAGTCTTGTTGTTATAAATCTCTTTCTGCCCCGTCACCGCCAGCGCGGTGAAACGTTCATCCTGACGCCCAAGGGAGGTCCAGTCCAATGTTCAAGAAAGATGGAAATGAAAGTGCCACCGGGTCCATCGGTGGAGCAGGTTCGCGCGGCGGTTCTCCGTCACGAGTCGGCGCCTCGACGACCCTCGAAGGCGAGGTCCGCGGTGCCGAAGATCTGATCGTCGAAGGTCGGATCAAAGGCTTGATCGAGCTCGTCGAATACGACGTTACGGTGGCCGCGTCGGGTCATGTCGAGGGCGACATCAAGGCGCGCACTGTGGTGATCGAAGGTCAGGTCGATGGCAACGTGCGTGCCACTGACGGGCTGGCGATCCGTCGCACCGGTCGTGTCGCCGGCGAACTGCAAGCACCGAGAGTTGCGCTCGACGATGGAGCGCGCTTCGAAGGAGCGGTGGACATGAGCCCCGTCGAAGCGAAGACCGCGCAGAAGGCACCGCAGAAGAAGGCCAAGGAAAAAGTCGACGCAGTCGCTGCACCGTCTGCGAATGCGGGTCGGCCCGGGGCATCACCGGCGACGGCTTGAGTCGCGAGGGTCATCGCCACAGATCGCCCTGGCCAAATGCCGCTTCGCGGCCAAGGAGTTTGATACACCAGCAATGGACAAGGTACGCAACGCCAGTCGTGCCCTCGCCGAGGTCGTGGATCTGCTTTCACGTGGCCCCGGACTGAAGGTACTCGACCTGGGCAGTGCGACCGGTTCCAACGTCGACTTCTTGTCGCGCTTCGGCGCCAATCTCACCATCGCCGACTTGCGGTCGTCGGTTGCCGATCGGGGAGTTCGCTCGCAGCTCGAAGAGGCTCTCCTGCTACCGGGCGCTCTGCCGCCCTACGACCTGGCTCTGGTCTGGGACCTCTTCGACTACCTGGAGAAGGAAGACCGCAAGGTGCTCGGCGCGCGTTTGCGCGCGCTGATGAAGCCGGGCGGTCGGGTGTTCTGCATGGTCTCGTACCGTGAGGAGATTCCGTTGGCGCCTCGGCGCTTCTATCTTGTCAATGGAGAAGAGGTCGACTACGAAGACCCGGCGGGCTCGACCGTGCCGAGCCCGCGCATCAAGGAGCCCGAGCTGCTGCGCAGCATGCCGGGCTTCGAGGTCGACAATTGCTACCTCCTGCGCTGCGGGGTCCAGGAGTATCTGTTGTCGCGCCTCGGCGAAAGTGAGGTGGCGGCCCCCCGTCAGCCGCGCGCGGCTTCCGAACGACGGTGGACGCGGCGACGCTGAACGACTCGTCGGCTGCGTCTGCCTCCTTAGAAGGTGCACCGTCTCGCCGTCCCGGGTTGTATGTGCATGTTCCGTTCTGTTCCGCGGTGTGCCCCTACTGCGACTTCGCGGTACGACGCGATCGTCAGGAAGACCATGCGGTGTTCCTCGCCGGTCTCGAAACAGAGGTCGAGGGATGGCGGAGAGGCGGTGGCTTCAAGGCCCGCGACCCGTGGTCAGAACGCGAACCAGAGCACGTACCCTTCGACACCCTCTACCTCGGTGGCGGAACTCCCTCGGCGCTGCGTGCGAATGAACTGAAGCGTCTGCTAGACAACGTGTCGCGACTCGGCCTCACCCGTGACCCCTGGATCGGCCTGGAAGCGAACCCGGAAGACGTGAGCGATGCCTCACTCGCCGTCTGGCGTGAGCTCGGAATCCAGTTCCTCAGCCTCGGGGTCCAGGCATTCGACGATGATGCCCTCAAAAGGCTGGGGCGCCGGCATCGTGGCGGCGAAGCGGAACGGGCTGTCGAGTTGGCGCTGGCTGCTGGGTTTAGCACCGTGTCTGTCGATCTGATGTACGCCCTGCCGGAGGAGTCGAATGATGAGTGGGCGAGTACCCTCGCCTGCGCGATTCGCTTCTCGCCCGACCATCTCTCCTGCTACGAGCTCACCTTTCACGACGGCACTCCCTTCGGCACTGCCAGGGAGCGCGGTCAACTGCTGCCGCTCGCCGAGGAGGGTCGCGCCGAACGCTTCGAGTTCACCCATCAGTTTCTCGAGTCGGCGGGCTACGAAGGCTACGAGGTGTCGAACTTTGCCCGCACGCCGTCGGCGCGCTCGCAACACAACCCCAAGTACTGGTTTCACACCCCGTACCTCGGTCTCGGTCCATCGGCGCACTCCTGGAATGGGTACCGGCGGTGGTGGAACTGGCGGAGCCTCGAGACATGGAGGAAGCATCTCGAGGACGGCAGCGGCGCCGTCGAGGAATTCGAAGAGCCCGACCGCGGAGCGCTCCTGCTCGAGCATCTGTTGCTGGGACTGCGACTGAAAGCCGGCATTGACCTCGAGATCACCAGGAGCTGGCTCGGCGTCGATCTGGCAGCAGAAGCGGTCGCCGTTCTCGATGAGGCACTGCGCAATGGCCTCTTGACGGTTAGAGGGTCGCAACTCGTGCCGACCCTGGCCGGTCGTGCACTTTCGGAAAGTCTGGCGGTGGAGCTGGCGCGTGCTGTGTTCCCGTAGGGGCGCCGCTCTGATCTACGTTACGGATAGGTGTTAGCGCCAGGCTGAGCGCGGCCCGTTGCCGCCGGAAAAACCGTCCTGGAGCTTCGCCCGCACGGCTCGTGCTTCGTCAGAGCGATCCTGCTGGTCGAGCGCTTCCGCGAGACCGAGCATTGCCCAACCGTTGTTGCGGTTCTCGTCGAGATCCTCGCGGAACACCTTTTCGGCCGCCAGCGGACGCTCGAAGTCGAGCAACACCTGGCCGAGCGTGTGACGCACCGGGTAGTGCCAGGTCGGAGGCTCGGAGTAGGCAAACCGGTCTTGCATCTCCACCGCACGTTCGAGTTTCGCTAGCGCCCTTCGTTCCTTGCCGCGTGCGGCGTCGATTTCGCCTTCGAGGGTCAAACGCGCCAGTTCCAGGAGGTCGCGCCCGCTTTCAAACGCCACCGAGACCGAATCGAGTGCGCGGTTACGGAGAGTCTTGCGCAGCGCTCGCACTTCGCGGCGCGCCGCGCGCAGGTCGTTCTTTCCTAGGAAGGCCGAGGCTCGCGCGTACTGCCAGATCCCGCGGACGAAGGGTTTTTCTGCCGGCAGGGGTGTTCTCAGGATTTCGTCCCAGCGCCCGAAGCGAACGCGCGCGAACAGGGGAGTGACCAGGTAGCGCTGCGCGAAGCCAAACTCGTCGAGCATGTCGAGAGGCACCTTTTCTGCCACCTTGTCGGCGGCGGCGATCGCCTCCTTTTCGTGGCCACCGAAGGTGGTCGAGGCCCACAGAAAATGAATGTTGTGCGGGTAGTAGCCCACCGGGTAGAGGCCCTGGGCCTGACACTGCGCGATGTAGTCCTGGTCGGCAAGAATCGCCTGGCGGTTGGCTTCAGCGGCCTTTTCGTAGTTGCCGGTACGAATCCAGATATGCGAGGGCATATGAACGAGGTGACCAGCACCCGGCATCAGGGGCCCGAGGGCCTCGGCGCTCGAGATTCCTCGGTCGGGATCATCGGACGCTTCGACCAGGTGAATGTAGTAGTGGTGGGCGCCGGGGTGGTCGGGCCAGCGTTCGAGGACTTTCTCGATCGCCGCGATCGCCTCCAGGGTGCCAGGGGCCGGTGAGCCATCAGGCTTCCAGTACTTCCAGGGCATGGTGTTCATGAGGGCCGCGGCGTGCAGGGTGGCGATGTCTCCGTTTTCGGGAAACTCCTTCCTGAGTGCAGCGGTGGCGTCGACCCAGGCCTGGTCAAGGTCGGCTCGGCCGTCGACGCCACGCTCCAAGGCGTCCTTCTCGGAGTAGCGTTCAGCCAGCGCTTCGATGAGCCGCCGTTCGAGCCTGGTCTCGTTGTCGAGACGCTTCTTGGCTTCGGCGAGGGCTTCGAGGGCCAGCTCCTCGCGCTCGCGGGGCATCGGGTCGTTGATATTCGGCCCGAGAGCCAGGGCGATTCCCCAATAGGGCATTGCCGCTTCGGGATCCAAGCGCGCGGCTTCGCGGTACGAACGTTCGGCCTCGGCGTGATTGAAGGCGTAGGTCAGGCGCAGGCCCTGATCGAAGTAGCGCTGGGCGTCGGGCACCGACGTGGTGATCGGGTGGGTGTGGGTTCCCAGATCCTGCAGCCGCGGTGCGAGGGGCACCTCTTCAGTCTCGGCTGCGGCGCGTGTGGTGGTCAGCAAGAGGACTGCTGCCAGCGCAAGGAACGTCATGCCGAGCAGCCGCAGGGAGCGCCCCGCCGGGACGGATTTCGAAATGGAGCGGTAGAACATGGCTCGTGCCTCCGTTTTGGGACCAGCCTACCGCGGGTTGGGCGCCGCCGATAGCGCTCACGGGCCCGCCGATGAACGATCCTGGAGAGCACGCGACGGCCACTTTCTCGCCATCGATCGCGGATACAGTACGGCCGCACGACCGAAAGCCGTCCGCATCGTGCCCCTTCGCCTATGTCTTCTTCCCAGATGCCAACGCCGGCACGCCGGTCCGCCCCCCCGCCCTCGAGGCTCAGAGCTCCGGCGCGGGCGCCGTTCCAGACGGTGATCCTGCCGTCGCTTCTCCTGGGCGTGGCGATGTTCAATCTCACCCTGCCGGTGATCGGACTCGAGGCGCTGATCGTCGACGGCCTCGGTGGCAGCCTGTTTCAGGTCAGCCTCTTCTTTTCGACCGAAATGGTGGCCTATGTGCTGTTCGCTCCGGTCTGGGGGGTGGCGAGCGATCGTCTGGGTCGTCGACGCCCGTTGGTGATCGTTGGTTTCCTGGTCTCCGCCCTCCTCTATGCGTCCTTCGCCTTCGCGTCGAGCGTTGGCGTGCTCCTTCTTCTGCGCTTCGTTCAGGGGGTGTTCTCGGTGATGGGTTGGTCGAGCTTGATGGCCATCGTGGTCGACGAGCCTGCCCAAGAGGGCCGCGGCCGCAACATGGGCATCATGGGCGCCTGCTTGATCTTCGGGATCTCGATGGGCATTCCGGTCGGTGCCTACCTGACGTCTCACTTCGGTCCCGAGGCGCCACTGTTCCTGGCCAGTGGACTGTTTCTGGTGCTCGCCGCCATGAGTCTGGTCGTCGGTGACCCGCGCACGCGGCTGCCGGCGCTGCGCCTCGCTTCGGTGCGCGACGCGTTGGTGTCGCGGCCGCGCTTGCTCCTGCCTTACCTTTTTCACTTCGCCGACCGCTACACCGTTGGCCTGTTCGTGGTCCTGTTTCCGCTCTACCTCGAGAGTCTCGGCGCCGGTGACCCGGCGGTCCGCGGCCGCTATCTGGCCGTCTTTCTCTTACCCTTCGCGTTTCTGCAGGCGTTTACCGGGCGCTTGACAGATCGCTGGGGGCCGCTGCGGCCGCTCGTTGTCGGGTCGTTTCTCTACGGGCTCGGCCTTTGCCTGGTGGGCTACTCGGGTCTCTACGCTCTGTGGTGGGTGATGGCGGCTCTGGGTATCCTGGCGTCGATCATGTTCCCGCCGGCGATTGCTCTGACCGGCCATTGGAGCCATGAAGAAACCCGCGGGGCGGCGATGGGCGGCTTCAACCTGGCGGGTTCAGCGGGTTTCGCTGTCGGGCCGGTGGCTGGCGCCTTGATCTACGAGCGGCTGGGTGCCGGCCCGGCGTTCGTGCTCGCCGGTGCCGTTGAGCTGGCTGCCTGCTTGGTGGCCGTCGTCTATCTCAGCCGTCGGATGTCTGCCAAAGTGCAGTCGACCGCGACAGGAGGCCAAAGCTGATGCGAATCGCTGTGCTCACTGGTGGCTCAACCCCTGAACGAAGCGTCGCGCTGGCCGGAGCAGGCCAGGTCGCGCCCGCCCTGCGGTCCCTGGGACACGAGGTTTCTGTCGTCGACACCTGTCTGGGCTCGCTCGCTGGCGAGCGCGAAGGCGAAGTGCTCGGTGCAGCGGTGGGGAGTGCGCCGCCAGGCAGAGCGGAGGTCAGACGCCTCGAGAAGCAGGAAGACCTGCTCGCCACCGTTCGTCTTCCCGAGCTGCGTCTGGCGGAGGTCATCTTCCTGGTGCTGCATGGCCGTCAGGGCGAGGGTGGAGCTGTCCAGGCACTCCTCGAGCTTGAAGGATTGCTCTATACCGGCAGCGATCATCTCGGTAGCGCGGTGGCGATGGACAAAGACCTGAGCAAACGTCTGCTCAGGGCGGCAGGTGTTCCGACCGCGCCCTGGTTACTGCAGACCACGCGTTCTGTACCGACCGCGTCGGAGGTGCGGGCGCTCGGTCTACCGGTGGTGGTCAAACCGAGCCGGGTCGGTTCGACGGTGGGCCTCTCCCTGGTGCACAGCGAGGCCGAGTTCGACCAGGCCCTTGGTCGCGCCATGCTCTGGGACAGTCAGGTCCTTCTCGAGCGCTACGTTCCGGGACGTGAGCTGACCGTCGGGGTCTTAGGGGATGAGGCACTGGGAGTGGGCGAGATCATCCCCCAGGGTGAGATCTTCGACTTCCACGACAAATACACTCCCGGTCGTGCCGAGGAGATCTTTCCAGCGGCGATTCCCGACCAGCAGACGCAGGAACTGAAGCGTCTCTCGCTCCTCGCCCATCGAACCCTCGGTCTGCGCGACTTCAGCCGCGTCGACTTTCGCCTCGACGGTGACGGGTCGATCTTCTGCCTCGAAGTCAACACTCTGCCAGGTATGACGGTCACCAGCCTGCTGCCGCAGTCGGCGGCGGTGGCGGGGATCGAATTCGCGGAACTCTGCGGGCGGATGGTTGACCGTGCGGTGGCTCGCAGAGGCTCTCAGGTCTCCTCCTGAGTGCGACCCCGAGCCGTCCCCCACAGGTTCTGTAGCGCCTGGCTGGCGAGTACCAGGAAGGGCGGCAAGGCGGTGTCGAACACCCGCACCTCGTCGCGATAGCCGAAGGCGAGAAAGAGCGGCAGCGTCAAGAGAGCGGCGAAGGTGAAAGCCAGGCGGGTCTCGCGGCGCGTGGTCTTCCAGCCGGCAGCAAGGAGCCCAGCGACCATGGCGACGTTGAGCAGGTTGAACCCCTGAGGTGTGGGTAGGCCGGCAGCGAAGACGTCGCGCGCATGCAGCCAGGTGCCGGCGTCGAACCAGCTCGCGAGGTTGCCGGCGAGGTGATGCTCGACGATGCCGCCCGGGTGATGACGGTAGAAGGACAGCGTCGCGGTAGCCAGCGCGGTGGCTGAAGCGACGGCTGGAAAAGCGAAGCGGAGCGCCGCTTGCCGTTCCTCCTGTCGTTCTTTTGCTGCGATGCGCGCCGCTGGCCAGGCGAGGGCGAGGAGGGCAGCCTCCTTGTTGAGGACCGCCAGGCCGAGGCAGAGCGCGAACAAAAGCGGGCGCTCCTTCTGGAAGAAGAGAAAGGCGAGTGACAAGAGAGCGAGCGCCGGCAGGTCATACAGGTAGCCTCCGCGACCGAAGCAGAGCGGCAGGAGGAGCACCAGGCCAACGGGTGCCGCGTCTTTCAACCACCGGCTACCCGTCGGCAACCCGCTGGCAGGTTCGTGGAGCACCTGGCGCCAGATCCAGGGCAGAAAAAGACAGGCGATACCCACCAGAGCGTAGGTCGAAGCGTAGAGGAGAGGGTCCTCGTGGCCGTGGCCGTAACGTTCGACCACCCGGTCTGCCAATGACAGACCGCGCTCGCCGCGGGGTGCCTCCAACTGACGGCGAATCGGTGAAGGCATATTGAGGGCGATGGCCTTCGCGGTGACGGGGACCAGCAGCCGGTGTACATACGGCCGATCGGCACTGCGCTCGAGCATGCGCACGAACGTGGCATTCGGTGAAGCGCTATCCAGCCCCCAGCGATCCATGAAGGTGTCGAGGGTGCTTCCGGCCGCCGCCAGGTAGACCATCGCGATCAACAGCCAGCGCAACCCTCGTTGCCAGCCAGGGCTAAGAGCATCGGAGTCGGGGCCAGACGGCTCATGCGGCGAAGATGTCATCGAGGCTGAACTATACTTTTGGTGGGCACTCTGGTCGGCGACGAGGTGCTCTCAAAGCCCTTTTTGTAGTGCTCAGGGTCGATGGTGTACCACCGAGGTGAAGATGTCTTGAGATGTACTGTCGGGTGGCTCGCGCCCGTTCTACTCGCGTTGATGGCTCCCACCGGTACGGTTCCCGTTGCCGCCCAGGCCGGTCTGGTCATCGATCTCTTGCTCGACAGCTACGAAGGCATCCATCGCACACTGGGCTCGAACCCAGACGGCGGCACCTACGGCGTACCGGTTGCCGGTGGCCATGACATAGACGGCGACGGTCTGGCGGACTGGGCGATATCGGCGATGACCAACAGCTCACTTGGTCGCTCCGAGAATGGTCTGGTCTACCTGATCCACGGGACCGGGACCATCGAGGGGACGGTCGACACCACCGTGTTGTCAGGGCGGACGTTGCGCATCGCTGGCGCGCACTCGAGTGAGCATGCGGGAAGCGAAATCTGGATTGACGATGTGACCGGCGACGGCACTGGCGATCTGCTGATTTGTAGCCAGAACTACGAGCCAGCCACGGGGCGTTCCGGGGCCGGCAAGCTGACCATTCTCGTCGGCGGCACCGCCGTCCGTGACTTCGCCTTGACCGAGACGGTGCTCGACCTCGCTTCGCCGCCGGCCAGCCTGACCGTTACCGAGATCACGGGCGGCGCAGAGTTCGACCGCTTCTGCATGTGGGCGCGCGCCGGTGACGTCGATGGTGATGGCACCAACGACCTGGTCGTCGGTGCGGACCGCGTCGTGCACTACACCGGGGTTGGCTGCAGTGCGACCGCCGACCAGGGGACGGCCTGGGTCATCCTCGGCGGTACAGAACTCGCCAGTGGTACTCGCTACGACCTTCTCGACTTCGGGTCGCCGGGCTTCGGTCTCGCGGGGCGGGTGGCTGAGATCAGGCCTCCTTCCCCCGCCTGCGACTACCACTTCGGCGCCACCGTCCAGGCGGCGGACCTGGACGGCAATGGCAAGGCCGAGGTGCTCGTAGGCGCGGCGCTCAACCGGGTCGGTGGTCTCCTGGCGCCACCCTCGGGGTTTGGCGACGCCGGTCCCGGGGGTCGCTCGCCCGACGGCGCGCTCTATATCGTTTGGGACGACGCTTTCCCTGCGCCTCCCTGGGTCGACGGTTTCTCGCTGGTCGCCGGCGCAAACGCTCTTTCGTCGACCGTCATCGATGGGAGCACCCGCAATGTGAGCTTCGGTGAGGAGATCCTGGGTGGGCTCGACTACGACGGCGACCAACAGGCGGACTTGTTCGTTGGCGATCTGACGGGTGCTGGACCGGCTGGTCTAAACGCAGGGATCGGGCATGTGTTCTTTGACGCCGCCGAACTCAAGGGGCTCGATTTCGATCTCGACATGCCGCCCGCTTCGTTGGAGTTCACGGTGATCGAGGGCCCGAACGCCGGAGCGATCGGAGCCGATACCGCCGCGCACGGCGATTTCGACGGCGACGGCCAGGGCGACTTGATGTTCAGTTCACCGCACGGCAACCCCCAGAGCCGTACCCACGCCGGCGTCGTACACATTGCCTACGGCCAGGAAGGTGCCTGGCCCGCGGTGGTCGAGCTCTTCGACCTTCCGGACCCGGACGACCTCTTCGTCGCCGAGATTCGCGGCGCGCGCGGCAACAACGCCGGCGGCAACTCCGGTGACACCCTCGCCTACAGCGCGGCAGCGGGCGACGTCGATGGCGACGGTCGTTCCGATCTGATCATCAACGAGATGCTAGGAGACAACGGCAGTCTCCACGACGTCGGCAACTTGCTGGTGATCTCAGGCACCCGCCTCTTGCGCAACCTGCTCTTTCGCGACGGTTTCGAGAGCGGTGGAACCTCACTGTGGTCGAACGCGGTGGCCAACGGCCGACGGCCAGGTCGCGGCGTTCGCGCCGCTGGGCCGCCACGACCGGGTCGACCCGGTCCCTAGCGCTTGGGGGAGCGCGCGCGAGGGATGAAGGTCTCTTCTTCGGCTGAGCGATAGAGCAGTCGCGCACCGCGCCGCCCGCTCCAGTACCAGAAGATCCACTCGAGCATCACCGAAACGCGGTTGCGAAAACCGATCAGGAAGAACACGTGGAGGAAACTCCACAGCAACCAGGCAACCAGGCCGCCGAAGCGGAAGCGGCCGAGCCAGGCCACGGCGCGCGCCCGGCCGATCGTCGCCATGGTGCCGGGGTCGCGATAGCTGAAGCTGCGTTTCGATGTGGTGTCGCGCGCAAAGCCCTCACGCGCGAGCAACTCGGCGACGAAGCGACCTTGCTGCTTCGCCACCTGGGCCACGCCGGGGAGCGCTGTTCCATTGGTGTCCTTACAGTGGGCGGCATCGCCGATGACGAAGATCTCGGGGTGGCCCGGAACCGAAAGATCCGGCAGAACCTTGACCCGTCCCTGACGGTCGTAGGACGCATGGAGGTCCTTCAACAATCCAGACACTGCGTTGCCGGCCGCCCAGAAGACATTACGGCACGCGATGCGCTCGGTTTCGCGTTCAGAGTCCTGACCAGAAGAGAGATCGACCCCTTCGGCATCGACCCCGATGACGCGCGTTCCCAGGCGGACCTCGACCCGGAGCTCTTCGAGCTGTCGCCGCGCGCTCTCGCCGAGGTCGCTCGGAAACGGCGGTAGAACCTCCTGGGCCGCCTCGACCAGGAGGACCCGGGTGCGGGTTGGATCGATCGCCCGAAAGTTGCGCCGTAACGTCTGGTGAGCGATCTCGGCGATGGCACCGGCAAGCTCGACTCCGGTGGGTCCGGCACCAACCACCACGAAGGTCAGGTCCGGATTGCCGGTGCGAACCGTCGTTGGGGAATCGAGGGCGGCGCGCTCGGCGCGTTCGAAGGACAACAGAATGCGGCGGCGTATCGCGAGCGCATCACCCAGGGTCTTGAGCCCTGGCGCGTGGCGCTCCCAGTCGTCGTTTTCAAAGTACGAGTGGCGCGCACCGATTGCCAGGACCAGGGTGTCGTAGGGCATCGGGTCGGCACCGTCGAGTTCGAGGACACGCCGTTCTGTGTCGATGTGCTTGACGTCGGCAAGCACCACGGCCGCGTTGCGCTGACGTCTGAGGATGGCGCGAATCGGTCGCGCGATGTCGGCTGGTGACAGGGCCGCAGTTGCCACCTGGTAGAGCAGAGGTTGGAAGAGGTGATGGTTGGTGCGGTCGATGACCACGACTTCGGCCGGTGCGGAACGCAGCCGTTGGGCGCACTCGAGCCCGCCAAACCCGGCCCCGACGATCACGACTCGCGGGCGGTCGACGGCACCGATGAAGGGTACGGTGACGCTGGTCTCCTGGGCCGCACCGATCTCGGCCGAAGGCGAAAGGACTGCCTCGGACATGCTCCTCTTGCTCCCGCTTTGTCTGGCGTCGATCGTACCCGAGAAGATCGGATATCCGTTTCGGATACGGTTCGAGCGCATGAGCTCCATCGAGAACCCACGGTCGGGTGGGAGAACCCGCCGGTGACCGTCCTCCTGGTACGACACGGCGAGACGGCCTCCAACGCCAATCGCATCGTGCAAACGCCCGAGACACCACTCAACGCCCGTGGCCGCCGCCAGGCCGAGCTCCTGGCCGAGCGCATCCGCCGCGAGGGTTGGCAGATCGAGCGCCTTCTGACCAGTGACCTGGCGCGAGCCCACGAGACCGCCCTGGTCATCGGCCGGCGTTGTGGGGCGCGGGTCGAGATCGACGAGGGTCTACGGGAGCGCGACTTCGGTGACCTTCGGGGGCGCGCCTACAGCGACATCGGTGTCGACATCATGGCGCCTCTCTACGAGCCTCCGGCGGGTGAGAGCTGGCCGGTCTTCAGGCAGCGGGTGGGCGCAACCTTCGAGCGCCTGGCGCCGAGCTGGAGTGGGTTGTCGCCTCCCCGTTGTCACATTCTGGTGGCGCATGGTTTGGTCTGTCGAGCGATGGTCGAAGACCACCTTTCTGCCGAAGGCGACCTGCCACCGCACTGGACCAACAGTTCGATCACTGCGTTCGAGGGTCAGCCGCCCTTTACGGTCTCGCTGCTCGATGACGCCAGTCACACCGAAGATGACGACGGAGAAGAGTTCACCTCGCAGGCTGGACCGGTCTAGTCGTGGACCGTCCATCGGCCTACGACAGGCGCGGGAAACCCAGGTCCACCGTGCTTTCGGCCGGGTCGGGCCAGCGGCTGGTGATCGCCTTGGCGCGGGTGAAGAAGCGGATTCCCTCGGGTCCATACATGTGGGCGTCGCCAAACAGCGAGTCTTTCCAACCACCGAAGGAGTGATACCCGACCGGGACCGGAATCGGTACGTTGATGCCCACCATGCCGACCTCGGCGTCTTCTTGGAAGCGCCGCGCCGCGCCGCCGTCACGGGTGAAGATCGCGGTGCCGTTGCCGAAGGGATTCTGGTTGAGAATGGCGAGAGCCTCGGGATAGCTCTCGACACGCATCACGGCGAGGACGGGACCAAAGATCTCGTCGCGATAGACCGACATGTCGGTCGTCACCTGGTCGAGGAGCGTGGCGCCGAGGAAGAAGCCGCCGTTTGGGAACTGCGCCTCGCGCCCGTCGACGACCACCCGCGCGCCGGCTTCTTGCCCTTCGTTGATGTAGCCGGCGACCCGATCTCGATGCTCGCGGGTGATCAGCGGCCCCATCTCAGACTGGGGGTCGTCGCCCGGGCCGATCCGCAGTTTTGCCATGCGCTCCTGGATCGCGGCCACCAGCGGATCGGCCGCGGAACCCACGGCCACCACCACCGAGATCGCCATGCACCGCTCACCGGCGGAGCCGAAGGCTGCCGAGACCGCGGCGTCGGCGGCGAGATCGATGTCGGCATCCGGAAGCACCACCATGTGGTTCTTCGCTCCGCCCAGGGCCTGTACGCGTTTCCCGGCCTGGCTGGCCTCTTGGTGTACGTAGCGCGCAATCGGCGTTGAGCCCACAAAGCTGAGCGCCCGAACCTCGGGATGCTCGATCAGTCGGTCAACGGCCAGCTTGTCGCCATGGACGACGTTGAGCACCCCGGGTGGAAAGCCGGCCTCGTGAAAGAGCTCGGCCAGCATGAGCGGTGCCGAGGGGTCCTTTTCCGAAGGTTTGAGAACGAAGGTGTTGCCGCAGGCGACAGCGTTGGGGATCATCCACATCGGCACCATCGCCGGGAAGTTGAACGGGGTTATCCCTGCGACGACCCCTAGCGGCTGGCGCACCGTGTAGACGTCGACTCCGCTCGAAGCGGACTCGTTGTAGCTGCCCTTGAGCAGCTCGGCAATGCCACAGGCGAACTCGATGTTCTCGACCGCGCGCGCGACCTCGCCCAGAGCGTCACTCTTGACCTTGCCATGTTCGCGGGAGAGGCAACTGGCGATCTCGCTCGCATTGGCTTCGACCAGGTTGCGAAACGCGAACATGAGCTTGGTGCGCTGGGCCAGACTCGACGTCTTCCAGGAGCGGAAGGCCTGTGACGCCGCGTCGACCGCCGCATCGACCTCATGCAGGCTCGCCAGGGAGAGGTCATGCAGGCGCTCGCCGGTGGCAGGGTTCCAGATCGGGCTCGTACGGTCACCGGATCCCGGCCTCGCCTGGCCATGAATCAGATGGTCGATCGTTTGCATGGTTTCCTCTTGCTCTATTTGCTCGCTCTTCGCTCCTCAGGCTTGCTGGTCCAGCAGTGCGATCGCTGGCAGGCCTTCGATTCGGAGAGTGTTCTCATCGAGCTGCACGTGACTGCCGTCACGGACCTCGTGGTTGTAGCGGTAGATGAATTCGGCTCGCCCTTCGGTCTGGGCAAGGTCCCAGTCGCTGATGCGGTGGGCGACTTCCTGGTGGCGATCTTCCCACGTTGACATCGCCACGCTTCCGAGGGCCCCCCGCAGCTGGGCTCGTGCTTCGTAGGGAGAGAGAAGGGTGGCGGTGGCGTTGTTGCCGCCGAAGCCCTTGGCGTTCAGAAAGGCGATGGGCATCTCTCGAGGGTCACCTTCCAACGGCTCGGGGGAGATGCGCAGGTGGTCTTGATAGACGTCGTCTGCCACCTGGTCGATGGTCGCGACCCCGGGCAGAATCCCGTCGGTCCAGGTGCCGAGCGCCGAGACCAGTTGGTCACCACCCGCGGTTGCCATGGTGTGGCCAACGAAACACTTGACCGCTGCGACTGGCCAGGCTTCGATTCCGAAAGCCTTGGCGACGGTCGAGAGAATGTGTGATTCGGTGGTGCGGTTCTGTGGAGTTCCGGTGCCGTGTGCGTGCACGAAGCTCTTCTTGATCGCTTGATCTCCGAAGTCCCGGCGGGCTCGGGCAACCGCCTTGGCGACTGTCGCGTAGTTGCCGACTCCGGGTGAGGAGATCGAGCGCTTGTGACCATCGGCGTGTACCTGAACGTCTGAGACTGCGCCGTAGATTGCGGCTCCCAGCTCGACGGCCAGCTGCGCGTCCATGAGCACGATGTACTGGGCACCTTCGGCAATCGTAAAGCCGCAGTTCTCGGCGAACGGGCGGCAGGCGCGGCGCAGGTCAGGTCCCTCGCGGCCGAGCGCACGATCGAGCTCCGCGATGGCTTTGTCTTGCCCGAGTGCGCCCATCGTGGCCAGACCTTCGACGACGTCAGGATTGAGCGGTGCCTCGGCACCACCGACGATGGCGACGCGTGAGGTGCCACTCTGAATGTCGAGCAGGCCCTGTCTGAGGTTGTAAAAGTAGGTCGCGCAGGCGCCCATGTTGTGCCCGGTCTTGCCGAGGCTGCCGAGAACGTAGGCATTGACGAAATCGGCCGGCATTTCGGCCAGGCCCATCGCGATGTGCTTCGAGGTCGGTCGGCCGCCGCGGTAGCGCGAACCGAGCAGGCCGGCGTTGCCTTCATCGTCCATCTGGCCGAGGGCGCTGCCGGCGTAGAGGCTGAACTGGTCCGGCGGAACTCGCTCGGTGATGGTCTCCCACGGAATGCCGAGGCTGCCGACGGCGTCGTTGGCGGCATAGAGCGCCAGCTGAAGGGCGCGCGGGTGGCTGCGGGCGGCGTAGAGCGCCTTGGGATCGAAGCCGGTCGGCAGCTGACCGGCAGCGCTGACGCCGAGGGCACGGCGGCTCTCGACCAGGACTTCGGTGGGCGCGCTCAGGCGCACCCGCACCCGGTCGTAGCGGCCGGGGTCGGCGAGGTTGCAACCGTTTTGGGCCTCGACCTGCCAACCCGGAGGAAGTGGCGTGGGCAGCTCGCGTGCCTTGACTTCGAACCACTGCTCGGGCCCGAGGGTGACCTCCATGCGCCGGTTCCACGGGGCGTCACCAGGGTCGAAGTGCTGTTCTTCGAGCCCCCGAATCAGGGTGTGGGCGGCGAGGTACTCGCGCGTTGGCCCATCGATCGGGGAGTCGATTCCCATCAAGCCCGCCAGGCTGCGCCAGGTGGCATCGGCCCGGTCGGGACTCTGGCGATCGATGACGGTGCGCCTGTATCCGTGATGTCCTGAGGAGCGGCCGGCGGCATTGATGCCGCCGAATCCCGCGACCACGGCGAGTCTGGTCATGTTTCTCACCTGATGTTGCGATTGTGAGCGGTCAGTCTAGGCGGGCGTTCGCGGGTGTTATTTGAAAATTGAGCCGAGTTATTCAATGATTGCGCCACACCGCGAACTCTCCAAGCAAACGAAGGGTCCAACGCCCCATGCCAACCGTTGCCTTCTTCCTTCACCCGCGCGCCCTGATGACCAGCATCACGATTCCCGCGGAGATGATTCGCGCCGCCGACGGGCTCGACCGCGCCCGTCGGCGTGCGGTTTCGAACCTCGAGATCAAGATTGCGACCGTCGACGGTCGCTCGGTACCGGCCTTCGAACGCATGTCGATTGAAGCGGATTGCGCGTTCTCCGATCTCGGCGCGGTCGATCTGTTGTTCTTCCCGTCTTTCTTTCGCAACCCCCTGCCGGTGGTCCGCGAGTGTTCCGAGGTCCTGCCCGCGCTTTCAGAGCTCGCCGCCGGTCAGACGATGATCTGTTCTTCCGGCACCGGGGCGTTCTTCCCAGCCGAGGCGGGTCTGCTCGACGGTAAGCCCGCGACCACGCACTGGTTCTACCTCGACGCGTTTGCGCGGCGCTACCCGCGAGTCGACCTCAAGCGTGACCACCTGATCACTCGCGCTGGCAATCACTACTGTGCTGGGAGCGTCAACTCGTTGGCCGATCTCACGACGCATTTCATCGAGCGCCTTTACGGGCCGCGCATGGCACGCCACGTGGCGGTGCAGTTTTCTCCTGAGAGCCGGCGGCCGTACCGCTCGCAGGGGTTCATCGAAGGGGAGGTCAACCCCCACCGCGACGAAATGATCGTCGACGCGCAGCAGTGGCTGAGCGAGCGCCTGGCGGAGAAGGTGCGTATCAGCGACCTCGCTCTGGAGCTCGGAGTCAGCCCCAGGACGCTTCACCGGCGCTTTCGCGAGGCCACCGGCATTTCACCGATCGACTACCACCGCGATCTGCGCATCGCCCTCGCCTGCGAGCTGCTGGCGAAAACCAACTTCTCGATTGCGCAGGTTGGAGCCGAAGTGGGCTACGACGACAACGCCTACTTCGCCACCGTCTTCCGAGCGGTCATGGGACAGACGCCGTCGATGTACCGTAGGGCGGTGCGCGGCAAACTGTTCTCGGTCGAGGAAGGCTAGTAATGAGAATCCAGATGAATCTGAAGGGGCTCGTGACCCTCGCGGTGTCAGGCCTCTTGGTCGCCCTACCCGCCGGGGCGGCGAAACTCTCGCGAGCGGATGCGCGGCGTGTCGATTCCGTGTTCGCTCCGTGGAACAGCAGCGACAGTCCTGGCTGCGCGGTTTCGATCGCGCGCGGAGGTCAGAACGTCTTCGCGCGCGGCTACGGAATGGCACATCTCGAGCAGCCGAGCAAGATCACCCCCGAGACGATTTTCGAAGCCGGTTCGGTGTCGAAACAGTTCGTCGCTGCAGCGGTGGTGCTCCTAGCTGCCGACGCGAAGCTGTCGTTCGACGACGATGTGCGGACCTACCTCCCCGAGGTACCCGACTTCGGCGTGCCGATCACCATTCGACAGATGCTCAACCACACCAGCGGGTTGCGTACCTTTCGGGCGCTGGTGGCGCTACAGGGGCGTCCCGACGGTCGGGCGGCGCACGACAACAGCGAGATCCTGGCGCTCATCGCCCGTCAGCAGGACCTCAACTTTCTGCCCGGTGAGGAGTACCTGTACAGCAACAGTGGCTACATCCTCGCGGCGCTCATCGTCGAACGGGTCTCCGGCCAGTCGCTCCAGGATTTCACCGATGCTCGACTCTTCGAGCCGCTCGGAATGTCACACACCGAGTGGCGAGACGACTTCACTGAGGTGATCGCTGGTCGTGCGACTGCCTATGAAACCGGTCCTGGCGACGTGCGGCACACCAACATGTCGAACACCGACGTGCATGGCAACGGCGGCCTGTTGACGACGGTGGGTGACCTCGAGCGCTGGAACTCGGAACTCGACCTGGGAACCGTTCTCGGTAAGGACCTGTCGCTGGCGCTCGAGACCCAGGGGCGGCTCAACAACGGTACGGTCAATGCCTACGCGCTCGGCTTGATCATGGGCCAGTACCGGGGCATGCGCCAAGTCGCCCACAGCGGCGGCACCGCCGGCTACCGCGCCTACCTTGCTCGATACCCGGAAGACGACCGGCTCTCGATCGCCCTTTTGTGCAACGACGGTGACATCAACCCGACGCGTTTAGCGCACCAGGTGGTCGATGCGGTGTTGGGCCCGGCAATGACCCCGACCCTGGCGCCGTCAGCACCGGGGCCAGGGTCCACAAAGCCGAGTCGCGATGCCACAGACTTCACCCGTTGGGCCGGGACGTATCGAAGTCTCGACGACCACAGCGTGATTCGGGTGGGTGCCAACGACGACGGCCTGGTTCTCGGAGCAGTCGCCGCCAGGGCAAGCGCGGACAACCGGTTCGAGCTCGAGGGGCCGCCCTTTGAGGTTGCCTTCTCCGAGTCGTCGTCGGGACCCGAAGGGCAGAGCGCCCGTTTCATGGACCTGGGGCTCGAAGAAGAGCGCCGCTTCGTGCACATGGAGGAGCCTACGCCGTCGCTCGCAGAGCTCACCGAATACACTGGCCTCTTCAGCAGCAACGAGCTCGACGTCTCCTACTCGATCACCGTCGAAGGCGGCCGGTTGCTCTTCGATGCACCGTTTCGTCCGCCCCAGGAACTCTCACCGCTGTGGAGCGATACGTTCGAGCTCGAGGATGTCGTCAATGCGCGCTTTCCGCGGCGGCTACGACAACAGATCACCGTGCCCTGGGTCGTACACTTCGAGCGCGACGGGACGGGGCGGGTCAAGGCGTTGTTCATCAACGAGGGTTCGCGAATTCGTCGCCTACGCTTCGACAGACGTTAGAACAGGAACAGATCAGATGTTGGAATTCAGCTTGAACGACTCGGTTGCCGTCCTCTGCCTGGACGACGGCAAGGCCAACCCCCTCGGTCATGGTTTGATCGGTGCCCTCCATGAGGCCCTCGACCGAGCCGAGCGAGAGGCCAGGGCGGTTCTGATCGAGGGCCGCAAAGGCGTGTTCTCGGCCGGCTTCGATCTCAAAGAAATCGGTAAAGGGCCGGCGGAGGCGAGCGCACTCGTCGATGCCGGCGGGCGGCTGCTGCTGCGGCTCTTCAAGCATCCGCAGCCGGTGGTCTCGGCCTGCACCGGGCACGCCTTGGCGGCAGGGGCACTTCTGCTCCTGGCATCCGACACCAGGCTGGGCGCGGTGGGTGATTGGAAGATCGGCCTCAACGAGACCGCGATCGGCATGGCGCTCCCGGTCTTCGGTCTCGAGATTGCACGCGCCGGCCTGGCCTCGCATCATCTACCGGCGGCGGCTGTGCGTTCAGAGCTTTACGGTCCAGAAGAGGCTCGGGCGGTGGGGTACCTCGACCGAACGGTGGCGGCCGAAGAACTTCACGAGCAGGCCCTGACCGAAGCCGCTCGACTCGCGGAGCTCGATGCCGCCGCCTACGCCGCGAACAAGCTCGGTGTGCGTCGCCCGTACGTCGAGGCAATCGAAGCGAGCTTCGACTGAAGATCGGCGCGGTGACCAGAAACACCGGGCGCCCCGCACTGCTCGAGCGCGACTCGATGTTGGTCGCCGACTGCCAAGCGTGCAGTGGCCTGTGCTGCGTAGCTCCCGGCTTTTCTGAGTCAGAGGAGTTCGCCGTCGACAAGGCATCCGGTGATCCCTGTCGTCATCTGACCGAAGGGTTTCGGTGTGCGATTCACGACCGTTTGTCTGACCATGGGTTCTCGGGCTGTGTGGTCTACGACTGTTTCGGTGCGGGCCAGAAGGTCACTCAGCACAGTTTCGGCGGCCGCGACTGGCGTAGCACTCCGTCAATGCGAACGCAGATCTTCGAAGTCTTCCGAGTGATGCGCCGTCTTCACGAGATGTTGATCGAGCTCGAGCAGGCGCTGCTCTTCGAGCACCTGTCCCGTGAGCCGTCGGTCCGGTTTGCGGTGGTGGCCAAACGCGACGAGCTGGCGGAGTTGTCGTGGCGAGAGCCCGAAGAGCTTTCTTCTGCACCGATCGAGCAGCACCGGGTGGCGGTCGACGCCTTGCTCGAACAGGTCGCTCGCATGGTGCGGGGCGAAGCGTGACGGCGAGGGAGGCCTACTGAAAGAGTCGCTCCCCGGCGATTAGTTTGCGGGTGGTGTCATCGGCGACTTGGCGGGCCCTTTCGATGTACTCCGCCTGATCGGGTTCGTCGAGCAGGACGCTGACCTGGGCGCGCTTGAAGGCCGCCATGGGCCAGCCGGGGTGATTCGGCGGGACCCGGTCGAGAGCCTGGCGCGCCTGTTCAAACTGTCGCTCGGCGAGATAGAGCACTCCCAACTCGAGATCGGAGGGGAAGGGGCCGGGAAGAGCGCGGGCTCGTTCTAGCGCGTCGATCGCGGGACGGCTGTCGCCCATCATCATACGAAGGCCTCCCAGACGCACGAGCGTGGTTTTGTCCGCAAGTCCCAGGGCGTTGGCACGTTCGAGAAGCTCGCGTGCCTCCGGGAGGCGCCCCTGGCGCTCACGGATGCGGCTGAGGGCTTCGAGGGCCGGGAGGCGATTGGGCATTTGGTCGAGCACCGCCATGAAGAAGGGTTCGGCGAGCAGCGGGCGGTTGCTGCGCAGAAGGTGCATGGCGTGGTAGTGGCGAACATCTGGCGAGTCCGGTGCCAATCGGCGTGCTTCCTCGAAGAGCCGATCGGCCTTTCTGGTTTCACCGAGGCTCGAGGCAGCGATGGCAAGCCGCATGACGGCTGCCGGGTTGTTCGGGTCCGAGGAGCGCACCTTCTCGAACACCACCGAAGCTTCCTGGTAGCGACCTGCAGCAAAAAGGAGCGAGCCGCGGTCGAGCAATTCGAAGAGGCCAGTCATCGCGCGCGGCGCTGGCGCGTCTTCGCGTAGGCCGACCCGAACCGAGGGGCCGGTCGCATCTGCGTAGCCGAGCGCCGCCAGCTCGGCCCTCTCGGTGTTGTCGAGGGCCGGCTTGTTGGTGTTGGCGAGCGAGCTTTGTCTCAGCCGCGGGACCACCGGGTAGGAAGAGATGGCATCGGCCAGGGTGGTGGGGAGACGCGCGCCGGCTTTGGAGAGGTCGAGGCTCTCGTGGGGATCACGGGTCAGGTCGAAGAGTTCGAAGTCGCCGGCCATGATGGCTTTCGACGTTGCGCCTGCGGAGGTTGGACCAACGGCTGCTACCTGGGGCTGCCAACCGTACTGCAGAAACGGCTTCATCGCCTCCGCGATGACGACTTCATCGACTCCCGGGTCGAGCAGGGAGTTCTCCGTGGCGATTCGCTCGAGTTTGGCCCAGGCCCGGATGGTGTCGTAGACCCGTCGTGTGCTGACCTCGTCTTTGCGTACTGAAACGGTGACGCCTTCGCCGGCGATCACCAGCGGAACCCGGATCGTGCCCTGGTAGAGCAGGTTGCCGTGCCGGACCTCGCCATGGTCGCCAAGCCCTTCACCGTGATCGCCGACCACCAGCACCTGGTGACTCCTCCCACGCCTCTTGGCGACTTGCTCGAACGTCGCAAGAAGGGAGCCGAAGGCATCGTCCATGGCGGCCACTTCGCCCAGGTACGGACGGTCTCGGAAACGCGAGGCGAAAGGCTCGGGCGGCTGGTAGGGGTCGTGGGGATCGAAGTAGTGCACCCACAGGAAGATCGGCTCCGTGGAATCGGCTGCCGTCAGGAAGTGCTCTGCGCGCTTTGTCGTCTGGGTGGCCGAGCGTTCGGCTTGGCCGGTGGGGAAGTCGTCATCGTAGAGCGCGAAACCACGCGCCAGGCCAAATCGTGCCGCCAGTGGCGCGGCGCTGACGAACGCCGCTGTCTCGTATCCGGAGGCGCTGAGCTCTGCTGTGACCAGCGGCGTCGCCGGGTCGAGTGTGCGCGCGTTCTCGTGGACTCCATGCTCGGCCGGATACTGGCCGCTCAAGAGAGAGGTGTGGGCGGGAAGCGTCGTAGGCACCGTGGTGTAGGCGTGGGCGAAGCGCACTCCTCGCTCGGCGAGCGCCGCCAGGTTGGGAGTCGCGGTGCCGCCCGATTCCCAGTCCATGGCATCGGCGCGCGTGGTGTCCAGGGTCACGAGCAGGATGTCCGGTCGACCCTCGTCTGAGCCGTTCCCTTCGCTGGCGCTGGCAAGAGATGACGGCTCCGGCCGACAGCTGAGGAGACTGATCGCCAGGATCGCGTTGAGGGTCACGTGGAGGAACCGAGAGCGAGGCATGGGAGTGGATGTTAGCGGGCAACCAGGGGGCCTCTAGCCCGGGGCCCCGGTAGCGTCAGGCCGTGGATCCCGGGCCTTGCGGCAAGTACGCGGGTTCGGTTTGTTGACAACCTGAAGCGGGGAACCCCACAATCCAAGAACTATCCGTACCAGAATGGTCCTTGATGGACACCTCCATCAGGCGATTCTCCGGAGCCACTCCATGCCTTTTCGCCGCAGGATTCTTCCCCCCGTCCGTCGACGATCCCTCCGTGTGAGGTGTTCTCTCGAGTGGTGCCTTCCAGAAGGGGGCGTTCGGTCTTGAAGCGAGCGCCAGAGCTCCGGGCGACCAACCTTCGCCTGCACTACGGCGACGTCGTGGCGGTGCGCGATGTCTCCTTTGTGGCACCGGCGGGCCTGGTCACCGCGATCCTCGGGCCGAGTGGCTGTGGCAAGACGACCGTCCTGCGAGCGATCGCCGGCTTCGAGCGTCCGGCCACCGGCAGTATCGCGCTCGGCGGTCGCGTGCTGGTTGACGCCTCGCGGTTCGTTCTGCCCGAGCAGCGCCGGGTCGGCATGGTCTTCCAGGAAGGTGCTCTCTTTCCGCACCTGGTGGTAGCCAAGAACGTCGCTTACGGGCTTCCCAGACGCGATTGCTCGGCCCGCGTCGAGGAGCTTCTCGATCGTCTCGGCCTGGCCGAGCTCAGGGAGCGGTACCCGGGCGAGCTTTCGAGCGGCCAGCGGCAGCGCGTTGCGGTGGCGCGTGCGCTGGCACCGCGTCCCGACCTGGTGCTCCTGGATGAGCCGTTCGCCAACCTCGATGCCGCCTCGCGGGCCACCGTTCGTGACGAGGTGCTCGAGACCCTGCGCTCTTATGGTACGACCACGATTCTGGTGACCCATGACCAGGAAGAAGCGCTCTCGGTCGCAGACTGGGTGGTGGTCATGGACGGCGGCGAGGTGCTGCAGGTCGGTCATCCGCAAGATATCTACCGGCAACCCGCCTCGGCCTGGGTGGCGCGCTTTGTTGGCGACGGCCAGCTCCTTCCGGTGGCCGCGCGCGGGACGCGGCTCAGCTCGCTGCTCGGCGAGGTGGGGCGGCCTGGTGACGAGGGTGGTCTACGTCGCGGCGACCAAGTGATGTTGGTGGTGCGGCCGGAAGAGATCGAACTCCACCGTGAGGACTCGCCTCATCGACTCGATGGCCCGGCCGGTGTGGTCACCGGGTGTCGCTTCTATGGGCACGACCGAATCGACGTGGTGGCGCTCGACGAGGGCACGACGCTCAGGGTGAGGGGGCTGGGTGACATCGAGGCACCAGCGATCGGTGACCGGGTTCGAGTTGCTCTTCGGCCTGGCGGTGGTTGGCTGGTTCCCATCGGCGATCGCGGCGACCGCGCTCAGCCGCCGGCGGCTTTCGAGACCGCCCAGGCGACAAAGCAGTAGCGGGCTCCTTTACCGAGCGCCACAAACAGAAGAACTCGCCGTGCGTCGAGCTTTGCCAGGCCTGCTGCCAGGACCAGCGCGTCGCCGAGAACCGGCACCCAGGAGAAGAGAAGGACCAGTGGTCCCCAGCGTGCGATCCTCTCGTCGGCCGCCGCGGCGCGTTTCGGGTCGTTCGCGCCGAGGCGTCTCATGAAGCGCCGCCTGAGTGCGCCGCCGCCCGCGTAGCGGCCGATGGCGTACACGGTGAGCGCTCCGAGAACGTTCCCTGCGGTGGCGGTGCTCACCGCCGACGGGGCCCCAACGCCCACCAGCAGGAGCCCGGTGAGAACAGCTTCGGAGGCGAAGGGCAGGATCGATCCGGCGAGGAAGGCGGCGACGAAAAGACCGAGCAGGCCGAGTTCGACCAGGCTGTCGGGGCTCAACGCCTGCTACTCGAGGTGATGGTCCCAGCTTTTCTCGCCAGCCTCGATCGCTACCTCCAGCCGGTTCTGTCTCGGCGGGAGAGGACAAGTGGCCCAGCCGGTGAAGGCGCAGGGGGGGTTGTAGAGCCGATTGAGATCGACGGTCAGTCGGTTGTCTTTATCGGGCGGTCCGGCATAGAGGTAGCGACCGCCGCCGTAGCTGTTCCTACCGTTGGTCTGGTCGGCGATGATGAGAAAGAGCGGTTCGCTGCGGTCGGTTCCGAGCGCCAGAATGCGATGCTCGGTCACCACGCCATGGTCATCGGCGAGCGGCAAGAGGACCTCACCGAGGGCTTCGGCGCCGTAGGCAAAGGGGGTGACATTGGGCACTTCGGCCAGGCGCACCTCGTCGAAGGGCTCGAAGCGCGCGGCGATGAGGAAGCGAGGTTGTGGTTCCCAGGTTTCGATCCCGCCTTCGAGGAGGGCCGCGCTGTCGATCGAGCGATCACGAACCCGCAGCGCCCAGTTTCCACCGCGACTGATCAGGGTGATGGCAATCGGCCCGCGGGTGACTTCGGCAAGCGGCGCCTGGTCCTCGGCGGGCTCGATGCGGGTGAGGCTGATCGGCTTCCCCGGCGCCGCCGGCTGACCGTCGATCGCGAGCCCGGCTTCCTCGGCGGAGGTCAGCAGGAAGTGATCCGGGAGACGAATCTCGAGCGTCCCCAGGACCGGAGGAGCACCGTCAGCCGAGGGTCGGTCTTCGAACACCACCTGGTTGTCCGGCCCATAGCCGAAGCTCCAGGTGGCTCCCTCTTGCGGGGTGCTCTCACCGAAGTCGAGCCAATGTAGGCCGACGAGGTTGAGCCAGCCGTCGCGCGCCGTGAGTCCGGCAACCCGATCCGACCGCCACTGCTGCCATGCCGCCTCGTAGCCCTCGGGCCATGTGGTGGATGGGGAGTCCGGCACCTCCGGAGAGCAGGCGAGGGCGGGTAGCAAAACGAAAACGGCGAGGACGACGCGCGGGGTGTTCATACCCCGAGCGTATCCCTCGCCGCTTCGAAAAGCGCTTACGAGCACGCAAGCGCCTGCTGCCAGTGACTCAGTCGCCGGCGCTCGTTCCGATGGCCGCTTCTTCGGCGGTCATGCCGAAGCGCTCGAGCACTTCCTTCTTCTTGTCTTCGGGAAGCGTGTCGTAGTCGAGACCCATGCGCTCCTTGAGGATCTTGCGCATGCGCTCGCCGGTCATCTTCGGACGGTTCTCCCGGTTGGTCAACCAACCATTGCCCTGCGGCATGTAGCCAGCCTCGGCATCGGCGTAGGTGAGGAAACCAAACATCATCTCGGCGGTGGTGGGCTCGCCGAAGTGAACCTCCTCCGTCGGATCCGGGTTGTAGGGGTTGTCGGCTGAGTTGTCCCAGGTGGCGATGAACTCGACCTCGGTGCCCGCCGGCAGCTTCTTCAGGTTGTCGGCCGGGTACTCGTACGACGTCTGCCAGTTGAAGTCGTAGCGCGGCACCTCGAGCAGCGTTTCTTTGCTGCCGTCGGGGTAGTGCGCAATGTACTCCGCTGACTTCCCGCGCAGGTGCATGTGCGGCAGGATCGACATCAAGTAGGAGTCCCGTTCGAACTTGACCTTCGTGTTGTACGACACCGATGGCTCACCCGGCGGAATCACGAAGTCCATGCGTGCCATGGGGTCGACAACGATCGGACGGTCCGGGGTGTAACCCTTGGGATAGAAGCGAATCCCGACCTTGGAACGATCCCATACGCCGGTGCCTTCGCCGGCTTCCTTGTGGTAGTGCATCGACCAACGAACGGTGTCACCGGGCTTGAGCAGGGTGCCGTAGCCTTCCGGGTAGATGCTGGGCTGGTTGCCGGGGGCGATGCCGCCGAGCGGTGGCGCGACGATGTGATGCACGACCGAGCTGCCAGGCAGGAACTCGACCGCCTTCACCCAGCGTGGCTCGGCCAGCATCTCTTCGGTGATCGGCGTCACGAACGTGATGTATTGGTCTTCGACGTCGTCTTCGACGAAGTACTTCGGCCCCATGTAGATCTCGAGGTCGGGGTTGCCGATGGCATAGCCACCTTCGTAGACCGGCCAGTCGACGGCGTCGGGCGCGAGGCTCACGTCACCCGCTGGTGCGCCGGCGCGTGCCCAGGCGACGATGGTCGCGATCTCCTCTTCTTCGAGCACACGCTCGTTGGCAAACACCCCGGCCTGATGCGTCGAAGCGTGCCAGGGCGGCATGGTGCGGGCTTCGACCTGCTTGGCGATCGACTTGGCCCACGGCCGCGTGTCTTCGTAGCTGATGAACGACATGGGGGCGACCATGCCGCCGAGGTTGGCACCGCCCGCGCGGTGGCAAACCTGGCAGTTTTCCTGCAGAACCGGGAGAACGTCGCCGTAGAAGGTTGGAACTTCGCCGGTCTTGTCCGCGTTGTTTGGCGGAGCGGCGGCGAGCGGGGCGGCAAGAACGAGGACCGCCAGAGTCGCGAAAAGGGATCTCGAGGTGCGCATGCTGATCCTTCCTGGTGATGTAACTGGTCGACCGGTCAGTCCGGCCGAGTCAAAACTGGTTTCCGACAGAGAACAGTGTACCGCAGACTGTGGTCGACGCCTAGGGGGGCTTCGGAAACCCCGGATTGTCAGGCGGGATCGTGGAGGAGGACGGCTCCTCTGGTTCGGTCAGCGTTGCCCGAACAGGCGGTCGTCGACCTCCGCCTCGAGGGTCCTGAACTCGGCCAGTGGCTGCGCCATATCGGCCTCCAACTCGGCCATCTGGGCGGCCAGTTGCTGGAGCTGGCCTTCCGCCATCGCGCGATACTCCGTCTGCTGGCGGATCTCAGCCTCGAGTTGTTCGATGCGCCTTTCGAGATCGCCGGCATCGAGCTCGGTGCTGCCGAAATCGCGCAGGTCGCGCAGTTGCTGGCGCTGGGTCTCGAATTGCTGTTCCATCATCTCGAGCTGCGATTCCTGGCGGCGGTAGTTCTGGCGCTGGGAGCGCAGCGAAGCCTCCATGGGCTCGATCTGGCGCTGCTTGAGCTCGAGTCGGCGCAGGAGAAGCTCGTCGTGCTGCGCCTCGACCAACGAGCGCACCAGCTCGACGAGCTCCGCCACTGACTCTTCGATCGGCGCCGGTCCGGTGCCGGTCTCGGTGCTCTGCTGCGCGCCTGCTGGCTCTCCGGTCGCAACAAGGAGGAGGGTGATGAGGCCAAGGCCCACCGTGAAGGCAGTGCTACACCAGAGCGACACCAGCTGGCCTACTCGTGAACGTCTCATGGTCTTCTCCTCCGCCCGGTGAAGAAGGGCGTGACTCGATCATAGCGATCCGGAGCCCACGGCTCGCTCACCAGGGCCATGGATCAGAATGTCAAGAAAAGCAGCCGAGCCGTTCCCGTTTGCTGGCTTCGTGTGTCTAAAGGGGCAGGAAGGGGAAGCGACATGATTCTGCAAGCCGAAAGGCCCGAACGGTTGAAGCCCGCCGTCCATCGCCCTCGGAAGAGGAATGAAGAGGAGCTGGTGCGCGCCTGTCAGGCGGGCGATCGTGAGGCAGCCGAGGAACTCGTGCGGCGCACCTACGCGAAGGTCTTTACCTCCGTCACACGGATGTGCGGCGACCGTGAGCTGGCCGCCGACTTGACGCAGGACGCCTACCGGCGGGCCTGGGGTGCACTCGACAGCTTCGAATGTCAGTCGCGCTTCACGACCTGGCTCTTTCGCATCGCCTACAACACCTTCCTCAACCGGTGCCGGCGGCCGGCCCTCTTGGCGCCACTCGAAGACGAGATAGAGGTTGCCGACCCAGCGGTCGGCGCCGAAGAAGAACTGACCCGGGCCGAGGAGCGCGAGCTCCTACGTCGCTCGGTGATCGCCCTCCCCGACGAGCTCCGCCTGGTGGTTGCGGCGCGGTACTGGGGAGACATCAGTGCCCACGAGATTGCGCGAACCGAACGGGTCACGCGCTCCGCGATTCGCAAGCGCCTGGCCAGGGCCCGGCGCATTCTGCGTCGCCAGCTCGGCGAGAGGAGATAGAAATGGTAGGCAACAACAACGACTGGCTCGATTCCCTCGAGCACCCCGAGCAGGTCGAGATTCCGCCTGATCTGCTGCCACGTCTGCTCGCCGATGTGCCCTCTTCGGAGGAGTTAAGGGCCCTGGCGGGCGTAGATGCCAACCAGAAGGCGCCTGCGAGTGAGGAAGCGCCGGTGCCGCAGAGCTTGCACTGGCGCCCGTGGGCGCTGGCGGCGGCGCTCGTGCTCGCCGCTCTTCCCGTTCTGCTGGTCCAGCAGGTCGTCAAGGCACCGCCATCGGAGGTCCTGCAAGCCGATGCTGATGATGCTCGCTCGAGGGCGGCCGATGTCCTCGCGCAGCCTGCCAGCATGCCGCCGTCTTCGGCTGCCGAAGTAGGAGAGGTGACTGCACCTACTGGCGAAGTCGTGACCGGCCAGAAGGTCGCCGCCTCCGCAGTGGGGGCTGTCTCGAGTGCCGAAGACGACGCGGGTCTCGAGCCTCTACGCTATGAGCAGGCGAGCGCGGACCCCTGGTTTCAAGAAGTCAACCCGAAGCGCGAGGCGGACATGGAGAGAATCCAGCTCGAGCTCGAGCACGTCAACTCCGAAGCGCGAGCGCGGCCACTGTCCGGTGCGGAACCGAGGGTCGACCTGCCGGCGCCTCGGGGCGAAAGATCCCTGCGTCAAAAAGAGCAGGCGACCCAGGGAATCGTCGGTTCGAGCGACGGCGTTTCCGAGAACATCACCGTGACCAGCGATGCGCCGATGGTTGATACGTTTCGCATCGCCAGCAGCGCGACACCGGGCATCGTCATGGCTCCACCGGTTGATCTCCCAAGGCGCCGTCCTGCGCCTGACGCGATGTTCTTCGACCGACGCGCGGCGCACCGGTTCGTTGATCCGACGAACCAGCCGCTCTCGACCTTCAGCCTCGACGTCGACACCGGGTCGTTCACCCTGGCGCGTCGTTACCTGCTCGAAGAAGGCATGTTGCCGCCCCCACAGTCGATTCGGATCGAAGAGTGGGTCAACTACTTCGAAACCCAGGAGAGGCCACCGCGTCGCGGCGACTTTCGCTTGACGGTTGCGGGCGCGCCAATCCCTGCCGGAATGCTTTCCGGCCGTGAGGCCACCACCGCAGCGCGGCAGCGCCACCTGGTGCGCATCGGTGTGCGAGCGCGCGACGTCAAACCAGAGCGTCGCCCGCCCGTCACACTGACCTTCCTGGTCGACACCTCGGGCTCGATGGCGCGCGAGAACCGTCTCGAGCTGGTCAAGCGATCACTCGACGTGCTGCTCGACGAACTGCATGACGACGACAAGGTGGGCCTGGTGACCTACAGCTCGACGGCGCGCGAAGTCCTCGAGCCGACCTCAGACCGTGCGGCGACGCGGGTCGCACTCGCGCGGCTACACCCCGAACAGTCGACCAACCTCGAAGACGGCATGCGGCTCGCCTACGCCATGGCAGCGCGCAACGCTTCTCGAGGGGTCACCAGTCGGGTGATTCTCTGCAGCGACGGGGTCGCCAACGTCGGTGCGACCAACGCCCGCAGCATTCTCGAAACCGTTGCCGACGCCGCATCGGCCGGAATCGAGATGGTGGCGGTGGGCTTTGGAATGGGCAACTACAACGACGCTCTCCTCGAGCAACTCGCCGATCGCGGTGACGGATCGTATGCCTACGTTGACGACCTGCGCGAGGCCACGCGCGTGTTCGGCGAGAAACTCACCGGGCTACGGCCCACCATCGCCTCGGATGCCCGGGTGCAGGTGGAGTGGAATGCCGATGCGGTCCTGCGCTACCGCCAGCTCGGCTACGAGAACCGTGAACTACCCCCCGAGGCCTTCAGGGACCCCCAGACCGACGCTGGCGAAGTCGCCGCCGGTCACCAGGTCACCGTGCTCTACGAAGTCGAGCTGTTGCGTGGCAGCGCGGACATTCCGAAACTGGCCGACGTACGATTGCGCTACAGGTCGAAGAAGACCGGTTCGTTCGAAGAGATCGAAAAGGAAGTCACTCGCCGCGAGCTGACAGAGGACTGGGAGAGCGCCAACGCCGATCTGCGGCTTGCCGGGACCGTCGCTCTGGTCGCCGACTCCCTTCGCGATGGGCAAGACGGGGGCGAGCAAGCGAAGGTGCTGGTGCAAGCCCAAAAGGGCCTCGCGGCTCTCGAGGGGGCTTTCCGGCCAGAGGCCGCAGAACGGGTCCTCGAGTTCGAGCAGATGGTCGAGAGGGCTAGACGCATCCTCGCTGCGAGATATTGAGGCACACCGCACCCGAGACCGTTCGAAGCCGCTGCTCGTCTTGGTGAGAGGGATCGCGCCTGGAGCACTAGGCTTCGGGCGTGTCGCTTCCTTCGGCCGCCTGATCGGCCTCGGCGAGCATCTTCTTCTCGGTCGCCTGTGCCGCGATCGCTGCGGCCACGACGTCTTTTCCGTCCTCGCTCTCCGCGTTCTCGCCCTCGGCGCCTCCGTTCGAGGCATCGCTGGCCATCTGGGCGAAGAAGTCCGGCATGTCGACACCACCGATGTCTTTCATGATCTCGGTGAGCGGGGGTAGGGAACCCGCCAGGCTCCTCAGGAAGCCGGCCGTGCCACCGGGACCTCCGTTGGCCGCCCCACCGTCCCAGACCACCACCTTGTCGAACTTGATGTTCGAGATCGCGCTGGCGGCGGTTTCGGACAGCTGGTCGAGGTGTTCGAGCATCAGCATCTGGAATGCCTCTTGTGCGCCGCCGCAGGCCTCGATGATCTCGCGCATGCCCTGACCCTTGCGAGCGAGGATCTCGTAGTTTCCCTTCGCCTCCGCGTCGAGGCGCGCGAAGATCGCGGCCGCTTCGCCTTCGGCTTCGATGCGCTTCTTGGCCGCAGCGGCTTCGGCCTGAACGATGGTCTGGGCCTTCTGCGCCTTCGACAGCGCTTCGAGCTCGGCCCGCTTCTCGGCTTCGACTTTGTGGGCCTCGGCGATCGCCGCCTGGGCCTCGGCAACGTACTGCGCTTCGAGGACCGCGGCCTGCGCCTGGCGGTGCCGACTTTCACCTTCCTGGTAGGCGTTCGCCTCGCGCACCTTGAGCTCGGCGTTCGAAGCGGCGATCACGGCGCGCGACTCGTTCTCGCCCTGGACTGCGGCGGCGTCGGCAGCGGCGACGGCAATGCGCTTTTGCCGGTCGGCTTCGCGCACCGCTGCCTCAGCTTCGAACTCGGCCTGCTTCTCTCCGATGAGCTGCTCTTTGCTCAGGTCGGCGACCTTGACTGCCCGGTCGCGCTCGGCCGTGGTCGTGCCAATCTCGCGCTCGCGGCCGGCGTTGGCGACCAGAATGTCTTGCTCGCGTTCGGCTTCGGCAACTCCGACGGCTCCGAGCTTCTCCTGCTGCGCCACGTCGACGAGCGCCTGCTGAATGGCCTCGGATGCTGCCTTACGGCCGATGGCTTCGATGTAGCCCGAGTCGTCGGTGATGTCCTTGATGTTGACGTTGATCAGAATCAGGCCGATCTTCTTGAGCTCGGGCTCGAGCGAGGTCTGGACCTTCTCGAGAAAAACGTCGCGGTCGCGGTTGATCTCCTGAATGCGCATCGAGGCGATCACCTGGCGGAGCTGACCGAAGATGATGTCTTCGGCCTGCTTCATGATTTCACCGGTCTTGAGGCCCAGCAAACGCACCGCGGCGTTGTTCATCGTTTGGTTGTCGGTGCCGATGGCGACGGTGAACACACTGGGCACGGCGACCCGGATGTTCTCGAGCGACAACGCTCCCTGGAGCGGAATGTCGATTTTGATCGGGTCGAGTGACAGGTAGTCGTAGTTCTGGATCAGGGGCCAGACGAAGGCACCGCCGCCATGCAAGGCGCGGGCGGCGCGCCCCGAACCGGTGCGGCCGTAGATCACCAGCACGCGGTTCGAGGGGCACCGCTTGTAGCGCTTCGCCAGGGCGAGGAGAAGGCTGCCGGCAACGAGGACCAGCGCGAGGATTGTGAGTGGCCAGGCCAGTGTGCCCATGTCAGATCTCCTTGGAGGATGTGCTCATCGTCGAGCACCGTGGAACGTGAACCGCCTCGAGGCGCGAACCTGGATCGACGAACGGAGTGCCGTGCCTTTGGCTGTTCTACTCAAGCGGGCTCGACCTCGACGGTGTCGCCTTCGACCAGCCGTACGACCCGGCAGGCACTGCCGGTGGCGAGCTCCGGGCCGGCGGTTACCGCCTGCAGCTCGACGCTCTGGCCGTCGACCGCCACGGTGACTTTGCCGCGCCCGGCATGCTTGCCAGGAACCCGCAGGTAGACCCGGGCGGTGGCACCGACGGTGTCCTCGAGATCGAGAGTTCCAGATTCGGTCAGGCGCCGGAAGAACGCCAGCGCCCAGGCCACCAACAGCATGACGCTGGCGCCGGCAGCGGTTGCTGCCAGGAGGGTAGGGAACGTCCCCCAGCCGTCAGAGTGTCCGCCCCAGCCAACCAGGCCGAAAAACAGCAGAAAGCCGGCTACCGAACGCACCGAAAGCAGGCTGAAACCGGTGCCATGGTCGGCATCGACCGAGTCGACATCGGCGTCGAAGTCACCGTCGGCGTCGACTCCACCGCCGAACAGCGTCAGCACGGTCTGGAGCAGCATGACGCCACCGCCTAGCGCGGCGCATCCGAGGTAGAGAGTAAGGAGACTGAAGCCGTCCATAGATTCCCTTCGTGGCCAGGGTAGAGAAACGCGAGGTTTCGAGAAGGGACCGAGAGAGACTCCGGCGAAGCTGGGGCGGCCGTTCTTACGATCCTGGTTGCTCTACGCGGGGTGGCTGTGTTTCATTCTTGCTTCGGCGATTCTAGTGCTCGGTCTCCTCGAGGGGCATCTTCGCGGGGCAGAGCCGAGAGGCCGGAGACCCGCGCGGCCTCCTCTATGATGGAGACGTTCCCCAGAGCCCGTTCAACGGTGACTCGAAAGAGGGGTTTGTCCGTAGAGGAGACCAGGATGCAGTGTGAGCGCACGAAGAATCGGCCCCGAGTCACCGGTATGCGGAAGATCGCCGTGGCGTATGGTCACCACCGCCGGGCGGCGGCCGCTGCGCTGGCCGGGCTCACCTTTCTGGTGCTGGTGGCCCTGCCCGCTGTTGCCCAGCGCACCCAGAAGCCGGCCCTCTACGGCAAGGAATGGGTGGCGATTACTGGCAAGCCCCTGGCGGCCACGGCCGGCGCCCAGATCTTTCAGCAGGGCGGCAACGCCGTCGATGCGACGGCCGCAATGCTCGCGGCCACCTGCACGATGTGGGACACCCTGGGATGGGGCGGGGAAACCCAGGCGCTCATCTACAACCCGAACACCGGCAGGGTGGTGGGCATCAACGCGCTGGGTGTTGCACCCACCGGCGCGACGGCCGGTTTCTTCGCCGAGAAGAAAATGCCCTATCCGCCCGAGTACGGTCCTCTGGCCGCGGTCACTCCGGGAACACCCGGCGGCCTGATGAAGATGCTCGCCGACTACGGCACCATGTCGCTGGCCGAGGTGCTGGCGCCGTCGATCGCGCTCGCCGACGGCTACGCAATCGAGCAGTCGCAGGCCGACAATATGGAGCGACGACGCGACATTCTCTTGCGCTGGGAGTCGTCAACCCGGGTCTTTCTGCCGCACTACGACCCAGACGATGCCTCGAAGCGGGCCGCACCGGCGGCCGGCGAGGTTTTTCGGCAGCCTGAGCTGGCCCAGACCTTGCGCAAGCTGGTTGAAGCGGAAGCCCAGGCACTCGCTGCCGGCAGGACCCGCGAAGAGGCGATCCAGGCGGCCTACGACCGCTTCTATCGCGGCGACATTGCCGCGGCGATCGTCGAGGCGACGCGCGACGCCGGCGGTCTGTTCACCCGCGAAGACCTGGACCAGTGGCAGGTCTACGTCGAAGAGCCGGTCAAGACGTCGTACAAGGGTATCGACGTCTACAAGCTCACCAGCTGGGTGCAGGGTCCGGTCATGTTGCAGGCGCTCAACATGCTCGAAGACTTAGACGTCCAAGCGATGGGCTACAACAGCGCACGCTACATGCACGCCCTCTACCAGGTCATGAACCACGCCTTCGCCGACCGAGACTTCTACTACGGCGATCCCTACTTTCCGCCGGCCGAACCGCTCGAGGGTTTGTTGTCGAAAGACTACGCCCGGGCGCGCGCCGAGGCGATCGATTGGGAGAAGAACGATCCTGGGGTCAAGCCAGGAGACCCCTACGGTTTTCAGAGAGGGGAAAACCCGTTCCTCGATCTACTCGAAGAATGGCCACCGGCTGCGGGTGGCGAGCGCGGTGCCGAGTACGAGGTCTCCGACCTGGGTGTTCCAGAGGCATTGGCCGACCAAAACGACTTCGACCGCGGCTTCACCGCCGGCACGACGTCGATCCAGGCCGCCGACAAGGAGGGGTGGGTGGTCTCGGTGACCCCTTCGGGTGGTTGGATTCCGGCCTATATCGCCGGTGACACGGGGATCGGCCTGTCGCAGCGCATGCAGAGCTTCGTCGTCGACCCGCGCATCAACCCCTACAACGTCGTCGAACCGGGCAAGAGACCGCGGGCGACGTTGACCCCCGGCATGGCGCTCAAGGAAGGCGAGCCGTACCTTTCGTTTGCCGTTCAGGGTGGCGATACGCAGGATCAGAACCTGTTGCAGTTCTTCTTGAACGTGGTCGAGTTCGGCATGGACGTACAGCAGGCAGCAGAGGCCGCCAACATCACGAGCTACCAGATGATGTCGAGCTTCGGGGAGCACGGCCGCCAGCCGGGCCGTTTGACTGTGCGCTCCGATACGTCGCCCTGGGTCATCGCCGAGCTGCGCCGCATGGGCTACCGGGTCCAGACCAGTGCGCGCACCTCGGGACCTATCACTGCGATTCTGTTCGACCGCGAACATGGCACCTTCCGAGGTGGGGCGTCGAACTTTGGTGAGGACTACGGCATCGCCTGGTAACCCGCCCGACTCGAAGCCGAGCGCGCTCTATCGCGCGATACGTCCCGTTCTCTTTGCCCTCGACGCGGAGCGTGCACATGGCCTGGCCATGGCGAGCCTGCGCGTTGCCCAGGCGACCGGGGTGACACATGTTCTGGCAGCGCTCGCTCGCGTGCGTGATCACTGTCTCGCCCAGGAGCTGTTCGTCGAAGGGCCTGATGGCGGCACGGTCTTTCCGTCGCCGATCGGGCTGGCGGCAGGCTTCGACAAAGACGCGCGAGTGGTTCGGGGAATGGCTGCCCTGGGCTTCGGCTTCCTCGAGTTGGGGACCGTGACGCCTCGGCCGCAGCGCGGGAACCCTCGGCCGCGCATGTTTCGCCTGGTCGAAGACGAAAGCCTGCTCAATCGCCTCGGCTTCAACAACCGCGGTGGCCAGGCCTTTCACCGCGAGCTCGAACGCCTGGGCGCGTCACCGGTTCCGCTCGGCATCAACCTCGGAAAGAACAAGGACACCCCCGACGACCGCGCCATCCATGACTATGCCGAGCTCGCCGCCCTGCTCGGTGACTTCGGAAGCTACGTCGTACTCAACGTGAGCTCTCCCAACACACCGGGACTGCGCGATCTGCAGAGTGAGGTCTTCCTTTCGGAGACACTGGCCGCCGTTCGTGAGCGCACTGCGAGGCCGGTTCTGGTCAAACTCGCGCCGGATCTCGAGGCGGCCGTTGCCGGTCAGTTGGTGCGGGCGGCGCTTTCATCGGGGGCGGCCGGGATCGTGGCCTCCAATACCACCAACGAACCGGAGTTGCTCGCGCGGCATGCTGCAGGTCTGGGAGCGGGCGGAATCAGCGGTCGTCTTTTGCGGGAGCGGTCGCGACGGCTTCTCGAGGTCGTAACGAGCGAGTTGGCGGGCGAGGGCACGGTGATCTCGGTTGGTGGAATCGCGAGCGTTTCGGATGTCTGGGAGCGACTGGCTGCGGGCGCTCGACTGGTTCAGGTGTACTCGGCGCTTGTCTTCCAGGGGCCTGGTCTCATCGCGCGTCTCGAACGTGGCCTGGTGGCGCGGCTGGCCACCGAGGGGCTGGTATCGATCGGCGAGCTCGTCGGTCGTGACCGGGTGGCGTGACGGTTCGGAGCCTGGAGGCGCAGAACGCCTGGTTGCGTTCCTTTGTAGAATCTCGGTCGGCTACCGAATCCTGAAACTCGACTGGAAGGAACGTTCATGAAGTCCCGAATAGCTCTGTCGCGCATGCTCCCTCTGATTGCGGCGCTGACCCTTCTTCTGGCTACGGCGATACCAGCTGCGGCCGACAAGATCGACCGCACCTTCGATTTCGAACTCGGCAAGTGGTACGAGCTCGAAGTGACCGATGGTCCGGTCACCATCCATCGAGTGCGGGTTGTCGAGACCGCCAGGAACGTCAAGTCGCGCATCATTCGGCCGCACAACCCTGACTTCACCAAGACCGTGGTGATCGAGGTCGAGTACACCAACGACTCGACTCGCGATATCGACATGAACACCTACGTGGTCTGGAAAGACGCGAGAGGCAACGTCATCGACGGCTACGACGACGAGGAAGAGCTCGACGACGAGGAGCGCCACGACATCACGACAATGACCCAGTCGACGTTGATCTACGGCCTCGAACAGGCGAAGTCGCTGGAGGTCAGGCTCGACTGGTAGGCGGGCGAGCCGGTGCTTTCTTCGCGGTGAGCCTCTCTGTCAGCGGCCACCTGCGCCCTCACCCTCCGGGAGTAAAAGGTACTGCGATGGGGCCAGCGCTTCCGTCGACCTGATCCGTCCGCTCGCTACCTGGCCCGGCTGGGTCAGGCGACTCGCTGGTGACGAGTCGCTCGAACGGGCGGTCGATGCGGTTGCCGGCGCGGTCTTCGAGCCGAACATCGACGATCAGCTCATGGCGGTTGGCCGACCAGGGCTCGGTCGGTGTGAACTGCCACTGCGTTTCCTGTTCGCCGACGCTCTTCGAGCCGTCGATGTACTGGCCGCTCCGGACCACGTCGATCAGCCGCAGGGCGAGCGCCCGGTCGAGGGGCTCGTCGAACTGCACCAGGAGCGCATCACGGGTGCCGGCACTGGGCGGAGTGAGACGCCAGCGTTGTGGGTCGGTGCCCGCGTCGTCGAGCCCACCGGCGCGGAAGCGGTGTCGGAACGCGCCCACGAGCGGCCTGCCGGTGGCATCCGGCCAGGCCCCGTCGATGATGAGCTCGAAGTGGTGACCCTGGTTGAGGGCCGCGCCGAGCTCGATTCTGGGCACGAGGCCCGACTTGATGCGCCCGGGGTCGAAGAGCAGCGTGAAGCGGCGACCAGAAGGGTCCCAGAGCTCTTCATCGAGAACCAGGAACGCGTCTTCGACCGGCTCGCCGCGATGGTCGCGCAGCTGGATGAAGTCGTAGGCGCGCCCGCGGGTCATCGGAGCACTGAAGTGCAAATAGAAGCGCAAGAGATTCGGTGGCACCTCGGGCCCCGAGGGATAGATCGCCTCGACCCGCGTAGGTGGGCCAGGTGTTCTCGTGTCTGGGACGGAGAACGGGTGCCGGACGGTGTCGCGCCCCGGTGCGGCGAGGACGGCAAGGTAGGAAACGCCGGGCACGAAGGGAAACCGCGGTTCGAAGACCACGCTTCCGGAGTCGCTTCTTGTGACGGTGCCCGCGATCGCTGGTTGGTTTTCTGACTCGACGAAGACGTCGAAGGGCGGTAGGGCATCAGGCGCGCTGGAAACCAGGCCCTCTACCTCGAGCCGACCTTCGACCAGCACGATCGAGGGTGACTCACCGGTCGCGGCAACCGCGGCCAGCGATACGACCGCAGCGACAAGGAAGGCCGCGGCTCTGCCAGCCGCGATCCAGTCGCGGATCACGTCAGGGCAGCGCGATGCTACGGAGGGCGGAGCCGTCGTCACTCGCTGACAGGACGACGGCGTTCTCCTTGCCGTAGCGCGCTAGCTGGACGACGCCTTCGAGCTCCTCGATGGTCTCGTAGGGGAGGCCGGCCTTGTCTGCCACCGGCTCGGTGATCTCGGGAACCTCACCGATGCGGGCGAGATCGACCTTCATCACTCCACGGCTCGAGTTGGCCATCAACAGAAAGTCGCGGCCGTCGTCCTGGTAGACGAACATGTCGAGCGGCCGGTTGCGGTTGCCGAGCTCGGCGATCGTCGAGCCGGTGACCTTGCTGCTCTTGGCGAGGTCGGAAAGCGGAAAGCGCACCAACGGAGTGCAGGTGTAGGCCGCCAGGACATTGGGGTCGCCGGCAACGTCGTAGAAGGTCATGGTGCGCACCGGTGCGTGGGTCTCCCACTTGCCGTGTGCGCCGTGGAAGATCTCGACGCTGGTGCCTCCCGCGACGCCGGTCCACGGGAAGGTGAACTTGCGGAGTTTGGAGGAGAACTCTTCGTTCGACAGGCCGGTGACCAGGAGGGCACCGTCCTGGTACTCGAGATCGGTCAGCGCTTCACGACGCATGGGCCGGCCGCGGCGATCTCTAGCGTCTTCTGCCGGGGCATCTGAGAGGTCGGCGCGTGCATAGCGGACGTCGGTCAGGTCGAGGAGGCCGAGATCACCCTCGGTATTGACCGACGCGATGACGTGCTGCGCCACGTCACCTTGCCCACGGGTGATCGACAGGTACACCGTCTTCGAGAGCGGGTTGACTGCCAGGTCGTGGATTTCGATTCCATCGGGGGTCGTGCCCAGGAAGCTGGCGAGCTTGCGCTCGAGGTTCTCGACCGCGAGTGGTTTGGCTGGGCCTTCTCGTTGGTCACCGGTGTCGATTGCGAAGACTGCGGCACCGGTTGAATCGCCGACGAAGAGCACTCCGTCGTCGCCAAAGGTCATCGGACCAATCGAGCGCAAGGGTACTGCGCCGGTTTGTGTGCCCGTACCCAGTTCAACGTCGTTGGCGGCCAGCGGCGGGGCGGCGAAGAGTGCGGTGCCGGCGAGGGCGAGGAAGGCGGTCCGAAAGAGGCGGCGGGTGGTCATCGTTGGCTCCTTGCTTGGGGACTCGTGGGGCAAAGCTAGCACGGGGTCGGAGCGCCGTGCGCTGTAAAGTGACGCCTCGCTGAACGGCGAGAAGGAGTGCTTCCAGAACTTGCGCGAGGAGAGAGGATGAAGACATCGGTTTCAATTGGCAGCGCCTACTACAACGGCGAGGACTGGCCGGAGGCAGTGTCCTATGTGATCGAAGCCGAACGCATGGGCGTTGATTCGGTGTGGTCGGCCGAGGCCTGGGGAATGGATGCGGTCGTTCCGCTCGCCTTCTTAGCGGCGCGCACCGAGCGCATTGGCCTGGGGACCGGGATCATGCAGATCAGTTCGCGTGTTCCGTCGATGATCGCGATGACCGCGCAGAGCCTGTCGACGGTTTCGAGCGGTCGCTTTCGTCTCGGTCTCGGAGTCAGCGGGCCACAGGTCGTCGAAGGCCTGCACGGTGCATCGTTCGCGCGCCCTCTCGGTCGCCTGCGCGAGTGTGTCGAAGTCATTCAGATGGGGCTCCGGGGTGAGCGCATCCAGTTCAGCGGCCAGCACTACGAGTTCCCGCGACCGGGTGGTGAAGGCAAGCCGATTCGTCTGTCGCAGCCCGCACGTCCCGAGTTGCCGCTCTACCTGGCGACCCTGGGGCCGAAGTCACTCGAGTTCACCGGCGAGGTGGCCGATGGTTGGCTGGGGACGTCGTTCGTGCCGCGCCACGCGGAGATCTTTCTCGACCCGATGCGACGCGGTGCCCAGAGCCGTGGACGTTCGCTCGCAGAGATCGACGTGCAGATCGGGGTGAGTATCGAAGTTGGCGATGATGTCGAGCGCATGATCGATGCGCGCCGCCCAGCCTTAGCGTTTACCCTTGGTGGCATGGGTTCGGCCAGGACCAACTTCTACAACGATGCGTTCCGGCGCGCCGGCTACGTCGAGCCGGCCGAAGAAGTCCAGCGCCTGTGGGTTGCCGGCAAGAAAGAGGAGGCGGTCGCGCGGGTGCCCGATGAGATGGTGCTCGAAACCAACCTCTTGGGCACCGAAGAGATGATTCTCGAGCGCCTCGCGGAGTACCGCGACGCGGGTGTTGACACCCTACGGCTACACCCGGCCGGTGAAACCTGGAACGAACGCACCGCTGCCCTCGAGCAGTGTGTCGACCTGGTGCACCGCCATGCGTGAGTCCCGCTGCTGCTTGGCGCCGGCCTCAGTTTGGCTCGTTGGCCTGGCGACCACCGAGCCGGGGCAGGAACCTTCCAGTACGAGCGCAGTAGTCCACGTACTCGTCTCCGAAACGATCGAGCAGCATCGCCTCTTCGCGCGGCGTGCGCTTCCACATCACCCACGCCACGGCGAGTAGGACCGGAAGCCCCAGCCAGAGATTCGCGGTGAGCAGCAGCATCCCGACGCTCATCACCAGAAAACCCGGGTACATCGGGTGGCGCATGAAGCGGTAGGGACCGCCGGTTACCAGCTGGTGGTCGTCTTGCAGGATCAGCGAGCCGGAGAAGTTCCGGCCGAGGGTGCTGTTGACCCATGCAACCCAGAGCGCCCCGGCGGCGAGAAGAAGGAGCCCCAACCATCGCCAGCCCGTGGACACCGGAAAGGAGGCGAAGCGGAGGACCGGCGGGTGGAGGAGCCAGGCCAGCAGGGTGACGGTCCAGGGGAGTGCGATGAAGACGCGCACGAAGTGCATTCCACGCCCTTCCCAGGCGCTGGGGCCGCGCTGTTTGTGGGCGCCGGCGAGGCGGTGGAAGTGAACCCGCACGGCGACGAAGGGGATCCACACTGCGGCGAAAAGAGTGCGCGCCAGCCCGTCGGTCATGGTCGGGAGAAGGTCCATGGCCGGAGACGATAGCAGAGATTTTGATTCGTCAAAAAATCTGCCGCTAGCGGCGCTCGAAGCGGCTGGCGTGTCCGGCGGCAATGGCGGTTTCGAGCTTGGCCTGGCTCATGCCGGGAATCCCTAGTGCCACCTGGTGTTCACTGGCGGCGTTGACCTGCGAGAACAAGGTGTTGTCGGAGTTGATCGACGCCTGAATGCCGAGGTCGAGCCAACGGGGCAGCGGGTGCTCTTCGACGTTGGCAATGGCGCTGGTGTGGACGTTGGAGGTCGGGCAGGCCTCGAGTCGCACACCGCGCTCGAGGACCAGATCGGTGACCCGAGGGTCTTGGAGGACGCTGGTGCCGTGACCGATGCGTTGGGCGTGCAGGGTTTCGATCGCCTGACCGATCTCGGCAGGTGGCCGCCCCTCGCCGGCATGCACTGTGCGGCCGAGACCGAGGTCGCGCGCCCGAGTGAAGGCGGGAGCGTAGTGTTCCATCGAGAAGCTGTGTCCCATTTGCGGCCCACCGGCCAGGTCGATCGCCACTACGCCCGGACGCCCCACCGCCACCTCGAGGAACCTGTCATAGACGCTGGGATCCTCGCCGTAGAGCCCGCAGAGAATCAAGCCCGCTTCTTCGCCGGTCAGCTCGCCGAAGCGCTCGAGACCAGAGAGTGCCGCGTCGACGATCTCTTCGACCGCTGCGCCACGATGGAGCTGCGGTGCGAAGCGCACCTCGAGCGTCGAAACGCCACAGGCCTGGGCGTCTTCGCAGATTTCAGACGCGACGCGCTGGACCCGATCGGGCGTTTGCAACACCGCGAGCGTCACCGAGAAGAGTTCGAGAGCCGCCTCCAGTCCCATGCCCGCACGGAACTCGAGAACCGCCGGCACCTCGACCCCCAGCGGTTCCGCCAGCTCCTCGAGCGTTGTGCGGCGCAACGAGCCGTCGAGGTGGAGATGCAGCTCGGGTAACGAGGTTGGAGGAGGTGCGGTCATCGTGTGAGGTCCTGGCTGGAGCCGGGGTGCACAGACTATCCGCCTGCTAGATAGCCTGGACCTCGTAGATGGACTGCCGCTCGAGCAGGCTGGCGTTCTCGACCGAGATCGCCGCGTGCTGCGCGAACAGGGTGGCAAAGCGCAGATCGTCGTCGCTGAAGTGCTGCTTCTCGTTGTTCACCGACAATCCGATGCTGAGAACCCCAAGCACCCGCCCGCGGAGCGCGAGCGGTACGCACATCGAGAGCGCCAGCGCTTCACTGCGTTCATGCGAGACCTCGAAGCGCTCGTCGTCTTTGGCGTCTCCCTGGAGCAGGAGGGGCTCTTCGGTTCGAACGACGTAGCCGGCGACTCCCTGCTCCAGACTTTCGGTGTGGCCGACTGGGACGTTGGTCAGGCCGTGCGCTGCGACGATGCGCAGGGTCTGCTGCTGGTCGTCGACCAACATGACGGAGCCAACATCGCCCTCGACGAGGTCGAGGACGGAGCGCAGGGTGGTGTCGAAGGTCTGCTCGTGGTCCATCACCGCCCGCACGGTGCTGATCGCGCGGTAGAGCGCGGTCAATTCGCTCAGCCGAACGCCGAGGTCGGCCTTGTCGGAGCGCTCTCGGCGCGTGATGTTCTCGAGCGCCGAGGCCCGTGCCTGGACAGCCATGGCACCCTCGACAAGTTCCTGTTGGGCCCTCTTGAGGTAGCGCTCGCGGCCCAGAACATAGAGACACGTTGCAAGAGCCAGGATGGCGAGTCCGGGGATCTGTGTGCCAATCGCGTCCCGGAAGGCGATCGCAATGATGCCGCCCAGGAGGCACATGACAACGACGATCAGGAACTGAAGCAGTCCGGCGCGAAGTTTCTCGATTCTTGCGAGGTCGGAGCTCGGTTTCGCCATGGCAATCTCCTGTTGGAATGGGATAACCCCACAACCCAGTAAAACAATAGCAAAATTGTTTTAGAGAGTCAAGCCAGAGGTGGTGAGTGGAAGCCTCGGTGTCGCCCTCGATCCTATGGATTCGTCGCCAGCCCCTCTTTTGCCCACGCCACGGTGCCACCGTTCAGACTGCGCACGTTCCGATAGCCGAGCGATTGCAGAACGAGCATGCCCGAGACCGACAGGTTGCCGACGGTACACACGGTGACGATCGGGTGGTCGCGCCGTTCTGGCAGCACGCCCTGACGATTGCCGAGCTCGGCGACCGGAAGGTTGAGGGTCCCCGTGATGTGTTGGCGCGCGTGGACCTCAGGTGAGCGCACATCGACCAGCAGGGGTGGTCGGTCGCTTGCGAGCGCCGCGACGAGGTCCTCTACTTCCAAGGTGTTGTGGGCATTGCGGGAGTTTTCAACCAGCCTGTCGAAGAGCAGCTCCTTGTCGCTCGAGACCGCGGGATCGCCGCCCGGACGAGAAGCGCGAAGTTCTGGAAAGTGTCGCTCGAAGGTGGAGGCGTATTTGAACGAGTTGTCTGGGAAGATCACCACGACGACAGCGTCTGGCTGGTCCTCGACGACCTTGAGGGCCCCGACGAGTGCCATCGCCGAGCTGGGACCGGCGATCAGGCTTTCTTCACGATTGAGACGCACGCACATTTCGAACGACTCGGCGTCGCTGACCTCGACGATCTGGTCGTACTCCTCGGGAACGAAGAGTTTGGTGAGCTCGAGCTGACGCAAAGAACGGACGCCCGGAATGTCGTGCCCCTCTTGCGGATGCACACCGATGACCTGGATCTCAGGGTTCTGACCCTTGAGGAAGCGTCCGTTGCCGGTGATCGTGCCGCAGGTGCCTGTTCCGGCGACGAAATGGGTGACCTGGCCGTCGGTCTGCCGCCAGATCTCAGGCCCGGTCGTGCGAACGTGAGCCTCGATGTTCGCCTCGTTTTCGTACTGGTTGGGCATGTGGAACGCGGGCTGTTCGGCAAGCTCCCTGGCGCGTGCGATGGCCCCCTCCGGGGACCCGGGGGCGGGTCACAGATCGTCGTCCAGCTCCACGACGTTGGAACCGAATACCTTCAACATGACCCGCTTTTCTGCCGGGACCTTGTTCGACAGCGGGGTCGTCAGGTGGTAGCCGGCGGCGTTGGCCATCATGGCGAGTCCCATGCCGGTGTTGCCGCTCGTTGGCTCGACCAGCTGCTGCCCGTCGGCCAGGAGCCCCTTCTCGCGGGCATCCCGAAGCAGGTTGTGGGCGACGCGGTCTTTGACCGACCCGAACGGGTTGTACCACTCCAGCTTGGCGTACACCGTGGTTTGCTGGTAGGGAACGGTCCGGTTCAAGCGGACCATGGGGGTGGGGTTCTCCGCGCTGGAGAGCATCTCGAGGATGCCTTCGTAGACTCTGGTGTGGTGATTGGCCATGGTGACTCCAGTTGGGAGCGGCGATCCTAGCGCGGCGGGGCTGAGCGTGTTTCGTCGCGCTCGGCGAGCGGTCGATCGAAGCGGGTAGGCTCGTTACCTCGTTACCTCGCTACCTCGTCAGGAGGCGCATGGATACGCTCTACAACTGGATTCATCTTGCGACCCGCTGGTTTCATGTCGTGGCCGGCGTGCTGTGGATCGGGCAGACTGCCTTCTTTGCCTGGCTCGATACCCGGATGAGGATCGAGCAGGACGACCAGGGCATCGAGCGCGTGTGGATGGTGCACAGCGGCGGCTTCTATCGGGTCGAGAAGCTGGGAGTTCCGGACCCGTTACCCAGGGTTCTGCACTGGTTCAAGTGGGAGGCGGCGGCGAGCTGGCTGAGTGGAATCCTGATGCTGGCGCTGGTCTACTACTACGGCGGCGCTCTTCTCGACTTCAGCTCCGAAGCGAGCCTCGGCGTTGCGATCATGATCTCACTGGCGGTACTGGCGTTCAGCTGGTTGGTCTACGACTTCCTATGGAACACGGTCTTCGTAGAGCGAGAAGCGCTCGGAAGCGTGGTCTCGACGCTTGCCCTCTTTGCCCTTGGCTACGCGATGAGTCGGGTTTTCTCGGGCCGCGCCGCCTACATCCACGTCGGTGCGGTCATGGGAACGATCATGACGGCCAACGTCTGGATGCGCATTCTTCCTGGGCAGCGGGCGATGGTCGAAAGCCTAAAAGCGGGTGAAGAACCCGACCTGAGCCTGGGCCTTCGCGCCAAAGAGCGCTCGACCCACAACACCTTCATGGCTTTGCCCCTCATTTTCATCATGGTGAGCAACCACTTTCCGATCATCTCCTACGGTCACAATTGGAACTGGCTCATGCTTGCGGGCTTCATCACCGCAGGCTTCGTTGCGCGCGCGGGGATGAATCGTTGGAACAGGCGCTCTTGATCGGTCATCGGCGGTAGGGCGGTGTCCCGGCTGCGGATTCCACGTGGTCGACTGGCCATAAACCCGGGTGCCCGCCGCCGGCGAACCGCAACACACTCGCTGCGTGAAGCTCGAAACCGACCGCTACCAGAGGGGCCACGCATGAAGACCTCGACCGCCGCCCGAAGCAGAACGAAGATCGCCGACTTGATGACCACAGACCTGCGTATCGTGCCCTCGGACATGCCGGTCTCTGCCCTTGCCGAGTTTCTGATCGAGCACGAGATCAGCGGCGCCCTCGTTGAGGATGAGGCTGGCGATCTCGTCGGCGTTGTGTCGCTCTACGATCTCGCCGGGGTCGCCGTCGAGCGCGCCGCCCCGGGCTGGAACTACGCCCTGCCGGACTACTGGGTACGCGAGTGGAACGAGTCCCTCGATGGTCCCGCTCAGGGCGGCTTTCACCTCGAGGACGTGTCGCGAGACGTCAACGACATCATGAACCGCGCCATCTACTCCGTCCCGGTGACCGCGTCACTGTCCGAAGTCGCCCGCATGATGCAGAGCGCCCACATTCGCCGGGTTCTGGTGACCGATGACAACGCACCGGTCGGCATCATCACCGCCTCCGACCTGCTGCGCGTCTTGGCTGACGAAGAGGAGTAGGGGATAGCGGGCGCTTTCATGGGCACCCCTTCCAGACGATCCGCACTTGACGATTTCTTGCTGGCGCTCTACCCTGTCTGCAAGCCACGACAACCAAGAACGCTCTCCTCCTTACTCCGCTGGCGGTTCCTCCGGAAGTGCCCAGCGGGTTCGGACTCTGGCCGGCTGACGCTCGTGCACTCAACGTGCAATTGATCCGTACCGTTCCACAAACTCAGGGAGGTTTCTCAATGAAGTACGTCCTGACATTCCTGCTTGGACTCAGTATGGCCCTGATCGCCATGCCTGGCCTCGCTCAAGACGAGGCGCCCGGTTCCATGTTCTACGTCATTTCGGCCGATATCCACCCCGGTGGCGAAGCGGCCTACACCGAGGCCCTGGCCTCCGTGGTTGAGGCCCACAAGAAGCATGACAACGGCAACAGCTGGGCGACCTACACCAATGTCACCGGCGAGGGAACCAGCTTCGTCTTCTTCGTGCCGATCCAGAAGATGGGCGACATGGATGGCTGGGCACAGCCGCAAGAGGTGCTGACGGAGTCCTTGGGAGCCGCGAAGGCTGCCAAAGTCGGCGCCGCCCTGGCGGCGAATTCGGCCAGCGAGACGCGGGTAGTGACCGAGTGTCAACAATGGTCGAAGCCCTCGGAAACGCCCTCGATGGCACCTCCGGCCTACCTGTACTTCACAGGCTTCAGGCCCGCGCCGGATCAGATGGAGACTTTTGCCAAGGGCGCCGGAGCCTGGGTCAAGGCGGCCCGCAAGAACGACGACGTCGACCCGGTCCTGTGCCTGCAGACGACCATCGGTGGGCAGGGTGCGGAGTACGGCTTCTTTACGGGTATCGACTCGTTCGCGGCCATCGACGACTTTCCCGGTGTGCCCGCAGTTCTAGCGGAGGAGTACGGCGCGGCAGAGGCGGCTCGCATGATGGATGCGACAAGTGCCATCGCCTCGCGTCGTTCGATCATGGCCTTCGTGCCCGAGCTCAGCAACATCCAGGCTCCCTAGCCGATCGCGGATCGAAAGGTGCCAACCAGCCTCAAGGCTGGTTGGCATTCTCCGCATGGCTGTCGCAGTAGCCGTCAGCAAGCGCATCCTCGTCGAGTGCAACCGCGACCTCGATGACACCGTCACACATTGCTTCGCCGTCGAAGATCCACTCCGCCCGCACCGTGCGGCCTTCGAACAGATAGGGCAGCCAGAGTTCGTCGTCGGCCCACATTTCTGACCACGGGACCTCTCTGGTATCGGTCCACAGCGGGACGGCTTCATCGGTCTCCGTCGGGGTGCCAGAGAAGCGTTCGGTGGTGTAGACGAGCACGTGGATCGAGTGGCCGTTCTGGAACTGGAAACGGTGTTCGGCCATCAGTTCTAGGTCAGAGACTTCGATTCGCAGTTCTTCCTGGGTCTCGCGGGCTGCGCATTGGCGGGCGCTCTCGCCGGGATCGAGCTTGCCGCCAGGGCCGTTGATCTTGCCGGCGCCGAGGCCGCGCTTCTTGCGAATCAAGAGGACCTCGCGCTTTCGACGGACCTTTCGGGTGACGAAAACGAGGGTGGCGCGCTCGACCGCCCGCCAGGTCGCCCAATCGATGTCGGCGACCCGTTTGGCTTTTCTGAACTGCTCCATGGCGGGCATCCTATGCCCCGCGGCGTAAGACCCGGAGCCGCCTGGAAGAGCTAGAAGAAGAAGCGAGCTATTGACCGGACGGCCAGTAGCCTGGGATAGTCCCTCGCACTGGTCCTCGGCCGCATTCTCGTGGAAAGCGCCGTGAGCGTTGTCAGCACCGGCTGCGCCAGCGGGCCCGAATAAGTACCCACGAGGTTTTCTTCATGTTGCGCTTCCCCCTTGGTCGACCTTTCCTCTGTTGCTTCGCCGCGGTGGCCGTTGCGATGGTGGTGCTGGCGCCTCCGGCGATGGCCGAAGACGCCTCGAGCCCGCGCCCGTCGATGACCGCGATGGCCGTGGACGGACCACCGACGGTCGACGGCGATGTCCTGGGCGATCCGGTGTGGGCAGATGTGCCGCCGGCGACCGGCTTCTTCCAGACCAGTCCATTCGCAGGTCAGGCCGCGTCGGAGAAGACCGAGGTGCGCATCGCCTTCACCGAGGACACGCTCTATATCGGTCTCATGGCGTATGACCGCGAGCCTGATGCGATCATCGTTTCCGATGCACGGCGCGATGCCTCGCTCAATGACGGCGACAGTTTTCAGGTCATCTTCGACACCTTCGAGGACGGGCAGAACGGCTTTCTCTTCGGCACCAACCCAGCAGGCATCGAGTACGACGGCCAGGTCGTGCGCGGCGGCTCGGGAGCGTTCGGATCCCTCGGTGGCGGCGGGCGTTTCCGCGGTGGCGCCGGCGGCGGCTTCAATTTGAACTGGGACGGCGACTGGTTGGTGGCCGCCCAGCAGAGCGCCGACGGGTGGTCGGCGGAGATGGCCATTCCGTTCTCCACTCTGCGCTACCCGCCCGGTCGAGTGCAGAGCTGGGGGATCAACTTCCAGCGCAACATCCGGCGGCGCAACGAGACAGCGTTCTGGGCGCCGCTCGATCGACAGATGAGTATCGATCGCTTGACCGAGGCGGGCACTATCAGTGGTCTCGAGGTACCTCCGCAGCGCAATCTTCAGTTGATCCCCTATGCACTCGGTACGGTGCGCCAGGATCCTGCGGAGGCTCGAGGTGAAAGTGACGATGCCGAGGTTGGCATCGACGCCAAGTGGGGCATTACCCCAAGCCTGACGCTCGACGCCACCATCAATACCGACTTCGCCCAGGTCGAGGTCGACGAACAGCAGGTCAATCTCGATCGCTTCAATCTGTTCTTTCCCGAGAAGCGCCCCTTCTTTCTCGAGAACGCCGGTTTGTTCGCCGTCGGTAGCTCCGGCGAGGTCGATCTCTTCTTCAGCCGCCGGATCGGACTGGGACCGGCCGGTCAACAGATTCCGATCGCAGGCGGCCTGCGTCTCTCGGGTCGCGTCGGCCGGACGTCGGTCGGTGTTCTCGGCATGCGCACCGATTCGCTGCGTGCCAAGGGCGACAACGCAGCCGTACAGGCCAACGCGTTCGGTGTCGCGCGAGTCAGCCGTGACCTGCCGAACCGTTCGAACATCGGCGTCATCGCGATATCGCGCGACGGGTCGGGTTCCTTTTCGCCCGCCGGCGACTCGAACCGCACCTATGGCCTCGACTTCCAGGCCGGCATTGGCGAGTACCACACGTTGCGCGGCTTCGTTGCCCAGACCGACACCCCGGGGCTCGACGGCGATGACCACGCCTTCCAGCTCAACTACTCCCATGCCTCGCCGAAGTGGCGCGGCTTTCTCGACTACACCGAGACCGGTGACGCCTTCAACCCGGAAGTCGGCTTCCTGTCGCGCTCGGCCTTTCACAAGGGTTCAGGTTTCGTCATGCGCACCATCAGGCCCAAAGATCGCTGGGGCCTGCAGGAGCTCCGGCCGCACGTGTCGTACACCGGCTATTGGGACTACCTCGACGACGAGCAGGAGTCCGAGTTCATTCACGTCGACAACCACTGGGAGTGGCGCAGTGGTATGGAGATTCACACTGGGATCAACTTCACCTACGAGGGGGTGCGCGAAACGTTCGAAATCGCGCCCGATGTCTTCGTACCAGCCGGCGAGTACAGCCACGACGAGGCCCAGATCGTCTTCTTCACCAACCAGGGCGCCCCCTACAGTTACTCCAACCGCATCACGATAGGCGGCTTCTTCGGCGGTGATCGGGTGTCGATGAGCAACACGGTGGCACTACGTTGGGGAGAACAGCTGACGTCTCAGCTCACCTGGCGTCACGACAACGTCAACCTGCCGCTCGGCGACTTCGAGATCAACCTCGGTCGGGCCCGGGTCTCGTTTGCGATCACACCGCGTATGTTGGTGCAGACCCTGGTGCAGTACAACGACGTTACCGATGCCATCTCGACGAATCTGCGCTTCAGCTGGTTGCAGGGCGCGAATACCGGCCTGTTCGTGGTCTACAACGAGATCGACGAGTTCGGCCGTGGGCGGCAGTTCCTACGCCCTGACCGCTCCCTGATCATCAAGTACAGCCACCTGATCGACGTCTTCGGCGGCCGCTAGAGGGTCCCGGGTGCCGGTGGTAGCTTGGCGGGAATGAAACCTCGCACCCGCCGCAGTGGCGGCCGCGGCAGTGCTCGGTGGGCGGTCGTGGCAGGCCTTCTCCTGACCACCGTCGCCGCTCTGCCCTCCTTGGGCGAGTCGCCGTGCGGCCTGCCCGAGTTCGACGCGCGGCCAGACACCTTCTTACCTGGTGCCTTCTTGTTCATCGGCCGGGTGGTGGTGCCTGCGGTGCCGATCGAGGGCGGCTGGGCGGTGTCGGTCGAGGTACTCGATCCGATCCACCTGCCGACGCGTCGGCGTGAGTACGACCTGGTGCTGGTCGAGCGTCGCGATCCCGAGGCGTCGGTGTGCGAAGCGACTCGATTCGAGCGCACCGCGTTGATCGAGACCTGGCGGAGTGGTGATCCGGTCAAGGTCCTGGCCTGGCAGACCGAAGAAGGCCACCTGGTGGCAGACACAAAGAGCGGGGTCGTTCTCATGAACGATGAGCGGGACCGCATCAGGCGCCACGTCGTTCGTGACGAGGTCGACCTTGCGGCGGCTCTCCTTTCTCTCGATCGGGAGGCGGAGTCGATGGACAAGATCGGCGTGCTGACCGAGATCGGCCGTTTTGTTGCGGATTCCGAGCGCTACCGGCGCATCGTTTCCGGCCAGGTGAAGGAGAAACGCCTCCGCCGCCAGCTGGCGTCGATTCACCGAAAAGCCCACGCACAGTGAGCCGCTAGAGAACCGGCCCGATGTGCCTCTTTGCTTTCAAGCTGCAGGAGATCTGATGAGCATGCACCCAACGTTTCGCTTTCCTCTCGGCGCTTCGCTTGCGATGGCCCTCGTTCTTCCTCTGGCTCTGCCCGACTCTTCTGAGGCGAACGAAGCCAAGCGTCGATGGGAGACGATGGCGCAGATCCGGCGCGACAAGTTCGATCTCGTCTTGCCAGAGGCCATGCGCGAGAACCAGATCGATCTGTGGATTGTGGCGCTGCGCGAGGGCTATCACGATCCGTTGTGGCTCGATCTGGGCCAGGGCTACGTAGGCAAGGACGGCTACTACGTCTTCTTCGACAACGGTTCCGGTCGCATCGAACGCCTGGCTCTCGGTATCACCGGCTACATGCTCGAACGGTCGTTGGCCTACGACGAGTTTCTCCCGTCTGGAGATCTGGCCGAGGTTGTCCGCTCGCGCGATCCAGAGCGTATCGGCGTCAACATCTCGCGCAACTTCGGTGCCGCCGACGGCCTCACCTACAGCGCCTGGGAGCAGCTTCGTGAGACCCTCGGCGAGCCCTATGCATCACGCCTGGTGTCGGCAGAGAAGCTGGTTTCGGACTTCCGTTCACGTCGGGTCACCAGTGAGATCGCCGCGTTTGCCGAGGCCGGTGAGATTTCGCGCCAGCTTGCCGAGCGGGCCTTTTCGAACGAGGTGATCACACCTGGCGTCACGACGCTCGAGGATGTCGCCTGGTGGCTTCAGGATCAGCTCTTCCAACGCGGCCTGGGGCTTTCGTTCGGCATGCCGTCGATCTACGTCACCGGTCCCGAGGGCATTGCGCACCTTTCGAACGAGCACATCATCGCGCGTGGCGATCTGTTGATGATCGATTGGGGCGTTGGCTTGATGAATCTCTATACCGATATGAAGCGCATCGCCTACGTGCTGCGCGATGGCGAGACCGAGGCGCCGGCTGGCATACGAAACGCCTTCGATCGCGCCAAGGAAGCGCGCGCCATCGTGCGTGGCGCCATCCGACCGAATGTCACGGCAAGAGAAGCGGAGGCGGCGATCTACGAAGCACTCTCCGAAGGCGGCTTCAAGCAGATCGGCTTCAACCAGCCCACCGATGACCCTCTTTCGACCGATGTGGTGATCGGCTGCCACTCGGTCGGCAACACCGGTCACGGCATCGGTCCGTCGATCGCCACCTTCAACCCGGTCCGTCGGGGATACACCTTGCGGGCCAGCAACCTCCTGTCGATCGAGCTGTTCGCCTACACGGCGGCCCCCGAGTGGGGCGGAAAGAAGGTCCGGATACCGCTCGAAGATGACGCCTTGGTGACCGCCCGCGGCGTCGAGTGGCTCTACCCGGTCAACGAGCGGATTCTGCTCGTCAAGTAGATAGGTCTAGCGATCGATCGCCTTGCGTCGTTCGTAGAGCTCGCGCCAGGTGGTGAGCACGACGCCTTCTTCTTCGATGGTCTTACGAAGGCGGGGATCCATCATCGCCAGCGCATCACCGTGACGGGTGGGTCCTGATGTCGAGACGAACTCGAAGTTCTCACTCGGGACGGTGGCGTGCATGATGATCATGGTGACGCCGGGCTCGAGCTCGCGAATCGCCTGCTGGTAGTTCTTGACCTTGAGCTCGCGAATGGCCTCAACCGAGAAGTCCTCGCCTTCGGGCAGCCTCCAGCCGTAGCTGGTGTTGTGGAGGTCATCGATGACCGGCAGCCCGGCTTGCCAGAGCAACTGGCCGGCGGGTCCGGAACGTGAGAGGTTCTCAGGCAGCGGGACCTTCATGCCTTCTTCGTACTTGCCGGCTCGCTTGAGCTGTTCGATGGCCTCGTCGCGGTATTGGTTCTCAAGAGCAGTGTTGTGACCGGCCGGGATCATCACGGGGATGCCGAGCTCGATACCGACCTTCATGTAGCGCTCGAGAAACTCATCGGTGGCAAACAAAGTGCCCATGTGCGAGTCGAGGTGGGTCGGCTCCCAGCCGAAGGCGCGCGCCCGTTCGACCTGGGCGCGGATTTCTTGCTCGACCTCGTCGGCGGTGGCGTTCGCGACGACCTCGGCGACGCTGCTCCACATCGCGCCCTCGCTGTCGACCAGGCCGGGTACGGTGTCTTTGCCGAGTAGCGGCCCCCAACGGTACTCGGACCACTCGGAAGTCAGCGTCAAGTGGAGGCCAGCGTCGAAGTCGGGGTGGTCTTCGAGCCAGTGAAAAAACTCGGGAACCCAGGGGCAGGGCATCATGATCGAGGCGGAATTGGCGACTCCCTCCAGTGCCGAGCGCCACAGGCCGACGTTCGAGTCGTGCGACATGCCCACGTCGTCGACGTGCAGGATGGCGGCGCGGGTGCCTTTGGGAAAGCCGAGGCGCTCGGCCCAGGTCTCACCGGCCTGCTCGGTCTGCGATGACCCGCCAGCGGCGGTCTCTCCAGCGGCACCGGCCGGTCCGGCGGCAAACGTCCCGGCGACAAAGACTACCGGCAGCATGAAGCCGAAACCGAAGAACAGGGCGCGAAACAGCAGCTGCTGGCCGACGGACAATGGCGCGTGGGAAAAGGTCTCGGACATCGGGCATGACTCTCTGTTGTTGGAACATACGGCCGTTTGGCGCCCGTCCCGCTGGGTCGGGCCGGAGACCGGCGATCGATCGGTTTCTCGGGTGGAGAGTCTCAATCATATCTGGCCTACGATTCGCTCTCGGAGGCGTTTCGTCTACCGATCTTCACACCGGCTCTTCCTCCTGGCCCGAGAAGTCGATCACCCAGGCATTGGGTACGTGCTCTTCGATGGTCTCACCAGCCAGGTCGACGAAGCGCTGGCAGCGGTCGAGGATCGCGCTGTCGGCGGTGGCGATCGGGTGGGAGGTCTCTTTGAGAAGACGATCGGGACTGGCGACCAGATCGACGTCGTCGCTTCGGCCGGCGGCCTCACCGATCGCTCGGATCCGAGCGGCCAGCCGGCCACTGTTCGAGATCGGGCGGTCCAGCAACCACCGGACTCCTCCCACCTCTGCCCGGTGGAGCATGGCGGTGATGGCTTCGAGTGCTGGCCCGGTAGTGAGAACGTCGCGATAGTGGCGGCTCAACGAGGCCAGGTCGCGCGCCGCGCCGTCGCGCCCGATGAGAATGACGCCTCCCGACATGGCGGCTTCGACGGTCAACAACGCATTGTAGCCATCGATCCAGAGCTGTTCGCCGGCGATGGCCTGGAGCTTCACCCGTCGAGAGAGTCGGTCCTGGCACGCCGCATCAGAAGCCGCGCAGCGACTCAGAGCCTTGCGTTGACGCACCCGCAACAGGTGGCGGTCACCAACCAGCGTCACTGCCGCCTTGTGCGAGTAGCCCCAGCTCAGGAGGGTCGAGAGCTCCTTGACCGCCGTTCTCAGAGTCGCGACCCCCGCGAGGGAGAAGTCCCTGCTGTCGCGCGGGTGCGGGCCACGTTGTCGGCGCTTGTCGGGCACGAAGCGTCAGGGCAGTTGATCGAGGGCGCGCTCGATCGACTCGCGGGTGAGTTGTCGCCGGCCGAGGTCGGTGGTGTCTTCGGTTGGATCCAGATAGCCCAGCGCCGTCAACGCCGCCTGTGCCTCGTCATCCAGTGGCGCCTGCTGCGGTGGCGTTGAGGTAACGATTGCCAGGTAGTGCTCGAGGATGTGGAGTGTCGCTTGGCGCTTGGCCGGGCGCGGCGCCTGTTCTTCTCGATCACTCGCCAGGTCGAAGGTGAGGCTTCTCTGCGGGCTCCAAATGGTCTTCTGGTCGCCGTTGCGCGAAGCCAGAAGGGCGCGATCATCGAGGTCGAGATGCAACCAGCGGGAACCTGTTCGCGGCGCCTCGAGGTTGGACCAGCGCGAGTCGCCGGCCAGGCCCTGGGGGACCTCGAGCGCCAGTGCTTCGAGGAGCGTCGGGAGGACATCGATGTGGTCGAGGACCGGGCGGCCAGCCGATGGCCTGAGCCGACCGTCGGCGGACCACAGAACGAGTGGTACCGCTACAACTTCTTCCCACAGGGTCCGACCGTGGGTGAGGCCGCCGTGCTCACCGAACTCTTCGCCGTGATCGGAAGTGATCACCACGAGAGTGTCGGCGAGCAGCCCGGCCGCGTCGGCAGCCGCCAGGAAGCGCTCGATCTCGCTGTCCATCTCGCGGATTTCGCCATCGTACTGATCGATGAGGCTGGTGATCTCTCGCGGGTTGGGGGGGCGGGACCCGATCTTTCGCGGCTGCGTCCAGGAGTGTTCTCGTGCTTCTCTTCCTGCGCTCTGCCACGGGCGCGCAGGACGGTAGGGGTCGTGCGGGTCGACGTAGTGCAGGTAGAGAAAGTAGCGCCCGCTGAGCATCGGGAGGAGGCTGATGCCGCGATCGGTGACCTTGGCGCCATCGACCTTGCCGGTCGGCCGAGTCTGGTGGTAGTGCTCGAAGCCACGCGCGAAACCAAAGCGCCGACCGCTGTTGAGGTTGCCGACGAACGTCGCGGTCACAAAACCCTGCTCGCTCAGGAGTTCAGGCAGGTACGGGATCGCGGCCGGCAGGGAGTCGCTGCGGGTGATTGTCTGGTGCACCGGTGGTGGCTGACCGGTCAAGAGGGTGGCGACCGACGGCCGCGTCCACGACGAGGCGGAGTAGGACTCGAAGGAAAGACCATCCTCTGCGAGGCGGCACACGAAAGGGGCGGTGTTGCGCTCGTAGCCATAGCAGGGAAGATGGTCGGCGCGCAGGGTGTCGATCATCAGGATGATCAGGTTCTCGAACGGCGCCGGAGTCTCGAGCGCCGACTTTGGCGCCGGCTTTGGCAACGCGGAGGCGCCCGGCGGCGGCTCGGCGGTCGGCCGGCAGCCGGCCAGCACCGAGGCGGCCAGCAGAGACAGAAGGCTGGCGGTGAACGCTGCCGCGGCAGGCGTCCTTCTGTGGGGAGCGGGAGGATGGAGACTCAAGCGGGCACCGTTCGAAGGCTGTGGACCGATTCGTCATCGCGCGATCTCTGCGGTCGCGGGGTCTCAGTCTAAGCGCATCGAGCCCAGTGTGTTTTCCCTGGCACACCACCACCGCAGCGCCGGTGCCCGGGATTCAGTCGTCGCCGTGTTCGTTCTCGACCCGGCGCTGGTACGACGCCTTGTCAATACCCCAGGCCGCCAGGATCTCGTCTGGTCGATGTGAGGTGGAGCCCGCGGGATAGCGCACCTCGAAATCGACGTTGACTTCGCGCCCTTCCTCGAGTGCCTCGGCAATCTGGTTCTCGATCGCCATCCACTCACTGGCCTTGTCGCGGTTCAAGTCGCGGTCGAGCGGCACCAGGTTCAGCGGCACACTCTTGCCACCGAAGCGACGGTCGATGAGGTGAGCCCCCTCGTCGCCCTTGTTGCCTAGTTTGCCGATCTTGCGGCGGTAGTAGTAGGAGTCACGCTGCTTGTCGAGCGCGAGTTGGCCGCTGACCCTCGAGACACGGCCGAGGTGGTCGGTGGTGTAGACGAGAGAACCGACCAGGTAGTGCGCGTTGGGTTCCGGCCGCCTCAGGTCGGAACGCTCGGCCGGTTCGGCCGCCGGGGCGAGCTTCCCGTCGCGAGTGTTGTAGAGGTAGTGGCGCACGACGTAGTCGGCTTCCGGGGCGGTCTTGGCAGCTTCGCCATGGAGGACCACTCGGTATTCGACTGCGTAGGCGATCGGACGCGTAGCGGCGACTGAATCTGCGGCGGCGACCGGCGCGTACTGCGGGCGAACCTTCAGCCAGACCTCGTGCCCGTCTTCGAGCAGGCCGGCGAGTTTGTCTTCGATCTCGAATCGCCAGGTACTGCCGGCTCCGCGGTTGAGACCCCAGTGCTGGGGAAGCATGTTGAGCGGCGTCGACTTGCCGCCGAACTGATCGCCGATCAGGTGGCCGCCGTCGTCGTGCCAGTAACCGCTGTCACCGACCTTCTTCTGCCAGTAGGCTGAGCGGCCCCCCTTCTCGAGTCGCAGCTTGCCCGAAGCGCAGGTCACCCGGCCGAACGTGTCGGTCCGGTAGATGTAGTCACCCACTCGGTAGAGACGGTTGGGTTCGGGGCGCCGCTGTTGCCTTGCCGTTGCGACGGATGCCTGTTCGCCTTCGTTCTCACAGCTGCACCCGTCTTCGGGGTCGACAGCTTGCGCTTGTGCGGACCTACGCAGGTCGAGGCGGCCGTCGAACAGGGAGCGGTCCGGGTTGTCGTTGGCGGCACTCTCGAAGACATCGCCAATGACGTCACCAGGAAGAGAGCTCGGCGATGAATGTTCGCGGTCCGGGCCCTCTGCCGGGGCGGCAGCAACCGAATCGTTCGCGGTGGGCCTCGATGGGAGACGCGAGAGCGTGGGATAGGGAAGCCAGGCCATGACGGACTACCTGCCCTCGTCCTGCGGCTCGTCATCTTCGTAGCGCAGGTCGAGGTCGAAGTGGCCATCGTTGGCGAGCGTGAAGGTCGCCGCCTCAAAGGGCTCGCGCCCCGTTTCCTTGGCGAGATGACTGCGGATCTCGAGCCAGAGAGGAGCGACGAGCAGAATGTCGATGGGCAGGTCCGAGCTCTCGCCGTTCTCGTCCTCGAAGCGCGAGAGCACTTCGACGTTGCCTTCGTGGACGGTGACGATCAGCCGAGCGGCGGCGAAGTCGGGAGGTGCGACGTCGACCATGTGCTGGCCGACCTGTTGAAGCAGGTGATTCATGAACGGGGGTTCCAAGAAAAGGAGAACAATGAGAGGCCCCAGAGGGGGCTTGTCTCAAAGGGAGTCAGAGAACAGCCGGATTTCCCGTCGCCGACTCCCTGGCGACCTCGGGCGATGGCGCGAAGACCTTTGACCCGAGCTTTCGAGCCAGTGCTGGCAGGACGGTGATCGAGGTCAACAGGCAGAGCGGTAGGCCGATCAGCATGACCCAGGCCATCGACTCGAGCCCGGGGTGATCAGCGAACAAGAGGACGAAGAAGCTCGAGCAGGTCGTGGCGGTTGTCATGGTGATGGCTCGTCCCACGGCTGCGGCTGCCGCCGCCGGATCGTGTCCGCCGTCCTCACGCAGCCGGTGCACGACGTGAATCCCGTCGTCGACGCCGAGGCCCAGGATCAGCGGCACGACCATCACGGTCATGACGTTGAAGGCGGTGCCCGTCCAGCAGAGAATCCCGATCGTTCCGATGACGCCGAGGGTCACCGGGACCAGGGCGAGCACCGAGAGCCAGAGAGACCTGAAATCGACCCACAGCACGAGAGCGACGAAGGCCAGGATCGCCGTTAGGAGGCGCCACAGCCAGGGGCGCTCGGCTCCGAGAATGTTCTCGATCAGGACGCCGAGTGAGGTGGCCCGAGGAGCAATCGATTGCGCCGCGATGCGCTGCCCAAGTGCCTCCTCGCCCGACAGCGGAGAGCGCGTTGCCCAGGCGTAGACGATGAGCTCTCCCGTTGGCGCCACCAGGCGTTTGCGAAGGACCTGAGGAAGATCTTCGATGCCTGGAGGTCCGTTCTGCTTCGCCGATAAGAGTGGCGCCGCTGCGAGCGACCACATCGGAGAAGAACCGGCCGGTGCTCTGCCAGACCAGGCTGCCAGGGCGCGTTGGCGCTCCGTGACGTCGGCGGGCAGGAGATTGCTCAGACTCATGACGCGGGCAAAGGTCGGGTGCGCTTCGAACTTCTCGACCAGCTGCGCTGCCGCAGCCTCATCAGCGACTGCGACGAACCATGGAGCTCCGTTCAGACCGTGGAGTTCCTGGACCCTTTCGACCACCGCGAGGGCGGGAACCTGTCGATTGAAGACCTTGGTCAGGTCGGTTTCGAATTCCCAGCGAGCAGTCCCGAGCATCGCGGTGACGGCGAGGACTCCGGCCATAGCGATCGTCAGGTTGGCGCGCTCGGTCGCCGCGGCGGCGATGCGTTCGAGTGGGCCGAGGGGTCTCTTGGATGCCGAGCCCGTTGCATCCGATCGCGAGAACGCTCTCGGGGGCACCTTGTTGGGCAGTCGCTCGAGTAAGGCCCACAGTGCGGGAAGCACCGTGAAGGTGAGCGCAAGGCAGAGGAGCAGTCCGATGCCACCTGGGAAGCCGAGATGCCTGGCAACCGGCTCGGGAGCCATGGCGACGATCAGGAAGGCGCCACCGGTGGTGACGGCGCCGGCGGCGACGCCTGCGCCCGAGAGGGCGAGAGCGTTCGACAACGCGACTTCGAAGGGCTTTCCGGCTGCTTGTTCTTCCTGCAGCCGGCTCAAGAGGTGAATGCCGAAATCGATGCCGAGACCGAAGACCATGATGCCAAAGAAGGTCTCCATCACAGTGATGCCGCCCAGAATCCATCCGGTCAGAACAAGCGTGACCACAACGGCCAGAGCAAGCGGTGCGAGAACCGCCAAGAGGCCGAGCAGCCGCGGTTCGAGGAAGCGAAACAGAAGGAGAGCGAGTAACAGGCTGACCGGGGTGAGTCGCTTGATCGAACCCATGGTGCGGCTCTGGTCCTGGGCGGCAACGGCCGGCAGCCCAGAGAGCCCAGCGGAGATGCGGTGGTCGTCGATGGACGCCAGGATCTGTTCTTCGAGGCGAAGAAACTCGCTGCCTCCGAAGTCGACTTCGAGTGGATGTCGCCGTAGGCGAATGGTGACCAGGCGCGACCCTTCGGTGCGCGTCGACTCTTGGAGCTCTCGAAAGCGCGCGAGGAGCTTCATACCCTCGGCGATGTCTTCGGAACCCTCGACCCAGGCCAGCCACTGGTCGAAGAGGTCTCTCGGAGCGAGCCAGGCGGCGTTCTCTTCTAGCCATTCGGCCGGCACGCCCGAATCCGTGCCCACCACGTCGGGGTTTGCGGCCGCCGCCGTCATGACGCGGCGGGCGGCGTCGTCGAGCAGTTCGTCGGGCCCCTCGAGCAGGAGCAGAACCTCGCCCCCCATCTCGAGCTCGCCCAGGGTCCTGAAGTAGCGCTCGACCTCGGGATCCTGGCGGTCCATCATGCCGGCGAAGCTCATGTCGACGGGCAGCCCCGGGAGCGCAGTGACGACCAGGAGGGCCGGGACGGTTGCAACGGCCAGCAAGAGAACCGGGCGCCGTGCAGCGAGGCCGGCGAGCCAGGCGGCAATCCGCTTTCTCACGATTCGGGGGCCGATTCTGAACCGTGGTGTCGACTGCGTGGCCGCAGTCCGGGCGGAGTCCGTCGGTTGATCGTCGCCTCCATCCAGTCGCGGACGCGGTCGAGGATCTCCCTGTCGTCGAGCTCACCCATTGCACCCAGGTGGTCTCGTCGTCGCCGGGTGACGTCAAAGAGCGCGATCGCTGCGCTCACCGAAACGTTGAAGCTGGTGGTGAAGCCGGCCATCGCCACGGTGAACGTGTGGTCTGAAAGCTCGAGCGCGGCTTGTGACGGTCCATTCTTTTCGGCGCCCATGACAATCGCTAGGGGAGAATCGACCGGGAGCTCTTCTAGAGTTCGCGCCGACTGTTGGCGGACGGGATCTTCGCTGGCGTCGGCGACCGCGACTCTGAAACCACGCTGACGCAATGCCGAGAACACGTCCTCGGTGGCGGTGTAGCGCTCGATGCTGAGCCAGCGATCGGCTCCTTTGAGCACGCCGCGGTTGCGGCGATAGCGGTTGCCGGCTTCGACAAAGTGAACCGAGTCGAGACCCAGGCCTTCGGCGCTTCGGATGATCGCCGAGGCGTTGTGGGGGTCCCAGAGATCTTCGAGGATCAGCGTGATCGAAACCAGGCGCCGACACGCGACCTCGAGCATGCGCTCGAGACGACGGTCGGTGAACTCGCTGGCTAGAGGGTCGATCGCCCGCAAGCGTGCGGCGAGCGACTGAACCCGATCCGCGAGCGCGGTTTCGGTGTGAAGTGGGTCTCTGAAATCGGTCGGGGGCAAGGGGGAGGGTTCCCGGGTGGATGGCCGGCACGTGGCACCAGAGCCAGAAGTCGATGTCGAGCGTCGGGAGGCGCTAACGGGCTCCTGGAGGCTACAAGATGGGGACCGCCCCGGGGCGCCCTGATGCCGCGGCCCGTGGCTTGCCCCTCACCTAGACTTCGACCTGAAGCCGGTGGTCGATCCAGGCCCGCAACCGGGCGTAACCTTCGCCGCGCTGCACGAAGCGCAGAGCCAGGCGACGTTCGGCGCCGCCGTCGGTGCGCAAGAGGTGCGCCTCGACGGTCTCCGCTTGAACCCGAAGCCTGTCGGTATCGCGCTTCGCCTCCTCGGGGAGTACGAGCGCCAGCTCGACGGGTTCTCCAGGACCCAATCGAACCGGAACATCGATCAGCATGCCGGACCGACTGACCGTCGAGACCTCGAACGGAAACTCGGCCTGCAGCGCGAGCACGGCGGGGCGCCTGAGGTGCCAGCGTGGGGGAACCCGTTCGCCATTTTGCGGGCCGGCGTGACGATCGAGAAACCGCGACACCGAGCGCCGCTCGCTGGTGGACGGAGGAAGCTGGATGCCCGTTCGGTAGCGCGGTAGCTGTTGGCCGTCGATTCCGGTGTCGAGCGCCGACAACTGCTGCCACCGCAAAGTGCCGTCGATTGTCAGCTGGTCACCCTGGCAGTTGAGGTCGAGACGGTAGCTTTCGCCGACCGGCAGGGCCTCAGAGGTGTCGAGGCCGAGGCCCTCGAGGCTCAGATCAACCAGAGTCCCGGCCGCAGTGAGCGGCAGCGAACCCCGTAAACCAGCGGCGGGCAGTCGCTCATCACGAATCGGCAGGACGAGCGAGTCGTCGCGTTGGGGCGATGGGGGCAAATCACTCATGGCAAGAGGTTTGTGCGCCGAGAGTCAAGGGAGGCCGAAAGGACCGAGGGGTAAGCGCACGGCTCCGCCCGTAGATTTGCAAGAAATATGCCGAAAAACTAGGTTTGAGGATCTCCGTGGCTCAGTGGCGGGCAAAGGACCACTGGTTGACTCCGCCCGACTCGAAGCCGTCTTCGAACAGCGATTCGACCCACAGCGTCCCGGGATTACCGCCCTCTTCTTCACTGGCCGCCCAACTCGCGGGGTCGGCGCCCGCGAGGTCGGGATGGCGACGCACCAGCGAAGTGCCGGCCGCGGTCGGCCAGGGTGCGGTCGCGAGGTAGGGCACCCGGTCGATCTCCAGGCCGTCCGCGTTCCGCAGGATGAGCTCGACCCCTGAGTCGGCCAGCTCGTCTTCGGTTTCGCCGCCGACGAGAAGTGTGCCTCCATGGATGGTGCGAAAGACTGTGTCGGCGCGCACCAGGAGAAGGGTTCCCTTGGCGGGAATGACCGTGCCGCCGCGCAGGACCGTGTCGGTCCCCTCGAGCGTCCAACCACTGAGGTCGACTGCGGTGTCCGCTCCGTTCCACAACTCGACGAACTCGGCGTCGCTGCCCGAGGCGGGGGCGTACATGATCTCGACGATGCGCACGCGCTCCTCGTCATCGCCGGTCTGGGCGGGTGGGATCTCGCCCGCGGTGCGATGGGAGACGAAGAGATGCTGGCGGCGGGGCGTCAGATGCTCGTCCTTGAGAATACTGACGGCCTCGGCCAGGGTCTGCGCCTCGCCCCACTGGCCCCACGGTTCTAAGCGATCGAGCGCGGCTTCGGGCGCGATCAATGCCGCGAGTTCGTCAAGGCGCTGTTCAAAGACCCCGGCGGTGAGGAGAGAGTCCATCAAGGTGCGGAGGCGACGGTAGTACAGGCTCCGTGTCTCGTCGTCTGAAAGCACGATGTCGATGCAGCGATTCCAGAAAAAGTCCCACTTCTGGTGGGTGCGGTCGCCGAACAGGGGATGGCTCGGGCTGACATCAGGGCGCCCCTCGATGATGTCGTCGGCGGCGAACATGCGATCGTTGAGAACCTCACCCTGGTAGCTACGGCCGAGAATCAGGTCGAGGTCCCAGGCCAGCGTGTGCCAGCGGCCGGTACCTTCGGTGTCGCGATAGAGGTAGAAGTTCTTGGCCACATGGTCGTTGCTATGCAACAGCGTCATCACCGCCATGTAGTTGATCTGCGCTGGCAGGTCGAAGTGCTCCCGCAGCAGGCCAGTGCGCGCCTCGGGGTCGCCCTCGGCGGCCGCGATGCCGTCGAGAAAGGCCTTGAGATCGTCGTGCCCCTCGTCTTCGCGCGTCTTCTTCTCGTAGAAGAACTCGAGGTCGATGATCGGCAACGCGCGACAGTCACTGCCCGACTTGTAGTGTGCTCCGTCACCATCGAGCTCGATGCGATCGAACCATTCACCGTCGGGTTGTTCGATGAAGGTAAAGAGCCCATGAAACGAGCCGTTGCGTTCGAGCCTGATCGGGAACGCCAGTGAGGCGGGGAGGCCAGCGGCGGCGACAGTTTCCCAGCCCAGGGTTTCGCGCAGGTGGGTTTTGTCAGAGTAGCCACTGTTGAGGTTGAGGCGGTCGACTGGCCCGAGCAGGAGGTCGGGCGCGACGAAGTCGTGCCCCTGCGGCATGATGAACTTCCACTGCAGCTTGTCCCACTGTCGCGAGGTCCCACCTCGAACGCGGATTCGCACGCCGTCCCAGAGCTCGCCGTCGTAGTAGAGCAATGCCGGCTCGGTTTCGTCGCTGAACTTGTGGTCGACCGCCGCCTGATAGTCGCCGGCTTCGATCCACCAGTGAAAAACCGGCAGAGCGGTGGCGATCTCGTACTCGATCATCGTGCCGCGCCAGGTGATGGTGTCGTCGACACGCGGCGTACTCGCGCCACCGTTGGCCCCCTCGGCGGTTGCGCGGTAGCGAATCAGGGTGCCGGTTGGCTGGCCAGGAATGGCGGCTCCGTAGACGAGGTCGCCAGCGGCCCCGTCACCGGAAGCGCCGTCGTCGAACATGGCGATCGTCTGGTCCGGACCGAAGTCGATCCGGTAGGTGAGAGAAACGCTCGACGCGTCTTCGGCTCGAACCGTGACCACTAGCGGCGTCGCCTCGCTGGCCTCGCCGTGAGCCAGCTCGCTGAGGAAGGCCGGCAGGCCAGTGGCGGCGACGCTGTTGGTCGCTCGCGGCGTCGGGCTGCCTGACGAAGCGGCCCAGTTGCGTGGCGTGGTGCCGTCGAGCGTCACGTCGATGCGCTCGAGCGAGGGGCCAAGACCGTCGGGGGTTACCGGCCAGTTGCCCGCGTCGTCGTAGTCGACCCGGTCGACCAGGTTCTGGATCGCATTGTGGAGTTCGAGGCTCTCGCCGCCGTTCGAAAGCTTGCCGTCGTAGACGAAGTCGGGGGCTGATCCGAAGGTGCCTTGAAACTCTGCCGGGTCTTCAGCTCCTACCAGGAAGCCGCCCGCGGCGAGGGTGGTCGCGGCGGGGAAGCAGTAATCGACCCCCTCGCTCAGGCACCAGCCACCGAGGTTGACAGAAGCGCCGCTCGTGTTGGTGAGCTCGAGGAACTCGCCGGGCTCTGCGTCGCTTGGGTGGTAGTGGAGTTCAGAGATCGCGACCTGGGCGCGCGCCAGGGTACTCGCCCCCAGCAGGCCGGCGATGACCAGGGGCAAAATCAAAGACAGACGAGTGGACCGGGGCTTCTTCAAAGTGTCGTTCCGAGAGCGTCTTCTGAGCGCTTTCGCGGCTGGACGCTGATCCCGAGAGCATGCAGTACGTTCGCCGATACGGCGAGCGCGAAAGGCCAAGGCGTGAGATCGCCAGTTCCCTGGGATTTCTGGGGAATTGGGATAGCATGCGTGATGGCGCAGAGACGGACGGGGCAAGCCAAGTATTGTATAACCATAGCCATAGAGTCAATTCGGTGTCGAACGGCACACAGCAGGTGAGGGGATGCAGGCGATGGTCAGCGGCGATCTGAACGCAGCGGACGTGGCGGAGTTGTTGGCCTGGGCGGGCGCCGATCAATCGGGTGCCCTGGTCTTCGAGAGTGGCGGGCGAGAGAAGGGCCTCTACTTCGATCGTGGTCGTGTCGTTGGCGCGTCGTCGAGTGATCCGCACGAGTACTTGAGCCACCAACTGCTCGCGTGGGGCCTCTTGAGCGCCCAGGAGATCGCCGATGCGTGTGACGCCGCCCACGCCGAAGGTCGGCTTCTCGGTAGCTATCTGGTTCGTCACGGGCTGGTGGTTCCGCGTGACCTGGCACGCGCTCTTTCACAGAAGACGCGCGAGGCGACCTTCGACGTCCTGGAGTGGAACGAGGGTCGCTTTCGTTTCGAAGACCGCGAACGCCTTCGTGCCAGCGCACCCTGGGACACGGCGTTCGAGGTCACTGCCCTGGTCGAGGAGGGACGACGGCGAAGAGCCCAGTGGCGACGGTTGAACTCCATTTTTCCCAGCGCTGGCCGCGGCATTCCGGTGGCCATTGGCTTTCTCGATGACGGTGCCCTGGAACCGGACGAGCGCGCCGTGCTGCGTGAGGTCAACGACCATCGCACGGTGCAGGAGATCGCCAACCGCGCGCGCACCGGTGTCTTCGAAGCCTGCTGCATCCTGATGACCCGCATCGAGCGTGGCCGCCTCAAGATCGTCGCGCCGCCGAACCCACATCGTGAGAGCTCGTCTGGTCTCGGCATGTCGACGGGTATTCCCGTGGTCGATAGCGACAACCTCATTCAGGTCGCAGAGCGCTGCCTCGAATCGGGCGATCTGGCGCGCGCGCAGCGCTACGCGGTTGCCGCGAGAACTCTGATGCCACCCACAGGTGAGCTGACGGAACGCGTCGCGCACGTCGAAGAGTCGCTCGAGAGTGCGCTCGAAGAGGCAGGGGTGATCGATCGAGCGGTGCCAGTGCTGCTCAAGCCGCCGAGCGATTTTCCGCAACTCGATCTGTCGGTCGAGGAGGAGTTCCTGGCGCAACGAGTCGACGGCCGCTCGAGCGTCGATGCCTTGCTCCGGCGCATGCCGACGCCTCCGATGGATTCGCGCCTCTTGATCCACGGGCTGGCGCGCCGCGGGATCGTACGGCTGGTGGCTCCCGCTTCGGGCTCCTAGTACCCCGTACCATTGAAACGCACAGCGTCTGCGCGGTCCTCGCGCTCGATCTCTGTGTTGTCACTCCTCGACAGATCACCAATATGCCTCTGTCGTGACGCCTTGATCTCGAGCACGATCATCCGCTCAGCCACTATCCGTTTCAATGGTACGGGGTACTAGCGTTCCCGGCCCCGCAACTCGGAAAGCAGGGCGTGCAGCTCGGGGCGCGCGTGAGACGGCAGACGGGCGTCGCCGTCGAAGGCCAGGGCGCGCCGAAACGATTGGCGTGCGGTTTCGAGTGAGGTGAGCGATTCGCACGAGCCCAGGGCGAGGTACGCCGTGGCGGTTTCACCGGCCGCCAGGTTCGGTTCGCCGACCGCTGTTCGCAGAAGTGCCTCGGCTGGTTGGCATTGTCCCAGGAAGGCTTCGGAAGAGCGCATGAGAATCGTCGCGCGGAGGGTCTCGGTGCGCACTTCAACGAGCTGTGCCCGCAGGTCGGCGCTACGCCGGTAGACGCACTCGAGATCCTCGACGCGGTCGATCAGAGCCGCTGCTTCCGGCCACGCTGCGCGTTCGAGTTGGCTGTGGAACTGGCGCTCGAGTGCCTGTGCCTGGTGTTCGACTTCTTGACTGAGGATACTGATGTAGCGGGCGGCTGCCTCATCGTCGGGATCGATTTCGAGCAGCCGACTCCACGCTCGGCAGCTGCGGGCGGGGTCGTCGAAGAATGAGGCCAGGCCGACCTCGATCAAGCGCTCGCGTTCGTCAACCAGGCGCGAACGGGCGAAGGCTCGCAGAGTCGCGAGACCTTGGTCGCTAGGCCAACGCTCGAGCGCCGCATCAAGGAGCTGCATGGCCTCCTCCGGTCGTTCGAGGCGCAAAAGGCGCTGTGCTGTCTCGAGCGCCCCTTGTGCGTCGGCAGGTGGCTGCTGCGCTACCAGGTTGCCCGCCGAGAGTGCGCTCGCAAGCAGACTCGCGGCGACGACCCACAGGGCTCTCCGCTTCATCAGGGCGGTTCCTTGTCGAAGCGAAAGCTCAACTGGCGATGTTCGCGCTCGCGGATGACTTCGGTTCTGACCTGTCGCCGTCCATTGCTGACCACCTCGACCAGGTGCCTGCCGGCACCCACCTTGAACCCCATGACAGGGGTTGTTCCGATGCTCACTCCGTCGACCAGAACGGTGGCGGCGGGGTAGGAGACGATGGAGAGTTGCGCGCCGCTGGTGATTGCCGCCCCGGGCTCGGGAGCTGGCGCGACGGTCAGGGTCTCGAACTCGCTGGGCGTGACCACCAGCGGAGTTCGTACCGTCGTGTCGTCGGTGCCCGGCTGGCGACCTCGAGGCGCGCCATCGGGCGTTGCGCCGCGCTCGGCGGTTTGGATGGCTGGTTCAGCGGCCGGTGTTTCGAATTGGTTTGCGTTCCCGTTCTTGGTGCTACCTCCTGGCAGGGCAGCGTCTGAAGGGGTGCGTTCGGCTCCCACGACGATCAGCGCAGCCTGCTCGCTTTCGAGTCCACTCAAGGTGTTGACCCAGGTGTCGACGCGTTGTTCGAGGGCTGCATCTGAAGCACCAGCTGCCTGCTCTCCGGAGTCGACGAACACCGTACGGTCGTCAATCTGCTCACCGACCGTCGCTTCGCTGGCGTTTGTGAGTTCGCTCCTGCCGGGGCTTTCGCCTGGTTGGCTAGCGCTAGACGTTGGCACGGCTGCCGGGCCGCGATCGCTGGCGCTCTGTTGCAGCGGCTCTTTGCCCCATCGGCCCACCGCCATCCAGCCGGCGGTCACCAACAAGAAGACGGTGGCGGCGGCGGCCAGAGTCGGCAGCCAGCGCGGCGACCGTCGCTTTTCTTCTGGGTCGGCAGGAAGAATAGACCTCGCGGTTGCCAGGGAGACGGGGCGTTCCCGAAACCGAGCTCCGGCTGTCAGAACCTCGTGGCAATAGCGGTTGATTCGGCCCGGTCGCCCCTCCGAGACCGCGCCGATGCGCTCCAGGGCTTCGCGCGTGAAGAAGCCCTCGGGATCGGCGTCCATCGCCAGGGCTGCGCGGATGCGGTGGTCGACGTAGGCGGCGACTTCGCCCGGCTCGAGAGCTGAGATCTCACAGCGCGAGTGGATGAGCGCCGGAAGGTGGGAGAGGCGTTCGTCCTCGAGACGATGGTTGAGTTCCTCTTGGCCTGAGAGCACGATCTGGAAAACCCGACCGTTGCTGTTCTTGATCGCCAGCAACCGACCGAGTTGGGCGGCCGTATCGGGTGGCAGGTGTTGTGCCTCGTCGATCAGGAGGAGAACGCGCCAATGGCGGGTACTTGGGCGTGAGAGTTCTCGGGTCAGCTGGCCGAGCAACTCGTTTTGGGTCGGTGCCGGCGTGAGGTCGGGGAAAAGCCTCTCATGGATGCTATGCAGAAGCTTCGAGAACGTAATGAGGGGATTGAGGAAGGTCACCGAGATGACCCCATCAGGCCACTCCTGTCGCTTGAGAGCTTCGAGCAGGCTGGTCTTTCCGCACGCACCGTCACCCGTCACGACCACCAGACCGCCGCGCTCCTCGACCGCCCGACGGATGAGCGCGCTCGCTTCGCGGTGCGAGCGCGAGGCGTAGTAGAACTGCGGGTCCCGTGACGGGTGGAAGGGGTTGGTTTCGAAGCCGTAGAAGTCGAGCAACATGGGGGGACCTTGGGGCCGAGGTGGGCCGGGAGACGGCCAGGCTCATGAGGTGCAAGGCAGAGGCCATCCTCGGGCCAGGCACGGTCTATCGACAAGGATATCGGCCCTGATCCATCGTACACCGGCGAAATGCGCGGAATAGAGCATTTCGGCAACGGTTTTGTCGCGGCACCGTTTCTTTGCCTCTTCTTAAAGCAGAGAAAACGGATCACCGCTGTACATCGGATGGCCTCGTTGCCCTGCCTGTTTCTTTTGCTGGCTGACAAGGTGCGGTTCGTTCTGCGGATCGTCAAGGCGAAGGTGCACAGGTGCCAGCAGCCCCACTCCGGAACATTCGGCGGTGGAGAGGCTGCAGCTAGACTGCGCCGGTGCTACACCTGGGGTCGACACCGTTTCTCCGGCGCCTGGCGTCCGAGCTCGAGGGAGTGGTCGAGCAGGCGATCTTGATCGAAGATCTCGGCTACGAGAGTTTCTGGCTGCCCGAGGGACACTTCGCCGACGAGGGTGGTATGCCGGCTCCACTCCTGGTCCAGGCAGCAGTGGCGGCGCGCACCGAGACTCTGGTCCTCGGTACGACGTCGCTCCTCCTGCCGCTCAGGCAGCCCCTCTTGCTGGCCGAGGAGATTGCCGTCCTCGATCGTCTCTCGGGCGGGCGACTGATTCTCGGACTCGGGCGCGGATTCCGTCGCGCGACGTTCGAGGTCCTGGGCATCGACCCGAAAGCGAAGCGTCTGATCTTCGAGCGCAACCTCGAGGTCATCCGGCGCGCCTGGCGGGGCGAACCACTGGCGGGCGACACGCCGCTCGAGCTGTCGCCGCGGCCGCTGCAGAATCCTCACCCACCACTCTGGGTGGCGGCCTTCGGTCCGTTGGCGCTTGCACAAGTCGGTCGCCTCGCGCTGCCCTATCTCGCTTCGCCAATCGAAAGCGAGGAGCAGCTTGCGACCAACCACACACTCCATCGCAGAGCGTTTCTGGAGCTGTCCGAAGGCGATCCAGCCCATGACTCACCGCCGATGATTCCGGGTCTGGCGGTTCCCATCATGCGAACGGTTTTCGCCAGTCATGAACAGAGGCTTCTCGAGCAGGCGCGCTTGGCGCTCGAGGCAGAGATGAAGGCACGGCCGGGGCCGCGCCGGTCGCCGGTCGATGAGTGGGCGATCGTTGGCAGCCCTGACCAGGTGGCGGCTCGACTCGCCGGGCTCGAAGAGCGGCTCGGCATGACTCATTGCATCGTCAGGCCGGGCGTGCGCGGCGTTGGACGAGACGCGATCAGACGATCGCTGGAGCTCATTCGAGAGGTCGTGTCGCGCTAGAGGGTTCGGGTACGTGGCTATAGGCGCTCGCGGCGGGCGATCATCAGCGTGCGGTCGTCGTGGTACGGGACTCCGGAGGCGAAGGCGTCGAGGTCGGTAGCGATCGCCTTGGCGAGGTCCTCGAGCGAGTCGTTGCGGTGCTGCACGACGATGTCGCGCAGGCGGTCGGTTCCGTACTCTTCTTCAGCCGGGCTCTCAGCTTCGGTGATTCCGTCGGTGTAGATCACCATGGTGTCGCCATGGTCGAGGGTGAACTGCAAGCGCTCGTAGGCGCCGCCTTCCATGAGCCCCACCGGCATGCCCGAGGTTTCGAGCAGCTCGAAGTCGCCGTTTGCACGCACGACGATCGCCGGGTTGTGGCCGGCGTTGGTATAGCTCACTCGCCCAGACTCGACTTCATAGGCGGCGATGAAGAGGGTGGCGTACTTCTCGGGCGGGGTGCGCCGGTAGAGCTGACGGGAAAGCCGGGCGCACACCTCGTCGGTCGGTAGGCCGTCCTCGATCGGTGCAGCCGACAAGGCCTCGAGGGAAGCCGTCAGGAGCGATGCCGGTACTCCCTTGCCCGAGACGTCGGCGACCAGGAGAATGTATTCCGCCCCGTGATCTCGCTCGACGACCTGGAAGTAGTCGCCGGAGACTCCCAGCGAGGGCAGGTTCTCGGCGAAGATCTCGAGCTCGGGAACCTTGGGGAGCTCCTTGGGAAGCAGACTGACCTGGATGCGGCGTGCGAGCGCGAGTTGTGCTTCGAGCTTCTTGCGTTCGGCCGCTTCTTCGGCCAGCGCGGCGTTCTTGATCTTGAGGGCCGCGACCGCCGCCATCGAGACAAGGAACTCGAGATCGGTTTCGGAGAACTGCTCGGCGCCGGCACGCGAACTGAGCACGATCATGCCGAGGGGGTCGTCGGCATCGCTCATCGGCGCGGCGATCAGTGAGCGCACACCGGACATGATGATGCTCTCTGAGCCGGCGAAGCGTGTGTCGGTTGCAGTGTCGAGGACCAGTGCCGCCATGCCCTTGGTCGACACTTCGTGGATGAGCGATCGCGACAGTGGCATGCGGTGGTCGCCGCTCGACGAGCGTTGGGCCGCGCGGGTGTAGGAGCCGTCGGGCTGGGTGAGGAAGACCACGCCCTGCTCCGGGCCGAGGTGGTCGAAGGCACGGTCGAGGATCAGTTCGAGCAGCTCCTGGAGGTCGAGCTCTCCGGTGAGTGCCTCGTGGATCTCGTTGAAGAGCTTGAGCCGCTCGGCGTAGCGGCGCAGAGCGTCACCGTCTTCGACCAAGCCCGGATGAGTCTGACTCTCCTCCTCCAGCAGTTCACGCGCCGGCCGAAAGATGGTGGCGTTCAGGTCACTGGCGATCTCGGCCCGCGAGGGCTCCGCTTTGGCGCCGTCACAAAGCGCGATGATGCTGGATGAGACCCGGATCTCATCGCCTGCTTCAACGCGCGTCGGCCCGTCGATCGCCACCCCGTTGAGAAAGGTCCCGTTGCGCGACCCCAGGTCCTCGAGCAGAAGGTCGTTGTTCTCGCGGTAGAGGCGCGCGTGATAGCGCGAGAGAAAAGGGTCAGGCAGGCTGAGGTCCGAGGTCGAGGACCTCCCGATGACCATCGAATCGCGGTCGAGTGCCGCTTCGTACGGGTCGCCATCTGCGGGATCGATTCTCAGGCGCACGAACACCCCCCTCCCAGTCATGACTCCTCAACGGTGAGGAGAACATGGCTCGAGAGTATCAACGTGGCAGTCGGAGAAGCTCTCGGTCAGCGCAACTCGTACTTCTTGATCTTGCGATAGAGCGTCGTGCGCCCGATCCCCAGCTCTCGGCAAGCGCGCGACAGGTTGCCGTCGGCGCGTTCGAGCGCCGCGGCGATTGCGTCACGCTCCATGTCCTCCAGAGTCTGGATCGGTTTGGTTTCGCGCCGCGCCGAGGCGATGCCACTGCCGGAGCTCTCGTGCTGGACTTCGATGCCGGCGCTCCAGGCTTGCTGCTCGATGCCCTCAGCTGCCGCGTCACTCGCGAGCTCCTCGACGGCCGGGAAGGCTCTCGTCTCTCCGACGCTGTCGAGAATGCGTGGTGGAAGGTGCTGTGCGTCGATGACCTCGGAGTCGGTGATCACCAGGGCACGTTGCACGGCGTTCTGGAGCTCGCGCACGTTACCCGGCCAGGAGTAGCGGCTGAGGACATACAGGGCCCCTTCGGCGAGCACCGGCGGTTGGCGCCCTTCCATCGATGCGAAGTCGACGAGGAACTTCTTCGCCAGGTCGGCGATATCGTCGCTGCGGTCGCGCAGTGGCGGGACGGCGAGTTCGAAGACCGCGACCCGGAAGTAGAGATCTTCGCGGAAAGCTCCGTCGGCGACCATCTTTGACAGGTCGCGATGGGTGGCGGCGATCAGACGAAAGTCCGATGACAGTTCGCTGGTTCCGCCAACGCGAGTGAAGCTGCGCTCCTGCAGGACACGGAGCAGCTTGGCCTGCGCTGGCAGTGACAGCTCGCCGATCTCGTCCATGAAGAGAGTGCCGCGATCGGCCTGTTCGAACTTCCCGATCCGTCGACCGGTAGCGCCGGTGAAAGAGCCTTTCTCGTGACCGAAGAGCTCTGACTCCTGCAGGGTCTCGGGAATCGCGGCGCAGTTGACGGGCACGAAAGGTCCGGAGGCGCGCCCCGACTGTTGATGGATGGCGCGCGCGACGAGCTCCTTGCCGCTGCCGGACTCGCCTTGAATCAGGAGGGTGATATCCGAGGAGGTGAGACGGTCCATCTGGCGGTAGAGCGCGGTCATCGCGGGCGTCTTACCGACCATGCCGGGGTAGGACTTGCCTTCTGCGGTGCGCTCGAGGTGGGCGATCTTGAGCGACATCTCGAAACCATCGAGAGCGTGGCGGACGCGGTTGGTCAGGTCGTGGCGGTCGACGGGCTTCTGGAGGTAGTCGTAGGCACCGACGCGCATGGCGCCAACGATCGACTCGACCTGCGTGTCGGACGTGAGAATGAGGACCGGAAGCAGAGGGTGGCGACTCTTGATGCGCTCCAGCGTCTCGATTCCGGTCATGCCGGGCATATGGAGATCGAGGCAGATGGCGTCGGGGAGCGTATGGGCCAGTGCGGCCAGGCAGGACTGACCGTCGGTGTAGGTCTGTACCCGGTAGCCCTCCTTCTCGAGCCAGCTCTTGAGCAGATGACCGAGAGTGCGATCGTCGTCGACAATCAGAATCAGCGAGCCGTTGTCGGGAGAAGGCGTCATGAGCTGGCCGGAGCTTGTTGAGAGTGTGGAGGCTACGCGCGGGCGAGAGGTTGCTGGCGACCGTGTGGGCGGTTGGACCCACGGGGTCTAGAGAGTGACACTCTGGGGACCACTCTGCAAAGCAGTGTTTACCGAGCGGGAGCTGCCGTCGAGCGAAGTGGCAGCACGCGCGCGCCGCTCCCAGCCTCGTGCGAGGGGAGATGGGAGCGTTGCTTGATCGTTCGCGCCTTTCGGGGCGCACGCATCATACGTGTCTTTCGGTAGCTCGTGGCACCAGCTGCGCCAGCGCGCGCTCAGCGACCTTCCGGGATCGACGCCACGCTGTTCTAACGAGAGCTACTCTCGAGCAGTTGGCCGAGCAGTCGACGTACGGGCCCTGCGGCTGACTGGGCCGAAGTTCCGGTGCCATCTCCTGCGAGCCAGCGCCGGCAGTCTTCGACGAATCGGCGGCGCTCGGGACACTCGCTGCGCTCGAGTCGGCCACGGTTACGGCGAAAACCCACATAGCGGCCGTCCCGGAACAGGAGCGAGGCGGCCTGGTTTTGACGCGAGGTGACCTCGATTTCGACCGCCGAGCCGCGTTCGAGCAGCGACCAGGCCCGGGCCGCCCGACCGCGCCGGCGCGTTGACCGCGTGCGATCGTTCTTCTTGTCGTGAAGCTTGGCGACCACGATCCAGTTGGGGAGGGCGATGGGAAGGCGGGCTCGCGCCGGGGCCTTGCGGCCACCAGCCGGCGACGGGGAAGATGGATGGGATGTCAACACGGAAGGCGCTCCTGGTGAAGTGTGCGCTCCTGATCGTTCGTCGATCGTTCGACCCCGGCGGGGGTCGCAGGCCGGCGGAGAGCCGGGGAGGCAAGGAGAAAGAAAAGGGTGCCTATGCAAATATATGACCATCTAGGCCGATCAACCATCATAGCAGGCCTCAGTTCTTTCCGCCGATTCCTTGTCTCTCTGTTGACGTGGCGCGCGCGCTTCTCTCGGCATCGGAACGATTCTCGAGTTCGGCGCGTTGTGGCCCGGGGATTGCTGTGTCCGTTGCGGCAACCGCCGATTGTCAAGACACAAGGCCTGACCTTCGGGCGTTGGAGCGTACCGTCGGCGACCGACAGAGGTCATTCTGGCGGCTCGGCGGGCGAACCAGGCGTCCGCATGACACGCGGCGACTCCCGATTCGCGGTCCAGACCCTCGACACACCCTTCGACCCCGGCAAGCGATGACAAGTCTTCGATTCATTCTCCTCGCACTCCTGTGGTCCCTCTCGGCGGTGGGGCTGGTCGTCGCCCAGGAAGCGGCGGCGACGGTTCCAGGCCTCGCTGGCGAGCCCGAACTGAGTGCGGCCTTCGCCTCCTCTCGAGGAAGCGTTGGCGAGGTGGTGCAGCTCCAGGTCGAGGCGACCTTCGACGACGCCGCGTGGCGGGCACTGGTGCCCGAGCTCCACCACGGCCCCGAGTTCCTACGCCAGAACGTTGCGCAGTCGAGCAGGCGGGTCAGTCGGCAACAAGTGGTGCGCTATGTCTTCGACCTGGTGCCGCTCGCTGCCGGCGAGCTTTCTCCAGGGTACGTCGAGTGGCCCTTCGAGAGCGCTGGAGAAGAGCGCACTCTCCAGGTCGAGGTGCCGGCGTTCGTCGCGGTCGCGGCCTCTGAGAAGGGCAATGGGCGGTTGTTGCTCGCCGCCCTGGTGCTTGTCGCGATCGCCGCTCTGGGCCTCGTTGTGGCTGCGCGATCAAGGGGTTCCAACGCGCATGAGGACCCTCGCCTGCTGGAGTTCGAAGAACGCCTGCAGGCTGCCCGGCGCGCGATTGGAGCGGGGGAGAAGAGTGCCCTCGACCAGTTGGCGAGCCTGCGGCACGACACGGTCGACCTCGCCACGGCGGGGGAGATCGGGGCGGCCGACGAAGGAACCCTCAAAGCCGTGCTCGAACGCGTACTCTATGGGGGATTGTCCGTCAGCGATCCAGAGGTGACGGGGTTGATCGACCAGGTCGAGAGGCAGCTGGAAGTCAGGCTACGGGCCTATCGTGAGCGCTCGGGTCGGGGCGTTCGGCGGGCGGGACGGCAGTAGGTCCCCTCGGGGATCGCCGCCCGCAGAAGCGGACCGCAGGTTTCTCTTGGGGAGTTTTGAAGCAGCATTGAGAGTGTTCGTGAAGCAGTGTCATCGAGGGGAGAGAACGAAATGACCGACAGTGTGGCCAACCAGCGGCCGAACGATGAGTTGCGGGCGGAGATCGAGGCGCACGGTGAACGCATTCAGTCCGCGCGCGACGAGGTAGGCAAGGTGATCGTCGGGCAGCGCTACATGATCGATCGCCTGCTGATGGCGCTCATCGCCGACGGGCACGTGCTGGTCGAGGGCATTCCGGGCCTCGCCAAGACTACCGCGATCAAGACGCTGGCCCTGGCGGTGTCGGCAGACTTCTCGCGGATTCAGTTCACGCCTGATCTCTTACCCGCCGATGTGCTGGGAACCCAGATCTACCGCCCCAAGGACCATGAGTTCGAGGTCAAGCGCGGGCCAGTGTTTGCCAACCTGCTGCTCGCCGATGAGATCAACCGCGCTCCCGCCAAGGTCCAGAGTGCACTGCTCGAGGCAATGCAGGAACGCCAGGTGACGATTGGCGATGAAACGCTGGCATTGCCGGACCCTTTTCTGGTTCTCGCAACCCAGAATCCGATCGAGCAGGAAGGTACCTATCCGCTACCGGAAGCGCAGGTCGATCGGTTCATGCTCAAGCTTCGGGTCGGATACCCGAACCGCGATGAGGAGAAAGAGATCATGCGTCGCATGGGCCGTCGCGAACATCCTTCGGTGTCCGCGGTTCTCAGTCGCGATGACATCAAGGCGATGCGCGATGCTGCCGATCTCGTCTACCTCGACGACCGCGTCGAGGACTACATCGTCGATCTCGTCGCCGCTACCCGAGAGCCTGCAGAGTGCGGTCTCGAGCGCCTGGTTTCACTCGTCGACTACGGCGCGTCGCCGCGCGCCACGATCTGGCTGGCGCGTGCAGCGCGGGTCAATGCGTTTCTCGGCAAGCGCGCCTTCGTGACCCCGCAAGACGTCAAGACGACCGCACCCGACGTTCTGCGTCACCGCGTTCTCGTGTCGTACGAAGCCGAAGCCCAGGACATCGGGCCCGACGAAGTGATCCGCGAAATCCTCAACACCGTCGACGTTCCCTGAGGACAGGAAGAGAAGGGGCTAGGGGGCTTTGGTGTTCGAGAGTGAGAACAGGCGAGGGGTAGACGGCGCCGAGACGCTTTCGCCCGAACTGTTCACGAAGATCCGGCAGATTCAACTCAAGAGCCAGCGTCTCGTGACTGACGTGTTGGCCGGCGAGTACGAGTCGGCCTTCAAGGGGCGCGGCATGGAGTTCGAGCAGGTGCGCGAGTACCAGCCCGGCGACGACATTCGACATATCGACTGGAACGTCACCGCGCGCACCGGTCAACCGCACGTCAAGGAACATCGCGAGGAGCGTGAGCTCACGGTGATGCTGGTGGTCGATGTGAGCTCGTCGGGTGCCTTCGGCAGCCAGGAGCGCTTCAAGCAGGAGGTCGCGGCTGAGGTCGCTGCCGTTCTTGCCTACGCGGCGATCAAGAACAACGATCGTGTGGGCATGGTGCTCTTCGCCGACGACATCGAACACTTCATTCCACCCAAGAAAGGGCGGGCCCACGTCTGGCGCGTCATCCGCGAGATTCTCGGGCACCGCACGCTGGAGCGCCGGGGAACCGACCTCGAGATAGCCCTCGAATACCTCAACAAGGTGGTCTCGCGCCGCGCGGTTGTGTTTCTTATCTCCGACTTTCTCGACCAGTCACTGGGCGAACGTCTGCGGGCCACCGCACGCCGCCACGATCTGACCGCGATCGCGATCACCGATCCCCGCGAGTACGAGCTGCCGGCGGTTGGTCTCCTGGAGCTCGAAGATGCTGAAACTGGTCGTCGCCAACTCATCGACACCCGCGATGCCGGTGCGATGAGAGTTTTTGCGAACCGCGCCAGGCGTGACCAGGAGGAACGCCGCCGCGCGTTTCAGCGCGCTGGAACCGGCGAGCTCGAGGTTTCTAGTGTGCGGCCGTGGATCGATGATCTGCTGGCCTTCTTTCGAATGCGTGAACGCAGGATGTACCGATGACCGGTTGCCGCCCAGCGGGAATCGTCTTGCTTCTCACCTGCACGGCCGTGTTCGGTGCCTGCAGTTCGCGCCAGGAACCCGAGGCTCAGTCGGTCGGGCCGCCGGTCGAGGCGCGCGCCGCACTCGATCGGGCGGTGGCAACGACCGGTGACGTGGTGACTTACACTCTCGAGATCGAGCACGACCCAGCCTTCGAGCCCAGGGTTCCCGACCTCGGTGAGAGAATCGCCGACCTCCAGGTTATCGATCGCACCGAAGAAACGGTTCCAGCGCCAGGAGGCCGAGAGATCGAGCGCATCAGATACCGTCTGCGCGCCGATCTGCTCGGAACGTTCGCCCTGCCAGCGGTCGAGGTCACCTATGCCCCGGGTCATGCCGAAGAGCCCGAGGCCGAGTTCGAGACCACCTCGACGCCAGAGCTGTTTCTCGAAGTCGAGTCGGTCCTGCCCGCCGACGACGCCGAGCTTTCTGACATTCGCGATTTGAAACCGGTCAGACGGCCGTCACGTGCGGTCCCCATCTGGTTGGTGTCACTGTCGCTGGGGCTGCTTCTCCTGGGGGCTCTCTTGGTCTACTGGCTGTTGCGCCGTCAGATGGGAGGTCTCAGAGAGCGACCGGAGGTTCCAGCCCACCGACGCGCGCTGCTCGAGCTCGAACGCCTGCGGACCACCGACTTCAAGGACCTCGATGCGCTCCGGGCCTACTACTTCGATCTCTCGCACGTCGTGCGTCGCTATGTGGAGGAACGATTCCGCTGGAACGTCACTGATCTCACCCAGGAAGAAATCCGCGCCGGCATTGGCGACATGCCCGAGTTTCAGTCCGACGACCGGGACGCTCTGCTCGATTTCCTGGCCGAAACCGACCAGGTCAAGTTTGCGCGGGTCGTGCCCGATAGCTCTGAGATCGAAACGACGTGGGAGAAGGCCATCGGTTTCGTCGAGCGCACTGCAGCGGTCTTGGCGGATGAGGAAGAGGCCACATCGCCTGGCGCGGACCCGTCGGGCGAGGCGCACATGCTCAGGGCGAGTGGAGGGGCGAGCTAGTGCTGCCCGACTCCTTCTTCTTCGCCAGCCCGGGGTTGATCACCGTCTTGGCTCCTCTCTTCTTGTTGTGGCTGCTGCTTTGGTTCCTGATCGCACGGGCCACACAGTCGCCCGTGCTGCGCTACTCGAGCCTCGGTCGTCTGGCCGATGCGCGACCCGGCTGGCGAGTGTGGGCGCGGCGCGCGGTTTCACTCCTACGAGTTCTGGTGGTCGCACTCTTGATGTTGGCGATGCTGCGGCCGCAGACCGGCAAGACGCTCACCGAGGTCAATACGGTGGGCATCGACATCATGCTGGTCCTCGACACGTCTGGGTCGATGGAGGCGCGCGATCTCGACTCCGACCGTGACATCAGCAAGCGCCGCAACCGACTGCAGGTCGCCAAGGAGGTGGTGACGCGGTTCGCCGCCGGGCGCGAGAACGACCAGATCGGCCTGGTGGTGTTTGGCGCCCAGGCCTTCACTCAGCTTCCGCTGACCCTCGATCACGACGTGTTGGCGACGTTCCTGGAGCGGGTGGAGATCGGCGTCGCAGGAGACGCAACGGCGCTCGGCAGTGCGGTGGGCACGGCGGTGAAGAGGCTGCGCGATTCCGAGGCCGAGTCGAAAGTGATCGTCCTGTTGACCGACGGTGTCAACAACGCCGGTTCGCTGGCGCCTTCGACGGCTGCCGAAGTGGCGGCGACCGAGGGTGTGCGAATCTATGCGATCGGCGCGGGCGTGCGTGGCGATGCTCCGTTCCTGGTGCAGACCGGCCGCGGACCGCAGGTCTTTCACCAACCCAACATGATCGATGAAGACACGCTGCAACTGATGGCGGATCGCACCGGCGGCCGCTACTTCAGGGCCGAGGACGCCGAGGCTTTGCAGTTGATCTATGAGGAGATCGACGAGCTCGAGCGCACCGAGATCTCAATGCAGAGGTTCCTGGAAACCACCGAGCGCTACCGTTTCGCCGTGTTCCCGGCGCTTCTTCTGTTGCTGCTCGAGACCGTGCTGCTCAACTCGAGGCTGCGGAGGTTGCCATGACGAACGCCCGCCGCCTGAACGATCGTGCCCTGGTGCTCTGGCTCCTACCGCTCCTGGCAACGCTGGCCGGTTGCGACGCACGGTTCGAGCGCCCCGGTCTGCTCTGGGCGTTATGGCTGGCGCCGGCGCTGGTGGTGTTCTTCATCTGGAGCGGTCGCGCCCGCCGACGCCTGCTGGAGCGGTTTGGCAGCCCAGCGGTCATCGGTCGTATCGAAGAGGGCGCTAGCTCGGCTCGTCGGCGGTTGCGGGCGACTCTCCTGGTGGCGTCCGTCGGCCTTCTCGCTTTGGCGATGGCGGGCTTCCAGTACGGCTTCACCTGGCAAGAGATCAGACGCCGAGGAGTCGACGTCGTGGTAGCGCTCGACGTCTCCGAATCGATGCTCGTCCAGGACGCTGCGGCCTCCGACGAGCTGACGAGGATCGAACGCGCGCGGCGCGAGATTGCCGATCTCCTGCGTTTGATGAAGGGCGACCGGGTGGCTCTGGTGGCGTTTGCGGGCACCGCCTTTCTCGAGCTGCCGCTCACCCTCGACTACTCGGCGGCCGAGCTGTTCCTCGACGACCTGGACACCGAGCTGATGCCCGTGCAGGGGACTGACCTGGGTGAGGCGCTGCGCGTCTCGCTCGACGCCTTCGAACTCGAGTCGGAGGCAGAGCGCGCCATCATCCTGATCACCGACGGCGAGAACCACGAAGGGGGCCTCGACGCAATGCTCGAGCAGGTGGCGGCAGCTGAAGTTCGGGTGTTTGCAATCGGCATTGGCCAGGACAGCGGCGCGCCGATACCACGGCCTGGCGGTGGCTTCCGTCGCGACGCTCGCGGTGAGATGATCCTCAGTCGCCTCGACGAGCCGACCCTGCAGCGCCTCGCCCTCGAGACCGGTGGGCGCTACGTGCGCTCGGTGACCGGTGACCTCGACCTCGAAGAGATCTATCTAGAGGGCATCAAGGCGACCCTGGCCGAGGCTGATCTCGAAACCCGTCGCCGCAAGCAGTACGAAGATCGTTTTCAATGGCTGGTTGGGGCAGCGCTCCTGTTTCTCATGCTCGGTCCGCTGATTCCCGAAGGGCGCCGGGTGCGGGGTCGAGAAAGACGGGGAGTTCGCCAGAATGAGGTTCAGATTGAGGAGGTGCCTGATGTGGCGGCCTAGCGTCTTCCTCGAGCTCTCGAGTCAGAGCGCCCCGGTTCGCATGGCTCTGGGTGTCTTGTTCGCCTGTTGTTGGCTGGTTCTCGGTTCTCCGCTGAACGCTCAGACTGGCGAGATCGCTCGCAGTGACGATCCCTACGACGCCTGGGAGGCCGGCGACTACCCTGCGGCGCTCGAGGGGTTTCTCGAAGAGCAGGTTGCACGGCCGGACGATCCGCGGGTCTGGAACAACCTCGGCAGTGCGCGCTATCGACTCGAAGATTTCGAGGGAGCAGCGGCTGCCTTTCGCCGCGCGACCACCAGCGATGACCCGGCAGTGCGCAGCGAAGCGCTCTACAACCTCGGCAACGTCGCCTTCCGACAGGGCGCGCTGGCCGACGCGGTGGAGAACTACAAGCGAGCGCTCGAACTGGTGCCCGAGGACGAAGATGCCAAGTGGAATCTCGAGTACGCCCGCCGGATGCTCGAGCAGCAGCAGCAGCAATCGCAGCAGCCGAAAGAGGAGCCGTCACCGGAGGATCAGCCGAGCGAAGACGAAGAGTCAGAAGACGGCGAAGGCGAGGGCGACAAGCGGGACTCAGGGGACGGCGAGCAGAACGACGAAGGTCAGGACGGGGACCAGGGTGAAGGCGAAGAGCCGAACGAGGGCGAGAACCGAGAAGGTGGACAAGACACCGACGGCGACGGACTGCCCGATCAAACCGAGCAGTCGGCGGAGAACCCGACTGATCCCAACAACCCCGACAGCGATCGCGACGGTCTGGCCGATGGTGAAGAGGACAAGAATCGCAACGGTAGGGTGGATCCAGGTGAGACCGATCCGAATGACCGTGACAGCGATGACGACGGCCAACCCGATGGTGCCGAGGCGCAGTCTCAGATGGCCGAGGGTGGCCAGTCGCGCAGCGGGCAGCTTTCCCCCGAGCAGGCACAGCGGCTCCTCGACGCCCTCGAAGAACAGCGCCCGGCTCGCGAGCGTGGCGGCAAGAAGCGCACCCGGTCAGGGAAGGACTGGTGATGCCCATGTCCCTTGAAGGTGGCTCGGAGCGTCCCCGTTTCCTGGCCAGAGCTCGCTGGCGGGGCCTGGCAACCGCCGGGCATGCGCCGGGCAACCGCCGGGCGTGCGCCGGGCGATCGACTGGGAAACGACTGGGGAGGTTCTGGGATTTCGCGGGTCGCCTTCTGGTGCTCGTTCAGCTCCTCGTGCTGGCAGCGGTGGCGGCGGCCAGCCAGGGCCAGGCGATCCAGGCTACGGTCGACCGCAATCAGGTCGCGGCCGACGAACAGGTGCGGCTGAGTGTGCGCGTCGAAGGCAACCCCGACGCGGAGCCGGTGCTGCCCGAGATGCCTGGCTTCGACGTCGTGTCGGCGGGGCGCCGCAGTGAGATGTCGATCGTCAACGGTCGGGTGAGCCAGGGCATTTCCTTCGACTACCTCTTGATCCCGAAGGGTGCCGGCGAGTTCGTCGTGCCCGCGGTGACGGTCGCGATCAGCGGTCAGCCCTATTCGACGCGACCGTTCAGCATTCGGGTCGTTGAGGCGAGCGCTGTGCCGACCAACGACCGTAACCTGTTTGTCACCGCCCGGGTCAGTAAGGCCAACCCCTACGTCGGCGAGCAGGTGCTGTTCACCTGGCGCTTCTACCGACGCGTCGCGATTGCCGATCCGCGACTCGAGACCCTCGACTTTCCAGATCTGGTTGCCGAGGACCTGGGCGAGGTGCGGGAGTATCAGACGACGGTCAACGGTGTTCAGTACATGGTCAGTGAGATTCGCAAGGCGCTGTTCGCCCAGCGCCCAGGGACCTTCACCATCCCGGCATCGAAGCTGACCGTCGGGGTGCGCACCGAAACCCGTCGACGCCGGCGCTCGGTCTTCGACGACTTCATGTCGCGCGGGCAACTGCGCACCGAAGTCCTGCGCTCGACTCCGATCCAGATCACCGCCCGCCGGCTGCCCGAGCCACCCAACGATTTTTCTGGTCTGGTCGGTGACTTCGACGTGCAGGCGGCGGTAAGTCGCGTCGAGTTGGCGGTGGGGGAGTCGACCACCCTCGAGGTGACCGTGTCGGGATCTGGCAACGCTCACATGATCTCGCCGCCAACGTTCCCAGACTTGAGCGACTTCAAGGTCTACGACGACCGGCCAACCAGTTCGCTCGATCGTTCGACGAGCAAACTGCGGGGCAGCAAGGTCTACCGCAAAGCGCTGGTGCCGGTGCGAGAGGGTGAGCTCGCACTCGACCCCGTCGAGTTGGTGTGGTTCGACCCGGATGCCGAGCGCTACGAGCGCAAACGCACCGAAGGCATCACGCTCGACGTCGCACCGTCCGATGGCGCCGAGGATCTTCGGCTGACCGAGGGTGGCAGTCGACCGGGTCGCGCGACGGTGCAGATCGTCGGTGACGACATCCGTCCGATCGTTCGCGACGCTGATGCTCTCGGAAGCGGCCGGGGCTGGAGCCTGGAGCGGTTTGTGGTGGCTCTTGCTTGGATCGTTCCGCCGCTGGTTCTCCTCGGGCTCTGGTTCTGGCGGAAGCGCCAGGAGCGTTACTCGAGGGACCTCGGACTCAAGCGACGCGAGACCGCCGCGCGTCGGGCGCGTGCCGACGCCCAGCAGCTCGAGAGTGCAACCGAACTATCGGCGGGTGAGCGAGCCGAGCGCACCTCTTTGATTCTGCGCGGCTACATCGGTGATCGCACCGGTGCGCCGGGTGCTGCCCTAACGCCACCCGAAGCAGAGGAGCGACTGCTCGGTGCCGGCGTGCCGGAGGCCCTGGCGCGCAGGGTGCGCGAGATCCTCGACCGTCTCGAGGCCGCCCGGTTCGGCGGCGCGAACCCCGGTGGGGCCGGAGGGCGCGGCATCGAGGCGCTGATCGGCGAGCTCGAGTCGGCGATGCGAAAGAAGAAGAGGAGGAAAGCGTGATCATTCACAAGCGGAGAGCAGCTCCTGCATCCCTGGCGCTCGCCGTCTTTCTCACGGCAGCCCTCGGTATCGGTGCACAGGAGGTCGAGCCGGAGGCCGGCGCAGCACTGATCGTCGGGTCGGATGATCAGGGTGCGCAGGCTTCAGAAGGCGAGCGCCCGACAGCACCGTCGGTCGTCCTGGCCGGGGAGCAGGCGAGTGCTCCAGAGGAAGGTGACGGCGCGCCTGCCATCGTCGACCGCTCCGGGGCCGTCGAGGCATTCGTACGCGCCAACGACGCCTATGAAGGTGGGCGCTTCGAGCAGGCAGTCGAGCTCTTCCAGAGCCTCGTCGATGCCGGCTACGGAGATCGGGCAGTGCACTACAACCTGGGCAATGCGCGTCTGCGCAACGGCGAGCTCGGTGGGGCGATCGCGGCCTACCGCCGTTCTCTCGACGATGCTCCCAACGATCCCGAAGCGCGCGCCAACCTCGACTTCGCCCGTGGGCAGACGGCCGATCAGCTCGCACCGCCCGGGCCTACGCCGCTTGCACGCACGCTCTTCTTCTGGCACTACGGGTTCAGCCGGCGAGGCCTGCAGCTGGTCGGAGGAGCCGCGATGATCGTGCTCTGTGCTGCCCTCGGCTACGGCCTCTTTCGCGGGAGCGAGTGGACGCGCTGGGTGGCGATCACCGCGGCGGTTCCGCTGGCCGCCGCGGTGGGGTCGCTGGTCATTTCGGAGGCTGCACCAGGTGAAGTGGCGGTCGTCACCGCTCCGGAAGTCGAGGCCTACTCGGGAACCGACCGGGCGAGCGTGGTGCGCTTCCGCCTGCATGACGGTGCCGAGCTGGTGGTGCTCGAAACGCGCGAGGAATGGGTGCGCATCGCTCTTCCGGAGGGAGATCAAGGCTGGTTGCCCAAAGCCTCGGTCGAGATCACCGGCGGGCTCTAGGCGGGCCAGGTGCTAGAGGTTGAGCGTTCTACCGGCGGTCGCCAGGGCAGCTTCCTTGAGGCACTCTGCCAGGGTCGGATGGGCGTGTGACGTCCGGTAGAGATCTTCGGCCGTTGCCTGGAACTCGATTGCGGCTACCGCTTCGGCGATCATGTCACCGGCGCGCGCGCCGAGGATGTGAACCGCGAGGATGCGATCGGTCTCTTCGTGGACCAGCATCTTGACCATACCCTCGAGCTCGCCCAGTGCGCGGGCGCGGCCGTTGGCCCGGAACGGGAACTTGCCCTGGCGGTAGGGGACCCCGTCGGCCTCGAGCTGCTCTTCGGAAGGGCCGACGGCGGCGAGCTCGGGATGGGTGTAACAAACGCCGGGGATGGCGGCGTAGTTCACGTGGCCGTAGCCGAGGGCGATCTTCTCGACACAGGCGACGCCCTCTTCTTCGGCCTTGTGCGCCAGTTGAGGACCGCCGATCGCGTCGCCGATTGCGTAGACCCCGGGTGCGGCTGTGCGGTAGTCGGAGTCGACCTCGATCGTACCGCGCGCATCAACCACGACGCCGACCTCGTCGAGCCCGAGGTCAGAGGTGGCAGGTACTCGCCCGACGGCAACCAGGAGACGGTCGGCGACCAGCGGCTCGCTGCCTTCGGCTTCGACCTTGACCTTGGTCTTGCCCGACAAGACGGCGCCGGTGACCCGTGTACCGAGTCGGAATTCGATCCCCTGGCTCTCGAAGATCTTCTGGGCCGAGCGCGCCATCTCAGCGTCTGCGCCGGGAAGGATGCGATCGAGGTACTCGAGAACGATGACCTCAGACCCCAGGCGGTTCCACACCGAACCGAGCTCGAGGCCGATGTAGCCCGCGCCGATCACGATCAGGCGCTTGGGTACCGAGGACCATGAGAGAGCTTCGACGTTGCTCCCGATGCGGTCACCGTCGAGCTCTATGCCAGGAAGGGTGGCAGGACGGGTGCCTGGCGCGAGAATCACCCGCTTGGCCGTGAGCGTCGTATTCTTGGCCGTCTTGCCGCGGCCCTCGCTGATCTCGAGGGTGACCTCGCCGTCCTTGGCGGAGACCAGGCGGCCGCGGCCCTTGATCGACTCGACGCCGTTCTTCTTGAACAGCGCCGCGACACCCCTGGTGAGGGTCGCCACGACCTTGTTCTTGCGCTTCATCATCGCATCCAGGTCGAGCTTGACCCGCCCCGTCTGGATGCCGTGAGCCGACGCGTGGTCGCGCGCTTCGACCAGCAGTTCACTCGACTCGAGTAGCGCCTTCGATGGAATGCAGCCAACCCGCAGGCAGGTCCCGCCGAGCGCCGCGTTCTCGTCGACGCACGCGACCTTCATTCCGAGTTGCGCAGCGCGTATGGCTGCGATGTAGCCGCCGGGACCGGCGCCGACAACGATCAGATCGAGAGTTTGTGCCACGGTGACCCCTTAGACTTCGAGCAGGATCCGGGTCGGATCCTCGATGGTTTCTTTGACGCGCCGGAGGAAGGTCACCGCCTCACGACCGTCGACGATGCGATGGTCGTAGGTGAGCGCAACGTACATCATCGGGCGGATGACGATCTCTCCGTCGAGGACGACGGGGCGATCCTGGATCGCGTGCAAGCCGAGCACGCCACTCTGCGGCGGGTTGATGATCGGGGTCGAGAGCATCGACCCGAAGATGCCGCCGTTGGTGATCGTGAAGGTGCCCCCCTCGAGGTCGGCGAGCTGGATCTTGCCCTCGCGCGCTCGGCCCGCGTACTCCGAAATCGTGTTTTCGATCTCGGCGAAGCTCAAGCGCTCGGCGTTGCGGACGACCGGAACCATCAGGCCGCGCGGCGTGCTGACGGCGATGCCGACGTCGTAGTAGTTGCGATAGATGATGTGCTCATCGCGAATCTCGGCGTTGATCTGCGGGAACTCACGCAATCCCTCGATCGAGGCTTTGACGAAGAACGACATGAAGCCGAGCTTGAAGCCGTTCTTTGCAACGAAACTCTCCTGGTACTTCTTGCGCAGCCGCTTGACTGCCGTCATGTCGATCTCATTGAAAGTCGTCAGGAGGGCCGCGTTCTCCTGCGCGCTGACCAGGCGCTCGGCGATGCGCTTGCGGATCGGGGTCATGGCCACCGCTTCTTCGACGCGTTCACCCGTCGGAGGTGCAGCAGGAGTTTCTTGCCCTCCGCTCCCGGGCGATTCGGAAGCCTGGACCTTGGGGGCGCCCCTCTTGGACGCCACCAGGCGCTCGACGTCTTCTTTTAGAATGCGTCCGCCAGGACCGCTGCCGGTGATATCGCTCGGGCTGAGGCCGTGCTCACTGAGCAGGCGCTGTGCCGCCGGCATCACGCGCGCCGCTTGTTTTCCAGAAGGCGCCTGCTCTGGATCCGGTTCGCTGGTGGCGCTTGCCGCCGCCGCTGGCGCCGACGGTGCGGGCTTCTCCTCTACCGGCGCGGGTTCGGCGGGCGCTTCGTCTCCGGCCGTCTTCTTGGCCTTGTTATCGATGACTGCGATCACGTCGCCGACCTGAGCGGTGTCTCCTTCGCCCATCGCCAACGACTCGATGCGGCCGGCCGCAGGCGAGGGGAGCTCGACGGTGACCTTGTCGGTCTCGAGCTCTGCGATGGGCTCGTCCTCATCAATCCAGTCGCCGGGTGACTTGAACCAGCGGCTGATCAAGGCCTCCGTGATGGATTCACCGATCTCTGGGATCTTGACTTCGACCGACATGTTGTTCTTTCCTTGCTCGCCGAAAACCGCCTCGCCGCAGGCGGGACGATCTGGGTTCTATGGGGCGTGACCGTCTATGACGTCTTGTTGGTCATGGCCTCGAGCGTGGTTCGGTTCGATTCCGAAACCTCACACGCACCAGAAGCCGACCGTCAGGTGCGGGACCCCTTGGTTCTGGTTTTGGCCGGGAGGTTAGCGAAGGCGGACTCGATCAGTTCGCGCTGTTCGATCTTGTGACTCGATGCCGAGCCGGTGGCAGGACTGGCGCTCTCGCTGCGGTACAGGCCTGTGAAGCGCCGACCGAGCAGTCGGTCTCCGAAGTTCAAGCGTAGATAGGGCCAGGCACCCATGTTGCGCGGTTCTTCCTGCACCCAGACAACGGGGATCTTCCTGTCGTACCCGTCGAGCACTGCCGCCAGACGCTCGGTGTCGAGAGGGTAGAGCTGCTCGAGGCGAATGATCGCGGTATCGCGCGGGCGACGCTTCTTCCCGGCTTCGAGCAGGTCGTAGTAGATCTTGCCGCTGCACAAGAGGATGCGCCTGGTGTTCTTTTTCTGACGTACGATGTGGTCAGGAATGACGCGTTCGAAGGTACCTCTGGTGAGCGTCTCGAGGTCCGAGACGCACAGCGGGTGACGCAGCAGGCTCTTGGGGGACATGACGATGAGGGGCTTGCGAATCGGGCGCCGCACCTGTCGCCTGAGAAGGTGGAAGTACTGTCCGGGCGTCGTTGGATAGACGACCTGGATGTTGTCCTCGGCGGCAATCGAGAGCCAACGCTCGAGCCGAGCGCTCGAATGTTCCGGACCCTGGCCCTCGAAACCGTGGGGCAGGAGCATCGTCAGCCCACTCAGCCGATTCCACTTGTCCTCGGCACTGGAGATGAACTGGTCGATGATCACCTGGGCGGCATTCGAAAAGTCGCCGAACTGGGCCTCCCATCCAACCAATCCGTCGGGCCAGTCGAGGCTGTAGCCATACTCGAAGCCCAGCACGCTGCCTTCGGAAAGCGGCGAGTTGTGCAGGTCGACCGCTCCCTGACCTTCCCTGACGTGTAAGAGCGGCGAGTACAGCTGGCCGTTCTCTACGTCGTGCAGGACCATGTGCCGGTGGGAGAACGTTCCGCGCTCGACGTCCTGGCCACTGATGCGTACGCGCGAGCCCTCGGCGAGCAGGCTCGCAAAGGCGACAGCCTCGGCGGTTGCCCAGTCGAGCGGCAACTTGCCGCTCATCATCTGGCGACGGGTTTCGAGGAGGCGCTTGATCTTGGGGTTTGGGTGGAAGTCTTCCGGCAGCGTCGTCAGCCGGTCGAGGAGCCCGACGAGCTCCTTCTTGGCGACTCCCGTTTCAACCTCGGGGGTGTCCTTGTCGGGGCCGCCTCGGTACGGGGTCCAAAGACCCTCGTAGGCCTGGGGCCGTGACTTCTCCTTGAGCTCCCGCGCCGACTCGATGGCTGCTTCGAGGCGTTCTTCTTCTTCGGTGATGATCGCTTCGGCGTCGCTGCGGGTGATTCCGCCGAGCTCGAGCAGGTGGTCGAGGTAGCGGTCCGAGACGTTGCGGCGGGCGCGGATCTTCTTGTACAAGAGAGGCTGTGTGAACGCGGGTTCGTCACCCTCGTTGTGCCCGCGGCGGCGGTAGCAGTACATGTCGATGACCACATCCCGCCGGTACTCGGCGCGGTACTCGAGCGCCAGGTCGACGACATGGGCGACTGCCTCAGGGTCCTCGCCGTTGACGTGGAAGATCGGAATCTCGAGCATCTTGGCGATGTCGGTGGCGTAGGTGTTCGAGCGCGCCTGGTGCGGTGAGGTCGTGAAACCGATCTGGTTGTTGACGATGACATGCAGTGTCCCGCCAATCGCGTAGGCGTCCAGCTGGCTCAGGTTGAGGGTTTCCTGAACGATGCCTTCACCGGCGAACGCAGCGTCGCCGTGAATCAACAGGCAAAGACCCTTGCGGCGTTCGAAGTCCTTGACGCGATCTTGTTTGGCGCGCACCCGACCCTGGGCTACGGGGTTGATGAACTCGAGGTGGCTCGGGTTGAAGCACAGCGAGAGGTGAACCCGGTGGCCGTCGACTGTCGTCCAGTCGGACGAGAAACCGAGGTGGTACTTGACGTCGCCGCGGCCGTAGTAGTGCTCGGGGTCTGCATCTTCGAACTCGCGGAAGATATCCATCGGGTGTTTGCCGAGGATGTTGGTGAGAACGTTGAGCCGACCACGATGCGCCATGCCGAAGACGACCTCGCGGGTTCCCTGCGAACCGGCTTTTTCGATCGCCATGTCGAGGAGCGGGATCAAACTCTCCGAGCCTTCCAGCGAGAAGCTCTTGGCTCCGAGGTATTTTCGCTGGATGAAGCTCTCGAGCATGACGGCGCCAGTCAGCTTGGTGAGAATGCGACGTTGCTCTGCGGTCGAAAGCACCCGCCGGTTCTCTGACACCTCCATGCGTTCTTGAAGCCAATGGCGCATCTCGAGGTTCGTGATGTGCATGAACTCGGCGCCAATCGAGCCGCAGTAGGTCTTGCGCATACGCTCGAAGACTTCGCGAACCGTTTGAGAGTCAGGGCCCGGCAGGTTGAACGTCGAAATCTGCACGTCCATGTCTTCGGGCCCGATGCCGAGCTGGGCGGGATCGAGCACCGAAGGCAGTTCGCGGGGCGGTGCCATGGGGTCGAGATTGGCGGCGTTGTGGCCGCGGATGCGGTAGTTGCGGACCAGCTCATCGACCCGATGTTGCAGCTCGGCGTTGGCCACCGAGGTCGTCGGCGTGCCCTGGGCCTGATGGTGGACGCCGTTCGAGCCAAAGAGCCGACTGGCGGAGAAGCTCGGCCCGATGCGGAGATCGCGAGGGCGGCTGCCGTTGGCGAGCATCTCGTCGAAGTACTCGCGCCACTCCTCGTCGACCGAGGCGGGTTCGGCGAGGTATTCCTCCAGCAGGGCCTCGATGTAACCGAGGCTCAGACTGTGCTGCTTGTCTCCGCGCACCGACACTCCTTCGCGACCGTCTGAGAGCGAGCAGCGGAGCTCGGGCCAACCGATCGATCGCAAGAACTCAAAAAGCTTGTGACCCGGCGAAAACCGGGGCCGGAGAAGTGTAGCTCTGTCTCGCGGCGAGCGGCAACCGCGGCGGCTTCAGGGGACGGCGTCGAGTTCTTCGCGGGCCTCCAGCCAGGCGCGCTCGATCCCCTGTGGCAGAAAGCCCTGCCCGTTGCGCGCGGCGACCGGGTCGTCCTGGCGGTTGCCCGTTGAATCGCTCTGACCGTCTCGTCATTGGCCTGGGCGTCGACCACCAGCGCGGCGCGCTAGCCAACGACAATCAGCGAGTTGGCGTCGTCGAAGCGTTCGGCGGGAGGCAAGAGAGCAGCAAACACCCCGTTCGCCACTCGCTCGAGCGGCCAGGCCGTCTCTTCGGTCGGGGACGCGAAAGCCAGGGCGGGTGCCAGCAGAAGCCCGAGAAATGCGGTTTTTAGTGACATTCTGCTTCTTTCAGAGAGGGATTTCGTAGGCTCAGGCATCCAACCTGGCGTGCGAACGCGGTGCAATATGCCTCGGAGGGGCGGTGTTGGCGGAATCGAGTCTAGTGGTCAGAGTCTGGCAGATCGATCACTCGGGGCAGTCGAGAGTGAGTCCGTGGCACGGCCCGCCCGGATGAACGGTCGCCAGGCGGTAGAACGGAGCGCTGCGCGTGCCTCCGCCGAAGATCTTGCCGCCGACCGACGGCTGGTCGAGCGCATGATGGCGGGCGAAGAGGCGGCCTTCGATCTCTTCTGCGACGAGTACCTGCCGGTCCTCTATCGCTTCGCAGCCCGTCAGATGAAGGACCCAGAGGTGGCGCGCGAACTTGCGCAGACCGCGCTCTGTAAAGTGATCGCGAAGCTAGACAGCTTCAGGGCCGACGCACCTCTCCTGAATTGGCTCTACACCTGCTGTCGCAACGAGATCGGGATGTACCTGCGGCGTAAGCAACGTAGCGAGGTACAGCTCGACACCGACGAGGAGCGTGGTGCCCTCGAGACCTGGCGGCGCGGCCACGACCTGCTCGGACCGGAAGCGGCGCTCATGCTGCGCGAGAAGGGCGCCCTGGTCCACCAGGTCCTCGATGAGCTGCCGCCCCGACATGCCAGGGCGCTCGAGTGGAAGTACCTCGAGCAGCTGCCGGTGGCGGAAATCGCCGAGCGTCTCGAGGTCACACCCAAGGCGGCGGAGTCTCTGCTCACCCGTGCACGAGGCGCCTTCAGGACCCGGTTCCAACCCTTTCACGATGACTTCATGGATTGACCCAGGCGATGAGCGACGGCAAAGATCGAAGGCGCGCCAGCCAGGCGCGCGACGACAGCGAGCAGGAGAGGGAACTCCGCGCGCTGTTGGGTGCAGCGGGTCCGCGCCCGGATCCCCCTCCAGAAACGACCGCCCAGTTGCGCAAGGCGGCACATGCAGAGTGGCAGAAGAGATGGGGAGCGCAACCGGCAGAAACGCCCGAATTCGAGGCCGAGAGGCCGGCGCCATGGCTGCTTGCCGCCGTTCTGGCACTCCTCGTACTCGGCCTGGCCTGGCTCGTCAACCGGCCGTCGCCCGATGGGCCCCCACCAGCCGGCGTGATTGCAGAGGTTCCGGTCGAGGTGTTGGGCTCAGTGCTTCGCGTTGGCGGCCAGGCTGCCTGGTCAGATCCCGCCCTGGGGTCCCTCGACGAGGGAGTGCCAGTTGTTGCCGGTGCGTCTCTTGTCACCGGACCGCAGAGTTTCGCCACTGCCGAACTCGCCGACGGGTTGACCGTGCGCCTGGATCAAAACAGTCAACTCGAGATCACCAGCCGGGCGACCGTCTCGCTCAGCCGTGGGGCGGTCTACGTCGACTCCGGCTCAGACGGCGATACCTCCGCGCACCTGCGCGTCGTGACTGTTTACGGTGAGGCGCGCGATATCGGAACGCAGTTCGAAGTACGTTTGCTCGAGGCCAATGAAGAGGAGGCGAAGGAAGGGGACAGCGGTGCACTGCGTATCCGCGTACGCGAGGGCCGGGTCGATCTAGCGCCCGCAGCCGCAGACGACGATGCCGTTGCCACCCTGGTCGTCCTGGCGGGTGAAGAACTGCGCTACGCGGTCGACGGCCCGCCACAACGGCGCTCCGTCGACCCATTCGGTACCACCTGGCAGTGGGTTGCCGCGGCGGCGCCCAAGCTACCGGTCGACGGGCGTGAGATCCGTCAAGTACTAGCGGCCATCGCCCGCGAGCACGGTCTCGAGCTGGTCGAAGCGGCCTCGGTCGCCGACCAACTCGCAAGCCGCATGTCGGGATCGCCCCTCGCCATCAGCAACCTCGAGGAGGCCCTGCGATCCGTAGCCCTGGCCTCCGACCTGGAAGTCTCAGCCGACGCAAAGGTGCTGCGCGTCAGCGCGAGAGGCTGAGCGCCGGCCGGCCGGCGCACACAGCCGCGCGTCGGAGCGCTTGCTGCGCGGGCGTGACCGGTAGCGATCTGGCGGTCATCCAGCCAGGGAGTTCTGAAAAGGACTTCCGGGAAGAGGTTTCGAGAGGGCAAGAATCCGCGGCGCGCGCCGTGCCACCGCAGTCCGAGATCGCAAGTGCAGGGCGACCGGTAGCGATCTGGCGGTCATCCAACCAGGGAGCTCTGAAAAGGACTTCCGGGAAGAGGTTTCGAGAGGGCAAGAATCCGCGGCGCGCGCCGTGCCACCGCAGTCCGAGATCGCAAGTGCAGGGCGACCGGTAGCGATCTGGCGGTCATCCAGCCAGGGAGCTCTGAGAAGGACTTCCGGGAAGAGGTTTCGAGAGGGTAAGAATCCGCGGCGCGCGCCGGGCCGCCGTAGTCCGAGATCGCAAGTGCAGGGCGAGCGCCCCCGCACACAGCCCGCCCGTCGGAGCGCTTGCGCCGCAAAAGTGACGGGTAACGATCGCCGTGGTAACGACCTGCCGCACTCACGAGTCAGCCGCTCCAACAGCACCGCCACCCGAACCCACCGTCGCCCTAAAGAGGCCGTCAAACCACGGCGATCGTTACCACCGGAAATCGATCCCTAGCGACGGAAAGATCCCCGCCCATTCCTCCGGATGGCGTTCCAACAACCCATCGTCCGTGACCTCGAAGTCGAAGCCGGCGATGTTGTCGCGATCGTAGGCGTTCTGCAGGTCGAGAAAGATGCGCAGTTGCGACGACGAAAACTGCCAGCGCCGACTGAGACGGATGTCCAATCGATGGTAGTCGGGCAGGCGGTCGGCGTAGAGCGAGCCCGCGATCAGAATAGGCGTAGGTTCGCCGTCTTCGTCGGGCCTGAAGGCGAGGCTGGCAGGAGTCGTGGGCCAGCCGGTGTGGTACCGCCAGGCGAGGTTGAGTTGGAAGTGCCGCGGCAAGATGAGATTGAGGCCGAAAGCGGCGCTGTCGGGTTCGCTCTGCGGGCGCGGGAGACGCTCCGACCCACGGTGATCTTCAGACGTCCCGTGCGTGTAGTTCAGCCACCAGCCCACGTTCCTGTGCCCGCCGCCGCGAAGCGACAACTCGACGCCTTCGGCGAGGCGGTAGTCGGGCGCCAGGAACGTCCGATCGCGCTCGACCTCGGGGAAGGTGTTGAAGGGTTCGTAGATGTTGCGCCACTCAGGCCGTGGGTTGTCGACCTCGCGACGGTAGAGCTCGACGCGCACGGTGCGGAGGAGTGCGCTGGCTTTTCGGTTCACCTGCTGTTCGAAGCTGAGTGTCCGGTGTTCCGAACGCTCGGCGGGAAAGAAGGTGGAAACGCCGTCTTCGACCTGCAGTTCGTAGGGCCTCTGGCTTTGATGAAAGAGACCCCAATGAAGCCGTGCGACGGTTCTCGGGGCTACTCGCCAGGCCAGGTTGAAACGCGGGCTCAGGAGCGTGTCATCGGTCAAGGTGTGGCGGTCGTAGCGTAGGCCGACCTCGATCGTGAGTGGGTCGGGAGCGAAGCGACCGGTGACGTAGCTGCCGAAGTGGTCGCTTCGGTGGCTGGTTTGTACGCGGTCCGAGGTGCTCGCAGCGCTTCCCGGAGCAGCGACGCCGAGCTCTTGATCGGAGCGGTTGAAGTAGTCGAACTCCGCGTCGAACCTCCGTGCCTGGAGACCCGCCTCGAGACTCCGCCGAGGGCTGAGTTGAAAGATCCAGCCATGGGACAGGTCAATGACGGAGCTGTCTCGACGATCGTCGACCATGAAGCTCTGGTCCTCTTCGTTCTCGAGGCCGAGTCGATTGCGGCTCGCCTCAGACCACGAGACACGGGTGGTGGCCAGCGAGTGGTAGCCGACTGCCACCTGATGGCTCAGCCAGTGAACCGCGTTGTTGTAGTTGGTTGCGAAGTTGGACTCCTCGATGAAGTCGTCGCCAAGGACCTGCTCGGTGAAACGCAGCTGGTTGCGGGCGGTCAGGCTATGGGCACGGAGGCGCTCTCGACTTGTCGGTATCCACTCGAGCTTTGCGAACCCATCCCAGAACTCCGGCCTCTCGTCTCCGTAGAGGCGGCCCGCAAGGTCGAGCGACCCGCGCCGGGCCGAGGCCAACCAACCTCCCCGTTCGCGCGCGATCGGGCCGGCACCCGAGAGCGCAATGGAGAGCAGCGAGGCGTTCAGGCGGCCTCGAAGAGGCCCGGAGGCGCCGCGGGTGCGAAGGTCGAGCACCGCGCCCATGCGGTCGCCATGTTCGGCGGCGAACCCACCGGTCGTGAGGGCGGCATTGCCGAGCTCACCGGCGTCCACTTGCGACAGCGCGCCACCCCAGTCCTCGAGGTGGAAGGCGTTGTAGAGTTCCTGGCCATCCAGAAGGACCTTGACCTCGTCCGGTCGCCCGCCATGCACGTTGAACCTGGCGCTGATGTCGTTGCTGGTGACGCCAGGGAACAGCTCGAGCGTCCGAAAGACGTCGTTGCCGAGGTGGGGGAGTGCTTCGATCTGATCACGACTCAGCGAAAGAGGCGACGCGGGATTGGCGCCGATCAAGGTGATGTTGCCAGAGCGCACGACGATTTCTTCGTGCAGGTATGGTGCAGCGGTCATCCAGGCGGTGACCAGCGGTGTGCCTTCCTCGCGCACGTCGAGCCTTGCCAAGGTCTCGGGCAAGAAGCCGGTTCGTTCGAACACCAACGAGTAGCTTCCCGCCGGAAGGTCCGGCAACGCGAAGTGACCGTCGCCGCGACTGGTCGTTTGGTGAGAAGCGTTGCCGCTCAGGTTCCGGGCAGAGAGCGAGACCCCAGCGACGGGTTCTTGTGAGTGTCGAGCCAGCACCCTGCCGGCGATTCCCTGGCTGAGGCGTGCGCCGGTTGCGCGAGCGACGACCCAAAGCCCCTCGGTGCGCTCGAGAGCGACCAGTCCATGGGGCGCCAGGAGCGCCTGCAACACGACGACCGGGTCATCGGTCTGGGGCTCCTCGGTCACCTGCATGTGCTCGAGGACGAGCGCTTCGGTGAAGATGACCGACAGGCCGTTGGCTGCCAGTTCTTCGAGAGCGCTTCTGAGTGACCGAGGTTCACTGGCGTTTTGCGCGCAGACGGGCGAGGCGGCGGCGAGGGTCGCGAGGGCCACCATGAGCACCGCGAGCCGAAAGTGCAGCGGTTGGCCAGGTAGTGAACCACCCGTCGCGAAGGATTCGGCGTCATCGCGCATCCACCCCAGAGTAACAGCGAAATCCATCGCTTGAGCTCTGGGGTCACGGCCACGCCTCTGCGTGGCCGTGGTCCGACGAGCCGTCTTACGGCGCTCGATGAGAGTGCAGAGAGGACCACCTCATGAGAAGTAAGCACCGCCCGCTATCCGGTTTTCCCACGCCAGGGCTCCTCGGCCTCATCTCGGTTCTCGTTCTTTCGCTCTCAGTGCTGTCCAGTCCGCTCCTCGCTCAAGACTTCACCGAAGACTTCGACCGCGACGCGTGCACCTTCAGCTCGGTGGGCAACAACCCCTTCTTTCCACTGACACCCGGTCTGGTTCTCGAGCTCGAGGCAGAAGAGGAGGACGAGGGCGAAATCATCGAGGTCTTCGTTCGGCACACCGTCACGCACGCAACCGAGGTCATCGACGGGGTGCGCACTCGGGTGTTCCTCGAAGAGGAGTACGAAGACGACGAGCTGGTCGAAGTGTCGACGAATTTCATGGCCCACTGTCGCGAGACCGGTGACGTCTGGTACTTCGGCGAAGACGTCGATGACTACGAGGACGGCGAGGTCGTTGGGCACGAGGGTGAATGGCGAGCCGGTAGAGACGGCGCTCTGGCGGGTGTTCTGATGCCCGGCAATCCGATGTTGGGGGCGCGCTTCTTTCAGGAGATCGCGCCAGACATAGCGCTTGACCGTTCTGAGATCACCGGCCGTGGTCTCACCTTGACGGTTGAGGCTGGGACCTTCACCAACGTGCTGAACACCGAAGATACCGATGCGCTCGACCCGGAGTCGATCAACGACAAGTACTTCGCGCCGGGAATCGGACTCATCAAAGACGACGAGCTCGAACTCACAGAGTTCACCTTGCCAGCGTGTAGCGCCGGCGCCACCACCCATTGTCTGGGCGGAGGTCGTTTTGCAGTGCGGGTGAACTTCGTCGACTTCGAGGGCAACGACGGTGTCGGTCAGGCGATTCTCGGCTCGGCCGATTCGGGCGAGTTCTGGTTCTTCAGTCCCGGAAACACTGAGCTCCTGGTCAAGGTGCTCGATGCTTGCAACCTGTCGGAGTCGTTCTGGGTGTTTGCTGGCGGTTTGACCAACGTCGGTGTGACGCTTACCGTCACCGACACGATGACCGGGGACGAGAAGGTCTATGAGTCACCCGTCGGCCAGGACTTCCTGCCGGTTCTCGACACCAAGGCCTTCAGCGCCTGCTCGTGATCGCGCGGGAGTTCGTCACCCAGGGCTGCCGTGAGGCGCTCGGAATCAGTAGAGTTCCGGGCGATCCAGACTAGACCGCTGCTCCCCGAATGAAGACCGACCGCCATTGGACCGTTGAGATCGAGCGCTGGCCCGCCGCCTTTGTGGTGTGGGGTGTGTTCGTTGCCCTGACCTGTCTCGCCAACCTCGGAGGCTTCGGGGTCATGGGGATGGAGGGCATGGTGGTCGACGGCGGCCGCACCATGCTCGCTGGAGGCAGCTGGGTCGTGCCGGAGGTCTACGGTGAGATGTACACCTACAAGCCGGCCCTGGCGTACTGGCTGTCGGCCGCCGCACAGGCGCTCCCGGGGCCGGCCAACGAGTGGATCCTGCGTCTGCCGTTCGCACTCTGTGCGGTGGCGCTCAGTCTGGTGGTCTTCGTCGTCCTCGGTCGGCGGGTGACCCCACGGGTTGGTTTGTTCGCGGCGCTGGCGGTGACGGGAACGCCGCTTCTGCTCGAGAAGGTGAGGGTGGCCGAGTTCGATACGCCTTTGGCATTCGGGGTGGGCACAGCGGTGGTTTGTGCGACGGCCAATCTAGCGGCTCGTAGGCCCCACCTCGGGCTTTGGTTGCTGGCCTACCTGGGACTGTCGGTGGGGTTCCTCGCCAAAGGCACGCCGGCGTTGATGGCCTTCGCGCCAGGTTTGATCCTGGCAGCAGTCTTCACCAGGAATCTTCCGGCGCTCTTTTCGTGGCGACACCTGTTGGCTGCCTCGCTGTTCGCGCTGGTTGTCGGGGTCTACCTTCGCCAGGCCTATCTGGTGGGCGGATGGTCGGTGTTCGAGCATCCGCTGCGCGAGGCGCAGATGCGATCTGGCGGATGGGACCTTTCGAGTTTTTCGATCACGCTCGCCAAACCACTCGTGGTGCTGGCATCGTTCCTTCCGTGGAGTGTGTGTCTGCTGCTGGCTGGCGGAGCCGTGGCCTCTGGTGACCAGGTGCGTCAGCGGATGGGGCGGGCGGCGGCTGCGTTCCTCGGTGCCGGTCTCGTTCCCTTTGTGCTCGTTCCAACGAACGAGAGCCGCTACTACCTGCCGTTGGTCACGGCGCACGCCATTCTGGTGGCGCTGTCGCTCGATGCGCTGCTCGAACGACCGGTTCCACGAGCGGCGATGGTTGGCCTGCGCGGGTTGCTGCTCGTTCTGGCGGCCGCCGGCATGGCGGCGGCGGTCTGGTTGATGGTTCCACTGTGGCCGGGAGTGATTCTGGCTTGTGGGCTCCTCGGGACGTTCGCGATTCCCGTGCCCAGAAGACCTGGTCGGTCGGTGGCGACGCTCCTGGTGGCAACCTCGCTGGTTCTTGCGGTGGCGCAGGCGTTCGTTCTCATTCCGCGGCGGGCCAGCTCGCGCGAGCAATCAGCCAACGCAGAGGTGCTGCGCTCCTACCTTCCACCCGGCGAGACGGTGTGGGTGCGCACGCCGGCCGATGCCGCGGGAAAACATTCGTCGCTCTACTACTACCTCGACCATCCAGTTCGAACATTCTCGGATCACCGGGCGCCACCGGAAGGTGCCTACATCGTTGCACCGTCGCCGCGGCCCGTTCCAACCGTTCCCGATTCGCATCAACAGGGTTCAGCGGTCGAGGATCAGGCTCTGGAGGTCGCGGTGGTGCCTCATCGCGGCGGCGAGTTCCGGTTGGTCCGTCCCGGGCCGGCGCTCGGGCACTAGGAGTCTGTGGTGGCGCGAACGAAAGCGCCTCGATGGACCTACCGTCCCGGTCCGAGGTCGGACGGGCAGCCAGGTACCGAGTCGTTGGAGAAACAGGTGCACGCCAGATGGCGCTCGGCTGACTCCTCGTAGAACGACTGCAGACGGTGGGTGGCTGTAAGGTCGCGCAGTGAAACGTGGTCTGGAGTCTCTGCGTGCGCCGTTGGCTAGTTTGCTCTCGCTGGCAGCGCCGATCGCAGCCGTTCAGTTCGGTCTCATGCTGACCGGAACGGTCGACGTGATGATGCTCGGTCGGGTTTCAGAAGTCGCACTGGCGGCGGGGGCGCTCGGCCATGTCGTCGCGATGGGGCATTTGATTCTCGGCATGGCGTTGTTGTTGGCGCTCGATCCCCTGATCGCGCAGGCTTGGGGTGCTGGCGACGAGCAGCGGGTCGCAAACGTCTTCCTGCGCGGTCTCGTGGTCTCGTTGGCGGTCACGGTGCCCGTGACCGGTTCGATGCTGTGGTTCGCCTCGAACCTCGATCTCTTGGGCCAGAGCGACGAGCTATTGAACCCGGCGGGCCAGTACCTGATCGCGCTTCTTCCGGGCAACCTGGCGTTTCTCATCTACGGAGTACTGCGCTCGACCCTGCAGAGCATGCGCGTCGTGCGCCCCGCGGTCGAGGCGATCGTGGTCGCCAACGTCTTCAACGTCTTTGCGAACCTCGCGTTGGTCTTCGGCTACTTCGGCTTCCCGGCACTCGGTGTGAGTGGCTCGGCACTGGCAACCTCTCTTTCGCGATGGGTGCTCGTGGTCTCGTTGCTGTTCTTCGGGCGCCGCCGTCTGTTTCCGCTCGCCAGGCGTTTTCAGCTTGCCGCGGTCCACATGCGAGGACTCGTTCAGGTCCTGGTGATCGGTTGTCCCATCGCGCTTCATGTCGGAATTGAGTACCTGGTGTTTTCAGTCGTGGCTCTGATCATGGGTAGCCTCGGTGCGGTGCCGATGGCGGCCCATCAGATCGCGATCAACCTGGCGAGCCTTTCGTTCATGGTTCCCCTCGGCATCGGCCAGGCGGCTTCTACCGTGGTGGGTAACGCGATCGGGCGAGAGGCGGTTGGGGAGGCGCGAGTGGCGGCCGGCCTTGCTCTGGCTTCGGGCTCGACCGTGATGCTGGCATTTGCAGTGCTCTTTGCGACCTTGCCTCAGCTCCTGGCCGGCCTCTATACGACCGAACCCGAAGTGATCGCTCTGGCGGCTGGCTTGATTCCGATCGCGGCCATCTTCCAACTTGGCGATGGGGTGCAAGCGGTGGCGTCGGGGGTTCTGCGTGGTCTTGCGGACACCCGGGTGCCGGCGCTCTTGGCGTTCGTCGGCTTCTGGGTGATTGGCCTGCCGTTGGGCTGGTGGCTGACCTTCCGGCGCGGGATGGGCCCGGAGGGCCTATGGTGGGGTCTGACCGTTGGCCTTTCGATCGTCGCGATCCTGTTGGCGCTGCGCATTCGCACTCGATTCCGCGGCACGGTGCGAGCGGTGGAGGCGCTCTAGGAGCCCACAGTCTTCCAAGACTCCGGCCCGCGCCCTCTGGGTTTGACGGCGTGGGCCCACTTGCGGCAAAGCGCACGCTCGAAGGGTTCCGATCCGGGGCCGGATGGGGGATACTGCGCCGGCCCCATCTCACACAAGATGAACCCAACAGGAAGGAAGCTTCCGATGTCGACCAAGAAGAAAGCGGTACTTGCCTACTCCGGGGGCCTCGACACCTCGGTCATTCTGCGCGTTCTGCAGCAGAAGGGCTACGACGTCATCGCCTTCATTGCCGATGTAGGCCAGAACGAAGACTTCGAGGTCGGTGCGCGGCGCGCGGAGGCGATTGGCGCCTCCGATGTGATCATTGCCGACCTCAAGGGAGAGTTCGTCACCGACTTCATCTTTCCGGCGGTGGCTGGCAACGCGGTATATGAAAACCGCTACCTTCTAGGCACCTCTCTGGCGCGTCCGCTGATCGCGCGCGCGCAAGTCGACTGTGCGATCGAACACGGAGCCACTGCGGTGGGGCACGGTGCCACTGGCAAGGGCAACGACCAGGTGCGTTTCGAACTCGCGTACGCGGCACTGGGGCCTCACCTCGAAGTCATCGCGCCATGGAAAGACTCCGAGTTCTTGGCTCGCTTTCGCGGCCGCACCGACTTGTTGGAGTACGCCGAGAAGGAGGGAATCCCCATCGAGGCATCGTCTGAGAAGCCCTACAGCATGGATGAAAACCTCATGCACAAGAGCTATGAAGCGGGCATGCTCGAAGACCCGGCGAAAACGCCGCCGGACTCGATGTACGACCTGACGCGTTCGGCTTTCGATGCGCCCGACGAGGCGGTCGAGATCGAGCTTCGCTTCCGGGACGCGCGGCCGGTGCAGTTGAACTGGCCGGGCGGAGAAGAGCGCGAGCCTCTGGCGCTTTTCGTACGGCTCAACGAACTGGCCGCCGAGCACGGGGTGGGCCGTATCGACATCGTCGAGAACCGTTTCGTTGGCATCAAGTCGCGGGGGGTCTACGAAACGCCTGCCGGGACGGTCTTGCATGCAGCCTTGCGCGATCTCGAAGGCATCGCGATGGACCGCGAGGTCCTGCGGCTCCGCGACAGCCTGTCGCCGAAATTCACCGAGTTGATCTACAACGGTTTCTGGTTCAGCCCCGAAATGGACTTTATTCGCGCGGCGTTCGCGAAGGCCGAGGAGCTCATCGACGGCACGGTCGGGATCGAGCTCTACAAGGGCAATGTGCGTATTCTCGGGCGGCGCTCGCCGAGCTCGCTCTACAACCAGGAGTTGTCGTCAATGGACGTAGCGGGCGGCTACGACCAGACGGATGCGCAGGGCTTTATCCGTCTCAACGCCTTGCGCCTGCGCGCCCACCGTGTGATCACCGAGAGGTAGCGAGGGGCGTGGTTGTCATCGTTTCCGCGGTCAGTGGTGGGTGCCGGTTGACGGGGTCGAGGTGGGCGTTCTTACCACGCCCCTCGCTACCGTCACTCTTGCGGCGCAAGCGGTCCGTAGCGCGAGCCGGGTTCGACGGCGGTCGCCCTGCACATTCGACCTGAGACTGCGGTCTTTCGTCGCGCGCCGCGGAATCCTTCGATGAAGGGACTGTAGAAGGCTCAGGACCGCTCCCGGTCAGGCCCGACCGTGCCTTCATCGTTTCCGCGGTCGGTGGTGGGTGCCGGTTGACGGGGTCGAGGTGGGCGTTCTTACCACGCCCCTCGCTACCGTCACTCTTGCGGCGATCGCGGTAGGAGCGCCGGTTGCCCGGCGCCCCCCGCACAGATCCCAGCGTGCACTGCTAATGCACTGGGCTCCTGCCTCAGGTATTGACGACAAGTCGCTCATCAGGCCAGGGATGTTGGACTCGGGCTTTGGGTAGGTAGTGGGCCACCAGGGCCCACATCCGTTTCCAGGACGTGCGGTCTTTGTCACTGCGTCGGCGCAGAGCGCGCATCCAGTGCCGAATGACCTCCTGTCGAAAGGCGTTCAACGCCGCTGAGTTGCCGGGTACGCCGTAGTAGGCATTGAAGCCTCGCACCACGGATCCCAGCCAGAGACCTTGCTCTGGTAGCGGCGAGTGTCGGTGTCCCAGAAGGGCCGTACCGACAGCCTTCAGTGTCCTGCGGATTCGGTGGCGGCTCGTGATGCGCTTCAGCAAGAACCTCCCTCGACTAGACTGCGCACAGCAGTGCGTAAAGCCTAGAAACTCGAAGGTCTCCGGCCGCCCGAGACCTCGCGCGCGTCGGTTGTAGGCCGCAAAGCGGCCAAACTCCAGCAGGCGCGTCTTCTCGGGTTGGATCTCCAACGAGAAGTCACGGAGTCGCAGGTTCAGTTCCTCGAGGAATCGTTCTGCCTCCTCCTGCCTCTCAAATCCAACGATGAAGTCATCCGCGTAGCGCACGAAGATCATGTCCCCAAGCGCGTTGCGTTTCCTCCACTGCTGGACCCAGAGATCGAGCACGTAGTGCAGGTACACGTTCCCGAGGAGAGGCGAAATCGTCGCCCCCTGAGGAGTCCCCCGCGTGCTCGCGTGCCACTTACCGTCTTCCATCACTCCGGACCTCAGCCATTTCTGGATGAGGCGAAGGATCCTACGGTCTCCGATACGGTGCTCGAGAAACTTCACCAGCCACTCGTGGTCCAGGGCATCGAAGAACCCACGAATGTCTGCGTCGAGCACCCAGTTCACCTTCCGCTTTGTGATTCCAACGAATAGCGCATCCAAAGCATCGTGCTGGCTGCGGCCTCGCCTGAATCCGTATGAGTACCCGAGAAAGTCTTCCTCGTAGATCGCATCCAACACCGAGACGACGGCGCGCTGAAGGATCTTGTCCTCCAACGTGGCGATGCCAAGCGGTCGGAACCGCCCATCCGATTTCTCGATGTAGACGCGACGAGTCGCACTCGCCCGGTAGCTCCCACGGTGGACACGAGAGTGCAGGTCCTCGAGATTGCTCAGCAAAGATTCTGCGTACTCGCTCCATGACACTCCGTCCACTCCTGCCGCTGCGTCTCGGTGCAACACGTCAAATGCGCTCCGGAGTCGCTCGACCGTGATGTGGTGAAGAAGCGCTGTGAACTTCACTTCCTTGCCCCTGCGGGCGGCTTCTCGTACACGGCCCAGCGCATTGCTCGCACTCTCCATCCGGCTCTGTGTCCGGGGTGCGTTTTGCTTGCCCGTGTTCCCCTTGGCCAGGCCCCTTCCCTCCACCGCCTCCGCCGCTGGTCTCCCACCGTTGTTCGACGACTTCGCAGGTACTACGGGCCTGTCTGACTTCCGCCATCCGTGCGTCATCGGCTTACGGCCTCTAGCCTTCCCGATGCGGACCAGATACCCAACTGGCCAGATCGCGGATCTCCCGGTTCTCGCGCATGGAGATTCCACACATGCACAGGGTCTACGACCGCGGGGAGTCGCCGCAGAGCTCGCGATAGCGCGCTACGGAGTCTCGCCTTCCGCTTCGCTTGACAGCGTCGGCACTCCCAAATTCTTATTTCGCGGCTCAATACCCGGCCTGTGTGTGCCCCTGTCAACGCTTCACCGCACCCTCGCGGGAGCCGGCGCATGACTCGGGGACCCTCTGGGTCGCTACCCCTTCGAGGGTGGGACTCTCTCATTCCTTTCTCCATGCCGGTTTATCCCGGCGTATCCAAGCGGTCCGTAGCGCGAGCCTGGTTCGACGGCGGTCGCCCTGCACATTCGACCTGAGACTGCGGTCTTCCGTCGCGCGCCGCGGAATCCTTCGATGAAGGGACTGTAGAAGGCTCAGGACCGCTCCCGGTCAGGCCCGACCGTGCCTTCATCGTTCCCGCGGTCGCTGGTGGGTGCCGGTTGACGGGGTCGAGGTGGGCGTTCGTACCACGCCCCTCGCTACCGTCACTCTTGCGGCGCAGGCGGTCCGTAGCGCGAGCCTGGTTCGACGGCGGTCGCCCTGCACATTCGACCTGAGACTGCGGTCTTCCGTCGCGCGCCGCGGAATCCTTCGATGAAGGGACTGTAGAAGGCTCAGGACCGCTCCCGGTCAGGCCGACCGTGCCTTCATCGTTCCCGCGGTCAGTGGTGGGTGCCGGTTGACGGGGTCGAGGTGGGCGTTCGTACCACGCCCCTCGCTACCTTACGGTGTCGTCGATCTCGAGGAACTCGATCGGCGCACCGTTGTCTTCGATCATTGCCACCCGCACTCCTGGGCTGGGGCTGTTGGGTTCGATGATCACCTTTCTGCCCGCGATCGCTGCCTCCAGGTCATCGACCTCGAAGGCGACATGGGGAACGGTCTTGACGAGCTCGGGGTAGGGCGCGTCGTTTTCGTAGCGCATCCACTCGATGTTGAACTCGCTCTCGCGGTAGCCGCTGACGTAGACCTTGAGGTGCTCGAGGTGGACCTCGTCTGGGAGCCGCTCTTTGGTCGGGATACCCATGTGGTGGTACCTACGCATCGGCGTTCGCCGCCGCTTGTTCCTCTGGCGCCCCGGGAGGTCCGGCGGGACGCGGATGCGGCGTCCAGGTGGCAGGTTGTTCCTCTAGAGGTTGCAAGCTGCGGTTCTCTAGGCCGGGGTGGTCGGGGGCGATCTTGTGCGCCCGGAACGAGCCGTAGGGAAACGTCTCGGTGGTGCCGGGAGGCGTCCAGGAAGTGGAGTCGCCGTGGAATGGGTTGCGGTATTCCCACACGGTTTCACCGTCGGGGGTGACCTCCCAGTAGACCCCTTGCGGGCCCGAGCAGATGAAGGTGTTGCCGTTCGGGAGGCGACGCGCGCCGGAGACGAACTCGGCAAAGAACTCGGGGCGGTCCGGGCCGCCAAAGGTCCAGGCGGGTGCCGGAGGTCCCCACGGTCCGTTCTCGGGCAAAGGGTAGGACCCGTCGGCAGCGACCGGAAGGGTGAGCTCGTCGACGGTAGACCAGCCGGGATCGGGCCGGTCGCGGCCGTTGTTGAAGAGTAGGACGTTGCCGGCGCCGGGCGAGCCGTCCCTGATCCAGGTGGCTTCATGCTGGTAGAAGAGTTGAATGTCGCTCTCGTCTCCGCGGCCGTAGGCGGCCGGGTTGCCCCAGCGATAGAGCAGATCACCGCCGCGACCGTAGCGGCCACCAGAGCTGGTGGCCGCCTCGGCTGTGGTGGTCGAGTGGTCGATGATCCAGATCTCGTCGACCTCGGGAATGCTCAGGAGGATCTGATCGAGTGCTGCGTTGTAGTCGACACTGTTCATGTGAAGGAAGTCTGCGGCGATGTCGTCCATGTCGGCGTCGTCGGGAACGTAGCCGAGTGCTTTGAGTTGCTCGAGTTCCTCTTCGTCGATGGCCTCGTGATCGGCGTCAACGTTGAGGTCGAGGCGATGGGGATGGGCACGAGGGTCGCCGAAGTTCGGGGCCTCAGGGTCTATGTCCTGCACGAGGTGGTCCCAGATGCGCCATTCCCAAACGATGCGCGCGTCGTCAGGTGGCAGCGGTTCGATTTCGAGTAGAACCTCAGACCAGATGCCTTTGCTGCCGACCAGGTCGGCGCGGCGGCCGGCGGCGAGGGCTTCTCGAGCGGTCTTCTGTTCCCAGGCAATGACCAGCAGGTTGCCGTTCGGGAGCGGTTCGATGTCGTGGTGGTTGATCTTATCTTCGTCGGCGTAGTGCCAGCGCCAGAGGAGCTCACCATCCCAGGAGACCTGCTCGACATGACCAGCGACGCCGCCGGAGTGAAAGTTTGGTGGGTTGTCGAGCCCCGAAATGCGAATCAGGGAGCCGTCGTCCTGGAGGTAGTTCGAGGAGCCCGATCGGTCGCTGTCCCAGGTGTGGACGACTTGCCCGGCGGTATCGACCAGGAAGGTCGCGCTGTGAGAAAAGGTCGAGAAGAGGAGATAGCCGGGTGCGGCGTCTGGCGTGCTGGTGATCAACCCTCGGGGCTGCTGTTTTGCCTGGAGGATCCACGCCGGCGGCCCCCCGGGCGGTCCGGCTTCTTGTTCGGTGGCATTTGCCTTTGCAGCTTCCTCGTCGCCCAGATCCCCCGCCGGTTCGCAGCCCAAGCAGGCAAAGATCGAGAGCGCGCTGACCAGGAGGAATCGCAGCGCATGACGGTGGGCACCGGAGCCTCGGCGAAGAAAGAGGGCGTGAACGCTTTTCGGCATGGTGCCTCCGAAGTCAGTTTGAGTTGCGGGATCTTGCCCGCCACCCTAGAACGGGGCGGGCGGGACTGTCCAACGAAACACTGAGGCTGGAGGTGGGCCGGGCTACTTCAGGGCCTTGGCGGCGGCAAGAAGGATCGCCGGCTCGAGCCGCACCTTGTAGTCGGGGTTGGTGTAAACGAACACCACCTTGCCCTCCGGCGAGACCAGGTAGACCGCCGGCACCGGGATCACGTGGTGGTCCTGCCCCGATGCTTTCTCGAGCATCTTGTTGTAGGCCTCGGGGGCGGTGAATGCAAGACCAAACGCCTTCGCGGTGTCGGCGTTCGGGTCGGAGTAGATCGAGTAGGCGAGTTCGTTCTTCGCCACGGTTGGTTGGAGGCTCTCTCTCGAGTCCGGCGAAATGGCGAGGAGCTGCCATCCCAGTTCGGTGAGCTCGTTCTCAATCGATTGCAGCTGACCCAGCTGCGCGTTGCAGAACGGTCACCAACCTCCGCGATAGAAGATCAGGATGCTGTGGCGACCCTTGACCTGCTGGTGCAACGAGGTCTCGACACCATCGGTCGAAAGCAAAGTGGTGTCGGGAACCGAAGCGCCTACCAGGAGTGGCTGCACCTGTTTGGCCGAGTCGGCGACGCCACGGTCTTCGGTGCCGGCTGCTGCGGTCGCGATGCCGGTGAGGGTCGAACCGGCGAGCGCCAGCGCGAACGCGGTGCTGCGGACTTTCTGTGCAGCGCGTGGTCGATGAGGCATGAAGCGATTCCTCGAAGGAAGGAGTGGGAGGGAAGTCGTCGGGTCCACGGCTTGGTGTCGTTGGGGTCGATCTTGCCACAGACGGTCGCTGGCGGGTGCTGAATGACGAACGGCGTGACGAAGGACTGCCGTGGAAACACTATGGTGCGGTTCTATCAGCTGCTAGAATCCGCCTGTCATGCAAGTAGATGTCCGGAAGATGGATGGGGTCGGAATTATCGACCTGCAGGGGAAGTTGGTCGCTGGTACCGGCGATGCGCAGCTGCGCGATGCCGTCAACGATTTGCTCTCAGACCAGTGCAAGAAGCTCTTGATCAACCTGTCCCAGGTTTCGTCGATCGACTCCTCAGGGGTTGGGGAACTGGTGGCAAGCCTGCGGGTGTCCGAGGAACTCGGAGCGTCCCTCAAGATCATTCGCTCAACCGACGAGAGCAATCGTGCCGGCAGGGTCTTGCGCATGGCGCACATCCTGCCGATGTTCAAGGTCTTCGACGACGAGTCGTCGGCGATCGCGTCGTTCTCCTGACGGCGGTGGCGCTCGCTTGAGGGTGGTGGACCTTCGGTGGGTGGCCGGGCGGATCGGGCACGCGGTTGTGGGCGGTGTGCTGCTTCTCGTTGCAGCGCGTGTCGATGCTGGGGAGCTCGAGCGTGACGTCGGGCGCTCGGAGACACGGGTATGGAGCGCCCCCTACCGCCTGGCGCTCGGGAGCGAGCTGGTTGCCGCGGGGATTCCTGAACGTCTCGAACGATTGGGCTACGAGCGGGTGCGGGGGCGACGGCCCGACCGTCCGGGGCAGTACTTCTGGGGTCATGAACGCTTCTGGATCTTCCGCCGCGGCTTTCAGTATGGCGGTGACGACTACGCACCGCGCCTCTTTGGTCTCGGTGTCAGTGGCTCGCCGGTTCGATTGAGGAGTTTTCTCGACGAGGCGGGTGACCCGCTGTCAGGGGTCGAGGCTCCGGAGTGGGGCGTCCTCGAGCCGCAGCTGCTCGCCGAGAGTCTGCGGCCCGATCGCGCCGCTCGCCACCCGGTGTCACTCGATTCTCTGCCGGAGCATGTTTGGCGTGCGGTCCTGGCGATCGAAGACAGGCGGTTCTTCGATCATGTGGGCGTCGATGGCCGATCGGTCGCGCGGGCGTTGCTCGCCAACCTGAAACGCGGGCGTATCTCGGAAGGCGGCAGCACCATCACCCAGCAGTTGATCAAGATGCGTGAGCTCACCGCGAAGCGCACCGTCGGTCGCAAGGTGTCGGAGGCGGTGCGGGCTGTTTCGCTGGAAGCAGAGCACGACAAGGAGGAGATCCTCGAGGCTTACCTGAACCATGTCTTCATGGGGCATCTGGGCGCGGTCAATATCTATGGCATGGAGGCTGGGGCGCGGGCGTGGTTTGGCAAGTCGGCGCGTGAGCTCGATCTCGGTGAGGCGGCGACCTTGGCCGCCATGGTGCAGGGGCCCAACGCGATGCACCCCGACCGCCCGACGGACCGCCTGGTCAATCGGCAGCGCCAGGTCTTAGCGGCAATGGAGGAAGAAGGCTGGGCGTCGGCCGCGGCCGTTGCGCGCGAGCGTCGCCGTGGTCTTCCCAGAGCGCAGGTGCGAAGGCCGGAGGCCGCGGGACCGCGGTATCTGCTGGACTGGTTGGCCGAGCGCGGGGAGCAACGTGCGCCGTCGCGGGCCGACGCGGGGCGCGGCCTGGTCTTCGAGACTACGGTCGATCCATGGCTGCAAGAGAAGGCCGAGGCGGCTGTCACCCGTGGGTTGAAAAGCGTCCGTCAGGCAAACGCCTCGGTGGTCGTGATGGAGGCGGAGACGGGCCGGGTGCTGGCCTGGGTCGGTGGGCGTCCGGGGTCCGGGGGCGACTCCTACGACCGGGCGCGCAAGTCGAAACGGCAGCCCGGGTCAACCGTCAAGCCGCTCGTTCTGCTCGAAGCCTTCGAACGCTGCGGGCGGCAGAAACCGGTCTATCCAGCGCGCCGGGTTTCGGATCGCGCGGTGACGATCGAGCTCGAGCCGAAGCCGTGGTCGCCGCGCAACCCTGACGGCCGCCACCGGGGATTCGTCACCCTGCGTGAGGCCACCGAGCGATCTCTCAACGTGCCGTTTGTCCGCCTGGCGCGCTGGTGCTCGTTCGATGCGGTGGCCGATCGTTTCGAGCGTGCGGGGCTCCAGCTACCGAGGCCGGTTCCGCCGGCATTCGTCCTGGGTGCCGTCGAGGTGACGCCGGTCGATCTCGCCCGCGCCTACGGTGCGCTTGCTGGGGGTGGAGTGCGCCGCGAGCCGCACGCGATTCGTGGCCTCGTGCTGCCGGGCGGTCGTCGCGTCGGTGGGGAGGTCCGCGACAGCGAACGTGTCGCTCGCGCGACGACCGCGTGGATGGTCACCGAAGTCTTACGCGAGCCAGCCCGTCGGCTGCTCGGCGGCGATGGAATGTCGGGCCGGGCGTTCGCCAAGACCGGCACGTCGTCGAACGGTCGCGATGCCTGGGTCGTTGGCGGCGTTGGCAACATCGTCATCGTTGCCTGGATCGGCGCCGACGACGGTCGCGGCAGCGGCATCGGTGGCGCGTCGACAGCCGGGCCCATTTGGGCAGAAGTAGCCCGTCGAGTCGACGCGACTCGCGACCTGGTGGCCCCCGCCCGCCCCCCCAGAGTCGTCGTGCGCTCAATTGAACCAGAAAGCGGTCTCCTCGTGGGCAACGACCGTCGTGGCAGCCGCCAAGAATACTTCCGCCGCGGCTACCTACCACCCCGCAAGCGCTGGTTCCGCAACAACCGCCCCCCCACCCCCATCGAGTAAGCGAGTAGGTGTCAGACACTTTCGGCGCTTTCGGCGCGCGGCCAGGCGTCGTGAAGAAGGTGTCAGACACTTTTGGCGCTTTCGGCGCATCTTCGGCGGCACTGCCTTCGAACTCGCGGCTCGGGTCGTCGTGGGCGGTCTTGGGGGCCGGTTCTCTCTCCCTGTGATGGGCTGACAGCCGATCATTGCCCTCCGACGCGCACGGTGGGCGCACGAATGGCGCTGAAGACTGGTGCTCCGCTCGGAGGCGTCTCCGGACACGCGCCAACGAAGTGACCTCCTCTGTCCCGACCAGCCTCAGGCCATCGGCCCGTCTCGGGAGGGAACGAAGCGGCGGGCGCTCGGGAATGTTCCCTCCGGGAACTTCACCGCCCCGTCGGTTCCATCTCGTTTCTTACACGCACGCCGATAGGCGCCGACCACCATGCTGAGGGCTTCCATCAGGCGCTCGCGCTCACGGCGGCTCGACGCGACGACGCGTGGTCTCGGTCCCCAGGCGACCCTTCGGGGAACATGATGCGGTCGAGCTCGGAGGGCCCTGGTCACACCCATGGGTCGGGTTCCCGCTGCGCGATGCATGGCGGCGGTTGCTTGTTCGATGTCTTCGACAAGGCTCTTCACCCAGGTTGCGTAGGCTTCATCGCTGAGGTGGTCGAACCCCGGGAGTTTCGAAAGGTGCACGGTTTCCGCCTCTCGAAAGTCATCTTCCGCCGGACTCATGGCGCCGAGCTGATGCTTCGGCGCCCGGCACATGCGGGTGCGGTCGATCCAGCTGCCAGTCAACTCGAAATCGGCCGCGCAGAGCGACCGCGAGGAGCTCGGCCCAGGCCAGTCAAGCGGGGAGTCGACCAGCCCCTCCTTGCAGCCCTGAGCCAGCAGGTACCGCATTCTGCGCGTCAGGTTTGCTGCCTCGTGGCTCAGAACAGTCCTCTTGTAGCGCCCCTGCCACACGGGCCCGCGCCAGGACACCAGGTGGCGCAGCTCGACGCTGGTTTGGGCCTGGACCCTCTGCATGAAGGCTGCGCACTGCTGACCGTCTCGTACGCCGAGGAGCATGTGCAGATGGTTCGAGAGATAGGTGAATTGGTAGATGCGCACCTCCGTGGCGCGCTGTGCGCGCCCGAGAATGCCGATGACGCGGTCACAAAGCTGCGCTGAGGGACGCAGCAAGAAGGCGCCCCGATGGGTTCGAGCAGTGACTTCGACGACTCGCCAGCCCGACTCATCGGGCGGTACGTAGCAGAGTGGATGGCCCATGTCGTCGGGTAGTTACGAACCGGGCCGCGACTGTTACATCCCTGGTGCCACAAAGATGTCCGACACCTTCTGGCGCCCCTTCTAGCGCCTACCGAGAAGGAGCAGAAGGCAGAAGGAAGGCAGAAGGTGTCAGACACTTTCTAGGTTAGGGAGTGGTAGGCGGCGTTCCAGTAGATGAGGGGGGCGTCGTTGGTGACGGAGTCGCCGGTTTGGACTTCGCCTATGAAGATGGTGTGGTCGCCGGCTACTTGGCGCTGGGTGGTGCGGCAGACGAAGCGGACGAGGCAGTCGGCCAGGAGTGGTACGCCGGCGTGACCGACTTCGAACTCGACGCCTTCGGCGAGCGCGTTGCGTTCGGGATCGTGTCTGGTGGCGAACTTGTTGGAGACGGCGTCCTGGCCCTCCCGCAACACGTTGACACCGAAGTGCGTGGCTCGCGCCAACTGTTGGTAGCAGTTCGAGCCATGGTCGACGCACACGAGAAGCAGAATGGGGTCGAGCGAGACCGAGGCGACGGCGCTCGCGGTCATGCCATGGAGGCAACCGTCGACGTTGCTGGTGATGACGGTGACGCCGGTCGCGAATTGACCGATGAGGTTGCGGTAGGTCTTGGAATCCATGGGGCTCCCTGGACGTGGCTGGGCCGCTCGCGCGACGCCGGGTGGATCGCCGTCAGGTGAGAAGGGGAGTGATGCGATCGAGCGCCGAGAGGAGGTTCGCGGCGCCGAAGCCGGTTCCGATTCGTAGACGGCCTTCGTGGCCGAAGTGTGCGCCCGGTACGACCAGCACGCTGTGGTCCTCAAGTGCCTGCTGCGCGACCCTCCGTGAGTCGACGCCGCGTTCGAAGGCCTGGTAGTGGGCGAAGACGAAGGCACCGGCGTCGGGAGCGGGGAAGCGAAGCGGACCGTCAGCTCCGTTCCACTGACGCAGAGTCTCGAGGCCTTCGACCGCCAGCCCCCTCGTTCGCTCGATGAGTCGAGGGCGAACGGCCGGGTCGAGGGCGATGCGCGCGAGATGATCCCCGAGTGCCGTTGGCGCGATGGTGGTGTAGTCGCGCCGACGCCATGTCTCCGCCGCCTGCGCGGCCGGCGTGACCGTCCAACCGAGGCGTAGCCCAGCCAGGCCGTAGGCCTTCGACAGGCCACCGACGACGACGACGCGCTCGGTGCGACCCCACATCGACGGGGTTACGACACCGTCGTGCTCACTGCCACGGTAGAGCTCGTCGGAGAGGATCCAGAAGCCGTGACGCTCGCCGAGTCCCGCAAGCCCCTCGAGAGTGGCTTCATCGATACGGGTCGCGCTCGGGTTGCCAGGGTTGCAGATCGCCACCACCCGCGTGCTGGTCGTGACCAGTGACGCGAGCCGGTCCAGATCGAGAGACCACACTCCGGTCTCCCGGTCCTCGTCGAGCGGACAGATGATGCGCCGCGCTCCGAAGGCCTCCGCCAATCCGAGAAGCTGCGGGTAGACCGGTGTCACGACGATCATGTCGTCGCCCGGCTCGAGCAGCGACCAGCAGGTGGTGAAGTTCGCCTCCGATCCGCCGTTGGTGATGTGGACGTTGTCGATCGTGGCACTGGGGTGAAGCGCTGCCACGAGCTCGCGCAGCTCCGCGGTTCCGTTGGTCTGCGTGTAGGCGAGGCGTTGCCTGAGCATCGCCTCGCGCGCACCGTCGGGATCAGGCGCCAGCGCCAGCAGCTCGCCCAGCGGCATGCCTTCGACACTGCTCTCGGCGAGGTTGATATCGACCCGGTGTTCCCACTCGGACTGCCAGCGCTCTAGTTCGAAGTCGGCGACTTTCATGCGGCGGCTACTATAGCTGGCACTCCAGCCGTCTCCATAGGAACTCTCACTGGGAGACAGGTGCCTGAGATGAAAGACCCCAGAACAGCCGAGATCGAGTGGCTCGTGAACCCACCTGCCTTCCATGGCTGGCATGCTCTCCTGCGGCTCCTCTGTGCGTCGTATGCCTATATGAACGACCGGATCGACCCGCCGTCGTCGCTTCGTAGTTGGAACACCGACACGCTAGAAGAGAAGGCGCGCGGCGAGAACCTGGTTCTCGCCTTGGCGTCTGGTCGGCCGGTTGCCTGCGCCTTCGGTAAGCCCCGTGACGACGTGCTATACGTCGGCAAGGTCGCCGTCGATGAACGCTTCCGCCGCCGCGGCCTGGCGCGCGGCTTGATCGAGCGCCTCGAGCAGATTGCGTGCTCTCTCGGACTCTCGCAGCTCGAGCTGGACGTGCGCATGGAGCTGGTTGCGAACCAGCGCACCTTCGACGCCCTCGGCTTTCGCGTGGTGGATCACCGGGCGCACCCAGGCTACGACCGTCCCACCGAAGTGATCATGCGCAAGGAACTCTAGGTCGCCGTGGCCAGGACCTCTCCAACCGTGGTCGACCTCGCAACGCTCGGCGCCGAGAGCCAACGCGCCCGCCAGGCCCTTGCACTCCAGCTGGCCCCGACGCCTCTCGTTTCGGCGCCCGAACTGGCGATCGAGGGTGTCGAGCCGCGCCTCAAACTCGAGTGCGAGCAACCGACCGGCTCGTTCAAGATCCGCGGTGCCACCTGGCGCCTGCTTCAGATGACTCCCGCGGAACGAGCGCGCGGCGTCATCGCCGCGTCGACCGGCAACCATGCCCTGGCGGTCGCTCATGCCGCCTCCCGCTTTCATATCCCGGCGACCCTCTTCGTACCCGCCTCTACGGTGGCTGCGAAACGCCGCAAGCTCAACGACACCAGCGCCTCGATCCAGCTCGTTGACGGCGGATGTGTCGACGCCGAGCTCGCCGCTCGCAAGGCTGCTCGCGCCAGTGGCAAGATCTATGTTTCGCCGTACAACGATCCAGACGTCATTGCCGGCCAGGGTTCGCTCGGAATCGAGTTGCGTGAACAATGGCCCGAGGTCGACGTCGTTCTCATCACAGTCGGCGGCGGCGGCTTGATCTCGGGCACAGCCGCGGCGCTCGAAGTCACCCGCGGCCAGAGACCCACACCCATCGTCATCGGCTGCAGCCCGAGTGCCAACGCAGTGATGGCGGAATCGGTGTCGCGGGGCGAACTCGTTTCGCACCCTGACGAGGAGACGCTTTCGGACGGATCCGCCGGCGGACTCGAGCCCGGGACGATGACCCTTCCCCTTTGCGCCCGGAGCGTCGATGCCTGGGTTCGCCTTCCCGAGCATGAAATCAGCCACGCGATGGTCGAACACCTCCGAACACGGCGGCGTGCCATCGAGGGCGCAGCAGCGACAGCGATCGCGGGATGGCGGCGGATGGCCAAGCATCTCCAGGGCCGACACGTGGCGATCGTTGTCTGCGGCGGCAATGTTTCCCTTGCCACCTTGAAAGGAGTCTTTGCGTCGCTCGGGGCCTGAGCCCGAATACCCCCGAAACAAGCCGTTGACGTGGCCGTAGGGGGGTCTTGCGCCCTCGATCCGACTCGAGCGTTGGAACGCTACTCGTAACGAATCGACGGGAATTCGGAAGGCACCGGACTCCTTTCCATTGAAGCTGACCTATCCATGCGGCTACACATCTTTCCTGGTAGCCGATCCGGCACTTTGTCGCCTGTCTGATGGTAACCGGAGGAATCCCTTCTCATGTCTTCTGTTCTCAAACCAGCCTTCGCTGTCTCTTGGGTAGGTGACCTCGTGTCGCTGTTCCGGCGCGGCGCCACCCCCGCCGCAATCGAAACCCCCAGAGAAACCCCCAAAGGGGCCGTCACCGCCTCCGCTCCGGCTGACAGCTACGTGTCCGCCCAGCCGTCACTGTTCGAGGCCAAGAGCGTTGCCCCGGTCTCGACGACGCTTCGCCAGGGCGATCGCGGCGACGGCGTGCGTTGGGTTCAAGAGCGCCTTGCCATTCACGGCTTCTCGCCAGGTCCTGCCGACTCGATCTTCGGTGCCCGAACAGACCGTGCCGTGCGCGATTTCCAGACCGCCGAAGGCCTGACGGCTGACGGGCTGGTGGGTCCCCGCACCCGCGCCGCCCTCCTGACGACGCCGTCGCCGAATGCCGATCTCAGTCTCAGCGATAGCGGTGTCGAACTGATCGCCGGTTTCGAAGGGTTCTCCGGCACTCTCTATGACGATCCCGCTGGCCACTGCACGATCGGCTTCGGCCACCTGGTCCACCTCGGGCCGTGCGATGGGCGCGCTAGCGAGGCGCCGTACGAGAACGGAATCACTCGCTCTGAAGCGTCCGCACTGCCTCGCGAAGACGCCTCGGTCGCCGAGGACGCGGTGCGACGCTTGATCGAGGTGCCTCTCAACCAGAACCAGTTCGACGCGCTGGTCTCGTTCACCTTCAACCTCGGCGGCGGAGCGCTCGAGGGCTCAACGCTCCGCGCGCGGCTCAATCGCGGGGAATACGACGCGGTTCCATTAGAACTCGACAAATGGGTCAAGGCCGGCGGTGCGGTTCTTCCGGGGCTCGTCCGTCGTCGGGCACGAGAAGGTGAGGTGTGGTCCCATGGTTACCAGACGCCGGAACGGCTGCATCGCATCGAGCCGGGGGAGACCCTGGGTGGCATCGCCCGCCTCTACGGCGTGACGGTGGAGGCCCTCGTCGTTGCCAACGACATCGCTGACCCCAACAGGATTCGAGCTGGCCGGGAGCTCATCATTCCGCGCGGAGAGTGACGATGGATAAGGACCCGAAGACGATCGCAAAGAGCACAAAGAGAACAGCCATGCTCGCGTGCGTGACGGCGTCGGCGGTGCTTGCCGGCGCGTGCACCGGTCCGCCGGCGGAAGAGCTCGCGGTGGCAAACCCCGCAGCAGCGGCGGCCCGCGCAGCGGATGAAGGTTCCACCGGTGGTGCCGAGCCCGCGCAACCCGTCACCGTGCAGCTCGTCGCCGGCGACCCGAACCGGGCTTCGGTCGACCTCGACCCGGCCGCGACCGACGGGGACGCCAAGACCGATCTGGCGCTCGAACTATCCCGCGGTTCGATGACAGTTCTCTTTCTCGTGCCCGAGAACGGTGCCCGTGCAGCGGTCGCCGGCATGGAGGCGCCGGACCGCGCGCGTTGCCAAGCTCTCAGGAGCGCAATGGTAGACACCTCCATTCCTGATCTCGAGAACCAGAACTGTCTCTGTGTCGAGACCGACCAGGGGCGCCTGGCTGCGGTGCGCATCGACAGCGTGACCTACGAGGGCCTGACCCTCGAGTTCCTGCCGCTCGATTGACTCACACCAACAACCAGCGCCGGAAAGCAGTACCATCTCTCCCGCCGTGTCTGACCACGATCAACCAGATGGCCTCGATCTGCCAGACCGCATCGCAATTCGTGAGGCCCTGACCGCCAGAAGGCCTCGCCAGGTCAGGCTGCCGAAACCGGGAGCGGCAGTGGCGCTCATCATGCGGGGCGAGGTCGACACCGAGGTCCTGTTCATCGAACGTTCGGCACGGCCCGGCGACCGCTGGTCTGGTCAAATGGCACTGCCCGGTGGTCGCGTCGAGAAGGGCGACGCGTCGCTCGAAGAAACCGCCGCCCGCGAGACTCTCGAAGAAGTGGGTCTAGACCTTTTCGCATCGAGCCGGACGGAGGGGGCGCTGGCCCGCCTGGACGACCAGTCGCCGAGCACTGCAGGCAGCATGCGGCTCAGTATTGCTGCTTTCGCCTGGCAGATATCAGGCGATCCTGAACTCACCTTCAGCGAAGAGGTGGCGAGTGCGCATTGGGTGGCGCTCTCGCGACTGATCGATCCCGAACGCCGCGTTTCGTACCGCTACCCGCTGATGCCTGTATCGACCTTCCCCGGAATCCTGGTCGGCGAGCCCGACCGGCACGTGGTCTGGGGCTTGACCTACCGCATCATCTCGGACTTCCTGCGCGTGCTCGACCTTCGGGTCGGGGGCTAGAGCGCATCGACGATCGCGCGACACATTTCTGTGGTGCTCGCTTCACCGCCGAGGTCCGGGGTGACATCGCGCCCAGCCTCGAGAACTTGCCCGGCAGCTGCCAGGACGCGCTCGGCCGACTCCTCGAGGCCGAGGTGTCGGAGTAGCTCGACAGCGGGAGTCAGAAGAGGCAGCGGATTGGCCTTCCCGGTTCCCACGAGGTGGGGTGCATCACCGTGGATGGCTTCGAAGACCCTGAGATCGTCCTCTCCGATGCCGATGCTGTGACCGATCGAGATGCCGCCAGCCAGGCCGGTTCCGAGGTTGCTCAGAATGTCGCCGTAGAGGTTGCCCATCAACATGATGTCGAACTGATACGGGTTGAGTACCATCTGCATGCAGCAAGCGTCGACGATCATGGTCTTGAACTCGATGTCGGGGTTCTCGTCGGCGACCGCCTGAACGGTGCGCATGAAGAGGCCGTCTGCCTTCTTCATGATGTTGGCCTTGTGAATGAAGGTGATCTTCGAGCGCCCGTATTCGTGCGCCATCTCGAAGGCGTAGCGTGCCACCCGATCGCAAGCCTCGCGCGTGACGACTTTGACGCTTTCAACGACCCCAGGCACGATCTCGTGTTCGAGCCCTTTGTAGATGTCCTCGGTGTTCTCGCGCACCAGGATGAGGTCGAGGTCAGGGTAGCGGGTGAACAGGCCCGGCATGGTGCGAATCGGCCGGACGGCGGCGAACAGGCCGAGTTCCATGCGCAGGTTCACATTCGGGTTCATCGGCCCGGGTGCATTGTTGTCGGTGGCAAGTTCGTGCGGTTTGGGACCGATTAGCCGGGTCTTTAGGGCCAGCCGGCAGTCACGGACCGCCGTCAGGGCCTCGCCGAGCAGCTCCTGCAGGTTCGAGTCTTCGGTCGCGGCCGGCACGTCGACGCGTTGCCAGTCGATCCTGGCCCCCGCCGCGCTCAGGACGTCAAGGACCGGTGGAACGATCTCAGCGCCAATCGAGCCGCCAACGATCAGTGCAACTTTCGGATTCATGATGCACTCCGGTCGAGAATCTCGATCAAGGCGTCGGTGAGTTCTCGCGTGTTGGCTTTGCCGCCGAGGTCACCGGTCAGGTGCTTGCCTTCGCTCAGAAGCGTTTCAACCGCCGCAATCAGGCGGTCGGCGGGACCGGCCTCGCCGATGTGGCGCAGCATCATTTCTGCTGACAGAATGAGCGCCAGCGGATTGGCGATCCCTTTGCCGGCGATGTCGGGCGCCGTTCCATGGACGGCCTCGAAAACCGCGCAACCGTCGCCGATGTTGGCGCCGGGAACGAGCCCGAGCCCGCCCACCAGACCGGCACATAGATCGCTCACCAGATCACCGTCGAGGTTGCCCATCACCAGCAGATCGAACACCGTCGGGTCACGCACCAACTCGAGGGCGAGACTGTCGAGCGGCTTGTATTCGACCTCGAGGTACGGATAGTCGGCGGCAATTCTCTGCGCGCACTCGAGAAACAGCCCATCGGAAAGCCGCATGACCGAGGCCTTGTGTACCACCGTGACCTTTTTGCGGCCGTGATTGCGGGCGTACTCGAAGGCGAAACGCATGATGCGTTCGGAGGCCTCGCGGGTGACGATCTTGAGCGCTTCGACAACACCGTCGACGACTTCGTGCTCGCGGCCGCTATAGAGCCCTTCCGTGTTCTCGCGCACGATGATGAGGTCGACGTTGTCGTAGCGCGCCCGGGTGGTTCCCGGCAATGAGCGTACGGGCCGCACACAGGCGTAGGTCTCGAGTGCTTGACGAAGGGTTACATTGACGCTCCGGTAGCCGCCGCCCACGGGAGTCTGAAGCGGACCTTTGATGGCGATGCGGGTCTTTTGAATGGACTCGAGTACCCCGTCGGGCAGCGGCTCGAGCCCCTGGTCGACTGCCCCCATGCCGGCGGTCACCGGGTCCCATTCGATGCGTTGATCAGTCACGTGGTCGACCACGCGGACGGTGGCTTTGGCAACTTCGGGGCCGATTCCGTCCCCGGAAATCAATGTCACGGCGTATTTCATACGGCCGTCATGATGCCACGTTTCTGCTGAATGTGTAGCTTCGAAAGAAACCAAGAACGTGCGCCCCTCGAACCACTGGTTCGCCAATGCGGTCGTGGCGGTTAGCATGCGACGTCTCCTGACCCCCGGACTCTTCGAGGTACCCGCGATGAGCGCAATCCGAACGCTGGCTGTCACCCTCTTCGCAACCTGCTCGGCAGCCGGGCTCAGTCTTCCGGTCGCCGCACAGGACTGGGAGACGCCGGCCTCCTGGACGAGCCCGATCGAGCCCTTTCAGATCGCTCTGAACCTCTACTGGGTCGGGAGCGAAGACCTTGCCGCCTACCTGATCACCACCGATGAGGGGCACTTCCTGATCGATGTGCCACTCGCAGAGAACGTCGAGCTGGTACTCGGGAACATCCGAAAGCTCGGCTTTGATCCGGCGGACGTCAGGATTCAGCTCGCCAGCCACGGGCATTTCGACCACACCGGTGGGATCGCTGATGCTCTTCGAGCGACCGGCGCGCAACTGGCTCTCTCAGCTGCAGACAAGACGCTGGTCGCGAACGGCGGGCGAGGAGACTTTCATCTCGCCGACAGTGCCCCCTACGAAGCGGCAGAGGCCTCTCTCGAGCTGGTGCACCTCGACAAGCTGCGCCTCGGGTCGACGACTCTCACTGCGCACCTGACCCCGGGTCACACCCGCGGCTGCACCTCGTGGAGCGGCACGGCGACGATCGGGGGTGAGGAGCTCCTCTGGGTCTCGGTGTGCAGTCTGACGGTTCTCGACGGTTACCAGCTGCTTGGTGCCGAGGAGAGCTACCCGGGGATCGCGCAGGACTTCTGCACCAGCGTTGCTCATCTCGAAAGCCTTTCGCCAGACATCTTCCTGGCCTCCCACGGCTCCTTCATTCGCGCCGCCGAGAAAAGAGAGGCAGTGCGCGCCGGGAACCGGCGAGCCTTCGTCGATCCCGAGGGCTACCGCGCCTACCTGGCGCGAGCGCGTGAGCGAATCGAGAAGACGCTCGCCGAGCAGGGTCTGCCAGGTGGCTGCGCGGCCCTCCTCGGGGATTGACGCTGAAGCGGTCGGCCCAACGGGGCTCCTGGACCGGCAGCGGGGCGATCAGAGCTTCTCGAGGCGGATCGGTAGACCGTCGGTGGGGTGGGGAATCGGGATCGCGCGCAACGGCTTTGGGTCGCCATCGAGCGTGATGCGGTAGCTGAGCAGCAGCTGATGCATGACTGCCTTGACCTGGGCGTAGGCGAAGTGCATGCCGATGCAGGTGTGGGCACCGCCGCCAAAGGGGAACCAGGCGTGACTGTGTTGCTTGTGCTCGGCGCGCTCGGGGGAGAAACGCTCGGGGTCGAAGCGCTCGGGTTCGGGCCAGAGCTCGGGATCGCGATGGGTGACCAATGAACAAACGCTGACCGCGGCGCTGGCCGGCAGCTCGAGGTCGCCGAGCTGGAACGGGCGCACCGTCCGACGACCGATGAAAGGAACCGGCGGGTGGAGACGCAGGGTCTCACGGAAGGCGTAGTCGACACCTACGGGCTTGTTGCGATCCTGCCAGGTGATGGCTGGCACCTCGAGCCCGCGCGCTTCCTCGCGGAGGCGGTCTTGAATTGCCTGATCCTGGGCGACGTGCAGAACCATGCTGGTCAGTGCGCTGGTGGTGGTGTCGTGAGCGGCCATCAAGAGAAAGATCATGTGGTCGACGATGTCGCGATCGGCGTAGGTCTCGCCGTCTTCTGAGGTCGCTCGGCAGAACTCGCTGAACATGTCGGACCCATCACCTTCTCGACGTTTGGCAACTCGTTCGGCGAAGAAGCGCTCGAGCAGGCGCCGGCCCTTCATGCCGCGGGCGTAGGCCAGGCCGGGCACTTCACGCTTGACCAGCGCGATCGAGGCCTTGACCGAATCGATGAAGGCGCGATTCAACTGGTCAGCCTCGGGACCGAGTTTGACGCCGATGAAGACGTCGGCTGCGAGGTCGAGGGTCAGCTGCTTGATGACCTCGTAGAACTTGACCCGCGGCCCCAGCTCTGCCCAATCGGCGAGGCGCTTGTCGATGAGCGGATTCATACGGTCGACGTAGCCGCTCATCGCATCGGCGCGAAACGCCTGCTGCATGATGTGGCGGTGCAGGCGGTGGTCGTCGAAGTCGCGCAGCATGAGCCCGCGAGCGAAGAGTTCTCCAATCGCGTGATGCCAGCCCCAGCGGCTCGAGAAGTTGCGCTCCTGGTCGAGGAGAACGGCCTTGACCGAGTCCGGGTCGCCGACGATCAGGGTGGGGTAGCCGAAGAGCCGGATCTTGAAATTGCGCCCATGGCGCGCGCGCATGGTGCGGGTGAGCTTCTCGGGGTCGCGCACGAAGGCCAGCGTGTGGCCGACAAGCGGCGGACCGATCTCTCCGGGAATGTGGCTAAAGCTGTCGACTTCCGCCGGTAGGGGAATCGGCCCGGTCTGGGGATCGAGATCGGGGCGGTAGCTGGTGAAGTCGTTGGCGAGGCTCATGATCGTCCTTTCGGTGGAACTCCCCACAGGAGCGAAGTAGCCGGATTCTATGATCCGGCGCTCCAGAGTTGGGGTGGGTCGCGTCCACGACGTACACTCTCCACACAGACCTCAGCACACGAGTCGAGGGATGCAGCAGATGGCGCAAGCGCAGAAACCCGTGACAGGTGAAGACCAGCCGCCCCCGGTCGAGGTCAAGACGGTGGGCCTGGTCGGCGTCGTGACTCTCTGTCGTCCCGAACGACGCAACGCACTGACCGGGCCGCTGGTCGAAGGTGTACTCGAGGCGGTGCGTACCTTCGAGACCAATGGCACGGTGCGCGCCCTGGTACTGCAAGGAGCGGGAGATTCTTTCTGCGCGGGGCTCGATCTCGACGCCTTCAGGGAGGACCCACCGCAGCCGTGGCGGGCGCGGTTCAAGGGTCGGTGGCTCGAGCTACACCTGGCGCTGCGTGAAAGTGCGATCCCGGTGGTGTGCGCACTCGAGCGCTATGCAATTGCCGGTGGCTCCGGCCTGGCCCTCGCCTGTGACCTGAGGGTAGCGGGGGAGAGTTCCTACCTCCACGTTTCCGAAGCCCTGCTCGGAATGACCGCACCGCTCAACCTCGCCTGGTTGACGCTCGACGTGGGCGCAGCGCGGGCGCGCGAGTTGGTGATGATGGCGCGTCGGGTGCCCGCGAACCGATTGGCCGAGATGGGTCTGGTGGCCGAGGTCGTGCCAGACGGCGAGGTGAAAGCGCGCGCGTTGGCCCTGGCGACCGAGCTCGCGTCGCACCCGCCGGGGCCCCATGCGGCGACCAAGCGAGTGCTTGCGGCGCAAGTCCCGGGTGGAGACCTGCGGACCTGGGTCGCCGAACTGGCCCACTCGATGGAGCGTGGCGGCTGAGTGCGACGCGTGGTACGTAAGCCTCGTTCTGGCGAAGCGATTCGCTCGCTTCGGTCTCCTCCAGCTCCCACCTCATGAGTAGCTACCGCGGCAGCGTCGTCTTGCGTTTCCGGGGTGAGACCCTGGTGCCCGCCGAGGTCACGGAACGCATCGGCTTTGCGCCGCACAGCGCCAGCGAGCGGTTCGATCCTCTGGCGGTTGGAGACCGTGCTGATCCTGAGACTCCCATCCAGCTGAACCTGCTCAGACCTACCGGCAGCTGGCAACGGTGGCCGCCGGCAGAGGTCGAGAAACACGGCCTCGAGGCGCAGATCGACTACTGGCTCGCCAAGCTCGAGGAGCGCGCCGCGGCGGTTTCTGAACTCGCCGACCGCAACATCGAGCCCTGCCTTTCGTGCCTGGTTTCGACCGAAACCGTGGCCGCGTTCCGACTCGACGCCGCCCGCAGCCGGCGCGCCGCGGCCCTCGGGCTGTGCCTCGACTTCAGCGTTTACGGCGCTCTTTCTGAGCCCGCCGGAAGCTGAGCGATTTTCAGTCGGCGCGCAGGACCCGAATAGGGTCGAGCCTCATGGCGTGCAGCGCTGGAACGAGCACCGCGGCCGAGGCAACCGCGAGCAGTACGACCGCGGTTCCAATGAAGGCGACGGGATCGGTGGGGCTGACGAACAAGAGACTGGCAAGGAGCCGCGTGCTGGCGAAGGCGATCACCAGGCCAAGGACCAGGCCGACGGTGGTCAAGGCCAGCCCCTGTTTGAAGACCAGTCCCAGAATCTCATTGCGGTCAGCGCCGAGGGCGACACGAATGCCGAGCTCGCGCTGGCGCCTGCTCACGGCGTACGACATGACTCCGTAGATGCCAATCGCCGCCAGCACCAGAGCCAGGCCGCCGAGGATGCTGAGGAAGCCGGCGGCGAAACGCGGCGCGAAAAGGGCCGCACTGAGCAGATCGGGAACCGTGCTGACGTTGATCAGCGGTAGCGCTGGGTCCATAGCGCGCATCTCCTGCTCGAGGCTGGCGATGACCGACTCGGGCTCGCGTTCGGTGCGGGCGATCAGGGTCATCGTGGTGGCGTACGACTGCCCGAGGGGGCGATAGGCGTAGGGCTGTGGGTCTTCACCCGGAGTGTTGTACTTGATGTCTTTGGCGGTTCCGACGACGACCATCTCATCCTGACCGAAGAACCGAAAGGTCTTGCCGACGGCCGATTCGTTGGGCCAGAAGCGTTCCGCCATGGTTTCGTTGACGATCACCGCCGGCTGGGCGTCGGCACGGTCGATGGCTGAAAACGGACGGCCATCGACGACCGGAATGCCTACGGTTTCGAAATAGCCAGGGCCGACCGTATTGACCTGCACGAAGGTACGCTCCTGATCGCTGTCGGCTCCAGGCATCAACACTGACCGCATGATGCTGCCCTGCAGGGGACCGGCGGTGGCCAGAGCAGCGCGTTCGACGCCGGGCAACGCCTCGACGCGCTCGATGACCTGCTGGTGAAAGCCCTCGCCGCGCGCCTGGTCGTACCCCGCCAGGCCTACGTCGTGGGTGATCGCCACCAGGGAATCGGGGTCGAAGCCGAGATCGAGCTGCTGGGCTGCGGTCATGCTGCGCAGAAAGAGCCCGGCGCCGAGCAGAGCGACGAGCGACAAAGCGAGCTGGGCGACGACCAGAGCATTGCGTAGGTTGAAGCGCTGTGCGCCACCGCCGCCGGCGTCCTGGTCCTTGAGTGCCGCGACGAGTTCGGGCTTCGAAGACTGGATCGCGGGCACCAGGCCAAACAGGAGGCCGGTCAAAACGGCGAGGGTGAGGGTGAACAAGAGGACCGGAAGATCGAAGGCGAGTTTCAAGGTCAGGTTGCCGCCGAAGGGCAACGCGGGCAGAAGCGCCAGGAGCGTCTTGCGCCCGAGAAACGCCAGCGCAATGCCCAGGGTTCCGCCGAGTAGCGCGACCATCACACTCTCGGTGAGGAGTTGGCGCACCAGGCGTGCACGTGACACGCCAAGCGCCAGGCGCATGGCGATCTCGCGACGTCGTTCGGTGGCGCGCGCCAGGAGCAGGTTGGCGACGTTGACGCAGGCGATCAACAGCACCAGGCCAACGGTCGCCATCAGCATGGTGGTGCCGGCGACCAGTCCGCCGCGAACTTGCGGCACGATGGAGGCTTCGTTGACCGGCATCAAGTCGAAGTTGCGGCCGTCGTTATCGTCGGGATAGGCCTCTCCAAGGCGCTCTCCGACGACGGTGATGTTGGCGCGCGCCGCGTCGAGGTCGGTACCCGTGCGCAGCCGGCCGACCCCGTTGATAAACAAGCCGCGCCGTTCATCGAACCAGTTCAGTTCCGCATCGGGCAGGATCGCGGCGTTCATAGCGAAGGGGATGTAGACGCCCGGCTCGACACCGACGTTGATCCCCTGGAAGCCTTCGGGAAGAACGCCGACAATGGTAAACGAACGACCGTTGACAGATAGCTCTTTGCCAACGACGCCGGGATCTCCTCCGAGCTGGCGTTCGAAGAAGGTGTGGCCAACGACCGCGACGGGCCGCTCACCGGGGACGAGATCTTCGTCGGGCTGGAAGGTTCGACCGTGAACGGCACGCACTCCGAGGGTGTCGAAGTAGTTGCCCGAGACCAGGAGGCCGAACTGGAACACAGGGTCGCGAGAACCAGAGACCACCGAAAGGGGGGCGAAAGCGTAGCCGGCGTAGTCTTCGAAGACCTCGTTCTGATCCCGCAGGTCGACCCAGTTCAGGTGCGACATCTGCATCATGCCTGGAATGCGCTCATCGGTGGCGAAGACCGCGGCCACTTCGCCTGGCTCTTCGACCGGCAAGGCCTTGATAAAGAGCTCGTTGACGAGGCTGAAGATCAGGGTGTTGGCACCGATCCCGAGCGCCAGAGAAACGATCGCGATCAGAGCGAACGTTGGGCGCTTTTGCAGTAGGCGGGCTGAGTACTTGAGGTCGCGAAGAAGATCAGACACGCGGTTCTCTCCTGAAGTCGAATTGCTCACGGGCCCTTGTGTGACTCCGTAGGCAGGGTCGGCACCTTCTGGTACGCAGCGAAAAGAGCGAGGTTTCCGCCGCTTATGGCGCGGAGATCGCTCCGCTTCCGGGCATCATCACCTCGATGGTCATTGGACCCTCTGAAGCAAAGCCACGTTCCAGGGCGACGGTCAGGGCCTCAGCGGTTTCGACCCGCACGGCCGGCACTCCCATGCTCTCTGAGAGCGAAACCCAGCTGATCGCGGGCCTCGAGAGGTCGGTCAGCGACAAGGCCTGCGGGCCAGGTTCTGCAACCCCCGCGCGCATGAGCTCGACCTGGAGAATGCGATAGACGCTGTTGTTGAACACCAGGTTGACGATGTCGAGACCTTCGCGAGCCTGCGTCCACAGCGCCTGGCAGGTGTAGAGACCCGAGCCGTCCCCTTCGAGCACCAGGACCTTGCGGTCAGGGCAGGCAATCGCGGCACCGGTACCGCTGGGCATACCCCAGCCGATGGCACCGCCGGTGAGCGAGAGGTACGAGTGCGGCGGGGCAGTCGCCGAAACTGGGTACACAGCACCGGCGGAGGTGACCCCTTCGTCGATCACGATGGCGTTGTCCGGCAGTGTGTTGACGACCGCCTGCGCAATCGCGGTAGCGGAGATTGGTCCTTCCGGGCGCGGCGGCAGCTGTAACCCGGGCGTGGCAAAAGAGTCTTTGGCATCCATCGCCATCGCGAGGGTCGTGAGGGCGTCGGCGGTGTCGTCGGTAGGCTGGGCGAGTACGGTGACTTCGACACCCTCGGGAACCAGCGAAGTCTGGCCGTCTTCGTAGCCGAAGAACGAGACCGGTGAGGCTGCGCCGGCGAGGACGATGTGGTCGTATTCGCTGAGTACCTCTGTTGCCTGTTCCGGGAAGTACGGCAGGCGCAAGAGCGCCGGCAGGTCGGGCCCTCTCTCCATACGGCGGGGAAAGGTTTCGCTCATCAAGGTGCAGCCGGTGGTGGCGGCGATCCTGCCGGCCGCTCGCAAGCCCTTGTCACGAAGTCCGCCCTGGCCGAGGAGCAGGAGGGACTTCTTGTGCTGGCCGAGTGCGGCACGGGCGTGGGCGACCGTTGCGTCCGCAACGCCGCGGCCTGCCGGCCCCGGCACTGCGACGACCGCTTCGTCGAGGGGTTCGTCCCACTGGCTGTCCCCGGGAACCACCAGGGTGGCGACCTGGCCGGGCAGCTGGCGGGCAGCGGCGATTGCGTCGGCGGTGTCACGCGAAATCTCGTTGGCGCAGGCGTTGGTGCGTTGCCAGGCCGAGACTGGCGCGGCGAGGGTTTCGACGTCGCTGTTGAGCGGCGGATCGTAGTTGCGAATCCAGGTTGCATGATGGCCGATGAGATTGACCACTGGACTGCGGGCGCGACGCGCATTGTGGAGGTTGGCGATGCCGTTGGCGAAGCCGGGACCGAGGTGGAGAAGGGTCATCGCGGGTTGATCGGCCATACGGCCGTAACCGTCAGCCGCTCCGGTCACGACTCCCTCAAACAACGCCAGCACGCTCTTCATCCCGGGAACGGTGTCGAGCGCTGCGACCAGCAGCATCTCTGTCGTGCCGGGGTTGGTGAACATGACCTCGACCCCGCCAGCGACGGCAGTTTGCATGAGTTTTTCGGCGCCGTTCATGGTGGGGAGCGTCTCCTGTTGGTTCGAAGGGTGAGGATCGGCAACATACCAACTCCGAGTCATAGCGAATCCGACCGGTCGAGGACCGCTCCAAGCACGACTCGCCAGACGAGGGGCGCCCAATCGCCGTCCTGGCGCCTTGTTGATTGGCGGTGGTGGCAATGGATGGGGGGCGAAATGTGGCCGGACGCGGACCTCGCCTAGAGTGGCGAGGGTGGAGGGTAGGCTCCGCTCCTACGATGTCCTGGCCCGCCCTTACAACCCCGAGTGGCTGCGCTGGCCCTCGAGACTGGAGGCACATCCATGACCGCGGCCGATCAGAACCCGTCCAATCCCTACCAGCCGCCGGCCGCCGAAGTTGAACTCGAGGGGACTGCGTCCTCAGGCGCACCAACCCTCTTCGCGGTTGGCCCACTCAACCTGATCGTTCTCTCACTGGCGACCTTCAACCTCTACCAGATCTGGTGGCTCTACAAGAACTGGTCCCACATCAAGGCCTCCACCGGCCTTCAGATGTGGCCCTTCTGGCGTGCCTTCTTCGGCCCGCTCTGGTTCTTCAGCCTTGTCGCCAGAATCCGCGATCGAGCCGAGGCAGAAGGTCTCGGTCCTACGCTCTCACCCGGTCTGCTGGGTGTTCTCTACCTGGCGCTCTCCGCTCTCATCCAGCTACCCGACCCATGGTGGCTACTCGGGTTTCTCAGCTTCATCCCACTGGTCGTCGTCGACAAGACCGCGGCAGCCATCGAGGAGAAGCGCGGCCACGACCTCAGCGCTCTGCGGCGCTGGAGCGTAGGCAACTGGCTCGCCCTGGCCCTGGGCGGGCTCCTCTTCCTACTGGCGCTCGTCGGAACGTTCCTGCCCGAAGTCCCCCTAGAAGGCGGCTAGAACCACACCGCCAGCAAGCCATCGCCCCAGCGCGGCCTCCCCAAAAGTGTCAGACACTTTCCTACGCCTTTTCTACGCCTTTTCTACGCCGTTTCGGCCTCCCGAAAGGTGTCAGACACTTTCCTGCTCCGCCTCCTAAGCCCAAAGACGTTTCAGCCAGCACACCCCCCGCCCTAAGCGAGATCCTTGTCCGTCCCGATGCCGATTCGCCCCGGTCGGGCGGTAGGTCCTAACGACTTTGGTAGCGCGAGAGTGCGGGCGGGCGCATGGGCGGCGGTCCAGGGTGCTCTCGACGGCCGAACTTGTATCGCCATCGCAGGCGAAGCGCCGATTCGCGGCCGTCGCAAGAAGCGGCAAGGACAACGATCGCGGCCTTCGCCCTTTTGGTTGTAGCGACGGCCTTCGCCCTTCGCGAAGGTCGCGAAGGTGTCAGACACTTTTCTACGCCTTTTCTACGCCGTTTCCTAAGCCCACAGACGTTTCGGCCATCGTACCCCCCGCCCTAAGCGAGATCCTTGTCCGTCCCGATGCCGATTCGCCCCGGTCGGGCGGTAGGTCCTCACGACTTTGGTAGCGCGAGAGTGCGGGCGGGCGCATGGGCGGCGGTCCAGGGTGCTCTCGACGGCCGAACTTGTATCGCCATCGCAGGCGAAGCGCCGATTCGCGGCCGTCGAGCGCAGGCGGCGCAATCTTTCGCAGTCTGCCGAAGCGTCGCCGTGCCCTGGACCGCCGCCCATCGCCCGCCCGCACGGCCGATCCACCCCGACCTCTCCAACAACCCCAAACCAACCCCAACCATCCCCAGACCAACCTCACGTCGATCAACCAAGAAGCGGCAAGGACAACGATCGAGCCCCGTCCTTCTGGTTTGTGTTGCGTTTGGGTTTGCCTGTATCGATCCGCGAACTCCTTCGTTCCGAGCCCGAAGATCAGGGCCGGGTGATCCAGTTGGCTACTGAGCCGCTTTCGAAGTCGTCTTCGAACAGGACATCGGGTTCCTCATCGATCACCTGCTCGGGAAGCACGAGCGCCGGGTCGCCGAGGAGGGTGTATGAGGTGAGGCGTTTCGGGTTGACGTCGCCACTGTGAAGTCCCGCGAGGACCGCTTCACCGAGAGTCTCGGCGCCGCCGCTGAGGATCTCCTCGAGGAGTTGCTCGCCGAGGTCCTGGGCTGCCAGGTTCTCGGACAGGCCCGACGGTGCGAAGACTGCGATCGCGCCGCCGTCGGGGTCGAGGACCAACGCCTCACCGAGCGAGGTCAAGCCCGGGACCTCGAAGCGGTTGAGGGTGCAGGTCATCGCCGAGACGATCGGGATCTGGCCGCTGGCGGTCAGTGACCCGAGGTCTGAGAGCGTCATCATGCCTTCTGCCGCGATGCGGTCGAGACCGCCGTGGCCGGCGTAGGAGACCAGGAAGGACCCTTCGTTGAAGGCCGCCTGGAGGCGACTCTTGGCTTCGACCAGGCCGAGTTCGGCGAGTTCGATGCGGTTGGCCTCGTGGCTCGACTGGAGAGTGCCTTCTAAGACATCGAGGGTCTCGCTGAAGTTACCGGCGTTGTCAGGGTTGTCCGCGACCAGGGTGATGCGGTTCGAACCGGAGTTCTGACCGCTTTCCCAGAGTGCCAGCTTGTCGATGTAGGCGTCGAGCTCAGCCTCGGTGAGAACGGGGATGCGACCGACCGCAACTTCCGGCCTGAGATCGTCGCCGACGACGTCGCCAATGATGCGGTCGGCAGAGAACAGACCGCTGGCTGACGCGACGAGGGGCGGCGGAATCAGGTTGGAGTTGAGGCCCTTGGTGTCTTCGTAGTCGAAGGTGCCCTTACCGACGAGCGCAACGAAGCGCGGCTTGGTATCCCAGGTCACCCAGGCGTTCTCGAGGAAGCCGTGGATGGCCTCTGGATCTTCGATGCCGCCAGAGAGGCCGTCGTAGATGTCTTCGACTGCGTAGACCTCGGCGGTGAGACCGCGGGCACGGCGCAGATCTGCCAGCCGTTCTGCCGCCGCGGAGAGTTCACGTGGAGCGACGACGACGTACTCGGCACCCGCCGTTTGTAGTGGCGTGATGGGTGTCGCGGTGACGTTCTCCACTGCGCTGGCTTCGGTCGCAAGGTAGGTGTGTCCAGCCGTCGGCGGGAAGGTGACGCGGTAGCTGTTCTGGTAGTCGACCGTTGCTCCGCCGATTCGAATCGGACGGTAGCGGTCGGTGATGTCGAGAACCTGGACCGACTGACTGTCAAAGCCCGTGATCGTCGAGACTGGCTCGTCAGCGAAGAACTCGAGCTGCCCGTTTTCGGCCATCAGATCCCGTTCGTGGGTGATCTCGACGGCGTCGAGGTAGAAGACGCCAATTCCGATGCCAGTCGGAATCTCGGCCTCGATTCGAAGCTCGTTGCCGTACTCGAGCAGATCACTGCCCGCGACATCGAAGGCGAACTGGCGATGACCAGCGCCGCTCCATTCCACCGTGTCGATCAAGCGATCGTTGAGGAAGAGGTTGAAGCTGTGGTCGATCAAACGTTCCGAGTCGGTTGCACCGAACACCGAGACCTCGACGCTTGCGGGGCCCTCACCGGTGTGGTGCCGCAGATCGAAGTCGATGGTGGTCGAGCGGAAGTTGCCGAACGTGCCGAGCACGCGCCAGAACCAGAATTCTTCGGTCGCCGAGCGTGCCGCAGCGGTAGCACCGAAGACGTCGTCTTCCTGGCGCACATTGGCGAGGAAGGTACTGCCATCGACGGGAGCGACCGGTTGCAGGAGCTGCGCTCTGGCGGTGCGGCCCGAGAGCTGCTCGAGGTAGACATCGACGTTTGCGGTGTAGAGGCTATTGGCCTCCGGGGCGTAGAACTGAATGGACGTACCGTCGTTGCTCCACCAGTCGACGACCCGCAGGTCGCGGCGAAGGCGGAACAGACCCTGAGCAATCCAGTCCTCTGCTCGATCCAGCGGAATCCCCAAACCGTCGGCGATCGTCGCCGCACTCACCGAGTAGACCCCGCCGCCCAGGACGGTCATCTTGAGGGCGGTGCCGACCTCGTTCGGGTTTTCGAGCGGACGTCGTGCCTCGACGCGCCGTGCCTGCTGACGGTCGAGGTGGATCCCGGTGCGCGGCCGCGCCGTGGCGCCGAGCGCCGTTCCGGCCGAGCGGCCGGCGTTCTGGGCGAAGACCTGGAACGGGCCGTAGGTGCGACTGCCGCCGCGCGGTTCAACCTCGACCAGGGCGTATTCGAGCATGCCGGATGTCGAAGCGCCTGGATCAGCGACGCGGTAGGTTGCGCCGAGAGGCTCACCCGGCGAAGCGACGTAGTCACCGACCGGCACCCACTCGCCACCGCTGGTGCGATAGAGCTGGAAGCCGAGGGTGCCGAGCTCACTCGAAGTCGTCCATTCGACGACCACATCGCCCTCGTCATACGCCTTGAAGCTGGTGATCAGGGCGAGGGTGGGGGAGGTGGTGTAGCCGAAGTCGTGACCGGTGCTGTTGCGCACTGGCTGGAGTTCGACCGGCTCTTTGCCGCCAGTCGTGGTCTGGGTGGTCTGTACGCCTCCGGAGACCACGGTGTTGGTCACCTGCGAGGTGACGATCCACTTGGTGCCGCCCGGCAGTGAGGTAAAGGCGTAGTAGCCATTGGCAGGTGTAATCACCTGGCCGAAGCGCGGATCCTCGGCGTCGATCTCGCCGTTGCTGTTGAGGTCGCGGTAGAGAGTCACGGTGGCGTTGGGTACCGGCTCGTCGGAAACCTGCGGTTCGTAGACACCGTTGGCTTCGGCGTCCTTGAAGACGGTGCCCGAGATCAAGAGGCCGGCGGCGGTGCGGAAGCCGAAGTCAGCACCGATCCTCGTGGGACTGGCGAGTGTCAGCTGGGCACAGTAGGGCGAGGGCTGACCGTACTCGTCAGAGCCGATGCTGCCGATCGTCTGCGTCATTGGTGCCAGGACCGGTTGAGTGACAATCGGACGCACCAGGTAGTCCTCGGGAGTATCGAGGACCTGGAAGCGATAGCGGCCGATTTCGTCGGTCTTGGTCGTCCGCAGTAGCGTGTCGAAGCCTTCCTGCAGGATGCAGTCGTTGTTCTCGTCACGCCACAGTTCGAGCTCGACGAGCTCGATACCACTCTCATCCGGATCGAAGAACCCGTCACCGTCCTGATCATGGAAGACCAGGTCGCCAATCAGGCCTTCCTCGTTCGGGCAGTACCCGAAGTCAGCGCCGTTGTAGTCCTGACCCGCCAGTAGGCCGATGTTGCCCGTCGGGCTCGAGCCGGCACACAACTGCACGTCGAAGAGCGCACCGTTGGTGTCGGTGACGACAACCTGGTAGGTACCGGGGAAAACGCCGGAGAAGTCGTAGGAACCGTCGACGGCGGTGGTGGTGGTGGCGATGTGGACTCCGCTGCCATCCGTCAGGTCGACGGTGACGTTGCCTATACCCGGCTCGCCGACGTCGCGCACGCCGTCGTTGTCGAGGTCACGGAAGACCAGGTCGCCGATGGTGCCGGGGTTGCCGCCGTTGAAGCCGTAGTCGGCGCGCAGGTAGTCCTGCGGGTTGAGCACGTTGTGGGGAGCACTCGCCGAGGGCTGGTTGGTCGGCACGGGGTTGACGCCTGCCGGCAGGCTGGCGGTGTTGATGGTCACCGTGTAGGTACCGCTCTGGGTCACACCGGTGACCAGGTAGAGGCCGGCAGAGTCGGTCGTGGTTGCCTGGTTGTAGCCGCCCGGCCCGGTCACCCCGACGCCGATGTTCTTGAAGCCGATTTCGCCCGGATCCTGCTCGCCGTCGCCGTCGGTGTCGTACCAGACGAAGTCGCCGATCGCGCTCGAGCCGGCATTGGTGTAGCCGAAGTCGACCGTGTCGTTGAACGTGTCGGCGACCAGGACGATTGGACCACTGACCCCGGTCGCACCGAAGCTCGGGCTGAAGCCCGGAGACATGGTGGTCTCATCTGGATCGACGATGTAGGTCGCCTCTTCGAGTCCGAAGAAGGCGTAGCCGCCGTTGCCGTCCGAGACGGTTGTGGCGATGAGGGTGTCGCCGCCATCGAGCACACCCGGGGTCGTCCCGTCGTCGCGATAGAGGCGAACCGTCACGCCACCAATCCCCGGCTCGGAGCCGTTCTGGGAGCCGTTGTTGTTGATGTCATGCCAGATGAAGTCGCCGATACCGCCGCCCGGGATGACGAACTCTGAGGCGTCGTGGTCGTCCTCATCGCCGCCGGTGCCGTCGGTCACACCAAGGACCAAGGGATCGCCGTTGTTGTTGAGCTCTTCGCTCTCGGGCGTCGAGTCGACGTCGGCGCCGTTGTCCGAGTAGACCTCGACGTAGGCGCGTTTGGTGCCCTGCGCGTTGGAAGTCAACGTCAGGGTGACGGGAAGGGTGACCGAGCCGCCACCGGGCAGTGAGCCGTTGAGAGTCACCAGCCCGTGGCCACCCGAGACCGCCCACGTGTAGGGGATGGAGTGCGTGCCGCCAGTCGCCGCGTTGGGGTTGTCGCCGAGTCGGAAGTTGGCGAACAACGACGAGTCGACATAGGCGCGCAGAACCGGGTTGGTCACCGCGGTGGTGCCCTGGTTGATGAGCGTCACCATGAACGTGATCTCATCACCCGAGCGTGCCCGGGCGTCGTTCGAAATGCCGTCGAGGGACGTATCCGAGACGTACGTGTAGGTCATTGCCAGGTCATAGCCGGTGTTGATGGCTACCGGAGTCGGGTCGTCCTCGTCCGAGTCCTCGGGGTTGTCGTTGGCCGCGCCACCCGAGCCGTCACCGGGATCGGGGTCGGCACCGTTGTCCGAGAGATCGTCGGTCTCTCCCTCGGTGGTGCCGTTCTCGGCGGTGTCGGCGGCCGCCAGCACCTGGTTGTAGAACACCGACTTGGTGGTCACGGGGAAGAAGCGGATGCTGAAGTCGACATCCGCGGTCGCGCCGATCGGCAGGCTGTCACCGCCGTTCAAGGTCAAGAGGTTCTGGTCACCCGAGCCGTCGAAAGCGGCGTTGGCGGTGAGCACCGCGCCGCCGCTGGTGGCGGAAAGGTTCGGTGCCGCCGATACGGTGTACTGACCCGGGGCGGCCGGCACACCAACAACGTGGGTGCCGAACTCGACATCCAGGGTGTCGGCGAGCTGGACGTCGAACAGGTTGGAGACGCCGTGGTTCTCGACCCGTACGCGGAAGCCGACCGTCCAGGTGCCGTCTCCGTTGTTCGTGGGGCCCGTGACGACGCGCTTGGCAGAACCAATCTGTGCCAGGCAGCCGCTGATGAAACCGGTCATGTCGTTGATGTGGAAGGTGGCCGGAACCTCGATCGGGTCACCGAGCAGGGTGCCGTCGACCGGCGACATGCGTTGCAAGATGTAGGACTGACCCGAGAAGATCGTGCCGCTCGGTGTACGACCGAGCTGGTACATCTTGGAGCCGCCACCAAGGGTCCGCAGGTGGACGTAGTCTCCCGAGGCGTCGTCGTAGGTCCACCAATAGATTTCCTTGGGGTTGTTGTTCTGCGTCGAACCGAAGAGGCGCACACCGCCGCTGCCGTTGTCGAAGGCAACGAAGTCACCAAAGCCGCCAACGGGCGAATGCGGGGTCTCGGGATCGGTCGCGGCGATGTTCTGGATATCGATCCGCGTGAGGCTGGTGATCGCCGTACCTCCAGAGCCCATGGTGATCTTGTAGATCCCTTCGGCATCGAACGAACCGGCTGGACCACCCTCGGCGCCCAGGTAGAGCGTGTCGGTTGGCGGCCAGTAGGTGGCCCCAGAAGAGTCGAGGTTCTGGCCGGTAAAGGTTCCGGCGTAGTCGACGCCCAGATCGCTGATGAGGTGGTGCGTGTCCGAGATCACGTCCCAGCGATAGAGGCTCTTGTCGACTCCGTAGTAGACCTGGCAGCTGTTGGGGTTCGCGGCCAGCGAGTTGATCCCCTCGACGATTGTGTCGGTCGCCTTGCGCGCCGATCCGGTGGTCGGGTCGACGAACCAGATCGCCTTTGACTTGGCCGTCATCACCGTGTTTTCGGTGAAGGCGAGGGTCGACTGGAAACCGAAGTCCTGAACCGTGCTGATGCCACCGCGAACGACGACATTGGTCGGCGCGCGGCGAGCCTTGGTCTGGATGCCGCCGCCGGGAACCGAGGTCACGTTGAGCGTGTAGTTTCCCAGCGTCAGGTCCTCGAAGGTATAGCGGCCGCCTTCGTCGGTGGTGCGCGTGCAGGGAGAGCAGCCGGGGCCGGTGATCTCGATCTCGACGCCAGCGTAGGGCGCCTCGTCATCGTCGCGTTCACCGTCGGCGTCGTAATCGCGGAAGACGAAGCCGATCAGATCACCGGTATCAGGAACGTTGCCGGTGCGCAGACAGACGTTGTCCATCGTCGTGCCGTCGTAGCCGGTGCCGAGAGCCGCGAGATACTGTCCACGGTGGCCGAAACGGAGCTGGAAGGTCGCGCCTGGGGACTGGCCATTGGCCTCGAGGAAGCTGGCCAGGTTGATGTCTGCGAAGTCGATCCACTGATCGTCGGGGTTACGCTCGGGGTAGAAGTTCTGTACCCGGATCCACGGGTCGCTGGTCGTGCCGCGCACCTCGAGTCGGTCATCCCAGGTGGCGTCGTCGCCGTGGTCGGTCCAGCTGAAGTCGAGTAGAAGGTCGGAGGAGCCCAGGGGCGACAGGTCGAGCTGGAGGGTCACCCACTTGCTGGCCCACCCCTGCGAATGCAAGGTGATCGCCTGGATCGGATCGGAGCCGTCGCGATCGATGATGGCGTTTTCGCCGGTGAAGATGCGGCCATCGCTGTACGACCAGCCGGGGACCGACTGATCTTCGGTCTCCCACTTCCAATCCGGTGCGCCGATGATCGTGCCGCTGAAGGGCCCGGCGCCACTGCCGTAGGTCATGTTCTGGATGCCGGTGAAGTCGTAGTAGTAGTCGTTGTCGGTGGTGCATGTCACACCGGGGAGGTCCTCGGCCTCGAAGCCAACATTCTGGGTGTTGCTACCCGGAGCGAGCGTTATGGTGGCCGGCAGGGCGCCCGGGTTCTTCGGTTTCGGCTGGCCCGACAGGACAACAGTGTCGAGGTCGACATTGAGCGAGTAGTTCGACGGCGCGATGCCGGCGAAACGGTAGTCGCCTGAACCGTCGGTTGTCGCGCTGCAAGGGTTGCAGCCCGGCCCGAGGAGGGTCAGGTCGACGTTGGCGAGAGTCACGTCACCGGCGCCAAACGAGCCGTTGCCATCGACGTCGTGGTAAACGGTACCGACCAGTTCCGGCGTCTGGTAGCCGAAGTCGGCGTCCTGAACAGTCTGACCGGCGCCGAGCGCCACTGCCGTCGTGTTGTCGGGCGACCCGTCGCGGTCCCAGGTCGGCAGGAAGCCGGGCGGCGGGGCGACGAGGAGGATGTAGCCGTTGGGCGGTAGGTGCTCGAAGAGGTAGGCCCCGGTGGCCGAGGTCTGGGCGACCCCGATCGGGTTGCTGGCGCCGTCCTGGAGCTCGACTTCGAGGCCGACGAGCGGGTCCTCACCGGGATCCTGGACGCCGTCCAGGTTGTCGTCACTCCACAGGTAGCCGCCGATCGAACCGTTGTAGCGATAGCCGAGGGTGGCGCCACTTACCGCCTGTGATGCGGCGAGTGCGACGTCGTAGGCGTCGGGGGTCGCTATGCCATCGGGATCGACGGTTGGAATCGTGCCGGTAGGTCGAGTAACGACCACCGTCCAGGTAGCAGGACTGAGGCCGGTAAAGGAGTAGGCTCCCGAACCGTTGGTAGTGGTGGTGAAATAGGTCGTAGCGCCCTGGCGAAGCTCCACCGTAAGACCGCTCCAGTCGGGCTCGACGCCGTTCTGCGTGCCGTTACCGTTGGCGTCCTGGAAGACTTTGCCGGCGATCGAGCCGCTGAATTGGTAGCCGAAGTCCTGCGCGTCGGTGAAGGAGCCCTGGAAGGGCACGTTGTAGACCGACTTGTTCGGCGTGCCCGTGCCGTCGGGATCTTCGGTGGGGGTCGCTCCGGCTGGTGGAGTGACTTCGATCGTGTGGTTGCCAAGCCCCGACACCGACAGCTGGTATGAGCCGTTGGCAGCGGTCGTGTCGGTGGCGGCGATGTCGCCGTTCGAATCTTTGACCAGCACCGAAAGGCCCGGGATACCCGGCTCGCCGGCATCGCGGGTGGAATCGCCGTCGAGATCGTTGTAGATCATGTCGCCGATGACTGAGGCGCCAGGACCATTGATCGTGATGTCATCGATGGAGTAGCCGCCCTGGCGATCGTTGTAGGTCACCTCGGCATGGAGATCCTGCGAGCCCCACCACTTGATCTGGAAGGAACTGCTGAAGTCTTGCACCGGGGAGGAAGAGTTGCAGGGCGACGAAGCGCCTGCGCCCGTACACAGCGTGTCGGACAGGTCGAGGGCGCTGTAGAGCTTGTAGGTGCCCTGATCGTTTGTGGTGCGGGTGTTCTCGAGGTCGTAGAGCTCGAGCCAGGCGTCGCTCTTCGAGCCGCGGATGAAGACCTTGGCCTCCTGCATGAACGATGAGCCGAACGGCGAGTGCGGCATCATCTGGAAGTCCAGGGTGACCGGCATGGTGATGTCGTAGTTGCTCATGTCGAGGGTGAGGATGAGCTCTTCCTCGTCGTCGAGGCTCGAGAACGGGCCGCCGTCGAGGGTTGCGGCGCGGTTGCCGGTCTTGACGTGGGCAGCGGAGTGAATGAAGTTGACGCGCCCGTAGCCGACCGTAGTCGGCGTGTCGGGCTCGCTGAACGAAAAGTCGGGCAGACCGTTGAGGCAATCCGTGTCGCCGAAGTAGACCCGATCCGTGGCGTCTTCGAAGCCCTGTGAGTAGGGCAGGACAACGCGGCCCGAAAGCTCGATGTTGCTGGCGGTCACCTGCTGACCGGCGCTCAAGGTCGTAGCAAAGGGTGCACCGACTACATTCGTCTGGTGGGGCAGATAGTCGGAGTTGATGTCGACCAGGTAGTCGCCGGCGGCGAGAGCCGGAAACTCGTAGGAGCCGTCGGCGGCCGCGGTACTCGTTCGCAGGACGGTGTTCCCCTCGACGCCGTCGAGGACTCCGTTACCGTTGGTGTCGTCATAGAGCTCGACCAGGAGGCACGGCGCGCCTTCGCCGGGGTCGAGCGTGACGTCGTTGTCGAGATCCTTCCAGACCTGGCCCCCCAGGTGGGCCGTGCCTGTACCCAGGCGCAGCCAGATGTCGTCGACCGACAACCCGTCACTCCACGAGGGCTGGGTCGCCGGGTTGTTGTCGACCTGACGCCAGCGGACCTGGAAGCCGGAGTCGAAATCGTGGGAGGTTCCGTTGGCGGTGTTGTAGTCACGCAGAACCTGCGAGAGGTTCAGGTTCGCAACGTCAGTCCAGACTTCGTTACGGTCAGCCGCGCCCCAGTCTTCGACTTCCACCCACAGACCGGCGGCCATCGTGCCGACGCGCATCTCGACCTTATCGCCGGCCGCTCCTTCGTCGCTGTGATCGAAGACGCTGTAGTCGAGGAGGAGCTCGTCCGAGGCGAGCGCCAGGTCGGAGAGGTCGAGCGACAGGGTCAAGTCGTTCTGTGACACCTGGCCGCCAGTGGCGGTATCGAGAAGCGCCGAGGCGAGCCCGTTGCGATAGTAGTAGCGTGCCCGCTTCCAGGCTTCCGGATGACTGGTGTTGAAGTCTTCGCCGGCCTGTAGACGGAGGCGGCCGACATTGTCGTGAGCGAAGTCGAAGCCCGGTGCGCCGCGCACACAGCTGTTGGCGGTGTACTGCGCCTGCCGATCGAGAGCCCCTTCGAAGCCCTCGACGACCGGCAGGGTCTGGGCGCGATAGCCGAAGTTCGCGTCACCCACGATCTCGTTGGCTGCCAGGGTCCTGTTGTAGGGCACGTTGCTGGTGGTGAGAACACCCGAGATCGGTAGCGTGCACTCGTCGATGAGAATGACGTACGCGATCCCGGCGGAGAGGCCGCGGAACTCGTAGAAGCCTCCGCCGGCGGTGGTTTCGACCGGGCAGTTGGTGCCGGGCGTGCAGGTGCCGTCGCGCAGTTCGAGGTCGATTCCGTCATAGCCGGCTTCGCCACTATCGACGATGCCGTTCTGGTTGGTGTCGTTCCAGACCCGACCGCCAATCGCCGGTGCGATGTCGTAACCGAAGTTCTGTGCGGTCGACGTGCCGCCAGCTGCCAGGACGATCTGCGTCTGGTTGTCGAGAGTCGCGTCGGGATCGAAGGTTGCCAGACCTCCAGGGGGGCGGGTGACGATCACATCCCAGGTTGCGCCTGGAATCGCCGTGAACGAGTAGTCGCCGTTGGCATCGGTGGTGACGATGAGGTGGGTGTCAGCACCGTTCTTCAACGTCAACGTTGCACCGACGATTCCGGGCTCGGCGCCGTTCTGGACCTGGTTGGCGTCCTGGTCGTCCCAAAGGCGACCCGAGATCGAGCCCTGATACTGGTAGCCGAAATCGTACGCCGACTTCTGTTGGCCGAACGGCAGGGTGTAGACCGACTGGTGGGCGGTCGAAACCGGAGCGCTGGCGTCGTCGGGGTCGAAGGTTGGCGTAGCGCCAGCCGGAGCGGTGGTGATGACGGTGGTCCAGGTCGCCGGGCCGACACTGACGAAGGAGTAGTCGCCGTTGGCATCGGTGGTGGTGACCTGATGGACGACCGCTCCCTGGCGCAGTTCGACGGTCAGGCCGGCGATTCCGCCTTCGCCGGGATCGGCCACCGTGTCGCCGTCTCGATCGTCGAGCACCGTACCGGCGATCGAACCGGTGAACAGATAGCCGAAGTCGCGATCGGTGTGGACCTCGCCGGGAGCGGCAATGGTGAGAGTGGTTTCGTGGTCGCAAACGCCGAGCTGCTGCTGGCTGGTGCAGATGCCACCGTCGGGATCGGAAGTGTTGTTGGCACCCGCCGGAGGGGTGATGACGACTCTGAAGGTGCCGGTCAACGAGGTGATGAAGCTGTAGGCGCCCTGGGCGTCGGTCGTGGTCTGATCGAGTTGGTTGCCGGCGTCGTCACGCAGGGTGACGGTGAGGCCCGGAATGCCAGGTTCCCCCGGATCGTCGACTGCATCGCCGTCGAGATCGTTCCAAATGCGGTTGCCAATCTCAGAACCCGAGCAGTCGGCGCCTCCCTGCAGGTAGATGCAGATGTCGTCCCAGGTGACGCCGTCGCCGCCAGTGGTCGAGGTGGTCTGTGCGTTGTCCCGCTGGTGGAAACGCAGTTGGAATGACTTGGTGAAGTTGCTTGGTGCCCCCGAGACCGGCGAGAGGTGGTTGGCCGTCAGGTCGACGGTGACCTGCTGCCAGATACCGTCGTTGGGCGCGATGTTGGCTGGAGGGGAGGTGTCCTGAGAGTTCACGCCCCGATCGTAGATCTGCGACCAGTTGGCGTTCGACGAGGCGCGGAACGAGACGAACTCGGGCCAGTTGTTCTCGTCGGCGTGGTCCATCCACCAGAACTCGAGCATCACCGTGTCGGTCGCGGTGTCGAAGGCCGAGAGGTCGTAGGAGAGAATGACCTCGGTGTCGGCAATTGACCCGGTCGTGGTGTCGACGGTCGCGGCGTTATCGCCACCGTGGTAGAAGGCCGAACCGACCGCGGTGCGCAGTCGGCCGACTGAGGTGCCGTCTTCGTCGCCGAAGTAGACGTTCGAGAGGCCAGCCAGCCGATTGGTGAAGGCCGTATAGGTGTCATTGCCGGCGCCCTCGAAGCCTTCCTTCAAGGGCAAGGATGGCGCGGTCGGCACGTAGGCGAAGTTCATCGTCTTGTTGGTCGGATTGGTGACCGAGATGGACGTCATGGGCTCAGCGGTGGCGCCGACCGAGGTCGTGCCAGGCTCGAGAACGAAGCCGAGAGGAATGTCGGTGTCACGAACGTCGATGGTGTAGGTGCCGGTCAGAAGGTTGGGAAAGCTATAGGCACCACTGCTGTTGGTGGTCGTCGTCGGGCAGTTGACCGCAGGGGCGCAGACGCCGTCCTGGAGCTCGAGCTGAACGGAGGCCGGGAACTCGGCATCGGATGAACCGAGCACGCCGAAGCCGCCCGACTTGCCGTCGATGCCAACGCGGCCAGAGAGCGTGCTACAGGTGTTGGTTTCGGTGACCGTAATGTCGTCGAAGGCGACACCATCGCCGGTGACGCCGGAGTTGTCGTACCAGCGGAACATGAGCTCGGTGGTGCTCGAGATGCTCTGTGCCGGTGATGCACCGCTCAGAAGCGTTCCGACGTTGAGAGTGACTTTCTGGAAAGTCGACGATGCCGAGGCGCCCCAGTTGTAGGCCAGGACCCAATCGTCTGTGTTCGAGCCGCGGATGTAGACCCAGTCGTTGGCGTCAGCCGGAGTGGTGGTCGTTTCTCCGACCAGTGGTGGGTTGCTGGTGCCGGCGCTCTGCGTGCTGTGGGGCTCGTCGGCGTACTCGCGGAACCAGAAGTCGATCGAGACGCTCGAACAGCCGCCGGTGTAGTTCGAGAGGTCGAGCTTGACGATCACGTCGCCACGTGAGTAGCCGCTCGAGCTGTCCATGGTGATCGAGCGGCTGCCCGTGCGGATGCCGCTGGTATAAGCGGTGCGCAGGCGGGCGTTGTTGGTCTTCTTGAACTCGACCCCGGTGAGACCGGGGACGGGATTCTGAGCTGTCGTGTAGGTCGCCGAGTTGGCGCTCTCGAAACCCTCGGTGTGGGGGAGAGTGAGCTGAGCTGCGGCCGGACTCGCAAGGAGCAGAGCGGTCAGGAGCACGAGGGGCGCAAGCGGCAGAGCGGCGGCGGCGCGGGAGAGTCGAGGTTGGACTTGGGCAGGGTAGACGAGCATGGACATCCTCTCTTGCGCCGAAAAAAGAGATTTCGGCGAAAACAAGGATATCAATAATAGTCAATAAGTCAATGTAACCCTCTATGGGTTGTATCCGAGGCTCCAGGGCAACTCAGCGGACGCTTCGGCGCTCATCCCTGTTCGGCTACTCCCGGTGGTTGGCGAGCGGCGCCGCGTCCATGGGCAGGGCGGTGGAGGACTTGACCTCGGAGAGCACGATCGAGGTTCGCACTTTGTCGACGCCAGGGATCTGGGTGAGCTTCTCGACCAGAAAGCGCTCCAGTGAGCGATGGTTGGCGGCGACGATCTTGAGCATGTAGTCGAATTCACCGGTCAGGTGGTGGCATTCGAGCACCGCCGGGAGGGTGCCGACCGCCCGGCGGAAGCCGGTCACCGCGTCGGGTTGGTGGTGAGCCAGGCCGACCTGGACAAAGCACAGAAGGTCGAGGCCGAGCTCCTCGCGCCCGAGCAGTGCGACCTCGCGGCGGATGACTCCCGACTCGCTGAGTTTCTTGATGCGCTTCTGGAGGCCTGCGGGAGAGAGCTCGACCCGTCGTGCAACCTCAGCGGCACTGACGCTCGAGTCGTGCTGGAGGATGTCGAGGATCTCGAGGTCGAGAGCGTCGAGACGACGACGCGGCGGCTTCGGCTCGCGGATCGATCGGGGAGGGGACTGGGGGGCGGTCTGGACCATATGCGCGGCCTCGGTCGAGGTCTGTTTGTACTCGAGATTCGAGAAGAGAGTAGCGAAAAGATACCTTGAAAGCTCGAGCGGTTGCGATTATACTCCAGCCTGTCCACTTCGGATCTCTTTCCCTTCGTCCATCGCCTCCCCAGCAGCGCTTCTTGCGCCCCAGGACCTTCCCGGTGACAACCCACGGCAACGACACAGCGCGCGCCACTCTGACCGCGACCCCTCCACAGATGGAGCGTCCCGAGACCGAGCTCGCGACCTGGCTACTTGCCCAGGAGCGCTCGATCCTGCGGTCGATGGTGTCGCTGGTGTCGCGGCCCGGGGTGGTGTCGATGGCTGGTGGCCTGCCGGCAGCCGACTTGTTTCCGGGAGCGGAACTCGCCGAAGCATTCGCCGGGGTGCTCACCGAAGACCGGCGCGCCCTGCAGTACGGTCCGGTGCACCCGCAGCTACTGGCTCACATCGTCGAGGTGATGGCGCTGCGCGGCGTCGAATGCCGGCCCGAACAGATTCTCTTGACCACCGGTGCCCAGCAGGGAATCGCCCTTCTCGCTCTGGCGCTCGTCGACGAGGGCGACGCGGTGGTCACAGAGGAGCTGACCTACACCGGCATCCTGCAAGCGCTCGCTCCGCGCGCTGCGCTGCGGCGGACCGTTGCCACCGATCTCGATCAGGGCCTTTCGGTTGCGGCACTCGATCAGGCTCTGGGAAGAAAAGACGGCACGGGGCGCGCGCCACGTTTCCTCTACGTGATTCCTGAAGGGCACAACCCGCTCGGGGTCAGCCTGGCTGCCGATCGTCGGCAGCCGATCGCTGAGCTCTGTCGGGCGCACGGTGTTTTGATTGTCGAAGACGATCCCTACGGTCTCTTGACCTACGACGGCCCGGCGGCGCCGGCGCTAAAAAGCATCGATCCAGAGAACACCTTCTACCTCGGCTCGTTCTCGAAGATTCTCGCGCCCGCCTTGCGGCTCGGTTGGATGATCGTTCCCGATCGCTTCGCCGAGCGCCTGTCGATCGCCAAAGAAGGTGTCGATCTCGAATGCTCGGCTTTGACCCAGCGCGCAGTGAGCCGCCTGCTCGACTGTCATCCGCTTTCGCAACGGCTCGAGATGCTGCGTTCGAACTATCGCGGCCGCCGCGACGCGATGCTCGCGGCACTCGAGAGATACATGCCGGCCGGCACCGTGTGGTCGAGGCCAACGGCTGGCATGTTCGTCTGGGTCGACCTACCGCCGACTGTTAGTGGCGGTTGCATGTCGTCGGCCCGGCTGGTGGAGAAGGCGATCGAAGACGAAGGCATCGCGTTCATTCCGGGCCACGCCTTTGCGGCACGGCCAGGCGTTGGCGAAAGCTCGATGCGCCTCTCCTTCTCGACCCTCGAACCGGCGGCGCTCGAAGACGCCGTGCGACGCCTCGGCCGCCTGGTCGAAGCTGAGCTGGAAACCCACTGATCTCCTCGACAAGAACTGCTCCAACTCCATCTGAATCCCGGAGTCTCTTCCATGACTGAATCCCATTCCGACTTTCTTCCCATCAAGCGCTTCGACCACGTCGAGTTCTATGTCGGTAACGCCAAGCAGGCGTCGGTGTATTACCAACACAGCTTCGGCTTCACCGAGGCCGCCTATAGCGGGCTCGAAACCGGGTCGCGAGAGGTCGCTTCGTATCTGATGCAACAAGGCGATGTGCGCCTCGTCTTGAGTACCGCGCTCTCGCCCGACCACGAGATCACCCGTCACGTGGCCCGCCACGGCGACGGCGTCAAGGTCATCGCGCTCGAAGTCGACTCGGCCCAGCACTCCTGGGAACAGGCAACCGATCGTGGCGCCGAGTCGGCACAGGAGACGACCGAGGACAGCGACGAGCACGGGACCCTCTGCTGGTCGGCGATCAAGACCTACGGCGATACCTTGATCAAGTTCATCGAGCGGGGCGAGTACAAAGGCGTCTTCGCGCCGGGCTTCGTACCGCGTGCGACCGAGAACGGCAACGGTGTCGGCCTGCACACCATCGATCACATGGTCGGCAACGTCGAGCTCGGCAAGATGAACGCCTGGGTGGACTTCTTCGCCAACTGCCTCGGTTTCTCGCAGCTCGCACACTTCGACGACGAGGCGATCTCGACCGAGTACTCGGCGTTGATGTCGAAGGTGATGCAGGACGGTAGCGGCAAGATCAAGTTTCCGATCAACGAGCCTGCCGAGGGTCGCAACAAGTCGCAGATCGAAGAGTTTCTCGACTACTACGATGGCCCGGGCGTGCAGCACATCGCCTGCCAGACCGACGACATCATCAAGACGGTACGCGCTATGCGCGAGCGCGGCGTTGAGTTTCTCTACGTTCCGACCACCTACTACGACGACCTCGAAGAGCGGGTCGGGAAGATCGACGAACCGACGGAAGACCTCGCCGAGCTCGGCATCCTCGTCGACCGCGATGACGACGGCTATCTGCTGCAGATCTTCACCCGCCCGGTCGAAGATCGGCCGACCGTGTTCTACGAGATCATCGAGCGCCACGGAGCGCGCGGCTTCGGCGAAGGCAATTTCAAGGCGCTCTTCGAGAGCATCGAGCGCGACCAGGCTCTGCGCGGCAACCTCTAGAAGAACTCTTGATGGCAGGACTCCAGAAGGAGAACAGTTCATGACCCACTACCTGAGCATGGGGAACGTACCCCACAAACGTCATACCCAGTTCAGAAAGCCCGACGGCACTCTGCACCATGAAGAGGTGATGGGCATTCACGGTTTTGCGGGAATCCAATCGATTCTGTATCACCTGCATCCGCCGACCAGGGTGCGAGAAGTCGACCGGCAGGAGAGTGTGGCGATCGAGTACGAGGAAGCTGGCGCACTCAAACATCGGCACCTGCGTGCCGCAGAAGCGCCGGCCGGCGGCGATGCGATTTCCTCGCGAGTCGCGATGATGGGCAACCAGGACGTGGTTCTCTACACGTCGCGACCCGATGCGGCAATGGACTACTGGTATCGCTTTGCACACGGCGACGACACGCTCTTCATCCACGAAGGGACCGGGGTTCTCGAGACCCAGTTCGGCCGTCTGGACTATCGCCCGGGTGACTACCTGGTGATCCCAACGGGTGTCATTTGGAGGCTGCTTCCTGACGAGGGGGTGGCGCAACGCCAGTTGCACATCGAGTCGTTTGGCCATATCGAGCCGCCCAAGCGCTACCTCAACCGCTACGGCCAGTTCCTCGAGCACTCACCCTTCTGTGAGCGCGATATCCGCGGCCCGCAGGAACTCTTGACCTACGACGAAGAAGGAACCTTCGAGGTGCGAGTCAAGGCGCGCGGCCAGATCACCCGCTACGAGTACGGTCATCACCCGCTCGACGTCGTCGGCTGGGACGGTCACCTGTGGCCCTATGCCTTCAACATCGAAGACTTCGAACCGATCACCGGGCGCGTCCATCAGCCGCCCCCGGTTCACCAGACCTTCGACGGCCCCGGTTTCGTGATCTGCTCGTTCGTTCCGCGCCTGTTCGACTACCACCCGGAAGCCATTCCCGCTCCCTACAACCATTCGAATGTCGACAGTGACGAGGTTCTCTACTACGTCGAGGGCGACTTCATGTCGCGCAAGGGTATCGAACGGGCATCGTTCACGGTGCACCCCAACGGCATTCCGCATGGGCCTCATCCGGGTACCTACGAGGGCTCGATCGGAAAGGCCGGAACCGAAGAACTGGCCGTCATGGTCGACACCTTCCGTCCGCTCCAGCTCACCCGTGACGCCCTCGCCCTGGAGGACACCGGCTACGCCATGTCGTGGAACCACGACACGGATGAGTCCGCCGACCGTGTCGCCGGCGGCTGAGCGGCAATCACCCGTCCAAGGAATGCACTCGAGGAGTCAAGCATGACCGTCTCTCCAACCAGCAGCACCCCGAAGGGGCTCACCACGACCAAAGCCGCCTTCATCGAAGAGTCGCGCAATCGCGGGGAGCTTTTCATCGAACAGCCCTACGAGCTCTACAGCGAGGAGAACCACGAGACCTGGCGGCGGCTCTACGCCGCCCTCGAGGAGAAGTGGAAGCGCTACGCCCATCCACAGTTCCTGGTGGGAGTCGAGCGACTGGCGCTCAACCCGGAGCGTATTCCGCGTCTCGAGGAGGTCAATGAGTTCCTTGCGCCGCTTTCGGGCTTCGAGTCGAAGCCGGTCAGCGGCTACGTTCCGGCGTATCTCTTCTTCGACTGCCTCCGGCGTCGCGAGTTTCCAACCACGATTACCATCCGTGCCGGCGAGCGGCTCGAGTACCTGCCGGAGCCCGACATCTTCCATGATCTCTCGGGTCACGTGCCGATGCACACCGACCGGGTGTTCTCAGACATTCTGGTGCGCTTCGGTGACGTTGCGCGTTCGGCGGCCATCGACCTGCAGAAGATCGAAGACCACGACCGTCGCCTGGCGGCTGTCGAGTCGGTGATCAAAGCGATGGCACGCTTCTTCTGGTTCACAGTCGAGTTCGGTTTGATGAAGCGCCCCGACTCCGAGGAGCTCTGCGTCTACGGTTCGGGACTTCTGAGCTCGGCGGAAGAAATCGAGTACTGCCTCTTGTCGCCCGACGTCCAACGTTACCCCTTCAAGTTGGAGTGGGTGGTGAACCAGTACTTCGAGATCGATCACGTGCAGCCCCTCTTGTTCGTCGTCGACAGTTTCGAACACCTCTACCACGAGGTCGATCGGCTCGATCGTTGGGTGAGAGAAGGCAAGCTCTACAACGTTTCGCCGGGAGAGCCGTTGATCAACGAAGAGGACCTGGAGTCGTTTCTTGACGCTTCGATCTGATGAGGCGCGTGATGCCTCGGCGTCGCGCGTGCTTTTGGAGTCACTGGTCGATTACGCGGGCCTGTTCCCTCCCGCCAGTCTCGAGTTGCCGGACGCGGCGACGCGCTTCGCCCGCTATCAGCGGTCGCCGTTCGGTTGGATGTTGGGTAGCTTCGTCATTCCGCTCGAACGGGTCGTCGAGCTGCTGGAGGTCATCGAGGCCGCGGAACTCTCCGAGGGCACTGTCTGGCCGCTCTCGGTTCTCGTGCGTGGTGACCTCTGCGAGGCACGGGGTCGGCTCGAGAGCCTGGCGACCGAGCTCCATCTCCTCTCATCGCAAACGACGGCTGGCGAGGTGCGGATTCAAGCGCTCGAGGTGCGGCCTGCCGAGCCCGATGAGATTCGGCTGTTCCACGAGCGCCAGCGTGGTGGGGTTCTGGTGTTCTACGAAACGCCGGTCGATAGCGACCTCGATGCGCGGCTGGCAGCCATTGCCGAGGTGGGTGGCCTGGCCAAGGTGCGCACGGGCGGCGTCGTCGCCGAGATGATTCCGCCCGCCACCGAGGTTGCGCGCTTTGTCGCTGCCTGTCAGCGCTATGGGGTGCCCTGGAAGGCAACCGCTGGCCTTCATCATCCGGTGCGCGCCGAGCAGGCCTTGACCTACGAGAACGATCCACCGCGTGCACGGATGCATGGCTTCTTGAACCTGCTCGCCGCAGCGGCGCGTGCCGAGGCTGCGTCAGGCGGCGAAGCCGGCGATCTCGAGGAGATTCTCCTCGATGTCGACAACACGAACTTCACAACAGAGGGCGATGCGTTTCACTGGCGGGACACCGCTTTCGACACGGAACACTTGCGACGCATGAGGCGCATGAGTTTCGTCTCTTTCGGTTCCTGTAGCTTCGAGGAGCCGGTCGACGACCTGCAATCGATGGGCTGGGTGATCCGTGACGCCGCCGAGGCGCTGCATGGCTTCCTGGAAGAGAGCCTGAAATGAGAGAGTTGAGTTGGGGAGTGTTGACATGACGGGGCTGAATGAAACCCATCGACAGAGCCTCACCAGCTGGCTCGAGAGCGCCACCGGTGAGACTGAGTTCCCGATCCAGAACCTCCCCTTCGGCCGCTTCTCCAGTGGCGCTGATATGACCACCGGGGTCGGGGTGGCGATCGGTGATCAGATCGTCGATCTCTCCGCACTTTGCGACGCCGGCCTGGTTGATTCGCTCTCGCCTGAGGTTCGGGCCGCCTGCCAGAGCACCAACCTCGACGCTCTAGCGGCGCTCGGGTCCGGGGCATGGAGTGCGGTGCGTGCGGTCGTGTCGCAGCTTCTCTCCGACGATCGAGAGCGTCAAGCGGTAGAGAAATGCCTGGTGCCGATGGCAGCGGCAACACTGTGTGTTCCAACCTCGGTCCGCGACTACACCGACTTCTATGCGTCGGTCTATCACGCCACCAACATCGGCAAGCTGTTTCGGCCCGATAATCCGTTGCTTCCGAACTACAAGCACATTCCGATTGGCTACCACGGTCGCGCGTCGTCGGTCATCGCCAGCGGAACGCCGTTTCATCGCCCTTCCGGTCAGCGCAAGGCGCCGAGCGACGATGCGCCGAGTTTTGGACCCTCTCGCTTGCTCGACTATGAGCTCGAGGTCGGCTTCTACATTGGCCCAGGCAACCCACTGGGGTCGCCGATCGATGTGGCGCATGCCGAAGAACACATTTTCGGTTTGTGCCTGTTGAACGATTGGTCGGCCCGCGACATACAGGGCTGGGAGTACCAACCCCTCGGTCCCTTCCTGGGCAAGAGCTTCGCCACCACCGTCTCGCCGTGGGTCGTGACCCTCGAGGCCCTGGCGCCCTTTCGGGCGCCCGAGTTCGAACGCCCGGACGGTGATCCGCAACCGTTGTCCTACCTGACCGAAGGTGCCGACCCGCTTCAGGCGGGCTTCGACGTGACGCTCGAGGTTTTTCTCGAAACCGAATCGATGCGTGCTGGCGACTTCAGCCCGCATCTCTTGAGCTGCGGGTCACTTCGCGACATCTATTGGACACTTGCTCAGATGGTGACCCACCACAGCTCGAACGGTTGCAACCTCAACCCTGGCGACTTGATGGCGACCGGAACGGTCTCGGGAGCGAGCGAAGAGTCGCTTGGCAGTCTGATGGAGATCACGCGTCGGGGAAGCGAACCTCTGAAACTCCCCAACGGAGAGGAACGCGCGTTCCTCGAAGACGGCGACGAGCTGATTCTTCGGGGTCGCTGCGAGCGTTCTGGCTTCCAGTCGATCGGTTTCGGCGAGTGTCGAGGTCGCGTGCTACCGGCACGCTCTAGCAGCTGACAGTCAGGACGGCTCCTTCCAACGAATCTCGAGGGGTCGATCGAGCGCGCGCTCGAAGAGGCTGGCATGCTTACCGGCCTCCCAGATCTCGATTGCCGGTTCCTCTTCAGCGAAGACGTCTATCTTCACCGCGCTCTTCTTCAGATGGATCCGAACTGCGGCCACGCGCCCGGTTCGTGACCTTTCGAGCGACTCAGCGATGCGCAGGAGCGTGACCAGGACCAGAAACGCCGAACAGTCCTGATCATCGAGAACCTCGGCCAGTTCCTGCATGACCGGTTCACCCTTGCGATGGTGACGGATGAGCTGAGCGATGATTGCTTGTTCGCGGTGGGTCCAGCCGGGTAGGGGAGATGCCTCGACCAGCATTTGCCCGTGACGATGGTGACGGTGATAGTCGATCGTCATGCCGATGTCGTGCAGGGTGGCCGCCGCCCAGAGAATCTCTCGCCAGGAGCTCGAGAGCTGGTGTCGTGTTTCGAGTTGATCGAAGAGCGAAAGACTGAGTGAACGAACCTTGTCGGTATGGGAGAGAGGTTGTTCGTACTGCCCGAAAACGTTCATGACGCCGAAAGTTCGCACGTCTCGAACGAGGTGTGGTGCAGGCAGGAAATGACGGTGGAAGGCGCCTTCGCGCATTCCGTCGCCAGAAATGGTGATGCGTTCTCGCCCGCTGGAGCGCAAGATCCAGCGGTAAACGAGTGCCGCGGCGGGAATGATGTCGGCGCGATCGAGGTTGAGGCCCGGCACGGCTGCGCGCTCGGCGGCGGTCATCTGGAGCAGGCGCACCGTTAGCTGCTCGACGGCGTCACGTGTCAGGCGATAGCCGTGGATGGGAACGATGGGATAGTTCGAGGTCTGGCGCTGGACGATGCGGGCCAGGTTGCGCACGCTACCGCCGAGCGCGACGATCGGTCGTTTGTCCGCCGCCATCAGACGGGTGATGTCTGAGAGCTCCTTCGAGACCCGGCTTTCGAGCTTCTTGACCATCTTTTTGGTAATGCGCTTGTGCCCACCACCGAGCGCTTCTTCGGTCATCCGAACCGCACCGAGCGGGTAGGCCTGGCCATGCTCGAAACGCCGCCCGATCATCGATGAGACCTGCACGCTGCCGCCGCCAAGGTCGATGACCCAAGCGTCCTCGTACTCGACGCTGTTGGCAACAGCCAGGACACCCAGCTGCGCTTCATCGGAGCCCGAAAGAACGGCGAGAGGAAGATCAAGGGGTGCGATGCGCGCTAGCATCTCGTCGCCATTCTGCGCTTCGCGAACGGCACTGGTCGCCAGCACTTCGACATGCGGCAGTCCGGCGGCCTCGGCGAAGTCGGCGAACAACTCGACCGCCGCCTGCGCGCGCTCCATGGCCTTTCGCTTGAGCTTGCCGTCGCGGGTGGCACCTTCGGCGAGGCGAGTCGGTTCGCGAATCGAGTCGGTCAATCGGTACCAGGTGCCGGGGATGTAGCGATAGACCGCGAGCCGGGCGGTGTTCGAACCGAGATCGATGATTCCGACCTGCTGTGGTTGATTGGCTCTACGCTCGCGCTCGGGCCAGCCGGCCTCTGCCTTCTTGCCGAGGGGACTCAAGCGAACAACCGGCTGATCAGGAGTTGAAGGGGGATCCTCTCGAGCGCGCCCTCTCCAGCCGACGCTTCGTCGAAGGCCTCGACTTCATCGCTTTCGACACCGGGGCCCCAGACGACGACTGGGACCGGGTCGGCGTCGTGTTGACCGGTCTCAGAAACGGTGGTGTGGTCTGAGGCCACCGCGACGCGTACCCGATGCTTCTTTCGCTTGCTGGTCTTCTCGAGAAAGCGACCCAGGGCAGCGTCGAACCTCTCGAGGTACTCGATCTTGAGATCGGCGCGCCGGTCGTGCGCCGCGATGTCGGCGCCCTTGAAGTGCACGACGACCAGATCGTGCTTTTTGGCCAGGCGGAAGGCGCGATCAAACTTGGCGTCGAGATCGGTATCGAGGTTGGCGGTCATACCGTCTGCCTGGACCACCTCGGCACCGAGAAATGAGGCGATACCGAGGACGGTGCGGTCGCCTCCGACGCAGGCCAGCGACAACTCGCGACCGTGATGCTCGATGGGCTGCAACCGATGGACCCGGCCAGCACCGCGCGAGAGGATCACGTTGGCAGGCAGAAGCCCCTCCTTCTTGCGCTTCTCGTTGAGTGGGTGGGCGGCCAGGACTTCGCGGGCGCGCTGTTCGAAGAGTTGGAGGAAGCGCGCTGTGCGTTCGGCCTCGCGGTCACCCTCTTCGACCGCAGCTGGAACGAGTGGCGGCCCGGGCGGCGCCGCCTGACCGGGGTCACTGCCATGGATGCTCGGTGACAAACGACGCCCGCGAAGGACCAGCGCAATGCGATGCTCGGTTGCGGCGATGACTCGTAGCTGCACCCCCTTGAAGCCTCGAGCATCGATCTCGATCTCGTTGAGTGCCGCGACCAGCTCCGCAACTCCGTCGCGGATGCGGCCGGCACGGCGGTCGACGACTCGCCCTTCGTCGTCGAGAGTGGCGAGGTTCGCGCGCAGGCAGATGTCGTCGACGCGCGGTACGATCACCGCACCCTGAGCGGTCGTTCCGCCTGCGACCAGGACTCTCGGGTCCTCTTGCGACGGCCGCAGGCTGGCACCAATTGCTTCGATTGGTCCACGCTTCATGGCGTGCGGCGACTGGCTAAAGATCGACAGGTTGCCGCTGGCGGTGTCGGGTACGACGCCGGCCGCCACAGGATCAGCGAGGCCTGAGATGCCTTCCTTTGCCAGTCGGTCGAGGTTGGGGGTCTCCGCTACCTGGAGAGGTGTGCGGGCACCAAGGGCTCGCAGCGGGTGGTCGGGAGCGCCGTCGAGAATCAGCAGCACGCCCGGGACGGCCCGTGGCTCGACCTGTTCGGCCTCTGCCAGCCACGGCAGTTTCGATTCGAGAGAGGTCGAGAGCATCTGCAGGGCACGCGGTGCGAACGGATCGCGCTCGGCGGTGTCGAGGAGTGGTATGTCGCGTTCTTCGGCCAGTTCGATCAAGCGCTCCTGCTGGAGGCGAATAGCAGGAAAGTACTCCAGGTAGCGTTCAGGTTGGCGCGCCGACGATAGTCCCCGGGCGAGAAAATGACTGCGGTGCGTTTCCTCGTCGAGGGTCGTAAGCAGGATCATCTCTTGATAGGCGGCGCCCTCGAGATCACCGAATGGCACCACCGATGGCAAGAGGTGCACTCCCTCGACCAGGATGTTCTGGTTCTCGGCCAGCGCACGCTCGACCACTGCCCGCACGCCAACGCAGACGCGGATCGCTTGTTCCTCGTAGGAGCGCAAGAGGTGGGCGTCGTCTTCTTCGCCCGCTAGCTTTTCCGTGGCTTCGGCACTCTCGAAGCTGCTGCGATGGAGTGCCGGGAGAATGCTCGGCGAGAACACCATGCGCATGACTTCACGGATAGTGTCGGTGGAGGTGATGCGGAAGGTGTGCAGGAGGGGCGCCAACTCGAGCGAAAGTGTCGACTTGCCGGTACCAGTGGCGCCGGCGCAGTAGATCACCAACGGTTGTGGCAGCCGTTGCAGCCTCCGGATGAGCCGGTAGCGCCGGGCCTCGCGTTCGCCGATCTCTTCCTCGAGAATCTCGGCCATGCGCTCTGAGAGCGCGTGTGCGTCGATCGACTCGACCCGTTCGGACACCAGTTGCCGCTGAATCTGGAGGACCAGGGAGTAGGCGTGGTCGAGGTCGATCCCGGCACCGTAGAGGCTGCGCGCCAGCAGGCCGCGGGAGAAGGGCTGGCGCTCGCCGCCGTAGGTCACCGCCAGCGTGGGTGGCTGCGGCTCGGTGGGCTCGGAGTCGACCTGGCCGGGCACCAGAACTTCGAGCTCGGCGTTGATGATGTCGCGCAGTTCAGAGGTGGTGACCTCCGAGCGATCTGCCAGCGCCGCCCGCACGGCGTGCGCGACGGCATAGGCGTCGTCGAAGGCGAGGCCTCGACGCACCAGGTCGTGAGTGACCATGCCGCGAAGGAAAGGTGTCCGGGTCCCCTTCCGGTGCACGACCCGGGGGGCAGGACCCTTGGAAGATGGTTTGCTCGTGGCTCTGGCCTCACGAAGCCCAAGCCCTCACTGGCAGCTCTCAGGCCTCTTCGTCGTCGTGGCGAATGCGATGGAACGGCTGTGAAACCGTCGAACACATGTTACTCAGATGCGAGGTAATGCGGCGCAAGATCCGTGCTGCACCCGAATAGACCACCGCCATGTCGGCGCTCGCGTCGCTGGCCGCGAGATCCGCAGTGAGCGCGATCATCTCGCGCTTGTTCTCGCGCGCCGCGTCGGTAACGCGGACCGCGAGGTCGGCGTTTTCGTCGACCAGGGCGCGGCGAGTGTCGGTGAACAGGGCGCGCGTTACCTCCGAAGCAGCGCGTAGCCGGCTAGCGAAGGGTCCCACACGCTCAGATCGCGCCAGCGGCACGAGTTCGACAAGTCCGCGGGCGAAGTCGCCAACGCGTTCGCCGTCTTGAACCAGGCTCATCAGGAGTAGACAGGAGACCAGGTCCTGATCGGGCCTGATCGCGAGGTGCTCGAGCACTCGTCGCCGGACTCGTTGTTCGGCTTCGTCGACGACGTCGTCGAGGTCTTCGAGATCGACTTCGAGCGGCGCATTGTCGAGCAGAGCCGCGATGGCGTGGTTGTACATTCGTTCGGACTGCTCGATCATCGTCGTGACCTCGCGGAAGGACTCTTCGATGAGGGCCGAGCCCGCCGTGTCGCCAAAAAGCTTCTTGAACATGGGAATACCTCAGTGGGTGGGATCGACGCTCGCGCTGGCCGCTGGCGTGTCAGGTGCCGAAGTGGTCGCGGTGTCGGGCTTGTCGCCGAACGCGCCGGTCAAGAGTATGAGAAGCAGAGGAACACCATAGAACGTGCCGAGGACGTAGGCGGCCGCCGCTGCACGGTTACGGGCTGCGAGATCGCCCATCCAGCGGGCCATCGCCAGGGGCACGCGGCGCAGCGGCGGAGGCACGAAGAAGATCAGGGTGCCCATGATGTTGAAGGTCAGGTGAGAAAACGCCACGGTAATCGCGGCCGACTCGCCGGTTGCCAGAGCAGCGAGCATCGCGGTGACCGTCGTGCCGATGTTGGCACCGATGGTCAACGGAAAGAGCTGTTCGAGAGAAATCACGCCGGCGCCGACGAGTGGCACGATGGCCGAAGTGGTCACCGAACTGGACTGAACCATCACGGTGACCGCGATCCCGGCAAGGACCGCGGCAGTTGCCGAGCGGAAGAGCGTGCGGTGGAGAATCTGTTCGGCTTCACCGGTCAAACTCGAGCGCAGGACGCGGACGAGATAGCGCAGCGCGAAGAACAAGAGGGCGATGCCGATCAGGAGGGTCAGAACCCCCGACTCGTTGACCAGGCCCGAAAGCGCTTCGGCGGCGGGCCGTACGACTTCACGCAGGGGGTTGAAGAGCTTCACGCCGCCGACCCCGTCGAGGACCTCTGTCATCCAGGTCGAGATCGCCTGGATCGGTCCGAAAAAGACCTCAATCGGTAGCAGGACGAGCACCGCCAGCCAGTTGAAGAAGTCGTGCACGGTCGCGCCGGCAAACGCGCGACGGAACTCCTCGCGCCGCGAGGCGTGACCTAGCGAAACGATCGTGTTGGTCACTGAGGTGCCGATATTGGCTCCCATGATGAGGGGGATTGCGCCCTCGATACTGATTGCGCCGGCGGCAACCAGACCGACGACGATCGAGGTCGTCGTCGAAGAGCTCTGCACCAGAGTGGTCGCCAGGACGCCAATGAACAGCCCGACCAGGGGATTCGCGGTGGTCGTGAGAAGCTGCTGCGCAAAGCCCTTGCCGAAGAGCTTGAAGGACAAGCCCATCATGTCCAGGCCGATACAGAAGATGTAGAGCAGCGCGAGGACGGTAAACAGCCGGGTTGCCCAGGGCGCCGCACGCCCCTTCGAGTCGCCGTGAGAAGACGTCATATGAAGATTCCGTAAAGACCAGGGGAAAGCGAGACGGACCTTAGCACCTTCCTCGCGTGTTCCCGCGTGGCACCCGGCGATCTCAGGAAATCTGCGGCTCCTTGGATGAAGGCAGAGTGAGGCGGAAGCAAGGTTCCGCGACCGAGTTCGCTGCGCACGGTGACCTCACCGCCGTGCGCGAGAGAAAAGAAGAACACCACCGCGAGTGGCGGTCGATGACGAGGGCCAGCCGGAGAAGCCAGACAAACCAGACAAACCAGGGTCGCATTGGTGGTCATGGTGGCTAGGAGACTCGTGTGCGGGCCGGGTTCATCGGCCCAGCGGAGGATCTTCATCTCCAGTCTGTTCCTTAGAGAAGAAGGGCCCGAACAGGTTCTGATTCGGCCGTTATGTGAACCGCAAGTCCGTCTTTATGAAGACTCTGTTAAGGGTTGGTGAAGGTTGGTGATCGACCATCGGGTGCAGGCAGAAGACGCGCGACCGATGGAGCGTCCGTCGCCCTCTCCGGCGGCGACCCGGTCGGCAACGCTCGTTTCGAGTCGATACGGAACGGGAGAGATAAAAGAAATTCATAGAGCCATGACACTCTTGATTCCTCTTGTAACGAAAAAAACGGGCGATGATTTCCTAGGTTTTGCTGGCATGAGGCGTGCACCCAGTGAAACCTGTGCCCCTCTTTGTTGTCATTGCTGCGAGGAATCCTGGATGTCTTCTGCTGCCGTCAGCCGGCCCTCCCCTTGCCCTTCGACCCTCGCCCTAGAGCCAGGTGCTCTTCACACGGGGGCCGTTCTCCGAGACTATCTAGACGCCGTTCGTCGCGACGCCGCCGCCGCAGGGCGCCTCTTGACCGATCTGCGCGAGGACTCGGCCGATCTGGTGGGCAGTCTGCTGGCGTGGGCGCACGAGAAGGCCGTGCACGGTGGGCGGCCGGTCGATGCGTACATTGTCGAGGCTCTCGAAGACCTCGCCCACCTGCCGGTTCTCGTGCGCGTCGAGGCGCGCGGTTTTTCGACCGACCTCAGTCGCGTCCGGACGATGTGCGTCAACGCTTGTCCAGCGGACCGACGCTCCCAGATGCAGGCGCAACTCGAAGGCCTCGACGCCTCGGCGGTTGAGGCGATGCAGTCCTCGGCGCTCCTTTCCGGCGTGGCACTGGTTCAGGAGGTCAAACCAGCCGCGGTTCTCTCGATGGCGGTTGCCCAGGCGATGTCCTCGGCGAAGTTGGTCGAAGTGGCGGGTGTTGCCCTCGAGCGCGGAGAGCTCGACGTCGTACGCGAGGTCTTGTCGCGCCTCGGAGCGACCGAAGAGCAGGTAGCAGAAGAGCTCGTCGGCGCTCTGCCTGACTGGGAAGTCCGGGGGCGTAGGGTGAGACATCACACAGCGACCGGCGTTCGCCGGGTCGTGCGGTGCTTCGTTGGTGCGCATCAGGGTTTCAGGATCGGCGATCGGTTCGCCCGTCACTCGCTCCCAGGCCAGCTTTCACATGCGCGCATCGACCTCTTGCTGCAGGCGGCGGCGGCCAGCCTGCTGCGAGGTGAAATCGGGCGCGCGACCCTGGCCTTCGACATCACCGACGAGGTACTGGCGCTGGCAGTGGAAGATCGTCGCCAGCGCGCCGTGCTGCGCCGGAAGGCGCTCGGTGACATCGAGCTCGCGGCCTTTGACAATGCCTTTCGTCGCCACCGTCAGCACATAGCGATCAGTGAGTTGATGTCTCATGTGCCTGGCTATGACGCACGGGCGTTGATCAAGCAGCTGGCGCGAGAGGACAGACGCGCCGAGCGTGGCCGTCTCATTGAGCTGGCACTCATGCATGGCGAGAGCATTCGCGACGAGGCGCTCCAGGTGCTGCGCCGCCAGGCGCAGCGGACCCGAAGGCGCCCGCTCCGCTGGTGGGTGCTGCGCAACCTGATCCACATCGTGCGCCACACCCAGAGCGATCACGTCCAGTCGATCGCCCGGCGCCGGGCCGAGATTCGCCTGGTCGCCGGTTTCGGTGGTTGCGACCGGGCAACGCAACTCCAGCGCGAGGTGGTGCTGTTTCTTGGCGAGCAGAGAAGTGCCCTCGCCGAGGGCCTGCTCGAAGAGAAGCTGGATGAGCTTTCGGCTGCCCTCGCCGAGGTGGACGACTGCGAGACGGCGGCCGAGACCAGACGTCTCTGGGTACTCGCCCTCGAGATCCTCATCAAGTCTGGCCGTCCGGAGGCCCGACGTTCGGCGATCACACGCATCGTCTCCGACTTCGAGCGCTTCGACTATTCGGCGCCGCTTGCCCAGCTGGGAAGCAAGAACCTGTCGACCGAACCCGAGACGGTGGCGCTTCTGGTGCGCGCGGTTCGCAACCGACTCCGCGCTCCCGGCCTCCTGGGTAGAGTAAGGCGCCTGCCCCGGGCTGACGCGCAGGCCGTCCGCAGCCTGCTCACGGCGCTCAAGCGCACTCCCTCACCGGAAGTCTTCGGCCTGCTCGACGACCTGCGGGCTGGTGGGAACCAGGAACTGGCGGTGGCAGCGGCCGATCTCGCGGCATCGCTTTCGAACCAGCCGAGCCCCGTCGCCGCCCAGACAGCCGAACCGGAGCACGGCGAGGTGGCTCCCTATGCTTTGCCCGGCCTCTTCCAGAGGTTTGAGGCCGGGCGTTCCGGTGAGCTCTTCCTCGATCTTGGAAACGGCGCTCTGCGCGGCCGAGTGCAGTTCGAGAACGGGTGTTTTCTGGCCGCGGCATGCGGTCGTTCGACTGGCAGTGAGGCGCTCTATGCTCTGCTCGAGCAGCCACTCCAAGGTGAGTGGCGCTTCTTCGAGGCGCCATTTCGCGCCCTCGCGAAAGACATTGCTTCGAAGGACACAGCGAGTTCCCGCAAGGAGAATCTCGACAGTTTGATCGGTGAAGGTCTGCGCCGCTACGAAGCACGACCTGGTCTACGCATGGCCCTCGCCAGCACCCTGCCCATGATCCCGGTGGTGGCCAAGCCGACAATTCCGCGTGGCGAGCCGGACGGAATGCTGCTCAACGACCTGTGGACTGTCCTGCGGTCCGGCGCCGATCTGGCGACCATCGAGGAGCGCGTTCGTGCACCACAGTTTCGCGTCCTGCGGGCGCTCGCCTTCTGGCTGGAGCGCGAAGAGATCGTGTTTGCCAATCAGGGAATACAGGCTGCGCAGGCGATGGGTTGGCAGCCGCAGCAGAGACTCTGAGTTCCCCTTCTCGATCACACACCGGACTCGAGTGGGGTTCCCCGAGGAGCACAGGTCAGGCGCTTCCCTTCAGCCGAGGCTCACGACCCGGATCCGGTTCAAAGGCTCGTTGCGCCTCCGCGGGCGAGTCGGGAGCAGTGCGGTTGGCGGTTCGCGTGGCGATACCCTGCAGAAGGCGGCCGAGAATGTCAGCTCCGGTCACGATGCGGCGTCGATCATCGCTCCAGAAGATCACCACGTCGCGATCGATGACGTGATCTTGACCATGGTCTGCCTCGACGACGAACTGTCCGAGCACTTCGTCGAGGGTCACTGCCGGGTCGGTGACTACGATAGGGCGATGACAGTGGCGGTACGGGTCGGCATTCCGTAGGCCGGAAAGCACGTCGCGCAGGTAGGAGTCGGTTTCGAGAACCAACTGCGGAATGTCGGTCTCGTCGGTGACGATCGTCCACTTCAGCTCGCAGTTCTTCAGTGCCTCGATGAACTCGACCGCGCCCTCGTCGCCGGCCGCTGGAATCATCGGAAGGTCGAGCTTGGAGGGGAAGGAGTGCACCGTTTCGGGGTCGATCTCCACTCCTTCCTCGATGATCAGGCGGTCGTCGAGGTTGAGGAAGTTCAGGGCGCCGCGCCCTTCCGTTGCACCGATTTCCGAGTCCGCCTCGCGAATGTGTTTCTGCAGAATGACCTCCATGTCGCGTTCGCGGAGGAAGGTGGGGCCCTCAGGACCCACCCAGCCATCGAGCACGATTGCTGTTGGCTTGGCGACCACGAACAGTAGCGCCTGGTACAGGCGGATCACTGGTGCCAGGAGGGCGCCAACACGGATGGCGTGGCGAGAGAAATAGGCCTGCGGCATGATCTCGCCGAAGACGGTGATACCGATGGTTGAGAAGGCGAACGCACCGGCTCCTGCCAGAACGGATTCGCTCAGTAGCGCAAGGAGCACGTTCACCGAAACGTTGCCCCACAGGATGGTGCAGAGGAGAAAGTTGGCGTCTTCGCGGAGCCGCAGGACGCGTTGCGCCGCGTGATTGCCGTTCTCTGCTTCTGCCTCGAGCCGTAGCCTGCCGACCGAGAAGAAGGCCAGGTTGAGTCCCGAGAACATCGCCGACTGCGACAGGCAGAAGACAATGCCAAGCCAGGTCCAGGTTTCGGTCGAGAGCAAAGAGAACAGCGAATCCACAGGTGGTTCCGAGGTGGTTAGCGGAGATGGGGAACACATGTCCCTAAAGGGGGAAGGTGCCGAGCCTAGTGGAAACCTCCGGGTGAGCGAACAGGAGCGCCAGACCGGCCCGACCGGATGTGGCGGTTTCTTATGGTCGGCTGCGTTCCAAACAGTGAGGAGCGAGCGCCCGGAGTGGGTTTGGCCGCGGGGCGGGACCGGATCGGGCGGCGCGAGGAGGCTCATGTTTCTTCGATGGTCCATGAAACCGTCCCGGTTCTTTCTCCGTATGAGTTAGTTAACTGGCTTATACCCATGAAAGCAGACCAGCTGGTGGGAGTAGGGATGAAGATCAACAAATCAGGGCATTCGCGGGTCGCAGCATCGCTGATGGCGGCGGTGCTTCTTCAGACGGGGATTCTCGTCGGAGCCCCGCTCCTGGCCCAGAACACGGTGCACTTGCGTACCGGGAACGATTTCCTCGCCGGTAACTCGCGCTCCGACGACCTGTACACCGGAGGGATTGGCCTGACCATCGACTTCGAGCAGCTCCGCATTCACAACGCTCGACTCGGTCGCGGAACCCTTACCTTCGAAGAGAACCTGTTCACCGACACCGAGGCCGGAGTGCGCTACGACGAATCGTGGTTGTTGCTCGGCCAACGCCTCACCGGCTCGGACTGGAAGCTCGACCTCTTCGGTGGCGCGGTGCGGGCGGGCCGAGGCCTCGCTGGCGAGAACCTACAGAACGCTCTCCATCGTGCGATTGGCGACGACGAGGTGACCCTCGAGTACGTCGCCAGCAACGACCACTTCCCGGTCCTCGGGTTCGACTTCAGGAAGTGGTTCCCGATGACGAGCCGCCATACGCTCGAGACCCGGGTCGACCTGCGGATCGCGCAGGGCTATCAACAGTGGCTGGAGCTCGGCGCGGCCTGGAGTTGGAACGCGACGACCTGGTTAGAGCTTCAGGCGATGCTCGGTGTGCGGGCGAGTTGGGCGGAGTACGACGTCGTCGAACCCTGGATCGAGAGCCTTGCACCGAGCGTCGAGATCGGAGTGGTGCTCTGTGACCAGATTCTCTTCTCGTGGACCAACAACGAGTATGGGACCGGAATGGGGCACCTGACTCTCGGCTACCGTCTACCGCTCGAGCGCGCCCGCCGGACGGGTTCGTGGCGGCTGTCAGAGAGACAGAGACTAGAATGGTCTCCAGGGTCTCCAAGCGGTCCCTGAGCGAGAGTTGTCATGAGCCTTCCAGACACCGCCAGCGAACGTGGCGCCGAGACCCGCGAGCTCACCAAGAGGGAGCGCCTGATCGCGGCGGCGAGTTCTGAAATCCACCGTCGCGGCTACTCGGCGACGACCCTGGCGAATGTGGCCGAGTCCTCCGGAGTTCCGCTTGGCAACGTCTACTACTACTTCAAAACCAAAGACGAGCTCGTGCGGGCGGTCATCGATCGCCATCTCGACACAGTGAACGAGATCATCGCCGACTCGGAGACGGCGACCACGCCGCGGGCGAGAGTCGAGCGGCTACTCGACAACCTGGCGGCCAACTGCGAGAACGTTTCACAACACGGCTGTCCGCTCGGCGGTCTCAACCAGGAGCTCGAAAAGCTCGATGGGCGTTTCGAGGGCTGGGCGGAGAAGCTCTTCGTGCTGCAGCTCGAGTGGTTGGCGGCACAGTTTCGCGCTGCCGGTAGGAAAAAGGAAGCGCACAACCTCGCGGTGCACTTTCTCGCCCGTACGCAGGGCGCCTCGTTGGTGAGTCAGGCCCTGGCCGACGCCACGATTCTGCGCCGTGAACTCGACGGGCTGCGGGACTGGCTACGCGACGTGCTCGCTTGACAGGACGCGGACCGACGCCAGACCGCTGTCAGGTAGCTTCACCAGCGTTTTCGCGCAGCTTCTTCATTGGGCAGGTCGCACAGGAAAGTGACTCACCGTCAGGTCCGAGGACCTCGGGCCCACCGCAGCTGCCCCTTAGACAACGGCCCTGGAGGATGGTCCCGATGGACATCCCGACGACCAGGAGGCCGATGAGAACTATGGTGATCAAAAGGAGTCCCATGAGGTTTGATTCTACCAGCGGCCTCGCTGCCCCGGCGAGCCCACTACTCTTGCGCGGCTCGCTCATCCACTCGCCTGATCCACTCGGGTGATCGCCAGACCTCGACCTGCTGGCGGGTGTCGTCCGTGTAGGTGAGGAAGAAGGCGGCGATCTTGTGGTGCTTGGCCATCTCGAAGCCGTGTCTCGGCCCCATGACGTTGAGTGCCGTCGCCCAGGCGTCGGCCGTGGCGCAGTCTTGCGCCATTACACTGACCGAAGCCAGACGATGCCTGATCGGGTGCAGGGTGCGTGGATCGATGGTGTGCGAGACGCGTTTACCGCCGATGATTCGCCAATTGCGGTAGTCGCCAGAGGTGGCCAGGGCACCGTCTCTCATGCCGATGACCGTATGGATCGCACGTTCGATGGGTTCGAGCCCGGCTGGTCGCTGGCTCCTCTTGCGTACCGGTCGTTCGATCGCCAACTGCCAGGGGTGGCCGGCTGCGTTCTCGCCCCTGGCCACCAGCTCGCCGCCGATCTCAACCAGGGTGTCACGGTAGCCGCGCGCGACCAGGAGGTCGGAAACCCGGTCAACGGCCCAGCCCTTGGCGATCGCCGACAAGTCGAGGGTCAGCTCCGGGTGCGACTTCGAGAGCGTGGTACTCCCAGTCGTCACCCGCTCGAACCCAATGCGTTCCTGGAGGAGCGCCAGGCCTCCTTCGGTGGGCGGTGTGGGTTGCGGTGCGCTGGCGGCGAACCCCCAGGCCTCGACAGCGGGTGCCACGGTTGGATCGAGCGCGCCCCCAGAGGCCTGCGCGACCGCTAGAGCAACACGAACGACCGCGACCAGCTCTTCCGGCACCTGTTGGGGTTCAGTCGAGGAGGTGTCGTTCCACCGGGAGAGATCAGATTCTGGTCGCCAGGTCGAGAGGATGTCCTCGAGTCGGTCGATCTCGAGAACCACCGCGGCCTGTAGGCTCGCCAGGGTCGAGGCGTCCTGCGGTTCCTCGGTGATCAGGATGGCCGACCAGCTGGTACCCATTGCCGCACCTCTGATTGTTGCCTGCGACTGAGGTTCGGTGTTGCGACCGCAGGAGAGCATCAGGAGACCGGGCGCCAAGAGAAGCGCTAGCCGGTGCAGCCGACGTCTTCTAACTGGGCGGCGGAATGGGCGTGGGTGACGGTTCATCTCGAGCAATCTATTCTGGAACGGGGCCGCGCACCACTCTTCGGCTAGGCTCGCTCGACAGCGGAACAAAGATCACGAGAAGAAGATGGGGACCGACACATTGAAAGAGGGTGCCGAGGACGCGCACGATGAGGCAGCGGTGACCGAGGCGATCGCCCAGCACCGCTTTCCCGGAACCCGTCCCCCCGACCGCGTGCAGAGGGTCGACAGCGCGGGAGTCGACCTGGCGGTCTACGAATGGGGTGACCCGGAGGCGCCCGTGATCTTCCTCGCGCATGGCGGAGCGGACTTCGCCCGCACCTTCGATGGCTTCGCGCCGCGTCTGGCTTCGGCGGGCTACCGCGTGGTTTCCTGGGACCATCGCGGGCACGGCGACTCGGCGCGCGCGGCCCTTTACAGCTGGAGTGCCGACTGTCGGGACGCGCTAGCGGCGCTCGACTCGGTCGGGCAACGACCGGTGCGAGCAGTCGGTCATTCCAAAGGCGGCGGTTTGTTGTCGCACCTGGTGGGCGCCCGCCCAGAGCGTTTCAGCCACCTGGTCAACATCGACGGCGTGCCTAAGGCGTCGTCGGGCTCGCGGAGTCGTGGTCTAGCGCTCGAAGAACGGGTCGAGGGCAGGGCCGCCTGGCTGAAGCGATACCTCGACAGTCGGCGGGCTATGGCAACCAGGGAGCGCCGTCCCGGAACGCTCGACGAACTGGCCGAACGGCGCTTGCGGATGAACCCCCGCTCGAGCATGGAGTGGTTGCGCTACCTTGTGACGGTGGGCGCCCGCTGGTCGCCCGAGGGTTGGCGCTGGAAGCTCGATCCCCACGTCCAGATGATGGTTCCCGGTCCCTGGCGCCCGGAGTGGGGCCTTCGCGGTCTGGCCGACATCCGGGTACCGATGATGGTGATCCTCGGGAAGATCAACGAGCCGATGGGTTGGGGCACCGATCCGGCTGAGGTGCCTCAGTATCTGCCGCCGGGAACACCGGTCGAAGTCTGGGACGACTGTGGACATTTCGTGCACATTGAACATCCCGATCGCGCCGCAGATCGTACACTGGCCTTTCTCTCCTAGACGATTCATCCGAAGACCAACTCTTCCCCTTGGGGGCCTACCTGTCATGACGATTGATCGGTGCGTTCGCCAGCTCGATTTGTTCCGATACCGCTCGGCATCCGGAAGGGTGTCCTTCTTCCTCACCGTTGCCCTCGGCCTCGGCGTCGCTGGCCTCCTCGGCTGCGCGCCACCTGAAGCTCAAGAACCCTCGGCCGTCGAGCCGGCGGCTGCCACCGGTCCCGAGTCTGGCGTCACCGGCGCCCGTCTACTGGCTGCCGACGACGAACCGGGCAGCTGGCTCACGCATGGGCGCAACTACAGTGAGCAACGTCACTCGCCGCTCACCCAGATCGACGAGAGCAACGTCTCGCGCCTTGGGCTCGCCTGGTCATACGACACCGGGCGTACCAGAGGTCACGAAGCGACGCCGATCGTTGCCGACGGTCAGATGTTCGTCACCACTCCCTGGTCCGGCGTGCACGCACTCGACGCCATGACCGGTGAGCTCTTGTGGATCTACGATCCCGACGTGCCGGGGGAGTGGGGTCGCTACGCCTGTTGCGATGTCGTCAACCGCGGCGTAGCGATCTCAAGAGAGCACGTCTTCCTCGGGACGCTCGATGGCCGGTTGGTCAAGCTCGAAGCGGCGACCGGCGAAGTCGCCTGGGAGGTTCTTACCGTCGACCGTGAGCGTCCGTACACCATCACCGGTGCACCGCGGGTCATCGGCAAGCGGGTGATCATCGGCAATGGGGGTGCGGAGTACGGTGTGCGTGGGTACGTGTCCGCCTATGACAGCGAGGATGGCGAACTTCTGTGGCGCTTCTATACCGTGCCCGGCAATCCGGCCGACGGTTTCGAAAACGCGGCCATGGAACGCGCCGCGTCGACCTGGAAGGGTGAGTGGTGGGTCGTCGGTGGTGGCGGCACTGTCTGGGACGGCATGGCCTACGACCCTGACCTCGATCTGCTCTACGTCGGCACCGGCAACGGCACCCCCTGGGCGCGGGCCTGGCGGAGCCCGGGCGGCGGCGACAACCTGTACCTGTCGTCGATTCTGGCGCTCTCACCCAGCGACGGCTCCCTGGTATGGCACTACCAGACGACACCCGGTGACAACTGGGACTACACGGCCACCCAGAACATCATCCTCGCCGACCTCGAGATCTCCGGCAAACTCCGTCGGGTGCTCATGCAGGCGCCCAAGAACGGCTTCTTCTACGTCATCGACCGAGAGACCGGGGAGCTCCTGTCAGCCGAGAAGTTCGGCTATCTGACCTGGGCGAGCCATGTCGATATGGCCACCGGCCGGCCGGTCGAGCTTCCGGGCGGCAACTACGACGAAGAGCCGCGGCTGATCTTCCCGAGTCCGGGTGGGGCGCACAACTGGCAGCCGATGGCGTTTAGCCCCCAGACCGGCCTGGTCTACATCCCCATGCACCGGCGCGGTTCGGTCTACGGCCTGGCCAAGGACTTCGAATACACACCCGGAGCGTGGAACCTCGGTACGGCGCGCGACGAAGCAAGTCGTGCTGCCTTCGAGGTGCCCGAAGCGCAGGGTTTTCTGCAGGCGTGGGATCCGGTGGCCGGCCGTGAGGCGTGGCGCGTCGAACAACCCTCGCGCTCGAACGGTGGGCTGCTGTCCACGGCTGGGAATCTCATTTTCCAGGGCACCGCCGACGGCAAGTTCTCTGCCTACCGTGCCAGCGACGGTGAGAAGCTCTGGGAGAGCAGTCCGAACGTCGGCATCATCGCACCGCCGATCGCGTGGCAGGCAGACGAAATCCAGCACATCACCGTGGTCGCTGGCTGGGGCGGTGTCGGCGGCGGTGCCAAGGCAATCGCCAAGACCCACCTCAACCCGGGGCGGGTGCTCACCTATCGGCTCGACGGAACTGCCGAGATGCCGGTGGTCGAACGAAAGGCCGACGCCGCCGGACCTCTACCTGAGCCGTTCGGTTCGCCGGAGCAGATTGCGACCGGTGAAGTGCTGTACTCGGAGTTCTGCGCGGTCTGCCACGGTGGTGCGCTCGAGTCGAACGGTTTGATCAGCGACCTTCGCTACTCACGCAGGGCGGTGTTCGACAACTTCGAGGAGATCGTACTCGACGGTCGTTTCGAGGCCCGCGGCATGGCCTCGTTCGCCGACGTTCTGAGCCCGGAGGACACGCAGGCAGTCCGTGCCTACGTCATCGACCGGGCTCAGAGTCGGCCCTAGAAGGCTCAGGCCTCGGCCAGAGCGTTCCGGCTGCGGTGCCCTGGCGACTGCGCCCTCACGGAAGGGGAGAGACCTCGATCTTGCCCTTGAAGGTGAGGGTGTCGGCGTCGATCAACCAACCCTCCTCTTTGACCTCTGCGCCCTTCCTGTAACCCTCGATCACCTCACCGCGCATGAAGACGCGCCCGGTCTCTGTGTTGAGGATTCCGGCCATGCGAGCGGTGAACGAAAGCGCTGGGCTCTGCCAGTCGCGGATGACCCAGTCGAACTTGACCAACCAGATTTTCTCGAGCGTCTCGAGCTCGATCAGGTAGGAGCGCAGATTGGCGTACTGGTTTCCCGCCACATGCCCTTTCCAGACACCCTGGTCGATGGCGCTTTTCTCGAAGTTGATCAAGAGCGGCCCGGGGATATCTTCGGTGCCCGGTGGTTCTTGAGCGCTCGAGGGGCCGCCTGCGAGAAGTAGCACGAAGACGGCGACGAGAGGTGCGAGGAGGATCCTGCTGTTCTTGTTGCTGGTCACGTTGGTGAAACTCCTTTTCGCCCTGAAGTGTGGTCCAGGGGAATGTTGTCGAGGGGAAGGTTGTCGAGGGACAGTCAGGAGCTAGAGCAGGCACCGTGCCAGGTTCGAAAACGTCCTGGAGAACGAGCGAAGACTCTCAGTAACCCGTGAGCTTCTGCCCACACCGCCAACTCGAGTTGGCGCTTTTTCCGTCAGTCATGCCGGCGGGTTGGCAGGTGGCAGGACTTCTTGGCGAGCTACACTCATGGTCATGAACTCACTCGTCGGCCCTCGCTTGGTCGAGTCGCGCCTTCAGGGCCTCTACGATCTCGCGCGTCGGCTCCTGGCGACCGAGGCTGGAGATGCGAGTCTCGAGCAGGTCGCAACGTCGGCGCTCGAACTCCTGATGGGTGACAACGCGCTGCTCGCGGTTCGCGAGGGCTCGGATCTGAGCTATCGCGTCCTGCGTAACTGGCAGCCTGACGATCTCGAGAGCCGCCGCGGCAGGCTGTCGACGACCATCGTCGAGGCAGCGCTCGAACGTGGTGACACGATGCTGGTTCGGGATGCGGCGGTCGATGAGCGTTTCCAAGAAGCTCCGAGCGTTCTGTCACTCGGCATTCGTTCCGTACTCGTGGCACCGCTGCGCACCAGTGCTGGCAGCCACGGTGCCCTCTACGTTGAGCGTTCGGGCAAGACGGAGCCGTTCGACGACGATGACCTGGCAGTCTTCGAGCAGATCGTTGAGCTCGCCGACGGGCTCTTGTCGTCGCAGATCGACCAGGCACACAGTGCACCGTTACCGTCTCTTCCATGGTCGGGGGAACCAACCCGCGATCCAGCCTGGCGACGCGACCTCGAAGTTCTGGCACGGGTCGCCGTGACCGATCTACCGGTGCTGATCGAGGGCCCGACGGGCGCGGGCAAGGAGTTGGTCGCGCGCTCCCTGCATGCAGCGAGCGCTCGCGCCTCGGGGCCGTTCGTGGCCCTGAACTGCGGCGAGCTGTCAGAAGGCCTCTTCGAGGCCGAACTCTTCGGCCACCGGCGCGGTGCCTATACCGGCGCCTCCAGGGGCCGCGCCGGCATCCTGATGACAGCCGATGCCGGTACCCTCTTCCTCGACGAAGTCGGGGAACTGCCGCTCAGCCTGCAGCCGAAACTCCTGCGTGTGCTCCAGGAAGGTGAGGTACGGCCGGTCGGTTCGGACGCGACGGTTGCCCTCGATGTGCGGTTCGTCACCGCGACCAACCGCGACCTGGTGGCCGAGGTCGAGGCGGGGCGCTTTCGCGAAGATCTGTACTTTCGCTTGAACGCCGTCAAGAGCCGAGTGCCTCCATTGTCGGATCGCCGCGTCGATGTCTTGCCGCTCGTGCGCTTCTTTCTGGTTGGTGGGGGGGCTGGCCACCGGCGCCTGACTCGGGCGCTCGAAGAGCGCCTGGTGACCTTCGCCTGGCCCGGCAACGTGCGTCAGCTCGAGAACGAAGTGGCGCGCATGCTGGCCGTCGCGGCGCCGGAGGAGGCGCTCGACGTGGTTCACCTTTCCGAGGAAGTGCAAAGGGGCGACCCACGAGCAGCGCTTCCCGATCCCGAGGAGGTCGAACGTCAACTGGTCGAGGCCCACCTTCTCATGTCGGGTGGCAACAAGAGCCAGGCTGCGCGCACCCTCGGGATCACCCGCGAAGGGCTTCGCAAGCGAATGTTGCGGCTTGGCATGTGAGGGGATCGGTGTGCCTGGCCGAAGCAGCCGTCGTTCTGCTGGAGATTCAGAGACTCTCGGACCTCGAGAGCTCGTTTCTCTGGGTGGGGTTGCTCGTTTCGCCTCCGGGTGCACGGCAGCGGCGTAGACGCCGGAGGCCTCGCCTGGGCGCGTGGAACACATGACGGCGGAGCGCCGGAGCGCCAGGGCGTTAGCGCGGTGAGAGCTCTGTGCGCCAGAGCGACGAATCGGTGAACCAACGGTGTTCGAGCAACACCCCGGGCACCGGGAAGTAGCGTCCGACGAGGCGGTCTTTGACCTCGAAGGACCGCTCGATCTGTCCGGTGTCGACGTTGGTGATCATGCGCTCTCCCGGCCGCTGCACCAGGACCCGCGAAGAGTCGTGCCACTGTGGGACGCCTTCGAACCCGCCAGGTTGGCAATCGGACGTTGGGCGACAGACCATCCACTCACCGTCAACGAGAACCAGGAAGCGGCGGCTGTCCGGGGACCAGAAGGCGAGCCCGCCCGGGTTTGCCGGTTCGAAACGTTGGGGACTGCGAGAGCTCTCCGGCTCTTTGAGATCGAGGAGGACGAAGGTTCCCGGCTCGTCGCGCTCGATCAACCCGGCCAGCCAACGCTCATCGGGCGATATCGAGACTCCAATCATCCCAGCGCTGCCCGCGACGACATGAAGCGATCGATCCACCAACTCCACGTACCAGGTTTCGCGCCCGGGACGAACGCCGTTTTCGTCGATCGGCCGCGCCTGGAAGTAGATGCGGTCGCTCTTTGCGGTCCAGAGAGGCCTGGTGGCTTCGAGCTCACCGGTAGTGAGCGCCACTGGTTCGGCATCTTCCGGACCACGGAGATAGAGGCGCACCGCCGGAGACTCCCCGACCGTGTAGGCGAGGGCGCCGGTGGGGCTGAACGAGGCGCCTGCGCTCATGCGCACCCCCGGGGCCAGGTCGTCGGTGGCGACGACCTCGAGGTTGGTCCCGAGCCGGTGGGCAATCATCGCGGCGCGCTCTTCGCGGTCGGTGAGCATGAGCTCGAAGCGAAGCGATGACGGGGACGAGAGGTCTCGAATCGCAAAGTCCGCCGCCATCGGGACCGACGTTTGCACCTTGACGGGTTCACTCGCCGCCCGTCCGGTTGACCCATCGAAGGCGAGCGACCAGAGGCTGTAGCGGAAGGTGTTCTCGTCGTGCAGAAAGAAGAGGCAGCGGCCGTCACAGGCCCAGGCGGGCGAGGACTGGCGGCCGGGCAGCTCGGTAAGTCTGTGCTGGCGGTCGCCGTCCGCTTCGATGACGCTGATGTCGAAGCCGCGCTCCGTCGTCCGGGAGAAGGCGATCCACCGACCGTCGGGAGACCAGGCGGGTTCGTCGGCGCCTTTCCCCAGGGTGTCGAGGTGGGTCACCCTGGTTGTCGCCAGGTTGAGGATGGCGAGCCTCGAGCCCGCCCGTCGGTGGAACGGCGGATCGTAGAAGCCGGTTGAGAAGACGATGTGGTCGCCGCTCGGCGACCAGTCTGGAAAGCTGGCCGGCGTGGTGGTCAACTGTCGCTTCTCGCGGCTTCTGATGTCGATTGCATAGAGGAGATGCTCTGGACTGTTGCGACTGAACGAGGTGTAGGCGATGGTCTGGCCGTCGGGAGACACAGCCGGGGTGGCGTGGACTCCGCCCGCAGCGGAGGCGAGCTCGGTGACCTCGTCCTGATCGAGGGAGCGAAGGATCAATGCCGACTGGTCATGGTAGGTCTCGCGAGAGGCGATGTTCTCGTAGACGACGAAGGAACCGTCGGGAGCGAAACGAGGTCCGCGCACTGACCCCTCGAGGTGGGAGAGGCGCCCTGGTGCAACGTTTGCACCAAGCTCAAGGAGCCCCGCAGCCGTTTCGCTGCCGGTCGTGCCGCGCTGGTCGCTTCCCCGAGCTCCCACGAGGGCCAGCACGACCAGTGCGACGGCTCCGACTGCGACCAGGGTAACGGTGCCGGCGCGCCTTCTGGCAACCTCGCCTCGATTGCCCGCTCGATTCGAAGCCTCTACGAGAGGTTCCAAGGGAGCTGCTACGACCGGTGCCTTAGAGAGCGCCGCTCGCAGGTCGCCGGCGTTCTGGAAGCGGTTCCCGGGGTCCTTCATCAGGCAGCGGTCGATGATGTCCGAGATGCAACTGCCGAGGTCGGGGCGCAGAGACTGGAGGGGCCTCGGCTCATCACGCAGGATCGCCGACGTGATCTCGGGGCCAGTGGTGCCGTCGAACGGTCGCGTGCCCGTCGCCATCTCATAGATGGTGACGCCGAGAGAGAACACGTCCGAGGGCAGGCCGATCTCCTTGGCCAGCAGCTGCTCAGGCGACATGTACGACAGCGTGCCGGGTGTTTCGCCTTCGACGGTGAGTGAGTGCAGCCCGCTGGTGATGTCGCCGAGCTCTGATCTGGTAAACCGGGCGACACCGAAGTCGAGGACCCTGACCTGACCGTCTCGGGTAACCATGATGTTTGCGGGCTTGATGTCCCGATGGGTGATTCCAGCCTCGTGAGCAGCGGCAATCGCATCGCAGAGCGCAAGTGCGAGTTCCCGGAACCTACCGGCCTCGGGCAAACGCCCTCTGAGATGCCTATCGAGCGTGACCCCACGGACGTACTCCATGACCAAGTAGGTGCGCTCTTCGGCCTCTTCGAGCTCGTAGAGAGTGACGATGCCCGGGTGATCGAGAGCGGCCAGGGCTCGGGCTTCCCGTCTGAATCGGGCCTGGCGCCGCTCTTTGGTCGCCGGACTGTCGTTGCAATCGTCGGGCAGTGCCTTGATGGCCACCTCGCGTCCCGTACCGAGGTCGGTGGCCAGGAACACCTCGCCCATGCCGCCCGCGCCGATCCGTTCGCGGATGCGGTACTGACCGACTGAGTCGTCTCTCGAGAGGGTATGGCCCGACATATCCGTTGGGCCAACTATAGTTCGCTACCAGCAGACGGTCCCCGACGACTGTAGAAAGAGCAAGATGGCGAGCAGCTCGAGCAAAGGAAAAAGAGAGACCGCAAACCCAGAGCGCGTGCGCCACGGACGCCTGGACCTCGCCCTCTTCCAGCTCGCCGAGAGGGTGCCTTCGAGGGGCGGTCATCCGCTTCTTCTGGTGCATGACCTTGGGGGGCGCTCGCCGGTGGACCTACCGGCGGAGTGCCAGGATTGGCCCGGCGATGTGTTCGCCCTCGACTTGTCCGGACACGGCGCGTCGGGACGGGGAGCCGGCGGCGGGTACTCCGCCGAAGTGTTGATGGCCGACCTCGACGCGGCGCTCGCGGTCATCGGCCCGGCGACCGTCATGGGCAATGGGCTGGGCGCCTTCCTGGCGCTTTTGGTGGCGGGCTCGCGGCCCGAACTGGTGCGGGGCGCCGTGCTCTCTGGCGGTCGCGGCCTGGCCGGCGGCGGACCCGAGCCCGCTCCGGTCGGTACCCTCGTGCTGGTTGATCAAGAGACTGCGAAGCGTGCCGAAGTACAAAGCGTTGATCCGTTTGCGTTGCTCGAGCTCTCATCAGACGTTCGACCGCCCGGCTACGCTCGCATGTTCGCGCGCCAGGCGGCCTTTCTTTCACCCTACGAGAAGCCGATCGCAGTGTGCGTTGTGCCAGAAGAGCGGCCGCCCTGGCTGGTAGCGGTTGCAGAGCATGAGGCGGCGGTCTCGCTTCAGGTCGCCGAGGCGCTGGCGCTCTTCTCAGAGCCGCCGTCGGAACCGTCGAGCTAGGGCGATGCGACCTGAGCGGCCGTGCCCTCGCTGCGGTCGCGGGTGACGGCGCGAAACGCGGCGGCCGCTAGAAGACCCGCCAGGGCGAAACCGCCAACCACTGCGAAGACGTCTTCGTGGCCGGCCGCTCCGGGAGCGCGATCGGTGAGAAACCCCATCAGGGGGCCCATGAAGATGTCCGGAGTGTAGCCAACGAACGACACCAGGCCGATGGCCGTGCCGGTGTAGGCCGGGGGCACGGAGGATTCCGGAAAGAGTGCGAAGTAGACGCCGCGCAGAGCGTAGATCGCAGTCGAGGTCGCGGCAATGGCGACAAAGAAGAACGTCGGGGCGCCTTCGGGCAAGAGGCCGAGCCCCATCCCGCCGCTGGTGATGACCAGCAGCGTGAACGACCACATCAGAACGCGCGAGGATTCGAATCGGTCGCCAAGCAGACCAGCTGCCAGGGCTGCGACCGGCCGTAGGTAGAACGAGATCGTTCCGATTGTTGCGGCTTGAACGTCGTTCATGCCGAAGCCGTCGCGGGCATAGAGCGAAAAGTCGTCGGTGCTCTTATATCCGACGTAGGCACAGACGACGATCACTGCCTGTAGCCAGAGTGCCGGCTGACGGAGCACCGCGGGCACGGCGGCCCAGGAGAACGTTCGTTGCGCATCCGGGCGTCGGGTGCGATTCTCTTCCGGCACCCAGAGCCACACCAGAAGCGCTGCGACAACTGCCATGCCGGCGAACACCAGGATGACCCTGCTGAGTGCGAAGCTGCGCTCGGCCAGGGAAGCTTCGGTGGGGTCGCCGGGCAGAAAGAAGGTGAAGATCAGAACCGTTGCGCTGGCCAGGAGAGCCGCGAAGAGGCCGCGCCCGCCGTCGAGAATGCCAAAGGCTCTGCCCTGGCTGGTATCGCCGCCCCATTGCCAGGTGGCGCGCAAGAGGGGCGACCAGAACAACAGAATCGTCGATGCACCCCAGAAGGCAAAAAGCAGGGTGAGTGTCGATAGAGCCGGGATGCGGGCGTAGAGCACACCCCCGGCGGCGGTCAAGAGGAGGGCGATCGCCAGCAGACGGCGCGCCGAGAAGCGGTCGGCGAGTGGGCCGCCCGGGAAGTAGGAAAGCATTGCCACCACGCCATAGGTGGAGAACGCGGCGCCGAGTTCGAAGTTGGTGATGCCAAAGACGTCGAGCAGGGTGGGCCTCCAGACCCGTGCCACCACGAAAGGCAGCCCGAAGACCGCTTCGCCGGCGACCACCAACGCCAGCATATGGAGGACGGCACGGTGTTTCGGGGCTCGAGGCATAGCGGATGCCCGTCACCATACAACCCTCCTACTGCCAGGACGTCGCTAGGGCGACTCTTCGCCGAGCGCTGCGACCGTCGTCGACGAAATGTCGAAGATCTCACGCGCCGAGTTGATGGCGACGGCGAAGCCGATGCCCTCTGAGCCTCCTGAGACCGACCAGAACTTGGCGGCAATGCCAATCACCCGGCCCGACGAATCGAAGAGCGGCCCGCCGCTGTTGCCGGAACTGATGGCAGCGTCCGTCTGGATGTACTCGGGCTGAGCAACCGCGTTGTCTTGACTGCGTCGGAAACCGCTCACGCGACCTTCGGAAAGCGAGTTCTCGAGACCAAAGGGATTGCCGATGGCGATGACGCGCTGACCAATGGCCAACCGATCGGAGTCGCCGAGAACAGCGGGCGTTGCACCGACGATGGCCTTCTCGAGTTGCAGGAGGGCGAGGTCGGCATGTTCGGCGAGCCGCACGACGTGAGCCAGGAGCTCAGGACCGTTGGCGGTCTTGACCAGCACCCGCTCTTCGCCCGCGACCACGTGGGCGACGGTGAGGACGTGGCGTTCATCGAGCAACACGCCGCTGCCGTGGCCGCGAACGGTCTCGATGACGTTTCCCTTGTGGGTATCGGTCTCGCCGAAGACCGAAACGGTGCTGCGCAGGGCCTGCTCGTAGAGGCGTACGACGAGCTCTTCTTCCGGCGGCAGGTCGAGGGGAGCGCTGCGTGGTCGTTCCGAGGCCAGGAGCGGCTCCTGGGCAGCCGCAGGTGATCCTGCAAGAAGCGCCATCAGGCACGAAACGACGAGTAGGACCGGAAGGCTTGTGGTTCCAACCGGTCGGAGTGTGGGCCAAAGTACTGAGGACATGGCAGTTCTCCTCGGATGGGAAGGCGGGGATGGACTCCCCGGTCCTGGAACTATATCACAGAAAAACAAGTAAGACTAGCTTTCAAGCTTATATAGATTTGACAATGCGTCGAGCGCAGACGAGACCTTCCCCCTCCTAGGCCCGGTGGGTCTTCCGAAGGTGTTCGACCGAGGACCGGATGAGGCGCTCGAGAACCCCGCGGTCCACGTCGTCGAGCCGCTTGATGTAGAGACAAGACTTGCCGGTCCTGTGCTTGCCGAGCTTGCCGAGTAGCTTCTGATACTGACCGAAGCCGGACATGATGTAGAGGGTCAGCGCCGCCTTGCGCGGTGCGAACCCGACCAGCATCCAGTCGCCCTCGCGGCCGCTCTCGTAGACGTAGTGGTAGCGACCAAAGCCAACGATCGACGGGCCCCACATCTCTGCCTTGGCGCCAGTGATCTCGCGCATCATCTTGGCGAGCTCGCGCGCGTCGCGCCGCATTTGATCGTCCTCGATCCCTTTGAGGAACGCGGCCACGCTGGCCTTGTTGCGCTTGGTCTTGAGATCTGCCATCGCGTGAGTCGCCTCCGTCGTCCAGTGATTAGAACGGACCTTGCAAACAGTGGTTCCGCGGCTCGATACGTCGTGCGGACCCTCCTGCCTAGACGTCCAGCCCGCCGGCCTTCAAGTAGCCAGGCCGGTTTCCGGCGCGCTCGGCGTAGGCTTCGAGCACGTCGGAGGAGGGCAGGGCATTGAAGGCGCGTAGGAAGAGGACGCTGCCGCCGATCATGACGTCGGCGGCGGAGAACTTCTCCCCCAGGATCCACGGCCCGCTGCCAAAGCGGCTTTCGAGGACCTCGATCATCGAATCGAAGTCGCCCCAGCCGTTCGAGAGCCGATCTGGCTCGAGGTTACGGAACTTCTCGGTCATCGCCGGTTCGATGACGGCTGGCGTGAAGTACATCCAATACAGGTAGAGGCCGCGCTGCGGATCGTCGAGTGTCGGTGCCAGCCGACCCAGGGCATAGCGGTCCGCCAGGTAGGTGCAGATCGCCGCCGACTCAGCCATTGCCACCTCGCCGTCGACGATGGCGGGGACTTTACCCATGGGACTGGCCTCTTCGAAGCCCGGTGGATGAGCTGCCGCGTTGTCTCGAATGTCGACCCGGCAGACTTCGTAGGGCTTGCCGAGCTCCTCGAACATCCAGACGGCCCGCGAGGCGCGGGTCTTTTCGCACCAGTAGAGCTTGATCATCCTTTTCTCCTCGGCTCAGGCCAGTTTCGACAGGTAGTCGTCGCTGAACTTCGACAGCGCTTCGACGGGGTTTCGGTCGTCGAGAAGGGTCATCAGAGGAATGACAAGACGCTCGACCCCGAGATCCGCAAAGGCGCGCGCCACATCGAGTCCGCCAGCAGCCGGAACCCACATCGCCGAGATTTCGAGCGTGTCGCGGCTGCGCCCCTCGTCAGCGAGCGCCGCGTCGAGCGGCTCGAGCAGCGGCTCGAGTTGAGCAGGATCATTGGCGGGGGCGTACCAACCCTGCCCATACTTGGCGATGCGTTGGAACACCTTGCCCTTCGAGCCCCCAATGATCACCGGGAGCGGGTCCTGCACTGGGGTGGGATAGCTCTTCCAGCCACTCCAGTCGAGAAAGTCGCTCTGATGTTCGACGACGTCTCCTGCCCAGATCTTCTGCATCGCGCCAATGTAGTCGTCGAAGCGTGCGCCACGGCGCTCGAACGGTACGCCCAGGGCGTGAAACTCTTCCCTGAGCCAGCCGATCCCGACGCCGAGCCGAAAGCGCCCGTTGGAGACGAAGTCGAGACTGGCCGCCTGCTTTGCCAGGTAGATCGGGTTGGCCTGCGGCAAGATGTTGACCCCGGTAGCGAGGATCAGCCGCTCGGTGTTGGCAGCGACCGCGGAAAGGGCGATGAGGGGGTCGATGAACGCGGTCTCTGGCTCGGCGCCCATCTTTCCTGAGGCGTCGTAGGGGTAACGCGAGGCGTAGTCGACGGGAACGATGGTGTGTTCGAACGTCCAGACAGATTCGAACCCGACATTCTCGGCATGCTGGGCGAGGCCGACCATGTGGTCGACGTGGCTCTGCCCGACGTTGATGGGGATGAGTCCGATCTTCATGCTTGGCTCCCTCTAGATCTCTGTTTTTTCGGCTCACGTGATAGACCGCACCGCACCCTGTCGAGCCAAGGGCGGGGTGGCCCTCAGCTCTCGGAGGACTCCGCGAGCTTGTCTCCGGTGCGGTGTTCGAAGTCCGAGGCGTCGTGGCGCTCGGGCAGTTGTTCTTCAGGAGGCCCCCAACCCCGGTTGACCATTCGACCGCGCTGAACTGCAGGGCGCATTCCGATCTGCTCGGTCCAGCGGTCGACGTGGGTATAACTCGCCGTGTCGAGGAACTCGGCCGCCTCGTAGACAGCGTTCTTGACCAGCGCGCCGTACCACGGCCAGATCGCCATATCGGCGATCGAATACTCTGTGCCGGCCATGTACTCGTTGTCTTTGAGGTGCCGGTCGAGCACGTCGAGCTGGCGCTTGACCTCCATCGCGAAACGGTTGATCGGGTACTCGAACTTCTCCGGGGCGTAGGCATAGAAGTGGCCAAAGCCGCCTCCCAGGTAGGGGGCGCTGCCCATCTGCCAGAACAACCACGACAGGCACTCGGTGCGCGCGTGATGGTCGGTGGGCAAGAAGGCGCCGAACTTCTCGGCCAGGTAGAGCAGAATCGCGCCCGACTCGAAGACGCGGGTGGCCGGATCGGTACTGCGATCGAAGAGTGCCGGGATCTTGGAGTTGGGGTTGACCGAGACGAAGCCGCTCGAGAACTGGTCACCCTCGCGAATGTTGATCAGGAAGGCGTCGTACTCGGCGCCGCTGTGGCCGGTGGCGAGCAGTTCCTCGAGCATGACGGTGACCTTGACACCGTTGGGTGTAGCCAACGAGTAGAGCTGCAGCGGATGCTTGCCAACCGGGAGTTCGTTCTCGTGCGTCGGCCCGGCGATCGGTCGGTTGATGTTGGCGAAAGCTCCGCCGCTCTCGGCGTCCCAGGTCCAGACTCTGGGTGGGGTGTAGGACGTATCGCTCAAAGGCTGCACTCCAGTTGGTTCGATGTTCGATGTTCGATGAAAGAGAAGTTTCCCCTACTTCATCATGCATGGGTGGTCTGGTGCCGAGGGACCACGGGTTCGGAACTCATGCGTTGGACGTTCGAGGACGCGGATGGGTTCGTGAGAACCCCTCTCCGCAGCGGGGGATCCAAGCAATCACCCGGCGTCTTTCTCAGCTGTTCAGCTGTTCGAGTCGCTCGGCAGGGGGTCGTTCAACAGCTGATCCGCCGCGAGCTGAGCCTCGCGTCCGAGGACCTCTTCGATGGACAGCGGATGACCCGTGCGACAGCCCTGGAAGTGCGTGCAGCCGCAGTCGGCCATCGCCTCGAGCTGCTTCTGGCTGTCGACGCCACGGGCCAAGACCTCGAGACCCAGGCCGCGGGCGACGCCGCCGAGCCCGGCTGCGATCGCGCGCGCTTTGGGTTCTTTGAGAACCGTCTCAGTCAGAGAGTCGTGGACCACGAAGCGCGAAAAGCCGGCATTGGCGAGAAACTCGGGTTCGAGACCGCGACTTCCGGCGAGAACCAGGGCCAGGCGCACTCCAGCGGCGCGCAGCCTTCCGACGACGACCGGTGCGTCGTGGAGCTCGAGGACTGATTCAGGAAGCATGAACTCGAGACGGCGTCGGGCGTCTGGAGCGCGTTCGAGGATTGCGATCACCTTCTCCAGGGCGGAGGCAGTTCCGAGAGTCTCGGTTCCGAGCGCCAGGCTACAAATGAAGTCGCCGCTTCCTGAAGCGAGGCTGATGTCGGCCCGCTCGAGCATCGCGACGGTCCGTTCAAGAGCCCAGATCGAGACCTCATGCAGAGGGTCCCGCGATCGACTGACGCTGCGCAAGAGCAGAGCAGGGTTGATCGGTCCGCGCTCTGGATGCAACCAGTAAGGGACGACCTCGAAGCCCAGGACTTCTTCGGTGGCCGCTCCTTGTGGCCACAGGCGGAGGGTCATCTGCTTCTTGCGCAGGGCATCGACCAACGAAGCGCGAACCTTCTCGCGATGGGCGAGGAGGCTCTCCTCCACTTGACTTGCCAGACGGTAGCGCCGTCCGCCGCTGGCCTTGGCCTTGTACATCGCACCGTCCGCCTTCGAGAGCAGAGAGTCGACGTCTTCGCCGTCGGCCGGTGCTACCGCGACGCCAACGCTGGCCGAGACTTCGAACTGCGTCCCCTCGATTTCGATTGGTTGCGCGATCGCATGCACGATCTTGCCGGCAACGGTCGCCGCGTCCCGGTCGGAATGCAGGCCTTCGACGAGGACGACGAACTCGTCACCTCCCCAGCGGCTCACCATGTCGACGGAGCGGGTGATGTCGGCAATTCTCTCGGCCACGCGCACCAACAGAAGGTCGCCAATCTTGTGGCCATGAGTGTCGTTGACTTCCTTGAAGCCGTCGAGATCGATGAACAGAACGCCGCAGTAGCTTTTCGAAACGACGGAACTGCGACCGATGGCCGTCGCGATGCGGCGGGTCATGCCGTTGCGATTGGGTAGCCCGGTGACCGGGTCGGTGTCGTGGGCCATCAGTGCCCGGGCGAAGGCTTCGTGGTGAGAGGTGATGTCGAGGGCAAAGAGGCGCGTCGCACCGTCTCCGACCGGTTCGATCAGAAGGCGGTAGAGCGTTCCGCGCTCGGCATGGTCGTTTGGGAACCGGTACTGAAAGTCCTTCTCCTGATTGTGCTCGAGAACCTTCAGGCGGTGCCGCTCGATCTGCGTACGCAAGTCGGCAGGTAGCCGTGTCAGAGGATTGTCCGCGCACGGCGTGGCCGGGAAATCGATTCCGAGGAACCCGGGCGGGCGAAGGGCCGTCGGTACACCGTCGGGATCGAGGTCTAAAGTGAGGTCTCGCGGCGTTCTGCCCTCGTCCTCGCGCGGTCGAAAGACGAGGTGGCGAACGCGGTGGGCGAGGTTGACGAGAGCACGTGGGCCGGCCGTGGCGGCCCCCAGGGCTTCCGCGTAGCTACTGCCGATGTGTTCGACGGCGAGCACTCGGGTGCTGCCGATGGTGAGTGCGCGCAGTTCGAGATAGACCTCCGCGCCCAGGTCTTGCTTGAAGGTCACTACCCCAGAGCCGAGTGGCGCGTTTGATTCCCGCCAGTGTTCTTCGATCTCGCTCGCGAAGGCACCCATGAAACTGGTCGGTTCACAGAGCTCGAGAGTCGTTCCTTCGCCGGACCGGTGCAGCTCGCCCTCCGAGAGCAGCGGCTTGGCCCAGCCGGGTATCGACTCCGGCAGTCGATAGTGATGGGCACTGACTCGCTCGAGGAAGAGAGACGCTTCGAGTGCCTGAGCCTGGCGCTCTTTCACGACGCCTGTCTCACCGCGCCCATCAGTTGGACCAGAGCATCGAACGATTCCGCCACACCTTCGCCGGTCTTTGCGCTGGTTTTGATGGTTTCGCAGGTGAGTTCTGCCAGCGAGTGTGCGAAGGAGTCGTCGACCGCCCAGTCGTCGACCAGATCGGCCTTGTTGAGCAGAAGAACAAACGGCACTCCGTCGGTCTCGAGATGCACCCAGCTTTGCAGTTCGAGGGCACGGCGCAGCGTTGAAGGTTGCGTGCCGTCGGCGACCAGCAGGTAACCCGATACCCCGCGCAGGTGGCTCGGCCGAATACCGGCGAACTCGTCGGGGCCGAAGAGATCCCAGATGACCAGCTCGTGGGTTCCCTCGGGTCGCTCAACGACACGTTTATCGATGCGCACGCCAATCGTCGACTGGTAGCGTTCCGAGAAGGTGCCCTCGACGAAGCGGCGCACGAGCGAGGTCTTGCCCACCGCGGGGACCCCAATCATCACCACCTTGTGTCGTTTGACTGCGGTCATTGGGGTTCCGAGGGCGGCGGATGCCACTCGAAGAGGATGCCGGGTGTGGGTTCACAGTCGGTGGTACAGGCAATGGCAGAGGGCGGGAGACCGTCTTCGCGGATCTCGAAGATCGCTTCCGGAAGCTGTGTGTCGACCCGGGAACGAATCCACTCGAAACGCTCGGCGGATAGCGGTTGGTCCAGATCCTGAACCTCCCAGGCGGCGAGGCCAATGGCCCGCAGGGCGCCGGGCCGACCGTAGATGCCGCGCGCGAGCTCCTGAATACGGGAGAGACTACGATCGAGCGCGTCGAGGTTGTGCTCGGTGAGCGGCTCGAGAGTTCCGAAGACGAAACCGATCGATAGCGAAGGTAGCGCCGCGACGGCATCCGCGAGATCTCGCTCTTCTGCGATGACGAGCTCTGAGCGATCGAGGGTCACTGGGTCACCGAGCCCAGCGAACAGCGCAGCGGTCTCTTCGCTCAGTCGGCGCCCGAACTCGGCGTCTGCCGTCCCACGGACGCGCAAGGTCTTCTCGTCGGCCCAGCTCAGCTCGATGGTTGCCGGTGGTGCGAGGACGCGCTTTGCGCGCCTGAGAAGCAGTTCGGGCTCGAGCGAGAAATATGGTGAGAAAGAAAGCTTCGGCTCGTCGCCCTCTTCCGCGTCGCCGAGGAGCGTCCGAGGCTCGAGGGCGCTCGGGTCGCGCAGCCCTTCGATCGTGCGTCGATCCCAGTCAGCAGCCGTGACGACGATGCCAGGGGTGGCAGCCAGCCGCTCGGCGGCGGCGAGAAAGCGCGCTTTGGCTCGATGGTTGAAGAAGGCAGCGATGACGATCAGCGCGGTCAAGAGCACCAGGACCGCCGCGACCATGCGACGCGTCCCTCGGTGCTCTGTGTCTTTCACTGCGCCGTGCACGCCAAGGAGGGCGGTGGCGGCCGGGAAGGCGCTTTCGAAGGGGGCTGTGTCACCGTCGAAGTTGACCAGCGCGGCGCGGTGTTGGGTTTCGAACGCGGCGAGAGCAGAGCGCATGGCCTCGCGCAGAGCGACCTGCGGCTCGCCGCGCAGGGCGGCGGCGATGACGGCGTGCTTTCCGTCTTCGATCCATAGCGTGAAGTCACCGACTCGCATGCGGTCGAGCCCGTCGCTCTCCTGGGTATCAAAGGCGTCCGCGGCGAAGTCCCTGAGTGCGGTCAACATTCCAGAGACCAGGCTGGGGTCTGCGTCTGCCTCACCGATCGACTGTAGGAGGAGCCCGGTCTCGCGGTGGATGATGAGCACCTGCTCGACCTTGGAGCGCATGGTCTTGCGGATCACGATGTCGGCGAAGGGAGTGCCGGTGCGCCAGGCTTCGATTCGCCAGCCGAGGGCGCGCGGGGAAAGGCCCGTTTGCACGACCTGGTCTACGCGTTCGATGAAACCATCGACCGTCAGCCGGACGGCCTTGGCAATCGCTGGGCCGAGTGCCGGTCCCACGACCTCGCCGAGGCGATCGGGATTCTCCTCGATCTCATCCCAGAGCTTCTCGTGCAAGAGCCCGAAGGCCGCCTCGGTGAACTCGCGATCGTCGGGGAGGTCGCCCAGGGCACCCGCCAGGTGCTGGGCGAGATGCCGGCGGAAGGCGAGGGGGTCCTCGACCGTCTGGCGCAGGGAGTCGAGCTCAGTGGGATCCAGGCCGACCAGCAGGTGCCTGACACGATCGAGAACCTGCTGGTCGTCTTCGAGCGAGGGTTCGGCCGGGTCGTGTGACCGAGCTGGCGACTCCTGAAGCACTGGTCCTGGAGCCGATCAGGCCTTCTTGCTCGCAGGCTTACCTCGCAGCGAGGTGGCAACCTGTTCGAGAGCGTCGGCCACCGCGTGGCGGTTGGCCTTCTTCTGATCGAGCTCAGTGACCTCGATTTCGAACTGCTTGACCACCTGCTTCAGCTGGGCGTTCCAGTCCTTCTTCTGGGCCGCGAGCTCGCGCCGGAGGTCCGAAACGTCCGCCTCGCGCGCTTCCTGCTCGCGTTCGATCGCCGAAACAAGGCGTTCCTCGAGTGCTGCGATGCGGGCTTTGAAGTCGCCCGAGACGTCTTCGAGCCGATCTTCGATACTGCGCGCCGTTTCTCCGAAGAGAAGGTCGCGGACCGCTTCGAGTTGACTGGGCTCGGGGGCTTTGGCTGCTTTGGATCCGTTGCTGCGAGACATGAGAAGGAGTGCCCTCAGTGCGGTAAAGAGAGGAGGGAGCGTCGGCTTGCGCGACGCCTGAGAAGGAGGGGATCCGGGAGCCAACGAGGGTCGGCCCAGCGGAACTGCAGCATAGCACTATTTAGCTACAAAAACTGGCAAAACTATAGGCCAGCACGAATCGCCAACTCAGTAGGTCAATCGGGATGCCTGACGCAGTCCGTGCGCGAAGCCCTATGAGGCTCGGAAGCGACCGGTCCCGCTGCTGGCGTTCGGCAGGTTGGGCGGCGCTCAGTCGAGGTCAGGGGAATCTACTCCCAGGCGACATCCACGCCGGCTGCCTCACCGAGCGCCCTGGTGAGCATTTCGAGGAGTGCCGGATCGCATCCCCCTTCGGCGAGAATCTCGAGCATCGGGCGGTTGATGTAGTAGTCCTGGTCGTCTTCGCTTTCTTCTTCGAGCTGGTCGATGAGGAACTGAAGCTGGGCCTGGGTGAGCTCACCGAGCGTCTCGCCGGTGTCTTGTTTGTACAGTCTTGGCATGGCTCGATTCTATAACGGTCTGCCGCCCCAGCTCGCGCGGAGAACCGTCTCAGAGATTCTGTGTCGTGGGCGTGAGACGCCGCACGCCTGGGGTGGCGAAGTGGTCGGTCGCGAAGTGCAGGGCGGGTGTCGGAGAAGACGGCCCGCGAACTAGACCGCCTGCGCCTCTTTCCCCCTCCGGCGGACCTGTGTACGGACCCAAGGGGGGAGAAGACCGGTAGGGATCGATGTGGTAACGACGTGTTGCTGGCCGTTCGCAGACGCTCCGGTAGTACAGCGAATCGCTGCCAGAAAACCTGAAAGTGGCCGAAAACGGCCGCGTCGCCTTTCTCTCCTCCGGTCTTCCCAGAGCTCCGGTGGCGGCGAAGTGAGAAGGCGCGCGCAAGACGTGGTGCAGTACCCGGTCGCATGTGCAGGGCGGATGCCGTTGAAGACGGCCCGCGCCGTGGACCGCTTGCGCCTTTTTCCCCCTCCGGGGGACCCAAGGGGGGAGAAGACCAGTAGGGATCGATGTGGTAACGACGTGTTGCTGGCCGTTCGCAGACGCTCCGGTAGTACAGCGAATCGCTGCCAGAAAACCTGAAAGTGGCCGAAAACGGCGGCGTCGCCTTTCTCTCCTCCGGTCTTCCTAGAGCTCCGGTGGCGGCGAAGTGAGAAGGCGCGCGCAAGACGTGGTGCAGAACCCGGTTGCATGTGCAGGGCGGATGCCGTTGAAGACGGCCCGCGCCGTGGACCGCTTGGATACGCCGGGATAAACCGGCATGGAGAAAGGAATGAGAGAGTCCCACCCTCGAAGGGGTAGCGACCCAGAGGGTCCCCGAGTCATGCGCCGGCTCCCGCGAGGGTGCGGTGAAGCGTTGACAGGGGCACACACAGGCCGGGTATTGAGCCGCGAAATAAGAATTTGGGAGTGCCGACGCTGTCAAGCGAAGCGGAAGGCGAGACTCCGTAGCGCGCTATCGCGAGCTCTGCGGCGACTCCCCGCGGTCGTAGACCCTGTGCATGTGTGGAATCTCCATGCGCGAGAACCGGGAGATCCGCGATCTGGCCAGTTGGGTATCTGGTCCGCATCGGGAAGGCTAGAGGCCGTAAGCCGATGACGCACGGATGGCGGAAGTCAGACAGGCCCGTAGTACCTGCGAAGTCGTCGAACAACGGTGGGAGACCAGCGGCGGAGGCGGTGGAGGGAAGGGGCCTGGCCAAGGGGAACACGGGCAAGCAAAACGCACCCCGGACACAGAGCCGGATGGAGAGTGCGAGCAATGCGCTGGGCCGTGTACGAGAAGCCGCCCGCAGGGGCAAGGAAGTGAAGTTCACAGCGCTTCTTCACCACATCACGGTCGAGCGACTCCGGAGCGCATTTGACGTGTTGCACCGAGACGCAGCGGCAGGAGTGGACGGAGTGTCATGGAGCGAGTACGCAGAATCTTTGCTGAGCAATCTCGAGGACCTGCACTCTCGTGTCCACCGTGGGAGCTACCGGGCGAGTGCGACTCGTCGCGTCTACATCGAGAAATCGGATGGGCGGTTCCGACCGCTTGGCATCGCCACGTTGGAGGACAAGATCCTTCAGCGCGCCGTCGTCTCGGTGTTGGATGCGATCTACGAGGAAGACTTTCTCGGGTACTCATACGGATTCAGGCGAGGCCGCAGCCAGCACGATGCTTTGGATGCGCTATTCGTTGGAATCACAAAGCGGAAGGTGAACTGGGTGCTCGACGCAGACATTCGTGGGTTCTTCGATGCCCTGGACCACGAGTGGCTGGTGAAGTTTCTCGAGCACCGTATCGGAGACCGTAGGATCCTTCGCCTCATCCAGAAATGGCTGAGGTCCGGAGTGATGGAAGACGGTAAGTGGCACGCGAGCACGCGGGGGACTCCTCAGGGGGCGACGATTTCGCCTCTCCTCGGGAACGTGTACCTGCACTACGTGCTCGATCTCTGGGTCCAGCAGTGGAGGAAACGCAACGCGCTTGGGGACATGATCTTCGTGCGCTACGCGGATGACTTCATCGTTGGATTTGAGAGGCAGGAGGAGGCAGAACGATTCCTCGAGGAACTGAACCTGCGACTCCGTGACTTCTCGTTGGAGATCCAACCCGAGAAGACGCGCCTGCTGGAGTTTGGCCGCTTTGCGGCCTACAACCGACGCGCGCGAGGTCTCGGGCGGCCGGAGACCTTCGAGTTTCTAGGCTTTACGCACTGCTGTGCGCAGTCTAGTCGAGGGAGGTTCTTGCTGAAGCGCATCACGAGCCGCCACCGAATCCGCAGGACACTGAAGGCTGTCGGTACGGCCCTTCTGGGACACCGACACTCGCCGCTACCAGAGCAAGGTCTCTGGCTGGGATCCGTGGTGCGAGGCTTCAATGCCTACTACGGCGTACCCGGCAACTCAGCGGCGTTGAACGCCTTTCGACAGGAGGTCATTCGGCACTGGATGCGCGCTCTGCGCCGACGCAGTGACAAAGACCGCACGTCCTGGAAACGGATGTGGGCCCTGGTGGCCCACTACCTACCCAAAGCCCGAGTCCAACATCCCTGGCCTGATGAGCGACTTGTCGTCAATACCTGAGGCAGGAGCCCAGTGCATTAGCAGTGCACGCTGGGATCTGTGCGGGGGGCGCCGGGCAACCGGCGCTCCTACCGCGATCGCCTTTTTTCCCCTCCGGGGGACCCAAGGGGGGAGAAGACCAGTAGGGATCGGTGTGGTAACGACGTGTTGCTAGCCGTTTGCAGAAGCTCCGGTAGTACAGCGAATCGCTGCCAGAGAACCTGAAAGTGGCCGAAAACGGCGGCGTCGCCTTTCTCTCCTCCGGTCTTCCTAGAGCTCCGGTGGCGGCGAAGTGATAAGGCGCGCGCAAGACGTGGTGCAGAACCCGGTTGCATGTGCAGGGCGGATGCCGTTGAAGACGGCCCGCGCCGTGGACCGCCTGCGCCTTTTTCCCCCTCCGGGGGACCCAAGGGGGGAGAAGACCAGTAGGGATCGATGTGGTAACGACGTGTTGCTGGCCGTTCGCAGACGCTCCGGTAGTACACAGCGAATCGCTGCCAGAAAACCTGAAAGTGGCCGAAAAACCACATCGATCCCTACCCGAAGTCGTCGAACATCACGTTCTCGGGCTCGACCCCGAGATCATCGAGCATTTTCATGCACGCCTGCAACATCATCGGTGGTCCGCACAGGTAGTACTCGATGTCCTCGGGCGCGGGATGCTTGCTGAGGTACTCATCGAGGGTGACCTGGTGGATGAAGCCGGTGAGGCCGTCCCAGTTGTCTTCTTCGAGTGGGTCCGAGAGGGCGAGGTACCAGTCGAAGTTGTCGTTCTCTTCAGCAATCCCGTCGAAGTGGTCGACGTAGAAGGCTTCGCGATAGGAGCGCGCGCCGTACCAGAAGGTGACCTTGCGATCGGTGTGCAAACGCTTGAACTGGTCGAAGATGTGCGAACGCATCGGAGCCATACCGGCGCCGCCGCCAATGAAGCACATCTCGGCGTTGGTGTCGCGGGCGAAGAACTCGCCGAACGGCCCCGAGATGACGACCTCGTCACCCGGCTTGAGGTTGAAGATGTACGACGACATCTGCCCCGGCGGCACGTCGGGCTGACGCGGTGGGGGGGAGGCGACACGCACGTTGAGCATGATGATGCCCGCCTCTTCCGGATAGTTGGCCATCGAGTACGCGCGGTTGACGACCTCGTCGACCTTGGAGACGAAGCGCCACATGTCGAACTTGTCCCAGTCGCCGCGGTACTCCTCCTGAATGTCGAAGTCTTTGTAGGCCGCGACGTGGGGCGGGCACTCGATCTGGATGTAACCGCCGGCGCGGAACGGTACCGCTTCACCTTCGGGTAGCTCGAGCACCAACTCCTTGATGAAGGTGGCGACGTTGTCGTTCGAGCGCACCTTGCACGTCCACCGCTTGACGCCGAAGATCTCGGGCTCGATCTCGATCTCCATGTCCTGCTTGACTTTGACCTGGCACGACAGACGGCAGCCTTCACGGGCCTCGCCACGCGAGATGTGGCCCTTCTCGGTGGGCAGCATCGAACCACCGCCTTCCAGGACGTTGACCTTGCAAACCCCACAGGTGCCCTGGCCGCCGCAGGCCGAGGGAATGAAGATCTTGTTGTCGGCCAGGGTGTTGAGCAGTGTGCTGCCGGCCGCGGTCTTGATGGTGTTGGCCGGGTCTTCGTTGATGAGGATCGAAACCTCACCACTGGCGACCAGCTTGCTCTTGGCAAACATCAGGATCGACACCAAGCCGAGAATGACGGCCGTGAACATGATGACGCCGAGGGTGACTGTTCCCATGATCTAACGTTCCAGGGTCAGGTTCGAAGTAGGAGTGGCCGGCGCAAGAACGGGGCTCACAGCTGGATCCCGCCAAAGGCCAGGAAGCCGAAGGCCATCAGGCCGGTGAGAATGAAGGTGATGCCGAGGCCCCGCAGGCTCTTGGGCACGTTGCTGTAGCGCATGCGCTCGCGAATCGAAGCCAGGGCAACGATCGCCAGGAACCAGCCAATGCCGGCTCCGAGGCCGAACACCGCCGACTCGGCCAGGTTGTAGTCGCGCTCGACCATGAACAACGAACCGCCGAGGATGGCGCAGTTGACCGCGATCAACGGCAGGAAGATGCCCAGGGTGTTGTAGAGCGCTGGGAAGAAGCGGTCCAGCGTCATCTCGACCAGCTGCACCATGGCGGCAATCGAGCCGATGAAGCAGAGCAGCGAGAGGAACTCGAGGTCATAGCCACCGAGCGACTCCGAAAGCCACGACAGCGCCCCTTCTTCGAGCAGGTAGGCCTTGAACAGGTAGTTCATCGGCACCGTCACGGTCAGCACGAAGATGACCGCCATGCCGAGACCGACGGCAGTCTCGACCTTCTTCGACACCGCCAGGAATGAACACATACCCAGGAAGAAGGTGAGGGCCATGTTTTCTACAAAAATGGCTTTGACCAGGAGAGACAGATAGTGCTCCATCCTTAACCCTCCTCCTCGATCTGTTCTGGCTTCCACGTTCGCAGCAACCAGATCAGTCCGCCGATAATGAAGAAGGCACTCGGTGAGAGCAGCATCACGCCATTGGGCTCGTACCAACCGCCCTCGTTCACCGGGGTCATGACGTTTGTGCCAAACAGCTTTCCGGAACCGAACAGTTCGCGCAGAAACGCGGTGATCAAGAGGATCAGGCTGTAGCCGATGCCGTTGCCAATCGCGTCCATGAGCGACAGGCGGGGGCCGTTCTGCATCGCAAAGGCCTCGGCGCGGCCCATGATGATGCAGTTGGTGATGATCAAACCAACGAACACGGAGAGCTGCTTGCTGGTCTCGTAGAGAAATGCCTTCAAGAACTGGTCGACGACGATGACCAGCGAGGCAATGACGACAAGTTGTACGACGATCCGTATCGAGTTCGGAATGTGATCGCGCAGGATGCTGATCGAAAGATTCGACATGATGAGAACGAAGATCACCGCCAGGCACATGACGGTCGCCGTCTCGAGCTTGGTGGTCACCGCCAGCGCGCTACAGATACCAAGCACCTGAAGGGCGATCGGGTTGTCATTGAAAAGGGGATCCAGAAAGGCTTCCCGGTCAGACTTGGCCATTGGTTCCTAAGCCTCCTTCGCGCTGGCGATGGCTTCGATGTACTGACCGAAGCCTTCTGGCCCGAGCCAGAAGTGGATCATGTTGGTCACGCCCCGGCCGGTGATGGTTGCACCAGACAGCCCGTCGACCCGATAGGGCGTTTCTTCCACCGAGCCGGCACTGCCCTTGATGACTTCGAGAGCGACCGCGCCTCCTACCGCGCCGTCGTCATAGATCTTGCGGTCCGGCCAACGGCCCTTCCACAGCGGGTTGTCGACCTCGCCCCCGAGCCCCGGGGTCTCTTTATGCTTGTAGTAGGTAATGCCACGCACCTGATTGTCACCAGGGTCGACGGCGATGTAGCCGTAGAGCGTTCCCCAGAGTCCCAGGCCCTCGATCGGTAGGACCAACATGTCGACGTTGCCCGAAGCGTCTTTGACCTTGAAGATCTGCGCATACTTCGGGACCCGTTGGATCGCGGCATTGTTGGCCGGCGCTTCGAGGCTCTTGGCTGGGTCGCCGGTGGCCTTGACCTGGTCGTAGCCCTCGAGGTCGAAGTCGGGCGCCTCGGCTTTGGTCGCCATGTCGAGGGCGACCGTTTCGATGTTCTGGAACAGCTCATCGACGCGCTCGGCAGTGACCTTTTCCTTGGGGGCAATGAAGCCGGCCGCCTCGAGGACCTTGGTGCGCTTGTCCAGAGCAGCATTGAATTCCTGGCGCTCGAGCAGGCTGACCGCCGCCGACGACACCAGGATGCCGCAGACCACGCACATGGCGGTGGCGAAGAGAATCGTGTAGAGGCTGCTATTACGCTGCATAGCGGGCCTTTCTGCGTTTGATGTTGGCGCGCACGACGTAGTAGTCGATGAATGCCGAGAAGAGGTTCATGAACAAGATGCCGAGCATCATGCCTTCGGGGAACGCGGGGTTGACGGTGCGAATCAGAATGCCCATGACGCCAATCAAGAAGCCATAGATCCATTTGCCGGTTTCGGAGTGGGCGGCACTGACCGGATCGGTCGCCATGAAGACGACCGCGAACGCCCAGCTGCCGAGCACCATGTGCCACCAGAACGGCACCTCGAGCATGCCGTTGGTAGCCGAGCTACCGATCAGGTTGAGGAGTGTGGCAATCACCACCGTGCCGATCGTCGCTCCAGCGATGATGCGCCAGGAGGCAACTCCGGTGATGAGGAGCAAGGCACCACCCAGGATGCAGGCCAGGGTGGAGGTTTCTCCCATCGAACCCGGTATGAAGCCCAGGAAAGACTGCCAGAAGCCGGCAGTGGCGGTGACCTGCTGCATGCCGCCTTCGAAGCCCTGCGCCAGAAGCGTTGCCCCGGTGAAGGCATCGGGGGCCTTCTGCGCTGCGATCCACACCGAGTCGCCAGAGATGTACCCGGGATAGGCGAAGAACAAGAACACACGCGCGGTGAGCGCCGGGTTGAGCACGTTCATCCCCGTGCCGCCGAAGATCTCCTTGCCAACGAGGACGCCGAAGATGATGCCAATTGCCACCTGCCAGAGCGGAATGGTTGGCGGCAGGGTGAGCGGGTAGAGCAGCCCGGTGACCAGAAAGCCCTCGTTGATTTCGTGCTTGCGTACGATGGAGAACAGCACCTCGACATTGCCACCGATCGCAAACGTGACGATCAGGATTGGCAGGTAGTAGAGCGCTCCGTGGACGAAACAGGCGAGCAGGTTCCACGGGTCCGCTCCGGAGCCCGAGATCACCCAGGCGTCGAGACCGAGCCACTGCATGGCAGTCGTCTGCCAGGTGTCGAGGGCCAGGGCGCCCGACTGAATCGCCAGGTGGGCCTGCAGGCCGGTGTTGTACATCGCCATCAGGATCGCGGGGATGAGCGCTACCGCCACCGTCACCATGATGCGCTTGAGGTCGGCTGCATCGCGCACGTGGGACGCCCCGCGGGTGACCTCGCCCGGGGTGTACAGGATGGTGTCGGGAGCTTCGTAGAGGGCGTGGAACTTCTCGAACCGGCCACCCTCCTCGAACATCTCGCCTTGCTTGTCGAGGAATCGTCTAAGCAGTTTCATGTGCTCAGGTCACCCTTCTCTTTCGATCGTAGAAAGCGCGTTGCGCAGGTGGGTTCCGTAGTCGATCTTGCCCGGGCACACGAAAGTGCAGAGCGCCAGGTCTTCTTCGATGAGCTCGAGCACGCCGAGCTCTTCGAGCCGCTCGATGTCCTGCACCACCAGCGAACGCAGAAGGAAGGTCGGCATGATGTCGAGCGGCATGACTTTCTCGTACATGCCAATCGGGACGATGGCGCGTGGCGAGCCGTGAGTCGACGTCGTCATGTTGAACTTGTGGCCCATCAAGAGCTTCGAGACGAACAGGTTCTTGACCGAGAACTTGTCGAACCCCGGCCCCATCCAGCCGAACAACTTGCGCTCGCGGTCTTCTTCGAGGATGGCGATTTGCTGGTCGTAGCGCCCCAGGTAGCCGTGCACGTCGCCCATGGCCATGCGCCCAGAAAGCACCGAGCCCGAAATGACCCGCTGCTCCGCGTCAGGGTTCCTGGTCTCACCGGAGGTCAAGCGATCGGTGGATGCTCCCCGCCGAGTTCGGAGAAGCCGCGGGTTGCGGGCCCCGGGCCCGGCCAGCGACACCACCCGCGACACGTCGAGACTGCCGGTGCGGAACAGATGCCCAATTGCCAGCACATCCTGAAGCGACGTCCACCAAACCAGCTTGTTGCGGTCGACGGGATCGAGGGTGTGGATGTGAGTACCCGAAAGCCCGGCCGGATGCTTGCCAATGAACTCTTCGACCTTGAACGGACCGCCATCCGGAGGCGTAGCCGCCCCGTCCTGGTGACGGCAGACATAGACCGTGCCATCGGTCAATTTCGAAAGCGCCCACAAACCGCGCTCGAAGTCCGACTCGCGCCCAGCAAGAATCAGATCGACGTCTGGACCCAGCGGATCGGTGTCCATCGCGTTGACGAAAACCGACTTTGGAACCGTCGTCGGCACCGCGACTCTCCCGAACGGCCTGGCGCGCAGCGCCACCCACTCACCCGACTCGATCAAGAGCTCACGCACCTCGTCGCGCGACTGCCCCGAAGGGTGGCTGTCCCGGTAGGCCGAAAACGACACCGAGTCCGCCCCGCGGTCGCTCGGGTCGAGCTGGATCACCACCGACTCAAAGCGCCGCTTCGCTCCACGATTCACCGCCTTCACCACACCGGTGCCGGGCGAAGTGAACCGTACTCCCTCATTCTTCTTGTCTTCGAACAAGAGCTGTCCGATGCGCACGCCATCTCCGGGCTGCACGTGCATCGTCGGCTTCATGCCCGGATAGTCATCTCCGAGAACAGCGACAGAGCCAGGGTGAGACGCCTCCTCAATACGCTGCTCGGGCCCGCCTTTAATGGGCAAGTCGAGTCCGCGGCGGATCATGTGCAAGGCCATGCTGGGTTCCTTAGAAGCAACGAGGTAGAGAGAGGTTCAGGTCGCGCCCGCGCGTGCCATGGTCGGGTGCCATGGTGCCGCGTCAGCCATCCGAGACGGTCATCACTGGGCAGGAGGGGTATAGGTCGGAGCGAATCGCGAGCGTGCGGCTTTCCCAATGGCAATTGCCCAACGGCAACTGGCCTGGAGGGGCAACAAGAGTAAGCCTCGAGGCTCTCAGAACAAGGCTCTCCGGAGGCGTTCTCCAGAATGGCTCGGTCAACGCTTGTGAACTATTTCACAAAGTCGCCAACGCGCGAACCCCCAACAGAGTCCACGGCTCTCCCTCCGCTTGGCTCTTGCTCAGTGCCTGGTATCGCGGTGGTGCAGGAGGGCATTGCCCAAACATCCTCCAACCCCGTCACCAGTACCCAATCCAGGAGCCGAACGGACGGTGAGCGAGCCCCTCCGCATCCAGCCGGTAACGGCTCACGGAGAAGTTGGTCGATCGACCAAAGTCCCGGCGCACGTTGGTTACGCACGAAGGCGCTAGAATGACCGACCCACCATGACGACCGTCATCTCCTCACCGTTCAAGACAGGCAGTATCGAATTCAGCCGCGAAGCCGTGCTCCGCGACTTCAGAATCGGTATGCGCAGCCGCCACGTCTCGGTGCTCGGCCGCAAAGAAGTCCTGAGCGGCAAAGCAAAATTCGGCATCTTCGGCGCCGGCAAAGAAGTCGCCCAGCTCGCGATGGCCTATGCCTTCGAGCGCGGCGACTACCGCTGTGGCTACTACCGCGACCAGACCCTGATGATGGCGCTCGGCGTACTCAGCGCTGAACAGTTCTTCGCCCAGCTCTACGCGCACGCCGATCCTCGTCACGAGCCCTTCTTCGCCGGCCGCTCGATGAACGGTCACTTCGCGTCGCGACTCATCGATGCCGACGGCCAGTGGAAGAATTCGATCGACGAGTACAACTCGGCCGCCGACCTGTCGCCAACCGCTTCACAGATGCCGAAGCTCGTCGGTCTCGCGCTGGCGTCGAAGCTCTATCGTGAAGTCGATGGCCTCGCTGACGCAGTGCCAGGCTTCTCTGATGACGGTTCGGAGATCGCCTTCGGAACGATTGGCAACGCCAGCTGTGCCGAAGGCTTGTTCTGGGAGTCGATCAATGCGATCGGTGTCCTCCAGGCGCCGGCCCTGGTCTCGATCTGGGATGACGGCTACGGCATCTCGGTGCCCAACCAGTTCCAGATGACCAAAGGTTCGGTCTCGGCCGTTCTGCAGGGCTTCCGCCGTCGCGTTGGTGGGCGCCCGGGCTTCGATTTGCACACCGTGCCCGGGTGGGACTACGCCCGGCTGTGCGAGGTCTACCTGCGCACCTCCCAGAACATGCGCAAAGACCAGGTCCCGGTCGTTTTGCATGTCACCGAGCTCACCCAGCCGCTTGGCCACTCCACCTCCGGGAGTCACGAACGCTACAAACCCGCTGAGCGCCTGGAGTGGGAAGAGCGCTGGGACTGCTTGCGCAAGATGCGCCAGTGGATCGAGCGTGAAGGTCTCGCCACCTCCGAGGAGCTCGACGCCATCGTGCTCGAAGAAGAACGGTTCGTCGAGACCGCCAGAGACAACGCCCGCGCTGCCTATCGCGCGCCACTCGAGCAGATGCAGAAGGAGTTCGAGGCCCTGGCGGTAGCCGTTTCGTCCGAGAGCGGTCTCGAGAACGCCATCGCGCCGGTGCTGAAGTCGCTCGGGCGCAAGCGCTACGCCATTCGCCGCGACATGCTGGCTGCAGCCACGGAGGTGCTCATTGCCACCCGCGATCACCGGGGCGCAGCGCGCGACCGGCTGCTGGCCTGGCGCAAGGCTGAGCAGGACGACGGTCGAGAGCGCTACTCCTCGGCGCTCTACCTTGACGGCTCCGGGAGTGCGCTCGAGGTCCCCGTGATCGCACCCACCTATCAAGACGACGAGAATGGCAAGCCCCGAATGCTGGCCGGTTTCGAGATCTTCAACAACTGCTTCGACGCGGCCCTCGAGCGCATGCCACACCTCTTTGCGATGGGCGAGGATGTGGGCCGCCTGGGTGACGTCAACCAGGGCTTCCAGAACCTGCAGGCCAAGTACGGCCTGCACCGGGTCACCGACACCGGCATTCGCGAAGCCACCATCCTCGGCCAGGCGATCGGCATGTCGTTGCGCGGTTTGCGACCGATTTGCGAGATCCAGTATCTCGACTACATCCTGTATGCCATTCAGCTCATGTCGGACGAGCTTTCGACCCTCCACTGGCGTACCCGTGGCGGCCAGCGTGCCCCGGTGATCATCAGGACCCGTGGCCATCGTCTCGAAGGCATCTGGCATTCGGGCTCGCCAATGGCAGCAATCGTTCACCTGTGCCGCGGCTTGCGAGTCTGTGTGCCCCGCGACGCCGTGCAGGCCGCTGGCATGTACAACACACTACTGGCGGCCGAAGATCCGGCTCTAGTCGTCGAAGTGCTCAACGGCTACCGCAAGAAGCTGCCCGTTCCCGAGAACCTGAGCGACTTCACCGTCGCCCTCGGTGTTCCTGAGACCCTGCGCGAGGGAAGCGATGTCACCATCGTGACCTACGGAGCCTGCGTCGAGATATGCCTCGAGGCGGCGGAGGCACTCGCGGGTCTGGGGGTCGAATGCGAAGTGATCGACGTGCAGACTCTGTTGCCTTTCGATGTTCATGGGCGTATCGCTGCCGCCGTCGAACGCACAGGTCGGGTGGTTTTCGTCGACGAAGACGTCCCCGGTGGAACGACCGCCTACATGACGCACCAGGTTCTCGAAAAGGGTGGCGCCTTCTGGCATCTCGATGCCGAGCCGCGCACCATCTCGGGGCAGGAGCATCGTCCTGCCTACGGCTCAGACGGCGACTATTTCTCGAAGCCCAGCGCCGACTCTGTGATCGAAGAGGTCTACGCCCTGATGCGTGAGGGTGCCCCGTCTGACTTTCCCGCGGTCTTCTGAGCCGCGGATTGGAGCGAGAGGTCGGTACGGTCGATCGACCTTTTCTGCTCCAGAGGTGCAGAGCGGAGTCAACTCCGCTATTGTTAGCCAACTTCTCCAGATCGGGCCGACCCCTTCTCGGTTCGTCTTTCCTTGTTCTTGCTCGCCCAGCATCACCTTTCGAGTCGGCGTCCGTCGTTTCCTGGTGGTTCGCATCCTGCCGGTCCCTCGACCGCTGCCCCCGTGGCCCAGCGTGTCTCGAGAGGGCGGCGCGCGAAACGACCAGGTCATCTCCAGACCAGCATCAAAGACAAACCCGCCAAGACACCCCAAGATCTCTTCAGAACATAGCGATCCACCGGTCTCGTTGACAGCAAGCAAACGAGGCCAGCAGTCGCACGGGTAGAGCGTGACCCTCCTCGACCCGTACGATTCGCGACGGAGGTTCCGTACCCAAAGGCTCTCGCGAACAGCGCACAGCTGTCCGACGGGAGACCGGCGGTCGCCAGGGAGGCATTCATGCCCCATCGGCGTACGAGCCACAGGTCCGTCTACACACAGCGCGAGAATCGCGCCCGCACTCTTGCTTCAGAGGCAACCTGCCCACGCTCGCGCGCGCTGCCCCCGAGACGTGCGATCGCTCGGCGGCTCGATCCTCTCCGCGAGCAGCGCTCGGGCGAACGCGAGAGCGAACATCAGGCACGTCACGTCTACGGGCCGACGCCTGCTCGCGGTCGCCTGTCGCGCCTGTCGCAGCCGCTCGACTTCGACGGTGCTCGTCCACGCCGGGCCGGACGGTGGGGGAGCCTGTGCTACTCGCGTCGCCGCCGGCGTCGTGCCGGCAACGTCCAGGCGGTTTCACGGATTCGTTTCCTGCTGGAAGTGTTCTGGGCCTGAAGAGGGGCCGCAACGCGCCGTCTCCGACGGGCCAGATTCATCTCGGAAACGCCCGCACCGCCCTGGTGGCGTGGCTTTCGGTGCGTAGCCAGGGCGGAGTCTTCGTCTGGCGGGTCGAAGACCTCGACGGTCCGCGTGTCGTTCCTGGCCGGGCAGAGGAGCAGGCGCGGGACCTCTCCTGGCTGGGCCTCGATTGGGATGAAGGCCCCGCGGTTGCGGCAATCGAGGGCAACCCGGCGGGCGGCGCCTTCGCACCCTACGAGCAGTCGCGCCGCGACGCGTACTACCTCGAAGCGCTGGCGCGCCTCAATCACGATCGACGCCTATTCCCCTGTACGCTCACGCGTCGCGAACTGCGGGGAATCGCCAGCGCTCCCCATGGTCCCGAAGCCCAGGCCTATCCGCGATCACTCAGGCCGCAATCGCTGCGCGAGCGCTGGCTCGAAGAACTGCTGGCAGGGGATGATCCCGCGGCCTCGGTGCGTTTTCGAGTCGACGATCGCAAGGTGGTCTACGACGATCTCTTTCTCGGGCCGCAGGAAGAACGGGTTGACCAGGCGGTGGGGGACTTCGTCCTGCGTCGGCGGGACGGGCTCTGGGCCTATCAACTGGCGGTGGTTGTCGACGACATCGAGATGCAGATCACCGAAGTCGTGCGCGGGCAGGATCTGGTGAGCTCAACGGCGCGCCAGGTTCAGTTGTTCGAAGCGCTCGGCGCTCGGCCTCCGCGCTTCGGACATGTGCCGCTCTTGCTTTCAGAAGAGGGCGAGAAGCTTTCGAAGCGCGACGCGTCGCTGACGCTCGACTCGCTGCGCGCCGCCGGAGTCCGTGCGTCGTCCGTCGTGGGGTTCCTCGCCTACGGTCTCGGCTTGCGCGACGAGCCGCTTCCGGTTCGGCTGGGCGAGCTCATCGAGAGCTTCTCCTGGCAGCGCCTGCGGGAAAGGGCACGTGAAGAGCGGATTCCGGGGAACCTCGCGGAGCGACTCGCGGCTGGCTCGAGTGGGTTCCGTCCGGACTAAGAGCCCCTTGCGACCCGGGTGAGGTCCGACACCCGGGTGTAGGGCGAACTCGACGTAGCGCCAGCTTCATGGCAGGCTAGCGACCCCACGGTAGCGCGCCGTCGCTACCACGCCCCTCCAGCCTTGCCCACCCTCGGGCCGTTCTTGGTCCTACCTCCGCCAGCCATCCTGCAATGCGCGTCCTCCACGTCATCCACGACTTTCTGCCCAGGCACCGCGCCGGGTCCGAGATCTATGCTGACGAGCTCTGTCAGGCCCTGCTTGCGAGTGGAGAGGACGTCTGGCTCATGGCGACGGACTACGATCTGGGGCGTGACCACGGCACCCTGGTGTGGCGGACGTGGCGCGACCTGCCGGTGGTCGAGCTGATCAACAACTGGGTCTTCTCTGACTTCGAGGAGACCTGGCGCTCGCCGCTCGTCGCCGAGCAGTTCGAGAACGTGCTCGAGGCTCTCGCACCCGACGTCGTGCACATTCACAACATGTTGAACCTGTCGTTCGAGTTGCCAGAGATCTGCCGCCGCCGTGGCATAGCGACGGTGGCGACGCTGCACGACTACACCCTCTTCTGCCCGTCGGGAGGCCAGCGGGTCCATCAGGCCGAGCTTCACATCTGTCGCGAGATCGACGTCGAACGTTGCCGTCGTTGCTTTATGGAACACAATTTCCACGGGCGTCTGGTCTACGGATCGTTGGGTTTACCGGGGGCGCGTCAGGCGTCACAGCCGGGGCCGGTGCGCCGACGCATGCGTGCGGCAGCGGCGGTGGGTTCGCGCCTGGCGTCGAGAGTCCCGGGCGGTCCACGGATTTCGACCGGTGCGATGCGCAAACGATTCGAAGCCGCGCAGGAGGTCCTCTCTGCGGTCGATCTCTGGGTGGCGCCTTCAGAAGCGCTCGGCGACGAGTACCGGGCGCTCGGAATGCCCGACGATCGACTCGAGGTCGCTGACTACGGTTTCGTCACCGAACCCTTCGAAGGACTTCCCGGAGAGCTGGCGCGGGAGCGAAACAAGAGCGAAGAAGGCCGCCTGCGCATCGGCTTCGTGGGGACTCTGGTGTGGCACAAAGGTGCCCATATCCTGCTCGAGGCGCTTGGTCTGTTGGCCGAGCGTGTCGGTCCCGAGGCGTTCGAGGCCCACATCTGGGGTGCTTTCGAGACCTTCCCCGACTACACAGCGCGACTGCGAAGCGAAGGCGAGGGGCTACCCGGCAACCTGCGCGGAGGTTTCGACGGTTCGAGGGTGCGCGAGGTCTACAGCTCGTTCGATGTCCTGGTCGTGGCTTCGCTGTGGCCCGAGAACTCGCCGCTGGTCATTCATGAGGCTTTCATGGCGGGAGTGCCGGTCGTGGGTGCCGACATGGGAGGCATCCCGGGTCTTGTCGAGCACGAGGTCGGCGGGCTCCTGTATGACGCGTTCTCCGCTCTCGAGCTCGCCGATCAGCTCGAGCGCCTGGTGAACGAGCCGCGCCTCCTGGAACAGCTACGCGCCGGGGTGCCGGCGGTCAAAACGATCGCCGATGATGCGCGAGACTGGCAGGTGCGCTACGCGGGAGTGTGCAAGGCCGGGTCCAGAGAGCCGGCGGAGGAACCTGCGGCCGGCGGGACGGCGGCGGTCGTTCTCAACTACCGAACACCAGACGAGACTGTCATGGCGGTGCGGGCGCTGGCGCGCGAGGATTCACCGCTCGAGCGCATCGTAGTGGTCGAAAACCACTCGGAGGAGGCTTCCCTCGAGCAGCTCGAGAGGCGCCTTGGGCCCCTCTTGTCAGCGACCACGAGGCGGCGCCCTGCGGTCGAGCTGGTGGTCAACGACGACAATCTGGGCTTCTCGGGCGGCTGCAACGTCGGTATCCGACGCGCGCTCGATGAAGGCGCCGATTCGGTTCTGCTGGTCAACCCCGATCTGGTCATCGAGCCACGAGCGATTGTGGCTCTGCGTGAGGCGCTCTTCCCGAGACCGGGAGACCAGGCGCTGCAACCGGGAATCGCAGCACCGGTCTTGCGTTCGCGCAGCGACCCGCGAATGGTGATCTCGACCGGTCTCGGCTACGGGCCGGTGCTCGGCAGAATGCGCCACCTCGACTACGGAACGCCAGCCGCCAGGCTTCCCTCCTTCGGCTTGCGTATCGTTGATGGGGCGGCCGGGTGTGCTCTATTGGTTCGCGCCGAGGTCTTCGAGAGCGCCGGTCTGCTCGACGAGGAGTTCTTCTTCTCGTTCGAAGACCTCGAGTTCTGCCTGCGGGCGAGAAAGAACGGCTGGTCGACGGTGACCGTCGGCGACGCCCACGCTCTCCACCAGGGCAGCGTTTCGTTGCCGGCGAACGATCCGTTGCGTTTTCGATACGCGGCCCGTAACCATCTGCTTCTGGCGAAGAAGCACGCCGGAGGCCGGCGGCTGCCACTCTTCAGGCGTTGGTCGATCGTCGCGCTCAACCGTGCGCATGCGTTTCTAGCCGGCGGTGTCAGACGGCGCGAGATGGCCGAGGCAGTTCGTGCTGGCATCGAAGACTTCGATGCCGGGCGGTCTGGCGGAATCGAAACGTCGTAGGTTCGGCGGGGCTTCTAGCCGATCAGCAGAATGCGCATCGTTCACTTGATCCACGACTACTCGCCGGCCATTGGCGGTAGCGAACTGATCATGAAGCGCCTGTCCGAGGAGTTGGTGCGTCGCGGCCATGAGGTACACGTCGTGTGTTCGAACGCCACATCACCCGAAGACTTCGCCTACGGTGCTCGGGCACCTTTGCCCAGAGAGACAACGGAGATCGAAGGCGTCAAGGTGCACCGGCTGGCCTATCGACGTTGGCCGGCGCCGGTTCGAAAGGTGCGCGATGCGCTGGCGGTGGGATGGTGGCGTCGTCGACTGCCGGGCTACGGGCGGGTCAAGGCGGCCTGGGCGGGACCGTGGTTGCGTGGCGCGGCGCGCACCATCGAAACGATTCAACCCGACCTGATCGTGGCCGGTACCTTGCCGTTCCTGCATCTCTGGGTGGCAGAGCGGGTGGCACGTCGCCTGGGTGTGCCATGGATTGCCATGCCGTGCCTGCATTCGGAAGATCCCTGGCTGATGGACAACCCGTCGGCCTGGGCGCTGCTGGACCAGGCCGATGGGTTGTTCACCCTCACTGCCTACGAGTCGAGCCTGCTGCGGGCGCTCGGCGTGTCGACCGAGTCGGTTGTCTTGGGTGGGGGGGTTGAGGTGCCCGACCCGGAATCACTGGTTGGCCCTGCCGCGGCTCGGCGTGAGCTCGGCATCCCAGCGGACGAGGCGGTGGTGCTCTTTCTTGGAAGGCTCGAGAAGGCGAAGGGCATCCCGGCTGTGGTGCGTGCCGCCGAACGGGTGATCTCGCGGGGTGCGGTGACCTTTGCGTTTGTCGGAGGGTCGACGGTCTACTCCGACGGCGAGTTCGAAGACCTGCTTGCCGAAGTGAGAGTACGCCTTCCGGCTGACCGTAGGGATCGTCTGGTGGTGAAACGCGACGTGGTAGAGCAGGAGAAGTGGCAGTGGCTCGAAGCGGCGGATGTGTTGGTGCAGCCGTCGCGCGTTGACTCGTTCGGCCTGGTGCTGCTCGAGGCCTGGGCGGTTGGAACGCCAGTGGTCGCCGCCCGCACCGGCCCCCAGGCAAGCCTGGTTCGTGACGGCGTGGACGGTCGCCTGATCGATCCGGGCCAAGCAGAGGATCATGAGACTGCGTGTGGGCCGGATCGGCAGGACGGCGAGGGCGAGCTCGCGGCGGTTCTCACCGAGCTCATCGAGTCTCCCGAGGTCGCGCGGGCGATGGGTGAGGCGGGCCGCCAGCACGTGGATTCCAAGTGGCGCTGGGAACGAACGGTCGATCGCGCCGAGCGGTTCTACCTGCGCCAGTGCGATAGGCGGCAAGGTGACGGCGCGTCGGCTGACCAGGTCGATTCGCCACCCCGAGAGTCCGCAGGGGATCGGGCAGACCGCGGAGTGCTCGCCGTCGTCGTGACGCGCAACCATCGCGACTCGATCGCCCAGACGCTCGACTCTCTAGCCTCGGGAACGCGTGTTCCGGAGCGCATCGTCGTCGTCGACCAGGGCTCGACCGATGGTACGACCGACCTCGTTCGCAGGCTCTACCCGGAAGTCGCGGTGCTCGGCTTCCTGGACAACCCGGGGTTTGCGGTAGGCAACCATCGCGGTGTGCGAAGTGTCACGGACCGAACCCTCGACATTCTGCTGCTCAACCCCGATGCGACGCTGGCGCCCGAAGCGCTCGAACGCCTCCAGGCGGTGCTCAGCGAGAACCCGCACTGTGGCGCCGTGGTTCCCAAGACCCGCATGGGGTGGCAGCCCGAGATTCTCAACAGCGCGGGTCTGTGCATGAACCAGGTCGGCTACGGCTGGGATCGTGGCTACCTCGAGCTCGACCGGGGCCAGTGGGATACGCCCGGCCCGGTGATCGGCGGCTCTGGCTGCGCACTGCTCGTGCGCCGGCAGGCCTGGGACCAGATCGGTGGCTTCGACGAGCGCTACTTTCTCTACTACGAAGACCTCGACCTGTCGCTGCGCCTGCGGCGAGCCGGCTGGGAGGTGACCTACGAGCCAGGAGCCGAGGCGTTTCATTTCACGTTTGCCTCCGGCCGGCCGGAGAGCTTCTCCGAAGGTCTCGATCACCGCAATCGGCTGATGACGTTGTTGAAGGCGATGCCGTCCGTATGGCTACTGCAGGCTGCGCCCACGCTCCTACGCTTTGAGGGCACCGCGGTGCTCGGCGCGCTGCGGGCGCGCCGGTGGAGTGCCCTTCGGCACCGCCTCGGCGCCTGGGCGTGGAACCTGGTGCGGCTTCTGGCAACCCTCAGCCGACGGCGCGGGGCTCTGCGGGCGCCTCCCGGGGCGCCGATCGAAGCGACGAGGTTGTTGAGTGAGGGCAAGGCTGCCCCGGTCATTCCAGTGCCGGTGCCGCAGTACCGGGAGGGCTATGCCGCCACCATCGATCCTGCGCACATCCATTCATCTCTAGAGATCGCTACCGGCGGCGACGGAGGTCGTCTCGAAGACGGCGCCCTCGGACTCGGTTGGCATGGTCCGGAACGAGAGCAGCAGGATGAGGAGACGATCGAATTCCGCTGGAGCTCTGGCTACGGCACGTTCTTCCTCGCTCGGCCCCGGGCGGCGCGAACCCTGGTCATTCGCTGGCGCGCGGCGCGCGACGGTGGAGTGATCGTATGGGCCAACGGGTTGAAAGCCGCGACCGTAGAGGTCAGCGCGGGGCAATTCGTCGAGCAGGAAGTCGAGATTGCACCCGCCGTTCTCCCGGTGCTCGATGCCGGGGGGCCCGTTGAGTTCCTTCTGGAGGTTCCAGGCATCCTCATCCCCTCGGCAATGTCTGATTCCACCGATCGACGCCACCTTGGTGTTGCGTTTTCCTCCGTGCGATGGACCGACTGATGAGTTGGAGCGCTAGCGTCTGAGCGACTTCATCGTTCGGGCGAAATCCCGGTCACTCGAGCGGCACTCTTTCGTCTTCGAGAACCCGCAGCCGTTCTTCCTGGAGAGCGGCTTCGACCATCAGGCGCTCGATGTGGCGGCGCTGGGTCGAGGCGACGGCTGAGAAGTAGAGCAGGCCGACGAAAACGAAGAGCGTAAGGAGCAGCAGCAACACCGCCGGTGGATAGTGGATGCCAAGAGCGGCGGCGAGAAGGTGCAGGCTGTCGCGCCAGGCGGAGGCAACGATCAAAACGGCCGCGCCGACGATCCAGATGAAGGAGAACTCCTCGCTCAGGACGCGTCGCCGCACGAGCTCGAGAACCAGGACCATCAAGAGGACGCTGACGACGATGGCGAGGAGCTGGACGTTGGCAGTCATCGGCTGCTGACCTTCGAGGCTGCGCCCAGGGCGGCCTCGGAAACCGTCGGCTCGAGGGCCGGCGCTTGCTCGCCGGCTGACAGTTCACCCGCAGGCTTGAAGCGCCGCAAGGGAACGATGAATGCCGCCAGCAGCACACGGGCCGCGAAGGGAACTCCCGCGCGCAGTCCGAGCGTGCTCTGGCCGGCAATGCGGTCGCGCATCCGTACGGCGACCTCGCAGGTGTGCATCCCAGTGCGGTGGAGGAGGAGATGGAGCTCCGGTTCTGGATAACCACTGGGGTGCTCGTGGGCGAGGAGAGCAATGGCGCGACGGCCAAAGGCCCAGAAGCCCGAAGTGGGATCGGTGATGCGACGACCTGTCAAGCGCGTGAGGACGGTAGCCAGAACGTACTGCGAGAAGCGCCGGGCACCCTGCTTGATCGGTCCAGAGGTCAGGTGGCAGAGGAAGCGCGAGCCTGACGCGGCGTCGCACTCTTCCAGGGCTTCGAGCAACGGTCGGACATAGGCTGGGTCATGCTGTCCGTCGGCATCGAGACGCACGACGGGTGAGAGCTGGTGTTCCTGCGCAAAGCGCAACCCGGCGATGGTTGCGGCGCCAATCCCCAGACGTTCGGGGAGCCTCACCCAGCGCACGCCCAGGCGGGCTGCCAGTACCGGCATCAGCTGCTCGGTCTGGTCGGTTGAACCGTCGTCGACCACCAGGATTTCTGAACCCGGGTAGGAACGATCAACGAGCTCGTGGAGCTCCTCGAGAACCTGTTCCAGGCAGTCGTGCTCGTTGTGAGCCGGTAGCACAAAGAGTGGGTGAGTCATGGTGCCGGGCCCTCGGCTAGCGTGCGCGGCTCTGAAGCGTTGCCTGGTCGCTGCGGCATGCTGTCGGTCGAGCGGGGCGGGCGCCGGAGAACTCGGCGCGCCATCCAGGTCAAGGTGGCGGCTCCCCACGACAGATCTCGCAGCAGGTGAAGCGGTGCAAACCAAAGCGCGGCCAGGTCGCGATGGCTCCGAAGGCTGGCGAGGCTCGCGAGCAGGCGCTCGAGCGACAGTAGGCCAAGCACCGCGGTTGCGACGGCGATAGCCAGGCGCGCCAGCGTCCCCCATCCCGCCAGCAGAGCGCCTGCCGCCAGCGCCATCGACATCAACAGAACGGTGCCGCCGACCGCGTGCAGAATCATCCCCAGTCCTGAGACGTCGTCGCCGCCGCCCTTGTAGGGATGCCTGGCGATGAGATCTAGCCGGCCGTAGCCCAATCCGTACTGGCGCCTCACCCAGGGCCCGAGGTGCTCGCGGTCGAGGTGCTGGGAGGAGACGCCGGGGGCGAAACCGAGACTCCAGCCCGCTGCGGCCAGGCGATAGCTGAGGTCGTTGTCGTAGCCGTAGCCGAGCGACTCATCGAACAGGCCAACGGCGACCAGAGCCGGGCGCCAGTAGAGGGTGTTGCCGGTACAGACCTGCTCGGCGGCGGTGACTCCTTCTGCAAGGCATTCCGGAGACTTCCCTCCACGTCGTTGGTATCTCAAGTCGAGGTCGAGGTCGTTGACCCTTGCCAGGAGCGGCGCACGCTGGTCGACTCTGAAATTGGCTTGTAGCGCTGCAAGGGGCCGCTGGCCGGTGACTGCGGCAAAGGCCTGGATCATCTTCTCGAGCCAATCGGCCGCTGGTACGACGTCCTGGTCGAACTGCGCGATCAGGTCAAAGCGCGCTTCTTCGATGGCGCGGTTCATCGCCGCCGCGGCGCCGTGAGCGTTCAGGGTTCCTTCAGAGGCGCTGATGATTCGTGTGCATTTCACCGTGTCTTCGAACTCAGAAAGGAGCTGCGGCGACGTGTCGGTGCTGTGGTCGTCGACGAGCAAGAACTCAACCGGGACCTCGGGGAACGAACTCTTCAGGCGGCGGAGGGCCAAAAGGACGGGTTTCAACGTCCGCGCACCGTTGTGGACGGGCACAATGACCGAGACCCCACCTGATTCGAGAGGTGCCTCTGGCGTGTGCCACTCCGTCATCGCACCAGTCTCGGTTTCGATGGAGCGCCGGAGTCGCCTTGTGAGGCGCGATCGGAGACCAGATCTTCGTAGCAGTCGATCAGTTGCTGCGCGACACCGTCGGGGGCGAAGCGATCGCGCACCAGGGCTCCTCCGCGGCGGGCCCGGGAGGCCTCCAGCTGCGGGTCGACGAGCACGGACTCGAGCGCTTCATTGAGGGCGGCGATCTCGACCTGCCGGTCGCCTGCCGCGGTCGGGACCAGGCGGGCGCCGATCTCACGACCCCCGAGCTCAGACAACCACTCACCGCAGCCGCTGTCGTCGCCAACAATCACTGGAGTCGAAGCGAGCAAGGCCTCCATCGGAACGAGGCCGAAGATCTCCTGGCTGGTTGCGTAGACCACAACATCGGCATCGACAAGCAAGGGCAGGCGCTGGTCGTCGGCCAACACCCCGAGGAGATGCATGCGGTTGCCAACCCCGAGCGCCTCCGCACGCCGCTCGAGCTCGTGTGCCACCCCCTGGTCCGCTCCCGCCAGAACGAGATGTGGGGCTTCGGCCTCCCGGTCGTTGAGGCACGCGAAGGCTTCGAGCAGGACGTCGAGCCGTTTGCGCGGCGACAGTCGGCCGAGGTAGGCGACGATCGGGGCCCGCCCGAGGCCGATGTTCTTGCGCAGGGTGCCGGTGGCCGGGAGGTTCGAGAAGGCGTCGACCTCGACCGGGTTCGGAATCACCCGAATGCGACCCGGGGCGACGCCCATCATCTCGAGCTGCACGCGCTCCGTATCGCTGACCGCGATCACCCGATGGGCGGCACCGAGCACCCGTCGACCGAGGGTCTTGTCGAACAGCCACTTGAGAGACTGTCTCTGCTCGATGCGCGGTGCGGTTCCGTTGGGCTGTAGAACCCAGGGCAGGTCGGCGCGCCGCGACGCAGCCTCCGCCCAGACGCTGGGCAGGTGGTGGTAGCCGTGGACGTGCGCGACGTCGAAGTCGCCGGCGGCGCGTCGCAGATAGCGCCGCATGCCAGTTGGGGTAAAAAACTGCAGTCGCCAGGCGATCCGGTTCGAGGCGTTGCGGAAGACCTGCTGCTCGGGCTCGTTGGCTGCGCTCCGGTGACCACGGTGGAGCAAGCGGCCGTGGGCATCCCGTGCGTCGGTGGTGCAAACGGTCACCTGATGACCGAGGGCATCTTGAGCGCGCGCCAGAGCGGTGCAGACGCGCGGAATGCCTCCGTAGGCCCAGGCATCGGCGTAGTAGGGCGTGACGTGCAGGATGCGCAGCGACGGCCTGGCAGAAGGCCGCCCTGTCGTGGTTGGCGGGCGCTCGGGCGCCCGGCCGCTGTCCGCAAGAATGGTCATAGAACACAAGAAGAAGAAGGAGAGGCACGAATCGAGAGAGACGACTCCCTCGATACACTCGTTATGTTAGCCTTTTTGAGGAATCTGCGGTGGTGCGGGTTCGTCCCCCCGCCGAGGCTTTTGCCTCGGACGTTGTCCCCCGGAATCAGGAGATTCAGTGGCCCGTTCGCCTACAAGGCCCCTCCGCTGGGCGCTCGCTTGCGCCCCGGTCGTTCTGGTCTTCCTCGTCTATCGAGGGGCCCTGGATCATCCCTTTGCCTTCGACGACCACCGAACGGTGCTCGAGAACGCTTCGCTCCAGCGCCCCCTCGATTGGCAAGCGGTCCTGCACTTCGACCGCTTCCGGCCGATGGTTTCGCTGACCTACGTGGCGGATTTTCTGCGCGGTGGCAAAGATCCTGGCGCGTTTCACGCCACCAATCTGGTCTTGCACGCGGCCAACGCCGGGTTGGTGTTCTGGCTTCTGATGGGGCTGTTTGCCGACATCGGGCGCCGGGAGAGCGAGCAACCGGAGCGTGGCCGAGGGTGGGTCGGGCCCGGCCTGGCGTGCTTCGGTGCCGCCGTGTTCGCAGTGCACCCGCTCTTGAGCGAGAGCGTCAGCTACGTCACCGGGCGCTCGGAAAGCGTTGCGGCTTTCTTCTTTCTGGTGGCGCTCTTGTCCTTCCGTCAGGATGCACTGGGGGCCAGGAGCAGCGGCGGTGCGATCTGGCCCTGGCGTGTGAGCTGGGTGTTGGCGTGGATCGCGGCGCTGGCTTCTAAGGAAACTGCGGCGGCGTTTCCCCTCATCGCTCTAGCCTGGGACCGACTGTTGATCGCTCCTGCCGGAGAGCGCCGGCGCCTGCTGCGTCTCCACCTGCCGCTTCTCTTGTTGACCGCGGCCGGCGGCGCCGTACGGCTGAGCGGCTTCCTCCTGCAGGAAGCGGGAACCCTGCCGCGCTCGGTGGCGACCAACGTGCTCACCCAGATAGGAGTGGTGTGGCGCTACTTCGCTCTCCTGCTCTGGCCCCGCGGCCAGTCGGTAGTCCATGCGGTCGACGATCGAACGAGGCTCCTCGATCCTTCGGTCATCATCGGCCTACTCGCGATCGGTGTCACACTGTGGGTCGCGTGGCGTTTTCGGCGCGCGCGCCCCTGGTGGCTCCTCGGGGTGGTCTGGTTCGCTGCCTGCCTCGCCCCGTCCTCGAGTGTGATTCCGCTCAAAGAACTGATGGCAGAACACCGTGTCTACCTCGCAAGCCTCGGGCTACTGCTGACGCTGGTGGCCGAGGCACGGTTCCAGCTCGGAAAACGTCGCGGTCTTGGCCTGGTGCCAGTTGCGACGCTCGGAACGGTCGTGGTGCTGGTGCTCGCGGCTCTTGCCAGCGCGCGTAACCAGGTGTGGCAGAACCCGGTCAGTTTGTGGAGCAACGCTGTGGCACAGGCCAGCGGCGTTGCAGAGGCCCACTTCGGGCTCGGTACCGCGCTCCAGCGAGAGGGTCGTGTCCGAGAAGCGATTCCGGCCTACCAGCGCGCCGTCGAGCTCGATCCCGAACACCTGGACGCCCAGATCAATCTGGGGATCTGTCTGGCTGAAACAGAGGACTATCGCGGTGCCTATCGAAGGTTCCGGGCCGTCGCCGAGCTCGAACCTGGTCATGTGCGGACTTACAACAACCTGGCGAAACTCGAGCTCATGGCCGGGCGAGTGGAAGAGGCCAGGAAGTGGTTGGACCTCGGGCTTGCTGCCGACGAGGGCAACGTCCTGGCGCGAATGAGCCTGGCCTACATACGCGAGCAGTTCGATCGCGACCCGGCAGGTGCGCTGGAGCTCTGCCACGAGGTGCGCTCGCTGGCCCCGCGGACGCGCGGAGTCGAGGACTGCATTGCACGCAACGAAGCGTTGGTTCGTGCGGCGGGGGCCTCGTGAACTCGCCGGCTCGAAAGCTACGCATCATGGCGTTGGTTGCGGCGTACAACGAAGCCGACGTCATTGGCGCGACGCTCGGTGATCTTTTCGAACAGGACATCGCTGTGCGGCTGCTCGACGACGCCAGTACCGACGACACGGTGGCCATCGCGGAAGAGACTGTCGACGATCGCCAGATGCTCGAAGTAGAGCGGTTGGGCCCTCCAACGGACGGCCGGCGCGCCTGGCGCGACATCCTCGAGTGGAAGGAAACAACCGCCAACGAGACAGAGGGCGATTGGTTCATCTCTCACGATGCCGACGAGTTGCGCGAGAGTCCCTGGAGTCACCTCAGCCTGCGGCAAGCCATCGAAGTCGTCGACGGGGCGGGCTACAACGCCATCGACTTCGAGGTCCTCGATTTCTGGCCGACGGAGGAGAACGCCGAACGGCTGGGAGAGGCTCCGAGCTTTCGTTGTGCGCGGGACCTGCGCGATGCCTACCGCCACTACGAAGTGTCGCCGGCCTTCAACCGGCTGCAGATCAAAGCCTGGAAACGACCTCTCGGCGACACCGTCGACCTGGTCTCGAGCGGTGGTCACGAAGCGACCTTCCGGTCGCGGCGTGTTTTTCCGATCCGTTTTCTGCTTCGCCACTATCCGGTGCGATCGCGGGCACACGCGGAGCGCAAGATCGAGCGCGAACGCAAAGCGCGGCTGTCGAAGAGCGAGCAGGCCGAGGGGTGGCATGTCCAGTATCAGGCCTGGACCGAGTGGCAGCGCGAAGCGGCGGAACTCTCCACTTTCGACCCGGAAGCTGTGCGCGTGCAGTTGATTCTCGACGCGGTCCGACAGCGAATAGGCAAACGCAAACCACCTGAAGCGGACAGCGGCGCGCGTCTTCTGGCCAAACTCGAGCGTGACCTCGATCGTGCCAACCGTGCGCTTTCCGAAGAGGGGGCGCGTCTGCACCAGCGCGACCTCGAGAGAGCTAGACTTCACACCCGGCTTGCAGAACGCGATCAAGAGAACGCCTCTCTGCATGCAGAGCTCGATCGAGCAGCGCAGGACCTCGCTTCGGTGCGCGCCGAGCTGGCAGAGCGCAACGCAGAGTTCGAAGAGCTGCATGGCCAGCTCGACGAGAGCCATACGGCTGTGGAGACTCTGGAGGCGAAGCACAACACCGCGCTCTTGGGTCTTGCGAAGGAACTCGATGCTTTGCACCAGCAGCTCGACAGTGCCAATAGCGCTCTCGAGGATGAACGCTCAGAGATCGCGTCGCGTGACCAGGACGTTGCTGACGCCAATCAACGCCTCGACGAGGCGCAACGCGAGGCCCAGCAACTCCACGACGAGCTCGACAGCGTTTCCAAAGAGCGCGATGCTCTCCACCAGGAGCTCGACGGTGTCAATCGGGCCCTCGAAGATGCGCGCTCGAAGCTGGCGGTGCGTGACCAGGAGGTCAGAGACGCCACACAACGGCTCGACGAGGCGCAACGCGAGGCCCAGCGACTTCCGGCGAAGCTCGACAGCGTTTCCAAAGAGCGCGATGCTCTCCACCAGGAGCTCGACGGGGTCAATCGGGCACTCGAGGATGCGCGCGCAGAGCTGGCGGTGCGTGACCAGGAGGTCAGAGACGCCACACAACGCCTCGACGAGGCGCAACGCGAGGCCCAGCGACTTCCGGCGGAGCTCGACAGCGTTTCCAAGGAGCGCGATGCTCTCCACCAGGAGCTCGACGGGGTCAACCGGGCACTCGAGGATGCGCGCGCAGAGCTGGCGGTGCGTGACCAGGAGGTCAGAGACGCCACACAACGCCTCGACGAGGCGCAACGCGAGGCCCAGCGACTTCCGGCGGAGCTCGACGGCGTTTCCAAGGAGCGCGATGCTCTCCACCAGGAGCTCGACGGGGTCAATCGGGCACTCGAGGATGCGCGCGCAGAGCTGGCGGTGCGTGACCAGGAAGTGTCAGCTTACCCACAGCGCCTCGACGAGGCGCAACGCGAGGCGGAGAGACTCCACGCCGCACTCGACAGCGTTTCCAGGGAACGTGATGGTCTCCACCGCGACCTCGACGGTGCCCATCGGGCTCTCGAAGATGCCCGCTCAGCGCTGGCGTCGCGTGACCAGGAGGTCGCGAGCTATGCCCAACGTCTCGACGAGACGCAACGCGAGGCGGGGCGGCTCCACCAGGAGCTCGATACGGCCAACCAGCATCGCGACGCCGCTCGCCGCGCGCTTGCAGAACGGGACCGGGAAGTCGCGGTACTCCAACAACGTCTCGCGTCACTCGCGGTCGAGGCGCGCGAGGCGCAAGAGGTTTCCCACTCGCTGCAGGCGGCAGCGGTTGCTGCAGAAACCCGTCTGGCCGAGATCCGCCAGTCGCGCAGCTGGCGCTGGACGCGCTTTCTGAGAGTCGGTTCGCGCGTCGGAAGCGAGCGACCCGAGGGGCCTGACGAAGGGTCAGCGCGCTGATGACGATTGCGGCCACAACGCCCGAAGAGATGCCGGTCGACCGTCGCGGATACCTGCGCGGGCTGATCTGGACTCTCATTCGCACCGACTTCAAGACCCGCTACCACGGAACCATCGGTGGTTTCGTGTGGGCACTGCTCAAACCGAGCCTCATGTTCGCGGTGCTTCTGGGAGTGTTCTCCTACATCTTCGCTTCCGAGCCGCGATACAAGTTCGACCTCATCATCGGCCTCTTCCTGTGGGACTTCTTCGCCGAGGGGACCAAATCGGGCTTGCGGTCTCTGCACTCGAAGAGTTTTCTTCTGACCAAGGCGAAGTTCCCAACCTGGGTCATCGTGCTCACGTCGATGTCGAATCCGCTGATCACGCTCGCCGTGTTCTCGGTCGTTATCTTCGGCTTCCTGGCGGCTTTCGGTTTCATCCCGTCACTGCTCCAGGTGGCGTTGTTCTTCTTCTACCTCGCCATGTACGTCCTGATCGTCTGTGGCTTCTCGCTCGGCGCCAGTGTGCTTTTTCTGCGCTATCGCGACCTCAACGAGGTCTGGGAGGTCGTTCTGCAGGCCGGCTTCTTCGTGGCACCGATCATCTTTCCGCTCGACATTCTGCCGGAGCGCTTTCACATTCTTCTCTACATGTGGCTTCCGACGCCCATCATCCAGTTCTCGCGTGAGGTCCTCGTGATGGGTACCATCCCGTCGGCGCGCGCCCATGGTCTCCTGGCTCTCGAGGCATCGGTGATTCTCGCGGTTGGTGGATGGCTCTTCTGGCGCCACTCGAAACGCGCGATTCAGGAGCTCTGAGGCAGAGGTATGGCGATGATCGAAGTCCGCGGGCTGTCGAAGAAGTTCATCATCCCGTCCACTCGGCGGGACACGCTGCGGGCGCATGCCCTGAATCTGTTCAGGCCACGCCCACGCGAGACCCTGACGGTGCTCGATGGCGTCGACTTCAGAGTCGAGCGCGGCGAAACGCTCGGCATCATGGGTCGCAACGGCTGCGGCAAATCGACCCTGCTGAAGATCATTTCGGGTATTTACGCGCCAGACGAGGGGCGGGTGGTGTGCGAAGAGGCAATCACGCCGATTCTCGAGCTCGGAGTCGGCTGGAACCCGGAGCTCGACGCCATCGACAACGTGTATCTGCTGGGTGGAATCATGGGTTTGACCCTGTCAGAGATCGGCGGAGTGCTGGACGAGGTTCTCGAGTTCGCTGGCCTACATCGCTTTGCCCGCATGCCGCTGCGCCACTTCTCGAGCGGTATGTCGGCCCGCCTGGCCTATGCGGTCGCCTTCCGCGCGGTGCGGCACATTCTGGTTCTCGACGAGATCTTCGCGGTTGGCGACGCTGCTTTCAAAGAGCGTTGCAAGGCGAGGTTCCGCGAGCTCCAGGCTGAGGGGCACACGATCATCCTGGTGAGCCACGCCTATCCTCTGATCCGCGAGTTCTGCGACCGCGGCCTGCTACTCGAGTCGGGTCGCATCGTGGCAGAGGGCACCGCCAGCGAAGTCGTCGACGCCTATCTCGAGCTCGAGGGTTGCGAGCCCGGCCCGGTAAAGGCACCGCCAGAGGCGATGCCCGAAGACGCTCCCCTGGTTCCGGCATGACGAGCCCGCGCGTCGCCGTCGTCGTTCCGTGCTACAACCTCGGGAGGTACCTCGAAGAGACCCTCGCGAGCGTCATGGCGCAGACCTTTGAGGACTTCGAAGTCGTCGTCGTCGATGACGGCTCCAACGACCCGGCCACTCGTGAGCTGCTCGAAGGGCTGACCTACCCGCGCACCCGGGTGGTCAGAACGCCGAACCGCGGCCTGGCGGCGGCCCGCAACCGCGGAGCCCGCGAGACCACGGCCCCTTTCCTGACGTTTCTCGACGCCGACGACCTTTTGCGCCCCGCAATGATCGAGAAGACGCTTGGCGCGATCGAAGGGCCGGACGAGCCAGCCTTCGTGTCGTTCTGGCTGCAGAACTTCGGTGATTTGGATGTGGTGTGGTCGCCCACGGCCTGTGACGTCGTGCAGCTGCTCGCTGAGTGCACGGTTTGTACGGCAGCGCTGGTGCGGCGTAGCGCGTTCGACCGGGTTGGTGGCTTCGATGAGTCGATGCCCGAAATGGGGTACGAGGACTGGGAGTTCTGGCTGCGGCTGGTCGCCCAGGGCGGCGAGGGCGTGATCCTGCCGGAGGTGTTGTTCGACTACCGCCGGCGCACCGGCTCGATGAGTGATCGCTGTTGCTCGGAGGAGGGGCACGAGATCCTGATGGGCTACATGATCCAGAAGCACCGTCCGGTGTTCGAACGCCACCTCGGGCAGGTCCTGGAACTCAAGGCGGCTGAGCTGGAGGCGATCGAGGCGCAGAACCTCCTGCTCGAGAGTCGGCTCGACGACCTGCTCGATCCCGGCAATCGTCTGTTGGCGCTCGAAGCGGCACGGCTCGAGCGCAAGGTCGAGGAGGCGCGCTCACACAGCGGCACACGACGACGCGTAGCGGCCGCAGCCGCCGAGGACTCTTTTCGCTACGACCTGGAGGCACGCCTCGCTAGCCTTGAGGAATCGCTGGCGCGGGTCGCTTCCGAGCGCGACGCTCTTCGCGGGTCGTGGAGTTGGCGCATCACGCGACCGCTGCGCCGGATCCTGGGTTGGTTCCTGAAACGGCGCTCACCAGCGAGCGAAGTGGCGACGCATGTCGAGCACCGCAGGCAGGGCGCGCGGGAACCTGCGGCACGATGAACGGCATTGGGGGCGTGCACGCGGCTCTTCGCTCTGCCGATGAGCGGACGAGAGCGGCGCTCAGGCGCCAGCAGGACCTCGAGCTGCGGCGGCGCGGCCAGGCACAGGTCGCTGAGACCGAGGCGGCAAGCCAGGCGCGCGAGCGGGATCTCGCCGAAGGCGGCCGCCCACGAGGATTCTTCTGGGGAGACTTTGACCGGCTGAGCCCATTCAGCGATCAGTGGGGCCTCGAGCGTGGGCGCCCGCTCGATCGGGTCTATATCGAAGGCTTCCTCGAGCGAAACCGTAGCGACATTCGTGGCCGGGTGCTCGAGATCGAGGACCGCGTATACACCGAGCGCTACTCCGACGGCGAGGTGACCACCAGCGACGTGCTCGATATCGATCCAGAGAACCCGCGGGCCACCTGGATCGCCGATCTGACCGCGGCCGATCAGGTGCCTGGCGGGTCCTACGACTGCCTGGTGTTCACCCAGGTTTTGTTCTTGATTCCCGACATCGAACGCGCCCTGGCCGAGAGCTGGCGTTTGCTCGCACCGGGAGGGGTTCTCCTTCTGACTCTGCCCACGGCCAGCCGATTGCCGCCCGAGTACGACCTCGACCAGGACTGCTGGCGATTCACGGGAGCCGGAGCACGAAGGCTCATGACGAGGCACTTTCCGGGCGGTTGCTTCGATGTCACCGCGTTTGGAGACACCTGGCTGGCGATGGCCTTTCTCTTTGGCCTCGCGGACGCCGACGTTCCGCCGGCGGACTTCGAGCGCACAGCCGCCTTGTGCCCTTTGGTGTTGGGGGTACGCGCCCACAAGCCGGTCGATGCTCGGGGCCAACGGGGCTCGAAGGCTGCGCCGCCGCGAGCTAGAGGACCGGCTCGCGCGCCAGTGCCGGTTGGCGACTCGATCGCTGAGGCGGTGCGAAGCGCCGACGCCGCGCGCTTCACCTACGAGGCCCGAGCCGCTGAGGTGGTCGCCGAGATCGCCGAGGCAGAGCGCGCGCGCCAGGCCCTCCTGGAGCGCATCGACCTGGCCAAGCAGAGGCTCGCCGCTTCGGACCCTCCGGTCGCTCCCCTCGACGTTGGCTCGCTACGTTGGGCGGCAGAGCGCGCCGGTTCCGCCTGCGACCCCGGAGCGATGGTGCGCTGGTGCCGCCAGCAGTTCCTTTCCTGCCCGGCGCTCGCCGGCGCGCTGCGTGATCAGCCGGGATCGAGATGGCTCGAGATCGGTGAAGCGAGTGTGGCCGCGCCGCTCGGGGCACGGTTGGGGAGTGAAGGAGGGCAGTTGGAGTGCCTCGACCATCTCGCCGTTGACGACGAGGAGGCGCCGGAGATGCTCGATCAGCGCCTGGCGGAGATCACCGAAGGCAGCTACGACGTGATCTTTGCCTGGGAGGTTCTCAACCGTGCGGGCGATCTCGACGGCGCCATCCGTAGCCTCTACCGGGCGCTCCGCTGCGACGGGTTGCTGGTGCTCTCGGCGGTTGCAACCGCTCGCGCCGTCTCATCGGCCGATCTGTGGCGCTTGGTGCCGGGCGGCTTGCGCCGCCTCGTCGAAGCGATCCTGCCCGAGGCCGATGTCAACGCACGGGGCATCGGCAACCTGCAGACCTCGACTCTGGCGCTGTGCGGTCTTGGTCCGGAAGCGCTCTCGCCGGCCGGTCACATCTATTGCGACCCTTCCTTCCCGACGCTCTCGGTGGTGACCGCGAAGATTCACAGTGGCGAAGCGGCCGCTCTTCGAAGGCCGAGGAAGAAGACCGGGAGTTGGCCGCAGAAGCCTCCGCGCGTCCTCTGCTACCACCGGGTCATGGAAGCGGCCACGGCGCCGGTTGCCGAGCTCGCCGTTGCCCCGGAGAAGTTCGCCGAACATCTCGATCTGCTGGCGCGCGAGTACGCGGTTCTCGGCCTGGGAACCCTTCTAGAAGGCATCTCGAAGGGCGAGTTGACGAGCCCGAACGACAAGCCGATCGTGTGCCTGACGTTTGACGACTGTTGTGGCGACAGTCTCGAATGGGCCGCGCCCGAGCTCGTCGAGCGCGGGTTTCCCGCCACCTTCTTTGCAACCTCGCGAAGCTGGAACGAGCATGACCCGGCATTCTGGTGGGACCGTCTGGCCAGGGCCGCGACGAGGCGAGGGCTCAGCGAAGAGCACGTGGCGGAGCTGTCCCAAGTGCTACCTCTGCTCGATGGCTTCGATCAAGAGCGGGTGCTCGCAGGTAGAGGGCTACTGGGGTGTGAACGGCTCGAAGACCTGGACCGGGTACTCACGCCTTCCCAGCTGCAGGAGCTCGACCGCCTACCGGGGCTCGAGATCGCTGCCCACACCCGCTCGCATCTCGACCTGCGGCATGTCCCGCCTCACCGGGTGATTGACGAAATCGCGTCGAATCGCATCGATCTCGAACTGCTCCTCGGTCGGCCGGTCCAGGTGCTCGCCTGGCCCTTCGGGGCCTGCTCGCCGCAAGCGGTCGAGATCGCCCAACGGGCGGGCTTTCGTTTTGCGTTGACGGTCGGCGAAGCGGGAGTCGCGGCTGGGGTCGATGCGATGCGAATCCCGCGCTACGAGGTGACAACGAAGCGGGCCGAGAACTTCGCCGACTGGCTCGCTGAGGTGGGTACGGCGAGCGCGCACTAGCGACGCGCCTGCGTCGGCGGCGAGGGCGCGAGTTTCTGCCCGGGCCGTTCGGCGATCAGAGCGTTGGGAAACAGGCGCCGGACACGTTCGAGGCGGTTGGTACGCGTTCGGTCGCTGCCAAACCAGGAGGGCGGCGCGCCCTCTTCGGCGAGATGCATGGCGACGATCTGACGAGGGCGGAGCAGCTCGCGGGTCACCTTGGCGTAGCTCGGGGTGGTCAAGAACCACGCCGGAAGGAATGCGTAGTCGATTTCCGCGACCAGCTCGCGGTAGGGCAGGAAGTCGTCCCAGGTCGCCTCGGTGTCGCCGATGTGCAGGATGCGCAAGCCGTCGAAGTCGACGATGAAGCCGAGGTTCTGGATTTCCGGGCGGGTCTTGCCGTGGTGCAGGCGGAGGATCGTGACCTCGGGTCGGTCGGTGTCTGCGACCGAGACGTCGTGAGTCTCGCCGACCGCCGGATAATGCGGTTCGAGCTCGGCTGCGCTGTCGCCAGGGAGGAGGGCTCTGACCTGGGCAACCGCATCCGGGCTGGAGGCGAAGACCGAGGAGGGCGAGTTGGCCAGAAAGCGGGCGACAGCCTGCGGGTCGAAGTGGTCGCCATGGAAGTGGGTCGCGAGGACGAAGTCGACCTGGTCGAAGGGTGGTTGGGCGGCCTCGAGGACCTGGCGCAGAGCCCCGGGCACGTTGGCGTAGCCAGGGAGACCGTCTCCGAACAGCGCGTCGACCAGCACGCTGTGCTCGCCGCGGCGAAGGAGGAAGCCTTCGTTGGCGAGATAGGTGATCTCGAGCGTACCCCGATTCTCTGAGACCGCGGTGGTCACGGCTGGCGGGACAGGTGTTTGGGGTTGGCACGCGGCGGGGACCGAGGCGAGAAGCAGAAGGGCCAAGAACACTGAGGCCAGATGCAACGAGACCAGATGAGCCGGGACCAGAGGCACCGCGCTCTGCGAGCGAACATCCGCACGGATTCGGAGGCTGTCGTGCTTGGCCTCTCTTCTCACGATTCATCCTCGAAATCGATCAATCGACAGGCAGCAACCGGGGCGCGCTCGATCAGGTGCTCGAGAACCTCGGCAGCCTGCTGGCGGGAGACCAGGCCGTGGGGCAGATAGGCAATCAGCCAGGCGCGTTGGGAATCTGCCGTGACCTTGACCCGCGTGCTGCCAGTGATGGGAGCGTCACAGGGCCCGAGAGTGTCGACCAGAAGCGGCCGTCCGGCGAGGCGAAACGGCCCGCGCAGTGACTCGTAGCTTTCCCCGTCACGGCCGGAGCGCAACACGAAGGGGGGCTCGAAGGTGCCTTCGGCCATCACGCAGCACGGCACCGCGAGACTCGCCGAGAGGCAGTTGTTGAGGTCGACGAGGGCGTCGATCGCCGGCATTTCCGAGCCCTTGAGAAGGCGACGAACCAGCGCTTCGGATGACGGTCGGTAGCGGCTGGGGTTGGTTCCGGCTGCCTTGAACAGCTCGCGCAGCGCCTTGACGGTCGGGTGGCTGGCGAGTTGATCGAGCACGAAGTCACGTTGGACAGTGGCCGTGACCTCGGCGCGCAGAGCGGCGATTCGGTCGGCTGCTGCTGCGGTGGCCGAGTCATCGGCGCGCACCAGCGCTGCCCCGAACAGTTCCCAGCCCTCGAGCTCGTAGCGAATTCCGGGGCGCACTGCGGTCGGATCGGTCGATGGGGGCTTCAAAACACCTTTTCTCCATGAGCTTTGCCGAGTGGCGACCAGCGGACGGTGGCCGCGGGCGGCAGGTGCTCGAAAGGCCGCCATAGTCGTCAGCTGGTAGGCTGGGAAGTAGCCCACGAGACTACGCCGTTTGCCTGCCTGGTGTCTGGCGGTCGACGGCCCGCACCCACACCGCAGATTTCACCAGAAAACTCTCGGAGCAGCGGCCCAGCACGACCCAGTGGTCCGTTCCGACGGTCCAAAGATCAGCGAAGGAGAAACTCCTATGGCGATTGAATTCCGGCTCAATGGTAAGCCGATGAGCGTTGATGTCCCCGGAGAGATGCCTCTCCTGTGGGTTCTTCGAGATGTGCTCGATATGAAAGGGACGAAGTTCGGTTGCGGCAAGACCCAATGCGGCGCATGCACAGTGCACGTCGACGGCACCGCCCGCAAGACCTGCCAGTTGCCGGTCTCACGGGTCGCCGGGCGCGACATCACGACGGTCGAGGGTCTTTCAGCGGACGGTTCCCACCCGGTGCAGCTGGCGTGGAAAGAGATCGATGTACCGCAGTGCGGCTACTGCCAGGCCGGGCAGATCATGTCGGCTTCGGCGCTGTTGGCGAAGAACCCCCAGCCCAGCGACGCCGACATCGACCAGGCGATGGCTGGCAACCTCTGCCGGTGCGCCACCTACACCCGCATTCGCAAAGCCATTCACCGCTCGGCCGAGCTCGCTTCAGACGGGTCGTCGAGTGCCACGGAAACGTCAGCCGGAGCGGGGAGGTAAGCCATGACGCTTGAAGAAAGAAAGGTCAGTCGTCGCCGGTTCGTCCAGGTCTCCGCACTTGCCGGTGGCGGCTTGCTCCTGGTTGCCAGTCCCGACCTTTCAGGCGGCGCTGCCCATGCCGCGGCGCGCGACGCGACGGGTGAGCTCAGTGCCTGGGTCAAGATCCCCTCGACCGGCAAGATCACCATCGTGGCGCAGAACCCCGAAATCGGGCAGGGCGTCAAGACGATGCTCCCGATGCTGATTGCCGAAGAGCTCGATGTCGCATGGGACGACGTCGAAGTCGAACAGGCCGACTTCGATGGTGCGCGCTACAAGGGTCAGTTCGCTGGCGGCAGCATGGCAACCCCGATGCACTACACCTCGATGAGAAAAGCCGGCGCGACGGCACGCGCGATGCTGGTAGCCGCGGCCGCCAAGCGTTGGGGCGTCTCAGCGAGTGACTGCAAGACAAAAAGTGGAGTGGTGTCTCACGGGACTCATGTGGCCACCTATGGTGAGCTGGCTGCCGACGCGGCGAGCTTGCCGGTGCCTGATGCCGGCGCGATCGAGCTCAAGGAGCCCTCGCAGTTCTCCATCATCGGCCAGGGCATTGCGGGCGTCGACAACCAGGCGATCGTGACCGGCCAGCCGTTGTTCGGCATCGATGTTTCGCTGCCGGGAATGAAGTACGCAGCGTTCGAGAAGTGCCCGGTCCAGGGTGGAACGCTCGCCAGTGCCGATCTCGAGGCTGCGCGTTCCTCGTGGGGCGTGACCCAGGTTTTCGAGGTCGAAGCAGGCGACAACCTGCGCCAGGGCATCGCCATCGTCGCGGACACCTGGTGGGCCGCAGATGCCGCACGCGAGAAGCTGGCCGCGAAGTGGGATCTCGGTCCAGCGGGAGGCCACTCGAGCAAGGAGTGGGCCAAGAAGGCAGCGAGCCTCGAGGGCAGTGCTCCGACGGTCGACATGAAGACCGACGGCGACCTCGAAGCAGGGCGCGCGGCGGCAACGAAAGTCGTCAAAGCGTCGTATTCGTACCCCTTCCTGGCGCATGTGCCGCTCGAGCCGCAAAACACCACGGCCCACTGGCAGAACGGCAAGATGGAGATCTGGGCCCCAACGCAGACCCCGGAGCGCGCCCACAAAGAAGTCGCCACTCTGCTCGGCGTCGAACCGTCCGAGGTGACCCTCCATCTCACCCGTATGGGAGGTGGCTTCGGTCGCCGGCTCTACAACGACTTCGTCGTCGAGGCGGCGGCGATCGCCCGCAAGGTCGATGCGCCGGTCAAGCTGGTGTGGACGCGCGAGGACGACATCCGTCACGACCTCTATCGGCCCGGTGGCTTCCATCACCTCGAGGGCGGCGTTGACGATGCCGGCAACGTGACCTTCTGGAGGAACCACTTCGTGACCTATGGCCAGGGCAAGCAATACGCAGCCAGTGCCAACATGGGCCCGGCGGAGTTTCCGCAGGGCTTCATCGCCAACTTCTCGCTCGGTTCTACGAAGATGGAACTGGCCACCCGCACCGGTGCACTGCGCGCCCCAACCAGCAACGCGATCTCGTTTGTCATGCAGTCGTTCGTCGACGAGTTGGCGCATGCGGCGGGGAAGGACCCGGTCGCGTTTCGTCTCGAGATGTTCGATAAAGCGATCGAATCGGGAGCCAAGACCCAGCTCGACGCCAAGCGCATGCGCGCGGTGGTCGCCAAGGTCGCCGAGGTCTCGGGCTGGGGTGAAGACCTGCCCGAAGGCACCGGCAAGGGCGTCGCCTTCCACTTCAGCCATCGTGGCTACTTCGCCGAGGTCATACAGGCCCAGGTGTCGCGTGATGGAGAAGTCGGGGTCGACAAGATCTGGGTCGTCGGCGATGTCGGCAGCCAGATCATCAACCCCTCGAACGCCGTCAACCAGGTGCAGGGCGCGGTGCTGGATGGCCTTTCGCAGGCGATGCTCTCGGAGCTCACCTTCGAAGGTGGCCAACCGGAGCAGACCAACTACGACGACTTCGAGATTCTGCGCATCGCAGAGGCGCCGCCAGTCGAGGTTCACTTTCTGGCCAGCGATAACGCGCCCACCGGGTTGGGCGAACCAGCCTTGCCGCCGGTTCCGCCGGCGCTGTGCAACGCCGTCTTCGCCGCGACCGGCAAGCGCGTGCGGTCCCTGCCGCTTCGCGGGCACGACCTCTCCTGGGGCTGAGTCGAGCCCGCGAGGGTTCGTGACTCCTTGCCTCGCCTCGGACGCTGATCGATGAAGAAGCTCGAGCGGGTGCCCTGGCAACCAGGGCATCCGCCCGGCGAACTCGCGCCGCTCGAGCTGGCCCGCGAGGGCGAAGTGCAAACGCCTGTCGGGCTGCGGCTATGGCTTTGTCGTTACAGCCGCGATGGGGTGTCGGAGACGACCCTCGACTCGGTTGAGGCACTGCCTGCACTCGCAGATCGCCGGGGTGACGAGGTTCTGTGGCTGCACGCCGAGGGGGTTCGTGACTTCGAGTCGATTCAGAAGATCGGTCGCCACTTTGGCTTGCATCCGCTGGCACTCGAGGATGTTGTGCACCCCAAGCAACGTGCCAAGCACGACGAGTTCGACGACCACCACTACGTCGTCCTGCGTTCGTTCCATCAGAGCGAGAGAACGAGCTCTGCGGTCGAAGGGGTGGAGAACGAGCAGGTCAGCCTGTTCTTTGGTCGCGGGTGGGTGGTGTCGATCGAGGAGTCACCGGCAAATCTCTTTGCGCCGGTACGGTCGCGGCTCGAGCGCTCGGGTAGCCGGCTGCGGACGCGTGGCGCCGACTATCTCGCCTATGCGCTTCTCGATACCTTGATCGACCAGTTCTTCCCGGTGTTGGAAGCGTTCGACGAGCACATCGAGCGGCTCGAGGACAAGATTCTGACCAATCCCGAAAAGAAGGACATGGAGAGCATCCAGGACACCCGTCGCGATCTGCTCGATGTGCTGCGGGCCACCTGGCCGCTGCGGGATGTGATCGTCAGCTTGCGGCGCGAGCAGCACGAGCTGCTGGGTAAGGAGACCAAGGTCTACCTGCGCGACTGTGCAGACCACGCGATGCAGATCGTCGATCGGGTGGAGTCGTATCGCGACGTCACCAATAGCCTGGCGCATCTCTACTTGTCGAGTGTGAGTCAGACGCTCAACGAGGTCATGAAGGTGTTGACGATCATTGGTTCGATCTTCATTCCGCTGACCTTCATCGCCGGCGTCTACGGGATGAATTTCAGCCCCGATGCCGGGCCTTGGAGTATGCCCGAGCTGCGATGGGCGTGGGCCTATCCGGTGACCCTCCTGGCGATGGTCTTGATCGCCCTGGGGCTGTTGGTGTTCTTTCGCGTGAAGAAGTGGCTCTAGCCTCGTCGAGTCTTCGATGGGCAATCAATAGATTCCCGGGGGGTACTCGAAGGTGAATCCGCCACGGGCCAGGGTGAGCCGGTGGCGGTCCCCGGCCGCGTCGGCGTCCCAGTCCAGGTAGCCGGCGTCTCCTTTCCACAGGGCGACACGCTGCCCGTCTGCACGCTCTGCGATGTGAGTCTCGTAGACCTGTGGTGTCTGGTTTCGGAAGTGCTCGAGCACCTCGGCGGTCGGTTGACGTTGCGAGAGGTGAAAGAGGGTGACCCAGGTGGGCGGCGCCAGATCAATGGCGCCCCTACGATGGCGGTCGAGGGCATCTCCGGGCATGATCCAGACGTGCTCGAGGATCTCGCCTCCGTCGATTGCGATTTCGTTGGACGCCGCGCGGGCGGCGAAGAAGAAGGTCGCGAAGCGCCTCTTCGTCGATGGGGGAGGGCTCCAGTGGGAGAACCATACGAAGTCCGTAGGGTCCTGCTCGATTCCGGCCTCCTCTGCCGCCTCGCGCGCCGCGGCATTGCGTGCTGCAGTCAAGAGATCTCGGTCGGCGGGGTAGTCCTCTTCGTCGATACGGCCGCCGGGGAAGACCCACATGCCGCCGAAGGCGATCTTGGAGTTCTTGCGCAACATCAAGGCCTCAGGACCTGACGGAGCGTCACGCAAGAGCACGACGGTCGCCGCCGGAATCGCGGGGTTCCCGGAGTCTTCGCTCAGGTCGGCGTAGATGTCGTTTTGATGTCGCGGTGGGGAATCGGTCATCGTGATCGCTTCGCGGTCGGTTGCCAGCGCCTGCGACACAATAGTCGTGCGTACCCCGCAAGCGCCAGAACGAGCAACGACCAGGAGGCCCCATGGCTCGCCGCGGAAGACTCACCTACTCCACGGAGTGCGGAACGATGTGCCCGCGCTGTGGGCAGCCGGAGAGGCGATGCTCCTGCAGCCAATCGGCTGCGCCCGAGGAAGTTCCCGATCAGCTCGCGGTGAGCTTGCGCCTCGATAAGAAGGGGCGTAGGGGAAAGACGCTCACGATGATCGAAGGGCTGCCAGCCAACCCGTCGTTCCTGCGTAGCCTCGCCAAGGAGCTCAAGGCACGCTGCGGCACCGGTGGCACCCACGGCGCACGTCACATCGAAATGCAAGGCGACCAGCGCGCCGCGCTACGCGCCGAGCTCACACGCCGCGGCTGGACGGTCAAGGGCTGACCTGAGGCGCTCTGCTAGTGCGCCCTACGAGTGAAGAAGCGCGCCACCAACATCGCCGAGTCCTCGGCGATGGGGAAGTTGTTGGGTGCGCCGGTGGTGGTGGTACCGGCGAGCACGATGCGCCTTCTGCTGTCGATGATCATGCCGAAGTTGCGGTCCCAGTGGCCGTTGACATCTGTTGTTTGCCATCCACCGACGCCGAAGTTGGGGTCGAGATCGCCGTTGTTGCGCAGTCGCATGACGGCGAGGTCGCAGTGCGTGTCTCGGCCCTGGCCGTTGCAGGCGGTGCCCTCTGCCGAGGCGACCCAGCCACCGACCAGGATCTTGCCGCGCTTTTCGAGTTGGAGCCCGCTCGCCGCTTCGGTCTTGCTCTGCAGGTCGATCAGTCTGCGCCCCCGGTCACCGAACGTGCGATCGAATCGTCCGTTGGTCTTGAGGCGTGTGATGGCGATGTCCCAGTTGTTGGCCTCACCGTTCTCTGCCTGGCCGCCGACCAGGATGCGGCCGCTGTCGTCGATGGCGAGCGCGGAGGTGAAGTCGCGCTTGCCTGTGAAGTCGATCACTACCAGGCCACCCTCGCCGAACCTACGGTCGAGGGAGCCGTTTCCCCGCAGGCGAAGGGCCACCATTTCCCGTGGATAGGGTGGCGCCGGCTCTCCGGCGTCACCGGCGACGACGATCTTGCCGTCTGCCTGGACCATGACCTTGCGAGCCGTGGCGTCGCCGAAGCCGAAGTCGTCAATGAACATACCGCCGTCGGCGAACTTACGATCGAGCTTGCCGGAGGAGCGGTAGCGAGCGACGACGAAATCGAAACGATTGTCCGACGTCGCTTTGGTGGCGCCCGCGATCACGATGCGTCCGTTCTCCTGGACTGCCAGACTGAATGCGTTCTCGCCTTCCTGGATGTGCGTCACCACAACGCCGTTGTCGCCGAAACGGCGATCAAGACGACCGTCGGCATGGAAGCGCGCCAGCAGGATGTCCTGCTGGTTGTGGAAGGCGGTGCCGCAGGCGATGATCTTGCCGTCGGGTAGGAGGGCGATGTCGAAGAGCTGGTCGAAGAAGCCGGGTGAAATGTCGTGGGTGACGAGACCGCCAGTACCGAAGTCCGGATCGAGCAACCCGTCTTCGGTGAGCTTGGCCAGCGCCACGGCACGACCTGAGACCTCACCGTCCAGGTTCTTGACTTCGACCGAACCGGCGACGATCAAACGACGGTCTGCTGTTTCGACGACATCGTAGCCATAGGCAAAACCAAAGGCAGCTGGGTCTGGCGATGACACAGCGGCGGTGCCGCCGTCGCCGAACGATGTGTCGAGAGCCCCCGGTTGCGCCACAACCGAGCCGGTCCAAGCCAGGCAGCCGACGAAAAGGAAGAGCCGGATCAGCCGTGAGTTGGTGCATCGCATTGAAATCCCTCCGGACATTTCCCGAGGAGAAGAGGACCTCGGAAGTCAGATTCTAATGAAAAACGAGGTTTAATTGAAAGGCGAGGCCTAGCCGAGAACGTACCGCGAGGGCGTGCCATCCCCCAAAGCGCCCAAGGTGTCAGACACTTTCACGCACGACGGGTCCGAAGGGGGTCAGAAGGTGTCAGACGCTTTCAAGACGAGGGGTCACGACGGGTGTCACGACGGGTGTCAGACACTTTCATGCCAAGCTGGGCGGGGGTTCGCTGGCGCTTGGTTCAGCTGCTCGTGTCGGTGAGGCCGTCTTCGCCGTAGCGATCGGCGGGGCCTTTGCCGCCTCCCAGGCGGCCCTCGGGCCCGAAATGGCCCTTGCCCGGGACGTAGTTGAACTCGACCCGAATGCCGTCGGGGTCCTCGAAAAGAATCGAATAATAGCCAGGGGCGAATTGTTCGCCGTCTTCTGGACCGTGAACGACGTTGATGTCCGGCTCGGACTCAATGAAGCCAAAGACCTCGTCGACGTCTTCACGGGAGCGAGCGCGAAAGCAGAAGTGGTGGAGACCCGGACGGTCTTGATCGAAGGCCCGGTCACGCTTCTCAGCCGGTGCGCCGCGCACCAGGATGCCGGTGCGACTGCCAATGCAGTACAGAACGTTCTCGGACTTGATGAGCGTCTTCATTTCGAGGAAATGACACAGCCGTTCCCAGAACGGCAGGCAGCGCTCGGGATCACGGACGGTGAGCTGGATGTGCGCGATGCCGTTGACGGAAACGCTCATCGTTGGCCTTTGTGCGAAGGGTCAGTAGTAGGGGTTGGCACCTGCTGCGTGGTCGGTGGTGTCGAAAATGTTCTCGACCTGCGGCACGGCCTCACGAATCATTTCTTCGACCCCAAGCTTCAATGTCACGTCGGCCTGGCCGCAGCCCTGACAACCCCCGCCCATCTGCAAGTAGACGTCGTTCTCCTTGACGTCGAGCAGCGTGATGAAACCACCGTGTGACGCGATCGAGGGGTTGATGCGGTCATCAATCACCTTCTGCACTTCGGCGGCGATGGGCGAGTCCCAGGGCGAGTTGGGGTTGTTGAAGCGAAAGCCTGCCTCGTTGAGCTTCTGGACGAAGTCGATCGAGGCGCCTTCCAGATCAGGCGCACTCTCGGGATCTACGAAGGCCTTGAAGTCACCGAGATCGACGACCAGATCATCATCCGCGCGTTCATCCATGCCAACCAGGTCCATGCGGTACTGGAAGCCACCTGGACCTCGGCGTCCGGTGATGGCGACACGAACCGCGAGCTCGGCGCGTTCTTCGTCTTCCATGGCGAGCAGGATGTTCTTGCGAGCCAATGGGGTAAAGGAGAGATTCATAGGTCGGATTCTATCCAGGTATCCCGGGCATTTCCCGGGCACCTCCCGGGCACCTCCCGGGCACCTCCCGGGCGTCTCCCGGGCGTCTCCCGGGCGTTTCCCGGGCGTTTCCCGGGCAATTGACTGGGGTGGTTCTGGGAAATCTCGGGGGTGTGACGCGGCAGGGGGGCGCTCGCGCTGCTAGCGGCCCTTGAACTCAGGTTCCCTCCTGGCCTTGATCGCCGCGATGCCCTCCTTTGCATCGTCAGTCGTGAACGTACGGGCTTGGACTGCGCCTTCGCGCTCGAGGGCGTCGTCGATGGTGCGATCGAAGGTGCCGCGGAGGGTTTCTTTGACTCCGCGGACGGCGACCGGACCCGAGCCGGCGATTCGTTCCGCGAGTTCGTTGACCGTTGCGTCGAAGTCATCGTCACCGCCGATGCGATTGGCGATGCCCATCTCCAACGCTTCTTGCGCAGTGATCAGGCGCCCCGTGTAGAGGAGGTCCGCAGCGCGTGAGGAGCCGATGAGGCGGGGCAGGGTCCAGGTGGCCGCCATACCGGGATGGATTCCCAGGCGCGTGAATGTCACGCCGAGCTTGGCGCGTTCATGGATCACGCGCAGGTCGTGGGCGAGAGCGAAACAGAGACCTGCGCCCACCGCGTGGCCGTTGACCGCGGCGATCGTCGGCACTTCGAGATCTCGAATCGAGAGAAAAAGACGGTAGAAGCGGGCACCGCCTCCGAGACCGCCCGCCTCACGCTCGCGCTCGCCGCGGGTTTCGGCCTCGAGGTTGTCGAGGTTGCCGCCCGCGCTGAACGCTCGGCCCGCGCCGCGCACGACGACCACACGCGCCTTCCGGTCGGCGTTGATCTCCTGCACCGCCTCGGTGAGCGCTATGCCCATCTCGGGTGGCATGGCGTTACGCTGTTCCGGGTTGTTGAGAGTGATGCGAACGATCGGCTCGCTGCGGTCGACGAGGAGGAGATCGGAGCTCATGGCGGAGTCCTCTCTAGGGGTTGTTGCGCTTCGGCCGCCACGATACCGCGAGCCGCGCGGGCCGCAGCGCAACGCGATCGCGCCTACAGAGGCTCATCCGGCGCCGGAACCACCTGCTCCGATGGCAGTGCCTCGCGAATCGCTTCGACCGCCCGTTCGACTGCCGCCTCGTCGCGTCCATCGACCGTCAGCTTGACGCGGTAGCGCTTGTCGCCCCACACCGGGTAGCTGCCCAGCGAGACCTGGTCGTGCTGCTCGGCGAGGGTCGTCAGTGTCGTCGCGAGTTCACTCTCGCGGCACTGGGTGTAGACCGCCCGGCTGAGGAACGGCGTGTCGCCCACCAGCTCCTGTCGCACCAGCTGCATCTTCATCTCGAAGACCCGCGGCAGTCCCGGCAGCACATAGACGTTGGCCATCACCACGGTCGGCCACGGCACCTCGGGCGAAGCGAGGAGCTTGGCGCCCTCCGGAATGACGGACATCCGCTGATGGCCTTCGTTCCAGGCCCCCTCGCCGACGAAGTCGCGAATCTTCTCGACCAACTCGGGAGACTCGACGACCTGGCAGTCGAACGCTCGAGCAACCGCCTCGAGGGTGACGTCGTCGTGTGTGGGTCCCACGCCGCCACTGGTGAACAACCAGTCGAACTCGCGCCGCAGCTGGTCGATATCTCGTGCGATCGTTTCGATGTCGTCTGGGCAAACGACCACCCGCTTGAGCTCGATGCCGAGGCGGAACAGCTCCTGGGCGAGCCGGTGGACATTGGTCTCCTGGATCTTCCCGGTCAGAATCTCCGTACCAATGACGAGCGCCGCCGCGGTCTGTGCCATGGTCATGAGGATATCGGTTGTTAGGGCCATAGCGGGACGACTTTCCCAACGGCAATCCCGTCGAGGCGGTTGGATCGGTATCCTCGGCCAAACCTGGAGATTTCATGCACCAGCTTCTTTCCCTTTCGATTCGACTTTCTGGCCGCTCCAATCGCCCGTGCCAGGCGGTTTCCGCTCTCGCTCTGGCCGGTGCGCTTTCATTGGTCCTCTCCGGCTGCGCGACGATCGGGGGTGGCGAAGTGGCGGTTCCGTCGGAAGTTGCCGTGCCAGCCGCGCAGCAATCGGCTGCAGAGGCTCCGACGGCCGCCCCCTCCGAGCCTCCCGAGTTCGCCACCCCGACGCCGGGCCTCGAGCTCGACGACAACATGAAGAGCGACCCGGCGGTGCGACGGGGCAGCCTCACAAACGGACTCGAGTACTACATTCGAACCAACCCGCGGCCGCGCGCACGCGCCGAGCTACGCCTGGCGATCAAAGCGGGTTCGATTCTCGAAGACGACGACCAACAGGGACTGGCGCATTTTCTCGAGCACATGGCCTTCAACGGCACCGAGAACTTCGAGAAGCAGGAATTGGTCGACTACCTCGAGTCCATCGGCATGCGCTTCGGGCCGGACCTCAACGCCTACACTTCGTTCGACGAAACGGTCTACATGCTCCAGATTCCGACCGACGACGAAGGAATCCTCGACCGTGGTTTCCTGATCCTCGCCGATTGGGCATCGGGCCTCAGCCTCGACCCCGAGGAGATCGAGAAAGAACGCGGCGTTGTCATCGAGGAGTGGCGGCTCGGCCGTGGAGCCGGTGCACGCGTTCGCGACAAACAGTTTCCGCTCATCTTCCACCACTCGCGCTACGCCGACCGGCTACCGATCGGGCAAAGAGAGATCCTCGAGGCCTTCGAACCCGAGGTCCTCCGACGCTTCTACGACGACTGGTATCGGCCCGAATTGATGGCCATCGTTGCGGTTGGCGACTTCGACCCCGATGGCATCGAACGGCGCATCCGAGACCTCTTCGAGCCGCTCGAGAACCCGCCGGAGCCGCGCGAGCGCTTTCTGGCCACCGTACCGTCGCACGAAGAGACGCTGGTGTCTGTGGTGACCGATCCCGAACTGACGCGCTCGACCATCTCGATCAACTACAAATTCCCCGAGCGCGAGAGCGCCTCGGTCGCCGAGTACCGCGAGTCGCTGGTCGAGACCATCTGGTCGAGCATGCTCAACGGTCGCCTCGCCGAGCGCGTCCAGGAGACCGACCCGCCATACCTCGGGGCGTTCTCTTCGGAGGGCGCCCTCTCACCGGACACCGGGTCATACTCGCTGTCGGCCGCTGTTGCCGATGGTGGAATGCAGCGCGGCCTCGAGGCGCTGCTCACTGAGGCACGGCGTGCGCGACGTCACGGTTTCACCCAGGGTGAGCTCGACCGGGCTCGCGAGGACATCCTGCGCTTCTATGACAGTGCCTACGAGGAGCGCGACAAGACCGAGAGCAGGCTCCTGGCAGACGAGTATGTGCGCAACTTCCTGACCAATGAGCCCTACCCGGGGATTGCCATCGAGCGCGAGGTCGCCCACCGCTACCTACCAGGGGTGACGCTCGCAGAGGTCGACGCGCTTTCGAGTCGCTTCCTGGGAACCGAGAATCGAGTGATCCTCGCCAGCCTGCCCGAGAAGGAAAGTCTCGTCCCGCCCACCGAGGAAGAGCTTCTGCGGACCTTCGAGCGGGTCGAGGCGACGGAGGTCGAGCCCTACGTCGACCGGGTTCACGACGGTGAGCTTCTGCCGACCCCGCCGACCGGTTCGGAGATCACCGAACGTCAGCGCATCGACGCGCTCGATGTCGACATCTGGACGTTGGGCAACGGCGTGAGAGTGATCTTGAAGACCACCGACTTCAAGAACGACCAGGTGACGTTCAGCGCCTTCAGCCCCGGCGGCCATTCCCTGGTGGGCGACCTCGACTTCATGTCGGCGAGCAATGCCTCGAGCATGGTGACGATGGGTGGCCTGGCCGACCTCGACGTGATTCAGTTGCAGAAGGCCCTTGCAGGCACAGCCGCGGGCGTCTCGCCCTACATCGGTGAATTGAGCGAGGGCATGCAGGGCGGAGCCTCGCCGGAGGATCTCGAGCTGATGTTCCAGCTCGCCTATCTCTACGGCACCGCGCCCCGCTGCGACGAGAAGGCCTTCGCGTCGTTTCAGGTGCGCTTGCGCGCGGCGCTCGAGAACCAGGAGAAGCAGCCGGGCACCTGGTTTTCTCGCGAGCTGGTGCGCGCTCTGGGCGGCGACCACCCGCGCCGCCAGCCGATGACCATTGAGAGTGTCGACGACCTGGACCTCGACACTGCCTGCCGGGTCTACAAGGAGCGCTTTAGAGACTTCTCGGACTTCACTTTCGTGATTGTCGGTGCGTTCAACCTGGAGAGCATCGAGCCGCTGGTGACCACGTACCTTGGCGGCCTGCCCTCGACCGGGCGCGAGGAGACCTGGCGCGACATCGGTATCGAAAGACCCGATGGGGTGGTCGTGCGCACGGTCGAGCGCGGCATCGAACCGAAGAGTCTCCTACGCCTGGTCTTTCATGGTCCGTTCGAACAGTCGGTCGAGAACCGCTTCGAACTGAGTGCCATGGCGACTCTGCTCGAGACGCGCCTGCGCGAAGTGCTGCGGGAGGAGCTCGGCGGAACCTATGGGGTAGGAGTGAACTCCAGCAGTCAGCTGCGCCCCAGGACGACCTACTCGGTGTCGATCGGTTTCGCCGCCGACCCGGAGAAGCTCGAGGTCTTGACCGAGGCCATGTTCGATCAGATCGACAAGCTCAAGAAAGATCCGGCGACAGAACTCGAGCTCACCAAGATCAAGGAACAGATGCGGCGCGAGCGTGAGACCGCAGTGCGCACCAACGGCTTCTGGCTCCGGTCGCTGGCGTTCTACTTCGAACACCAGCTGGACCCGCTCGAGATTCTCAGCTACGAGGACCGCGTCAGCGGTCTCGATGCCGAAGCGATTGCGCAGGCAGCGCGCCGCTATCTGAATGAGGACCGGTACGTTCAGGTGTCTCTCTTCCCGGAAGCCGAACCGGCCGCCGGTGAGACGCCCTCCGAAACGTCGCCCTCCGAAGAGTCGCAAGGGGCCGAAATCGCAGGCGACGCGGATGGCGCCCCAGGCTGAAGGCCGGTCGAGAAACTGTTCGCAATGAGAGGAGAGAGAATGCGTGGTTGGCCATTGGTGATCGTTTGTTGGTTGGCGGGTGCACCCCTCGTGGCTTCTGACTGGCCGCAGTGGCGCGGCCCGGCACTCGATGGAAGCACCACCGAGACGGGTCTTCCCGTGCAGTGGAACGACGGCGAAGGTGAGACCCAGAATGTGGTCTGGAAGGTTCCGATGGCCGGCGTCTCCGGATCGACGCCAATTATCACGGGCGGGCGCATCTTCCTGAGCGTGGCGCTCGAAGACGATCTCGAGCTCTGGGTTCTCGACGAACAGAGTGGTCGCCTGCTGTCTAAACATGCACTCGGCAGTGGCAACTACAAGCGCATGAAGCACAACATGTCCTCACCGTCGCCAGTGACCGACGGCAAGACCCTGTGGGTGATGACGGGCACCGGTCGCTTGTCGGCCTTTGATCTCGCGAGCGAGATATTCGAGGAAGTCTGGGTGCGCGATCTGCAAGCCGACTACGGAGCCTTCGGTCTCAACCATGGCTACGGCGCTTCACCGCTTCTCGACGAAGGGACTCTCTACGTTCCCGTGCTGCATGGCATGAAGACCGACGACCCTTCGTACGTGTTGGCGATCGACGGGGCTAGTGGCGAGGCCAGGTGGAAGGTCGAGCGCCCCACCGACGCCGTACGAGAGTCTCCTGACGCCTACACCACGCCGATGATCTGGAACCATCACGACCGCCGAGATCTGGTCATCAGCGGCGGCGACTACGTCACCGGCCACGATCTGGAGACAGGCAAAGAGCTGTGGCGTATCGGCGGGCTCAACCCCGACAAGGCCCCGATGTACCGCGTCGTCGCTTCGCCGGTGGTGGCGGGCAATCGTCTCTACGTACCGTCACGGGTCAAGCCGCTGTTGGCGCTCGAGGCCCGCGAAGGCCAGCCGGAGGTCCTCTGGGCGCTCGAGAAGGCCACCGACGTCCCGACACCAGTCGTGGCTGAGGGGGTCCTCTTCGTTCTCGATGACCGGGGGCTGGTGTCGGCCTGGGAGGCCACCAATGGGGAGGCGATCTGGGGGCCCGAGCGCATCGCCCCAGGTACCTACAGCGCCTCGCCGTTGCTAGCCGAGGGGCGCTTGTACATGACGTCAGAAGACGGCGTCACGACGGTGCTTAGAGCGGGTCGTGAGTTCGAGGTCCTGGCGACGAATACCGCAACGGGCTACACGCTCTCGTCACTGGCTGCCGCCGGCGGCCGCCTCTATCTGCGGACGGCTGATTTCCTCTACTGCCTGGACGGTTGAGGATGGGCATATAGCCCAGAAGGTATTCATCAGATACAATTCATAGATTGACGAGTATTCTGCCTGGGGTGGAGTGACTCGGGTGTCCCCGGACACCGTTCTTGTTCTGATCTTCTGGAGGCCTCTCCTATGCTCCTATGTGCCCGGTCGCTCGATCTTCGCCTTCGTCTCATCGTTGCGGTCGCTTGCGTCGGCGTTGCCGGACCGCTTGCAGCGACCGTCGCCCCGGCAACTTCCTCGGCTGTCCCGGTGACCGAGGAAGGCGGCGCTCAGGAATCGACCGTCGATGCCGCCGAAACCACGAGCGCCGCGAGGACGCCGGTACGGCCCCCGACGCCCTGTTACGCACCGGGCACCGCGCCCGAGGTTGTCGCGCACCATGCCCAGCGCCGCACATTCAAGCGAGCTCTCACGTCACTACAGCCTCAGACGCCCAGCCGAGATAGCTACGAAGATGGCAATCGCTGGACGGGTACTGCGACCACACCGAGCGGTCTCGGGCAGGGCGACCCTACGGTTCTGACCTGGAGCATCGTGCCTGACGGCACCCCGATCTTCGGGTACCTCGACGAGCCCACGTCGAATAGCAACCTGCACGCCTTTCTCGACGGAATCTACGGTAGCCAAGAGGTCTGGATGCCGCTCTTTGAAAGTGTTTTCGACCGCTGGGCCGAGCTCACCGGGCTCTCGTACGTCTACGTCTCGGACGATGGTGCCCCGATGGAGGAAGACTCGCTCCCTCCGGGTGTTCTTGGTTCACGTGGGGACGTGCGCATCGGTGGTCACTTCATCGACGGCAACGGCAACATCCTGGCCTACAACTTCTTCCCCGGCCCGTCCGGGGGTGACATGGTGATCGACACTGGCGACGTTTTCTACAGCGAGAACAGCGCCGGCAGCTCACTCGGACTGCGCAACGTGCTTTCTCACGAACACGGGCACGGACTCGGTCTGCCGCACGTTTGCCCCGTACAGCAGACGAAGCTCATGGAACCGTTCGTTTCCTTCTCGTTCGACGGGCCGCAGCACGACGACATCAGGGCGATGAATCGCGCCTACGGTGACGTTGTCGAAGAGAACGATACGCCCGGTACCGGTACGACGCTCGGCACCGGCTCGTTGCACGTCCGGTCAAACCTGAGCATTGACGATCGCACCGATGTCGACTACCACCCATTCGACGTGTCGGTCGGGGCGATGGCGACTCTGACCGTTACCCCCCTTGGTTCGACCTTCCTGAGCGGCCCTCAGAACGCCGACGGTTCATGCACGCCGGGCACCAACCTGGACACGCTCGCTGTTCACAACCTCTCGATCGAGATCCTCGACCAGAACGGTTTCACTGTCATTGCGAGCGCCGACTTCAACCCACCTGGTAGTGGCGAGACCGTTTCGGATGTTCTGCTCACCAACGGCGCTGGCCGCTACACCGCTGTGGTTCGCGGCGACACGACGACCGCGGCCCAGCTCTACGACCTGCGCTTGACCATCGAGCAGGCGCCGACGTTCGATCTCACGGTGCAAAAGAGCGGTACCGGTAGCGGTAGCGTGGTTTCGTCGCCGTCGGGTATCAATTGCGGTGGTGCCTGTACCGGCGAATTCGGCGAGGGCACCTCGGTTGGCCTTCAGCCGCTCGCCTCTGGCGGTTCGACCTTCACCGGGTTCTCCGGTCATCCAGACTGCGTCGACGGCAACGTCACCATGACGACTGACATCGTGTGCGACGCCGAGTTCACCGCCACGGGGCCACAAGAAAGTCTCACCGTCAGCGTGTCTGGCAGTGGTTCGGTGTTCAGTTCACCCAGTGGCATTGCCTGTCCGCCAACCTGCAGCGCCAACTTTGCCCAGGGCACCGTCGTCGACCTCTCGTCATCTCCGGCGTCGGGACAGCAGTTCAACGGTTGGACTGGCAGTGCAGACTGCTCGGACGGTTCGGTGACGATGAATGCCGCCCGCGTGTGCACGGCCACCTTTGGTCCGGCAGAAGAGGGCACCGCGCGTCTCTTCCTGACCTTCTCTGGCACGGGAGCTGGTGCGGTTCGCATCGAGCCGTCGAATGACGTGTGCTCCTCGACCTGTGGCCGAAACTTCGCCGAGGGCTCCCAGCACACCCTGGTGCCGCTTCCTCAGTCGGGCTCGACGTTCGTGGGTTTTTCGGGAGACGCGGGCTGTTCGAGCGGCACGGTAACGCTCAACGCCGATCGAGACTGCGTCGCACGCTTTGATTTGACGATGACGCCCACTCACCGTGTGCAGATGGCGATCTATGGCGAGGGCCGCGTACACAGCGACCCAGTAGGCCTCGATTGCACCGAAACCTGCGCCCACGACTATCCCGCCGGTGAGCTCGTCGAGTTCTTTGCCGAGCCTGCCCCCGGCCAGGAGCTCAAGGCTCTCTTCGGTGACCTCGATTGTGCCGATGGCAGCGTGATCGTCGATGAAGACCTCAACTGTGGGGCCTACTTCGGGCCGGCCGATTTCTCGCTCTTCGAGACCGGTTTCGAGGTCGGAAACACCAGCGAGTGGAGCGGCGTCCAACCGTAAGCGCCGGTCAGCCAGGCAGATCGAGCACGCAGCTCCGGGTGCAGGAGGCGCCACACGAGGGCGCTCGCCGAGATTGTTTTCGGCCGAGGGTCGGCGATCCTTGCCGCGATAAATATTCGAAAAACTTTTTTTAAAAGTTTTAGGATATATTGTTGAATCGCGCCGCAAAGAGCAACCCTCGGTGCATTGCGCGGTGTCCTCTTTTCCTTTCTTCTTTTCCGGAGTGTCTCAATGATCCGATTCGTCAGGTTCGTCGTCTCGTGCTGTCTTCTTGTATTGCCCGCCGCGACGCTTGGCGCCACCGAACTCCCGCCGCCAGAGACCATCCCGTCACCCAGGGTCTGCTTCGCGCCCGGAACCCCCGCCGAAACCGTGCGCAGGCACGCCGAACGGCGGATGTGGGAGGCCATCGCCAGCTCGCTGCAGGGACCTGGTTCGACCGCTACGCGTGACCAATACGCCAATGGCCGTTGGACGACAACTGCCACCGACGGCGGCGGTCTCGATCAGGGTGTTGCAACGACCTTGATCTGGAGCATCGTTCCCGATGGCACGCCGGTTCATGGCTACAACGGTGAGCCAGCCGCGGACAGCAACCTCCAGGCGTTTCTCAACGGCATCTACGGTTCGAAGTCGGTATGGCTGCCGATTCTTCAGTCTGTGTTCGACCGTTGGGGCGATCTCATCGGAATCACCTACGTCTATCAGGAGGCAGACGACGGCGCGGCAATGACCTCGACATCCCTACCCGTTGGAGTAGCCGGCGTGCGTGGCGACGTGCGCATCTCGGGCCACTACATCGATGGCAACAGCGGTGTCCTGGCGTACAACTTCTTCCCGAACTTCGGCGACATGGTCATCGATACCGGAGACAGTTTCTACAACAACACCAACGGTTCGTCGCTCGGCCTACGCAACGTGCTCGCCCATGAGCATGGTCATGGCCTCGGTCTTCCGCATGTTTGTCCGGTCAATCAAACCAAATTGATGGAGCCCTTTGTCTCCTCCGCTTTCGATGGTCCGCAGCATGACGACATCCAGGCGATGAATCGCGGCTACGGCGACATCTTCGAAGCCCATGGCGTCGACCAGAACAACGACACGCCGGGGATGTCGAAGCCGCTGGGCGCCATCAGCAGTTTCAGCCAAAGCGGTCTCAGCATCGACGACAACAGTGACCTCGACTTCCTGAGCTTCACGGTACCGGTAGGGAAGCAGGCGACCCTCACGGTGACTCCCGTTGGCGGGAGCTATCTGAGTGGAGCCCAGCAGAGTGGCGGCTGCACTGCCGGCGAGATCCTCGACACCCTCAATGTGCATGATCTCGAGATCGAGATCCTCGACACCGACGGCTCGACGGTCCTCGATTCAGCCAACGCCAACGGCACCGGCGTTGGCGAGACGCTGAGCGATGTTCTTCTCCTCAGCGGCGCCGGGACCTACTTCGCGGTCGTTCGGGGCGACGACACCGACGACGTGCAGATGTACGACCTCAGCTTGAGCATCAGCGACGACCTCAGCCTGACCGTGACTCGAAGCGGTACCGGCAGCGGCACCGTGACCTCGACACCCGCGGGAATCAACTGTGGCGCGACCTGTAACGCTCAGTTCTCACCCGGTGCAGAGATCGATCTCCATGCCGTAGCCGACGCGGGGTCTACGTTCGTGGGTTGGAGTGGTCACCCCGACTGCGGCGACGGTACGGTGACTCTGTCGGCGTCGCGCACTTGTGACGCCCTGTTCGAGGCGATTATCCATGCGCTGGACGTGACCGTCACCGGCGCTGGCCAGGGCGCGGTCACTTCCGAGCCCTCAGGTATCGACTGTGCGGGCGACTGTACGGAGGACTTCGCCGAGGGTACGGTCGTGACCTTGACGGCCACGGCTGCCGCGGGCTCCGAGTTCTCCGGTTGGATCGGCGACGGAGACTGTTCGGACGGTGCGCTGACGATGAACGGAGATCGAAGCTGCGGCGCTACGTTCGATCTCGTTGCGCAGTTTCTCTTGACGGTGACGCGTGCCGGCCCAGGTACCGGAACCGTGACCTCAGAACCGTCGGGAATCAACTGCGGTGCGCACTGCACCGAGAGTTTCGACGACGACACGGTTGTCGCTCTCACCGCCACGGCTGCCTCCGGGTCGCGTTTTGATGGCTGGAGCGGTTCAGCCGACTGTTCCGATGGGAGTGTCACGATGAACGCGGCGCGCACTTGCACTGCGACGTTCATTCGCACCCCGAAGACCCTCTCCATCTCGATCTCGGGCGATGGCTCGGTGACCTCTGATCCGTCCGGCGTCAACTGCGGCGCCGACTGTGAAGAGACCTATGACCACGGCACCGTGGTCACGCTGACGCCCCACGACGGAGCCCTGGGGACCTTCCTCTCCTGGACGGGCGACACCGACTGTGGCGACGGCTCGGTGAGCATGACCAGGAGCCTGTCCTGCCAGGCGAACTTCGAGTCGCCGAGCTACGACCTCACGGTCGCGCTCATGGGTTCAGGCTCGGGTAGCGTTTCGTCGATCCCGGCGGGGATCTCCTGCCCCGGAGATTGCAGCGAGACTCTCGGCGCTGGCACCGTCGTCGCACTCACTGCGACAGCTTCGGCGGGTTCGTCCTTCGTGGGCTGGCAGGGCGATGCGGACTGCAACGACGGCCAGGTGACGATGAGCTCGGCGCGCTCTTGTAGCGCACGCTTTGATCTGCTGCCGCCCGACATGTTCGAGCTCACGGTCACGCTGAGCGGCCAGGGTCGGGGTTCGGTGGTGTCGAGTCCGGCGGGCATTGACTGCCTCGGCGACTGCGACGAGGCATTCGTCGACGGCACCGTGGTCACCCTCGTCGCCACCCCGGATCCCGGGTCGGTGTTCGAGGGTTGGACCGGCGACGCCGATTGCAGCGACGGGGCGGTTCTGATGAGCAGCGCGCGCGCCTGCACCGCCTCGTTCGCAGTCGAGCCAGGTGGCGAGGCGATGCTTTCGATCGAGTTTCGCGGTGACGGGGCCGGCAAGGTCACCAGTACCGCGGTAGGCATCGATTGTGTCGATCACTGCACGACCGAGCTCCCCGCGGGCACTGAAGTGCGTCTCGAACCGATCGCCTCTCCTGGGTCAGCGTTCTGGGGCTTTGGTGGGGCCTCGGACTGTCTCGATGGACGGGTACGGGTCGACTCGAATGTCGACTGCTCGGTGCGCTTCGAGCCTTCTACGGGTTCCGAGACGGTCGAGCTGCGAGTGTTCGGAAGCGGGCGCATAACCAGCATTCCGGCCGGTGTCGATTGCTCCGAGGGTGTGTGTTCGAGCGACTTCCCGCTCGGCACCGTCGTACTTCTCGAGCCCGCGGCGACTCTCGGGTCACAGTTCAACGGTTTCTTCGGCGAGGAAGACTGCAGCGACGGGCTGCTCAAGGTCGATACCGAGCTCAACTGCATCGCGCATTTCGACGACAGAAGCGACGGTCTCTTCGTCGATGACTTCGAGTCTGGTGCGCTCTCGGCCTGGAGCTCGAACGTACCGTAAGTGGTGCCCTCTCCCGGGCGTGGTGCTGGGAGGCTGCCGGGGGACCGAGGAGGCGCTCCCGAGGTGAGGCTGTTACAGTCCGCCCTTCATCATCCAGCCACTCGTCCTGCCGTTGTTCGAGGGCGATTCGGGAGAACAGACATGTCCCAGAACCACCGCGGTGCCGCCGAGCACCGGGATTCACCTGCCTCCGTTTCCTTCCCAGGAAACAGGACGGCTGCCTGGGGCAGCCTACTGTTGTGTCTGTCCCTCATGTTCTCTGGGTGCGGCGGAAGCGGCGACAGCGACCCTGCGTCTTCATCGGCCTCTGGCGACCAGGAGAAGCGTCGTTTTCTCAGCCTTGGAACGGCGCCCACCGGCGGAGCGTTCTTCGTCGTTGGCGGCGCCCTGGCCCAGGTTCTCGACAACCATCACGACAACTGGGATGTGACGGCCGAAGCCACCAAGGGCTCGCAAGAGAACATCCGTCGCCTCGCCTCGGGCGAGCTCGACTTCGCGTTGTCGAACGCCGGGATCTCCTACTTTGCGGTGCGCGGCAGCGAGGGCTGGGAAGAGCGGTACGACGTCAACGCTGTGATGACCCTGGCGCCCAATGTGGCGCTGTTCGTCGCTCCCGCTGGCGGCCCGGTTCAAGCGGTCGAGGACCTGCGCGGCAAGCGGGTGGTGCTTGGCCCGGCTGGGGCTGGCTTCGAGTACTTCCTGCGCCCGATCCTCGGTGCGCACGGCCTTACCTACGAAGACCTCACGCCGATCTACAACACCCAGGCAGGAGCCGTCGATAACCTGGCCGACGGTTCTGCTGCCGCGGCCTTCCTGGGTGGGGCTGTACCCACGGCGTCGATCACTCAGGCAGCTGCAACCCGCGATCTCCACTACGTACCGTTCGATGAACAGGCGCGCGAGAGCCTGATTGCAGGCTATCCCTTCTTTGCGCCGGCAACGATTCCGGCGGGCACCTATCGCGGCCTCGAGGCCGACTACGAAGGGTTGAACGTGGGCGCGATGCACCTGATCACCTCCGCCGACGCCGACGAGGAGATGGTCTATCAAGCGACCCGGACGTTGTGGGAGAACCGAGAAGAGGTCGCTCTGATGCACCCTGCCGGTCGCGCCATCCAGGAGAAGAACGTCGTGCGTGACACCGGGACGACGTTTCACCCTGGCGCGGTGCGCTTCTACCGTGAGATCGGGATCTGGCCGACGGACGACCTGGCCGCGACCGAACCGGCCACGACCGACGCCAACTGAACCCCGCTCGCCCCGATGACGGCGAAGTCTCAGACACCTTCTTCGAGTGCACCTCCTTCTAGTGCGCCGCCCGGCACGGGTGCGCCTGCAGGCTCAGAGGGCGGCTTGCGGCGAGGCGTCCTGGTGGTCGCCGCCATTCTGCTGGCCGCCTTCGTTCTCGCTGAGGTCAACTACCCGAACCTGGGACCGCAGTCTCAGCTCGCCGTGTTCGCGATGCTTGGCCTCATTCAGTGCTTTCTGTCGATGCCGATGTCGAAGCGTTGGGGCGCTTCCCGCGCGGCCGCCGCCGTCGACTGGTTGCTGGTCGTCGTCTCGGTCTTCGTGTGTGGTTACGTGCTGGTTTCGAACGAACCCATGTTCGAACGTTGGTGGGGAGGGGCGCAGAGCCTCGGTGCGCGCGCGGGCGCTGAGACGCAGCTCGACTACCTGGTCGGGGCGCTGGGCGTGCTGGTGGTGCTCGAGGCAACTCGACGCGCGGTCGGCCTGGCGCTTCCTATTCTCGCCGTCGCCTTCCTCGCCTACGCCAGTCTCGGTTCTCACTTTCCCGACTGGCTCTTTCCCCATCGGGGCTATGACTGGGAGCGGATCGTCTCGCAGACGTTCCTTCACAGTCAGGGGGTCTTCGGCATCGCGCTCAAGGTGATGTTCACCTATGTCTTTCTATTCGTATTGTTCGGCGCGCTACTCGAGGCCACCGGTGCCATCGGCTTCGTGATCGACGGTGCAAGGCGCCTGTTTCGCAACTCGGTGGGCGGGGCGGCGAAGGTTTCGGTGCTGTCGAGTGGGTTGATGGGTTCGCTTTCGGGAAGTGCGGTGGCCAACACGGCGACCACCGGCGCGTTCACCATTCCGTTGATGCGTTCTGGAGGCTTCAAGCGTCACGTCGCAGCCGGAGTCGAAGCGGCGGCGAGCTCAGGTGGTGCACTGGTTCCGCCGGTGATGGGTGCGGCGGCCTACATGATGCTCGAGATCATCGAACCCGCAGTGACCTATCTCGAGATCGTTCGAGCAGCGCTCATTCCCGCGATCTTGTACTACCTTTCGCTGTTCTTCATCGTCCACTTGACTTCGCGCCGGGTGGCGGCCGCGGAGGGGACCGACGAAGGTGACGCGATGGAAACGGATCCGCCGGCGGCCTGGGCGGGGGTTGTGTTCTTTGGTGCTCTCGGTGTTCTGATCGCGCTCTTGATCATGCGCTACACGGTCTTTCGCGCGGTGACGGTCGCCCTCGTCGTCATCGTGCTCCTGTCGCTGGTTTCGCCGCGCACTCGCATTGGTGCTCGCGAGGTGATCGACGCGCTTCTAAAGACGGCCCGCGGGGCGGTTCCCCTGGTCGCGGCAGCGTCTTCGGTGGGTATCGTGCTCGGAGTGGTGACGTTGACTGGAATTGGCAACAAGCTGCCGGCGATGCTCCTTCCGCTAGCGGAGGACAGTTTGATGCTCGCCCTGGTGATCATCATGGCTTGTTCGATCGTGCTCGGCATGGGGTTGCCGTCGGCGGTTTGCTATCTCCTGATGGCGACGTTGATCGGGCCGGTGCTCGGGAGCCTGGGGGTGCCACCGCTGGCGGCACACATGTTCATCTTCTATTTCGGCATGATGTCGATGGTGACGCCGCCGGTGGCTCTGGCGGCCTACGCCGCCGCGTCGATTGCCGAGGCCGACATCATGCGAGCGGGTCTGGCAGCTTTTCGGTTCGCGCTGGTGGGGTTCACGCTGCCGTTCCTGTTCGTTTTCAGGCCGCAGCTACTTCTCATGGGCCCGGACGGCGGTTCGGTTTCGGTGCTGTCGGTGGTTGGTGCGGTGACCATTGCGGTGGTCGGGATTTTCGCTCTCGCGGTCGGGATTGCTGGCTTCTATGGGCGCTCCCTCGAGTGGATTCCCCGCCTCGTGGCGCTGGCTGCTGCTGCGCTCTTGCTGTTTCCCGGGGTCGATCTCGAGCTGGCGGGGGTCATCTCGTTGTCCTGGGCGAATGTTCTGGGCGCGTTCTTGTTCCTGGCCTTTGTTCTTGTCGTGCCGCGCCTGCAACCGGCGTGAGGCCCCTCGTGATGGCTCGACGGCTGGAGGGGGCTAGCGAGTTGCCCTGAAGGCGGGGGCGAACCCTGGGGGCGGTGGGGCTCGTATAGTTTGCGTATGAAACGTCTTGTGAAGTTCGTTGTCGGTGCGGCCCTGGTCCTGGGCCTGGCTGCGATGGTGCTCGTTTTTGTGTTTGGGATGCGGGTTGAAATCGGTGGCACGTCGTGGCTGCCGGTGGTCAGCTTCGGGCCCGACGCCGAGGAGCACTATGAGCGCCTCGAGGCCCATCGGGAACTGCAGGCTGGGGATGCCCTCGGCGAGTCGGCCGATGAGGCGGTCAATGGTGCAAAGGTCGCGCTGGCGCCGCTCGCGAACGAGACCTACGACGTCGACGTCGAGGGCGAGGCGCCGGTGGCGATTGTCGAGCCGGCAACTGCAGACAGCGCGGCGGTGGCGAGGAACGTTGCTCCTTCGTGGCCAACGTACCGTGGCGTCGGGTTCTCGGGAGTGGTCTCACAGCCGGTGCGGACGGATTGGGGGAAGCGGCCGCCGGAGGAGCTCTGGCGGCAGCCGATCGGTGATGGCTACGGCTCGTTCGTTGCGGCTGACGGGCGAGCCTTCACGCTCGAGCAGCGGCGCGACCAGGAGGTGGTGGCGGCCTATGACGTGATGTCTGGCGCGGAACTCTGGGTCGACTCGTGGCCGAACCGGTTCTCGGAGTCGATGGGTGGCGACGGTCCGCGCTCAACGCCGGCGGTTTCGGGCGATACGTTGTACGCCCTCGGCGCCAGTGGTGAGCTGCGCGCGCTCGATCTCGAGACCGGGACGCTGCGCTGGCGTACGAACATTCTCGAGGATGCGGGGGCGAGCAACATCGAATGGGGTATGGCTGCGTCTCCTTTGGTTCAGGTGGGGAGTTCGGGGGCCCAGGAGGTGGTCGTGCTCCCAGGTGGCGCGGGGCATGGGATGGTGGCCTACGACGCGCGCACCGGGCAGGTGTCCTGGAAAGCGCTCAACGACCGCGCGGCCTACGTTGCGCCGATGCGGGTTGAGCTGGCTGGGCGTGAGCAGCTCCTCCTGGTGACGGCGGAGCGCCTACTCGGTACGACGACTCGGGGTGAGCTCCTGTGGAGCACGCCGTGGGCAACGCAGTACGACGTCAACGCAGCGCAACCGATCGTGGTCGACGAGCGGCATGTGTTCATTTCGTCGGGCTACGGGAAGGGCGCGGCGTTGGTGGAGCTGCTGGGTGATGGCAAGGACCTCGAGGCACGCGAAGTGTGGTTCGAGAACACGATGAAGAACAAGTTCTCGAGCTCGGTTCTGCTTGACGATGTTGTCTATGGGCTCGACGAGGGGATTCTGGCGGCGGTCGAAGTGCGCACTGGCAAGCGGCTCTGGAAGGGCGGGCGGTATGGTCACGGGCAGGTGTTGCTGATGCGCTCGGCTGAGTCTGGTGAGCATGTTTTGTTGGTTTCGACGGAGCGGGGGCGGTTGGTGCTGGTTCGGGCTAGCCCGGAGCGGCATGAGGAGTTGGTTTCGATGGATGCGGTTTCGGGCAAGACCTGGAACGTTCCTGCGGTTGCTGGTGACGGGGTTCTGCTGGTTCGTAACGCGCGTGAAATGGTGGGGTTCGATCTCCGTCCTTGACGCTTTTGTTGTTCTTGGTTGATGGTTGGGCTTGGGGGGTCGCCGCGCGGGTGAGTGCGTGGGCGACGGTCCTGGGCACGGCGACGCTTGCTGAGCCTGCCTTGGGTAGCGTCGCCTGCGCTTGACGGCCGCGGGTGGTTTACCGCCTTCGAACACGGTGCTCGTTCGGCCGCCAAGAGCACCCTGGACCGTCGCCCACGCACTCACCCGCGCTCTCGCGTCATCACGACGGACGGGGGTCTCTCTTGATGCAGGGTGGGCGGTGCGTTGGCGGCTGGATTGTTGGGCCAGGCTTGGGTAGGGCCGCCCGTTGGCCGTGATCGATGCATGGCTTGACGGCTGTGGGTCGTTTGCCCTTAGGTCGTTCGGCCACGAAGAGCACCCTGGACCGTCGCCCACGCACTCACCCGCATCACGACGGACGGGGATCTCTCTTGATGCAGGGTGGGCGGTGCGTTGGTGGCTGGATTGTTGGGCCTGGCTTGGGTAGGGCCGCCCGTTGGCCTCGATCGAGGCATCGCTTGACGGCCGCGAGCCGTTTACCGACTTCGAACGCGGTGCTCGTTCGGTCAGGCCCTGACGAACGGTTGTACCAGGTCCAGGAACGCTTCGAGTTGGTCGTGGTGGACCCAGTGGCCGGCGTCTTCGAAGTTCTGGAACTGGACGTTGGCAAAGGACTTGAGGCGGCCGTCGATGCTGGGGTCGCTGGCCCAGCTGTCGCTGCCGCGAATCAGGAGGACTGGGCAGGTGATGCGACCCCATAGGTCTTTCATTTCTTTGTCGTCGAAACGGTAGGGGGCGGAGGTTCGGACGTAGTTGTCGAATTTCCAGCTGTAGCTGCCGTCTTCGTTGCGGGCGACGCCGTGCACCGTGAGGTGTCGGGCTTGTTGTTCGGAGAGGAAGGTGTTGACTTCTTGCATGCGGTCGGCGGCGGCGTCGATCGACTCGTAGCGCTTGGGGTGGCGGGCTGGGAGCTTCTGCATGCGCTCGATCCAGGTGCGGACGCGCTCGTGGGTTGGTGTTGCCTGGAGCTCGGCGAGGCGTTCGGGGGAGGGACCGAGGCCTTCGATCGCGACGATCTTCTGGACGCGCTCTGGGAAGAGGCCGGTGTAGAGGAGGCTGATACCGGCACCCATGGAATGGCTGACGATGGTGGCCGGCCACTTGTCGATGGCTTCGAGCAGCTGAGCGATGTCGAGTACGAAGTCGGTGATCGCGTAGTTGCCGCCGATCGCCCAGGCGCTGTCGCCGTGACCGCGGAGGTCGGGGGCTACGACATGGAAGTCGGAGCGCAGGCGGCGCGCGACCCAGTCCCAGCTGTGTGCATGGTCGCGTTGACCGTGGACGAGAAGGAGGAGGGGCTTGTCCTGGTTTCCCCAGTCGAGGTAGTGCAGCTTGAGGCGTTGGGAGATGTAGAAGTGCGAGGAGGGGCCGATGCTGTTGGTTTCGTCTGGCATGCGCGGTGTCTCTCTGAGGCGTTGGCCTTAAGAGGCGTCTTTGTCTTGCCAGCGTTTCGCCTTGAGCTCGAAGCGCGGCAGGCTGTCGGCTGCGACGGTGGTCACCGGAATGCGCAGCGCGAGGCGTTGGTGAAAACGGTTGGCGAGATGTGCGGCGGCGTCTTCGGGTGCTTCGACTTCAGCGTTGAGTTCGATGAGCTCGCCGCGCCGGTCGACCGTGATTCGATACTCGACGATCTCCGGGATGGAGCGCACGATGTCGTCGATGGCGCTGGGGTAGACGTTGACGCCGCGTACGATCAACATGTCGTCGGCGCGGCCAAGGACTCCGCCGTGCAGTCGGGCGAGAGGTTGCTGGCCCTCCGTTTCGTTCTCGAGGGCTACGAGGTCGCCGGTGCGGTAGCGAATGAGCGGCGAGCATTCGCGACCGAGGTTCGTCAAAACGAGCTCCCCGTGCCGTTTGCCATCCTTGTCCGGTTGAGCCGGCTCCGCGGTCTCCGGGTCGATGACTTCAGCAATGAACTCGCTTTCGAGGACGACCAGCGAATCCGGTTGGTCGCCTGGCGCTCCCCAGGCGCCGAGTTCCGTGGCACCGGCGTGGTCGTAAACGCGCGCTCCCCAGGCCTCTTCGATGCGCTGGCGCACGTTGGGAACGCTTGCCCCAGGCTCACCAGCGCAGAGGATGCGCTCTACATCGGAGCTGGCAAGGTCGAGTCCCCGGTCTTTGGCGAGGCTGGCGAGATGGAGCGCATAGGTCGGCGTGCACACGAGCGACGTGGCGCGCTGGTGGGTGAGTGCATCGAGTCGCTGACTTCCAGTCATCGCTCCGCCGGTCATCACCATCATGCCGTCGAGCTGCGCGGCTTCGTAGGCTCCCCAGAAGCCGATAAAGGGGCCGAAGGAGAAGGCGAAGAAGATGCGTTCACGGCCGGTGAAGCGTGCGCGGGCGAGAACTTCGCGCCAGCACTCGAGAAACCAGCTCCAGCTGTCGCGCGTGTCGAGCCAGTGCATGGGCTGGCCTGCCGTTCCAGAGGTGCGGTGGTGGCGGGTGTAGTCACGCAGTTCGAAGGTGAGGTTGGTTCCCCACGGCGGGTTGTTGGCCTGGTCGGCAACCAGCTCACCCTTGGTGGTGAGCGGCAGGTGGCGGAGGTCCTCGAGGCTTGGCGGTCGCTCGAGCCGGCCGAGCTTGTTGCGTATGAACTGGTTGCTGCGCAGAGCTCCACGAAGAAGATCGCAGAGGCGCTTTTCCTGGTGGCGCTCGAGCGCCTTGCGGTCTTCGAAACGGGGCAGCATGAATCTCGGTTCGCGGCAGGGGAGCAGAGGGGCCTAGCGCGGGCCTTCGCCCGGCTCGATGAGGCGCGAGCCGTTGTCGATGGTCGGTGCCTGGAGGATGGGCACATCTTCATCGGCGAAGTGCACCTCGACGTCCCACGGCACGTCGGGTTCGGCGAAGCTCTCGAGGAGCCAGGTGGCGATGAACTCCTCGGTGCGTCGTCGTCCGACCTCGCGCACCAGGTCGGTGTTCTCTTGCGCCTTGCGGCGGGCCATCGCCGTGATGCCGGCACGCAACGCCTCGGTCGCGGCCTCTTCGTCACGGAACAAGCTGCCACTCGACACTCGGAACTCGAGTTGTGAGATGTCGACCGCCGGCTTGTTGAAGCGAATCGGTGGCGCACTGACCTTGACCTGGTTGCCTTCGACCTGAAAGTGCCAGGCGCCTTCGAGGTCGAGGTAATAGGTATAGGTCACCGGGGCGGTGGCGTGCACGACGACTTCAGGGAGTTCGAGCTGCCCCCAGAGTGTCGAGGCATGGTCGGTGCGCTCGAAGACTTCAGTCTGGTCGAGGGTGGCGAACTGCAGGTAGGTGTTGCCCGAGACTTCGGTGGCATAGCTCAGAAACGAGGTCTCGACATGGCCCTCGTTGAAGGCCCGCGCCAGGTCGGTGAGATCGGAGAGCACCGCGCGACCACTTTCGACCACGTCTCCTGGCACTGAACGGATCGCTTCGAACACCCACAGCGCCACACCGAGAATCGCGATCGCGACGACGGTGAAGGCGGCCGGCCAGCCGAAGCTGGTCTTGCCTGGCGCGGGTGGAGAGGCCGTCTTCTCTCGGCGCGCTTCGTCGTCTGGTTGTGGGGCGTCGGGATTGCTCATCGGCGAGGCGATCGTACCGTTTCGATAAGGGGTGGGGTTGGTGCTCGGGGCCTGTTCTCCTGCGAGGGAGAATACGACGTTCCTGTTGATCCTCCGATTCGTTGCATCGGCCGTTACCAGTCTTCGGTAGTATTGCGATCGCTCTATAGACATCCCCGATCAAGGAGACCTTCCATGCGTTTACGTGTAGAAGCAGGGAGAGGCGTGCCATCGCTGTACGTTCTTGCCGCTCTGCTCATTCTCGGCGCGACTCTGTCGCCTGCCGTTGCCCAGGATTTCGTCGACAAGCCGGACTTTACCGACGTCTCGGACCTCACACTGGTTTCCGATGCCGCCCAGGTCGGTGGTGAAGTCCGCCTGACCGACGAGGTGACCTACGAGGTTGGAGCGGTCTGGTTCAACACTCCGGTGTCGCTCGAGAACGGTTTCGTGACCACGTTCACCTATCGCATCGAAGAACCGCAATTCCCCTCCGAGGAACCGGTGTGTGTCAACCGGCCGGGTGATGGCATCGCCTTCGTTATGCAGAGCAACGACCTCGAAGCGATCGGTGGCTCGGGGATCGGTATCGGCTACGGCACCGGCGAAGGCGTCGACGGAATTCCCAACAGCCTGGTGGTCGAGATCGACACCTGGCACAACACGGTCGAGTTCATGGAGCCCGACGGCAACCACATCGCCGTGCAGTCCATGGGCACCGATCCAAACCTCTCATCGCCCGTTGCCACGCTGGCCCTGGCAAGCCCGGCGAGCTCATTGCGGGGGTCCGAGCGCACGGTGACCATCACCTACGCCGCCGGCCAGATCGAGGTACAACTCGACGGTCAGACAGAGCTCGAAGCAGCCGTCGACATCGACGCTCTCGGAATCTACGACGACAACGACGAGATCTACGTTGGCTTCACCGCCGGCACCGGTCTCTGCTACCAGCCGCAGTACATCGTCAGCTGGACGTTTGCCGGAGTGCCGCCGCTCTTCAGTTCGGGCTTCGAAGACCCGTCGCTGGCGGACTGGAGCCGCGCAGTTCCCTGAGAGGGCGCTTGCGGTTTGCATTTGTGCCGTGGTGGGGCACTCCCCGAGCACGAATCGGGTAGGGCGATGGGATAGCGTCAGGAAACGCCTGCCGCTACTGCGCGAGAATCCCTAGAGCCCCATGCTGCGAAAAATCCTGGAGCGTGACTCCGAAACCCTCTTGTCCGACCTGCGCGTGACGCTCGGTGACTTGCGCGCGTCGCTGGCGGCGGCGGGTGCGCCGACGCCGAGCCAGGAGGCGTTGGCGGATTCTCTCCGGCAGCTCGACGAGTTGTTCCTCCTGGTCGTGGTGGGGGAGTTCAACGCCGGCAAGAGCGTGCTTCTCAACGCTCTGATCGGTCAGGACCTCCTCGAACAGGGCGTAACTCCGACGACCGGCCAGGTGCATCTTCTGCGCTACGGCGACGCGGTGGACCGGCGGGTCGCCGAAGACGGCTACACGATCATCGAAGCGCCGATCGAGCTCCTGCGGCAGATCCACCTCGTCGACACTCCGGGCACCAACGCCATCGACCGTGAGCATGAGGCGCTGACGCGGCGTTTCGTACCGCGCGCCGACCTGGTGCTGTTCGTGACCTCGGCCGATCGCCCGTTCACCGAGAGCGAGCGTGCCTTCATGCAAGGCCTGCGGGAGTGGGGCAAGAAGGTCGTCGTGTTGGTCAACAAGATCGACATCCTCGAACGCCAGGACGAGATCGATCAGGTGGTGCGCTTTGTTCGTGAGAGTGCCAACAGTCTCCTGGGCTTCGATCCCACGGTGTTTGCCCTCAGTGGGCGGCGGGCATTGCGCGCTATTGAGGCGGGGGAAGAGGACGCGGCGTTCGAGGAGCTCCTCGCCTTTGTCAATGAAACCCTCGACGAACGCGAACGGTTGCGCCTCAAGTTGGAGAACCCGCTCCACGTCGGTCTGAAGCTGGTCGCCGAGCAATCTACGGTTGGCGACCAGCGCCTCGAGCTGCTCGCCGGTGACTTCGAGACTCTGGACGATCTCGAGCGTCAGGTTGCTCTCTACCGCGAGGACATGGACCGCGAGTTCAGGCATCGGCTCAACGAAGTCGAAGCGCTGATCGGCGAAATCGAGAACCGTGGGATTGCGTTCTTCGATGACCGCCTTCGCATCCTGCGGGTGCCCGACCTCCTCAACAAGTCGAAGAACCAGTTGGCCTTCGAACGTGAGGTCATCGGCGACCTGCCGGATCGAATCGAGAAGATGGTCAACGACCTGATCGACTGGATGGTCGATAGTGAGCTTCGGCAGTGGCAGGCGGTGACCGCGCATGTGCGCCGGCGTGAGGGCGAGCACGAGGGGCGCATCGTCGGTTCGGTGGAGGAGAGTGCGTTCGAAACCTCGCGCGCGCGCCTACTCGACAGCCTCGGGCGCTCCGCGAGTCGGGCCGTCGAGACCTACGACCAACGTCACGAGTCGGAACGTCTAGCGGCGAGCGTCCAACAGGCCGTTGCCGGCACCGCGCTCCTCCAGGTCGGAGCGGTGGGACTCGGCGGTCTGGTGGCGGCCCTGGCGAGTACGACCGCTGCCGACATCACTGGCTTTCTGGCCGCCGGCACTCTGGCGACGTTGGGGCTGTTCGTGATTCCCAACAAGCGCCGGCAGGCCAAGGCCGAACTTCGCGAGCGCCTGGGCCAACTGCGGAGCCAGCTCACTGCGAGCCTGCGTAGCCAGTTCGAGAGTGAGATCTCGCGCAGCCAGCGCTCGATCGAAGAAGCGGTTCAGCCGTACACCCGCTTCGTGCGCTCCGAACGCGAGAAGCTCGAGGGCGAGCGCGAGACGTTCCGTGCACTCCGCCACCGGCTCGAGGAGCTCGCCGGCCGCATCGAACAGATCTGACCGCTTGTTGTAGCGCTCACACCGGCTAAGATCGGTAGAGCTTTACAACACGCGTGGCGGAAACACTCAGTACTGCGGGCTGAACAAGGGAGGTTCGTTAGATGGCAACGACCGATGGTGCTTCGATGGGTTGGCTGTGGTTTGCTTTCATGACGGTTGCGGCATGGGGGTGCTACGGCGTCTTTCTGCACCAGGGAAACATGGCGATCGGAGACCCGATCAACGGTCGCTACAAAGCGTTTCTGTGGGTTGGCATTGCGTACTTCTTGACCGCGGTGCTGGCGCCGGCCGCTCTTCTGTGGTTGAACGGCGGTGGCTTTGCCGTATCTCCCAAGGGTGCGATCTGGTCACTGGTGGCCGGCGTCGTTGGGGCGATCGGGGCCTTCGGTGTGCTCCTGGCGTTCGGCAGCGGGGGCACTCCGGCAGTCGTGATGTCGATCGTTTTTGGCTGTGCCCCGATCGTCAACGCGTTCGTCGCGATGTCGTTTCATCCGCCCGCCGGAGGCCTGGACGCGATTCGCTGGCCGTTCCTGCTGGGAATCGCGATGGCTGGCACCGGCGCCTGGTTGGTGACCATGTTCAAGCCGGTGTGACGTCGCCCAGGGCAGCGAGCTCAGGCCGGTGGCGGCTCCTTATCGTGGCTTCGAGCCTGGCTCTGCTCGCTGGTTGTGCCTCGACCGACGGTGCGAGCGAGTCGCCAAGCGCCGCGCGCGTGCGGTCGCCTTTCGCGGCGGAAGACGTCTGGCCCCTGTCGCGCAACCCGGTGGTCACGCCCTCCGGACCGGTGGCGCTCGAAGACTGGCTGCTGGGTGAGGCGAGGGCTCGTGAGGTGTGGGAGGTCGAACTCGGCTCGGAAAGCTATGCCGGGCCGGTGATCACTCCGCAGATGGTGGTCGTCGGAACCAACGGCGAGTCGGCCGCGGACGCAGCTATCGATGCGCCAGATCTCGGTGTGCTCCTGGGCTTCGACCTCGAGACCGGCGCTCGTATCTGGCGCTTCGAGCGTTCAAAGCTCGCCGACGGCGATCGCGATTGGCCGCTCCAGGGAATCTGCTCGACTCCGACCGTCACCGGCTCGGGAGGCCTGTTCTTCGTCACCAACCGCGGTGAGCTGACGGCAATCGACCGAGGCGGAAGCGTGCGCTGGGCCTTCGACATGCCAGCGCGCCTGGGTGTTCGCCAGCACTTCATGTCGGCCTCGTCGCCGCTCGTGGTGGGCGAGCGGGTTTTCGTCGCCACCGGCCACGGTCCGCCTGAAGGACGCGGCGCAAAGCACAGCGGCGGGGACACCCGAAGCCCCGGTCTTATCGCCGTTACTCGGCGCACGGGAGAACTGCTGTGGACCTTCGAGATCGCCGATGGCGATCTGGTCGACGGTCAATGGTCGAGCCCCACCTGGCTGCCCGGCCCGCAGAGAGGAGGTGGCGCGGTGCTCTACGGCGGCGGAGACGGGCGCCTGGTGGCTCTCGACCCCGCGACCGGCGCGCTGCGCTGGAGCTTCGACGGTAACCAGGGGCAGGGGGACGCCTCCGAACACCTGCGGCATGCGATCGTCGCGAGCCCGGTGGTCGTACCAGGGCTGGGAGGCCGAGCGAAGCACCGCATCTACCTGGCCATGGGTCGTGATCCCGAGGCGGGAGCGGCGCCGGGCCGGCTGTTCGCCCTCGACGCGCTTCCCGGTGGCGAACCGGTACTCGCCTGGAGCATGGGGACCGACAGCGGGTCTGCTGGTGCACGCTTCGGCCGCACCATCGCACGGGTCGCGGCGGCCCCAGGAATGGTGCTTGCCGTCGACCTCGATGGCTACGTCCACGCCCTCGACCCTGGAGATGGCAGCGAGCACTGGCGCTACGACATGTTGGCGCCGATCTGGGCGACTCCACTGGTGGTCGGCGATCGGGTCCTGGTTGTCGACACAGACGGCGACCTGGCTGTGCTCGGTCTGGGTCCTGAACTCGAGGTCTTGGCAGAGGCCGAACTCGCTGTCGGGGTCTATTCGTCCCCGGTTTTCGAGGGTCGATCGCTGTTTCTGGCCACCCGCAAGAGCCTCCGGCGCGTCGTATACTCTGATCTCCGTTGAAATTCACCGGCGGCCGCACGCGTTTCAGGGAGCGCTTTCAGGGCGGACTCAGTCCCGCCGCGCCTGCACCCATGGTACGAAAGGCGCTCGAGGCCGAGAATCCCTTCCGAGCACCCCTCAGACCCAACGCTCTCATCCCAACCAAGTACCGAAGGCTCAGAATCAGGCGCTCGCCCTCCCAGGCGCCGGTTCCCACAGGAGTGACCAGAATGTTGACCTTCTCGAGACCGAACGCCTCGAGCGCTACCGCTTCGTTCATGGCCGCCGTTGGCGGTTGCTTCGCGCTGGCGCTCCTGGTTCTACCCGAGCTCGCGACCGCGGGCGACTGGACTTCCTGGCGGGGACCGACGCAGCGCGGCGTGTCCGCTGAGACAGGCCTCCCGTCGTCGTGGTCACAAGACGGCGAGAACCTGGCCTGGCGCACCGACTTCATCGGCCGTGCAACGCCGGTGATTCACCGCGGGCGGCTGTTCACCACGGGTCGGGCCGGCGAAGGCAACACGCGCCGAGAAGTTCTCGCCGCCTTCGATGCCGAAACCGGAGAACCGCTGTGGGAGCGCACCTTGACGACTCAGCTCACGACAGTTCCGTACAACCGGGCCGGCTGGGCCGGTCCCATCGTCGACCCCGAAACTGGCCTTGTGTACGCGCAGGGCGTTGCCGGGCCGGTCGTTGCCTACGATCGCGACGGCGAGTTGGTGTGGGAGCACCTGATGTCTGAGGAGTTCGGTCGCTTCTCGGGCTACGGCGGGCGCACCCAGAGCCCAATCATCGACGAAGACCTGCTCATCGTCAGCAACATCAACTCCTCGTGGGGGCCGCTCGGTCGCCCGACCCATCGCTACTACGCCTTCGACAAGGGAGACGGCCGCCTGGTATGGATTTCGACCCCGGGTGGTTTCCCCTACGACCGCAACACGTCCTCGAACATCACCAGCGCCGTGATCGATGGTCAGCGCATGCTGATCACCGGTAACGCCGACGGGCACATCTACGCGTTGCAGGCACGAACCGGCAAGAAGATCTGGAGCTTCGAGCTCTCCAAGCGCGGTATCAACAGCTCGCCCATCGTGGTGGGCGAGACGGTGATCATCGGCCATTCGGAAGAGAACGTCGACGAAGCGACCCTCGGTCGGCTGGTGGCGATCGATGCCACCGGCAGCGGCGATGTGACGAAAACGCACGAGAAGTGGCGCCGCGACATCAAGATGGGTTTCCCGTCGCCACTCGAGCACGAGGGGCGTCTCTACGTGATGGACAACTCGGCCAACCTGATGGCGCTCGACCTGAACGGCGGCGAGACGATCTGGGAGACCGAACTCGGGACGGTGGGGAAGGCGGCTCCGGTGTGGGCCGACGGCAAGCTCTACGTCACCGAGGTCAACGGCCTGTTCTGGATTCTCGAGGACAAGGGCGACGCGGCCGAAGTGCTGGACCGCGAGTACGTCGAGATCAAGGAAGGCCGTCGCTCACGCTACGCTGAGATCTACGGCTCGCCGGCAGTTGCCTACGGCCGCGTCTACTTCACCACCGAAGAAGGAATCTACGCTCTGGCAGAGGAAGGCCGGGCCTTCGAGGTGCGCGAGTCGGCGGCGCCGCCGCAGCCGGCGGAGAAGCGTGGTTCCGATGACGTTGCCCAGGTGTTGCTGTTGCCGGCGGAGACCATTGCGGGAACCGGCGAGAGCGTCGACTACGAGGTGCGTGTCTTCAACGAGGTCGGGCGTCGCCTCGAGCCAGCGGGCGAGGCGAGCTGGTCGCTCGAAGGCCTGCCCGGCGCGGTCACCGGGAACAGTGCGAGCGGCAAGCTCACGGTGCCCGCCGAGAGCGCGGCGAGTGCGGGCGTCGTCAAGGTCAGAGTGGCTGGTCACGAAGTCACCGGGCGCGTACGGGTCTTCCCGCCGCTTCCATGGAGCGAGGATTTCGATGACATCACCGGTCGTGGCCGGCCCTACTGGCTGGGACTGGGCCGCTACCAGGTCGTCGATGGGCCTTCAGGCGGCAAGATGCTTGAGAAGCCGGTCGCCGAGGCCGGTCTCTTACGCTCCAACTTGTTCCTGGGAACGCCCTATCTGTCGAACTACACCGTGCAGGCCGACGTGCGGGGCGGGCAGGCCGGTCGCCGCATGACCGACGTCGGCCTGGTCAACCAGGGCTACTTTCTCGACCTGCTAGGCAACGGTCAGAAGCTCGAGCTGCGGACCTGGTCGGCGGTCAAGCGGATGGCAGTGACGATTCCTTTCGAGTGGGACGTCGACGCCTGGTACACCTTGAAGCTGCGGGTTGAAGCCCACGACAGCGGTGGTCGAGTTCTGGGCAAGGTCTGGAAACGGGGCGAGAGTGAGCCCGCGGAGTGGACCATTACCGCCGAAGACCCAATGCCCAACCGTTACGGAACCCCCGGCCTCCAGGGCTACTCGCCGGCGCCGGTCGCGTTTGACAACGTCACCGTGACCCCAAACTGAGTGACCCCGAACTGGCCACCAACGAACCGGTTCTTCGCTTCAACCCAAGAGACAACAAGGAACTCCCCATGCTCCACCGTCAACCACATTCTTCGACTCGTAGGTCGGCGCGTCTCGCGTTGGCCGTAGCTGGCCTTCTCCTGTTGGTGGCAAGCATCTGGGTGCCCGGCCTTGTCGCCGAGGACCCGGACAAGGAGTACGGCATCTTCGGCGGTAGCCCCGGTCGCAACATGGTCTCCGACGAGACCGGCCTGGCGACCGAATGGGACGTCGAAAGCGGCAAGAACATCAAGTGGGAAACCAAGCTCGGCTCGCAGACCTACGCCGGTCCGGTGGTCTACGACGGCAAGGTCTACGTCGGCACGAACAACGAGGGCAACCTCATCTCAGGGATTGAAGGTGACAAAGGTGTCGTCTTGGCGTTCGACGCTGAGACCGGCAGATTGCTCTGGCAAGCCACTCACGACAAGCTGCCCGCCGGGCGGGTCAACGATTGGCCGTTACAGGGGGTCTGCTCGACGCCCTACATCGAAGGGGAAGTCGCCTGGTACCTGTCGAATCGCGCCGAAGTCGTGGCCGTCGACACCAATGGGTTCCATGACGGAGAGAACGACGGCCCGTTCACCGACGAGCAGTACAAGACCGAGCGCGACGCTGACATCCTGTGGACGTTCGATCTCATCGGCGAGCTCGACGTCTTTCCGCACAACCTCGCGGCCAGCTCGCCCCTCGTGGTCGGCGACATTCTCTACGTGACCACAGGCAACGGTGTCGACGAGGGCCACGTCAACATTCCGTCACCGGCGGGCCCGAGCTTCGTGGCGATCAACAAGAACACCGGCAAGCTGGTGTGGGAGTCGGCCGACCCGGGCGACAACATCCTCCACGGTACCTGGTCGAACGCCGCCTACGGTGACGTCAACGGAGTTGGCCAGGTTGCCTTCCCGGGTGGCGACGGGTGGCTGTACGTCTACGCGCCGCTCACCGGCAAGTTGCTGTGGAAGTTCGATATGAACCCCAAAGACTCGGTGTGGGAGCTTGGCGGTGCTGGAACTCGCAACAACGTCATCTCGACACCGGTGTTCTACAAGAACCGCTTCTACGTTGGTGTCGGCCAGGATCCCGAGCACGGTGAGGGCGAAGGCCATTTCTACGCTCTTGATGCGACCCAGGAGGGAGACGTGACCGACACGGCGGCCGTTTTCCATGTCGGTGGTGACGCCTTCAACCGGACGATCTCGACTGCCGCCATCCATGACGGAGTCGTCTACATCACCGATCTCTCAGGATTCCTCTACGCACTCGATGCCGAAACCGGCAAGGAACTCTGGGTGCACGACACCTTCGCGGCGGTCTGGGGCTCACCTTTCGTTGCCGACGGCAAGATCTATCTCGGCGACGAGGACGGCGACATCGTGGTTCTCGCCACCGGCAAGGAAGAAAAGGTCCTGGCAGAGCAGAACATGGGACGTGCCATCTACACCACACCGGTGGCCGAAGGCGGTGTGATGTACATCGCGACGCGTGCTTCGCTGTTCGCAATCGAAGAGGGTGCCGGTAGCCAGTAGGCCGAGGCCCGGACCCCAACGAACAACCGCGATCCGACTAGAAGTCCTGCTCGAGGAGGACCTCGCCGAAGGCCAGGTCTTCAGCCGCGAGCACCATGAGGGTGGTCGGCAGGGGAGCGATGCGCCCGATGAGCTGCGCGTAGTACTCGGTGAAGGCGGCCATGTCGTCGGGGTCGGGTTTGGCGAGACCGAGAAAAACGACGTCGGCGCCGGCCGACTCCTCGCGCAGGATGTCACCGAAGGGACGCCCCTCGGCGACGATCACCTGGATCTGGGCGCCGGTGCGGGCACGGGCGACCAGGGTGGCAAGATTGCTGCGACAGCCGTCGGCGGCTCGTTCGTCCTGGACGACCATCTTGAGATGGACTTCGGCGTTGCGCCAGGGGCGGCTGGTCTGGAGTAGGTACGCGAGCACGGTCATCAAGCCGCCGTTTCTCTGCAGACCACCCCACCAGACGTCGATTCGGCGCCGGCCGCGAACGAGCCCCCCGTCGCCGCCGTGGACCAGGACGACGTTGCGTTGCGCCTGATGGAAGCGGCTGATCATCTCGCAGTAGCGCTGGCGATGGTCGCTTTCGGCGCTGCCACCGAGAATGACGGTGTTGGGGACGATCGAGCCCAACCCGTAGTACTGCGCCAGCATCTCGCCGCCGATGAAGGGATCCTCGCCGGGCACCACCCGCACCAGGGCGGTGACACCACGTTTCTCGATGTAGTCGCGAATGGTCGACTCGAGGGCGATCTGGCGATCGGCTTCGAGTGCCTTCTGAGGAAGAACTGTCGCGACGGTGATCAGGCCCTTGGCATGTCCCAGGTCGCGGGCGAGCTCGATCAAGTGCCAGCGTTTGGTTGGTGCACCCGACAAGACGAGCATGTGCGGCCGCCAGTTCTTGGCGTCGACCGGATCGCGCAACCGTAGGAGGCCGGCGCGCGTGATCGCCATCCAAACGCCGCGCCTCACGTCACCCCAGGCCGTGGTCATCTCGCGACGCTCGAGCCAGACGAAGATCGCCAGCACGACGACGCCGGCGATTCCGGTCGCTAAGGGGTTGATCAAGAGCATGACACCGGCGCAGCCGATGGCGCCGAGAATCGATAGGCCCCAGTGAACGCGAAACTGCGGCCTGAACGAGGGGCTACCGAGGAACCTCTCGACACCGGCGACCACGTTGAGCACCCCGTAGGTGGTCAGGAAGAACATGGTCAAGACCGGGGCAATCATGTTGAGGTCGCCAATCGCAACAGCGCCGAGCGCGATCGCGAGCGTCAGGACGGTGCCGTTGCGTGGCTCGTCTTCGGTTCCGCTGCCACGCCCCAGCCAGTCCAGGCCGCGCGGCAGAACCCCGTCGCGCGCCAGCGCCTGCAACACCCGCGGGGCTCCCAGCATGCTTCCAACGGCGCTCGATAGGGTGGCGCCCCAGACGCCGAGCACGATCGCCGGACCCCAGGCGGCCATCTGCCGCATGACCAGCGGCTCTTCGAGCAGGGCCTCCTGGCTGGCGCGCGTCGCGAGAAGAATCGGAAGCCCCATGTAGATGAGGTAGCCCACGCCGACGGCGGCCAGGGTGCCGAATGGAATCGAGCGCCCCGGGTCTTTGAGGTCGCCCGACATGTTGACACCCGACATGATGCCGGTGACGGCAGGGAAAAAGACTGCGAACACAACCCAGAAGGGTGCCGCGTTCTCGGCGGGGCCAGCGCTCAGCCCCAGCGGTTCACCCGGCAGGTGCTGGCCGAAAACGAGAGCCAGGAGCGAGAGCGCGATGGCCGCCATGATGAAGTACTGTGCGCGAATCGCAGCTCGCGCCGAAGTGAGAGCGAGCCCAGCGACCAGCACAGTCGTGATGAGACCGACCCAACGGGCATCAAGTTGCGGAAAGACCTCGACCACGGCTTCGGCGAAGCCGACCGTGTAGAGCGCGATCGACAGGGTCAGTGCGACGTAGAGCGGTAGGCCGACCGCTCCGCCGGTTTCTACGCCGAGCGAGCGGCTGATCATGTAGTAGGCGCCGCCGCCCCGCACCCGCTGGTCGGTCGCGATCTCGGAGATCGAGAGCGCCGTCAGGAACGTGATCGTCGTCGCCAGGGTGACGATCAAGAGAGTTCCGGCGAGGCCGACATTGGCCAGTACCCAGCCGAAGCGCAGGTACATGATGACGCCCAGGATCGTCAGAATCGAGGGGGTGAACACGCCCCCAAAAGTGCCCAGGCCTCCCTCTCTTCCCGGCGCGACCTGCAGGACTGGCGGCGCGGTAGTCGTCTGACCGCCATTCTTCGAGGGACGTGACACGCACGGGACCTTAGCAGCCTGTGCTCGCCATTCCTGGCCATTCTGGCGCCATGCGGCTCGTGCGATACCGCTGGCGCCGAAAATTGGGTAGTGTGCAGTTCTTCTGAAAAGGAAAGGCGCTCCACTCCAGCGCTTGATTGCAAGGGCCCCAGATCGCCAATGGCCGCGGATTGCTCAGACCTGAGCTTTTCAAGCCTGGGCTTCTGAGGCTCGAGCCCTTCGCGGGTCCCGGTTCGGCACCCCGCTCGACCCGAGCGGTACCATCAGCGACCGAGATCGATCAGCTTCCATCTTCACCTAGTCAAACATCAATGAAGCAGCATCGGGGAGGCCTGAGGTCGATGCTGGTCCGAGAGAACATCATGGAAGAAGTCAGTACCAAGGAACTAGAGCGCCGACTCAACCAACTCAAAGGCGAGCTCGGGCGGCGAAAACGCGCCGAACGCACCGCAGCAAAGCGCGAAATTCGCAAGATCGCTGCCAACGTCGGGGAGACCGTCGAGTCGCTTTTCAGCATCGAAAAGACCGGACCGCCCCGCCTCAAGAAGAGGGGTGCACGCCGCGGAAAACTTCCTCCCAAGTTCTGCAATCCGGCCGACCGCTCCCAGACGTGGTCGGGGCGTGGTCGACGCCCGCAGTGGTACAAGGATGCCCTGGCAGCCGGGAAAACCAACAAGGATCTCCTGATCCGCCGCTGAAGGGCGCTCGTCCCTCGGCGAGATTCTTTGGCCCGCCTCACTCGCGGTGCGGTGTCACCCGTGGTAAGAACCAGCGGTGGTCGATGAGCGAGAGGAAAGCCGAGGCCCGGAGGGGCCCTCTGTCTGGACCGCCGAGCTGCGCGCGGCGCGCATCTCGTGTGGTGCCGGTGTAGCCGACACGCTCGGTGAGTGTGCCAAGAGGCTCGGTGGCTCGCGGGTCCTGGTGGTCACTGACCCGGGGATCGAGCGCGCCGGCCATGTCGAACGAGCCTTGCAGTCGCTTGCAGCGGCCGGGCTCGCGGCGGTCGTCTTCGACGGGGTGCGTGAGAACCCGACGGAGAAGCACGTTGCGGCGGGCGTCGAGGCGGCGCGCAAGGCCTCGGCCGATCTCCTGGTAGGTCTCGGTGGCGGGAGCTCGATGGACTGCGCCAAGGGCATCAACTTCCTGCTCACCAACGGCGGCCGAATGGAGGACTACCTCGGCTATGGCAAGGCGAGTCTCCCCATGCTGCCGTCGATCGGTGTGCCGTCGACCGCAGGGACCGGTAGCGAGGCACAGTCATACGCTTTGATCTCGCGAGCGCGCGACCATCGCAAGATGGCCTGCGGCGATCAAAAGGCCCGCTTCGGTCACGTGCTGCTCGACCCGCTGTTGGCGCGGACTGCTCCGCGTGAGGTGATCGCAGTGACGGGCCTGGACGCTCTCTCGCATGCCGTCGAGAGCCTGGTCAGCAAACCCGCCAATCCGTTCTCTCGCATGTGGTCGCGGGCCGCCTGGGAGCGGCTTTCGGGGCACTTCGAGACTGTCTTGGCCGGTGACGCCGCTCCCGCGGACTGGCAGGAGATGCAGGTCGGTGCCTATTTCTCGGGTGCAGCCGTCGAGGCTTCGATGCTCGGCGCGGCGCACGCCCTGGCGAACCCTCTAACGGCGGTGCGAGACGTGACGCATGGCATCGCCGTGTCGATCGTTCTTCCGGCGGTCGTCCGTTGGAACGGTGAGACCGAAGTGGTGGCCGAACGCTACGCCGAGCTCGAGCAGGTTGCGGGCCCGGCTGAGCTGGCGGCACGCATGGAAGCGTTCGCCGCGGCCGCCGGAATACCTGGCAGCCTGCAGGAAGTTGGGTTTGAGGAGAGTGAACTCCCGGAGCTGGCGCAGGCAGCGGCCGAGCAGTGGACCGGCAGCTTCAATCCGCGCCCGGTCGACGCCCAGGCGCTGCGCGAGCTCTACCGCCAGTGCCTCTGAGCCCTGGAGTTTGCAATCTCGACTGAAAATCCGGCTGAAATCTCCAACCCCAGTCGCTCACGTACAATCTGCAATCCCCTTCTGGCCATGGCGATCACGGTAGCGATCGCGGGCCCCTACTGGAGCATTAGAGTGCGAACGAGGAAATGGCCGGTCCGTCCGGCGGGTACTGAATTACAGAACTCCAAGGCGCCACGTAGCCTGCGTCGGGCTCTCATCCTGGCGCTCACTGTGGGACTCCTCGCGGGTGCCGGCGCCGCTTCCAACGACAAGGCGAGCGAGCGTCTCGGCGCCGTCGCGCCCGACTCCTGGCCACTGGTGCGAGGCGATCTGTCGATGTCGGGAGTCGCCGCCAGTGAGCTGGCCTTCGACCTGAAGGTCAAGTGGACCAAAGATCTCGCCGCGGACATCGAGGGATCGGCGATCATCGACGACGGGGTCGTCTATATCGGTGACTACGACGGCTACCTCTGGGCGCTGTCGCTCGACGACGGTCGCGAACTGTGGAAGTACAACGCCCAAAACCCCATCAAGGCGACGCCTTCGATCTTCGAAGGAGTGGTCTATGTCGGCGACGAGTATGGGTTTCTCCATGCCGTCGATGCGGCCACCGGCAACCAGCTGTGGACCTTCGAGACCATGGCCGAGATTCTGTCGTCGGCGACCTTCTACGACGATCGTCTCTTGATCGGTTCCTACGACAATTCGCTCTACAGCCTCGAGCGCAACGACGGCTCCCTTGCCTGGAAGGTCGAAACAGACGGCTACGTGCACGCCGTACCGGCAATTGTCGGCCGAACGACGACGGTCTCCGGGTGCGACGGTTACCTTTGGTTGATCAACATTGACGATGGCTCGACGATTGCCAAGGTCGATCTCGGTGGACAGGCGCCGAGCTCACCGGCGATTCGTGATGGTGTCGCCTACGTCGGTACCTACGAAAACGAAGTCCTGGCAGTCGATCTCGACAAGCACCGCGTTCTGTGGCGCTATGAGCATCCCGAGCGCAAGTTCCCGTACTACGCCTCGGCGGCGGTGACGGAGGAGTACGCGGTGATCGGTGGCCGCGACAAGATGATTCACCTCCTGGACCGTGAGACCGGCAAGGCACGGTGGACCTGGAACAGCGGCGCCCGCATCGACTCGTCGCCGGTCGTGGTGGGCGACCGGATCTTTGCCGGCAGCAAGACCGGCGAGGTGTTCGCCCTCGACGCCGCAACCGGCGAGCCAGTCTGGAAGTTCGAGACCGGTTCAGCGATTGTCTCGAGCCCGGCAGTGGCGGCGAAGAAGCTGGTGATCGCGAGTCTGGACGGAGTCGTCTACTGCTTCGAGTAGGTCTACCTGCAGCTCGGACAGGGTGCGCATAAGATCGGGGAGGCAGCTGGCCGACCGTACGTAGGTGCCGGCTCCGGTGGCGCTCTGGCGCTGTTTAAACTCCTGAGGCCCTCAACATGACGACTTCTCCTGACAACGCCGGGCCCCGACCGACGCGGAGTGAGCCGGCCACGGCGCACCTCGACCTCGAGGCGACTGGAGTCGGTTCGGTCTTCGTTTCGAACTACCCGCCATATTCGGTGTGGAGTGATCAGGAAGAGGATCTCGAGGCGGCTCATCGGGCCTTCGCCTCCGCCCCGCGCCCGAACACGCCGCTTGGTCTCTACCTGCACATTCCTTTCTGTCGCAAGCGCTGCAAGTTCTGTTACTTCCGTGTCTACACAGACAAGAACGCCGAGCAGATCCAGCGTTACCTCGAGGCCCTGGGCACCGAGGTCGAGCGTTGGGCCGAGACCGCGGCGGTGCGCGACCGGCCACTCAACTACGTCTACTTCGGCGGCGGAACGCCGTCCTACATCGCGGTGAAGCAGCTGTTGCCCCTGGTCGAGCGTTTGAAGGCCGCGCTGCCCTGGAACCGTACCGAAGAGATCGCCTTCGAGTGCGAGCCGGGTACGCTGACTCAGTCGAAGCTCGAAGCACTGCGCGAGATCGGTGTCACCCGGCTTTCGGTCGGTATCGAGAACTTCAACGACCGGATTCTCGAGGAGAACGGTCGCGCCCACCTGACGCGCGAGATCGATCGGGTCAAGCCCTGGCTCGAGGCGCTCGATTTCCCGCAGGTCAACATCGATTTGATCGCCGGAATGGTGGGGGAGAGTTGGGAAACCTGGAAAGAGACCGTCCAGAAGACGATCGACTGGGACCCCGACAGCGTGACGATCTATCAGATGGAGCTGCCGTTCAATACGGTCTACTCCAAAGACAAACTGCGCGGAGACTCAGGCCTCGAGTTCGCCGATTGGTCGACCAAACGCGCCTGGCACGCCTATGCCATCGAGGAGTTGGAGAAGGCGGGCTTCGAGAAGTGGAGCGCTTACACGCTGCTGCGGCGAGATCGCGACTGTCGCTTCGTCTACACCGAGAAGCTCTGGCGGGGTGCCGACATGATTGGCGCCGGGGTCTCGTCGTTCGGTCACATGAGCGGGGTGCATTTCCAGAACGCCGATCGTTTCGGCGACTACCTCGAACGCATCGAAACCCGCACGGAGCAGGCACTGGGTGGCATGGCGGTGCGCCGCGCCTTCAAGATGTCGCTGCGTGAGCAATTGACTCGGGAGCTCATTCTGCAGCTCAAGTACGGGGTGATCGATCCCCGCTACTTCCAGGACAAGTTTGCTTCAGACGTAGTGCTCGAGTGGCGCTCGCAATGGGAGGAGCTCGAAGCCGAAGGCCTGCTCACCTTCGGCGAGGACGAGATCCGGTTGACTCCGGGCGGCCTCTTGCGGGTCGATCAATTGCTGCCGGCGTTCTATGACGAGAAGTATCAAGGGGCGCGCTACACATGAGCGCCCCTCTGCGAGACGCCTATGACGTGGTGGTCGTGGGCGCCGGGCCGGCCGGCTGCGCGGCAGCGGCAGTCGCGGCTCGCGAAGGTCTCAGTACCCTTCTCGTCGAGCGTGATGAGGCACCGCGATTCAAGATTGGTGAGTCGCTGATGCCCGAGACCTACGATGCTTTGGTACGCATGGGGGCACTCGAGAAGTTGAAGGAGTCGAACTTCGTCGAGAAGCACAGTGTGCAGTTCTACGCCAGGAATGGTCGCGCCTCAGCGCCGTTCTACTTCAAGGACGAAGTTCCAGAGGAGCGCGCTCGAACCTGGCAGGTAAGACGGGCCGACTTCGATCAGATGCTTTTCGAGTGTGCCCGAGAGCGGGGCGCGGAGTGCTTGCGCGGCCTGAGTGTGCATGACGTCGTTCGCGACGGCGCGCAGGTCACCGGCGTTTGCCTGCGTGACAAAGAAGGCTGCGAGGCCGAGGTCTCGTTGAAGGTTTTCATCGACGGGAGTGGGCAGAGCACGGTTCTCGGGCGACACTTCGATCTCGGCAAGAAGGACTACGACCTGCGTCACGCCTCGATCTTTACCTGGTTCAAAGGAGCCTGGCGCGATGAAGGCGTCGACGAGGGCGCCACCCTGATTCTGCAGACGGTTCCCGAAGGCGACTCCTGGTTCTGGTACATCCCACTACCCGATGACGTGGTCTCGATCGGCGTCGTGGGACCCGCCGCGGCGATGAAGCGTAGCGGCAAGTTGCCGCACGAGGTCTTCTTCGAGGAGACGAGGCGCTGTCCCGAAATCAGACGGCGGCTCGAGGGTGCAGTGCAGTGTCGTCCAGTCGACATGGTGCGTGATTTTTCGTATCAGTTCGAGCGCATGGCGGGCGACGGTTGGGTTCTGGTGGGAGATGCCTTCAGCTTCATCGATCCGGTGTATTCGTCGGGGGTGTTTCTGGCCCTACACGCCGGAGTGATGGCGGCTGACACAGCCGTCCTTGCGATCGCCGAGGGCGATCTCTCCGGTGAGCGCATCGGTTCCTTCAGGGGGCGACTCGAGCGGGGGATCTCCGCGGTGCTCGGTCTGGTGCGCTCGTTCTACGACCCTGAGTTCAGCTTCGGCCGGTTCTTGAAGAAACATCCAGAGCATCAAAGTGCAGTCACCCGGGTCCTGATCGGCGACGTCTTCGAAACCGACTTCAGTGCCATGTACCGCGACATGAACGCCATGTTGGCGGCGGCTCGCGAGGAGACGGCAGCCGGGTCCGTTCCTACAGCGGGCTGACGAGCGGCTTTGAGGATCGGGATGGCCGAAGGCGCAGAACTATAGTAATATCGGCATATGCCGAACTTTTCCTCGATCCTGGCCCGCCCGGCTACGGGCGTGCTCCTCTTGCTCACGCTTCTGGCTGCCGGCGGTCTCACCGCGCAGGCCTTCAATCAGTCTGAGCGGCGGGCCCCCGCCTATCTCACCAGCGACCGCACGGTCGATTGGCAGCCGGCGATGGCCGAAGGTCCACCAGTTTTCCCGGTGGTGCACACGGTGGTCGACTTCGGGGCCCACGGCAATGGCGTAGCCAATGACGCCGCGGCGTTTCAGGCTGCGATCGATGCGGTGCCGGCTTCGGGGGGCACCGTCCTGGTACCCGCAGGCCACTACCTGCTAGAGCAGCACCTCGAACTCGAGTCGCGGGTCGTCCTGCGGGGAGTCGGAACCTCGAGTCGCCTGGTCTTCGATCTCGCGGGTCGGGACGAAGATCCGATCGAAATTCTGCGCTACGACCGGGGTGAGTGGACCGGCGTACCCGCGGGTGCGGCGAAGGGTGCCCGCCAGGTCACCGTTGCCGACGCCTCTTCGTTCACCGTTCCAGGTTGGGCTGAGATCGAGCAGGAAAACGACCCCGAGATCATGTACACCGATCCGCGCTGGGATGTTTCGTGGGCTGACGGCTCGGTAGGGGAGGTCGTGTGGGTCACTGCGCGCTCGGGTAACAGTCTGACCCTGCGCGACCCGCTGCACTTCCCGTACGAACCGTCGCTCAATCCGCGCATCAGGCCGCAAGGTCTGATCGAAGAAGTCGGCCTCGAGCATCTGTCGATCAACCGTTTAGACGATGGCGACGGCGAAACCGTGCGGGTTCGAAACGCCGCCAACATCTGGTTCATCGGGATCGAGACTTCCAGCACGGTGCGTGCCCACATCAGCACCCAGGTCACCTACGGCTGCCTGGTGCGCGACAGCTACCTCCACCACAGCCACGACTACGGGAGCGGCGGCCATGGCTACGGTGTCGAGCTCGGCCGTCACACCACCGACTGTCTGGTCGAGAACAACGTCTTCGAGTCGCTGCGCCATGCCATGCTCGTCCAGGTAGGCGCCAGCGGCAACGTCTTCGGCTACAACTACTCGCGGGAAACCGTGTCGGGTGAAAGCTGGTCGCCCCCCGACATCTCAGTTCACGGCCACTACGCCGCGTTCAACCTCTTCGAAGGCAACGTCGTACAAGAGGCACACATCGCGGATTACTGGGGCCCGGCCGGCCCGGGCAACACCCTCCTGCGCAACTGCTTCGAAGGCGAAGGCCTCGACGTAAGCGACCAATCGCATCGTCAGAACCTCATCGCCAACGATTTGGTGGGCGCTGGAGAAGAGATCGAGATCGAGGCCGGCGTCGAGGACACCATCGAGCACGGCAACTACACTTCTGCTGGCACGACCTGGCAGAGCGGCCTCCCGCAGGAGATCCCCGACTCCCTATACCTCGAGAGCCGCCCGGCGTTCTACGGCAACAAGCCCTGGCCAGCGCCCCTCGACTCGCGACCGGCCCTATGCAGCAACCCAGCAAAGGAACGCTGGCAAACCGGGGAGCCGGTCGGGCCCCATCTGTTCGCCGACGGCTTCGAGTCGGGCGACGTTTCCTTCTGGAAGTGAGCCACTCCTGCGTGTGGCCCATCCTGTGGATCCAAGCAATTGGGCCGGTCGAGACTCGTCGCCTCGCTCGCTGACTGGGGCTCGGGTTTCGACCAGGTACTGGGCCGACCGAGGGCGGCGCGGGTGGTGCCAGGCAGCCCCTTCGAGGTGCACGGGCGACGCTCGTCGAGCCAGTTGGAGGCGTCGATCGCGCGATCGGTGACGGCGTTCTGGATGGCACTTTCAATCAGGCGCTCGACGGTGCTACAGCGTTCTCGCAAGTAGCCAGGTAGAAGCGCCCACCCGGCGTCACGCCTCTTCGAGCCCGCGGGTGGGGTCCAATCGTTCGTCGTGGGCACGTCACTTCGCGTCTTCCTCGTGGTCGCAAGACCGGAGCGGTCCATCTCGTCGAGGGGATGGCCTTCGCCCCGAGCGAAGCGCTCTCTCCAGTGAGGCCTGGGTCAGCGGCTTCGCAACGTTGGTCAGGAGGTAAGCCGAGGACAGGAGCGGACCGTTTGGCGATGGGCAAATTACTAGCTAAAATAGAAAAACCTGGTACTGGAAACAGGGATGGACCATGGACTCTGAGCAGAAACCGGTGAAGAAACCTCCGCAACCTGGCCCTCGGCTCACTCTAATGCTGGCGCTTTGCTTCACCTGGATGGCGCCGACTTCTCTGCCTGCAGATGTCCTGGTGACCAAGGACGGTGAAACGATCGAGACCCAGGGGCCCTACGAGGTCAAGGGCCGGCGCATCACCTATACCAACCACATTGGCCGGTTGACGATGATTCGTACCGATGCGATCGACCTCGAGGCGAGCGCCCGTGCTACCGAGGAGGCGGCGAAGCCGAAGGTGCGCGACCGCGGTCCGAAGATCACCACCCGGGAGGAGGACGCCCTGGCGTTTCGGGAGGCGATGTTCGAGCGCCGCGAGGATCATCTCGAGAAGACCGAGGGTACGAACACGACGGTGATCGACTTTGCCAAGCCGTCGAACCGTGTGGTCCAGATTCTGTTCGAGGCAGTCAACCAACGCTCCTGGCTCGAACGCTACGAGAAGGCGCGCTGGGATGACTATGTCAACGAGGTGGCGGCTGTCGTCAGAAGGCACGATCTACGGGTGGCAGAGGGCTGGGTCGCTGCCGCGCCGGCCTTTCGAGACATCGCCCGACGCATCGAGAAGCGGGTCTACCGTCTTCCAGAAGGCACCACGAGCGAGCGCCGGCGGGCGCTCCAAGACCTCGGCAGGATGGTCGAGAAGGTTGCGTCGGTCGGTTGGGTCGAGCGCCCGGCCGGCGCGACACCAGAGAGTGACGGTTGGTTCGAAGGCGAAGCGACGATCGATGGCACACCGATCGAGGAGTCTTTGCCTGACGCAGGCTCGGCAGGGGCGGCGCACCCGCCGGCGAGCGCAAACTCGGCTGCGAGTGGTGACGGCGGGCAGCTTGCCCGCATGGCGGCCGCGGTGGGGGCGGCCGAGGGCTCGACGGGGACCGATCGCCCGACCACCGCGACGACGATGGTGCCGGTAGTCGCACCCTCGGTGCAGCAGCCAGCGAAGAAGAAGCGGGTCGCGGTCGAGACCATTCCCCGGGCGGCGATCGAAGCAGCTTCGCGCTATCGCCAACTCCTGGCCGAATAGCCCGCCGCGAGACTGCGACGCTGGTCCCACCGCGACCTTGATCCTGCAACCCTGCTTTCCGGGGGATCAAGGCGCTCGTCTGACGCACTGTCCAGGCTACACTCTGGCGCACATGAGACGTCTGGCAGTAGCTCTGGTGGTTGCACTCTTCCTGGTGCGACTCGACTTCTGGTGGTGGAATGACCCGCAACTGGTCTTGGGGCTGCCCATTGGGCTGGCCTATCAGGTGGCCTTCTGCCTGGCAGCGGCGGTTGTGCTCTGGTTTCTGGTGCGGGTTGCCTGGCCCCGTGACCTCGAGCAGTGGGCCGCTCGAACCGATGACAGCGAGCCGCCGGCTCCCGGTGAGGCCAGGAGCTAGACCGCTGTGACTCTCGGCATCATCCTCGGCTACCTCGCATTGGTGGCCGCCATCGGAGTCTCGTCGCGGCACTGGGCTCGCGCGGGTAGCGGTTCGGAGTGGTTCGTCGCGGGTCGCACGATCGGGCCCTTCGTCCTGTTGATGACGCTCTTCGGTACGCACATGACGTCCTTCGCGCTGCTCGGTTCCTCTGCGGAGAGCTACCGCGTCGGCATCGGGGTCTTCACGCTGATGGCGTCGTCTTCGGCGATCGTCGTTCCGGTGGTCTTCTTCTATGTCGGCCTGCGGGTTTGGGCGCTCGGCAAGCGCTACGGCTATCTGACCCAGGTTCAGTACCTACGCGATCGGTTCGAGAGCAGCTCCTTTGGCCTGGCGATGTTCATCGTGATGGTGCTGCTCCTCGTGCCCTACCTCTTGATTGGTGTTCTCGGTGGCGGTATCACGCTGGCTCAGATCACCGACGGTCAAGTGCCGCAGTGGCTCGGCGGTCTCCTGATCTGTGCGGTGGTGCTGATCTACGTGTCGTTCGGTGGCATGCGAGGAACGGCCTGGGTCAACACCTTCCAGACCTCGCTGTTCATGCTGTTGGGAGGGGTCACCGCAGTGATCATCGTGCGCAGTCTCGGTGGTCTCGAACCGTCCATGACGCGCCTGTTCGAAGAACGGCCCGACATGCTGGTGCGCGGCGAACGCCTGAGCCTGGTGCGAGCGATCACCTATGCTTTTGTGCCGCTTTCGGTCGGTGCCTTCCCGCACATCTTTCTGCACTGGTTGTCAGCCGAAAAAGCCGAGACCTTCAAGCCTCCGGTGATCTTCTACCCACTGTGCATCGGAGCGGTGTGGCTGCCCATGGTGCTTCTCGGCACACTCGGCCGTCTCGACTTCCCTGGTCTCGAGGGCCCGGCGACCAACTCGATTCTGATTCGCCAGATCGCTCTGCATGCGCCGGCGGCACTTGCGGGGCTCCTCGGTGCCGGGGTGTTCGCCGCGATCATGTCGTCGCTCGACTCACAGTCGCTGTCGCTCGGCACGATGTTCACCCAGGACGTTCTGCGACACTACGGCCTCGTCGGGGCGATGGACGAGACACGCCAGGTGCTCTTCGGCCGACTGTTCGTTGCGGTCGTCATTGCCGTCACCTATGTGCTCTCCCTCCTTTCCGGCCCGTCGATCTTCGGCCTTTCGGTGTGGTCGTTCTCGGGCTTTGCCGCTCTGGTGCCGATCCTGGCTGCCGGACTCTACTGGCGCCGCGCGAACAAGACCGGTGCGTGGTGTGCGCTCTTTGTGGTGTGCGTCGCGTGGGTGTGGTTTTTCACCCAGGGTTTCGGTCGACCCGACTACTCGGTTCTCGGTACCGGGGTGATGCCGGTTGCGGCGATGGTTCTGGCATCGACGGTGGCCGTGGTCGTGGGATCGCTCCTCGGCCCGGCACCCGCGCCGGCGCACATCGCACGCTTCTTCCCGGCCGGGCAAGTGGCCGGCGGACCTTCAGGACGGTCAAAGCGTCAATGAAGATCGTCTATGTCGCGGCCGGTGCTGCCGGAATGATCTGCGGCAGCTGCATTCGTGACGTCACCCTGGTGCGCGCCCTACGTGCCGCGGGTCACGACGCGGTCCTGGTGCCTCTCTACACCCCGTTGCGCACAGACGAGGGGAGCGTCGAGGCGGAGCGGGTGTTCTACGGCGCGATCAATATCTACCTCGAGGAGAAGAGTGCGCTGTGGCGGCGCATTCCGCGTCGACTCGTCAAGTGGCTCGATTCGCCGGCCATCTTGAAGCTCCTACGCACCTCGAACGCCGCCACGGATGCCTCTTCTCTCGGTGGCCTGACGCTCTCGATGCTCCGCGGCGAGCACGGTGACCAGAGCCGCGAGCTCGACGAACTGGTGCGCTGGCTCGCCAAAGAAGTCCGCCCCGACGTGCTGCAGATCACCAACTCGATGTTGATGGGGATCGCCCATCGCATTCGTGATGCCCTGCCAGGAGTGCCCATCGTTTGTGCTTTGCAGGGCGAAGACATCTTCCTCGAAGACCTGAGAGATCCCTGGAAGGAGCAGGTGCTCCGCGAGATGCGTGCTCGCTGTCGCGACATCGACCTCTTCGTTTCAACCAGCATGTGGTACGCCGACCGCATGGCGGAGCTTCTCTCTGTGCCGCGCGAGAAGATCCACACGGCCCCGCTCGGCATCGCGACAGACGGCCATCAGAACGTCGAAGCTGAGGGACCGCCTTGGGTCGTCGGCTACATCGCCCGGATCTGCCCGGAGAAGGGGCTCCACCACGCCGCCCAGGCGTTTCGCCTGCTCAGTCGACGCTTCGGGGCAGGCCAGGTGCGCTTCGAGATCGCCGGCTATCTCGGTGGGCGCGACCACGCTTATCTGGACGAGCAAACCGCGCTCATCGAGGAGTGGGGGCTTTCTGAGCACGTTGTAGTCCACGGCGAGATCGATCACCAGGCGAAACTCGACATGCTCGATCGCCTGCACGTGCTCACTGTCCCCACGGTCTATCAGGAACCCAAGGGGCTGCCGGTCCTCGAGGCGATGGCCAGTGGAGTGCCCGTCGTACAGCCGGCGCACGGTGCCTTCCCCGAGATGATCGAGGCGACCGGCGGCGGGGTACTGGTCGAGCCCGGGGATCCCGAAGCCCTCGCCGTTGGGATCGAGATGCTGCTTCGCGATCCGGAACGTCGTCGCCAGCTGGGTTCCCAGGGTCGGACCTCGGTACTCGAGCGCTACTCAGACAAGGCCATGGCGGCGAGCACCATCGCCGCTTACGAGGCGGCGATTGCCGCCGTGGCGGCAGAGAACCGATCATGAAGCTAGAGGTCGATGAACAGGGTCGACGCTTCGCGTTCACCACCCGCAGGCGGATCGAGTTCGCCGACACCGACATGGCCGGCATCATTCACTTCTCGCGCTACTTCGTGTTCATGGAGGCGGCAGAGCACGAGTTTTGGAACGCGGTCGGTACCAGCGTGCACACTGAAATCGGCGGCCAGCAGATCGGTTGGCCACGGGTGACGTCGAGTGCCTCGTTCACTCGCCCGGTACGTTTCGAAGACGAAGTCGAGATCAAGGTGAGGATCGAGCGCCTCGGTCGAAAGTCGATCACCTGGGGTTTCTGTTTCGACCACCAGGGTAAGGAAGTGGCACGGGGGCAGATCACCGCCGTGTGCTGCCAGTTGACGGGCGACGGGCCGCGCTCGATCGCTATCCCCAGCGAGCTGCTGGAACGCATCACCGAGGCTCCCGCTGAGGCCTGAGCCGCCGCCGCCGCGGATCGTCCGCGGTTGCGGGCGCGGTATGCTGCGGCACTCTTTCAAATCCCTGCGGTGGGACCGTTACGGCCGTCGACTGAGAGACCGGTGCGTACGACCCTCCCGCTCCCTGAAAGGTCCCGCATGATGTCCGCTGAAGCCCCGCCGGGTGCCGCGCTCGAGGTTCGCGGGGTCTCGCGCACCTACACGACTGGCGAGCACCAGATCGACGTGCTCAAGGATATCGACCTCGACCTTGCGAACGGTGAGGCCTTGGCGATCACCGGCCCGTCGGGTTCGGGAAAGAGCACCCTGCTACACATTCTGGGTGGCCTTGACCGTCCGAGTAGCGGCCGGGTCCTGGTCGACGGCAGCTGCCCGCACGAGCTGGCCGAGCCCGAGCTCGCCGCCTATCGCGGCCGACACGTCGGCTTCGTCTTCCAGGACCATCACCTCTTGCCGCAGTTCGATGTCATCCAGAACGTCGTTCTGCCGGCGACCGCCATTGGCCGCTCGCCGGTCGACGCGCGGGCGGTGGCGGTCGATCTCCTCGACAGGGTAGGCCTTTCGAAGCGTCACGGTCATCGACCGGCGGAGCTCTCGGGGGGTGAGCGCCAGCGTGTGGCGGTGGCACGCGCTCTGATCAACGGCCCGCGTCTGCTGCTTTGCGATGAACCGACCGGCAATCTCGACCAGGAAACTGCGGGAGCAGTTTCAGAGCTCCTCTTTGAAGTCGGTCTGGGGGTTGGCGAACGCATGCTGATCGTCGTCACCCACGATCGTGAGCTTGCCGAGCGCTTTCCCGTCCGGCGCGATCTCGAAGCCGGTCGGTTGGTGGCACCAGAGGCCTGAGGGCAACCGCTGATGCTCGACACCCAGAAGTTCTATTGGCGCTCGAGTCTCGCGGTTGTCCTTGCCGCGGCGACGACGACGGCGGTTCTCACTGGTGCGCTTCTGGTTGGCGACTCGGTTCGCGGCAGCCTGCGGCAACTGACCCTCGAGCGTCTCGGTGGAGTGGACTTTGCGGTTCTCTCTGAGCCCTTCGTCACCGCCGACCTCGGGGAGCGACTGGCGGCGGATCTCGGCGAGAGCCTTCCGAGTGGCGAAGTGCAGGTCGCACCGGCCATCGTGCTCCAGGGTGCCATGCGCTCGCCCGAGACAGGGCGTCGTGCTTCGGCGGTCGGCGTCCAGGGTATCGACGAGCGCTTCTTTTCGGTCTACGACCCGGAAGCGACCGAGCCGCCGTTCTCGTTCGAGCGCCGCGAGGGCCAGGCCTTCCCTTCGGTGGTGATCAACCAGACGCTTGCCGAGGAACTCGCAGTGACCAACGGCGACGAGGTCCTCCTGTCGCTCGAGCGCCCGAGTGACGTTCCCCGCGAGACCCTGATGGGTGACACCGATCCCAGCGCAATGGTGCGGTCGATTCGTTTCTCCGTGCGAGAGGTCATTTCCGACCGTGGAGTCGGGAGCTTCCGGCTCAACCCGAGCGGTTCGGCGCGCGTCGCGTTCGCCGAAGAGCGGGTCCTGGTCCGTGCCCTCGATCGGCGCGGCCTGGTGAACGCGCTCTTGATCAGTGCTCCCGGGGAAGCCCCGAACGTAGCCGGCGATGCCCTCCGCAAGGCGCTCGCCCGCCAGGCGAGCGAAAGCGACCTGGGGCTCGAGATCCTGGTGCGTCGTTCGAGAGCGGGCAATGCGCAGGAAGACCATGTTGCGTTGCGGAGTCGCGAGATCATCCTGCGCCCCGAAGTCGAGCGGCGAGTGCTCGATCTAGCCCGCGAACGCGGCTGGGCGAGCATGCCGGTGTCGACGTACCTGGCGAATCGGCTGTGGAAGATCAGTGATCGCGGCGTCGAGGTTCGGCCTGACTTCGGAGACGGTCGCGATGAGCCCGACCTGATCCCCTATTCAACGGTTTCTGCGATTGCGCCCCCGCTGTCGCCGGCGCTGGGAGAGTGGCAGCTCACCGACGGTTCGACTCCGCCCGAGCTCGAGCGCGATCAGATTCTGCTCAACGAATGGGCCGCGCAGAATCTCGACGTGTCGGCTGGAGCCCGCGTCGGCCTGGCCTACTTCGAGGTTGGCGAGCGTGAGCAGCTGATCGAACGGGTGCGTTCCTTCGAAGTGGCCGGAATCCTCAGCCAGAGTGGCCTGGGCGCCGATCCTGAACTGACCCCCGACTACCCGGGCGTCTCCGACGTCGATGACATGTCGGACTGGGAGCCGACCTTTCCGGTGGACCTCTCGCTGATTCGTTCGGTCGACGAAGAGTACTGGGACGCCTATCGCGGAGCACCGAAAGCCTTCGTGCATCCGATGACGGCGCGCGCCATGTGGTCGAGTCGGTTTGGTGAGCTCAGCGAGATTCGCCTCGCAGCAGAGGGAGGTTCCTCTGAACTCGATGAGACGCTGCGTCGCGAGTTGCCGGAGATCATCCCGCTGGCGGCGGCGGGCCTGGCCGTTCAGGACATCAAGGCCAGCAGTCTCGATGCTGCGCGCGGTGCGACGGACTTTACCGGCCTGTTCTTGGGCTTCAGCATGTTCCTGATCGCCGCCGCGGCGCTCCTGGTGGGCTTATTCTTTCGCCTCCTGGTCGAGAGTCGCGCTGCGGAGCTCGGTCTTCGCCTGGCGATCGGAGAGAGCATCAAGGGGGTTCGCCTGCGCTTCCTGGGCGAGGGCGCTCTTCTCGGTGGCCTCGGCGTCGCTCTCGGAGTGGCTCTGGCTGTCGCCTACGCCGCAACCATGATCTTCGCGCTCACCACGCTTTGGCGCGGCGCAGTCGGTGCAACGCGGCTCGAGTTGTTCATCAGCCCGCTGAGCCTCTTCATTGGCGCGATCGCTTCGTTTCTGGTGATTCTCTTTGCGGTGCAAAGAGCCGTGCGCCGCCTGGCGGCGCTACCGGTTCCCGCTCTCCTGCGGGGCGTCACCAGTGACGATGCCGGCGAGCAACGCTCGACCTCGCGCGCCCGTTGGGTGGCGGCGGTCTGCCTGGGGTTGGCTCTTCTGCTGTTGGCAGCCTCGATGACCGTTGCCAGCACAGCCGCCCCGGCGCTCTTTTTCGGCCTCGGCGCGGCCCTCCTGGGTTTTGGCCTGGCGGTGGTTGCGATGTTGTTGCGACCCGGGCGGTGGGGCGGTGTGAGCTCCGGCTTTGGTCGCCCGAGTCGCCTGGCATTTGCCAACGCGGGACTGCATCCCGGGCGGAGTCTTTTGAGCACGGCGCTGGTGGCCTCGGCGTGCTTCGTCATCGTTTCGGTGGGAGCCTACGGACTGCGTTTCGGTGAGGAGCTGCGCGAGCGCAGCTCGGGTGCGGGTGGCTTCAGCCTGCTGGCGGAGTCAGACATCGCCGTTCATCACGATCTGGGCACTCCCACCGGGCGCTTCGAGCTCGGTCTCCCGGCTGGCGGAGAGAGTGAGGAGGCATTTCAGTCGTCGACGATCGTCCCCTTCCGGGTGCGCAGCGGAGACGACGTCAGCTGCTTGAACCTCTATCAGCCAAGTGAGCCGCGGCTCCTGGGAGCACCGCGGGAGTTGATCGAGCGCGGGGGTTTCACGTTCTCCGGTCTCGACCTGGAGAGTTTCGGCCTCGAGAGCCCGCCGGAGAATCCCTGGTCGTTACTCGAACAAGACCTCGAAGGTGGCAGAGTGCCGGCCTTTGGAGACGCCAATTCGGTGCGCTGGATCCTCAAGTCGGGACTCGGCAAGGAGGTCGAGTTCGAGAACGCGCGCGGAGAGACGGTACGGCTCCGTATCGTGGGACTTCTGCGCAAGAGTGTCTTTCAAAGTGAACTGGTGATCGCCGAATCTCAGCTCCTCGCTCACTTCCCGGGAATCGAGGGCTACTCCTCGTTCTTGATCGATGCCCCGGTCGGGAGCGGAGCGGTGATCACCAACACGCTCGAGGAAGGTCTTGATTCCTTCGGAATGGACGTGACGACGACGGCCGCCCGTCTGCAGGCCTTCCAGGCGGTCGAAAACACCTACCTGGGGACCTTTCAGGCGCTGGGTGGGTTGGGCCTCTTGCTCGGAACGCTGGGGTTGGCAGTCATTCTGCTACGCAACGTGATGGAGCGCCGGCGCGAGCTCGCTCTCTTGCGTGCCGTCGGCTTCCGCGGTCGCCGCCTGGCGACGATGGTGATGGCCGAAAACGGCCTGGTCTTGATCGCCGGCATGGTCGTCGGCACGCTGGCGGCCCTGGTCGCCGTCTGGCCGCATCTGCTCGAGCAGAGCGCTTCGGTTCCCTGGCTCAGTCTCGCGATGACCCTGTTGGCGGTCCTCCTGGTCGGCAGCCTGGCGAGCCTCGCTGCGGTCCGGCGCGCCTTGAGCTTCGAACTGCTGCCGGCATTGCGCGGAGACTGAGTACGCGGAGACGGACTGCACGGAGACGGACTGCACGGAGACAGACTGCGGGGTGAGTGCGCCCTTCTCCTTCAGTCGAAGAAGGGCTTGGCCAGCCTTGGCGGGCACATCCACAAGAGTTCCCCAACTGCGCTGGGTGCCTCGCGCCAGTCGGTGATGAACAGCCGAATGCAGGCGAGATTGGCGGTCGGGAAGCGCACGCGCGCACCGGTCAACCGCCTCACCACGTCCGAGCTGGTCGGCTCGTGTCCGGCCACCAGGAGGCGCTCGACGGTCGGAGCGCTGCCCGCGGCGACAGCCAGGACCTGGTCGACTGAGGCGCCGTAGAGCGCCGGTTCGAGCTCGATTGAGAGGTCGGCCCAGCCGGCTGACTCGGCGGCGCGTTCGGCGGTCGTTCGAGCGCGCACTGCGGTCGACGAGACGATACGGTCCGGCCGGCGGCCGCTCGTTTCGAGGAAGCGCCCGACCTGCGCGGCAGCTTCCCGCCCGCGTGGATTGAGCGGTCGCTCGTGGTCGCTCGAGGCTTCTGCACCCCAGTCAGACTTTCCATGCCGGAGGAGAATGAGCTCTTTCATTGGATCTCCTGTTCTCACCTTGCGGTGTGAGGCGACCCCGCGAGGAAGGGGGAGTCAGTCGCCACGGTGGGGCGGCAGCGCGTAGGCGTTGTCATCGGGGCGCACGTGGCGTGCCATCCACAGGGGCCGCCTGAGGTTGCCTTGTGGCGCGCGTGTCATCGCGCGCCACTTTTCATACACCTCGCGGGCGCGCTTGCGGTCGACCAGGATGTCGCCAAAACGATCGCCTTCCGCGGCGCGGCCCACGCGGACCTTCTGATGCCAGCAGTGCATGCCGCTGATCGGGTCAGGGTGGACCGGAAAGGTGATGTTCTGGTGGACTCCACTTTCGCTCCACCAGATCGATTGCCCTTCGAGGCTGCCGGTTCGTCGCCAGCGCCAGGTGTCTCCTTCGACCAAGAGCGCCACCTCGGCGCTGGCCCAGCGCGAGGCGTCTCTGTCCTGCTTTTGATGCCAGCGCCCCAGGTGATGGCTGCAGGCGACGATTCCCGGTAGCAGACCCTCGGTGATGTACGGGTAGAGCACGAAGTGGCCGATCTCGGTTTCGACGCGCACCAGATCCTGTTCGGCGATGCCCAGTCGATCGGCGTCCTGGGGGTGCATCCAGAGCGGATTCTTGTGGCTGATTTCGGCCAGCCATTCCGAGTTGGCCGAGCGTGAGTGAATCAAGGTGGGTAGACGGAAGGTGGGCAAGAGGACCATCTCGTCTGGAGCGAGTCGGCGGTGTGCGACATGACTTTCGATCGAACCGGGCATCGCGTACTCTGGCCAGCCCCATGTCGCGAGGGTCTCGGAGTAGATCTCGAGTTTGCCACTCGGGGTCTTGAAGGGCCGCTGTTCCTGGGCGTCTGAGCCCATCGGACGTCGTTCACGTGGCTCATGCAGCGCGTACACCTGGTCGGAGACAGAGAACGCGCCATAGCGTCGCATGTAGGCGAGCGCGCTGAGGCCTTCCTGGGCAGCCGCCTCGGGTAGGCCGGGGACCGAATTCTCGAAGATCCACTGGTAGTGCTCGTCGATGGTGAGTTTCTCTCCCGGGCGATAGGGCGATTCGAAGTGCTGCCGGACGCCCAGAGCTCCCTCCGGATCGATGGCCCACGAAAGTTCGAAGAAGAACTCTTCCTCTTCCCACACCTCGCCAGGATTCGCCTGCCAGGTGAACTCGACTGGTTTCCCGTCGCGTTCGGCGAGTACCCGTGCAATGGGCTGGCGAAAACCGATCCAGGCGCCGGCGTGGGTCTCCTGGCTCATGATGTCGTGGCGCTCGGAGGCGAGGCCCATCGGCAGCACGTAGTCGGCGTAGCGCGCGGTTTCGTTCCAGGTGGGCGTGAGGGCTGCGTGCAGGCCGATGCGTTCCTCGTCGCGCAAGAGATCGATCCAGGCAACTCCGTCAGGGTAAGTCCACACCGGGTTGAAAACGCGCGTGAAGTATGTATCGACGCGGTTCTCGGGGGTGACCAGGTAGGGCAGGAGGGGACTGAGCTCGTGAAAGGCGAGCGGGTAGTCACGCGGGTAGAGCAGCTCGTTCCACATCGTTTGCGGCGCCGGCTTCATGTGCGCGGCCGCCTTCCACTTGTGCCACGAGTTGGGTGCTGTGCCGCCCTCGGTTCCGACCGAGCCGCTGACAATGTTCAGAATCTGCAGCGCGCGGGCGATCTGCCAGCCGCCCAGGTTGCCGGTCGCTGGGCCCCGCCAGACGTGACTGGCAAGGCCGCCAGGCCGCTCACCAATCCAGCGCGCCGCCTTGCGCAGCCGTTCAATGTCGACCCGGCTCTCCAGGGCGGCGCGCTCGAAGGTGAAGGGGGCGAGGTGCTCGCGGAAGGCGGCGATGAAGTCGTCGAAACTCCCGGCCTCTTGCCCGGGGCTGAGGTGGGCGAGAGTCTCGCGCCAGTTGGAGTGCTCGTCGAGAAGCTGGCGGTCGAAACAACCTCGGTCGAGAAGGTCGCGACAGATCGCGAGCAGGACGGTGGCTTCCGAACCTGGCCAGGTCGGCAACCACAGATCGGCTTTGGCGGCAGTGTTGGAGAGCCGCGGGTCCATGACGATCAGGCGCGCGCCTTTCTGTTTGCCTTCGATGATGCGCTGGGCGTGCGGGTTGAAGTAGTGGCCAGCCTCGAGGTGAGACGACAGAAGCAGCACCGTGCCGGCGTTCTCGTAGTCGGGCGACGGCCGGTCGGCACCGCAGGTCACCACGTAGCCGAGACGCGCCGCACTCGAGCACACGTTGGTGTGGCTGTTGTGGCCGTCGACACCCCAGGCCTGCAGAATGCGCTCCATGGTGCCGTCGTGACCCGGCCTTCCAACGTGGTACATCACCTCGGTACGACGGTCCTCGGCCAGCGCGCGGCCGATGCGGCCGCCGATCACTTCGAGGACTTCCTCCCAGTCGACGCGCTGCCAGTCGCCACTGCCGCGCTTCCCCTTCTGCTTCAAGGGATAGAGGATGCGATCCGGGTCGTTGACCTGGTTGAGGGTCGCGGGCCCCTTGGCGCACACCCGCCCGCGGCTGCCCGGGTGAGCCGGATTGCCCTCGAACTTGGTTGTCTCACCGGTTGCCCGGTCGACGTAGCCGAGCAGACCGCAGCCCGACTCGCAGTTGAAGCAGATCGTCGGTACCAACCTGAGACTGCGCTTCTTGCGCTCCGGCCAGGCGCTGGGGTCGAGCTCTTCCCAGTCGTCCCAGCGCTCGGGTGGTGGCGCTCTACACATGCCCTCGGGAAGGAACGGAAGCGGTGGTTTCGGAGTGCGATGGTTCTGGTCGGTCACGACAGGGCGACCTCCTGACCGGCTCTGACGTAGACCCAATCGAAGAACAGGAAGGCGAGGAAGAGAAGGACCGGTACGACCAGCGCCAGAAGGGAGAACACCGCGCCGACGGCGAAGGCCGGGTGCCGGAGCATGAGCCCGTGCGCGACCCGCGCCTGGTGGGTGGGTTGCGGCCAGAGGGATGAGAGCAGCATGACGATCGGGTAGAGGAGCAGCCAGGCCCAGACGCCGCCCGGAACCGACACCCCCAAGAAACCAGCGATGGCGACAGCCGAGACCAGCGATTGCACCGCGAGGACCGCCGGCAGCCAGATGTCTTCAGACCACAGTTCACGCCCGCGCGCCTGCCGGAAGAGGAACGCCGTATAGATCGACATCAAGATCGCCAGGGGAACCGAGGCGACGGCGAGCCCCGTCGCCAGCCCTGGTCGGGCACCGGCTCCGACGGCCCACAGGAACGAAAGCGCGCCATGCGCGGTGATCACCCAGCCACCTTTGACCAACCAGGACGTGGTGTTGGGCCGGGTCAAGACGTAGAAGAAACGGCTGGGCTTGTGCAGATCGCTGACCAACAAGATGGCGGTGATGACGGTGAAGATGACCCCTATCCAGCCGAGTGCCTGGGCCTCGGCGGCGAGCGGTGCCACCCAGGGGCTGGCCGCAGCGCACAAGAGGGCCCCTGAGGCGATCGCCTTGGTCACCATGTAGGCAGCGATCTTCGAGCCCCACTGGCGCTTCCTCGGCACGTCGTACACCGCACGCGCGTCGGTGTTGCCGGGAGCGGGTAGCGGGTTCGGCACTTCGGCGTGCGAGAGGGTGCGCGTGCCATCGACGGCGAGCGGGTCGAGGGTTGCCGGATCGGCCCCCAGGTACGAAGTCTGCGGGCGGGTGCCACGCTCGGCCTTACGAACGGTGGCGCCGCGCTCGGCGAGTTCGACGAGCATTCCGGGCGCCGCCATGTCGACGACCTTGATCGCCTGTTCGGGGCATACCGAGACGCAAGCCGGGGCCATCTGGACCTCGATGCGATGGGCGCAGAAGTGGCACTTGGCGGCGGTGCCCACGCGGTCGTCGATGTAGATCGCGTCGTAGGGGCAGGCCTGGAGGCACGAGGCACAGCCGATGCAGGAGCGCGGGTCGAGGTCGACGATGCCGTTGTCCAGTTTGTGCAGCGCTCCGGTGGGGCAGATCGAGATGCACGGTGCATCGCTGCAGTGGTTACAGCGCAAGACCGCAGCCGCCCGCTGGGTCTCTGGGAACTCACCCTTCTCGATCCACTTCACCCAGGTCCGAAACGACCCCAGGGGAACGTCGTTCTCCGCCTTGCAGGCGACGGTGCAGGCGTGGCAGCCAATGCAGGCCCCCTGGTCGAGAACAAAACCCAGTTGCATGGCGGGACGGTACCACCGGAGGTGCTCGGCTAGAGCGAATCGAGCAGGTTTTCCTCGAACAGCTCGAGAATCCGCCGGTACTCGTCGAGCCAGCTCGAAGGCTGGCGAAAACCGTGCGCTTCGACCGGGTAGAGCGCGACGTCCCAGTTCTCCTTCTCGAGCTCGATGAGCCGTTGCACAAGGCGCACGGTGTCCTGGAAGAACACGTTGTCGTCCAACATCGGCGCGCAGATCAACAGGTGCGACGAAAGGCCGTCGGCGAACTCGATCGGCGAGCTGCGGGCGTAGGCCTCGGGGTCGTCTTCGGGAGTGTTGAGAATGTTCGAGGTGTAGGGGTGGTTGTAGTGCGCCCAGTCGGTGACCGGCCGAAGAGCCGCGCCGGCGGCGAAGAGGTCGGGCTCGGTAAACAGCGACATGAAGGCGAGGAAACCGCCGTAGGAACCACCATAGACCCCGACGCGCTCGGGGTCGACGTCGTGGTGCTCGGCCAGCCAGGCGGCCCCGTCTTTGAGGTCCTCGACCTCCGGGTGCCCCATCTGGCGATAGATGGCCGTTCGCCAGTCACGCCCGTAGCCAGCCGAACCGCGGTAGTCCATATCGAGAACCACGAAGCCGCGCTCGGTCAGGAGGGTGTGGAACATGAATTCGCGAAAGTACCCTGACCAGCCGGCATGGGCGTTCTGGAGGTAGCCAGCACCGTGCACGAACATCACCGCTGGCCGCTTGCCCTCCGCCGTTCGGTTGGGGGCGTCCGCTGCCGGCAGGTAGAGCCGCGAACGCACCGGCCGCTTCTGGTGGCTCGATGGCACGTCGACCAGCCGCGGCTCGACCCACTCACGCGCCAGGTATTCCTCTGTGATCGTCGAGGTCACCGGAGTGATGGTGTCGCCGTTCCTGAGCAAGAAGAGCTCGGGCGGTCGGTTGGTGGTCGAAGACAGGAGCAGCAGGTGTCGACCGTCTGGTGAGGGGTAGGCCGACGTATCTCCAGAGAGGTTGGTGAGCTGGGTTGCCTCCGACGTTTCGAGATCGAGCTTCCAGATCTCCCAGACGCTGGGATCGTTGGTGTTGGCGCGGTAGTAGAGGGTACGGCCATCCCGCGCAAGCTGCGGTTCCGAGACCACGAAGTCACCGCGGGTCAGGCGCTCAATGGTGATCGAGCCGGCCGTTATGTCATCCGTTTGGGTCGGCAGCAGGGCACGATAGACCTGGGACCAGCCGGACTCTTCGGACAGAAACCACACACCCGAGCTGTCGGGCAGCCATCCAAAGTCGTTGAAGCTCCAGTTGATCCAGCCCGGATCGTGAAGGTGATGGAGAGAAACGACGGTTGCGGTCTCGAGGATGATGAGCGCCAGCCAGCGATCCTTGTTGTCGAACGAGTGTGCCTGCACGATGGCGTAGCGGCCATCGGGGCTGGTCTGGATGTCGCGAATCTGGAGCGGGCGCGGCTCCGGCTCTTTCTCGTCGTCGTCTTGTGCATCGTCGTCTGCCTCCTGCTGTACGGCCCGAATCTCAGCCAGTGGATCGTCGGTAATGCCGGGGAGCCCCGAGAAGTCGAGGACCTGCTGTTCGTGCCTCTGGCGATCGAGCACCAGGACCTCAGAATCGAAGGGCTTCGGGATGCCGACCTTCGCGCGCACCTCTCGCGTTTCGATATTGCCACTGGCAGTCACCCATTCGGGCATCTCGGTGCGCGTTGCCTTGGGGCGGTCGGCGGGCAGGAGGTGGACGAGCAGATGCTCGCCGGTTGGAGACAACTCGTTGAGACCGACTTCCTTGTCGTCGCCGAGGTACCAGGGTGGGTCGGGTGTGCTGGTGCTTTCGCTCCTGATTGCGGCTTCGAACTCCTCTTGTTGGCGCTCCTCCTGAGTTCGCTGGCGCACAATGTCGAACAAACGTTCCTGTTGCTCGCCCAGCCAGCCCTCCTTCTCGTCGCGTTCCTGCCGAGCCTCTTCGGGCTCATCTTCGGTGCGCAGTTCGAACGGGTGGCCGATCAAGCCACGACCGAGGTCGTGGGTCGTCCAGGTGTTGCCGGTTTGGTAGGCGATAACGCTGTTCGAGCCGCCGAGAAAGAACGGTGAACTGTCGCGTTCGGCGGTGCGGGTGAGCTGCCGGCGGGCGCCGTCTCTCCACAGATAGATGTCACCTTGCCAGGCCGCCACTCGTGCACTTTGGTCGGCGCTCCAGGTTCCACGTCGTCCCGGCACGCTCTCGTAGTCAGCTGGCGGAACGAGCGCCGGCGGGCTCGGCTCGCCGTTCGCGCGGACCTGGAAGGTCCACACGTCGCGGACTTCGGAGCCCTCGCGTTTGCGCAGGAACCAGGCTGCCGAACCGTCTTCACTCCACCACACGGTCTCGGGAGCGCGCCCCAGCCAGTCGGGGTGGCGCATGATGTCTTTGACTGCGAGAGGGGCGGCTGGAGTCTCGACCTGGGCGGCAGCGAAGGTAGCCGGTAGCGCTCCCGCCGCGAGCAGGAGGAAACGAGCGAAGGTAGAGAGTCGTCTGGTGGAACGCAGCATCGGTCTGGGGTCCCTCGCTTTGGTTGATCGAGGTGGTGATTCACTTCTTTGGGGCGAGTGAGGACGACGAAGGCTCCCATGCGGGAGCCTTCGCTATCAAGTACGCACCAGAGTGCCGTTGGGGCGGCTCCCTACTTCAGGTACTCGATCATCTGCTTGGCGACCTCGGCGTCGGGATCAGAGGGTGCGACGGCAAGGAACTTTTCGAGGTGCGTCTTGGCGCGCGCGGGATCCGAACCGGAGAGGGCCGTACCGATCATGTAGTTGGCCTTCGGGTGGTCGGGATCGACCGCCAAGACCTTCTCGAAGCCGGCGATCGCTCCCTCCATGTCGCCGCTGTTGAACATGTCGGCAGCCTGATTGAACAGGTTGAGGGCGGCCTTCGCGGGATCGCCGGTGGTGAGTTTCGAGAGCGCGGCGTTGGCCTCTTCTTTGTTGCCGAGGGCGGAGTGGGCGTCAAAGAGGATCTGGTTCATGTCGCCGACGTCGGTCTCGAGCCCGACCGCCCGCTCGGCGGCCTCGACCGCTTGCTGGTGGTTGCCCGCCGCGCGCTGCGCGCGCGCGAGGCCGGCATAGGCGATGCCGAGCTCGGGGTTCTTCTCGATCGCCGCTTTGAAGCCCTCGATGGCGGTGGCGGTGTCGCCGCCATTGAAGGCTTGCACCGCGGCGTTGAAGCTCTTCATCGCGTTGCCCTTGGCGATGTCGGCCTCAGAGAGTTCCGGCGCGACCTGCCCTGCCGCCTGGGCCGCGGCGACGGCGGCATCCTGCGACTTGATGTCCCAGTTACGCTTGATCTCCTGCCGGGCCTGGATCTTGACGCCATTGAGCGAGAACGACTGATAACCCTCCTTGGCAAAGGCGAAGGTGTAGGAGGGCAGGGATGAGGTCAAAAAGACCTTGTACATGCCGTTCTTGCGACTGGTAAAGGTCTCGGACCAGCCCGGGCGCTCGGGATCGGTGACCGTGATCACCACCCCGGCGACCGGCTCGGAGTTCTCGTCGAAGATCTTGCCGCTCATCGAGCCGGGTAGCTGGGCGGCGGCCGGAAGGCTGACGAGCACCAGGGCGAGGCTGGCAACCAGGCCGAGCAAGAGGCGGGTCTCGGGGGTCGATCGGGTGAACATCGTGATGCTCCTCTAGGCAGAATGCCGTGGCGTGGGAATGCCCTGGTGGCGGGGCCCTCCTCGGATGAGAGCCGTTGTTTCGGCAGTTCTCCCGGCCTCGGGCCGGGAGCGCAGCGGGTGCCAGGGTGCCGGCAGTGTGTTCTCGAATCAGGAAACAGACTACCAGAGCCCGTGATTCCGGGGCTTCTCCGTCGCCCAGGTCCAACGGCGGCGTCTCGTGCTGGTTTGTGCTGTTCTACCGCCTTTGGAGGGGGCAGGAACCCCCGTTCAGGGGCGCCTCAGGCGGGAGATGCCGGCCAGCGCCAGCACCACGGCGAGCGCGATCAAACCCGAGAGAGGCAGGGCGGGAATCGGTGCGGCTGGACCCGCAACGCCTGAATAGGTCACCCGCAGGACCGGGCCGGCGGCGCCCTCACGACTGATGAAGCGCTTGGCCTCGGCTGCCCCGGGGAACTCGATCGTGCGCAGCAGCCAACCGTGACTGGTCGCCGGCGCGTCGAGCCAGGCCTGAACGTCCACCGTCATCGTCGCCGAGGACCAGGTGTAGGTGCCGGCACCCCCGACCGTGGCGGTGGCACTGGCGGCCGGAACATAGTCGCCGCCGGCGGCGGTCCACGCCGTGCCGGGCGAGTCGCGATGCAGCCAGGTGGCGTCACCGGGGACCGCGGGGCCGCCCTTGCCCTCTTGTCCGGCTGCGTCGGTGGAGCCTTCGTTCCACGAAGCGGAGACGCGATGGAGGTCGACGCCAACGTTGCCGACGATGGTGCGGTCCATGGCCAGTTCGAGGGTCACCGAGTCGATGGTGGCGCCGGCCGGAACCGCACCGGCGATGTCGAAAGCGATGAGGGCGCGGCGCTTCGGTTCGTCGCCAGGCGCCATTTCGTTGGTGTTGCCGACGAACAGGAACTGACCGCCGCCGTTGGCGAGCGCTCCGGCCGCGGACTCATAGAGCGTCGTGTCGGCGCTGGCGGCAATTGAAACCGTCGTCTGGGCACTGAGCGGAAGGGCAGCGGTGGCCGCCAACACAATGAGGAATACAACGGCGAGGGCTCGCTCGAGACCTGAAGGGAACGTCATCTCGGATTCTCCGCGTTCGAAATTTGTCGCACGATAGCAAGATGTCGATGTGCGCGGTACGTGCCTGGGAGTCCTTTCGGTGTTGTTAGTCCCTTTTGCTGGCGAGGTACTGGTCGAGCCAGGCGAGGGCACCTCGTTCGTCATCGAAGGTGCCGTCGAGCTGCGCCTCGAAGGCGGCGTCGAGCATTGGTCCGAAGTGCGGACCGGGAGCGAGGCCGCGAGCGATCAGATGGCGTCCGAGAACCAACGGTTGCGGCGCACTCGCCTCGAGCTCGAGTCGCTGGGCCTTCGCCAACAGCCAGTCGGCGGCCTCGCCGTCGTCTGGGGGCAACGGTGGACGGCCGGAAGAGTCGGCCCGTGCGACGCGCACCAGGCGATCGATGCGGCCGATGCGGCGTGCCAGCCTCCGGATCGCGGCGTCACCGGCTTTGACCTCCCAGAGTTGCCGCGGGCGGAGGTGATCAGCGACCAGATCGCAAACGTCCGCGATCAGGTCCTCCTGATTGGTCATTCGCCGAAGAAAGCTCTGGGTCGGATGAACGCCGAAGGAGTCGTGATGGCGAGAACGCCAGCGCCCGCCTTCGAGACGGGTGGTGGCGGGCTTCCCGAAGTCGTGACAGAGGCAAGCGAGGCCGACCCGCAGATCCTCGTGGGGGAGAGCGATGCGATCCGCCGCGAATGCGTCGAGTACGAAGCCAGTGTGGCGAAAGACCGACCCCTCGGGATGCCAGATCGGATCCTGAGGGCAGTCGATGAGGGCAGCGATCTCGGGGAAGTACTGAATCCAGCCGGTGGAGCGCAGAAACCACAGGCCGCGGCTCATCGCGCGACCCTCGAGAAAGTACTTGCGCCACTCTTCGAAGATCCGTTCCGGGGCCAGCCCCTCGAGGCCCATGGTGCGCGCCAGCTGGACTGTTTCAGGTGCTGGCGACAGTTCGAAGCGGGCGATGAACTGCATGCCGCGTAAGACGCGCAGCGGGTCTTCGGCGAAGCGTTCCGAGGTGTGCCGGAGGATGCCACGGTCGAGGTCTCGGGCGCCGCCCCAGGGGTCGATCAGGCGGTCCCGGAGGGGATCCCAGGCAATCGCATTGATGGTGAAATCGCGGCGAGCCGCTGCGTCCTCGGGCGACATCTCGGGGTCGGCGAGGGTTTCGAAACCGCGATGCCCGGTGCCGACCTTGCGTTCGCGGCGCGGCAGCGCGATGTCGATGGGCAAATGCTTGACTTTGAGAACGCCGAACGAGCGGCCCACCGGGTCGACCTCGGTGAACTTCGCCAGCATGCGCTCGAGCGCTTCACCGTCGAGCCCGAAGACCTCGAGATCAAAGTCATGGACCTGGTGGCCGATCAGGCGGTCACGTACCGACCCGCCGACCAGGTGCGCACGCCCTCCATGGACGTCGGCGCGGCGGCAGATCTCGAGCACCGTCTGCCAGGCAGGTGAGTCGTCGGGGGTAAGGCCCCGCTTGCGGTTGTTCACGGTCTGAGCCTACTTGCGGCTCAAGAAGAGCGTGCATTCGCCAGGTTTTACTTGCTGCTTACGTCGCCGGTCGACGGGCCGGAGCTCACCGCTGCTATCGTCGCCGTTCGATTCGTCGTATCGTCCCAATGTCCTGAAAACATTGGGACTTCCCTAGCGAAGTCAGACGAGCCGGTGATCCGATTGCCTCCGGCAGAGAAACCAGCGCGACAAGCGCAGCACCATGAGCCCAGCACCATGAGCATTGAGTCAAACGATCCTTCGTCCGAAGGCGCTGCTGGACCCTCAACAGAGCGCCGCCAACGGCAACGCGAGCGCACCTCGATCGCCCGCAATCATCCCGTGGTGCGTTTCGCGATCGATCGCAAGATCACCATGGTCATGGCGATCCTGGGCCTGATCGTTCTCGGCGTGCTCTCGCTGATGCGGCTGCCGCTCGAGTTCCTGCCCAGCTTCGAGAGCAACTCCGTTTCGGTCTTCGCTCCCTGGCCGTCGTCATCGCCCGAAGAAGTCGAGCGTCAGATCGTACGACCGCTCGAAGACAGCCTGGGTACCATCAACGGGGTCGAGACGTTGACCTCGAATGCCTCGGCGGAGAGCGGCTCGGTCAACCTCACCTTCGCTGAGAACGTTGACATGGACCTGGCCGCGGTCGATGTGCGCGACCGCATCGACCGGGTGCGCAACCAACTTCCAGACGACCTCGAGCGGGTCTGGGTGCGACGGTTTCAGAGTAGCGACATTCCGGTTCTGCGCAGCAACCTGGCGGCGCCGTGGAGCGAAGAACGCCTGAACCAGTTCGTCGAAGAGGTGGTGCAGCCGCGGCTCGAGCGCCTGGAAGGCGTGGCACAGGCCGGAGTGCACGGCATTCGCACCCGGCAGCTGCGCATCGACCTCATTCCCTCGCGCCTCGCCGCTCACGGTGTCGACGTCTCAGACCTTGCCAGCGCCATTCGATTGGCCAACCAGAACACATCAGCAGGTGTCTTGCGCGAGCGCGGTCGGGTGCTCTTGGTGCGCGCGATCGGCGAACTGCGCACCATCGACCAGATCAGGAACGTGCCCATCCGCGCCGATGGTCTGAAGATCGAAGACGTTGCAGAGGTCAGTTACGACTTTCCCGCCAAGCGCTCCTTCAGCTATCTGAACGGTACCGAGTCGGTGTCACTCTCGATCAACAAGGTCTCGAGCGCCAACGTGCTCAGCGTCGTCAATGTCGTCAAGCGTGAGCTCGCCGACATCGCTGCCATGCCCGAGGCCGAGGGCCTGGTGGTCAAGCACTTTCACGACGCCTCGAAAGACGTGACGCAGGGCCTCACCGAGCTCAGCAAGGCTGGCTTCATTGGCGGCGGACTGGCGGTGGTCTTCATGTTCCTCTTCCTGCGCCGTTTTCGCACTACCGTTTTGATCGCGATCGCGATTCCCCTGTCGCTCATCGGTACCTTCGTGATCATCTACCTGCTGCGCCAGTTGGGTGTGACCGACATCACCCTCAACGTGATGAGCCTGATGGGACTGATGCTGGCAGTCGGCATGTTGTTCGACAACTCGATCGTCGTCATAGAGTCCATCTTCCGGCATCGCAGTGAACTCGGTGAAGATGCCCGCACTGCCGCCCTCCACGGCGCCAGCGCAGTGGCGATGCCGATCATCGCGTCGACGATCACCACCGCCTGCGTCTTCGTACCGATGATCTTCGTTTCCGGTGGCGGCAGGGGCTTCTTGCGTTTCATGGGAGATATCGGCTTGACCGTCGTGGTGGTGATGGTCGCCTCGCTGATCATTTCCCTGACCGTCGTGCCGATGGTTGCGGCGCTCATCCTGCGCGCTGAGACCCGCCGCCACATGCCGGTTCTCGATCGGGTGATCAGCCTGTACGGCGGGGTGATCGGGTTCACCCTCCGTCACCGGTTGCTGTTTGCCGCCGCCTCGATTGGTCTCCTCTGGTTCTCGTGGAACCTCTACATGGGGATCGGTCGCTCCATGCAGCCCCCCTCGCTGGGGCGTGAGTTCACCCTTTCCGTCGATGCGCCGGCGCAGGCTACGAGCGACGAGAAGATGGCGCTCTATCGTGGCGTCTACGAGTTGCTGGACGAAAATCGCGAAGCCTGGGAGATCGCCGACGTCGCCTATCGATGGAACCTCGGTGCGGCGCGTTCGAGGTCACGTGGTCACGGTGGAAGCAACCGTTTCGACATCTACCTGACCCCGGAGGCCGAAGCCGAGCGTTCGCCAGAGGAGATCAGCGACGAGATCAGGGAGGCACTGCCGACCATGGCGGGCGTGACCTTCCGTCTCGCCCAAAGCCGGCGCGGGCCACCTGGGGGAGGCGGGGGGCTCAACCTCGAACTCGAGGGTGAGGACATGGCGGTTCTCGAGCTGCTGGCGCCGATGGTGGTCGAGCACTTGCGCGCACTGCCGATGCTCAAAGACATTGACACCTCGCTCGAGAGCGGCGACCAGGAGATCGTCTTGAGTGTCGAGCCGAGCCGTGCTCTCCAATCGGGGCTCTCCTCGCGGGCGGTGGGGCAGACCGTGAGCTCGGCGCTCTCGGAACGCAATCTGAGCTACATCAAGACCCCCGAGCGCGAGGTTGGGGTGGTGATGCAGTACCGCGAGGAAGATCGCGAGACTCTCGACCAGCTGCGCAAACTGCCGGTGCGCGTGCGAACTCCCGGCGCTCTCGAGTCTGCCGCGGTACCCATCGGTAGCCTGGCGACCTTCGATGTCGCACGTGGAGCGCGCTCGATCACACGTGAGAACCGCAATGCGCGCATCACCATCAGTGCCGAGTCGACAACCGCGATCCCGTCGTTCGTGTTGCAGCGTATGGTGAGCGGGACGATCGCCGGCATTCCGATGCCCGAAGGCTACTCACTCGGCTTTGGGCGCTCCTGGGACGATGCCGAAGACGACGCGAACTCGGCGATCTTCGCCTTCATCTTTGCGACCATTCTCATCTACATGATCATGGCGTCGCTGTTCGAGAGCTTCGCTCAACCGCTGACCATCATGTTCTCGATTCCCTTCGCGTTCATCGGCGTCGGGCTGGTGATGAAAGCGGTTGGGCAGCCGCGCGATGGTGCCGCCGACATGGGTCTGATCATCCTCGCTGGCATTGTCGTCAACAACGCGATCGTGTTGATCGATCACATCGGTCATTTGCGCCGCGAGGGCTTGGCCCGAGACGAGGCGATCGTCCTCGGTGGCAAGCACCGGTTGCGACCGATTCTGATGACCGCGATCACCACGATTCTCGGGCTCTCGCCGATGGTTGCCCCGTTTGTTCTGCCGGAGATCTTCGGCCGCCCCGAGGGGCGCGCTGCGTACTGGGCGCCGATGGGGTTGGTGATTCTCGGCGGCTTGACGACTTCGACCTTCTTGACCCTCCTGGTCATTCCCACGATCTACTCCCTCATTGACGACGCGACGCGTTTCGTACGCCGGGTCGCGGCGCTTGCTAGACGCCGTCCGAGGGCAACACCCGGTGAGGCCCTCGATGCAACCATCTCCTGATTCTCCAATCGCCAGGCTACTGGCCTGTCTGCTGTTCGTCGCTTCGCTGGTGTTGCTCCTGGCAGCCTGCGGAGGCGGTAGCGAAGCGGCTTCTTCCGAGCGTGGTGGCGGCCGAGCCGGCGGCGGTCGCGGTGGTCTCGGCGGTGGCTTTGGAGGCTTCGGCGGTGGCGAGGCCGCCGGGAGCACGGCGATTCCGGTCGAGGTCGAGACGGTGGAGCGGCGCGAGATTGCCGACTATATCGAGGCCAACGGCACCCTCGAGGCCGAGAACGAGGTCGACATCGTCGCCCGGATCTCGGGTCCGATCGTCGAGTTGGAAGCTGAGGAAGGAATGTACGTCGAGCGCGGCCGCCTCCTGGCGCGCATCGATCCCGAACCGGTCGAGTCTGACCTCGAGCTGGCGCGGGTGGAGGTCGAGGAGGCACGGGTAGCTTTCGAGCGCGCGGTGAAGACGCAAGAGGCGGGCATCATCTCGCAGGAGACCTACGAGACGGCGAAGGCACGACTGGATTCGGCCAACGCCCGCCTGCAGGCGGTTGAGATCCAACATGGCTACACCGAGATCCGAGCGCCTTTCAGCGGCCTGGTGATCGAGCGGGCGATCAAGTTCGCCGAGTTTGTCAACAACGGTCAAAGGCTGTTTCGCCTGTCCGATTTCACACCGCTCCTGGCGCCGGTACAGCTGCCGGAGAAAGACCTGCCGCGGCTCGCGGTGGGGCAGTCAGGGTATTTGAGCGTCGAGGCCTTCGGGGATCGGCGTTTCAACGCTCGCGTCCTGCGCAAGAGCCCGGTCATCGATGCTGCCACCGGCACCTTCAAGGTCACCCTGTCAGTCGACGGTGAAGGTGACCTGCGCCCCGGGATGTTCGCTTCCGTCTTCCTCGAGATCGACCGGCGTGAGAACACCCTCGTCATTCCACGGCGTGCGCTGGTGCTCGAGAGCGTTGGCGACACGGTCTACGTTCTGGATGGCGAGGTCGCCAGGCGTCGTGAGATCGGGCTCGGTTTCGCCGAGTCGGACATGGTCGAGGTGACCAATGGATTGAGCGAGGGCGAGCGGGTGATCACCATTGGCCAGGAAGCGGTCAGCGACGGAACCGCGGTCTACGTACTGTCTGAATCAGATGCCGCCACCGCGCCGCCTTTGGCCGGCGCCGGCCCACCAGGCTTTGGCGGCGGGCCTCCGAGCCCCGAGATGATCGAAGGCATCAAGCAGCGCATGAAAGAGCGCGGCATGAGCGACGAGCAGATCGAGGAGCGTCTCGAGGCGATGCAGGCGGGCGGCGATCGGCGACCCGGTGGCACTGGAAGAGAGGCCGGCCGGCCATCCGCGGCGCGCGAGGCTGCAGAGGCAAGCGACGACGCCAGACAGAGCCCCCCGGTGACCAGGCCCGCCTCACAGGCAACTGAAGCGGCGCCCGCCACCGGCGGGCGACAGCGCAGCGCAACGATGCAAAGAACCGAAGGAGCGGTGACCCCGGGTGAAGGCCCACCGCCGGAGGTCGTCGAGCGCATTCGCAAGCGCCTCGAGAGCGAGGGGCTCACCGAGGCTCAGATCGAGGAGCGTCTCGAAGTGATGAAGGCGCGCCGCGGTCGCGGCGGCGGACCGCCGCCCGGTGAGCTCACGCCGGAGCGGCTCGACGAGATCCGCACGCGGATGAAGGAACGTGGCCTCAGCGACGACGAGATCGAAGAGCGCATCAAGCGCATAGAGAACGGCGAGTCGCCCTTCGGCCGTCCCGTGGGCTAAACCCCTTTGCGTACGGTCAACTTCTCGATTCGCCGTCCGGTGACGGTGTTCATCTTCGCGGTTGCGGCGGTGGTCTTTGGCGTCGTGGCGTTCGAGCAGCTCGCGGTCGATCTGCTGCCCGACATCACCTACCCCTCGGTGACCGTGCGTACCGACTACGAGGGGGCGGCGCCGGCCGAGATCGAGACCCTGGTGACCCGGCCGATCGAAGATGCCGTCGGGGTGGTCAACAACGTCGTTGCCGTTACTTCGAGCTCGCGTGCCGATACCTCGGAGGTGACGCTCGAATTCGCCTGGGGCACCGACATGGATTTCGCTTCGCTCGACGTGCGCGAGCGTCTCGATGTGATTCGGCTACCGATCGATGCCGACCGGCCGGTCCTGCTGCGCTACGACCCATCGCTCGATCCGATTCTGCGGGTCGGTATCACCGGAATCGACGACCTGATTCGGCTACGCCTCCTGGCCGAAGAGGAGGTGCGGCGCTCGCTCGAGCGCGTCGAGGGTGTGGCGGCGGCACTGGTTTCCGGGGGGCTCGAGGAAGAGATTCAAGTCGAGGTCGACGAGCGCAAGCTCACTTCGCTCGGCCTCGACATTCGCCAGATCACCAGTCGGCTGGCCGCCGAGAATGTCAACCTCACGGGTGGCCGACTGCGCGAGGGGCAGACCGAGTACCTGGTGCGCACGATCAACGAGATCGTCCGGCCCGACGAACTCCAGCAGATCGTCGTCGACCGCTCCGGCGGCGCAACGGTCCGTCTCGAAGATGTGGCACGGGTCTACAAGGGAACCCGCGAACGAGAGATCATCACCCGCATCAACGGCCTCGAAAGCGTCGAAGTCGCGGTCTACAAAGAGGGCGGCACCAACACCGTCACCGTGGCCGACGATGTGCGCGAGCAACTCGACGACCTGCGCGATCGCCTGCGGCGCCTCGACCCGACCCTCGACCTGACCGTGGTCACCGACCAGTCGCGCTATATCCGCGAGTCGGTCAGTGCGGTGCTATCGAGCGCCGTCATGGGTGGTGCTCTGGCCGTCGTGGTGCTGTTTCTCTTCCTCCGTTCGGCGCGCAACACCGTCATCATCGCCATCTCGATTCCGGTTTCGGTGATGGCGACCTTCTTCTTGATGTTCGTCTCGGACGTGTCGCTCAACATCATGTCTCTCGGTGGCTTGACCCTCGGTGTGGGATTGCTGCTCGACAACTCGATTGTCGTTCTGGAAGCGATCGAGCGTCAGCGCGAACGTGGCCTCGACCTGGTGGAGGCGGCGCGGGTAGGAGCCTCCGAGGTGGGCAGCGCTGTCATTGCGAGCACCATCACCACCGTTTGTGTCTTTGTGCCGATCGTTTTCATCGAAGGTATCGCCGGGCAGTTGTTCGGCGACCAGGCCCTCACGGTGACCTATTCGCTCCTCGTTTCGCTGGTGGTGGCGCTGACGGTCATTCCGATGCTGGCGTCACGGGACTTCGGGCGAGAGCTCGATGAGGGCTTCGAAGATGACGCCCCGCCGCGAGCGCGTTCGCGGCCGGTGGCGGCGCTGCAACGCGGTGCCACCAGCGGAGTCGTGAGGATCGTCAGGTTCTTGCTCGCGATCTGGCTTGGTCTGGTGGCCCTTCTGCGGACCCTTCTTTCACCGATTCTCGTCGCCTTCGACGCCGGCTTCGAAGTGGTGCGGCGGCTCTACGACCGCTGCCTCGACGCGGTGCTCCGTCGGCCCTTTCCTGCCATTGGCCTCGGGCTCCTTCTCCTGCTGGTGGCGCTCTGGATGGCGGGCCGGCTCGGTCGCGAACTGGTTCCCGAGCTGATCCAGGGCGAAGTGTGGGTCGACCTCGAACTTCCACCGGGAAGTCGACTCGAGGTGACCGACCGGCGGGTCCAGGGCGTCGAGCAGTATGCCGCCAGCCTCGATGGCGTCGAGACCGTGTACTCGCTGATTGGCAGCTCCAACGAGCAGGGAGGTGTCGCCGGCGAAACCCGCGAGCACACCGCGCAGGTAACCCTTCTTTTGCAGCAGCCGAGTGACCGCGAGCGCGAAGATGCACGCATCAACGACCTGCGCTCCTTCCTCGACGACGAGAACGCGCTCTATTCCAGCTCTGCCAGTACGGCGGGTACCGCGGGTACGGCGGGTGGCGAGGGGCCACAGGCGGGTCCTCTAGGACGGACCGGCGGCTTCGAGTACCGCTTCGGAAGGCCGTCGTACTTCAGCTTCAAGACACCGATCGAGATCGAGATCCGCGGCCACAACCTCGCGCAGCTCGAGCGCGTCGGGAGTCAGGTCCTGCCGCGACTGCGTGCGATCGAGGGACTGGTGGATGTCGAGTCGTCGACCGAGGGTGGCAACCCGGAGCTACAGATTCTCTTCGATCGCGATCGACTTGCCGCCTTTGGCCTCACGGTCGGTGATATCGGCGGCCTCTTGCGTTCCAAGATCCAGGGCGACATTGCCACCGACATCCACCGCGACGACCGCAACATCGAGATTCGCCTGCGCTCCGATGAACGCTTCCGCGACAGCGTGCGCGATCTCGAGAACCTCGACATTCGGGCGGGTGAGACCACCTCGCTGCCGCTGTCAGCGGTGGCAGAGGTCATCGAGACGATCGGCCCGGCCGAAATTCGCCGCGCCGACGGGTCGCGGGTCGCGCGAATCACCGCCAACCTCGAAGGCCGAGACCTGGGTTCGGTGAGTGAAGATATCGAGACCGTGATGGCGGGGAGCGAGCTCCCGGTGGGGTTCTCCTACGAGCTCGGCGGCCAGCGGGAAGAGATGGAGACCTCCTTCGACAGCATGCGCCTCGCCATCCTGCTCGCCGTGTTCATGGTCTACCTGGTCATGGCTTCGCAGTTCGAATCGCTTCTACACCCGTTGGTCATTCTGTTCAGCGTCCCGCTTTCGGTGATCGGAGCGGTTGTTCTCCTGGTGCTGACGAACACCACGATCAGTATCGTGGTTCTGATTGGTGCGATTCTCCTCGCCGGAATCGTGGTCAATAACGCCATCGTCCTCATTGACTACACGAACCGGCTCCGCCGCGGCGAGAGTTCTGATGTCGCTCCTGGGGAAGAGGGCGGCGAGGCGGGGGGGCTGCCCCGCATCGAGGCCCTGCGCGAGGCCGGCCGCGTCAGGTTGCGCCCTATTCTGATGACCACCGCTACGACGGTCCTCGGTCTCCTGCCGCTGGCGCTTGGCCTCGGCGAAGGCAGCGAACTTCGCGCCCCGATGGCGATTACGGTGATCGGCGGCTTGTTGGCGTCGACCGCCCTGACCCTCTTGGTGGTGCCGGCGCTCTACGCGGTTCTCGATTCCTGGTTCGGCCATAGCAAGGCCTGATTCCTGAACTCCGATCGAAACGTGATGAGCGCTGGTGCTCGTTTCTGGCAATTTTCTCAAAAATCTGAGAAAATTGAGAAATATTGGGCACGACCTCAATGTCTGGTGGCCCGTTCTGTCCCCTCCCCGCGAATCCTGCCGAGGAAAACGATGGCTCGATCGAGCGCCCGCGCGCCCAGAAAAGACGCGAAGCCGTCTTCTGCCGGCGATGCGACCGCGCCTGCACCTCCCGAGACCCTGAAACGAACCGAGCTCGAGGGCGAGGTCCATCGCCTGCGCGAAGAGCTCGAGCGCCGCGATGCGCGCTTGAACCTCGCCGCCCGACGGGCTGAGGAGCGTCTTCGTGAAGTCGACCTCGAGCTGGTCGACAGCCGGGAGCAGATCAAGGCCCTGGCGGAGGAGACGTCGACTCTCGATCGCGAGCTCCGGCTACGCGAGGACGAGCTGGACGAAGTCGAGAAGGCGCTCGAGGATGTCGAGCTGCGCTTCCAGGAGCAGGAGCGCGAACTCGAGAAGGCGGCCAACGATCTCGGAAGCCTCGAGAGGCGCGCCGACGCCTGGCGCCAGGAGAAGGACGAGACCCTCGCCGCCTTCGAAGAAGAGAAGAAGTTCCACACCGACACGCGCGACGAGCTCCGGAAGGTGCAGTCGGTTCGCAACGAATTGCGGGACGAGGTCGCTGGGCTGTACGAACGGCTCGAAGGTAAGGAAAAGGAAGTCGACAACCTGAAGTGTCGCTGGGCTGAAACGGAAGCCGAGTTCGAGCGCGATCGTGAGCGTTTGAAACAGGAGGCTCGCGACGAGGCGCTGCGGTCGGCCGGAGAGGTCAACGAGCAAAAGCTTCGAGACCTCAGCACCGCGCTCGAGGCCGTCGAGGAGGAGCGTGCCGAGCTAGGTGACCAGCTCGAGCGCCTGAAGAAGGAAGCCATCGACCGCGAGCACGATCTCGCCGAACTGGAGAAACGGCAGTCGGGAGACTCGAACACCGCCGTCGCGGACAGGGTCGCCGAGCTCGAAGAGCAGCTCGAGACGCGCGACGCCGCCTGGCAAGACATCGAGGACCTGGTGCGCCGGTCGCAAGCCGAACGTGACACGCTCCTGCAGCAGCTCGAAGTCAGCAACCAGAGAGTCGCCGAGCTCGAGGACTCACTCGAAAGCTCGAAGATGCGGTCGCGAGAGATCGAGGCCAAGGCCAAGCTCGAGAAACTGCGCGAAGAAGGTGGTCTCGCGCAAGCCGGTGACTACGCGGTCGCCGAACTTCGCATGGAGCTGGGCGAGGACTGAAGAGGTCAGCCGCCCGAGCGCCCGAGTGATCTCGCCCGGCTCGGCGCGGTCAGTTCCGAGTACTGGCGAGTGCCGTGTTCAGGGTTCGCAACCAATTGGAACAGGCGATCCCTTCTACTTCGCTGGCGTTGAAACCGCTTCTCGCGAGCGCCTCGGCGAGGCGCGGGAAGCCCGTCGCGTCGCCGAAGTCGCGCGGCATCAGAGCACCGTCCATGTCCGAGCCAATGGCGACATGCTCGGCGCCAATGCGGCCGGCGATGTAGGAGACATGTTGGGTCCAGCGATCGAGGGGCGTGTCGGAGTCGAAACGACCGTCGGAGCGCAGGTCGCCGACGTGCAGGTTGACACCGACCAGGCCTCCGCTCGCTCCGACCGCATCGATCTGGTCGTCGGTGAGGTTGCGCGCCGTCGGGCAGAGGGCTTGTGCGGCCGTATGAGAGACCACGAGCGGTCTGGCTGCGAACTCCGCGTAGTCCCAGAAGCCGCGAGCGTTCAGGTGGGCGAGGTCGACCATGATGCCGAGCCGCTCGCAAGTCGCGAGCAGCCGACGCCCGAGCTCGGTCAAGCCCGGGCCGATATCCGAGGTCGCGGGATAGGCGAAGGGAACCCCGGTGCCGAAGATGTTCGGTCGACTCCAGACCGGGCCGAGCGAGCGCAGGCCGCGCTCGTACAGGGCCTTGGTGTCGCTCTGCGGGTCGGTGATCGCCTCGGCCCCTTCGATGTGAAGGACAGCCGCGATCCGGTTCGAGGACAGTGCCTCGCCGAGGGTGGCTCGGCCCGTGACGTGCTGGAGATCATCTGGGAACGCCGCCATCAACTGGTCGAAGAGGTCGAACATGGAAGCGGTTTCCTGGTGCGCCCAGGATGGCTCGATCGCTTCGGGTAGAGGAACCCGGTAGCCGTCGGCAGTGCGGTTCTTGCCGAACGCGGGGGGGCCGCCTCTCGGGGGAGGTACAAAGACGGCGAACAATCCCCCGGCCAGCCTGCCGAGCCGCGCCCGCGGCAGGTCGAGATGCCCGCTGTCGCGGCCGCGGCCGAAGCTCTCGATGACCCGAGCCAGACTCTTCTGCTGGGTACGCGTCGCCTGATGCAGTTTCAGGAGAACGTCGTTATGGCCATCGAAGAACTTCATCGCGAGGGAGGAGCATAGTGAATAGACTGCTCACTCATGCCGACCTCCAGCCAGGAGGGTGGTGGCGCACGACGTTCAGCAGCGCGTTTTCGCGAAAGCAGTTTCCGCTCGAGCAGAGCATGGTCGAAAGAGGCAGCGATGGGTAAGGGCTTGACCGTAGAGAACAGAGAAGCGAAGAGAGCGAGAGCTCGGCTGACCACGGCCTCGTTTGTCGTGCTGGTCGGAACGGTGCTTCTCATGCCGTGGACGGAGGCCGGGGCGCAGGAGCCCGAGACGCATGACGGGGAAGCGGCAGGGACCGCTCCAGAGACGGTTCTGGATGTCGTGGTGGTGACCGCAGCACGCATCGAGGAGTCGATCGAGGACGTACCTTCCCATGTGACGGTGATCGATCGCCACGACCTCGACGGATCTGCCGCTCTGACCGCCGACGACGCTTTGCGCGCCGTGCCCGGCTTCTCGCTTTTTCGGCGCAGCTCGAGTGTCGTGGCTCACCCCACCACCCAGGGAGTGTCGTTACGCGGTCTGGGACCGAGCGGAGTCTCCCGAACGCTGGTGGTTCTCGACGGGGTGCCGCTGAACGATCCGTTCGGCGGCTGGGTGTACTGGGGCCGGGTGCCGCGTTTCGAGCTCGAACGGGTCGAGCTGGTGCGTGGCGGTGCCTCGAGTGTGTGGGGCAACTATGCCCTCGGCGGCGTGATTCAGCTGCTCACCGATCGCGGGCGTCGCGACGATGTCCTCGGGCTGCACCTGGCGGCCGGCGAACGCGCCACCTATCGCCTCGAGGCGTCAGGTCGGCGAGGGTTCTCTTGGGGCTCTATCGGGGCGCGGGTCGAGGGCTTTGATACCGACGGCTACTACATCCTGCGTGGGGACCAGCGCGGTGCGATCGACGTGCCAGCGACGTCTGACCACCAGACCTACGGCGCGACGCTTCACGTCGATCCGACCGAGCGCTGGAATGCGAAGGTGGCTCTCGATCGCTACGAAGAGGAACGCGGCAACGGCACTTTCCTCACCGGCAACGACACCGAGCTCGATGGCTTTGCTCTTTCGGGGTGGTTCATGGCAGCGGGAGAGTGGGGTCTTTCGGTGCACGGCCAGGACCAGAGCTTCGGTTCGCGCTTCTCGAGTGCAGCGAGTGACCGCAGCAGTGAGCGCCCGGCGCTCGACCAGTTCGACGTGCCGGCCGAGGCGCTGGCGATCGAGCTCCAGTGGCACCAGACGCGTGCCGATCGAACACTCGGGGGCGTATCACACGCCGTTTCTGGTGGTCTCGAATGGCGCCAGGTCGAAGGCGAAACCAATGAGCTCTTTTTCTTCACCGCCGATTTCAACCGTCAGCGGCAGGCTGGCGGCGAGCAGGAGCTCGGCGGACTCTGGTTGCGTGACGCGATGCAGGTCGGCGAGCGTATCGAGCTGGTCCTCGGTGCACGCATCGATCGTTGGGAAAGCCGCGATGGTTTCCGGCTCGAGACCGAGCGAGTAGATGGCTCGGTCCGGCTCGAGCAACGATACGCCGATCGCCGCGAGACCGAAGTGTCACCCCGCCTCGGCCTGGTCTTCGACGCGGGGTCTGGCGGCCGCCTGTTTGCGAGTCTCTACCGCGCTTTCCGCGCACCGACCGTCAACGAGTTGTATCGACCGTTCCGAGTGGGCAGTGACATCACCGCCGCCAACCCTCTCCTGGTCCCAGAGAGCGTCGAGGGCCTCGAGCTCGGTGGCTCCTGGTCGCATCGGCGCTGGCAGTTCGAGGCCACCGGCTTCGCCAACCAGCTCGAGGATGCAGTCGCCAACGTGACCCTCGCACAGGGACCCGGGGTGATTGCACCCTGCGGTTTCACTCCCGGAGGCGGAGACTGTCGCCAGCGCCAGAACCTCGGCGAAGTTCGCGTACAGGGGCTCGAGTTCGACGTGCGCGGGCCGCTCAGTGACCGGCTGTCTCTGGCGTTCAGCCTGCTATGGACCGACAGCGAAATCAAAGCGGCACCAGTCACTGACCTGGTGGGCCTGGGGCTCGCTCAGGTGCCGGAGCAGCAGGCGAGCCTGCGCTTGGATTGGCAGGGGCCGGTTCGCCTGGTTGGCGAGGGTCGCTACGTCGACGCGCAGTGGGACGATCCACTCAACACGCGCCGTCTCGGCGACGCGGTCATCTGGGGCCTGCGTGTGAGTCGCTCCGTGCAAAAGAAGATCGACGTCTTCCTGGCGCTCGAGAACGTCACCGACGAAAAGGTCGAGACGGGGATCTCCGGCGGCGGCCTGGTCAACATCGGTGCACCACGGCTCTTCCATGCCGGGGTGAACCTGCGCTTTGGAGAATGAAACTCGGGTGATGCATGACGTCCACCGGTGATCCGCTCGATGAGAGCGCCGTTCCTGGAGTGCGGCCCCTGGAGTCGGCGGCCGAGCGCTACGTCGGTGACGGACACCTCGAGCTAGCGCAGGCAACCGAGAACCGGTCCGTGTTGGCCGACTCCGGCATCCCGGATGCGAGCGTCGATGCGGGTGGGAGCCTCGGGTGGCTGCAGCTCCTGTTGATCTTCGTCCTGGTCGGACTCGTCGGTGTGACCCCGGCGCTCCTTCAGAACGTTGCGGATCAGCAGCCGGTTCCCTGGGAGCGGTTGGCGAGCGAGTTGGTGGGCTGGTGCCTGTGGGCGTTGTTCGTTCCGCTGGCGCTCGCCATGGTGCGCCGCTATCCCCTCGAACGCCGACACTGGCGTCGACGGATCTGGATCCACCTGGTGACCGGGGTGATGGTCTCGATTGCCTACGCGGTGCTCGAGATGAGCAAGAGTTGGCTGCTCCTGAGCCTGACGACCGAGACTCCACCGCGCTTCTGGCGTCTGGGACGGGGCTACCTCCTGGGTGGACTCGAGTTCTATCTGCTCGTCTATTCGGCGATTCTGGCGGTCGTCCATGCCTTCGAGTATCACCGGCGCTTTCGCGACCGCGAGTTGCGCGCCAGTCAGCTCGAGGCCGGCCTGTCGCAGGCGCGCGTGCAGGTGTTGCGTTCACAGCTCAACCCGCATTTCTTGTTCAACACCCTGAACGCAATTTCGGCCCTCATGTATCGCGACGTCGATGCCGCCGACCGCATGCTGGTGACCCTCTCCGACTTCCTTCGCATGTCTCTCGACCAGGGCGGCGAGCAGGTCATTGCACTGTCAGACGAGATCGAGTTGCTCGAGAAGTACATTGAGATCGAGAAGGCGCGTTTCGCAGATCGTCTCGAGGTGCGCCTCGAGATCGACCCGGAGGTCGAACAGGCCCTGGTTCCCAGCCTGGTACTGCAACCCCTGGTCGAGAACTCGATTCGCCACGGCATCTCGCGGCGCTCGGCGGCCGGTCTGATCGAGGTCCAGGCGCGGCCGCAGTTTCCTGATCGCATCGAGCTGCGGGTCTGGGACAGCGGACCGGGCATGAAAGGCAACCCCGTCGAATCACTCAAGCCGGGGGTCGGCCTGCACAACACCGAGGCCCGTCTGCGCCAGCTCTACGGCGACCGCCAGAGCTTCGTCATGCGCAACGGTCGCGACGGCGGTTTTCAAGTCGAGCTGGCGTTTCCCCTTCGCTTCGAGAACGAAGCCCAGGCGCCCGGCGACGGCTGAGGAACCTCGCTCACGGCGGCCAGACGGAGCCCCTCTTCGTTGACACAGAGCCCGAGCGCTGCTAGTTCGAACCGTAGTCGTTACCATCTCTCATGTTGCGGTTGCTAGCGAACCATGGACCCAGAGGAAGCCGAGGAATGGCCACCAGGAAGACGAAACGGGTCACCGCCGAGACCCTTTCGAAGAAGCAGCGTGAGATCTCAGTCTCTGAGTTCTTTGCCAAGAATCGACATCTGCTGGGTTTCGATTCTCTGCGCAAGGCACTCCTGACCGCGGTCAAGGAGGCGGTCGACAACTCGCTCGATGCCTGTGAAGAGGCCGGCATCCTGCCCGACATCACCGTCGAGCTCGAGCGAGTGATGGAGAAGGGCAAGGTCAAGGAGAAGCGCTTTGTCGTGCGGGTCGGCGACAACGGCCCCGGCATCGTGTCGAGACAGATTCCCAACATTTTCGGCAAGCTGCTCTACGGCTCGAAGTTCCACAGCATGAAACAGAGTCGCGGCCAACAGGGGATCGGCATCTCGGCGGCGGCAATGTACGGCCAGCTGACCACCGGCAAGCCGATGATCGCGATCTCGAAGACCGGTCCACGCAAGCCAGCGGTGTGGATGCAGGTGATGATCGACACCACTTCCAACAAGCCCAAGATCCTCAAAGAGAAGAAGCTGTCCAAGTGGGACCGCAGGTCCGGCACGCAGCTCGAGATCGAACTCGAGGGTGACTACCAGAAGGGTAAGCGTTCGGTCGACGAGTTCCTGCGCCAGGTGGCGGTGGCGAATCCCCACGTGACGCTCTACTACAAGAACCCCGCCGGCGACGAGGTGCTCTGGGAGCGCACGGTCGACGACAACCCAATCGCTCCGAAGGAAATCAAGCCGCACCCGCACGGTGTCGAGCTGGGCGTTTTGATGAAGATGTTGCAGGCCACGAAGCAGCCAACGGTGACCTCTTTCCTGGCCAAGGATTTCAGCCGGGTCAGTCCGGCACTGGCTTCGAAGATCGTCACCAAAGCCGGCCTCAAGCCACGCAACCGGCCCAACACCATTCAGCGTGGGGGCGTCGACCAGCTCTATCGGGCGATCAACGACCCGTCGACCAGGATCATGGCGCCGCCGACCAACTGCCTCTCACCGATTGGCATGCGCGAGCTGCTCGCTGGCCTGACGCGCGGTCTGCCGGCTGAGTTCTACACCGTCGAAACGCGACGACCGACGGTCTACCGCGGCAATCCGTTCCAGATCGAAGTCGGCCTGGCCTATGGTGGGGAACTACCGGGCGATGAACTGGCCAAGGTGTTGCGTTTCGCCAACCGCGTGCCGCTGCTCTATCAGGCGGGCGGTTGCGCGATCACCCGCGCGGTGATGGACGTTGGCTGGAAGAGCTACGGCCTCGCCCAGTCACGCGGAGCTCTGCCGACGGGTCCGCTGGTCGTTTTGGTGCACATGGCCTCGGTGTGGGTGCCCTTCAGTTCCGAGAGCAAGGAAGCAGTCGCGGACTACGAGGAGATTCGCAAAGAGATCCGCCTTGCGGTGCAATCTTGTGGTCGCCGCATGGGCACCTGGGTCAAGCGCAAGGCGCGGGCGCGTAACGAAGCCAAGCGGCGCGAGGTCTTCAACCTCTACCTGGACGAAGTCGTCAACTGTGTCGAGCGCATCACAGCGCGCGATCAAGAACCGTTTCGTGACAACCTCGTTGGGATTTCGACCGGTAAGACGGAGCTGGCGGAGTTGCTAGCCGAGCTCAAGTCTTCGAAGAAGAGTAACGAAGAGCTGGCGGACGCCGAGAACACGTTGATCGTCGACCGGGGCGACGCCGGCGGAGATCCAGAGGAACAGGCTGTTCTCGACCTCGGTTGAGGTGACCGGCTCCTTTTAGAAGGTAGAAGAATCGATGGCGACTCGCAAGAAAACACCCACACGCAAGAGGAGCGCGAGCAAGAAGAAGGCCGCCAAGAAGCGAGCGAAGAAGAAGGCGACGAAGAAGAAGGTCGCGAAGAAGAGTGCTGCGAAGGCTTCGAAGAAGAAGGCGGGGGCCAAGAAGAAGGCCCGGGCCAGGAAGCCGACTGCCAAGCAGCTCGAACGGGCTTCCCGGAAGCTCGACAACTCGAACGTCAAGAGTTTCAAGATCCCGCCGCGGCTCGACACCGACCTCAAGATTATCCACCTCGCCGAGAAGACCGTCGAGCTGGCCGAACAGGGCATCGATCCCTTCGTCGACATTCCATCGCGCACGCTTTCGAACGTCACCTTCTCGCCCAAGAAGAAGATTCTCGAGATGGGCAAGGTGACGCAACGCCGCAGCCTGTTCAATCTCAATCAGGCCAAGAAGTACATGCAAACGTTCGTGGTCGCCCGTGGCTGTTCGCAGCTGCAGGAGGAGGACAAGACCACCAGCATTCGTGACATGTACTACATGAGCAAGTACACCCTTGCCGACGGCAAAGAGAACACCTTCGACGACCAGAGCGAATCCGATCCGATCATTGAAGATCTCGAGGTCACTCTCGGCGCTTTGCGCGAGGAGCTCAAGCTGTTTGCTGCCAAGCGAGGCTCCGTGGTCGGCCCGGCGACCATCATCGATGCGGGCGACACCATCAATCTCGCGCGAATGGGATCAGGTGGTTGGTCGGTGCCAGGGATCGTCGAACCGAACGTCGTGCAGTTTGTGAAACACAATGCGAAGTTCATTCTCCTGGTCGAGAAAGAGGCAGTTTGGGCACGCCTGAACGAAGACAAGTTCTGGAAGAAGCATAAGTGCATTCTGGTCACCGGGCAGGGGCAGCCGTCGCGCGGTGTGCGTCGGCTGCTTTTTCGCATGGTCAAGGAGCTGAAGCTGCCGCTCTATGTCTTCGTCGACAACGATCCCTGGGGCTACTACATCCACTCGGTCGTGAAGCAGGGCTCGATCAATCTGGCGTTCGAGTCGCAGCGGATGGCTGTTCCGAGTGCCAAGTTTCTTGGCCTCTCCAGCTATGACCCAGCGAAGTTCGGCATTGCCAACACGGTGAGCATCAAACTCAACGAGCAGGACAAGGCCCGGGCGCGTGAGATTCTCGCCTACGACTGGTTCAAAGACCGGGCCTGGCAGCGCGAGATCAAACACATGCTGGCCGAGGGCGTGAAATGGGAACTGGAGGCACTCTCGAACAAAGGCATCTCCTTTGTGACCGAGGAGTTCCTGCCCAAGAAGATCCGTGACCGCGATTTCCTATGAGACCCTTCCTTTCGGACATCCGTAGTAACCGCAGGAAGCTCGAACATGGCTGCTTCTTCGGGTACGCTCAGCTATCTTCCACGAGAGCTGCTCTGGGTCGAACGCGACGGTGTGCGGGGAAGGCAGGTAGGGGCAGCCCGTGCCTGGTAGCCGGGACCCTGGCAGCGGCGGTCCTGAGCAGAGGACCGCTCATCTGGGTGGAGCACGCGGTGCTCGACTCGCTCAACCGCTGATGCGCACGCTCTAACGAGAAACACCAATGTCCTTGACGACACTTCATCGATCGACGATTTTCCAGAAAGCGGTCATGGCAATCACCGGCCTGATGCTCTTCGGGTTCGTCGTCGGCCATATGGCCGGAAACCTCAAGGCGTTTCAAGGCGCCGAAGCCTTCAACCACTATGCCGAGGGCATTCGCGACTTCGGTTCGCCGTTCATTCCCCACGAGGGGGCACTCTGGATTGCGCGCCTGGGTCTTCTGCTTGCCGCGGGTCTTCACATCTGGGCTGCGACCGCGCTCACGCTCGTCAACCGTCGCGCGCGTCCACAGAACTATCGACGTCGGCAAGGGGTGCAGCTCGACTATGCCTCACGCACGATGCGCTACAGCGGCTACATTCTCTTCGCCTATATCGTGTACCACTTGATGCATCTGACGGTCGGCAACGCCCACCCGGACTTCATCGCCGGAGACGCGTACCACAACCTGACCAGTGGGCTCTCAAAGTGGCCGGTTGCGTTGGCCTACGTCGTCGCGGTTCTGCTCCTCGGGACTCACCTCTACCACGGCCTGTGGAGTTTCTTTCAAACCCTTGGTCTTCGTCATCCCTCGATCGACCGGTTGCGACGGCCCTTCGCTGTTTTGTTTGCAGTGATGGTGACCGTGGGTTTTCTGCTCGTGCCAATTGGCGTGTTGACGGGAGTTCTGTCGTGACCGCAAACAGGAGCGTTCGATGAGCGCCGAGCTTTATCGCAGTGCCAGCAAGGATCTCGACGGACGGGTTCCGGCTGGGGAGCTGGCCGAGAAATGGGTCGACTACCGCAACCGCCTCAAGCTGGTGGCACCCAACAACCGGCGCAAGTTCAATGTCGTCGTGATCGGTTCCGGTCTGGCTGGCGCCAGTGTCGCCGCCTCGCTCGGCGAACACGGCTACAACGTCAAGTGTTTCTGCTTTCAGGACTCGCCACGCCGGGCACATTCAATTGCGGCGCAGGGTGGCATCAACGCCGCGAAGAACTACCGCAACGACGGCGACAGCGTCTGGCGTTTGTTCTACGACACGATCAAGGGCGGCGACTTCCGCTCGCGTGAAGCCAACGTGCATCGCCTGGCCGAGGTTTCGGTCGAGATCATCGACCAGGCAGTGGCGCAGGGAGTACCTTTCGCACGCGAATACGGCGGGCTCCTCGCCAACCGGTCCTTTGGCGGAGCGCAGGTCTCGCGAACCTTCTACGCCCGTGGTCAAACCGGTCAGCAGCTTCTTCTGGGCGCCTACCAGGCGCTGGCCAGGCAAATCGATGCTGGCACCGTCGAGATGTTTCCACGCACCGAGATGCTCGACGTGGTAGTCGACGGTGGCCGCGCCGTCGGCGTCATCACGCGCAACCTCATCGATGGCAGCATCTCGCGCCACGCTGCCCACGCCGTGGTGATGGCCACCGGGGGATACAGCAACGTCTACTACCTGTCGACCAACGCGATGGGTTGCAACGTCACCGCAGCCTGGCGCGCTCACCGACGGGGCGCCTACTTCGCCAACCCCTGCTACACCCAGATCCATCCGACCTGCATTCCGCGCTCGAGCGAACATCAGTCGAAGCTCACCTTGATGTCCGAGTCGTTACGCAACGACGGCCGTATCTGGGTGCCCAAGACCGCCAATGACAAGCGCGCCGCGAGAGACATTCCCGAGAGCGAGCGCTACTACTACCTGGAGGAGCGCTACCCGTCGTTCGGCAACCTCGTGCCACGCGACGTCGCGTCGCGCAACGCCAAGCAGGTCGTCGACGAAGGGTTCGGCGTCGGCACCCTTTCCAATGGTGTCTTCCTCGACTTCGAGGACGCCATCGAGCGCCTGGGGCAAGAGGCCATCGAAGCGCGCTACGGCAACCTCTTCGAGATGTACGAGCGCATCACCGGCGAGAGCCCCTATCGTCGACCGATGAGGATCTACCCGGCGCCGCATTACACGATGGGCGGCTTGTGGGTCGACTACAACCTGATGAGCAACCTGGACGGTTTGTTCGTCCTCGGTGAGGCCAACTTCTCCGATCACGGTGCGAATCGGCTCGGGGCCAGCGCTCTCATGCAAGGGCTGGCCGATGGTTACTTCGTTGCGCCCTACACGATTGCCGACTACCTCTCCGGGCACCTCGGCGAGGACGTTTCACCAGACAGCACAGCGTTCGCCGACGTCGAGCACGATGTCCGCGCGCGCATCGAAGGTTTCGTCTCTGGCAACGGCGAGCGCACTGTCGACTCCTTCCACCGTGAGCTCGGCCAGATCCTCTGGGATGGGTGCGGCATTGCCCGCACCGAAGAGGGTCTCAAGGAGGCCCGCCTCAAGGTGGCGGCCCTCAAACAGGAGTGGAGCGCGGGCGTGAAGGTCCCGGGTAGTGGCGAGGAACTCAACGCCACACTCGAGCGCGCCGGGCGGGTGGCAGACTTTCTCGAACTCGGAGAGCTGATGTGCGTCGATGCCCTGCAGCGCGAAGAGTCGGCTGGCGCGCACTTTCGCGAGGACTGGCAGACAGAGGACGGGGAAGCACGGCGCGACGATGAGAACTTCTCCTACGTTTCAGCCTGGGAGTATGCCGCAGGCGGCGTTCCCGGTCTGCACCGCGAAGCACTGGAATTCGGGAACGTCAAGCTGACGCAGCGGAGCTACAAGTGAAGATCACTCTCGAAGTATGGCGGCAGGATGGGCCGCAGACCGGAGGCGAGTTCGAGGTTCATCAGCTCGACGGTGTGAGCGAAGAGTCATCTTTCCTCGAGATGCTCGACATGCTGAACGAGCGCCTCGAATCCGAGGGGAAACGGCCCGTGGCGTTCGATCACGACTGCCGCGAAGGGATCTGCGGAGCCTGCGGAATGATGATCAACGGCGTCGCTCACGGCCCGCGAGAGCGCACCACCGCGTGCCAGCTTCACATGCGGGAGTTCGAAGATGGCGATCGCATCGCGATCGAGCCCTGGCGTTCGGCGGCCTTCCCGGTGGTCCGCGACCTGGTGGTCGACCGGGGAGCGTTCGATCGCATCATCCAGTCGGGCGGCTACATTTCAGTCGATACCGGTTCGGCGTCTGAGGCCAACGCCATCCCAGTGCCGAGGGAGGCTGCCGATGCCGCCATGGACGCTGCCGCCTGCATCGGATGTGCTGCCTGCGTTGCCCAGTGTCCGAACGGCGCCGCGCAGCTGTTCGTAGCCGCCAAGTCGGCTCACCTGGGTCTCCTGCCGCAAGGTGAGATCGAGCGTGAAGAGCGTGCCGTGCGCATGGTCGAGACCATGGAAGAAGAAGGGTTCGGAAGCTGCACCAACCACCGTGACTGCCAGGCCGCCTGCCCCAAGGGCATCTCGATTCGCTGGATCGCACGCCTGAACCGGGACTATCTCAAAGGTCGACTGGCCGGCCACGGTTGAACACCCGGGGGATGCGATGGAGAAGCAAGGGTACAAACTGGGCCGCACGGCTCTCCGCGGCGTAGTAGCGTTTGCAGTGCTGATGGTGGCCGTCGTCGGTTGGGCCAGCTATCGCTTTTCGACTTGCGCTGAGCTGGCTCGGGCCACCTGCGATCCTGACCGAGGGTTCAGCTGGAGCGTGACGCTGTTGACGTCGTGCGACGTGTCCTGCCAGCCGGGAGGGACACAAGGGCCGCCCTAACCCTTCGTTCGGCCGCGGTAGAGGCGGTAGAGGTTGGCCTCGCCATTGGCGCCGTCGGCGGTGAAGCTGTCGACGCCGTCAACCAGAGCCTCCTCCTCGACCTCTCGGCGTTGTTCCTCGGACATCTGCTGACAGAAGCGCAGGTGCGCCGGGTCTCCACCCCAGGGCAGGAGAACCGCGCCCGGCTCCAGGTCGCTGGCGATCGCCCGGCGCGCGACCCGTTCGAGGGTTTGAAAACGCCAGTAGGAGACCGCCAGCACACCATGTGAGCCGACGGTACCGGCGAGAGACGCCAAGAGAACTACGCGCCGTTCCTGGGTTGGAATGTGGTGAAAGACGCCGAAGCATGAGACCAGGTCGTAGTCATGCCCGGCGACCGAGAGCGAAGTCTCGAGATCGGCAACCACGAAGCGCCCCTGGTGAGGCGGTGCCAAGTGAACGCCCTTCTGCGCCTCGGCGATCAGAGCGCGCGAGCGGTCGAGGCCGAGGTAGGAGAGCGGAAGTTCACACTCGGTGAGTTCGCCCGCCAAGAGCGAAGCGAACCGACCGTTGCCGCAGCCTGCATCGAGTACGCGGAGAGGGCGCGCATTGGCCCTGGCCTGGTTGAGTGCGTGTTGAATGGCCGGGCGTGCGAGCAGCGTCTTCCAGCCCGGCCACGGTGTGCGCCGCGTGCGACTGAAGTCGGCGGCACAGGTCTCGTAGAAATCGCGGTTGAGCTCGTCGGCTCGTTTCGCCGCGTCGCCCGCGGTTTGGTTTCTGTCCGTCACTTGCCGTCGGCAGCCAGGCTGAGGCCTCCGTCGACTGGCAGAATCGCACCGGTCAGATAGGACGCTCGTGGCGAGGCCAGAAAGCTGACGGTCGCCGCGATGTCGTCTGGTCGACCGACACGGCCGAGCGGCACGGCGGTATCGAAAGCAGCGAGGAAGTCCTTGATCGCTTCGGTTGGCATCATGGTCTCGAAGATCGGAGTCTCTACGATGCCAGGCGAAACGGCGTTGACACGAATGCGGCGCTCGGCAAGCTCGAGCGCCATCGCCCGCGTGAAGCCGTCGAGGCCCGCCTTGGCGGCGATGTAGACCGAGAAGTTCTTGATCGGAGCCAGGGCCACCGAAGACGAAATGTTGACCACCGAACTCTCACCGGCCTCGTGCGCAGTTTCGGTGAGCAGCTGGAGTGCCGCGCGCAACATATGGATGGGCCCGGCCAGATCAATCGACAGCAGCGCCTCGACCTCGTCGTCGGAGAGTGACTCTAGCGGTCCGCCACGGGCAATACCGGCGTTGTTCACCAACAGATCGAGCCGGCCGAAACGCTCTCGACTGGCGCCAACCATACCTGCGGCGTGGGCCGGGCTCGACACGTCACCTGGAGCGACGAGGGTTGGAACGGCAAGATCCGCGGCCAGCTCTTCGAGGGGTTTTCTCCTTCTTCCGGTGAGGACCAGGCTGTATCCCGACGTGGCGAGCGCCCGGCTGATGCCGCGGCCGATTCCGCTGCCGGCCCCGGTAACGAGGGCGACGCGAGCTTCAGAAAACTTGGTCATCGCTGTCATCTCTGTGCGTTCGATGGCTTCGGGCCACGCTCGCCTCGAGAAGCGAGCGATGCACTGTTGCGGCCTCCCTGGGTCGCAGCCCCGCGGCTATAGTTCCCTATCATGCCTCATCGACCTCGAGCGGCGCCTGGCGTCTGGCGCCCAATCTCGCTGGCGGTGTTGGCGGCTGTCCTGTTGAATCTGGTTGGCCCTCGCGTGGCACGTTCCACCGTCCAGGAATCGAACCTTGGAGCGCCTCTTCCTGGTTGGAAGCTCGCTCGCCTGCTCGAAGCCGAAGAGCTTCCGGCGGTGGTAACCGGCGCCGCGGCAGGTCTCTTGATCCTGGCGCACGACAGTCCTGGCCTGGCGATGGCGTTCTATCAGCCAGCGGTGACCCTCGGCGAGGAGTCAGTGCCGCGGCGCCTGTTTCTGCGCTCTGATGTCTATTGGCAGCCCGCCGAGAGCGCGACAGGCTCAAACGGGCGGACTTTGCGCGCGCCTTCGACTCTCGCGGTCGATGCCTACGAGTATCTGACCCACGCGCTCTTGCTCGCCGCCAGCGACGGACCTGTCCCATCGAGTTGGCAAGAGGTCGCTGCCGAGCGGGCGCGGGAGCTCTTCCCAGAGGCAAGTGAGGAAAGTCGGGTGGTTTGGTACCTGAGTGTGACCACTGAGTTCGGGTCGCACGTCCTTTCGCTTCACCATCAGATCAAGCGTGCCTTCGAGCGCCGGCGGGCGCGCGGCCGCCCGATGGAAGGCCTGTGTGCCCAACGGGATCCCGCACGTGGGTTGTTCAGCCTCTGGGAGGTGGCACTCGGTGACGGGGAGTTCCGCGGCTACGCCCTGCCGCGGCGGCCAGCTCCGGCCATTGACGGAGCGGATGCGGCGGCGACCGCGTCAGGCGAGGAGGTGTTCGAGGCACCACCGCCGGGCTTTGAGGCGACCCGCCTTCGACTCCCACAGCAAGACAAGAAGCTCTACCTCGAGCGCTATCTCGATCGACGCTGGGTTGGCGACGCGACAACCGACTTCGCATCTCTTTGCGGTGGTCGCGCTCTTGGGGGCGCGCCCTGAAGCAGGGTCGCGACAGCGTACGAAGGACGCCGACCGCGGCCGACCGGGAGCGCATCGAGCCGATTCTGCGTGCGGTCGCGGAATCTCCCGAGCACCTCTCAGACCGCGAGATGGCGAGCATTCTGCGCCAGCACGCCAGACCAGAGGGGGGCTTCTACTCGAAGGCCGAGTTGGTTGCCACGTTGCGCTGGTTCGAGCGCAATGGAGAGGCCGAGTCAGCCGGCTGGGATTCCCGCGCGTTGATGGCGAGGATTCGGCGCAAACCGATGCGCACCCAGAGCGGCGTGACGCCGGTGACCGTTTTGACGAAACCCTACGCCTGCCCGGGGCGTTGCATCTTCTGTCCCAACGATGTGCGGATGCCCAAGAGCTACATCTCGAGCGAGCCGGGCGCTCAGCGCGCGGCAGAACACGCCTTTGACCCCTACGGCCAGACGTGGTCGCGGCTGCGAACTCTGTATGAGATTGGGCACTCCGTCGACAAGGTGGAGTTGATCGTGCTCGGCGGTACCTGGTCCTTCTACCCTGAGCCATATCGCATCTGGTTTCTGGCGCGCTGTTTCGAGGCGATGCACGACTTTGGCGAGTGCATGACCGCCGGCGATTTCGACGGGAGTCCGAGCCGCCGCACGGTGGTGCACGACCCGATCGAGGAGAAGGGCGAGACCTCCGCGATCGACTGGCGGAGTGCCGGTGAGGACACGGCTGGCCGCCAGGGCTACAACGGTCTGCTCGCCGGTTTTACCCGCTCCAACCCGGAGGTGGCGTCTGAACTCGCCGGCCAGACGGCGACCTGGGAAGAACTCGAAGCGCTGCATCGTGAGAATGAAGCCGCGCCGGTGCGCTCGGTAGGCCTGGTGCTCGAAACCCGGCCCGATCACATCGACGAAGCCGAAGTGTTGCGCTTGCGCCGCCTGGGCGCGACCAAAGTCCAGATCGGGCTGCAGAGCCTCGACGACCGGGTTCTCGAGCTCAACCATCGAGGACACGACGTCGCGGCTTCGCGGCGCGCACTCTCGATGCTGCGAGCGGCGGGATTCAAGGTTCACGCCCACTGGATGCCGAACCTCCATGGTTCGAGCCCAGAGGCGGACGTCCTGGACTATCACCGCCTCTTCGACGACCCCGCCTTTCGTCCCGACGAGCTCAAGATCTATCCGTGCTCGCTGGTGCCGAGTGCGGAGTTGATGCAGTATTGGGAGCGCGGCGAGTGGCGACCGTGGGAACACGACGAGCTGGTCGACGTCTTGGCTCGGTGCCTCGAGGCGACGCCTCGCTACTGCCGCCTGACCCGCATAATCCGTGACATCCCCTCGCAAGAGATCGCGGTCGGTAACAAGCTCACCAACCTCCGCCAGGTTGCCGAGGACGAGGCGCGTCGTCGTGGTTTAGAGCTCAGGGAGATCAGGGCACGTGAGATTCGGGGGTTGACCGTCTCTCCCGATGACCTCGAGATGAAACAGACGAGCTTCGCCGCCGGCTGTGGCAACGGGAAGTCGGAGGAGATCTTCCTCGAAGCGGTCGATCAGGAGGATCGCCTGGCGGGTTTCCTACGCCTGTCACTGCCAGACGAACCGGTCTTCGTCGACGAGTTGAGAGAGCGCGGCCGCACCGCGATGGTGCGTGAGGTGCACGTCTACGGCAACCTGGTCGAGGTCGGTGCGCGGAGTCGAGGACGCGCTCAGCACTCGGGACTCGGGCGTCGGCTGATGGCTCGCGCCGAGGAAGTGGCGCGGCAGGCCGGCTACAAGAACCTCGCCGTCATCTCGGCGGTGGGGACCCGCGGGTACTACCGCAAGCTGGGTTTCGAAGACGGCCAGCTCTACCAGCATCGCGCGCTGTCAGAAGCTCGAGCCGGGCGAAGGTTCAGTCGAACTTGTCACCCGTCGTCTGCAGTCGGATAGTGACTTGCGTGCGATCGCTCGGATCCACCGGGCGCGCCAGTTTGAGCACGTAGAAGGCGTAGACCAGACGAATCTGGAGATCGGTCTTTTCATTGTCGAGACCGACGATCTCGCGCAGGGTTCTCTTGCCGTCGAGGGCCTGGAGGAGCGCGAATTCCTCGCCAGTCAAACCGATGTCGATGAGGTCTTCGCCGTTCCAGCTCTGTTTGTACGCGATATCGAGCCGGCCAAGGCGGTTGAGAGCAGCGGTGGTGCTGACCCGGTCGCGGATGCCCTCGTAGATCATTTGCCGGAGCGGCAGCTGAATGGTGACCTGATTGCTCTGTCGGTGTTCGTGGATACGAAAGCAGACCGTGCCCGCTTCGTACTCGAAGAAGCTCCAGGCAATGCGCTCGACCTGCTTTCGAACGGCTTCGCGCAGCTGGCGCGGAGAGAGCAGCCCGGCCTTGATCATCAGGACTCCAGCGCGCTCGGTGGACTCCGAGCGCTGCCTGGCGATGAGCTCGAAGCCCTCACGATCCATCAAGCCCTCGCGCAGCAGATAGACGCCGAGCCGATCTTCGGGGTTGTTCGAGGTGGCGAAGATGACGTTGCCATCGCGAACGTAGAGCTGCTTCTCGGTGTCGCCGGCGCGGACCTCGACCACTCCGGGAACCCGGTGGTCGTGGATCTTCGAGAGGAGTCCTGGCAGGGCGTCGCTCTCGAGTTGCGATTCGTATTTGAGTTGCGGGGCTGCCATGGAGAGGTGGCTTCAGAGCCGAAGGTGCAAGAACCCAGGAGATCGGGGAGTCGGGGGCGAGAAACCCAGTGTTGAAGTCTATCAAAAACACTATTTAAACTCGAAATACTAGATATTAACGACGCTTCGAGGCGCGTCGAGAGACCGCGAGCCCCATTTCGCACCGCCAACCCCTTGACGGATCCGCCAACGGCCAACCGCCGAAGGCGTTACCATCCCGGGGAAGGCTCACGATCGGCCGCGGTTGACTGGCGTAGGAGTCCCTAAGTCACTGATTCTCAGGGACTTGCCCTCCCGGAAGCCGCGCCAGCAGGCTCGACCCCATGCTGCGCATCCTCCATACAGCGGACTGGCAACTCGGCCTCCGGCCGCGTCAGGCGGGAGCGGTCGCCGACGATCTCGCGCAGCTGCGCTTTCGAAGCGCCGAGCGGGTCGTGGCGCTCGCCCGTGAACGGAAAGTCGACGCCGTGGTCCTGGCCGGTGACACCTTCGATCACCCTGATGTCGACGAATCCATCCTGGTGCGGGCGATCGACCTCCTCGAGTCCCTGGCACCGATCCCGGTGCTGGTCCTGCCCGGCAACCACGATCCGCTGCTCCCAGGCGGACTCTGGTACCGCTCGGCCTGGAAGCGCGTTGCCGATCAGGTTCGCATCCTCGATCGTCAGGAAGAGATCGAGCTCGAGGGCGACCTGGCAATCTATGCCTGCCCACTGACCGAGCGTCGTAGTCGTCGCGACCCGACCGCGTGGCTACCACCCCGCGCAGCGGGTGATACCCGCGCCCGCGTCGCGATAGCGCACGGTGCACTGTCGACGCTCCAGGTGCGCAGTCAGTTTCCCATCGACCTCGAACGCCTTCTCGCTGGCGGCTTCGACTGGGTCGCGCTGGGAGATTGGCACGGGCTGACTCTGCTCGACCGCGTCGGCTATCCAGGCACCATTGAACCGACGGGCTTCGGGGAACAGAACCCTGGCCACGTTCTGGTCGTTGACATCGAACCAGGGTCTGCGACGGCACCGCGCGTCGACGCGATCGATGTGGCGAGTACCGCATGGCACGCCTTTGATTCCAGGATCGATGATCCGACCGATCTCGCTCCGCTTCACGCACTGGTACGGCGCTTCAGCTCGGTTGGTGGTCCTGATGATGAGCGGGCTGGCTCGGCTCGCGCGACGGCCGGTCATCGGCTCGTGCTACGGGTCTCGGGCAGTCTCGGCCAGGACCGGGAGGTGCAGGCAGAAGCCGAGCAGACGCGTCTACGCCTCGAGGCAGTGGCGCTCTACCTGGACTGGCGCCTCCGCGAACCGCTGCCAGAGACGCCTCTGCCCGCTGGCCTCCTGGACGACGTCGACCGTGAGCTCGCGAGCCTCCTCGAAGGGGATGAGGAGGGGGACCGCGCGACGGTCGAAGAGGCGCGGCGCCTGCTGCGTCGCTTGGCGGAGGCACCAGCTTGATTCTCGAGACGGTCACCGTTCGCAACTGGCGAGGCTACCGGGCGCCGCGGACCTTCGAGTTCGGGCCGCAGTTGAATCTGGTCGTCGGTCCCAACGAGGCGGGCAAGAGCACCCTCTTCGAAGCGGTGGCGCGTGCACTCTTCGACCGCCACACCTCGAAGGCCAAGCAGCTGCGAAGCATTCGCTCCCTGGGAAGCTCGCTCGGGCCGGAGGTCGTCGTGACCTTCTCTCACGACGGGCGGCGCTACCGCGTGCGCAAGCGCTTTTTGCACGACCCGATGGCGGAGCTGGCGCGTGAGCGCAAGGGAGAGTTCGTCGTCGACCACGAGGGCGACGGCGCCGACGAACACCTGCGTGCACTTCTCGGAGGAACCGAGCACCGAGGTGCCACGCGCCCAGAACACCGCGGATGGTCCCAGGCGCTGTGGTATCTGCAGCGCGAGGCCGGAATCCCCGAGCAGGCATGGAGCGAGGCGCTCGAGAAGGGGCTTTCCGGTCTCGTCGAGCTGGCCCTAACCACTGCGGCAGAGGATCGTGTCCTCACGGGCGCCCAGGCGGCCTATCGTGAGTACTGGACGGCGACCGGTCGCCTGTCGCGTCGTTCGGAGGCCTTCCGGGTGGCGGAGGAGATTCCAGCGCTCGAAGCGGAGCTCGCGCGTGTGACGAGCGAAGCCGAGCGGGTAGCGACGCTGCGCGCCCAGCTGATCGAGACCGAGGAACACCTCGAGAAGCTCGGCACACGGCAGGTGGGCTTCGAGCAGAAAATCGCCGCTCTCGAGGAGCGCATGACGGCGGTCAAGACCCTCGAACAGACGCGGGTCGAGCAGGAGCGGGCGCTCGAGGTGGCGGTTGAACGAGCCGATCGTGCGAACTCGGTCCTGGCCGCGGTACGCCAACGCCGGGAGCGCGCAGCCCAACTCGAGGCCCGCCTCGCCGAGAGTCGACTGCGCGAAGCTGAGCTCTCCGGTGAGGTCAGGCAGTTTCGGCGCGAGGCCGAAGGGCACGCTCGCCGACAGGAGAAGGATCTGCAACCCAAGCTCGAGCGACTCGAAGCGAAGCTCGCCGAGTTGCGCTCGCGACTGCGCCTCGAGCGCCTCGAGAGGGAGCGCGAGCGGCTCGAGGGAGTTGTCCGAAAGCTCACGGAGCTCGAGGCCCAACGGGCCGCGCTGCGGGCCAAGATCGAGAGCCGGCCGCTGCCCGATGAACGGGTTTGGAATCGCTTCGTGGTTTCGAACCGTGAGCGCGAGAACCTCGAGGCGCGACTCGAGGGTGGGGCAGTGCGGGTCCGGTTCGAGCAATTGCCGGGCGAGTCGCTCGCCGTCGAGCCCGAGACCAGGCGCTCGGCGGATGGTAGCTACCTCGTGACCGAGGCAACGCGGTTTGTTCTCGGCGGCGGACGCCGGGTCGAGGTTACGCCCTCGCACGGAGACCTCGAACGTTGGCGGACGATGCTCGCACGCGAACGGGACCACTGCCAGGAGGTTCTCGACGTATTCGAGGCTAGTGACTTCGACGAACTGGCTGCGCGTCATACCGAGGTGACCGGCTGGAAGGCGGCCCTCAGCGGGGTCGACGGTCGTCTGGCTGGGCTCGGAGACGAAGATCCGGTGGCCCGGTTGGAAGCGGTAGAGCGCGAGCAGCAGGAGATCCAGGCCAGTGCGTCGCAGGCGGTCCTACCGGGGATCGAGGGTTGGGCGCGCGAACACACCGCAGAGGAAATCGCCGCCGGCGAACGCGAGCACGAAGACCTGCGCACTCGCCTGCAACGCGCTCGCGATGCCGAGCATCAGGCGCAGCAGGAATGCCTGACTCGCAGCGAAGCGTTGCGCGATGCGACCGGGACCATGGTAGCCGCGAGAAGCGAACTCGAAGCCCTCGAAGAACAGAACGGTCGGGACCTGGAGAGCTGGGGAACGCTCGAAGCCCTCGCCGGGGCGGCTTCGCGGGCGACGGCTGAGGTGACGAGAGTTCGGACCGACCACCAGGCACTCGTGGAGCGCTGGGAGCGCGAGATTGCCGGGCCCAGGCGACGGGTGGCTTCGCTCCAGCGGGAGCTCGAGGCGACCGAGGCTCTCGTGCGTCGGCTCGAGACCGACGCCACCGACCGGCGGGCGCGAATCCAGTCGGCGGCCGAGATGGGGGTCTTCGGACGGCTGGATGAGCTCGAACATCGCCTCGCCGCGCACCGGGATCGCCACGCCACCGTCAGCCGTCGTGCCGATGCCGCCCGCCTGTTGTACGACCAGCTCGAACGCCGGCGCCGTGAGCGCAGTCGGGCGGTGACTGCTCCGGTCAGTGAGCGCGTCGACGCCTGGTTGCGCCAACTGACCGGAGAGCGCTACAAGGCGCTGGTCCTCGACGACAAGCTGCTGCCGGTCGGAGTGACCGGCGACGGCGATGACGATGCGCTACCGCTCAGCAGTCTCAGCTACGGCACCCACGAGCAGGTCGCGGTGTTGCTGCGGCTGGCGATCGCCGTCCTCCTCTCGAGTGAAGAACGCCAGCTGGTGGTACTCGACGATCGGCTGGTGAACGCGGATCACGAGCGCATGAGGCGGCTGTGCGGCGTCATCGAACAGGCGGCGGAGAGCTGCCAGGTCGTGTTGGCAACCTGCCGCCCCGAGGCCTACGAAGATCTGACATCGTGCCATCGCATCGGAATCGACGCCGTCGACTCCTTCTCGGCAGAGGCACAGTCCGGTGAAGGACAATCCGGTGAAGGACAGTCCCAGCAAGTGGGCAGCGAGGCACGAGGCCCGACCGTGGGATCTTCGAACTGAACGGCCTGACCCACACCGAAATCGATGAGCGACACCACCACTCCGGCGCATGCCGAGGACAGAGCTCCCGAGCGCGTTTTTCTGGGGTGGCAGGAACCGATCCTCGCCCGTGCGGCAGAGTGGTTGCTCGAGCGTGGTCGCAGTCCTCACACGGCGCTCGTCGAGCTCGATCATCTCCTCGTTGTCGTTCCAGGACGACGTGCAGCACGCCGGCTGCGGGAACGTCTGGCCGTGGTCGCAACAAGACGCTACGGCGGCATGCTGCCACCGCAGGTGGTGACGCCGGGAGCGCTGGGCGATCTTCTGGTGCACCACGAGTTGCCAGCCGCAAAAGCGCTGGTGGAGGTGGTCGAGCGCGCGGCGGCCCTGGCGGCGATCGAAGCCAGCGCCCTCCAAGCGCTCTTGCCACACCCACCCGAGGCCACCGACCTCGGTGGGCTGCTGGTTCTGGCGCGGGCGCTCGGTGAGCTCACCGACGAGTTGGCACTCGCAGGGCTCGATGTTCGCTCGGCGCGCAAGCAACTGGAGAAGAGTGGGCAAGGGTTCGACGATCGACGCTGGTCGGTCCTCGAGCGAGTCGAGAATGAGCTCGAGAAGCGGCTTTCTGCGCGTGGTCTCGTGAGCCGGTCGAGGGCTCGGGTAGGAGCGCTCGCTGCACCTCGCCGGGGTCCTGAGGTCGCGGAACGGGTGGTTCTGGTCGGCGTTCCAGACCTCGGCCAGTTGTGGCGTCGTCTGCTGGCGCAGTCTGGTTCCGCGGTCAGCGTCTTGATCCAGGCTCCCGCCGATCTCGCGGCTGGTTTCGATCGCTGGGGCGGTCTAGTGCAGAGGTTCTGGACCGAACGTGGTCTCGATCTCGCCCGTCCCGAGGTGGTGATCTGCGACAAGCCACAGCACCAGGTGGAGAGGGTTGTCGAGACCGTCAAGTGCGCCCTCAGGGACGGCCGCTCAGCCGACGAGTGTACTGTTGGCCTGACGGCCGACGATCAAGTCCGTGCAGTCGAAGAGGGTCTCCAGCTTGCCGGTGTGGGAAGCCACTCGCCGCTCGGTCGGACCGTGACTGCCTCGCCGCCGGTGCGCTTGATCGTCGCCTGGTCGCGCTTCTTCGAGAGCCAGCAGGCCTCGGATCTGGCCGCTCTCCTTCGTCATCCCGACGCGACCAACCTGCTGCCAGAGTTCGCCGACGACACGGAGCCTGAGGGCGCTGAGCCTGAGGACATTGAGCTCGAGGACACTGATGTCGACATGTGGGCGGGTGAAGACGACACTCACGCACCTCTTCTGGTCGCTCAACCTGAACTCCTGAGAGAACGCCTGTCGTCAGAGTGGATTGCCTGGTTCGATCGCTATTCGGAGCACAGCCTGCTCGAGAGCACGGAACCACCTGTTCCCGGTCACGCGCGCGATCAGAAGCGTCTCACACGTCTCGTTCGAAGCATCGTCATAGGCACTGCGGAAGGCGAGGATGCAACCCGCGGGCGGAGTCATACCGCCTCGCGTCGCGCTCCCGAGACCTGGCGGTCAACCTTCCTCGAGCTGCTCCATCGTGCGTATCGCGGGCGCGATCTCTCGGAGCTCGAAGCCGGGGACCGTGAAACGGCGCAAGCCCTTACCGCCGTCGCCGAGGGACTCGAAGCCCTTGGAAACGTGACCGCCGACTGGCCGCGCGTGCAAGCGGTTTCGGCAAGCGAAGCGGCGTCGATCTTGGAGTTGGCCCTTTCGTCTCGTCGCCTGGCGACCGAGGCCGCCGGTACGACCGAAGGCCACGTCGAGGTCCTCGGATGGCTCGAGCTGGCGCACGACGATGTGCCTTTCCTGGTCGTGATGGGAATGAACGAAGGCCTGGTGCCCCAGGGAGGGGTCTTTGACGCTCTGCTGCCCGATGGCACGCGGCGTACTCTCGGCCTACTCGACGACTCTCGCCGCCTGGCGCGCGATCGCTTCATTCTCGAGGCGACGATCAACAGTCGCGAGCGCATTACCCTTCTCGCTGGCCGGCGGAGCGCCCTGAACGATCCTCTCCTGCCCAGTCGGTTGCTTCTCGAAACTGCGGCTGGCGCGTCGACCGAAGCCCGTGCGCGGCGAGTTCTCGAGCTGACCAGGATGCCCACCGCTGCGCCGGGATGCCGTCTTGATCGAGACGCGGCACTTACCCTCGGGCCCACGCAGATTGCGGGCATGGGTCTCGTGCCCCCGGATGCCGCGCACCTCTCGCCCCCGGCACGGGACCCGTTTCAGGGTGGGCGAGGCCTCGGTTGTACGGCCCTCGCGCAGTACGTTCGCTGCCCCTACCGATTCTGGCTGCGCTATGTCAGAGGGCTCGAAGTGGCTCGTGACCTGCCGCGCGAGATCGACGCGCGAGCCTTCGGCATTCTGCTGCACCAGGTGCTCGACGCCTGGGTCCAGCGTCCCGACGCCACCGCGGTTGAAGATAGCGAAACGATCAAGGAGAGCCTCTTCGAACTCCTCGAGCGCGGGCTCCGTGTCCGCTTCGGCGCGCGCCCGTCACCGATCGTTGAGGTACAGGCGACCCAGATGAAGCGCCGCCTCGAGTGGTTCGCCCTCTGGCAGGCGGAGCAGGCTTCACGAGGCTGGCGTGCGGTTCCAGAGCTCTGCGAACGCTCCCTGACTCACACCTACACCATCGCGGGTGAAGCGCTAACCGTCCGGGGTCGCATCGACCGGGTCGATCTCCACCCCGAGTTGGGGCTGCGAGTGATCGACTACAAGACCTCGGAGCGCGGCCGCTCACCTTCTGACACCCACGGGCCCGACCGCAACCCGGATCCCGACGACCCCTACCTGGGATTTCATGACTTTCAGCTGCCGATCTATCTCGAGATGGTGAAGAGTGCGGTTGCCCCTGGGGGAGTGGCACACCAGCCGGCCATCACCGATGCTTTGGTTGCCGCTCGAAACCGAGCGGATCGAGCTCCGGAGGACAGCGAAGCCGGGCCAGGAGGCGTCGTGGCTGGCTACGTTCAGTTGAGTGCGGTAAAGAGCGATCCCCGATGGCTGCCGGCTCGTTGGTCCAGGAGACAACACCAGGACGCAGAGCGCGCTGCGGCCGAGGTGCTGTCGCGCATCCGCTCCGAGGTTTTCTGGCCGCCGGGTGAGCCACCACTCTTCGACGATGGTTTCACCCGCCTGGCGCTCGACCGGGTTCCCAACCGGCCGCTAGCTATTGCGCATGCGGAACAGGCCTACCGAGGGCGCGAGCCAGGAGAACTGCTCCCACCCCGGCAGGGTGACGGAGCCGAAGGGTGACCCTGGTCCCGCTAGACGACGGCAGCACTGGGCCCGGCGGCGGGTTGCCTACCGTGCCGCCGCATCGCCTGGTGCGAGCGTCAGCCGGAACCGGCAAGACTTATCGCCTGACGCTCGAGATCCTGCGCCTTCTGTTTCTAGGCTCGAGCCCGCGGACCATTCTGGCGGTGACCTTTACTCGCCAGGCAGCCGGCGAGATCCTCGAGCGGGTCCTCACTCGCCTCGCGATCGCCTGTCTCGACGAGGCGGCAACCGAGAAGCTGTCGCAAGAGTTGCATGAGCTCGGGGTCGCCGGCGTCGACCGCGCAGCGTGTGGTGAGCTCCTGCGGCGCCTGGTCGCCGATCTGCCCCGGCTTCAGATCTCGACCCTCGACGCCTTTTTCTACCGGCTCGTCACCTGTTTTCGCTACGAGTTGGGCTTGCCCGAGCGACCCGAGCTCGGAACCCCCGATGATCCGAAGAGCGAGCGGCTGCGTTTCGAGGCCCTCTCGAGGGTTCTCGAGCGCGGCGCGCGCTCCGACCTCGACGAGTTGGTGCGACTCATCGAGCGCCTGCACGGCGAGCAGGCGAAGCGCTCGGTCGCTGGCGCTCTCGACCGGGTTCTCGACGCCCTCTACGAGTTGTACCGCGAGGCCCGGAGCGCCGAAGCGTGGACCCGTCTCGAAGTGGCGCCGCCCCAGACCGATGTCAACCTCGAGGACGCCCTGCGCGAGCTGAAGCGTTGCCTCATCGAGGAGCCGCTCGAGAAGCGCGTCAAGACGGCGCTCGCTAGAGACTATGCAGCCGCCGAGGCGCGCGACTGGGAGTCGTTCCTGAAGGATGGCCTGGCCAAGAAGGTCTACGAGGGCGATCTTCAGTACTACCGCAAACCGCTTCCCGCGGTGGTTGTGGCGGCCTATCGACCGCTGCTCGAACATGCGCGCTTCACTCTGCTCGAAGTGCTCGCCGGGCGCGGGATGGCGCTTTATGGGCTCCTCCGGGCCTTCGACGAGCAGTACGACAGTCTCAGGCGCAGGCGGCGCCTGGCGCTGTTCGGCGACCTCTCCCGTTGGCTGCTCGAAAGCCTTGGCGAGGTCGACGAAGCGGTGCGCATGCAGATCGCCTATCGACTCGACGGTCGCATCCAGCATCTCCTGCTCGATGAATTCCAAGACACCAGCCTCGAGCAGTGGCGGGTGCTCAAGCCGATCGCCGAGGAGATCTGGGCGCACGGTGACGGCTCGCACAGCTTCTTCTGCGTCGGCGACGCCAAGCAGGCGATCTATGGCTGGCGTGGTGGCTGCGCGGCCCTCTTTCGAGACATCGAAGCCGAGCTGGCGAAACGCGAGATCGCCCCCGAGACCCTCGATGTGAGCTATCGCTCCTCGCCAGTGATTCTCGAGGTCGTCGACCGGGTACTGGCCGCCGCCCCGCAGTGGAAGCCGCTAGCTCCACACGCCGACCTGGTTGCGGATTGGTTGCATGGTCTCGAAGCCCACCGGGCCGTCGATAGAGAGAAACCCGGGTACGTTGAGTTTCGAGTGTCGCCGAGCGCGGAGCCCGAGATTGACGAAGACTCGTTCGAGGGGTCGGCGGGCGACCTGGCGAGCGACGAGCCAAACATCCATATCGCCGCAGTGCGCGCCTGGATCGAGGAACTGCTCGGCGCGGCGCCGCCTGGCTACCAGCCGGCGATCGCCGTTCTCACCCGCACCAATCGACTCGCAGGTCATGTCCTCGACGCCCTGCGCCGCGGCGGGATCGACGCCAGTGGCGAAGGCGGGAGCCCGATCGACGACGATCCCGCGGTCGCTCTGGTTTTGTCGGCCCTGGTACTCGCCGATCATCCTGGTGATACCGCATCGTTCTTTCATCTCGCCCATTCGCCCCTGGCACAACCACTCGAGATCACCAGCTGGGATCCCCACCGGTTGTCGGCCGCGCTTCGTCGAAGGATCGGTGAGGAGGGCCTGCCGCGAATGGTCTCGCGTCTGGCAACCTGGCTGGCGCGAGTGAGCAGCGAGCGCTCGCGCCGTCGGCTCGCGCAGCTGCTCGACCTGGCCGAGACCTTTGAGCGGGATGACCGGGGCCGAACGATCGACTTCGTCGCTGCTGCCGAGCGTCACCTGGTCGAAGAGCCGACCCGGTCTGGTGTACGGGTGATGACCGTCCACCGATCGAAAGGCCTCGAGTTCGACGCGGTGATGTTGTGCGAACTCGACTGGACCCGACGTGTGAGCTCGACCGTCTGGGTGGAGCGCAAAGAAGAGACGGCCGCGCCGACGGCGATCTTTCCAGCGCGAAACAAGAGCATCGCCAGTCTCGATCCCCGGCTCGAGGCTGCCCGGCTCCAGGAACAGCGGCGTGGCTGGCAGGACGAGCTGAGTGCGCTCTACGTCGGAATGACCCGGGCCCGGTATGGCCTCTACCTGCTGGCAAAAGAAGGCGGCGGAGACCGCGGTGCAGCGGCCTGGATCGCCGAGGCTCTGGGTAGAGGAACGCCGCTCTCGCGCCAGAACGTCGGCGTGCCGTTTAGAGCCGGCGACCCGCGGTGGATGGAGAAGCTAGCGGGTAGCTCCCTCAGTCGGGCGCAAGACGAGTTGGCAGAAGACTCGAGACTGCGACCGGACGACGAACAGGTCGGCCGGTCTAAGCCAGCGTCTTCGAAGACAGCGTCAGCCAGTGAACGAACCCGTCGGAAGTCTCCCCCCAGGAGTCTGGTCACGGTTGCTCCGTCCGCGGGTTCCCACCAGGACGGCACCGTGCCGGCGACCGTGCTGCTCGAGCGCGGTTCCGAACTCGAACGGATGCGGGGGTCGATCCTCCACGCCTGGTTGGCAGAGGTCGAGTGGCTCGACCCAGAGAAGAGCCGTGGTCGCCACAGTGCACCCTCCGATCGCCAGCTGATGTCGATTGCCCGGCGCGAGGCCCCCGAGATCGAAGGACTGTCCCTCGAAGGATGGCTCAGAGAGTTCCGCCAGATGCTCTCTCATCCGACGGTTCTCCGGGTCCTGGCGCCACCACGCAAGGGCGGAGCGAGAGGCGGGGAGCTGTGGCGCGAGCGCGCCTTTGCCCTGGTCCAGGACGGGAAGCTCCTCAGCGGTCGCTTCGATCGGGTTTTCATCGAGCACGTGCGTGGGCAGCCGGCGGGGGCGGTGCTCTGGGACTGGAAGGGCGACCGGGTACCCGCAAACCGGGTGCCGGAGCTCGTCGAACGCTACCGCTACCAGATTGCCACCTACCGCGATGCCCTGGCGCAGATTCTCGGCCTGCTACCAGCAGCGGTCGATGCCCGGCTGCTCTTCCTCGAGATTGGCAGCGAGGTGCGCGTCGAATGAAGGTGCGCGAGACCATCGCGGGCGGGATGAACTGGCCGTTGCTGCGAACCGTTCTGGCGGGTGCCATGTTGTTCGGTTCATTCGACCTCGTCATTGCACTCGTTCGTGAGCGAGTGCGAACGACGACCTTCGACCTCCTCATTCTGCCGCTCGCGACCAGCGTTGTGCTGGCCCTCGCCTCACTGGCGGTCGTCGCCCTTTTCGTGAGACTGTCCGGGCGCTCGCCACTCACGGCTTCTCGCTCCGTCGCGCTGGCGACCGCGGGCGGCTTGATCGGTCTGGCGGTCGCGGCTCTTTGTAGCACCCTGGTTCCCACCAGTTCGGGCGGCGGCCCGGCAGCCTGGCAGGTGGCTGTGCCAGTTGTCACTTCGCTGGCAGTCGCGGCCCTCCTGTGGCGGGCAGGTCTCGAGCGCGTCGAGTTTTTCCGGCGCATGCTCGAGGGAGTCTCGGCGGTCGCCGTTCTTGGCCTGACCTGGGTCGCCCTACGCCTCGGCGGGCCCTGGATGGGCGCATTGGTTGAGCGGCGCGACATGTCGGGTCCGGGCCGCTGGCTCGATGGGCTGGTGATCGTTGCCCTCGGCGCCTTGCTGTTCTGGTTCATCCGCCGCAGCCCTTGGCCTCGGCGCCTTGCCCGCGCGGTGGTTGTCGTGGCCTTCTTGTTTCTGGTGGTGGTTGTTGCACGATCGTGGGCCGGGGCACAGAAGCCGGGGACCTCTGTTTCGGCCGCAGAAGAAGCCGACGGACGACCCGATGTGGTTCTCATCACTGTCGACACCCTGCGGGCGGATCGACTCACTGAGGAGCTGATGCCGAACCTGGTGGCCCTGGGCTCTGAGGCGGTGCGCTTCGAGCGAGCGCTGACCGTCGCTCCCTGGACCCTCCCGACTCTGGCCAGTCTGCACACTGGGCTCCTGCCGGCCGTCCACGAGGTCGTCGACATGCGCCAGCCGGTTCCGCTCGCTCTTCCAACCCTGGCCGAGACGTTGGCTGGCGCGGGCTACCGAACAGGAGCGGTAGCAGCCTCAGTCCACCTCCAGTTCGGTACGTTGCGGCGTGGTTTCGACCACTGGCGGGTGTTTCCGCGCATCGGCCCGCGCTCCGCCCTCGGAGCGCGCCTGCTGCGCCCGGTTGCGGTACCACGCGACGGAGTGGCGCGCTCCTGGCCGGTTCTGGCGGCTGCCACCCATCGCAATACCGCCGAGCTGGGAGCGGAAACCGAAGATCTCCTGCACCAGTTGACCAGCGGTGCCGAGCGTCGGCCGTACTTCTTGTGGCTCCATCTGCTCGATCCGCATCTGCCCTACGCACCGCCCGCCGCCGGGTTGCCGAAGGATCTCCCAGAGCGTCTAGCGAGCGGTCGCTTCTCGCAACTGCAGGAAGTTCTGAGCGGGCAGTTCACGCCCACGGCCCTTGAGAAGCGGGCGATCGAAGCGCTCTACGACGCCGAGGTGCGGGCCGTCGACCAGGCCCTTGGCGAGGTGTTCGCTCAGATTCGGCGCTCGAGGCGGTGGGAGCAGACCGTCATTGCGGTCGTGGGTGATCACGGTGAGGAGTTCTGGGAGCACGACGGCTTCGAACATGGGCACACCTTCTACGACGAGGTAGTTCGCGTGCCGCTCCTCCTCAAGGCTCCCGGCCGCCGCGCCGCAAGCGAAGACGCGCCGCGCTCGACGGCGGGCCTCTTTCGCAGTCTTCTCGCCGAGGCGCACGTCAAGGTCCCGGCGGGTGTCCGAGGGTTTGTCGAGCCTTCTCTTTTCACCGGAGGGCCCGAGCGGGCGATCTATATGAGTCACACGCGGCGCGGCGATTGGCACAGTGCGATGGTGTGGCGAGGTCAGAAACTCATTCAAGCGAACGACACCGCGCGGTCGGCGGTCTTCGATCGGAGCACCGACCCTGGCGATCAACGACCGTTGGCTCTCGACGGCCTCGATGGAGACCGTTCAGTCGCGCAATTGCAGGAGAGGCGACAGGCGGTGCTGGAAGGGATCGAAAGGGCCCGCCGCCAGCTGGGACTGGGCGAAAGCTCTGGCGATGGCCGAGAACCTGTCGACGCTTGGAGTCTCGATCCGCAGACCACCGAGGAACTCAAACGACTTGGCTACATCGAAGAATAGGGAGGTGATGTCCTATGCCATTCTCGACGACAGAAGAGACAACCAACGGCCAACAGCCGACGTCCTTCGTTCTACTTTTCCTGGCTGGCGTATTCCTGGCCGCTCTGGCGATGGTCTTGGTTCTACCCGCAGCGGCGCAGGATGAAGACCCGGCCGTTGAGGCGGTGCGGGCTCATCCGCAGGTTGTCCGGTTCCTGCGCGACAAGACCGGCGAGCGTTACCAGGTGCGCTACGAGTCCCTGTCGCTCGGCGGCGGTGGCTGTGGGGTCGCGGGTTGTGCATGGACTTCGCTGGTCTCCCTCACGGTGACGCGCCTGGTGTCTGACGCGCCCTCGACAGCGATCCTGGCGGTGGTTTCTGGCATGTCGCCGGCGGTAACCGAGCCGACCGTCACCTTTGTCGACCTGGAGTGGCGGCCCGTCAATCCCGAGCTGTGGACCTGTCCCTTGGGTCATTACAAGGGCGGTGCCTGCGTGCGCTAGCTGACATCTGTATGCTGCGTTCCTTCGCAGCAAGCTTGTTCGACCGCATCGTCTCCGGCGGCATCGCCTCCGGTGGCATCGTCTCCGGTGGCACGGGCGTTTGGCGCTGTGAACTACCGACTCGTCATGCCTCGTTGGCGGCGCTCCGCTGTTTCAAAGAATGACTCCACGATCGGGAGCGGGAAACTTGCCCGGACGGCGAGAAGGTACACCGAAGCGCTCTTTTGCATTAGCCTGGAACCGTCGCACTGGCGAAGCCGCCCAGCGAGCCATGGGGTCGCTCGCAGTTGTAGTCGACTGACTCTCCAAGTCTCGATTGCTCTTCGCACTTCGGCCAGGTCGACGAACCAGTGTTGGTTGAGGCACTCGTCGCGAAACTTGCCGAGCCTTGAGATTGCGACACCGGTTGCAGAGCCTCCTTGGTTGCTGGCCACGCTAGCAGGTGCTTGGAGCCTTCAAGGCTGCCCCGGGTCTCCAGTTAGAACGTCACGCCCATGCGCTCGCGAATGGCAAAGGCGAAGACGATGGTGAGGAGCAGGAACGGCACCAGCCAGTGGATCGACCAGAACCCCATGTCGACTTCGGCGTCGTTGTAGTCGATGGTGATGCGCTTGAGGCCGGTGGCCTCATCGAGAGCCGGTTCTGATGGGTAGAGGATGCGATCGATCCAATTGCCGTTGGCGCGAATCGGTGAACGGCGCAGTGCTCCCTTGCCGACGGTGACGGCTTTGTTTGTCGTCTGATCGCCGAGGCGGAGGGCGATTTCGTAGGCGCCGGGGGCCTCGGCGCGCACCTGCCACGCCATTTCGTGAGCTTTTCTGCTCCACACCGGTGGGGCGGTCAAGGTGATGCCCTCGGGCAGTTCGAGCTCGAGATCGGGTCGCCCGGCGGAGGCGATCTCGCCGAGCACTTCGGCGCGGACGACGCGGCTTTCACCTGGGAGGAAGGGCTCGTAGCCCCAGTAGCCCTGCAGTTGCCCCATCGCGAGCGCGAACGGAATGGTCAACCAGAGAATCGGCACCAGGTTGAGGCCGATGTACTTGAGGTTGTTCCACAAAAGGTCGCGTTGGGCGCGGAAGATGGCTCCGATGTCGTCGTTCCAGAGCCTGATCTCGAAGAACGATGCCGCCAGCTTGTTCTTGACCCGCACCAGGCCCTCCTGGTTCGAGGTCCACCGGTAGACCAGGAGGAACAAGACGGTGGCGATGGCTGCCATCACCGTCACCGGCACGATCAACGGCAGGTTGACGAAGGGACGCATCAGGAGGTCGGTCAGACCTGCGAGCAGGGAGAAGAAGGCGTTCATAGTGGGACTGCTGGGAGTTTGAGGCTCGGGCCGTGGGATCAGGAAATGTAGCCAAGGCCCTTCAGGCGTTTGCGGATCTCTTCTTCGGAGTCGGCGTCTTCGAGCTTGGCGAGCTCTTTTTCGAGAGCATGGGTGATGAACTCCTCGGGCGAGGAGTAGCCTGCGATGTCTGCGTACTTCTTGACCTTGTCGAGGAGGTCCTTGTCGAGTTTGATCTTGCTTCCACCGAACATGTTGCGAGGCTCCTTCGCCGCGATGGGCGGCGTATGTGTGTGTGCTTGAGGGTTCTGTTGTGCGCTGGACTCAGGCCGTACGCTGATCACTCGATCAGGCGGCGTCGCGCTCTTGGGTCGTCTTTCGATTCACTGCAGCTTCGGAGAACAGCGCCTCGCCCTCCATGTGTGCCGGGGCGTCGATACCAAACAGTTGGAGCGCGGTTGGGGCCAGGTCGAGAAGCGACGGATCTTCGTTCTCGATGGGCCGGTCCGAGAACAGGACTCCGGGTACCAAACGCGGATCGATGCAGTGGTCGCCGCTCCAGGCCTTGGTGTTGTCTTCGAAGACCGGGCCATGAGACTGGCCGGTCGCGCAGTCCCATGAGGTGCGGTAGCCGGAGTTGAAACCGATGATCAGGTCGGGAGCGTTGCGGCGGTAGGGTCCCGAATAGATGACCTCGGTGTCGAATGCTTCGATGATGCCGACCTCGCCACGTTCTTCGTCCATCATGCCGGCGAGACCCTCGATGATCTCTTGCTTGACGGCGCGCGCCTCCTCGCCTGGCTGCACGATGCCCTGTTCTTCGCGGCCGGCGAGGTTGAGGAAGATTCCTGACAGGCCCAGGGCATAGGCCTTCGACTTCGACCAGTCGATATCGCGCAGCCACTCGCTCGAACCGTCGGTGCCCTCTTTGAGCACCAGGAGCCCTTGGTCGACCAGCCAGCGGTTGAGATTGACACCCCGCCGGAAGGAGTCGAAGCCGTGGTCTGAGAGCACGATCAACAGGTCGTCGTCATCGAGCTTTTCCATCACCCGGCCGAGGAGCTCGTCGTTGTGGCGATAGAGCTTCTCGATCGCGTCGCCGTGCTCAGGGTCGACGATGCCGGCGGCAGCGGGGTGACCCTTCTCGTGATAGCGCCAGAACATGTGCTGGATGCGGTCGGTGGCGTCGAAGACGCACACCAGGGCGCCCTTCTTGAGCTTCTCGAGTGAGGCCATGAACATCTCTTCACGCTCGCGATCGATGTCATAGGTCTGCTCGAGGAAGGTGCCGTCGTCGGTGATCCCTTCGTTGAGTGCCCAGGTGTCTTCGGCGAGCCCCAAAGTGCAGTAGTCGCCGACGACCTTCTGCAGGTAGGTGGCGTAGTACGACGGATGGGAAATCGGCATGGCCGGCTTGTCAGGCGAGATGTTGAGCGGTGTCAGGTAGAGCGAGAAGTGCTCGCTCTCGTCATGGCCGGGCATTTCGGTGACCTTCATGCGGCAGATGCCGTGGACCTTGACTCCGGGCGCCGCTTTGAACGTCAAGGTCACCCAGGGCGAGAACTCACCCGGCCGCAGGACCAGGCTCTCATCACCGGTTTCGATGTGCGCGAGACCTTCTGAGCGGTCGAGGCGAATGGTCATTGGCGTGGTGAGTTTGGGTTCGTCGCCATCCTCGTCGGGTGGCAAGAAGGTGTTCTCTGGACCCTCGACCTGGGTCTCGAAGTGGTTGCCACCTGAGTCTGGGAGCTCGAACCGCAGGCCGCCCTCCTTGAACTCTCCCTCTGCCGGTCGGGTCGTGAACAGGAGAAAGGTGCCCTGGGTACCGAGGAGATCTGGAACGCACATTGCGGCGAGCTGCGCACCGTAGAACTTGTCGGGCGGAAAGGTAATCGGGACGCGCAGCACCGTGCTCCAGATGTTGTGCTCGCCGAGGATCGACCAGAACGGTTTCGACTTGCGTAGGAGGCGCAGCTCCGGCTTATGAAGCGGGATGCGCCACTTGCCCAGCTTCAGGAAGCGTTCGACCCGGCCGATGGCAGTGGAGGAGAGGGTCGGCAGGTAGCTGCGCAGGTCGCGGTCGAGAAAGTCGAAGATGTTGTGCTTGCCGGGGTTGGTTCCGGTGCTGAAGCTCGACCAGGCGACGGGCGACAACGACGGGAAGGTCGTGCGCAGCTTGCGGTAGCCGCCCCGCCTGGCGAGGCGCTCGAAGTTCGGCAGCTTGCCTTCGGCGAGGTACTGGTCGGTGAGGCGCGGGTCCTGGCCGTCGAAGCCAACGATGACCAGCCGCTTGACCAGTGGTTTGGGCGGCTTCTTGCGTCGCAGAATCCGGTAGAGGGTGCGGAAGGGCCACACCAGGACAGCGGCCAGGGCGATGATGATGGTGACAAAGAGCACCGCGAACGACGACAGAAGCGCGACGCCTGCGCCGGGACCGATGTAGGCGTGGGCGAAGCCCGGCAACGCAACCAGTCCCAGGGCGGCGAAGAACACCACGGTGGTGACACCGCGTTTGTTGATCGTGCTGGCGTCGCCGGCGGCGGCTCTCTGGCGGGTGATGGACCTCTGGGGCTTGGCTTTCATATCGCTGTTTACTGGAGGGGGTGAAGGTGAATCGGAAGCTCGGGCGGGCTTCGGGCAGGCCTCACCGCGCGGCGAGTTGGTGCAAAGCGCCCGGGCGGTGCACAGCCGAAGCTGGATCATCGGGAGCTGGGCCAGCGACCGCCAGAAGTCGGTGAACAGGCGGCCGGAAGACAACCGGCTCGGGTTCGCGAAAGAGCATACGGTGCCCTCCGATGGTGTCGCAACCGATGGGCCGCTCGACCGCGGAGAGTGCCCGGGAGGCCCCAGGAAGCCGGCGACTCCTGCTAGGGTGCGCACGCTCCCGCTAACCTCCGATTCCAGTGAGCTGATTGATGCGTAAGTTGATTCGACGATTGACCAAAGGGCCACCGGTGGTTGTGGTCTCCGGGCTGCCGCGCTCGGGCACATCCATGGCGATGAAGATGCTCGATGCAGCCGGACTCAGCGTGGTGACCGATAACGAGCGTGAAGCCGATATCGACAACCCCAAGGGCTACTTCGAGGACGAGCGGGTCAAGGACCTCGAAGGCATGGCAGACAAGTCCTGGTTGCGGGCTTCGCGCGGCAAGGCGATCAAAGTCATTTCGTTTCTGCTCAAGGACCTGCCGCGCGACAACAACTACAAGGTCATCTTCATGCGCCGTGACCTGCGCGAAGTGCTGGCTTCACAGCAGAAGATGCTCGATCACCGCGAGGAGCAGGACGACGCCGCCGATGCGCAGATGACCGACGCCTACGAGAACCATCTCTGGCGGGTGGGGTATCTGCTCAAGAACGATCCAGCCTTCGAGTGGATCGACGTGCACTACCGTGAGGTCCTCGGTTCCCCCGAGGACGAGGCACGGCGGATCGCGGAATTCGTCGGTCGCGCGGAGGCCTACCGCAAGATGGCCGAGGTCGTCGACCCCGAGCTCTACCGTAACCGTAGCCAGGACTGAAACGAGGTTGGCCCCCACGCCGCGCGGGGTGGCGCCGGCAGTGCGGCGGGCAGTGCGGCGGCCCCGTCCCGTAGTAACCTTCGCAGCTCGCCCGACAGTCGCTCCCCTCTGGACGGCCGCCAGGGCTCATGGATCCGTGTGAGGTGATCGCAAGGATGGGAAAGCGCTTTTTCGTAGAGACCTGGGGCTGCCAGATGAACGAGCTCGACTCGCAGCGCATGGCGGGGCAGCTCGCGGTACAGGGCATGGAGCGCACCGAATCGGCTGAAGAAGCGGATGTGATTCTCCTGAACTCGTGCAGCGTGCGGGAGAAGGCGGCGCAAAAGTCGTACTCGCAGCTCGGCCGTTATCGGTCGTTGAAAGAAAACAATTCTGACCTTGTCATTGGTTTCTGCGGCTGTGTCGCTCAACAGGAGGGCGAGGCGGCTCTCCAACGGGTCAAAGACCTGGACTTCGTCGTCGGTACGGGTCGCGTCGGGGAACTTGGGCGCATCGTCGAGCGGGCGCAACGCGGCGAGCGCGTTCTGGCGACTGGCTTTCCGCAGGACCGCCACTACGACATGGACACCATTGCCCGTGCTGATTCGCACAAGGGCATGATCACGATCATCGAAGGCTGCGATAAGCGCTGCACCTTCTGCATCGTCCCGACCACCCGGGGTCCAGAGCGCAGCCGGCCGTTGGCCGAGATCGTGACCGAGGCCGAGCGGCTGGTCGCCGAAGGCTTCCAGGAGATCGAGCTACTCGGGCAGACGGTCAACCATTGGCGCGAGCCCGAAGACGGGCGGGGGAGTGGCCGGGCGCTCGACTTCGCTGACCTGCTGGACCGCATCGCGGTCATTCCTGGGCTCGCCCGGCTGCGGTTCATCACCTCGTACCCGCGGGACTTCAGCTCCCGCATGGTGGCGTCGGTGGCGCGTCATGCGAATATCTGTCCCTTCGTTCATCTGCCGGTCCAGTCGGGTTCCGACAAGATCCTCAAGCGCATGGGTCGGGGATACGACGTGGCGAGCTACTTTGCGCTGGTCGATGCCTTGCGCGACGCGCGCTGTGGCCTGGCACTGTCGACCGACATCATCGTCGGCTTCCCGGGTGAAACCGAGGAGGACTTTAGGCAGACCATGAACCTGGTCGAGAGGGTGCGCTACAGCCAGGTGTTCGCCTTCAAGTACTCGCCACGTCCGGGCACTCCGGCTCTGCGACTTCCCGATCAAGAGGTTCCCCTCGCAGTGGCCGACCGTCGCCTGCAGGATCTGTTTGCCTTGCAGACTCCGATCCAGCGCGCCCTCAACGAGGCGCTCATCGGCGAGACGCACGAGGTTCTGGTCACCGGTCGCAGTCGCCAGGACGGGTACAGGAGTGGACGGACGCCGTGCCACCGCATCGTGCACTTTGCGGCTGGCGATTCGGTGACCGCCGGGACGATCGTTCCAGTTCAGATCCAGCATGCCAACGACCACAGCTTGCTGGGGGAACTGGTGGTCGCGCCGCGGCGGGTAAGGACCGCACGCGACGTTCGGGAGGATCGCAGTGCCTGACACCCTGGTCAAGATGTCGGTGCGTGGGTTGATGATCGATCCGTCATCGAACCATCCGATCGTGATCCTGCGCGATGAGGCGGAGCAGATCTTCCTGCCGATCTGGATCGGTGTCTTCGAAGCCAGCGCGATTCAGATCGAGCTCGAGAAGATCGATCGCGCGCGGCCCATGACCCATGACTTGTTGAGTGCGGTGGTCACCGACCTCGGCGCGGTGCTCGAGAAGGTCGTCATCAACGACCTGCAAGGCCAGACCTTCTACGCCGAGCTCTACTTGAACCGAGGTGGCGAGACGATCCGGGTCGACTCGCGGCCGAGTGACGCCATCGCCTTCGCCGTCCGCAGCGGCGCGTCGCTCTACGTCGAGAAGGATGTGCTGGACCGCGCCAAGGCGGTGACCAGGACCGAAGGGGTCGATACCGAAGATCCAGACGAGGTCCGCAAGATGCTCGAAGAGCTCGGTCCCGACGATCTCGGCAAGTACACGATGTAAGCGCGTACGATGTCGGCCGGCCGACATGATTCACGAATTCGCCTTTTGAGTGGTTTTATCGTTGACCCTGCATGAAGCGGTGCTCTACACTGCGCCCGCTCCCCATGGTCATTGCGATTACGAATCAGAAGGGCGGAGTGGGGAAGACCACCACCGCCATCAACCTCTCGGCGGCGATTGCCTCGAAGGGGCGCAAGACCCTGCTGTTGGATCTCGATCCCCAGGCCAACAGCACCATGTCGTTTCTCGAGCCCGAAACGGTCGTCGGCCAGACGATGTTCCAGGCGATGACCGAGCCCGACGTGGGGATCGCCGACGTCATCATGCCGGTGCCTACGGTTCCGAATCTCTTCGTCGCACCGTCTTCGATCGCGCTGGCGAAGCTCGAAGCCAAGTTGCTGGGTGAGATCGACCGCGACTACCGGCTCAAAGACGAGCTCGAGGCGTTACGCAACGAATACGACTACATTCTGATCGACACGCCGCCGACCCTGGGTGTGATCACGGTCAACTCACTGGTCGCTGCGCAGCACGTTCTGATTCCGATTCAGTCGAGCTACTTCGCCCTCGAGGGAACCGACGATCTGCTCGACACGATCGACAAGCTCAAGCGGCGCGCCAACCCGGGGTTGCAACTGCTCGGAGTGGTGATCACGCTGCATGACAAGCGCACCCTGCTAGCGCGCGACGTTCATCAAGAGATTGCCGGTGTCTTTGGCGACAAGCTCTTTGAGACGGTGATTTCGAAGAGCGTGCGGCTCGAGGAGAGTCCCGCCCATCGCGAGTCTGTGTTTACCTTTGCCCCGCGTTCATCCGGTGCTTTCGAGTACTACAAGTTGTCCGAGGAGGTTCTGGCCCGTGTCTGAACCCGCTACCAGCCGCAGTTCGAAGAAGAGAGGCCTACCGTCGAAAGTGCGCATGCGCCATGAGGCACACTTCGTCGACGAACTCGTTGGTCGCAGCGAAGCTCCCGTCGGTCGCATGATTGCGCTTTCGGCCATCGAACCTGATCCGAACCAGCCGCGAGTTCAGCTGGGCGACCTTCAGGACCTGGTGTCGTCGGTGCGCGAGAAGGGGGTTCTCGAGCCGATTCTGGTGCGTTCCCGCGAAGACGGTACCGGCTACCGCATCATCTCTGGCGAGCGCCGCTACCGTGCCGCGATGGAAGCGGGCCTCTACGAAATCCCGGCGATCGAGATGGACATCTCGGAGAGCGAGGCGCTCGAGATCGCGCTCATCGAGAACCTGCAGCGCAAAGACCTGACCCCGTTCGAAGAGGCCGAGGGTTATCGAGCGCTGGCCACCCAGCACGACTACACTCATGAAGAAGTGTCGAGGTCGGTGGGGAAGTCACGGGTTTCGGTGACCGAGAGCTTGAGCCTTCTCAAGATGCCCAAGCGGGTCCGCTCGGCGGTCGACGCGCTGGGCATCGACTCCAAGACGGTTCTCCTCGAGGTCATGAAACTCGATGACGAGGACGAGATGATCCTACTGCTCGAGCGCATCTCGAGCCTCGGCCTGAGCCGTAAGGACGTGCGCCGGGCGGTCAAGAAGGACAGCGACAAGGGTAAGCCAGCGCGGCCGAAGCCCTACGTCTTCAAGTTCAAGGCCCCCGACAAGCGCTTCGACCTCTCCCTGACGTTTCGTCAAGAAGAGGTCGATCGTCAGGATCTCATCGGGGCGCTGGAGCAGATCCTGAGTGAGCTCCGAGAGCTGGAAGAGGCCTAGGTAAGGGCCCCTTCCTGGTTGCGCTTCACTCGAAGAAGCTGTCGGCGTCCTCGAACTTGCCGACCGTGTCGGCGCTGCCACCGCTCGTGGTCGACGCGCTTTCAGAAACCTTCACCAGGTCCATCATGCCAGTCTTGACGACGGTGCTCCCGCACTCGCGGTACAAGGCGTTTCCGTAGATGCGGGTGCGGCTTCCGTTCATTTCGAGGTGGCCACTCCAGGAGCCGCAGGAAAGGGTCGCTTCCCAGTCGACCGTACCGTTGTCACGACCACGGTAGTTGGTGGTCCCGGTGAGTCCCGTCGAACCGGTGAGGTAGTAGCGGGAGTCAACGCTGCCGCTGATGTTGCGGCTGTTGGCGGCCTGGCTCATGGTCAGGGTCACGATTCGGCCACCGTAGTAGCCCTGCCAGGTGCCGTGCACGTTGAGTACTGGTGCCGCGGTCGGAGCGGTTGGCGAGTCGGCGCCGCCGCCACCGCCTGAACAGGCGGTCAGGGAAGCTGCGAGAAGAAGCGTCAGGGCGAGGGTGAGGGTCTTGCGGTTCATGGTCATCTCCAAGAGGTCAGGTTTGGGTTCCGCGGTCGAGCAGGTTTTGCTTTCGGCGGCTTCAGGTGGACCTTTCCGAACTGGAGACGATTCGTTACTTGAGACCGGCTCTCATTGATAGGTTGACATAATCTATCTTATCGGACGCGATGCAGGATGGGAGACAGACCGGCTCGGGGTCTGTTTTTGAAGGGGCCCCCAGGGCGACTTTCTTGCTTATTGAAAGTGGTTTTCTCCGTTATTTGCGTTATAATATTTATACTTGCTGTTTGACTATCCGTTCTGATTCGTTCTTCTGCCGTCCAACGATCATGCCTCCGCCCAGACCGCCTCTTGAGACCGCTCCTTGTCGTACAGTGTGGATCGGTCTGCTGCTCCTCGGTGTCTTTCACCTCGCCCCGAGCGCCCTCGTCGCGGCCGGTGACCTCTCGATCGAGATCGTCGCTGGCTACAACTTCGTCGTCGACTCGAACGTCACCTCGCCCTCGACCTACGCGCCTGCGGTGGCCACGGTCATGGCCAGGTTCTGTAACGATGGCGACGCGCCGCTAAGTGACGTGCAGGGCTTTATCGGTGATTCAACGGCCCTCTCGCCTGGCGTCTATCCCGCCCGCGACAGTAGCGCCGCCGCCTTTCAAGCGGAGCATCCTCACCTGGCCAACAGTGGCCTTTACGCGCTCACCCACCTCGGCGCGGTGTCCGATGCAGGCCGCTACCTCGACATCCTCTCCCCCGCCGAGTGTGTCTCCCAGTACTGGCAGGTGACCTACCCCCGGCGCGGCAACCCCAACAACACCGGGCCGGCCGTGTGGGGTGTCGCCAGCGACCCTGATGACGATCTGTGGCTGGAATACGACGTCTGGGGAACCTCGGCCGAGAGCCCGGCTCCCCTCGTGGCCAGCCAACGCGCCACGATGCGCAATGAGATCTCCGCCAATGCCAACAAGATCTACCCTCAGGACGGCCAGTGGTTCAACGTTGCCACCGACACCGTCGCCGTGGGAACCCTGGTCACCACCAACGGCATCAACTACGACCTCGGCAACATCAACAAGGGCTTCGATAACGACGGCGACCTCGAGTACGACTACAACGCTTGGCTGCAGCCGGTGGGAGATCCTGCGCATGACCCAACCTGCTTTCGCCTCGTGCGCACCTATGGCACCTTGACCATCAAACGCAGCGGCGGCGATCCAGACCTGGTGATCAACTTCGAGGACCAGCTCTATTTCACTGACCTTCCGCCCGACAACACCGGCGGCCGAGGCGAGGTGCACTATGAGTTTCTGGCGCTACGCGGCGGCTGCAGCATCGGAATGTCGCCCTACCAGGAAGTCGCGTCTGGGGCTGACAACGAGAAGTTCACCGGCGACTACGGCATCAGTCTGCCGAAGATCGGGACCTACGCTCCCGAGATCACGCTCGAGAAGTCCGTCAACCTGGTGTCGGTCGCTCCTGGTGGCACTCTTCTGTACTCGATTCAGGTCGACAACGATGCCGTCACTCCGGCGGGTGATCCGGCCCTCGGAGTGCCCCTGGTCGTCACCGACAGCATTCCAGCCAACACGACGTACGTTGCGGCCAGCGCTCAGATCACACTCGGGTACACGCCCAACACGCCCGCTCTGATTCTCTACTCGACCGATGGGCGTCTCACATGGACTGCGACCGAGCCGGGTGATCCGGCGACGGTGACCGATCTGCGGTGGTGGCTCAGGGATCCGCTACCGGCGTCAGGCAGTGTCACGCCGTCGTTCGAGGTTCAGGTCGACTCGCCATTCAGTGGCCTGCCGTTCATCGATAACGAGGCCGAGCTCGGCTTCGGAGAAGCTCCACCCTTCGCTCGCGACAGCACCGTGAGCCTGGTGACCGGCAGCAACTCGATCGGCGATGTGGTCTGGCACGATGCCGATGGCGACAAGAGCGTCGACGCCGCTGAGACTGGCATCGCGTCGATTCTGGTCGAGCTCTACTGGGACGCCAATGGCGACGGGTCCTTAGACTCCAGCGATCTCTTGATCACCAGTGCGGTCACGAACGGTTCCGGCGCCTACAGCTTCGCCAACCTCCCCGATGGGGACTACATCGCGGTCGTCGATCGCGCCGATCCCGACCTCCCAGATGGCTACGCTCCGACCACCAGAACCGCGCTTGCTGTGACCGATCTCGGAGGCGTGACCACCAGCCCCTACGCTGCCGCCGATTTTGGCTTCCAGGCTGGTCTGGTGATCACCAAGAGTCTGACCAGTAGCGACCCGGCTGCAGAAGGCGAGCTGGTCACCTTTGAAATCGATGTCACCAACAACAGGAGCGGCACGTCCTACGTGGCTCCCGCAGATTCCTGCGTGATGACGCGGTGGGCCGAGAGCTATGACGCGGCGAACACCACCTTTGATCTCTCGCCTGCCGACGGCCTGGGGCCGCCTGACGGCTTCTCCGCTGGCGTCAGCTCATTGTGGGCCGGCGAGTATCGGGGAACCGGGTTCGACTGGACTGGTGGCACGGGAACAATCGAGAACGTGCAGCTCGTCATGAGGGTCACCAAGGTCAGCACTCTGAGCAACGATACCTTTCATTTCGTCTACTCAGAGGACGGCGTTGCGACGTCGGCATGTCCAACTCCGAACTCCTGGACCTCCATGCCAAGTTCGTCGCATCACCAAGACACATTGATGATCTGTGACGTGACCGCGCTTCAGACATGGGACTGGGCGGCTCTCTCCGATCCGAACTTCTATGTTTCGGCAGTCATGGTGACCGCTGGGAGCTCCGACGATGCCAATCCACAGCTCGACGCGATCGGAGTGCGGGTAACGAAGCAGGGCTGCCTGAGCGGCGGCGCGAGGCGCGCGACGACCTTCGACGCTGCCGCTGGAACCACTCTCGAGCCTTTGGTGCACGCTGTTTCGCCCTCGGCCGAGATCGCCGAAAAGACTACATCCTCCCCGGTAGGAGGCATAGCGACCACCATCTCTCCGGCGTTGCCAGGCAACGAACTCCCAAGCGTCAAACGATCGGAGACGAACCTCGCCGGTTCATGGAGTAACGCTCGACAGAACGCTAGAGACTTCGTCGAGCGTCGCGCTCTCGGTGGTCCCTGCCAGGTCGAAACATGGTCCATGGAACACCTCATCAGGGACAACTGGCCCCCCTACCCGGGCGTCGTCTCAGGCTCCCCCCCGGCCACCCTGGCGGCACTCGACGGAAGCTACGAACCAGCCCCCTTCGGCTCGGCGACCTACGCGAACCCTCAATGGGCGGTGGGATATCTGCCCCACAACTTCCTCAAGATCGAGACGTTCATCCACTTCTATATCGACTCAGCGGTCAGCAACGATGTGTTGAACATAGGGCTGACCGATGGTTCCAACCTCATCACCATCGACTCTGCGACCCTCAACAACCACATCGGCGTGGGCAATGCCGGCACGATCGTGACCGATGTCACGTCACTCTCCTTTCACAGGATCAGTTCCAACAACGGAAGGTACAGCAAGATCCGCTACTACCCGGCCTCAGTGGGCGGGAACGACGGCGTCACGCTGTATATCGACGCCATCGGAATCCGCATCACTCTCGAGGAGTGCTCGAAGGCCCTTTCTGGCGGAACGCTCTCGCCGCTTCCTCTGGTCGACACGTTCGATGCCGATCAACTGCAATTCCAGTGGTCGGATCCACCGGCCAACTCCCTGAGCTTTACGACGACACCGTACGCCAATACCGGCGTTCTTGCCTGGAATGATCTCGGTCCGCTCGATTCTCGGGAAACCGCCTCGGTCACGGCAACCTTTCTGGCCCTCGAACCTCCTGACAACGACGGCGACGGCGAGAACGATGTCGCGACCACGACCAACACCGCCGCTACGAACGGTGCGCAGTACCTGGACGGGTTCGCTATCGCCGATGTCACTGCCAGTGACACAGTCGATGTCGCACCACGAGGCACGATCTCGGGAACCGTCTTCTCTGACGACGGCTCGGGAGGAGGCACGCCGGGCAACGGGATCAGAGACGGTGCCGAGCCGGGTGTTCCGGGAGTCACGGTCGAACTGTGGAGCGACCCCAACAACGATGGCAACCCGAGCGACGGTGTGCGGCTCGTGTCTCAGCAGACCGAGGCCGACGGCACCTACCGGTTCGATGGTCTCGCAGACGGGAGCTACGTGGCGTTGGTTCTTCCTGCGACGTTGCCCGGGAGCACCTTTACCCAGACCGGCGATCCAGATTTCGTGGGAGTCTGCGGCGTCTGCGACGACAGAGGCGGTGCGCCACTCGCCAATGCGGACGGTCTAGCAAGCAACGATGACGCTGTTCTCGACTTCGGCTACACGCTTCCCAACACGATCTTCGGAACGGTCTGGCGTGACCTGGACGGCGACGGCGTCCAGGAGACCGGCGAGCCGGGCCTGGACTCCGTCCAGGTCGATCTGAAGGACTGCGGCGCAAACACGATCTGTGGCGATGGAGACGACGGCCCAACAGTCAGCCTCAACACCGATTCGGCAGGTCAATACCTGTTCAGCGATCTGGCAAATGGAAGCTACGTGGTCTCGATCATCAGCGCGACACTGCCTGCCGGCGGTACCTGGAACCAGACCGGCGATCCGGATGCAACTCTCGACCATATGACCACCATCTCCGTGGCGGTCGCCGGCGGCCAGGTCAAGGGAAGCTACGACTTCGGGTACCAGGAGAGCGGCTCGTCGACGATCGGCGATCTGCTCTGGACAGACTGGGACGGGGACGGCCAGGTCGATTCTGGCGAGGAGGGGATCGCCAATGTATCGATGCTTCTCTACGAGGACGAAGACGGCGACGGTGTCATCGAGAGCGCGGATGGTCTCGTCGCCTCGACGAGCACCAACTCGAGCGGCGCCTATCTGTTTACCGGCCTTGTGGCTGGTAGCTACGTCGTGGTCGTTGATGAGGGCGACCCGGACCTGCCCGATGGCTATCTCCAGAGTTCTGACCCCGATGAACCGATTGCTTGCAATACCTGCGATGCCCAGGGCAGTGCCAGCGTCGATGGAAGCGACTCGGTGCTAACGATGGACTTCGGCTACCTGCCTACAGGCAGCGGAACCATCGCGGGTGTCGTGTGGACCGACGCCGACCGCGACGCGATCTACGATGCCGAAGAAGCTTCACTCGGCGGCATCAAGGTCTCACTCTATGAAGACGACAACGGCAACGGAGCAGTCGATGCCGAGGACGCTTTGATCGGCAGCCTCTCGAGTGACGGCGCCGGCGGCTTCCGCTTCGACAGCCTGCCGGGCGGTAACTACGTCGTCGACATCGACACTTCAGATACCGACCTCCCCAACGATTCCAATGGCAATCGTTACATTCTGAGCACCCAGAACGATCCAGAACAGGTGGCCCTCACTGCCGGCGAAACACGCGCGGATCTCGAGTTTGGTTTCGCACCGCCCGGCACGATCGGCAACAGCGTTTGGCGCGACGACGATCGCGACGCGCTGTACGATCTCTACGAGATTGGAATCGCCAACGTCACCGTCTGGCTCTACCAGGACACAAACGGCGACAGCCTGTACACCCCCGGCACCGACGTGCTGCGGGGCACGACGACGACCGATGCCCAGGGCGAGTACTGGTTCCGTGGTTTGGTTCCCGACGACTACATCGTTCGGGTCGACAGTTCCGACCCGGACCTCCCGAGTTCGACGCTGGTTGGCGACCCGACCGAAACCGGCCCTTGTACGGTGTGCGACGGCGTCCTGGCGGTCGAGTTGCGGGCCGGACAGCTCGTCAACTTTGCCGATTTCGGTTTCCAGGCGCCAGGGTCGATCGGCAATGCCGTCTGGCTCGACAGCAACGGTGATGGCCTCTACAGCGTTTCGTCGGAGCTCGGTCTGGCCAACGTACAGCTCAACCTGGTCGATGCCTCGCTCTCCGTTGTTGCATCGACGACCACCGACAGCGAGGGGTTTTATGCCTTCGGAGATATCGCCGACGGCAACTACACCGTTGCGGTGGTCACTGCTTCGCTGCCGGCGAGCGTGGTGCTCTTCTACGACCCGGACGAGGGCGCCGGCTGCACCGTCTGCGACCACGTGGGGTCGGTGAGCATCGCTAGCGGTAGCGTCGACTACACCATCGACTTTGGCTATCAGGTCGGCGCCAGTTCTCAGCTTTCGATCACCAAATCATCGAGCGCCGGCGGCGGGCCGGTCAATCCCGGTAGCGTGATCAACTACAACGTGACCGTGCTCAATTCCGGTGCCCTTCCGGTCACCGAGGTTTCGATCTCCGATCCGCTGCCCAACGGTACGACCTACGTGCCAGGAAGCGCCCAGCTGAGCGGAATGATCGTCGGCACCGGCGACTATCGCGACGAGTTCACGGCGACCTATCCGGATCCGGGATACAACGGGTCGGACGGGACGCTCGACTGGAGTCCGAACGCCTGGTCAGAAATCAACGACGATGGATCGCCGTCTGGAGGGGACGTTCAGGTACTCACCGATTCGGGCGACCTGAGCCTTGGTATCCAGAAGAGCGGGAGGGGTGCCCAGCGCGGTTTCGACCTCACCGGCAGCACGGCCGCAACCATCAGTCTCGATTACCGTCGGGCCGGCTTTGATGGTGCTTCCGACTACGTCACGCTCGACATCTCGTACAACGGTGGTTCGAGCTGGACCGAGTTGACGCGATTCGCCGGACCGGCGACCGATTCCGCCTATCAAAACTTCAGCATCGCGCTCGATCCGGCCACCTATCTCGACTCCAACCCAGCGGACAACCTCTTGCGCCTCTTGTCGTCTGGCCTCGCCAACAACGGCAGTGATGACTTCTACGCCGACTCGATCACGATCGATGTCACCTCGCGAGCCCTTCGAACGGTCGGTGCACAGGCGCCGGCGCTGATGGTTCCACCGGGACCCGACGTCTATCTGCTCTCGGGAGAGTCCCTCAGTCTCACGTTTCAGGTGGTCGTTGACGATCCACTGTCGAGCGCTGTTAGTCAGATCACCAACCGCGCCGGTGCGTCGAGTCGCGAAACCATCGAGCCGATCTTTGCGATGACGATCGACCGCGTCAGCCGCGGTGGAATCATCGGCGATCGAGTGTGGCACGACGTCGACGGAGACGGTTCCCAGGATGTCGGCGAGCCTGGTCTCGCAAACGTTACGGTTCTATTGACCGACCCCGGAGGAGATGGACAACCCGGAGGCGGCGACGACACTGTCGTCGGACTGGCGACGACCGACATCAACGGCAGCTACCGGTTCTCCGCTCTCTCGCCCGGCGTCTACTTCGTTGACGTGACGGACGCAACCGTACCCGGCGCCCTTTCGCTCACCGCTGGCGGTTCCGATCCGAGCTCTGTGCGCACGGTGACGGCGAATGAGACCTTCCTCGATCTCGACTTCGGCTACACGAACACCAGTACCACCCGCGCGGTCATTGGCGACCGGATCTGGAGCGACGCCGATGCCGACGGGCTCCAGGACCCGAGCGAAGCTGGCCTCGGCGGTGTGACCGTCCAACTCCTCAACGAGGCCGGTACGGTCGTCTTAACCACCACCACCGCTGCCGACGGCTTCTATCTGTTCGACGATGTGGTTCCCGGCAGCTATTCCGTCGAGGTGGCCGCTTCGAACTTCTCGGCTGGGCAGGTTCTCTCGGGCTACTCAGTCACCTCGGGGCCGCAATCACCTGGAACCGACCAGAGCGCTCCGATCGTCGTCGAGGCAGGTGACGCTCATCTGGATGCCGACTTCGGCTACGACAGCGCGGCGACGCGGTCGATCACCGACCGGGTGTGGTTCGATGCCAACGCCGATACTTTCGTCGACATCGGCGAGCGCGGTCTCGAAGGTGTGACATTCAGCTTGCTCGACAGTCACGGTGACGTTGTCGCATCGACGGTCTCCGATGGTTCGGGCTTCTTCACCTTCACCGGCCTGGCTCCGGGAAGCTATGTGCTTCAGGTCACCGACGTTCATGCACAGCTTCTTGGCCTCACCGGCACGACAACCGCGGCGCTCAACTCGAGACTTCCGCTTTCGGTGACAACCGGAAACCTGAGTGGCGCGAGCTTCGGCTACAACGTGCCGGGTGCCATCGGTGACATGGTGTGGAGCGACGTCGATGCTGACGGTGTCCTTGATCCCGATGAGGTCGGCATTGCCAACGTCACGGTCAACTTGTGGCGCGACGCCGATGCCAACGGAGTGTTCGACATGCTCCTCGACACGCCGCTCCTGTCGACCGTGACCGATGGTGCCGGGTACTACCGCTTCGAGTCGCTGGCCGCCGGTACCTACTTTGCGAGCATCGATGGGTCCCAGGCGGCACTCACCGGTTACACCGCGACGACCGCCGATCAGGAGCTGGGCGCCAACGCGCCGGGTATCCAGATCGAGGCCACTCTGATCTCGGTGCTTGCCGGCTACCTCGACGCGGACTTCGGCTTTCAGAATGCTGTTCTGGCCGATGTTTCGGGCACGATCTTCGACGATCGTGATCGCGACGGTGTCAACGACGGTGCCGGTGAGCCAGGAATCGCGGGAGTCACCCTCGCTCTCGAAGACATGAGCGGCAACGTGCTGGCGACCACCATCTCGGATGCGAGCGGTGCGTACGCGTTTCGGGATCTGGCCGCCGGCAACTACCGTGTCGTGGTCACCGACGACGACGATGTACTGGCTGACGCTCAACTCACCAGCGGCCTCGACGCGCTTCCCGTCGCCCTCGGTGCAACGAACGTCGGTGATGTCGACTTCGGCTACAACCGCACCCAGGAGCGCGGCACGATTGGTGACACGGTGTGGTTCGACGCCAACCGAGACGGCGTGATGAGCGGTGCTGAGAATGGCCTGTCCGGCGTGGTCGTCGAACTCTGGGAGGACAGCAACGGTGACGGCCTGCGGGGTGCAGGCGATACGCTGCTCGAGACGACGACGACAGACCTCGCGGGCTCCTACCTGTTCAGTGGACTCGCGCCCGGAAACTACTTCGTCGACCCGGACGAGAGCACCTTGCCGGCCGGGTTCGGCGCCACTCCCGGCACCGGACCGGCGTCGCCCATGGTTGCCCTCGCCGCCGGGACCGACGACGACACGGCCGACTTCGGATATGCCCCAACTGTTGGTAGCGCGCTGGGCGACACTGTCTTCTTCGACGCCGACGGTGATGGGATCCAGGACCCCGGCGAACTCGGAATCGCCGGAGTAGACGTCACGGTCACCGGTCCGGGTGGCTACAACGTCACCGTAACCACCGACGCCTACGGCAACTACCTGGCAACCGGCATCAGCACGACCGGGGTCTACAACGTGTCAGTCGATACGTCGAAGCTACCTGCCGGGCTCGATCCGAATCCGACCAGCTTCCCGCTGGCAGCGATGAACTTCGCCGTCGACGCTGGAACGGACTGGCTGTTCGCCGATTTCGGGTTCCAGGAAACAGTCCCTGGCACCGGCTTTGCCACCATCGGCGACCTCGTCTTTCTCGACGCCAATGGCAATGGATCCAGAGACGCGGGCGAGTCTGGAATCGGCGGCGTCAGCCTCAGTCTCTTCGACTCTGGCGGTTCGTTGCTCGCAACCACCATGACCGCCGCCGATGGTCGTTACTCCTTCTCCGGCCTGGCAGCTGGCGACTACACCGTCGAGGTGACCGACACTGTGGGACTACTCGTTGGTTTCAACCTCAGTGCCGGCAGCAACCCGACTGCGACCATCACGGTGGTTGCAGGTGACAATCATGACAGCGCCGACTTTGGCTACGCGCCGGGGGCTGGTCTCGGCACGATCGGCAACCTCGTCTGGCACGACAAGAACGGTGACGGCAGTCATGATCCGGGTGAGCCCGGGATCGAGGGCGTCACGGTGGCGTTGTGGCTCGATTCCAACAACAACTCCACCGTCGAGCCCGGGGTCGACAACCTGGTTCGAGAGGCAATCACCGACCGCAATGGCGAATACTATTTCCTCGCTCTTCCCCCGGAAGACTACCTGGCGAGCGTCAGCGACGAGCGCCTGGTTCTCGAGGGCCTATCCAGGACCCAGGGCGTCACTCAGACCGATGGCGAATCGCAGGCGGATCCCTACGCCGTGACGCTGTCACCCGGCGTTCGAGCGCCGTCCGACTTCACCGCCGATTTCGGGTTCACTGTCAGCAGCACGTCGTACAAGATCGTTGGGACAGTCTTCGAAGACGGTAACGCCAATGGCGTCCTGAACGGTGGCGAGGCCGGTGTTGGTGGGGCCGTACTCTCCCTCTACCGCGACCTGGACGGTGATGGGGTCCTTGATCTCACGGATCCCTTCTTCGGTGCGGTGACGAGTCTGGCGAACGGAACCTACGCGTTCATCGGACTGCCTGGATCCTCGGACTGGTTGATCGTTTCGGACCTGTCTGGCACCAGCATCTCCGGCGCCGAACAAACGACACAGCTCGCAACTGCCGGTGTTCAGCCAGTTTCGATCGCCGCGGTCGATCCGCCTCCTCAAGACTTCGGCTACGCCCGGCCCGTGACCCGCGCCCTGCTGGCGAGCGTTTCGGCATCCAGCCTCGGCGATTCGACGGTGCTCGAGTGGAGTACCGCCAGCGAGGAGGGCACATTGGGTTTCATTGTGTCGCGCTTCTCGACTGCACTCGGATGGGTTCCAGTCCACGAGGGTGTCTTGCCAGCCGAGGTCTTTGCGCCTGCCGGAGCGACGTATCGCCTCCTCGATCACGATGCGACGGCCTCGGAACCCCAACTCTATCTTCTAGAGGAAGTCGAACTGTCAGGAGCGACCCGCCACCTCGGAGTGTTCGAGGTTCGCGCCGACACCCGCGCGGCGGCGATCGGGGCGGCATTCGAGTCGATCCCGAATGCTCCCACGAAGAGTCCATTGAGTCCGCCGGCTGCGCGCGCCCTCTTGCCGGCCGCGATCTCGGGTCCAAGGGCTCACATCGGCGTGTCTCGGGATGGGATTCACTTCTTGAGTACCCAAGAGGTCGCATCCGCCATGACCATCAGCAGAGATGCTGCCGCCTCGCTGATCGCGAGCCAAGGTCTGCGACTGTCTCGAGCTGGCGAGGAGATTCCGTGGTGGAGCCTCGATGGTTCAGGGCTCTCCTTCTATGCTTTCGGCGCGCCATCCCTGTTTCACTCTGGAAGCGTCTATCAGCTCGAGCGCCGGCTGGGGATCGAGGTCACCGAGCGGGTGGCTGAGGCTGGGGCCAGGGAAGTCGCTGCCCCAGCGGTTCTCTCACCTCTGCGTTTCGAGAACGATGTTTTCCCGGCGACCGCCGCAGCCCGAGATCCAGAGCGCGAGTTCTGGTTCTGGTCGGTTCACGGCACCAGCCACTCGAGTCTGCTCGAGAAGACGTTGATTCTCGAGCTGCCACACTACGTCCCGGAGGCCCTCTCGACGGTGATCGAAGTCGACGTCTTCGGTGCCACCGACGGCCTGGAGGTCATGGATCACGGTTTGTCGTTGCAGGTCGATGGCGTTCCAGTCGGGACAGTGAGCTTTCCCGGTCGTGAGCACCGCACTCTTCGCTTCGAAGTTCCCCCAGGCGTCATCAGCGCTTCCACAATCCGTCTCGATCTGGTCGCAGTTGCCATGCCTGGAGTGAGTCGCAGCATCTTCTACGTCGACGGCCTTACGGTGTCCTACCCCCGTCGCCCAATCCTGGATGGAAGCGGAAGGCTGCGATTCTTCGGAGGGGATTCCCTGGTCGAGGTCACCGGCCTCGGTAACGGGGGCGGCGTGATGCTCGACGTGACGGATCCCTCTCAACCGATGGTGATTCTTCCGACCGCAGGTGATGACGGAGCCGCAGGTTCCTCGATCGTGTTCTGGTCAGACAGCACTCGTACCTACGAGGTCACAGCACGCGATTCGCTACTGCGACCGTCCCTCGTCAGGCCGGCTGCAACGGCCACCAGACTCGACGCCTACGCAGCCGAGTATCTGATCATCGCTCCGTTAGCGCTCATGGATGCCGGCGACGCCCTGGCGGACTACCGTGCCACCTGGTCGGGGCTTTCGACCTCGGTGGTCCCGGTCGAGGCGATCTACGACGCCTTCAGCTACGGCGAGGCGAATCCCTGGGCTGTCCGAGAGTTTCTACGCCGAGCCTTCGACCGCTGGTCGACTGTGCCTCGCTACGTGGTTCTCCTGGGTCGAGGTTCGATGGACTACCGCGATGCGCTGCAGAACGGAGACAATCTGCTGCCCCCGGCCCTGGTTGCGACCCCCCATGGACTCTATGCATCCGATTCCGCGCTGGCCGACCTGACGACATCCCCGGGTCTCGAAGTTGCGATCGGACGCATTCCGATCAGCAACGCCGCCGAGCTCAGCGCCTATCTCGAGAAGGTCGAATGGTTCGAGCGGTCTGCGGGCGATCCAGCCGGTACGATCTCGTTCCTGAGCGACAATCCCGACTACGCCGGAGACTTCCCTCGCGACAGCTCCCTCATGTCATCCATCGTCCCCGCTGATCTTTCGGTCAACGAGATCAGCTTGAGCTCGCTCTCCCTTACAGAGGCCAGGGCACAAACCAGACAGTCCTTTGCATCGGGTTCGGTGCTGATGAACTTCCTGGGGCATGGCGGTCTTGATCGCTTGGCAGCCGAGGGCCTTTTGACGGTCGCCGACGTATCTGACCTACAAACAGGCCCACTGTTCCCGGTCGTGAGCGCCTTGACGTGCTCGGCCGGCCGTTTCGAAGTGCCACAGTATGTTTCGCTGGCCGAGAAGCTGACGCTCGAGCCACGACGTGGCGCGGTCGCGGTCCTTGCCCCGTCCGGCCTCTCGGTGCACGACGAGGCAGTGGAGCTCGGCCGCCAACTCCTGGCACAGGTGCTCGCCGGCAAGCCACAGCGGCTCGGTGACGTCTGGCTTCACTCTCTCGGCACCATCGCCCCTCAGACGCGGTTCGACGACCTGGCGAAGATCTACCACCTGATCGGAGACCCGGCGCTCGAGCTACCCAGCCTCGGGAACTCGACCAGTCCAGAGATCCTGTTTGCCGACGATTTCGAGGGTGGCGGTGTCGGTGCCTGGGACAACACGAGCCGGTAGCGCGCCGGAGCCAAGCCGCGGGGCAACAGGTCTCATCAACCAGATCTGATCGCGAACCGAGCGGAGCTCTTGCGGGCTCACCTGGGTGCTTCAGCCCATCCAGAAGCCCTTGCGATGCGTGATTCCCAGAACTCCACGACACGAGGGGCAGAAATAGATGTAGCGCCTGCCTAGAAGTGTTTTGAGTTCTCGAAACCAGATCTGCGTCAGACTGGTTTTGCAGTGAGGGCAGTTGGGGTGTTCATCGCTCCTTTCCAGGACTTCCATCGACATCGTCTCCTCGCATGGTTGTTGCGACTCCGAAGGTTCTTCCTCTAGAGCTCCTGGAAACTACGGCGGGACGGATCGGCCTATTCTCGCAACCGGTGCCTCGATGCGTGGGAAGATCGCAAACTACCTATACAGAGGGCGCCAGGTAGTCGTTATCCTTGCGTACGCCCAGGGACTTAGCCCTGTAGCTGCATCAACCTTGTTACCCAAGGAGAGAACGGAATGTCGAAATCTCACCGAGCACTGCTAGCTGCACTTGCCTGTCCGCTTCTGCTGCTCACTGCCCCACTTACGGCGCAACAAGACGACTCCGATCAGGAGACCGCTACGGAGGAGCCGATCTTCCTCGAGGAAGTCACGGTCACCGCCACCAAGCGCGAGGAGTCGATTCAAGACGTTCCCATCGCGGTCACCGCGGTGACCGAGCTGCAACTCGAACGCGCGGGCGTCGAAGACATCCGTGATCTGCCGCTGCTCGCCCCGAGCTTCAACATGAACTCCTCGCAGACCGAGTCGCAAGGCTCCACCCTGCGCATCCGCGGCGTTGGCACAACGGGCAACAACATCGGTCTCGAGAGCTCGGTTGGCGTTTTTCTCGACGGTGTCTACCTGAGCCGTCCCGGCGTGGCCCTCGGCGACCAGCTCGACGTCGAGGCGATCGAGGTCCTGCGCGGTCCCCAGGGCACCCTCTTTGGTCGCAACGTCTCGGCCGGTGCGCTCAACCTGCGCACCAAGAAGCCTGCCTTTGGCGACACCAAGACCTTCGTCAACCTCACCGCGGGTAACTTCAATGCCTACAACGTCCAGGCGGGTGTCTCCGGTGGCATGTCCGATAGCTCGGCCTATCGCCTCTCCGGTGCCTACCGCAAGCGCGACGGTTTCCTCGAAAGCACAACCGGCGCCGAGAGTCGCAACCGCGATCGTGTGCTCGTGCGTGGCCAGCTGCTTTTCCAGCTCAGCGACAACTCCGATCTGCGCATCATCGGCGACTACTCGGACGCCGATGAGCAGTGCTGTGACGCGGTCATTCTCAACGAGACCGCCGGCGCGGCGTTGGGTTCCTTTGCTGCCGCCGGCCTGCCGGCTAACGGAGGCGTTTCGCGCAGTGGCTTCGGTGCCTTCGAAGATCGCGTTTCGAACGCCGAGCAGTTCGAGAATCCCTTCGACCAGACCGGGCTCTCCGCCGAACTCAACGTCGGTCTTTCCGACAACGCCACGCTGACCTACATCGGTTCCTACCGCGACTTCAAGGCCACCAGCGTGCAGCAGACTGACTTCGTCAATATGGACGTGTTCTCAGTGCAGCCCTCCGTGGCCGGTGGTTTCGTCTCCTTCGATGAGATCGAGACCAGCACTCACGAGCTGCGCATCGCCGGCGATACCGACTCGTTCGGCTGGATGCTCGGAGGCTACTACTCAGACGAGACCATCGTCGAACAGGGCGGCCTTGGTCTCGGCACGGCCTACACGCAGAACATGGACGCCATGCTGTGGAACTTCGCCTTCGCTCCGGTTCTCGGCGCCGCTCCCCTCCTGGCCGGTGTTCCGATGGCCACCGGTGGCACCTTCGGGGACATCCTCGGGGCCGATAACCAGGCCCTGGCCTTTGCTGGTGGCGTCGACTCGGCGGGCGCTTTTGCGCAGAACCTCTTCGAGCAGGAAGGTGAATCGTGGTCGATCTTCACCCACAACACCTGGAGGGTGACCGACAACTTCGACTTCGTCGTTGGCCTCCGCTACGTCGACGAGACCAAGGACGGTCGGTTCAGCCAGGGCCAGGCCACCAACCCGGCGTGCATCAACACCGTGTTGAACGCCAGTCGATTGGCGGCGGGTGCGGCGGGCACCGGTCTCGAAGTCGTGGCCGCGACGATTGGCAACTTCTCCGCCGGCTTTGCCTGCTTCCCGTTCGCGACTCCGGCCGACACCGGCATCCTGATCCTACCGGCGACGTTCGACAACACCTTCGAAGACGACGAGCTGGTCTACACCGGCAAGGCCGTCTTCTCGCTGACGGATGGAACCAGCCTCTACGGGAGCTACACCCACGGATTCAAGTCGGGCGGGTTCAACCTCGACTCGACAGCCGCCGCTGGCGGCGCTGATCCGCGCTTCCGCTCCGAGAAAGTCGACGCTGTCGAGCTGGGTCTCAAGTCTGAGTTCGCCAACCGGCGGGTGCGTTTGAACGCGGCGCTCTTCGACTACGACATCGAAGACTTCCAGGTGCTCGAGTTCACCGGCGTCCAGTTCATAACCTTCAACGTTCCGAACGCGGAGAGTCAGGGCTTCGAGCTCGAGCTCAACGCACTACCAACCAACGAGCTCGAGTTGTCGCTGGGCTACATCTACGCAGAGTCGCAGTATCCCGCTGACTGTGACGGCGGCCTGGGGGCACCTGCCTCGGTTGCTTCGCTCTGCGGTGCGCCGTTTACCAACGCACCCGAGAACGTCGTGACCTTCGGTGCTGGCTGGAACGATTTCGTGAGCGACAAGTTCACGTACTTCGTTTCGGCCAACGCCCGCTACGAGGACGACCGTCGCACCAGCACCCAGCCGGGCCTCTTGTTCGACATCCAGGAGTCCAACACCAAGGTACATCTGCGCCTCGGTCTGGGTAGCTACTCGGGCACCTGGAACGTTGAGCTCTGGGGCGACAACATCACCGATGAGCAGACCAGGAACGTGACCTTCAACACGCCTCTGCGGGTTGGCAGTCGCGCAGCCTTCCTCGAGGCGCCGCGCACCTACGGTGCGACCTTGCGCTTGCGTTACTGAGTGAAGCATCGGGCTGCACCGAGCCGGAACAGAGCTAGCGCACCGAGCTAGCGAAGCGTGGCGGTCCGCTTTCGGGGACACTCCCCCACCCCCTGAGGCCCGGCCTGCTCAACGAGCACGGCCGGGCTGTGTGGTCTTTCGCGGCAGGTCATGGCGCCGTGGTCCCCAGAGGGTGTTTCATGCTCTCGAGCCCGTTGGGTAAGAATCAAGCCGACCATGCCCCTCATTCGCAAACTCGACGCCTACGTCTTCAGGGAGGCGCTCGGCCCCTTCCTGCTCGGGCTGGTGGTTTTCACCTTCATCCTCCTGATGGATGCGCTCTACGACATCGCCAAGGTGATCGTGAATGCCGGGGTCTCGCTGGGGACGGTGCTCGAGCTTCTCGCTCTGAATCTTCCCAACATTCTGGTGTTGACGATTCCGATGGCCTTTCTGTTCGGCCTGCTGATCGCCGTCGGTCGCCTTTCAGCGGATAGCGAACTGATCGCGATGCGAGCTTCGGGGGTGAGCCTGTTCTGGCTCTATCGGCCGCTCCTTTTGTTCTCGGCGATCCTCACCCTGCTCACCGGTTGGCTGATCATCGATGTGATGCCGCGCGCCAGTGTGCGCTTCCTCGAAATGCAGGAAGAGATCCGCTCTGCCGGCCTGGTGCAAGACCTCAACCCGCGGGTGTTTCACGAGCTCAACGACAAGATCCTCTACTTCACCGGTGAAACTCCCGACGGCAAGTGGTCGGGCATGTTTCTCTCCGACGCTCTGCCCCTGGTCGAGAACGAAGTTCTCACTGCAGACCAGGGTGAGCTGCGCACCGGTGACAGCGGCGAGATCGAGCTGGTGCTGCGCAACTCGCGGCACGAAAAGGTCGACTTGAACCGGCCCGAGAAACTCGAGCAGGTTGTCGAACGCGTGCGCCGCTTCCCGCTGCGTGAGGATCGGCGTTCCGTCATCAGTGTGTCGAAGAGCCTGCGAGCGATGAATCTCGACGAACTGCGCGCTGTGGTCGTCGATCAAGACGGCGGCGCCTACCGCCAGCGGCTCGCCCGGGTCGAGATTCACAAGCGCTTCGCCATTCCAGCGGCCTGTCTGGTTTTCGGCTTGTTCGGTTTGCCGCTCGGCTTCTCCAACCGGCGCGGCGGCCGGTCCTCGGGCTTCGTGCTCTCGGTGGCCGTCATCCTGGCGTTCTACGTCCTGCTTTCGAACGGCGAAGAGAACGCCGCCCAGGGCAACATCAGCCCCTGGCTCGCGATGTGGGGGCCGAACATCTTGTTTGCGGTCGCCGGAGCGTTTCTGCTGTGGCGCAAGAACCGCGACCAGAGTCTGATGCTCTCGGGCATCGATCGGTGGATTCGAGAGCACTTCTGGGCCCGCGTCCTCGCGCGCCAGCGCCTGCGCCAGTTTCGCAGGGCCAAACAGAAGAGCGAGAACGGCGGGGCGGCTCGTGGCGCGCTCGAGAAGCCGGAGCGCATTGCCGGCCAGCGACCCCGCCTACGCGACGCGACCCACTTCCTGGTGCGGTTCCCGCGCTTCACGGTGCGCTTCCCCAACGTCTTCGATCGCTACATCATGAAGCTCTACGGCCGTACCCTCGCTACCGTTGTCGCCGCAGTGCTCGCGGTCTACGTGATCGCCGACTTCACAGAGCTCGTCGACGAGGTCATGGAAAACGGCGTCTCCGGCGGGGTGGTCTTTGCCTACTACCGCTACTTTTCGCTCCAGATCTTCTACCAGATGGCACCGATCATCGTGTTGCTGACCACCCTCACGACGTTCGCGGTGCTCTCCTACAGCAACGAGATCACCGCCGCCAAGGCAGTCGGCATGAGTCTCTACCGCCTGGCCATGCCGGCTCTCTTTCTCTCCTTCCTGGTGGCGCTCTTTTCGGTTGTTCTGCAGACCTATGTCCTTCCGGTAACCAACACCAAGGTCGCCGAGTACGAGGACGTCATCAAGGGGCGTACCGCAACGCGCTCGTTCAGGCGGCCAGACCGCAACTGGTTGCACGCCGAGCACGGTGAGCAGAACTTCATCTTCAACTACGGCCACTACGACCCACGTCGGCTCTACGTACAGCGCCTGCAGGTCTTTCGCTTCGATCAGAACCACCGGCCCACCGGCCGCCTATGGGCTAGCCAGGCGCTCTACCGTGACGGCAAGTGGTTCGTGAAAGATGGCTGGGCGAGGACCTACAAAGAAGATCGGTTGAGCGCTTTCACTGAGATCACCAAGGCGACTCCGATCGACATTCCCGAGCTGCCGGACTTCTTCGACAGTCAGGTCAAAAGCCCCGATCGCATGTCACTCGGTGAGTTCCGCGAATACGTCGCGGAACTTCGATCCGCTGGCGAGAACGTGCCCAACCTCGAGGTCGAGTTGCACAACAAGATCGCCATGCCGATCGTCTGCATCGTCATGGCCCTGGTTGCCCTGCCCTTTGCCTTCCGGCTCGGCAAGCGCGGTGCCCTCTATGGCATTGGCATAAGCCTCGCCGTTGGCATTGCCTTCTACGGCATCATCGCCTTCTTCACCACGCTTGGCGAAGCCGGTGCGTTGCCGCCGGCAGTGGCGGTGTGGAGCCCGAACGTGCTCTTCAGCACGTTCTCCCTCTACCTGTTCCTCGGGGTCCGAACCTGAGGCACGGAGTCAACAAAGCCTAGCCGGCGAAGTCTAGCCGGCGAAGGTGCTGAGTTTCTCGGCCTTGTCGATGTTCTCCCACGAGAACTCGGGGCGCCCGAAGTGGCCGTAGGCTGCGGTCGGCCGGTAGATCGGCTTTCTTAGATCGAGGTGCTCGATGATCCCCGCCGGGCTCAGCGGGAAGATGTCGCTGACGATCTCTTCGATCTCGCGATCGGAGATCTTGCCGGTGCCGCCGCTTTCGACGTGCACTGAAACCGGCTCGACCACCCCAATCGCGTAGGCGAGTTGGACCTCGACCCTCTCGGCCAGGCGGCCAGCGATCAGGTTCTTGGCGACGTAGCGCGCCATGTAGCTGGCGGAGCGGTCGACCTTGGTTGGGTCCTTGCCCGAGAAGGCGCCGCCGCCGTGGTGGCCTACTCCGCCGTAGGTATCGACGATGATCTTGCGACCGGTGAGGCCGCTGTCTCCATGCGGACCACCGACGACGAAGTTGCCGGTTGGATTGACGTGGAAGATCGTGTCGTCGTCGATGTGGCTGCCAAGGGTGGGTTTGATGAGCTCGTCAACGAGTGTTTGCTTGATTTCCGTCTGGGTTACACCCTCGTCGTGCTGGGTCGAGACGACGACGGTGTGAACGCGGCGTGGCGTGCCATCGAGGTCGTACTCGACGGTGACCTGGCTCTTGCCGTCCGGCCGCAGCCAGGCGATCGAGCCGTCTTTGCGGAGACGGGCCAGGCCGTGGCTCAGTGCGTGGGCCTGCATGATCGGCATGGGCATGAGCTCGTCGGTCTCGCGGCAGGCATAGCCGAACATCAAGCCCTGGTCGCCTGCGCCGCCGGTGTCGACGCCCATCGCAATGTCGGGCGACTGCGGATCGATCGCTGACTGCACCGAGCAGCCGTCGGCATCGAAGCGATACATCGGGTCGGTGTAGCCAATCTCGCGGATCATGCGACGGGCGATGCCGGGGAAGTCGAGCTGCGCGGTGGTGGTGATCTCCCCCGCCATCAGGGCGAGACCGGTGTTGACCAGCGTTTCGCAGGCGACTCGTCCCATCGGGTCCTGCTCGAGAACAGCGTCGAGAACCGCATCCGAGATCTGGTCGGCGACCTTGTCGGGGTGGCCTTCGGTGACCGATTCGGAAGTGAAGAGATAACTGTTCTTTGCCATGAAGACCTTTCCTTGACCTCAGGACTCCGGTGAGTTCCGCCGGGGGTTGATTCGCGCGGATCGTAGCAGACCGTCAGGCCGTTCCCGCGCCTCGGGTCGCTGCATCGAGGCCTTGCGACCCGCCCTTTTCAGAGGCCCGGTCGACGGGACGGAGGACGGTTCTCGACCACCCCATAGAACAGGGTCGAGATCGCCAACAGGGTCGAGTGTGCAACCGCGTGGCGGCGACTCTCGAGGCCACCGGTCAGCGACGCGGTCATGCCTCCCCGGCGACGTTTTCCCGGCACCGACATCCAGACATCGCCGGTCTCTTCGAGGCCGTCGACCACAGCGTGGGGCAGCTGCACGGAGCCACTGGCGCCCGAGGCCTCCCCCGCCCGTCCGACGACGTGCGTCCAGGTGCGCACGAAGTGCAGCAGGCCCTGCTCGAGGCGTAGGCTGTGCAGGCCCGTTTCGGAGCAGGCGTAGAAGGCGTACTCTCCTTCGGTGCGGGCGCGGAGCTCGAGGGCTCGGTCACGCGCCAGCTCGAGGGTCTCCTCGTCACTGAACGGCAGGACGGTACCCGCATCGGGTTCTTCTTCCGGGTGAACCGTAATCGCTACCGGTCGTCTCAGACCGTCGTGGAAGTAGCGTTGGAAACCGTCCCGCACGCCGAGCAGCTTGTCGGGATCGGTTCCCCCAACGGCGATCTCGACTCCCGACTGAAACGTCTCCCAGAACTGGCCAAAGCCCATCGTATGCATCAGATCTCGAGCAGAATGAACCCGCGGCTGAAGGATATTCGTCGCCTCCGAACGAGTAAAGGAAGACGCTCGGGGCGCCTGCTCCTCGAAGGGCCGCACCTGATCGCGCGCGCCGTCGAGCTGGGGCTCACTTTCGAGACCCTGCTCGCGACCCCCGAAGCGCAGGAACTGCATAGAGAGTTGCTCGGGCGCTGCCCGCTCGAAGCCACAACCGTCGAGCCGGCTCTCCTCGATGAACTGGCCGATGCCGACAGTCCCCGAGGTCTCCTGGGTGTCGTCACCGCTCGCTGTGACTCCAGAGCGGGAGCGGCCGGTCCGACGCGCTGGCTGTGTCTCGACGGCATCCAGGACCCGGGCAACCTGGGAGCGCTGGCACGGTCGGTGCGCGGCTGTGGAGCCGGGATGATTCTCTCCGGCACCTGTGCGAGTCCCGGTCATGCACGGGCGTTGCGCGCCTCGGCGGGTGCGCTGCTCGACGTTCCGCTGCGCCAGCTTTCGCCCCATCAGGGTTTGGAACAGCCGGAACTCGACGGGCTGCCGGATGAGTGGTTGGCCCTCGTCCCGGCTGCCGGCGAGAACCTCTTCGAAGCCGAGCTGCCAGCCAGCGGGGTGCTGGTGGTGGGGGCTGAGGGTCCGGGTCTGTCGGCGGCCTTCGCGGACCGTTGCGCCAGGCGGCTCACGATTCCGGTCGCCGATGGGGTCGAATCGCTCAATGCGGTGGTCGCCGCTTCGATCGCGCTCTTTCATTGGGCACACCGGTAGGCCGGCCCGTCAGTTCTCCTCGCCCTCGTCCTCGTCCTCGTCGAGGTACCGCACCCATTGCGGGACAACCGAGTGCAGGTCACGGCAGATGCCGTAACGCGCCACCGACCAGATCGGCGCTTCGGGATCGTCGTTGATGGCCACAATGCACTTCGAAGCCTGCATGCCCTGCAGGTGCTGGATCGAGCCGGAGATTCCAACCGCGATGTAGAGCTCTGGTGAAACGGTTTGGCCGCTCGAGCCGACCTGGCGCTGGCGCTCGAGCCAGCCGGCGTCGACAACCGGCCGGCTGGCCGAGAGCGTGGCATCGAGGCGCGCGGCGAGTTCTCTCAGGGGTGCGATGCCTTCGGCGCTGCCGACGCCGCGGCCCGCAGACACCAGCCGCTGCGCATGTCCGAGGTCAATGGACTCGCTGTCAGGCTTCTCGGTCGCCAGCACCTGGCGATCTGCGACAGAGGCCTCGACGGAGGTGACGACGACTTCAGCTGCTGGAAGGTCGTCATGGGAACCGAGAGCGTCGTCATCGCTGGTCTCAACGGTCGCTCCAGAGCGTACGGTCAACACCAGTTGGCTCATCGCCGGCACCGCGTAGGTGCCGAGGAGCTTCCCCTGGTACTCACGCCGCTGGAGGAGAACCTCGCCCCCGTGGCCCGGTTGGAAACCTTCGACGTTGGTCAACGCGGCGCCACCGAGCTGCGCCGCAAGCAGCCCGACAAGCTCGGCGCTCTGGTAGTCGTCGCCAGCCAGGAGCCAGTCGGTGACGCGCTCGCCTGGCGACGACTGACGAAGATCGAGCGCCGCCGCCCAGCGCCGGGGTGAGTAGCCGGTTGCGTGTTCCCGTGAGGGTTCTTCGAACAGGAGGCACTCGATGCGGTCGACGTCGACGTGCGTCTCCTGGCGGACCTGGGTCGCAAGGTCGAGCGCCGTTTGCTCGCTGGCCCTTGAGCCCTCGCCTTCGGGATCGTCGACCACCATGACGATCTCGAGCGCAATGGCTGTCTCGGGGTTGCCGCTGCCCGTTGCCAGGAGCGTTCTGAGCCGGGCTGCGATCAGCAGGCGGTCGAGTGCATCGGCCCAAGCGCCTTTGGCACGACTCCCTTGGGCCCTGCTCCCCACGGCGGCTGACCAAGGGAGCAAGAGCCTGACGCGCCCAGCGCTCTTCATGGCAGAACTCCGTCCCGGCGTAGGGCGCGATCGAGGTCGGCGACGGCGTTCTCGCCTTCGAAGCGTTCGGTATTGCTGTGGCGAATCGGCACCGCCAGGCGCTGGCGTGCCAGGCCTCTCGGCGCTTCACTCGAGGCGCTCGCCAGCAGTTCGTTGATGGCGGCTTTGCGAGCCATCAAGGTTGCGCGGACGGTCGCCATGCGTGGCTCGGCAGCACCGACCTGGATTGCAAGAACGGCCGGTAGGTCCACCTGGGAGCGCTCGATCGCCCCCGCTTCGAGCTCACGCTCGACCTCGACCGTTCGACCATCGGCGAGCGGTCGGACGCCGGTCACCAGCCATGCCCACTGCCAATCCAGGGTGCCAGCCAGATAGCCGCCGGTGAGGCCGGTTCCCGCGGCGCCCGACTGCGCCCCACAGAGGACGAGATCTACTGGAGTCGACTCAGCGAGTTGACTGACTGCCTCGGCAAGCGCGTCTGCGATCTGTTCGACCGAGGGCTCCCCACCGGTCGATTCGCCCAGGGTGACGCGGTGGGCATGGTCTGCTCCGAGGGCGACCGCCGAGCGCAGGATCTTCGCGCCCTCTGGTCCGCCCGGCCAGACCGCCGTCAGCACGTCGACGGTCGCCCCCTCACTTTCCTTCGCGAGGACCGCCAGCTCGAGTGAGGTGCGATCGACGTCGCCAAGCTCCCAGTTGGTTCGCGAGGGTTCGAGCGAGCGCCTCTCGGGATCGAGTTCGAGCCGGCCTTCGAGGTCCGGTTCGGCCAGAACGAGTACGACGATACGCATGCCCGCAGTGTCGCCCGCTCGAGGTTGGCTTGTAAAGCAGCCGGCAGTCGGTCGCCCAGGTTCGCGGTTTCTCTCGTAGGCCGCGATACCGCGAGTCGTGGGGCCCAGGCGAGCTCTGGGCCGACGAGTGGTTTCTCGTCAAGACACCTTTCGGCCTCCTGGGGTGGTTGCGCGTCGACTACGACGACAACCAGCCCCCGCGCTTGCTCGAGGACCTCGGCCACTACGAAGACCGACTCCCTTTCCCGTCGCCCGGCGGCGACCAGGAGACCTTCGGGATGGGCCCTCGAACCCATTCTTTCGGCACGCCCGTCGACATGCCCGATTGCCGCATGCTACTTTGCAATAAGGACTTGGAGGGTTTCACGCTCCACTGTCCAGCCCGTCGAGCGCTTCCTTCTCCGGTCGCCGCCCGGTTGCCGCATCGGCCTCATCACCCCCCGCAACCTGCACAAAAAGTCTTCATGAGCTCTACTCTCGTCTCCAGCTCGCCCGTTTCCTCGTCTCTGGTGTTCCTGCAGGCTGCCGAGGGCGAGTTCAGCATCGTTCGCATCTTCTTGGATGCCGGTCCCGTCGCCATGCTGGTTTTCGCGATTCTGGCTGTGATGTCGATCGCCTCGTGGTCGGTGATGGTCGCCAAGTACAACCACTTTCGCCGTCTACGCAATCACAGCCGTAGTTTCCTGCAGGTCTTCCGACGCAGTGCACGCTTCAGCGAGATCAACTCGGCAAGCGAGCATTACGATGCCTCGCCGCTGGTCGGTCTGTTTCAGTCGGGCTACGTCGAAATCGACGCCCAGGTGAAGGCCGGCCGTGACCGCGCGGGCGGCCACTCGTCCGACGGTCGTTACCGCATCCTTTCGATGCGTGCCGTCGAGCGCTCGCTCGAGCGCGCCAAGACGGTCGAGCTACATTCGTTGGCGCGCCACACATCGATTCTCGCCACCACCGCTGCCGCCGCGCCGTTCATCGGCCTCTTCGGCACCGTCTGGGGAATCATGATTGCCTTCAACGAAATCGGCGCCACGGGCTCGGCGTCGATCGTGACCGTGGCACCGGGCATCGCCGAGGCGCTGGTCAACACGGCTGCCGGGCTGGTCGCGGCGATTCCGGCGCTGGTGGGCTACAACCAGATCGGTAGTCGGGTACGCCAGATCCGGGCTGAGATGGACGACTTCGTCCTCGAGTTCCTCAACCTCACCGAACGCAACTTCACCTGAGGCAGCGATGGCACTACTCGGCGCAGGCAGCGGTGGCGACGAAGACGCGGTGATGGCCGACATCAACGTGACGCCGCTGGTCGACGTCATGCTGGTGCTGCTCATCATCTTCATGATCGCCACCCCGATGCTGCATCAGGGGGTCGAGGTCAACCTGCCACGGGTGGCATCCGACACGCTCGAGCTCAGCGAGAGCGATCCGCTGGTGATCACGGTGCGGCCCGACGACGTGATCTTCGTTCTCGACACCCCGGTCCACCGCAGCCAGCTCGCCGAGAAGCTGGTGCCGATGGTCGAAATGCGCGACGACAAGACGGTCTTCCTCCTCGGTGACTACACGGTGCCCTACGGGGATGTCGCCGAGATCATCGGCCTTCTCAACGAGGCGGGCATCAACCGGGTGGCGCTGGTCATGGATCCACCGCCACGGGCGAGCTGACGATTCACCGGTGATGAGTCTCGAGCGCCAGCCGCCCCGTCGGCCCGAGAACTCGACCGGGATCTCCTTCTCCGAGGGGCGCTCGGCCGCGGTTCCGGCACGCCTCCAGCAGATCCTGGCACGGCGTCGCGAGACCGGCATGCGGTGGTTCGGACGTCGCTCGGTCCTCGGTTCGGTGATCGCGCACGCGCTTCTCCTCGTGGTGGCTTTGGCGGGTCCGCTCCTCTTCGCCGACCGTCATCGTCCGCTCGACTACGTCGAAGTGGTGGCTGTACCCGAGGTGCCGCAGAAACCACGTCCGAAGCCCAAGCCCGCGCCACCAAGAGAAGAACCTTCGCCGCCCGAGCCCGAGGTCAAACCGGAACCGCTTCGCGAGCCTGACCCTGAGGTTCCGGTGCTCCCTGATGAGGAACCGGAGAAGAAGCCGGAGCCTGAGCCCGTACCTCAGCCGCCCGCTCCCGAACCGGCGCAACCCGAGCCCGATCCGGGCGAAGCTGAAACCGCCGAGCCGGTCGACCCGTTCATCGATGCCGGGCCCAACCAGGCGGTGATGTTCGACAACCCTGACTTTACCTTCGGCTACTACGTCAACCAGATGAGCGGCGCCATTCGGCGCGTCTGGCAGCGCCCCCGGGTGCGCGACGATGTGCTGGCGGTACTCCATTTCGTGATCCTGAAGGACGGCACGGTCCAGGACCTGCAACTGGTGTCTTCTTCCGGTAACGCCACCTTCGATCGCTCCGCCATGCGAGCGCTCCAGGACGCGTCCCCGCTTCCTCCCCTGCCGCGTGGCTATCGCGAGGAATCTCTGGGCGTGACACTTCGTTTCCACTGATGCTCCTACCCAGACCCCGCTTCTCCAGCAGCTTTTGAACACCCTTCTTCCTTTTTGACCTGAGGCCCCCTCATCATGAACTACCGCTCCTTTCTACGCTTTCGTCTCGCCCTCTGCCCAACGCGCTCCGCGTTTTCGGGGGGCGTCGCCGCGGTAGCCCTTCTTGCGAGCACCCTCTTGATGCTTCCGCTAGAGGCGCAGCCGCCGACTGCGGCGTCGCAGTCCGAGCGACGCGAGCTGGAAGTCGACATCTACGACAACCCGATCGCACCGAAGATCAAGGTTGCGGTGCCGCTGGCAGTTCGGCCGACGTCGGCGCCGCCCCAGGCGCGCAAGGCGATGGAGGAGATCGAAGAAGTCCTGCTCAACGACCTCGACTGGAGTGGCGTTGTCGAGGTCCAGGGCCCCGACGTGCTCAAGGTCCTGGCGGTTACCGGTGACCGTGCTCAGGACTTCATTCAGTACCGCTCCCTCGGCAACGAGGCGGTGGTGCTCAACGAGTTCACTCTCGACGGCGACCAGATCGTGATCGAAGGGCGGCTCTATGACCTCGACAGCGGTCGTTTCATTGCCGGGAAGCGCTACGCCGGCACGTTCGACCTTGCCCGCCGACTGGCGCATACCTGGAACGACGAGATCATCAAGACCTTCACGGGCCGCGCGGGAATCGCCCGCACGCAAATCGTCTTCACTTCGGATCGAGACGGCAACCAGGTCAAGGAGCTCTACCTGATGGACTACGACGGCGCCGGCCAGCGGCGCATCACGGCGCACAACTCCTTGACCCTGTCGCCGGCCTGGTCACCCAAGGCGGACGGGCTGGCTTACGCATCCTGGTTCGAAGGACCGCCGTCGCTCTACTGGGTCGATATCGCAACCGGCCAGAAGCGCGCTGTGGTTGCCGATGACACCAGCGTGATGACCCCCTCGTTCTCGGGCGACGGTCGCGAGATCGCGTACTCGGGCGCCATTCGGGGTAACTGGGAGATCTTCGCGGTGCCCACCGCGGGAGGCAGACCACGGCGGCTGACCAACTCGAACGCTACTGACTTCAACCCCGCCTGGAGCCCCAACGGGCGTGAGATCGCCTTTACCTCCGACCGCACCGGGCGCCCGCAGATCTATTTGATGGACCGTGACGGCACCAACCTCAGGCGCCTGACCACTCGCGGTAAATACAACGAGGGCGCCTCCTGGCACCCTGATGGCACCCACCTGGTCTACTCGCACCGTTCAGACGACGGAGTGCGCTTCGATATCGCCCTCTTGAACCTGGTGACGCTCGAGCAGCGGCTCCTGACCGCGGATATGCCCGGCCTGCACGAGGCGCCGAGCTTCTCGCCCGACGGGCGCAAGATCGTCTTTGAAACCAGCAAGGCTGGCGGTAGCCGGCAGATCTTCGTAATGGACGCCAACGGCCGCCGTCTGCGCCAGCTGACCTCGGGGAGTCACGGCAATTTCGGCCCGTCCTGGTCGCCCTACTTCGAGTGATCGAGTGGCCGGGCCGAGAGCTCCCGGACACGACCGCTAAATGACTACAAATAGGGGCATTATTCGAAGTTCCCGGCTTGCCGCGAGACCCTTGTTTTGCTACTCTTCGCGCGACAGTGGCGCTGCTGCGGCGGTTCGTTCTCCCCGCGGAAATTTGACCTGTTCCTGAAAGTCTCCTTGCGGGGGGACGACTGGGACAGAACAAAGGCGAAAAACTTCGAGAGTCCACTGACACCAATTCATTCACGCGGAGCCTTCCGCGTTACCCGTCGGGGTGCCAGCTCGCTGACTGATGTCTTCGTTGCTCCCTGGCGACCGGAGGAGAGTGCAGATGAGCCGCAGGATCCCCTTCTTCATCGCCCTGCTTGCAGCGGCCACCCTGGTCACCGCCGGCTGCAAGAAAAAGCCGCCCGCACCGCCGGCGGCGCCCGAGCAGACCACCACCCACACTGAGCCTGATCGGCCGTCTCCTCCACCTGCACCGTCGACGGACAACGACCGTCAGGCGTCGCCGTGGGAAGGCACCGACCTCGAAGCGATGCAGATGCAGGCCGAGCGTGAAGGTCTTCTCGGCGAAGTGCTGTTCGCCTACGACAGCTCTGCCCTCGACACCGGCGCCCGCGAGCGCCTGTCACGCAACGCGCGCTTCCTTACCGACGCCGGCAAGGCCCTCACGATCACGATCGAGGGTCACACCGACGATCGCGGCACCAACCAGTACAACATCGCGCTCGGCGAGCGTCGTGCCAACGCCGCCCGCGACTACCTGATCTCGCTCGGCGTGGGCTCGCAGCGCCTGCGCACCATCAGCTTTGGTGAGGAGCGGGGCAAGTGCAACACCGCCGCCGAAAGCTGCTGGCGACAGAACCGCCGAGCCTACTTCCGGATCACCGGCAACTCCTGAGACCTGAGTGAGACACCCGGTAGTGCGCTCTCGCCAGCGCCCTACCGGGGGCGCTCTCCTCCTTCCCAACCGGTCGCTCGTCGGCCAGATCAGCTCGATGGCCCCCTCCCCGCTTCGGATCTTCGCCCTCCTCCTCGTCACCGCACCTCTCGTAGGCTGCGGCTCGAGCACCCAGCTCGAAACGCTGCAGACGCAGATGTCGGAAATTCAGCGGCAGCTCCTGCAGCTACAGCGCGATGCGTCGACCAAAGAGGAGATCTCCGGCCTCAGTGAGCAGATCGGCGAGAACGCGCTGCTTCGTCGTGAGACCGACAGCGAGATCCGCGCCGAGCTCCAGCGCCTGTCGGAGGAAGTGGGCCACATGCAGTCGCGGCTCGACGACACCTCCCTGGCTCTGTCGTCGATCACCCAGACGCTAGCAGCCACCGACCAGGAAATCCGCGCGCTTCGCAACCAGTGCGGTTTCGGCATTTCCGGTTCGCCCGTTTCATCGTCCAACCTGGGCGGTGGGCCGCCTGAGGCGCCGGAGCAGATGTACCAGGGTGCGCGCTCGGACTTCTTGCGCGGCAACTACGACCTCGCCATCCTGGGCTTTCGGCAGTACCTCGAGACCTATCCGGCGACCGAGTTGGCCGACAACGCGCTCTATTGGATCGGCGAGTCGTACTACGGCCAGAACGAGTACCGGCTGGCCATCCAGGAGTTCAGCAACCTCCAGGCGCGCTACCCCAACAGCGAGAAGATTCCCATTGCCCGCCTCAAGATCGGCTACTCCCACCTCGAGCTCGACGACCAGTCACAGGGAATCGTCCAACTGCAGAGCGTGATCAACGACTTTCCCCGCAGTGACGAGGCAAAGCTGGCACGTCAGACCCTGCAGTCGCTCGGAGCCTCGGACAGCAGCGGCTGAGGTACGCCCAGAGCCCGACGGTGCGCTCGTGCGGCTTGGGTTCTGATATCGTCTCCGCCTCCAGGCTTCCTCCTCTGTCCCAGCGATTCTCTCGACCGCGGAGTAGCCTGATCGCAGCTTCGGTCTGCCGGTGCTCCGGCCAAGGTCCATGACGGAGCCCGCCGGAGCTGCGTAACACTCTCAGTTCACAACCAAGACCAAGAGTCCCGGAGATCGATCACCAATGGCCAACAACGCCTCCGCCATCAAACGCATTCGGCAAACCGAGCGCCGCAATGCCCGCAACCGCGCCGCGCGCTCTGCCCTGCGCACCCAGATCAGGAAGCTGCGCACTGCCGCCTCAGAGGGTAACCAGGAGGAAGCGGCAAAGCTGCTCCCGGGAGCACTCGCCCTGCTCGACCGCTCCGCCGGTCGTGGCGTGATCCACGCCAACGCCGCAGCACGATCGAAATCACGTCTGGTCAAGCTGGTGAACTCGATCGAGGCATAGCCGGGGGCTCGTCAGTCCCCGCCGCGGTCCCTGCGAGAAAGAGCCGGCTCCGCGCCGGCTCTCTTGCTTGTGTGCCCTGGACCTGGGGGGCGGGTTCAGCGGAGCCAAGAACCCCGTGCAGGAGGTCGATGGCCATGGTCTCGGCAAACCTACAGCTGACTCTTCGATCGCGTATTCTGCCGAGTCAGCCTGGGACCTTCCGGCGTCTACGGGATAAGCGACCCGGCAGGTGCCATCGAAGAGCCTTCGTCCAGGCAAAGCCTTAGAACCCTTGCAAGAGGTCGATGACCATGGTCTCGGCAAACCTACCGGCAGACTCCTCGATGGCTATGTTTTCGCGGTCGAAGAAGTTCTCGGCGTTGCCTCCGAGGTCGTACACCTCTTTGAACAGGTAGCGATCGTTGGCCCAGAGCGGTGTCTGGTCTTCGTCGGTGCGCACGAAGGCGACCTTGGCGGTGATCGAGATCTCGTACTCGTCGCCGCGGCCTTCGGCGTCGAAGGTGATGGGGGTCACCCGAAACGACACCACTTCGCCGGAGAGGGTCGCGTCGGCCTCCTGGGGCCCCTGGGTGAGGGAAAAGCGGGCCCTCGTCACCAGCTCCTCGGCAATTCCCTGAGTCAGGAACTGCTCGAGTTCGGACCGCTGGGTTCGGTTCTCGAACGGAGCCAGGTAGACCGCCCGGACGTCCTCGGGCAGGTTCGAACCGGTGCCCACCAGAGCGTAGCCGGCGCAACCAGTCGCTGTTGCGAGGACGAGCAGAAGTGGGAGCAGCCGCAGCGAGCGGCGGAACCAGGAGCGGCAGTACATGGTGCCGGCATCCTACCTCGTCAACGACCTCCGGAGGCGGCGTCAGTGAAGTGCGGTTCCGAATCCGGCTGTGGCCTGAGGGGGCTCGTCGCCCCTTTGCCAGGACCTTTCAACTCGAGTGCGACATGACCGGGGCCGCTGAACTCGACGCGTCGCCGCCAGCGACGGCCGTCCTGAGCGCGCACCATGAGGTCGTACTCGCCGCTCGGGAGACCGAGAAAGGAACCGCGGCCGCCCGCCAGCGGCAGGGTGTGTAACTCACCGTTGCCGACCAGCCAGGCGGTGCCCGCGCGGCTGTCCGAACGAATCGTGACCGCGGCGGCGCGCCGCCGGTCCGAGTTTCTGCGCACCAGAACGTCTTCGCCGGCGAGGGGAAAGACGTCGACCGGAGCGACGCGGTCGTCGCGTTCGAGAACCAGGGGACGGTGAGAGCGCGTCAAGTCGAGTTCCTCGGCGGCCAGGCGCAGGTAACTGGCCGGGACCCAGTGATGGGTGCTCAGAGGATCGCTGAAGTGCCACCCCGAGTCTGGGTAGTAGGCCTCGATCCAGCGGTGGTATCCGCCGCTGCCGGCCCGCTCGCCGACGACGAATCCGGACACTTCGCGCGCCTCGATGCCGACTCGTTGGAGCATTGCCACCGTCAGGCGCGCGACTCCGGTGCAGTAGGCCGAGCGGCGCGCCAGCACGTCGGACGCGGCCTGCGAGGCGCTGCGGTCGAGGTCGTAGCGAATGTTGGTCGACACCCAGGCCAGGAGTCGGCTGACTGCTGCGTAGTGAGTCGGTGAGCCGGAGACGACGGAACGCGCCAGGAGCTCGACACCGTCGGCGTCGGGGCTTTGTGGCGGGAGCACGAACGTTGACTCGCTGTGCATCGGGTCGACCACCACTTCGACCTCGACGGTACCGTCGCGCAAGCGCTCGAGACGGTAGCCGGGGTTCTGGTAGGCCTCGATGGTCGCGCCCGCCGGAGGAACGACGATGGCTCGATCGGTGCCATCGACCGCCCGTGCAGAGGCCAGAACGGGCGCTGGGTCGAACCCCGCGAACAGGAGACCCGCCACGACAGCGGTCGCCAGCAGGAGGTCGGTGGATGAAGAGCGGCGGGACATCGGTTCAGAAAGACTCTTGGGGTCGGAGAGGGGCTGTGTCGTGGCGTGGGCCCGATAGATATCGACGCTTGGTTATATCCACAACATGCTAATTGTATCCTACTCGCCGGTGTTCTGAACAGGACCGCTTCTCCGGCGGTTCTTGACCATGGCGTCGAGAATCCCATTGACGAACTTGCTCGAGTCTTCGGCACCGAAGCGTTTGGCGAGCTCGATCGCCTCATCGAGGATGACGGCGGCGGGAATGTCACGCTGGTGCTCGAGTTCGTACACCGCCAGGCGCAGGATATTGCGGTCGACCATCGCCATTCTCTCGAGCCGCCAGTTCTCAGCCTGCGCCGCGATGCGCTCGTCGATCGCTGCCCGTCGCGCATGGGCACCCATGAACAGCTCACGTGCGTAGGCAAGGGCCCGGCCAGTCGGCGGAGGCCCGCTCACCCTGGGTTGACTGTCGCCATCGGCGCCATCATCTTCCTGGCGATAGACGCTCGAAGCGCTCTGATCCCAGTGGGCCAGAATCTCATCGACACCGGCTCCTGCCAGATCCTGTTCGTAGAGCCACTGCAAGGCGAGCTCTCGAGCCTGCCGACGTGGGCCGTCATGACGATCGCTTCCCACTAGCTCTCCGACGGGGCCGCCGACGGGTTTCGGCTGGCGGCCTTCTGGTTGCTTGCGTCGAGGAGGCGCTTGAGTCGCACCATGCGCAGGCTGGCTTCTGCTGCTTCCTCGCCCTTGTTGCCTTCTCGCCCACCGGCGCGAGCCCGCGCCTGGCCGAGGTCGTCGCAGGTCAGGATGCCAAAGCCGACCGGCAAACCCGACTGGGCTTGCACCTGTTCGCAGCCCCGGGTGCACGCCTCACAAACGTAGTCGAAGTGTGGCGTACCGCCTCGGATCACGGCTCCGAGCGCGATCAGACCGTCCGGGCGTGGCTCAGCCTCGCTCAGCCAGGCGAGAGCTGCGGGGATTTCCCAGGCACCTGGGACCCGCACCACCTGGAGGTCCTCGGCTGTGGCTCCTCGCCGCGCGAGGAAGGCGATGGTGGCCGCCAGCATGTCGTCGACGACCGCCGCATTCCAGCGGCTGGCAACGACTCCGAAACGAAGCCCCGAGGCGTCGAGATCGCCCTCGAGTTCAATGCCCTGAGACCCCGTCGTCACTCAGATCGCCTGGGCAAGCCGCAGAGTCGAGCGAGCACTCTCCGGTGCGTCGCGAAGGTGGCCTCGTGATTCAGACATCGAAAGGTCTTCTCGGTCGATTGTTGTGGGAGAGCGTGCTGGAACCCGGACGGGAAGGAAGGAGGAGAGAAATCCGCGGGCAGTATAGCGAAGAGCGGCTGCCCAGTTCGCGATGTGCGGTCTGATTCCGACTTGGCTCGAGGTGCTCGATGTCAAGCCTATCCTTGTCATTCACCGGTGGGCCGCGGTATCATCGGCGAGCTCAAAGAGTAGATTTCAAAGGGGTCTAGTGGACCCTCAATATGTATTCCTCCCGGATCCCAGCGTTCCGTGCGGGAACACTCGCAGTGCGCGAACGTCCGCCACTGGGGGTGAGTCGCACCGAAGCAGGACCCTCATCTTCAGAGATGCCTTTGCCCGATCCAAAGATTGAAAACTTGAATTCCGAGTTTTGCTTCACCTGCCTGCGCCAGAAAGCCTGGGAATCTCGTTTGATCGTCGGAACGGAGGGCAAGGAAGCGGTACCTGCCAGGGCTGGCGTGGCCCTTGCAGACTGTTCTTGGTGAGCGTCGGTGCAAGGAACATCAGCAAGCAGCGATCACAACTGGCTTTCCACTCAGGAAGGTCAGCCGTTGCACGCTGAGCCCACCCTTTCCGCCTCAACACGTGTCGAAGCCGTCGAACGGCCGGGACGTCCGCTGCGAATCGCCCTGATCGGCGCGCGCGGTGTGATCGGGACCTACAGCGGCATCGAGACCTACTACGAGGAAGTTGGGGCGCGCCTGGCGGCTCGGGGACATGAGGTCACGGCCTACTGCCGGAACCATTTCACGCCGCCAGTGGACAGCCACCGCGGAATCAAGGTGAAGCGCCTGCCTGCGGTTCGCAGCAAGCATCTCGAAACCCTGAGTCACAGTCTTCTGGCGACGCTCGATTGTGTCTTCAGAGGTTTCGATATCGTGCAATTCCATGCCCTTGGCAGCGCCCCGTTGTCGGTCGTGCCTCGCCTTTTCGGGGCCAGAACGGTTGTGTCTGTTCGTGGCCTCGACTGGCGACGGGCGAAATGGGGCCCGTTCGCGCGCCAGTTCCTGCGCTTTGGTGAGTGGAGCTCGGCCAAGCTGCCCAACCGCACCGCGGTTGTTTCCGAGACCCTCTCGGCGCACTACCGGGACCTCCACGGCATCGGCGCGCGTTGCATCCGCAACGCCCCTCCTCACCCTCCCGAGGGCTTGCGGCTCGACGACGAGTCGCTCGTCATGTTTGACACCGACGGTCTCGAGCCGCGCGGCTATGCCCTGTTTGTCGGTCGCATTTCGCCCGAGAAGCACGTACTCGAGATGGTGCAAGCGGCTGCTCCCCTTCTCGGCCCCGGCCGCGAGTTGGTCATTGCCGGTGATCCGTCCTACGACCCGCAGTACTCGGAGGCCGTGCGTCGCGCAGCCACCGAGCACGTGCGTTTCCTCGGCCAGATTCCTCACCGCGCCGTCGCGGCGCTGATGGCGAACTGCCGCTCCTTCATTCTTCCTTCGGCAATCGAAGGCCTGTCGGTTTCGCTTCTCGAAGCTCTGGCCAACCGTTGCTGCATCATCGCGTCTGCTATTCCGGAGAACCTTGAAGCAGTCGGCGAGGCGGCCATTACCGTCCCGCCCGGCGAGGTCGTTCCCCTGCGCGAGTCTCTGGCTCGTGTGTTCCAGGACGACGAACTTCAAGAGCGGCTCTCTCGCCTTGCCGGTGAGCGAGCTGCCGAGCTGCCAGATTGGAACGAGGTCGCCCTCGAAACCGAGGGTTTCTACTACGAGACTCTGGGACTGGTGCCAGCCACCGGCCCGGAGTCACACATCATGGCTCGCCTCGAGGAATCCACATCTCATGACTGATGGTGTCTTTCGCCCGGTGCCGAGAGCCGCGCTTCGCAGCGCGACGCGACTCGGCGACGTTCTGGTCATCATGGCCGCGTTCTTCTTTGCGCTCGCCAGCGCAGGGTTGGTACACGGAACAGCTGACCTGAGCACGTTTCTCTCCCTCCGTATCAGTATCGGTAACCTCTTCACCGTCGTCGTCTTTGCAGCTCTGTGGACGACCACGCTCGAAGCCTTCGGCCTCTACAAGCGTGGTCCCGGCCGTCGCCACCCGGTACGTACTCTGATCGCGGCGACCAAAGCAGCGGCCTTTGCCACTGCCCTGCTCGCGACCGGCGCTTTGATCCTCGAGTTCGGGGCAGTGACGCGGATCTTTCTGCTGACCTTCTTCGGCGTGAGCCTGCTCGGCACGCTGCTCGTCCGCCTGGTGATCGGCCTGGCACTCGGCGAGGTCGGCGGGCGCAACGAGAACCAGCTCCGGCGACTGCTGATGGTCGGGTGCGGTCCGCGGGGTGCCGCTCTCGGGGCGCGCATCCGGAGTCGGCCCGAACTCGGCTACCGCCTGTTGGGCTATGCCGATGACATTCCTGCCCCCATCAACCCGCAGAGCGGACAGCGTGAGCGCCTGCTCGGTTCGCTCAACGAGCTCGATCGCATCGTCGAGGCCAACCAGATCGACGAGATCCTGGTCGCCCTGCCGGTCAAGTCGCAATACGAGAGCATCGCCTCGATTCTGGCGCTCGCCGAAGAGCTCGGGATTCCGGTGCGCATGCCTGCCGACTTCTTCCGGCTCGAGGTTGCGCGGGCTGATGTCGATTACCTCGACGCAACGCCCATCATGACTCTCCAGACTCCCAGGCCCAGTCTCGGTGGGTTGGTGATCAAACGCGCCTTCGACATCATGGTGGCCGCCGTGGCGCTGGTTGTCCTGGCCCCGCTTCTCTTGGCGCTCGCGGTGGCCATCCGGCTCGACTCGCGTGGCCCGGTCTTGTTTCGTCAGGAGCGTATTGGACTCGCCCGCCGGGCCTTCTGGATCTACAAGTTCCGCACCATGGTCGTCGATGCCGAGCAACAGCTCGCCGCCCTCGAGGCACAGAACGAGGTCGAAGGCGCGGCGTTCAAGATGGCCGTCGACCCACGAGTCACCCGCGTCGGTCGCTTCCTGCGTAAGTTCTCGCTCGATGAGCTCCCGCAACTGTGGAACGTCTTGATTGGCGACATGAGCCTGGTGGGTCCAAGGCCCCTGCCGGCTCGCGACGTCGATCGCTTCAACGAGCGCTGGCAGAAGCGACGATTCAGCGTCAAGCCCGGCCTGACTTGCATCTGGCAGGCCAACGGTCGGCATGACATTGGCTTCGAGGAGTGGATGGAAATGGACCTCCAATACATCGACCAATGGTCTTTCGGCCTCGACCTCGAGATCATGCTCAAGACGGTACCCGCCGTCCTGCGCGGAACCGGCGCCAGTTAGCCGGTGCCAGTCAGACAGACCGGCTCGCCAGATCCCTCCGAACTGCGACACAATCGGGAAGAGACGCTTCGCAAGATAGGAACTTTCGTGAATGACCACTGACCCGGCGACCGCCTCCGTCGTCGAGCTCCCGTCGGACCAGAACGATAGCGGTCGCTCGTTCGGAGCGACGGAGCTCGAGTACCTGCAGCAGGTGCTTTCGTCCGGCACGCTCACGAGCACCAAAGGTAGCTTTGTCAAAGACCTCGAACAGGCCATCGGCGAGCACTACGGTGCGACGGCGCGTGCGACGTCGAGTGGCACCAGCGCGATTCATGCGGCGATCGTGGCGCTCGATCCAGAGCCCGGCGACGAAATCATCGTCTCCCCCATCACCGACATGGGAGCCCTGTCGCCGGTGCTCTATCAGGGAGCGATTCCGACCTTCGCCGACGTCGATCCGCGCACCGGCAACATCACCGCGGCGACCATCGCTGCTCGGCTGAGCGAGCGCACCCGCGGCATCGTCTTGACCCACCTCTTCGGAATGCCGTGCGAGATGAGAGCGATTCTCGACCTCGCCTCTGCGCACGGGATACCGGTCATCGAAGACTGTGCGCAGGCCTGGCTGGGCGAGTCCGAGGGTGCCTTGCTAGGCACTCTCGGAGTGATCGGTTGTTTCTCGATGCAGCAGGGCAAGCACCTGACCAGTGGTGAGGGTGGCATCACCATCACCAGCGACGAGAGCTACGCCCGGCGCATGTTCTTGTTTGTCAACAAAGCCTGGGGGTACGGCGACCCGAGGCCAGATCACGAGTTCCTGGCCCTCAACGGGCGGCTTTCCGAGCTTCAAGGTGCCGTTGCGCTCGCCCAGTTCGAGCGCCTCGAAGGCATGGTCTCGAAACGCATCGAGATCGCCGAGCGTCTGACTGCAGCGCTGTCTGGCGTGCCGGGCCTCTTGTCGCCGAAACCTCCCGCGAACGGTCGGCACGTCTACTGGCGTTATCTGCTCGAGGTCGATCCAGAGGTCCTCCCGGGAGGTCCTTCGGCCCTGGCTCTAGCGCTCGCCGAGCTCGAGATCCCGTCGGCGCCGCACTACATCGGCAAACCGGCTTTCGAGTGTCGGGTCTTTCGCGACCATCGCACCTTCGGCGACAGCGGGTTCCCGTTCACCGAGGCCCGGCCCGAGGCGATCGACTGGGCACCCGAGCGCTATCCCGGAACCTACGAGGCACTCGAGCGCATGCTGGTCCTGCCCCTCAACGAGCGCTACGAGACCTACCACATCGACTACGTCGCCGACCAGATCATCCAGGCCTGCGCGGAACTGCGAGGCGGAGCGCGATGAGCCCTGCGCGCCGTTTTGTGTTGGTTGGTGCCGGCCGCATCGGTGCGACCTGGATCGAGGCGCTGGCTGAGACCGAGGCTGGCTCTCTGGCCGCGATCGTCGACTCGAGCGCCGCCGCCCGCGAGGCTTCCAGGCGCGAATACGGATGCGCGCTCTATCCCTCGACCGCTGCCCTGCCCTGGGGCGAACTCGACGCTGCCATCCTCGCCACACCACCCGCGACGCACCGTGAGCTGGCGATCGAATGCCTGCATGGCGGCCTCGACGTGCTGTGTGAGAAGCCGCTGGCCGTTTCGCTCCTCGATGCGGTGGCGATGGCGCGCGCTGCCGAGGCCTCGGGTCGTGTTCTCACGATGGCTTCGAAGTTTCGTTTCGTTGGGGACGTCGAGCTCGCGCGCCAGATGGTGCGCGAAGGCGAGCTGGGCGAGATCGAGTGGGTCGAGAACGCCTTTCGTGGCGAGGTCGACATGCGCGAGCGGTGGAATGCCCGTCCCGAGTTGAGCGGCGGTGGAGTCTTGATCGACAACGGAACCCATAGCCTCGACCTCTTGCGCAACCTCGGTGGCCCTCTCGCCCGTTTGCGTGCCCTCGAGGGTCCGCGAGCGCAGAACCTGGCGGTTGAAGAAGAGGTCGCGCTCGAAGTCGAGTTTCTCTCTGGTGCGCGTGGTCGCATCGATCTATCGTGGAACGGCGGGACAGAACAGGCGCACTACGCGTCGATTCGCGGTCAGTACGGCGAGATCGAGCTCGGCTGGCAGGGCTCGCGGGTTCGTGCCCGGGGAGCCGCCGCCGCAGATGGCATCGAAGGCCCGTGGCGTTCGTTCGGCTCGGGCTACGACAAGCTGGGCGCCTTCGTCGCGCAGCTCGAAGACTTCTGTCTCGCCGCCCAGCGCCATGCGGACCCGCGCATCACGCTCACCGAAAGCATGCTCTCGGTGCTCGCCGTCGAGGCCGGTTACCGCAGCCTGGAGAGCGGCGGTAGCTGGCAATCGGTCGGAGTGCTCGACAGCGTGGCGACTGCTCCGGCAACTGCGGCGGTATCAGACGACCCCAGGCGAGGTCTGAGACCCCTGGCATGATCGCGGCCTCGGCTCGCGTTCACCCCACCGCTCTGATCGAGCCCGAGGTCAGGGTCGGCGAGCGCACCGCGATCTGGGACAACGTCCATATCAGGCAGGGTTCGAGAGTGGGCGAAGACTGCATTGTCGGCGAAAAGACCTACCTCGGTCCTGGGGTCCAGGTCGGTGACCTGGTGAAGATCAACGCCTTCGTCTATCTCTGTACCGGCGTCGAACTACGCCGCGGGGTGTTCATTGGTGCCGGGGTGATCTTTACCAATGACGATCGTCCACGAGCCACGGGGCCTGATCTGTCGGCGCTTCTTCCCTCAGAGGCCAACGAAGAGACCGGCACCACCCTGGTGTACGAAGGAGCGTCGATCGGTGCGCGTTCGGTCGTGGGCTCTGGTCTTACGATCGGCCGTTTTGCGCTGGTCGGGATGGGATCGGTGGTCACGCGCTCGGTCCCGGCCTTTGCGCTCGTCCATGGCAATCCTGCCCGCCTCGAAGGGCTCGTTTGCCGTTGCGGTGCAGTGGTCGCACGCTGGGCCGCCGACGCTCGAACCGCTCGTGCGCTCAAATGCGAGCGCTGCGGCCTGGGCTACGAGGTGACGGCCCTCAGCCTCGAGCACCATCAGCTCGAGGTGAGACCACGTGAGGTTCCAGGCGACGCCGACCGAGCGCCGCCGCGATGAAGCGCTGGGCAGTCGTCGGGGGCGGCTTCCTGGGAATGCGCGTCGCAAGCCGTCTTGCACGTGCCGGCGCTCTGGTGGACCTCTACGAAGCAGAAGAGCAGCTCGGTGGCCTGGCGGCGCCGTGGACGCTGGGGTTGGTTGCATGGGACCGCCACTACCACGTGATTCTCGAGAGCGACCGGCGTCTGTTGGGCCTGGTCAGCGAGCTCGGTCTGAGCGATCGCCTGCGCTGGGGTCGGACGACGACCGGCTTCTGGCACCAGGGTTCGATGCACGCACTCGACGGTGCAATCGACCTGTTGCGCTTCAAGCCCCTGTCCTTGATCTCACGTCTACGACTTGGCGCGACTTTAGCCCTGGCACCCCACCTGGCTCGGCAAGAGCGCCTCGACGAGCTCACCGTCGGCGCCTGGATCGGCAGTTGGAGTGGCCGCGAGGCGCTCGAGACCGTCTGGGCCCCTCTCCTCGCCGCCAAGCTCGGTGATGCCTGGCGGGAGGCTTCGGCGCGCTTCTTGTGGGCCACTATGGTCAGGTTGCTCGATGCCCGTAAGCGGGCGGATGGTAGTGAACGTTTTGGCTGGGTCGAAGGCGGCTATCGAACCATCATCGAAGCCTTCGAGCGCTCCCTCAGAAAAGACGGGGTCGAAATCCGAACCGGCCAACGGGTTCTCGCCTGCCAGCGGCGATCCGAGACTGCCCCGGACCCCGGTCCTCCCCTCACCATCGAGGCCCGCGCGACGACTGCGAGTGCGGGCCCTGGGACGGCCAAGGCCTACGATGGTGTCGTCCTGGCGCTCGCTTCCCCACTTGCCGCCGAGATCTGTCCGGATCTCTCCTCCGCGGTCGCCAGAGCGCTCATGGCACCGCGCTACCTGGGAGTCGTGTGTACCTCGCTCTTGCTCGAGCGTCCGCTGGCGGGCCACTACATCACAAACGTCGCGGATCCCGAGATACCGTTCACTGGCATCATCGAAATGTCTGCGCTGGTCGGAACCGAACCCTTCGGGGGCCACCATCTGGTCTATCTGCCGCGCTATGTTGCGCCCGATGCTGCCGACTTCGAACTCTCAGACGACACCCTGATAGAAGAAGGTGTGAACGCTCTTCGTCGGATCACACCGAGCTTCGCCGCCGGCGACCTGGTAGCGGCCAGGGTTTCCCGGGTCCGTCGCGTCGTGACCATCCCGATCGTCGGTGCCGCGCAAGCGGTACCGCCGGTTCAGAGTGGAATCCCCGGGCTCTACCTCGGGACCAGTGCACAGATCCAAGACGGTACGCTGTTCGTTGACGCCACTCTCGGTCTTGCCGAAGAGGTGCTTTCCGAATGCCTCTCTGACCTCGAGAGTGCTGGGGATTGAGCGTCGCTCGTTTTGCCTCCGAAGGCCGCCCCTTTGCGTCGATGTCGCTTGATCTCGACGACCGTTGGACCTACCTGCGGACCCACGGCGACCCTGACTGGGAGTCTGCGGCGACCTACCTGCCGCTGGTGGTCGACCGGGTGCTCGGGGTACTCGCTGATCGAGGTCTCGAGATCACCTGGTTTCTCGTCGGCCGCGACACCGAGGATGCCGCCAAGCGTGTCGCCATGGCGGCCATTTCAGCAGCCGGGCACGAGATCGGCAACCACTCATGGTCGCACCTCCCATGGTTGCACCTGATGGACCGCGAAGAGTTAGCCTCGGAGATCGATCGCAGCCGGGAGGCCATCGAGGCAGTGACCGGCAAGGAGGCCAGGGGTTTCCGGGGCCCCGGCTACTCCCTCTCGATCGCGACTCTCGAGCACCTCAGCGCGACTGGCGTGCTCTACGACGCCTCGACGCTGCCGACCTGGATCGGCCCGCTCGCACGGCGCTACTACCTGGCGAGCTCCAACCTCGAGGGTCCGGAGCGCGAACAACGCGCGCGGCTCTTCGGGCGTTGGAGCGACGGTAGAAGGCCCAATCGCCCCTACCGCTGGAAGCTCGAGGAGCCAGCAGAGGCCAGCGCGGGTCGTCTGGATCTCATCGAACTGCCGGTGACCACCTATCCCCTCTTACGGACGCCGATTCACCTCAGCTACCTGATCTGGCTTCGCAGGTTCGGTAGCGCGGCGCCGTTTCTGTACTTCCGCGGTGCCCTACGCCTCTGCCGCCTGTTGCGGGTGGAGCCTTCTTTCCTACTCCATCCACTCGACTTTCTCGGCCCCGACGAAGCTCCCGAGTTGTCCTTCTTCCCCGGAATGCATCTCGACCGCGATGCGAAGCTGGCGCTGGTTGGCGAGCTCTTGGACCTCTTCTCGGAACACTTCGCTCCCGAGCCCATGGCGCGCCGCGCCGAGAGCTGGAGCTCTGAGCCGACTCTCGCCGAGCGACGGCCGACCAGCTAGACGACTATGGCCTGTCGGTCGGGCCGGCCGTGGGTGAGGCTCCCGCTGCTCCGGTGACCGCTGGCTGGGTTCCGGTGTTGGTGACCGCTGCAACCTGTTGATCCGGCGCCAGGCGACCGAGGAGAATCCGTGCGAGCAGCCGCAGGTGGCCAGCGCCGATGCGTAGCACCCTCATCTTGGACTCGCCGAGGATTCTCGACTCGAGACGTGCCGGGCACTCGGCGACCGGTAGTCCCGCCATGACGACGCGGATCAACATCTCGGCGACTCCCAAGAACCCCCCGTCCTCGACCTCGATCCGTGCCATCGCCGGTCGGCGGTAGACCCTGAAGCAGCTCGTCCAGGTGCTGAGGTTGCGGCCGGTAGCGGCGCGGTAGAAGCGCGACAGAGTTCGTGACAGCGCCAGCCGGCCGCGCGCAACGTTGTCTACTGAGCCTTGCGGATGGTACGGCGAAGCGGTCACCAGGGCAGGTTGCGGATGGCCGGCGATCGCGATCTCGAGCAGGTTGGGTAGTTGATGCGGGTCGTAGGTGCAATCGGCATCGATGGATGCGACGAGGTCGGTCGTAGCCGCCAGGATCCCGGTCCGTATGGCCGCAGCGACTCCGAGATTCTTCTCGTGCCGCAAGACAACGGCGCCGCCGGGCCAGTCGCCAAAGAGCTCTTCGAGGCGTTTCGCGGTGTCGTCGAGACTGCAATCGTCGACGAGAATCGGGTGGATCGTAAACCGACCCTCGACACTGTGGCGAACGCTTTCGAGGGTGTTGCGTAGAAAGTCCAACCCGCGCGCCTCGTTGAAGCACGGCACGACCAACGAAATCGGGATCGGTGCGTTGGCGGCTGTAGCCCCCTCGGCCTGCTGGCGTTGGCCAGGGTCTCCACTCACAACCGACGGTGCAAGCCCTCCGCCGCGGGTGGCCGCCACTGGGGGTAAGTCGAGAATCTTCTGATACCCGAGCGCGGTTGCCGCGGTCGTGAAACGCGCGCGCTCGAGAACCTCGCGCAGCAATATCGGCATCCGGTCGAGATTGCGGTACTGCCGGAGGCTCTGTAGCGGCGGTAGCCCTGAGACCCGGGGCAGCTCGGGGTCGAGGTCCCAGACGTGCAGGTAGAAAACGCCTGGCTCGGGAACGGCGAGACGCCGGGCGATCAAGCGGTCGACGAGCCATCGCGGTGGCTGGCGCTGAAAGTTGCCGCCGCCAATCGGCACGCGCAGGCCCAGGAGTGTCTGACTGGCGATCGGCAACTCGGAGATCTCACCGTCACCGGTTCGGTGACGGGTAATCCGGGCGCGCCGTGAGCGGCTCCAGATGGAGGGTCGCACGCTCGAGTCATAGGCGAAGCCCGAGCGTGCGAGCATCCCGAGAAGCCAGGGCGGTGCCCAACGCAGCCACCCGTGTGCGACCCGGAAGCCCAGGAGCCTCTGCCCGGTGGCCTTCTCGACGACTTCGCGCGTCCTGGCGAGATCGTCCTCGAGAAGGCCCGGCGACATGCGAGCGAGGTTGCGTTGGTAGTAGCCCTTGGTGGCGATCTCGTGCCCACGACAAACGACCCGGGCGAGCAGCTCGGGCATTTCCTCGGCGACCCAGCCGAGCACGAAGAAGGTGGCTCTCGACGAGGTTTCGTCGAGCAAGTCGAGCGTCTTCTCGGTGCACGCCTCGATCCGGCGTTCCAGGCGCCCCCAGTGGTCCAGCTGGACGCGCCCAAGGAGCGGAGCAGTCTGAAACCAGTCCTCGAGAGCAACGGTGAGGATGTGCTCGGTCGGGTGCTCGGACTCGGCTGGAGCGGGTGGTATCTCGCTCATTGTCGCCACGCCCTGGTACCGCCCAGGCGATCGCGTACCTCCTGGTCGAAGAGACCCGCCATGCGTGTGTCGAGAACGTACCAGGGCTCATCGCCAACCCCAATGCGTCGCAGGCGAAGAGGATCGGCGTGGGCCCGGTTGGACCCTCGGACCATGGTGCAGGCAGCGTCGAAGCCGAGCTCTCGTACGATCCCGACGGTGGACTCAGAAAGGTCGAGGCGGGTGCCGTTGGGATAGGCAAAGCTGCGCACCCGGACGCCGAGCTGTTCTTCGATGCGTTCCGCTGCACCCGCGATCTCGCGACGCTGCTCGCTGTCGCCGAGTTGGGCGAGGATGGGATGGGTCACGGTGTGGGCGCCGAGGGCGGCACCGCGGGCTTTCAAGTCACCTGCCTCGGCCCAGGTCATCGGCTCGGCCGCCGCCACATGGTCGACATGGGAGGCGAGGTCTGTCGCCAGCTGCTGACGGATCGCGGGCGCCAGTCGCTTCAACTGTTCGAGCACAGCTTCTGTGCCCCAAGCAGGCCGGTCGACCTCTCCGAGCGCCGCCCTGAAGGCTTGACTGATGCGTGACTGGGCGGCCGGATCTGCCGACGCCCACCCTCTCAGGGCGCGCCGGACTGTGTCGAACCATAGGGGAGCGCCGTCGAGAAACCCGGTGGTGAGAAAGAACGTTGCGGTGCCGTCGCAAGCTTCGATCTCCGGCCAGGCCAGAGCATGGTTGCCCCGGTAGCCATCGTCGAACGTCAGGGTGACCGCCTCCCTGCCGCGATGAGCGGGGGTGCCACCGGCCAGGTCACCGGCGCCGGCCACCAGGTCGACGAAGCGGTAGTTCTCTGCCAGGCCGCGCAGCTGACTGCGGAAGTTGAGGAGGCCCACCTGGCCTTCAAATCTGCCGCCGCGTGATACGTCGTGGTAGGCGAGGATGTGCAGGCGCCCAGCACCACGTCGCCGCCGGGCGCGTACCAGGGCCGGCAGCCGGGTCGCCTGCGCGGCCAGTGACACGGCGCGAACGAGAAAGCGCGAACGCCCAGCCCGCCGTACCTGTTGCGGGCCGGAGAGTGTGTGGTGATGAATCCGATTCCCCACGCTCCGGCGAGTGCCGGGAACGCCCCCCTGGACTTCACCCATCGGTGCTCCGCAAGCAGCACGGGCGGCGGCTCCCACTCCACCGCCGCCTCGCAGCGGGGAGCCCCAGCCAGCGACGACCGGGCTGAGTCTCAGGTGGTTGCAAGGAACATCGCCCTTCTGGACTAGCGCTCGAGGTTGTCGAGCAGGCGCTCGAGCCACTCTGGCAGCCAGCGCTTGGCGCCGAGCAGCACCACGCCGAGCAGTGGGCAGTCTGCCGTGACCAACTGTTGTGAAGCCTTGCGAAGCTCATGGCGCGAGGTGCGGTCAACCTCCCCAACCAGGACCGCACCACCGAGATCGCGACCAAGCAGCGCACCGTCGACCGATTGCGCCAGGGGTGGCGCGAGCACCAGCACCAGGTCGCGGTCGCCGAGCGCCGTCTGGTTCCATGAAACTCCATAGCCTTCTGCGCCGTGCGGGTTCCGGTCGAAGGTGCCGAGAACCTGGCGGCCCTCGAGGCCGGGCTCGATCAGTCGCCACTCGCTTCGTTCGACAGCGAGCTCGACCATGGCCAGCGGAGTGCATTCGGTGTCGACGTGCTTCTTGAGCGCGCGCAGCAGGCCGGCGTAGTCTTCGCGACCGGAAACCGAGGCAATCACTACGGTTGGCACGCCACCGACCGGAATCGCAAGCGCGCGCAGCTGATGAAGTAGCCCCGAGCGGCCCACCGAACGAACCCTGAGTCTCGAGGCGCGCGGCTCGATGCGACCCACGATACTCCGCGGAGTGGGGGTCTCGTGACTCTCGTCGCGCGCGATTCGGTTGTCCCGAGCCCGCCTGCCGTTGCCGCGCGGAATGTGCTCGGGGGGAGCGGCGGGGGTGATGATGGGGACGGTCTCGCGCGTACCGGCCGAAGGAGACGGCGCCGAATGCTCGTCGGACTTCTTGTCGGCTCGCGTCTGCCGACGGATGACGTCTGCGTAACTCATCGTCTCGTCTCGGCGTCTGCCGGCGCCGACTCGGGTAGCCGAATTGCTGTGCCTTCAGGAATCAAGTCGAGGTCTCCGAGATCGGGATTGATGCGAGCGAACTCAGCCAACAACTCGTTGTCGTAGCGCCCATAGAGAGAAAGGATGAGCCCGGATAGAGACTCTCCCCGTTTCAGGGTGTGAGTGCGCAGCTGCTGGTTGAACCGTTCCCGCACTGTACTTGGGCCGGCTGCCTGGGAGGGCCCGGGTTCCGTCGTCGCGGGTCGAGCGCCGGTTTCGGAGGACTCGGCAGTGTTCGCTCCGGCCTCCGAACGCCCCTCTGTCTCGCTGTTGCTCGGGATCTCTGTTCCCACTTCAGTTGCTGAGGTCGCATTCGTTGACGCGCCTCCACCCCTGAGCCAGGTAGACGCGAGGAGCGCGCCAATGATTGCTGCGGCAAGGACCGCGGCCATCATCTGCCGTTCGCCTCCGGGGAGGAAGGTTCGCAGGAAAGGCACCAGGCCGCGGATGCTGCCAGCGTCGACCTCGGCCGGCCCATCGAGCCTGCCGCGCCGGATCGCCTCCTGGGCACAGGCGCGGTCGACGCTGGTGATCGAACGGCCGTAGGCGAACAAGAGGGCGTTGTGACAGAAGACGTTCAACCGCCGCGGAATGCCACCGCAGGCTGCGATCAGGTCGTCGACCGCGCGGACGTCGAAAAGGCTGCGGTCGCCGCCCGCGACAGACAGGCGGTGGTCGATATAGGCCCGGCACTCGCCGTCGGTGAGCGGGCGGAGGCGACTCCTGACCGCGACCCTACCTTCAATGTGACGGAGCTCGGGAGTGCGCAGCCGCTCATCGAGCTCAGGTTGGCCGATGAGCACCATCTGTAGGAGTTTCTGCTTGGCGGTTTCGAAGTTGAGCAGCAGGCGAAGTTGCTCGAAGGTCTCGGCCGGTAGGTTCTGCGCTTCGTCGATCAACAGAACGACGATCTTGCCGCGCTCGGCCTGTTCTTCGAGAAACACCCCGAGGCGGTCGAGACAGTCGGCGGTATCACCGTCGGAAGGCAAGCCGAACTGATGAAGGGCCTTGCGCAAGATGTCACTGAAGCTGAACGTGCCGCGGTTGAGGTACGCGGTGTTCAGGTGATCACGCCACTCGGCGACCACGGCGTGGGCGAGTGTCGTCTTGCCGGTCCCGACTTCGCCGGTGAGAGTGATTAGACCGCGCTTCTCCATCACCCCGAGCTCGATCGCCGCGAGCGCGTCGGCGTGGCCTTCACTCAGGAAGAGAAACTCAGGGTCTGGAGTGAGGGCGAAGGGCTCGGCCGTGAGAAAGAAGTGGCGGAGGAAGCGATCCGGATCGAAGATGGTGGACATGATCAGGCGATCTCCGCGATCACTGGAGCTCCGGTGAGACGCTCGATCTCGTGAGAGCTCTTGACATGAGGATCGAGACGGTCGCGCAGGTAGCCGGCCACCAGCCCGATTGCCAGCCACACCAAGGCCGCGATTGCCAGGCGCAGGAGACGCCGTCGGGCGATCGGTTCGGCGTCGACTCGCGGCGGGTCAACGACATGGATGCTGAGAATGTTCGAGCGGTCCATGTCCATCGCGAAGCGGGTGTCTTCTTCCTTGCGCAGGTAGTTCTGCCACGCAGCCTGTGCCGAGTCGAGCTCGCTTTGGAGACGGGCGAGGTCAGGGGCTGCGGCGGTGAGTCGCGCCAGGTCGTTGCGACGGGCGTCGATCTGAAAGTCGAGGGAAGCGACGTTGGCGCGCAACCCGGCGCGCTCGGCCTGGGTTTCCAGAATCTGGGTCTCGAGCGCGCGGTAGGTCGGATTGGAGACTTTCTCGTTGCGGGTTGGAGTCAGGCGGGCGCGCTCCATCTGACGTTCGATCTCAGCGATCTGCTGCTCTTTGCTCCGGATGACCGAGCTTCCCGGCGCATAGCGGGTCAAGAGATCAGCCTTCTCGATCTCGAGCTCGACCAGGTGCGCTCGCAACGTGCGCAGCCCTTCGCTTTCGGCATCGACCTCGCTCACCTCGACATGCGGTTCGAGCTTGGCGATCTCGCGTGCGAGGAACTCTGTCCGCGCATCGAGGCCAGCCAGAGTCGCCGCCGCCTTGGCGCGTGAAGACTCGAGGTCGTTGATCTCGATGGTGTGGGCCCGCAGGTCGCCGCTCTTCTCCTCCAGGCCGCGGGTGGCGAGATAGGTGTCGAGACGTTCGCGGGCGCTCCTCAGACGCTCCTCTTGAACCAGTCGTTGTCGACCGAGAAAGTCCATCGCCTGACTGTCGCGGTCGAGTTCGAGACTGTTCTGGAGATAGAGCTCGATCAGTTGCCCGAGGATCGCGACCGCTTCCTGCGGGTCTTCGGAGGTGAACGTTGTGCCGATCAGATTCGCGCGGTTGATCGATTCGACGGTCAGAAGGCGACCCATGACCTCGGCGCGGGCTGTGGCTGGATCGGGTGCGATAACCGGGCTGATCGCGTCGCGCAGGCGATTGAACATCGCGAAGGGCGACAGTGACGGCTTGGCCTGGATGTCGTCGAGACCGCCGTACTGTTCCACGAGCTGGCGCATCAACTCGCGGCTGCGTAGGCGGTGGACGTGTTGGTTGACTTCCTCGAGCGAGACGCGATCCGTGGATTGGACGGCTGGCCCGAGTTCGGGCGAGACGGTGACCCGGCCACGCCCAGGGTCGATCGCCAGGGTGGCGCTCGCTGAGTACAAGAGCGGCTCGCCAACCATCGTCGCGAGGGCCAGGAGCGTACCGGTTCCCGCAATCGCCAGGACCCATCGACGACGACGCGAGACGGCCTCGAGGACTTCCCGGAGCGGAAACTTTTTTTCCTGGAGCACCTTGTCTAGCCTTTTGGAGACAATCGCTCTAGAAGCATGTGTGAATATGGGCCAAGCATTTTCGATCCCCCATTCCCCGCTGTTGGCGAGGACCAGAACTCCGCGGCCATGCGCTCGCGTGTAAGTGTTGGGAGCACAGGCGATTCAGCCTGAAGCGCCCAAGCGTCACATCCTGCCACGAACGGTTCCCTTGAGGGGGGAAACTCGAAGTCCGGGCGACAACTGTCACCTGATACTGGCGATTTTATCCGTTCTGGCGGCTTCGAAACAAGTGGAGGGCTGGTCGTATCTCAGGGCCTTCAAGTCGACCGGGGCCAGTCGAGGAGCGCCTTGACGATGCGCTCGCCAGCCTTTCCGTCACCAAAGGGGTTCGGCGACGGAAAGGGAGTCCGGGCTGGGGCGGAGCCCGACCTCTGACCTTCGAGAGTCACGGACAGCTCTCGCTGGACGATCGCCGGGTCGGTGCCGACCAGCCTTGCCATGCCCTCGTCGAGCGCTTCCTGGCGCTCGGTGGTGGTGCGAAGAACCAGGACCGGCGTGCCGAACGTGGGCGCTTCTTCCTGGATGCCGCCGCTGTCGGTCACGATGAGACGCGCCTGCCGCATTGCCGCGACCATTTCCGGGTACGACAGAGGTTCTAAAAGCTCGACGTTGGGCACGCACCCGAGGACCTCCTCGACCGGCTCGCGCACTGCGGGCGACGGATGCACCGGAAAGACGAAGGGCTGGTCGGGCCACTCCCCCGCCACTCGCGCCAACCCTTCGAGCAGTGCGTCGAAGTGCCCGGAGGTCAGTTCGCGCCGATGAAGCGTCAAGAGGACGATGGGTTCTCGGTTCTCCACCGCCTGCCCGTCGCTTCCATCGTGCAACCACCGCCGACCGGGCGCGGGCTCCTGATCGATCCTCTCCACTGCATAGAACAGAGCATCGACCACCGGGTTACCGGTGATCAGGATGTGATCCGGTGCGATGCCTTCGGCCTCGAGAGCCTGGCGGTTGCGTTCGGTGGGTGCAAAGTGGAGGTGCGCCAGCGGTGCGATCAGTCGCCGGTTGGCTTCTTCGGGAAAGGGATTCGAAAGATCACCACTGCGCAACCCGGCCTCGACATGGGCAACCGCGACTTGACGTTGGAAGGCGGCCATCGCGGCGGCGAGCGCGGTCGTGGTATCACCCTGGACCACAACCCAGTCCGGGCACACCTCGGCGAATGCTCCGTCGAGGGCGGTCAACAGCCGAGCGAGCAGCGCGTTGAGGGGCTGCTTCGCGCGCATCACGTCCAACCGAACGCGAGGGGCGAGGTCAAAGAACGTCTCGATCGGCGCGAGCAGCTCGCGATGTTGACCGCTCGAGATCACAGTCGTCTGCACCGAAGCGGCGCGCAGGCACTCGATCGTTGAGGCGAGCTTGACCGCTTCAGGGCGCGTTCCGTAGACAACGGCGACGTGCGGGGTGGGTGAATCGGAGGAAAACACGGCTATTCAGTCAAGTCAGTCTCGAGCTTGTGGCGGCGGGTCGTCGAGATGCCTGGTGTCGGCCCCGATCGGCCCCGGGTTGAGATAGAGTCATAAGTATCTAAACCCGTGGATGAGCAACCCTCACAGGAGGATACGCGCAACCCACGAATTCTTTTCCGGCTCCGCGCTCTCGGTTTCACCTTAGCCTTTCTGGCAGGTGCCTGACCGCCAGCGGCGACCGGGCAGGAGGCCCTCACATGTTTTCTCTTCGAGTCCGTTCAGGACTCCCGATGCTTCTTCTACTGTCCTTCCTTGCCGGTCTGCTTTCCGCCTGTTCCGTCACCACTCCCGTCAACGCTCCCGAGCTCGAGAACATCCTGGAGCTTCCCCCACCGCCGCCCGAGAAGACGACCTACCGGCTCCAGGCCGGCGACGAGTTGTCGATCAAGTTCTACAACAACCCAGAGCTCGACGAAGAGCAGCCCGTGCGTCCAGACGGTCGCATCTCCTTGCCCTTCGTCGGCCAGATCGAAGCGGGTGGAAAGACGCCGGGTGATCTCGAGGAGGAGCTCATCAAGCGCTACACCGGTGAGCTGGCCTCACCGCAAGTCAGCGTGATCGTCCAGGAGTACGCCCCAGAGCGCTACTTCGTCGGCGGCGAGGTCGGCTCCCAGGGCGCCTACGAGATCCATGGCAGGGTCAATCTCCTGCAGGCCATTCAAGAGGCCGGAGGCTTTACGCCTACCGCTCGTCAGCGGCAGGTCGTGCTCATTCGCGAGAATGAAGAGGGAGAGCATCAGGGTTACGCCATCGACATGAAGGCCATGCAGTCAGGCGAACCATCGCAGATGGTGTACCTCTATCCGCAGGATGTCGTTTTCGTACCCAGAAGCCACATTGCCAACGTCGACCTCTGGGTCGTCCAGTACGTGCGCGGCGTCCTGCCGACCGTGCCGGGCTTTGGCTTCAACTTCGACAACCGTTGACCGGGCCAACGCCCTTTCCTCTCATGAATAGCTGAGGCGGTTCTATGTCCAAGGCCTTGAAACTCGGAGAAGCGTGCCGCGACCTCGACGTGCAGCCCTACGTGCTGCGCTACTGGGAGAGCGAATTCAACTTTCTACGCGAGAATCAACCCCCCAAGGGCACCCAGAGGACCTACAGTGGCGAGGAGATGCAGTGGCTGCGACGCGTTCGCGAACTGCTCTACGACGAGGGTTACACCATCGTCGGCGCCAAGAAGAAGTTGGACGCCGAAATCGCCGGTGGCACCACGCCATCGGCGAAGCCGGCGGCCTCGCCAAAGGAGAAAGAGGCTTCTCGAGAGCCGCCGGGCGCCAAAGCCAGAACCTCACGCAAGGCCAAGAAAGCCGGCAACGGCCGGGCCAGCAAAGCGAGCGTCAAGAAGAAGGCGAAGCAGAAGGCCGCCACTACCGGATCTCCTGGCCAGAACGTTCTAAGAGAGGTAGAACGCGACCTGGGCGGCCTACTCTCCGAGGCTCGGGAGCTCCTGGAGCGGCTGCCCGGCTGAGTCGATCTCATCTCCTCGATGGGGTTCAGGAGGTCGGAGGATCTTCGGAAAAAGAGAATCCTCTCGCGCCAAGACCGCGAAGCCGCGAGTCGAGGCCGGCTCCCTTTGGTACAGAGTCCCTCGGCGTCCCTACCTCGCCGGAAGATCAAAGCCCCACCCCCTTGCTGACGCGAGACGACGGTTCGGGTAGGATCCCGCTTCGTCGGCGCGTGGCGCAGCCTGGTAGCGCACCTGAATGGGGTTCAGGGGGTCGGAGGATCTTCGGAAAAAGAGAATCCTCTCGCGCCGAGGCCGCGAAGCCGCGAGTCGAGGCCGGCTCCCTTTGGTACAGAGTCCCTCGGCGTCCCTACCTCGCCGGAAGATCAAAGCCCCACCCCCTTGCTGACGCGAGACGACGGTTCGGGTAGGATCCCGCTTCGTCGGCGCGTGGCGCAGCCTGGTAGCGCACCTGAATGGGGTTCAGGGGGTCGGAGGTTCAAATCCTCTCGCGCCGACCAACTCCTACAGCCTTGTCGCCGTCCTCTTCTATCTCGTTGAATAGGAGGGACGTGCGCGGGTTCAAAAACTCCCCGTCGCGGTAGCGCACGCCGTCGGGGAATATGAACCGCTGGAAGCGCTGCTTCTGGCGCGGGTTGAACTCGACCCAGAGCCGGGCCGCGTTGGTGGCCAGGTGCTCCGCGAAGCGCATGATGCCCTCGGCGTCGATCTGCTCGATCTCGGCATCGACCGCGCGGAGTCTCGCCAAAGCCAACTGCTCGTTGAGCTTGTCGAGCTGCGACTCGTAGACCTGCCGGTCGATCGCTCGGTCGTAGACGTACGCCTCGACCAGTCGCTCCCGCCGCTGGTCGATCTCTTCGACGCGAGCTCGGCCCTTCCTGGCGATCTCCCGAGCCTCCCTCTCCCGCTGGTTCAAACGGTCCGTCACGGCACGCCGGAACATCGCGAGGTACTCGGGGCTGGGCTGGACCCGTAGCAGCAGCTCGGCGAACTGCTCCTCGAGCACCGCCCCCCGCACCGAGGTCCTCGAGCACTTCACGCAGCGGTAGTAGCCGTAGCGCTTGTTTCTTCCTTTCGACCAGCCGGCCGTGTAGACGCGATCGCAGTTCCCGCAGCGGACGAAACGCCGGAGCGGGAAGTCGGGATTGTCGAGTTGGTAGACAGTCGCCTCGCCCGACAGCTTCAGCTGCACCCGGTCGAAGACGCCCTGGTCGACGATCGGCTCGTGCGTGCCGGGCGCCTTGATCCCCTGGCTCTTCGACTCCACCCAACCGGCGTAGGCCGACCGCCGCAGCATGCCGTAGAAGCCGGAGCGGTTCATCTCCAGCCCCATGTCTCTCGCTTCGCGGTAGGCGTCGGCGATCGAATAGCCGCCGGCGACAAGCTCGAATGCGCGGCGGACCTTCGCGGCATCGTCGTTGGGCGTGAGCACGCCATCGACCATGTCGTATCCGGTCGGAGGTCCCCAGCACCACTTGCCCGCCTCGACCGCGGCCCTCATCCCAGCGATGGCCCTCTCGCGGCGCAGCGCGTTGTCGAACTCGTGGAAGGCCGCCATGATGCCCTCCATGAGCTGGCCGGTCACTCCGTCGTCGATCGGCTCGGTCACCGACCGCAGCGTGATCCCCAGGCTGTGGAGGAGCGAACGGACCACGTGGTGGTCGTACTGGTTGCGAGCGAAGCGGGAGAGGTTGTAGACGACGACGTAGTCGATCAAGCTCTTGTTCGCTCGGCAGTACTCGAGGAGCCGCTGGAACTCCGTGCGGTCCGCAGTCTTCGCCGACTCGCCGCGCTCGACGAACACCCGATCGACCTTCCAGTCGTGCCGCTCGCAGAACTCCTTGCACGCGGCTTCCTGAGTCGGCAGGCTGAAGTTGTCGACCTGCTCCTTCGACGAGACGCGGCAGTAGATGACGGCGTACATGAGGCCTCCCTAGAGTAGCCGAAGTGGGATCTCGTCGGCACCCTTGCCATTTGCCAGCTGGAGCTCCTCGCTGGCCATGTCGATGCAGACGTCCGCGAGCCAGTAGAAGTGGTCACGGATCTCGACGACCTCGTCGTCGGTGAGCTCGATCGCCTTGTCGCCGAGGATCTCGCGGCACTCTTCGAGAGACATCATTTCGAGGCAGGCCTCTGGTCGGAGAGCACGTTGTGTCGAGATCGGTGCATTGGAGTCAACATCTGTTGATAAGTCGGCGGACGACCCCGCTCCACGACCCTCTTCGCTGTCTTCATTGGCGCTGGGTGTGGGTCTGAACGGGGCCGTCTCGCACGATGTCAACAATTGTAGAGATCGTGGCGCGCCTCTTCAACCCCAATCGCTCGGCGTCCGTCAGTTCGGCTTCTTCTCGGCGGGAATCGCGGCCTTGCGGTCTTCGAGGACTTCCTCGAGGATCTCGAGGTTGGCCGGCTCCCGGGCGAGGATATTGTCAACGAAGTCCTCGGCCGCGGCGCGGACGATCGTGTCGCGATCGACCGCCGGGGTGTAGTAGTTGTTGCCCCGGTCCTGCTCCAGCTCGAGGTAGCCCTTCTCGACGATCCGGGTCAGCAGCATGTGGACCGTGGTGTAGGTCATTGCCGGGGCGTGCTCGGAGATCTGGAAGAGGATCTCTCGGATCGTCGACCGCTTGAGCCGCCAGCACGCCTGCATGACCCGCCACTCCGAGGGCGAGAGGCCCTTCTGCGGCGTCTTCGTCTTGGGCGTCTTCGCGGTCATCCGTTGCGGCTTCTCCTCAGAGGATTCTCGAATGAGAGGAGGGATCATCCCATGCCATCGACGAGCCGTACCCGCCGTGCTCGGCCTTGCAGCCGTGCGGCACCCCGTCTTCGAGTCTCCACTTCAAGCTCATCTCGGTCTTGTCGATCCTCGCTGCCAGCTCCGCGCTGCCGGTTCCCGCCTTCGAGTGCACCTTGGCCTTCTCCAGCGCGTCGAGCGACGCGTCCGTCTGGTTCAGACGCCGGTTGGCGTCCGCGTTGAGGCACCAGGCCTTGCTGCGCAGGTCCTCGGTCCAGCTCAGATGATAGTGCCCCGGATCCAGCCTCATTGCAACGAGAACCGCCAGCTCCGTCAGCTCCCGCGAGAGGAGCGCGCTGCTCGCCACCGCCCGCTGCGCCTCCGCAAGGAGATGCTGGCAGAGGCCCCAATGGTGGAAGCGTTGATCGCCCGAAATCCGGGCCTTCCGATCGTCGTGGCTTCGCTCCTCGATCAGGAGCTCGGCCAAGAGCGCCGGCGCCTCCAGGTACTCCGGAGCGAAGATCGGATCGAAGTGCTCGATCTGATGGAGCCAGTAGTCGAGGATCCGCTTCGCCTCGGGCGAGCTCGCGGTCGGTGCCGGGTCTTCCGGCTCCCAGTGCAGCGTCACGGCGAGCTGCAGCGGGTTGAGGGGCTTTGTAGGCATGGAATTCAAGTCTCCGTCCAGAGCCCCGCGAAGCGGTCCTCTCCGGAACCGTCGCCCGGAGGCGTGACGAACCGGAGGGCGCTGCGAGCGGAGCGAAGGCCGAGGTACTCCTGGATCAGCCGCACGTCGTGACCATCGCTGGCTAGCTTGTACCCTGCCGCGTGGCGGAAGAGGTGCGGGTAGAGGGGGCGCCCGATTTCCGCGTTCTCGCCGGCGCGGCGAATCAGGTAATAGACCGCGTTGCGGGACAGGGGCGACCCTCTCTCGTTGAGGAAGAGTGCGGGGAGGTCGAGGCTTTCCTCGGCCCGGCGTTCCTCGAGGTAGGCCGTCAGGGCCTCCGCCTCGTTCTCGGGAACCGGGTGAGCGCCGGGCCGGCCGCCCTTCAGCCGCTCGATCCAGATCTGACGGCCCTCGAGGTCGAGGTCCGCCTGGGTCAAGCGACACAGCTCGCTGACGCGTAGACCGTGGTGGTACAGGGTCAGCAACATGGCGTAGTCACGGACGCCGTGGCGCGCCGAGCGCGCTGCCGCCAGGATTTTCTGGACTTCGAGCGGAGTGAGGCGACTTGATGGGCTTCGAGGCATAGACTTCTCCTGCGAGGACTCTTACCATACGCGATGTTCTGTTAAGAGTCCATCGGGCTCGTTTCTGATCCGCAGGAGGGGTATGGCGCCAACCGGAGACACGACCGAAGAACAGACCGGAGCGGTCCAGGCCAACCGGCACTTACGTCGAGCCGTGGACCGCTGCCTGGGGGACGGGATCCGGCCGGCTCGGGTTGCGCAGGCCCTAGTGCGAATGGCGGAAGCCGTGGCTTCCGAGGTGGCCGAGGAACAGGCCGCCTACCGGACGTTCAGCCAGAAGCGGCTCAGCGAGGTCTCGTTCGGGAAGGAGTGCGGCTGCGGCCGCGTCTACTCCGACGAGCACTGCTACTGCAGCCGGTGTGGTGAGCAGCTGAAGCGCTCGGTGGTGCCGAAGGTCATCCCGGGTCGGCTGCAGTTCGAGAGGCGGGCCGGGAAGGGCGGAATCGGTGTCGTCTACGAGGCGATCGACCTCTCGCTCGGTCGGCGGGTTGCCGTCAAGACGCTCCCAGGCGTCACTTCTCCGCAAGACGTGGCTCGCCTACGGCGCGAAGCCCAGGCCCTTGCCGCAGTCTCGCACCGTCACCTGGCTGCCGTGTATGGCTTCGAGGTCTTCTGCGGAACGCCGATGATCGTCATGCAGTACGTCGATGGCGGAACCCTGGCCGACAAGATCCCACTTCCGCTCGACGTTGCCATCGAGGTCATGCTCGAGGTCACCGAGGCGGTGCAGTGTCTCCACACCGCTGGCATCCTGCATCGAGACATCAAGCCGCGGAACATCGGCTTCACGCGGCAGGGGGAGCTCAAGCTCCTCGACTTCGGGCTCGCGAAGCTGGAGGACGAAGTGACCATGTCGGGTGTGCCGGGCCATTCGGTGGTGGGAACGCCGGCGTACCTGTCGCCGGAAGCACTCAAGCGCGAAAGGGCGAGCACCTCTTTCGACCTCTGGGCACTCGCAGTGGTCTTCTACGAGACGCTGACCGGGCGCCGGCCATTCGAGGCGAAGGATCGACTCACCCTAGTCAATCGAATCAAGACGAAGCCGCCACGCCCCATCCAAGCGTGCAAGCCCGGCTGCAGCACACAGCTGCGAGAGTTCTTCGACGCTGCCCTCAGCCTGGATCCCGGCCAACGACCGGTATCTGCAGCCGACCTCGCGAAGCGGCTGTCGCGGCTCAGAGACTCGGCTCCGTTCTAGCTTCTCGATTCCTGCGACTCGATCAAAGGGTCCGTGGTCGGGTCGGCATGGAGCCCCGCTAGCGCGCCGATGGTCAGCTCGCCTCCTCCTCCTGGATCTGCCTCAACGTCCGTCCCGCCGCGTCCTTCCACTCCTTTCGCCCGTTGGCCGATCTCCCGAGAACCACCCCCGCGGCCGTCGACGGGGAGTTGAACGGATAGTCCTGGGCAAGCTTCCATGGCTGGCCGTCTGTGGTGATGACTCCTTCCTCAGCCAGCTCCTTCCGCATGTCGGAGAGGTACTGATGGATCGATTTCACTTCGCTCGTGACGATCTCGGAGCCTTCGAGGACCACGAACCCCTCTTCGGACTCGTAGCCTCGGGCGACGACACCCTTGGCGCGAAGAGTCAATCGGCTTGCGTCGTGGGGTTTCGCCTTGCGGGGCATGTCGAATACGTTGACTCCCAGCACCGGGAAGATGCTCAGCATGTCGGCGAGGAAGCCCTCGGCATCCGCCTGGTCCGCCTCCGAAAGGCTCGGTGGCTGCGAGCCGGTCGCGTTGTCGAGCTTGCACCGCTTCGCCTGCTGCGCCCGAGCGAGCAGTCGGGACTCCAGAAAGCTCACGTGCGCTTTGTTCAGATAGCCGTCCTTCGAGACGAAGACGACGGCTCGCGTCCAGAAGTCCTTCTTGCCGTAGTGCTTCTCGAGACGCCGCCGAACGACATCGCCCTCTCCTATGTAGACCGTCGGGAGCTCCCCTCCCTCGCGAGGTCCCACCAGAACGTAGATCCCGGTTTGATCGAGCTCCGACCTCTTCCTGGCCTCCGAGAACTTCGATCGCGGAAAGGTCAGGCCCAGTCCCGTCCAGTTGGACTTCTCGACCAGGCGGAGCCCTTCTGGATCCCCACTCGGCAGGAAGATCCGAATTGAAAAGGGCGCGGCGAGGCTCACTGTTCGGTCCTCCACTCTTCGATCAAGCCGCGAAGGAGCGTCCAGTCGTGCTCCGTCATCTCGATGGGGCTGTTTCGGAAGTAGTGTCCCCAGACCTCTGGACGCTTGACGCGGTCTAGGCGGCCGGCCACCGGCGCGACCTCCGGACCCTCCCGCTCGGGAAGTAGGATCGTCACCTGAATCGGAACGAGGAGTTGAAACTCCCGGTCAATGATCTCCACCGACTGACCCTGTTCCGGTGGTCCGATCACCTCTGCCAAGCCGGCCAGCCGGGCCCGATCGCGCGTCGGATTGTGGAAGGCCCCGCGGGTGACGTAGAGGACCGCTGTATCGCGTTCTCGAATCCGGCCCGCACGTCGTGCCTGGTGGGTTCGGAACGCCATCTGCCGGTGATCGAGCACCCAGCGGAGGCCGTCGATCTCTCCGAAGACCCACAGCCACCTTCGAGGCTGTCTCTCGTTCGACCGCACTGTCACAGGAGTCATGGATCGCTAGGGGGGTGAGTTTCGAAGGGAGCGCACAGCGAAGTCCGAGAAGCCAGTGAAGTCTGGATACATTGTGGAGTGGCGGTGCCCGAAGAGGCTTTCGAGCTGCACCCGGATCTTCTCAATCGCTCCGCTCTTGATCCGGATCGTGTAGACCGCGTTCGAAGACGGCCCTCCCTTCTGGGAACCCAGCTTGTGCACTCGAAGAGCTACTGATGTCGCGTCGCGCACTTCGGCAATCTTCCATCGCTTCGCCTGTGGCGATTCGTCCTTGGGCCATTGCAAACTGCTGCCCGACCGCTTCTGCGGTACACCTCCGAAGATGAACCCGCCGTTCTGAGCTGCGAGCCGTGGGTGGAAGTGCGGAGGCTTCCAGGCGAACGTCCTCGTAACCCAGCCGCCGAATGTGTCCTTCACCTCTTGCCGCTCCGACTTCCCGGGCGTCTTCGGCCAAGGTCGATCGAGGTCGTCCTCCCAGGACCGGAGATCGGAAGCCTCGTTGATGAGCCGATCGGTCACGTCGATCGCGAAGAGCCTCGCGTCGATGTCCGGCTGCCGCTCACCATCCTTCCACTCGTCCTGAACCGCAAACCAGAGACCAATCCACGGATTGAAGGTCACGTCGATGAGCCGCGTTGGCGCGCCGTAGTGCTGCAACGCTGCGAGCTGGGCCAGGACCGGCAGGCGCCCAAGCTGGCTCATGTGCAGGCCCCACCGATGTAGCTCGACGAGGATCGTGTGTTCCGCAGCAGCAACGTCGTCCTCGGTCGGTGGCTCGGCAGAGGGAGAGCCCGCTCTGGATGTCCAAAGCAAGCGGCGGTACAGCGAGCTGTGGAGAGGCCAGCTCGCGTCCCTCTGGCCTCTCCAGGCCAGAACCCTTTTCTTTACGGACCACTTGTCGAAGATCTGCTGAACGTAATCCTGAACCTTCGCGAGCGAGTCCGCCTCCCCTTCGAACGGCCGCCAGAAGTCCTCGACATCCATTGAACCCAGCCCTACCTCCACGACTCTTGGAAGTTCTCGAAGCTCTTCGCCTTCTCGAACCGCGCGTCGGTGCCGAGCGCCGCGAAGTGTTGCTTCCCGCAGTCGATCTTCGCTTGCTCGGTAACTCGTAGGTCGCCCTTGAGCAAGCTGCCCTTCGACTCGACCACGAAGTAGAGCCGGCGCGCACCGTTCTGCTCGACGACCACCGCCCAGTCCGGGTTGTAGCTCCCGAGGGGAGTTTCGATCTTGAACCAGCTCGGGAGCTTGGCGTAGACCTTGACGTCGTCGCTGCCTTCGAATGCCTCGGCGAACTCGTGCTCGACTTCGGAGTCGTAGACGACGTGGTCGTAGACGCACTTCTCGGCGGCGAGCATGTTCTTCTCGAGATAGCCGTAGAGCTCCTGGTCCTCGAAGAGCTCCTGGGCGTAGACTGCCGTCTCGCCGATCTTCTGGTACTTGATGCCGTCGACGATGAAGAGACGCATCTGGTGCCGGATCAGCTCCGAGGCTTTCTCGATGAACTTCTGTGGGTTCCAGGTGAACTGCTCCAGCTTGCCGCTTCGGCGCAGGATCTCGACGATCGAGCGGCGGGTTAGGTTCGTCTCGTTCTGCAGGTAGGTAACGATGTCCGGGAGGTCGAAGTCGGTCGCGTCGTAGCGATAGACCTTTTCCCTGACCTCGTCCATCCGCACGCCGCCGCGATCGATCTCGGCCGTGCTCTTGCGCACGACGAACTTCGCCTTGCCAACCACTAGCGACTTGCGGATCTCGTCGGCGCAGGCCTGTATCAGCTCCTCCGGATCGAAGTCCACACGGAAAGTTGTCCGGTACTTGATGCGGTCCCAGAGCTCCTGGAACTCCGGACTGAGCAGGACGGCTTTGTTGAGCTTCACGCGGGTCCGTTCGTCGGCGTCCCGGACGTTGAGGTGCCCAGCGATCTTGGTCAGGAAGGCCTTGATCTCGGCGTCTTCTTTCTCGGCCACGCCTTCTGGTAGCTCGAGCGTGCCCTCCTTCAGAGCGACTCGCAGACTGTCTTGCACTCGACCGCGCGAGTCCAGGTAGTCCTTCTCGATGAGATACTCGAACACTTCTTCCGACCGCTCGACTCCGAAGTGGCCGAGTGATCCGTCGGCCTGCCGGACCGGGATGTTTGCGAACGAGTGCGCTTCGACGACCCCGAAGCGGATCCCGGTGTCCTCCTCGATCTCCTTCTGGAGCTGACGGGCGAAGTCCTCGTAGGACTCGTTCGCCATCACGGTCAACGTGTTGACGTCGAACCCGAAGACCCGCTCCCCGTCCTGATTGACCGCAAGCCGGAGGCCGCGCCCGATCTCTTGGCGTTTCTTGATCGTCGAGGTGGTCTCGTTCAGGGTGCAGATCTGGAAGACGTTCGGGTTGTCCCAGCCCTCACGCAGAGCGGAGTGCGAGAAGATGAACTCGAGCTCGCTCTCGAAGCTCAGAAGCCGTTCCTTGTCCCGCATGATGAGCTGGTACGCATCCCCGTCCGCTGCCGTCTTCCCTTCGCCGCGGGACTCCTTGAACCGACCCTGGCCAGCCGAGTCCTTCTTCTTGTCGATCGCGAAGTACCCGTCGTGAATCCTGGAAGCGAGTGCCTCCAGCTCCCTTCCGTCGAGGAGGGGCCGGTACTTCGGCTGCTTGGCGATCTGGAGAAACTCCTCCTCGAAGAACCGAGCGTACTTCCCATGGACCGGGTTGCCTTCGTCATCGTAGTCGCGGTAGTTCGCGACCCTGTCGATGAAGAATAGACTCAGGACCTTCAGGCCGCTCTTTCGCAAGCGCAAGGACTTGTCGAGGTGCTCCTGGATGGTTCTGCGGATCTGGACCCGCTTGAGCTCGTCGACGTTCAGCTCCCCGATGGCCTGGTGGAGGAGGATGACTTCGGGCCGACTCGTGAAGGTGATGTACTCGTTTCCCTTCTCGCAGTAGATGTCGTCCAGGATGTAGCCGCTGTAGACATCTCGCCCACCCGTGAGCTCGAAGAGATCATCGCCGCTGCGGACGGTCCTCTTCCTGCGCATTACGGTGCGCTTCGCCCCTTCGACGACATCGATCTCGACCGTCGCCGCAATTGACCCCTTGGTGTTGTCGACCTTCACCAGCTTCACGTAAGCCTGATTGTGCGCCCCCTCCGCCTCGATTCCTGCCACTTCGATCTGCTTGACGAGTCGGCGCTCGTAGGCGTCGACCGCATCGAGCCGATAGAGCTGGCAGTGCTTGTCGCGGTGGGTCGCCGAGTAGCGGAGAGTGCACAGCGGATTCAGGGACGCGATTGCCTGGCGGCTCTTCGGTGTCGTGTCGACGCTCTGGGGCTCGTCGATGATCACGATCGGGTGGGTTTCCTGAATGAACTCGATCGGCCGAGAGCCCGACATCCGGTCGTGGGCCCGGTGGATGATGTTCGCCTTGTCCTCTTTGCTGGGGTCCTTGAAGCTGCGCCGAAAGGCGTCGATGTTGATCACCATGAACTGGACGCAGTCGCTGGTCGCGAAATTGCGCACCTTGCTCAGGTCCTGGGAGTCGTAGACGAAGTAGTCGTACCGGACGTTGTCGTAGAGCCCCTTGAAGTGGGACTCGGTCATCTCGAGGGACTTGTAGACGCCCTCTTTGATCGCGATCGAAGGGACCACGATGACGAACTTGGTGAAGCCGTACTGCTGATGCAGCTCGAAGGCCGTGCGGAGGTAGACGTAGGTCTTCCCGGTCCCGGTCTCCATCTCCACGGTGAAGTCGAGGCCCGTAAGTGCCTTGCTCGGTGCCAGGCCGTTCCGAATCTGGATCGCCCGCACGTTGGCGAGGACGTCCTCGTCGAGTAGCTTCAGCCGGTTGCCGATGCCCAACTCGGTGTCGAACAAGACGCTTTGCGGACCGCCCGTGCCGCGGGTCACAGTGAAATTCGTCCGACAGATCTCTTGCCCCTCGAAGACATCGGCTACCGAGGCGATCGCCTCCCCCTGATAGTCGAGCTCAGCGTCGAACTGGAACTTCATCATCAGAGGCTCTTGACGTCGTCGATACCCGCTTGACGCAAGATCTGCACCGCGTTGGTCTTGGCAACGTCGTCCTCAAAGGACGTGTCGCGAAAGACGACCCGCATGATCTCGGGCTGGAGCTCCTCCTTCAGCGCGGCGATACCTTCCACCACTTTCAGGCCGATGCGGTCGGCGAGGCAGACGACCAGGGCGCCAGATCCCAACACGTGGACTTTCCTATCGTGGATCTTGCGGGCTTCGACTGGAGTCGCAAGATCGAGACCGTACTTCAGGAGAAGCTCGTAAAGGACATCGTCTTCCGACCGGTCGGCCTTGATGTTCTCGATCGAGTCGATCAATGCGCCCTCGACGTTGTCGTAGCTGGCGTCCCAGGGCTTGATGTTGCTGCTAGCGAGTTTGAAGACTCGGAAGCCTAGGTCGACTTCCCGCCCGGCCTCGAGGAGGTTGCTTTGCCTAGACTGCCGTACCTGAGCAGCCTCTCGCTTGAGTCGATCGATAGTAATGTCACTGACGGTGCCGTAGGATTCCAGATCCGTTGGCTCAGGCAATTGAACCATCAAGAATCTCCAGCTCTGATCCGACTCGCCACCGAGTCGATAGGTGGCGGCGCCCAGGCTCCCTGACCCGGCGAAAAAATCCACTACCAGTCCCCCTTCGGGAGCAAACAGCCGGAGCAGCCAAGTCATGAGCAGGACAGGCTTTGGGGTGTCGAAGGTCTGAGCGCCGTCAAAGAGGCTCTTCAGTTCAGTAGTCGCCTGCTTGTTCGAGCCGAAGACTCTGTGTGGCCACCAAGACTCTGGAGTGAGTCCCTCTCGGACCTCTGATAGGTACTTCTTGAGCATCGGGCGGCCAGTGCCGGAAGCCCCGAAGGTGATCCGACCCTCGGCGAGCCATCGCTCGTAGGTCTCTTCGTTGCACCGCCAGTAGCGGCCAGGAGGAGGTCCGACCTCCTCGCCTGTCGGGATTCGGATTAGAAACTGACCTGCCGAGTAGTATTTGCCCGCCGAGAGGTTCTCAGCTTTCCAAGGGCCCCGAGGGTCATCGTCCGGGTTGGTGAAAGCTGCGATCTGTTCTTTCGTCCTAGGCATCCTTCCAACCGCTGCCGACAACTCGCTTCGTGCGTATACCAGAAGGTAGTCGTGAGTGGTGGATATATGCCGCGCCGTCATGTTCGCAACGTAGGCCTTCTGCCACGCAATGGCCGTGAGGAAGTTCTCGGGACCAAAGATCTCATCGAGGAGATGACGGAGGTTGTGGCACTCGTTGTCATCAATCGAAACGACAATGACACCATCGTCACGCAAGAGATTCCGTGCGAGCTTCAAGCGCGGGTACAACATGTTGAGCCAGTTCGTGTGATAGCGCCCGGTCGTCTCGGCATTTGCCGAGAGCTTGAACCCTTCGTCGTCCACCTGTCCGGTGAATCGGAGGTAGGTCTCCAGGTTGTCCTGGTACCGATCCGGATAGATGAACTCACCCCCGGTGTTGTAGGGGGGGTCGATGTAGATCAGCTTGACGCGACGGTGGTAGGACTTCTGGAGAAGCTTCAGAACCTCGAGATTGTCCCCCTCGATGAAGAGGTTTCGGGTGTTCTCCCAATCGACCGATTCCTTCGGCGCCGGCCGGAGGGTGCCAGCCGATGGCATCTGCGCGATCCGCCGGGCTTCTTTCTTCCCGTTCCAGCTCAGGCCGTAGCGCTCCGGCCGGTCGTCGAGCGCGTCCCCGAGAAGCTCGCGCAGAACGTCGAAGTCGACCTTCCCTTCGCGGAACGCTTCGGGAAAGAGCTCTTCGAGCGCGTTGACGTTCTCGCTGGTCAAGTCCATCGACTGGCCGTCGCCGTTGGGGTCTAGCTTCTCCATGGGGTCATCTCCGTTCAGATCATCTTGACGAGGGTTCGGTGCTGATCTTCGAGCTTCTTGAGACGGGTGTTCAGCTCGACCTTCCGGGCGAACGCGTTCTCGCAGTGGATCGCCGAGCGGACGTCGCGCATTTCGTGCTCCAGGCGCCGGAGCCGCTCCAGATCCTCCCGCTGCTGCTCGATCGTGCGCCCCGGGTCCAGGCGAAACGAACCGCCGGCCTCCGCGCCCTGCAGGGTCAGCACCCGCTGTAGGAGCGCCTGATAGAGCTCCAGGAAGTGAGTCTGGGGAAGCTGGCGGAGGCTCAAGGAGGCGAGGAAGTGCCCTTGCTCGTCATTCAGATGCTCTTCTTCGAGCCACGGCGTGGACGTCTGCTCTTCCGCGACGACGGTTCCCGCCCTGGACCGGCTGAACCGCTTGGCCGCCAGACTGAGGCAGCAACCGGCCTCGTCGGCGAGCACGAGGACGACAGGGTAGGGAATGGAGCGGTGCACCACCTCTCCGATCCGCTGTGCCGACTTCCGATCGGAAAGCTCGACCTCTAGGATCGCGATCTCGAGGTACTCCCTCTTCTCGTCGGCGTAGCTCCGAATCGCGATGGTTCCGGGTTTGAGCGTGTACTGCCAGACCACGTTCCCGACGTCCCGCGACAGTACCTTCTTGTCGGCTGGACGAAGCTCACCGTGTTCGAGAAACAGCTTCTTGAAGACGCGCTTCCCGAGGAAGCACGAATCCGGCACTTCGAGAGCGTCGTAGATCCGCCGAGGTCTCATCCGTTACCCTCGGCGCCGAGCACCGCGAGGTAGGCGACGACCTCGAAGTCGTCGACGCCGCGGAAGGTGTCGGCCGTCAAGACCGTGCCGCCGCGCTCGAAGAGGCTGGCGACACCTCGCTCTTCGGTTCTCCCGGTGATCGATTCGACAGCCTGGGCCAGGAGGTTCTGAATCGCTTCCATCCGACGGCCGGCTCGGGTTCTGCGCCGAAACTCAGCGTTGGCGGCTTCCTGGGGCTGGGAGCGCCCCAGCGAGATCTTCTTCAAGGCGTCTAGCAAACGGCGCGTCTGGTGGTAGTGCAGCCGGGTTGCGCCGTCCTCGCCAACGAAGACCAGGTAGTGGGGGGTCAGCGAATACGACGAGTCGCGCTCGACCGCCGGATTCTCGCTCCGGAGACAGAAGAACACGCCCGGTTGCAGGCCCTCGAGCTCATCGTCTAGGTCCTCGAGGCGCACAGCTCCGTACGTACCGAGCGGCAAGCTCGCGATCTCGTCGTCATGCTCCTTCGCATAGCGAGCCAGGTCCAGCCGGAAATCACTGAGGGTCAGGTCGGTGATGCTGATCCCGTCGGAGAGGTCCTCGATGTCCAGGACCTGGTCCTGCAGTTGCTCGAACTGTCGACGGCGATAGGCGAGGTCGTTCATCTGATCCTCTTCGGTCGCCTCGATCACGTTCTCTTCACCGGTTGCCGAGATGTCGAGGAGGACCATTCGCCCCGACACACGAGCTTCCAGGTCGATGTACTCGTCGAGCTCCATGTTCGGCCAGAAGTTCACGAGCTGAATGGTCTCGTTCCGCGAGCCGAGGCGGTCGATCCGCCCGAACCTCTGAATGATGCGGACCGGATTCCAGTGGATGTCGTAGTTGACGAGGTAGTCGCAGTCCTGGAGGTTCTGGCCCTCCGAGATGCAGTCGGTCGCGATGAGGAGATCGAGCTCGGGCCCCTGGTCTCCGCCCACCTTCTCCCTCTCTTTCGAGATCGGCGAGAAGGCTCCCAGGATCGAAGAGAGGTCGCGGCGCAGCCCGTTCAAGGTGGTCTGGTTGGACCCGGATCGTCCGGTGACGATCGCCGAGTGGAGCCCCAACTGGTCCAGCGCCCAACCGGCGAGATGTTCGTAGAGGTACTCCGCGGTGTCGGCAAAGGCCGTAAACACGATGACCTTCCGGTTGCCGTCGTTGACAGGCTCCGTGGCCTTGCGCTCGATCAGCTCGGTGAGTCGCCGGAGCTTCTCGTCCCGGTGATGGTTCACTTGCCGGGCCTCGCGTAGCAAGGCCACCAGGAGCTCCTCGTCCTCTTCGAGATCCTGCCGCCAGCGGATGCGGTCGACGTCCTGGAGGAGAACCTTGACCTTGGTGCCGACGAGCAGCGGCTCGAACTCCTCGCTCTCGAGGTCCACGTCCTCGATACTCAGTTCCTCGACGTCCCGGGCATCGTGGGACTCGAGCCGTTCGAGGATTCCGCGAACCTTGCCGAGGAGCTTTTCGACAGTCTGAGCGAAGGAGCTGATGGAGCTCTCCATCCTCTTCAGGAGGTTTACCCGCATCAGGTGGATGAGGCTCTCCTCGCGGTCGATCTGGCGGAAGGACCGTCCGCCCTTCATCTCGATGTCGTACCGCCGGTGATACTCCTCGACTCTCTCCGGAAGGACGTACCGGAGAGGGGCGTAGGCCGCCAAGGTGAGGCGCCGGATGTCTCGATTGACCTCCTTCAGTGGGGGAAAGAGACCGGAGGTGTCGATATCAGCTTTGACATTGATCGGGACCGCCCGTTGAGGAAACCGCCCGACGTCCTCGACGTCGTAGTACTTCGTGATGTGCTTGCGGGACCGCGCGATCGTCAGAAGGTCGAGGAGCTGGAAGTAGTCGAAGTTGAGCGCGTCGAGGAGACCTTGTGTGGTTCGACCGGCAGGATCGTCCTTGAGCCACTGGTTGAACAGGGTCTGGGCCTTGCGGAGGGTGTTCTCGATGCTGACGATCCCGACCTCGCTCAGCGCTTCGTCCTGGCCCTCTGTGATGAAGGCGACCTGGTTCTTCAGGTCGTTCATCCGGTTGTTGACGGGAGTCGCGGAGAGCATGAGGATTTTCGTCTTGACGCCCGAGCGGATGATGTCGCGCATCAACCGCCCGTACCGGGTCAGCCCGTCGCGCCGGGGCGGGTTGTTGCGGAAATTGTGCGACTCATCGATGACGACGAGGTCGTAGTTCCCCCAGTTGACCGTTTCGAGGTTGATCTCCCCCGAATGGCCGCGGGTCCGGGTCAGGTCCGTGTGGTTCAGGACGTCGAAGTTGAAGCGGTCCGCAGCGAACAGGTTGCGCCGATCGTTGACTGTGTAGATGGTCCAGTTCTCGCGGAGTCGCTTCGGCACCAGGACCAGCACGCGGTCGTTCCGCAGCTCGTAGTACTTGATGATCGCCAGCGCCTCGAAAGTCTTGCCGAGCCCGACACTGTCCGCGATGATGCAGCCGTTGTAGCGCTCGATCTTGTCGATCGCGCCGACGACGCCGTCTCTCTGGAAGCGGTACAGCTTTCTCCAAACCAGCGTCTCGCGAATCCCGGTCCGAGGCCGAACGATCCGGTCCTCATCGAGGTCGCTCAGCCCCTCGCGGAAGAGGTGGAAGAGCGACTTGAAGTAGAAGAGCTGCGGTGAGGCGGGCGCGGATATCTGCCGGAGAGAAGCACAAAACTCGTCCTTGGCTTCGAGCGACAGCTCCCCGGAGTGCCAGAGGCTCTCGAAGAGCTCCATCAGGCTCGCTGCGCTCTCCTCGTCGGAGTACAGCGTGTTCATCTCGAAACGGTCCGAGGGCGTGAGTCCAAGTCCTGATGCAGTGAATGGAGAGCTGCCCTGAATCGCAGTCGTGGAGCCGACGCCGTTGCGAACCGCGTAGAGGCTGTGCGGCACCATGGCCCGTGTTCGGCGCACCTCGACGCCTCGCCGGAGCCACTCCTCGAGACGCCGGGCGATCCGTGGGCCAGCCAAGCTGTTGCGGAATCGACGTTCCTCGGGACAACCGACAAGATCTTGCGAGAGCGACCCGGTAGCCGCGACGCCGGTCGACGGCGCGAGCAACAGACGAGTCGCGGCGAGCTTGGCGAGGTCCGGCTGCAGCGCATCCCACGCGAAGATCGAGAGCTGGCTCGTCAGAACGCTGGCCTCGCCATCGGGTGTTAGAGCTGTTCGCAGGGCGTCAGCAACCAGGCGACCGGGCTTGTTGTCGAGGAGCATCGGGAAACCGCCCTTCAGCAGGCAGATCCTCGGCTGGTTCTGCGAGTCTCGCCACGCGGCGGGGTGATCCTCACCCTTGGTATGTGCAGCGACCGGGTCCGGACGCGTGGAGTCGCGAGTAGCGAGAAGATAGACATTCTTGAGTACATTAACGTAGTCATGAGCACGTTCTTGAGGTTTCCGTCACAGGAGCTTCCGCCAAGTCGCGTCGCGCCCCGATTTCGTGCACTCGATTCGTCCTTCGTTGCGGAGCTTGTTCAAGACCCGGTGGATGGTGGGTCGGGCAACTCCGGGGCAGGCCGCCGCCACGTCCGCGTAGCGAAACTCCCGCGGAAGTCTCTCGATGCTCGCCGCTACCATTTCACTCTTCGCCCCGCGTGCCATCGTCAGCTCACCGGTCCGCCGCTCGAGCTCCCGATACGCCCCGAGGAGGACCACGCCAAGGAAATACTCCATCCACGGGCCGACCGAATGTTGGCCTTCGTGCCAGCCGCTCGACGACGCTTGGAGCGTGTCGTAGTAGCTCTCGCGGTTCTCCTCGATGAGCTTCTCTAGCGAGATGTAGCGGCCGACCGTGAAGCCTGCCTGGTAGAGCAGGAGCAGGCTGAGCAGGCGGCCGATGCGCCCATTGCCGTCCAGGAAGGGGTGGATGCACAAGAAGTCCAGCACGTAGGCCGAAACCAGGACGAGAGGCTCGATCTCCCCGGCCCGCTGCCGCTCCTCGAAGCGCCGATGGAGTGTCTCCATGGCCTCCGCAGTTCGGTGCGCCGGGGTCGGCTGAAACCGGACGAAGGTCGACCCATCGGGCCGAGTCTCGGTGATCTCGTTGTCGGCAACCTTCCAGCGTCCGCCCTCCTGTGGGGTGAACTGGTAGAGATCGCGGTGGAGCTGGAGAACGACCCCAGGTGTGAACGGGATGTTCTGGTGGTTCGCGTGGATCGTCGTCAGAACGGAGCGATAGCCGGCGATCTCCTGTTCGGATCGGTTGCGGGGCGTCGTCTTTTCCCGCACGAGATCCTTGATTCTCGCCGGGGGAGCGACGATGCCCTCGATCCGGTTGGAGGACTCGGTGCTCTGGATGATCGCGACCTCGCGAAGGGCATCCAGGACCTGCGGCGCCTGCCGCTCGAAGAGGATCTCCTTACCGCGAAACTCGCCGAGAGCGCGAATCGTGCGCAACAGCGTCTGGGAGACCGGCACAGCGTCGAGATAACCACGCTCGAAAGAATGCGGCATCGTGATTACTCCGTGACGATGCGGACCCTCGACGGGTCCCTCTCCGTCAGTTCGAGTTGACCGACGACGGCGTATCTCATCTCTTCCCAGGCACGTTCTTGCCCTTCTCCTTGACCTGAGCGGAACCCGCCGCCTTCTTCTGCTCGTCGATCCACCCATCGAGATCCGCTCGTTGGAATCGCCAAGCGCCCGCGACCTTGAAGCCGGGTAGCTCGCCCTTCTGGGCGAGTCGGTAGATCGTCTTCTCGGCGACGCTGAGGTAGGCCGCGACCTCCCTCACTGTCATGGCATTGGCATCCATGCCCGGTCCTCCGTGAGAACTGTGTCCAAGCGAGTCCAGACTAGGCCACTGGCAATCCAACGTCAACCGGTGACACGACGCCGTCCGCGCGTTCCCGCGAGTGCCTGCGGAAGACTCTACGGAAGGGCTGGAGTCTTCCAGATGAAAGTGTGACGCCCCCACCGATGAAACGGTGACGCCGTTCGCGCCGTTCAGGGATGAAAGTGTGACGCTCCACCGATGAAACGGTGACGCGACCCTAGCCCAGGTCGCTGCAGGCAAACGACTTGCGGCGCCCTCCTGTATTCCCCCTGTATCCAGACCTATAGCTTCTCCGGTAGGGCTCCGCCGGCGGCTGCGGAAAACGGAGACGGACGCAGAGAAGGCAGAGCAGACAGGGGCGGTCGCCCTTCGGGCGCTGTTCCCCCACCCGACCTCTCTTCTCGTTCTCCCCTCAACGACCCAGCAGTCTAGACGGCCGCTTCGCCGGCGCAAGGCCAAGCCCTGCGGGTGGCTTCGCCAGCCCTGTCGCAGTCTCGCGGCCTGACTGATTTCTGGGTGCGTTGAGGGAAAAAAACCTCTCGTTGGGGACGGAATCCACCGGACCCGGGCTTGGAAGGAGAGAGCAGATGTCGAAGGTCTACGAGATCGTCACGGGGCAGATCCTAGAGCAGCTCGAGCAGGGCGTGGTGCCGTGGTCGCGACCCTGGAAGGTCGACGGGCTGGCCCCGGCGAACCTGGCCACAGGAAGGGCCTACAGAGGGATCAACGTCCTGTTGCTGGGCTTCCGGGCGGGCTCGACCCCCTGGTGGCTGACCTTCCGGCAGGCCAAGGCGCTCGGGGGCCGGGTGCTCCGGGGTGCGAAGTCGGCGCCGGTCGTGTTCTGGCGGTGGGCCGAGAAGCGGAACAGCGAAGGGGAAACGCAGGACGAGGAGATCGCCGAGCGGATCCCGGTCCTCCGGTACTACCGCGTCTTCAACCTCGACCAGACGGAAGGGATCGACGAGGAGCGGATTCCCCGGCTCTCGACCGAGGAAGCCGAGCCGATGGAGGCAGCCGAAGCGATCGTGGCCGGCTACCCCGACCCGCCGAGCGTCGAGCACCGGGCACAGCCCCGGGCCTGCTACGCCCCGGTGAGCGACACGGTGACGATGCCGCCTCGGGAGGTCTTCGAGTCGGCGACCGGCTACTACTCGACCCTCTTCCACGAGCTGGCCCACTCGACCGGCCACGTCCGGAGGCTCGGGCGCCCGTCCTTCGAGCGCAACCACGCGGCCCCGTTCGGTTCCGACGAGTACGCCCGGGAGGAGCTCGTCGCCGAGCTGGGAGCTGCTTTCCTCTGCGGTGAGGCGGGAATCGACCCCGACGTTCCCAACTCGGCAGCCTACCTCGACCACTGGCGACAGAAGCTCAGCCGCAACCCTCGGCTGATCGTGACCGCTGCTCAGCAGGCGAAGAAGGCCGCGGACCACATCCTCGGCCGCAACAGGAAGGTGGTGGACGCCGTGAGTTGATGACGCCCGGAGAGTGCAGTACCGTACCACATAATCAACATCTGTTGACATTGAACCACAGAGAGGAGAACATCCCATGCTGAACAAGATGCAGCTCATTGGCCATGTTGGACACGACATCGAAATCCGCAGCACGCCCCAGGGTACGAAGGTCGCCGACCTCCGGATCGCCACGACCCGTTACTGGCGGGATGCCGAAGGCAGCCGCCAGGAGGAGACGGAGTGGCACCGGGTGGTGTTCTGGGGCAAGAGCGCCGAGAACGTGGCGAACGTGCTCGGCAAGGGCCGCCTCGTCTACGTCGAGGGCAGGCTCAGGACCCGGAGCTGGGAGGACGACGCCGGCACCAAGCACTACCGCACGGAGGTGGTGGCCGAGAGCTGGCAGGCACTGAACCGGCCCAGCGACGAAGGAGAGGCCGCGGCGTAACCGCGGCTCGGCGGGGCGGCTTCCCGGCCGCCTCGCCGTCTCCCTTCGATCGTGGTGCCGGCTCGACCGGACGAAAGGGAGGCACGATGTGGAACCACGACGACAACGAATCCTCGGCCGCTGCGCGAGAGCCTGCGGCCGAGTCCTCTTTCTCCTCGCCCTTCTCCCGCTCCTCCTGCTCGGAGCGGTCGCGGGAGGAGCTCTCTCCGCGCTCAGGTTTCGGCCCCGCTTCTGACTCGCGAGCGACGATCGCGCTCGGAACCGCGGAGCGCCTCTATCGGGTCCTCGGAACCGCACAGGCCGCGCGATCCGGCGAGGTCCTACAGCGGCCCGACCTGGTGAGCGCTGCGACCCTCCGCCGCTGGAAGCACCGTGGTTGGATCGGCGGACGCGAGCGACTGTTCCTCACCCGACGAGGCTGTGAGGCGCTTCCCTCTCGATCGCGGGTCGTGGCCTTCGCTGCGGCCTCGGGACGCTCGACCCTCTTCCTGTAGGAGCGCTCCGCGTGGACGGCATCCGGATCCTGAGCCCATCCGTCTCCCTCGCCCGCGTCTCGATCGAGTCCCGGCGGAGGCGGGCGGGTCAAGGGCGCCCCTCGGGGTGGCCTCGGCGAACCCTTGACGCGCTCGCCGGCCGGGACACCCTGTTGCGCGCGAGGGGGCAGAGAGCACCGTGCTCCGAAGGGCTCCCCGACCGGCGGTCCTGGCCACCGCTCGCAGTCGTTCGGCGGACCACTGCGCTCTGGCTGGGAGCCAGCCATGTTTCCCGGCCCGGGAAACCCCGTCGCCACCAGGGTGTCGGCAGGGGTCCCCGAGCTCGGGCAACGGCAGGCCACTGCTCGCTTGGGCTCGCAGGTGGGCGGAACGGGCGCGAGTTGCAAACTTGCAACTTCCCCGTGTAGCGGTCTTGGTTTAGTGGACAGTTGTTTGTGATGACGGCGATTCAGCCTCGTCGCCTTGGGAATCGGATCGCGAGGTTGCCCTGTGTTGGGCTTCTCGCGGGTGTTGCATGGTGCAGGTACCGCCATCGTGGCGCTCCTCAGGCGGCCTTTGAGAGCTTCCACTCTGAACGGATCTGAGCGGGCGTCAGGTAGCCGTGCTTCTCGACCAGCCAGTTCTGGTTGTACTTCGCCTTGAAGTCGAGCAACGCGAGACGCAGGTCTTCGACGGTGTCGAATCTCTTCACCCAGAGCAGCTGCTCCTTCAGGGTTCGGATGAAGCGCTCGGCGACACCGTTGCCTTCCGGAGCCCGCACGAAGCTCGGCGACGAGCAGATGCCCAGAAAGTCGATCTCCTGCTGGAAGTCTCGGCTGGCGTACGCGCTGCCCCAGTCGTGGCGCAGGCCCAGGCCCAGCGCGACGCCCTGATCGGGCTCGCCGAAGTGCTCACGAACGCCCTGGCGCACAGGCTCGAGAGCCTCGAAGCGATTCCCCGACCTCGAGGCGTGGATCCCGATGCACTCGCTGGTGCAGTGATCCACGGCGACGAAGATCCAGGCCAGGCCTTCCTCTCTCGTCCAGGTCATCGTTGCGTCGGTGCCCCACATCAGATCGGGCTCTGGCATCGTGATCGTCCCGTCGTGGACCCGAGGGCCACGCTCGCGACCCACGCGAGTAGGTGCAAGAAGCGAGTTCTCGCGCATCAGGCGTAGCACTCGCTCTCGACCCACGTGGACGTCGCGTGCCCTCAGGCGAGCCCTCACCTTGCGATGCCCTTCGCCACGCAAGCCGGTCTCCTGCTCGAGCTCGCGCACGACCTCTTGGATCATGGCCACCAGCTCCTGATCCGAGACCGCCGTCTTCGGGCCGGTCTTGCGCTTCTCGATCCCGCAAGACTCGCGGCGCTTGCGCGCGGCGTAGAAGCCAGACCGGGCAACCTCCCAGAGACGACAGACCCGTGATATGCCGTAGCGGATTCCTGTGGAGGGAGAGGGTGCGGCACTCACTTCCTCGACCTCCATCCAAGAAAAGGCTTCTCGCCCTCCAAGCGATGGATCTTCTCGAACAGAAGCTCCTGATCCATCGTCAGTTCACCGATCTTCGCCTGCAGCCGCCGCTTGTCCTCGACAAGAGACTCGACCACCGGATCCTCGGTACGGGCTTTCAAGCCCTCCTCACCTGCGCTCAGGAAGGACTCGCGCCACTCGCTCAGACGAGCCACCGTCAGGCCGGTCTCGCGCGACACCTCGTCAAGCGACTCGCCGCGAAGAAGACGCAGGACCACAGAGGCCTTGCGCTTTGCGGACCAACGGCCCTTCGTCTTCGGAGCTCTTCGTTTCGTCTTCGACATTCGACACCTCCAACCCGAACTTAGCTCGGGTCATGTGTCCAACGAAAACCCAGGCCGACAGAATCAGATCCCGAACGTCTGTCCAGGTGCCCAACACACGGTCGAGAACATAGAGGCTACCCGTATCAGTGAAGACGAGTCGCTTCTTGGGCTTGGCTCCCGATTCCAAGGTGATGTCCTTTCCGGTCATGTTGAGATTCTAGCTCTCTCGATCTCGTCGAGGCGAGTCCGGGTGGATCTGGAGTCGGCCAAGCCGTCACAGTTTCATCGGTCATTTCCTCGGTGACACATGACTGGGAGACGGCATGAGCATCAGGCCGCTTTCTGCGCTGTTCAACCGGATAGCTGGGTAGTATCTGGTCACGCTCTTCAGGTACAGGAGAAACCGCCGCTTGAAGTGTCGAGGGTTCTTGTACGAACAACCGAACTGGAGCTGAAGCGACGCCCAGGGAATCGTTACCGGCTTCCGGAGGCGGAAGAAGCGCCACGTCAGCCAAACGTAGATGTCGATCTCGAACGGAGAGCGAAGGGCGCGGAGGACTCGGAGGTCCAGCGGCACTGGCGTTTCGGTGGCCTCCCGGTAGAAGCGCTCCGAGAGCACGACGTGCGATCCCCACGACGCGTCGCCACTATCGCGTCGAGGGTCCCACCAGAGCGCCCTCTTCTCGGCGATCAGGAAGCCTTCGCCTGCGTGGCGCCCTTTCTCCTCGTCATGGAAGACGCACTGGAAGGTCGAAGCGAAGAGCCGCTGCATCTGCTCTCGGAGCATCGGCAGCGAGCCTCGAGGTCCGGTCGTCGGCGGGATCCCGAGGGCGGCGCAGAAGTGCGAGAAGTGGTGATCGAGCTCGATGTGCCGCGTCTTCCGCTTCACCGCCTCGGTGTTGAGGTAGGCGAGTACGAGCCGGGGGTACCGGCCGTACGGAAGGCCGACTCCCTTGGGGGCGAGGATCGAGAGGGAGAAGTGACCGTTGTGGCGAACGAACTCGTTGCTCTTCGGGTCGCTGTGGGGGAGCGTCGCCTGGACGAGTGCTCGCGCGAGGAATCCGACCTCGCCGGCGGCGTAGGTGTCCTCTTGGTCGAGGAGGAGCGCCTGGCTGATGAGGTGCCCGAGGGGACGAGGCTGCTTCTCAACACTTGTTGGATGAAACTGTGACGCCTTGGGCGGCCGGGCCGGTTTCGGCGCGTGGTCCGGCCGCCCAGGAGCCTGCCCCGCGGCGCTCACGCGGCGGCTCCCTGCAGGTCCCTGCGGAGCCGATCGATTGATTTAAGGAAGGCGACCGGTTCAAAATCTGTCCACTTGGGCCGACCATCAACCTCACTCGGCCTAGCGCTGGCGGGCCCTGATGACCAGCCGGATCGGCACTCCAGGGAGACCGAGACGACTGCGCAGCTGGTTTTCGAGATAACGCCGGTAGGAGTTCTGGCGCGGCAGGGTGCGGCTGGCGAACACCATGAAGGTGGGAGGCCCGGTCGAGACCTGGGTGGCATAGAGGAGGTTCCAGGGGCGCCCCTTGTAGGCGGGAGCCTGGTTGCGCGCAACGGCCTCCTCGAACAGGCGGTTGACCTCCGAGGTACCGAGCTCGGTGCGATGGTTCCGGTAGACCTGATCGGCCGCCGGGAGGAGCTTCTCGAGCCCGCGCCCGGTGAGCGCGGAGACATTGACTCGCGGCGGCTTGTAGAGGATCTCCTCGAGACGTTCCCAGCTGTCTTCGAGCTCGTTGCGCTGACTGTTCTCGGACTCGATCGCGTCTTCCTCGGCCGGAGGTTTGAGCAGGTCCCACTTGTTGACCGCGATCACGGCCGAGCGCCCGGCCTCCCAGATCGCACCCGCAATGGCCAGGTCGCTGCTGGTGATCCCAGACGAGGCGTCGACCACCAGCACAACGACGTCGGCCCGATCGATCTGGCGCTTGGCCATCATCACCGCCAGGTCTTCGGCTGCGCCGCTGACCTGGCTGCGTCGGCGGATGCCCGCGGTATCGACCAGCATCCAATCACGCTCTCCGTCGCGTTCGAGCAGTGTGTCGACCGGATCGCGGGTCGTTCCAGCAACCGGTGAAACCAGTGACCGTGGAGCCCTGACCAGCCGGTTGAGAATCGAGCTTTTGCCGACATTCGGCCTTCCTACGATCGCCAGTGCCGGGGTGGTCGTGGAGCGATCGGTCGATGCACCGGGCTCGCCAAGGACCGCGTTCAGCTCCTCGGCGACCAGGTCGAGGAGGTCACCCACTCCTCGACCATGCTCGGCCGAGACCAGGACCTGCTGGCCTACGCCGAGCTGGTAGAACTCCTCGAAGCCTTCCTGAGCAGCCCGCGTGTCGCCCTTGTTGACCGCCAGGAGCGCCGGCTTGCCGTAGCGCCGGAGCTCATGCCAGACCTCTTGATCGCCGGGCACCAGACCCTCCCGACCGTCGACCACCATGACCAGGAGGTCCGACTCCTCCACCGCCAGCCGAACCTGGGCGTTGAGCCCGATCGGATCGTCGCCCGGTACCAGCCCGCCGGTGTCGATGAGCTCGACATGACGCTCGTCGGCGAGCTCGAGACTGCCAACGACTCGGTCCCGGGTGACCCCAGGCTGATCGTGCACGATCGCCTGGCGTCGGCCAACCAGGCGATTGAAGAGAGTCGACTTACCGACGTTCGGCCGTCCGACGATGGCTACCGTTGCTTGCATGGGAGAAAAGAGCGCTCTGGATCAGCGTTGGCACGTCGTGGGCACCAGCCGAGATCAAGCTGAGCCTGTCAGTCATCGAAGGTGGTTTCGATCAGGCGGTAGAGCACCTGCCACGAGTCGCCGGTGCGCCCCATCTGGTACTTGACGCGCTGCCGCTGATCGTCGACCTCTGACGTCACCACGTCGCTACCGCTTGCCAGGACGCGGAAGTCCCAGGTCTCGAGAGTTGTCACGTAGGCGTTCGAGTAGTTCGAAATCAGGATCTTCTCGATGACGAAGTCCTCGAGGGTCGCTTCGATGTAGCGATTCTCCTGCGCCATCAGGTCGCCGATCTTCTTCTGCAGGATCGCGATCTCTTTGGGGGCTGCGATGCCTTCGAGCTGGGACGTGTCGCCACTTGCGTAGGCCGCTGCCATGCCATCGAGATAGGACGCAAGAACGGCCTCGATCCGCTCGCGTTCGAGTGGGTCGGGGTCAGGATTGTTCCCGCCGCCGCATGCAGACAGGCTGACGACCAGGAGAGCGACGAGCACTACCCTGCCCACGACGAACCGGCCGGCGGCGTTGGTTCTTCTGTGTGCAGAGCGCGCAGTGGATGCAGTCTGTGCAGTGATTCGGTTCATTTCGAGGTATCGCATGGGGGTGCGCGGCGGCAAGAGAGGTGCGGTGCTTCAGAGTGCTTCAGAGCTTCGGTGTCTTCGTAGTATGGCAGCCGATTCGCTCAGCGGCTGCGCCGTTTTCGCCGGCGCGGCTGTCGCCACGTCGATCCAGGCGCTTCGACCGCTGCCCGCGGTCGTTACCGGCACCTCTCTTTCGACTGCGCGCACGGAAGGTCGGTTCCCGGGGCATGTCTTCGACCTCGAGATCGAGACCGCGATGGCGCTCGCTGGTTCCTACGAGACGCACGGTCACCGCGTCGGCGAGGCGAAAGCACCGCCCACTCCGCTCGCCGGTGAGGAGGTGGCCGGCGGAATCGAAGACGTAGTAGTCGTCACGCAGCGTAGCGATGGGGACCAGGCCGTCGGCCAACCATTCATCGAGCTGGACGAAGAGCCCAAAGGGCTGCACTCCGGTGATGTGACCTTCCATCACTTCGCCGATGCGTGCCTCCAGCACGCGAACCTTCTTCCACTGCAGCAACTGGCGTTCGGCCTGCTCAGCGCGCTGCTCCTTTTCACTGGTGACCTCGGCGAGGTGCTGAAGGCGCATGCGCGAAACGTCAGTCGGCTGTCGGTTGAGCCAGGCCTTGAGTTGCCGGTGCACGAACAGGTCTGGGTAGCGCCGAATCGGCGAGGTGAAGTGGGAGTATGCGTCGAGGGCCAGGGCGTAGTGCCCGTGGTTCTCGGGGTCGTAGCGGGCGCGGTCCATGGTACGCAGAACCAACATCGAGACCAGGCGCTCCTCGCTCGCGCCGCTGACTGAAGACAAGAGTTCCTGGAGCGGCAGGGGTGTCACAGCCACCTCCTCCTGGCCGCCGCCGGGTAGTTCGAGGCCGAGACTTCGGAGGACGCCGAGGAGTTCAGTGATGCGCAAGGCGCTGGGTGATTCGTGGGCCCGGAAGAGGCCCGGGATCTTCTCGCTGACCAGCGTCGTTGCCACGGCTTCGTTGGCAGCGATCATGAACTCCTCGATCATGCGGTGGGAGATGCCGCGCTCCTGCGCCTCGATGTCGACCGGAACGCCGCTGTCGTCCAACACGATGCGGCCACTCGGCAAATCGAAATCAAGGGTGCCGCGGTACTGGCGGTCCTCTGCGAACACCTCGTACAACGAAGCGGCATCGCGCAGCATCGCCCGTACCGCATCGTCGGCAACGAGGGCGCCATCATCACCCGCCAACCAATCGTTGACCTGGGTGTAGGTCAACCGGGCGCGGCTCTCGATGAGCGTCTCGGCGAAGCGCACCGCCGTAATGCGACCGTCGGTATCGATGTCGAGAAACGCCGACAGCGCCAGACGCGGTACCGACGGGCGTAGCGAGCACAGGCCGTTGGACAAATCTTCAGGAAGCATGGGAACCGCGCGATCCGTGAAATAGACGCTGGTGCCGCGCTCGAGCGCTTCGCGATCGATCGCGCTACCGTCCTTGACGTACTCGGCCACGTCGGCGATGTGCACGCCGAGCTCGAAGCCCGATCCCTTGCGCTTGACCGAGATGGCGTCGTCGAAGTCGCGCGCGGTTTCGCCGTCGATGGTCACCAGCACCTCTTGACGTAGATCCTCCCGCTCGGAGTAGTCGAGCGGGTCGGGATCTGCGGGAAGTCTCGAGGCAGCGGCGGTGACTTCGGTGGGAAACTCGTCCGGAATGCCGTAGTGCGCCAGCACCACATCCAGGTCGACCCCCGGTTCGCTCGACGGGCCAAAGACTTTCGTGACCCGTGCCCGGCGCCGGCCACTTCCCCGCCCTTCGTCGAGCTCGGCGAGGACCCACGTCCCTGCGGCCGGGACCTCGCCTTCGAGCTCGACCTCGCCGTGATCGAAGCGCTCGAAGCCGATCAGCCGAGAACGTCCTCGCTCACCCTCCTCCACCATGCCGACCAGACCGGGCGAGCGGCGATCGAGGATTCGCACCACAGAGGCTTCGGGTTCGGCAGCACGCGAGCGCTTGCGAACACGTTTGAGGAGCACCCGGTCGTTGCGTCGGGCTCCCCTGGCGTTCTGCTCCTGGACCCGATACACCCGCCCGTCACGGCCACGGCCGCGGACCAGGAGAGTGCCGTCCGAAGCCCCAGAAACGACCCCGACCCGCCACTCGCTGGCATCCACCAGATACCAGCGTCGTGCCCATTCGACCGCCAGGCCGGCCCGTTGGAGAGCCAACAGCTCCAGGCGAAGGTCGGGAACCGAGTGTCCCCGTAGACCTCTTTCGGCCAGGTCCTGGCCGATCTCGGTCGCTGGCGCTCCACTCGCGCCGGCGGCACGCAGGGCGGAGAGGAGAGCCTCGGAGAGGCGATTCGAGTTGTCCTTCGTTGACACAGTCTTCTTTCTCTTCCTATGATCGCCGCTCATCGCGACGCGAAAGTGGCGGAATTGGTAGACGCGCAGGCCTCAGAAGCCTGTGGTAGCAATACCGTGGGGGTTCGAGTCCCCCCTTTCGCACCAGCCGGTTCTGGCTCCGATTCCGACTCTTGGCTCTTTCTGGGGTCTCAACCCTCCCGGGAGGCAGCCCCCGGCAGATTGCGGCGGGACACGCTCCCTTCCAGAGTCGGGCCTTCTAGAGTTTGGCCTTCTAGAGTCGCTCCTTCCGGAGCGGGGACTGGGCCGGAGGCCCGAGCGAAGAACGGCGGTACTGCCGAGGCGACGGTGCCGAGAGCGGCCCAGCGACTGGGCGACGCTTCCGGCGCCAGGTCACGCGGTGGTTGATCGCCCCTTGTCTTCTTGTCACGCTCAGCAGAGTATCGTGCTTTCGCCGGCTTGTGGCATCGTGGTCGCAGGTGTTCTGGCGAGAGTCTCGCTGCGACCTGGCAGCGCGCACCCCGGAATGAGTTCGCCAACTGACATCTCGCCGCTCACCCTGAACCGGCTCTCGGTATACCTGCGCTGTTTGCGGACCCTACAGGCGGAGGACAAGAAGACCATTTCATCTGGCGCTCTGGCCGAGCGTTTTCATCTCTCGTCGTCACAGATTCGAAAGGACCTGGCCCACTTTGGCGAGTTCGGGGTTCGCGGCGTCGGCTATCGCATCGATGACCTGGCGAAACGCCTGCACGGACTTCTCGGCCTCGACGTGCGGCATCGCCTGGTCATCGTCGGCATGGGCAATCTCGGCAGCGCCCTGGCGGGCTACTTCGGTTTCAATGACGTGAGCTTCGAGGTGGTCGCCGGCGTCGACGATGATCCTCGGCGGGTGGGACTCGAGATTGCAGGAGTGATCGTTCAGGCGGCGAGCGCTCTCGCTGGTGTGGTCGAAGAAACCGGAGCCGATATCGGCGTCATTGCCGTCCCTGCCGAGGCGGCCCAGAAAGCCCTCGAGGCTCTGGTGGCCGCCGGTGTGACCTCGATCCTCAACTTCGCGCCGCGGCCACTTCGTGCCGAAGGCACAGTCCAGCTACGCAACGTCGATATGCGCATCCACCTCGAAGAACTGGCGTTTCATCTCCAGGGTTCGAAGCGCTAGCGAACCTCCGACCTTGTTGCTCAGGACCGTCGATAGAAGCTGAGGCCGGCGTCGCCGTAGCGGCGGGTTTCAGTGCGCTCCCAGGTGGACGAAACACCCGCTTCGCTGTCCCCGAGGTGGCTCGTCGCGCGATCTGGGGTGGCCTCGCCAAAACGATGCTCGAGGGCGAGTTCGGCGTCGTGCTCGAGCCAGGGCACCATGTGGGTGAGGACAGACTCCAGCGCTTCGAAACCGTAAGGCGGATCGGCGAACGCCAGGTCGAAACTGGCGCCTCCTCCAGGAAGAACGAGGGGACTCGGCAGGGCGATCTCGAGAAACGTCACTCGAGAGTCTTTGACGCCGAGGCTCCGCGCGTTCTCGCGCGCCGTCTCCAGCCGCTCGTCGACGAGCACCAGCGAGTGCGCCCCGCGACTCAACGCTTCGAACGACACGGCACCACTCCCGGCGAACGTCTCGAGCATCCGCGCTCCTTCGACTCGGCCGCGCCAACGCGAGAACAAGGCTTCGCGCAGGCGTTGCTGTGTGGGGCGTGAACGCGCCTGGGCGCTGAGGCGGCGTCCCCTCCACTGACCACCCGCAATGCGCAGTGTGGCTCGCGACCCTCCTCTCAGGGTCTACGTTCCACCGCGATGAACTGTTGGCGCAGTTGACTCTCGGGGAGGTAGAGGGTCACTGGCACGTTCTCCCCCCGGAGCTCGACGCTCGCACCGCCGGAGGCGCGAAACTGCACGCGAAACAGCTCGCCGTCGGCCCGGGTCAGAAGATCGCCAACCTCGGCCCTGAAGCCGGAAGGTAGGCGCTGGGCGGTCTCCGACGGTTGGTGCCGCTCGATCAACCCGAGCAGGCTCTCGGCAACCTCGACCACCCGCCGGAGCGCGAGACTGAGTGAATCGTAACGATGGTATGAGAAGCTCCGCGGCTTGCGCTCGGGAACCGCCAGGTGAAGCTCGCAGCGTTCGACCCACGAGCCAGTGACCGAAGATGTCTCATCATCGCTCTCGCTGAGGTCGATCTCCTGGAGGCGCGCGACGAAGGCGTCGCGCTCACTCGGGCCCAGCTCGTGAAGCCACATCGCCAGTTGCCCGGTACTTTTCTCGCTGAACGGCGCGGTCTCATCGAGCGCCCCCACCCCGGCTGGCGAGCCGGCTCGCAGCCGCACGGTGCCGTTGCCGAAAAGAGTCAGCTCCTCACGGCCGAGGGCGTTGTAGCAGTCGCGGCGAAGAAACTCCTGTGAGCGAAGAGAAAGCTGCGGTCGCTCTGGACCGTCCTCGGAAGTCTCGGTGTCATCCTGAAAGCGAGCCCGGTGCTCTCGTTCGCGGGCTTCGGGTGTCGGTTCGAAGGGGGCACTCGGGATGACGTCCTGGCCGTGCGTGGGGCCAACAGCCAGCGAAGACAGGGCGAGAGAGAGCGTGCACAGGAGGCGAGCCGTACGCACCAGCGCCCCCCGCCAACGAGCGGCCGCGGAGTCTACGGTCACCCACTCTCGGGGGTGTACGTCGGGTCGAGTACCGGCCATCACACGAATCCTAACCTCTTCCATGGCAAGGGGTTGGAACCTGAGGCTTCAGCGGGCTGGGATCTGCAGCTTCTGGCCAACGCGGATCAGACTGCCGCGGATCTGATTCAAGCTGCGTAGAGAGTCGACCGAGGTCCCGTAGGAACGGGCTATCGCGACCAGGGTCTCGCCTGGCCTGACGACGTGGTGCGCCACGCGCCCGGGGGCGACCGTCGGATCGGCCGCCGAACCGGCACGGGGAATTGCGATGCGCTGACCTGGCTTGAGCAGGTTGGGATTGGCCAACTCGTTGTGCGCTGCGATCTGGCTGACCGACAGGCCGTAGCGGATGGCAATCGCCTGCAGAGTCTCGCCCCGCGAGACCACGTGCACTCCCGAAGGGGGTGGCGTCGAGGGCAGCGTGTTGCCGGTACGGTGGGCGCGCGCCTGGGGCACGACGAGTCTCTGGCCAACATAGATCCGATCAGCGCGCGGGAGGTTGTTGGCCTGCTGCAGCACGCTCACGGTGGTGCCGTACTGACGGGCGATTGCGCCCAGAGTTTGCCCGGCGCGCACACGATGGTGGGTGGCCGATTGACGATCGGCCACGGCGCGAGCGTCGAGACGCTCGAAGCCAGCGGTGACCTTTGCCAGCGTGCCAGGCGGGACCCTCAGAGGGTACCCCGGGGGCACGAAGAGCCCGCCCTCCAGGACCTGGCGCGACAGAGCCGGGTTGAGCTCCTCGAGAAGCGCCATGTCGACTTGCGCCTCGGCAGAAAGCCCCGGAAGCGAGACGAAACGCGGCGGGTCGAAGACCTCGAACTGCAGTTCGGGTAGCGGCACGACGTCCGGGAACCAGGTGTCGCGATCGAGATAGACGATCAGCGCAGCCAGGAAGGAGGGATAGAAGTTACGTGACGCAAAGCCGAAAGTCCTCGAGGTGTAGGTCGTTGCGATGACCCCCATGTCGCGGGTACCCGTCTTGCGAACCGCCCGCGCGATGCCGGCGGTGCCGTGGTTGTAGGCAGTCAGAGCTAGCGGCCACGCCTCGAGCCGCTCGTAATTGCTTGCCAGGAGACGCGCGGCACCATCGGCGGCGAGGAGTACGTCGGAGCGTTCGTCGACTGAGGAGTCGATGCGCAGGAACAGGCGGCCGGTCGCCGCGGTGAACTGCCAGGCACCGGACGCGCCCACCTTCGAGCGCGCCTTGTAGTTGAACATCGACTCGACGAACGGCATACAGCGGGCCTCGATGGGCACTCCGTGCTCTTTCATCGCGCGCTCGATGCCGGGCATGAACATCCCCGAGATCTCGATCGCGCCAGCCATCGTGTCGCGCAGTCCACGCTGGGAACGCATGTTGCCGGCGGCCTGAACGAAGACGTTGCGGCCCCCTGGCTTGTCCGCCCACAAGGCCCGAATGCGCTCGACATCGTGCGTCGAGGCCTGGACTTCGGTGCCGGCTCCGAGTGCCCGCAGGATGGTCTGGATCTCCTGCCGACGGGCCTTGACCATTGCTCTGCGTTTCTTGGCGGCGACAACCGGGCTGTTCTCCGCCTCCAGAGCGGTGAAGTCGAGGACGTCGTAGACCACGTCGAGATGGACTTCGTCGTGAATGGCCTCGTGCTCGGTCGTCCAGGTCGAGAAGACCTGCTTCCAGAAGTCCACCGCGGGCTCGAGCTGGCCGGGGAGCGGAAAGGCCTCCGGGTCAACCTCAGGATGGTAGCGCTGGCTGGCAAACAGCGCTGGAGAGGTCGAAAGAGTGACCACAGTGAGCACCACGGAGGCTCGAAGCAGGGTCTTTGGGGCCACGGTAAAGGAGGGGCAGAGAGTCTTCACGACTGCGACTCTAACGGATTCAACACGTACACACAAATTCTCAGTTTCATCCAGATTCTAGGGCTCGACCTCCCGTCCGGTCGGCGAGGCACGGGAGAGAACCGAAGCGCGACGCGCCGGGTTGCCCGGATCTCCAGGGTACAGCCCCCTGACTGGTCGGTGTTCGGGCCAGCTTCACCGCCAAGGCGTAAAGACGACGGGAATCGGGCACTCCTTCACCCGCGGCTCGTTTGCTTTCCCCAAGAGAAGCCTTGCGTGACAGATATAGAAAAGGGGGGCAGCGCTTGGAGCGGCTGCCCCCATAGCGGACCCGGGATGGAGTCCGGATCAGTAGCGGTAGTCGTCGCGCTTGTAGGGGCCCTCGATGGGAATGTCGAGATACTCCGACTGCTCCTTGGTGAGGGTTGTCAGCTTGACGCCGAGATGATCGAGATGCAGGCGGGCGACTTCTTCGTCGAGCTTGCGCGCCAGCATGTAGACCTTGTTCTCATAGGTCGCAGCGTTCTTCTTGAGGTCGAGTTGTGCCAGGACCTGGTTGGCGAACGAGGTCGACATCACGAAACTCGGATGTCCCGTCGCACAGCCAAGGTTCAGCAAACGACCTTCGGCGAGTACCAGCACGCTGTGTCCGTCGGGGAACTGGTAGCGATCGAACTGCGGCTTGACCTCAACGTGCTCGATGCCGGGCACCTTCTTGAGACCGGCCATGTCGATCTCGTTGTCGAAGTGACCGATGTTGCCAACGATCGCCTTGTCCTTCATCCGCGCCATGTGGTCCGCAGTGATGATGTCTTTGTTGCCGGTCGAAGTGATGAAGATATCGGCGATCGAGACGACGTTCTCGAGCGTGTTGACCTCGTAGCCCTCCATCGCAGCCTGCAGCGCGCAGATGGGGTCGATCTCGGTGACGATGACGCGGCAACCCTGGCCGCGTAGCGACTGGGCGCAACCTTTGCCGACTTCGCCGAACCCACACACCACCGCGACCTTGCCGCCAATCATGACGTCGGTGGCGCGGTTGATGCCATCGATCAGCGAGTGACGGCAGCCGTAGATGTTGTCGAACTTCGACTTGGTCACCGAGTCGTTGACGTTGATCGCCGGGAACAAGAGCTCGCCAGCCTCGACCATCTGATGAAGCCGATGAACACCCGTCGTGGTCTCTTCAGAGACGCCCTTGACGGTCTTGGCCATCTTGGTGAAGTAGTCGTCCGAGACCTCGCGCACCTGGCGGATGAGGTCGAGAATCACGCCCCACTCTTCGGGGTCGTTGTCCGGATCGAATGCCGGGATCACGCCGCTCTTCTCGAACTCGGCGCCTTTGTGAATCAAGAGGGTTGCATCACCGCCGTCATCGACGAGGAAGTCACAACCAGATGCGTCAGGCCAGGTCAGTGCCTGCAGGGTGCACCACCAGTACTCCTCGAGAGTCTCGCCCTTCCAGGCGAACACCGGAATGCCCTTGGGTGAGGCAGGCGTGCCCCCGTTCTCCGGCCGACCCACGACCACCGCAGCCGCGGCAGAATCCTGGGTCGAGAAGATGTTGCAGGAAGCCCAGCGCACATCGGCGCCGAGATGCGCCAGGGTCTCGATCAAGACCGCCGTCTGGGTGGTCATGTGGAGAGAACCGGTGATGCGGGTGCCGGCGAGCGGTTGCTCGGCGCCGTACTTTCTACGCAGAGCCATCAGGCCGGGCATTTCGTGTTCGGCGAGATCCATCTCTTTGCGTCCGAGTTCGGCGAGCGAGAGATCGCGCACCTTGTAGTCCTCTGCGACCAGGAGGTCGCTAGCGATCGTGGCGGTAGTCATGTTCCTTCTCCGGGGACCGCGGTCCCTGTTGTTCTGTTGTGATTCGCTCGGGGAGGTAAGGGGTTCGGGAGGCCTCGAGATCAGCCTCGGGATCCACCGGCAGCGGGGATTGAAACTGGAAACTCTGCCTCGGCGCTCTCGCTCTGCGTTTCTCGCGGAGCGTCAGGTAGGCGGCCGCTGGCGACGAAGAGCCGAGGGCCACGCGCCTGGGGGTCGGGGGCTTGCGGAACGTAGCGCACGCCGGTAAACCCCGCGCTCTCGAGTTGGCGTACGACCCAGGACTCCTCGAATCCCAGCCACACGTGACCCATCTGTTGGCGGTAGTCGTCGCGTTCGTGCGGCATCATGTCGGCGAGCAGTAGGACTCCGCCCGGCGCGAGAACGCGAGCGGCCTCGCGGACCACCTTGCCGGGCTCGGCAAGGTGATGCAGAACGAGCATCACGGTGGCCGCACTCAGCTGACCGTCTTCGATGGGCAGGCGCTCGAGCTCACCGGCGCGCAGCTCGACGTTCGCCAGGTCAGAGAGCCGCGTCCGGGCGGCGTCCAACATGGCTTCTGAGCGATCGACACCGATGACTCGTGAAACGAACGGGGCGAGCTGTTTGCAGACCTCGCCAGTTCCACAACCGAGGTCGGCAACCGTCCAGCTGGCATCGAGCAGACCCAGGAGCGAAAGCGAGTCGAAGCGCGCCCCGAAGAGCTCACGCCGCAGACCGTCCCACTCTCCCGCCTGTTTCGAGAAGAACTCCGTCGAGCGTGAACGGCGTTCACGCAACACCGCCTCGAAACGCACCGCATCTTCTTCTGCTGCCATCGTGGCGCGCATCTGGTCCTGGACGAGAAGCCACATGCGACGCTCGGTCGCCCCGAGAGCCGAGAGGTCCATTGAGTAGAACGCCCGCGTTCCATCGGGGCGGCGCGACAACCAGCCATGATCGCCGAGACTCTTGAGCTGGCGACTGACGGTCGACTGCGCCAATTGCAAGACGTCACAGAGCTCCCCTACCGTCAGTTCGTGGCGCTCGAGCACGAGCAGTAGCCGCGCCCTGGTGGGGTCGGAAAGCTGCGCGAGGTTGTCGAGAATCCTGGGGTCGTCCATCTGCTTCATCCGATGATTCGGATGAAAGGATACAGGTGGAGGCAAGCGAGCGCAAGTTGGCCCCTGAGGGGTCCCTGGCCGCTTCTCGCCCTCCCTCCCTCACCCCCCCGCGACTCTCCTGACGAAAAGGAGAGCAGGACCTCGGCAGGCGCTTGGCTTCTAGGCTCCGCCCTCGACCGCATCGAGCAGCAACTCGGCGATATCGACCACCGCCATCTCGCGGTCACCCTTGCGCGCCGCGACCCCGTCGTCGAGCATGGTGGCGCAGAACGGGCAGCCCACCGCAACGACGTCGGCCCCGGTAGCGAGGGCCTCCTCCGCCCGCTCCTGGTTGACGCGCTGGTCGGGCGGCTCGTCGACGAACATCATGCCGCCACCGCCACCGCAGCAAAAGCTCTTGCTGCCGCTGCGACCCATCTCGACCCGATGCCGGGCCGACTGCTCGAGCACCCGACGGGGCTCGTTGTAGCGGCCATTGTGGCGACCGAGGTAGCAGGGGTCATGGAATGTGACCTCCCGGCTGGTGCGACGCTTGCGCGTCAGCTTGCCGTCGTCGAGCAGCGCGGCGAGGAACTCGCTGTGGTGATGCACTTGGTAGTCGCCCCCGAAGTCGGGGTACTCGTTCTTGAAGGTGTTGAAACAGTGCGGACAGGAGGTGACGATCTGCTTGACGCCGTACTTGCCCAGCGTGCTGACGTTCTCGTTGGCGAGCATCTCGAACAGGAACTCGTTCCCGATGCGGCGTGCCGGATCGCCGTTGCAGTGTTCCTCACGGCCGAGAATGGCAAACTTGACGCCTGCCTCCTGGAGCAACTTCGCCGTCGCCTGCACACTTCCATGGTTGCGTTCGACCAGCGCTGGCCCGCAGCCGACCCAGAACAGCACCTCGGCCTCGCTGGGGTTGTCCATCTCAGACAGGACCGGAATCTCGAGCCCTTCGGCCCAGTCGGTGCGCGAGAACTGCGTGCCCGGGAAGGGATGCTTTCGACTTTCGAGTGAAGTCACCGCGGCCATCATGCCTTCGGGGAACTCGGCCTCCTCCATCACCATGTAGCGCCTGGTGCCGACGATCTTGGGGATGTGCTCGATGAAAACCGGGCAGGCTTCCATGCAAGCTGCACAGGTCGTGCACTGGAACATCGTTTCGGCGCGTACCGCGTGATCCTCGCGCAGAACAGGGATCGCTGCCGCCGGCGCGCCGTCGGTCGATGCCGCCTCGCCGTCGCCGTTGGTGTCGTTTCCGCCCAGTGCCAGCAGCGTCTCAGAACTCTGGTGCATGAGGGTGCGTAGGTCGACGATCACATCGCGCGGCGAGAGCTCCTTGCCGACCGTGTTGGCCGGGCACACAGCGGTGCAGCGCCCACACTCGGTGCACGCATCGAGATCGAGTAGCCCCTTCCACGACAGCTGCTCGAGCGAGTTGAAGCCCAGGACCGGCGCCTTCTCGAAGTCGATCACCTCGAGCGCTCCCCCGGGGCCGTCGAGGTTGGCGGTGAAGATGTTGAGCGGCGAGGTCAGCACGTGCGCCATCTTGGTATACGGCGCGTAGGCCAGAAACCCGAAAGACACCAACATGTGAAACCACCAGGTGCCGCGGTGCAGGGTCTTCATCGCGCTGTCGGAAAGGAAGGCGTCTGAGGCCTGGGCCGTGAGCCAGCCCACCGGCGACCAGAGGCCCCAGGGATCGTCCGTCACCGCGATGCGCCAACCCTCGACCAGAAACCCGGTCACCGCGATCGCGAAGATCAACCACAGAATGATGTTCGCTTCGCTGGTGTAGATGAGCTTGGCGGGTTTCTGGACGAAGCGGCGGGCCATTGCAAGACCAACCCCGATCACCACCCAGAGGCCGAAGGCATCGACGATCAGGCTCTGAAAGAGGAGGTAGAACCAGCCCTCCATGATCGGAATCTGGACCGCCAGCTTCTCCGAGTACTCATAGATCGCAACCACGGTAGTGGCCGCCAAGAGCACCAGGAAGCCGAGGATCAGGCCGGTGTGAAAGAAGGCTGCGTAGCGGTTGCGCACCGTCCGAGCCTGAAGCACGACGTTCGCCGCGAACATGTCGAGGCGCTCGCCGATGCGGTCGAAGCGCATCGCTGGCGCTCCAGTACGCCAGATGCGGACGCGCTTCCACAGACCCCAACCCATGATGACCAGCGTGGGTACCAGAAACAGGTACAGCGCACCGTGGTAAGGAATGTTCCAGTAGACCTCACGGGTGGCCTGCGATACGTCCATCCAACTCTCCCTCGCGAACCCAACGAGCGCGGGTTCGGATCGTTGAAACCAAAGGCCGATCCAGACGAAGCGACCTCCGGTGTTGCGCGCTGTTTCTCTACGGTACCGGCATTCTACCGCGCTCCGCGCGCAGGCTAGCTCATGGTCTTCAGCTTCTCCGTCAGCGGTGCGACGACGTTGGCATAGTCCTCGACGATGCCAAAGGAACAGTGCTTGAAGATCGGTGCGTCGGCATCGGTATTGATCGCGCAGATGACCTTGGAGTCACCCATGCCGAGAAGATGCTGGCTGGCACCCGAGATCGCGATGGCGACGTAGAGCTCAGGGGCAACCTTTTTCCCCGTCTGCCCGACCTGCCAGTTGGGAGGAACCCAACCGGCATCGCAAGCGGCGCGTGAGGCACCCTGTGCAGCACCGATCGTGTCGGCGAGTTCCTTGAGCTCGTTCTCGAACGGACCGGGACCGCCGAGCCCACGCCCCCCCGAAACGACGATGCTGGCGTCTTCGAGACGGAGCCCTTCGCTCTCTTCGATACGACGCTCGGTGATCTTGATGCGCGGCTCTGGCAGATCGACCGCGACGGTTTCGACCGCGCCACCTGCATCGGACGTTTCGGGTACCGGTAGCGCCCGAGCGCGCACCCAGATCACGGCCGGTGACGCCTTCATGGCGTAGATCGAGATCGCCTTCCCACCGTAGGCGTTGCGCGCTACCTGGACCTGGCCACCCTCGGCCTTCAGGTCGATGGCGTCGGCCATCGATACGCCGCCGAGGCGATGCGCGAGGCTCGGCACGACCTCCTGGGAATAGATGTCGTTGCCAAACAGAATCGCGGTGGCGTTCTGATCACGGGCGAGCTGTTCGAAGGCCGCGATTGCCGTCTCAGGCTGGTACTCGCTGATGCTATCGGCGACCCGCACGGTCTTGGCGACGCCGGCGAGGCCGGCGGTCAGATCGTCGCTCGCGGGACCAACCACGATGGCACCAATCTCGCCACCGAGTTGCGCGGCCAGGCGCTGGGCGGTGCCAGCGACTCCCTGGGTGCTTCTGTCCCAACCGTTCTCTCCGAAGACTGCGATGATGACGTTGCTCATTGCTCTCTAGCTCCTCAACTCACAGACGAGACGATGGCGTGGACTTTCTCGGCGAACTTCTGAACTTTCTCGTCGACGGAGTCTCCCTCGACGAGCTCGACCTGAATGTCCTTGGTGGGAATCGAAAGCTCGACGACCTCCCAGTGCGACACTCCCGCCGCGATCTCGGCGGCATCGAGACCGAGATCGGCAACCGGCCACTTCTCGAGTGGCTTGCGGTACGACATCATCACGTCACGGGTCTTGGGAATTCGCGGTACGTTGTGCTCGGCGTTGGTGATCAAGACCAGGGCGGGGCCGCTGGCCTCGGCGGTCTCCGTGCCGTTGTCCGTCTGGCGCTGGAAGGTCAAACCGCTTCCAGAAGGTTCGATGTTGTCGACCATGGCAAGGGCCGGAATATCGAGCTCACCGGCAAGCAGACCACCGGTCTGCCCAACACCCCAGTCACCCGACTCGCGGCCGACCATCACGAGACCAAAGTCGCCGGTCTTCTTGATCGCCGCCGCAAGGACCTTGGCAACCGTCGCCGCATCGGGCTTCTCGTTGCCCTCCCGCTCGACCAGGATCGCCTCGTCGACGGTCATCGCAAGCGCCTTGCGCAGCGAATCTTCGGCGTCGGAACCGCCGTAGCAGATCGCAGTGACCTTGGCGCCTTCGCCGATCTTCTCGCGAAGCTGCAGCGCGGTTTCGAGAGCGTTCTCGCAGAATATGTTGGTGACCAGGTTGGCGCCGCCGCGCACCGCCTCCTTGGCATCGGGATCGATCTTGAAGTCTCGCGCCGGAAGGTCCGGGTCGAGAATCTGTTTTATGCACACCAGAATGTTCATGGCTCTCCAACAGTTGCAGTGCGGGTATGAAGGAACGAAGGGATGAACGAGAGGGTTGAAGCGGGCGGTTTGAGGCTCAGATCTCCTCGGGAGGGGCTCAACTTTCCTCGGGAGGAAGGCCCATCGCCGCCGTTGCCAGGCCGGTGATCTGTTCGACCACCTCGGAAGTCGAGAGGCGCCCGCCGGGTCGGTACCAGCGCGAGATCCACAGGACCATTCCGAGGAGTCCGAACGCCGCAACGGTTGGATCGGTGCCTGTCAGTTTACCTTCTTGCTGCACGGCAACGACGGAGCGCCTCACGTGGTCGACGTAGTTGCGCTGCCGGGCGACGATCTGCTCGCGGTGATCGTCGGTGAGCCCTTCGAGTTCGTTGACCAGGATGGTCAACGAACCGTTGCCCCCGGCAACCAGAGCAGCGTGCGCCGAGATCAGGAGGCGCAGTCGGTCGACGGCGGTCTCCCCGGCCTCGGATTCTTTGACGACTCTTTCTTCCAGCATGTCCATGGCGAAGTTCATGATCTGGAAGAGCAGGTCCTGCTTGCCCTTGATGTAGTAGTACAGACCGGCCTTGGTGAGGTGCACGGCTTCCGCGATTTCGTGAATCGAGGTGGCGTGGTACCCCTTGGTCTGGAAGATCCGCGCGGCCTCGACGTAGATCTGCGCTCTGCGCGCATCGGCCTGGCTGGCGTCGGTCGAGCTGTCGGCTGCCATGGGGAGTTGGAGTCTCTCGAGTTGTTGAGCGGCTCGGCTATCGTCGCAGCACCAACCGGCACCGCCCGAGCGCAAGAGTAGAAGTCCCCCCATCCTACCGACCATTCGGTCGGCGCGAAACCCCGTCCTTGCCGCTTTCTTCTTCTCGTTGTTGTTTCTTGGATGATGAAGGTTCGGGGTTGGAGCACCGCGGGGGAGGGCGGTGGGCGACGGTCCAGGGCACGGCGACGCTTCTTCGGACTTCCACAGCGGGCGCCGCCTTCGCTCGACGGCCGCCCGTCGTTTGCCGCCTGCGCTGGCTGTGCCGGTGCGGCCGTCGAGAGAGCCCTGGACCGTCGCCCACGCGCCCTCCCCCGCTCTCGATGTACCGAGTTGGCCGCGGCATCTAGACGGATGGGGTTTCTTGTTAGGGCGGGGCGACCGTGGTTGATGTCGGGATCTCTGAGAGGGAGAGTGTCTTGGCGTCACCCTTCGGGTGGCGTGCAGTTCACCGGCGCCGCCTTCGCTCGACGGCCGCCCGTCGTTTGCCGCCTGCGCTGGCTGTGCCGGTGCGGCCGTCGAGAGAGCCCTGGACCGTCGCCCACGCGCCCTCCCCCGCTCTCGATGTACCGAGTTGGCCGCGGCATCTAGACGGATGGGGTTTCTTGCTAGGGCGGGGCGACCGTGGTTGATGTCGGGATCTCTGAGAGGGAGAGTGTCTTGGCGTCACCCCTCGGGTGGCGTCCAGCCCACCGGCGCTGCATTTCGCCCGGGCACGGCGACGATCGGCCGCGGCATCTAGACGGATGGGGTTTCTTGTTAGGGCGGGGCGACCGTGGTCGATGTCGGGATCTTTGAGAGGGAGTGTCTTGGCGTTACCCCCCGGTGGGGTGCGGCCCGCCGACGCTGCGTTAGCGTTTCGCCCGGGCACGGGGTAGATTCCGGTCGAACCGAAGAGAAGAGATCGATCACGGCGCAACTGGCGACGGAGAGGTGGAAGCGACCACCGGGGAGCCCGTGATTCACCGCATCGTTGCCGCTCGCCTGGGCGACGCCACCGGACACCCTTTGACGATGGACTCTGGAGGCACCGCCTATGTCTGACGCCCCTGAACGCCACTTTGCCTTGGCGCGCGCGCACCGCGAAGCGCTCGCTCAATACGATCCTGAGGTTCATCTCGCCCTGGTTGGTGAGGAGGACCGTGAGCGTCGTGGGGTCGAGTTGATCCCGTCGGAGAACTACACCTACCCCGAGGTCTTCGCCTGCAATGGCTCGGTGCTCACCAACAAGTACGCCGAGGGGTACCCTGGGCGGCGTTACTACGGTGGGCAGGAGTTCACGGATGCGGTCGAGCGGCTGGCGATTCGGCGCGCGAAGAAGGTCTTTCGCGCTGGAGCTGCCAACGTTCAGCCGCTTTCCGGGTCGCCAATGAACCAGGCGGTCTACTTCGCGTTGCTCGAGCCCGGTGATCGGGTGCTGGCAATGGACCTGTCGCATGGCGGGCACCTGACCCACGGGGCGCCGGTGAGCCACATGGGAAAAGTCTTCGAGTTCTACCGCTACAAGACCGATCCCAGCGACGGTTCGATCGACTATGACGAGGTATTGGCGCTCGCCAAACAGCATCAGCCGAAGTTGATCCTCTGTGGCCATTCCTCCTATCCACGCGAGTACGACTACGCGGCGTTTCGCCGCATCGCTTCTGAGGTCGGCGCACTCACCATGGCCGACGTCTCGCACGTGGGTGGTTTAATTGCTGGTAACGCCCTCGAGAACCCGCTCGATCATGGCTTCGACGTCATGACCACGACCACTCACAAGTCGCTGCGTGGTCCGCGTGGCGGCATGATCCTGTCGAAGAAGGAGTATAAGAAGGCGATCGACAAGGCGGTTTTTCCCGGGCTCCAGGGTGGGCCGCACATGCACGCAGTCGCGGCAGTTGCGGTGACACTCAAGAAGGCGCTCGAGCCGGAGTTCGCGACCTATGCCAAGAACGTCCTCACCAACGCAACGGCCCTGGCCGAGAACCTCATCGGCCACGGCGCGACGCTGGTGACTGGCGGTACCGAGAACCATCTCATGGTGCTCAACACTCTCGAGTCCTACGGCATCGACGGGCGGGTTGGCGAGGAGACCCTCGATGCGGTCAGCATCACGGTCAACAAACAGCTCATTCCTGACGACCCCAACCCGCCCCTCCGGCCGAGCGGCATTCGTCTCGGAACCCCCGCTCCGACGACGCGGGGTTTCGGCGTCTCCGAGATGCAGAAGGTTGGCGACTGGATCAATCAGGCGCTCGGCAGTCACGACGACCCGGAGCGCCTTGCTGCGCTCCGTTCTGAGATCGAGACCTTCTGCCTTGCCTACCCGGTGCCAGGACTCTGAACCAACCGGAGACCATCGCAATGACCGACTACCAACACATTCACTGGGGACTCGACGAGGGGATCCTGACGATTACCTTGAACCGCCCCGAGAAACTCAACGCCTATACCGGCACCATGCAAAGGGAACTCATCGAGGCGTTCGAGCGCGCCGACGAGAACGACGACGTGCGCGCCATCCTCGTCACCGGTGCCGGCCGTGGCTTCTGCGCTGGAGCGGACCTTTCTTCTGGTGGCAGTACGTTCTCATCCGGCGAGTCGATCGACACCTACCGCGATGGTGGTGGCCGCACCGCACTGGCGATCTGGAAGCAGCGCAAGCCCGTGATCGCGGCCATCAACGGGCCGGCAGTAGGGGTCGGCATCACCATGACGCTACCCATGGACATTCGCATTGCCTCCGAGCGCGCCCGCATGGGGTTCGTGTTCGTTCGCCGTGGGATGGTTCCAGAGGCTTGCAGCTCCTTCTTCTTGCCGCGCGTCGTCGGCATCTCGCAGGCCAGCGAATGGGCGTTGACCGGGCGGGTCTTCGACGCCCAGGAGGCCCTGCGGGGAGGTCTGGTGAGCCAGGTCGTCGCCCATGATGACCTGCTCGAGAGGGCAACCGAAATCGCGCGGGAAATCCGTGACAATGCCGCCCCGGTGTCGGTGGCACTCACTCGGCACATGCTCTGGCGCCAGCTCCCCGCCTCGTCGCCGATGATGGGTCATCGCATCGAGTCGCAGGGGATCTACCACCGCGGCCGGAGCGCCGATGCCGCCGAAGGGGTCAATTCCTTCCTCGAAAAGCGCTCGCCCGACTTTCCAATGAAGGTTTCCCAGGACATGCCCGACTACTGGCCCTGGTGGGACGACGAGGACTACCGCCCGCTCGGCGAGGATTGAGCGCCCTGTCCGATCGAGCTCCCACCGAGCGTTCGGCCCCAGCCTGGTTCCGGCGGGCTCTCGCGGTGCCTTCGCGGCAGCACTTTGCCCAGGTCGAGGGAGTGCGCATTTCCTTTTTGGCCTGGGGCGACCCTGCCCGGCCCGGACTCATCCTGGTGCACGGTGGCGCCGCGCACGCCCACTGGTGGAGCTTCCTGGCGCCGCAGCTCACCCACCACTACCGGGTCATCGCGATCGATCTTTCGGGGCATGGTGACAGCGAGCATCGCGAGCGCTATACCTTCGCGCAGTGGGCCGCCGAGATCCTCGCGGTCGCCGAGAACGCCGACTTCCCCGGTCGACCGGTGCTGGTAGGCCACAGCATGGGCGGTTTGGTTTCGATCGCCACCGCAGCGCTCGCCGGTGATCGCCTCGAGGGGGCGATCATCGTCGACTCGCCGGTCCGGCGGCCGGATCCCGAATCGGTCGAAGGCCAGCGTGGACGGAGCTTTCGCAATCCCAAGTCCTACCCCACGGTCGACGCCGCGGTCGAACGCTTCAGGCTGGTGCCGGAGCAACCGGCGCGCAACGACTGGATTCTCGACTACATCGCGCGGCGTTCCCTCAGACCGACCAGCGATGGCCAGTACACCTGGAAATTCGACCCGCGGGTCTTTACGCACCGTGAACGGGAGTCACTGGCCGACCACCTGGTGAACGTCGGTTGCCGCATCGCGTTGATGCGCGGCGAGTACAGCCGTGTCGTGCCCCCCGAGACCCAGGAGTACATGCTCGAGCTCCTCGACGGGAACGTGCCCCTGGTCGAGATTCCCGACGCGCACCATCACCTGATTCTCGATCAGCCGCTGGCCTTCATTGCCGCCCTTCGGGCCCTCCTCGCAGACTGGCAGCACACGGTGCCACGCCATCGCTGAGAGATTGTCCTTTCGCTGGCGCTACTCGGTGGACTCGAAGAGCTTCTGGTACTCACCGTAGCCCTCGCGTTCGAGGTCGGCGCGGGGGATGAAGCGCAGACTGGCAGAGTTGAGGCAGTAGCGCAGACCGGTTGGCGGTGGCCCGTCGGGGAACACGTGTCCAAGGTGTGAGTCACCAAGCCTCGAACGCACCTCGACTCGCTTCATGAATAGTTTGCGGTCTTCGCGCTCGACGATTCTGTCTTTGTCGATCGGGGCCCAGAAAGAAGGCCAGCCGGTGCCTGACTTGTACTTCTCTGTCGAGGAGAAGAGCGGCTCGCCGCTCACGATGTCAACGTAGATCCCGGGCTCCTTGTTGTCCCAATACTCGTTGCGAAACGCCGGCTCGGTGCCGTCTTCCTGAGTCACTCGGTACTGCATTCCCGTCAGCGTCCTTTTGAGCTCTTCTGACGACGGCTTCTGCCAGTCGGGACCTGGCCTGGAAACCTCAGAAGCAGTGGCTTTGGCGGCGGCGGTCTGGCCGTCCGCTGGCTGGCAGCCGGCGAGCGCGATGAGCACGGCAGACGACAAAGAGAAGGCCACGATGTGGCGTGTGGGAGTGGTTTTCATGAGATCCTCCGGTTGCAGTTCGAGGGCGCCAACCGTACTCAGGTGTCGTTCATTTCGTCTGGGACACTCTTGTGAGAAAACGCCCGGAGCGGCACTACTTCGAAGCCCTCGACAGCTTCCGGTAGTACTCCTCAACCAATTCTCGGTAGCCGTCCGGAACAAAGTCCGAGTTCTCGAGGAAGAGCTTCTCTTCGCCACCTTCGATCTCCCGCCAGAGCGTGTACTCGAACTGCCGCAGACCCTCGACGACCCCCTCCTTGAGCTGGTTTAGAGCGAGCGGATCGTTGTTGATCTTGCGCACCTGGAGCGCATTCATCTGGCGCAGGATCTGATCGAGCGACGTCGAATCGAGGCCCTGCTGGCGCAACTGGTCCGAGAGCTCGCGGCCCTGGCGAACCCTTTCTGAGAGCTCACGCTGGAACTGGCGTACTTCTTCGTTGCTCATCGTCCCGGGCTGGAAGCTGCCTCCCCAGTTGGAACCGATCACCGCTTCGCTACCGCCGCGGCCGTCGCCGCTCTGGTGGGGCTGTTGCGCTTGCCCCTGGCCACCGCCACCATCGGCCTGGCTCGGGTTCTCGCCCTCGCCCTCGCCCTCGCCACCGGGTGTGCCGGCACGGGAGGCCCGGTCGAGACGGGCGCCTGGTTCTCCCTGACCTTGCTCTCCCTGACCTTGACCCTGGCCTTCTCCCTGACCCTGTTGACCTTGACCTTCACCAGGTTGCTCGCCGGGCTGCTGGCCCGACTCGCGGGGCGGGCTGCCCTGTTCACCGGCCTGGCCGTCTTGCCCGGCCTGCTGCTCGCCGGGTTGGCCAGTCTGCGCACTCGCCTGCTGCCCCCGTTCCTCGCCCGACGTGCGCTCGCGCAGCCGTGACTCGAGTGACTCGAGGCTCTGGACCAGCTCACGGGCGCGCTCGAGAGCGTCGGCCTGGCTGCGCCCACTGGAGCTGCCGGCGTTGCTGCTGGCCTCACCGAGATGCTGACGCAGCTCCTCGATGTCCTTTCCGATCTCACCTTCGAAGAGCTCGGCGTAGTCCTTCTCGCGACCGCGGGCAACACCCTCTGAGTAGCGGATCTTCTCTTTGAGTTGGTTGTCGCGAATCGAGTTGGCCGCCGCTTGCAGATCACTCGACGCTTCGGGGCTCTCCTCGCGAGCCTGACGTGCCAGGCGGTCGAGCTCTGACTCGAGGCCTTTGACCTCTTGTTCGAGCTGGGTCTTGCGTTCGGCGAGTCTCTCGAGGCGCTCCTCGCGCTCGGAAGCGGCCCGTCCTGACGACGCCGCCTCTTCGCGCGTCGGAAGACCGGCGACCTGTTCTTTGATGCGCTCTTGCATCTCTTGCACGCGGTCGGCTCGTTGCGCGGTCTGGCTGAGCTGTTCCTTGAAATCCTGGCTGCGGGTCTTATCGAGCAGGCGCTTGGTGTCGCGCAGGCGATCGAGCGCCGCAACGCCGTCGCCAACCGACGAACCGGAGCGGCTGCCGGCTGAGGCCCGGCGCATTTCCTCGGTGGCCTCACGCAGGCGGCGCGCCGCCTCCTGGAGCTCCGGCCGCTGGCGCTCGCGGGCCAGGGTCTCGAGCTCTCGTGCCAGCTTCTCGGTTTCCTCGATCAGCTCGTTCTGGTTCTTGGAGCCACCGCCCTTGCCGCCAGGAATGCCTTTTCGCGCCCGTTCGTTCTCCTGTTCCTGGCGACGGGCGAGCTCGCGCAGTTTCTGCATCGCTTCGTCGATCGCTTGTTCTGTCTGTTGGCGCTCGCCGCGCTGCACGGTCTCGTACTGGTTGCGGAGCTTGTCGAGTTCGAGCTCGAAGAGATCGGCCAGGTCCTCGGAGAGTTGCTGCTGTTGACCTCCTCCGCCACCGCCGCTGGGGTCGAAAGACACACGCACATCACGAAACACCGCTTCGGCGCGTTGCAGATACTTGAGGGCGGTCTGTTCGAGCGGTAAGGCCTCCTTGGGCCTCTGTTCGACCAACGCCTCCTCGGCCGGACCCATCTGTTCGCGCGCCAAGGTCAGGTTCTCGATGATGGCCTGAAAGTCGGTGTCGCCGGAAAGAGTCGTGCGGTTCTGCATTCGCGAGATCAAGGTGTCGACCTGCTCCCGCAAGCGCCCCTGCATCAGACCGACGGTTGCCAGGTTCTCGTTCAACTCCCGAGCTTCGATGTCGGCACGGTCGCGAATCATGCGGAAGGTCGCGGCGATGATCTGGCGCTGGGTCACCGACAGCGTGTCGTCCATACCACCCTGGTCACCGCCCTGGCCACCGCCCCCCTCCATCCGGCGATAGTCCTTGCCAAAGGGGCGAATCTCGATGAAGTAGATGTCGGTGGTCGCCAACTGTCGTCCGCCAACGCCACTTCGGTCGAAGGCTCGGCCGTAGTACGAAATGAAGTCTCCATCTTCGAGCTCGATCTCCTCGAGAAAGAAGGTATGACCAGCGGTCACCTCCCGGCGCCCGCCGCGATAGAGCACCGTGCTGGTCTCTTCGCCACCGGTCACACTCCACACCAACTCGATGCGGCCGAGACCGTAGTCGTCTTCGGCCTGTACTTCGAGAAAGACCTCATCGATCTTGTGCGCCTTGATGTCCCGCCCGGGTTGGGAAAAGCGCAGGATCGGCGGTTGGTCGTCGATGACTTGAATGGTGTACTCCGAGGAGGCACGATGAAGATCGCCGTCGTAGCCCTCGAGTTCGATGCGGTACCAGGTCGAGCGCTCGATATCGAGGGTCGCCAGCAGCACTCCCTCCGGGCCAGGCACCAGCTCGATGATCTTGGTTTCATCGATCAGGAGCTGACCGCGGGTGGTCTCGAGCGTCGGGTGGAGGGTGAGCTCGACCTTGGTGCCGCGCAGGGCGACCAGGTCACCGCTGTCTTCTTCCTCACGTGCCTCGAGGCCGGTGTACTCGGGAAAGATGTAACGCGCATCGATGCTCTCGACCCAGGGAAGCTCGACCACATCGATGCGATGGATCGGTGTGCGCACGGTACTGGCCGCGATGTAGTACTCGGCCGACTCCTGGAGGTTGAGCAGCATGTGCTCGTAGCCAGCTTCGAAGCCCTCGGGAGGACCGCCGAGGAGTGCACCTGGCGTGTGAGCCGGCGGCTCGGGCTGTTCAGTCGCGACCTCTTCGTCGCCTGAAGCCCCGAGCTCGAACTCGCCGAGATCATCACGATCGACGGTAGAGGCCGCACGATCGACCGCTGCCATCACAAAGCGCTGCCAATCGCCGTCGCCGCTCTTCCACATCAACTCGACGGGTTCATGTTCGAAGTTGACCAGGGCAGCGTGAATCGCCAGATCGGAGCCCCGTGGCACTTCGATGTTGCCCGGAGAAGCGAGCACGCCGTAGGGGTTGGTGTCGGCTCCAGCTGTCCAGGGGGCAAAGAGCAGCATCGCACCGTGCTGTAGAAACGCCGGGCTCGCCAGAATGGCCAGCATCGCAAGGCCTGAAGCCAGGGCGACACTACCGCTCAGTTTTCGCAAACGGGGCCGTTCGATCGCGCGACCGAAGTCGATCGCCCGACTTTCTTCGACGACCCGTGACATGAGCTCGTTCGCAAACTCCGGTGAGGCGTTGGTTTCGGCGTCGGGTCCCAGTTCGAGTGCCGAAAGGAGCGCTGCCTGCATGGACGGCTCGTTCTCTTCGACGTAGAGGGCGATCTGCTCGTCGCTGACCCGACGAGCAAGTGGCAAAACGAGAAAGCGCAGCGCCAGCGCCGCAAGAGTCAACCAGGTGAGGGCACGAAACCAGAAGATGGCGCGCTCGGAGTACAGGAGCCGGTCCATTCCCCACACCGAAACCACGAAGGCGAGAAAACCAACCGCCACGACGATCAACAGGCCGCGCAGACCGACCCGCATGCGCCAGCGCCTCCGCACACGCCGGATCAGCGCCAGGACCTCCTGGTAGCGCGAAGACCGCTGAGCGGAAAGAAGCGGGTTCTCGGCCTGAGACTCGTTCTGTGCGCGAGGCTCACCGGAGCTCTGCGGCTCGTTGTGGGTTCTTTCGCCCGGATCACTCATCGTTGGCTCCCGCTGTCCTCTTTGGCATTGCGCTGTTCTTCTTCATCAGGCCCCCTCTTTAGGCAACTCGGCAGGAGCCTCGTTCAGGTGGCTGCCCGGGTGCGTCTCGATCCAATGCGCGGCGCCAGCGAGTAGCGACTCGCCAGCCAACTCTCGATGCCGAGGATCAAGAGCATGAGAGCCAGGAGAAACCACCACAGGCGCCCGCCCTCCTCGGCTCCTCCTCTGTCTGGCGTCGGCGTGATGCCGGCGCCTTCTACACCAGCATCGCCATCATCGACATCATCGACATCCTGCGCCAGAGGCGCCATCGCGCCGGCCAGGACCTCGAGATCGAGAGTGGCGAGATCGGACTCGCGCGGATCGAGGTTGGCGGCCAGCACCAGGCTGTCGTTGGGACGGTTGCCGACCGGGCGAACCGTCCAGAAGCCGCGTTGGTCGAGATCGACCAGCAGCTCGCTGTCTGGTTCGAGCGACCGCTCCTCGCCGGCCGGAGGCAACACCAGCCAGCCGTCGTCTCCGGCGTCTGACCCGAAACGTTCGCTGAGCGCACCCTCGAGATCGACCACCTGGCCAACCTCGTACCACTCGCGGTCGGGCTCATGGGCGGCCAGGTACTGCGTCAAACGATGCACGAAGGGCAAAAAAACCGGCCGTAGCACCAGGTCGCCCCAGACGTTGTCGAGGGCGCTCGGCCAGACCAGTACACGCCCGCGACCGGTGAGCTCAGACAGCGCAGACGGATCTTCGCCTTCGCCAGCCGCATCAGGGTCGACCGGGGACACCTCGACCAACGCCGGCGAGCCGTCACCGAAGCGCGCGATCGTGTGGTGCAGGCTGCTGCTCTCCTGCAGCCGGTGGTAGCGAAAGATGCTCACCCCACCGAAGTCACCACTGCGCGGCGCAGCGAAGACCTCGAGCGCCGGGTGCGCGAGGTCGAGGTAGGCGATACCGCGCGCTCCCCGCGACGTGCGCCGTTCTGCTTCGATTCTCGGTAGGTTGAGTGCCTCGGCGAGCGCCGAACGGTTCGCTGTCGACTCTCCTCCAGCCCACACCACCAGCAGTCCGCCGCCCGAGTCGACGTGGCGTTCGAGCAGTTGAACACCGGCGGCGCTGATCGCCGAGGTCGAGTCGTTGAGAATCACCACCGGCTGATCGACGAGATCCGCCGCGGTGAGGTCGGCGGCACGTACGCGGCGGAGCCGGAAGTTCGGGTAGCGACCGAGCGCGAGCGCGTTGCCGAGGTAGCGATTGCGCCGACCTGCCTCGACCAGCAGAACCGGAATACCCTGCGAAGGCGAGACGACGAAACGGAACTGGTTGTCGATGACGATGGCATCGCGCGTATCGGCCTCGATCACGCCCTGGGTCGGTACGCCCGACTCGAGCACCGCGCGCTCGAAGTTGACCTGGACGGTCCCTGACGCTGGCACCTCGGCCGCCTGCGGGTCGAGAGCGCGCTGATTGAGACTGAGGTCGACTTCGGCGGCCACCGGAAGATCGGATGGGTTCAAGAGGCGAGCCGACACCGCAACCTGCTCACGGCGATCGCTCTGCCCGCGATCGAGCTCGGCACCGGCCACTGCGACGTTGTGCTCACCGGCCTCTCCGACCTGGACGGTCTCGAGCCGGGTGCCGGCGGGTAGGCGCAGGTCGAGGTCGTCGTCACCGCGTCCGGTCCGTTGAAAGTCGCTGATCATGGCGACTTCGCGGGCGCCAGGATTCTCGAGCAGCAGTTTGCGCGCTAGCTGGATCGCAGGGGCGAAACGAGTCGCCGCGTCTCCCGCGGTGACATTCTCGATCGCGCGTCGTGCTTCGTCGAGATCTGAAGTGGCAGTGACCGTGGCGCGCGCCTCGCGGTCGAACTCAACGATCGAGACGAGATCGTTCTCGGTCAAGTCAGCGACGGCATCGCGTGCCGCCTGCCGCGCACTTTCCCGAGCGCTGTCGCGCGTCATGCTGAAGCTGGTGTCGAGCAGAACGACCCGGTGACGTTGGCCAGCGGTTTCCTCCGCATCGACCCGTGCTCCCTGAAGAAGCGGCCGGGCGAAGGCCAGGACCAGGAGAGCGTAGGCTGCACAGCGCAGCGCCAGGAGCAGCCAATGCCGGATACGCCGCCGCCTCACCGAGCGATAGGGTACCTGCGACAGAAACATGAGCGATGGAAACTCATACACGGTGCTCTGGCGCCGCCGGCTGAGGTGAATCAGGAGCGGTATCGCGAGACCGAGAAGGCCGAACAGGAAGGCTGGGGTGAGAAAGGCGATCGGAGTCTACGCTCGCTGGTGTTGGTTGGGCACTCGACCTCCGAATCATAGCGACCGAAAGCCCCTCAGTGCTGGACGCTGGGACGAACGGCCGGGCGCCCGACGAGGTCGAGAGGTTTCCTGCTAGCTCTTCATGCGCGCCAGGCGATGCCCGAGATAGCTGTGCAGAGCAGCATCCAGTGGCGTTCGGGTGCCGATCTGCTGGTAGTCGATGTCGAGCTCTGTCAGGCGGCGCTGGATGTCGGCGATGTGTCCCTGGATCAGCTCGCGGTAGCGGTCACCCAGGGACTCGGGGACCACCGGAAGGCGCTCGCCGCTCTCGAGGTCGACGAAATCACCCGGACCGGTGTAGGGAAAGTCGAGCTCTGCCGGATCGAGGATATGAAACACGACCACGTCGCAGCCGCGCGCCTTGAAGCCGCGTAGCGCTTCGACCACCCGCTCCGGCTCCTCATAGAGGTCCGAGATGACCACCACGATCGCGCGCCGACGAATCGCCTGGGTCAAGCGCATGAGAGGCGCTACGAGGTCACTCTCGCCACCCGCCTCGAGTCGATCGAGGGTCAACAACACGTTCTGCAGATGTTTGGCGGCCGGCGGCACCCAGTCGCGCACCTGATGGTCGAAAGTCACCAGCCCGATGCGGTCGCGCTGCCGCGAGGCGAAGTACGCGAGCGAAGCAGCGAGATAGCGACCGTAGTCGAGCTTGGTGATCTCTCCCGAGGCGAAGTTCATGGACGCCGAGGCGTCGAAGGCGATGTTGACGTTGGTGTTGGTGTCGCCTTCGAACTGCTTGACGAAGTAGCGGTCGGTGCGCGAGTAGACCTTCCAGTCGACCTGGCGAATGTCGTCGCCGGGCATGTAGGCGCGATACTCGGCAAAGTCCATCGACCGCCCGAGGAAGGGCGAACGATGCAACCCCGAGATAAAACCCTCGACGACCGTGCGAGCCAGCAGATCGAGGCTGGCGATCGCAGCCAGAGCCGCTGGATCGATAAAGCGAGCCACCCCGTGCCCGGAGCGCGGTACTTGGCTGCTGGATGGCGCGCTGGTCACCAAGGTGAACTTCCCCGGGGGCCGGTAGGGCCTAGAGACCGCTCGCGGGTGGCTGGGCGGCGTCGAGCAGGCGGGTGATGAGCTCGTCGGAGGAGATGCGCTCGGAGTCTGCCTGGAAGTTGGTCAACACCCGGTGACGCAGGACGGGACGCGCCAAGGCGCGAATGTCTTCGAAGGTCACGTGATAGCGCCCTTCGGTCAGGGCGCGCGCCTTGCCGCCCAACGACAGATACTGGGCGGCGCGAACACTCGCCCCGTACTCGATCCAGGGTTTCACCGAGTCGGGGCAGAGCTCATTATCCGGGCGCGTCATGCGCACCAGGCGTACGGCGTAGCGAGTGACCGCCTCCGAGACCGGTACCCGACGCACCAGCTCTCTGAAACGGATCAAGTCTGACCCGCTGACGACGCTCTTGAACTCGAAGTCGGCCGCCGAGGTCGTCGACCGCACGACGTCGATCTCGTCACCCTCCGGCATGTGGTCGATGATGATGTTGAACATGAAGCGATCGAGCTGCGCCTCGGGCAAGGGGTACGTGCCCTCGAGTTCGATCGGGTTCTGGGTCGCAAAAACGTAGAAGGGCTCTTCGAGATCGTAGGTCTTACCCTGCACCGTCACGCGATGTTCCTGCATCGCCTCGAGCAGCGCCGCCTGGGTCTTGGGCGGGGTGCGATTGATCTCATCGGCGAGCACGATCTGCGAGAAGATCGGACCGGGCACGAAGGCCATCTCACGACGACCGGTGTCGGCGTTCTCCTGGATGATGTCGGTGCCGGTGATGTCGGCCGGCATGAGGTCAGGCGTGAACTGGATGCGACTGAACTGGAGATCGACGACCTCGGCCATCGACTGGATAATCAACGTCTTGGCGAGACCCGGAACGCCGGTGAGAATGCTGTTGGCACCGACGAAGAGGCTGAGAAGAACCTGCTCGAGGACCTCGTCCTGGCCCACGATGAGCTTGCGCAGCTCGCGGAGAATCTCCTCACGCCCGACCTTGAGACGCTCGGCGAGCGCGATGTCGTCGGGTGACTCGAGCGTTGGCGCTTCGGAGGTCGCTTCAAAAGTGGCTTCGGTCATGGGGTCTCTCCGTCAATGCTGTCTCGGCCCCCGGATCGTCCGGGGCTCCGGCTGGCCGGCACCGGATGGTAGCAAGGACACGGGCAGGGCGTGAGGCCTCCTGGAGGCGGCCGTCCCCTTGCGCGAGACAGCCCTCAATGGGTGAGGCCATACATGACGTAATTGACCCCGAGCTTGAAGCCGCGCTGGGTCAGATCAATCGGGTAGAGCCCCTGGTCGGACCACTCCCAGTAGTCGCCAACGTCCATGTTGTAGTTGACGATCATCATCAGCCGCTCTTCTGGATCGTCGTCTTCGTAGACACCGAAAATCGCTCCATCGAGGGGCGGCAGGTCGGGATCGTTGAGGTCCAGGCTCTCCATCGGAAAGAAGATACTGAAAATGCCGTCAGAGAGGTCCATCCGACGCAGCTGGTAGCCGGGCAAGAGGCGCTGGAAGTGATGGGTGAAGTTGCGCCACTGGAAACTGCCTCCCATGTCGATGAAGTCGTCGACCATCAAGAAGCCACCCTTCAACAGGTAGCTGCGTAGGATCTCGATTTCTTCGTCGGTGGGGTCCCAGTAGCCCACTTCGCAGATGTAGGCCCAGGGGTGTTCGAAGAGCCGCGGGTCGGTGATCTCGAGAACGTTGCCGCCCTCGGGGTTGGTTTCGAGGCTGGTGACCTCCTCGAGAATACGGGTGAAGTTCTGCTCGGCCTGTGGATAGTCGTGATTCCACTTGAGATCGAGATTCCAGGTAAACGGCCCACCGCCCCACTGGGTCGGGTCGAAACGGATGCGTGCCAGGGTGAACTCACCATCATAGGGATAACTCTCGGTCTCGACCGGAGGCGGCTTGGGCCAGTCATCTGCCGCCTGGACGGCCCAACCGATCGCCAGGACAGCGCTCGCTCCCGCCACTAGGACGAGCGCCCGCGTAAACGCCGTCGTCCACTTCATGGCGAGCCTACCTTCTCGGCGGCGCTGAGAGCGCGCAGCTCGACCAGGAGCTTCTGGGCCTTGGCAAACCCCGGTGCGATCTCGAGCGCCCGCAGGACGGAACGACGTGCATCGCGCAGTTGGTTGGCATCGCGCTGGGCCAGTGCGAGCTCATAGAGGGCCCCGGCCCGATCGGGTGGCGCGAGCCCGAAGAGGGCCAGGCGAGCACCGACAAGGATCTCCGCATCGCCGGACTGTTCCGCCAGGGCGGCGCGGCGCTCGTGCAGCTCCCTCTCCATCGGGTAAGCGTAGACGGTGCGTTCGAGCACCCGCGCCGCATCCTCGAGACGACCGACGCTCTCATACAGCTCGGCGAGCTCGAGATGGGAGACGTAGCTGGTTTCGTCGACCGCGACGACCGCTTCGAGCGCTTCGATGGCGGCGTCGGTGTTCCCCAGGGTGCGGTAGGTGGTCGCCAGGATGCGGTAGGCACTGCCCTCGGTGGCGTACTCGGGGAAGAGATCGCGGGCGCGTTCGAGAAACGAGATCGCCTCCTCGCGGCGCTGGTTGGCAACCAACCAGCTCCCCCAAGCCATCTGGGCTCTCCAGTCATCGGGGTTCTCGGCCGCCCGCTTCTCCATCATCAGGGCAGCCTCTTCGGGTGACGTCGCTCGAGGAGGCTCATCGCCGTCCTTCTCTGCAAGCGCTGCCAAGCCCTTGGCGTAGCGCTTCTCGAGCCAGCCGAAGAACTGCTCATCAAAGGTCTCGAGGTCGAGCCCGAGAACGGTTTCGAAGACCTCGGCGGTTTCGCCGCCGTCGCGATAGGCGTGCAACATCTCGACGAGCTTGGGAAACCCATAGAGATCGACGATGCGTTCGACGACCAATGAGCCCTGCAAGTACGAGAGCACGATCTGAGTCGGAAACTCGGGCCGCACGAAACCGTTGTTGATCTCTGCCATGCCGAGCAGCTTGCCTTCCGCCAGGGCTTCGAGAAACTGCGGTTGGACGTCATCGCCCCAGCCCTGGCGCGCGTTGCGCTCCTCCCACACCGCTGTGCCCTCGGTCAGCCAGCGGGGCACCCGACTGCGTGTCATCTCGAGGGTGAAGGTGTGCGACAGCTCGTGCCAGAGGGTCGAGCCCCAGTTGGCTTCTCCGGGGCTACGAGCCGACGGCGAATCGACCGCCAGCACCGGTCCAAAGCACACCCCGAGAGCGCCCAACCCTGCGAGTCCCACCGTGCGGACCGAAAAGTCGGCGTGGCTGGGATAGATCTCGATTCGAATCGGCGAGGGTGGTTCGTAACCGTAGCGCTCGACCATCGACGCCCAGGCCTCTTCTGCCAGTTGCCGATAGTAGGGCTCGAGGAGGTCGGCCTCGCGTTGATGGGCGAAGATCTCGAAGCGCCCATCACTTCTCGACTCGTACTGGTCGAAGGTGTCGATCAGGTCGAGGGTGTTCTTGACCCACACGTTGTAGGGGTCACCGGCAAAGGCTCGTTCGAGGCTCGCGGTCCCCATCTCGATCTCGCCGAGGCGGAGCTGGTTCATACCCAGCTGGTGATGGGCCTTCCAGGACTTGGCGTCGAGCTTCGTGCCTTCGGCTGCCCAGTCCCGCGCCGCACGATAGTTGGCGGTGCGCTCGGCAACCTCTGCCAGGCGCGTAAAAAGCGGCGCGTGATGGGGATCGATCGCCAGAATGCGGTCGCGCTCTTTCTCGAAGTCCTCGATCTCGTCGCGTTTCCACAGCACCGCCGCCAGGGCGGTCATTGCCGGCAGCGAACCAGGGTCCACCTTGAGTGCCGCGCGCGCCTCCAGAAGCGCCTTGTCGAACTGCTCGAGCTCGACGCGCAGGAGCGACATGAAGACCCGCGCCGCAGTGTGGTTGGGGTTGACCTCGAGCACCTTCTCCACCAGGACGAGAGCCTCGGGCGAACCGTCGAAGTGCAGCGCTCGCGCCATCGCGAGGTTGGCGTCGGGGTGATTCGGCGCCACCTGCAGCACGTCTCGGAGAGCGTCACGTGCCTGGGTGCTGTCGTACTTCTCGACGAACAGCTCGCCGAGCGCGACGCGTGGAACCAGATCTGCCGGGTCGCTGTCGATGGCCTCGTCGTAGGCCTTGACCGCGTCTTTGAAGAGCTGCGGGTCATTCCGGCCCAGAGCCTCTACAGCCCTCCCCACGGCGACCAGTTCGCGGGCGCTGAGGCGCGCGCGGGCATTGTAGGCGTCGATCAGGGCGTACCAATGCTGGTCGGCGCCGTCGATGTCGCCACGGTCACGGACAAGGGTGCCCAGGGCATAGCGCGCGGTGAGCGCGTCTCTCTGACCGCTCGCCACGGCGTTCTCGAACAGTTCCTGGGCGCGGGCACGCGAGCCCTTGTGCAGGAGCGCCTGGCCCAGCCTGGTCCCGAGCTCCGGATCACGGGCGTGGGCGGCTTCGAGCAGCGCGATCTCGTCGTCGTAGCGACCGCGGGCGGCATAGGCGTCCGCCAGCGCCCGAATCGAGCGCGACGTTCTCTCCTCGCCGGTCTCTCTCTCAACCCGTGCGATCAGATCGTCGTAGCGCCCGGTGCGCAGCAGATCGAGCGGGTCGAGGTTGGCAGCATCGGCAGTGTCCTGAGCGGTCTCTTCTTGCGCGGTGACCGCACAGCCCAGGCAGTTGAACGCCAGGAGAGCGACACTCAGCGAGCCGAAGAGGAGCGCGCGACGCGGTGACCCGACTCTCATCGGTGACCCTCACCGCGAGCGTTCTCGGCCTCAGTCGAGACTCCCGGCCCGGCCTCGGATGGCCCTTCCTCGGGTGATCCCTCCTGGGCTTCGCCTGCGCCGTGCTCCTCGAGCTCGCCTTCGACGGCCGCCAGCTCCAGGACCAGATTCTCGAGTGCATCGAGGTACTCGTCTTCGGAGAGTTCATCTTTCCGGCGCCTGAGGGAGTCGACCTGTTCCTCGAGCCGCTCCTTCTCGGCCAGCAACCGAGCGACTTCGGGATCGCTCGAGGCGGCACGGGCGGCGACGGAACGGGTCAGGAAGAGGCGGGCGGCGAGCCGCCCGTCGATCGTCTCGTCCTCCGAGCGCGGGTCGGGCTCGAGAGAACCGACGCGATCGGCGTTGTCGTCGAGCTGCGCATTCTCGGTCGCCAGAAGACCTTCGCTCTCATAGTGGCGCGCAACTTCCTGACGCGCGTACTCGAAGGCTTCGTAGAGCGAGACGCGCAGGTCCTTGTCGAGGTCGGCACGCGCGTCGACGAAGGCGGCGGTGAAGTGATCGCCGAAGTGCGTCTCGTTGCGCTGTGCGCCCGATTTGGTTGCCGTGACCACCGCGCGCTTTTCTCCCGACAGAAGCTGCAGGAACTCGCCGCTGGTACTGGCGGTGTTGATGAAGGCCACGCGACCTGCGATACCGGTCAGCGCGGCGCCGAAATCGGCCGCGGTCAGGTCGGGGCCCGGCAGATTGAGCCGCGGCCGGCCGCCACTGTTGCTGCCGTGCCCGATCAGCACCACCCACAGCTGGTCGTTCTCAGCGGTGGCTTCGGCAAGGTCACCGAGGGCAGAGAGCACCTTCTCTTTGTCGGAGCGCCCGTCGAGACGTTCGGGATCGAGCTCCGGATTCTCCGCCAGGACCGTGACTTGATCGTCGCCGAGGCCACCATCGCGAGCGGCGTCATGGAGGCGTTGACTCCAACTGAGGAAAGACTCTTCGTACTCGGGATCTCCGCCGAGACCCGAGACAATCAACAGACGGGTCTCCTGGGCCTCGGCATTCCCCAAGAACAGCAACGACCCGAGGGCCAGGCAAGACACCACGTGCCAGCGAAGAACGATCATGCCAAGCGCCTCTGCTGCCGCCACAGCCACTCGCCACACAGGAGCCCGGCAAGCAAGAGAAAGAGGATCGGCATATCCCAGAGATCGCGATACTCCTCGACCGTGCTGCCACCGCGGCCGTAGCTCAGGTCTTCGACCAGATCGGTGACGCGCTCGGGGGCGTAGGCGCTACCGCCGGTCTCTTCCGCGATCCGGGTCAGGAGCGCACTCTGCTGCTCGGCGCCGAAGAACTCGTCGGGCAACTCGGCGGTCTCGAACACCACGTGGCCGTTCCCCAACGTCTCGCCATCAGACAGAGCGCTCAGCTCGACTCGGTAGAGACCGAGCTCTGTTGGGGTGAACGGAGCGCGAAACAGACCATCTTCTTCGACCGCCCACTCGAGGGTAATCGGTGACTCCTCGCCCGAGGGCGCACGCACGGTGCCCGAGACGCGGGCTCCGTTGACCTCGAGGAACTGGAGATCGCGCACCCGAGCGCGAACCTCGACCGCGCGACCCGGTGCAACGCGATCCTTGTCGGTCGAGACGGTCACCGGGTCGGGGACGTAGCTCACCAGCCACCGCATCAGCTGACGCCAAAGGGTCTCGTGGGTGAGGTCCTCGAGGGGAACGGTGCTGTGCATCTGCCACATCCACGAATCGTGCGGCGTGAAGGCGAGTGCGCGACCGCGCCCGAAGCGTTGCTGAGCGAGCACAACCTGTTGGAAAGAGAGCGCTTCCGAGCTGCCTTCGAGGAGAGTCGTCGCCCCGGCCTTGACTCGCGAAATCGGGTTGAAGGTCGACAGCGCCGGCAGCTCCGCCCAGCGCCCGGCCGAGGCGTCGTCGTCGCTTGCCAGCCGCAGAGCCGGGTGTTCACGACCCGCCGAGGTGAGTGCAACGTCGAGACTGGCGAAACTCGGCGGCGTGCCCGGGGCCGGTGCAGGGGCGAGTTCGACCGGTAGCACATCGGCAATCGGCGTACCCACATAGCCACCTTCGGAGAACGATCGGCGTCCACCGAGCATCAAGAGGCCGCCACCGCGCTGACTGACGAAGTCGTGGATCATGCGCAGCTGGTCATAGGTGAAGAAGCTCGCCTCGACACTGCCGAGGATGAGCCCGCGGTAGGCAAACAACTCCTCGCGAGTCACCGGGAAGCCGCCGGCGAGCTCGTCTGGGGAGTCGATATCGAGGCGTAGGAACTTGTTCTCGGCGGTGCGCTGAAGGCATACCAGCTGCAGGTTCTCGTCGTCTTCGACGGCGCGCCGCAGGAACTTGAGCTCGAAGCGCGGCTCGCCCTCGAAGTAGAGAATCTTCTCCTTGCGGTCGAGCACCTCGATCAGGGCGTACTGCTCGTTGTTGCCACTGACAGCCTCGCGATCGCGGGGAGGCACCCGGAAGCGGAAGGAACGCACCCCTTCATCTTCGACCGTGAAGTCGACACGCGCGGTCACGGCTTCACCATCGGTCGGGAAGGTCACGTCTTCGACCGACACGATGCGGCCCTCGTCTTCGACCTCGAGACGCACCGTTTCGCCGGCGTAGCCGCGCTGGGCGAGCGAGACCTCGACCATCAGCGAAGAACCTCGCAGGACCCGGCGCGGGGCCACCACCCGGGTGACTTCGATGTCGGCATCGAAGCGTTCACGGCCAAAGCCCACGGTGTGCACCGGGATGCCGCGCGAGCGCAGCGACAGGAGCGTTTCCGAAAGACCGCTGTCACTCGAGTCTGCACCATCGGAAAGCAACACCAGGCCGGCGAGCGCCGTGCCGTCGAGCTCCCCGGCAGCGCGTTCGAGCGCCGCACCGATCTCGGTCTCGCCGCCGGCGAAACGCAGCTCGTCGGGACGCTCAATGCGCCGAACTTCCTCGGAGAAGGCCCAGCTGCGTACCTTGAAGCGCTTGCTCAACTCATCGGCGAAAGGAGAGCCGGGCGACAACAGGGTGCTGACCTCGTCGGCACGGGTGTTGTCGCCATCGGCGATGCGCATGCTCTTGGAATCATCAACGACCAGACCAACGAAGCTCTCCTGGGGAACCACCGACTCGAGAACCAGCGACGGCTGGAGAAGGCAGAAGGCCAGGAGGGCTATGGCAGCCCAGCGCAGCGCCACGAGTGCCAACGTGTCCAAGGGGCGCGCTTCGCCCCCCCGCGGCCGGAAGCGCCAAACCAACACCAGTAGGACGAGCAAGACCGCGACCACCGCTGTGATCTGCCAGTTCGGAGCGCGAAAGGCAAACTCACCTTCCGAGAACAGCGCCGCGCGGTACTTGAACAGAGATTCGAACACGGTCAGGAAACCAAAGGCCTTTCAGTGACTCATGGCATAGACGATGAAGTTGATGCCCACCTGGTAGGCGTAGGTCGAAAAGCGCAGCGGATAGTAGGGGTCTTCGGCCCATTCCCAGGCATCGCCGAGGTCGCTGTTCCAGTTCAGCACCACCAGCAACCGACCGTTCTCATCGGAGATTCCCCGGACTCGCGGAACGAAGCCGTCTTTCTCGTGGGTCGGGTAGCCGCTGCGGGCGTTCTCGCGCCCGACCGCCAGGTTGGGCACCTGCACGATCTCGCGCACGTCGTAGAAGCAGTGGAAGAGCGCATGGTCGAGAGGAAGGTCGGTGATGCGGTACTCGGGCAGCACGCGTGCCAGCTCTGCCTCGGCATTCGACCACTCGAGTGTGCCCCAGAAGTCGTCGATCACCAGAAAGCCACCCGCCAACAGGTACCTGCGAAGACCCTGGACCTCGGCATCGGTCAGCGACATGTAGCCGACCTCGACCGCGTAGAGGAAGGGAAAGCGGGACAGCTCTGGATCATCGAGCAGAATCGGGTTCTCGCAGCCCGAGAGATCGAGGTGGTTGATCAACCGCTGCACACCCACCATGAACTGCCGATCGGCCTTCGGGTAGTCGACGCTCCAGCTGGCGAATCCACCCTGGAGACCGTAGCCACTGTAGGCAGCGCGAGTGAAGTAGAACTCGTGCGGTTGGTCACTCCAGCGCTCCGCAACGCACGGCCCCGCCGGATCGCGCGGGTCCTCGAGGAGCGGCATGTCGAAGGCGTGACGGCGCACCGGAGCCCGCCGCCGACGACTCTCGAGCATCTGTCGGCGCAGCTGTTCCTGACGCTCCTGGATCCTGCGGCGGCTCGGTGTGACCTGCTGAAGCGGCGCGCGAGCGAGCACCGGACGCAAGGCCAAGAACCCTTCCGACAAGCCAGGACTGGTCCCCGCCAAAGGGCCTGTTTCCCGCCCCGCCAGCGCCGCAGTCGCCAGGGCGAGGAGCGCAACCACGAGGAGAAGCATGGCCAACGGAAGCTGAACACGCTCGGTGTCTCGGCCTGGCGCCCGGAGCTGGCGTGGCGAGCGCCCTTCGGAGAGCTGCGAGACGGGTGGAGGCGCGGAGTTCATGATCATGCGGGCAGGAGGACCGAGCGGTGTCGACGGGTGAGCACTCGCGGGCCGGTTGATGCTAACCCAGCCGTGCCTGTGCCGTGTCGGGCTTCGCACCGAGAACGTCCCAGGGCGTTGCAGCAGCAGGCCCCTGTGCCTCAGAATGGCTTCGTGGCCCGCCAGTTCCCGGATTCCCCGGCGCGCGTTGTGGCGTTGTCCGGCCGATGGCTCTTCTCCCTCATGATGAGCCTCCTTCTGCTGTCAGCGGCGGCGATGCTCCGGGGGGCGAGCCAGCAGGCCGAGATCTCCCAACCTAGCCTGAGCGATCGTGGTGCGGGGGTGACCGAGCCCGAGCTGGCCGAGTTCAGCTTCACACGCCTCCAGTACGACTCTTCAGGAGGCGCGCAAGAGGCTTACTACTACTACGAAGGCCGGGTCTGGGAGCGCTGGGAAACCGATCACCCCCAGGCCGACGAAAACTTCGTCTTCCGACTCGAGGAGCTGACCACCCTGTCGGTCAACCGACGCTCGGTGGTCATGCGGCTGACCGATCCCGAAGTCTTCGAGTATCCGATGCTGTACCTCTGCGACGTCGGCTGGATGGACCTCTCCGACGACGAGGTCAGCGCCCTGCGCGAGTATCTCGGCAAGGGCGGCATGTTGTGGGTCGACGACTTCTGGGGGCTCGGCGAGTGGAAGAACTTCGAGCGCAACATGGAGCGTGTCCTACCCGAACGGAGCTGGCAAGAGGTGCCCGACGACCACCCGCTTCTGAGCGCCGTCTTCCCGCTCGCCGGACCACCTCAGGTTCCGGCGCGCGACTTCGCGGTGCGCGGCTGGACCCACGATCCTCCGAACATCCACCGCTATCCGGCCTATGGCGTCGAGCAGGTCCACCTGCGCGGCTGGTTCGACGATTCCGACCGGCCGATGGTCATGACGACCTTCAACACCGACATCGGCGACGGCTGGGAACGCGAAGGCTACGGCGAGGCCTACTTCGAACGCTATTCGACCGTCGCCTACGCGATGGGCGTCAACATGGTGGTCTACGGCCTGACGCACTAGGTGCCCTGGCGGACCTACCGGCCGCGGTCAAGCGGAAGCGACTTCGCCGGCGGTCTCCGACAGCGCCGCACACGCGGCACGGATCGCATCGTCATCGATATCGAGGTGAGTGACCAGCCGCAGGCGGTTGCCGAGGAGCTTGCTGGCCAACACGCCGCGCCGCGAGAGACCCTCGACCACTGCGCCCGCCTGGGCAGACTCGGCGACGACGATGTTGGTATCGACCGCCCCTGCGTCAACCGAAAGACCGGGAAGCTCGGCCATCGTCTCAGCCAGCGACCGGGCCCGGCGATGGTCGTCGGCCAGGCGGGCGACGTTGTGTTCGAGGGCGTAGAGTCCCGCCGCACCCAGAACACCGACCTGACGCATGCCACCGCCGAGCAGCCGCCGCAGAGCGCGGGCGGCTTCGATCCAGTCGCGCTTGCCGCACAGAAGCGAGCCCACCGGGGCGCCGAGGCCCTTGGACAAGCAAAACATCACCGAGTCGACATCGGCGGTCAACGCGTGGACCGGCACGCCCAGCGCCGCCGCCGCGTTCCAGACACGTGCCCCATCGAGATGAACTGGAACGCCACAGTCGTGGGCGATTTCGATCAGGGTCTTCTGATGCTCGACCGACATCACCGTGCCGCCCGCCAGGTTGTGCGTGTTCTCGAGTGCAACGACCCCGGTTTCGACCGCAAACGGCTGACCGACGACGATGGCCTCGCGCAGGGCCTCAGGTGACATGACGCCACGCGCACCGGGAACCGTCACCGCCTGTAGGCCCGAGTTCACCGCCATGCCGCCGGACTCATAGTGAAAGACGTGTGCGTTCTGTTCGCAAACCACCGATTGGCCCCGACGCGCGTGAAGCTGCAGGGCAATCTGGTTGCCCATCGTGCCGGAAGGCACGAACAGCGCTCCCTCCTGCCCGGTCTCTTGGGCCGCCCGCTCTTCGAGTCGTTGAATGGTCGGGTCTTCGCCATAGACGTCGTCGCCGACGACGGCTTCAGCCATCGCCTGGCGCATGGCCGGCGAGGGCTGGGTGACGGTGTCAGAGCGCAGGTCGATCATCGGTGTTGCGGGGGCCGCCTGGGCCCTAAAAGCCGATCGAGAGCCGTACTGCGGCCTGCCAGTTGCGGGTCTTTTCGAGCGCGACGGTGATGCGCGGCACCAGGAGGTTGATGCGGACACCAGCGAAGACCACCGTCTGGGTCTCGTCGCTGTCGATTCTGAGATCACCCTCATCGTCGAGTAGCGGAGCGAGAATCGGCGGCACGCCATCGAGCGCCGCGCTGGTCACCTTGAACTCGCCATTCGAACGCACGACGCCGCCGCCGACATAGGGGGTCACATTGGCAAAGCCCTTGCTCAGAATGAGCGTCGCGCCGTACTGCTCGAGGTCGTACTCGTCTTCTCCACTCGACTGCATTCCGGTCAGGCGAAGTGCCAGGGCGGGTTTCAGGATGCCGCCGTCGATGACCGACCACTGCATCTCGGCACCCACCATGTCGAGATCGGTTCCGAGAAGGCGCGCCCAGGAGGCTCCGATGTCGAGGCCGCCAGGCAGGCCCTTGCGCGCCCCGACCCGGGCTACCGAAAGACCATCGAGTGGCAGGCCTTCTGCCAGCCCACGCGGTGCGTAGGGTTGGTTGGCGAACTCTTCATCCCAGGTCGCCTCGACCCAGAGTTCGAACCCGGTCAGGCCAAGCGACCCACCGTGCTGACGCGGAAACGCGTAGGCCGCCGAGCTCACCGCATCGTGCAGGTCGTCGAGGGTGGCGATGGCCAGGTCAAAGTCACTCTGACTCCCGAGATCGCCGAGTAGAACGCCGAGGTCGAAATCGTCGGCATGGGTTGGCGGCGGCCAAAAGAGCGTCGCCAAGAGCGCTGCCAGTCCGAGGAGCAAGGCGCCTCTGGCAGTCGGGGGGGCGAGCGGGGGTTGGATTCTGGCGTTCATCGTCGCAAGGTTCGGTCGTCAATCCGGGCCGCCGGCGTACTCGGCCTCGAGCTCGCTCCTGAGGGAGCTCACATCGCCTCGCAGGCGCTCCTCGATGATCTCGGCGGCCAGCCCGTCGAGCAGCAACGCGAGGTTTCCTTCGCGCGCCAGGACACTGGGATCGTAGCGTGTTGCAGCCACGGTGCGGGCGGCAGCGAGAAGGCTCCAGCCCGTCGCCTCGCTGCGACCACAGCGCAGCCAGAGATCACCCACCAGGCAGAGTTCCTCGGTCAACTGGCGCACCCAGAGGCGTGCCCGACGTTCGGCGGTCAGAAGATCGGCTTCCACATCCGTTGGCCTGGGGAGCTGAAAGCGCATTCCTGCGGCCTGTACACAGCGGGCGGCCCAACGCTCGTCGACCTGCTCGCCATGGAAAAGTGCACTCCAACGTCGTTCAGCGGTCTTTCCTTCGCGCAACGCCTCGGGAAGTGCCCCCCACAGCCGGCGCCGATCTTCGGGCGCCAGGTCGAGCGCCATCACATGGAGGGTCGAAACGTTGGCCTGGGCCGCCTGGCGACAGGTCGCGGCGAACTCCTGGGGGTCGTCGCTCAGGCCGGGAATGAGCGGCCACATCCAGTGCGAGCCCGACGACGCGCCTTCGGCCTTTTGGAACGACGCCTCCTGGAACGACGCTGGCGGGAGCCTGCCGCCGTGGGTGAGGAGCGCTGCCAATGGGTCGACGACCACCACCGCCTCGTCGGTCTCGGGAATGCGCCACGGCACCACCCCAACGGGCGCGTCGCCCGTTCCCCGCTTCGTCGGGAGGATCTCGGTCACCAGCGGAAGCGCGCCCACGACCTCGCGGGCCTTGGCAGCCCAACCCTGCCAGCCGAAGCGCATCGCCTCGTCGGCCTCACGCACCGGCGGTAGCCACACCGTGTCGCGCGGGGCCGGTCGGTCGAGCCCCGATGCCTCCGCCGGCGCCAACTCCTCGAACGAGTCGTCGGTCCAGCGAATGCGCTGCCGAATCGGGTCGATCGACGGCAGAGCGGCCATTGGCCACGCAGCCGGTTCGAGCGCGATGAACAAGCTACCCGGCAGCGGACGATGCCAACGCAACGCTCCGGTGTCGTAGACGGGTCGCTTCACGAGCCTGGGCTCGATGGACTCCAGGGCAAGACGGCACGCTCGACGTACTTGGCCAGCACGTCGACCTCGAGGTTGACTTCGTCGCCTCGCGTACGCCCACCGAGAGTGGTGTTCTCTAGAGTGTGCGGGATCAGGGCGACGTCGAACGTCGGTCGGTCGCCCGCGGTCAGCGAGGCGACCGTCAGCGAAACACCGTCGACCGTGATCGAGCCCTTGACGACGAAGTAGCGTGACAGATCTCTGGGCAGAATGAAGCTCATGCGGCTGAAGTCTTCTTCGGGCTCGACCTGGTGCACCGTGGTGGTGCCGTCGACATGTCCCTGAACCCAGTGGCCACCCAGCGGATCACCGAGCCGCAGCGCAGGTTCGAGGTTCACCGACGAGCCAGGCCCCAGACTGTCGAGCGAGGTCAAGCGAAGCGTCTCCTCCGACATCTCGAGGTGAGATCGTCCCGGTCGATGTTCGATCAGGGTCAGGCAGACTCCGGAGACCGCGAGGCTGGCGCCGATCTCGAGGCGCTGGGAGAGCTCCTCGGTGTGCTCGAGCTCGAGGACCTTGCCGCCGCGCTCGGTGGCGTAGGGTTCGACGAGCACCCGGCCCACTTCGTGAATCAGTCCCGTAAACACCCTGGTCTCACTCCTTCGATCACAAAATCGGTTCCGCAAAGAACCACGGACGCCGCTTCGAGTCGGCGTGCCAGAGCGAGCTTCTCCACCCCTCGGCCCGCCAGCGGTCCAGGCGCCTCCTCGCCGCCGATCAGCCGGGGCGCGCAGCAGATCGCCGCGCGGTCCCAGACCGAGGCATCGAAGAACGCCCCAGCGATCCCAGCGCCGCCCTCGATCAAAACACTCTGGCAGCCGCGCTCGAGCAGATCGACAGCGATGTCGCCGGGTGTCATCGAGCCGCCCGCCGGTGGGCGAACGACCGTCGCCCCCGCCTTCTCCAGGCGCTCGATCGCCTGCTGGTCGCGCGCCTCAGAGTACACGAGCACCGGCCCCGGTTCCTTGAACAGCCGCGCCTCGGGCGCCAGACGAAGTCGACGATCGACGATCACCCGGGTGATTTCACCGCCTCTCAGACCGAGTCTCCGGGTCAAGCGAGGATCGTCGGCGAGCGCGGTGCCGCTCCCCACCAGAATCGCACCGTGTTCTTCGCGCAACGACAGGGCCCACTGGCGCGCCTCTGGGCTACTGATCCACTGGCTTTCACCACGCGCCGTAGCGATACGCCCGTCGAGGCTCATCGCCCACTTGAGGGTCACCGCCGCACGCTTTTCTCGATGGGCGATCAGGTAGGCCAGGTTGAGTTGTCGGGCGCGCTCGGCCAGAGGACCGACCTCGACCTCGATTCCCGCAGCGCGGATTCGTTCGAGCCCGCGACCGCTGACGCGCGGATCGGGGTCGGCATGACAGACGACAACCCTGGTCAACCCGGCCGCAATGACTGCATCGGCACACGGTGGGGTTCGCCCGTGGTGAGCGCAGGGTTCGAGCGTCACGTAGAGCGTCGCACCACGCGCTTTGGTGCCGGCCGCCTCGAGCGCCAGCACCTCGGCATGCGGCTCACCCGGCCGCCGGTGCCAGCCCTCCCCGACGACCGCGTCGCCCTGCACGACGAGGGCACCGACACAGGGGTTGGGTGCGGTGGTGTAGCGACCCCTAGCGGCGAGCTCGAGGGCACGTTCGAGCCACTCACCAGCACCTGGTGTGTTGCCTGATCTGGCGCCTGACGTGGCGCCTGGCCTGGTGGTTTCCTTCCTGCTGCTCACCGCGAGGCTCAGCCGAGCATGGCGCGCGCGAACTCGCGAGCATCGAAGTCGACGATGTCATCGGCGCCCTCTCCTACGCCGAGGTAGGCCACCGGAACACGCATCGCGCGCGCCACGGCAACCACCACTCCGCCCTTGGCCGTGCCGTCGACCTTGGTCAGGAACAACGCGTCGACCGGAACCACTTCGGCAAACTGTCTCGCCTGCTGGAGGCCGTTTTGTCCGTTGGTCGCATCGATGATCAGGAGCGTTTGAACCGACCACCCTTCCGCCTCACGCTCGACCACACGCCCGATCTTGCGCAGCTCCTCCATCAGGTTGGTCTTGGTGTGCAAGCGACCCGCCGTGTCGACGATGACGTGATCGATCGAACGCGCCTTGGCCGCCTGCATGGCGTCAAAGACGACCGCTGCCGGGTCGGAGCCGGCCTGGTGGCGCACGACCGGCAGCGAGAGTCGATCAGCCCAGGTCTCGAGCTGCTCGATGGCGGCGGCGCGGAACGTGTCTCCGGCGGCCAGCAGGACCTTTTCTCCACGGTCGCGGGAGCGCTGTGCGAGTTTGGCGATCGAGGTCGTCTTGCCGGCACCGTTGACGCCGACCACCAGGGTCACCATCGGCAGCGAGACCGGCGCCGGCCGCGGTGCATCGAGCAGTAGCAACGAAATCTCGTCGGCGAGCATCTGACGCAGCAAGACCTCATCGCCTGCCTGGCCGACTTTGACCCGCTCACGAATGCTGTCGACCAGTTCGAGGGAAGTCTCCGCACCGAGGTCCGAGGCGATCAACACCTCCTCGAGCTCTTCGAGCATTTCCTCGTCGATCACCCCGCGCCCGGCGGCGGCGGCGCCGATCCGATCGATCAGCTCGGTATGGGTCATGTTCAACCCACGTTTGAGTTTCCTCCAGAAACCCCTCTTTCTCTCTGGCTTCTCCTCAGTCGAGATGTCGAGAGCAGCGCTCGGTTCTTGGCTCATTGGGGTTGCACCTTCTTTCCTTTCGCTCTCTAGGTCTGGGCGAAGAGTTCGGCCTGCAACAACTCGCCGGCCTCCGAGAGCCGGCGGCGGGTGATGGCCGTCGCTGCCGGGGCCTTTTGCACCAGCGCGACGTAGTAGCCGTCGGCGAGGGCGCGGGCGAAGAGGTGCAGCCCCTGATGCTCGACTTGCACGAGCTCGAGGCCGGCTCCCGACTCCTCCACCTCGGGCACGAAGCGCGCCAGCTCGCGTAGGTAGATGCCCAGCCATGCTCCGATCACTCGGAGGTTCTCCGGATCGGTCCCTTCCGTGCAGGTCAGATCGACGGTTTCACCGGTCTCGTCGAGGAACAGGGCGCCAACAGCACCATCAGTCTCCGCGACCAGGTTGGCCAGGATGTAGGAAAACGGCATGGATCTCTCGCTCTAGCGGTCAGCCCACCCGCAGAGGCGTCCCGGGGTCGGCTGCTCCAACGATACCCGCTCCAGCGCGCGCTGGGAGATGATCAGGTGTGCAGAGCGCGAGTGCGCAGCAGCTCGGCATCGATCTCGAGATCGTTGTCGACCGCGCGATCGGTCACGATGTCACCCACCTTGAAGGCGTAGACGAATGCCTCGGCGACGCGCGGGTCGAAGCGTTTGCCGATCAGGTTCTCGATAATACCCACCGCTTCTTCATCGGTGTATGGGTCCTGATACACACGCTGGGTGGTGATTGCGTCAAAGGTATCGGCGACGGCGACGATTCGCGCCATGAGTGGGATGTCCTCACCCGCCAGACCATCGGGATAGCCGGTGCCCGCCCAGTCCTCGTGATGCCAGCGGATCGCGGGCAGCATGTCGCGCAGCTGTTCGATCGAGGTCATGATTTCAGCACCTACCGCCGGATGGCGCTTCATCTCTTCGTACTCTTCGTCGGTGAGCTTGTCGCCCTTCTTGAGCACCCGATCGTCGATGCCGATCTTGCCGACGTCGTGCATCAAGCCGGCGATCCAGATGCGCTCCTGGAACTCGCGCGACATATTGAGCTGGCGGGCAATGGCCTGACTGAACGAAGCGACGCGTTCGGAATGACCGCGGGTGTACGGCTCCTTGGCTTCGATGGCGGCGAGAAAGGCGCGGATCGAACCGATGAACAGATCACGGTTGAGCGCCGCTGCTTGGCGTAGTTGATCGACATGCTCGTCGATCTGGTCGCTCATCGCGTTGAAGCTCTCGGCGAGCTCGGTCATTTCGGCACCAAAAGCCACCGGTTCGATCTTCTTACCGAACTCACCGCAAGAGATGTCGTGGGCGGTGTGTGCGAGACGTTCGAGCGGTACCGTGAAGCCGCGCGCTGCAATGGCCGCGAAGAGAAACGCGACGACGACCATGATGCCGGCCGAGCCGAGAGAGGTGAGCACCCAGCGCCGCACCTCGAAGAACGCCTTGGCACGGGGCTGTTGCACCATCAACGCCCAGTTGCTATCGCCAATGCGCGCCACCTGCCCCAACATGCGTACCGTCTCACCGCCGGTCACCGCGTCGTATTCGGTGACCGGAATGAGGTCCCGCTCCTCGGGCAGGGAGAGGAAGGCGGTCACCATCTCTGACGATGCCACCGAGCGGCGCAGATCGTCATCGAGCGAAGTGCTCCACACCACCCGCCCTTCGGAGGCGAGGTCGAGCACGAAGACATCACCCTGCTCGCGACCCTCGAGGTCGAGGCGCAAGACACCTTGAATCACCCAGCCGAGAGTTTCACCGTCTTCGAGCACCACCGGCACCGAATACACCACCAGCGGCTCGCGCTCGGCACCGAGGTCGAGCAGCTGCCAGTGCGCTCGGCGATCGCTGGTGCGAATGAGATCGAGCGTACGGTCCAGTGCCAGCTGCACGCGCGCTTCCTCGGTGCGTTGCGCACGGCCATCGAGCAGGTCGACGACCCGGCTGGCGAAGCGGTTCGCGGTGGCGCGCTGGAAGCGCTCGAGGTAGCCGTGCGACCAGTCGGCGGCCTCTGGGGTGAGTGCGTTCTCGACATCGAGACTCGAGAGACCGGCCGCGGCCAGTTCGAGATGCCCGCGCATGGCCTCGACGTCGTCGCCCGCCCGACTGCTGAGCAGTTCGAGTCGACGCGTCAGCTTTTCCTGTTCCTGCCGTGCCAGAAGACCCTGGTTGGGGCCGAGGGTCAAGGCCAGATTGAGCAACAAGGGCAGGCTGCCGAACACCACCAGGAACAGGAGCAGCATCCAGCGCAGGCGGACGTGCTGTAGCACCGATTGGAGGGTGGTGAGAAAGTTCTTCACTTGGTGTACTGGCGTCGGGAAAGGAGGAGCCGCGCGATCGACTCGTTCGAATCGGCACGCACCAACAACCGACAAGTTCAGCATGACCTATCGATTGAGCGAACATTGCCTGTCTTCTACGACAGAGGTCGCCAAGTGGATGATATTTCAAGACATATTCAAGTATCAATAGATATACAAGAATTTACGCCAGCCTTCCGGGGGACCGGAGAGCGCTCATGTCTCAGCCAAGAAGGCCGCCAGCTCCTCGGCCACGATGGCTTCATCAACCGCCCGCAAGACCCCCTGTCCGAGCCCTTCGGCCAGAACCCAGGTCAGTCCCCCCTCACGAGCCTTCTTGTCGCGCGCCATTGCACCCAGCAGTCCCTCGGCCGATAGTTCTGGCAAGGCCGGAGGCCCCAGCTGGTCAATCAACGCCTCGAGACGGGGTGCCAGAGCGGCGCCCAGGCCGAGTCGCACTCCCAACCGGGTGGCAAAGCGCAAGCCATGGGCCACCGCCTCGCCATGCCGCAGGCTCCGGTAGCCGAGCTCGGTTTCGATGGCGTGGGCGAGGGTGTGGCCGAAGTTGAGCAGTTTCCGGCGCCCGCCCTCGAAGGGATCGGACTCGACGACCTGCACCTTGGCCGCCGCAGCCCGCTCGACGATACGAGCCAGCTCGGGGGCCCCGGCACCATGAGCCAAGACGCTCTCGAGGACCGACTCGAGGTGTTCGAAGAGCGCCGGATCGAGAATCGCCGCCTTCTTGATCACTTCGGCCATACCGGCACGAAACTCGCGCTCCGGCAGCGTGGTCAGCAGATCGACGTCACTCGCCACCAGAATTGGTTGATGAAAGGCGCCGACGGTGTTCTTGCCGTCCTCGAGATCGATGCCGGTCTTGCCGCCAATCGCGGCGTCGACCTGCGCCAGGAGGGTGCTCGGAATCTGGATGAACGAGACTCCGCGCAGAAAGGTTGCGGCGACGAAACCGGCCAGGTCGGTGGTCGCGCCCCCGCCTAGAGCGACGATCACGCTGTCGCGCTTGCCGCCGGCAGCGAGCAGCTGTCGCCACACATTGAGGGCGACTTCGGCGGACTTGGCACTCTCGCCATCGGGAACCTCGAGCGCATGACACGCAGCAGCTGCACCGGCGAAGGTCGCCCGCGCGGCTTCGCCGTGGAGAGCAGATATCGTTGGCGTACTGACGAGAAAGACCCGCCGCCCCGCCCACAGCCGTGAGTACTCCTCGGCCAGCGGGCCAGCGCTCCCGAGCAGGGAGCGCGCGACGACGATCGGAGTGACGCCGCGATCGTGTCTGAGCTCGAGGGTCGCCATGGTGGCTTCAGCCTGCCCCACCGCCGGGTCGCAAGCGCACGCGCACGCCGAGTTCCTGGAGCTGCTCTTCGTCGACCGCCGACGGCGCTTCGGTCATCAGACACAGGGCCGAGGCGGTCTTTGGAAACGCGATGACATCGCGCAACGAGCTTGCTCCCATCATCAGCATGATCAGACGATCGACTCCGAGCGCGATGCCGCCGTGAGGCGGAGCTCCGTAGCGCAGGGCCTCGAGGAGGAACCCGAAACGCTCTTCGGCCTCCTCCTTCTCGATCCCCAGGCACTCGAAGACCTGCGCTTGAATCTCAGAGTCATGGATACGAATCGAACCACCGCCGATCTCGAAACCGTTGAGCACGATGTCGTAGGCGCGCGAACGCACTTTCCCTGGCGACTCGGCCAACAACCCTATGTCTTCGGGTTGCGGCGCGGTGAACGGATGATGAAGCGAGGTCCAATGCCCGTTCTCCGGACTCCACTCGAAGAGCGGGAAGTCCTGCACCCATAGGAAGCGCCGCTCGTCCTCAGAGAGGAGGCCATGCTCGCGAGCGAGCTCGAGCCGCAGAGCACCCAGGGAGGCTGCCGCGGTCGGTGCTCCGGCGGCGACGATCAATGCCAGGTCACCGTCTTCGAGGCCGAGTTTCTGGCGACAGGCCTCGAGCTGTTCATCGGAAAGCACGCCCTTGACCTGAAACACCGCCTGCCCCGACTCGCAGGTCATCTTGAGTGCCCCGCCGGCACCGTGACGCTGGGCGAGCTCGGAGTAGCCGTCGATCATCTTACGACTGGCGCTGCCGGCCCCGGGGACCCGCAAGCCGCGGATGACGCCTTCCGTTGCGATGGTCTTCTCGAAGACCCGAAAGCTCGAGCCCGTCATCTCCTCTGTGAGGTCACAGATCTCGAGGTCACAGCGCAGGTCGGGCTTGTCGGAGCCATAGCGCAGCATCGCCTCGGCATAGGACAAGCGCGGGAAGGGCGTTTCGATCTCGACATCGATCAGGGCAAAGAGACGTTGGTAGAGCCCCTCGATCAACCCGTAGATGCCCTCCTCGTCGACGAACGCCATCTCGAGGTCGAACTGGGTGAACTCTGGCTGGCGATCGGCGCGCAGATCCTCGTCGCGAAAGCAACGCGCAACCTGCACGTAGCGCTCATAACCGGCGACCATCAGAATCTGCTTGAAGATCTGCGGTGACTGCGGCAGGGCGAAGAACTTTCCCGGATGAACCCGGCTCGGCACCAGATAGTCACGCGCGCCCTCGGGCGTCGAGCGGGTGAGAATCGGCGTCTCGATGTTGAGGAAGCCCTCCTCCTCGAGATAGCGCAGCGTTTCGATGGTCACCCGACTGCGCAGCGCCAGAGTTTCCTGGAGGCGGGAGCGCCGCAGATCGAGAAAACGATATTTGAGTCGCGTCTCTTCGTTGGCATCGTCGCCGTCGCCACGCACACTGAAGGGCAGAGGTTCGGCCCGTGACAGCACCTGGGCCTGGCGCGCCACCACCTCGATCGCCCCGGTGGCGATCTTGTCATTGCGGGTTTCGGCGGAACGTTCTGCCACTTCCCCATCAATCGCGACCACCCACTCCTGGCGCACCGGGTCGAGCACCGTCGCTGCCTCGCCGGCGTCTTCGGGCCGCACGACCACCTGCACAATGCCGCTGCGATCACGCACCTCGAGGAAGGTCACACCGCCAAGATCGCGGCGGCGATGGATCCAACCCTCGAGATGGACCTTAGTACCCGCGTCTGCCGTGCCGAGAGTCCCGGCGCCTCGCCTCTTCATGCTTTGCTCCTGGAGAGCCCTCTGGCACTCCCTATGTCTTTCAGGCGGATGAGCCGCCCAGTAGGTGATCGATGAGATCGGCGCGTGCAACGGTTCGCTGTTTGCCGGTCTCGAAGTTCTTGATGGTCACGGTCTGGTCGTCGAGCTCTTTCTCGCCCACCAAGAGAACCAAACGACTGTTGCGACGGTTGGCCTGCTTGAGCGCCGCCTTCATCGAACGATCGCTGAGTTCGGCGACGACCGCAAGGCCGGCGTCACGCAGGGTTTCGGCGAGCTCGAGCAACAAAGAGCGTTCTACGTCCCCAATCGCCACCAGACTGATGGGAGGCCCAGCTGCGAGCTCCTCGCGGGTTGTAGGTGGCAGGATCTCAACGAGCCGGTCCTGGCCAATCGCAAAGCCAATGCCAGGCAACGCCGGTCCACCGAGCAGCTCGACCAGACCGTCGTAGCGACCGCCGCCGAGAATCGCGTTGTGGGCACCGAGGTCGGGAGAGACGATCTCGAACACCGTCCGCGTGTAGTAGTCGAGACCGCGAACCAGCCGGTCGTCGACGCGATAGTCGACCGCGAACCGATCGAGCTCGGAACATACCCCTTCGAAGTGCTCCCGACTCTCGTCGCTCAGGAAGTCCTCGAGCCTGGGAAGGCCCGGCAGGAGCTTCTGCTCGTTCTCGTCTTTGGTGTCGAGAATGCGCAGGGGATTGGTCTGGAGGCGCCTCAGGCTGTCTTCCCCGAGCTCGCTCGCGTGCGGCTCGAGGGCGCTACGCAAGGCGTTGCCGAAGGCACCGCGGGACTGAGGGTCACCGACCGTATTGAGCTCGACCCTGAGGTTCGAGAAGCCGAGCGCCTCGAGAAAGCGCACCAACATCAAGAGCAGCTCGGCATCGACGAGCGGGCCCCGATCGCCGAAGATCTCGGCGCCGATCTGCGAGAACTGGCGGTAACGCCCGCGCTGGGGCCGTTCGTAGCGAAACTGCGGGCCGAGGTAGAAGAGCTTGAGCGGTGATGCGCCCTCGAAGAGCCGGTGCTCGACGACCGCACGAGCGACCGCAGCGGTGCTCTCGGGGCGAAGCGTCAGGCTGCGCCCCTTCTTGTCGGGGAAGGTGTACATCTCCTTGCCGACAATGTCGGTCGACTCTCCCACCCCGCGCACGAAAAGCTCGGTCGACTCGAAGATCGGAGTTCGGATCTCGCCGAAGCCGTAGCTCGAAAAGATGCGGCGGGCGATGGCCTCCACACCGGCCCAGACCGTCGTCTCGGCGGGCAGCAGGTCGCGCGTCCCTTTGGGCGATGCGAGATGCTTGGCCATCAGCACGCACCCACTGCGGTTCCGGCACCCATCTGCGCGCGATACTCCGCCTGGAGAGCCACGTAACGCTGGCTGATCGCGGCGTTCGCTTCTCGTTCTTCTGGCGTCAGCTCGCGAACCGGACGGGCCGGCACACCGAGCGCCAACCAACCGGCAGGAATCACCTTTCCCGGCGTCACCAGGGCACCGGCAGCGATCTGAGCACCCTCCTCGATGATCGCGCCGTCGAGCACCGTGGCACCAATGCCAACCAGCGCGCGGTCCATGACCGTACAGCCGTGCACCACAGACGAGTGGCCGATGACGACGTCGTCACCGAGGACGAGGGGGTGGGTGTCGTGGGTCACGTGAAGGATGCTGCCGTCTTGAATGTTGCAACGCGCCCCGATGGTGATGGACTGCACGTCGCCCCGGGCGGCGGTTTGAAACCAGAAGGACACGTCGTCGCCGAGGCTCACGTCGCCGATCACCCAGGCTCCCGGAGCGAGAAACACCCGCTCACCGAGGCGCGGGACCTTGCCGCGAATGGCTTGAATCGGCATGACGGGGAATCCAGGATGCTTCGGGGGCCGGAAGGGAAAGATGGGGTCGAGACAAGGTCTCCTCGTGCACTACGAACGCTTGGAGGACCTCTCGGAAAGAGCCGTCCCATCGCGAGTACAAAAGGGAACGCAGTGTAGCAACTCCCTGATAGCAAAGGGCCCGCGGCGTTGCTCCTACGCGGGCGTTCGAAACCAGTCAACGCGAGCGCTACAGTCCCATCATCATGCCCGATCCCCTTCCCCTCCCCGTCGTCATCGACGTCGTGATCCCGGCCTGGAACGAGGAGGACTCGATCGGGATGGTCCTCTCTGACCTGGCGACGGTCGAAGAACCGCAGGTTCGCCAGGTCGTGGTGGCCGACAACAACTCGACCGACGGTACCGCGAAGGTGGCCAGAGGAGCTGGAGCGACGGTCGTTCCCGCACCACGCCAGGGCTATGGCAGTGCCTGCCTCACCGCCCTCGCAACTCTCGCCGCGGATCCTCCCGACGTGGTCGTGTTCGTCGACGCTGACCGTTCCGATCACCCCGAAGAACTGCCGCGAGTCGTGGCACCCCTGCTCGCCGGGCTTGCCGACCTCGTCATCGGCTCGCGGGTCCTCGGAAAGCGCGAACCCGGCGCCTTGTTGCCCCAGGCGCGCATCGGCAACGTCGTCGCCTGCCTCTTGATCCGGCTCCTCTACGGTCATCGCTATAGCGACCTCGGCCCGTTTCGCGCCGTCACCTGGCCGGCACTCGAACGCCTCCAGATGAGCGACCCCGACTTCGGCTGGACCGCTGAGATGCAAGTCAAAGCGCTCCAGCACGGTCTACGCGTCGCCGAGGTGCCGGTGAGTTACCGTCGCCGCGTAGGCGTCTCCAAGATCACCGGTACCATCCAGGGCACCTTGCGAGCTGGCTACAAGATCCTCTGGACTGTGTTCCGCTACAGCTTCGCCCGCCTCGACCCCCAGCTCCCCGACACCCGACCCGAGAGAGACCCATGAACAAGCGGCCCGGCCGACCGGGTGACCCCTCCGAGAGCGGAGCCCGCGTCTACGACCTCGATCTCGAAGTTCGCTACGCCGAAACCGATCGCATGGGCGTCGTCCATCACGCCAATTACCTGATCTGGTTCGAAGCCGCGCGTACCGCTCTGTGTGCCACCACCCCGTGGCCCTACGCCCGCATCGAGGACGAGCTCGGCGTATGGCTGATGGTGACCGGCGCCCACGTCGAGTACCGAGGCGGCGCCACCTACGGTGACACCCCCACCGTCAGCGCCTGGGTCGACCGTTACATGAGCCGCATCCTCCACTTCGGTTACCGCGTCACGCTGGGCAACGAAACACTGGTCACCGGCGTCACTGAACACCTCTGGGTACGCGCCGGAGACAAAAGCCCCTGCCGAATCCCCGGCGAGCTAACCGAGTTGTTCAAGGAACTGGCGGGAGAGAAGTAGTGAGCCCCGTCTGGCAGTGGCGCAAAGGCCGAGAACCACGGGTCGCACTCGAATCAGAAACAGGCGTAACCTCCATCGATCAGGAGGGCGTCGCCGGTGTGGTAGCTACTCGCATCACTCGCCAGGTAGACGGCAACGCCGGCAAAGTCGTCGCCAGTACCCCACCGCCGAACAGGAATGCGCGGCAGGACCTTCTTCTGGAAGACCTCGTTGTGAATCGCCTTGTCGGTCATCGCGGTTTCAATCCAGCCGGGCAAGATGGCGTTGGCGCGAATGCCATGCCGAGCATGCTCGACCGCCAGCCCGCGGACCATCGCGATGACCCCCGCTTTGGTCGACGCGTAGTGCTCGGAGCGCGGCGCTCCTTCGCGCGCCGAAAGACTGCTTGTGACGACCAGCGAGCCACCCTCGCCGTGCACCATCATGTGCCGCACACTCTCCTGGAAGGTGGTGAACACGCCCTCCATGTTGACCCGGAACACATCGCGCCATTCCTCGAGCGTCATCGCGGCGAACGGAGTCCCGCGGCCACCGATGCCGGCGTTGGCAAACACGGCGTGCACGTTGCCGAGAGCTTCGACCGTGGTGGCAAATGCCTGACGCACCGCCTCCGGGTCACCGACATCGGCACGTAGGGCCTCGACCCGGGTGCCGTGGCGCTCGAGCTCGGCCCTGGCACGGGCGTTCTTCTCCTCGTTGGTCCCCCAGATACAGACCGAGGCGCCGGCCTCGGCTAAGCCGTGGGCGTACCCCAGACCGATACCGGAGTTCCCTCCCGTCACGATGCAACCCTTACCGGTCAGATCGAATCTCGACATCGCTTTCTTTGTCCTTTCCAGGCCGCCGCGGACCGCGACCGCTCATCGCCGCCATGCACAGGCCCCGGCCACGACGGCCCGTTCCTGTTGTGCGACGCTGTAGACCTGTTCCGGGCAATAGACTACCTGCGCAATGAGTGCGCCAAGGAAAGACCGCATCGAATTCGACAACCCCTACCGGCACGGCATGGCGAGGGTCGCCGTAGCGATTCCACGGGTACGCGTCGCGGACCCGGAGATCAACGCCAAGAACACCATCGAGCTGGCCCAGGAGGCCGATCGTCAGGGGGCAGCCCTGGCGGTCTTCCCTGAACTCGGTCTGTCGTCCTATGCCATCGATGACCTCCTGCACCAGGATGCGCTCCTCGACAGCTGCCTCGCCGCGTTGTCCGAGGTCGCCCAGGCGTCACTGAGTCTGCGCACGGCGCTCGCGGTCGGGATGCCCCTGCGCAGCGAGCAGCGACTCTTCAACTGCGCCGCCATCGTGCATGCCGGTCGCGTGAGGGGCGTCGTCCCGAAGTCCTACCTGCCCAACTATCGCGAGTACTACGAGAAACGCCACTTCTCGCCGTCGGTCGCCGCCCTCGACGATCGCATCGAGCTGCTCGGCGAGTCGGTGCCCTTCACCAGCGAACTGCTCTTTGATGTCACCACGATCCCTGGCCTGACCTTTTTCGTCGAACTCTGTGAAGACCTGTGGACACCGCTCCCGCCGTCGACCTTCGGGGCTCTTTCCGGCGCCACCGTGCTGCTCAATCTCTCGGCAAGCAACGTAACGATCGACAAGGCCAAGTACCGGCGCGCTCTGGTGACCGGACAATCGGCACGCACGGTGGCGGCCTACCTCTACGCCGGCACCGGAGCGGGTGAGTCGTCCACCGACCTGGCCTGGGACGCCCATGGCCTGGTGGCCGAGTACGGCGAACTGCTCGGCGAGAGTGAACGTTTCGCTGAAGGCTCGCAGATCCTGGTGCGCGACATCGATCTCGATCGCATCGTGCAGGAGCGCAGCCGGTTGACCAGCTGGAACGACACCGTCGAGCGCTACCGCGACCAGTTGATGCTGGCCCCTCGCGTCGAGCTCGAGATCGAGCCGCCAGCCGGGAAGCTGGCCATCGCGCGCCGGATCGAGCGCTTTCCCTATGTGCCCGCAGACGAAGCGGAGCTCGACCAGCGTTGCACCGACGCCTATCGCATCCAGATCCGCGGCTTGACCCAACGCCTCGAAGCAACCGGTATCGAAAAGCTGGTGATCGGCATCTCCGGTGGCCTCGATTCGACCCACGCCCTGGTCATCGCGGTACGCGCACTCGAGACTCTCGGGCTTTCGCGCCGCAATGTGCTGGCCTATACAATGCCCGGCTTTGCGACCACAGAGAGTACGAAGTCCAACGCCCATCGACTGATGAAGGCCCTCGGGGTGAGCGCGCAGGAGATCGACATCCGCCCCTCCTGTCGACAGATGCTCGAGGATCTGGAGCATCCGTTCATTGCCGGCGAACCGGCGCACGACGTGACCTTTGAGAACGTCCAGGCCGGTGAGCGCACCTCGCACTTGTTTCGGCTCGCCAATATGCACCGGGCGCTGGTGGTCGGTACTGGGGATCTGTCGGAACTGGCGCTGGGTTGGTGCACCTACGGCGTCGGCGACCACATGTCGCACTACAACGTCAACGCCTCGGTGCCCAAGACTCTCATCCAACACCTGATCGGCTGGGTCATCAAGACCGAGCGCTTCGACGAAGAGACACGTGCCGTTCTAACCGAGATCCTCGCCACCGAGATCACCCCCGAACTGGTGCCCGCCGGTGCGGACGGTGAAGCGACGCAGAGCACCGAGGCAGTGGTCGGGCCCTACGCGCTGCAGGATTTTCACCTCTACTACACCAGTCGTTTCGGCTACCGACCGAGCAAAGTCGCCTACCTGGCGTGGCAGGCGTGGCGCGACGCCGAGAGCGGTGCCTGGCCGGCCACGGTTGCCGCCGACGACCGGCGAGCGTTCGACCTTCCGGCGATCAAACACTGGCTGGCGGTCTTCCTGCGCCGGTTCTTCGAGTTCAGCCAGTTCAAGCGCAGCGCGATGCCCAACGGACCCAAGGTGGGCTCGGGGGGCTCGCTCTCACCTCGTGGCGACTGGCGAGCGCCGAGTGACGCCAGCGCTCGGGCCTGGTTGGACGAGCTCGAACGGAACGTTCCCTGAGAAAACCTCAGTCGGTGCGCCCGGAACCCGCGACCAGCGAGTAGGTCGCGCTCGACGCGAAGCGCACCCCGCGGGCCTCGAGGCGCTCGAAAGCGGCCTGGGTTTCTTCGCTGTGATCGACCAGGAGCGTGGGGTCGGCCGAATGCACGTACACGGGAGACATGCAGTCTTTGAGCGCCACGATCTCGGGAGAGGCGTCACAGTCGGCGGCCCGATCGACGAGATCTTCGAGCGTCGCGCGCACGCAGTGACTGGAGGCCTGACCGGCAACCACCAGCGTTTCGGCTTCTAGAAGTCGTGCGAGCCGAGTCGTCGCCTCGTCCTGGTCGAGGGGTACTCCGTCTGCGGACCGGACGACTTCCGGACCGAGCGCCGAGTAGCGCTCGGTCAGTGGGTGGCTTCCCTTGGGCCACCACTCGACCGATGTGCCAGACAGGAGTTCCCAGGCGGTCAGTACTTCGTGCAACGCACCGTCGAGGCTGTGGCCCGAGCTCCCCAGGAGACAGTGGTACGGCCAGATGGTCAGTTGGTGGCGCCCGCCGGCCTCCAGGCGCCGGCAGTAGTCGAGGCACTGGCGCTCGAGCCAGTCGGGGTCGTCGGTCGGAAGCTCAGGCCCGATGGGTGGAAAGGCGAGCGGGGTGAACTCCCCGCCGCAGAGTGCCGCGCTACTGATGACGGTAAACGGCTCGGGCGGCCGGCCCGAGCGATCGCGCCAGAACGCCGGATGGAAGATCTGGTGGGGAGTGTGGCTATCGAGGGTGCAGAAGACGCGATCGATCGCTGCCAGGTTGCGATAGGTCCAAGGCACCAGACGACGGGTGTCTTCCACCGCTCCGTTCCCACCAGGCCCGGCGACAAAGAGGCTGCCCTCTGGTGAGCAGAAGTCGCGCTGCATATCGATCAGCAGGAGAGCCACTCTTCCGCCGCCTGCTCGTGCCGCCGGCAGACCAGCCTGCTCTCCCAAGCGGTCCTGCACCCAGGCCTCGATCGTTGGGAGGTCCCCTCGATAGCTCCAGGCACCCACCTCGTCCGGTCGAAAGAAGGAGGGCACGTCGATCGGTGACGGTGCTTCGCGGTTTCGCATGAGCCTCATGTTACGCGCGCGCCGCATCACGGTTTCGGTGACCGGATTCGCTCACGCACCGGGTTTCTGTAACCTCGGTCGCCATGAGCGGTGACCTCACCACCCTGCTGCCTCATCGGCCACCGATGCGGTTGGCGGAACGACTTCTGAGTCGTGAGGGCGACGTCGCCGTGTGCGTAGGTCGTATCGACGAACAAAACCCCCTGGCGCACGCCGGGGAAGCTTCCGCCATCCTGGCCATCGAGCTCGCAGCGCAGGCGTCCATCGCCTTCGCCCGCACTTCGAGCGCGGGAGGCGGCAAGAGGCCGGTACCCATTGGCTACCTGGTCGCGATCCGCTCCGCCACCTTTCATCAGTCGAAACTGCCAGTCGGAGTGGAACTGCGAGCGCGCGTCGAGCGCCTCGGAGGCGCTGGGGCGCTACAGCGCTTTGCAGTCCGGGTGATGCGGGCCTTCGAACCCCACGAAGTCCTCGCCGAGGCGACGATCAGCACCTTCGCCACCCAGGACGCGATCGAGGACCGCGACTAGAATCGGGGTGATTGCCCGCCGCCCAAATGCCCGTAGAATGTAGACGGCGGCGCCTTCCTCGGCTCTGGCGTCACGACCCTCCCGCTCAGCCGCTCTCCCGATTCCCCTCCCAGATCGCTCTGACTCCATGATCGCCAAGAGATGACCTCCCCTACCCCTGGAACGCCGCCAAGCCAGATCAGAGAGGCCTACGACGTCATCCTGATCGGCGGTGGACTGGCCGGCTCGTCGACGGCATTGCAAATCAAACGTCGAAGACCAGACGCGCAGATCCTGGTGGTCGAACAACAGCAAGAGCTCAACCCGCGGGTCGGTGAGGCGACGGTCGAACTCTCGTCACTTTTCTTGCAGCGCGTCCTCGGTCTCACCTCGCACCTGGCGACCGATCACCTGCCCAAGCACGGTCTCCGCTTCTGGTTCTCGGACGGCCGAAACAGACCGCTCGAAGATATGGTCGAGTTCGGACCGCGCGTCGCACCCGAGATCCCCAGTTTTCAGCTCGACCGCCCGACGCTCGACCGGCACGTGCTGGCGACGGCCCACGCCGAGGGCGTCGACGTCCTGCAGCCGGCCAAGATCCAGGAGGTCGCCACTGCATGGCCCGAAAGCACCGTGGCGGTTGGCCTCGGGAACGACGCGGTGCGTACCCTGAAGGCGCGCTGGGTCATCGACGCCTCTGGTAAGACAGCGTTTCTCGGCCGCCGTCGCGGTCTGCTCGAGCGCACCGAGAGGCACCGGGTGGGGGCGGCATGGGCGCGCTGGACCGGAGTCAAGAGTCTCGACTCGACGGAGATCCTCGGGCGGGACGTCTACAACCCCAGGCTGCCGCCGACAAAGGCCAGCCGCAGCCTGGCGACCAACCACTTCTGTGGCTTCGGGTATTGGTGCTGGCTCATTCCACTCGCCGACGGCCGCAACAGCATTGGCCTGGTGTGGGACCGGGACCTGTTCGAATCGCCTTTCGAGGGCACACCGCGTGAACGCTACGAGGCCTTTGTCCGTCAGCATGACGGGCTGCGCGAGTTGCTTGCCGAGGCAGAGATCGACGGCGAGGATTTCATGTCCTATCGCCACCTGTCCTACCGTTGCCGTCAGTACATGGGGCGCGGCTGGGCAGTTGTCGGCGACGCGGCGGCGTTCATGGATCCGTACTACAGCCCAGGCCTCGACCACCTGGCGATCTCGACCTTCGCAACCGCCGACCTGGTCAGTGAGGATCTCGCAGGTGCGCTCCCGGAACCGCCGCTCGAACGGGCCATTGATGAACACAACCGTCTCTTCGAACTGTCCTACCAGCGCTGGCTCGACGCTCTCTATCTAGGCAAGTACGCCATTCTCGGCGACGCTCAGCTCACCACAGCAGCCATGCTGATCGACACCGGCGCCTACTACCTCTTCGTCTTGCCCTGGGTCTACGGTGACGTCGGTGCGTTGAAGCAACCGGTTTTTGCCCAGCCAGCGTGGCAGGTACGCGTCGCCTACGAGTTCCACGCTTTTCTCGGCCGACGCCTACGCCGCATTGCGCTCAGACGTCGTGAACGTGGCAACTACGGGATGCACAACGTCGGCTGGAAACCGAAAGGCCCGGTCTTCAGCCTCGGCCGCGACGCGCGGGGCTCGTTTCTTCGCGGGCTCCGGATGTGGCTCGAGGCGGAGATCAGCGAGCTCAGGCCCCTACCCCGCCGACCGCAGCCCATCGCCCGGCCGCCGGCGGTTTCCGAAGCGCGAACCGGCGTTGACCCGGCCTCGGCAACAACCTGAGCAGAGAACATAGGGCCAGGGATGCACTCGCGCCTCAGCGGACTCCGGTGTACTCGCTGAAGATCGCGGCCTCGCGATGACGCGATACGTCGGTCATGCCCACGGCGGTCATCGCCTGCTGGATTTCCTCGGGAGGCACACAGGCTTCGAAAGTGTCCCAGCAGTAGGCGTAGAGCGTTTGCGCATCACGACTGCCCGTGGTGACCCTGGTGACGGCAGGCACGATGCGGCGCAGGTAGAACTTCACCAGGCCGAACAATGGCCCGGGCGGCGGAGGGGTGACCTCGAGGATCAGAATCTTGCCGCCCGGCCGTAGCACCCGCCGATACTCGGAAAAGGTCGTTTCGAGGTTGTCGACATGACGCAGCGCATAGCTCATGGTGACGAGGTCGAAGTGTTGATCTGGAAACGGTAGGGCCTCCGCTCGGCCGCGTGCTGGCGAGTCCAGGCGACCCTCGGCAATCCCCTGGCGCAGCATTCCGAACGACGGATCGACTGCGATCACTTGACCGGTTTCACCGACCAGATCACGTGCGTGTGAGGCGATCATCCCGGTACCGCAACCGACGTCGAGCAGCTTCATGCCCGGGCCGACCCCGGCGCGCTCGAGAGCCTTCCTCCGGTACCAGCTATCGGTGCCGAACGACATCCAACGGTTGATTCCGTCGTAGTGATGGGCCGAGCGGTCGAAGGCTTCGTGCAGGTACTCCCGGCGCGCCTCACCATCGTGGTAGTAGCGGCCCAGGGTGGGATGCGGCGACCCGGCGTCCAGCGGTGCTCTTTCAGTCGACGGTGGTTGCTCTCGCAAGCGGATCTCCCTTCCGGTGTCCGATCGTCTCAGGTCTGTCGCTCGGCGTCGAGTCCCATCCCAGAGGTCTCAGGCCCTGTTCTCTCGTGCTCGACTCGCCCTGCGATGAGGGGGTCTCGCAAGACGGGGTCGGCCGAAGGCGCAGCGGACGGGTGGCGCGGTGGGCGCCCCCAGAGGTCGCGAAAGCAGAACCATTGCGCAGGTTCCTGCCGGATCGCCCACTCGACATGGTTGGTGACCGCCTGCAGCGCCGCCGCCAGGTCGCTCTCTCGATCGCGGGTCCGAGCGACGGTCACCGGCGGTCGAAACACGACCTGCGAGCGCCCGCGCCCGCGCCTCCAGACGAAGACGGGCAAGAGAGGGACGCCTGCCGCACGTGCCAGCGCGACGGGGCCGAGCGGCAACTCGAGTTGGCGGCCGAAGATCTCGACCGTCGCACGACGTCCGCTGGCCGTCGGGCGGTCTCCCTGGAGAGCCACCAGCTCGCCCCGTCGCAGGGCCTGCAGGAGGCGCGCGCCGAGGGCGAAGTCGTCTGGCTGGGCGAAGTGGAAGGTCACCTGGTCGCCGCCCGAGCGCTCCAGGGCCTCCTCGAGCCACTCCTGAATCGCCTGGTCTACTTCGGGCTCGCGAACCACATTGACGCGCCGACCCTCACCTTCGCCTTCGAGGCGCGACCCGACCTCCCAGTGGCCGACGTGGGCGGTCATCAGAACGAAACCCGACGGTTCTGCAGCCAAGCCCCGCCAGTGCTCGATCGCCTCCGTTTCGACCGCGACCGCATCGCGGCCAGCCAGCCCCTGGTAGGTCTCCGTCATGCACCAGGCCAGGTTGTGGAAGGTCGTAAAGGCGTTCCACCAGCGGCGCAGCAAGCCGTGGCGTCGGCCTTCGATCCACTCGCGGTTGTTCGCCACTGCTCGCCGCCGGCCCGGCAGCATGACGGTAAAGAAGCCACTCGTGAGAGCCATGGCGGAGGGCAACAGCCAATCGGGAAGGTGATTCGCACCCCACATGTTCAGGCGGTACCAGAAAACGGAAGTGATGTGCAGCCGACCGAGCACCCGGCGCTGCCAGGCGCTCACCCGCGGGGCCTGGGCGGACACTTCTCGAAGCCCATCGGCCGTCGTGGCGCGCTCGTCCTCCGGCGGCCCTAGCTGATCGGACAAAACGGCTGACCCGAGGAAGCGTTGAGGATTGCTTGGTGGCGACTGGTCATCAGAACCTGATGTGGTCGGGGAGGTAGCAGTTGGAGCGGCGGTGCGATGCGAGGTTTGACCTCCGGGATGGGGCTTTGAGACACCTCGGACCGTGGGGTGATAGAGCCTAGCAGCCTCTACCGCCGCGATCGTTGGTCGCCTTCGGTTCCGGCAGAGGCCGGCAGAACCAGAAGCGTCGCCACCAGGCAGGCAACCACCCCACCGGCCACCAGCAGGCCGCCGCGCTCCAATCCCGGAATGCTCGACAGTGCCAGGCTCGAGAACCCAGCTGCCGTCGTCAAGGTGGTGAGCACCATCGCCCGTCCGGTCGAGGCGATGGAGCCTCCCAACCACGAGCGCAGCGGTCCGTTTCCGCGCTGGCCGCACAGGGCGTGCAACCCGTCGTCGACACCGATACCCAACAGAATCGGAAGGACGGCGATCGACAGCAAGTCGAGCCGCGCCGGCCGTGCGAACAGGCCCCAGAGGCCGAGGCTGACCGTCGCGCCCCAGACCACCGGGAGGAGCGCGTAGGCGGCCAATCGAAAGCGAAAGCGCATCGCGACCAGAACCACCGCGAGAACCGCCAGAGAACTGCCCACCGCCAGGACCCGCAGGTCACGCCGCGCCAGGCTCCTGAGCTCTGCTCCCACTGCCCCACTCGAAGCGAAGCGGGTTCCGGGAGCGAGCGCCTCGATCTCGGCGGCCAGGTCGGAGGGCAACCCGTCCTGCCAGCCATCGCTGGGAAGTCGCAAGCGCAGGCGAGCGTACGTTCGCCCGCTTTCAGAAAGTGCCAGCGAGCCGGCGGCCCATTCGGGAAGGCGTTCTCTTGCCTCCACGGCCAGTGGATCGCGGCCCTCGGCCATCGCTCCCAGGGCCTCGAGACCCTCTCTGAAGGCGGCTGGCCGGAGGCCCTCCTCGCGTAAAGCGGATTCGAAGGCGCGAAGACTGACGGTGAGATCGCTGGCTGAGAGATGTTTCAGCCGCCGCTCGACCTGGCGCTGGCTGGCGAGGAGATCGGAGGGCGACTCGAGCCGCGCGCTCTGGGGAAGGCGCGGGCGCACAAGCGCGGTCACCGCCGCCGCGCGCTCGAGGACCTCGTCGAGGTTGTCGCCCTCGAGGACCAGGCTGGCCGCCTCGACGCCCGAACCGAGTCCGAAGGTGAGAGCGAGCAGACGCTCAGAGACCTCGCTCGCGTCATCGCCCGGCCGCAGCTGACGAAGATCCGGGTCCACCTCGATGCGGGTCAGACCGACCGCCCCGAGGCCAAACAGGAAAAGCGCCGCTAGAACGACGACCCGCCGACGTTGGCGCGCTAGTCGAAGCGCTCTTTGAACGATCGCCTGCGCGACATCGAACAGCCTGGTCGTCCGAACGGAGCCGGCAAAGCCGAGAGCGAGAAGCGGTGTTCCCACCACATAGGTCGCCAGCAGAATGCCAAACATGCCCAGGGCGACCAGCACGCCGAGTTCGCGCACCGAGCGCAGCGCCGCGAGGGTGAGAACGAGAAAAGCCGCCGCGGTGGTCAGAGCGGCCGCCAGAATGGCGGGACTGACCTCACGCAGCACCACCTCGAGCGCCTCTCTGGCAGCCAGACCGCGCGCCGACTCGGCAACGAAGCGGGTACAGGCGTGGATGGCGTAGTCGAGCCCCAGGCCGATGAGCACCGCCGCAAACCCGAGGGCGAGAGCCGAGATCGTTCCCAGCGACACAGCCAGCAGGCCGGCGGTGAAAACGAGTCCCACCGCGAGGGCGAACAAGGCCAGGAGGGGCAGACGAAGGCCGCCAAAAGCAGCAGTCAGGAGAATCAGGCTCGCGATGGCCGAGCCCGCCAGCGTGGTGGCGAGATCGGTGCGCAGGGCGCGCTCATCGCGTGCCGCATAGAGCGGACCGCCAACGGCGAACATCTCGAGCTCGATTCCGAACTCTCCCGCGAGAGCTGCGACCTCGCCCTCGAGCGTCTCGAGTAGCGCGCGACCTGCCGCGGCATCGAGCTCTGAAGCCCGCGGGGTCACCAGAACGAGTGCCTCGCCACCGGGGCCACGAAAACTGCCGGTCAGGGCATCGACCGGAAACCCGTCGGCGAGGGCGTCGCCATCGAGAGAGAAGCCCTCCAGGTCCTCGAGAAAGCCGAGCGGGTCAAAGCGCGCCAGGACGACAGCGGCCTCGTTGCCCGCCGTCGTTGCCATCAGGCGCAGGTCACGGGCGCGCTGTGCGAGCGCCGCCGGGTCGAGCCGGGCGGCCAGGGCGCGCTCGAACTCGCGGTCGCCGAGCAAGAGCGGGGCGCGTTTTGCAACCTGCTCGAAGAACAGCCGTTCGTCCTCGGCTTCGATTCCGGTGCGAATTGCCGCCACATGCTCATGCACGCGCAGGCGGTCAGCAAGCGCCCAGGCCGCTTCGAGCACCAGCTCCCCTCTGTCGAGATCGTGGGTTGTCGGTGCTGCTCGGGGCGGGAGTGCCTGCCCCTGGCGCAGCATCACGAAGAGCGTTTCGACCCCGCCGAACTCCTCGAGGACCAGGCGGTAGGCCTCTCCTGCCTCGGAATCCCGGGGCAGAAGCGATGCGAGATCGGCGCGTGGTCGCAGGTCGCGCGCTGCCCACGTTGCCAGCAGCAACAGGACGAGAGCAAAGGCCAGGGTCCGCCAGGGAGCAGCCAGCACGAACCATCGCAAGCCGGGCGAGCGCCACTCTGGCTCCACTGGCGTTGCGGGTCGTCGTGCGCTGGTCACACCTGTGCTCCCCGGCGCTAGCTCGAGGCACCGGCGTCGACGAAGAAGCTCTGGCCGGTGATCCCGAGCGCACCCGGAGAGAGGAGAAAGAGCACGGTCGCGGCGACCGACTCGACCGTCGCTCCGTCCGGCAAGACCTCGGCCGCGCGCAGCCCGTCCTTCGCCGCCTCCGGCAGGCCGGCCGTCATGTCGGTGGCAACAAATCCCGGGACGACGGCGTTGACCCGAATGCGCCGCTTGCCGATCTCGCGGGCGAGAGTGCGGGTCAGTGCGAGTAGACCGGCCTTCGAAGCGGCGTAGGCGCCCTGGCCGGCGACTCCCCGCTCAGCACCCAGAGAGCCGAGGTTGACGATCGCCCCGCGGCGACGGCGAAGCATGAGCGGGACGACGGCGCGGCACATTCGAAAGGCGCCGCCGAGGTTTGTGTCGAGAACCCGGTCCCACTCGTCGTTCGAGGTCATGCCAAGCAACTTGCTGTGTGCCACGCCAGCGTTGTTGACCAGGCCGTCGATCGGACCGAGCGTCTCCTCGATCTCGGAGACCAACGCCTTCGGGCGTTCGCGGTCGGCGAGGTCAAAGGGCCAGGCCGTGGCGAGACCATCACTGGCCAAGGCGACTTCCTGCGCCTCCTCCTCGGCGCTTCGATAGGTGAACGCGACACGCTGACCAGACGATGTGGCAGCCAGTACGACCGCCCGACCGATGCCGCGCGACCCGCCGGTGACCAACAGGATTCCTTCATCGGTCGTCATCCGTTACGGGCCTCCGCGGGGGGCATGCGAGCGGCCAGCGCCGCGAGTGGGTTTGGAGCGTCAGGACGGTCGAAGAAGCGGGCACCGGCGACTGCGCGCGCGATTCTGAGGCTATCGGCGATCGGCCGATAGTGGCTGGTCGATCGGCCGTCGACGAAACCGAGCTCGATCGGAACCTCTCTGACCTCGAGACCCATTCGTGACGCCCTGACGACCACCGCACTTTCGGCCTCGAAGCCGGCGCCGAGGAAGCCGACTCTTTCGAGGAGCTCGCGCGAGTAGATGCGAAAGCCCGTTTGCACGTCGCCTATCGGTTGCCCGGCCGCCCACGAAATCGCGCGACTCGAGAGTCGATTGCTAGCGCGCCGGAGCGGTGACATGCCCATGAAGAGGTGAAACCGGCTCCCCAGCACCAGATCCGCTCCACCCTGCCAGGCGGCGACGAGATCGGGCAGACGCTCGGGGAGATGTTGACCGTCGGCATCGAGCGTCGCGATGGCGTCGTAGCCGCGCGCCAACGCGACCGAAAAGGCGGTCAGGAGGGCGGCGCCCTTGCCGCGGTTGACTCGGTGGGAGATCACTTCGGCACCGGCCGCGCGCGCGACGCGAGCGGTCTCATCGCTCGAACCGTCATCGACGACCAACACGTCTTCGATCTGCCGGGTCGTGCGTCGTACGACATCGCCGACCCAGGGGCCGGCATCGTAGGCCGGAATGGCTGCGAGCACCTTCCTTCGCTCGCCGCTTTCTTTGCTCTCGATCATCTAACCCGTTCTCTCGAGGATCAGCCACCGGGCAGCACCACCGACGGCAAGACACTGCACAGCGACTCGCTGTGGCACCTCCCACGCCGCCGCTGCACCCATCCAGGGCGTGACCGGATGCTCCACGTCCGGTTCTCTAAAGCCATGGGTTGGTCCAAACGACCGGCCCTCGGCAGCCAGCACTCCGACCGCCAGGGGCAGACCACAAAAGGTCCCGGTGACGGCCTGCGGAGCCAGAATGACGGGGCGCTCGCTTCCCGGCCAGAGATGAGAGATCACCTCTGCGTGCGCGCCGTCACCTGCCGGTGACCCGTCTGCATTGGTGACCAACACGTCGATGGCGCGTAGCTGGTCGACGAACCGGTCCCGGCGCTCTTCGAGATCGCGAACCAGACGGGCAGGTTCGCGCCCCCAGGTGGCGGCGCCGGCGCTGGGATCGAAGGCACCAGCACAACCCAGGACCCGAACCCGCGGCGACACTCCTCTCTGGCTTGCGTGCTGCTCATCTTCGAGCACCAGGACGGACGCGCCTTCACCGGCGTGGGCACCGGTGCGATGGCGGTCGAACGGCCGCGCCGTTGCGGGCGTGCGTTCTGTCTTGGGCCGAGCGAGAACGTGAAAGCGATCGAGAATCGCATGCAGAAGGGGATTCAATTCGTCGACCCCACCGACAAAAGCGGTCCTTGCCCGGCCGAGCGCGATGTCTCGCACCCCGGCTCCGACAGCCGCCAAGGCGCCTGCGCCGCGCTGGGTAACGGTGATGTTCGAGCCCCGAGCGCCAAACAAGAGGGCAACCTGGGCTGCCGGGGCGTTGGCGACAGACTCGGTAAACAGCATCGGTGAAGCGCTCGCCGGGCCCTCGTCATGAATCTGCCGCAAGAGCTTTTCGGTGTTGGTCGACGGCCCGAAGGACGTTCCGAGCGCCACCTCGACCGCATCATCATCGGCCGGCTCGACCCCCGCTGCTCTAGCCGCGATGCGGGCTGCGACCACCGCCAGGCGAGACGGGGGGCTCATTCGGCGCGCAGCACGGGGCGCCAACCAGTCCCTGAGATCGGTCGGGTCGACCCGGCAGGCGACCCGACTGCCTTTCGGCAAGTGGTAGCCACCGTCGTCTTCGACGGTCGAGAGCCGCGGCCCCTGGCACTCGAGGGCTGCGAGGAGCGGCTCGTGGCCGGCGCCGAAGCAAGTGACGACACCGAGTCCCGAGACCACTACCGGGTTCATGGCCCGGCGCCCGAAGTGAAAACGACCGCCGCGTTGGCTCCCCCAAAGGCGAAGTTCGTCGACACCGCAGCGGTTCGACGCAAAGGGTCGGTCGCCGGAAGGGCACGCGGCGCATCGGTGACCAGGTCGACCGCAGTCGCGGGGTCGATCGTGCCGGTGCCAGCGGTCGGTGGGATTTCACCGGTCAGGAGACTGCACACGGTCGCCACCGCCTCGATCGACCCGGCCGACCCGAGCAGGTGGCCAATCGAACCCTTCACCGAGGTGACCGGAAGAGCCCGAGCGCGCTTCCCGAAGACATCTTCGAGGGCGTGCCACTCCGCCACGTCGTTGAGCGGGGTACCGGTGCCATGGGCGTTGATGAAATCGACTTCGTCCGCCGCGAGCGCCGCGTCAGAAAGCGCGCGCCGCATCGCCGCGGCCGCTCCTCTCCCCTCGGGGTGCGGCGCGGTCATGTGATGGGCGTCACAGGAGCCCCCATGGCCAAGCAGCTCGGCCAGAACCGGCACCTGACGTGCTGCGGCGTGGGCTCGGGTTTCGAGGATCAACACTCCCGCCCCTTCGCCGAGGTTGAGTCCGGCACGTTCCTCTCGGAACGGACGACTGGGATCAGGATCGACGGCACGTAGGGCGTTGAAGCCGGAGTAGGTCAGCTGACACAACGAGTCGGCGCCACCGACGACGGCGGTGTCGACCTCGCCGGCACGCAGGGCATCGAGCGCCTCGCCAAGCGCCAGGGTACCGCTGGCGCAAGCCGACGAGATGCTCATCACCGGTCCGCGCGCACCCAGCCAACGCGCGATCGCATCGCCTGGACTGTTGAGTGGTTGGGCGACCAGATCAGCCAGTCGCGGTCGCCGTGATCCGTCACCGAGGGCAGAGCGAAAGAAGCGCTCGCCTTCGACCATCCCGGCCGTCGAACCGCCGAACCAGACCCCCATCCGGGCACCGTGCTGCACCGGCACGGTGATGTCGGCCTGCCTCGCCGCCTCGCGCGCGGCAGCGAGGGCGAACCGGTCGGCGCGGCTCGAACGCTCCCAGTCGGAAAACGCTCCGACGATCTCAGCCGGGGCCTCGGGAACCTCGCAGGCGAGCTTCGTTCGTTGCCCGCAGGTGTCGAAACATCGGGGTCGGTCGGCACGACTTGTGCCACTCGCCAGACCGGCCCAAAGCGCATCGGTTCCCCAGCCCCAGGCGCTGACCGCGCCGAGGCCAGTGACGACGACCGGTGACCGTTCCGTTGCCGACATCGAGGACATGCCCCTTCCGCGCTTGCCGAAAAGAGCTCAGGAAACCGCGCGCTGGCCCTGAGTGGCGAGGAAGGTCTCGAGCGACGCGACCGTTGCGAAAGCCTCGGGGTCGATGTCTTCCGCGTCGATCGAGACGCTAAAGTCCTTCTCGAAGACGACCATCAACTCGAGCGCGTCGACCGAGTCGAGCCCCAGACCTTCGTCGCCGAAGAGCGGTGCGTCGTCGTCGATCTCGTCGGCCGTCATGCCTTCGAGTCCGAGGCTTTCGATGATGACGTTCTTGATCTTCAGGCGTACCTGTGGGTCGGCCATGACAGCGCACTCCAAAGAGAGGGGATTCAGCATCCGAAGGACCTGAAAGCAGTGAGATGTTTCCGAAGACGGTGGGGATTGAGAGCTGGGTAGGAAGGAGCGTCGAGCGTTCGGCCAGCCTGGGAGCCACTGGTCCCGGGCGAACTAGAACTCCTTTTCCGAGTCCCCGCCGCGACGCCGAGCAGTATACTCAAATGCCTTCGCTGCGAGGCATTCAGGCCTACCCCTCGCCGCCTTCCGCGCGCCGCTCCCGATGACGCTTCAAGATCCGATCAACCAGGCGTTCGAGAACCTCGCACGCGCCGAACCGGCCCGTGTACTGATGGTCTCGGCGGCTGGCGATAGCGAGCGACGTGCCACCGCCCATGACATCGACCGCCTTGCCAACGACGTCGCCCGAAGCGCGACCGAGATGCGCGCCGGGCTGGTCGGTCTGTCGTCGGCGAACGGCCCTGGCTTTCTAGCCGCTCTGGTCGGGCTCTGGCGGGCCGGTGTGGTTCCGGTTCTGATCGACCGCCAGACCGCTCCCGAGGCACGCGCCGAGGTCACGCGACGGTTAGGGCTTCTCGGGCAACTCGAGGTCGTCGAACCGTGGCCGCACGGCGACCGCCATGGGTGGTTCCGCGCCCAGGCCGTAAGCGGCGTCGGATCTCGCGAGGCGCCAGCCAACACCGCAGTCGTCAAGCTGACCTCGGGTAGCAGCGGTCTACCGCGCGGGGTCATCACGCCCTTCGATGCTCTCGCCCACGACGAAGCGCAACTATCGCGCACGATGGGCATCTCGGGCGCCGACTGCATTCTCGGCGCGGTTCCGCTGACCCACTCGTACGGCCTTTCGAGCGTCGCCCTGCCGGCCCTGGTACGCGGAGCGAGGATCGCGGTGCCTGGGGAACACGACCCCTTCGCAGCGATGAAAGCGGCCCGCCAGTTCGGGGTGTCGTTTCTGCCCACCGTGCCGGCCTACATTCGGGGGTTGGCCGTCGCGCGACGTCCGCCCGCAGTCCCGGACTCGCTACGCCTCGTGATCAGCGCCGGTGCACCCCTCAGCGCGGCAGCCGCCCGGGCATGGCGGCAACGCTTCGGCTTGCCGGTCCACACTTTCTACGGTGCCAGCGAATGTGGCGGCATCTGCTTCGACCGCCAAGGCACAGCGGCGGAAGACGGAACGCTGGGCGAACCAGTCGACGGCGTGACGATCGAGATCGACGGGTCGAGCCGAAGCAACCGGGACGGCGAGCTCGCTCCGGGAACTGGCGCGGTGATCGTGCGTTCGCCAGCGGTCGCAGCGGGCTACCTGCCACCACCAACCGATCACGAAGCGCAGGCTGGCCCAACCCTGGCCGATTCAGTGTTTAGAACCCAGGACCACGGCACGCTCGAGGACGGCGTTCTCAGGCTGCTCGGGCGCCTCGACGGGCTCATCAACGTCAAAGGTCGCAAGGTCCAGCCGCGCACCGTCGAAAGGGTCATCGAGGAGCTGCCGGAGGTCGACGAAGTGGTGGTGCTGGGTATCGAGGGCGCCGAAACTGGATCGACTCGCGTTAGGGCCGTCGTCGTGGGTAGTGACCTCTCCGAAGCCACCATCCGCCAACACTGCCGTGCCCACCTCGGCGACCACGAAGTGCCGCGATCGATCGTGCTTGTCGACGAGCTCCCACGGACCGAACGCGGCAAGGTCGACCGACGAGCGCTCGCCGGTCCGATGGAGCGCGTTCGGTGAACGACGGCACCGGTGAGATGAGCACGGACCGGCTGAAGCCCAGGCCCTGGCGCCCGACCCCGGCGATCGTTCTTTCGTGGGGCGTCCACGCAGCGGCTGTGCTCGCCATTCTCCTGCAGCCGGCGCGCTGGGTCTCCGTTCTGTTTCTGGTATGGCTCGACCACGTCGCTTTGATGATCGCCGGTCTGACTGCGAGAAGCGTGGCCCTCGGCCCCAACATCGATCGCCTGCCGGATCGCGAGAACGAACCGGGGATGATCGCTCTGACCTTCGACGACGGCCCCGATCCCGAAGCGACGCCTCGCATCCTCGAGTTGCTGGCCGCTCACGACGTGCACGCGACCTTCTTTCTCATTGGGCGTCAGGCGGAGCGCTATCCGGAGCTGGTGCGGGGGATTGCGCGCGCCGGACACACCATCGGGAACCACACCTGGCGTCATTCGTACTTGTTTCCGCTCTACCCTCCGTCTCTAGTGGCGCGCGAGATCGACCGAACCCAGGACTTGATCACCGAGCTCACTGGAACCACTCCGAGGTTCTTCCGCGCCCCCGCCGGGGTCCGCCCGCCGTGGCTCGAGCCGGCTCTGGCACGCCGCGGGCTCGACCTGGTGTCGTGGAGCTGCCGCGGTTTCGACTCGGGCTCGAGGTCTCCCGAGTCGGTCTTGAGAAGGGTCCTCACTCGGCTCACGACTCGCGATATCGTGCTCCTCCACGACGGTCGCTGGCGGCTCGAGAGGGGACGCAAACCGGTGGCGCCGGAGATCCTCGAGGACCTTCTGGTCGAAATCAGAGACCGGGGACTGGTGACGACCACCCTGTCGCGAGCGCTTCCGGCGGCCTATCCGCAAAACTCGATTTGACTCGAAATCCCAGAATCCTCTAGCCTTCACCACCATGGTTGACCTCCTGTCCAGGGACTCCCCAACCCTCCACCCCCTCGACCTGCCGCGCGTCGAGATCGGCCCTGCCCCTCCGCCCTGGGTCGAGGCCGTCATGGCGGGCGCCGCACAGGTCTGGTCCAGCCGTCAGGATGGCCTCGATCAGCGTGTCTTGCGGTGTGGAGGACTGGAGCTCGCCTCGGTCGCTGTTCCAGGCGCGCGACTGCTCGACGCCGAAGCGCTTCAGAAAGAGACGAGGCGCGCCTATCAGGCGCTTCTGACCGCCAGCGAGGGGCGGCCGCTCAAGCACCCGACCGAGCCGCAGCGGGAGCGTCACATCGTGCGCATCTGGAATTTCATCCCCGAGATCCTCGAGCCTCTAGGGGAGCTGCCGCATCGCTACATGGTTTTCAACGCCGGACGCTACGATGCGCTTGCCGCCTGGTATCGCTCACACGACAGCTTTCCCGTCACCCTGGCGACCGCCACTGGAACCGGCCACAAGGGTGACGACCTGGTCTTGCACGCTCTGACCACCAGCCAACCCGGAGTGCCGGTCGAGAACCCGCGTCAGATCCCGAGCTACCGCTACTCGTTTCGCTACGGCCCGCGGCCGCCAGCGTTTGCGCGCGCCACCCGGGTCGTTCTGGCGGGCGCTCATGAGTCCGCGCTCCTGGTCGGCGGGACGGCCAGCATTCTGGGCGAAGACAGCCAACACGACGAGGACCTCGAGGCGCAGGCCAACGAGACGGCGGCCAACCTGAACGCGCTTCTCCACAGCGCTCTCGCCGGCGCCGACGACGCGAGAAGCGCCCAGGAGTGCTGTGAGCTCAGCCGCTTCCGCAGTGTCCGTATCTACTATCCGGTGGCCGAACATCGTGAGCGAATCGAGGAGATCGCACAGCGCACCTTCAGCGCCGCCGAGACCGTCGAACTGCTGCATTGGGACCTGTGCCGACCCGAACTCCTGATCGAAATCGAAGGCGTCGCCACCCTCGACTGAATAGCAGGGGTGGCGGCTGAGGCGCGTCTTCCTTGGAGCGTCTTGCCCTCAGCGGCGACTCGCTAGACTGGCCCCCGTACACGACGTACAAGACCTAAGGCCGCTCGGGCAAGCATCCGATCCGGCCGGCTCACCTTGGTGTTCATCTTGGCGGGTCACACCAGCCAAGACCCCCGGTGAGCGCCAATTCGGAAGACAGTGGAGGACCTTGCGAGCATGACAACCGATTCCTACGAGTTCATCGAGGTCGAACGAGATGGCCACCTCCTGATCGTGACCTTGAACCGTCCCGAGCGCATGAACGCCCTCCACCCGCCGGCGCACCAGGAGCTCGATCGCGTCTTCCAGGCCTTCCAGGACGACCCCGAGCAATGGGTGGCAATCGTCACCGGTGCCGGCGACCGGGCATTCTCTGCCGGCAACGATCTCAAGTTCCAGGCCGAGCACGGAAGCGCCGCAGTGCGCTCGGGCATGGCGGGCGTCACCGGCGGCTTCGCCGGCATCACGAGCCGCCATGACCTCTCGAAGCCAGTGATCGCAGCGGTCAATGGCTTCGCGCTGGGCGGTGGCTTCGAGATCGTACTGGCCTGCGACATCATCATCGCCTCCGAGAACGCCACCTTCGGACTGCCCGAACCAACAGTCGGGCTGCTCGCCGCTGCGGGTGGCGTGCACCGCCTTCCGCGCCAGATTCCGTTTCATCAAGCGATGGGCATGTTGCTCACCGGGCGCCATGTCGCACCCGAAGAGGCGCAGCGCCTCGGTCTGGTGAACGAGATCGTCGCCCCCGATGACCTCATGCCGGCCGCCCGTCGCTGGGCGTCACAGATCCTCGAATGCGCTCCGCTGTCGGTGCGCGCCTCGAAGGAGGCGGCCCTCGCCGGCCTCCATCTACCCCTCGCCGACGCCATGGAATCGCGTTTCCCCGGCCAGGTCGCCATGGCCGGAAGTGCCGACTACATCGAAGGCCCGAAAGCCTTCGCCGAGAAGCGCAAGCCGCAGTGGAAGGGCTGCTGAAGGTTCGGCGCACCGCTCACTTCATCTCGCTTCGCCTGATCGAACGCAAGAACCTGAACCCAGGGCCACCCGGCCCCTTCAGAGGACCCCTTCATGAGACCCAGCTCCTCCCACGCACTCCCCGTCCTCCTCGCCACCGCCGCCCTCTTCGCCCTCGGCGCCTGCCGTGCGGACGAAACCAAGACCGAGCCCCCAGCCCCGACCGCAGCCACCGAGGACTCCGCCACGGACACCCCCGAACCCCTACTCAAAGAAGACTTCGAAGACGGGGACACCGGCGCCATGCCTCCGGGACCTGACCCTTCCGCCGATCCTGAAGGCGATCCCGAAAGCGAAACGGACGACGATGGATAGTTGCGAAACGGGGCGTTGGAGTTTTTCGAACGCGCGCCGAACGTCCCGGTGTTGGTGGAAGGGTTGTGGCAATTCGCCGGGCGAGAACGGGGGGCGTGCGCCTTGCCACCTCACGAACTCACAACAACTCGCAGCATCACAACCTGACCACTTCCCACAGACCGACCACCCAATCAGGCAGAACGCAACGCGACAGAGCGCACAGAAAGCGCCTCGATGCGCTCAACGTCAACCTCGACTCCGAGGCCGGGACCGGTCGGAACGGTGACGTGGCCGCGGTCCATCGTCCATTGGGGAGTTACGATGTCTTGCTTCCAGTAGCGGGCGCTGGGTGAGACATCGCCGGGTAGACGGAAGTTCGACAGCGAGGCGAGAGCGACGTTGTAAGCGCGGCCGATGCCGCTTTCGAGCATTCCACCGCACCACACCGGGACGTCATGTCGCTCGGCGAGGTCGTGTATGCGCCGTGACTCGAGGAAGCCCCCGACGCGGCCGGGCTTGATGTTGATGATGCGACCGGCGGACAGTTGAATCATGTCGCGCGCTCGGTCGACACCGGTGATCGACTCGTCGAGACATACCGGCGTCTCGAGGCGGACCTGCAAGGCCGCGTGCTGGACGACATCGTCCCAGGCGAGCGGCTGCTCGACCATCACCAGGGCGAGCGGATCGAGTTGTTCCAGGGTGTCCAGATCGTTGAGAGTGTAGGCGTTGTTCGCGTCGGCCATCAGCGGTGCATCCGGGAAGGCGGCGCGCACCGGGCGAAGGAAGTCGAGGTCTGAGCCCGGTTGGATCTTGATCTTGATCTTGCAGTAGCCCTCCTCGAGGGCCTTCTCCACTTTCGCGATCAGCTCGTCGGGCGACCTTTGAATCCCGATTGAGATGCCGGTTGCAATCGTCTCGCGTTGGCCCTCGAGAAGCGCCGCCAGGGGTACACCCCGCTTGGTGGCCAGGAGACCCCAGGCCCCCATTTCGAGAGCCGCCCGCGCCATGTGATGCCCTCGGAAGTGGCGGCATAGGGCTTCTTCGACCTCGAGCAAGATGGGGTCGAAGGGCTCTTCGGGCTGGCCTGGTTCCCGAGCCTTACGGCTGGCACCGTCGAAGACCCGCCCCAGGAGGCGTGGGGCGAGCCACTGCTCGATGGCGAACCAGCATGTATCGATGGTCTCGGGCGAGTAGTTCGGGAGATCGCCGGCGACACACTCCGACCAGCAGCGGGAGCCCGAGGCGTCGACCAGCTCGAGCAACAAGATCCGGCGCTCGCTGGTTTCGCCCGAGGAGATACGAAACGGCTCGACGAGCGGCATGCGAATCTCGCGCAGGGTGAGGCGTTCGAGTTGGATTGCGTCGCGTTTCTCGGCCACGGCGGCTCCTGTCTTCTGATCGTTGCGGGTGATCCGGGGGGGCTATGATCGCTCGGCCTCGACCAGGGGTTCGGTCGGGCCGCGTAGCTCGTAGAAGCAGCGCAGCGCAAAGCTCCCCTGCTCCGCTTGCTCAGCCGCTCGGTGGTGAGCTGCTGGTCGACGGTGAAACGCCGTCACCCGATAGCCCGCGCCGAGCAGGCTCTCGAAAGAGGCGCGCGCCGCATCCCGCCACGCCAACGCCAGCTCCGGGTCTTCACGCTTCAGCCGCTCAATCGACTCTGGCACCTCGACGAGGAGCCGCGGGGCGATGCTACTCGGGTCGGCCTTCGGCTCGGGCAGCGGTTTGCCGTCTTCGGTCGCGTTGAAGATCGGCATTGGGGAGCTCGCAGCGTCATGCGGTGCCTCTAGCGCCGTCCCGGAGGCGGACTCGCCTCTTCGTTCCACGCCCAGCGGCGAGGGATCCCGGGCCTTCTTCTCTGTCCATGCCGAGGATAGCCACCAGCGAGCTACGAAACGGTCGGTGCCGAGGCCGCTGTGGAGATCGGAACCCGTCTCGGTGCCGTACATGTCGCGGGTGAAACGCAGAGGCAACGCGCCGAGGCGGTTGATGTTGAGGTTGGCGTTGCGCGCGACGAGCGGGTCGAAGGTCCAGTACATGACTTCGATGCCGAGCTCGAGTAGCAGGCGGCGCTGAAACCACTTGAGGTGTTTCCCGAGCCCAAGGCCACGTGCCTGGCGATCGACGGCGAGCATGTGGGACCAGTGGGCGGTGCGGCCAGCGCGGAGCCCTGAGAGTCCCCACACGAAGGCGAGCAGACGTTCGCCGTCGAACGCACCCGCCGCGACGCCGCCTACCTTCTGAGAGATCTCGATAACCGCCGGCGGTACCAACTCCCGGAAATCATCACCCCAGGTGGCCATCTGGAGCGCAACGCACTGTTCGTAGTCCGACGGGCGCTCGAAACTGCGCAACTCAAACTCAGGCATGGGCGCGATCTTCCCACGTGCCGGCTGTCCTTCGAAAGACGAGGGGAGCTCGGCCGTGGGCGTTTCCCACCCCCACCCAAAGTACCCTCAAGGACAGCTCGAAAGCGCTTCGGTGTCGGTCAGTGCGGGGGCCGGGTGACCGCCATCGCTTTCATAGGTCACGGTGCGCTCGACGAAGGTATCGGTGACCCGGATCTGATAGGCGCGGTCCGTCGTCGCGGCCGCGAACACCCAGTAGTTGCCGTTGATCGAGCAGCCATTGAGCACCTTGACGATCATCTCCCAGTTGGCCTCGGAGAAGAACCAGAAGAGTCCGGAGTTGCGATTGCGGATGGGAACCACGCGAGCTCTGCCCGCCGCGGCGTCACTCGAGCCGCCGGGGTTCCACCACTTCACCTCGACCTCGAAGCGCCCGTCTACGAGACAGAGGCGGGTATCAGACGCCTGCTCGCAGGCGCTCGATGGAAGAGAAGGGCCGGCAGCCCCGGAGGGTGTGGTTGCAAAACGCAGCCCCTCGACCAGGGCCGCCGCCGGCCACTCGTGATGCTGATAGCCGATGGCGAGATCGTCTTCCCAGATGATGCCGAGCCGCTCCCACTGTCGCGCCAGCGCCTGCAGCGCCCCCTGCTTGAAGTTGCGATCTTCGCTGCCGTAGAACATGCGAATGGGCGGTTTGAAACCATCGGCCGGCTCGATCTCGATGTAGCGGGCGTTCATTGAGAAGACGCCACTGAAACGCTGCGGGCCGAGATAGGCCTGTACGTAGGCGTAGGCCCCACCAGCGGAGTGACCCGCGATACCGATGCGCTCCGGATCGGCGCCCGCCTGTACGGCAAAGCGGGTCGACTCGGCGATGACCTGGCTGTCGCCGCTGAACCCCCAGGTGCCAAATCGGCCGGCGTGAGGAAGCACCATCAGGACTCCGAGCTCTTCGGCCGCCTGCTGCACGCGCTCCCGATACAAGCGAGGCGGCGAGTCCTGGCCATGGAGGAAGATCGCCGCTGGCACCGACTTCGTCGGGTCGACCGCGCGCGGTAGAAAGACTTCCACTCGGCGTCCGGTACTGGGGCTCTGGAGGAGCTGCCAGCCAGACTCGGTGGGTCGATCAGCTACCAGACCGGGTGCGGCGGCCTCCGGGAGTTCGAGGCGCCTCAGATCCTCGAGGAGCGTCTGCGACTCCTGGGCGTCGGCAGCCGTCCCCCCTGCAGTCCCCGCCAACAGACTGACCAGGATCACAAGCGCGACGGAGTTCCGGGGTAACGCCGGTGGGCGTCTGACAACCGGCGAACGCACGTTCTGCGGGCGACAGGAGGACCGATTCATGCGGCAGTAGCATACAAGAGAAGTCGTGTCCTGGTCGCTGGGGCACCTTTCGCGTCCCCAGGCGCGAGGCGGCCCGTCCCCTGGAGCACGGCCCGCTCAGCCGGTGTTCTGGAGTCCGCGGGCGATTCCGCTGACCGTTGCCAGTAGGGCATCGAGAAGCGGACCTTCGGGGCGATTCGCAGACCGCCAGCGCTCAAGCAGGTCGACCTGCAGCAGACTCATCGGGTCGACGTAGGGGTTGCGCAAAGCGATCGCTCTTGCCAGCGTGGGATCGCCGGCGAGCAAGGTGTCGGCAGCACGCAGCTCGAGGAGCAACTCGACGGTGCGCTCCCACTCCGAATGAATGAGGAGGTATATCGGCCTGGCCGCCTCCGGTGCCAGAGGTACGTAGCGGCGGGCAATGTCGAGATCGCTCTTGGCGAGGGCCATTTCGACGTCGTCGAGCAAGTTGCGGAGGAAGGGCCAGCGGGAGCAGGCTTCGACGAGGCTCTCCTTTCCGTGCTGGCGGACGGCCTCGCGGAGACCCGTGCCGAGCCCGAACCACGCCGGCAACAGGTGGCGACTCTGCGTCCAGGCGAAGACCCAGGGGATGGCGCGCAGGTTCTCGACCCCACCGCCGGTGCGCCGCGAGGCGGGACGCGAGCCAATGCGCATGCGCTCGATCACGTCCACCGGTGTGGCGCTTCTGAAGTAGTCGACGAACTGGGGATGCTCCCAAACCAGGGCGCGGTAGGCCTCGCGGCTCGCACCCGCGAGCGTCGCTCCGATGGCGCGCCACTCATCTGGCGCAGCGCCGGTTGGTTCGGGAGCGGACCGACGGCGGCGGTTGCGGGCCTGGGCCAGAGCCACGGCACCGATCGAGCGTTCGAGGTTACGCATGGCGATGCCGCGAAGCCCGTACTTGTCGGCGATCACCTCGCCCTGCTCGGTCACGCGCAGGCCACCGTCGAGGGTGCCAGCGGGCGCGGCCAGCACGGCGCGGTGGGTCTTGCCACCGCCGCGCCCGACGGTACCGCCGCGGCCGTGAAAGACGGTCAAACGCACGTCATGTCGACGACAAACCTCGGCCATTGCCCGCTGCGCCTCCTGCAGTGCCCAGCGTGAGGCCGCGGCGCCCCCGTCCTTGCTGCTGTCGGAATAGCCAACCATGACCACCTGACGGTCGCCGCGAGCGGCCAGGTGCTGGCGATAGACGTCGATCGCGAAGAGACGGTCCAGGACTCCCGCAGAGGCGTTGAGGTCATCGACCGTTTCGAAGAGGGGTGCGACGTCGAGAGGAACCACGGTGAGACTTCCGGCGTCCCCTCCCTGCTCCGCCGCGCGGGCCAGAAACAGAACCGAAAGCACATCGTCCGGGCCCTCGCTCATCGAAACGATGAACGGCCCGAGCGCGTCGTCACCATAGCGCTCGCGGCAGTGGGTGATGGCCCGAAAAACGTCGAGAGTGGCTTCGATCTCGGGCTCTCGGGGGCTGGGCGCGGCACGCTTGGCGCCAAGTTCTCCCAGCAGCCTCGAAGTCCGCTCGCTGGCGGGTCGGTCCAGCCACTCCTCGAGGTCGACCGCCAGTAGATCGGCAACCGCCCGTCGGTGGACCAATCCGTCCTGCCGAACGTCGAGAGTTGCGAGGTGGAATCCGAACACGCGAAGGCGCTCGAGCAGGCGATCGACTGCGAAGCCTCCCGCACCGCTGCCACCGTGCGCCTCGAGACTGCGGCGCACGATCTGCAGGTCTTCAGCGAACGCCTCGGCTCCAGGGTAGGCGTTCGGCGCGTCGTTGACGGTTGACTCGAGACGTGCTCCCACCAGATTGAGCAACGTCCGATACGGCATGTCGCGTGAACGCTCCGGGATCCTGGCGAAGGCCTCGGGAAAAAGGGTTGCGTAGTGGGTGATTCGTTGATCGACCGACGAGTCGAAGTCGACCCGCGAAATCGACTGGGTGAGTTCTCTCGCCAGCGCTCTCACCTCGCGCAGGTAGAGCTCGAGAACCAGCTCGCGGTGACGCTCGAGAGTTGCCCGCAGCGTCTGCGCGTCGACATTGGGGTTGCCGTCCATATCGCCGCCGACCCAGGAGGCAAAGGAGAGCGGAAGCGGTGGCAGGCGCCCGGACCCACCTTTCCCACTGCGTTGTCTGCTGGGTTGGCCAGGCGAGGCTGCTGCGGACAGGCCGGCCTGGAGCGCTCGCTGCCACTCTTCGGCGAGCGGCGGCACGATGCGATAGAGAACGTCGGTAACGAAGAACAAGACATGCTCGCGCTCGTCGGCGACGGTGGGCCGAACCTCAGGATGCTCTGCGGTTTGCCAGGCACTGGCGATCTCTGACTTGATGCGCGCCAGGGCCGCCTGTTCTTCGGGCACGGTGCGGGCCGGGTCGAGCCGGTCGACGAGCCGGCGTACGATGCGTTGTTCCTTCTCGAGCAGCGCCCGGCGCGTCGCCTCGGTGGGATGGGCGGTGAACACTGGCTCGACGTACACCTCGGAAAGCAGAGGAAGAAAGTCTGACGAAGCGCCCGCCTCGAACAGTTCGCCCGCGACCGCAAGAAGTGCGGCGCGAAGACTCTCGCGCTGCGGTGCGCCTGCGGGATCACGCAGATAGGCACGTCGGCGGCGAATCCGATGGACCTTCTCTGCCAGGTTGACCACCCAGAAGTAGGTCGAAAACGCCCGCACGAGTTCGGCCGCCGTCTCGGGTGAGAGGCCAGCCAATGCCTCGGTGAGGTTCTCGCTCGCCCCAGAGGGGGTGTTCTCCGACGCTTCGCTCCCCAGGCGGCGCCGCGCGATCGCACTCTGGCGTGCGGCTTCGACGCGCTCGTAAAGCCCGGGCTCGCCCACTTCTCGCAGAACCTCGCCAACCAGCGCTCCCAGGAGCGAGACGTCCTCTCGGAGCGGCTCGTCTTTGGGCGCGAAGTCAGGAAGCGTTGTGGCCACTTTGGGAGGGTCAAGGAAAGCGCAAGCCTCCTAGAGCTCAGCCTCCTGGAACGCTCGGTTGCGGAAGAGAAAATCGATGATGTTGCCTTCGTGGGGCTGTAACCAGTTGAGTTTGGTCGTCGCGACGGCTCCGAGATTGAGCCGGTCGATGTGGGTGGCGTTGATGAGCTGCGCGCGAAATGTCTCGTCTCGGGTCAGGGCGCTGCAAACCAGAGTCGAACCAATCGAGTCGAGCATCTCGCCTTGTTCGCACTTGACGACCGAGCAGAACGGAAACATGTACTCGACGTTGGCCCCGCTGGCCGCGGGAGAGGAACAATGGAGGACAGTGGGCATCAGGTAGTCGGCGCGCTCGCCGCTCTTGAGCGGACCCGCTCCCCGGAGACGGGCGGTGACGTCTTCGGTACCTTGGTCCTCGGTATGGGAGGCGATCATGCCGTCGATCGCGGCGGCGACTCCAGGAACGGTGAACGCGGCGAGTGGGCTGTCCGGGTCTTCGGGGGGTAGAGGCTCGACTTCGGCCAGGCGCCTCGCCATCGCTTCGGCGATCTCTTCGGTGTGCCGAGACGCCCATACGCCGGAAGCGTTGATGCACCCTCGACCGCTATTGACGAAGACGCTTTCGACGAGAAGATCGAGGTACTTCTCCCAGTCGTCGATGATGTCGTCTCCGAGCAGGATCTTGCTGTAGCCGGGGCCGTGTGCCTGCACACGGGGATCGCCCTTGTAGCGATCGATGGTGGCCTGACCGCCAAAGATCAAGCTGCGGGGAGCGCTGGAGAGCACGGCGGCACCGACCTCGGCCTCGCCTGGGTAAATCGAAATGGCCTCGCGCGGGATACCGGCGGCAAAGAACGCCTCTGCCATACGGTACGGGGTCCAGGGCTCCTGGGGGCCGGGCTTGAACACCAGCCCGACCTGGAGCGGAATCACCGGCAGCCAGAGGGTGTGTACGCCGGGCGAGTTGGAGGGCAAGACGAGGCCGAGGACTGGCGACTGCGCCTGAAGACTGAGCGGCACACCGCGGTCTTCGATGCCGTGGCCGTTGCGCAGGATCTCGAGGTCGAGGCCCCGGGTCAGGGAGTCGAGGACCTGGCCCATGTTCTCGAGAACGAAGCGGTTCTTCTCCATGTTGAAGCGACACATGTGCTCGGGCAGGCCGGTGGTGGCGGACTGATAGCGCACGAAGTCGGCAGGCGTTTGCACGCCGTCGCCGAGCGGCAGGTCGGCGGTCATGTAGAGCTCGCCGGCCTTGCCGACGCGCTCGAGCAGCTCGCCGGTTGGGATGCCCCGAAGCACTTCGCGGGCCCGGTGAGCTTTGCGCATGTCGCGGGCAACGATGCCAGCGTTGGCGGTTGAGACCTCGGCCAGCTTCTCGCCGGTCTCGAAGTGAACGACCGGTGACTTCTCGAGACTGTCGTAGGGCTTTCCCCACCGGAGGACAGGGATATCCAGAACGCTCATGCGGACCTTTCAGTGATGGACTCGGGTTTTCGGGCGGTGGAGCGAGAGTCGAACACGATGGTTGAGGACTCGATAGTTGAGGACGCTAGGGCGGGCCTCGGGTGGGCTAGAGAAGGCGGGTCTGCCGGCGGCGCCTGGCGGTTCCTCGTCGCTCCGTTTTCGGTGACCCCGATGGCGATGCGCAGGCTAACAGCCCGTGGTGCGAAGGAGGAGGTCAATAAACGCCCACGGTCGTGGTCTCGGCAAGCTTGGCGAACGGCCGGACGCCGGACACGCCGTCCCAGGGAAAGCTTTCCCAGGGAGGTTCGCGCTCCCCTTCGTCGCGCTCGAGAAAGCCCGGCACGAACAGCTCGCGGGTGAGGGTCGTCAGGCGAACGCGGCCGGTGCCACCGTAGTCGACCACCCGGCTGGGGTCATCAGGGTCCACGACCTCGAGAACGGCACGTGGCTGGGGAGCGTAGTAGGAGATCTTGTAGCCGTCGTCGGGACCCACTGGTTTCGATGCCGCCAAGCCCATCAGGGTGTTGCCGTAGGTCGGGGTCATGTAGATGCCCTCGATGAGCTCCTCCATGGCGAAACGAGTCCACTGAGGAGTGAACTCGGTGCCGCCGGAAAAGATCCCCTGAATGCCGCACTCTGCGAGCGTCGTGCCCATGTCTTCGAGCCGGAGACAGAGGTTCTCGAGAAGCTTGGGGGTTGCGAACATGGCGCGGACGTCATGACCGGCCTCGAGGATCGTGATCGCCTGGTCGATCACATGGTCCTTGTAGGCCTCGAGGTGTTCCGTCCAGCCCTTCTTGATCAGCTTGATGACCCAGCGAGGGTCGAGGTCGACACAGAAGCAGATACCTCCTCGATGCTGGGCCAGGTGCTCGACCGCCAGCCGCAGCCGGCGTGGACCGGAGGGACCGAGCATCAACCAGTTGCAGCCGCGCGGGAAGTGCTTATCGGGAAGGGTGTCGGAGAACATCTCGTAGTCCGTGCGGAAGTCGTCGATGGCAATACGACTCTTGGGCGTTCCGGTAGTGCCCCCGGTTTCGAAGACGTAGATCGGCTTATCGGCGAAAGCTCGTGGAACCCAGCGTCTGACCGGCCCACCGCGAAGCCAAACGTCCTCGAAGAGAGGAAAGCGTCGCAGGTCTTCGAAGGTCTCGATATCGGTGAGCGGGTCGAAATCGAGCTCGGCGACCTTCTCGAGCCAGAACGGCGTCCCAGTCTCGGGAGAAAAGTGCCAGCGAACGATCTCGCGAACATGCGCATCGAGCGCCACACGTCGCGCGTCTACCGCCGCCTCGAGCGACGAATCCAAAGTAGCCACAAGTAGAAACCTCCTACCCCCACCCTATCGTGCCTGCCAGAACCCCCAGCCACCGAGAAAACCGATCGTCCACCCGTTCCACGAGCCTGACGATGTAAACGAGTCTCGTCGAAGGGTCAATCGGGTCTCCTTGTCAGACTTTTCGATCGTTTTGCGTCCTCGGTAACGAGAGCCGCATGTCGCGGAGCTCTCTGAAACCAGAGGAGACCCATCATGGGCACAACCCCACGCCACCTCCCCCGCAACACAACCGTCGAAGTCGCCAGCCGAACACTCCACGGCCGTTTCCTCATGCGGCCCTCACCGACTGCCAAACGCATCATCGACAGCACGATGGCCCGGGCGCAAGAGCGCTTCGGAATGGAGATCCACGACTACTTCTTCGCCTCGAATCACTTTCATATCGCTCTGACCCCCAGCGATCAACAGCAGCTCTCCGGATTCATGTGCTACCTGAAGTCGACCCTGGCGAGGAAACTCGCCCGCCTCCATGGTTGGAGCGAGAAGTTCTGGGCCCGTCGCTACTCCAAGACCAACATCTCCTCGGAACCCGAAGCGCAGTGGGCGCGCCAGATCTACCTGCTCTCTCAGGGTGCCAAGGAGAACCTCGTCTACTCCCGCGACGACTGGCCGGGAGCAAGCGCCACCGCTGCGTTCCGTGACGGCAGCCTGACCGTGCAGACACAGTGGGTCGATACGGCTGGTATGAGGCGCGCCAAGGCGCAGGGCGAGAAGGTGCGCGAGCGCGACTTCACAACCACCGTGGCTGTCTTTCTGACGCCCCTGCCTGCCTTTGCCGAGATGGACAAGCAGGCCTACTGCGACAGGGTCTGTGCCCAACTCGATGACATCCGCGCGCAGACCATCGCGCGTCATCGAAGCCAGGGTACGAAACCGCTCGGAGAACTCGCGATCCGCAGTCAGCGGCCGACGCAGAAGCCGAAGAAGCCGCTCGAGAAGACACCGCTTCGCCGCACCTTCGCCTACCGCTCGCAGGTCCGAGAGGAGATGAACGCGGTCTTCAATGCGTTTCTGCGGGCGTACCGCCGTGCGGCGAATGCGCTGAAACGAGGCGTTTCCGATGTGGCCTTTCCTGCCGGCTGCTTTCCGCCAGGTCTGCCGTTCGTGCCCCATCCCGTGAGCTAGGCGGCGAAGAACCAGGAAACGCTGCTGGCGGCTCGAGCCGTCTGCGGACGAGACAATCTGTGCCGACTCGAGGGTTCCCGAGAGTGCTCCACGGCGAAGCTGTGCCCAGGGATGGAGGCAACGGCAGGTAGCGAGGGGTTCGGCGGCATCACGGAAGCGTCGGATGCCGGATCGCGGCACCAAAGGGTGTTTCCCTACCGAATATGCGCCGGTGGCTATTCAGGTGGCTGGGGTTGGGCGGCTATCTGGGGCTCTTGGGGGTCGGGGTTGAGTGGTGGGGCGTTCGTGAGGCTGGGGTCGGGCTCGAGCTCGTTGCCTTCGCGGAGCCACCCCGGGAGGGCGCCGGCGCGTCTGCCTTCATCGAGGAAATCCGCCAGCTCGTCCTGTGCCGCCTCGACTTTGTCCCGCGCTTCCTCCAGCTTGTCCAACGACCGGTCCCAGGCCGGCTTGATCCTCGCGTCGCGAACCCACGGGTCATCCTCCGAGTAGAAGCGCCGCCTGAGGCCGTTCGCCTCGCCTTCCAAGATCGTGATCGAGTCGTAGGCGTCACGCCAACGCTCGCGCAACTCGCGCGCGCGACTGCGCCAGTACAGCTCCTCTTCCGCTGTGGCATGGAGCGTGCCGACCGGGCGACTGTCGCCCTCGACCTCCCCAGGGCCGCCATCAACGGACTCAGTTGTCGCTGGACGCCCGCCGACGGTCAGCCTGCCACCCTCCGCCATCTCTGCCAGATTCTTGTCCGTGATCACCGCCACGGGAGCAGCCGCCCGGTCACGCCGCGCCGCCTCACGACGAGAGGCCGCGTAGAGCCGCAACGCCATGCTCGCGTCCTCGTCGTGGTTCGAATCGTCCGCGTCACCCACGACGACAAGCGTTGGATCGTCGTCCTCCTCGACCTCGACCTCGGCGTCCGCGAGGTCGAGAGCCGAAACCGACTCGGACGATGCCGCGACCGGGGCGCTGAAATCGTCACCGGCCGGTGCAGAGGGCGCGTTTGGCGTCAGCGTTTGGGGGGGCAGACTGTCGACGGCCGGGCGCGTGCTACCGCAGGCAAGGACGCTGAGGCACAAGAGTTGTAGAAAGGCAAGAAACACGAGGGGGTGTAGGCGGGTGATCATCGTGGCGAAATCATAGAACATTCGACAAGAACCGGCTGATCTCATCTGCTCCGTCCATCCCCAGGCAACGCTCGGCAATGCTTTCCAGCGCTTCGAGGTCACTCTTTCGAACCACCTCGCCGACGCTCGGAATCGACCGCGGGCCCATCGAGAACACCCGAACTCCGAGCCCCAACAGAATGGGCACCATGCCCGGATCGGCCGCCATCTCACCGCAGACGCTGACCTCCGCACCACCCCGGCGCCCCGCGGCGACGACCCGGTGGATCATCTCGAGGACGGCCGGATGCAACGGACGGTAGAGATGTGCGACGTGCTCGTTGTTGCGGTCGACGGCCAGCGCGTACTGGATCAGATCATTGGTCCCGATGGCCATGAAGTCGACCTCGGGCGCGAGTCGGTCTGCAATCAAGGCCGCCGACGGCACTTCGATCATTGTTCCGACCGGAAAGTCGAGACGATGACGAACATTCTCACGCACCAGCTCTTCGTGGACCGAGCGACACATCTCGCGAAACGCCCGAATCTCGCCGAGTCCGCTGACCAACGGAACCATGATCCGCAGATCCCCTTCCGCCGCCGCCCGCATCAACGCCCGTACCTGGACCCGGAAGATCTCCGGCCGCGCGAGAGTCAGCCGAATGCCGCGCAAGCCGAGACTCGGGTTCTCCTCGTCACTGTTCATGACCTCGCGCGCCAACTTACGACCACCGAGATCAAAGGTGCGAACGATCACCGGGTGCGGATCCATCGCCTCGAGCATCGAACACGCCACCTCGAACTGCTCCTCTTCGGAGGGCAGCTCCGGGCTCTTCTCGATGTAGAGAAACTCACTGCGGTACAGCCCGATGCCACGCGCCCCTGTGGCCACCGTCTGTTCGATCTCGTCGACCAGTTCGACATTGGCCCGCAACACAATGTCGACTCCGTCGACGGTTCGCGTTGGCAGCGCGCGGTTGCCCTCCATTCTCTGTCGTTCCAGACGATCCGACTCCGCGCCCCGCGCGCGTGCGTCTTCGAGGACCGCAGGCGTCGGGTCGAGAATCAGCCGGCCCAGCTCACCGTCGACGATTGCTGGAACCCGATCTCGCACCATGCCGGTCACACCCGTCAGCCCACTGACGAACGGCAGCCGCAGCGCCTGCGCCACGATGGTGCTGTGCGAGGTCTTGCCCCCACCCGCAATCGCGATACCCGCGGTTGCTCCCCGGCCGAAACGGAGCACCTCTCCGGGGGTGAGTTCATCGGCGACCAGAATCACCGGCCCCTCGACCTCGCCGAAGTCTCGTTTCGCCGACCCCTGCAGACTGCGCAACAAGTAGCGTGATACGTCGCGTAGGTCCTGCCCGCGCTCCCGCAGGTGCTCGCTCTCGATACGCGCAAACCGCTCACCGAGCTCGGCCGCAACCTCGGTCACAGCCCACTCGGCGTTGACCTTCCGCTCGGCGACGCGGTCTCTGACCTCACCAATGAAGGCGGGGTCGGCAAGGATGAGTTCGTGCGCCCCAAAAATACCCGCCAGATCGTCACCCAACTCTTCGCGCACGTGAGACTGCGTCTCGCCCAGCTCCCGACGAGTCTTTGCCAGCGCCTCTTCCAACCGCTCCAGTTCGCGACCGATGTCGCGCTCTTCGAGCGGCAAGCGAAACACCTCATGCGCCTCCGCCAGGCAAACCAGTGTCCCGATGGCAATGCCACCCGAGCCCGCTGCCCCTTCGAGCACCACCATGCTCGGACTCATGGAGCGATTCCTTCTCCGTCGGCGTCTCCTGACGTACTCCCAGTTGGAAGCTCTTCGAACCCGCGCTCGAACAGCGCCGCAATGGCGGCAACCGCCTCCTGTTCGTCGCTGCCATCGCAGCGTACGACCAACTCTGCGCCTTGAGCGGCCGCCAGAAGAAGAATCCCGAGGATGCTCTTGGCGTCGGTTGCTTGGCCGTCGCGCACCAGAAACACATCACATGAGAACGAACCGGTGAGATGAACCAACCGGGCCGCCGCCCGAGCGTGCAGACCCGAGGGGTTCTTGATCTGCACTTCCCGTTCGATCACCCGCACCCCTCCCCCGGCTCAACTTCGCCGGCCAGCGCGACCCGAAACGAGTCACGACCCCTTGCCGCTACCTCCCGAGCAAGATCTTCGAGGCTCGTTCCTGCCGCTGGCGGGCAGCACGCAAGACGAACCAGCATTGGCAGGTTGACCCCTGAAAGAGCGGCGACACGACCGCTCTCCACCAGGCGCCGTGCCGCCCGTGCTGGAGTCGAGCCAGGCAGGTCAACCAGGATCAAGGTCACCTCCTGACCCCGTAGCGCTCGACGTAGCTCCGCTTCTACCTCTGCCCCGTCTTGCTCCCAGTCAAAGCAGATCGCCTCGATGTGGTCAACGCTTCGCCCTGCGATCCTGCGAACGCTTTCAACCAACGCACCAGCCACCGGGCCGTGTGACGCAACCAGAATGCTGAGCGGCCTTCCCGGGGCGACCCCTCGGCTAGCGCTTTCGCCACTCACTTGGCAATGTCTCGGTGCACAGCGTGCACAACCAGCTGCTGTTCGGCCAGAGCGGCCTGGAGTTTCTCGACCATCGCGACGGAACGGTGTTTACCGCCGGTACAACCGATACCAATCGTCAGGTAGCTGCGATTCTCGGCAGCAAAGCGCGGCAGGAGGTAGGTCAACAGGTCCAACAAGCGATCCGCCAACTCGCCGAACGCCGCTTGCTCCTCCAGGTAATCGCGGACAGGCGCATCCCGGCCGGTGAGCTCGCGCAGCCCGGTCACGAAATGTGGATTCGGCAGGTAGCGCACATCGAACTGCAGGTCAGCGCCATACGGTGCACCATGCTTGAACCCGAACGACACAAGGCTCACCGTGAGCGGCGAACCGGTGTCGCCCTGCTCACCGAACTCGCGGTAGATCTCGGCGCGCACATCGTGCACCGTCCAATCGCTCGTATCGAGCACCAGATCGGCGGCGCCCCGCAGCTCTGTCAGCAACTCACGCTCGCGTCGAATCCCGTCCAGCACCCGGCCTTCCTGGGCGAGCGGATGGCGCCGCCGGGTTTCAGAAAACCGACGGACGAGGACGGCTTCGGAAGTCTCCAGGAACAGGACGGTCAGATTCACCGATTCGCGATCAAGCCCTGGAAGCAACCGCGGAAGCTCCTCGGCCACCCCCGGCGTCCGCAGGTCGGTCACCAGCGCAATCTTCCCTCCGTCGGCGACGAGCGCCCGCGGCTGCTGAAGGAAAAGGCGCAACAACGCCAGTGGCAGGTTGTCGACAACGTGAAAGCCGAGGTCTTCAAAGCTCTTGGCGACGGTGCTCTTGCCCGAACCTGAAAGCCCGGTGATCAAGACCAGACGAAGACGGTCGCCCTGTTCGTCGCCAGCCGTTCCCTTTGTCTCGGCAGCCGCGGTTTCGTTCGTTCCGTCTGAGCTCATCCTGATCGTCCCGGTGCAATCTTCGTTTCGAAGGAACCGTACCAGCCATCAACTTCCGGCGTTGTTCTTGGCGGACCGTTCCAGTTCTCGCTCCAGTTGACGCGCAAACTCACGCGCCGAATGATGACCCTCGAGCTTCAAGACGTGATTGCGCGCCGCGATCTCGACCAGCATCGAGAGATTCCGTCCCACCACGACCGGCATCCGAATGTAGGGCACCGGAGTGTCGAGGATGTCGTACAGGCTTTCATCGAGTCCCAGCCTGTCGTAGGCAACGTCTTCCTGCCAGGGCTCGAGCTCGACGACCAGATCGAGATTCTTGCGCGCCCGGACCGCCGCCAGGCCGAACAGATCCTTGACGTTGATGATGCCCAGCCCGCGCAGCTCCATGTGATAACGCAGCGGTTCCTCGCCGTAGCCAATCAGGTCGCCGCTGGGATACTTCTTGAGCGTTACTCGATCATCGCCAACCAGGCTGTGCCCGCGCGAGATCAGATCGATAGCGCACTCGCTCTTGCCAACCCCGCTGCGTCCGATCAAGAGCACGCCGAGCCCGTAGACTTCCATCAAGACACCGTGCACCTGGGTACTCGGAACCAGGTGGTCTTCGAGAAAAAAGCTGATCTCCTTGATCACCGCCGACGAAAGCGCCGCCGAGCCGAGCACTGGGATGCCACGTTCGCGACACAGGGCGACAAACTCCTCGTGCGGCACGATGCCCTTGGTGGCGATGAAGACCGGTGACTCCAGTGCCGTAATCGCTTCGAACCGCGCCTGTCGCTCCCCGACGTCGAGCGTGTCGAGGTAGGCCATTTCGCTGGCACCGATGATCTGCACCCGCCCGGGCTTGATGTACTTGTAGTGACCGGCGAAGGCGAGCCCCGGCTTTTGCACACGCGGGTTGGTAATGCGCCGATCGAGGCGGTCGTCGCAACACAACGGCGCGAGTGCAATGGCTGCGAGCTCCTCGCCCATCAGCTCATGGACCTCGACCCAGGCCGGAGCACTGCTCCCTGTCATGTCGGCGCTCCCGGCACCGGCGATGGAGCGGAGGCACCCTCTTCGATGTCGCCAAACGCCGCCAACACCCCGGCAACGTTCTCGCTCGCCGAAACACTCTCGAGGTCGGCGCAACTCCGCACCCAACGAGCGATCCGGGCCAACGTGTCGAGGTGACTGGTCGCCGCGGCGCGCCCGCTACGCGGCGAGATCACCACGAACAAGAGGTGGATCGCCGCCGCATCGCCTGTTCCGAACGAAACCCCGCGAGGAACGGCTGCGAAGGCCACGATGGGCTCCTCGATACCGCCCAACTTGCAGTGCGGTACGGCCACGCCGTCTCCGATCGCGGTTGGCTCGATCTCTTCGCGTCGGCGCAGCTCTTCGAAAAGGACCACTGGGCTGCCCAGAGCCGGCCTCAGCCGGGTCAGGGACTGTGCGATCGAATGCAAAGCCTCGTCGCGGCTTCGCACGTCGAGCCCCAGAAAGATCAGGTCGGGTTCGAGTAGAGAACGAAGAGTTGACACGGCCCGTCAGGTCACACGCAGATCAGAAGATCTTCTTGCGGTCGGTTGAGGACGGAATGTTGAGCTCATCACGGTACTTGGCAACCGTCCGACGCGCAATATTGATCCCCTCCCGGTTGAGTCGTCGCATGATCTCAGAATCGGACAGTGGCTTCTTGGGATCTTCGCCGTCGATGAAACTCTGAATGTGACGTTTGACGGTCAATGAAGAAATGTCCTCGCCATAGTCCCGGTCGATCCCGCTGTGGAAGAAGAACTTCATCGGGTACAACCCACGCGGCGTATGAATGTACTTGTTCGATACCACCCGGCTGACGGTCGACTCGTGCATCTCGATGTCCTCGGCGACGTCGCGTAGAACCATCGGCCGGAGGTGTTCGATCCCCTTCTCCAGGAAGGCCTGCTGCTGTTTGACAATCGAGGCGGCGACTTTGTAGATCGTGCGTTGCCGCTGGTCGAGACTCTTGATCAGCCAGATTGCCGAGCGCATCTTCTCCTTGATGTACTGGTGAGCCTCGGCCTGACTCTTGTCCCGCTTCATATCGCGCAGCATCTGCCGATACGCGCGGCTGACGCGGAGCCGCGGCATACCGTCGTCGTTGAGCTGAATCACATACTCGTCACCCACTTTGACGACATGCACGTCGGGTTCGACGTACTCGGTGCGGTCGTTGTTGTAGCGGCGACCAGGCCGCGTCTCGAGCGTCTTGACGACCTCGACGGGTTCGCGAAGCTGCTCGAGGGGAACCCCGAGGTCCTTGGCGATCGCAACGTACTGCCGCTTGAGGAACCGCCCCCAGTGATCCTTGACCAGAGCGTAGGCGAGGGTGTCTTCTTCGTTTCGAGCTTCGAGCTGAGCACACAGGCTCTCACGCAAATCGGGATAGCCGATTCCCGGCGGGTCGAGCGTGCGCACGAATGCCAGCGCCTCTTCGACCTGACGACGGGAGAAGCCAGGGGGCTCCGGACGCTCCTCGGGAAGCCCTTCGAAATCGAACTCCGGTTCAGGATCGCCACCTGACTCTCCAGCACTCGCTGGCGCTGCGGCCCTCGTTGCTTCGACCACCGCCGCCTGAGGCGGTTCTTCGATCTCGAGGCCCTCTCCTACCCGGCCCTCTCCTGCCACGCCCTCTGCCCTACCAGTTGCGGCGTCAGCCCGTGAGGGAAGGGCGTCGGTCGCCGCAACAGGCATCGCCAGATCCGCCGGCGAATCTCCCGTTGCCTCGTTTTCGACTCCGGCTTCGTGCGCCGCCTTCCAGCGGTCGTGTGCCTTCGTCCACGCTGCCAACGCCTTACGCCACGCGTTGAGCTCCTCGGTTTCTGCACCGAGCGCCTGCATCTCTTCGATCGTCGCGACCAGAAACCCCTCACCGTCCAGGTTGCCGACGATCAGTTCGGCCACCTCACGGATCTCGGTCGGTAGCTCCGCCATCTGGATCTGCCAGAGCAGATGATCGTAGAGATCCGGATCATGCGAAAGCGTGTTCTCGATGGGTACGGCTTCGCCCTGTTCGTACGTGTTCGACGACGGGTTCTCGCGATAATCCAGGTACTCGTTGAAATAGGCGTCGAGGTCGATGTCGTCCATCGAGTCCGCGGCCTCTTCCTGTGCCTCGTCGCTCTCACCCTCGGGCTCCGCCTCCTCGGACTCGAGCTTCGTGTCTTCGAGAATCGGGTTCTCGATCAGCTCCTGGTTGAGCACCCCCTCGAGCTCCATGCGAGTCATTTGCAACAGCTTGATCGCCTGTTGCAACGACGGCGTCATGACCAGCCGTTGGCTGAGCTTGAGCGACAGTTTTTGTTCTAGTGCCATGGGGGAGAGAAGACTGGGGAACGTTCCTGGTAGAGATCTTGCTTGCGGCGGTTTTGGTGAAGAGTTGTGGCCTGTTGGCTCGAAGTTTGCTCTCGAAGTTTGCTTCCGGGACTGTCGGGACTGTCGGGACTGTCGGGACTGTCGGGGCTCTCGAGGTTGGCTGACGGTCAGGCCCGGAATCACGGCGTTCGAGCTCACCGCCCGGTCGTGGTCGCTCTGGTCTAGAGGTCTCTGATCGACAGGGCCCAGGGGGTCTCGTAAGAGCAGACGACGCCGACGGTTGTGTGGAAGGAGCGCTTGTTCGCTCCGGTGCCAGCGACCTTCGCGAGATGTCCGGACAGGACGTGGGCAGGAAAGCAAACCGGCCCGGGGCCAGAAAAGTCAGTCTACAGGGTGAATTCGTCGCCGAGGTAGATCTTTCGTACCTGTTCGTCGGCCGACAGAACCGAGGGAGAGCCTGAACGGAGAATCTCGCCGTTGTTGATGATATATGCACGATCGGTAATCTTCAAAGTCTCGCGCACGTTGTGATCGGTGATCAAGACGCCGATTCCCATCTTCTTGAGGTGCCGAATGATCTCCTGGATGTCTTCCACCGCGATCGGATCGATCCCAGCGAAGGGCTCATCGAGCAGCACAAAGCTGGGAGAGATCGCCAGGGCACGGGCGATCTCGACCCGACGTCTCTCGCCGCCCGACAGTTCATGGCCACGGTTCTTGCGCACGGTGTGCAAACTGAAGTCTTCGATCAACTGATCGACCCAGCGATCCATTCGTCCGCGGTCGATTCCACGCGTCTCGAACACCGCTCGCAGATTCGCCTCGACCGTCATCTTGCGAAACACCGACGGCTCTTGGGGTAGGTAGCTGATGCCCTTGTGCGCCCGCAGGTACATGGGGAGGTCGGTAATCTTCTCCGGGCCCAGGAAGACCTCACCGTCATCCGGTGGAACGAGACCGACGACCATGTAGAACGTGGTGGTCTTGCCCGCACCGTTGGGCCCCAGGAGACCGACGATCTCGCCCGGCGACACCTCGAGCGACACGTCTTTGACGACCGCCCGCCCGCGATAGACTTTGCGCAGACCCCGCGTCGCGAGAGCGATAGGCTGCGCCGGCTCGAGATCGCGCTCGGCGGGCGCCCCCTCCTGACTGACGCGACCCCCTGGCCCGTCCACTAACGATCCTCCCGCGCACCCGAAGACACGTCCGTGGCGAACTCAACAGTTGCCTGGGGGGCCTCGGCGGTCGTATCGGTGGGTGCTTCGAGTGGGCCAATGGGCTCCTCTGCGGCATTGGGGCCAATGCGCATGCGACCATCGGCAAGACGATAGCGAAGCTCGGCACCGGTGACCTTGCCCTGTTCCGGATCGACGATCTCGAGCGGGTCGCCATAGAACTCGATCTCCTCGAGCGTCAGGTGGTAAATGGCGCGTGCACCGGCAATGGTTCGGCCACGGTCGGGATCGACGAGCTTCGCCTCGCCCGAACACAGCATGGTGTCGGCCTCCCCCTGATCGTCGAGGTCGAGCCGCATCTCACGACAGGCCATCGACCGGCCCGCCTGTAGGGCATCGACGCCACCGCTGTAGATGACAGTCCCCAGCCGTTCGGAATAGCTCATGTGCTTCGAACGCACATCGACCGGTGCCTCCTCGCCATTCGCCGCCACCGTCGCGTCTCCACCCTCTCTGCCCGGAATCGGACTCTCGCTGCCGGCGCTCGGATAAAAGCGCGTATGGACCTCGCCGCTGGCCGCCAGCTCACCGGAGGCCTGGCTTCCGCGAAGTTGGTTCGAACGGATGTGGTTGCGGCCCTGCCATGCTCGTACCCCGCCGCGAAAGATGAAATCGTCTGCCGGAGCGGGCCGCAGGAAGGCCTCCTCGGACTCGACGCGCACCGGGCCGCCGTCGGGCTCGCCGAACGGCATGCCGACCAGCCTGGTACTCGACGACTCATCGAGCACAGTGCGCACACCTCCGGTTGCGTGCAAGAGCCCGGAATCTCCAGCATGGGTCACCCTGGGCGCGCGCAAGGTGCCCTGCGGAGCGCGCACATCGACCGGTTCGCCCATGAGCCCCGAACGGCGGTTGGTGAAATTCATCCAGGCTCGCGATCCGCGCGCGTTGAACTCAGCCTGGACGAGCTCCACCGCACCCTCGAGGTCGAGTCTCACGATCGCACCCGTACGGTCAAAGAGCGCCGTGGCCTTTTGCGCGACGGCGCTGGCTGACCTCTCCCCGGCCACTCCGTCATTGAGCAGCCGCACGTTGCCGTCGGCAGTCGCCTCTTGGAGAAAGCCACCATCGAAAACTCCGGAGATCGCGATGCTCTCGAGCGTGCGCACGCTGCCCTCCTGATCGCGCGCCGCGATCCGCGCCTCTCGCCCATCGCGCCCATCCAGTTGGATGTCGGTGATCAGCTCAGTCTCCTCCTCGAAAGCAGCCGCGAGGCTCCAACCGGAGAAGGACACCCGTTGCGGGCCGAGGTCTCCATCCTCGTCTTCTGCCGCAACGCTCCCCCGCACGTTCCACATCGCCCGCACCGCCAACGGTGCGTCGGTCAACGGGTCCAGGCGAATGTTGATGCGCTTCGCTTCGAGGGAGTCTTCTCCGCGCTCGAGCTTCACCTCTCCTTCGGCGCGAATGAAGCTGTCGACACGGTCGTAGCGCATATTTCGAGCCCGCAACGAGAACGGGGAGAGGGCACCCGGCCCTGAGCGCATTCGAACTCCGCCGCCGAGTAGCAGGCGCTCCTCCTGGATATACATCCTCAAGTTGCGCGCCGTGCCGAGCATTTCGTTGCCGGAGCGGAAGCGGGTACCTTTAGACGCCACCAACAGGTTGCCACGGTCGCGCAGGTCGAGCCAGTCGGTTTCGATGGTGACGTTGTCTGGCCCCTTGACGAGGACCTCTCCTTCGATCAGCGCCTGATTGGTCTCGGGGTTGTAGCGCGCCTTGTGCCCTCGAATCCGATAGCTGGTGTCACCCCGAAAGGTCTCGATGTCGACGTCTTCGAGGTAGGAGTTGCCGTCCCGGTCGGCTCTCGATTCCTTGGCCTGAATGCGAAACGCCAACCGATCGCCCGCATAGACCTCGTACCCGAGATCTTGCGACGACAGAACGGTCTCCTCGTCGAGCGTCGGCTGGCCCGCCGTCGTCGCCGCACCCGGGGCACCGCTTCCCGAGCGCCCAAAGTAGAGCAGGCCGGCGATTGAGGCTATCGACAGAATGAGAAAGGCGAGCAGGCCAAAGCGCACTGCGCGTAGCCTGGCTGGGCGTGAACTCGGGGGCATACCTCGGAATCATACGGGACCAGCGGCCCGCCGGTCGGCCGCGGCGGTTGAGCGGTCCTCGTCGTCCTGCCTACCGCTCAGCCGACTTCCGCCGGCCGGACATCGACCAGCTCGAGCTGTGGGCAACCTCGGTAGTCATCCCAGCCGACGTAGCCCAGTGCCTCGATGGCGTCACCCGCGAGTTCGGCGCTGCGTTGTGCCCAGTGAAAGCCGAGTAGCCACAGGCGACCGCCATCTCGATCGGTCACCTGGGCGCGAACGTGCTGCTTCTGTTTGCCAAACAGAAGCGGTCCGAGAACCACCTGCATCGGCCCGACTCGCACTAACGGTCGACGGTTTTCTGCGCCGTGCGGCTCGAGAACCGAGAGCTCGCCGACCTGCTCGGGAGTCACCTCACCGGGCAGGAGCTCGAACTCATACTCGTAGCGGCGCTCGAGAACCCGAGCCGGCCACTCCGCTTCCTTCTCCCAGAGTTCGCGTAAGGCGTCGAGCTCGTCAGTCGCAACCGTCATCCCGACCGCCGCCTCGTGACCACCAAAGCGTTGGTAGCACTCCCGCCACTGCACCAGGAAGTCAAACAGCGAAGCGTCGGGAATGCTCCGACCCGAGCCGGTGGCCGACGCCCCGTCGACGGCGAGCAACACCGCCGGACGGTGGAACTCCCGTGCCAGACGACCCGCCGCAATCCCCACGACCCCACGATGCCAGCGCTCACTCCAGGCGACCAGAATGCCCGGTTTGGAACCTGCTTGCGCAATCCGCTCCTCGATCATCCGGCGGGCCTCTTCCAGGGCCAGCTGCTCCTCGCTCTGGCGCTGGCGGTTCTGTTCCTCGAGCGTCTGTGCCAGACGTTTCGCTTGGTCGGCGTCTCGTGACACCAGCAGTTCGAGCGCCGCCTCGGCGGTTCCCAGACGACCGGCGGCGTTGATGCGCGGTCCGATGCGAAAACCGATATCGGCGCTCTTGAGTGGCGGCCTGACTCCCGCCACCTCGTAGAGCGCCCGCAGGCCGAACGACTTGGTCTGGTCGAGCGCCCGCAGGCCGAGCGCCGTGATCACCCGGTTCTCACCGACCAGAGGGACAACGTCAGCCACCGTCCCGAGACACGCCATGCGCAGCATCGGTGCCAGCGGGACCTCGCGCCCGGTGTGCGCGCACAGCGCCTGGGAAAGCTTGAGCGCCAGGCCAACGCCAGCGAGCAGCGGGAAGGGATAGTCGCAGTCGGGTCTCTGTGGGTTGATCTGAATCGCCTGGGCTGGAAACTCGGGCCCGGGAACGTGGTGATCGGTGACAATGACCTCAATGCCCTGGTCGAGTGCGTGCTGTACCGCCGCTCCCGACGTAGTCCCACAGTCGACGGTGACGATCAACCCGGCGCCAGCAGCACGAGCTCGATCGACATGCTCCTTCTTGAAACCGTAGCCCTCACGCATCCGGTGCGGCAGAATCGTGAGCACCGAAAGACCATGCGCCCTGAAGACGGCCCCGAGCAGTGCGGCCGCAGTCACGCCGTCGACGTCGTAGTCGCCGACCACCGCAACGGTCTCGTGACTGGTGATCGCGGCCGCAAGGCGCACCACGGCAGCACCCATGTCGGCGAGCAGAAAGGGATCATGGAGATCCGCCGCCGTCGGTTCGAGGAAGGCTCGCGCTTCCTCGGGCGTGGTCACGTCACGCCGGGCGAGCATCGCCGCGATATCGGCCGCGTAGCCGGCCGCGATGAGCGCCTGAGCAGCGGGCAAGACAGGCGCTGGCCGCCAGACCACTTGCTCGTGCGCTTGCCGTTTAGCGGAAGCGGATTCTGTCAATGGCTCAAAGGGGGGCGGTTCGTCTGCTAGCGCAGCTCGCGGTAAGCGCCGAGTGCGCGGAAGCGTTCGTAGCGCTGTTCGACGAGCTCTGGACCTCTCAGTTTGCCGAGCGTCGCCAAGGAATCGGCAATCGCCTTGTCAATCTCCTGCGCCGCCGCGCCGGGATCGAGATGCGCGCCACCGATTGGCTCCTCGAGGACGCCGTCGACGAGCCCGAGCTGATCGAGCTCGTTGGCGGTGACTCTCATCGCAGCGGCCGCGAGCGACCGGCCTTCCTGTTCCTTCCACAGAATCGCCGCACAGCCCTCAGGGGAGATGACCGAGTACACCGAGTGTTCGAGCATGTAGACGTGGTTCGCGACCCCCAGTGCCAGAGCGCCGCCGCTGCCGCCCTCTCCGGTCACCACCGATACGATCGGAACCTCGAGCGCCGCCATCTCGATGAGGTTGCGCGCCACCGCCTCGGCCTGGCCGCGCTCTTCGGCGCCGCGGCCCGGATAGGCGCCTGGGGTATCGATGAAGGTCAGAATCGGCATCGCGAAGCGCTCAGCAAGCTTCATCAGCCGCAACGCCTTGCGGTAGCCCTCGGGATTCGGCTGTCCGAAGTTCCGCCGAATGCGCTCCTTGGTACCGCGTCCTTTCTGGTGCCCGAGCACCATCACTGGCTCCCCGCGATAACGCGCCGGTCCTCCGACGATCGCCGGATCATCACCGAAACAGCGGTCTCCGTGAAGTTCGACGAACTCCTCGGTCAACATGCCGATCCAGTCGAGGGCGTAGGGGCGCTCGGCGTTCCGGGCGACCAGAGTCGTCTGCCAGGCGGTCAGCCGACCGTAGACCTCGGCCGTCTGCTTGCGGAGTTCCCTTTCGAGGCGCGCCAGCTCACGCCGTCGACCGGCTCCTTCGGGATAGCCCTCGAGCTCTTCGATCTGACGTCGCAGCTCGATCAGTGGTGCTTCGAATTGGGATTCGTCAACCGCAACATCTGACATGCAGGGGACCCTATCAGCGCCGTAGCCTTCTACAGCAGGTCCCACGGATCGACGTCGATGGTGAGCTCAGGCGGCGGATCAGAAACCGCTGCGCGCAGGAGAGTCTGTAGGTCACGAATGCTCGGCCCGCGAATCAGCAGCTGAAAGCGCCACCGGCCCTTCAGTTTCTCGAGCGGCGCCGGTGCCGGCCCGAGCACCCGCGCGGTGGCCGACAGCGGATGAGCTTCGATGCGCCGGGCGAGCTCTCGTAGTCGTGCTTCGCCGCGTTCCCGCTGGCGGTCCTGCAACACCAGTTGGACCATGCGCGAGAACGGTGGGTAGTGAAACAAGCGGCGCAGACGGAGCTCGTGCTCGGCAAACCCAGCGTCGTCCTGGTGGAGGGCGGCCTGAATCGCGTAGTGCTCGGGATTGAGCGTCTGGATGATGACCGTGCCCGGACGCTCGCCGCGCCCGGCGCGCCCCGCGACCTGGGTCAAGAGCGAATAGGTCTTCTCGACCGCTCGAAAGTCGGGAAAACCCAGATACGAGTCCGCCGACAACACCGCGGTCAACGAAACGCGCGGGAAGTGATGCCCCTTAGCGACCATCTGCGTTCCGATCAAGACGTCGCTCTCCCCGCGGGCAAAGCCCTCGAGCACCGCTGCGGCTCCCCCACGGCGATGGGCGGTATCGCGGTCGAGCACCGCTACCCGGGCCTCCGGAAACAGCTCCTTGAAGTTCTCCTCGACCCGTTCGGTGCCTGCGCCAATCGGTTCGAGCGCCCTGGCCTGGCAGGTGCCGCAGCGCTCTGGAGCACGGCTCCGGGCGCCACAGTAGTGACACACCAGAACCGCTTGGCGCCGATGAAACGTACGCGGCAAACCACAATCCTCGCAACGGTGCTCTTCCCCGCACGCCCGGCAGAGCAGCACCGGAGCGTAGCCCCGGCGGTTGCGTAGCAGAATGACCTGTTCGCCGGCTCTGATCGCATTGGCGACCCCCTCGCGGAGGACTCCCGAGAACGCAACCTCGCCCGGCCGCTTCGGGCGGTCAGGGTCCTTTCGCAGATCGACCAGAACACCGTCGGGCAGGCGGCCAACGCCCGCGCGCTCGGTCAGCTCGAGGCGCTTGTAGCGCTTCCGCAAGACGTTCTGCCTGGTTTCCATGCTCGGGGTCGCGGAGACCAGAAGGGCGACCGCGTTCTCGTTGCGCGCCCGCACCAGCGCCAGGTCGCGGCCGTTGTAGCGCGGCGTCTTCTCCTGCTTGTAGGCGCCGTCATGCTCCTCGTCGACCACCACCAGGCCCAGCCTCTCGAGCGGCGCAAACACCGCCGACCGCGGCCCCAAGACGACGCTCGCTTCACCCGCCCGCAGACGCTCCCACTCCGACTGACGCTCGGCTTTGCCAAGCGCCGAGTGCAGGATCGCTGTGCGATCCCCGAAACGACGGCGCAGCTCGCGGCCGAGTGCCGGCACCAGGCCGATCTCCGGCACCAGGATGAGAACGCTCTTGCCTTCATCGAGGACCCGCTCGGCCGCCCGCAGGTAGACCTCGGTCTTGCCCGAGCCGGTCATACCCGCCAACACAAAGCTCTGCCACCTACCACGGTCGAGTGCGGCCTCGATGGCGTCGAGGGCGTCTGCCTGGTCGGGGCGGAGCTCGAACGGCTGCGGCGCTGTCCCGGCCAGCAGCTGGCGGTCCGTGGCGATGCGTTCGACCTGCGTGAAGCGCCGAAGAATGCCGAGCTTCACCAACCGCTGAATGACGCCCGCGGTGCAACCGACCGCTACCAGGACTTCCTCTTGAGTCGCCGGGCGACCGACACGCGCCAGGTGCGAGACCACCGCACGCGCCTTGGGAGAACGGCCACAGGCCGCCAACTGCTGCTCGTGGTCGCCGGGAGGAAGTTCGATCGCCGTCACGTAGCGCGCGCTTCCGGCGCCGGCGCGGCGCGATGCCGAAAGGCTGATCCTGCCGGCGCTGGCGAGGGCGCGCAGGCGATCCAACAGGTCGAGCTCCAGGACGTCGTCGCTCTCACTCCCTTCTGCGCCTACGAGAAGGGGCGCCGAAGCCGTGAACTCGGCCCACTGTTGATGGAGCTCGGCGGTAGCAAGGCTACCGACGGCGAGAAGACGTTCCTGGAGAAAGGTCTCGAACGCATCGCGCGGTCGCGCCAGGGCGCCAGCATTGGTCAAACGCACCCGTCGCGTCCCCCACGCCTCGAGATGGTTGGGCACCAGGAGTCGCACCACTTCGCCGATTGGAGCCATGTAGTACTCGGCAGTGAACGTCGCCAGCTCGAGCTGCGCCGTTGTAACCACTGGCGACATGTCCACTACCGCGTCGAGCGATCTGAGTGCTACGCCAGCGGGCCGCTCGGCAGTGCGCGCCATCACCAGCCCGGTCAGCTTTCGTCGCCCAACCTGGACCTTGACTCGGCAGCCGACCGCAGCGAGGTCTGCCAACGACAGAGGAACCAAATAGCTGAGCGCGGTGGGTAACGGCAGCGGTACGGCGACCTGGGCAATCGGAGCGGTGTTTCGAGACGCCGTCACCATCCCGGGGGCTTCATCGCGACTCGCAAGCCGAGCAGACTGGCCGCCCCCCAGCACGGTGGTGGAGGCGCGACTCGGGCACGAACGCGCCACACGACGAGCACGGGGTGAGGCGAGCCTCGGAGGCTCGCGGTCTTCCCGCCTTCGGTTCACTCAAGCCGCCGCCGAGAATCCGCCACAGAGTCTGCAGTTGCCGGCCCGTCGGCCCGGCGAGGAACCGCCGGAGTTGACGCGACATCACGTAGCTCACCAGCCCAACGGCCAGGAGCAGAATGAGGAAACGTTGCATATGAAGGTTCGCTCCAGGCACCGCGCCCCTCGGCCCGGAACCTGAGGTCTGGTTGGGCCTCAGGCTTTCTCTTTCGAAGCGCCCTTCTTCTTGCTGCGCTTCTCGATGCTGGTCTCGAGGGCTTTCTCGACCAGCGCCTCGGCCTTCTCCTCGGGAATGTTCTTGACGTGTGCCACCTCGCTGAGGATGAAATAGCGCGCCCTCTCATACATCTTCTTCTCGCGGAAGGAGAGACTCTTTTTCTGCGAAACGAGACGCAGGTTCTTGAGCACTTCGGCGACCTCGGTCAGATCACCAGTTTTCATCTTGTCGAGGTTCTGCTTGTAGCGACCCTTCCAGTCTTTGTAGGTGTCGATGTTGCCGTCCTCGAGCAGGGCAAGCAGCTCTTTGAGCGCCTTCTGGGTGCACAACGGACGCAGACCGACCAGCTCGAGGTTCTCTTTCGGCACCATGACCTTCGAGTCGTTCGACAGCAGCCGCAGGTGGTAGTAGGTGTGCTCGATGCCATCGATATTGCCTGGAGCGATCTCCTCGACGAGACTGACACCGTGATTGGGATAGACGACCTTCTGGCCTACCTTGAATGACAAGGGGCTACCTCCTGGTTCTGCTTTGAAATGCTGAAGTGAGAATGGCGTGAAGGGGGGTGTGCCCGCGAGGATCGATCGAAGGGGCACCAGGTCGATTCGCGGCCAGGGATCGAACCCCAAGGCGAGCGTGGAGCCCGTACTCGCGACGCTTCCGTGGACCGCAGAGCAGCCGGACGCGGGGTGCCTATCTGGCCCCGTTCGAAAGGTGGCCCCTTCGAAAGATCCCGTTGTCAGGGGCCTTTCGCTCACCGGGACCGAGGAGAAACCGACCGCGACGAACTCCCGAAGCTAGCAGATGAGTGCCCTGGAGTCAAGGCCTCGATGGCTAGGAATACTAGCTTCAAAGCGAAGAGACGCTCTCGAAACGCCCCCCACAGCGCACCATCGCGCTGCGCAGCGATACGCTGGATTCCCGGGTCATGGCTCCGCTATATTGCGCGGCACCTTGTCGGGAACACCGTTGATCCCACGAACAAGCCGGAGTGGCGGAATTGGCAGACGCAGGGGACTCAAAATCCCCCGCCCGCAAGGGTGTGTGGGTTCGAGTCCCACCTCCGGTACCAGGGCCCCCGCGGCGGTGCGCCGAGCACAATTCCGTGGGGTGTTCGTCCGTCGGGTGTACGTCCGTCGGGTGTACGTCCGCCCGCTCCAGCCGCCGACCCGCGGAATCTACGGCAGGTCTTCGAGCTCAATGCCGTTCTCGTCCAGTAGACGTCCGAGCGCCCGGTAGTAGCGCACCAGCGCGCGCCGGTAGCTCGTCACAGCGGTCACCAGCCGGCTGCGGGCCTGACTCAGGTCTTCTTGAATCTCGAGGATCTGGAAGCTCGTCGAGAGCCCGTTCTCGTAACGCTTGCGCTCGGCGTCGAGGTTGCGCTCTGCGAGACGCTGCGAGGTGGTCGCCGAATCGATCTGCTCAGCGGCGGTACGCACACCGCGGGCCGCCTGCCGAACCTCGGTGCGAATGCTGAGCTCGAGGTCCGACAAGGTGATCCTTCCCTGCTCGAGTTCGAGATCGGCGATCTGGCTGCTGGCCCGCGCCTGTCGATTCTGAATCGGGAACCCGAAGTTCAAGCCTGCCTGCCAACCAACGAACTCCTGGTCGAGGATCTGGTCGACGGCATCGCCGAAGCCGCCCGGAATCAGTCTCGTGCGGGCGTTGGGGTTGAACGGGTCTTCGCCGGGCTCCAACTGACGAACGTCACCACCGAGGCCATTCCAGCCGTAGCGGAGATCGAGGGTCAGTTGCGGCAGCATCTGGCGGCGAAAGAACTTCGCATCGAGCTCCAGGTTCTCGTTGAACAAGCGCTGCTGCTCGAGCTCTGCGCGTTCTTCGTAGGCCACCCGAATCGCGTTCGCCAGGTCGACGTCGATGCGCGCGGTCTCGGGATCTGTGGTGGGCTCGATGGTCCGATCCCAGAATGAATCCGTCTCGAGATTCATCAACCTGCGAAGCTCGTCCTCAGCGTCGCCGACCGTGCCCTCGGCGCGAATGATCTCTTCGCGGCGCGTCGCAACACCCACTTCGCTCTGGATCAACTCGAGCGGTGCAAGGGTCCCTACCTCGACCTGGGTGCGGTTCTTCTCGTGGAGTTCTTCAGCCAGGGCAAGGCTCTCGCGACTGACCTCGAGCTGCGCGCGGGTTTCCACCAGTGACCAGTAGGCATTCTCGACACGATCGACCAGGTCGATCACGGAAGCTTCGAGCTGATGGAAAGCCATGTCGCTGTTGGTGCGCGCAATGATCAGGGCGCGTTCGGTGGCGATGCGACCGAAGTTGCGCAAGAGAGGCTGCGAGAAGGCGAGATCGAAGTCAGAAGTGAACGACGGATTGACCGAGGCGAAGAACGAGTTGGACTCGGAACGCCGGTTGTTCCAGTCGATCGAGGCAGTACCGCCGCTGGGAATCAACCGGCTGACACCGAGATTGAGAACGCCGGTGTCCTGAGAGAGCACCGAAGCACCGCTCAGGTTCGAAGCCGCGGCGCTCTCTTCTTCGCCCCACAGCAGGTTGGCGCGGGTGAAGAAGTCATAGATACCCTCGTTCTGCATGATCCCGAGGTGAGACTGCGTGCGATCAATCCGCTGAACCTGGAGGCCGAGGTTGCGCCGCACCGCAACCTGCACAGCGTCAGCCAGGGACAGCCGAATGACGTCGCCACTCTCGTTGAGCCCGCTGGCGGGCAACTCGTCGGTCCAGGCTGCCGACAGCGTGTCTTCACCTTCGCCCGCCGAAGCACTGACTGCCGAGGCGACGAGAGCGAGAATCGCGACCATCGCCGACAACCAGAGGAGCGGGCGGACGAGAGGGCGAAGGGTTCGAGGGGTCCGACGGGACCGGTACTGGTTCATGGTCTATTGGTCTCCGGGCCCTGTAGATTCGATGCCGTCAAGAACGGTGAGGGCGCCTGGTCTTTGAAGCGATGGGTCAAGATAGGAAGCGACTCGCGTGAGGGTAGGAGCCTGTCCTACGGCGCGACGTGCCGTGGTGTTCACCGAGTGCTACGCATCGTGGGACGAAAGGTTACCGCGCCGCAACCAGTTGACGGTCGTTGCGACCCCGTAACCGGTCGCGCCAGGGGTCTCGCCACTGGACGGTGAAGTGTCGTACGCCGGCCCCGCGAGGTCGATATGGGCCCAACAGGGATGATCGGCGGTGAAGTTGGAAAGGAACGCGGCCGCAGTGTTGGCGCCGCCCCAGCGCCCTCCAGAGTTCTTCAGGTCTGCGTGATCACTCTTCATCTGGTGATTGAATTCGGGCCACAGCGGCATCCGCCACAAGCGTTCACCACTCGCTGCGGCGGCGGTGAGCAGGTGGTTCGCCATCTTTTCGTCCCGGCACCAGAGGCCTGCCGCTCCTTCGCCGAGAGCCACGACACAGGCACCTGTAAGGGTTGCGTAATCAATCATTGCCACCGGCTTGGTCTCGCTCGCCCAGGTAAGGGTGTCGGCCAGGAGCATGCGCCCCTCGGCGTCGGTGTTGATGATCTCGACGGTTCGGGCGGTCTTCCCGCGGCCGTAGCAGCGCACGATGTCGCCGGGCCGATAGGCGCGGCCATCAGGCATGTTCTCCGCGAACGCCACGTAGGCATCGACCCGAAACGGCAGGTTGAGCCCGGCCACTGCCTGAAAAGCACCGAGGACCGCGCATGCCCCGCACTTGTCGTACTTCATCTCCTCCATCGCAGCTGACGGCTTGATCGAGATACCACCCGTATCGAACGTCACACCCTTGCCGATGAGGGCGACCCGCGGGCCCTTGCCGATCGAGAGTCGCACCAGCCGAGGACCGTTGGCCGAACCAGCACCGACCGCAAGAATTCCCCCCATCCCCTTCTTGGCAAGCTCCTGCGGACCGAGCACTGTCGCCCGAGCCCCGACTGCCTTCGCCATCTTGCGCGCCTCCCTCGCCAACCAGGCGGGTGTCGCGATGTTGGGAGGCGTGTTGCCGAGGTCGCGCGCAAAGGCCACCCCGCCAGCGATCTCGAGCGCCGCGTCGAGGCTCCTGCGCCAGGCCGACGGGGTCCCACCGGCCACACCAATGGCGGCGGTTGCCGGGCCTGCCCGCTCTTTGCTGCGACCCGCGCTGCCCGCGCTCAGTTTGTAGCGCGAGAACTGATAGGCGCCGCGCTCGAGGCCCAGCACCGCAGCCTGCAGGCCACCTTCGGTCAACGCGGCGTCATCTTCGGCGCTCGGCGCATCCCGAGGCAGCAGCAGGCCGACGCTTCGCCCACCCAGGGCGGCGGCCTCGCGCCAGGCGCGCTGGGCGACCTCGGTGATCCTGCGGACGTCGAATCCCGCCCGTCGACCAGCTCCGATCACGACCAGATGGGCGGCGCCTTTGCGACGTTGGACGACCGTGACGCGCCTTTCGCTGCCCTCTGGCCAGTGCGCTCTGGTTGCGGCCGTGGTGAGCCCTTCCCAGGCTTTGCTCCACGGTCCGTTGGGGAACGGTCCACTGGGGAATGGTCCCGCAGGGAATGGGCTCTCCCCAGAGAAGACGGGAACCACGATCACTTCGCAGTCGGCGGACAGCTGACGGACGGTCTTGAGGCGTATGTTCAAAGCGGCGGCAGTGTACTCCAGGGCGATCGGGAGTCGTCGCGGTTCGGCGGGATTGCACTTGACTTCGAACCCACTCGGGCGAGCCAGGACTCGCTGTAGGCTTTGCTTGATGCCTCAGGACCCTCTCCTTCGTCACCTCCGCGGACCCACGGAGTTCCTGCGTCGTGACGGCGTCGAGCTGGCGCGCTGGTTCTCAGGGATCGTTCGGCACCTGCCTCTCCCTCGGCGGATCCTCTTGCAGCCCGGGCAAGGCGTGCCCATCCACGGCTTCCCGATTCTCGACTCCGATGGTCTGGCTGACCTGGCGACACGTCTCGAAACGGTCATCGCCCTGGCCTGGGCGCGCGAGCGCGACCCCAGCCTGGCGGCAGAAGACGAGGACCGAGCCTGGGAGGCGTACGCCGAGGCGTTGAGTACTGCGATCGAAAACGTCTCTGCCGCCAGCTACGCCCAGGACTACTCGCAGATCTTCTGGCTCTACCACTCTCGGCAACTCGCCGGCATCTGGTCACGCGTCGCCGAAGACAGCGACGCGAGTCACCAGCGCTATCGGGTGCTCGACCGTTATCTCGATCGAGTCTTTGACCTGGTCTATCGGCTCGTCGAGCGCTTTGCCCGCGAGCGCGAGCTCGAAGAGGAGGCGCTCTTCCCGACCCTCTTGACTGCCATGCGTGACAACGTCCTGATCCTCTCTGAAGAGACGATCGATCGCGACCTCACGGGCCTCGAAACCTACCTGCGCGGCTACCTGCAGATCGATGCCGAGGACTTTCTCGAGCGCAAGAATGCCCTAGAAGCCTGGTGCCAGGAGCGCTCGACTCGCGATCCGGCCGTACACGCCGCGCTCACCATGCATGGCGGCGACCAGACTCGGGCGCTCTACGAACCTGGAACGGTCCAGTTCCTCAGCCAGTCCGCGGGCTACGATCGCCAGCGCTTCTTCGACCCCGAGCAGATTCTTCTCTGGGAACGGCTGCTGCTGCGGCTCAAGGAGTTCGAACTCTTCGATTCATTGCGCAAGCTCTGCGTTCACCTGGAGCCACATGGCGCGCTCTTTCTGTGCGACCAGGGTGACCTCGAGACCATCGGTCTGTCGGTCGCCGTCGCAGAGACTCGCACCCGACCGATCGACTTCATGGCACCCTGGCTGATCGACCCTGAAGTCACCCGCGGTGGTCTGATGTACGACCTGACCGACTTCTCGGAGGTTCTCACCAGCCTCTCGCGGCTCGCCGACGGCGAACCACGCGAGGAAGGGTTTCGCGGCCTGTTCCGGTTCCAACGCCACCTCGACCGCTTGGCGTCGGACCACGGTCTGCGCTTCGAGAAGTATCTCGGCGACGGTGCCTTCTACACCGCGATGGAGCTGGCCCAGCTGCTGGTCGCGGCGATCGAAATGCAGCGCGCCTATCGCCAATTCGTCGGTCGCGGCTTCGCCTTCGACCGCGGCATGCGCATGGCACTCAACCACGGCGACTATCGCCTGGTGGCCTTCGGCGACGAGAACACCCGCGCCGAGCGCTACGAAGCGTTCGGCCAGGGAATCCTCGAGCTGGCCCGTCTGGTCAGTGGCAAGGCCCGGCTGCGACTCGAAGACCTGCGCTCCGAGCTCACCGCGCGCGGCATCGACGCGGCGAAGATCGATGGCCTGCTCGAGGACACCCAGCGTGTTCCGACCGCTCCGATCAAGACCGGTGACCGGCGCTTCGTCGCCTCGATCGATGCGGATGGCCACCTGATCAACGAAGGCCTGGTCGCGACGACGAGTTTTCTGGCAGAAGTGTGGGCCGACTACGGCCCCCTTCCGATGACGATCGTCGAGCTACCGCACGGGCGCTTCATCGGCTTCGAGGTCGTCACCCCGGTGGGTTCAGCCGCAGTTGCCTTCCGTCGTATCGGAGTACCGATTCTCAAAGGCATCGATCCGCTGGTGGTCTACGAGGGCGTCGACCTCGAGTTGATGCTGCCCAACTGGCGCGAAGCGCTTGCCCACGATGCGCTACCATCCGGCGATCTTCTCGCGGCCATTGATGGCCTTTGTGACAACGCCCCTCACTAGAACGCCCCTCACTGGTACGACCGGACGAACCGCCCTCTCGAGAGGCTTCGAACGGGAACGCTTGGGGGCACCGACGATCTTGCTCGAGGTAGCTTCATGAACGCACCCCTCTTCGAGAGCCATCTTCCAGGCCTGCCCGAACCGCGTCGTGGCAAGGTCCGCGACATCTACGACCTCGGCAGCGAGCTCCTGATCGTCGCCTGCGATCGCATCTCTGCCTACGACTACGTGTTGCAACCGGGAATCCCTGGTAAGGGCAAGATTCTCAACCAGCTGACCAATCACTGGTTTGATCGCCTCAGCGATCGCATTCCCAACCACCTCCTGGCCACCGAGGTGGGCGACTTCCCAGCCGCCGCCAAGGCCCAGCGTGACGTGCTCGACGGACGCGCGGTGCTGGTTCAAAAGGCCGAGGTGATTCCCTACGAATGCGTCGCGCGCGGCTACATCGCCGGGAGCGCCTGGCGGGAGTATCAACAGGATGGCCGCGCGTGCGGGTACGACTTGCCACCGGGGCTCGAACGTGCCGATCGGCTCGCAGAGCCCTTGTTCACCCCGGCCACCAAAGCCGAAGAGGGTCACGATGAAAACATCGATTACGAAACGTTGATCGCCGGAGTCGGCGAAGAGCTCGCCCGTACCCTCCGCGACAAGACCCTCGACCTCTACTCCGCCGGGCGCGACCTGGCCGCCCGCGAGGGGCTGATCCTCGCTGACACCAAGTTCGAACTCGGCTGGATCGACGGGCAGCTGGTGCTCATCGACGAGGTGCTCACCCCCGACAGCTCACGCTACTGGGAGGCCTCCGAGTGGCAGCCGGGCACCGAACCGGTCTCGTTCGACAAACAGCCGGTCCGCGATTGGCTCGATGGCACCGGCTGGGACAAGGCCTCGCCACCGCCGGAGTTGACCGAGGAGGTCGTCCAGGGAACGCTCGAGCGCTACCTGAGCGCCTTCCGTCGCATCACCGGCCACGACCCAAGCCTTTAGCGGCCCCTTCGACAATGGGGTGGGCTACCGCCGGCGAACCACGCAACGCGGCAGGCGCTGGCCAAAGCGCGTGGTGACCTCGTAGAGCGAGCAGTTGGCGGCGCGTGCGAGCTCGGCTGCTCTGATGAGCTCTTCGCCGTCGCGGCCGAGAAGTACGACCGGCGGACTGTCCCGGGCCAGGAGCGCCTCATCGCCGCGCGCGTTCGCGACGTCGGTCAAGTCGAGCAGCAGGAGATCCATGCTCACCGCGCCCGCGATCGGCACCGAGTGCCCGTGCCAAAGTGCCCTGGCGCCGCTCTCCAGGCGCCCGAGGATCGAGGGATAGCCGTCGGCGTAACCCACTGCCACCGCGCCGAGAACACTCGGCCTCGCGGTGACAAGGGTTCCACCGTATCCAACCCGCGTACCGGCCGCGACTCTGCGAATCTGCACCAACGGCGCGACGACCCGCATTACTGGCTCGAGTCCGGAGCCGTTTGAAGCGTCGCGCACCCGCGCCAGGTCAAGGCCCCAGAGGGCACCGCCACAGCGCACCAGGTCGAGACGAGTGGTGGGCCAGTACATTGCGCCGCAGGAGTTGGCGAGATGCCGGAGAGGTCGGCTCGAGTTCAGAAGCGTGCTCTCGAGCCCATCTGCGAAGCGCTGGAAGCGCAGCTCTTCGGTCGGCGTCTGGTCATCGTCGAGCGCCTCGGATTCGCTCAGGTGTCCCATCACTCCCTCGACCACGAGGGAACTCCCGGCCAAGAGCTCGGTGACCTCGGCGAGGCGATCGACCTCGATGCCCAGGCGACTGAGACCGCAGTCGACCTTCAAATGGACCCGGGCCGGTTCACCGAGCGCACTCCAGGCGCGCAGTTGTTCGACGCTCGACACCACGGCCGTCGCACCGAGCTCCGCGACCGCCCGCGCTGCCTCGACCGGTAGCGGATCGAGCAACAGCAGCCGGCCATCGATACCCGCCTGTCTAAGGGCCAGGCCTTCGTCGAACCTCGCCACCGCCAGCCACTCGACACCCTCCTGGCGGAGGACCCTCGCTGCATCGGTCGCGCCGTGACCGTAGGCGTCGGCCTTGACCACCGCGATGACCGCGGCCGATGAACCGACGCGGCCAGAGAGGCGCTCGAGGTTGGCGCACAGTGCCCGCTGGTCGATCTCGACCCACGCCTCGGTGGCCTCGAACATGTCCTCAGAGGTCGAGCAGGTCGTCGGGATCGTCAAACAGCGCTGCGGGTGGATCCTCGATACGCCGCGGTCCCGGCGGTACCGGGTCGAGGTCGTTATCGAAGCCCGGACCACCCGGCGGCGTGGCGTGGTGTTCGAGGTTGCAGAACTTGGTGATCTCGCCGATGAACGCCAGGTGCACCGTGCCGGTCTCGCCCGAGCGGTGTTTGGAGACGATCAGCTCGGCCAGACCGTGATTGCCCGGGTCATCCGGGTTGTAGACCTCGTCGCGGTACACGAAGCCGACCAGATCGGCGTCCTGTTCGATGGCACCCGACTCGCGCAGGTCGGCCAGCTGAGGCCGACGATCGGACCCGCGTCGTTCCGTCTGGCGCGACAACTGCGAGAGGCACATCACCGGGATCTGCAGGTCCTTCGCCAGCTGTTTGAGACCGCGAGTGATCGACGCGATCTCGAGGTTGCGATTCTCGAAGCGACCGCCGGAGCTCATCAGCTGCAGATAGTCGATGACCAGCAGATCGAGACCCTTCTCGAGCTTGAGGCGCCTGGCCTTGGAAGCGACCTCGAGGAACGTGGCACTCGCCGAGTCGTCGATGTAGAGCTTGGAGTGCGACAGGGCTGCAATAGTTTCGCGAAGGGTGGTCCACTCGCGCTGCGACAGCCGGCCTTTGCGTAGGCGCGAAAACGAAACCCCCGACTCGCCACAAAGAACCCGCAGGCCGAGTTCCTGGGCACTCATTTCGAGCGAGAAGACCGCTGCGGCCTTGTTCTCTCGGGCGGTCACGTGAGTGGCGATGTTCATCGCCAGACTCGACTTCCCCATCCCCGGTCGACCGGCGATGATCAACAGATGACCCGGGTGGAGACCATGCGTCATGCGGTCGAAGTCGATGAAGCCGGTGTCGATGCCCGGGAACGGGTTATCGGGCCGCTTCTCGAGATCGACCAGGGTTTCGCGAAAAACGTCGCCGAGCTGGGCGAAACCGCGCGGGATGGCCTCCTCGCCAAGCTCGAGGATTGCCTGTTCGGCGACCCCGAGAGCTTCTTTGGCGACCATGCCGCCGTCGAAGCAGGCTTTGTAGGTGTCATCGCAGGCCGCCATCAAGCGGCGCCTGAGAGCACGCTCCTTGACGATTTCGACGTAGTCCTCGATGCGGCTGAGATCCGGCAGATCGACCTCGAGCCCCGCAAGGTAGGCGAGCCCACCGGCACGTTCGAGCAGATCACGCTGCTCGAGGTCCGCCTGGACGGTACGCAGGTCGATGCCGGTGGCGCTCTCCTGTAGGGCCAGGAGCGACTCGTAGATCCGTTGGTGGCGCTCGAGATAGAAGTCCTCGACGTGGAGGCGCCCGGCGGTCACCGGCAAGTTGCGCTGTGAGTCGAGGATGATCGCCGCGAGCACCGCGCGTTCCGAGGCTTCACTGTGTGGAGCGACGCGGGCCTGGGCTGCGGAAGACTGAGCAGAGGCGAGGGTCAAAGTCTCGCCAGCTTACCAGCGGGTCAGGCGCTGGCGCACGGACGACGACAACCCCGATCGAAGCGCCGGTTCGAGTACCTTGGCTCGACCGAGTACCGGAGGTGGGAATCGAACCCACACGCCTTGCGGCCGCGGATTTTAAGTCCGCTGCGTCTGCCATTCCGCCACTCCGGCCCACCGCTGTTGCCGCCGTATCGATGATCAGGGGACGTCGTGTACCACGGCATCGAAACGCCGCCATCGCTTCGCCACTGATCCTGACACGGAATCACGCTCCCTGTCGCTCACTCCTCTGGCTCAATCCCACCGCTCTTCCCCGCGCGGCGGGCGTAGAGCTGCACCATGCGGAGCATGCCGGTCAGCCCCATGTTCTTGCCCATCGAGAGTTCCTGCCCGAACAGGAGGAGGGGCAGATCAGGGGGCACCGCAGCCACTTCCGCAAGCGGACGGCCCGAGAGATGCTCGTCGAGGATCACCGCCATCGCCCGGGCAGAGATGCCCTGCGGGTTCTGAACGGCAAAGTAGAAGTCGAGTGCAGCAGCACCTTGGTCGCTGGCGGGCCGGGGCTCTGCCCACACAAAGACCTCCGACTCGCAGTTCGGCACCCTCCGGGTCTCGTCGAAGGGCTCGCGTGCGACTTCGGGGGGCACCGGTTTGAAGCGGTCGGCGATCTCGATCAGCATCTGGATGCGCTCACCGCGATCCAGGGTGAGTTCGAAGACCTCGAGCAGTTCGCGGAGCGACTGCGGCGGCCCAGGCGCTTGGGTCGGGTTCTCGCGCTCAGACATCCTTGGCGATCGGTACGCCGACCAGGTTTCCCCATTCGGTCCACGAGCCGTCGTAGTTACGCACGTTCTCCATGCCCAGAAGGTACTTGAGCACGAACCAGGTGTGACTCGAGCGTTCGCCGATGCGGCAGTAGGTGATCACTGGACGGTCGCCGGTGATGCCATGGTCGCGGCTGTAGATGGCGCGCAGCGTCTCAGAATCCTTGAAAGTGCCATCCTCGTCGATGGCAGTCGCCCAGGGAATGTTCGAGGCGCCTGGGATGTGTCCACCGCGCAGCGCACCTTCGTTTGGATAGTCCGGCATGTGCAGCCGTTCACCGCTGAACTCCTGCGGGCTGCGCACGTCGACCAGCTGGCCGCCGGTCTCGACATGCTGGACGACTCCCCGCCGGAAGACGCGCTCGGTTCGATCGTCGCGTTCCTTCGCGCGGTAGCTGCTTGCTTCGCGCTCGGGCACCTCACGGGTCATCGGGCGCTCCTCGGCGAGCCACTTGATGCGGCCGCCATCCATCACCCGTGCGTTCTGGTGACCGAACAGCTGAAAGACCCAGAAGGCGTACGTCGCCCACCAGTTGTTGCGGTCACCGTAGAAGACCGCAGTCGTCTCGGGCGCGAGGCCAATGCGTCGGGCCAGACGCTCGAACCCTTCACGATCGAGATAGTCCCGCCGCACCGGATCGTTGAGGTCACGGGTCCAGTCGACCTCGACCGCCCCAGGGATATGCCCCGACGGGTAGAGCAACGGATCCTCGTTCGATTCGATGAGAAGGATCGTCGGATCGAGCGCATCTCCTTCCTGGATGCGCTCGGCAACCCAGTCCGTCGAGACGAGAGCCTCGGGGTGCGCGTAGCCGCGCTCTTCGATTCGGGATTTCGCCATCGGTACCTCGCCTGGGTTCGTTCTCGAAGAAGGGTTGGGGTCCGAGTTCATCATAGGGGTCTTATGCACGATGGGTGGAACCAAAGTCCGCGCGCGGCCGGCCAGGGGAGCCTTACGCGCAAAAGCCCCGCAGTCGCCCTCGCTACTGCGAGATCATCTGCGGGGCTCGGCGGCTCCGGCGCTCCTTCAGGCGACGCCGGCTCCGTCAGAGGCGACGGTCAAGGTAGGCCGACGCTCGATGTCCAACCGCTTGTGTCACCGGTCTCGAAGCCGTCCATCATGAAGCCAGGCTCGATCAGGAAGACGTTGTCGAGACATCCAACGTCCCCTTCGGTGAAGATGAACTCAGCCCGAATCAGCAACTCGGCACCACCGGCGAGAAGCGCCAGGATCTCGGCATCCGTCGCGATTTCGCCAGTGCTGTCGACGGTCCAGGCAGGGGCCGCCAGAGGCACGTGATGCGACCGCCAGTCAATGTCGGGTGTATGCCCGTTATAGGTCAACATCTCCGCGTCGCCGAGCAGAATCAGATCCTCTGGCCCGGTGAGCGGCGCACCCTCGGGGCGTGCACGAGCATCGAATCCCAGGAACGAGCCGCCGGCGCGCTTGAAACCGTTGGTGTAGTTCAGGGGGGCGCGGAAATAGGGAGTCGCTCCACCGGCCGGATCTGTAGCGCAGATCCGACCGGCGGGGTTGCCGTCGGTGTCCTCCCACACCAGGTCGGTCGCCTCGATGCCACCGCCGGCGCCGATCTTGACCGCAGTCCAACCGTCGGCGCCGAGATTGAAGCGCGACGAAGTGTTCGCCGGCGGCACTGCCGCGCGGTTACCCGCCAGGTTGACGTCATCGAGACAGTTCTCTTCGGCTCCCACTTGATATTCAGCACGGATCAGAATGTCGTTGAGCTGTGCAAGCGTCCGGCGCAGTTCGTCTTCGGTGGCTGGGACTTCGCTCCCCTCGTGAGTGAAGGAAGCCTCCACCAGGGCCACCGAGTCCTCGCGCCACTCGAGCGTCGGGTCCTCGATTCCGTCGTAGACCAGCGAATAGCCACCACCCCGCAAGATGACGTCGGGCTGCACGTCAGCGATCGGTGGGTTGCCGACCGAGTTCGCCTTCAGGGAGAACAGAAGGCTGGTGCCATAGGCATCGGAACGGTCACCGAGGAACGCGTCGGGAAGGCGGAAGTACTGCCGGCCATCGAATTCCGCCATGCAGATCCATCCGTCGGGATCGCCAAAGTAGGTCGGCGAGGTCTCGGGGTAGCCGTGCCCCGAACTGGGATCGATCGGGCGTGACCAGAGGCGCACGCCACCATCGTCGGTGTCGAAGGTGAGACCACTATCGGCCGCGGCGGGAAGTCCGCCAAGGGCCAGGAGAAGGACACAGGAAAAGGACAAGAAAAGCCGCAAATGGGCACGGTGCATAGGGAGGCCTCCGCTCTCAGGCGGTCGTGGTCGGGAGGTCCCGACCTGGTTGTGGATCGCTACCAGGAAGGCAACGGCAGAAGACAAAACGCAGGATCGCAGAATCGCAGAACACGGGAACAGACAAAAGGGCAGGGACCAGAACCTCTAGCAGGTCGCATGCCAGGCGCCTTTGTGGCCGTCCTGCCCCGGTTTGACTCAGGTCTACGGGGCCCCGGGCCCACGAAAACCTCTTTTGGCGGCTTTGAAATGAATTGACTTAATAACAATTTGTCGTAGAATTACTAGGTTAGACGCAAGCCCCTGCGAACGTCTGATCCCCTGCCGCTTCCCTTCCCGTCATAGCCCAAGCCTGCCCATGCGACGTGCCCTACGCCTCCTGAACCCCCGGCTCGACCGCGAGAGGTTCGCGCGCGCCATGGTGGCCGCCCTCGAACGCGCCGGATACGAAGAACCGGTCTACGAACCGGAGAACTTTCGCATCAGGAGTGGATCGATGGTGCACTACCTGCGCAACATCTACAGCGAGGCAGCTGCTCTGTGGCCCTGGCAGCGGCGCAAGCTCTACGACCTGCACGCCAACGGGTTCGCCTCGATCCAGGACCAGGAACCGCTCTCGTGGAGCGAGGTGTCGAACCGCATTTATCCGACCGTTCGCGATCTCTACTACCTCGAAGCGGTGCGCACGCAGCAGAACGCCGCCTGTGCGGAGGGCAAATCGCCGGAGAGCTTCGGGCTCCCCCACGAGCGGCTCACCGATCGCTTGTGCGTGACGCTGGTCGTCGATCACCCGACCCTGGTGCAGCTCGTGACCCATGCCGACCTCGAGCGCTGGGGAGTCGACTGGCAGGAGGCACGGACGCTCGCCCAGCAGAACCTCGAGGCACGGCCAGACGAGGACCCGGTCGAGATCAAGCCCGGTCTCTATGCTCTCGGCACTGGCGACGGCTACGACGCTGCCCGCATGCTCCTCGACGGGACCTTCAGGAAACTGGCGCTCGAAGGTGCCCCGATCGTCCTCGTGCCGACCAAGAACCTGCTCCTGATTGCCGACGAGGCCAATACCGGAGCCCTCGATACCGCCTTTGCCCTGGCCGAGAGCCACATCGCCGGCCCCCATCCGATCTCGCTGCTCGCCTGGAAGCGCTCCTGGCCCAACTTCGAACCGTTGATCCTCGACGAGAGCCACGCGCTCTATCCAGCCTGGCGTCGCAACCAGACGCTCGAGTTCCTGTCGCTCTACGAGGAGCAGAGCCCGAGTCTGCAGGACCAGGTCGGCGAAGAGCTCTTCGTCGCCGCGTTCTCGGCCAACGAGGAACCAAAAACCGGTTCCCTCTGCAGCTACTGCGTGTGGATCCGCTCGTTGCCGAGTCTTCTGCCGTGCACCGATCAGGTCGTCCTCTTCGACCCCGATCGCGGCCAGGACGGTGAAATGCTCGGGCAGTTCACCTGGGGTGCCATCGTCCGTCACTGCCGCGACCTGCTCGAGCCGGAAGAGACCTATCCGCCGCGGTACCGGGTCCAGGGCTTTCCTACCGAGGACATGCTGTCCAGGCTCCGCCAGGAGTCCTGAGCCAGCGCCACCGGCGCCGAATCCCCTTCCCGCCTGTCAAGGTCGGGGCAGTTCTTGCGTCTCAAAGGGTCAGAGAAGCCGCCACACCGACGGCCTACTACGAAAGACCCGGAGCGCACCCATGGCCAAACGAACCCTGCCCAGAATCCGTCTTCTCGAGCGGCTGTTCACATCTCCTCATCATGTCGCCCGCGGCAATGCCGCCGAAGCAGCTGCCGCCCGCTTTCTCTCTGCGCAGGGGCTCGACGTGCTAGCGCGCAACGTGCGCACTCCCGCCGGTGAGATCGACTTGATCGCCCGCGAGGGCGCCACGCTCTGCTTCGTTGAGGTCAAGGCACGCCGTGGCCGAAGGCAGGGCGGCGCACTGGCCGCCGTGACTCCCAGCAAGCAAGCCCGACTGGCGCGTGCGGCCGCCCTCTGGTGTGCGCAAACACGCACCAGGGCGCCGCTTCGTTTCGACGTTCTAGCTCTCGACTACAACGAACGGGAGGCCCGCTGGACCTACCTCCGGGGTGCCTTCGAAGCCCCCGCCGGCGATCAGCACGGACCTTGACACTCCCCGGGCCCCCTCGTATCCTCTCGCCTCCTAAGGTGTACCGAGTGTGTACACGGCGCCTCCAGGGCGTCATTGAGAAGGTCGGCCGCGCTCCGGTGTTTTCTCGCGGGGCCCGAGTTTCGGGTTCCTGCGGGAGTTCCAGAGGGCGAGAACTACTTCGGTGCGGGAATAGCTCAGTGGTAGAGCACAACCTTGCCAAGGTTGGGGTCGCGGGTTCGAATCCCGTTTCCCGCTCCAGTTCCCCCTTCAACGAGCCTCGACAAGTCGGGACTGCGACGTGGGGCCGGGGCGGCTTCTGTTTCGAGCGGCGACGTAGCCAAGTGGTAAGGCGAAGGTCTGCAAAACCTTTATTCGTGGGTTCGATTCCCACCGTCGCCTCCAGGAACTCCTGGCCCTCTCCCAAAGCCTCCGGCGCCCTCTCCCCCGCGCCTTCCTAACCCGTCACCTGTACGCTCCCGCTCGTCCAGGTAAGCCCAGGGGCTTCGGTGCCATCGGGACGGAGCGCTCGGTTGCGCGAAAACGAGAGGGTTCCCGAACCGGCGACCACGGGCCGCAGGTCGAGGCTGAGTACGACACCGTCTCCCGAGGCGCCGCCCGTGTCTCCCAGGCGGGTTATCCCGACAATCACGACGTTGCCGCGGATCGCGCTCTGAATCGAGGTGCCGCTGCCATCGGCGCTCAGGAACGTGCCTTCGCTCGCGGTGCCAAAGCTGACCACCGACGGCAGCGTGAGCTCGAACGCCATGCCGTAGAGGTCCTCGACCGAAGTCGCAACCAATTCGAGTACCAGATTCGTGCTGGTGCTGCTTTGGGATTGGCGCAGGCTGAGGCTGTTCGGTGTTCCATTGCCTGCCGGCACGAACACCGTCGAAGCCTGCGCAGGGGGAGGCGTTGGCGAGGTCGGCGTCCCTCCACCTCCACCCCCTCCCCCGCCACCGCCGCATGAGAAGAGCGCCGCCGCCAGGATGATCAAGAGCGGCCGCGGCAGGATGCTGCGGCGTCTGACCCTCACGTGACGGCGGGCTCGGCGACGAGCCGACGCAGGCGGCGGCGTGCGCGTTCACGACGCAGGCCTCGCAGGTGATCGACGAACAAGACACCATCGAGGTGGTCGCACTCGTGCTGTACGGCGCGCGCCAACAAGCCACCGGCTTCGAACCCGAACTCTTCGCCGTCCAGGCCCTGGGCGACGACCCGGATCAACTCCGGGCGCGTGACCTTCTCGGTGAGATCTGGGATCGACAGGCAACCTTCGGAGTCGGAGGCCTCGCCGGATGTTTCGACGATTCGCGGGTTGGCGAGTACGAGGAGCTGATCAGGCTCCTCGCCAACACTCAAGTCAATCACCGCCAGACGGAGTTCGACGCCCACCTGGGGAGCCGCAAGACCGATCCCGGGCGCGGCGACCATCGTTTCGACCATGTCTTCGACCAATCGTTCGAGGTCCGGGTCGAACGCAGTCACCGGCGGACACTGAACGCGCAGGACGGGGTCGGGGTATTGGCGGATCGTGAGCAATGCCATCGGATTCGTCGCAGTCAAGACAGAAGGACAACCAGCGCGATCGCGACCGCAGGAACGCGCCTTGACCCTCAACCCCGGGCGGCCGGGCCGGCGTCGTCAGGAACCGGAAGCCCTCACCGACTCCATGATTTCGCGCACCGTGGCGTCGTTCTTCTGCTTTCTGAGGTACTCGATAAGTTCCTTGGGGTTCGAGTTGCCAGTCAGCGAGCGCTCGAGCCCAGCGCGGTCGACCACCAGGAGCGTGGTGGGATTTGCGTTCGTGCGGTACTCGGCCGGCCACTTCTGATGTTCGAGCAGAGTGCTCTCACCGTGAATCGTACCGCGCTTGAACTCGCGCAGGAGCGGTCCGGTGGGATCGTGAATCGAAATCCCCCCTTCGACCACCAGAAAGAGAAAGGGATTCGCTTCGCCGAGGCGTGAAAGCACCCGTTCGGCGCCATACACCTGGCGCGTCATGCCGCTCAAAAGGGGCTCGATCTGCTCGGGCGGTAGCGAGCGCACGAACTGGGTCTGGGTCAGCTGACTCCAGAGCTTCTCTACCTCGATGCGCAGATTGGCAGACGCTGTCTCCCCGGTCTGTTCCTTGATGGCTTCTGCCAGGACCTTCTTGGCGACTGCTTGCGTCTCGGCGAGGTTCTGGTCTTCCTGCAGCGCGTAGAGCCGCCGGTTGACCTCGTTGTCGCCGGGCGCCAGGCGATGCGCCTTGTTGAGCACTGCCAGCGCCTTGTCGCCGAAGCCGTCGCGCGTGTAGGCGTCGGCCACCATGCAGTACTGCAAGAGCGACTCGGTACCTTTGCCGAGGGCACCGTAGACGGTCGCCAGTCGCATGTGAACCCGGGGATCGCCTTTGTGCTTCTTGACCTCCTTCTCGAGGCGTTCCCTGGCCTCTTCCCAGCGCTCGAGCACGATCAACTCATCCACGGTGAGATCCGAGGAGTCGATCTTGCTGGCGTCTTGCGAACGGCCAAAGAACTTCTTGAGCACCGTGCGATGGCCCCTCCAGAGCCAACGTCGCTCCCCGCCCGGTGGCCGGGGAACACAAGCTGTGAGCTGACATGCTGCGCCCGCGAGACCATCTCGACGGAACCAGCCACCAATACGATATCACGCAAAGCTCCGGATTCACCGGAGCCCCACGACAGGCTCCGCTTACCTGGGACCCGGCGGGCTCGCTGCCCGAGCGGCCTGCGATTTCAGTCGTTTCGAGTCGCCTCGAGGAGTGGCTGGCGGCCTGTGAGCTCCGCCCAGGCATCCTTCCTGGAGGGCTCGCCGGCGACCGTCGTCTCCCGACGACCGAACTCGCACTCTCCGCCCACCGCCGACGACCAGTCGCAGGTATCGCCCCACTCGAAGTCGTCCTGGAAAAGGACCTCGGTGAAGATCGCCGTACAGACCATTTCGCCCGACACCACGATGTCGAGCTCTATTGACGTGCCGGAGCAGTCGCCCGTCCAACCGGTGAAAGTCGAACCAAAGGCCGGGAAGGCAAACAAGGTGACTTCGGTACCGTTGGAGACATCGAGGTCCTCGCAGTCATCCCCACAGTCGATACTTGCATCGATGCTCCACACCGAGCCCGAACCAGACCCCGCCAAGTTGATCTTCAGTGACGAGGGGCCGGGCTGGACCTCGAACGTAGCGGTGCAGGCGCGGTCATCGTCGAGGGTAACCTGAACCGCTGTATCCGATCCGCTGCAGTCTCCGGTCCAGTGACTGAAGAGCGAACCAGCGTCCGGCGTTGCCTGGAGCGAAACCAAAGAGCCAGAGCTGAAGCTTTCCGAGCAGTCGACGCCCGCGGCCCCCGAAGAGGCGCACTCGATTCCAGCGGGGTCGCTGGTCACCGCACCTGACCCGCTCCCGGCGAGCGTGACATCGAGCCTGAAGTCGGCCGGTGCGAAGGTCGCGGTGCAGAACCGGCTGGCCCCGACCTCGATCGAAGTCATCGCCGAACTTCCGGCGCAGTCACCAGTCCAACCCACGAACAACTGCCCTGCCTCGGGTGTCGCGGTCAAGGAGAGGTTCGTGCCGTGATCGAAGTCGGCTGTACATTGGGCACCGCAGTCGATCCCCGCCGGCGAGCTCAGAACCGAACCGGCCCCGGCAACCGTGATCGAGACCGCGTGCTGCACCAGGGCAAAGGTGGCTGTACATGCTCGGGCCTCCGTCAGGGTGACGTTGGCGACGGAGGAGACTCCCGAACAATCGCCGCTCCAGCCCAACAGCTCATGATTGGCCGAGGGCGTAGCCGTCAATGTGACGACCGTGCCGTAGTCGTAACTCTCGGAGCAGTCGGCGCCCGGCGACCCTGCCGGGGAACAATCGATGCCGACCGGGCTGCTGGTCATCGAACCGCTACCGACCACCGTCGCGAGAAGGGTGTAGGTCTCGAGAGTGAAGGTGGCTAGACAGGCACGCGCCTCGTCCATCGTGACTTGAACACTCGCCGCCCCGCCGCTGCACGCGCCTGCCCAGCCGTCGAAGGTCGAGCCCACCACGGGCGTCGCGGTGAGGGTCACCTGTGAGCCCAGATCGAAATCTCTAGAACACACTTCTCCGCAGTCGATCCCGGCCGGACTGCTCGCGACGGTTCCTGAGCCAGTGCCGACTCGCGTCACGGAAAGCGTCCGCTGTTGCGGGACGAAGGTGGCCGTACAGGCACGCGCCCCGCTCATGGTCACCACCGCACTCGGATCAGTGCCGGTGCAGTCGCCACTCCAGGCCGACAGTTCATGACCCGCTGAAGCGACGGCAGTGAGCGTCACACTGGTCCCGTAGTCGTAGGTCTCGACACAGTCTGCTCCACAGTCGATGCCACTCGGGTCGCTGGTGATCGAGCCGTTCCCCACCACAACGGTCGACAGCTGGTGACTCTCGATGGTGAAGGTTGCGGTGCACGAGCGCGCCTGGTCTACCGTGACGGCGACACTCGCGTTGCCGCCGGCACAGGCCCCTGCCCAGCTGGTGAAGTCCGAACCGGTGGCCGGCACTGCGGTGAGCGTCACGCTGGTTCCGTAGTCGAAGTCTTCGCTGCAATCGGCGCCACAGCTGATCCCGGCCGGGCTACTCGAGACCGAACCCGAACCGCTTCCAGTTCGACTGACGGTCAGGGGATAGCGCTCGAGCGTGAACTCGGCGGTGCACGAACGCGCCTCGTCTATGAGCACCTCGGCGCTTGCATTGCTGCCCGAACAATGGCCCGACCAGCCGCTGAAATCGGACCCCTCTGCCGCCGTTGCGGTGAGCGTAACGACGGTTCCGTGGTCGTAGGTCTCGTTGCAGTCGGCACCGCAGGCAATACCCGGCGGTGAGCTCAGAACCGTGCCCGAGCCGTTGCCACTCGTTGAAACGTTGAGCGGGTGTGTTTTGAGGGCGAAGGTGGCCGTACAGCTCCTGGCTTCGGTCACCGTGATCACAAAGGTGCTGTTCGTTCCTGAACAGGCGCCACTCCAGCCAGTCAGTTCATAGCCCTCAGCCGGGTTGGCAGTCAGGGTCACCACGGTGCCGTAGTCATAGATCTCGGAGCAGTCGGCGCCACAGTCGATTCCCGCCGGGACGCTGGTGATCGAGCCGTTTCCAACCGCAGTCACGTCGAGAGCGTACGCTTCGAGAGTAAAGGCGGCGTTACACGAACGAGCCTGATCGACAGTGACCAGAGCGCTGGGCTCGGTGCCGCTGCAGTCACCGGCCCAGGAGACGAAGTCTGATCCAACCGCCGGACTCGCTGTCAGGGTCACTGCCGTTTGGTAGTCGTAGTCTTCACTGCAGTCGACGCCACACGAGATGCCCGCCGGAGAGCTCGACACCCCGCCCGAACCGCTGCCGGACTTGGTGACCGAGAGTGTGTGCGTTTCGATTTCGAACGTCGCGGTACAGCTCCGCGCCTCGGTCATGGTCACCGAGTCGGTGATCGCGGTTCCCGAGCAGTCGCCTGACCAGCCTGCAAAGTCCCAACCGATTGCGGGCGTTGCCGTCAAGGTGACCGAGGTGCCGTAGTCGTACGACTCGCTGCAATCCGCTCCACACGAAATGCCCAGGGGCGCGCTTGCCACCGAACCGCTTCCGGTGACGCTCGTGGTGAGTTGGAAGACCTGAACGGCGAAGTCGACGTGACAGGTCTTGGCCTGGTCGACGCTCACCTGAGCGCTGGTGTCGCTGCCAGAGCAGGCACCCGACCAGGCGGTGATCTCGGAGCCCACCGCCGGCGCGGCGGTCAGGGTCACCAGCGTGCCGTAGTCGAAAAGCTCGCTACAATCCGCGCCGCAATCGATTCCGGCGGGGTCGCTGGTAACGGAACCCGAACCGGCGCCGCCTTTGGTGACCGTGAGGGTGTACTGGTCGAGGCTGAAGGTGGCAGTGCAGCTCCTGGCCTCCGACATCGTGACCGCAGAGGAAAGCAGGGCCCCAGCGCAGTCACCAGACCAGCCATTGAACGACGAGCCGGCATCAACGGTCGCTGTGAGTGTGACCTCGGCTCCATGCGCATAGTCCTCGCTGCAGTCGGATCCGCAGGAGATTCCTGCTGGTGCGCTGGCGACACTCCCTCCGCCATTTCCAGCCAGGACCGTCGACAGGGTGTGCTGCGCCACGTCGAAAGTGGCGGTGCACGACCGAGCCTGATCGAGGGTGACCGAGGCGCTGAGCTCGGAGCCCGAGCACGCTCCGCTCCACCCGGCAAACGCGGAACCGACCGCTGGAACGGCTGTCAGGGTGACCAGAGTCCCATGGGGGTAGTCCTCGCTGCAGTCGCCTCCGCAGTCGATGCCGGTCGGGTGACTCGAAACCGAACCGGCCCCGGCACCCGCCGTAGTGACCGACAGCGTGTGCAGCGTGAGATCGAACTCCGCACTACACGCACGAGCCTGGTCGACCGTCACCGAAGCAGACGAAGCAGCGCCCGAGCAGTCGCCGCCCCAGCCGACCCACACCGAACCAACGGCAGGGGTGGCGGTCAAGGTAACTGCCGTGCCGTGAACCAGGTTTTCGGTGCAGTCGGCCCCGCAATCGATACCCGCCGGGACGCTGGTGACGGTACCCGCGCCGTTGCCCGTCTTGTTGACCGCCAGAAGCGGTAGTTCACGAGCGGCGACCAGGCGAATCGCCAGATCGCCGGCCTTGGCCGACCAGCTAGCACCCGGGGCTTCGCCGTCGGCGTCGGCCATGCCGGCAATTCCGGGCGCCGCCAGGGTCCCAGTGGCCCAGCTCCAGTCCCGGCCGTTGCCAGTGGTGTCGGCGAAGACCTCGACCCAGTAGGTCCCGGCTGCGAGGACCACCGGGTCGGGCAAAGTCAAGGTGACCTCGTACTCTCCGAGGGTGTTTGAGTCTTCGTCGTCAAAGGCGCCGGGTCTGCCAACCCGCGGGGTCGCCGGAATGCCCGCGACGGTCGCCAGAGCCACGCCCGGCAGCCCTCCGGCATCGGCCCTGAAGATCACATCGAAGTCGTCGAACCCCGGAAGGACACCGGAAGGGGTGTAGCCACCGGTAAGGATGACCTGGCCGATGGCCTTCGAACCGGTGACGGTGAAGTTCTCGGCGAGGCTCTTCTTCGACGCCGTGCACGTGTCACAGCCGGCGTCGGAGGCGAAGCCGGTGGTGCCCGCGAAAGCCTGCGAGAGCACGGTCGCTGCCCGGCCGTCGGCAAAGCGGAAGTCGCGGATCCCGACATCGTCGGCGCCGGGATCCTCATCGAACACGACTTTCAGGATTGGTGTATCGGTAATCACACCGAGGAAGGTGTTCGAGGTGAACGTCACCAGCGACAGATCGAGGTGACCGAGCAGCTCGTCACTCGCGCCGTAGACCCGCACTGCTTCGACTCCCGCCGCTGCGCCACTGTTGTCGTAGACGGTGAAACCAAAGGCGTACAAATCGGGGCCGCTGGTGAACGTCCACTCGACGTCGTCGTCCTCACCGTTGTTGACATCGTTGGGCGAGAGGACATCGTCCGGGGCGAGCTCGTTGTCATCCCAGGCCCAACCGGCGGCATAGCCGAGGTACTCGAGAGCCTTGATCTCGAAGGAACGTGCGAGACCGGTGTTGGCGCTGTCGAAGGTCAGGGTGTCACCCAGCCAGGTGTTGGACGGAGCCGGCGACACCGCAATCTCATCGGCCAGGGCGACATTGACGCCGGTAGTGTCGAAGAGTTCGATGTCTCGCACCCGCGAAGACCAGTTGGCCTCCGAGGTGTAGAAGACGGCGCCTTGATCGAGCACTGCGTCGAGCGAGAACTGCGCGCTACAGGTCGGAGCGGCCGACATCGATACCTGCCCATCGAGACAGTCGGCGTCGCCCGACCAACCCACGAAGTGTGAGCCCGAGGAGGCGATGGGATCCAACACGACAACGGTCGCCGCGGCGTAGAGTTCGGTGCAGTCGGCTCCGCAGTTGATCCCTGATGGATAACTGACGACCGTGCCGGCGCCGGCGCCGGTGCGGGTCACCGTCAAGGTGTTGTGAGTGGCAGTGAAGTCCGCCGTGCAGCTAGCTGCCGCGTTCATGGTCACGGTCGCCTGGACGTTGCTTCCCGAACAGGCGCCGCTCCAGCTGCTAAAGGCCGAACTGCCGTCGGCAGCCGCCGTCAGGGTGACCGACGAACCGTGGTCGTAGGCCTCGGAACAGTCACCTGGACAGTTGATACCGCTCGGTGAACTGCTGACGGAGCCGCCGCCGGTGCCGCCAAGAGCAATGGTCAGGGTGTGCTCCTCGAGATTGAACGTGGCGGTGCAGTCGACATCCGCCGACATCGTGACGGTGGTGGCGGCGTTGGCGGTGACGCACTGAGCGTCGCCAGTCCAACCTGCGAAGCTCGAACCAGTGTTCGCCGTGGCGGTCACGGTCACGCTGGAGCCGGCCGTGTAGTCCTCGTCGCAGTCGGCGCCGCAGTTGATTCCGGCGGGTGAGCTGGTCACGGTCCCGCTGCCGGTCCCCGCCCTGGTGACGGTCAGGGTGTTCTGCGCGGTTTGTCCCAGGAGGGCGCGCTGGAGCAGATCGCCGTAGGCTGCGAGACTCGAGAAGGTTCCGGCGCCGTTGGCGTCATGGTAAAAGCGCCCGCTCGAAGCCGCCCCCGTCGCATCGTGCCATCCCCATGTGTTGGTCCCGGCATTGTCACCCTCCACCCTCAAGACGATCACCCGGTCACTCGCGGCTGGAAAAGCCTGAGGAGTCGAGAGCATCAGACGAACAGTCCCGGCGACCACATCGAAGCCGTTCTCCTGATAGAGCAGGTTGGTCGGCACGCCGGAAGGAATCGACTCGTAGACGTAGAGATCGATCGTGAAGTCGGAGTCGTCGTTGGGATTGAAGTACACCTCGACGCCATCGAGGAGATCCATCGATGTGTTGTTGGTGAAGCGGCCCGCTGTCCACAAGACGTTGCTGCCCCAACCACGCGCCAGACCGCCAAACCCCTGGTCGTAGCGCAGGTGATCACCCGCTGCGACCGTGCTGCTGATGTCCACCGACATCGCTCCACCGGCGACTGACGTGATGTCGTCGATGGTAACTCCCGATGCGCTGCCGTCGTAGCGCTTGCTGTTCGGGTTACTCGTGTTGTTGAACGCAGTGTTGTTCGAGCTCCCCGGGTAGGGATCGCCGTCGTCGCCGCGGTTGACTTCGTTGTCGAGATCGAGATTGCCGTCGGCAGCCTCGATGTCGACCATCTTGTGCGTCTCGTCCTTGTTGCTCCCAGCCTGTTCGTCGACGTGGGCGATCAAGAGTCCGGTGCCAGGCAGCTCGCTGTCGTAGCCCGAAGCGCGTCTCGCCTCGAGAAGGAAGTAGGTCGAGAGCTTGTAGGGGTCGGTCCACACCCGCTTGTACGACGCGCTGCTGTCAGCCGGCTGGATCACCAGATCGTTTGCTGCCGTTACATCCGAAGGGGCGATGAACCCCACCTTGGCCTTCGCCCAACCCACCATGTTTCCCGGTGTGTCGCCGCTGTAGGTGCTGCCGAGCCAGCTGCCACTCCCCATCACACCCCACCGACCGATTCCCTCCGAGTCGCCGTTCGTCGCATCGGTATCGTAGAGGTCAGGCAAGCCGAGCATCAGATGGCCGAGTTCGTGAACCATGATGCCGATGGTCGCCTGATGAGAACTCTGCCGCTCACCGAAAATGCAGTAGCTGCTGAGGATGACCGAATCGTGCGTCTGGTCTGCAATCGCAGACTTGTGACCCCAGACCTTGGGATCCGAGTTGGGGGCAAAGGCCGCTTCCCATCCAGCGGCGATCAGCATAATGCTCAGCTCGCCGACTGATATCTCCCCGTCACCGTTGTCGTCGTAGGCGGAGTAATCGATGTACGGGTCGGCGGCTGCGAACGCAGCCGAGACGATTGCCGCCGAACCACCTGAACCCGGATTGGGATGGTTGATCCCCAGAGTGACAGCCACCACCCCGTCGTTTGCGGTCCCTTCTGTCTCGTTGGCCGGTACGATGTTGAAGTTGCCGTAGGAAATCTCGTCGTAGTAATCCTTGACGCTGTCGGTCGCACCGTAGATCAGCGACTGGAACGACGCATCGCTGTAGATCGTCGAGATGTCCTGGAAGGAGACAATGATCGTCAACACCGGCTGCGTGACCGTGCCCGAACGGCCCGGCGGCCGAACCCGACGCGGAATGTGGAGATCTCCCGGTTCGCCGTTGTCCAACCCGGGCACCAGACCGATCGAGAGCTGCTGCCGGGCGCTCGCGTCGTCGAGACCGACACGCATGGCGGTTGCCTCGAGTGCACCACCGGCGGACGGTTGGGCGTAGCGCCACCAGCCGTCATTCGACTGGACGATGGCGTAACCATCGACGGTCGTGTACCAGTTCCGCTGCCGGGTGCCCTTCTGCATGATCGAGATCGTTGTCCCATCGGGCTGGCTGACCTGGGCAACGACTGGCGCGGCGGGAACCGAGGCCTCTGCAGCCGGTGCAGTCGACAAAAGGGCGAGAGCAAGGGAACACAGAGCGAGCGAGCGGCACGGAGAGAACGTCATGGCAGACCCCGGAGAACAATGGACACGAGAAGGGCGTGCGAACGACACCCATTCGGAGCAAAATTGTATTACTTGTATTCCTCTATATCAATCTTTTTATTGTATTTCTGTGGCCACACCTCCACTGAGCCTCAGGATCACCGTCCTCCACGATGACGCGCTGTCCTGGGTCGAGGACGCGGCCGCAACTTTCCGCAGTCCCTGGCACCGCGGCAAAGCACTGATTCTTCGGGCATTTGGGGTTGCGATGCTCCTGGCGAGCCGCTTGCACAGAGAGTGGCAGGCGAACGCTCCAGGCCTTGTTGCTAGGCTTCGTTTTCGCCAGAGACCAGTCAGGGAGATCCCCAAGTCATGAACCGCAAAGTCCTCAGCCTGTTTGCCGGCTTTCTCGCCAGCGGCCTTCTCGCAGCTGCCGTCCAGGCACAGGAGGCCTACTACTCGTATGTGCACACTCTCGATGGCGACGCCACCCTCGTCGAGGGCGACACCGGAGAGCGTGCCGAGGCCACCATCAATCTGCCGATCCTTCCTGGCGACCGGCTCGACACGCACCGTGGGACGCGGCTGGGAGTCCTGCTCGCCGACGGCGACCGCCTGGCGGTCGACGAGGACACGATGCTCGAGTTCGTTCGCCTGGCCAGGACGCCCGAGAGCTCCGACCAGAGCACCTCGCTGCGTCTCGAGCGCGGCCGCCTCCACCTGGTCCATGGACTCTCCACCCAGGTTCCCACTGAGATCGACACCGGCAACAGTCGCATCTATGCCGATGGTGCAAGCGAAATCATGGTTTCGGCATCCGGCGACTCGTGGACCCAGATCGTCGTGCGCGAGGGCTACGTCGAAGTGGTCGACCGTCGCGGCTCCTCGGTCGTACGCGCTGGCGAAGAACTGCACATCGAAGGTTCGAGGAACGCCACGTCGCGACTGGTCTCCGCCGGCTCTCTCTCCGGGTTCGAGATCTGGGCCGCTGGGCAGGACATCACCCTCACATCTTCTGAGTACGTCGAGGAACCGCTTCCCGGCCGCGTCAGCAACCTCGACCAGCACGGCGACTGGGTCGCGGTCGAAAAGGGACGCGCCTGGCGCCCCGCGGTAGCCGCCGAGTGGCAGCCCTATCGGCGTGGCTACTGGCGCTCGACCCCGAGTGGAATGTACTGGGTGTCGCTCGACCCGTGGGCCAGTTCGGTCTGGCACTACGGTTCTTGGGACCTCCATCCACGCTTCGGTTGGCTGTGGTACCCCGGTTACCGCTTCGCCCCTGCCCACGTCTATTGGTACTGGGGTGACAGCTACACCGCCTGGGTACCCTGGGGCTACTACCACGGCTTCTATCGCCGCGCCTACAATCCATGGGGCTTCTATCACGGCATTTACGGTTGGGCCGGCGGCCGCTGGTCGCACTTCGACAACTGGGTCTTCTGCCCACCGGGCCGGCTCGGCTACCGCGACCAGTACCGACACCACCGCCGCGGCCGTCACTACCGAGACGAGCGTGGGCCCCACGGCATCGTCACCACCGATACCCGCGGCATCGACATCAGGCAGGCTCGCGATCGTCGAGGACAGGACGTTCTGCGCGATCGCTGGTCGCGCGACGGCAACCGTGGCCGTGCCGAACTGCCCGACGTCACGAGCTTCGTACGCCGCGATCGCGAGCTCACCGACGAGGTACAGAACCGCGTTCTGGTGGCCGAGCGCCCCAATCGCGATTCGCGCGATGGCACGCGCGTCATCGGTGCGCCCGCAGTCACCCCGCGCGGCGGCTCGCGAGTTGTTCGAACGGCTCCCGGGCAGCGGCCGACGATCGCCGGTCCTGGAACGGGAAGCCGGTCGCGTGCCGAGGGTACGGGCACCGACCGTGGCGCCACGTCGCGCAACCGCGGGCAGGTCGATCGTGAAACCGCCGGTCGCAGCGCGGCAGAGCGCGGTGAGCGTTCACCGGCCCGCCGGGTGATCGACCCGATTCGCGATCGCTCACAGCGCAGCGGCGCACGCTCGACAGAACGTCCGTCGACCAGGCGGCCTTCGACCTCACGTCCGACGACCCGGCCGACCACGCCGCGCCCGACGACGCCGCGGGTCGCAACGCCGAGTCGACCCCGGACCACCACCCGCCCACCGAGCGCTCGCCCTCAGACCACGACCCGGCGTCCAACTTCGACTCGTCCGCCGACCGCCAGGCCAACGTCGCCACGACCGAGTCCTCGCTCGAGTTCCCAGGCACGGCCGCGCACCAGCCGCCCACCAGCCTCGCGGTCGAGTGCCAGGCCACCGAGCGCGAGGCCGACCACGCGGAGTAACTCCCGCCCCGCGGCCCGTCCGAGTCCATCGACGGGCTCGCGAACCCGGGCGCCATCGCGAGCGCGTTCGACCTCGCGCCCACCCCAGGCTGCCCGGCCGGCAGCCCGCCCAAGCGCGACCTCGAGACCTCCCGCTTCGCGACCGGCTGCGCGATCGAGCGCATCACGGCCAGCAGCCAGACCCTCGACGACACGCTCGAGCCCGAGGCCTGCGGCTTCGCGTCCAGCGAGTCGGCCGGCGTCTCGTAGCCGGGCATCGAGTCCGCCGCGGAGCTCGACGCGCAGCTCGGCTCGCCCTGCCCCGTCGCGCTCGTCGAGCGGCTCGCGGGCGTCCTCGTCACGCGCTCAGAGCTCCTCACGACCCGCAGCCCGGAGCCGTTCAGGCAGCTCGAGCCGCTCGAGTGGTTCGTCTTCGCGCTCGGCCCGCCCGCGGCGACCGCCCGCCGGCTGATCTCACTCGAGGAGGCTGATACCGGCTAGCATTGCGGTTCATGCCGCGTCGCTCTTTCGCCACCACCGTTCTCGGCCTGCTCTTCATCCTCTACTGCATCGAGGCAGGTGCCTTCCTGGTCCTCGCCCCCTGGCGAGACGTCTGGGTGCGCTTCGCCGGCCGCTTCCCGTGGCCGGAAGCCCAGGCACTGATTCTCCACCCCATCGCCAGGGGCGCAGTGACCGGGTTCGGCCTGGTTCACCTGGTGTGGGGCGTCCATGACCTCGAGGGCCTGCTTGCCAGGCGCCCCTGGCGCAAGAGCTCGCCCCCGGCAGGCTGAGTCGTCACACCCAATGCCCCCATCCGGTGTACCACGCGTGCTGGCGATTTCCGCACGCCGGCGCCTTTTCGCCCTCGGTGTGAGCTGGCGCGCCTGGCTGTCTCACCTCGACCGCGAGGGCGTCGACGCGCTGCAGCTTCGAGAAAAGGACCTCAGCGATCAGGCGCTCTACGAGCTTGCCCAGGTGACCCGCCGGCACTATCGGGGCACCCTCATCATCAACGGGCGTTTTGATGTCGCCCTGGCCGTCGGGGCGGACGGGTTGCATCTCCCCTCCGATGGTCTACCCCTTGCCGCCATCAACCGCCACCTGGGCGAGCGAACCATCTTGCTCAGTCGCGCAGCTCACGATCCAGCCGAGGTCCCCGGGCTGTTGACGGCCGGTGCCGACTTCGTGACCCTGAGCCCGATCTGGCCGACGAGCAGCAAGCCCGGGCACGATGCGCTTGGAACAGGAGCCATCACCGCCTGCGGCAGCGGCGCTGGACGCGTCCTGGCGCTCGGCGGCGTGACGCCTCAGAACCTCGCGGCAGCGCGCGCTGCCGGCGCCGGCGGGGTCGCTGCGATTGGCGCGCTCCTCGAGCCGCAATCGATTCGCGCGATGGCACGCGCGGCGTGTGTATGATCTCTGGCCATGACCGCGCCTCTCCACGAACAGACCGCTTCCACCACCGGTTTGCGCCACCGCCTGCTCTTGATTTCGCTCGCCATTCTCGTTCTGGACCAGTGGACCAAGCTGTGGATCGAGCGCAATCTGGCCCGTGGCGAACACCTGAGCGTGATTTCAGGTTTCTTCGATCTGGTGCACGTCACCAACACTGGAGTCGCCTTTGGTCTCTTCCCGACCGGAGGCAGGGGCTGGGGAACCCTCGGCCTGATCGCTCTGGGGACGGCCGCTTTGTCGATCATCGGGCTGTACTTCTGGAAGACACCCGAGCACGAACGCGGCCTGCTCTTCGCACTCGTTCTGATCCTCGGTGGTGCTCTCGGCAACCTGACCGATCGATTGCTGTTTCGGGGCGTGACCGACTTTCTCGACTTCTTCGTCGGAACGCACCACTTTCCGACCTTCAACGTTGCCGACTCGGCGATTTCGGTGGGAATCGCGCTGCTCGCCTGGGAGACCATCCGACCCAGGCGCTCCGTCGAGGCGGAAGAGGGACGCCCGGCTGCCCTTGCGCCGTCCGAACGCGAGGTCTCGACTTCGTAGCGAAGAGAAAGGTCTGTCGCGGTGGGCGCTGAGCACTCCGAAGAGCAGTCCGCGAACGCTGTTTCCTGGACGGTGCCCGAGGAAGCCGAAGGGATGCGTCTCGATCGGGCTCTCGCTCGACGTCTCGACCTTCCGCGCAACCGTGTCCAACACCTGATTCGAGACCACCGCGTTCTGATCGACGGTAGAAGGGCCCGGGTGGCGACGCCGCTTCGAGCCGGCAGCAGAGTCCAGATCGAGCTTCCAGCGTCTCCCCCGCCGCACGCGGTGGTGCCCGAACCGGGCCCCCTTCCTCTGCTCTATGAAGACGACCAGTTGCTCGTGGTCGACAAACCCGCCGGCCTGGCAGTCCACCCGGGCGCCGGACGGCCAAGCGGCACCCTGGCGAATCGGTTGATTGCCTCCTACCCCGAGCTGCAAGAGGTCGGAAGCAGCGAGCGTCCCGGCATCGTGCATCGGCTCGACATCGGCACGTCAGGTGTCCTCGCGGTGGCCCGCACGCCACAGGCCTATGCCGAACTCTCGCGTGCCTTTGCCGAGCGCAGGGTCGAGAAGCGCTACCTGGCGATCGCCTGGGATCGCCCGCGGGAGGACCGGGGCACGATCACCAAACCACTGGGCCGCGATCCCCGCAACCGCAAGCGCATCAGCATCCGCCCCAAGGGCCGCGCGGCAATCACCCACTACCGGATGGTCGCGCACGAGGCCGGGATCACGCTCTTCGAACTCGACATTGCGACCGGGCGGACCCACCAGATTCGGGTCCACCTCAAGGCGCTGGGCCACCCGATCCTCGGAGACCCGACCTACGGCGAAGAGCGTTGGAAGAACCTGCAGGGGAAGGCACGTCTGGTCACTCGTTCCATGGGACGACCGGCTCTCCATGCCTGGCGATTGACGCTTCCCCATCCCGTCGAGAAGGAGCCGCTCACGGTCGTCGCTCCCCCACCGCCCGATCTGGTCTCCCTCTGGTGTGAGGCGACCAACCGATCGTGGCCGGTTCCCTGAGCGCCCAGCTCCTCGAGCGCCCGGTCCTCGAATCCTGGTTCGCGCTCGGGCAGCTCCTAGGCCAGGTAGCTATCGAGGGTTCGCCAGGTACGTTCCTGGGACTCTGCCACCGGTGCGCAGGTGATCGACCCGCGATAGGTGTTGAAGCCCGCACCGAGACCTTCGTCGCGTTTGGCAGCGCGTTCTGGTCCCAGATCGGCCAGCGCCTGGGCATACGGTAGCGTGACGTTGGCGAGAGCGTAGGTGGACGTGCGGGGGACGGCACCGGGCATGTTGGCGACGCAGTAGTGCACCACCCCGTCGACTTCGAAGGTCGGATCGGAATGGGTGGTTGGACGGCTGGTCTCCACGCAGCCCCCTTGATCGACGGAAACATCGACGATCACCGAGCCGGACTTCATCGTCGGCAACATCTCGCGGGTGATCAGATGAGGTGCCGAGCGCCCCGGGATCAACACCGCGCCAACCAGCAGGTCTGCCCGTGCAACCGCCGACTCGAGATTGAAGGCGTTCGAGGCGAGAGTGGTGATGCGCCCTTCGAAGAGGTCGTCGAGCTCGCGTAGGCGCGTGACATTGGTGTCGAGAATGACGACCCGAGCGCCGAGGCCGAGCGCCATCCGCGCCGCATTGAGCCCGACAATGCCGCCACCGATGATCACCACGTCACCAGGCGGCACGCCGGGAACACCAGCCAGAAGGGTGCCACGGCCGCCATACGGCCGTTGCAGGTAGTAGCAACCCACCATCACCGACATCCTGCCCGCCACTTCCGACATCGGGGTCAGAAGCGGCAGATGCCCCTCACGGTCGCGAATCGTCTCGTAGGCAATGCCGGTGATGTTCTTCACTAGCAGCACATCGGTCAGATCAGGCAGCGGCGCCAGGTGGAGATAGGTGAAGAGAATCTGCCCTTCTTGCAGGCGGTCGAACTCGACTTCTACCGGCTCTTTGACTTTGACGATCATCTCGGCGTTCTTCCAGAGCGTTTCGGCCGCGTCGATGATGTTGGCGCCGGCCTGCTCGTATTCGGCGTCTTCGATGCCGCTGCCGAGGCCGGCGCCCTTCTCGACGTCGACCGCATGCCCGGCGTCACACAACGAACGGACCCCGGCCGGGGTCATGCCAACGCGGTACTCGTGATTCTTGACCTCGCGGGGAATGCCTACCCGCATCGTCAGTTCTTTCCCGCCGCTTGCGCCTTGCTCGGTTCCGGCTTTGATGGTGCCGTGGCGCTTGGCTCGACCGACGCTCCGCTCGCGGTCGTGCGCGGGCTCTTCCTGGCCGCCGCGCTCGCCTGTTCGCCGGTCATCTTGATGTTGCCGCGAAAGAACGCGCCCTCGCGAATGATCACCCGCGGCGCCTCGACATCGCCCTCGAGTTTTCCAGTGGCTGTGACCTCGACCACATCACGCCCTCGAACGTTGCCACTGACCTCGCCGGCGACATGTGCCGACTGGGCGGCGACGTCTCCTCGCACCTTGCCGTGCGAACCGATTTCGACCCGGCCCTCGAGGTCCACCTCGCCACGAATCTCACCTTCGATCAGGACCTCGGTCGCGCCGCGCACGGCCCCCTCGACGACCGTCCCACGCGCAATCAACGACTCGCGCACCTTTGAGGGTCGCACCTCCGGCCGGCGGTCGGCGGGCTTTGTCGGGCTCGGTGTGCGCTCCGGAGTCACGGGGCGACTCGGCGGCGGGGTGGTCGTGTCACGGCGAAAGATCGACATCTGGTGCCTCCCAGGGGACCCGAGAACCCAACGGCCCTCAGGTACCACGACGGGTTGATGGATGAACGGACCGCTCCGCCCTCTCTGGTCAAAGAATCTGGCCGGTCAAGAAGGGTGGCCGGTCAAGAAAACCTGGTCGAAGGAATGGCTCGTGATCGGCCTGAACCGTGGAGCGGGCAACCGGGCTCGAACCGGCGACATCCAGCTTGGGAAGCTGACGCTCTACCAACTGAGCTATGCCCGCAAGTCAATGTCTACAGGGGTTAGAAAGTATCGGCGGTCATGAAGGTACGCGTGAGAGACGCGGCAGGGACATTTTTCTCTTCGAGAATCCTATCCGCGCGCGACATGCACTACTAGATTCGACCAAGTACACCATACGGCGCTTTCAAGTACAACGGAACTCGCGAGCTGGCGTGTACTAGCAACGATTCGAGCGCCAGGCTGCTGGTTGCCGTTGCGGGGAGCAGCCTTGTTGCACGAGCGTTTCGTGGGCTGTCGGGTACCGCAGACACAGACAACCCGCCGGGGGCGAATCCTCGGCCGATGAGCCTCTCAGAATATCACGAGTCCAATCCACCGCCGCCGTCTCGAGCAGCCGTTCAGGCCTTTCGAGTTCTCCGCGGAAGGACCTAGCCAACGGGCGCGACGTCGACCTTGAGCATGCGCGCCCAGGCCTCGGTGAGCGACCCCAGTTCGAGGTCGGGGAACATGTCGCGGACCTCGTCGCGGCTGGTGTACTTCCAGATGTCGTCCCACTGTGCATAGCGCATCAAGTGCGAGATCGCCCAAGCCTTCTTGCCGCGCTCTCCGCTGGCGAGAATCTCGCGAAGCTCACTGTCGGTGACCTCGCTCTCGGGGAAGAAGTACAGATTTGGCTCGGGCTTTGAGACATCGGACATAATGCACCGATTATATCGCACGGCCCTGGACGGCTTAGCCCTTCCCGCCCTCAGCGGTCGCCACCCAGGACGTCGCCGAGGGTACCCAGAACCGAGCCCTCGCCAACCCGCCGCCCGCCGGTCTGCGGCGCTGCCGCATACACCCGACTCGCGAGACGACTGAAGGGCAGCGACTGAATCCATACCGTGCCGGGGCCGGTCAAGGTCGCAAAGACCAGGCCTTCGCCGCCGAAGAGTGCCGTCTTGATTCCGCTCACGAGCTGAATGTCGTACCGCACGCTACTGTCGAAGGCCACCAGGCAGCCGGTGTCGAGACGCATGGTCTCACCTGCCGCCAGCTCCTTTTGAACCACCGTGCCGCCAGCGTGAAGAAACGACAACCCGTCGCCCTCGAGCTTCTGCAGAATGAAGCCCTCACCGCCGAAGAAGCCAGCACCGATTCGCTTCTGAAACGCGATTCCTACCGCAACCCCTTTCGCGGCGCAGAGGAAGGCGTCTTTCTGACACATGATCGCACCCTGATGTTTCGCGAGATCGATGGGAATGATGCGGCCGGGATACGGCGAAGCAAAGGCGACCTTCTGGCGCCCAGCGCCCTGGTTGCCGAACAGCGTCATGAACAGTGATTCACCGGTCAGCACGCGCTTTCCCGCCTGCAAGAACTTTCCCATCAAACCACTACCCTCGGTCTGTGCCGAACCGTCGCCGAAGATCGTCTGCATCTCGATGCCAGGGTCCATGAACATGAACGATCCTGCTTCGGCGATGCATGCCTCGCCGGGATCGAGGGTCACCTCGACGAACTGCATCTCCTCACCGAAGACCTCGTAGTCGATGACGTGCGCGGCCTTGGTGGCGTCGGTCGTGGCGCTCGCTGCGGGGGTCGGCGGAACGACCGTTGAACCGCCGTCCAGGGCTTGCCTGAAGGCATGCTGCGACTCGATGGGCTCCCAGTCCGACATGCCGTCGCGGTAGACGTGCGCCGCCCGCGGAATCTCGCCCCGCCCGATGCGACCGATGACATCTGCCTCGTCGAACGGACCGAGCTGCTTGCCGTCGACTGCGACGAACCAGGTGTTACTGCTCATGGATGTGCCTCTTTGAAGTTGCTCGAGCGTTCGTTTCCCTCTCGTCACCCTCAAAACGACCGATGGCCAACGAGGGTTTCAAAGGCAGTGTTACTCGATGGTGACCTCGAAGACTCGGGGCCAGTGTTTTCCGGTGATCAAGAAAGTGCCAGTTTCAGGGCGCCAGGCGATGCCGTTCAAGACCTCGGCCCGGCGCCGTTCCTCCGGGCTCAAAAGGCCGCTGGCGTCGACCACACCGGTGACCACACCGGTCGCTGGATCAATCCGTAGGATGTCGTCACTCTGGTAGACGTTGGCCCATAGATGGGTCCCGTCGAACTCGAGCTCATTGAGCGAGTCGGCCGGGAAACCGCCGCGACGCACCGCCAGGCGACTTTCCTGCTCGAGCGTGGCGGGATCGAGGAAGCGGAGCACGTGGGTACTGTCGGAGAGCACCAGACGATCGCCGACACTCTCAAGGCCCCAGCCTTCGCCTCGAAACGATAGCTCGCCCAGAGGCTCGAGCGCGTCGAGTGACCACAAGAAGGCCCGCCCGGCTTTCCAGGTGATCTGAACCAGGCGGTCCTCGACGCGCGCCAGTCCCTCGCCAAACAGGTCGTCGGGTAGCGCACGGTCGACCTCGACCCTCCCCGACTCGAGATCCCAGCGCCGCACCCGTGAGCGACCGTACTGCCCGGTGCTCTCGTAGACCCGCCCATCGAACCACAGGAGCCCTTGTGTGTAGGCCTCCGGATCGTGCGGGTACTGAGCGATCACCTCGAGCTGCAGGCGCTGCGGGCCCGCCGCATTCTCGGCGACCGCCGACTCCCCAGCTCCTGCTGGTGGGTTGGACAAGGCGCCATCGCCACCGTTCGTACGACCCGCCTCAGCCGTCGGTGCGCAGGCCCCGAGCAGAGCGCTCAGAAGGCCCACGGCCGCCAACTGCTCCAGGCGGGCGAGCCCAGGCCCGACGACAACGCCGAGCCCTGCCAACTCTCGCAATCGAACTGCCATGTCCATCACGGGCGAGCATAGCGAGGCTCGCCGAGTTTGTGGGCAATCCAATCGGCGAGGTGGGTCCACACGAACGCCCAGAAGAGTCCGACGACGATCGCCAGAGCCACCGCAAGACCCGCCACCGAAAAGACCCCGGTGTCGCGCAAGCGTTCGAGGACAACCAACACATCGTCACCAACGACGAGCTCGCGCTCGGCGTTCGGGAACCCCGGCCACTGAACCACCGCCAGACTACCCAGCTCGTAGGTGTCGCCGGGGAGCGAAATCCAGGGTGCAAAGGCCATCGGCATGGCAAGACCCGCAACGAACGCCGCCCGCCGACGGGCCGCCCGGCGCAGCAGCCAGAGTCCCGGCAGCAAGGTCAACAAGTAAGGCGTCAGGGTGGTCGCTGCCCACCCCAGGTCGCCATTGGGTTCAAAGCCCGCCAGCCGCCCCGCGTAGGGACCCGCAGCCACGACCAACGGCGAAATGCGTTCGAGCACCCGCCCACCGTAGAGCGGTGAGAGTTCCAGGCGCTCGACAGTACCGCCGGTGGCCATGCACCCGAGAACGTGAAGCCCTTCGTGAACCGGGACATAGACCCACCAGCCGAGCAGCAGTCCGAGGAAGAGAACGACCAGTGCACGGCGGTTCGTGACCACACCCAGCACCGTATCTAGATCATCGATCGGAAGACGCAGGAATCTGTACAGCCTCGACGTGTCGTCCGGGGCCCCCTCGGGTCCTACCCACTCTTCCGGCTCGGCTGGCCTACCCACTGCCATCCGGCGGTAGAAGGATCGGTTCGGTCTCGACTACACCCCCACCCGGAAGCAGGCGCCGGGCGCGCACCTCGATGCGGAAGCGTGAGGCTCCGGGCCGCAGGCGAATGCGTCCGCTTTCGATGGTCCAGCCGGGATCGATCAACGGATAGTGCAACCGGACGACGTCGGCGTTGCGGATCGGTCGAGCGTTGGCGGGCTCGCGACCGGCATCGAGGGCTTCGCCGATGAGAAACTCGGGGCGCAAGAAATCACCCGGGTCGACGGATCCGAAGCGCCCGCGATGCAACCTGATCTCCACCCAGTCGTCGCCACTGACCGCTGCCCCAGTCGTCAACGGTCCCGGATTGGTGATGCGCACGACGATCGAAGTGGGCCGTTGGTTGCCACCGGTTGGCACGACCTCGACAGCAAGTGGCGGTTTCGGGCCACCCTCCTCGCTCCGACGCTCGAGTGCCCAGCGAAGCTGTTCGGGGGTCACCGAGAGGTTCTCCTTCCCACCGGGCAGGCGAGAGTACACCTCGCCGAGGCGACCTGGGAGGTCCTGTTGATCGAGCGCCGCGACCAACTCGGCAATCGGATAGGCCGTCGGTCGCATGACGCGTATCCGCGTTCCTCTGGCAGCCCGGCCGGCACCGAGTCCCATGCCCGCCCCGGCCGACAAGAGATCGAAGACCTGGCGGTCGAATCCCTCGAACGAGAAGATCGGTTCGAGCCGAATCGAGCCCGAGCGCATGATCGACTCGAGTGGCAGATCGCGAAGAATGCGATCGTCACCTACCGGCCGGCCGGACTCATCGATCGAGCGCGCTCTTCCCATCGTGTGAATCAGTAGGTGGTAGACCGCGACGTTCGCATCCTCGAGCGCCAGGGCCCGCTCGACCGCCGGTTCGACCTCCCACCAGGATGGATCGTCAGGTTCACTCGGCGGCTGCCCGAACACCCGTACGACGACCGAATCGGCCTCGCGCGCTGCGATCTGAAGCGGCCCCTCGTCGATGACTCCCTGCAGGGGCAGCGCGACGCTGAGAACGAAGCGCTTGTCGAGCCCCCGCCGTAGACCGCGGACAAGACCAGCGTACGCCTCGGCCGTCGCCTTCTCCTCGTCGTCGATTCGAATGTCGAGGTGCACACCGAGCAGCTCGCTCCCGGCAACACTCTCGTCGTGCAGGCGGCCGCGCAGCGCCTCACCCAGCTCGCGAGCCTGCTGTTGCAGCCGCGCGTCGCCACCTCTGAAGCGCCCCCCAACCACCAGGTGAAGCTGGGTGCCACGAACGATCGAGGCGTCGTCCAGGGCGTCGATGGTCAGCTCGCCGTCCTGGCGATCGATCTCGAAGGCGCGCTGGAAGACCTGTCGGATTCCGACCTCGGCCAGGGTGGCGCGGGTCTCTTGATCGAAACTCCCCCCAGCGCTCTGCACCACCGCCGAACCGGCGGTAGCACGGGCGCGCTCCTCGCCCGACTCGCCGCAGCCAGCGACGACCAGTGCACAGAGAAGAAGCGCGCCAACCCCAGGCCTTGAACCCATCAGTCTCATCGCCGGAATCCTAGCGAATCGCAGGAACCGAGGGGAGAAGGAGGCCTCAACCGGCATCGCCGGGTGGCGCACTCGGTGCGTCGTTCGCACCCTCGATCGGCGGCTCGGTCGGCAGCTCGAGAACCACCTCGAGGCCGCCTCCCTCTCGATGGCGCGCGTAGACCCGCCCATCATGGGCCTCGGCGACGCGACGGGTGATCGGCAGGCCGAGGCCAGTGCCGCCGCTCGACGTCGAGAACCAGGGGTCGAAGATCCGTTCGAGCTGGCCGACCGGGACGCCTCTGCCCCGGTCGGCGACGGTCAATGAGGCGAGCCCATGTCGCGCGCTGAGTGTGATGTCGACGCGGCCACTGGCGCCCGAAGCCCGCAGGGCGTTCTCGACCAGGTTGCGCAAGGCACGACCGATGAGTCGTTGATCGATGGCCGCTGGAATCTGCTGGTCGACGCCCGCCATGGCGATTTCGACACCGGGTGGTCGCGAGGTCACATACGGCTCGACAACCGACCGAACGACGAGCGCCAGATCGGCGTGCAGGCGTTCGGCCTCGGGAATCCGACTGTAGGTCGAGAACTCGGTGGCCGTACGGCGCAGCTCCTCGACCTGCTCGAGGATGTTCTCGGTGCAACGCTCGAAGACCGAATCGAGTTGCTCAGGTGAACGCCTCCAGACCCGCTGCAGGTGTTCGGTCGCGAGCCGAATCGGAGTCAGCGGGTTCTTGATCTCGTGGGCAATCAAGCGGGCCATTTCAGCCCAGGCTTCGAGCCGTTCGGCACGCAGTACCTCACTGACGTCCTCGACAACCAGGAGCGCCGCCGGGTCACCTGCCCCCTCGACCGGCAGCCAGACCAGGCTCCATTCTTTCTCTCCGTCCGTGCCCTGCTCCGCCTCGTCCGAAGCCAGCCGAACGGTCGTTCGCAGCGGTCGATCGCGCCGCCGCTCTGCCAGCGAAAGGGCGAGCGGAGCGAGGTGCTCCGCCGCCGCCACGTCTTCGAGGGTCTGCCCGACCTCGACCGAGAGCAGCGCCTTGGCGGCACGGTTGCGCATGATCACCTGCTCGCCGGAGCCCAGGGATACCACCGCCGCGGTGATGTTCTCGACCACCCCCTCGAGGACTTGCTTCTCGCGCTCGAGCGAGCGCCGGCCGAGAGCGATGCGGTCGGCCATCTCGTCAATTGCCTCGACCAGAGCTTGCAGCTCTGGCTCGCGCGGGTCGAGCTCGAGTGAGACAGCCCCGGCAGCGATCCGCCGGGTGCCAGCCACGATCTCGGTCAACGGGCGCGCAAAACCGCGGCTGAGCCGCGAGGCCACCGCAAACAGCCCCAGCATGAGGAGTGTGGTCACCACAACCAGGCGTCGGGTCTGTACCTGGAGCGCCGCCGCCGTCTCGTCCTGCAGGGTGAGAAGTGGCACCGAAAGGAACAACCGCGCGTCTTCAGGGCGCTCCTCGGGAAGGAGCGCCGGACCGTAGAGCTCGAGGTAGCGAGCGTCGGGCTCTCGGTGCTCACGCACTGCCAGCGGCCTACCGGCGAGCGCCAGATCGGCGAACACCTCCCCCGGAATCCGCCGCGGCAAGAGACCCGCTGTGAACAGGTCAGGCTCGCTCGAACGATGCAGCTGACCCTGCCAGTAGAGGTTGACATCGTGAGAGGCGACGACGGAGATCCAGTCCAGGAGCGGGGTGTCGAGCGCGCTGTCGATCGACAGCCCAGGCTCGAGCTCGGTGAGGTAGTCGTTGAGGATCGTGCGCGCACTCTCGAGCGCCGCCGCACCGGCTGCCTCGCGCGCCCGCGAAGCGTTGTCTCGCAGCGAGAGAATCAAGAGAGCGCCGAGCAAGACGAGCGGCACGACGAGAACGGCCAGGAATGCCATGACCAACCGGTTCGAGTAGCGACTCATCTCGAGCCGCAAAGCACTCCGAAACGCTGGCAGAGGCACGGCAACGACCACAACCATGGCGAGTATGCCGAGCGCCGCCACAAAGAGAGTCGAAACCACGTGGGTCGCAACCCGCTCGATGCCAGCGAGTGCGCCGATGCCGGCCAGGCGCAGGACCAAGAGACCGTCCTGGCCGTTGGCTCCGATCTCGCGCGTCACCAGACGGTCACCAGGTCGACCCAAACGGTCGCGACCAACGCCCTCGGCAGGGTCGGCACTGGTGGCGAGGGTCGAGGCAACCAGGCGACCGAATGGATCGAGGTAAGACACCGACAGGTCGGGACCGAGGCGGCCGCCCAACCGATCGAGGCTTGCTTCGCCGCGCAGCAGACCGGTTTGGGGAAGCGCCCGGGCGCGTTCGGCCCTGCCGGGACCGGGGCGCGGAACCACCCACCACCGAATCTCACCCCAGATCTCACCTTCCGCGAACAGATCCGTGCTGCCCTCGAGAAAACTCATCGTCCACGCCGGCAGACTCGCCTCGTTCAGATCCATCGTGCGGGCGTCGATCTCAAGCCCCCAGCGAAAGGCGATCGGTGCACCATCGCTGGGTAGAACCACGACCGCACTGAGAGCATCCCGGTACGGCAAGGGCGAGGCCTGCCAGATCGCCAGAGCAACATCCTGACGTTCGGTCACCCGATCGGGATCTCCCACCGCCAGCTGCTCGAGATCGAAACCCGCGAACCAACTCAGGATCTGGTCGTCGAGTTGCGAGACCGCCGCCGGATCTTCGTTGGCGAACTGATCGATGGTGCGCGTTTCGACCCACGACTCGAGGGCTTGCCGGTGGGTCGCCTCCCAGAGGGAGGCGGCGAGCGGCGCACACACCAGGAGGAGAACCAGCTGGCGGGCCGTCGAGCGGGGACCGCGACTCCACCACTCGGCGAGGAGGAGCGCAGCGAGCAGCGCCGCGAGGAAGGCCAGAACGGGACGTCCCAAGAGCGCCGCCGCCACGGTCAGGACCGCAACCACCAGGACCGGACCCACCAGTCCGAGCCTTCGAGCGCTCTGCGTAGAGCGACCGGACGAGAGGAACGAGAGGGCGCCGGCGAGCGACGCCCAGGTCGCGATGCGGAGCGTCATGGCGAGCGGTGAGCCGAAAAGCGAGTGCCCCAGGCCGAGGACCCCGAACGCCGGGTCGACAACCTCGCTCTCGGCGAGCTGGTGCCAGACCACCCACAGCCCGGAGGTGACCGCCGCAACCGTGGCTCCGGTGGCCAGCCAGACCGGCGGTCCGGCAGCCAGGCGTGTTGGCACCAGCACACCTAGAACGAGAAGCGTCATTGCAACACCGAGAAAGCCGACCGCTCGCCAGTCGACACCGAGGGCCCATACCAGCGCACAGCTCCCGACAACGCCGGTACTGGCGCTCCAGAAGCTGGCGGCGAGACTGCTCGAGTTCTCCCCTAGAGCGAGCAGACCATCGTGCGTCAAACGGGTGGCAGCCAGAAGAATCATCCCCAGGCTGACAAACGCCAGCGGCCAGCGCCGTGCGCGCGTTCCGGGCGGCGGCGCTGCCGGGTCAGTGAGCAGGACCTCGAGAGTTGGCGCACGATCGACGCGAATCCGATGGACGGCGGAACTTCGTGCGTCTCTCGGCGGGTCCGCCGGGTCGAGCCGGACCGACCAACGCCGGCGCTCGAGGCGACCCGGCCGGCCGCTGAAGGTCATCCGATCGGTAGGGAAACTGCGTCCAATCACCAGCGTCTGCGCAGTCCCCGTCGAGCCGAGCGGCGCCGCCGCCAAGAACGTCACTGCGGTGAAGCTCGAAACGGCGCCGATCTCGGGACCGGTGGGCAGCGGGCTGGGCAGATCGTGTCGGAGGCCCTGCCCCGCCCAGACCCAGACCTCTCCGCCTTCATCGACCCAGAGCAGCGTGCTGGTCGGTGCGAGCAGGCGCTGTTGACGTTCGAGCTCGCGAAACGCCGCGAGTCTCGTGGGGGTCGGTGCATCGGGCCCGGGTGGATCCTGGCCCCGGCTCCATTGCTCGACCTCGAGAGCCACGTTGTCAGCTTCCCGGCGGAGCGCTTTGACCATCTCCTGATAATCGGCTTCGATCCTTGCGAGATCACCAGTCGCCTCCTGCCTCTGCGACCACGCACCAACCAGGCCCCACACCACAGCGAGCAGCACTGCCACGAGCACCGGCACCAGAGCCCGCTTCTCTGGCCTCGCCAGTCCCCACCAGAGGCCGAACAGAGCCAGCAGCGCCAGGCTGGCGGCGACAGGCGATGACAAGGCCGTCGCTCCGAGCATCAAGAGCAGCAGCCCGTCCGCCGGCAAGCGAGCCTTCAAACTCTTCTCCGGCGCCGGGTCCCTGGTCGCGTCATGGCGTCTCGATGCCGTAGCGCTCCATCTTGAGCGACAGGCCGTTGCGCGACAGGCCGAGCAGACGCGCGGCGTGTGACTTGTTTCCGCGACTCCTCCTCAGTGCCTCGCGAAGTGCGCGCTCTTCGGTACGGGCCACCAACGGTTCGAGCTCGAGGTCCGGTGTCGTGCTATCGACGCGGCTGTCGACGTGGAGATGAGAGCGTCGCACATCCTCGGGCAGCAGGTTGGCATCCATCGGCTGACCGTTCGGTGCCAGGAAGACCATCTGGCGAACGATGCCTTCGAGCTCGGGAAGATTGCCGGGGAATGGATGCGCCATCAGCGCACTGATTGCCTTGGTGGTGATGCCCTGGACACGCTTGCCTGATTCATGGCAGAAGCGGTTGACGAAGGACTGAATGAGGAGCGGCATGTCCTCGCGACGTTCGCGCAGTGGGGGAACATCGATCACGAACTGCGAGAGCCGGTAGGCGAGATCGACCCGAAAACGATCGCGTGCCACCAGCTCTTCGAGCCGCTCGCTGGCTGTTGCAATGAACCGCACGCTGCTTTCGGTGGGATCTCCCCCGCCCGGTGCCTCGACCGCGCCGGTGCGTAGAAAACGGATCAAGCGCGACTGCAGCTCGAGCGGCAGGAGGTCGACGTCTTCCAAGAAGAGCGTTCCGCCGTCGGCGAGCACCAGCTTCGCCTCGCGGCGCACAGGCCCGTCCTTGCCCGCAATCTCGGCGCCGAAGAGATCGGCCTCGATCTGGAACAGCTTCGCACCACTGCAACTGGCGACGAGAAACGGGCCATGCCGATGCGGACCGGAAAGGTGGAGCGAGCGGGCGATCAACTCGCGGCCCACCCCGGGCTCGCCAGAGAGCAGCACGTGGGTGCTGGGATCGGCCAGCGAGCGCATCGCATCCACCACCGACTGCATGGCCTCGGACTCGCCGACGACGAAGCCGGGCGCGAAGATGAGATCCTGGCTGCCGCCGCTGCCAGGGAGAATGGGCTCGTAGCGCCCGACGTGGTGAACCAGGCCGAGAATCAGAAGGTCGCCGAGGGCGCCCAAGCCGGCAACCGGCGACCACTCGTCGTTGACTGCGAACTCGGGCAGCACCACCATCAGAATGTACGGCCGGTCGAGGGCCACCAGGGAACGGTAGAAAACCCATGCGCGCTCTCCCGCGAGTTCGCCCTCGAAGGAACCCTTCTCGCGCGCCTCGCGGTCGCGGTCGAAGGTGACCTGGTCCAGCACGCTGCTCGCCTCGACCAGCCAGGCAGAATCGGTGGCGACGAGAAACTTGACTCCGGCCTCGTCGTCGTCGCCCTGGAGCAGGTAGACCGCGCCGCCGCCAAAGTCGACCAGCGCCCGTCTAACGACCGACTCGAGCGTCGATCGACTCTCGGTGTCGGCCAACACCCAGTCGGTGACCGCGGCGAGGTGCTCCGTCAGAGTCTGGGCATCCATGACCGGTTCGCCGGGCGCTGTCTCTCCCGCCCCGCGAGCGGCCGGCGCGGCTGATTCGGCTTTCGTATCCTCGAGCAACAGGGTGATCGAGCCCAGGCGCACCTCGTCGAGCACTTCGAGCTCGCTCTCGCGAACGCGGTTGCCATTGACCAGCATGCCGCGGCGGGAGCCCAGGTCTTCGATGTGCAACGCTTCGCCGTCACGTCGGATACGGGCATGGCGCCTGGCAACGCCGGTGTAGGGAAGAAAAATCTCGCAGCCCGGTTCGGAGCCGAGGAAACACTCGGCGCCGGGAATCGCGAAGCGGCGGACCCCGTCGGGGGCGTAGGCGATCAAACGCAGCATGGGGGGTTGATGCTATCGATTGGGGCGCTCGTTCCCGATGTGCTCTAGCAACAGTTGCAGAACTTCGTCGGGCTCATAGGCCGAGGTGTCGACCAGGGTGTAGGTCTCGTCGTAGCGCAGCGGAGAGTTCGTACGACTGCGATCCCGAGCATCGCGCTCGCTGATCTCTTCCTCGATTTGCGGCAGCGAGACCTGTCGGCCCTTGGCCGCGAGCTGCTCCTGGCGCCGCCTGGCCCGCACCAACGGTTCAGCGTCGAGGAAAAACTTGTAGGCGGCGTCGGGAAACACAACGCTCCCGATGTCGCGGCCCTCGATCACTCCGCCGTGGCGTTCGGCGAAGGAGCGCTGGAGCTGCACCATGAGGTCGCGAATCGCGGAATGGACCGAGACCCGAGAGGTCACCGCCGACACTTCGGGGGTCCTGATCTCATCGCCCAGTCGCGCGCCTTCGAGCAACACCACTGAGCCTCCCGCGTCGCGCTCGAGCCCGATTGGGTGACGATCGAGCAACTCGAGCAGTCCGGCCTCGTCGTCCGGATCGGCCGCGGCGCGAAGTGCCAGGTAGCCCACGGCTCGATACATCGCACCTGTATCGAGATACGGCACTCCCAAGGCTTTCGCCAGACGCCGGGCGGTGGTGCTCTTGCCCACTCCGGACGGCCCGTCAATCGCCACGATCAGTCGCACTAGCTCTTCCTTCTTGGCGAACGGTTGCTGTCCGACCGTCGGCTGCCGGATCGCCTGGTCTTCTTGCTGGCCTGTCTCTTGCCGATGCCTTTCCCGCCGGAAACTCTCTTACCGACAGTCTTTTTGCCCACCTTCTCAGGACGCCCCTTCTTCAGGCGCCCCGCACTCTTCTCGCCCCCGGCGGCGCCCTTCTTCTTCTTGCTCGCCGGCGCGCGACTGGACTTGCGGGCCCGGCGGCCTGCTGGCGGACGGGCGGTCCGCGGCGGCAATCCGCGACGCTCGGCTTCGACCAGGGCCTCGATCTCGCCGGGCTCGAGCGCCCGGAAGGTTCCGGGACGTAGACGGGGATCGCGCAGCGAACCAATACCGACCCGCCGCAGTCGTTGCACCGGATGACCGACGGCCTGAAACATGTCGCGAATCTGGCGGTTGCGACCTTCCTGGAGCTGCACCAGCCACCAGGAGTTGGCGTGCTGACGACGTGCCCCTTTGACCCGATGAGGCTTGACTCGGCATGGGCGAAAGCGGCGCCCTCGGTGGCGGAGCCCCTCCTCGAGCCGCACCAGAACGTCTACTTCGGGAACACCACGCACTTTCACTTCGTAGGTCTTGATGCAGCCGTGGCGCGGATGGGCCACTTTGTGCGCGAAGTCGCCGTCCGTCGTCAGAAGGATCAAGCCTTCGCTGTCATGGTCCAGACGGCCGACCGGGAAGAGCCCCTTCTGCAGGCGCCGCGGGAGCAGGTCGATCACGGTTTCCCGATCTTCCGGATCGGCCACGGTCGTTAGAACGCCAACCGGTTTGTTCAAGAGGATATAGCGCCGCTGCACGGGCCTGGCGACCGGCCGCCCGTCGAGTTTGACGTAGTCAACCGCCGGATCGGCGCGGTCACCCAGCTCGGCAATGCGCCCGTTGATCGTTACTCGGCCGGCACGAATCATGTCTTCGGCGCCGCGTCTCGATGCGGCTCCAGAGCGGGCAATGATCTTCTGCACGCGCTCGCCACTGCGCACCGGGAAGCCCTCAGCCATCGTCGACCGCCGCCTGAGCGGCCGCTCCGACCAGCGCCTCGTCCTGCTCTCCTGAGGCTCTGGCTGGCTCGTCCTCCTCCGCTCGGTGGCTGGCGATCTCGGGCTCGGGAGGCGCTGGCTCGAGGGGTTCTGGCTCGAGGATCTCGGCGGCCTCGGCGTCGGCCATCAACGCCTCCTCGAACTCTTCGAGCGGAGGCAGATCTTTGAGGCTCTTGAGCCCGAAGTGCATCAAGAAGTCCCGGGTGGTCGCGTACTCGAAGGGCTTACCGACGACTTCACGCCGCCCGGTGATCCGTATGAGCCGTTTCTCGAGCAGCGTGTTGAGGACGCCTCCGGAGCTCTTGCCACGCAACTCCTGAATCTCGGGCCCGGTCACCGGCTGGCGATAGGCGACGATGGCCAGCGTTTCGATGGCCGCCATCGACAGGCGGGTACGCCCGGTGACCTCGTAGTAGCGCCGGAGATAGGAGTTGAGTTCGGGCCGAGTCACCAGACGAACCCCACCTGCCACTTCGTCGGCTTGGATTCCCGAGCGCGGGTCGTCGTCTTCTGGATCGCGGGTGTACTCCGCGCAGAGCTCGGCGAGAATCTCTTCTGCGACCACCCGTTCGCGCTCGGCAAAAAGGCTCAGCAAACGTTCGCGAGGCACGGGCTCTGAAGAAACAAACAACACCGCCTCGAGTGCCGCGCGGATCTCGTTGCGACTCGTCATCCTGCGATGGTCTCCAACTCGTGCGAGACCGCCTCGCGGGTCGTGCGGTACAGGAGGATCTCGCGACTCGCCGTCTGGTGCAGTCGCACCAGGTTCAGTCTCGCCAACTCGAGGACCGCTAGAAAGGTCGCGATGGCTTCGGAGCGCCCCGACATGCCGAGCAGCTCGTCGACCAGGTCAAGCGGCCGCCCAGGGTTCAAGCGGTTCAAAAGGTAGTCGATCTGGTCACGCACCGAGAACACCTCACCCTGGAAGACGAGTGGATCGGGATGTTCTGAATCGTAGCGCTCGAGAACCGTGTTGAGCGCCTTGAGCAGGTCGAAGAGCGACACCTGGTCGAGGTCCACCTTGCCCTGTTCCTCCGGGTCCGGCTCGATCTCGACCTTCTCCCGCGTCCACAGGCCGCCGCGCACCGAGTCGACCTCGGCCAGCGTTTGTGCTGCTTCCTTCAGGCGGCGGTACTCGAGCAGACGACGCACCAGGTCGTCGCGCGGATCGTCTTCGAGAAGCTGCCCCTCTTCGTCACGCTGCTTTGGCAGCAGCATGCGCGACTTGAGCTGGATGAGGACCGCAGCCTCGTAGATGTACTCCCCGGCGATATCGAGATCGAGATCCTCCATGAGGCCCAGGTACTCGTGGTACTGGTCGCAGATCAGGGCGACCGGGATGTCGACGATCTCGACTTCGTTGATGCGAATCAGGTGCAGAAGAAGATCGAGCGGACCTTGAAACACCGGCAGCTCCACCCGCCACGAAGCCGGCAGCAGGGAGCTGCCGCGTTTCTCCAGCCAGCGGCGATGATGCGCCGGAAGACCCGCACCTCGTTCGAGCGCCCCCGTGTTCGTCGCCTCCGCGTCTTCGGCCTTCGCCTCCGCGGCGTTGACCTGCTCCGAATTGTTCATGATCTGACCTTCCATGGGCACCACACACCGTTTGGACGCTTCTCGTCGCGCTCGCTCAGCCAACTCAGGACAAGGCAGACGGCAACCGGCTCAGCCTTCGACCGAACCAACCTTCGGCAGCCGCTTGCCGACGAGAAGCTCGAGCGCGCGCTGGTTGCGTTCGAGCCCGAACCATGCCAACACGATCGAAAGTGCTTGCACTGCGATGGCCGCCACCGCCAGGTTGAGATGCCACTCCGAGGAGATCTCGCCAGAGTAGGCACGGCTACCCACGACGAACACCAGAACGACCAGAAGTGCAGCGAGAATACTCCAGGGAAGCACCAGAAGGCGCGCCGATCGCGACTGCCTCCTTGCCATGGCAGCGCTGGTCTCGGAAAGGGCGGGCAACCCGCTGCCCGGGTCGGCCAGGCTGCGTGACAAGGCCACCCCACTGCCCAGCAGGAAGAGCACAATCCATCCCTGGGAGAAGGCGAGCATCAGAACCGCCAGGAGCCCGACCAAGAGGTGGGACTGGAGGCCCTCGAGCGTCGCTTCGTCGCCAACCGGAGCCGCCAGCGAGCAGGCCACCAGGAGGACCAACGCCAGAACTCCGATCAACAACATCAAGCGCCCCATCAGGCGTGTCGTCATGACGTTCATCGGCGCCTAGTCTTCCATAGGCGATGGCTCTGTGGAGACTGACTCCCGCGCTTCGGGAGAGGGCGCCGCGCTGGCGCTAGAACACTCCTCTCCGGGGTCACGCGGGGCCGGAGGCAGAAGCGCCGTCACCACCGTGAGCCACTCTCGAGCGACATCCACCGGGCGGTAGCGCCCCTCGAGACGGCGACGACCGGCCACGCCTCGGCGGCGCGCTTCCCGGCGATCCGCTGCCGCCTCCAGCAGGGCCTCAGACAGCGCGCGCGGATGCTCCGACTCGACCAGCCAGCCGGTCTCACCGTCGACGACCACCTCGGGGATTCCACTGACGCGTGAAGCGATCACCGGCACCCCGCGTGACATCGCCTCCAGAATGACCAGCGGCATGCCCTCGTAGGTCGAGGGAACCACCAACGCCAGGGCCTGGTCGAGGAGAGCCGCGATCTCCGCCGCCGACTTTCGGCCGAGCATCGCGACATTCACCTCCTCGAACGCTTCCCCGATCGCTTCCTCGATCACTCTCTGGCGCTCGCCATCGCCGACGATGAGAAGCCTGGGCAACTCGACACTCTCGCCCGCGTCACCCTCAGCGTGTTCGATGGCTCTGAGCAGGACCTCGACACCCTTGCGAATCCGCAGGCGCCCGACGAACAAGAAGTACGGCTGCACCGCGTCTTCGTCACCCGAAGTGCCGATTGAAGTCGCAGTCGAAGCCTCGACGGGCGGCGGTACCTGAGGCGCTTCGAGCGCACCGTGCGGTGTCAGCCTTTCGAGGACGCCGGCGACATCTGCGCCGGTGGCGTTGGGTACCACGGAGGTCTGGCGGACTCCGTAGTGGCGTTCGACCTCGCGCCCGGTCTTTTGACTCGGCACGAGCACCAGGTCGGCAGCACGAGCGCTGGCGCGCCCCAGGAAGATGTGTAGCGGTGTGCGTCGTCGCCAGCGCCGCTCGACGGGAGTCGGACGGGCGAGAACGCGATCGGTCTCGCGATCGAGGAGTGGACGCACGGCGCGCCGCTCCTCGACGTAGGACACTTGCTGCAGTGCGACCAGGAGAGGTGTCTTCCCTGCCCACCGTCTCCGCCAACGACACCACAGTGCCACCAGACCACCGTCGCTCTCGTGCACCTGGACGACGTCGGGCCGGCTCGCTCTGATCTTGCGTATCGCCGCCGGCAGAACGAGGAGCGGAAACAACACTTTGGGGCCGGGGGCGCCACCCGGGCCGCGCCCCAGAATCTCGACCTCACAGCCATGCTCGAGCAGTCCTCCTGCGAGCTGGACAACCTGTTCACCAGCGCCCGAAAGATCATCGGGAGGCAGGGTGTTGACGATCAGCAGGACCCTCACCGAAGCATCCTCGAACGGACGCGACGGCCCTCTTCGCCGGCGAGGAGTGGGCGCTCGAGGGTCGCGACCAGGCGCGCCAGGTCGGCGGGGCCGGCTTCTTCGGCGAGCCGGCGGGCGTCGGCCTGCGCCCGCTCGAGCCAATCCGAGTCGCCATGCGCCAGTCGCGAGAGCGGCCCTGCGCCGGCCTGCCGGGTGCCGATCAGCTCACCGGCCCCGCGCATCTCGAGGTCGGCCTCGGCGATCTGGAAACCATCGAGGTGACGGGCGAGCACTTCCAGTCTGGCTCTCGCCTCCGGTTTGATGTTCCCGTGGATCACCCAGCAGCGCGAAGGGACCTCCCCGCGGCCGACTCTGCCGCGCAGTTGATGCAGTTGGGCCAGACCGAAGCGCTCCGCGTTCTCGATCACCAGGCGAGTCGCGCTGGAAACGTCGACGCCGACTTCGATGACCGTCGTCGCCAGCAAGACGCCGAGCTCACCGCGTTCGAAACGCGCCATGATCGCGCGTCGTTCTTCGCCAGGAAGTCGACCGTGAACGATTCCGAGCTGGCCACCAAAGCGCGTCGTGAGCTCTCTTTGAAGCCGCTCGATCGAGGCCGTCACCTGGTCGTCGGATTCGTCGATGCGCGGCACCACGACGTAGCCCTGCTCACCGCGCCGAAGCGCGACTTCGAGGTCGTCATAAGCCTGGCGACGCTGGTTCGCGGCCAGCAGTCGGGTTTCGACCGGCGTGCGCCCCGGCGGCAACTCATCGATCACCGACAGGTCGAGGTCTCCCCAAACGGTCAGAGCGAGGCTGCGAGGAATCGGCGTCGCGGTCATGATCAGCACGTCGGTATCGCGCCCCTTCCGACGCAGGGTCTGCCGTTGTTCGACCCCGAACCGGTGCTGCTCATCGACAATCGCCAGGGCGAGGTCAGCGAAGCACGTCTTGTCTTCGAGGAGGGCGTGGGTGCCCACGACCAGTCGACAGTCGCCGGTCGCCAGTTGTCGCCGAACGTTCCCGGCATCGGGTACCGACGCCGTCAACAGGGCCACCGGCTGCCGGTCGCCGAGTAACTTCTGCAGGCTGCGGTGATGTTGCTCGGCGAGCAGCTCGGTGGGGGCGAGAAAGGCTGCTTGAAAGGAGCTCTCGGCGGCGAGAATCATCATCAGTGCCGCCAGAACGGTCTTGCCGCAGCCCACGTCACCTTGAACCAACCGCATCATCGGCCCGGGAGTGCGCATGTCGTCGGCGATTTCGCGTGCCACCCGTCGTTGCGCTTCGGTCAGCCGAAAGGGCAGGCGAGAGCGGGCTACCCCGCGCGCGGCATCGAAGTCGTAGGAACGCGAGCGCCCGCTGTGCAGGCGCTCGCGCCGCCGGACGGCGAGACGAAGCTGGAGGAGGAGGAGCTCGCCGTAGAGCAGCCGTCGCCAGGCGGGGGAATGGCGACTCCTCAGCGCCTCCACCGCGGTGTCGTCGGGCGGAGAATGCAGCGTGCGGAGGGCGCCACCCAGGTCAGGCAACCGATATCGAGCCAAGAGCTCGGACGGAAGTGGCTCAGGAAGGTCATCCCAATCGATCTGCCGGATCACTTCGCCGAGCAAACGCCGAACCGCTGTCGGTCCCAGGGAACCAAGCGCCGGGTAGAGTGGCACGAGGGTGCCTGGCCGCTCGACCTGGGCACTCGAGCCGGTGACCACTTCTCCACCAGCAGCGCTGGTCGGGGAATCCTCGTCGGCCGGATACACCGGGTACGGCTCGACACTCGGGCCGCTCAGCTGGACTCCGCCGCCGCGTCTCCCGCTCAGCTTGCCGTGAACCTCCCAACGCTCGCGCGGATTGCTGAAACGCTTCGCCAACCAGGGCTGGTTGTACCAGACCAGGGGCAGCTCGGCGCCGCGCTCGTCCTCGAAGCGCGCCTGGACGATGGTCAGGTTGCGCTTGCGGGTACGAAGGAGGCGAGCGCCCTTGATTGCGCCACGCAGGGTCACGGCTTCGCCAATGCGGCGGTCGTCGAGCTCTGCCACCTCTGCCAGCGAGCGGCGGTCTTCCCAGTCGCGGGGCAGACAAAAGAGCAGGTCGGCGACACACACGTAGCCCAGCGCCGCCAGTCGATCGCGGCGTACCGGACCGATCCCAGGCAGGACATCGAGGGGCTGCTGCAGAAACGAGCTCGTGCGAGCCCCACGGCTTCCGCCCACCGACCCGCTTACGTCAGGGGTCGGTGCCGCTGAGGAAGATGAGCTTGACGAGCCCGAACTGGACTTCGTCGCCCTCCTGGACCTCGACGGGGACGCCGGTTTCGGCACGCACTCCGTTGAGGAAGGTGCCGTTGGTCGTCCCGATTTCCTCGGTGAGGAAGAACTTGTCGCCACGACGATGAATCTTCGCATGCCTACGACTGGTCGAGCGCTGGGTATCGGCCTCGGTGAGGTCGACATCTGGATTGATGCCGGTGACTGGATCTTCACGACCAATCAGGGTCTCACCACTGGCAGCAAGGTGAAACTCCTCCCCGGAGTCCAGATCACGCAAGCGGTGGGCTCCCATGACCTTGACGCCTCCCGAGGCCGGTGGCGGCGCCTCGTGAGAGCGCAGGTTGGAGCCCGACATGCGGATGTCATCTGCAAGCAGGCGGTCCGTCTCACGCAGACGACGCGCCAGCTTGCGCATCAGGCGGACCGCAATTTCGGGCGTCGTCCGCAGCATCTGGTCGAACGTCGAACCGTTGATCTCGAGCAGGCGCGATGGTTCGAGTGCCCGTGCCGAGGCCGTACGCGGCATGTCTTCGAGCACCGACATCTCGCCGAAGAAGTCGCCTTTCGCCATCACCGCCAGCTGCCGCTCTTCGCCGTCGACCGTCTTCATGATCTCGACGGTGCCTTCCTGGACGATGAACATCTCGGTGCCGAGATCGCCTTCTCGAAAAAGGTAATCCCCGGTATCGAACTCAACGCTGAAGTCAGCCTGCGCAGCCTTGCCCGCGCCACCGGTCTTGAAGACGGTCTTCATGCGCTGACCTCGCGACTGTGCGTCGCGCCTGGCTGAGGGGGTTCTGTCATGCGTCGAAGGATCATGGGAGAAGATTCAGATCTTGAGGTGCCGATGGCCTGGCCTGCGGAGTCTGGAAAGGGCGCCTTGGCCCTGCGAGGCGCTCGCAGGTTGCCAAAAAGGAAAAGGGCATCAAAGTGCCAAGAGTTGAGGCATCAAAGTGGTTGAGGCATCAAAGTGCCAAGAGTTGAGGCATCAAAGTGACTGTTGGGGGGGTGAATCTCGAGCTGACCGGCGACTGGGTCGAGGGTGACCGCGGCACCAAGGGGAAGGGGAATGTTTGGTGTCGAATGACCTGCTGGAAGCCCGGCCAGAAGCACTCGGCCGCTACCGTTGCAAACCTCGATCAGGGCTGTTCTCCATTCTTCCCCCGACTGGGCAGAAGCCTCAGGCGCTCCGGAGCCCTTGGGAGAACAACTCTCGGAATTCTCGTCAATCGCCGAAAGATGGCCAAGAACAATCCCAACCACGCGGTCAAGGGTATCCGAGAGGGATAGCTGGGTCAACATTCGATCAAGGCGGTAGCCCGGCTCTCCGACGTCCTCGAGAAAGACCACAGAGCCCCTGAAACACGGTGCCCAGGGGGTTCCCAGACTGGCAACCAGAAGGCTCAGACAGCCGCCATCGAGCGGCCCTACGACCGGCCGTTCCTGACCGCCGCGCGCCAGGACCTCGAGCTCGAAACTGCGCCCGATACGGCCCTCGAAGCTGGCACTGAAGGCTCTCTCCTCCAACTCGGAGAACTCTTCGCGCCCCAGGTCGGGTGCGACCATCGGGCCATGAAACGCAATCCATCCCAGACGCCTGACGACCTGGTGTAGGAAGGGCGTGAGATCCGAATAGCCCATGTAGAGCCGCGGGCGACGCGCCAGGAGCTCCCAATCGATTTCCGGCAGCACGCGCAGCAGGCCATGGCCGCCGCGGGCGAAGACGATCGCCTCAATCGTTTCGTCTGCCGCCAGGGCATGAAACCCCGCCAGGCGGTCGTGATCGCAACCCGCAAACATCGAGGGACCCTCGGCGAGTGTCTCGAGGTTCGACGCCAGGACAGGCTCATAGCCAAGCGCGCGCAGACGCTCCAGCCCCCGCTCGAGGGCACGTTCCGCCGGCCGGCCAGAAAGCGCCGCGATTCCCACCCGCGCACCGGGGTGCACGGGAGGTGGCAGGACTGGACCGAGAGGGGGCGTGCTCACCCCGCAAGTCTAGCCGTCGGCGGCATCCGAGAAGTGGGAACGAAGAGCCTCGTAAGCCGAATTCTGTTCGCCCGCCGCGGCATACGCCCCAGACGGGTGGACGGTCATTCCTCTGGGAGCCACGTTGCCGTGACCCTCGTGCGATCTACCCGGAACCGCCTCGAGTGTCTCGAGAGACACCCAACGGGGACGGGCCGTCCCTTGCGCTTCCCTATTTGATCTTGCTCCGCATGGGGTTTACCAACGCCCCGACTCGTCACCGAGCGGGCGGTGCGCTCTTACCGCACCCTTTCACCCTTACCGCCGGGACCCGAAGGCCCAGGCGGCGGTCTACTCTCTGTTGCACTTTCCGTCGCGTCACCGCGCCTCGCCGTTAGCGAGCATGCTGCCCTGTGGAGTTCGGACTTTCCTCCCCCGCCGAAGCAGGAGCGACCATCTACCGACTCTCCGTTCCCACTCCGAGTCTAGCCCGGAACCACGGCCGAGGGGGCGGATCCCGCAGAGCCAAACCCCGCGGTGCCAGGGACCGCGGCACCTCGGTCCCAGTCCCGAGAAAGGAAGTGGCAATCCCGACAATGCAATGCGCGCGACAAGCGAACCGCGCGAAGAGATCGCACCTGCAGGGCGAAGCCCTCGGCAGGAGGCCCGCGCGACGGACCGCTTGCGCATTGCCCCTCTGATAGGACGAGTAGGGAAGCGCATGGTAAAACCATGCGCTTCCCTACTCACCCCAGAAGCCGCTTGAAAACCCGCATGAGGCCGCTCTCGTTCGGTTTGCGGCCGGTCGACACACCCAGCCGCTCGAGCGCCTCGGCAGCCTCGATCAGGGTGGCGTCTTTCTGGAACGCCGCGCGATAGTGCACCCGGGCGCGCTCGATCTCGCCCTGTTGCTCCATCAGAGTGGCGAGCTGTAGCCGGTACTGGGGGTTCTCAGGGGCATGACGGACAGCGTTGCGGTAGGCCTCGGCGGCCTTGCCCGCCCAGTTGGGGTTCTGGGTCTGGATGCGGCCGAGGAGCGCCCAGTACTCGGCCTTGGGCTCGTTGCGGACTGCCTGGCGAGCGAGTTCGAGGGCGAAGTGCCAGTCTTCGTTCTCGACCAGTTCGAGCGCCCGCTCGTACTGGGAGCGCCCCATTTCGCTCTCCTCCGCCGACCGTTCTTCGGGCGACGCGAGTGCCGGAGCCTCGATGCCGGCCTCCTGGTTGTAGGCCGCCCGGCGCTCAGAGTCGGCCAGGGTGACGTAGGCCAGCGTGGCGCGCTCGAAGAGCAGGCGCACCGCCCCCTCGCGCCCCACCAGCCCCAGTCGTTCGACGTGCTTGGGGTGCACCAACCTGGCGAGTTCTTCATAGGCCTCGTGGACCTTTTCCTCGGAGTCATGAAACCCGATATCGAGCAGCTCGTAGTGCGTCATGCTGCCGACCTGGGCCAGAAGCTTGCCAATCCAGGTACGGTGCTTTTCGGCGTCGAGCGCCAATGGGTCCTCGTCGAGCCTCTTGCCGATGCGGTCGAGGAAGCGTTCGATCATGGTGTCAACAAGCCGGGTCTGGTGGCTGTCCGGGCCGGCCTGGTGGGACACCACCTCTTCGAGCAGATCGACCGCAAAGAGGCGCGCGAGCATCCGTATCGCGCTCGGGCGGTCACTGGCAACCTGGCGCAGGAGTTCCCCGATCGTGGTCGGGCTCTCGGCGCGCGAAAGCAGGAACATCTCGCCCGGATCGATGCTGATCGCCGAGGTGTTGTCAATCGCCGAAGGCGCGGCGGCGACCTTCGCCTCTTCGCCCCCGAGGTCGGCGAGCAGCTCCTCCTCGGTGCGCCCGCGCACCGACGCTTCCATGATCAGGGACGCGGTCGGAAAGGGGCCGACGAGATCGCCGGGAAGCGACTCGATATCGCTGTCGAAGATCCACTCCCCGTTGTCGACGGACACCAGGACATCGGCGATGCGCTGCACGAGGACTTGTAACTGCGCCAGCAGGTCGGCCCGCGACGGTGTCGAGTCGCCGGGCTCGTCGCCCCGCGCCCGGCGCTCCGACTGCAGCGTGAGCAGCGCTCGCAGCGGCTCGGCGAGGCTGTGCTTGCCAATCAGGTGCAGATCGCCACGAACGAGGTGGAATCGACGCTCCTGGTCGTCGCTCTGCACTCGCAGGAGGCCGGTCGCCTTCTCACGGAAAAGCTCCCGAAACAGAGCGACCAGGGTGCCGCGAGAAAGTTGTCCGCGTTCAATCGTCATGCAGGGTCTCGGTTCGCATCCCGCGCTGGGAAACGGTTCAGCATTCTTGGTGGATCTCTGGACCTTCCCAGCACCAGGAAGAAATCCTCGTGAATCATACGAAATCTACGAACGATCTGGCTTCTGCGCCTTCACCCGACGAACCCTGGGCCGCGGCCCGGGCACAACGCTTCGCACCGGGGTCGGCCCTTCTCAGCTGACCGACTGCTCGGATCTTGCCTGCCCGGTGGGATGAAGCTGGTTCCACACCGACCCTCCCAGCCGCTCGCCCAGCACTTCCTGCAGATCCGCAAGGGAGGCCTCGCGCACACCGCGGAAGCTACCGAACCGCCGCACGAGCAGGCGACGACGCTTGGGCCCGATGCCCGCCAGGTCGTCGAAGCCACTGCGCAGGGTGCGCTTCGAGCGCCGTCGACGATGACGACTGACGGCGAAACGATGCGCTTCGTCACGAACCATCTGCAACAGCTGCAGCGCCCGGTCGGTGCGCTCGAGGCGCATGGGAGCCGGCAGATCCGGCCGGTAGATCTCCTCTTCGGCTTTCGCCAGGCCGACGATCGGGGTGTCCTCGACCCCGAGCTCGGCCAGCGCCTGGAGTGCTGCGTTGAGCTGCCCGCGACCGCCGTCGACCAGGATCAGGTCGGGCATCTCGCCCACCTCGTCGAGTCGACGCCGGTAGCGCCTCCAGACTGCCTGACGGATCGAGGCGAAGTCGTCGGTGTCGTCGAGGCCACGAATGTTGAACGAGCGGTACTCGCTCTTGTTCATCTTGCCGTCTTCCCAGACCACCATCGAGGCGACGATCTCGGAGCCCTGAAGCGTCGAGACGTCGAAACCCTCGATGCGTTGTGGTGGTTGGTCGAGATCCAGGTGGCTCTTCAAGGCGGCCGCCGCCGCGGCGCGCTCGCGACTCGCACGGAACCGCCGGCGATGGGCCAGGCGAGCATTCTTGCGCGCCAGTTCGATGCGATCCGCCTTCTTACCGCGCGATGGGTAGCGCAGATAGACGCGTTCCTCCTTGCGTTCGCTCAGCCAGCGCTCGAGGGCATCGTGTCCCTCGATCGGCATCGGCAGGTGCACCTCTTTGGGAACGAAGGTGGTGCGATCGTAGATTTGCGGAAGCAACTCTGAGAGCAGGCGCGCCGGATCGACGTTGCCCTCGCCCTCCCAGAACAGCTCGCGCCGATCGAGCACCTGCCCAGCGCGCATCACCAGGATGACCACCGCTGCGTGGTCACCCTGCACATGCACACCGTAGGTGTCGACGTCATCCCCGCGACTCTCAGAGAGTTTCTGGCGCTCCTCGAGGGTTCCGATCTCGGCGATCAGGTCGCGAACCTGTGCCGCGGCCTCGAACTCGAGGGTATCCGCCGCCGCACGCATCTGCCCCTTGAGCTCCGCCACCAGGTTCTGGGTGCGTCCGGAAAGAAAGGAGCGAGCCCGCTCGACTCCCTCCAAGTAGCTCTCGTGATCGGTCAAACCGTCGACGCAGGGTCCCAGACAACGCTGCATGTCCCAGTAGAGGCACGGGCGCGGCAGTTGACCGTCGATCTCGATGCGACATACCCGGATACCAAACAACTTCTGGGTCAGCTTGATTGCCTTGCGCGCCCGCCCAGCCGGAAGGTAGGGACCGTAGTACTCCGAACCGTCGTCGATGATGCGCCGCGTAAACACCAGCCGGGGCCAGGGCTCACCGAGGGTGAGCTTGAGGTAGGGGTAGGTCTTGTCGTCGCGCAGTCGAATGTTGTAACGCGGCTTGCGATGCTTGATCCAGTTGTTCTCGAGCAACAGCGCCTCGGCTTCCGAGTCGGTGACCACGAAGTCGAGAGCGTGGGCCTCGCGCACCATCGCCTGCAGCCGAGCATCGGGCTGTGGCTTGAGGTAGGCCGCGGCGCGTTTTCTGAGCGACCCGGCCTTGCCAATGTAGAGCGGCGACTGATCCTCGGACAGAAAGATGTAGATGCCGGGCGAGTCAGGCAGCCCGCGAATCCGTTCGGTGACCGCTCTGTCCATGGACAGAGGTTAGCCGACTGTCGCAGCCGAGTGCGGCCCTCAGATCACCTTCTGTTCGTTGAGCCGCTTGAGCTGGTCACGGTAGACGGCGGCCTGTTCGAACTCGAGCCGGCGTGAGGCTTCGCGCATGGCCTTCTCCACCGCTTCGATGCGCTTGCGCAACGGCAGGTGGGAAGCCTCGGACAGCTCGACGAGTGGCGTCGCTGCGTCCGCCGCGTAGTCGAGGTTCGCCATCTGCACCATCGGGTTGTGAATCTCCTTGAGAATCGTCGCCGGCTCGATACCGTGCTCCTGGTTGTAGGCGGTCTGCTTCTCGCGGCGACGACGCGTTTCGTCGATCGCATGCTGCATCGAACCGGTCACTTTGTCGGCGTAGAAGATCACTCGACCATTGAGATTGCGTGCCGCCCGCCCGACGGTCTGGACCAGGGAGGTCTCGCTGCGCAGAAAGCCTTCCTTGTCGGCATCGATGATCGCCACCAGCGAGACTTCGGGTAGGTCCAAGCCTTCACGCAGGAGGTTGATCCCCACCAGAACGTCGAAGTCTCCACGTCGCAAACCGGCGGTGATCTCGACCCGCTCGAGCGTCACGATGTCGCTATGTAGATAGCGCACCCGGATGCCCAGCTCGGTGAGGTACTGGGTGAGCTCCTCGGCCATCCGCTTGGTCAAGGTCGTCACCAGGACACGCTCATCGCGCTCAGTCACCTGTCGGATCTCGTCCACCAGGTCGTCGATCTGCCCGCGCGAGGGGCGCACGTCGATCGGCGGGTCGAGCAGACCTGTCGGCCGGATGACCTGTTCGACGAACACGCCGCCGGTTCGATCGAGCTCGAAGGGGCCGGGAGTGGCCGAGATGTAGAGCCGCTGGTCGACGCGTTCTTCAAATTCCTCGAAGCGCAGCGGCCGGTTGTCGAGCGCACTCGGCAGGCGAAAGCCATACTCAACGAGGACCTCCTTGCGCGCCCGATCACCGTTGTACATACCGCGTACCTGGGGCACCGTCTGATGGCTCTCGTCGATCAAGAGGAGGAAATCGTCAGGTAGGTAGTCGATCAAGGTCGGCGGCGGCTGGCCCGGCGCGAGACCGGTGAGGTGACGCGAGTAGTTCTCGATGCCGTGGCAAGTGCCGGTCTCGCGCAGCATCTCGAGATCGAAACGCGTGCGCTGCTCGAGGCGCTGCATCTCGAGCAGCTTGTCTTCGGAGTGCAGCTCGGCCAGACGTTCTGCCAGCTCTTCTTCGATCGTGCGAATCGCCCGTAGCAGCGTCTCCTGAGGGGTGACGTAGTGACGCCGCGGGTAGATCGGCACCTTCTGGAGGCGCTCGGCGACCGAACCCGTCAACACGTCGAAGCGCGAGATCGCCTCGATCTCGTCGCCAAAGTACTCAATGCGGATTCCGCGGTCGTCGTACGCAGGCAGGATCTCCAGCACGTCTCCACGCACCCGAAAGCTGCCGTGAAAGAGATCGAGCCGGGTGCGCTCATACTGCATCTCGATCAGCTGACGGAGGGCCTTCTCCATCGCTTCATCGCGACCTACCTCGAAGAAGTGCAACATGCCATAGAAGGCCGCCGGCGAACCGAGGCCGTAGATGCACGACACCGAGGCAACGATCAGCACGTCGCGCCGCTCGGCGAGCGAAGTCGTCGTCCGGAGTCGCAAACGATCGATCTCGTCGTTGATCGAGGTTTCTTTCTCGATATAGGTGTCACTCTGGGGAACGTAGGCTTCGGGCTGGTAGTAGTCGTAGTAGGAGACGAAGTACTCGACCGCGTTCTCGGGAAAGAAGCTCTTGAACTCCTGGTAGAGCTGCGCCGCGAGCGTCTTGTTGTGCGACAACACGAGGGTCGGCCGGTTGACGGCTTCGACCAGCTTGGCGGCGGTAAACGTCTTGCCGGAGCCGGTCACCCCGAGCAGAACCTGCTCGTTGGTACCCGCCAGCACACCTTCGCTCAGCTCCCGAATCGCTTGGGGCTGGTCGCCCTGCGGCTCGAGCGGCGAAACGATGCGAAAACGCTCAGCCACGCGAGCCGCCCCTTCTTTCTCTCGGTGACCCGCGCGAAGCGTTGACCGAAGGCTTCGCACTCTCGAGGACCGCTTGCAGGTCGGCGGTCAGTCGTGCCGCGTCTTCCCGCGTGAGCTTGTCGTCGCGGGCCTGTTCGACCGCCCTCTGAATCGCGGACTGGATCTCGGCCCACCGCTCGGCAGGGATGCGTTGCTCTTGCATGCCGCGCACCGTCTCTGCCCACACCCGCTCGAGCTCACGCCGCTCCTCGGCCGGCATGTCCTCGGGCAGAGCGTCGAAGACCACGATCCGTGACTGCTCGAAGGCCCAGGCGACCAACCTCGGTGCGTTGACCGTCACCACAACCGCCATCACCAGTGCAACCAGGGTGAGCACGCCGCAACCCACCAGCATGGGTAGTCCACAGCCGCTGGGGCCGGGCGCAGGAAGCTCCGGCCCAATCGGCGTGAAGGGCTCTGGGATCGGGGGGATTTCGGCATCGCTTGGACGATCCATGGCGGCACTCTATCGGCCACTGGACCTCGGTTGGGGGGACATTCCCGCGCCCCCGAAGACGGGCGAGCCTCGGCAAGGAAGGTCGACCGCGTGGCATACTTCGTGGGTGGAAAACGATGCGCCAGACGGCAAACGAATCGACCCAGGGGACGCTTCAGAGGACGGTTCTCTCGAGCGCACAGCGGAAGCGACAGCCACCGACCCCACCCACCTGAGCGCGGCGAACGGAGCGAGCGAATCGATCGAGCGAGCGCCCGCGCCCGTGGGCCTCCCGCCAGAAGAGACGCCGGAGTCCATGCCACAGGACTCGACGCCACAGACGTCGACACCACGAACTCCGCGACAGAGCGCGACTGCCGAGTCGGCCGACCTCCCCCGCGAACCGACCTCGAACGGGTCGGCCTCGGATGGGCTCGCTTCCCCCGGGAGCGCACCAAACGTCGGCGATCAACCTCTAGAGCGTGGGAAGAGCACCGGACCGGGGCCTATTCGCGTGCGCACCAACCGCCGCTCCGGAGAGTCGACCGGCGGACCTGGGCCCGAGCGCCAAACCACCACCAGCCCCCGGAGGCGACGCGACCCCAATGCGGGCAGCGCCAGCGCCGCCACCGCGCCCTCGACCGGCCAGCGCATCCTGCGGCGCTGGGTCGTGCCCGCCCTCCTGGCGCTCGTTCTGGGTGGCATTACCGGCGCCCTGGTTGCGGCTTCGATTCACATTCCAGATGTGGAGTCGATCTCTGATCTCGCCCCGGCGGTGATCACCCGCGTGCACGACGCTCAGGGCCGGCAGATTCGCACCTATCACTCGCACGAACGCCGCGTGATGCTCAGGGACGGCGAGGTTCCGCAGGTCTTCATCGATGCCCTGCTGGCGATGGAAGACAAGAACTTCTACAGTCACGGAGGGATCGACGTCCTGGGCATTCCGCGCGCCATGCTCAGCAACATGATCACCGGCACCCGCGGACAGGGCGCCTCGACGATCACCATGCAGCTCGCCAAGCAGTTGTTCTTGAGCCCTGAGAAAACCTGGCGACGCAAGATCAACCAGGCGGTGCTCGCGACCGAGCTCGAAGACAAGTTCACGAAACAGCAGATTCTGACGCTCTACGCCAACCTGATGAACATGGGCGACGGCAACTACGGGATCGAAGCCGCCTCGCGCGACTACTTCGGAAAGAACGCCCGCGACCTCACGGTGCCCGAGGCGGCGACGCTGGTCGCCATCCTGCCCCGCCCCAGTCATTGGAGCCCGCGCCAGAAGCCCGACCTCATCCGTGCCCGCCGCGACCGCGTCATCGCCCAGATGCTCGCCGAGGGCTATGTCACCAAAGAGGAGCACGACGCTGCCGTCCTGGTACCGCTCGAGGTCGTTCGCTTCCGCCCCAAAGCGCAGATGGGCGACTACTTCTCCGAGGAGGTTCGGCGCTACCTCTACGAACGTTTTGGCGAAAAGAGCCTCTACGAGCGCGGCCTGCAGGTACGAACGACCCTGCACGCCGATGCCCAGCGGGCCATGGAAGACGCCGTGCGAGCCGGGCTCTTGTCGCTGGACCGTAGGAAGGGCTGGCGTGGCGCTCCAGACCAGGTCCCCGACGGCATCGAGCCCGCCGATCACGAGCTGACGAGCTGGCCGTCTCTCGAACCCCTGCCCGGGACCTGGGCCCAGGGCGTGGTGCTGGCGACTGACCGCAAGACGGCGACCGTTCGCATAGGCGACCACCACTACACCCTCGAGTCCGCAGGCTACAAGTGGACTCGTCAGGCCAACGCCGACCGGGTGCTTTCGCCGGGCGACATCGCGTGGTTCGAGTTCGGACCGCCGCCCGAGCCAGCCTCGGCGACGGCCGCCACCGAGGACGCATCCACCGGCGAAAACGATCCCGCCGCCGCTCTTTCGATCGATCCTGCCAAGCTGACCATCAACCTCACCCAGGAACCCGAGCTCGAGGCCGCTGGCGTTCTGCTCGAGTCGTCTTCCGGAGCAGTGCGCGCGATGGTTGGCGGCTGGAGCTTCGAGCGCAACGAGTTCAACCGCGCTTCACAGGCGCGTCGTCAGGTGGGCTCGGCCTACAAGCCCTTCGTCTACGGCGCCGCGCTCGAGAACGGCTACACCGCCGCCGACACGCTGTTCGACGCCCCGGTGGTGTTCGCTGGCGCAGATGGCACACCGAACTACAGTCCGCGAAACTTCTACCGCACCTACCACGGCATCCTGACCCTGCGCAAGGCGCTCGAGAAGTCAGCCAACGTCACGGCGGTCAAGATCCAGGAAATGATCGGGGCCGACCGGGTGATCGATTTCTCAAAGCGCGCCGGCATCAGCACCGAGCTCCAGCCCTACGCCAGCCTGGCGCTCGGGGTGATCGAGCTGTCGCCACTCGAGCTCGCCGGTGCCTACGCCTCGATTGCCAATCAGGGCTTCTACGTCGAGCCCTACCTGATCGAGTCGGTCGCCACCCAGTCCGGCCGCCTCCTCGAGCAGCACTCGCCACGTGCCAGTCAGGCAATGGAGCCCGAGGTCGCCTACGTTCTGACCAGCATGCTCGAAGGCGTCATCGATCGAGGGACCGGGCGGCTGGTTGCCGGCCTCGACCTCGACCTCGCCGGCAAGACCGGCACCACCGACGGCTACACCGACGCCTGGTTCGCCGGCTTCTCGCCGTCCTACACCCTGGTGGTCTGGGTCGGCTACGACAAGAAGCGCTCGATCGGGCGCAACATGACCGGCGCTGCTGCGGCGCTACCGATCTGGAAGGCGATCTTCGAACGCGGCATCGAAGAGGGCTGGATCACCCGCGGCGAGCGCTTCGTGGTCCCGGGCAAGATCACCAAGCGCTGGGTCGATCACGACACCGGCCTCTTGGCGACGGAGGCCTCGCCCAACGCAGTCGAGGAGGCGTTCATCGCCGGCACCGAACCGACGATCCAGTACGAAGCCCGTTGGCTTCAGATCCTCGGCCTGCCCTGGTACCAGCAGCGCCCCTTCTATGGCCTGGCCAAAGAGGGTGAGCACATGCCAGAGGACATTGAAGACTGGAGCCTGGTCGAAGAAGAACGCGAAGCCCGGGCAGGTTCCTAGGGGCTTCCTGAAGAACTCCCGCCCCGGCGGCCGAAGAGCGCGTAGTCCTGGGCACCGAAGAGCAGATCGTCGAGCCGATCCCGCAGGCGACCAAGCCGATCGAGGATCCTCTGACTGTGCTCGTCGAGCTCGCCATCTTCTCGTCGGCCGAGCTCGGGTAGTCGATCGCCGTCCGCGAACGGGTTGCAGTCGATGCGCTCGATGTCATCGAAGCCGGCGCGCTCGTAGGCAAAAGCCAACCACTGGGGATGCACTGGACGAATGTGGGTCGGGTCGAGCCAGAAGTTGCGCGCCCCAGCCACCAGACTGAGGGGGCTTGGCGTCTCGAGCAGCAAGACCCCGCCGGGCCGGAGCACCCTCCAGGCGAGGCGCAGCAACCCATCGAGCCGATCGGTCGGCAAATGCTCGATGACATGAAACGACACCACGGCATCGAAGCTCTCGGCCTCTTGCCCAGAGAGGTACTCGAAGAGATCCGAGACCTCGGCCTCGAGCCCCTCGGCCCGACATGCGCGCACCATTTCCTCACTGCTGTCGACCCCCAGCGCATCCTTGCCAGCGGCGGCGAGGACAGCCAGGGCCTCTCCTCGGCCGCAGCCGAGGTCGAGAACCCGTGTGCATCCGGCGAGCCGGTCCAGGTGCGTTCTGACCCGCGCTTCGATGACCTCGCGACTGCCGCGGTACCGCTCTTCGAGCTGCCGATAGTCGGTTTCGTCCTCCGCCCGCCGGAGCGCGCCGGCAGCATCGACTTCACCCGCCTCAACCAATGCAAGAGCGGCCCGCAGACGCGCAGAGTGGTCGCTCGACTCGCGCCTCAGGGCGTCGAGCTTCTGATCGACTCGCGAGTACAGCGCGTCGGTGTGCCGCATGATTTCGGCGAGGCCCTTTTCGAGAAGCGCTTCGCGGTGGTCGAGCCGCTGCGCTTGCCGCTCGAGATGCTCGAGCGCGATCAGATTGAAGATCCGCTGACGCTCCCACAGGTCACGCTGAGGAGTGACGACCAACGGCCGCAGCATGCGCTTCCAGGCCACCACCAGCGAACCGAAGAGCCCCCGGTGGCTGCGGATCGGAAAGCTCTCGTCCTGTTCGAAAAGCCAGCGCCAATCTTCGAAACGACGTGTCGGCTCGCCGAGAAAGTCCTCGACAGAACGGCCCGCCGGGGCACCGGTCGGTGGTGCGCCGGTGGCCGCAGGAGACCGGTCTTCCACCGCTCGCCTTAGCCGCTTGCCGGAATCACTCGAACGATGATCTCGGCGGTGACCTCGGTGTGAAGATCGACACCAACCGGGTGCTCGCCGAGGGTCTTGATGCCGCCCGCGAGGTCGAGCTGAGAACGCGACACTTTGATGCCACGCTCTGCCAGCGCCTCCATGATCTCGTAGGGGGTGACCGAACCGTAGAGCGTCTCGGTCTCGCCGGCACGCTTGGCGATCTCAATGACCGTGCCCTGGATCTCGGCGCCGGCCAGAGCAGCGGCGTCCCGTTCCTGATTGAGGCGCGCTTCGATCTTCGTGCGCTGTTCCTCGAACCAGTGCCGGTTGCCTTTCGTGGCAGGCAAGGCCATGCCCTTCGGCATGAGGTAGTTACGGGCGTAGCCTGGTTTGACGTTGATGACTTCGCCACGACGACCCTGGCTGCGAATATCGGTGAGCAGAATGACTTCCATGGTTCCCTACCTGAGCCGCGCGGTCCGTGGGGACGCTCGAGGCGCGGCGAAATCTCTGTCGGAGTTGCTTTGGTTGCGACGCGCCGTTCCGGGCGCCATTTCGCGAAAAGGACTCGAGGCGTTTCTCAGTCCGAAACGAAGGGAAGCAGTGCCAGTTGACGCGCCCGGTGGATCGCCGATGCCAGCAGTCGCTGATGACGCGAGCAGGTACCCGAAATGCGGCGCGGCAGGATCTTGGCCCGCTCCGGCGTGTACTGCTTGAGCAGCGCGATGTCTTTGTAGTCGACGTACTCGAGCCCATCGACACAGAACTTGCAGACCTTGCGGCGGCGAAAGAATGTACGGCGTCTTGCCATGGTTCAGTTCTCCTGAGCCGCCTCAGGCGGACTTCTTCTCGGGCTCGTCGCCCTCTTGTGGTTCACGTGGCGGTTTACCCTTGGCGGCCGCACGCTTCAGGTCGAGGTCGGTGCGCACGACCAGGTGACGAAGCACCTTGTCGTTCTGGCGCAGGCGTTGCTCGACTTCGGCGAGACCGTTGTCTCCCGGCGCATCGATGTAGTAGAGGTGGTAGCGACCTTCGGTCAGCTTGTTGATCGGGTAGGCGAGCTTCTTGCGCCCCCAGCTCTCTTCTTTGGTGACCCGGGACTTCTTGTCCGCTTCGATCTGGGCCTTGTAGGTGTCGGCGAGCTCGACGGCCTCCTCATCGGAGAGCCGCGGGTCGGCGACAAAAACGAGTTCGTAAGTCCTCACAGTTTCTTCCTTCTAACGTTCCTGCTCCGAGCTCGACGCATGGTGCGTTGCTTGGCGTTCGGGAGCTCCGGAGTTGGGTGTCCTGGTTCCATCGATCGGTGCGGAGGAATGTTGAGTCTGCCCCGAGCGTGGTCCCTGGCGTTGCGACCCCTCGGGAGAGAGCGCGGTCTTGCTGATCGACCGTCCCGCAGGGCGACTGCCCCTCCGCTCGCCGTCCGCTACCTCGCTCCGAGGCAAGCGAACAACCGCCCAAGACCGCTCGATAGGTAGAGGGTCCTTTCAGGAATCCCGATTTCAATTCAGGCCAGACCTGGCAGGCGGCAAACCAGAAGAGTCTACGACAAGTCGTCGGCGGTTTGCCACAACCGAAGACCCACGGCACGGAAGGCCGCCCCGCTCGAGGGACGGCCTCCAGACCTGCTGCGCTAGAGCGCCAGGAGGGGTGCGAGGACCAGTGAGACCACCGTCATCAGCTTGATGAGGATGTTGATGCTCGGCCCCGCGGTGTCCTTGAAGGGGTCGCCGACGGTATCGCCGACGACCGCGGCCTTGTGAGCCTCGGAGCCCTTGCCACCGTGGGCACCGCCTTCGATGTACTTCTTGGCGTTGTCCCAGGCACCGCCGGCATTCGACATGAAGATCGCCATCATCACGCCCGCGGTGGTGACACCGGCGAGCACGCCGGCCAGCGCGCGCACGTCCCAGAACCCGACGGCAACTGGCACGATGACCGCCAGGAGACCGGGAGCGACCATTTCCTTGATCGCCGCGGCAGTCGAGATCTCGACACACTTGGCGTACTCGGCCTCAGCCTTCCCTTCCAGCAGCCCGGGAATATCGCGGAACTGGCGACGGACCTCGTTGATCATGGCAAACGCGGCACGACCTACGGCACGCATCGCCATCGATGAGAACAGGAAGGGCATCATCGCACCGATGAAGAGCCCCGCCATCACCCGCGGGTTGCCGATATCGATTGCCGTCAAGCCAACGGTCGTCTTGAAGGCGGCAAACAGCGCCAGCGCGGTGAGCGCCGCCGATCCGATCGCAAAGCCTTTGCCGATGGCGGCCGTCGTGTTACCGACCGCGTCGAGCTGATCGGTGCGGGCACGCACCTCGGAGCCCAGGTGGCTCATTTCGGCGATGCCGCCGGCGTTGTCTGCGACCGGGCCGTAGGCATCGACGGCCAGTTGAATGCCGGTGGTCGAAAGCATGCCGAGCGCGGCGATGGCGATGCCGTACAGACCGGCCTGCTCATGCGCGATCAGAATCGCCGCCACCAGAACGACAACCGGCAGCGCCGTCGACTGCATGCCGACCGCCAGGCCACCGATGATCGTAGTTGCCGCGCCGGTCTCGCTGTCTTTTGCGATGCTCCTGGCGGGCGCGCGGTGATCTGAGGTGTAGTACTCGGTCAACATGCCGATGGCGACACCGGCAGCGAGGCCAGCGACTGTCGCCCAGAAGACCCCCATGCCGTCGAAGGCCTTGCCGTCGATCAGGTACTCGCTAGTGAGGACACGGTTCGCCAGCAGATAGATGACGACCAGCATGACGCCGGCGGCGCTGAAGGTGCCAAGGTGTAGCGCGCTCCCCGGGTTGCCGCCTTCCTTGGTGCGCACCACGAGGGTCGCCAACAACGAAACGAGAATGCCGCAAGCCGCGATCACCAGGGGCAGGAGCACCAGCTCCGGCGTGTAGGCGTCACCGGCCACCCCGCCCGCGGCGATCAGAGTGGCGTTGACGCCGAGCACCAGGGTACCGACGATCGCACCGACGTAGGACTCGAAGAGGTCGGCACCCATGCCCGCAACGTCGCCGACGTTGTCACCGACGTTGTCGGCAATCGTGGCGGGGTTGCGTGGGTCATCCTCAGGGATACCCGCTTCGACCTTGCCGACCAGATCGGCACCAACATCTGCGGCTTTGGTGTAGATACCGCCACCAACGCGTGCGAACAGCGCGATCGAGCTGGCACCAAACGAGAAGCCGGTCAGAACGGTGATCGTGCGCTGAAGAGACGCCTGGTCGGCGAGACCGAAGATCTGGCCGTAGACGATCAGAAGCACCGACAAACCGAGGAGACCGAGGCCGACGACCGAGAAACCCATGACCGCACCACCCGAGAAGGCAACCGCCAGGGCCGCCGGAAGACTGGTACGCGCCGCGGCGGCAGTGCGCACGTTGGCAGCCGTCGCGACGCGCATGCCGATGAAGCCGGCGAGTGCCGAACAAAAGGCACCGACCAGAACCGAGAGCCCGAGCAGCGGATGACTCTCGGGGCCCGAACGGTTGGCGAACGCCAGGATCAGCGACACCACGACGACGAACACCGCCAGAATGGTGTACTCCCGGCGTAGGAACGCCATCGCGCCATCGCGGATGTGGCCGGCGATGGCCTTCATCTCGTCGGTGCCGGCGTCCTGACGGTTGATCCACGAGCTGCGGAACATTGCATAGGCCAGCGCCAGCGCACCGGCGCCGGGCAAGGCCCAGAGAAGTGTTTGTTGATCCAAAATTCTTCCTCCCGGCGAGATCCTGAGACACGGCCTCACCGGCCGCACACTCCCTCACCTGTGATTTCTTATTGCTCTCGTTTCAAAACATGCGATGGTGACCGCTCGGGCCATGCGCTACCGAGATTCAGTCCGCCAAACCTCTGGCAGCAGCCGGGCGCGAGCCCCCGGCGCCAGCCCAGTCCGAAGCTCTGAGCCAAACTCTCTAGAGCACCACCCCTGCTCAGCCGTTCCAGCGATTCATCGCGACCTGGACGCCTTCCGACCTCCAGCTCTGGCTGGCGTCCGCTGCCTTCTGCACCAGGGCAGCGACGGCGGTCCACTCATCTTCCTCGAAGGGTTGCAGGACGAATTCTGCCAGGTCTGTGCCCGAGTCTCTACCCCCACCTCTAAAGCCTCCGCTCCCCTCGTCGCGCGCACCCTCTTCGGGGGCAATGCCCAGACGAAGGCGGGCAACGTCGGACGTTCGCAGATTCTCGATCACCGATTCCATGCCGCGATGACCGCCCGGACCACCACGACCACGCAGTCTGAGCGTTCCCAAGGGCAGTGAAACATCATCGTAGACGACCAGAACCTGATCGACCGGATAAGCCGAGCGCTCCACCAGGCAGCGCAGCGAGAGGCCACTGCGGTTCATGTAGACCTGCGGTTGGGCAAGATCGAAGGACGCGGTCGAGGCAAAGAAGGTCGAACAGGGGCCGGAGATCAGTTCCACATTGTCGCGGCGCGCGAGCTCCTCCACCACCATGAACCCCAGGTTGTGACGGGTCTCCCGATACTCCAGCCCCGGATTACCGAGGCCGAGAACCAGCCACGGCAAAGAGGCCTTGGAGGCTTCATCGCCGGCCAGTCCTGGGGCCTCATCACCGGGCTTCTCGCTGACCCGCGCGTTCTCATGCTGCTTCTCAGTCATGGTCTACGCGCCGCACTCAACCGGCGGGGCAGCACCAGGACGACCCGCGGGCCCCAGTCACGCTTCTTCTTCGTCGTCCTTGCCCTTGCCGACAACCTCGGGCTCGGCTTCCTCGGTCTCGAGCAGCTCCTCCTCGGCAGCGGCTGCCTCTTCCTCGTCGAGAGTCGGACGCTTGGGAACCGCGATCGAAACGATGACACGTGACGGTTCCTCGAGCAGCTCCAGCTTGCCGGCCAGATCGATGTCCTTTGCCTCGAGATGCTCGTTGATGTGCAGCTCGGACACGTCGAGCTCGAGACTCGATGGAATGTCGCCCGGCAGGCACTCGATCTCGACTTCGCGCAGGACGTGGTCGAGAACGCCGCCCTCGTTCTTGACGCCGATGGCCGTGCCGACGATCTCGACTGGCACCGACACCCGGACCTTCTCGTCCATATTGATCCGCAGAAAGTCGATATGCACGAGACCGCCGGTGAGCGCGTCGTACTGGATCTCGTGAACCATGGTGTGGCGCTTCTGGTCGGTTCCTTCGAGCTGCAGCAAGAAGACGGCGTTGTCGCCTGACTCGCGTAGGAGCTTCTGGACCGCGCGGTTGGACACCTTGATGGCGACCGCATCGCGATCACCCCCGTAGACCACCGCGGGGACGTGCCCCGTGGCGCGCAGCCGACGGTTGGTGTTCTTGCCCTTCTCTTCCCGGTTCTCAACCAGGAGTGTCGTTTCTTCGCTCATCGATCGGTTCCTCATGGCGCCCATCTGGCGGAGCGCCGGTCACGGTGCCTCGTTCGATACGAGCCTCGTTCTACGCGAACAGAGAGGCTATACGAACAGAGAGGTCACCGAACTGTTGTCGTGAATCCTTCGGATCGCCTCACCCAGCAGGCGAGCGACCGACATTGGCACCAGCTTCTCGCAGGCCGCCAGTTTGTCGTCCAGGGGTGTCGTGTTGCTGATCAGAACGCTTTCCAGCCGGCTCTCGTTGATGCGCTGGAGAGCGGGCCCGGAGAGCACGCCGTGCACACCGGCCGCGTAGACCCGCCGGGCACCGCCCTCGTGCAGGGCTTCGACGGTGTTGACCAGGGTCCCGCCGGTGTCGATGATGTCATCAATGATCAGGGTGCTGCGACCCTCGACGTCACCGATGACATTCATCACTTCTGCCTGGTTGGCGGCTACCCGCCGTTTGTCGACGATCGCCAGGTCACAGTCCAACCGCTTGGCGATCGCGCGAGCGCGCGCGACGCCACCGGCGTCGGGCGACACGATGGTCAGGTCGGGGATCTCGAGCTCGCGAACCTTGTCGAGCAGCACCGGGGCAGCAAAGAGGTGATCGACTGGAATGTCGAAGTAGCCGGAGATCTGTGCCGCGTGAACATCCATGGTGAGCAGGCGGTCCGCGCCGGCCGCCGAGAGCAGGTCAGCGATCAGTTTGGCGGTGATCGGGACGCGTGGCTTGTCCTTCTTGTCCTGGCGCGCGTAGCCGTAGTAGGGCATGACCGCTGTCACCCTCGACGCCGACGAGCGCTTGAACGCGTCGAGCATGATCAACAGCTCGACCAGGTTGTCGTTGACCGGCGTACAAGTCGGTTGGACGATGAACACGTCCGAGCCGCGAACGTTCTCCTCGATCTGACAGAACGTTTCGCCATCCGAAAAGTCGAAGGCAGTGACCTTGCCGCAGGGCAATTCCAGGTAGTCGCAGATTTCCTGCGTCAGGGCCGGATGCGCACGACCGCCAAAGACCTTGAGCTCGCTGTACATGTTTCGCGCGGAGATAGTTTTCGGAGAACGTGAGCGAGGCCGACAAGAGACGTCTGGTTGGGGCGGGAGGATTCGAACCCCCGAATGCCGGATCCAAAGTCCGGTGCCTTACCACTTGGCGACGCCCCAGTGGTCACACAGGCCGAATCTTCACGTCCCACCAGTTCACCCTGAAGTAGGGTGGGCCGACTGCGCAGCAGGAACCTGTCCGGGACCGCCGGCAGTCTACAACAAGTACTCGCTCAAACCCACCGCTTCAAAGCCCCTTCGAAGCCTCGATGGACCGCTCCTCGCTGGCCGATGGCTCCGCCTCGCAGTCGACGTTCTGGCCAGCTTCGTCGAGGTTCTCGAGCGCTTCATCGGGCACCGTTGCCAGGTAGGCGTCGAGTACCCGGTTCTCGAGCCAGTCGCGCGTTTCCTGGTTGAGGGGGTGTGCGATGTCCCTGAACTCGCCGTTGCGCTGCCGACGGCTCGGCATGCTCACAAAGAGACCTTCGTAGCCCCGAATCACTTTGATGTCATGGACCATGAAGCAGCCATCGAGTACCACGGAGACGAAGGCTCGCAGCCTCGCCTCCCGAACCGGCTGAACGCGCACCTCAGTGATCTCCAATGTAGCCACCTTCCGGCTTCCGCCCCAACCGCTCGCCCCGTTGTTGACGCGCCCCTCCCAGGGCGGGTCGGTCGGGAGGGTTCGAACGGTCGGTTGAACTGATCTCCTCCGGAATCGGAACTTCCTGGATCCGAACTCCCGGGATCAGAACGTGAGGCAATCAAGCTCGTAGCTGGCGACTACTTCTCCATCATATCCAATGATGGGATCCAATGATGGGCGTTTTCATTTCATCGCCCCGTTTACAGATCGCTATTGAGTTTCAGGCATCTGCGCTAATGACTTCGCAGTTTTCCGACCAACCGGTCGGTGGTCGAGGAGAATCTTCGAGAGCGACCTCGAGCGCCTCGCGCATCCTGCGGTGCCATTCGAGTTGCAGGCCTTCGGCGGCCGATAGAACGCCTCCACTCGGCCCGAGAGCACGGAACCAGAAGGCGGGCTCTCCAGCCTCACGCACCATCCATGACACCGGCTCGCCGGCTGCATCGAGCAGAACGTCCCAGGAGCGGTCACGGGAGTCGACGAAGTGCAACTGCCCGTCGCCGGAACGCACATCGCGCGCCGCCGCGACCGGCAATCGACCGGCCAACAGGAGCGGCAAGGAGACCGGTGCAATCGGTCCTAGAGGCACCACTCCCAGGTCGACTGCGCCCCGCCACAAACACCAGGTCCGGTTGCGATGATCGAGCGAAAGCGCTCCCCCCTCATAGACCTCGAGACTCCAGATCTTGCGACCCAATTCGGTGGCATCGAACCGGAATCGACCGGGCTCTTCAATACGCACGACGAGACGTGGGGTCGCACTTCCTGCTGGGCCGGAGTAGCGCAGCCGGAAAATCGCCTGGGTAGAACTCCAGGCCGCCGGAAGGAGAAAGACGGTGTCAGCGGCCGACGCCTCCGGCGGATCCGCACTGAGACCGGCCGTGGGCACGCCGACTCCCCGACTGCCGGCACAGCCAAGAAAGAGACCGCCAGAGAGGATTGTGACCACTCCGAGCGCTATCCCCGTTTGCCGCGGCAGGAAGTCGCACCACCAACGTGCTGGCTCGAGCACCGAGGCGCTTCTTACTGCGGTGGATCGCGATCGATGCGAGAGAGCTTCTCGCGCACCGTCTCGACGTTCTCGTCGTCGTTGATCTCGAGTGCCTGCTGGTACATCTCGCGCGCTCGATCGAGCTCGCCGAGCGCCACGTAGACGTCTCCGAGGTGCTCGAGCACCGTCGCGTCGCTTCCGACCAGTTCCACCGCGCGCTCGAGGGTATCGCGCGCAGTCTCGAGCTCGCCAAGACGAAACTGCGCCCAGCCGAGGGAGTCGACGTAGGCGCCGTTGTCGGGTTGCTGGGCCACCGCCTGACGGATCAGTTCCACGGCACGCTCGAGATTGATGCCCAGGTCGGCCCACATGTAGCCGAGATAGTTGAGTGCCGGGGCGTGCTGTGGTTCGAGCGCCAGGACCTTCTCGAAGGCTCGCGCGGCCTCGTCATGGCGCCCCAACCGCTCGTGTGCCTGGCCAAGCCAGAACCAGCGCTCCGTATGGGCGAAGGTCTCGTCTTCCGGTGTTCCTTCAGCCGCCTGGATGAGCAACGGTGTCGCCGCGGAATACTCCTCCTTGAGCGACAAGAACTGGCCTGCAGCAAAGGTCTCGTCGAGTGATCCGATCTTGGCCTGCTCGAGCAGTGAACTGCGTGCCAGATCCTCCTGGCCGAGGTCCCAAAGCAGGTCGGCACGCCGAAGAAGCACCGGACGCTCGAGTGGTTGATCAAAAAGCGGGTCTTCGAGCGTGCGTACGGCCTTGCTCGGTCGGTCCATGTCTTTCTGCACCTGGGCGCGTAGCAGCAAGAGCGTTACGTTGGACTGACTACGCTTCTCCTCGCGGGCAATCGCGTCGAGTGCCTTCCTACCCTCGCCCAGTCTCACCAGCGCATCCAGGTGCAACTCGAGGAGCGCCAGTCTCTCGACTCCCGGCTCGCGGTTTTCGAGGAGTTCGCGAGACAGCCGCGCGACGCTCTCCCAGCCCCCCCGCCGCGCTTCGAGTCCGAGCAGCTGCTCGCGCAGGTCGTCGGCGCCCGCGCGCGGTGCGGCGGCGCCCTCGCGGGTCATCGCAATGTCCTGGGCGACTCCCTGGAGGAGCTCCGCCGCCTCGTCCTGACGGCCCGCTTCCTCGAGGTAGCGCGCCAGGAGACCGACTGTTGTGGGATCGAGTGGCGCGCCTTCATGCACCACTTCGAGGTCGTCGACCGCTTCGGCGAAGCGACCCGTCTGGCCGCGCACCCGGGCACGCAGGAAACGGGCGTGCAGCGAATCCGGGTGGTCCGTCAAGAGCGCATCGAGTATGCGCTCGGAGTCGACCAGGTCACTCTGGCGCTGTTGGTTGACGATTCCAGGTGCCAGTGCACGCCGAAAGTGCTCCTCGGCCAGTTGGCTTCTGAGGCGGGCGTCGTTGCGGATCTCGGGACCAGCCGAGGACAGGGCGTCGATGGCGGCACTGTGGTTGCCGCGTTCACTCTGTAGACGCGCCAACTCGAGTCGACTTTCGAGAGCCTCGTCGTCGAGACGTAGGATGTCGGCCAGCACCGCTTCAGCCTCTTCATTGCGGCCTGCTTCCTGCAGGGCCTGCACCAGCAGCCGGCTCAGCTGGCGGTTCGCCGGGTGGTAACTGACCAGTTCTCGGACCACCTCGATCGCCGCGTCGGGTCGTCCCATGCCACTTTGCAACTGGGCAAGACTGAGCATCGCCGAGATGTCTTCAGGGCGTTCGCGTCGCAAGCGCTCGAAGGCCTCGAGTGCCTTCTCGCCCGCCGCTGGTTCTGACGAGGCCCAGGCGAAGTGAATCTGACCGTAGAGCGACAGCACGTCGAAGTCGTTGGGGCCACCGAGCGCACGGGCCGCCTCGATCTGCTCCGCAGCCTCAGGCAACCGTCGCAGCCGGAACAGCAGATCGGCGTACTCGACCCGCAGATAGGGGGCCTCGGGATCGAGCTCGAGCGCCCGTTCGAACGCCGCCAGCGCCTCCCCCGTCTTGCCGACGGCGGCTGCCTCACGGGCAGTGGCGAACTGGAATGCCGCCTCCTGCCGGCCTGCCGGGGCGTCCTCTGCGGCTCGCGCCGGAGCAACCAGGAGGCCGGTGGCCGAAAGCACCAGGCACAGCGCGATCAAAAGGGCGCAGAGGGCAGGCGGGAGGGGCGCTCTGAGGGCGCTCAGAGTGGGCGAAACCACACGCATAGGAGGCGAACAGTATCAACCGGGCGACGAGCTTTACAAGGCTCGCGCACCTCGCTGAGATTGTCTGGCCGTCAACTGAACACTATAATTGCGAGTTTCCAGCGGCATTCAGGCCTCTGCCAGCCCGATGACACCGCCCCTCCCCTGCTCTCTGGAATCGCAACGCTCGAACGACGCTAGCGAGTCCTCACCCAAAGAACGCCAAAGGCCACTCCTCCCCAAGATCCCCGTGAAACGCCTTGGACAGCTCCTCCTCGAACTGGGATGGATCAGCGAAACGGACCTGCAAAGGGCGCTTCAGGCTCAGAGTGTGCTCGGCGGGCGCCTCGGGACCTGTCTCCTGGAGGTCGACGCCCTCAACGAGCAGCTGCTCAACCAGGCGCTGGCCAAACAGCTGGGCACCGACGCGGTCAAACCGCTCGATCTCCAGAACGTTCCGCGCCAGATCTTGTCGGTGCTCGACCGCAAGACGGCCGTGCGTTGTCGCGCGGTGCCGTACAGGCTACTGGGTGGCGAGCTCTGGGTCGCGATGCTCGATGTCAAGGATCTGCTGGCCATCGACGAGATCACCTTTGCCTGCGGTCACGGGATCCGGCCACACGTCGCCAACGAGCACCGTATCGAGATCGCACTCGAGCGCTACTACCAGCGACAGACGACGCAGCGCTTCCGGCGACTCTTCGACCGCCTTCAGGAGGAGGACCCAACCGCGGTGACGCTGAATCCTGACCTTCCTCAGGTCACGACCCGCCCGCTCGACCTGAGCGGTCTCGATCTGGGGCTCGACGGGACGAGCTTCGAAGTACCAGATGACGAGATCGAGCCGATGGAGTCGCTCGAGGGATCAGCGCGCCTCGAACTGCCGCCCGCCGCCAGCGCGCTCGGCGTGACGACCCGACCAAGCCCGGCGGGCGATGACCCCGACGTCCACGAGATCGAAGCAGCGCACGCGACAACCCGCGAGACCAACAGTTTCCCGGCGCTCGATCCCGACTGCCTGCCGGACTCAGAGGAGCCAGTGACCACCGCTCCCCTGGCGGTGGCGGCAACCCTCGACGAGTTCCTCGACAAGATCGTTACCGCTCCAGGTCGCGAACAGATCGCCCAACAAGCGGTCGCCTACCTTGGAACTCGTTATCGGCGCGTCGCGATGCTGCTGGCGACACCCGACGGCTGCTTCCGAGGCCTGGCGGGAAGCGGTACCGATCTCGATCTCGAGAGCCTGCGCGAATGGCGAACATCTCCCGCCGAACCATCCGTTTTCCTCAACGTCAAACTCGGGTCGGACTTCTTCTTTGGACCGCTACCTCCGATGGACGCGAACATCCGCCTGATGGCGTGCTGGAATGCGCCCCTGGCCGAGAGCTGCTACGCCCTCCCCGTTCGCGTCGGCGAACGCGTCGTTGCCGTCCTGTTCTCGGACCTGAACGGGCGATCGACACGAGCCAATGAGCTCGAAGAACAAAAGACCGTTGCCGACGCAGTAGGCCGTGCGCTGGCGGCTTGTATCATGCGCTCGAAGAAGCGCGAGGCCAACGTCGCCAGTTGAGCGGGCACCGCTCGACTGGTTCTGAACGCTCTGAAACTCGCCGAGCGAGGCTCGCCTGCGACTTCTGCTTCGGCTCGCTAAATCCTTTGTTTCGTGTGGCTTACATGACGCTGTCTGAATTGACAGAGGTCCCTGCCGTTGCTATTCTGCTTCCCCTTTCCTGGAGTTCCTGAATGATCAAAGCCGACATCGTCAACAAGATCGCCGAGACCTCAGATGTCTCGCGGGTGAAAGCGGCCGTCGCCGTCGACACCATCCTCGACGCCATGAAGAACGCACTCTCCGAGGGTAAGCGCATCGAACTGCGCGGCTTCGGTGTCTTTCAGGTACGCGATCGCAAGAAGGGTGTTGGTCGCAACCCCAAGACCGGTGTCGAGGTCGAGATCGCACCCGGCAAGACTGTGCGCTTCAAACCTGGGAAGGACCTGAGGGACATCTGATCCAGTCTCGGCCGCCGTCGGGACGCCGCGCGAGCGTCGACGGTTCTGGAAGTTTCGGACTCGGGGGCATGCGTCCCGATGGTCCGTCCCCCGAAAGCCCTCGACCGGCGCAGCCGAGGAATCGACCGGCGTCAGAGAGGCGCGAGGTCTTCATCGGCGCCCTCTTGGTGGTCGCCACTCTGCTGACGATGACGACATTGGCGCCGGCGTGGTCGGACGGCCTGGTCGACGATGACGACCCATTGTGGCTCGGTCCGACTGCGGTTCGTCGTCTCCTCCAGGACCCGGCGGCGCGCTCCTTCGGACTCACCTTCGCTCTCGGCGTGATCGCGATCCTCGGTGCCCATGAGGCTGGTCATTGGCTGGCGTGCCGTCGCCATGGCATCGCCGCAAGCATCCCCCGCTTCCTACCGGCACCACTAGGCCTCGGGACGTTCGGAGCCTTCATCCGCGTACGGTCACAGATTCCCAGCCGCACCAGCTTGTTCGATGTAGGAGTTTCGGGGCCGATCGCGGGCTTCGTCGTCCTGGTCCCCATTCTGGCGATCGGCATCGCGAAATCGAGCCCGCTACTGGGTGCACCGGCGGACTCCATGGCATGGCTGTTGCCGGGTCGCACCCTGGGCCAGGACCTTCTGGTCACCTGGCTACGTCCCGACCTCGACCCGGCCCGCGTCCTGCTCCACCCGCTCGCCCTCGCCGGCTGGGTCGGCATGTTGGTGACCTGCCTCAACCTGTTGCCGATCGGACAACTCGACGGCGGACATATTCTCTACTCCCTGTCACCACGGCTGCACCGAATCGCCGCCTACGGCACGCTCCTGGCGTTGGTGGCGGGCGGCTTCCTGGCCTGGCCTGGCTGGTGGCTGTGGGCACTGATCGCGCTGGTTCTCAAGCTTCGCCATCCACCGCTGGAGAGGCAGGGACCTGCACTCGGGCGTGCCCGCCTCGCCATCGCCCTCTTCGCCCTCGCGATCTTCGTGCTCTCCTTCTCCCCCAGTCCGATTCGCATGCTGGCGGGCTCATAGACGGCACCCGTCGGCGAAGGAAAGAGAGCGCACCGCGCCCCTTCCCTCGCAGTGCAACCCGTTCGGCCTCTCGGGTCCCCGCTCCAGGAAGGGGCGTGGTCAGAAGACTCCTAGAACGGGATGTCGTCGTCGGCGCCGCCTGCGTCGAAGCCCTGATCGTGGCTCCCCCCGGGAGGCTGGGGCCGGTCGCCACCGCCACCGCCGTAGCTGCCGCCGTCGTCGCGGCCGCCGAGCATCTGGAAGTTCTCGCAGATGATCTCGGTCATGTACTTCTTCTGACCGGTCTCCTTGTCGTCCCATGACCGGGTCTGGATCCGACCCTCGATGTAGACCTTGCGCCCCTTGCTGAGGTACTGGCCGGCAATCTCGGCTTGACGGCCCCAGACGACGATGTTGTGCCACTCGGTCTCGTCCTGGCGGTTGCCATCGCGGTCTTTCCACCGCCGATTGGTCGCCAGGCTGAACTTGGCCACCGCCTGACCGCTGGGAATGGTACGGAGCTCCGGGTCGCGCCCGAGGTTGCCGATGAGGATGACTTTGTTGACCATGTGAAACCTAACTCTCTCGTGTGGGTCTGCGGCCGCCCACTCGCTCCCCGCCGGCCATCGATGTCGAACCGGACGGCTGGTGCACCCTGTCCTCGCGAAAGGTCCTCGCTCTAGGTGAGGGCTGGGGTGCTTCGGGCTGTGGACTGCTCAGAAGACCGTGCAACATATCACGCGGCCGGGCGCCCCAGGGCGTTCGGACCGCAGGCCGACCCGTTGTCGGCCTCTCTGTTGAAGAGACGCAAAACCGGTCTGAAACCTTGCACGACCTTCTGCGGTGCCGCCTCTAGACAGCCTCTACAGGCGCTCTTTGAGACTCGCCAGCAAGTTGAGTGCCGCGAGTGGAGTCAAGCGATCGAGGTCCAGGTCGCGCAACAACTCGAGGACCACTTCGTCGTCGGGGGTGAACAGACCGAGTTGTCCCGGACGGTCGTCGGTGGGCGCCCCCGGGCCGCGTGCCAGGCGCGGCCGACCGCCGGGGTCGTACTCGTGCGCCTCGAGATTGGCGAGAATCTCGCCGGCGCGCGCAACCACCGTCTCGGGCACCCCGGCCAGACGCGCGACCTGCAGCCCATAGGACTTGTCCGCTGAGCCATTGACCACCCGATGAAGTAGAACGATGCGCTCCTCCCATTCACGCACCGCCATTGTGCGATTGGTCACCCGTTCGAGAAGCGCCTGCAGCTCGGTCAGCTCGTGGTAGTGGGTCGCAAAGAGAGTCAACGCACCCGAGTGTTCGTGAAGGTGTTCGACGATCGCCCACGCTAGCGACAGGCCGTCAAACGTCGCCGTCCCGCGACCCACTTCGTCGAGAATCACCAGGCTGTCGGCGGTCGCGTGGCGCAGAATGTTGGCGGTCTCGATCATTTCCACCATGAACGTCGACTCGCCCCGCGCCAGGTCGTCACTGGCGCCGACCCGCGTGAAGATGCGGTCGACGATCGGCACCGAGGCCACGCGCGCCGGCACGAAAGAACCGGTGTGGGCCAGTAGAGTGATCACCGCCGCCTGGCGGAGATAGGTGCTCTTGCCCCCCATGTTGGGCCCGGTGAGGAGCACGATCTGCTCCTTCTCGGGATCGAGGTGAATGTCGTTGGGCACGTACTCACCGCCCACTGCCGCCTCGACGACCGGGTGCCGACCGTCTTCGACCGCCAGGGCCGCACGTGGCGCCGCAATCGTTGGCCTGCACCAGGACTTCTGCGCTGCGACCTCGGCGAGACCGGCCAACACGTCGACCATGGCAACGGCGTACCCCACATCGCGCAGCCGCATCGCCTGCGCCGCGATCTCGCCGACCAACATCTCCCACAGGTCCTTCTCACGGGTGGCCTGCTGATCCTCGGCACCCAGGATGCTGTCTTCGAGCTCCTTGAGCTCGTCGTTGATGTAGCGCTCGGCGTTGGCCAGCGTCTGCTTGCGCGTCCAAGCCTCTGGCACCTTGTCCTGATGCGATCGGGTGACCTCGAGGAAGTAGCCGAAGACTTTGTTGTAGCGCACCTTGAGGTTCGAGATGCCCGTCTCCAGGCGGAGCCGCGCCTCGAGCTCAGCGAGATGACGCTTGCCGTCACGCGCCAGCGAGCGATGGCGATCGAGTTCGGCGTCGAGCCCTTCGGCAATCACACCACCGTCGCCGACTTTCAGAGAGGGTGTCTCGACAAGGCCTACCTGCAGCCTTTCGCACAGGTCTGCCACCGGATCCGTGCGACTGAGCGCCCGCAGCTGATCCGCTTGACAACCGGCCAGCTCGCCGGCGAGCGCGGGAAGACTGGCCAGGCCGTCGCGGAGCGCCGCGCCTTCTCGCGGACGAATCGACCCCAGGACGGCGCGGCCCGCCAGGCGCTCGAAGTCGGCGATGCCGGCCAGGTTACGGCGCAGGCGCTCGCGGACCGCATGTTCCTCGGTCAGCTCGGCGACCGCGTCCTGGCGTGCCAGAAGGTCCTGGCGTTGGCGCAGAGGTTGAGCCAGCCAGTCACGAAGCAGGCGCGCTCCCGCAGACGAGCCGGTGCGGTCGACGCTGGCGAGCAGGGTGTCGCGGCGGCCGCCGTCACGCTGATTGCGAAACAGCTCGAGGTTGCGAACGGTCGCCTCGTCGAGGGTGACGAAGTCGGAGCGACGGTCGACACGCAGGCCGCGGACATGGGCGAGCTCGGAGCGCGTCGCCGACGCGGCATAGTCGATCGCCACGGCGGCCGCGATCGCAAGCGCCGTTGCACCCTGATCGCCCTCCTCGAGCCCGAAGCCACGCAGGGACTCGACGCCCAGGTGTCGTTCGAGACGCCGGGTCGCTTCGGTGGCCGTCGGAACCTCGTTGGCCTCGAGGCGGGTGACGCAGGCCCCGTTCTGCTCCGCCCAGAAGCGCATCGCCGCCGCGTCTTCGCCGGCAGCGATCAGAAGTTCGCTGGGCGCCCAGAGTTCGAGATCCTGCAGCATGGCGGGGTCGTTCTGCCACGGTCTGAGAAAAAAGTCACCGGTCGAGACCTCGAGGAAGGCCCCCGCACCCGGCACCGCCGGGCTCGGCCTGACGATCGCCGCGAGGCGGTTCGAGCGCCCACCCTCGAGCAGATCGGGCTCGCTGATCGTCCCCGGTGAAACGATGCGCGTCACTTCGCGTCTGACCAGCCCCTTGGCCTCCCTCGGATCTTCCACCTGGTCACAGATCGCCACGCGCAAACCGGCGGCGAGCAGCTTTCCGATGTAGCCCTCGATCGCATGATGCGGTACGCCACACATCGGTGCCTCCGATGGTGTTCCCTTCTGCCGGGCAGTCAGCGAGACTTCGAGAAGCGGCGCAGCGCGCACCGCGTCGTCGAAGAACAACTCGAAGAAGTCGCCCATCCGATAGAGCAGGATCGTATCGGGGTGCGCCTCTTTGACTTCCATGTAGTGGCGCAGCATCGGCGTCAGGCGCGCGACTTCGGGAGCCGGCGCGGCTGGCTCGTCCGCCGGCGGCTCGGATGGCGAGGTCTCAGGCATGAGACCAGTATAGAGAGCGCCTGCGGCGTGTCCTCAGGGCTCTCCCACCGCCAGCGGTTGGGGGGCGTTAGCATGCCCTAGCCATGGTGCCTCCCTACTATCTCTGCATCGACACGGCTTCTCCGACCGTCACCGTCGCGATCGGCACTGGCGTCCACGACACCCTGGTGTCGGAGGTTCCCCAGCGCCGCACCTCAGAGCTCTTACTCACCGAGATCGAGAAGCTCCTCCGGGCGCGCCAGCTCGAAGCACGCCAGCTGGCCGGCATCGTCACCGTTTCGGGGCCCGGCAGTTTCACCGGCATTCGCATTGGTCTCGCGACGACCCTCGGTCTCGCGCGTGCGCTCGCGGTCCCGGCGACGGCAGAAAGCGCACTCGAGCTTCTGGCGCGCGCGGCCACCTCGCGAGTCGCCGGCGAGAACGATTTCCTGTCGGTGGTCAGGATTCGGCGCGATCTGTGGGTCGGCCAGCGCTTCCAGCGCCAGGGAGACAGACTCCGAGCGCTCGCCGAACCCGAGGCGCTCACCGAGGAGGAGCTTCTGTCTCGAACAGCCGAATTGATCAGCTGCCACGGGCCCGACGCCCTGGTCGAAAGGACGCCGGAATCGCAGCGGACGCTCTTTACCCCCGGGTTGGCCGCCACCGCCCTCGCCTGGGCCAGCGGTGCGCCTCCGAGACCGGCCCTCGAGTGGAACCCTCGAAGTCTTGTGCACCCGCTCTACCTGGTTGAGCCCTCGGTGGGCCAGAAAGCCGAAGCGGACGCACCATCGGGTGCCTGATGGGAGCGGCGCGCAACCGTTCCTCCGCCTGCGGCCCGGACCTCATCGAGCGTGCCCGTTCAACCGACCTCCCGCAGCTGGCGGCCCTCGAGGCTCTGTGCTTCAGCGAGAGCTGGTCTCATGAGTCGCTTCTGTTTCTGCACCAGGACGAAGGGGCGCTTCTGCTCGTCGCGCACAGTGGCACCAACCCGCATGAGCTCCACGCCTACTGCGCGACGCGCACGGTCGGAGACCAGACCGAGCTCCTGCGGGTGGCCGTCGACCCCAGTAGGCGTCGCCAGGGCTTGGGGCATGCCCTGGTCGAGGCGGCGCTCGCGGACGCCTTCGGGCGGGGTGCGGCCCAGGTGCTACTCGAGGTCCGATCGAACAATCTTGCCGCACGGAACCTCTACCGGAGCTTCGGTTTCGAAGAGGTTGGGATCCGCCCCCACTACTACGCCGACGGCACCGACGCGCTGGTCCTGCGCCTCGCAAAACCCTGAATACCCGACGGCTCCAAAGCCCCTCTGCGGTTGGGCCGTGGGCCGTCTTGCGACGGCGCCCTCTGGAGGCTCTTCGGTTGCCGAGAGAAGGGCGCCTTTGCTACCCTCTTGGGATGACGATGACGCGCTGCGCGCACACCGAAACACGCCTCCCCAGGCTCTCGAGACCAGGGTCCGGGCACACGATCCGGGTGAACCCGCAGCGACATCACGTGCCTTCGGAGGGCGGCCGACCCGCCGGCCGAACGCCACGCAAGCGTCGTCTTCATCCACCAAAGCGGAACCGATCTGGTCGGCTCCTACTGCACAGCAAGCAGTGTGAGCTCCTCACGCGCGCCAACGGCAAGCGGGAGGGGCGCCGCGGCTGATCTGCAGCCACGCCGCTCGATCTTGAGGGTTCCAACCCAACACCCACTCCTCGAAGGAACCCTCGAACATGGATCACGACACGGCACGGCACAAACTGTTGGAAACTGACAAGACCTTCCGTGCCCTCTTCGAAGAGCACCGAGACTGTGAGCTCCGTCTGCAGTCGCTGCTCGAGAAAACGTTGCTTTCTGGCGAAGAAGAAATCGCTGCCAAGCAGATCAAAGTCCACAAGCTGCATCTCAAAGACCGTATGGAAGAGCTGATCCGCGCCCACGCCAGTTCGTAGCGGGCATCCTCGGACTGCCGAGAACCATGCTCTCAGGGTCGGCCGGGCACACCCTTGCTTCGCCTGGCCAGCGCACGAACCGAAGCGTTCGTTAGAGTCGATGGGCAGCGCCTCGTCGGGGCGCCGCCTCTCTCCTGCCCTTCCGCACCAAACCGCGTGGGACGCCCCCGCGGCCATGAGGAACACCCTGTGAGCATCGTCAAGGAGGCCTGGCCCTTCGTCCTACCGATGACTGCTCTGGCAGTCGTGGCGCTGGTACTCGGCCTCCCCATTCTCGCCACCGTTCTCGTTCTCCTCGCCCTGGCGATTGCCTGGTTCTTCCGGGATCCTCGCCGCGATCACGACGGCCCACCCGAACTGGTCACTGCGGCCGCCGATGGAGTCGTGACGGTGATCGACGAGGTCGACGACCCGGACGTCGGTTCGGGGACCTTGCGCCGCGTCGTGACGTTCCTGTCGGTGTTCGATGTGCACGTGCAGCGAGCCCCGGTCGAGGGCCGAGTCGTCAACAGCTTGCTCACCCGTGGTCGCAAAGTCGCCGCGTACCGCGAGGATGCCGGAGCCGTCAACGAGAACCAACTCACGGTGCTCGAGCGCACCGAGGGCGACCGCGTCGGGATTCGCCAGATCGCCGGCCTGGTCGCCAGACGGGTGGTGCCCTACCTCGGGATCGATGATCAGGTCCGGCGCGGCGAGCATCTCGGAGTGATCAAGTTCGGCTCGCGCGTCGACGTCATCTTGCCGGAATCGTATGAAGTGCTCGTGCGTGTCGGAGAGCGGATGAGAGCTGGCGAGACTCCGCTGGCCATGCCCACCGATCCGTCGACCGCCCCACCGCCCCTCGACGCCAACGCGACCGGTGGCCCGTCGTGAGTACCCGCCCAAAGGACGAGAGTAGGGGCCGCGCCCTGCGCCGTGGTGCCTACCTGCTGCCGAGTCTGTTGACCATCGGCAACATGTTCCTGGCCTTCTTCGCGCTTGTTCTGGCGACGCGCAACGAGTTCGAGCGCGCCGCCTTCTTTCTTTTCGGTGCCGCGATTCTCGACAGCCTGGACGGGCGGGTGGCGCGCTCGATGAAGATCGAGGGAGAGTTCGGTAAGCAGTACGACTCGCTGGCCGACCAGTTCTCCTTCGGCGTCGTGCCGGCGCTGATGGCCTACTTCTGGGGCCTCGAAGAACTCGGCCGCATCGGCTGGTTGATCCCATTCTTCTACGTGGTTTGCGCCGCCACCCGGCTGGCGCGCTTCAACGTCCAGGTCTCCCAGGCCGATCGACGGTGGTTCGTGGGTCTGCCGTCACCGGCGGCAGCAGGTGGCGTCGCAACGGTGCTGTTCTTCGCCCCACGCGATCTCGATCTCCTGCGGACCTCGCAGGCCTTCGTTCTCGCCACCCTGGTGGTGCTCGGAGCGCTCATGCTCTCGACCTTTCGCTACTACAGCTTCAAGGAGCTCGGGGGGCGGCGGCGCTGGTCCTACCGCACAATCCTGCCAATGCTCGTCGTGTTGCTCCTGGCTGCCTTCAACCCGGCACTCTTCTTCCTCATCGCCATCACCGTCTACGTCGCCTCGGGACCGCTGGTCTGGTTGCGCTCGAACACCCTCCTGCGGGGCCGCAAGCGAGTCCCTTCACCGGCCTCAGAGGAGACCCCGTGAAGAGTGTCGTCCTGCTCGAGCCACGCTCGCTTCTCGGGCGCGAGATTTCGAGCCGCTACGACGACCAGCGATTTCCCAAGGCCGTGCCGATGACCCTCGACAGCGACGGGGTTGGCGCCCTGATCGATGTCCGAGGGGCGCCGGCCATGGTGGCCGACGCGACCCAGGCCGAGCTCGATGACACGAGTGCGGTGGTGGTTTGCGACGGCAGCCTTCCCGAAGCCATCGTCTCCGCGTTCCGCGCCCGCCTCGCTACCGAGGTACCGGTGCTCTTCGGCGACTCAGAAGATCCACCAAACGACGCGCAGCTGTGGATCGCCGGACAACCAGCCGCGACAGAGGGCTCACCGCGACCACCAGCGGCGCGCTCCAGTTACTCGACCGGTGACGCTCCAGCGATCTTGCTGGCGCGCCTGGTCGTCGCCCTCGCCGAGCTCGAGCTTCTGACGGTCAGCGGAGCGCTTCTGCTCCCGGTGTCACGGCACGGCCAGGACGGTATCGACGCGCTCTTTGACGAGACGCGCGCGATGCTTTCCTTCGAGACTGTCGAGAAGCCACGCTTCGGCCATCGAACGGCGTTCAACCTGAGCCAGAGCGAACTGTCTCCAGGGAGAGGGGACGAGCTGGCGGACGCGATGCGGAGTTTCGCCGGCAACCCTCAGCTTTCGCTGTCCATCCAACACCTGAACGCCGGTGTGTTTCACTCGCTCTGTGCCTCGATCCACGTCACCTGCCGTGACCCCGACGGCGCCCGGCGCGCGACCGAGCTGCTCGCGTCGTCTCCCGCCATCGAGCTCGCGCAACCTGGCGAAGGTCTCGACGCGATGACGATAGCCGGCAGCGAGCACGTCCACGTCGAGGCACCGCGGGTCCTCGACAGGGGACCGGGCGTCTCTCACTTCGCCCTCTGGGCGGGGATGGACAACCTGATTGCGGCGGCATCCAACACCCTCGGGGTTCTCGCTGAGGTCGCACCAACGGTCGAGAGCGACGCCTGAGGCCCGCCCGCACCGGCGAAGCTATACTGCCGGCCGCCTCCTCATCGCCGGCCACAACCGCGCGCTCGGAACCGACCAGCCCTGGGACTCTCCGCCGCGCAAGACCCGTCGCGGGGTGCTCTCTCAACCTGCTCTCTCAACCCAGTGTCCTGAGGTTCCGTCATGACTGACACCAGCCACCACTCCGTGCTCATCATCGGCTCTGGCCCTGCCGGCCTGACCGCGGCGCTCTACAGCGCCCGCGCCGATCTCGAGCCTCTCATTCTCGAAGGCATGCAGCCCGGCGGTCAGCTGACCATCACCACCGACGTCGAGAACTTCCCCGGCTTCCCCGCCGGCATCATGGGACCCGAGTTGATCGAGAAGATGCGTGAGCAGGCGGTTCGTTTCGGCGCGGTTGCCAGGCACGAGACGGTCACCGCGGTCGACCTCGACGTCCAGCCTTTCCAGGTGACGAGCGATCAGGGCCAATACACCGCCGACAGTTTGATCATCGCCACCGGTGCCACGGCCCGTCTCCTCGGGCTCCCGTCGGAAGAGAAGTTGATGGGCTTTGGAGTCTCAGCCTGTGCCACGTGCGATGGCTTCTTCTTTCGTGACAAAGAGATCGTCGTCGTCGGTGGTGGCGACTCAGCGATGGAGGAGGCGACCTTTCTGACCCGCTTCGCCTCGACGGTCACCGTGGTCCACCGGCGCGACGCGCTGCGCGCCTCACAGATCATGCAGGATCGTGCCCAAGCCAACGAGAAGATCGCCTGGAGATGGAACGCCGAGGTCATCGAGGTGCTCGGCAGCCAGGAGAACGGTGTCCGGGCCGTCCGGCTCCGCGACACCGTGACGGGCGAGGAAGAAGAGTTCCCCACCGAGGGGCTCTTTCTGGCGATCGGGCACCGCCCCAACACCGAGCTCTTCAAGGAGCGCCTGACCGTCGACGATGTTGGCTACATCAAGGTCAAGTCGCCGACGACGGCCACCAACGTTGCCGGGGTCTTTGCCTGTGGTGACGTCATGGACCCGGTCTATCGACAAGCGATCACCGCCGCGGGAACTGGCTGTCAGGCGGCTCTCGATGCCGAGCGTTGGCTCGACGGTCACTGAGATCCAAGCGTTACTAGAGCGAGGTCAGGTGTGACGAAACCAGAAACTCTCGGCGGTCTTCGCGGCGCCGGCTTCAAGAGCCGAACGGTCAAAGACGAGCTGCGGGCGAACCTCCTGCGGCATCTCGAGCAGCGCACGCCTCTCTTTCCTGGTGTGCACGGCTACGATCGAACCGTCATTCCCGGTTTGATCAACGCCATTCTCGCCGGTCACGATCTGATTCTCCTCGGCTTGCGCGGCCAGGCCAAGACCCGTCTCCTGCGCGGCCTCACCGACCTGCTCGATGCGGAGATTCCGGCCCTCGTGGGTTGCGAGCTCAACGATGATCCGCTCGCTCCGGTCTCGGTGACTGGCCGACGCTTGATCGAGGAGCACGGTGACGACGCTCCGATTCGCTGGATCTCACGGGACCAGCGCTACAACGAAAAGCTCGCCACCCCAGACGTTTCAATCGCCGATCTGCTCGGCGACGTGGACCCGATCAAAGCCGCCAACCAGAACCTCACCTTTTCCGATCCGGAGGTCATCCACTGGGGCATCGTGCCGCGCACCAACCGCGGCATCTTCGCGATCAACGAGGTGCCAGACCTGTCTCCGCGCATCCAGGTCGGCCTGCTCAACATTCTCGAGGAGCGCGATCTCCAGATTCGCGGTTTCCCGATCCGGGTTCCGCTCGACATCCAAATGGTGTTCTCTGCCAACCCCGAGGACTACACCAATCGTGGCAGCATCATCACGCCGCTCAAAGATCGCATCGCGTCACAGATCCTGACCCACTACCCCGCCGACATCGAGACCGCCGCCCGCATTACGGCCCAGGAAGCGTGGACCGAACGCGGTGAAACGGCACCCCAGGTCGCGGTCGGCGAGCGGGCGCAGCTCCTGATCGAAGAAATCAGCCTGGCGGCGCGCGAGAGCGACCTGGTCGACCAGAGCTCGGGGGTCAGCGCGCGAGTCGCCATCTCGGCGCTCGAGGTGCTGGTTTCGAACCTCGAGCGACGGGCGGTGACGCTGGGTGAAGCGCCTGCGGCCGCGCGCCTGTGTGACTTTCACATGATCATGCCGGCGATTACCGGCAAGGTCGAGATCGTCTACGAAGGGGAGCAAAAGGGCATCGAGGTGGTCGTCAAGCAGATCATCGGGCGCGCCGTGCGCGCCATGTTCGAGCGTGAGTTCCCTGAGATCGGAAAAGAAGTTGGTAGCGGTGGCGACGGCGACAGTGGTCCCTATGCCGCCATCGTTGCCTGGTTCGCCGACGGCAACGCGGTCACCCTCTCCGACGAAACTCCTTTCTCCGAGTACCAAGCGGAGCTCGGCCGTGTACCCGGTCTCCTCGACCTGGTCGCCGAGCACGCGCCAACCGAGAGCGCAACCGACCAGGCGTTCCTGGCCGAGATGGTGCTCGAGGCTCTGCACCAGAACGTCAAGCTGGCACGCGAAGACCTCGACAGCCAGATCTCCTACAAGGAGCTGGTCAAGTTTCAGCTCCTCCGTGGCCGCTAGCTGTCGTCACCTGAGAGTAACGTCGGCGCGTCGGGGGCGAGTTCCCTCGCGGCGCGTCCGATCGGCGCGGTCTATTCTCCCGGAAGGGTGCCGTGGATGATCTTGAACCGCTGCCCAGCCTGAATCGACTCGCCGGGATCGAGCCCATTGATGACTTCGAGCTCGGCGATGTTCTGGCCGTCGAGACCGGGCTGCTGCGCCAGCGGTGCCGTTCGGCTGGCGCGCACGACTTGTAGCCGCCGCGGTTTGACGTTGAGAATGGCCGGTGAGGTGACCTCTTCGAAGCTATCCAGGATCGCCAGCATCGAGCGCTCGAGACTGCGATAGCGCTCTTCGACGGTGAACGTCGTGAGCTGCAAAACGGTGCCTCGGTGCTCGAAGAACGCCACGATTCCGGCCAGGTTGCCGCCTTGTCGCGGCACTCCGAACTGGCCACGGAACGCCTTGACTCCGTTGACCGGGCTGAAGTCGGTGCGACCGCGCTCGATGCCCCGCTGCGAGTAGAAGTTGCGCGCTGCCGTTTCAGCGTCGCCGCCTTGCGCGAGGGTCAGCTGGGCCATCAGGTCACCCTCCGGGCTGAGCGCCCGCACGGCGTCTTTCTGGTTCAGCTTGCGCCAGTTCTCCGGGACGCGAAACGAGAACGCCATGTCCGGGTGGTAGAAACGCCCGTCCTTGAAATACCCCTCGCGCGGATTCTCTCCCCACATCAGTCCGTCGAGACGCGCCAGAAACTCTTCTCTGCCGTAGCGACCGTCCATCGGCTCGATCTGAGCGATTTCCGCTTCGAGTCGGCGCACGCGCTCCTGCCCGGTCGGATGGCTTCGCGCCCAGTTCGGGATCGCCTGCCCGCCGCCATGAAACGCCTCGAGCCGGCCGAGCGTCGCAAAGACATCCGGGATGTGCTCCGGATCCCAACCCTCGCTGACCGTATAGCGAAGCCCCAGCGAGTCGGCCTGCGACTCATCGTCGCGGCCATACTTCAGAAACAACATCTGAGCCGCTGCACCACCGAGCTGGCCGATGTCCTGGGCGTACTCGGGCCCGGCGGCGATCATGCCGACGGCCAGCAGGCCCTGCGCGATGCTCTGCTTGCTCATCTGGTTGACCGAGTGCCGGGCCGTGACGTGGCCGATCTCATGCCCCAGAACTGCCGCTAGCTCGGCCTCCGAGTTCATATGGGCGAGCATCTCGCGAGTGATGTGGATGAAGCCACCGGGCATTGCGTAGGCGTTGACGATCGTCTCGTCCATGACCACGAAACGCCACGGCAGGTGTGGCCGCTCCGAAGCCGCCGCCAGGTCGGCACCGATCTCGGCCACCAGCTGCTGGAGTTCCTCGTCTGGGTAGAGACCAAAGTTTTGGATGAAAGAGTCACTACCCTCCCGGCCCATGGCAATCTCCTGCTCCTCCGAGAAGAAGTTGAGCTGCCGTTTACCGGTCGCCGGGTTCATCGAACAGGCCGGCAGCAAGGAGGCCGAGATCACGACCAGAAGCAACAGTCGCATGCGACCGACGAGGTGCGAGGAGGGTCTTGGCTTCATGGCTTGGGTCTCCTACGGCCCGCAGATGCTTCGGCGAAGCGAAGCGGTGTGAGCCTGAGCGGGCTGGAACGATCAGCTCGCGGACATTGGCGGAAGGAACCTGGATTCTACCGCTAGCCCCCGCTGGCGATGCGCAAGATGCCACCAAATCGCAAAGATGCTCTGCCACCGCAGGCGAGCACTTGCTTGCCGAGCCAGAACGGGTGAGCATCACTTCCATGCCACGCGAACCTCCGGGACCCGACTCAGAAGCCATCGAGCCTCCTCTTGGGGCCAGCGACGGCGGCCTGCGCGGTTCGGCCGTTCGCGGCTCGTTCTGGTCGGCGCTCCAGCAGTTTTCCGACAAGGGCCTGCGCTGGGTGGTCTACCTCGTTCTGGCGGCCCTGATCGGGCCGGGCGAGATCGGCCTGGTAGCGCTCGCCCTGGCCTTCATCGACGCGATGTCCCTGCTCCTCAACCAGGGGCTGAGCGCAGCGATCGTCCAGCGTCGCGACCTGTTGCGCATTCATCTCGACACCGCGTTCTGGTGCAACGTGGCATTCGCCGCGCTGCTCGCGGTCGCCACGCTGTTCGGTGCGGGCCAGATTGCTGCTCTCTTGCGGACGCCTGACCTGATCTCGATCCTGCCCTGGCTCGCCGCGGCGTTCCTGCTCACCGCCGGGAGCGCCACCCACGACGCCCTCCTGCGGCGTCATCTCGACTTTCGGGCTCTCGCCCTCAGAACGGTCATTGGCCGGCTCGCCGGAGCGATCGTGGGCGTCGTGCTGGCCCTCCGGGGCGCCGGCGCCTTCGCCCTGGTGTGGATGCACCTGGTTTCGCAGGCCGTCTCTCTGGTCGTCTTGTGGATCGCTTCCGGCTGGCGCCCGGCGCTCCGTTGTTCGTGGAAAGCCTACCTCGAGCTGCTGCACTTCGGCTCCCGCATGATCGGCGTGCAGATCGCCACCACCGCCCGGGAACGGGGTGACGTATTACTCCTCGGAACCCTGCTCGGCAAGGACGCGCTGGGCTTCTACGAGATCGGCAAGGGTCTCGTCGGCGGACTGGTGGGCATGATCGGCGCGGCGGTCGGCCCGGTCATCTGGTCGACCCTGAGCCGCCTTCAGTCCGACCGGGAACGCCTCCGCCGTGCCGTCCAGGAGGCAGCCCAGCTGTCGGCCGTCGCAGTTGCGCCCCTGGCGTTCGGCTTGATGATCCTGGCGCCACAGCTGGTGCCCTTTCTCTACCGCGGCGCCACCGACTGGAGTCCGGCGGTGCCGGTGGTTCAGGCTCTCTGCGCGTACCGACTGGCGCTCACCCTGGGATCGCCGATCAGGAGTGGGCTCGCCGCGATCTCCCGGATGAGGGAACGCCTGCGGCTCGACCTGGCTGCCACCGCACTCATCCTGGTCGTCCTCGCCGGGGCGGCAACCCTCGGAGCCGATCTGGCGCAGGTGGCGTGGTCGATGGCTGCCGCTGCTCTCTTGGCCGTGCCTCTCGAACTGCTCTTGGGACGAAGACTTCTCGGCCTCGATGCGCTGGCCTACCTGCGCGCGTTGGGCGCTCCTCTCCTGGCTGCCCTGGCGACCGCGGCGTCGACGCTGGCCGCCCGTCGCATCGAGGCGCTGGAGGCTCTCGGCGAGCCCTGGCACATGCTCGTCCTGGTCGCGGTTGGAGCGCTCTCGTTCGTCGTCGCGTTGCGGCTCTTCGGTCCGAGTCTCTGGCGTCGCCTGCTCGACAACCTGGCACTCGTGCTTCCGGGTCGTTTCGCCGCCAAGCAATGACCGGGTACGCCAGTACCAGAACCGTAAGGCAGGTAGGATCTCAGACACCCCGCGACCGCCCGAGAAAGAGAGAGCAGGATGCAGAAGAAGTCCACCGCCAACCCGTCGTCTGGCTCGTCGAGTTCAGGGTGCAACGAATCCTCGGCCTCACCCGATCGGGCCCAGACCGGCGAACCCATCGGCCGTCGCCGACTCCTCCTCGGCACTGGCCTCTCATTCGGTGGTCTGGCACTCGGTGGTCTGGTCGCTGGCTGCGGCAGTGAGACCGGCAGTGGACCAGCAGTCGTCAGCCAGCCAAAGCTCAACTGGCGGCTCGCGTCGAGCTTCCCGCGCTCACTCGACACCATCTATGGTGCGGCTGAAGTCCTGGCAGCGCGGGTCGAGGCGCTGAGTGAGGGCCGCTTCAAGATCCGCTGCCATCCCTCTGGCGAGCTCGTGCCACCGCTCCAGGTGCTCGACGCCACGCAGCAGGGCACCGTCCAGGTCGGTCATACCGCGAGCTACTACTACACCGGCAAGAATCCGGCGTTGGCCTTCGACACCGCCATGCCGTTCGGGCTCACCGCACGCCAGCAGAACGCCTGGCTGTTCCGTGGCGGCGGTCTCGACGCCATGCGCTCGGTGCTCAGCGACTTCGGCATCATCAACTTTCCCGCCGGCAACACCGGCACCCAGATGGGGGGTTGGTTTCGCCAACCGTTCAGTTCGCTCAGCGAGCTGTCGGCACTCAAGATGCGCATTCCCGGTCTCGGAGCCGAAGTCATGAGCCGCCTCGGCGTTTCGGTGCAGACCATCGCCGGCGGCGAGATCTATCCCGCCCTCGAGCGGGGAGTGATCGATGCCACCGAGTGGGTCGGCCCCTACGACGACGAGAAGCTGGGCTTTCACAAGGTGGCAAGGCACTACTACTACCCGGGCTGGTGGGAACCCGGCCCGACCCTCTCGGCGTTCGTCAACCAGAAAGCCTGGGACAGCCTGCCGGCGACCTACCAGGAGATGTTCACCGTCGCGGCATACGAGGCCAACACCGAAATGCTCGCCGCCTATGACGCGCTCAACCCACCGGCGCTCGCTCGACTGCTCGGTGAGGGCGTCGAGCTCCACCGTTTCCCCGACGACGTTCTCCGCGCCGCACACGACCACGCCTTCGAGTTGATGAACGAGGAGGCCAGCAAAGATCCGGCCTACAAGAAGACCTTCGACTCCTGGTCGGCGTTTCGCGACGCCAGCTACAACTGGTTCTCTACCGCCGAGCACGGCTACGAGAACTTCGCCTACGGCGACTGAGCGGCGGAGACTGAGCGTAGATTCCTTGACCCCTGAAACGCCTGCAGAGAAAACAGGCTTCACTGCGGGGTCAAGGAATCCGAGGCGCAGCGCCAGGCGCTGCTTGCCGGGAAGCACGGCTAGCGAGGGTCGTGGTAGGACCGCCGACCGCGATCCCCCTTCGAGGAACGCCGTCGGTCCGAGGAAACGACGAGCACCGCGACCCTCGCTAGATTCCTTGACCCCTGAAACGCCTGCAGAGAAAGCAGGCTCCGTCGCGGGGTCAAGGAATCCGAGGCGCAGCGCCAGGCGCTGCTTGCCGGGAAGAACGTCTAGCGAGGGTCGTGGTAGGACCGCCGACCGCGATCCCCCTTTTGAGGAACGCTTGTCGGTCCGAGGAAACGGCGAGCACCGCGACCCTTGCTAGATTCCTTGACCCCTGAAACGCCTGCAGAGAAAGCAGGCTCCGCCGCGGGGTCAAGGAATCCGAGGCGCAGCGCCAGGCGCTGCTTGCCGGGAAGAACGTCTAGCGAGGGTCGTGGTAGGACCGCCGACCGCGATCCCCCTTTTGAGGAACGCTTGTCGGTCCGAGGAAACGGCGAGCACCGCGACCCTCGCTAGATTCCTTGACCCCTGAAACGCCTGCAGAGAAAGCAGGCTCCGACGCGGGGTCAAGGAATCCGAGGCGCAGCGCCAGGCGCTGCTTGCCGGGAAGCACGTCTAGCGAGGGTCGTGGTAGGACCGCCGACCGCGATCCCCCTTCGAGGAACGCCGTCGGTCCGAGGAAACGGCGAGCACCGCGACCCTCGCTAGACCCCGAACCAGGTGACCAGCTGCGGAAAGACGCAAATCAGGAACAGACCGATCAGCTGGATGACAATGAAGGGTACGACCCCGCGATAGATCTGTGTGGTCTTGATTTCGGGCGGGGCGATGCCGCGCAGGTAGAAGATTGCGAAGCCGAACGGCGGGGTCAGGAACGAGGTCTGCAGGTTCATGCCGATCATCACTCCGAACCACACCAGGTCGATCCCCAGAATGCGCGCCGCAGGAGCCAGAAGCGGCACGATGATGAACGCGATCTCGAAGAAGTCGATGAAGAAGCCCAGAATGAAGATCGCCAGGTTGGCCACCACCAGAAGGCCCAGCCGCCCGCCCGGCAAGTTGGTCAAGAGGTCTTCGATCCAGATGTCGCCGTTCAAGCCCCGAAAGATCAGAGCAAACGCTGTCGAGCCCAGCAGCAGAAAGATCACCATCGTGGTCAGCTTGGTGGTCTCATCCAGGGTCTCGGAAACCGCCTTCCAGGTCAGCCGTCGGTTGGCCGCCGCTAGAACCATCGCGCCCACAGCACCCAGCGCGCCCGCCTCGGTCGGTGTCGCGATGCCGGCGAAAATGCTCCCGAGGACCACCAAGATGAGCGCCAGCGGAGGAATCATCACCAGGAGCGTGCGCTTGGCCAGGCTCACTATGCCTTTGGGGCGCGCTTCGATGGGTAGCGCTGGCGCCGCCGCGGGTTTGACCAGGGCAACACCGGCGACGTAGAGGGCGAACATGCTGGCCAGCATGAGGCCGGGCACCAGCGAGCCCAGAAACAGGTCGCCAACCGAAACCCCGAGCTGATCGGCCAGCACCACCAGAACGACACTGGGTGGAATCACCTGGCCCAGGGTCCCGGACGCCGTAATCACACCGGTGGCGAGCTCGGGTGAGTAGTTGTGGCGCATCATCACCGGCAGCGAGATCATGCCCATCGCCACCACCGAAGCGCCAACGACCCCAGTCGCCGCAGCCAGGAGCGCACCGACGAACACCACCGCCAGTGCAAGGCCACCGCGGAGACGACCGAAAAGCTGACCGATGGTGGTGAGCAGGTCTTCCGCCAGGCGCGAGCGCTCGAGCATCGTGCCCATGAAGATGAAGAACGGCACCGCCAGCAGAACGTAGTTGGCCATCACCCCGAAGACCCGCTCGGGAAAGGCGTAGAGATAGGCAAAGTCGAAGAAGCCGGTGGCGAGACCGATCCCGGCGAAGGCCAGCGCCGTGCCGCCGAGCGAAAACGCCACCGGATAGCCCGAGAAGATGAACAGAAACACCACCACGAACATCAGCGGTCCGAGCCACTCGTTCATGAGGTCTCCTCGTGTTGCCCACCGGCATCCTCGGGTTCGATCTCGAACCCTCGGTACCGACACCACGCCTTCCATGCTTCCGAGACGCCCTGGACTGCCAGCAACGCGAAGGCGATGGGCACCAGTGCCTTGAGTGGATAGCGCGCCAGGCCGCCGGGGTCTGAGGACATTTCCCGCACCTGCCACGAGTTCATGGCCGTCGGAATCGACAACACGACCGCAAAGGAGGCGAAGGGAATGAGAAAAAGAACCGAACCCAGGAAGTCGATGAGCCCCTTCGTACGCTCACTCAGTCGACTGTAGAGGACGTCGACGCGTACGTGGCTGTCGCGGACCAGGGCGTAGGGTGCGGCGAACAAGAAGACGATGCTGAACAGGTACCACTGCCCTTCCAGCCAGGCGTTCGAGCTCAAGTTGGTGCCCAGTGACCGCCCCAGGTAACGCGCCACAGCATTGAACGCGCCGAGCAGAATCATCAACAGCAACAGCCACGACACTGCCGTCCCCAGCCGGCCCTGTAGGCGGTCGATCAACACTGCGAGTCTGTTCAGGGTAGGCGCTCCCTTCGGCTGCCGTCATGAACTCCACCTCCAGGGAGTGGCCAGGGCTCCCCGAAGGCGAGAGGCACAGCCCGCTTCTTCAGGTATTTTCGAGAGTCAGCCGGGATCGTACAGCAGGCCTCTGAGCCGGCCGCTGCCACGGTCTCTTTCGAGAGCCCGCACCCCGATTCTCTGAGGTGCCCTCCGAGAGGGCCACGAGAAGTGCCCCGAGAAACGAGATGGCGACCGACAAGAGCCTGGCGGCGCGCTTCTGGCGCCTGACGGCGATCAACACCGCTTCGAACATCACCGTCCCGATGGTCGGCCTGGTCGACACCGCGATGCTCGGGCATCTCCCCGACGTGCGCTTCCTGGCAGGCGTCGCCCTGGCCACGGTGCTCTTCGACTACCTCTACTGGGGCGTCGGGTTCCTGCGCATGGCAACTACCGGCACGACGGCGCAGGCAGTCGGTCGCCGCGACCGCCGGGCGATCGGCCTGTCTTTGCAGCGCGGTCTGGTCCTGGCGGCGGGCGCAGCGGCGCTCTTCGTGGTCTTCCACCGGCCGCTCGGCGCTCTCGGCTTCGCTGCTCTCGCCGGCACCGCTGAAGTCGAGGCAGCCGGCCTCTCCTACTTCAACGCCCGCATCCTGGGCGCACCGGCGGCGCTTGCCAACATGGTCCTGCTCGGCTGGTTCCTGGGACGCGAACAGAGTGGCCGGGCGCTGGTGGTGACCGCGGTGGCGAACGTCTCGAACGTCGCCTTCAACTTCCTGTTCATCTACCACCTCGGGTGGGCGGCGCGCGGCGCCGGTCTGGCCTCGATGGCCGGACAGTACGTAGCGCTCGCCGTCGCCCTGTGGCTGGCCCGGCGAATGCTCGCCGAACTCGAGTGGATCCCTTCCCAGGTGCTCGAACGTAACTCGCTGTTGGGTCTCATGAAACTCAACCGTGACCTGTTTGTGCGCACGGTCGGCTTGATCACCGCCTTCGCCTGCTTCACGAACTTCTCAGCCCTGCTCGGAACTACCGTCCTGGCCGCCAACAGCATTCTCCTGCGCCTCGTTGAGCTCGCCGCCTTCGCCATCGACGGGGGCGCCTTTGCCACCGAATCGCTCGCTGGGATCGCCTGGGGAAAGCGCGACGGGCAGATGTTGCGGAGCCTGCTGCGTCTCGCCTTGATCGCCGGCCTGGTCATGGCCGCAATCGCCCTCTTGCCGGTCGTCGCCGCACCCGGAGCCGTACTCGGCCTTCTCACCTCGCATGCCGAGGTCACTACCCTGGCCCGCAGGTGGTCGGTTTTCCTGGTTCCAACCCTCTTCCTCGGCGCGATCGCTTACGTGCTCGATGGGTTCTTCCTCGGGCTCACCAGTGGCAGGGTGCTGCGCAACTCAATGTTGTTCTCGTTAGTCTGCTTTCTGCCGCCTGCCTGGGCGGCCGTGGTGCTCGAACGACCCGAGCTCCTGTGGTGGGCGCTCGTCGCCCTGATGGCGGCGCGCGTTCTCACCCTGGCGCTCTGTGCGCGAACGACTTTGCCGTTGGTCGAGGTCGCAAGGAAGGAACCATGAGGAATCGACCCATCACTCTGCAGGCAGTCCACCGATGAGCGCCCTCCATGTTGTACTGGTGGAGCCCGAGATCCCCTGGAACACTGGCGCGGTGGGCCGGACCTGCCTGGCGGCGGGCGCCACCCTGCATCTCGTCGCCCCACTCGGCTTCTCCCTCGACGAGGCCCGCGTGCGACGCGCCGGGCTCGACTATTGGCCCCGGGTCGAGGTTGAGGTCTGGGAGGCGTGGTCGGAGTTCGAGAAGCAGCTCCCGCGGCTCGGCGAGGCGTGGTTCTTCTCTTCCGACGCAACCCGGTCGCTCTGGGAAGGCGACTCTCACCCCCAGCCCGAGAGTAGCGCTGGCACTGCTCTACTCTTCGGCGCCGAGACCAGCGGCCTCCCCCGCGAGATCAAAGAGGCCTATCGCACACGCCTGGTCAAGATCCCCATGGAGGCCGATTCGGTGCGGTCGCTCAACCTCTCGACCGCAGTCGGCATCGCGCTCTGGGAGTGGCGGCGCCGTTTTGCCGTCACCGGCAAGAGCTGAGCACCCGGCCCCCTGTTCGCAGGTTGCGCCTCGCCTGCAGATGATCGGTGCCGGGGCGCGCCATTTGCCTCTACACTAGGCCGCCGAATGCAACGCCTCGACCATGGCCCAACGATCGAACCGTGAACCTCACCTTGACCAAACCACTCCGCTGCCTGGCTTTCCTGACCGCCGGCCTGGTGGCCGCAGCCAGCCTCGGAGCAGCTCCCCACGGCGGGTCACGAACCGCCGTACGGGACGCCGAAAGCACCGACGCTCTGCGCGTCTTCCTCGACTGCGATCGCGGCTGCGACTTCAACTTCTTGCGTCGCGACGTCGTCTACGTCAACTACGTGCGCGACAAATCCGACGCCGAGGTTCACGTTCTGGTCACCAATCAGAGAACCGGCGCCGGTCTCGAGTACACGCTCAACTTCCATGGTCTCGGAGCTTTCGCGGGCGAAGATCAGGTGCTCCTCTACAACGTCAGCTCGACCGATACAGACGACGAGCAGCGCCGCGGCTTTTCGCGAGTTCTACAGCTCGGCCTGGTGCGATACCTTCTCGAGACGCCCCTGGCGGCCGACCTGCGCATCAGCTATCGCGCTCCCGCCGGTGAATTCGCCGCCGCCCAACCGGCAGACGACCCGTGGAACTTTTGGGTCTTCCGGATCAACGGGCGCGCCTCGCTGCGCGACGAGGACAGGCGTGACGCGAGCTCCTATTCCGGCTGGGTGAGCGCTAGCCGCACCACCGACCTCTGGCGCATGGGCTTCAGCGTCAGCAGTTCCTACAGCGAGACCAACTTCGAGTTCGATGACGGTGACACTTTGCGGACGATCAGTCGCGGCAGCGACTTCGGTGGCCGACTGATCCGCTCGGTGGGCGAGCACTGGGGGGTCGGACTGGGCGTCACCGCCCGCCGCTCGACCTTCTTGAACCTCGATCCGTCATACCGCCTCGCCGCAGCGATTGAGTACAACGTCTTCCCCTACTCCCAGTCATCAGAACGAGAGCTGACGTTCGCCTACTTCCTAGGAGGTACCCGCTTCGAGTACGAAGAGCGGACCATCTTCGGCGAGCTCAGCGAGACCAGGCCCGACCAGGGCCTCTTCGTAGCGTTCGATGTCGAACAACCCTGGGGCGAAAGCAGCATCGACCTCAAGGCCTCCCACTACCTCGACGATTTCGATCTCAATCGCGTCGAGCTGGCAGGCCGCCTGGAATGGCGGATCGTTCGCGGATTTTCGGTCAATCTGACAGGTAGCGCAACGTTGACGCGCGATCAGATCTTCTTGCCCGCCGGCGGTGCCACCGACGAAGAAGTGCTGCTCGAACAGCGGGCGCTAGCGACGGATACGAGACTGCGGCTCGGGATCGGGCTGAGCTACACCTTCGGGTCGATCTACAACAACATCGTGAACTCACGCTTTTCGAACCGGAGTGGTGGCTTCCATCGGATTTTTTGAGGAGCCGTGGTTGGTCGCCGATGGTGCGCGCTCTCGTGTGATCCTGTGTGGTTACAGGACGGGTACCGGTTAGCGGCTCCTCGTTACCACGGCTCCTCAAAAAGCATTCTCCCCCCTGGTACCCCCCAAGGGGGCAAGTCGCAAGCGATCCAAGGCGCATGTCGACGGCCACGGCGACCGCCCTGCACCTGTGCCTGTGGACCGCGGGTCGCTTGGCGCGCGACTTTGATCAGTATTGATGTGCTGGCGGCCCGGATGGGCATCGCTGCGCGCGCCCACGGATTGGCTGGTTTCTCCCCAGCCGCCGCCGCCTGGGGTTTCGATCACCAGGACGTCGTTCGCATTGGCCTCGACTGCGGCCAGGGCTTCTAGCGGCTCCTTCCCCCCGCTCGCTCTTCTCAGTTCCTGGCGACCGGGGGCGCCGGGGCCACCGCCTTCGATGCCCTTTGGGCCTTGGCCTCTCTGTTGGCTGAGGATGGAGACTTCTACTGGTTCGAGGAAGCGGATGTGACGGGTGAGGCCGTTGCCGCCTCGGTGCTGGCCAACGCCGCCCGAGTTCTGACGGATTGCAAAGCGCTCGAGGCGCACCGGGTAGCGGTGTTCGAGGACTTCAGGGTCGGTGATTCTGGTGTTGGTCATGTGGACGTGGAAGGCGGATCCGCCTGAACCCTCGGAGGTGGCGCCGCTTCCGCCGCCGATGGTTTCGTAGTAGCCGAAGCTCTGGTTGCCGAACAGGGTGTTGTTCATCGTGCCTTGGCTGGCGGCGGCGAGGCCAAGCGCGCGCAGCATGACTTCGACGACTCGCTGGCTGACTTCGACGTTGCCGCCGACGACGGCCGGGCATTGGGTTGGATCGTCGTCGAAGGTGGGCGACAGGCAGGTGGCGGGCGGGACCTTGATCTCCACTGGCTCGAGCAGGCCTTCGTTGAGGGGCAACGCCTCTTTGACCATCAGCCGCAGAACGTAGAGAACGGCGCTCTGGGTCACCGCACGCGGCGCGTTGAGGCTCTTGGGGTGTGTGGGACCGGTGCCTGCAAAGTCGATGACGGCCCTGCCTTCGCCCTTCTCGGGATGGGTGACGTGGATGGCAACCTCGATGGGTGTCCCGTCGTCGAAGGAGTCGCGGGCACGGTACACCCCGGAGGGGAGCTCGCCGAGAGCCGCACGGGCACGGGAGGCGGCGTGCTGTTGCAGGGCCTGCATGTGCTCGGTGACCAGGGTCTTGCCGTGCGTGTCGGCGAGTTCGAGGAGGGCGCGCACGCCGCGTTCGTTGGCGGCGAGGCCGGCGCGCAGGTCCGCCAGGTTGAGGTCGGGAGCCCGCGATGGCCAGGGGCCGCTGGTCAATGTGCGCTCGAGTACTTCCCAGGCCGGCACGCCACCCGCCAGGAGCTTGATCGGCGAGATGACGACACCCTCGTCGGCCAGGTTCTCGGCAAAGGGGGGCATCGAACCGGGTCGGCAGCCGCCGATCTCCGCGTGGTGAGCGCGGTTGGCGACGTAACCGAGGAGCTCTTGGCTCTCTGGGGGACCGTGGAAGACCGGCGTGATCAGGGTCACGTCGGGCAGGTGCGAACCGCCATACTGGGGATGGTTGGTGACCACGGTGTCGCCAGGATTCATCGTCACGGCTGCCGCTACGGTGCGGGTGCACAGACCCAGCGCGCCGAGATGAACCGGAATGTGCGGCGCGTTGACGACCAGCCGCCCGCGCGCGTCGAGCAAGGCGCACGAGAAGTCCAGGCGCTCTTTGACATTGACCGAGAGCGCGGTCCGCGAGAGAACCTCGCCCATCTCGCGCGCGAGGTTCGAGAAGCGGTTTCGAAACAGCTCCGCATCAATCGGATCGACCGGACTGACCGGACTGCCTGCTGACGCTGTGGAATCCATCGTGTGATCCTTCATCGCACGCTCGGCGCGGGGGGCCTCGAGCAGCAAAGGCGGGAGGCTCTCCGCCCTTTGGGTCCTTCCGCCAGTGGCCCTATACTAGTAACCCCGTACCATTGAAACGCACAGCGTCTGCGCGGTCCTCGCGCTCGATCTCTGTGTTATCACTCCTCGACAGATCACCAATATGCCTGCGTCGTGACGCCTTGATCTCGAGCACGATCATCCACCAGCCACTATCCGTTTCAATGGTACGGGGTACTAGAAACTTCCCCACCAGCCCGACGACGCGCAGTCTCCCATGAGGAGCCCGCGTCGAAGACGCATTCTGTTTGACCGTGGGCCCCACCTCGATTGAGGTGGCGTCAACACTCTGGAGATTCCGATGCTCGAAAGCACCATGATGGACTTCCCTCTCACGATCAACATGATCTTTCGGCATGGTCGGCGAGTACACGGCGATAGCCAGGTCATCACCATGGCCGACGGCGATGCCGAGATCGGTACCTTCGCCCAGGTGGCCGACCGCGCCTGCCAGTTGGCCCACGCGTTCGGCGACCTCGGCATTGGCGAATCGGATCGCGTCGGCACCTTTGCCTGGAACAACCAGGAACACCTCGAGGCCTACTTCGCAGCGCCGTGCATGGGCGCCGTTCTCCACACGCTCAACATTCGCCTGTTTCCCGAACAGCTGGTGTACGTCGTCAATCACGCCGAAGACAAGGTTGTGATCGTCGATGATTCGCTGCTGCCTCTGGTAGCGGCGGTCAAGGATCAGTTCACCACTGTCGAACACTTCGTAGTGACCGGTGACCCCGCCGCAGGAGCCGCCCTCGAGGGAGGCAAGGCGGCAGTCCATCACTACGACGCTCTGATCGAGGGGCGCGACACCGACTACCCTTGGCCGGAGATCGACGAGCGGGCAGCGGCCGCCATGTGCTACACCTCGGGCACCACCGGCAACCCCAAGGGGGTCGCATACAGCCATCGCTCCTCGGTGCTCCACGCCATGGGGAGTGCGAGCGGATCGGCCCTCGGCATCGATCAATACGACCGCATCCTGGCGATCGTTCCGATGTTCCACGCCAACGCCTGGGGTCTGCCGCACGTTGGCTGGTGGGCCGGGGCCGACTTCCTCATGCCGGACCGCTTCCTCCAGGCGGCACCGCTCCTGGCGGCAATCGCTCTGTGGAAGCCCACCCTGAGCGGTGCCGTTCCGACCGTCCTGACGGACCTCTTGCGACTGGCCGACAAAGACGGCGCCGACCTTTCGTCGCTCCGCAGTATCGTGTGTGGCGGCTCGGCGGTCCCGCGCTCCTTGATCGAATCGTTGCGCGATCGACATGGCGTCACGGTCACCCAGGGCTGGGGCATGACCGAGACCAGCCCACTCGGCGCCATGGCCAAGCCGCCGAAGGAAGCCGACGACGCTGACGAGCTCGACTGGCGGGTGAAGACCGGTCGCGTACTGCCCGGCATCGAGCTCCGTATCGTCAGTGACGAGGGAGATGAACTGCCGTGGGACGGCGAAGCGGTCGGCGAGATCGAGGTTCGCGGTCCCTGGGTCACCGGCAGCTACTACCTGGTCGATGACGAGGAGAAGTTCCACGACGGTTGGCTGCGCACCGGCGACGTTGGCAAGGTCGAAGGCAACGGTTTCGTCACCATCACCGACCGCGCGAAAGACGTCATCAAGTCGGGCGGCGAGTGGATCTCCTCGGTCGACCTCGAAAACACCCTGGCCGGTCATCCAGAGGTTGCCGAGGCGGCCGTCGTCGGGGTCCCCGACGAGCGATGGGACGAGCGACCGCTGGCATGTGTGGTCCTCGACGAGGACTCGAGTGCGAGCGCCGAGTCGCTGCGCGACTTTCTCGGTGACAAGGTCGCCAAGTGGTGGCTCCCCGAACGCTGGGCGTTCATCAGCGAAGTCCCCAAGACCAGCGTCGGAAAGTTCGACAAGAAGGTCCTCCGCGCCCGCTTCGCAGACGGCGACCTCGAAGTCATTGAATTGGCGGCACCCTCGCGCAAGACCGGCTAATTCCTCGTTTATCTTGAAAATCTGGTAAGCTGGCCCCGGGTCCAGTCGCCGTCTTCATCGGCATGGGCGACACCCGTGGGTCACCTTGCCATGAAGTTTCGCTGCAGCCGCTGTCAAGACGTCGTCGACGGAAGCCAGGCCTCCGCGGATGGCGTTGTCCTATGCAGCGGGTGCGGCGCCCGCTACCGGCGGCGCGCCGAGCCACTCGCGGTCAGCGCGCCAGCCGACGCGCCGGCCACGGCGCCGGAAGAGGAGCACTCCGCCGCCCTCCTGCTCCTCAAGGCGGCGCCGCTCGACAGCCGCAACGACGTCGCCCTCCCGATCATCGCGACGCCACTCGAGGAGACGCCGTCGAGCAGGCTTTCGACGGTGGAGCTCGAGGACCGACTGCGCGCCCAACACGACGAACTCGCCGCCCGATTCGACCCCGAACCACCTACGCGCACCGCCCGCGGCCTACCGGCGAACGATGCGCGAGGCGATCACCACGAAGACGATGACGCTCTGGCCAGCCGGGAGTCGCTTGCGGACCGCGAGTTCGAACCGACGACCGAGGCCGCCCCGCCCGAAGAACCTGTTGAACCGAGCGCCGACTCTCTTTTCCTTGTCACCGACAGCGACCCCGAAGCCGGCGGCACAGAGTTCCCGGACTCCGCCCACGAAGAGCCACTGCCGATCCAGGAAGAGCAGCCCAGACAGGGCTGGACGCGAAGAATCGTCGCTGGCGTTCTCACTCTCGCGCTCGCCCTCCTGGGGTGGACGCTGTGGAAGTCTTCCCCATCGTCCTCGGAGAACACCGAAACGCCGAGGCTGGCGATCGACTTCGGGCAACCTCGGCCGACGGTTGGTGTCTTCGACCTGACCTCTTCCAACCATCGAGACGGCTGGTTCGCCGCGGTCGCGGCCGAGGAGATCCGGCGGCGACTGGCGGGGCCCATGCGAGTCGTCAGCACGAGAGAATCCGGCCGCGTGTTGCGTGCAGCGGCGATCGCCGATCCGGCCGATGCTCTCCTTCCCGCCACTCTCGAGCGCCTCGCGTCCGGTGTCGGCGCCGATTCAGTTGTCCTCGTCTCCGGCGGCGGCGACGCGTCGCGCCTCGAGATGACGATCTATGACCGAGAGAGCCGCCAGGTCCGAGCCTCCCCTGAAACCGCCGGCGACACCGTCGATCAACTGTGGCAGCGACTCGTCGAGGCGCTACCGGAGATGGCCACTCGGACCGTGCCCGAAAAAGGCGAGGCGTTCGAATGGCTCCCGAGCGAGGCGATCGAACCCTACGGCGAGGCGCTCGCCCACGCCCGCTTCCGAAAGCCCGACCAAGCGATCGAAGCCCTCGAGCGCGCTGCCCTCGCCGACGAAAACTCTGTGCCGATCAACCTCGCCCTCGGCCAGGCCCTCGAAGAGCGCGGATCGCGCGCCGAAGCGCTCGAACACTATCGCACCGCCCACGAGTTCGCCGGCACCGTCGCTCCCCATCAAAGGCGGCGGATCGATTACTTGCACCAGAGGCTTCTCGGCCGGTGGCAGAAGGCGGCCGAGGTCGCTGAGCAGGTCTGGCGCGAAACGCCGGATGACATCGAGTGGGCGCTCTGGTATGTCGAGGCCCTCCGTGAGGCCGGCCAGCTCGACCAGGCCAGGGCCACTCTGCACTCGCTCATGGACTTCGCCGGAGAAGAGAGCTGCGACCCTCGCCTGGCTCTCGCCGCCTTCGAGGTCGAGGCCGACCTCCATCGCTGGGATCGGGCGATGGAATCTGCACTGACGGCGCGAGAAGACGCCTCTCTCCGCGGCGTGAGCTCAACCGTCGCCCTGGCTGACCTGGCGCTCGCCCGCGGCGCGCTCGGACTCGGCGAAGCCAACGAGGCGGAACGTCACCTCGAGAACGCAGCTCGAGTCTTCGAAGAACTCGGAGACAGCTGGCAGCTCATGGCTTTGAAGCTACAAAGAGCACGGGTCGCCGCGGTGCGCGGCCGCCTCGAGAACGCCGCGACCACGGCCGCAGAGACCGCCGCCTCAGCCGGCCGAGAGAGCAGGTTCGACCTACAGCTCGAAGGCCTCCTGCTCGCCGGCGAACTCGAGGCGCGCAACGGGAGCACCAAAGAGGCTTCTCGAACCTTTGCTCGAGTGATCTCGCTCTCACGACCGCTCGCGCAAACGGCCGCCGAAGCCGCTGCCAACGATCAGCTGGCGGTTCTCCAGCTGCGCTTGGGCCAGCCCGATCTGGCAGTCGAGAACTTCAAGCTCGCGGCCCGCAGCTTTCGGGAAATGGGGAACCGCCGATCGCTCAGCAGAAGTCTCTCCGGCCTGACGCGCACCTACGCGGCGCGCGGCGAGTGGAAGGATGCCGTGGGCGTCTACCAGGATGCCCTCGCGCTCGCTCACGAGAGTGAGCTGCGGTGGCTGACCGCCGAGGTGTATGCGGTCGGCGCCCAGGTCGCCCTCGCTCGTGCACAGCTCGACGAAGCACAAAGCATGATCGAAGAGGGTCTCAGCCTGGTGCATGAGCTCCAACTCGAACCGGCAGCCGGTGACCTTCACCTGGCAGCTGGCCTCGTCGCTCTCACCCGCGACCAGTCGGCGGAGGCAGAGGCCGCGTTTGGTCGCGCGCTGACGATCTACCGCGCCCACAATCTCGGCATAGAGCACGAAGCAGCCGCTCTCGGACTTGCCAGGTCGGTCCACCAGGTCGGTGACCTGGCGCGCGCCCAGCAGCTCTTGCTCGAAATCACTGGCGATCTCGACCGTCCGGTGGCTTCGAAGACCGCGGTTCTCGCAACCGCCTGGCTGGCAGAGGTCTGGGCAGACCAGGAGCGGCCGCAGCAGGCGACCCGGGCGGCCGTCGCCGCGGAAAAGCGGGCGCGCGATCGGCAGGACCTGGAGACCATCGTCGCGGCTGTTCTCGCTCGTGCACGGGCAGCCCTGGTGACCGGCGACCGCGACCTGGCGGCCACCGCCATTCGGTTTGCCCAGGAAGAAGGTGGCCAGCGGCTGTCTCACGAGCAGCGCCTGCGGCTGGCAATCCTCAACGCCCATCTCGAGGCGCTCGACGGCCGCACCGAGAGCGCCCGGGAGGGTCTTCTCGCGCTCTCCCAGGAGGCCGCAGAGGAAGGCTTCTTCCACCTCGCGGCCCGTGCCCGCCGCGAAAGTGAAAACCTGGGCACGATCGTCGCCGGTTCCTAACGCTTCAACGTGGTATCGGCCAGCAAGAGCGCTCCCCCCTTGAAAGCCCCCAACCGCCGAATCGACCAACCTGGCTCGACAACCACGAGGCCATGCTCGAGGACGACAAGTGCCGGGCCCAGCACGGCCGACGTGGAAGCGGGAGCGAGGGCGGAGTGGTCATAGACCCGGGTCTCGTCTACCCAGCCCGACTCAAAGCAGGTCGGCTGAACGCCCACTTCGCAGGATCCTTCAGGCTCGCCTGCGGTCGCAAGCTCGACGCCACGTTCGTCCGGGGCGGCCTGCACTCGTGCTGCCACCCGCACCGACTCGACCTCCACAGCCCGGTCTGGAGGGCGGTAGCCGAAGACCTGCTCGTAGCGCAGAATGAATGCCGGGCGGATGTCCAGGCCCGGGTGGTGCTCGACTTCGAGAACGCTGTCCTGGCCCTCGAGCCGTAGGCAGAGAATCGTCCTTGCACGAACGATCGCTGAACGGGAGTAGCCCTCGCTGGCCAGAGCCGACCCCGCCTGCTCGCCGAGCTCTTCGAGCAGGACTTGCCAATCCTCACGACCGAGGGCCTCCAGCGGGCGGAGCACCTGCCGATGAGCAAAGCGCTCGACCTCGGCCACCTTGAGCCCGACAGCACTGAGCACACCGGCGCCCTCCGGTACCAGGACGGCCGCGCTGCCTACCCGCCGCGCGATCGCACAGGCGTGCTGACCGCCCGCTCCACCGAAGGCGACCAACGCGTGGTCCCGTGGATCGTACCCGCGTGCAATCGAGACCTCACGCATCGTTTCGGCCATTCTCTCGTTAGCGATCTGGAGAAGACCCAGGAGCAGCCGACTGCGGGCATCGAGTCGGTTTCTCGCATCATCGGCGTGGCCGTCGTGGTCGTCGACCAGAAGACTCGCGCCGTCGGCTGCCATATCCGCAAGAACCTGCGCGAGGGCCGCCTCCGCCGCTCCGACGTCGATCGGTAGCTGAAAACGGTCCTCGCGAAAGCGACCCAGGAGCAGATTGACGTCGGTCAGCGTCAACGGTCCACCCGCCCCGTAACAAGCAGGTCCGGGTGCCGCACCGGCGCTCTGTGGCCCGACCGTCAGGCGACCGTTCTGCCATCGGCAGATCGACCCACCGCCCGCCGCGACGGTTCGAACTGCGACCGCCGGCGTCGCCAGGCGGGCGGCCCCGATCTGGTGACTGAAATCGAACTCGAGTTCTCCGCCGCAGCGCGAGACGTCAGTCGATGTTCCTCCCATGTCGAAGCCCAGAACTCGATCGAAGCCGGCGCGCTGGGCGGACCATCGAGCTCCGACGGCTCCACCGGCAGGACCCGAAAGCAGGCTGTCGATGGCGCGAAAGCCCGTCACAGGAACGACGCCACCGGCACTGGTCATCAGTTCGAGCTCGGCTGCGCCGATCACCTCGACAATCGCCTCGAGGTACTCATCGAGAATCGGCGCCAGGTACGACTCGACCACCGCGGTCGACGCGCGGTCGACGTAGCCGATCAGCGGAACGAGCTCAGAAGACAATGCAACATGGCGAAACCCAGTCTCGAGAAGGACCTTTCGTGCCGCGAGTTCATGGTCCGGGTTTGTAAAGGCATGAAGAAACGCCACCGCTGCACTGTCGATGCCACGACTCCTGAGCCTCATCGCGTGGCGTCGAAGCTCGCCCAGATCGAGTTTCGCCAGGACCCTGCCGCGGGTGTCCAGCCGCCCACTGACCTCGACAGCTTCCTGGTAGAGGACGCGCCGGTCCGGAATCCTGAGAGCGAAGAGGTCGGGGCGGGTCTGGTCGGCGATCTGGAGCAGGTCCCGGAAACCTCGAGTGACGAACAGTGCGCAGTCGGCGCCCTTCTCCTCGAGTAGCGCGTTGGTGGCACGAGTCGTCGCCAAGCGCATGTGCGCACCGGCCAGTCGGCCGCTCCGCCTGTTCTCGGAAAGGCCGGCGCCGCTTACGACACGCGCGGCGAGAAGTGGCGCCTCTTCCCCAGCCGTCAGCTCGACGGCGAATGGCTCCTCGAGTCCTGAGAAGAAGCCGGCAGCGTCGAGGGTGACCACGGCCGTCGAAACGAGTGGCCCTCCGCCGCTCACAGCACCTGACACTGCGCGGTGGTCAACGATTCGGGCGCCGCCAGTGCCGGCTAGGCTCGACACCAGGTAGCCAACGAGAAAGCCGTTCGGAACATCGGGCAGTCCGTTGATCTCGAGCGTCGCGGCATCCTCGGGACGACGGCGCGCGACGGCGCGCAGGGCTCCGCTCGAAAGCACCTTGGCGACTTTCAGGCCACCGTCGGGGGAACGCGCCACGCAGTCGGTGAAGGTACCGCCGGTGTCGATCCAGAACTGCCAACCGGAGAAGGACATCGAAGTGATGGTGTCACGAGGAGGCACCGGGCTGTCCGGCCCCGGCGTGCCACCCCCGTCGACTTCAGGGTCGTTCGAGGTCGTTCGAATCCTGCCTGCTGAGCCCGCGGAGAAGGACTCTCAAACGGGCGTCGTCGGGGTCGATGCGCGTTGCCTTTCTGGCAAAACGCCGCGCCGCCGCCTCGTTGCCTTCGGCCAGATTCAGCAAGCCGAGTGCCGCCAGCGGCTCGGCGAGCTTCGAACCCAGTCGCATCGCACGACGGTAGAAGCGCTCGGCATCGAGTACTCGCCCGTGGCGCAGGCTCATGTCGCCCAACTGCACGTAGGTAAAGGGGTTGCGGTTCGAGCCCGTGGCAGTGAACGCCATGACTTCGTCGGCTTCCTGGTCCCTTCCGGACATGCGCAGGAGCGCCGCCAGGTTGTGGTACGCGGAGTGGGTGTCGGGGTCGACCTCGATCGCCGTGCGGTATACCTCTTCGGCACGTTCACTGTCACCGCTTCGCCTGAGGGCAACCCCGAGGTTGACCCAAGCCACCGCAAGACCGGGGTCGATGCGCACCGCATCGGACAACCAACGTACCGCGAGGTCGAGCTGCTCGTCGCGCAGCGCTTCCGCCCCACGGTTGGAGTAGAACATGGCGGTGGCGCGGGTGTCGGTGACCGGCTGGATCTGACGGTAGCCGTTGTTGGGTTCGGACGAGAAATCGAGAATCGTCAGATCGTGCGACGGCCCGTAGCCCACGGCGATGTGGTCTGAGATCACCACCAGATTGCCGTCTCGTTGATAGTCCGAGATGTCGCGAACCGAAAGGAAGTACGCCGGTACGCCGACTTCGCGTGCCATCGCGACAAACAGCAAGGTGAACGAGAGACAGTTCGCCTTGCCCTCCTCGAAGGCCTCGATTGCGGTCTGCGTGCGGTGGTTGCTGTAGTCGATCGATGGACCCTTCTCGTCGAGCAGGCTCTCGGCCAGCATCACCATGCGCTGATCCTCTGGAACCGCGCGCGGCGCCGAGGCGCGAGCCCACTTCACCATCGCCGACGTCACTTCGAAGGGCACAACAGGCTGGTTCACTCCGCGACCGATGGCCAGCGCGCGCATGTCATCGACATGCATAGGCCGGATGGCTGTCGCGTTCGAGCAGCCCACCGCTGTGAGTGCCGCGACGGCAAGCAGAACAAGGAGACCAGTGGGCCTTCGAGGCCTCCTGGTGCCAGCTGCACGACGGCTTTGCCGGTTGGCTTCCATCTCCATCACCACAGCCATTCTACGGCCGACCGAAGACGCCGGACCTATGGTTCTGGGACGAAGCGCCGGATTGGCCCCGATGCCGCCCCGGCTGTCAGCTGACCGGGTTGTCCAAGGCCCGCTGCTTCTGTCGGGTGGCCACCGAAGCGCGCACCATCCGGCTGCTGGCGGCGATGAACAGAGTCGCGACCAGGAGCGCCGCAACCAGAGGCAGAACGATCGCCAGTGCGGCCAGGCCAACCGCGCCGACCGCTTCGGCTCCCGCCACCAGCGGGTTGCCAAAGCCAGCCGTCATGACGCTGGACGCGCCGCGAATGACGGTGCTCGCACCCTGGACAACGCCGGCCACGGTGCCACCGCCGATGACCGCCGTACCCCAACCGACCAGTGGGCTGGTGTCTCCAACCGCCGCCGCGGTCGCGACAATGCCGGCGACGACTGCCGCTGGGGTTGCGATCGAGTCGAGCAGGTTGTCGACCCACGGAATGAAGTACGCACCGATCTCGAGGACGGTAGCCGCACCGAAAGCGATCAGGGCGGCGTCAGAGTCGATCCAGGCAAAGCCTTCGGAGAGATTCATCTCCCCCGCCCGACTGGCGAGACTCATGACCAGGAACGGGACAAAGACCCTGAAACCGCACGCGGCGGCCAGGCCCAGACCCAGGCAAATGCTCAATAGCGGTTCGATCATGGATTCCATCGGCGTCTCACTCCTTGGACCCGCGCGGGTCCGGCGTTCATCTGCTCCTACGTTCGAGGGCTCCGTTTTGTTCCAGGCGATGAAACACGCCCGCGAGTCCCAGTCTAGCTGTGGGCCCCGAGACGCCCAGGCAGCCGGGATCTGGCGCCCTGTACGAGCGCCCGAGCGGCCGGCAAATGTAGGACATAGCCGAGCAAGAAGTAGCAAACGCCAAACGTCGCGAACTGCAGCAACATCCGTGGAATGGCGGGCAGCGCGGCGATGCTTCCCAGCCAGGCGGCCGGTGCGACGGCGATCGTTGCCACCAGCAGAAAGACCGGGATTCGAACGAGCTCCTTCCAGGGGCGCATCCATTGGGCACCGAGGCGCGAAAACAAGACGATCATTTCGAGCCACCCAGAAACGCTGGCGGCGAGGGCAACACCGGCCGCTCCGAGACGGAGCTCGGCGAATCGCACCGCCCCCAGATCAGCGGCGAGAAAGACACGATCGGCGACCGCGGCCGGAAGCGCCGCCCACAGGCCCTCTATCGTTTGACCGATCGTCAAACCGTCGAGCCACAGCATCGCCGGCACAGCCAGGAGAACCATCAACCCCACCCGAACCGCGGCGACGCGCGCAGGCGTGGCGGTGTTGCCGTCGACGAAGTAGGCATTCTGGAGCAAACGTGCACAGGAACTCGGCACCACTCCAAAGGCGTAGAACACCACCACCACCCACACGGTGTAACGGTCTGCGACACCGAACAGTCCACGCCGCAAAACGGCGTCGATCAGCGAGCCACCCAAGACGACCAGACCGACCCAGGCGCCGGCAGCGAGAAAAAGAGCGATCGTGAGCGCGCCGGAAAGGCGTTCGGCACGGCGCCTTCGACCTTCTTCATCGCTGGCTTCGTGGTCGGAGAGACCGGGCAACTCCGCCGCCGCGATGGCGCCGCCGAACAGGCTCACCGGCAGTGCATAGAGGCGTTGCGCGCGGGCGAGGTGGGCGGGAGCACCCGGGGCCAGAAACGATGTCAACAGAGTCTCCAACCAGAACGAAACCTGAACGACTCCACGCCCCATCAAGGCGGGGCCAAAAGCCGTGAGCGCCTCTCTCATTCCGGGCGCGTCGCGCCGCGGTGCGACCGGCAGGCGGCCGTTGAGTTCCTCGAGAACCGTCGGCAGTTGCACCAGGAACTGCAAGAGGGACCCGACCAAACCGCCGAGGCAGGCCGAGAAGAGCACCCCGGAGAGTCCGAGCCCCAGACGATGGCCGATCGCGGCGGCGGCGACAATCGACAGACTCCAGACCGCTGGTGCGGCATAGGAAAGCACGAAACGTCGGTGACTGTTGAGTACCGCCAGACACCAGGCCGAAAGCGTCAGCACCGCAGCCATCGGAAAGAAGATGCGCATCGCCCGAACCAGGAGCGCATAGCGATCGACCTCCGACCCGCGGTCCGCCAGGTAGCCAGGCGCCGACAGCATCGCCAACCAGGGCGCCAGCACCATGCCGGTGAGCGCCGCGACGGCGACCGCAACCAGTAGGAAGCCGAGCGTCGAACCCGCGAACCGGCGCGCCTCGCCCTCCGCGCCCCTTCGCACCAGCCGTCGGTACACGGGGATGAAGGCCGCCGAGAGTGCCTGCTCGCCGAGCAGGTTCTGAATCAGGTTGGGGCCGCGCAGGGCAACGACGAAGACATCGGCGAACGCCGTCGAACCGAGCCAGTGCGCAATGGCCCCCTCACGCACGAGCCCTGCCAGGCGACTGGTGAGAATGCCGGCGCCCACCGCCACGGCCCCACCGGCCGAAGCGCTGGCCTCTCTGTCCGGTTCAGCGGGTCGCTCGGTCACATCTCGAGTCACCGAATCGCCCGTTCTGGTCAGGCGGAGGCTGGATCAGGGGTTCGAAACACGTACGACGACTTTGCTGCCGGTCGCGTTGACGTCGGTGGCGAGCCCCGATTGAGCGAGATCGAAGACGAAGTGAATCTCTGCACCGCGCTCGGCCGTGTTGTGGAGCCCGGCGCGCACGCCGCTGATGTGCTCGGATGCGAAGCTCGCCGGGCTGTAGCGCGTCGAGACCCCCTGCACGCGCACCAACAGCCGTGGTGGTGACGGCAGCGTCAGGCTGGTCACGGCGCCACCACCGAGAGGGCCATCGAAATCGATGGTGACCACCGACTGGCCGCCTTCTTCGCGCGCTGCCATGTCGGCGACGCGTACTGTCGGAGCCGTCGCCCGGACCGCAGGTTCCTGCGGCGCCGGTGTGGGCGCTACCGCCGCGACGTCGTCCTGGGCCCGAGAGGCGGAGACGTCGGCAAGATCATCGTCGAGCGTCCCGAAATCGTCGTCGGGCGCGGCTGCCTGGGTGTCTTGCTCCATCTCGTCAAAGAGATCATCGAAGTCCTCCGAAACTGCGTCCGAATCGGGGTCTCCCGCCTCTCCATTGTCTTCCCCGGTTTCTCCATCTGCACTGGCGACGGTAGTCGCCGCCGCGGAATCAGCAGCAGGATCGTTGGCCGGTTCTGAAGGCGCCGGCTCCTCGATCGTGGTCTCGGAGTCTCCACCGCCCAGACCCACGAGCGGCATCCAACGCTCGCGGAGCAAGAAGAGAAGCAGGAGCGGCAGAACGAGAAGCGCAAGCAGGCCGAGCAGGCGACCGCGCCCGCTGCCGCCCGTGCGCGTGACGATGATGTCGACGTCGTCGTAGTCCAGATCGGCGGAACCTGAGCCCAGGTAGCTGTCGGCGGGAGGCGCCGCGATCGGCGCAACGGGTTCCTCATCGACCAGACTGTTGATGTCGAACGATCCGCCCGGAGTCTCGTCTGCTCCCGGCTGGGCCGCGGGTAGAGGCTCCTCCCAGTCGGGTGCCTGGATTGGATCGTCAAAGCCCAGCGTCGAGGCCTCCGAACCGTACGTTGGCGACTCAGCGGGTGGGGGTACGTCCCCGAGGTCGGTGGCCACGGTTCTTGCGGCGGTCGGGTCTCCTTCAGGCGGCGGCAACGGCTGGTCGACGACCGTCAGGTCGAGATCCTCGGCCGGTACCGACTCGCCGAGAAGCGAGCTCGCCTCTTCGCCGAGCGGTGCTGCGCCTCCGCTGGCGCTGTCGTCGATGCTGTACGACTCGCCGACGTCGAGTGCGAAGCCCGGTTCTTTTTCCGCTGCCCCTTGGTCCTGATGTTCCGCCTGGTGGCCGACGGCAGGAATCGCGCCGCTTCCACTACCGGCGGGAGGGGCGCCGAGGGTTCCTCCAGTGGGCATGCCGCTCCCGGGTTTGGGGATCTGTGGCAGACCGTTGTTCTTGGCGTCTTTCAAGTAGCGATCGACGACCTTGAAAATCAGGTCACGACTCTGGGGATCAATGTAGCGAAACTGCAAGCCCATGCCCGGTGGCTTGTCGGATCCCAGTGCGCGCGTGCGAATCCAGACCACGTCGCCCAAGCCCTGCACGGTTTGATCTTCGATCTCGAACTCGAACTGAATCAGCGTACCGACAGGCTTCGGTTCGTCGGACTGGATGAACATTCCCTCCATCGACAGGTTCGCGGTCGCGCCAACGGCGGGCTGGCCGTCGCGTTCGAAGCGCACTCGAACCTGGGTTTGATGGGGGGCGCGCGTGGATTCGCGGAAGCGAAATCCCTTTGGGTCGCTCGAACTCATGTTGAGGGAACTCCGGACCGTATGAACGCCGTCGGGCCTCCTTCTGGAGAATCTCTTCGAAGGCCTATTCTGGCTCGATGACCACGAGACTCCCGCAGTTTCCGAGCTGGCGCAAGGACAAAATCTCCCTGAATCCTAGCAGTCTTCTAGGATTCTGGTGATTCCCCGTCCCCTAACGATCGCGCTCGCGAAGCGCCGCCATCTTCCTGCCCATCAGAAGCGCCATTTCCAACGCCTGCTCGTAGTTCAACCGCGGGTCGACTTGCGAGCGATAGGCCCTTTTCAAGTCTTCTTTGACCAGCCCCCGCGCACCGCCCACGCACTCGGTGACGTCTTCGCCGGTGAGCTCGAAGTGGACGCCGCCCAGGTGCCCACCACAGCGATGATGAATCTCGAAAGACTGCTCGAGCTCGGCGAGAATGTCCTCGAAGGCGCGCGTCTTGAACCCTTCCTCGGTGCTTTGCGTGTTGCCGTGCATCGGGTCACAGGACCACAAGACCGTGCGCCCGCTCGCCTTGACGGCCTCGACGAGGGGTTCGAGGTGCTCCCCGACGTTCTTGGCACCGAAGCGATGAATGAGAGTCAACCGGCCAGGCTCATCGTCGGGATCGAGGCGCTCGACGAGCTTCACTAGACCCTCGGGCGTCGTCCCAACACCGATCTTGACGCCGATCGGGTTCTCAATACCACGGAAGAACTCAACATGCGCACCGTCGATGGCGGCGGTCCGCATACCGATCCACGGCAGATGGGTCGACAGGTTGTACCAACCGACACGCCGCGGCACTCGCCGAGTCTGCGCCTGTTCGTAGTGCAGGTGCAGTCCTTCATGACTGGTGAAGAAATCGACCCGGTCGATCTGCCCAACGTCGGTACCGGCAATCGTCTCCATGAAGCGAAGTGAGTCGCCAATCGACTGCACCATCGACTGGTACTCGCGCGCGTTCGGCGAGTGTTCGACGAAGTCCAGGTCCCAGTACTCCGGGTGATGAAGATCGGCGAAGCCACCATCGATCAATCCGCGAATGAAATTGAGCGTCAATGCGGCCTTCTCATAGCCCCGCATCAAACGGTCTGGGTCAGGGGTGCGAACCGCAGCATCGAATTCGAGCCCGTTGACCAGATCACCGCGATACGACGGCAGTTCGACGCCATCCTGGTTCTCGACGTCAGACGAGCGCGGTTTCGCGTACTGACCGGCGAAGCGGCCAACCCGCACCACCCGCGTCTTGGAGGCGTGAACCAACACCAGGCTCATCTGCAGCAGAATCTTGAGCTTGCTGGTGATGTTGTCGGACGAGCACTCCCTGAAGTTCTCGGCACAGTCGCCACCCTGGAGCAGGAACATCTCGCCGCGCTCACAGCCAGCCAGCTGTTCCTTGAGGCTCTCGATCTCCCAGGACGTCACCAGCGGCGGAAGGCCCGACATCTCCTCGACCACGGCCTGCAGATGCTCAGGATCTTCGTAGGTCGGTTGCTGAAGGGTTTCCTTCGTAGTCCAGGAGGTCGGAGTCCAGTCGAGCGCCGGAGCGGTACTCGGCTCTTCAGTCATTCTTGTACGCGTCACTGTTTCTCCTTCGTGCCACCACTCACCACCCTCCGTTGGCGGTTCGGAACTCTAGGTTCGGGTCGATCTCGAGGTAGCGGCTGAGCCAACTGGTGCCGAGATAGAACGGCAACGTGTCGAAAAGCGCTGCCAGGAATTTGAAGACGTAGCCGGTCAGAATGAAGACCCACAGCTGTGGCCATTCTGGCAAGGCATGATCGATCGGTAGGGCGCCAGCCCAGAAATGCGTGATGGTGATCACCGCAAAGGTGTCGACGAACTGCGAAACCACTGTCGAAGCCGTGTTGCGAAGCCAGAGGTGACGGCCGCGGGTGAGATTCTTCCAGAAATGGAAGAGGTGGACGTCGCAGAGCTGCGCCGTGAGGTACGCGATCATCGACGCAGCGATCGAGCCCAACGTCAGGACCCGAATCTCGAAGAACAGAGGCAACCTGCCTGCTGCGTCGGCGACCGGTTCGTCGAACCCCGGGAGCGCGCCACCCAGCCAGAGAATGAAAGCCAGCCAGGCGTTGACCAGGAACCCCACCCAGACCACTGAGTTGGCTCGCTTCTGCCCGTAGATCTCGGAAATCAAGTCGGTGCATAGGAAGGTCAGCGGATAGGGCAGAACGCCAATCGCCAGGGGCATCGGCACCTCGACGCCGAAGATCTCAAACCCAAGGTCGAGAAAACGCGTCACGCCCAGAATGTTGAGCATCGCCATCGAACCGATGAACATTCCCGCCAACACTATGAAGACCCGCTCGCGCCGCGCATGGAGAGCGGTCGCCTCGATGGGATGGAGACCGGCGCCTCTGGCGTGGCCGGAGGCACTCCGACCAGCACCCTGAGGGCCACTGTGGGGGGCGTTCATGGGCCGCCGAATATAGCGTAGGCCCCCGCCCACTCGCCCTTCTGCTCTGGCCGGCGCCAGCGCCCGTTGTCGTCGGCGGAGCGCCTTGCGGTAAGGACCGCCGATAGGCAGAGGCCCTCACCTTCGTTACCCTTAGAGGGTCTGTGAAGAACTACAGCCACATCGCGAGCCTTGGCGTCGAACGGGAGACCACCGATGCGCTCGTCCGGGTGCTCGAAGCGCAAAGCGGCAAGCGCCCCGAAGTGTTCGTCCTCGAAGACGCCAGCTCCATGGAGCCCCACGACCCGCGCCTCGAGCGCCATACCCTCGTGGTGGTTGCACTGGGCGAGGCCGACGATGCCTTCTCTGCCCTTCGCCGCCTGAGGCCTGGTTGCCCGGCGCTGGTGGTCAGCGACCGGCGCTCGATCAAGCGGGCGCTCGAGCTCGAGTGGTCGGGACCCTGGGACGTCCTCCCCGCCGGAAAGCTATCGAAGTTCGACGTCGAACGCGCACTCCACAACCTCTCGCGACTCGACGACGCCAACGCCCGGCTTGCTCGCCTGCGCCAGGAGGTCCGTCGAAGAGAGCAGCAGATGTTCGCTGGTGGCGACTCCGGAAAACAACCTGGGACGGGAGCGGGACCGACGGCACAGGAGGCCTACTCCCTGCGGCGTCTCGAGCAGTCGATCGAAATGGCGCGGCGCTACGGCGTACCGCTGGTCTGCCTTCTGGCCTCGCCGCGTGCCGCTTCGGGCGACAAGATCCCCGAGGCCACGATGCGCGAAATCAGCAGCCGACTCGAGGCCTCGGTGCGCGCCACCGATCTGATCTCCCAGCACGGACCCGACCACTTCCTGGTCGTCTCACCGTTCACCGACAGGAGCGCCTCCAAGTCGCTCGCCGCGCGACTGCAGAACCAGATCGCGCCACTGTCAGCAGACCTCGAGTTGGTCGTCGGTGTGGCGGAATGGAACGAGGACACGGCGCGCCCGCGCGATCTCGTCGAACGCGCCGCCGATGCGCTGGCGCGCGCTGCCGGGGTCCCCGCCGCGATCTCAGAGTAGCGCCACACCCCTGCCGGCAAACCGCAGGTCTGGACCATTGCCATCGTGCCCCGCTCAGTCGTCGAAGAAGTAGAGCTCCGGGTCGACGCGCGGTCGGCGCCCTCTTCGCCGACGACTGAACTCGAAGAACTCACTGAGGTCTTCGTCGTCCTCGACGCCAGCGTCGAGGTCACTCTCGATGGCCTCGAGGTCCTCGCCAGCCTCGAGACGTGCCAGCGCTTCCTGCATGCGATCGCCGAGCCGCAGCCCGGTGAGTTCGCCGAAGCGACTCAAAGCCTCGCCGATCCGCCGTGGGTCTTCTGCTGCCGCAGCGCCCTCGATCTCGTCGGCCAGGACCTCGAGCGCACCGCTGACCGCTGTCTCATCGAGACCATCGAGAATCGCCAACTCGTCGTCGGCCTCGCCTGCGTGGGTGCGCCCGACGCGCATCGCGAAGCTCGAAGGTCGGCGCTCGAGCACCGTTACGCGGTCTTTGGGACACCGAGCCTGGCGCTCCGGCTCGACAGCAGAGGAGAAGAAGCTGTACTGGGTATGGCAGTTGCTGCAGTAAAACTCGTAGATCGGCACCGCCAGCAACCTCACTCGTTGCGAACGGCGGCATCCACCATGCGTTGGCGAGCTTCTGCGGCCGTCGTGTCCTCAGGGAGCGACCGCCCGACCCCGGGAGCCGCAATCGCGGCATCGAGTGCCGAGAGAACCTCGAGGTGGGCCGCGAACCGCTGACCGGGAACGGCTGGCGGGATGAAGGTCTCATCGTCCCAGTCTTCGAACCACACCGGGCCTTCGGGACCCCGGCGGCCCGCCCGCAGACCGCCTCGTCGGGCAGCGACCTCGAGCACGCCCTCGTCGGTCACGCATGCGGAGCGCTGCCACGGAGAAGCCGCCAGGACGCGCGGCGGTACTGACTCTCCGGCAGCCTCGAGCAGCAACGGGAAAACCGCGTCCGTCGAGCGGCGGACCCCGGTCTCGATCAGGGAGCTCTCCGCCAGCGAGCCAGGCAGAGACCCATAAACCACCTCGACGGATTCGCGCCGCGCCAGGATGCCCGCGTTGGCTGCCGAGCGCTGGGGAACCGAGGAGTGCGCTCCGAAGTCGGCTCCTCGTGTTCCCACCACCGCGACGACCAGGCGCGCCGGTCGGCTGCTATCCATGCCCGCCTGGTGCGCAAGTCGGCTTTCTCCAGCCTCGCTGATCGCACGGATCTGCGCATCGACGACCGCCAGACCGTTCAGGTACATGGCGTGCTCGAGCCGACGGACGCTCTGCTTCGAGGTCGCAGGATTCTGCGCCCTCAGCCGACGTGGCAGCGACGAGGCGGGCACCGGCAAGGCGCCGGCTGCCTCGAGGGCCGCCGCACGGTCGCGGTCGATGCGCCACGGCGGCGCAGCCCTTGCCAGATGCGCCCAGGCAAAGACCGACCGCTCGGGATCGAACTTGAGAAGCGCCTCCAACATCGCCGGCAGCGCGTCGTAGTGGTCGGAACGTTCGATTCCCTGCACCAGACCATGACTACCAAGACCCTCGGAACCGGTCACCGCCGTGGTTTGCCAGCCACGGTCTCGGAGAATCTCAGGAAGCGTCCTGTAGTGCTCGGAGAGGTACTCAGACGGTCGACCGACAATGCCGAGTCGCCACGGTTCGACGCCGGTGAGGATCCCGGCCATCGCCACCTGCGGATCAGGGCACGGCAGGACTGCCACCGACCACTGCTGGACACCCGCAGTGTCGACGAGAAACGGCATCACCCTGGGGTCGGCGAGCGCCGCCGGACCGAGCCCCTCGACGGTCACCAGCAGAATCGTCACCGGGCCTTCGCTCGCCCTGGCTACCCTTGTTTCAGCCGGCAGACTCTTGACCTGGCAGCCGGCGACCAGCAGCGCGAAGCCCAGGGTCGCCACCAGCCAAACCAAGGTCCAGGCGACGTACCAACGGGCGGAGACTTTGTCGTGGGCGGTCATCTCGCAGCGACTTCGAGGCCCAGAGGAACGCCTAGCATCATAGGATGATAGCGCTCGGACGTCGCTTTGTTGGCACATGCAACACTCGAGCGAGTACCGCCCTCCGGAGCCCCGATGACTAGTACCCCGTACCATTGAACCGCACAGCGTCTGAGCGTTCCTCGCACTCGATCTCTGCGTTGTCACTCCTAGACAGATCACCAATATGCCTGCGTCGTGACGCCTTGATATCGAGCACGATCATCCACTCAGCCACTATCCGTTCCAATGGTACGGGGTACTAGCAACCGAGAACCCAGGCCCTCCTCCCCGAGCGACACGGACCGGGGCGCCGCAACCTGGTTGACCCGTCTGTGGACGGCCGCTAGCGCGCCTCCTCTCGTTGATCGCGAAGCCCCCGACGCCCCACGAGCCTGGTGGGCCCTTCAGCCCGCCGCGAACACCGCGAGTGATGACCCGCTTGTTGTCGGGGCGATTCTTGCCGCCGCCAGTGCCGACCGCGTCGCCTGGGCCACCCTCGCCGGCCACCAACATGCCATCTGCCGTGTGCTGGGACGGCGGCCTGGGAGTGACCTCTATGCCATGTGTGCCACCGAAGACCGGGGCGCCCACCCGCGCACCATCAAGACCAGCCTGACGGCCGCACCCCACGCCGACGGGACCGGACTGGTGCTCGACGGCGAAAAGCGCTGGGCAACGTTGGCGCCAGCCGCCGACTGGCTGGTGGTGCTGGCGACGGAGGGTTGGGTGTTCGGCCGCAACCAGCTGCGCCTGGCCGTGGTGCCGACGGACCGTTCCGGCATCGACATCACGCCCATGGACTCCGACTCTCGGGACTCTGACTCAGACCATGCCGTACAACCCGAGATCGAGCACGCCATCATCACCCTCGACGGGGTCGAAGTCCAAACAGAGGAGGTCTGGGATGGCGACGGTTGGCTGGCGGGAGTCAAACCATTCCGGCTCATCGAAGATCTCTATATCGCCGCTGCCCTTCTCGCCTACACCCTGCGACGGGCCGTTGAGTTCGAATGGCCGGAAGAAGCCCACGAAGAGCTTCTGCACCTGCTCGTCGCAGCGGTCGCCCTGGCTGACTGCGATCCGCACGCCGCAAGCACTCACCTGGCCGTCGCGGGCTTCGATCGTGCGGTCGCCGCCACCCGCCGCGACCACGAGCAGCACTGGGCGCGAGTCGCCGAGCCCGTGCGCCTGGCCTGGCAACGCGATACCGGCCGAACGATCGCCGCCCGTGCACGCGAACTGCGCCGCCAGGCGAGCTGGCAGAAACTGCGCCCAGCGGCCGCGATCGAGGTCTGAGGGCGGCAGAGACGGGACCGTTCTAGACCGTCGAAGATCGCCAGAATCGCCGGCGGTCGGTTACCATTCGTCGCCCGCGGCGACGAAGCTCTAGCCCGCCGCCCGCAGACCTTCGATGAACGATTCTCAACAGAACCTCCGCCGACAACGCCCGCTGCCCGGCTTTCGCGCAGTGCCGCGCACCGGCGTCATCTACGTCATGCATCGCGCCGGCCAGGCCGGCTATCAGCGCGGCGACGACCAGTGGACGAACCTCGGCCAGGGCTCTCCCGAAACCGGTGACCTCCCGGGAGCTCCGCCGCGCCTCGAGAACCTGTCGGTCGATCCCAGTGAGCTCGCCTACGGTCCGGTCGCCGGTTCAATGGATCTTCGCGACCGCGTCGCGCAGCTCTACAACCGTCGTTACCGGCGTGGACTGCCCGCCCAGTACAGCGCCGAGAACGTGGCCATCGCCGGCGGCGGCCGCACCTCGGTGACCCGCCTGGTGGCGTCGATGGCTGAAGTCAACCTCGGCCACTTCATTCCCGACTACACCGCCTACGAAGAACTGCTCTCCGCGTTCAAAGGCTTTGTCCCCATCCCCATTCTGCTCGACCCGCAATCCGGCTACCGCGCTTCCGCCGCCCAACTGCGCGAAGAGATCGTCGGGCGCGGCCTGTCGGCCATCCTGGCGAGCAATCCATGCAACCCCACCGGCCAGGTCGTGGCTGGCGAAGACCTCAACGCCTGGGTCGAAACCGCGCGCGAGTGCGAAAGCGCCCTGATCCTCGACGAATTCTACTCGCACTATGTCTACGGCGACGGCAAGGCCGACGACGAGACCGACCCACCAACCGTCTCTGCCGCGCGCTACGTCGAAGACATCGAAAAGGACCCGGTGGTGATGGTCGACGGTTTGACCAAGAACTGGCGCTACCCTGGCTGGCGCTTGAGTTGGACGGTCGGGCCCCGGACCTTGATCGATCAGGTCTCGAGCGCCGGTTCGTTTCTCGATGGTGGCGCCAACCACCCGTTCCAGCGCCAGGCGGCAGAGCTGCTCGATCCCGCCACCACCCTCGCCGAGACGCGCGCCATCCAGAGGGAGTTCCACGCCAAGAGGCGCTTGATGGTCGATCGCCTGCGGGAGATTGGCGTGGTCGTGACTCACGAACCAACCGGAGCGTTCTACGTCTGGGGCGATTTGAGCGAGCTTCCGCTGCCGCTCGACGACGGCATGCGCTTCTTCGAGAAGGCGCTCGAGGTGAAGGTCATCACGGTGCCGGGCGGGTTCTTCGACGTCAATCCCGGCCGGCGACGTGCGGGCACGCGCTACCAGAGCTTCTCTCGCTTCTCCTTCGGGTCCGCCCGGGAGTCGCTCGAGAAGGGGCTCGACCGGCTCGAGCGCCTGGTCGCCTCCTACCGCTGAGTCATCGCCGAGCCCAGGGGCCCGGGGCCACAAGGTCTCACATGGTCAACGGTCGGTACGCCCCGGTCTGAGAAATCCGACCCGATCCTTCATCTTCGCAACCATCGGCTCAGCGACCGCGCGCGCACTTTCGGCGCCTTGATCGAGCAGACGATCGAGTTCGGCCGGGTCATCGAGCAGCGCCTCGTAGCGTTCACGAATCGGCGCCAGGGTCTCGATGACGACCTCGGCAACCCGCATCTTCAGATCTCCGTAGCCCCGCGCATCGGCGAAGTCGGCGAGCGATTGTTCCGGGCTCTTGCCGGTGAGTGCGCGGTAGATCGACAGCAGATTGTTCACCCCAGCCTTCTCCGGCTCATCGCTCCATACGATCTCGCGCCCCGAATCGGTGACCGCCCGCTTGAAGGTGCGTTCGATCTCCTTGTCGCTGTCGTTGAGTGCAATCGAGTGGCCACGATTGTCGGCGGCACTCTTGCTCATCTTCGCCAGTGGATCGTCGAGACCCATGATGCGCGCGCCGACCTCCGGAATCACTGGCTCGGGAATCCGGAAGGTGTCGCCGAAACGGTGGTTGAAGCGCGCCGCCACGTCGCGCGCCAGTTCGATGTGCTGCTTCTGGTCTTCGCCCACCGGCACTTCGTCCGGATCGTAGAGCAGAATGTCAGCGGCCTGGAGTACCGGATAGGTCAACAACCCGGTGCTCACCCGCTCCTGATTGGCTGCCTTGGCCTTGTACTGCGTCATGCGCTCGAGCCAACCGAGCGGTGTCGCGCAACTGAGAATCCACTGCGCCTCGGCATGGGCGCGCACGTGACTCTGAACGAACAACGTCGCGCGCATCGGGTCGATACCGCAGGCGAAGAGCTGGGCCGCGAGTGCGCGGGTCTTCTGGCGCAGCGAATCCGGGTCTTGCGGAACCGTGATCGCATGCAAGTCCACGATGCAGATGAAGCTGTGGCGTTCATCCTGGCGCTCGACCCACTGCTTCACCGCCCCCAGGTAGTTGCCCAGGTGCAGGGAACCGCTGGGTTGAATGCCTGAGAGCACTCTCTTCATGTCAGCCATGCGCTGTCTCTCCTGGCTCCTGGCGCTCCTGGCGCTCCTGGCCCTTCTGGCTCTTCGGCTCGCCGGTCGCACCGGCGTTGGTCGTTGGCCGTGTCGCTGGGGGTTCAGACCAAGAGCACTTGGATCGCTTCGAGCACGGCGTGGGCGTTAGGGTACCTTTGCTCCGGCTTCTTCGCCAGCAACTGCTGCAGGAAGGCGTCCCACGCCGGGTCCGCTTCGGGACGATGCGCCAGGACACTGGGTACGGGTTCCTGGAGATGCTTGAGCGAAATCTGCGTTGCGGTCTTGCCGGTGAAGGGCTCGCGCCCAGCCAAGGTCGTAAAGGCAAGGACACCAAAGCTGTAGAGGTCGGTTCGCACGTCGAGCGGCAGCCCCTGAATCTGCTCGGGCGACATGTACATCGGTGAGCCGACGACCTGACCGGTCTGGGTCAGGCTGACATCGGCATCTTCGAGGTGGGCGATGCCAAAGTCCATGATCTTGGCACCACTACTGGTCAATGCGATGTTGGCCGGTTTGAGGTCGCGGTGAATGACCTTGAGCGCATGTGCCGCGGTCAGACCGCTCAGGATCTCGATGAACATGGCGCGTGCCCGATCGAGCTCGATCCGACGACCCGACTGAATCTCGTGGTCGAGCGTCGTGCCGTCGAGCAACTCCATGGTGACGAACTGCCAGCCGGCGAAGTCATGGATGTCAAAGACCCGCACCACGTGGCGATGAGAGATCTTGCGGCAAATCTGCACCTCCCGCCGCATGCGTGCCGGTGAGTTCAACTTGTCGCTCTGGCGCGGGATCAGGGTCTTGACGGCGATGTCGGCGTTGAGCTGACGGTCACGCGCTCGGTACACGCGGCCCATCCCGCCACGGCCAATCTCCTCGAGAACCTCGTACCGATCGAGCAGTACGGTGCCCGAGTCCAGCACCCCTGGGATGACGCCGTGCTGCGGTCGTGAGCCCGGCTCGATGCCGGCGCGCTTCATCCGTTGCCGGAGGCTGATCAGACGCGCCGTCAGGTCGCGGTGCTCGCGCCTCAGCCCGGCCGCCCGCTGGTAGCTCTGCTCGGCGGCCAGGAGGTCTCCCTGAGCGTCGTGGATGCGCCCCTCCCAGTACAGCCGCTCGACCGCGAAGGTACTCGTCGAGGCATCTTTCGAGAGCATCTTGAGACGATGCAGGGCCCCTTCGAAGAGGCGTTCCTCGAGCAGGAGCGGTACCAACAAGAGCGTCGCGTGCTCGAACGACGGATCATCCGGGCTGATCTCTTGCAGAGTCTCTGCCGCAGCCGGACGGTCGCCCGCCTTCAGGAAGTGCTGGGCAGCGCGCAGGTGCCGACCGACCTGCTGGTACGAGCGGGCCGCCGACTGATGATCGCCGACGTCGGCAAAGGTCTCGGCAGCCAGGCGATGATCGTTGGCCCTGGCGTAGCAGCGGGCGGCGTCGGCACGGTAGCCGGCGCGATAGAAGAGCTCGGCAGCGCGCGCGGGGTCCTCGTCCTGCTCCCAGGTGATCGCGGCTTCTTGCCATTCGCCCGCCGCCTCGAAAGCCTCGGCGGCGTCGCCCAGCTCACCGATGTCGCGCCACAACAGCGCGGCGCGCTTGTACTCCCCGGCCCGCTGGTAGATCTCAGCCTGGGTACGCTTGTCGAGACCACCGGCGCGCTCGAGGGCTCGTCGAGCGCGCTGATTGAGATTGGCTTCGAGGTAGGCGGTGGCGGCCTCGTCGTAGCGCCCCAGACGCTCGAGCAAGGCACCGACCTGCTCGTGCATTCCGACCCCGCGGAGGATTTCGGCCGCATCTTCGACGCGCCCCACCTGTGCCATGGCGAGCGCGCGGCGTTCGTCGATCTTGCGACGCCGCTCGAGTGCATCTGCACCCGAGTTCGTGTCGCGCGACAAGCGTTCGGACTCCTTCTTCCACAGCACCAGCGCCGCGTCGAGATCGCCTGACCGTTCGAAAGCATCAGCCGCTTCTTCCATGCGATTCGCACGCTTGAACAAACGACCGGCGCGCCCGTGATCGCCGAGTGCCGAGGCGACCTCGGCTGCCTTCCACCAGGCACCGGCCTTCTCGAGCAGCGGCAGCGCCTCACGCGGTCGCTTGGCTGTCGCCAGGAGTTCACCAGCCTTGCGGTTCTCGCCTGCCTCCAGGAAGTACGCCACCGCCTCGTCGATCATCCCAGCCTCGCCGCACACCTCGGCAGCCTGCAGGATGTTCCCGGCCTTCGAATACATCTCGGCGGCCTTGGTGATTTCCCCCTCGCGGTAGTAGAGATCCCCGGCAGAGGTGAAGTCACCCTTCAGGCGCGACCAGAACTTTGAGCGCGAGGCCATGGAGCGTACGATTCGATTCCGGGAGATGAAGGTGGCACTAGAGGACGGGAACTGAGAGCACGGGTTCGCCCGAGACGGCACAGCACAGCCATTCCCAGAGAACAGCAATCGCCGAGGAAACCTGAGCCCATCAAGTCTATCCCAAGAAAAGCAAGTTTTCTGAGGGCGCCGTACCCCCCAGCCAGCCCATCACCTCTGCTCGGCGGGGGCTGGTTCTCGCGCCGCAAGGCTTCCCCCGACGGCGATGGCCGCATTCAGCGCCAGCCCCCACACCCCGGCCGAGATTCCCACCGGTGAGCGTTCCACCCACCAACCGAAGGGCACCCCGACCCACAGCACGAGGGTCAGCAGCGTCCCCGCGGCCATACCCCAGAACGTCGGGCTGGTTGCCAGGCGACGCCACTGCACCCCGAGCACGATCGCTGGTGCCAGTTGCACCATGAACTCGAGCTTGAGTTTGATCAACAGCCACAGAGAGCTCTCGGTGCGGTGCGAGACCCAGGCCATCAGCATCAAGAAGAGCATCAAGCCCCAGGCGAACGACTTACCGACCAGCAGCATTTCCCGCGACGACGCCGACGGACGCAGATAGGGCTTGTAGATGTCCTTGACTGCCATCGAACCGATGGCCAGGAGCGCCGAGTCAGCCGTCGACATGATCGCTGCCACGACTCCTGAGAAAACCAGCACCACCAGCCAGTACTCGAACGGGCCGCGATCGAGCAGACGACCGAGCATCAGAACCGTCACCTTGTCGCTCTCGAGGACCGAGAGATCCGGGTAGTGACTCAGCGCGACGTAGCCGATCAGAAAGGCAAGCAGGGTCGTGCCAAAAGGCATCCAGGCCATGAGTGCGAGCGAGCGCCGGAGGCTTCTGAGGGAACGCGCAGCGAAGAGACGCTGAATGGCGTGGGGATAGATCGCAACACCAAAACCCAAGAGAACGAGATCTGAGATCCAGTTCCGTAGGCCGGCCGTGGAGGGAGGAGCGAGCCGTTCGGGAGCCGTCTCGGCGATCACCCGGCTGGCTCGTGGCAGTCCGCCCTCCGACCCGATCAAGAGATACAAGAGGACCCCACAGCCCACCAACAGAAGGCCGCCCTGGATGACGTCGGTCCATGCCACCGATCGCATCCCGCCCAGGCTCTCGTAGACCACCATCACCAGGGCCAGGAGCACGACTCCCTGCATGAAGCTGAGCCGTTGGTCACTGATCGCTTCGACGGCATGCCCCATCGCGACGAGCTGCTCGAGAACGTAGTTGGCAAGCCCCCAGCACAAGAGGCAAACCGCCAGCACCCGCATTCGATGCGACCCGAAGCGGTGATACACAAAGTCCGCCGGGGTGATGTAGCCGAAGCGACGCGAGAGCTTGAACAGGCGCGGCGCGTAGACCTGGTACACGGTCACCACCAGAATCATGAAGGTGACACTCACGATGTAGGTCGTCCCCTGGCGGTAGGATCGACCAGAGAATCCGAGCAAGGTGTTGCCGCTGTACTGGGTGGCGAAAATGGTCAGGAAGAGGACTACGAAGCCGAAAGAGCTGCCTCCGAGGTAGAAGTCGCGCAACGACTCCTCGCGACGCGAGCGCCGGCCGATCCAACCGAGCAGCAGAACCACCGCCAGGTAGATGCCCATGACCACCATGGGCCCCTGACCGAAGTGAATCGAGCCGTCGTTCATCCGTCGCGCCACTCCCTGAGAGCCGCGAACGAAGTCACCGCCGCCAGGCCGACCGAGGTCAAGAGCGCCATCCACACGAAGCCAGGAAGACCCGCGTAGATGTGCCCGGCGAACGCCTGCGGTAAATACCAGGGAACGTTGAGCAGGAGCAGAAGCGCCACTACCGGAAGAAACCAGCGAGTCCTCGCCGGCTCAGAGTCCGGTGCTGCCTCGGCCCAGAGACGCGCGAGGTCCTGCTGGTCGGCGTACTCTGGCAGCGGCGAGGGCTTCCGGTCGTCGGCTTCTTGTGGATCGATCACGCGCACCTTCCTCACGGCCCGTGTCGAGTGCGTGGCCGTATTCGATCGTCTCGACTCAGAATGAAAACAGGCGACCATCATAACCAGCCCTCCTGGGTCTTCCTCAGTCGAGACCAGGTAGCCGACGGTGTGGGCAGCCGGCAGACCTTCGAGGGACATCCGATAGTCTCGCCCTCACCCTTCATTCCTGGACCGGTGGTCCAGGCCTTTCTGCGAGAGCGAGTTCAAGCGTGCGTTCCCTAGCAGGCGTTTCACAGGTGCAAAGCTCCCGGCGCTGGGCGGCGGCCGTCGCGCTCATGATGGTGCTCATCGTGTCGGCGAGCTGCAGCAGAGATCAGGACAGCCGATCCACTCCGGAGCCATCAGAGCGCAGCAGCGAAACCCCTCCCCCGGAGCCCGTTGAAGAGCCCAGACTCGAATGGGCCCTGGCCATTCACGGCGGTGCCGGGGTCATCGCGCGTGACGACACCGACGCCGACGGCTACCTGAGCGCCCTCGAGGAGGTGCTTGCCGAAGGTCGTCGCGCGCTCGCAAAAGGCACCGCGGCGCTCGAGGTCGTCGAGCAGCTGGTCAGAATCATGGAAGACGACGAGCGCTGGAACGCTGGTCGCGGTGCCGTCTACACCTCACGGGGGACCCACGAGCTCGACGCAGCTCTCATGGACGGCCGCACCCTGGCGTGTGGCGCCGTGGCAGGCGTGCGCAATACCCGTCATCCGATCACCCTGGCGCGCCGGGTCATGGAGCGCTCGCCGCACGTTCTCTTGAGCGGCGCGGGCGCCGACGACTTCGCCCGACAGAACGGCGTGGAGATGGTCAGACAGGCGTTCTTCCACAGTCCGCGGCGCTACCAGCAGCTACAAGAGGCGAAGCAGAGAGAGCGCAGCGGCACCTCTTCGGGTGGCGGAGGGGGCGCCATGGCGACGGTCGGGGCGGTCGCGCTGGACCGCTACGGCAATCTCGCCGCCGGAACCTCGACCGGTGGGATGACCAACAAGCGCTGGGGCCGGGTTGGCGACGTCCCGCTGATCGGCGCCGGCACCTACGCCAACAATGAGTCGGTCGCCGTCTCCTGCACCGGACGCGGCGAAGAGTTCATTCGCCACAACGTTGCGCATGAAATCGCCGCCCGCGTCCAGCACCTCGATCTCGACGTCGATGAAGCCGCCCGCCAGGTCGTCCACGAAGTGCTGTCTGAGAACGACGGCGGCGTGATCGCGGTCGATCCTCGCGGTCGCATTGCCCTCGAGTTCAACAGTCCGGGAATGTTTCGCGGCGCAGCCGACGCCAGTGGACGCTTCGAAGTCGGAATTTGGGAGACCACGCGCCATGTTCAAGAAGCGTCGACCAACCGCTAGAGCGGGTCGTCGAGCCGCGAAATCCCAGAATCACCCCAGTCAATTGCCCGGGAATCGCCCGGGAATTGCCCGGGGAGTGCCCGGGGAGTGCCCGGGGAGTGCCCGGCCTGGATCACCCGCTGCGTGATAGCTTCCTCGGCGCCTGAGCCGCCGGTCAGAAGCGCCCTTCGACCAGCTCGGACAGCCCCGACCAACAGACCTCCGTCTGATCGCTCGCCCATCTCCTCAACGCCTGAGGCCCCAACATGCAGTACTCCAGACTCGATCCGGCCCGCAAACGTTCGCTCAGCGGGCGAAACCTCGGTGGGTTCACCGCCGGCGCTCTGGTTGTCGCCCTCTTGTGCTCGCCCAGCGACCCGAGAACCGGCACGATCTTCACCGGCGTTGCCGAGGCGCAGTCTCTCGCCACCGGTACCAAGGCGCCGCGCTTCGATCTGATCGGCACTTTCGATGTCGAGATTGACGGCGAGAAGTCTCCCGAGTCGCGCATCTACTTCGGTCCCCAGGGACGCGGAGTCGTCTTGCGAAGCCCCGAGCTCTCGAGCATCGTCCGCATCCTGCCCTCGGGTCAGCGTCTCGAGGCCTACAACAAGGCCGACCTCGACGAGGCGGCTGACGGTAGCGTCGACTTCATCAGCGGGGCGCCGGTCACCTGGACGGGCCGCTACTCGGTCGCCGGTGGCGGCCCCGCCTTCGAGATCGAGGACCATCGCGTGCGACTCATCTCGAGGCCTCCGCTACTCGGCCCGGCGAGCCGCAAGAAGGTCATCGACCACAACCCGAGCTACGCCCAGAAGGCGGCGCGTGCCATCGTCCAGCCCGCCTACGTTGATGCACTCAAGAAATTCGACAAGCCGGTTCACATCAAGGTCTACTACGGCACCTGGTGCTCGGTGTGCTCTGAGATGCTGCCCAACATTCTGCGGCTCGAAGAAGAGCTCCAGGGATCCAACATCACCTTCGAGTACTACGGCATCCCCCAGAATCGAGAGAGCGATCCCGAGGTCAAGCGGGCGGGCTTCAACCGCATTCCTGCCGGCATCATCTACGTCGACGGCCAGGAAACGGGGCGTCTCGAAGCCTACCGCTGGCGCGCTCCGGCACTCTCTTTGATGAACACTCTGCGCGGTGTCGAAGTGAAGGTCGGAGACGGCTGAGGTGGAACCGAGCGACAACACTCCACCCCAGTCCCCGCGGTTCGACCCTCCTCCTCGCCAACCGCAAGCGGCAATCGCCCAGGAGCCGCGCCCGCCCGCCCAGCAGCACTCGGCTCCGGTTCAGGCGCTGTTGTGGATGTGGCGCATCCTCGACGTCGGCTCACGCATTCTCTTGACGGTCGCCATTCTGTTCCTCTTCGGCTTCCTGTTGATGCTCTTTTTGAGCGCCGTAGCGGTTGGTAGCCCGGCCCAGGTGCCGCGTGGTGCCGCTCTGGTCGTCGCCCCGAGTGGCCAGCTGGTCGAGGAGCTGAGCACCGACTCGCTCCTCGGCGTGGTCGCTGGTAGCCCCCAGGAGACCCTGGTTCGCGACGTCATTGACGCCATTGACCTCGCCGCCCGTGACAAGGACATCGACTCGATGGTTCTCGACCTGCGTTCCCTCGCCGGTGGAGGCCTCAGCAAGCTCGAAGAGGTGGCCGCCGCCATCAAACGCTTCCGAGCGGCCGAGAAGAAGGTCATTGCCTACGGTGACAACCTCGGCCAGTCCGACTACCTGCTGGCCGCGCACGCCGATGAGATCGTGCTCGACCCCATGGGCGAGCTCAGCATCTCCGGTTTCTCGAGCTATCGCATGTACTTCGCCGAGGCACTCGAGAAGCTCGACGTCGATTACAACATCTTCAAGGTCGGCGAGTTCAAGTCGGCTCTCGAGCCGTACCTCTCGAACGAGATGTCAGATGCCGACCGCGAGTCGCGGCTGGACTGGCTCGGCGACCTATGGCGGGCCTACCGCCAGCGGGTGCTCGGCGCCCGCGAGCTTTCGGCGGAGACCTTTGATCGCTGGGTCGCGACCTACCCCGAGGTGTTGCGGGACCACGACGGAGATGCCGCAGAGGCGGCCTTCGCCCTGGGAATGGTCGATCGCTTGCTGGGCTGGGAAGAGCTCGAGGCCGAACTCGAAGAAGAGCTCGGTGAGAACAACGATTCTTTCAAGAGCGTCAGCATCAAGACCTACCTCCAGAACGAGCGGCCGGAGCGTGACCGTCGCCTCCGCGAAGACGGAGTGGTCATTGTCACCGCGGCGGGGGTCATCCTCGACGGCGAGCAACCTGCCGGCGCCATCGGTGGCACCACCCTTGCGAACCGTCTCGACCGGGCGGCCGAAGGTAAGCATGCCAAGGCACTCGTTCTTCGCATCGACTCGGGGGGTGGTAGCGCCTTCGCCTCCGAGGTCATTCGTCGCAAGCTGCAGACCATTCGTGAGAGCGGCACCCCCGTCGTCGTGTCGATGGGTTCGGTCGCCGCTTCGGGTGGATACTGGATCGCGACCGCCGCAGACAGCATCGTCGCGAGCCCGACGACCCTCACCGGTTCAATCGGCATCTTCAGCGGCTTCCCGACCTTCGAGCGCAGCCTCGCACGCCTCGGCGTTCACAGTGACGGTGTCGAGACCGGCCCACTCGCCGGCGGTCTGACGCTCGACCGCAGTCCCTCCGAACCCCTGCGTGACGTCCTCCAACAGAGCGTCGAGAAGGGCTACCGCCGCTTCCTCGATCGCGTGGCCAAGGCCCGCGGGATGACCGTCGAACGAGTCGACGAGATCGGCCAGGGGCGGGTATGGAGCGGCCACGACGCCCACGAACTCGGCCTGGTCGACGTTCTAGGCGACCTCGATGCCGCCGTCGCGAAGGCGCGCGAGCTGGCTGAGCTTCCCGACGACGCGCCACGCCGTTTCGCAAGCGACGAGCCAACCTGGCAGGAGCTACTCCTGGAGGCGTTCAATCAGAGTGTCAAAACGACGATGCGGGCATCGCTCAGCGAGCGCCTGCCGTTTCTCGCCTCTCCACAGAGTCTGACTCACAAAGGCCCTGGTTGGCTCACACTGACCGCGGAGTTGAAGCTCCTCTTCGAACAAATCGACAGCCCGCGAGCTCTCACGGCGCACTGCCTGTGCAGCGCCGACACGCGCTAGAGAAACGAGCGACGCCACCCCCGGGAGGCCTTAGACGAACGAACGGCGAACGATCGCCGGCGCCTGGATCCGTTCTTCGCGAACCTCGAAGCACCCTTCGAGAGCCGAGACCAGGCCTTCGTCGGGTTGCCTGAGAAAGAGGCGGGCCAGCGGCTGGCCGGCCACCACGCGCTCGCCGAGGCGCGCTTCGTAGATCAGACCGACTCCATGGTCGAGCCCCGCGGCGCCACGCGAGCCGTGCTGACCAGGACGCCCTCCGTGTCCGACGATCTCACCGAGGCGCCGAGTTTCAACCCTGGCCAGATACCCGGCTCCCTCTGCACACACGACATGCTCCGAAGGGGCGCGTTCGAGCTTCGCCTGCCAGTCGGAAGAAGCCCCCCGGTGCCGCGCCCAGACTTCGAAACACTCCCGAGCCCTGCCACTGGTGATCGTCTCCTCGATCGCTACCAGATCGACGCCCTGGTCGCGGAGTGCAGCCAGCTCGAGGACCAGACGATTGGTCAGTTCGCTGAGGCGCTCATCAGCGCGACCCTCGAGGTAGGCGATCGTTTCTTCGACTTCGACCGCATGCCCTACCGCCCGGCCGAGCGGCTGGCTCATGTCGGTCAAAAGCGCCCGGGCTGGACAACCCACTTCGTTCGACACGTCGACCAGGCGCTGGGCGAGCTCGGAGGCCACCTCAGGATCTGGGAAGAAGGCACCGTCGCCGGTCTTGACGTCGAAGACGATTGCCGCGGTGCCGGTGGCCAGCTTCTTCGACAAGATGCTGGCGATGACCAGCGGAATCGAACTCACCGTCGCGGTGCGATCACGCAGGGCGTACAACCGTCGATCGGCCGGTGCGACCTCTTCGGTAGCGATTCCGATCGCCATTCCAGTCTGCTCGAGAGAGCGAACGGCACCGTCTCTATCGAGCGCCAGGTCCACCCCAGCGATGCTCTCGAGCTTGTCCGCGGTGCCGCCGGTATGGCCGAGCGCCCGCCCCGTCAACATCGCGACCGGAATGTCGAGCGCTGCGAGAACCGGCGCCAGCACCAACGAGACTTTGTCGCCAACTCCCCCCGTCGAGTGCTTGTCCACCACCCCTGGAACGTCCTCGGCCAGCCGCCAACAAGTCCCCGAATCGCGCATCGCGGTGGTCAAAGACGCGGCCTCAAGCTCGCCGAGACCTTGGATCGCAGCAGCCATCAAGAAGGCACCGAGCTGAGCGTCGTCCCAGGAGCCTTGCGCTGCACCGCGCGCGACCGCCTCGAGCTCGCTCCGCGACAGCTCCTCGCCGAACCGCTTTCGATTGAGAATCGCGAAAGGCTCGAGCGCTAGATCCGAGGAACCTTCCGGCGGGTCATCCGGAGTGTCAGGCGCTCTCTTCAACGCTCAAGACGGGCTGTCGAGGCGCTGGCGCGAAGACTGCGCCCAAGGCGAGGTCGGGTAGTCATCGACAAGCCGCTGAAAGGCCTGCCGTGCTTCCTCGGCCTGGCCGGCCTCCTCGAGCGTGACGCCCAGTTCCCACAACAGGACGTCCTGTGGAATCTGGGCGTCGGCGGAGTCGATTCGCGAGCGAATCTGTTCCGCGACCTGCTCGGTATTGCCCTCGGCGCGTTCGAGGCTCCAGAGGTTCAGGCGCACTGCGGTCGACAGGGCGTGGCCGCGGCGGGTCGTGAGAAACCCTTCCCACAGCTGGCGAGCAGTCGCCCGGTCACCGTCGGCCAGCGCCAGCCGCGCCAGATAGACCCCAGCGATATCAGCCGCCTCGCTCGAACCGTACTCGCTCCGCACCACCTCGAAGAGCTCACGAGCCTTCGACTGGCGAGCCTCCAGAGAGCCGAAGCTCGGATTGGTGGGATCATCGGGCGTCGGCTCCTCCACCACATCGGGGGCAATGACCGGCGCCTCGTACACCCGCACCGCGTCCGCCAGGGCATCGTTGGCGCGCGCAATCTTGTTTTGCTGATTCGTCCAGATCAGAACGCCAACGACCACCGCGGCCAGAAGAACCAGGGCAGCCCAGACGATGGTCTTCAGGTGGTCGTAGATCCAGTCGAACCAGATCTCGAGGGTTTCGCGAACCTCGTCGCGCTTGATGTCCTGTCGATTCATACTGCTAGGCCTGCTCTGCGAACCGGCGGCGTACGGTAGGGCCGATTCGATGGTTGGTGGATCGGGAAGTCGCTCGTGGGGCCGGTTTGCCCCTGGTGCGCCCGGCAGGATTCGAACCTGCGACCTACGGTTTAGGAAAGCGAAAGTCGGCCGCGCATCGACGCCGGTAAATACGTTAACCGCCGCAAACCCTAGCAAAATCAGGGGCCTCCAGATAGGTCGAATGGCGGCTATTGGCGCTCAAGGCGACCCCCGCGGGCAGGAGTGGCCCACCAGTGGCCCACGGGTGTCGCGATTGTGAGTTGCTCCCACCTGCCCGGTGTCGAGTGCGACAACTGCCGGCACCTCCACTCGTCTCCGCGACGGCCGGTGGCGGCGCTACCACCAGACTGGCCGGCTGGGGTGAGCATCACCGTGTTCCTAGAGTACCTGCGCGAGGCCGTACTGGACACTGACGAATGGGGTCGTGTCGATAGCTGCCGGTGGCCCGACTGCGGATTCCGACGGCAAGGTCCAGGGCCGGAACCCGCCATCGTCCGCGAACACTCCGTCGTCTGCCCGCTCCACCCCAACAACGGGGGTGACGGCCTAGAACGACACACAAGCAGCCAGCTTGAGACCCAGGCGGCCGCCGGCGGGGCACCCTCCGCCGAAGCCGGTGGCCGTCTGGACTCATCTGGGGGTGAGTCGTGAGGAAGCTAGCTTCGAGGACCGCATCCTCGCGCCGCCCCTGATCAGGCTTGCGACTTGCGTGGTGGCGCCTGCCTGAGGCCGCCACGGGAAGAAGACTCTTCATGATGGGACGAGCCGAGCCGATGTCTCCGGCGCCACCCAGCAGCCCAAGACTGCCTGGCCGAAGGCTTCACCACGATCCCGGCCTGGGTAATCGCGCTCTTCTGGCCAGAGCATGATCGTGCCAAGAGCGATACGAGCGCCTGCTACCGGGAACAGGCCTGCTCACCACGTGGCACGCAGGGTTCGACTCCGAATGGCGACTGGGGAGCCCTCGAACAACGCCGGCGGCTCGCGATCGCTATGGCCAACCACGACGCCCAGGGCGTGGTTCGCCACGGGCAGAACGAAGAGGCTCTCGGCGTAGCCGGTCGGCTGTCGGCTTCTAGGCGACGACATTCCGAAGCCGATCTGGGAGAAGGTCCTGAGAATCGCCGCCCGATTCCGCGCGAAGCTCGACGACGGCGAACCACTGATCGGCGGCGGGCGGTCCGACAACTGGGCCGCCATGTTGGCGGCTCTTTTCCCCGACCTGTGCGACGTCCTGATCAGGGACGAGCAGGTTGTCGGCTGGCACGGGGGCGAGCTGGGCAACCGAGGCAACTACGGGGTCTGGTCGGCAGTCGCGTGGCTCTGCGTGCTCCTCTACTCGGGCAATGCGGGGCACCGCGCCTATGCCCGGGCCTGGCTGCGGCGATGGTCGATTCTCCACGGGCTCAACACCTTCCCCTGGCTGGACTCCAGCGAAGACGCGAAGCGAGCACCCAAGGTCGGCCAACGGTGGTGGACGGCATCCGCCGGGTTCCGAACCAAGTGGGGCGTGAGCACGGGCTGGGCTCCGGTCACGAGCCTGATCGAGAACCTCGCCGGCCTCGAGCTACTGCGCAAGAGCAAGGCAGTACCTGATCCGATCTTGCCCGCCGGCGAGATGGACCCAGACCGCGGCTGGACCATCCCGGGGGTCGAGTGGCTCCTCGAGCACCGAGCCCACTTCGCCGGCCCCCGGATGGAAGAAGCGCTGCGTCAGGCGGTTGTTCACGGCCGGCCCGAAGCAGCGGTGGAACTCTGGAACGAACTCCCGCCGGCCAAGCTGATCACCGAGCTGCACGTTCGAAGAACTGCATCTTGGGGCGTCAGCTGGATGAATCGCGGCTGGAACGACGCCGCAGAGATCGTCGCGATCGAGAAGGACGGCGGATCGACTTTCATCAAGGCCGGGTCTCCGGGGCCACCGCTGAAATCCAAGGGGGTTGTAGTCGTCGAGGTGCAGGGCAGGTCCCTGGTCGCTATGCCCACGAGCCCCCGTGAGCCGGTGACCTGGGCGTTCGGTCCGCAGTCCCCGCACGAGGTCCATCTGCACTGGAGAACCGACGGAAGGCTGGTCCTGTCCCGCGAGGGGCAGGTTCCCATGCCCGAGCCCAGCGGGCAGATCCCCAAGCCGGACAACGACGACGACCTCGAGAAGGGTCTGGTCGCTGCGGCGCTCGCCGGCCTGGTCGGCTGGTTGGTTAGCTGGTGGCGGAAGAGGAAAGCGCGACGATGAGTAGCAACCGCCTCGAGGAGATCTTCGACCAGATCGGTATGCCACCCGAGCTAATCGCGCAGGCCTGTGAAGAGTTCGACGCGATTGAGCGAAGCGTGAGGCCGGGCGGTTTGATGGAAATGGCAGCAACGTACGATCTCCACCCGCGGCGCTGCGCACTCATCCTCAGACGCGTCTCGCAAAGAACGTTCGAGCACAAAGGCCACTGGCTGACGACGTACGCACTGTGCGGCCCTTCTTCGCCGCGCATAAGCGTCGGCCGAGGAAAGCACAGGCCGACCCAGTACTCCCTGACGCGGATGATGCACGTGGCCCTGAAAGAGACCGTGCCCAAGGGCAAATATGTCGTCCGAACTTGCGGCACCCGAGGCTGCATCAAGCCAGACCACTATGAAGTGCTTGACCACCCTTGCCGACATCGCCACCTCGCTCGTTACAGCAAGCCCAAGCGGCGCAGGCTTACCAACCAACAAGCTCGAGATGCTCTCAAAATGGCTCGCGCCGGGTGGAAGCCCTGGGCCATCGCGCGGCGCCTCGGCGTAGGCGACAGTACCGTGCGGGCGATCCTCGCTGGACGTACATATCGCGATGCCGCCTCGTGACGGCACGTCGACGAAATGGACCGAGGAGCAGTTGCTTGAGCTGCGGAGGCTGTGGGTCTTTCAGTCTCGAGACATGCGCTTTGTTACCCGCGCCTTGGGCCGAACGATGCACGAGATCTTCGAGGGGCTCGACCTGGTCGACGAAACGCCTCCCTGGTCGTACTACCTGCCTGGCGGCGACCCTGGGTTGCCGACGCTCGATGAGTTCATCGCCGAGCGCGAGAGATGGCAGCGCCGCGCCGTTCTCGTTGGCGTGGTGGATGGGCGGCGCCTGGAACAGCTTTGGCTCGACCTGTCGAGTATCTCCGAGCAGGTGTCGAGCGACGAGGACTGGGCGGAGATCGTCGCGCAGGAGCACACGGCGTGGCGAGCCCGTTGCGACCAAGAGGACGACGAGCGCCTCGCGCACTACCGCGAGACCGTGCGCCGAGAGCACGAAAGGCGACAGGCTGACTTCTTCGCGCGGCTTGCAGCCAAGAGAGCAGCCGAGGACCCTGAAACCGATTGGGACGCGGTGTATGGGGGCTATCTCGAAAAGAATCAGGGGGTCTGATTGATGGCCATCAAAGCCGGCGAGAACGTGCTCGCCGCCCTCGGAGCCGCCGGCATCATCGGAGGTCTGGCAGTTGCGACGCTGCTACCGCGAAGCGGCGCCGCCGAGTGGAAGCGCCAGTCGAACGAATCCTGCTCAGAGTACGGACAGCGCGTCAACGCCGACAACTATGCCCTATGGCGAGAGTTCTCGAGTGTGCGCAGCCCCCGGGGGCCGATGGTCCTCCGGAGGTACTGGGCAGAGCGCCAGCACGGGTGCCGTCCCGCTTTCCCGTCCTGGAAGGAGGCGCCGGCGGAAAGTGGCCCGTTGTTCGAGGACGGGTTCGAGGCCGGCGATGTATCCCGATGGTCCTAGAGGTTTGGGCACAGCGGCCCGGGTCGGGTTTCCCTCCAAACTACCCGTGCGAGCAGACTGCTCCGCCGGGTCGCTGACTTTTTCTTCCCCCACCCAAAACTGCCGTGAATCTTCCCCCGATACCCTAGGGGTAAATGGGACAGATTCAGGGGCAGTTTTCGCACCCTGGAGGCGCGGGCGGCAGATCGGCCATATCGAGGGCGCCGAGCTTCTGCTGCTCCTGGTAGACCCGCCGGACCAGCTCGGTAACAGCGGAGATCTCCTCGCGGCGAATCCATTTCCAACGCCGGCGGCGCCACCAGCCGCCTCGGGTTGGGAGCTCGTAGAGTTCGCCTACGACCCACGCGGCCCTCGAGGTTCCGGGTAGGTCGGTCATCCGCCTGGCGCGAAGGACCAGGTCCCACACCATCCACGAGATTCGGGCGTGACGTTTCTTGCCGCGTTGCGAGAGCACGGCCGGCACGACCTCGGCAGCGATCCTGCCCAGGATCGTGCCGACCACTGCCCCGCTGGCCACTTTAGACCCCGCCTTCGCTTTCGCTTTCGGCCCAGTCGGCGAGCCGGGAGCCGACGGCAGCCATCAGCAAGCCCGCCTCCTGGATGATTTGCTTGTCGGGCACGACGGTCTCCATCTGCGAATCGAATGCGATGGAGCCAACCTCGAAGTACTCCCGGACCTGGCGAATGCGTTCGGCGACTGCTGCGTCGTCTAGTTCAGGCATGTTGCTGACCTCTCGTTTGTTGCGGGGCAGGGAGCCCCATGTGTAGCGCCACGAGGGCGCGGAAATCCGACATCGGAAACTCGTGGCCGGGGCAGGCCGTTGCCTTGAAGTTCCGGTGGGGTTCGATGTCGCGAGGCTCGAAGCCGCAGATCATCGCCATGCCGGCAGCCCACCGGGCGCCTTCGACCAGGGCGTCGTTCGCCGGCTCGCGATCGCTGAAGTCGCCGACAAACGCGAGGCCCAGGTGAGTGCGATTAGCGAGGGGTTCGTGGGCACCGTTCTCGTAAAGCGGCCTACCGGAAATCACCACGTGGTCTGAACCAACGCGCTCGACAACGGCGTGGTACCCGATGTCGCGCCAGCGGCGGCCCTCCATGTGCCATCGCTTGATCGAGGGCATCTCCATCGTGACCAAGTCGGGCCCCGCGGTGTGGTGCACAACGATCCCCTGCCACCGCCGGCGTATCACCTCGCATGCTCCCGGCGATCGATCGACTCGCGCAGCGCAACGAGTTCGTTCAGCACGCGAGACAGGTCCTGATTCATCGCGTCAACGACCTGCCTGGTGTCGGCGTGGGACGCCAGAATGCGGTCCGACTTGGCTGAGATTTCAGCGACCTTCTGCCGGTCGTACTGGGTGTTGTGCCAGTTCATCGCCGTTGGCTCGTTGGGGTCGGCGATGTTGTGCCAGGCGTGCAGGTCGTTCACCTCCGCGCGGATCTCCTTCACCTCCGACGTCATGGTCTTCAGGAGGTCGACGAGTGTCGTGAGGGGATCGTCCTTCTTGCCCTGGCGCACCGCCCAGGCGTTCCAGATTTCGACGACCAGCTTGAGCAGCCCGAGGAAAGCAAGGAAGATGACGCCGATCTCGGTTGGTTGATACTGGAAGTCCATGTCGCGGGGTCCTTTAGAAGAAGAGGAATCAGGTAAGGATCGGGCTATCGCCCTCGGTTAGAAGCGGGGAACCGGACTCGGATAGGAGCGCGCCGACGATGGCGGACTCAGTCCCGGCAATCTGCTCGGAGAGCAGCTGGACGTTGATCTCCTCAACGCTGAATCGAGAAGTCCAGATACCCAGGGCATTGGGGGTCAGCGGAATGACCGACGGTCTGCCTAGGATGCGCCCGTAGACCGCCTCGTATCCGTAGACATCGGGATCACTCGAGGAAGGGACGACAACGACCTCTCCGTGGTTGCCCGCTCGAGCGAATAGGTCGAGCAACTCGTGAGCCCCTGCCCGCGCGAGACCAGGCAGGCGGAACTTCCACCCACGACGCCGGCGCCGATTGTCGGCGAAGTAGTCGCCTCCAATGGAGTGCGCGCCTGGCGACGGATCGTCAACGTTGAGCGGCTGGCCGAGAGAAAAGGACATCGCAGGGACTACCCCATCGCCAACGATTAGGCGTCCGAGGTCCACGAACCCCGCCACGTTGCTCGGGTCCCAGAACCGCACTTCGAGCACCTGGACGGTTGAGTCCAGGACCAGTGGCGTGGCGAGCACGTGGACGAAGTTTCGCCCGAAGGGCCAGAGGTCGACGTCCTCGGCGGCGGACGGGTACACGTCGAGCCAGCCGGAGTCGTAGTCGTAGTCGTCCAGGTCGGCGTACCACATGGCAGCCATCAGAGTTCCCGTCAGAGTGGACCCACCATCTGGCACGCACCGAATCCGTAGCTCGACGTTCGCGCCCTGCGCGTTGGAAAGGAGCGTGGCATCGAAGAAGAAGCTCCGGGCCTCACCGCCGTCGACCGCGGCGGCTGTCAGCGACCAGGCGGTTTCAAGTGCCGAGACCAGAGATCCGGACTCCCAGAGCTCGATCTCCACGGTCGCCGAGTCTCCGCTGTCAGCCTGGGCGACGCCAGTACCGTCGTCGAGCCCGACCAGGACCCGGAACTGTTGGAGGTTCGCGCCGCTGAGAAGGTCCGTTCCGCTTGCTGGCGTGCCGAAACTCAGACGGACATCTGTCGTCGACGTGGCGGTGGATGGAGCAAGGAGATCCGCTCCCGGGTCGTCTGGATCGTCGTCGACGCTGTTGACACTCGGCGACGAGTACCCGGAGTTAGCCTCGATGCTCGTGGGCTTCTCCTGACGGAGCGGATACGTCGCCTCGCCGGCGGTCTCGGCAGAGGCGACGGTAACCCGAGCCTTCGCACCAGGTGAGAGCGTGTGGCCGACCAGGGCGAGGCCGCGTACGGTTCGTCCCGCGTTCGCCCCGCCGAACTCGATCGAGGCGAAGGTCTTAGCTCTGTCGGCAGAAAGAACGCGATACACGTTCGACAGCCGCCGGTCCTGCAGGTGCGTGAGAGGGAGACGAGACGACGTGAACGCCGAAGTCACGAACCAGTGAGGATGGGAGTCCGGCCCTACCAGCAACGGATCGGAACCCCCAATGTCGCCGGCAAGGTCGACGAGGTTTCGCTTCGGAAAGATCAGCATCCTCTACCCCCACGCCACCAGTTCGAGAACGTCTCGCGACGGATCAAGCCGGTCGTCTAGAACTACCAGACCCTTCCCCATCACTCCGAAAGTCTCGCGGCGACTCTTGACCAGAATCTCGTCGCCGGCGCGCAGTCCGAGACTGGCTCCCTCGTGCAACAGAAGGTTCCACGGTCGCCGGCGAACACCGAAGTTCGCGGCCTCGAGATTCGCGGCGGCCTGGGCGTCCGCCGCGTCGACAAGCGCCGTCTCGAGCGTCAGCGCTCCTGGTGCAGAAGGGTGTCGCTCGGTGACGTCGTTCGCGACGTCGCGCCGCGCCAGAGAGCTGGCGCGGGTGTAGCGCTCTACGTCGGCCGGCGACTCGGTGACCAGCCCCAGGAGGTCGTCCCGGCTCATCGGAGACCAGTTCTTTCGGTACTTCACGACCACGCCCTGGCGTGGCACCTCGGCAGGCATCGGCACGACCCTCGAATGGATACCCGGCACGATCTCGGTGGAGTCGGGAGTCAATGGCTCGCTGTGCCGGGCCACGAGATCCCAGGACGAGGACCCAAACAGGAGAAGATCCTCGCCGGCGGTAACGTGGCGAGACGATGCAAGGTTCGGCACTGTCGTACCTTCCGCCTGGTCCATTCGCCAGTAGCCGACCAGGTGATCGGTTTCGCCGTCGAGGCGCGCGAAACGGCTCGAAGCAATCTCGCTCGGTGTGCGAGCCCGCGACCAGACCCTCACTTCAGAGACGCGTACGTTCCCTCCCCTGCCAACCTCAATGGACTGAGCAACATGGCTGCCGCTCTCGGCCGTCGTTGAGCTGGTACCGGATGACGCCGGCGAGCCGTCCAGGTACAGAATCGGCTCGGAACCGCCGAGCACCAGCGCAATGTGTCGTCGGTTTCCGGGATCAAGCTTCCACCCTGAGTCAGTCCAGTCGACCAGGTCACCTGGGAAGTCGCCGTTCCATTCCTTGACGTGCAGCTGCCCGTCGGCGTTGTCGAAGTAGATCGCGTAGTTCGCCGTCACTTCGAAAAGCGTTTCCTCGGTCGTGCTGCCCTCGCCGAGTCGCTCGGCCCAAAGCTCCGCGGTGATCCTGCGGCTCTGACTGCCCGCAGTGAACTGCCCGTACTGCACTTCTGCGTAGGCGGACGCGCCGGCGTAGCCTCCCGAATGGAGTCGGAGTTCGCGGTAGACATCCGGTGCGGTGAGCCTGCCGAGCTCGAGTTCGCCGTTCGGGCCGAATCCAAAGAAGCCGGCGGGCCGGAGTAGGTCGTCGAGAACTGCCGAGACCGAGCTGTCTTCTGCGAGCCAGCCGATTCGAGGGGATGACAGCAGGGCGTCGTAGTCGCGTAGCGACTCGAGATCGACTTCGGTAGCCAAGAGCGCCGCACGGCTTGCCACCAGCCACCGAATCGCTTCGCCAGGCGTCTCGGGGAACACACCATCGTCCCAGACCGCACCCCCGTCAAGGGTGCCCGAGTCCAGGTTGGTGCTCAGGTCGTGCGTGGTGGTCCCCGTGTCTTCATTCATCGGAAGCCACCGGTAAAGCGCCGAGTCGTCCGGTGCCGGGCGCGTGTACGGAAGCGCTGCGATTTCGTCGGCGTCCATCGCACGTGTCGCAATCAAGACGTCCGACACGGCGCCCAGGACGTGGTTCGAGGAGGACCCGGACCCGATGTTGATCAGACGCGTATGTGCTGGGCGCGTACCGGTGACACTCTCGGAGTGACCGAGCCGGCCGTCCAGGTACAGCCGAGCCTCGCCGGCGGTCTCGTCGAAGACGGCGGCAGCGTGGTGCCAGCGGCCAACCTCGAACTCGAGTGCGGAGGTCGAAACGGTGTGGCTTCCGGTTGAGGTTTGAAGGGCAAGCTCGAGCGAGTTCTCCAGCGGTCCGGACTGGTCCGACAGTCGTAGCTGGAAGGCGCCCGCGTTCGCGTCCCACCGATAGATCATCGTTTGATTCGAACCAGCATCGCCGGCCGATCGATCCGACCGAAACCAGCCAGCCACCGTGAACGAGCCCGCCGGTATCTCTGCCGCGACCAACTTGACCCGACCAGTGCTACCGTCCAGGGCTACCGATGGTCCGAACGGCATCCAGCCCTCGACGTTCGCGCGGATCGGCGCGGTCGGTGCAAAGCTGAGGTCGAAGAGGCCGCGAACGCGATCAATCGCAACCTGCGCGTCAACCCAAGTGCCCGAGGTGATTGTGCCGTCGTTGGCGCCGGCTGCTAGGTCGCCGGCGGTCGTTCCGGTGCCCTCGTTCATCCTCCAGTAGCCCACCAGTGAGGCTGGGGCCGAGCGGATCGGTCGGAACGCCCAGGACTCGATCTCGTCGGGCTCGCGTTCCGTCTCCCAGAGACGCAGATCCCAGATCTTGCCGGGAAAGTAGTCAGGACTCCCGCCGGCCTCGACACCGACGAGGATGTCGGTGGTGGAGAGACCGAAACCGCCTGTCCAGGCCGGGTCGACCGGTTCGGCGGTGTTCTCCAGCCTTCCGTTCAGGTAGAGCGCGCCCCTGTCCTCGGCCGCGTTGACCGCAAAGGAAATCCGGTATCGGCGGCCCGAACTCAAGAGGGTGTTCGACCAGACGGTGAGGCCTCCGGAGCCATCGCCTGTTGTGGCCACCCCAAACACCCGGAACTTTCCGGTGGAAGCCTTGATCGCGCGCAGATACCAGCCGTTGGCACTCCCGGTGCCCGGCTGGTCCAGCAGGTTGACGATGTCGCCGGCGGCCCAGTCTGGATCGTCGATCTGGAAGAGCGTCTCGACGGTGAACTCGTCAGAGACCGTGAACGCGTAGTCGGACGAACCAGAGATGGTCACCTTGGTGGCGGTCCCGTCGAAATCGATTCGAGGCTGGTCGATCAGGACGCGCCCGCCCTCCGTCACCTCTACATGACGCACCGGGCCGTCCGACACCGCGTAGCGCTGAGCCCGGGCGTCGAGAAGGCTCGGTTCCAGGTTGAAGACGTGGCCGACGGGGAGAGGCTTGCGGACGCCGCCAGGCCCCTCGCCTGTGGACGACCACTCACCGTCCGTCACGAAGATGCCGTGGTGCTTGTTGGGGCCAGAGTCGAAGAAGATGCCATTCGAGTTGTTCGATGGGTCGTACCAGTTCGAATCCGTGGCGACCAGGCCCGTCGTCACGTCGACGCCTTCGTCCAAGCGCCAATAGGACCGCAAACCCTCCTCGGTTCCCTCGAGCCGAGCCTCTCGCAGAGACAGGAGCTGCTCGTCAGTACGGCCGTGGTCCCAAGTGCGCACCTCCCAGATCTCCGCTTCCGGGTGCTCCCGCAGGCCGGTTGCGGTCTTGCGCGCGCCGATCGTGTAGTAGTTGTTCGTGACCGTGGTCGTTGAAACCGTCGCTTCGCAAACCATCTCGCCATCGATCAGCAGTTCGTAGTCGTCTCCACGCCGGCGTAGAGCTGCGTGATGTGCCATGCCATCTAGGTAGCTGCGGCCGCTGTAGGTGGCGCTGGTCCCGTTGATATTGATCTGAGCACCGCCGCCCCAGCTGCTGTTCCCGATGCGCACCGAGGCCTGGCCGTTCGGGTTGGTGTCGTCCCGGCCGAAGGACACGAGGGCCCCCCAAGCGGCCCCGGGCTGCATTCGAAACCGAAACTCAACGGTGTAGTTGGCGAGGTTGTAAGGCGAGGCAACGCTCGGCGCCTGGGCGGTCTTCGCTTCCGTACCGAAAACCGCCGCAGTGTGATGAGGCAGAAAGAAGTCTGGTGCAGCCGGCGACTCGTCGAGCCGGAACTGTGGGCTTCGGATCATCAGCACGATTCGGTCGTGGCCCGGGAGAACATCGTCCATCGTCGAGACGAAGACCGTCGAGAACTCGTCTCGGGCAGCTTTGCCCGTCGGGTGGTAAAGCAGCCTCACGCTGCGGCTGTCGACCGCACAGCGCTCGAGGAAGTCCATCTCCCCGTCGAGATTGCTGATCCACGCTTCGCCGGCACTAGCCACAGACCGGCCGCCGATCGTTCCTGGCGAGTAAAGGCTCCGGGAGATCTTCGGCGGCCGCTCGAGCCGTGCAGCGTACGGCTGATTCGCCGGCGTATCCGTCGGTCGCGAGACCCAGGGATCGGTCGCGAGATAGAGCTGTTCCAGGCTGTCGGTTTCGAGGTTGTAGACCTCGAGCTCGAGGAGGTAAACGCCCATCTAGCCGACCCTCTGGACGCGATCGCGCAGCAGAGTGGAGATGTCCCCGCGGAGACCGCGCATCTCCTCGCGAATGCCGCGCAGACCAGTTTCGGTTCCGGCGAGAGCGCCCGTAAACTCGTTGCGGAGGGTCCCCGGCTCGAACCGAACGGTGCCGTCGGCTGGATTGCCGACAAGTTCGCCGCGTCCTAGTGCGTCGAGCACCTGGAGAATCTGCTCGTCGATCACTCCCAGGCCAGACCCGCCAAGCTGGTCGAGCGCTGCTTCCCGGAACTGCTGGATCACATCGGGTAGATCGTCAACCGCGTCCAGGTCGCCGCCTAGCGCCGCCTGGCTGAGCTGCTGGAACTGGTCCTGGAGGCTCGAGAAGAGGTCCGCTGAGGACAAAGACCCGGGGCCGCCGGCGAGGATCTCGTCGCGAAGGCTGAGGATCGGCGCCAAGATGTCGGACAGCAACCGATCCGATGCGGCAGCCCACGCCTCAGTCACTCGCTCAACGCCAAGCCCCAGCCGCTCGGCCGTGGCAAACAGCTCCTCGAACTGCTCGTTCAGGGCATCGAGCCGGTCCGACGAACCGCCACTCTGAGAGCCCTGGTTGATGATCCGATCTAGCTGGGCGTTGAAGTCACGGCGCTCCTTCGCGATCCTCTGCGTCTCGGCCTCTTGAGCCGCGAGCATGTCCGTGAACTTGGTCCCCAGATCGCCGATGATCTCGGTCGAGTCATTCGCGTCGTCGTTGAGCCCCTCGAGCGTCGCAGGGATCTCGCTGATCAAGCCGGAGATTCGGTCGAAGATCTCGGCCTCAAGCAGCCCGCGTTCGACCGCGATCGCTAGCTCTGCCTCGCGAATCTTGAGCTCGGCGAGCATCAGATCGTGACGGAGCTGGGCAGCTTCCTCTTCCCGGCCCAGGAGATCGAGGACATCCAGGAGCAGGGAATCGGCATCGCTCGAGGCCTGCGCGGCGAACTGAGAGCGCAGCTCTTCGCCGGCCCGTGCGAAAGCGTCTTCGACAAGCGACAGGTCGAACCCGACATCAGTGGCGGTCGCTCGCATCGCGTCCAGTCGGTCCTGGAGCTCGAGAAGCGCCAGATCGAACTCGGGCAACCCCTGCCGTGACATCTGCTCGAGAGTCTTGGCGATCTGTTCGCGGCCACGCTCGCGCGCCTCGCGGCGCGATGCGGCTCCGGGGTTGCGCTGCTTCTTGGCTTGCTGCTCAGCCGCATCGATTTGGGCGATGTCAATGAGCTGCTCTTTGAGGATGTCGGCGTTGTCGCCGGCGGCCTCGAGTGCCGCGATCTGCTCGAGGAGGGCCTGGTTGTAGGCTTCGGCCTGGTTTCGAACCTGCGCAAAGATGAGCTCCCAGCGCGTCATGTCTGGCAAGAACTGACTGATCGGACCGAGAATCTGGTCCTTCAACCCTGCGAATGCTCCCTCAGCGATGAGCCGAACAGCATCCATGTCTGCGCCATACTTGGTCGCCGCTGCGGCTGCCTCGAGCACGATCTGGGTTGAGACCTGCACCTGCGCGCCAAGCTTGCTTGCGGCGCTCTCGAAGTTGTTGAAGAACTCCAGGAATCCGATCTCGCGCGCGAACTTTGCAAAGTCACCGTTAGCCTGTGCCTCGGCGGCAGAGTCTCGAAGAGCGGTCAGGAGGTGATCTGGGATTCCGGAAATGTCAGCGATCTGGAGGGCCTCCGTGATCATGAACTCGACGGCCGCCTGTAGGTCGCTGCCGAACTCACCGATCACCTGCTCGTTAACGCGGACCTGAATGTTTCCCGCCTCTTCGAAGAAGTTCAGGTTCCCGATGCTCTCGACCGTGCCGCCCAGTGCGGCAACCACACCGTTGAGGAAGTCGGTGATCTGCGCGCCGAGCCCTTGCAGCTCCTCCACGTCTCGCTTGTTCTCGTCCAGGTTCACCTGTGTGAACACGCCGTTCTCGGCACCGATGTCGAAGTTCGTGAAGGGCGTCGACGGTGCAAATGGGCCGCCTGGCCCGAACGGGTCGCCCTGTCCGATGTCCTGAATGCCAAGCCCGGTCGCGTCGCTGATCAGGTCGTCGATACCGAGCGTCATGATGTTCGAGAAGTTGGTGACCAGGTTCTCGAAGAAGTTCCCCGTGCCGAGCAACAAGTCGAGCGAGTTCTGACCGGGCTGACGCTCCTGCTCGATCTTGAATCCCTCCTGAAAGGCGATGTCGAACACCGATCCGATCGCGTCTCCGAAGAGTCCACCTGTGAAGTAGTCGCCGATGATCTTGCCGAAGAGAAACGCGACCTCTCGACCCACCTCAAACTGCTCCTGGCCGGTATCCTTGGTCAGCGAAAGGCCAACCTCGGCGGACTCGCGAGCTTCCTTCGATTGAAAGTCTTTCGCGCGCTCGTCCGCGATGCTGTCCAACACCTGCCCGGCAAGCTGGCCCGCCGCAGCGCCGGCAGCCTGAAGTGCGCTGGCCCCCTGCTCCACGGCCCGGAGAAACGTGTTCGCGGCCTGGCCCACCGCACGAACCCACTCGTTGTTGCTCTGACTGAGAACGTCTGCACCGGTCTGTACGGCATCGACCCACGCCCGAGAGGCTTCGAGACTCTCGTTCTTGACGAGGGTCTCTGTCCGCTTCACGTCTGCGGTGAAGTCCTGCAGGGCGCCGAGTATGAACTGGGCCTCACGACGCCGTTCCGCCTCCGCCCGGTTCTGCTCATTGATCGCCGTTTCTCGAAGGTTGACGTTGTCAAACTCCTGGAACTTGATCCTCTGGATGCCCTCGAAGGCACGGGCGACGCGCTCGGCCTCGTCTGCAGCTGCGGTTACGTTCTTTGCTACGACCGCCGAAGACGCCTCGCCACTGGCAAACGCTCCCTGAGCCACCAAAGCGCGTTCCGCCGCCGCCGAGAAGTTGTCCGAGATCTCCTTGGCTAGCCGCGCGTTCTGTCGAACCGACTTGTTCACCTCGGCCACAACCCCGGCCAGGCCGAACGCCACCGCGTCGCCACCCGGAACGATGCTCGCAATCTGCACACCTACGACGGCGAATCGATTGAACAGTCGGAGCAGTTCGTTGACGACCTCGATTCCGCGATCGAGGATCGCAGAAAGCACCTGGAAAACTGCAGGCTTGAGCTCGAGCCATGCCTCTTTCCAGGAGCCCACACCGTCGACCGCGGCACCGACGAATGGTCCCAGGACAATCGCCACGACCTCTCCGAACTCCTCGACCAGGTCGCCGAGATCGTTCTTCAGCTGCTTGACCTGGCCACCGAACTCCTCCGAGGCGGCCTTCGCCGAGCCACCGAACTGAGACTCGAGCTCCGCGAGAATGATCGACTGCGCGCCGGCGAGGTCATTCATCTCGACCATCGCCTTGATGGCTTCCTTCTGATCCTTCGAGAACTGGATGCCGGTTCTCGAGAGGGCGCCGAGGTTGGCGATCGGATCGTTCAGCGCCTTGCCCAACTGGACCACCGTGGTGTTGAGGTCCTGCCCCATCTTCTGCGAGACGTCCGCAACGGACTGAATGAATCGCGGAAAGACCTCACCGGTGATCTTGGTGAAGGTCAACCCAATCGCCTGGGCCTGGACGACTAGCTCGTCGCCGAACGTGCTGTTGGCCTGGATCGAGCTGGCCATTTGCTGCAGCTGCTGGGAGGTGAGTCCAGCAGCGCCACCGGTCGAAGCGATGGAGGCCTCGAGCTGCGCGATCGACTGCCGTTGGGCGTCAAACGCCGCAACCGAGTCTGTGGCGAACCTGATCAGGCTGCCCGTCAACTTGGCGAGCCCGAGGACCGCGACCACCTTGCCCAGGCCGCCGAGACTGGCAGTCAGCCCCCTGGCCCCGCGGTTCGCCTTGTCAAACGCAGGGCCCATCTCCTCGGCCTCGCGGCGCGCACGACGGGCGTTGATCGTCCTGACGTCGATCTCGATGCGGTACCTAGCGCTCACGGACTAGCCCTCCAGGCCCTGGCCGCCGGCCGGACCCTCTTCTCGCTCGTCCGCCCGAATCTGGGCCCTCTCGTCGTTGCACACCGCCCAGAGACGCAGCCAGAAGTCTCGTTCGCTGGGATCAACGATCCCACGCTCGTCGAGGAACTGACGCTGCTCAGAGAGGAGTGTCCGCCCGTTCACGTCGCGGGCCATGCGCGAGTCGGCTAACAGCGTCTCACTCACGAGAGCATCGTCCTCGGGAACCTCGTACTCGAGGAGCTCGCCCAGGATGACGTGGCGCGGGCGAGAGTCTCCCGACTTCCGCCGCTCCTGGTAGACGCCCTCTGCCGCGTTGCGTACATGCGCGCTCAGTTGGCCCCAGGTGCCGATGTGCCATCGGAGCGCGCTTCGGATTTTCCCTCGACGGCCCTCAGCTCAACGGCCCGATAGGCCTCGTTCTTGGCCGCCTCCTCGAGCACCCACGACAGCACCGCCTGGCCGACGGTGTTTCCACCGTGTGGGATCTCGACGTCCTCGCCGGTGTCTGGGTGCTTCTTGGTCGCGGGAAACGATGTCGTGTCCGTCAGGAGCTCGACCGCGGCGTCGACTGTGTAGGGCACGGTCACGCCGTCAGCACTGAGCACGCCGGCCCAGCCGCGAATCAGGTGTTCCGCTACCCCTCGCGCCGCTCGAGCGGTGCTCTCGGCCATCTGCTCTGGGTCGAGCTCGAACGTTTCCGAGGCCTTAAGCATGACCTGCTTCCGGGTCGCTTCGAAATCCTCACCGCCGAGGTTCTGGCCTTCGGCCGCTGCCGCAAGCGCCGCCTGTGCCGACACGTTGGTCATTGCCCTAGCGAGCGGGTTGAGGGCCTGCTCCTGACGCTGCCATTCTGCGTAGGGACGACAATCGAGTCGAGCGATCTCGAACTCCCAACCGAAGCCCCACGGGTCGACGACGCGCCGCGTTTCCTGCATCGCGCCGAGTACGTTGGTCAGGTCGAATCTTGTAGACATGTTTTTCTCCATGGAAAAGCGACGGCCGTGAGGGCGCCCGAGCAACTCGCCTCTCACGGGGGAGAGTGGAGACGGTGTCTCGCCGCAGCCCGGGCCCCCTCAACCGCCGCAGGGATCTAGATGACGCCGATCGCAACCATCACGCCGAAACTGGGTGTCGTACCGGCCACCGTGATATCGACGTCCCAGAACTCGTCAGTGATCGGGCCATCGACCTCGAGGAGCTCGCTTCCCGCCGCTGTGATCTGAGTGAACGTTCCGCGAGTTGTCGGCGTACCCATGCCGGTCGCCGCAGCGCTGCGCACGATGATGTCCATCGTTGGGGTCGTGCCGGACGCGTCCGTGCAATGCACGATCATCTTGAGCGTCGAGCCGTTAGGCACGCCGCCGGGGATGTTGATCTCGCCGCCGGTGTCGCTGGCCGTGATAGCCAGGCTGCTGTATGCGCCATAACCCTGCACGATGCCCTCGATCGGTTTGAAGTTCGCGGACAGCGTCGCGATCTGGCCCACTCGGGTCTGGATCGGGTTGCCACTGCGTCGCGCCTTCGCGAAGTACACGAGATCGCCTGCCTCGACCGGCCGCTCACGTGAGAACGACACGAGGACATCGTCCTCGCGGGTCCACAGTGCCCGCTCGAGGTCGCCAGACATTGCGAATCCGCTGACGGTGAACGTCGCGCTCTTGTTGCCGGGTAACGTGTCTTCGAAGCCCCCAGGGCTCTCGAAGTTCGAAGCGTCGATGTCCTGCTGTGACAGATCAATCGACACGTCGTTTGCGAATGGCGCGTAGTTGAACTCTTCGTAGATCACTGTGGCGTTTCGAACCACCACTCTTTTCTCGCCTGCCATTGTCTAGACCTCCTGGTCGTCAGTTGGTGATGGCTCCGCGCCCGCGGGCCTTCGTGTTTTGAGGCCACTTGAGCGGCGCTCTGGTTTAGCTCCTGGGCGTTGCGCCACGCCGGCGGCTTCCCACGCGGCCGCGCGCTGGGCGTCCACCTCGTAGGCCTGGCCCTTCTTGTACTTGCCCTCTGTTGTCAACATCTCAATCTCGACCAGCATCTAGTTGCCTCCTCGGGTTGTGACCTTTTCGCTGTTGGTGTCGAGCCCCAGCCCCTGCCAGCTCGACCAGTTGATTTCCGCGCGGCCGTCTGAGCCGCTCTGCCCCACGAACGCTTCCTCGCCGAGCAGCACGTACCGGTTGTTGTCGATCTTCGTGGGGTTCTTCGTTCCGTTGAACCAGTTGGCCAGCGTCGAATCGAGGTTCAGCGGGCAGCCGGACGTTGTCGTCGGGCTTACCTGCATCGACACCACGTATCCGCAAGACCAGCACCCGTCGTTATCGCCCTCAGAGACGAAGATGTTGTTCTCGACCGTGACGTCGCGGGTGTAGTAGTTCGCCGGCGAAGTGCGGCAGTCGTTGCCAAGACTCAGGCCGCTGTTGACCCCGGGCGAGTCGACAATCGTGTTCTGTATCCAGGAGTCGCGGACGATCGTGTCTTCGCTGTTCGCCACGGCGATCTGGGCATCCTCGTTTCGCATCGCGATGACGCGCTCGATCGTGGCGGCGAACGCGATCTCGTGGCGGACGCCTTCCTGATTGCCTGACGCCCAGAGGTCTCGGAACACGATGCTTGAATCAACGGCATCGCCCACGTCGATATCGGTCCACCAGCCGGGTCCGAGACAGTCCTCGGCGGTGCTGTTGGCGAGCAGCAGGTTGTCGACGTTGCCGGTTGCGAACTTGGTGCAGCCGGCCTCCCAGACGTAGGAATGCCCCTTGTCGCGGTTGACCCGCCTGATCGCCACGTTCTCGACCGTCAGGTCGTCGTTGTTGCCACCGATACCGAGCCGGCCGATGTCCTCGATGATCGAGTGCTGGACTGTCGAGCCGTCGCCGTCCATCATGATTCCGACGCCGCCGCTTTGGCCGAGGTACGAGTACTCGAAGATCGCGCCGGCGCCCATGTCGATCACGTTGTTCGTCTCGACCGGAGGTTCGGCCGACGCGTTGAAGAACTTGACCGTGCAGTTTCGAACCGTGTGCGGGTTCGCCTCTGTACTGTCGGACAGATCGAAGGCCTTCTCTTCGGACGTCGCCTCGATGACCAGGTCCTGGTTGAGCTCGGGATCGAAGTTCAAGTAAATGCGGTCGGCGGCGTAGTCGAAGTAGAACTCGTCGTCCTGGTCGAGGTTGGCCTTACTCGTGACCGGAGTCAGGTGGACCCCGTCGAGATAGACCGCCTCCGACTCCTCGCAGTTCGTCCACCCGCTCTGACACCCCTGGGTGTAGTCGGTCGAGTCCTGCGTTTGGCCGGTCACGTACCAGTCGCCCGTGTCAGACGTCCAGGCGACGGTCGCCGGCGAAATGTCGTTGCTCCCGAGGATCAGAGTCGTGCTGTCCTCGCACACGATGTTTGTGGTTCCGGCGCCGGGGTCGATCACGCCGGCGGGTCGGCAGGTACCGCGGATCTCGTAATCGCCGCTGCTGGTGATCGTGACCGAGGGATCGCCGGCCGCATCGCAATCGATGACAGTTGCACCGCCGGGGATGGTCGGCGAGTCGGTGGGCCCTCGATCATCATCGTACTGAGCTGCCACAGCCGCCCGCAGATGACTCGGGTACATCGTGTCCCGCTCGAGACCGCCCCGCGAGGGATCGTCTCCGCGCTGCTTGTTGGCGCGGTCAATGGCACTCGTGAGCGCCGACGTGCGGGCGCCCAGGATGCAGGTGTCGTGCAGAGCGGGTCGCCAGTCATCGCCGGCCGAATCCTCAAAAACCGGTGTGCAGAGGTCGCTTCCCGTATCGCCCGAGGCCGTTTCCCAAGTCGCGAAGGCGCCCGTTGAGTACTCCGTCGAGTTCCATCGCCAGTTTCCGGCGTCGTAGCTGTTGTCCTCGATCGTCCAGTTCGACCCGCCGGTGCGGTCGTCGATGTTGTCGCCGTTGTCGTAGAAGGCGTTGCCGCGAATCGTGACTTTCTGGAGCACGTGCGTCGCTGAGCCCTCGTTCTCGACGTAGATCCCGTTGATACAACCGACGAAGGTGTTGCCGTCGAACACGAACTCTGCGCCGGCGGTGTAGGCCTCGGTGTTCTGGCCCACGTCCAAACGGACGCAGTTGCGTTGCGCCGAGTCCCCGTCGACCATCGTGCTGTTGCGAAGGGTGAAGTTCTCGATTCGCGAGTCGCCGTCACCGACGTTGTCGATCGTGACGAAGATCACGTCGCCGAATCCGGTGTGGTCGTCGTCCCCGTACCACTCGAGGCGATCAACGATGACGGGGCCGGTGATCTCGTCGACGTCGCAGAAGGTGTTATCGGCACTCTCGACCACGAAGCTCCCGCACTGGTCGCAGAAGACGTTTGTTACCCATACGTCCTGGATGCACTGGGCCGGGCTCCCGAAGTTGGGCATGTCGAGGGCGTGCCCGTCGCTCGTCCCCTCAATGCGGATGTCGCGAAACTCGACGTGGTCGACGCTGCCCCAGACGTCGAAAAGGACGTGGGTTGCATCCCCGCCGCCGGCCGCGATGACATCGCGATAGGTGTAGTTGTCGAACCTCCACCTCGTGCGGCGAGTGAAACCGGTCCCGTCACACTCTCCGCGCATCGCATAGAAGAAGTTGTCTTCGGTGACCGCCTGGCCATCGACCAGAATGTTGCGAAAGAGCAGGTCGTCACCACTGTTTCCGTTCTGGCACCCGAAGACGTTGAAAAGCTGGAAGGATGCGATGTCGTTGACCTCGAGGTCGTGCAGGTACCAGGAGTCCCGCTCGCCGGAGGTCACACCGCTGGGCGACCAGATCGGATCGGTGATGTTGTCGAAGCGTAGATGCGCGAGCTCGACTCGTGACACGCCGGTCTCCCAGAGGAAGACCTCGTCGTCTGTGCCGTCGAAGATCGGCATGTCCTCGTGATAGTTGCCGTCGTTGTCGTCGTCCCAGGCAACGATCAGGGTCGGGTTTGTCGGAACCGCGACCGGGAAAGCCTCGTCGCCAGACTGGTCCCACCTGGTCCCGGCGTCGCCGCTCGGGATGTCATCAATCAGGTCGTCGCCGGTGCCGCCCGTTCCCTTGACGCAGTAGGCGTCTTCGCCGGCGGCCAGGCCCGAGCGGTTGTCGATGGCGTACGCGAGAGTCGCGCACGGAGAATCTGGTGTGCCGCAAGACCCACTATCGGCACCCGACGTCATGTCGACGTAGACCTCGGACTCTGTCGTGCTGTCGCCGTCCCAGTCGACCGCAACCATGCTCGAGCCCGAGGTCGAGTCGCAGACGTCGCAGTCAGAGGCTTCGCCCACGATGCCGTCGTCGTCCAGGTCAAGACCACAAACCCGCGCCTCGTAGCCGCGACCCTTGTGGTCGCCGAGCTCGGCCGCAGCGAAACCGTTCACCCCAAGGGTGAACAGAATCAGGAGAGCGCTAGAAGACAGTCGCATCGCAGTCTCCTAGGTCGCCGCTGATCGATTCGTCGTCGTAGAAGCCGCGGTCAACGTAGACGTCGCCGCGGCAGCGGCATAGCTCACCTGTCGGGCCGCACGCCTGCATCTTCCGGAGCTCGGTATCGGTCAGTGCACCACCGGTCGAGATATCGATCCACGCCTCGTCAAGCTCACCCTTCAATCCGTTTCCGAACCGGAGATCCTGGGTCCCGTCTACGACACCAGGACTCGCAGGGCTCAGCGTGTCGACGGTGCCGTTCAACATGATGTCGACGGTGCCCGCGGAGTCATCCCATCGCCCGCACATCGCGACCCAGTTGTCGCACTCGTTCGACGGGAAGTCGGTGTTGCGAAACACGGTCGTTCCGTCGTGAACCTCGAAATCGATCGCGTAGTTCGCGCAGTAGTTCGAGTACCAGAAGTCCCAGCCACCGGACCCGTTTCGGTTTTCGATGATGTAGCCACCAGACGTGGTCGTCGAGTCCATCCGGAAGTACGTGCAGACCACGACGTCCTCGTCGGTCGCATCGACCTCGTCACACGTCGCGTCTGTCGCGACGAACCGATCAGAATTCGTGTCGGGGAACGAAGCAGCGTTGCCCAGGATGCCCGCCTCGGACGAAACGGTGCCCTCCTGCGTCAGATCACAATCGGTGCCGGCCGTGCCCGCGGTCAGGTCCCTGTCTCCGCTCGACTCATCGAGCGACCAGTACCCGGTCATCGACGCAGTCTCGTCGGGCGGCAACGAGCGCCTGATCAGGTTGCCAGCGGCCACCGACTGCGCCGCGAGGACGATAGTGAGTGCGACTAGAGCGAGGCGCATGGGCTCAATCCCTCGTCCAGCAGACGGTGATGATGTAGTCATCGGTGGTTGGGTCGGGCGTGTTGTCGACGTCCAGGCGAAGCCCCTCGCCAGCAGTCAGGCCGCCGCCGGCGCTGATTGACTGAAACGTCGCGGCGGTTCCGCCCGTCGTGCAGGTCGGGACTGTGTGCGTCATCGCATTGCCGCCGGTGTCCTCGAGACTCACCTGGCCGACGGTTGTGCCCGTGCCCTCGTAGCGGCAGCCCACCTGCTCGACCGTCACCGCATAGGGGAACGGGCCAAGGATCAGAAGATCATCGTCGGCGGCCTGCATCGACTGAATCGTCGTGCTGTCGCAGGTCTCGTGCTCCTCGACGTCGTTGTTCGCGGCGTCGTAGTAAAGGACCCCGTTCGGAATCGCTTCGCCATCGAACTCGCTGCCGTCACCGATCATGATCTGGTCATCGGCCGCCGTCACCGTGGCGCCGGCGTCGATGAGATCGGTCGTCGAGGCTGCCCCGATGTCTCCACGGACCTCGGCCGAGGTGCGGTACTGGAACTGCGTGGTGTCGAGCGGATCAACCCGGACGTACTCACCGGCCAGCGGCGTATCCGTCCCGTCGTCAAGCTCCGAGGTCCCAACGCTGTCCGCGCCGCCACCGCCACCCGACGCGTCGAGGTACTCCTCGCCGGCGTCCTTGGTGCCGTCGCAGTCCTTGTCGGCATATGGCCGGTCTGAGTCGATCGTGACGCAGGACGCAGAACCTACCGTCAGGCTCCCGAGCTGCACCCTCCCGGCCGTGGCGAGGTTCGCACTCGAGGCGACTGTGATGTCGTCTGGCACCTCACCGTCTGAGTCCGGCTGGTCGTCGTCCGTGCCGGTCTGGATTGCTGCGCCGCCCAGGGTGGTTCCTCCGGTCAGGTCTCCGTCGAGTGCGATCGCAATCGTGTCGGTACCCGCGGTGCCGGTGATCGTGATGTCCTGGCCGGCGGACCAGGTCAACGTGTCGGTGGCCGAGCTCGCAACCGGTGACGTGCCCGAGGGCGTCGAGTGGGTCTCAAACGAGTTCGCGGAACCGCCGCCCGTGTTGTCCGTAGCGCAGACGAACGAGCTTCCGTTGTACTCCACAACCTCGCCACTGTCGCAGCCCGACGTCGACATGTCAGACAGGTCGTTCATGCCGTCCGTGCCGGTTTGGATCGTGGCGCCGTCGAGCGTGGTTCCGGCGGTCAGATTGCCGTCGAACGCAATGGTGATCGAGTCGTTTGTCGAGTTGCCTGTGATCGTGATGTCCTGCCCGGCGAGCCACTGGAGGACGTCGGTCGCCGAATCTGCCACCGGATCGGTGCCGCTCGGCGTGTCCTGCGTCACGAACGAGTCAGACGAGCCACCACCCGACGCGTCGAGGTACTCCTCGCCGGCGTCCTTGGTGCCGTCGCAGTCCTTGTCGGCGTACGCTCGGTCTGCGTCGTCGCAGATGCAAGTGGCAGAGCTCGAGGTCAGGCTCCCGATCTGGAGGCAGCCCGCGGTTTCGAGATTCGACGAGCTCGAGATCGTCAGATTGTCGGGAACGTTCGAGTCGCTGATCAGCGCCAGGATCTGCGTAACGGTGAGCTTGCGCGTCGTGCCGCCCTGGTTGGAGGGCAGCTCATCGGAGCCAGAGGCCGAGCCCGCCGCCGGCAACTGGGAGATCCGCTGTGCGTAGGCGGGCAACGCGAGGGTCCCGGCAAGTACTGCGATGGTGATGATTCTCTTCATGTTGCGTCCTATGCGACCAGCGCCGGGTCTGAGGAGTCCGTGAATCGGTCGAACGGAATACGCAGATCGCGGCGGTCGAACTCCTCGTCCTTGACTCTCTGGCCGGGCAGAGGAACCGAGAAGCCCATTTCGCCGGCTGGCTTTGCCGAGTGGAAGGCCTGGACGAGAGCGTCAAAGAGTTCCCGGGCCCGGCCATCTCGAGCGCCGTGCTCGACATGCACGATCGCCGACACCTCGCCCTCGATCCGGACACACTCGAACGTGAGATGCTCCGAAAACAGGTACTCGACGTCCCACGTCAAATAGACCGCCGGAGCGTTGATCGAGCCGTTCGGTGTGGGTGGCGAAAACTTCTGGTTTGGCGAGAACACGACCAGGGCGCCGGGCGGTGCCCAGGATGAGAAAACCTCGCCGATCGCCTCGCGCTCTTCTACGTAGTTCATCCGCCACGCCTCCGAACAAGACCGCGGAGAAAGCGCGTCGAGTTGCGCGCCAGCTTCTCGATGATCGGACCGGCGATTCCCCGGGGCGCTTGGAGGGAACCGAGCACTCCCCGCGTTCCCTGACGACGGCCACCCTCAATGATCGAAGCGTGGTCGACGGTGTTGAGGTAGCGCGTCCGGTCGCCAGAGCGGACCTTGCGCCACCCACTGGCCAACTCACCGGTTCGTTTCGGCGACCTGGACGCGAGCGCGTCGAGCTCCCTGTCGACGTGGGTTGCCGTGTCGACGCGAAGAGCTCTGATCATCGAGGGCACCTGACGCCGAAAAGCACGACCGGCGGCATCGAAGCTAGTAAAGCGTCCTCCTACCCTCATATGGCACGCTCGCTTCCGAACTCGACACGCCATGCGACCGGCGTTTCCGGTCGTCCAGACAGTCGCCGGAATCGCACAACCATCTCGGTTGCACCGTCTGCCTCGAGGAGCAGGTCGCCCACCCGCGGACGGTGGTCCTCGCTGTAGAGCCAGATCTCCCGTTGCCCGAACTCTTCCGAGGTGCCGACCGCAAGGCCTCGCCGGCTCGCGGGCTCGAACGCAAAGAACTCGAGAACCGCTGGAGAAACGGTTACAGGGTCCGACTCCGCCACCGAGGCCGCCAGGCCCGCCGTCAGATCTAGAGTGATCTCGTGGTCGGAGGCCGTCGCGTCGCTCGAGACGAGATAGTCCTGGCCGCCCACCGTCACCACCAGGCCGGCGGGCACGGAACCCGACAGCCCCGTCCCGCGGACCAGGATCTGGGTGGCGCCCGCCAGTGCCGATGCACCCACCTCAAGGGCTGCGGCGGTGCCCGAAACGTCATCGGCCAGCGAGTGGTTGCGCTGGAGCGTCACGGTGCCGTCTTGACCGTTGTAGCGGATGCGGCGGCCCACCATGTCTCGCACCTTCATACCGCGTACCTCCGCAGGGAATCGAGGAGGCGCATGGCAGCCGGCGGAATGAGGCCGAGGTCCGCGCCATAGCGCTCCTCGAAGCCGTCGGCTTTCTGCGACACGAGGCCGAGCGCCCGGCTCTCATCGCGAATCGCAGCCATCGTCATGTAGGCCGCGGTAAGAACCTGGCGCGGCAGGATCTGGGCCTCACGCGTGACCAGCGTCGCCGTGTTGTCGGTGACAGAAGCACCTGATTCGGTCGGCCAGACAGGCTCGTTCGCGCCGAGCACGCCGGCACTGGTTACCTCGAGCAGATACCGCGTTTGTGTGGCCTTGACCCACTGCCCCACCGCTACGCTTTCGCCCGCACTCCACTTGACGACCGCCGAGGGGAGCACGTAGCCCGCGGTGTACTCGACCAGGATGCGTGGGACGCCCTCAGAGTTCCAACCGGAGCCACGCGGCCAACAACTGTCGCGGTAGAGCATGGCGTACTCGTCAGAATCGACCTGCCAATCAAAGACCTCCTCGCCGGCAATCCAGACCCGAATCGTCCCGAGCTCAATCGGGTGCCGCGACAACAGAAGCGTCGACTTGCCGTGTCCGTCCGGAACCTCTCGGTAGCCTTGACGAAGTAGACAGCCGGCCTCGTCCTCGATCGCGCTGCTCACCTCGGCGATGTAGTCGAGAATCACCGCGTCGTCATCAGTCATGCTCAATCGCGCCTTGACCGCATCGAGCGTCAGAAGGTCTGTGCTACTCGCTGGGATGGCCACCTCGAGCTGGACCGTGGGCGCTGTGATCGTCGTCGCGGGAGAGGTCGAGTCCCGAACCGGGATGATCACGCTCTCTTCGAGAATTTGCGGTGTTGGCGCGAGGTCCGACGTGATGCGAACCGTTACCGTGTAGTCGACACCGTCCTCGCCACCGGCGACGAAGAACCGGACAGCCTTCGCACCTTCGAACAGTTCGTCGGAAACAAGGGTCAGGCCAGAGGTTTCGACGGTCGCGCTTGCGATGTCCTCACCGACCGAATCGTCGAGCTCGAACCGGTCGATCTGCCGCCAGTTCGCCGCGTCGTCACCGATCACCGACCCGCTCGAACTGTGGCCGAGAACACACTCGTAGTAGAGGTCCCCGACAGGGTCTCGCCGGACGTCCCCCACGACAAACGATCCAGCGGCCCAGTCCTGGGCGCCAAATCGAACGATGTACCACTTGGTTTCGCTCGGGTCCTTGGGGTCTAGACAAAGAGCGCTCACGCCGCCCGCCTTCCCAGCGCCGCCGCGACGCTACGACCACCAGTAGCCGCCGCTCCTGCAACCCGGCCGCGCCGACGCACCTTGACGGGCAGCGCCACCAGGTCAACCTCGGGCAGGTCTGCGCGCTTGAGCGAAGGCGCCACAATCGTGCTGCCGGCCGCAACGCAATCACACGGGCGCGTCCGGATTCCGAGATGGGTCTGGGTGTATCGGTCGAGGGTCATTGTCTGTTGGTACTGGTCGTTGTTCCGTCGTCTGCGTGGTCGATCACGATGTCGCTGGACTCGGTGCGGGTACGGGTGTCGGTTCTGAGGACCCCATCGGCCACGTCAAGCCCGAGCAGCTTCCAAACCTCGCGAAGCTGGTTCGATTGCGAAGTGTCGAGCCCGGACCCGGCCTGAATCGATTGCGTAAGCAAGGACCTCTCCGCCTGGACGAGTACCTGGTGCGAGCTCGACGTCGGAACGACTACCTGTTGCGTGCCGTCCTGGCCGAACAGTTGTCCAACCAAGATCAGCTCGTGATCCGCGTCGTAGGGCCGAATGCGCCACCCGAGATCGTTGCGGAGAAAGAAGTACGCGCCGACCGCCTTGCCGCCGCCCACGTCGTCCCCGCCGACCGTCCTCCAAGGAAAGGTGAAGCGGTTCAAGACCGGATCGGACAGCCAATCGTTCTTGGCTGCCGAGTAGAGATCCTTCTGTACGTCGACCGTGACAAACCCGCCGACCGGCGCAGCGGTCAGCGTGATCAGCTTGTTCACAGCGTCGTAGGTGGCGACCGCGCCCATTCACTTACTTCGCCCCCTTGGACTTCTTCTTCTTGGCCTTCTTCTTGACCTTCTTCTCGACCATCGCGGGCAAGATGGGCACCGACTTCAGGATTTCTTCGTCGTGCTCATCCCAAACGCTCTTCTCGCGGAGGATGATCGTGGTCGGACTGAGTGGGTCGATGTCCCAGGACTTCGCGAACTCAGGCCAGCCAGCGAAGCCGGGCGTCGCCTCGTAGCGATCGACAAGCTCCTTTGGCACACCATCTGCCGTGCAACCTCCGGCTGCCTCGTTCTGGAGCCGAAACATCCAGTATCGAGTCGTCCGAAACTCGCGGCGGGCGTCGGGCGCAAGCAACCGCCGGCGCTCCTCGATCTCGACCTTCGTGTAGCGAAGTATCGGCATCAGACCGGGTTCTGGTAGACGAGCTCGTCGCCGGCGTTGATCTGGAATGTCAACCCTGTCGCGCGAGTGATGGTGAACGAGGCGACGACCCACTTGGAGTCACTGAGCCCCTGGGCGACGACCGTGACCGGCACGTCCGTCGCGGCGCTACCGCCACCCCGCTGCACGTTGCCGTCGTAGTCGTAGGTGAACGGAATCGAGGTCGCCGTCACCTGTCCTTCGATTGCTGCGGCGGCGTTGTCGTTGACGACGATTGCGTTGTCGGTGTCGAAGTCCGATCCGGCGTTCGACCCCGCGTCATCGTTGGTGAAGTACATCCGGTAGAGCGTGTCGGCGTTGGTCTCGCTGACGAGGTTGCTCGAGAAGACCAGGTTGCCGGCAGCAACGAACGGGAACACGCGCTTTGTCGACGTCGACGGCGTTCCTTCGGAGTCCAAGCCGCCACTGTCAACGGTGATGTCGAAGAACTCGATCCGGTTCTGGTCGTTGACGTCGAAATCGTCGACGTACACACCGGCGCGCGTCTGCAGGGTCTCGCCCAGAAAGTCGAGAAACGGGACTGCAATGTTGCCGTTGATGGTGCCCACGCCGTCTTGGTTTGGGCTGCCCAGGGTGTCGTCGTTGATGTCCGTCGTCCGACGCAGTTCACGACGCTCGAACTCGTAGATCTCTTCGGCTGAGCCGGAGTTACCATCGATAATCCGGTTGAACGCGTACCACTCGGTACCGATCTGTCGCTCGCCGGCGTAGGACTCCCAGTCCGTCACGCCGGTGTCGTCGGATGTACCCGTGCCGCTCGAGGTGCCGCCGGCCGGCGTGAACCACCAGGTGCCGTTAGACGACCCCGACGCCTGGCGCCCAGCATCGAGCACTACCGCGCCGGCCGGATAGACCGTCGAGTTCGCCCAGGTGGTAAACCCTGAGCCGTCGAGGTAGTTGATCGTCATCCCCGTATAGGGGGTGTTCGCGTCGATGTTTGCGTCGGTCTCGACAATCTTCGGGTCGGTCGAGTTCGACAGCGGCAGACGATAGGCCTGGTACGTCAGGACCGAGAGATCCTGGTCAACGAGCAGGTTGCCCTCGCTGATGGTCTTCCCCTGCTCGCGCAGATAGACCTTCAGAAAGTCTCGGTTGTCCGTCGCCGAGCCGTCGAAGATCTCGATCGCCTCGTTGAGTTCGCCGGTCTTGTCGAAGTCCGTGGTCGTCGCCGAGAAGCCCGAGACCTGCTGATAGTAGGCCTGGTCCGTCGACGAGTTGTCGAAGCCACCGAGGGAGATGATGACTGCGTACTCGGCGCCGGAGGTGTCCTCGCGCCAGCCACCATCTCGAAGCAGGTCGCGGGTCTGGGCGTCCGCAGGCTCCCAGTCGTTCACGACGTTGAACTTCGCCTCAAAAATCGGGTCGATCGGGAACCGATGCTTGTTCAGCGCCGTGTCGGTCAGCCACTCCTCCTTGCAGAACGAGTAGAACGCCTGGAATGCGACACCAGACGTTTGTCCGGGCGCGTTGTCGTCCAGGTTGCCGGCAACGAGCAATTGGAACGTCTTGGGCGACCCGGTCGTGGTGAACACGACTTCGGTCGCTTGGTTGAGCTGATCTGGGTCGACGATCTTGGCCATATCGGTGAGTCCTTCGGGGCTTTAGGTTGGGTTCTCAAAAACGAGGTCGTCGGCTTGGGTTATCGGGAGCTCGCGGTCGGCTGCCGTCAAAGTGTCGGCGTACTCGACGGCGCGCTTGTCCAGGTCGAGGATCATCACGTCGACCGCGGTGTCGGCCGTGTGGTTGTAGGTGTAGGTGTAGACCCCCGCCGTGGGGTTGCCCTGTGAGAGAACTGTTCGGTCGCTGGTCTTGGCGATTGTGATCTGGCTGCCGGCGTCGAGCCCGGTCAACTTGTAGGTCGTGGGGTTGTTGACCGTGGTCGTCGAGGTCGTGATGTTCTCGACCGTGGGCGTCGCACCACCGCCCAGGACGTCAATCGTCACCGCGCCCCCGCTGTCGTTGCGGACGTCTTTGGTGTTGCCGCTGTAGCTGTGCCCGGTGAACTCGTCCGTTCCGCCGGTTGGCACCGTGTCGATGAGGATGCCTTTAGCGTTGTTGATCCAACTGCAGTCCTCAACGTCGGCGGAATCGCTCCAGAGGACGGCACCGGTCGTCGACGTCGACGAGATGAAGAAGGACTCGCGAAAAGACGCGCTGCCCGGATCGATCTGGCCACAAGTGTCGAACGTCGAGCTCAGAATCTCGCATGCAGAGTCGCCGAAAGTCGGATCGCCGGCGCCCTTAACGAGGCAGCCATACAACTCAAAGGAATCGAGGTCGGTGTCGCTGGCGTCGAAAACGTATGCGAGACCGGCCGAGAGGAAAATTGCCCCGTCGACGCCGACAGATCCGACTTTTGTCCCGAAGGTGATGTCGGTCGCGTTGATGACCGTCCGGTCGGCCTTTAGGCCGATCTTCGACGCAGTCAGCGCACTCACAACCGACGTACCGTTGTGGTATTGCGGGTCTTCAAAGACGAGGACACAGCCCTCGTCACTGACGTCTGTCGCGGAGGTACCGCCAAGGATGATGAGCGCCTTGCTGTAGGTGATTCCGCCCTCGTCCCGAAAGATCCCCCATCCGTTCGTGTCATCTGCGGCAACGAGGTCAGCGCACAGCGACGTGCTTGTTCCGGTAACAACCACGTCATCCCAGCGATGAATCGCGTCGACGTAGGTGTTGGGGTCGCCGCCGCCTACACTCGCGGTCATGTCGAAGATCACCCCGAAGTAGCGGGCCGTCGTCATCGAGAGTCCCGTACCTCCGGTCGCGGACGCGGTCTTACTCACATCGATCACGAACTTCACCCAGCCGCCACCGTAGGTGTCGTTTCCGGCGACATACCACTCGGCATAGTTCCCGGTTCCGCTCGCAGACGCGATGCGAATCCGAATTCCTCCGTTCGCGAGGGTGTCCAGGGAACCCACGCCGCCGGTCACGTTCACCCACACTGCGACCATCTGGCCGGTGATGTCGATACCCGAGCCGTTGTCGAACAGGTACCCCTTGACGCCGTTGCTCACCTTGCGAGCGCGAGAGTTGGAGCCCTGTCGGACAACGTCCGTGTTGAACGACGAACCACCACCGCCACCGACGTCGACCCAGGTGCCGGTTTCGGCGGTGGTGATGGTGGTTACTCCTGTGACTGTGATTGCCACAGACGCCTACCCCTTCTTGCTTGCTGCCTTCTTCGTCGTCGACTTGGCGGGCGGGGCGCCGGCGCTCGACGCGCCCTTGCCCATGACCTTCGCCCGGTCTTCTTCGGACTGGAACTCAACGCGGCCCGCTTCGGCCTTCGCCTTACACTCGGCCGCCGCGAAAGTGGCCAGGTCACCACGCTTGTAGGAGCCATCGGCCCCGGCATGGTTGGTCAACATGCGCACGGTTACTTCCATGGTCTAGGCCGTCCCAACCGCGGGCGACACATGAATCGCGCTAGCGATGACTCCTGGACCGGCTCCAGAGATGTCACCCGGCTCGATTCGCTTGCCGTACCGAAACGCGAAAGCGGTCCCGAGGGCCGTCGAAACGGCTCGGTTCGTCACCAGCGTCAGATACCGCTGCATCGGCTTGTGAATCTCGATGACTACGTACGGTTCGGAGCCAGTTGTGGTGATGAGGGTGCCTTCGAGGTCTGCGGCATCGGCGCCGTCAGACGCCTCCCCGCCCTGGACCTTCACCGTGTGGCCTGCGTTGGCGGTATCGAACTGCACCAGGATAAGCACGCCCTCCCGGTTCGCCATGTCGAACGCGTCGCCGACCGTCTCACCGGTCGCCGCCGTTTCCGAGCTGGCAGCCTGAAGAATGTCGACTTCGTTGCTGAGTTGCTTCGTGATCACTGCGTTTTCTCCTTATGCCTTGAGCTTGAGGCGCGCGAACGGCTCTTCAAGGATCGGCATGCCGTCGTTCTTCCCGCGGAAGAGGAGGGCCACCTGGTTGATTTCGGCGTACAGCTCGGAGAGGCGCAGGACCTCCATGTCGAGCGACTCGGCGACCCAGTAGTAGGAGAAGTCTCCGACCATGCCGGTGTAGTTGCCGGCGGTCGAGAAGTCACTCGGGAAGCGCTCGTGCACATGCACAGGCAGGCCGAGAAGCCGGTCCGGCTCGCCTACTCGAACGTCGCGCTGCCAGATGTATTGGCCGTCGCCGTCCTTGATCTTCGAGATCTCCTTCTCGCCATCGAGCGGGAAGATCCATCGAGCGTTGTTCCAGTAGCGAAACACTGTGTACTTCGCATCTCTGAGGTCGTCGAAGTTGTACGCGGCGCCGGCGGCAGAACCGCACTCGGAGTCACGTGCCGTCGAGATGCCGTCAGTCGACGGTGTGAAGAGCCCTAGGGGCTCCTGGCTGCCGTTGCCGGCGATCCACTCGTCTTCCTGCTTCTCGGCGACGTCTCGGGTGACCTCGTCGATCGCGATGCTCTCGACCGGCATTACCGCGCGGCGAATGAGGTCGCGAGATAGGAAGATCTCCGCCGTGTAGAAGTGAGGGGTGAGGGTTTTGATGCCGAACTTCAGGCTTTTGTCCGGCGTGGGCGGCGTGATCTCACCGCCGCGCGCGTACGTCGAAGCCTTGGCGGTGCGCCGGCGAACGCCGAGGGAGTCGGCACCACGAACACGGAAGGTGCGGAAGAAGGACCGAAGCGGCAAGGCCTCTTCCAACGCCTTGAGGAGTCCACCGGTGAACTCCATGGGCGTATTGAGGTAACCGCCGTCGACAGCCGAGTCTGAGACCAGGTCGGCGCGGACGCGGCCAACCAGTTCCCCATCAGCACCAGTCGCACCGTGTTTCAAAAGCATTTCCTTCCAGAACGCGCGCCTAAACGCGGGAGTGGCTCGAAGCTGCTCGCGAACGTTCCATCCGGCCTCGCCCTGTTCGACGTCGCCAAATTGTTCGCGGAGCAGTGCGAGGCCCTGCTCCTCGAGAGTGGCCTCTACGGCGGTAGCGGGGTCAACCAGCTCCGAGAGACGGCGTGTTCCGGCCGACTCTCGTCGGGCCTGGGCAGCGAGATCGATCTCGTTGGCTTCCTCAGCCTCGAGCTGCGCAAGCTTCTCGGCCTGGTCAATTCGCTTTTTGAGGTTCGTCGCGTCGTCGAACGCCTTGCTGTAGTTGGCGTCTTCCTCGCTGGTCATCGGCCGGCCTTCGGCCTCGGCGCGCTCGAGGATGGCGCGCGCGTCATGGACCGCCTTCGCACGGAGCTCGCGCATTTCTTGGGGGGTCATCGTCAAAGCCCTTTCCACTGGTTCGGTATGTACCGGTGGGTCAGGGATTTGAAGATCAGAAACGACAAAGCGCCGCCCACCGATCGAATTGCTTCGATCCGGTGAGGCGGCGCCTATCGACGGATGCGGCTTGCCTACACCCCGTCAGCGCTGGACTGCTGAGCCTTCGGGCTCGACTCCTACGCGGAGCACAGCGCGCTGCGGTTCGCTGTTAAATCAATCTACGAACTACGACGCGACCATGTCAAGTTCATGGCGTCGAAGCTCTGTTCGCGCCCGCGCGATGCTGCGCGTCGGTACGGCCATCAAGTCGCGCAGCGTGTCGTCGAACGACTGGATTTCGTCGATCAAGCCGAGTGCAAGCGCCTCGCGAGCGCTGAACATCTGGCCGGTGTTCATCTCGCGTACCTGCGCATCGGAAAGGCCACGACCCTCGGCCACGGCACGCACGAAGAAGTTGTTGTGATGGTCAACCTCGCGCTGCACCTCGACGAGCTGCTCTTCAGAGACCGGTGCGCCGTCAGCGTGGCCCTTGACGCCGCCGCTCGAGACCACATGAACCTTGACCCCCTCGAGCTCCGCAGCGGCAGAGGTATCGGTCACGACAGCGTAGGCGCCAATCGATCCGATTCTCGCCGGCGCATTCGCCGTCACGCGGGACGCGCCCGCCATCGCAAAGACGGCGGCAGACGCGGAGAGGTCGTCAACGTGCGCATGAACCGGCTTCGAGCGTGCCGCGGCGCGGACGTCCTCAAAAAGCTGGTGCGTGCCGGCCGCCTGGCCGCCTGGCGAGTCAACCAGGAGCAGAATCGACCGCACGTCCTCGTCTCGAACCGCCTGGCGAAGCGCTCGTCGTGCCTCGAGGGTCGACGTGCCGAACTTCGTCTGCCCTTTCATGAGAGCACCTTGCAGTGCGACCACCGCGACCCCTCCTGGCCCCGCGTCGTACTTCCTGTCGCCTTCCCGAGTCGCCGCCGCCTGCTGGGGCTCGGGCCGCCAGGTGCCGGCCTGGAGCTGCGCGAGGGCGCTCTCGAGGGCTCGTGGCTCCACCATCCAGAGGCCCAGGTGAGCCGCAAGGCAAGCCGGATTGTGCGTAAGGTCTATGTCGTCATGCTGCATCGGCCGAGTCTCCGAGTGTGATGATCCCGCGGCTGTACTCTGCGGGGCGGGTAGATAGCCACTCGTCGAGCAGCTCCGTAAGACGTTCTGCAGGGGCGTCGGCTTCGACAACAGCAACCAGGTTGCGTTCCGAGTACGCGCACCACGCACCGGCGAGGTCCTCGGCGTCGCAGGGCACGGCCATCAGCGACGACCAGGCCTCGCACAGCGGGTCCAGGAAGAGCGCTAGGACGCCGCGGTGTTCGGCGTAGAAGGTTCGGGCCCAGTCCGCAAGGGTGCCGCTTGCCAGCGCTCGAGGGGCACCCTTCTCGATTGCGCGCGTCTCTCGTCGGATCGCCCGAGCAAACACGTCCGCAAACAGGACCTCGAATGCACCGGCGGCTGACGCGCGGTCTAGGCCACTTCTGACCGGCTGAGCCTCATCTGCGGGATCGGGTGGCGGTTCCTCTTCCGATCCTGCGCTGTCGCCGAGGTTGAGGGGCGTACGGTACACGTCGCCGCCCTCGATCGGATTCAGGTCCTCGATCTTGCGGACTTCGTTCTGGCTGAGAAAACCGTTCTGGAGGCCGATGGCGTGCGCGCCGTAGCGCGTCTGTGTGTTGCCGCGCAGCAGGGCGTCGACGTTGTGGCGCACAAAGTAGCGCCGGCGCTCTGAGGCCCTGAAGAGCTTCCTCTCGAGCTCTTGCTCGATCTTTACGAGTCGAGGACGAAGGAAGTACTTCAGGAAACCTCGGTCCTGCTCCTCGATGTTGGAAAAAGTAGCCCGCTCGAGGTCCATCAGCAGGTGAGGTGGGACGCCGAAGTACCGCGCAATCTCACCGACCTGGAAGCGCCGGGTCTCGAGGAACTGCGCCTCCTCTGCGGTGTACCCCATCTTCACGAACTCCATGCCCTCCTCGAGCACGGCGAGCCGATGGCGACCGTCTCCGCCGTGAACAGCGTCCATCTGCGCGCGGATGCGCTTGCCGGCTGCAGCCGGGTCCTTGAAGCGGCCTGGGTGCTTCAGGTAGCCCGTGGGGGTCTGGTAGTTGCCGAAGAACAGCGATCCGTGGCGCTCGGTGGCCATCGCCATCCCGATCGCCTCTCGAGCAAGATCGACCAGGCCCTGCCCGACGATGCCGTCGAGCGAAAGCGTGTTCGGAAAATGGAGGACGTCCTCGGCCCGCAGCTTGACCCGCTTCTTGCCCTCCTGCTCTCGAGTCACCTCGTAGACAAGTCGGCGTTTACGGACCCCTACGCGCCGCACAGACACTCGAGACGGCGGGTGTATGGGCCAAATCCACGCCGGCCTCCCTGCTTTGTCGCGCTCGATCTCGGCGAAATGGTTGCCCCACAGCAACTGGTGTGCGATCAACTGCGATCGCCACGAGCTCGCCGTCTGCTCGGGATTCGGCTCGACGGCCAGTAGCTCGCGGACCAGGTGGCGCTCGGCTATCTCCCGGCTGTCGTCGGCACCACGGCGAAACGTCTGGAGCGGTAGCGTCGAAGATACGTCGGCGATCAATCGAACCGCCGCGAAGACCGTCGACGCGCGCAGGGCGCCCGTCGTGCCGACCTCGATGCCGGAGCTCGTGCTCGGTGAGTCGACGAGCCAGCCGGGCAGATTGCTGTCTGACGGGTGGTAGGAGCCTGGTGTCGTTCTCGAGAGGGAGACGGCGCTGGCGCCGCCAAACAAGCCTGGAAGTATCAACCTTCGGTGTCTCCGTCGCTTTGCAACCTCGGGCGCCAGGGGTCGACGAAGTAGTCGACAAACAGCAACAGGCCCGCAAGGGCGAGACCGTAGTACCCGGTTTCAGCGCCCGCCACCAACACCACCAGAGCAACAACGCCTTGGGTCTCGGGACGGGCAATGGTTTTCAAAGGCGACACCGACTCCTGCTCTCATTTGTCAATATACGAGATAACGTAGGGGTCAATGCAACTGCTACACGAGGACGGGCTCTCGTTCGTCGTAAACTGAGCCCTGTGCCTCTGCGCGCATCCACGCTCCGATCGCCATGATCAGCGCCACGATGCCGTCGATCTTCTCGGCGGACCGGCCTTTGTCGGGTCGAATCTTCTCGTCGGGACTCTGTCGGACCACGACGTTCGAGGCCATCCAGGTGAGGACCGGGTTGTCGCCGTGCGCGATCTCGCCGGCGTAGACCTGGCGGCCGAGTTCCTCCATCGGGCCTGTCATCGCCTCGAACCCCTGCCCGTGCGGAACCATCTCGATGGCCTCTTGTTGTAGCTCGAGGACAAGCTGGTCCGCGTACGCCCGGTCGTAGGAAATCGACTGGACCGCGAACTGACCGATGATCTCGATAATCGACTCGCGGATGAAGGCGAAGTCCGTCGTCGCAGACGGAGTCGACACGATGGCGCCAGATCTAGACCATTCGACGTAGGGCACGCGGTCAACGTTCGAGCGCTCGACAATCTGCTGCTCGGGCGCCCAGAAATAGCTCAGGACTCGGGCGGGCTCTTCGTCTTCGAGCGGCGGGAAGTACAGAATCAGCGCCGAGAGGTCCTTTTTGCGTGCCAAATCGAGGGCACCGAAGCAAGGGCGCCCGCGAAGTTCCTCGAGATCGTTCCGACCAAGCTCGCGCGTACCGCAGCGCGCCCACCTCTCCATTTCGATCCACCGATCGACCGAGTTCACCCAGACATTGAGGTGGTAGCGCATGAACGACGACTTCGCGCCGACGCTGACCAGTGCCCGCTCGTAGGCCTCGAGGATGTTCTCCGGCTTCACCGATACGTTCCAGTTGGGATTTGCCTTGATCCAGCTTTTCTCCGCGTCCCAGGGATCGCCTTCGTCGATCGTCGCGATGTAGGCGAAGAATCGATCGTTCGTCATCGACCCCTCGAGCACCTTCTTGGCCATGGTGTGGAGTTCCCAGCCGATCGACTCGGGCTTGTACAGGCCCGCCGTGGTGATGCTCGAAAGCATGGGCTGCCGACGCGCACCGGAAGCCGTGCGAATTACGTCGTACATCCCTCGGGTTTTGTGCTGGTGGAGCTCGTCGAGCAGCCCACCGTGGACGTTTAGGCCATCCTGCTTGTCGGAGTCCGACCCCAGGGGTTCGAACGAACTCGCGGTAGCCAGATCGTGGATGTTGGCGATGTAGACGCCTAGTCGGCTGCGCAGCGCCGGCGAGTTCTTCACCATGAGGCGCGCACCGTCGAACATGATTTTCGCCTGCTGCTTCTTCGTGGCGGCCGAATAGACTTTCGCGCCGCCTTCCGGGCGGAAGACCCCGTCGGACTCGACCAGGCCGTCGGCCTGCGTCAGGTAAAGGCCCTCGCCGGCAGCGGTCAGCGTTTTGCCGTTCTTGCGCGGCACCTCTTTGTAAGACTCCCGAAACCGCCGGAAACCAGTGGCCTCGTCCACCCACCCATACGCGACCCCGTAGCAGAATTTCTGCCACAGCTCGAGCTGGATCAGCTTGCCAGCCCACTCGCCCTCGAAGTGCCGGCAATACCGCTCGATGTAGGTGACGATTCTGTCGGCTCGAGCGCCGTCGAAGACTAGGCCCCGCTGGCCGCCATCTTTGAGGTCGTCCAGGTGGCGCTGGCAAGCCAGGGATACCCATTTCGACGCGAGTACCTTGCCCTCGAGCACTTGGTTCGCGTACTCCACCTCCGGTCGGACTGGTTTCGAGTTGCGGCGCTTGCCTTTGGGCTTCTTTCGGCGGCTCTTCTTGGCCGATGACGCCTTCTTCTTCTTACGTCGCGCTGCCACTGAGGAACTCGTCCAGGCCGTCCGATTCCTCGTCGCCAGTTTGCATCGCCAGCCTCAGTCGAGCGACTGGCGTGAGTCCGAATTCCGACGAAAAGCTGCGGAGGGCGCGTTCGGCGGCTCCCAGGACGAGCCGAGCCTCTCGGCGCTCCTCCAGTCCCCACTGTTCAGCGGCCCGAAAGTCCCTTTCGGCCTGTTGGTAGGCGGCGTAGCTCGAACAGTAGGCGGCGAAGTTCGCTAGGTCGAGGTCCGACAGGCACCCGAGCATCGCCAGCGGCTCGGCGAGGCGCTTCCACTCCGCTAGCGCCGCCTTCGAAAGCCACTTTGGGGGGTCGGGGACCGATGGGGCCGGCTTGAGCTCGTTCGCCGGCAGAGGTCGTCGGCCTGCGTTGCCCTGGACGAGCTTCAGGCCGGTCGGTTTGGGCTTGCGTCCACGTGCCATCGCTCCACCAATATACGAAAAACGACCAGCACCTCAATTTCGCGCATGCACACTCGCGGCGGTCGTGTCCGCGATGGTTGCGTCAGCCTCAGCTATTCGACCCCCCTACCCCGGGTAGCCTTGGGTTTGGGCTCGGGCTTCTTCTTGTGTCGCGGCGCCCTCTTGGTGTCCTCTTTGGGCTTCGGCCAAGGCCTCGGGCGATCAGGCGGAGGTCCACCCCTCTGGCGAGTCTTATCCGGTGGCCTACGCTTCGAGCTCATCCAGACCCCTGGACGCGATCACTGATCGCCTTGCCTTCTCGATCAGCTTCGGTACCTGGCGCTCCTTGCTGAGGCTTTCGGTCAGTCCGTCGATGCGTTTTTCTACGGCTTCGAGCCTAGCCTTTGCGACTTCACCGGTGACATCGTTGTCGGACACATCGGTCCAAAGGTGTTCCAGATCCATGCATGCGGTCGAGAGTTGTGCACAGGCAGAGGCAGCGGCGCCCGCCCTGTCGGAGAATCTTGAGAAGAAGCTTACTGTCCCCGTCGCGGTTGCCGCGGCCGCAAACACCACCGCCCACCATGGGTTAACACTCGCACCGAGAACAACTCCAAGCGCTGACATCGAAGCCGTGGCTGCCGTGGCCCAGCGGTCAATGCTGTGCTGCCGCGCGGCGATGTAGGCCCAGTACCTGGCTTTGAAGTCCTGGTCAAGCATGCTTTCCCAGATCCGATCACGTAATACCTCGCCGACGTCCATTCAAGAACTCTATCCCGGGTAGAACGCCCGGTCGCGCCGGCCCAGGTTGCAGGGCTTGCACGTGCCCCGGAGATTGCCCGGGTCGTTAGTGCCGCCCTCTGAGACGGGGACGATGTGGTCCACCTGGGTGCTGGGTGCCAGGCCGCAGATGCAGCAGATGGGGTCACGGCGCAGGATGGCTGCGCGGAGCCTGCGCCAGGCACGGGTGGAGCCGCGGCGGCGGGAGGTCAATCTTTCAGCACCCGGGCCAGATCACGCTGGAGCCTTTCATTGTCGCCCGACGGAGACCTGTCGGGCAGTCCGACGTCCTTCCTCGCGATGTCAGTGAACAAGTACAGAAGACTCCACAGTTCTATGTCCTCGTCAGGGTCGTTGCGACGGGCCACACGGTCCCGCAGGCAGGCCCGGAGCCTGCTCTCGAGAATAACGGCGCTGTTCTGAACTTCCCTGGACGCGTAGAACTGGAGCAGCGTGTACTCGTGGGACATTCGGTCGATCAACGCCCCAGCCTCCCCCTCCCATGCAGCCGACCTCAGTTCGACTGACGGTGTGTCGATTTGGATAACTCGTCGGACAGCCGAAATGTAGGCCACGTAGGCGTCCATCTTCTCCCGGTCGTACCGTCGCTGATCCTCCCTCTCGTGAGACTGAGCTCTGATCGAATCCTCGCGACATTGACTCTCAAGACGAAGGCGGTCAGCGTTCTTCCGGTCAGCGATCCGAATGCGGCCGTTCTTCCACTCCTGAAGACACCAGGTGACTATAGCGACCAGGCCGGCCCCAAGTGCCCCGGCAAGCGGGGTTTGAAGAAGCTCGTGGAGATCCAAGGGTTCTAGTCCGGCTCCACTAAATCAACCCAACTCTCGTCCTTGAGCTTGAGCCATCGGACGCGCTTCTTCGGCCCGAGCTCTCCCTCATGGCTGTAGTGGCCAAGCGAGTTCAGGCCCTGCACAATCACCATTCCCACGGCACTGGAGAGCGCCTCTAGAGTCTCAGGGGCAAGTGGACAGTCGATCAGGGAGTTGTTCGCGCGGTCCCAATAGGTAACGCGCTCGCACTCTTCCCCCTTGACGACATGGACGTCTCCGTCGACAGCAAAGCGAAGTTCTCGCAGGGGTTCTTCGGGCGGCGACTCCTCGGCGAAATCGCGGTCCCGAAGCTCGACCAGGAGCCGGTGTGGGTCAGAGCCCCTTTGGTAAAGACGAATCCAGAGACCGAAGCGAGCCTGGTCGTGATCGTGTTCAGAGACCTCGATTCTCTTGCCCGCCCGCACGTTTCCGTCATCGAACGGACTCTGAGCGTGAGCCACCGACGGCACGAACAAAAGCGTAAACCACTGCACCATTAGGCATTTACTCGTTTTCATTGATTTCATCACTGCGTCGCCTGCGCTTTCCTGCTCGTAATGCTAAGGTCTCGACTCATCCAGGATATGTCTTCTGCGCATTTCTTCCTATCTCTCTGCTTGGTTCCTTGTTTTCCTCTCCCTCTGAAGTAAAAAGGATCTTGACAGCGCATGCCAGCAAGCAGAGCTAAGACCTGGATCGAGGTGGTCGGTCTGGTCGCCTCACTAAGGAAGCTACACGCGATCGAGGGCAACGCCGGCGACGAGCTCATCCGCCGGTGCTCTCGTCGCGCTGACGACGAGCCATGGTCGCCTCAACAGCGTCCCGAATCTCGCGGATCGTCAGGGCCAGATCTTCGTCCGAGGGCGCAAACCCCATAGCGACGGCCAGATCGCCGATATCCGCATCCATGCTGAAGAGGATGCGAAACAGCACCTCCACAGTCATGCCCGACCCGCCCGACTCATAGACCGAGTAGTTAGGCGCGGGAATCTCTGCGCCAGCGGACACTTCGCGCTGCGTCCGATTGCCGCGTAGCTTACGAAGCGCTTCTCCAAGCTCTTTCCTGGTTGGTACCCGGGGCCGCTCGTTGTCGCCCGCATCCCCGGACGACGTAATCCGGTGCCTCTTAGTCATATGACTAAGAAGACTATTGGCGCCGGCGGTCGATGCCAATGCCCCACGGGCTAAATTTTCTATTGACAAGACTATCTCGGCTACCGTATGGTAGCCGTATGGCTATCCACTCTCTCGATCTGGCTACGTTGCCCGCAAACGAGCGGATGCGGGTTTGGCGCCTCTTGGAAGGCCTTACCCAGGAAGAAGCCGCCGAAGGCTTCGGCTGCTACGGGTCTGACGTCTCGAACTTCGAACTCGCCAGGAAGCTGCCCCGCCGCGATACCGCCACGCGCATCGAAACTGTCACCGGAGGGCTGATTCCCTGCCGTGACTGGGATGCCGTCGAGCGGCAGCCGCTACAGAAGCGAACGGCCTGAGGTGCTGACACACCTCAGGCCGGTCTGAATCCGAAGAACCACCAGTTGGATAAACGAAGGAGGGCTCCCGAATGAACCAACGATACCAAACCCACCCCAGGCGGAAGGAAACCACAGTGGTTGTCTGTCCCCACGGATGCGGCCGCGCAAGGCGAAAGAACGGCACCTGGACGGCGGTCACCGCGACCGCGATCGAGAACCTGCGCCGGAGCGCCCGGCGGGGCCTCATCTGCACCAGTGACTGCCCCTGTCCCGACTGTGTTCGCCACCTCTACCGGACGGCAGCATGATGACGGCGCCAGAGCTGGTCTTCTCGCCCGAGGAGCTTCTCCGTGTTGCGGCACGGAGCGATACCGCTCCAACGAAGCAGCAGCCATCAGCCGACTCCGTGCACATTGGTGAGCTCGTGTGGCTCCTGGTCGGGAACTGGTGGTACCGGGGCATCATCGAGAGTCTTGAGGTCGGCGCAGCCGGCGCGTGCCGAGTTGCCTTCGTCAAGCCTGAGGACGACGACGAGGCGCTCCGAACGCATCAGATGTTCCGCTACCTCGACGAGCTGCGGATCGACCCGAAGGGGGCGCCCGAATGATGGACTTCTGGCTTGCGGCCTTCGTCTTCATCGCCGGCCTCGTCACAGGCGGAGTCGGCGTCTACTACCCCGCCTACCATCGCGGGCTCGTCTCTGGGCGGGAGATCTGGCAGGGGAAGATCCGGCGCGCCAGACAGCGCCAGCACGGCGCCCTGGTGGGTCTTCTGATCCTCTTCATCCTCCCCGCCGTTGCCGACGCACAACTGTCGCGCAACCACATCGTCGAACTCGGAATTCGATCGTGTGACCAGGCCGAGCCGAACTGCCTGGCCGATGGGCGCTGGGAAGTCGTCGTGATCGAGAACCCGACGAACCTCATGACGGAGTCCTTCCGCTCGGCGACCTACCAGGCGCTGGAAACGAAGCCGCTCGAGGCGGGTGGCGTGCATGCGGTGGCCTGGGAGTCAGGGCCCCTGCAGCCGGTCGGGATGGTGTCCATCACAGACGACTGTGCGCGCACCGGTTTCGTGCGGGTGCGGATCGCCGGCGCCACGTTTCGCGCAACAGAGATCCACGTGATCGACAACGAGACTTCCCTGCTTCGCACCTACTTCAGCTACGCCATTGGCGAGCACGGACGCTGGGCGACTGCGCCGCCCGTGTTTCGCGACGCCGAAGCGTTGCCATGTCACTAAAAGTCCCAAAGGAAACCTGAACAGATGTCTGAAATGCAGCTCCTCCCAACGACCAACGACGCCAGTGGCTCCGTGGAGCTATCCACCGTTGCGGCTGCTCGAGCGGTAGAGGCAGAGATCCATGGCGCGATCGTCGTGGCACAGAACAGGCCCCGAAACGAGGACGAGGCCTTCGCTGCCTTGATGAAGACTTGCCAGAGCAAGACGTTCGCGGCGGCCGCTATCTATTCCTTCCCTCGAGGTGGATCAAAGATCGAGGGGCCAAGCGTCGACCTGGCGCGTGAGGCAGCGCGATGCTGGGGAAACGTCCGATCCGGCGTCGACATCGTCCGCGAGGACGACACGCACGTGCACATTCGAGGGTGGGCCTGGGACCTCCAGACGAACACGAAGACCAGTTCGGACGACCATTTCAAGAAGGAAGTGCAGCGGAAGAACAAGCAAACCGGGCAGACCGAATGGGTGGTGACGGACGAGCGAGATCGCCGCGAGCTGGTCAACCGCCGAGGAGCCATCCTGGAGCGCAACGCCATCCTGAAGTTGATTCCAAAGCACTTGATCGAAGACGCCATGGACAAGTGTCGCGGACGCATGCGCTCAAAGGCCGCTGAGGACCCCGATCGACTGCGTAAAGAGGTGATTACGGCGTTCGGCGACCTGAACGTCGAGGTGAAGGACCTCGAGGGTTGGCTCGGCAAGAAGGTCGGCCAGGCATCCCCCAAGGAGCTCGAGGAACTGCGCGTGATGTACACCTCAATCAAGGGCGGAGAGTCGACGTGGTCGGACTACGTCCTTGAGGTTTCGCCGGCAGAGGGGACGAAGTGATGCAGGCAAAACTCACCCTGACGGCCCCGATCGTCCACCGCACCGACCCCCTCTCGAGCTTCCAGGCGGCCGAGAAGAAGGACCGAAGCGGCACCCGTGTGAAACACGCCGAGATCGTTCTGGGCCTGGTCAAGCTCCGGCCTGGTCGGACAGCGGCGGAGCTCGCCGCCGGCACTGGAGCGATATGCGTCGACGACACGCGCCGGCTCATGGAGGTGAGGCGCCGGCTCAGCGATCTCAAAGAGGACGAGTACATCCGCCGAGGTGAGGCTCGTCGTTGCACAGTCCTGGGCTCTAACACAGCTACATGGTGGCCTCTCTAGATGAGCGGCTCGGCCTACAACCCCAGCCAGGACGAGAGCCCTGGCATCGTGCGGGGTAAGCACCGGATCACTCGGGGGCTCTACTACGAGCAGGGTGTCATGCAGCGAATGGTCAAGATCGTCGGCCGCAGCGGCGAGACGTCTGGCTGTGGCCGGTTCGAGACCTGCAAGGTCGAGATCGAGCCCGGGGTGCTGGCGGACCGCCAGGTGCTGGTGAACTCGATCATCACCTCGAGGAGTATGTCTTGAGTGACCGCGACCGTGGCATCTATCGGCGGGTCTTCGTGAGGATCTGGAACCATCCGACGTTCATAGGTTTCGAGAACGACGCCCGGCTCCTGTTCCTCATGTTCATGACCCACCCGAAAATGACTCGGCTCGGGGTGATGGAGATGGCCCTGTCCACCATGTGCCGCCAGGCGAAGCTCTCGAAGTCCGGGCTCGAGAGTGCACTGGCCGAACTCGAGGGCTCAGGTTGGGCCGAGTGGGACGAGGAAAACGAGCTTGTTCGGCTCCCGCGTTTCCTCGAACACAACCCCCCCGAGAACCCCAACGTCGCGAAGAGTCTGGGTCACATTCTTGACTCGCTTCCCCGGGTCGACCTGGTGTTCCGGCAGCTGAAGACTGCCGCGGAAGCCTTTCAGAATCTCTCGGAGCCGACCTCTCGCGCCTTCGCAAACGCCCTGCCAGGCTGGGCCCGAAAGGCTTTGCCCAACCCTTTAGAAAAGCCTTTGCCAGACCCTTCCGGAGACCCTTCACCAAAGCCTATGGCAAATAGGGAAGAGGGAAGAGGGATAAGGGATAAGGGAAGAGGGAAGAGGGAAGAGGGATTCCGGAGGGGCTCCCCCGAGGACGAAGAACAATTTTTAGACAGTGAATACTCGGAGAGTCTGGATTCGCTTCTCGGCCTGTGGCCCGAGCCACACCGGCCGATGTCGCCGGCGGCCGTCTCGAGGGTGCAGCGCGAGTTCGTGCTGGCGGCAGATGCGGCACACGGACCGCACCGGCTGACCGAGAACGGCGCGGCATATCTCGCGTTCTGCGAGATGACCGATCGGCCGGTGAGGTCGGTCCTGAACTGGGTGAAAGACCCGGAGACGTACGCAGAGGACTGGCTGGCGAAGGCTGCGGCGGCGGCGCGCAACCCACCCAAGAGCAGGGATCGAGTCACGGCGCAGTTCGAGATGGAGCAGCAGGCGATCAGGGGCAACCAACCAACACCGGAGCCGGAAATGTCGGATGAGCAGAGGGCGGCGATAGCCGAAGCTCTTGCCGAAAGGCAGGGTGCGGCATGAGGCTCAACGAGTACGCCGTTTGCGTCGAGTGCGACGCCCTGGTCGAGGTTGACCGCGAGGGCGGCTGCTGGTCCTGCTGCTCGACCTCGCTGCTTCCGCTCGAGGTGCTCGCTGGGCGCGTGCGATTGGTGCCTGTCCAGGACTGGAAACGCCGGGAGCCGCTCGAGGCTGTGGGGCGCCCTGAGCTTCTTACGGAGGCGGCTTCATGAACATCTCAGGAATCACCGATCTGCTCGAGCGCTGCGAGCGCGAAGGCGTGGACGTGGCAAACGCACTTCGGGTCATGGATGACCCCATCGCAGCAGCCAAGAAGCTGGAACAGCTTCGGGCCGAGCGCGATTTTCTGAAGGGCGAGGTAGAGAACTCTCGCCGGCTCGAGGGGCTGCGCCGGCGCGAAACGGCAGCCGGTGACGCCGGCATTCTTGGGCCGGTGGTTCTTCCGCCGATTCCTGGAGGACAGGTATGAAGACTGGACCTGGATGCGGCTTGCTGACTGGAGGTCTCGCGCTGGTCTGGTGCCTGGCCGATACGCGGACCGCGCTGATAACAACCCTCATGACTATTGGCGGGGTAGCGATGGGGGCGATTGTCGCCATGCTCGCCGAGGAGGCAAAGAAGAAGTGAGCGTTGCAGAACACATCGATCCCAACCTGCCCCCTTCTGTCGAAGAGCTCGCCCAGGAACTGAACCAGATGATCACGATCGACCAGGCTGCAGAGAAGATCTCTTGGCTGACTGATCATCAGATCCGGCATCAGGTCCGGGCGTGCAAGAAGAACGGGCTCCTAGAGTGTGGCGGCGTCTGGAGACCGCCTGGAGTGAGGAAGGTGATGATCAACTGGCCGCGCTACGTGGTGTGGCTGCGGAAGGGAGGGACGGTCTAGATGGAGCAGCAGAACGAGCAGAGGGTCGCTGAATTCCTGGATGAGCTCTCGGCTCTGACGCGCAAACACAAGATTGTGATTGGAGGTTGCGGCTGCTGCGGATCACCTTTCCTCGAAGTGCTGGACGAGGAGGTTCCTGGGTCCGACCGTTACAAGGCTGACAGTGGCGACAGGGTTGGTGACCCATGGAGAGACTTGGAGCACACCTCTCAGTGCGGCGCCGCATCCCGAGCCAAATCATGAATCCGGTCCCTCACAAGGTGCGCGTAGCGCATGGTCGACTGGAGACTCTTGTGCCCCAGGACCTGCCCGATCTCGATCAGCGTCGCACCGCGCTCCGCGAGGCGAGACGCGCAGGTGTGCCGCAGATCGTGGAAGCGAAACGAGGCCTCGATTCCTGCCCGTACCTTCGCCGAGTTCCACGCCTTGCGCGGAAAGTGGCAGTGCCCACGCTCTTCGAAAACGAAATCGTCAGGAGCGAGCGCCATGTCGCTGCACCAATCGTCCATCACGGAGATGGCGAGCTCGGAGAGCCCGACGCTGCGGTGAGTCTTGTTCTTGGTCTGCATGAGGTAGACGATCCTAGATTCGAGGTCGAGATCGCGCCGCAGAAGGCCAAGCAGCTTCCCCTCTCGAGCCCCGGTGCAGATCCCGAGAACGACCAGCGGATAGAGGCGCGGCGAGCATCGTGCGGGCTTCTCTGGCCGGCACGCGGCCAGGAGGGCCGCCACCTCGTCATCGGTGAGAAACCGATCTCGCCCGGGGGCGAGCTTCCCGATGGCCAGGCTCTCGATCGGACTCCGTTCCACGAATCGCTCGCTGGCCGCGAAGGCGAACGAGCGCTTGAGAACACGCAGGTAGTGAATGCGGGTGTTCGGCGCCTGCCTACCTCGAGCGCCAGGACGGTCAGGCCGGCGTGCGGCAATCCGCTCCCATGCGTCGCGCACCATCTGCGGCGTGAGGAGCGGCACGGGCAGCGTCCCGAGCTCCGAGCGCCACTCCGCCAGGCGCTGTCGGCAGTCCCGTGCGTAAGCGTCCGACCGACCCTCCAGACCACTGGCCAGGAAGTGATCGAAGACGTCAGCCACCTTGAGCTGGCCGGCGACGATCCCAGAGACATCGCCGAGCCGGATCTTCGTCTCGGTAGCCGTCGCCCAGGCCTCCCCGTCCCTCTTTCGCTGGAAGGTTTCGGACAGGTCGACACCCTTCATCCGGATGCGAAAGCGGTGCGAGACGCTGCCATTCTTGGCGACTCGGCGGGCATAGCTGGCCATCGTTCCCCCCAAAACTATTATCTGCAGTGGCCCATATTGGCCCACGCGGTGTTTTGGGAGTCTAGCCGATCTTTCGAAGTTGCCGTCTTTTCTGGTGCGCCCGGCAGGATTCGAACCTGCGACCTACGGTTTAGGAAACCGGTGCTCTATCCTGCTGAGCTACGGGCGCCTCGCGCAAGCGCAGATCGTAGCGCGTCGCAAAATTGTAGACAACACGGCAAAGGAGTGTGAGGAAGGCGAAAGGCCCGTCGTAGGGCGCTCCGAAGCAGAAACGCCGAGATCCCCCCAAAGTTGAGCCCCCAGCGCGGGGACCAATCACTCCGCGCAAGTCGCCGAAGGCGCGCGCATGAGTGCGCGATGTGCGAAGCACGAGCGTGCGAGACCAGCCATCCGGCTCCGAGACCAATCACTCCGCGCAAGTCGCCGAAGGCGCGCGCATGAATGCGCGATGTGCGAAGCACGAGCGTGCACCCCCCTCACCAACCCCGTTGTGCGCAGACTCCGAAAGGGCGGGAGGTGGTGCTTCCGGGACTGCCCGCGGAGCAGTCAGACGGTAAAGGCGCAGGATCGAGCTTAGGGGTGCCCGGGGCGCGGGGCGGATCAGGGTGGGCAAGTGTTTGAGCGGAGCGCCCACCCGAAGACCGGGCGGCATCGAACGCAGATGAATCGTCGAGGTCCACCGCACTCCCAGCGAAGCGCAGCGAGTTTTGCCCACCCCCGCCACGCGCCCCGGGCACCCCTTAGCTGGATGCGCCGGCCGTCGCGGAGCGGGCAGTCCCGGAAGCTCCACCTCCCGCCCGGCGCCCTGGCACACCCACACAACCCCACACTCCCGCCCACGCCTACAACGCCCACGCCTACAACGCCCCCACCTACAGGCCCCCACCCTGCGAGCTCCGCGTATTCCAGACTCGGCACTCTCACCGGATCAGTGAGCGCACAACTCCACTCAAGTGCCCTCGCCGCCCGGCCGCTCGAACCCATGTCGGCCGAGCAACGGCACAAACGACACCGCCTCGCCGACGCGTTTCTTGGCGGCGCCCCAGGCGTCACGCTCGAGCAATACCAGACGCTGATTGCCGTGCTCACCCACCGGAATGACCATCCGGCCCCGTGGGGCGAGCTGCTCGATGAGCGGGGGTGGAACATCCGGCGCCCCAGCGGTGACCAGGATGCGATCGTATGGCGCCCGATCGCTGAAGCCGATCGAGCCATCGAAGACCTGGATCTTGACGTTGTCGAACCCGAGTGCCTGGATCCGCTGGACTGCCTGCCGGGCCAGCGCCGACACCCGTTCAATGCTGTACACCACGCGCGCCAGCTGGGCCAGGACTGCCGTCTGGTAGCCAGAACCCGTACCAATCTCGAGCACGCTGTGCTCCTTCTCGAGCTCGAGCAACTCGGTCATCCGAGCGACGATCCAGGGAGCGGAGATGGTCTGCCCTTCCCCGATCCTAAGGGCGTAGTCCTTGTAGGCGCGTGCCCCAAGGGCTTTGTCGACAAAGTCGTGACGCGGCACCGCACGCATCGCCTCGAGCACCCGCTGATCACGGATTCCCTTCGCTTCGAGATCGCGCAGCATCCGGTCGCGAGCGTAGTCCAGCCCAACCATGGCTGCCCTCAGCGCGCTCCGGCCGGCGCGGAGAGACGGCGGTGCCAGGCCGCGCGCTTCTCGAGCTGGGCGAAGTCGGTCAGGTCGAGATGGAGCGGGGTGACCGAAATCACGCCGTGTTCGAGCGCATCGTGATCCGTCCCCTCGCCACCCTGCCACTCAGGGCGGCCACCGATCCAGTAGTACGAGCGCCCCCTCGGGTCCTCCTTCTCGACGACGACTTCGCGGTAGAACCGCCGACCGAGGCGGGTCATCGACCAACCTTCGAAGTCGCCCGCCGGGAAGTTCACGTTGAGCAGGAGCGACGGCTCGAGTGGGTCCCCCAGAAGAGTTCTGACGAGCTCCGCGGCCCACTCCGCGGCGCGCTCGTAGGAGTACTCGCCACCGGTGTCTTGGCTGAACCCGACCGCCGGTACTTCGAGCAGATGTGCCTCGAAGGCTGCTCCGAGGGTGCCCGAGTAGGTGACGTCGTCGCCAATGTTGAGCCCGGCGTTGATTCCCGAAACCACCATCTTGATCTCGCGGTCGGCAAGTAGATGATGCAGGGCGAGGTTGACGCAGTCGGTGGGCGTCCCATCGACCGCAAAGCGACCATCAGGAAGCTCTCGCGCCCGCAGGGGATGATGCAGGGTGATTGAGTGACTGCTGCCCGACCGCTCACGATCCCGGTGCCACGACCCATACGTGGGCGATCTCGGCAAGGGCATCAGCGAGCGCCGTCAACCCTTCGGCGAACACACCGTCGTCATTCGAGAGGACGATCTCGGGCTTCTCGCCAGTCGGCATGTTCTTGCGGGTCATCTCGTTCTCGTTCCCTGGCGAGGTTTGCCGCTCGGCGAGCGCCTACCTGAAACTCGACATTGTTGGGTTCTGCTAGACGGGGTGCTCTGTCAGGTCGCACAACGACCTGGCTTCAGTTCTTGATCGCCTCGACAATATCGAGCGCCGTAGCCAGAGCGCGGCGGGCCGCGTGGCCATCTACCGCCGCGACATCTTCTCCGCCACAGGTTGCCAGGAAGCACTCGAGCTCAGCCCGCAGAGGCTCCTGCGGTTCGATCTCGAACGTCTCGGGCACAATCGCGCGTCCCAGCGCCTCCTGCGGGGCGCTCTCGAGCCGCGCTCCACTGAGACTCTGGTGTTGGTAGTCGAGCGAATAGTAGCGCTCTGAGTAGAAAGCTCGCAGTTGCCGGACACGCTCAGCCGAAACCCGTGAGGCGGTCACGTTGGCGACACACCCCGATCCGAATTCGAGTCGCACATCGGCAATGTCAATACGCGGCGACAGGACCTCGATTCCCATCGCGCGTACCTCCTCGATGGCGGACGCGTCGAGGGCGTGGAGAATCTGGATGTCGTGAATCATCAGGTCGAGGACCACATCAATGTCGAGGCTGCGCGGGGAGAACACCGAAAGCCGGTCGATCTCGACAAACCGAGGCGTCTCTCCCACCGCCAGGAGCGCCTGAACCGCCGGATTGAAGAACTCGACATGGCCGACCGACAGAACACGGTCCCCGGCCGCGGCGAGCAGCTGATCTGCCTCCTCCAGGCTCGCCGCGATGGGTTTCTCGATCAGAACATGCACCCCGGCCTCGAGCAGCTGACATCCGAGCTCGGCGTGGTGAATGGTCGGTGCGGCGACCACCACCGCCTCGACTTCTGCTGCCAGGCTGGCAACGTCTGGGAACACCCGTGCACCGAACTCTTCGGACACCACGCTCGAGGTCTCGGGGTTCGAATCGTAGATTCCGACCAGCTGCGAACCGTCCAAATGCGTCAGGATTCGGGTGTGATGCCGACCGAGTGCGCCAGTACCGACAACGCCAGTGCGTAGTGTCTTCATTCAGAAGATGTCCAGTGCAGAGAGTGCATGACGAGACAGGCCGATCGCGAAGGGAGACGATCGTTGGACCTCCTCACCCGGCGCCCCGGGCACCGCGCCGGCCGGCCTTGATGACCCCTCGCTCACTCGAGCGAATGAACTCGAGCAAGACCTCCACCGAAGGATCGCCGGCGTGGTCGCGCTCGAGTGCTCGACGGCCTGGGTCGTGTTCAACGACGAACGCAGGAGAACCTGAACGCCGCCTGTAGTGATCGAATCTGCGCACCGTCGAAGCCTCGCCGCTCGAGACCGATTCGGTTGACTCCGTAACACTGTGGCTTCTGCCCCACCGTCGTGGCGACGGCAGGGCATCCATCGTCACAATGGTGTACCCGCCGACGTAGGCGTGCTGCCCGAGTCGACAAAAGGGGTGCATCGAACTGAACGCCCCGAGCGTCGCCCAGTCTTCGACGACGCAATGCCCTCCGGCGGTGGCATTGTTGATGAACACCGTCTGATCACCGATCACGCAGTCGTGAGCGACGTGAGCGCCAGTCAAGAACAGATTGTCAGCGCCAATGGTCGTGCGGCCACCGCCGAAGCCGGTGCCGCGGTTGATCGTTGTGTACTCCCTG
>CBDCWI010000001.1:0-2144090 GCA_965223325.1 Candidatus Multivoradales bacterium | reverse complement strand
TGGCGCAGTGCGACGCCTCGCCACCGACCGGACGTGTAGCCCGATTCACAAATGACAGTTGGTCGATGGCGAGGGTCATCCGCTAAGATTCGGCTCCCTGCAGGACATCGATGGCTCCGGGCGAAGAGTCATGGCCCATCAACTGAGATACGTCCCCACCGACTCGAGCGGTTGGGGAGTTGTCGAAGTGACGGTTCGAATCGTCAACGGGTTCTTCCTGTTGGCGCCATCGTCACACCTACGCGACCTGCTGATCGGGATCATCGGCCGCGCGCAGCGAAAGACCGAGATCCGGATTCACGCCCTGGACTACCAGGTCAATCATGCTCACCTTCTGCTGGGCGCTCGCGACGCCCAACAGCTGGCCGACTTCATGCGGCGCATTCAGCACCAGACGAGTGTGGAACTACGGATCCTGCGCGGGTGGAAGGGTCCGAAATGGGAAGGGCCGTACAAGACGTCGTTTCCCGGTCACGCGAAGAAGGACCTCTGCCGTCGTTTCCGCTACATCCTTGCCCAGGGTTGCAAGGCGGGGTTGGTGTCTTCACCGCGCAAGTGGCCAGGCGTGTCGGTGGGGGAGGCGCTGTGGTCAGGGACCTTCGAGCTCGAGGGCACGTGGGTCGACCGCTCCGCGCTTCGACGTGCTCGTTTCTCGAAAGCGGGGCGTCGTTTGAGCGAAAAGGACTTCTCGAGCCGCGAGACGGTCGTCTTATCGAAGCTTCCGTGCTTCGAGGACCTCCCGGACGAGGAGTACTTCGACTGGGCCCGCGGCATGATTGTAGAGATCGAGGACGAGACCCGGGTGCGCCACAAGCGAAAGGGCACGAGGCCTCGCGGTGCCTACAAGACGACGCAGGTGAGTCCGATGCGCCGCCCGCGGAAGCTCGATTGGGGGCCGCGGCCTCGGGTGATCGCGTCGGATTCGTACGAACGCAATCGCCTGCTTTCGGTTTTTGATGCGGTGAGGCGAGCGCACCGCGCGGCGCGGGATCTTCTGTGGGGTGGTGACCCGGAGGCGAAGTTTCCGCCTGGCACTTTTCCAAGCCCGCTGCCGTTTGTGGCCCTGGAAGTGGCTGGGCCGGGCGCACGCGACGGTCCCTGAGTCCAGGCCGCCGACGAAGAGGTTGAGGGGGACGCACCGATCGGTGTGTTGGCGGAGCTCCGTTTGTCGGGCGGAGTACCGACGTTCAGGAGTGGCGACGGCGAGGTTTCTGCCTTCGTCACCGCCCTTCGAGGTCGGAGAAGAGGGCGATGGAGCGCGCGAAGGCTCGGCGCTTCGTCCAGTCCAGCGTTGCCGTCAAAACTTACCCCCGACCGTGCGCGGCATCGCCGCGCGGATGTCATAAACGTGGAGGCAGTGCTCCGCGCTCTCGATGTTCTTCTCGAAGAGAGATGCTGCTGAATGACTCGTCATGTACCTGTCCCGCTAGCGGACGAAGCTCACTGGTGCGAGCCCGAGCGAGCGAAGCGAGCGCGGGTTCACATCCAGTGCAGCTGGTTGTCGTGTGGCCATGACGAGCTAGGCTCTCTCCATCGCCTTGAGAAACTCCGCTACGACGCCCGCGGGGTCTTGCTGGCATCGCTTCGCATCGAAGATCTCGTAGGCACCTATCCCCAGGGCGGTGAACTCGCGGCGCCGCTCGTGTTCCTTCGCAGCCGTCTCTGGTGGATGCCACTTGTCGCCATGAATCTCCAAGATCCCAACCTTGCCGTCCTTGACGACGACGAAGTCTGGCTCCTTGTATGTCCGAGGCGCCCCCATGACGCTAACTGGGAGCGGGAACACAAGGAGTCCCGCCGAGACGAGCTTGTCGAACACACGAATCTCCGTTCTCGACCGGAAGTTCAGCCCCTGATAGCGGATCTTCGAAGCGTCTTGGAAGGAGAAGAGGGCTTGGTTTGCCGTCAGCCGTACCATCAGTTTCTCGAAGTCTCGGTGCCAGTCCCGAGGAGGGACTACTCGCTCGAGCTCGACGACCACATGGCGTACGTGGACATAGCGTGCGATCTCATTGACGGCGTCAGCTACCAGACCGAAGCTGCGCCGGTAGCTATCGTCCTGCGACGCGATCCTGAGGTGTTCGTAGTGCTCAAGAGAGACGGTCGCATGTAGCACCTCGAACTCGTCGCCAAAGTGGTTCTGTGCCGCACGAACGCCGAAGCCGGTCGTGAGGAGTAGCGCGGCAGCCTCAAGCTCAGCGCGGGCGGTCAGCAGACGGGTTGCTGTGAAGAAGATCTCGTCAAGGTCGGAGGCCTCAAGTACCTCTCCCTCCACCACTTCGACATCTTGGGCGCCCGACCCAGAGTGCAATACAAGCATCGTGTCCCATCGTATCGCCGTCGCCGAGACTTCGCCTGGCATGGCGACGTTCCAGGCACCTATGTTTCTCAGCCATGCGAGGTTCACGCGCCTGCCGAGATTCACGAGCGTCAGCGGCCGTCAGGAAAGTGAGCCACCTTGCCTCCAGCGGCGTTAGTACGCCACGTGACGCCCCGCGAGCCGCTTAGAACAACGGCCCTCGAAGGCGGGGGCCGTAACAAGAGCGCAGATTCTCGGGAGGTACGACAACCAGTTCGCCAAACAACGGCAGCTTTCTCCCGATGCGTTTCGCCAAGCCCAGGATCTACACGCCCAACCGCGTCGTCGAAGTCACCACGCGCTGCCTCCAGTCGCGTTTCCTCCTGCGGCCGAGCAAAGAAGTCAACAACGAGATCATCGCCGTCCTGGCTCGTGCGCAGCGGCTCTACGGAGTGAGCGTCCACGCCTTCTGGTTCGGCTCAAACCACTGCCATCTCTTGCTGTCCGCCGAATCGCAGTGGCACATCTCGCGCTTCATGGGTTTCACCAATGGAAACATCGCGAGACGCGTGGGCCGGTTGCAGCGTTGGCGCGAGCGGTTCTCGTGTCGCCGTTACCAGGGCATCGAACTCACCGACGAGCCGCAGGCCGCCTACCAGCGCCTGCGCTACGTCTTGGCGCAGGGCTGCAAAGAAGGGCTGATTGATTCGCCGCTTGACTGGCCCGGTGTGACGAGTGCTCGCGCTCTTGCCGACGGTTCGAGGAAGCTCTCGGGCGTCTGGCTAGATCGCACCGGCTTGTACCAAGAGCGCGTCCGCCGAGGAGTGATCGGCCCGCGATCCAGACAGCTGAGCCGGAGCGAGCGTCGCGAGGCGAATCGCAAGATCGACATCACCGAGTTCGAAGACGGTCGAGGAGCTCACTCTCGAGCCCCTGCCGCACTTTGCCAAGCTGAGCGCCGAGGCCTACCGCAAGATGCTCGTCTCGATGATCGAAGACATCGAGGAAGAGACAGGCCAACGCCTCGATCTCGAAGGTGGGCGGAGCATGGGACGCGAGAAGATCCTCGCCCAGGACCCTCACGCCGCTCCGCGCCATTCGAAGCGCAGCCCCGCCCCGGCCTGCCACGCCCACACCCGGGAACAACGCGTCGCGTTCATCGTCAACCGCTGGCGTTTTGTTGTGGCGTACCGGAGGGCGGCGCGTAGGTTGCGTTCGGGTGAGGAGAACGTCGCGTTCCCGCCAGGTTGCTTCCCGCCGCGCGGTGCGTTCGTTCCGCACGCGGCTCGCGCTCCTGGATAGAAGGACTTCAGTGTTGCGTCTTTTGGGACGGCGATCGAGATCGCTGCGCGAGCTATGGCGCAGTCAACCGCGCCGCGGCTTGGACCGGCTTGGACGGTGGTTTGAGGCGTGGTCGCGCCGCGTTGAGGAGGTGTTTGGTGCGGATCTGCTTGCGCATGTTCAGTAGGGGCCGCGGACTTGGCTCCGGGATCCGACTCGTGAATCTCGGCATGCGCGTGAAACTCACATGGCTATGAAACATGGGTGCCTGGAGCGTCTCGGGTCTCCGATGGGTTGGGGGCCGATCGCCCTCTAACCGCTTCTGGACACAGCGGCTGCCACGTGGCACGCTATTCATCCCGCGGATCATCCCGACTGGCCCCTCCTTCAGCCGGGACCCCTTGCCATCAACAGATCGAGTGACTCATACCGGCAGGGTAGAACCACAACAGCCCTAAGGGTCTGCGTTCACGGCCCCAGAGTTTGTTCCCTCAACATGAAGGAGGAGTGCCCTTGAGAGACCACGACCGCCAGAAGTCGTATCTACCGTTCAAGTATCTGGTTGCGGTTATCGTGACCGCCGCCGTCATGCACGCCGCCGGGGCCGTCGCGACTGACGAAGCGTCGCCGTTTCCCGATCTCGTTTTCTTTGAAGCGGTGTACGGCAACGATCCGATCTTCTTCTCCGAAGACCGGATCCTCGAGGGGCCCAATGGGGAAGTTACGTTGGTGGGAGCCAGCGACGCGACTCAGTCCAGTGTTGAGGGATATTTCAGACAGGCGACCTCGTCGGACAGTGGCTGTCCGAGCTTAAGAACCCACCTTGATCGAACGAAACCCCCGGAAAGCCACGAACGCTTGGACGACGTGATCGCGGAGACACAAATCGTCGTCCATGCCCGCGTCTCAAGAAGCAAAGGTGGATTCCTGTTTCAAGAAGCTGGGACCTTACTTGAGCTCGAGGACATCAAAGTTCGGAACGGAGAGCTTGCACCGCGCGAAGCAGTTTATGTGTTCGTGCCGGCCGGGCGCATCAAGATGCGAAGCCGAAGCCTGTGCGTTGTAGACGAGCACTGGCAGGCGCCACCGAAGAAGGGTGATCAGATGCTCCTTTTCCTGGAAGACACTTGGGTCAACCAGAACTCCCCGGTTCTGTACCTCGAGTCTTCGCGTCTAGTGGGAGCTGGACCATCTGGAAGAGCGCGATTCGCACCGAAGCTAGAGAGAAACCAAGGCGAAGAGCGGCAGTTCGCTGACGTCCTGAGGGAAGTTGAGATCCACCGGGGGCGTCGTCCCGGCCGCGGGGGGCGAGCGCGCCCGTGGGACCTCTGCGCCGGTGGCGATGCCTCGAACAACCCTCTCGTCAGGGTAGCCGTCATCGACAACGGCATCGACCTTGAGCATCCAGATCTTCAGGCGCTGGCCGGAAAGAACTTCGCGGGCGAAGGCGGCACCGCCACAGGGACAGGCCACCATCGGCACGATGCAGACAAGTGGCTTCCCGATCCAGATGATGATCCCGTCAACTGTGAGTGGCACGGAACCCACGTCGCGGGGATGGTTGGGATGATGAACAACACTGATTCCGGCGCACAGATCGGTGGTATCGGCGTAGTTCCTGAAGGTTCGGTCGTGGCGGCACGAGCTCACTGGATCGACTGGCTGGAGGATCCGGGGCCAGGCACAACCGTGTCGTGCGGCTGGCAAGCCAATCAAGATGCTGACGAAGTAGCGAGCGCGATCACCTGGTCTGGCGGCATGGGCGGAGCACAGGTCACCGTGCACAGCTGGCAACTCTTCACAGGAAACGCCATCGAACTCGCCTACAACCAGATCCGTGATGCCGGAGTCATCGCGTTCGCTTCGGCTGGAAACAACAACTTTCCCGAGCCAACGTTTCCTGCGAACCTGGAGAGCGTCAATGCCGTTGGGGCCATCGACATAACAGGAGCTCGCTAGCGCGACGACGCCTCGAATGGAAGCAACTGGAACACATCACCAGCGCCCGGCTTTAGGGTGCTCTTCGCCGCCCCGGGGAAAGGTCTTCTGACGACAGATCCTGACTGTCGCGACGGCGCGGTCAATACCCTCCCCGGAGGGGAGACCACATGCTCGGACACGCAGCTGTACGACGGGAACTACACAAGGGGAGCGTTCGGCACTTCTTTCGCTGCGCCATTCGTGGCCGGAACGGCAGCTCTGGTGTTGGCAACGGAGGGCTCCCTCAGTCCGTCCCAGGTTGAGATCATCATGTGTGCCACGTCGCGGAAGCTTCCTAACTGGGCCCAGGAATCTCCGCCAGAACCCGAGCCCGAATGCGGTCTGGTCGACGCTGGGGCAGCGGTATATGTTGCCGACGGCTATGTCTGGGTGGACGGCTTCGAAACGGGCGATACCAATGAGTGGTCCTCAACTGTTCCCTAGATACATCCCCTGCCTCGTCCTAGCCGTGGTCCTGCTGACCGGCTGCATCAGCGCCGCAGCTGCCGAGGTCAGATTCGAGTTCGACGAGCCCCAAGATGTCGCGCTGTGGGAACTTGAAGTAGAGACTCTCTCTGAGAACGTAACCGGCTCCATCGGCTTCTCTGCTTCGGGCAACCCGGGCGGAGCCCTCAGGGTGTCTCGAGAGGGAAGCGGTTTCGGATCTGCTCGCATCGCAGGCCGGACTCCCTGCGCTTCTACTGATGAGAGTCCTCTGCGTGTCGATGCAGATACTCGGCGGTTATCAGAGTTCGGCCGGTGCGCCGTCGCGATCTTCACGTACGACGAAGTGGGATGTACTGATGGAGAGACGGCTTCTTTCGAGGACAACGGTAATGATGGCTGGGCTCGCATCAGCGTCAGTCTGCCCCCCCAATTGGGCAAGAAGGCATATCGCGTGTTGCTAGCCCAGACGGGTGGGTCTCCCGGCGAGTGCCTCTTCGACAACGTCATCATCACGGGCCCAACACCAACCTCAGCCCCTATCCCAACCCTCCAGCCACTGACACTGTCCCTGCTCGTGCTCGTCCTTGCTGCTCTAGGGCTACGTAGACTCATGTGATCTACGACCCGCGAATGGCCAAAAGGTATAGGTTTCGGCCATGCCGAAACCGACCTCCCTCGACCCCCGGAAACACTGGCCTGAAATCGCCGTCTGACGAGGGGGTTTTTGGCCACCCCTCCCCCAGCCGACCCGAGGCCTCGCCTCGGGTCGGTCTGTATGCGCGGGTTTCTACCCCGCATCAGCACACCATCGCCATGCAGCTGCACCAGCTGCGCGAGTTCCTCGAGCGACGAGGCTGGCAAGAGACGATCGTCGTCAAGGAGGCGGGCGGCGATGCCGCCCCCGGTCGGGGGTAAGTTTTGAGCCGAAGTTGTGGCGCAGTGCGACGCCTCGCCACCGACCGGACGTGTAGCCCGATTCACAAATGACAGTTGGTCGATGGCGAGGGTCATCCGCTAAGATTCGGCTCCCTGCAGGACATCGATGGCTCCGGGCGAAGAGTCATGGCCCATCAACTGAGATACGTCCCCACCGACTCGAGCGGTTGGGGAGTTGTCGAAGTGACGGTTCGAATCGTCAACGGGTTCTTCCTGTTGGCGCCATCGTCACACCTACGCGACCTGCTGATCGGGATCATCGGCCGCGCGCAGCGAAAGACCGAGATCCGGATTCACGCCCTGGACTACCAGGTCAATCATGCTCACCTTCTGCTGGGCGCTCGCGACGCCCAACAGCTGGCCGACTTCATGCGGCGCATTCAGCACCAGACGAGTGTGGAACTACGGATCCTGCGCGGGTGGAAGGGTCCGAAATGGGAAGGGCCGTACAAGACGTCGTTTCCCGGTCACGCGAAGAAGGACCTCTGCCGTCGTTTCCGCTACATCCTTGCCCAGGGTTGCAAGGCGGGGTTGGTGTCTTCACCGCGCAAGTGGCCAGGCGTGTCGGTGGGGGAGGCGCTGTGGTCAGGGACCTTCGAGCTCGAGGGCACGTGGGTCGACCGCTCCGCGCTTCGACGTGCTCGTTTCTCGAAAGCGGGGCGTCGTTTGAGCGAAAAGGACTTCTCGAGCCGCGAGACGGTCGTCTTATCGAAGCTTCCGTGCTTCGAGGACCTCCCGGACGAGGAGTACTTCGACTGGGCCCGCGGCATGATTGTAGAGATCGAGGACGAGACCCGGGTGCGCCACAAGCGAAAGGGCACGAGGCCTCGCGGTGCCTACAAGACGACGCAGGTGAGTCCGATGCGCCGCCCGCGGAAGCTCGATTGGGGGCCGCGGCCTCGGGTGATCGCGTCGGATTCGTACGAACGCAATCGCCTGCTTTCGGTTTTTGATGCGGTGAGGCGAGCGCACCGCGCGGCGCGGGATCTTCTGTGGGGTGGTGACCCGGAGGCGAAGTTTCCGCCTGGCACTTTTCCAAGCCCGCTGCCGTTTGTGGCCCTGGAAGTGGCTGGGCCGGGCGCACGCGACGGTCCCTGAGTCCAGGCCGCCGACGAAGAGGTTGAGGGGGACGCACCGATCGGTGTGTTGGCGGAGCTCCGTTTGTCGGGCGGAGTACCGACGTTCAGGAGTGGCGACGGCGAGGTTTCTGCCTTCGTCACCGCCCTTCGAGGTCGGAGAAGAGGGCGATGGAGCGCGCGAAGGCTCGGCGCTTCGTCCAGTCCAGCGTTGCCGTCAAAACTTACCCCCGACCGTGCGCGGCATCGCCGCGCGATCCCCTACCGTGCGCGGCATCGCCGCGCGAACTGACTACTTTGTCAGCTGCCTGGGAGGCCGACCGACTCATTTCATCTGGAACGTCTCGAGGCGAAGCCTCGGGGAGGTACACGCTATTCCCGCACACTCGGTACACGCTATTCCTGAATTCGCGTTTGACAGCCGATTTCGCCGCCGTATATGGTCGGCTAACCCAATGTCGAACAACCATAAGGGGGCGATCAGATGATTGTCGAACAATCGGCGCTGTTTCGAATCGGCTTCGTTTTCATAGCATTGGCCGTGCTAACCACCGGGTTAGCTAGCGCACAAGGCGTTACCCAACAGGAAGTGCGCCTCACCCTCAAAGGAAGCAATCTTCCCGCCTACACGTGCGCACAGCACCTCCTCCAGACTCCGGACGTTCAGACACTGCGCGAGATTCTCGATCTCGACCAGGCCGAAAGGGATCGCTTGTCTGCGCGGCAAGCAGACTACGAGTCTCATCGGAATGGGCTGGCTGCTCATATGAGGAACCGCTACGAGGCTTTGGGGCTGAGCGACCCTGCGAGGGCCGCGACTATCCCTGAACAAGCCCTTCGTTCCTACAGCCTTGAGGGATCCAGGCGGGATGCCGCTGCCGTTCGACGACTCGTAGCATCGCTTTATCGAGGTCTCGATGACGAGTCAAGAGCTCTAATGAAGGCAGAGTTCCCGGGCGGAAGAATCTGCGAGGGCGTTGCTTTGCACACGACCGACGAGTCGTTTGATCCCGACCTGTTGGACCTCTTTGATACTTTCAGAGACGGAATGCAAGAGGACTTTGACACCACTGACAGAGGAAACCGATGATGTTGACGAGAGGATGCCTCCTTGTAGCAATGCTGCTGGCAATTGCCGGCACCCCCAGCCAGGCGCTGACCTATTCAACACACGTAGCGACGACGGCCATCGGCAACAACTTCAGCATGACCGTCGACTTTACGGCGTGGGTGAATGTGACTCAGATTACGGAATTGGATTGGCTCGACGTTATCCAGGCCACGGCGATAGGATACGGCTATTACAACGCTTGTATTCTCAATGTGAACAACCTCGGCCAGGACGATAAGACGTGGATAATCCTCCCCTACCAGCCGACTCCTTTCAAGGTAGAAGCCCTGTTGAGAAAGAACGGTACCTGTGGTGGCGGAGTTGGCGGTCTGTCCTTCAAGACCAAGGGTGTTTTTAGTGGAACCGAGATCCCTGCGTCCTCCAAAAACGGAAACTGCGTTTGCCCTTGTGAAGCGCCACCCGGCGGCGGTGGTGGTGGTGGAGGAGGATGGCCGCCACAGTAGTTAGCTCACAGCCGGCGGTTCTGGGTCGTCCCAAAGGGGAAAGCCTACCGTGCCGTCGCTGATCGCGCGGCGATGCCGCGCCCAGTCGGGGGTAAGTTTTGAGTCGAAGTCGTGGCGCAGGACCGGGACTCGCCACCGGCCCAACGTGTAGCCCGATTCACAAGATGACAGTTGGTCGATGGCGAGGGTCATCCGCTAGGATTCGGCTCCCTGCAAGGCATCGATGGTTCCGTGCGATGAGTCATGGCCCATCAACTGAGGTATGTCCCCACCGACGGAAGCGGTTGGGGAGTCGTCGAAGTGACGGTGCGCATCGTCAACGGGTTCTTCCTGTTGGCGCCATCGTCACGCCTACGCGAACTGCTGATCGGGATCATCGGCCGCGCGCAGCGAAAGACCGAGATCCGGATTCACGCCCTGGACTACCAGGTCAATCACGCGCATCTATTGCTGAGCGCTCGCGACGCCCAGCAGCTGGCCGACTTCATGCGGCGCATTCAGCACCAGACGAGTGTGGAACTACGGATCCTGCGCGGGTTCAAGGGTCCGAAATGGGAAGGGCCGTACAAGACGTCGTTTCCCGGTCACGCGAAGAAGGACCTCTGCCGTCGTTTCCGCTACATCCTTGCCCAGGGCTGCAAGGCGGGGTTGGTGTCTTCACCGCGCAAGTGGCCAGGCGTGTCGGTGGGGGAGGCGCTGTGGTCAGGGACCTTCGAGCTCGAGGGCACCTGGGTCGATCGTTCAGCGCTGCGTCGTGCCCGTTTCTCGAAAGCGGGGCGTCGTTTGAGCGAAAAGGACTTCTCGAGCCGCGAGACAGTCGTTTTATCGAAGCTTCCGTGCTTCGAGGACCTCCCTGACGAGGAGTACTTCGACTGGGCCCGCGGGATGATTGTTGAGATCGAGGACGAGACCCGGGTGCGCCACAAACGGGAGGGAACGAGGCCTCGCGGCGCCTACAAGACAACGCAGGTGAGTCCGATGCGCCGTCCGAGGAAGCTCGATTGGGGGCCGAGGCCTCGGGTCATCGCGTCGGACTCGTTCGAGCGCAATCGGCTGCTTTCGGTTTTCGATGCAGTGAGGCGAGCGCATCGCGCGGCGCGCGATCTTCTGTGGAGTGGTGACCTGGAGGCGAAGTTCCCGCCCGGCACTTTTCCAAGCCCGCTGCCGTTTGTGGCCCTGGAAGTGGCTGGGCCGGGTGCACGCGACGGTCCCTGAGTCCAGGCCGCCGACGAAGAGGTTGACGAGGTTGAGGGGGACGCACCGGCAGGTGTGGTGGCGGAGCTGCGTCTGTCGGGTGGAGTGCCGAGGTTTCAGGGGTGGCGAAGGCGAGGTCTCTGCCCTCGCGACACCCATCGAGGCGGTGAAAGAGGACGATGGAATGCTTCGGAAACGCGGTGCGTCGCCTTGTCTGGCGTTGCCATGAAAACTTACCCCCGACCGTGCGCGGCATCGCCGCGCCCCCCCCAGGTCGCTCAAGAGTCGGTTCAGCCACGGGCTCTGCGCGCATGCCTCCAGAGCAATGCCTCTGCATGTGCGATCGGCGAAGAAGCGCCGCATGCGCTCTTGCGTCGTGGGAATCTCGCAGCGCTCTACGACCGCGCCCTCTTCGGAGATCTCACAGATCGCACTGGTCTTCAGATGGACGTCGATGCCAAAGTAACTCATGGTCGGTCTCCTTCCGTGACTGTTACCGAGCTGACTACTTTGTCAGCTGCCTGGGAGGCCGACCGACTCATTTCATCTGGAACGTCTCCGAGGCGAAGCCTCGGCGGGGCGCTTCATGGGTTTCACCAACGGAACCCCTTTGCCCCGCGACTGTATGGCAGCCGGCTGGTCTTGACTTGAGTCGGTCAGTCTGTGATCACAGCCAGCCAGATCACTCGCTGGAAGTAGAGATGGTCGTCGTGGAAGGACCCACAGAGCACGACTCTCTTGCCGTCCTTGACCCACGTGAGCTGTTCGAAGTCTTCGCCGAGGCAGACCAGCTTCCCAGTTTCGGCCGCTTTCCAGACGTCATCCCAGATGATGTCGCCCCCGTCTTCGGAGAAACCTTCCGCTCCAAGCACTTCTGGCGAGCCGAGGAGCTCGCCCAGCTCGGCCTTCAGCCGCTCGAACAGAGGTGCCACGGTGGCTAGACTTCTGAGTTTCAACACGTTCGCCACGGAAGCCCCGCTCTCACCCTCGGCGAAGACCAGAGTCCGAAACGAGCCCCGCAGCTCTGGCGAATCGTCCCAGTCGTACTCGTCGAACTCGAAGGGGTCGTCGCGCCAGTTCGCGAGCACCATCTTCTTCGGGCGCTGCTTGATCATCTCTGCGACGGTTGGCGCGAGGCCGGTCAGCGCGCTCTGGTCCGACACTACGGCCTTCGCGGTGAAATCGCTGTAGCGACCTGGCTGCGTGAACTTCGGTTGCTTGGCCCGGTCCTTCCAGATGACCTGGCCTGCCTGATTCACTAGCTCCGCGCGCGAGGTCCCTTTGTCGTCATTTCGCCAGCGGATTTCGAAGCGAACCTTGCCTTCGGCGTCGTAGTAGTCGATCACACCGTCGTGGGCGAAGACCGGCAGGAGCCCCTTGGTTCCGAGGAACGACAGAGGTTCCTCCGGACTGCAGCAGGGGTCGGTCATCGGCTCGTCGAGTTCGTGGGCAAAAGGAAGCAGGGTTCCGTCTTGGCGGAGAAGGCCGAATCTTCCGTCCTGGTGCGCCACGGCGATGCACTCATCGATGAACGGGGTTGCCCAGTCGACCTCAGCAACGATCTTGCCGCTGGCATCGCGAAAACTGTGCGGCTCGTAGATCGAATAGAACCGATCACAGCCGGTGCGGTTGCCAAACACCGTCTTTTCGACGAATGCCTGCCGCCCCTCTGGATCGAAGAAGCCCTGCCCGTCAGGGCCAGAAAAGGCGGCCCAGCCATCGTTGTTGAATGCGCCAATCGAGTCGAACCGAGGCTCGACCCTCCACTCGCCGGCCTCAGTGACCAGGCCGTAGCTCTCCCCATCGAGAGATATCGGGGCCAGCCCCCCGGTTCCGAAAGAGGACGCCATCGCGAAACGCGGGGACAAAACGAAGTCTCCGCTGCGGTTGATGAACCCCCACTGACCCGCCGCGTCTGCTACAGCCGCCAGGCCGTTTTCCGAGAAGGAGCGAGCTGCGACAAATGGGCCTCGAATTCGAACCTCGCCGTCGGTCGAAATGAAGGACCACCCGCGGCGAGTTCGGACCGCCGCCAGACCTTGGGAGAAGGGCAGAGCCTCTGGGTACCTCGCATCGATCACCGTCTGGCCCGTGCGATTGATGAACCCCCATCTGTCGTTCTCGTCCTGGACGCGTGCGAGTCCATCTGCGCTGAAGTCACGAATGGACTTGAAGACAGGCTCGACGACCCACTTCTGGCCGGTTCGGTCGAGCAACCCGGCCCTCGAGTCCGCGGTGAGGCTGTGTGCCCGAATGAAGTCACCGAGGACGCGTACGTTGGACAGATCGGGTTCGCGCAGCAACTTCCCTTCCGAGGACACCAGGGCCGTGGGACTCGAGTACGACAAAGGGATCTCGAGCGCGAACAGCTCGACATCTTCCGACGAAGAGACTTCTTGCGCGCTGGAAAACGCGGGCGTCGGTGCCAGGAGATTCGAGGAGCCAAGAAGCACGGCAGAGGCAGCAACCGATGCGAGCCAGGGTAGACGCGAGTGTGGATTGAATCGAGAGAAATGGTTGGACAAGAAGCGACCTCCCGTGGTCTAAGAACTAGGCACTATATGAGGATGGTACTCACTGTACCCGGTCGAAGTCCGGTCTCGGCGATTGTTGCTCAATGTGGCGCGCGTGTACCGGGTAGTTCGGGCAGCCGATTCCCTCCGTGATCGATGAAAGAACCCCATCGTGATGCTGCGAACCTGTTGCAGGTCAGCCACTTCGAAGCACTCGAAGTGCGAAGACAGGGACTCCTTCCCACGGCCGTCGCTCACCCAGTGGATCACGTTCGCCCGCGTGTCTGCGACCACCGTCACGTACTCGTGACGCTTCTGGAAAGACGTCTCGTCGACACCGATGTCTTCGGGCACCGTGAGTTCCCTGCGGGCCAGACCACGGGCCACCGCTCGCTGCTTGATCCCGTCGACTTCGTCCCACGTCAAGCCGAGAAGTCTGGACACGGCCGACGTGTTCGCAGCCTGGAGCCAGTCGATCACCAGCGCTTCGAACAGAGCCGTGAACCCCGAACCCGGATCGGACCAGGGCACATGGATCGTCTTCACTCCGTGCTCCTTGCACCGCACTCGAGGAACCCGAGCGACAAGGATCGTCTGGAACTGGCAGGTGTCCAGGTGACGCCAACGCCGCTCGCGATGGTCGTGGACCGTCACCGACCCTTCGGGACCGGCGGCGGCGGCGGCGGGCTACGGCGGCGGCGGGCTACGTTCCAGGCAACCATGTTTCACAGCCATGCGAGGTTCACGCGCCTGCCGAGATTCACGAGCGTCAGCGGCCATCAGGAAAGTGAGCCACCTTGCCTCCAGCGGCGTGCCACCGGCGTAGTGCTGCCACGCGACGCGCCGCGAGCCGCTTGGAGCAACGGCACTCTAAGGTGGGGGCCGTAACAAGAGCGCAGATTCTCGGGAGGTACGACAACCAGTTCGCCAAACAACGGCAGCTTCCTCCCCATGCGTTTCGCCAAACCCAGGATCTACACGCCCAACCGCGTCGTCGAAGTCACCACGCGCTGCCTCCAGTCGCGTTTCCTCCTGCGGCCGAGCAAAGAAGTCAACAACGAGATCATCGCCGTCCTCGCTCGTGCGCAGCGGCTCTACGGAGTGAGCGTCCACGCCTTCTGGTTCGGCTCAAACCACTGCCATCTCTTGCTGTCCGCCGCATCGCAATGGCACATCTCGCGCTTCATGGGTTTCACCAACGGAAACATCGCGAGACGGGTTGGCCGGTTGCAGCGCTGGCGCGAGCGGTTCTGGTGTCGCCGCTACCAGGGCATCGAACTCACCGACGAGCCGCAAGCGGCGTACCAGCGCCTTCGCTACGTCTTGGCGCAGGGCTGCAAAGAAGGGCTGATTGATTCGCCGCTTGACTGGCCTGGTGTGACGAGTGCTCGCGCTCTTGCCGACGGTTCGATGAGGCTCTCCGGCGTCTGGCTAGATCGCACCGGCTTGTACCACGAGCGCGTCCGCCGAGGAGTGATCGGCCCGCGATCCAAACAGCTGAGCCGGAGCGAGCGTCGTGAGGCGAATCGCAAGATCGACATCACCGAGTTCGAGACGCTCGAGGAGCTCACTCTCGAGCCCCTGCCGCACTTTGCCGACCTGAGCGCCGAAACCTACCGCAAGATGCTCGTCTCGATGATCGAAGACATCGAGGAAGAGACAGGCCAACGCCTCGATCTCGAAGGCGGGCGGAGCATGGGCGAGAAGATCCTCGCCCAGGACCCTCACGCCGCTCCGCGCCATTCGAAGCGCAGCCCCGCCCCGGCCTGCCACGCCCACACCCGGGAACAGCGCGTCGCGTTCATCGTCAACCGCTGGCATTTTGTTGTGGCGTACAGGAGGGCGGCGCGTAGGTTGCGTTCGGGTGAAGAGAACGTCGCGTTCCCGCGAGGTTGCTTCCCGCCGCGTGGCGCGTTCGTTCCGCACGCGGCTCGCGCTCCTGGATAGAAGGACTTCAGTGTTGCGTCTTTTGGGGACGGCGATCACGAGATCGCGGCGCGAGCTATGGCGCAGTCAACCGCGCAGCGGCTTGGACTGGCTTGGACGGTGGTTTGAGGTGTGGTCGAGCCGCGTTGAGGAGGTGTTTGGTGCGGATCTGCTTGCGCATGTTCAGTATGGCCGCGGACTTCGCTCAGGGATCCGAGTCGTGAATTCCGGCATGCGCGTGAACCTCGCATGGCTATGAAACATAGTTGCCTGGAACGTCTCCGAGAACGTCTCCGAGGCGAAGCCTCGGGCGTTGCCCGAACTACCCGGTACACGTGATCGCTTTCTGCTACCTTGTTGTGTGTTCTCGGCCGTCGCCGCAGCACCACCTCTCACCGATCAGGCCGTCTGCAGTACCGGCCGTTGCGCTGGCGAAACTCACGTCTGCTACCTTTCAGTGCTCGGAGTGCGCTGGCAGCGAGAAGTGTGACGAGAAGTCCGAGCGAGAGTGGGCTTAACGCGGGTATCTCGTGCGTGCTGCGTTGCGCGGTCCAGATACCTTGGGCGCCAACTAGTCCTCCTTCATCCGGGAGCAGGCGGCGGAGCCAGAAGGCGATTGTGCTTCCGTCAGACGTCCAGCTTGGCTCCTCTGGTCCGCCTTCAGCAATGAAGCCCTCTTCGAAGAACGGTAGGAGTAGCGGGCACGACGCGCCGGGAGCTGTGGTGAGTGTGAGCCCCCTTTCGCCTTGGTCGGTGAGGACGTCGGCGACCAGGTTCCCCTCGAAGAAGCCTACGTTTCGAATGCTGGTGACCTTGCCGGCTACTCCTTCGATTTCATCTTCGGCAGCGAGCCAGAGGACGGGTTCTCCGTCGGATTCTGCGACCCGGAAGACGCCCTGCTGGGTTCCGAGCGGAGTGTTCCATGATGCCGTGAAAGCGACCTCTTGCCGGTACACAACGACGTTGGAGAAGTCGCTGAGTGTGGAGGCGGGTACTGGTCCTCCGGTGGACCTGTCCACGATGCGCGTCAGTGCACCGCTCGAGTAGCGGTAGAGGCCGTCCGGTCCTGTGCCTGGGCCGTCTAGAGTCGCGGCCGCGAATACCAGCTGCGCCTCGTTCATGGCCGCCTCGAGGATTCCAGCGAAGCCCACTGAAAAACTCTCTGGCACCGGGGTAGTGGGACCGGCAACAGTAGTGACGTTTCCCTGGCCGAGGAGGGAGAGCGTTGTGCTCGCGTCGTCGACGATCGCAACAATTGGCGGGCTCGCCGCGGCGGTAGTGAAACGTCCGAAGGGCTCTCCTGTTTCTTGGGAGACGTCCTCTTGTCGAAGGAGCACCTCGATAGTGCCGCTGGTCCAGGTGACCAGCCGGCGCAGGTCGGCATCATCATCGACCGTTGCGACGATCGTGCCATTCGAGATGAGAAAGTCAAAGCCCACGCGCTTGACCGTTCCGCCACCTGGAAGGGTGGTGTTCTCATCAAGTACCGTAGTGAGTCCCCCACGCTTCCACGCGTAGAGGCCTTGAGGGAAGGGCGCCGGGCCGTTTCTAAGTGCTCGAAAAACGACGGTGCCTTCTTCAACTTGCGGTTGTTGTCGACCCACGAACAAAGTGGCGGAGTCTCCGGGCCGCGGCGTGGAGCTAGACGCGACGACCCTGACCTCCAGCCGGTTCTGTACGCCAACCAGAAGTGCAGGAAGGAGCAGTAATGAACCGAAGGCACCCGCTATGGCACGGTTGATGACCAACTGGTGGTATCCCCGCTTTCGAAACCGTCCTCGAAGAGTAGTTGTGGCACGGCGTCAAGCGTATCGTCGGCTTGTAGGCGACCCCATCCGAAAGCGCCGTCCTTGCCTGTGGGCGCAAGGTCGATCACAGTGTCCTTGAGGTAATCATAGAACTGGTCTTGGGTCATCGAAGGGTAGAGCGCTCGTGCGAGTGCTGCAGTCGCCGAAACGAGCGGAGCCGCAAAAGAGGTGCCGGTTGTTGTGTCGAAATCGTCCGCTGTGTCGCTTGCGCTGTCTACGGTTGCGATGTCCTGGCCCGGGGCTGAAAAGTCGATTGTGTTGTTGGAGGCTGGAGCGAAGCAGGTGTTTAGGACATGAGCGTCATTCTGATCTGTTGCCGCAATGGCGATGGTCTGGGCCATGTTTCCAGGCCAGAACAGATGGGCACACTCGGTGAAGGGGAGCGCGCGGCGATGCCGCGCACAGTCGGGGGTAAGTTTTGAGTCGAAGTTGTGGCGCAGGGCCGGGACTCGCCACCGACCTGACGTGTAGCCCGATTCACAAATGACAGTTGGTCGATGGCGAGGGTCATCCGCTAAGATTCGGCTCCCTGCAAGGCATCGATGGTTCCGTGCGAAGAGTCATGGCCCATCAACTGAGGTATGTCCCCACCGACTCGAGCGGTTGGGGAGTCGTCGAAGTGACGGTGCGCATCGTCAACGGGTTCTTCCTGTTGGCGCCATCGTCACATCTACGCGAACTGCTGATCGGGATCATCGGTCGCGCGCAGCGAAAGACCGAAATCCGGATCTACGCCCTGGACTACCAGGTCAATCATGCTCACCTTTTGCTGGGCGCTCGCGATGCCCAGCAGCTGGCCGATTTCATGCGGCGCATTCAGCACCAGACGAGTGTGGAACTACGGATCCTGCGCGGGTGGAAGGGTCCGAAATGGGAAGGGCCGTACAAGACGTCGTTTCCCGGTCACGCGAAGAAGGACCTCTGCCGTCGTTTCCGCTACATCCTTGCCCAGGGTTGCAAGGCGGGGTTGGTGTCTTCACCTCGCAAGTGGCCAGGCGTGTCGGTAGGGGAGGCGTTGTGGTCAGGGACCTTCGAGCTCGAGGGCACCTGGGTCGATCGTTCAGCGCTTCGTCGTGCCCGTTTCTCGAAAGCCGGTCGTCGTTTGAGCGAAAAGGACTTCTCGAGCCGCGAGACGGTCGTTTTATCGAAGCTTCCGTGCTTCGAGGACCTCCCTGACGAGGAGTACTTCGACTGGGCCCGCGGGATGATTGTTGCGATCGAGGACAAGACGCGGGCGCGCCACAAACGAGAGGGGACTAGGCCTCGCGGTGCCTACAAGACGACACAGGTGAGTCCGATGCGCCGTCCGAGGAAGCTCGATTGGGGGCCGAGGCCTCGGGTCATCGCATCGGACTCGTACGAGCGCAATCGGCTGCTTTCGGTTCTTGATGCGGTGAGGCGAGCGCATCGTGCGGCGCGCGATCTTCTGTGGGGTGGTGACCTGGAGGCGCGGTTTCCCCCCGGAACTTTCCCAAGCCCGCTGCCGTTTGTGGCCCTGGAAGTGCCTGGGCCGGGTGCACGCGACGGTCCCTGACGGCCCAGGCCACCGGCGAAGAGGTTGAGGGGGACGCACCGATCGGTGTGTTGGCGGAGCTCCGTTTGTCGGGCGGAGTACCGACGTTCAGGAGTGGCGAAGGCGAGGTTTCTGCCTTCGTCACCGCCCCTCGAGGTCGGAGAAGAGGGCGATGGAGCGCGCGAAGGCTCGGCGCTTCGTCCAGTCCAGCGTTGCCGTCAAAACTTACCCCCGACCGTGCGCGGCATCGCCGCGCGATCTCTGCCCCTCACCCGAACCAGGCAACCAACTCCGGCGCGCTCCCGGGCGTGACCAGCACGGTTTGAATCGGACGGTACGAGGGCACCGATGTGTTTCTGGTCCGCTGGCACTGCCAGCAGTCGTCGCGAAAGCGAGGGCAGAGGCCCAATAGGTGTTTGGTGCAGAGGCTTCGCCTCGCACCCACTCTGAAACCAAAGTCAGAATTCGAAACCTGACCGAAAACCGCTACGGACCTCGTCCGCTAGGAGACGTTTGCCTCTTGACGTCAGGGGACCTCATAGGTGTTGTGCGGCCCCGCCTAGGCCTGCTGAACCACGACGTTCTGCGCAGACTGGATGAAGGCAACACCGTTGTGGTTCTCAATGAGCTTGAACGCAGCTGTCGAGCCAAGGGTGTGTATGCAGGCGTGGTGAAGTGACAATACTGCCTCCTGGAGATCGTCGTCTTCCTCCAGTGCCGACACGTTTAGGCCGATGCTCTTGCAGTGGCTGATCGAGAGGTGCCTAGCATGAGACTTGGTCACAGCGTGATCGCCGAGCTCGTGAAGAATGGTGTCGACCCTTTCCGTGGCCTTTTCGTCACCCTCGAGCATGCCCTCTAGCAACCACGATCGTGTCATTTCCTCGGACCATGAAATCGCCTTCTCGCACTCACCAATTAGAGTCGGGCTGTACTTTGCGATGATCGGCTGCCAGATCGGGATGGTGGAAGGGTCTTCACTGATCTCCTTCCGGGCCCTCTCGAATTCTTCGACGATTCCATGAGCTGCGATGCCACCGAACTGCGGGTCGATCGGGCCCAGGCTCGAGTGCTTGCCCATGATGATCTCCTTGCAGGCGCAAGCGATCATGGTACCGGCTGACATCGCGAGCTGCGGCACGATGGCCCGTATGTCCTTCCCGAACATTTCGTGAAGGTAGTGAACTAGCGACTCTGTCGCCGCCGAGTCGCCGCCAGGCGTGTGCAGGATGAGGTCGAGGCCCTTTGACCTGTCGAGCTGGTGGATGACCGACATGAAGCCGTTCTTGTCGGCATCGTTGACCTCAACGCCAGCGAGCCCCTGCTTCTGAAGCCACCCCGAGTAGTAGATGATCACGTTGCGCGACGTCAGCTCGTGGAGACCCTTGAGGTATCGCCGACGTACGACATCGTGTGCGCTACCCGCCTCCTTCAGCTCGTTGAGAATCTCGTTCCAGTTGGGCATGTACCTCGGTCTCGGTTGCCTGTGACGTTGACTCTGCCGCGATGAACACGAGCCGCTTGGGCTGGGGTTGACGCGGCGTCTTCAGCTGCGCGGCGGCACCCTCGTCTCCAGAAAGCCCAAGGACCTCGAAGACCTTCTCGATCTCGCGTTGCTTCATGGTCGCCTCCTCCCCGGAGGCTACCAGAGCCTCAGCCGTGTCGTAGGGGCCGCACAACGGACTGGCATGAGCCGCGGGAACACGAAGCCGCGAAGCGGCTGCGGGTTCACGTCGGCTCCATGCTGTCCAGTCCCCGACGAGGCCGAAGTACACCGATGCAGCAACAGCAGGGAGGACACAGAACGCTAAGCGTGGCAGGAAAGGCCGGTCGCCCCAATAGAGCAGGAGGAACAGGATCAGCCCGACAGCCGCACCGCCGGCGGCGAAGGCTGGCGACGAAAGCCAGCCTCGACTACGAAAGGCCCTGAGAAGCGGAAGGCCGATGAGAGTCTGTGCGGCCACACCAATGAACAGAGCATAAGGCGCGATCCAGATGAATCCCGCCCACACCTCAGGTTCGAGAAGGCCGCCGACCCCGCTGGAAACCAAGGTGAACAGCTGGATACACACAAGCACGATGGTTCCAACGATTGGCGCACCGACGAAGGCGGCTACTCGTCTTGCTCGGCGGCGGTTCATCAGGTGTCTAACGGACGAACGTCACTGGCAAGAGCCCGGGCGAGCGCAGCGAGCGCGGGTTCTTGTCCAGTGCACGTGGTTGTTGTACTGCCAGCGCCCTAGGCCCCGACATTATCTGGCTCCATGACTTGAGTCTTGAAAGACTCGAATGATTCGAACAGATCGGTGCCTGGTAGGGGCGGCTCCTGGCGGCCGCCCCATGTCAGGTGGACTGCAGCGAGGCGCTCCTTCGAAACACCTACACCAAAGAGGACATCGTCCGTATCGCTGCGCCGGGCAAACGCGGTGACGCTGAGGCCGAAGAGTGGGTGGCCCTCGGCGACCTCCCGAATCAACTGACGTTCTAGGCCGGGCGCCGAATCTCCGACCTTCTCCCATGGCCGGAGCCAGTCGATCGCTTCGGCATCGATCACGGGTCCCTCCTGGCAGTACAACAGTGTTATTCAATGGAGCTGATGCAGCAAACACCGCTGCTCTCGTCCAGACAATTGTACCGCTGGCTCTGGCGACGATCGCTCGGAAACCCGGGCGGCATTGCACTTCGGGTCCTGGGTTCGAGATTCCGGCGGTTGGAAAGGCGGACCATCTCGTCGGCCTTTGCCGACCGGAGGTCTGAAAGGTGGAACCCTGGAGCCGGGGAGTTCTAGCGCGTCCTCGTGCCGGCCACGGAATCCTGGGGGTGTGTTGAATGGGAGGCTGGCAAGATGTGGAGCATGGGCTCCACGTAACCCGACCCCGACTGCGGGGGGATCGGACGTAGAGGCTCCGCAGAGGAACCGCCGCGGCTGAGGCCTAGCGGCCCGGATGCGCCCGCCCGCTTCTTCGTGACGCGTGCGCACGCTCACGAGGCTGGGGAGGCCGGGGACTTCCCAAGCCCGCCACCGTTTGTGGCCTTGGAAGTGCCTGGGCCGGGTGCACGCGACGGCCCCTGACGGTCCAGCCCGCCGGTAAAGAGGTGGTTGACGAGGTTGAGGGGGACGCACCTACTGGTGCGATGGCGGAGCTGCGTCTTTCGGGCGGAGTGCCGAGGTGTCAGGGGGTGGCGAAGGCAAGGTTACTGCCCTCGCGACAACCATCGAGGCGGTGAAAGAGGACGATGGAGTGCTTCGGAACTCGGCGCGTCGCCTTGTCTGGCGTTGCCGTCAATACTTACCCCCTACCGTGCGCGGCATCGCCGCGCGGGCTCTCGGCAAAGAAGCTCGGCGCGCTGGCTTGGGTTCCGGTCGTTTGGGAGGGCGGACGATCTCGACGACGTACCGCAGGCCTGCGTCAACGACGAGGCTTGCCTCCGACCGCACGCAGAATTCGGTCGACAGGTCGGACACGACGCTCCTACCACCGAAATTCGATAGTGCTCGAGACGTGGCCTTGAACTTCCCAGTTGAGCTTTCGAAGGTGATGAGTGAGGCTCGCACTCTTCCACTCTGCCGCAATGTTCCAGTCCCGCAAGTCGGCATCGTGACGCAGGGTCCGCAGCGCTAGGAGAAGTTTCAGGCCCCGAAACTCGAAGAGCCCCCCAGCTAGGACTTGGCTTTGACCAAGGGGAGCGAATCGGACTGTGTCTGTGGAGTCGAATGTCTCGCCAACCGTGGCGGCCGAGTACAAGCCCGTTCGGTCGGGAAAGACCCTGCGCCCAAAGAGGACCTCCAGCCAAGGTCTGGGCGGTCGCGGGTCTCCGGCGGCTTTGCCAGGCCACGGGGCGGCCTCTCCAATGTGCACGAGGTTGACGGTCGTTTTGAGAAACCACTTTTCCAGTCGCCGCCCGTCGACATAGTGCCGGTGGCGGTTCCAGCGTCGCCTGGGCAACTGCTTTCGCGTGTTTGCCAACCGAGTTGCCTTTCTGAGCGCCCGGAAGGTTTCTGCTGCTTCTTGGTCTAGGGCTGCCAGTTCACTGTTGTGTTTTGTGCAGAGAATGTTGGCGGTGAAGCTACCCAACCCAATGCGCTTGCTTTCACCCTTGCACCAAGGGAACCCCTCCACATCGATGGCCGGACCCTCGAATAGCGCGGCAGACACGAGATGTTCGGCTGAGATCTTGCTGGAGCAGTTGCCGAGATCCTTGGCCCAGCATCTACTCACGTCGAGAGGCTCAGTTGAACGGGCTCGTGAACCGAATGGTGTCGCCTCTGGAACACGTACCCACCGGCCGAGGTCTTTGCGCGGCGAGCACGGTCGAGTGCGGATGCCTGCTGCGCTGACGCGTACTGCGTCGAGGGAGTAGTCCATTGCTGACTTGAGGCTTGGGCGCACGCTCCGAACCCAGTAACGGTCTCGGAAGAATGCTGCCAACCATGCTCGGCGCCGCGCGCGATCATAGCGAGGTGAGAGCGACGATCAGGACTGCGGAGATCACGGCGAGCACAAAGGCCAGCACGAAGATCTTCGTTGGAGGCGGGGACTCTCCTGGTCGGGCGTTTCGGGTGGAGGGAAAGGCAGCGCCGATACGCCATTCGGGGTCCGAGGTGAGTTATTGGATGCCGCTAGCCCGGCCGTTCTCTGGGAAGAAGTCCGTTGGCGCCCCAGGTGCGCCATGACCAGCATTCCAATGGAGAAGTAGCTGAGCCATGCCACTGGGTTGACCAGCATCATGGTGAAGAACGCGGACCACTCCGGCCTGTACCGAGCGCGGTAGTTGAGCGCCGGGTCGTAGAAGGTGTTGCCGCATGCTGTGACCAGTGAGAGTGTGGTTCCGATGAGTGCGATGGTTAGCCAGAGGCTGAAAGACCGGGCCCACTCCTTCTGGGTCTTGTCCCATTTCCGCCCGCACGCTGTGCACGCGATGACGGCTGGGTCCGAAAGCTCTGCGCGACAGTACGGGCATGCCCCCGGGTTCGCTGCGGGCCTCTGCTGCGCCGGTTCGGGCTGCTGCGGCTGGCCGTCGGCATGGGCTTCTAGCCCCGGCTCCGCTGGGAGCTTCGGCTTTGGCGCCGGCCTTTCCTCGTCCCGGCCAGGCTCCACCAGCCACTCGCCGCAGTACCGGCAATTGATTGCGGCTTCTTGGATCGACTCGGCACAGTAGGGGCAAGTCTTCATGTCAGCTCCCCGATCTGCACAGTTAGCCGCCGAGACTGGTACGCAGCTTGCGAGCGGTTCGCTTGATCATGCCCTCGGGAGTCGCTGCGTTGGTGATCGACTCGCTCGATTCGATGGCGGTTGCGACGATCGAGCAATCAGCGACGGCCAGGACCCTGGCCGTAACACTGGCGCGGTCCTTTCGAAACGTCATCGGAGCCACGCGATAGAAGTCGTTGACTTCGCCGTTGATGACGTAGGCGAAGTTGCGGGCTGCGGCGGTGGCGCAGGCTTCTTCGTCTGCAACGATTTCCGCTGGCGGCGCGGGGCGAGAGATGGGGACCACTTTCAGGCGAGAACTCTCGTTCAATGTGGCTGCAAACACAGAGCTGGCGATGTTCCCTGAACCTGAGCAGTCTTCCTGGTCCGGGATTGTGCAGTCGCGGAAGGGAACGATTGCCAGGCGCTCGCCCGGCTCGAGGGGTTGGAAACTGCTCGCTGCCGAGTGCACGCCGCAGCCTACGAGAAGCAGCGCTGCTCCCAGAATCACCAGGTTCTTCAACAACATTGTCTTTTCCTTTGGTCGAAGTGAGATGAGATTGAGTACCTGCGGGTAGCGGGCTATTCGCTTGGCAGGGGAACAAGAAGGCGCGCCTCGAGTAGGGCGCGTAGGTGACTAGTGATGCTCTTGGCAAGCGCGTGATCTCGCAACAGCACCCCGAGTTCGATGTTGCGGTCGAGGGCCGCCTCGGTCAGGTTGGCCGAGGTGATGTAGACGGATCGGTAGTCGGTGACCACGGCTTTGGCGTGCAGTACTCCCGAGGGCCCGTCCAGGTCGAGTGCTCTTGGGTCGTAGAAGACATCCGGCCTTCGTGTGCCCGGCCAGTCCCGCTGCCAGAGCCTCTCAGCGAAGCGACGTACCAGGTCGTCTTCTCGTGTTGTGTCACCGTGCCGGCGCTGCACGTTGAGGAGCAGCTTGACCTGAAGGGTCGGTACCTCATCCATGCGCCGCGCGAGAACCTCGAATGCTCTTGGGCCGTCGAAGTATGCGTAGCTGCTGGCCCATACGGAGTGTTCGGCTGATCCGAGGAGTTCTTCGTAGACCTGTCGTGTCGATCGTGCGTTGACGCCTTGGACAGATGGCCCCGACCATACGAGGTCGGGTTTCTGTTCGTGTTGGCCTGCTTCTTCGACCGCTCGCAAGAAGACCGCGGCCGCACGGCCGTCGAGGCCGTTTCTGGCCATTGCCTCGAGTGCCGCTGAGACTTTCCCCGCCCCATCCTGGAGCTGCAGAACAGAGCGCAGGGAGCTCTCGCCATAGGGTTCGCCGAGCTGCCCTGCCTCGAGCGCGTCGGCCAGGCGACGGCGCATATGGGTCGGAAGCTCGAGAAGGGCTCGGGTCATTCGCGCGGTCCGAAGAAGGCAGCGTCTTCGACGCCGATGATGGGCGTTACCAGGGCTCGGTCGAGGTAGTCGTTGCGCATTTCGCAGGAGGTCTCAGCGACAAGTGAACAGCGGTGGCAAGAGGCGCCTTGAAGCCAACGCTCTTCGAGGCTCGAAGAGGGTGTGTGCTGAGCGCAGATGGGATCGCTGGAGCAGAGGGCTCCTCGCCTTAGAGCGTGGGCCAGATGCGATTCGATGTGGCGCGCCTGCTGAACGAGCCCGCCGAGGGTGCCCTCGGCATCTGGAGACCCAGTGAAAAGCAGAATCCCGTAGCGCCCGCCCTCCGGATCGCTGTAGATCCGCTCTCGGATCGAGCTGGCGGGGTAGCCGCAGCGCAGGGCGAAGGACTGGATCAGAAGGTGCGACAGGGTGTGCAGCAGGATGTAGGGGCCACCCGGGAAGTCGCGTTTCGACTTGCGCTCTTCGCGCCAGCGGCCGTGCCCGGTGGCGAGGTCTTCGATGCGGCGCTTCACTGCATCGCGCTCGAGCCACGCCTGAACCGCGTCACCATTGAGCTGAAGGAAGACGCCCTCGCCCCGGTTTTCCACCGCTGGAAACCACGATGGCTCAATGGCGAGTGAGGCGCGTTCGACGTCGGAAGGGTACTCGCCCTGAATGTCGGCTGTTTCGGCCTCGAAGCGGGTGAACCCGGCCAGGGCCAGCACCTCGCGCAGCCGATGGAGTTGCACAACGTTGGCAATTCCTTTGCTCACCTCGGAGTTGCGCCATGCGCTCTCGGGAAGCCGTCGCGCATGAAAGTCCTCGTTGAGCGGTACGTCATCGCCAAAACCGACTTTCGCCTGCAGAATGGCGTCGAGCTCAACCAGCTTGACGGGCCGGTCGATGTTGCCGCCAGAGCGAATCGACTCGATAGCGTCGAGGATCTCCTGGTCCGAGAACGGTGCGAGCTTCTCGGCCATTTGTTGGTCTTTCTTGACGAACGCGAGCTCGCCCTGGTTCTCGACGTTTTGGAGTTTGTCCCATGCCTCGCGGACGACGGCCTCGGTCTCCGAGCCGAGGTCTGGAAGAGACAGCACGCTCACGACTTGAGGGAAGTAGGCGTTACTTCCGGTGCGGATCAGAAGGCGCGCGGGTTGACCGCAAGACTCACGGGCGTAGTCGCCCAGCCAGGGGCGCTTGCCTTTGCAGGTACCAAGAGGGCGCTGATCGAGTTCAGTTGCCTCGAGCATCGTCCGACTCGCGCCGCAGCCGCAGCGTACCCAGAGGTCCTTGAGGTCTCCGCCAGTACCACTCTCGCTGAGGGAGAGTGCCTTGCGGCACTCGGACTCACCTCGATGGACAAAGGTCCGCCAGTCGACGTCGTCGACATGACCGCGCGGGCAGGCACTCACGAAGCGTGTGGGCACGACCTGTCGGCCTTCGAACCGGAGCTTCTCGTCAAGCGACCTGCGATGGACTAGCAGTCGAGGGCGGTCGACCGTCGACGACGGCAGGCCCATCTGATCACCGTTCGAGTCCTTCGCTGGCTCCTGGGTGAGGAACCACTGCGGGAACCTGTATGCAGCGATCGCTTTGAGCTTTCCGTGGCTCTTGCCCGAGTCGGCGGCCGGTGGAGAGAAGAGCTGGGGGTTCTTCACTTCTGTCATCTGCTCGAGCTTTGCGGCAAGGCGAGGTTCGAGTACCGGCTCGAGGTCGCGGGTGGGCCAGGTCTCGAGGCCGGCCATGACCACCGAGTGGCGCGGCAGATCTAGTAAGGAGCCGGGTCCCCAGATTGTGATCACCTGGCTACGCCGCAGCTGGGCATGGGCCTTGTTGCTCATCGTGAGTCTCCCTGCCAACGGTCGAGTTCTTTGACGATCAGGTTGACCTCGGGCTCGACATCACGCAGTGATCTGTTGGCCCGGAACTTCCGGTGGTTGAGGGACTCGAACTCCCTCTCGAGCATCTCCCGCAAGAGAGGCTGGCCTTTGGCAGCCTCGTACTGTTGGTACTTCATTTCGACGCCCACCTCCTGGTTGTCGGCCACGATGCGTTGCCAGGCATCGAGTGTCTCCACGACTCGGTTCTGAACACCGCGCAATCTCTCTTCAAGCTCCTCTTCGCTGGCGAAGCGCTGCTGCCGGACCCGCTCGAGAAACAAGGCGAGAATCCGGCGCTCGAGCTCGACGCGAACCGAGGCCAGCCTCTCGACTCCCTTCGGCGGAGTGAGCACAGGATCGAGATGTCGAGCCAGTGCCACCATGGCACCCGCGAACCCGCGGTCGAGTGCGCGTGCCGAGAATGGCGTCACGCTGGCGGCCTCCACCGAGCGGTAGAACGTGTCGTGGTAGTGGCGGAAGCGCTCATAGTGCGACCGGTCACGTGCCTTGTGAGCGTTGAGCAGCGTGACGACCAGACCAGGCTTCTCGCGGTCGCGCCCAACTCTGCTGGTCGCCTGGATGTACTCAGAGCTCGTTTTGGGCTGACCCAAGACGACCATCAGGCCGAGCCTGGGAATGTCGAGGCCAACCGAGATCATGTTGGTCGCAATCGCGCAGTCGACGCGATCCCTTTCGTGGAAGCCGCTCTCTAAGCGACGCCGCGCCTCTGCGACCTTGTCGGTCGAAACCCGAGATGTCAGTTCAACCACCTGGCTGAACGTGCTGCGGTTACGGAAGAGATCGGCGGTCTCTCCGATACGCCGGCGGGAGCCGTACTTCTTGACCGTGTTCTGGACTTCCTCCTCGAGAATGCGGCGCGCACCACCAAGCTCACGAAGGCTGTTGAAGTATCCGAGCACCGTCATGTACGGATCTGCGGGGTTGTTCTCGTTCTCGTGCCCGCCATGCTCGCGGTATGCCCTTTCGGCCGCACCCATCAAGGCTAGCCAGGTGCGCCGCATCAGAACCTTTGGGTTACGACCCTGTGCAGCGATGCCGAGGTAGAGCCTGGCCGGCGCCTCGTTTGACGCGACGACGCGGGCGAAGAACGAGTCACGGCAGTCGGGACCCGGAGGTGGGAAGACCTGCGTGAGGGGTCGCCCGAAGAGCGCCTGGATCTGGTCCTGAGCACGGCGCACGGTGGCCGTTGACGCAATGATCTTGGGGCGCACCGGGTGTGACCTCGAAGGGTCCTCCACTTCGTGGCAGCAAAGCCCTTCGATTGCTGTCTCGTAGAGCCCGGCCATGGTTCCCAAGGGTCCGGAGATCAGGTGCAGCTCATCCTGGATGACGAGGTCGGGAGGTGGCAGGGGGCCAGCAAGTCTCTTGCCACGGCCCGGTTCAGCCGCCCCGTAGAAGCCTTCCTGGTCGTAGCGTTCGGCTCCGCCGAGAAGGGCTCCGGACTGGGCCACCCACGGTAGCGAGGCGAACTTGTCGACCGTGGCAATCAAGAAGGCCGGCAAGCGGCGATAAAGCGGCTCGTCGACGCCCACGATGGGAAGCGGTCGGTCACCCGAGAAGTCGCACTCGAAGTTGGCACAGCCAACTCGCAGGTCCCGCGGCCGGTCGTTGTTTGGGAGCATGCTGAACGACTGCGGGGTGAACTCGGTTTTGCACCAGGGGCATTCTTCGAGCGGAATCGGTGCCGGGTTTCCCTTAGGGTTGCGCTTGAAGCGCGCCACCTTGGCGCGCGCCGAGCGGTCGTTGTTGTCGCCCTTCTTACCGAGCAGGTTGGGCGTCGCCGCCTGGCCGACCCATAGGCCGATCTCGAACGGCCAGCTGCCGTACCGGCGAGGGTTCTCGGAACGCTCGAGTTCGAGTGCACACACGAGCCCTGCGGCGCGGCCGAGTTGGTCGAGGGTCAGTAGGCGTAGGGTGTAGCGCATGATGACGCTGACCCCAGCACCGGCCAGTCCCTCGTCGCCGGGGTGGCGCAAGCGCCGCAGCACCATCGTGAAGGCCGCCAGGCCGAGATAGGCCTCCGTTTTACCGCCACCGGTCGGGAAGAAGAGCAGGTCCACCGTCTTCCGGTTGGGGTCGGCAGGGTCCGCAATGCCTGGCAGATTGAGCAGGACAAAGGCGAGCTGGAAGGCACGCCACGAGGGTTGCTCGATGTCGAGTCGCTGGCGCAGCGCATGCCCAACGGCCCGGTTGGCGACCCTGAAGGCATCGAGGGCGTCGTTATCTTCAGCCAGAACCTCAATCCCTCGTTCGATGCGATCGGCGGCAAGACCGGCCTGGCGAAGCAGCTCGCGAGCCGTGTCTTGCCTGCGCTGCGAGGTCGACAACGACGTTTCAACCGATGCGTGCTGGTCGAGGAGCCACCGGCGGTAGCGCTCAACCAGGGGCAAGAGTGCGCTTCGTGCCGAGTCGCCGTCGGACAGACTCCCCAAGGTGTCCATCTCGAGCACGACGTCAGGGATTGCCACGGTTTCCGTCTTCTCGACCTCGGCACGAGGAATCCAGGCGGTGCGCAGGGCCACGCAGCGGTCGTCGTGCAGCTGCCACTCCGCCGAGACTCCATGACCCGAGGCGTACTCCGACGCATCGGCGTAGTGCAGGTCGGCGACCTGCTCGTCCCACTCATGGTCGATCATCCCACTCAGATCCGGTCGCGCTACGAAGCCGGAGGCGCATGAGATCTCGAGTTGGGGCTGGAAGCAGAACGCCTCGTCGCGCCTCTGGGCCCGCGCCTCGCGGCGGTTCACCAGAAAAACAGAAACCGAGCGGGTGCCTTTCGGCAGGTGATCGTCGAGGGCCTCGGAGAGGAGAGTGCGCTCAACGCAGCAGAGTTCCAGTCCAAGAGAACCGGGTACCTGGTGAGTGCAGATCTCCTGGCACGGCCCGAGCTCGAGCTCGACGCGCTCCTCTCGGGGGGTCCTGCGCCACGTTTGAGGAACAGTTTCCTGGGTGTCGCCGTCAGGGCTGGCGGCGGGTTCCTCAGCGTGATGGGCGTAGTCTCCCCAGCGGACCGCGACTTCCAGGGAACGGGCGCCTGGCGGTACGAGAAAGCTGAGGCCAATCGACGAGGGAAAGAAGCCACGCTTTGCTGCTCTTCGTTCCTCTGCGCTCTCTTCGGGTGGACCGGCGGTTTCGGCTGCGACTCCCAGATCGTCTTGCTCGTCGGGATCGCTGCGATCTTCGGGTGGTGACCCGCTGGGAACCAGAAACCCGGTGAGGTACCAGTTGGAGGGGCGCGTCCACCCCGGGAGAAACTCGGCTGCAAGCGAGTGGTCCCCACCCGGGCCCACCAGGTCGAGCTCCAGCGCCTCAACCAGTTCCTGTCGCACGTCGAGGGCGGTTGCTCTCTTCGATTCGGTTGCGCTCGTGCTCATGCGACGTTTTCCTCCAGCTCGGCTTCTTGGGCGGTCGCGTGCTCGCCTGCCGCCGTGTCAAAGTCGATGGCCCCTCCGGCTTGCCGCTCTTCTGCCGCACGCTCGGCGTTGAGTTCGAGGAGGCGCGCCAGTACCTCATCCCGAACCTCATCGGGCCAGCGGTAACGGTAGGGTTTCTTCTTGCGAGGGCTCCAGGTCTCTTCGTCAATGGGGTAGTCGAGCAGGAACTCGCACTCGGTAGGAATGTCTGTCCAGCCATAGGCGTCGAGGACGGTGCGGTCCAGAATGCTGTGGTGTTCGCGCAGCGCCTCAATGTCGGGGTCCGACTCCAGTGGATCGTGGAAGCGGTTGTAGGTGGCGGTGAGGCCCGCTCCCGTTACGGCTAGGATCGATCCGCGCAGTTTCTCGTACTCTCGTCCCGCGTCTCCAAGGTCCAGGCTATTGCTCCCGTTTGCGGGGAATGGAAACGTGAGAAAGACGTCAGTTGGATTGTAAGTGAGTGCATCGCCCATCGTGGCTCCCATCAGGCGGCGCCAAGCCTCGTGGGTCTGGCTCTGCAGTACGGCAAAGTCGGAATCCTCTGCGGTGGTCAGTACGATCAGTTTGTGCGAGAACACGAGTCTCGCGGAGAGGCGTGCGAAGGCGTGGTGGGTCGTCGCTGATGAAGCGGTGACCAGGACCTGCCTTTTCGTTTCGAGGGCGGCATTCAACCCAGGCCGGTGTTCCCCGTACCTCCACCAGTACTCTCGGTTGCTCTCTCGCTTCTTCTTCATCCTCTCCGGCTTGACCTTCTCCTCGACAATCGCCATCAGATCCGGCCACGCCCTGGCCTCTTCCTCCGTCATATCCCCAAAATTGATGACGTAACGATGGTGCGCATGCGTGGGACTCGTGTTGACCTCCTTGCCCCCGATGTAGGGAAAGATCCGGTCGGCATTGCGCGGGTCCTTGTCGATCAACCGGTGCATCTCGGCCAGCGAGCTCGCAGCGCCCTTTTTGTCGGTGTCGTCGAACGTGAAGCCCATTCCGAGGACGATGCTCCCCTGAAAACTCTTGCCGGCGTTGGCGGCAAGAGGGGCTGGATCTTCGTGGCCGCCGCGGTGAAACAGGAAGGCGGTCACCCTGTCGACCTCGCGGTCATCCAGTCGCGCTGCGCGGGGTACATCACCCTTTGCGATGTGCACCACACTGACGATGACCGACGCGAGGCCCGGCCATTGCACCCGCCGCTTTGCCTCGTAGATCGAGCCACCGTTCTGGCAGATCCACCGCAGGCCGGTTGATCGCGTATCTCCCTGGCCGATGGTGTTGGTTGCGATCAGGCCGAGGGTGCCCCCATCACGGAGCAGATTGAAGGAGCGCCGGAAGAAGTGTGCCACCAGGTCTGAGTTGCCATGGCTTTCTTCATGGAGGGTCTGGAGCCAGGCGGGGTAGTTCTCCACGTTGGCATTGGCCATGGTGTTTTTGCCGGCGAAGGGCGGGTTTCCGACGATTGCGTCGAAGCCACCGTTCGCCCCCTCGAAAACCTCGGGAAACTCGATCTGCCAGTGAAACGGGACGAGCGGCGGGTCTGCTTGCTTGAGCTCGAGCACCTGCTGGCGGTACACCTCCCGGTCGGGCCCCTTGAGGACGTCGGCGAGTGGGCGTCGGGCAGTCTCGCGCGCCTTCTTCGTCTTGCCCCGGAAGAAGGCGGCTATGGTGAGGTCGCCGGCCAGCCGCGGTAGGGCGAGCGCCTCCTCGACGTTCTTCCAGGAGTCACGCAGTTCCCAGTCAGGCACCGATTCGCTCGCTTGCCGGATCTGCAGGCGTTGTTCCAGCGCTTGCTCTACCGGCTCGCGCACCCCGAGGTGTTCGAGGACTGGCTGGGAACCGTCCCAGTGCAGGGCGTCGAGTTGCCTGCGATCGAGACCGACGAGCGAGTCCCCGTGCCGCAGCGCGTGGTCGAGAAACAGGAGTTCGTGCTGGCGCGCCAGCGTCACAAGCCAGATGGACATCTTGGCCAGGTCGACTGCGACTTCGTTGCGATCGACACCGTAGAGGCAACGCTTGGCGACCATGCGACGAGCCAGGAGAACCTCGTCTTCATCCGGAGGGATTTCGGGCACCGCGTTGTGGGTATGCCACGCTTCGATGAGAGCGTCTGCCAGCTGGCGGCAGGTCTCCACTAAAAAGGCGCCCGATCCCATGGCCGGGTCGCACACCTTGAGCGCGAGAATCTGCTCGGGTTCTGGGCTCTGGCCGTCGGCGGAACGCAAACTGTCGAGTACAGGCCTGAGGGTCGCGCGGACAATGGGCCTTGTCAGAGTCTGCGGGGTGTAGTGCGAGCCGGACTTGCGGCGGTCTTCACTGGGCTGCAGCACCATGGCGTCTTTGGGTACCAGCTCGGGAGTCGCCTGGCGATCGGCGATGGGCTCGAGGGCAGCGTGCAGTTCTTCGAGGGTGCGGGCCGCCTTTGTTGCTTTGGCGACCTTGTCGGAGGGCTTGCGGCTGGTTCGGTCGACGAGCCACTTCTTGCGTTTCCCGCCCTCGACGCCGAGCAGGGCTTCTAGATCGATCGTCGTCGGTGCGCCATGCTTCTTCTGCGCTTTGATGGCGATTGAGCGGCCAGTCGCTCGCTCGAGCCGGAAACCCATCATGGTCTCGTAAACGGAGCCAATCTGCTCGACATCGAGTGCCCTGTACGAAATCCGCTCCCCTTCAAGCACCATGAGCTTTCTGAGTGCACGGTAAACAGTGCCATCGGGAACCAGGGGTACCTCGATGCCGCAGTTGATCTGGCGGGCGCCGCCGTCGATGCGCCCTTCGAGAAAGGGATAGCGGTCGGGGTCGAAGAGCACTCCGTAGCGCGGGGGCAACTTCAGGTTGTTGCGGCTGTCTCCATCGTGCACCAGCCGGAAGAGAACAAGTAGCTGAGCCCAGGCACCGAACCGTTGGTCCATGGTGTCTGGGTAGAGCGCCGCGTCTTCGCGCAGCCGTTCAAAGAGCGACGCGAGGGAGTAGTGCTCGACGAAGGCGTTGTCGCGCGGCAACATGTCGCGCTCCTCCGCATAGAGAATGAACACCAGGCGCATGAGAACGGTCAGAAGTGAGTGGTAGATCTCATCGGGGCGGTCTCGGAGGAGGTCGGCGAGAAGCTGCCCGCGGCTCTGGTCATGTGCGGCCTGGAGCCCACGCACGAGTTCGTAGAGGGCGTGCAGAACCTGCTCGGCCAGGCGCTCACTGACCTCGTTCTGGTAGAGCCGGCTCTCGGCCAGTAGAGCTGCCAGTCGTTCGCCGGTGGGCAGCGCCAGCAGGCGTTGCTCGCTCAAGAGGAGCCGGAGGGCGGCGCAAATGGGTCGGCCTGCTGTTTCCACCATTTCCGCGACTGCGAAATCGAGCCAGCCCGAGCTCTCGCCTCGCGGTGCGGAGATCAGGCGGAGGGATCGGCCATTGAAGAGTAGGCCGGCGGGAACACTGGTCTGCCGAAGCAGGCGCTCCATACGGCCGTGGGGTGAGGCGTCGAGTTGGCCGTTGTCGCGCGTTGCAGTATCGAAGTCCTGGCCGGGCTCGAGTACCTGAACCAGCAGCTGCCAGGAGGAGGAACCTTCGGCGGGGGAGAGCTCGCGAACCGCGAAGTCGGGGGCGAGGGTCGTTCCATAGTCGGCCAGGAAGACGCGTAGTTCGTCGGGTACGGGCTGTTCTTCGGTTCCGCAGTAGCCTCTTGGCGAGAAGCTCCAGCCGAGGACCTGTTGGGCGAACGATCGAAAACAGGGCAGGCAGGGGGCGTCGTCGTTGGCGGGCGCAAAACGACGGGATTCGACGCACTCCCGGAGGAGGCGCTGCCCCTCGGTGTCTCGACTCTCGAGAGTTGCGCCCGCTCGCTGGAGGGCAATGGGGGAAACCACCAGCCCTTTCGGTTGCACGAAACCCAGCCACTCCAGATGTGCCGATACCGTCGAATCTGTCCTTGTCACGTCGATCCTCGCTCTGGTTGTGCCGGGCTAGTTGGTGTCGGGCCATAGATAGACGAGCCCGACGGGCTCCAGGCGCTCTGCCTGGACTTCGTAGAAGCTCGAGATGCGCTGCGGTTCCTGTTCGAGATCGGCGTCGAACTGCTCGAGTCGGTTCCGCCAGGAGCGCATATGGCTCTCCAGCTGGCGGCGCTCGTCCTCTTTGAAGCCGAGGGTCAGCTGGTCGAAGTCGTTCTCGTGCCGCTTGACTTCCTGCAGCACCCGCTTGCGCTGAACGGTGAGCGTTTCGTGGAGTGAGCGCGCTTCGCGTTCGCCACGCTGTTGAAGCTTTTTGGTGGCCGCGGCTGCAAGCTCCCGGCCCCGAGCCTCGAGTTGTGGCAGGAGGTCTCCTATGTCCTGGGCTGCTGACTCGAGAAGCCGGCGCTGGACGACGTCGTCGGGAATGCGGCCGCCCCGTTCAAGAACCTCGTCGAGAAGGTTGAGCGTGCGGTTTTCGGCTTCGCGCGCGTAGCACTGGAGTGCGCCGCTGCGCTGGCTGGGCTCGATCCAGCGCGCGGTGAGCGGGACGAGTTCCTCGTGCAGGCGTTCTGCTCCGCGCCCGTAGAGCGAGAGCCGGCCAAGAAGAATGAGGCGGGGGATCGAGTCGCGGCTTTGAGCGAGGCAGGCGCGGGAAAGATCGTGATAGACGAAGCCCTGCGAACGGAAGCGTGCGAGGAGGCGCTGCGCGACCCGCTGCTCGAGGTGCATATGCACGGTGTCGTCGGTGAGGACGCCGGCGTCTTCAAAAACGATTGGGCGCGGGAGTGCTTCCTTTCGCCACTCGAGGACCTTCTGGCCGGGCGGGCGTGGCGGCCGGAGAGTGTCGATGGTGGCCGCCCAGCTGGCGTCGGTCTGGGCGCGACGATCGAGCCTTGGAAACTCCCAGGCGGTGGCGCCGTCTGCGGTCTCCACTCGCTGAAGTGGTTCAGCTCCGAGGATCTCGAGGGACGCCGACAATGCTTTGCGAAAAGGTTCGGACTGAAACTGTACCCACTCGCGGGAGCGCGCGAGGAGCGTCCGGCAACGCTCGATCTGTCCCTTCAGGTCTTCCTGGCGTTCGCGGGCAGCGTCGAGTTCCTCGGCTGCGGTTCGACGGACCTGCTCGTCCAGGTCGACGGCTTCGATGCGCTCGGCCATGGCATCCGCCGCCTCGTGACGGATGCCCTCGGTGTTGAGCTGCAACTCGATCTCGTCTTCGAGGACTTTGGAAAGGCTACCGAGCTCGCGCTTGATGGTCTCCGTCTTACGGACCAGAACGTCGAGTACTCGGTCTTCGGCGCGCTGGGGTAGAACGAAGTAGTGGCATCGGACTTCGGCAGCTGGCTGAAGCTTCCGGTCGATGCGTCCGTTCCGCTGCTCGATGCGGCCCGGGTTCCACGGTAGGTCGAAGTGGAACAGGTCAGTGCAGTGTGCCTGGAAGTTGAGCCCCTCGCGTGCCGCATCGGTGGCAATGAGGATTCGAAGCGGGTCTTTGCTCGGGTGGGTGTTGAACCGCCGCTGGATCTCCTTGCGGCGCTGGCTCGCGACCAGCCCGTCGATGACTTCGATTCGGTGCTGTGGTTCCTCGGTGTGCTCGATTGCATGTTCGAGGATCTCGCGCAGGTAGTTCTTCGTGCCCTGCCGGTTCTCAGTAAAGATCAAAACGCGACGTTCCAGCCAGCGAGGGGGATTGCCGCTCGGGCGTTCGCCGAGAGGCGGAAGGTCTGGGCACAGGTGCTCGCGAAGCCAATTGAGGAGGAACCCGACCTTGGCGTCTGGAAGGGTGCGGTGCTCTTCAGCGATCGCCGTCATGCGCTCGAGCAGGTCCTGCTCCTTCCGCCAGGAGTCACGCGCGGCCGCGTGTTGTTCGATTGCAGCTTCGCTCGCGGCCGTCACGGTTTCGAGCTGTAAGACCTCCTCGGCCTCCAGCTGGTCGTCGCGCAGATCCGCACGTTCGTCTTCGGCGTCCGAAGAAGTGGTGTACAGCTCGGCTTGCTCCTGGACAAACCCCGCTTTCGCAGGGGCCTTTTCTTGTTCCTTCTCCCAGTGGCGCTCGACCGTCCGACGGTGCACGTGGAGGCTACGAGCGAAGGCCTCCGTGGAAGATAGAAGGCGCTGCTGGAGGCCCACGACGAGCAGCCCGGCAGCCGTTCGAGCGCTGCGGCTTGCTTCTTTGAACCGCGTCTCTCGGAGAGCACGGTAGTCGGCGAGCAGGCGTGAAAGGACGAGCTCTGGTGAGTCGTCGGGTAGGTTTTCGAGCACGACGCGCTCAACCACCCGCTTGGGAAAGCCTCCCTGAACCGCTCGGATGTCTTCCTTCAGCCGGCGCACCATTACTTCGTTGAGGGAGCTCTTGCCGCGGATCTTCACACCGCGAGTGAAGCGATGCGGGTCGAGGATCTCGAGCAGGGTGGAGAAGCTGCTGGAGTGGCCATTGTGGGGTGTCGCTGAGAGGAACAAACGGTGCTCGAACCGTCGTGCCAGGTCACGGACTGCCCGAGTGAACTTGCTCTCGATGCCGTAGCGACCACCGCTCGAAGGCGCCGCGTGGTGCGCCTCGTCGAGAATGAGCAGGCTTCCAGGAAGTAGTTCCCCGAGCCACTCCCGCATTGGCTCCGCGTAGGCGGGCTCGGCCAGGAGCCTATGGGAGACGAGGAAGCGGCTATGGGTACGCCAGGGGTTGACTCCGAAGCCACGATCGCGGCGCATGCGGGCGACGTAGCTGCGATCGAGAATCTCGAAGACGAGCCCGAAGCGGTGCTCGAGTTCTCCGCGCCACTGTTCTAGAACAGAAGGCGGTGCCGCGACGACAATGGTCTTCGCCTTCTTTCGCAGGAGCAGCTCGCGTGCGATGAGACCTGCTTCGATGGTCTTTCCGAGGCCGGTGTCGTCAGCGATGAACAGATTGACGCGAGGTAGCTTGAGCGCTTTGCGTAGCGGCTCCATCTGGTAGGCGTCGATCTTGATTCCCGCCCGAAACGGTGCTTGAAAGAGGTTCGGATCCGTCGCGGTCACGCAGTTCCAGCGTAGAGTGTGCAAGAAGGCTGAGAACAGCGCGGGGTGGTCGAAGCCGTTGGCAGCCAGATCGTCCCAGGCCTCAGTCTCGAGAATCCGCCGGTCGAGCTCCAGGTTCCAGTAGACCTCCATCTGGCGGCCGACATTGTCGTCGTCCGCACACCCGATGCGCACGAGCGGGGAGGCTTCCGGTGTGGGGCCGGGGATCACCTCCTCGACGAGCCATTTTCGAGAGCGCACCTGGACGAGTTCTCCAGGGCGAGGCAATCGCTCGGGAAAGCGGAGTGGCGCGTCGGCCATGAGGGTGTTCCTTTGGGGGGAGCCACCACCCTCCTGATCTAGGTCGACCAGGGTGTCATTTGCCCTTCAGTGACGGGCTAGCTGGGGATACGAGGAGTAGGGAGGCAGGCCTTGGGAGAGGTGGAAAAGGAGACGGGAAAAATGAGCAATAGAAGAATTACTCGAATAATGGGTAATCTATATAAGAGACAGCAGATCGTCAAACGACGAAAGGTCCGGGGCTTTCGCCAATAGGTGGAAGGAGAGGCCGGCTCTGGGCTGGCTGGGGCGGTAGTGCCGGCGGCGGTTGCGTACCGGGGCCGGGGCGGGCAGCATCGGGGTTGTTGCCGCGCCAGCGAACGCCGCTCGACTCGCGTGTTCTAGACGACTTCTCGCCCCGTTCGCTAGATCGCCCTAAGGGGAAGCATCTGCCTTGACTCCGGATCAGATTCATCGACAAGCCACCTTCAACTGGCTTCGCGCTCAGGTCGACCTTCTCGGCGACGTCTTGCCCAGGACGCTCCTCACGGCAGGCTTCGAAGTGGCGGGCGAGCGGGTCCATCTGATGGGCCCGCAGGGGATCTTCACGCCAAGGATGATGACTTGGCCGATCTCGATCACGACGTCACCCAAAGGGCCGTACACAGACACGCTGGATGGCGACCTGCTTGGCTACAAGTACCGCGGTAGCGATCCTCTCCACCGCGACAATGTCGGGCTCCGTGAGGCGATGAGGCGACACGTGCCACTCGTGCACTTCCATGGGCTCGTTCCAGGGCGCTATCTGGCAGCGTGGCCGATCTACATCGTCGGCGACGATCCGGAGTCGCTGACATTCACCGCCGATCTTCAGCCGGGGATGTCCCAGGCGAGAGGCCAAGGTGACGAGGTGGCCGATCGCGTCTACTCATCGGTAACCTACCGCCGTCGCCTCCACCAGCGGACGTTCCGGGAGAGGGTGCTCAGGGCCTACCGGGACCAATGTTCGGTTTGCAGACTTCGGCACCGCGAGTTGCTCGATGCCAGCCACATCATTCCTGACTCGGAAGTCGAGGGCCAGCCCTTCGTCCGCAATGGTCTTGCTTTGTGCAAGATCCATCACGCTGCGTACGACAGCAACATTCTCGGCGTGTCTCCCGACTACGTGGTGACGATTCGTGAGGACATTCTCATGGAAGTCGATGGCCCGATGTTGAGGCACGGGCTTCAGGACATGAACGGCGAGAGCATCGTCGTGCCGTCGAAGAAGGCTGAACGGCCGGATCGCGATCGCCTGGCGACTCGGTATGAGCACTTCTTGAAGGCGAGTTAGCTGAGTCGTTCGGTTGCGTACTCCGGCCCAAGGACCGGAGACTCGTGCCTACTCCGGGCTTCGAAGACGGGGCGGTTGGGCAGGCAAGCTCGGTGAGCCTCTTCGTCGACTCCTCGAGAAGCAAGAAACCCAACGAGTCGGTCGAACCGCCTCGAACGCACCTCAACCGTGCTCTCCGCGAACCAGATCGTCTTTCTACTTCTGTCAGCCACGGCGACGTTCTTGCCGGTCTTGACCCTCTCTCATGGCACACGGCCGGGTCGCGTTCTCGTCGTTGTTCTGAACCGAGCGCAGTCAGCTACTCAACTCCCCAGTTCGGCCCCAGCTCTCCCCGAGCGTAGTCGCAGAGGTCGTAGGGAGGTTCGTCCTTCACGCGCCACACCCAGACCTCGCCGCTGGCGTTGTACTCCAGCATTCTGCCGGTGAGAGCGATGCCACTCAGCATGAGGAGCGGAAGGATTGCGGCGGCGGCACGCTGGAGGAACGTTGGTGTTGTGAGTGGGCGAAAGAGACACCACGCTGCGAGTAGGCCTGAGATGACGACGCTTGTGATGAGGGCGCCGTGGTAGGTGGCGAGGGTCTCGGGTGCCAGGGAAGTGGCGCCGTTCTCGACGACTCGACGGCCGACGTTCTGGAGGTATAGGGCGGCCGCGGCGTGGAGGGCGAGGATTGCGAAGGCGGTTGCGGTGGTGAAGCGGGCCCTCCGGTTTGGTGTCGAGGGTGGGTTCATTCGTCGCCTCCTGGGGCGTCGGTGTCCTGGTTGGTTCGTGCGTCGCTCATGAGATGGTCCTCGTGCCGTGTCTCATGTTTCGTTCCGGACTGCTCCGGAGTTGTTACCGGTGATGCCAGGTGTGGCGTGGAGACGTGGATCCAGGATCTGGAGTCCGCGGTGTCCGGGCTATTCAGGCCTGCTTAGCCTCTTCGCCGGGAGCTCCGTCGATAGAACTCGGGATGCCGACTCGCTCCCTCCTCTGTGCCAGGAGATTTCTAGAGCACCAGGAGCTTTGCTGAAGCTCGATTTTGGTCAAACAATGGTTGACAAAATCGGTCTTTGATAAAGGCCACCATACTGTCAGGGCTGCCAGAGGGTTTTCTCGGCCAGCGCTTCCGACAGTTTGAGCAGCGGCCATACTTCGATGCCGTCGCTCGTTCGGAACGATCTCTCCCCGCCGTAGACCAGGATGCTCCTGGTCAGAGATGGCAGTTCGGAAAGGGCGCGTAGGCCTTTCAACATTGCGGTGTTGTATCGCGGTTGTGCCTTCACTTCGATGGCGATGTGCCGCCCCTGGCGTTCCAGCAGGAAGTCGACCTCGAGGGTCTTCGCTCTTGCGGGCGCCCAGTAGTAGACGTCGTCGTATAGGTCAGAGACTTCGGCGTGGGCTCTGAGAAGGCCGAGGACGTAGCCCTCCAGAAGTGGACCTCGCTCTTCATGTGAAAGAGGGCCGCGCCTCTTCTGGACCTGGCGCGCCAGGCCGGGGTCGACCCAGTAGAGCTTGGGGTGCTTTCGCTCCCGGGTTCGAAGCTTCGAGTCGAAGCCTGGGACGGTGGTGGTCAAGAGGGTGTCTTCGAGGATCTCCAGGTACCCGTTCACGGTGCTGCGCGCAGTTCCGGCGTCACGTGCGATGGCGGAAACGTTGATTGCTTGGCCGTGGAAGAGGCCGGCAACGGGGAGGAATCGTGCGAATGCTGGCAGGTTTCGCACCAGGGCTTCGGCACGAATCTCTTCTTTCAGGTACATCTGTACGTAGGCCTCGAGCGCCTCTGCACGATCGGGCGCTTCTGAGATGACGGCGATGGAGCCGTAGCGTAGTGCGTCGTCGAGATGGAAGTCGTCACCGAGTTCTTCTGGTACGAAGGGGAACATGAGTTTGCGCACTGCTCGGCCCGCCAGCAGGTTGGTCCCCGCGGTCTTGAGCTTGCGCGCGCTCGACCCGAGCAGGGCGAATCGAAGCCCGCGCTCCTCGATCAGCCGATGGACTTCGTTCAAGAGCCCGGGGATGCGCTGGACCTCATCGACCACGACCCATGAACCCGAGTCGAGAGTGTTGACTTCTTCGGCGAGCAGCGACGGGTTGGCCAGAAGCTCCTGGTAGAGCCCTTCGTTGAGCAGGTCGAACCGATGGGCTTTGTCTAGCTGACGGACCCAGGTGCTTTTGCCGACACCTCGGGGGCCGAGCAGGAAGAAGCTTCCTGGCGGGCGTTCGAGGATGCGAGGGTAGGCTGATTTGTCATTTTTGACCATGACGCCGTCATTTTACGCGGAAAATTGACGATGACCTAGTCAAAAGTGCGTTTTTGGCCTAGCGTCAGGTAGGGCGGTGCGGATTCCCGCACCCTCGAAGCCTCGAGCGGGTGGGCGAGATCAGGGTTCGGTAGCTGAGGCTTCGGCTGAGGGTTCGTCTGAAGAAGCAGCGTCGCAGAAGCGGAGCACGTCCTCGTCGAACGGGCTTTCGCCTGCGCGGACCCGGTCGCCGTAGGTGTGGGCTTTGACGACATTCCTTGCGTCGAGCGTCAGGAGGCGCCCGACGTACGCCCGGAACGGTTGCTCCCGGTCGTCGACCAGGTCGGCAATCGGGTAGAGGAAAGGGGCGGCGTGCCATTCGTCTTCGATATAGATCGTCGAGACTTCGAACTGCGTTCCTGGAGGCATCAGGAGGACCAGACGTCCCTTGAATGGGTCGGTGGTCGGTTCTTGGAACGAGTCGATCTTCAGGCCATAGAAGTACTCGCTGGGATGGCTTGGTGTGCCGCCACCGAGCTCAGCGGCTTTGAGGACACCGCGGTAGAGACCCATCATCGAGGACTTCGAGCCCGGGTTCTGTTCGTTGGGAAGCAGATCGTTGCTCTCTGCCCCGTAGATCCAGGTGGTTGTTTCGAGGCATTGCGCCGCGAGCCACGAGTACTCCGGAGCCTGGGTTGCATCGATGATGTTCTTGCGTACGGTCTCGCCCTGGATCTCCGGTGGAGCCGGCGGTCGGCGACGTTCTCGGAAGCAGCCGCCCGCCAGCAATGCCAACAAAACTGAAACGAGAACAAGGCGCCCGATGCTGCGCGAACAGCTGGCGCTCGCGTCAACGTGTCGACTCATCACCGCGCCTCAACAGTCGTTTCAGGCTGGCACCCCAGCGCGTTTGCGTTGCGCCGTTCTCTAGTGCGCTGAGATAGGTCTCCATGCCGTGGGTCGTTCCCCAGTTGCCGTCGTCACCTGAGTCGATATAGCGAATCGAGTAGCCATTGCGCTTGTAGTTCCCGAGTTGTGCCATCCCCGGGAATCCCGCGCCGACCAGATTGGGCACGGTGTCGCGGACGTTGACTATAGCGTCGAGCGAACGAAGGCCCGGTGGATAGGCGTAGGCGGCACCCCCGTAGGAGACGACGTCGATGCGCGCTCGTTCTTCCACTGAGAGATAGGAGAGCGCTGCCGACCCCAGGGCGGCACCCTGGCTGTGCAGGTGAAGCCGCACCGTCTCGCCGGGGTTTTCTGCCAGTTGCTGACGGATCTGGAGGACCAGCCCTTCCGTGGAGCGATCCAGAAGGTCGGGCTTGTTGTTGAACTGCGTGGAGAACGGGTCGATGACCTTGTTGCTCTCATCGGTCGGGTTGTGGAACGGCAGCACGTTCTCTCCTGTAGCGCGGTAGACGGTGTTCGCGTTAGCGGTGGCCTGGCCCTCGTTGTTCCAGATTCCGTTGACGAAGATGGAGGGGTTCGGGTCGGTCAGGTCGCCTTGAACCTCCAGGAGCTCGTAGTGCTCGTCGCCGAAGGCCGCAAGCGCCAGGGATTCCCGCCAGCTGTTCTCGGGGTTCTCAACCTGCCACTCTCGGGCCTCCTGCTCGAGCGCTTCGATGCGGTGGTCGACTTCCCAGAAGACCTCCTCGATCTTCTCGATGTGTCCGTCCATTCGGCTGGCAAAGTCGCGGGTCTGGTCTGCGAGCCATCCCGGGTAGCTGCCGGAACGTGCGACGTCGCCGAAGTGGTCGGCTGCGGCTTCGCTCGCGTTCGAGATCCACTCCCCGTCGTGCTCGCGCCAGGCTTCGGTGCCTTTCTCGCGCGCCAGGTCGCGACCTTTGTCTGCCCAGAAGTCGATGGTGCCTTCCAGGTTCTCGGTCCAGGCGCCGGCTTCCATGGCGGCGGAGAACATCTTGCCTGGAGCCGTGCTGTCGAAGCCGTCTTCGAGGCGCTCGACTCCCGTGCTGACGCCTTCGTTCCAGATCTCGTCGCGGTGTTCCCAGAGCGACTCGCCAACCTTTGCGGTGGCGACGCCGACTTCGAAGCCGATCGAGACGAAGGTGTGAGCGGTGTTCGCCATTGCCTCCTGAATGTATTCGCGGCCAGCGATCACCTCAGCGACGGGGCGTGTGAGGTCGTCGATAGTGTCGAGCGCCGTATCGGTCATGGTTGTGACCTTCTCTTCAATCCACTCGCCGCTGCGGATCGCAGCATCCTCGGCGTCGAGGATTTCTTCGGCGGCGCGCTCGGTGACCTTGTCGAAGGCGCCCTCGATGGCGCTGCCCACTCGATCTAGCGCCGCGACGGTCTCGTCGCGCGCACTGGTCAGGCGCTCGTTCCAGCCCTCAACCAGATCGTCGAACCCGTGTTCGATGGCGAAGTTGGCTGTGCTTTCAAGCGCCGAGTCGAATCCATCGGCGACGGTCCGTTGCGCTTCACCCAGCCAATCGCCGAAGGAGAGGCCGTTCTGCTTTTCGATGTCGCGTGACGGCGCAGTTTCGGGCGCATCGAGCGCCCACGGCACGGAGAAGTCGTCGGAGCCCTCGTAGCTGTCGCCGGGTAGCCACGGCCCTGCCTGCTGCGGCGTGGTTTGGCCAGCGTCGAAATCAGAGGATGGCGGGTCGTTTTGAAACCAGCCACTCACGGTGTTCCAGAAGCCGCCGGTGGTTGTACTGCTCATTCTCGGAGTCTCCGGAAGAAGGGTCATGGCTTGCAGACTGTCCTTCCGGTTTCACCGCCGGGCGTTACAGGTCAGGGATCGGCGGCGTCCTCAGCTGTGTTCGCTCCCTGTGAGCACGACCCCACGTCGGTTCCAATACGAGGCCTCGGAAGTGCCCTTCCGAGGCCTTCTTTTCTTCGCATCGAGAAGGGAGCGCGGCGGGCCTTCGTGAAACGCCGGCCGGTCAACGGGCTTGCGTTGCCGAGAACACGACCGGGATCGAAAGCCGAAAGCAGGTGCCATGCTCGGGTTCGCTCTCGACCGTGACCTCGCCGCCGTGGGCCAGTGCGACGTGCTTGACGATGGCGAGGCCGAGCCCCGTCCCCCCGACGGCACGCGAACGGCCGGCGTCGACGCGATAGAAGCGTTCGAAGATGCGATCGAGGTGCACGGCGTCGATTCCAGGGCCGCTGTCTTCAACTGAGACGACCACCAGGCGCCCGTCGCGCCGCGCCCGGATCTCCACCCTCTCGCCCTCTCCGGCGTACTTGATGCCGTTGTCGAGCAGGTTGACGATGGCGATCTCGAGGGCCGCGGGGTCGGCTTCGAGCTCGATGCATTCGCCCTGGAGCTTGGTGGCGATCGTGACCCCTGCGTTGCTGGCTTGATGACGCCTCGAGGCAATGGCTCGCTGGATGACGTCACCGAGATCGATGGGTTGTACGTCGAGCGCCTCGCCAGCGCGCTCGATGCGCGAAAGGGTGAGGAGGTCGTCGACCAGTGCGCCTAGCCGGGTGGTCTGATCGCGGATCTTGAAGAGGAAGAGTCGTCTGGTGTTGGGCTCCATCTCCGGGTCGTCGATCAGAGTCTCGACCATTCCCTGCGAAGCGGTCAACGGTGTCTTGAGTTCGTGTGAGACGTTGGCCACGAAGTCGCGCCGCATGCTCTCGAGGCGGCGAAGCTCGGTGAATACCGGAACGGTGATGCGGTCCGCGAGCAGGAAAGAGACGGCGACCGCCATCAGCGCCGAGAGCAGGCTTCCTAGCAAGATGATGATCCGTGCCGTGTTGATCGCCGCTCGAAGGGAGCCGAAGGACTCGGAGACGAGGAGGTTGTATGGCAGGGTCGGCCCGCGGTTCCCGGGCGCCGGGCGTCGTAGCGGAACCACGACGGCGAGATGTTCTCGGCGGCCACGGAGGGCATCGGCCGCGACCGTCTGAGATGGTTCACCGATTGGGAAGCGGGAGAGGTCCAGTTCGGGGAGCGCTTCGGCGTTCGAGGCCGCGACGATCCGTCCTTCCGCGTCGAAGAGCGCCATCTCGAGGAGAGTCTCCTGCGAAAGCCGGCGGAGGAGCGGTCCGGAGCGCTCCGCCCGTTCATCGATCTCGAGGCTCCGCGCCACGGTTCGCGCCAGGAGGCCTGCCGAACGCTCGAGCAAGCGTTCGGCTTCCGCGATGCGCTGCTCGGAGAGCAGATGGCCGACGCCCACGGCGGCCGGCAGCGAGACCAGCAGGCTCGCGACCAGGAAGGCGAGCACGAGAGCCCGAACGATCTTGCCTCTAACCACGGTAGGCGGAGTCTTTCACGGAGCGAATCGTGGGTTTGGCTTCGAGGAGGCGCCGGCCACCCTCTGTCACCTTCTGTCGCCTTCTTCAGTCGCTCCGAGGGGCCAGGCGGTAGCCTACGCCGCGGATCGTCTCGATCAGGCCCCGTTCGTTGCCGAGCTTTTTGCGTACCGAGCGGACGTGGACGTCGATGTTGCGGTCGATGACCACGGCGCCATCGCCGATCACGCGATCGATCAGCTGTTCGCGAGTGAACACACGCTGCGGGTTGCGAGCGAGGAAGGAGAGCAGGCGGAACTCTGTCGCCGTGAAGCGTTGCTCCTCGCCGTCGATGAGCACCTGGTGGCGAGCAGTGTCGACGGTCACCCGGCCGAAGTGGTAGGGGCGCTCCTCGTCGCTGGCGGTCCCGGCTGTACTGCGGCGGAGGACAGCCCCGGCTCGTGCAAGGACCTCGCGCGGCGAGAAAGGCTTGGTGATGTAGTCGTCGGCTCCCATGCCGAGACCGAGGACGATGTCGCTCTCTTCTCCTTTGGCCGTGATCATGATGATCGGGATGTCCCTGGTCGTCGACTGGTTCTTCAGGCGGCGGCAGACCTCGATGCCGTCGAGGCCTGGGAGCAGGAGATCCAGCAGGACGAGGTCTGGAAGCGCAGCACGGACCGCGTTGATTCCCTCCATTCCGTTGGTCGCGGTCGAGACTTCGTATCCCTCGCGGGCGAAGTTGTAGCGCAGCACCTCCAGGATGTCTGCTTCGTCCTCGATGATGACGATGCGGTGGGCGGTCATGACGGCTTGCTCACGTGCGGTGACGCTCATGGTCTGCTTTCGGCTTTTCTCGGGCTCTCTGATGCTCGTGGGCTTCTCGCCCTCCGATCGTTCCGGTGGGACAGCAACGTTCGAAGCCTACGAAAGCGATGTAAGGCAGATGTCAAGATCGGCCGAAAGTCCTCGATTTCGGGTCGTCGGTGTTTCGCTCAGTCCTTCTTCATGGCCAGCTTCTCCTGATGGCGGATGACTTCGCCGTCGACCAGGAAGACAACGTCCTCGGCCATGTTGGTGGCGAGATCCGCGATGCGCTCGAGACATCGTGACACCGAGAGCAGCCGCATCGCCTGTTCGCCGTCCTCCGGCTTCTCGACGATCGCCCGGGTGGTCAGCCCGTACATTTCACGATGGAGGTTGTCGACGTCCTCGTCGTCGCGAAGGACTTTGCGCGCCAGGCTGGCGTCGGCGCGCATGATCGACTGGAGCGCCTCCCGCAGCATGGTGCGGGAGCGTTCCGCCATCTCGATGACCTGATCCGGCAGGATGACCGAGCGCGCTGGAGTGAGCTCGATGGCACGTTCCGCGATGTTCCGCGCCAGGTCGCCGACCCGCTCGAGGTCGTTGTTCACCTTGAGGATGGCGATGACGAGACGGAGGTCGCCTGCCACCGGCTGATGGAGAGCGAGGGTCTTGAGGCACTCTTCCTCGACTTCGATTTCGCGAGCGTCGATGCGGCGATCACCCTCGATGACGTCACGGGCGAGCGCAACCTTGCCCTCGACCAGCGAGCGCACAGCGGTGTGGGTGGCCTGCTCAACCATCACTCCGAGTTCGAGAATCGAGGTCCGGATCTGGTCGAGGTCGCGGTCGAGGTGGCGTCGCACAGGATGAATCCTCGTGAGCAGGTCAGCCGAAGCGGCCGGTGACATAGTCCTCGGTCCGCTGATGCTTCGGGTTGGTGAAGAGGAGGTCGGTGGGTCCGAATTCGATGAGTTTGCCCGCCTCCAAGAAGGCGGTGAACTCGGAGGCTCTTGCGGCCTGCTGCATGTTGTGCGTGACGATCGCGATGGTGTACTCGGCCTTGAGCTCGTCGAGGAGGTCCTCGATGCGCGCGGTCGAGACCGGGTCGAGCGCGGAGCATGGTTCGTCCATCAGGATGATCTCTGGCGACATCGCCAGGGTGCGCGCGATGCACAGCCGCTGCTGCTGGCCGCCCGAGAGTCCGGTAGCTGACTCGTTGAGCCGATCCTTGACCTCGTCCCAGAGCGCAGCCTTGCGCAGGCAGTCTTCGACGAGTGCGTCCAGGTCGCCGCGGATCTTGTTGATGCGTGGCCCCCAGGCGACGTTGTTGTAGATCGACTTCGGAAATGGGTTGGGCTTCTGGAAGACCATGCCGATGCGACGTCGGACTTCTACCGGATCGACCTCGGGAGCGTAGAGGTCGAGCCCGTGGTAGAGGATGCTGCCCTCGATGTTGACCGTGGGAATGAGGTCATTCATCCGATTGAGCGAACGCAGCAGCGTGCTCTTGCCGCAGCCCGACGGACCAATGATCGAGGTGACGTGGTTCTGTGGGATCGCTAGATCGATCGAATCGACCGCCACGTTGTCGCCATAGGCGATGGTCAGCGAACGGACCTCGAGCGCGGTGGGGAGGCTCGAAGCGTCGGGGACGGGAGATCCGCTCTCGACCGCGGTGCTGCCTAGAGACGAACCTGGCCTCTTCTGCGCGGGGCCTTGTGGCGTGCCTTCCTGGGATCGATCGGTCATCGGGATGGAGTCTGACATGGACTTGGGGCTTCTCCGGGAGGACGGGCTCGGGGCGGAAGTGAATTCAAGGGGTTGCAAGACCTTCAGCGGCTGGCCCGCTGCCGAAGGAAGACCGCCACGGCATTCATGGTGAAGAGCACCACGAGCAGAACGATGATTCCCGCAGCGGCGACGTCGTGGAAGTCGGCCTGTGGACGTGCGGTCCAGTTGTAGACCTGGATCGGCAGGGCGGTGAAGGCGTCCATCGGGCTCTCGGGCACGAAGGCAACATAGGTCAGCGCGCCCATCATGATCAGGGGGGCGGTCTCACCGATCGCTCGCGAAATCGCGAGGATGACTCCTGTGAGGATGCCAGGAACGGCGGCAGGGAGGACGTGGTGGCGCACGGCCTGCCAGCGGGTTGCGCCCAACGCCAGAGCGGCGTGTCGAATCGAGGGGGGTACGGCGCGGATCGCTTCGCGTGCCGCGATGATGATCACCGGGAGGATGAGTAGGCTCATGGTCAGTGCACCGGCCAGCACGCTGCGCCCGAGGGCGAAGAAGCGTACGAAGATCACCAGGCCGAGGATGCCGTAGACGATCGATGGCACGCCGGCGAGGTTGGCAATGTTGATCTGGACGAACGTCGACCAGCGACCCTGCTTGGCGAACTCCTCGAGATACAGAGCCGCACCGACCCCAACCGGCACTGATATCAGGATGGTGAGGCTGATCATCCAGATGCTTCCCCAGAGCGCTGACTTGATGCCGGCCTTCTCTGGGAAGCGCGACGGGAAGCTCTGCAGGAACTGGAGATCGAGCCACGGCAGTCCCTGGCGTAGCACCTGCCAGAGCAGGAGGGCGAGGAAGACGATGCCGACCAGAAGCATCGAGGCGCAGAGGCCACGGAAGAAGGCGGCCTTGCGGCGTCGCCAGGCGAGTCCCGGCCCCGGAGCGAGGCTGGCGACCGGGGTGGCTCCGGTCATGCGCACGACGGGGCGGGCCATCAGTCGTAGACCTCACGGAAGCGGCGCAGAACGCGGTCGGCGATCAGGTTCATGCCGAGGGTGATCAGGAAGAGCAGGGCGCCGACCGCGAAAATCGTCTGGTACTCGATGGTGCCTGCCGGAGTGTCGCCGAGGCTGACCTGGACGATGTACGCGGTCATCGTCTGGATGCTTTCGAGATAATCGAAATCGAGGCTGGGGGTCGCTCCCGCCGCGATCGTCACGGCCATGGTTTCGCCGATGGCGCGTGAAACCGCCAGCACGAAGCTGGCCAGGACACCGGAGAGTGCGGCCGGAGTGACCACGCGCAGGGAGACCTCCATGCGCGTTGCGCCGAGAGCGGTGGCGGCGTGTCTCAGGTGATCGGGCACGGCGCGCAGGGCGTCGTCGCAGAGCGAGGCGACCATCGGCAGGATCATGATGCCGACGACGATCGAAGCACTTGCCGCGTTGAAGATCTGGGTGTCGGGGAGGACGCGGCGGATGACCGGTGTGACGAAGGTGAGCGCAAAGTAGCCGTAGACCACGGTCGGAATGCCCGCGAGGACCTCGAGCACCGGCTTGAAGATGTTTCGCACCCGGTCGGATGCGTACTCGGCGAGGTAGATCGCCGACAGGAGCCCGATGGGCAGAGCCACCAGCGAAGAACCGAGCACGATCATCATGGTGCCGGCGAGCAGCGGCAGGATGCCGAACGCACGTGGCTCGATCAGCGGGGTCCAGCGGGTGCCGAAGAGGAAGTCGGTGAGCGGCACCTCCTGGAAGAAGCCGGCCGACTCCCTCGCCAGGACGAGGACGATGCCGAAAGTCGTGGCGATCGAGACGAAGGCGCAGGCGATCAGGAAGAACCGGATGAGTTCCTCGGGCCACCGTGCACGCAGCCGTTCGCCACGGCTCCTGATGACCCCACGAGCCGCATGCGTGGCGCTTGCGGAGCGTTCAGCGTTGGTTGGGACGGAAGGCGCCATCGAGTCTCGTCGCTAGAGAGTGTGGTCCGGAAGGACAGCTGTACGGCACCTTGCGGTGCCGCACAGCTCTGCGGGAGGCAGTCTTCCGGGGGGGAAAGGGAAGGGCCTCTACTGGAAGAGCTCGAGGAGCGTTGCGTCCTCGGGAGCGTTTGGGAAGACGCTACCGGCCACCCGTCCTTCGTAGCGGGCCTTGGCGGCTGCCATCAGGGCGTCTGGCAGCGCCACGTAGCCAACCTCAGGAGCGAGGGCGGCAACATTGTCGAGGTAGAAGTCGACGAAGGCGTCGACCTCGGGCCGTTCGGCAGCTGCCGGCGACACGTAGATGAAGATCGGGCGCGACAGCGGCGCGTATGACCCGTTGTTGATGGTCTCGTTCGAGGGCTCGACCGCCCCTGCGCCATTGTCGACCGGGACGACGCGGAGCTTGTCCTTGTTCTCCGCGTAGTAGGCGAAACCGAAGAAGCCCAGGGCATGGGGATCTCCTGATACACCTGCAACGATGACGTTGTCGTCCTCACTGGCAGTGAAGTCTGGTCGGATGGCGCCCTCGTCGCCATTGATCGCATCGGTGAAGTAGTCGAAGGTGCCGCTGTCGGGACCCGGTCCGAAGAGCGTGATGGGCTCGGCCGGCCAGCCGGCGCGCACGTCTGCCCAGGTGGTGACTTCGGAGTCCGGCATCCAGATGCGGTGGACCTCGTCGACGGTCAGGTGGTCTACCCAGTCGTTCTCCGGGTGGATGACGAGTGAGATGCCGTCGTAGGCGATCGGCAGTTCGATGTACTCGATGGCGCCTTCGGCAGCGGCGCTGCGCTCGCTTTCCTTGATGGCGCGGGAGGCGTCGTTGATGTCGGTCTCACCCGCGGCGAACTTCTTGAAGCCGCCGCCGGTTCCCGAGACGCCGACCGTGACGCGGACTCTAGGCTCGACGTTGCGGAACTCTTCCGCGACCGCCTCGGTGATGGGGAAGACGGTGCTCGAGCCGTCGATCGAGACGGTGCCTTCGAGCTGGTCTCCGGCCGCAGCCTCACCGGTGCGGTCGGCGCCGGCATCGTTGTCGCAGGCCACGAGGGTGAAGGTGGCGAGCGCCACGATGGAGAAGAGGCTGAGCAGCCGCCTGGCATTCTGAGGGTTCATTTTGAGATCTCCTGCGCCCTCCGGCTGGGCGGCGGCGCTGTTCGGTCAGGCTCGTAGAGCCGGTTTTTGGGTCTGGTCAGTGAAGTTACGAAGTTGCCGTGAAGGTGGCGTGAAGCTTCTAGAAATCCATCGCAAAACGGAGCAGCGCATAGTCGACTTCGCCGACGCCGTCGAGATCGGCCTTGACGTAGTTCAGCTGGGTTCGGAAGGCAGGGTTCATGTACCAGTTGAGCGCGAAGGTCAAGCCGTCCTGCTCGCCGCCCGTGATCGGACCGTCGTTGAGGTCGATCGTGGAGTACCGCACCGCGATCTCCCAGGCGCCCGGACCGCCGTCCTTCAGGAAGTCGGAAGCCGGCTTCTGGCGATCGAAAGCCCCAGAGGAGGTCTTGTAGGCCTTGGTTTCGCCGGTGAAGAACCAGCCCGCCTGGACGTTCCAGCCCGAGAGGGTCGCGCTGCCCGAGCCGATGACGTCGGCGTCGGCCTGGGTGTACGAGCCCTGGGCCCAGAACGGACCTTGCACTGCGACCAATTCGAGATCGATCAGATCGACGGCGTCGGCGCTGAAGGAGCCGGTGTCGACGAGGCGCGGAGCGAGATGCGCCTCGGGACGCGTGCGGTAGCGCTGGGCGTCGTCGACCGGCCCGCGGTGTGAGAGGCCGAGGCCGAGATGGAGGAGGTGCTCGCCGTCGTTCTGGTAGACCGGTAGCCCCGTGAGGCGTGCGGTCGCGTTGACCTCGTCACCGCGCGACTCGCCGAAGTTGTCCATGTCCTGGAACAGACCGAAGGCCCATGTCATGCGACCGTCGGCCGCGGTGTTCTTTGCCTGCACGCCCATGTTGCGCGAGGGCGCGAAGGTCGTGCTGTTCAAGGAGCGTTCGACGAACGGCATGTACTTCGAGCTGGTCAGCTCTTCGAAGCCGAATGGTTCCTTGAAGTGACCGACGCGGATACCGCCGAGAGTTGGAATGCCCTTGATGCCGACGTAGACGTCCTTGAAGTCGGAGCTGCCTCCGGCGAAGTCGTACTGCGCCTTGAATTCGAAGCGCTTGTAGACAGTTCCTTCGACGAATAGGCGCGCGCGGCGGAACTCGGAGCCACCCTCGAAGTCGAAGAGTTGGTCGAGTTCGTCATCGGCCGAGACCGCTGAGAAGTCGGCCTGGATGCGACCACCGATCTTGATTGCGTAGGAGCCGTCAGCGGCCTCGATGCGCGTGCCGTTCTTCCAGTACGCCTTCGGGCCATCCTCGTGTGCCATCACGGGCAAGGTCGCGAGACCGAGGACTGCGCAGGGTGCGAGCAAGAATGCGGAAAGCGAGCGACCGAGCCGTCGTCTTTGGTGGGAGCAAGGCTCCTGGCTGAGGGTGTTCATGCCGTCTGTTCCTGTTGTCAAGCTAGAGGAGAAGAAGTGGGGAGCACCGCTCCCACGGGTATGTGAAGAAGACTGGCGCTTCTTTATGAAGACCTCGTAAAGAAACCGTGAAGGTTCGGTGTTCCGTCGCCAGGTGGCGTGGTGGCCAGGTGGCGTGGTGTCTACCTCGATGCGTCGACGTGCTCGATGTGCTCGAACACGCGCTCCACGGACGAGGGCGCTTACAACCCCGAGACCTCGCGGCCTGATTCTGGACGACGACCGCGATGTGGTTTTCCCGACGGCTTCGAAGCAGGCGACACGTTGGCGTGGTCAGCGGAGGTCCCCTGGGCGTTCGGGAAAGCTCCCGACGCCTCTCACGAGGCTACTCGGCTTCTACCGACACCTCGACCGGCTCTGGGTTCTTCAGCAAGACCCGCTGCCCGTTCGCCGCCACCATCTCGTTGAATGCCACCAGATCGCTGTCGTAGATCTCGTGGATCCTGTCGAATAGCGGCTTCAGCGTCGGTTCCAGATCGGCCCAGCGCTCGGTGATTCCCGAGCCGACCGGTGGCGGACTGCCCACGATGCCGCCGTAGAGTCCGTTGACCTGCTGGTCGAGGCGACCCGGGAAATTCAACGAGTCTTGACTGCTCTCGCCCTTGAGCTGAGTGAGTTCTCCCTCGATCTCCTCGAGCTTCTTGTTGAGCTCCGCGGCTGCAGTCTGGGGCTCGTCGCCGTATCCGTTGTCGGCGAGCTGCTTGCCGATCGCGCTTGCCTGACTCTTGACTGAGCGCAGCTGGGCCAGTTCTTCGTAGAGCAGCTTTCCGGCGGCTCCGATCTCCTTGGCGAGACGAAGCTGCTCACTGTACTGCGCGTCGGTGGCCTCCCAACGGGGATGAGGGTGCCACTCGAAGGTCTTGGTCTCTGACCAGTCGCCCATCGACATCGTCACCGTGTAGGTCCCTGGGATCGCCGCCGGCCCGGCGCCTCCTCCGAACGACCACTGCACCGTACCTTCTGGCACCTCGTAGGGAGCCGGCCACCGAGCGGTGAAGGGGGTACGGTTGAGGCCCGGCTTGACGGTGAGCTGGTCCTCGCTGCCAAGGAAGACCGACAGGTCGAAGCCGCCGATCGTGTCGCCGCGCTTTACAGCCTCGATGAACTGCTCCTTCATCTCTTCCGGCACAAAGGAAGGAATGCGAATGTTCTCCTCCCCGCCGTCGCCCTCGGTCACGAACCCCTCCTTGTCCAGGAAGACCTCGCCTTCAGGGTCGGTGATAACCATCTTGATCGGATCGCGAGAGATCTCGTTGACGACAAAGGCGATCTGTGTGCTGCCAGCCCCTTGCGTTCCATCTAGAGGATCCAAGAGGGCAATCGGAGCCTCGAGAATCTCGGGGGTCAGCTGCGACAGCACCGAGAAGTCGTCGAGCACGTAGAAGGCGCGGCCCTGGGTTGCGAGGACCAGGTCGTTGTCTTTGATCACCATGTCGGTCACCGGAACCACCGGCAGGTTGAGCTGAAAAGACTGCCAGTGTTCTCCGTCATCGAACGAGACCCACATCCCGAACTCGGTGCCGGCGAAGAGCATGCCCCGGCGTTCTGGGTTCTCGCGCACCACGCGCACGAAGTGGTTTTCGGGGATGCCGTTGGTGCCATCGGTGAGCAGCTTCCAGCTCTCGCCGTAGTCATTCGTCTGGAAGATGTAGGGGCGATAGTCCTGCTCGCGGTACTTGTAGACCGCCAGGTGGGCGCGCCCAGGATCGTGGGCGGAGACGTCGATCATGTTGACCGTCCCGCCTTCCGGGATGTTCGCTGGCGTGATGTCTTGCCAGCTCTCGCCGTTGTCCTGCGAGATGTGAACCCGGCCGTCATCCGAGCCGGCCCAGAGCAGGCCCGCAGTCAGTGCAGACTCTTCGAAGGCGAAGATCGTCGTGTAGACCTCGACTCCGGTGTTGTCTTGCGTGATTCCGGTCGAACCTGAGTAGAGCTGGTATTCGCCGTTGTTGGTCGTCAGGTCGGGAGAAATCACTTCCCAGTCGATGCCGGCGTTCCTGGTGCGGTGTACGTATTGAGACGTGTGGTACACGACGTCGGGGTCGTGTGGCGAGATCCGGATCGGCGCGTTCCACTGGAAGCGATACTTCAAGTCCGCAGCCTGCTGGCCGGTGGGCGAGTCCTCGTAGGCGCGCACACTTCGGGTCACGCCGCTCTCTCGGTCCATCCGGGTGATGGCGCCGCCGTAGCTGCCGGCATAGATCACCTTGTTGTTGCGGGGGTCGACGGCGATGTGCCCGCTTTCGCCGCCCCCGACCTCGAAGAAGTCGGCTCCGCCACCCCCGAAGAAGCTGCCTCCTCCGGCCGCAGCTCTCATCGCTGCGGTGCTGTTGTCCTGCTGGGCGCCATAAACGTTGTAGGGGAAGTCGTCGTCGACGGTGACACGGTAGAACTCGGCCGTCGGCTGATTCATCTGCTCGGAGAAGGTCTTTCCTCCGTTGAGCGACACGTTGACGCCGCCATCGTTGCCGCTCACCGAGTACAGCGGGTTGTCGGGGTTGATCCATAGGTCGTGGTTGTCGCCGTGCCGCGGGTTGAAGGACTCGGAGAACGTCTTGCCGCCGTCGATTGACTTGTAGAAGCCGGTGTTCATGGCGTACACCGTGTTCTCGTCCTTCGGGTCGGCGAAGATGTGGATGTAGTACCAGGCGCGCTGCAGGAGTTTGCGTTCCTTGGACATCGGGCGCCAGGTCTCTCCGCCGTCGTCGGAACGGTACACCCCGCCGAGTGGCATGGGCGCTTCGATCAGAGCCCAGATCCGGTCGGGGTTCGCCGGCGAAATGGTGACGTCGATCTTGCCGAGAACACCCTTGGGCAACCCACCCTCGACCTTCTCCCAGGTCTCGCCGGCGTCTTTGCTGCGCCAGATACCGCCATCCTCACTCCCCGAGTGGATCGTCCACGGCTTGCGGTAGACGCTCCACGCCGAAGCGTAGAGGATGCGCGGGTTCTTTGGATGCATCTCGATGTCGTTGAAGCCGGTCTCGTTCGAGACGAAGAGGATCTTCTCCCAGCTTTCGCCTCCGTCCGTCGTCTTGTAGATGCCGCGCTCTTCGTTGGGGCCGAAGACGTCGCCCAACACTGCCGCATAGACGAGATCCGGGTTCTGCGGGTGGATCACCATCTCGGGGATCTGCACGAAGCCCGGCTGGAAGACATGGCTCCAGCTCTTACCCGCGTCGGTCGACTTGTAGATGCCGTCGCCCATAGAGATGTTGCCGCGCGGGCAGCCCGAGCCAGTGCCGACGTAGATCACGTTCTGGTCCGAAGGTGCGATCTTGATGTCGCCGATGGACGCCACATTGAAGTGCCCGTCAGAGATGTTCTCCCAGCTGATCCCCGCGTCGCTGGTCTTCCAGACTCCGCCTCCGGTGTAGCCGGCGAAGTAGGTCAGCGGGTCGTCGGGAATGCCGGAAACGGCGGTCGACCGACCACCGCGCATGAAGCCGGTGTGGCTGAACTCGAGGCCCTCGAAGGCCTTCGGATCCATCGTCTGGTTGGGATCGACCTCTTCGGCCTGGCGGTCGGCATCGTTCTGGGCGAGCGCCGGCCCGAACGGGAACAGAAGAATCGCCGTCAGCACGGCGAGACAAGACTTTCTCCACGGAAGAAGAGACATCGCAGCAACCTCACTTTGTCGGACTTGCTGCCACTCTAGCCCAGCCCGTCGGATCGAGGCGACTCGCAGCCGCGCACAGGCCGGCCGAGATTGACGCGCTACCCGACGGCGCGGAGTGATCGTAGTGCCGAACTCGTGAGCTCTCGAGGGACGACGATGAAGGGAAGCGCTGCTCCCAGAGGCCCCGTGGTGAGCGTGGTCTGAGCACATACTCGAGTCCCGGGAAGCGGCCGCTCCCGCGGCGCTCAGTCCACCAGCTTCTGGCGAAGTTCGCTCCCGATGAGCTCGAAGCCGTACTTCTCGTAGAACGTTCGGTTGTGCTCTGTCGACTCGAGAAGGTAGAGCCCCATCTCGGAGCAACCACGGCGCCGGGCGCCGTTGATGGCGGCCTCGAGGAGCAGGCCACCTACCCTCTTGCCGCGGGCGGCTGGCGTCACGATCAGCTCTTCGAGCTGGCAGTACTCGCCGTTGTAGCGCAGGGCGACGTTGTAGCTCACCGTCGCCATGCCGAGGATGGTGGTGCCTCGAGACGTGGCTTCCTCGGCGAGGTGGATCTCGCCGCGTGTGCGAGTCAAGAGTTCACGAAATGCGGTACTCACCTCTCTCCGGGGACCATCGCCCGAACCCGTCGCCGCCTCGAGCTCAGACAGGAGGTCGATGCAGGTCGCTTCGTCCTCCGGGGTCGCGCTTCTCGTCGTGATGCTCATTGCGCGACTCTACAGAGAGCGAATCCCTGTTGGAGTCAGGAACCAGGGGCGCCGTTTGAGCTCGAACCTCTCAGCTTCGAACGACGCTGCACGAACTACCCTACGCACCGTCGGGCGAGCGCTGGCCGCATGGTCGCTCCGACCCCCAAAGCCGAGGCACCTTGGACTGACATTGTCGTTCTCACGATGAGCGTTTCTATGAGCGGGAGCATCTAGAAGTCCCCGTCCGGCTCCGGCGCCAAAGGCTCCTGCCAGATCGTTTGCGGGCCCTTGGAGAGAGTCGTATACCCCGCGTTGGCAATGCAGCTCTCGGCAACGCTGTCGTCGATCGAATCGGGATCGAGCTGCTGATCGACCCAGGCGGGGGAGCGAGCGGTGTCGTTGTTGCCGAGAGCCTGGAACGCAGTTACCAGGGTCCTCCCGGATCAGGGGTCAGCACAGACTGTCTTTGACGAGGTCTTTCAGCCAGGCAGCCCAATGACGAAACCGCGAGACCCGCTCGGGGTCGTTGACCTCACCTCGTTCGTGGGCGCTCGACTGGAGGAGAATGTCCAGTTCGCCTAGCGACAGAGGGAGCTCTTCGAGGACTGACTTGATCTGCTGTTTGTCGCGCTCATCGCAGCGCTCCAGCTTCGCTACGACAACGTCGTGGGGATGAGCCACCGTTACAACCAGTTCAGGGGTTGCCTCGCTGCGGAGGATCTTGGCCCGGGTTCGCCAATCGCAGCTGGTTCGAAATGTCTCAGGCGACCACACCTCGACGTAGGCACCTGTGCGCTCGTGATACCAGGAGAGTTCACCCATCAGCGCCTCGATGGCGTCACCCCTTTCTGCCGGTAGGCAATAGACGTCGACATCGCGTGTGGCGGGTGCCGATTCCAGCCAGAAGGCGAAGGCTCCGCTGCCAAATACGACGAGTTCGCCGCGCAGAGCGAGTCGGGAAGCGTCTTCGACTACGCGGCGGACGTCGTCTGGAGAGAGCATCGCAGGTACGCTACGAAGGGGTGCGAGGCGAGGATAGCGCGCACCGGCTGGCCGGCAGCTTCCAGGGCGGACTCGTCGCCGTCGAGCCATCGTTGGAGTGGGCCGTGCCCTTCGAGGGCGTCTCGCCAGAGGTCGTTGATCTCGGGCACGTGCGATGGATGTCGATCCAGCCACTCCAGGGCCGACCGACGCACCTCGGGATCACTCTGGCCTTCTTTCCAAGCACGCAGAACACGTTGTTTCCGGAGCGACTCTCGCGCAGTGATTGCGGCGAGCTCGCCGTGACTCGACGATCGCTCGAGGTGCCTGCGCATCGCTTCGTTGAGCAGGTCTCCAATCGTCCTTCCCTCGAGGGCTGCGCGGGCTTTAATCCGGCGGTAGGTCTCCGGGTCGACGTTTCGAATCGTGATGTCCATGGCTCAAGTGTATTGCAACGCATGCATGTCACACAACGATGCGCCGGCGCTTCATTCAACAGCGGTGGCGGCGGGGTGTCCGAGTGAGGCGACGCTTTGCCGCCCGGGTCCCCGTTTCGGCTGGCAGTCAGCGTGGCCGGGCGCGCGCAGCGCGTGTGCAAAGGCCCTCATCTCGAGCGCTGGCCGACCCTCGACCGTCGCCACGACGGCTAGTTGATAGCGGGCATGGTCTATCTTCGGGGTATGCAGACAACACAGCCTCCTTCCTTCTCTCGGGTCCTGATCGCCATCCTGAGCCTCTTGTCGCTGTCGGCCGGCCTTTCCGTCGGCGCTGCTCAAACGCTGGACTGGGCGGCGCTCGAGCCCGAGATTCTCGAGCACTTCCAGGCCATCGTCCAGATGGACACCACCGACCCGCCGCTCGAGCCGCCCGGTGGCGAGCGGCCGGTGGTGGAGTATCTCCAGCGGGTTCTCGAGGCGGAGGGCATTCCGGTCGAGATCTTCTGGAACGAGGAGAACCGCCCCAACCTGGTCGCGCGCCTCGAAGGCTCGGGCAAAAAGAAGCCGCTCCTCATCATGGCCCACACCGACACGGTCAACGTCGATCCAGCCAAATGGATCCACCCGCCGTTCAGCGCTGCGCGCGAGGACGGCTACATTTACGGTCGCGGCACGGTCGACGACAAAGACAATGTCGCGGCGGCGCTCATGATCATGCTCACGCTCAAGCGGCAGGGCGTGCCGCTGGACCGCGACGTGATCTTTTTGGCCGAGAGCGGCGAAGAGGGCAATACCAAAGTCGGGATCGAGTTCATGGCCAACGAGCACTTTGATGCGATCGAGTCGGAGTTCTGTATCGCCGAGGGTGGCAGTGTGCGGCGCGAGGCCGGTGAGGTGCGCTTTGCGAGCGTGCAAACGCTCGAGAAGATTCCGTATCGCATCGAGTTGGTAGCGCGCGGTGTTGCCGGTCACGGGTCCGTGCCACTCGAGACCAACTCGGTCGTGCGCCTTTCGCGTGCGGTGACGCGCATTGCCCAGTGGCGTTCGCCGGTGCGCCTGAACGAGACCACCAGTGCCTACTTCGAGCGCCTGGCGACGATCAGCCCGCCTGAGGCGGCGGAGCGCTACCGCAGGATTCAGGACCCGGAGACTGCCGATGAGGTCGACATCTATTTTCGTACCCACGAGCCGTTCTACGCTTCGATGATTCGAACCTCGACCTCTCCCAACATCATCGACGGCGGCTACCGGATCAACGTCATTCCTTCGGAAGCGCGCGCCTCGGTCGACACCCGCGCCCTTCCGGACGAGGACATTCAAGAGTTCCTCGAGGAAGTCCGTCGTGTCGTCGATGATGACGCCGTCGAAGTGTCACTCGGCAAGCGCAACGTACGGCCGGGCTCGGGCGATGCTCGACTCGATACCGAGGCCTTCAAGGTCATTGAGGAGGTCGTCACCGATCACTATGGTGTGGTGACCCTGCCAACGATGAGTACCGGTGCTACCGATATGGCGTTTCTGCGTGCGAAGGGAATCCAGTGCTACGGCATCGGGCCGGTGCGCGACGTCGAAGACGGCCCGAAGGGGTTCGGCGCGCATTCCGATCAGGAGCGCATCGTCGAGGAGGAGCTCTACCGCTTCACTCGTTTCCACTACGACATCGTCCATCGCCTGGCGAAGGCGCAGTAGGGTTCGTAACCCTCACGAAAGGCACATCGATGAACTTCGACATTCCGGCTGATCTGGTCGCCTATCTAAAAGAGCTCGACGAGTTCATCGAGCGCGAGATCAAGCCCCTCGAACAGCAAGACGACAACATTCGCTTCTTCGATCACCGCCGTGAAGACGCCCGCACCGACTGGGACCGTGGTGGCCTTCCCAACGATCAATGGGAAGCGCTCATGCACGAGGCTCGGCGGCGGGCGGACGCTGCAGGGCACTATCGCTACCCGTTGCCGTCTGCGTACGGCGGGAAAGACGGCACCAATCTTGGAATGGCTATCATCCGCGAGCACTTCGCCGCGATGGGTCTGGGTCTACACAACGACCTGCAAACCGAGCATTCGATCGTAGGCAACAACGTCGGCGTGCTCCTGATGCTTGCCTACGGCACCGACGCGCAGAAGGAGGAGTGGGTCGAAGGCCTGCTCGAGGGCACCAAAGGGTTTGCCTTTGGCATCACGGAGCCAGAGCACGGTTCCGACGCCACCCACATGGACACCACTGCAGTTCGAGATGGTGACGGTTGGCGTATCAACGGTGCCAAGACCTGGAACACCGGAATCCACAAGGCCAAGCATGACTTGATCTTCGCGCGCACCAGTGGCAAGGCGGGCGACGGCCACGGCATCACGTGTTTTCTGGTGCCCACCGACAGCGAAGGCTTCAAGGTCGAAGAAATGCTTTGGACTTTCAACATGCCTACCGATCATGGGCGCGTTTCACTCACCGACGTCTACGTCGACGACACGACGGTCTTCGGCGGCGAAGGGCGTGGCTTGCAGGTCGTGCAGCACTTCTTCAACGAGAATCGCATCCGCCAGGCGGCGTCGAGCCTCGGTGCGGCCCAGTACTGCGTCAACGAAGCGGTCGCCTACGCCCAGGTGCGCAAGCCGTTCGGGAAAGCGCTGGCGGTCAATCAGGGAATTCAGTTTCCGCTGGTCGAGTTGCAGACTCAGTGCGAGATGCTGCGGGCACTGATTCACAAGACAGCCTGGATGATGGACACCAAGGGCAACTTCGCGGTCTCCGACAAGGTGTCGATGTGCAACTACTGGTCGAATCGGCTGTGCTGCGAAGCCGCTGACCGCGCGATGCAGGTGCACGGCGGCCTGGGCTATTCACGGCATCGCCAGTTCGAGCACATCTACCGCCACCATCGGCGTTATCGCATCACCGAAGGCGCCGAAGAAATCCAGATGCGCCGGGTCGCCGGCTACATGTTTGGCTTCATGAAGCAGCGAGCACCCAAGGGAGTCACAACCGACGACAGCGCCCCGAAGAGTCGCCCGAGTCGCTGATGGCGGCGGGGGGTCAGAAGAAGGATTCTTCGACAGACTTCGACGAGCGGCTGGCGGAACTTCTCGCCGACTGCATCGACGGTTTCGAGGAGCTGCAGCAGGCGGAGCGTCTTTCTGGCGGTGCCAGCCAGGAGACCTACCGGGTCGCGGTTCGGGCCGGCGGAGAAGAGCGACTGTTGTGTCTGCGCCGGGCTGCCGGCGGTACCGACTCGGCCACCAGTGCCTTCGAGGGGAGCTCCTCACCCGGCCTTCGAACCGAAGCGCTGTTGATGCAGGCGGCGCGCGCCGCGGGAATCCCCGAGCCCGAGGTCTACCGCATCCTCGAGCCGGACGATGGTCTCGGTGACGGCTTCTTGATGGAATGGCTCGAGGGCGAAACGCTTGGTGCACGCATCGTGCGTTCAGAAGCTCTGGCCGACGTGCGTCCGAAGCTGGCCCGTGAGTTCGGTGAGATTCTGGGGCGCATCCACGCCATCGACCTGGACGCGACGGGGCTGCGGTCGCTGCTCTCTGCGATGACCCCCGAGGTCTACCTGCACTCGACCTGGGATCGCTACAAGGCGCTCGACACCCCGCAACCGATGATCGACTTCACCGGTCGGTGGCTGCTTGCCAACCTGCCGACAGACGCACGAAGCACGCTGGTCCACAACGACTTTCGCAACGGCAACGTGATGGTGTCTCCCGAGGGCGTCGTTGCGGTGCTCGACTGGGAGATCGCCCACATCGGTGACCCGATGCGCGACCTGGGCTGGGTGTGCACCAACTCGTGGCGCTTCGGCAAGACCGAGCTGGCGGTCGGCGGCTTCGGACGCCGCGAGGACTTCTACGCCGGCTACGAAGCGGTGACCGGTGACGCGGTCGATCCCGAGCACGTCAAGTGGTGGGAGGTTTTCGGGTCCTTCTGGTGGGCGGTTGGCTGTCTGGGAATGGCGGAGCACTATCGCACGGGCCCGGACCAGAGCGTCGAGCGGCCGGCGATCGGCCGGCGGACGACGGAGTGTCAGATCGACTGCGTCAATCTCTTGATCCCGGGGCCGGTGACTCTGATCGAGGCTCCGGAGTCGAGTGGTGACCTCGACATGCCGAGGGTCGAGGAACTGGTCGTGAGCGTCGTCGAGTTCTTGCGCCAGGACGTCATGAGTGCCACCCATGGACGAATGAACTTCCTCGCCCGGGTGGCGGCGAACTCACTCGATGTGGTCGAGCGCGATCTGAAGGTCGGGCCATTGCATCGGGCGCAGGAACTCGAGCGCCTACGCTCCTTCTTCGGCGACTCCGAGGCGGATCTCGAGGCGCTCCGTTGGCGTTTGGCCCGCGGACTTCGCGACGGCTCGATCGGGCTCGATGCGCCCGGACTCGCCGAGCACCTGAGGCAGTCTGTCGCCAACCAGACTGCCATCGACCAGCCACGCTACTCGGGTCTCCGCACCGCCGCGGCGCACTGAGGGACCGTCAGCTGACCGCTGGCTCGAGCATGCGAATCGAACCCGCGTCGGCGTCGATCTCGACCTCGGTTCCAATTGGCAAGGCGAACTGGCTGCGAATGTGCCCGATCATGGCGCCCCGGAAGGCCGGAACGCCGAGCGGTTCAAAGTGGTCGCGTAGGACCTCTTCTAAGGTCAACGAGCCGTACGACGTGCCCGACTCGCAGTCCGTGCAGCGACCGAAGACAACACCGGCGAGCTTCTTGAGCACGCCGGCGAGGGCGAGCTGAGTGATCATGCGATCGACCCGATAGACCGCTTCGCGGACATCTTCGAGGAAAAGAATCGCGCCCTCCATCTCGGGTAGGTAGGGCGACCCCACGATTGCTGAGAGCACCGTCAGGTTCCCGCCAACCAGGTGCCCCCTCGCTTTGCCGCCTCGAATGGTGGCGAAGCGATTCTCGCGCTGCACCATGTCGCGCTCGAGAATGTCAGAGGGATTCGTGAACGAAACGGTCTCGCCTTTGATCAGCACCCGCTCGAGGTAGGTGGCGCTCTTGCGGTCGTAGGGGTAGGGCCCATGGAAGGTCACCAGCCCTGTTTCGTGATGAATCGCATTGAGAAGCGAGGTCACATCGCTGAAGCCAACCAACGCCTTGGGATTGCGGCGGATCAGGTCGTAGTCAAGTAGCGGCAGCAGGCGAGCTGATCCCCAGCCACCGATCGACCAGATGCCCTGGATGCCGGGGTCGGCGAAGAAGTGGTGGATGTCGGCCGCTCTTTCGGCATCACTTCCAGCGAGGTAGCCACGGCGGGCGAAGAAGTTTGGCCCGGTGACCGGTTCGAAACCGAGTGCCTCCAAGGTCTCCTTCTGAATCTCAACCGGTTCTTCCTTGAACGCGGCTCGTGCCGGGTTGATCATCCCGATGCGATCACCCGGTGCGAGACGCCGCGGTTTGATGATCGCCGGGCGGTTCGTAGTCTGCGGACCTTCCTCTCGGCCAGGCGAGCGCGCCAACAGCGGTCGCGCCACAACCGCACCAGCGGCTCCGACAAGCAGTTCTCTTCGGGTGGCGCTCACTTCACGAAGCCCGGGCAGCTCCCGGGCGTTTCCCGGGCAATTCCCGGGCGTTTCCCGGGCAATTGACTGGGGTGATTCTGGGATTCCTATCGGTTCCCCCGCGCGATCAGAACTCGAAGCGCACGGCGACCTGGAAGCGCCGCGGTAGGTAGAAACTGCGCGGCTCTCCGAAGTTGGCCTGATTGACCTTGTTCTGGATGTTGTAGCCGGTCTGCCTGTCGAAGGCGTTGAACAGATCGGCACGTAGCTGCAGGTCGTAGCGACCGCCGAGCTTGAAGTGCTGGGTGTAGTTGAGATCCAGCTGATGGTGCGACGACGTCGTTCTCGAGCCTGCCGGTTCCGCGAAGCGGCTGGTGTCACTCGAACTTCCCGTCAGGTGCCGGTAGACCTCGACATCCCAGGCCTCCCAGGGCTCGCCCGACTGGTAGACCGCGAAGGCTCCGGCGGTGGCGTTCCAGGGCAGTTCGTAGAAGCCGTAGAGCTTCACCTGGTTGCGACGGTCACCCTTGAGGTTGCCGTAGCGGTTGTCCCACAGCTGGCGGCCAGCGCCGTCGGCGATGAACGACGAACCAATGAAGATGTTGCCATCGTTCCCGGTGGTGGTGTTGTCCTGATCGAAGTTGCCGTAGTAGTGCGACCAGACGTAAGAACCCTTGATCCAGGCCTTGTCGAGGCGCCACTCGGCCTCGGTGCTGACCTCGTAGTACTTGGTGAACGCACCGTCGAGTTCGGCGATGACGTAAGAGCTACCTCCGATTCGGAACGGATCCGGGGCGAAGCGGAAGTCATTGAGGTTCGGGATGTAGTCCTCGGTCGGGATCCCGGCTGGCGGCTCGAACCGTGAGCGGGCGTTGTTGTTCGTATCTTCCCAGAAGTTCGAACCCTTGCGGTAGCGGAAGTGCGACCGGGCCGTCAGACGAGGACTGAAGCGGCGGGTTCCGCCGAGGATGTACTCGTCGATCGACCGCGGGTCGAGGTTGGGCTGGAAGAACTTGCCCGATGAGGAGCGAATGGCTTCCTGGCCGATCAGCGTGCCGTTGGCGTCGAAGAAGGCGCGGATTTCTCGACTCAGGTTGCGGTCCCAGGATGCTGCACGTGGCAGCGAACTGGCCGCCGGCGTATAGAGCGCGTAGCTGGCGTAGGCGGTGGTGTTACCGCCATCGAAGCTACGCACGACGCCGATGCGCGGCTGGATCTGATCTTCGAACTCAACCTCGTACATTTTGTAGCGGTTGCCCGGCGCGAGTTCGAAGCCCGAGGGGCTGGCGCTGTTGTGGCGAAGGCCCTGGCCGAAGAGCTCGTCGTTCGAGAACAGGGCACCAATGTTCACCGACCAGTTGTCGAAGGTGATGGTGTCGTTGATCTCGAAGTTTGTCGACTCGACCTCGGAGATGATGCGGCTGGCCACGGCGTCGTTCGGGTCGTTGAGGCTCTGCTGTTGAAAACGTGCCTCCCAGATCACCGGTGTGCCGTCGGAGAGCGTGCGCAGGCCGCCGCTGTAGTCGATGAGACCCCAGCCGTTCGACGTACGGGCGAGGTCTTCGCCGTCTTCGTAGTTCTGGAAACCGAAGTGCAGTTCATGGCCGACGTTGCCGTCGATGAACCAGTCCCAGCCGAGCTGGTAGCTCTCGCGGAAGAAGTCCTGGTCGTTGATGGTGTTGCCAACGCCGACGGTGCCGCCGCCGACCCGAACGCCATTCTCCAGGAAGCCGTAGCGATCGATGATCGGTCCGAGAGGTGCGTTGAAGAAGTCGTTTCCGGTGCGCGGCTGCGGAACGTTGAAGCGCCCCTGGCGATCGAGGTTGCCCACATCGAGGCCGACGCTGCCGTCGAGGGCGATCTGGAAGCCGAGCAGGTTGTCGGGGCGTCCCGAAGTGGGGTTGTCGTAGTCGGTGTACTTGAAGTCGACCAGATGGTTGGCGTTGATCACGTAGGACGCTTCGAGAATGGCGACCTTGAGCTCCGAGTCGCTACCCGATGAGACGGTGCCCGCCGTGTCTTCGGCGGTGACGCCTTCGCCCTGGCCGTCAGTCTCACCATCGCGGTAGCTTGCGTTGATGAGCAGCGAGTCAGTGGGGGTGAAGGTCAGCTTGCCGAACAACTCGTCGCGCACACTCTCAGCGTCGGGAACCGACCCGTAGAGGTTCGAGCGGCTGTCGCGGGTGATCGTCGGCCGGTAGTAGGACGCGTAGAAAAAGAGATTGTCCTGGACGATCGGGCCGGCGATCGAGGCGGTTGCCCAGTCCTGGTCGCGGTCGAACTCAGAGGCGCTCGAGACGTCGCGCGAGCCGGTCATGCCGTCGGTCTGGACCTGGTAGCTGGCCAGGCCGTGGAACTGCGACTTGCCGGACTTCGACAGCGTGTTGATCGTAAAACCGCCGGAGCGGTTGAAGTCGAGCGCCTTGGCGCCACCCTTGACGATCGAGACCTGTTCGATGTCATGCGTCGAGGGCTCGGCCGAGAGCGTGCCGAAGAGCGGCAGGGTCACGTTCACACCGTCGAACTGGTAGACGTTGTCTTGACCGTTGCCACCAGCGGAGGGACCGCGCACGCTGTTCTCGGTGTACTGGACGCCCGGAATCAGCTTGACGATGTCGCGATACTCCTGCCCGGTGGGTACGGCATCGATGACCTGTTCTGAGATCGCGCTCTTGAGCTCGGTCGAGGAGGCGTCGATCAGCGACGTCGAGGTGACCTGGATTTGCTCCGAGATTCCCTCAGGCTGGAGGACCGCGTTGATGCGCGTGGTCTGCTGGAGAAGGACCGCAACCTCCTGGGTGACGGTCTCCATACCGCTGAGAGAGAAGGTGACGGTGTAGTCACCCGGCGGCAGAGCCGGCAGCCGGAAGACGCCGTTCTGATCGGAGATGGTGGCGCGTGCGCGCGGTAGTGAGTCACTGGACGCTTCGACCGTGACGCCAGGCATGGCGCCGCCGTTCGGGTCCAGGACGTCGCCGGAGATGCCGCCCACCTGCTGCTGGGCGGCCAGCGGCGCGGTAACCAGGGGCAAAGTGACCACGAGGGCCAGCAGGGTGAAAAGGGGAAGCTGCTTCATGGGGCGGTCCTTTCTTAGACTCGTCGTCTGAGTCGCGGCGTGGCGGGGATCAGTTCATCCCTGTCTCGTCCACATCTGCGTAAAGAAATCGGGGCGTGAGCCGGTTCAGCGTAGCACCTTGGAGCTTTGTTGCAAGCCGGCCGAACAGGTCGATTCGAACTGTCGAAAGTCGCAACCGAGGGCGCCAGAATGCGTATAAGGTCGCTCTTATTCGGCTCAGGCGATGCGCCACGCCATGGGGTGGTTCCCTACAAGTTCGAGAACGTGAAAGAGGGGGCGCGCCAACCGGCACCCTCGAGGTTTCTCTGATGAGTCCCTCCGACGACGAAAACCAACAATCCGAACCCCTGGTCGTTGGCCTCGACGCTGGCGGTACGAAGACCGTTGGTCTCCTGGCAGACGCGACAGGTCGCGTGGTGGCGCGCGCGCGCGGCGAAGGGGCGAACCTGCTGGTGCACGGCGAGTTGGCAGTTGAGAAGGTGGTCTACCAGCTGCTCGAAGACCTGCGCCCTGAGGGACCGATCACGGCGGTTTGTCTCGGGATCGCAGGCGTCGACCGACCGGGTCAACGCGAACTTCTGCACGCGATGTTGCGGCGCCTCGGCTTGCGCGAGAATGTCACCATCGTCCACGACGCACACATCGCTCTGGTTGCGGGCGCACACGAGGCCCTTGGAGTGGTGGTGGTGGCCGGTACAGGTTCGATTGCCTACGCGGTTGCGCCCGACGGCACCACGGCGCGCTCGGGCGGATGGGGCTATCTGCTCGGTGACGAGGGCTCGGCCTACTGGCTGGGTCATGCCGCGGTGCGCCTCGGAATCCGCGCCGCCGATGGACGTGGCCCGGCCACCTCGGTCTACGGCCGGGTTTGCAAACGGCTCGACATCGACCAGCCCAGTGACCTGGTGGAGTGGTTCTACGAACAAGGTAAGTCGCGCCATCGCGTCGCACAGCTTGCCCCGCTGGTCGAAGAGGCCGCCGGCGAAGGTGACGCCGAGGCCGAGGCGCTACTCGAACAGGCGGCGCACCACCTCTCGCGGGCTGCCGAAGCCGCAGCAGCGCCGCTCGAGATGCCCGAGTCTTATCCTCTGGTTCTCGCCGGCGGCGTGTTCAAAGGTTGCCCGAGTCTGGTCGAGAGAGTGACCAGGAAGCTCGAACTGCCAGCCGCCGAAGTGTCTCGTCTCGAAGACGAACCGGCTACCGGCGCTGTGACCCTGGCCCTTGCCAGCCTCGAGTAGCCCATGGCGCCGGTAGTGATCATCAATGCCGACGACCTCGGTCGTTCCGAGTGTGTCGATCGGGGCATCTTCAGAGCGCACGCAGAGGGCATCGTGAGTAGCGCGACCCTGATGGTCAATGCCGAGTCGGCTGAGAGCGCTGCTATGTCCCTGGTGCGTTTCCCTCGTCTCGGGGTTGGCCTCCACACCCAGCTGAGCGGTGGTATCCCACTCCTACCGCCCGCCGAACTTCCGTCGCTCACGGCGGCTGATGGTCGGTTCCATCGTCGGCCCGACGCCTTCTGCGACCTCCGGGAAGCCGAGGTGCGTGCCGAGGTCCGGGCGCAGTACGCTCGCTTCGAGCGACTGGTGGGCCGCCCGCCAACTCATCTCGACAGTCATCACCATGCGCACCGTCACCCGGTGGTTCGTTCGGTGGTGCTCGAGCTCGCAGAGGATGAAGGCCTGCCCGTTCGGCGCATCGACCCACGGGGAGCGCCTCGGCTTGTTGGCACCAGGGTTCGTACTACCGACGTCTTCGAAGAGCGTTTCTATGGTGTCAACGCGCAACTCGAAGTGCTGCTCGACGTTCTCACTGCTGCGGCCTCCGGCGGGGTGACCGAAGTGATGTGTCACCCCGGCGAGTCAGACCAGGCGCTGCGCGACACCAGTGCCTACGCCGACGATCGCCTGCGTGAGCTCGAGATTCTCTGCTCGGTCGAGGTACGCGAGGCGCTTGCCAAGTCGGACCTCGAACTCGCCACTTTCGCCGCGCTATCGGTGGGATCGGTCGATGGGTAGGGCTCATCGATAGAGAAGAAAGGGTTCTCGTTCCTCACGCCACGAATCGTGGCCTGGCTGCCAGGACGAGATGATGCCCTCTGCGGGGCGACCGGCACGCAATGCCTCGATCAGCGCGGGCGTGCCGACGAGCCAGGTCAAGGCGTCGCCGCCCTGGCGCCACTCGAACTCCGGTGCGGTTTGAAAGTGCGCCAACAGTTGGACCCCCATGGCCGCCGGCCGCAACAGGTCCGCATCTTCGATGCGCAAGCGATAGCCGCGACAGCGGTCGCCGTTCCACTTGGGGTGGGGAGCAGCGGGTGAGCCGACCGGTTCGAACTCGATTGGTTCCAGCCGTATGCCGCTCGGCGCTGAGCCCAGGAAGTGGTTGTCCTCGCCGATCCACGGCGCACCGAAGACCAGGAACGGTGCCTCGGTCCCGCGGCCTTCTGAGATGTTGGTTGATTCGAACAGCGCCACTCCGGGGTAGGCCAGAGCAGCTTCGGCGGTGCGTAGATTCGGCGATGGCGCGACCCACGGGCGGTTGGTGTCCGACCAGATCATGTGGCGGCTCCACCCGGTCATTTCGACGACGCTGAGGCGAGCGTCGGGAGCGCGGCGCGCGTGCACGAGCTGCGCCATCTCCCCGGCGGTCATTCCGTGCACCAGCGGTCCAGGTGCCATGTTGACGAGACTCTCCGGTACGTCCTCGCGTGGAGCCGCCAGCGGCCCGTCCACCAGCACGCCGCCGAGAGGGTTCGGACGGTCGAGCACGACGTACTCGAGGCCCGCCTCCGAGGCGGCCTCGAGGGTGAGGATCATGGTGCTGATGTAGGTGTAGAAACGAACCCCGGCGTCTTGCAGGTCGAAGACGAGAGTGTCGAGGCCTGCGATGTCTGCGGCCGAAGGGGCCCGCCTCTCGCCGTAGAGGCTGGTGATCGGAAGGCCCGTCTGTGGATCGATGCCACTGGCGACCGACTCGCCAGCCGCAGCCTCGCCGCGAAGGCCATGCTCGGGGGCGAAGATGCGCACCAGGTCGAGTTCGCGGTCGTGCAGGACGTCGATGGCATGACGGCCGTCGCGAGTTGTCGAAGCGCGGTGCGCGATGAGCCCGATGCGGCGCCCGCGCAGGAACTGGTCTTCGCCGCGAGCGATGCGTTCGAGGCCGGTGACGACCTCGGTGTCGGCATCGGTCGTTGCCTCCTCGGCCAGGTCCTGTGGTTGTTGCAGGGAGCTGGGGCCACATCCTGAAAGGGCCAGAAGTAGAGCGGCCAGAGAGAGGAGGGCGCCACCTCCGAGCGCGCTCCTATACTGCGGACTGGTCGCAACGACTGATCGTGCATCCACTGGCTGGAGATCTTCCATGTTTTCGAGACTACGTCACTCTTCCCGCCGTGGCGTCTGTTCCAGGGCGTTCCCAATCGTGTGCCTGCTCGTGTTCCTCGGGACGCCTGGCTCACTCGTCGCACGAGGTGAGATCACGAGCGAGCTCGCGGCCGACCCTGCCGTCCAGGCGGCGATTGGGATCTATGAGCTGTGGGCCGAACAGCAGTTGACCTACCAGGATCTCCCGGGTCTTTCGGTCGGCGTCATTCGCGATCAGGAGCTGGTCTGGGCGCGCGGCTTCGGGTGGAGCGATCGCAAACGCCAGGTGCCGGCGACGCCCGAGACTCTCTATCGCATGGGTTCGGTCACCAAACTGTTTACTGCCACTGCGGTGATGCAGCTACGCGATGCCGGAAAGCTCAGGCTCGACGACCCTGTGTCGAAGCATCTACCGTGGTTTTCGATCGCTACCGAGTTCGACGCCTGGGGAGACATCACGGTCTGGAACCTGCTCACTCACACCGCGGGCCTGCCCCGGGAAGGAGGCGTGCCCTACTGGACGACCCACGAGTTCCCCGATCTCGAGGAGCTGCGTGCGGCACTCGGTGAGCAGCACGCCATTTTCGCCCCGAACACCACCTACAAGTACTCGAATCTCGGCATGTCGATTCTCGGTGCGGTGGTCGAAGCGGTGTCGGGTCAGTCGTGGCACGACTACGTCGATCGAAACGTGCTGGGTGCGCTCGCCATGAAGAGCAGCACCACCCAGCCCGGCGAACGGCATCATCGCCAGCGCGCGATCTCCTACTACCGCCGTATGGACGACGGTAGCCGTGAGGTCTTCGACTACTACGACACTGGTGCGATCGGGCCAGCCGCCAACCTGGTGTCGAATGTTGTCGACATGGCGCGCTTCGCCTCGCTTCAGTTCAGAGACCCAGGGGACTTGGAAGACCTCGGGGAAGGAGTACTCAGCGCCCTTTCAGTACGCGAGATGCAGCGCCCGCACTGGGTGTCTTCGAGTTGGCGAGGAGGACGTGGTCTGGGCTGGAGTGTGTCGCACCAGGATCGCTCAGCGACCGGCAAAGAGACGATCGTTTCTCACGGCGGGTGGATTGGTGGCAACCGCACGCACCTGATTGTCTCGCCGGCGCGCAAAGTCGCGGTGGTTGCGATGACCAACGCCGACGACGGAAGCCCGAGCTTCTTTGCCTATGAGGCCTACGATGTCCTGGCGCCGGCGATCGAGAAGGCTCTCTCGCGCCAGGACGAGGCAGCGAGGAAGACGGCAACGGATGAGATCCCGGAGGTCTGGCACACGTACGTCGGGCTTTACAGCGATCCGTGGCGTTTCGAATCGCGGGTCCTGATCGAGGACGGCAAGCTGGTGGTTTACGAGCCGAGCTATCCGCCTTCAGATGGAGCGGGCGGCAGTACGACCGTGCTGGTTCCCCTGGCCGACGGATCGTTTCGCATTCCTGATGGTGAAACGGTGCGGTTCGAAGCCGATTCCCGAGGGCGCGTTGTGCGGATGTTCTGGCGCCACGAATACCGCGACAGGATCGGCGATTGACGGTCGACGGGTCGTTTGGTCCTTACAACCCCTGACTCAGTCGTCGCGCAGAACCAGCATCGGGTCGATCTGGGTGGCGCGGCGGGCGGGTAGGAGGCCGGCCAGTAAGCCCACTACGAGCAAGGTGAGAGTCGCGCTCGCGAAGACCGTCGGGTCGTGCCCGTCGACTTCGTAGAGCAGTGACTTCGCGACCTGTCCAATGCCGATCGCTGCCGCGACGCCCAAGAGGGCGCCGGGTACGGTCAACCACGCCACCTGCTTGAGGATCATGCCCCAGACGTTTCCTGAGTCTGCACCGAGAGCCATGCGCAGGCCGATCTCGCGACGTCGTTGCGCTACCGAGTAGGCGAGCACGCCGTAGAGCCCAATCGCAGCCAAGATGGTTGCCAGGACTGCAAAGGCGCCCGAAAGGGTGCTCAGGACGCGCTCCAGTACCAGCATTTCGCTGACTTGATGATCCATGGTGTGTAGCCCCTCGACGGGTAGGTTCGGGTCGAGTCGCGAGGTGACCGTGCGAATCGAAGACATGAGCGCCTCAGGCTCGCCTTGTGTGCGGACATAGAAGTTCATGAAGCCGAGATCTTCGTTCTGATTGTGGGGCAGGAACATCTGCGAGGGAGCTTCCTGCTTGACATCGCTGTAGTTGGCGTTCTTGACCAGGCCGACGATCTCGATATCTAGCTCAACGGCGTCACCGGTCGACGTCGAGATGAATTTGCCTACCGCATTGCGGCCGAGGCCGAAGCGCTCGGCAAACTCCTGGTTGACGATCGCGACCTTGGGCGAGTTCAGGTCGTCGCTGTCGGTGAAGTCGCGCCCCGCCAGAAGCGGAATGCCCACGGTGCCGAAGTAGCCGGGCCCGACCTCGTTGTAGTTGGTGGTGACGTTCTCGTCTGGGCCAGGAACGTAGCCCTCGACCGAGACGCCGGTTCCCCAGTTGTCTCCCGAGATCAGTGGCACCATCGCCGAACTCACATCGGCGACACCGGCGAGTGCCTCGACCTCCTCGTCAATGCGTTCGAACAAGCCGCGCGACTCGGTCGGCTCGTAACCGTTGAGCTCTGGTGCGATCGAGAAGGTCAGCAGGCTGTCGGTCTTGATGCCGAGGTCGATCTCGGTGGTTTTCAAGAGGCTGAGGGTGAAGAGCCCGGCCGAGATCAACAGTGCGGTCGAGAGGGCGATCTGAATCGTTGTCATGGCGTAGCGGAAGCGGTTGGCTCCCTTGGCGCGGCTGACTTGACCCGACTGGTTGCGCATTGCGCTCACCAGGTCATGGCGCGTGCTGTGCAGGGCCGGGAACAGCCCCACCAGGCCGGTCAGAATGGCCATCACCACCAGAAAGATCCAGGTCACCGGAGACAGTCGGAGAATCTGCTCGGCGAGAGCGTCAGCCGGCATCAGCTGTTGGAGCCCGCGCAACGTCCAGAACGCCACCGCCAGTCCGAGGGTCGCCCCCATCGCGGCCAGCAGGAACGACTCGAGAAGCAGCTGGCCCACGATCTGATGGCGCCGGGCGCCGATCGACAGGCGGGTGGCGATCTCAGAGGCGCGGTTCATCGATTTGGCGAGCAGCAGGTTGGCGACATTGGCGCAGGCGATCAGCAGCACGAAACCCGTCACGCCGAGGAGGAGAAGGAGCGGCGTCGTCACCTCGGCGCGCATGCTGCTTTGACCGCCTCTACCCGGCTCGAGGAGCAGTTCCTTGGCGGCGAAGCGGCTCTTGCCGTCTTCGCCCATGCCCTCCTGGAGGGGGAGCTCGACCTCCTGGATGATCGAGCGGTAAGAGCTGTTCATGGCCGCGGTGGCGGATTCAATGGGCGTTCCGTCACCGAGGCGCCCGAAGACGTAGATCCAGTAGCTCATGCGGTTGTCGAAGGCGTCGAAGCGCGGCGTGAGCACGCCGCGCATCGAAATGGGCACGAAGATCGCCGGGTTGCGGCCGAGCGTTGTGCCCTCGAAGCCACGTGGAGCAACGCCCACGATCGTCAACGGTTGCCCATTGACGACCAGGCTCTGATTCAAGACCGCCGGATTGGCGTCGAAGCGCGTGGTCCACGTTCGGTGGCTCAACACCACCTGTGGGTGGCCGCCTTCGACCGTATCGTCCTCGGGACCGAGCAGTCGGCCGAGCGCGGGCTGGAGCCCGAGCAGCGGAAAGTAGCTGCCCGACACCGACATACCGTCGTCGCCGAAGGTCGTGCCGTCGAACGCCAGGTTCGCTCCGAAAGAGCGGTGCGCCGCGATGCCGGCGAGGCCGCGCTCTGGATCTTCAGCCAACCGCTCCAGGTCGCGGTACATCGGATAGCTGAAGATGTAGCTGGAGTCGCCGGCATTGCTCGAGGACACCGACCCCATCTTGGGCCCTGGGCTCCTGAGATTGACCAGCTGCTCCGGTTGGTGGACCGGCAGTGGTCTCAGGACGAGCTGCTCGAAGAGCGTGAAGATTGCGGCGTTCGCGCCGACGCCGAGGGCCAACGACAGAATGGCGACGGCTGTGATGAGCGGCGGGCCGAAGAGCGAGCGCAGGGCCTGGCGGACGTTGAGCATCGAAAAGAGATCTCCGGGGTTCAGGTGAAGCTGCCTATTGGACGCAATAGGCGGGTGGATGTTTCACCCGTGCTCGTCGCCCTCGCCCGCAGCCATTCTCAACGCCCTCCGCAGCGGCGTTGCCTCAGGCGGGCTTCATCTGAAAGAAGCAGAGCTTGTTGCCGTCGAGGTCACGGACGTAGGCACCGTAGAAAGTTGGCATGCGGGCGCCGGGCTCACCCTCACAGGTTGCTCCCAGCTCACGGGCCTTGGCGTAGAGCTTGTCGACGCCTTCTTCTGAGCCACCGGGAATGGCCACCATGTTGCCGTTGCCTTGGTGCTGCGGTTGTTCGTCATACGGCCTGCAGACGGCAAACATCGGTTGATCGGGGCCGGTGCCGTAGAACTTGATTCTGTCCATGCCGAAGATCTGCTTGGCGCCGACCTCGCCGAGGAGTGCGTCGTAGAATTCACAAGCCTTGTCGATGTCGTTGGTTCCAACAGTTACGTAGCCGATCATGGGGTGGGTCTCCTTGATGTTTGTTCCGGGTCCTGGCAGCCTGCCGAGAAGGATGGCAGCGCGTGATGCTTCAGGGGTTCGGCGACGGTATCACCGACAACTTGTCGATGGATCTACCTCGCGGCTCATACGCGAGGGCGCGCTCGGCAAGTTGCTCTCTGTACCGTTCCTGGCAGCGCTCGCTGTGCTGTTGCCGTTTGTGCCGGCGGTGCGAGCTCAGTCCGAAGAGGCGCAGGATTCGGTTCTGAGCGTCCAGGTGATACTTCGCGGCGCCTTCCTGGGCCCGGTTGACGACGCTCACTTCGGGCCGCCTGCCGATGCCTCTAGTCCCGTGCATCCCTTCGAAGGGACGCTTTCGATTCCCGAACAGTCGCTTCCGGGAATGACGGCGCTCCGCGACCCCTACGAGCGCCTGGCGGTTCGCGAGGTGCGACGCTTTCCGAAGCTCGATCTTCGCCTGGTCATGGACGGAGGTGCCTTGATCCCTTTGGAAGAGGGATTGCGCTTCACGGGCCACGCGCGCTGGAACGCGATTGTCGGAGCGGGGAGGATCTGGCAGGTCGAAGAGGGTCTTTCTCAGGCCTCATTGCCGTTCGCGCTCGTTGAGCGCAACCAGAACTGCACCCATAACGGCGTCCTGAGTTTTCTCTGGAACGGTAGCCAGGTGTCACCGGTCGCGTTCCAGATCACCCAGGAGACCTGCCTCTACTTCAAGTTCGATGCGGCGGGTGCGCTCGAAGCGCGTTATCGCGCCGGTGCTGTCGCAGAACGAGAAGCCGTCGTTTCGCGATACCGCAGGGAACGGAGCGGTCGATTGCCGGTGAGGGAGCTGCGCGAACTCGAACGCCGGCCGAACGGAGAACGGGTCGATCACTCGGCCTTCCAGGTCGATCTCGACGTCGCCGACACGCTCTCCTCGGGCGTGGTGCTAGACCGTACGCTCTATACCGAGCCCATCCGCACGCGTCATGGGACCTACCCCTATCCCGACGAACTGCGTTTGCCGTCCTACTCGACGGCCAAGACCGCCTTTGCGGCGGCTGCTCTACTGCGGCTCGCCGAGGTGTACGGCTCCGAAGTTCTCGGTACCCCGCTGGGTGCTTACCTTGATATCCCGGGGCGCCGCCGGCTCGAAGACGTGACGTTCGAGAATGCGCTCGACATGGCCACTGGCCACTACGTCGATCCGGGCGAGCAGGTCGACGAGAAGAGCGCCGTCAGCGAAGCTGACTTCTTTCTCGAGGAGAACCTGCGCAAACGCCTGATTCATGCAGCGTCTTACCCGCACCGAGAGGAAGCCGGCAAGCGGTGGGTCTACCGCTCCAGCGACACCTTCCTGCTGATCGCGGCGATGGATCGGTTCCTCGAGAAACGAGAGGGCCCCGGGGCTGACATCTTCGAGTGGGTGATCCGCGAAGTCTTCGAACCCATCGGTTTGAGCGCTGGCGCTCGCCGATCGGTGCGCACCGGCAACCGGGACGACGGCCTGCCCTTTGGTGGCTACGGACTGTTCTGGACACGCGATGATCTTGCCAAGCTGGCAATCTTCTGGGGCAGCGACCGGGGCCGCGCCGGCGGTCGGCAGGTTCTGCAGCCGGAGCTTCTGGCTTCGGCAATGCAACGTCGACTCGACGACCCCGGCCTAGCAGCTCTCCATCGCGGCGACGCGGCGCGCTACCGCCTCGGTATGTGGGCGCGCCAGGTCAGTCTGCCGAATCCAGCGGGTGTGGAGAACGCGCATTGGGTTCCGCTGATGCTCGGCTACGGCGGGATCGGTGTGGCCCTGGTGCCAAACGGCTCGGCCTACTTCTACGTTGGCGATGGCGATCGCCACGCTTGGATCCGTGCGGCGCGTGAACTTTCGCGGTTGGGCGAGTAGAACCCGCTGAGTCGAATGGAACTCGGTTTCACCTGCAAGATATTCTGTGATACGTTTCAGATGAAATGAGTCCTTCCGGCGTCCATCGGCTGGTGTCTGAGAAGTGGCAAGAGGTGCCGCCCGGCGCTCTGGCTTCTGATGTGCTCGGCAAGGCCACTCTGCGGGCCGCTTCGGGCCTCGGCCTCAGCCGTCGCGAGCTGGCCGCAGCGCTTGGTGTCAGTGAAGCGTCCCTGTCGAGAATTGCCGGTGGCGTGCGCGGTCTCGATCCCGAGAGCAAGGCTGGAGAGTTGGGGCTCTTCCTGGTGCGTCTTTTCCGCAGCCTCGACGCGTTGGTCGGAGGCGACGAAGAAGCACGTCAGGCCTGGATGCGGGCGCGCAATCGCCATCTCGAAGAGGTGCCTGCCACCGAAATCCTCACCATCAGGGGCCTGGTTCGTGTCGTCGAGTATCTGGACGCGCTGCGCGGGTGAGACCAGGCTTCGCCGCCTGCGGGGCTCGGCCTGGCGTGTCGTCGAGAGTCAGTACAAGAACTCGACGCGCAAGCTGGTCGACTCCGACGCCGAGCAGGAAGTGCTCGAAGGCTTGCTCGAGAGGAGCAAGAGCCCGCTGCCGAAGGAGGCCGCCTTCGAAGGCCTGCACTACCTCCTGGCAACGCCCTTTCGCTACCCTCCGCTGCGCTACGGTTCACGCTTCGGTAGCCGCTCCGAACGTGGCATCTGGTACGGCGCTCGCGCGCGTGCAACCGCCCTGGCGGAGTTCGCGTTCTATCGCTTCGTTTTCCTCGCCGGGAGCGAGGCACAACTGGCGCCGCTCTACCTGCAGGTCTCACCCTTTCGCGTCGGCCTGGAGACGAGTCGCGGCATCGATCTCACCCGGGAACCGTTCAACGCCTACCGCGGTCGCATCTCGAGCCCAACCAGCTACCGCTCCACGCAACGTCTGGGTGCGGCGATGCGCGCGGCCGGTGTCGAAGTTTTTCTGTGGGAGTCTGCCCGCGATCCGATGAAGGGGCACAACGTCGGGGTCATGAGCCCCCGTGGCTTCAAGGGCAAACGGCCCGACCCGCCGGAGCTCTGGCGTTGTGTGGTGGCGATCGAGGCGGTCGAGTTCTCGAAGCAGGACGTCTTCAGGTCGCGCAAGCTGCGTTTCGAGCGCGCCGAGTTCCTGGTGCGCGGTGGGCTTCCGTCGCCGGCCACCTGAACGCCCGAAAGCGCGGTCTCTAACGGTCGGGATAGAAGATCGGCCGCAGTCTCTCGAGATGCGCATCGAAGCTGAAGTCTGCGGCAGCTTCAATCGCCCTCTCTGCTTCCTGGCGCCACAGTTCCGGATGGCTGGCGTAGGTTGCCAACGCGTCGGCGAAGGCCTCGAGGTCGTCGACTGGTAGGGCGCGACCGCAGCGGAAGCGCTCGAGGTACTGCGGAATACTGCTGACGGCGGAGCTCACGGGCACTACCCCGTAGGCCATCGCCTCACTCAGAACTTTGGGCCAGCCTTCGCTGCCCGAAGGGAGGAGAATCACGTGGGAGGAACCGTAGAGCGCCGGCAGTTGCCGCCGGTCGACCCAACCGTGCAGCGTCGTTTGGTCTCCGATGCCTAGAGCCGCGATTCTCTCCTCGAGGGCCGGTCGTTGCTTGCCGTCGCCGACGAAATCGAGTGCGACTGGGACCCCTCGATCGACGAGGCGGGCGGCGATCTCGGTGGCCCGCAGTTCGCCCTTCCCGCCATGGAGCGAGCCAACGAAGATCAGGCGCAGCGGTTCGAGTCCCGGCTTGTTGACCAGGCTCTTCTGGCCCGCGGAGAGCTCTTCAGTCGTCAGGCAGGGATTGAGGAATGCCCGGACGTGATCGGGCTGGCCGGGCCAGTCGCCGTTGACCGTCACCACGGCTCGAGCCCAGGGCTTCTCGAGGAACCAGCGCTGAAAGCGGTAGGAGCGCGCGTCCGGGGTCTCTGGTCGCCAGTTGCCGGCGAACTTGATCCACCGTGGGCGACCCCGGGTGAACGGCAGGACCAGCATGGCGATCAGGCCGAGACTTCCCGGGCAGCGCAGGTGCACGGCATCTGCACGAGCGAGCTCGCGCAGGAAGACCCACAAGAAGCGCGGCACGCGCAGGAGAACCCCGAGCTTTGCCCCGAGGGTCGTGCCCCCGCGCGCCGGCAGGAGGACCGTCTCGATGGGTGTTTCGTAGGCGCGTGAAACCTCGGGTGCTGGCCCGTCGAAGAGCTCGGCGATGTGGGTGATGCCAGAGAAGAGGGCGCTCGTCTGGTCGAGTTCGATGAGGGTCGGACCCCACCCAACGATCTCCTCATCGCGGTAGTAGTGAGAGGTATTCGAAACGACGAGCAGTCTCACGATCCCGATGCCTCACTGAGCTCGATCGGGTCGCTCAGGTACCCGATGGTCGGGTGGCGCTCGAGCAGATCAAGTGCCTCTCGTTTGGCCTTTGACATGCGCCAGAGGGTGTTGGGCAGGTAGACCAGGCCGGCGATGATCTTGGCGACCTGGGCCGGCCTCGATCCCTTGAGGCGAAACGTTCCAAGGACACCCAGGCGACTGATGGCTTTCCAACGCTTGCGGCCGAAGTAGCGCGCGGCGAGGTAGTACTCGCTAGGCGTGGGAAGAGCGCGCGCGGTGATTCTCGCTCGGCTCTGGCCGTAGGTCACGACGCGTGCCTTGTGGGTCCTCAACCCGCCCATCGGTGCGTGGTGGTGGAGGACCGAGATCTCCGGGCGGAGCACCATCAGGGCACCGGTCTGGTGGATTCGGATCCCCAGATCGCGATCGGCTCGTTGCCCCCGGTCGTAGGCGAGATCGAAGAGGCCGCTGGCTTCGAGCGCCGCCCGCCGCGCCATCGTGTTGTTGGTCGGGAAGACGTCGGCGATACGGACGTGCCGAAAGTCATCGGGCAGGGGGCCACCATCAACTTCCTCGGCAACGCCGGACGAGACGTCGATGGCTGGGTTGTCGAGCACCTTCAGATGGCGCTCGATGAGGTCGGACTCCACCTCGTCGTCGTCATCGAGAAACAGGATGAAGTCTCCGGACGAGACCTCGAGCCCGCGGTTGCGCGAGCTGCACTGGCCAGGCTCCTCCTGCTCGAGCCAGACGACGGGGACCGGCGCGGCCTTCTCGGGGAAGCGCCGGCGCTTCGCTCTCGGGGTCTGGTCGATGACGATGATCTCGTCTGGTCGGCGACTCTGGTTTGCAAGCTGCTCGAGCACGGTTTCGAGGTAGGGGTAGCGATCGATGGTTGGAATGAGCACGGTGACCGATCCCTGGGCCATCGAGGTCTCTGGTGCGAGCGACGGTGACTCCCAGGTCGCCAGCGGAGTGCCGCGCCTGGTTTGTCTGATCGTCGCCAGCAGTTCGGGAACTCCGAGCGGTGAGACCCTGCCACCAACCACCAGGCAGCCGAGGGCCCAGCGGGCCCACAAGCGGCCAGCCGAAAGCGCGATGAAGCGTGCCTGGTCACGGGGACTTGGCACAGCGCCCGGCGACGGTGCGGACCGCCGGAGGCGCGCGTCTCGGCGCACAACGGCGCCGCGCCTGAGGTAGCGAAAGCCAAGCTCGATCCCCGCCCCGGTCAGCGACTCGAACTGCCCGCTCGGCCCGTCGAGGGCCGAGACGGCAGAGCGCCGTACGAGCGAGTGAGCGAGCGTCACCCGCCAGCAAGTGGCTGCCTCGAGCTCTGGTGCGAGGGGCGCAGAGTGCATGAACGTGGGATTGACCCAGCGCAGCCATTCGTCAGCAGACTCGCTTGCCATCGCCCCGGTGTGCCAGAGGTCACCTGGACTCTCGAAGATGTCGACCAGGGAGTCGACGTCGGGTGGGGCCGTGTCGCCCAGCCAGGTGAGCCAACCGTCGAGCGTCGCATCATCGGTGAGAACGGCCCAGGCCGCGGCAATCGCCGCCGGGTTGGCCGCGGCCGTCAGAGCGCGCGCGAAACCAGCCGGAGCGCTCGGCGGTCGCTCAGAGATCAGGCCGAGGCGAAGTCTGGACACGCCAAGGGTGCTCTCGCGAGGAGGGTCGTCAACTCGGGGCAGGGCAGGGTTTGCATGGTCGTCTTAACGGGAACGCGCGGTTGATGCGCGGGAATCGACTTTATGCAAGTTTCCTTGGAATCGGCAATGGGACCGGCTCCGAGCCCCTGGAAGAAGGGGAAACATTGACGAAATGCTATAATTACTCGCCCGGTAGGGGCCCCAGGCTCCTGCCCTTCGACGAACCACCACTTCCTGAGACCGGAGTTGCGATGGAGCGCACCGATAGCAGCTACGAAATTCTCCGCCGAGGCTTCCGTTGAGCGCCGGGCTCCTTCTCGCGATGCTCTTCGGGGCCATTGGAATGGGCTACTTCATCTACGGCCGCAAGGAGCAAAACGGAATGGCCCTTCTGTCGGGGGTGGGTCTGTGCATCTTTCCCTACTTCGTCGGCAACATCTTCCTCGTGCTTCTGGTAGGTGCGGGCCTCCTGGCCCTGCCCTTCTTCGTCAGGGCATAGAGCGGGTCTAGGGCGGGCTGCTAGCCCTCCCTGCCGCTCCAGGCGACGGTGCTGGCGCTCTCGAAGTCGTCTGCGAAGAGCGGACCGTAGTCGACGGGCAGGTCAACGCCTTCGACAATGCCGAGTGGTGCGTAGTTGTCATACCCGGGAAAGACGTCGCCAAGACGATTGTTGGCCAGGCGACGGATGAGGACTTCCGAGAGCACTCGGCGGTAGTCGGTCGTCACCGCAACGTCGGTGCCGTCTTCGAGGGCGTTGGGGTGGAGACCCGGGAAGTCGCCGTGCAGGCCACCGATCGCGCCGCCACCCATCACCATCATGGTGTTGCCGTGGCCGTGCTCGGTGCCGCGGTCTGAGTTCTCGCGTACCTCGCGGCCGAACTCGCTCATCACGACGACGGTTACCCGATCGAGAAAGTTGTTTGCGCCGCCCGTGTCCAGGTCGCGGTAGAAGGCCAACAGCCCCTGACTGAGCTCACCGAAATGCTGGGCGAAGAAACCGCCCGCGCCTTGACCCTGATTGAAGTGGGTATCCCAGGCGCCCATGTCGATCGCTGCGACCTGGAGCCCGACGTCGAGTTTGATCATCTGCGCGACGGCGCCGAGCTTGTCGCCGAGCTCGCTGTTGGGATACGGCACGCCACTCGAGGGCTCGTAGTTGGGATCGACATTGTCGTTGACCAGCCGCATGGCGTTGAACGCGTTCAAGCCCGAGCGATAGAGCCAGTCGTCGTTCAGGCTGTAGAGCTCGGCGAGAGCGACCTTCTGGTCGGCGAGCGACTCGAAGGAACCGGCGTCGATGTTGAAGCTTTCGGGGTGCAGGAAGTTCACCGTCTCGTAGCTCCCAGTGAGCGAGGCCGGAGAAATGTCGCCGACGGCCAAGGAGGCGAACTGAGTGTCGGTTGGCAGGTTGGTGGCACTCTTGAGGTGGCGCGTCAACCAACCGGCGCCTTTCGAACGCCCCGCCGGTGCGCTGATCTCCATGATCGCCATCGAGTCGAAGTGCGACCGGTTCACTTTCTGGCGGCCGGCCGCCTGAACGAGGGCCAGCTTGCCGTCCTGGAAGATCTCGGCGAGGCCGGCGCCGGCCGGGTGCACCCCCCAGCCATTGGCGAGCGAGATCACCGAGTTGGCTCCGTTGGTTGGAATCTGGAGCTCGGGGCGTGCTGCCTCGTAGTGACCGCGATCGGCGCCGGCGACCGGTGGAAAGGCCGATAGCCCGTCCATGCCACCACGCAGAAAGAGCACCACCAGGGTCTCGTTGTTGACCGCGTTTTGCGCGAAGGTCAGGTTGTTGAAGCGCGAACCGGCCATGGCGGCGATGGCAGCGGAGCACCCGCAGAGGAACTGTCGACGGTTGGTTCGAGGCATTTGCGTTACCGGTTCAGAGATAGGAGAACTGAGGAGACATGAACATCAGGCCGACGAGGCCGCGCAGTCGTGGTGGGTAGGTCCAGCTGTCTTGCCACTGGAACTCCTGGTCGGGGCCGAGGTCCTGGCGGAAGAACTCGATGAACAAGGTGCGCTCGGCCGGCGGCAGTTCGTGGCCGAAGACGCGGCTGATCCAGTAGTCGACGACCTTGGTTGGTGTGTTGCGCGACGCGGGTGTCCCACCAACGACGTCCAGGTAGTACGGCCCGGGCCAGGGCGGTTCGTAGTCGTCGGTCATCCAATTCACCATGTGCCAGCCGAGAACCCGTGGCGAGCTCGCCGTCCAGGCCTCTTTGACGTCGGGGTAGCCGTTCGGTGGATGCCAGGCGAAGGGCATGTTGCCGGTGAGGTAGAACCACCAGATCATCCCCAGGTCGTGCTCGTTGTGAGCGAAACGATGCTGCGAGTCGCCGGCGCGCAGCGCGCTGATGAAGACTTCGAAGGGTCGCTTGATCTTTTCGCCCCAGGTGGTCTTGAATTCGTCTGAAAGAGCGATCACCCGGATGACGCGGGCTATCTGGTCGGAAGAGTCGACGTGGTTGCGAAAGACGGTGGCGGCGGTCTCGATCAACTCTTCTGACGGTCGGTCGCTGACCAGCCGGCGACACAGCTTGGTGGCAATGAAGCGGGCGGTGGCGCGGTGACCGGCCAGCAGATCGAGCAGATCCTCGCCGTCCTGGAGAACGTCGCGGCTGGTGATGTTCTTGCCCAGGACGCGTTTGTTGTTGACGTCGTCGTGCCACGGAGCGTGGGCGAGGAAACGGCCGTTGTTGCCGATCTCGGGATCCCACGGAACGCTTCGGTAGGTCCAACCCGTCAGGCATCGAGCCGCCATCGTGACGTCGGCGTCGGTGTAGCCGTGGGCGGTGCCGTCGCCGTACTTGGGAATCGAGCCAGGGCTCTGGTTGCCAAAGAAGCTCTCGGCGCCCAGGGTGTGCAGCTCGAGTAGCTCGCGGGCGAAGTTCTCGTTGAGGCCGTCGTTTTCGAGATCGGGCTCATAGGAGTTGACGTTGTTGTTGAGGTACTCGAGCATCACCGGGTGTTTGGTCACCTTGCCGAGCAGGGTGCGGAAGTTGCCGAGCGCATGGGTACGAATCACCGCGCGGTCGTAGTGGGCGAAGATCGGTCCGGCGTCTTCGCCATGAACGTTGAAGTGGTCGTGCCAGAAGCGCACCGTCAGTTCGAAGAGCTGGCGCTTGCTGGCGAGAGCACGCAGAAAAGTGACCAGTTCGGTTTCGGTGAAAGGCCGATAACCTTCGGTGTAGCCAAGCTCGTCGGTTCTCAGCTGGTAGTCGTTCCACAGCTGGTTGTAGCTCTTCTCGAGGGTTTGATAGCCAGCTGCTTCGATGCGGTCGTCACAGGCACCGTCGTCGATCGATTGCGGATCGAGCTGTTCGTCGACCCAGTTTGCGAGGCGCGTGTCGTTGTTCCCGCCCAGGTTTTCGAAATGTGCCAACGCTTCGGTCGTCGGTCCGAAAGCCAGCCGGTTGAGAGCGATGGTGGCGAGTGGAGGGCGGCTGGGAGCAGTCGCACGCGCCGTCGTTCGGGCCAGCCGTCGCGTCACCCGGAGCGCTTCGGGTGAGAGCTCCTGCTTGAAACCGCGGCGTTCGAGTTCGCGCCGGTGTTCCTGTTGCTGGCGCAGGAACCGTTCGAAGCCTCTGCGACCAAGGAGCCGCTCGCTGGTGCGGCGCAAAGACGCATCGCTTGGTAGAAAACGAGTAGTCATGAAGACTCCCAGGAGAAACGAAATCAGCTAATAGAACTGGGCAAATGTAACAGGAGCGCCGCGCGATCGCTTGCGGGATCGTGCGGCGGCCCGAACGAGGATCAGGGGGTTCCGCGGTAGTCCCAGGGCCGGCGGCCCTTCACCGCGTCACCGAAGCCGAAGTCGGTGGGCTCATATGGCACCAGCGGTTCAATCGGGCCGTCGGGGTCCACCGCCGCTTCGAGGCCAATGCTCCACAAGACAGCGTTCAGCACCAGGCGCCGCGTGCCTTTGTTGACGAGATCGGTGGCGGCGCCCATGGTGGTGGTGAAGACGCGTGACTCGCCGCCGCTCGGCCAACGGTGTCGGCGCACCCAGGCGACCGGCATCAACGGATCGTTGCGCTCGTCGGTGACGACCGGTGAGTCGGGGGTCATGCCGGCGAGAATGCGACCGAGAAGCAGGACCCTGGCGCCGGTGGGCAGGTTGGCGAGGCGGTAAACGTCGGTCGGGCCCCAGACGTCGCTTACGCCGCGCAGGATCGGATGGTCTAAAGCCTCAGGTGCCGGCTCCCCGCGGGTGCTCTCAGAACCGTGCTTGCCGTGGTGAGCGATCCAGGTGTCTCCGAGCACCTGCTGACCGAAGCCGCCGGGCCATTCCTCGCTCCGCCATCCCCAGTGCGCGTAGGGACTGTCGGGACGGGTGCGGTAGAAGAAGGCGTGGGTGGCGGTGCGCAGCGCAACCACTGGACCGCCGGCCTGCAGGTAGTCAACGAGGTGCTTCATCTGGCCGTCGGGTAGTTCACGAAAGCGGGTGAAGAGCACCAGGCCGTGCGCGTCGCCGAGCGCTTCGAGGCCCGGGATGTTGTGCTGCTGGTCGGGGTCGATGTGTCCGGTTTCCTCGTCGATGGCGAACAGCACGGTGGTTCTAAAGCCGTAGTGTGCAGTCAAGAGGCGGGCGAGCATCGGGAGCGCTTCTTCGGAGCGATACTCCTCGTCGCCGGAGACCAGAACGATGTGCTTGCCCGAGCCGGCTTTGCTGCCGGCGCGCGCGGGTTCGAAGACCAGCCAGGGGTCTTCTGGGCCGGAGGCGACGCGCAACTCGGCGGTTGGTTGGGCGATGCCCGGTACGACGACCCCGGTGAGAAGCGCGAGCAACGCGACCGAAGCGAAGGCGAAGCTCGTGGCATGTCGGCTTGGGGTGTTCATCGCAGCGATGATAGACCGCGCCTTCCAGGACCTGCGCTCAGCAGAGCATTCGGTAGGCTGGCCAGGAACTCTTCTCGAAGCCTACCTCTCGCAACTCTGAATGCCTTCTCAGAAATGCCGCAACTCGTTGGAGTGAACCTCGCCCTCGCGATCTTGTTGGCCGGCGCTGCGCCCCTGCAGGAGCAGGCCGCAAGCGCGAGCCTGTTGCAACCGGGCGACCGCGTCGCCTTGCTCGGCAACACCTTTGCCGAGCGCCTGCGGCTCCATGGTCACTTCGAAACGGCGCTCTATGCGGCAATGCCCGCGCATCGACTGGTGGTGCGCAACCTCGCCTGGTCGGCCGACGAGGTTGCCCTCCGGCCCCGTCCCCTCAATTTCGGCGGAGTAGAGGAGCACTTGCGCGACCTCGAGATCGACGTTGCGCTCTTGTTCTACGGTGCCAACGAAGCGTTTGCTGGTGAGGCCGGGATCGAGGACTGGAAGGTCGGCCTGGCGCGCGAAATCGAGGCCCTTGGAGCGCTGCGTCCGCGCGGCGTGCCGCTGCGACTGGTACTGGTCTCGCCGATCCCTCGCGAAGACCATGCCTCCTTTGCCCGGCTTCCCGATCCAGCGGCCGCCAACCGCGACCTCTTGCTCTATGCGCAGGCCATGCGGGCCGTCGCGATCGAGCGCGGCGTCGCGTTCGTTGACCTCTACGAGCCCGTGCGGCAGGCCTTTCTGAAGCACCAGGATCCTCTGACCCTAAACGGCATGCACCTGACCGAGGAGGGCGACCAGGTCGTCAGCCGGCTGCTGGTCGAAGCGCTGACTGGAGTGGATCTCGGGCGAGTCCGCATCGCACGGGGTGACGGTGTGTTCCACCCCGAGCGCTTGGTCACCGCCGAGCGGCCGATTCTCTTCGTCGACCTCGATTCGGCAGGCGACGACCAGTCGTCCTACCAGCTGCTGGAGGGCGAGCGTCTGGTCGCGCGGGCACCTCTTGACCAGTGGCGCACCGGAGTGCCGGTCGAGAGTGCGTCGCTCGAGCGCGCCGAGGAGGAGCTCCGCCGCCTGGTCGTGCGCAAGAACCGGTTGTTCTTCGATCGCTACCGAGCCGTCAATGGTTACTACATCTACGGGGAACGACGCCGACCTTTCGGGGTCGAGAATTTTCCGGGCGAGATGGCGCGCTTCGATGAGTTGGTCGCCGCGCTCGACCTCGAGGTTCAGCGACTTGCTAGGCCCGGGCGGGTGAGCTGGCAGCTGCTCGAGGAGAGCCCGCCTTGACCCGTGGGGGCAGTTTCCTGGTCGGCCTGGCATGCGTCGTGGCGTCTGCCGGGTCCGGCACCTCGCCGGGTTTTGCGCAGCGGGTCGAGGCGGTTGAGCCCAACCGAGGGGGCACACTGGACCTTTCGACTCGCGATCCAGAGAAGGCCCTCGAACACCTGCACGTCGCAGATGGGTACGTCGTCGAGTTGTTCGCCAGCGAGCAGGACTTTCCGATCGGTAACCCGGTGTCGCTCACCTTTGATGGCGAGGGTCGCCTGTGGGTTGCGACGATGCCTTCCTACCCGCAACGCCTGCCAGACGAGGAGCCGCGCGACAAGCTGGTGATTCTCGAAGACCGCGATGGCGATGGTCGTGCCGATCATCACACCGTGTTCGCCGACGGGCTTCACCTGCCAGGTGGTTTCGAGCTCGGCGACGGCGGCGCCTATGTCGCCCAGCAGCCCGATCTGATGTTCTTCGAAGACACCGACGGTGACGAAATCGCCGACCGTTCCGAAGTCGTCCTGCACGGCTTTGGAACAGAGGACAGCCACCACGCGATCAGTGCCTTCACCTGGGGTCCGGGTGGCGCTCTCTACTTCCAGGAAGGGGTCTTCCACCACAGTCAGGTCGAAACGCCCTGGGGTCCGGTTCGCCTGGTCGACGCGGGGGTCTTCCGCTACGAACCGCAGCGCCACTGGCTCGAGGTCTTCGTGTCCTACCCGTTCGCCAACCCCTGGGGCCATGTCTTCGATCGCTGGGGCCAGAACTTCATCGCCGACGCTTCCGGTGGCTCGAACTACTTCGGCACTGCCATCACCGGCTACGCCCCGTACCCGATGAAGAGAAGGCCACTCAAGGTCTTCACCTCGGTGGTGCGGCCAACCGCCGGCTGCGAGATCGTCAGCAGTCGACACTTTCCTCCCGAGGCCCAAGGCAACTTTCTGATCAACAACACCATCGGCTTCCAGGGCATCAAGCAACACCGGGTGATCGATGAAGGCTCGGGGTTTACCTCCGAAGAGGTCGAACCGCTGCTCTATTCGACCGATATCAACTTCCGCCCGGTCGATCTCCAGTTCGGTCCCGACGGCGCGCTCTACATCGTCGACTGGTGGAATCCGCTGATCGGCCACATGCAGTACTCGCTACGCGACCCGCGACGCGACACTGGTCACGGCCGCATCTGGCGCATCCGTCATGCCGAGCGTGCGCTCCTCGAACCGCGCCCTGTCGCCGGCGCGTCGATTGCCGAGCTCCTCGGGAACCTCGATCAGTACGAGGACCGGTTGCGCTACCGGACACGACGCGAGCTGCGGCAACGTGAGCGCAGCGAGGTCCTCGCCGCCATCGACTCCTGGCTCGCGTCGCCCACAGCAAGCGGTGACGCTCCCGAAGCCAACCAGGTGGTTCTCGCTCCACGCGAGCATCGCCATCTCGAGGCGCTATGGCTCCATCAGATGCTCGGCGAGGTCGACACCGCTCTTCTCGACGAGGTCCTCGGTTCGCCTGAGCCGCGCGCGCGGGCGGCGGCAACCCGCGTGTTGCGCTTCTGGCGCGACCAGATCGATGGCGCCCCGAAGCGGCTCGAGAAACTCGTGCGAGACCCGCATCCGCGCGTGCGGCTCGAAGCCGTGCTCGCTGCCAGTTTCCTCGCAGGCAAGGGGGCGGCCCAGATTGCGCTCGCGGCCCTCGATCAACCACGCGACGACTACCTCGACTACGTGATTGGTGAGACCGTCGACACGCTCGAACCTCATTGGGCGCCGGCGCTCGGCTCCGGATCCTGGTGGACCGACCTGGCGGAGAACCACCGCCAGTTTCTGCTCGCACGCCTCGAAACCGAGCGGCTGTTGGATCTGCCGCAAGAGCCGTCGGTTCTGCGTGCGCTTCTCCTGCGCCCCGACGTGGCACCGGAGGTCGCCGACCAGGCGCTTGCGCTTCTCGAGGAGGCTGCTGGAGAACAGCGAGCGGCGCTCCTTCTAGACCGCCTTGCCGAGGCCGACGCGGCGGGCGAGGAGGGGTCCGTCGCCCGGCTGGGCAGAGCTCTGCTGGAGCTTTTTGGAGACTCCCCCGAGGGCGTCGACTCCGAGTTGGCGGTGCGCCTTTCGACCTTCGGGCAACAGGCGCGGCTCCTTGCAACTGCCGAGTGGTTGCTGGCCGCCAACGCTGCCCGCACGGGCGAGCTTCCCGATTTGAGCGGAGCAGCTGGAGTCGACTCGACCCTGCTGGCCCTCCGCGCCCTGGCTCGCTTTCCTCCCGATCTTCGCCAGCGTGCGTGGGGAACCGTTGAGCGGATGACGCGCGAGACACCTCCGGCACTCGCGGACGTCCTCGCGCAGCCGGTGGACAGGATCCGGTTGGCGCTCGGTGGTCGCGGGATGCTACAGATCGCCGAGGTCGAGGTGTTGGACCGCGAAGGCAGGCCGGTGCTTCGAGGTGCTCCTATTGAGGCCGAGCAGTCGAGCACCTCGCGCGACGGCGTCGCGGCGCTGGCCGTTGATGGCGAACGCGAAACCGCTTCGGCGACCTTCTTCGAGCAGTCGCCCTGGCTCGAGGTGCGGCTCTCCAGGCCGGTTTCGATCGGCCAGGTGGTCCTCCGGCTGCCCGACCCGAGTACCGGTCGCCTGGCGAGCGATCGCCTCTCGATCGTCGCCCTGGCGGGAGAGCGAAAAGTTTTCGAGTTGCGCGGCTTCAGACGTCCCGAGAGTGACCCGGGCGGCCTGCGGCTGGTGGTGGACTCGGCAAACGAGGTCCGCCGTCACGCGATCGCGGCGCTTTCGAGCATGCCAGACGACGGCGAAGAGACGTTCGCGGTGCTCCTCGATCGGCTGGCCGAGGACGGTCCTGGTCGCGCGGGAGTTGCCGCTGAGGCACTCGATGGGCTGACCGCGAACGACCCGTCCGCCGTGGTTTCGACCCTTGGCCATCTAGGGCGCCAGCACGAGCTCACCTTGGCCCTCGACCGCCACCTCCGGGCCGTGTCGGTCGCCGAGCTCACAGCGCCCAACGTGCGCCGTTGGGTCGACACCGCCGACCGGTTGGTGTCTGGCGCGGTGCGCTCAGAAGCGATCGATCAGCTGGCGACGACGATTTCCCAGCGTGCCATCCAACAGATCACCATTCGGCCGGTTCCGCATCAGATGGTCTTCGACACGCTCGAGTTCTCCGTCCAAGCCGGACGACCGCTCGAGATCCGCCTCGAGAACCCCGATGTGATGCCCCACAACCTGGTGGTGACCCAACCAGGTGGGCTCGAAGACGTTGGCGAGATGGCCGAGCAGATGGCGCGCACAGATCCGGCGGCCGCCGAGGCGGCGAACTACGTTCCTCGCTGGAATGACGAAGTCATCCGCGCAACACCGCTCGTTCTTCCTGGCCAGAGCGCAGCCTTGGCATTCCTGACGCCCGAGGAGCCTGGCCTCTATCCCTTCGTATGTACCTTTCCAGGTCATTGGATCTTGATGAACGGCATCATGCGGGTGGTGCCTGCGGGCAGCGACGTCGACCCGCCAGTGATGCGCAAGGTCGACGCCGAGACCGAGCAGACTGAGGTGCGCGAGTTCGTCAAGGCCTGGAGTCTCGAGCGTCTCGAACCGGTCGTTCTGGACTCGCCGCAGGGTCCCTGGTCGACCGGTGCACAGATCGAAGCGGGCGCCGAGCTGTTTGTCGCCGTCGGCTGCTCCAAGTGTCATGCCAAGAACGGCGAGGGTGGCGACCTCGGCCCGGCGCTGGACGATCTCGGGTCGCGCTACGACGCTGTCGAAACGCTGCGCCACGTGCTCGATCCAAGTGCGACGGTGGCCGAGGAGTACGAGACCACGGTGATCGAGAAACGTGATGGCCGCCTGCTGGTGGGCATCGTGGTGGCCAGCGACGCCGACAGCGTGTCGCTGCGTGCTGACCCGCTCGAGCCAGAGCGTGTGACCACCGTCGCGCGCAGCGACATCAAGACCCTCTCGCGTACATCGCTTTCGCCGATGCCGTCGGGGCTGTTGGTCACTCTCGAAGAAGAAGAGATCCTCGATCTTCTGCGCTTCCTGCGCAACACCCGCTAAGAAGATTTTGCGGCCGGGGTGGCGGGTTTCTGCCCGGGTCTGCGTTCCCCCAGTAGGACCACGAACGACTGTGAGGGAACTGACCATGATTCGACGTATTAGCTACTTCGCCTTCGGCACCGTCTGCTACCTGGCCTTTCTGGGCACGATTCTCTATGCCATCGCCTGGGTCGGCGGCTTTCTCGTACCCACAGCGGTAGACGGTGTCCCCACCGTTCCGCTCGGCAAGGCCCTGGCCATCGACCTTGCCCTTTTGTCGATCTTCGCGATTCAGCACAGCGTGATGGCGCGCCCGGCGTGGAAGCGGTGGTGGACGAAGATCGTTCCCGAGGAGCTCGAGCGCTCGGTCTACGTGCTGCTCTCGAGCCTATGCCTGATCGCGATGTTCATCTTCTGGCAGCCTCTCGGCGGGGTGATCTGGGAGTTCGAGTCGAACGCCGCGCGGATCACTAGCTACGCCGGTTTCGTGTTCGGCTGGGTGCTGGTCTTCTCGAGCACCTTCTTGATCAACCATTTCGACCTGTTCGGGCTGCGCCAGGTCTGGCTGTACCTCCGCAACCGGCCCTACACCCCAGTGCCCTTCGTCGAGCCATGGCCCTACAAGATCGTGCGCCATCCGCTCTACGTTGGCTTCATCCTCGCCTTCTGGTTCACCCCCCGGATGACCGCCGCACATCTGGTGTTCGCGATCATGACCACCGTCTACATCGTGGTGGCGATTCAGCTCGAAGAACGCGACCTGATGGCCGAACACGGTGCGTCGTACGAGAACTACCGCAAGCGGGTTCCGATGTTGGTTCCGGGAACCAAGCGTACTCAGCAGGAAGTCGCGGCAACGAGTGTGTCGACGGGCGGACTGTCGTGAAGAGAACCAAGCCACTCGACGAAGCGGCGAAGGATCGGAGGGGTATCCGCGGGCTGCTCATGCGCTTCGGCGCGGCCGGTTTCCTGTTCTTCCTGGTCAAGGGCCTGGCCTGGTTGATCGTGCCGATGCTCTGGATCGCTGCGCAATAGGCACGATCTCGAGGCCACTTCGCATCAGCCGCCCTCATTCCTGAGTGGTTGCAACGCCTGAGGCGCTGCAACCACTTTTACCGTTGAGGGCGATACGCTCGCTGGCAATGGATGGCTTTCACTGGCGCGGCGGCACGCTCTACGCTGAAGAGGTAGCGATCGAGGAGATTGTGACCGCGGTTGGCACGCCCACCTATGTCTATTCGACCGGCTTGATCTGTTCTGCCTGGGAGCGACTGCAGGGCGCCTTCGCTGCGATCGAGCCGCGAGTGCACTTTGCCGTCAAGGCGTGTCCCAACCTGCACGTTTGTCGTGCAATCCGTGATCTCGGCGCCGGAATGGACGTGGTCTCCGGAGGCGAGCTCGAACGAGCCTGGCTCGCAGGCACGCCGATGTCTGAAGTCGTCTTTGCCGGGGTCGGCAAGAGCGATGCAGAGGTTCGCGCAGCTCTCGACGGTCGCCACAGCCTCCTCGCTCCAGACTTTCAGCACCTGGCGACGGGATCGGCCGACGAGCGCGGACCCGTTGGCCTCTTCAACATCGAGTCGCAGAGTGAGCTCGATCGCCTCACCGAGATTGCAGCGGAGGTCGGGCAGAGTGCTCGCGCCTGTGTGCGCATCAACCCCGACGTCGATCCCAAGACGCACCAGTTCATCGCCACCGGTCGGCAGGAGAACAAGTTCGGGATCGACGTCGGCGAGGTGCTCGAACTGTTCGACAGCCATGCGAAGTCGGGTGATCGCGAAGCGGTCCAGCTGGTGGGGCTGCACGTACACATTGGTTCGTTGGTGCCAAAGGTCGCGCCCTATGTCGAGACCCTGCGGGTCGTTCTCCACCTCGCCGAGGAGCTCGAGGCGCGGGGGCATCGCCTGGAGGTGCTCGACCTCGGTGGCGGTTTTCCGGTGGACTACGGCGAGGGTGCGCCTCCCGACATCGCGGAGTATGCGGCGGAAATGGTGCCGCTCCTCAGCGACGTTGTGGCACGCGGCATCGAGATCGTGCTCGAACCGGGGCGCTACCTGGTTGCCAATGCGGGTGTTCTGGTTACTCGAGTCGAACACCGAAAGGAGGGGCGAGATCGCCGCTTCCTGATTTGTGATGCCGGCATGAACGCTCTGATTCGTCCAGCGCTCTACGGCGCCTTTCACTTCATATGGCCGGTGGAGTGGTCCGGCGAGGCGCCGCGGCGCAACGTCGATCCGGGGACCGGCGGCAAGGAACTGGAGCTCACCGACGTGGTTGGGCCGATCTGTGAGACCGGTGATTTCCTGGCTCGCGGCCGGGCCCTGCCGCCCCTCGCGCGTGGAGATCTCATCGCGGTCTTCGGTGCCGGGGCGTACAGTATGTCGATGGCATCGAACTACAACGATCACGGCCGCCCTGCCGAAGTGCTAGTGACCGGCCGCCAGGCGCGAGTGGTTGCCGAGCGGGAAGTCTGGGCGTCGCGGCTCTCCAACGAGATGGAACCGCGTGCGATTGCGCTCGGAGGGAAACGATGAAGCCCACGACGTTGACCGTCGCGTCGCTGGCGGTCGCCCTCGTGTGTCTGGCGTGCCGGTCGAGCCAGCCGGGAGTCGCTGCCAGCGAACCAGGGGAGGCCAGGGTGAGAAGTGCCGAGGAGAGCTACAACAGAGGGAGCAGGGAGAAGGACCCGCTGTTGGCTGACCTGCTCACCTCCAATCCCGATCTTCAGAGAGTGGCCGCCGAGGCCGAGCGTCACCGTCTTCAGATCGTCTTGGGAACGGTCGAAGAAACGGCAGCGGGGCCGCGACTGGCACAGCGGACCTACCGTGCCGGCGCCGAGTACTTCTACCCGGCGAGCAGCGTCAAGATGTTCGCCGCGATCGCGGCTCTCGAGCATCTCGAGGCCCTGCGTCGCACCACCCGCCACGACATCGACGTCGATACGGCTCTGGTCTATGAGCCGTTGTTTGCCGACGAAGTGCGAGAGGCGGCCGACCCTTCGAACCTCGTGGGAGGGGTGATCACGACCCGTCACGAGATCCGCAAACTGTTCCTGGTCAGCGACAACCAGGCCTACAACCGGCTCTACGAAATGGTCGGTCAGGACGGCTTGATGCGCTCGCTCGAGAATGCCGGCCTGGTGTATCCGCGCATCGTGCACCGCCTCTCCGAGGCACGCAGTCCGGAGGACAACCGTCGCTACCCGGAGATCAGCTTTCGGGGGGACACCTTCGAGTACTGGCAGGATGCGCGCGAATCAGAGCCCTTGCGGCCGATCCCACCCGCTCCGCGACTGCAGGTCGGCAAGGCCCACATGCAGGGCGGTGAACGCATCAAGAAGCCGATGGACATGAGCGTCAAGAACCAGATCAGCCTGGTCGATCTGCAGCGCGGGCTCTGCATGGTCGTGCGTCCCGATGTCGACTGCAATGGCTCCGGCTTTGCCCTGCGCCCCGAAGACCGCGAGCTCTTGCTCGAGGCGATGTCGCAGCTCCCGCGCCAGTCGAAAAACCCGGTCTATGACCCCAACGAGTACCCCGACGACTACGTCAAAGCCCTTCGTCCCGGGGTCGCCCGGGTCGTTCCTTCCGACAGGGTGGTGATCTACAACAAGACCGGTCAGGCCTACGGCTTCAGTACCGAGAATGCCTACGTCGTCGACTCCGAGACTGGCCGCTCGTTCTTTCTCGCCGCAACGCTCTACACCAATGAGAACGAGGCTCTCAACGACGACCAGTACGAGTACGACGAGGTCGCAACGCCGTTCATGGAGGCGCTCGGCGAGGCGGTGGCCAGGCGGGTCTGGGGATAGGCGGCACGGGACGCTTCGCTGCCGGGTGAGTTCCGTACTCTCCACAGATGGCAGGCTCGGCGCGTTGCAGTAGCGTTGGGTGTCGTGGGTGCTAAACCGTCAATCGATCGAATCACCGAGGCCCCCAAACAGCGTCAGTTCGGGCCGGGTCTCTGCTGGCTCGTGGCTTTGCCCGTCCTCGTCGCCGCAAACGCCTGGGATCAAACGAAACCATGAACTCCGCCAGCCGATGCGGGGTACCCCTCGATCTCACCGCGAGGAAAACCACCGCGGCCCTCGTGCTTGCCCTACTGGTCGCTGGGTCTTTGGGGGCTCAGACCACCGGCGCGGTGCGCGGTCGCGTTCTCGATTCAGAGGGCGCCGCGGTCAGAGGTGCAGAAGTGACGGTCGAGCACACCGAGACGTCGACCGGCCGGCTCGTTGTGAGTGCCGCCGACGGTAGCTTCACGTTGCCCTCGCTGCCGGTGGGGGCCTATTTCTTGATCGTTGAGGCTCCTGGGTTCAAGACCCTGGAGGTTCCCGAACTCGAGGTTTCGGTGGGTGAGACCACCTCGCTCGACCTGACTCTTGCCGTCGGGGCGGTTAGCGAAAGCCTCACAGTCTCCGGGCAACCGCCGCCCATCAACAGGGTTTCTGGCGATCTCGGCTTCCTGGTGAGTGCCGAGTCGATCGAGACGCTACCGCTCAACGGTAGGAACTACACCGATCTCGCGCTCCTGCAACCCAACGTCCAGGAGTTCCGCCAGCGCGACGGTGGTTCGGTCGTCGCGCATGGCCAGGGATTGAGCGTCAACGGTCTCGACCCGCGCTCGAACGTCTACCTGCTCGATGGGACGCTCCTCAACGACTTCACCAATGGGCCCGCGGGAAGTGCGGCGAGCACCGCCCTCGGTACCGAGACGATTCGCGAGTTCAGGGTCCTCACCAACGCCTACAACGCTCAGTACGGCCGCAACTACGGCGGTCAGGTCACGGCGCTGACCAAGAGCGGCAGCAACCAGCTGCGCGGCAGTGTCTTCGAGTACCACAGGAACGACCGTTTCGATTCGCGAAACTATTTCGACCAGGGTGGAAAGCCCGAGTTCGAGCGCAACCAGTTCGGCGGCACCATCGGCGGGCCCATCCGTGAGGACCGGCTGTTCTTCTTCTTCGGCTACGAAGGTCTGCGCGAAGAACTCGGCAAGACCATCACCACAATCGTGCCTGATGACCAGGCTCGTCTTGGTTTCCTTCCTGACGCGGCGGCTCCTGGAGGTCTTCGCGACGTGGGAGTCCACCCGAGTGTGCGGCCCTACCTCGACGCCTACCCGCTTCCCAACGGCAGCACGATTGGTGGCGGCCTGGCGCAGTTCACCTTCCCGTTCAATCAGGAACTCGAGCAGGACTTTCTACAAGGGCGCCTCGACTACACGCGCGCTCCCAAACTCCGATGGTTCGCACGTTACACATTGGACGACGCTGAACAGCTTCTGCCGACTGACTTCCCGCAGTTTCCGCGCTCCTTCGTTTCGCGCAACCAGTACCTGACCACCGAAGTGCAGAGCATCGAGTCGGCAACGACTCTGCAGACGCTGCGCCTGGGCTGGAGCGACACCAGCATCGGCCAAGACGTCGAGGCGAACCTCGACGCTCCTGTCGAGCCGTTCGTTGCGGGCCGCGAGACCCTGGGCAACATCGACATCGGCGGCATCCCTCGGTTTGGTCCGCAGATCTCGGCCGACGTGGCACTTGACCAGGAGGTGGCGAGCCTTGCCTATGACTTCTCGCGCATCTGGCGCAATCACCTCATCGAGGCGGGGGCGCTCTACGAGCGCTACGAGGACACGATGTTCAACCCGACGTTCTCGCGCGGGCTGTTTCGCTTCCCGAGTCTCGAGCGTTTCCTGACCAACCGCCCGGCACTGTTCATAGGGCTCACCCCCGATGGGGACCTCGAACGCCAGTGGGACTTCGATCTGTGGGCCATCTACCTGCAAGACCAGCTGCGCCTGGGTTCGAGGTTCACCCTCAACCTTGGCCTGCGTTACGAGACCGCTTCGGTTCCCGAGGAGGCGCGCGGCCGCGATATTGCTCTGTTGTCGCGCGCCGACAGAGAGCCCACGATCGGCAAGCTCTACCAGAACCCGACGCGCGGCAACTGGTCGCCGCGCCTCAACTTCGCCTGGGATCCGTTGGGCGATGGCAAGACGTCGGTGCGTGGTGGCTATGGCATCTACTACAACACCAACAACCAGCAGAACCTGATCGTCACGATCACCAACCCGCCTTTTACGCCACGTCCGGTGATTCCGGGACCCACCTTTCCTCAGCCTCCTTTCAACCGTGGCAGCATCTCGATCCGTCCCATCCAGTACGACCTCGAGAGTCCAGAGCTGCAGATGTGGAACCTCAAGGTCGAGCGTGAGGTGTGGCGGGGCATCGTCGTTGCCGCCGGCTACGCCGGGTCGCTTGGCCGCCACCTGCTGCGCAATAGCGACGTCAACGTGCCTGTCCCAGAGACCCTCGCCGACGGCACTCCGTTCTTCCCGGTGGGGACCCGGCGCCCGAATCCGAGCTTCTCGACCATCGAACAGAAGAGCAGCGATGGCAACAGTTGGTACCGCGCGGTGTTCGTTGATGTCCGCAAGCGCTTCGACCGTGGGTTGCGTTTCGACGCTTCGTACACCCGGTCGACCGCGGAAGACACGACGCAGGCGTCAACGTTCTTCTCGGATGCCACCAACGGCACGACTTCGGCTTTCCCGGAAAGCCTCGGCGAGGACTACAACCGGGGCCTCTCCGACTTCCACGCCAAAGACCGTGCGGTGGTGAGTGTGACCTGGGACCTGCCGTTCTTTCGCAACCGGACGGGCAAGCTCGGTCGGCTGCTCGACGGGTGGCAGCTTGCCGGGATCGGCCGCTATCGCAGCGGTAACCCGCTCACCGTCTTCGTCCAGAACAACTGGTCACGCTCGCAGTGGGCGCCGGCGCTGGCTCCAGGGGTGGGCCGCGACCGGCCGAGTTTTGCGCCGGGTCGAAGCGCCGGCGACGCGGTCCTCGGCGATCCCGACCAGTGGTTCGACCCGACTGCCTTCGTGCTGCAGCCGGCAGGTACTCCTGGGAACGTCGGTCGGGGGTCGCTCCTCGGCCCCGACCTCGAGACCGTCGATCTGGCGCTGGTCAAGAACACCCGCTGGCAGGCACTCGGCGATGCCGGTCGTCTCGAGGTGCGCATCGAAGTGTTCAACGTGTTCAATCGCACCAACTTCGGCACCCCGTCGTTGATCGCCCTTACCGGGACCCGCGAAGGCGAAGCGCCGCTGGCTTCGTTCGGGCGGATTCGCGGGACCACCACCTCGGCCCGGCAGATGCAGCTCGGCGTGCGCTTCGTCTTCTGACGCTCGCGAGCTCGCTCTAGCGTTCCTTGACCTTGTAGCCGGCGGGAACCGTAAACAGATCGTCGGGCACGTCCCCGGCCTCGACGCCGGTGAGCTCGAAGCTGGTGGACATCTTGCCGACCCGTTTCATGATCGCTGCCATTGGCCCCTCACCTTCGATGGCGATTTCCATGTCCGAGGCGCATGACATGCCGGCTTCGGCGAACTTCCGGTACATCTCGGTTTGTGCCCTGGTCTGTCCCGGTGTGCTCTCGGCAGCTGCTGGCGGGCCGAAGAACAGGCCTTTTTCAGCGGCGGCGAAGTAGAAGGCCTTGTAGTCGTCGCGGCCGGGGGCGTCTTTGGCGATCCAGGCTGGGCCCGAGAGGACGACGTCCATTGCCATACCGGCTTCGGCTTCGACCGACACCTTGATCTCCATGTTGTAGCGCTCGCAGTCGAGGCCGGCGATCGTCTTGCGCTCGCCGGCTGGATCGAGTTTCACTTCGATGCCCTCCGAGGTCACGGCGCGAAGCTCGGCTGCGAGCTCGCGAAGGTCGTAGACCTCGGCGCGCTTCTTCTGATGGTTGAGACTGATCATCTTCTGGGCTTCGACGTCCAGGATTGTCGAGAAGCGCTTGCCCTTCATCGTCGAGTCGGTGCGCATTCGCATGCCGTCGATGTAGGTCACGGACTCCCCGTCGGCATTCAGGCCCACCCCTGAAGTATGAGTTTGCCCCTTGATTTCGACGTCGGCGAAGACGGCGGCGCTCAGACAGAGGGTTGCGGTGATGAAGATGGCGCTGGCGATGAAGGGTACGGGCAGCTTTTCGAGTTTGACGTTCGGTCGCATGGTGTCTCCCTATCTGGTGCCTGTCTGGTGAATGTCTTCGGAATGGCTGCTCTAGAGCCAGGGGCTCAGTGTTCTGGAGCGCGGCGCTCTCCCGCTCGTTCCTGCCAGTCCAGAGCGAGAGGTGCACCGTAGCGAAGCACGGTCGTTGTAACGGGGCCATTCGCCGGGATCACCAACATGTACAACCGGTCGTATTCCGTTCGCTCATCGATCGGTGGCCCAGGTTCGCCACCGAGGTGGCCGACGAGCTCGGGCGTTGTATTGCTGTGGCCCAGAACCAGGTGACGACCCGGCGTTCTGAGAAGCTTTTTCGCCACCGCGGCGAGATCCGACGGGTCATAGGACCCCACGTCGAGGCCGAGCCGCCGAGCGAGCGGTGCGGCGGTCTCCTGGGTGCGGTGATAGTCGGTGCTGTGGATATGTTCGATGCCGGCCGGTTCGAGGAGCCGCACGAGAGCATTGGCACGGTCTTGCCCCATGACGTTGAGGGGTGGGTTGCGCGGCGCATCGTCTGGCGGCGGATAGAGCGCTTCGGCATGCCGGGAGAGGAAGATGACGGTTGCTGGTTCTTCGCCGTTCTGGGCAGCCACCAGGCTGGCAGCGAGGAGAGCACAGAGGAGAGCACAGAGGGCAACAAGGAAGGCTCGGTATCGTGCTTTCTGTTTCCGCAACATGACGTCTCCGGTTGACGGTCGCTAGGCGCGGCCAAAGAACAGGTAGCAAACCAGAATCGCCGCGACGACGCCAGCCAGGTCGGCCGCCAGGCCGCAGGCCAGAGCGTGGCGGGTGCGTTTGACGCCGACCGAACCAAAGTACACCGCCAGCACATAGAAGGTGGTTTCGGTACTTCCCTGAATGATGCTCGACAAGCGACCGGCAAAGGAATCGGCGCCGTAGGTCTCCATCGCCTCGATCATCATGCCGCGGGCGCCGCTGCCCGACAGCGGTTTCATCAGTGCCGTCGGCACGCCGTCGACCCAACGGGTGTCGAGCCCGGCGGTGGTGGCGGCAACGCGCACACCATCGAGCAGCCAGTCGAGTGCGCCGCTGGCGCGGAACACGCCGATTCCAACCAGCATTGCCACCAGGTAGGGAATGATGCCGATGGCGACCTTGAAGCCGTCCTTGGCCCCCTCGACAAAGGTCTCATAGACCGGCTGTCGCTTCCACAAGGCGAGCATTAGAAACACCACGATGATCGTGAAGATGACGAAGTTCGAGATGATTGCCGACTGTGCTTCCATGACCTCCTGCGGCAGGCGCGAGAAGTAGGCCACGATGCCGGCGACCAGCGCGGTGAGGCCGCCGAGATAGGTCAAGACGACCGGATCCCAGAGCTTGAGTTTCTGTACGAAGGCCACCGTCAGAAGGCCGACCATGGTGCTGCAGTACGTCGCAACGAGAATCGGGATGAAGATGTCGGTCGGGTCGACCGCTCCGAGCTGCTTGCGGTAGACGAAGATCGTCGCCGGGATCAGGGTCACCGCCGAAGTGTTGAGCACCAGGAAGAGAATCTGTGCGTCGGTAGCGCGATCGGGCTCGGGGTTGAGGGTCTGCAGTTCGCCCATCGCCTTGAGGCCGAGTGGCGTGGCGGCGTTGTCGAGCCCCAGCATGTTGGCGGTCATGTTCATCACCACCGCACCGATGGCGGGATGCCCCTCGGGAACCGACGGAAAGAGCCGATGGAGAAGCGGTGCAAAGGCGCGCGCCAGCCAGTCGACCGCGCCGCCGACTTCGCCGAGGCGCATGACGCCGAGCCACAGGCACATGACACCGGTCAGGCCGAGTGAAATCTCGAAACCGGTTTTCGCCATGTCGAAGGCCGCACCGGTCATCGCCGCCCAGACCTCGTGCTCGCCGTAGGCCAGCGAACGCAGCACGCCGGCTGTGAAGGCAATCAGAAAGAAGCTGCCCCAGATGCGGTTCAAGACTGGAGCACGCTCAAGACGTTCTGCACCTGCAGCGCCACGCCGTAGGCGAGCGCCTCCTCGTCGATGTCGAACCCTTCGTGGTGGACCGGGTGCACGATGCCGCGCTCTTCGTTGCGAACGCCCAGTGAGTAAAAGGCTCCGGGCACCTTCTGGGTGAAGTAGGCGAAGTCTTCAACCCCCATGTTGGAGCGCGGAAAGACCGTCGTGTTCTCTTCCCCTACCAGGGCGATGGCGTTCTGGCGTGCGATCTCGACCATGGCGTCGTCGTTGATGAGCGGTTCGTAGCCCGGTTCGATGTTGACCTCGGCCCGTCCTCCGAGACCCGCGGCAACGCCCTCGGCGGTTTCGCGCAGCCGCTCGAGAACGCGCTCGCGCACGGCTGCCTCGAGGCAGCGCACGGTGCCGGTGAGCTCGACCCGGTTGGCCATCACATTGGCGATGGCGCCACCTTCGATGGTTCCGAGCGACAACACCGCGGCGTCGCGCGCGTCGACGTTGCGGCTGATGATGGTCTGGAGGGCGCTGATGACTTGCGCCGCAATGACGATCGCGTCGACGCCCCCAGCCGGATAGGCGGCATGGTGGGAGCGACCGTGAATGATCAGTTGCACGGCGTCAGACGAGGCGTTGCGCTGCTGGTAGTGAAAGCCGAACGTGCCGACCTCGAGATCAGGGTCGACGTGCAGTCCGAAGATCGCATCCACCGCCGGGTCCTCGAGCACACCGTCGTCGATCATCATCTGCGCACCACCGACGGTTTCTTCGGCGGGCTGGAAGATCAGCTTGACGACCCCGGGCAGCTGGCCGCCGAGATCCAGGAGGACCCGGGCCGCACCGAGCACGATCGTGGTGTGGACGTCGTGACCACAGGCGTGCATGCGGCCGTCGATCGTCGAGCGGTAGGGCGTGTCTTTGGCGTCGTGGAGTGGTAGCGCATCGATGTCGCCGCGCAACGCCACGACGCGCGCACCGGGTGATGCCTGGCCGATGGTTCCCAGCACTCCGGTTTGTGCCACGCCGGCACGAAACGGGATTCCGAGGTCGTCGAGGTGCTCTCTGATGCGGGCGCTGGTGCGATGCTCTTCGAGGCCGAGCTCGGGATGTTGGTGAAAGTCACGCCGAATCTCCGACATCCAGGGCAAGATGTCGCGCGCAGCCCGGAGGCAGGCCGGGCCATCGAGCAGCGTGGCCGGGGGCGATGGGGTGGCATCACTCATCGTCCTAGGGACCATAGCGAGGTCGAGCGTCCCCTACAATCCGAACTTCACCGGGTCGCATGAGGATGCGCAGCCCACCAGAAGGAACCAAGATGTGACCAGACCACCAGACTGGCGTCATCTCGCCACCGAGTCACAGAACGACGACAGCCGAGGGCTCGATAGGCGCTCGACCGTTGAGATCGTTGAGCTCCTGGCCGCCGAGGATCGGCGTGGTCTCGATGCCGTCATCGCTCGAAGCGCCGCGATCGCCGAAGTCGCCGACCGGGTGGCGCTGGCGCTCGAGGCCGGTAGGGACCTGGTGTTCGCCGGTGCGGGCACCAGCGGCCGACTGGGTGTTATCGAAGCCGCCGAGTGTCCGCCGACGTTCGGTAGCGACCCCGGTCGTATTCGGGCGGTGATCGCCGGTGGGGAAGAGGCGGTGTTTCGCGCCCAGGAAGGCGTCGAAGATGACCCCGAGGCCGGTGCAGCGGTGGGCCGTGCCGTCAATGAAGGAGACGTTGTGATCGGAATCTCGGCCAGCTCGGTGACGCGCTGGGTGCGCGGTGTCCTCGAGGCGGCGAAAGACCGGGGTGCCCACACGGTCCTGTTGACCTGCGCGCCAGCCGACCAGGTTGAGGCGCTCGGGCTTTCGGTCGACCATGTGATTGCACTCGGAACGGGCCCCGAGGTCCTCACTGGCTCGACCCGCCTCAAGGCCGGTTCGGCCACCAAGGCCGCGCTCAATGGGGTGACCACGGCGGCGATGGTGCGCCTCGGCAAGGTCTACGACAATCTGATGGTCGACCTGAGACCTGGCTCGGCCAAGCTGCGCGACCGGTCGGCACGTATCGTCGAGGCAGCCGGTGAGGTCTCGACTGCCGAGGCGAAAAGGCTCTATAGAGAGGCGGACCGCGAGGTGAAGACCGCGATCGTCATGGCCCGCACGGGAAAGACCGCTGTTGCGGCGCGCGCTGCTCTGCGAGCGGCTGGCGGGCACGTCAGGGTGGCGCTCGAGCAATAGGTCGGCGACGTGTCGTTGGTGATCGCTCGACTCATCGGTCTCTGGTGTAGAGGTGGTTCATGGCGTCGGAGTTCGCGGTGACGATGTCGAGTTGGCCGTCACGGTCGAGGTCACCCACTCCGAGACCATAGGTGTCGCTTTCGGGATGGCCGAAGGGCACTGCCTGCATGACGCGACGGTGGGTTGGGTCGTTGGGATCGAGCAGGTAGATCTGGTTGCGCTGGCGGGCGTTTGCGACCAACAGGTCGGGTTGGTCGTCGTTGTTGAGATCTGCGATGGCGACGGCGTAGGACCGGCCGTCTTTCGCGCCGAAAGCCATCGAAGACCGGAAGTCGCCGCGCCCATCGGAGTAGTAGACGGCGTTGGGTTCGCCGATATTGGCGGTGGCGATGTCCAGGTGTCCGTCGCCATCGAGATCGGCAATCGCAACGCCGCGCGTTTCGTCGCTGCCGGTTCCGAACTGTGGGCCGTCCGAAAAGTTGCCTTGGCCGTCGTTCCACTGCACCTGGTTGGGCTGGCCGTCGCGATTGGCGAGTGCCAGGTCGAGATCGCCGTCGCCATCGAGGTCGCCGATTCCGATCGAGATGGTGGAATCGGTCGATGTACCAAAGGAGCCCCGCCTCTCGAGAGTTCCCCTGTGGGCTTCATCGTTCCAGAAGATCGAGTTGAGATCGCCTCGATTGGTCAGCACGACGTCGTCCAGGCCGTTGCCATCGAGATCGGCGATGAAGGCGCCGCGGGTACTCTCGATGCCGCCGAACGTCGGCCCAGCGATGAAGCGCCCGCTGCCGTCGTTCCACAAGATGCGGTTGGGCGCCCGGTCGTTTCCGACGGCAACATCGAGATCGCCGTCACCGTCCAGGTCAGCGAGAGGTGCGGCGTAGGTCGTCTCGAGTTCTTCGCCGAGCGGGCGACTCGAGGTCAACCTGCCTTCGCCGTTGTTGATGAACACGCGGTTCTGGCTCGGCCAGTGGCGACCGTTGGCGAATACCACGTCGAGGTCGCCGTCGCCGTCGATGTCTCCCAGTGAAACTGAAGCGGTCCGCTCGGCCTCGATGCCGATCGAGGTCACGTGTCTGATCCTGAACTCTGGGTCTGGCTGTGCCGCCGCTCGCGGCGCTACGGCCAGACTCCAGGCAGCCAGGAAAGCGAGGATGAACAGCGCCGAGTCGAGCGGCCAACGGGTGCGAGGTGTCATGATCTTCTACGTTATGTCGAACATCCGAGTAGAGGAAGCCGTCCGTTTTGCCACGGTGTTGAGTTGTCTCGTCATGACTGCGGGCCTTGCGCACTCCCAGACCGACCCTACGGGTTGGTCGAGCTGGCGCGGGCCGCTCGCCACCGGTGTGAGTCCCGACGCTAGGCCGCCGGTCGAATGGAGCGAAGACAAGAACGTGCTCTGGAAAGTCGACATCCCCGGCGAGAGCCTGGCGTCGCCAGTGGTTTGGGGCGAGAAGATCTTTGTCGTGTCGGCAGTGTCGCTCGACGACGCGGCGTATAGCGAAGCGCAGAAGGCAGCGCAGAAGGTCATGGACGATGGCGAATGGCCACCGGATGTGGCTCCGGTCAAGCAGCGCTTTCTTGTGCAGGCTCTCTCGACTCGCGACGGTTCGTTGCTCTGGGAGCGCATTGCACGCGAGGCGGTGCCGCACGAGAGTCACTATCTCGACTCGTCGTGGGCTTGCGGTTCGCCGGTGGTCGATGGAGAGCGACTGTATGTGCACTTCGGCTCCAACGGCACCTACGCCTATGACCTCGACGGCGAGCTGCTGTGGGAAACGGATCTCGGCGACATGACGACGCGACGTGGGTTCGGCGAGGGAAGTTCGCCGGCGTTGCACGGTGACTCACTGGTCATCAACTGGGATCACGAGGGTGAATCCTTCATCACCGCCCTCGACAAGAAAACCGGTCATGAGAAGTGGCGTACCGAACGGCCAGGCGAGGTGACGTCGTGGTCGACGCCCCTCGTCGTCGAACACGACGGCCGGACGCAGATCATCGTTTCGTCGACCGGCTTCAGCCGCGGCTACGACTTCGCCACCGGTGAGGAGATCTGGCGGCTCAGCGGCATGACGGTCAACGCCATCCCCACCCCGGTTCATCACGACGGCACCGTTTATCTCGCCAGCGGGTATCGCGGCAACATGTTGCAGGCAGTCGATCTCAGTCTCGCCAAGGGTGACCTCGAAGGTTCCGCGGCGGTGCGTTGGCAGTACGAGCGCGACACTCCGTACGTCGCCTCGGTCTTGCTCCATGACGGCCAGTTGTACTTCGTCAAGCACTTCCGCAACATCTTCACCAGTCTCGACGCTGCCACAGGTGAGCCCTTGTTTACAGAACGCCTACCGACGATCCGCAACGTCTACGCATCTCCGCTGGCCGCCGCCGGTCGCATCTACATCTTCGGGCGCGGTGGAGAGGCTCTGGTTCTAAAGGCCGGCAAGTCCCTCGAAGTGCTGGCGGAAAACACCCTCGACGACGGCATCGACGCCACGCCGGCGATTGTCGGGCCGATGATGTACGTGCGCGGCCGACACGCGCTCTACGCCCTCAAGGATTCGGGCGAGTAGCGGAGTGACTGGCGGCGTCAGCTGGCGGCCGCCGAGCGTTCGATCGGGGAAGTTCTCGCGTTGCGACTGGCAAGTTGCTCCAAACCATCGGCAGGCATTTCGATGGTCAGATTGATGGCATTGTAGAAGCTCTCGATCGCCACCAGGCTGGTGATCTCGAGCAGTTGACGGTCGTTCCAGTGTTCGGCCGCCTTCTGCCACGTTGCGTCGCGCACGCCGCTGAGATCGCTGGCTTCGTCAACGAGTTGGAGGGCCGCCCGCTCGGCTTCGGTGAACAGGCTGCTGTCTTGCCAGGCCGCGAGGGCATTGAAGCGCTCCATACCTAGGCGCTTGGCAGCGGCCTGAGCGCGCGCAATATCCTCGCAGAAGAAACAGCGACGAAGGTTGGCCACTCTCGCCTGGAGAAGGAAGGAAAGCTCGGCGCCAATCGTCATCGAACGAGTGAGCTTCATGAAAGCCAGGGACACGTTCCACATGCGAGGCAGCCGCCTGTAGACCACTCGGGTCGGTGTTGTCGTCTTGCCCAGCGCGCGCTCGGCGACCCACTCGAGAAGGCGGGTTCTAGTCGACGGTGCAGCAGGAAGAGGCTCGAGGCGCATGAGATAGGTCCTTAGTTCGTTGGTTTTACGATTCTGTGGAGAGGGCGTCAGCTGGCGGTCTCCTGGCGCGCGAAGATCACGAACAAGACAGCTGTGATCAGGGCCGGGACGAGTACGCCTGGAGTGTCGACGGCCAGGTGCGCCATCGTGGCCTCACCGATCGCCGTCTCGTAGACATGCACGGCCGCATGAAGTGAGAGAAAGACCGCTGCCGAACCCACCAAAGGAGCGCGCCAGCGGGGGCGGGCAACAGCCACCAGAAGCGCCATGCCAGCCGTCGTGTAGGCGGCACCGACATCGCGGATGTAGTGGTGGTTGGCCGGCCCCGTATGGCTAGCTACCGAGGCATGAAAGTGCTGCCAGCTCGAAAGTGCCCACAGGCCCACAAGAAGCGCCAGCACTCCCAGCGCGCCAACCAGTACGAGCAGCAGTCGACGGGTACCTTGCATGCTTCCGAGAGTGTCAGGATCCAATAGGACTCTCAAGATCCAATTGGCACCAATGTCCCAGAACCAATACCCGTGCCCCCACCAGGGACCTGAGCCGGGCCGGCTTGGGGATGAGGGTGCTGCTCTTGTCGAACGAGAACGAACTTCCCGAAGCAGGGTGAGAGGCGAGCGCTGAGTTGGGGTTGCACTCCCTGAATCGAGAGCTTCGTGACGCGCGCCATGGCCTGCTGGCGTTGTTCTTCAAGCGAGTAATCGAGATTCGAGGGCGCTCGAGAGAGCGCTTCCAGCGCCGCAAGCCGGATCCCGAGTAGCGCCCCTCGCCAACCATCAGGGCGAGGATCGAAAATTGTTCCCGGGCTACGGGCTATCAGCCGTGGGATTCGTGGAGAGTGCCGACCTGCCGATCGATACGACTCCGAGGGACCTCTTCAACGACACCTCCAGCAAGGCCTCTCGAGATGGTCGGCCGTGGTGAGTTGAGGCACCGAGGGTCTCGCCGCTCGGGTTGATCGAACGCGGCCACGTTGCGACCGAGAAACAGGTGACCAACCTGCCCAGCGACGGCTCGACCCTGCACGTCACGCTGTTCAGCGATTTCTCGGACGAGACGCTGTCGTGGGCGACCACCTACACGGCCACTTCGGTGGCGCAAAACGTCGCCGCCGAGATCACGACGCCGTCCCCGGGTAGCAAGCTGATCAGTGGTCCGGTCGACTTCGCCTGGAACGACGGTCTCGGTGCGACCAGCTACACCCTGCGTGTCAGCGACTCGCCGCCCACCGTCACCTACTTCCAGCAGACTTTGCCGGTCGGCACGAATGGCGTGACGGTTCTCGGTCTGCCCGAAGACGGACAGGCCCTCCTGGTCTCGCTCGAGACCCGTTTTGACGTCGGTTCCGAAACGCGGCAGTACGCCTATACCGCGGCCGGCGGCGCCGTGGGAGACGTGGTCTTCTTCCGCATCGAGAACCCGATGTCCGGGTGGCGCCACTTCAAGTTGGGATACGGCAACGAGCACATCTGGGCCCCCCAGGTCAGCCCGGCCGCCGGCCAGTCGAGCCTCGTCCTGCAGCTACGCGGCAGGCGTAACGCTTCGGAGGTGGCCCCCGAGTATTCGAAGCTCGAGATCCTGCCGAGCTCGGACCCGAGTGGTGGTGTGCGGCTGGGCGATTGGATCGGCTCGGACCCCGTGGGCTGGTTCTCGGTCGAGATCCCGCTGTCGGCGTTCCCGAGCGGGGCGTGGAACAACGTCACCCACTGGAGCCTCCGGAGCGCCGACGCCGCGCCCTTCGTGCTCGATCTCGAGCGCTTCGAGTTCACCCTCGGCTCGGGTGCGCCGTTCGTCTGGTTCGGAGCGCCCGAAAAGACCGACAATGCCTTCATTGCCGGCGGCGGCCCCGGCGAGCTGCTCGCCGGGCTGATGACGGAAGGGGGGGACCGGTGGCCAGCCTGCCGAACTGGTGCAGCCGGCGCCGGGCTCGGAGCTTGGTTCGGACGCTGCGACCTTCGTCTGGACGGCACATGACGGACTCCAGGTCGAGCTCTCGATCGGGTCTTCGCAGGGTGCGATCGACGTCTTTCTGCCGGCCACAGTGCCAGCGGGTCAGACCAGTCTGCACGTGACCGGACTGCCGGTGGACGGGCGCCAGCTCTGGGTGCGGCTACGCACGCAGTTGACGGCCAGCGACTGGGTCGTGCGCGACTACCAGTACACAGCTTGGACCGGCGGGGGCTTCCCGGCGCCCGAGATCACCGGACCGGTGCCGGGAAGTGTGCTCGACGGCGATGCCATGACGCTCAGCTGGACGGCGACCGGGCCGCGCTACCGTGTCGAGGTCGGGTCGTCGCTCGGCGGCAGTGATCTGTTCTCCGGGTTCACCTCGACGACGACTGCTCACGTCACGGGTCTTCCAACCGACGGCTCGACCGTGTTCGTCAGGGTTGGCGCGGGCAACGGCGACGACGTTGCGACGTACAACTTCACCTCGGTGACGTATACCGCGTGGAGCGACAGTGGTGGCGGGCCTGTACTAGGACAGTACTTCCGGTTGCGGGTGCACGGCGGCTGGGGGCACTTCAAACTCGGCCACAACCCGACCAACCTGTGGGGGCCGAACATCGATCCGACGGCGGGCGGCGCAACGCGCCTTGAGCTCACGCTGCGCGACGTCTCGGGTAACGCCGACTGGGATCAACTGCTGATCGCTCCCTCTGGAGATACCTCCGGGGCGGTCGCCCTCGGCGACTACATCGAAGGTCAGCCAAGCGAGTGGATCACGGTCAGCATTCCGCTGACCGCTTTCGTCGATGGCGTCTTCGAAGGCATTGCGCGTATCAGCTTGCCATTCAGCGGCGGTGCCGCGCCCTCAGAGATCTTGCTCGCCAGGGTGGTCTTCCGAGGGGATGCCGGCAGTACGCCTTTCGTATGGTTCGGTGAGGCGCAGTCGGGTGATCCCGGCAGTATCGACAATAACTTCGAGGACAGTGCCGCTATTGAGGCGACCCGCGAGGACGGTGGCTGATTGAGACGGCTCGAGCCCCGCGACTCGGGTTCTTGAGTTGAGCCTTGTTGGTGGGGTTCGAGGCGTCTTCGCGCCGCTGCCTCGGCCCTCTTCGGTACGTTACCCGGGGTCCTCACCCGGGTCGCGGTTGGGCGTTCAGGGTTTTGAGGTCGACCAGGCGCTCAGGTTCTCGGTCTCGAACTCGTCCGCGAAGAGGACATCGGGGATCACGGCCGAGAATAGGAGGTTCGCGAGGCCGTCCGCCGCGTCCAGTTGGAGCGAGCCACCGGTGGTGTTGACGCCGACGGTTTGAATGTAGCCTCCGCCGCCGGTGAGCGGGCCTATCGAGGAGGTCATATACCAGGACTCGAGGGCCGCGTTCGTCGGTCCGCCGAGGAGATCGAGACCTCCTGCGGTGGAAATGCCCCCAAGTTGGACGGTGTTGTTCACGAAGCTCGACGTCCCGTCGATGATCTCGAACACGCCAAGCCCGTCGAGCTCGACGAGCGTAGCGGAGTTCTCGCTGGTCCAGAGACCGGGTTCATAGAGGCGTTCCGGAGCGACGCTCGTCGCGGTGATCAAGATCGGTGTGGTCGAAAACGGCGAGCCGTCGAGCACACCGGATGCCTCGCCGGAGTAGAAGTAGACAATCGCTTGCGGAATTCGCGCTTCGAACGTGCCGCTTCCGAGCGCCGCGTCCAAGAAGAGTGTTCCTCCCGTCGTCTCGAAGCTCGTGTTCCCCCACTGTGTATTCATGATCTCGCCCGTCAGCGGCCCGATCGGAGTCGTTCCGTGCCACTCGGAAATCCCCGCTCCCGAGAAGTTGGTCCTGTCAAAAGCACCTGCCGGTCGGAATCCGGTCGCCCCACCGGTGATCCAGATCTCAGAGGGCGTGACGAAGTCATAGGAGCCGATGCCTCCGAGAGTCACACTCGCCGAGTCGTTCGCCATGAGCCAGGAGAGCTCCTGCTGCGAGCGCGACGACAACCGGCCAGTGGCGGTGATGACGAACTCAGTCGGGGAGAAGGCTGCCCCGTCCAGCATTCCGCTGGCCGTGCCCTGGAACGTGACGATGATCGGGGCCTCGGGTTTCGGGAGCGGGCTACGAAGGTCTGCGGCCGGCTGCGCAGGAAGAGCGCCGGCCGTCACCGGCTGCTGAGCCGATGCGGCGGGAAGGTTCAGTAGAAAGGCCGTTGCGACCACTGCGATGGCTGAATGGTGTCTCTCCCGAATCTCCATTGAGATCTCCTCCTCTGTTTTGAAGCACCAAGGGCGTCCTGCTGGTGAGTGTTGGAGCCCGCAGGATGACTCACCGGAGCCCGCGAAAAGCGGCACGCACCTCGTCAATGAACACGTCTGGTTTCTCCATCGCTGCGAAGTGGCCTCCCGAGTCGAGCGCGTTGAAGTAGTGCAAGTTGGTATAGCGCTGCTCGAGCCATCGCCGTGACGCTCTGAAGATCTCTTTCGGAAACACGCTGACGCCGGTCGGGGTTTCCACCTTGGCCGCCAGATCACCACCGAAGCTTTCCCAGTAGAGGCGGGCGGAAGACGCGCCGGTAGCGTTGAGCCAATACACCATCAGGTTGTCGAGCATCTCGTCGCGGGTGAGCACGTTTTCGGGATGGCCGTTGCAGTCGGTCCACGCCCAGAACTTCTCGAGGATCCACCCAGCCAGGCCCGCCGGGGAGTCGACCAGGCCGTAGCCAACACTCTGTGGTCTGGTGCTCTGCTGCTTCGAATAGCCAGAATCGTGCTCCTGGTAGTACTGGAGACCAGCCAGCGCACTCTTCTCGGCCTCGGTAAGGCTGTCCATGGTGCTGGGGTCGGGGCGAACGGGTGCCATGTTGAGGTGTATGCCGGCGCAGTTCTCAGGGTCCTGAATGCCGATCGCGGTTGTGACCACGGAGCCCCAGTCTCCGCCCTGGGCGAAGTAGTCGGTGTAGCCCAGGCGTTTCATCAAGATGGCCCAGGCATCGCCCATCTTCTCGACCGACCACCCGTTGGTCGTCGGTTTGCCGGACCAGCCGTAGCCCACCATCGACGGTAGAACGAGATGGAAGGCGTCAATGTCGGTACCGCCGTGCTCGACCGGATCAATCAGCGGTTCGACGACGTTCAAGAACTCGACCTGTGAACCCGGCCAACCGTGGGTGATGACGAGCGGGCGGGCGCCATCGGTGTTCGAACGGATGTGGAAGAACTGCACGTCGATGCCGTCGATCTCGGTCACGAAGGACTCGTACGGCGCAAAGCGTTTCGCCAGTCGCTGCATGTCGTACCCGTTCGCCCAGTAGGTGCAGACTTCCTGCAGGTAGGCGAGCGGTGTGCCCTGTGTCCAATCGTCGACGGTCTCCTTCTCGGGCCAGCGTGTTGCCTCGAGACGACGACGAAGGTCGGCGATCGCGGCCTCGCTGACACGGATTTCGTGCGGCCGAACTTCTTCACTCATCGTAGTGCCCTCCGTGAATGGCTCTCTCATCGTTGATCGTTCTCGCCATCGTACTCTGCCGTAGAGTGGCGCCATGACCAACTCGCCAGCTCTTCGAAAGAACTTCGACATCGTCCTACAGGGTGCCACCGGGTTCACCGGACGGCAGGCGGCCCACTACCTGGCCGAGCATCCCGATCGCCGTTCGTTTCGGTTCGCGGTAGCCGGGCGTTCCAAGGAGCGCCTCGAGAAGATCGCGTCGGAGACGGCTGCCGACGGTCTGATCGTGGCGGACGGGAAAGACGGGGCGGCGATCGAAGCCCTGGTGGCGCAGGCGCGCGTCGTCATGACGACGGCGGGTCCGTTCGCCAAGTACGGCGACGAGCTGGTGCGTGCGTGTGCCGAAGCGGGGGTTCACTACGCCGACATCACTGGCGAGACACCCTGGATACGCTCGGTGATCGACCGCTTTCACGACACCGCCAGCGGGAACGGTGCGCGGGTGGTGCCCTTCTGTGGCTACGACTCGGTCCCTTCCGATCTCGGCACGCTCTGGATGGTCGAGCGCCTGCGACAGGAAACTAGCCAGGCTTGCACATCGGTGCGGGCCTTTCATCGCGGCAAGGGCGGAGTCAACGGCGGTACGGTCGCGTCCCTGGTTGCGATCCAGCGCGACGGGCTCACCAAGCAGCTCGAGGACCCCTTCCTGCTCAACCCCGCCGGCACGCGCCCGGAGCGTGTAGCGCCACACCGAGATCCGGTCCTCCCATCGTGGGATAGCGAGTTCGGTGCCTGGACGGCGCCCTTCTTCATGGGCGCGATCAACACCCGCGTCGTCCGTCGCAGCCATGCGCTGCGGCAGCTCGAAGGCAGCGGCTACGGCCCCGAGTTCGCCTACCAGGAGTACTGGCAGTCGGGCGGGCTCCTCGGCTGGCTCGAAACCGGTTCGCTGGCGACCGTTCAGGCGGTGACCGGAGTGCTGACGAAGGTCCCGCGTCTCGCCGGCGTGTTCGAACGCGTGGCGCCTGAGCCGGGCAGCGGCCCTTCGGAGAAGGCAATGGACGGTGGCTTTTTCTCATGCGACCTGATCGCCACCGCCACAGACGGCGCGAAGCTTCGCGGTCGCCTGGAGGGAGTGGGCGACCCGGGCAATCGCATCACCATCAAGTGCCTCGCTGAGTCGGCGCTGGCGTTGGCCTTCGATGATGACCTGCCCGAGACGGCCGGCGGAGTGCTCACCCCCGCCACCGCCATCGGCATGGCGCTCAAACCACGGCTCGAGCGCGCCGGCATCTCCTTTATCGCCAACTAGCCCCTGCCCCCGGTGGGCTCCTAACCGAGCGTCGACTGGAGGTAGGCCTTGAGCCGCTTCCACGCATCTTTGGCCGCCGGCGTGTTGGCCTCGGCGTCACGATCGACGTGCAGCCAGAACCCGTGGTTGACCTCGTCGTAGATGTGGACGTCGTTTTCGATTCCCGCCGCTCGCATCGTTTCAACGAACCGATTGACCGACTCGACCGGAATGCCGCGGTCGTTCTCGACGAACGTTCCATAGACCGGGTGATCGATCTTGGCCATCGCTTCCGGGTCTCCTAGCAGGCGACCGTAGAAGATCGCGGTTGCGTCGTGATGTTCACCGCCGAGCGCGTAGGAGAACGCCACCCCGCCGCCGTAGCACCACCCGATCGTGCCGACCTTGTCCGTCGTGTCGGGGCGGTCACGGAGGAACTTCACCGCCGCGTCGAGGTTCTTGATGATCATGCCCTGGTTGGCGAGCGTTTCCTGAACCAGCTCCATGTTCTCCTTCGGGTTGCTCCCGGTGCGGCCGCTGTAGAGGTCAGCAGCCAGTGCGACGTAGCCCTCCGCGGCGAACGAGTCGGCGGTCTCGCGCACCCGGTCGACCAGACCGTTCCACTCGTGAATCAAGATCACCGACGGAAACGGGCCGTCGCCTTCGGGAACCGCCAGGTAGCCCTGGGCTTTGGCGTTGTCGGCGAAGTAGGCAACGGCCTCGCCCGCCAGCGGCGCGGCCTCGCCGATAATCGCCGGCGGCAAGGCGTCGCCCTTTGTCGGGTTCACCGGAATACCGGTCGCGGCGAAGCGGGCGCCGATCAAGGCGAGGGCGGCGAGAACCAGGACCGCGATCGCGTAGCCGGCTGAGAGAGGGTTGATGCGGCTCATGAGCTGTACCTCCGAGGAATGGAATGAGCTAGCAGTGGGGGAGTCGTCAGGTTACCGCGTCTGCCCGGCAGTCCTCGCACGGACGCGTGGCCTCGACCCCAGGGTCAAGATGAGGGCAAGAGGTCGATCACCACGATCTCTGGACGACACAGGAAGCGAAGTCGAGGAGCGTTGCCGCGCTCGAGACCAGTGCCCCGAGAGACGACGAGAGTTCCACCATAGGGGATCTCCGTCACTCCACTGGCCCAGGACCTTGGCACCCTCGAGAAGGTGATCAAGGGTCCGATCCAAGGCAATTGGACCTGCCCGCCGTGGGTGTGGCCGGCGATCAGAAGGTCGGCGCCACCAAGCCCCAATGCGAAGTCAGGGCCATGACCGAAGACGATCCGAAACGGCGACCTGGCCGAGGGTGAGGGCAAGAGGCGTGACCTGGTCTTGAAGCTCTCCGCCAGGCTGAGGCCGTGCAGCTCGAGTCCCTGGGCGGCGAGCGCGGCTGAGATAGCCGCTTCGTCTTCGAGCGGTGTCACCGGGAGACCTTCGTACAGGCGGTGCCATGTGGAGGGGTCGGTGTTGCCCTGCACCGCGAAGGCTCCGAGGGGCGGGTCGATGCCGGCTTCGCGCCAGGCGCTTTGAAAACTCTCGCGCAGTGACGCGCGCCGACGCGCTTCGACCTGGAGAACGTCGCCAGTCAGGAGGACGATGTCGGCCCGGGTGGCCGCCAACGACGTGAGGACCCGGCGCTCATAGGCGCCGATTCGGTCAGTCTGAAAGTCCGCGAGGACCGTTACCGTGATGGGTTTTCCGATCTCTCGGGCCTCGACGTCAATGCGAGTGATCTCGAGCCTCTCGGGCTCAACGCGGAACGCCCAGTAGCCGATCGCGACAAGTGTGAATGCAGCCACGGTGAGGGCACCCGCGGTAGCGCGGCGTCGGCGGTAGAGGGCCGCAATCAGGAGAAGGAGAATCGGAAGGTGTACGAACAGCGTCCACGACAGCAGGCGGAGCAGCGCAAAGGGATCTCGGGCAATGAACGGCGCGAGAAGCCAGGCGCCGGCTACCGGTGCCAGCCGACTCACGACAACGATCAGGGTCATTGGACCCTGCTTCCTCGTGTGGGGGAGGGCGAGGCTGGAGGCGATCAGGGCGCCGCAGAAGAGGCCGTTCCAGAGTAGATCCATGACGGAACTGTGAACCCTTTTTGTGTCGCTCACGTGGCGCCTCCGCGGCGTTTCGGTGCCCGGGTATCCTGCAGCTTGAACTCCCGCGAACCCCCAGGGCCCCTGCGCGGAGTCGAGACTGTTGACTTCAGAGAACAGAGAGGAATCGACCCGATGGACACAACGAGACCCGAGTGGGCGCGCGCCCGAACGAGAACCCCACTTCTGGCACTGCCCCTGGTCGTCGCTGCGATGCTCTGTGCAACCGCGGGCTCGCTAGCCGCCGAAGAAACGAGCGATGCGGGTCTTCCCGAACGCAAGCTGCCAGCCGACATGGCGATCACTCACGAGGCCGAGGTCGCGATCGGTGGCGAGCGTGTTCCCTATCGCGTCACTCTGGGAACGCAGCCGGTCTACGGCGAGAAGGGCGTCGCCGTCGCGTCGCTTCACTACACCTTCTACGAACGTTCCGGCATCGACGACCGGGCCCGACGCCCGCTGGTGATCTCGTTCAATGGTGGCCCGGGCTCTGGATCGCTGTGGATGCATCTCGGCTACACCAGCCCCAAGCAACTCATGATCGACGACGAAGGGCATCCGGTGCAGCCCTACGGCGTACGCGACAACCCACACTCGATCCTCGATGTTGCTGACATCGTCTATGTGAACCCTGTGAACACCGGCTTCTCTCGCATTCTCGACGAGGAAGTCGACCGCGAGATGTTCTTCGGCGTCGAGGCTGACGTGACCTACCTTGCCGATTGGCTCGATGTCTTTGTGTCGCGCCATGACCGCTGGCGCTCGCCGAAGTACCTGATCGGTGAGAGTTACGGCACAACACGTGTCTCGGGCCTCGCGGCCACCTTGCAGGACCGTCATTGGATGTATTTGAACGGGGTGGTGCTGGTTTCGCCTACCGGTCTGGGTCTAGAGGCTGAAGGCCCGGCGCCGCGTTCGCCGCTCCTCAAGCTGCCGTACTACACCGCTGCGGCGCACTACCACGGTCAACTCGGGACCGAGCTCCAGCAGATGGAGCTCACCGATGCGCTCGACCTGGCCGAGAAGTTCACCATCGAGCAGTACCTGCCGGCGCTCGCGCGCGGCGGTTTTCTCGACGAGGGTGAGCGCCAGCGCATTGCCGGTGAGGTGGCGCGGTTCGCAGGGCTCGAGACGTCGTATGTCCTCGATCACAACCTGGCGGTGCCGGTCCAGGCCTTCTGGAAAGAGCTCTTGCGTGAAGAGGGCTTCACCATCGGTCGGCTCGACTCGCGCTATCTCGGTGTCGACAGCAAGAACGCCGGCGAGCAGTACGACTACCCGGCGGAGCTCACGGCCTGGAACCATGCATTTGCGCCGGCGATCAATCACTACCTGCGAGACGAGCTGGGCTTCGAGACCGACCTGCAGTACTACCTCTTCGGCCCCGTCCACCCCTGGGAAGGGCGCGATACCAATGTCGCCGAGGAGCTTCGCCAGGCGATGGCGCAGAACCCGTACCTGCAGGTGATGGTGCAGTCGGGCTACTACGATGGCGCGACCGACTACTTCACTGCCAAGTACGTCTTGTGGAACCTGGATAAGAGCGGACGTCTACGCGACCGCATGCGCTTCGAGGGCTACAAGAGTGGGCACATGATGTACCTGCGCGCCGAGGATCTCGGGCCGTCGAACCAGCACATCCGCGAGTTCATCGAGGGCTCGATGCCGGGTGAAGGTGTGCCGGCGCGTTACGACCGGCCCGGTTCGGGACGGTAGACGGCCAGTCGAGATCGATCCGAGATAGATCGAACGCGCGGGGGGCCGCGCCCTCTTATAGAGTCCGGCCCGCAACTCTGGGCCGCCGCCTCTCGATTCCCCTTTTGGCCAGCTGGACCCGGTGCCCATTTTCTTTCTCTCGAGGCCAGAACCATGTCTCTGCGTGTCGGAATCGTCGGCCTTCCCAATGTCGGCAAAAGCACCCTCTTCAATGCTCTCAGCGAGTCGGGTAACGCCGAGGCCGCGAACTACCCGTTTTGCACCATCGAGCCGAATGTCGGTGTAGTGGCCGTGCCCGACAGACGCCTGACGCGCCTGGCGGAGTTGGCGGGTTCAGCAAAGGCCTTGCCGGCAGTCTTCGAGTTCGTTGATATCGCTGGTCTGGTCGCCGGTGCCTCAAAGGGTGAAGGGCTGGGGAACAAGTTCCTGTCACACGTTCGCGAGACCGATGCCTTAGCGCACGTCGTGCGTTGCTTCGAAGATGGAAACGTGACGCACGTCGAAGGTTCGGTCGACCCGGCGCGCGACATCGAGATCATTGAGACCGAGTTGTTGCTCAAGGACCTTGAAACGGCTGAGAAGTGGGTCGATCGTGCGCAGCGCGCCGCAAAGACTGCAGCCCCCGAAGCCAAGGCCGAACTGGCCTACGCCGAAGCTCTCCGTGACTGGCTCGGTGACGGCAAGCCTGCACGCCTGTTCGGCGCCAAGAACGACCAGGAGGGCAGCTGGCTGCGCCAGGCACACCTGCTCACCGGCAAACCGGTTCTCTACGTCGCCAACGTTGCCGAGGGCGATGTGGCTGACGGCAACGACGATGTCGAGGCCGTGCGTGCGATCGCCGCCGAGGAAGAAGCCGGAGTGGTCGTAGTGTCGGCCGAGTTCGAGGCCCAGCTCGTCGAGCTCGAGCCCGACGAGCGCGCCTTGTTCCTCGAGGAGGCTGGAGTCCTCGAACCGGGACTCCATCGTTTGATCCGGGCGGCCTTCGAGCTGCTGGGCTTGATCACCTATTTCACGGCCGGCCCGAAAGAGTCCCGTGCGTGGACGATTCGCAAGGGAACCAAAGCTCCGCAGGCCGCGGGAGTGATCCATACCGACTTCGAGCGCGGCTTCATTCGTGCCGAGACCATCAAGTTCGTGGACTATGAGCGCCTCGGTTCTGAGACCGCAGCGCGCGAGGCAGGTGTGATGCGCAGCGAGGGCAAGGAGTACGTGGTTGCCGATGGCGATGTCTTGCTCTTCCGCTTCAATGTGTGACGGAATCCATGGCCGTGGTTTGTCGCTGTTGCTGGGGGTTCGTGGTGTGGGATCCATGGCCGTGGTTTGTCGCTGTTGCTGGGGGTTCGTGGTGTGGGACGGTCGGTGGTCGTTGTTGAATCCATGGTGTATTGCGATGTCGTTACCACGGCCTCCGTCACTTGAGCTTTCAGAGGAGCAAAGGCGCAAGCGGTCCGTTGGGCGGTCGCCGGCGTTTGGAGGTCGCCCTGCAGTTGCGGTCTTGGACTTCCGACGTTCGTCGCGCGCCTTTCCAATGCCGTAGCGCCACGTTGGTCGGTGGTCGTTGTTGAATCCATGGTGTATTGCGATGTCGTTACCACGGCCTCCGTCACTTGAGCTTTCAGAGGAGCAAAGGCGCAAGCGGTCCGTTGGGCGGTCGCCGGCGTTTGGAGGTCGCCCTGCAGTTGCGGTCTTGGACTTCCGACGTTCGTCGCGCGCCTTTCCCGTGCCCGCATCGCTACGGTGGTCCAGGGGTTTCGCTGCTGGGGGTAGCATGGCGGTTCCCCTTCCAACTTTCGGTGAGGTCTTGGCATGAACGCGTCTCGTCTTTCTGCTGGTCGGTTTCTCCACTACGTCGCTGGGGCCGTGGTTCTGGCAGCGTTTTCCTTTTCCTTGCAATCGCCCCTCCTTGCCAAGGAGTTGCCGCGTGCGAAGGCCGAGGCGGTGGGCATGTCTTCAGAACGACTGGCTCGGCTGGCGGAGGCTCTCGATGGCTACGCCGAGGAGGGGCGGCTCGCCGGCGGTGTGGTTCTGGTCGCGCGGCGAGGGGAGGTGGTCTTACACCACGCCTTTGGTCATCGGGATGTGGAGGCGGACGACCCCATGGAGCGCGGCGATATCTTTCGCATTGCCTCGCAGAGCAAGGCCCTGGTGAGTACTGCGATTCTGATTCTCCAGGAAGACGGCGAGGTGCTCATCGGTGATCCGCTGCACAAATACCTGCCGGCGTTCGCCGACATGCAGGTCGCCGTTGGGCGTGCCGGTGGCGGCTATGACCTGGTGCCAGCGAAGCGGGCGATCACTCTCCGTGACCTGCTCACTCACACTTCGGGTCTGAGCTACGGTGGTGGCGTTGCCGCCGACCGTTGGGGCGCTGCCGAGATGCAGGGCTGGTACTTCGCTCACCGCGACGAAGGCGTTGTCGAAACGGTGAATCGAATGGCCGAGCTGCCCCTCGAGTCTCACCCCGGTGAGAAGTTCGTCTATGGCTACTCGACCGACGTTCTGGGTGCGGTGGTCGAAGTGGCATCGGGCATGCCACTCGACGACTTTCTGCGCGAGCGAATCTTCGAGCCCCTCGGCATGACCGACACCTTCTTCTACGTGCCGGAGGCGAAGCGCGATCGCCTGGCGACGGTCTACTACGCCGACGAGGGAAAGATCGGTCGCTCGCCTGACGAAGGCACGATGCTCAGTCAGGGTCACTATGTCGTCGGCCCGCGCAAGAGCTTTTCCGGCGGCGCGGGTCTCCTATCGACCGCTTCGGACTACGCGCGGTTCCTGCAGGCGATGGCCAACGGCGGAACGCTCGACGGGCATCGCCTCCTGGCACCTTCGACCGTCCGGCTGATGACCACCAACCACATTGGCGACAAGTTCGTCTGGGGAGCCGGAACCGGCTTCGGCCTCGGCTTCTCGGTCCTGACCGACCTGGGGGCACGGGGGACTCCCGGTTCCGTGGGTGAATTCGCCTGGGGAGGTGCCTATCACTCTTCGTACTGGGTCGACCCGCGAGAGGAGCTGGTGGTCGTCTACTTGACGCAGATCATTCCGGCTGGCGACATCGATGATCACGGCAAGGTTCGCGCCCTGGTCTACGCGGCGATCGAAGAGTAGACGGCGCCGCCGCCTTCCGCAGCTCGCCACAGGTGGGGTGATGGACGCCGAAAACAAGGGCTCAGGTGTGCCCCAGGTGCCGTCGCGCTTCGTCTCGGAGGGTGATCCAAAGTAGTATTCCTGGGCGGTGTTCGCAGTATTCCTGCATCCTGGACGCCGGAAACGAAGAGTAGAGGAATGGCGACGGACCCACGCATCGGGACGACGATTGGTCGCTACCGCATCGATGAAGCGGTAGGCAAAGGCGGTATGGGTGTCGTCTATCGCGGAACCCAGGAGTCGCTCGAACGCTCGGTGGCGATCAAGATGCTGCCCACTCATCTGGCAGAGGGTAGCGAGATGATGCAGCGCTTCCGCCAGGAGGCACTGGCGATCGCTCGGCTCACGCACGAGAACATCGTTCACGTCTACGACATCGAAGAAGCCGACGGAACGCTCTTTCTCATCATGGAGTACATCGACGGCCCGTCGGTGCGAGATGTCCTGGCGCACGGTCCGCTCGCCGTTGCGCATGCGATCGATATTGGGATCTCGGTGGCGCGGGCGCTCGGGATGGCGCATCAGCACGGAGTCATTCATCGTGACGTCAAGCCGGCGAACGTGATGATCAACCGGGCTGGCACGGTGAAGTTGATGGACTTCGGAGTCGCCCAGGTCAGTGGTGCCACTTTCCAGACCCAAACCGGAATGGTGCTCGGAACTCCCTACGCCATGGCGCCGGAGCAGTTGCAGGAGGCCCGGGTCTCGCCGCAGTCCGACTTCTACTCCTTGGGGGTCCTGCTCTACGAGTGCTTGACCGGAGAGCCGGTCTTCGACGGTCACGATGCGATGTCGGTCGCGTTCAAGCACGTCAACGAGGAGCCGCGGCCGCTTTCCGATCTCGAGTCTTCGGTTCCAGCCGAGCTCGAGGGTGTTGTCCTGCGAGCTCTCGCGAAAGATCCCGAAGATCGCTTCGAGGACAGCGCTGCCTTCGAGACGGCGCTCATCGAGGCTGCGTACGATGCCGGGCTGGGTGCAGACATTCGCTTCGCCTCCCGAAGCTCGACCAATCGGCCGAGCGAGGGTTCGCTGAAGACGATGGTGACGTCTGGCACGACCCGCGCTGGCGGCGAAACGTCATCAGCCACAGGGCCTCGAGTCACCACGGTGGCTGCTCTCACCAGTACGTTCGTTCGCTTTGACGAGAACCTGCGAGGCTGGCTCTCGAAGCGCAGTCCAGAGTCCGTGCGCGGTGTCTGGGCCCGGCGCGGTGCCGGTCTGCTTTCGATCGTTGGCCTGCTGGCGAGCCTGGGCGTTGGACTGGTCGCGGCGATGGGCGGGCCCGGTGATACGCCGGTCGCAACGCCTGACGAGTCGGCCCTCGAGGCGACGAATGTGGAACCGGTCGCAGACGACGCCGCCAACACTCCTGAAGAACCGGTTCGGGTGACCGCGGCGCTTGACGATGTCGAGCCAGAACCCGTGGCGCCGAGGTCGGCTGATGTTCCGAGTGAGACCGCGGTGCAGTCGCGAGACCATGACCGCGAGCCTGAGAGGCAACCGTCGATCGTCGCCGCATCACCGCCCGCCCAGCGCGCCGAGCCCACCGCTTCGAAGCCTCAGCCTCCGGTCCTCCGAAGTGCGACAGCCGCATCACCCGGTCCAGTGAGCTCGCTGGCTCCAGCAACCGAAGAGTCGGCCGAGGAGTCAAGCGATCGCGCTGCGCGACTCGCGACTCCAGCGCTGATTCCACCGGCGCCGGCGACGACCCCGTCGGACGCCACGCCAACCACCGATCGCATCGTTGCCCCGCCCGACGTCGAGTTCGTCGAAGAGTACGCCTGCCGCAGCTATATGGAGTTTCATGTCGATCCCGAGGAAGCGCTGATCACCGTCAACGGAACCCTGCTCGGTGAGGCCGACGACTGGGATGGGTCAGGCGGCGGGGATGAATACCGGCCCGAGCCAGGTCGCTACGAGGTCATGATCACCCATCCCAAGTACCCGACCATCTGGGTCCTGGCGTTCATGGATCCCGAGGCTGAAAAGAAAAAGTGCGACATCGATCCTGAGATGGAGGACTACGAATGATCGAGCTCATCTGTACCCGCACTTGAAGCACCTGTCGCAAGGCGGTCGCCTTGCTCGACGACGCGGGCGCCAGCTACCGGTACCGCGAGTACCGCGATGAGCCGCTCTCCGAGGCCGAGATCGAATCGGTCCTCGGCAAGCTCGGCAGCCCTGCTGCGGCGGTTCTTCGAAAGCGCGATGCGGCCAATCGCGGCCTCGGGCTGACCGGCGACGAGCCGGAAAGCGAGATCATCGCCGCCATGGCTCAGCACCCGACTCTCCTGCAACGGCCGATCGCCGTTCTCGACGACCGGGCCGTCCTCGGGAGACCGGTCGAAGACCTCCTCGAGCTGACCTGAGTCGCTGGCCTCTATGGTTGCTTGCGGGTGGCGACGAACGTTCCGTTGGGCTGGATGAAGGTCACCGTCTCGGCGTGCTCCGCGCCCTCTTCGAGGCCGAACTCGACGTGGAAACCCGGTAGCGTGTCGATGGTGAAGCTGGTGCCTTGCTCGGGTGAGAGCGTCCAGGTGGGCTGGCCCGGCAAGGAAAGAGTCAGAGTGTTGTCGGTGCGCAACGCGATCTCGCCGGTTTGCCCTTCCAGCTCGTAGGTGCCCACAAACTTCGCCAGGAAGTCGGGGTCGGACATCTCCTCGTTCGGTTGGCGTTCGAAGATCATGTCGGGAAGGTTCGGCTCGAGTGGCACGGTGACGCGGTCGACGGTGCCGCGCTTGTCGTAGAGGAACTGGACCTTGGTCCCTTCGAGTGACGCGGCGTCGCCTTCTAGCCCCTCGGGCACCTCGAACACGTCGTAGTGGTAGTGCTCGAGGGGTACCTCGAACCCGACGACTGCGATTTGCAGTTGATCGTCGCGGGAAGTGACTGTCGCGGCGCCGTAGGCAGGGTGTGCGTAGGTGCCGCTGTAGTCAAAGAGGGCGTGCGACGGCCTGGTGTCCTTTTTGCGATCTGCGTCGTCTTTCGCCTTCTTCTCGTCGGAGTCGGTCTTCGCCTTGGCTTCGCGCTCTCGCTGCGTGGCGGCGAAGTCGATGGGCTCGAGGCCGAGTAGGCGATCGAAGGCGTTCCTCACGACCAGCGTTGGCACCACACCGCTGCCGTTGGTGTTCGAAAGCACGACGATGCCAATGTCGTCGTGCGGCAGCCAGTTCATCGCCGAGATGAAACCGTCGATTCCGCCGCCGTGGCTGACGTGCTTGTGACCGCGGTAGCTGCTGACCATCAACCCCATGCCATACGACGGGTCGCCGAAGACGCCCTCGTCGGCGCCGCTGAACAGGGCGGCGAGTTGCGGGCCGGTGATCGGCATTTGTGGGCTTTGCATCTGGCGGGCGGTGTTCTCTGAAATCACCTGCTTGTCACCCACGCGGCCGTAGTCGAGATGGAACTGGATGTACTTGGCCATCTCAGCGGCCGAGGAGTTGATCGAGCCGGCGGGGCCGATCGCGTCGATGTTGCGGAACGGGATGCGCTCGATCTCCTGCTCGGGTCGGTGGCTGTAGGCGTAGGAGAAGTTTGCGTCCTTCTGCATGGCGTCGACCGAAAAGTTCGAGCGTTCCATGCCGATTGGGTCGAAGAGTTTCTCGTTGACGAGCTCTTCCCAGCTGCGGTTGGTGAGCCGTTCGGCCAAGTACCCGGCGGTCATGAACATCAGGTTTTGATACTGGTAGGTGGAGCGGAAGGGCTTGGTTGGTTCGAGGTGTTCGAGGAGCTCGAAGAGCTCGTCCCGCGAACGCCCGGTGGCGTACCAGGTGAGGTCGTGCCGGGGCAGCCCGGAGCGGTGGGTGACCAGATCACGTGCCGTCATCTCGGCGGTTGCAAAAGGGTCGTGCATGCGAAAGTCGGGCAGGTACTGCTGGATGGGGGTATCCCAGTCGACTTTGCCCTCCTCGGCGAGAGCGCCAAGCAAGGTGACGGTGAACGATTTGCTGTTCGAGCCGATTGCGAAGAGGGTGTTTTCGTCTGCTGGGACCCGATCTTCGAGATTGCGGTAGCCGTAGCCGCGGGCGAGAACGACTTCACCGTCTTTGACGATCGCGACTCCGAGCCCGGGGACTTTCCACTCCTTCATCCACCCTTCGACCTGCTCGTCGAAGCCGTCGAGCAGAGAGCCGGCGTCGGCTGCGGCGGAGGCGTGCGAGGCGGCAGCGACCAGGAAGAGAATCGCAAGCGCCAGGGAGAGACGGAAATCAGTCGAGGTGAGGCTTCTGCATGAGCGGTGAGTTCGCAGTTTCAGCATGAGATTCTCCAGGTGGTACCGGGCGCCGAGGGAGCGCCGGTCGAGAAACGGCTTCTTGGTTCTGACAGCACTCTACAGCGAGGAGCTTCCGAGCTACGGTTCCTCAGAGCTCGGCCAGGGCACGCTTCCGATCGAGCTGCAGGACTCTCACGTCGGGATCAACGATGACCTGCTGGGGCTCGAAGGATGAGGTGATGGTGATGGCCTGGAGTTCGCCGGCGCCGAGAGTGATCGTCGTGCGTGCCTCTTCCCAGGGTTCGGCGTCACCGCTCCCGGTGTCGGTGTCTTCGTCTTCGCCTTGCTCGGGGAAGCGTTCCCCACGGGTTACCGCAACTTCGACCGGCATCCGGCCGGTGCCACGGTTCTCTACGGTGGCGGTGGTCACCCACTGCGCGCCGCTCTTGGTGGATTGCGCATCAGAGACCCGGTATTCAGGTAGCACTACATCGAAGTACCACTGGTCGACGAAGTCAGCAAAGGCCTCAGGCTCGGGTGCGTGCGGTCTGAGAGTTTCGACCAGATCCTGTAGCACCGGGTGGTCGGGACCCGGAATCGCCTTGCGGACGAGTTCCTGCAGGCCCGCGAGGGCGGCTTCGCTCCCCATGAGGTCGTGGAGCATCCACATCACCCAACCGCCCTTGTCGTAGGTGACTGTGTTGTCGCCAGTCCGCGAGCCGTCGATCTTTACCAGCGGCCGTTCTGAGTCGACGCTGCGGTTCTCGCCGTAGCGCTCTTCAAAACGTTTAGCGAGCTCGATGCGACCGGCGAGGCCGTATTCTTCTTCCTGCAGCAAGAGGGTTGAATAGTGCGACATTCCCTCCGAGATCACGTTGCCGCCGGGACCCTCACCTGGGGTGACCAGGTTGCCCCACCACTGATGGGCCGCTTCGTGGGCGGTAACCATGAAGGCGAGGTTGGTTTTGGGGTCACTATCGGTCAGGAAGCCGATGTCTTCGGAGAAGGTGATATTGGTGGGGAAGCCCTGTGCGTAGCTCGCCAGACCCGGGAACTCGCTGAGCTTCAGCTCCTTCCATGGGTAGGGATAGAACCACTCGGAGTAGTGCTCGCGGGCTGCCTCCAGGCCGGCGACCATCTCGTCGACGTTGTAGTGGTGCTCCGGGTGGTAGAACACCGCAACGCCGTCGCCGCGCGCGACGTCCCAGCGACCGGCGACGATGTTGAAGATCTTGACCGGGTAGTCGCTCTGCCAGACCACCGTGCGCTGGCCGTTGCTCTCACTTTCGCTCACCAGCTCGCCAACCGAGTTGACGGTGTACTCAGCCGGTGCGGTGATGGTCGCACGGGTGCTGAAGGGTGTTGGGTTGCCGAGCGCTGGCGTGAGCTCGCTCTCCCAGAAGTCGTCCTCGTACTCGCGCGGCTCGTATTCGTTCTCGTCGTCGACTCCGATGCTTTCGATGAAGCCGGGTAGAGGCATGAAGCTCGGCCCAAGGACGTGCACGACGACGCCCGAGGGTAGGGCGAACACCGATGCCCCGCCACCGTTCTTGGTGGTCCCCCTGTTGACGACCCCGGCGGTCTCGAAGGACACGGTGAGGGTCTCATCGGGCAGGAGAGGCTCGGGCGGGCGGAGCTCAAAGAGTAGCGACCGTTCTTCGGGCTCGACGGGGTGGCCGTTGATCTTCCACGCGATGGCCTCGAGCCCTTGCGACGCCGTAAAGGGAATCAGACGGATTTCTTCGTCGAGGTGGTTGTGAAAGCCGAACGTACCCGCGACCTCGAAACTTCGCTCGTTGGGCTCGAGCTTCATGTCGAGCTCGAGATGGGTCACCCGGGGAAGCTCGAAGTCGCGGTAGGTCGCGAGGTTCTTTCGCCAGTAGTCCTTGTCGGCCTTTTCGGCTGCCTCGCTCTGGAAGCCGTTGCGAACCTGCGAGGCCAGGATGACGCCGGCGACGAGGGGAATGAGGAACCAGGGCGCCAGCCGTAGGCCGGTGCGCAGGAGCTTCATCGGGCGCAGTCGCTCTGCAATGCGGCCGGCGTCGAGATCGCGACGCCTGAAGAGGCGCATCGCCAGCGCGGTAAAGCCAACCGCGAGCGTCACCGCGATGACGCGGTTGAGCACCAGCGCCCCGCGCCCGAGCTCGAAGGCGCCCATATCGCTCCAGCGCAGGGCTCCCCACAGATTCCAGTTGTAGACCCAGGTCATCTTGCCGGTGAGCTGGAAGTATCCGGTTGCTGCCAGAGCCGCGATGCCGAGGGCGTAGGTCGTGTAGCGCTCGCGCAAGAGGGCGAACAGGACGATCACGAATGAGCTCCAGAGGAGAAACGTCGGCAGCAGCAGGATCCCCCACACCAGCACGAACGGCCAGCCCTCGAGCGGTACCTTGCCCTGCACGAGAATCGCAATCACGGCTCCAACCAATGCCCCCAGAACCACCACCACGCCAACGAAGGAGTTCGCGAGCGCTTTGCCGAACAGGAACGCTGCGGTGCGCATGGGGGCTGAGTAGACCAATGGCGAGACCCCGGTGCGCAACTCGCGCACCAACGACTCGACGGTGTAGAACAAGAGCAGCAGGCACACCAGAAGCGAGATGGTGTTGAAACTCGAAACGGCGGTGCGGCCCGAGGTCAGAAGGAGTGGGGTGTCGAACGCTCCGATCAGTGCGAGCGACGATCCAACGATCTGCAGAACGATCAGCGGTACGAAGAGGTAGAGGCCCGGCTGGCCGCGCAGCTCGCGCAGTTCGGCGCGGGCGACCTCGAGGAGCGTGCGCACAAGACTGACCGGCGTGCTGGTCATGCGAAGGGTCGCGAGTGGACTCGCGGCGTGGGTCAGGGCGCCGTGCGTCTCGGTGGGGGGCTTCGCTTCAACCGCGTTGTCCTTCTTGCGAAAGCGCGCCCAGGCACGCCCCAGCCGGGTGCCTGACGGCTGGTCACCGGCGATTGCGGTCCGCAGGTGTCGAACCGAAGAGGAAACGGCGAGTAGTGGAACCGCCAGGACCCAGAGTCTGTTGAGCCAGAACGTGAGATCGGTGCCGAGGGCTGCGGTGTTGTAGAAGTCGACTCCCCGGTCGAGCTGGAGCCATGTGTTGTTGAGCCAACGATAGGCGCTCGGTTCGATCAGCATGAGCAGCCGGTCGATCTTCGGGTCGAGCCAGCTTGGCGACCAGCTCCACAGGAAGAAGCCCGACGCCAGGAAGATCACAGTCGGCGCGATGAAGACGACGATCGGGCGCCGGAAGCGCTCGCCGACGGCGAAGGCAATGCCGGCGTAGAAGAGAATCAGTGGAACCACGAACAGCGCGAAGGGGCGCAGATAGTTCGAGAGCTCGAACGGTCCGCGAAGCTCTTCGGGGTTCTCGATCGGCCAGAGCTGGTAGAAGAAGATCGAGGCCAGAAAGTGAAGCAGTGCGACAAGCAAGAACGCCGCAAGGACGCCGCCGAACTTGCCCCAGACATACTCTGCCGGTCGTAGCGGTGTGGTGTGGATCACCTCGCTGACCCGGTTCTCGTCGTCGCCGAGGACACTCAGGCCAGCACCCACCGAGACGAAGAAGGCGTAGGTCAACGAGCTCACCAGCACCAGGATCAACGCCAGATTGAACTCGGCGTTCAACCAGGCCTTGGTGCCACCCACCGAGGAGTCGCCGGTGCTGATGGTGAGGCTGCCGCTGGTCAAGCCCCAGCTGACCAGGACCAGGAGTAGCGTCAGGATCCACAGCGCTGGGCGCCTGAAGTAGCTCTGCAGCTCGAGCCACAAAACGGCGGCCAGGCGGCGGAAAGAAAAGCCGCTGGCTGGGGCGAGGCGGGCTGCTGTGTGCACGCTGGCGGCGGTTGTGCCACTCATGCCGGGGAGTCAGAAGCCACGCCCTGGGGTACGACCTCGTCGTGGTCTTGCATCATCACCAGGTAGGCGTCTTCGAGCGTCGGTAGTACAGCGCTGAAACCCGGTGGCGGTTCGCCCCCGGGTTCGAAGAGGCGCACCAGGTTGCGCCCCTCGACCAGGTAGGCCTGGGTGACGCGACGGTTGCGGCGCAGGTCCACCAGCTCGGCGCTGGTCGCGAGGCCTTCGTAGATCTGGCCTTCGAGTTGTCGCCTTGCCTCAGACGGGGTCGTGCGCGCAACCAACTTGCCGTGCCTGATCACCGCGAAATGCGGGCACAAGACCGCAACGTCTTCGACGATGTGAGTCGAGAGGAGAACGGTACGGTCGGCAGCCAACTCGGCGAGGATGCGGTAGAAGCGTAGACGTTCTTCGGGGTCGAGGCCGGCGGTGGGCTCATCGACGATGATCAGTCGCGGGTTGCCGGCGACCGCCTGCGCAATGCCGAGGCGCTGCTTCATGCCGCCCGAGTAGGCCTTGACCTTGCGCCGCGCCGCAAAGCCGAGATTGACGCGCTCGAGCAGCTCGCCGGTCAGTTGTTTGAGGCCTTTGGGCGACTCCACTCCCTTGAGCTTCAAGAGGTGGATCAGCATCTGCTCGCCGGTGAGATTGGGGTAGAAGCCGAACGCCTGCGGCAGGTATCCAAGCCGCGGCCAGATGAGCTCGGGCCGCTCGCCGATGTCGTCGCCGTCGAAGAAGACCTTGCCCGAGGTGGGCTCGAGGAGCCCGGCGAGGATGCGCATGAGCGTCGTCTTGCCAGCGCCGTTGGGCCCCAGGAGACCGAACATGCCTTCTGGAATGTCGAGGTTGATTCCGTGCAGCGCAGCGACCGGTCCCGGGTAGACCTTGACGAGGTCACGGATTTCGAGCATCGAGCAGCACTCCTACGGCAGACCTGAGTGGGTATCACCTCAGACTACGACAGGGAGTGGCTGGTTGTTACAGGGATGTCGGAGAGTGATCCCGGGGCGCCGGGGTTTCTGCTACTCATCGACGACCTCGATGGCGTACTCAGGGCAGTTGTCGATCACCAGCCGCGCTTTCTCCTCGAGCTCGGCCGGCAGCTCGCCGTTGTTCGTGGCGGTTGCGTAGCCGTAGTCGTTGAATTCGAAGAGCTCAGAGGCCAGGAATTAGCAGCGGTTGTGGCCTTGACATTTGTCGGGATCGACGCAGATCTTCATGACGGGGCTCCTTGTGGTGTCGGGCCGGGATGGCGAACGGCCCTATGGGGTCGTGCGCGCAGGCAGAATCCTGGTTTCGAGCGTGCCGAGGCCCTCGATCTGGCCCAACAGAACGTCACCTACCTCGACAGGGCCGACCCCGGCCGGGGTCCCGGTGAAGATCAAGTCTCCCGCTTCCAGCCGAAAGAGGGTCGATAGTTCGGCGACGACTTCGGGCACGGTCCAGATGAGATCGGCGAGATCTCCCTCCTGGCGCGTCTCACCGTTCAGCTCGAGTCGAATGGTGCCGTTGGTGGGGTGACCGTGAGTCTCAACCGGGTGGAGCGAGCCGATCGGGGCCGACTCGTCGAAGCCCTTGGCAGTGACCCACGGGCGGCCGCTGTTCTTGGCCTGGCTCTGCAGGTCACGGCGCGTGAGGTCGATGCCGATGGCGTAGCCGTAGACGTGATCGCCGGCTTCACCCGGCGCAATGTCGGAGCCAGCGCGACCGATAGCAGCCACCAGTTCGATCTCGTGGTGGAGATTCGCGGTTCGCGGGGGGTAGTGCACTGGGCCGTTCTGTATCAGGGCGTCGGCCGGCTTGGAGAAGAAGAACGGTGGCTCGCGCTCTGGATCGCTCCCCATTTCGCGCGCGTGCGCGGCATAGTTGCGCCCGACGCAGTAGACCCTGCGGGCCGGGAACTTTCTCTCCTTGCCCGTGACGTCGAGAAGGACGGCTGGCGGAGATGGGACGACCGTGGCGAGCGGCGGAGTGTTCATGAACGCGACAATAGCGCGCCCAGAAGGTCTCGACCGGCCTCGAGGGCGCTCGTCAGAGCTCGCGGCCGACAGCGCGCGCGAGCAGCACCTCGAGCGGCGCGTCTGGCCGCTCGAGGGTCGCCGGTGGCGGTGCCGGCACCGTGCGATCGAGTGTGAAGATGCCGGGACGGCCGGTCCAGGAGACCAACTCCTGGACGACTCTCGTCGCCTGTCGGGTCAGGCATTGGCAGAGAACCTGGCGGTCGGTGGCGCCCTCTTCGATCAAGTGGCTGCCGAGAGACCAGCGCGTTCGACTATTGCGCTGCAGGTCGAGCACCGCTTCGAGCTCGGCTGCCGTCAAGACACCCTCCTCGAGGAGAATTGTTCCCAGCCAGAGCTCGGGCTTCGAGCCACTGGCCAGAACGACGTGACCTTCTTCGATCAACAGTTCGATGTTCTCGTCGATGCACTGTGCGCGCAGGGCGCCGGCTGCGTCGTCGCGGCTCATGCTGGCCAGGATGCGCAGGAACTGGCGGTCGCGCAGCGAGCCGTTGGCGGTCTCACCGTTGCTTCGAACCATGCGGTCGCGAACCGAACCCCAGGGATTGGCAGTCCAGTCGTCTTCTTTGGTGGGTGTGTTTGACATAGGAATGTGAGTGGGGCGGAGGGAAGGCGTGGGCGGGCGGCGGGAAGCGCGGCACCTGCCGGACGATTGGACGTCCAGCGGCCAGTGCCAGAAGCTGAATTGTAGCCAATTTGCTTCATGTGCACACAAACACGAAGCAGCGGGGCGCCACGGGCTGGCTAGGCGCCGAAGATCGTCAGACAGTCTGCGTCGACCCGCAGGGTCCGCGGAAGGTAGACGACTTCGCGGTCGACGACGCGCCGCACGTCCAGCTCGACGTTTCCGTGATCGTCGAGCCCGAGCACGCCGAACTCCCGCCCCAGGCACAGGTCGAGGAGATCCTGGGTGGGGGTCGGCAGGTCGGCGTAGTCCGGCGGCAGCTGGCGCAGGAGGACGCGGTCGCCTCTGGTGATGTTCCAATTCGGCATCGCCGCATTTCAGCACATGGCCGGCGGGTCTCGGCACCCACGCGAGGCGCCCGTCGGAGGAATCCGAGCTAATCACGGGCGGGTCGGGACTTCATGGAACAATCGCAGGCCTTCTCCATGTCCCGACACTTCAGCTCGCGAGGTCTCTTCCATGACGTCGACCCATGACGGCGAACCCGCCGATGCCCCCACGGATCCCGCTTCGAGTCCGCCTGCGCAGAACGAAGAGCCCTATCCGAGCGAGGGCTACGCCTGGTACGTCGTGGCGATCCTGACTCTGGTTTACGTCTTCTCGTTCGTTGACCGGCAGATCCTGAGCATGATGGTCAGTGACCTCAAGACCGGTCTCAATCTCGACAAGGACTGGCAGGTGGGCTTCCTGATGGGCCCGGCGTTTGCGATCTTCTACACCATCTTCGGCATTCCGTTCGGGCGTCTCGCCGACAGCGGCAACCGCACGAAGTTGATCGCTTTCGGTCTGACCGTCTGGAGCTTGATGACGGCGGGCTGTTCGCTGGCGAAGAACTTCCTGACGATGGCGCTCATGCGGGTCGGGGTTGGCATAGGCGAAGCGTCGTTGTCGCCGTCGGCGTATTCGATCATCACCGATTACTTTCGCAAGGAAAAGTTGGCACGCGCGATTGGCTTCTACGGCATGGGGATCTACTTCGGTGCCGGCATGGCGTACTTGATTGGCGGGCGAGCGATCGTTTGGGTCCGTGAGACCGAGCCGTGGACAGTTCCGTTCTTCGGCGTCATGGCACCCTGGCAGAAGGTCTTCCTCCTGGTTGGCTTGCCCGGGCTTCTCGTTGTGCCTCTGCTTCTTTTTACAGTGCGCGAACCCAAACGTCGCGGCCTGCTCGGCGGTCAGGCGAAGGCGGTGCCGTTCAACGAGGTCGTCGACTACATCGGCAAGAACTGGAAGACGGTGGTGACCCACAACGTTGGTTTCGCATTGCTGTCGTTCTCGAGCTACGGCACCGGCGCCTGGCTTCCCGAGATGTTCAAGCGCGTCCATGGGTGGGATGCCGCCAAGTTCGGAACCATCTACGGCATCATCGTTTTCATTGCGGCTGCCGCGGGGGTCTTCACCGGCGGTCTCCTGGCCGACCAGCTCGCCGCGCGCGGCTATCGCGATGCCAAGGTGCGGGTGGGGTTCCTCGCCGCCTGGATCTGGTTCCCCACCGGAATCATCTACCCGCTGATCTCGAACGACGTGTTGTCGATGGCGTTCGTCGTTCCCACGGTCTTCCTCGCCGCCATGCCGTTCGGCGTCGCCCCAGCCGCGATTCAGGAAATGATGCCGAACAACCTCCGCGGCCAGGCGTCGGCGATCTACCTGTTCATCGTCAATCTGATTGGCCTCGCCGTCGGTCCCCTGGTGCTCGCTCTCTTGACCGACTACCTGTTTACCGAGGCCGAGTACGGCCTGGCAGGCATTCGCTACTCCTTGTTGTCGTCAACCGTCATCGCCCACATCGTCGCCACGATTCTGCTGTTCTTGTGCATGGGCTACTTCAAGAAGAGCCTCGACATGCGTGAGGCAGCGGTGGCCGCCGAGCGCTAGAGGGCTTCCGAAGGTGGCGCGATCAAGAGTGGTTTTCGTCCTCGCTCTGGCGCTGGTCCTGCTGCTGGGAGCCGGCCGGGAAGAGAAGCCAGCCGCGCCGGCAATCGATCTCGATCCTGCTACCTGGCAAGAAGACTACGACCGGTTCCTCGAGGCGCAATCGTCGAAACGGTCGCAGGCGGGCTACGCCGAGGGCTCTGGCGGCGCCGTGACCGTCGCCTACAACGGCCTTGCCGCGCGCGCCGGGCTGGAGGCACTGCGCCAGGGCGGCAACGCAGCCGACGCAGCATTGACTTCAGCGATGGCCCAGGTCGCGCTCACCGCCGGCTCACCGGTGAGCTACTTCGGGATCATGTCGCTGGTCTACTACGACGCCGAGACGAACCGCGTCTACACCATGAACGCCGAGTGGAACACTGTCCGCGCCGAGACCGAACCGGGGACGATCCCAGGCGGCATCAACTTCTCGTCCGAGGAGGCGCTGGGTGGCCTCGGGCCTCCCAGTGGTCGCACCGCGTTGGTCGGTGGGTTCATGAAAGGTGTCGAGGCAGCGCACGAGCGCTTCGGCCGCTTGCCCTTCGCGGAGCTCTTCAAGCCGTCGATCTATATCGCAGAGCGGGGCTTTCCGGTTCACGAGACGCTCGCGGTCCAGTTCGAGTTCAGAGCCGTGGACCTGGCCCGCCTACCGGAAACCAGGGCCACGTTCCTCAAACCCGACGGTTCGACCTACCAGGTGGGCGAGGTCTTCAGGCAGCCCGCTCTCGCGGACACCCTGCGAAAGGTCGCCGAGCATGGCGCCGACTACATGTACGGCGGGCCGTGGGGAAAGAAGCTGATCGCACTCTTGTCTGCCGACGGTGGTCGCATGACCCTGGAAGAGCTCTCGGAGTACGAGGTCATCTGGGACGAGCCGCTGGTGGGCGAGATCGGCGAGTACACCGTCTATACCAACCCGTACCCGAACCTGGGTGGCGTGGGTCTCATCGAGGCGCAGAACCTGGCGCGCGCCGCCGGTCTGAGCGAGCGTCCACACTGGACGGAGTCGGGCGACAGCCTGCGCGACGCCGTTTTGATCTCGCAGATGATGTTTCTCAACTATCTACCGCCCGAGATGGTCAGAGCGATCTATCCCGGGCTCGACATGGCGCCCGCAGCGCGCGCCACCAGGAAGCATGCGGAGAAACTGTGGGAGTTGATGCAGGAGAAGACACCCTTTCAGTTCGCGCCGCCAGAGAAGCCTCGCCACTCGGACGACGTGGTTGCAATCGATGCCGCCGGCAACATCGCAGCGATCACGCACAGCATCAACACGGTCTACTGGGGAAAAACGGCGATCGTCGTCGACGGCGTTTCGATCGCCGATGCCGCGTCGTTTCAGCAGGCGCAGATTGAAGAAGTCGATCCCGGCTCTCGCCTGCCATCACCAACCGAGACCGGGATTCTGTTCGAGGACGGAAAGCCTGTCCTCGGCTTCGCGTCGATGGGGTCCGGGTTGCATCAGCGCACCTTCCAGGCACTCCTCAACATCACTGTCCACGGCATGGACGTCCGGGAAGCAATCGACACGCCCGACTTCTTCATGCCCTCGACCGACCCCGGGACCTTCGCCCTCACCGTCGTTGTGCCGCAAGGGAAGTTCGAGCGCCACGTTTTAGACGCCATGGGCTTGGGGTATCGAGAGATCGATCCCTCCGAAGCTCGCCTGGCTGGCGAAGGGCTATGGGTCGGAATCAGCCGTGATCCGGTGACCGGCAGGTTGAAGGCGGCCTCGCACAACCGCAACAACAGCGCCGCAGTAGCGTTCTGAGCACAGCAGACAACGGCTCGAGAAACTGAAAGGGGAGGTGTGGTTGATGCAGTTCGACAATCGCGTGACCGAGATGTTGGGAGTCGATATTCCGATCGTCCAGGCGCCGATGGGTTTCATCGCGCGCGCTCAGTTGGCGTCGGCCGTGAGTGAGACCGGAGCGTTCGGAATCATCGAGACTTCTTCCGGACAGCTCGAGGAGATTCAGGGCGAGATCCGCAAGATGCGTGAGCTCACCGACAAGCCGTTCGGAGTCAACATTGCGCAGGCCTTCATTCAGGGTCCCGGCATCATCGACTTCGTGATCGAACAGGGAGTGCGCTTCGTGACCACCTCGGCGGGCGATCCGCGCAAGTACACCGAGACACTGAAGGCCGCCGGCCTCACCGTGTTTCACGTGGTGCCGAGCCTCCGGGCTGCGGTGCGAGCCGTCGAGGCGGGTGTCGACGGCTTGGTCGTCGAGGGCGGAGAAGGTGGGGGTTTCAAGAACCCGCGTGAAGTCTCGACGATGGTGCTCTTGCCCCTGGTGCGCTCGAAGGTCGACGTGCCGATCATTGCTGCCGGTGGGATTTGCGATGGCCCGTCGATGGCGGCGGCGTTTGCCCTGGGTGCGGAAGGCGTGCAACTCGGAACGCGCATGGTCTCAGCGGCTGAGTCGCCAATCCACCAGGGTTGGAAGGACGGCATCGTGGCCGCCGAAGAGACCGACACGGTGTTTCTGCGCGGAGGGCGTGGCCCGGCGCTTCGGGCTCTTCGAACCGCAACCACGGAACGGGTGGAACGGGAGCGGAGTGACCCGTTGGCCGCGCTGCGCGAGGGGATGGAAGACGTCTACTTCCACGGCAAGCTAGACAACGGTGTAGCGCTCACCGGGCAGGTGGCGGGCCGCATCGACAAAGTCATGCCGGTGCGCCACATTGTCAACGATATGGTGCGCGAGTTCGAAGAGGTGCTCGGTCTCCTGGCAGCGGCGTATCTGCCCGAGGAAGAGTAGGCTCAGGCGATGGTGTTCGTCGCCCAGTCTGGAGGATCGAAGGAGCCGGCCGAGCCGAGTGATCCGCTACACCCTTCGATCCAGTCGCATCCGGCGCACAAGACCATGCAGCAGGCGCTGGGGTCGAACGTGCCCGACATGCGGCTCCCGTCGCTCCTCTTTACTGCCGTTTTGCTCTTGGCGATCGGGAAGAGGCTCTGGGATCGACGTCTTAGGGCCGCAGAAAACGAACCGCAGCTGGAGGGGCGACCTCCGGAATAGGCCCAGGCACTAGAGGCGTTTGCGAGGTTTCAGGGAGGGTGGGGTCGCCGCAGGTGAAAACGAGTGCTGCGTGGACTCCTCAGAAAGAGACGCGATTCTCTACCGCCGCTCACCCCGCGGTGGCTCTACCATCTTCTCGAGGGATCCTCAAAGCCCATGACCACAGTCTCCTATCGCCCAACCAGCTCGCCGCAGTTCACCCCCAGCCAGCCATCGGCGGGGGTGGCACCGTCGACCACCCCAACCGGCACCAGCTCCGGAGACGAGGTCGTTCGTACCGAGACCAAACGCAGTCTTTCTGACTTGGCCGCTGGCACGCGCGGTGGCCCGTCGATGCCCGTCGCCCCGCCTGGCCAGACAAAGGCAGCCGGAAAGCCCAAGGGCGGCCTTTGGAAGCGAATCGGCCGTGCGATCGGCGGTGCCGCGCGCAGCGCCTACCAGGCAGTGGAGAACACCCTCACCGGCGCCTGGAAGAACATCGCCGAAGGCACGAAGCGTATGGGCCGTGGCTTCGCTCGCATGTTCCGCGGTGAGTTCGGTGCCGGTGCAAAAGACATCGCCCTGGGTTTTCTCGACGCAACTTTGGGAACCGCTGCCGATGCGATTCTCGTGTCTACCGGCAAGGGGGTCTCAGCGATCCAGACGCTGTTTGGTATCGAGACTGCGGGGCGCGAACTCGCAGCCGATGAGGTTGCGATGCTGCGCTCTGTCTATGGCGACAGCATCGACTACGACAAAGTGCGCATCAAAGAAGGCCGCGCCGGTATCTTCGGTCTCGGCAAGTCGAACTTCGCGATGGGCGACACCATCTACCTGATCAACGACAACCCATCAGATGGCCTGCTGGTTCATGAGATGGCGCACGTTTGGCAGCATCAAAACGGCGGTACCGACTACATGCGCGAAGCCCTGGTGTCACAGAACTGGGGTAAGGGATACGATTGGGAGCAGAGTGTTCCGACGACGCCCTGGGCGGACCTGGAGCCTGAGCAGCAGGCAGAGTTCATGGAGGATCTCTTCCAGTCCGGCTACTTCGACCCGAACAGCTCCACCCACGGGACCTTCAGTTTCAACGGTCGCAACCTCAACGCCTACGCAACCAGCGTGGTCGCGGCGGTGCGTGCAGGCGAGGGCGCTCCTTGAATCTACGTCGCCTGGTTCTCCTCGCGATCGTTGTAATCGCCGTTGCCCTGCCGGCGTGCCGCCCGCGCCTCGATGTCTCGTTGGCAACCGCCAGCGAGGCCTTGCCATCGCCGAGCTTCGCGGTGGTCGAGAAGAAGCACCCCGACGCGCCGCGTTTCCACACCATCGAGCTGTTCAACGAGGCTGAAGAACTCGTCTGGCACGCCCGCGCCGAGCCCTTCGGTCTACCCGTTGTGCGCGAACCGATTCGCTACGGTCACGCCCCAGAGGGGTTTATCGACGTCGATGCGCCCGAGCCGCTCGAAACCGGCAAGAGCTACACCCTGGTGGTGTCCGGTCGCGGCCTCGGAGCCATGGTCTTCAGCGTCGGCGCGGACGGGAGCGTCTCGCCCGCTCGCCGCCGTTGAATGCCCGGACCTGGAAGGTCTGGTTTCTCGAGCCACACTTCAAGTCCGGGTCGAGGAGGCAGTCCCGACCCGGAAACGATCCTTTGATAGCAGCACCAATCCGCGGCGCGCGCCCTGCCTTGGCAGTCCGTGGTTGCGTGTGCAGGGCGAGCGCGGTGGACCGAGGGTCGCTCGCCTGAGCGCTTGCGCCGCAGATGTGACTCTAGCGAGGGGCGTGGTATGAACGCCCGAGATCACCTCAACCCAGAGGCACGCTCCTAGCAGGAGGAACACGCTTCAGGACGAAGCTCCATCGAAGCCCGGAATCCGCGGCGCGCGCCCTGCCTTGGCAGTCCGTGGTTGCGTGTGCAGGGCGAGCGCGGTGGACCGAGGGTCGCTCGCCTGAGCGCTTGCGCCGCAGATGTGACTCTAGCGAGGGGCGTGGTATGAACGCCCGAGATCACCTCAACCCAGAGGCACGCTCCTAGAAGGAGGAGCACGCTTCAGGACGAAGCTCCATCGAAGCCCGGAATCCGCGGCGCGCGCCCTGCCTTGGCAGTCCGTGGTTGCGTGTGCAGGGCGAGCGCGGTGGACCGAGGGTCGCTCGCCTGAGCGCTTGCGCCGCAGATGTGACTCTAGCGAGGGGCGTGGTATGAACGCCCGAGATCACCTCAACCCAGAGGCACGCTCCTAGCAGGAGAAAGCGGAGACAACCACGCCCCTCGCTAGAAGACTTTTTTCCAGACGTCTTCGTTCCAGCCAACGAGGACCGTGCTGCCAGACTTCACGGTTGGAGCGCGCAGGTTGCCGGTTGAACCGAGGAAGGCGGCAACGACGTCTCTCGTGGCACGCCCGCCTTTCCAGCTCTCCTGCTTGCGGCCTTTCGAGACCAGGATCGCTCGAGCGCCTTTGATGAGTTCGCGCGCTTCTTTCTCGCCCAGTTTTCTGCTCGCCGGAACCTGCTCAGTGATCTCAATGTTGCGTGCAGCCATGAACTTGGCCGCTCTCTCGCAACCTGTTCAACCGTTGCGGTGGTAGTACCAGTCGACTTTCATTCTCGGCTCCAGGAAGGGTCGTTCGAATCTAGCGCAGGGCTCGAACAGTACGCAATGTGGTGACCGCGATCAGGCCACAGACCCCAGCCGCACATCCGCTGGCCAGCAGGGTCGTCTGGATTCCAAAGCGCGTGGTGAGCACACCGGCGAGTCCGTAGCCGATGGGCATCGAGATGAAGAACACCAGTGAGTACATACTCATCACGCGTCCCATCATGCGATCTTTCGTGTTTTCCTGGAGAAGGGCGACGACGAAGTTGATGAACACAGCGGCGTTCAATCCCCAGAGCGTGAGTACGAAGAGGGCCATCGGCAGGGTCTGAGTGAAGGAATAGATCGACAGCATGATGCCGCCGCCTATCGTCGAGAGGCACACCGCGAGACCACGGCGTGGCATGGGGCGGATCGACAAGAGGGTCGAGCCGATGAACACACCGCCGCCGAAGGCGCCCCACAGAAGCCCGACCCACTTGTCGCTGGCCTCGAAAACGTCGGGCACGATGATCGGAACGGTGACCGCGAACGGCCCGATGAAGAAGATGCCAGGAATCGCTCCGAGAGCCAGGAGGCCCGCGAGAGCCGGTTGTCGGCGGACGTAGTCGAGGCCGTCGACCAGGTCACCCAGGACGTTGCGGCCGCTGGGCGTTGGTGTATCGGTCTGGATGCGGCCAAAGAGGATTGCAGCGGCGAGAAGTAGCACGACCTCGACGGTGAAGGCCCAGGTGAGCCCGGCACCATCGGTGATCAACCCGCCGGCCGCTGGTCCCAGGAACTGCAGAGTCGCCATGTAGCCCATCGTCCCGAGAATGATTCCGTTCTGCAGCTGCGCTTTGCTGACCACCTGCGGCAGCATGCTGTGGCGAGCAGGATTGGTGAACGCACCGGCCGCGCCCACGATCACGGCGAGAACAAACACCGGCCATACAAAGGGCAGCTCGAGGCCCGACAACACCACATAGCCAACGGACACCAACGCTGCGGCCGAGAAGGTGCGCACCAGAATCCGCCGCCGTTCCACTCGATCGGCGACCGCGCCGCCGACCAAAGCCAGGAAAGCCCCGGGCAGGGTCTGCGCGACCAGTGCGCCCGCAATCGCCAACGCCCGCGTTTCGAGATCGACACGGTCACGAATGAAGATCGGTACCGTTACGGCCTGAATACCAATGCCGGTGCCAGCAACGATCGATGCGAGCCACCAGGACAAGAAGTCAGGTGCCCGAAAAGGGTTGCGCGACTCGCCACGCAGTTCCGGTGTGGTCACCGGTGCTGACTCGGGTTCGGTCACCAGGTGTCGACGGCAGGGCGCTTCTTACCGGCGCGTGGCGCGGGCGGCGGGGTCGCGCGCAGAGCACGAGCCAGAAGCGAGCGCGTCTCGGCGGGGTCGATCACGTCGTCGATCTCAAAGTGACTGGCGGTGTTGATCGCAGAGCCGCGTTCGTAGGCCTCGGCGACCATGCGCTCGTAGGCGACCCGACGTTCTTCGGGGTCTTCGATGGCCTCGAGCTCTTTGCGAAAGCCGAGCTTGACCGCTCCCTCGAGGCCCATGCCGCCGAACTCACCGGTGGGCCAGGAAACGGTGAAGAAGGGTGCTTTGAAACTGCCTCCTCCCATCGCCTGTGCACCGAGGCCGTAGCTCTTGCGCAAGACGACGGTAAAGAAGGGCACGGTGATGCTCGCACCGACAACGAACATGCGCGCCGCGTGACGAACGAGCGCTGTCTTTTCTGCCTCTGGACCCACCATGATGCCGGGGGTGTCACACAGAAACAGCACCGGCAGGTCGTGCGCGTCGCAGAGTTGGAGAAAACGAGCCGCCTTGTCCGCGCCGTCGGAGGTGATCGCGCCGGCGAGGTGGGCCGGGTCGTTGGCGACGATTCCTATCGGTCGGCTTTCGATACGCGCGAGTGCGGTGACCATGCCCTTCCCGAAGCGCTGACGCAGCTCGAGAACCGAGCCTTCGTCTGCCAGCCCCTCGACGACGCGGCGCACCTCGTAGATGCGCAAACGGTTCTCCGGAATGACGTGCCGTAGCAGGCGCTGGTCGCGGGCAGTCCACTCCGAGACCGATCCCTGGAAGTACGACAGGTACTGCTTGGCGAAAGCGACCGCTTCCGCCTCGTCACGCGCGACGATGTCCACCACGCCGTTGTCGGCCTGGACGTCGATCGGGCCGATGTCTTCGGGGCGAAAGACACCCAGCCCGCCACCTTCGATCATCGCCGGCCCCCCCATGCCGATGTTCGAGTTCAAAGTGGCGATGACAACGTCGCAACAGCCGAGTAGTGCCGCGTTGCCAGCGAAACAGCGGCCCGAGTTGATGCCGACCAGTGGCACCAGGCCGCTCAATCGGCCAAAGATGTGAAACGCCATGCAGTCGAGACCTGCGACTCCGATGACGTCGGTGTCTCCTGGGCGCCCGCCGCCGCCCTCGGTGAAGAAGACGACCGGCAACCTCTCGCGTTCGGCGAGCTCGAAGAGACGGTCCTTCTTGTCGTGGTTCTTCTTGCCCTGGGTACCGGCAAGCACTGTGTAGTCGTAGGAGAGCACCGCACACCGTGCCTTCTCGTTACCGAAGAGGTTGCCGTTGACTGTGCCGACTCCGGTGATCAGACCGTCGGCCGGGGTGCGGTCGATCAGTTCCTGAAGGGGCTGCCGCCGGCGACGGGCGGCGATCACCAGGGAGCCGTACTCGAAGAAGCTGTCGGGATCGCACAGATCCTCGACGTTCTCGCGCGCCGTGCGTTGGCCTGTCTTACGACGCCGCGCCACCGCCTCTGGTCGCTCGGCGTCGAGGCGCTTGGCCTGGCGTGCGAGGGCGTCAGCGAGGTCGGGACGAATGAACCCCGGGTCCTCTCCTCCGTCGTCAGCAGTGGAGAGAGTGTCCACAACGTCTGCGGGCTCGACCCGAGCCAGGGGGTGTCCTTCGTAGATGGTGTCGCCTGGTGCGACCAGGAACTCGCGCACAATCCCCGCGTGGGGTGCCGCAACCAGATGTTCCATCTTCATCGACTCGAGCACCAGGATTGCCTGACCCTCTTGTACGGAGTCCTCGAGGCCGACCTCGAGAGAAACGATGGTTCCCTGCAATGGTGCCGGAACGATGTCGGGTCCGGCCTCGGCGTTCGAGGAGGGCGCGGACCTCGTCGAGGTCGCGGGCAGAGCGCCTGCTATGGCACCTTTGCCGAAGGCCAACACCGCGAGTGGATCGCGCGGGTCGACCGCCGCTCCAGCGCTGCCTGGGTTCCTGATCGCATGGCCGATCGGCTCGCTTCCAAGGGGGAGATCCGGCAGGCGCTCTTCGAGCCAGCGGGTGTGAAACCGAAGCGTTGCCACGTCGGCCTCTCGAAGGATGCTGGCGAGCACAGGCAGGTTGGTCAGCAGGCCTTCGATCTCGGTCTCTTCGAGCGCGCCGCGTGCTCGTTCGAGAAGCCGGGACCACACCTCAGGGTCGACGCGGCCATCGCCCTCTAGCGAGACCACGAGTTTCGCGAGCAGCGAGTCAAAGGCCGGGCTGGTCGACACCCCTTGTCTTGCGTAGGTGTCAATGCGAATGCCTGGTCCGGTGGGAAAACGCAGCCCGTCGATTCGACCACCGGTCGGTCGTACCTCGCCGCTCTGTTCGTAGCGTTCGGCGTTGATGCGCAGTTGGAGGGCGGTGGCGATCACTGGTGGCGACGAGCCAGGACGAAGGCCGCACTGTTCGAGAGACTGTCCATCAGCGAGCGCCAGCTGCAGACCGACCAGGTCGAGACCGGTCGCCTCTTCGGTGACCGTGTGTTCGACTTGCAGGCGCGGATTGACCTCGAGAAAGAAGGCTTCGTCTCCTGGGTTCCGGCTGCCATCGACGAGAAACTCGACTGTGCCGAGGTTCTGATAGCCGAGCTCAGAGGCCAGCTCACAGGCCCAGTGCTCGAGGCGTGCCACGAGATCCGGCGCCAGGCCGAGCGCGGGAGCGATCTCGAGAACTTTCTGGTGACGTCGTTGCACGCTGCAATCGCGAGTCCCCAGAGAAACAGCTTCTCGAAGGTCGCCCGCGATCTGCACCTCAATGTGGCGCATGCCTTCGAGATAGCGCTCGACGTAGACGTCGCCGCGGCCAAAAGCCGACGTGCTCTCGGAGCGGCATCGTTCCCAGGTGGTCTCGACCGTTCGAGGGTCTTCGACCCGCCTCATTCCTCGTCCACCGCCGCCGGCGACCGCCTTGATCACGACGGCACTCCCCGCCGGTAGCTCGGCCAGGAACGCCTCGGCCTCTTTGGCGCTTCGGGTGGGAGCGCCCGGGATGGGTGGAATCTCGAGGCGGTCAGCGATGGTGCGCGCCGCGAGTTTGTCCCCGAGCTGTTCCAGGGTTTGCGGGGAGGGGCCCACGAACACGATTCCCGCCTTCCGACAGGCCTCTGCCAGCTCTGGGTCTTCACTCGCAAACCCGTACCCTGGGTGAAGAGCATCGCAGTCCGTCGTGCGCGCCACCTCGATCAGCTGCTCGATGTCGAGGAAGCCTTGCGGTCCCGCCTGTGTGAGTTCGATCGCTTCGTTGGCGAAGTCGACGTGAGCCGCGTGGCCCTCGTCCGAGGTGTAGACCGTGCAGGTCTCGAGCCCTCGTTCGCGCGCGGAGCGCAGAATGCGGATCGCGATTTCGCCACGGTTGGCGACCAGGAGGCGTTTCATCCTCAAGGGGAAGGCCGCGGTCAGCGCCCGGCCTGTTGACGCCTGCGAAACCGTGCCCGCGCCTTCTCGATTTCCTCTTCGCGGTTCTTGGGCGGGGTCGTGGCCGTCAGGCCAGCAAGCAGGCGCTCGGTGGCCTGGGTGACCTCTTGAATGGCGGCTTCGAAGGCGGCGCTGTTGGCGATCGACGGCTTTCGGTAGCCGCTGATCTTGCGAACGTACTGGAGAGCGGCCGAGCGCACCTCTTCGGGGGTCGCCGGAGGGGCGAAATTGTGAAGCGTCCGGATGTTCCTGCACATGGGTCAGTCCTCCTTCGGGCCGCCAACTGCTGCTTTCGAGAGAGATCGAGAGCCGGTTCTGGCGCATCGACGTAGGGGTTGGGTCACGGGCCAGACAGCGTACATTGGAATGTTGCGCGCTCGCCGTCGGTTGCAGGGATTGGCGGTTCGAGCGATATCATTCCAGGTACGGCGAGCGCCTCGCCGAGCCGCTCTCTGCCCACCTGATCCCCTGACTTGTTGGAGACCCACCCATGAAGATCACCGAGTACTCACCCTCAAACACCTTTCATCCTGCGCGCCGTTTAGCGTCGGTTGCTGTCCTTCTGGTCAGCCTCGCGCTGATGGCCGCGGGCTCCCTCGCTGCCGACAAGGTCGAGGTCGAGCAGCTCGAGCCCGCCGACGGCACCACCGTCGAGCGCCCGGTCCGTGCGCTCCGGGTGTGGTTCGACAAGGCCCCTGACCCTGCGGCCTCTGAGTTTCTGCTCGAGGGGCCGAATGGAAGCCTCGAAGTGACCGGCATTCACACCATGGGTGAGGACGACCTGATGGGACGCGTCGTGGGCACCATGCCGGACGGCGAGTACACCGCCACCTGGTCGATCACCGATGGCGACGAGACCCAGACCGGTCAGTGGACCTTCATCCTCAAGCGTCCGCCGCCCGCCGACGGCGAATAGGCCTCACTCGTTTCCAGCGGCGGCGGGCCCAGCTCCCGACGCGGCGGTCCAGAAGGGCCGCGAAACGTAGTGGGCATGTCTAGAGGCATGTCTAGAGCGGTGCGATCTCGGTGACCTCATAGCGCTTGATGTCGCGGCTGAGCACCTTGACTGCAGCGAGGACTTCTCGAAACGCCTTCATGTGTTCGGTTTCGAAGTGGTTCTGGAGGGCCGCCAGGCTTTCCCACTCCTCGAACACCCGATAGACGCCCGGCCGCTCTAGATCAGAGTAGAAGGCGTAGCTCAGGCAGCCTTCTTCTTGCCGGGTAGCCTCGGCAATGGCGCGGGCGGCCGCCTGCGCCACCTCACTGTCGATCGGGTCGATGGCGATGGTTCCGGATACGACGATCATCTCTGTCCCCTTGCGGGCTCGGAAGATAGGGGCACCGGCCACCAGGCCATGCCACTCCTGACCCGGGAACTGTATCGACGATTGGTGCTAAACCGAAGCGTTGGCAGCACTTAGCCCTGCACAGTGACGGTTTCTCCGAACGCTGAACCGGCGAAGAGAGTGCCCCGGAAGAGCTTCTTGAGTTGATGAAGGCGCACGACCTGTGGCCGATCGAGTTCCAGCAGCATCTCGAGCTCGTCAGAGCGGTAGACGACCCGCTGCTCGTCGGCCGGGTATTCGACCCCGTTGCCAACCAGAAGAATGGTCTCGCCGAGCACCTCCGAGAACACTTCGATCGAGAGTCGTGACTCTGCCAGAGCCGCAAGGCCGAGCGACGCCGGGTCCTCCGGCAGCTCCGCATGGGTTTCAGCTGCCGCCAGTGTTGGTGACCCCAGACAGTGAACGTTGAACGTGTGCAGGGCGGGTCCGGCCATGAGGTGCTCCTCTCTCGAAGGGTGTTGCGAAGGTGAGAAAGGGAGTTTACGCCTTTTTTACGCCACTGTCTACTGCCCACCCATACCGGAACTCACTCCGGCAAGACGCAGGGCCACGGCCCCTGCGACGCGTTCGGGGTCTTCCATCGGGCCCAGATGACCGAGTCCGTCGAACTCTTCAAAGGTTGCGCCGGGAATGCGCCGAGAGATGTCCTCTGCCCAGGCGGATGGCCCGGGTTCACCGCGTCCGCCGCGGCCGATCGTCACCGGGCAATCGAGCTCGGCCAGGTGCTCCCAGGTGTCGTGGTTCGGCCCCATGCGGTAGCAGGCGGCTTCGGTTTCAGGGCGGCATTTGATGTGGAGCGATCCATCGCTCTCGCGGTGAAAGCCATGGTCGACGAAGCACTCGAGGGCGCGCCGGTCCCACGACTGGTAAGGCGGCTTGCCAGCGTAGTTGAGGATGGCGCTTTCTCGTGAGGGAAACTCAGCGCGCCGGCGCAGAGTGCGTTCGATCCAGGTCGAGGCCCGTCGCTCACTGGTAGCGGCGGCTGGGGGATAGACGACTGGTTCGTAGCAGTAGAGCCCGGCGAAGGTCCCCGGGCACCTGAGCTCGAGCATCAGAAGGCATGCCCCGCCCATCGAGTGACCGAAGCCCAGAAGCTGTTGGTCGCCGCTCTTGGCCTTCTTGATGGCTTCGAGGTCGTCGACGAAACTCTGCCAGGCGAAATCGAGTCCGGCGGGGACAAGCGCGTCGCCGTGGCCACGCAGATCGGCCGCTATGAGGTGGGCGCGATCCCAGGTCGCGAGCATTGGGTCGTAGACCCGCGCGTGAAAGCCCGTCGCGTGAGCGATCAGCAAGACGGGTCCGCCCGCCCCGTTCGGCGATGGACGTTCGAGCACGACCAACCGAACCCCGTCCGTCGAAGGCAGGGCTTCTTGTTCGGTGTAGGGGTTCATCGAGCCGGAGATTCGACGTCCAGTGCGTCGGCCGGCAGGTTGCGAAACCGCTCGTCCCGCTCGGGATCGGTCGCTCCCAGGCGTTGCCAGTAGAAGAAAAACACCACACTCGCCAGGCCCATGACCGCGAGCCAGGACCAGGTGGAGTGGAAGAACCAGTAGGGGTGGGTGGCGGCGAGATCGCGTTGTACGTGAACCGCGAGATAGAGCGTGAGAATCAATGCACCGCCACCGCACAGAAGAAGCTGGAGCGGTCGGCTCCTGAGGAGTCGGATTTCCTTCGCCAGCTGCGGATTGCGATGGGGTAGGGCGATGACGGAGAGGCACATCAAGAGAAAGGTGACGATCAGAGCCGTTACCAGGATGTCGACGCCCAGGAAGAAGTCGCCGGCGAGAGCACAGCCGAGAATCGAAAGGGTCGCAACGGCGCCGCTGGCGATGATGGCGCGATGGGGAGTGTGAAAGCGTGGATGGATGCGTGCCAGAAAGCGCGGGAAGATTCGGTCTTCGGACCATGCAAAGACCAGCCGTGAGACGGCCAGGAGCATGGCCGGCAAGTCGTTGATGAGTGCGATCGCGGCTCCGGCGGTGATCAGTACGGTGAGTTTCGCTGGCAGCAGGTAGCTGAGCAGGCCGGGCGCCGTGAGGTCGGTCTCGAGGCTTCTCTCAGCCATGAAAGACCACGGCACCAGGTAATACATCGCAGCGGTGAAGGCGAGGTAGAAGGAGCCCACGATGGTGACCGCCAGGAAAATCGCCAGCGGCAGAGAACGCCTCGGGTTCTGCGCCTCGCCGCCTGCCTGGGCGATCGAGTCGAAGCCGATGAAACTCGAGAACAGAATGACCGAGGTGGCGATGAGAGCGCTCCACGAAAACGGCGGTGCCTCCGGGACGATGTGCGAAACACCTTCCTGGGCCAGAACGGCCGCTAGAAAGTCGCTCTGGTCGTAGAGGAACGCCGTCACGATTACCACTGCTGCCGCAGCGAACATCACGAACATGAGCGGCACGAGTGTGCGCTCATAGAGCTCGAGTCCGAGGATGTTGACAGCGACGAAGAGCCACAGGAAACCCAGAGCGATCGCTAGCCGAATCGGGGACTGCTCGAGGCCGTGAGCAAGGCCCTCCTGGCCGAGGCCGGCCGCGACATCGCGCAGAAAGGGAACCAGCATCCACGACACAACGCCAATTGCCGTCGATAGACCGAACCACTGCGAGAAACTGGCGACGAAGCCGAGGTAGGGGTGAAGAGCGCGGCTGGCGTAGAGGTAACTGCCGCCGGCGCGGGGCATCGCCGAACCGAGAATCGCAAACGCCAGGGCCGCCAGGAGAGCGGGGACGGCGGCGGCGGCATAGGCCAACAGCACCCACGGACCGATCTCGGGAACCGTTCGTTGCACGGCGATCGGAATGATGTTGATCGCCGCGCCCATCATGGCGCAGATCCCCGTGGCCACCAGGCCGAGAAGGCCCAGCGACCGCACCAACTGCGGTTGCTGTTCGGACATTGGGCTCCAGACTACTACCGCTCGAAGAGATGCATCAGGGGCGACCTTCTGCTCAGTCTTCGCCGAGATCGATACGACGTATGCGGGTGGGGCCAAGAGCGTTCATGCCGTTCGTCTCTTCGTTGCCGATGTCATTGACCCACACCGTTCGCCCGTCATGGCTGGTGGTGATGTCGTTGGGGAAACAGAAGCTCGCCTCGTTTGCCGGACCGTCGGCACCGCCCTTCTCACCGGAACCCGCCAACAGCTCGACTTTGCCGTCGAGCGAGACGCGGTAGATCTGGTGAGCAGTGCGTGCAACCACCAGGAGCTCGCCGTTGGCGTAGTGGATGTGGCCGTTGTTGTTGCCGGGGAGAGTCGCCAAGAGCTCTGCTTCGCCGGCGGGCGTGATCTTGATCACTGAACCATCGTAGAAGTTCGCGGCATAGAGATTGCCGTCCTCATCCAGGGCCAGGCCGTTGGGGCACTTGAGTAGCGGACTGCTTACGAACTCGGTCGATTCGCCAGTGGGTGTGACTCGGCGGATCGTGCCGTTGCCGCAGTTCGCGACGCGCAAGCTGCCGTCGGCGGTGATGACAATGCCGACGGGGTTGACGATGCCTTCGCTCACCACGTCGGTGACTGTGCCATCGGGTGCGATGCGGCTGATCTTGTTGCCGCGAATGTTCGACTGGTAGAGGTGGCCTTCTGCGTCCCAGGCGTGGCCCGACGCGCCTTCGAGGCCTTTGGCGAAGACCTCGGTCTCGCCACCGGTGGTGATCGCCCACACCTGGGTGCCACCGACTCCGCCGCCGCCCAGCTTGGACCCGAAGTCGGCACTGTAGATGCGGCCATCGGGCCCGACCGAGATCCCGCCCGAACCCGCGTCGATGGTGGCAACGGTCTTGACGGTGACCTCAGCTGCATGGAGCGGCCCACAGGCGAGAATGATCGCCAGAGAGGAGGCGAGGAGAAAGGTGAGTTTCATGGGGTTCTCCAGTGGGCAGGAGGGCAGTGCCTGGACAGGTTAGTGGACGCCAGGCGATTTGTGCGTCGCAAAGTGAACTGGGCCAATGCCCGGCTGATCGTTGCCACCATTCTCGATTCGACCTCAGGCGGCTTCGCGGTATCTTGAGTGTCTCCCGCTCCCTTCAGACACCCATCGACCCCGACAGGAGGCGCCCATGACCTTCGAGCGTGCGACAGTCCCCTTCCTGGCCTCGGTACTGACGGTTTCCCTTCTGGCCTTGGTGGTCGCCGTCGTGCCGGCAGCGGCCGATGAAGCCGCGATTCTCGCCCCCGGCGACAATCTCGACATTCGGCGGGTGCCGCCGATCCCACTCGAATTGGCCGAATCCGCGCGCCGCTACTCCGAGATCCGCTCTGCCGGGTTCGCAAGCTGGCATCCGACGCGCCGCGAGATGCTGATCTCGACCCGTTTCGCCGACGCCAGTCAGATCCACCGCGTCAGGGTGCCCGGTGGCGCACGCGAGCAGGTGACCTTCTTTCGTGAGCCGGTGCGCGGTGCCGACTACGACAAGCGAAGCGGCGAGTCGTTCATCTTTGCCAAAGACACAGGCGGCGATGAGTTCTACCAGATCTATCGCTTCGATCTCAGAGACGGCTCGTGGCAGCTGCTCTCGGATGGTGAGAAGCGCAACGCTCCGGGCGAGTGGTCTCAGGATGGCAGTCGCTATGCCTACAGTCGGGTCGACGCTGATCCAGACGGGGCCTTCACCAAGTTGTTCGTCGTGCGCCCGTTCGATTTCGAGGGCGGTCGCGAAGTCACGACGCTCGAAGGCGGCGGCTGGGGAGTCGTCGACTGGTTCCCAGGAGATGAAGACGTCCTCTTGTCGCGCTACCGCTCGATCAACCAGAGTTCTCTCTGGCGCGTCGATGCTGCTTCGGGTGAGGTCTCGCCGGTCTCGCCCGACCCCGCCGCGGGCGAGGCGGTGGCGTGGAGGGGTGGCGAGATCTCGAAAGACGGCAAGACGATCTGGGCGACGACCGACGCCGGATCGGAGTTCCGTCAGCTGGTCGAACTCGACGTTGCCACCCGGTCGCTCGAGGTCCTGACCGGTGACATCCCGTGGGATGTGAGCTCGATTTCGCTCTCACCAGACGGGAAGACCCTCGCCTTCACCGTCAATGAGGAAGGCTACGCCAGGCTCTTTCTCTACGACGTAGCCAACGGGGAACGGACCGCGGTCTCCACGATCCCGAACGGTGTCTTCGGCGGGGTGTCGTGGCACGACAACGGGCGCGACCTCGCTTTTGTGCTCTCCTCGGCGCGCTCCTCGGGCGACGTCTATTCGGTCGACGCCAAAACCCAGGAAGTCACCCGCTGGACCAGGTCTGAGACCGGAGGTCTCGACCCATCACGTTTCAGTGAGCCCGAACTGGTGCGCTGGCCCGCCCACGATGGCCTTTCGATCTCGGGCTTTCTCTATCGGCCTCCGGCACGCTTCACGGGCCCGCGGCCGGTGATCGTCAACATTCACGGTGGCCCTGAGGGGCAGAGTCGGCCGACGTTCAAGGGGCGTTCGAACTACTACATCGAAGAGCTCGGAATCGCAGTGATCTATCCCAACGTGCGCGGCTCGTCGGGTTTTGGCAAGACCTTCGTCATGCGCGACAATGGGTTCAAGCGCGAGGGATCCTATGAAGACATCGACGCGCTTTTCGACTGGATCGAGAAGGACCCAGGGCTCGATGCGAGTCGCATTCTGGTTACCGGCGGCTCCTACGGTGGCCACATGACCTTCGCCACCGCGACGCGCTACAACGATCGCATCTGTTGCTCGATCGCGGTGGTTGGCATCTCGAACCTGCGCACCTTCCTCGAGAACACCCAGGGCTACCGTCGCGACCTGCGGCGGGTCGAGTACGGTGACGAGCGCGACCCTGAGATGTACGCCTTTCTCGAGAAGATCGCACCGCTCAACCACGTGGCGGACATCGAGAAGCCGATCTTCCTGGTCCATGGTCGCAACGACCCACGGGTGCCGGTCTCGGAGTCCGACCAGATCATCGACATGGTCCACGAGCGCGGAGTGCCCGCCTGGTATCTGGTCGCCGAGGACGAGGGCCATGGTTTCAGGAAGCGCCGAAACGCCGACTACCAGTTCTACTCGACGATCCTGTTCGTCAAGAAGTTCCTGCTCGGCGAGGAGGTCGGGGGGGCTACCGCCTCAGGCGGTCGCTAGTACCCCGTACCATTGAAACTCACAGCGTCTGCGCGGTCCTCGCGCTCGATCTCTGTGTTGTCACTCCTCGACAGATCACCAATATGCCTGCGTCGTGACGCCTTGATCTCGAGCACGATCATCCGCTCAGCCACTATCCGTTTCAAGGGTACGGGGTACTAGGCGATCCTCAGGCAAAGACCGGCGGCCGACGCTTTGCCCACTCGGTTGCCTCTTCGAGGGCGTAGGCGAGTTGGAGCAGGGTTGCTTCGCCACCCCGCTGTGCCGCGAACTGGCTGCCGACGGGCAGACCATCGGCAGTCCAGTGAATCGGCACCGACATTGCCGGTGTGCCGAGTGCGTTGTGTAGAGGAGTGAAGGAGACATCGTTCAGCACCCGCTCGTAGATGACCTCGAAGTCGCCTGCCGGGTCGTGCCAGCCGATCTCGTAGGGCGGTTCGAGGAGGACAGGCTGGAGGATGACGTCGTACTCTGAAAACAATGCGTCGAAGGCGACGCGCGCCTTGATGAAGACCGAGGTGGCGCGTTCACTGCACGCCTCCGGCCCACGTTCGTTGCCCATCGCCATCAGACCGAGCGTCCAGGGTTCCAGGACATCTTCGAGTTGGATCTCCGGTCCGAGCATTTCTTCTGCGAGTTGGGCGAACGGGACCGTGCTTGCAGCCCACAGACCAATGAAGGCATCTATGAACTCGGTTCCGTCGATCGGCAGGGCGATTTCGGTGACCGTGTGCCCAAGCTGTTCGCACAAGGCGGCGGTGTGGGTCATTGCGTTCTGGACTTCCCTGTGGGCGGGCCGGCCATGCAGAGCCTCCTTCATGAGCCCGATCCGCAGCGCGGGCTGCTCGCTACGGGCTACGAAACCTACCGGTGGCAGCTCGGAGCGGTCTTTGACCTCGACGTGATCGAGGAAAGCAGCAGTGTCGCGCACGGAGCGGCTCAAACAAAGGGCGTTCGCAATGGCCAGCACCCCAGTCTGGCTACCCAGCTCGCGGCCGCGGGTCGGCTTGAGACCGAAGACTCCGCACTGAGAGGCAGGTAGGCGAATCGAGCCGCCGCCGTCGTCACCATGGCCCAACGGGACGATCCCAGCGGCGACAGCAGCGCCGGATCCGCCACTCGAACCGCCCGCAGTGCGGTTCAGGTTCCAGGGGTTGCGTGTCGGGCCGTGCAGGACGGGTTCGGTGGTGTCGATGAGCCCGAACTCGGGCGAGCTGGTGATGCCGGCGATGATCATCCCCGATCGTTCCATCGCGTCGACCAGCGGGGAGTTCTCAGTCACCTGCGGCCCGTGCTCAGCGATCGCTCTCGAGATCAAGCGCGAGCCGTGGTCGATGCGGGCGTCTTTGTACGCTGTCAGGTTCTTGAGCATGACCGGAACGCCGGCGAGATGACCGGTTCCTCCTTCGCCGCGATCGAAGGCTGCAGCGTGCGCGACTGCGACCTCGGGATCGAAGAGATCGAGAAGGACCGCGTTGATCTCGGGGTTGACGCGCTCGACGCGTGCCAGCACGTCCTCGAGCAACTCGGTGGCCGAGATCTCCTTGGTGCGCAGCATGTCGGCAAGGGCGGTGCCGTCAAGGCCGGCGAGCTCTGAGCCGCTGCTGGTCGCGGCCTCGTCTGCGCCTGGTCCAGCTTCTGGATCGCTGCGCTTGCGGCAGGCTGGGGTGAGCAGGCCGGTCGCCGAGAGAGTGGCGAGGGCCGTGCCGCTCTGCAAGAAGGTGCGGCGCGAGCTGAGAGCCTCTGTGTCGGCGGTTGGGTTGGTTTCGATCGAAGCAGGCATGAAGTTCTCCAGGATTCGAGTTGAAGGAAAGTGGTCGCCGGGTGCGCCGGTCAGCGGCCCGCGAAGGTGGGTTCTCTTTTCTCGACGAAGGCTTGCACGGCCTGGCGGTGATCATCGGTCTGTCCACAGTGAATGTGGTGGGTGGCCTCGAGATCGAGGCACTCGAAGACATCACCGGAAGCGGCCCGGTTCAGGTTCTCTTTCATGTAGCGGAGGGCGACGGTGGGGCCACTGGCGATGCGCTCGGCGATTTCGGTAGTGCGCCCAGCCAGGTCTTCGGGTTCACAGACCCAGTTCGTGAGCCCAAGTCGCAGTGCCTTCTTGGCTTTGATGCGCTCGGAGAGGAAGTAGAGCTCTTTCGCTTTTGCCGAACCGACCAGCTGGGTCATGAAGTAGCTGCCACCGTAGTCGCCCGAGAAGCCAACACGTGCGAAGGCGGTGGTCAGAAACGCCGTGCTCGACATGATGCGCAGATCGCAGGCCAGAGCCAGCGCGAGACCGGCGCCGGCAGCTGCGCCCGGCAGCGCCGCGATGGTGGGCTTGGGCATCGTCCAGAGCTTGCCGGCCGTTGCCCGTTGGTTGACACGCTGACGGGCGATCGCTTCGTCGATGGTTTGTTCACCCACTGTGCCGTCACCCTTGGCAGCCATGCCTTTGACGTCGCCGCCGGCACAGAAGCCCTTGCCGGCGCCGGTTAGAACGACACACTTGACCTCTGGATCGAGTTCGACAGCAGCCAGGGTTGTCGCCAGGGCGGCGTTCATCTCACCCGACATCGCGTTGCGCGCCTCGGGTCGGTTGAGGGTCAGGGTCGCAACGCCGTTCTGGAGGGTTGCGAGAAGGTGATCGGTGCCCGTTGCGAGCCAGTCAGACATGGTTGCCATCCTCGGAGGTTCTTTTTGTGGATGGCGACAGACTACCGCTAGCGAGGGCCGCGTGTTTTAGTGCTCCTCGGCCAGGTGCCTCCCGGCAAGCAGCGCTTCGCGCTGCGCCTCGATGCCTAGAACCTTCCACCGGGAGATTTGATTACGTCCGCACGAGACTCAGGGTTCTAGACATCTAGCGAGGCCCTGGCGTGGGCACCCAGAAACAGTCAGTCGTCACGTCGCAAAGCTGTGGCGGGTTCGATGCGCGCCGCGCGCTCTGCCGGAAGCCAGGCCGCGACCACGGCTGCCAGGAGCATCAGCACCCCAACCAGGGCGAAGGTCCTGGGATCACGCGAGTGGACGCCGAACAACAGCCCCTCGAGTAGGTGTCCGCTAGCCAGGGCAAACAGGATGCCGAGGGCGATGCCCAGAAGTGCCCAGGTCGCGATGCGACCGAGAACCAGCTGACGCAGGCCACCGGCGCTCGCACCGAAGGCCTTGCGAATTCCCATTTCGCGAACCCGAGTGGCCACCGAGTAGGAAACGACGGCGAAGATCCCGGCAGTTCCGAGCAGCAACGAGAGAACTGCAAAGCAGCCGAGCAACAGGGTCGCGAGGTCGGCCTGCCAGCGTGTGTCGGCGATTCGTTGGGCCATTGACTTGCGGGCATAGACGTTGCCCTCTGCTGAGCGACTCCAAATCAGAGCCTCGGCGCGTTGCCCAGCAGTATCGGTGTCGATGGCCGCCTTCATCACGAAGGTCATGATCGGGAATGGTGTCTGCGGGTGCACGAAGTAGATCGTTGGATGCGGAAGCGGGTCGAGCCCGCCGCCCATCACGTCGCCGACCACGCCAACGATGCGTCTCTCGATGCCTGGGCCGAGGACGGGCCGTACGTCGGAGGCAAGAGTGATGCTTTGCCCGATGGCCTCGTGACCGTCGAAGTAGCGCCGGGCGAGCGCTTCGCTGACGATCGCCACCGGGGTGGTGTCTGCCCGATCCCGGGTGTCGAAGAACCGGCCGGCGAGCAGTTCGACTTCGAGGGTTTCGAAGTAGCCAGCCGTCACCGAGACGGTCAAGGCTTGCGGTTCCTCGCCGATCTCCTCTGCGACACCCGTGGCGGTGAAGCGATTGAAGAAGCCCCCTACGAGAGGTGGAGCGAAACTCGCCGCTGCTGCCGATTCGATCTCGGGAAGCGCTTCGAGGTCATCAACCACCGTTCGGAAGTGGTCGATGCGCCGGTCGACGTCCAGCATGGTTGGGCCGCGCAGCGAGTTGCGGATGGTGAGTGTGTTGACGGTGTTGATTCCCGGCTCGAAGGCGCGCAGGGCGAGGAAGCTCTGCAACAGGAGCCCAGCGGCTGAAATGAGCACGACCGCCATTGCGACCTCGGCAACGATCAGCAGGCCGCCACGCCGGGTTGAGGCCCTGTCCTGCCCGGTTCGGGTCGACCCTCCGGCGAGCAGGCTTACGGGTTGGGTAGACGCCGCGCGCAGGGCGGGAACCAGCCCGAACACCGTGACCGTCAACAACGTGGCGACAGCCGCTGCTACAACCACGCGCCCGTCCAGGCTGATCGAGTCGAGAAACGGTACTCCGGCGCTCAAGGGAATGGCGCCGCGGAGGAGCGGGGTCAGCGCGGCACCCAGAACCAGGCCGAGGCCGCCCCCGAGGAAGGCGAGGACCAGACTCTCGACTACCGAGCTGCGCACCAGGCGCGCGCGGCTGGCGCCGAGGGCGCTTTCTAGAGACAGCTCGCGCTGGCGCTGCGCTGCGCGCGCCAACATGAGGTTGGTGATGTTGACCGCGGCGAGCAGCAGAACCGCTCCGGCCGCCAGGAGCAGCAGAACGAAGGTGCTGCGCATCGGGCCGACGATGTCGTCACGCAACCCAACGACGGCGATGTTCCAGCCCTCGTTGGTGTCGGGATAGGTGCGGGCCAAGCGACTGCCGATGTCTTTCATTCGTGCCTTGGCAGCTCCCAGGGTGGCACCCGGTGCAAGTCGGCCGAAGACGGTCAGGTCGCGGCGGTCGCGACGGAGCTCTGTCCCCTGGATGACATCGGTGGCGGGACTCCAGAGGTCGGGCTGGACCTCGAACTGGTGACGGCTGTAGAAGTCGGGCGACATGACCCCGACGACCGTGTGAGGCTGCCCGTCGAGCTGGAGGACCGAGCCCACGACGTCGGCACGCCCGCCGAGAGCACTCTGCCAGAGGCCGTAGCTGACGACGACCGGTGAGCCTTCGCTCTCGTTCTCGCCCGGTTCGAGCAGGCGACCGAGGTGCGGGCGCGCGCCGAGGAGCTCGAAGTAGTTGTCGGTCACCGCGTGGGTGAGCGGCACCACCGGTTGCTCGAGGCCGGTGAGGCGGCGACTCTCGTTGCGCGACGCCGCCAGTTCGACGAACAGGTCGCCACTGGCTTCGCGCCAGTCGACGAAGTTGGCACCAGCAACCGGTGAGCGCGAGGTTCCTCCGCGTTCCGATTGATCCTCCCAGAGCATCACGATGCGCGCCGGATCGTCGTAGGGTAGGACGTGCCCCCACACCGAAGCGACGACGGCAAAGATCGCAACGTTTGTCCCAATGCCGACCGCCAGGACGGCCAGGACAACCGCCGTCGACAGTGGGCTACGCCTCAGTCGACGGAGCGCAAGACGTGTTTCGGTCAAGAGTTCTGTCACTCGCTGCATGAGAGATCCTCCGAAGGGAAGCCTTGAGGGTACTCGTACCGGCTGCGCGAGTTGCGGCTCTCGCCCCACGCTCGTCCCAGACCGTGGGCTTAGCCGATCCCGGAGAGTGCCTCGGCCATGCGTTCGAGGATCTGGCCGAGAATTCCGCGCGAGGTCGCGAAGTTCAGCCGAGCGCAACCGGCACCGGGCGGTCCGAAGTCAGGACCGGGTGACAGGGCAATGCGGGCGTTCTCGAGCAGCCATTCGGCGGGGTTCTCGCCCAGGCCGTAGGCGTTGAGGTCGAGCCAGGCGACGTACGTGGCGTCTGGCGAGCGCCAATCGACCCCGGGCAGGTGGGCCGCCAGAAACTCACCGATGAAGCGACGGTTTCCCTCGAGATACGACACCACCGCTGCCAACCAGTCGTCGCTGGCAGTCCAGGCGGCGATCGTCGCTTCGGTGCCGAGAATCCCGCCGTGTCCCATGAGGTGCGGCGCCATGGTCCGAAACGGCGCCCGCAGGCGCTCCGAGCCGAAGACTGCCATCGCGAAGGGCAGCCCGGCGGTGTTGAAGCCCTTGGACGGCGAAGTCAGTGTGATCGTGCGCTCCTGGACCTCTGGAGCGAGATTGGCGAACACCTGATGCCTGCGGCCATCGAAGAGAAGGTCTTGCCAGATCTCGTCGCTGATCACCACCAGGTCATGTTTTGCCGCTAGCTCGGCGATGCCCTCGAGTTCAACGCGCGTCAGGACACGGCCGGTGGGGTTGTGCGGGTTGCACAACATGAAGATCCGGGGAGTGCAACGGGCGGTTTCGAGACGGTGGGCGAGGTGGTCGAAATCGATCTCCCAGCCTTCAGCCGAGCGCACCAGCGGGCAGTCGATGCGTTCGCGGCCGGTACCGTCGACGGCGTGCTGGAAAGGCGCGTAGATCGGCGTTTGCAAAACGGCGCCGTCTCCCTTCTCGCTGTGGAGAAGGATGGCCGCGTCGAGACCCTGGACGACATTGACCAGTGGCCAGGTCCCGCCCTCGATATGCCAGTCGAAGTGTGTGCTCATGCGCTCGACGAAAGCGGCACGCAGTCGTCTTGGAATCGGCAGCCGGTGGTATCCAAGGTCGGAGCGCTCGACGAACTCGGAGACCACCGCCTGGATCGCCGGCGAGACCGGAAAGTCCATGTCGGCAACCCAGGCCGGCAGCACGTCGCCCTCATCGCGACTCCACTTGATGCGCTTTGCGCGGCGCATTTCGGCTACGTCGATGGCGTCGAAGCGCCGGTGGAATTCATCGCGAGTCGGCGAGGGAGAGGAATAGGTCGAGATGGTGTGTCCCCTGAGTGGAGCGGTGCGGTCACTATAGTTCCATCACCCTGTCAACTCCCCGGGCCCCTGCGCCCCAGGAGATCCTGTCGGCACACTCCTGCGGGTTTGTGGCATACGCCGCAAAGAAGATCCCTCGCGAAGTGATCACGGATGCCCTTGGAAGACTTGATGCAGTTACGGGTCGCCGGCGTCCAGGAAGTTGCCCGTAGTGTTCATGAAGGCGGTGGCGATGTGCGCGCTTGGCGCGACCGGGGCTCTCCTAAGGCACAGCCTTCGACCACTCGTTCGCTGAGCCGAGCTCGAAGCCGTCTACAAACAAGACATCTTCGACAACGGTCACCGTATCCTCTGCGCTGCCACTGTTGCCTAGACTCGAAGTCAGGTCTCCGCTGGTGCTCGTGAAACTTTCCATCAGCAATGGTTGCAGGTCGACTTGAATCGTGCACCGACTTCCAGGAGCGATCGAGCCGCCGGTGAGTTCGACGCGATCACCAGCTGGCGTCGCCGCGAGCGACCCGCCACACGTGTTGACGGCGTTCGGTACGGTCGCGACCAGAAGGCTCAAAGGCAGGACATCGAGAAACGCGAGCGAGTTCGCTGTCTCGACGCCACCGGTGTGATCGACCGTGTAGACCATCGTCGTCGTCTGACCCAGCTCGACGATCGATGGTTCAAAGGCCTTCGAGAAACCGGGGGGGCCGCCGGCGACCACAGTGAGCTGTGCGTTCGGGCCGGGCGCAGCGAACAGTCCGTCCTCGAGGAGATCCGTCGAAGTGCTTTCGTAGAGACCGACAGCCGTTTCGGCTGGTACGCCGATTTCGACATCGAATGAACAACTCGCGAAAGCCTCGAGACTCCCTTGCACGAGGGCAACCTGATCCGTGCCGCGGACCGACGAGAGCGTGCCACACGGACCGCTCAGAGGCAGGTTGGTCGCCATGGCGCCGGCTGTCAGGTCGAAGAGGTTGTCACTGAAGGTCAACTCGGCCACCGACGCGTCGCGTGGGTTGCTCAACGAATAGGTGAGCATGGCACTGCCGCCCGGAGCCGCGGGTCCGGCGAACGACCTCTCGAAACCGAGTGCCTCGAGCACGTGAAGGACCGCCAGGCTGGGGTCGCCCGCAACGGGCAAAGCACCCGCCAAGCCTGCAAGAGGACTGCTCCACACGGAGTAGAGGCCGTTCTGGGCGCCCGCGGGCACCATCACGTCAATAGCAAACGAGCACTCACCCGAAGCCGCGAGACTTCCACCCGTAAGGTCGATGGTCGAGGTGCCGGAAACGGTGCCGCCACAGGCCGACATCGGCAGACCGGTGGCCGACATTCCATCGATCACGCTGGCAAGATCGACTGTGAAGTTGAGCATCGAGACCGCCTGCTCGTCATCCTGATTGCGCAGGTAGAAATCAACCGTCACCACTTCGCCCGGTGCAACCGGACCGCTTGAAGACTCGTGCTGGAGCTCGAGCCGCCTTGAGTCAACGGTGAAAGGCGACACGGCGGCGTCCAAGGTTTCCGCGCTCGCGCCGATCGTTGCAGAGACGGAGCCGGTGGAACTCTGGTAGGCCCCTGGCAGCGCCGTTGGTGGCACGAGGACGTCGAACTCGAAGGTGCACTCTTGCCCAACGGCGAGGCTCCCATCGGTCAGGTTGACTGTCGTGCCGCCACCGCCCGGCGCCAGGGCCGAGGTCAAGCCGCACGGCATCGACGGGAGAGATCCAGACAAGGTCAGGTCAGGATTCTCCGGCAACACCGCCGCGAGGTCATAGACAAAAGCGATGCTCGAGACCGACTGCGCCGGAGTCAGATTCGCGAAGGTGAAACGCAGTGTCCCAACTTCGCCAGGCAACAACGGCTGGTTGAGGACATCATGGGTGATCTGCAACCCAGTCACCTCGAGTTCGGCGCTGGCGGCGACCGAGTTGGTAGACAGACCGCCTACGGTCGAGCTCACTGCGCTTGTGGTGTTGGTGTAGGTCCCTGCGGGCGCTGCCGCTGGCACGTTCACGGTCACACTCCAGGTACAGCTGTCACCCGGAGCGAGGGTGGCGCCCGAGAAGGAGAGGGCTGAGCTCCCGGTGACCATCGACCCTGCGCCGCATGGGGGGTCTGGTGAGGCAGGAAGGGTTGCGGTCAGTCCGCTCAACATCGCGTCGAGGTCGTCGGAGAATGAGATGGCCGTGGCATCGGCCGTTGCCGTTGGTGAATGCGTCAGGGTGAACTCGAGCGTCGCTGTATCACCCGGCCCTACAGTCTCTGGTGAGAAGGACTTCAGTAGCAGCGGTGCCGCTACGATCTCGACTTCGGCCAGCGCGTTGCCGCCGATCTGGAGCTCGCCATTGACCCTGCCCCGAACCCATCCGGCAACCGAAGGGTAAATGCCCCCCGCAGCGGTGGCCTCAACGTCGAACGTCACCGAAAACGTGCAACTTCCGGCGGCGGGCAAGAGGCCGTCTTCGAGTTCAAACGTGGCGGGCTCGCTGGCGCTACCGGCAGTGAAAGAGCAGGTGGAACCGATCCCACAACAGTCGTTTCCGGGTACGGCCGAAGCGGTAGACAGGGGAGCCGGGAAAAAATCGCTGAAAGAAAGCGAGTCGATCGCGGCGTCGCTCGCGGTGTTGGTGATCGTCCATTCGAGTTCTGTGGTGCCCCCTGGAGCGACAGGGTCGTCGAGGAACTCTTTAGTCATCCGCGGCCCGGGGACAATTCCTAGCCGATCTTGTGCCGGGCTTGCGAGGACTGCTGAGCCTTCCCGGGTTCCATCGGCTCCGCTGGTGGTGTTCAAGAGGACGTCAGTGGGCTCGAGCCCGTTCGGCACGCCAAGCCGGAAGCGAATGCGACAGTCCTCGTTGGGTGCCAGGGTCGCCACCCGAACGGTGATCGTTGAGTCCCCGAGGGTTGGAATGGGGGCATCGCAGGTGATGCTAACGACTTCATCGAAGCTAAAGCCGTCTGCCATCTGCGAGAGGTCGTTCGAGAAAGTGATGTCGGTGATGGCGACCTCGCTGTCGAGGTTGAGGAGCTGATACTCGAGGAGGACTGTGTTGAAGTCCGGAGGGATTGGGTCATCAAGGAATGCCACGTTCAGAACGAGCGGGTGGGGCACGACCTCGAGAAAGGAAGAGGCAAAGCCAGAAAGCAGGAGGGCTGGGTCCGAGCCCTGCTTCACTGCCAGATTCCCCGACGACGCGAGGAACTCACCAAGTGCCGTCGCCACGACGTCAATGGCGATCGTGCACTTCTCACCAGCTGCGAGGACCTCCTCGCCTGGCACATCCGACCCCTCGAACTCCGCGAGGAACAGGGTTGCGTCTGGGGAGGGAAGTTCCGAAGTCAGAAGACCTCCGCAAGTGGTCTCGAAGTTCGGCGGGTTCGAAATCGGAAGGCCCGACGGCAGTTCGTAGAGCAGGTCGAGGAAGGTGAGCGGCTCGGAGCCGAAGGTGTTGTCGATCTCGATCTCGAACGGAAAGTCCTGTCCGAGCATTGCGAAGTCCCGTCCGAAGGAGCTGCTAATTCCGGGTCGTTCGGCTTCGACAACGAGAAGGGCCGTCGAAAAGCCCTCGTTGCCTTCGTTGGTACCGACTCTCCACGTGAGGTCCTCGGGCTGGAGAGTGTAGGCGCCGGGAGCGACCGCGCGGACCTCCGCGGTGAGTTGGCAAGTTCCTCCTGGTGCCAGGTCGGCCCAACTGAGGGTGTTGTAGTTGGGCGGCTGGAACACAGCTCCCTCAGGCCAGGTGCTGTTCTCTGGAATCCATCCGGCATAGGCATCGCCATCGCAGTCTGACTCGGAACCCCCAACCACGGCCCGAAGCTCATCTGGAAGGGCGTGGTGCAGGGCCATGTCCGTGATCGTTTCGGATGTGTTGTTGGTGATGGTGTAGGTGAACGTCGTCGACGACCCCACTCCGATGTCTTCCGGTGAAATGCTGAAGGTGGTCGTCACCTGGGCGCTCGCGAGTGGACAAGAAAGCAGACTAAGGATCGTGCACAGTGTTCTTTTCAACGCGTTCTCCGGGAGAATCATATAACTGTTATAACTAGTATATCACCTTGTTTGGTTCTGGAGGACGCTGGCTGACCAGGAGTGGCTCGATCTCGGACTCGATCCGGCCGGCAAGATCTCTGTGTTGTCACTCCTCGACAGATCGCCAATACGCCTGCGTCGTGACGCCTTGATCTCGAGCGCGATCATCCACTCAGCCAACAGCCGTTTCACTGGTACGGAGGACTAGCCGACGTAGGCGCCGCCCAGGAGCTGCCGGTGCAGCGTTTCGATATGGGCGGGGCCGATGCCGCAGCAACCGCCGATCACCGTTGCGCCGCGCTCGACCCAGCCCCTTGCCTCTTTCAGGTAGGCCTCGGGCGGCATGACGGACGCAAAGTTCCAGTAGGGGTTCTCCCAGTGCCCGCTGTGTGGGTAGGCCGCGATCGGGCCGTCCCAGAGAGTGCGCAGGATTTCGAGCGAAGGCGAACACGCCGTGACATCTGAATGCATGATTCCGACGAGGGCGGCTCCGGCCCGGAAGGCCGGCAGGACGCGCTCGTCGAAGGGCACGGTGGTGTCGGGCTCATCGGGTCGCAGGTCGTAGGGATCGCTCGAACCGAAGAGCAGCACGTCGTTGCCCTCTTTGGCGAGTTTCGTTGACATCCCGATCCACACCGGTAGCCCCGTCGCCGCTGCCGCCTCCACCGCATCGACGGTGATCTCGATTCCGACCCGATCGAGATGGGCGAACACCATTTCGAGCATCAAGAGGTCGGCACCACCATCGACGAGAATCGCGATCTGCTCACGGAAGCCGAGGCGGGCGCGGGCCGGGTCGAGGGCGGCCATATCGTTGCCGGCGACGAAACTGGTGCACACCGATCCGCCAACCCAGAGCGGGTGGTCGACGGGCGCCTCGTCGGCCGCCTGGCGGGCGATCTCGATCGCTGCCTGGTTGATGGCGACGAACTCGTCGCCCAGCCCCGAGTCTTCGAGAACGTGCTTGGCCGAGCCGAAGGTGTCCGAGGTGATCACCTGTGCGCCGGCGCGAATGTAGTCGAGATGAACCTCTCGCAGCACCTCGCCGTGGGTCAGCGGCGTCCTGCCGCACCAGGCCTTGTCGTGCATAGGTACGCCGCGGCGCTCGAGTTCGGTTCCGGTCGCACCGTCGATCAACAGGTGCTGGCCAGCGTTGATGTGGTCCATCAGCGTCGAAGGCATCGGGGAGTTCTCCTGGGGTTCAGGTCAGGCCCTGGTCGCGCGCCGCCTGACGGAGCGAGCGGCCGAGCGCGATGGCCATGGGAAGCAAGAAGATGATGAGAAGCGCTGCGGACGCAATCAATGAGGCCGATTTCAGGGCCTCTAGGCTGCGTCCACCGCAAGGATCAAACAGGCGCCCAGAACGATCGCTACGGAGAGAACAAGGGCCGGCCAGTCGACCACTGGTCGTGGGGTGGGGCTGTTAGAGCTCTCGGGCATCAGGCGCGGCGACAGGTCAAGTAGGTCCAGTTGGCCTCGAAGGTCTCTCGCCCTTCGAAGAGGGCCTCGAGAGAGGCCTGCAGCAACTCGCGGCGAAGCGCGACGGTTGCCTCGGAGGGGCTGTCTCGGGTCTCCTTTTCCACCCGCGGCGATCCGCCGGCCCAGCCCAGCACGCCTTCGTGGTATGCCGCCAGAAAGTCTCCCCACTCTTCTACGCTCGCCTCGATCGGAACTGCATGGGTCGCTTCGATGGTAAAGCCGGCCTGTTGTAGCTGCTCCTCATAGAAGGCGAGCGGCCGCACCGGCAGAAAGAACTTGGCGCGCAGCTTGTCGTAGCGCTTCATTCGAGCCTCATCCTCGGTTGCAGCGCGAAACTCTTCGAAACGCGGGTCTTCGCGGACCAGGCGGTGGGCAAACGGCTGCAGGCGTTCCACGGTCTGGTCGATGATCCAGGTCTCCGGACCGGCGTTCGGGTTGTCGATGTTGCCGGACTGCACGTGAGCGAGGCCACCGGGACGGAGGGCCTTCCACCACGAACGCAGGGTTTCTTCCATGTCGTAGTAGAGGTGGATCGCGTTGGTCGACGTGAGCGCGTCGAAACCTCTTTCGAGGAGTAGGGGACTCAAGACTTCGTCGAGTCGCTGCAAGCGTTTCTCGTTCTTGAGATAGCGGATCCAACGGAAGGCGGTCCGACGGTCGGCAGACAGTTTCTCGAGTGCCAGCCGCAAGAACTTGGGTGACGCATCGACGAGTAGTGCCCCGAAGTCGAGCCCAGGTTCGTCATGCAGCAGCCGATCGACAAGGATGCCGGTGCCGCCCGAGTAGTCGAGCCACAGCGAGCCGGGCTCGAGCTCGCGGCGCAATTCCAGGGCCGTCGGCTCGAGGTTGCGATACCAGCCGTGGGTCTCGACCGTGTCGTACTTGCGTGCCAGCTCACCAACCGGCTGGCAGACCCAGGACTGCGCCGGCAACCAGCGCTCGAAGTCCTGAGGCCAGGGTCCGACCTCGGCGCGTAGCATGTCGATAATGTTCATGCAGATACGTTCCGCTTTGGCGAGATCGACTTCGTTGGGGCGCATCAGTTTGGAAAGCCAGAAGCCGTTGACCAGCGCCATCAGCGTGTCGGCCATCTGTTCGGCGATATCGGTCTCGGCATGATGGGGAAACAGTTTGCGGCCGAGGTCAACGATGATGTCTAGCGTTCTGGCATCTACCGGCCCACCAACTTCACGGTAGATGGCACGCGCCGAAGCATCGCCCCAGAAGGCGTACCAGGTGGTGAGATGGTCGCCGTCTTCGGCGTGCCGCAAGAGGGCTGATACCAGCGCCTGGAGCCGTGCAGCCGGATGGGCAGGAGCCTGGGCTAGCGCCACTTCGATATCGGCGTTGTACCTCTCGACGAGTTGGCGTAGCGCTTCGCGAAGCAGCTTCTGTTTACCTTCGAAGTGGAATGCGACCGTCCCCTGCGAAACGCCCGCTTCTTCGGCCACTCGCGCGACAGTCGTCGAGGAGAGACCTTCGCGTGCGATCACGACGTGGGTTGCGCTGAGAAGGCGCTCGCGTGTGCGCGCCTTCTGTTCCGCTCGGCAGGTTCCTTCAGCCATCAGCCAGGGGACGCGAAGACGACGACGTCAAGCACCGGCGTGGCCGAAACGGTGATGGTCTCTTCCACCGAAGCCAGCGGCATCTCAACCCGCAGTGAAACTGCCGAGCTCATGCCGATGCGTACGCCTGGAATTATGCGGTCATGGAAACCGTCGAGAGTTGCGCTGACGGTGTACGTGCCAACCGGAGGTGACGTTACGACGAATACGCCGTTGGCGCCTGAGGCCACCGAGCGTTGGGTGCCGCGGCTTTCGCTGGTGGCGGTGACCGTGACCCCCGGAAGCACTGTGCCCTCCTGGTCGACGACCGTGCCGCGGAGGGTGCCAGTGGTTTGGGCCGCCACAGGGGCGAGCGGAGCCAGCAGCGGAATCGACACGAAGGCGACGCGAAGGGCGAATGGGACCTTGAGGGTCGTCATGGGGGCCTTCCTTTCTGGCCGAGGCCTCGAACGTCTTTTCGGTGCGGCGCAGGCTCGGTTTCGCTGACTATACGTTCAGTGAACTGGGGGAGCAAGACATTTGGGACGACCTGGACAGAGGGCGGGTTGGAAGTGTGGATCACTCGCGCCCGGTTTTGAACGCGCCGTCGTTTGCCGCCTCAGGCCTGAAATGGCGGTGAGGTAGCGTCCGTCGATGCTCTCTTCCGATGGTCACTGCACCGCGGGCCGGCCGACGCTCCGGTGGATCGCTGCTCTTCTTGCCCTGCCCCTCGCCCTTGTTTCCATCTCCTGCGGCCGCGAAACGGCGGTCGACTCCGTCAGTACGGTTGCCGAGGCCGACGGCCCGCCGATTGCTTCGGTGCGCAACGTCGTGCTCGTCACCCTCGATACCTTTCGAGCCGACCGCATTGGCGCCCTGGGAGGAGACGTCCGAACTCCGAACCTCGATCGCCTGGCTGCTGAAGGCACTCTGTTCACCAACGCTCAGACGACGGTGCCGTTCACCTTTCCGGCCCACAGCTCGATCATGACCGGCACCTATCCGCCATTCCACGGGGTGCGCGAGAACGTCGGCTATTACCTTTCCGACCAGAATCGCACGCTGGCGGAGACCTTCAGCGAGGCCGGCTATGACACGGCCGGGTTCGTCAGCGCCTTCGTCCTCGACGCGCGGTGGGGCATCGCCCGCGGCTTCGGCCACTACTACGACGATTTCGACCTCGGTGCCTTCGAGAATCCGAACCTCGGCTCGGTGCAACGGCCAGGAACCGACACGATTGCCGCAGCTCTCGACTGGTTCGACAAGCGGAGCGACCCCGATCGTCCATTCTTCGTGTGGCTGCACCTGTTTGATGCGCACGATCCCTACACGCCGCCAGCGCCCTTCGCTTCGCAGTACCCGGGCCGCCCCTACGACGCGGAGATCGCCTACACCGATGCACTGGTCGGTCGTTTCATCGACGATCTCCAAGAACGGGGGCTGCTCGCCGAGACGGCGCTCGTGGTGACCTCGGATCATGGCGAGGGCCTCGGCGATCACGGCGAGCTCTTCCATGGCCTCTTCGTCTATGAGAGCACGGTCCATGTGCCCTTGATCGTGCGCTTGCCGCGCGGTCGCGCGCCGGAGGCTCTGCGCTCGGCCCTGCCGGTGAGCCACGTCGACATCGCACCGACTCTCCTCGAGCTGACGGGCCAGGAGGTCGGCGAAGCCATGCAGGGTCGAAGTCTTGTGCCTGATCTCAGAGGCAGCGCCAAGGAGGCGATGGCCGAGCGCGCAGTCTACGCCGAGTCGTTCTACCCGCTCCTGCACTATGGCTGGTCACCGCTGCGCGTGCTGCGCAGCGCGGCGGCGAAGCTCATTGCGGCTCCCGAGCCCGAGCTCTACCGGCCCAACGAAGATCCCGGGGAAAAGCGCAACCTCTTCGAGGACGGCCCCGAGGGTGCGGCACTGCTTGTCGAACTCGAGGCACTCGCGAGTGAGATCGAGCAGGGTGCAGTGGGCGCTGAGGCCGCCGACCTCGACCCGCAGGCGCTCGCACAACTACAGGCGCTGGGCTATGTCGCCGGGCCGGGGGAAGTCGCGGCGAGCTCGTGGGACCCCTCTGTTCCGCGGCCTGATCCCAAGACCAAGGTCCATTTGCACCGCGGCATCATGCTCGCGCAGGGCAAGGTGAGTGAGGGCCGCGACGAGGAGGCAACCGCGCTCCTCGAACGCGCCCTGGCCGAAGATCCGGCCCTGATCGACGGCCATCAGCTGCTCGGCGAGGTCGCCCTGCGCCAGGAGAACCCAGAAGCCGCCATGCGTCACTACCAGCGCGCCCTCGAGCTCGACAGTGGGCATCGGCCGTCACTGTTCGGACTGGCCAGCTGCCATCGGGCGCAGGGCCGCATCGACGATGCTCTCCTGGGTTTCCGGCGGATTCTCGACATCGCGGGCCAGGACTCGAAGGCCAGCCTGGCGATCGCCGATCTCGAGGTCGAACGCGGCAACCTGGATGTCGCCCGCGAGGCGCTCGTCGCGGCGGCGCGCGAGGGAGTCCCGGCGGCGATCTGGAACCGACTCGGCGAAGTCCAAGCCCTCTCGGAGCGACCCGAAGCTGCCAAACGAAGCTTCGCGCGCGCCCTCGAGGCGAAGCCTGAGCTTTCCCAACCGCATTTCAACCTCGGCGTGCTTGCCGAAGAGGCGGGGGATGCCGAGGGTGCCCGGCGCGCCTACGAAGCTGCGATCGCACGCGCCCCGAAGCACTACCAGGCGCAGTTCAACCTCGCCCGACTCGAGGGCGCTCTCGGCCAGAAAGCGCGCGAACGGGCACTGCTCGAGCAGGCGATCGCATCCAAGCCCGACTTCGCCGTCGGTTACTTCTTCCTCGGCAAGGCCCTGATGGAGGCCGGCGAGCTCGAGCGGGCCGAGGAGGCGGCCCGCAAGGGACTCGAGCTACGCGATGACATTCAGCTCGGTTGGTATGTGCTCTCCGACATTCTCAATCGTTCGGGTCGGCAGGCCGAGGCGGCAGAAGCCGTCGAGCGCGGCCGCTCCATTGCCGGGTAGCTCGCGCCGGTACGGCCGCCGTCGGCGTCGGTTGGTGGCTGACTCCGCGGGTTCGGATTTGCTAAATTCCGTAGTTTCACTATGCTTTGATCGGCTCAGATCGGGGCTGTCCTCCTTAAGCGGATTGGGAGAGAAACGTGTCGGAATCACCCGTGCTCGAGGGTTCAACACCCGACGACCCTCCACAGGGCTCGGGTGGAGCGGGGCAACGTTTCGGTTTGCTCATCGCCAGTGGGTCTTTGGTCGTCGTTCTCATCGCTGGGGTTGTCCTCGCGGTGGCGGTCGCTAGTGGACGAGGCTTTCAGCCGGATGAGGTGGAGCATCTGCACGCCGCCTACGAGCTCAGAGCGGGGCAGATGATCTACCGCGACTTCTATCAGCCGCACAACCCGATGCTGCACTTGGTGCTCCGTCCCTGGATCGACATCGAGGATGCGCCGGGAAGCTACCGGCGGGGTCGCTTGATCGCACTCCTGGCGGTCTTTGCAACGTTGGTTCTGGTCGCCTGGCTGGGCTGGCGACTGGCGGGGGCGGAGGCGGCGGTGCTGGCAGCGGGCTTCTTGATTCTGCACACCACCTATCTCGAGCGCGGCATGGAGGTGCGACCCGATGTCTGGCTTGGTCTAGCCGCTCTCGCCGCGCTTGGCGTCGAGTTGTCGCGATTCGATCGGCTTCGCCGCTCGCTTTTGCAGGGTCTGATCCTCTCGATCGCCTTCTTGTTCAGCAAGAAGATCGTCTTTGTCTGCGTCTTCTTCGGACTCGTCTGGTTGAAGAGCGCCTATCGAGAGCGCCGTTGGCAGAACGTGGTTCTGCCGTTTGTCGTCTGGCTCGTGCCGGTGGGCATCTTTCTCTTGGCCCTTCAGATGCTGGGCGCGCTCGAGGCCTATCTCGACACCAATGTCTATCGCGCTGCCGCGAGTGTTTCGCGGACCGCCGCTCACCGCGCTACCTTCACTCCTGGCTCCCACTTGATCAAGGAGGGGATGCGCAATCCGGTGTTTTCGCTCGCGGTGCTGGTCGCCTTCGGTGCCTTGTTTGCCATGGTCCCAACGGTGTTTACCAGGCTTAGACAGGAACGGGCCTTGCCTCGCTGGGCCGATTCGATTCGCCGGCGGCCGATCCTGGTGACTGGGCTTCTCGCACTCGCCCTGGTCGCCACGCTGTGGGCCAATCCGTTCCCATTTCCCTACCTGCACGTCACCGTATTGCCTGTACTCGCTCTCTTCGCGGCGGCGATTCTAGCCATCCTGATGCGAGGCGCGACCAGGCGTTGGACGGCGCTGCGTTGGTGGATCGTCTTGGTGCTCCTGCTGGTGAGTCTCGGCACCGCCACAACCAGGGCACTAGTAGTCCTTGAACACAACCAGGACGCGATTCTCGCGTCGCAGCAGTTGGTACACGCGGTGACGCGACCCGACGACGCGGTCTTCGACATGGCGGGCCTTCCGTTCCGGCCGATCGCCTCGAATCCATGGCTGATGACGACTCCCATCTTCAAGAGCTATATGGCTGGCCTCTACCCGCGAATGATCGAGCAATGGCGTGAGCGCGAGATGGTGGCCTTCGTCTTCTCGTACCGCATTCGTTGGCTGAATGGCGCCGAGAACGAGTTTCTGCGTCGCAACTTCATTCATTTCGATCGCAACGTCTTCATCCATGGGACGCGCTTCGCACTGGCCGAGGGCTCGACGCACGAGTTCGAGGTGCTCAGCGAGCGTGAGTTTGTGTTTGGTGGAGAGGGACTCCTGGAGGTCGACGGTCAGCCCTTCACGGCTGGTGTTCTCTCGAAAGGTGTCCATCGACTCACCGGCGGCGAGGGTGGTGCCACTGGATTCTTGAGGATGGTGACCGTGCCGCCTCTTCCACAACCTCCGACAGCGCCAACCCGGCTCTACGTTCTGTTCGAGTGATGCTTTCCGTACGCGACCTCGAGGAGAACGCTTCGATGGGCCAGTCTTCCGGGAGCCGGCGCCTCTTTCTTTCGGCAATCGGGATCGTCATTGCGGCCGTGGTGCTCTACTTGAGCGCCACACAGCTCGATCTGCGTCAGGTCCTGGAAGCCCTGAGAGAAGTCAACCTGCTCTGGCTGGGTGCGGCAGTGATCCTTCGGTTGCTCAACATGACGGTTGCTTCGTTTCGGGCTCGGATTCTGTTCGCGCCTCTGTCGCCCATCGGTCCCTTCCGCCTCTTCAAGTCGCTGGTCGTCGCCTTTCTGGTTCAGAACGTGGTGCCCTTCAGAGCCAGTGAGCTGGCGCGGGTCGGGTACCTGGCACGGTTCAGTGGACTTCCGGTGAGCACCTGCGTCGCGGTCGTGGGAACCGAGCGGGTCTTCGACATGGTGGCGCTGCTCGCCATCTTTCTGGCGGTGCTGCCGGTGGCTGCGGTGGACCTTCCGATTGGAACGGGGATCTACACGAGTTTCGCGCTCCTCAGTGTTGTGTTGGCCGCGATCCTTCTGGTCAGTCGCCATCCGGGCAGGGTCCGTGCACTCGCAAGCGCCTTTGCGCGACCTTTCGGTCCTCGAGTGCGGACGTTCGTCGAGCGGCGCGTGGGTTCGTTTGTCGAGGGGTTCAGCGCCCTCGAATCGCTGTGGACGAGCGTCGTCGTTCTCTTGATGTCGCTTGTGTTCTGGGTCGGTTCGACGATTTCGGTCCGGTTGTGGATGGTGGCGACCGGCCTCGACCTCCCCTGGTTCGCACCGGTCGTGGTCATGGCTTTTCTGACCTTCGGCCTCGCGGTTCCGACGACGCCAGGTCATATCGGCGTTTACCACTTCCTCGTCTTCTCGGCTGTCAGCCTCCTTGGAGTTGACGAGACCCGGGCCGGCGCCTTCGCCCTGGTCGCCCACGGCATGGCCATCTTGCCGCTGACGGTGATCGGGCTGTTGCTGCTCGGCCGGGACCTTCGTGGGCTGTTTTCACGGTCGCCGCCCAGCGAGGACTGTTCCAGTACCTGAGTTGGAGTTTCCGCCGCGTTTTACTAGAAAGAAGAGAAGTTTGTGCTGTAGACTCGGGCGGTGATCAAGGGGTCAGAACCCCAGACTGGAGCGTTCCACGATGTACTTTCGCGAGCTCGTTGAAATCCCCCATCCGGCGGAAGCCATTCAAGATGACCAGCTGGTCGAGTCGATGCGTCAACGTCTCCATCAAGGTGATGTTTTTGTCGCCCGAGGCGCCTTCCCACGTGACTTGATGCTCCAGATTCGCAGCTACCTGACCCAGATCGGGCGCAGCTCGCTACCGAACTACGAGCCGATCACTGCCAAGGCTCCGAACTTCCATCGCGTCTACGGAGACGCGCGCTCCTACGTTCAGGGGCGCTTCCATCAGTGGAGCTTCTTTCCGTGGAACATGGACGTGTTCGGCCTGTTCGACCTCGTCCGGCCGGCCTACGAGCTCAACAACCACCTCAACGGCTGGAGGCCCGAGAAGTACCTCGGCCTCGAGCCTGAAGAAGGATGCATCGCTCGCCTGACGTTTCAGGCCTATCCCCAGGGTGCGGGCTACATTTCGAGACACCAGGATGCCGCCGGCCCGCACAAGTTCACGACCGTACTCGTGACTCTCTCAGACAAGGGGACTGACTATGACGAGGGGGGCGCCTACTTCGCGCGCAGTGAAGAGGAAAGCGAGGACTTCTTCGCCGATGATTCGTTGAGGGTTGGCGATCTGACCTTCACCCATTCCGAGGTCGTTCACGGTGTCGCGCCGATCGACCCGGAAAAGCAGCTCGACTGGCTCGCTTTCCAGGGAAAGTGGACGCTGGTGATGGCGATCAACAAGCTCGCAGGAAGCACACACATTCCTGACTCGAAGGACCTTGCGGCGGCTACCCCTTGATGACGCGCTCTCGGTAACCGCGCACGGACATGTAGCCCTGGTAGAACTCGCGCGCCGCCTTCAGGATGTTGCGCGGTGTGAAGGCCTTGCTAGAGCCAGCCGCCCGGCCGCGCGCTACGAACGGAACCTCTTCGATACGTAGGTCTGGCTTTCGCAGAAGAGCTTTGGCCATCAGCTCAGCGTTGAACGCGTGACCGCCGCCGACCACCTCGATGCCCTGGAAGGCGCGGACTCGGTAGAGCTTGGGTCCGTTCATGTAGCGAAACGGGAAGGCGTAGGTCCACTGGACGAACTGGTTGAAAACGAATGACGCGATGCGTCGTCTCATCGGGCGAATGATCGGGTTCTGGAGGTAGCCGATGATGATGTCGTTGTCGCGCCGCACCCGTGCGTGGTTGAGCATCGATTGAGCGACGATCTCGTTGTCGCCGGGGAGGGCCGTGAACCACCAGTCAGGGTCGGTCTCGGCCCACAGAGCGACGACGCTTCCACCAGGCCCCATGTTCCTTGGGTTGACCCGGGTCACGCAGCGCGGGAACCGTTCCTCGAGCTGATGCATCACGGCGCGCGTGCCGTCGGTGGAGCCGTCGTCGATCATGACGATCTCCACCTCCATCTCGGGCACCAGATCAGCCATTGCGTCGATGTCGACCACTGTCGCCTCGAGGCTGTGCTCCTCGTTGTAGCACTGGATGGCGATTCGCCAGTGTTCCCTGGTGGTGTCTCGCTGGCTCGGCTGAGGCTTCGTAGCGGTTCGGACGGCCGGAGCGGAGGATTCGCTCGAAGCCTCGAGCTCGACGAAGTCGAGCTCGCGCGCTACGGTGACGCCAACGCGATGCGTGCCGGTTCGAATCGACGGAGTCTCCCCGCGGGCGACTTCGAGAAGGGCACCGGGAAACTCGGGCGCAAAACGGCAGGAGTACGGAAAGCAGCCGCCGAGGCGGGGGTTGACTTCGAGCACCATCGGCGTGCCGTCTCTCTCGATGATGTCGACGTCGAAGGCACCGACGAAGTCGAGATCGTTCGCCAGGCGTTCGCCGAGCGCCGTGAGTTCGCCCGAGCCGATGCTCCTGACCTTTGAGGCCGTGCCGTCGGCCATCTCGAGCTTGACCTTCGGGATGACGTGACAGACCGTACCGTCAGCGGCACGAAGGACGTCGATGTCGTAATGCACGCCTTCGAGCCAGGGCTGGACGATGACGTCATCGCCGAGCCCAATGAGGTCGTCGGGCTCGTTGCAGCGCCTGACACCACGGCTTCCCTGGCCTCGTCTCGGTTTGACGATGACCGGGAAGGAGATGTCCTCGGGAAGAGTGTCGACTTTCCAGGTCGAGACAGTGGGGTAGCCGTGCGCCTCGAACCATTGGAACGCCGCCCACTTGTCGCACATCGCTCTGGTGAGCTCAGCGGGTGCGCCGAGGACGCGAGTACCGACTTCACCGAAGCGCACCCGAGCTTCTGTCAGGAGTTCCACGTCCCTATCGTTGGTGACCAGAACGGCATCGATCTGGTCGCGACGGCAGATCTCGAGCAGAGCGTCGATGTAGGCCTCTGGTCGAGCGACCGGTGGGACCGTCTCGAAACGTTTCGCGGTCGCTCGGACCGGCGCATCGGGGTCGGCGTCGGCCGCCACGATCAAGGCATCGGGGTCGGCCGCCATCAGTGGCCGCAGGACATAGGACTTGCGCCCCGCAAAGGTCATCAACAGGCGGCAGGAGTCAGCTGGCATGGTGTCCGAATGCCTCCTCGGGGGTCTGTGCGTCCCGCGCCAACGAAACATTCCTACCGTTCCAGAGGTAGAAGGCCGGCAAAGGACGGATGAAAGGTGGCTTGAAGACGAAGGTATAGGCGCCGACGTTTCCGATCGCGAGACGGTCTCCGACCAGCAGCTGCGGGAGTTCCTGTGCCTCTGCGATCACGTCGTCTTCGAGGCAGGTGTAGCCGACGACGTCGTAGGTCTCGGTAGGCCCCGACTTCTGCGCCCCAAGAGAGTCGAGCACCCGGGTCGGAAGGTGGGCAGGATGGCGGGTGGGCTTGAGTGAGTGCACGCTCGCCTCGATGATGGCGAGCGACCGGCCGCCGATCTTCTTGGTGGCCAGAACGGGAGCGTAGTAGGTCAGGCAGTCGCCCGAAAGCGCGATCCCGGGCTCGGTAAGAAGCGTTAGCTCATCAAGCGCGTCGACCCGCGGCCGCAGGGTGTCGTCGATGACCTCGGCGTACTCCTCGAAGGTCGGGAAGGTCACATCGAGCCGCATCTCCCTGGGCAGGTAGGCGTAGCCCCCGCCCAGGTCCAGATAGGTGAGGGTGGATCTGCCCACGATGTCGACCGCGTCTGCAACAGCATCGGCAACCACTTCGTAGTACTCGACGCGCCGCCGCCTGCTGGTCAGGTGGGCGTGAATGCCATCAACGGAAACCGATGCGTCGCGAAGCGTTTGCGCGACCTCTTCGAGCTGGTCGAGTTCGACGCCGAAGCGGCTCTGGGTGCCGGGCTCTCGGTCTGGGAGCAAGAGGTTGATTCGGATTCCGACGCCGCGAGCGGTGCCGCCCGAGCTCTTGCGCCAGTGGGCGACGTAATGAGCTTCTTCGAGGGAGTCGAGGTTGATCACCGCTCCGTCGGCGAGCGCTCGTGCGAGCTCTTCGGGGCTCTTTCCTGGGCCGTTGTAGACGACCCTTTCGGCCGGTACGCCGAGTCCAAGAGCGTACTCGTACTCTGGACCCGAGACGACTTCGGCCCAGGCCCCCATGCCGTGGAGGTGCTGCAGCATGGGCCCGAGGTGATTGGTTTTGTACGAGAGGGCGACTCGAGAGCGGGGGAAGCGAGACGAGAATGCCTTGTTGAAACGTGTGTACTTGGCCTCGAGACGCGGTAGGTCGACGACGAAGAAGGGGGCGGCGAGTTTCGCCAGAGTCCGCTCGTCGATGGGGAGTTCGGACACCGTTAGTACCCTTCCCAGTTCGCAAGGTGTTCTTCGATTGCGCTAAAGCGCACTGGATCTCCATGCCTTACGTTGCCGCTTCTGAGCTCGGACATGTCGAGGTGCTCCGTATCGCGAAGTTCGACGTCGAGGAGATCGGCGAGGCGCTCGAGCTGCGGGATGGGATCGGCCACCAGGTCTTCGTACTCGAGACGAAGCTTACGGTGCTCGGGAAGACCATCAAACGCCGAATCGATCGCTCGCAGAATCGATCTGACCTGGTGACAAACCTGGCTCAGGCCACTCCGCCCGAGCCACTCCTTGACGTCGGCCGGCCGCAGACTCCACCACAGGTCCTCGTCACCGTAGCGTTCGCGCCGGCATTTGAGGATGCTCTGCACCACGAACCTGGGGTCGCGCCGGATCTGGATGAAGCGACTCTCTGGCAGCTCGCGGGCGAAGCGAGGAATGTTGTAGACGGTGTAGTTCAAGCTCTTGAAGAGCCACGGGCTCTTTGTGATTGCTGCGAGGCCATGGATCTTGGCTTGTATTCGCTGCCAGTCGATGGCGTCGAGCTGCTCCTCCGTGAGCTCGTCGACGTCTCCGAAGTCGGTATAGAACTGCCAGAACCAGCTGAACTCGTGAGGAGAGTGGACCCCCAGGGTGCCACCGTAGCTGGAGGCTAACGGTACGTCGCGCTCCTTGTTCCGGCGCGGTGCTTCACTTGGCGCAATGCCGTGCCGGGTCATGTACCGCTTTTGCCCGGTCAGTGGGCAGCTCCAGTAGCGGGCGACGAAGTTGGTGGGGTAGCCGAGGTCGAGGTAGCGCGCCGCCATCTGGAAGAGAAGACTGGTTCCCGAGCGCGGTGGCGCGACAATGAAGCCGGTTGCCAGGTCGGGGCGACAGTGCGTCCGCTCGAGCCGTGCCTCGTTGGGCCGGAGGGCGCGATTGCGCGCGTAGAGCACCAGGTCGCGGGCCAGCGACCGACGTTTCTGCCGGCGTAGCTGGTTGTCGTGGTAGACGCTTCGGAAGAAGCGCAGCATGTTCACAGGCGACCGACTCCCTCCTCGCGCGTCCAATGTGCGCCTTGCGGTCCAAAGGGCAGCGATGATCCGAGGCCCGGAATCCTTCCATAGATAGGATTTCTTCACAAGAAGATCAGCAAAAGAGGCGCTTCGGCCGTAGGAGACCTCGAGGATCTGACTACTAGAAATCGTAGAAAAAGGATAGTATCTCGGCCATGAGCGAGACGACCCAGAATGTTCTCTTGACCGGCGGAGCCGGCTACATCGGATCGGTCCTGACCCCGAAACTCCTCGAACGCGGTCATCGCGTCACTGTCTTTGATGGTCTCTTCTTCGGAGGCGAAGGGCTGGCGAGCTGCGCTGGAAACCCGCGCTTTGACCTTGTCGAGGGAGACATTCGCGACCACGCCGCGGTTGCGCGGCTGCTCGAGCAGGGCGACTTCGATTCTGTGATCCACCTGGCGGCTATCTCGAACGACCCCTGCAGCGAGCTCGACGAGGCGTTGACGCGATCGGTCAATCTCGAGGCGACCGGAGCGCTCATGCAAGCAGCTAAGAAGCGGGGCGTGAAGCGCTTTCTCTACGCTTCCTCGGCGAGCGTCTACGGCCTGAAAGGGACCGAAGAAGTCACCGAAGACATGAGTCTCGAGCCCCTTACCCTCTATGCCCGTTACAAGGCCGAAGGCGAGGAGATTCTCGACGACCTGATCGACGACACCTTCACCGGTGTCAGCGTACGTTCGGCGACGGTGTGCGGGTATTCGCCCCGGCTGCGCCTCGACCTGACGATCAATATCCTCACCCACTTCGCTTTGACCGAAGGCAAGATCCGGGTTTTCGGTGGCGAACAAATGCGCCCCAATATTCATATCGACGATCTCGCCAGCCTCTACTGCCAGCTTCTCGGAGAGCCAGCAGAAGCGATCTCAGGCCAACGCTTCAACGTTTCGCGCGAGAACAGCTCGGTCCTCGGACTGGCGCAACTGGTGGCCTCGGTCATCGACCCTGATCTACCGATTGAGATCGTCGACACGCCCGACCACCGTTCCTACTGTCTGTCGGCTGCCAAGCTCGAGCGCCAACTGGGCTTTACCCCCCAACACACGCTCGAAGCCGCAGTTGAGGGTCTTGCCGAGGCGTACCGCGAAGGCCTTGTACCCGATCCCACAGACTCGCGGTATCGCAACGTCGAGGTCATGAAGCGCCGGCGTGACCAGTGGCTGGATTGGCAGTCCCTGGACGCGCCCTGTCCGGCATGACCGACTTCGAGGTTCCGTACTTCGACCTGGCGGCAAGCCACCTTCCCCTGCGCGAAGAGCTGATCGCAGCCGTCTCGCGGGTGCTTGATCACGGTCACTTCATCCTCGGGCCCGAGGTCGAGGAGCTCGAGGGCAAACTCGCCAGCCTGGTAGGTGTGCATGGTGTAGTGGGTGTTGGCAACGGAACTGATGCGTTGCGCTTTGCACTACGCCAGCTCGGAATCGGCCAAGGCGACGATGTGCTCACGGTGTCGCATTCGTTTGCTGCGACCGCGTCCGCCATCGTCCTCGAAGGGGCTCGCCCGGTGTTTGTCGACGTCGATGACCACACCATGTTGATGGACACAGGAGACCTGGAAAGGGCTCGTACCCCAGCAACGCGAGCGGTGATGGTGGTGCATCTGAATGGTCAGCCATGCGAGCTGGGTGCTGTCCTGGACTTTTGTCGACAGCACGACCTGGCGCTGGTCGAAGACTGCGCGCAGGCCATCGGTACGCACGACAGAGGACGACACGTTGGCAGTACCGGCATAGGCTGCTTTTCCCTCCACCCGCTGAAGGTTCTCGGTGGCTACGGCGACGGTGGCTTCGTCTGCGCGCGCGACGAGGAGGAGCTCGAGGCCCTCCGTCGAATGCGCAACCTCGGTCTGGTGGCACGCGGGTCCTGTGGGGAAGTCAGCGAGAACTCTCGGCTCGACTGCCTGCACGCAGCGATGCTGCTACCGCAGTTCGCGCGCCTCGAGGCATCGCTCGCCCGACGGCGTGAACTCGCTCGTGCCTATCGCGAGGCCCTCGCGGGCCTGGTGCGGCTTCAACCCGACGATGGCCCCGGTGATGTCACGACCTATTGCGCTTTTGTCGTTCGTCACCCGGCCCGCGATGAGCTGGTCGAGGGGCTGGCACGCCGTGGAGTTTCTGCCAAGGTGCACTATCCCTTCGGCATCCATCAGCAGCCCGCATTCAGAGACCTTCACACCAGACCCCTCCCGGTCACCGAGAAGGTCGTCGACGAGATCCTGAGCCTGCCCATCGGCCTTCACGTCGACGACCGTCGGCGTGACAAGGTGATTGCAGCAGTTCGTGCCGCCGTAGAGGAGATTGCATGAAGGCTCTAGAGGACAAGATCAAGCGGGTTGCCGAAATACCGGCGCTTCGCGAACGCCTGCGCAACGATGGGATTCGCGTTGTTCAGTGCCACGGCTGTTTCGACATCGTGCACCCGGGTCACTTGCGCTACCTCGCGTTTGCGCGCGCTCAAGGTGATGCCTTGATCGTCAGTGTGAGCGCTGACCGGGTGGTGGGCAAGAACGACACGGGGCCCTACGTCTCCGAGCAATTGCGGCTCGAGAACCTCGCTGCTCTCGAGATGGTCGACTACGTCGTTCTCGACCACCATTCCTGGGCTGGGCCCATCCTCGACGTGGTCCGTCCGGATGTCTACGTCAAGGGGCGCGAATACGAGACCAACGAAGATCCGCGCTTCCTCAAAGAGAAGAAGCTCGTCGAGGGCTACGGCGGGAGCGTGATCTACAGCTCTGGCGACGTCGTGTTTTCGTCGACCTCGATCATCGGGCAGTTTCGCGAGCGGTTTCAGCTCGACGGTCAGAAGATCACCGCCTTCTGCCAGAACCATGGCATCGATCGATCTGCGATCGAACACGCCCTGGCAGGTGTAGCGGAGAAGAAGGTCCTGGTCGTTGGCGACCCGATCATGGATGTGTACGTGTCCTGTGATGCGGCAAATGTCGCGGCGGAGAGCCCCATCCTCTCCGTAACCCCGCTGGCTGAGGAGCAGTTTCTCGGCGGTGCGGCATTGATCGCCGGTCAGATCGTCGCCCTCGGTGGGAGCGCGAGCTTCCTCACGCCGATCGGTGACGAAGAAGGCAAACACCTTCTCGCCGAACACCTGGATCGTCTAGGAGTGCTTTTCGTTCCGGCGGAGGCAGAGAAGCGACCGGTCTTCCGGAAAACGCGCTACCTCGTCCGTCGCCGCAAGGTCTTCAAGGTCAACGAAGGGCGCGCCACCCAACTGTCGTCCTCCGAGATCGAGCACATGATCGAGCGGCTGCGGGAGCAAATACCGCTTCACGATGTGGTCGTGGTGACGGACTTCGGGTACGGCACCTTCGGTCCCAGCCTGGTCGAGGCCCTGGCCGCGATCTGTGAGGAGGCGTCGGTGCCCTACTTTGCCGATGTGAGTGGCCAGGCCAATGTGCTCAAGTTCCCGAGACCCGAATTGGTCACCCCTAACGAGGCAGAACTGCGCTGGGCACTCGCCGACAACGAGAGCGGCTTGTCCAACCTCGCCAGCCGCTACTACGATCGCTCGGGTGCTCGTCACCTGGTGCTGACTCTCGACGAGCGCGGGGTGCTCTACTTTGCACCCCGTGTCGAAGGTGAGGATCGGCTGAGAACGACCTACCTGCCGGCGTTGCTCCGGGAGACCCAGGACGAGGTAGGTGCCGGCGACGTGTTTCTCGCGACGCTCTGCCCGTTGCTGGTCAGTGGCGCATCGATGCCGCTTGCCTTGTACGTAGCGAGTGCGGCAGCCGCTCTGCAGGTGCGCCGCATTGGCAACCCTCCGGTTTCGATGTCACGGCTTCTGTACTTCCTCGAAGACCGGGTCGAGATTGCCGCGCCTCCTTCTGGCGTGGGGCTCAAGACCGTCGGGCGCTAGACCTCATCTGGCAGCGGTTGGCTTCTTGCCGGCGCCCTCGAGTGATCTCAGCTCACGCCATTCGCCCGAAGCGAAGACCTCTGGCGCCACCTCGACCAGCCTCGGCAGCATTTCGAACACCTCGACCTGGGTGAAGGGCAGTCCCCCTCGCGACGTGAAGCCCTTCTCGGCCAGCCTTTCGGCGACCTCGCTCAGGGTGCGATCCTCGACCATCAGGTCGAGCATCAAAGCCATGGCGGCCTGCTCATCGGGACAGGTGGTCAGGTGCACCCCGTCTTCGGCGACCCGCAGGCCGTAGGGCACCTCGACCAGCAGCTCTTCACCTTCGGCGAGGGGCCGGGCACGCTGCCATTCGACCGCTACTGGAGTCCAACCTTCTGCACGGCGCTCGGCGAGAAGCTGATCCGACAAGTCGCCGCTCAGGATCTCGCGCCTTCTTTCGACAGTCTTCTTCATAGGAACAGTCTACGTCGCAGACGGTTGCAGGTTCCGCAGTTCGTCCCTGGCGAGCGCTTCATGTCAAAGGCGTCAGTTCAAAAGGCCTTCGGTGACTTCTTCGATGCGTGCCGCAAAAAGGTCCAGACTCTCGGCAAGCAGGCCCAGCTGCTTCTGGGCCTCCGACCATTCGTGCTGTTCGATGGCTTCGCGTACGCCCGGCAGGGTCTTGACGCCGTAGCCGGTGTAGAAACCTGGCGCGTAGACGTGATGGCGGAACCAGGGGCGTTTCGGCAGGCCGTGTTCGCGGGTGAGCAGCCGCTCGCTCTGGTAGGTCAAGCGATCGATGCGGTCGATGTCGGAAGGCAGGTCGCCGCTCGCCAGGACCCTGGTTTGCGCCTTCTTGTGGGCGTTGGCAGCGCGGTTGAGGCGATCCCGGGCCTCGAAGAGGGCCGACCAGTCGAGATACGGGGCGCGCGCCTCGATTGTGGGTGGGTAGTACTCCTCGGTGGGGTCGGCAGCAACCTCGAAGTGCCCGCCTTCGATCAAACGGTTGGTGGCCTCGATTTCGCTCCGTTCGCTCTCGAGCAGTTTCTCCACCTCACCGATGTAACGCGCGATCGTAGCGGCGGTGGCGGTGAAGTCGAAGGGCAGGAGATCGGCGTCGGCCAGCCGGAGGGTCAAGCGACCGGCAGTCTCGGCCAGCGCCTTTCCGTAGGCGCCGCCAGGATCGACGAAGCGTTTGTAGAAGTCGTGCGTGTCGAAGGCGGTGTGGTACTCGCCGCCGCCACTCTCGCCGCCAAAGCCAACGTTGAGCGACGCGATTCCGAGATGCTGCAAGAAGGGCGAGTAGTCACTGCCCGAGCCGAGAGCCGACAGGCGCAGGCCACCGCCTTCGAGAAGCCTCTTCTGTTCGGCAGCGCTTCCGTAGGCGGCGCTCGCCGAGCGCCGGCGATCGACAACCGAGACCGACGTCTGCGGGTCGGTGACCTGGTCGGCGGCCTGAAAGACCATCGTCTGCAGTGCGTGGCTGCCGCCGGCGTTCCAGAAGCCGCGACCGTTGGAGTCGGAGTTGATGTACACCGCTGCGGTGTGGTCGAGCGTGTCGCGGTGGTGCTCGACCCATTCGGTCGAACCCAGAAGGCCTGGCTCTTCGGCATCCCAGGCGGCGTAGAGGATGCTGCGCTTCGGTCGCCAGCCGTCCGCTGCCAGCTTGCCGACTGCCTTGGCCTCGGCGAGCAGGGCGATCATGCCGCTGATCGGGTCACGGCCCCCGATCACCCACGCGTCGTGATGGTTGCCGCGCATGATCCACTGGTCGGGGTACTGGGCACCTTCGAGCCGCGCGATGACGTTGTAGGCCGGGCGCAGGCCCCAGTCGAACTCGAGGCGTAGCTTGACCTTCGCCGGCCCGGGTCCCATCTGGTAGGTGATTGGCAGACCGCCTCGCCAGGGGCGTGGCGCCACCGGGCCTTCGAGGGCTCGAAGGAGTGGCTCGGCGTCTTTCCATGCCAGTGGCAGCACCGGAATGGTCATGATGTTGTCGGCCTCTTTTGGGTCGAGGCGGTCGGCGTCCTCAGTGGCGCCGACCATCGGCGTCAAGGGGTCGCCAGGCCGCAGCGGAAGGTCGAGCACCGAGCCGCGCTGGACACCCCACTCGTGCTTCCAGGCGCCGTCGGGGTAGGTCTCACCGGCGGCATAGCCGCCGTCGGCCGGGTCGTTGTAGATCAAGCAGCCAACGGCGCCGTGTTCGGCGGCGACCTTGGGTTTGATGCCGCGCCAGGAACCGCCGTAGCGAGCGATCACGATCTTGCCCTCGACCGAGATGCCGCGCCGTTCGAGCTCTTCGTAGTCGCGCGGAATGCCCTGGTTGACGTACACCAGCTCGGCCTCGACGTTGCCGTCGGCCGAGTAGGCGTTGTACGGCGGCAGGCCGGTTTCAACGGCGAGTTTCGAGGTCGAGTCGCCTGCCAGCACCTCTTCCATCAAACGCGCTTCGTAGCGGTTGGGTGAGACCAGCGTGAGTTCGCGCACCACCGGGTGAGGGATCAACACGTCGTAGCGCACGATCTCGGCATCGAAGCCCCAGGACGCAAACAGGTCACGCATGAACTCGGCGTTCTGCCTGCCCTGCTCGGTTCCGGTGTGATGAGGCCGAGGGGTCATCTTGCGACTCCACTCGATGGTCTCGGCCGGATCGACGCTGGCGAAGACCTGCTCGCGCTCGATCTGAGCCGCTGCGCGCTCGGCGGTGAAACCGAGGATCGGTGGGGCATCTTCGGATTGCGCCAGGACGCCCGGTGAGATGGCCAGGAACCCTAGGCAGATGGTGGCGAAGGCAACGCGAAACGGCATGCTTGTTCTCCCTGCAGTGATGTCGCCAGCCTACAGGGGTGCCCCGTCTCGGGAACTGGGGCGTATGATCGCCGTAGTCCTACTGAAGAAGTCGAGTCTTCAACCAGCCGTGACCGGTCGCTTCGCGATCGCGACCAGGAGGTGGAGAGGTCATGAGCCGAAGTCTGAAAGCAATGGGTTTCTCATCGTGCATGCTGGCCCTGGCCACGGCGGCCTACGGCCAGGCAGCGAACACCGACTGGACGAACACCGACTGGACGAACTTTGGCAACGATCGCGCCAATACGCGTTACACGCCGCTCGATCAGATCAACGCCTCGAACTTCGAAGAGCTCGAGATCGCCTGGCGTTGGACCTCGATCTCCGAAGAGGTCACCGGCAAGAATCCGCGCATCAAGGCGGGAGAGTTCAAGGTCGTTCCGCTGGTCATCGACGGCGTGGTCTATGTGTCGACGGAGGTCGGGCAGGTCGCAGCGCTCGACGCGGGTAATGGAGAGGTCCGCTGGAGGTATGACTCTCGCGCCTATGAGAAGGGGCGGCCGGCAAACCTGGGTTGGCAGCACCGCGGCCTCGCCTACTGGCAGAACGTTGGCGATCCGAAAGAAGCGCGGGTCTATCTGGCGGCCCACGACCGAACCCTGCATGCTCTCGACGTTGTCACTGGAGAGCCGGTCGCGGGCTTCGGGGAGAACGGCGTGGTCGACCTGCTTCCCGAAGGTGGCGAACGGCACTTCGGGCGGCGTGTCAACCCGCGCCACCTCACGCACAGCTCGCCTCCAGCAGTTGTCGGCAACACCATCGTCGTGGGTTCGATCGTGCACGACGGTGCGATTCGCCAGAAGGCGCCACCCGGTCACGTGCGTGGCTTCGACGCCCAGACGGGGGCGTTGAAATGGGTCTTTCACACCATTCCTCAGGATGGCGAGTTCGGCGCTGACAGCTGGAAGGACGGTTCGAACGCCTACACCGGGGCTGCCAACGTGTGGAGCATGATGGCGGTCGACGAGCAGCGTGGCTACGTCTACCTGCCGATCTCGACGCCCACCAACGACTTCTACGGCGGGCATCGGAAGGGAGACAATCTGTTCGCCGAGAGCATCGTCTGCCTCGACGCTGACACCGGCGAGCGGGTGTGGCACTTCCAAGCCGTCCATCATGGGCTCTGGGACTACGACTTTCCGACTGCTCCCAATCTCTTGGACATAACGGTGGGCGACCGAAGAATCGAAGCGCTGGCTCAGGTCAGCAAGCAGGCGTTCACCTACGTGTTCGATCGCGTGACCGGTGAGCCGGTGTGGCCAATCGAAGAACGCCCCGTGCCGCAGTCGACGATCCCAGGCGAAGAGTCGTCACCAACCCAACCCCACCCGACCAAACCTCCCGCCTTTGATCTGCAGGGCCTGACCGAAGCCGATCTGATCGACCTTTCGCCCGAGCTTCTCGCCGAGGCCAAGGAACTCGCAGGGCAGTACGTCCTCGGGCCACTCTTTACGCCGCCGACGCTGCCAACGGAGACCAAGAAGGGCACCCTGTTCGCTCCCGGGTCGGGCGGCGGGGCGAACTGGTACGGCGCGGCGGTCGACCCCGAGACTGGCTGGCTCTACGTCCCGTCACGAACGATGCCCGGCTTCTACCCGATGTCGAAGCCAGATCCCGCGCGTTCTGATCTCGCCTACACCGGGAGTTTCCTGGCGGCGGCCGGCGGTCCGCGCGGTCTACCGTTGGTCAAGCCGCCCTGGGGCAGGGTCACGGCGATCGATCTGAACGCTGGCGAGATCCGCTGGATGACGCCGAACGGTTGGGGTCCGGTAGATCATCCGGCCCTTGCCGAGATCGAGACCGGGATGTTGGGCGGCGGGTTGGGCGCTCCGTTGCTGACCAAGAGCCTCTTGTTCGTGACCCAGACCCGCGGTCTGGGTGAGAGAAACACACCGCGGCTGAACGTGTTCGACAAGCAGTCCGGCGAACTACTCGGTCATGTCGAGCTGCCGGACGTGCCGCATGGCAACCCGGTGTCGTACATGCACGGTGGACGTCAGTACGTGGTCGTGGCTGTCGGCGGCGGCCCGCTCTTCGCTGCAATGAGTCAGGCGCCCGACATTCCTCCCGAGGTCGCCAAGATGCTCGACGCGATGGAACAAGAGGGTACGACCCCGCAGCTGGTGGCACTGGCACTGCCAACGCGTTGAACCGGCGAGCGGGTCAGGCGACGCCTTCGCGCTTCCCGCGAACGAACAGCGGCTGCAGTTCGAGCTCGGCAATATGAGTGGCGATCTCGTCGCGGCTCGGTACCGTCGTTTCTGCCGCGGCAGCGTCGAGGGTCGCCGTGAGCAGCGTCGCATCGCTCGAGGTGTTGAGAAAGACACCCTCGCGATGGAGGACCCAACGCACCGCCTGGGCAATGACCTCGGGGTCGCGGATGGGTTCGTACCAACTGAAACGCTTCTCCCCAGCGCTATCCGGCCACCGGCGTCGGGCGATTGATTTGATCGTTTGCATGGCGACGCGACGTTCTCGGCAGATGCCATAGAGGCGCTCGAAGTCTGCGGCGTACTGCGGATCTTCCATCATCGTCCAGTTGTAGGGCAGGAGCACCGAGTCGAAGGGAAAGCGTTCGAGCGACTGGATGTGCCGTTCGGCGACGCGGGTGCCGTGGCCGGTGACACCGATGAAGCGCACCAACCCCCGGTCGCGCGCCTCGAGGCAGGCTTCTAGCGCGCCGCCTGGCCCCATGGCTTCTTCCCACTCCTTCAGGTCGACGAGGTTGTGGAGCTGAATGAGATCGATCTGGTCGATGCCGAGACGCTCGAGGGAACGCTCGATCGAGTCCCACGCACTCTGCCTGTCGCGGTTGCCGGTCTTCGTCGCCAGGAAGACCTCCTGCCTGTGTTGGGCCAAGAACGGTGCCAGACGCACTTCTGACTCGCCGTAGATTGCCGCGGTGTCGATGTGGTTGATGCCGCGCTCGATGAAGAGGTCCATCGTGCGGGCGGCGCGCTCCTCCGACATGGCGCCGAGGGCCGCGGCCCCGAAGATGATGCGGGTGCTGGCGTGGCCGGTGTTGCCAAAGGGCAGGGTCTCGACGGAGGGAAAAGCAGGCTCAGCGGAATCTTCTGTGGAAGGACTCATCGAGGCAGCCTACCGCGAGGGCCAGACTCGCGCGCCTCAGCCCGGCGGTTCGACCTCACTGGCATTGACCAGCGATGCAGCCACCCGGTCGATCAGTTCGATGCGCTCTTCGCTCAAACCCGCCACCAGCCGATCGAGCGCTTGCCGAACGACTTCGGCGGGCTCCAGGCCGAGCACCTGCGCGGTGGCTTGAATGCGGGCCTGCAGGTGGCTGGGCAACGAGGTCTCGAGCGCTGGATAGAGCGCCGGCTCTGTTCGGCGCTTTCGCTTCCTGGCGGTCATGGAGGCAGTATAAGGGCGCTGGCACCCGGGGCGAGCTCCAGCTATCAATGCAGGCGACCGACCTGCGTGCGCACCACCTCGACGTCGAGGCCAAATGCGGCGGCGCTGTAGCGATGGCGAGCTGTCTGACGAGGGCTCTCGGGTGCAGCTTCGTGTGGGACGTCCAGCCCGCAAGCGGTCGCGATCCTCTGCGCCGTCTCGTGCGGGGCCGACACGAGCTCCTCATAGGGCACGATGGTGATCTGGTCTCTGTGAGCCGCTCGGGCGAGCGTTCTACGCGCCCGGCGCGTACCGCTGGCGCTCAACTCGAGCCAGAAACGACCCAGGTGGTGGCGGTCAGAACTGCGCACCATCGGGGCGCGCGCCAGGGCCGCGAGACTGGCCGACGACGGGACGGCCTCGGCTGGATCGCGATCGCAGAGGATCACCTGGGCGGTCGGGAAGACGTCGAAGAGGGCGTCGAGGTGCCAGAGATGAAACGGCCACTTGACCACCAGCCGCCGGCCGGGAACCGCCAGCATCTCGAGTTGCTGGCGAAAGAAGCGGTAGGCGGGTCGTAGGTCTTGATCCAGCAGCCAATCTGCAAAGCCGTGGGCCTCGCTGGCGACAAACGGCATGGTACCGGCGCAAGCGTTCTCGAACAGAAAGAGGCACTCCTCGGGTTCGTCGGCCCTCATCGGGTGCGCACTCTCGAAGCGCGGTTCGATCAAGCGATGGGTTCGCAACTCGAAGACGGCGGATCTGCGATGGCTCTTCGCTTGCCTGGGGCTCGCGACCACCGGTCGTCGGAGTCGCCAATAGGGGATGGACTGGAGATCGGGTCGGCTGGCGAGGAGGCGGTGGAGAAGGGTGGTGCCCGAACGGTAGAGACCGGTGATGAAAACCGGGTCGCCCCCGGGTAGGGCTCTGCTGGTGTCGGCGAGGTCTGCCGAGGCGAGGAGCTGCAGGCGATTGGTGAGGTGATGTTCGAGGTTGCTTCCCAGAGCCAGGCGCCCGAAGGTCGTCAGGTTGCCGTTGTTGCGGAGCTCTTCGGTGCTGCGTTCGAGAAAGCGGTGAACGGACGGGTCACCCCAGTCCTCGAGACCGGCGCGCCTTTGGGCCGCGCGGCGTAGTCGGTCGGGGTCGAGCGAGGCGGCTGCTCCGCCGACTGTGGCGCTCCCCAGGTGCCCGAGGCACTCGAGCGCGACGCGTCGCAGTGAGAGCGGGCTCACCGCTCTTCGGGACCGGCGCGGTCGACCGGCCGGGCAGCGCGGACGGCGGCCTCGAGGTTGGGCGCCAGGAAGAACTCGAGCATTCGGTGGTGAGCTTCTCGCTGCAGGACCACCTCATGGTGTTCGCCGCCCACGGCGACCGTCGGACCCACCAGCCGGTCCCTTTCGGCAGGTGATAACGCCAACTGGCTGGCGACCGTCGCGTGGCCGTCGCCCGGCTCGGTCAGTTGTTCGCGAACCGAAGCGCTGAGCTGGGCCGCGTCGGGGTCGCTATCGAACAACAAGCGCGACCCTTTGCGGTGGGTGAGCTCGCGCACGACGGCACGCGCCGCGGTGGGCTTCGTGACGTTTTGAATCGAGAGGATCGCTTCGACGTCATAGCCCGGGGGGTCGCGCATGATGGTCTCTTGAAAAACCCTTGCCGCCCTGAGCTGCTCTTCGAGAAAAGCGAGTTGCTCCACTCCGTCGCCGAAGAGCCGACGCGCCCTCGGTTTTCTGAGTCGTGCTTGTGCGTCGGTCCTCCACACCGACCACCCGTAGCGCTGCCAGGTGTGGGCGTCGTAGAGGTCGATGCCCAGCGGTTTTCCAGTCCTGTCGAGGAACAGGCCTGTGTCATCGAGAGGAAGGTCCTGGTACAGCGAACGGAAGCTGAAGGTGACTTCGGGGCGGACCTTGCGACCCAGGCCGCCGAGGTACTGGCGTCCACGGTCGATCTCCCGAAAGGTGCGCAGGCTGCCACCGTTCGATGTGCCGGCGAGGGCCAGTCGCCGGATGCGGATCGAGGTGGGTGCCAAGGCGCGGCCCGCGGCTGCTACGTCCAGGGGCACGCCGCCGAACTTGCTCAGGTAGCGGCAGATCAGAGAGCCGTTGCTCTGGCACATCAGGTCAACGGTCAGGACCTCTTCGCCGCGGACCCGGCGAAGACTGTCGAGGAACCGGAAGAGCTCGATCGCGCTCGCGACGTTGGAACGCCGGTAGTCGTAGGAGAACATGTAGAAGTCGTCCTGTGCGCGCGGCTCAGCCTGTGAGCCAAGCCGATAACCGTTGGCCTCGAACAACCATTGCAACTGAATGTAGATGTCGCGACGCACCGTCAAGAGACGCACGCGGTCGACGACGCCGTTGGCTGCCAACCGCGGGAGCCCTTTGCTCGCTTGCCAGTCGAGTGGCACGGCGAGGTCGTAGCCGTTGTCGCGTGGCAGGAGCACGTCGATGCCTTTTCCCCAGGCTGAACGTCCGGTGTGGCGGTCCTCGAGCTTGCTACCCAACACGCCAGGGACGAACACCAGGGGAACTCTCTCGCGAACGGCGAGATCGGGCCGGGTCACTGGCTCGGGGAGACCACCGCAGCCCGCCAGCAAGAGCGCGGTCAGGCTCGCCGGAACGATCTTCATTGCCGCCGGGCGGCTTCCTCTGGCGACGGCGATCATGGTCGTGGGGCTTCTCGGAAAGCTAGATTCTCGGGGAGATGGAGGCTCAGCGGAAGACGCTATCGAAGTTCGTAGGAAGCGGGTCGTTGCTGCCGTCTGAGTGTACGATTCGACGCAGAACCATTCCAGAAAGTCATTCCGACACGAACCATCGGCGAGCGCGGGGCGTACGAACGTCCAGGAGTCCCCCTCGAAGGCCGGGACTTCGTCGTTCTCATTGTGATCTCGCCAGCGACAACCATGACAGCCGCTTCTCTTCCACCCGCCCCTCTGAGCGCTCCCGATTCGGCCGACGCACCGCCGATGCGAGCCGCCTCAGGTCACGGCGACTTCTGGACACGCCGCCTCCCCTTGCAGGGCGACGGGGTGACACGGTTTCTTCTGCGCGCCGTTTCAACGCTGTCGATGCCCTGGATGCGCGGTGTCGAGGGCCTCGAGAACATCGCCCCTGAACGCGACCCGTTCATTCTCGCCCTCAACCACAGTCAGCGTCCCGAGGCAGTGCTGGTGCCGACTCGCCTGATTCTGGAGCGGCGTGGTCGCCTGGTGCACTTCATGGCGGACTGGAACTTCCTGCTCGTTCCGTTCGTGTCGCTCTGCTATCGCAAGAACCAGGTCGTTCTGGTGATGCGCAAGAAGATCAAGCCGCGTTTCTTGAATCGCCTCAAACCGTTCTTCTCGCCACCGGGAACCTCGATGGAGCGTGCACGGGCGCTGCTAGACGAAGGCCGCTCGTTGGGAGTCTTCCCGGAAGGCACGATCAATCGCCACCCGCGAGAATTGTTGCGCGGCCAGCACGGCGCCGCGCGACTCGCGATCGGCGCGGGGGTTCCCGTGGTGCCTGGTGGCATCGTCTTCAACGAGACGGGCGAGAAGATCTCAGATTACGGCAGCTTCCGTGTCCGCCTCGGCGAGGCCATTCCGGCCCCCTCCGGGGCAGACGAGGGTGATCGCACTGCAGTCCGGGAGCACCACGCTCGCATCATGACCGCGATCTCGCGGCTCAGTGGCAAGGAGTGGTCAGAAGAGGCCAGGAGGAAACGATATGAGCACTCGTAACCGCTTCCGCGCGGTTCGCGTGGAAACGCCCGAACAGCGCCAGCAGGTACTCGACGTCGTGGAGCTCGTCTATCGCCGTGAGAAGTGCTGGGTCGATACACCGGAGCAGATGTTTCCGGAGTCGGATCTCGAGAACGACTCGATCTCCTGGTATCTGGCCTTTGCCGACGGAGAGCCAGCGGGTATCTGCCGGGTCCTCTATGAGCTTCCGGTCGAGCTCTACCAGGAGTACGGCTTTGACCTCATCGACGCCGATATCGATGTCGAGGCCTTCCTGCGACACCACAAGGTCGCCGAGATCGGTCGCTTCGCCGTCAAGGCTGATCAGCGTTCGAGTTTCTTGATTGCGGCCGCTCTCATGCGCGGCACGACATCGGAAACGGTGGGGCGTGGCTTCACTCACTACGTCACTGACGTCTTCGAGGACGATCCCGACAGCCCCTACGACTTCCATCGCCGCGTGCTCGGCTTTCGCACCGTTGCGACCCATCGTCATGGCGAGCTCCATACCGAGAGCCGTCGCCTGACCATGCTGCTCGATCTGCCTGAGGCCCTGGCCCGTCTGCGGGCGAAGAATGCATGGATCTACCGCTACGTGACCGAGGACTGGGATCCTGATCTGCTCGAGCGTGTGATCGCCTGAGTCGCGGCCAGTTCTGGCTACTTCTGTCGTTCGACTCGGTTAGGCTCACGCTCGTCTCGCTTGCGCCTAGCCATAGAGATCTCTGTGAACGACGAACAGAACGACCGCATCGGCTGTCGATGAACTGGAACCCTCTCCTCTGGGGCGCACCGCTCGTGCGCCTGGGAATCAGGCGCCCGTGGCTGGTGCTCACCAGCGTCCTGTTGCTGGTGATCGCTGCGATGGTCCAGGCACTCGGTCTACGCGCCGAGCTCGACATTCTCTCGCTCATGCCGAGTGACAACGAGGCGGTGGAGAACTTCCAGTCGACGCTCGAGCGCTTCGGATCGGCCGATGTGTTCCTGGTCGGCATCGAGGTGGGAGACCAGCCGGTCGAGGCAACCATTGAGCTCGCCGACCTCCTGGTTGGGAAGATGCGCAGCAGTGACCACTTTCGTTGGGTCGAGTACCGGCAGGAAGATCTCCTGGCTGCGGTCGCCGAGCTCCTGCCCAAGGCGACCCTGTTTCTCGATGATGCCCAGCTCGACGAGGTGCGAAACCGATTGACTCCGGAAGGCATGCGGCTGGCTGCTGAGCGTTTGGCGGCCCGCGTGCGCTCTCCGATGAGCCTTGGAATGCGCGAGCTCCTGGTCGAAGACCCGTTGGATCTTTCGTCCCTGGCGCTTTCGGGAATCGGGTCCGAGGCTGGCGAGCGGTTCGATGAGACCGGTTACGTGCTCGACCCCGAGAACCAATGGCTGTTGATCGTTGGCAAGCCGTCTCAGCCGGCGGGTGACATTCAGTTTTCGCGCGATCTCATCGCCCACCTCGACAAGCAGAGGGAGGAGGCACTCAGCGAGTGGCGAGAGCTCGGCCACGAAGGCCTTCCACCAACCATCCACTGGGCCGGTGGCCACGCCATCGCGGTCTCCGACGGCGGTCGCATTCAGCAGGATATGGTCGTTGGCGCGCTCGGGGCTCTTCTGGCGGTGGGAATCTTGTTCGCCTTTGCCTTTCGCAGTCCCGGTGCCGCGGTACTCGCCTTCACGCCGCTTCTCGCCGGCCTGGCGATCACCGCGGCTTTCGCCATGCTGGCCTACGGTCGCTTGAATGCCGCGACGTCGGCTTTCGCAGCCATGTTGATCGGGCTCGGCGTCGACTTCGTGATCGTGCTCTACGGTCGCTACCTCGAAGAGCGCGCCGGGGGGCGGTCTGCTGCCGAGTCGCTCGAGGTGCTGGCGGTGCAAACGACGCCCAGCGTCGTCGTCGGTGCCACCACCACCGCGGCGACGCTTCTGACGCTGGTGATTTCAGACTTCCGCGGCCTTTCAGAGCTCGGTGCTCTGACCGGTGTTGGCATCCTGATCGTCGCGATGACGGTCTTCGTTACCCTGCCGGCGCTTCTCATGGTGCTCGACGGCAATCGACCGTCGCGTGGCCGCGGGACGCTACGCGCCTTTGGTCTCGGTCGCCTGGCGTTGCGGAGTCGCCGCCAGCCCCGGCCGGTCTTCGTCATCGCCGCGCTTCTTACTCTGGCGGCGATTGGTTTTGCACCGCGCCTCGAGTACCGCGAAGACACGACCGTCGTACGTTCGCCTGACAACCCCGCCGCGGTGGTTCAACGAAGACTCACCGACGCGTTCGGCCTGCGCTTTACTCCCTACCTTGTGCGCATCGACGGTAGCTCGCAGGAGAAGGTGCTCGAGCGGGTGCGAGAGGTCACACCCAGGGTTCGTGAGCTGGTTGGTGGGAAGAGTCTGGCGCGGGTCGAGTCGGCGCTCGACTTTCTGCCCTCGCTGGTCCGCCAGCGGGAGGCCCTCGCCAGGGTGGCATCGTGGGGGCTCGACCGTGAGGCGATTCGCCACGATCTCAGCAGGGCGGTCGAAGCGGCGGGCCTGGCGCCCGAAGCCTTCGCTCCGGGCATCGACAATGTCGCCCACGCGGTGACGCTCACCCAGCCCCTCGACATCGGTTCCCTGGCGACCGGCTCGCTTGCTCCGGTCCTCGGGCGCTACTGGTCAGAGCAGGGCGGCGAGGTTGCGACCTTGCTCTACGCCTACACCGCCCCGGGGGCCGAGCGGGGCGCGCCACCACCGGCTCTCGAGGCGATCGCCGACGAGTATCCGGACGTGATGCTGACCGGTGCGGTGATGGTGACTCGCGAACTCAAGGGCGTCGTCCGTCGTGACGCTGCGCTTGCTGGTGCCTTGGGGCTTCTGCTGGTCCTCGTGCTCTTGAGCCTGTCGTTTCGCTCGCTGCTCTTCGGGGCGCTTGCACTGCTACCGCTCGCCGTTGGTGCGGTGTGGATGGTTGGCGTCATGGCCGCTCTGCGGGTCGACGTGAACTTCCTCAACCTCTTTGTCTTTGCGATGTTGATCGGTATTGCGGTCGACTACGGAGTCCACCTCGTGCATCGCTTCCGCGAAAGCGGCCTACACCGCGAGCTCGAGCAGACGGCGCGCGCGGTGGCAGTGGCAGCAATCACAACCGTTCTCGGCTTCGGCAGCTTGAGCTTTTCGCACTTTCCTGGCTTGCGATCGATGGGGATTGCGGCGGTGATCGGCGCGACCACCACCTGTTTCGCAGCGCTCACTCTCCTGCCGGCGATCTTCGCGCGCCTCGAAGCCCGCCGGCCGCAGCCAGATCGTGAGCACTCCGCGTGATGCGCCGTTTCCGGCGAGTCCTGGCGCTTCTGGTTGTCATTGCCCCGAGCCTGCCGTTGGTTGCGCAACAAGCAGACAACGGCGATGAGCCCTCGGCTGACCGTGAGGTGAGCGCGCCGGTGGTCTACGAAACGGCGACTGTGACCGCACGGCCGCTCTTGGAGGCGTCGTCGTCGGTATCGGTTGTCGACCGGGAGTTGACGCGGGAGCTCGCTCTCACTGACGCCTCGGAGGTCCTAACACTCGTTCCGGGAGCACTTTCGGTTTCCTCAACGCGCGGGGGCGGCGGAGCCAGCTACCTGCGAGGCGGTGATCCCAATCTCACCCTCTTCGTTCTCGACGGCGTTCCCCTCAACGACTCCACCGACACCCTGGGCGGCAGCTTCGATCTGTCGTCCTTCGCCCTCTTCGGTGTGCAGAAGGTCGAGGTCCTGCGCGGTCCGGTGTCGTCGTTCTACGGTTCGGCAGCGCTAGCGGGCGTGATTCATCTGGTGACCGGTGTCGAAGAGGGCAGCTCTCTGTTCTCTCTTGACGCCGAGGTCGGAAGCTTCGACCGCTGGCGGGTGGCGGGTCTACTGAATCTCACCCGCAGCGACTCAGAGTGGAGCGGCTTCATACAGGGGCACAGCGAGAACGAGCGCGGTCGCCTGACCGATGGGTTGCCAACTTCCGAGCGCCGTGTGCCCGATCGCTTCGAACAGGACGGTTTCTCGGGTCGTGCCGAACACCGCGGTCGTTTCTCGCTCGCTACGCGGCTGCGACTGGTGTCGTGGGAGACCGCAGACTTCGCCGAGGGTTCCGGCGGCCCACTGAGTGGTACCGGCGAAGTTCGTGACTCGTCACACGACGAAGTGCTGGTGGCGGTTTCGAGCGAAGGCGAAGGGGGTCACCTCGGCGGAACTCCGCTCCGTCATGCGCTCAACTTGAGCGTCTTCGATCACCGCACCGAACGCCTGAACCCGGCGATCCCGCCGCTGGTTCCGCCGGGCCTCGAAGACACGAACTTTGATCGTTTGCGGTTGTTCTACGACCTTTCGACGACCTTCGGCGGCGACTCCCGCTCTGGTCTGGTGGCCCTCGGAACCGAGTGGGCAGAAGAACGGGGGGTCAACGTGAGCACCCTGTTCCTGCCGCCGTTTCTCGGCGGTCCTCTTGCGGGCGACTATCGGCTGGAGCGCGAGACGCAGGCCGCGTTCCTGACGGTCGAGCAGCGCTCGGAGACCAGAATCGGTTCGCTGACCCTCGAGGCCGGTCTGCGCTACGACTCCGTGGATGCGCCCTCTGGCGTCGCCGCACCTGCCGCCGAGCCGAGTGACGACGAGTGGAGCCCGCGCGTCGGAGTGGCCTGGCGGCCGAAGGACGGTCCATACGTTCTGCGCGGCTCCTGGGGTGAGGCCTTCAAGCTGCCGAGCTTCTACGCCCTCGGAAGCCCACGCACACTGGGCGGCAACCCAGCGCTCCGTCCTGAGAGCAACCGCGGAATGGACATTGGCTTCGAGATCGCGCGCCCCGGCATCCAGGCTGGCCTGGCTCTTTTCCGGTCCGACTACCGCGATCTCATCGACTTCGACTTCAGCTCGTTCCAGCTTCAGAACCGGAGCGCCGTCCGTACCGAAGGCGTCGAAGGCTGGCTCGACCTCGACATCGGCGAGAACTTCGAGCTGCGTATCACCGGGACTGTTCAAGACGCCGAGGACCGCGGAGCGGGCATGCCGCTTCTACGGCGACCCGACGAGTACGGTTCCCTCTTGGTAGGTTGGTCACGCGCTCGCTGGCACCTGGCGGCACGCGCGGATTACCGCGGCGCGAGCTTCGATGAACAGGTACCGACCGGCAGAGGGCAGCTACCCTCGTTTGCCACCGCTTCGCTGGCGGCGACCTTCCAGGCAACCGACCGGGTCACCCTGCGCTTGCGGCTCGAGAACCTCTTCGATCGCGATGCAGAGTCTCAGCTCGGCTATCCGTTGCCGGGGCGCGCCGTACGAGTCGGTTTGCGCCTCGCTCTTCGCTAACTTGACTGCTCGTGGCTCTCGCGCCGTAGCTTCTTGAGCACACTAGCGACCTGGCGGATCTTCATCGTCGCTTCGCCTCGCGCAATCGTTCTCTTTGAGACTTCGGCTATATCGCGCCAGTGCTTCCAAAGGCAGCGATAGATGTCGAGAAGCGAGTTTTCCGGGTCCCACATGTGGAGCGGCATGCTGCCGGTGAGGTTGAGTTCGAGCAACACCAAGCGCTCCCCGCTCTCTAAGCCGTCTTGTTCGAGCGCCTCCAACGACGAAGCCTTGGCATCGAAGCGGCCGTAGTGGAAACCGTCCAGAGGGTCGCAGACCATGTCGAAACAGCGTTCCATGGCTTGTGTGATGTCGTCTTGGCGTGACAACACGCTGGTGCCGAGAAAGGGTTGGGCGATGAACTCGATCGCGACCTCTTGGCCTGCGGCAGGAACGTCCTCCAGGCGCTCGGCCAGAAACTTTGCCGCTCGACCGCGCTCTCGAGCTGAAAGAGCCTCGATCAGCTCCGCCAGGGAACGCTCGCCATCACCGACCACCACCGGGAGCTTCTTCTCGGCGAGCGAAACAATTCTGCCCTCTGCCTCGCCAGGCAGACGGCGATAGAGAACGCCGTACTCCTGGGGGAGGCCGATCCACTCCTGAACGAGCAGCTCATGAGTGGTGCTCGAAAGCCGTTCCTCGAGCTCCTCCAGGGAATGAACGAGGGTGATGCCCCGGCCGCGCATGCCGCGGCGCGGTTTGACCACCCAGGGAGGACCGGGAAGGTTCTTCTCGACGCGCCGGACGGCCCGCTCTCGGTTGCGTTTTGAGACGACCTCGGTCGCCGGCAGGAACCGTGCGTCGATCCCCTCCATGATTTCGTCTTTGGCCAGGCCGGAGAAGCCGTAACGCGCCATCATCGGGTTGGCGGCAGTAAAGAAGAGCAAGGAGCGTAGCCGGACAGCGTGCCAGGCGATCGCCAGCACGGTGGGCAGGTGAAACGCCCACAGCGGTACCCGGCGGTGTGTCATCAGTCGGCGCAGCAGTCCCATGGCTGGTCTACGAGCAGCCGAAGGCGCCGCTGGCTGGGTCGATGCGATAGACGGTCGAACCTTGCTGGGCGAGAACCAGCGCCGCTCGCTCGAGACCGGGGATCGGTTCGTCACCGAGAATGAGGAGGTGACTCGCCCCGCGCGCTTGCAACCACGCAACCAGCTCTTCGCCGCCGGCCGGTCGTTCACCGTAGGCGTCAGGGCCGAACTGGGCGCCGAGAACATGTCGAGGTGCGAAGGCATGCAACGTCTCGGCGCGGTCGGCATAGAGACACGCTCCCGGGTCTCGAGCGAGGGTGGCGCGGAGGGCGCCGTACCCATCGATTCTGTCGTCGAGCCATGCGGTGCGCTGGGCCTCGCTGACCGGGAGAGCACCGCGCTGCCAGAGCTTGCGTGCGCCGTAGGCGATTCCCGGGGTCGCGAGAACAACGATCAGTGCTGCTGCGATGACCGGCTTGCGACCCGGTGGCGACGGCGATCCCGAGACGAAGCGCCGCAGGGTCAGGGCGGCGCCGGCGAGAACGAACGGTGTGACCGGCAGCAGAAAGCGCAGGTCCATCACCGTCGTGGTCCACAGGATGGCGTAGGCGAGCACCCCAACCGCAACCGCCCGAGCGCGGTGCGAACCAGGGAGTGATCCGAGGGCCAGCACGACCAGAAGTGCCGCCAGTGGATGGAGCGGCGGCCGACCGCCGAGCCAGGTGCGGTCGAACGCCCCTCGAATCGACACCAGCACGAGGTCCGTGAGCTTCGTCGCAAAGCCGCCGGGAGGAAGCGTGCTCGCCTGGCTCCAGGCGTTCTGACCGAAGAACCCCTCGTAGTACGGAAAGAGCGGGTTGCCGGTCGCAGTCCAAAGGCGCAGGTACACCGGTAGCGCCACCAGCGATGCGACGGCAACCAGAACGCCCGCTCTGCCCAGGCGTTCTGTGAGTGGTCGACGGGGCGAGAGGACAACCAACGCGATAGCAAAGGCAGGAAGGAAAAAGAGCGCCAGGTACTTGGTCCCCATGGCGACCCCCAGGAGCAGTCCTGCACACAGGAGCCAACTCAACTCGTCCCTCGGTGCCCGGTGTCCGAGAGTCGAGGCTTGCAGTACACAGGTTGCCGCTGCAGCGATGGCGAGGGTGAGGGCGAGGTCGACGTAGGCCAGTGAAGAGATGTAGACCACGACCGGTGTTCCGAGCCACATCGCGGCGGCGATCCAACCCACTAGCGGAGACCTCTCGCGCGGTGCGCGCACCCACAGTGCAACCAGCGGAACCGTCGCAAGGCCAGCGAGGGCGTGCAGCAGTTGGGCGGAAGCGAAGTTGGCGGTCTGTTCGCCTGGGGAGAACGCCAGGACGAGGGCGTAGAGCAGTTCTTGAAAAGGGGGAAAGACCGGATAGCGCAGGCGCTCGAGGATCGGAAGTGATCCGCCCATGAGAAAGGAATGAGCCTGGGCGAGGTGGTATGTGTTGGCGTCGAAACCCACCGAGGGGTAGAGGGCGAGGACGAGCGGAAGGGCAGCTGCGACGAGCAAGACGGCCAGGGCGAACTTCTCGAAGCCGGGCCGTGGGGTTCCTACTTCCTCCTGCTCCTCTGGCTCCTCTTGCCCCTGGTCGTTTTCCTTCTTGTTCCAGCCAGGCAGAACCACGACGGCCGCAGCGATGGCGAGCGCCCAGCGCGCAGTCGCCTCCGTGAGCCACCCCAGGGTGGCGAGGAGGAAGGCCATGGCGGAGAGGGATGCGTAGCCAATCGCCAGGGCGAGGGCCCAGCGCGCTGGCCCCGGAACATGCCTGGCACCTCGTGGCAGCAGCCGGTGGCCTATCATCACGGCCACCGCCGCGACGAGAAACGCTGCCATGAGAACAACGAGAAGGTTCGGAGAAGTGAGCAAGGTGCGGAGAGTCTACGGCCTGGGAGGGCGATTTCCGTTGATTCCAACCACGGCAGGCATTGCTCGTGCTGGCGAGACGGCGAGCGGTAGCCTGAGAGCCCCATGACCGTCCAGAGAATCCCTTGAACAACTCTTTCTTGCGCGTGCCCATGGTTGGCCTCCTGGCCGGCTGCTGTTCAGTGCTCATCGATGTGGTGTCCGTCTACCTCACCCTGGGGGAGTGGTTGTTGCCGCAAGTCGAGCACTTGCCGCTCTACCTGTTGTTGGGAGTGGTTGCGGCCTCAGTCGTTGCGATGCTCCTTGGTTTCGGCGCCCGGATCGCCGCGCGGACTGCACCTGCGCCTCTCCGTTCGACGGAGCTTCTCGCCTGGACGATGCTCGCCATCCAGCTGCCGGCCGTCTTCGAACGGGTACAACAGGCGCTGGCAGGCCGGGTGGGCATGGTGGCGGCGCTTCTCGTCACTGTCGTCGTGGTTGCGGCCATTCCGCTGGTGGCAGTGGGGGTGGCAGGTGGCCTCGAGCGCACCCGACGTTTCTGGAGCGCTTGGGTCTTTTCTTTGGCGATCGCCCTCGGGCTTGCGGTCAACCGCAACCTGGTGCGACTACCCTTCGAACCGCTCGCCCTCGCACTCGATGCTCTCCTTGCCTTCGCCGCGCTCGGGCTGATCTTCGCGGCGCGCCGCCTTTCTGTTCGGGCGCTGGTCGCAGGGTTGGCGATCGGAGCGCTGCTGGCCGCTGTCGTGGTCACTGCCCTGGTGCGCGCCGATCGTTGGCCGTCGGAATCCCGGCAGCTCGACGCGCCGGCCGAGCGTGTCGAGGCCGCGTCGGATGCGCCGCACGTGTTGTTGCTGGTCATCGACACCCAACGCCACGACGTGTTTACCCAGGTGCTGGCTGAGACCGCCGAAGGCGCGCGTCTCCAGAAGGCCCTCGGGCCGATCGTCGAGTTCTCCCAGCTGGTCGCGGCGGCCCCCTGGACGGCGCCCTCAATGGGCTCGATTCATACCGGCCGCTACCCAGAGGAGCACGGCTTCGGACTGACCCGTGGCCTGGACATCGGTCGCCCGATCGGTGCCCTCTCGCCTGAAGTCGGCACCCTGGCCGAGAGCTTTCGGGCGGCGGGCTACGCCACCGAAGGGCTGGTGACCAACCCGCTTCTCCACCCAGCGAGTGGCATCTCCCGCGGCTTCGATCGCTTCGAAGTCCTCCAGGCCACTACCGGCAAGCTTCCAACGCTCACCCCGTTCGTGCGCGCTGGTTGGATCGAGCGCGAAATCTATGCGCCTGCACCGCGTGTGCGGCGGCTGTTCGAACGTCGCCTGCCGGAAGTGACCAAGAGTGGCCTACCGTTGTTTGCCTGGGTTCACTTCATGGATCCGCACGCTCCGCTGCATGAACGCCCGCGTGCTGAACCACCACCGGCTCCCTGGGCGGCGGGGCAGGAGGAGCTCTACTGGAACGAAACGCGTTTCGTCGTTGCTGAGCTCGCCGCTCTGCTCGAGAACACAGCGTCGTTCCTCCCGCCGGAGCAAACCGAGATCTGGATCGTCTCCGATCATGGCGAGATGATGCCTTCGGATGAGCATCGTGCACGAACCACCGGAGATCGAGAGCCAGAGACCTACGGACACGGACATGCGATGTACGAGGAGCTCCTGCGCGTTCCGCTCCTGGTCCGACCGCGCCCTGGAAGGGCAGGCGCTCCCGAGGAGACGGTCCAGGATGCGATGCTCCTTTCACACATCGACATCTTTCCGACGATGGCCGAACGCTACGACCTGCCGATAGAACCCGGCCAACTCTCCGGGCGCAGCTTCGAAGTTCACCTGACGCGCAAGCGTGCCGGTGAACGCCAGCCGCCACGGCCGCCGGTGCTTTCGGCTGCCAACCAGACAGGGCCGGAAATGCGGGTTCTGCGTGCGCCGCCGTGGAAGCTGATCCACTTCCCGAAGCGCCCTTCGTACGACGAGCTCTACCGCCTCGATCAGGATCCGAAGGAGCGCGACAACCTGCGCCTGCGCAAGAAGAGAAGGGTCCGCGAGTTCCGTGCGCTCCTGGCCTCGCTGTGGGAGAGCCTGCGCGAGATCGAGGAGAACACCGGCGCCGCCTACGACCAGGAAACCCTCGAGCGCCTCGAGGCCCTGGGTTACGTCGACGGCTGAGCTGCTCTAGTACCCCGTACCCTTGAAACGGATAGTGGCTGAGCGGATGATCGTGCTCGAGATCAAGGCGTCACGACGCAGGCATATTGGTGATCTGTCGAGGAGTGACAACACAGAGATCGAGCGCGAGGACCGCGCAGACGCTGTGCGTTTCAATGGTACGGGGTATTAGGAGCGTTTCACTCGAGTGCGTCGAGGACCGCAGCCAGGAAGGCGTCGAGGTTGAAGGCACCACGCGGCACCGACCGACCCATGCGCACGATCACAGCGTTCCGTGACGGGATGACCGTGACGCTCTGGCCTTCGAAGCCCGAGAGACCATAGGCATCGGTTGGCACAGACGGCCAGCGACGGTTCTCGGGGTTGCCTGGTTCGCCGCGATTGAGCCAGGTTTGTGCGCCGTACTCACCGCGCGGGTTGGCCGGCGTTGGGGTGATCATGTAGTCGACCCAACCCTCAGGAAGGATCCTCGACTCTTCGCCTGAAGCACTCGTCCACACACCATCGTTGAGCAAGAGCTGGCCGAAGCGTGCCATGTCGCGTGGCGTCGAGTACATGAACGACGATCCGACAGGCACGCCGGACTCATCAGGTTCGAGGACGGTGTGTGCCATCGCAATGCGGTCGAAGAGTTGGCGCCTGGCGTAGGTCAGCGCCTTCTCGGGGCCGCCGAGAGCGTTCACCAGCACTTCGGCAATGATGTTCGTGGTGCCACTCGAGTAGGCCCAGCGGGTGTCGGGCTCGGTCTCGAGCTCCTGGTTGGCGGCATAGGTTCCCATGTCGGGCTCGGCGAACAACATGACCACGACGTCACTTGCACCGGCCACGTACTCCTCCGAGAACTCGAGACCGCTCGACATGCGGAGCAGCTGGTCGAGGGTGATGCTCTTGCGCGGATCATCGTCGCTCTGCCACTCGGCGACCGGCGCCGGCGCCTCGATGTCGAGTAGTCCCTCGCCAACGGCCATCCCGACCAGTGCGGCGGTGACCGTCTTGGTCATCGACCAGGCGATGATCGGGCGATCGACTGCAAAACCCTCGGCGTAGCGCTCGGCGACCAGGTGGCCGTTCTGGATCACTGCCACCCCGCGTGTACCGCGGCGACCCTTATCGGGCTCGCTGAAAGCGTCGTCGAGTGCCCTGGTCAGGGCGGCCGTATCGACTCCAGGAGGTATTTTTTCGGGCGTGCGCGATCCGTTGGGCCACTCAACCTGCGGGTCGAGGGGTCTGGGAACGGGTCGGCCGAAGTCGAGTGCCCGGAGCTTCGAAGGCTCCGTATCGATGGCAATCGTGCAACCAAGGCCGGCCCGCCAGACGGCGGTGCCTTCTGAGCCCTGCGGTGTCGTGACACTCACGATCCCTGTCGCGCGATCGATGTCGATCTCGTGGGTCTGAGGATCGACGTCGTGGTCCTGGCGCATGATGACGGCTGCATCGCGCTCCGACAGGAAGACGCCCGAGCACACCCTCTTGGCATGACGGTTGGCCATCATCTGGTCGAGTGAAGTCTCCTGTGCCGAAAGCGAGGGAGGAGGCGCGACGAGCGTGAACAGGGCGATGGAGAACAGACCGTGAGCGAGTTTCAAGATGGGGCTCCTGAGAGGAGTTGAGAATCCTGCCGACCATTTCGTCCCAGGAGGGTTCGGTACCTCCGGCCGGCAGGTAGTCTTCCAAGATACCAACCGCAGAAGCCTCCTCGCCGGCAGCCAGCGGCTGGCCCGCCGAGGTCGCGGCGCACCAACCGGAGTCGTCGAATGAAGAGCAGTGATTCGAGAGTTCGAGCCTTCAAACAAGTATCAGTTCTCTTGCTGGCGGTAGCACTCGCGGGCTGTGCACCCGAGGAAGCGGTGGAAAGCGCTTCCGCACCGGCGCCCGAACCCGTCAGAGCGTCGCCAGTGGAAGCTGTCGACTATCGAGCGTTCGCCGAAGCTGCGGTCTACAGCTCGGACCGTCCGGCGAGCGACAGGGAAGACGACGCCGGCCGCAAGCCAGCCGAGGTGGTCGCCTTCTTCGAGATCACACCCGGTATGCACGTACTCGACCTCTTGTGTGGAGCCGGCTACTACACCGAGATTCTGTCGCGGATTGTCGGTGACGACGGATCCGTTACTTGCCACAACAATCAGCCTTACCTGCAGTTCCTGGGAGAGCAGTGGGAGGAACGGTTCGCCGGCGACCGATTGCCGAACGCCCGCCGCTTGATCGCCGAGATCGAAGAGCTCGACCTGGAGCCCGCGACCTACGATGCCATCTTCTTTGGTCTCGGCTACCACGACACCTACTACGAGCCCGAGAGCGGCTGGCCGATGATCGATCATCGGGTGCTGCTGGCGGAGCTTCACGAGGGGCTCAAACCAGGCGGGATCCTGGCCGTCATCGACCACTCTGCCACTCCAGGTGGAGACACGGTCGAAGTCGCGACCACGCTGCATCGCATCGACGAAGCGGTTGTCAAGGCCGACATGGCTGAGGCCGGCTTCACTCTCGAGGCCGAGGCCGACATCCTACGCAACCCGGTAGACGCCCGCGAACTCGACGTGTTCAACGACGAGATCCGCCGCCGCACCGACCGCTTTGTCCTGCGCTACCGCAAAGAGTCCTAGGTGCGGGGAGTCTTGGGCAGAGTACCGTAGGTATTGAAACCAAAGGAGTTGCGGCTCAGATTGCGGAGGATCGACTAGGATCGGTGGCGCCGCGTTTCGACCGCTCCCTGCTCCTGCCACGGTCCTCGACGAACCCTTCCGAACCTTCCATGCCGCCACTTCCCCCTCTTCGCCGTTGGCCGAGCCTGCTGGCCGCCGGAGCTTTCCTGGGCGCCCTCTTATCGCTTGGCGTGCTTGGTTGGGCGCGGGTCGAAGCCACCGAAGCTGCGACCGCCGAACTCGCCAGCCTGGTCGCTGCTGGCGAGGTGGGTTGGGATGACTCGCTGGTTGCAGGGCGGCTCGAATCGCCCCCGCTTCCCTTGCTGGATTCGGCGGAACAGGAAACGCTACGCTCGTTGCGGGCGGGCGCGACCGAATCTTGGGTCGCTGAACGGGCGGCCGACGAACATCTCGAGCCTGGTCAGCTACCCCTGGCGCTTCTCTTGCGGCGTGAGCTGCTCGACGGCCGGGCGGGCCATGTGTTGTCGGTTCTCGAGGGCCTGTCGTCGGAGGAGCGCAAGCGCTACCGCACCTGGGGAATCGCAGCACGGCTGCAACTCGGCGACGTCGATCGCCAGGCGCTTCGCCTTCCATATGAGAATCACCCCTCCGCCAGCGAGACGAAGAGTGACGCCGCGACCGCTGCAACTCTCATCGGTACCGAGAGCGCTGGTACGCCAGCCAACCATCGCGTCGCACCCTTCGAGCGCCGCTTGGCCGAGTTGTTGGAGATCGCACAGTCGGGAAGCATTCCGGTGTTCGATCGCGACGGCCGTCTGCTGGGAAGAGTCGCTCGAACTGAAAGCAGTCGACCGGGAGTCGAGCTCGACCCACGTGGTGCCGCCACCGGTCTTTCGCCCTGGGTGCTCGAACAGACTCTCCTGGACTCGCGCTCGCGAGTGCCAACGGCAGATGCCGGTGGTTTGCGTTCGACCATCGATCTTTCGTTGACCGAGACCCTGAAGAGTGTCCTGGGTGGCGAGCGCGGCACCATCGTGGTTGTCGGTGCCGGTACGGGAGACGTGCTGGCCGCGGTGAGCGATGACGCCACCGAGACGGCGGGTGGCGCGGTTCCGCCCTTCGCGCGCCAGGCCTTCGAACCGGCTTCGATCGCCAAGCTGATCACCGCAGCCGCCGCTGCGCACGCGGGAACGGATCTCGATGAGGCGATTCGAGCGCAACCGTGTCACGGCTCGGTGTCCCTCTCCGGAGGGCCCTTGTGGTGTCCGGCGGTTGCCGGTCGCTTGACGGGCTTTGCCCATGCCCTGGCGGTGAGCTGCAACACGAGCTTCGCCCGTCTCGGTCTCCTTGAAGGTCGCGACGCGGTGATCGACAGCTACCGGCGTTTCGGTTTTGCTGGCCCCGGGGAGCCTTCTCGCCCGGGCTTCGGCCGGATCCGCCACGCCATCGTCACGGATCGCCACCTCGCCGATCTCTCGATTGGTTTGGACGTATCAGAGATCACGCCACTTCATGCGGCACTGATGGCCTCGGCTCTCGCTGGCGACGGCATCGTGCGCAACCCACAGTGGCTGGCCGCGGTCGACGGACGACTCGGCTTGACGCCCCACAGACTCGTTCGGACCGAGGACATGGAGGGTGACGTGCCGGTTGCCGATGTGCTCACGCTGGTCGAGATGAGGACCGCCATGTTGGCAGTCACTGACCGCGGAACGGCACGCAACGTTTCTCCCCCGGGGTTTCGGGCCGCGATGAAGACCGGTACCGCGCGCGAACCGGGGCAGGGGTTCCACGTCAACTACATCGGTTTCGCACCGGCCGATGCTCCCCGCTTTGCGTACGCAGTGCGCGTAACCGACCGGCCGACCTCGCGTCGTGTGCGCCGGGCCGGGTACTGGGTCACCCGCAACCTTCTCGAGGCACTCAAGGTGCACGCGGAGCGTCAAGACTCGGCCGAGCAACGCGACGATCAAGCGCGCCCTCGGACCTGACTTCCGGTAGGAAGGAACCCATGTCCGCAACAATTCGCTTCGAGCCACTCCTCGAGTGCCAGCGGCGTTTGCTCGATCTTCCGATCGGGCGAGAACGCTTCCTGAACTACCTCGAGGTGATGGGCAGGCTGCCCGATGGCTCGGTCAAGCTCCCGCTTACGCTGGTCAACCCAATGGCCAAGGATCACGTTACCGAGATGCTCGATCGGCTCATCGACAGTGGAGCGGAAGAGGTCGCCGCCGAGGCGACGGCGCGCGCTGCCGAGAGGATGTCGCCGCGAGTGGTCGAAGCCGTTCACGGCCTCGATCTCAAGGTCACGGTTGTCGTGGTCGACGACGCGATGGGTGGCTGGACCGATCGCGTCTTGAGTGACTTCAGCTATCGCTTTCTCGAGCCCGGCCGGCGCCATCATGAGATCGAGCACGGTTGGATCACCACGGTTTTGTGGTCGGGAGATCCGTATTCACCGGGCGTGCTCGCCGCGGCGACCGCCGCGGCGATCTACCGCGCCTTCTATGTTCTCGAACATGGCGGCCCCCGGAGTCTGGACGAGATGATGCGGCAGGAGGGGCGTGCCGCCTGGTTCGGCGATGTTCGCTACCCCGATGCGGCAGAAGCGGCTGTCGATGACACAGCCAACATCCTGGCGGCGTACCGCTCTTCGACGGCGCGCCCGGTTCAGGTCGCAGCACTCTGGGGTGACGACGCGGCGGAGGCCTCTGGCTATGACACGCTTGGAGTCGTGGCCTGGGGAGGGTTGGCCTTGGCGAGAGCCGAGGCGCAGAAGGCCCACCCTGATCTCTCGAGACCCGAGAGCCTGCTCCGTCCGCGCGCGCGCCCGTTCTGACCAGGAAGGCGCCAACCGAAGGAAGAACACCCATGCTCGAACTGCGACCGACCTGTGAACACTGCAACAAAGAGCTGCTGCCCGACGCGGGGGATGCGCGGATCTGTTCCTACGAGTGCACCTTTTGTGCGTCGTGCGTCGAGCAGGTCCTACTCGATGTTTGCCCAAACTGCGGGGGAGGCTTCCAGACTCGCCCGGTACGGCCGGCCACCGATCTGCGGGGCGGCAACTTCCTCGGTAACCACCCTGCAAGCACCAGGATCGTGCACAGGCCGGTAGACCAGGAGGCGCACGCGGTCTTTGTGCGCCTGGTGCGCTCCGGGTGAACCAGCGGCGCCCCGATCCGTCACGGGCACGGCCTTTGGGCGAAAAGGGCGCCGCTCTGGTGTGACGGGCACCCGGCTGGGTCTTGCCCTCTCGAGCTCGGGGCGAGGATTCTTGGACCGCTAGCCAAGATTTACTAGAATTCCTTCCTGGTGGAGGCGGTCGGTACATCCACCGTACTTCGCTGGTCACCTGCTGGTCCGCTCGGGGCCCGGCCTACGGGCGGCAAGGTCAGCGGTCGTGCGCCTTCAGGCTTGGCAGGGATTTGGCACTCACGTGCCTCCGCGCGCTCCTCGAGTGGTTCGGCCGCTTGACGATCTCGCTTGACCTGAGTCCTGAATTCTCGACGGGCTGGTCTCCGTTCACTCTCCGACCGCCAGGTGGCATCGATGTCCTTGCTTCTTCTCATCTTCGTGACCCTGTCGACCGTCGCCCTTTTCATGGCGAGGAGTGCCCTTTCACAGATCCGCGAGCTGCGCCGTCGCGCTGATACCGCGGAGTCTGAGTTGCTGCGTCTGCATCGTGAAACCGAAGCGGCAAAGGCATTTGTACGCTCCGCACTCGAGCACTCTGTTCCCGAAGACCCTGTTCCCGAAGACCGCGCTCCGGAAGAGCCAGCCGCGCAGCCTGACGGAGGCGCCCCGCCGCCACGGGATGGCGACGTTGCCGTGGCGGCTCGGTCGGCGCTAGAGCGCCAGCCCTCGACCCAGAAACCAAGCGAGCCACTCGCAGCGCGAACGAGAGTCATCGAGGAGCAGGCCAGTGAGCCCAGGCCGACGGCTGAAGCACCGAAGACCAAAGTCCTCCCGGAGCAGCAGCTCGACCGACCGGCCCCGCCAACCGGGGTCGAAGCGCCGGTCAGCCCACCCGTCAACGTGCAGCCGCTGCCCTACGACCAGCGGCCGAGCGCCTCGGTCGAAAGCGACTGGGAACGCTGGCTCGGCGTTCGAGGAGCTGCAATCGCCGGCGCTGTCGTTCTGGCACTGGCGGCCATCCTTTTCTTCCGTCATGCCATCGAAGCCGGTTGGATCGGTCCACTGGCCCGAGTCCTGTTCGGATACGCCAGTGGCTTCGGTCTCTTGATCGGTTCGGAGCGCCTGCGCGGGGGTGGCTTTCTTCCGGTGTCGAACGGCCTGGCGGGTACGGGAATCGTGACGCTCTACGCTTCGACCTGGGCCGCCCACGCTTTATACGGCTTCATCCCGCTGCTGGTGGCCTATCCGCTCATGCTTCTGATCACCGTTGGGTGCGGCGTGCTGGCGTGGCGAAACGATTCGGCGGTGACCGCCATGATCGGTCTGCTGGGTGGCTTCGTGACGCCGCTTCTACTCGCCGGCACGCTGGATCACCCCATCGGGTTGTTCGGGTATCTCTTGATTCTCAATGGCGGGCTCTGGCTATTGGGACGCCACCGCCATTGGACGGGCCTCGCCACCCTGGGCCAGGCGCTGACGTTTCTTTATCAGTTCGGTTGGATCGCGGCCCGACTCGACTCCAGCAGCTTCTGGATCGGCTTGTTGATCCTGGCTGTCTTTGCGGCGGCCTATCTCGTCGTCGGCCAGAAGTGGCGGATCGAAAGTGACGGTGACCAGGCGCGCGAGGGAGCTCTGCAACAGGTTCTTGGCATCGCCGCTCCTTTCGCGCTGACGTTCTGGCTCACGGTGCACGCCGAGCTCGCGATGCACGCCTTGCCCCTGGCGCTCTTTGTTCTCGCGCTCAACCTGGTTGCGATCTGGCTCGCCGGCGCGTTGCGCCTCCAGGGAGCTGCCGTTGCGCTCGCGGCTTGTGACCTCGCTCTCATGGTGGCGTGGTCGGGCCAGCACATGAATACGAGCGTTGAAACTTGGGCGGTTACCGCCTTCGGTCTGCTGGTCTCTCTGCTTTTTCATTTCAGCGTGGAGCGCTACGCCGTGGCGCCGGTCAGCGATCAGGACACGGCCAGCCGAGACGATCGCGAGAGGGCCTTCTCCGTCGCTCTCCTTCCCAGCGGCCTCCTGTGGTTCGGGCTCTTGCTCTGGTACGCGGTGCTTGCGGTCTTCGAGAGTTCGTTTACGTACTGGCCCTGGCTTCTCGCCGCCTCTGTTTCCACTGTGGGACTCCTGCGTCTCTCTGGTCTCGCGGCGGAGTGGGCAAGAAGCGGAGCGCGCAATCTGCTGGCCGTCATGGCGAGCTCGGGAATCTCGCTCGGCCTGGGTGGCTGGATTCTTGCCGGGCCCTCGGCCGCCAATCTCTCTTACGAGGTTCTGCTCGGATCGGCAGTGATCGTGGGAGCAGCCCTCTTGGGCTGGGCGTACTTCCGCCAGAGTCTGCTCGCCGACGGCGCGCGAACTGTTGGCGTGCCGGCGGGGTGGGCTTGGAAGGCGGTAGCGATTTCGCCGGTGGTTTCCCTGGCGGCACTGGCCATCACCTCCGGGCATGTCACTGCTCTCGTGATGTATTCGTTTGCCGGTGCTCTGGCAATGTTGATCGTTCTGGCTGCCTCGGCTGGGGCTTCGGGCAGGCTGTACGCGCTGGCTGCGCTTCTTCTCCTGGGCGTACACTTTCTCTGGACCTTCCAACTGGCCGAGGGTGAACGGGCGACAACAGCACTGGTCGCACAGCTCCTCTCGGTGGTGGTCTTCACCGCTTGGCCGTTCTTGGGCTTCCGCGAGGCCCGTTCGATGACTGGGGCCTCCTCTCGTTCTGCCTGGATGACCTCGGCTTTGGCGGGACCGCTGTGGTTCTTCCCGCTGCGCTACTTGTGGTTGCAAGGTTTCGGCGACAGTGCGATTGGGCTCCTACCGGTGCTCCTGGGTCTCGTTGCGGGGGCAGCTGCCTGGACCGCATGGCAGGTCAAGGGAGAAGACTCAGACAGCGCGTGCGAGCACGTGGCTACATACAGCACGGTCGCCCTCGTCTTTGCAGCGGTCGCCGTGCCAATGCAGCTCGAGCGTGAGTGGATCACCATGGGTTGGTCACTCGAAGCGCTGGCCGCCTTCGTCTTGTGGCAACGGTTCTCCCATCGGGGGTTGCGTTTCTTCGGACTCGTACTACACGGCGCGGTCTTGGCGCGTTTGCTCCTCAACCCCTCCCTTCTCAGCTACCACGCGGGCGACGAAGTGCTGCCGATTCTCAACTGGCTGGCGTACACCTACCTCGTTCCGGCAGTCAGCCTGGTGATGAGTGCTCGCATCCTTCGCTCGGGGGATCACCAGGGTGCGGAGAGCGAGTCACAAGTGCTCGGAGGATCGGCCGTTCTCTTGGGTTTCGCCTGGGTCAACCTCACCATTCTCGAGCTGTTCTCCGAAGGCGGCGTCATTCAGTTGCCCCACAGTCAGTTCGCTGAGCGCGACTTGACGCTTTCGCTGGCCTGGGCGATCTACGCCATGTTGCTTCTCGGCTACGGCATGTGGCGCAAGGAGCGTGGCCCGCGTTGGGCCAGCTTGTGTCTGCTGATGGTGGCGCTGATCAAGACTTCTCTCTACGACCTGGGCGAGCTGGAAGACCTCTACCGGGTGGCGTCGCTGGTTGGCCTGGCCGTTTCGTTGATTGGTGTTTCGCTGCTTTATCAGCGCTTCGTGTTCCGAGATGAAGACGACGAGACCATGGCTGAGACACCACGACCACCGGCGCCCTGACCACGCGAGGGTCGGCTAGCCTCCGCCGGGAGCGATTCTCTCTACGGAACGTTGTCACCTCCCGCACTGGGCTCGGAGGACTCGCCAGGAGACGCAGCGAAGAGACCGGGCCCAAAGACCTGGCGCAGGAGTTCACGGCCATACCCCGCGAGCCACGCTTCGCGCATGGGAGCGCCGGGATCAGAAACCACGGTGAAGTCGTCCTCGATTCGCAGGGTCGCGCGTTCGGCTGCGTCGTAGCGTGACCACAGCGGCAGGGCCTCGTTGGCGCTGGCGTTGGGATCGCCCGAGATCGCGAGGCCGAGCCACAGGTCTTGCATTGCCGTGGCGAGTTTCGCGTTCTGTGAGCGTTCCTGGTGATCGAGCGGAAGGCCTGTCAGCGGGGCGGCGACGCGAAGGCCGAGGGTTCCGAAGACGAAAGGTAGCTCGGCGGCATGAGCGGCGCCGAGATCAGAGCGCGGGATGTCCCGGGCGAAGAGATAGTGCCAGACGTTCGGCGTATGAACCGCCTGCGCCTCGGCGAGTAGGAGAGTCGGCATGCGGAAGTAGAGGTCGCTGAGGAGCGCCAGGGACAGATCACCGGCAGAGCTGTACTGGGTGTTCTCGCGGTAGGGGAGCAGCAATGCCTCGAGGTTCTCCGGAGACAGGCCGAGGCCGAGGTCGGCAGGATGGGTATCGCGCAGCTCTGGTAGGTAGTGCAACCAGTAGCGCATCTCGTCCTCGGTAGTCCCGAGCACCAGCGATACCTGGGCGGCATTCCCGGCACGCACAGCCTCGAAGGGAGTGGCGGTCAGAGGTTCTTCGATCGGCCGCGTGACGAAGATGACGTCACCGTCGGTTCCCTGGTAGGTATCGAGAGCGCGCTTTTGTGCCGCTAGAAGATCGGCAGTCGCCATCTCTCTGAGCTGTTTGGACTCGGTGATGGCGGCACGCTCGAAGAAGTCGGCAGCCATCGCCTTGGCGCTTTCGAGGTCGGTGGAGAAGGTCACGCCGCTTTGCAGGATCGCGGCGCGAAACAAGCGTTCGGGACGCGCCAAGGTGAGCAAGGTTGAAACCGCCATCGACCCGGCCGACTCTCCGAAGACGGTGACGTTGTTGGGGTTGCCGCCGAAAGCGCCGATGTTCTCCTGCACCCAGCGTAGCGCCAGAATCTGGTCGCGCATGCCGTTGTTGGCAGCGCCGGCGTAGTTCTGGCCGCCGAACTGAGTGACGTCGAGCCAACCCAACAGGCCGAGGCGGTAGTTGAACGACACCACCACCACATCGCCACGGGCAGAAAGCACCGAGCCATCGTAGAGCGGTGAGCGGCTGGAGCCGGCGACGTTGGAACCACCGTGAATCCACACCATGACCGGGCGCGCGGCCTCGTCGAGACCCGGGGTCCAGACGTTGATCGACAGACAGTCTTCGTTGTCGAGGGCACCGAGTTCTTCCGGGATCCCTTCGAGTGGATCTGCGATCTGCGGGCAAGCTGGCCCGAACTCCTTGGCGTTCAAGATGCCAGGCCAGGGGCTCTTTGCCTTCGGCGCCCTGAAGCGTAGTGATCCAACCGGGGGCTCGGCGTACGGAATACCGCGGAAGCTCAAACCGCCCAGGAAGGTTTCGGTACCGACGACTTTTCCGAGCGAGGTCTCGGTGGTGATCAGGTCGCCCGGAGCTTCGCGGTCCTGGTCGGCCTCGGGTTGCGGCGCTGGTGGTTCCTGCGCGGCCAGCGGCAGAGTCAGGAGCATCACCGCAAACGCGGTGAGCAAGCTAGGGGCTTGCTGAAGAACTCTCGTGTGGCTGAGTTTGAGCGCCGTGGGTCTCGATGTGGTGCGCCGTGCGCGAATGCGATGCTGTGCTCCATCGTAGAGCGTTCGCCGTGCTGCAGCGAGGCCCACGCCGTCAAACCCAGCGGGCGCGGGGGTTTGGGCTCGCCGTCCGCACCGACGACTCGTCAACGATGCACAGACATCGCCTCCTCGCGTCGGCACGAACAGAGAGCCCAGATCCCCGCGCTCAGCCTCGCGGGAGTTCTTCAGCAGGCCTCTAGCTCGCACGCTCGGTAGCCGGTGCCAACACTTCGAGTGCTTTCATGTCGGGCCCGGGAGCTCCGTCGGGACGGAACGGCTGGATCGAAACATGGTCGGCGCCGGCACTCCAGTGCGCCTCGATGCGTTCGCGAATAGTGTCGACATCGCCCCAGGCGACGAGCGCGTCGATCAGGCGATCGCTCGCCTTTCCGTCTTGCCAGTCGCTGTCCTCGAAGCCGATCTCGCGAAGATTGTTCTGGTAGTTGGGCGCCCGCAGGTAGGGCGTCAGTTGGCCGCGCGCAACGCCTCGTGCGGTTTCGGCGTCAGTTTCGAGAATCACCTTCTGTTCCGGGCACAACCACGGGCCGTCACCGAGGATTTCTCTCGCGCGCTGGGTATGTTCTGGAGTCACCAGGTAGGGATGGGCACCGCGCACATGATCGCGCGCGAGCCCCATCATCAGCGGACGTAACGCTGCGATCACGATGGGAGCTTCGAGCTCAGGCTTCGGCCCGTGATAGATCGCACCCTTCATCGCTTCCAGGTAGCCACGCATCTTGGGAATTGGTTTCTTCCACTCGTGCCCGCGCAGGCGCGAAACCAGATGTGGGTGCGAGACGCCCAGACCGAGAATGAAACGGCCTGGCAGCATCTCGGAAAGAGTCTGATGAATCGCCTTCATCGTGACGTGGTCACGGGCGTAGATGTTGGCGATGCCGGTGGCGAAGTTGAGAGTTTCGGTCTGGCCTGCCAGATAGCCGATCAGGGCGAAGGGATCACGCCCGACGGCTTCGGGGATCCAAAGGGTGGAGTAGCCCCACGTTTCGAGTTGCTTGGCAAAGTCCGCGGCTTGTTCAGAGGAGAAGGCGTCGATCCACGTCCAGACGCCGAGTCTTCCAGGGTGTTCCAGTGCGTTGCTCATGATCGGGCCAGCCTACGGCAGGCCCCGGAGCGGAGCAATAAGGGGGGTTCTGGTCGCTGGTCAGGCTGTTCCGACGCCGCCTGCTCAGTCGGCGCGCAGCACGCTGATCGGGTCGACGCGGGTGGCGCGGAGGGCCGGAATCAGGCAGGCCAGCGCCGCAACCAGAGCGAAGAACCCAATGCCGAACGCCCAGCTCATCGGGTCAGTCGCTCCGATGCCATAGAGCATCGAGTCGAGTGCGCGGCGTAGTGCCAGCGACGCAAGAATGCCGAGGGCGAGGCCAGCGGCGGCCAGGCTGAGGCCCTGACCGAGTACCAGACCGAGAATACGCCTCTGGTTGGCGCCCATCGCCATGCGGATCCCGAGCTCCTGCGCCCTGGTCGCCACGCTGTGGGCCAGCACACCGTAGATGCCGATGGCGGCGAGGAACAACGCCGCCAGGCCGAAGAGCGAGAGGAGCACCGTCAAGAGTCGAGGCCGCGCGAGCGAGTCGGCGACCACCGTGTCGAGGGTGCGGATGTCGGCGACTGGCAGCGCCGGGTCGATCGCCCAGACCGCCTGCCGAAGGGTTCCAGCGAGGCTGTCTTCCTCGAGCGTTGACTCGACGACGTAGTACATCTCGCTGGGTGCGAAGCCGAGCTGTGCCAGCTGCTCGTAGGACCAGAAGAGATGGGTTCCGGCTTCGGCGTCGACGCCAGCCTGTTTGATGTCTTCGACCACCCCGATGATCGTGAACCACGGGATCTCGCTACCGAAGGGCGGCCGCAGGCGTTGGCCGACGGCACGAGTGTCGCCGTAGAAGCGTTTGGCGGTCGCTTCGTTGATCACCACCACCGGGTTCGATCCCGGGCCGTCTCCCGGTCCGAAGACGCGGCCGTCGACGATGCGCGTCCCCAGGGTCTCGAAGAAGCCGCGGGTAACCGTCCACCAGTAGTCGGTGTTGTGCGGCGGACCGTCCGGTGTACGTTCGATGCCTTCGAACTCCGTGTCGTTTGCGTTCAGGGTCGCGACCGGCGGAATCTCGTCGCTGGCTGCCACCGCGGTGATGCCAGGAGTGCCAGCGAGTGTTTCGGTCAATCGGGTCATGAAGGTCGTCTGGTCGTCGGCCTCGGGGTAGCGGCTGTCGGGCAACTCGACGGCGAAGGACATCAGGTTAGAGCTCGCAAAGCCTGGGTGCACTTCCAAGAGAGACTGGAAGCTGCGCAGCATCAAGCCGGCTCCGACGACGAGTGCCAGGGCGAGCGCGATTTCGACCACGACCAGCGCACGACGCAAACCACGCCCGGCAACGCCGGCAGTCGCACGTCTGCCACCTTCACGCACAGCTGCTCCGAGCCGTCGGCTGCTGAGTTGGAGAGCCGGTGCGATGCCAAAGAGAACCCCCGCCAGGACCGCGACCAAGGCCGAGAACAGTAAGACGGTTCCGTCGAGCTCCACCGCGCTGGCGCGAGGTAGCGCCTCCGGACTGATTCCGAGGAGCAGCTTGAGACCCTGGTGGGCGAGCACCACACCGAGCACTCCACCAACTACCGATAACAGCACGCTCTCAGTCAGCACCTGGCGCACCAGGCGCCAGCGCGACGCGCCCATCGCGGCCCGTACTGCCATTTCCTGTTGGCGCTCTTCGGAGCGGGCCAGCAGGAGATTGGCGACATTGGCGCAGGCGATCAGGAGAACGAAAGACACCGCGCCGAGTAGCGCCATCAGCGCCGGCTGCGTATCCCCCACGATCTCCTGCTTGAGTGGTTCGATGCGAAAAGGGTGAAACTCAGGATCGGGGTTATGGTCGTTCGGGGAGAGTTCATCCCAGCCTTCGACCAGCGACTGTGCTTCGGTGCGCGCTGCTTCGAGACTCGTGCCATCGCTCAAACGCCCGATAACGCGCAGGTAGTGACTACCGCGGTTCGAGCGGTTCGAACGATCGAGCCCCATCGGGACCCATACCTGCGGCTTGGTGTCGTCGAGATCGAACCCGCGGGGCATGACGCCGATGATCGTCGTGGGATTGCCGTCGATGTCGACGACCTCGCCGAGCACACTTTCGTCACCTCCGAAGGTGCGTTGCCAGAGCTCGTAGGCGATAACCGCGACTCGTTCGCCGTCGGGGTTGTCCTCTTCGGCACTGAACGGGCGCCCGATCTGCGGGTTGGTGCCGATGACGTCGAAGAGGCTGGCCGTGGCCATCATCCCGCGCACTCGCATCGGCTCATCTTTTCCGACCAGAGAGACCTCAAAACCACGGTAGCCGGCAATGGCTTCGAAGGCCTGCGTCCATTCTTCGTATTCCATGAACTCGGGCGGTGAAATCCAGAACCGCTCGAAGTCCATAGTGGGGAATTCGGAGTAGAGCATCGCGAGCTCTTCGGGATCTTCATAGGGGAGCGGCTCGAGAATCACGCCGTCGATGACGCTCCAGATGGCGCCGGTGGCGCCGATGCCGAGGGCCAGGGTGAGCAGCAGAATGAGCGTGACGCCGGGCGCACGCCGCAGAGAACGCAGTGCGAACTTGAGGTCGTTCATGGACCTTCCTCTCTCGGATTTACGGGATCAAGGTGCTGGACGCCTCGAAACGGCGTTTGTTTCACATCAAGGGCTCGAGATCGGTGCAATCGCAGTCAGCGACTCGTCCCAGGGCCGTGTACCGTCGGGCCGTTCGTTTCGATCGTTTCGGCAGACTTAGGCTGATGAACAGCGTGTGGACATCGAAACGGCAACACGCTCTCCTGGCGGCCGGCGCCGGCTTCCTTCTACTGACCTGTCAGGGAGCTGAGCCGCAGGAGAGTCCCGGGTCGGAGGCTGTGGCTGGGACAAAGCCGCCGATTCTCCTGATCTCAATCGATACCCTGCGCTCCGACCATCTGCCGGTCTATGGTTACGATGGCGTCGCCACGCCGGCCATCGATCGATTGCGCGCCGACAGTCTGCTGTTCGAGCGCGCCTACAGCCCGATTCCACTCACTCTGCCGGCCCATGCGTCGCTCTTGACTGGCCTCCTGCCGCATCAACACGGGGTGCGAGACAACTCGGGCTTTCGCCTGGCGGAAGACATAGAGACGTTTGCTGAGCGTCTGGTGGCCGAGGGCTACCGGACGGCGGCGGTGGTTTCGAGTTTCGTCATGCGGCGTGCGACAGGAATCGCTCAGGGCTTCGAGTTCTACGACGACGAGATCGAGCAGCTCGTGCGTGCGACCGCTGCTGAAACCCAGCGCGATGGTCGCGAGGTGCTGGAGGGCGCCAGAGAGTTACTGAACGGTTTCGGCGAAGAGCCGTTCTTTTTGATGGTGCATTTCTACGAGCCGCACGCGCCGTATGAGCCGCCTCCTCCTTTTGATCAGGTCGCACACCCTTATGACGGCGAGATCGCAGCGGTCGATGCCCTGGTGGGCGAGCTCTTGGCAGAGCTGCGTCGTCTCGAGCGTTACGACGAGGCGATCGTCGTTCTACTCTCGGATCACGGGGAAGGTCTCGGCGAGCATGGCGAGGACCAACACGGCATCCTGCTGCACCGCGAGGCTCTTCAGGTTCCGCTGATCGTCAAGTTGCCGGGCGCCGAGCGCAGAGGCCAGTCGGTGACCGAGCCTGCTCAACTGAGCGACGTGCCTGGGACCTTGCTCGCACTCGTGGCCCCTGGCGGTGCTGCCCCTCTCGGCAACCCGGCGCCGACTCTTCTCGAGCTCGCGGAACATCCCCAGCGCCCGATCTTCGCCGAGACGTTCTATCCGCAGCTGCGCCTGGGATGGCATGGACTGACCTCGGTAATCGAGGGTGACCTCCATTGGATCGAAGGTGCCTACGGTGAGCTCTTCGACCTCGCAGTAGATCCGGGCGAGCAGAACGACCTCGGTGGGCAGCGAGCAGAGCCTCTGCGAGCTGCCCTGGCGGAGGCCTCGATCGAGCCGCCCCAGGCTAGAGATAGCAGCGCCGCAGAAGAGGAAGATCGCGAGGCGCTCTTGTCGCTCGGCTACTTGAGCAGCGAAGCCACTTTGCCAGCGACCGACCTGCCCGACCCGCGTCAGGAGATCGAGTCACTTGCGACCCTGCAGCGAGGCATCGACAGTCTGCGGCTGGGAAGGGCGCAGGACGCCGTGCAACTTCTGGCGCGAACCGTCAACCGCCATCCGCGACTGCTCGACGCCTGGCAGTTCCTCGCCGTGGCCTACGAAGAATCGGGCCAGCCCGAGCCAGCCTACGAGGCCTACCGTCGTGCGTTCGCTATCTCCGGCGGCTCCGGCCTGTACACGAGAGCCCTGGCACGCCTGTCGTTTGACCTCGGGCGCCTCGACGAGGCGGCGACCTTCGTTCCGCTAGCCATCGAGGCTGACCCGAGCGATCTGTCGATGCGGGCACTTCGCACCAGCACCTACCTGGCCCTCGAGAGAATGGACGAGGCACTCGAGAGCGCTCGCGACAACCTGGCGAGAGACGAGGCCAACATCGAGCTCCTCTACCAACTCGCCACCGTCTACATGGGGCGGCGCGATCTCGACGTCGCCGAAGAAGGGCTCCGCAGCGTTCTCGCGCGCGACGCCCGCTACCTGCCTGCACTCGCCGATCTCGGAGTGCTGCTTGCGAGTCAGGAGCGCTGGCGTGAGGCCAAGGAGGTTTTTACCCAACTGGTTGCTCTTGCACCCGACGATCCGCGGGCGAAAGCGAGCCTCGAGTACGTCGAGTCGCGTTTGTAGGGACTTGCAGGTCGATCGGCCCTTGGTAGCCAGATCGGTTTTCGGCGCGGAAGGAGCGATACCCTTCCGACGGAATCCTCGCAACCAACCCGACAGACCGGGGCACCTCACTGGCAATGACTACACGCTACGGCATCGTTGGAACGGGTCTCATGGGCCTCGAGCACATGCGCAACATCGCGCTGCTCCCTGGCGCCGAGGTCACCGCGATTTGCGACCCGCATCCACGGTCGCGGAAGTGGGCGGAAGACCTGCACCTGTCACTCAACCCAACGGCCGAGCCCGTTTCTTTCGAGGATCACCTCGAGCTGGCGCGCTCCGGTCTGGTCGATGCTGTGGTGATCGCCTCGCCAAACCACACCCATGCCGAGGTTCTGGACGGGTTGTGGGGGAGTGGGCTCCATCTGCTGGTAGAGAAGCCGATGTGTACGACCCTGGCTGATTGTCGGGTGGTCGAAGAAAAGGCAGCGAGCCATGACGGGGTGGTGTGGATCGGTATGGAGTACCGCTACATGCCACCGGTGGCGCGGCTCATCCAAGAAGTCGACGCCGGCACGGTAGGACGAGTGCGCATGGTGGCGATCCGTGAGCACCGCTTTCCGTTTCTTCCCAAAGTCGGTGACTGGAACCGCTTCAATCGCAACACCGGCGGAACGCTGGTGGAGAAATGCTGCCACTTCTTCGATTTGATGGCTCGCATCACGGGAGCGGCACCTCAGCGGGTCTACGCCAGTGGTGCGCAAGATGTCAACCATCTCGACGAGCGCTACGACGGCGAGGTGCCCGACATTCTCGACAACGCGTTTGTCGTCGTCGATTTCGACGGAGGCATCCGCGCGTCACTCGACCTCTGTATGTTCGCCGAAGCCTCACTTCACGAACAGGAGATCTCGGTCACCGGAGATGCCGGCAAACTCGAGTGCCTGCTACCGGATTCGACGGTTCGTATTGGCCGGCGTGATCTCGCGATGCAAGCGACGGACAAACATGGGTTCGTTGGCATGCGGCCGGATCGGGTGACGAGCGAGACGATCGACATCGACGAACGGCTACTCGCCGCCGGTCACCACCATGGTGCGACCTACTGGCAGCACCGCGCTTTCCTCATGGCAATCGCAGGCGACGGGCCGGTCGAAGTCGGCGTTGCAGACGGGACGCAGGCGGTGGCGATTGGTTGCGCGGCCCATCGATCGATCGAGTTGGGTCGCCCGGTCGAGATGTCGGAGCTACTCGAAGACGCGGCAGTCCGCAGCGCTAGAAAAAGAAGAACATGATGGCCATGGTGGCGCTACAGAGGGTGGCCGCCCACCAACGGTCGTCGCGAAGGGACCGGCCAACGAGATAGGGCGCGAAAGGTATCCAGGCGGTGGCGGCAGCGACCAGAGCAGCGAAACTGTTCGAGACCATGCCGCGATCGACGGTGATGCCGAGTACCAGCCAGGCGATCGCGAGCCCAACGAGGACTCCCAGGAGCCGGCTGAACTGGACAGGGTCGGCACCCGAGAGAGCGAAGAAGGTGAACCGTTCGCCAACCGCGCTATCGCTGCTGCTCGGAGAAAGGCGACTCACCAGGATGTGAACCAGGGCAGCAAAGAGCACCGTGGCCAGGACGCGGTGCAGGAAGTTCAGGTCACTACCGAGCAACGAGGCGATCCAGGGCACGGTGCCGAACCAGGCATGGTGGGCGGCAACGATGCCCCAGGAAAAGACGGGTGCGAGCACAATCGAAACCGCGGCCCCCCTTGCCTTGGCGCCGCGCCAGAACATGCCGAGCGCGAAGGCGGTTACCAGGCCGGGGGTGAAATGGCCGGCCTGACTCGAAACCCGCAGGAAGAAGTTGCCGCCACCGGTGGGGTCATAGGTCAGGAGCGCGAGGGTCGCCGACACGAGCAGAAGAACGGTGAGCACCACTTTGCCCACCAGGAGACACTCCTTGTCGTCCGCCTCGGGTTTCACAAAGCGTTTGTAGATGTCGAAGGTGAAAAGCGTCGAGGCCGAGTTCACCAGCGAGTCGATCGACGACAGAATGGCACCCAACAGCCCTGCCATCACGATGCCTACCAATCCGTAACCGGCCGGGACGACCGTTCGAATGAGCTCTGGGGTCGCCGCGTCGGGGTCGATCAGACGATCGGGAAAGCGGATCTCGAAAAGCTGCGCCGCCGCCACACCGCCGGCGATCGCAAAGAACGGAATGAGCAGCTTCAGAAAGCCGGCGACGATAATGCCCAGGCGCGCGTCGCGGTCCGAGTGTGCAGCGAGGGTGCGCTGCACGATGGTCTGGTTGGTCGACCAGTAGAAGCAGTGCAAGAGCAGAAGCCCCGAGAGCGTTCCCGACCACGGCAAGTCGGGGTGCGAGCTCGGCAGGTAGAGGTGCATCTTCTGCTCAGCGACCTGGCGGGCACCGTCGTGCGCCATCATGCCCAGCCAGCCACCCACTTCCGGCTGTTGGAAGGTCAGGATCGCAATCCCGACCCCGGCAAACAAGAGCAGAATCGACTGCATGACATCGGTGTAGATGACAGCTTTGAGCCCGCCGACGACCGTGTAGGTCGCGGTCACGATGACCAGCGCGACGACTCCGACGGCGTAGCTCAGCTCGAGCACGGTGCCCGAGAGCAGGAGCCCGAGTGAGCGCGAGCCGATGTAGAAGCCGGCCGTCAGCTGAACGACTGCAACCACCAGGAGAATGAGCGCATAGAGCGTTTGACTTCGACCGTCGTAGCGCTGGCCGAGGTAGCTCGACAGGGTGTAGACCCCGAGTTTGCGGTAGACCGGTAGGAAGCCGTAGGCCAGGAGCATCAAGGCGGCAATGGCGCCGAGTTCGAAATGGCTTTGGGCGAAACCGATCGAGAAGCCAATGCCGAGCATTCCCACAAGGTGGTTGGCGCTGACGTTCGAGCCAAAGACCGAACCGGCCACACCCCACCAACGAATGGTGCGGCCGGCGAGGAAAAAATCCTCACTCGTGTCTTCGTTGCGGGCCGCCCACAGGCCGATCCCCATCACCGCAGCGAGAGCGGCGAAGAAGACGACCAGATCGAGGGTTTGAAGCATCTAGCCCACTTCCGGTTGTTGGAAGGAAGTGCCTGGAACCGTCATCTGCCAGTCACGGAACTTCCTGGCCTAGAGCAGCTTCGTAGAGCCGGAACCACTCCTGGCGACTGAGTTCGATCTCGGAAGCCTCAGCCGAGGCGGCGATGCGTTGCGATTTGTTGGTTCCAATGACCACGATCGGCTGCGAAGGAAGGCGCAGGATCCACGCCAGGGCGAGTTGCATGCGCGAGCGGTCGGAGACCTCGAGCTCGCGTTCCACTGCCAGGGCGTCGAGCACCGAACGTACGCCGCGTATTCGGTCGCTGGAGCCCGTAAACAAGCGTCCACCGCCAAGAGGGGACCAGGCCATCGGTGCAATGCGGTGTTGCGCCAGGAAGTCGAGGGTGCCGTTCGTGCATGCTGCGTGTTCGAGGAGTGACAGCTCGATCTGGTTCGTGACCAGCGGCAGGTCCAGGCGGGCCTGAAGGAGCTCGAACTGTGACGAGGGGAAGTTGGAGACCCCGAAGTGGGTGACCTTGCCGCTCTCGAAGAGTGCCTGCAGGGCATGGGCCGTCTCGTCGGCGTCCATCAGGGGGTCGGGCCGGTGCAGCAGGAGGAGGTCCAGGGTTTCGGCTCGAAGGTTTCTGAGCGAGCGCTCGACCGACTCTTCGATGTGCCGCGCCGAGGTGTCGTAGTGCTTGACCCGATGTTCGGGGCGCGACGCCGAGACGAGTGCGATGTCGGTCTTGCTGATCAACTGGATCTGTTCGCGGAGCTGTGGTTGCTGCGCGAGGAGGTCTCCGAAGAGTGCCTCGCACCGGTAGTCGCCGTAGATGTCGGCGTGGTCGAAGGCGCTGATGCCGTGCTCGAGGCAGGTCTCGACCTTCTTCTGCACGATCGCCGGTTCTGTTCCGGCGGGGTCGTCGGCCAGGCGCCAGCAGCCGTAGGTCACGGCGGGAAGTGATAGCTCGGCGCCAGAGTCGGTCTGGCTACGGTGAAGAGCAATTCTTCTCATTGGTACCTTCTGAAGGCTAGCGCCTCGTGGCGGTTGTAAGGGGCGTCTCAGGAGGGCTCGAGGGCCGCCTTCCCTGAACCTCAGAGAGGCGTAGGCGCGGAATCCTCGGGAGGACATAGCGCGCGAACAGTTCGCACTCTTCGAGGTGGGGGTAGCCGGAGAAGATGAAGGCGCGGATGCCCAGGTCGAGGTAGCGCTCGAGCTTGCGCGCCACGGTGTCGGGGTCACCGACAATGGCACTTGCACAGCCGGATCGCGCACGACCGATGCCGCTCCACACTTCGGGCTCGATCCAATCGTCGTCGCTCTTCTTGCGCAGTTCGTCTTGGCGGAGCACCCCGGCAGAAGCACCGTCTTGCGCGCGCTGCTTGATCGCCAACCCTTCTTCGGCGTCCAGTCGCGACACCAGCCGATCTGCCGCCCGGCGCGCTGCTTCGTCGGTCTCGCGCACAATGACGTGAATTCGCAGTCCGAAGTCGAGCTGGCGATCGTACTTTGCTGCGCGCTCGGCCAGGTCCTGCATGGTTGCGCCCAGTCCGCCTTCGGTATCGGGCCACATGAGGTAGACGTCGCAGTGTTTTGCACAGAGGGCCCGCGCCGCTTCAGAGTAGCCACCGAAGTAGAGGAGCGGACCGCCGTTCTGCTGGAAGGGCGCGACCGGTGCAGTCGTCGGTAACTCGAGGTCGTAGAACTCACCGTGGAACTCGATCGCCCCGGCGGTCCAGGCCTGGTGGAGAATCTCGATCACTTCGGCCGAGCGGCGATAGCGTGCTTCGGACGCGAGCGTTTCCCCCGGAAGGTCGGAAGAGATGATGTTGAGCGTCAGCCGACCCTCGAGGAGATGGTCGAGCGTGGAAATCGCGCGCGCCAGCATGGGCGGGTGCACCTCACCACAACGAACTGCCGCCAGAAGGGAGAGCTGCTCGGTCATCGGAGCGACTGCGCCTGCAAAAACGAGTGGGTCCTGGCCGACCTGATAGCTGCTCGGCAGGAGGATGTTGTCGTAACCAAGCCGGTCGGCGGAACGCACGATCGCTGCGCAATGCGCGAAGGAGCTACGCAGTCTGCCATCAGGGACCCCGAGGAACTCGTAGTCGTCTGAGCACAGGGCGCTGAACCAGGCCACTTCGGCAGCGGACAGCTTCGTTCTGACGGGGATCGCTGGGCTCTCGGGGATCATCGCGTGCGGCCGTTGGCCTCGTCTCGCAAACGCCGCCGGGCTCGTCCGCGCTCGAGCAGTTCTTCTGGGTCCTCGCCGTCGAGGCTCATGTACGCCTGCTGCCAGCTGGCTTTCCCCTGCCATTCAGTCGGCGAGAGCACAGTCTCCCCGGGGGAGACCGCAGACTCGAGCAGCGAGAGCGCACGCTGGGTGTTTTCCCTCTGCGTGGCCCGATCCCAGGGACTGCCGATGGGGTTACCCAACGGGTGATTGGTGAACAGGACCCGCGGCGCTCCACAGTGCTCCGTGATGTCTCGAGCAGAGCTCGCTACTACCGTTGCGATGCCCCGTTCTTCCAGGTACCTGGCGGCCAGACTCACGGTCTGGTGGCAAACCGGTCACAGTGGCACGAAGAGGGCGGCTTGTGCTCCGTCTCTTCGCAGGCGAAGGAGGAGTTCGGGGGCGTCGCGTTCTTCGGTTGCGCGATGTGAGTATTCGGTGGGGAGGCCATGGACCCGCGGGGCGAGCGAACCGATGCGGTTCTCGAGGGCGGCGCGCTCCAGGTGGGCGAGCGGCAGGTACGACTCGCGATCGTCCGTGTGGGTCGATTCTTTCGCCCAGCTGGTGTCGTCGGTAAAGAGGTTCTCGGGGAGTCGGTCGAGGGGAATCGACCATACCCGCTTCCCGAGGCTCGGGCGCCCCTCACTCCAGCCTTCGGGCGCTGCGAGGCTGGCCGTGGTGACGAGGGCGACGACGGTGTCGGCGAGCGGCTGGGCAAGCCGTGTGAGTTCCGGTGCGTGCCGCTCGGCCCAGCGGTAGTCCACCTGGTAGCCGAGGGCGCGATACCAATCGCGGGTTCGTTCCATGTAGCGGACGTAGGGCGCTTCGCTCATGCGAGGTGCTCTGCGGCGAGTTCGGAGAGTGCCTTGCCGCTCAGGCGGAAGGCCGTCCATTCGTCGACCGTGCGGGCGCCAATCGACTGATAGAAACCAATCGCCGGTTCGTTCCAGTCGAGCACCGCCCATTCCAGGCGTCCGCAGCCGCGTTCGACCGCCAGGCGTGCCAGATGCGCCAGTAGCGCCTTGCCGATTCCCCGGCCCCGAAACGCTGGCCGAACGAAGAGGTCTTCCAGGTAGATGCCGTGCCTGCCCAGGACAGTCGAGAAGTTGTGGAAGTAGAGCGCGAAGCCCGCCGGTTCGCCTTGCCATAGAGCGATCGTCACCTCAATGGTCGGGTGGTCGCCGAAGAGCGCCTCACGGATCATCTCCTCGGTTGCCACCACCTCGTCGAGCAGCTTTTCGTACTCCGCCAGTTCGCGAATGAACCGGAGGACGAGGGCCGTGTCAGACGCTTCGGCGGGGCGGAGGCAGAGTGTGGCGGCTGAGTCGCTCATTCGCCGACGATACCGCGCCTCTTCGGTCGACGGTGTTGGGCGTTGGGTGGCTGTGGCCCTTCTCGGAGCGAGCCGAAGGTGCGTCGGATGCCCGGGTCGCTAGGCCTCGCCGACCTTCTCTGCAATCAGCGCGATCGTCTCGTCGCGCCCATAAACCGCGATGAAGCTGCCCATGCGTGGACCTTGTTTCTGACCGAGGAGCACCTGGTAGAGGGCGGAGAACCAGTCGCGCAGCGAATCGAAGGGATAGCGCTTGCCGACCTCATAGACGACGGTCTGGTACTGCTCGGGCTCGACACCCTCCGGGATCTTCGCGAGCTCAACTGCCAGCTCACGCATCGCTTCGGCTTCGGTGTCGGTGGCGGGGCGGAACTGTTGGTTGGGCAGGATGAAGTCGCGGTAGTAGTGCAGCGCGTGATCGAGCATTCGGTCGAGTGTCGGGTGCGTTTCCGGCGATGCGTCGGGCAGGTAGCGGGAGACGAACCCCCACAGCGCGTCCTTTTCTTCGACATGGGCTCCGGCTACCAGATTGAGAAGAATCGAGAACTCGATCGGCATGTCCTCGGCCGACGGATCGCCGCCGTGGATATGAAACGCCGGGTTCTTGAACCGGTCGACCTGCTCCTGCTCGTGGTACTTGCGCACCCAGGTGCGATAGTCGTCCATCGTGCGAGGGATAACGTCGAAGGAGAGCTTCTTGGCCTTGCGCGGGCTCTGGAACATGTAGAGCGACAGGCTCTCGGGAGTGCCGTAGCGCAGCCACTCTTCGATCGTCAGGCCGTTGCCCTTCGACTTTGAGATCTTCTCGCCGTTCTCGTCGAGGAACAGTTCGTAGGTAAAGCCTTCTGGCGGCTTGCTGCCGAGGATGCGACAGATGGTGCTCGACAGCTTCACCGACTCCATCAGGTCCTTGCCAGACATTTCATAGTCGACACCGAGGGCGTGCCAGCGCATCCCCCAGTCGACCTTCCACTGGCACTTGACGTTGCCCCCGGTGACCGAGACCGTCTGGCGCTCGCCTTCGGAGTCCTCGAAGGTGACTGTTGCGGCATCAGCGTCCACCTCGAGCATCGGCACCTGGAGCACGATGCCCGTCTTGGGGCAAACAGGAAGAAACGGCGAATAGGTCTTGCGGCGCTCCTCACCCAGTGTCGGCAGGATGACCTTCAGGATGCGGTCGTAGTTTCTGAGCACGGTGCGCAGTGCGTCGTCAAAACGGCCACTCTTGTAGCACTCCGTCGACGAGTAGAACTCGTACTCGAAACCGAACTGATCGAGGAAGGAACGCAGGCGCGCGTTGTTGTGCGCACCGAAGCTCTCGTGGGTGCCAAAGGGGTCGGGGACCTCCGTCAACGGCTTGCCCAGGTGCGGCGCCATCTCCAATGCGTTGGGGATGTTGTCGGGGACTTTGCGCAGGCCGTCCATGTCATCCGAGAAACAGATCATGCGCGCCGGGATGTCGCTGAGCAGTTCGAAGGCGCGTAACACCATGGTGGTGCGGGCAACCTCACCGAAAGTCCCCAGGTGCGGCAAGCCGGAGGGCCCGTAGCCGGTCTCGAAGAGTGCGTATTCAGGCGTCGTGCCCGCCAGGCGTTCAACGACTTTCTGGGCTTCGGCGAAGGGCCAGGCGCGCGACTCGAGGGCCGCGGTGGTGATGTCGGGTGATGTGGCCATGAGGGTGTTGGGGTCAGTTCTCGCGCGGGCGCACGGTGGCGGCGCGACCGCTGAGGGATGCGACAGATGGAAGAATAGTCAAAACCGACGGTTCACGAGGGCAGGAGCATCTCATGCAAGTTCCCAAGTACATCGAACGCATCGCCGCGGGCCGCACCGATCTGGTCTTCTCATTGCTGGCCGATGGTGGTTCTTCCGCGGTTCGCGATGGAAACGGGACTCCGGTCATCCGTTGGTGTGCCTACTACGGCGACGTGAGCGCGGTGCGCGCTCTAGTGGACAGCGGAGAGTCGTTGGCGTCGCTAGGAGAGAACCTCGATCTCAACGGTGCTGTCTTCCATGGGCATTGGCGCCTGGTGCAGTTTCTGGTCGAGGCAGGTGCCGATGTCAATCATTCACAGCCAGAGACCCTCGAGCGGCCGCTGCACGCTGCGTTCACCAAGCGTGCGAACGGGCGCTCCGACCGAGTCGTCGACGTGTTGCTGTCGCACGGTGCCGAGGTGAACGTGAGGACTAGAGCCGGCGCAGAGACAGGGTCGTTCATGCGTGATGTGCGAACCCGTGGTGAGATGCCACTTCACCGGGCAGCCGCCTTCGGTAGTTTGCGCTCGATTCGGAAACTGATCGCGGCGGGTGCGAAGGTCGATGCCCGCGACGCGAACGGAGACTCACCTCTGACCTGGGCGAGCTGGCACCTGCGATCTGCGGCGGTGCTCGATGCGCTCTGCTTCGGCGAACATATGATCCACGCTGATGCTGTAGCCGCCAGTCGAGATACCGAGAGCGGTGACAGTGAAGCCCGCGCCTTGGGTCTCGAGAGCTACCTGCTGGGGGAACCGCTGTGAGCCCCGACGCTCGGTCCCGTCTTCGGCCGGCCATGGCGGTTACTGTGGCCCTACTCTTCGGAGTTCCGCCGCAACTGGCGCTCCCAGGTCCTGCAGAAGCGCAGGTTCTCGGCGTTGATCTCTACGACCTCGTTCGCTCCCTGCTGCGCAACCGTCGGCCCAGGGCCACGGCAACCGCCACTGGTGGTCTCAAACTCAGCGAAGACGCCCCGCGTGGTAAAGCACGTCGAGGCGAGCTGCGCATTGTCGAAGAGCGCGGCGCCGGTCTGGTCGCAGTGCTCTGGATCTCGATGCGCGGCGAGGCGATCGTGCCGCACACTTTCTGGGTCCAGGCCGACAATCACCCAAAACGCGAGCTGCGCATTGTGCGCCACGACACCGAGCCCAACAAACGGCGAGGCGAGGCGGTCGTCGGCGTACTGTCAGCAGATGCGCTCGGCGAACTGGCCAACGCCCTGACCATCGAGGTCGTGGTCAAGGGTTGGGACGACGACTTCCGCGCAGTCCTCGACGGCAAAGCAATCGCCCAGATCAAGGCCCTTCGCGATCGCCTGCACGAATCGATCGAGGAAGGCTGAACCCCGCCCCGCATAACCGCGGCCCGGCCAGCGGCGCCGCCCCACCCCACCCCCCAAACAGTCGGGGGGACTTTCCCAAGCCGTGGCGGCGGCGGCGCCGCCACCTCGCTTCCTCGGCACCTCCTGAGCCCATCGCAGGCCCGTTTCGCCCTTCAGAACGCCCCGCCAGCCACCCGTTACCCCCTTTCCGCCAGCCGCAAACGCAGCTCCGCCAGGCCCGCGCCACCGCGGGCCGACTGGGCGCCCTGTCGCCGGCTCAGCTAGCGCGCTGAATCAAGGGCCGGCCCTCAGTGCCTGGACCGTCTCGAAGGGTCGCGGGCTCGGAAACGTCCCCTCTGGGAACTTCACGTCGAGTTCTCCCTCACGCTGACGGTCCCGCGCCAGCCGGTGCGCCCGCCACACCCAGTCAAAAGCAGCCAGCAACCGCTGCTGCTCGTCCTCATTGCTGGCAATCACCAGCGGACAAGGGCCCAGAGCCATTTTCCTGGGAGTCCCGAAAGGGCTCAACCGAAAGAGCTTCCACTGGCCGGCAGGCTTCGTGCCTTCCCGTTTATGACGCGCTCGCGTCTCGCGTTCGATCCCGCGAATCATCTCGCGCACCCACTCGCAGTAGTCCTCGTCACTCAGGTGGTCAAGGCCCGGGAGCTTCGAAATCACCACCGTTTCCTTCTTCGTGAAGTCCTTCTTCGTCAAGTGACGCCCAGCCTTCGTACGCTTGGCCCGGCTGTAGGCCGTGTGGTCGACCCACTCGCCCTCGAGCTCGAACTTCCCTTCCCACAAGGCCCGCGCGACGGTCACCCCAGGCCACTTGAGAGGTGAAGACACCAGGCCCGCCGCACAGCCCTGCGCCAGGACGTAGCGGAAACGCTTCGACGTATCGGCAGGGTCGCGCCCGATAAAGGACGGTTTGTAGGGCGTTTCCCATTTCGGGCCCTTCCAGCCATGGCGAATGCGGATCTCGACGCTCGTCTGCTGCTGGACGCGGTACATGAAGTCCGCCAGCTGCTGGGCGTCTCGTGCACCGACCAGGAAATGGTGGTGGTTGACCTGATAGTCGACGGCGTAGATGGGGATCTCGGTCTTGCGCTGTGCGCGGCCGATGATGCCGTTCATGTGTGATCGCTGCTCAGAGTCGGGCTTGAGCAGGAAGGTTCCGTTGGTAATGCGGGCGGTCAGCATGACTGGTTCCGGCCCGCTGTCGGTCGTTGGTACGTATCTCGGTTTTGCTCCCATATGACATGGGACGCAGAACGCCTGCGCAGCCTTGCAGCGAGGCCAAACCGGGGCGAATTACGAGGTTTCGCGAACCGTGACTGGGGTCGGGAAAGTCCCCCCGACGGTGTGCGGGGGCCCCGACTGGCTGCGGGGGCGGGCGGGCGCGGCCCCCTCGTTGGGGTGGGAAAGTCCCCCCGACTGGGTGGGGGTGCTAGCGGGTTGCTTGGCGCTGCTTCTCGATGTGTTCGTGGATGGCGTGCTCGTAGAGCTTGCGGAGGCTCGTGGTGACGGGGCCTTCTGCGCCGGTTCCGATGATGCGACCGTCGATCTCGGTGACTGGCGTGACGCCGCCGAAGGTTCCGGTAACGAAACTCTCGTCGGCGTCGTACACGTCGGTCAAGGAGAAGTTCTTCTCCCGGGCTGTCATCCCGGCAGCGACTGAGACGTCGACGATCTTCCTGCGCGTAATGCCATTCATGCAGTACTGGCCAGTCGATGTCCACACTTCGCCGCTCCGGACGATGAAAAAGTTGGTGGCGTTACAGGTCGCGACGAAGCCATGGATGTCGAGCATCAGCGCCTCGTCGCCGCCGGCTTCGATGGCTTGCGCGAGTGCGATCACTTCGTGCAGCTTCGAATGGCAGTTGAGCCTCGGGTCGAGGTAGTCCGGCGAGCCACGGCGCACGGTGGAGGTGAAGAGACGCACGCCCTTCCTGGTGGTTTCAGGGTCGGCGCGCTTGTGCTCGGCGATGATCACGATGTTCGGCCGTCCAATGACCAGGCGTGGGTCCTGCGACGGTGTCTTCTTCACCCCGCGCGTCACCATCAGTCGCGCATGCACGCCGGTCGTCATGTTGTTGGCCTGGACGGTCTCGTAGAGCGCCGCCGTGAGTTCGCTTCGTGAAAGACCGATGTCGAGATGGATTGCGGCGGCGCCCTGAAAGAGGCGATCGAGATGCTCGTCAAGGTAGGCGAAGTAGCCATCGTGCAAGCGCAGGCCTTCCCAGACGCCGTCACCGACCAGGTACCCGGAATCAAACACCGAGATCCGCGCCTCATCGCGGTGTACGAGGTCACCGTTCATCCAGATCTGGACGTTCTCGTTGCGCGGGTCGGAAAGGGAGTCGTGGGTGGAGGTCATAGGCAGTTGCACTCCTGGATGAAGACCCTCGCCGCTCAGCGAGTGAACAGTTGGGGCCGTTTCGGAAAGGAAACAAGCCGCAGTCTACGTCGGGCTTCGGCGCACTTTCCAAGAGCGCTGAGATACGCTCCGAAGTATGGATCATCCCGCACCACACACCGCCACCCGAGACTGGAAACTCGAACTCTACGAGGTGATCTTCGAGGCCGAGACACCGGCGGGCAAGTTCTTCGACGTTGCCCTTCTCGTGTTGATCGTGCTTTCCATTCTGGCGGTAGTACTGGAGAGCGTCGAGTCGATCAAGGCGCAGCATGGTTTGTTGTTGCGGGTTGCAGAGTGGATCTTCACGGTCCTGTTTACGATTGAGTACGTTCTACGTCTCCTGGCCGTGAAGCGCCCGGCGGTCTACGCCCGGAGCTTCTTCGGAATCATCGATCTTCTGGCGATCCTTCCCAGCTATCTCAGCTTGATCTTCACCGGCTCGCACGCCCTGGTCGTCATCCGAGGCCTACGCCTGTTGCGCATTTTCAGGATCTTCAAGGCGGCCCGCTATGTCACCGAAATGAACTCTCTTCTGCGGGCGGTCGCTGCGACCCGCGCCAAGATCGCGGTCTTCCTGTTTGTCGTCATGACCCTGGTGATGATCATGGGCTCGGTGATGTATGTCGTCGAAGGTCAAACCAACGAGGGCTTCTCGAGCATTCCGCGAGGCATCTACTGGGCCATCGTGACCGTGACCACCGTTGGCTACGGCGACATCGCCCCAGAAACACCGTTCGGCCAGGCGCTCTCGGCGGTCGCCATGGTCCTCGGCTACTGCATGATCATCATCCCGACCGGCATCTTTTCGGTCGAGCTCGCGCAGGCAAAGCAGCAGGGCGTGACAACCGAGGTCTGCCCGAGCTGCCTCAAGTCAGGCCATGCCCCCGACGCCAAACACTGCAAGTTCTGCGGCGATCGGCTGTAGCGGGGAGATCCAGTCCACCGAGAGCGGTTCTCCAGAGCAGCGGCTCAGCCGAGTAGCGCCTTCTCTTCGTCGAGATCTATTCGATCTACTCGGCGGTTGGCCTGGGGATCGTGCTGGTCGCCGCTGCGCTGTAGGGCCTCCTTCGGGGGGTGAGGTCCCACTCGCGGCCTGACCGCCACGACGATGCCCGATCAGACCGCAGAACCTTAGAGGTCGACGGCGGCGCGACACTCGGAAAGCCATGCCGAATCGGACGCGAGTCTGGCCCTTGGCCAGACTCGGTTCAAGCGGCTAGCGAGCGGAGACCACGGCGCAGACCGCGCACGATGTCGGGCTTCTTTTCGCTCTCGGCTTCTTTGCGCTCGAGCTCTCGGGCCCAGTCGGATGCTTCGCCGATGGCGCTGTCGACCGAACGCGGAACCTCGCGCGACAACCAGCGGAACCCCCACTGCATCGAACGGCAGGCGGCCAGGAGCGAGCAACGCGCCTCGTCCAGGCAGTCGTCGACCAAGGCGGGGTTGATGTCGCCGATCCAGTGGCGGGCGAGGGCGCGATGGGTCTTGCCGAAGAGGGCTCGCATGCGGTTGCTCTCGGCTGGGTCGGCGCGCCGGATGCTCGACGCCATGGCGCGCAGCTGCTCAGTGCAGTCGAGAAGGTCGTCGCGTTCGCTGGGGCGAGCGCGTGACGCCTCGAGCCTGACGAGCGCCGCGGCTTTGCGCAGTTCGGCGGCGGCGCGATTGGTCTGGCCACCGATCAGGTGGGAATGTGCGAGCCGAAAATGCTCGTTCGGGCGATCGGAGAGGGGAAACCAAACCGACGAGGGGACGCCCGGCCAGAGTTCGTCGACTTCTGCTTCGTGGGCGGCTTCCATCGCACCAAGGAGGTCCTGGGGTTGCACGCGACCACCGCGCTCGAGCAGCGTGCAGAGCTCAGTGAGACGCTCGGCCGCCGTCGCAACCGCCATCGCACTCTCCGGGTCGGCCGACTTGTGGCGCCGGTCGCGCAGCCAGGTCACGGCATAGCGCAGCTCGCCGACCGCACCGCGGGTGTCTCGCTTTTCGAGGGCGCGGTAGGCGCGCCGCAGCCGACGACTGAGATCACCCACAACTGGGATAAAGCCCATCATCGGCGCCGCCAGGGTGTCGCTCGATTCGGGAGCGAACCAGGCGACCGCGGCCAGCGCCACGACGGTGAGAAGTGTCTGGGTGATGCGTCGAATGCTCATAGGGGCCTTGCTTGTGCAGAGATTGGTGCGTCTATGGCGATGGGTGATTGGAAGGCAGATCTCACAAAAGACAGGCTGGCGATACCCTCACGATCATTCGGGCGGGAGGCCAACGCCGCTGGGCCGAGAGGCCTCGAGTCCTGGAACTGATTGAGTAGCTTCAAAGCGATGACCGTGCCAGGTCTTCTGACGGCTACCCGATCGTTCATAGTTCAACAAAACCAGTCGTTTGGGATGGATGGCAAAAGAACCACCCGAGCTGATGGAGCGCCGTTTCGGCATGTCTCGAGGGTGGAAAAGGCCGTCATGGCGCCCCTCTGTCGCTCCAGCTCTGTGGTCGCGGTGACTCTGGGGCCGGCGCCTCAATCGTTCATGTAACGGTGTGACCAGGTCGGAAATTCCGCCTCTGACTGGCCAGGCGGACGTTGCTAGGGTCGGAGGGGATCTGTGTCCTTTCGCGATCGCTTCCCGTGCGTTGACCATTGAACCAACTCCGATATCTCGAGCATTCCGGTGATCCTGGGCTGGTCCCGTGGATGGTGACCGTCGCCTATCTCGTTGCCGCCTCGGCTTTCGGAACAGCCTTTCTCCGCGCGCGTTCCCAGAGTGGTGTTTCGCCGGCGCCCGTCTGGGCGTCCTTTGCGGTGGTCACGGTGCTCCTGGGTCTCAACAAGCAGCTCGATTTGCAGCTCGCCCTCACTCGCCTCGGCCGAGAGATGTCGCAGGCCCAGGGCTGGTACCAGGAACGGGCGGTGATCCAGGTGGCGTTTCTTGCCATGGTGGTGGTTGCGACTCTCGGCTTCGCGCTCTGGGTGCTGTGGGCCGGGCGCAACCATCTCAAGGAGACCCTGCCGGCGACCGTCGGCATGATGCTCGTTCTGGTCTTCGTCTTGATGCGCGCTGCCTCTTTCGATGTCCGCACGACGAGGCTGGTGGTCGCTGACTATGAGGCAACCTGGTTGCTAGAGCCACTCGGCCTCATCGTGGCGATCGCCGGGACGATCCGCTGGCTGCGTAGGACCTGACCCGACGACCGACCTCTCCTGGCATCAGGGCGGCGCTGCGACTTCGAGGCGGGCGTAGGCGTGGAAGGTGTTCTCGTTCTTGACCGCGCCGAAGAACGCGGAGAACGGTTCAACGGCGAAGTCGGTGAACTCGAACGTACCGATGGCCTCGAGCACGACCCGTTCGCCGTGTCTTTCGAGGCGTGCGTCGAAGATGCTCTCTCGGGTTCTGCCGTGGACCTCGAGTGCGACGGTTGCGTGGTAGCCGAAGCGAACGCCACCGTGAGCGATTGCCTTCTCGGCAGGCTCAAGCGATCGGAGGTGAGCTTCGAGATGGGGGAACAGTTCTGCCTCGAGCTGTTTGGGACCCAACATCGATTGAGCGATCTTCTTGCGGCTCTTACGGTCAATCACGGTGGGAACCTCGGAGAACACGCCGAGCTCGACCATGCGTCTTCCGAGCTGTTGCTGGATCTTCGGCTCGTCGACTAGAAGGTTCTCGACCCGCCCCTTCATACGGATCGAAGTCTCTAAGGGGTACGCTGCATCGAAGTCGAGCGCCAGGCTGAGGTCGGAGGCGACGATGATGTGGTTGTGGGCGCGTGATGACGCGAAGCCCGCCTTGTGCGTCATGACGGCGAAGACCGAGGTCAGCGGCGTTGTGGTGGTCGGCCTGCTTACTTCTTGCAGCTCTGCGTCAGCAGGTGCCTGCGCGAACAGTGCCAGCGCAAGTAGTGCCAGGACGAGGATGTGGACGAGAACGTTGGGAAGCGGCTTCGACAAAGCCTTAAGGCTCCGGCTCCGAAATGGTGACACTCGTGGCGAGGTCGTCGCGCACTTTGTCGCGCAGATCTTCGTCGGTGCCGCGGCTTCCGTCCTGGCTCTCCAGAAGGGCGGCTCGAATCGGGCCGATCCCTTCACTCGGTACGGCGATGTGACAGACAGGGTTGCCCGGCACGACGCTTGGCAGCGTCGTCATACCGAGTACGACCCCGGCCTGCGGGCTCAAGAGCGTGCTGAGCCGGCGACCGAGGAGGTCGGTCGTCGTGGCCAACGGTTGTTCGGTTTCAACGACTTCCCCCGGTGCGATATGGAACTCGAGCAGGCCGCCACGGTCGGCGCGCACCCAGGTTGTCCGGTCGACGACCGCTTGGTAGGGAGGTCGGATCGCCCGACCCTTCACCATGTCGAGCTCGATCAGAACATTACGCACTCCCTGCCGACCGGTCTCGACGACCGAGGGTTCCATCTTCCAGACCTCGCCGGCCTCGAGGATGATTCCTGGGCACCCGTTCTCGGTTGCCACCCGGCGCAGTGAGCCCCGCGGGCCGGCGCCGGCGACGATCAGCTCGGTACCGAAGGCGCGCGCAATCCTGGCCACCTCGGGGTTGTCGACCTGGCCGCGAACGTTGGGGTAGTTCGTTCGCTGAACGGCTGCGGTGTGAAAGTCGAGGCAGTAGTCCGCAACGGCGACCAGCTCGTTGAAGATGCGGTGAGCGAAGCGCGACGACAAACTGCCGCCGACGGTTCCCGGGAAGGAGCGATTGAGATCCCGCCGGTCGGGCAGGTATCGCGAGCGGCGTTCGAAGCCCGGCACGTTGATCACCGGAACCAGGATCAAGTTCCCTGCTTCGAGGGCGAAGGGTGGTTCGGTGATCAGGCTCTTGACGACGCCCGTGCCGTTGATCTCATCGCCGTGCACCGCCGCGCAAACGAGGACCGTCGGGCCTTCCTTCTCGGCGCGCCAGACGTGCAGCGGGATTTCGACCGGCGACCCGCTGAAGCGCTCAGAAACGACCAGGGCGAGGTCCGAGCGCTCACCGGCCGGAACGCAAAGAGGGCCCGGGCATAGGGGGCGCTCAGCCACCGCCTGACTTCCTCAGGCGTTTCGGTTTGCGTCGCCGGCGTTTCCGACGGTCGGGGATGAGCGACTTGAGTTCTTCGAGCTTGCCGAAACACAGCAGGCGATCGCCGGCTTTGAGCTCGCGCCTCCCCGAAGGGTTGTTGACGACTCGGCCATCACGGTTGAGGCTGAGAACCAGGATGTCGGCCTCCTCGAAGCCGCACTCGCCGAGCCTCTTGCCGGCAAAGGCGGTGTTCTTGCCAATCGGCAGCTCGGCGACACCCCAACCCCGACTGACGGTCAATCGCTGCCGAATGTCGAGTTCTGGGAACTTGATGCGGTCTTCCATGTACTGGATGATGGCGTCGGCAACGTCGATGCGAGTTGCCTTCTCGATGCCCTCCAGGCCCGGTGAGGAGTTGACCTCCGCGACCTGCGGCCCGTCGGCGGCCTGCAGCATGTCCACACCGGCCACGCGCAGCCCGAGGACCTGGGCAGCTCGAATGGCGGTTTCCTCGTACTTCTCTGGCAGGTCGATTGCCTCGGCCTTGCCGCCGCGATGGACGTTGCTGCGGAACTCTGTGCCCTGCGCGCGACGACGCATCGCCGCCACCACGCGGTCGCCGACGACGAACGCCCGGACGTCTGTGCCTCGACTCTCGGCGATGAACTTCTGAAGCAGGACATCCTGGCGAGTGCTTTGCAGCGTCTCCACGATTGCCTGAGCGACCTTCTCCGAGTCCGCCAGGATGACGCCGACGCCCTGCGTTCCCTCGAGGAGCTTGATGATCACCGGCGCGCCGCCGAGTCGACGAATCGCCGGCAGGACGTCCTTGCGCCGCGATACGAACTCGGTGGGCGGGATACCGATGTCGAACTTCGAGAGCATCTGCAAGGAGCGCAGCTTGTCGCGCGAGTTGGCGATCCCGAGCGCGCTGTTGGCGCAGAAAACCTCCATTTGTTCGAACTGGCGAACGACCGCGGTGCCGAAGTAGGTGATCGAAGCACCGATTCTCGGGATCACCGCATCGACCGCAGGCAGTGGCTTACCTCGGTAGTAGAGGTCTGGGAAGCCCTCCTCCATCGAAACTGCAAAGTCGAAGGTGTCGAGGACGCGCATGCGATGGCCCCGGGCCCGTCCGGCCTCGACCAGGCGTCGCGTCGAATAGAGGCGCGCGTTACGCGACAGAATTCCGATTCTCACTTGCTTCTCTCGGTTGCTTTCTTCTTTTTCCTTTTCTTCTTGGAGCCAGCTGGCTTGGCCCTCGGTGGCTTGCCGTGAAGGTAGCGTCGATGAGGGTTGACGACGACGCCGCGCTTCAGGCCACGTCGCCCAATCAGCATCGGAGTGAGCATCTTCGCCCGCGATGACAGGCTGATCTCGACCGTATGAGTCATCGGGCCGATCTCGATGGTTGTTTCGACGACCCATCGTTCCTGGATCTCTCCGGTCGAGGGTTTGACCCGAGAGATCCGAGCGGGCTCGGCGAGAACCGTTTTCCTTCCGGTCGGCGTTGGCACGACGAACTCGAGGCCGCCATCCGCTCGCTCGACCAGCGACTCAACATGAATCGCGCTCGTGCGAGCGCCGGTGTCGATCTTTGCGATCAGGCCACCGACGCCCCACTCAGGGATTGCGACGACTTCGCGCCAACCAACCGACAGGGGCTGCTTCTTCTTGCTCACTCACGTCTGAGCATAGCCCGTTCGGTCAAGCGGGGACGCGCCCGCACAGCACTTGAAGTGCTCAGGTTTCGTCTTCGGCCAGGACAACCAGACAGTCTCCGAGGGACAGGTCATAGGTGCGGTGCTTCTCGGGGATCAGCTTGATCCCGAAGTTGTTGTCTCGATCAGTCTCGAGTGCACCGATCTTCACCCCTAGACAGACTTCGTTGCGCTTCTGGGCGATCGCAATCATGTCGGCGTAGGTGACCTCGGTGGGCAGTTCGCTGAAGTACAACTCCACTGGCTTGAGGTAGATCTCCGATCCCTCTTCTTCGAACAGGTCGTCGTACACAGCGCCGATTCCGTCGTCCTCGCTGAGCTGCGCCAGGATCATGCTGACCAGGCGGTTCGAGATGATGAAGTCCTTGACCCCGGTGTCGTGAACCAGCAACTGATTCTCGGAGTCGAGAATCTCGGTGATCAGCCGGGTCTCGATGTTCCTGTTCGGCTGTTCCTCGAAGATCGCGCGCAGCAGCAACAGAATGACGATCGTTTCCGAATCGGTGCGGTTCTGGTCGTCGCCTCCCTGACTGAGGATGATGATGTTCTCGTAGCGAAACGGCTCCACCGCGAGCAACCCGTCGGTCGTCAGCGGATCGCCATCGAGCAGGTTCACTTCGAGGTGGTCGAACTGGTTGGCCAGCGAGCGCACTTCGAAGCGCACCTCCGGCGCCGGACGGCGAAGCATCAAGTCGATCTGGCTGCCCTCGAGAACGTAGTCGGCGAACTCTTCGATCACCTGTCGTACTTTCGATGTCCAGCCGAGAATCAGCGTTCGTTCGGCCCTGCGAGTGCGCCGCGCGCCGTTCAGTGGAAGCCGCAGCGGCTCGAAGATGGGATCGTCGAGGTATTCGACGGTCGAGTCGTCTTCGGCGAGGATGAGCACATCGTCGTCCGGCAAGACCTCGCAGGTAGGGTCGGGGTTGAGGGACAGCGAACCGTCTGCATGTCGAAGACCCATGGGGATTCCGTCCGGCCAACGGAAGGCGATCTCGCCAAAGGTCACGAGTCCCCAATCTGCGTGGTGGAAGTACATCTCGCACCCGTCAAAGGAGAGAATCTCGCCGTAGACGACTGACAGCCCGACGCTGCGCGAGGTTTGAACCAACATCTTGGCGAGGATTTCGTCGGTATCGATGACCGAGACTTCCTCCGGAGAGATGCGCTTGACGATTTCACGGCGACTCTTCTCGAAGACTTCGGCGACGATGCTGAGCCGAACGTCGGGCCGCCGTGCCGTAGTAAGCGCCAGGACGGTCTTGACGACGTGGGTGTCGCTGGCGTGCTTGTCAGTGTCGGACGCACCCTGATTGCAGTCGGCAAGCACGATCACCGACCGGCTCTCGTCCACCGAAACCAGTTCCAGGTTGACCAGGCTCGACGGCGAGCCGCTGCGCGTGACAATGCGGGTGGTGGCGCGGTCGGGCAGGTTGAGCTTCAGGTAGTCGTCCATCCACTCCTTGTCGCGGTCGGCGAGAATCACGGCGCAGGCGTCGGGCTCGCTTTCGTTGGCCATCACCAATTCCCGCAGGATCTCAGGCACGCGCTCGTTCCAACCGAGGATGAGGGTGTGATCTTCTTCGAGAACTTTGGAGTGGCCCTTGCGCAGCTCTGACATCTTCTGATCGAGACTGGTGGTGATAAAGGCAATCAGCGACGACAGCATCACCAGACCGGCCAGCCCCGATGCCACGGCGAAGATCTTCACCACCGGCGACGACTCGATGTCCTGGTTCATGTTGCCCGGGTCGGTCATCTCGAGGAAGGTCACATAGACGTTGCGCAAGAAGTGGCGCTCGTTCTGCGACTGCTCGGGCGGCGACACGTGGTAGGTCACACCGCGCACGATCGAAATCGCGGTCAACAGCACCACGAAGACCAGGGTCAGCGACATGAAGATCGAGCGCCCGCCCCGCGACATGAAGTTGTCGAAGCGGTACCTGAACCGTTGGTAGAGAGTGGCGCGTGGCATGAGGGAGCTCCTGGGCGTTCAGACGGCGAGTCCAAGTGACCCGGCCACTGCGTAGGCGACGAATGAAACGTAGAGCGCGCACAAGAGGAGCGCGTTGTTGCGCGTCAGGTTGCGCTTGTGCCACATGACGGCCAGGGTGATCACGGTGAGGGTGATCAGCATCAGGCGGATGCCGAGGAGACCCGCCAGGGGTTCGCCGTTCTCGGTCAGTTGGATCGGCTGGCCGCCGTTGAGAGCGATTGCGAGCAGCAGCGGAACGCTCAGACAGATGCAGATGTCGAAGATGTTCGAGCCGAAGGCGTTGGCGACTGCGCCGTCATCGTCGCCTCGACGGGCGGCGCCGATCGAAAGGAAGGTGTCGGGCACCGACGAAGCTGCGGCGGCGAGAATGACGGCGACGAAGAAGGCCGGAATACCGAACTCGTACGACGTGGCGTGAGTGATCTCGACCAGCCAGTAGCACGCCGCGGCGGCCACCGCCGTGCACACAAGAATGACCAGCCAAGCACTGGCAAGGGTCAACGGGACGGCGCCCAGGCCGTAGGGCAGAGTGGCTTCGCCGGGGATGTCGTCGGCTTCTTCGCCCGCGACCTCCTGATCGCCGCCCGCGAGAGCGGCGCGATACTTCGTTGTCTCGCGATGGAGGACCAGAACGTAGCCGGTGTACAGGCCGATCAGAGCTACCGCCATCCACCAATGCAGTGCCGGCTGGAAGAGAAACCACACCAGCAGCACTTCACAACCGAGAAACCAGCTTCCGTCTCGTGCGAGGACCGACGACGACACCTCGATCGTTGGCTGTTCCTTGCGGGTCGACGAGATGACCAGGGCGCAGAACGCTGGGATCAAGATCATGTTGTAGACCGCGCTTCCAGCGCAGGTGGCAAGCGCCGCGGCGTAGCCGTTGCCCATCGTCGTGGCCAGGGCCTGGCGGTCGCCACCAAGGGTGGTGAAGGCAACGACGACGAAGAAGACGCCGGCAAAGAGCTCGGGGAGTGAACTGGCGATGGCGTCGAGGGTGGCGCCACGCACCGAGCCGGGAATCTGCAAGCGGTGACCGAGCCATTGCGCCGCCTCGGCGAAGGGGTCACAGGCCTGCCAGATGACAATGGAGACGACGGTGAGCTGGGCAATCAGGAAGAAGGAGGTCACTGCCAGGTGGTTGATGGTGGCGCCCAGAAACGCGCTCACCGCCAGCGCGCCGAGTGCGACCGCGGTGACGGCGAGTCCTGGGCGCTTGGAAAGGGCCGTTTCGTCGGCACGGCTCGGCACGGCCTGGGAGCCGATCTGCGGGAAGGAAGTCACTGAATCGAAGGGCATAGAGAAACCCTGAAAGGCCAGAAAGGCCAGAATTACTTCATTCTATATCAATGTATCTATTGTTCCAAGTGCTCCTTCGAGGGTCGTGTGTTGTGCTTCAGCTTCGCTTCCCGACGCGGCAACGGTTTCCCTCGCGCCGCACCGCAACGGCGGTGTCGCCGCCCCAATGCGTCCCGATGACGGCGATGTCGCGGTCGGCGGTGCGCTCGAGGAAGTCGCGGCGGGTCGCCTGGGCACGCTTCGGATCCAGGTCGAACGTGCAGCCCCACTCGGGGTGGGCGCACTGGCTCGGGTGATGCATGAGGTCGCCGGTGATGATCGCTTCCTCGCCCCGCGACGAGATCGCAACGGCGCAGTGGCCGGGGGTGTGTCCTGGGGTCGACAGGAAGCGGAGCTCGGGGGTGATCTGGTGATCGCTGGCGACCGAGCGCGCGAGACCGGCTTCGAAGATCGGAGCGACGGAGTCGCCAAACACCTGGCTGCCTATCTCATCTCTCGTCTTGCTCCAATAGTCGAACTCTTCGCCCGCCCATAGGTAACGCGCGTTGGGGAACGTCGGTACCCACTCGTCGTTCCTCTTCATGGTGTTCCAGCCCACATGGTCGACATGCAGGTGGGTGCAGACGACGAGGTCGATTTCTTCGCGCGGAAAGCCGGCGTCTTCAATCAGCGACAGGAAGGGCCCGTCGCGTTGGTTCCAGGCCGGGTTGTCGCGGTCCTTGTCGTTGCCGACGCATGTATCGACGATGATCTTCTGCCCACGCGACTCCACCAAGAGGGCTTGCACGACCAGGCGCAGGAGGCCGTCGTCGGTCACGTAGTGGGGTGCGAGCCAGTCGAGATAGGGCTTCGTGTTCTCGGGCGTGGCGTCGGGAAGAATCCAGTGGGGCTTGACCGGCCAATCGATCTCGACAATCGGGGTTACGGTCACGTCACCGATCTTGGCGCTCATCTCGTCTCCTCTTTAGGGTGAGAGGAGGCAGCATAGCGCCGCTCGCAGACGGCAAAGCGGCCGAGCGTTACCGCTCGGCCGCCTCGTATTGGATTCGGTCTGGTCGACTCAGAAGGAAACCCGCGCGACCTCGGACCAAAGGGTGCCCGAGTTGGGATCGTAGACCGCGACGATCACGTCATGGTCCGCACGGCGCATCTTGAGCGAAGTGGAGTACTCGATGTTCTCGCCCGGTTCGGGGATCTCGTCACCGCGCAGACGGAGCGTCGCGAGTGGAATCTCTGACATGTCGCCGCGGTCGTCGCGTGCGGCAATGCGAATCTCGAGCTCGGTAGCGTACTCATCTTCACCCGTTGGCAGGAGTGTCAGGTCGCCAGCAGGAATACTGAGCGTGAGCGGTACGTGCATCTTGCCGAACCCGCTCTTGACAGCACGACCAAGGTTGAGGGTCAGTTCGGAGCCGAGAGGTTGACCGAACAAAAGCGCACTCTCGACGGCGGTGTCGACCTCCTGGTCGCGCGTCAGGTCGGTGAAGTTCTCGCGGGTGCGAACCCGGAGCCCGCGCTCTCGGACGTTGAGCTCGATGTCATGCACAACGCCGTCCTCGGCCCTTGGTGCGGTGAAGCCGATCCAGTAGAAGGAGCGCGTGTCACCGGCGATCTTCTCGAGGGCATGACTGCGGAGACCGTTGAGAAGCGCAAGCCCACCAGTCTCAGAGGCCAGGCGGCGCAAGGTGTAGTGCATCTCGTCTTCGCGCTCGTAGTCGAGGGTGCGGGTGCCGGGTACGAAGTCTCGCGAGACATCACTGGTCGCTCGAGCTTGCATGCCCGGAGCGTCGACCGGGTAGATCGTGTAGCCGAGCAGGTTCGCGGTGTCGACGAGGGGAGCGTAGAGATCTTCACCGCGCTCGAAGGTGGCGTAGTTGGTCACCGACGCGAAGCGGTTCCCGGCGACGAAGTCGGCCGGTGTGAAGGGCCAGCCCCCCGACACCAACATCATGACCTTGCGCCCGGGCGGGAACCCGAAGCTCCGCAGAGCCGCCGCACTGGCGTTGACCGCAGATTCGACCTGCACGCTGAGCTCTGAGATGTAGGCACGTGACTGGAGGCTCACGTCGTGGGCGAGCCGATAGCCGTAGCGGTAGCCATAGCCATAGCCATAGCCGCGATTGGCGAGACGCGAGCCGAAGAGCGCCGTGTTGCGCTCTGCGATGCGCTCGAGGCCGCGACTGGGGCGATCCATGGCGCTTCGAATGGCCTTTTGCAGTTCGCGTTCACTCGCGCTCCAGCTCGTAAGCATCTCGAGCCCATGCCCATTCCAGGCGACGATCGCCATACGGTCTTCGGGGCCGAGGAAGGCGAGCTGGTCACCGAGATTGCGCAGCACGTTGTCGCGATCGACCTTGATGGAGAAGTAGTCGTCGATGAAGACCAGGTAGCTGGTACCACGCGCCTGGGTGCTCGAGATCGGGGCGATCTCCCACGGCGAGGCGCCGTTCTCCGCCAGGACCGTACCGCCACGCACCTCCGAGAAGAACTCGATCGGTGTGGAAACGCCGTCGACCAGGAGCTCGAAGCTGTCGGGCGAAAGACCGGTGACACGATCGCCGCGCTTATCCGTCACCACCGCCTCGACATTGACCACCCGAACATCGAGCGTGTCGGCGAAGCTACCCGCGGGATCACCCTCTTGAGCCGAGGCGGGCGAAGCCGCCAGGAGACTCAAAGCTGCAGCCACGAAGAGCAACAGCGCTGCAAACGCAATGGTGAGTCGATCGGAACGCTGAGTGGCGCGAATGCGTGCCGCCACGGATTGGTCGGTGCTGTCGAAGTCAGGGGACTGCATGAGGTGCTCCGTTCTGTTTCAGCTCGTGCCGTTTTCGGAGGAGAGGGGCGGGGTCGAAGTTCGGGCGCCGTGCGCGATGACCTGAGGGCGCTTAGAGCAACGCCTGTGCCAGGCCCGAAGTGCCCTCCACATCGCCCCTCTGCAGGCGCCAACAAGCCAGATCGCAGCAAGCGGGTGGCGCACCGTCCTCGAAAGAAGACGGGAGACAAGGAGCCACCAAGGTAGCCAGGAACTTCCACGACCCCCCAACAACAAGAAAAGCCCGAGGGCGAGGAGCCCTCGGGCCGAGTCATGCGCCGCAGGCGCATATAGCGGGGTGACGGGCAAAAATTCGCGTGCTAAAAGCACGCGCAATTACTAATGAAGCCCAACAACAAGAATCCCTCGATCCAAGTGAGCCGGCGAAGCACAAGGATCGTCTCCCAGAGTTCCCTCCAGCCACCAAGGCAGCCAGGAACTCTCACAACCCCCCCCAACAACAAAAAGCCCGAGGGCAGAAGCCCTCGGGCCGAGCCATGCGCCGCAGGCGCATATGGCGGGGTGACGGGTAAAAATTCGCGTGCTAAAAGCACGCGCAATTCTTACTTCCAGCCGAGACGAACGCCCAGGCGGTAAATGCGCGGGCTGATGTTGTCCTGGAGGTTGTTCGCCGAGCTCGCGTTGAGCTGGCGCTGGCGCGCCATCTCCGTGGTCTCGTTGAACAGGTTGAACACGTCGATGCCGAAGGTGAAGTTGACCGCGCTGTTGAGTGCGAATTCCTTCTCCAGTCGGATGTCAGTGGTCACGATGTCGTCGAGACGCGAGTTGTCGAGGTCCGGCGTCACCAGGTGTCGGCGATTGACACCGTCGCCACCCGAGAAACGAATCACGTACGGCACCGGGTAGCCCTCGCGTGCGGTCAGGTTGGCCGACACGTTGAAGCCCCACGGTTGCGACGGCGCGATCTGGTACATGCCGTTGAGGTTGGCACTCCAGCTCGACTGCAGGAAGCGCTCTCCCTTGCCCGAGCCGCTCGAGCGAACCAGGTAGAGCTCGCCGTCGACATCTGCGCCGACACCTCGGCTGGTGTCATTGACGACGTAGCCTTCACGGTTCGGATCGCTGTTCGCCTGATACGAGCCCGGAACGTCCCACTCGGTCTGGCCGTAGTTGAAGTAGCCCCGCGCCATCCAGCGGTTGGCCAGACGCTTGGTGAAGTTGAACGTAGCACCGAGGTAGTCACGTTCGCGGTCACCGTTGGTCAAGAGAGAGCCACCGGTGCGGCTGAGGCCCGGAGCAAGCTGGAAGGCCTGCACCGAGAACGGCGTGCCGTCGGGGAGTGACCCGACGATGTTGCCGTTGCCACCCCGGAACGCTTCCGGGATGTTCGCCGAGTCTTCGAGGATGTAGTCGCTTGCCCGCTCGGTGCGAACGTTGCCGGCCGCATCGCGCACGAAGAAGCGCTGATCCATGATGTCCTCGACCTTTCGCGCAGTGACCGTGGCGCCGATCACGAACTCGGGCACGACAGCGTGTTCGATTCCGAGCAGGAGTTCGCTGGTGATCGGAGCGTCAAGTCCCGGGTCGTGCATGTTCGGGCTCGACAGGGCCGTCGGGTTGAGACGGTCGATACCCGAAGCATCGAGGAAGGTGAGTGGTTCACCGGTCCACGCGCCCGAGTTCGTCGTCGCCGGATCGAACGAGAAGTACATGTAAGAGTCGCCCGTTGGGTTGCTGTGCGTGATGTCGCTGGTCTCTAGCTGATCAGCGAATTGCGCGAAGCTCGCCCGCAGGAGGGTCGTCCGGTCTTCGCCCAGTGCATAGGTCGCACCGAGACGCGGCAGGATGGTCTCCCACTCGAAGTCAGGCTTTTCGCCAGGGAACGAGATCGCTGGCATGAGGTCGGGAACGACGGGGTTCGCCCGCACGTTGGTCGGCGAGTTTTCGCCTTCCTGGAGGTCGTAGCGGAAACCGACGTTGACCGTCAGGTTGCCGGTGGTCATCGTGTCCTGCGCCCAGATCGAGAAGTAGTCCTGCTCGGAGGGCGACTCACTGCTGCGCATCGTGCCCAGCTCGGCGGTGCCGTCGTCCTGGTGCTCGGTGAACGTGTTGTTGCCCGGCCACGAGAACTCGGAGCGGCTCTGGAAGTTGCGGAAACGACCGCCGACCTTGAGCTCGTGGTTGAGCGATCCGGTGGTGACGAAGTACGAAGCGTCGGCCTTGAACTCGTCTCCTGGGCGGCTCGAGAAGCCGGACAGGTAGCTGTCGTGCCAGACGTTGTCGATGCTGCGCCAGACGTTGGGCCCGGTAGGACCAACGCCACCCTTGGCGCCGAGCTGGAAGCCACCGTCGACGATCGAGTACGTGCCGGTCACGAACAGGTTTGAGTTGACGATGTGGGTGTCTTCGAAGCGGTAGACGGCGGTGGGACCACGCTGGTTCCAAGTGGTCTCATCGGGACGGGTGGTTGATGCCCCGCGACCGAACTTCTGCTTGTTGCCGTTGTTCCAGGAGGCAACGGCCGAGTTGGAGGCGCCCAACTGAGCGTTGGCCTTGATCGAGGAGTTCTCGAGGATGGTGTCGTCGGCCGTGCCGCTGGCAGCGTTCTGCTGGATATCGTTCTGACCCCAGGAACCCCACAGCCAGAGGCGATCGGTGATCAACGCACCACCGGCTTCGAAGCCGATGTCTTCGATGCGGCGGATCTGTGCCCCAGTGAGGCTGTCCTGATCGGTGTCCAGGAATTGGTCGATGTCGGGCTGCGACTGCTTGAGCGCACCGCCGAAGTAGCCACCAGCCTCGGTGAGGTTGAACCGCGCTGAGCCGCGGAACTCGTTGGTGCCCCGCTTGGTGACCAGGTTGACCGAAACGCCCGAGCTGTTCTTGGTGACGTCTGTGCCGCCGGTCGAGAACTGCATCTCGGCGAACTGGTCGAAGTCGTAGTAGCCGGGCGAAGCGCCGATCGCCGACATGTCGGTGACCTGGACGCCGTCCATCATGAAGTCGTTCTCGTCGTCGGACACGCCGGCGCCAACGAAGGAAGACTGCTGGCCGGATTCGCTACCGCCAACGTTCACGCGGTCAACCAGCACGCCCGGTGTCTGATTGAGGACTGACCACGGGTCGCGAGCGGTGGGAATCTTTTCGAGCTCGACCTGTGTGATCGTGGTGCCCTGTTGGAGCTTGCGCTCGTCGAGAAGCGGGCTCTCGGAAGTTACCGTGATGGTCTCTTCGACAGCCGACTGCAGAACGAGAGGTACCGTGGTGTTGCGCGCGACGCGCACATCGACGCCCGGGTACTCGATCGAACCAAAACCGTCGAGCTCGGCGGCCAGAGTGTAGGCGCCCGGATCGAGTGCCAAGAAGCGGAACTGTCCCTGCTCGTCGGTGATGACGTCTTTGTCGGCGCCAATTCCCGAGAGCGAAACGGTGACGCCCGGAAGCGCCTCGCCGTCAGTGTCGGTGACGGTGCCAAAGATGTTGCCCGTCGGCGCCTGGGCGATGCCCGCGCTCGTGAACGCCACACTCAGCAGCAGGGCTGCGAGTGCCACCGTCCACGCCATGGAGTGGGTGGATAGGTTTCGCATGATGTCTCCTTGTTCAAGACCCGTCGTTTTGCGAACCCGCAGCGGGCGAGCTCGTTCGCAGGTCTTAGGGGTATGTGCAAGGAGAGAGAGCAATGCCAGTGCCGCAACCTGTCGAGTTGGGATGAGGGACACCTTCGGGACGCAGGTTGCTGTCTCGATGTGCCGAGTGATTCGTGACCATGTTTGTCACGGGACGAACAGCGAAGATGGAGCCGGCGGGGGATGAGCCAGGTACGGTTCGATTCAACAGAGCGAATCCAGCGCTCGGAGCGGATCTGGAAAAGTGAATCGATGCCTGCTGTCGCCGACTTCGCTAACTGCTCGTGGCGTTGCTAGCGGCCTCTGATCCGCGAAAGGAGTGAGCGTCGTGCGGTCTTGGTTCTCTGTCCCAGCCCACCACCATCACCGCGCGGCGGCGGGGTTCCGGGGTCCAGGCTGTGACCCTGCTCGAGCCAGGCGCTGATTTGCTTGTAGATCAGCTTCTTCTGTTGCGGATTGAGACTTTCGAACGCGACGCCCATGCCGCTGGGGTTGCGGCTGCTCTGCCTCTGGGTCCACAAGACGCGTGCCGGGGCGCTCAGAGTCAGCCCCATGAGCTTGAGGTCGACGCGCAGCGAGCTGCCCGGTCTCTCGGGGATCAGAGTCTGGATGAAAAGCCCGCCGAGTGATAGGTCGCGGTACTCCTCGATCCGACGGTGTTCCTTGGTGGTGACGGCGACGCGTCCCGATTGAACGACACGACGGACCCGCTTGCGCGCTCGCGCCTGAACCATGAGAGACCTCCGACGGGGAATTCAGCGAATCGCCCTATGGCCCTATGGCCGGGCAGAAGTGAGAACCCCGAGTCTAGATCACGCTGGCGAGGTCGAGAGCACGGTTTGCCCACATCCAGCTAGAAGTCGGTAGAGCGCCGGTGATTCGGGCGAGACCTGGCGCAATCGGACTCAACCGCCGGCACCGTGCATCCCATGTGGGCTGCCCTTGCGGGTCGCGGCTACTCCTTGAGGCGGCCGTCGTGGTCGACACTCTCCGCAGCTGCTGCGGCGGCTTCACTGGCGGCATCGGCGGCGGCCTCGATGGCGGCGTCGAGCCCGTCGAATGCGTCGCCGAGTAGGTGGCCGATCTCATCCCAGTCGACAGCCTCGATGGCGCTTTCGATCGCATGGCCGAGCTGCTCGAAGTCGACCACATCGAGGTCGACGTCGATTTCGCCGTCGCCGTCGGTGTCGATCTCGTCGAAGGCGTCGGCCATGTGGCGCGCGAAGTTCTCTCCGAAGTGTTCCCCGAAGTGCTCTCCGAAGTGCTCACCCCACGCACCCATGCGCTCGCCGAACCCTTCGCCCCAGGCCTCCATGTTCTTGCCGAAGTCTTCGCCCCAGGCTTCCATGTGTTTCCCGAAGTCTTCTCCGAGCTCGCCCAGATGCTCACCGATTTCTTCCCAGTCGGTGTTCTCCATACGGTCTTCGAAGTCGCGCGCCCAGGCTTCCATCTTGCGCTCGAACTCTTCGCCGTGAAGTTCGTCGAAGCGCTCGTGATTGAAGTCGAGCCGCTCCATCCGGCGCTCCATCTCACGCCCGAAGCGTTCGCCCCACTCTTCCCATAGGCGCCCATATTCATCCCAGTCTTCGCGCTCGGCGGCGTCGGCGAGCTTGGTGCGGAAGGCTTCGTCGGCTGCTTTCCAGTCCGCAGCTGCCTGTGCCTCGAGCGCCGGGTCGGCCTCGGCCTGCTGGGCAAGGACGAGAGCGGGAAGCGCGATCAGGCCGGCCAGGAGGAGGGCGAGCGGCAGAAAGAGGGCATTCGGCGCGGACACGACGCCGTGTGGAGGCTGTTGGTAGCTGCGAGTTGGGGTCATTTCCGTTCTCCTGGTTTCATCGGCGAGGTTAGAAGCACCTCTGGCAATTCGGGGGCCGCTCCGCGATTGCGGCCTCTGACTCTTAAGACGACGTCGTGAGGCGTTTGTTTCAAGTCGCGAACCGGGCGTCTCAGCCCGGTTCTCGGCGTGGTCAGCCCGGGCGTTGATTCGAATCCAGGCGCACGGCGCCAGACGGCGTCAACCCACCGGGTCGTGGGGGTCTTCGCCGTCGTTCTCGAGCAGCTCGTAGATGCGCGCGACCTGGACAGTCATGATCTGGAGGACCTGCTCGGGCGGAAGGCTGCCAAGGGGGTTGACCTTCCAGGCCGAGAACTGCTCTTCGAGGTCGATCTGCTCCGCCGCCTCTTTAGCGCTCAGTCCCTGGCCGTGCAGGTTCTCGGCTTGCGACCAGAGCTCTCGCAAGAGGGCCTGAAACGCTTCAACCGGGGCGCGATCGCTAAAAGGCTCACCATGTCCGGGTAGGAAGGTCTCGGCGTCGAGTGCCAGCACCCGATCGAGGGTCTCCGGCCACTCGTTGACCCAGCCGGTGCCCATGTACGACGGGAACGGCAGGAGCAGGTCGCCGGTGAACACCATCTCGTCTTGCGGCAGATAGACCACGATGTCGCCGCCCGTATGACCGCGACCGAGGAAGTGCAGCTCGATGTTGCGATGACCGCGGTGGATGGTGAGGTGCTCGCTGATGGTGACGTCGGGTGGGGTCGGACGGGTTTCAGAGAGCGCCTCGAGATGCGCTTCCTGGACCCGAATCATGTCTTCGAGCTCTGAGCGCTCCGACCCTTCGAGGCCGTCGAGCTGCGCTTTCATGGCCTCAACGGCGCCCGGAATGCCACCGGTGAAGGTCTTGTATGTCGGCTCGTCGAGAACCGCGCCGAGAAGCTTCTGGCGGGTGTAGCGGTGACCGACGATCGCCACGCCCTCTGGGAACGCCTGGTTTCCGTGCGCATGATCGAAGTGGTAGTGGCTGTTGATGAGGTAGCGCACCGGCTTTTCGGTGATCGTCTCGATCGAGTCCAGAAGCGCCCGCGCGGCAGCCGGCGTGACGTGGGAGTCGACCACCACCACATCGTTCTCGTTGACGATCACCAGTGCGTTGCTCTGGACGAAGATCGAACCCGTACCGACGGCGAACCACACGTCGGGTGCGACTTCGGTGAAGCGATGGGTTGCGGTCGTGTGTGGGCTCTCGGGTTTGGTGACCGCTGGGCGGGCGGCGTCATCGCGGTCAGGACTTGCGCCGGTTTCGTTTTGACAGCCGGCCACGAGGGGCAGTGTGGCCAGGATCGCCAGAAGAGCCAAGAGGCCAGGGCGGCGGGTGATTTTCATGGGTGGCTCCGTGCTGCTAGGTGAGGGCGCCGGGTGGTGCGCCAGAGGTGCTCGCGCTCGAAACGACACCCGGGCCTTGCTCCAGGGCGGGCGTGCCTCGGGCGCGCTAGGCTGGAGGCGAAACGTTCGTAGGCAAACAAGAGGCGCGGGGCCTCTCGCTTGACTACAGGGAATCACGAATGTCGTGGGAGCGTTACCGAAAAGGGTATCAGCGACGCTCGAGCCGGCGGCGGAATACGAACAATCCAAGGAGCTTTCAAGAATGGTCGGATACGTAACTCTCGGTACCAACGATCTCGAGCGCGCGGTCGCCTTCTATGACGAGTTGTTTGCCGTCATTGGTGCCGGCCGGATGATGGAAGAAGAGGACACCTTCGTTGCCTGGACCACCGCTCCCGGCTCGACGGGGATGTCGGTCACCCGTCCGTTTGACGGTCAGGCGGCGACCGTTGGCAATGGCGTGATGGTCGCCCTTATGGTCGACTCAGTCGAGAAGGTCAACGCCCTCCATGCCAAAGCCCTCGAGCTGGGAGGGAAAGACGAAGGTGCCCCTGGGCCACGCGGTGACGGCGGTTTCTACGCCGGCTACTTCCGGGACCTCGACGGCAACAAGCTCAACGCGTTTCACTTCGCCGCTCCGTAGAACGGGGCCAGGCCGGCGTTCTTGCCATGACCTTCACCAACATCGCCCGCTTCCAGGATCCAGTCCAGGCTGAGCTGGCTCTCGCCTATCTGCGTGGGGAAGGCATCGACGCCAGCCTCTGTGATCGGGAGATGGCGAGCATGAACTGGTTCTTGATTCCGGTCATCGGCGGCATGCGGCTACAGGTCAGTAGTGAGGATGTGGAACGGGCGAGGACTCTGCTTGCCGACTTCGATGGGGAATGGCACCTCGCAGACGGCGAGGTTCGGCCGGCTGAGTTCGACGAGTCTGCCGGATCGGGCGAGCAGGGGGGTCCTGAGGAGGCCTACTTCGAAGTCGAGCGGTCCGCCCGACTGAAGAAGGCGCTCGGCATGGGGGTGCTGTTGATCGCGCCGGTCGTCGGTGCGCTCGTCGTTGCCATGACCAGTGCCAGTGAAGGGCTGCGCCGGATGCATCGGCGTCCCGATGCTTCAGGCGCGTCGAAGCGAGGTGAAAACAGTGCCTGAGCCGCGGCGTCGTGGTGCCTTTGCCGAGCTGCTGGCCAGCGCCGTGGCGTCACTGATCTTGTTTGCCCTCTTCGCGGTCGTCGCCTGCTCGGCGGTGAGTCGCTCACCGGGGAAGGGGGCAGCGGCTAGCACCGCTCGTTTGCCCTCGACGCTGCCGCTCACCCCGGTCGTAGGAGTCGCGCAGTCTCTCCTCGGTACGCCCTATGCCTTCGGCGGCACCGACCCTCGAGGTTTCGATTGCTCGGGCTTTACCCGCTACGTCTATCAGCGTGCAGGAGGCGGGCTGCCGCGCAGCACCGAGGAGCAGGCACGGGTTGGCGAACGTGTGGCACTCGACGAAGTCGAGCAAGGCGACCTGCTCTTCTTTGCTGACGGCAGCGGGCGGCTGCACCATGTTGGGCTGGTGTCATCCGGTCCAGGGGAACCGCTCTTGATGTTGCACGCCTCGAGTTCGAAGGGCGTCGTCGAGACCGCCGTCAACGAGAGTCACTACTGGCGCGAGCGGCTGCGATTCGCGCGCCGACCGAGTCCATGACCGACCGATTCGGTACGGAGAGAGGCACCGCGATCTCTGCCGCGGGAGGCCGGAGTTCTGGCCCCCGCTGGCGTCGATGGCTCAGACGGTTGGTCGCACTCGCCCTCGGCCTGTCGGTCGCCGTCGGCGTTGCGCAGTGCATCAAACCGATGCCTCCTGGAACGCACGTCGAAGGCCCCTGGCGTCCCGTTCGGCCCGGCGAGCTGGACTTTTTGGCCGACGTTACGTACGCGAAGGGAGAGGTCTTGGAGCAGGAGATCTTCGATCGCCTCTTCGAGCTCATCGAAACCGCCGAAACCTTCCTGGTGCTCGACTTCTTCCTGATCAACGACTTCGCGGGTGATCCCGAGTCGGTTCATCGGCGACTGAGCGGTGAGCTCATCGATCGGCTGGTCGCACGCCGCCAGCGTTCTCCGGAGCTGCCGATCCTCCTGATCACCGACCCGATCAACGAGGTCTACGGTAGCGAGGGTCACCATGGCCTGGAGACGTTGCGAAGGAACGACATCGACGTCGTGCTGACCGACCTCGGAGATCTGCGGGACTCGAACCCGCTGTACTCGAGCGTCTACCGCTGGGCCTTCTCCTGGCTGGGCAACGATCGCGGCGGTGGTTTTGTGCCCAACCCCTTCGAGCCCGGCGACGAGACCACGGTACGCAGCTACCTGCACATGCTCAACTTCAAGGCCAACCATCGAAAGGTCGCCGTTGCGGGTCGCTTTGAACTCCCTCCTGTTGGCCTGGTGACTTCGGCCAACCCCCACGATGCTTCCAGCCGTCACTCGAATGTCGGGCTCGTCTTCTTTGGTGAGGCGGTCCTCGACCAGCTCGCCAGCGAACTTGCGATTGCGCGCTCCTCTGGTTGGGATCCGGCGCAAGGCAGGTTCAGAGCGCAGTGGGCCGCGCTACCCACGCCTCCTGAGACGGACACAGGCGCGGCGGCTGGAACGCGCATGCGCGTGGTGACCGAGGGCGCGGTGGTGCGCTCCCTCCTGGAGGCCATCAACAGCACCAGGAGGGGCGACTCGATCGACATGGCGATGTTCTATCTGGCACATCGCGGCGTCGTCAACGCGCTCGAGGCTGCCGCCCAACGTGGTGCGAGGGTGAGGTTGATTCTCGACTCGAATCGTGATGCCTTCGGTCGCGAGAAGAACGGCGTTCCGAATCGGCCGGTGGCTGCCGAGCTGGTCGATGACGGTGACCTCGAAGTGCGCTGGTACGACACTCACGGTGAACAGTTCCATACCAAGGCAACCATCGTTCGTGCTGGCGACGAGGTTCTGGTGAGTCTCGGATCATCCAACCTCACCCGGCGAAACGTTTCCGACTACAACCTCGAAGCCAATGTCGAAGTGCGGGGCCAGCGGGGTGGCTTCTTCGATCTCGAGGTCACCGCCTGGTTCGAGCGACTGTGGACCAACGACTCCGCCGCTAGCTACACGCTCGACTACTCGGAGTTCGAAGACGATTCCTGGTGGGCCGCGACGCGCTACCGGTTCATGGAGGCAACCGGGCTGTCGACGTTCTAGAAATCCCCTCAGGGTCTGGCGGCCGCTCCTCCGTTCGCCCCGAAGAAGCCTCGCGCTCCGTTCGTCGCACCAGTGGAGTTTGATCGTCGGGTGCAGGCTTCAGTGCAGTTCGAAGGTCACGGCGAGGGTGTAGTACACCGACACCGGCCGACCGCGAAGGGTCGCTGGGCTGAACGTCCACTGCGAGACTGCGCGCACTGCCTCTTCGGTGAGGCCCATCGGTAGACCTTTCAGCACCTCGACGTTCTTCACCTGGCCCTGATCGTCGATGACCGCCTGCAATCTGACGACACCCTCGACGCGGGTACGACGGGCGATCTCGGTGTAGATGGGTGGTGGTTGGTGGATTCCAACCGGGGCCTCGACTTCGCCTGAGACCGTGAGGATCCGAGGGGCGGGCGGCGGAGGCGCCGCTGGCATGTCCAACACCAGGTCGACCTCGGGGAGTTCGACTTCGACCGGTTCGTCGAAGCGCAGCGGCTCGGGATCGTCTGGCGTGGGATCGGGAACCGGAACACGGCGCGTGACCGGCTTGGGCAGCGGTTGTTCCGGTTTCGGTGGAGGCGGCTTGAAGCGCGGGGACGCGACGACGTAGACCTTGGGCTTCTCGGCTTCCACGATCGGTTCGGGCAGGATGTTGGGGAAGTTCATCACCAACAAGACCGCATGCGCGACCGCCGCAGCGACGAGTGCACGGCGCAAGTTGCGCGAATCATAGGTGTCTTCGAGCAGGAGCTGCTCGGCCACTGTGAGGCGGTTCGGATCCGTTCCCCGTGACGGTGGTGTGGTCTGTTCGGCTTCCCTCTCGACGGACAGTTCTTTTGACATGGTGCACCTCTTCGGGTGAACCTCGACTCCTCGGGTGAGACTCCGCCGTTCGCCCTTCGGTTCCCGGTGGTAGCGTGCAACGCGCTACGTTCCGAGCTCAATTTCGAAAGGACTCTGAGCATGCAGCGGTGGACCTCTCTACTGATGTCGCTGGCGCCCGTCGCTCTCTTTGTGGGAGCGCCGGTTCCTGCGCTGGGCGAGGAGTGGAATCGGGAGCAGCTGATCGAGCTCGCCAGTTCGCAGACGGCCGACGGCCTGGACCTGCTCGCCGAACTCTTGGCGATCCCCAACGACGCGCACTTCACAGACCACATCGAAAACAACGTCGCCTGGTCTGAGGTGGCCTTTAGCGCGCGCGGTTTCAAGACGCGCCGCCTCGAAACAGGCGGGCCGCCGCTCTTGCTGGCGGAGCGTGCCCACCCGGGTGCCGAGCACAGGGTCCTCGTCTACCTTCAGCTCGACGGTCAGCCGGTCGATGCCACGGAGTGGTGGCAGGAAGACCCCTGGAAGCCAGTGCTCGCGCAAGAAGCGGTTGGAGGGAACTGGCAGGTGTTGCCCTGGAGTCGGGCTCACGGCGAGGAGCGCGATCCTGACTGGCGCGTCTTCGCGCGCTCGGCCTCGGATGCCAAGGGGCCGGTGGCGATGTTTCTCGCGGCGCTCGACGTGCTCGCGCGCGAAGGGGCTCTGCCCACTGTCGACCTGGCGGTCATCATGGACTTCGAGGAGGAACTCGGTTCGCCGCACGTGCCCGATGCTGTCGAGAGTTACCGTCAGGAGTTGGCAGCCGATGCCCTGGTCATCTTCGACGGCCCACGCCACACCAGCAACCGGCCGACCCTGACGTTTGGGGCGCGCGGCATCGGAACGGTGACTCTACGAGTCTTCGGGCCGCGCACGCCGCAGCACAGTGGGCATTGGGGCAACTGGGCGCCGAATCCAGCAGAGCGCCTTGCGGCTCTGGTTGCTTCGTGGAAGGACGCCTCTGGGCGGGTGGTGATTCCAGGGTTCTACGACGGCGTCGAGATCGACGCTGCGGCGCGCGCGGTGCTCGCGGGTGTTCCCGAAACCCAGGACGAGTTGCTTCGAGAGATTGGAGTCGCGGCCCCCTACGAGGTCGCCGAGACGCTCCAGGAGGCGATTCAGTACCCGTCGCTCAACTTGCGCGGCATGCGGTCGGCCTGGGTCGGCGACGAAGTGCGGACTGTGATCCCAGCGAGCGCGGTCGCTGAACTCGACTTGCGTCTGGTTCCCGAGAGTGACGCCGAGCGCTTGATGGGTCTGGTGCGGCGTTGGATCGAGGACCAGGGCTACCACCTCGTCCACGGCGAACCGACGGAAGACGAGCGTCGGCGGTACCCGTTGCTCGCCTCGTTCGAGTACGAGATCAGCTACGCTGCGTTTCGCACGCCCTTCGAGAGCGCCGTCGGCCGGTGGCTGACGAGCGCCATGGAGCGTGCGTTCGGTGAGACCCCGGTTCGCTTGCGCATGGCCGGTGGCTCGATTCCGATCTCACCGTTCGTCGACACGGTTGGCTTGCCGGCCGTCAGCGTTCCGACCGTCAACCCCGACAACAACCAGCACAGCCCGAATGAGAACCTGAGGTTGGGCAACTTCGAAGACGGGATCCGCACGATTCTGGCGATCCTCACCGAGGGCTTCTAGTGCATCGGTAGACTCGGCGTATGGCCTCTTCATATTCGCCGATCCAAGCGCCGCACGGCAGCAAGATCAGCTGCCGTGGTTGGCATCAAGAAGCAGCGCTTCGCATGCTGATGAACAACCTCGACCCGGCGGTCGCTGAGCGCCCGGAAGACCTGGTGGTCTACGGCGGCTCGGGCAAGGCGGCACGCAACTGGGAATCGTTCGAGGCGATCACCAAGACCCTCGAGCGACTCGAGAACGACGAGACAATGCTCGTGCAAAGTGGCAAGCCAGTCGGCGTGTTCCGCACCCACGACCAGGCACCGCGGGTCTTGATCGCCAACTCCCATCTCGTGCCGCGGTGGGCGAACTGGGATGAGTTCCGCCGGCTCGAGGCGATGGGGCTCACGATGTACGGCCAGATGACGGCCGGCTCGTGGATCTACATCGGCACCCAGGGCATTCTGCAAGGCACCTACGAGACCTTTGCCGAGTGTGCCCGGCAGCACTTTGGCGGCACGCTTGCCGGCCGACTCGTCGTCACCGGTGGGCTCGGAGGCATGGGCGGCGCTCAACCACTTGCCGCAACGTTGAATGGCGCCGCCTTTCTCGGCGTCGATGTCGACGAGGCGCGCATCCAACGTCGCGTCGAAACCCGCTACTGCGACCGCCTGTGCCATGAACTCGACGATGCTCTCGAACGCGTCTTGGCGGCCAAAGAAGAAGGTCGTGCTCTGTCGATCGGCCTGGTTGGAAATATCGCGGAAGTCCTACCGGCCCTGGTTGAGCGCGGCGTAGTTCCCGATGTCTTGACCGATCAGACGTCGGCGCACGATCTGGTGGTGGGGTACATACCGGTCGGTCATTCGCTTACCGACGCCGCGGCTCGGCGTGCGAAAGACCCGGAAGGGTACGAGAACGCGGTGCTCGATTCGATGGAGGCCCATGTCGACGCCATGCTGGCGCTCAAAGAGGGCGGGGCGGTGACCTTTGACTACGGCAACAACCTGCGCGGTCAGGTCGCCGACCGGCGGGGTATGAAACGCGCCTTTGACATTCCTGGCTTCGTGCCCGAGTACATTCGCCCACTCTTCTGCCGCGGCTCGGGTCCCTTCCGTTGGGCAGCACTGTCGGGCGACCCGCAAGACATTGCAGTCACCGATGACGAAGTGCTCGTCGCTTTTCCTGACAACGAACATCTCAGGCGATGGATCGAACAGGCGCGTGACCGTGTCGCCTTTCAGGGTCTGCCGAGTCGTATTTGTTGGCTCGAGTACGGTGAGCGTGCCGAGCTCGGCCTGCGCTTTCATCACCTGGTCAAGACGGGCAAGGTCAAGGCACCGCTGGTCATCGGGCGTGACCACCTCGACTCGGGCTCGGTGGCCTCTCCCAACCGCGAGACCGAAGGCATGCGCGACGGCTCCGACGCGATCGCCGACTGGCCGCTCCTCAACGCGATGCTCAACACCGCCTGCGGGGCGAGCTGGGTCTCGCTGCATCATGGTGGGGGTGTGGGGATCGGCTATTCGATTCACTCGGGCATGGTGATCGTCGCCGACGGGACCGACGAGAACCGCGATCGCGTCGAGCGGGTCCTGACCGCCGACCCGGGCACAGGTGTCATGCGCCATGCCGATGCCGGATACCAGGAGGCCCTGGACGCGGCCGCCGAGAAATCGATCGATACACCTCTCCTGTGAGGGCTCCTGTGAGAGCTTCTGTGAGAGCGCCGTCATGACGACCATCCGGTTGGCGCACCTCGAGGCAGACCTCGACGCTTCGCTCGCGCAGCTGGCAGCCGACCCGTCGCCGGTCGCGGCGTCGCGCGAAGTCGTCGAACGCAACCTCGACGATGGCAACCCCTACTACGGGATCAACACCGGCTTCGGCATCCTGGCGTCGCAGCGCATTGCCAACCAGGACCTGGCTCGCCTGCAGCGCAACTTGATCCTGAGTCACGCGGTCGGAGTGGGTGATCCGGTGCCACGCGAGATTACGCGCCTGATGCTGGGGTTCAAGATCCACGCCCTTGGCCTCGGATACTCCGGGGTTTCCGGCACCACCTTCGATCGCCTGCTCGCGCACTGGCGGATGGGCTTCGATGCAGTGGTGCCAAACAAGGGCAGCCTGGGTGCCTCGGGAGATCTCGCCCCCTTGGCTCACCTGGCGCTACCGCTTCTCGGGCTGGGTCAGTTCTGGTCGGACGACCCACAGGACGTGAGTGGCAAAACGGCTCGGGCGGTCGACGCAGGCGTGGTGCTCAGGAGGGCAGGACTCTCACCGATCGAGCTCGAAGCAAAAGATGGGCTGGCCCTCATCAACGGGACGCAGTTCATGTGCGCCTACGGTGCCTGGGTGCTCTCGAACGCGCTGCGACTGGTCAAGATCGCCGACGTGCTGGCGGCGATGAGCCTCGAAGCGCTCAGGGGAAGTGCCAAACCATTCGATGAGCGCGTGCATGCCATACGCCCGCATCCTGGCCAGGCAAAAGTCGCGGCGAACGTCCGCAGGTTATTGGCGGAAAGCGAGATTCTCGAGTCGCACCGTTTCTGCGGCAAGGTGCAGGACCCATACTCGTTGCGCTGCGCTCCGCAGATCCATGGCGCGAGCCGCGACGCGCTGGCTCATGCCGGCGAGGTGATCGAGTGTGAGCTCAACTCGGTCACCGACAACCCTCTGGTGTTCGAGGACGGCGAGATCATCAGCGGCGGCAACTTTCATGGCCAGCCGCTGGCACTGGCGCTCGACTATGCGGCGATTGCGCTGGCCGAGTTGGCGAGCGTCTCTGAGCGCAGGATCTTTCTTCTACTTGGCGGACACGACGATCTGCCCACGCTTCTAATGCGCGAGACCGGCGTGAACTCGGGTTTCATGATTCCGCAGTACACCGCGGCGGCCCTGGTGTCTGAGAACAAGGTGTTGTGCCATCCGTCTTCGGTCGATTCGATTCCTACCAGCCTCGGTCAGGAAGACCACGTCAGCATGGGTGCAATTGGTGCCACCAAGCTGTACGACGTGTACTTGAACACGAGCCGAGTCCTCGCGATCGAGCTGTTCACCGTCGCCCAGGCGCTCGACTACCGCAAGCCTCTGCGCCCGGGTCGGGGGGTCGAAGAGGCGCACGCCTACCTGCGCGAGCGTCTGCCGCACCGTGAAGAGGACGACCTGCTCGGCAATGACCTCAAGTCGTGCATTAGAGAGCTTTCGGGGACCGATTTTCTGGCTGCCGTCGAAGCGGTCACCGGAGCACTCGACTGATGCCGGTTCTTGTCAACACTGGCACGGTCTACACGTGCGCCCCGGCCGGCGGGCAGAGCACGCTTCACGTGGTCGAAGAGGGTGTGCTGGCGTGGCGCGATGGAACGCTCGAGTTCGTCGGTGTTGCCGGCGACCTGCCAGCCGACTTCGCCAGCGAGGAGCGCATCGATGCTCGGGGTCATCTCGTCTTTCCAGGCCTGGTCGACTGCCACACCCATCTCGCTTTCGCTGGATCGCGTGCCGACGAGTTCGAGCGTCGAATTGCTGGCGAGGGTTACCTCGAGATCGCGGCTTCGGGCGGCGGGATTCAGAAGACGGTCAGGTCTACCCGCGAGGCCTCGCGCGACGAGTTGCTCGATACAGCGCGCGCCCGGCTTCGGAAGATGGTGGAGCTCGGCGTGACGACCGTCGAGTGCAAGAGCGGTTACGGTCTCGAGCTGGCGACCGAGCTTCGTCAGCTCGAAGTCTACGAAGAGCTTGCCAGAGAAGGCACTCACTATCGGCCCGGGAGCGCTCGGATCGTGCCGACGTTTCTGGGCGCGCACGTCGTTGCGCCGGAGTATCGCGAGAACCGTTTGGCCTACGTCGACCTGGTGATCGAGAAGATGCTGCCGACGATCGCCGAACGCGGCCTCGCCCGCTTCTGTGATGTCTTCGTCGAGGAGGGTGCCTTTACTCCCGAGGAGGCACGACGGATTCTCGAGCAGGCCAAGGAGCTGGGCATGCGCCCGAAGTTGCACGTCGACCAGTTGAGCGACACTGGCGGAGGTGAGTTGGCGGCGTCGGTGGGTGCCACATCTGCCGACCACCTCGAGTACGTTTCAGCTGCCGGGATCGAGGCGATGGCGACCAGTGGAGTCGTGGCGGTGAGTTTGCCGTTGGCCACCCTCTTTCTCGGCCAGACGCCGATGCCGGCACGCGCCTGTATCGAGGCAGGCGTTCCGGTCGCGGTCGCCACGGACTGGAACCCCGGTTCGGCACCGAGTCATCATCTACCTCTGGCGATGCTGCTCGCCTCGGTCATGCAGAAGATGACCGCTGCCGAAGTGATCAAAGGGGCGACTTGTTACGCCGCCCGCGCTCTGGACCTCGAGGACACCCTGGGTTCCCTCGAGGTCGGCAAGCAGGCCGACTTCATTCTCGTCGACGCACCGTCTGAGCGTGACTGGATCTACCACTTCGAAGCCAACGCCGTCGTCTCCACCTGGCGCGCCGGGCACCGTGTCGCTGGCCAGGGCCCACTAGACTGAAGAGGACATGGACAAGACCCTCACCAAGGAGCAACTGCGCGACTTTCACGAGCGGCTGCTGGCCTCACAAGCCGCTGCCGAGGCGCTGCTCGCACAACCCAACGATGGCGTTGCGAGCGTCGAGACCAGCGGCGGCACCATCGGTCGCTTGACGCGCATCGATGCGATTCAGCTCCAGGGCATGTCCGAACTCAACCGTGGCCAGCTCCACGTACGACTGGCGCAGATCAAAGCGGCGCTGGCTGCATTTGACGCCGGCCGCTTCGGTCAGTGCAATCGTTGCAAAGACTGGATCGCCATCGAGCGTCTCGAGGCACTGCCCGAAGCGCCCCTGTGCATGCCCTGCCAGGAAGCGGTCGAACTCACCTAGAGAGTCGCATCGCGCGGTGGGCCTACATCGGAATCGGGTTGCGCCGCACAGAGAACTCGATGATGCGCTGGTAGCCGGTGGGGAGGAGGCGTTGGAACCAGTCGAGTAGGACGGCGTCGAAGCCGACCCTGATCCGGCGCTTCTTGCGCTTGACTCCGCGGAGGATGATGCGCGCGGCGCTCTCCGGCGTGCGGCGTGCGATCTTGCGGAAGTACTCGTCTGCCTCCTGGCGGCTCGGTGCATCGGTGCGCAGCGAACCAACGCGACTCGCGAGAGCGATGTCGGTCGCGACGCCGGCGGGGTGGACACACGTGCAGCTCACCGTGCTGTCGTCGACTGCCAGCTCCATGCGCAGTGCCTCGGTGAACCCACGGACTGCAAACTTCGCCGAGTTGTAGGCCGCTTGCGAAGGCACACCAACGAGTCCAAAGACGCTCGAGATGTTGACAATGTGCGCTTCGTCGGCGCGCTCGAGGTGAGGCAGGAAGAGCATCGTTCCATAGACGACACCCCAGTAGTTGATTCCCATCAGCCATTCGATGTCTTCGAAGGACATCTCACGGATGTGGGCTCCGAGCGCCACGCCGGCATTGTTGAAGACCAGATGAACCTGCTCGAAGTGTCCAGTGACCTCCGTCACGTAGGCAGTGAAGGCGGCACGATCGGCGACGTCGAGTATCGCCTGATGGATGTCGATCGCTCGACCGGCTGCCTCGGCGACCTCGGACGCTTCACGAGCGGTTGCGGCGAGCCCGTCGTCGTCGATGTCGGAGAGGGCGAGGTGAGCACCTTCTTGCGCGAGGCGGAAAGCCAGGGCACGGCCGATCCCTTTGGCTGCGCCGGTGACGACTGCCACCCGTCCATTGAAGCTCTTCATCGATAAGGCCCTTGGAGTGCGTTCGCCGTGTCAAGCCGCTGTTTCAGGTTCGGTTTGTCTTGATCGGCCTGGGATGAAATGCAGACGCCTCGCTACTCCACAGGCCCCTCGCCGAGGTAGCGGCCAGTGATCGCCTGACCAGGAAACGCCGACTCGACGAGCTGCCCGTCGCGCACCACGAAGGTGCCGAGCACCAGAGTGTGCTCGACGCCTTCGGAGGGCGAGAGATCGCCTTCGAAGGTGGCGGTGTCGATGATGGTTTCGGGATCGAACACCACCAGGTCGGCGTCGGCGCCTGCCTGCACGCGACCCTTCCTGGCCATCTGGGGTGCGATGGACTCCAATCGCTTGGCCGGCAGGATAGTCATCTTGGCGAGCGCGGTCGGTAGATCGAGTACGCCACGCTCTCTCACGTAGCGACCGAGAACACGCGAAAAGGTGCCTGCTCCGCGGGGATGGGCTCCGGGAGCGTAAGGCATGCCGTCTGAGCCGACGATCACCCAGGGAGTCGCCACGGCCAGGTCGACGAGCTCATCCTTCATCATGTGAATGATCACGGTTCCGCCGCGCGCTCGGTAGCGCGCGAAAGTGTCGGCGGTGAGCCGTTCGCTGGTGGCTTCCCACTGCAGGTCGCCGTAGTCGATGTCGAGGCGTTCGCGCCAACCCTCGTCGAAGATCGAGGACTGAATCGAGGTCGATCCGGCGGTGTAGGGATAGCTCTCAGTGGTGACATCGACGCCATGTTCGCGCGCCCCTCTGATCAGCTCGAGTACCAACGGCAGGTCGCCGAGACTCGACGAATTGACGTGCACGATATGAAGCGGCGCGCCAGTAGCGGCGGCGTTGGCGACCACTTCCTGCATCGCGTCGAGGCCCATCGAACGCACGTGGGTGTAGATCGGCGCGTCTTTGAGCGCGGCGACTTCGAAGACGCGGTAGATCTCGCCGCGCGTCGCGCCCGGGTAGTACTGGTGCGCCATGCCGATCCCGAGTGCTCCTTCCGCCAGGCCGCGGTTGAGCTCCGCCTCGACGGCGTCGAACTGCTCCGGTGCGACCGGCAGGTAGAAGCCGCGCGACAAGGTCCCCTGTAAAGCGCGCAGCGGCTCGGCCTCGGTCGAGGCTTGGCGGAGGGACTCTTCGAGGGCTTCGGCTTCTTCGGCCAGCTCGGGCATGACCAGCGTACGCACCATGCCGTGCGCGACCGACGCTCCGTAGTGAATGCGCGCATTGTCGGCGCGCGAAGCGATCCATGAAGACAGACGCGGGTAGCCCCATTCGAGCTCGAGCGCCGTGGTGACACCGTCGCGCGCCTGGAAGGCGTTGGCTTCTTTGCTCTGTCCGTGCGCGTGCAGATCGATGAAGCCGGGGGCGACCACCAGGCCGCTCGTGTCGATGACCTCGCCACCCTCCTGGACTGCGTCGGCGAGTGACTCGGCGGTCACGGCTCGAATCACACCATCACGGATACCCACGTCGGCCACCTGGTCGAAGCCCGACTCGGGGTCGATCACTCTTCCGCCGGTGAGAACGAGGTCGAAGGGACCGTGGTCAGCAACGCGAGTCGCCGAAGTGAGTGCAGGATCGGCGCTCTCACCACAGCCCCCGATCAACAACGCAGGGATGGCTAGAGCGAGCACGACCCCTGTGGACGTGAACTTTCGGTAGGGAGTGGGTTGCCAGGAACAGGTGGGCTTCGACCCTCTCAATCGGAGCTTCATGAGGCGCGCTTCCTTCGCAGTCGGTCTTTCGGGGGGTGAGGTCGCCCAACCTACCAGCCGCGCCGCGCGACGGCTTTTGGTGCTCAGTTCTCCACGCGGACCCGGGGAGCCTCAGGGTTCGCCGTCGTTCCGGGCGTACTGGAGCGGAAGCGCGGTGGTGAACTTGATGCGTTCCATCGAAAAGCTTGACGACACGTCAAACAGTTCGATGCGCTCGATCAGGCGGCGATAGACGCTGTCGTAAGCGGCGATATCGGGCACCACGACCCGCAAAAGATAGTCGACCGTCCCGCTCATGCGGTAGAACTCGACCACTTCGGGAATCTCGTCAACGGTGGAGACGAAGCGATCGAACCACTCCTGGTTGTGCTGGTTGGTGCGGATGAACACGAAGCAGGTCACTCCCACGTTCAGCGCCTCGGGGTCTAGCAGTGCCACCCGCGAGCGAATCACGCCGGACTTCTCGAGTTTCTGGATGCGGCGCCAACAGGGCGAGGTCGACAGGCCGACGGCGTCGGCCAGGTCGGCCACTGGTGTGGTGGCGTCTTCCTGGAGGAGTTGCAGGAGGCGTCGATCGATGCTGTCCATGCAAAGGCTCCTCGATCCTGAGGGGTAGTTGAATTCCCTTGGTCCGTCGCCAAGGGCGTCCTCGATCCGCGGGCGGAACGGTACGAGCAAAATTTTGCCTCAGATCGAGCATAGATGGGGTAAGAAAGCAAACATTTTGCGCTCCCAATGGGAGATAATCTCTTTCCAGGGACGGATTATCTGGGGAAATCATGGCGATCCAAGAAATACCAAAAGCTACCGCCGCTGAACTCGGAATCGCCCCCTGTGAGCCGCGTGTTCCCGCCCGCTTGCAAGAGATGTTCGCGCGCCTCGACGTCTACGAGGATCGCGTGCCATTAGCAGCCCTCGATCGAGCTCTGCGGGAACTGGTGATCGACTGTCAGGACCTCCGCGACCTGTGCGTCTTTGACAATCGTTGTTACTGCCGCAATCTGCTGCATGAGGGGCCGAGCTACCAGGCTCTCCTGTTGTGCTGGAAGGACGGCCAGGGCAGCCCGATCCACGACCATAGCGGGTCGAGCTGCGCCTTTCGGGTCCTCGACGGATGTGCCACCGAGCGCATCTATCAACCGCTCGCCGGCGCGGCTCCTGGCGCGCCACCGCTGGTCAAAGTGAAGTCGAGTCGACAACTCGAGACCGGCTTCATCTGTGCGAACGACGAGGCCGATATCCACGCCGTCGAGAATTGCTGCGGAGGTGACCTCGTCACCCTTCACATCTACTCGCCGGCGCTTCTTTACATGGCGACCTACGAGGTCCAGTAGCAGACGACTCTGGCGCCCCCGGACTGCCCGACAGCCGGAGTAGAATCGGGCGACTCCCTGCCACTTCTCTGGACCCGCACCGCGGGTTTGTTGAGCGAGGTTCGCCATGACAGCTCCCGCCCGGCGGCCGATACCGCATCCGCCTGAAAAACCGATCGTTGGCAACGCCTTCGATATCGCTTCGGATCGCCAGACCCAGGACACGATGGAGCTCGCCCGCGAGTACGGCGAGATCTTCTCGATTGCAGTCGGCGGCTTCCGAGTGGTCTTCGTTTCGAGTCATCGCCTCGTCGATGAACTCTCAGACGAAACGCGTTTCGACAAGCGTGTCTGGGCGCCGCTGCAACAGGTGCGCGCCTTCGCCGGCGACGGGCTCTTCACGGCGCACACCTTCGAACCCAACTGGCGACTGGCGCACTCGATTCTCATGCCGAGTTTTTCGATGGCGGCGATGAAGCGTTACCACCCGATGATGCTCGACATTGCAGAGCAGATGATGGAGCGCTGGGAGCGGCTCAACCCCGAAGAAGAGATCGACGTCGCCGATGAAATGACCCGGCTGACACTCGACACCATCGGCCTGTGCGGTTTTGACTACCGCTTCAACTCCTTCTACAAGGAGCGCATGCACCCCTTCGTGCGCGCCATGACGCGCTCGCTGTCGATTGCCATGGAGCGTTCGGGGCGGCCGAAGATGCCCAAAGAGTTCTTCTTTCGCGAGAACAAGCGGCTCGAGCGCGCCGTCGATTTGATGAATCGAACGGTCGACAAGATCATCCAAGAGCGCCGCGCGGCCGGTGTCGACCTGGCGGTGCACGATGATCTCCTGGCCCACATGCTGGTGGGGCGCGATCGCGAAACCGGGCAAGGTCTCGACGACCTCAACATTCGCTACCAGATCATCACCTTCCTGATCGCCGGTCACGAGACCACCAGCGGCACCCTCGCCTTTGCAACGTACTTCTTGCTCAAGCACCCTGAGGTGCTCGAGCGCGCGCGCGAGGAAGTCGATCGCGTGTTCGGAACCGACACCTCGCGCCAACCGACCTATCGCCAGGTCACCGAGTTGCGCTACGTGCGCCAGGTGCTCGATGAGTCGCTGCGCTTGTGGCCGACGGCGCCAATGTTCTCGCTCTTCCCCAAAGAAGGGCGCACCTACATCGGTGGCGACGACAAGACCGGCTACGAGATCGACAAGACACAGGGCCTGGTGGTGCTCACTCCGATGCTGCATCGCGATCCCGAGGTGTGGGGAGACGATGTCGAGAGGTTCGATCCGGATCGTTTCGCACCTGAACAGGTACAAGGACGGCCGGTCAATGCGTACAAGCCCTTCGGCAATGGGCAACGCGCCTGCATTGGCCGCCAGTTCGCAATGCACGAGGCGACTCTCGCTCTCGGGATGATCTTGCAGCGCTTCGATCTGGTCGATTCACGCAACTACGAGCTCAAGGTCAAAGAAACGTTGACGCTCAAGCCCGACGATTTCCATATTCAGGTTCGCCGACGCGTGCACGAACGCGCCTCGGCTGCCGTTGCCGTTGCGGCCCCTGACCTCTCCGGAGAGGCACCGGCAGTCGCCGAGTCGACCGCTTCGGAGCCCGCGGCCGTTCCCCAGCACGCCACGCCGCTCCTGGTGCTCTACGGCTCGAACATGGGAACCGCTGAGGGAGTTGCGCATCGGTTGGCCGAAGGCGGTGAGGCGCGCGGCTTCGCCGTGACGATTGCGCCACTCGACGAGTATGCCGGTGCCTTGCCGACCGAGGGCGCGGTGTGTATCGTGACCGCTTCCTACAACGGAACGCCGCCTGACAACGCCCGTCGCTTCGTCGACTGGCTGCGCTCAGGCGATCTCGAGAGCGATGCCCTAAGAGGGGTGAACTACAGTGTTTTCGGCTGCGGTCACCGAGACTGGGCTGCGACGTATCAGCAGGTGCCGCAGCTGATCGATGCATTGCTCGCCGAGCATGGCGCCAACCGGGTGCACGAGCGAGGCGAGGGCGACGGCAGCGCCGACTTCGACGGCGACTTCGAGGCCTGGTACCAGCCGCTCTGGCCGCAGGTCGTCGAAGTGCTCGACCTATCTCTCGATCTCGAGGGTGCGCGCGCGCGACCGGCGGCCTTCGAAGTCGAGGTAGTCAACGAGCACCACCCCAACCCGTTCGTGGCGCAGTTCTCGGCGCGGCCGATGGTGGTGGTCGAGAACCGCGAGCTTCAAGCACCCGGTGCCGAACGATCCACCCGCCATATCGAGCTCGCCGTTCCGCCGGGGGTGGCCTACGAAGCGGGAGATCACCTGGGAGTCATCGCGCACAACGACAGCGCGATCGTTCGGCGAGTTGCCGAACGCTTTGCCTTCGACGAGCAGACGCGCATCAAAGTATTCGACCGCGGCGGCCATGCCGACTTTCCTACCGGAGAGGCGATTGCCGTTCATCAGCTGCTGCGCGACTACGTCGAGCTTCAAGAACCGGCCACGCGCAAGCAGATTCAGACCCTGGCCGACCACACGCGGTGCCCGCATACCAGTGCGGCGCTCGAGGCGCTGATTGCCGCCGACGACGAGGGTCAGGCGCGGTACCGCGCCGAGGTGCTCGAGAGGCGCAAGTCGCTGATCGACCTGCTGGATGAGTTCCCAGCCTGCGAGGTGCCGTTCGGTGTGTACCTCTCGCTGCTGCCACCGCTGCGGCCGCGGTACTACTCGATCTCGTCGTCGCCCAGGGCCACCGGTTCGATTCTGAGCTTGACGGTCGCGGTGGTCGAGGCACCGGCGCTTTCCGGTCACGGCATCTTCAAGGGGGTGGCTTCGAACTACCTCGCGCTGAAGGAGAAGGGGAGTTCGGTCTATGCGTTCGTCCGCGACAGTGCGACTCCATTCCGCCCGCCGCCGTCCCTCGCCGTGCCGATGATCATGGTGGGTCCGGGAACCGGGATCGCGCCTTTCCGTGGCTTTCTCCAGGAGCGAGCGTGTGCGATGGAGGAGGGGCGGCCGGTCGCAGGGTCCCTGTTGTTCTTCGGCTGTCGCCACCCTGATCACGACTGGTTGTATCGCGACGAGATCGCCGCCTTCGAGAAGAAGGGCGTCGTGCTCTCGATCCAGGCCTTCTCGCGCGCGCAAAAGGAGAAGGTCTATGTCCAAGACCGCATCCGAGAGCATGGCGACCAGGTCTGGGATCTCCTCGAGGAAGGTGCGGTGGTCTACGTCTGCGGTGATGCCGGCGAGATGGCGCCGGCCGTGCGCCGCGCCCTTGCCGAGGTGTGGCGTGCCAAGAAGGGTGGCGACGAGGCCGCAGCGGAGGCCTGGCTGGAAGACCTCGCTGAACGGGGTCGCTACCATGTCGATGTCTGGGCGTCATGAGGATCTCGGGCCTCAGGACACCGGTCTCGAGGGAGTGGAAGTGACCGCGCCCGCTGCCCGCCCTCGCCTCGAGCGCATGCTGCCGGCTCAGTACTACACCGCAAACGAAGTCTTCGAACGCGAGCGCGAGTCGGTCTTCGGACGCTCGTGGCAGTTCGCGGCTCATCGATCGGAGGTCCCAACGACGGGTCGCTACCTTTTACTGGAAGCGTTTGGCGATGGCGTCTTGCTGGTGGCCGGCGAGAACGACTCGCCTGGGACACCGTCGCTGCATGCGTTCTGGAATGTTTGTCGCCATCGCGGCGCGGTGCTCTGTGAAGCGCGGGATTCGGCCCCTTCTGCTGTCTGCGAGTTACCGGGCCGCATCCAGTGCCCGTACCACTCGTGGACCTGGAAGCTCGACGGGCGCCTTGCGTCGGCGCCCAACATGGCCGACACGCCTGGCTTCGAGCCCTCCGACTGGCCGCTGCTCGAGCTGCGGCTCGAAGAGTGGAACGGCCTGGTGTTCATCAACCCCGACCCCGAAGCACCGCCGCTTCTCGATGCCCTCACCGCCCTGTGCGACACGCCGCTCGAGCGCTACAGAATCGCCGATCTCCTTTCGGTGCACTGCCAGCTCTATGACGTTGCCACGAACTGGAAGCTCCTGTTCCAGAACTACAGCGAGTGCTACCACTGTCCGACCGTGCATCCACAGCTCAACAAGCTCTCTCCCTGGCGCGACAGTTGGAACGAGGTCACCGAGGGGCCGGTTCTCGGTGGCCCCATGAGGTTGGCCCGCGCCGAGACTAGTCTCAGTACCCATGGCGGTCGCTCGGCGCCACCTCTTCCGGGCCTCCTGCCCGAAGACCTCGATCTGGTGCGCTACTACACGCTGTTTCCCAATCTGTTTCTTTCCGCGCATCCAGACTTTGTCTTGCTGCACCGCTTGGAGCCCCTCGCCTGCGATCGCACTCGCATCCACTGTCACTGGCTCTTCGAGCCCGGTCGAGAAGGCTCTGACCCGCAGCCGGCGATCGAGTTCTGGGACCAGACCAACCGCCAGGACTGGGCGCTCTGTGAACGTGTGCAGCGTGGCGTGAGCTCGCGCGGCTACGTTCCTGGGCCCTACGCTTCGGTCGAGAGCATGCTGCCGGCCTTCGATCGTGAGTATCGCCGGGTGATGGGCCTACCGGCCGACGGCGCGAGCGATAGCAGTACCTGAGGGTCTATTCCTCGTCGCGCGCCGCAAGAACCAGAGCTTCGATCCAGGCCACCGTCGCTTCGCCGACCTCACGTGCTGTTTGCGGCCCGGTCATGAGCGCGTAGCCATCGATGTCGACGACTCGATTTCCGAGGCGCGCGACGCTGGTCGTCCCCGCGACGAGGATCGGTGGGTTGCCGTTGGGGTCTTGATTGGAAAGCGTGCCCAGGGTCACATGCCAGGGGCTCTCCGAGATCACTCGCACGATCAGGGTCTCGCCGTAGGCGACCGCTCCCGGCTGTGCGAAGCGTTGCATTTCGCTGGGCGGTACCTTTTCGAATCCGTTCTTGCCGATCAGGCCGGTGTTCGATGCGAAACGCTTGCGAACCGCCTCGAAGCCGGGTTCGTCGATCATGTGCGCGCTCGCGTCCCGGCGAGCAGAAACCTTGAAGTAGCGCTCGAAGCGTGGAGGGTCGCCCTGTCGAATGCGGTCGATGTCGTCTTGGCTCAGGAAGATTCCGAGTAGCTGTTGCTGTGCCGTGAGCGTCGCGGCCACCCGGTCGTGGACGCCGGGTGCGAAACCAGAAACCTCGAAGAAGCCTTCGGGCGCCAGGAACTCGATCTCCTGACCGGAAAGAGTGACGGTTCGCGTGGTGGCGGGCTCGCTGCGGGCGGTTTCCTCGCCCACGACCACTGCCGAAGCGAATGCCACGATACTGGCGAGCGTAGAGAACCGCAGAAAGGCTGAAGACCTGAGTTCGATGGCGTGCATGGCCGAAGCATACGGGCTCGTGCAGCTCGGCTGCAGGCTGAGCTTTCGTTAACATTCATCGCCGGGTCGAGCTCCCCCGGCGCCGTTTCTTTCCTCTACCTGGAGATCCAGATGTCCTTCTTGAACACCGGTTCCTTCGTTCTGCGCGGCGCCATCGTAGCGGTCTTCGTGTTCGCTGCCGCTTCAGTCAACGCTCAGAACTGGGAACTTCGTTACGACCCACCCATCGGCGAGGTCCTCAAGTACCGCACTCAGACCCTGCAGGAAATGGACATGGACCTCGGTCCGATGGGCGGCCAGAAAATGTCGAACGACATTTCCATGACGATGACGCAGGTGGCCAGGGAGAAGGTCGGCAGCGATTTCAGGCTCGAGTCGGTGATCGAGAGCATGATCATGGACGTCAAGCAGGGCGGCGCCTCGATCATGCACTGGGACAGCAACGCGCCTGAAGCAGGCGATGCGTCGGAGCTCGGCGAGATGTCCGCACTGATCGACCAGACCTTCGAGACCGTCATGAGTGATCGCGGAGAGGTGCGTAGTGTTTCGGGGCTCGACGCGATGTGGGACGCGATGGCCGAATCCGATGACCCGATGATGAAGCAGCAGGCCCAGATGATGAAGCAGGGGCTTGGCGACGAGTCGATGGTTGCCATGATGCAAGGCAGTATGCCGGTCTTTCCAGAGCACGCTCTCGAGACTGGAGACTCGTGGACCTGGGATGCGCAGGCGCCCAATCCGATCCTTGGTGAGCTCGCCATGAAGTCGACCTACACGGTGGCTGGCGCGTCGGAGGTCGACGGCACGCCCTGTCTCGAGCTCCTGGTGGACATCGACATGAGCATGGGCGGTGCGAGCCAGATGCTCGACCAGCTTGCGGCTAGCTTTGGTGGAGAAATGACGATGGACATGGACGTCAAAGAAGCCAGTGGCACCATGTGCTTGAGCCGCGATACGGGCGTCCTGTTGACCAGCAGGATGCACCAGGTGATGACGGTCGATATCGCGATTTCAGCGCCTGGCGAAGAGGCCATGAACATGCGCATCGGCATCGACCAGAACATCACCATGGAGCTGGAGTAGACGTTCAGATCTCTAGCGCTCTTTGATGGGATCGAGCGCGAGGGTGATTCCGGCACCGTCACTTGCAGGGCGTGTCAAGAGCTCGGTTCGATAAAGAGGGTGCTCGACTCGTATGACATCGGGCGGGACATCGGTCAAGATCTCGACACGAAACGTGCCGTCGGGAAGCGTCTGTGCGCTCCGTCGCCCTCGGTAACCAAGCGTTTGGCTTCGACCTGCGCCTCTGTTTCGTTCGAGATAGAGCAGAGCACCGCCGACCGGGTCGCCAGTCTGGCCGTCCACGACGCGCCCGGCGAGCCGAAAGCGCTCGAGTTCGAGACGGATCTCGGTGTCGCGGGTGAGTGCGAAGGGTTCCTGCCAGCTCACCGCGTTGGCACCGACGGCGACCCCGAGGGCGTAGTTGCCGGGCTCGACCGGCTGCAGCTCGAACTCGCCCTCGAGACCGGTGTTGCCGTACGCAGCGGCTCCGCCCACGTCCATGCTCATGAGCACGAGGGCGATGCCTTCCTGCGGCCTTCCATCGACGGTCAACTGTCCGAAGGCCGAAACACCCCCCAGGTCTTCGAGCTCGAAGTCCAGGTCGACGGTGCCGGTCGTTGGCACCTCGATCGATCTACTGATGGCGGAACGAGCGCCGAGAAAGACGGTGACCTTCCAACTCCCCGCCGAAACGCCCGCGATCAGGTACGTCGCGTCGATCAGTTCGCGGCTCGCATCCCTCGGGCCGCGTGGCCAGCTGATCGCTGCTGGCAAGGCCCCTTCGCGAAGCGTCGCCCTCTCGTTCTCGTCTGTGCTGCCGTTTCTCTCTGCCGTGACCTTCAGCTGGAAGACGCGGTCCTCCAGGACGTTGGCGATACGGCCGCGGATCGACGCTGCCGGTTGCAAAACGAGCTCGAGGTCGAGCAACGATTGATCTTCGATCGCGAACTCGCGCTCCGCGGCTGCCAGGGAAGCGATCTCGCGGTCGGCATCGACGTCCTGCGGCCGTCGTGGCAGAAGCCCTAGGACCTGCTGCCGGGCAGTGAGGCGCAAGTTGCCGGGTTCGAGACCGTGGAACGAGAAGCCACCGCCTCGGTCGGTATAAACGCTCGAGAAACCGCCGCTCGAAGACTCGAGAGAAACCCAGGCGCGGTCGATTGCACGGCCTTCGTGATCGACGACTCGGCCAGCGACGGTCAGCTCGTTCTCGAGTCGGATCTCGGCCCAGGCGCCTTCTTCTGTGACCTCGACGGAGCGTGCCAGTGATCTCATTCCGGCACTCCGAATCTCGAGTTGGTTCAAACCGAGCGGTACCGGCTCGAGAACAAACGTTCCATCGTGCCTGGTGTGCTCGAGCTGGCCGCCCGCCGCGACGGTGGCGCCTACGACGGGACCGTCAGAAGAGGTGACGATGCCGCGGATTGCGGCACTCTGGGGAACACGGAGGACCACGCCTCCACGTTCCTCGCCGGGCACCAGCTCGAGGTCATACGGCTCGATCTGTGCCTCGCCGACGGCGCGGGCGATCAACCGGACGCGCCCGGCTGGCACGCCGGCGATCGTGAAACTGCCGTCGCGCGCGCTTCGGGCGATCAGGTCGGGCGGCAGGTGGAGGCTCTCGAGCGCGACCGCCTGCACGTGCGCGCCACCGAGGGGCCGGTCGCGGCTGTCCTCGATTCGCCCGCTGATCGAGGCGGCACGCTCGAGCACGACACGCTTGACTGCCGGGGGATCGTTTGCCGGTGAGATCTCGAAGCGCCCGATCTCGCGGGTGACGAATCCAGGAGCCGACACCTCAGCGGCTGCCACCACCCCGGGTGTGAGATCGCCCAGGCGGAGGATTCCTTCCCCGTCTGAAAGACCCGGCCACGACTCGAGCTCCCAGGGCCGCCAGAGCGGGCTCGTGTCGCCAGGAGCGCGGGGAAGGAGAAGCATACGGGCTCGGGCGTTCTCGATTCCTTGCTGGTCCGTGTCGGTTACCAGGAAGGTGAGCTGTCGTGGCCACCAGAGAACGAGCGGATCGAGCGTTGCGGGTTCCATGGGAAAGCGCGGATCGGGATCCGGGATCAGGCGTAGTTCCTCGCTGCGCGCGAACCCTTCGCCCTGAACGGTGAAAAGGTACTGCCCGGCAGCGAGATCGGCGATCTCGAACCCACCCCGAGAATCGGTCGTGGCAACCACCGGCGAGGCTTGTGCACGTTGGCCGGTGAGTGCGGCCGCGGCGAGCACTTCGACCGCGGCACCGGCCACCGGCTGACCCGCTTCGTCGATCACCAGGCCAAGGACCGGCCGTGGCTCGCGTAGGCGAATGATCACCGGGCCGCCCTGGCTGCCGGTCGCTGGAGTCTCGATGGTTTCCTGCACTTCCGGTCGGTCGGCTGGTCGAGCGATGAGGTGGTAGCTCTCGCCGTGGGATAGAGCGGCGAACAGGAAACGACCGTCGCCTTCGCTTCGAACCCGACTCAACTGTTGCGCGGCGAGCGACCGGGGGGGTGGCAAGGCCCTGCCACGCGAGGTGCCGGAGAAGTCCGTCGCCAGCACGATGCCGGACGCCCCTCGCGCTTCGATCTCGACGCCCGAAACCGGCTCGCCGCGCGGATCGAGTACCACCCCGTGGACGAGCACTGCAGGTTCGAGCTCGAGATCATCGAGATCGATGGCCGTGCGCGCTGTGTCGGCACGTGTTCCCTCGGCCTCCGGTAGCGGAACCGGCCTCGACAGGGGCAGGTGGCCAGGAGCAAAGGCTTCGAGCACTGTGTCATCCGGCGCCGGCCCGCAGTCCAGGCGTAGGCGGAACTCGCCGTTCGCCCCGCTTCTGCCCAGGGCACCGGTCGATGCACTCCCGAGCTTGGCGAGTCGAACGAGGGCACGTAGCGGGCGACCCACGAGGTCGACGACGCGACCGCTAACCGTCGGGGGCTCTCTCGGGTAGACCGCCACCGTGCCGGTCGCCAAGAGGGACTCGGTGAGCGGAAGTGACTGGCAGGTCCCGTCGCTCGCAGCGACCTCGAGCAGCGACCCAGGGGAGAGGTTGAGCTCCAAGCCACTCTCGAAACGCGCGATGGGTCGCCCATCAACCCGAAGGAAAGTTTCGACGTTCTCGTGGCCCGCGGCTTGCCACTCGGTCGCTCTCTCGAGTCGGACCTGGAACGGGTCGGGTAACGAGCCATGTTCGATCTCACCTCTCGCCGGACCGATAGTCAAGCGCTCGCGGCCCCATTGGTTGATCGCCAATAGTTCGAGTTCTTGGGCAGGCGTGCGCAGAAACGACAGCCGTGCATCTTCACCTGCCCAGCCGCCCACCGGTACAGGGCGCCAGCCGTCCATGGCCGCTCTGACTTCGAGGGCCGGTGGCAGGCGACTCGTTTTCTGGACGATCCAGGACCACGGCACCGGGTTGCCACGCGGGTCGAGCACCAGAAGCTCCTCGGAGGTTGCAGCGGGAGGCCAGACGGGTGGCAGATCGACGACCGCAGTTGTTGGCATGACGGCGTGCTGCATGGGCAGGTGACCAGGAGCGATGACCCGTACCGTCCAGGGCCCGCCGTCGGGCACGCGTAGCCGGAAGTCGCCGTTTGCGTCCGTTTCGACTCTCAGTTCTGCCGGCGATTCTGCCGAGGTGAGCGTGGCATCGCGAAGCTTCTGCCAACGGTGACGCTCGCGGTGCAGTTCGACCTGCGCCGCCAGGGGCGAGCGCGTCGTGATGCCGTTGCCCTCTGGCGCATGAACGCTTCCCCTGATCACGAACGGCTGCTCGAGTTGAGCGCTGGAGATTCCGGCGAACCAACAAACCCCAGCAAGCAGCAGAAGGAGACCGGGTGCAGTCGCTCGGCGCTTCGGGCGTCCTCGCTGGGTCATTTCGCTCGTGGTCTCACTCGTTGGAACGGCATATGGCTACCCATACGACCCCCAGGGGGTGACGGGAGTTCCCGCGCGGGCGGTAAGCTGCTTCCATCATGACGCAACCAACAGAATCCGTAGAGTGGACACGGCGTGGCCTGCTGGGGCTCGGGCTCGGCGGTGCCGCCTCGGCTGCTCTTGCCGGGGCTCCCGCCGCAGCGCGACCGATCGGCCAAAAAGCGCCTACCGGTTCGACCTTCCAACTCAACTATGCACCCCACTTCGGCATGTTCCGCCACCACGCAGGCGAGGACCTCGTGGGCCAACTCGAGTTCATGCATGCCGAGGGCTTCCGGGCGCTCGAAGACAACGGCATGAGCGAGCGCCCCATCGAAGAACAAAAGCGCATCGCCACCACCCTCCAACGCCTCGATATGACGATGGGGGTCTTCGTTGCCCACACGTCCTGGGGCAAGGTGTCGTTTGCAGGTCATCACGACGATGTCTGGCCGGCGATCGAGAAAGACATCCGCAACGCAGTCGAAGTCGCCAAGCGGGTCAACGCGCGCTGGTCGACGGTGGTGCCGGGCGGGCTCGATGCGAAGCTTCATATGGCGTACCAGACTGCGAACGTGGTCGACAACCTGCGGCGGGCGGCTGAGATCTGCGAACCGTCAGGGCTGGTGCTGGTGCTCGAGCCGCTCAACCACCGCGTCAACCATCCAGGCGTGTTCTTGACCGGCATCCCTCAGGCCTACATGGTGTGTCGTGCGGTCGACAGTCCGTCAGTGAAGATTCTCGATGATCTCTACCACCAGCAGATCACCGAAGGTCATTTGATCCCCAACCTGGACTCTGCCTGGTCGGAGGTCGCCTACATTCAGGTCGGCGACAACCCCGGCCGCAAGGAGCCGACGACCGGCGAGATCAACTACAAGAACGTCTTCAGACATTTGCACCAGAAGGGCTTTGCTGGCGTTGTCGGTATGGAGCACGGCAACTCGCGTGCCGGGCGCGAAGGGGAGCGCGCAGTGATCGAGGCCTATCGCGAGGTCGACGCCTTCAGCTGACGCCTGGCGAGCGGGAGTGAGGGCCTCTGATTTGTCTCTGCCGGCTGTAAACGGTTGCCCCCTTTTGGGGCCTCTTCCTGTCGTGGAGGAGGAAAGTGATGCTCGCCCGCCAAACAACCAACAGCACGACGCTGCGCTGGTCGAGCGCGCCTCTCTTGGTGACCGCGACGCGTTCGCAGCGCTCGTCGAAGCCCAGTGGCCGTCACTGGTGGCCCTGGCACGCTCGGTCCTGGTCCGCGAGGCCGACGCCGAAGACGTCGTGCAAGAAGCCGTCATCGACGCCTGGCAGAAGCTTCAGCAGCTGCGTTCCCCCCAGGCGTTTCCTTCGTGGCTACGACGGATCGTCGCCCGTCGCTGTTTTCGCAGCGCCCACCGGTTCGAGCGCGAGATGCCACTCGCAGACCATGACTGGGCGGTATCGGCGCACGGCTCGGCGCATCTCGATGTGCCGCGGTTGCTCGCCCTGTTGTCACCGCGGCAGCGGGCGGTGCTGGTTGTCTGTGAGATCGAAGGCCACTCGGATCGTGAGGCCGCTCGGAGCCTCGGGATGAGTGTCGCCACGGTTCGGGTCCATCGTTGGCGCGCCCTCCGTCGATTGCGCGCCCTGGTAGCTGAGGATCGAGGCCTCTCGGCTCGGGTCGAGAATGCCCAGGACGGTGCGGTGAGGAAAGGCCGAGTTTCGTTGTGAAAGAACAGCCCGACATCGAGCCCGCGCTCGGAGAAATCGAACGCTGGGTCAAACGCCCCGCTCGCACCGTCGATTCGAGACTCGCCAGCATGTTGCCCGAGCGGCCACCACCGCGCCGGCGGCCTCTGTTGGCGCTGGCCGCTGCTCTGGCGATCGTTGCGCTCGCGGCCGTTGCCCTCTTCCTCCGGCCGGCTCGCTTCGAAGCACCGACGACAGAGCAGGCGGGTCGGGAGGCTGTTGTCGAGGTTCCGGCGACGGTGCTGATGGTTCCGCTCTCGACGGGAACACGACTCTACGTGCCACTCGACCAGCTGGCCGGTGGCCCGACCAATGAACCAGGAAAGAGACCCCAAGGATGATCCGTTCCCTTCCTCTTGTCTCACGCGGGCCCGCGATTGCCGCTGCCCTTTTCGTCTTCGCACCCATGACACTCATCACGGCCCAGGAAGCCAGTCCTTCCGAGGAAGAGGGGCGGTTGCTCGTGCGCTGGGCGCTCCTTCTCGGTGATCGAGATGGCAACCTCACGGCGCCACCGCCGGTGGGAGAAGACGTCGTCGACGAACTGATCGAGTGGGACTTCCGGCGAGACGACGAGGAACTCGCGAACCTTTTCGGCCTGCAGTCGATCCACACCATGCGCGCCCAGGCCGACTATCTCGCCTCGACTGGCGGCGAGCTCACCGCGGGTTCGATCGTCCAGGGCACGTCGGTCGACGTGCGGATGAAGGTCGACCGAATGACGACCGACGACGGCCAACCTCTGGCTCGGGTCTACTTCGAGATCGCCAAAGAGGGTGAAGTCCTCTCGGCCCCCACCATCGCCACCGCCTTCGGCGAGCGCGCCATGATCACGACCCAGATGCGGCCCGCAGACGACGGCCCGTCACCCATGCTGTGGGTGGTCGTGGAGATCGACGAGCTCGCAGACTAGGGTCCCAAGGGGCCCACGTCGACGGGGCTCGGGTGCCCCAGCTCAGGGGACGACGAACACGGTCGCCAGCCCACCGCCTTCGGTTCGCATGTTGGTCGTCTGACCGCGGTAGAGGCGGGCAGAGAGCCACAGCAGCTCACCACGATAGGCGAGTGCCCGAATGTCGACCTTGAGGCGGCGCTCCTCGCCGTCGACATGCAAGACCCGCTCTCCGGGCGGCACCTTCCGCTGGGCGACGTAGCCGTCTTCTAAAACCCTTGCGAAGGTCTTGCGCGTGATGCGTGCGCCATCGTAGGTGCCGCGGCTTCCGAAACCGGCGACGGGCTTCATGAACCAGCGCTTGCGTTCGGACCAAAGCTCTTCAGGGTCGGCCGTCATGACGTCGATGGTCCGCGGAACGTGTTGCCTCAGCGTCGCGGTAACCGCCGCTGGGATTCCGATGCGTGCGAGCAGTTCCGGGTCTGAAATGACGACCAGGTTGCGCTTGTCCGCCCACAGTGCGTGGTCGCGGGGATTGGGCGTCAGCGCGATGGCCTCGTTCAGGTAGGCATCGAGAATCGGCTGCTGGGCTGGTTCGACAAGGCCGAAGTCGGTGAGCCGGTTGTAGACCAGGTCGATGGGCTCTGTGCCGAGATCTCGATCTCGGCCAGGTTCCTTGTCTCGGCCGAGTTCCCTTTCCCGGAAATGCAACCGACCGTTGTCGAAGACTGTTTCTTCCGGGCCGACGACACGGGCGGTGAGGCCGAGGCGCTCGAAGGTGCGTTGGTAGAGCAGCATTTCAGGGTAGAGAAACTGCGACGTCGGGTCGGTATCAACGATGGCGACCGTCTTGACCGTCTGCCCTGGCTTCGCTTCGCCGAGGAGCGCACGGGCGAGTTGGTGCTCGCGCTCGGCCAACCCGTGGCGCTCGGTGGTTGCGGCGGCGACCTCGCTACAGCAGGCAGCTTGTGCGTCGGCCTGCAAGACGCCGAGGAGAGCTCCGCCGGGGTTGGTGTTGACCTCGATCAGTTGGGGGCCGTCTTCGGCGAGGTGGAAGTCGAAGCCGAGCAGACCACCCGAAGTACCAGGGTCGAACCGAGCGGAGTGCGGAGCGCGGTTGAGGGCCAGCCGCTGGTAGTCGGGATGGGCGACGAGCGTGGCGATCGCTTCAATCGTCTGGTTGATGCGATCGCGCCAGAACGAACCGAGAAAGACCGGCGAGTCGGAAAAGAGCGCGTCCCGCCCTGGGAGAATTGCTTGGGGGTCATGAGAAACCACCCCCGCCGGGAGCCGCTCGGCCAGTGCCTGCCGAAGGGCCACACGGTCGACCGAGACACAGTGGCAGCCTTCATTCAGTCGTTCGGCGAGCGCCGCGCTGTCGTTCATCGGAGCCTCGGCCCGTCCTCTGGTTGGCCAGAACCCTGGGAGACGGTGTGGTAGGGAGATCGCCCCGAAAGGGGGCTCCTGTTCTTACCTCCCGACCGCCACCAGGGTTTCACCATTCGGTCGAGCGATTCCCCCCGAGGGTCATTCCAACTCAGCTCTTGCCAGGCACCGCGATCGCGTAGCGGCCGTCCTCATCCGGCAGCGAGGGCGGGTTGGCGTCGAAAGCGTAGCGCTCGGGCGCCAGACGCTCGGTCGAAGCCAGGGCCTCGTCCCAGGTGATCTTCTTACCGGTGTAGGTCGCCATGCGCCCGAGGATCGCGGTCATGGTGGCGATGGCGCCGTGCTCGGCCTCGTTGAACTCGGTGCCTTCGCGCATGGCGGCGAACAGGTGGTCATGCTCGAGCTGGTAGGGGTCGTCCTCGTCTTCGCCGAAGTACCAGGTGTCCCGGCCCTTCATGTGAAGAACGCCGGCTGCGACCTCGGCGCTTCCCTTCGAGCCGTGAGCGAACTCGGCGACCTGTTCCCAGCAACCCGGGATGTGGCGGCACTGGCTCGACATGGTGGAGCCGTCGGCGTAGGTGTACTCGACCATGTGGTGGTCGAAGATCTCGCCGTGGTCGAGACCGTTGCGCACCTGGCGCCCGCCCTGCCCCTGGGCTTCGACGGGGTGAGCGTTCTTGACCCAGTTGGCAACGTCCAGGTTGTGGATGTGTTGTTCGACGATGTGGTCGCCACACAGCCAGTTGAAGTAGTACCAGTTACGCATCTGGTATTCCATTTCGGTCTGCTGGGGTTCGCGCGGTCGCACCCAGACGCCCGAGGAGTTCCAATACACGCGCTGTGCGACGACGTCGCCGATAGCGCCGTCGTGAATGCGTGCGACGGTCTCCTGGTACAGCGGGTAGTGATGGCGCTGCAGGCCAACGCCGACCTTGAGGCCCTTTTCCTTCGACAGCTTCGCAGTCTCCATGACTGAACGAATGCCAGGTGCGTCGACGGCAACCGGTTTTTCCATGAAGACGTGTTTGCCGGACTCGATGGCGTAGGCGAAATGTTCGGGCCGGAATCCCGGTGGCGTCGCCAGAATCACCATGTCGGCGCCGGCGTCGATCGCTTTCCGGTAGGCGTCGAAGCCCACGTAGCGATTCTCGGGCGGCACGTCGAGGCGCTGAGCTTGTTGGCGCTCCCCGGTGACCTTCTGGAGGTTCTCGAGGCTTTTCCCGAGGCGGTCTTCGAAGGCGTCGGCCATGGCCACTAGCTTGACGGGCCCCTCGGTGGCGAGCGCTTGCGCTGCTGCGCCGGTGCCACGCCCGCCGCAGCCCACCAGCGCGACGCGGATCTCGCGCCCACCGATCTGGTCGACGGCGCGCGAGCGCGCCTGGGTGCCTGAGAGGGCGGCGCCTGCCGCCAGAGCGGCGGTGCCGCCGATGAGTTGGCGCCGGTCGAGAGCGACCTCTGACTTCCTGGGTGTCTCGGCGGGGGACTTCGGCATAGGGGTGCTCCTGTCGTCTGGACTGCAGGTGGGATTCGTCCCAGAGCCTATCGGACGGCGACTCGAGGTCTGGATGCGAAGATCGAGTCGCTCGAGCACGTAGATTCGGTGCGATGGAGACCGAACGAAAAACCAGGACGCCTGACCTCGCCCACCTCGAGGAGCTCGCCAGCCGCGTTGCCGCGCGCTCCGCCGAGATGATGGGTCTCGACCAGGAGGCGCTCTCGGCGCGCTTCTCGGCGCTCCAGCGGTGCGGTCCACCCGATGGCCGGAGCGATGTGGATGATGCGGCGCGGGTCGAGCTCTTTGCGCTGGTGGGTGAGACGGCGCGGCGAGTGCTCGGTGAGACTCCCTTCGAAACGCAGATCATGGCTGGGCTGGCCCTCGACGCCGGATCCCTGATCGAGATGGGCACCGGCGAAGGCAAGACCCTGGCGGCGGTGGCACCGGTGGTGCGGCGTGCTCTTTCCGGCGACGGAGTCCATGTGTTGACCTACAACGACTACCTCGCAGAGCGCGATGCGGCGTGGATGGGGCCGATCTATGAGTCCCTCGGTCTGTCGGTTGGCTGTGTAACGGCCGACATGTCGAGGTGCGAACGCAAGCTCGCCTATGCCTCTCATGTGACCTACCTGACGGTCAAGGAGGCGGGGTTCGACTGCCTGCGCGACGGGCTGTGCCTCGAACTGCACGATCAGGTCCAACGTGAGTTCGCCAACGTACTCGTCGACGAGGCGGATTCTCTGATGATCGACGAAGCTCGAATCCCTCTGGTGATCGCAGGACATGAGGCCGGTGAGCAGCGGGGGCTCGGGCGCCTGGCCGAGTTGGCCCGACGACTCCGCGTTGACCAGCACTGGGCGACCGACGAGCATGCCCGCAACATCTTCCTGACCGAAGAAGGCGTCGCTTTCGCCGAGCGCACTCTGCACTGTGGGAACCTGTTTGCGCCCGAGAATGCGCGCCTCCAGGCCGAGCTGCGCCACGCCGTTCACGCCGAAGTTCTCCTGCGACGAGACGTCGACTATCTGGTGCGCAATGACAAGGTCGAGCTGGTCGACGAACTGACCGGCCGCGTGGCTGTGAATCGGCAGTGGCCAGACGGTCTCCAGGCAGCGGTCCTGGCCAAGGAGGGCGTGAGTTCCCAGGCCGACGGTCGGATACTCGGCTCGATCACCGTGCAGCATTTGCTGCAGAGGTACCGATGGTTGTGTGGCATGACGGCTACGGCCGAGACGGCGCGTGATGAGCTGCGCGCGGTCTATGGCCTCGAGGTCGTTTCCATCCCGCCGCACCGGCCTTGTGCGCGGGTCGACCAGGACGACGTCCTGTTTGCCGACGCTTTTGCCAAACGGCGACGTGTTCAGGAAGAGATTGCGACGGTGCATGCTGCGGGTCGGCCGATTCTGGTGGGCACCGCCAGTGTCGAGGAGTCGGAGGGCCTCGCGGCTGATCTCGCTGGGAGGGGTCTCGAATGCCGGGTGTTGAACGCCCGCCACGATGCGCGAGAAGCCGAGATCGTGGCCGAGGCCGGCGCTCCTTCGGCGATCACGATCGCCACCAACATGGCCGGCCGAGGCACCGACATCAGGCTTGGTGGCTCCACCGAAGCCAAGCGCGACGAAGTGGTGAACCTCGGCGGTCTGTACGTTCTCGGCACCAACCGGCACGAGAGTCGGCGGATCGACGACCAGCTACGTGGTCGCGCCGGGCGTCAGGGCGACCCGGGAACGACGCGCTTCTTCATCAGCCTCGAGGACCCCTTGCTGCGACGCTACGGTATCGAGGGGCTCCTGCCGAAGAAGCTGCGCGCGGCGCTGGCTGCCGACCCTGCGCTCAGTTCCGAGCTCGACTCGGCCGTCGTGCGTCGCGAGGTCGAGCGTGCGCAACGCATCATCGAGGGCGAGCACGCCGATGTGCGAGCGCGACTTCTGCGCTTCGCACATCTGATCGAACGCCAGCGCCTCGAGCTCGAGAAATGGCGCCAGGCGGTGCTCGAAGGGCGACCGAAGAAGCGACTGCTGCCTCAGCACTCTCGATGGCAGGAGCTCGAGGTGCTTTGCGGCGAGCAGGTCCTCGCGGGTATCGAGCGGCGACTCACTCTCATTGCGATCGATCGCTGTTGGAGCGAGCACCTCGAAGACATGCAGGCGTTGCGCGACGAGGTCCACCTGGTGACGCTCGACGGACGCGACCCAGTGACCGAGTTCTATCGCACGGCACAGGTCGCCTTCGAGGACATGATCAGTCGTATCGACCAGCAGATCGACGAGACCTTCGAGCGCATTGAGGTGACAGCAGATGGAGTCGACTGGGAGCGCGCTGGCTTGACTGGGCCGAGCGCAACCTGGACCTACCTGGTCAACGACAATGTGTTCGGCGGCAATACCTTTCTGGCGCTCTCGAATCGAGCCTCGATCGGGATGTGGGCGGTTCTCGTCCTATGGCCAGTTCTCCTCGCCTGGGGTCTCATGGAGCACTTGAAGCGTCGCTTGGGGCGCCGCGGAAGTTCCTCGACGCGTTCCGAAAGCAACTAGCGGTTGCGCCGTAGGCATCTTGCAGCCGATGGGCGAGGTGCGCGCCGTCGGCGAAGCCGTAGCGGCGGGCGATCTCGGCGATGGGGTCGTTGGATCGTTCGAGATCGGTGCAGGCCTTCTCGAGTCGCCGCAGGCGACCGTACACACCGACCGAGACGCCGTACACGTTCTTCCAGGTACGCGCAAGGTGCGATCGATCGATGCCTGTAGCGGCTGCGAGTTCACGCAGTTCGAGGCGTTGGTCGCTTTCGTCGAGCATCTGTCGCGCGGTTTCGAGCCAGAGCGGTCGCCCCTGTCGTTGTGGTTGCAAGGGGTGGCAGCGTGTCATCGCCTCTCCGGTGTCGAGTAGACGTTCGCGAACTCTTTCGGGCTGGGGCAGGTCGCCGGCGTGGCCTTTGAACTCGAGTCGCAGGCAGCGGGCAAGCCTCTCGAAGGTGACACCCTCGAAGAGCCGCGGGAGCACCAGGGTGCCGCGCGGCCCCTGCCACGAGGAGCGCATCGTGGCGACGACGGCGTCGGATCCGCGCGCGCCGACAGCCTCGCTGTGTCTGAGAAACGAGGGCACGACCAACGCCTGTCCCGCCTGGACACGGAAGTGCGTGCCCTCGATCCAGGCATCGAAGCTGCCCCTGAGGGAAAGCACGAAGCCTGGGTACCGATGGTTGTGCACCGGCAGGCGATGCCCTCGGCGGTGGAGGACGCGAACCGCTTCGAAATCTCGCTCGGTTCCGCGCCAGAGGATCTTCTGTGCGACGTGGGTTGCCATGACGCTTCTTTCTACGCTTGTCGGCTACGCCCAGTTGCATCGCCAGGCGTCGCTGAGACGCAACTCTGAGACAAATCAGGGGCCCTTCCCGAACCACACCGGAGGACCGCGCGTACCCACCGCCAACTAGAGTCACAGGAGGACAACATGTTCGAATCGCGAGCGCTTGCCTACGGCGTTGGGTGCGGAGTCGCTTTGGTCACTTTTGGGATCGTCGTTCGTTGGCTGGCAGACGGCGGGCCGCCGCCGCATGCCTGGGCGTTCTATGTCAGCATTCCACTCGCGATTCTCGTCGGGCTCTGGCGAACAGACGGCAGTGGTCGAAGCTGGAAGAAGGCTCTTCGCTTTGCGGCCGTCGTGGCGTTGGTGGGGAGTGCGCTGTACGCCGTCTCGGTTTTCGTGATCAACGCCTGGATCGATGATTCGCTCCTGCGCTGGATCGTTCTCTCTGCCGAGCAGAGGATCGCCGAACAGGGGCTGGCTGGAGAGGAGGGCGCGGCTCAGCTTGCGCGGGTCAAGGCGTTGGCGCGCCCCGCACCGTTTGCCCTTCTGATCTTCTTTCAGTTGGTCGTCGGCGCGCTGGTGATGAGTCTTCCGGCCGTCTGGTTCTTTGGACGTAACGGCCGCCAGGCGACCTGAGGCCTAATGGCTTTGGCCGGCGAGGATCTCGCGGAGTGACTCCGTGTCTGGCTCCCAGGCGCGGCGCATGGTCTCCTCGTCAGGTGCCTCGAGTGGACGGACGACCCGGAAGCCGAGGAAGCGGGCGTTGGTGTGGTACCAGATGCTGCGTGGAATCTGTGGGTCGGAGCGCTTCCACACCGCTTTCGATGGCCGTCTGCGGTTGCAGGTCTGGCTCGCCGGAGGGTCGAGATAGCTGCCGCCGCGCACGCTTCGTGGATAGAGCGAATCAGGCCAACGCACTCCTGTCAGAGGGTCTGGCTCGACACCGATGACGTCGTAGTCTTCGAGCGTCCATTCGGCGACGTTTCCCAGCATGTCGAAAACGCCCCAGGCGTTGGCTTTGCGGGTTGCCACCTGGTGGTACGTGCGCCCGCTGTTGCCAATGTGCCAGCTGTAGTCGTCGAGTGATGCGCTCACTTGCTCCTGGGGATCGCCGGCCCGGCAGGCCCATTCCCACTCCGCCTCGGTGGGCAGCCGGTAGAAGCGGCCGGTCTGCATCGAGAGCCAGCGGGTGTACTGCCGGGCGGCGAACTGGGTCATCGAAATGGCGGGGAAACCGTCGACCCCCATGCCGAAATCCATCGGCACGTACGGGGGGGTCGGTCGTGCGACGGCGTCGGCATATTGCTGGTTGGCCGGCCTGGCGTCATCGTTCGGGCGGTCGAGCGACAACATGAAGAGGCGATAACTGTCCCAGGTCACTTCGTGAGTCGCGATCCAGAACGGTTCGACCTCGATGGTCTCCGAGGTGGCCTGTTCGCCGTCGTCGCCGGCGTAGGTGATCTCCAACGTTCCGCCGGGGATCGGCACCATCGGAGCGGCAACTCCGAGGTGAGCGAGCGTCTCGACGTAGGGCTGCATCGTCGCCTGGTCAGAGGCGGTGGCGCTTTCGTTGGGCAGCGGCTCGGGGAGGAGTGGGGGAGTTTCCTCTTCTAGAGACCAAGCAGAGGTGCCGACCGCTGATGCGGCCCCCAGGATGGCGACTACGACGAGGACGAACCCCCGGCGCACCGGTCTCTCGGGACGTCGGCGTGGATGAAGGATGCTGAAGATGGGGACCTCGACTTCGAAGCCCTGCTGGTAGCCTCGCCCTTCCTTTCAAGCGGAGAGAACGATGGGCGGACCACTGGCTGGTGTTCGGGTAGTTGATTGTTCGGCAGTCATCTCGGGGCCGCTGTGTACACAGCTTATGGCGGAGCAGGGTGCCGATGTCATCAAGGTCGAGCCGATCGTCATCGGTGACGTCACCCGCCCGATGGGCACTCAGCGCAACGGCGTGTCGGCGATCTTCGCCGCCGTCAACCGTGGCAAGCGTTCGTTGGCGATCGATCTCACAGAGCCGCAAGGCCTTGCTGCTTTCAAACAGCTCCTCAAGACCGCCGATGTATTCGTCCAGAACTTCAGGCCGGGTGCAGCCGAGCGCATGGGAATCGGGGTCGAGGCTCTGCGGTCTGAAGCGCCCGACGTGATCTACGTCTCGATCACCGGCTTCGGGCCAGACGGCCCCTACGCCCAGAAGAAGGTCTACGACCCACTGATCCAGGCGGCAAGCGGAATCGCCTGGGCGCAGGGTCAACGACCCGATGGCTCCGGTGAGCCACAGCTGGTGCGGGCGATCGTGTGCGACAAGGTCACCGCGCTTATGACCTCACAGGCCATCGCGGCAGCACTCTTCGATCGCGCCCGTGGCGGCCCTGCGCGACACGTCGAGGTGTCCATGCTCGACGCCAGCATCGCCTTCCACTGGAGCGACATGATGTGGAACCACAGTTTCCTGGGCGAAGACGGGGTCGTGCGCACAGCCGATCTGGCGTCGATGTTTCGCATCTCCGCGACCCGTGACGGCGCGATCGTGATGGTGGCGGGGCAAGACGCCGAGTTCCGTGGGGTCTGCGATGCCTTCGACAGCCCCGAGCGTCGCGATGACCCGCGCTTTCAGGACCTCTTGTCGCGCATGCATCACATCGTCGAGATCATCGATTGGACCGACAGCGAGATCGCCCTGCGCACGACCGCCGAAGTCTGTGCCCTACTCGACGCGCATGAAGTGCCCTGCGCACCAGTCAATACCCTGCCCGAGCTCCACCTCGATCGGCAGATCGAGCACTGCGGCTCGATCGTCGAGCTGGAAGAGCGTGAGGGTGGCGCCATGCGGGCACCGCGACCGGCAGCTGGCTTCAGCGGTGCCAAGCGCCGAATCCCCGGCCACGCACCGCGCCTCGGTGAACAGTCGCGTGAGGTCCTCAGCGATGCCGGTCTCTCTGCCGACGCGATCGACGCTCTGGTGACGGCGGGGGTCGTTGCGACCGGTGACTGAGCCCTCCCGTTGCTTCTCATCCGAGTCGCCTGAGTCCGACGGTCTGCGCCACCGCAAAGGCGCCGACTGCCAGCGCAACGTCGGCGATCAGAAGGGCTCCACCAGTGGTGAGCTCGACCGGACGCTGCACCAGCAAGAGGGCGCTACCGGCGACCCATAGAAGGTCGCCGGCAATGATAGCGACCACGAGCCAGCGATTGGTGCGGCCTTTGAGCACCGTGGTGCGCGCGAAGAGCGCCACCGCTGCCCAGATGAAGAGCGAAACGCCGAGCGAGCGAAGGTCCGCAGCTTGGATCTCTCCCATGAACGCGGCGATCGGTTGAGCGAAGACGAGAGCTGCGACGGCGCAGAAGATCGAGAAGGCTGCATTGGCAAGTAGCGCGCGGCTGAGGAACCGGCCTGGGGCAACGGCACCTAAGGTACCGGCGGTTTCACGGGTGCTCAACGAGGAGTCCTCCTTTTTGAAGTGGCTTTCTGTTGCCACCTACGGCGCGCGTGCCGGAGTGTTCAGGTGAGGACCAATGATGACCCTGCTGGGGGGGCCAACCGGCGGTTCCCCGTCTCAAAGCCCCCGCCGAACGAAAGAAGCATCCAAGGCATTCCGCCCCGCGAAATCCCAGAATCACCCCAGTCGATTGCCCGGGAAACGCCCGGGAATTGCCCGGGAATTGCCCGGGCGCCGCCTCTTGCTCCGCCCGTTCTGATGGCACCGACCTGGCGTTTCATCACCTCAGGGAGTGATTCAGCCCCCACTTGTAGACCTGGTCGGGCCTCAGGCGGGAAGGTTGCTCTGCGTCGAGAACCCAACGTAGAGAAAGGCCCGCAACCCTATGGCCCTGGGCCTCGAGACGATCAGCAAGCGCTCCGGCCGGCCGCTGTTGCCGGCGGTCGCGCTGGTGTTCCTTGCCGGTTGGGTTCTTCTTGCCACCACAACGCATGCCGCCGAGCCAGATCCCCAGTGTGTTCCCAGCGTTGCCGATCGAATGTTCCAGGGCCAGACGATCGGAATCCTGTTCGAAGATGACCGGCTCGCGCGCGATGTCAGGCAAGCGGTCGAGCTGTGGAGTAGCTGCGAGGCGCCACGGGGTATGCCGAGTTTTCTGGTCGGCCAGGCGGGTGACCGCAACCTCTATGTGCGCCGTGAAATGCGCTCGCTCGGTCGCCGTTGTGGCGTCTTTCGTGGCAATGAGATCGTGCTCTATCGCTACTCGGTGAGGAGCAACGGCAGCAAGCGCAGCTGTGGAGATGCGGCGCTCAACCTGGCGCACGAGCTGGGACACGTCCTGGGTCTCGACGATGCCCCTCGTACCCTCGCGTGTCGGCACCACATCATGGCCAAACTGTCGCCGAACAACCTCTTCAGGCGTTCGGTCAAGCGCGCCGAGTGCCGAGCGGCGCGCGGTTTCAACAGGCAACCGCCGTTGCGACTCGCCTCCCCCTGACTGGCCCCCTTGGCCGGGCCCGGGACTCGTCGTCGCGGTACTCTGCATGAATGAGTGAATTCGCGACGGCCGATCTATACGACGCGGCACCCGACGAGGTGTTCGCCTGCGAGCTGCAACTGAGACACTGGGGCCAGCGCACGGCCTTTTCGGGGCCAATCGCCACCGTTCGCTGCCTCGAAGACAACGTCCTCGTTCGTCAGCGGCTCGAAGAGCCCGGTGACGGTCGTGTGCTGGTCGTCGATGGCGGCGGGTCGCTGCGTTGCGCGCTGGTTGGCGACATTCTCGCGGAACGCGGTCGCGACAGTGGCTGGTTCGGTATGGTGATCAACGGCGCCATTCGTGACTCGGCGGTCATCAACGGGATGGACTACTCGGTGCGGGCACTGGGTACCAACCCCACCAGAAGCACCAAGGCCGGCAAGGGCGAAACAGACGTGGTACTCGACTTCGGTGGCGTTCGCTTCGTGCCGGGTCATTGGTTGTACGCCGATGCCGATGGCATCGTGGTATCTGCGAGGGAACAGCGATGAGCCGCATGTCTTTGGTTCGTTTCGTTGGCATCGTTCTCGTTGCCACGGTTCTCGGTTGCTGGGGTGCGAAGGAGTCTCGTGCCGCCGGTTCGTATCAAGACCTGCTGGTTCTGTTCGAAGACTGGCGAGCTTTCGAGGTGCCACCAGTGGCTGCGGGTGCGCCCGACTACACCGCCGCGACCTTCGAGGCGCGGATGCCGGCCTTCAGGGCCTTGCGCGGTCGCCTCGAGGCGCTCGATCCAGCCGGTTGGCCGATCCCGCAGCAAGTCGACTGGCATCTGGTGCGAGCCGAGATGAATGGCTTCGACTTCAACCATCGGGTGCTCAAACCCTGGGAACGCGACCCGGCTTTCTACCAGTCGATCTGGACTTCCAAGAGCGACGTTCCGGCGCACGAAGGCCCCACCCACCACGCGGTGGTCGAGTTGTGGACTTATGACTTTCCGCTCAGAGCGAGCGAGGAAGAGCGGCTGGTCTCGGAGCTGTCGGTGATTGCACCGCTGATGGCACAGGCCAAGGGCAACCTCACGGGTAACGCTCGTGAGCTCTGGGCTGCCGGCATTCGCAACATCGAGACCCAGGGCGAGGTCTTGGACAATCTGGCCGAGACCGCAGGCGAAGACGCCGGCTCGGCGCTTCGCGCCGTGATCAGAGAGGCCAGTGCCGCGACCGAAGACCTGGTCGCCTGGCTCGAAGCCGAGGCGCCCAAGAAGACAGGTCCTTCGGGCATAGGGCGCGAGAACTACACCTGGTATCAACAAAACGTTCACCTGGTGCCGCTTGGCTGGGAAGACGAAGTGCGTCTGCTCGAGCGTGAGCTCAAGCGCGCCTGGTCGTCTCTGAAGCTCGAAGAGCAGCGCAACCGCAACCTTCCACCGGCGGTCGCGGCAAGAACCCCCGAGGAGTACGCTGCCCAGGCAGACCGAGCGGCGACCCGGTTGATGACCTTCCTCGAGAAGTCCGAGATCCTGACTGTCAAGCCGTATATGGAGCCGGCGCTGCGTGCGCGCCTCGGGTCGTTCGTACCCGAAGATGAGCGCAACTTCTTCTGGATCGGAGCGCACTACGATCCCACGCCGTTGTACACCCACTTCTACCACTGGTTCGAACTGGCGCGTATGGAAGAGGAACCGCACGAAAGCCCTGTCCGTCAGGGCGCGTTGCTCTACAACATCTTCGACAGCCGCAACGAAGGTACCGCCACCGGGGTCGAAGAGATGTTCATGCACGCCGGCCTCTACGATGACCATCCGCGCTCGCGGGAGCTGGTTTGGATTCTCCTCGCGCAGCGTGCTGCACGCGGTTTAGGGTCGCTGTATGCGCACGCCAACGAGAAGACCATGGAGGAAGCCGGCGGAGTGCACGTCGAGTGGACGCCGCGCGGTTGGATGAAGACCGAGAAGGAGCTGCTTCTATTCGAGCAGCACCTGTACCTGCGTCAACCCGGCTACGGCACCAGCTACGTGACTGGCAAGTTCCTGCTCGAGCGCACCCTCGCCGACTACGGCAAGCAGCTCGAAGAGCGCGGCGAGGAGTTCAACCTGCGCGACTTCTTCGACCGGCTCAACGCCATCGACTCGATTCCGATTGCCCTCGCGAGGTGGGAAATGACCGGCCTCGACGACCAGATCGAGGATCTGGGCGAGCTCTCAAACCGCTGAAAACAAGGGGCTTGTAGGAGGCGGTCAGAGGGGGCGAGTCGAAAACTCGCCTAGGGCTCGAAAGCCTGGGGCTAACGCCTGGGACAAAGTGGTGTCCATTGCAGTGGATGCCAGCCCCCAGGACCGCACAGGCCCCATACGATGCAGCTGATGACCCGCAACGACCGCCCCTCCAACGAACGCACCTGGACCACCTCCGGTGGCCCCGCCGCGGTGCGGGATTTAGAGACCGCGGCCGAGCCAGACCCCGACGCCATGGCCGTGGCGAGGGCGCGACGGGGTGAGCGCGCGGGCTTTGACGAGTTGATGCAGCGACACGAGGCGTGGGTCTATCGGACGGTGTTTCGCTACGCTCGCGACGCCGACGAGGCCCTCGACATCACCCAGGAGGTCTTTCTCAAGGTCTTCGGCAAGCTCGAGAGTTTCGAAGGCCGGAGCCAGTTCAAGACGTGGCTGTCGCGAATCGCCGTCCACACCGGCATCAACCACGTGCGCTACCGCGACCGTCGGCCGGCCGATCCGGCAGACGACGAGATGCTCGAGGTTGCTTCCGCGGGAGCCGCGAAGTCGCGCCCCGATCAAGAAGCGGGGCTATTGGCCGGCGAGTCGAAAGAGCAGCTTCTGCATGCCATGACCCAGCTGCCCGAGCGTTATCGCATGGCGGTGGAGCTGCGCTACATCCAAGAGCTTTCTCTCGACGAAATCGCCGCCGAGCTCGAATGCACCAACGGTGCGGCGCGCGTCGTGCTCTGTCGCGCCTTGCGGCGCTTGCGCTCCCTGCTCGCAGGAGACGCCGATGCTTGAGCCCACCGAAGATCTGGAGAAGAGAGTGCCCAAACGGGTCGGCCGACCTGTCGTGCGTGCAAGGTTCGCTGGCCAACAGGAGAGTGAGAAATGAGTCGTCCTACCGAAGACCAGTTGAATCAAGAACAGAACGTCCTGTTCGAAAAGCTCGTGGCCGGCGAACTATCGCCCGAGGTGACCGAGCGCTTGATTCGGGGTCAGGAAGGTCCCGAGCTCGAGCGCTTGACCGAGCTGCACTTCGATCTCGTCGAGCTGCGCGAAGCGCAGACGGCCGTCGTGCTGCCGCCGGCCTCCCAGTTCCGGGCGATGCGCGAAGCGGTCATACCAGGCGTTGAGGGTGAGGCTCGCAAGGATTCACCGCGGCCCGGCCCGCCCCGACAGCTGCGGAGCCGTGCCGGGGCGAGTTGGTTGCCAAGGCTGGCGGCCGCGGCAGGAATCGCGCTCGCGGTGGGGTTTGGCCTTGGGCGCTTCGTTGCCCCTGGAACTCCTTCACCCTCGGCCGAAGAGGCGACAGCGCAGAACCCTGGGGCTCTCTCCGGTGCCGCAGGTGGCGCTGGCCTTGGCGACACCGTGCTGGCGCGCTTCTCAGCCGATGCTGAGGAGGTGCGCAAGGAGTCGATCGAAGACCTCAGAGTCTCGCGATTGGAAACCGGCGAGGTCGAGATGTCGTTCGACCTGCGGCGGAGCTACCGCGTCGTCAGGCCGGCGACCGATCCGATGGTGCTCGAGACCCTCCTGGCCTCGTTCGCCAGTCCCGACGCGCTCGGAGCCCGACTCGAAGCCATCGAGTTGGTTGGCTCGACCGTCGACCCGCGCGTCGAGGCGGCGCTCATCGAAGCCCTCCATGGTGACCCTGAAGTGGCGGTGCGCCTGCGCGCACTCGAAGGTCTCGAGCGCCAGGCGTCGTCGCCTGCCGTGCGCGACGCCTTCCTGGCGGTCATTGAGGGCGATGCCTCGGTTCAAATGCGCTTGCGGGCGATCGACGCTTTGTCCCGCGAGCCCGACGACGCCAGTCGCCAGGCGCTCGAGGAACTCCTCGAGGCCCACGCCGAAAGACTTCCACCAGCCGTGCGCCAGCGGGCGCAGGAGCGATTGCTATGACCTCTACTCGATTCCTTCCAGCCGCAGCCAGTTTCTCGGCGCGCGGAGTCCTTGTCCTGGCCGTTTCGATGCTGCTGGGCACGTCTCTCAGAGCGGAAGAGTGGGATGCCGAATACACCTTCGACGTGAAACCAGGCCAGACCATTAGCTTTGCCCTCGATGCCGGCGGCGACGTCAAGCTGCGTGGCGACGAAAGTGCGACCCAGCGCGGCGAGGCCAGGATCGAGATCGATGTTGAGGGGCGTGACGCCGAGTTCGTCGAGATCACCGCCCGGGAGACTCCCCAAGGTCTCTTGGTGGCCTCGAAGTCCACCCGACCGAAGAAGTGGCGCCGGTCGATCGACATCGATGTCATTGTGCCGACAACCTTCGACGTCAAGCTCGACTCGAACGGTGGAGACTTCGAGGTCCAGCACCTGAACGGCGAGATGGTGGTCAACTCTCGTGGCGGCAGCCTCACCCTCGAAGACAGCGCGGGCACGATCAAGCTCAACACCCTGGGCGGTGAGATCAGGATCGAGCACTCGTCGCTCGATGGAACGGCGAGCACCAGCGGTGGCGATGTCGCGCTTCAGGAGGTCGCCGGAGAACTCTCGGTGCGCACCCTCGGTGGCGACATGTCCTACGACGGCGCCGGCGCCGCCAGTGCCGAGGGCTCCCTGCGTTTCGAGACCTACGGTGGCGACATACGTGTCGTCGGTGCAACCGGCGGTGCTTGGGTGCATACAAAGGGCGGCGAGATTCGAGTTGTCGATACCGACGGTGACATCGATGCGGAGACCCTCGGTGGCGACATCTGGATCGAAAGTCGCGAGGGCAACGTCCGCGCAAAGACGACCGCTGGCGAGATCGACGTCAAGAAGACCGCCGGAGGCGACATCCGGATCGATGCCACCGGTGGAGAAGTCAGCCTCACCCTGCCAGCCGACTACTCGATGGCACTCGAGGCGCACCTCGCCGGCGGCGACTTCGATAGCGACTTCGAGATCAAGGCCGAAGGTCCCATGCGCTTCGGCACCGGCCGCACCGAGATTCGTGGCCAGTACGGCGGCGGTGAACATCGCGTCGAGATCCGCACCGCCCACAGCGACGTGCGGATCAAGAAGAAGGGCTGACGCGCCTGGTTGAAGTCGGGGCTGGAGGGACCCGGGTAGAGTAGTCCCTGATCACTCCGCGAAGAATCGATTGGGTTTGAGCCAATGACGATTGGGCCAGGGACACGTCTGGGTAACTACGAAATCGTTGCGGCGCTCGGTGAAGGCGCCATGGGCGAGGTGTTCCGAGCGCGCGATCAATCCCTCAAGCGTGACGTCGCGATCAAGGTTCTGCCCGAGGAGGTTTCACAAGACCCGGAGCGGGTGTTGCGATTCGAGCGCGAGGCGACCCTTTTGGCTTCGCTCAACCATCCCAACGTGGCGACCGTTCACGGGTTCGACAAGGAAACGGACGGCCAGGGCCGAGCGGTTTCGTTCCTGGTGATGGAGTTGGTAGAGGGTCGAACACTCGCCGAGCACCTTGGCGAGCGCGGGGCGCTGCCCTGGGCCGAGGCGCGCGAGCTCGCGGCGCAGGTGGCGAGTGGGCTGGAAGCGGCGCACCGGGCCGGAGTTGTCCATCGCGACCTCAAGCCCGCCAACTTGATGATCGATGGCGAGGCGCGCGTGAAGATCGTCGACTTCGGTCTCGCCAAAGACACGCAGGCCGCCGCGGTTGCGGGCGGCCACGAGTCGGCAACCCACTCGCCGACCCTGGCGATGGCGACGAACCCGGGCGTCGTCGTGGGCACTGCGTCCTATATGAGCCCGGAGCAGGCGCGCGGTGATGCCGTCGACTCGAGGAGTGATATCTGGTCGTTGGGTTGTGTCCTCTGGGAGATGCTCACGGGCTCGAGGCCCTTTGCGGGCGACTCGGTAGTCGACACCGTGGCAGCGGTTCTTCGCCAGGAGCCAGAGGCGGCGCAACTCGAGGGCATTCCCGAGAGTCTTCGGCGCGTTGTCCTTCGTTGTCTCGCCAAGCGCCGGCGCGCGCGCTACCAGCATGTCGGCGACCTGCGTCTCGATCTGGAGGCCGTCAGCGATGTCGCCGAAGGGTCGGTCGAGACGGCTACCGCGAAACGGTCGGTCCTTCCCGTGGCCGCGGCGCTCGTCGGTGGCCTTCTGCTGGGCGGGCTGGCTGCCTTTCTCCTTGGTCGTGATGTGAGCTCTCCGGTAGACAGTCAGAGCGCTCGGGCGCCGGTACCCACCTACAGCTTTCAGGTGACCTCGAAACCTGGTGCCGAGATCACTCCTGCCCTTTCGCCAGACGGCAAGTTCCTGGCCTATTCGGCGCAAAGCGCGGCGCCCGATGGCAGCCCCAGGTGGAACATCTACCTCCAGCGCGTAGGCGCGACACGAACCACGAACCTCACCGAAGCCCTCGAGGGCGACTACTTCGCGCCTGACTTTTCTCCCGATGGCTCGGAGCTCGCGTTCCAGCGCGGACTTTTCGATCTGCGCCCCGATCAACCTGCCGGCATCTATATCGTTGGCGCGAGCGGCGAATCGCCGCGACGGGTTGCAGAACGTGGTTCGGCGCCTGACTGGTCACCTGACGGGAGACACCTCGTCTTTTCACGCACCAGGACCTGGATGCCTGAGTATCGCTTTCCTTCTCCAGGTCTCGATGTGCTCGATCTCACAACGCGCGAGGTCTCGCCGTTCACCGATCTGGACGTCGCCGACCCGGCCTGGTCTCCAGACGGTCGCTTCATCGCCGGTTGGTACCTCTCGGACGAGTCGGTACGCGATATCTGGGTGTTTTCCGCCGACTCTGGTGAAGGCTGGCCGGTCACCGATGATCCTTCGATCGAAGGGCCACCCGAATGGTTGAGCTCGAGCGAGTTGGTGTTCCCGAGTAACCGCGGGGGTGCAATGGCGCTTTTTACCCTCCGTCTCGGTGCCCAGGGCCGTGCAGCTGGCTCCGTGGTGCCGCTAGCCGTTCCGGCAACGCGAGTGCCTGCGGTCTCGGTGGCGCCCTCTGCCGACCGGCTTCTTTTTGCCGACGACACACTCACCGGCAATGTGGTGCGCTACCCGATAGAACCTGATGGTTGGCCTTCCCAGACACCCGAACTACTGACGGAGGGATCCAACCAGTACGTCGAGCCCAGGGTTTCTCCCGACGGGCGCTACGTCGCGTTTCGACGTTTCTTCCCTCCCCAGGCGGTGGTCGTCCTGGAAGTTGCGACCGGTCGCATGACGACCCTGGCCGAACACTTCAGTGAGGTGCGGTTCCCCACCTGGACGCCAGACTCTCGTTGGATCACCTATGGTCTCGCCGGCCCCGAGGGCTACGGCCAGTGGGTGGTGCATGTCGACGGCACGGGCCTGCAAGCGATCGAGGGTCTCGAAGCCCCGGCGAACATCGGCACCTGGTCGCCGGACGGTAAGTGGCTGGCGACGTCACGAGGAGCTCACCTTCCCCGCCTCTATCGGCGCGTCGAGCCAGGAGACGCCTCGCCTTCCTCGGCCTCATGGGCAACGGTCGAGCTCGTTGATACGTCGGGCCTGGCGTGTGCCGAGGGTATTCCGTTCCGAGGCGGAACCGCCTGGCTGGATGCCCATCGGCGGATAGGTGTATGCCCGCCAAACTGGGTCGTCCACGACCTCCGAACGGATGAGGTGGTCGCTCTTGATGGGGCGCTCGAAGTCCAGCCGTTGGGTGATCTCGGCATCGGCGTCAGCCGCGGTGGCAAGTTGAGGCGATGGCGCCTCGAGGGGAACGCAATCGTTGCTGAGGGAACCCGGCCGTTTCCGAAGTACGACCTGTGGACCTGGAACGGGCTGAGCTTGCCGGTCTCTCGCTCGCACCTTTATGCGTCCCAGCTTGAATGGGAGGGTGACCTCTGGATCAGTGATCTCGGGGAGCGGAATGGATAGAGCAGGTCTGGCGAGGAAGCATGCCGCACTCTTGCCGTTTCTCTTGATCAGCGTGATTGCTTTGGCGATCTCCCTCGTTGCCATTCCGGCGATCGGTCAACTCGGCGCCATTGAGACGAGCAAGGCAACCGACGGCGATACCGAGCCGGCGCCTTTCGACTCCTTCGACGACGAGATCGCAGTTCTCGAGGTCGAAGTGCCGGTGCGGGTGCTTCGTCGCGGAGAACCGGTGCGCGGTCTCGAGCAGAAAGACTTTGAGGTCTACTCGAAAGGGAAGCGTCTCGAGGTGATTGGCTTCGAAGCGGTCGACCTTTCGGTGACTGCGCCGATAGCTTCCGATCTGGCGAACAGCAACCGGGCCGAGGTGGCACCCCAACCGGAGCAGGTGTTTCCGGAGCGCCATCTGCTGGCGCTCTTTGATGTCACCCAACCCGACCGTCATCGCCTGTCGCTTGCCGTCCAGGGCGTGCGCGACGTCGCCGCCGACCGATTGCACCCGGCAGATCGTCTCGGAGTTGCTCTCTGGAGCGCCGGCGGGGTCGACTTCGTCCTCGGTTTCACCAGTGACAAGGAACGCATCAACTTGGCCCTCGACGTGGTCGAGGCGGTGCTCGACGCCAAGGGTCGGCGGGTACGTGAGCTTGCCGAGCAGCTGGCGGCGGGTCGCGAGTCGGGTCTGCGAGAGCTCACGCGCTCGGTGGGGCCGACGGCGGCGCTGGCGTTGGGTAGTAGCCTCGAGGTGCCCACCGACCCGGGCGGTTTCGGCGAGCTTGACCTATCGCTTCTCAATACACCGGGCGACGATGGAATCGCATCGGAGGTCGAGGAGGCGTTCGAGATCGGCACCGCTAACAGTGCCGGCGCCGTTTTGTCGTCGATTCGGCGCATGAACGACTCGCTCGGGAGTCTCGCCACGGTACTGCGCGATGTACCCGGCGAGCGCTACCTGCTCTTGTTCTCGCGTGAACGGGGAGCGGCCGCGCGTGCCATTGCCCTGCGTGGGAGCGGCGAGGATGCCATTGGGCCGGGGACGGGGACCGGCGCCGGGTTCTTGCGTTCCTTCGAGTCCCTGGTCGATTCGTTCCGTCGTGCAGGCTGGGTGATCAACGCGTTCCACATTGGCGGCGGAGCTGAGGGGCTGACCTCGAACGTCGGCGGCCTGGGATTCGACACGCTTTCGTTCATGGCCACCGAAACCGGTGGCGAGATCTATCGTTGGAACAACCGGCTCGACGAGGCGGCCGCGAAGATGCTCGATTCGACCGCGGTCATCTACCGGTTGATCGTGCAGGCCAGCGATGTGCGACGTGACGGTGCGTACCATGCGCTCGACGTGCGGGTGCCGGGTGAGCGCGGAGTGAAGGTGCGTGCGCGCGAGGGCTTCTACGGGCCGCGAACCTGGAAAGAGATGAGCGCGATGGAGAAGCGTCTGGCCGCCGCGTCGCAGCTCTTCGATGCACCCGATAGCCGTGAGCTCCCGGTGCGCTCCTTCATGACTACGTCGCCCATCGATGACCAGCGTAGCCTGGTGTCGGTCGTTCTTGCCTTGTCGCCCGAGCTGGTGAGCGACGAGTCCGCGGCGCGCAGACTCCGGCTGGACATCGAAGGTTTTGCTTCCGACTGGCAGAGCGGCCGCGACGTGGTTCTCGACATTTTCCGTGAAGAGATCGAGCTCGACTTCGAAGAACACGGCGAGCTGCTCGACCTCGGAGGGCTCAAGTTCGTGGGCGACCTCGAGGTTCCCGCGGGCCACCATCGCGTGCGCTTCAGAGTGCGCGACCCGGTGACCGGGCGCGAATACCGCAGCACCCACGACTTGAGAACTGGCGACGAGTCTCCACAAGATCCACGACTGCTGGCCTACTTCGTGCGCCCGGGCGGCCAGAGCGTCGTGGTGCGCGAGGCACACGACTCGGCGGCCGAGTCTGAACGCTCGCCATTTCGTATTGGCACCAGCAGTCTCTTACCCAACCCAGAGCCGCGGCTCGAAGACGGCAGTGCGTTGTTGGTCAGAGCCTGGGGCGAATGGAGTCCCAGCAGCCGGCTCGTCGCCGAGATCCTCCCTGCTGGCGGCGACGTGGCTCACCCGGCGCCGATTCGTTTCGGTGAGATGCGACCCATTGCGGGAGGGTCAGCCGGGCTCAGCACTCTGCAGCTGCAGGACTTTTCTCCGGGCGCCTACACGATCGAACTGCGTTGGCTGGATGGCGACCGTGAAATCGCCGCCACGCGACTGAGTTTCAGGAAGGCCAGGTTGGCGGAACCGGTCGGCTAACCGTCGCTGGTGAAGATAGGGTGTGGCGCATGCGCGTCGTTTCCTGCACCTGTTCCAACACCGAGATCGTCGCCGCCCTGGGCTGTGCCGACTCGCTGGTTGGAGTCGATGACCACTCGGACTGGCCGATCGACGTGGTTGCGGGACTGCCGCGCGTCGGCCCCGACCTCGGCATCGACGTTGCCAGGGTCGAAGCGCTCGAGCCCGACCTGGTCCTCGCCTCGTTGACGGTGCCGGGTCACGAGAAGGTCGTGGCTGCTCTGAAAGAGACGAAGCTGCGGGTGATGGCGCCGGCACCGCGTTCCATCGACGACGTCTATCGCGACATTCGTGAGATTGGTGAGGCGCTCGGGGTCGCGGATCGTGCCCATGAGGTCGTGCGCGACATGCAGGAACGGCTCGCTCCGGTCGAAGTCGAGTCGGGGGTACGGCGACCGCACCTTCTCATCCAGTGGTGGCCCAAGCCAGTGATCGCGCCCGGCCAGCGGAGCTGGGCGCACGACCTGCTCGAGCGGGTGGGTGCTTGCAATCCGCTGGGTCACGAGGCCGTCGAGAGTCGCCCGCTCACCGACGAAGAGGTCTATGCCCTCGATCCCGATGCCTTCATCGTGTCGTGGTGTGGCGTGGAGCCCGAGAAGCTGCGCCCTGACGTGGTGCTTGGCAATCCCGCCTGGAGTGACCTCAGGGCCATTCAAGATGGCGCGGTCTACGTCGTTCCCGAGGCTTATCTCGGTCGACCGTCACCGCGGCTGGTGGATGGCTTCACCAGGTTGCGGGCGGTGACAGAAGAAGTCGCTCCGAAACGATGACCGACTCTCTTGCCTCGCGCCTCAAACTGAGCGAGCGCGATCGAGCGTTTCTCGCCGGGGACATGGGCGAAGCCGGCGTGATGTCGATGCGCATTCTGGTCACCATGGCGCAAGCCCAAGGCGCCGGTGAGCTCCTCGACATCGAAGGTTCGCACGTTGACGGCTGCTTGCTTCACGGGTACTCCGGGCTCGAATTCGCCGAGCGAATGGTGGCTGGTGGCGCGCAGGTTCAGGTTCCGACGACCCTGAACGTTGGTGCAACCGATCTCCTACGACCGCAGAACCATCACGGTACGGCCCGGCACCAGCAACAAGCCGCCCGCCTGATGGAGTGCTACCGCCTGATGGGCTGCGAGCCGATGTACACCTGCGCGCCCTATCAGGCGCTCGACCTGCGGAACCGTCCGCAGCTCGGTCAACAGGTCGCCTGGGCCGAGAGCAACGCCATTGTCTTTGCCAACTCAGTTCTCGGCGCACGCACCGAGCGCTACGGTGACTTTCTCGATATCTGTTGTGCGGTCACCGGACGGGCGCCCGCGGTTGGCCTTCACCTCGAGGCCAACCGCCGGGCGACCTGGCGGGTCGATGTCAGCCGGCTTCCCGAGGCGTTGCTGGGGAGCGATGCCTTTTTCCCAGTGCTCGGCTACTGGCTGGGGAGCGAAGCCGGTCGGCGAGTGCCGGTGATCGAAGGCTTGCCGACGGACTGTTCTGAAGACCAGCTCAAAGCGCTGGGGGCGGCGGCTGCGTCGTCGGGAGCGCTGGCGCTTTTCCATGCCGTCGGAGTGACACCGGAAGCGCCAACGCTCGAGGCGGCGTGTCAGGGCGTGGTTCCCGAAGAAGTTGCAATCCTCGACCTCGAGACGGTGCGCCGTACTCGCCAACGCCTGTCGACCGAGAGCGACGGAGCGATCAACGCGGTGGCGGTTGGCTCGCCGCATCTGTCGCTCGTCGAGCTCCGCCGGCTCGCTCGACTGGTCGAGGAGTACCCGCCGCAGGAAGCAGTCGAGGTGGTTGCTTGCACCAGCCGCTTCATGGCCGGCCTGGCTGAGTCCCAGGGTGTTCGCCAGCGCCTCGAGGAGCAGGGAGTGCGGGTGGTCGTTGACACCTGCGTTGTGGTCGCGCCGATCCTGACCAGCGAGCAAGGCATCTTGATGACCGATTCGGGGAAGTTCTCGCACTACACCCCCGGCAACCTAGGTATGGGCGTGATCTACGGCAGCACTTCGGAGTGCGTGCGCTCTGCTCACCAGGGCTCGGTGTGGCGCGATCGGAATCTCTGGGGCGAAGCGCCATGACGGCATTGGAGGCCGCCTGCCGCGTGCTCGTGCCCGGTCCCGATGTCGAAGGCGCTGTTCTCAAAAGCCCGGAGCCGCTTTCGCTGTGGGGCGGGCTCAATCCCGAGACCGGCGAAGTGATCGATCGCCGTCACCCGAGCTCGGGCGCGTGCGTGACCGGCCGCATTTGGTTCCTGCCGAGCGGTCGCGGTTCTTCGAGCGCCTCAAGCATTCTCCTCGAGGCGGTGCGTTTAGAAACCGCACCTGCGGCCTTCGTTTTGAATGAAATCGATCCGATTCTGGTGCTCGGTGCGGCGGTCGCGCGAGAGATGTACAAGCGATGCCCAGCCATTGTGCTCCTGCCCGAGCCTGCTGGGGTGGGGGAGGCGTCGTTCGAGCGCGCTTCGCTCCAGCAGACCGCACCAGGCACGATGGTCCTTCGCGGTTCTTAGCCCCGGCGGTTGGCCAGCAAGACGGCGCGGAGCCAGAGGAGTGCCAGGGCGGCGAGCGGCGGCAGCGAGAGTGCGTCACGTTGCCGCGCTCGATGGACGTGAAAGTCCTCGAGGCGCAGCCGCCCAGAGGTTTCGAAGTGACCTTTGATCGACATCCGCGCAGCTTCTGCTGGAAGAGCGATGCCCGCTTCACCGGTCGTGACGATCAGCCGCTCCTCGCTCATCGTCACCACGGCGCCTTCCCCTTGCGCAGTTTCGTTGGCCGCTAGTCCAGGAAACCAGTGGGCGTTGTAGAGCTCGAGCTGCCGGCCGGGTCGCTGATCGTGGTTGCGTAGCGTCCCGACGAAATGAACGTCGCCTGACTCCGCCTGACGCAAGAGGGCGATCGGTAGGAACACCCACACGGCGAGCAGCGGCAATACAACCGGCCAACGCCGCGGAACGAGCCCGATCGGGTTCTGCCACAGCGCCGGCGCCGCCAGAACGCCCGAGACCACCCCACCCGCGACCAGGAGCCAGGTCAGCAGGCTCTCGGGCCAGAACAGGTCGAAGCGCAGCAATCGCCAGTCGAAAGGTGCGAACAGAAGCACTCCGTTTGCCCACTTGATCTGACAAGCGTCGAGCAGGAGGTGGATGACCGCACCGAGCGAGAGAATCGCCGCGGCGCGCTGGGGTTTCTCGGCGAGCAAGGCGACGGCGGCGGCAAGCACGAGACAAAAGAGGAGCGAAGCCTGCACGACGAAGTAGAGCCGCAGGTCGTAGCGCGCCTCTCCATGGACGAAGAAGTGCGCGATGCGTTGAAGCAGCCAAGGAACATCGGGAAGAACCGCGCCCGTCCAGATCCACAAGAGGTCGCTCACCTGCCATGTTGAACCCCCGGCGCGTTGGCCGAGGCGCGTGGCAAGATGGTGGACTCCGAAATGGGCGAGGGTGTTGGGCATCCGGGTGGGGTTTGTACTCGTAGAACCGGAACCGCGGCGAGGCGCCTTGCGTCGCCGCTCGCCCGTCATCATCACATGCACGAAGGACGTTCCACATGAGCCTGACCGAACGACTCGACAGAATCCGCGGTGGCGCAGCAAAGCGCATTCCGGCCGACACGCTCGAGATCATGCATGCCGCAACCGCAGCGTTGGAGGCGACCGGTATCGCTGAGAACGCCATCGGGGTAGGGGACGAGGCCCCCCAGTTCGAGCTCACGGACAGCCAAGGCTCCGCCGTGAGCCTGGTCACGCTCCGCTCCGTCGGGCCGGTGGTGCTCACCTTTTTTCGTGGCCATTGGTGACCGTATTGCAACGCGGAGCTGGAAGCTCTGCAAGCCGTGAAGGCCGACTTCGATGCCGCGGGTGCGACGCTGGTTGCGCTTTCTCCGCAATCCCGGGCGAAGAGCCAGGAGCTGATCGCGAAACGAGGCCTCGGCTTCGAGATCCTCCGCGACGCCCGGAACGACGTCGCCGCTGCCTATGGCCTCCGTCATCTCGTCGAAGGCGACCTGCGCGGTGTGTATCAGGGTTTCGGGATCGACCTGCCGGCGGCGAACGGCGACGACAGTTGGACTCTGCCGATTCCGGCGCGCTACCTCATCGACCGCGCTGGCGTCGTGCGTTGGGCAAGCAAGAGCGCCGACTACACGCGGCGCCCCGAGCCCGCCGAGACGATCGCTGCCCTGGCGGAGATCGCCTAGCGCGGCTCGAGGACGTGGCGCGAGACGTACTCGCGCATCAGGTCGCGCACCGCGTCGTCGAGCAGCAGGGTGACCTCGGCAAAGCGATCGATCCCTGCCTGGTAGAGGATGGCCTCGTCGAGGCGGCCGTCTTTGGCGACGTCGATCAAGCGGTCGAGGTTCGGGTCTGCCGGCGTGGGTGGTTCGTTGTCTTCCGGCTCGCGCCCGTTGGCGTAGGTGTCGAGCGTTGCCAGGAGGCAGCGATGCTCCAGGGCCACTTCGAACGAAACGCTGTCGTCCTCTGAGCTTTCCGCTGGCGCAGCGGTCTCTTCGGGCGGCGGCTCGGCCTTCGCCCGACGGCTTCTCCTTCTATTTCGCCGCTTCTTGCCGCGCCTTTCTTGCTCGGTAGCTTCCGCGGCGATCTCACCAGCGACGCCGGCCTCGCCGAGCGCCAGGCCCTTGCAAAGACCGTACGCCATCCAAGCCACGTTCTTCTCGATGTCATCAACGGTTCCCACGACCGCGATCTCGATCTTCTTTGGCCCAACGCGTTCGACGACCACGGGTGGTTCGATCGCGGGCGGGTCGTAGACGACCGGCAAGGGAAGGTGCTCGAGCATCGAAACCGCAACCCAGTAGCCAGGCCGGAGGGTGAACGCCTCGGTCAGGTCAGCGATTGCGTCGTCGATCTTGCCGAGGCGATAGCGCGCGTGGGCGCGGTACGTCCAGGTGCGGTGATCGAGCGGATTGATCGAGATCGCCCGCGAGTACTCGCGCTCGGCGTCCTGGTAGAGGTCACGCTTGAAGAAGGCGTCGCCGAGGTGGGCAAGGGCGACGTAGCACTTTTCGTCGAGTTCGACGGTCTCCCGATAGAGCGCTGCCGCCTCCTGCCAACGCTCTTCGCCGAATGCCGCTTCGGCGCGCTCGAGCTCGGCCGTCGCCGCTTCGCTGCAGGTCCACTCCTCGAGGGCGCGGCCTTCCGGGGTCAAGACAACGCGCGGAAAGTGCACCACGCTGCGGGCGCGCGTAGGCGGGGGCTGCCCGGGCTTCGGCGGGGGCGGCGGCTCGGGCTCGGCAAGCGGGGAAATGCGCAGCTCATACATGACGTCCGAGGCTTCGGCCCGGGCGACGAGCTCGGCCATGGTGGGGTAGCTGAAATCTTCGCCTGCCTCTGGTGCTTCTTTGCTGGGAGCTGTCTCCTGGGCGGTCGCTGGCAGCGCGGCAAGGAGCGCCAGGCAGCTCATCAGCCAGATCCTATGGCTCAACTCCTTCGTCAAACAAAGAGCGGAGGTGGGTCTACGTCTCCGGTTCATGATCTTTGAGACCTCGGCTCGCGGGGTGCGGTTCCTAGGGCCTTCGGGGCCCCGGAGCATGCAGGGTTTCCAACCTGAGATTACCGGTGCGAAACCTTTTGGGATTACGATCGTAATCTCATTTGGAACCTTCCAGATTTCTCACCGCAAGGAGCAGAGGTCGATGCGTTACGACTCCGCGCACAAACGCGACACCCGGCGCCGCATTCTCGAAGCAGCTGGTCGCGTTTTCCGCCGCCAGGGCTATCTCGGCTCGGGTATCGATGGCCTGATGGCGGAAGCTGGCCTGACGGCGGGCGCCTTCTACAGACACTTCGAGTCCAAAGAAGCGCTGCTCGAAGAGGTTCTCCGAGAAGCGTTTACCAACCAACCACCAGAACGCACCCAGGGCCTCGAAGATCTCGAAGGCGTGGAGTGGGTGAAGGGCCTGGTCGCGAACTACCTCTCGACACCTCATTTCGAATCGGTCGAAGAAGGCTGCCCCCTTCCGGCTCTCACGCCTGAGCTCGGCCGCACCGGTGAGCATCCGCGTGAGGCCTTTGCGGCCGGAATCGATGCGTTTCGCAACGAAGTCAAAGCTCACCTCGGTGCATTGCCTGCCGCTGAACGAGATCGGATCGCCTACGGGGTGATCGCAGCCATGGTGGGTGGAATGGCGATCGCCCGCGCTCTGCCCTCGCGAGCCGATGCTGAAGCGGTTCTCGAAGGTGCCCGCGAAGTCGCCCATTGCGCCCTCATGAACGGAGAACCATCTTGACCCTCGCTCGCTATCTCTTTACCGTTTCGCTGGCTCTCTTCGTTCCCCTGACCATGGGCTGTGGTGGCGATGCCGATGTTCATGCCGACGCGACGGTCGATATCGATTCGCTACTCACAGTGCAAACACTCGAAAGCCTCGAAGAGACCACTCTCTCGCGGGCGCGCACCTACCGCGGTCAGGTCGAAGCCAAACGGCGCTCCGAAGTGGGTTTCGACCTATCAGGCACGGTGGTGCGTATGGTCGTCGACGAGGGAGACCGGGTCGAGCGGGGGGCTCTGCTGGCCGTTCTCGACACTTCGCGCCTGGAGGCACGTTGGCGCCAGCTCGACTCGGCGGTAGCCGAGGCCGCCACCCGGCTCGAGCTCGCCGAGAGCACCCTCACTCGGTTCAAGCGTGCCGCCGAGCGCTCGGCGGTCTCACCGCAGGACGTCGACGAAGCACAAAGGGGACGCGACGCCGCTGCCGCGGCGTTGGCGCGCACCGAAGCCGAGCGCGACCTGGTCCGCGTCGACCAGTCGAAGTCTCTCCTGCGAGCGCCTTATCGCGCGATCGTCACCGCCCGGCATGTCGACGAGGGTCAAGTGGTGTCGCCAGGTGGGTCGGTGCTGTCGTTGATCGAGATCGACAAGCCTCGCGTTCGCATCGGCATGCCGGTGGATGCGACGGGGCAGCTACCGGCGAGCGACGACAAGCTGGTCGTCGACGTCAACGGCCGCTCGTGGGAGGCGCGGCGACTGTCGCTCGCGAGCGAGCAGAACCAGCGTACCCGCACGGTCGATCTGCTGCTCGAGCTCGATGAGCCGCTGGGGGAGGTTCGCGTTGGTGAAACCGCGACCCTCGAGCTCGCCGCCGGCACTCCGGTCCGTGGATACGTGCTGCCGCTCGAGGCGTTGACGGAATCGTCACGCGGCCTGTGGTCGGCGCTCGCAGTGGTAGCAGACGAAGAGGCTGGCAGCGGCGTGTGGCGGGTCGAGCAACGACCGGTCGAGATCGTCGAGGTCGATACGGCAGCCGAGGGTGGTGGGGCTCGTGCTCTTGTTCGTGGTGCGCTCGAACCAGGCGACCGCCTGGTTGCTCGTGGTCTGCAGCGACTGGTGGCGGGCCAGCACGTCCTGGTTGACACCGAGACTGTGTCGGTTGGCGCTCAGGAAGCCGAGTCATGAGCGGCCCCTTCATGCGCAACCCCTACCTGCTGGCGCTCACAATCGTGATCCTGGCGGTGGCAGGGTTGTCTGCATTCATCAACCTGCCGCGCCTCGAAGACCCTCGCATTGTCGGGCGTTTCCCGCTCGTCATCGCGCCGTTCCCCGGTGCATCGGCAGAGAGAGTCGAGGCGTTGATCGCCGAGCCGCTCGAGAACGCTCTCGATGAGATCGAGGAGATCAAGACCGTCCAGTCGACCTCGCGCGCTGGTCAGGCAATCATCTCGGTCGAGCTTGCCGATTCGGTGACCGCCGAGACTCGCGACGACGTTTTCGCTCGCGTGCGCACGAAGATCAGGAGTGCTGCGAGCAGTCTGCCACCGGGAGCCCTCGAACCATTGGTTGACGACACGCTCGAGCCGGTGGCGTTTACCCGTACGGTGGCGCTCGCCTGGACGGGCGCCGGCGAGCCGCCGATGGGCGTTCTGTATCGGCTGGCGGAAGACCTCGCCGATGCCTTGCGGTCGGTTCCACAGACCGAACTGGTGCGGGTCTATGGGGGGGTCGACGAAGAGATCACCGTGTTGGCCGACCCCAAAAGGCTCGAGAGCCTTGGCTTGACTGTCGCCGATATCGCCCGTCGAACCCAGGCCTCCGACTCCCGTCGACCGGCCGGCGTCCTACGGTCGCGTGACTCGACCATGCTGGTGGAAGTCGACGGTGCCCTGGACACCCTCGATCGAATCCGCGCCGTGCCGCTTCTCGCCGACGGCGACGGGACCCAGCTGCAACTCGGCGATGTCGCCCGGGTGACCCGCGGGGTCCTCGATCCGCCCAAGGCCATCGGCCTGGTCGACGGTCGACGGGCGATTTTCGTTTCGGCGCGGGCTGCCTCGGGGCAGCGCATCGGTCAGTGGGCAGCGGCGGCCGACTCCGCGATCGCCGGCTTCGAACCGCGCCTCGGCGGTCCGATCGAGCTGGTGACGGTCTTCGACCAGAACCTCTACACCGGCGCGCGACTGCGCGAGCTGGTCGGCAACATGATGCTCGGTGCCCTGGTGATCATGTTCGTCGTGTTGTTCACCATGGGCTGGCGCCTCTCGATGCTCGTGGGCGCTGCGCTGCCGTTGACGGTCGCAGCGGTTCTGTTCGGCATTTCGCTTCTCGGTGGGCAGATTCATCAGATGTCGATCTTCGGCATGATCATCGCGCTCGGGCTCTTGATCGACAACGCCATCGTCGTGGTCGACGAGATTCGAAAACGTCGCGAGCAGGGAATGAGTGCCACCACGGCGGTCGCCGAGACCGGCCGTCACCTGCGCGGTCCACTGTTTGCCTCTACTTTGACGACGGTTCTCGCCTTTGCGCCGATCGTTCTGCTTCCGGGGCCGGCGGGCGACTTCGTTGGCTACATCGGGGTGAGTGTCATTCTGGCGATCGGCGCCAGCTTCCTGATCTCGCTGACCGTGATCGCCGCCCTCGCCGGGCGCTTCGGCAGCTTTTATCGCGAAGGCGAAGAGCATCGTCGCGTGTGGTGGCGGCATGGCCTCTCGGGAACCGCGCTCTCATCTCGTTTCGGAGCGGCGATGCGCAGGGGACTCAGGCGGCCGGTCATTCCTCTCCTCATTGCGGCCCTCATTCCGATTCTCGGCTTCGTCGCCGGCAGTCAGCTCGGGCGTTCCTTCTTTCCCCCCACCGACCGCAACATGTTCGATATCGAGTTGTGGATGCCGAGCGACTCGTCGATCGACAAGACGCGCCGCGTGGCCCGGCAGATCGAGGCCAGGATCCGTAGCCATCCAGAGGTCGAACACGTGCACTGGTTGGTCGGCGGTTCGTTTCCGAGCGTCTACTACAACCTGGTGATGCGAAGGACGGGAAGCCCCGACTACGCCCGCGGGGTGATCACCGTCGACACTGCCGATTCGACCGAGAGGTTGGTTCCCCAGCTGCAGCGCGAGCTCGATCGGGAGGTCCCGGGCGCTCAGGTTGTGGTGCGCAAGTTCGCTCAGGGGCCGCCGGTCGAGGCCGGCGTCGAGTACCGCATCTTCGGGCCAGAGATCGATCGGCTCCAGGATCTCGGCGAAGAGGTTCGACTCGCGCTGCAGTCGCATCCCGGCGTTCTACATACGCAGGTCACCATTCCGCGCGGCGAACCGAAGGTCTGGTTGGAGGCCGACGAGAACGAGGCCGAGCGCGCCGGCTTGAGCCTCACCGATCTCGCCGTCCAGCTGCAGACCGGGCTCGAAGGGGTGTCCGGCGGCGTTGTACTCGAGGATCTAGAGCAGTTGCCGGTACGTATACGTCTCGACGAGACGCGTGGGAATCTCGATGCAGTGAGCTCGTTGCGCTTCACCGGCCGCGGCGCGACCCTCCCCCTCGAGGCCCTCGGCGACTTGTCACTGCGCCCCGAGCGCGGTGGCGTGTCACGTTTCGATGGCGAACGCTGCAACTCGGTGCTCGGCTACACCGCGGTCGGTGCTCTACCGATCGAAGTCGATCGCGACGTGCGTGCGGCCCTCGACGCCGCAGGGTTCGAGTTGCCACCGGGCTATCGAATCGAGTCGGGTGGCTCGTCCGAGGAAGATCGCGAAGCCGTCGGCAACCTGCTCACCTACGCTCCGGTGCTCTTGACCATCATGGTGGCGGCGGTGGTTCTGGTGTTCAGAAGCCTGCGGGTCGCCCTGATTCTGGTTTTCGTCGGCGGTCTCTCGGTCGGTTTGGCTCTTCTGGCAACCTGGACCTGGGGTTTCCCGATCAGTTTCAACACGATCCTCGGCACCCTCGGACTGATCGGTGTAGCGCTCAACGACAGCATTGTCGTGCTCGCGGCGGTTCGCGACAACCCACTCGCAATCCGCGGCGACCGCGATGCGATCCTCGAAGAGACGCTCGGTTGTTCTCGCCACGTGCTGTCGACAACCCTCACCACCATGGGTGGCTTTCTGCCGTTGCTCCTCTTCATCGGCGGCGAGTTCTGGCCGTCCCTGGCGATTGTGCTTGCCGGCGGTGTCGGTGGGGCGACCATTCTGGCTCTGATCTTCGTGCCGGCAGCCTACGTTCTTCTCTTCAGGGACCGTGGTGAGGCCGCCCCAGAAACTGTGGGGGCGGCCGAAGAAGTCTTGCTCCACGACCTCAATGAAGGAGTGCTGGCATGAGCGCCCACCCTCTCTCGCGCCGACTGCCGCTGGCCGCCACCGTCGCTCTTGCCCTTGTGGGTTGCACGGTGGGGCCTAACTACCAGGCGATCGAACCACCCATTCCCGAGACACTCGGTCGCGACTCCCGAGTCTCGGGACGCGTCGGCGAGCGGGCAGCGGTAGTCGACGCCGAGATCGCCTGGTGGCAGAGCTTCCAGGACCCGGTCCTTTCCGAACTGGTCGAGCGGGCCGCTTCCTCGAACCTGGAACTCGAAGTCGCACTCGCCCGTGTCGAAGAGGCGCGCGCCGCACGCCGGGCCCAGGGTGGCCGGTTGTGGCCGGCGGTGAATGCTCGGGCGACCGGTGGCCGCTCGAAGGCCAGCGTCAACGGTCCAGGGCCTCTGTCTGAGCTCGCCGAGGCGGGTCTGGCGTCACTCGAGAACGAGCTCTTTACCTTCGGCTTCGAAGCCGCTTGGGAACTCGATCTCTTCGGCCGCGTGCGGCGTGCCCGCGAAGCCTCGCAGGCACGGCTCGAGGGTGCCGAGGAATCTTTTCGTGGCGCGGTCCTCCTGGTGGCTGCCGAAACTGCCGGTACCTACATCGAGCTGCGCGGTGCCGAGCGGCGTCTGGCCCTCGCTGAGCGCAACCTCGGAATCCAAGAAGAGAGCCTCGAGGTCATCGACGCCAAGGTCGAGTCGGGCCTCCTTGCGCCTATCGATCGTGAGCGCACCACTGCCCAGCGTGCCTCGCTCCATGCAGCGCTTGCCCCCCTGCGCGCCGCGCGAGCGGCGGCTGAGTACCGCCTGGCCGTCCTGGTTGGCGAGTTGCCGCACTCCCTCGAGGATGTTCTCGGGGGTCCGGGCCTGGAGGATCAGGCTTCGGTACCGGTACCGCCCGCGGCCATCGCCGCCGGCCTGCCGGCGGATCTGCTTTGGCGACGCCCCGATCTGCGCGCCGCCGAACGAGAGTTCCACGCTGCGACCGCTGAGGTCGGGGTGGCGATCGGTGATCGGCTGCCGCGGATCACCATCGGTGGGTCGCGGGGCCAGGAGGCTGCGCGTCTATCGGACTTGTTCAAGACCGCCAGCCGGACCTGGAGCTTCGGACCGCAGATCGATCTACCGATCTTTCGTGGCGGTCAGCTCAAGGCTGGAGTCGAGGCTGCTCGCGCACGCCTCGCGGCGGCCTCTGCCAGCTATCGCCAGGCGGTTCTTGCAGCGCTCGCCGAGGTCGAAGCCAACTACGTCGCGTACGAAGAGGCGGGCCAGGCCTTGCAGTCTCTCCAAGAAGCCGCGGCGGCCAGCTCGCTCGCCTCGGAGTACGCCGAGGTTCTCTATGACGAGGGTCTGCGTGACCACCTGGTGCTGCTCGATGCGCAGCGCAGCCAGACCGCCTCTGACGACGCGCTGGCGCGCGCCGAGACCGACTATGCCCTACGCGCTGTTCTGCTCTATCGAGCTCTTGGTGGTGGTTGGCAGGCACTCGAAGAGCTTGCTTTCGAGGTCGCTGCCACCAGCACGGGTCAAGAAGAAAGTGAGAGCTCCAACCACATCGCCGAGTGATCCGACAGACCCACCTCGCGGACCTCATGGAGATACAAGCAGCGTTTGACTGCCACAGCGAGGTCTCTCGAGACCCAGGAGTGGTCGTAGCGATAGCCGCGGCCGCCGTGGCTCCACCAGGAGAACTCACGCAGATCGCCGTGGAGGTGACGGAACGCATCGATGGTGCCGGCCGAGCGCAGCCGCTCGAGCTCACGGGTGTACCAGAAGCTGTTGCCGGCCTGGTCGACTCCGTTGACCCCGGTGTTGAAGTCCCCGACCAGTGCGAAGCGGCGGCCGGTCTCGAGCCGGCGAGTGGCCTCGCACTGGAGAAGATCGAAGAGGTCGTGCTTTTTCTTGTGCGGCAGATAGAGACCGAAGACGGTGAGTGCCTCGAGCTCGAGCACTGCAAGCGAGCCGTGGAAGAGAACGCCTTCGGCCTCCCAGGTGATCGGCTCACCGGGAAGCTGCGAAGCAATCAGCACTGAGTTGACTTGCGGTGCTGCGCTTGTTGTGACCTGGTGGGTGTAGCCGGCAGCCTCGAGATCCGCACAGAGGCGTTCACCGCGAACGTTGTTGCGAAACTCGGCCAAGACCACCACGTCGGGCTCGAGGCCAGTGACCGTCGCACCAATTTCTGTGACCCGTCGACCACCGCCCTGTTGGATGTTCCAAGAGAGGATCTTCACCGGATGCCGGGAGTCGAATGCAACCGGCCCCCCGCCAGGGCGCGCCAACACCAGGCGCCCAGCGCCAGGGCGATCAGCCAGGTCAACATCGTCGAGGGCGTGAACCAGGTGGAGAAGTCGGTCGACAGGGGTAGTTTTTCGACCAGAAAGAGCATGAACCAGAACGCCAAGGAGCACAGGAAGCCGATGCGCACCAGGAGCCAGGTGATCGCCAGACTGGTGAGAATGGTCGGAACGAGGATCCAGGGGTTAGTCCAGTCGCCACCGATCGCTGTGACCACGACCACGCTCAGTGTGGCGTGCGCGATCGCGGCGGGCCGAGGTTTCCGGAGGAGCAAGAGCAGCGCGAGGTAGAGAAACGCAATGCCGAAGGCGTTTGAGAGGGCGACGAAGATCACCGAGTCGATCGTGTCGACAGTTGCCCGCATGCCAGCAATCGAGGAGATCCAGAGGTCGTCGTTGATGGGAATCTTCATGCCGGTTCGCACGCTGATCTCCTGGAGCGCGAGGGAAAGCGTCTTGAGAGACAAGAGGGCAGTCGCACCCAACAACACGTCGCGCCCCACCAGTGGGTCGTTCCATCTCCCCTGCAAGAGGCGCGTCCAGGACACCAGCATCTGCGGGTGACGGCGGCGCAACGACGGTTCGATTGCCAGGTAGCAGAACCAAAAGACGGCACCGAGCCACAAACTGTGGGCGCCGATCCGGCTGACGTCGGTCAGTTGCTCGAGGAGCGAGCCGTCGTGAGGGTGGGCCAGTAGCCACAGGACGGCATGGGTGAGACCGGCGGCGAGGCCGAGTCGGCGTGCGCCCTCACGGTCGCCGCGGCCCGAGCGCCAGTTGCGTCGCACCAGGAAGAGCCCCAGCGCAAACACCAGGACGGTGATGCCGGCGATGATGGGTTGAAGAACTCCCCAGGTCCCGCGCGCGCCAGCCGTTGCCTCTTCTGGTTGCCATGCCCGTCGCACCTTGAAAAGAACGGGTCGAGCGGCGTGAGTTGCCGTATGGATCTCGAGGTCTCTCCCCGGGACGGCGGGGTCAGGCCCGGTGAGCCGACGACGTCGTTCGGCGAAGGAGCTCGGATAGGGCGTCGGCGGAGCCTCCCGCAGCGACGTGGGCTCGATCCCGGCAGCCTCGAGCGCTCGAGGCAGCCAGTCGTTTGGTGCCGGCGACACCGCGTTGGCATGTGCTGGTTGAGAGCGCGGAGTCGCCTCGAACGAGATTAGACGGCCCTCCTGCGTGAGGGTGATACGCGTCATTCCTGGGCCCAGTGGGGGAGAAGTCGGGGTTGTGCGCCACACTGGGTAGCCAGGATTGAGCACTCTCTCGCTGTCGCGGCTCCAGAACGTGATCGCCGGCGCGTCTTCGGTCTCGAGGTGCTGCCAGCGGCCGGCATCGTCGCTCTCGCGCAGGTGCGCGAAGTAGTCGAGATCGACATCGAGGCCCGAGGCATCATGGGGCAGTGGCTCGTAGCCAAACGACCGTCGAATCTCGAGCGCCTTCTCTTCGAGCACCAGCGGTGCTTTCGGTAGCGCTGAACGCCCAATCGGGTGAAGCCGCGGATAGAACCAGGCGTTGGCCACCAGCGTGACGGCAAATGCCGCTAGGAGGGCCTGTGCCCAACGTGTCGACAGTGGGCGCGAAGCCTCGGCCGCAGCGACCAGCTCTGGAGAGGGTGTTTCACCAGCGGCGAGAGCGGCAGCCAGTGGGTCCTGGCCAGGCAGCGCGCCCAGCAAGGCGACGGCGGAGGGCGGTCGCGCCTCGGGATCGGGCATCAGGCAGCGGTCGATCAGCTGCGAGAGCACCGGATCGAGATCTCCCGACTGCGAGGTGCGATCGAGCTGCCAGCCAGACGAGTGCAGCTCTTTGAGAGCGTCGAGGCTTCGTGGCTCGAAGGCCGGGCGGCCGGTGGTGAGCTCGTGCAGGATCAGGCCCAGGGAGAAGAGGTCGCTGCGCTCGGTGACCGCTTCGCCGCGAAGTTGCTCGGGTGCCATGTAGGCGGGCGTTCCTTCGCGCACCTGCCCCGGGTCGTCGGGTGATTCATGGACCGCCAGGCCGAAGTCCATGATCTTGGCCCGCCCGCGACCGTCGATCATGACGTTGGCGGGTTTGAGATCGCGATGCAGGATGCCTTCGGCATGTGCCGCCGCGAGGCCGACACACAGCTGCCGGGCGACTTCGAGCGCCTTGTCACCCGGCAGGCGCCCGATCCGCCGCAGAAGGGTAGAGAGATCTTCGCCGTCGACCCACTCCATCGAAAGAAACGGTTGCCCGTCGTTCTCCGTCAGGTCAAAGACCCGACAGACGTGCGGGCTCGCGACGCGACGGGCCAGGCGCACCTCGTCGCGCATCCGGCGCAAAAGGGCCGGGTCGCGGGCCAGGTGCTCAGGCAGAAACTTGAGCGCCACCGTTTCTCCGAGCTCGAGATCGTCGGCGCGATAGACCTCGCCCATGCCGCCACGCCCGAGCAGGCTGACGACTCGGTAGCGGCCGGCGACCAGAGTGCCGGGAATAAAGCGCGGGTGGTCGGAACCACTCGTTCCCGAACCCTTCGCCGAACTTCCCGACTCGAGGCGGGTTTCGGCCAGCGAGTCGGTGCCGGGGAGTTCTGTGGGGTCCTCGTTCACGATTGGAAAGGAGCAGGGGAGGGGAACGTTACAGAGGGAACTCGGAACTCAGGGCCAGAGCCAGGCAAATGTCCCAGCAGTAACCAACGCGTAGAGCAGACCGTCAAAGAGGCTCTTTGTGGTCGTCGACCACTTCTGCGCCTTCCAGATCGAGCTCGTGATCTCTCCCAGGCCGAAGGTCATGAACGCCGCCGTTCCGGCGACGCGAAAAACGGAGAGGTACTCCGCTCCGGCCGCGAGGGTCGTCGATGCGAGGTACCCACAAAAGATCGACACCACGACACAGAACACGAACCAGCTACCCAGACTCTTGCCCATGTTGACCGGGCCGGGAGGCCACACATTGATGAAGGCAACAGGGCCCCGAGCGAGCTTCTCCTTCACTTCTTCGCTGCGCTGCTCCGCCGGCGTCACGGCGTGCGGGAGGTAGAAGTTGCCTTGCCCGACTCCTGACTTGCGCATGACATCGAGGACCGCATCTTCGTCGGGCAACTTGTCGTAGTCACTTCGGTGGTAGGGCAAGACCATGTGAACGATCGAACTCAACAGGAACACGAACGCGGCCGAGAGAAGGATCGGCAGCCACAGCGACGCGAGAGAGACCATAGGGTTCTCCTTTCGGTTCGGGAGCTTTGACTGTGGGACGCTTGACGTCGAGCCTATCGCGGGCTTCGAGGCAGGCGGGTCTCGGTCCAGTACCCTTCTCGCCTAGGAAGGGGGCGCGTGGCCGACCACAACATGGCGAGAAACGATCGAATGGGCACTCCAGGCAGGCCTTTCCTACGGGGTTCGTTCACCTTCATTGCGCTCGGGATCCTGCTCGGCCTGCCGTCGCTCTGGGGAGGATGGTTCCTCGACGACCTGACCCACCGCTCGGCCTTTCAAGGCGTAGGTGTGGTTTCGCAGTTCATGACCTCGCCGGCCCGGATGTTCACCTTCACGAGCGGCGATCTCGAGCTCAATCGAGGTGCAATCGAGAGTGGGTTCTTCCCGTGGTGGACTGCGGAAGACATCCTGCTCGACTTCTGGCGCCCGGTGACCGTTCTGACGCACGTCGTTGACGATGCACTATGGGCGGAACAGGCGATGCTCATGCACGCGCAGAGTCTTGGCTGGTACTGCGTTGCCATCGTGCTGGCGATGGTGCTCTACAGGCGACTCGGCGGCGGTGGCGCGAGCGCTGGCCTTTCGACGCTCCTGTTCGTCGTCGATGAAGCGCACGCCATGCCCGTGGCTTGGCTCGCCAACCGGAATGCGCTGCTCGGACTCGTTCTGGGGCTCCTCTGCCTTGTCTTGCATCATCGTTGGCGAGACGAGGGCGGGTCTCGTGGCGCCGTTCTGGCGGGTGGCGCCTTGGCGCTTGCGCTGCTCGCCAACGAGGGGGCGCTCGCCGTCCTGGGCTACCTCGTCGGCTATGCCCTTTTCCTCGAGAAGGGCGCGTGGCGGGTGCGTGCACTCTCGCTGGTGCCGTATGCGGCCATCGTCCTGGTGTGGCGGCTGGCCTATCGCGCCATGGGTTTCGGCGCCCTGGGCTCCGAGGTCTACGTCGACCCGGGTGTTTCGCCGGTGCGCTTCCTGGTCGCTGCGGTGGCGCGAATTCCTGTCTTGCTGGCTGCTCAGCTGACCAACCTGCCGGCCGAGCCGTTTCACTTCCATTCCCCTGCCGGAAAGGTCGTTCACTGGACGGTGGCCCTGGTGCTCTCGGTGGGCACCCTGTTCCTCCTGCGAAGAGTTCTGCGCGAGTCGGCGCTAGCGAAGTTCTGGGGCCTCGGCATGCTCCTGTCGCTGGTACCGGCGGCGGCGACCTTTCCTGCCGGTCGCTTGTTGGTCTTCGCCGGGATTGGCGGGGCCGCACTCCTCGCCGAGCTCTTGGCCTCACTCAGGTCGAGTCACGCCCGCTTGCTCACTGGGCTCTTCGGCGGCCTGCACCTGGTTGTAGCGCCGCTGGTCTTCTTGCTGGTCGCAGCAGGTCTGGGCGTGGGATCGCGTGCGATGGGGGCCGCCTTCACGGCACAGGAATATCCAGCAGAAGTCGAGAACAGGGTCGCTTTCATCGTCGACTCACCAAACTACTTCGTTCCGACCTACTCCTGGATCTACCGGGAGCTACATGACCTGCCGGTTCCGGCCGCGAGCCACGCGCTTTCATCCAACCGGGGCCTGCCAGTCCGGGTCGTCGTCGAACGCCCCGGCGAGCGGACCCTGCGGGTCGCGCCAGACGGCGGCTTCCCGTTTTTTCTGTTTCGCGATACCGGCCGGCCCTTTGCCCCTGGCGACGAGGTCGACCTCGAGAACTTCGATGTCGTGATCCAGGAGGTCGACCGGCGTGGCCAACCCCTGGTCGTCGACTACGAGTTTCCGCGGGCGCTCGAAGCAGAGAGCTACCTGTGGTTGCAGATGGACGGGGCCCTTTCCTTTGCGCCGTTCGCCTTACCGGAAGTCGGCGAGCGACGGGTTTTCGAGCGCCAGCGCCTGTCGAGCGCGTCGACCGGCCGGGCCGCCAGAGAAACGAGCAACGAGCACTGAGTCGCGCGAGGCGAACGGGCGGCCTTCGGGCACATCGTGGGGGCGAGGTGCCCGAAGTCGCCTGAGCGCTGAGTTACACCGTTGCCCGTGAGATCGCCTGTTGACGGTCTCTCGCTAGCGCCAGCGATGCCACCGTGAGGCGCCCCGGTCCGGTCAGCACCAGGGCAACAGACACCAGGGCGAGGGTGAGAGGGAACTCCATCCCGTTGTTGGCGGTCGCAAAGCCACTGTGTGCCGTGAACGAGGCGACGAACATCGTGAAGGCTGTTGCGGCTGCGCTCGTGCGGGTCAAGAGACCTGCCATCACAAGGAGTCCCCCGAAGAGCTCCACGCCCCCAGCCAGGTAGGCGCTGAGCGTCGGAAGCGGAAGGCCGATGCCAGAGAAGAACTGCGCCGTGCCGTCGATGCCGAAGCCCCCGAACCAACCAAAGAGCTTTTGAGCTCCATGAAAGGCGAAGACGACTCCGAGGATCAGGCGGATGAGCGCCAGACCGAGATCGTCTGGGGCGATGCGATGAGCGGGTGCGGATTCTGTTGTGTCGGTCATGTCGAGCTTCCTTTCGTTTCAGTCCTATGAGGATTGGTTCGGTGTGACGCCTCAGGCAGGCTGTCCGGCCTCGTAGTAGAAGCGCTCTTCGGCCACTTGGCCGTCTCGCCACCGGCGACTCACCGCCTGCTCGATGCGCGCCCGATCACCTCCTTTGAAGGTCAGGTCCCAGATCCACTCCGACAGGCTCAGGTCGCCGGCCGTGGCACTCGAGACGAGCTCCAGGGTGTGAACTTGATCGATCGAAGCGAAGAACTCTTCTTCACGCCTGCGGTTCGCGTCCTTGCCGACTGTCGGTGGCTGCGAGTTCTCACGCATCGCAACGTCTTCGGCGTAGAAGCGCTCGAAGGCCTCGAGAGCACGGCCCTCGAGGACCATCTTGTTCAGCTGCTGGTCATGCCTGGTTGTTTTTGACATGGGGTCTTCCTTTCGTTGTTTGTTCGTTGGGAGTTACTACTAACTAGTACTATTTGTTGAAAAGGAGAGCGAGAGTGCGACCGAACTCGGGAACGGACTCAGTCAGCGTCAAAGATTGCCCGCAGGCGTTCGAGGGTCTCCAGAGACTGGTCGAGTTCACGCTTCGACAGGCGATCGAATCGCTCTTTGAGGCGGGCGATGTGGGCCGGGAAACGCTCCTCGAAGAGGCGCTCGCCCTTGCGAGTGAGAAGGGCAATCGTGCTTCGCCCGTCCTCAGGCGACGGTCGACGCACAACGAGTCCTTTAGCAGCCATGCGATCGACCACGCCGGTGAGAGTGCCCTTGGTGATCAGCGTGCGTTCGCCAAGCTCCTTGAAGGACATGCCGCTGGTGTTGCCCAGCGTAAAGAGAACGTCGGCCTGACAAGTGGTCAGCCCCTGCGAGCGTAAAAGCCGCGAATCGAACATCTCGAACGCCTGATAGGCACGCACCAACTCCCTCATGACCGGTACAAAGGACTCCCCGCGCGCTTCTTGCGAGGTGAACGTCTTTGGAGATCGTGGTGCCATATACCTTCTTCCACGACGGCGATGGCCGTCCTCAGATGGTTCTAGTACGAACTAACTTGGAGAAGGTTTCATGCGAGTCTCGAAATCGTCGGAGAGGTGTGCCGGACTCTGCGGCGTCAGAGCTGCCGCAGCGCCCGCCGCTTCAGAGCCCGACGTCTCAGCGACCGCCGATGTAGAAACGCACGCCTGCCTGGATCTCGCGGCCCGGGAAGAACTCGTTGGGAGTTCCGAAGTCTGGTCCTGAGACTGGGTTGACGTTTGCCACGTTGCGCTCGTTGGTGACGTTGAAGACGTCGATCAACAGGTTGATCTCGTAGCCGTCCGGTAGCTGGAAGGGCTTCTCTAGGCGAATGTCAAGCGACGTGAAGTCATCGACCCGGAAGGAGTTGCGTGGAACGGAAAGGTCGCGCTGGTCGACGAGCCCGTCGCCGTCGGTGTCGACGATGCCGCGCGGTGAGAAGGCGTTGCCATCTCGATGGAACAAGACGGCGCTGACCCGGAAGTCGAGCGGTAGAAGCGAAGTGATGCTTGCGACCGCGACGTTCGGTGCCGACAGGTTGGACTCGCCGATGTCGAACTCGGGATGGTTGTTGTTGCTGAAGCCTGAGCCGACGTTGCCGGTGAGAAGGTTGTCTTCGGCGTCCGACCAGGTATAGGACAAGGAGAAGCCGTAGCGATCTCGGAACGGGCGCCGCACGCTCAGGACCACGCCGTCGTAGTCGATGAAGCCGTCGTAGCCCACCTGAGTGATGCGCGCTCCGCCATCGGTCGTTTGGCCGAAGTTGGGATCGCCCGGTTGGGCGTCGAAGAGGTTGACGATGCGCTGCGTCAGTAGATCCTCGGTCTCACGGTGGACGTAGGCGAGACCCAGCGTGATGTCAGGGCCCCACTGGTGCTCGACGCCGATCGTGAAGGCCGTGGTCATGGGCGTTTCGTCACGGTCGTAGACCTGGACGTTGCGACTGGTGCTCAACGGGCCGCGAGGTAGGAACGAAAGCACCCGGTCACCGAGAATGGAGCCGCCCGGCACATCGAAGAACGCCCAGTCGGTGCCCGGCCACATGGTTTCGAGCAGGTTGACCGCCTGGTCGGGAGACATGCCCGAAAGCGCCTGGATGTTGTCGGCGGTCACGGTTGGCGGACGCGATGGATCGCTGACTGCGATGCCGAGGATGTCGTAGAGCGCCAGCGGGTTGGCGCGCAGGGCGTCAGCGAAGGCGCGATAGGACGGGTTCTCTGCCGGCGAGCGCGCTCCGCCGCCGATCGGGAACCCCGAGGTGATGACTAGATCGATCAGCGAGTCGGAGTAGTCGTAGCCCAGTGTTGGCAGGGCGACGTCGAAGGCGTTGCGAGTGAAGATGCCACCCTTTGAGGGGACCCCGGCCGCTGCGGCGAGGGCGTTGCGATCGTGGAAGATGCCTGCCGAGGCCTTGAGGATCGTGCGGTAGTCACCGCTGATATCCCAGGTGATGCCGGCGCGCGGGCCGAAGTTGTCTTCGTCGTCGCCGAAGAGGCTGGCACGATCCCACCGGAGGCCGAGGTTGACGGTGACGTTGTCGGCCACCTGCCACTGGTCCTGAGCGAAGACGCCAACGTCCTCGTTCGAGATATCGAGGTTTAAGCGACCGTCGGGGTTGGCCGAGAGGTTGAAGAAGCGTGCGGCCGACTGCTCGAAGCCGAAACGCGAGAACAGGTCCTGCATCACGCCGGCCGCGTTCGGGTTGAGGAACGCCGCCGAATACTCGACATCGTTCCAGACCTCGTTGAAACCGTCGAGCGTGGTGTCGGTGTAGTCCCAGCCGAACTTGAACGTGTGGTTGGTTGCGCCCTGCGGGATCCAGGTGAAGTCCTGTGCGATCTGCAGGCGCTCGATGTTGCGCTCCGAGCGACCGCCGACCGGCGCGCCAGTCTGAATGAATCCAGAGCGCAAGAGAAGCAGCACGGTCTCGCCGCGGTCCGCACGGTCGAGGTTGCTGCCGGTCGTGCCGTCGAGGTACTTGGCGTTCGATTCGAGAAACATCGACGGTCCAGCGATCCAGGTGTCGCGCAGAGTGAAGCTGTCGGACGCGCGGTCCTGGGTGCGAGCGCCGCTGGGCATGACGATCGAGCCGGCGATGCCGCTGGGGATCTCGCCCGCGGCTTCGTCATCGGTGCGGTTATAGCTGAAGGAGAGGCGGTGTGAGTCGTTGGGCACGAGGTCGATCTTGCCGAGCGCCACCAGACCTTCGTCCTCTGGGCCGAGGCCGAAGTTCTCGCTGAGAGAACCAGGCGTGGCGAGGCCGTTCTGCACCCAGGACGGCACCTGGGAAAAGTCGAGGTTGCGGCCGCGCTTCTCGTCGAGCAGCTCAGCCGAAACGAAGTAGTAGGCGCGGTCCTCGACCAGACGGCCTCCGAGCGAGGCTCCATACTGGTCGCGCTCGAGCTTGGGGACTTCTTGTCCGGAGACGTTCGAAGAGTCCCAGGAGTCATTGCGCATGAAGTAGAAGAGCGAGCCCTTGAGGTCGTTGCCACCGGAGCGTGTGAGCACGTTGACCACGCCCCCCTGGGCCTTGCCGAACTCGGCCTCGTAGCCTGTGGTGATGACCTCGAACTCCTGGATCGAGTCCTGTGAGTAGCGCTGGAAGGCGCCGCCGTCGAGCGGGTCGTTGTTATCGGCGCCATCGACGATGAATGAGGTGGCGGCTGCCCGTTCACCGAAGATCGAGAACTGCTGGTCGGCAACGCCGGCTGGGTTGGGCTTGACGCCCGGGACCAGGTTGACGAGGTCTTCGACGTTGCGGCCGTTGAGCGGCAGGTTTTCGATCGCCTGCTGGGGCACCCGTGAGGCCAAGTCGGAGCGGGTGACCTCGATCAGGGGAGCCTCGCCGATGACCGTGAGGGTGTCTTGCTGGCCGACGGTCCAGTCGATGGTGAGCGAAGCGTTGACACCCACGATCACCTCGGGTCGCGTGAAGCTCCCGTCACTCGACTCGACGGCCAGTTCATAGGTCCCGGCCGGTACCGGCGAAAGGCGGTAGCGCCCGTCGGCACCCGTGGTCGCCACCAGCGGTGGCCCCTGGAGCGCCTCACCTGACAGGGTCACCGTTGCCCCTAGGATGGCGGCCCCGTCGACGCTGGTGACCGCACCCTCGATCGAGCCGGCGGTCTGGGCGAATGCCGGCTGGCCGACGACGAGGAGGCTGAGCCCGAGAACCGCGAGAACCACTGCGCGAGCAGAGAGGGAAGCGAAGGTGGAGCGGCAGGGGGCGGTTGGTGTTCTCATGGTTCAGACTCCTGATCGAATGGTGGCCTCCGGAGAGGGCGTAGAAGAACCAGACGGTCAAAGAGCAAAGGAGAACATGGAGCCAGCGCTCTCAGGCGTGCTCCGCGTTGCTTCTCGCGAGCTGTCGACTGAGAGGCGTGCATCGGAAACCACGATCAACCGTGGACCGACCGACTGAAACTCTCGAACGTTGGGACAGCCTAGCAGGCACTGTCTCCGGCGCCTTCGCCGGGAACACGCCCCGCCGCGCCGCCATGCGAACCACCAGTCAGCGATTCAGAGCGCGCCGTAGATCGGCTAGGCTAAACGTCCGTCTTGCCGCTCCAATCGCTCTGCGTCGCCGGTAAGTTCGCGAGGCGGTCCCAATACGAGGTCCCAAGAATGTCGGTCTCCATCTTGAACCCTGCGCGAGTTCGCGCCGGTGTCGCAGCCATCCTGTTCTTCGCGGTCTCTTGGCCCCTGGCGGCCCGTGAGGTAACGCTCTCTTTGCGGGCGCTCGACTGACAGAGCTGCGGCGCGGCGGTCGTCGCGCAACTCGAAGCTCTTTCGGGAGTCAACGCCGCGTCTTTCGATTTGAAGGCGGCTGAAGTGTTGGTCGATTTCGACGACAGCCTGCTGTCGGTTGATTCACTCATCGCGGAAGCGGTCGCCGCAGCCGACCCCGGTGTAGAGGTCGTGGTCGGGAAGGGCAAGGGCTTCTACCTGCCGCCCGCAGACTTTCCAAAAGACGCCGACGTGGCCTGGCTGTCGCGCGACGGCAAGGACGCCGATATCGAGCCCGAGGTTACCGCTGGCAAGGTCGTCATCTTCGATTTCTGGGCCGAGTGGTGTGGCCCTTGCCGCGAACTCGACCGCGGACTGATCGAACGAGTCGGGAAAGACCCCAGCCTGGCCGTTCGCAAGCTCAACGTCGTCGACTGGGACTCCGAGGTCGCCAAGCGCTACCTCACCAAAGTCTCGGGTTTGCCCTATGTCGAGGTCTGGCATCTGCACGAGAAGAAGGGCCCGCGCCGCGTCGGGTTCGTTTCCGGTCTCGACTTCGAGAAGCTCGACCGCCTGATCGAGAAGGCGAGGCGTTGAGAAGAACCCCCTCGCCCTCGTTGCCCTCGCGGCGGAAAGCGGCTCTGCCGATCCTCGTCGCCCTGGCACTCGTCCAGCTGATTCCAGCTGCCTGGGCGTCGAGTGGTTGAACCGCCTGAACGAACCCCAACCTCCAGGCTGGAGGGACGCATCTCTCGGTCGATCTCGAACCCGGAGCTTTCCGGCTCGATTTGACGTGGCTGTCGACTCGCGTCGAGACGTCGCACGGGGTCGATCCTGACCAGTACGAGCCGGGCGTGCCGCTCGTAGACCAGCCGCGTGTCCATCACGTTGATCTGTCGCTCGACACCGTTGTCGTGCGCGGCAGCTACGCCCTGACCGAGCGGGCGGCCCTGGAGGTTCAGGTACCACTGCGCAGCGTCGAAACTCGAGCGGCCTTCGAAGATGAAACCGGCGCCATACGTTCCGAGTTCACCAGCATTCATCATCGCAACGAAACCATCGAGGGCATAGGCGACGTGAGCCTCGCGGGGCGCTTTCGGTTGATAGCCAGTGAGGGTCGTTCGGCGAGCGCTTCTCCTGGCGCTGCCGGCGCGGAAACGACCGTTCCCGCCCGCCCCTGGTTGCTCGATCTGGTGGTCGGCGTTCGTGCGCCGACGGGCCGCACGGAGGAAGATCCCTTCGATCGTGGCTCCCGCGGCCTCGAGCATCAGCATGTCTTCTTTGGAAGTGGCACCTGGAACCCCGAGTTGCGCCTCGAGTATCACCGCAGCGGCCAGCGTTTCGCGTCGTACGGCTGGGTTGGAGGCAGCGGCGCCCTCACCGACAACGACAAGGGCTACCGCCGCGGCTTCGGAGGTTCAGCAGGCTTTGGGCTGTCGTCGTCTCTTGGAACAGCGCGCACCTCGTTTCAGGCACAGGTCGAGGTCGAGCACAGCGAACCGTCACGCTGGGAGTCGGGCAACGCGCGCAATAGCGGCAGGACCGACCTCATCCTCGCCGTTGGTGTTGCGCAGCGCCTCACAGACCAGTGGATTCTGCAAGCGCAGGTCCGTGTGCCACAAAACCTGAGCGCTGTAGGTGGCACGCTCGAGCCCGATGTGATCGTGATGGCGGGTGCGAGTGTGGGGTTGCGGCTCGGGCGGCGGTAGGTGGTCATGGACGTTTGCATTCGACCGGAAGAGGGCCGCGACCAGGCCGCTGTGAGCGCAATTCTCGAGGCGGCGTTTGCGGCAGATCCTTCCGCGGAAGGTCCACCAGAGGACGATGCCGAGGTCCGCCTGGTCGAGATGTTGCGCCTCGAGGCAGACCCGGTCATCGCCCTGGTCGCAGAAGAGGCGACCTCCGGCGAAGTCGTGGGGCACATCGTGTTCTCGCCGGTGACCGCACGGGAACTGCCCGGTAGGTCGCTCATGGGCCTCGGCCCGATGGCCGTCTCACCCCAGCACCAGCGCTCAGGTATCGGCTCGATGCTCGTGCAGAGCGGCCTGGAGCTGTGCCGGAAGCTGGAAACCGATGGGGTCGTCGTTCTCGGCCACCCCCAGTACTACCCGCGCTTCGGTTTCGAGCCCTCGACGCGCTTCAACATACGAAGCGAGTACGACGTACCCGAGGACGTCTTCATGGTGCTGGAGTTGCGGCCGGGCGCGCTCGATTCCGCTCTGGGCTCGAGAGATCCCGCGGTTGTTCGCTACCACCCGGCGTTTTCGAGGGTCTAGCGGAACGGCCCAATGGTTCCGGTTGCGAACAAACCCTGTAACAACGCCACAGGGAATCGGTAGGAAGGCTCGAACCAGGAGCCCGCCATGACCTATATCGCTACCCATGACATGTCCGTTGCCATCGAGCGCCTGCTCGAGGAACACCGCCAGATCAATGCCGAGTCAAAAGGGGCGGGGGCGACCGGAAAGGCGGCCCTCGTCGCCGCTGACTCCTACGAGCCTCTGGCGAAGGAGTCACCCGCGGGAACCGAGCCGGCGCCGCCCTCGCAACCTGCCGCGGGCGGCCTGCAAAGGCAGACCAGCGCCGGATTCTTCGGCAAGATTCGCGACATCGCAAAGTCCGTCCTCGACGACACCAAGGACCTCATTGAAGGCAGCGTCGACACCGTTGTCGATACCGCCAAAGACCTGCACGAGGCGGGCAAGAAGATCCTCGATGGCGATTTGGGCGGGGGTCTCTCCGACGCCTGGATCGCCTTCCGCGATGGCTTCGTCGACACCGCCATCAACGACCTCGGCTTCATCTCGCGCCGTAGCCTGCAGGCCATTCAGGAAGTGCTCGGAACCGAGGCCCCCGGCCGCAAGCTGACTGCCGCCGAGATCGAAGTCCTGCGACCGATGTTCGGGAGCAGTGTCGACTACGACAAGGTACGCGTCAAAGAGAAGAAGGAGGGCTTGTGGGGAGACCTGGCGAAGACCGATGCCTTCGTCGTCGGCAACACGATCTACTTCGAGGATCACTCGGTGATGACCACCGATCTCCTGGCGCACGAGATGGTGCACATCTGGCAGTTCCAGAACGGTGGCTCCTTCGGCGTCGAAGCGCTGTACAAGACGCGCGAAGGTCACGGCTACGACTGGCAGGCCTCAGTGCCCGCTGTCCCCTGGGTCGATCTCGAACCCGAACAGCAGGCCGAGTTCATCCAGGACCTCGTCCGCTCCGGGTACTTCGAGCGCTCCAATCCGGCCAACCGTCGCTTCGAGGCCGACACCAACGGCGACGGCGTCCCCGAAGACCTGAGCCAGTACGCCCGTGAGGCCGTGGCGGCACTGCGCGGCGGTCGGGGAGCGAAGATCGACTGAGAGTGGGCAGCACATCTTCGAGGCGATTCCTTGACCGACAAAAAGTCAGAGCCCGGTGGGGATGCGCCCATCTCGGATGCTCGTTGGATCTCCCAACGAGGCTCTCTCTAGCTTTCCGGTTGCTAACTTTCCGTTCATTTGTGCGAGTTCCTTGCACTCGATCCGGACCTTTTGAATCGGGCCCTCGAAGCCAGTGGCGAGAAGACGAAGACAGCAGCGGTGACTCGCGCTCTTGAAGAGTTCATTGCCCGACGAGAGCAGGCACGAATCCTCGACCTCTTCGGGGTCCTCGAATGGGACCACAGCTTCGACTACAAGAAGGAGCGTTCTCGAGGTTCACGATTCGAGAACGTGTCCGAACGTTGATGCCTGACGGGCCCTTCTCCTTGGGATCGTGAACTTTCTCGTCGACACCAGTGTCTGGTCGCTGGCGCTTCGCCGCGACGAGGTCGACCCGGCGGAGGAGGTTTCTCGGCTTCGCGACGCACTGCTGGCGAGAGAGTCTGTTTATACGACTGGTTTCGTTCTGCAGGAGCTCCTGCAGGGCTTTCGCGGCCTGCGCCAGCGCGACGCCATTCTGGACCGCTTCGCCGCCCTGCCGACGATAACGCCCGACCGTGACGACCATGTCGAGGCCGCCGCTGTGCGCGATCAGTGTCGCAGGAACGGCGTGCAGCTCGGAACGATTGACGCTCTTCTGGTACAACTGGCAATTCGCCATGAGCTGGCCCTGTTGAGCACCGATCGAGACTTCGAGCATGCTGCAGATCATGTTCCCCTGCAGTTATGGCGCCGCTGACCAACCACACACTGGAGTCGCTTCAGTGGCGCGACTCAGAAGGGCATTTGATCGTCGTCGAGACCAAAATGATGCCCGAGCTCGTGAACCAGGGTGTCGCGCACTTCTTTGACGACGTCAGCCCGTGTTTCGCAGATCCACAGGATGGGGAGGCGGTACAACACGACGCGGTCGGGCAGAGCGGAGTAGCCTTCGCCGCGGAACTCGAGCGGGACTCCGTGGTAGATGCCGAGCAGGTCGCCCTCCTCAGGGTCGGCGCCGACGGCTTCTAAGTCTTCTATCGACGGCTCATCTTCCACCGTCACGTAGACGTTGTCGAGAAGCGCGGCGAACTCCTCCGGCAGGCTGTCCATGGCGTCTTCGACGAGACGACGGAACTGGCGTTCGTCGAGGTCGATCATCGGTCGTGACGAGCGGTAGGGGAGCGACCGTCTACCAGTTGTCGGGCGAACTGGTGTGGGATACAGCGTCGGCGAGGAAGATGGCGTTGAGGAATAAGCGGTTGGGGCCGCGCACCCAGGAGCGAAACGAGACCGGGTCGATCAGTTGCACGACAAGGCCCGAGCCGAGCTTACTGGCAATGGCTGCCGGTTGACCGGCCAGGCGCTCGCGGTTCGATGGTGAGGAGTACCCCGAGAGGCGTGGATCGCCCTCGTTGTACCAGGCGAGATTCTCGAAGGGGTTGGGGCTGGGCGGCATGAGCTGCGTATGGATGCGGAAGAAGGCCAGCTGCGCGTCGGGGTAGCCGTAGGCCAGCGGATGGGTGGTGTCGAGATGACCGCCGAAGAAGGCGCCGGCGAGGATCTCTTCGGCACGCTGGTCCTCGAAGTCTCCGTATTGACGGAGTTCGCGGCCGGTCTCTTCGCTCGCTTCGCTGTCGCTGGCGGTGCCACCGCTGCGGCCCAAGAGAGCGTCACCAGCCCAGACAGCAGCCGTGCCGGTGCCGATGACTGTGCCGCCGTTTCGAGTCCATGCGCGGACGCTGTCGCGCGTTCCGTCGCTCAGTTGTGGATTACCGTCCGGAAAAACCAGGTGAGTGTAGCGCTCGAGGTCGAGCTGGCCGAGGTCTCCGCTCTCGACCAGGCTCACCGGCACCTGGTAGCGATGGTCGAGTAGATGCCAGAGCTCGCCCACCCGGTAGCTCGAAATGGTGTCGCCATAGACGATCGCGACCTTGGGTGCGTCGATTGGTCGCGCCGACGGGCTACCCACATCGATGCCGCCAAGGGCGAGGCCGCTGGTGACCGTGTAGATGTCGATGCCGTCGACCGTGGCGATCTCTTCGAGGGCCTCTTCGAGGGCACCTGCGCCATTCGCCTCGAGGCCTGCCGGCACCACCACCGTACCCGGCGGAAAGACCCGTCTGCCGGAGTCGCTCTCGAGAGTCGAGTCGCGGGTTAGAACCCGCACCTGGGCGCCCGCCTCATGGAGGCGCTGCAACGCCCGCGGTGCCGTCTCGCTCCGCCAGTCGAACAGCCAAGCGTAGACATCTCCACTGGTGCTCGCCTTCTTGCCAGGTGGTAGAACGGCTTCGGTCAACGGCTCCGAGCCGGCTCTGATGCCGCGCGGTGCGGCGGCAAAGGAGACGTCGAAGGCGAGGGGCAGCGTCCAGGTCGAAACGTCGTAGAAGATCGAGCTTTCGAACTCGGTCTGGGTGGTAAACAGCGTCTCGATCAACGTCGCCTGCGGCTGGGAGAGCGGAACGTAGCGTGCCCACTCGGGCTCGAATGTCGCCCCGTCGACGGTCACCTCTTCGGTGAGCGGGTAGACCTCGACGTCATGGCCGAGCAGGATGGAGTCGATCTGTTGCATACGCCCGGGGTCTCCGGCGGTGCCGTAGATGTAACCCGGGTGTGCCTGGCTGCCCAGGGTCGCCATGCGCTCGCGCACGAAATCGCGGCGATGTTCGAGAAAGGCTCGGCGGTTCTCAGCCAGGCCTTCGACCATCGAAAGCGACGCCAGGAAGTGGTTCTTGATGCCAAACGGGAAGGTCAAGTCGCCGTTGACGCTCTCCTGGACGTGACCGCGCGCGCTGGCCTGCTCGAAGAGGACACCAACGGACCCCTGAATGTCGGGGTAGGTCGAGCCTTTGCCGGGGTAGAAGTCGTCGAACGACTCCTGGGTGTAGAACAGCCGCTTGCCCGACTCGACCAGGTTCTTGGCGTGGAACTCGGCCAGGCGCTCGGTCAATTCGACATTGCTGTCGGGGATGTTGGGGTTCTTGCGCTCCGGAATGCCGGGCTGGAAGAAGAAGGTGCTGTTGGTGCCCATCTCGTGAAAGTCGCCGAGCAGATCGGGCTTCCAGGCGTGGAAGGTGCGCACCCGGTTGCGCGATTCAGGGTGCTGCAGCAGGAGCCAGTCACGGTTGAGGTCGAACCAGTAGTGGTTGGTGCGGCCGCCGGGCCAGACTTCGTTGTGCTCGCGGTTCTGCGAGTCGGCGATCAGCGGACCGGTGGCGCGGTGCATGTTGACCCACTGCGCGAAGCGACCCAGGCCGTCTGGGTTGAGACTCGGGTCGAGCAGCACCACAACCCGCTCGAGCCAGCTCATCACCTCCGGTGAACGTGATGCGGTGAGGTGGTAGGCAGTCAGCATCGAGGCGTTGGAACCCGAAGCCTCGTTGCCATGAATGGAGTAGCCCAGAAAAACAACAGCCGGCAGGTTCTCGAGGTCGATGTCTCCCGAGCGCGCTGGGTCAGAGAGCGCCCGGTGATCTTCGCGGATCTGATCGAGACGCTCCATATTGTCGGGGCTGGTGATGACGAGGAGCGTCTGCTTGCGATCCTCGTGAGTGGTGCCCTGGATCTCGAAGCGCGCCCGGTCGGAGGCTTCGGCGACCGCCTTCATGTACTCCACCAGAAGGTCGTGGCGCACATGCCATTCGCCGACCTCGAAACCCAGAACTTCGGCAGGCCTGGGGATGTCTTCGGCGTACTGAGAGCCGCTCGGCAGGTAGTCCGCCAGGCTGACGGGTGCCGCCACGAGAGCCGGAGAGGCAAGCGCCGAGGCAATGGCGAGGCCCAGGGTCGTGGTAGACAGAGTCGCAGTGAATTGATCAAGACGCATATTCGTGGGTCCGCAGCGCACCGAGAGGCGGGATTGCCCCGTCGTCAGAGGGTTGAAGCGGGGCGATGGTACCAGTGGCTCGCGGGCCCCAACGACCTTCCCGCGGTCTCTTGCCTGCGGGTCGAGGACCCCTTGCGATCGGGGTGTGGAACGGTGTAGAAAATGTGACCAAGTTACCCATCGGTCGCGCTGAGCGCCCGGCTCAGCATTGGAACCAGACGCCAACTGACGGCGTTGTTCTCTCACGAGTCGAGCGGCTTCAAGCCAAGCCCGCGCCACCGCAGCGGTTCGGCACAGCTCGTCAGGATCCATGAACCCAACGATTCGGGAGTCTCATTCGATGTCCGAACACGACGAAGACCTGGAATCAAACAGCGCCCCCAGCGAACCTGCCAGCCGCGAGACGGCCGGCGACGCGTTGGTCGAGGTCGAGAATCTCAGTAAACACTACGGCGATCTCAGAGCTGTCGACGACATTTCGTTTACGGTTCGTCGCGGCGACGTGCTGGCCTTTCTGGGCCCCAACGGCGCCGGCAAGACAACGGCGATGAAGATGATCACCGGCTTTCTCGAACCTGATACCGGCAGCGTCAAGGTCGCCGGCTTCGACGTTCGCGAGCATTCGCTCGAAGCACGTCGCAAGATCGGCTACCTGCCGGAGAACGCGCCAGCCTACGGCGAAATGACGGTCTGTGACTTTCTCGAGTTCGTAGCCCGCGTGCGACGTCTCGACGACGGCCAGAAGCGTGCCGAAGTGGTTGTCGACCGCACCGGTCTGCACGCTGTCGTAGGTCAGACCATCGAGACCTTGTCCAAGGGCTTCAAGCGTCGCGTCGGTCTCGCACAGGCGCTCATTCACGACCCCGAGGTCTTGATTCTCGACGAGCCGACCGACGGTCTCGATCCCAACCAGAAGGCACTGGTACAGGACTTGATCGCCGGTCTCGAAGACAAGGCGGTGATTCTCTCGACTCACATCCTCGACGAGGCCGAACGCGTGTGTGATCGTGCGGTCATTCTCTCGGGCGGTGCCATCCTGGTCGACTCGACGCCCGAAGCGCTGATGGCGGAGTCGCCGACTGGCCGCCTCGACGACTACTTTCGCAAGATCACCGGAGGGGTTGCAGCATGAACGATCGCCTCGCAGGTCTCGACGCGGTTTTCGAGCGCGAGTTCAAGGGCTACTTCTCCTCGCCCCTGGGCTACATCTTCATCGTGATCTTCCTGGTCGCCAGCGGCTGGTTGATGGTTTCGCGCGACTTCGGTCGTTTCCTCGAGCTGCGCGAAGCGAACCTCGACGCGCTCTTTACCTACATTCCCTGGTTGTTGGTGGTCCTGGTGCCGGCCGTTGCGATGCGCCTGTGGGCCGAAGAAAGAAAGAGCGGGACCGTCGAGTTGCTGCTCACCCTGCCGGTCACGCTCGAGGGTTCCTATCTCGGCAAGTTCTTGGCCGGCTGGGCCTTTCTCGGTGTGTCGCTGCTTTGTACCTGGCCGGCGGTGCTTCAGGTCATGCGGCTCGGCGACCCTGACTGGGGAGCGATTTTCGCTGGCTATCTGGCCTGCTTCCTGTCGGCCGGCGCGTTCCTGGCGGTCGGCATGTTGTTCTCAGCCATGTCGAAGAACCAGGTCGTGGCCTTCATTCTGGCGGTCGCCGCTTCGGTGCTCTTCCTTCTCTTTGGCCTGCCCCAGACTCAGCAGGCCGTTGGCAACATCTTTGGCGGTTACCCGGAGCAACTGGTGGCCAGCATCAGCCTCCTCGACCACTTCGAAACCATGACCCGCGGCCTCATCGAGCTGCGGACCTTGTTGTTCTTCGCGGTGTTCACCGTTGGCTGGTTGGTCGCGGGCATGGTCACCCTCCACCAGACGAAGAACCAGTAGGAGCAAGAAGATGGAGTTCCTTCGCACGCGCTGGGCCACGATTTCACTCGTCGGCCTGTTGACCGTTTTCTCGGTCCACCTTTTCGACCGTTGGCTGACCGATGTACGGGTCGACCTGACCCAGGACGATCTCTACTCGCTGACCGAGGGCAGCAAGAGCCTGCTGGCGAGAATGAGCGACGAAGGCGTCAAGCCCGTCGACGTCACCCTCTACTTCTCCGAGACCACCGGCAAGACCCTGCCCAAGTTCATCAAGGACTTCATTGGCTACGAGCGCTACCTGCGCAGCCTCCTGCGTGAGTACGAGCGCGCCTCCGACGGCCGCGTGCGCGTCGGGTTCGTCGACCCGATCCCCGACACCGACGAAGCCCAGGACGCGGCGGACGCGGGGCTCGAAGGAAAGATGATCAACCAGGAGGGCGATCAGTTCTTCTTCGGCCTGGAGCTGGAGACCCAGACGGGAAGCCGCGAGGTCATTCCGTTCCTGTGGCCGAACGAGCAGGAGAACGTCGAGTACGAGATCACCAAGGCGCTGTCGCGGCTGGTCTGGTCTGAAAGGAAGCGCGTAGGTGTTCTATCGAGCCTCGAGGTCTCGGGCAGCGGCGACGACCCCTACATGGCGCAGATGCTCGCGGCGCAGGGGCGGCAGCCGACCCCCAAGTGGATCGCCGTGCAACTGCTCGACGAGCTCTATGAGACCTCGAAGGTCGAGGCCAACGCGACGGAGATCTCGCCCGATGACTACGACGTTCTGGTGGTGATCCACCCCAAGAACCTGCCTCAGAAGACGCTGTTCGCGATCGATCAGTTTGTTGCCCGCGGCGGCCGCTTGCTCGCCTTCGTCGATCCATATGCCCTCGACGATCAGGCACCGCAGAACCCGCAGCAGCCGTGGATGGCGCTCCAGTATCAGCCTGCCTCTGACCTCAGCCCGCTTCTCGAGCACTGGGGACTCGCACGACCGGCCAACGAGTTCGTGGCCGACTTTGAGCTCGCCGTTCGGCGCCCGCTTGGCAACGGCGGGGCTGAAACCCTGCTGGTCGATCTCGACATCTCGGGCGACGACGCCAAGGCGGCGCTCGCCGCCGACAGTCCTGTCGTTCAGGGGCTTTCGAACCTCCGCTTCCTGCTCGCGGGTGCCCTCGAACCGGTCGCCCCCGAGGGCGAGAACGGAAGCAGCGAAGCGAGCGATGTCGAGCGTTATCCCCTGGTGACCACGACCGCCTCCGGCAGCACCTTGACGGTGACGCCCGGTATCGGTGGCCAGGGTGACGGCCTGGCCTACACCGACTTCAACAACCCGGCGGCGCTGCGCGATGCCTTCGAGCCCGGCACCGAGCCGGTAGCCATGGCCTACGTCGTGCGCGGCAAACTAGGTACGGCCTTTCCCCAGGGAGTCGAGTACCCGGCACAGGAGCCTGAGCGCCCACCCGGGTTGCCTCCCGGCATCGAGTTGCCCCCGCCAGAAGGTACCGAGATGGTGCGTGCCGAACCACTGGACGCGTCCGAAGTAGCCGACAGCGCAGTGGTCGTGTTTGCCGACGTCGACTTCATCTCCGATCAAATCGCCTTCATACGCAACCCCTTTGGCCTGGTCCAGGCGGCCAACGACAACCATCGCGTCTTCTTGAACGCGGTCGACTACCTGCTTGGCTCGGAAGAGCTCATGAGTGTGCGCTCGAAACGGCCGGTGCGACGGCCCTTCGAGCTCTTCGATGACATCGAAGCACAGGCCGAGCAGGACACGCTCGAGCGCGAAGAGCAGATTCGCGCCGAGATCGAGAACTTCGAGCAGGAACTGCGCGACAAACAGAGTGCCATCACGACGCGCAATGCGTCGCTCTTCCAGAAACAGGTTCAAGACGAGGTTGCAGACCTCAACGAGCGCATCACCGAAGCGCAGAACGAGCTGCGCGAGATTCGCAAAGATCGCCGCGCTCGTTTAGAGCGCGAGGAGAGTTCGGTGCGCTTTGCGGTCCTCGGCTGGATGCCCCTCGTCATTCTGGCCCTCGGGTGCTGGCGCGCATTCAGGCGCCGGAGCGACCGGCGTGAGAGCAGTTTCACGACCCAGGCGGCGCGCGGCGCGGAGAAGCAGTCCGGAGGTCAGGCATGAGCGGTCTCAACCAGAAGCTCCTCATTGGCGTTGTCATCACGATGCTGCTGTCAGCGTTCACCTACTGGCGGGATGCGAACGTCGGTGAGCGTTTCGAGAGCGGCCAGAAGTTTCTCCAGGGCCTCGACCCTGACGAGATCGGCACCATCAAGGTCACCAAAGGCGAAGAAACGCTGACGCTCGAACGCAGCGAGGTGTACGGAAACACCACCGCAGGCCGCGATGAGTTCACCCTCGCCGAGAAAGACGGCTACATCGTCAAGAATGAGTCGGTCAATCGCCTGGTCCAGGAGCTCCTCGACCTGGAACTCGACAAAGAGGTCGGCTCTGGTGGGTCGCTGGCGGAGGAACTAGGCATCGAGCCGCCCGGGAGCGAGACCGTCGAGGCCCTACTTCAGAACAAGGCCGGTGAACCGATGGTGCAGGTCCGCGTCGGTAACCGCGCCGATGAAGGAGGCGGTCGTTACGTTCAGCGTCTCGATCTCGCCGATCAGCCGATCTATCTGAGCGCCGGTGCAGTCTCAGTCGACACTTCAATCGACAGCTACCTGCGAAAAGAAGTGGCGAACGTCGAGCAGGGAGAAGTCGACCGTGTCGAGGGTCCTGACTTCGTTCTGGAGCGCCCGGTCATCGAAGGTGAGGTCGGTGAAGACGGCGAAACGACACCGCCCACCAAAGGTGAGCTCACTCTGGCTGACGCTGGCAGCGACACGGTCTCAACGGGAGCCTTGAACAAGGTCAAGGGCGCCTTCTACCGACTTCAGTACGACAAGGTCTTTCGCGCCGATGCCCCTGAGGTGACGACCCTCGAGTGGCGCCGGGGCCTGCGGGTCACCCGCGAAGACAAGAGCGGCTACGCAGTGATGGTTGCCGAGTCGGGCGAGGACACCTTCATGCGCATCTCAGCGTTTCTCGGCGTCGACCGAATCGAGCTCGGCGAAGACGAAGACGACGAAGGTCTCAAAGAGAAGTCTGAGATCTTGAAGCGTAACGACGAAGTGCAGCGCTTCAACAGCTACCACGGTTCGTGGGTCTATCAGCTGACGGAAAGTACGGCCGAGAAGATGGTCATGCGGCGCGCCGATCTCCTCGAGTGATTCAGACAGCGAGACGCTCGACCTACAACGTCGCGAGGGTGATCGCGATCGCTGCGATCGACAGAAGGTTGACGATCACGAAGTAGCTGATCATCAGCCCGACGAAGGTCAACGTAACGCTCACGATGCTGCCACCGTAGACCTTGCGGAGGGCGACAAAGAGATAGCCAGCCAGCAAGAGCAGGACGAGAGCGGCGAGCGCGACGCGGGCTCCCTCGGGCAGCCACATCATCGGTACGAAGAGGGTGGTATAGGCGACCTGAGCGGCGGCGACGTGCAGGCCGAAAACCCAGTGCAGATGGAAGTAGTCCTTGCGCCGGAGGAGTGCAAGCGCCAGCGCCACGCCGATGGGAGTGAAGAGGTTGAGGATCGGAAGGGCGGTGCTAAAACGCCGCTCGAAGCGATCTGCCACGACGGGATCACTCAGTTCGACCCCGGGGAGGAGGGAATCCAGCTGCTGCAGTTGTTCCGGCGTCATTCCGCCGAGAACCTGGTCGAAGCGCATCACCCCGGTCAGACCCATCAGGGCGATCGCCACCGCACTGACCACCAGGTACAGCTTGAAAGGTGATGTGTAGGGTTTCCGCTGTCCCCTGGCGTACGCCGCCGTGAGTTCGCCAGGGCGAAGAAGGAGAGCGCGGAGGGTCGCCGCAATTCGAAAATCAAGGCCCCACAGGTCTCGGAACGCTTCGCGCAGCCAGTCGCCGAGCGGCCGTAGGGGCGTGCGCGCATCCTGGCCACAATTCGAGCAGAAGGCGCCGCCGAGCGGCACGCCACAGTTCAGGCACGCCTCTCCCTGGGTGGTGGCGTGGTTGCCGAGCCTAGTCATGGGTCACCGATCGGCAGCGTCGAGCGACCAGGCGCAACTGTGGACCGCCCGACCTCAATCAGCGTGGGCCGTAGGTGGAAACGAAGAGCGCTTCGATCGCTGCCCGTCCAGCGGGAGTGAGGTTCCGCGTACCGGTGGCGGAAAAGGCCTTGTTCTCCGGGATGGTGGGGTCGTCTTCCTGCCAGTCGCTGCCGGTGAAGCGGTACCACTTTTCTTTGTCCTGGTCGAAGACGTGGATACCGCGGTTGAAGAACTTGGCGAGTTCGACACCCCAGCCAGTTCCGCCTTTGACGGTCCCGTCTTCCTGAATCCAGCCGATTGCGAAGAGGTGATCACCACGATTGACGATGTGGAACATCGACTGAATCACCCGGCGGATCCCTTTCCCGCGTGCGAAACGACGCCCGAGGCGCGCGAAGACGATCTCCATCGAAACGTCGCCACTCGCCAGCTCGCCATCAGTGAGAACGTCGACATCGACGCCTCGCGAGAGGTCGTGCCCCTCGAACGAGATCGTGGTTTCGGGCACGCCCCAGCGTTCCGCACAGCTTCCGAACTCTGCTTCGGTGCCTTTGTGGCCGCCGTGAATGAGCCGGTTTCTGGTGGGGTCCTGCATCGCCGTCCTCCGAGATGGTGGGTTGTGGTGAGGTGTTGTGAGGAATGGAAAGCAGAGGGTATCGCAACCACCAGCGGCTCCTGCTCTCGGTTTCAGAACCCATTTGTGAACGTGAATGGGGTCTGATCGAGCGTCATTCTTCGAGGAACCGAGGTCTGGCCGGACACCTCTAGCGACTTGTTCGGCGACTCAGGTGACGCGGCTGGGGCGGAGCATTATTGTGTTAACGTTCGCTAGTTATCCCGGGTTTTCGCAAGAAGTTCCGGGTGCCTGCCGTCCGGCAAGAGGGGCGGAGTCTGATCGCTTGGAATCGTTCCCCGGAGCTATCTCGTGGGCTTGAAGTCCGTTCTTTTTGACCCAAAGAAGGCGAAGCAACGCCTGTCCCATGTCCTCGTCGTGATGGGCCTGGTCGCTTTTGCAGTGATCGCAAGCCTGGTACCGACGGGCGACACGGAGGCGCGTCCGGCATCGAACGCAACCCTCGATCAGAAGGTCGACGCTGCGACTTCGGTCAACCTCGGGCCGGGTCGGCGCTTCAACGCGCGGGTTGACTTCGTCGACAGCCTGGGCCGAGTGCGTCAAGGGCAGGTCGTCAACGGCACACCATCCGGCGACTCCGGGCTCTTTTGGTTTTTCCAGGAAGACAACTGGGAGATGCTCGTCAAGGTTCTCAACGGGTGTTCTCTCAACAATCACGTCTGGGTCTACGTTGCTGCCACCACGGATGTGCAATATCGACTCACTGTTCGCGACACCTTTACCAACCAGGTCTCGGTCTACAACAACCCACCAGGTACCCGTGCCGATGCCATCACCGATATCGAGGCGTTCTCGGTGTGCGGCAGCCTGGCCACCGACGAGCCAGACCTCGAGAGCTTCGACGTGGTGGGTGGCAACCAGCTCGACCTTCTCGACGACCCCTTCAAGTCGCGCGTTGAAGGGGCCTTTGCCGAACGCTCACCGGGCAAGGTGCTCTTTCTCCAGAAGCTTCGGTTTCAGCTCGACGTGGGGTGGCAGTCGCGCAAGGGCCAGCGCGGGCAGGCGAGTGTGGTTCCGTTTGGCAACGACGAATCGGGACTCTTCTACTTCTTCAGTCCGGGCAACTGGGACTTGTTGGTCAAGGTTCTCGACGGTTGCCGAATCAACAATCACTATTGGCTGTTTGCTGCGGCGGCGACCGACGTGAAGTTCGACATCGACATTCGTGATCGTCAGAGCGCCGGCATCAGGCGCTACGCGAAGAACAACTTCGAGGCGGCACCGGCGATCATCGACATCCGCTCGATGCCTTGTGCCACGTCGGGCACGACTACCACCTCGACCCCGACGTCGACGACGACCAGTGTTCCCAACACCACCACGACAACGAGCGTCGCTGGCACGACCACCACGACGAGCGTTGGCACGACCTCGACAACGAGCGTTGGCACGACCTCGACAACGAGTGTTGGCACGACGTCGACAACCAGCATCGGCACGACCTCGACCACCTCCATCGCCACTTCGACGACAACCTCCGTTCCAACCACTTCGACCACGACGTCGGTGCAGTCGGTCAGTTGGGCCAACGACGTTGTTCCGTTGTTCACGACCTCGGGATGCACGGCCTGTCACACCTCCAGCCATCATTGCGACGGGTCTGCAACCGGCGACGGTCTCGACCTCTCGAGTGGCAGCGCCTCGCAGAAGCGAACTCGCGTCGTCTTTCCGAGTACCAGCACCGTCGACTGCGAGTACGACAGCCACGGCAATTCCTATGTCAACACTGGCAACCCGGCCTCGAGTCTCTTGTTGCGCAAGGCCACGGGATCGCTTCCACACACCGGCGGTTCTCCGTGGACTGCCAAGACCTGCACCACCCCCGACACTGCCTACTGCACGTTCTTTATCTGGGTCGACAACGGCGCACCGAACAACTGAGCCCAAACCGTTCTGAGCGAAGTATCGCGGTTGCCGGGTCGACTCGTCTTCACCCACCACTCGTCGGGGTCATCCCCCGGTCCACCACTTTCGATTCACTGTTGATTCACCACAATGGCTGCGATCACCAAGCGTCTTCGCAGTGCCTACCTACCGAAGGATGTCGCTCCCTATGTACAAGATCTCAACGAGTTCGCTCAGCGTTGCAGTCGCCCTGGTCCTTGCCGTCACTCTCCAGGCCCCGGCTACCGCACAAACCTCAGTTGGCCTCGGTGGTCTGATCGAGCGCGTCTTCACGACCAACATCGAGCTCAAAGACAACGGGCACGAGGCTCACTTCGAAGATGAGGACGGCACGCTCAGAAACATCGGTCTGAGCCTCAACGGCGCCCTGGCTTCGCAGCTTGCGACTTTCCCGGTGGCGTCTTCGTCCGGTGGTTTCACCTACTCGTACGACAGCTCTTCGGGCACCTTCATCCGCGAGTCTGACTCTTTCGGGCCGATGTTTGCCGAGCGCTCGGCAACAGTCGGTCGCGGGAAGTGGAACGCGGGCATCAACTATCTCACCGCGGAGTACGACGAGCTCGATGGCCTCGGTCTCAACAACGGCGACTTGCAGTTTCAGCTGCTGCACAAGGATGTCAACAACGACGGTAGCCGCCTGGTGGACTTTTTCGAAGGGGACGTGATCGGCGCGATGACCAACATCGATGTCGAGTCTGAGCAGTCGGTGGTGTTCTTCAACTACGGTGTTACCGATCGCTTCGACTTTGGCGTGGCGGTGCCCTTCGTCTCGGTCGACCTGACCGCGACCGCCCTTCTCACCATCGATCGCCTCTCGACTGGAAACTCAGTTCTGCCGGATCTCCACGAGTTCCCGGCAGGCGACCCCGACACGGCGGTGTTCAGTGAATCGGATAGCGCCTCGGGCGTCGGCGACGTCCTGGTCCGCGCCAAGTACCGCTTCTCCGAGGATGGCCCGTTTGCCTTCGGCATCGAGTCGCGCCTGCCCACCGGTGACGAAGATGAACTCCTCGGCACCGGCGAGACCCAAAGCAAGCTCTTTTTCATCGCGTCGGGCACGCGCTCGAGCTTCTCGCCGCACCTCAACGTTGGCTACACGCTCTCGAGCGGCGACCTCTCGGACGAGATCAACTACACCGTTGGCTTCGACACCGCACTCCATCCGCGCATTACGCTCGCCGTCGACGCCATCGGGCGCACCCTGCTCGATTCGCAGACGGTGCAGCGACAGGCCGAGAGCTTTCAGTTCTGCCCCGGCGAGATCATCGGTGCGTGCCCTGGCAGCGTCGCCCCGCAAACGGCCGAGCGCAACGTGCTGGTCTTCCAGGAAGACGATGTCAACCTGCTGCTCGGTGCCGCTGGTCTGCGGATCAACCTCGGCGGTACCTTCCTCCTGTCGGTCAACGCTCTCTTCCCACTCGGCGATGAAGGGTTGGCAATCGACGGCGTCGTTCCCACGATCGGCATCGACTACAGCTTCTAGCCACCAGCACGCCTCGCGACATCGCGAGAACACCACTCCAAAAGCACAGCGACACCAACCAAGGCCCTCGACAAGAAGGCCGGAAACCACGACGGCCGGCGCGCTTCTTGGCGCCGAATGTTCATCCAGGCACTTGTCGCAGTCCTGGATCGAGAAAAGTTGGTTTCATCGAAGCCCGGAATCCGCGGCGCGCGCCGTTCGTTTGAAGTTCCTGGTCGCACCAGCAGGGCGAGCGCCGAGGAAGAAGGTGCGCGCCGCGGCACGCTTGCGCCGCAAAGGTGACTCTAGTGGCGCCCGTGGTACACGACCTCGCGATATCGCGAGAACACCACTCCAAAAGCACAGCGACACCAACCAAGGCCCTCGACAAGAAGGCCGGAAACCACGACGGCCGGTGCGCTTCTTGGCGCCGAATGTTCATCCAGGCACTGGTCGCAGCCCTGGATCGAGAAAAGTTGGTTTCATCGAAGCCCGGAATCCGCGGCGCGCGCCGTTCGTTTGAAGTTCCTGGTCGCACCAGCAGGGCGAGCGCCGAGGAAGAAGGTGCGCGCCGCGGCACGCTTGCGCCGCAAAAGTGACTCTAGTGGCGCCCGTGGTAAACGACGTCGCGACATCGCAAGAACACCACTCCAAAAGCACAGCGACACCGACCAAGGCCCTCGACAAAAAGGCCGCAACACCTTGGCCCTGGCGCTGCCCGGCGGGCTTCTTCGCGTCGAACGTTCAGGCAGGCAATCGTCTCGTTCGTGCTCGAGAAAAGTCAGTTTCATCGAAGCCCGGAATCCGCGGCGCGCGCCGTTCGTTTGAAGTTCCTGGTCGCACCAGCAGGGCGAGCGCCGAGGAAGAAGGTGCGCGCCGCGGCACGCTTGCGCCGCAAAGGTGACTCTAGTGGCGCCCGTGGTACACGACCTCGCGATATCGCGAGAACACCACTCCAAAAGCACAGCGACACCAACCAAGGCCCTCGACAAAAAGGCCGCAACACCTTGGCCCTGGCGCTGCCCGGCGGGCTTCTTCGCGTCGAACGTTCAGGCAGGCAATCGTCTCGTTCGTGCTCGAGAAAAGTCAGTTTCATCGAAGCCCGGAATCCGCGGCGCGCGCCGTTCGTTTGAAGTTCCTGGTCGCATCTGCAGGGCGAGCGCCGAGGAAAAAGGTGCGCCCTGCGGACCGCTTGCGCCGCAAAAGTGACTCTAGTGGCGCCCGTGGTACACGACCTCGCGATATCGCGAGAACACCACTCCAAAAGCACAGCGACACCAACCAAGGCCCTCGACAAAAAGGCCGGAAACCACGGGCGCCACTAGAACAACGCGGTAATGATCCAGCGGCCGTCCTCTTTGCGTAGGCGGAAGCCAGCGCCCGTGGCCTGTTGGACCGGGCCGGCGCGGGGTGTCATGCGGCGGGTGACCTGGCAGGTGGCGATGCCTCTTGAGGGCGTCAGGTCGAACTGACAGTTCGAGATCTCAATGGCGACGCTCTTGAAGTTGCGTCGCAGAGTGCGTTGGTTGATACCCGAGGCGGGGTGGAGCTCGCGGATGGTTCCGGCATCGAGGGCTTCCCAGGCGGCTTCGTAGCGCTGGAGCAGGGAGCGCACCGCTTGACGATCGGCTGCGGCGGCTCCGTCGGAGTCTGACGTCGCTTCAGAGGGTGTTGTTACTGCCGGTGCGGTGGTGGTTGCCGGAGGGGCTCTGTCTGGTGGCCGGGTCGGGTTCTCGCTGACGACGGGGGTGCTGGCGATTTCCGGCACTGACGTGGTGGCGCGAATGGAGGTGGTCGCGCGGGGTGCGATGCTGGTCGAAGACGTGCTGGGTGCGATCGAGGTGGTGGTCTGGGGGATGGGCTCGATTGCTGGAGTCTGTTGCGAGTCTGCGGCCTGAAGCGGCGCGTCGTCGCCCACGTCTGGTTCGGTGATGGTCGGCGGGTCTTCGAAAACGTCGACTGAGTCGCGCAGGTCGTCTTCCTCGCCGACGCCGGCAGGGCGAGGGCCGAAGATCGAACTGGCCGACTGGGAATCGCTCGCCGTGGGTGGTCCGTCGGCCGGGTCGCTAGGTGGGGTGTCGGCGACAGGCGTTGTCGCGGGTGTCGCTGGTGGCTCGACCGAACGACTGGCCATCTTGCTGATGCCCAGGCCGAGGACCGCCAGGAGTGCAACCGCTGGCACCGCGAACAGGATCCAGGACGGCATTCCTCGCCGGGCACCGCTTTTGGAGTCGTCGGTGTTCGCGCTGATCGGGGGCTGAGAGGGTGCCGCGACCTGCGGTGGTTTCGCTGGTTGGGGTTCGGGTCGTGACCTGCGCTCCTTCGCCATCCTGGTCTTCTTGGCGGGGCTCTTCTTGGCAGGGCTCCTCTTGGCAGGGGCCTTCTTGGCCGCCTTCTTCGCTGGGCCCTTGGCTCGGCGCTTCTCGGTAGGGACGCTTCTCGCATCTGTCTTTGATGGGCGCGTTGGCCTGCCTGCGGGAGCTTCCGGCTTCGTGCCGGGTCGCTGGGTGGGCGAGGTGATGTCCGCGATGGGTCGTGTTTTCGCGGGGCTCTTCGGCGGCTTCGCTTCGGGCAGTGGTTGGGTGCTCGAGTGCGCGTCGCCCGGTAGGGGGCGGGTAGGGGCGTTCTCGAGAACAGACTCCTTCGAAGCCGGCGGCTTTTCGTCACTCCCCTTGCCGGTCTTTTTGGTTGGAGCTTTGGCCGACGGTTCCTCGGCCTCTTTCTTGGCCTCGCTGGGCGGGGGCTCCGGCACCGGCACCGAAACGGTCTTGTCAGCGGCTTCGGCAAGGCGCAGGGTGTCGACACGTTCGGCGAGTCGGTGGAGGCGAGAGTCTCCGGGCGCCAGCAGCTGCGCTTCGCCGAGAGCGGTTTCGGCCTCCTCGAGGTTGCCTGCCAGCACGGCGGCGCGAACCCGCTCGGCCAGTCGCGCGAACTCTTCGCGCCTGCGGCGCTCGGCCGAGCGCTCCTGACGGACCTCCGCCAGCTCCTTGTCGAGCCCGCTGAGGATCTGGTCTGCCTGAGGTTGGTGGGCGAAGGTCTCGCGGGCTCGTTGAAGGAGCAAGGTTGCCTGGGTGAAGTCTCCGCGCTCTAGCGCCTCGCGCGCGCGGTCAGCCAGGCCGAGCAGTTCGGCGTAGGTCTCGCGATCAGGTGGCGGCTCGGATGGGGCCCCGGGTGCGCCCGGCGGGAGCGCCGCGCTCTGCCCGGTGGTTGGCGTGTCTGCCCGAGTCTCCTGGTGGTCGGCCTCCTGGCTGCGAGCGACGCGCGCCGCGTAGGGATCAGACCATGAACCCACCAGGGGCCGCACTTCGCGGAACCGCCGTGCGAGGCCGTCGGTCTTCTCGAAGCGCGCGCTCGGCTCTTTCGCCAGGCAGCGCATGACGATGCGGTCGATCTCGGGCGGAAAGCCCTCGATCAGGTCGCCAATTGATTGCGGTTGCTCTTGGAGAATCTGGTAGCAGAGATTCGAAAACGTCTTGCCGGGAAAAGGGCGCGTGTAGGTGAGCAGTTCGTAGGCGAGCACCCCGAACGAGAACAAGTCGGCGCGATGGTCGATGGTCTCACCACGCAACTGCTCGGGGGAGAGATAGGCCACGGTTCCCACTGCGACGCCGGTTTCCGTTAGCCCGGTCTCCTGGCCCTTGAGTTTCGCGATCCCGAAGTCCATGACCTTGACGCGGTCGTCGGGTAGCACACGCACGTTCGCCGGCTTGATGTCGCGATGGATGACGTCGTTGGCGTGGGCGAACTCGAGCGCCTCGGCGATCTGCGTCAGGAAGTGAACCCGCTTCACGAGCGAGAGCTCCCAGTCCTTCTCGACCACCAGTTCCTTGAGGTCGCGACCCTCGAGAAACTCCTGGATGATGAAGGGTGGTTCGCTGTCCTGACCGAAGTCGAGGATGGTGACGATGTTGGGGTGGAAGAGGTTGCCAGCGATGTGGGCTTCTCGGAAGAAGCGTTCGCGGATCGTGTCACTCTGCGAAGTGCAGGTCTTGATCGCCACCTGGCGGTTGATGTTGGGATCGCGGCCACGGTAGACCTTCCCAAACCCACCTTCGCCGATCTGCTCGATGACTTCGTATTTGCCCAGGTACTTCATGAGGTGATCGAGACAGCCTGCCTAGGCTGCGCAGCATCAGCCAGGCATCGCACTATCAGCGAGGCTCCGCGATTATCCCGCGTGGCGTCCTTTGCAGCAACTCTCGTGCCCATCTGAAGCGTTCATTCGGCTGGGAGTGCAGAGAGCGGCGCAGTGCCCCTGCCACAGCGCTGTTTCAGAGGGCTGCCTCAGGTTGGCGATCAGGGTGTCGGAAGGTCGAGTCGGTAGAGGGCGTAGCGGTAGTCCCGGCGGCGTTCTTCGAAGACGAGCTGGTGCTCGTAGAGCGCCAGCAGGTCGACACAGAAGGCCTGTTGCACCGGGTCGTTGACGTTGCACCAGAAGTTCCAGTGAAAGTAGACCTCGCCGGGGAAGCGCGGCGCCAGCACTTCGCGCACGACGCCGGAATCGGTCGTTGCCAGCGATGCCTGGGCGGCGTTGCGGCCCCAGACGTGGAACATGCTCGGATTGTGAGTGAGCACCAGGCTATGAGGCGGCAGTTGTCGAGCCCAGAGGCGCGCGATCAAAACGTCTTCGCGGGCCGCCCAGGCCTCCTCGCCGATCGACCGCGTGCGCGGCAGCGCCCACAGGAGAGTGATCACGCCGAGGCCTACCAGCACCAGCTTGCCAGCCCGACCGGCGGGCCCCGGCGAGCGTAAGACCGCGTCGGCACCGGCGCCGGCGAGCAGGGTGAGTGGTGCGAAGGTCAAGAGGGCATAGCGTACGTCGGCGCCGTAGGAGTATGAGCCGGCGTAGAACATCAAATAGGTCCACCAGAAGACCAGAAACCAGATCACCAACAGACCGCCGCGCCTGGCACCCACCGAAGACAGTTTCGGGGTGGGCGTTCGGAAGGTCAAAAGAAAGCCCAGGCCCAGAGCGGCCAGAGCTGTCACGAGCAGGGGAAAGCGTGCGTTGGTGAGGTAGTAGGGGCCATTGACGCTCAAGTTAGAGTGCACGTACTCGAGCGCCATCCGCGGACCGCTCGCCCCCCAGTTCTCCGTGCGCACGGCGAACAGGTGACCGGCCAGAGAGAGGGCGAGGGCGGCGCCAAAGAGAGCGCACCACCAGATGCGAGCCCGCAAGAGCAGACGTGGTCGCTGGAGCAGGAAAACCAGGCCGACGATCGGCAGAATGAGGAGCGACTCGGTACGCAGCTGTATGGCGAACGCGGCGGCTGCCGCCAGCCACAGCCCGCTTCGCCAGCGGTCTTCACGTGCGTGATGGGCGGCGGCGAGGACCGCGGTTGCCGCGAATAGCGACGCGGCGGGTTCCGATGCCACGGTGTTCGACCACTGCAGTTGATCCGGGAGGAACGTAAACAGGCCACCGGCCAGGAGCCCGGCGGTCGGCTGGCGAAGCAGCACTCCGCCGAGTAGAAAGAGCACTCCCACGGTCAGGGCGTGCGCGAAGCGGGCGAGCCAGAAGCCGTTGGCTTCTCGGGTGCCGAGCAGGCGATCGAGGATCGAGATCAGGTAGGGCCAACCGTAGGGCTGCTTGTTGTACTCGCCGCGCTGGCATTGGAGGATCTCGTACTCGACGTAGCCCTCGTTGCACATCTGCGCGCGGCGCATGTCGCTGAGGTTCTGGGCGATGCCCTGGTAGATCTGCTCGTCGTAGTAGATGCGGTTGGTCTTCGGCGGGACGAAGACGACCAACAGGAGTGCGATGGCAACCAGCAGCGCCGCTGCCGGCCATAGGTGCGGGCCGGCGCCGGTGTTGCGAAACAGGGCACGGGCTTCGAACGCACCGAGCCCGACCAGCAGCAGGAATTGCAGCTCGAGGGCGGGCAGTTGGATGCGGATCAGTTGTTCGATGAGCTCTGGGCGAGGCCGGTCGGCGAGCCACAGCCAGCTGACGGCAAATAGAACCAGAAAGCCAACGGCGAGGCCGATCCAGGAGAGCAGGCCCCCCGAGGCCAGGCGCCGTTGTTCGCCGGCAGTCGTCATGAGGCCACCTGGTCGGCGACGCTCAGCGTGCTCGCCGCTCTTGTCGGCGCTCTTGGCGGTGGGGTTTCGGCAGGTTCTGATGCTTCGACTTCGGGGGCGATCCGGCATACCAGCGGCCCCAGGACCAGTGCGTCGGCGCCGCTACGCAGTAGCACGTCGATAGCTTCCTCTTCGGTGCGCACCAGTGGTTCGCCATGGATGTTGAGGCTCGTGTCGAGAAGGGCACCGATGCCGAAGCGCTGTTCGGCCTGATGGAGGATCGGCACCAGCGGGTGGTCAGCGTCGTCGGGGAGAATCTGCGGCCGGCAAGTGCCGTCGACGCTCAACACTCCGGCGAGCCGTTCGCGTGACTCGGGCCGCGCCTTGTACGACATCGTCATGTGGCGGTTCAGGTGGCCGTCCCAGTCTTCGAGGTGGCGGCGGGCGGTGCTCTCCAGCATCGATGGGCAGAACGGTTGGTACCAGACGCGTCGTTTGAGAACCAGGTTCAAACGGTCGCGAATCGTTCGGCGATCTGGACGCGCTAGAACGCTGCGCCGGCCGAGGGCGCGCGGCCCGTACTCCATGCGACCTTCGCACCACAGGACGACCTGATCTCGCCCCAGGAGCTCACCGACTCGCGTGGCGAGATCGGCTGGTTTCTCGAAGACGAGGCGACCGTCGGTAGAGAGGAGTTCCGCGGCCTTCTCGAGGTCGAGGTCCGTGCCCAGGTCAAGGTCGCCGAGGTCGAGCGGTCCGGCGCCGGTCTGTGAGAGGAGCGCAGCGCCGAGAGCCAGGCCGCCATCGCCCATGTGTGGGAACACGCGGACTCGGTTGATCTCGGGGTGAAGTCGGATCGCGCGATTCATCTTGACGTTGGAGACCACGCCGCCGGCGAGAGCCAGGTCTCGTTCGCCGGTGGCCTGGGTGGCGGCAACGGCCAGTCGCGTACCTGCGTCTTCGACCGCACGCTGGGCCATGAACGCGAACTGCTCGTTGGGGAAGCGGTAGAGCACCCGGGCGAGGAACCGGTCGAGTGCTCTTCCCCGGTAGGCCATGCGCAGCACCAGGCCGTCGAGTTCGAAGACCTCGAGCAAGGGATTGAGTTCGTCGGGCACCGGAGCCGCGTGGTCGGCCAGCGCCATCACTTTGCCTTCATCTTCGAGCTCACGCATGTTGAGCAGGTGGGTCACCCGCTCGAAGAAGACGCCCAGCGAATCTGCCGAGCTGGTGGTGGCGAGGCGCTTCAGGGTGTCTTCGTGCCAGTGCGAGACCGTCGCCGAGGCACCATCACCCACACCGTCGATGGTGACCACGGCACATGCGTCGAGTCCGCTCGCGCGCGCCGCCGCCATCGCATGGCAGGCGTGGTGATCGTGGAGGTCGAGCCGAGCCCCGTTGAGGCCGAGGCTCAGGAGTTGTGCGGAGATGGCGCGCCGGCTGAGGCTCCGGGAGAGGGCGTTGGGTGGCATGGCGGCGACCCGCCACTTGAGACCCTGAAGAAGCGGCGCGAAAGCTCCCGGTGGAACCTCACGCCGGCGAATGCGGCGATAGCGCTCTTTGACGCCCGGGAGATAGCGAGTGAGTGTGCGCGCTGGATCACCGGTCGAGAAGGCGACGGTGTCGATGTCTTCGGCTTTGAGGTTGGCAGCCGCCAGGCAGTGCCTGATCGAGTGGTCGGGGAAAGTGATCTCGAGTTTGCGGCGGGTAAAACGCTCTTCGTTGAGCGCTACGACAACCTGCCCGTCGACACACAAGGCTGCGCCACTGTCATGCCCGTCCCAGATCCCCAGAACCCGTCCGCCGGGTGCTTGCTCGCTCGTCATTGCCTGGCGGGTCGTACCGCGGCCACGGCTGCTTTGGTTCGAGACTCTGCCTTCTCTTTGAGGGCAGCGGGATCGCGGGCAGGCTGGCGTCGCCGCGCGAGGCCGCGCAGAAGCGACCACCCGTAGCGCGGCGCGACCTTCCACACGACGATGTGCGACTTCCCGTGGCGACGAGGGTTCTCGTGCGAGGGCACCTCGGATAATCGGTAGCCATAGGCGAGCGTCTTCATCACCATTTCCTGCTCGATGGTGGTCGTCGCCTCGCGGAGGTCGAGAGCGCGCAGGACTTCGGTGCGGGCGGCACGAAAGCCGTTCTGGCTGTCGGAAATGCGGGCTCTGAAGCGCTTGTTGATGCAGGCCGTGATGAACGAACTGCCGCACAGCCGGAAGAACTCGTCGAAGCCGCCGTGGAGCTCTGACGAACCACCAATCAAGCGCGACGCACCGACATGGTCAGCCTCACCCGCCAAGATCGGTGCAACGAGCCTGGGCACGTCCTCGGGGTCGTGGGAGCCGTCGGCATCGACGAAGACGATGACCTCGGTTTCGACAAAGTCGATGGCGGTGCGAATCGCGCGGCCCTTGCCGCGGCCCTTTTCCATGATGACCTCGGCGCCTGCCTCCTCCGACACGCGACGCGTGCCGTCGGTCGAGTGGCCGTCGACGACCACAACGTTCTCGCAGACTTCAAACGAGCGCTTGATGATCTCGACGATCGATGGCGCCTCGTCGCGCGCTGGGATCACAATGGTGACGTTGGGCAATCGCGGGCCGTTGGTTGTCGAGGTGCTCATGTTGGCGGCCTCCGGTGGGTGGGTCGAAGCGCTGTGCCAGCGATACTCGGGTACGCCTCACAGGCGGTCCAGCACTGCGGGCAGCGGCCACCCCAGGCATCGGCCTGGCGCTTCCGGGCTTCGGCGCTCCTCCAGATCGGCTCGAGCTTCATGTCGTGATCGCGCAGGCTGCCGATGCTCTCATCCCAGGTGATACACGGGAAGACGGTGCCCCAGGGGTCGATGAAGACCGAAGAACGCAGCGAGTGGCAACGAATGGGAGTCTTGCCGGTCTCGAGGAACTCTTCGAGGTGGCCGAGGTAGCGGTTCTCGAGCCAGGCGGCCGGCGACCGGCCGCCGCCGCGGCGCTTACGATACCGAGCCAGCTCGGCGAGCACCGCGCCTCGGTCGGGCACCAGATCTTCGGTGTCCTGGTTCGAGTAGTAGTGATCTGAAAGTTGCATGACGTTCAGGTGGACGTCATCGGCGGAGAGGTCGGAGACGTCGGTGCGCACTGCTTCGATCGTGCGGTCGAGCTGGCCGACGTTGTCGCGCGACAGAGTCATGCCAAGAAAGGTCCTGACACCTGGCAGGGCCCGCAACCTCTTGAAGGTTTCGATCTGGCGCCGGTAGCCGCCGGGGACCCCTCGAATGCGGTCGTTCAACTCTTCCGGTCCGTCGAGGCTGACGGTGATCACCAGATGGGCCGGGGCGCGACCTATGAGACGTTCAACGATCGCCACCGTACTGTCGGTCTTGTAGCCGTTGGTGGCGAAGTGAAACAGGGCCAAGTCATGCCAGCGCTCGAGCGCGGTGGTGAGGATGGTTTCGATATCGCGCCGCAGGAAGATCTCGCCGCCGGTAACGTCCAGCCACGACGGGCTCCTGTTCTCGGCGATGAAGCGCAGCACTTCCTCGGTGGAGAGTTCGTCACTGGGCTTCTTCTGCCAGATGTTGCAGGTCGCACAACGGTACTGACACCAGTAGGTCACCGCCCAGGTCATCTTGAACGGAGCGGCCAGGCGCCCAGTGTTGGCGCGCGCGATACGTTGCGCGGCGGTCGCCAGGCGTGGCAGCCGTGCCAGGCCAGCGCGCAGGGGATGGTACGGGGTCGCGGGCCGGGTCTGGGCGCTCTTCGAACGCCTCTGGGCCTTCTCTTCGACGCCGCCTTTGCCACTGGCAGTTGGCGGCGGCGCCGGCTCCGGATCTGCCGTCGAGCCCAGGGGCACGAGTCGCTCGTGGTCGGTGGTCTTGCCGGCGTCGAGTAGGGGCTCGGAGGTCATGGGGGCTTCCAGCGACGGCAGCCGGTGAGTGGCTCGTTTCGTCGGCCGAGGATAACACCGGGCGCGCCGAAACACCTGAACTTAGAGGGGTTAGAGCGCTGGTTGAGGGGGTGCTGCGGTATGATGTCTGCTTGCCTCTGATGATCGTCGAGGGGCCTTAGGATCAACCGACCCGCGTGGGGGAGTTCGTGATGTCGACAGCCGAGAAGAAGCCGGCCGCCAAGGGAGAAGCGACGGCGAAAAAGCCCGGCCCCACGGAAGGAAAGCCCAAAGCGGCAGACTCGAAAGCGGCTGCCCAGCCGAAGACGGCTGAGCGCAAGGTCTCGCGCTCCAAGAAGGCGGCTGCTACGAAGTCGGCGCCCAAAGCGGCGAAACCTGCCACATCCGCGCAGAAGTCGGCCCCGAAGCCCCCTCAAACCAAGGCGAATGGCGAAGAAGGCGCGGCCCAGGTCAAGCCGGGTACCCGCGCCAGCGGGCCTCTGGCGAATATCGATCTCGGCCTCGTCGACGCGCTCTGCAGCTTGCGCGCTGATCGCCTGGTCGTCGACGGGCGGCTCGAGAAGCTCGAGAGAGAGTCGGGCTCGGTCAGCCCGGACGTTCTGCAGCGAGTGCGCAACGACTATCTCGCGCAGCGCCAGGAACTCGATCAGAAGGCCCGGCCGCTCGAGGCGCAGGCGCGCGAAGAGTACGCCCAGGTGCGAAAGCTCCTCGCTGATGCCGAGACCATCGTTGAGGGCGCCAAGAAGGACATGGAAGAGCTCGAGTTGCGTCACCGCCTCGGTGAGTTCGAGGAAGCCGACTTCAAAGAACGCTCGAAAGGCCTGGCGGCCGAGTTGGTCAAGAAGGCCAAGAGTCTCGAGGCGGTCGAAAAGGTGCGTGCCCGCTTTCTAGAGGCCTTCGAGTCGGAAGCCGATCTCGAGCTCGACGCGCCGGTCGACGTAACCGGTGCCACGGCAGCCGCCCCGGTTGCCGGCACACCGTCTGCCGCTGGCACTTCACAGACTCCGCCGGTTCCACCTGTACCTGCCACTGCCACAAAGAGCGGCGACACCACCGATGTCGACCCAGTGCTCTCTGAAGCCACCGAGCTCGTTGAGCTGCCGCCGCCGCCCCCGTCGGTCGCAGGTCGGTCAGGCTTCGTTCCCGAAGCTACCGATGGTCCATCGCCAACCCCCTCGGTTGATGCGACCGGGCCGGTCACCGGCTCGGCCGATGGCGGCACCGTCATTTTGCCGCCTCCAGCCCGCCTGGCTCCCGAAGATCCCGAAGGTGGCGAGAGCGAGCCCTTCGTCCTCGGTCTCGTGACCTCGATTGGCCGCACTCCCGACAACCAGTTGCAGATCAACCTGCCCGAAGTCTCCCGTCGGCACGCGCAGATTTCGCTGACCGAGTCGGGTTACCGCTTCGAAGACTTAGGGTCCGAGAACGGAAGCTACGTCAACGGAGATGCCGTTACCGAAGTGCTTTTGCAGCCGGGCGACCGTGTCCAGATTGGTTCGCGACGGTTCGTGTTCGAAACGGGGTAGCCATAGCCGTGGTTTGTCGCTGCCCGAACTACCCGGTACACGCAGTTTTCCAGGGCGTCGCTGAGCACGAATACCTGAGAGTCGCGGCCGAGAGGGCCATCGACGTACCGGGAACCGTTACCCTCCCCGGCGACCTCTAACCGCTCAACGCCAAGACGAGCTCGACTGACTTCGCCGGCAATTGCTCAGTGGGGGCCCGCTTCAAATGTCAGACGGGCAACGGCGATCACTTACCATCGCCCTTCCCGAGAGCGGATCTCACTTCCTGAGAAAGAAGGCGCTTGAGCAGCCAGGACAGGAACATCACGCAGGCGGTTCCCAGCGATGCGACATAGACGCGGCCCCCTATCGAGCCAACCGCATTGGCCGAAGCACCTCCAAGGGTCGGAGCAAGTTCCAGTAGAACGACCCCTACACACCAAGCGATTCCGACCGCCACCAAGAAGATCCAGAGGTAGAGCCCCCACCGTCGAAACCGGAGGAGCGCAACCGATGCCCCGAGAGCCAACAAGGAGTATGCCCAGAACCCCACGCCGAAGACCCTGATGTGCGATATTAGGAAAGCTTGGGCCCCGCTCAAGTCCCCTGCCGGCACCACCGAGGATTCAGGATCAAAGAAGACGAGCAGAAAAACTAGGTTGAACGACCCAACAAGGGCGGCAAGCGCTGCCAGCGCGAAACTCAAGCGAGCGAACCCCCACAAGAACGGCGACCGCATCGCTACGGGAGACAAGGCAGTCGGCTCGCACAAGTCCACGGAGGTATCTCCTCTACTATCAACAGCAAGTCTCACCACCGGCGAGCATTCTTGAAAAGCCTCCAAGGGCGTAGCAACTGAGCCCAAAGCCGGAGGATGGGTCAAAACCCCAGCTGCCTGAGGCGCCTCCCAGGTTAACTTGTGTCACTGAAAAACCGACCAACGGGGTCACGGAACAGCCACGGACGCTAAATGCGCCCTCAAGATTCTTCGCGCTCGGAGAGCGTGTGATGGCCGCTGACGCTCGTGAATCTCGGCAGGCGCGTGAACCTCGCATGGCTGTGAACATAGGTGCCTGGAACCTCGGCGAGGCCCCCGACTGCGCGCGGTATCGCCGCGCGGCCAGTCAAGGCGGCGGGCAAACCGCGAGGGCACGCACATCACGTATCGCCACAAAGGGTTCACCGACACTCGTTGTGTAGTTCGAGGTCGAGCCGCTGACCGTGTCCCGTAGCTCGATACTGACCTCTCGATCCGTAGCACCACCGGCGAACAACCAGAAGTGCCCGTTGATCGAGCAGCCGTCGAGCACTTTGACGATCAGCTCGATGTTCTCTGAGCTGGCGAAGTAGCCGAGGAGGCTCTGGTCCGTGAACGGAAGAAGTCCGGCGGGTTGAAGGCCCTCGCCGTCGCTCCAGCTGACCTTCACCTCGAAGCGGCCATCGCGAAGGCACTCCACTCCAGGAGATTTGATGCATGCCGATTCGCTGGCCCGGTAGATCACGCCGAGCGGATAGCCGCGGCTTACCTCATCCCAGTACCAGTTGTTCCTCGCGTCGTCGACTCGAATCAGCGTCTTGTACGGAACAGCTCCATCCACGTCGAGGGGGATTATGATGCTCTCCGATCGTGCGATCGAGTATTCGAGCCCAATCCAGATCTCGCCGCTGACGGGGAGCGAGGGTTCGATCTCCACTTCGAAACAGCTCAGGCCGGTTTGCAACTGGACGGTCGCCTCACGTGAAACCAAGACGTTCCCGGGAAGGTCTCCTCCTTCGTAAAGGCTGGCGACGACTTGAGTGATCAGTTTTCCGTTGGAGGAGTACAACAAACAGGCGTGGATGGCTTCGACTTCTTCGGCGACCTCGAGGGCGGCTGCGAACTCGACTCGGTCGTCGGCCTCGGGCGGTGCGTAGCCCAACTCGTATGACCTGTCCGAAGCCTCTATGGACTGCCGTTCGCCACCGGCCGCGCCCACGGCCGCCACGACAGTTTCGCCCTGGAAGGCGGCGACAAGCATGGTCACTACGGTCCACGAAGTCACTTTCATGGAGCGTAGGAGCTTCAGACGAGAGCCTTCCATGCTCAGCAGCCCGGAGGAAGACAGATTTCAGGTCGTGTCATGCCACCGAACGACACCGTCGGACACTGTGTTTTGAGCTTGTTGAGCAGCTGATCGAAGTTGAGCTGCGGGCATTGCGCCCGGAGCCGTGCCCAAACCGCTGCCACGTGAGGTGCGCTGAAAGAAGTCCCCCACTGGCGCGCGTAGGTTCCAGTTTGCGTGGAGTCGCCCGTTGCTCTTCTGATCTTGATGTCGACGCCGGGTGCCCAGAAATCGATGGCCTCCCCATAGTGCGTCGAGAAGTAGGAGGCATCTCCTGAGTAGATCGTCAGCTCACTGTTTGCTACGAGACCCATATCGTCGATGGCGCCGACCGCCAACGCGTCGAATGCGCATGCCGGTTCGTCCACTCTAAGCTCCGGCGAGTTCGGCGCCGCCGAAAAGACGTTCCCGGCAGCAGCGGCGACCGCGACTCCTGCCCACCTCAGGACGGCGAGCGGCGGGTCGAAGGCCTGGTTGTTTGGACAATGACCACCGCCCGAAACCGTAACACCACTGCCCAGGCTGACGTTAACCGCGTAAACGTCAACACCGCCAAAGAGCACGAGAGCCGCTACGTGGTCTAGCGCTTTCTGGATGTCGCTCCTGAAGGCCTTCTTGTCGTCGCTGCTTCCCGATGCCTTCCGGCTAAAAACGTTGATAGGAAGAATCTTCAACTGGTCATGCGCGATGACCCCGACCGGTGTTTTCTTTGTCCCAGCTACTGCTGCGACGTAGGTTCCATGGTAGTCACAGTTGCCGCCACTGACGTCGCAAGGCCGCCCGTCGTTGAGGTTCGTTACAGAGAAGGGGTCAGGTGAAGACCCAGGGTCAGGGCCGTCTGGACAAGACGGCAGGTGTCCGAAGGACCCCCCTCCGGCAGCGAAGCAGCCATGGTAGTAGGGCGAATGCCGACCAGAAGGCATTGGAGACTCCCGAGCCACTCCGACATCAATGACTGCGATGAGGCCATCTCCATAGAAGGTCGTCGGGGGCCACCACCCCAGCACTCTCGGAACACTGACATCTAACGCGGGGGCCATGAGCGGTGAAGAGAGCACCGTCGAAGTCGACACAGGTGGGGAGAGGGACTGGTATGTCGCCTGAAAGAAGTATGTGTCGATCTCAGGAGAGGCGGCTACTAAATCCAGTTGATCGAGAGGTACTTCGTAGTGCGCTTGCCAGCTGGCTTTTGCACGCCAGGTCTCGCGACCTCCGGCAGCCTCGATTCTCAGGCCCAGGACATCGCGTGGGTCAGCTTCTACCAAGGTCTCTGGAGGCTTCGCGTTGACCAGGAGCGTCAGCGGAGAGCCTGACACCTCCTCAATACGAGACACGTCGGGATGCTGTTCCAACTCCTTACGCAAGTTGTCTGGTAGCCGAAGCAACATCGAGCCGTCATGCGGACTGCGGTGTACTTCCGCAAACTGCTCATGGGCGGAAAGATCCGCCAGGACACGGACCTGCGTCACCTGGACCGGTACGTCCTTCGCGATGAGATCGATCCGGAACAATTCATCTGCGGAAAGTCCCCCCCCGGCCAAAGAGGCGCACAGGGCGATAGCGCTTGCGAGTGTCCTTGGCACCGTCGCCACGGAAACTCGAGGGCGTCTTCTCGAGGTGCCATCTGGTGAGGCTGCTCGCGGTACCATTCTAATCTCCTTGTCGTATGCGGGACCCGCTCGACCAGAGGAGAATCGTAACGTTGTAGCTGCGCGGGGTCTTGTGACTATTGCCGAGGGCGGGACCGATGTCAAGATGCCGCATCCTCACCCAGACACTCGTACTAGACCGGCAGGCGATCTGCCTTCCGGGCTGGCTTACCAGAGTCTAGTTCGGCTGTCCGCAGCTGTAACTGCATGTCTTCAATTCAGCTGTTGCGGACGGCGATCGAGAGCAGGCGGTCCAGGGGGCGGCGGTAGCGCATGCTGGCTGAGAGGTGGCGTACTAGCCATAGGCCGAGGCCGCCTTCGCGGTGGGTGAGGGCGTCGAGGCCGAGGTCGGGGCCGGGCTGGTTTATGGTGTTGAAGGGTAGGCCGGCGTCTTCGAAGTCGAGTCGCCGGACGTCTTCTCTGGGCTGTGAGAGGCGAAACCAGAGGTCGCCCTCCGAGGCTTCGCTCGGAGGCGCTCCAGGCACCTATGTTTTCACAGCCATGTGAGATTCACGCGCATGCCGAGATTCACGAGTCGGGACCCCGGAGCCAAGTCCGCGGCCCTACTGAACATGCGCAAGCAGATCCGCTCCAAACACCTCCTCAACGCGGCTCGACCACGCCTCAAACCACCGCCCAACCCGCTGCGCGGTTGACTGCGCCATAGCTCGCGCCGCGATCTCGTGATCGCCGTCCCGAAGACGCAACACTGACGTCCTTCTATCCAGGAGCGCAGGCATCTCCTGAGTAGATCGTCAGCTCACTGTTTGCTACGAGTCCCGAATCGTCGATGGCGCCGACCGCCAACGCGTCGAATGCGCATGCCGGTTCGTCCACTCTAACGGCGATGGGCGAGTGAACCCGCGTCTCCGCGTCTTCGAGAACTGGATCCTCTCCCCACTGATGGCGAATCACCGTTGGCCCCTCCTGGCCGGTCACGGTGAGCTTTGCTTCGATCCAGGGGGAGCCAGCAAAGTGGAGGTTGCGCCAACCGTCGCGCCAGATCTTCGAGCGGCTATTGCTCCAACGGTGGTTCGTGCCGGTCATCAAGAGTTCGAGCGCCTCGGCGAAGCTGGACTTGCCGGAACCGTTGCGGCCGACAACCAGGGTGAGGCCCGGGCCAGGCTCGAGATCGAGTCGTGAGCGTTCGCCAATGCCTCGAAACCCCGCAACCTCAATCGATTGAAGAAAGGCCTCAACTGGGCTGGCTCTCTCTTCTTCGAGTTCCGCGGCTGGCGCGGGGCGCGCGAAGGAGCCGGCTGGCGACTCGATCATCGAGTCGAGCTCGTCAACCCACGCCGCCAGGATCAAGTCGCGCTCGCGCTCGGATAGAGAGGCATCGTTGAGGCTGCGCTCAAGGAGCGTGTCGGCGAGGGAAGGCATCGCGGCGGGACGACCTGACAGGTGGTGTGGGGAGGGCTCGCGAGGAGGAGGGCCTGGATGAGGGACAGGAGCCGTGGGCGGCTATTATAAACCTCGAATTCCTCTAATTCAACATTTTCCACTAAGCAATTGCTCCCGGTGAATTGATTGGGCGCAATGGGCTGGAAGAACGCTGCAAACAGCTGATTTTGCTGGACTCTGCGGCCCTACCGTGGTACCTTCGAAGGCGTAAATCGAACGTAGAAACGGAGCGCCGCCATGTCCTCGACTCAACTCCTCGAGAAGACCATTACCTCTCCGCCGATTGCCTCGAAGCCGCCCGTACGCACCTCTCCGGCACCGCTCGAAAGGCCGCTGGGAATGCGGGTTGAGAACGACCTCGAGGACCTCGGCAATCAGATTGTGACTTTGTCGGCGAATATCACTGCGGCCACGTATCGATTGCTGGTGATGATTGCGGAGTTTGACGCGCGCTCGGGTTGGGCGGGTTGGCGGTCTTGTGCGCATTGGCTGAATTGGCGCATTGGGCTTGGCATGGGGGCGGCGCGCGAGAAGGTACGGGTGGCGCGGCGTCTGGCTGAGCTTCCGCTTTTGGTGCGGGCGATGGAGCGGGGTGAGGTTTCGTTCTCAAAGGTGCGAGCGATCACGCGGGTTGCGGCGCCTGAAACGGAGCGTGATCTGGTGGAGCTGGCGCGGCATACGACGGCTTCGCAGCTCGAGTGTGTGGAGCACGGGTACCGGGTAGTTCGGGCAGCGCGAAGCGGCATTGGCAGTCTGTAAGGAACTCGCGGGCTTCTGCGTCTTAGAAGACGGCGGTTCCTACCTCGGTGACGACGGCTGCTGCGCAGTCAGGGTTCGCGGCCGGCTTGCGTCTCATAGGGGTATGAGAAGCCCCCGGTGGCTTCCGCCCGACAACTTGTACGAAGTGACCCTGAAGACCTTCCAGAGCAGGTTCTTCTTTATCCCCTCCAAGAGGCTAAACGAACTCCTCATCGGAGTCCTCGCCTACGCCCAGGCGAAGTTCGGCCTCGGCCTGTGCTTCGTCGTGTTCATGACGAATCACGTCCATCTCCTAGTCCGTGCTGAGTCGGCTGAGCAGATCCGTGACTTCCTCTGCCTGGCCGACTCCCAGATCGCCAAAGAGGTGCAACGCTTCTTTCGACCCATCCGCAAGTGGACTGGAGGTATCTTCGCTGGTCGTCCCGAGATCACGATCGTGACCCATGAACCAGAGGCCCAGATCGCCCGCCTGCGCTACCTCATGTCGCAGGGCTTGAAGGAGGGTCTGGTTCCTCACCCCTCGAAGTGGCCCGGCGTTCACTCTGCCAAAGCGCTTCTCTCCGGCAGCATGAAGCACACCGGGGTGTGGGTGAGGCGCAGTGAGATGTACGACGTGACCCGAACCAGACAAAGGCTCGAGAGGCGCCAGCGGGTTCGTCGGAAGAAGCGCTTCGACCCCAAGCAGTTCGAAGACCGGCTCACCCTCGAGCTTTCACCGCTGCCCTGCTGGGACGGCCTTGATCCTGCCGAGATCACACGACGCTCCCGGGAACTGTGCAACGAGCTCCTCGTGGAACACGCCGGGGCGCGTGCCTGCGTCCCGCGCGACTACAAGAAGCGCCTGACCGACAAGAGTCAGTTCGCCTACCAGCCGGAGCACTCGAAGAAGAGTGAGCGCCCGAAGGTCCACGCTGCGACGTTTGAGATGTGGCAGCACTACGTCGACATGCGCGACCTGTGGATCGACCGTTACCGCCTTGCATCGGCTCGACTGCGAAAGGGCATCAGGGAAGCCCTTGATGAGTTTCCCGAGCATGCGTTCATCCCGACAGGTCTCTACATGCCCGCTCCCGAGGGGTTGCCGCCACCGTAGCGTCCTTGCGAGTGGTCGGGTCCGTCCGGCCGCTCATCACCAGATGGGGCATTTTAAGAAGAGGGTGGGGCTCTTCCAGGGTGGGGTGCGCCTTGTGGCAGCTACATCGTGGGTCAGGCACCTTCTCAGCCTGAACTAGTGCACTGAAACTGTGTCTGCCTAGCCGAAGCGGCTGTCGATACGAGCACGAACCGCCAAAGCGACTCCCACGCGCCGCGGTTCTACCCGAACTACCCGGCGGTTCTACCCGAACTACCCGGTACACGTACCCCAAACGTCGTCGACGACGCCACCCGCGAGTGCCTGGCGATCGAGGTCGACACGTCGCTGACCGGACTGCGGGCTGGCCCTGGAAGGCTCACCCTCGAATCGCGGAAACCAGCCCCTCCCACAACTCACGTAGCTCCCAGTGCCTTCGCCCCTCTCCCCAGTCAAGCGGCGTAGCAACACCACATTGGACAGGGGCGCCACTCGTTGGCCAGTAGAAGACGTACATCCAGCTGGGATGGGTGGCAATTTCGAACGAAGGTGAGTAGCCACTTCTTCGCAGGTGACTTTCGAGCAAACGAACCGATGGCTCCACAGCGTTCCAGTCCACAAGCACCGATTCCTCAGAGACTCGAACCGGTGCGTGGTTTTCCACTCTGGCGGGCTTCGACGCCACCCTGTACACCACCGATGAGAAACCGCTCTCTTGCCGCGTTACCTCAAGAAGTTCCTCGCCGCGACCTGCTGGTATGAACAACATCCTGATCGCAGGTTGCTCAGGACCGGAGGCCTGGTCTTTCCCAAGAGCCAGTAGGATTCGACGCCACTCCTCTGCCTCGTCACCCGCCGTCGGAACCGTACATGGCTGAAGCACTGGGATCACGCTCGACGATTCCCATGCCCCAAGGCTCAAGGCCAGAATGAGGGCGTACACGGAACCCACTGGCATCACTCCTTCTTCCTCTTTTTCTTTTTCTTCGCACGGCGAGATTCCTTGAGCTCCTCGCCAACGGCTTCCTCGACCAAGTCGGGTCCACCGGTCTCATATCCATCAGCGTTCTTCTTTGCTCCCGGCACCATATTCGGCGTCGTATCGAAAAAAAGCGCTTCGAACGTGTGCGTCAATTCGTGTGCCAACTTCTTCTCGAAATTCAGCCTCGGTAGTGTACTCGTACCTACTAGACGCAGGTCCCCGTTGGGGCTCCTAAAGGGAGACTTGAAGGTGGTTTTCGCTTCCGTAGACGAACTTGCGATCTTTGATGAATCGCTCACAAGCTCCAGAGTCAGTGAAACTCGATCATCAGCGTCCAGAATCTCGAAGAGCCCCTTGAGCAGTGGACTGTCCTCGAGGGCAGAATCCACCAAGCCCTGGATCAACTTGGGAACGATCACTTCCAACCCATCCGGGTCGATGAACTTCAGAGGGTTACCCCTGGCGTAGGTGTACTTGTTCCAGCTTTGCGGAAACGCGGGCTTCCCGGAGTTGATGGGGTCAGTGGAGGTGAAACGTGAGTAGACGGGGTAGTAGTACCTGGCATGCATGTAGTCCACGTCATCACCTGGAGTTCCAAAGTGGTGGAAGTCTCTCTCATGCCCGGTGAACTTCATCTGGTACGTGTCCTGGTTCCAGGCAGTGGCCTCTTTCCCGAACGGGTAGTAGACATGGTACGCGACCTTGTTCTTTGCTGAATCCGTAATCAGACGTACGGTCCCGAGGTGGTCCGTGTGCATGTACCGTCGACCCGCCGATGTTTCGGCGGCGAGAAGTCGGCCGGCACCGTAGATGTTGTCTTCTGCCGTCCACACGCCACCGTCGGCGGTGTACTCACGGAGAATCTGGCCGCCGAGATCTCGGATCGCCCACTCCGCTCTCTGAAGCAGGTCGTACGACCAGATGCGCTCGTCATCTGCAGTGTAGATGTGCGCCGTATGAACACCCGTCTGCGGGTCACCCTCTGTGGGGTTGCAGCGATTGTTCGGAAACACCGTGCTGTAGCAGTAGATGAGCCCGAACTCGTTGTACCTCATGACCTTGCCCACGAGCTCCTTGAGGCTGCCGTCACCTTCGAAGACCGCGCCTGCGACATTCAGTCGATTGGTCGAGGCAACAACGGGGCTCGACACGCCGTCGTTGCCCGTCGTGTTCGTGAGGTTTCCAAACGCATCGTAGGAATAGCTCTGGGTCCTCGACGTGCCGCCACCGCCGAGGCCGAGGTAGATGCCTGAGTCTTTGAGCCGGCTGACTTCATCGTATCTGTACCAGCTGGTGCCAATCCTAGTCACGTTGCCGACCCCGTCATACGAGTAGGTCCCGGTGTCCCAATTGTTGCTTCCCACCACCCCGGTTGTTTGGATGCGGCGGGTTCGCTGGCGGTTGTACGGATCAAGATCGTGGGTCTCGCCGACGCCGCTGGCGAAGGCGATCTGATTGATCGCCTGGTTGCTGTGGTACGAGATCGAGTTGACGTACCCAGGAATCGAAGCCAAGAAGCCGCTGTCGTAGTTGCGGCTCACAGTACGGTCGGCGCCGCCGTAGTTCAGGCAGTTACCCGCATCGCACTTTGGGTAGGACAAACTCGAGATCGCTCCCAGTGCGTTGTAGGTGAATCCCTGAGAAAAGATGTTCTCAAGCGATCCTGAACTCGGGTCGTAGGGAATTCCGTGGGTTCTAACCTCCGTAACTCTAGAAGAGACTCGGCCGTCGATACCCCCATAGACGTAGTCTTCATGAACGGCAACATCAAACTGTTGCGTTGGTTCGAACAGGAAGATCAGGTTATGCCGCGTGGCGCGGGTGACTTTTCCTTTGCGCCAGTCCCCACTGCCGTTCGATGTGGCGTAGGTCCACTCCTTTAGAGGGTGCGCATCGGGCATTTGAGCATCGCAGGGTCCTGTCGACAAGCGCTCTACTTTCGTTGGGCGCCCAGCACCGTCATAGCGGTAGCAAAGTTTCCTCCACGCATCCGTCTTGTACCCCACGTTGCCTAGGGAGTCATAGAGGGAGTAGGTGGCTGCAGTTGATCGTTCGGGATGGTTCTCACTCGTTAGGAAGCCGCGAGGGTCATAGGCGAACGAGCGCGTCTGTGTCGTCCCATTGTGGCTGGTGCTGGCCGACGTGAGGCGATCCGCGAAGTCGTAAGAGTAGGTCGTGTCGACCTTGGTGCCAGAACCTGCGGAGTCTTCTTCAACCAATCGGAGTCGACCATGGCGATCGTAGTGGAGCTTCTTCGTCACGTCGGCCAAAGTGACGGTCCCGCCGCTTCCACCGATTCCAACCTTGCTCGTCTCTTCGACGAGCCGCACGCCCGTGTAGGCCAGGAACCGTTCATAGCTCGCTCCCTCAGGGGGAACGATCCGACTCGCTCGGCCGAACGCGTCGTACTGCTTGAACTGCGTTCGTTTGTTGGCATCGCCCCATTCCGAGAAGTACTTCTTGTTCCCAGCCTCGTCGTAGGTCGTGAAGCGATCGCTCCAGATAGCACCCGGCATGAGGCGGCGCTCTCTAACGACGCGGCCCAGGCCATCGAACCGAACCTGCTCGCGCGCTAGATCCGATCCGCTGGTTTGCCCGTTCTCCCTATAGTAGGTGGTCACGCGCCCACCGCTGTTTCCTGAGGGAGCGGTGTACTGGTACTGGACCCAGGTGCCTTGCTCGTTCTTGATTCTCGTAATCCGCCCCATCTTGTCGTACGAGTAGTCGATCTTCAGGCCCGTTCCGTCTACCGTGCGGGAGAACAGGCCGGTGTTCTTGTCAATCAGGCCGTTCAGATCGGTCGGGAACCCATCGAAGCCTGAGCGCTTCAGCGTGCCGTAGTGGTAGCGACTGTCCCGCTTGAACGCATAGGTTGAAGAGGACGCGTCGTGAACATCGCCGCCAAAGTGTTTCTCGATGATTCGGACTTCGCCCCCACCAAGATCGGTGCGAGTCCACGTAGTCACTACATCATCTGAACCAGTCGTCCCCGGGACGAGGCGTATGCGCTTGGTCGAAAGGAAACCCGTGTTCAAGTCGAATCCGAAGTCTGTCCGGCCGTCACCGGCAGAAGGTTCAGAAACCGTTTGGAACTGGTAGGTCCCAAGCACCCATTGATCGCCGACCGGCCAAGGTGTGAAATCCGTGAGTGGGAAGCAGGCGCTGCCCGCGGGCACCTGGTTTCCATCATCGTCAACCGCAAGAATCCCTCGGCCGGGATTGTACTCGGTACGAACGACCTTGTCTCCGCCCCCAGCAATTGTCCCGCCTGAGGTCTCCTTGCGGTAGTGACCCATTCCGTCAAAGCAGTCTCTTTCGACGTAGGTCAACTTGCTTCCATCGTCAAGGTACTTGGTCAACGAGGTCCATTCTCGGCGATTCCCGCAAGCGCTCTTCACCTCACACGAATCGTTGTTGAACTCCCATCCCGAATAGATCTTTCGAACAGGAGTGCCACAGGTGCCAGAAGATGTGCAATCGAGAATCTCCCGGGAGAGGTATCGGGTCACTCCGCCATCAACGGTGGATGCGTGCCTCGAAAACGGCAGCCCTTGTTCTTCGCTCCGGTGCCCAAGGGGGGATTGGCCGGAAACACCCATCCACGCCGCAAAATAGTGCTTCTCCTGGTCGAGAAGCGGCGTTGTCACCGTAGTTACCGTGTACTGGTGCTTCGTCTGGTCGCTGGCGCTTCCCCCCGCACAGGCCACCGCTACACTGCCACCCCAGTCGTTGTCGTAGGTCCACACCCCTAGAACAGTGTTGGAGTTGGTGGTCTTCTGCCTTGTGCCGATACCAGGTGTTGTCTGGGGTGCGTGAAATCTCTCAGGGTTCGACTCGCCGGTTTGCTCACAGTCGACCATGGTTGGGATCTTCCAGCCACGCCACGTGTACCTAAGTTTTCCAAGAGTGGGCAGCGTCAGCGATTCCAGCTTGCCCGTGTTCAGATTGTCGGCGGTTGGACCGCCAGGCGCGCCGTAGTAGATGAAGGAATACGGCTGCACCGTCGAAACCGGCATCGAAACACTTTCGAGGATAGGGACGCTAGCGTTCCCAGCACGCCAGTCGCCGATGGGTCTGGGTGTAGCGGTCTTGGTTTAGTGGACAGTTGTTTGTGATGACGGCGATTCTGCCTCGTCGCCTTGGGAATCGGATCGCGAGGTTGCCCTGTGTTGGGCTTCTCGCGGGTGTTGCATGGTGCAGGTACCGCCATCGTGGCGCTCCTCAGGCGGCCTTTGAGAGCTTCCACTCTGAACGGATCTGAGCGGGCGTCAGGTAGCCGTGCTTCTCGACCAGCCAGTTCTGGTTGTACTTCGCCTTGAAGTCGAGCAACGCGAGACGCAGGTCTTCGACGGTGTCGAATCTCTTCACCCAGAGCAGCTGCTCCTTCAGGGTTCGGATGAAGCGCTCGGCGACACCGTTGCCTTCCGGAGCCCGCACGAAGCTCGGCGACGAGCAGATGCCCAGAAAGTCGATCTCCTGCTGGAAGTCTCGGCTGGCGTACGCGCTGCCCCAGTCGTGGCGCAGGCCCAGGCCCAGCGCGACGCCCTGATCGGGCTCGCCGAAGTGCTCACGAACGCCCTGGCGCACAGGCTCGAGAGCCTCGAAGCGATTCCCCGACCTCGAGGCGTGGATCCCGATGCACTCGCTGGTGCAGTGATCCACGGCGACGAAGATCCAGGCCAGGCCTTCCTCTCTCGTCCAGGTCATCGTTGCGTCGGTGCCCCACATCAGATCGGGCTCTGGCATCGTGATCGTCCCGTCGTGGACCCGAGGGCCACGCTCGCGACCCACGCGAGTAGGTGCAAGAAGCGAGTTCTCGCGCATCAGGCGTAGCACTCGCTCTCGACCCACGTGGACGTCGCGTGCCCTCAGGCGAGCCCTCACCTTGCGATGCCCTTCGCCACGCAAGCCGGTCTCCTGCTCGAGCTCGCGCACGACCTCTTGGATCATGGCCACCAGCTCCTGATCCGAGACCGCCGTCTTCGGGCCGGTCTTGCGCTTCTCGATCCCGCAAGACTCGCGGCGCTTGCGCGCGGCGTAGAAGCCAGACCGGGCAACCTCCCAGAGACGACAGACCCGTGATATGCCGTAGCGGATTCCTGTGGAGGGAGAGGGTGCGGCACTCACTTCCTCGACCTCCATCCAAGAAAAGGCTTCTCGCCCTCCAAGCGATGGATCTTCTCGAACAGAAGCTCCTGATCCATCGTCAGTTCACCGATCTTCGCCTGCAGCCGCCGCTTGTCCTCGACAAGAGACTCGACCACCGGATCCTCGGTACGGGCTTTCAAGCCCTCCTCACCTGCGCTCAGGAAGGACTCGCGCCACTCGCTCAGACGAGCCACCGTCAGGCCGGTCTCGCGCGACACCTCGTCAAGCGACTCGCCGCGAAGAAGACGCAGGACCACAGAGGCCTTGCGCTTTGCGGACCAACGGCCCTTCGTCTTCGGAGCTCTTCGTTTCGTCTTCGACATTCGACACCTCCAACCCGAACTTAGCTCGGGTCATGTGTCCAACGAAAACCCAGGCCGACAGAGGGCGGGCAGTAGTAGGACGTGCCCAGCCTCCGCAAATAGGCAAGCTGGATCCACGACTGAGGCCGCTCGTCGAAGATCTTCCGCCGGGACTGTGCAAGAACTCCCCTGGCGCATGTGCTGAGATTGACGCCGCCAACCAGCTGCTCCATGCTAACCCGAGTCTCCGGCTGGAGGAGATTCGCTTTTCCCAGCCGATCCGCCCTTCTCGAGGCCAGCCTGTGCCAGTGTGCAAGAACTGCAGCACGATCTTCGATAGGGGCCAGTTCGCGCCAGGTACACCCTTCGACTGAGGCCGATAATCGAATGACAACCTACAGAGACATCGATCTGGAAACGACCGATCTTGAGTGGTTCGCCTTGGACATGAATGGAAACCTCCTTCATTTCTCGACAGCCGGACAGGGGCCGATTCTTGAGAAATGGCGTGTTTCCCGTGAAGAGAATGAGTGTCTGATGGACTTGGTTGAGGAGCTCGCTACTCGATGTGGTTTCAGAAGAGGAACGGAGGTCGAACGAGTTCTTGATTGGGCCGATACCGAAGAAAAACGAGATCGCTTCTTTGCCGCATCTGAAGACTTCGCTCGCCGTGGCTTTCACTCGTATGACTATCAGCGTTCGCTTCACGCCTACGTTCTCGTGGCAGCGCCAGAGGATCCTCTGGGGGTAGGCAGTCTGGCTGGCAAGGCAAGGGAGCTGATCGGCGACGCGCTGATCGAAGTGGACGTTGCCACCACCGAGATCATCCGACCAGAGATGTGTAGAGCGGATTGGTACGACTGGACCGGTATTCACTCCTAGACCTCGCGCGGCTTTATCGCGCGCGGTCGGAGGGATTTTCCCGAGGGGTTCGGCGGCCTCGCGATCCCGAAAGAGCACGATGGGGGCATACCAACCCTCGGGTCCGAGCAAGCTCAATGGAATCAGCGACTTAGGGTGAGATCGCGGTAGGGACATTCAGAAGCCCGCTTCTATGACCCACAACTAGGTCGCTTCCTCACCGAGGATCCCGTCTTCGGGGATCTGAGTGACCCGCCGTCGCTGCATTGGTACACCTACGGCAAGGTGAATCCGACCGTCTGGGTCGACCCGGATGGGCGCATCGCTGAGCTGCGTGCACTGCAGGAAAGGATCCGAGCCAAGAAGGCCGAGATCATTGCTGGGGCTGCCAGCATCAGTGACGCGGTGTTCGGCGAAGATACCGTGCTGGGGAACCTCGCAGGCAGGGCAGAAGCGAAGATCAAGGGCTCAGCTGCGGGGGCACTTGGGCTCGTCGATCGGGGTGTCGGCTTCCTGAACTTCTCGGCGAACGTTGGTGCCGCCACTGCCCTGGGCTCCGACAACCCGATCGCTCAGGAAGCGGCACTCGAGCTCGAGGAATCGATTGAGTCGACGATCGAGAGCGTGAAGGCTGGAGTCAGCTACGTCGTCGAGCATCCAAGCGAGGCGGCTTCCGCCGCGGTCAAGGCAGTGGCCAGCACGTCCGGGAAACTTGCCTCGGGCGACCCAGAGACCATTGCCAAGGTCCAGGCGTTCAAGACCGAGATTCTTGCGGAGGTTTTGCTGAGCAAGGGCGCTGGAACAGCCAGTAGCGCTGCGAGGAGGTCCGTCGGCAGTGCTGCAGATGCGGTCAAGTCTTTGAATCGGACGAGCAGAGCTCGTAGTGCGGTGCGGGCTGCCAATGAGGCGGCGCCATCGCCTCCTCCGGCCTTGCTGCAGGCAGGTGTCAGGGCCTTACCACGAGCGCGGAGCGAGATTCGTCAGCGGGTGACTCAGAACATTGCTCAGAGTCGCCGCGCTCGAGAGGCGTCGAATCTTGGCCGGGGTCTTAGCCAGGCCCCTGCGAAGATCAACAACAAGGGTGCTCGTCGACTTCTTGAACAGCGAGGTTTCTCGCCCGAGGCAGCGAGGGATGTGGTTCGCTCCTTCAAGGGTAAGATCACCGCTCGCCGAGGGTTGGCTGGCGAGAACTTCTTTGCCGACAGTGCGCTTCTTTCGCCAGCATCAGGCCTCTTCGTAAGGCCCGCCTCCTCCCTTCTCTGTCGGCCTGGGTTTTCGTTGGACACATGACCCGAGCTAAGTTCGGGTTGGAGGTGTCGAATGTCGAAGACGAAACGAAGAGCTCCGAAGACGAAGGGCCGTTGGTCCGCAAAGCGCAAGGCCTCTGTGGTCCTGCGTCTTCTTCGCGGCGAGTCGCTTGACGAGGTGTCGCGCGAGACCGGCCTGACGGTGGCTCGTCTGAGCGAGTGGCGCGAGTCCTTCCTGAGCGCAGGTGAGGAGGGCTTGAAAGCCCGTACCGAGGATCCGGTGGTCGAGTCTCTTGTCGAGGACAAGCGGCGGCTGCAGGCGAAGATCGGTGAACTGACGATGGATCAGGAGCTTCTGTTCGAGAAGATCCATCGCTTGGAGGGCGAGAAGCCTTTTCTTGGATGGAGGTCGAGGAAGTGAGTGCCGCACCCTCTCCCTCCACAGGAATCCGCTACGGCATATCACGGGTCTGTCGTCTCTGGGAGGTTGCCCGGTCTGGCTTCTACGCCGCGCGCAAGCGCCGCGAGTCTTGCGGGATCGAGAAGCGCAAGACCGGCCCGAAGACGGCGGTCTCGGATCAGGAGCTGGTGGCCATGATCCAAGAGGTCGTGCGCGAGCTCGAGCAGGAGACCGGCTTGCGTGGCGAAGGGCATCGCAAGGTGAGGGCTCGCCTGAGGGCACGCGACGTCCACGTGGGTCGAGAGCGAGTGCTACGCCTGATGCGCGAGAACTCGCTTCTTGCACCTACTCGCGTGGGTCGCGAGCGTGGCCCTCGGGTCCACGACGGGACGATCACGATGCCAGAGCCCGATCTGATGTGGGGCACCGACGCAACGATGACCTGGACGAGAGAGGAAGGCCTGGCCTGGATCTTCGTCGCCGTGGATCACTGCACCAGCGAGTGCATCGGGATCCACGCCTCGAGGTCGGGGAATCGCTTCGAGGCTCTCGAGCCTGTGCGCCAGGGCGTTCGTGAGCACTTCGGCGAGCCCGATCAGGGCGTCGCGCTGGGCCTGGGCCTGCGCCACGACTGGGGCAGCGCGTACGCCAGCCGAGACTTCCAGCAGGAGATCGACTTTCTGGGCATCTGCTCGTCGCCGAGCTTCGTGCGGGCTCCGGAAGGCAACGGTGTCGCCGAGCGCTTCATCCGAACCCTGAAGGAGCAGCTGCTCTGGGTGAAGAGATTCGACACCGTCGAAGACCTGCGTCTCGCGTTGCTCGACTTCAAGGCGAAGTACAACCAGAACTGGCTGGTCGAGAAGCACGGCTACCTGACGCCCGCTCAGATCCGTTCAGAGTGGAAGCTCTCAAAGGCCGCCTGAGGAGCGCCACGATGGCGGTACCTGCACCATGCAACACCCGCGAGAAGCCCAACACAGGGCAACCTCGCGATCCGATTCCCAAGGCGACGAGGCAGAATCGCCGTCATCACAAACAACTGTCCACTAAACCAAGACCGCTACACTGACCTCTCGATCCGTAGCACCACCGGCGAACAACCAGAAGTGCCCGTTGATCGAGCAACCGTCGAGCACTTTAACGATCAGCTCGATGTTCTCTGAGCTGGCGAAGTAGCCGAGGAGGCTCTGGTCCGTGAACGGGAGAAGTCCGGCGGGTTGAAGGCCCTCGCCGTCGCTCCAGCTGACCTTCACCTCGAAGCGGCCATCGCGAAGGCACTCCACTCCCGGAGATTGGATGCATGCCGATTCGCTGGTCCGGTAGATCACGCCGAGCGGATAGCCGCGGCTTACCTCGTCCCAGTACCAGTTGTTCCTCGCGTCGTCGACTCGAATCAGCGTCTTGTACGGAACAGCTCCATCCACGTCGAGGGGGATTGCGATTCTCTCTGCTCGTGCGATCGAGTATTCGAGCCCAATCCAGATCTCACCGTTGACGGTGAGCGAGGGTTCGATCTCCACTTCGAAACAGCTCAGGCCGGTTTGCAACTGGACGGTCGCCTCGCGTGAAACCAAGACATCTCCGGGAAGGTCTCCTCCTTCGTAAAGGCTGGCGACGACTTGAGTGATCAATTTTCCGTTCGAGGAGTACGACAAGCAGGCGTTGATGGCTTCGACTTCTTCGGCGACCTCGAGGGCGGCTGCGAACTCGACCCGGTCGTCGGCCTCGAACGGCGAATAGATCAACTCGTATGACCTGTCCGAGGCCTCTATGGACTGCCGTTCGCCACCGGCCGCGCCCACGGCCGCCACGACAGCTTCGCCCTGGAAGGCGGCGACAAGCATGGTCACTACGGTCCACGGAGTCACTTTCGTGAAGGAGCGTAGGAGCTTCAGACGAGAGCCCTCCATGCTCAGCAGCCCGGAGGAAGACAGATTTCAGGTCGTGTCATGCCACCGAACGATACCGTCGGACACTGTGTTTTGAGCTTGTTGAGCAGCTGATCGAAGTTGAGCTGTGGGCATTGCGCCCGGAGTCGTGCCCAAACCGCTGCCACGTGAGGTGCGCTGAAAGAAGTCCCCCACTGGCGCGCGTAGGTTCCAGTTTGCGTGGAGTCGCCCGTTGCTCTTCTGATCTTGATGTCGACGCCGGGTGCCCAGAAATCGATGGCCTCCCCATAATGCGTCGAGAAGTAGGAGGCATCTCCTGAGTAGATCGTCAGCTCACTGTTTGCTACGAGTCCCATATCGTCGATAGCGCCGACCGCCAACGCGTCGAATGCGCATGCCGGTTGATCCACTCTAGCGGCGATGGGCGAGTGAACCGGCGTCTCCGCGTCTTCGAGAACTGGATCGAGCTCGTCAACCCACGCCGCCAGTCGAATTACCTTAATTCAACATCTTCGATTGAGCAATTGCTCCCGGTGAATTGATTGGGTGCAATGGGCTGGAAGAGCGCTGCAAACAGCTGATTCTGCTGGACTCTGGGGCCCTATCGTGGTACTTTCGAAGGCGTAAACCGAACGTAGAAACGGAGCGCCGCCATGTCCTCGACTCAACTCCTCGAGAAGACCATTACCTCTCCGCCGATTGCCTCGAAGCCGCCCGTACGCACCTCTCCGGCACCGCTCGAAAGGCCGCTGGGAATGCGGGTTGAGAACGACCTCGAGGACCTCGGCAATCAGATTGTGACTTTGTCGGCGAATATCACTGCGGCCACGTATCGATTGCTGGTGATGATTGCGGAGTTTGACGCGCGCTCGGGTTGGGCGGGTTGGCGGTCTTGTGCGCATTGGCTGAATTGGCGCATTGGGCTTGGCATGGGGGCGGCGCGCGAGAAGGTACGGGTGGCGCGGCGTCTGGCTGAGCTTCCGCTTTTGGCGCGGGCGATGGAGCGGGGTGAGGTTTCGTTCTCAAAGGTGCGAGCGATCACGCGGGTTGCGGCGCCTGAAACGGAGCGTGATCTGGTGGAGCTGGCGCGGCATACGACGGCTTCGCAGCTCGAGAGGGTGTGTCGGAGTTGGCGCAGGGTGTCGCGGCGGATGGAGAACCAGCACGACGCGTTGCGGCGGGCTAGCCGGGGGTTCTCGAGCTCATGGGATGAGGACGGCATGCTGGTGGTGCGTGGCCGGCTCGAGCCTGAGGTTGGTGCTGTTTTTCTGAAGGCGCTCGAGGCGGCTGGTGATGACTTGTTCGAAGCTGAGCGTGAAAAGGAACGGCGCGAGGAAACGATCGAGGCGTTCGAGCAGCGTGTCGAGCGCATGGAACCGAAACAGCGCCGGGCTGATGCGCTGGGTCTGCTCGCGGAGCGTTCGCTGCGCGCCGGGTCGGAGAATCCCCAGCGGGCTGAGAGCTTGCGTGTTGTTGTGCACGTCGATGAGCCGGTGCTGGCGATGGCGCCGCCAGATTCTTCGCAGCTAGACGCCGGTGATGCAGATGCTGGGGTGCCAGAGACCGTTGCGCAGGCGTTCATCGAGCATGGGCCAGGCGTTTCCGCGGAAACGTCGCGGCGGATGGCGTGCGACGCCAGTCTGGTGGAGATGGTTCATGGCAGCGATGGTTCGGTGCTCGATGTCGGGCGCAGTCGCCGGACGATTCCGCCTGCGATTCGGCGTGCTTTGCAGCATCGCGATCAGGGATGTCGCTTCCCTGGTTGTGATTCGAAGTTTTGCGAGGCTCATCACATCGAGCACTGGGCCGATGGGGGCGAGACGCGGCTGGACAATCTGGTGTTGTTGTGCCGTTTTCATCACCGCGCCCTGCATGAGGGCGGTTTCTCTGTTGAGCGGACCGCGGAGGGCGTGGCGTTCTTCCGGCCCGGGGGTTGCCTTGTACCTGAGGTTGGCCCGCCTTTGGTGGTCGACGAGACGGCTCCGGGGAGGCTGTGCCGTGACAACTTGAGGCAGGGCTTGCGGCTTGGTCGATACACGATGCCGCTATGGAATGGGGATCGGCTCGATCTGGACGTGGCGATTGATGGGTTGGTCAGGCGAGTTGAGAGGGCCGGGCGAAAGCCCCCCTTGTAGAAGCCTGGCTGAGTTACCGGGCAACATCATCGATCGCGCCATCTATCGCGTCGGCAATCGAGTCGCGTGATCTTCAACGGCTCGACTTTGTGCACGCCGGCTCGGCCCCTTCTTTTGTCGCGCAGGGCCGAAGCGCCGGCGGCGAACAGTCTTCTCGAGGACCTCTGGTGTGAAGAGCACCTGCCTGCGAGCCGTTGCTCACGGGTTGTTCCTGGCTACCTCATTCTGAGGAAGTAGCTGCTCCGATAGTTGCGTTCGACGTTCTCGTGCGAGTCGATTTCAAGAGCTACCTTCGTCTCTCCACGGCGAGCGCGGTCGACCTTCTCTAGTTCTTCAAGAAACGCGTCTTCGATTTCGTCAAGCAGTCCGCTTTCCCGTGCGGTCTCTGCGTCTTTGTCCAGGCGGAAGAAGACGTAGGCGCGAAAGTCCACGTCTTTCTGCCACATGACGAAGATCTTGTGAAAGCCGCCGCGTCCTTGGAAGCGCTTAGAAAGGTTTCCTTCAACCGTGTCGAGGCCGCGTTCGCGTTCCCTCATCTTCGAGTCGGCGCGGGCGATGTCCTCTTTGGTGGGGAGGTTGCTCATCTGGTCGCTCTCCACACGTTGCCATCCTTGATGAACCGATAGCCCTGATCCCTGAGGAATTCAACCTCCTTCAGAAAGGCGCCGGTGGCTGAAGCGGGATCGTGCGACAGCGTGAAGCGCTTGCCCTCCTGCACCTGCTGGAGAAGAAACGATCGGTTGATTTTCCACATTTCGTCTCTCGTCATGCTACCAGCGAGCCTGTCCCAGTTGTCGGCCAGGAAGTAGCTCGACTTGGACTGTTTCGCCACTTGAAGATAAGAAACTCCGTCCTGCATGAACTTGCCGAGCACGACCACGGGGCTCTCCGGGTTCTTGGTTGACAACTTCGCCAGGTCATCGAACATTCCGGTGCGGCGGTACTCGACGGGACCGAAGTCCCCACGGCCCCTTTTCGTTCGTCAGGCGCCGATGTGACAAGTGCTCTCCTAGGAGCTGGAGCCAAAGGAGCTCCGTGCTTCCCTCGAGTTGACCGTGGCTTTCTCGAAGGCGCCGAGGGAGGCGACATTGTTCTCAGGGTCGCCTCCCAGCGGAACGAACACACGGTCGCCGATGATCAGCGGTGTTCGCCTTGTGTCGGGTAGTTCGGTCAGCGCAAAACGATCTGTGCTGCGTGTAGGGAACCCGCGAGTTTCTACGTTCTAAAGAACGGCTGATCTTGCGGTCCGCGAGCAGGGTAGGTTCAGCTGTCGCGGATGGCGATCGAGAGGTGGTTGCGGTCCAGGCGGCGGCGGTAGCGCATGTTGGCTGACAGGTGGCGTACAAGCCATAGGCCGAGGCCGCCTTCGCGGTGGGTGAGGGCGTCGAGGCCGAGGTCGGGGCCGGGCTGGTTCATGGGGTTGAATGGCTTGCCGGCGTCTTCGAAGTCGAGTCGCCAGACGTCTTCGCTGGGTTGTGAGAGGCGAAACCAGAGGTCGCCGCAGCTGCCTTTGTCGTAGGCGTACTTGGCGATGTTGGTGAGAATTTCGTCTAGGGTGAGTGCGATGCGCCGGCGTAGGCGGTCGCTCATTCCGCGGGCGCGGGCGGTGCTCATGAAGCCGTCTAGACAGGCGCCGACTCCTTCCTGGTCGGCCGGGCGCCTGAGCTCGAGTAGGCGGTTGGTCTCGCGTGGCTTACGCTGAAGGTTCTTGAGCCGGGCCAACAGGTTCTTTGGGGCATCTGGCTCGAACCAGCCTTCGATTCCCAGCCCCGCTGCGGCCAGAGCGAGGAGTTCTGGTCGTCGGGTGGCGCCTTCACGGTCGGGCAGGCTCTGGGTGAGCTCGGCTAGACGGTGACTGGCGCGGACGGCGAGCAGGGCGAGGGCGGGAAGGGCGGCTTCGCTGAGCTCGGGCTCGCCGCGGTAGAGGCGAAGCCTGGCGTCGGGGAGCAGGCGATGTGCGCCGGCTTCTTCGGCTCCTCGCTCCACTCCGAGGAAGGTAAGCGCGGCTTCGGGGTCGTAGGCGCCGAGGGCGGCGATCATGCCGGTGAAGTCGGCCAACAGTTCGTCGAGCAGGTTGCTGCGGATCAAGCCGAAGCGCCGCCAGGTGAGGTAGTGGAAGCACTCGTGCTCGAGGCGCAGTCGGGTCGAGTCGCGGACCCACTGTTCGTTGAGCGTGCCGTCGCCTTGTTGCCTTTCGCTTCCGGCGTAGGGGCCGCGCGAGAGAATCAAGACGCGGTCCTGGTAGAGGTCTTTGCGCGGTGCCATCTCGCGCAACGCCGCGCTCCACTCTTCTTTGTCGAGGGCTCGACCGCGATCGCGTTCCAGGCCTTCGCGCCAGGTCGAGACCCGGTCCTGGTTGATCAACCCTTTGACCAGACAGGCACCCATTGACGGGGGGACTGGAATGGGTTCGTTGCGGCCGGCGAGGGAGCGCACCAAGCGCTCGAAGTCGCCACGATGAGCGGCGAAGACGACCGGAACGGCGCCGCCGGCGGTTGGGTGGATGAGGAGCTCGATGGAAGGCGGGTCTTCCCAGGCGGGCGGCTCTTTCGGAACGCCGCTCATATCACCGCGCCGCGTGGCAGCCCGGTAGGAGGCGTCGGTACTGGTACCCGGGGCTACCTCGAACCGCAGTTGCACGAGTTTCTCGGTAAGCACCTTTGCTGCGCTGCCGGCCATTGCCTCGCGGGCGTAACGTCGCCACGCCGCGACGTGGGGCTCGTCCTCGTCGTCGGTGGCCTCCCGATCGGCCGCACCACCTGAACCGGCGTAGGGGTTGTCGAGGTAACCGACGAGCTCGTCTTCGAGATCGGTGCTCACTCCAAGCCCGGCAATCACTGCCCGCCGTCGGGCGATGAGAGGAGAGTCGGGTCCTTTCATGATCCCATCGTCCCTCAAGCCTCCTGACGGGCGGCGAGCTCGGCGAAGGCGCCGCCGAGTGCCTTGAGCTCTTCGAAGGAGCCCTTTTCCTTGAGCTCGCCGTCTTCGAGGTAGCAGATGATGTCGGCGTTAACGACCGTTGACAGGCGGTGAGCAATGACAATGCGGGTGGCGTTCAGGCGGTCCATGCTCTGGGTGACGATCGCCTGGGTGCGGTTGTCGAGCGCACTGGTGGCCTCGTCGAGGTAGAGGATGCGCGGGTTGTGCACCAGCGCTCGCGCGATCATCAGGCGCTGCTTCTGGCCGCCCGAGAAACCGCCGCCACCTTCTGAGACGTAGGTGTGCATTCCCATCGGTAGGCGCTTGATGTCGTCAGAAAGGCCAGCTTTGCGCGCCGCGTCCCAGGCGTCGGCAACGGTTTTCGACGACGAGCCAACGATGTTGCGGTAGATATCCGCCGGCAGCAGACGACTCTCCTGCAGCACGACGCCGAGCTGCTGGCGCACCATGCGCACGTCCAGCGTCGAGAGATCCATCCCGTCGTAATAGACGCTGCCGCTCTCGGGCGAAAGGAAGCCCAGCATGACTTTCATCATCGTCGACTTGCCGGAGCCCGAGCCGCCCACGAAGGCGACGAACTGGCCGGGCTCGATTTCGAGGTTGATGTTTTTGAGCACCAGCGGGCCGTCTTCGGTGTAACGAAACGACAGGTTCGAAAGCTCGATCTTGCCGCGCAGTGCGGCCGGGGCAGCCTTGCTCGCATCAATCTCCGACTCCTCTTCGAGGAGCGGCTTCAGGCGCTCGAAGATGGGCACCACGCCCAACATGCTTACGGAGACGTCGCCGAGGGCTTGCATGGCAGCCAGGAAGATGCCGTAGGCCGAGCTGAAAGCGAGGAAGTCGCCGGTGGTGAGGTCGAACACCTCGCCCTTCTCGAGCGCCGACTGCTGGAGCTTCGCCATGGTGAAGAAGATCGCCATTGAGGAGAGCACCGGAAAGCCGGCGTTGAGCACTGGCATGAAGTTGCCGATCCGGCCGACGGCGAAGCCAGTGCGGCGCATGCCGGCGAACTCGGTCGCCCAGGCCTTGAAGGCATGATCCTCGGTGCCCGAAACGCGCAACTTGCCGACTCCCGAAATGAGCTGCAGCACCAGGCCGGTGATCATGCCGCGGCGATGGAACTCGGTGCGCTGCAGGCGCAGCTTCAAGTAGTTGCAAAGGGTGGTGAGCGACACGTAGATGAGGGTCAGACCGATGGCGACGCCGGCCAACGCAAGACTGTAGAAGGCCATCTGGATGGCATTGAACAGCGACGCGAAAGAGCCGAGAATGGCGCCGATGCCGGCACCGGCGATGATCGAACGAATCTTGTCGACCGCCGAGGCGCGGTCGGCCAGGTCACCAGCCGAGTACTCGCGGAAGAAGGTCATTGGCAAATCGAGCAGCCTGTCCCAGACCGCGGCCTGTACCGAGTAGTCCATCTTCGACTGCACGCGCAGCATCGCCATGTTCTGCACGATCTTGAACGCAGAGGTCGAGAGGGCAACCATGAAGAGGCCCAGGCAGAGCTGCCATAAGAAGGCGCGCTCGGCTTGCGGAATGGCCGAATCGAAGACCTGGCCGGTGATTGCGGGAACGACGGTGCCGAGCAGACCGGTGGCAATTCCCATGAGTGCGACTTCGCGGAACTCAGGTCTGAGCCCGTAGGTGCCGAAGCGAATCAGGTCGCGGGCGCCGAGCACGCCATCTGGGAAGCGCCGATAGAAACTGTAGGCGAAGGGGATCAGGCCCTCGGCCATGTCCTCGGTCAAAGTCTCGCGCTCGTTGGTCGCCGGGTCGATCAGGGTGTAGCCACCGCGTCGACCTTTGGGAACCAGAGCCACCGGTGCGTTTGACTCTTCGCGTTGGGCGAGCAGGGGCCCCTGGTCGAGATCCCACCAGTTGTCGACCAGTGAAATCCGTCGCACGCGGAAACGAGACGCCGTTGCCACGGCGAGCACCGTGTCTTCGAAGCTGAGGTCCTCAAGATCACCGACCGGTCGTTTGACCTCGATGCCCAGGTATTGAGCGATTGCCGCACAGCAGTCGAAGACCGGGCCGACGTCGCTGCCGAAGTTCGGCAGCCGCCACACGCCGGTTCCCGCCAGCACCGACTCGATGGCACCGATGCCGGCGTCGCGCGCTGCGTCGGCGCGTTCGGCCTTGCGCTGCAAGCGGTTGAATTCATCGACGACCGCCAGGCGCTTGTTGATGAATTCGCACTCCATGAAGGTGCGATGGAACGCCTGCAAGCCGGCCCAGAGGCGCGGGTCGCCGATGACTTCTTCGGTGCGGTAGGGGGTGAACTCGATCGGCGTGTCGCTGGCCAGCAACTCGATCCATGAAGAAGGTGCCAATGGGAACAGCACACCCTCGACCTCCCAAGACAGACTGCCCATGCTGTCGAAGAGGAAGCGCGCCGCCGGCATTTCGATCCACAGCACCTCGGTTCCGGGGGCGGTGACCTTCTCGGGCTCGATCAGCGTCGTCTCGCCGGGCCGCAGCGCGATCTCGGCGCGCGGAATCTTGGGCAGATCGCTCACCAGACGTTTCGAGAGCGACGTCACCCACTGCGAAACGAAACCGGCAATGCGCTTCTTGTGCTCGGGTACCGGGGCGAAACGCTCGAGCTGCTCAATGTCCATGCGGACGAGCTCGGAGCCCGCCTTGCCGACGGCGAGAAACCCCGAGTCGAAGCCGAGGTAGTCACTTTCGAGCCCGAAGAACGCCTCGCCTGGTTCGACGGTGACGAAGTGGGTGCGGGCTCCTACGGGCTCACCGTTCTTTATGTTGACGGTAAAGATCTCGATCTTCCCCTCTTCGAGGATCCACATCGTGCTGGCGTCCGAGATCAGGAAGGGTCGGTTAGCGGTGGTGACTTCGCCCTGGCCGAGCTCCTCGAGCGCGCGCGGCTTCTCGAACTGCTGTGCGACTTCGGCGAAGTTCGAGATCTGGACGGTGCGATCAACCGAGACCTCGTTAAGGGCGGTGGCGTCGAGGTCTATTGCTTCCTCGGGCTCGGCCGCTGGCATGTCGACGATGAAGGTCGTACCGCCCATGGTGAGCTTCTGACCGTTGGCCACTGCCAGCTCGGCGACTCGATGACCCTCGACGAAGACCCCGTTCGAGCTCTTGTTGTCGCGCACCATGACGCGACCGTCGGCCGCCAGCCAGACGCTGGCGTGACGACGCGACATGCTCTTGTCGGCGACGGTGAGGTCGCAACTCGGGTCGCGACCGATGAACTGCGGCTCGGGGCCGAGTGTCAGCTCGACGTTCTGCGCCTCGGCAACCGTCGTTTGCACGACCCTGAGACGGGTTTCCTGGTTCGCCTGCTCTGACACGACCGCCTAGTGCTCCTCGATCAGCCGGGCGTAGGGGCCGTCGGCGTCCTTCATTTCGTCGTGGGTGCCGCGCTGGACGATCTTGCCGCGCTCCATGACGACGATCTCGTCGCAGTCGCGAATGGTGCTCAAGCGATGTGCAATGACGATGCAGGTACAACCGCGTCGCCTCAAGCTGTCGTCGATTGCGGCTTCGGTGGTGGGGTCCAGCGCCGAGGTTGCTTCGTCGAGAATTAGAACGGTGGGTTCGCCGACCAGTGCGCGTGCGATCTCGAGTCGTTGGCGCTGGCCACCGCTGAAGTTGCCACCGCCCTCGCCGACGCGCGCACCGTAGGAACCGTCGCGCGTTTCGATGACGTCGGCGATCGCGGCGTCGCGGCAGGCGGTCGTGATGCGGGCGGCGGGAATCGTCGAGTCCCACATGGTCACGTTCTCTTTGATCGTGCCGGTGAAGAGAAAGACTTCCTGGTCGACCATGCCCACCGAATTCGAGATCAACTCGCGCGGCAGATCGGTGCGATCGACGCCGTCGAACATGATCGACCCCTCCCAGGGCTCGTACAGTCCCGAGACCAACCGCGCGACAGTCGACTTGCCTGACCCCGAGCCGCCGACCAAAGCCACCCGTTGCCCAGGTTGGATGGTGAGCGAGAAGTTCTCGATCAGTGGTTTGTCGAGTGGCGAGTAGCCGAAGGTGATGTCTCGGAGCTCGATCAGCCCGTCGAGCTTGAGCTTGCGCGACAACTGTGCCGCGACGGCCTTGTTGGGCTCGCGGGTGTACATCTCGTCCTGGGGGTAGCGCAGGACGTCGTCGAGGCGGTTCATGTCGGCCTCGAGCTCCTGCAGCATGTTGCCGAAGGTGACGAAGTTGTTGAGCGGTTTGACAAAGAACCCCGTCAGCGACTGGTACGCCACCAGGAGACCTACCGTGAGCTCGCCGTTCATTACCTTGAGGCCACCGACTAGAAGCACGCTTGCGGTGATCAGCGTATTGACGAAGGTCGGCACGATGGTCACCAGATCCGACATGCGTTGCAGCTGCTGTTCGGCGCGCAGGGTCTTGGCCTGATAGCCCGCCCAGCGCGAGAAGAACTCGGCTTCGCCGCCGGTGGCTTTCAGGGTCTCGATCATGGCGAGGCCGTTCATCGCCGTACCCATCAACTTGCCCTTGTCCTGCATCAGGCGGCGGCTGGCATCGATCCGAATCCGCGATACCAGCTTGACTGCTACAACGTTGAGAGCGGCCAGGGCGATGACCAGAAACGTCAGGCTGACGCTGTAGAGCATCATGAGGCCGGCGTAGAAGACGATCATCACCATGTCGATGGCGGTGGTGGCGAGCTTGCCGGAGACCACCCGCGCGACCTTGTCGTTGATCATTACGCGCGAGCCGATCTCGCCGGCGAAGCGTTGGCCAAAGTAGGCCACTGGCAGTCGCAGGATGTGCTGGAAGAAGCGGCTCGAAGTCGTCAAGGAGAGCTTGGTTTCCAATCGCAGGAGGTAGTACTCCTGGAGGAAGGTGAGCGCGATGTTGACCAGTGCGGTCAACAACATCCCGACCAGGAGCGGTTGCACGATCGCCGGCCGGCCGGCGACCAGGAACTCATCGACGAAAATGCGCGAGAAGGTCGGGATCACCAGGCCCGGAACAACCAGGAAGAGGCCGCACAGCATGGTGAAAAGGAGCGCCTTCTCCGAACCCACCAGGCGTCGCCGCAGAGCCGCCATCATGCTCCGCTTTTCGCCGCCAGGCTCAAAGTCAGGGCCCGGCTTGAACGTCAGAACGACGCCCGAGAACGAAGCGTCGAGTTCTTCCATGGTGATCACCCGCGGCCCCTGGCCGGGATCCATCAGGTACACCTTCCCGTTCTTGAACCCCTCGAGGACCACGAAGTGGTTGGCGTTCCAGAACAGAATCGCCGGGTAGTCGATCTCGAACAGGTTCTCTATGTCGTACTTGAAGCCCTTTGCCTCGAGCCCGTATTTACGCGCCGCCTTGAGGACATTGGAGGCCTTACTGCCGTCGCGGGAGACACCGCACTCAACCCGCAACTCCTCGAGCGGCACGATGCGCTCGAAGTAGCCCAGCACGATCGCCAGCGCGGCGGCACCGCACTCCACCGCCTCCATCTGCAGGATGGTGGGCGTCTTGACGCGCCGGTTGGGCGGCTTGGGGAGTTCGGGTGTCTCCGGTTCCTCCGCCTTTGGCACAACGGGCTTGGGATCTGCCACTGCCTGGTTCCCCGTAGCCGTGAGCTAGGACGCCATGCCCAGGGTCTTCTTGACCGTCGGAATGACGTAGGAGATCGGGCGCTTCTTGTCGACGACGATCTGCGCGGTGCAGGGGGTGTTGGCGTCGATGACGATCGGCGGGCCACCGGCCGACGTCCACTGGAAACCACTCGGGTTGTTCGGGTCCTTGAGCGGCTCGGCGCGCACGCGAAACGGTGCGTCTTGTTCGAACTTGGCGGCTAGACGATCGTTGTTGAGCGTCGAGCGCACTTCCTGAGGCGTCACCGGTTGGGTCGAAACGGAAACGATCTCGCCGAGAATGAAGCCGTACTCCTCCGGCTTCACGGTACTCGGGGCGATGCGTACTCGCATGCCCTCCTTGACCTTCTTGCCTTCGGCAACCGGCACGAACAAGAGCACGTGAATCGGCGAGTCGGGGTCTTCCAGGTTGATCAAACGCTCGCCTGCCTTGATGATCTGGCCTTCCGGCCTGAGGATGGCGGCGACCCGGCCCGAGGCCCGGCTACGGACAACCGAATTGTCACTGAGCTGCTGCTCCTGTTGCCTAAGGCGGCGGTTCTGCTCCTCGAGATCTGTTCTGGCTCGCACGAGACCGGTTTCCTGCTGGTTGATCTGAGCCTTGACGCTGTTGATCTGGGCGTCGATCGCTGCGACGTCGCCGCGAGTGGCGAGCCTCTTCTCGAGCAGACGTTGCTTCTGACGCTTCTGCGTGTAGAGCTGGTTGAGCTGGCTCTTGTAGGACGACACCATCGAGCCAACCCGTTGTTCCTCGACGGAGACCTGACCCTGCAGTTGGAGGACGCGATCGCGGGTGGTGGCGATCTCGCGCTCGAGTTCCGGCAGGTCGAGCTTGGCGACCGCCTGGCCTTCGGTGATCGTGTCGCCTTCGTCGACGAGCAGTTGGGCGACGGTGCCGTTGGCCGAAACCTGAATCGTCTGGACGGTGTCGCCGCGCATGAGAATGCCGTCGCCGTCCACTTTGACCGACATTTCGAAAATGATGCTGGCGCCGACGGCCGCCACCACCATCGTGCCGAGTGTCGCGAGGGCCAGCCAGCTCCAGGGCGAAGTAACACGCATTGCCATGTCGAGCTGCTCGGGCGACGCCATCTTCTCGATCGCGGCCTTACGCAGAAGGTGTTGGACTCCGGCCATCGCGTTCTCCGTCTAGTCGTCTGGTTGCCGAGGCGACGTTTCGCCGCTCATTGGGGTGTGGGTCGTCGCGCCTCAGGAGTCGTTCCCGAGAAGTCTCACGTCGCTGGTGTCGAACTCCTCGAAGTCTTCTGGAGCCTCGACTAGAGTGCCGGACTCAAAGCGCAATTGTGACAGCAGGATGGCCAGTTCACTCTCGATGTCGACCAGTGCCAGCCGGGCGGCTGTCAGTTGCTGCTCGGTGGTCAGGGTATCGATCAGCGTCAGGTCGCCTAGCCGGAAGCGCTCGAGGCTCGCCTCGAGGCTGTCTTCGAGGCTGCTGAGGTTCTGCGCTTGCTGTTCGAGCTCGAGCTTCTTGGCATCGATTCGCTTGACCAACTCGAAGATTGCCAGACGAATCTGGCGCTCGAGCTCGGTCTCGTTGATGCGACTCTGGTTGACCGACGCCCGCGCCTGCACCAGGCGACCGCGCGCGCTGCGGTTCCTGAAGGGGACTTTCCAGCGCAGCCGAATCAGGTAGCTCGGTCCTGAGATAAGACCCGAGGCGGCGTCGCTATAGCCACCAAAATCGTAGAGGCGATCGTCGAAGCTCTCGTGGAAGCCGTTGTAAGAGACGTTCAGGGTCAGGTCGACCTGGTGGCGCAGGTTGGCGCGCGCGGCGTCTACCAGGATCTCGCTCGCACGCGTTGCCAGCCGATTGCCTTCTAGGTCCCAGCGGTTCGCGTAGGCGGTGTCGACCCACGCTTCTGCATCCAGGGTCGTATCTTCTGCGGTTGGCAGCGGGTCGGCGGCGAGCGGCGCTTCGGTGATGCGTTCGAGATGCTGCCCCATGGCGTCGACGAGATCGAGCCGGGTCTCGATCAATGTGCGTCGCGCTGTGGCGACTCGGTTCAAGGCATCTGCGTAGCTTGCCTCGACCCGATAGGCCTCGGCTCCAGCCAGCGCGTCTTCGTCGATGAGGGCGCGGGTGTTCTCGAGCAGTTCGGTTTGCACCCGGGCCGAGTCCACCAAGAGCGCCAGGCGCTTCTCTGCTGCGGCCAGCTCCCAGTACGACTGAATGGTGAACAAGGCCGTACCCGCCGTGGTGTGCAGCAACACGTTGCGCTCGGCATCGACTGCTACCTCGGTGGCGCGCAGAGCTGCTGCAGTTGCCTTCTTGCCGCGGCCCTTCGCGAGTGGGATGTCGAGGCTGAGACTGCCGGTGGTGCTGAAGGTGTTTGGAGCAACCTGGTCGCCGAGGACTGGGTCGAGCGGTTTGCCGCGATAGTTGTCTTCGGTTCCGGCGAGCTGCAGGCTAGCGGTGACGGCGATCCCGTTATGGAAACGCCACTGTTGGCCCATTTCGAATCGCAGGTCGAGAGACTGCTCGATCTCCGGGAAGATGCAAAAGCCGACTTCGGCGGGGTAATTGTCGGAAGGAAAGCAGCCGAGGTTGGCGAGCTGGGTACGCATGGCCGCGATGATCGTTCGCAGTCCGCGCACGAGGACCCGTAGTCGGTCGGCGAAACCGGCCTCGAGGTCGCGGCTCACCTCGTCAGAGAGCGAACCGATCTTGCGCAAGACGTCGATGACTCCCAGCAGATCGAGTGAGTCGCGTAGATCGCCACGGGGCACGATGCGCTGCAGCTCGCCGAAGCCGTCGAAGCAAAGGGTCACTTCGAGGGGGCCTTCCGGAGCGTTCACCAGCACATTGAAGCGGTCCTGGGTCGCGGTGCACTCCTGGAAGAGCAGGCTTTCCGAGGTCGGCAGGTTGTCGACCATGATGCCGACGGCGCGCTCGAGTTCCGGAATTGCGAGATCTGGCGGCAAGCGTCGGCGCACTTCGAAGTCATAGCCCGAACGCAGGAGCTCCTGCTGGCGCATTTCAAAGCTGGTGTCGACGAAAAACAACGGGTCGAAGACGCCCGCCTGTTCCTGATGTGCGCCTTCGCGTTCGCTGAGTCGCTGGATGGCGAGCTGTGTGTCGGCGCGGTTTCTAAGGCCGCGAGTGACGGCTTCTTCGAGCGATAGGCGGGCGCCCGAAGGAGCGCCTAGGACCGCAGGATCTTCGGACTCAGCCTGCGCCTCGCTGGCGCGGGGCGCTCCCAGGAACAACAGCGCGAGCGCAACCGGAATCGCCCCGGCGGCCAGAGCCGTCCAACCCGCTCGATTGTGTCGGCTCGAAGTCACGAGTCCGCTCCGGTGGGCACGGTGGTGAGCGTCGTCGGTGTGACCCGTCGACCGCTCCCTGTTTCCTGAACAAGGGTGCCGGTTTCGAAGCGCAGCCGCGTGATCAGCGACGCCACCTGCTGGCGGGCGGAAATCAAAGCCAGTTGCGACGAGGTGCGCTGCTGCTCAGTCAGGATGGTGTCGAGCAAAGTGGTTTCGCCAAGCCGGAGCTTCTCGACCTCGGAGTTGATGGTCTCCTCGGCAGAGTTCGCGGCCGCTTCGGCCCAGCGCAGACCCTCGAGGGCTTCGAGGAGTGACCCTAGCGTCTGAACAACCCCCACCCGCACCAGGCGGTCGAGGTCGCCGGCCGAGATCTGCAGCTGGTTGGCCTGTGCCTGCCGCTGCAGCAACAAGCCGCGGGCGCTCCTGTTTCTGAATGGCTTCTCGAAGGTCGCCGAGACCTTCCAGCTCGGGGCTGCGAAACGGTCGGTGGATTCAGAAAAGGAGCCTTCACCGCGAGTGATCGTTGAGGCGCCGAAGCCGATATCGAGTCGCGGTCGGAGATCGATCAAGGCTGCATCGGCGAGCAGCTTGCCGGACTCGATGACCGCCCGGGCAGCCTGTAGATCGAGTCGCGCCTCGAGGGCGCCCTGGGTGAGTGCCGTCTCGGCGATCTGTCGCACCGCTTCGATGGTCGGAGGTTCCGGGAAGCCCGTCTGTGCCGACGGCAGGTTCTCGGGCCCGGAGACCGTAACGCCCATCGAACGCACCAGCGCGAGTTGCGCGCTGACCAGATCAGCGGCAGAGCTCTGGTACTGGGCGCGCGAGTTGGCTTCGCCGGCCAGTGCCCGCGACAGGTCGGCTCCTGGAATCGCGTCACCTTCAATGAGATCGCGGGTGATCTGGGCCAGATCGGATTGCAGGGTAACGGCGTTGTCGAGGACGGCGGCGCGTTCTTCGGCGGCGACCAGGCTCCAATAGGCGAGGGCGGTGCTCAAGACACTCTCCGAGGCAGTGTGCTCGACGAGCAGGCGCGAAGCCTCGTAGTCGATGTCGGCGGCGTCGACCGGTCCGCTGGTGGCGATTCCGCGGCCTCGCAGGAGCGGCATGTTGGCTTCGAAGCCAACCTCGAAGGTGTAGGTGTCCTGGACGTTCTTGCCGCCGAAGTCGATCAGTCGGTCGAGTGGAATGCCCGACGGGCTGCGCCGCGGGACACCGAAGGGGTCGGTATCGGTGACGAAGAAGCCGTCTTCCTTGCCGATGTAGCCGGTGCTGTTGTAGGCGCCTTTCAGGAACGGCGAGAGAAAGAAGCCGTTCCGGTACAGCTTGTCGAACTGCAGCTGCAGGCGACCGAGATCAAACTCTTCCTCTTCGGGCTCGTCGCCGAGACGAGCCAGCGCTTCGGTGGTGCGGTCGCAGGCCTGCTGGACTTCGGGCAGGCCACGGTTCTGGATAAAGGCGATCTGCGCATCGATGATCGCGGCGCGCTCGCCGAGGAGCGCGTTGCGCTGGGCTGGAGTCGACGAGATGATCACTGCTTCGAGAATGCGCAGCTGCGCTTCGAAGGCCTTGTCGCCGTCGAGGCTGGTGAGCGGAATGTTGGCGCCGTTCGGGGTCTGGTTGCGCGCCTGCTGCAGGGTCGCGAGGTCGTTGGTCAGGTCGTCGCGCAGTTCGCAGGCGACGAACTGGCCGTCGCGGAACTGGTTTCGCTTGTCAGTTTCGGCCTGCTTGATCGACTCGAGCAGCTCCTGCTCGCGGTGCTCCCAGCTCAGCGAGCCGTTCATCGTCCAGTCGAAGAAGCCGCTGAGCTCGAGCGCCAGGCCGTACTTCGCCCGGCTGTCTTCGCGTGCCAGGAGGAGGTTCGGATCGTGCTGGAGGGTCAGGCGAACGGCCTCGAGCAGTTCGATGTGGCCCTGTTCGAAGGAGAACGCCGGCGGGTCGTAGGTCACCTCGGCGTTGCCCGGCGGTTGGGCCGTGGCAAGAGAGCTGGCCAGCATGAGCCAAACGATCGAAGCGGCCAGGGCGATCGCTCGCAAAGAAGGACTTCTGGAAGAGGTCAGAGTTCTAGAAGAAGTCGAAGTTCTGGAAGAAGGGGTGGTCACCGGGTGCTCCTCCTGCTGAGCGGTTTCGAGCTGCGGCAAAGGGGCCGCGGCGAAGAACGAAGAGATCAGAGAGGCTTCTGGAACCGGCAGCTTGCGGTCCAGAGGCGAGGAAAGAGCCGAGGTGAACAGTCCTCGGGCAGACTGGGGCGAATTATGTCTCACGGTTCGCGCGCCTCCCTCGGTTGAGACACCAGCACCAGGAAGTCTCCGGCAGCGCGCGCGGGCGCGGCCAGACAGTAGAGCTGGTAGGCGATTCCGGACAGGCCGTAGTGGAAGCCGGCATCGGGGGTTCGGTTGTCGTACAGGTCGGTGGAACGCCGGAAGTGGCCGCTCGAGCCGGCTCGTGCCACCACAGCGCGTGCCATGGTGAGCGCTTGCTCTCGGCGGGCGAGCGAGACGTTGTCGTCGGTCGTGAAGGTGAGTGCCGCGGTGCGGCCCAGCGCGCCGCAACAGAGGTGGTCGAGGCTTGCGGCCTCGGCGCGGAAGGTGGTGTCCTGGGCGGTTTCGATCTCTGCGGCCAGCCTGCTGTCTCGGAGACTCGGCGGCAGGGCTTGGCGAGCGATGGCGATTCCGGGGGCACCGCGGCAGACGCTGGCCATGAACACTCGGCTGATGTCGCCGGCGTGGTCGCGCACCAGGGCTGGCCAGTTGCCGTGCTGGCTGTCGAACATGCCGCGTTCCCAGGCGATGGCTGCGAGGGCAGCGGTGGTAAAGCGCGCTTTGCCGGTGGCCTCACCGAGATGTGCGAGCGCCGTGGCGATGCCAGCGGCCCCATGGGCGAGCCCCGGCTGGGGAATGCCGGCGGCGTTGTTCCAGGTCGCGCCGAGCGACCCAAAAGAGCGCTGGTGTGCGAGCAGGTGGTCACCGGCTGCGATGGCGCGCTCGAGGGTCTCGGGAGCGCCGGTGCCCCGATGGAGCTCCAGCAGACCGAGAATCAGGCCAGCACACCCACCGTCGAGATCGAAACTCCGGTCGGCTTCGATACGCGCGTTGGTTGCGAAGCTGCTCCATAGAAGCGCGCGCTCTCGCAAGACGGTTTCACCAAGGGTTTCGCTGAGCCGGTTGAGAACGAACAGCACGCCGCCCAGACCGGATGGCCCCCCGAGAGGCATGTCGCGGAGGGCCTCGGTTTCTTCCTGGGTGAGGTCGCGATCGCAGGCGGAGAGCTGTCGGGCGATGGCAGCGAAGCGCTCGCCTTGCTCTTCTCCGACGCCAGGAGGACGTGTCTCGGGCCGGGAGGTTGCGAGTTCGGCAAACAAGACTGCCGGTCCGAGGCGACCGGTCGACAGGGACCAGCCGGCGGGAGGTTGCTCGAGGACTCGCTCGCGGACCAGCTCAGCGATCTGCCACGCCATCGCCAGGCAGGCGTCTTCGAAGGGCCCGTCGCCGACAGACTGCAGGCTCAGAGCGATCAACTCGGAAACCGGTGAGATCTCAGCGTCTGGGGCGAGGGCGAGACGGAGCCGCCTGAGCTGGCGCTCATGGTCGCGTTCGTCGAGCGCTTGCAGGCGACCGCACACGGCGTCGAGACCGGCGGTCTCGAACAGGCCGCGGGCGATCTCACCGGTCTCGGTCTCGATCTCGGTGGTGTTTGCCGCCAGGCCGAACCACGGGATGTCCAGGCGTTCGAGCGCTATGCGCTCCGCCCGCAGCAGGGGCCATTGCTCCGGCCGTTGGTCGAGGGTCACCAGTCGGCTAGCGAGGGCGTCGCGCAAGAGGCTCCCCATCGTTCCCGACTTCTGGTTGCGCTCGATGCTGGTCAGCTGAACGACCTGGCCGTACTCGCGCGTCGGCCGCAGGAGAACTCGGGTCGTGGTTTCGGCGAGCTCACTGCGCAGGAGTTCTTCGAGCGCACCGCGCTCGTCGGTCAGGAACCGCCAGGTTTCGCTGAAGCCGTCCTCGACTGCTTCTGACCAGTCTTCGATCGGCAACAGATTGCCGTTCTCGTCGGTCACGACGTTCTCGCGCGGCGGCAGTTTCTTCTCTTCGGCGGCAAAGGCCAACTCGTCGCCATGCAGACCCGTCCAGCCACGCCGGGTCTCGAGGCGCTCTCGTGGCCAGCGCAGGCCGCCCAGGTCGCGGTCTTCTTCGCCACCCGGCAAGAGCTGAGTCAGCAGGGCGGAAGCTAGAACCGAACCCAGAAACGATGGCTCGCGGCCTTCGCCGGTCGTTTGTACGGCGCGCATGGGCTGCAGCATGAGCTCGGCATCGATGACGACCGGGCCGCTCGCGGTTGCGATCAGATTCTCGCCGTGCAGGTCTTCGGCCCGCAGTACGTAGGCGAGGGCGACGAGCGAGCCGGCGGTGCGGTAGTACGCCTCGGCACCTGCCTGTCCGATCGGTGATGATGGCACGACCGCTTCCATGAAGCCGTGATCGCCACAATCGAGGGCGCGCGCAGTTGCTGGCGCGCACAGGAGGCCGGCTTCACGGCACCATTCCAGGATTCGCCGCCAGGCGACCTCCGCCGCCAGTGAGCGTGGTTTGTAGATCAACTCGAGGCCGTTCGCAAAGACCAGGCGCAGCACTTGCCGACCGTCGCGATGTCGGTCGCCGAGGCCGCCTTCGAGCGTCGCGACGGGGCCGAGCTCGGCGGTGCCCTCGGCTGCGCCACAGAAGGTCTCTACGAGCAGCGGGCGAGCGGCCTCGATGTGGGTGGAGAGTTCGCGCACCGCGGCCATCCACTGACCGAGCGTGCGGCACTGTTGGCGGGCGAGAACTGGATAGTGCTGATAGAGCTCGGCAATCGGGTCAGAAAGCACCTCGCCGACGAAGGCGTCGTGGATTCCCGATGGGTTCCCGCCTGCCTCGGCGCGAAGCGTTTCGAAGCGCTTGAAGGCAGCGCTTTCGCCGAGGTAGGTCAGCTCGTTGTGGACCACATCCAGGAGTTGCTGAAGTGCCTCGGAGCCAAAGGTTTCTCGCACCTTGGCTGGCAGGTTGGCCAGCTTCTCGGCTGCGACCAGTCGCCAGGGCAACCAGATCTCCGGGAACGGGCCAGTGGCGTGGGCGCGCAAGGTCTCCCGGATGCCGGGGTCGCGGTCGAGCTCGTCCTTCGTTTGACGGGCACAGAGGCTGAAGAGTTGGAGGTCGGCGGTCCAATCGTCACCGGTTTCGTCAGCTACGTCGGGTGCCTCGGCGGTGACCGCGCGATAGGCCTCTTCGGTCGTCACCTCATCCCAGGAGAGCCGCTTCGACAGGACGCCGAGGTCGCCTCGCGCGACGGCCTTCGCCCAGGGCAAGAGTGCGCGGGCCAGCGCCTCGGCTGTCGGCGCCTCGGCCTCTGCTTCGCCACGGGTGCGCTCGAGCCGCTCCCACAGCGTTTCGCTGCGCAGGCGAATCTCAGAAAGGACCCGCGCGCTAGCGGTCAGAGCCTCGCAGGTTGACTCCTCGTTCATTCCTTCTCCGAACGGTGGAGGGTTCAAGCGGTGACCGGGCTGTCAAGCGATGGTTGGTTCGGGCGACGACGTTGCGTGTCGCCCGAGAAAACAAGAGGCGGGAACGCCAGAGGTGGCGCTCCCGCTCTTGTTGGATCTCGAAAGAGGTCCCTGGCTCTAGACCAGCGACATCTCGAAGTTGTTGACCGTGTTGAGGGCACCGTCAGAGTCCTGGCAGTTGGCCTCTTTGATGATCGAGTGGCCGCCGGCGACCGCTTCGAGGTCGGCGTCGGAGAGCTCGTCACCTTGCTCGACGATGTGGGGAAGCACAACGTACGCGGTGTCGGCCGATTCTTCGAGGACCTTGATGTTCATGCTGCCGGGAACGTCGATTCCGAACTGGCGCTGGATGACTTCGCGCGGATCGTTCTTCAGTTTCTCACGGTAGCTGTTGCTTTCGGCTGCGAACTTGCCAAGCAGGTCTTGCATCTCGCCTCGGGTCATTTCCATGGTGGATCTCCTCCATTGGTTGGGTGGGGGGCGCTGTCGGCTTCGAACAACTCGAAACCGGAGCGCTATCTGGTGGACAGCAGCATCTAGAACACAAGTGAATGGGCGGAAAGAGAGAGGAGGGGAGGGGAGGTGGTGAGACCGGGCTGCCGCAGGTGGGCAACCCGGTTCACCCTGGACGCCCCCGGGTGACGGAGGCGCTCGGTGGCGGCGCCAGAGAGGCCGCCGCCACCTTGGACCTCGAGAGGTCCGGGCAGCTTCTAGACCAGGGAGGCCTCGAAGTTGTTGACGGTGTTGAGGGCGCCGTCCGAGTCCTGGCAGTTGGCGTCTTTGATGATCGAGTGGCCGCCAGCGACCGCCTCGAGATCGGCGTCAGAGAGCTCATCGCCCTGCTCGACGGTGTGCGGGAGCACGACGTAGACGGTGTCGGCCGACTCTTCGACGACTTTGATGTTCACGGCACCCGGCACGTCGATGCCGAACTGGCGCTGAATGACCTCTTTGGGGTCGTTCTTGAGTCGGTCACGGTAGGTGTTGCTTTCGGCTGCGAACTTGCCGAGCAGGTCCTGCATTTCGCCTCGGGTCATTTCCATTGCTGAATCTCCTTGGGTTTATTGATGGCCTGTTGCAGGCCGAGAGAGGGGTTGACGATCAGTCAGCTAGAGAGCACAGCCTGTGCCAACTACTCCCGATCGTTGCGTCGCAGACTGCAAGGTGCTTTAAACAGGGCACTTGATCCGTAGGGCATTGGTTGCTTGGCAACCGCCTGAGGGCGCCAACGTTGTGGGCGGTAAAGAGCGGTCGCTCCATCGATGGAGCGCTGCCTCCAGAACATGAGGGCCGTTGTGCGCCCTTTGCATCGTAGGCAATCAGAGGTCTGTGTCCTGGTACGACTTGGGCTTGAGTCGGTGATGCCTCAAGAAATCCATGAACTTCTGGTAGCGCTGGGGCTGGATGTTCCACACCGCGCAGAGATCGCGGTAGCTGCCGTTGGTCTCGCGCAGGCCGCGACCGACGAGACGACGGACCTGCCGGCGATTGAGGTCGCGCTCGAGGAACGGCTCCTGGAGCAGCTCCCAGAAGTTGCCATCGCTCGAGGTCAGCGAGCGATAGAGCGAATCGAGCCCTTCGTCGCTCGTGGCGAGTTTTTCGTCGGGAGTTTCGGGTTGCCGCTCTTCCTCGAGCTGAGCGAGGAAGTCGCGGGGCTCGATGACGTCCCTTTCGGCCAGGGCGTAGCCCATCGTGGTGACGGTAATCAGCTCGCGTACGTTGCCCGGCCACGGATAGGTCTCGAGCAGTTGCAGCGACGCATCGGAGAAGCGCTTCTGGACGCCGTAGCGTTGGTGCATGTTCAATAAGAAGTGATCGAGCAACAGGAGCCAGTCGCCGTCGCGTTCGCGTAGGGGCGGAACGTGAATCTGGAAGTAGCGCAGCCTGAAAATCAGGTCACGCCGGAACTCGCGGTTCTCGGCCAGCTGGTTGAGAGAGCGGTTGGTTGCGGCGATGACCCGCACGTCGACTCGTTTGGTCTGGTCTGAGCCGAGTGGCTGGAACTCGCCGCTCGCAAGCGCGCGCAGCAACATCACCTGGGCGCTCATGTGCAGGTCGGCGACCTCGTCGAGGAAAACGATGCCACCGTCGGCGGTCTCGAAGCAGCCCTTGCGATCGCTGGCGGCGCCGGTGAAGCTGCCCTTCTTGTGCCCGAAGAGCTCGCTGACGGTCAGATTGCCTTCCTGGTACTGCGGGCAGTTCACCGGGACGAGGGGCTTTGCCGTGCGTTCGCCGAGCAAATAGATGGATTGCGAGAGAGCTTCCTTGCCGACACCGCTCTCACCGAGAATCAGGACTGGTTCGTCAAACGGAGCCATCTTCTCGAGGCGCTCCAGGAGCGACACCATCGACTGCGAGCGCCCGACGATTTCGACAGCGCTCTCCTCACCCCACTGTTTGATCGACGCTTCGCGAATCCGTCGGGCGACTGGAGACAGCTTGGTGTCGGTTCGCAGGGCTCCGTCGGAGGGCGCCAGCCATGTCGGACCAGTCTTCGGCCTGCTGGGTTTGTTGCCTGGGGTGGTCAAAGTCAAAGGTTCGGGGCGCGTGGTCCCCAAGTGAAGGTGAAGGTAGCGGTCCCGAAAAGGCCGGCGGTGAGGTTGCGTTGTGCCTCCTCGGAGGACGAAAGGCCAGAGAGCTTCCGGTTTCGAACGCTGCTCCTCAGGCATCATGCAAAGAAAGCGCAACCCAGCGAATCGGATCTCCGAAGATACCTACAAAGACGCCGAAACGCAACCTGAAATATCCCTGGGAATGCCACCGACCCTGGCTCGATTCGATGACGCAGGAGCCCGGTCGAAGGCGCGGCTATACTGCCGCCCCAATCGAGCACAAGCCCACAGACTCAACCATCGAAGGCCCGGCAGGCGGCAACGTGAGTTCGCAATCAGAAAGTAGCGACCTGCTGGTCGCATTCAGAGAGGGCACGACGGTCTACGACCAGGGCTCCGAGGGCAGGGACATGTTCATCGTCGCCTCCGGAACGGTGCGCATGGTGCGACGCTTTGGCAACGCCGAACGAGACCTCGGGGTGATCGAAAAGGGTGACTTCTTTGGCGAGATGTCGCTGCTCGAGGGCACCCCACGGCGTGCGACGGCAGTGGCCGGGGCGAACTGTCAGCTCCTGCCGATCGATGCGGCCACTTTCGCTGGGATCTTGCGCCAGGAGCCCGAACTTCTGATTCGGATGCTCCGCAAGCTCTCGCGGCGCCTCTATCAGCACGAAGCTGCGCAGGCACGGGCAGACGAAATCGCGGCTGCACCGTTGCGAACCGGCGCCGAGCTCGAGACGCCAGTCGCCGGCGACGGCCCACAGCCGCCACCCCTTCCAGGAGCGACAGCAGCCTCGGCGGTGTTGGTGCACGAGGCGAGCGGCACTCAGTTCCCGCTTTCACCCCAGCAGGTCGCGATCATCGGGCGTTACGACTCGACGAGCGGGACCTCGCCCGAGATCGACCTCACCGAGATCGACTCCGGCCGGTCTTTGTCGCGCCGGCACGCGCGCATTCACTGGAAGTCTGATCGGTTCTACCTGTGCGAGGAGCCCGGTGTGTCCAATGGCACTTTCCTGGGCAGCGAGAGGCTCGCCGCAGGCGCCGATCACCCTCTCGAGGACGGTGCTCGCCTGCGCTGCGGGATCGTCGATCTGGTCTTCAAGCAGACGACTCCGGGCTGAACCAGGTGTCTCAGTCGTTCAACACCGAGGTGCGCGACGTGCAGAACGTCCGTCTGGTGGTCCTGGCTGGTGAGCTCGATTCGCGTTCGAGCGACGAGTTGTCGCGGGTCCTCAATGCCGAGCTCGAGGATGACCGTCGTGAGCTGCTGCTCGACCTGGCCGGCCTCGACTACATCTCGAGTGCCGGTCTGCGGGTGCTGGTGATGGTAACGCGCCGACTGTCGGCTGAGGGTGGTCACATGATTGTCTGTGCGCCCAACCGGGACGTCGAGCAGGTGTTCGAGATTGCGGGCATGAAGCGGCTCTTCGATATCCGCAAGTCGCGCGCCGATGCGCTGCGCGAGCTCAAAGAGCGTCACCGGGTCGCCGCGATTTGTGACCTGATTCGAGGCCTGCTCGAAGGCGAGTCGGATAGAGCGTCGGCAACCGGGGCGTCGCCGGCGATGCGTGACGACCGGCGGGTGGCGTTAGCGGCTGAGCTCCTGAGCGGCGGCGAGGCGTCGGCCTGAGCTCCCTTCAAGGGGAACGTGAGACCGCGACCGCGGTCAGATCGTCTTGCGGGCGGTCGTCGGCGGCGAACTGTGCCACCTGGCCGAGAACCGAGTCGACCAGCTGACTGGCGCTCGGTTCACTCGCCAAGAGCGCTCGACAGAGTCGACCGAGGCCGAAGCGCTCGCCACTCTGGTGCCCTGCCGCTTCGGTGAGCCCGTCGGAGTAGAAGAGGACTGTGTCTCCCCGATCGAGGTGTGCGCGGGCCGGTGGGTAGCTGGCGAACTCGTCGAGGCCGAGCGCCGGGCCCCTCGACGTCTCGAGGTCGGCCACCGCACCATGGGCTCGTCGCACGATCGGGTCCATGTGGCCGGCGTTGGCGATTGTCAACAGTCCCTTCTGGAGGTCGAGCACCATGTAGAGCATGGTCATGAAGAGACCGTCGCCGCCGCGCTGGGCGAGCTCAGAATTGAGCATCGAGAGGACTGCCGACGGGTCGTCCGAGCGCACCGAAAGGTAACGCAGATCGCTCATCATGCGCGCCATCATGAGCGCGGCCGGGATGCCCTTCCCAGAAACGTCACCCAGTGCGATGCCCAGCTTCCCGTCGGCCAAGTCGACGAAGGAGTAGAGATCACCGCCGACCGCTTGCGCGGGTTGATAGGCGGCGGCGAACTCCCAGCCTTTGATCTCAGGTGGCGCGGTGGGAAGGAAGCGTTGCTGGATCGAGCGGGCGAGCTCGAGGTCGTGTCGCTCGACCTCGCGCTCGGTGAGCCGCCGATGCAGCTCGGCGTTGGCCATCGCGTGAGCGATGCTGGCGCCGGCGCTGGCGAGGGTGGCCAGGTCCTGGTCGGTGACTGCCCAGGGCGCGCTCGTGCTGTCGAGCTGCAGCACGCCGTAGGTGCGATTCTCGATCACCAGCGGAACGCAGACCACCGATCGGAGGTTGATCTCGTGCATCGAGACCGCCTCGGCGTAGCGCTGGTCCTGTTTGGCGTCGGCACACAAGAGAACTTCACTGGCGGTGACTGCGGCGCGCAAGAGGGTGAGGCTGGCCGGGATCTCGATCGCTTCACCGTCACGGGTGCGAGCGACAACCGGGGTGAACTCACCCGTGGGGGCGTCGTAGCGCACTACGAAGCCGCGATCGACGGTGCTGAAGCTGTTGAACAGGATCTCGAGCGAGCGCGAGAGCACTCGGTGGAGGTCCAACGTTTCGGTGGTGATGGCGCTGAGGTCGTGCAGCAGTTCGAGGCGCTGATGGAGGCCACCGGCGGTCACCTCCTCGCCAGACTGGTCATCGCCGCCGATCTGGCGCGCGATTTCGAGACTCGAGAGGGCGAACGAGCGCGAGCGTTCGAGCTTCAACTCGCTGTCGACGAGCGCCACTGCCGAAGACGATGCCTGAAGCGGGTTCTCGCCCTCGAGCAGAAACTCCAGGCGGCTCATGCCGAGCCGCACGATGTCCCGATGGGAGAGTGGCGCTCGGCCGATGACCCGAATGCCGTTGAGGAAGCTGCCGTTTCCACTCCCCAAATCGGCGAGATAGAAGCGTCGGCCATCGAGCTCGATGCGGGCGTGCAGCCGCGAGGCGGAACGGTCACCAAGATCGAGATCGGCTCCGTCGCCGCGGCCAAGGACCGCGGTTTCCTCGAAGTGCAGGGTGGTTCCGACACGTGGGCCGGCGGTGACAGAGATGATTGGCATGGCTTCGAGACGTCGCGGCGATTCCGCGTCCTCTCCGCATGGTATCGACGCCAAGCGGCTGAGTCGTAGTCGGCCGGTTGGCCGAGAAGCGCTTTACAAGCGCTCTGGTACCGGACAACATCGGGGGATGGTCGCGCCGCCCGATCGAGAACCGCCCCAGATCGCCACATCTAGGCTACCGGTTCTGGCGGTACGCAACGCCGTGCTTTTCCCAGGCGTTGCGCTGCCGATCACCATCGTCCGAGAGGCCAGCCGGCGCGCAATCGAGAGTGCACGCGACTCCTACGACAGCCGGGTGGTTGTCGTCCTCCAGCACTCGAGCGCCGAAGAACCGAGCTTCGAAGACCTGCACCCGACGGGTGTGGTGGCGCGCTTTGGCCATGCCGAGCGTCATCCGCGGGGTCTTCAAGTGACCCTGCTCGGCGAACACCGGGTGGTCCTGGAAGCTGCACCAGCGGAATCGTCGACAGATGACACCGCCGCCAACCTGCTGTTCGCTTCGGCAGCACCGGCACCCGAGGTACACGGCGCGTCGACGGATGCCGAGGGCACGATGGAAGTCCAGGCGCTGGTCGCCGAGGTTCGCGATCGCGCCACCGAGCTGACCCGCATCGATCATCGCGCCGAAGAGCTGTCGCAGGTCGTGCAGGAGGAGCTGGACCCGGGTCGCCTGGCCGACCTGGTGGCCTCGGTCACCGAAATGCCGCTGGCCGAGCGTCAGGCGCTGCTCGACAGCCTCGACGCCCGCGAAAGACTGCGCGGGGTCCTTCTCCACGTCGAACGTCGGTTGGCGATTCTCGGTGCTCGCCTACGCATTCGCAGCGCCGTCCACGAGGACCTCGATGAGCGCCGTCGTCGGCATCTGTTGCGCGAGGAGCTACGTGGCATTCGGCGCGAGCTCGGCGAGGGTGACGACGACGCTGCTGCTCTGCGCGCCCGCTTCGAGACTGTCCCCATCAGTCAAGAGGTGCGTGACGAGATCGAGCGCGAGCTCAGTCGCTACGAGCGTCTGGGTGCCGAATCTTCCGAGGGGCAGGTGATCCGGGATCGCATCGAATGGATCGCCGATCTTCCCTGGGAGCGTACCGAGGAGGAACCCGTCGACCTCGACGCTGCCCGCGGGGTTCTCTCTTCGGCGCACTACGGCCTCGAGGAAGTCAAGGACCGCGTCCTCGAAGTCCTCGCCGTCCACCGCCTACGTCAAGAACGTGGTTCCGGCGACGGTCAGGACAACGGCCAGAGAGGCGAGCACGCAACCGAACCGGTCCTCCTTCTCTCCGGGCCTCCCGGGGTCGGCAAGACCTCGGTGGTGCGCTCGATCGCTCGCGCGATGGGGCGACCCTACGTGCGCGTCGCACTCGGTGGCGTACGCGACGCGTCGGATATCCGTGGTCATCGCCGCAGCTACGTAGGCGCCAGTTGCGGCCGAATTCTCTCGGGCATGCGCGACGCTGGCGCGGCAAATCCCGTCATGTTGCTCGATGAAATCGACAAGATGGGAGCTTCGCGCAGCGGTGATCCGGCAGCGGCTCTCCTCGAGGTGCTCGACCCCGGGCAGAACCGCCACTTCGTCGACCACTACCTGGGGGTCCCATTCGATCTTTCGCAGGTCCTTTTTGTTGCCACTGCCAACGTTGTGGGCGCCATTCCGGGGCCGCTACGCGACCGGCTCGAGATCGTTCCTTTCGTTTCGTACACCGAGGACGAGAAGGTCGAGATTGCCCTTCGCCATCTCGTGCCCCGCCAGATCCGCTCGGCCAGCCTGCACCCGGAAGAGTTCGAACTCGAGCGCGATGCCATCGTCGAACTGGTTCGTCACTACACCTACGAGGCAGGCGTTCGCGGCCTCGGTCAGCAGATTGCACGTCTGGCGCGCAAAACAGCGGTGCTCGTTGGCACCGGCGAAAGCCCCGACCCGATCGGGGCCGCGACGGTGCGGGAAATGCTCGGACGGTCGCGGGTTCGCATTGGCAAGGCTCTCGAGACCGACGAGGTCGGCGTGGCGACTGGCATGTTCTTCACCGAAGCAGGCGGCGACATCCTCTTCGTCGAGGTGACGTCGACGCACGGTAGCGGTCAGCTGACCTTGACGGGCAAGCTCGGCGACGTGATGCAGGAGTCGGCGCAGGCAGCCTGGAGTTGTGCCCGTGCGGCGGCTGAGCGCCTGGGTATCATGCGCGACATTTCGAATCGCGACCTGCACGTTCATGCACCGGCGGGGGCGATGCCCAAGGACGGCCCCTCCGCCGGCATCACGATTGCAACCGCCATGGTCTCTCGGCTGACCGGCCAACCGGTGCGCGCCGACACCGCCATGACGGGTGAGGTCACGCTCACCGGCAGGGTGCTCCCGGTCGGAGGGATTCGCGACAAGCTGATCGGGGCGGCACGGGCGGGAATCAAGCGCTGCATCGTTCCGGCCGACAATCAGGCCGATATCGACGAGCTGCCGCAGGCCGTTCGGGACGCTTTGGAGATCATTCCGCTCGAAGACTTAGAAGACGTCATCCGCTCTGCCCTCGCCCCTTGAGTCCTTGGATGGGAGGTCGAGCATCTGGTGAGTCTTGACCTGAGATCGCCCTTGGACACATGATCACCGCCACACGAGTGCCGTTCAGGCGCTCCCTTCCTCACCGATCCCGCCTCCCGTTCCCCACCTCTTCGCGCCTACCACTCCTCGCTCCGGCTACCGGAGTTGTTGTCCAGGAGATCAGCATGAGCCTTCCCGCTGCCATCGAACGCGTCTTTCGGGTGCTTTGTTGTGCCCTCGTCTTCGCCTTCTCAGCCACTTCGCTTCTCTTGGCTCAAGATGGGCGTGTTCACGGGCTCTTGCTCGACGCGGAGGAGCGTCCGGTCGCGGGCATCCAGGTCGCGGCGCTCGAGGACTGGGCATCAGCCGTGTCCAACAGCGAAGGCCGGTTCACCATGTCGCTGCCCGCTGGTTCGCAGCAGCTCGAGCTCTCGATCGGCGACTGGAGCGAAACGGTCAGCGTGGTCATTGAACGGCTGGTGACGACGCCTTTCGAGCACCGCCTCGCCTACACGGTGCCGCGTGCGGCGGCCCTGGCGGTGACCGCGGCGAGCGCGCGTACTGAATCGCTGCGCTATGCACCGATCGCCGCGTCGGCGGTGACGCCGAACAGTCGTGAGCGCTTCGATCGCTGGCCCGTAGCGCGTGCCCTGGCAGGTCTGACGGGCGGTGCGGCCGAGCAGGCGACGGTTTCGGACTACGCGATCTCAACCCGTGGCATGGCAACGCACGGAAGCGAGCGCGTCGCGGTGCGCGTCGACGGGCGTGATCCATCGCTGCTCTTCTTCGGTGGCCAGGAGTGGCCCGCGGTCGCCGTTGCACCGGCGGCCCTGGCAGCGGTCGACTTCACCCGCGGTCCGGGCTCGACAGTTTTCGCCGGCCATGCTCCGGGTGGCTTGCTGTCGCTCGAGACGCGCACAGTCACCAGGAGCGACGGCTCGTTTCGGGTCGGTGGCGGTGAGGGCGGTACGGCGGAGGGCGGCGTGCGCTGGGCGCAGATGCTGACATCGAACTTTGGTATCGGCCTCCAGGGTAACTACCGAACCGCCGAGGGCTTCCGGTCGTCTCGAAATGGCCCGTTTGAGTACGGCGATGGTCTCTGCCCAGGAGTGAGCGGCTTTATTGTGGCGTCGCTCGGTTGCCTGCCGGCAGAGGCCACCAGCCTCCGTCGACCGGAGGAAGAGGCGACAAACGCGGGTCTGCGCCTCGACTATCGCTCCCCGGCCGGCATCGGCTTGACGTTTGCCGCCGGTGGCAGCGAGCTCGACGGTCACCTGCTGTTGACCGACATCGGTCGGGTCGAAGTCCTCGATGCGTCGCACCAGTGGGCGCGCTTCGGTTTCAGCCCCAGTGTGCATTGGGATCTTTTCGGTGACTATCGGGCGCGAGATGCCGGCGAGCAAACGGCACTCGCCACTGGCCAGAACGTCGTGCTCGACGACGAGTCCTTTCGCTTCGAGTTGCAAACGCGCTGGGACCTGTCGCGCTCTCTGCACTTCACCGCGGGTTTCATGCATCGCGATGAAGAAGTAGCGACCGATGAAACCCTCGACCTGACGCGACGGCTACCGCGCTCGTTCTTCCGTCAGGGAGTCAGCCGTGAGAACAGTCTCCTCCTGCGTTCGATCGACGAAGAACGCGACGCCCTCAATGCATCGGTCGACTGGCGCCCGACGGACCGCCTTGTCCTCTCGCTCGGCACGCGCTACGACGACGCCTCGTTTCACAAGCCGGAGTGGTCGCCGCGCGCCTCGCTGGTCTGGGGGTTCGGCTCCGCGGGCAGCGTCCGCGTTGGCTACGCCCGCGCCTTCCGCTTCCCGAACTACTCCGAGTACGGAATGCAGTTCGATATTGCACCCGCACTGCAGTTCGCCAGTCTCGAGCCACAGTGTGTGTTGTTCGGCGTCGTCTGTGCGTTCGACCTCGATCCGATCATCACTGGCGAGCAGGCAGCCTCCGATCCGTCGCCAGACACGAGGCAGTTGTTTCTCGGCAACCGTAACCTCGATCCCGAAGAGACCAACACGCTGGAGATCGGTGTGCGGTCTCCGCTGGGGGAGCGGGGCACGATCGAAGTGGGCTACCACCTCTCCCAGCACGACGACCTGATCGTCGGGCCGATTCCCAATGTCGGGACGACGGCTGGCCGGATCAATCCGGACTACCAGGCGTACTCACCGCCCGAGGAGCTGCCGCTCGATGTGCGCGGGAGCATTTTCGCGCAGCTGCAGGGCGCCCTCGGGCCGTCGTTTCAGTTCTTGAGCACGCAACTCGACGGCACGCCGGTCATGGCGTTGTTCACCTACGGCAACGTCGGCGATACCGAAGTCCAGGGTGCCGATCTCGGCGTCGACCTCGAGCTCGGCGCCGGCCTTCTTCTGCGATTCGACTACTCATGGTTGGACACAACCGTAGAGCGCGCGCGCCTCCTGGTTCCTCATCTCGGGGCCAATGCGCCCGAGAACCGCGCAACCCTGGGCCTGGGTTGGAGCGGCGAACGTTTCAACGTGCGCGGCGACTATCGCTGGGTCGACGACTATCTCTTCGCGTCGGGACCCTTCGTGGGCTTCGTCGATTCCTACGGTGTCTTCGATCTCGGCCTGCGCGTTCGCGTCAGTGACTTCGTCGACATCGACGCCGCAGTCGCCAACGCCACCGACGAAGAGCACTGGCAGACGTGGGGCGGTGACCTCCTGGGGCGCCGCGCGTGGGGCACGGTCACCTTTCACTGGTAGAAGAATCGGCCGTCGACTAGGGCCAGAGCAGGCGTGAGAAGGCGAGCATCACGCCGGCCGGACTGCCCCTGAGGACACGCACCTGCCCGCGATCAGCACGGTTCTGCACGTCGCGGCCAGGAACTCCGATGACCAGTTCGTCCTCGTCACCGCCGAGCAGGTCGGCGGCACCCAGGGCGAAGCCCCAGAAGTCCTCACGGTTGTCGTTCTCGAAGTCTGCTGGGCGTAGGCCGCGGCGACTGCTGCCCTCGAGGCCTCCGGGACCGCCAGACAGCAACATGACGGCCCCCGAGCGCAGTGGGGCAGATCCCCAGGCCTCGAACGGCATGCCGATCGCCAGATCTGCGAATCCGTCGTCGTCGAAGTCCCCGGTGGTGAGGCTCGAGGCGAAGCGGTCTTCCTTTTCCGAGGCGATTCCGAGCTGGCTGTTCTGCCACCACATGCGGGAGCCCTGCCAGGTCAGGCCGGAGCTGCTTCCTGGAACCACACTCAAGGCGCCAGTGTTCTGCGCCGAGCCGATGTCTTCGCCCGGTGCGCCGACGATCAACTCGTCGCGCCCGTCGCCGTTCAGGTCACCAGTTGCCAGGGCGGCACCGAAGTTGTCGCCAGACTCGCTACCGGCGCCACCGCCGCTGCCCCTGAGCCAGTCTTGGCTCAGCATCTGGTCGCCGATGGCCGAGGGCCCGGTCGAGCTGCCGTAGAGAACGTTGACAGCACCGGTCTTCTTCGCCGCCCCGAGTTGCTCGTAGGGAACGCCCACCGCCAGGTCGCTCAGGCCGTCGCCGTCGAAGTCGCCGGCGGCAAGCGCCCAGGCGAAACGATCCCACGCTTCGACTCCGCCGATGATGCCGGGAGTGTTCTGGTCGATCAGTCGGGCTTGCTCGCTCGAGAGCCCCTCTGCGCTGCCCGGGATCCACATCAGGCGGCCGGCGTCGCGTTCGCCGCCCAGGTCTTCGAGAGGTGAGCCAATGACCAGGTCGTCAACGCCGTCGCCGTTGAAGTCGCCGGTGGTGAGCGCGAAGCCGAATTGGTCGCCCTCTTCCGGCCAGCCCGGCAGCCCCGAGTCGCCTTCGAAGTAGCGTTTGGTAGCCCCGGTTCCGAGGCCGCCCGGAGCGCCGTAGAGAACGGTGACCGCACCGGCGGAGACGGTGTCGCCCTTGTTCTCGGTGGGTGCACCGATCGCGAGGTCTGAGAGGCCGTCATCGTTCCAGTCACCGGCAGTGAGCGCGAAGCCGAACTGGTCGTCACGCTCGCCACCTCCAGGAACTCCGTCCCTCCCCTGGACGAGGGTCAATGGGGTCGACAGGCCGAGTTGTGAGCCGCAGTAGACCGTCACCGCACCGGCGCGCGGCTGGTTGCCCTGGGTCGCACCTGGCGCCCCGACCACCAGATCGTCATGGCCGTTACCGTCGAAGTCACCCGAAGCAATGGCCGAGCCCGCGAAGCGCGAGGTTCCGTTGCCGGCGTTTGGGTTGCAGCGCCCGGCCATGACCCAGGGCACGTCGAAGCGGCTGTTGTCGTCGGTTTCGGACTGTCCGAGCGTTGGCGAGTGTGTGTAGACCTCGATCTTGTTCTTCGTGGGCCTGAAGCGCAGGATGCGCAGCCAGCCGTTGCCGCCGTTCGGTCGACTTTGAAAGTCGGCAAGCTGCGACGACACGATGCGGCCGCCCATCAAGTCGGCACGTCGGTTCTCGCCGTGCACGTGGCCACCGAGCATCAGGACGAGGTTGGGGTTGTGACGCAGGACTTCGTAGTGGGCTTCTCCCTGGACGCTGAAGCCGGCCTCGGTCTCCTTGTCGATGTGCCAGTGGCTGGTGACGATGGCGAGGCGGTTGCTGTACTGCTTGAGCAGGGAGTCGGCCCAGGCGATCACCTCGAGATCGACCGTCTTGCGGTAGGCCAGGGAGATCGCCACGAAGTCGATTCCACCTGCCGAGAACAGGGCATAGGAGTTGTCGTTGTTCGCCCCCATGTGGCCGCCGTAGTACGAACGGTTCGCGAAGCGATCGCTGCCGAAGTACTGGTTGAAGTGGGCGGTGGGATTGGTGGCGTTGTCGTTGAGATCGAGGTCGTGGTTGCCGATCGCGGGTAGGTAGGGAATGCCCTCGGGCCGGCCGGTGGTGACCGGGTCCTCGAGCGTCGACATCGCTTCGCTGGCGACTTGCCACTGGGCATGACTGTTCCAGGTGTTCACCAGATCGCCTTCATGCGCGACGAAGGCGATGTTGAGCGCCTGGCGGTTGGCGACAATCCACTCGGTCTGTGCCTTGAAGACCCAGGGGTGAGACTGCGAGTAGTACTGGGTGTCGGGGAGCGCGATGATGGTGAAGTCTTCGGGGGTCGTGCAGGCCCGGTCGCTGGTCGCGGAAGGTTCTGTCGGCTGCGCGACGAGTGGGGTCGACAGTGCGCTGCCAAGGGCGACGAGCAGGCTGGCATGAGCAAGGGGCACGAGAAGGCGACCCGGCTGAGAGGGCGAATGCATGGGGAGTCTCCAGGTTGGCTATTAGTCGCTCATCAGGGAGTCCGCGCCCTCGCGGTTTGCCCGCTCGAGGTCAGGAGCGTGCAAGCGATAGGGTGGGCGCTCAACCACTGATTCAATAGGAATCCATGTCATCTGATTCAAAGAGGCGGCAACGCTTCTCTCCGTCTGCCATTGCATCCGTCGAGCCGGACCCACGCGGGGCGGTTCAAATCGCCAACGAATTCAAACGTCTGGTCGCTTCGGGGACCCCGATCCGTTGCGTGGGGGCGGCGCGCGATCGTCCCGAACGACTGTTGACCCTCGGTTACACCCCGAAGGCCCGCATCGATCTCTTCGGCACGACCTTCTATCTGACCCATGCGCGGCAGAACCCGGACCTGCGCTTCTTCGTGGCCTACGTCGTGCAGCGTCATCCGCGCACCGGCCGCCGAGTGATCTATCCGCGCGTTTTCTACAAAGACATCTCGCTCATCTGGCGCGTTGCCTCGCACATCTTCGAAGACGGCGAAGAGCTGTGGATCGGCAAGGGCGACACGCGCACCGAGTGGCTCGACGGTGAAGAGATCGAGTTCTCGGTCGAAGCGACCACCGACTTGCCGCTCGAGATGCAAAGCGCCGTCGAAACCATCAATCGGCGGGTGCGGCGCCCCAAACACGACGTTGTGGGGCCTGGACTGGTGCTGCAGCACGCGCCGAAGAACCGCATCGAGCCCTACCGTGAGTTCGTCGAACCGCGTCGTCGCGCGGCACGACTGCCCAAGGACCGGGTCTATGGGGGGCGTAAGGCTCTCCGCTTCACCCGCCGAAACGACCCGACTTCGTTGTGGATCGCCCCGGGCCTCGAGCCCGAGTTCACGACGCGTGCGCTACTCGAGGTCACCCACGGACGGAGCTCGCTCTACCGGGGCGTGATCCGTCGCTTTCGATTCCTCTCCCGGAATCGCGAGATTCAGTACCTGATCTTTGAAAGCCCGGAACATGCCTGGATCATTCCGCCGCAAACGGTGCAGACCGAGTTGACGACCTTCGGCGTGCGCCCGATCGAGGTGGTGGCCGACGAGGACGTCTTCGTGCCCGGTTACGAGTACCACTTTCTAGAGGACGACGACGATCCCGATTCTCTGCACAGCCAGATCCCGGAAGGTTACGTGGGAGCACTCCACGAACTCGACGATTCGCGTGCCGATGCCTCGGCGTGGTTGGATCGGCTGCCGATCGTTTTGGCGTTCAGGCGGTTTGTCGCGCGCTACGACCGCCGGGCCTGAGGTTCCTCGATCTTCCAGAACCAGCCGAGCGCAAAGATCACCACGCCGCGCACCCCGTCGAGCAGCAGAATCTCGCGCGAACCGCCGAACCACCAGCCGGCCACTGCGACCAGCAGGAGAGTGACCGCACAGAGGAGGCCGAGGGTGCGCCCTTCGGGGCGCTGCTGGAACGACCAGTGGGCAGCGAGGCCGACGATGAGCGCCAGGGAAAGCAGCACTCCGCCGAGCACCGCCATCAGCAGGGACAGGTCAACGTCTTCTGGCAACGTGACGTTGAAGCCGCTGGCCAATCGGTCGGGCGCGACCAGGGTCAACGAGCCGAGCGCGCCGGTGGCGAAGGCTGAGAGCGCGAGAAGGCCGCTGAAGGCGAGTCGGAGCATAGGGTAGAGGCTGTTGCGTACCGGGAGGTCAAAGTGAACGATCGACGCAAAGAGCTGAAGCGCCAGTACAAAGAGAGTCGCCAGCCGATGGGAGTGTACCGAGTGCGCAACAAGGCGAACGGGAAAGTTCTTCTTGGTTCGTCGCCCAACCTCAACGCGGTGTGGAACAAGTTGCGCATGCAGCTGAGTACAAGTTCGTTCCTCTTGCATCCCGAGCTCCAGCGCGACTGGGCAGAGTTCGGCCCCGACGCCTTCGCCTTCGAAGTCCTCGAGGAACTCGAAGTGCCAGCCGCCGCTCCGCCCTCCTGGAACGGCAGCGATGATCTAGCGGCGTTACTCGAGATCTGGTGCGAGCAGATCGAACCGTGGGGTGAGCGCGGCTACAACCGCGCTCCGAAAGAGGTGCCCGAAGGCTAGCCGTCGCCGGCCGCCCGCGCACCGAGGGTGGTGGTGGGGCCACCGTACTTGCCGTCGATTTCGTTTCCGCCCACGTCTTCGATCTCGGCCTTGTGGCGTGCCAGCACACCGCCGGTGACCTGTGAACCGCGAATGAGGACCTTGCCGCGAGCCAAAGCCAGAACGCCGCCGGCACCCTCGATCTCACTGTCGATGATTTCGATGTGGCTGCGAACGCGCGCCACGATAGCGACGGACTCGGAGACGATGCGCGACCCGCGGATGACGACGCGGCAGCGGCCATTGGCTTCGATGGCGGTGCCATCGGTTTCGATCAAACGGTTCTTTACCTCCACCGTCTGGCCGTCGTCACAGACGATCGGGTCCATTGGCTCGAGTTCAGGTTCTTGGGCAGTCGCGCCGGCGGTGCCCATCAGGGCGACCAGGAGTGCAGCGTTTGTGATCGCTGCGGTTCGATTCAGGTTCATAGAGAGGCCTCTCTTTGATCTGTGGTGGCTCAGGGTCGGTCGGAGGTGGAGCTGTTCGACAGGCGCTCGAGGACGCCCTTTACCAATAGTGGCCAGACCAGCGTCGCGTCCGCGGCGACCTCGGCAAAGCGGCCGCCCTCAGAGGGTGGTACGAACTTCCCCCAGGAGACCCCTTCACTGTAGGTACAGCCGGATAGGCCGCCCCAGTGAACCGGCTCGGGGCAGATGCGCACGGCGTAGCGAAAGCGCCGGAGAGCTGGTTCGCCGACGCCTCGCTTCTCGGCGATGTCGAGAAACGGACCCACCTGTTGTGCCCAATTGCGTGGAACACCGCCGCCAATGGTAAAGATTCCCAGGCGCGTGGACTCGAAAACACGCGCAGCATAGTGCTCGAGGTCGAGGAACGGGTCGAAGGCGATCGCTTCACGGCCGTCGCGCTGACGGATGCGGTTGGAGATCACGAAGTCGAGGCCGAGCTCCGAGTCGCTGAAGGCTGGAATGTAGACCGGAACGTCGCGAAGAAACGCGGAGCGAAGAATCCCACGACCAGCGTCGTCTTCGTCGAGCCACTCTCCGAGCGCGCGACAGAGTGCGTGCGACGACGCGGTGTCACCAGCCGGCCACCTCTCCAGGATCGCGCGAAAGATCTCTTCGATGTCGTCGAGGTTCTGTTCCAGTTCGAGGGTGTCGTAGACCCGATCGAAACCAGCGTAGTAGAGCTCGCGATCGTCGAGATCTGGCGGCGCCTTGAAGTGCGCCCGCCCGGTGGCCTCGACCAAGCCGTGCGCCATCAGAGCGCCGGTCGAGACGATGATGTCGAGCATGCCGTTGTCGATCATGTCGCAGAGCACCAGGCCTTGCTTGGCGACCGTCATCGCACCGGAAAACGTGCCAACGACCAGGCAATCCGGGTCCTCAACCATCGCCTGCAGAACGTCAGCCGCCTCGCCGAGTTGGCGACCGCCGAAGGAAGTCGAGCGCATCGCAACGAGCAGCTCACCGAAGGAGTCGACCGCGCCGAGATCGAGGGCGGCAAGCGGTTCGAGATCGAAGTCCTCTACGTCGCAGTGTTTCGTGCTGCGGGTTCCTTTGGCGCGGCGGCCGCTCGTGTCCGAAGTCATGCCAAGCTCCTCAGGGTCTCCAGGCCCAACTGAGTTTGAGAAAGGCCGTATCGCCAAGCTCGATCAGCCCACCCTCGCCGACCTCGAACCAGTCGGCGGCATAGCCGATGTAGATGGCGGTCTCGGGGTTGAGCTTGTAGCTTACGACCAGTTGCCCGAAGACGGCGTCGGTTCGTTCGTCGACCGTGAACGGGTAGAGCGAGGTGTTGCGGTCGAGCAGGGTTCGCTGGGCGATGGCACGAACCAGAGCGCGGGCGTTCCACTGGTAGACGAAACGGAGCTCGCTCTGATTCGCTTCGAACAGGTTGCCGGCGTCGAGGTCGAGTTGGCGGAGGCGGTGTGACAGCGAGGCTGTGAGGTGTTTACCGAGCGTCACCTTCGAGAAGCCGCTGACCTCGAAGTTGTCCCCCTCCCGAACGCCGACGAAGTCGACGGTGCGTCCACCCTGGTAGTCGGCGCCGACGAAGACCTGGCGGATCGGTTGCAGCGAGAAGGCGAGCCACCAGTCGGTGTAGTCGAAGGCGACTCCACGGTGGGTGCGTCGGTTCAGCCCTCCGCCAAAGGCGAAATCGGCCTGAGGGCGCCCGTTCCATACCACCCAGGCCTCGTTGCGAGCCGACGACAGGTCACCGTCCTGTGTTTCTTTGCGCGCGATCCTGCCGGAGAACTCGATGGAGGTGAACCAGCGGTCGTTGCCTCCGTGGAGGCGGTATTCGCCGTAGCTCGTCAGGTGTCGGATGCCGACTTGCGGAAGAAAACCGAGGTCGGCCCGAAAGTCGTCGCCGATATCCTGGTAGACCGTGTTCCAGGTCCAGTTGCGCTCTTGATGTTGGTAGCGCACGTACCAGGCCTCGTCGTCGAGCACGCCGGTTGGCGCCTGACCTTGGGCTGTAAGGGTGTTGGGATAGACGGTGCGCGAGGTCAGCGCCTGCAGCGTCAGCGTGTCGGAGCGCCCGAGTCTGAATCGACCGTCGAGTCCACCGACTCGGTTCTCGTAGGGTCCGGCGTCGCGGTTGGTGAACAAGAACCCCAGGCGTGACTCCCTGCCCACATCGCGCTGCACGCGGAGGACCGCGGCGTCCGATGCGCGGTCGATGAACGTCGTCTGGGAGGACTCTCGACCTGGAAGGAGCAGGTTTGTGGTTTCATCACGGGCGAGGAAGGCACCGATCCCGTAGCGCCCCTCTTTGCCGGTTGCTTTGAGTCCCCAGGACGGATCGGCGACCGAGCGCGTGTGGACGGCGTTGAGGTTGCTGTCGAAGAACTCGCTTCCTTCGAGAAAGAAGGGCCGGCGTTCTTGGAAGAAAAGCGCGAACTGTTGATTGACGGCGAGTTGCGCTTCGTCGGCTTCGACCTGAGAGAAGTCTGGATTGAGCGTGGCCGAGAGCGCCAGGTTGGGCGTGACTCCCCAGCGTGCCGTGATGCCAGGGTCGAGTTGGTCATCACGAGAGTCGGCGACATTGTCAGTCGTTGCGATTCCCGTCAGCGTGGGGGTGACTTCGAGGTGGCGCCCGGCGTCGATGTCGACGAAGCCAACCAGGACCGCGCTCTGGCAGGTTCGGCAGGGGTTGTTGCGATCGTTGGGCGTGAGCGCGACTCGGCGAATCACTTCGCGCGGCAGGTAACGCCTAACGCTTAGCGTCCAACGCTGCTCACCAGCCGTGCGAGGGAAGCGCAGCGAGGCAAAGGGAATGGCCGCCTCGACTTCGTAGCCCTTGTCGGTGATGCGTCCCGCCGATCTCCAGACGGCATCCCAGCTGGAGTCGGACCTGCCAGTGGCTTCGCTGTAGAGACGATCGTTCTGAATGCCATAGGGGTTGACGTCGAGCACGAAGCTGCGCTTGTTGGTGTCGAACGGATCAATGGCGATTCCAATCGTGTCGTCGGAGAACGCCGTCTGGTCGCGATCGGCGAAGCGCGCTCGAATGGCGTCTGGATTGCTGTCGGACGCGCGGCAGCCGTAGTAGAGGGCGTGATGGTCGTAGAACAGCCGGCACTCGGTCGGGTCGGGTGGTGGAACGTTCTCACCGGGCTGGGTTTCGTAGTGCAGGTGGAGGACCAGCGCGTCTTGCCAAATCGCGTCGTCGAGGACGCCGTCGATGCGGACATCACCCTCGAGCCGCGGCAGGTGAAAGGTGGGTCGCCGGTCGTTGGCGTCGCTATGCGCAGTTGCCTCCTGGGCAGTTGCCGGCAACGCCAGCATCGTGAAGGCGAGCAACAGAGCCAACAGCGTGTGGAAACGGGTGCGGTCCATGGGATGACGAAAACGGCGCAGAAGGAATCGGTGGATGGCTAGAAAGGGTAGAAAAAAGACCGCTGAACCGAGCAGTGATCAGTTTTATTGGGGAAAAAACGAATGAAATGTTGTGGTATCGTCATTGCATTCACATGAAAGTCGTTCGGAAGTTTTCGACCGCGTCAGGTCCTCTTTCGAGGGTTTTCAACACTTCCTTCGAGGCCGAAGGGGGTTTCCGTCTCCTGCTTGTTCGTTCGCATCCCGCCGGGGAAGTCACCGTTCCAGGCACAGCCCCCACGCCAGGATGGCGACCCAGGGCCACCGTACAACAGCGAGGAGACTTACAACATGAACGGTTGCTATGACGATTCGTTGCCAGGCCTTTGGCCAGGGCGGCCAGCCGGCGAAGACCTCTTTGAGAGCTCTGCGGACCATTTGCGGGTCCGCCAAGCCTCCTCGCCGCGGCTCCCAGCGAACAGTAAGCCGGGGGAGATTCGGGTCCCCGTCGGAACCGACTGGCTTGACCCTGCGCGCGAGCTACTCCTAGAGGGCAGCGGAATGCCGGTTCTCGACCGCTGGGCTCCCGGGGGACGGTCTCGTGGTTCGGTTTAGGGCAGATATCCGTCGGCAATTGACCGGTTCGCCGCTCTCTGAAGTGGCTCGCCCGCTCGATAACATCGACGCTCTGCGTCTACCTCTCATTCCGGGCGACCCCAACTTTCTGGCACCGCAGCGTGGCGGCCCGCCGCAACGCCGTCTCGGGGTCGATGCTCAGTCGCGCCTCAGTTTCGACTGTGGAGGTATTGTTAAAGAGCTATCTGAGACCCATTGAGCATGGATCTCGGAAGAGCGTAACGGCTGGAAGCCTGGTCTTCGAGTGCAGCGGGTTCATTCCGGTACGCCCGGCCGTTCGAGCCGCCCGAGGGGTGTTTCTAAACGGACGCGCCGCGGCGCCAGGGTGCCGACTTGTGGGAACCCGGGTCACCTGACACGGTTGGCACAGGCGTTGCTTCTAGACAGGTGTTCGCTGATTTGCTTTCCTTGTGCCCCATCCCCTTTCCTTCCGAGCTGATGGTTCGAATCTCCGCCTCGCTGGAGCTGCACAATGGAATCGAAGAGTACTGGCACCCTCGATCGCTTGCTGAGGTTTCTCTCCCCGGCAAAGCGCAGCGAGTCGGGTAACCCTTTCGTCGACCAGGCGTCGCGCGAGTGGTCACCTTCTGGACTCGAGATCAAGCCGTACCGCGGGCACAGAGTTGCCTACGCCGGCATCCTGGGAGCGCCGGCCCTGGCTCCGGAGGTCGATGCTGATTCGGTCCGTCGTGAACCGCTCCCGACCGAGGACCCGGCCGCGACCGATGAACCAACCGAGGTCCTCGACGAATTGCTTGCCGCGCGTCCAGTCGAGCGCCCGAAGGAGAGGCACCGTCCGGTGGAGAGCGAGAGGCCTGAAGACTCCACTGCTCTTACCGTGGACGATGCCAGCCTGCCGACCGCCGACGACCTGCTGGGCGAGGAGCCCGCCGCACCATCCCAGCGTGCGGCGACGGCGTTCGGCAATGTGGCGCCGGCCGAGTCGATCGATCGCGGCCGCGAGGTCATCAACGAGCTGCTCGAAGATGCCCTTCGAACATTCGACCGCGCGCTCGTCTTCCTCGACCGGCCCGGTGGACTCGAGTGTGTCGCGGCTCGCGGCCGTTCGATTGACTCAGAGCTCGAGCTGTTCATTCCGGCGTCGCTGCGCTCGACGCTCGGGCAGGCGAAGGAGTCCGGTCGCGACGTCATCGGGCACCTGGCGCCGCTCGAGGGAAACGAGTTGTTGGTCGAGGGCCTGCGCGGCGTCGTTCCGGAACTCGCGGTGGCTCTGCCTCTCATCATCGAGGGTCGGGCGAGCCTGGTTCTCTACTGCGACAGCATTGCCGGTGGGCGACTGTCACTGGCACCAACTCAGCGCAGTCGCGACGCCGCTTGTGAGGCGCTCGAACGAGAGTTGCTCTACCGATGGACACACGACTTCGCTTCCGGGGCGAACGAAGCCCCCGATGCATACCACCTTCCGCATCAGCCGTCAGCTGACCCCGCGCTTCTCTCGGTACTCCGGCGGCCTGAGTCGTCGCCGACAGAACAGGGGGACCCTCCGAAAAAGGCTCCCGAGGTCTATTCGCCGGTGCGGCCTCTCGTCGAGGCTGGACCGTGATCGAAGCACGCGATCAGTCCGCTCAACAGGCGGGCTCCAGGCCGGTCTTCGAGACCATGTCCAGCGGGCGCATCGCCGGGCACCTTCACTCGATTTTGGAAATGGTCGGTCGTGGCCGGGGAACCCGCCTGGTGGCAGTGACCCACCGTCGTGGGCAGGCCGTTCTGGTGTTGCATAACGGCGGCATCCGCTACGCCGTGCGCAATGGAGTCGAAGAACGGGTACTCAATCATCTCGAAATGCGCCGCGTCATCGGCCACGAAGCGATCGATCTCGCGCGCTCGCAACAGAATCAGGCCGGCGCTCCGCTGCCACTCGGCACATTGCTGCTCGAGCAGCGCGCGGTGACCGAGGCAGCACTTCAGGAGGCACTGGCGGCGGTCGCGGTGGCCGACTTGCAAGAAGTCCTCTCCTGGCAGCACGGTATCTACCGGGTGATTACGCCCGCTGACCTCGGAGCGCGCGGCGAGGATGTTCTGCGTGCCTGTGCGGCCGCATCGTCGGCGCGCCAGCGTCAGATCTTGGAGCGCCGGCTGGCGGCGGTCTGGCACGAGCGGATCGCGCCGTCAAAGGTGCGGTCGACGGGAGCGGCTTCCCTCGATCTGCTCGAGGATCTCAACGATTTTGCCTTCACCACCGAGCAAATGGCAGGTCCGTTGGGGACCCTTGCAGACGATGGTCGTACCGCGTGGCTCGCATGCCTGCTGCCCGCGGGCATGCGCTTTCAGAGCGCAACCGGCGAGGTCGCCAACCCGGTCGCGATGCGCGATGCGCGTCTCGGTTCTCTTCTGTCGCGCCTCGCGCCTCGTGAAGCTCACCGGCTCGAGAGCCTCGGTGCCTGGCTGGCGGCCATCGAAGTGCAAGGTGAGATCGTAGCCGGCTTGTTGGTCGATGACGGTGACCGCCCGGCGACGAGTCGCAGTCTGCTTCGCGTAGCGGATTGGATCGAGCGGATGTGCTTGCGAAGCGCCGAGGAGGTCACCGCCGCACGGCTGTCGGCTTCGTGGCGGTTGTTGGACAACTGGCTGCTTGCCTTCGCGCATGCACATCACCTCGCGCAGTTCGAAGTCGAAGCATCCGCTCGGGCTCCCGAACTGGCTCCGCGACCACGGCTCGTGCCGCGACAGGCGCGCGCGATGGCACTTCCGCGATCGGTGCTGGCAGGTGGCGGGTCGGCAACAGCCTCGAAAGAGGCGGCCCACCCCAAGCCCGACGACGAGACGCGTCCGCTCGTCTACCGCCTCCCCTGACAGGTCACCAGCGCTCGACGCGCCGAAACTCGAGCCGGGGGCCATAGCGCGGCGCGTCGCGACCGTGGCGCTTCAGCCAGCGCAGCACGCGGGCCCGGTGCCCGCGGTAGGGCTCGAGTAGCTCCAGCATGCGGCGGTCAGAGCCGCGCGGTTCGCCAGCGAGGTTCCAGGTGACCAGGTTGGGAAGGTGGTAGTCGCCGACCAGGACGGCGTCGGGGTCACCAAGGGCTGCGACGCGGACGAGCGCCGTTGTCCACGCCCCCACTCCCGGCAGGCTGCGGAGCCGTTCGGTGGCCGCCCCTCGTTCCATTGCAGGAATCTCTTCGAGTCGATGGGCGGAGCGTGCCGCCTCGAGCACCGTCTGTGCACGCCGGCGTTCGATACCGAAACGGTGGAACTCTGCGTAGTCGTGCGCGAGCAAGGTTCGCGGGGCAGGTGGGAGCCTGAGTTTCCCGGGACCGGGGGCGGCCTCGCCCCATTCCCGGCTCATCGCGCGGTAGGACATAGCGGCCTCCTTGCCGACGACCTTCTGCCCGAGAATCGCTCCGACGCACGCTTCGAACACGGTGTCGGAGGCACCGATGCGAATCACCTGTGGCCGCGGCTCGGCGAACTTCGCCGCGCCTTCGAGCTGAGTGGGGCAGAACTCGCGTGCTTGGCAATCGTCGAGACCGATCAAGCGCGGTAGTTGGTCGAAGGCCCACGCTGAGCCCGGCCCCCAGAAGCGCGCTTCGAGAGTCGCCGCCCGCTGACGGAGCCAGACGGTCGCTGGGCCGGCGGGCGTTCGCCGGGCGCGCAGCAGCTCGTTGCCCCGTCGCCGTTCGGCGGGGTCACCGATGGTGGCGATCGTGCCGTGCGCCACCGCCAGAGCGTCATGGTCGTCGTCGAGGACGAGGCGGGTTTCGAGATCTGCTGCGGGCATCTGCGAACCATACCGGCTGCCATAAACTGGTGTGATGCGCTTTTGTCTTGGATACTTCACCCTGTTCGTTCTTCTGCTGCAACCGGCGGTCGCTCAGGACAGGGTTTCGAGCCCCGAGAGCCGAATCGACGTGGATGCGCTTCTCACGCGCGGCGGACGACTCCTCGAGAACGGAGATGTGGTTGCCGCCCTCGAGATCTTCACGCAAGCGACAGAGGCGGCGGCCGGAGACCAGCGCGCCTGGCTGGCACTGGCGCATGCGCGAGAGCGCCGCGGAGATCACTTCGAAGCCCTCGAGGCCGCTCGTCGGGCCCAGGCCCTGGATTCGGAGTCGCCGCTCGCGGTGCTTGCGATCGGCCGCCTACTGTCGCGAATTGGTGCGGTCGACCAGGCCCTGCAGTCGTTCGAGCGCCTGCGTCGCCTCGCCCCCGAGAATCACGAGGGCTGGATTCTCCCGGCCCTCCTGTTGCGCGATATGGGAAGGCACGCGGAAGCGATCGAGCTCCTATCCGCCGCCGAAGGCGTCGACGCCACCTTGCTGCTCCGTGAGCTTGCGCTGCTCCTGGTCTCTGAAGGGCGTGCCGAAGAGGCCGCCGAGCGTCTGGCGCCGCATGTCGAGGTCGCGCCTGACCATCTCGCTCTCCCTTGGGGCCTGGCGCTCGCATCCGTTCCCGCGCGGCGCGCCGAGGCTCTTCCCTGGTTGCGACGGGCCTTTGAAGCGGGTAGGGCAGAGGGGGTTCGAGATGGGCGGATCGCTCTCGAACTAGGTAGCCTGCAGCTCGAAGCGGGCCAGGTCGATGAAGCAGTCGAGACCCTCGAGCAGGCGGTGGCGCTCGAACCTGAATCGGCGGAGGCGCACTACCGGCTCGGGACAGCCCTCGGCCGGGCTGGAGATCAAGACCGTGCGGCGAAGGCGCTCGAGCGTTTTCAGGCTTTGAGCGCCGGGACCGACGCGGCGGACTGGGACGACAAGCGGATCGGGACCACCCTCAACGAGGCGCAGCAGGCTGCCAGTCAGAACCGGCTCGACGAGGCGATAGGGGTGCTCGACCAGCTTTTGAACGAACGGCCCGACGAGTTTCGCGCCCTCATTCTCAAGGGCAAAGTCCTGTTTTCGATGGGCAAGCGCTCGGAGGCCGCGCTAGCGATGGCCAGCGCGGCGCGTTTGGCGCCCGGCCTTCTCGAACCGCACTACCTGGAAGGGGTCTTCAGGCTGACCCTCGAAGAGCTGCCGGCCGCCGAGAAGGCGTTGCGGCGCGCCCTCGCGATCGACGATCGAGAGGCTCTGGCTCATCAGATGCTCGGTGTCGCGTTGCTCAAGTCGGGCCGCGCGCAAGAGGCAATTCCGTACTTCGAGCGCGCACTGGAGCTCGACGCCGACAACCCGGAACTTCGGCTTGCCTGGGCCGAGGCGCTGGCGAGTCTCGGCCGTGACGCCGAGAGCGCCGTGCAACTCGAGGCGTACCGGAAGTTCAGCGACGGTTGAAGGCCGTTCTTTCGATGGCGGGTGGTGAGGAAGCTTCGGCGGCTCCCGAGGCAGTTTCCCCTTCGACCAGCGTGTAGAGGTACCCCGCTTCCAGGTTCTGGTAGCGGTCGATCTGCCCCGACGGCCACTCGACGGTCAGCTGGGCGATCCTTCCTGCGCTGCCGAGGCCGAAGTGCACTTCGGGTGGGCCCTGCGAGAGGTAGCTCGATGAGCTCTGCAGGTCGCGCACCTGCTTCTTACCGTCCTGTCCAACCAGCTCCAGCCGTGCCCCGAGCCCGAAGCGGTTGCTTTCTCTACCGATGAGCCGGACCTCGAGCGACTGCGAGCTGCCCGAGAGGTCGTTCGAAAGCACGATCGCGGGACCGTCGTTCTGGGTGATCACCAGGTCGAGGTCACCGTCACGATCGAGGTCCGCACCCACGGCGCCACGACCGACGAGCGGGCGGCTCAGACCAAGTGAGGCCGAAATGTCGTGGAACTTTCCATTGCCCTGGTTGTCGAAGAGCTGCGTAGGCTGCGCATGCTGGCGGCTATCATCGAGTTCGCTGATGTTGTCGATGATGTGGCCGTTGGTCACGAACAAGTCGAGGTCACCGTCGTTGTCCTGGTCGAAGAGCACGGTGCCGAAACCGACCCATGGAAGGCTCGGCGACGCCAAGCCCGAACGTTCGGTGACGTCGGTCCAGCTCCCGTTGCCCAGGTTGCGATAGAGCGTGTTGGTCTCCTGGTCGAGATGGGTGGCGAAGAGGTCGAGATGGCCGTCACCGTCGACATCACCGGCTGCCAGCCCCATGCTCGCCTCCGCCTTGCCACTCCCGTTGACCGCAACGCCAGCGAGAAGCGCGCCTTCTTCGAAGCGCAGGCTGCCGTCGGGCGCCATGCGGCTCACATAAAGCCGATTCATCGTCGAGTCGTTGGCGATGTAGGCATCCGGCCTTCCATCACCGTCGAAGTCCGAAAAGATGACGCCCAGGCCCTTCTCCTTGGATGGCGAGGCGAGCCCAACGCCAGGAGAGTGTGTGAAGTGGCCGCGGCCATCGTTCAAATAGAAGGTGTCGGCGAGGCCGGAGTAGACGTCGGGATGACAGTAAGAGCGCAGCTGGCGCCGCGCGTCGCCGCAGAAGCGATGGCGATCGAAAGCGAAGTCGACGTAGTTGACGACCAGGAGATCGAGGTCGCCATCGGCGTCTGGGTCGAAGAATCCGGCGCCGGTACTCCAGGCCTCGTTGGCAGCCGAACGTTCGCCGCTCTGGTGTTCGAACGTTCCATCGCCGCGATTGACGTAGAGATCGTTGGGGCCGAAGCGAGTGACGTAGAGGTCGAGCCAGCCATCGCCGTTGATGTCACCTGTGTAGGCGCCCATGCCGTAGGCCGAGCGTGCCAGTCCGGCGATCCCTGTTTTGTTCACGAAGCTTCCGTTTTCGTGTTGCTCGTAATAGTGGTCGGTGATCGCCAAACCGGAGTCTGCGCTGACCGGCACCGGCCCCGTCGCGGAGTTGGTCTCGAGAGGAGCGCCCTGGGGGAAGAAGAGGTCGAGTCGACCGTCGCCGTTGGCGTCGAAAACCGCGACACCCGGTGCCATGTTCTCGGGCATGTACTTCTCGCCGCTTCCGAAGTGCCGGTGGCGAAACGCAATGCCGAGCTCGGCTGTGCGTTCGCTCCACCGCGCTGACACGTCAACCGGCTCTCTTTGCGCGGCGGCCGGGTCCGCGAGACCCCACTGGCCGCTTGCGACCAGGCACCAAAAAAGGAGGGAGCGCACAAACAAGTGGCTCCCTCCTTTCCCTTCGTCAGCGATCTAACGTTTTCAGGTCATGCCTAGAAACGGTAGCGAGCTCCGAACTGGATGCGGCGTGGTTGCAGCACCCGGTTGTCACCGATTCCGAACTCGGGGTTCGGGTTGCCATTGCTGAGCAGGGGCTCCTGCTGCGACGTGGTGTTGAAGGGACTCAGCGTCTGGTTGAACGGCGAGTTGACCGCGAAGGACTTCTCGTCGAACAGGTTGAACGCTTCGGCGAAGATCTCGATCGAACCTGCGTTGCCGAGATCTCCGTTCCACCCCAGACGCAGGTCGAACTGCGTCCAGTCGTCGTTCTGGAAGGTGTTGCGGCCCACCAGTTGCCCGTTAATGACTGCACGGGGTGCGGGGCACACCGTGGTCGGGCAGCCAGCACCGAACTGGTTGGCGTCGATCGCCGTGTAGGGCGAGCCCGACTGGAACTTGAATGTTCCGCCGATCCGGAAACCCGCCGGCAGGTCAACGACACCGAAGGCGACGAAGCGATGCTCGACCTCGCGATACGACGTACCGTAGTCGTAGCTCGGGTCGAGCAGGTTCGACACCGTGACGTCTGTGGCGTTTCTCTCGTTCGAGTCGTCGTCTTCGTCGCTGGCGTTGGTGTAGTGCGCCTGGAAGGTGTAGCGACCGGTGTAACGGCGCGTGACCTTCAGCGTGGCTGCCCGGTACTCGGACTCACCAATCGAACGACGCACGAAGATCGTGTTGAAGTTCGGGTTCGGCAGATCACGCGAGTATTGCGGACGGCCGAACGCGTCGAAGCTCTCGATCTGCAGGTTGTCGTTGAAGTTACGCTGGTTGTTCTTGCCCTCGGCGTAGAGCAGGTCGGCGCCGGCTGACCAGTTGCGACCGATGGGGATCTCGTAGCCGAGGTTGATGCGCGTGTTCTTGGCATCCTTGAACGCTGGATCGAGGAACGAGGTCGACGGGATCGTCGAGACCGGCGGGTTCTCGTTGTCGATCGGGGTGCCCAGCGGCACGAAACCGGTCTGGCCGGGGCGCACCGTGATGCGGCCGTAGTTCGGGTAGATGCCGTTCTCCTGGACCTGGCTGGCGAACAGGAGGGTGGGCGTACGACCGTAGAACACGCCGAAGCCACCGCGCAGAACGTCACCGCGCTCAGGGCTGATCTGCCACACGAAGCCGAGACGAGGGGCGATGTGGTCATCGTCCGGAATGTCGCGACCCTCGGGAAGGACGTGCGGGATGTTGTCGGGATTGTCGGTCCGTTCGTAGCGCAGGCCGTAGTTGATGGTCAGGTTGTCGTTCGGGCGCCAGCTGTCCTGGGCGAACAGCGCCGAGACTTCCTGGGTCTCGTCGTAGTTCGGGAACTGGACGTTGCCGAAGTAGATGCGCACCTGACTGGCGTTGTTGTTGAGGAAGTCCTCGATGGTGTTGAAGTCGTAGCGACCATCCTTCGAGCCCGCAAAGATCTGCTGCATGTTGTCGGAGGCGTAGTCGATACCGAACTTCAGATCATGTTCCCCGAACAGGTACGAGTAGCTGCTGCGGAATTCGATCGCCTCGGTGTTGGCAACGATCGGCAGGAAGTCGAACTTGCCAACCTGATCGCTGCTCGATCCGTCGCGACCGCGGAAGCGAATCAACGCCTCGATCGGTGTACCAACGCGCAGGTTGCCGCGGTTGAGGTCGTCGGTCGCGTACTGCAAGCGCGAGTCGACGACGCTCTGGTCGTTGGGTACGTAGACCCAGGAGCCGACGATCGTGTTGACCTCTTCCTGCTTCAGTGACTCCTCGTCCCGGAAGGTCGAAGTGCGCTCGTAGTCTGTGTAGTTGTAGCGCAACGAAACGTTGTTCTGGGCGTTTGGTGCGAAGTCGACCTTGCCGAGCAGGATGATGTTGTCGACGTTGCGGTTGAAGACGCCACTGGCGGTGCGACCGTTGATCGGGTCCGGAGCGGCGATGCCATCGTCGTTGGGGGTGTAGTCAGCGACCAGGTCCGCGAATGCCGGGTTGTCCTGGGCGCGTTGGAGGACCGCGTCGTAGGCGCCGCGAGTGCGGAGGCGATCGATGAACGGGTTCGTGCGATCGGTCTGGTCGTAGGAGAAGAAGTAGTGCACTCGATCCCGTTTGATCGGCCCACCGATGGTGGCGCCCCAGTTCTTGCGCTCGAACTCGGACGGCTCGAAGTCTCGGGCGTTCGGGTCGCGGAACCGGTCGAGGTCACTCGCCGGGATGTCTGACGACAGTGAGTCGTCGGTGTAGAACGCAAAAGCTGAGCCCTTGATCTCGTTCGAGCCCGAGCGCGTGACGACGTTGACGAAACCGCCGCCATCGAGACCGTACTCGGGGTTGAAACCGTTGGTGATGACCTGGAACTCCTTGACCGACTCCTGGCCGATGACCAGACCGTCGTTCTCAGTGGCCTCGCCGCCATTGCCGTAGCCGAAGAAGGCGTTCTTGCCCGAGGTGCCATCGATGCGCAGACCCGAGTAAATGCCACGCTGGCCGCTCATCGAGATGAAGCCGCGCTGTGGATCGTCGTTGACGGTGGGCGCGAGCAGGGCGAACTGCTTGAAGTCGCGGCCGGCAACCGGAATGTTCTCGATCTCTTCTTCGCGGATGTAGGAGGCGGCAGAAGACCGGCTGACCTCGATCAGCGGCGTATCGGCGGTGACCGTGATGACCTCTTCCTGGGTGGCAACACCCATCGTGAGGTCGATGCCGATCTGCTGGCCGACGAGGAGAAGAACGTCCTCCTGGCGGGTCGTCTGCATGCCTTCGAGCGCGCCGGTCACCGAATAGGTGCCGGAAGGCAGCGAGCGCACGATGTAGAAGCCGTCGGCCCCAGTGATGGCCGAGCGAGCGACGCCGGTGTCCTGATTGGTGACCGTGACGGTGACGCCCGGGAGCGCATCACCGTTACTGGCGCTGATGTAACCGTTGATGGTGCCGAGAATCTGTGCCGATGCCGCTCCGGTCGTGAGGCAGGCGACAAAAAGCACGCACGCGACGACCGCGAGAGTGTTTCGGGTTCGACTCATCATTGTTCTTCCTCTTTGAGGCTCGCGCGCCAGCAGAGCGTTCCGCTGGCTCCAGGTCGAGCGTGAAATGACTTTCTGAGTACGCCAACCAAGGGTCCGGTTGGCGGGATTGGATCGTGAGTCTTGACTCAGACTGTGAAGGTTTCTTGGTTGGCACTGTAAAGATTCTGACGGCCCGGAACAACCCCTGTTTCAAGAAGGGATGAGGTCCAGGTCGGGCTCTGGTTCGGAGTCGTGCGAACAGTTCTGAGAAGTCCCGTGTTCTCAGAAGGTTGGCGGAGAGGCGACGGGTTTCAGCCGGATCGATCGAGCGCCGCACGTGAGACGCGCTTGCAAAGTTTCGACTTGTGGGAAATGGCGGGCGCCGCAAGCGACCGTGCAGAGCGATCGAAGATTCCTCGTGACTGCGCCGGTCGTTGGGTGCGACGTCCGACTGAAATCGTCGGGGAAAGGAGGTTGTCAGGGCTCGCAGGACTCATCGAGCACCGCTGCCGCCTCGGTTATGGAGGTGCTCCATCAGTTCGAGGACTCGATCGAGAAAGACGCGGCGCGAGTCACTTTGAACTCTGAGCCAGGCTCGGGGTCACGTCGATGCCGCAGCAGGCGCAGCAGGGTAGGGGGTAAGTTCTGACGGCGGGGCCGTACTGGGCGGCGCACAGCGTTTCCGGAGCACTCCGTCGGCCCTCCTCCACTACCTCGATGCGGCATCCCAAGGGCCGAACCCTCGCCTTCGCCGCTCATGGCCCTCGACATTCCGCCCGACAGGCGCAGCTCCGCCACCACACCTGCCGGTGCGTCTCCCCCAACCCCGTCAACCACCTCTTTGTTGGCGGCCTGGGCCTTCAGGGACCGTCGCGTGCACCCGGCCCGGGCCCTTCCAAGGCCACAAACGGCAGCGGGCTTGGGAACGTACCCGGCGGAAAGCTCGCCTCCAGATCACCACTCCACAGAAGATCCCGTGCCGCGCGATGCGCCCGCCTCACCGCATCGAAAACCGAAAGCAGGCGATTGCGTTCGTACGAGTCCGACGCGATGACCCGAGGCCTCGGCCCCCAATCGAGGTTCCTCGGACGGCGCATCGGACTCACCTGCATCGTCTTGTAGGCGCCGCGAGGCCTAGTCCCCTCTCGTTTGTGGCGCGCCCGGGTCTCGTCCTCGATCTCTACAATCATGCCGCGGGACCAGTCGAAGTATGCCTCGTCAGGGAGGTCCTCGAAGCACGGAAGCTTCGACAAAACGACCGTCTCGCGGCTCGAGAAGTCCTTCTCGCTCAAGCGACGCCCCGCCTTCGAGAAACGGGCACGACGAAGGGCCGAACGGTCGACCCAGGTGCCCTCGAGCTCGAAGGTCCCTGACCAGAGCGCCTCCGCCACCGACACTCCTGGCCACTTCCGAGGAGAGGACACCAACCCCGCCTTGCAGCCCTGGGCAAGGATGTAGCGGAAACGACGGCAGAGGTCCTTCTTTGCGTGACCGGGGAACGACGTTTTGTACGGTCCTTCCCACTTCGGCCCCTTCCACCCTCGCAGGATCCGCAGTTCCACACTCGTCTGGTGCTGAATACGCCGCATGAAATCCGCCAGCTGCTGGGCGTCGCGAGCGCTCAGCAATAGATGAGCGTGATTGACCTGGTAGTCCAGGGCGTGGATCCGAATTTCGGTCTTTCGCTGCGCGCGGCCGATGATCCCGATGAGCAGTTCGCGTAGGTGGGACGATGGCGCCAACAGGAAGAACCCATTGACGATGCGCACCGTCACTTCGACGACTCCCCAACCGCTTCCGTCGGTGGGGACATACCTCAGTTGATGGGCCATGACTCTTCGCACGGAGCCATCGATGCCTAGCAGGGAGCCTCATCTTAGCGGATGACCCTCGCCATCGACCAACTGTCATTTGTGAATCGGGCTACACGTCAGGTCGGTGGCGAGGCCTGGCTCTGCACCACGACTTCGGCTCAAAACTTACCCCCGACTGGGCGCGGCATCGCCGCGCGACATCTACAACCTGGCCATCACCCGTGACACGACCCTCACGGAGGCGGTGACGGTCGTGGCATCGCGCGATTTCGTCGAAGTGGCGACCGGTCCCGCGGCCACCTTCGACAGCTTCAAGATGGAGACGTCTGTCGCCTTCAACCGCGACATCACCGATGTCTACGGCATCGATCCCCGGGTCAACATCGACAACGAGGACGACGGCTTCGAGGTCAACTGCGCCGGTAAACATCCCCGGTTCAACAGCGTCACCCTGGACGGTGTTGGCGCCAACGACGAGTTCGGCCTCAACTCCAATGGCTACTCGACCGCGGTCGGCATGCCCTTCCCCTACGATGCGATCGCCCAGCTCGCGGTCGAGCTCGCTCCTGCCGACGTGACCTACGGCGGCTTCTCAGCCTGCACCATCAACGCAGTCACCAAGTCGGGCTCGAACGAGTTCCACGGCAACGCGTTCTACGAGCACACTGACGACGACATGCGCGGTGACTCGCTCGGTGGCGACTCGCGTGACTTCGGAACGCCACCGTTCAACTCGCGCAAGGCCGGGTTCACCCTCGGTGGGCGCCTGGTGGAGGATCGGCTGCACTTCTTCTCGGCTTTCGAGAACACCGACTCGCCGCGTTTCCTCGCACGAGGCTTCGACGGTTCGGGAATCGGAGTGGAGCGTGATTGGCTCTCGCAGACTGACTACGACCGCATCGTTTCGGTTGCCAACGATGTCTACGCCTACGACCCCGGCGGGCAGCCGGGTGACGGTGGTCAGGAAGAGGACAAGCCAATGGGCCGGCTGGATTGGAACATCAATTCCAAGCACAACGCCGCGTTGATCTACAACTACTACGACGGCTTCCAGGATCGCGATTCCGACGGTGATCCGGACGAGTTCGAGTTCGCCAACCACTTCTATGTGAAGGGTGCCGAATCCGAGACGGTCACCGGGAAGATCACCTCACAGTGGACCAACAACTTCTCGACCGAGTTCTTCCTCAGTGCCAACACGATGGATGACTCGCAGGTCACGGTGGGTCCGCCGGACTTTGCCGACTTCCAGATCAGCGTTGGATTCAACACCGTCTATCTCGGTGCCGACGACTCCCGCCAGGCCAACCGGCTCAACACCGAGACCGACTACGCCAAGCTCTCGGGCCAGTTCCTGCTGGGCAACAACGTCATCACCGCTGGCTACGAGTCCAAGGAGACCACCATCTTCAACCAGTTCGTGCAGCACTCCCGCGGTGGCGAGTACGACTTCTTCGATGACTCGACGGGGAACCCTGCCTTCTGTGCTGGCCTGACAGCGCAGGGTCGACTCGACAACCCCGCCTGCGGGCTGTCGGGTATCGATCGCTACGAGCTGGGGCGTCCGAGCCGCATCTACTACGGTAGCGGTGGTGGAACGAACAACCCTGATGACGCGGCGGCGAACTTCGCCAACACGCTGAACTCCATCTACATCCAGGACGAAGTCTTCTTCGACAACGTCGACGTGACGTTGGTGGCCGGTCTGCGTTACGAGTTCTTCGACAGTAGCGATCGCCCGAACTTCAACCAGGCGTTCACCGATGCCAACGGTGGCCTTCGCAACGACGCCAACATCGACGGTGTCGATCTGCTCATGCCTCGACTCGGTCTGACCTGGAACCCGCGGCCCAGCCTCTCGGTACGCGGTAGCGTCGGTCGGTACTCCGGCGGTAACCCCAACGTGTGGATCTCGAACGCGTGGAGTAACGATGGCCTCACCAACGTTCAGGTCCGTCTGAACAACTTCGGTGCGACCGGCTCGGTACTCGATGGTTCGATTCCGTTGACCGGCAGCCGGCCCGGATACGACATTCCCCAGAGCCTGTTCGACACGGTCGGTAACACCACCGCCCGACAGTGCCAGCACCAGCTTCCTGGTTCTCATCGACCCGAACTATGAGCAGCCCTCGGAGTGGAAGTACTCCACCGGTCTCACCTATCGCTTCGATAGCGGGTACCAGGTGGACTTCGACTACATGCACACCGAGCTGGTCGACTCGGCCTACTACGTCGACCTGTCGCAGGAGATCGTGGGCACCACCCGGGCTGGAACGCCCATCTACGACTACGTCAACGGTCGGGATAACTTCATGCTGACCAACTCGAGCTTCGACGCGTCGTCCGACGTGCTCTCGGTTCTGTTGACCAAGCGCTGGGACTGGGGCCTGGACGCCTCCCTCGGCTACGCCTACACGGATTCGGAAGACATCAGCCCGATGACCTCCTCGGTCGCCGGGTCGAACTTCGACAACCTGGCGACTCTCGACATCAACAACCCGCGCCCGGCAACCTCGAACTATGAGGTGCCCAACCGCTTCAGCCTGCGGGCCAGCATCGGTCGGGACTTCATCGAGGGTTTCGAGACTCGCTTCACGGTGTTCGCCTACCTCCAGGAAGGTCAACCGCAGAGCTTCGCGATGGGGTCGGGTGATCTAGAGGGCGACGGCTTCTTCGGTCGTCACCTCCTCAACGTGCCGACGGGCGTCGACGATCCGAACGTAGTCTTCGCGGACGGGTTCGCGACCAACGACTTCTTCGACTGGGTTTCGCGCGAGGGTCTCTCGCCGGGCTTCACCGAGCGCAACGGTCAGCATGCCCGTTGGAGCAACCGCTTCGACCTCGGCGTCTACCAGGACTTCCCGGTGGGCTTCAGCAAGTTGAACGGGCGATTCTTCGTGCGGCTCTACAACGTGGGCAACTTCATTGACGACGACTACGGCAAGGTGTACGACGCCTTCTTCTTCACGCCGCAAGTCGTTCGCTCGTCGGTCAACGACGACGGCCAGTTCGTCTATGAGAGCTTCACGGACCGGGGCTTGACGGACCTGCTCGAGAACCGTTCGCTCTGGCAGGCACGTTTCGGAGCCGAGATCCGTTTCTGACGGAAACGACCCGAGAGAAAAGGGCCGCGCCTTCGGGCGCGGCCCTTTTTCTTGTCGCTCGCGGCGGCTAAGACGGCGAAAGAGCCAGAGAGCCTGGTTCCGGTAGCCGCCGGAGTTGATGTAGCCCGGGACTTTGCGCAGGAAGCCGCGGCCGCACTCGAAGCTCACGCTGCGGGCGGGAGCGGGATCGTTGGTGCAGGGTGTCGCGTAGCCGCCCGTTTCGCACCGGGGGTAGTGGATTCTGGTGGTCGCTCCCAGGTCGTCGTACTCGAAGCCCTGGCTGATTTAGCACAGTATCGGTGCAGCACGATATCAGTGCTTGACCACATCGATTCTGTACGGACAAAGGGTGAAGAGAGTCTCGGGGCAGAAGGCCGAGGAGGGTGCCGAGTCGTCGGGCTAGCACGCCGAAGTGCCGAACGATCGATCCAGATGCCTTTGAGCTCGAAACTCCCCGACCAGAGCACCTGGGCCTGGCTCACCCCAGGCCACTTGCGTGCCGAGGACACGAGCCCAGCCTCGCAGCCCTGAGCCAGGACGTAACGGAAACGACGAGCCAGGTCCTCCGTCGCGTGCCCGGGAACGAGTCGTATGGGCCATCCCAGTTGGGGACTTCCAGTCACCGAGGATCCGAAGCTAGGTTGGATTGCTCGATCTCAACAATCATGCCGCGTGGCCGCACCGTTCTGCTACTTCCATTCCCCACCTTCCTGTCATGCCGCTGTCGTTCGGTACCATCTTCCTTGTCCACCGAGGCCTCTTCCCGGAGAGCGCGGTGTCTTTCGACAAAGCGGGCATGCCCACTGCTCTACTTGCTAAAGCCGAGCCCGAGATCGAACCCGACCCTGCAGCCTCCTGAGGGCACTAGACCGTCGCAAGCCGTCCGTCCGAGACCACTAGCACCCTCTCGACCAGTGCCGAGATCAAGCGACGGTCGTGGCTCACCAGCAGGAAGCCACCCGGAAACTCTCGAAGAAACGCTTCCAGGACCTCGATCGACTCGGTGTCGAGATGGTTGGTCGGCTCGTCGAGGACCAGGAACTCGGAGCGCTCGAGCAACAGCCGAACGAGGGCAGCACGCATGCGCTCACCAGGGCTGAGCGCACCTACTGTCTGCAAGACCCGCTCACGCCTGAGGCCGACCGACCCTAGGTGCCGTCTCACCTCAGACTCCGCGACATCGAGGTCAGCGAAGGTCTCGAGCAGTCGGCCGTCTTTCATATCGCTCGGTTCGCCAGCGTCCTGCGCAAGGTAGCCGATACCTACAGCGTGGTTGACGTAGGCACTGCCGGCTGCGGCCTCGACTTCGCCCAGAAGGAGACGAAGCAGGGTCGACTTGCCTGAACCGTTCGGTCCGAGCAGAGCGCAGCGATCGCGGCTACGCAGAACCAGATCGAGTTGCGAGTAGACGCAGTGCTCTCCGTAGGAGACCTCGACCGCCTCGAAGCGAGCGACCACCCGTTGGGTCACCTCGTACTCCGCCCGCCGCAGGACGACCGGTCGAGCGCGACGTCGCGCCGTCTTCGAGAGGTCCTCGAGAGCGCGCTGATGTCGACGCTCGACGTCCTTGGCTCGGCGCGCCAGCTTCTTGGCCCGCTTCGCGATGAATGGCTTGGAAGCACCGGCCCCGCTCTTCGAACGCTCCTTCTTCTCTGCCCAACCCGCACGCTGCCGGTACTCCTTCTCGAGCTTGGCGATGCGGCGACGACTCTCCTCGGCCTCGTGTTCCTGGGCCCGAACCAGAAGTCCCTGATGCTCCCGGGCGGCGCTGTAGCCACCGGCGACGGAAAGCAACTCGCCATCGGCAAACAAGAGCGTCCGGTCAGCCACCCGATCGAGGAGCTCCCGATCGTGCGACACCAGGAGCACCGCCGCTCTCTCGCGGCGCCGCGGATCGAGAAGCGCCTCCTCCACCAACCGGATCCCATCGAGGTCTAGATGATTGAGCGGCTCGTCGAGAAGCAGCACACTGCGCGGGCGAGAGTCGGCGTAGACGAGTGCCGCGACCAGATCGACCCGTTGCAGCTGCCCTGGCGAGAGTTCACCTACCGCGCGGCCGAGCAGGTCCTCGACACCAAAGGCCTCGGCCATCACCTCGAGCTCGCGTTCGCGCGCGTAGCCCGAAGCTCCCTCCCAGGCATCGAGCGCCGACCAGTCCCCGTCGTCCAGGCGGCGACGGATCTCGGCGAGATCTTCCTGCGCTGCGAGCATTCGCGACCACACCGTCTCGCGACTCGCGGTGTGCGAAGACTCGCGGCCCGCCTGGCGCAACCAGGCAAGCGCACCCTGATCACAATTCCTGATGATCGTGCCGCGCAGGCCTGCGGACTCGCCGGGCTCGAGGGCACCCGCGAGGCAGCGCAGGAGCGTTGTCTTGCCACAGCCATTCGGCCCAGCCAACGCCACCACCTCCGCCAAGTGCAACGCCATGTTGATCTCTTCAAAAACAGGCCCCTGTCGATGAACCTGTGACGGATGGAACGCGAGGTCCACCGCCTGAAGCAGCGGAACCTGGCCGGCCGCCCCAGGTCTGCGCTCCTTCGACTCTGAACCCTGGGCGACCACTCGACGACCCTCGTCACGAACCGTCGCTCGACGTTTCGCCATGCTGAATCTCCTCACCAGCCACTCGCACCAAAGGCGTTTGGTCGCGCTAGGAACGATGCAGCTCTTGAAAGCGCGTCAGTCCTGGTGCAAGTGGTGCTCTCCTGGGAGCGCCACCCGCTGGGCTCAGACGCGGCGGTTCCCGAGACCTTTGGTGAGGCTCTCGGGGTTCTTCTCTCGATGTGCGCTCCGCGGATTTCCGCTTCGCGACGGCCCACACCGAAACCACCGTCGTTCGGCGGAGCGCGGTTAGGGCTTCACGACGACCGAACGCAGCCGGGCCGCGTGCGAGGTCGTGAGGGTCGATCTAGTTCGAGAGGTCTGTGCGCATCGAAGGAGGGGTCGATCAACAGGGCTCCAGCGGGCGACGACCGGCGAGTCGGAGCCAGGGGTCTCTGCGACGAGACCGCGCGGGAGAGCGACTTGGCTAGGCTAACAGAAGCCCTTGGCCGTCGGCGGCCTAACCAGCGAGCTGCGCCCAGACACGGTTCGTCTAGGTGCCGCGAGTTGGTATCAAGGGCTGGTGTCTTACAGCAAGCCTGACCTGCTACCCATTCTGTACTACCGGAATCGCTTGTTTTCTCTTTCCGGTGACGGCGTCAGATTCTGTATTCATCCCAAGGTCCTACGGAAACGCGTAGCGAGCCCGCGGCGGTACGCCTTTAGCGCGAGCGCGCGCACGGCGATGCCGCGCACGGGGGGGTAAGTTCTGACGGCAGCGCCGTACTGGGCGGCGCACCGCGTTTCCGGAGCACTCCGTCGGCCTCCTCCACTACCTCGATGCGTCATCCCAAGGGCCGAACCCTCGCCTTCGCCACTCATGGACCTCGGCATTCCGCCCGACAGGCGCAGCTCCGCCACCACACCTCCCGGTGCGTCCCCCTCCCCGTCGTCTTGAACGCACGGGTTGTCGGGGAAGACCGAGCTGGCGCAGAGGAGCTCGCCGAAGGCGCCGTAGCGGAAGATGCGGCCGTCGGCCTCAGTCGAAACAAACAATAGAAGAGAACACGACAACACAACTTGAATATTGAATCGTCAACTGGCCCAGCGAACTTCACCTCCATCGTCGCCCGTGGCACAGGGCTCTGTAACACCCAGAACCCGTTTCCGGAAAGCACTCACCAAGCGCACTACAGCGCCCTCGTGAGTGAAGAAGCTCATGGGTTTCAACGCCGGGAGGTCACCGCCTCCCGGCCTTTCTGGCTGCGTTCGCCCTCTGTCCTGGTTCACCACTCTGAGCCCACTGGATGGACCACCGTGTGGCCACAGTCGTCCGTCGTAGCACCGGACGTGACACACACGCTAAGGTGGATGGGTTCACCCCAACTGACAATCTGGAGAGTCGAATGAAGAACCAGAACTCGAGGTTTCGCACCCCCGGTCTGTCCCTGCTGGCAACCGTGCTGCTTCTAGGTCTCGTAGGCTGCAAGAAGGCCCCCGAACCGGCACCTGCAGAACCGGCACCGGCGCCCGCACCCGCGGCTACACCAGCAGCGGTCGATATCGGTGCCATGTCGTGCGAGCGCTACAACATGCTGGCGGAGGCCGGTGCCGCCGAAGCCACCGAGGCAGTCGACCACGTGCTGGGCGCGGTTGTCGATGGTCTCCAGGCGGCTGGCGTCGAAGTCGCAGCCGACGGCTCGAACGACGATTCCATTCGCGTCATGCTGACGGATCTCTGCACTGAGGCTCCCGGTGCGACCCTGGGCGACACCGCTCGCTCGATCGTCAGCTCGCTCAGCGGCTAACGTTCCTCGGACCTCGGCTGGGCCAAGCCCCCTTCGGCTAGCGATGGCGGAGGGGGCCCTGGCCGGCCTCCTCGAGGGCGGCTTCACCCGTCGCCGTAAGTCGAAGCCCATCAGGGCTTTGGGTCAACCAACCTCGTTCTTCGAGGCCGGCCACCACGGCGTTCAAACGGCCGGTGCCCCAGGTAAAGCGGCGCCGCACCTCGCTCAGCGGTAGGGCCCGCTCGCCACTTCCTAGATGGAGCAGCAAGAGCTGCTCCGACATCGCCTGCCCGAGCCGACGGTTGCGCAGCGTGCGAGCCAGCAAGCCACGACGCGGGGACAACAGGAAAGCTGCCAAAAAGAGCAGCCCGGCACAGGTCGCCATCATGCCGGCGATCGAGGCGTCGACCAGACGGGCGCCGAAGTAGCCGCCAACGGCCGACAACACGCCGAGTGAGACCGACGCGATCAGCATATGGCTCAGGCGGTCGGTGAGCAGCCAGGCGGCCGCCGGTGGCACCACCAACATCGCCACCACCAGGACTGCACCGACCGATTCAAAGGCCGCGACGACGGTCATCGACACCGCGGCCATCAGGGCGTAGTGGATGAGGACCGGTGCAAAGCCAAGCGAAGCGGCGAGGGCGGAGTCAAAGGTCGAAAGCTTGAGCTCTTTGTAGAAGATGAGCACCAGGGCGAGGTTGAACAAGAACACCGAGCCGTTGACCCACAGAGCCTGTGGTCCGATGGACTGTTCGCCGACGTAGAGCAAGTCCCAGGGTGAGTAGGCGATCTCGCCGTGTAGAACGCAGTCGAGATCGAGGTCGACCGTGCCGGCGTAGCGGCTGATGATGATTACTCCGATCGAGAACAGGGCCGGGAACACCACGCCAATCGACGCGTCCTGTTTGAGCAGGCGCGTGCGGTGCGCGAGCTCGACGAGAAATACGGTGAGGACGCCGAGCACGCCGGCGCCGAGGACCATCGGGATGGGGTTGCGGCTGCCGGTCATCAAGAAAGCGATGGCGATACCGGGGAGCACCGCGTGGCTGATCGCATCGCCGATCAAGGCCATGCGCCGCAAGACGAGAAACGTGCCCACGAGAGCGCACGACGCTCCGACCAGCGAGCCGACCAACAGAATGACCAACATCGGGCTCATGCCGTTTGCTCCAGCGCGCTCTTTTTGTCGGCCTGCGGAATGATCTGCCCGTGTGGGTCGTGGGTTGGGTAGTCGAGGAGTTCTTCGATGCGCGCCACAGCTTCGTCGGTGAGGGTGTGTTCCATGGCGTCGGCGTCGCGGTGGACGTGGTCGCTGGCCAGCTCGAGACGGCGGGTCAGATAGAGCTCCCACAAGCGATGCTTGCGGACCAGCTGCTGTGCATGTTCGGCACCGCTGGCCGTCAGCCACACGCTGCGCGCGTCGGTTTCGACGTGATCGTCGCGCGCCAGGCCTCGGGCGATGCGGTCGATGCGCCGACCCGTCTGGCCGCGGCCGCCGCGCAGGTACGACCAGGGCACCCGGGCGTCGGTGTCAGCGTTGGCGCGTTCGCACCACAGCCAGAGATCCTTGAGCAGGTTCTCGCGTTGGATGCGCCGAGACACCCGTCGTTGGCGCAGCCAGGCCCAGACCAGACCGCGCCGCGGCGCGAGCAGGAGCGAGACGATCAGAAAGGCGCTGGCGACCAGGACGATGACTGGCCCGGTGGGGACTTTCGAGACCTGGGCCGAGACCATCGCTCCGATCGACCCTGAGATCGCGCCGATGCCCGCGGCAATCAGAAGCATGACGGCCAGCCGGTCGGTCCATTGGCGGGCCGCCGCAGCCGGAGTGATGAGTGCGGCCACAATCAAGACCACGCCGACCATCTGAAGCCCCACCACCACGACCAGCACCAACATCACGATCTGCAAGAGCTCGAGGCCCCGCATGCGAAAGCCGAGGCTCTCGCCGAAGTCGCGGTCGAAGGCGAGCATCTTGAGCTCTTTGAAGAAGATGACGGTGAGCGCGAGCACGGTGAGTGAGACGCCCGCCAGGATCACCAGGTCTTTGGGAACCAGGGTGGCGGCCTGGCCGAACAGGTACTTGTCGAGCCCGCTCTGGTTGCCGCTCGGCAGGCGCTGAATGATCGTCAACAGAACGATGCCGAAACCGAAGAACACCGACAGGATGATTCCGATGGCCGAGTCCTCGGTCACCCGCTCGAGACGCGACAACGAGCTGATGATGATCGCGCCGAGCACACCGGCGACGGCGGCGCCCAGAAGGAGAGGCAGTGACGCTTTGGTCTGGGTCAAGAGAAAGGCGATACACACTCCCGGCAGCGCCGTGTGCGCCAGTGCGTCTCCGAGCAGGCTCTGGCGCCTCAAGAGTGCAAAGCAACCCACCAACCCGCTGGTTGCACCAAGCAGGCTGGCGCCAATCAGAACGTTGCGCGCGGTGAAGGAGAGTTCAAACACGGAGGAGACGCCCGGGCCAAGGGTGGTTAGCGCCTTTGTAGGCCAGGTTTGGCCGCGCCGGCTTCCATGATCGCTTCAGTGGCCTGGGTGAGGACGGTCAAACGCCCGCCGTAGGTGCGCTGCAGGTTCTCGTTGTTGAAGGTCTCAGAGATCGGGCCCGAAGCGACGAGTCGCATGTTGAGCAACACGACGTAGTCGAAGTACTCGGCTACGGTTTGCAGATCGTGGTGCACGGCAATCACCGTGCGGCCCTCGGAGCGCAGTTGTTGCAGGAGGCCGAGGATCGCGCGCTCGGTGGTTGCGTCGACACCGGCGAAGGGTTCATCCATCAAGTAGAGGCGCGCATCCTGCGCCAGAGCACGCGCCAGGAAGACCCGCTGCTGCTGGCCGCCCGAGAGCTGGCTGATCTGCCGGCCGGCGTAGTCGCGCATGCCGACCTTGTCGAGGCACTCGAGCGCCAACTCCTTGTGGCGACGCCCGGGGCGCTTGAACCAACCGAGGTTGCCGTAGAGACCCATCGCCACGACATCGAGCGCGTTGGTGGGGAAGTCCCAGTCGACGCTCTCACGTTGCGGCACGTAGCCAACCCAGGAGCGACGATCTTCGTAGGGTTCGCCAAAAACCTTGACCCAACCCGTGATCGGTTCAACCAGGCCGAGGATCGCCTTTAAAAGGGTGCTCTTGCCGGCACCGTTCGGCCCGACGACCGCGATCAGCTTGCCCTCGGGCAACGCCAGGTCGACGTCCCAGAGAACCGGTTGCGTGTGGTACGCGACGGTCAGGTCGTGGACTTCGATCGCGGGGAGTGCACCTGAGTCCGTGCTGTTTGAGGCCGTACTGTCTGCCTTCGATTTGTCGAGAACAGTCATGAGCCGCCCTCAGCGCCGTCGTTCCCGAGCGCTCCGACGATGTTTGAGACGTTGGTGCGCACCATGCCGGGGTAGTTCCCCGCCGGACCGTCGGCCGGGCCCAGTGCATCCGAGAAGAGCTGCGCGCCAATCGCGACTGAGTGGCCGAGCTTCTCTGCGCCCTTCTGCAGCGCTTCAATGGAGCGTGGCGAGACGCTCGACTCGACGAAAACGGCCGGTACCTTCTTCTCGACCACCAGTTCGATCACACGCTCGAGGTCGTCGAGGCCTGCTTCGGCCACTGTCGATACACCCTGGATGCCAACGACCTCGAGATCGTAGCGGCGACCCATGTAGCCGAACGCGTCATGGGCGGTGACCAGGATGCGCCGCTCTCGGGGCAGCTCGTTGAAGCGGGATTCGGCCCACGCGTCGAGCTCGGTGAGCTCCTGCTGGTATGCAAGGGCGTTGGCCTCGAAGGTCGCTGCCTCTTCAGGTCGCAAAGCGCTGAGCTCGGCGGCGATCGGAGCCAGAATGCGTGACCACAGCCGCACGTCGAACCACAAGTGAGGGTCATGTTCTTTGCCCCCCAGAGTCCAGGGCAAAAGCTCCTCTTCGGGGATCGTCTCACCGACCGCCAGGACCGGTCTGGTGCGCGACATCTTGTTGAGGATGTCGGCCATCCGCCCCTCGAGGTAGAGGCCCTGATAGAGGATCAGGTCGGCCTCCGACAATCGGCGCACGTCGCTTTCGCTGGCCTTGTAGAGATGCGGGTCGATCCCTGGCCCCATGAGCGCAGTGACGGTGGCATGGTCACCGGCGATGCGAAGGGCGGCATCGGCGATCATCCCGGTGGTGGCGACGATGTTGAGTTTCCCAGCGGGCGCGGGGGAGTCTGAGGGCTCAAAAGAGCCCTGACAGCCAGCGAGGAGGAGAACTGTAGCGAGGCCGACTACGGCAGATCGGGCCCGCCAGGCAAGAGTTTTTGACATCCCAAAATTCTAGCACAGAGCCCTCTCCCGCCCCCCTGCCGGGCCGCGCCCAGGAGACCTCAGCTCTTTTCGGGACGTGAAAGACCGAGAACCCGCGCCCGCTCGTGGAGATGGGTGCGCTGAATCTGCATCGCTTCGGCGGCGCGGGTGAAATTCCAGCTGAACCGTCTCAGCACAGCCTCGAGAAACTCCCTCTCCGACTGGCGCTTGAGTTCCTTAAGCGACAGGTCCGGGGGCAACTCGGCCGTTCGGAGGAGGCCTGATACCTGGGACTCCCTACCACCTGTTTGCGAAAGCGAAGTCGGCAGGTCGTCGAGCCGCAGAGTCTCGCCGCCGAAGACCGCCAGGTGATGACAGACGTTTTTGAGCTCGCGTACGTTGCCAGGCCAGGAGTGCTCGAGCAGCCGCTCGAGGAGCTCGGGAGCGACGGTGCGCCGCCTGCTCTTTTCGCGCTGGCAGGCCTGGTCGAGGAAGGTGCGAAAGAGCAGTTCGATGTCGGCGCCGCGTTCGCACAGCGGCGGCACTTCGATGCGGAGCTCGGCAAGGCGGAAGTACAGGTCTTGCCGGAAGGACTCGGCGCCGAGTGGCCGATGGGTCGCTGAGATGACGCGTACATCGACGCGGCGCTCGCGCGTTTCGCCCAGGCGGCGCACCTTCCCGTCTTCGAGTACGCGCAGCAGACGAGACTGCACTGCCTCCTCGAGGTCACCGATCTCGTCGAGAAACAGCGTGCCGCCATCTGCCACCTCGAAGACGCCAGGCCGTTCGTTCTTGGCGTCGGTGAAGGCGCCGACAGCGTGTCCGAAGAGTTCGTCTTCGATCAGGTTGCGGGCGAGTGCACCGCAGTTGAGGCGAACGAAGGGGGCACCGCTCCTTCGGCTCAGCCGATGAAGAGCTTCGGCGACCAGTTCCTTACCGGTTCCGCTTTCGCCATGAATCAAGACTCGGGCATTGGAAATCGCTGCGCGCTCGATCTTCTGCTTGAGGTCGTGCATGGGCGGCGAATCGCCCAGGATGGCTGCGAGCGGGTCGTCTTCGTAGGTGCGGACCTGGCGACGCAGGCCGCTGAGCTCGAGGGCGAGCTCGATCGAGCGAATCAAGCGTTCGCGCGAGAACGGCTTCTCGATGAAGTCGACGACCCCGAGTCTGAGCGCGCGCACCGTCTCCTTCATGGTTGCCTCGCCTGACATGACGATCGTCGGCGGCAGGTGGCCATCGCCTTTCAGGTCTTCGATCAGGTCGATACCACTCTTGCCAGGTAGCCGGACGTCCACCAGGAGCAGATCCGGCCTGGCTGGCTGCGTGCAGGCGGCGCGGGCGCTTCCGGCTTCGACGCAACGGAGCGTCTCGAAACCTGCCTCGGACAGTTGGAGCTCGATTGTTGCCAGGAGCCGCGGGTCGTCTTCGACGATCAGGATGCGTGTCATGCCGCCGATTCTTTCGTGGCCGGCGAGGTGGCGAGGGGGAGCGAGAGCCGGAAGGTGGCACCACCTGTGCCTTTCTCGGGTGCTCGGTACTCGAGGGTGCCGCGCTGTTCGAGGGCGATCATGCGCGAGATCGCGAGCCCGAGGCCGAGACGCGCGTCGCCGTTCTTTCGGTCCGACTCAGAAGGTTTGTTTGCTGGTCTTGTGTCCTCCATGGTGCCCACGTATCGTGCGCCCGACACATAGGGCCTGAAGATCTCGGAGCGAAGCTCGCTACTCACTCCTGGCCCGTCGTCGATCACGTCGAGGAAAGCAGTATCTCGGTCACGGCCAACGACGAACCGCACCTGGCCACGTCGCTCGCGCCCATGCGGTTCCCGCTCCAGTGCTTCATCGGTGTTCGAAACCAGGTTGACGAGTATCTGGCGCAGAAGCTCGGCGTCGCCAGAGACCTCGGGCACGTCGCTTCTGGCCTCGACCGCCAGCTCGAGCCGTGGCCAGGCGTTCTTGAAGGCCACCGTGAACTCTCGGGCGAGCCTCTCGAGATCGAGGCGGGCGAGCTTCGGTTCCGGCAGGCGCGCCGAGCTGGTGATGCGCCCAACCAGGTCACGTAGAGCATCGAAATCGCGGACGACTCGATCGTAGGTTGCCGCGGGGCTCTTTGGATCCGCTGGTGCAGTTGGGTGGGCGTCGGTCTCGTCGAAGTGGTCGCCGAGCCGCTGGAGATCGAGCCGGATGGCCGTCAGCGGCGTGCGCATCTCATGCCCAAGGCGCCGACTGCCACGACGCCAGGAGCGCAGCGCGTCGAGTTCCTGGAGCCGGCGGCGCTGCTCGCCGACGGTTCTCGAAACCTCCTCGATCATCGCTGCGATCACGCCGATCACCCCGCCTCCTTCGTCAACGACGCGCACCGCACCCTCGCCCGCTGACAGGTCTTCGAGCCCGCGCCGCAACTGCTCGAGCCGACGGTGGGTGAGGCGTCGAAACACCCACGCCAGCGCGGCTCCAACCGTCGCGACGACAGCCATCAAGAGAACGACGAAGCCCCCCACCACGCGCACCAGGCGCTCGCGGTTGAGTTCGAGAATGCGCAGCCGCTGTACTAGTTTCTGGCGCTCGTCGAACTGCTCGCGAATGGCGGTAGCGCGCTCGGGTTGAAGCACTGCCAGCTCGCGCTGCTCAGCCAGAGACTGTTCGAGCTCTCTGAGGACCTCGGGATGGGCCCCAAGGAGGAGCCAGGTCGAACCGAGCTGGCGGCTGAGAAACCAGCCGGTTGCCATGATCATGACAAGCGCCACGGCGATGGCGATCCGTGTTGGGGCGGGCAACTTCGAAGAGATGGAGGGCGGGGTCACGTGTGTCTACCTCGAATCGGATGTTCCGGTGACGGTGACCGTTCGATCGAAGGTCAACAGCCGCTGCCGACGAATGGCGGTCGCCATCACGCGTTCTAGGAGTGTGCCGAGTTCTTCTGAAGAGCGTCCGACGTTCGTCCCCGCACGCCGAACAGAGCGCGAAAACCAGAGCCGGGCGTCGTTGCCTTCGCTGGCACTGAACGGCAGGACAACCAGGCGCACCCGCACAGTGCGTGGCGGACGTTCCAGTGGGCCGAGGCTGAGCGATCTCTTGCGCCACCAGTCTTCGAGCTCCCTCTGGTCTTCGAAGCGCCGATTGCCGTTGTCTCCGAAGCCCACACTGTCGACGATGAAGAGCTCGTCCCAGAGGTCGTAGCGAATGCGCAGGCGACCTTCGGTGGCTCTATCTCCGGAGCCGATCTTCGATTCAGCACTGGCGACGACCATGGTGCTGAGGCCGCTGGTGAGATTGTCAACGAAGGACTGGTCGAGGAAGGGATTGGGAAGTTGCGTGATCGCGACGTGCCGAGCCGTCGGGTCATAGGTCGCTTCTTCGGCAGCTACGGGACCCAGTGAAGCGACGAGGATCGCCGCGCTCGCCGAGAGGCTGGCCAGGACCTTCATCAGTTGTAGTCCTGGTCGATGTAGCCAACGCCCACTCGCAGCACCGACCAGCGATTGCGAAACGCCAGCGCGATGCTGAGCTCGACTTCAGAGTCGAGCTCGATGCCGGGGCGGAATACGTCAAACGACGACTCAACGTCTTCGTCGAACCAGGCGCCCTCGACCGCGGTCTCGAGCCGGAGCTCGAACTTTCTTCCCGAGCGCCGTTCAAACAGCGGGCGGCCCCAACCCAACGAGGCGCTGGCGCGTCCCCGCTCGATCGTGGAGTCTCGGGTCAGGGTACCGGACTCGAAAGGAGGCCCACCGAATGTCCGCGTCTGGGTGATGTCGGCCCGATTCGCTCGATAGCCGGCACCCGCCCACAGCGTCGAGCGTTCGCCAACCGGGAAGTAGCGCAGGCCCGATGCGAACAACGCAGTTTCGTCCGCCTTCGAGACGATGGAGTCGTTGGCGATGAGAAACGAGAACTCTCCTTCGAGCAGTGCGGCTCCAGAGGTGACGCGCCAGCCGTTGGTAGGAAAGAAGGGATCGTCGGTCGTGTCGTGGAACCAACGTAGCTCTGCACCCGTGCTTTCTTGGTTCAGGACCACGTCGTCGTTGTCCTCGTCGGCCGAGAGAGTGAACTGCAAAGACTGGTTGCGACCGATGGGAAACCCGGCTGCGAGTGAGAACTCGCGGTTGGTCGATTTAGCGAACCCGGTTTCGTCGTCTTCGCGAACGACGCCGCCGTCCTTCGTTGACTCGCGCACCGCAACTGTGGCGAACCCGCGCGTGCCGAACAGGTTGTACTGGGTATAGCCGACACTGACGCCCAGCGGGCTGACGGTGGCGAACGCCATGCCGTTTCGGCCTAGGAAGAGGCGGGCGCCGCCGGTGGGTTCGGCGCCAACCGTCTCGTAGTCTCCCGGAACGCGTTGCGACTCTGTGACAAGTCGGCCGTCTGGGTCGACGGTCGTGAATTCGAAGGTCTGTCCCTCTCGGTAGCGATAGCTCAGGTCGTCGACCAGGAAGAAGCGGCTGGTCTCATCCACCCCAACGACCAGAACGAAACGCTCACGCTCGCTGCCCTTTTCGAGTCGCAGGTCGGCCGTCAACACAAAGGGCAGACGCTGAGCGCGATAGGTCGCCTGGCGGAGCTCGTTCTCGCTGTAGGTCGCACCTTCGTTCAGTCGAAGTTCAGCGAGGATCGGGCCGGGACGCGCATGGCGCAAGCCGTCGATGCGAATGCTCTCGATGAAGAAAGTCGGCGATTCCCAGTCGGTGCTCTGGGATGGCTCTTGTGTCTGGCCGGCAAGCGGGACTGCAAGTGGGCCGGCTGAGAGTGCAACCAATAGGGCTGCTAGCAGCGCCATGATGCTCGGCCTCTTTTGAACTCGAGGCACGCGGCGATCGTAATCGGTGCGCATGGGGTCACTCCTTGGGGGTTCGTTTCACGCTGAGGCGACGAAGGACCCTCAAGGAGAGAGCGAGAAACGTACCAACCGGGGAGCGCCGAAACCTCTACGGTTGCGGCGTTCTCCGCGGTTTACGAGAGCGCAGCTGGAAGTCATTCTAGACGGTAGGTGTATGTCTTTCCGGACACCTACTAATCACCAACGGCTCGTAACACCCTCAGGTTCCCTGCCCCCAGAAGACCAGCAGATTGCCGTCGAGCTCTTCGCCCTGATGGAGGGTGAGCGAGAGAACCGAAGGGTTGGCCGCGCGTGGAATCACACTGCCCGCGTCCAGGATGAGGTCCAGATCGTCGCGGTTGATCTGGGCGATGAAGGGTTTGCTGGCTGGGAACTGCCAGTCGCGGCCGAAACCCAGCGCCTGGCAGTAGTAGGCGAGGCTTGCCTCGAGATCGGCGACCGCGAAGACTGGCCGCAGATAGAACCTGGGGTCCTTCACTCAGTCGCTCTGGTTGTCGGCCTACTCCGTTTGGAGAGCGGCGCCGCGATCGGCACCGTCGTGGTCGTGCTGCTTGTCGGAGAGGTCCCGCAGCTGTCGTTCCATGGCCTGGAAGGCGTGGCGGATGACCGTGTCGTTGGGGGTGTGGGCGTCGTGGGCCTCGGGCGGCCGGTCGACAATCAGTTCTTGACCGGGCGGCACCTTGCAGACGATGCGCACGCGCAGGGGGTGCTTGGCGGAGTGGTGCTTGCTGTGTAACTCGACCAGAACGTCGCAGCTGGTGATGCGAGCGTGGAAGCGGTCGAGGCGGCTGGCGCGCGCCTCGACCAGTTCCTCGACCTTCGAACGGACCGGAACGTCGTCGCTGATCTGGATGACAGGTGCAAGCTCCATGAGATCTCCTTTGGCATGTGGAGGGGGCTAGAGGGTGGTCGCCCCGCGTGGTCTTCCGAGTGTATTGCGTTGCAGCGCGGTTGTGGCCCGGTAGAGCACCCCTCGAACCTACGGAGTCTCCGTATCGACTACGATCGAGGGATGCCCTCGCCACGACCACCTGGAGCCCTCGACCTGTTCTCGGCGCCAACCAGGGCCTGGTTCGAAGCAACCTTCAAGGAGCCCACGCGAGTCCAGGCCGAGGGCTGGCCGCGCCTGGTGGCGGGTGAGAACTCGCTTTTGATCGCCCCGACGGGAAGCGGCAAGACCTTGGCGGCTTTCCTGTGGGGTATCGACCAGGTCATGCGGCTCGATCCCGCCGCCCCGGCGGGCGTGCGGGTGCTCTACGTGTCGCCGCTCAAGGCGCTGGTCTACGACATCGAACGCAACCTGCGGGCGCCGCTCATCGGTATTGGGTACGCCGCCGATCGGCTCGGGCTCGATGTGTACCGGCCGCGGGTCGATGTGCGTACCGGTGACACGCCGCCCAAGGATCGTCGCCGGCAGGTGCGAGATCCAGGCGAGATCCTGGTCACCACGCCAGAGTCGCTGTACCTACTATTGGGCTCGCGCGCGGCTCTGACCCTGGCGAGTGTGCATACGGTGATCGTCGACGAGATTCATTCGATTGCGCCGAGCAAGCGCGGCGTGCACCTGGCGCTGTCGCTCGAGCGCCTTTCTGAGGTGGTCACGACGGTCGATCCCGATGGAGCCGACGAGGAGCGGCCCGAACCGCAACGCATTGGCCTCTCGGCGACGGTTCACCCGGCCGAGACCGCGGCGCGCATGTTGGGTGGCGACCGGGAGGTGTCGGTTGTCGACGCCTCGGAACGCCCGCACATTGAGCTCGAGATCCGTGTGCCGGTTGCCGACATGGAGAATCCACCCGCCGCTCCTGCGGGCAAGGGCGGCGACGGGCAGCGACAGGTCGTTGGTGGGTCGCTGCTCGCCGAGGAGATCGCCGATTCCGAAGCGCCGCGCGAGCAGGGCATCTGGCCAACGATCTACCCGCCGTTGCTCGACCTCATCCTCGAGCACCGCTCAACGATCATCTTCACCAACAGTCGCGGTCTCTGCGAACGCCTGGCGCAACGACTCAACGACCAGTGGCGCGAGCGACGCCAGGAAAACGGTGAACCCGAGCCCGAGGGTGGCGATCCGATTCGCGCCCACCATGGCAGTGTGTCGCACGCCAAACGCGCCGAGATGGAAGACGGCCTCAAGAGCGGCAAGCTGCGCGCCATCGTCGCCACCAGCTCGCTCGAGCTCGGCATCGACATGGGGGCGGTCGACCTGGTCGTGCTCGTCGAATCACCGGGTTCGGTGGCCAGTGGGTTGCAGCGCGTTGGGCGGGCAGGGCACTCGGTCGGTGAGATCAGCCGCGGGGTGCTGTTTCCCAAGTTTCGCGGCGACCTGCTCGAGGCCACGGTCACCGCCCAATCGATGCTGGCGGGTGAGATCGAACCCCTGCGGGTGCCGACCAATGCCCTCGATGTGCTGGCGCAGCAGGTGGTGGCGATGTGCGTCGACCGGCCGCGCGAGGTTGGCGAGGTGCTGGCGCTGGTGCGTCGTTCGTGGCCCTATCGAGACTTGACCGGTGATGCCTTCACCGCCGTGCTCGACATGTTGAGCGGGCGCTATCCCTCTGAAGAGTTCGGCGAGCTGCGGCCGCGCATCTCCTGGGATCGCGGTCGCGACGTTCTCAGCGCGCGCAAGGGTGCACCGATGTTGACGCGCTTGAACGCCGGCACGATTCCAGATCGTGGCCTCTACGGTGTGCATGTAGGTGCCGAAGGCCCGCGGGTTGGCGAGCTCGACGAAGAGATGGTGCACGAGAGTCGCAAGGGCAACACGTTTATTCTCGGCGCCAGCACTTGGCGCATCATCGACATCACCCGCGATCGCGTCGTCGTGCAGCCGGCACCTGGCGAACCAGGTCGGATGCCCTTCTGGCACGGTGAAGGACCCGGTCGCCCGATCGAGCTCGGGCGCGCCCTGGGGTCTTTTCTGCGCGAGATGGGAGGGTTGACCGAGGCGCGAGCGCGGTCGCATCTCGAGGCCAGAACGCCCCTCGACGAGTACGCCCGCGAGAACCTTCTCGCCTACATCTTCGAGCAGAAGGCGTGGACGGGCGCGTTGCCCACCGACCGGTCGATCACCGTCGAACGGTTCCGCGACCAGCTCGGCGACTGGCGGATCTCGATCCTGACTCCGTTCGGCAACCGTGTGCACGCCCCGTGGGCCATGGCGATCGAGCATCTGCTGGGTGGGAAAGCGGGCTACGACGTCCAGACCATGTACACCGACGACGGCATCGTCTTGCGCTTTGCCGACAGCGACGACCTGCCCGATACGGCCGATCTGTTTCCTGCTCCCGAAGACCTCGAAGATCTGGTGGTGGAGCAGGTCGGTTCGAGTGCGCTCTTTGCCTCAGTGTTTCGCGAGAACGCCGCCCGCGCGCTTCTCTTGCCGCGCAATCGCCCGGGTAAGCGCACGGCGCTCTGGCTGCAGCGCCTGCGGGCCAAGAACCTGTTGGCGGTGGTCAAGCGCTATCCGAGCTTCCCGATCGTCCTCGAGACCTACCGCCATTGCCTGCAGGACATTTTCGATCTGCCGGCCCTCGAAGACCTCTTGATCCACGTCCGTGATCGCAAGGTGAAGGTGCACGACGTCGAGACGCCGAGCGCTTCGCCGTTTGCGCGCTCCCTGGTCTTCGCCTTCGTGGCGAACTTCCTCTACGAGCAGGATTCGCCCCTCGCCGAGCGTCGGGCACAGGCCCTGACGCTCGACCGCTCTCTGCTCCGAGAACTCCTTGGGCAGGACGAGCTGCGCCGGTTGCTCGACGAAGGCATCGTGCGCGACGTGTACCTTGAAATGCAGGGGCTTGCCTCCGAGCGTCGGGCGCGCAACGCCGACGAGCTGCACGATCTTCTGCGGCGGGTCGGTGATCTCTCGATCGGTGAGATCGCCGACCGGGTAGGGTTCGAGAAGGAACGTCGGGACGCAACCCCAGATCCCGAGTTGACACCGCCGGCTTTCGAAGAGTGGTTGGCGCGGCTGGCCGAAGAGCGCCGGGCGGTCCAGGTGGCGGTCGCCGGAGAGGAACGCTGGATCGCCGCCGAAGATGCTTCGCGCTATCGCGATGCACTTGGTGTGCGACTCCCGGGCGGGTTGCCCGAGACGCTCCTCGAGGTCAACGAGACTCCGCTCGAAGATCTCGTCCGCCGTTACGCGCGCTGTCACGGTCCCTTCTACACCGAGGCGCTGGCGGAGCGGTTGGGGCTGTTGCCCGCCGTCGTCGAGCCGATTCTCCGGTCGCTCCAGGAAGCCGGTCGCCTCGAACGCGGCGACATTCTGCCGGGGGGCTCGCGGCCCGAGTGGTGCGACCCGGAAGTGCTCAGGCGGATCCGTCGGCGAACCCTGGCAGGTCTTCGTCGTGAGATTGCGCCGGTCGATGCCGAGGCGATGGGCCGGTTCCTGCCAGCCTGGCAGGGAGTCCGGGGTGCCCAGGCCGATGGTGAGCGCCGTCGCAGCATGGGCACCGCCCGTCTCGAGGAGGTCATTGCGCAGCTCGAAGGGCTGCCGATTCCCTGGTCGAGCCTGTCGGAGATCGTTCTGCCCGAGCGGGTTCTGGACTTTCGGCCCGAGATGCTCGACATGATGGCGGCGAGCGGCGAGATCGTCTGGGTGGGGTGTGGCGCGTTGGGTACCAAAGACGGCAAGGTTGCGCTCTATCGGCGCGATCGCGTCGCCGAGTTGCTGGCCAAACGGGCGGTCGATGAGGGAGAAGAAGGCGACGGCGCAGGCGATGCCGCTCTGAGCGTTGACGCTGTAGAGAGCCGGCTTCGGCAAGCGATTCTCGAACGGCTCCGAAGCCGCGGGCCGGCGTTTACCGTCGAGCTCGAGAAGCTCGCTGAGCCAGCCGGGGCCGTCGCCAGCGACCTGGAGGATGCCCTTTGGGATCTCGTCTGGGCGGGCGAGATCACCAACGACACCTTCCTGCCCCTCTCCAGTCTCGCTTTGCGTTGGAAGCGTGCCGTGGGCGTCGATCGCTCGCCCCCCATGCCCCGGTGGAACCCGAAGACGGGTGAGATCGGTGCGGTCCCGGTTCGCCGGCGCGCCCGAAGGAATGCAAAAGTCGCGGGCGGGCGCTGGTCGCTGGTCTCGGAGCTCGCCGACGAGCGGGTGACCGACACCGAGCGCGCTCACGCCATCGTCGTCATGTTGCTCGAGCGCTATGGCGTGGTCAGCCGCGAGGCCGCCCTCTACGAAGGCATCCCCGGTGGCTTCGCCGCAATCGTTCCTGTGCTGCAGGCCATGGAAGATGCCGGGCGCATTCGCCGCGGCTGGTTCGTGGAGGGCCTTTCGGGTCGTCAGTACGCGCTGCCCGGCGCCGTCGACCGCCTGCGTGCCGCGCGCAGCGAGGACGCCCCGGCCTTTGGCCCGGAAGACGACATTCCCGTCCAGACCGTCGCCAGTGTCGATCCAGCGAACGCGTGGGGCTCCCTCCTGCCCTGGCCGCCGAAGAGCTTGGACTCTGGGCCGCGACCCCGGCGCGTCGCCGGTGCCTGGGTGATTAGCGTTGCCGGCCTCCCCTTCCTCTTCCTGGAGAAGAGCGGCCGCTCGGTCGTGACCTTCAAGTCCTTCGCCGAAGACCGAGGCGGTGCTCGCGCCCTCGCGGCCGTCGAAGCCTTGCCGGAGCTCGCCCGTCGCGGCCGTCGCCGTTCGATGCTGCTCGAGAAGATCGATGGCCAGCCGGCAGGTGAGTCAGTGCACGCGGTAGTTTTTGAGAAGGGCGGGTTTTTGCCCGACTACCGTGGTCTGAACTGGGTGACTCCGCTCTTTCGGCCTTCTGAGAACATCGGCCGCGGCTGAGGGTGGCGTAGGCGATTGGGGTGGGGCCGGTTGGGGCGGTGGTCTTCTCGTCGAGATCGTCGAGTTCGAGATCGACCAGACGCTCCCGCTGGGTGAGCGCTAGCGTAGACGATTGAAGTAGGAGCCGTTGTAGTTCCGTTGGACGTTCTCGTCCGAGTCGACTTCGAGTTGGACCGAGATCTCGTCACGTGTCCCGCGACCGACTTTCTCGAGCTCTTCGTAGATTGCGTCTTCGATTTCGGCGAGCAGGCCGCTTTCGTGTGCGGCCTCGATGTTGCGGTCGAGGTTGAAGAAGACGAAGACATGGAATTCATCGTCTTCATGGACGAAAGGGTTGATCTTGAAGAAGCCGCCTCGTCCTTTGAAGCTCTGGTGAACGTTGTCCGTGACTTCGCGAAGGCCGCGGTAGTCATGTCGGTCAGCCGCATCGGCCCGCTTGAGAGCGGCTTCCAGGTCCTCGTTGGTCATCTGACGGCCCTCCATTCGGATCCAACTCTGGTGAACGTGTAGCCGGCCCTCAGTAGGTGTCTTACCTCCCGTTTGAAGTAGCCGGTCGCTTTCCAGGGGTCGTGCGTCAAGACAATGCCCTTCCCCTGAGCAAGCTGCTGTTTGAGAAAAGCCTTGTTGATCTCCCACATCGCGTCGTCTCCCAAACTACCAGCGACCCGGGTCCAGGGGTCGAGCTCGAAGTAGGTCAGTTCGAGATCTCTCGCGACTTGCGCGTAGGAGACGCCGCCTTCGTTGAACTTGCCGAGCACGATCGTGCGGGCGTTGGGGTTCTTGGTCGCCATTGTCGCCAGATCCGCGACCATCCTGCCGTTGCGGTAGGCGTCGACCTGGTGGCGGGTCTCCGGGGTGCCGAGCCTCGAGCCGGTCCCGGAGCGCTGTAGGCCTTCGACCATTGCGGCCCAGGTCGAGGCGTTGGTGGAGTGGCGAAGTCCCTGTGCGATGAGGACTTCCGACCAGGCTTCGAGAATGTCCGGGTTGACGGCCAGGGCCTCGGTCAAGTCGCCGTTCTTCATGCGCGCGATGTCTTCCGGGGTGGCGTTCTCGAGGATCTCACCGAGCCGTTCGACCTGGGCGTCGTCGAGCAGAGCTGCGGTCTGGCCGAGCCTGGTGGCGAGGCGCGGCGGGAGGCCGGCGCCGAGGCCGATTTCGATCGTCCGCTTTGTGCCTGCTGCGGCTGCACCGGCTCCGCGGGTGAGGAGGAGCTCGAAGGTCCCTTTGCCGGCTATCTCGGCGATGAAGCGAGTCTCGGTGCCCGTCTCCCTGGCCTCTTTCCATTGGTCGCGAAAGGCCGACCAGGCGCCGTCGGCCATGAGGAGTAGGTCGGCCTGGGCGGCGTAGTGGGCTTCGGGATTCAGGGTGCGAACGGCGGGGTTCGTTGCCTGGAAGACCTTCCAGCCGAAGGCGCCGAGTTCCTTGTAGGTGCGGCCGCGAAAGAGTGCCTTGGCGAACTCGACGGAGTCGACTGCTCCCTCAGTGAGACCTTCGAAGAGGCCGTAGAAGAGTTGTTCGACGGCCGGTTCGGTGAAGTCGATCGTTCCACCGTCGAGGGCATGAATGCGTTCCTGCACGAGGTCGCGGTCGGCGGCACGAAACGCCCGCATCAACCGATCTTGACCCTCGGGGCCCAGCGCTTCGAGGAGCGCTTGGCCGTTGCCCGCTCCGGCGTCGTGAACCTGCTGAAGGAGCCGGGCCGAGCGCGTTCCGATCGACAGGTTGGCGTCGAGGGTCTTGTTGATGGCCCTCGTGACCTGGTCGATGTGCTGCTGACGTTGGAAAGCATCTTCCTGGGCGAGTCGCTGTGGGTCCGCACCAACGACCGAGGTGGTGTCGATGTAGAGCGCGGTGGGCACGATGACCTTGTCGCCCGGTCGCAGGTTGCCGTCCGCCAGGTGAGGGTTGGTCTCGGTCAGAAGGCGCAGTTCAACGCCGAGTTGCTGCGCCATGTCCCACAGCGTGTCGCCTGGTCTGGCGGTCATGGTGTAGCCGGGGCTCTCTGGTAGGGGTTCCAGGCGATCGAAGGCGTCGTCGGGCTCGGCTCCTTCCGACGACTGCCAGGAGTCGGGGAGCCAGAAGTCTTCGAGGCCGAGATCGAAGAGGCGCTCTTCGTCGGGCGCGCCGGGGCTGAGGATGCTGTTCGTCCACGACTCGTCGAGGCCGAGATCGAACTCGGTTTCCTCGTCGCCCGCGCTCCACCAGGGGTCGTTGCCGAGGTCGGAGGGTTCGTCCAGCCACCAGTCGCCGCCCTGATCGAGGTCAAGGTCGAAGAGCCGACTCTCGTCGAGCCCCAGGTCGAAGGCCGCTTCTGGCTCTTGCTCGCTGAGCTGACCAGGAGGGTCGAAGAGGCCGCCGCTTTCGGCGCGTTGATAGCCGTCGCCGAACAAACCGAAGCTGCCTCCGGAGTCCACGCTGGGGTCGGAACCCCGGTCCGTGGCGTCGAGATCGCCTGCGCCGCCCAGACTGGCCATCCAGTTGCCGAACCCGAGCGCCCCGCCCGTCCACATGCTCACGACGTTGCTCCAGGGTGGAGCACGTGCCCGGTCGGCGTGGATGAGGGGGTCATGGGTCGATCCTTGGCAATGGTTGCTGGGTCGGCTTCTTGGAACTCCTTCCGGAAGGGCGGAGAAATGTTTCACCGCTCGGCTGAGAAACCGAGGACAAGGGGTGGTCGGACATGTGACACTTCTGACCTCGACCCCTCCGATCTGCCGACCGAAAGGCCTCTGATGACAGCTCCTAGACCCAAGCGCAGGTACCGGTCCGCCGGTTCTAGTGGCGCTCTGTCACTGGCCCTTGGCGTCGTGATCTGCGTCGTGATCTGTGGCTGCGCTGGCGATGCCGAGGCGCCTCCTGGGGCCGTTTCGGAGGCCACAGCGCGTGGCGAACCCGTGGCTCGACTCGAGCCGGTGCGCGGGTTGGTTCTCATCTCGCTCGACACGCTGCGTGCCGACCACCTCGGTCTCTACGGTTACAGCAGAGACACCAGCCCGTTTCTCGATCGGCTGGCGGAGCGGGCAGTGGTGTTCGATCGCGCTGTGGTGCAGTTTCCGAGTACCTTGACCTCCCACGTGAGCATGCTGACGGGCTTCTTCCCCTGGGAGCACGGGGTCTTTCCGCCCGACGGGAAGCTGGCCGAAGACACACCGCTTCTCGCCGAGGTTTTGAAGCGCGGTGGCTTTCGCACCGCCGGCTACACCGAGGGTGGCTACATGCGAGGTCGCTACGGTTTCAGGCGTGGCTTCGATGACTTCGATTCGCGCGATCGCCAGGGCCGAAACCAGGTCAAAAAGACCTTCGACCGTGGCCTGCGTTTTCTCGACGGCCTGGCGGCCGACGAGCCCTTCTTTCTCTTCCTGCACACCTATGCCGTGCACGCTCCCTACGTTCCCGAGCCGGAGTGGCTCGAGATGTTCTGGGAAGGGCCCGCGCCGCCCGACGCCTTTCCGCCGACTGGCCCCGAGCTGCGCCGCGCGCAGGAAGAAGATCGGCAGATCCCAGACAACGTCCGTCGCTGGCTGGTGGCGCTCTACGACGCCGAGATCCGCTCGCTCGATTCGGTGCTCGAAGGCTTCTTCGCCGAGCTCGATGCGCGCGGAGTTCTGGAGGACTCGGTGGTCGTCGTCACGTCAGACCACGGTGAGGAGTTCATGGATCACGGCAGCCTCAACCATCACCAGCTCTACGACGAGATCCTGCACGTCCCACTTCTCGTTCTCCATCCCGATGTTTCATCGCGACGGGAACCCACGTTGGTAGAGATCGTTGGCCTTGCACCGACTCTTGCGGCCCTCGCTGGAGTGCCCATGGAAGGCCTCGCGGCGACGCGCGGTTTCTCCAGTTTGCTCGCAGAGAGCCGTCGCGCCGGAGTATCCGAAGCTCGCTTTGCACACGCCACCGACGGCTCTGGGAGCTGGTCGACGTACTACCAGGGGCGCGAGCTCTGGCACCGGCTGCGTTTTCCTGCGCCGCGGCAAGGCGAGCTTTACCTGACGTCGATTGACGTCACCGAGTCGAACTCGCTGGCGGAACAACGGCCAGACATCAACCGCCTGGCAGACGAGGCGCTGCTGCGCGACCGTAAGCCGTTGTCCCCGAGCGGTGAGCGCGAAAGGGTCGACCTCGACGAGGCCGACCGTGATGAACTTCGCGCTCTCGGCTACATCGAGTGACCCGGCGTCGAGGTGCGGTCTCGCAGAGCTACTGCGGCTACTTCGCGGCGTCGGCCTCGAGAACCCGCGCGCCGCGCATGATGCCACCGAGCGCATGGTTGCCCTCGTGGCAGGCATACTCGTAGACCTGGCCATCGGCGGCCGGCCAGATGTAGTCGCCCTTGTAGGACGTCTGAAACCGCTCCGGGTCGGAGACCTCGAACTCGTAGAGCAGTGAGTCCGCGTCGCGACGCGTGAAGCGCTCGACCACGTGCAGGGTTGGGGAGAGGCTGCCGAAGCTGCCGGGCTCGTCGCGGAAGTTGGTGGTATCGACCACCAGGGTGTCGCCTTCCCACCAGCCGATCGAGTCGCCCAGCCACAGACGGACGTCGTCGGGAAGGTGTTCCGCGTTCATTCGCACGACCCGCGCGTCGTGGACCATCTCGTTGAGGATCAGCACACGGTCTTCGGTCTGGATGATGCGCTTGTAGTTGTTGTAGAGCGCCGGGCTCGCCGGAACGGTGGAGGCGAAGCTCGTCAGGCAACGCTCCGCCAGGGGGCGCTGCTCCATGTTGTCGTAGGGGCCGGGGCGATCCCAGTCGGCCCAGTAGGCGGTACCGTCGTTGGGCCGGAAGAGATCGCGTAGACCGGCGAGCTTCTGCATTGCGCCCGGGGTGAGCGGTGGGTAGCGACCGTTGGATGGCTCGCTGATGATCGAGGTGCGGAACTTGCCGTCGATCTCGACCACCGAGTCGCCCCGATCGATCCAGAAGTTGTTGTAGCCGCCGACGTTGCCGGCGCCGAGATTTTCGCGCTGTGACTCGTCGAGGCCCACCGGTGCGGCGCCACCCTCGCTCGGGGCGCCGCGGTCGGGGTCACTCGGAGCGGCGCCCTTGGCGATCTGGGCGCGCTCCTCCTCGATGATCGCCTCGGCCTGTTCGGGGGTCAGGTAGAGGTTGTCGCCGAACTCTCTCGGCCGCTGCATTGGCGTCAGGGTGGCGATGTTGTAGGTGCCGCTCAGGTCGGGGTGGCCGGAGGGTGTACGCGGGATGTCGCCCTCGGAAGCGAGCGCGCTAGAGGTCGCGGCCGGCAGCAAGAGACTGGCGATCAAGAGGAGGCGGATCATGGGGTGTCCTCGTTCGTATCGGTAGTGCATGGGGCAGGTACTCCCTCAAGCTTATCGCGCCTGCCGCCCACCGGGTCGAGCCCTGCCGGGTGCCACCAAGGAGGGCGGTAGGCTGGCGAGGTGTCCCTGCTCGAAATCTCTGACCTGTACCGCGACTTCGGTGGCGTGCGGGCGCTGGCCGGCGTTGACCTCACGGTCGACGCGGGCGAGGCGGTGGGTCTACTCGGTGACAACGGCGCGGGCAAGTCGACGCTTCTGAAGCTGGTCGCTGGGAATCTTCGGCCGACGGCCGGCGCAATTCGGTTGGCTGGGCAGAAACAGCGCTTTCGTCGAGCGACCGACGCACGCGCCGCTGGCATCGAGGTCGTCTACCAGGACCTGGCGCTGTGTCCGAATCTGACCGCCACGGAGAATCTCTTCCTCGGTCGCGAGGCGTTGCGCGGTGTGGGTCCTTTCCGGGTCCTGGACCGCGCAGCGATGCGTCACCGTGCGCACACGCTCCTCGACGAGCTGGGCTCGGATGCCCGACCCGACGATCTGGTGGCCAATCTGTCGGGTGGTCAGCGCCAGGCAGTGGCCATTGCCCGCACCCGGCTGGCCGATGCACGGATCGTCTTGTTCGACGAACCAACGGCGGCGATCAGCGTCAAACAGGTCGCCGAGGTGCTGGCGCTCATTCGTCGGCTCAAGGAGCGGGGAGTGGCGGTGTTGTTGGTCAGCCACCGGATGCCGGACGTGTTCAGCACCTGCGATCGACTGGTGGTGCTCAGGCGCGGGGAGAAGGTCGCCGACCTCGAGACGGCCAGCACAACGCCCGAAGAGATCACCGGTTTGATCACCGGTGCGATTCGCGGAGAGGGCTCGCCTTGAGTGGTGAAATAGCACGGCCAACCATGGCCGCCCGCATGACCCAGCCGTTCTGGATCGCGCTGGCGGCTCTTTTGCTTTCGTTGTTCATGACGTTCTCGACCGAGAGCTTTGCCACCGGCGGCAACCTCTTCAACCTCAGCCGCAACTTCGCCTTTGTAGCCATCGCGGCGCTCGGGCAGACCGCGGTCATCCTGACGGCCGGCATCGACCTTTCGGTGGGTTCTGTGATGGGTCTCTCAGGTGTGACCACCGGGCTCGTTCTGGCTTCGGGTGGCGGTATGGAGGCCGGTGTTCTAGCGGGCCTTGGAGTGGCGCTTCTCTGTGGGCTGGCCAACGGAGTCTTGATCGCCTATTTGCGACTGTCGCCTTTCGTGGTCACTCTCGGCATGCTTTCGATTGCCCGCTCGCTTGCTCTCGTGGTGTCGAACAACCGTATGTTCCACGACCTCGGGCCCGACGAGGAGCGCTTTCTGGCTCTCGGCGGCGGCTCGACTCTCGGCCTGGCAAACCCGGTCTGGATCCTGGTGGCAGCGGTTGCCATCGTCGTGTTCCTCTTGCGGGCGACCCGTTGGGGTCGTTACCTCTATGCCATCGGTGGTAACGAAGAGGCAGCCGTGCGCACCGGTGTGCCGGTCGCGAGGGTCAAGACGCTGGCCTACGTGTTGTCGAGCTTTCTCGCTGGCGTCTCGGCGGTCTTGATGGTGGGTTGGCTGGGTGCGGTCACCAATGCCCTCGGCCAGGGCTATGAACTGCGGGTCATCGCGGCTTCGGTTCTCGGTGGCGCCAACCTGATGGGTGGTGAAGGCGGAGCGCTCGGTGCGGTTCTGGGTGCGGCTCTGATCGAACTCATCCGCAATGCCCTCCTGTTGCTCGGCGTCGACCCCTACTGGCAGGGAGCCTTCGTTGGCGGGTTCATTATTCTTGCCGTGGTGCTCGAGCGCTTTCGGCACCGCGGTGAAGAGGCCTGAAGGCGGAGCGCTAGAGTCGGCGCCAGAGACGAGAGAGAGAGAAAGAAAGAAGGAGAGCTTCGATTTGATCGCCCGCCCCTGTTTGATTGCGCCGGCCCGTGCTCTGGTTGCGCTAGCGTCCCCTGTCCTTTCTGTGCTCCTCCTCGCAAGCTGCCAGGGAGGAGAGCCCGAGAGCGCCGAGATGATCACCATTGCGGTCGTCCCCAAGGCGATGAACAACCCGTTCTTCGACCAGGCGCGCGACGGCTGCAAAGCGGCCGAGGCCGAGCTCGAGCACACCCGTTGTGAATACATCGGCCCGGGTGAGGCCACCGAGGCGGAGCAGATTCAGATTGTCCAGGACCTCATCACGCGCGGCGTCGACGCTCTGGCGATCGCACCGTCGAACGCGCCGGCGATGGCTTCGGTGCTCGGGCGGGCTGCGCAGGCAGGTATCCCGGTGATCACCTGGGATTCGGATCTTCTTGCCGAAGACCAGCATCTGCGTCTGACCTACATCGGCACCGACAACCGTGAGATTGGTGTCGAGCTCGGCCGGCTCCTACAGACTCTTCGGCCGGCCGCCGGCACCCTTTGCATCCAGTCTGGCGGTGCAGCGGCTCAGAACCACAACGAGCGCATGCAGGGTCTGCGCGACACCTTGAGCGGCGTGCCATCGGAGGCTCCTCCGGGAGACCGCCTCGAGGGCGTCAACGGTTGGATCGAAGCGCCGGCGTGTCCGTTGTATTCCAACGACGATTTTCCCCTCGCCGTTCAACAGATGACCGACGCCCTCGCCTCGATCGACGGTCTCGCTGCCTTTGTCGCCACCGGCGGCTTTCCGCAGTTCGTCGACCAGGCCTACCGTCAGGCGGTCCAGGTGCACCGGGAGCGCCTTGAATCCGGTGACATTCATGTTCTGGTGACCGACACCCTGCCGATGCAGATGGCCCTCCTGCGGGAGGGGCTCAGCCACGGTCAAGTTGGCCAGCGCCCCTACGAGATGGGCTATCGCGCCATGCATCTGCTGGCCGAGGTGCTGGCGGCCGAGGCGGCCGGGGAGCCGCTCGACGTCCCCGACCCGATCCTGACCGGCCTCGATGTCTGCACCCAGGAAACTGCCGAGACCTGTATCGCCCAGTAGGCGGCGGGGAGTCAGTGCCGGCGGCGCCTAGAATGGGAGTAACCCAGGTACCTGACCCGGAGCAATCCCAACGTGAACCAAGCTCAAGACCCCGAAGCGCAACCTCTCGCCTCTCTCGACGACTGGGAAGACTTCGTCGAGCACGTCTATCCGGAAGCGAACGGTGTAGCCGCCAAGGCGCGCGAGGACTACCGCAACTACGACGACCCAGCGCGCGACACGGTGGAGGAGTTCTACCGCCTCAACCACCAACACCAGACGCTCGACTTCGTGCTCGCCAAGAAGGCGGAGTTCGGAACGCTCGACCGCCAGCGCATGACGCCCTGGCAGGCGCTCGAGTACCTCGACACGCTGGTCGACGACTCCGATCCCGACATCGACCTCTCACAGCTTCAGCATCTGCTGCAGACCGCCGAAGCGATCCGCGCCGATGGCCACCCGGAGTGGTTCATCCTCACTGGCTTCCTGCACGATCTCGGCAAGGTGCTCTGCCTGTGGGGCGAGCCGCAGTGGGCGGTCGTCGGCGATACGTTCCCAGTGGGTTGTGCGTTCTCCGAGGCGATTGTCTACCCGGAGTTCTTCGCCGCCAACCCCGATGCGTCGAACCCGGAGTACTCCAGCGAGCTCGGAATCTACGAGCGGGGTTGCGGCCTCGACGCGGTGCACATGTCGTGGGGTCACGACGAGTATCTCTACCAGGTGGTCAAGGACTATCTACCAGAGCCGGCCCTCTACATGGTGCGTTACCACTCGTTCTACGCCTGTCATCGAGAGGGTGCCTACGACGATCTCCTGAACGATCATGATCGCGAGATGTTCGAGTGGGTCAAGCGCTTCAACCCCTACGACCTCTACTCGAAAAGCCCCAGCCCGCCTGATGTCGGCGAGCTGAGGCCGTACTACGAAGACCTGATGAGTCGCTACCTGCCGGCCGAACTCGCGCTCTGAGACTGGGCCTTCTTCGAACGACCGAACCCTGCGTTCGAGTGTTCGAAGAGGCGACGCAGGGTTCGGTCGCTCGGTGAGTCCTAGCCTTCGACTTCGAACTCGCGCTCGGAGAGCGTCTGGTTGCCGCTCTCCTCGATTGCCAGAATCTCGTACTTGTAGGTGCCGCCTGGCGCCAGGAACGCGAAGGGAATCTTCACGCTGGTCGCATCGGCCGGCAGCATCATGTCGAGGACCCGAAGGGTTGGCTCTTCCTGGACGACCAGAACCTGGTAGTTGACGATCGAGCTGCCCTCGGGGTCTGACACAGGCAGCCACTCGACGATGGTGTTGTCAGCAGTGGTGGTCTCGTCTTCTTCCGGCGAGACCAACACGGGCCCGTCGGGAAGGGCGTGGGTCAACTCGGCCTCGCCGATCAGGATGTCGCCATCGACGGTCCGGCCCCAGAACAGGTAGGTGCCCTCAGGGAAGCGGTGGAGGAACTCGTCGAGCGGTAGGTCGTCGAAGCCGGGCTCGGCGCTTTCGAGGAACAGCTCGGTCACGCCGGTCTGGCGAGCGCTGCCCGACGCTCGAAACGTCATGACACGACGGAAGTACGGATCGTAGACGGCCATCCACTTCCAGCCCTCGGCGTCGAGGAAGATCTGAATCCCCGAGTCCCCGTCGGTGTCGTTGATTTCGATGATGACGCGAGCGTCGGAGAGTTCGATCACCTCCTTGTGTTTGGCGGCCGCGGGGTCAACCGCGAGGAAGAGAACCACTGTCGAGAAGATGAAGGCGAGAAACCGTGACATTGGAAACGCTCCTGTGAACATGGCTCGGGCTCGAACCGGACGTTCGGACCTCGAACCATGAGGATGCGCGGAAGCTCCCTATCCTTCGGCGCGGTTCACCGCATGTCTGCAATGCGACGAGCCGGGATTCTCGTTGTATCTCTATTCTTCTGCCAACGCGAACGCGATCAGCTCTTGCGGGTCTTCGCGGCCTCCGAGCGCGAAGACGATGTACTGCCTCCCTTCGTGCATGTAGGTCGCCGGGGAGCCGTCTGAGGTTGCAGGCAGCTCGATCTCGCGCAGCAGCTCGCCGGTCTTTTTCTCGAAGATGCGAAGGTAGGACCGGGCATCGTCGCGCTCGGGTGCGTAGCCACGCCCGAGGCCAGCGCTTGAATTGACGAACAGGAGGGTCTTGGTCACCAGCACGTGACTGCGCGCCAGGTCACCCATTGGGGGCAGGTCGAGCCCGGCCAGGGCGGGATGGTCCGTGGGGCCGTCGCCGAGTGCCTTGACCCAACGGATCTCGCCCGCGTTCATGTCGTAGGCAGTCAGCCGGCTCCAGGGCGGCTTGACCAGCGGAAGACCCTGCGGCCCTTCGATGATTGGTTGAATTCCGGCGACGTAGCGAAAGCTCGAACGCGCCGGATCGGGTGCCTGGAGTGTGACGCCGATTGGAATGGTGAACGACGGCACGTAAAGCATGCCGGTCTCGGGGTCGAAGCCGCCGCCTTGCCAGCTCGAGCCGCCCGCCCAGCCCGGCAGGTTGAGAGTTGTCTTGCCGACGACCGGCGGCGTGTAGATGGGCCCGTGGTTGTACTGCGCGAGAATCTTTTTGGCTTCACGGAAGAGCTCGGGTGTCAAAGCGATCAATTGCTCTTCGTTGAGCCCTTGCGCATCGTAGGGAGGCGGTTTGGTGGGGAAGGGTTGAGTCGGGCTGGTCTGTTCGCCGGGCACCGTGCTCTGTGGAACCGGGCGCTCCTCGATCGGCCAAAGCGGTTCGCCGGTCACGCGGTCGAAGGCGAACACGAAGGCCTGTTTGGTGAGCTGGAAGACAGCCTTCTTCTTCTCGCCGTCGACCACGACGTCGCCGAGGATCGGTGAGGTCACCAGGTCGTAGTCCCAGACCCCGTGGTGGGTGGTCTGGAAGTGCCAACGCCGCTCACCGGTCTCACAGTCGAGGGCGACGAGGGTCTCGGCAAAGAGATTGTCGCCGCGACGATGGCCGCCGTACCAGTCGTTGGTTGGCGTTCCGAACGGGAGGTACACCATGCCGAGCGCTTCATCGTGGCTCGACAGTGTCCAGACGTTGGTGTTGCCGGTGTCTTTCCAGGAGTCGTCCAGCCAGGTGTCGTTGCCGAACTCGCCCTCCTGGGCCACCGAGTGAAAAGCCCACAGCTGCTTTCCGGTCACCGCATCGAAGCCGCGCACGTCGCCAGGGGGAGCCTTGGGATGCGTCTGACCGTCTGAAATCGATGAACCGACCACGAGCACACCGCGACAGGGAATCACCGGGGAGCTCACCCCATAGCCGCGGCGGCTGAACTCTCGTCGCAGTCCCTTGGTGAGGTCGACGCTGCCGCCGGTTCCGAAACTGCCAACCGGTTCGCCAGTCGTTGCGTCGATGGCTTTGAGGTACGCATCGCCAGTGGCATAGAACACGCGCCCGCGGCCTTCCTTGTCTTCCCAGTAGGTGGCGCCACGATGGACGAATCCCAGGTTGGGCGGCCGTCCGCTGCGGTAGGACTCCGGGTCGTAGGTCCAGCGGGTTTCACCGGTGCCGGGGTCGAGGGCCGCGACTTGCGAGTAGCCGGTGGTGGCATAGAGCACGCTGCCGTGCTTGATCGGCGTGACCTCGTGACTGCCAGGTTCCATGCGGGCGCTCTGGAGGGACTCGTCTTCTGCGCGCAGGGCATTGTCGGGCGACGACCAGCGCCAGGCGACGGCGAGTCGATCGAGGTTGCTGCCGTTGATCTGGGAAAGAGGCGCGTAGCGTTGGCTACCCCACGGGCCGGTACTAAAGGCCCAGTCGGTGTCGCTGTCAGTGTTGGCGGTGACCGGCGCTTGACCCGCCACCGCCCCGGCGAGAGTGGCCGCGAGGGCGAGGAGCGCGAGGTAAGACCGCAGCGTAGGAAAGAGGAACCTGGATGTGTAACGCATACTGCCAGCCTACCGCCGGCCGCGCGCCGGCCCATCCGCCTTGACCGGTGGCCGGAAGCGAGGCAGAATATACGCCCTATTTGCGCCATGCTGTCATGACCCTCCCGCTTCAGAAGCCACGCATTTGTTGCCTCGACCTCGACACCTTCTTCGTGTCGGTCGAGCGGGTGCTCGACCCGAGCCTGGTGGGGAAGCCGGTGATCATCGGCGGCCAGCCGGGGACGCGCGGCGTGGTCACGGCCTGTAGCTACGAGGTGCGAAAGCTGGGCGTGCGCTCGGGGATGTCGCTCTTCGAGGCGGGTCGCCTGGCGCCGCGAGCGATCTACCTCTCGGTGCGCGACCGGCAGTACAGCGAGTACTCCAAGAAGGTGCGTGAGATCGTGGCGCGCTACACGCCGGTCGTCCAGGTCGCCAGCATCGACGAGATGTACTTCGACCTCAGCGGCTGCGAGGCGCTTTACCGTGGCAAGTGGGATCACGGCGAAGACGAGACCATCGAGCGCACGGTGCGCGAAATCACCCGCGCCATCGATCGAGAACTCGGCTTGCCAGCGAGTGTTGGCATTGCGACCAGTCGGTCCCTGTCCAAGATCGCTTCGGGGCTCGCCAAACCCGCCGGTGTCCTCATGGTCAAGGCCGGCACCGAGCGTGAGTTCCTGGCGCCGCTTCCGGTGCGCAAGTTGCCGGGCATCGGCCCGGTCGGCGAAGAGAAACTGGCGGCGCGCGGCATCTCGACCCTCGGTCAACTGGCCAGCACCGACCCGTCGAAGTTGCGCCGCTGGTTCGGGTCGTGGGCCGACGGGCTGAGGCGCGGCGCTCTCGGTCGCGGTTCGGCGGATCTTTCGCGCGATCGGCCGGCCTTCAGAGAGCACGACCCGAGCGGCGAGTTGATGTCGAGCATCTCGAACGAACGCACCTTCAGGCACGACGTCTCGGACCCACGCAGCATCGACCGGCAGCTCTGCCACCTGTGCGACCGAGTGGGCTGGCGGGCTCGCAAGCGAGGGGTCAAAGCGCGCACCGTGACCTTGAAGCTGCGCTATGCGAACTTCGAGACCCTGACGCGTTCCAAGAGCGGTGCTCCGACTTGCTCCGAGAACGAGATCCTGCGGGTCATCCGGGAGCTCTATCGCGACGCCAACTCTCAAAAAACCGCGGGGCGCAGGGCCCCACGACGGGTGAGACTTCTGGGCGTTGCGTTGTCGAATCTCAGCCTCGCGAGCGCACAGCTCGAGTTGCTCCCGGGCGATGAAGACCTCCATCGATCGATTGATGCGCTACGCGGGAAGTACGGCTTCGATGTCGTACGCCGGGCGGGTGGTTGGAAGGGTCGCCGTTGATAGGGTGAGCCCGTCGCTTCCCACCCCCAGCGCACGGCCCGCGGGCCCATGAGGATTCCGAGATGACGGTTCCCCCAGGCACCAAGCTACAGAAGAGTTGGCGCTCGATTGCCATCGCCCTCTTCGCCCTTTGTTTCTCGATCTCCGGTTGCGGCTCGGGCGACGACCAAGAGCCGGTTCGCGATGGCGACACGGATGCCGCGGCTCCTTCTTCGATTACGGTCTACTCGGGGCGCAACGAGAACCTGATCGGCCCGCTCCTGGCGAGGTTCACCGAGGACACGGGAATAGCCGTTCAGGTTCGGTACGGCGACACCGCCGAGCTCGCCGCGACGATTCTCGAGGAGGGCGCCGCCAGCCCAGCCGATGTGTTCTTTGCCCAGGACGCCGGGGCGCTTGGTGCGGTGGCCAATGCCGGTCGATTCCAAACCCTCGCTGCTTCCGTCCTCGAGCGGACAGCGCCCGAGTTCCGCGCCGCCGACGGTACCTGGGTGGGGGTCTCTGGCCGTGCCCGTGTCGTGGTCTACAACCCCGACCGCATCGTGCGCGAGCACCTGCCGCAGAGTCTCGACGACGTTTCTGACCCACGCTATCGCGGGACCTTCGGCCTCGCTCCGGCCAACGGCTCGTTCCAGGCGCACATGGCGCTCATGCGCGCGGTGCGCGGGAGCGAAGCGCTCGACGCGTGGTTGCAAGCCGTCACTGCCAACGAACCGCAGCGCTACGCCAACAACCGCAGCATCGTCGAGGCCACGATCAACGGTGAGATCGACTGGGGGTTGGTCAACCACTACTACCTGCACCGGGCGCTGGCCGAGAACCCCGACGTTCGTGGAGTGAACTACTTCATGCCGGCCGACGACGGTGTGTCCGCGTTCATGAACGTCGCCGGCGTTGGCGTTCTGGCCGACAGCCAGGCGGCCAGGACGCTGGTCGACTACCTGTTGTCGGAAGAGGCGCAGAGGTACTTTGCCCAGGAGACGTTCGAGTACCCGCTTCTGGCCTCGGTGGAGACGGCTGCCGGCGTACCGTCGCTTGCCGGGATGTCGATGGCACGAGTCGAGTCCGAGAAGATCGCCGCGGCTCTTGCGCCAACCCTCGAAGCGATTCAGAGAAGCGGCCTTCTGCCGTAGCCTGCGGTTGGCCGCGGCTTTTCGGAGTGACTGAACGTGACGGGGGCCAACAACGCTCCAGATGGTTCCAGCCGGTCGCGGCGTGCGTTCGTGGTCTTTCTTCTGTTGCTCGTCGTGGCGTTCGCGCAGGTCGTCTGGTGGGTCGTCGACCAAACTAACTACTCAGGCGAGGTCAGAAGTGAGCAACTCGAGCATTGGCAGGTCGACTTGCTCTCGGCCGAGGAACTCCTCAGAGAGGGCACTGCGGAGAGCCTCCTGCGAGCTCGCTATCCCCATCTCGAATTCGGCGGTGGCGATGTCTCAATCGATCCCGCAGCCCTCGAAGGCCTGCGCGCGGCGCGTCGCGAGCACGTGCGGCAGTACGTCTTCGAGGGCCTGTTCTTTCTCTTTGTTCTGTCGCTGGTGATGCTGGTTCTAGGTCGCATACTCCGGCAGGAGCGCAACCTGCGCGGAGCGCAGCAGAATTTTCTGGCCGCGGTTTCGCACGAGCTCAAGAGCCCGCTGGCCTCGCTACGACTCTCTACCGAGACGCTACTCCTGCGCGACCGGGAACGTTCCGAGGCAACTGCGCAGCGCCATCGCCTGCTCGAGCGCTCGCTGGCCGACGTCTCGCGGCTCGAACGGCTGGTCTACAACCTGCTCGACACCACCCGGCTCGGAGAGCCCACTGTAGCCCTCAGGCAGCGGTCCCAGCTCTTGGGCAAGGCAGTGGCCGAGATCGTCGAGACCCTGCCGACGCGAGAGGAACCCGACGTGGCGGTCTCGGTCGAGATCGCGTCGGACCTCGAGGTCTGGGCAGACAAGAACGCCCTGGACGCTGTCTTGCGCAACCTTCTGGCCAACGCGGTCGAGTCTGTTGTTGCGGCAGGTGGTGGCACGGTGACGGTTCACGCCCGAGAGGAGCCGCACTCGGTCGTGCTCGAAGTGCGCGACGATGGCCTGGGCTTTGCCGCCGACGAAGCGGAACGTCTGTTCGACCGCTTCTACCGCACCGGCGACGAGATGACGCGGCGGACCCGCGGCACCGGTCTCGGCCTGTGGCTGGCGCGCCGCTTCCTCCAGCTCGAGGGAGCGAGAGTGCGCGCGGAAAGTGCCGGGCCCGGAACTGGCGCCTCTTTTGTCGTCGAATGGCCGCGGCGCGAGAGAACCCCGTAGATGCAAACGGCGCGGCGCGTGTTGGTGGTCGAAGACGAGCGTCACCTGGCGCTCGGCATCGCCGAGAACCTCGAGGCCGAAGGTCTCACCGTAGAGGTGGTGGGTGATGGTCGCGCGGGGCTCGACCGGATGGTGGGTGGCAACTTCGACCTGGTGGTTCTCGACGTTATGCTGCCGCGAATGGATGGCTTTACCTTGTGTGAGATCGCCCGTGCCCGCGGCGAGAAGACCCCAGTCCTCTTTCTGACGGCACGCGGTGCGCCCGACGATCGCATTCGTGGGCTGGAAGCAGGAGCCGACGACTACCTCGCCAAGCCCTTCAGGTTGCGCGAACTGTTGCTACGCGTGCAGGCGATCTTGCGGCGCACGAAAGATACCGAGCGCTCGTCACCTCTGTCTCGCGGTCGGCTTGCGTTCGGAGGCAACCGGATCGACCTCGACGCTCATCAGGCCGTCGCTTGGAACGGCGAGCAGTACTCGCTGACCGCCAAAGAGGCGGGCATTATCGCCTTGCTTTCCGAACAGGAGGGGAGGGTGGTCTCGCGCGACCTGTTGCTCGACCGGGTCTGGGGTGGCGAGACCTTTCCCTCGGCGCGCACGATCGACAATTTCCTGTTGCGCCTGCGAAAACGATTCGAGCGTGAACCCGAACAGCCACGCCACTTCCACACCGTCCGCGGCGTCGGCTATCGCTTCACCAGGGAACCGAACGGAGCCCTTCCGCAGGGCACCAGAAAGAGGTGACCGTGACCAAGGATCAACGATTGGCCGCCCTCGACGCCATCGGCTGGTGGGAGGGGCTCCCGAGTTCGTACCGCGAAGAGTTCATTGCTCGGCAGGCGGCCTGGGAGTACGACGGGGACGCTTTTCTCAGCCTCGCCTCGGTAGAGTTCGACACTGAGATGATCGAGGGGTTTGGGCCGGGCGGCAACGTGCCCTTCAGCTATCACACGCTCATCGAACTCTACGCCGCCGGTTCAGCAGGCCTCTTCAGTCCTACGGCGATTGCTGATGAGTTCGACGAGGCATCCCAGGAGCACAGGGTTGGCTTCACCTCGGAGGGGGAAACGTTTCGCGTTTCCTTTCCCGCCAACGGCGACTGGGTGAACCAGAAGGTCCACGAGCTGATCAACCAGGCGCTCGCTGCCAAGGGCCTGGACCACCGCTTCCTGCCGCTGCCGGTTCTGGACCAGGTCATCTATGCGGTGGTGGCGACCCCCGAACTGTTCGAGAAGGCCCGGGAGGCGGGAGTCATCCCCGCGGTCGAAGACCTCTTCTGAGTGCGTCAGGTGAAGTCGAGGAAGTAGGGCGGTGGTTGTCCCTCGAGGGCGGCCAGCTTCTCTTTGGGGCCGCGGGCGGCGAAGTGAATGCGGTCGCCGGTGGCGACGAAACCGAGGTCTTTGAACTCCTGTTCCGACACGCCGAGGCCGTCGAGGCCGGTGATGGCGAAACACCCGCGATTCGCCAGTGAGCCGGCGAGGTGGCGCACCACGTCGGCGCGCTCCGACGCTTCCAGTTGCGTTGTCCAGAAGAGCTGCAGTTGGCCGATCGGTGCCAGGCGTCGCTCATCGAGCGCCATGGGCAGGATGTTCCAACCCGCGAGTGCCGAGCGCTCGCCGGCGAAGGAATAGAGGCGAAGGCCCGAAGCGGGGTTTGCGGGGTTGAGGTACTGCACTGCCAGGCTCTTCGACAGGTGAAAGCCGAGTGGGCAGGAGGAGCGCACAGGATCTTCGAGCGTGTTGGCGTCGGCAGGAGTACCTTCCCTGCTACTCCAGCCCTCGCGGAGCTGCTGGCGGCCGTCGAGTTCCAGGTCTGTGTAGTCGAGCGTTTCGACCGGTGCTTCGAGCGCTCCCTTGTCCATCCGCAGGCTCCACATCGAGCTGGTGTGAAAGTGCAACACCCCCCAACCCTCGATCGAGGAGAAGGTCTTTTCTACAGCCGGTGCGCCCGAGTACCCCTGGTGAAAGGTCGAGACGATCAGGTCGGCACCCAGCTTCTCGAAGACCAACTGGTTGATCCCCTCGAGGACCAGCCGGCCGAGTCCCTGGCGGCGATGTTTAGCCGAGACGCTGAGAATCGAAACGTAGTAGACGCGGAACTTGTGCGTGCCTACCCAAAGCTCACGCTCGAGCGCCACTTCGAAACCCACCGGGGAACCGTCGGGCGCCCGCACCAGCACCGCCGTCCAATGGTCTCCGGCAGTCATCTTGGCGAGCACGGCGTCGTTGAAGTCGAGGCGCACTGTGCCCTTGTAGTCGTGCGCCCAGGCGACGTCGATCATCTCGAGAAGCTGGCGGCGCTCCGACGGCTGTTCGAGGTCGGGCCCTTCGAGCTCGAACAGCTGGTAACCGTCGTCGTTGGTGTGCATCTGTCGCATGACTGTGCACTCTCTCACGGGCCAACGGGTAAAGCCCCCGCGACCAGCGGGGGTGGCGGGGGCTCGGGCTGCGGTCTCTGGGGCCGTCTACTCTTCGATCTTGATCAGCTCGACATCGAAGACCAGGGTCGAGTTGGGGGGAATCTTGGCGCCCGCGCCGGCGGCTCCATAGCCGAGATCCGAAGGAATGGTGAAGCGATACTTGGCGCCCGGTGACATCAGCTGCACGCCTTCGGTCCAGCCGGCAATCACCTGGTTGAGCGGGAAGGTCACTGGCTCGCCCCGTTGTATGGAGCTGTCGAAGACGTCGCCGTTGGTCAGGCGACCTTCGTAGTGCACGGTGACGCGGTCGGTGGCGGTCGGCTTGGGGCCGTCGGCGGCAGTGATCACTTCGTACTGCAGGCCGCTTTCGGTCACCGTCACACCGTCCTTCTTCGAGTTCTCTTCGAGGAAGGCGAGGCCGTCGGCCTGCGCTGCCGCGGCCTTCTTGTTGCTGGCTTCTTGGACCTGCTGCTGAAGACCTTGCATCGCGGCGCCAATCGCTGCCTCGTCGAGCGCCAGGTCGGCGCCGGTCAGGGCGTCGCGGACGCCTTGTAGAACCTGGTCGATGTTGAGGTCGAGATCTTCGGCGGGTACGGGCTGGGCAAGCGTAACGCCAAGGGCGTAGCTGGTTTTGTCCAATTCGCTCTCCGGAGCTTGAGTGGCGGCGGGTGCGGCAGTGGCGGTTGCGACGCTGCCGTTGCCACATGCGGCCACGACGGCAAGCAGTGCGACAAGGGGGACGAGGACACGGAGTCCAATGGTTTTCATGGGGTGATGCCTTTCGAAGAAAGATCCAGGAGAAGCGCTGGGGCTTCTCTGGCCAGAGATGAGTGGGTCGAGGAACCCTAAGGGTTCTTCGGAGATCTGGGAGGGCTGTGTTCTGGTGGTGAGCTGATTGGTGGGGGTTTCCCACTTCGCCGCCGGGGTGGAGGCTCGGTAGGGAACCGGAGGGCTCGAGAGTGGGGGTCGAGCTTGCCGGGTAGCCAGGAGAACCGGCGGGCGGGCGTTGGGGAGGCTATCAGAGCACCTGCCAGCTGGCACGGCTCCCGCCTTTGGAAGGTTTCAGTCCTCGCCGAGAGACGCGAGCGGAGCCATGCGTTGGCGCCGCCGTTCGAGCAGCACCTTGTCGCCGATGTCTGCGACCTGGCGGCGGTAGCCCAGCAGAACAAGGAGGCGCCACCGGGGTCCCGAGAGCCAGCCGGGTGGCACCAGCAGGCGGCGCCGGCTGCGTTCGTTGGGTCGTTCGAGGCCCGGCAAGAGCGGCAGCAGGCGGTCGCTGCCTAGGCGCCGCAAGGCGCGTGAGAGAACCTGGCGAATCGGGCCGAAACGGCGCATGAGAAAGAAGCCGTCGCTTCCCTGGGGCTGGTAGAGCGGCATCAGGAGCCAGCTGTCGCGCGAGGCGGTGACGGCTTCTCCGGCGTCTTCGGCGAGGTGCTCGCCTTCTGCGATGAGGTCGAAACTAGCGAAGCCCTCATTCATCTCGAACAGTTGACGGTCTTCGATGGCGTGACGCGCCACCACTTCGAACATGCCTCGTTCACCACCCGCGAGGCGCGCCAATACGCTTCGTGCTTGCTCCGCGGCGGGTCGACCGACCTCGGGCGCTACCAGGCCGAGATCGCCGAGGCCGATCCAGATCGCCGCTTCGGCGGCATCGATGCTCGAATCGGCCTCGTGCTGACCACCTTCGAAAACCAGGCCCACCCACCCGGCCTCTTCTGCCCATTGCAGGAGGGTTCCCGCGAGCGACTCGTCGAGGCCCAGCACGGCGGGTACCGGGAAGTAGCGCGTCAACCGCCGACTGGGAATGGCGTCGCCAACGTTGATGAACGGAAGGCTAGCCCCCGATGTGGAGTGCAGGTCGAGCAGGTAGGTGTTGCCGCGTGCCGCGTGGCGGGCTGCCTGCAGCTGCTCCGCGATGCGCTTGATCTCGAGATCTTCGGCGGTTTCGGGGGCGTGGGTGCCTGCGAACATCGAGCTGATCTCGGCCGGGAACCAGTTGCGGTTGAGGTCGCGATCGACGTAGCGCTGTGCGGTCCGAATCGCCTCGCGGTTGCCCTCGAGGATCAAGAAGTCCCCGCGCACCAGGCCGTCTTCCGGGAAGTCGTGGAGAACCCTCTCGGCGGCTCTGAGACCGGAAGTCTCATTGCCGTGCAGACCGGCGATCACCACCAGGGTCGGTCCTGGAAGAGGGCCGCGCAGTCTGGCCAAGACCCCGTCGGAGACGGTCTCTGGTGGGTCTTGCGTTTGGGTAGGGCTGGACGTCGCGACGCTCATGTCAACTGGATTGGGCACGTTCCATGGCGCACCGGTGGTGTCCGGGCGGAGAGGACGTAGCGGTCTGTGGGAGCCCAACGGCGTTTCGAGCTCGCGGCTGCGAGGCTAACACGGGCACGGCCGGTGCGCCGGCCGCATGCGGGCATCCGAAGGGTGTCTCGGACCCGATCCAGGTACCATCCGATGCCGCATCATGAGCATTCTCCAAGCGCTTGTCCTTGGCCTGATCCAGGGGTTTACCGAATTCCTGCCGATTTCTTCGTCGGCGCACCTGGTGCTGGTGCCGGTGTTGACGGGTTGGCCGGATCAGGGGCTGGTCGCCGACGCGGCGGCCAATACAGGAACTCTCCTGGCGGTACTGGTGTACTTCCGGAACGATCTGGCGCGGTATGCCCGAGCCCTCTTGGCTCGCCTCGCCGCTCCTTCGCATTCCATGGATCGAGAGGAGTCGACTGCCTGGAGCATTCTGCTGGCGACGATTCCGGTCGGCCTTCTTGGATTGTTGCTGCAAGACGTCGTCGGCGGCGCGGCGCGCAGTCCGCTGGTGGTCGCGGTGGGCTCGATCGTTTTCGGTGTGTTGCTGTGGGTTGCCGATCGCTACATGGCCGGGCGGCGTCAGGTTGCCGAGGCGAGTTGGCGCGACTGGTGGCTGGTGGGTCTGGCCCAGGCGGTGGCGCTGTTTCCCGGCGTGTCGCGCTCGGGTGTGACGATGACCGCTGCCATGGGGCTGCGCTTCGATCGACCGGCCGCCGCCCGCATGGCGTTCCTGCTCGCGGTGCCCGTCGGTCTCCTGGTTGCTGCGAAGGACTTCTTCGACCTGGCGCGCGGTGAGGTCGGTCCGATCGACCTGGTGCCGCTCGCCATCGTGGTGGTTGTTTCGGCAGTGGTCGGGTACCTGGTGATCGACCGCCTGCTGCACTGGCTCGAGAGTCGCTCGATGCTGGTCTTCGTCGTCTATCGGGTGTTGCTGGGCCTGGCTCTCCTCGCCCTGTTTCTACCGCGCTAGTTCGGGCATCGCCGTTGGCTGCGGCGTAGTACTCAGCCAGCGGTAGCGCTAGACCTCGAGTGGCGAGCGAGAACAGCCCCTAGAAGGGCACTTCGCTGTCGCTTTCGGTTCTGGGGGGCAGAGGCGGCGGTTCGTCATCGATGCCGGGCTCGCGTTCTGTCTGCTGTGAAAGGTGTGCTTCTCTGATCTTTCGCAGGTCCGCGACCGGGCTCTTGCGCTTCTTGCCGATGCCGCGATGCTCCTTGTAGCGGTTTTCCAGGACCTCCCACACCGACTCGATTCCCTCGAGGCGTTCGTCGAGCTGCTCGATCCAGTGGGCGTGGCGGCTGTTTTCGATGTTGCAGCCTGAAATCCGAAAAGGTAGGGCGTCGAAGCGAAAGGTGTGCTCGGCGGTGACCAACTTGGCCGCCAACAGCTCCGCGTCTTCTTCGAGGAAGCGGTAGAGGTCGCGCAGGACAGCGCCAGTCAACGAGATGCGGGCGTGTCGATTCTGCAGGCGAACGTAGCCACCGATTGGCTCGAACTTGATCTCCGGGTCATCGACCAGATCACGCAGGAAGTGCGCCCCGTGCGCCGACTGCACCGGGTCGTGGATCTCGAGAATCTCGCTGGTTGCCTCGGCCTGGCCGTGGTCGATCCACGGGGTCTTGAAGTCGGCTACGACGCCCGCGCGCCGGTAGAGCTGAATAATCTTGCCGAGATGAAGGTTGGCGGTCGAACCGACGTAGAGCACACCGCGATCGATTACTGTCTCGATGATGCGCGAGCGTGGCGCGGCGCGCAGCAGCAGTTCCTCCTCGGCGAGGTTCTTGAGCTCACGTCGTTTCTTCGGGCCGACGAAATCGAGACCGCCGTGCTCGAGCTCGAGCCGGCAGAGATCCTGAAACCGCTCGCGCACCCCTGTCGGATCGGGCTTCAGGGTGTCGATGCGAACACGCGCCGCGAAACGACGGATCCCCGCCAGCCAGGGTGCCCCAGGCTCGAAGGGCACGAAGCCAATCGATTCACGCAGCTGCGAGCCCGGGCCAATTTCCTTCCACGCCTGACCATCGAAGTCAGGCTCGTCGGGGAGGCTGGCAACGTTGAAGCGGGTCATCGAGACCGAACCACGAAGTAGAGGCATAAGGGGCGCAATATAGCGCCTCGCCCGCCCCTTCGAGGGAACCCCCCGAGAATCCCAAGAATCACCCCAGTCGATCGCCCGGGAGACGCCCGGGAAACGCCCGGGAGACGCCCGGGAGACGCCCGGGAGACGCCCGGGAAGCGCCCGGGAAACGCCCGGGGATTGCCCGGGTGGTGGGTGGGAAGGGCGATGGATTACCGGTTTACTTGTAAATACTAGTTTTGCTGGTAGAATCGCCACGGCCGTGTATGGCCGGTTCTCAGACCTTCACCTCCCTTCAGCCAGGTCATTTCTCATGAGTCAAGCGAGTCCCTTTGCCCTCGACGAAGACGCGCTCTTGTTCGGACGGATTGCGGTCGAGAACGGTCTTTGCACCAGTGATCAATTGTCAGACGCCCTCATGGCACAGATGGAGGATCCGACGCGTCGCATTGGTGCGCTGCTGGTCGATGCCGGCGCTCTGACCATGGAGCAGGCCGCCTGGGTCCTCGAGAAGCAGGGGGAAGAAGGCAAAGAACCGCCGGCACCGACCCTGGCGGAGGTTCCGCCGGAGATGGTGGAGACGATGGCTCTTGAAACCGCGAGCCTGGCGGATACGCAGCCGAGCGCCGTGCCACTGGCGGCCGAGGTTCCGGTGATGGAACCGCCGTCGACCGAGCCGTTGATGGCTGTGGCTGCGCCTGTGGATTCCACCGTCGACACCATTGCGATGGACGCGGCGGTCGCCGAGGCGGCGCCCGCTCCGCCTCTCGAGGCCGTGCCGCTTGCCGTCGAGCCGGCGGCGCTCGCCGAGCCGATTCAGGTGGTCGATGTGGCGCCGGCCGCGCAACCGATACCCGTCGCCGAGCCCACGGAACCTGTCTCGACCGCTGCCCCGGATCCGCCGGCGGCTGTCGCCCAGCCGGTCGCGGCACCGCAGCCGGTCCAGCCCGCCCAGGCTCCGGCGGCTGCCGCTGCCGCCGCACCGATCCAGCAGAAATGGAAAACAGTAGGACATGGCGACTGGGAATCGTCGGCGGCTCCCGAACTCGACGAGCTCATCGGCATCGCCGTCGAGCGTGGCGCCAGCGATCTTCACTTGCATGCCACCGTGCCGGTCAAGGTGCGGGTCAACGGCACGCTGGTCGATCTCGAGGGTCGCGTTTCCGAAACCGCCCAGAACCAACGCATTCTCGATGCGATCCTGCCACCCAGTCTCCATCAGGCAATGGCCGAGACGGGTCAGGTCGACTTCTCGCATACCGTGGCCGGCAAGGCGCGCCTCCGCTGCAACGCCTACCGGCAGCAGAACGGGACCGACATCGTCTTCCGTATCGTGCCGCCCGCGCCACCGAGCCTCGAGGAGCTCGGGTTGCCGGAGTCGCTCGCCAAGCTGGCGCACTTTCACCAGGGCATGGTGCTTTTTACGGGGCCCACCGGTTGCGGCAAGTCTTCAACGCTGGCGGCGGTGGTCGACCTTGTCAATCAAGACAAACCCGACCACATTCTGACGGTCGAAGATCCCATCGAATACATCCACCCGTCAAAGGTCTGTCTGGTCAACCAACGCCAGGTCAACAATCACACCGGTTCCTTCGCTCGCGCCCTCCGGGGTGCCCTGCGCGAAGACCCGGATGTGATCGTGATTGGCGAGCTACGCGACCACGAGACGATCTCGCTCGCCCTGACCGCGGCCGAGACCGGCCATCTCGTTCTCGGCACCATGCACACGCTGTCCGCGATCGCGACGGTGAGTCGTTTGATCGGTGCCTTCCCACCCGAGGAGCAGTCACAGATTCGCACCATGGTGTCGGAATCTCTGCGCGCCGTCGTGTCGCAGCGCCTCGTGGTCAAGGCAGACGGATCGGGCCGTGTGCCAGCAGTCGAAGTGCTGATGCTCAACATGGCAATCGCGAATCTGATTCGCGAAGAGAAGACCTTCCAGATACCCGGTCTCATGCAGAGCGGTCGCAAACACGGGATGTGCCTGCTCGATCAGTCGCTGGTCAACTTGATGAAAGAAAAGAAGATCACCAAAGAAGAGGCCCTGCGGGTGTGTGACAACCCCAAGACCATTCTGGCGGGAGCGTAGAGGAAGATGGCACGAATCGACGAGCTGTTTCGCTGGGTGCACGAGAACGACGGTTCCGACCTCCACCTCGTTGCTGGAATGGAGCCGCGGGTTCGTGTGCACGGTGCCCTCGAAGCGGTCGGCGGCTGGGAAAAGCTCGACCATAGTGAGCTCAGCACGATGCTGGCGGAGATCGCAACACCGTCGCAGTGGGAAGAGTATTCGGCGACCGGTGATCTCGATTTCGCCTACAGCCTGACGGGTGTTGCGCGTTTCCGCTGCAACTTCCTCAAGCAGGAGAATGGTGCGGCGGCGGTGTTCCGCATCATTCCGACCGACATCATGACCTGCGACGACCTCGGCCACCCCGACGCGATCAAGAAACTCGCCGACCTCGAGCAGGGCCTGGTCCTGGTCACCGGGCCGACCGGTTCGGGCAAGTCGACCACCATGGCGGCGATCATCGATCGCATCAACCGGACCTACAACAAGCACATCATCACCATCGAAGATCCGGTCGAGTTCGTTCACCCCAACCGCACATCGGTGTTCTCGCAGCGCGAAGTCGGGCATGACTGTGACAGCTTCGCCAGTGCGCTGCGCGGCGCCATCCGTGAAGACGCCGACGTCATTCTGGTCGGCGAGATGCGCGACCTCGAGACCATCTCGCTGGCGATCACCGCCGCCGAGATGGGTGCCCTGGTCTTCGGTACCCTGCACACCAACGGAGCGATCAACACCATCGACCGGTTGATCGATGCCTTCCCGGCTGAGCAGCAGTCCAAGGTGCGCAACACATTGGCCGAAGCACTGGCCGCCGTCGTCTCGCAGCTCCTCTTGCCAACTGCCGACGGCAAAGGCCGTCGCGCGGCCCTCGAGATCATGTTACGCACTCAGGGAATGCCCAACGTCATTCGCGAGGGCAACACGCCCATGCTGCGTTCCATCATCCAGGGTGGTCGCAAGGAGGGCATGCAGATGATGGACGAAGCGATCATGGCGCTCTTCGAGGCCAAGGAGGTCAGTGCCGAGGCCGCCTACGCCAAGGCCCACAGCAAGGCGATGTTCGAGCAGTTCCTGCCGAGCAACTGATCAACCCGAGATTTTCTGTACCGTTTATTCAAACCCCACTTCTCGATTCTTCCTCTAGCAGACGCCCATCGCCCACCTTTGTCTGCAGTCAATCCCTAGCCCGCCTCACATTGCGCTTGGTTCTCTCCCTCTGAGGCCAGGAGATTCTCTGGAGGTCTGCTGACCATGGTTTCGAACTTCGTTCTGCTTCTCAGCGGGGCGGCCGCATTGGGTGCGGTCGGCACGCTGATCCTCTCCTTGTTCCTTCATCGCAACAGCCTGGCGCAACTGCACTTCGTGCAGGAACAGCTAGGTGTCGCCAAAGACGCGCGCAAGTCCCAGAACATGCTCTCGGCTCTCGAGATGCTGCGCGATCAGGACTTTCGCGCCGCGCTCCTGGTGGTGCGGAATCGCATGAAGGGCCGGCCACATCAATCCTGGGATGCCGGCGACGTGTTCCACGTGCTGCTGGTGTGTTCGACCTACAACATGATCGGTTTGATGATCAAACAAGACCTTCTGCCGCGCGACCTCTTCGTGCAGCACTGGGGCGGCAGCGTGATCGATTCCTACGAGTCGCTGGCGCAGTTCATCGAGAGCCGGCAGCTGCACAACCCGCTCTACTGCGCCGACTATCAATGGCTCTACGTGGAGTGTCGGGCGGCGCGCTACAGCGAGTCGGCGTCCAAGGAAATGCCGTTCCCCAAGCGCGACACAGAGGGACCACGGCGCCGCCACGACCAGACGGTGCGCGTCAGCCGGTCACGCTAGTTGCCACCAGAAGCGAAGGCGACCTACAGCGTCTGCAGGATGGCGGCGGTAGCCTCCACGGTCGACGCGGCGCGATGACGCTCGCCTTTCTGGACCAGGTCGGCCGTTCGTAGGCCGTCTTCGAGCGCCTGGTTGACTGCCGCCTCAATGCGCGTTGCGTCTTCGTCGAGGTCGAGGCTGTAGCGCAAGAGCATGGCGGCACTCAGAATCGTTGCGATCGGGTTGGCAATGCCCTTGCCGGCGATGTCCGGGGCCGAGCCATGAATCGGTTCGTAGAGGCCGAGCGACCCTTCGCCCACCGACGCCGAGGGCAGCATGCCCAGCGAGCCCGCCAGAACCGCTGCCTCGTCGCTCAGAATGTCGCCGAACATGTTGCCGGCCACGATGACGTCGAAGTCGGCCGGCCGAGTCAGGATGTGCATTGCCATCGCGTCCACCAGCTGGTGCTCGAGCTCAACGTCGGGGTACTGGTCGGCGACAGCCACCACAGCCTGGCGCCAGAGGCGCATCGAGGCCAGCACATTCGCCTTGTCGACCGACGTGACCTTCTTGCGCCGCTTGCGCGCCGCTCGAAAGGCCACATGCGCAACCCGCTCGACCTCGGCGGTGCTGTATATCATGGTGTCGAACGCGTGGTCGTGGTCGCCCTTTTCCTGGCGCTCGCCAAAGTAGATGCCGCCGGTGAGCTCACGAATGAAGAACAGGTCAACGCCCTCGAGCAACTCGGCACGCAGCGGGACCTGGTTGCGAAGCGGAGCAAACGTCGGCACTGGTCTCAGGTTGGCAAACAGCCCGAGCTCGGCGCGCAGTTCGAGCAACCCCTGTTCGGGTCTCACCGGTGCCGTCGGGTCCGACCACTTCGGCCCACCTACGGCCCCGAGCAGAATCGCCGACGATGACTTGCACGCTCTGAGCGTGTCGGGCGGGAGCGAAACGCCGTGTTCGTCGATCGCACAGCCGCCGACCAGGGCCTCGTCGAAGGAGAAGTCGTAGCCGCCGTCTCTTGCGATTCGTTCGAGGACCGAACGTGCCGCGGCGGTGACTTCGGGGCCGACGCCGTCGCCCGGCAGGAGCAGGATGTTCGCTTTCATGACCGCCGGGTCTCCAGGTGAGTGGTCATTCGTCGTCCGGGCGTTGCAGGAGCTCGATGAGTTCCTCGCGCGTGAAGATCTTGGCGAGCTTGGGGTCATCGGCCTGGACGACGCTCGACATCAGTCGCCGCTTACGATCGATGATCGCGGCGATGCGTTCTTCGAGGGTGTCTTCGGTGATCAGCTTGAACACCTGGACGACGCGTTTCTGGCCGATCCGGTACAAGCGGTCGGTCGCCTGGTCTTCACGCGCCGCGTTCCACCAGCGGTCGTAGTGGATCACCACGCTGCCGCCGACCAGGTCGATGCCGGTGCCGCCAGCCTTGAGCGACCCGAGGAACACGCGGCACTGCGGGTCGAGGTTGAAGCGGTCGACGATCTCGCCGCGCTTTCGGCTGGCGCCGGTCAGAGTCACGAACGGCACTCCGAGTTGCTCGAGGTGCTTCTGCATGATGGCGATCATGCCCAGGTACTGCGTGAACACGACGACCTTCTGGCCGCTTTCGAGACTCTCCTCGAGCAGCTCTTTGAACAGGTCCCACTTGCCGGAGACGTGCTCGGTGTAGTTCTCGAGGTTGTTGAGCGCCAGGGCGGGGTGATCGCAGATCTGCTTGAGCATGTTGAGGAGCGCGAAGATGTGGATGTAGGGGAGCGGCTCCTTGTCTTTCTGGATCTTCTCCATCAGTGCCACACCGCGCGTGGCAATGGTCTGTTGATAAAGCACCATCTGTTCGTCTGACAACTGGCAGGTGCGAATGTCTTCGATCTTCTCGGGCAGCTCATCGAGGACCGCAGTCTTGAGGCGGCGCAGTACGAAAGGTTCCGTCAGCCGGCGGAGACTCGAGAGCTGCCAGGAGTCTTCGTCGATATCGCCGGCGCCGTAGCGGTCGCGGAAGTCGTCTTCCGAACCGAGGTATCCCGGCAGGATGAGGTCGAACAGTGCCTTGAGCTCGGAAAGCGAGTTCTCGATCGGGGTACCGGTCAGGCCGATCTTCATGCGCGACGGAATGGCTGCCGCTGCCTGGTAGCCCTGCGTCGATCGGTTCTTGATCTGCTGAATCTCGTCGAAGACCGCAATTCCCCAGCGATGATCGCTGAAGCGCTTGATGTCGTTGCGTAGCACACCGTACGACGTGAGGATGACGTCACCTTCGGTGAGTGCGCGGTCGAGGTCACGCAACGGGCCGTGATGAAAGACGGGGGTGAGGCCAGGCGCATACTCGTTGATCTTGTTACGCCAGTGTGAAATGACCGTTCGGGGGCAAACGACGAGGAACGGTTCTTTGACGTCGTAGTGCTCACGCAGGAGCACCATCATGCCCATCGCCTGATGCGTTTTCCCGAGACCCATGTCGTCGCACAGCAACCCCGCGAGCTCGTTCTCCCACAGGAACTGCAGCCACTCGAGCCCGACCTTCTGGTACGGCCGCAACTCGGACCTGAGGCCGTTCGGCATGACCGGCTGACTGGCCGGGCGCAGTTCGAGGAAACGCTCGAGCAACTCGGAGCGATCTTTTGGCCCCTCGACGCGAATCGGTTTGGCGCTCGATGCCTGCAGCCGCAGCAGCTCGGCGGAGGTCAACCGCACGGCGTTCCCGTCCGCGGACTTGTCGGTCAGCGAACGCAGGAGCTCCTTTCTGCGCAAGAGGCCTTGCAGCCCGCGCAGCGACGGCGAATTCAAGTCGATCCAACCGGCCTCGGTCTCGAGGAAGGGCTGACCGGCCTTCTTGGCTCGCAGGAGGTCATTGAGTGAGACCTCGTGCTCGCCGAAGCCGTAGTTGACCTCGAGGCGGTGGCCGGTCTCGGCCTTCTCTTCGGGCTTGAGTTCGATGTAGTCGAACTCGGTCACGATGCCGACGCCGGCCATTGGGTCGTCGAGAAGCAGTTCGCACTCGCGACTGAGGTCTGCAGGCTCGGTGCTGAAAGTGGCGATCGCCGCCCGCGCCAGGTCGAGCGACTCGGGTTCTTCGTCGCGGCGGCTGGCACGGCCGTCACCCGCCGCGAGCACTCCGAGAGGCTCGATGAAGCGCAGGTCGCCGTAGTGAAAGCGGGCGTTGTCTTTCTCTTCTACCCAGGCCTCGCGGCCGTGCGCCTGAACCAGCGCCAACGCCTTGCGCGCCTCCGTTTTCTTGCCGCGCATGGTGACCAGCTCGACTTCCGGGGTCGCCAGGAAGAGAGCGGTCATGTCGAGTGGGTCGGGGATCGCCCCGGCGTCGGTGGGCTCCTGGCGGAGAAGCGCGAAGACGTCTGCCACCTGAGCCCGCGGAAGTTGCATCTGCAGGATCGTTTCTTTGCCGACGGTGAACTCGAGGTACATCTCGCCGGTGCGCAGCTCGACCATCGGTTCGAAGCGCCCCTGGTCTCCGTACTCGCGGAAGCAGTGGTAGGCGAGGCGAAACCAGAGGCTCGACTCGAAGGTCTGACGATTGGTTTGCAGGCCCGCCTTGTTCAAGTGCTGCTCTTCGGGGCTGCGCAAGAAGGTCGAGAGGCGATCGATCAAGCCAGCCCGGTCGGCAAAACCGCGCTTTTCGGGCGCCTTGCCGGTGCGCTCGAGGAAGCGCACGGTCGCTGGCGAGAGCTCGATGTAGCGCAGCGCCTCGACCCCATCTGGAGTCAGGAAGCGCATCGGCTGTTCGGCGCCCTCTTGAATGACCCGGATGTCGGCGTAGGTCGTGTGGTCGCCCTCGAAGATCTTCTGCGCCAAGCGGTGGAAACGGCTGACCGGGAACGTGTCGCCCCAGGCCTGACCGGCACTCTTCTTCTGGTATTCGTTGATCTGCTCTTCGAGCCGCCGCAGGCAGTCACACACGGCACGACGCCCGGCCGAACAGCTGCAGAAGGTCAACGGTCTCCGGCTGCCGGCGACATTGGCCAGATAGACAGGAGAGCCGCGGTCAGGTTCGTGCGGGTCGGCGACCAGTCCGATGCCCGTACGGTGAAATTCCAGGTCTGGGAAGAGCTTCATGAGGGTAGGGGAAAGGGATGATAGCGCCCGCCTCCCCCCATTGGGTAGGGCCGCTTCCTGCGATCGGCGATTGCGCGTTGGGAGTCGAGGGACGAGAGGCGGCGGTTGACCTGACTTCTGGCGCGCAGATACACTCGCCCGTCATGGTCAAGACCTCCTCTCCTGCCGACAGAAGACAGCTAGCCGGTCTCCCGGGCGTGCTGTCCGATGCCGGTGCCAGCTCCCAGAAGAAGGGTGGAGTTCTTCTGGCTGGCCAGGCAGTCGTCGGCGTTCTTGCCCTCGTCGGTCTTCTTGGCATTCAGCCGCCAGGGGCTTCGTAAGGCACTCTCCGGAGATGGTAATCGTACGAAGCCCCCAGCAGATCGCTGGGGGTTTTTGATTTTCAGGGGGTCGCAAGGCGGCGCCCTTCGAACACTAGAGACACAACACGCGCTAAACCCTCTTACCGCTCACGGCGCCGAACTCCCGTGCTGCCGCAGCGAAGAGAAGCGAAGAGAAAAGAAACGGAGACAGAAATGGCACTCGAGAAGACCGACTGGATCTTCCTCAACGGTGAGTGGAAAGCCTGGGACGACGCCAACGTCCACGTCACCACCCACGCACTTCACTACGGCTCGGCGGCATTCGAAGGCATTCGCGCCTATTCGACCGCGGAGGGCCCGGCGATCTTCCGCCTCGGCGCCCATGTCGAGCGGCTCATCGACTCGAGTCGCATCCTGCGCATGGAGCTCGACGAGTATCCCCAGGAACGGCTCGAACAGATCTGCATCGAGTCGGTGTCGCGCAACAATCTCGACTCCTGCTACATCCGGCCGCTGGTTTTCCGTGGCGGCGGCACCCTGGGTCTGAACCCGCTCGACACTCCAGTCGAAGTGATGTCGTTCGCGGTCAAGTGGGGTCGTTATCTGGGTGAGGAGGCGATCGAGCAGGGAGTCGACGTCGCCATCAGTTCCTGGCGACGTTTCGATGCCGGCACCGCCTCGCCGCTCGGCAAGATTGCCGGCCAGTACGTCACCAGCCAGTTCGTGTCGATCGAGGCGCGCCAGAACGGTTTCGCCGAAGGCATCCTGCTCGACGAGCACGGCAACATCACCGAGGGTGCCGGCGAGAACATCTTCCTGGTGTTGGGCGACGAGATCATCACGCCGGGCATCGCTTCGTCGATTCTCGCCGGCATCACCCGCGACACCGTCATCACCTTGGCGCGCGATCTCGGCTACACGGTGACCTTCGCGCCGATCAGCCGCGACATGCTCTACCTCGGCGACGAGATGTTCATGACGGGGACCGCGGCCGAGATCTCGGCGATTCGTTCGGTCGATCGTCTACCGATTGGAAAAGGCACCCGTGGGCCGGTGACCGAAAGTTTGCAGAAGGTGTTCTTCGACCTGGTCGAGGGGCGCTCCGAAGACAAGTACGGCTGGCTGACTCACGTGCCCGCCATGGAGGCCGCTGCCACCTCGTAGGAGGAGGTACTGGCCGGAGCGGAAGGAAACGACTGTCATGCCCAAGCACATCACCGGTGCCGAGATCGTCTGCGAGTGCCTCCTCGAGGAGGGCGTCGACCTTCTCTTTGGTTATCCCGGCGGCGCCATCCTTCCGACCTACGACGCGCTCACCCGCTACCCGCAGCTGCACCATGTGTTGACGCGCCACGAGCAGGGTGCCTCGCACATGGCCGACGGCTACGCCCGTGCGACCGGCAAGGTCGGTGTGGTGATCGCCACCAGCGGGCCCGGCGCCACCAACCTGGTCACTGGCCTGGCGACGGCGATGATGGATTCGGCTCCAATCGTGGCCATCACCGGCCAGGTGCCGGTGGCGGCGATCGGTTCCGATGCCTTCCAGGAAACCGACATCAGCGGCATCACGCTGCCAATCACCAAGCACAACTACCTGGTCACTCATATCGAGGACCTGGCGCCGACTTTCAAAGAGGCCTTCCACATTGCGAGAACCGGCCGTCCGGGGCCGGTGCTGATTGATATCCCCAAGGACGTCCAGAACGCCACCTGCGATTTCGTCTGGCCCCAAGAACCGGTCCGCCTGCCCGGCTATCGCCCGCAGGCCACCGCCGAAGACAGCCAGGTCGCCAATGCTCTCGAGCTGGTTTCTGAATCCAAGCGGCCGCTGATTCTCGCCGGCCAGGGAGTGATCAAGGCCCATGCGATGAACGAGCTGCGCGAGTTTGCAGAGAAGGCCAACGTGCCGATCGCGCTCACATTGCTCGGCAAGGGGTGCATTTCTGAACATCACCCGTTGTGTCTCGGCATGATGGGTATGCATGGCGGTTACCACGTCAATCGAGCGATTCAGGAAGCCGACCTGCTGCTGGCTTTCGGTATGCGGTTCGACGATCGAGTGACCGGCAACCTCAAGACCTATGCCCGTGGATCGCGCAAGATCCACGTCGACATCGACCCTTCCGAGATCAACAAGAACGTACCGGTCGACGTCGGTATCGTGGGCGATCTCAAAGCGGTTCTCACGCAGCTCTTGCCGGGGCTCGAGCGCGAAGATAGCGCCGAGTGGACCGAGCGGCTCACCACCTGGCGCACCGACTCGGAGGATCGTGAGCACATTCGCCCGGTGGGCGAGCCAGTGCCCGGCGACCGCGACGACAGACTGTTGGCGGGTCAGGTGATTCTCGATCTCTGCCGCATCACGGGTGGCGAAGCGGTCACGGTGACCGACGTCGGCCAGCATCAAATGTGGGAGGCGCAGTACTACCAGCACGCCCGCCCGCGTACCCTGATCACCAGCGGCGGCCTCGGCACCATGGGGTTCGGCTTTCCGGCGGCGATCGGCGCCAAGATGGGCTGCCCTCATGAGAACGTGTGGGCGATCGTAGGTGACGGGGGCTTTCAGATGACCATGATGGAGCTCGCGACCGCTGTTCAAGAGAAGGTCAACGTCAAGATCGCGATCATCAACAACGGTTTTCTAGGCATGGTCAGGCAGTGGCAGGAGTTCTTCTACGACGAGCGCTACTACGCCACACCGATGATCAGTCCCGACTTCTGCAAGTTGGCCGAGGCCTACGGAATCCCCACCCGGCGCGTCGAGGCACGCACCGAGGTCGAAGATGCAGTGCTGTGGGCGGAGGCAATCGAAGACGGGCCGGTGGTGGTCGAGTTCGTGGTTCACAAGGAAGACGTCGTTTACCCGATGGTGCCGTCGGGCGCCAACCTCGAAGACATGATTCGGCGCCCGCGAGGCGGCGAGAGTGCGGCTTCTAAAGCTCAAGAACCGGCGGTTGATGCGACTGAGCCAGCCGAGAAGGCAGGAGCTTCGTCATGAATAGTGAACGCGCTGCCGCAATGACCAAGAAGCACACCATCACCGCTCTGGTCGAGAACCAGCCCGGGGTGCTCGTGCGAGTGGCGAATCTCTTTCGCCGCCGCGCCTTCAACATCGACAGCCTGACCGTCGGCCGCACCCAGAGCGACGACTACTCGCGCATCACCATGGTGATGGAAGGCACCCTCGAAGAGGCCGAGCGCGTCGAGAAGAACCTCTACAAGATGAAAAACGTCATCCAGGTCGAGCACCTCTCCGATGTTCCGGCGGTGGTTCGTGATCTGGCGCTGATCAAGCTCGAAGCCACTCCCGACGAGCGTCGCGAGATCACTCAGCTTTGTGACATCTTTCGCGCTCGCATCGTTGACGTGTCGAGCGAGTCGATGATTCTCGAACTCACCGGCAACGAAGAGAAGATCGAGAACTTCACCGAGGTTCTGAGGCCCTACAAAATCGTTGAAATGGTTCGTACCGGCGTCGTGGCGATGGGCCGCGGTAGCCACACACTCGAAGACAACGGCTACCAGCCCCAGCGCGTTCTGGCCGGCAGCCGCAGGAGCGTACTCTGATGGCAACCCTCTACTACGACGACGACGCCGACCTGGCGAGGCTCGATGGCAAGACCATCGCGGTCATTGGCTACGGCAGTCAAGGGCACGCCCATGCCCTGAACCTGAAAGACAGCGGCGCCACCGTCATCGTCGGCTTGCACGAGGGCTCCAAGAGCCGTGCCGCCGCCGAGGCCGATGGTTTCGAAGTCACCGATGTGGCCGACGCGGCCCGCCGCGCACAGATCGTCATGCTGTTGGCACCAGACACGATGCAGGCGGAGATCTACAAAGAGTCGATCGAGCCCAATCTCGAAGCGGGCAATACGCTGATGTTCGGGCACGGGTTCAACGTGCGCTACGGAGAGATCGAGGCGCCCGAATCGGTCGACGTTTCGCTGGTGGCGCCGAAGTCGCCTGGCCATCGTGTGCGCGAGGTGTTCGTCGACGGCGCCGGTACCCCGGGCCTGGTTGCGGTTCATCAGGACGCCTCGGGCGAGGCGCTCCAGAACGCCCTCGCCTACGCCAAAGGTATCGGCTGCACGCGCGCCGGAGTCATTGAGACGACCTTTGCCGAAGAAACCGAAACCGACTTGTTCGGCGAACAGGTTGTTCTGTGCGGGGGGGCAGCGGCGCTGGTGCGGGCTGGTTTCGAGAAGCTCGTTGAAGCCGGCTATCAGCCCGAGGTCGCCTACTTCGAGTGCCTACACGAGCTCAAGTTGATCGTCGACCTGATGTACGAAGGCGGTCTGTCGCGCATGTGGTACTCGGTCTCCGACACCGCCGAGCATGGTGGCTACCACGCTGGCGACCAGATCATCACCAACGAGGTGCGGGCGGTGATCGACAAGACCTTGAAGGACATCCAGGACGGCACCTACGCCAAGTTGTGGATCGAAGAGAACCGCGCCGGCCGGCCAACCTTCAACGCCCGCCGCGACCGCGAGCTCGACCACGGGATCGAAAGCGTCGGCCGCAGGCTGCGCGCGATGATGCCCTTCATGGAAGCCAAAGAAGTCTCCTAGCCCCTCCGATTCAGTAGAAGCAAAGTGAGAACCGTCATGAGCCAGAACGACAAAGTCCGCGTCTTCGACACCACCCTGCGCGACGGGGAGCAATCGCCCGGCGCCAGCATGACCAGCGCTGAGAAGCTCGAGATCGCCCGCCAGCTCGCGGTTCTCGGAGTCGACGTGATCGAGGCCGGGTTTCCCGCCGCCAGTCCGGATGACCTGGAAGGCGTGCGCCGCATCGCGGTCGAAGTCGGGCAGGGTGACGGCCCGATCATCACGGGGCTGGCGCGTTGTTGGCGCGAAGACATCGACAAGGCATGGCAGGGCGTTCGAGAGGCTGCCAAGCCGCGGATTCACACCTTTCTGGCCACCTCGGATCTGCACATGGAGCGCAAGCTCGGCATGACACGCGACCAGGTCATGGCCCAGATTGGCCACATGGTGGCGCACGCGCGCAGCCTCTGCGACGACATCGAGTTCTCGCCCGAAGACGCCAGTCGTTCCGAGCGCGACTTTCTCATCGAGTGCTGCCGGGTCGCCATCGAAGAGGGTGCGACGACGCTCAACATCCCCGACACGGTCGGCTACGCGCAGCCAGCGGAGTACCGCGAGTTGATCGCTTACCTGCGCGAGAACACTCCCGGCGGCCGCGAGGTCATCTGGTCGGCCCATTGCCACGACGATCTGGGCTCGGCGACGGCAAATACCCTGGCAGCAATCGAAGGCGGCGCCCGACAGGTCGAAGTCACCATCAACGGCATCGGCGAGCGCGCCGGCAACACGGCGCTCGAAGAAGTCGTCATGGCGCTCCACACGCGACCCCAGATGTACAACAACCTGAGCACCAACATCGTCACCACCGAGCTGGCGCGCACCAGTCGCATGGTGGCCAACTACACCGGCATCGGTGTGCCGAGAAACAAGGCCATCGTGGGCGAAAACGCTTTTGCTCACGAAGCCGGCATCCACCAGGACGGCATGCTCAAAGATCAGCGCACCTACGAGATCATGACGCCGCAAACTGTCGGTCTGAGCCAGAGCAAGCTGGTGCTCGGCAAACACTCGGGCAAGCACGCCCTCAAGATCCGGCTCGAGGAGCTCGGCTTCGAGCTCGACCGTGAAGGTCTAGGAGATGCCTTCCGGCGCTTCAAAGACCTCGCTGATCGCAAGAAGGTCGTCACCGATGCCGACCTCCAGGCTCTGGCGAACCAAGAAGCCCAGGAGCCCGAAGAGCTCTTCCAGCTCACCGATCTCCAGGTCGCCTGCGGCCGCCCGGGCATGCCAACCGCCACCGCCCGGCTGGTCGGTCCCAACGGCAAGGGCTACATTTCCCCAGCGACCGGCACCGGTCCGGTCGATGCCGCCTTCCGCGCCGTCGACGCCGTCATCGAGGCCCCGTGCCAGCTCCTCGAGTACAGCGTCCACAGTGTGACCGAAGGGATCGACGCCCTCGGCGAGGTCACGGTGCGGGTCGAATCGGGCGATGAACCCGGCAAGATCTTCGGTGGCTACGGCGCCGACACCGACATCATCGTCGCCAGCGCCAAGGCCTACGTCGCTGCGATCAATCGCATGCTCAACGCCCTGGGTACCAAGTACTCCCGGGCAGAGGGCGGCCCCTCGGTTCTGGCCGACAGCAGCGTCCATCGAGACGAGGCGAGCGAGACGGTCGGCTCGTAGTCTCGGCAAGGATCCGGTTGATTCGTTTCCCGGCGAGGGCGTCTCTACGACGTAGCTCGCTGGTCCACGAGCACCGAGGCGCGTGGCAGGTGCGGCGGTTTTGATCGGTGGGCGGAGAACCGTGCCACCGCGTCCTGTACGACAGCGGTCTCGCGCCGGTGGCCAAGTCCTCAGTTGACCAGGGTCTCGAGATGGTCCACCCAATTGAGAACGACTCGGAGATTCGGCACGAAGTCCTCCTCCCGACCCTCCGTCACGAAGAAGCCGCCGTTGGGGGCGACCTCGTAACGAGCGTACGGACCTGTGGCGAACGGGACGGCGAACAGTTTCTCAGGTGGACTGTGGTTACCCTTTTCGTCGAGAAGCGTCGTTGCGTTCAGAAAACCATCCGGGGTGACAAAGAACAGTTCGAGCGGCTCACCCGGAGCTGGGATCGAGAACCTCGGCTGGCTTCCACCGTGGGTGGTGACCCGTTTCTTTTCCAAGGGGGCGGCCACCGGTGCCAGGTAGACGTCTACCGTGCCGGCCAGGTTGGAGCAGTAGGCCACGAACCGTCCGTCATAGGACATGGCGGGGTCCCGTTCGTCGTGTTCGGTGTTGGCGAGCTCGACCTTCTTCCTTTGCGGGTCGAGCAGTGTGACATCCCGCCCCTGGCCAGCACCTGGTTCTTCGATGACAACGAAGTCGTTGCTGCCCCAGCCCATCAGATAGTGGAACGTCTCCTGCTCGTAGAACTGCTCTGTCTCGAAGGTTGTGAGGTCGACCAGGTAGCTACGCCATCGATCGTCCTTGAGCTGGATATGCGTCAGTTTCCCGGCGGCAGGATGCCACATTGGGTCTCCGCCACCGGTCGTCGTCACACGCGTCGACACGCCGGACTCGACATCGCGAACCCAGACGTCAGGACGTGTCCCACCAGAGTCCCTAACGAACGCCAGGGACCGCTGGTCGGATGACAGGCGCAGCTCTCGAGTGTCGTTCATGTCCGCGAAGGTCTCGAGGTGCCGGCCATCACGAGCCCGCAGGCTGAGGCCATAGGTAGGCTCGTAGTGCGGCAGGTAGACCAGCGTGCCGGTCCTGGAGACGTCGAACTGGGCTCCGTTGTTGCCGCCGATGGCAATGTCGGTGAGCGCGGCCACTGGCTCACCCTTGAGAGAGCGCGACCTGGTGTCAAACTCCTGGGCCCACAAGGTGCCGTCGCGCTCGAAGAGCAGGATCCGATCCCGGACGAGTCGCGGAATCCGGGCGTCTTCTAGAAGGGTGTTCTCGATGCCACTGGCCAGATCTTTGACCACAATCGAGCGCCTCCCTCCGAACCCGCGACGAAAGAGCAGGGCGTCGCCGCCGGGTAGCAGCTGCGGATCCTGGTGAGCGAGATCGTCGCCGAGCTCGGTGACTTCCTCCAGGATTTCCCCCTGCGGCGAGAGACGAACCACCGGCTGCCCATAGCCGGAGACCAGAATCTCGTGAGGATGTTGCCATGAGGCCCACATGAGGTCCCGCCCATCCCTGAGAGTGACTGTCGGACCGCCCGCTACGGGGATCTTGACCAGCTGATTGGCGAATCCCAGACCCGTCAGCAACCACTCTCCATCGGGCGAGAACACCACCTCGCCAAAGACATCGTCCGGCCCAATGGGTTCCCACCCCGGGCGATCGAGATGCCGGATGTAGAGCTGCCCCAAAAGACCTGCTTGTCGACGAGCGACAACCCGGGTGCCGTCGGGCGAAATCGCAAAGGCCGGGAAGCGGTCGTCGACTCCGTCGCCGAGATCCACTTCGAGGTCGAAGACCATTGGTGTTCCAGCTTCCTTGGCGGTGCCCGGCCAGAGGAGCGTGCCCAAGAGAACCGCGAGGCCGCTCGCCACTGCAACGAGTCCCGTCGTCCACCAACCGTGGGATCGGCGGTCGGAGCGCGCCGCAGCACCTTCTGGCTGCGGGCGCCGGTCTTGCTCTCCGTCATGGAAGTCGAGCGTGAACTCGAGTTGCCGCGCCAGGTCGGCCGCCGACTGCCATCGCTCCTCTGGCCGTTTCGAAAGGCAGGTGGCGACCAGCGGGTCCAGCTGCCGGTACACGTCATCGGCGGCCCGTGAAACTCTCTGAGGTTCGTGAGACAAGATGCTGGTGATCAGTCGGGCCGGGGTCTCGCCCTCGAACGGGCGCTCGCCACACAACATCTCGTACAACACACAACCAAGCGAGAAGATGTCGCTTCGCGCATCGACCTCGCGTCCCTCGACCTGTTCCGGCGACATGTACTGCAGCGTGCCGAGGATGGTTCCTTCTACCGTAAGAGCCTCGTCCTCGGTTGGAGACTGTGAAGTGAACTCGAGCGGCACACGCGCCGAGCGAGCCAGGCCGAAGTCGAGGAGCTTCGTGCCAGTTTCGGTGAGGAACAAGTTGCCGGGTTTGAGATCACGATGAACGACACCCTCTGCATGGGCGGCGGCAAGGGCACGCGCGGTGTCGGCTCCGACTCGAAGCGCTTCACGCGGTCGCAACTTGCCCTGGGCAGCAAGGCGCTCTTGCAACGTCTCGCCGACCAGCCGTTCCATCACCAGGAACGCGACTCCGTCTTCCTCACCGATGTCGTGAAGGGTGCAGATGTTGGGGTGAGTCAGGCGAGAGATCAGTCGTGCTTCCCGTTCGAACCGTGCGCGCAGCTCCGCGCTGCTTCGGATCCGCGAGGGCAAGACCTTGATCGCAACCTCTCGTCCAAGGCGCGTATCAGTCGCCATATAGACCTCGCCCATTCCACCGGCGCCAAGCCTGGACCGGACTTTGTACGGTCCCAGCTGCCTGCCCACCTCGACACCCTGGGGCTCCCTGCCGACCAGTTCGAGCAGTTCTTCGAGGTCACCCCGTTCTAGGGTCTCGAGACGGTTGGTGGACTCAATCGCCGGAAGGGTTCCCAGGGCACTGCCCTGGAGCAGACTTCGCAACGCGGAGTGCAGCGGCTCGTCGGATCCTCGGATGCCTTCCAAGAAGGCTCGCCTGCTTGCGGGCTCGAGGCCAAGCACCCGCTCGAGCAGCGCGTCCAACTCCGCAAAGCGTTCGAAGGGGCCGGTCACCCGACCAGTCTAGCGCCAGCCCATCCCTGAACGCAGTCGTAGCCCTGCCTTCCCACTTGAGGAGCGGGTCGGCCCTGGCGAAGCCCCGAGGCGACGTCGCTGCCTTGGTTGCGCGCTGGCGGTCGGATGATATATTTATGAGTGCGGATGTTTCGATTTCTCCGGCGGGCATCGTTCTTGGTGCCGGGCGGCCGGAAGCTCCGCGGTGGACTCTGCACTCACTCAGGGGGAGCAATGGGTCAGAGGGTTCTCGCGTGCTGAGTCGCGAGCTCGAAAACGACGACTTCCCCGTGATCACGTGGTTTGGTCACGATTGGGGCCCTCGCTCCGAGGCTCCCAGGACCTCTTCCCGGGCGACCCCATCGTGGAATCTGCGCCGAGTCCGACGTACGACTTTCCCTGCTTCACTGGAGGTTCCTGCCGATGCCGATCCCACCCCGTGCCAACGCCAACCGTTTCACTTCCTGCGTCGGGCTCGCTGCTCTCGTCTTCGTTCTAGGGGGTCTCGGCGCAGGACCGGGGGTGGCGGCTGTACTCACCGTCGGATCTGGCCTGGGGTGTGACTACGCAACACTGGCAGCAGCGCTCGAAGATGCCGAGCCGCTCGATGAGCTCGAGCTCGAGGGGGGCGCTACCTATACGGCCACCATTGGAGGGAGCCTCGAGATTCGCGGTGGCTATACCAGCGCTTGCGATCACACGCGCACCGAGTCCATGACCACCGTGAACGCACCGGCGGATGGGCGCATCGTGAGCCTCGGAGAGGCCAACGTTCTGGAGCTGAGTCAGTTGCGGCTCGAAGGGGCGCGGGCTTTCGGTCGCTCTCCCCTGGGTCGCTCCGGCCTGGGTCGCTCTGGCCTGGGTCGCTCTTCCTTTGGTAGCTCTGGCCGGGGCGTTCCTGGCCTGCCGACTTCCGGCGCCGCGATCTGGACCCGGGGAGCCCATCTGTTGCTCGAGAGAGTGCAGGTTGTCGACAACCAGTCGCTCGAAGGCGGGGCGGTGGCTGCTGAGGAGTCCTTCCTTACAATCCGCGACTCGTGGTTCTTCAACAACCACGCCACGGACGGTATGGGTCTCGGGGGTGGAGCCATTCTGTGCACGGGCGGCGGCACGCTACAACTAGAGGGTGCGACCTTCGAATCCAACACCAGTGCCGACAGGGGTGGTGCGATCTTGGCAAGGGACTGTGATGTTCGCATCTACCATGGCGATCCTGGAACCGGCCTGAGCGGCGATGGAACCAACGTATGGATGGCTAATGAGGCGGATACCGACGGCGGTGCCATCGCAGCGCACGGTACCTCGAGAGTGACTTCGACGGCAGCTGCCGGGCTCCATTTGTTCTCGGCCAACACGGCGGAAATCTTCGGCGGCGGCGTTTGGGTCTCGGGCACTGAAGCTGAGCTCAGTCTCGACGGCGTGCGTTTCGAGAACAACGGTGCCACGAACGGCGGTGCGGTCTACGGCGAACTGGCGCTCGTCGAACTGGGCCGCACCGGTTTCGGCTGTCGATTTGTGGTGGGTCCGTGCGTCGAAATGTTCTCGAACAGCGCGCTTTCGGGCGGCGCCATTCATACGACTGAGTCGCCGGCGTATCTGGGCCGGATCCTGGCGCGCGGGAACACAGCCTCGCTGCAAGGAGGCGTCGCCTTTCTCTACGCGATCGGCTCTTCCGTCACGACGCTCTCGTCCTCGGTTGTTGCTGACACTCCAGAGTCAGTCTCGGGCCCCGTCATTCGCTTCTCGAACGCAGGGGCAGGCCGACTCGCCATCGATGGCTCCACCCTTACCGGCCACCGCAACGGCGATGAGATCATCTCGGTGAGCGACGGCAGTCGCCTCGACTTGCGGAATTCGATCGAATGGGACAACTCGGGAGATCTGATCTCCGGGTCGCCTTCAGGCTCGTCGGTGATCGCGTGCAATGTTGTGAGTGACGGCTCGGCACTGCCGGCGGGTCACGTCGAAACTCTGGTAGCCGACCCGCGGTTCCAAGGTGTCGGCGACGAGCGTCTTGCAGCCGACTCTCCAGCGATCGATCTTTGTGACAGCCCTTCAGGTTCCGGTGGCGACGATCTTCATCTCTGGGACCGCCCGATGGGCACGGCCTTCGACGCCGGGGCACACGAGTGGGGCGGCGTCTTCCGGAGCGGGAGTTTTGAGGATGGCGGCGTCGACCGATGGTCGAAGAGTGTTCCCTGAGGCGGGCCTAAAGGTGCGATCAGCCTGGGTCACTCTCCCACCAGCGCATCGGCGAGTCCGCCGCGGAGGGCCACGCAGCGATAGAACGCGTAGGCGGTGAGGGCGAGGAAGAGCGTCAAGCCGGCGGTCATCGATGATCCGTACCAGGAAGAGAAGTCGAGGGTCGGGAGGCTTTCGGCGAGCAGCCAGCTGGTGGTTGCCATCACCAGGAAGGCGAGGATGCCGCGTCGAAACAAAACGTACAGCCACAGGGCCCAGTTGATGGTCCAGAAAACCGAGGTGAGAGGAGTGGTGGCGATGCTCACGCCGTTCACCCGGATGCCAGGCAGGAATCCGAGGGCGCCGAAGATCACCAACCAGACCAGCAGTGCCGCCCAGGGCCGGCGACCGAGGGCGAGAAAGGTGATGCTGTAGAGAAACAGGAGGCCCAGGGCGAGGAGGAGGCTCGATCCCACGTCGTTGATCATTCGCTCCGCCAACTCGAGAACCGAAGCGTGCGGTAGGCCGATGTAGGCACCCGCCGTCGTGCTGCGTTCGGCTGCTGCCATGGGCACGAGGGTGAGCAGCCGGCTCAGGGCCCCGGTCGCACATCCGATCAGGAGGTCGCGCCCGACCAACGAGTCGGCGAAGCGGCCGTCGAGGAAGCGGGTCCAGCCGATCAGCGCTTCGGGTGCGTGGCGGCGCATGAACGGCTCGACCGCGAGGTACAAAGCCCAGGTGATCCCAGCCATGGCGCAGACCAGCATCAGCATCTTGATGAAGTCGTTGATGTCGGCCAGCGAGTAGGTGTGGCTGCCGAACAGCCAGCTCGCCGCCAACGCACTCGCCATCGCGAACCCCAACCGTCGCGCACCGCGTACATCACCCCGGCCGGCTCGCCAATTGCGCTGCGCAACATAGAGGCCCCCGAAGATCGCCGTGAGTGCCGACAGGATGATGATGAGGAGAACGGCGATCGCCAGCCCGGCTGCGAAGCTGAGCCCTGAGTTGGCCGCTGCCGTAGTTGGCTTTTCGAATGGGTTGTAGGGGGTGAACATCCGCAGCGAGGTGGGTCGACCCGCCAGGGAAGCTGCCTCGATGCGGAGGGCGACCTCTGGATCGCCAGGGTGCGCTCCTTCCCAGGCGGCTCGTGCGTCGACGAAGTGATCGGGGTAAAGGCGCGGCGCGACCGGAACGAAGGCTTCGATGTCGAGACCCATGAGATCGAAGAAGCCGCTCCAATCGACGGCATCATCCTGGCCTGTGGCATCGGCGGCGGTGATCTCGGCGACTCGTTCGGGTACGACCTCGAGCCAGAGCAGGTTCCCCAGAGTGTCGAGTTGCATTCCGATCATGCCGGGGGTGGTCAGCGGAGGGTTGGTCAAGGAGACTGGCTGCCCGGCCGAGGTGGCGCCGGCAAAGGGGACGAGAACCTCAGGCGAACTCCGCCACCAGAACACGACCGACGCCGGTCGGCCGAGAGCGACCGTCTCCCAGCGCTCAGGGGGCGCGTCTTCTGAGCGCAGCCAATGGATGTAGGCGAGATCGGTCGTGAACGACGAGGCGACATCGCGGTGTTCGGTCGAGTACTCGAGCTCGCTGAGGATCTGCTCCGCGCGGATGTCGAGAGCGGTTGGCGAGGCGTCAAACGGCACCCAGCTGATGAGACTGCGGTTGGCTTGCAGGACCCCGACGGCGATGGCACCCAGAATCGCCAGAAGGAGAAGCGGCACCGCAATCCGGAGCGGTAGGGTCCCTTCGCCGCCGGCTTCGGCCACCATCTCGGGAGACGGCGTTTCCCCGGCGGCCAACGCAGCCGCCAGCGGATCGGCGCCTGGCAAGGCCGCAGCGACCGCGAGAGCCGAAGCGGGGCGCTTGGCGGGATCCCTCTCGAGACAGCGATGGAAGAGCCGCTCGATCGCTGGATCAAGGCGACCCGTATTGGTGAGCGAGGTCGTGATGTCGCTCGCCTGCTTTTGCGCCAGCTCCTCGAAACTGGCGGCTTCGAACACCTTCTTTCCCGTGAAGAGCTCGTACAGAACGAGACCAAGTGAGTAGAGGTCGCTCTTGACCGAGACTCCCTCGCCCGCGATCTGTTCCGGTGCCATGTACATCGGTGTACCAGCCCGAACCTCGGCGACCCCAGCGAGGCCGAAATCGGTGAGCTTCACCCTTCCGCGGCCGTCGAGCATGATGTTGGCTGGCTTCAGATCGCGATGGAGCACTCCTTCGTCGTGCGCCGCGGCAAGGGCTGCGCACAGTTGGCGCGAGATCTCGCTTGCCTTGTCTTCGGGTAAGCGGCCAATGCGGCGCAGGAGCGAAGCCAGGTCCTCACCGTCGACGTACTCCATCGAGACGTAGTGGTGCCCGTCGGTCTCGCCGACATCCCAGACCCGGCACACGTTCGGGTGCGAGACCTTGCGGGCCATTCGCACCTCGTCGAAGAGCAGCTCGACCTGAGCGGGATCGGCCGCGATCTTGCGCGACAGGAACTTGAGCGCCACCTGCTGGCCCAGCTTCAGATCGTCAGCGCGGTAGACCTCACCCATGCCGCCGCGGCCGAGCAGGCCGACGATCCGATAGCGTTCCGCAACCATGGTGCCGGGGAGAAAGCGACCATGCGGGTTCGAGTCGGGGAGCGACCTGGCGGCTTCGGCCGGCGTTCTGCTTGTAGAGCGCGGCTCCGGCTCCCGAACCGGCGATTTCCCGGGATCGTCGTCTATCAGCGTAGGCGCATCCTCGAGCGCCGAGCCAGCACTCGTCGCCTTGAGGGGCGTCGCCGCCTCGCCCGAAGCCGGAGTGGGCGTGTCCTCGTCGCCGAGCGGCGATGCGCAGAACGGGCAGACGATGCTCCCTTCCGGAGTCTCTTTGGCACACCGAGGACACTGCATGGTCTGGTTACGTTGTCACACGCCTCGAGGATCGACCAGGGGAGGTGGTCGGGGCGCCCGGCCATGACCCGCGCCGTTCGACAGCCTCGGGCAAGCCCAGGCCGGCCGACCCCTGCGGATACCCGTCATGGCCGTCTGTGCCGGCCGTTCGGCGTGCTACTTTGTGGTCTTCCCCAAAGCTTTCTCACCTCTGTCGGACGATCGCAGAGGGTAAGCGAGCCATCGCTCAGCAGCCAGAGAGAAACCGGCCTCCAAGACGAGGCGAGGAGACAGCCATGTCCGACCGCACCATGAATCCCAGTGATCCCAGCCACGATCTCTTCGACCTCCGTATGTCGCAGGAGGCGCGGCCTCTGCTTGCCAAGGTCAAGGACTTCATCCGCATGGAGGTCGACCCGATTACCGAGGAGTTCTATCGCCTCGGCGAGGGGCGCGCAGATCGATGGAGCTGGGCGCCGGGGCAGCTCGAGTTGCTCGATGGTGCCAAGGCCAAGGCGCGCAAGCAGGGTCTGTGGAACTTCTTCTTGCCCGACGCCGAAACCGGTGAAGGTCTCTCCAACCTCGACTACGCCTACATTGCACAGGAGCTTGGCAAGAACCCACTCGCCTCACAGTGCTTGAACTGCTCGGCGCCCGACACGGGCAACATGGAGGTGCTCGAGCGTGTCGGCACGCCCGAGCAGAAGAAGCAGTGGCTCGAGCCGCTTCTCAACGGCGAGATCCGTTCGGCTTTCGCGATGACTGAGCCGCATGTTGCCTCTTCCGATGCGCGCAACATCTGTACCGAAGCGCGGCTCGACGGTGACGAGTGGGTGATCAACGGCGAGAAGTACTACATCTCAGGTGCCGGCGACCCACGCTGCAAGATCATGATCACCATGGTGCGCACCAACCCCGAGGCTCCGGCGCACCAGCAGCAGTCGCAGATCCTGGTGCCGATCGACACTCCCGGCGTCGAGATCCTGGGCGGCATGCACGTCTTCGGTGACGACGACGCGCCGCACGGGCACATGCACATCAAGTTCGACAATGCGCGCGTGCCGAAGGAGAACATCCTGCTCGGTGAAGGCCGGGGCTTCGAGATCTCGCAGCTTCGTCTCGGCCCGGGTCGCATCCATCACTGCATGCGCTCGATCGGCTCGGCCGAGAAGGCGCTCGACCTGTTCATCAAACGCGGCACCTCGCGCGAAGCCTTCGGCAAGCAGATCATGGCGCTGGGCAAGAACATGGAGACGCTGTCGCGCATGCGCCTCGAGATCGAAAGCATGCGCCTGATGGTGCTGCGCGCTGCCAAGGCGATGGACCTGCTCGGCAACTCCGAGGCGCGGGTCTGGGTCAGTGGGATCAAGGCGCTGGTTCCCGAGCGTGTCTGCCAGATCATCGACGAGGCGATTCAGATCCACGGCGCGACCGGCGTGTCGCAGTGGACGCCGCTGGCCGCCATGTACAAGAGCCAGCGCACCCTGCGGCTTGCCGACGGGCCGGACGAGGTTCACCACCATGTCGTGGCGCGCAACGAGTTGCGCCGCTACGCCGCGACCGGCGACACCCACTCGACTGGCATGTCAGAGGGTCGCAGGTTCGAAGGCCCTTGAGCGCACCCGAGTGCAGCCGCGTACCGTCCTCGACAGCTTCACGACTCCCGAGGGCCATGAGCTCGCACTGGTCCAACGGGGAACCGACTTCTTCATTGACCTCGACCGGCAGGAGCTCATGTCGACCCGGCGCACCGGGTCGGAGATCGCACTTGCCGAGATGGGCTGTGAGGCGGTGCGTGGTGTCACGCGGCCCGCGATGTTGATCGGCGGCCTCGGCCTGGGGTTCACTTTGCGCGCGGCCCTCGCTGGTCTACCGGCGAAGAGCCGTCTGGTAGTCGCCGAGCTGTTTCCCCGTGTCGTCCGGTGGAACTACACCTACCTGGCGCACCTCTCGGCTGGAAGCGAGAAAGATCGGCGGCTCGAGATCAGGGTCAGGGACGTCTGGGACGAGATACCCAAAGGGCCCTGGGATGCCATCTTGCTCGATACGGACAACGGTCCCGAGGCGTTTTGTCTCGAGCACAACAACCGTCTCTACAGCGATCGTGGTCTAGCGCGCCTCCACGACGGTCTCGCTCCCGGTGGCACCCTCCTGGTCTGGGCGGCTGACATCCAGCGTTCGTTCGTCAAGACCATGATGACGGCCGGGTTCGATACCCGTTGCGTGACGGCGCGCGAGCACCGCAACCGCGGGCAGCGCTATGCGATCTATGTGGGGCGCAAGCCGTAGGGGCTCAGGCTGCGATGAAGGAAGTCGTCCCTCTCATGCGCGTTCTCGACCTCGACGAGTCGCTGGGCTTTTACCGCGACCTCCTGGGCTTCCGGCTGTGCTGGCAAGAGGGTGATACGGCTTCTCTCGAACATGGCGACGCAGCGGTGATGCTCTCGACCGGCGCCAACCTGGGCGCCACGCCGGGATTCTCCGGCACCTTCTACTTCTATCCCGAGGACGTCGTGGAACTCTGGGAGAGCCTGCGCGAGCAGGTGACGGTTGAATGGCCGCTTCAGGAGATGAGCTACGGCACGCGCGAGTTCGGGATCAGAGATCCGAACGGCTACTGCCTGGCGTTTGCCGAGGTACTCGAAACGTGAGGGCCGGCGCTCTTCAGAGATCGCCCGCCGCCTGAGGGATGGAACCGCAGAGCTCGCCCATGCGCAATTCGCCTTCTCGAGTCTGCCCGCCGCGCTCCATGAAAACGCGCATGGTGTCACGCGACTCCGGCCTCGACAACAACTGCTGGAACAGACGAGCCTCCTCGTGCAGACCGGCGGTGACATCCATCTCGAGCGCGTTCAGGGTTGAACGCTTGGCGTTGGCGATCGCCTGAGCGGGGAAGCGCGCGATTCTGTGTGCGAGGCGGTCTACGAAGGTGTCGAGTTCGGCCGCCGGTAGGGCGCGGTTGAGGTAGCCCCAGCGTTCTGCAGTCTCCGCATCGAGGTCGTCGCTCGAGAGGACGAGCTCAAGGGCACGGCCCGGCCCGATCAGGCGGGGCAGACGCTGGGTACCGCTGCCGCCCGGGAGAATCCCGAGCGCCACTTCCATCTGATTGATGACGGTCTTCCCGAGCGCTCCGAACCGCATGTCGAACGAGGCGGCGAACTCGGCTCCGCCGCCGCCGGCGCGCCCAGCGAGCTTGGCGATCGTCGCCTTCGGCATGGTGCGCACTCGCTCGCACATCTTGTGGAAGTCGTTGAGTTCATCAGCTCCCTTCTTCGCTGCATCCGAAGCGCTCTCTGGTGGACCCGCAGGCTTCGGCCAGTCGATCAGGGCCTGGGCGTCGAAGTGCGCGATCCAGAAGTCGGGGTCGGCACTGTCGACGACCAGTACCCGCACCTGGTCGTCTATCGCGACCTGTTCCGTCAAAGCGACCATCTCTTGCCAGAGCTCGACGGTAAAGATGTTCATCGGCGGGTTGTCGATGGTCGCCACCAGGACTCCGTCTTCGAGGTGGGTGTGAATGAGATCGTAGGCGTAGGGCATGAGCGAGCCTCCTTTTTGGTCAGGGGAGCCTTGCACTGTACCGCCACCTCCAGCGCCGGAGGTCGAGGCACGGCCGGTGATTGGCGCGGCGTGGCATGATGGATTCGCCTTCTTTGAAAGGGTTCGCCAATGACGACAACCGAACGCCACCCTGACAGGGCGAAGAGGAGCTTGCGGTCTTCGTGGGGTGCGATCGCGCGCCTTGTCCTGACCCTCGCGGCTCTGGTCCTCCCCTTGCCGGCTTCCTCGTTTGCAGCCCAGGCAGAAACCGATCCGAACCTCTACTTTCCGCCCATCGAAGGCGAATGGGAGACCGTAGCGCCCGCGGCAGTGGGGTGGAGTGCCGAGGGCCTCGACGCCGCGCTGGACCTGGCTGGCGAAAACGCCTCGAGCGACGTCGTGATCCTCTATCAGGGCCGCATTCTGGCGGAGCGTACCTTCGAGCCCGCCAAAACCAGTCCGCGCTACCGTCGCATGGTCGTTGGAACGGTCGACGGCCGACCCAAAGAAGACGTCGCCTCGGTGCAGAAGAGCCTGGTATCACTCCTGGTTGGCATGGCGCGCGGCAAAGGCCTCATCGACCTCGGCCATCCAGTTCACAAGTTCCTCGGAGTGGGGTGGTCCAAGGCGTCTCCCGAGCGGGAGGCTGCGATTACAGTTCGCCATCTGATGTCGATGACGACCGGCCTGGGGACCGACCTCGCATTCGAGGTTCCCGCTGGCGAGCGCTGGCAGTACAACACCAGCAGCTACTCTTTGTTGGTGCCAGTGCTCGAGAAGGCAACGGGTCAAGACATCGGTGCTCTGTCTAGGGGCTGGCTCACCAACACCATCGCTATGGACGACAGCGGCTGGAAGCCGAGGCCGTGGGTCACAAGGGCGGTCGACGCCAACTCGCTCGGTTTCACCACGACAGCGCGCGACCTTTCTCGGCTGGGGCTCCTGGTCCTGGCGAACGGAATCTGGGCCGGCCACGATGTGTTGGGCGAGTCGACCTGGCTGGGCGAGTCGCTGTCGCCTTCGCAAGAGCTCAATCCCGCCTTCGGGCTGCTCTGGTGGCTGAACGGTCAGGAGAGCCTGCTCCGCCAGGGCAGAAAGATCGACGGGCCGCTCATTCCACAGGCGCCGGGCGACCTGGTTGCGGCTCTCGGAGCGCTCGGTCGCAAGCTCTTTGTCGTCCCGAGCATGGAGCTGGTCGTGGTCCGTCTCGGCGACCAACCGGCACCTGGCTTTCAAAACGAATTCTGGGCGCTCCTCTCGGCGGCGGCGCCCCAAACCGAGTGAGGCGAGAAGCGATGGCGGCGATGAAGAAGGTGGCGAGCGTGGCGGAGTACATCGACAACCATGGGCAATGGTCTGAAGAACTGCGCAAACTGCGCAAGATCCTGACCAGTAGCGGTCTCGAGGAAACTGTCAAATGGGGCGGGCCGTGCTACACGCACCAGGGCAAGAACGTGGTTGGTCTGGGAGGTTTCAAAGAGTGGGCTGCCCTCTGGTTTCACCAGGGGGCACTGCTCAGTGATCCCGACGGCGTGCTGATCAACGCCCAGGAAGGCAAAACAAAGGCTCTCAGGCAATGGCGTTTCCGGAAGGGCGATCCAATCCCAGTGAGAAAGATCAAGGCCTACGTCAAGGAGGCCTACGCGTTGGCCGAGCTTGGAGAGGGAGTAAGACCGGCGCGCAAGAAGGCACTCGCCATGCCAGCCGAGCTCACCGCCGCCCTGGCCAAGAAGGCCAAAACGAAGCGTGCCTTCGAATCCCTCCGGCCCGGCCAGCAGCGTGAGTACGCCGAGTACATTGCCGGAGCCAAGCGTGAGGCGACTCGAGAGCGGCGGATCGCTAAGATCGTTCCAATGATCGAGTCGGGCGCCGGCCTCAACGATCGCTACCGCAACTGCTGAGCCGGCCCGAGCGGTGAGTGCTTCAGGTTTCCAGGTCCGCACGGCGCGGCCAGGCGACGCCGCCAGCCTGCTCGAGATCTATCGACCCCACATCGAGCAGTCGACGACCTCGTTCGAGTACGACGTACCGTCGGTGGAAGAGTTCCGCCGCCGCATCACCAAGAGCCTCGAAGGCTGGGCCTGGTTGGTCGCCACCGATGGCGACGAGTGTGTTGGTTATGCCTATGGCTCGGAGCACCGGGCCCGCGCCGCGTATCAATGGTCGGTGGAGACCTCGGTCTACATTCACAGTGACTACCGTCGGCGCGGTATAGCAGCGCGTCTTTACGAAGACCTCTTCGAGGTACTCGCCGGAAAAGGCTTCTGCAACGCGTTTGCTGGAGTGACCCTGCCCAACGAGGCGAGCGTTGCCTTTCATCGCCGAATGGGGTTCGAGCCCATCGGCACGTTCAAGGCAGTGGGGCGGAAGTTCGGTAGCTGGCACGACGTCGCCTGGTTACAACGCCCGCTGCGGGCTGAACCGCCAAAAGACTGAGTTCGCCAGCTGGCCGGATGGCGCGCTGTGCCGCCGAACCGTCCTAGGACACCAGGTGCCTGGCGCCGCCGGCAAAGAGGCGTTCGATCTCGTCCACGTCCTCCTCGTTGTCGTGGATCGTCACGATGGTCCCCTCGACGTAGATCTCGGCCGCCTCTGGGACACCCACGAAGTAGGACCGCCCAGGCGGGTCGTCGTTCATGGGTTCGACCGTAAGGCCGGCTCCGTCGTGAACCGCGGTGACGGTATAGAACGGTGGCATATCGGGGAACTTTGGGCGGCGCCGTTCGGCTCTGATTTGAGCAGCGGTTTCACCCTGCCGGGTGCGCTCCTCGGACAATGCCCTGGTCAACTGTCTCATCAGTCTGATGCTGGCGGCTGTGTCGGCTGGTGCGTTGGCGCTGGCAGGTGTCGTGGGTGACGTGATGCTCCGTCGCCGCCGCCAGGCTGGTGACCGTTGTGCTCTGAATCCCCGTGATCTACCCATCTTGTGTCTCCGGTACTGAGATTCCCTGCATTGGGCTCTCAGTACCCTGAGACGCAAAACGGCGCCGAAACCTTGCTGGAGCCTCCAGGATTCTGAGCCTGGCGTCCGCATCGCACGCGCGCTCAGTAGTGCCAGGGGAACTTCTTGTAGTCGCGGGGGCGCTTCTCGAGGAACGAATCGCGCCCTTCCTGGGCTTCTTCAGTGCCGTAGGCGAGGCGGGTGGCTTCACCGGCGAAGAGCTGCTGCCCGACCATGCCATCGTCGGGCAGGTTGAAGCCGTACTTGAGCATGCGCATCGCGGTGGGGCTCTTGGTGTTGATCTCGGTGGCCCATTCGAGGGCGATGTCTTCGAGCTCGTCGTGGGGGCAGGCGCGGTTGATGGCGCCCATCGCGAAGGCCTCCTGGGCGGTGTACTCGAAGCCCAGGAAGAAGATCTCGCGAGCACGCTTCTGGCCGACCTGACGCGCCAGAAGCGCAGAACCGTAGCCGGAGTCGAAGCTGCCGACATCGGGGTCGGTCTGTTTGAAGCGGGCGTGTTCTAGAGATGCCAGAGTCAAGTCACACACCACGTGCAGGCTGTGGCCGCCGCCGGCTGCCCAACCCGGCACGACTGCGATGGCGATCTTGGGCATGAAGCGAATCAGCCGCTGCACTTCGAGAATGTGGAGGCGCCCGAGTTTGCCGGGATCGAACTCGCCCTCACTCGAGGCGTACTTGTAGCCGTCGCGGCCGCGGATGCGCTGATCGCCGCCCGAACAGAACGCCCAGCCCCCGTCCTTGGGTGACGGACCGTTGCCGGTCAGGAGAACACAACCGACACTCGTCCAGCACCGTGCATGGTCGAGCGCCTGATAGAGCTCGTCGACCGTTTGCGGCCGGAAGGCGTTGCGTACCTCGGGTCGGTTGAAGGCGATCCGGACGGTCGTCTCATCCGGCGTGACGTGGTACGTGAGGTCTTGAAAGGCGAAGCCTTCGACCGCCTGCCAGCGATCGGCGCGAAAGATCTGGGAAACCATAGGTCCGACGCTATCGGAGTGGGCGGGTCGCGTGGAAGTCGCACCTTGAGCAAGCCCCTAGGGGAGGCCGGCGCCCGGGGTTCCGACCGGGCAGATCTCGATACGGCCATCGCGACGGCTCGTGATCTCGGGGCCCGAGCCTGAGCAGGTGCAGACGAAGAGGGTGCGGCGGTCGGATCCGCCCAGCATGCAGGCGAAGGCACCCCGATCGCCGGTCGACAATCGATCGAGGACGGTGCCGCCCTCTCGAAAGCGGATGACCTCGTTGTTGCGCGGGTCGGCGACCCAGATTGCCCCGTCCGTATCGAGGCAAATGCCGTCGGGCACAGTACCGCCGAGATCGGCCCAGACCCTGCGATGGTCGAGGGTGCCGTCGGCGGCGCGAGTGAAAGCGGTCAGGCAGCCGCGCCAGGTTTCGGCGATCACCAGCTCATCGTTCGGAGTGATGACTGTGCCATTGGGAAAGAAGAGATCGTCGGCGACCTCTTGCGCTTCGCCGCGCTCGTTGACCAACACCAGGTTCGTCGTCCGCGGTTCTTCACCGCGGTGGCGTTCGAAACCGAAGTTCCCGATGTACGCGCGGCCGAGCTCGTCGACGACCATGTCGTTGCAGAGACTGGGGGCGAGCTGTGAGAGATCAGCCACCTCGACGGTTTCTCGGCTTGCCAGGTCATGTCGAAGGAGCCGCCGGTCGGTCATCGAAACCACCAGCAGGTTGCCGTCGGGATCGAAGCCGAGACCCGACGGCTGGCCCGGAACCTCGAGGATCGTTTCACGCTGGCCTTCGAGGTCGACGGCCACCACCTGGTGGCGGTAGAAATCCGAGAACCACAGGCAGCCCTGGTGCCAGCGCGGGCCCTCTGGAAAGCTCAGGCCCTCGAGGAGAACACGAAAGTCGCTCATGTCGGCATCGTATCCGTCAGTCGCGGGACGGCGAGGGCCTGAACCCGGGGTGGTGGCGTCTCATCCCGACCGGATCGGGCAGCTAGACTCGGCGCTTCACTCGCGTTCAGAGAACATCGCCCGCCAGGAAGGGAACCAGGGTTTGGACAATCCCCGCACGCTGTTCGAGAAGGTCTGGGACCGGCACGTTGCCGTTGCGCCGCCTGAAACCCCCGGCCGGGCCGGGTCGGCGGGAATGCCAGCCGTGCTCTACATCGACCTGCACCTCATCCATGAGGTGACCTCGCCGCAAGCGTTCTCCGAGCTCGAACGTCGAGGGCTCCCCGTTCGTCGCCCGCGGCAGACCCTGGCGACGATGGATCATTCGACGCCGACCGATCCGCAGATCACCCGCAAGCAGCTGCGGGTGCTCGATGAGGTCGCCGCCACCCAGCTCGATCGGCTCGAAGAGAACTGCGCCCGCTTCGGCATTACCCTCTATGGTCTGGGCAGCGACGATCAGGGCATCGTGCATGTGATGGGGCCCGAGCTCGGGTGCTCGCAGCCCGGCATGACCATCGTCTGCGGTGATAGCCACACTTCGACGCACGGCGCCTTTGGAGCGCTGGCCTTTGGCATTGGCACCAGCGAAGTGGGCCACGTCCTGGCAACGCAGACCCTCCTCCAACATAAACCGAAGAGTTTCGAGGTGCGCGTCTCGGGTGCCTGCCAGCCGGGGGTTGTGGCCAAAGACATCATCCTGGCGGTGATCGCCGAGAACGGCATCGACGGCGGCACGGGTCATGTCTTCGAGTACACCGGCGAGGCGATCCAAGCGCTCGACATGGAGGGCCGGATGACGGTGTGCAACATGTCGATCGAAGGGGGCGCGCGCGCCGGCATGGTGGCGCCTGATCAAACGACTTTCGACTGGCTTCTCGGCCGGCCCTACGCACCTTCGGGTGAGGAGTGGGAGCGGGCGGTCGCCGACTGGAAGACACTGCCCACCGATCCAGGTGCTTCCTACGACCGTTTCCTCGAGATCGACGCTGGTGCGCTCGAGCCCATGATCACCTGGGGAACCAACCCCGGCATGGCGATTCCGATCACCGGGCGGGTGCCCGAGACCGCGGTCATCGAAGACATCGCGCGACCCTCGTTCGACAAGGCGCTCGAGTACATGGCGCTCGACCCCGGCCAGAAGCTGCTCGGCAAGGCCATTGACGTGGTTTTTGTCGGCAGCTGTACGAATTCGCGCTTCGGCGATCTCGAGGCGGCCGCGAAGGTACTCGACGGCCGCAAGGTGGCCTCCGGAGTGCGCATGTTGGTCGTGCCCGGTTCGCAACATGTCAAACGGCGGGCCGAGGCCGCCGGGCTGCATGAGGTCTTCGAGAGTGCCGGGGCGGAATGGCGCGATGCGGGCTGCTCGATGTGCCTGGCGATGAACTCCGATCGCCTGGTGTCAGGGCAGTACGCCGTCTCGACCAGCAATCGCAACTTCGAAGGCCGCCAGGGGCCGGGTGGTCGGACCTTTCTGGCCAGTCCCCTGACTGCCGCCGCCTCGGCCGTCGCCGGGCGCATCGCCGACGCGCGGGAGATCACCTGATGACGAGCGACCGGGAAACTGCCAGCAGTCAGGTGCGCCGGGTCGAGTCGACGGTCGTGCCGTTGCCGATCCAGGACATCGACACCGACCAGATCATCCCGGCGCGTTACCTCAAGATCGTCGACAAGTCGGGTCTGGCCGAAGGGCTGTTTTCGAACTGGCGCGACCAGCCGGACTTTCCGCTAGCCCGTCCGGAGTACCAGGGAGCCGAGATTCTGCTCGCTGGCGACAACTTTGGTTGCGGGTCATCACGTGAGCATGCGCCCTGGGCGCTTTTGGCCGGTGGGTTCAAGGCGGTTTTGTCGACGCGCTTTGCCGACATCTTCCGCAACAATGCCCTCAAGAACGGTCTGCTGGTCGTGACTCTCGAGCCGGCAGTGTGGCAGGCGCTTCTCGAGGCGGTCGAGAACGATCCGGCGGTACGGGTGGCGATCGATCTCGAGACTTCTCGAGTCGAACTGCCGGGCGGTGAGACGACGAGCTTCGAGATCGATCCCTTCGCGCGCCACTGCCTGCTCGAAGGCATCGACCCGTTCGGTTTCCTGCTCGAGCAGGTTCCCGCGGTCGAGGCCTGGGAGGAGTCGAGAAGGGTTCCGGTCGAGATCCGCCCGGCTCTTTGAACCCTGGTCAGTCGAAGCGCGTGCGGCTGAACTCGAGAAATGGGAACGCCCGCGAGATGTGGGGCTCGGCGCCGCGCACCGGTGCGAGCGCCGCGTGCGTCAAGTGACTTGCATTGAGCTGGCCAGGGGAGCTGACGCCGAGAAGGGCGAGGGTGGTTTTGACTTCAAAGCGCAGAATCTCGAGCGTGCGGAGAACTCCGGCGGCACCTGCCGCCGCCAGGCCGAAGCAGTAGAGCCGCCCGCAGCCCACTGCGTCGGCACCGAGGGCGAGCAACTTGACGACGTCGGAGCCGCGCAAGACTCCGCCGTCCACCACCACCTCGGCGCGACCGGCGACGGCCTCGACGATCTCCGGGAGCATCTCGGCGCCGCCCAGAGCATGGTCGAGTTGCCGCCCGCCGTGGTTGGAGACGTAGACGACGTCGACGCCGAGGTCACAGGCGCGACGGGCGTCTTCGGCGGTGGCAATGCCCTTGAGCACCAGCGGCAGGTCGAAGCGCGTCTTGTATCGCTCGACGAGATCCCAGGTCATCCGGGCCTGGTAGCCGAAGTCACCCGCCTCGGTCCCCGAGGGAATCGACCAGTTGGTCAACCAGTCCCGTTCGCGCCGACTGAGGACCGGCGTGTCGACGGTCAGGCAGAAGCCGCAGTAACCCGCCGCGATCGCACGCTCGATGCGTTCGTTCATCCACTCCTCGGGACCGAGCAGGTAGAGCTGGAAGACCTTCGGCCCGTCCGCCGATCCGGCGACCTCTTCGAAGTCCGGTTCGCTGTGCGAGCTCACGAACGACAGGGTTCCGAAGTCAGATGCGCCGGCCGCTGCGGCACTGCCACCGCCTGGGTGGAACAGCTGGCTCGAACCGATCGGTGCGAGCACTACCGGAAGCCGCAGCGAGTGGCCGAGCAGCTTGCCAGTCGTGTCGATCGATGAAACATCGCACAGCACGCGCGGGCGAAACGCGAGGGCGTCGAGCGCCAGTCGATTGCGGCGCGCAGAAGTCTCGGTTTCGCTGGCGCCTGCGAGGTAGTTCCAGGCTTCTGGAGAGAGATCGCGCTCTGCGGCGGCGACGATCTGATGGAGGGTCTTCCAGCTGTCGACCGATGATTCGCGCTCTGTCATGTCCTCGGGTCGATTGTGACTCATGCCGTCGACTCTCTCACGGCGCCATACTTCCGACTCGACACCCCAGACCGAGGCGGGGGTCTTCAACTTGCTCCGGAGGCTACCTTCTGAGGTTGAGGTGCGAAGGAGCGTACACGCACCTCTCCCTGCCCTCTCGTGGCTGCGCCGGTGTTTTCGTGTTCGGCGGCATAGAGCCTCAGAGTGCCGTCGGTTTCGAGGTGGATGCCAGCGGCCGCGCGCAGGTTGCAGACTTCCAGCTCACCCTCCTGACAGCGGACTTCCTGTGAGGTCACCCAGGTCAGTACGCGGTCCTGGTCGTGTTGGTCGATGCGGAACAGGTCGATGCGGTCTTCGGGAGGGGACGCTGAGGCTTCGGTTCGGCCGGTGGCGACGAGGAACGTGGTGCCGGAGCAGTCGCTCAGGAGGTTGGTGTTCTGGTAGGCGATCGCTTCGATGCCTTCTGGCATCTCGAGCTCATCTTTGGTCCAGCTGTCTTCGAGCTCGAACTCGATGCCCTGGCCGGTCTCGCCAGGGGTGCGCGAGCGATAGTAGTCGATGCGGTCCGAGTCCCAGCCGCCGACCGCCAAGGAAAGGTAGCCGGAGGGGAGGCTTAGGAGGCCCACCGCTCCGGCGCCCTGGTCTGGGCGCCTGGGAGTCGCGCCGATGCGTCGCGGCTCGAGTGGGTCAGAAACGTCGAAGAGCAGAACCTGGGAGAGGAGATTGCGGTGTTCGAGCCCTATCGCCAGCAGGTCGCCGGTGATCTGGAAACCGCCGGCGTGGTCGAATTCCGGTTCTTCGATGGCGAATTCGAGAACGACTTCGCGCTCGGCTCTGTCGCCCATGGGAACGACGACGAAGCCTCCGCAGCCGCGTTCGTTCGCGCACGGGATGCCGTTACGTGAGAGCACGAGAAAGCTGTGCTCGTCCTGGTCGAGGCGCTGGATGCCTTGCCAGTGTTGGGCGCGGCTCGGGTCGCTGGCCTCGCCGAGGCGAAAGTCGAGTGCTCGACCTGGATTACCCAGCGAGTCGACGGCAGCTCTCGGGTCGACGAGGCACTCGGTCTCAGAGCCCAGGGCGGAAACCGCGAAGATGACTGCCGAAGCCAGGATGAGGGTTGGGCGACCTGCCCTCGATCTGCACCAGACGGGTCTCACGAGGCCTCCGCGGCCTCTACTCGGAGGTCCTGAAGGCTTCCATTCCCACGCACGAACACACCAGGTGGCGGTCGCCGTAGGCGTTGTCGACGCGTCGTACCGGCGGCCAGTACTTGTACTCGCGGGTCCAGGGAGCAGGGAAGGCGGCCTGCTCGCGCGTGTAGTCGGCATCCCATTCGTCTTCGAGGAGACAGCCTGCGGTATGAGGGGCATTGCGAAGGGCGCTGCGCTCGAGCGCGACGTCTCCACGCTCGATGGCTGCCGCTTCCTCGCCGATGGCGATCATCGCGTCACAGAAGCGGTCGAGTTCGGCCTGCGACTCCGACTCGGTCGGTTCGACCATGACGGTGCCGGCCACCGGCCAGGAGACGGTGGGGGCGTGAAACCCGTAGTCGATCAACCGTTTTGCGACGTCCTCTACCTCCACCCCGGCTTTCTTGAGCGGGCGCAGATCGAGGATGCACTCGTGGGCGACCCGGCCGTTATGGCCGCGGTAGAGCACCGGATAGTGCCCTTCGAGCCGCTTGGCGATGTAGTTGGCGTTCAGGATCGCAATACGCGAGGCGTCGGTGAGGCCAGCGCTTCCCATCATTGCGATGTAAGCCCACGAAATCGGTAGGATGGTGCCGCTTCCCCATGGTGCGGCGCTGATCGGGCCAATGGCCTTCTCACCACCGGTCTCACGCAGCGGATGACCCGGTAGGAACGGCGTCAGGTGAGACGCGGTGCCGATGGGACCCATGCCCGGCCCGCCGCCGCCGTGCGGAATGCAGAACGTCTTGTGCAGATTGAGATGGCAGACGTCGGCTCCAAAGTCACCCGGTCGGCACAGCCCGACCTGGGCGTTCATATTGGCGCCGTCCATGTAGACCTGGCCGCCGTTGTCATGGACGATTCGGCAGATGTCGCGGATGGCCTCCTCGAAGACGCCATGCGTCGAAGGGTAGGTGACCATCAATGCACAGAGCTTCGCCGCGTGTTCCTTGGCCCGCCTATCGAGATCGTCGACATCGATGTTGCCGTTCTCGTCGCAAGCTACGGGCACGACCTCGAGGCCGGCCATCACGGCGCTCGCGGGGTTCGTGCCATGGGCTGAGGTCGGGATAAGGCAGACGTTGCGTTGCCCTTCGCCGCGGCTCTCGTGGTACGCGCGAATGACCAGGAGCCCGGCGTACTCACCCTGCGAGCCGGCGTTGGGTTGCAGAGAGATTGCGTCGAAGCCGGTGATTTCAGCCAGCCAGGTTTCGAGGTCGTCGATCAACTCGCCGTAGCCCGCGGTCTGGTCGGCGGGGGCGAACGGGTGGATCTCAGCAAACCCCGGCCAGGTCACCGGCGCCATCTCGGTTGTTGCGTTGAGCTTCATCGTGCAGGAACCCAGCGGGATCATCGAGGTGTCGAGTGCCAGGTCGCGGGTCTGGAGACGATGCAGATAGCGCAGCATGTCGGTCTCGGAGCGGTAGGCCGAGAAGACCTCGTGCTCGAGGAATGCGCCCTGGCGCAGCAGCTCCGCTGCCAGGCGGGAACCGCCGTCTTTGACCTTGCCGGCCTTCTGTTCGGTCGCCGTGGCCAGGGTTTCGAGCAGCAGGTCGACCTCTTCGTCGGTGCTCGCTTCGTCCATCGCGATGCCCACCGAAGAGTCATCGAAGCGACGGAGGTTGAAGCCGCCCGCCAGCGCTTCATCGAGGAACCCATCGGTTGCGGGGCCGGTTTCGAGCCGTACCAGGTCGAAGAACGTGTCGTGCCGGCTGGCGACGCCCAGAGCCTGCGCGCCATCGGCGACGCGGCAGGCCAGGCGGTGCAGTTCGCTGGCGATGTGCTGAAGACCTTCGGGACCGTGGTAGACGGCGTACATCGACGCAAGGACCGCCGGGAGGACCTGGGCCGTACAGATGTTGCTGGTTGCACGGTCGCGGCGGATGTGTTGTTCGCGAGTCTGCAGGGCGAGGCGCAGCCCGGGGTTGCCGTCTCGATCTTGGGAAACACCGACGATGCGCCCCGGAACCTGCCGGCGGTACTTGTCGCGAGTGGCGAAGTAGGCGGCGTGCGGACCGCCGAAGCCCATTGGCAAACCGAAGCGCTGGGTGCTGCCGACCACGACGTCGGCGCCCCAGGTCCCGGGAGCCTCGAGCAGGCAGAGGGCCATCGGGTCGGCGGCGATGACGCCGATGATCCCGGCCTCGCCGGCCGCTTTCAGAATCATGCGTGGATCGACGATCTGACCGTCGGAGGTGGGTAGTTGCAGGACCAGACCGCACGCCTGATCGTTGATGGGAAGCTCTGCCGGTGAGGCCACGACGACTTCGATTCCCAGCGGCCTGGCGCGCGAGCGCACGACCTCGATCGTCTGCGGATGACAGCCCGAGTCGACCAGAAAGCGGGTGCGCTTGCCGCGATGGGCCGCTAGCGCCAGTGCCATCGCCTCGGCGACCGCGGTGGCCTCGTCGAGCAGTGACGCGTTGGCGATTTCGAGGCCGGTGAGGTCGAGAATCAGGGTCTGGAAGTTGAGCAGCGCTTCGAGGCGTCCCTGGGCGATTTCAGCCTGGTACGGGGTGTAGGCGGTGTACCAGCCGGGGTTCTCGAGAATGTTGCGCTGGATGACGCCCGGCATGATCGCGCGCCGGTAGCCGAGGCCGATCAACGAACGCTTGACCTGGTTGCGGTCGGCGATCTCCTGCATGCGTTCGAGAGCCTGGCGCTCGCCGAGCGGCGCCGGGAGATCGATCGCGCCGGCGAAGCGAATGGCCTCGGGGATCGTCTGGTCGATGAGCTCGCTCAGGTCCTCGGCGCCCACCCGCGACAACATGTCGACGATCTCGGGAGGGCGCGGCCCGAGGTGACGACCGGCAAACCGACCCGGGCTGTAGGCCGAAATCTCGCTAGCAGACGATGGCATGGATCGAACTGGGGCACTCATTTCGCAGCGTTCTCCATTGGTCGCTTGTTCGAGCGCGAGGATATCGGACCTGGTCGGTGGGGAGGGGCTCCAGGTTCAACCGCCGCGAGGTGGCAGGAGCCACTCCTAGATCAGGTGGGTCGACGCTCCGATCCAGATGACATAGCCGAGATAGGCGACCAGGAAGGCAGTCCCGAATGCTCGACCCATCTTCGGCCGGGTGAAGATCACCAGCAAGAGAAGCGAGAACGCCACCATGACGATGAGGTGCGGAGTCCACAGGGCAGGCGGGGTGGCGAAGGGCTTGAGCGCCACCGTCGAAGGCACGATCAAGAGGGTGTTGAAGACGTTCGAGCCAATGACATTGCCGAGCACGAAGTCGCTGTCTCCGTGCCGAACCGCGATTGCACAGCTGGCCAACTCGGGCAGCGAGGTGCCGAAGGCGACCAGAGTGAGCGAGACCACCGCATCGGGAATGCCGATCGCTGCGGCGATGGCGCTCGCCCCGCGCACCAGGAACCAGGCTCCGGAGACCAGCATGATGGTGCCGCCGACCGTGCCAACGGCCGAGGGGACCAGCGAGACTCGCTCGGGGATTTCGAGCCCTTCGCCTGCCGGCGGCGGTTCACCGCTCTTGATGATCACGAACAGAAAGGCAGCTAGAAGTGCCGTCAGGATCAAGGCGTGCAGGTAGCTGAGCTGGCCGGTCAAACAGAACCCCGTCAACAGGAACGCGGTGGCGATCATGAACGGCACTTCGCGTCGCAGCAACCGGCGGTCGACAGACAGCGGTGCGATCAACGCCGCGACGCCTAGAATCAGGCCGATGTTGGCGGTGTTTGAACCGATGACGTTACCGAGCGCGATGTCCGGCTGGTCGCGCAATGCCGCCACCACCGAGGTCGCCAGTTCCGGAGCCGAGGTACCGAAGGCGACGACGGTGCAGGCGATCACGAACGGGGTGACGCCGAGTGCCGCCGCCATCGCGGTCGACGAGCGCACCAACCACTCGCCCCCGTAGTAGAGGAGAGCGATGCCGACGACGACAAAGGCGATGTTGATCAACATAGTGAAGGGCCCGAAGGGTAAGCGGCGAGCGTTTCGAGAGGGTTCGACCCCAACCAGGGCCGGGTCGCACGCTGGGCGTCCCACCTCAGGATGTCCTAGGCGTCGAGGCGGGGCCTGCTAGGGGAAGATCCCCATCGATTGATAGGTGCGTGCCACTTTGTCGATCGCGACCGCAAAGGCGGCGGTTCGCAGGTCGCAGTCTTCACCAATGCTGAGTTGCCGAGTGCGGATTTGCTGGTATGCGTCGACCATGGTTTCCTCGAGGCCCGAGAGCACCAGGTCCTGTTCGCCGGCGCCCTGGGCAACGGCTTCGATTTCTTCCTCGCTGAAGACTTTGCCGGTGGCCGAACCGATGGTGTCCATGAGGCGCCGATAGGCGGCCGAGTCGTAGCGCTTTTGCAGACGGCCGAAGCGAACATGCGAGAGGTTCTTGAGCCATTCGAAGTACGACACCGTCACCCCGCCGCAGTTGAGATAGAGGTCCGGGATGACCAGAACCCCGCGATCATGAAGCCGCTGTGCGGCGTCTGCGGTGGTTGGGCCGTTGGCCGCCTCGCCGACGATGCGGGCCTTGATGTTGTCGACATTCTCGATGGTGATCTGGTTCTCGAGCGCAGCGGGGATCAGAATGTCGCACTCGAGCTCCAGCGCGGCGTGGGTCTCGGGCAGGTCCTGGGCATCGGGGAAGCCGAGAATCGACTTGGTTTCCTGGCGGTGGCTCACCACCGCTTCCAGGTCGAGACCGTTCGGGTTGTGAACCGCGCCTTCGTACTCCGCCAGGCCAACGATCACAGCGCCTGCCTCGGAGAGGAACTTGGCGGCCGCGAAACCGACGTTGCCGAGCCCCTGGACCACGACGGTCTTGCCTTCGAGACCGAGGGGCATTTTGAGTTCTCTCATCACGGTCTCGTCGGTGCAGGCTTCGCGGAGCCCGAAGAAGACACCCATACCGGTGGCCTCGCGCCGGCCGCGAATGCCGCCCTGCTCGAGGGGTTTGCCGGTGACGCAGGCCAGCGAGTTGAGCTCGCCCTGGGTGAGACTCATGTAGGTGTCGGCGATCCACGACATCTCCTGCTCGCCGGTTCCGTAGTCGGGGGCGGGAACGTCGATGCCGGGCCCGATGAAGCGTTTGGCGATCAGCTCGGCCGTGAAGCGGCGGGTGATGCGCTGGAGTTCGGCGGTCGAGTACTTGTGCCGTGAGATGCGAATCCCGCCTTTGGCGCCGCCGAAAGGGACGTCGACGATGGCGCACTTGTAGGTCATCAGTGCGGAAAGGGCGCGCACCTCGTCGGCATTGACGTTGGCGGCGTAGCGGATACCACCTTTGGTGGGGAGCCGGTGATGGCTGTGTTCCGCGCGCCAGCCGACGATGACCTCGACGCTCCCGTCGTCGCGGCGAATCGGGAAGGCCATCCGATAGTTGCTGTTGACGGACCGAATCTGAGCGAGGATGCCGGGGTCGTAGTCGGTGTGCTTGGCGGCCCGGTCGAACATCTTGTTCACCTGGGCGTAGAAGGAGATCGTTGTGGTCATAGCAGGAGTCCGCAGTCGACAGTTTGTCGATCGTGGTGTGATGGGTGGAGCGCCTCGATTCGGGCCGTTGCTGCACGCGAATCGGGCTGGCTGGCATTTGCCGGCGAGACTTCAGGTACCTGGCCTGGCCAGGGATGTGGCCTCAGATGTTGAGGAGGGAAAGCGGTTGGAGAGCTGCCCAGCGGTCCTTTCTCTCGAGCCGGGCGCTGGAACAGGCGACAGTCTATCGAGCCGATGGGGAGAGTGCCCCTCCAGGAGACAGAAACGCCTAAGATGATCGCGCTCGCCTTCAGCGGCCTGAGCCTATGTTGCATCGGGGAGTCGCGGCGCGAGAAGGGCTCCACCTGGGCCCGCCTCCCGCCTTGGGCTCCTGGCGAAGCCGCGTGTGGCGCTGGCACGGGTCGTCTGGCCCTACATCTCCTTTGCCTTCCGTTGTCGACGGCTCCTAGGAACGTAAAGAATCGTGAAGAAGCGCCCAAAGAAGCGACCAGAGAAGCGTCCTGAAGCGCCCTCCGAGAACCGGCTGGGGAAGGCCCTCGATGCGCTCGTCGCCGAGCTCGACGAACGTATCCGGCGGCACCCATCGGGCCGCCGTCCCTCGCCGGCCGATGCCGAAGAGGTGCAGCTCACTCTGCGACTGCCGGTTGGCGCGAGCAGTGAAGATCTTTTGCGCCTGTCGGCTCGGCTCGCCGAAGACCTCCAGGCTGAGGTCGAGAACCTGTTGGCTCGAGGCTCGCTCTCCGTTCCCGGTCGGGTTCGTTGCCTGCGCTGCGGGAGCTCGACCTGCGAACACTCGGAGCCCAGGACGCCTCAGCAGGTCTTTTCACACTACGGTCCGACCGGGGTCCCCGAGTTCGTCGAGTGGCCGCAATACCTGCTCGAGCAGGGGGAAGATCCCAACCCACTCTTTCTGCGCAAACCACGGCTGGTGGTGACGGTGCAGAGCGGTGAGCACCTGACGGCGGAACTACTCGATGCCTACCGCGACGATGAGATCGACTATCACCTCGAAGGTCAGGTGGCGGCCGGTTGGTACCAACTCCCCGGCGGTGAGTCCCTCGCCGTCACCTTTCAAGTGATTTCGAGTGGGCGTCGCGGAGGTGCGCGACGCTACGACCTGAACGTCGTTGGCGTGGGGCTAGAAGGTCGACGGCTGGCCGAGCAGTGGGAAACTGGAGGAGGAGTGCGTCGGACCAGGAAGGGTGACGGGTTGCCGCCGTGGCAGGAACAAGTCGACTGGGCGCGTTCGGTGCTCGCCCAGATCGAGCTCAGCACTCGCGGTGGCAACGAGAAGGCGCAGGTTCAGGCCCCGGTCCGCATCGGCGGTCTTCTCGAAGGGTTGGCGCGGCGGCTCGGCAAGCGCGAGCGCTCGAGTGGTCGGCGGACGCGGCACGCCGAGAGGCGCCGGCGACAGCCGGAGCGTCCAACCGACAAAGCACTGGCCGACCTGGCGCAGGCTGCCGACAGCAAGATCCTCTACGACACCCGCGAAGACACGCTGGTCGTTCTAGGTGGCCGCGGCCGAGTGCACGTTTTCAGCCAGGCCGGGAAACACGTCACCTCCCTGCATGTCGAGCCCGATGCCGTCGACCGCCGGTCGCGCGTCGGCAAGTGGCGAAGCGCTAGAACGGAGGAGATCGCTGCGCTGCGCTCCGCCCTCGACGGCGCTTCTGTGAGGGGCGAAGAGGCCGCGCACGACGCGGGGGCGCCCGGCTAGGTGATCCGCTCGCCCTTCGGCTCCCCGCTGAAGCGAGGAGTGTTTGCCGCGACGGGTTCGGCGGCGAGCGTGGAAGGTGCTTCGGTCCTGGGGTCGGCTTCGAGCGCGCCGTGCTCGAGAAGCTCGATCAGCGGGTCGAAGTCGTCGAGCGGTAGCTGGGTGTAGGCGATTCCGACCTCGCGCAGACCGTGGCGTTCGCGCACCCGGTTCGGCGGAGTCACATAGGTAACGCGACCCTCGAGCCGTACGATCTGGGCCGGCAGACTGATCTCGAGCGGCACGATATCGCCCTCCTCGGGCTGCGCTTCCGTCTCGAGGCACATGCCGCCGGCGCTCACAGTGCGTACTTCGAAGTCGTAGATGGTTTCGATTTCGCAGTCGCGGTCGCCGGCGAGCGAGAAGCGACCGAAAACCCGCTGGTCGAAGGTCATGTCGGCGCGGCTCTCGAGCAGGATCTGCAGCTTACGCGCCTCGGGCGTTAGAACGTCTTCGAACTCGAGACCCGCCCGGAAGGTTGGGTCGGGCGGGCTGTCCCGCATTGCCCCAGTCAGGTGGCACCAGACGACGCGCGCGCCGAGTTCGATCTCGCGCCCGTGGACATTGAGCAGCCGTAGCGCATGCAGGCGACCCGGGTCGAGGCGGCGGGGGAACTCGAGCGCCACCCCCGACATGCTCAGGTTGGCGACGCTGGCCTTACGCCGCAACGCCAGGCTGCCCTGGACGAGCCTTTCGACGCGAAACCGCGGGTTGGCGCGGCGTTCGCGGTAGAGAGGGGGAGTGTCAGTCACGATCTGGCCAGAGAGGTCTCAAAGGCGTCACCCGGGGCGGTGAGAGGGAAGGTTCATTGGCGGATTTCAATTTATCAGACGGTTCCGAAAACCGGGAACTGCACCGAAGATCGAAGGATTGAGGCGAATTGATAGAAGAAAATTCTCCTGATTTGTCATCGCTCATTACAGGCCTCCTATGATGGGTGTCTTGAGCGAACAGGATCCAGCGAACGCGATTGCCACCCGGTCTCGAGATGTGACCTCGTGGCCGACGGGTGCCCAAGGCGGCCAACGCCGCGGCGATCTCGTCGTGCGCGAGGAACCCCTCGAAATCTTCCTCGACGGGCAGCCGCTTTCGATCACCATGCGCACTCCCGGCCGCGATCGCGATCTGGCGGTCGGGTTTCTGCACGGCGAAGGGTTGGTTTCCGGTCCCGAGGACATCGTCGGGATCGAAGCCGAGCCGGTTTTGGTGGACGAGACCGCGGCCGAGGGGGCCACCCCTCGCGACGGGAGCGCCGTTCCATCCCGAATCGTCGTGTCTCTCGCCGAGGCTGCCCGCGACCGGCTCGGTGTGCGCGCGGCCGAGGCCCGCCTGTTCCCGGCCAGCAGCGCCTGCGGCGTTTGCGGCAAGCGTTCCCTCGAGGACCTCTGGCAGCGGGTACCGGAGCTCGAACCGCTGGAGTGTTCGGAGCGCGATCTGGCAAAGAGCCTCGGCTCTCTGGTCCAGCAGATGCAAGAGCGCCAGCCGCTCTTCGATGCCACCGGCGGAGCGCATGGAGCGGCACTCTTCGACCTCTCTGGAACCTGCCTCTCTGTTGCCGAGGATGTGGGGCGCCACAATGCGGTCGACAAGATCATCGGCCAGCAGTTGCTGGCGCGAAAGCTGCCGCTGCACCAGACGATCCTGGTCACCAGCGGGCGCGCCGGCTACGAGATCGCTCAGAAGGCGCTGGCTGCTTCGGTACCGGTGTTGGCCGCGGTCGGTGCGGCGTCGTCGTTGGCACTCGACGTCGCTCGCCTGGGGGGCATGTCGGTCTGGGGCTTCGTGGGCCGGGACACAATCAACCGCTACTGCTGATCCCAGTCGCACCCTGGGCGGAGCTTCCGGAGGATTCCGCGTGCGGTCGGGGCTCGAATGCTCCATTGGCCACACCGCCGCGGGTAGCGGCGGCGTATCATTGGAGGTCAACAACCCCGAACAGAAGGTCGGCCAGTACCGCCGCAGCGAAGCCCTCAACGGCGCGCCGAGTTGCTCCCCGAGCTGCTCCAGAATCGCCTGGAGGCTCACGTTTGTGCGTGCCAGTGGGCCGAAGGAGTAACGAGAATGAACAAAGGTCTAGCACTAGGCTGCGGCGCCCTCGCGTTGATCGCGCTGCTGGCGGTGATCGTCTTCGGCCAGCGCAACCGCCTCGTCGAACTGGAAGAGGATGTGACCCGTAGCTGGTCGCAGGTCGAGAACGTGTACCAGCGCCGTGCCGACTTGATTCCCAACCTGGTCGAGACTGTCAAGGGTGCCAGCGAGTTCGAGCGCGAGACCTTCGAGTCGGTTGCCCAGGCGCGCGCCAGCGCGGGCCAGATCAACATCGAAGGCGCCCCCTCGGCCGAACAGCTGGCGCAGTTTCAGGCGGCCCAGGGAGATCTCACGCAAGCCCTGTCGCGTTTGATGGTGGTGGTCGAGAAGTATCCGGACCTGCGCGCGACGGAGGCTTTTCGCGATCTCCAGTCGCAGCTCGAAGGAACCGAGAACCGAATCACCGTCGAGCGCAGCAAGTACAACGAGAGCGCGCAGCGGTACAACACCGCGATGCGCAAAGTGCCGATGAACCTGGTCGCGAGTCTGTTTGGCTTTACAGGAAAGCCGTACTTCGAGTCAGAGCCGGGTGCCGAGACGGTGCCCCGAGTCGACTTCGGGTAGGCACTCTTGTTCGGACCCTTCCTGGTGTTGTGGGCGGCGCCTGGCGCGCTGGCGCGATGAACGAAACTGCCAGCGGGGCTGTGCCTCCTGAGGCGGTGCCGCCCGCGGAGCCTCTGTCGCCACCGACTGTGCTCGAGGGGTTCCCCGAATCCCAACTCGAGCGCATCCGTGTTGCCGTCAGCGAGGCCGAGAGGCGCTCGGGTGGTGAGATCGTGACCTATCTCGTCGACCGTTGTGACGAGTATCCCGAACGCGGGTGGCGCGGTGCGCTCTGGGGTGGCGTCATCGCACTCGTCGGTGCCACCCTTGTGCACGACGTGCTCGGGTGGTGGGGCGGCGACGTCGGGCTCTGGGCCCTGGTGCCAACGCTCATCGGCGGGTTGCTCGGCTACCTGGCGGCGAGTTCGATCGATGGACTGGGCCGCGCCCTGATCAGGGGCGACGACCTGCTGCGCCGGGTCGGTCTGCGGGCCGAATCGGCGTTCCTCGAGGAAGAAGTCTTCCAGACCCAGGACCGCACCGGCATTCTGCTCTTTGTGGCGCTCTTCGAGCGTCGAGCTGTGGTGCTCGCCGACGAAGGAATCCATCGGGTCGTCGACGACCAGGAGTGGATCCTGGTGACGGAACGTCTCGTCGACGGCATGGACAGTGGGGACCCGGTGTCGGCAATCATCGAGGCGGTCGAACGCTGCGGTGCACTACTCGAAGCGCACGAGGTGACGCGCCGGACCGACGACAGAGACGAGCTCTCTGATTCGCCGCGGGTGAGACGGCGATGAGTCGGCGCGTCGGCAACCGGTTCTCGGCAGGACGGCTCTTTCTGTTCGTGGCTCTGGTCGTCGTCCTCGCGCCCTCCTCAGTGCTTCTGAGTGACGACGTCCCGTTTCTGACCGGCAGGGTCGTGGACTTGGCAGGCATGATTCCCGACGACGTCGAACATCGTCTCGAAGCGCTGCTTGCCGCCCACGAAGAACGCACCGGCAACCAGGTGGTGGTGCTGACGATCTGGAGCCTCGAGGGCGAAGCGCTCGAGGCCTACTCGCACCGGGTGGCTGAAGCCTGGAAGCTCGGCCGCGGCGAGCAGGATGATGGAGTTCTCTTTCTGGTTGCCAAGGAAGAGCGGCGCATGCGCATCGACACCGGCTACGGTCTCGAGGCCACCCTGACCGACCTGCGCGCGAGGCGGATCATCAACGACGTGGTGCAGCCGCGGTTTCGCGCCGGCGACATGGGCGGTGGCTTTGAAGCTGGGGTGAGCGCGATCCTCGCCAGCCTCGACGGTCAGGAACTTCCGGCACCCACCGGCCCGCGCGCGGTCCCGAGTGGGATCCCGCTCGACCTGATCTTGTTCATCGTCATCCTGATCATCTTCATCATCTTGAGCAGTCGGCGGCGCCGGGGTCGAGCCGAGTGGAGCTCCCGCGACGGTTGGGGAGACGGCCCAATCATCCTGTTGCCTGGTAGTCGATCGGGTCGCTCGAGTGGTCGCCGGGGTGGCGGTTTCGGCGGGGGCGGCTTCGGCGGCGGCGGTTTTGGCGGCTTTTCCGGCGGCGGTGGGAGCTTCGGGGGTGGCGGCGCCTCTGGCGGCTGGTAGGCCGGCCGGTCGAATCGCTCCTGCTCCCGAGGATCAAAAGAGTGGATCCATTGGTCCCAAGCGGCCTCCATTGCCCGCTGGTGCGTTGTTATATTGACCTCCATTCTTCGCTCGGGTGCCTTTCGTGGTACTCGCCTACAGTCAAAGTTCCTAAGGAGGTATCGCATGCCGCGGTTCACTCTCAAGCAGGTGTCTCTAGCAGCCGTAGCACTTCTTCTCGTGGCGGGTCTCGCTGCGCCAGCGACCGCGGCAGATGCCGACGCGGGCTACAACAGCGACCTGATCAAAGACCTCGCGAGCCTCGAAGAGAAGCTCGTTGGTCTCGCCGAAGCCATTCCGGCCGAGAAGTACTCCTGGGCTCCGGCCGAAGGTGTGCGTGGCGTTTCCGGTGCATTCATGCACATGGCGCAGGCACAGTTCTTCTTCCCGATGCAGGCAGGGATCCAACCCCCCGAAGGCATCGAGATGGGCAAGCTCGAGGAAATCACCGACAAAGACCAGGTGATCGCGACCATGAAGACGTCGTTCGAGCAGATGCGCAAGCTGGTGGAGTCGGTTCCGGCAGACCAGCTCGGTGAAACGCAGCAGATGTTCGGACAGGAGTTCACCAAGGCAGGCGTGCTACACGCCGCCATCTCCCACACCCACGAGCACCTCGGCCAGTTGATCGCCTACGCGCGCTCGGTCGGCGTGACCCCTCCCTGGAGCCAGTAGGCTTCCGGGAGCGGGGCGAGATTTGCCCCCTGGTGAACCAGAAACAGCCGGCCCGTGGGCCGGCTGTTTCTTTTTGTTGCGCGTCGTTCCGGCCCGCGGGCGGGTGGAGACTTTCTTGGCTCCCAGGAACACTCCCAGCGACCGCAGGAGATAGAATGGCCGGTGCGCCTCGCGAGGGAGTCAAGCCCCTGAGCGTAGCGATCCCGCCTTCCCACCTCCCCCCTCTTTGCTGGAGCCCACTGTGCCCGACGTTCAACCCCTCAAGATCTCCGGAATCAACTGGAAGACCTCGATCTTCCTGATCTCGACCCTCCTGGTCACTCTCGTCGGCGTGCCGGCATGGGTCTGGTCTCGAGGCCTGGGACGCCTCGAAGTGGGGCTGTTCCTTCTGATGTTCGCGTGCACGGGGCTCAGCATCACGGTCGGCTATCACCGACTGTTCGCTCACTGTGCATTTCGGGCCAGTTGGCCGGTGCGCCTCTGGGTCACCTTGTTCGGTGCGGCCGCATTCCAGGAGCCCGTTCTGCAGTGGGCGTCCGAGCATCGCTATCACCACAAGTTCACCGATCAGGACGGCGATCTACACGATCCGCACAGCATTCGCCACGGCTTCTTCTGGGCGCACATGGGCTGGCTCCTGGTGCATCAGGATCCGCCTCTCGCGACCGACAATGTCGCCGACCTGCGCCGCGATCCGATCGTTGCGTTTCAAGAGCGCTTCTACATTCCTCTCGCGATTCTGATGGGGTTCTTCCTGCCCATGACTCTCGGTGCGCTCTACACCCTGCGCTCTGGCGAAGGCTGGCTCGAGGGGCTTCTGGCGGGTTTTCTGTTCGGAGCCACGGCGCGCATCGTCGCCGTCCACCATTCGACTTTCCTGATCAACTCGCTGGCGCACACTCTCGGTAGCCAGCCGTACGACGGCGAGGTGTCGGCACGTGACAATGGGCTGCTTGCCTTCTTCACCTTTGGCGAGGGCTACCACAACTACCACCACGCCTTTCAGACCGACTATCGCAACGGTGTTCGTGCCTGGCAGTGGGACCCGAGCAAGTGGGTGATCTGGACGCTGGCGCGGTGCGGCCTGGCAAGGGATCTGCGGCGCATCCCGTCAGAGACGATTCGCTTGGCACGGGTGCGCGAACGGCAGCGTCGGTTGGCACGGCGCGGCGAGGTGCGTTTCAGTGAAACCCTGGCAGGTTGGCTCGAAGAACTCGAGGCGAAGGCCGACGAGAAGCACCTCCGCTTTCGCACCCTGCTCGCCGAACGTCGTGCCCTTGCCGGCAAGCGATTGGCAGACGCACAGGATCGAATGAACGAGCTCGAAGCCGAACTCAAAGAGGTCCGGCGCGAACTGCGCCAGCACCTCTACGCCTGGAAGCTCGCGTGCCGCCAGGCCGAAGCCCTGGCCTAGGCGCTTGGTTTTCCGCAAAGGGTAGCGGGTCCGCGCCGGGCAACGAGCGGCGTGGTCTCGAGCGGTATGGTGTCGAGTGGTATGAACACCAAGCGTCTCTTCATTCAGCTCCTCTCCCTGTCTGGCAGTCGCACCGTGTGTGACGTCGGTTCGATGGATGGCGCCGAGGCGTTGTCTTTCAAACAGGCGCTTCCAGACGCGCGAGTGGTGGCCTTCGAGGCCAACCGAGAGAACTACGAGCGCATGCTCCAAGACCCGCGGCTGCGCGCTCAGGGAGTCGAGATACTTCACCAGGCCGCGAGTGATGAAGCGGGCCTGGTCGACTTTCACATCGCAGATGTCGACTATGACGAAGCGAGTGCTAACCGCGGCGAGAGCTCACTGCTCGCCGGGTACGCGAAGACCAAGCGCGTCGACCAGGTGGAGGCAGTGCGCCTGGACGAGGTCCTGGCAGACGCTCCGGCACCCATCGCGCTCTGGGTCGACGTCGAGGGCGCGGCGCACCAGGTCATCGAAGGGACGCGTGGCGTGGCCGGCAAGGTCCGTTTGATTCATATCGAGCTCGACCTGATTGCCTACTGGCCCGGCGAGGTGCCGGGCGACCAGACCCGCGCCCTGATCGACGGCCTCGGTTTCCGTGAGGTGGCGAGCGTCTTCTACCCTGACGGTCCCGGGGCTCCGGGCTGGGAAGAACAGCTCGCCGAGAGCGCCCGCGAAGGTGGCCGGCTCGAAGAGTACGTCGAAGAAGCTTCGGGCAACGTGATCTTCGTTGCCGAGGCGTTCTGGGAGAAGCACCAGGCCGCCATCGAACGTCGGGTCGCGCGGGCAAAGATGCGTCACCGGGTAGCCAGCCTCCTGGGAGCTTCCTGACGATTGCTCAGTGCGGCTTCGCCACTCCCAGGAGCAACGTGAGTTTGTTTTTGTGGAGTCGCACGATCCAGGCGACGGCCAGGAGGGCGAGCACCAGGGAGACGGCGAAACGCGTGTAGATCCCGAGGTGGTCGCGGGCGAAGACGAGCGGTGCGAAAACCAGCACGTTGACTACGTAGACGATGGCGATCTCGCGCAGCAGTTCGCGCAACGCCTGGGCGTTGACGTCGTGGAGGCCGCTCATCAAGACGAGTTGACCAACGGGGAAGAACGACGCCACCGCCATGCCGAAGGGGCCGAGCGAGGTCCGGGTGAAGAGCAGCCCCAATCCGCCGATGCCCAGGAAACTGGCGGCGGAGTAGACCAGAAGAAGCCGGTCACGTTTGAGGATCAGGAGCAACTCGCGCCCGAAGAGCGACAGCGGTCTAAGGAGCGGCACGAAGGCGAACCAGTGCATGTAGGGGACGGCGCCGCGCCAACGTTCGCCGCCCAGGATTTCGACGATCAATTCGGCGTTCAGGTAGACACCGAAGGCCGCCGGTGCGATGAGGCCGGCAAACAGCACCGTTGCCGACCGGTAGAGGCTGAAGGCTTTGTCTGGCGCCCCCGCATGAAGCATTGCCGGATAGAGCGGTCGCCCGCAGGCGTCGGCGATCTGTCGCCCGAGGAAGAACGTCGCCAGGAGAGCGAGGCCGGCAAAGCCGACCACCTCCTCGGGGAACCGGCGCCCCAGCACCAGCACCTCGACGCTCACGACGCCGAGCTCCATGAAGGAGAGCACCATCAACGGTAGGCCGGCCCACACGAAGCCGGGAACCTCGCTGGTTTCGGTTTCAAGACGCAGGTTACGCCGCGCCGCGTACCAGACGCCCAGGGTGTAGAGGGTTGCCGCGCCGACGTGGGCGTAGATGATGCTCCACACTCCGTAGCCCTGGACGGCAAGATAGATCGAGGTGACGGCGAAGAAGGCGTTGCGCGCCAGCTCGGGCGGCACCGTCCTGATCGTCAGCATCTCGACGTCGAGAAAGGTGGTTGGCAGCACGCCGAGCCCCTGGACGACGAGGAAGATGCACATGAAGCGCAGCACCCGAACCGTTTCCGGGCCGTGTTCGCGAAACGCCATGGCGAGGAGCGGTGCCGCGAGAAGGATCGAGAGCGCCAGGACCGTGCTCCAGACCAGGAGCACCAACAGGTAGTTGCCGTACTTCGGGTTGTGTCGCCGGGCGATCTCAGCCGGCAGACCGAGGTCGCGCACCTGGCCGATGAGCAGAAAGATCGCCTCTGCCCAGTTCCACACGCCCAGCTCTGAAGGTGCGATGTACCTTCTCAGGACAACGTAAGTCCCCAGCGTGACGGTAACCCGCAGAACCTGCGACCAGGCGGCGGCGCCGGCGGATAGAACGAGGCTCAAGCGCTAGCCCCAGGGTGAGATGAGTCGGGTCGGTGGTGGTTCATGATCGCGGTTCGAGGCCGAAGCTTCGGCCGAGAGTCTACGATCTCTCAGATTCAGGAAACGCCTCGGCGGCCAGCGCGTGAGCGTTATCATGGGTGAGACGACGCCTGCTCCCGTACCCGCCAGGGCCGGAGCCGGGTGCCCGCCCACATTCTCTGCGCTGCCGCGCTCAGCCGAGGCCGCAATGGAGTCCCGATGACCACCACCAGCCCTCGCCCAGCCGCCCAATCCGATCGGTCATCGAGGGAGAATCCGGGTGCGCAGCCGCTTCGCTTTGTGACCGCGGCCTCGCTGTTCGACGGTCATGACGCGGCGATCAACATCATGCGCCGGTTGATCCAGGAGCAGGGTGCAGAGGTGGTGCATCTCGGCCACAACCGCAGTGTCGAGGACATTGTGCGCGCTGCGATCCAGGAAGATGCCGACGCCATTGCGGTGAGTTCCTACCAGGGGGGCCATCTCGAGTTCTTCCGCTACATGGTCGACATGTTGCGTGAGCGAGGAGCTGGGCATGTGCGGGTGTTCGGGGGAGGCGGCGGTACCATCACGCCGGAGGAGATCAAGGAACTCGAGGGCTACGGCGTTGAACGGCTCTACCACCCCAACGACGGTCTGCGTATGGGCCTGGTGGAGATGATCGTCGATGTCGTCGACCGGACCCGGCGGGCGCGCGACGAACGCGGCGCCGCGGCGGAGAGCGCCACAGTAGATGTGCCCACCGCCGAAGACGCTGGTGCGGTGGCCGCGTTCCTGACCGCGCTCGAAGTCGGCAGGGTTCCTGCCGAGCGGCTCGAAGAACTTCGCAAGCGCTGGAAGAAGAGCGACGTCGCGCCGGTCGTGGGAATAACCGGTACGGGGGGTGCTGGCAAGTCGAGTGTCACAGACGAGATACTCAACCGCTTCCTGGTGGCGTTTCCCGACCGACGCATCGCAGTCCTGGCGGTCGACCCCACGCGCCGGCGTACGGGCGGTGCGCTGCTCGGCGACCGCATTCGCATGAACAGCCTCAGAAGCCCGGACACGTTCATGCGTTCGATGGCGACCCGCCGCCAGAACCTGGCCACGTCGCCGGTACTCGACGACTCGATCGCTTTTCTGCGCCAGGCCGGGTACGACCTGGTGGTCGTCGAGACGGCCGGCATTGGTCAAAGCGACAGTTCGATCGTCGACCTGGTCGACTTCTCGGTCTACGTGATGACTTCCGAGTACGGTGCGGCCAGCCAGCTCGAGAAGATCGACATGCTCGATCTCGCCGACATGGTGCTGGTCAACAAGTTCGACCGCCGCGGTTCGGAAGATGCTCTGCGCGATGTGCGTAAGCAGTGGCGGCGCAATCACAACGAGTTCGACGCCGGCGACGACCAGCTTCCCGTCCTGCCCACCATCGCCAGTCAGTTTCATGACCCTGGCTTGAACCATGCCTTCCGCGAGATGTGTCGGATGATGGCTTCAAAGGTCGGTGCGCCGGAAAGCGAGTGGGACGTGGGTTCATCGCTCGGGGCGGCCGAGGAACGAGAACCGCGGGCCACAGTTCTGATCCCTCCGCAACGGGTGCGCTATCTGTCGGAACTGGTGGCCAGCGGACGCCAGGAGCGAGAGGCGATCGAGAAGCAGGCTGAAGCCGCGAGTCGGGCGTGGGCCGTGTGGCGCGCGCTGGGTGAAATCGAAGACACGGATCGTCCCGAGTGGCTCGATTCGTACCCGAGCGCCGAACTCACCGGGGACTCACCCGATGCCCGCTACCTTCTGCGGCAGCGCTATCAGGAAGCTCTCGCCGGGCTCAGCAGGGAGGCGCTCGAGTTGCTCGAGAAGTGGCCGAAGCGCCTCGAGGGAGTGCGAAGAGAGAAGTACTCTTATACCGTTCGTGGGCGTGAGGTGACCGGTAGCAACTGGGTCGAGACGCTGAGCCATCTCGAGATTCCCAAAATCGCTCCACCGGGCTATAGCGACCCGGGCGACCTGCTGCGCTTCTTGATGAAGGAGAACCTTCCGGGCGCCTACCCCTACACCGCAGGGGTCTACCCCTACAAGCGCACCGGCGAAGACCCCACCCGCATGTTTGCTGGCGAAGGAACGCCGGAGCGCACCAACCGTCGCTTCCACTACGTTTCGGCGGGCCAGCCGGCGCAACGTCTCTCGACCGCCTTCGACTCCGTCACCCTCTACGGCGAAGACCCCGCTCTGCGGCCCGACATCTTCGGCAAGGTCGGCAACTCCGGAGTGTCGATCGCTACGGTCGATGACATGAAGAAGCTCTACTCGGGCTTCGACCTCACCGCGCCAACGACCTCGGTTTCCATGACCATCAATGGTCCGGCGCCCACCATCCTGGCCTTCTTCATGAACGCTGCGATCGATCAACAGGTCGAATGTCATCTGCTCGATGGACTCGGCGAGGATGGGCTCGAGAAGAAGTTGGCGGATCATTGGGGCGATCGAGATCGCCCGCGATACCAAGGCGAGCTACCGCCAGGTAACGATGGGCTCGGCCTGCGCTTGCTCGGGGTTTCGGGCGACCAGCTGGTCGATGCCGAGACCTACAACAAGATCAAGACCGAGACCCTGAAGGTTGTTCGCGGCACGGTGCAGGCCGACATCCTCAAGGAGGATCAGGCACAGAACACCTGCATCTTTTCGACCGAGTTCGCCCTCAAAGTGATGGGTGACGTGCAGCAGTACTTCATCGACCACGGGGTGCGTAACTACTACAGCGTTTCGGTCAGCGGGTACCACATCGCCGAGGCCGGGGCGAACCCGATCTCGCAGCTGGCCTTCACCCTCGCCAACGGTTTCACCATCGTCGAGTACTACCTGGCGCGTGGCATGGCGATCGACGACTTCGCGCCCAACCTGAGCTTCTTCTTTTCGAATGGCATGGACCCTGAGTATGCGGTCATCGGGCGGGTTGCCCGTCGCATCTGGGCGCGTGCCATGCGTGGATGCTATGGCGCATCGCCGCGCAGTCAGATGCTGAAGTACCACATCCAGACTTCGGGTCGCAGCCTGCACGCGCAGGAGATCCAGTTCAACGACATCCGAACGACCCTCCAGGCGCTCTACGCGATCTTCGATCGCTGCAACAGCCTGCACACCAACGCTTACGACGAGGCGATCACTACGCCAACCGAAGAGTCCGTTCGGCGCGCGCTGGCGATCCAGCACATCATCAACAAGGAGCTTGGGCTCAACAAGAACGAGAATCCGTGGCAGGGGTCCTTCATTCTCGACGAGCTCACCGACCTGGTCGAAGAGGCGGTCTACCTGGAGTTCGAGCGCCTTTCGGAGCGCGGCGGCGTTCTCGGAGCGATGGATACGATGTACCAGCGCAGCAAGATCCAGGACGAAAGCCTCGAGTACGAGTCCAAGAAACACGACGGCACGTTGCCGGTGGTTGGCGTCAACACCTTCCTGGCCGACAAGGAAGCGGTGACCGAGACGGCGATCGAGCTCATTCGTTCGAGCGACGAGGAGAAGAACGCTCAGATCGACAACCTGGCGGCGTTTCACGCTCGCCATGAATCGGGGGCGCCGGCAGCGCTCGTGCGCCTTCAGGAAAAGGCACGCGCTCGGGACAACGTCTTCGAGGAGCTGGTCGAAACCGTCAAGAGCTGTTCGTTGGGGCAGATCTCGGGGTCGCTCTACGACGTGGGTGGCGAGTATCGGCGCAATATGTAGGTCGAAGTAGGGCGACAGCAAACTAGTGACCACTTCGGTGTTGCTCCTCCTCTCCATCGCGTTGCCAGCGCCGTTCGGCCTCCTGACCGCGAGCTCTGGGACCTTCTGGGCTGCCGCCGGCGGTGTCCTGGCCGTTGTTGGCCACGCGTTGTTCATCGCGGGAGTCGCCGGCTACCTTCTCTCGCGGCGCTCGATGACCGGACCGACGCGCATTGCCTGGTTGCTGTTGATCGTGTTGCTCCCCTTCGTGGGCGGGATTCTGTACCTACGGTTCGGGCGAGTGCGCGATCGTCGACGGTCGCGCGCCCACCGCGGCCTGGTCGAACAGGTCGATCAATACGCTGAGCAGGCACCTCGCCCGCTGGGTGACCGGGTCGAAATCGAGGCTGCCGAGCTGCGAAAAGGCGCGCGGCTGATCGAGGCGCTGGGAGGTATGCGACCGTGCGGCGGCAACCGTCTCGAGCTCTACGCCGATGGAGCCCGAGAGGCTGACATCACCGCCGCCTTGCGCCGACTCATCGACGACATCGACGACGCCTCGGCCAGCTGTCACCTGTTGTTCTACATCTATCTCGACGATACGACAGGAACGTTGGTGGGCGAGGCGTTGATGCGGGCGGCGGCCCGCGGTGTGGCTTGCCGGGTTCTCGTCGACTGGATCGGTTCGCGACCCTTCCTGCGCTCTTCGCTTCGTCGCCGGATGGTCGAAGCGGGTGTCGAGGTGAGTGCCGCCCTGCCGGTCAACCCGCTGGCGGCTCTTTTCAGCCGCTTCGACTTCCGCAACCACCGCAAGATCGCGGTTCTCGACGGCAAGGTCGCGTGGACGGGGAGCCAGAACCTCGCCGACCCGTCGTTTGCGGTCAAAGCGCGCTTTGCGCCGTGGATCGACATCATGGTGCGTGTCGACGGACCGGCGGTCCATGACCTGCAGCGCATTTTCGTCGAAGACTGGATGTTCGAATGCGGCGGAACTCCCGAAGATCTGATGACGGAGCGGCCCGCACCAAGCGAGGACGGAGTCGTGGTTCAGATTCTGCCTTCCGGTCCGAGTGTCGAGAGCAAGGCGATGAAGGAGGTCACCCTCATGGGCTTTCTCGAAACCGACCACGAGCTGATTCTCACGACGCCCTACTTCGTTCCCGACGATGCTACGGCCACCGCGCTCGCGGCGGTGGCGCGCGGTGGCGTGCGCACCCTGCTCGTCGTGCCGCGAGTCAACGACTCGCGCCTGGTTTCTGCGGCCAGTCGTTCGTACTACGAGGACCTGCTCGAGGCCGGTGTCGAGATCTTCGAGTACACCGATGGGTTACTGCACGCCAAGACCTTCTGCTTTGACGGTCTCATTTCTGTGGTCGCGACGGCCAACCTCGATCGCCGCAGCTATGAACTGAACTACGAGGTTTCGATGGTGGTCGCAGACCCGGACTTCACCGCTAGACTGCGCGACGTTCAGCTTTCCTATCTCGAGAACAGCACGCGCGTCGATGGTGATTCGTTTATCCAGCGACCGCTCTGGGCGCGCCTGATCGAGAACACCGCCGGGCTCTTCGCACCTCTGCTCTGAGTCTCCGGCTGGCGGCCTACTCTGGTTGCGAGGTTGTCCACTCGCTCAAGCCGCTCGATTCGAAGCCGTCGGCAAAGATTGGTGCGCCCTGTACGGATGCGACTTCCATCGTCCCGGCGTGCCCACGCTCGACCTCGACGGTACTCCGCCGGGCACGCATGCGCGGGGTGAAGCTGCCGGCTGTGTAGTAGGTGTGATGCGTCTTGGGGACCGGGTTCCCGGCGTCTTCGAAGTGACCGTCGCCGTCCCAGTCGTAGTCGTAACGCGTTGGGCTGCCGGTGAACTGCTGGCGGAACTCGATTTCTGCGCCCTGGTCGACAAAGCATCGACCAACGCTGCAAAACGCGATGGCGCGAAACTCATCGATGGAGATCTCGGGTACCGCCGGATCGTGAGCGACCAGATTGACGAGCGAATCGGCGCAGCCGTACTGGTTGCAGGCGGTCAGACGAATCGGCCAGCCACGAGGGTAGGTGCTGCTTTCGGGAACCGTCCACGTTGGATGCTGCTCGGTGCTGTCGACGGTGCCGTTGTCCTTGAAGTCCCAGGCCCACGAGGTCGGCGACCCGCTCGAGAGGTCTTGCAGTTCGACGGTGTCGCCGCCGTAGACCAGGCCGGAGGGCAGTCCAATCCGGGTCTCGGGCGGCACCGGGCCGAGAATCTCGTGAACATCGAGAATCGACCAGGCGGCACGATAGAAGTGGTTGCTCCACACGACGCCGGCACGCGGAGCGACGTTGTGAAAGCCGGTCGCGTTGTCCTGGTAGTACCACCCCCAGTAGCCGTCTTCACTGGTCTGGGGCGTGATCTCGCGGGGTTCTTCGACATCACTCATGTCGAAGAGGTACTCCCGCTGGGGTCCTCTGCCGAGGCGCTGGTTCGAACCCGCGAACAAGAACGGTGAGCCGTTGCCGATCGACGCACGGACCTTGTTGGTCGGCGTGCGCGAGTTGACGGCGTTCAGGCCGCCCGGCGTGTCGATGGTGCTGAGGAGAACCGGAGCACCGCAGGTTCCGCCGGGGCAGGGGACCTCCCAGATAGAGACTTCTTGACCGTGGGCGAGAGCGTAGAAGACACGGCCGCCGTGCTCCCACATGTCGAAGTCGAGCGGTGCGCTTCCACCGTTGCCGAGGAGCGTTGCGTTCGTCGGATTGTTGGTGCGGAACTCGTATACAGTGACGATGCCCGAATTGACCGTCAGCAGGAAACGCCCCGTGCCGGCGATCTTGCGCCGGCTCAGTACGTTGTTGCCAGAAGATCTGACGACGCCGCGGTAGACGCCGGCGCAGCGGATGTTGTTGTTTTGCGACCCCTCGTGGCAGGTGCGCTCGAGAGACCGGGCCGCAGTGATGTCGTAGGCCAGAATGCGTTGGCTCGATGACGCCGATGCATAGGCGATGTCACGGCCGCCGACGCTGGTGGCGTGCAGGTCGACGACGCTCAGTACCTCGCCGCTGCCAACGCCGATGCGGCCCTCGTCCTGGTACATCAAGGTCATGCTGCTGTTGGTGACCTTGGCCATGATCACCCCCATGCCGCCGTCGATCCCTGCAACGACCCAGTCACCGCGACCTGGAGCAGCCTCTACCTCGTTGATGTAGAAGTCCTGATCGGTGTGCTTCCACGTACCGAGGACCGGACGACAGAGGCCATCGCCGATGGGCCGCGGAGTTCCGGGGGTTGGATTGAGCTTGTAGGCCAGGACGCTATTGCCGGCGGCAACGAACATCCTGCCGCCTTCGACCTCGACGTCATGCGGCATCGGTTCGGCGCAGCCCGGTTCACTCTGGAAGTTGAAGAACGTCGTATCGATGGTGATATCGCGCGGCTCGAGCTCACCCCAGCGATCCGGTGGAACCGGGGTGGCCGGCGTGCAGTTGGTGCACTGTGCACCGGTGTAGGACGCCACGAGGGTGCCGCTCACGACGAGAAGGCAGACGAGGAGCCGGCGGCGGGGGAACGCCCGGTGCGCCCGGCGGACGGAGTTCTGAGGACACACTTTCAAGCAGAGTCTCCTGTGCCAAACGACCAGCGGCCGTCAGCGAGAAAACGAGGAACGAGGGAGGAGAATGTAGGGGCAGGGGGGAAGGGAAAGCAAGGCGGCCCACTCCCGGGCAGCTCCCGGGCAACTCCCGGGCAATGCCCGGGCAATTGACTGGGGTGATTCTGGGAAACCTCCGGGCGCTGAGGGCGCCAGATTGAATTGCTATTTTAGCATATTGCGAGTTCGCTATCGCCCGCGGTGAGGGGCAAGGGCCTGCGAACGGTCGCTCATGCCAGTGTTTGTGGGACACTGCAGCGGAACCCCTAGGAGCAAGAACAGCAACTTCCTGCTGGTCCTCATGTCTGTTCAACGAGGATCTGGCCGGGAGTCGACCGATGAGGAATGGCCATGAAATCACGCGCCGCAGTGGCACGCGAAGCGGGAAAGCCGCTCGAGATCGAAGAAGTTGAAGTCGATGGACCGAGGGCCGGTGAGGTCCTGGTGCGAGTTGTCGCGACGGGCGTCTGCCACACCGACGCCTACACCCTCTCGGGAGCCGACCCCGAGGGTCTGTTTCCCGCCGTCCTCGGCCATGAGGGCGGGGCGATCGTCGAAGAAGTCGGAGAAGGAGTCACCAGCGTCAAGCCCGGCGACCATGTCATTCCGCTCTATACCGCCGAGTGTCGCGACTGCAAGTTCTGCAAGTCGGGAAAGACGAACCTGTGCTCCTCGGTGCGCGAAACCCAGGGCCGTGGCTTGATGCCAGACGGCACGGCGCGCTTCTCGAGGAATGGTTCGTCGATCTATCACTACATGGGCACTTCGACGTTTTCGGAGTACACCGTGGCGGCCGAGGTTTCGTTGGCCAAGGTGCGCCAGGACGCGCCGCTGGAGAAGGTCTGCCTGCTCGGCTGCGGCGTCACCACTGGCATCGGTGCCGTCTTGAACACCGCCAAGGTAGAACCCGGCGCGACGGTGGCTGTGTTCGGCCTCGGCGGTATCGGCCTGTCGGTGATTCAGGGTGCGGTGATGGCCAAGGCCGAGCGTATTGTGGCGATCGACATCAACCCGTCGAAGTTCGAAATGGCGACCCAGCTGGGCGCCACCGACACGGTCAATCCGAAGGACCACAGTGGCCCCATCCAGGATGTCATCGTCGACATGACCGACGGCGGAGTCGACTACTCCTTCGAGTGCGTTGGCAACGTCGACTTGATGCGTTCGGCGCTCGAGTGCTGCCACAAGGGTTGGGGAGAGTCGATCATCATCGGCGTCGCGGCATCGGGACAGGAGATCTCGACCCGTCCATTCCAGCTGGTCACTGGTCGAGTCTGGCGGGGCACCGCGTTCGGGGGCGTGCGTGGTCGTACCGAGCTTCCCGGCTATGTCGACCGCTACATGAACGGTGAGATCGAGCTTGATGCGCTGGTCACCCACACCATGGGCCTCGAAGACATCAACCAGGCCTTCGATCTGATGCATGAAGGTGTCAGCATTCGTTCGGTGGTCCACTTCTAGTGCCAGCACTCGAGACGATCAACGAGAGCCGTTCGTTCGACGGGCGCTACCTGCGCTTCAAGCACACTGCCGAGACCGTCGGTTGCGACATGACGTTCGGGGTCTACTTGCCACCGGCCGCCGAAGAGCATGCGGTGCCGATGCTTCTTTGGCTCTCGGGACTCACCTGTACCGATGAGAACTTCATGGTGAAGGCAGGCGCGCAGCGAATGGCGGCTCGCCTGGGTCTTGCTCTCGTCGCGCCTGACACCTCGCCCCGTGGAACCGAAACCCCGGGAGAAGACCTGGATTGGGATTTCGGCACCGGCGCGGGGTTCTACGTCAACGCGACCGAGTCGCCCTTCGACCGCCACTACCGCATGTTCGACTACGTGACCCAAGAACTGCCCAGTGTGCTCGCCACCTCAGACCTCGCCCTCGATCACCGACGGACCTCGGTCAGCGGTCACTCGATGGGCGGACACGGGGCACTGGTGGTAGCACTGCGCAATCCGGGCCGCTACCGCGCAGTGTCCGCCTTTGCGCCGATCTCAGCTCCCAGCGAATGCCCCTGGGGCCAAAAAGCCTTCTCCGGCTACCTGGGCGAAGACCGCTCGACCTGGGCGGCCTGGGATGCCTGCGAGTTGCTCCGAACAGCTGCCGAGCCTCAAACCCTCCTTGTCGACCAGGGTGGTGCCGACTCTTTCCTCGAGGAACAGCTCGGTATCGACACCCTCGAGCAGGTCTGCCGGGAGCACGGTCACGACCTCGACCTGCGCATACGGCCGGGCTACGACCATGGCTACTACTACGTGTCGACGTTCATCGACGAGCATCTCGAATACCATGCAAAGGCACTGCAAGCGGCGAGCTGATCCGCTGAGTGAACGTTTCCGCTACGAGAGGAATCCGCGACATGAAGAGCTTCTCCCCCATCGGGTTGCCCCACCTCGAGCCCACCGCCCCCGAGGTCTTCTACAACCGTCGTCAGGTTCTCGCCGGCATGGCTGTCGGGACCGCAGCGGCGGGCGCGTCGATCGCGCTTCCACGGCAACAGCCGCCGGCGATCAGCGAGGCACAAGCCAATAAGATTCTCTCCATCCCCTTTGCGCGGGAAAAGGTCTTTCCGGCCCAACGAAACGAAAAGTACACCCTCCCCGAGGGAGTGCCCAGCCAGGTGACCGATCGCCTGGTCGCCGCGCAGCACAACAACTTCTACGAGTTCCTTCCCGGCCGCGGCGGGCCGGTGTGGCAGTTCACCGACAAGTACGAGGTCGAACCCTGGAAGCTCGAAGTCACCGGCCTCGTCAACAAACCGTTGACGCTCGACCTCGACGACATCTTCAGCTTTCCGCACGAAGAGCGCCTCTACCACTTTCGCTGTGTTGAGCGCTGGGCGATGAACGTACCCTGGAGCGGTTTCCCGTTGGCCAGCCTCATTGCCAGGGCCGAACCCAAAGCCGAGGCGAAGTTCGTGCGCTTCGTGTCTGCCGAACGCCCCAAGCAGATGCCCGGCTTGAAGCAGGCCGACTACTACCCCTGGCCGTACCACGAGGCTCTCCGGCTCGACGAGGCAATGAACGAGCTCGCTCTGGTGGCTACCGGCATCTACGGTGAACCGCTGCCGCGCCAACATGGTGCGCCGGTGAGGATCGTGGTGCCCTGGAAGTACGGCTACAAGAACCCGAAGTCGATCGTGAAGATCGAGCTGACGGCCGAGCAGCCACCGTTCTTCTGGCAGATGCAGGCCCACGAGTACGGCTTCCTGTCGAACATCAATCCCAACATTCCCCACCCTCGCTGGAGCCAGGCTGAGTCCTTCTGGCTCGAGACCCAGGAACCCTTCAAGACACCGCTTTTCAACGGTTACGGCGCGTACCTTGCCGGCCTCTATCCAGACGAACCCAAGACTCCCCAGAAGGCTCTCGAACCAGGACAGGTCGCGCGCTAGGCCTGGTTCCTAGGCCTCTGGCTCGGGTGCCATCGCCTTTTGGATGTGCTGGTCCAGTTGGTTGATGCCGAACGGCTTGCGCAGATAGATCGCGTTCTTGGCGCGCTGCTCGAGAGCCTTCTCTGCCCCGAGCCCGTAGCCTGAAGTGAAGATCACTCGCGCGTCGGGTCGCGTCTGGCGGAGTTCCTCGGCGAGTTCGGGACCGTTGCAGTCGGGCATCACCACGTCGATCAGAAAGAGCGCAATCTCACCGTCGAAGCTCCGGCTTCTTTCAATGGCCTCCCGCCCGCACGATGCCGTGAGCACCGAGAAACCCCGCAGCTCGAGCGCCGCTTCGGCAAACTGGAGGATGGGCTCTTCGTCATCGACGACCAGGACGGTCAGGGTCGAGGGCTCGAGTGTCTTCGGGGCGAGTGTGTCGTCGGTCGTGGGCGCGGGCATGAGGCGGTCTCAACGGGTCAATTCGAGGAGCGGGAAGAGCGAGGCGACGAGCACCTAAGAGTTTTTGAATATATAACAGAATTACTCGTTGCAGCTCAGCCGCCCGCCGAGACCGCATCGAGAGCCCTTTCGAGCACCGCGAGAAAGTCTCGAGGTCGGTCGATCCAGGGCCAGTGCCCAGCTGGCTCGACGACCAACGGCCGAACGCCAACGGCCTGCAAGAGCTCGATCGAACGCGGTGCCAGGCCCTCTGGATAGCCGTGAATGAATGCGGTCGGAACAGCCAGTGCGGCAAACCGCGCCGCCAGGCCTTCGCCGTCGGAGAGCTCGACGAGTTCAGAAGCGTTGCGATAGAAAGCGCGCGGGTCAGCCAGGCGCGCACTCGGCCAGTAGCTGCGATGGGAAGGGTCTTCGCGCGCCGCGTCGAAGAACTCGTTGAGCAGAGCGCCGTGGCCGTGGTGCTCGAAGTCAGGAGCGCTCCACTCCACCGCCCGACGACTCTGGACGCAGTCACCAGCCGAGATGTTGCCCTCCAGATTGACCAGTCCTACCAGTCCCGGGCATTGCGACTCGGCGAGCAGTGTGCCGATGACGCCGCCCATCGAATGCCCGATGACGATCACCCCCGCCGCGTGTCGCACAGTTTCCTGTTGAATGACCTGTGCGACCACCTGGGCGTGCTCATCGAGGCCGAGGGGAGTCTCCAGCCAGGGACTCCTGCCATAGCCCGGCAGGTCGATGGCGACCTGCCGGCGATGGGAGAGCGCTGGCGAAGCGAGAAGTGGTTCGAAACCCAGGACCGACTCTCCCAGCCCGTGGACCCAGAGGAGCGTCGGCTCTCTGGGCCCGGCGCTTTCGGTGTCTGGGGCGCGGCGGGTCGCCAGCTGTAGTACCTGCCCCGAAGCTTCGGCCGTGGCGAAGCCGCTTCGTAGCCTTCTCGAGGAGGAGTGGGTCACGGGGCAGGTTCTCGGCTCCAGCGACGGGCCGCCTCAGTCGGCGCGCAAGACGACCAGGGTGATGTCGTCGAGCTGCTCGGCATCGCCCTTCCAGGTCCAGACATCCGAGAGCAGCGCCTCGCGGATCTCGCGGGCCGACTTCTGTTGGCCGACTCGCGAGAGGCGCTCCTGCAGGCGTTCATCGCCGTAGAGCTCGCCCCGGGAATTGGCCGTTTCGGTGACGCCGTCTGTGTAGGCGATCAGCACGTCGCCGCTGTTCCAACGGACCTCTTGTTCGAAGAAGCGGCTCTCCAGGACGGTGCCGAGCGGTGGCGCATGAATTCCGATTTCGCGGACCTCGTTGGCGGCGCGGTCGTAGTGAAGGAGGGGAGGGTGCCCGCCAGTGGCGACCGTCGCAACACGTTCCTCGGTGTCGACGGCTGCAAACAGGAGGGTGATGAACATCCGCGGGTCGGTTGTCTGGCGGACCATGTAGTGCAGTTTTTCGAGTGAGTCGGCGGGCGTTGGCAGATCGCTCTGCATCAAGTGGAGGCAGCTCCGTAGACCCGACAACATCAAGCCACTGGCGACCCCATGTCCGGCGACGTCACCCACGACCAGAGTGAAGTGCCGCTTATCGTGCAGGAAGTACTCGTAATAGTCGCCCCCGACTTCCGTTGCGGGAAGCGAGACCGCTGCGAGCGTTAAGCCCTCGAGCTTGGGGTCTCGCCGGGGCAACATGCTCAGTTGAATCTGACGGGCTGAGTCGAGCTCCTCGCGCATGCGCAAGCGCTCGCGGTTGCGCGAACTCTCGATCCGGTAGCGGCGCACGAAGCTCGCCGTGTCACGGGCGGTAGCGGTCAGGGCGAAGTACGCGCCCGCGATGGTGGCGGCGGTCTGAATGAGCGCGCGCATGCCGAGGATCGGTTCGCCGGCACGATAGGCCTGCCAGGTCGGCGGCCCGAGCGTTCCTACCCACAGCACGCCGAAAATCAGGACGTGAACCTGCCACGGCAGGCGAAAGCCCGTCGCCAGCAGGATCACCCCGAGCAGGCCGATGAGGCGAAGCCCCATGTCGGTATCGGGCACCATCGCCACCACCAGGCCGAGGGCGGCGAGAATGACGAGCGGCGCAATGACCATGAAATAGCGGCGGAACCACGGTCTCTCGCAGTACACCCACACCCAGCGCGCCAGAACGAGCGCCAGGCCCGGACCGATGAGCCTGGTATAGCTCCCCTCCATCAGCCCCAGAACGATGAACAAGAGCCCAACCATGCTGATCGCCAACACCATGTAGCGCAAGCTACGGCTGCTCTCGGCGAGGAAGCGTTGTCGTCGTGCCTCCGCTTCGGGCAGGCCGACGAGGTCCTGAATACTCGGGATTTCCATGGTCGGAGGCATTATCCCCGACCTTCACCTCGCGCGCACGGGGTACCATCCGGGGCGATGACGGACCACCCAGAGCGCGACGGTCATCCCGGGCCGCCAGACCAGTCCTCGGTTCCGTCCCAGGCAGCCACGGAGAAGCGTCCCGGAACGCTCGCCAGCCTCTACTACGCCCTCTTGTCATGGCGAACGGCAGCTGTGGTTCTGTTGTCGTTCTCCTCTGGTTTGCCGCTCGGCTTCGTCTGGATCGCGATACCGGACTGGCTTGCCGACTCCGGTGTCGATATCAGGATCGTCGGGCTCTTTACCCTGGCCCAGGTGCCCTGGACGTTCAACGTACTCTGGGCGCCGCTCATGGAGAGGTGGCGGCCGCCCTTCTTCGGCCGTCGGCGTGGCTGGGCGGCGGTGGCCCAGGTTTGCTTGATGCTCGCCACCATCGGCCTTGGAGGAGTTGCCAACGACCCCAACGCCCCACTGGTCGTTTTTGCGTTCGCTCTCGCGATCGGTATTGCGGCGGCCTCTCAGGACATTGCGATCGACGGTTACGCGGTGGATGTCCTGCGGCGCGAAGAGCAGGGGGTAGCGGTTGGCGCGCGCATCGGCCTGTACCGGGTGGCGATGTTCGTCGCCGGTGGCTCGGCGATTACGCTTGCCGATCGCTTCGGATGGTCAGCGGTCTGCATTGGCCTCGGCCTTTTGTACGTGCCGATGCTGATGATCACCGCCTTCGCACCCGAACCACAGATCGACTACCCCGAACCGACATCTCTGGCGGAGGCGATCTGGAAGCCCTTTGTGGGCTTCCTGTCGCGCGACCGAGCGCTCGAGATTCTGGCCTTCGTTCTACTGTTCAAGTTCGCCGACAACTTCGCCCAGTCGCTTCTGCGGCCGTTCCTGGTCGACATGGGCTACACCGCTGCCGAACGTGGCGTGGCGCTCTCCTCCGTGGGGTTGCTCACCCAGATCGGAGGGGCGATTCTAGGTGGCGTTTGTACGAACTTTCTGGGCCTGGGTCGCGCCCTCTGGGTGTTCGGCCTCCTCCAGATCTTCTCCAACGTCGGGTATCTGTACCTGGCGCATACCGAGCATTCGACCGTCGCCATGGTCATTGCAATGGGCTTCGAGACTCTGTGCCAGGGGATGGGGACAGGAGCCTTCTCGGTGCTCTTGCTGCGCATGACCCAGAAACGCTTCTCGGCGACGCAGTACGCGCTGTTTTCGACGCTCTTCGGTATGGGGCGCATCTTCTCGGGCCCGATCGCGGGCTTTACCGTCGACGCGGCGGGCTGGTCCTGGTTCTTCATCGCTTCGATGGTGCTCGGAATCCCAGGCCTCGTCATGCTGCACCGCTTCGTGCCCTGGGGGACGCGCGAACCACACTTCGAGGTGCGAGAGCCAGAGCCGCTTGTGCCTCTCACCCGGGAACAGTTGCTCTTGCGTGGCGGTGCGATCGGAGTGGCGGCAACGGTGTTCGCCACTCTCGTTACCGCGGCTCTCCAGGCGCTCAAAGCGATGCGAAGCGACGCCGGAACCGGCTTCGACTTCGCCCTCGCCCTGGAGGGAATACTTCAACCCGCCGATCTGGTTGGATGGATTCGGATCGCGAGTCTGCTGGCGGTTGGCCTCTGCCTGGGGCTCCTGATCACCGCGTCAATGGTCGCTCGCCGTTCCCCCGGGCTCGATGACTCCACGGAAGAAGACCCTCGAGATGCCACCGGGGCGAACCTGAAACAGAATCGTCAAGCGCAACGTAGGGATGAGTGACCGGCCGGCACAGGGTAGGTCGGCCTGCACCCAAAACGGAGACCAGAAGCGAGGTAGGAGTCCTTGAGCGAGACCACGATGAATAGACCACTACACCGATCACGTAAGCACGCCCTACTGGGTGGCGTTTGTGGTGGCCTGGCCGAATGGCTGGGCTGGAGCCCGACCTGGGTGCGAGTGCTCTACGTTGTCATCTCGGTTCTGTCGGCTGCGTTTCCCGGCATGCTCGCCTACCTGCTGCTCTGGATCGTGATGCCCAAAGCTGCCCGCTGAAACCTGCTCGGACCCTTTGGGTCTCGTCGAGCGAGGGTCTAGTCGAGCGTCTGGAAGAAGCGCCCCCAACGCGGCTTGTAGCCTTCGGTTGGATCAACCGAGAGGGCGATGGCGTGTGCGCGGCCGAACACACGATCCTTCTCGACGAAGCCGAAGAAGCGCGAGTCAAAACTGTCGTCGCGGCTATCGCCGAGGACAAAGAGGTGACCGTCGGGCACCTTGACAGGCCCGAAGGTCGCCTGTGACGGTAACCGTGGCGAGGTCATGATCGGGTGAGACGCGAGAGCGCGCGAGGACTCGGTCTGGAAGTCGTAGAAGTCGAGTGATGCCGAGGCCACGTAGGGCAGCGTCGAGGCATCGAGCGGCTGGTAGCGCGCCTCTTCGTCGTTGACCGAAAGGCGGTTGGATCGCAGGCTCACGGTATCGCCGGGCAGACCGATGACCCGCTTGACCACGCGCCGGCCGTCCTTGGGCGAACGAAAGACGATCAGGTCACCAGGCTGCGGTGAGTGCCAGCGCGTCAAGCGGACCATCGTGAATGGCAGCCTGAGGTCGTAGGCGAGTTTGTTGACGAAGATGCGGTCGCCAACCAGGATCGTCGGCTCCATCGAGCCCGTTGGCACGTGATTCCAGTCGGCCACCGTCGAGCGAAGGGTGCTCATGACGATCACAATGATCAGGAAGGGTCGCCCCCAGTCGGCCCACAGGCGGCCACCGCGCGAGACCTCCTGCTCCGTTGAATCCGATGTTTGAGGCGCAGGCGTACCCGCTATCTCCACTTCCGTGGGCAGGGCGCCAGCTGGCGCCGGGGGTGTGTCGTTGTCGGGGGCTGTCATGGGCGGCAGTGCCTGGGAGATGGCCTGAGGCCAGGCGATGGATGCTGGCATAGAAGGCCGAGGAACGGCAATGCGCGGTTGAAGTGAGACCTTGGGGTAGATTGGTACCACTTTCATCCCGACAACTCGCGGGTTCTACGGCGGGAGAGCGCGCTCCGTGCATCCCATGGGCCGGGCCCGGTCCCGGTGGGTGCATGGTTTCTGCCCGCCGCTGTGAACATTTCATTGCACCTGCACCCTCGATGGGCGCGGTTCCGGGAACGGCTCGCTCAGAAGACCTCCGCCAATGCTCGACCATCCAACAGCACTCCTCGCGCTCATCGTCGCCATTGTCGCCTTGTCGTTCTGGCTCGAAGGGCGATTTGCGGGTCTGCGCGTGTTGGGTGCTCCGCTCTTGGCGATCGTTTTCGGTGCGTTGCTCTCGAACGCCGGCCTGGTACCCGCCGAGTCGAAGGTCTATCAAGTGATCTCAGGGCCGCTGGTGTCGCTTGCGATCGTATGGTTGTTGTTGTCGCTGCGGCTGGATCGCCTTCGCGCGACGGGGCCGCGCATGCTCCAGGCGTTTGGCCTGGCGGTCTTCGCCACCGCAGTCGGTGCGGTCGTCGCCGTCGTCGCGTTCGGCCGGGAGCTCGGTGCCGAGACCTGGAAACTCGGCGGAGTGATGACCGGTACCTACAGTGGTGGAAGCCTCAATTTCGTGGCAGTCGAGCGAGCCGTCGAGTTGTCACCGTCCATGTTCGCAGCCGCCACCGCCGCCGACAACGTAGCCACTGGCCTGTGGGTTGGCATGTCGCTCGTACTGCCTGTCTGGCTGGCGGCCTACTATCCAAAAAGAAAGCTCGAAGCACCGGGAGCCTCCGCGAACGAACGACCGCCCGAGTCGGAGATGATGCTCGGCAGGCTGTCACCAATGGACGCTCTCAGCCTGTTGCTCGTGGGCCTGGCCGTAGTCCTCGCAGCCTCCTGGCTCGGCTCGCTCTTTCCCGCGGTTCCCGAGGTCCTGTTCCTGACCACGCTGGCACTGTGCGTGGGCTTCCTGCCATGGGCGAGAAACCTGAACGGTGGCTTCGCCCTCGGCTACATCGCTCTCCACCTGTTCTTCGTAGTCATCGGGATCTCGTCGAGGCTCTCCGAGATCAGAGTCGTCGGCTGGTCGATCCTGTGGTTCACCCTGACCGTCGTAGCCATCCACGGCCTGGTGCTCTACCTACTAGGCCGCGTGATGAAGCTAGACGTAGAGACCCTCTCAGTGGCCTCACAAGCAGCCATTGGCGGCCCCCCCACCGCCATGGCCCTAGCCAGCAGCCGCGGCTGGCGCGACCTGGTCGTACCAGGTCTGGCAGTAGGAATCCTGGGCTACGCAGTAGGCACCTACGCCGGCCTGGCCGTGGCCTACCTACTCAAGGCAGCCATAGGCTGAGCGCTCAATCGGAGAGCACGGCGACGGCCCGCTGGCACCGCAGGAGTGATCTTGAGAAACCCATGGTATGCACCATGGGTTTCGGTCAGGCTAAGGATGCCGGGCGCGCCCATCCACCTCGCTTCATCGAAGCCCGGGATCCGCGGTGCGCGCCCGATCCGTGGCAGTTCTCGATCGCATGAGCAGGGCGGTCGCTGCCGCACGCGGCCCAGGCGATGGCCCGCTTGCACCGCAGGAGTGATCTCTAGAAAACCCATGGTATGCAGCATGGGTTTCGGTCAGGCTAAGGATGCCGGGCGCGCCCATCCACCTCGCTTCATCGAAGCCCGGGATCCGCGGTGCGCGCCCGATCCGTGGCAGTTCTCGATCGCATGAGCAGGGCGGTCGCTGCCGCACGCGGCCCAGGCGATGGCCCGCTTGGATACGCCGGGATAAACCGGCATGGAGAAAGGAATGAGAGAGTCCCACCCTCGAAGGGGTAGCGACCCAGAGGGTCCCCGAGTCATGCGCCGGCTCCCGCGAGGGAGCGGTGAAGCGTTGACAGGGGCACACACAGGCCGGGTATTGAGCCGCGAAATAAGAATTTGGGAGTGCCGACGCTGTCAAGCGAAGCGGAAGGCGAGACTCCGTAGCGCGCTATCGCGAGCTCTGCGGCGACTCCCCGCGGTCGTAGACCCTGTGCATGTGTGGAATCTCCATGCGCGAGAACCGGGAGATCCGCGATCTGGCCAGTTGGGTATCTGGTCCGCATCGGGAAGGCTAGAGGCCGTAAGCCGATGACGCACGGATGGCGGAAGTCAGACAGGCCCGTAGTACCTGCGAAGTCGTCGAACAACGGTGGGAGACCAGCGGCGGAGGCGGTGGAGGGAAGGGGCCTGGCCAAGGGGAACACGGGCAAGCAAAACGCACCCCGGACACAGAGCCGGATGGAGAGTGCGAGCAATGCGCTGGGCCGTGTACGAGAAGCCGCCCGCAGGGGCAAGGAAGTGAAGTTCACAGCGCTTCTTCACCACATCACGGTCGAGCGACTCCGGAGCGCATTTGACGTGTTGCACCGAGACGCAGCGGCAGGAGTGGACGGAGTGTCATGGAGCGAGTACGCAGAATCTTTGCTGAGCAATCTCGAGGACCTGCACTCTCGTGTCCACCGTGGGAGCTACCGGGCGAGTGCGACTCGTCGCGTCTACATCGAGAAATCGGATGGGCGGTTCCGACCGCTTGGCATCGCCACGTTGGAGGACAAGATCCTTCAGCGCGCCGTCGTCTCGGTGTTGGATGCGATCTACGAGGAAGACTTTCTCGGGTACTCATACGGATTCAGGCGAGGCCGCAGCCAGCACGATGCTTTGGATGCGCTATTCGTTGGAATCACAAAGCGGAAGGTGAACTGGGTGCTCGACGCAGACATTCGTGGGTTCTTCGATGCCCTGGACCACGAGTGGCTGGTGAAGTTTCTCGAGCACCGTATCGGAGACCGTAGGATCCTTCGCCTCATCCAGAAATGGCTGAGGTCCGGAGTGATGGAAGACGGTAAGTGGCACGCGAGCACGCGGGGGACTCCTCAGGGGGCGACGATTTCGCCTCTCCTCGGGAACGTGTACCTGCACTACGTGCTCGATCTCTGGGTCCAGCAGTGGAGGAAACGCAACGCGCTTGGGGACATGATCTTCGTGCGCTACGCGGATGACTTCATCGTTGGATTTGAGAGGCAGGAGGAGGCAGAACGATTCCTCGAGGAACTGAACCTGCGACTCCGTGACTTCTCGTTGGAGATCCAACCCGAGAAGACGCGCCTGCTGGAGTTTGGCCGCTTTGCGGCCTACAACCGACGCGCGCGAGGTCTCGGGCGGCCGGAGACCTTCGAGTTTCTAGGCTTTACGCACTGCTGTGCGCAGTCTAGTCGAGGGAGGTTCTTGCTGAAGCGCATCACGAGCCGCCACCGAATCCGCAGGACACTGAAGGCTGTCGGTACGGCCCTTCTGGGACACCGACACTCGCCGCTACCAGAGCAAGGTCTCTGGCTGGGATCCGTGGTGCGAGGCTTCAATGCCTACTACGGCGTACCCGGCAACTCAGCGGCGTTGAACGCCTTTCGACAGGAGGTCATTCGGCACTGGATGCGCGCTCTGCGCCGACGCAGTGACAAAGACCGCACGTCCTGGAAACGGATGTGGGCCCTGGTGGCCCACTACCTACCCAAAGCCCGAGTCCAACATCCCTGGCCTGATGAGCGACTTGTCGTCAATACCTGAGGCAGGAGCCCAGTGCATTAGCAGTGCACGCTGGGATCTGTGCGGGGGGCGCCGGGCAACCGGCGCTCCTACCGCGATCACCGCAGGAGTGATCTCTAGAAAACCCATGGTATGAACCATGGGTTTTCTAGAGCACGTCCTTCCAGTTCCGCACCTGCGTGCACACCGGAACCTCAGCAACGTACTCGAACCCGGTGTCCGAACGCACCGCCCGCAGCTCGATGTTGAGGTTGTTGAACCGACATGTCGCCGGCATCAGGCTCATCAGAGTCGAGCGTATGTCGGCAATGCGTGCTCGCTCGGCCGCCGTTCCCGCACCTTCTCCGCCGAGGTCTTTGTCGGTGGTGGGGCGACTGGAAGGTGACCCGAAGGGTGCCGAGACGAAACCGTCGACGGTGCGAAAGCGGTCGGTGCCCGAGATCGCGTTGCCGTTGGTGATCAAGAGTGAGTAGACGTTCGACGACCCGGCGCCCGCACAGCTGTCTCCAGCCGGGCCGGTCGTGTCGGGAATGAACGTGCTGAAGACCAGGAGCCCCGAAAGGGCGAACGGTCGTGAGATGAGGCGCTCGTGCTGGGCCAGAGTGATGACGTAGCCGCCCCCTGAGATCAGGTCGGGCGACAACGACGCCCCGCCGGTCGAGCTGAAGGACACCAGGTTGGTCTCGTTGGTGATCGGGACCATCGTGTCAGTGGCTTTGTCGTCGTGCTCGGGGCCGTTCTGGCCGGCGGGTACGCCGACAATCGGTCGAGTGTAGGTATCGAGAAGCGTCACGTAGCGCCCCTCGATGCCAGGCTCCTCACGCGCGAAAATGTTCTCGCGATCCCCGGTGCCAAACGACAAGAGATAGGCGTTGTGATCTCGTGAATAGACGACTGCCGGCGGGATGAAGACCTGTTTGCCGGTCGTGTCGTAGATCGGGAAGGGATCCCAGGCCGGCGAGCTGATGATCGGAGCCCCCACGTCGGCGAGCAGCTGCTGCGGGCGGGAGAGATCGATCTTGTACATGTAGCCGGCGAGAGTTCCGACGTAGACGGTATCGATATAGGTGTCGAGGTCGGCGTCGACAGCGGCAGGTGCGCTCGGGACCGCACCGAGGACGGGGCGTTTGTAGATTGCCTTGCCGGTTTCGATATCGACGATGTAGATGAAGTTCCCGACTCGCGGGTCCTGGGGATCCATGCCGCCACCGAAGATCGCCACGTAGCGCGACTCGATGACCGGGTCGGCTACCGTGCCGGTGTTGACGCGAATACGGCCGGTGTTGGGCGTTGACCAGGTGAAGCCCAGATCGTTGCCCTGGTTGGCGTCGTCATCGCGGGGTACCCCATTGCCATCGAGATCCTGGAACTCCCACAGCATCTTCGGGAACTCGACGGGGCCGCAGTCGGCCTCGTTGTAGCTGGTGATGCAGGTCGGCACGTAGCTGGCGGTGGTCTGCGGGATCAGCAGGTCCGGGTTCTCGCTCGATTCAACGAGCTTGTCGGGTTGGGTGACATCGAGCGCGTAGTAGCCCGAGCCGCCTTCGCGAAGGCCTCCCACCAGAACGGTGCGCCACTCGCGCTCGGTTACCGTGGGAATGCCGTCGTGCCGGGGATCGATGAAGAAGTCATCGCGCACGGGCGTGTCGTCGATTCCCAGCTCATGATCCGTGGTTTCGGTGAGTCGCCTCACGTGCGGCAGCATCAAGCGCGGAATGTAGGAGAAGACCTCCTGTCCGGTACCGAGGTCGAACGGAGTGCGGTACGGCGGTTCGTCGGGCGGTGCTTGTTCCTCTGAGAAGTTACCGGCATCGATGGCGTGGATCTGGCCGTCGTTGGCTGGAACGTAGAGCATCCGGCGGCGGGTGCGGTGCTTGTCGAAAAACTCCTTGTACCCGTCGCTGCGATCCTCGTCTCGTACCTCGTCGCGCAGGTACAACGTGCGCGACGGACCGCCGACCAGAGTCGATTGCGCGTGCAGAGAGTCACCGAGGATTCGAGAACCCACGAAGCTGTTCGGTGAGGCCTTTTCGACCAGTGTTCTGGCAACTACGTTGTCGATCTTGCTGTCGACGTCTGGCTCGTTGAGCGGGTAACCCAGACCGTCGATCAGGTCGAGGCGGAGGGCCGCACCCGTCGCAGGTTCGAACATCCGCGATGCCAGCCCAACACGACCGTCCACACCCGGCTCGATGGTGTAGAGGACTCGGCGCTGGCTGGGGAGAAGACCGAGGCGGAGGTCACCGGCGTCGATCTCGGCCTGGCTGGGTACCTGATCGTTGCCCGAGTCGAGCCCGAGCATCACCGAATTGGCCTCCCAGGCCAGGCAGAAGAGTTCATTGCGCTCCTCGCAGCGATCGGCGGCCAACGGATCGATGACTGCCTGGAAGGCTTGGGAGAGTGGCCTGACGAAGTGACTGACGCGGCCGTGCCAGGTCGAGGACCCCTGGATGGGAAAGAAGTTTCCGAAGTAGGCCGAGAACGGTGAGAACGAGTTCTGAGCTGGGACGCCACCGGCACTGAAAGTCGCTGCGCCGGTCTGTTCGCCGGTCGCTCCGACCAGCCGCTTGAGAACCCGCACCAGTTCGTCGCGGTCTTCGGCAACCGGAGCGCCCTCTTCGACGCAGTCGACGACACCGTTGTTGTCGTCGTCTTCGGGGAAGTACTCGGCGCAGTCAGGAATACCGTTTCCGTTGGTGTCATGGGAGCCCGTGCCACCTGCATCGGCGATGTCGTCGAGGCGACCGGTCAGGCCATCACCGAAACCGATGACAAAGGTCTTGACCTTTTTCCCGAGCAGGGCAGACGCGGCGGCTGCCGGGTCGCCACCGCAACTCTCCTGGCCGTCGGTGAGCAGAATCACAAAACGTTGGCGACATTCGTAGTTCGGGTCACCGCCATCGGCGGCGGGGAGCTCGGCGACCGCTTCCCATGCGTCGAACCACTCGCCGAAGTCCTCGAGCACGCCGGCCAGCGGGGTACCGCCTCCGGCGGCAATCGGTGGATTGTTCGCGAACTGGGATCTGAGCGGCATCTTGTAGTTCCCGATCAGCGGCGCGTCGTGATCGAAGTAGCGCGCGACGCGGAAGTCCGGAATCTTCTTGCCGTCCGCGTCGAGGACCGCTTCACCATCGACCACCGTGTTGGGAGCCAGGCGCGCCAGAATCTCTTCGGCGGCCGTGCGCTCGAACCCTGGCGGCGGCGGAATCTTGACGCCGTCGGCGTCGAAGCGATTCTGGTAGTTGACCCAGTCCCACGGGATCAGGTCGCCACGTGCGAAGGCATTGCCGCGGTTGAGTGGGTCGTCGTAGCGTGGATAGGAGAGATCGGAGCTCAGGACACCAGCCGCGTCGGTTACATCAAGCTGGGTCGTCGACGAGCAGGCGCTGATCGAAGAGCGATCATCGAGGCCGCCAAGGCCGAAGTTCTGGCCGCTGAAACGGTTGGCGACGAAGCTGCTTGGCAGCTGCAGTGGCCCGCCAGCGCCCGGCGCTTCGAAACCCGGAATCAGATTGCCGTCACCGTCGGCGTCGACAAAGAGTGGTTCGACGACAAGGGTGTCGGTGAAGATGCGGTCTGGGGTGGGGCTTCCAGCGCAGCCTTTGATCACCGTGACCGGAATACTCACCCGGCCGTCTGCCGAGGGCGCGCCAATCGTTCCCGACGTTGGAACGCCGAGGTTGATCTGCCAATCGTTGCCGTTGATGAAGCTAACCATCTGCATCGGCTGGTTGAAGCTTGAACCCAGCTTCGGGAAGTAGTTGAGACGCCGCAGGCGATCGCTATCGTTCTGGTTGTTGTCGGGCAGCGAACAACTGCGGTAGTTGGCGTCGCCGCCGTCGATTGAAACCGGATCGCCAAAGAAGAGCGGTTCGCCCGGGACCGGCCAGGGCAACTCGGAGAACCAGGCTGGCGCGGCCGAATCGCTGGTGCGGGTGTAGACGAAATGCTTGCGTTTGGCGAAGTAGTTCTCGTAGTTGAAGTGCGCCCAGCCGAAGATGGCGTTGCGCTGAAGCTCTTCATCGGAGACCACTTCGTAGAGCGCCGACTTCGCCAGGTACAGGCGAGACTGAGGGTCGTCGATGCTGGCGATTGCCGTTGGGCCGATGGGTCGACGGTTCATCGACGACGAGGTGTCGATGATCGCGAAGACGTAGGGTCGACTGTTGCGACTGCGAAGCAGATCGCGATCGTCGGCCTCTGTGCTGCGCGGCAAGGCGAGAGCGGCGAGGAGCGCGACTCCGACAGAAAGCGCGGCGGAGAAACGGATCGATCGAAGACTTGAATGTTTCATTGGGCAAAAACCCTCCTGAGGTTCCGCGGTCACCGGAAGACTTCCGACTTCCGGTCCCACGCGAGATCCTGCAACGATGGGGTGCCCCGAAAAAGGATCGGGCACAGGGACTAAGGCGCGATAGGGCGTTCAGGTAACGGCTCAGGCCTTCTGGAGAAGGGCCGACTCCCCGACGGGAAGCCAAAGGGAACGTTCACGCGAACCCAAACAAGCCAAGGCAAATCAAGAAAAGGGATGCGCAGAGTCTAGTTCATGTTCTTGCTGCTCGATCGCGAGCGCAGGAATCGTAGAGCTTGTTGACTCGTTTTTCTCTGAAAAATGGTTAAAGAGCCAAAGAAACAAGGCAGCCCTGTTGGGCGGCTCCAGCTGAAGCCCTTCAGGTAGGGTCGGCGGGCTTACGAGGCCTCAATCTCTTTCCATCTTCGAGCTACATCTCCGAGCCAGGACGACGTGACCGACTTCTCGAGCGAGCTTGCCGAGCGGATCCCGAAAGCGCGTGTGCTGACCCAACGCGGTCAGCTTCTGCCCTTCGTCTCAGATGGCTTGACCGCCTTTCGCGAGCAGCCCCGGGTGGTGGTGATGGCAGGCACTGCCCAGGACGTCATCGAAACCGTACGCCTCTGCCATCGCCGGGGCATGCCCTTCGTCGCACGTGGGGCGGGAACGAGCCTCTCGGGAGGCTCACTGCCGGTGGCCGACGGAGTCGTGATCGCGCTCAACCAGCTCGACCGCATTCTCGAGCTCGATCCCAGTCGCAGGATCGCGGTGGTGGAACCGGGAGTCGTCAACCTGGCAGTGAGCGAGCGTGCCGAGCCGCATGGACTGTACTACTCGCCCGACCCGTCGTCGCAGTCGGTGTGCACGATTGGCGGCAATGTCGCCTTCAACTCCGGCGGCGCGCACTGTCTGCGCTATGGCATGACCAGTAACCACGTGCTGGCGATGAAAGTCGTGCTCCCCGATGGCACCCTGGTCGACATCGGGTCAGCCGACGGCCAGCGCCCGGGGCCCGATCTGCCCGGGTTGTTCGTTGGGAGCGAGGGCCTCTTCGGCATCGCCCTCGAGATCACCCTCCGCCTTTTGCCTCGTCCGGAGGCGGTGCACACGGTCCTGGCGGCGTACGGGTCACTCTCCGCCGCCGGTGATGCCGTTTCGGCGGTCGTCGGAAGCGGCCTTCTGCCGGCGGCGATGGAGATCATGGATCGGCTCGCCATCGAGGCCGCAGAGGCTGCTGTCGATGCGGGCTACCCCGATTGCGCCGCACTTCTGCTGGTCGAACTCGAGGGCGCCCGTGAAGAGGTCGCGGCCGAAGCGGCCGAGCTCGACCGAGTGATCCGAAGAACGGGCCCGGTCGAATGGCGACTGGCGACCTCAGCTTCGGAGCGCGCGCGCATCTGGAAGGGGCGCAAGGGAGCGTTCTCGGCCGTCGGCCGCATTTCGCCCGACTATCTCGTGCAAGACGGCGTGGTGCCACGCAGTCGCCTGGGTGAAGCGCTCGAGGAAGTCGAACGGCTGTCGCGCGAGCACGATCTCCGGGTGGCGAATGTCTTCCACGCTGGGGATGGCAACCTCCACCCACTGATCCTCTACGACGGCTCGCAGCGAGACCAACTCGAACGCGCCGAGGTACTCGCCGGCGAGATTCTCAAGATGTGTGTGCGCCTGGGTGGATCGATCACTGGCGAGCACGGAGTGGGGGTGGAGAAGCGTCCCTACATGGGAGACATGTTCGAACAGTCCGATCTCGACGTCATGTTCCGCTTGCGCGATGCCATCGACCCCCTGGGTGTGGCCAACCGCGGCAAGATGCTGCCTGGGTCCGAAGCGCCGGCGCTCACTTCGGTTTCGCCCCATCCGCTCGAGCGCGCTGGCGTGATCTCGCGTGAGTAACCGGAGGGTCGTCGTCCGATGAGCGCTGAGACGCTGGTAGTTGAAGATGCCGCGACTCTGGTTGAGGCCGTGCAACAGGCGGTGAGCCTGGGCCAGAACTTGCGGCCCTGCGCGGGCGGTTCGAAACGACCTCTTTCTCATGCTCGCGCTGACGAAGTGGCGCTCGATCTTTCGCACCTGGCCGGCATTCTCGAGTATCGCCCCGAGGAGTACACGGTCACGGCACGGGCGGCGACGCCTCTCTGGCAGCTGCAGCATGCCCTCGCCGAGCACGGTCAGTACATGCCCTTCGACCCGATCCTGGTGTCTTCGGGGGCAACGCTTGGCGGCACGATCGCCGCTGCGGCCGATGGTCCAGGGTCGATTCGTTATGGCGGAATGCGCGACTTTCTGCTCGGCATCGGCTTCGTCGATGGCACCGGCAGCCTGGCGCGCGCGGGGAGTCGAGTGGTCAAGAACGCGGCGGGCTTTGACCTGCCCAAGCTGTTGGTCGGTGCGGTGGGCTCGCTAGCGGTCTTGACCGAGGCCACCTTCAAGGTGTTCCCATGCCCGCGGGCGTGGGCGTCGCTCGAGATCAGGGCCAGTGACGCGCACTGTGCGATCATCCATGATGGGTTGGCGACCGGTGCGGTTGGTTCGTCGGCGCACGAGCTGCACGGCCTCGCGTGGCTTCCTGCCTCCAATGCAGCATCTGATGGTGTTTCTGGAGCGGGCGTGGTGATCGCGCGTCTTGGCGGCTTCGAGGCGGCAGTCGGGCCGCGGCTCGACCGCCTCGCCGATTCCGTTTTGCAGTACGCCAGGGAAGAAGGCGCTTCGATCGAGCTGCGCGCCCTCGAGGCTCGAGAAGAGGCGGCGGTCTGGGCGGGCGCTTCTAACCTTTCACTCGAGGGAGCTGGTGGTCATGCCCAACCAGTCGATCGCAGCACCGGGCGCACGACCGTTCGGGTCGTGGCACCGGTTGCTCGTCAACCCGAGATCGATGAGGCGGTCCGTTCGATCGCGACCACCCGACGGTGGGAGGGAGCCGCGCGTCGCGGGTGGCTTTCGGTTTCGGCTGCGCGAGCTGGCGAGCTCCTCGGTTGCCTGGAGCGCCTCGGCGTTTCGGGGTTGTTGATTCACGGTGAAGGGGAAGGATCAAGTGCCGAACGCTTTGCTGCTTCTGGGGATTCTGCTGCTTCTGATACCGAGCTGCTTCGCCGGGTCCGGCAGGGGCTCGATCCAGATGCCGTCTTGCCACCGCCCTGGGTGTCGCCGGTTGGGCCACCCGGCGGGGTAGACTCGTCGGAATCGAACTCGTTCTGAGTGTGTTGCGAAGAGTCCACCCTTCGAAGGCAAGGTGTTTCCATGACACGCCCACCATTGTCGACAAACTCCGCGAAGGTTCTTCCAGTGAAGGCTCTTCCTGTGAAGGTGCTCCTGGGGCTGGTCGCGCCGGCCTTTCTGTTGGCGGGTGCCGCCTCAGGTGACGACGTCTACCTCAACAACGGTCAGGTCTTCGAGGACGTGTTGACCGAAGAGCGCGGCGATCGGCTGGTCGTCCAGCTCGAGATCGGTGAGATCGCCCTTCCCTGGTCGCGGATTGAGCGGGTCGAGCGAAAGACCACCCCACGGGCTGAGTTCGAGACCCGCCGCGCGGCTTTGGCAGCGCGTACGTCGGCGACCGCCGGGGCCTGGCTCGAACTTGCCGACTGGGCCTGGCAGGCCGAGCTCCCCGAGCAGGCACGGGCCTGCGTGCTCGGGGCGGCGGCGGTCGACCCCGGTGCACCGGCACTGGTGCCGGCGATGGCCAAAATCGATTACCTGCGCGATCATGAAAGCGGCCAGTGGGTAGCCCACGATGTGCTGATGCGGCTCCAGGGGCTCGTGCACTACGACGGCGAATGGCTCGACAGGAGCGAGGCGCGGCGGCGCGTCGCCGAAGCCGAGCGGTCCATACAGTCCGCCACCCCCGAGCCCGCTTTGGTGGCTGGCGGAGCGGCGAACGATAGAGGTCAAGCGACCGCCGCTGACGTGGCAGTCGCCCAGGTCGAGTTGATCCGCGATGTTCTCGAACAGCAGGCTGAAGTCGAGCGGGAAGAACCGGTGCCGCGACTTCCCACTCCCGGCCTCTGGTACGGCGGTTTCAGGGCGAGCGGCTTCGGTTACGGGCGCCCGGTCGACCAAGAGGCGTGGCGCGCACTGGCCATTCGTCAACCTGGCAGCGCCATAGGGCTCGACAGCTATCGCAACGATCGCTGAACCGCTCCGTCAGAGCCTCAGCGCGCTCCTGCTCCTCGCCGCCTGCGCTTCCGTTGCGCTGCCGCAGGTGGTGAGCACGGCGTCGGAGGCAGCTGAAGAAGCGCTATCCGACGAGGACATCGAGGCGCGGGAGATGCGCAATCTCGAGACTTTCGATCGCGCCTGGTCGCTGGTCGACCAGCGCTATTGGGATCCCGACTTCGGGGGCGTCGATTGGCCGGCGATCAAGGATGAGCTGCGACCACTCGCGCGTGCGGCCGAATCGGATGCCGCCCTCCGACGGGTGATGCAATCGATGATCGAACGCCTTGGGCAGTCGCACTTCGCGATCATTCCTGCCAGTGCCGACGACGGCGCGACGCCGCTTCCGGAGAGCTGCGACCAGAACGCCTGGGACGAGCTTCTGGCCGGTGTCAGCTCCGGTCATGCAACACCCGGGTTCGAGGCCCTGAACGTCGAGGGCGAGGTCCTGGTCTCGCACCTCGATCCCGGAGGTGGCGCAGAAGAGGCGGGTCTCACAGTGGGCGATCGCCTCGTCGGCCTTTCGGGTTTCGACCCCCTACTGGCGTGGCAGTGCACCGACGATCATCTCGGCGGGCGATCGATCGACGTGTTCGCCCGCCAGGTTCTCACTGCGCTCATGGCCGGCGAGGAGGGCAGCACTCTGGATCTGGTGATCGAAAGAGCGGGAGAGGACGGTGAGACCCAGAGCCTTTCGATCGCACGGTCACTGCCTGCCGACCTCGAAGTGGTGCGGTTCGGCAACCTGCCGCCGCAGCCGGTCAGACGTCGCTTCGAGGTCGTCGATGGTCCGGTGGGTGATGATGGGCAGCCGACCAAAGTGGCCCTGGTGCGCTTCAACACCTGGATGATGCCGGTTTCGACCCTGTTGGATGAGAATGCGCCGCGGCTAGCCGAGGCTTCTGCCGTCGTCATCGACCTGCGCGGCAATCCCGGCGGAGTCGCCGGCCTGGTGATGGGCGTTGCCGGCTACTTCATCGACGAGAAGATCTCGATGGGCAGCATGCTGGCGCGAACGAACACCCTCGAGTACAACGTCAACCCGCGCCTCGTGACGACCAGCGGCGAGCGCATTGAAGTGTTCGACGGTCCGGTCGCAGTGCTCGTCGACGCGGCCAGCGCGAGTACGTCAGAGATCTTCGCCGCTGGAATGCAGGATCTCGGGCGGGCCAGAATCATCGGTACTCGAACGGCCGGCGCGGCCCTCCCCGCCACCATGGAACGGCTGCCCAATGGCGACGTCCTGGTCCATGCCATGGCTGACTTCGAGCGCCCCAGCGGGCAACGGGTCGAGGGTCTAGGTGTCGAGCCCGATGATGTCGTGCCGGTCACCCGTCGAGGTCTAGAGGGAGGCCGCGATGAGGTCCTGGACGCTGCCTTCGCCTGGCTCGAGTCGGCTCTCAACCGCCCTGACAGTAGCCCCTGAAAGCGGCACCAGGGACCACTTTGGGCCCCGTACCGCCCCTTGCAGTAGGCTGTAGCTCCAGCTCCCCGTAACGATGACTCGCGGGCTCGCTTTCTCTGGGAAACCTCGGCGAATGAACCGGGCCGCCCCTGCGTACGCAGGGAGTCACTTCGAGCTTGTTTTCCGTTCGACAAACTGCAGCATCGCGACGCGCCAGCCCTTTGCGGTTGCCGCCTCTCGGTGATCAGGAGAAAATCATGAAGAAAGTTTCCGCAACGAGGCTGTTGGTGCTCCTCGCATCGATCACCCTTCTCACCTTTACCGTTGGCTGCGCATCGACAGGCGGTGGTGGCGGTGGCGGTGGCGACGTTGCCAAGGCCCCCGACTACACCCAGGAGATGGGCGACAACGGCCTACCCACGCCGCGCGCGCTCAACGCTCGCTACGTCGAGGCCGTCGGCGGTGCCGCCGCTCTGCGCGCCAAGCCCAGCACCAACATGAAGGGAACCTTCGAGTTGCCAGCGATGGGTGTTTCAGGCGATCTCGTCATCCACGCCCAGGCTCCCAACCTCGTCGTGACCAACATCGAGATGGGCGGCATGGGCTCGATGAGCAACGGCTACAACGGCGAGATTGGCTGGAGCGTCAACCCGATGACGGGCGCCTCCCTGCTCGAGGGCACCATGCTCGCCCAGGCCGCCGATGAAGCCAACTATTGGGCTGAGCTCGAGTTCGATACCGCGTATCCCGAGAGCGAGACAGTCGGTGAGACCGAATGGGAAGGCAAAGCGGCCTACGAAGTGAACCTGGTCGGTGCCGGTGGCACCAAGCAGACGCGCTACTACGACAAGGAATCGTCTCTCGTGCTGGGCACGGTCACCACCCAGGTGAGCGAAATGGGCGAGGCCGAAGTCACGATCATCAACAACCCCTACGAGGAGCACGACGGCATCATGGTGCCGATGGGCCAGACGATGAAAATGATGGGAATGGAGATCAAGAACACCATCACCGAAATCAACTACGAGTCGGCTCCCGAAGGCGCCTTCGAGCCGCCTGCCGAGATCAAGGCGCTGCTCGAGGAGTAGTCTTTTGCGGGTGCTGGACCTCGCAGTCTGGCCAACGAAACGCGAGGCCCGGTGGTTTTCCGCCGGGCCTATCCTTTTGGCCGCCATTTCTTGAATCGTGGCTCGATGACATGACCGACTTCTTGCAGCTCACTCTCGCAGCCCAGACTTCGTGGGGCGCGGTCCGCGACCAGCTCGAACCGTTCCTGGGCTCGGTCGACGCGTTGCCGTCTCAGGTCGTGCTGCTCATTGTTGGTGGACTGCTGGTCATGGCCGGCCGCCGCCTGTGGGTGCTGGCGGTCGCCTTCGGTGGCTTCGCCCTCGGTTGGTGGGCGGCCTCGCAAATGGGCCTGTCGCGCATCGTTCTCGGTAGCGACACGGTCGAGCCGTTCGCCGACCCAGCCCTCTGGTTCGGGCTCATCGCCGGCCTGGCCTGTGCGGTCCTCTGCCTGGCTCTTCAGAGGCTGGTGGTCAGCGTCGCCGGGTTTCTGGCCGGCGCGCTGGTGGCACTTTTCCTTCTCAGGACCCTCGCCGAGGCGGGGATCCCAGCCCCAGGAGCCGGTGCGGAGTCCGCCATGGCCGCCTGGCTGCCGCTCGTTCTGATCGCGGTTGGCGGCATGGTCGGCGCTTTTGCGTCGGGGCTGATGTTCCGATTTGCGCTGGTGGTCGCGACGTCGTTGATCGGCGCCGTGTTGATCGTGCGCGCGCTACCGCTGGTCGGCGAAGTGGCGCTGGTGGCCGCTGGCGCGTTGGCGCTGGTCGGGCTCGTCGTTCAGGGCCGCGGTCGTAAACCGGAATCCCGGAAAGAACGCCGCGCCCGCCGCCGCTCGTTGCGCGCCGGCTGACTCAGCTGTCGTTGTCGACGCGTTCGCCGGAAGTCGCTGAACGTCGGCTGGTGCCGAGCCAACCGGGCTACTCGATTCCCTCCGTTCAACGGTGCCCCTTCACTCGCCACACGGGAAGGCTTCCAGGTCGAACACAGGTTCGAACGGCTCTCCACCAGGAGAAGCGTACGACTGGTACCGGTTATGTATCCTGTCCCGGATTTGCAGGTCGACCTTGGCGTCGGTGAGCCCCGATACGAGAACCCACCAGTAGCCGTTGAGGTCGCAGCCGCGCAATACCTTGACGAAGAGGTCGTAGTTTGACGGGCTGAAGAACCATAGAGCCCCGGTGTCTTCCGAGACCTCTCGGGGTTGGGCGGTGCCACTGCCCCGCTTCGACTTCCAGGTAGCCTCGGCCTCGAAGCGATGGCCCGGGCCCAGAAAGAGCGGCGTGACGATCGGACGCGGGCACCTGTAGCACTCGAGCGAAACATTATCGGCAACGACGTCGGAGGCTTCGAATGCGTTCAGGGAAGCTTCGAGTATCTCGTACTGCCCGCCCCACACGGTGCCGCCGAGGGCTTCGGCAACCGCATCCACATCCTCCCAACTGGCTCCTTCGGCGGGATAGGCGCTCACGAAGACAGGGCGGTCACTGCACTTCTCGGAGTATGGCAAGCAGTTTCTGCTGTCCTCGAGGAGGAACCAGAAGGTGTCCATGGCCCGCTCGAGATCGCGGAGCAGGCCCCAATGCTCCGGGGGGATTCGCGCGAGGATCAAACGATTACTCATCTTCTCCTCGAAGAGGATCTCGCCTCCTAGCGCTGGAATGATCTCCAGGAGCTGGTCTCGATCGTTGCCATCTGCCTGGAAGAAAAAGCGGATCGTCGGGTCGAGATCGAAGTCGTCGCTGGCATGCACCGAGGACATGCCCGTGAGAGGCAAGAGAACGATGGCGGCCAGCGTGAGGGCGAATCGCGCCCAGGTTGGGAGTTGCTGCATGGCTGGTCCAGTCACGGCTTTCACGGCACGGGGCGTTCCTTCTGTCGGAGTCTTGGGGCGGGAATGAAGCAGACCCGAGCCCTCTGCTTGAACTGCCTGGTTCCTACAGAGTCCCTCGGGGCGACTCGATCCCCCTCCGTTCAACAGTGCCCCTTCACTCGCCACACGGGAAGGCTTCCAGGTCGAATATTGGTTCGAACGGTTCTCCACCAGGGGAAGCGTAGGACTGGTACCGGTCAGGTAGCCTGTCCCGGATCCGCAGGTCGACTTTGGCGTCGGTGAGCCCCGAAACGAGAACCCACCAGTAACCGTTGAGATCGCACCCGCGCAATACCTTGACGAAGAGGTCGTAGTTTGACGGGCTGAAGAACCATAGAGCCCCGGTGTCTTCCGAGACCTCTCGGGGTTGGGCGGTGCCACTGCCCCGCTTTGACTTCCAGGTAGCCTCGGCCTCGAAGCGATGGCCCGGGCCCAGATAGAGCGGCGTGACGATCGGACGCGGGCACCTGTAGCATTCGAGCGAGACGTCATCGGCGACGACGTCGCTGGCTTCGAACGCGTTCAGGGAAGCTTCGAGCATGTCGTACTGACCGCCACCGTACGAGAAGGCGCCGAGGGCTTCGGCCGCCGCATCCACATCCTCCCAACTGGCTCCTTCGGCGGGATAGGCGCTCACGAAGACAGGGCGCTCACTGCACTTCTCGGCGTACGGCAAACAGTTTCTGCTGTCCTCGAGGAGGAACCAGAAGGTGTCCAGGGTCCGCGCGAGATCGCGGAGCAGGCCCCAATGCTCCGGGGGGATTCGCGCGAGGATCAAACGATTACCCCCCTTCTCCTCGAAGAGGATCTCGCCTCCTAGCGCCGGAATGATCTCCAGGAGCTGGTCTCGATCGGTTCCTTTCGCTTTGAAGAAAAAGCGGATCGTCGGGTCGAGATCGAAGTCGTCGCTGGCATGCACCGAGGACATGCCCGTGAGAGGCAAGAGGACGATGGCGGCCAGCGTGAGGGCGAATCGCGCCCAGGTTGGGAGTTGCAGCATGGCTGGTCGAGACCTGGACATCAGAAGGAGGTGTCCTGCTGGCCTTTCCAGGCGGCGTCGAAACAGAGTCGCTCGGTCGAGATTGTTGCGTCGCGAGGGTCGGTTTTCGTAGGGCACTTGCTCTGAATCTGCGAGAGCAGCCACGAAACGCTCTTGTTGGGGAACTTGCCCTTGAGGCGCGCCCACGTCGCGGCAACATGGGGAGCAGCAAAAGAAGTGCCAAAGTTGTGAGCGATTCCCCCGGTGGGACCGCGGGTGGTGACTCGTGCTCCAGGGGCCCAGAGGTCCAGGGTTGTGTGACTCTTGGTACTGAAGTACTCACCGCCATTCCAGATATTGACCGTTACCTTGTCGTACTCGGAGCTTGGTATGGGGTGGGCGTTGTCGTTTGTGGAGCCGACGGCGATCACGTTGTCGACACACGCCGGGCTTTCCAGCCCTTCGTACTCATCTTCATCTGTGCCAACACTCGTGTCTGTCGAGTTGACATTGCCGGCGGCGGCGATCACGGCGACCTTGTAGGTGTTCGTGAGGAGGGCGATCTCGTTGTCGAGACCGGTGCCCGTACATGAGCCCGACGGGAAGTGATGTCGCCCAATGCTCATGTTGACGGCCGCAACTTTGACGCCCGAGAAGATAACGAGATTGAGAACGAAGTCGAGCGCCTTCTCGACATCTGTGTCCACATACCTGGCCGCATTGGCGCTGTTGTTGAGGTTGGTGTGCGATGCAAAGACTCTGATCGGAATGACCTTCATGTTGGAGTTCGAGACGACGCCAATCTTGTTCGATGTGGGGTAGCCGGAATCGGCCGCAGCGACTGCGGAGACCCAGGTGCCGTGATCACAGGCTCCGGTGTTGTTGACGCACGGATATGCCTTGTCGGTGCCGGTAGTCTGCTCGTCCAGCCCATTCGGGCAATTGCGTGTGAAGCTCCCACCCGCGGACGCATAGCACGCGCCATAAGTATGGTCGACACGGCCGAGGAGGCCGTTGTTCGCTGTTCCGGCGTCTACCCCGGTGTCGAGCACGACGACATAGCGGGGTACCCACGAGGAGTGCCAGTAGCCCCTTCCGATCTGCCCCACCCCAGCGGCGTTCTTGAGGACGAGAGGAACACTCTTGTTGAGAGAAACTGTTCCGCCCCTGTCCGTTGCTGCAAGCTCGACGAGCTCGTGAGAGCGGACCACGCCGATGAATTCGAAGGGGACGTCGAAGTGCATCGAACTTGTGTGTTTGGCCCGCCAGACCTCTCGAACCCCTAGCCGTTCCAGGTCGGCAGCCAGGCGGTCTCTTTTGTCGTCATCGGGACCAGACCCGGTGACATCGACAGAAACACGGATGCCGTTGGGCACCGTTGATGGATATCCGGTGGCGTCTTCGACTCCGAAGACGAGTGGGTCGGATTTCACCGCCTCGACCAGGTGGCCGGGTAAGTCGACGAGGAGGGAGCGCGTGTTCGGATCACGGTCCAGTTCGATGGCACCCAGCGGTTCGAATCGATCAAGGACGACCTCTTGCGCGGCAGTGATCTCACTGGCCGAGTGGGTGTCGTTGAAATCGATGTAAATGATTTCAGCGGCAGAAGGGGCGGCAATAGAGACCGCCAGAAGAACGGCAGTTAGCAGCCTTCCCTTTTTTTGGGGGGGGGGTAGACATTTAGCGGGTCCTTTCGAGGTAGGAGCTTGAGGTTTCGCAGGCCCTGGAGAAACCGGGCGCCGTATGGGTTTTCGAGAATTGCCTAGGAGAGTACCATTCGGCCGCGAGCCTTGTCGGTCGCAATAGACTATCGCAAGACATTAGGCGCTGGTTGAGTCAGCTCTCGTTGTCGGCCGGCGCGCTGACTGCGGCTGCTGAATTCGCCTCGGAATTCGCGCTCGCAGCCGGCTCATTCTCTTCTAGTGGCGACTTATCGCCGCCGTTTGCCTTGACTTGATCGTTATCTTCATCCTCGCCGTCGTCGGCGAACGGATTGGGGCCGCGCCTGCCCACCGTGGCGCGGAAGAAGCAGCCCTCCCCCTCGAGGGTGTAGGTCGGGCCGGCGGCCGCCACCAGGACAGACTGTCCCGTACGCAGTGACAAGCTCTTCTCACCGGCAACCAGCGTTGCGTTCCCTTCGGTGCAGAGCAGAATCTCGACGGCTCGCTGCTCCTCGGACTGCCAGGCCGCGGCGGCGTCGAGGTCGATGCGTGAGAGCTCAAAGTCCCGCACCGGCACTTCAAAGACCGTTTCGTTCGAGCCCCGCGCTTCGCCTCGGTGAATCTCGGGCGGGCGGGGGGTCAGGTCGAGTACCCGCGCCAGTTCCTCGGTGTCGATGTGCTTTTCGGTCAGACCACCGCGCAGCACGTTGTCTGAACTCGCCTGGAGCTCGATCGCGGTGCCACTGAGATAGGCGTGCAAGACGCGGGCTTCGGTAAACAGGGCCTCTCCGGGTTCGAGGCGCACGTAGTGGAGGAGGAGAGGTGCCAGTGCCCCTGCGTCATGGGGCGCGCTTCGCGCCAGTCGGTCGAGCCAGAGCAGCTCGGCGGGTGCGTTCGATTGCGGTGCGGGGGTTGGGGTCTCGCTACTCTGTACTTCACTCTGTACTTCGCCGTCGTCACTTCCGTTGGGTTCTGCTGCGGTGGGCAGGGCGGCCGCCTCGCCGCTGGGCGAAGGGGGTGCGGTTGGTAAGTCGAAGTCTTTGAGGCGCTCGGCCACCGCCTCCTGGACTGCCGCGACCAGGTCGGACTGTTCGGCTCGCGAAGTTCGGATGAGGGCCAAAAACAGCCGCCCTGTCGCCTCTTCGACGGCGCCTTCCTGGGCACTGGCCTGGAGGGCGCCATGCAGGAAGTCGATCCAGGGTGCGAGACCAGGCACTGCGAGATCTTCGAGACCCGCTAGAGCCTCTTCGGCTGGGCGAAAACCGTAGAGTGCTTCGAAAGGCGACAGCGCGTGCACCAACTCGGGTTTGTGGTTCTTGTCGCGGTAGTTGCGCCGAGGAGCGTCGAGGGCGATGCCGGCCTCTTTCTCGCGCCGGAAGCCGGCTTTGGCCTGGCGCCTGTCGGGATGGGCCTGGAGCGAGAGCGGCTTCTCGACTGCCAGGACCTTGAGCAGGAAAGGCAAGCGGCGTTTGAAGGTGCGCGCCGCTCGCTGGCCAAGCACCGCGGTGGCTCCTGAGGAGACCAGTTGGTCGAGTGTGACCTCACCCACCTCGGCAATCGCGATCGATCGCCCGCGTGGATGGGCGCCGATCCACAGCTCGGCCTGGGGGTGGGGCGTTGGACTTGGGCGCCCGAGCAATTCAGCGATCGTGTGGTGAGAGCCCCAGGCGTAGTTCTGAATGGGGTTGCGGAGGCGGTAGACGTGCTGCATGGGCTCTTCCGAAGGGATGTCGAGTGCTGGTTACGGTCGCTGAGACGCTAGCGGGCGAGGCCAGGCTATCGCTTCTCCAACCGTTCGAGGTCGCCCTGGGTATCAATGTCGAGAAGCGGCGCTTCGCTGTCGAGTTCGACCTCGCGAACGCGCCGGGTGTGAGCAGCGAGCAGTTGGCGCCCGCCCTGGTCGCCATCCAGACTGGCGAGCTCACCCCAGAGATCGACCGGGAAGAGAACCGGCGCACCGCGCCGACCCCGGTAGGTGGGGACGACGATGTGCTCCTGGCCGCCTTCGATGAAGCGATCGAGCAGCAGGTCGAGCAGCGGCGTGTCGACGAACGGCTGGTCGGTGGGCAGAAAGAGAGCTCCAGCGAGCCCGGAAGGCAGGGTGTCGATGGCCGTCTTGACGGATGACGCCTGGCCGCTTTCCCAGGTTTCGTTGGTGACCGTTCTGACCGCCAGTCGGTCGAGTTCGCCTTCGACTTCACTGGCGCAGTAGCCGGTGACGACGAGAATGGGTTCGAGGCGTGACGCGAGAAGAACGCGGGCCGCTCGGTGAACCAAGGTCTCGCCTCCGAACAGCTGGAGCTGTTTGGGAAGAGTGGCACCGAAACGGTGGGAACGGCCGGCGGCCAGGAGCACGCCGGCGCATGCAGGCGGCTGGCTGCCTGAGTGCTGATAGCGGTTGGCGCTCAAAGCCGACCGTAGCGCGCCTGGACCAGTTGGGCGGCGATTCCAGCGGCGATCTCCTGGGGCCTACGGCCGCCGAGCTTCAGCCCGATGGGGTTGTGGATGCGTTCGATCTGTTCGGTCGGAACTCCAAGTTCCTCGAGTGACGCGATGCGCTTCGCGTGTGTCTTCTTCGAGCCTAGAGCTCCTACGTAGCGAGCTTCGCTGGCGAGGGCCCGAACGAGCCCGGGGTCGTCGAGCTTGGGATCGTGACTGAGAAAGGCGAAGTAGGCTTCTTCGTGCGTATTCATCGCTCCGATCGCGCGCTCCGGCCACTCGACGATGAGCTCGTCGCAGTGTGGGAACCGCTCTTCGTTGGCGAAGGCGGTTCGTGGGTCGACGACGATGGTTTTAAAACCGAGCTCGTTGGCGAAGTGCACCAGGTGGATGGCGGTGTGAACGGCGCCGACGATCACCAGCCTGGGGTCTGGTCGCGTGACGTCGAGAAAGATCGAGGCGCTTTCTCCGTCGGTCTCGATCGTGATGGTTCGTGAGGAGTTGTCTTCGAGAGCCCTCTCTGCCTGGGGGCGTGCCGCGTCGTCGAAGGCCGGCGATCCGAGAGAACCGATTTCGGCGCACCGACCGACGAACAGCCGGTTGCCGACGAGGAGGCCCGCGGTGGTGGCCGGGGTCAGGAGGACGGTAGCCGAAACCGCCGACTGGTCCGAGGCGGCGGCGTTGAACATTGCGGCTAGCGGCTGCGGATCTTCCTGGTCCTCGGCGGCGAGTGCCGGCACTGGCTCGATGAGCACGTCGAGCTGGCCACCGCAGGACAGTCCCACCGCCCAGGCTTCGTCATCCGTGATGCCGTACTCGGCGACCCGCGGAGTGCCGCTTGCGATGACCTCTTGCGCTTCGGTGAACACAGAGCCCTCGACGCAGCCGCCCGAGACCGAGCCCGCCATCGATCCGCCGGAGGAGATCACCATCCGTGAACCGAGTGGGCGCGGACTCGAGCCGCTGGTGCGCACGACCGTCGCAAGAGCGACTTGCTGGCCGTCGTTCTGCCAGCGTTTGATCTCAGGGAGGACCGTTCGCATGCCTACGATCGTAGCTGGCTTTCCGAGCTCGCCGCGAAGGTGTTGGTGAGCGCCTGCCGCCGAGACGCCTTCACGCCGCGGCCGAGTTGGGCGAGGGCCACCGCCAGCTGCTCGAGGCTGTTGAGGTTGTGGACCGGGAGAAAGTCATCGATCCAGGGAAGTGCCGCTTGCATACCGCGCGTTAGCGGGCGGTAGCGCGGTGAGCCCAGGAGCGGATTCAGCCAGATCAACCGGTGGCAGCGGCGCGACAGCCGCGCCATTTCGCGAGCCAGCCGCACCGGGTCGCCACGATCCCAGCCATCGCTGATGATCAGCACAACGGCGCCTCGCCCGAGCACCCGGCGAGCCCAATCGCGGTGGAAACGTTCCAGGGCAAAGCCGGTCTTTGTTCCCCCGCCCCAGTCTTCGATTTCGCGCTGGGCACCTTTGAGGGCCTCGTCGACATCGCGTTGCTCGAGCTGTCGAGTGATGCGCGTCAACCGGGTGCCGAAGGCGAACGCTTCGACCTTCCCGTAGCCGGAGAGCGCGCCGCGGCGCGGCCGATCGTTGCGATGCAGGGTGGCGACGAATCGCAGCAGCAACCTGGCATACGGCTCCATGGAACCTGAGACGTCGGCAAGTAGCACCAGAGGCCGTGGCCGCATGATCTGGCGACGGTTTCGAAGGGGCAGCATTTCGCCGTCACGCGCAATTGCTGCCCGCAGGGTGCGCCTGAGATCAGCACCGCGGCCGCGCCGGTGGGCGCGTTGACGTCGGCTCTTTCGTGGCGGCAGGTCGATGCGCAGGTGAGCGATCAAGCGCTTTGCTTCGGCCAGTTCATCAGCCGACAGGTCGGCGAAGTCCTTGCGCCTCAGAACGTCGCGTTCACCCCACATGGGTAGGGTTTGCGGCTTCCCGCCGTCGCCGTTCTCACTCGCGCCCGACTCGTTTTCGGCTGCGGGTGTTCTGGGCGCCAGGCGCTGGGCGGCGAGTCGTTCAGTGCGCTCGGTGACCTGTTGGACGAGCAGTCCCATTTCGAGCTTCTCGAGCTCGCGTGGGTCACGAAACTGCCAGAAGAGATGAAAAGCGGATTCGAACCAGGCCAGATCGGCCTCACGGCTTACCAGGATCGAGCGGGTTGCGGCGTGGAAGTCATCGCGCTGGGTGAGATCGATGAAGCGCGTGGCGCGAAGCCAGTCCTGCAGTTGCAGCGGCGTGACCTCGAGGCTCCCGGCCCGTAGAAGGCGCGCGAAGAGCACCATGTTCTCGAGCAGATGGTTCGAGGCGTCCATCGCTCGACGATAGCGGCTCGATGGTGCGACGTGGGGTGAGCTGGCGCGCTGGCGGCCGGCTGGTTGTCTGGCGGGACTGTTGGCGGTGGAGGGCGGCGCCGCCGGAAACGGTGGGCGCCTGGCCTCCGGGCAAAGCGTCGCTTCACTTGCCTGCGATGGTGGGCGCCGCCTGCGCTTTCCGGCCGCTCGTAGGCTCTTGCCTTCGGAGGTTCGACTGGTGCGGCCGGAAAGAACACTCTCGGCCCTCTCTCTACCCACCGTTCCCCGGCTCGGGTCCCACCGATCATCGCGCCTTGTTGGGGTGGGGGGTTACAGGGGTGGGAAGGCTCTGACGGGTGGGGTGGTCGACGGGCCTTCCAGATCCCACGTTGCTACCTCGCTTGCAGAGCCTCCCCGGCTTCACTCAGTTGGGCGCAAGCGGGGCCGCGCCTCGAAAGAACCGACTGATGCGGAAGTCGACCGCGAGGGCGATTCCGAAGCTCGGGTTCCAGCCCAGGAACCTTTGGCCCTGCTCGCCGCGCAGGCCGGCGTAGGAGCCGGTGCCGCCGGTGATGGCGCGTTGCACCCGCTTGGGTTCAGGGCTTTCGAAGCCATCGGTGGTGATGGTCATGGCGCCGTACTCCTCGGTGACCTTGGCGGTGAAGCTGTAGATCTGGTTGGTTGCGGTCCAGGCGCCGGTGGCGGTGAAGGCACCTTCACCGACGTGCCAGCCACGGCAGGTCCAGGTGCCGATGACTTTGTCAGGGAACTCGGGGGTTCCGTCTTCGAGGAGTCCGTTGCAGGCCAGGCCACCCAGGCCGTCGGGGCCGCAGGTGATGGTGCCCGAGGGGTAGAGAATGCCGCCGGTGATGAACTCACCGCCGTAGGTCGGGAAGAGGATGGCGTCGGGGTCGGTGGGGTTGCCGAACTCGTCGACCGGTACTTCTTCGAAGTTCTCATCCAGCCAGATGCCGGGTTCCAGGTCGGGCGAGAAGAGGAGGCCGTTCTCGACCACCTCGAGGGTGAACTTGCCGAAGTTGGCTTCGGCAACCAGCTTTTCCTGTGCAGAGGCGCTGGTTGCCATGGCAATGGTCAGACCGGCGAGAATCAGTAGCTTCTTCATAAGCGAATCTCCTGTGCGGGTTTGGTTCTTGGATCATGCGCGTCGTTTCGCTTTGCGGCAGCGTGAATCCATGAGGAAGCACGAGCGAACGAAACCGGGCATGAATGTGGGATCTCTCTAGAGGGTGAATACGCCCTCTGTCCGCACACCGGAAAGAGAATCGCCGCCCCGCCTGTGCACCGGTCCTTGTGGGTGCACCTTTGTTTAGACCTACGCGATGCGGCTACCAACCGGAAAGGCGCCAAGGGTCCGGCGGCGAGTGAAGTGCTTCTAGAAGTGTTTCACCCGTTGGCTTGTTCGCGCGCACGTAGAAGCAGTCGCCGTGCGGTTTCGTCGTCGATCGCCTCGACGTCATCGCGGTACTTGAGCAGCACACCGAGAGTGCTCTCGAGAATCTCGTCGGAGAGGACTTCCTGATCGAGAGCGAGAAGGGCCTGGAGCCAATCGAGGGTTTCGGCGACGCCGGGGCGCTTCCACAGTTCCTCGCGCCGAAGGGCCTGCACCAGGCCAACGACTTCGCGGGCCAGGTGGTCGCTCGCTTCGGGAACCCGCTCCCGCACGATCGCTAGTTCCTTTTCGAACGACGGGAAATCGATCCATTGGTAGAGGCAGCGGCGCTTGAGGGCGTCGTGGATCTCGCGGGTGCGGTTCGACGTCAGGATGACGACTGGCGGTCGCCCGGCCTCGATGGTGCCGATCTCCGGGACGGTGATCTGGTACTCGGCGAGGACCTCGAGCAGGAACGCCTCGAACTCTTCGTCGGCACGGTCGAGCTCGTCGATCAAAAGGACCGGTGGCGGGTCGCCTGCTGAAAGCGTCGGGTCGATGGCCTGTAGCAAGGGGCGCTCGAGGAGGAACTCGGGCCGGAACAGGTCTTCGACGGCGGTGTGTTGCCCGGTTGCCTCGAGGGTGCGAATGTGCAAAATCTGCTTGGGGTAGTTCCACTCGTAGGCCGCGCTATGAAGGTCGAGACCTTCATAGCACTGCAACCGGACCAGGCCGCCGCCCAGCACGGTCGCGAGGACGCGGGCGACCTCAGTCTTGCCAACTCCCGGTTCACCCTCGAGAAACAGCGGCTTCTCGAGCCGTAAGGCAAGATGAATCGACGTCGCCAGGGCACGATCAGCGACGTAGCCTTCGCTGGCCAGGGTGGAGACGATGGCGTCGATCGAATCGAGAGTCGCGCCCGCCTTGTCGGTCGTCGTCATTCGGAGAGAATGACACAGAGGCTGGGGCGTAGGGTGGCAAATATGTGGTCGCGCGCCTTCGCCGCTTTCCCGTCGCCTTGGCCTCCTGGTCTTCTCGAGAGGTGTCTCATGCAGCATGTCTTCATCCCGGTTGCCGTGTTTGGGATCGTGGCCGTCCTCTCGTCGGGTTGCCTGGGAGAGCTGGCCTCGGTTTCAGTCTTAGAACCAAGTCCGCCACTTGGCGGATGTATTCAGACGACACCGGGCGAACCCTCGCCGGTTGTGCGACTCGACTCCGGCACAGTGTCGACCGACGCCTACCCACCGTTCACCAGGAAACGCGAGGTCTACGGTCTCACGCTGGTGGCTCGTGATGACGTGCCCGAGGAGTTTCTGGACCTGGTGGCGCAGGCGATTCGGGAGATCTTCCCGCAGGATCCTGAGCTCGATCTCGAGCTGCAGGAAGAGATACTCCGCAACCACGCGCGGTACCGCGCGCTGATTCCGGTGCCCTTGGGCGACGACATGTCGTTCGTGGGACAGCCAGGGATGGCAGGTGGTCGAGAGTTCACACTCGGTGTGCGACATCATCATGGCCGAGGTCCCGGCTCAGGTCATGGAAGTGGTGGAACACATCCTTCACTACGTCTCAGACATCGGCCTGCACTACACCTTCCCGGATGCGTGGGGGATCAACGAGACCTCTGCGCTCCAGAGGGCAATGGAGCGCGCGATCGCCCTCGGCATCTACGAGATCGACTCCTACGACGATATTGCGGATCCACACGTCCGCGATCGGGTGGTCATGCAGGAGTTCGCCTACTGGTTCATGTCAACAGCGTGGGATCTGCAGGAGGCCTACGGTCCTCGCGAGGACGAGTGGCAGGTGCGTTCTCCTGCCGAGTTGTCGGCGCATCTTCCCGAGTTCACGGAGGTGTTCGAAAACACCGTGGGCCGCACGATGGTCCCGCCCTCTCTCGAGACCCTCCAGCAGATCGGCCCGACACGGGCTGAGGAAGCCGCCGTTGGTTCAGAAGAGGAGACCGGTTAGAACAACCCGGAGGGTTGCTATGATCCCGTCTCTTCCTCTAACACTCTGATCGTTAGAACGGCAGCGTGCTCGCTCGCCGCCCGTTTCCCTCGCCGATGCCTGATATCAAGATCCTCGACACGACGAGTGCGGCGGCGCCGCAGGTTCTCACTCGCGAGGCCCTGGCGCTCGTTGAACACCTGCACAAGAAACTCGACGCCTGCCGCCAGCAGTTGACCGCCGCCCGCGCCGAACGTCATGCGCGCATCGAAGCCGGCGAGCATGACGGGGAGCGCCAAAGGCTCGGCGGTCGTGGGAACGCGCACTACGGCACGGCCGTTGACCTGCTCGACGACCTCCCACTCTCTAGCGGCTTCAACGAGTTCCTGACCCTCGACGCTTACTCATACCTGGCCTGAGAGCGGGCCGCGTCCGGGGCAATAGCGTTTGCAACACGCGATTCCGCACCAGCAGCTCGCCGAGAAGGTTGGCGACCATGCCGCCTCGGGCATGGCTCGAGCGGTTCACGCGTGTGTGCACTGCGGTTTTTGCCTCGCGACCTGTCCGACCTACGTCGTGCTTGGGGAGGAGGCGCAGTCGCCGCGCGGTCGCATTCTGCTGATCAAGGAGTTGCTCGAGGGCGGGCTCGAGCTCGAGGAGGTCCTGCCGAGTGTCGATCCCTGCCTCGGCTGCCTGGCCTGCGAAACGTCGTGCCCCTCAGGTGTCGCGTATCGGGAGCTGATCACTCCCTTCCGGGCATTGACCGAGCGAGAACGCGACGGCTGGTGGAGGCGCTTGCGGCGTCGCACGTTGCTGCGTGTTCTGATGTCGGCGCGGCTGGCGTCGCTCGCCTTTCGGTTGGGCAAAGTCGCGCGCTTTATCCTCCGGCCGGTCCTCCCCTTCTTGCCTGTCCTGCTTCGAGCGCCGCTCGACCTCCTGCCAGGGCCGAGCTCCGCTCGGAGGAGAAGGGAGACTTTTGGGGCTGTCGCGGAGCCGCCCGATGCCCACGAGTCGGTCGCCGTCCTGCGCGGCTGCGTACAAACCGCTGCCGCTCCGGAGGTCCATCGTGCGACCGTCGCGGTGCTCGAGCGCGCCGGGGTTCGGGTCGTGGTGCGTGAAGCAGCCGCCTGTTGTGGATCGTTGGCGTTGCATGCGGGCGAAGAAGACTTGGCCCGTGAGGCGGCGCGTTCTTCGATGTACACCTTCGACGAGCTTCTGACGTCGGGCGACGTCGACGCGGTGGTGACCGATGCGGCGGGGTGTGGCTCCGGAATGGCGGAGTGGCCAGCTCTTTTCGCTGCGGGTCGTGGCGACGCGTCTTCGGGCGAGGTGCAGGTTGCAGAGAGGGTGGCGGCGGCCACCCAGGACGTCACCGAATTCCTGCTTGGCGTGGTGCCTCGGCCGGCGCTGTCGCTGGTGACCCCAACCCGTGTTGCCTACCAGGACGCCTGCCATCTTCTGCACGCCCAGGGTGTCAACGCGGCGCCGAGGTTGCTGCTCGAGGAGATCGAGAACCTCGAGCTGGTCGAGCCGCAGAGTCCTGAAGTGTGCTGCGGCTCGGCCGGCATCTACAACCTCGACCAGCCGGAAGTTGCCCGCGAGCTTGGTGACCGCAAGGCAGAGGCTCTCCTCGCGACCGGGGCCGAAGTCATCGCAACCGCCAACGTTGGCTGTTTGATGCAACTGCGCGCGGCGCTCGCACGCCTCGCGCCAGAGAAGTCGAGGCCGCAGGTTCTCCACATCTCAGAGATCCTCGACCGCGCTGCGCGCGAGGGTGTGCTCTCGTGAGCGCCCGCCGGAGATGAAGAGGGTCTTTGTAAGCCGCCCGATTCCGGCAGCGGCGGTGGAGCGACTGGAGGGATCTCTTACGGTCGATCTACAAACGGCCGATCGGCCGGCCACCCGTGCTGAGATGCTGGCCGGCACCTCGGGGGCCCACGCCCTCTTGTCGCTGGTTACCGATCGGGTCGACGCGGAACTCCTCGACCAGGCACCAGAGCTGCGCGTGGTTGCCAACATGGCGGTGGGCTACGACAACATCGACGTTGCAGCAGCTCGGGAGCGTGGGGTCGTCGTCACCAACACTCCCGACGTTCTGACCGAAACCACGGCTGATCTCGCCTTTGCCCTCGTGCTCGCGACGGCGCGGCGGGTCGTCGAGGGCGACCGTTGGGTGCGCAGCGGCGACTGGCCGGGTTGGGGGCCGTTGCAGTTGCTCGGTCGTGACGTCCATGGGAGCACCCTGGGGATCGTGGGGTTCGGCCGCATCGGGCGTGCGGTGGCGCGGCGAGCACGCGGTTTCTCGATGCCGGTCTTGTACTGGAACCGCACCCGCCTCCCGCCAGAAGAGGAACGGCGGTTGGATGTTGCGTTCTGTGAGCTCGATGCGCTTCTCGAGCGTGCCGACTTCGTTTCACTCCACGCCGCCTACAACGAAGACACCCACCACCTTCTCGACCGCGAGCGGTTAGCTCGCATGAAGCCGACTGCCTACTTGATCAACACGGCGCGCGGACCAGTCGTCGACGAGCGAGCACTCATCGACGTGCTGGAGGAGGGCGGGCTTGCCGGGGCCGGGCTCGATGTCTTCGAGCGCGAGCCCGAGGTCCCGGCGGCGCTACGCCAGCGCGACGACACCGTGCTGCTGCCGCACCTGGGAAGTGCCAGCGAAGCCACTCGCTTGCGCATGGCCGAAATGGCGGTGCAGAACATCCAGGCGGTGTTGGGCGGCATGGCAGCGCCGAATCAGGTCAGTTGAGGCGACAGTTGGGTACAGTGAGTGGCGGCCCCTTTGGACTCTTGACCGCCGGAGAAGCTCATGAAGAGCACTGAACCCCACGTTCGAGTCATGCTCGCACTCGTGGCGGGGTGCGTGATCGGCCTCGGTTCTGCGTGCTCGCCGGGCGGCGACAGCGAGGCTGCTCCTGACCCGGACGGAAAACCCAAGGTGTGGCTCGTTCGTGGCGGTGGATGGACTTCGCCCATGGGGGCACATGGTCTCGAAGGTTGGAAGCCGACGAGCGATGCCAACTGGCGTCTCGAAGACGGTGTGATCAGAGTCGACGATGGTGAGCCAGGCTTTCTGCTTACCGAGAAGCCCTACGGCGACTTCGAGCTGTCGCTCACCTTCTGGTCACCGCTCGAGACCAACTCTGGAATCTTTCTGCGCATGACCGAAGGTTGCACCGAGCCAGCGACGGGTTGCTACGAAGTCAATATCGCGCCTCCTTCCCACCCCTTTCCCACCGGCAGCCTGGTGGCGCGGGCTGTGGCCCAGGCGGTGCCGCCGCCCGATCCAGAGCGCCGTTTCGATGGCGGCGTCACCCGTGACCTTCTGGTTCGCCTGCAGGGGGGACACATCACGGTCTACATCGACGGTGCGCGGGTCGTCGACTATCTCGATCCGGAACCGTTGCCGCCGGCGGCGATCGGCCTGCAGTTCCGCGAAGGCGACGTTCGTTTTGCCGATCTGCAAGTGCGCGCTCTCGACCCGGCGGGCTCTGCTGTCGATGACCAACCGGGCCTGGCAACGACGCCGGAGGGCACGTTCATCACCTGGCGTGAGCATCGAGTCGACGATCAGGGCATCTCGGGCGTCGCCCTGCGTGGCGCCGACGGCTTGCAGATGGCGGATCTCGATGGCGATGGGTACGAGGACGTGATCTCGGTGCACGAAGACTCGAGCCACCTGCGGCTAGCCTTTGGCACTGACGACCCGGATCGCTGGGAGCTCGTGACTCTGGCCGAGGGTGAAGACGTCGACACCATTGAAGATGTTGCGGTTGGCGACGTCGACCAGGACGGTGACCTCGATCTGCTGGCGGCGGCCGAGCTCGACCACCTGATCTATTTCGAGAACCCCTTGACACCTGGCGGCGCCAGCGCAGTGCGGAGTGGAGTGTGGGACAGCCACAAGCCGTCGATGACCGTCGATCGTGGTTCCTGGATCAGGGCCTTTCTCGCCGACCTCGACGGCGACGGTGATCTCGAAGCAACAGCGCCAAACAAAGGTGCGGTGCTCTACGCCGGGCTCACCGCCGGCGATCCCGATGACCTACGGGCTCTGTCTTGGTTTTCCATCGATGGCGATCCGCTCGACGACGCGAGCTGGACCGAACACGAGCTTCGCCGGATCGGAGTGCCGATCAATCTCCGCCCGGTCGACCTCGACGGTGACGGTGACCTCGATCTCATCGCGGGGAGTCGTGCCGAAGCGCGCGTTTTTTGGTTCGAGAACCTCATCGAGCGCGGAAGCCTGGCGTTCGAAGAGCACCCCATCGAGGTCAGCGGCCGGTCGGTGCCACAAGAATCGGGCGCCAAGCGGCTGACCGGGATGAACATGGCCTTCGCCGACCTCGATCACGACGGCGATCTCGACGTCGTCTTGCAGGAGACGCCCTTTACGAATGTGTGGCTCGAACAACCCAGCGACCGGAGCGAGCCATGGTCGATTCACCCCATTGGCTCGGTCGCCCCCGACTCACCCACTGGAGTCACCCTCGCCGACATCGACGGTGACGGTGATCTCGACCTGATCACTGGCGGCTACAGCCAGGAGCCGCGCGATCGCGATGGGCCCGAGATCACCGCACAGAGTCGGGTGGGGCGCATCGCGTGGTTCGAGAACCGCATGAGCGGCGACGCGACGACGAACGCCGCGTGGGCGCGTCATGACATCTCGCGTCGGGTGCGTGGCATGAACGACATGTTCATTGCCCGCGACCTTGATGGCGACGGTGATCTCGACTTCATGACCACGCGCGGCAACAGCGGCGAGTTCGATGGCGTGCTGTGGCTCGAGCAGGTGCGCAGTGAGACGCCGCGGCGCGCGTTCACCGCGGCGCGGGCATTCGAGAGCCGCGCGTTGCCTTTGCCGGCGGGCGACTGAGGAGGGGAAATGGGTCGAAGGAGCGACCGTCCATCCTGGACGATCTCGTCGCGGTTGGTCTCGGGAGGGCGCAGCACAGGGGAAGGTCCGGCGAAGGGTGCGCCGCTGAACGTACCCATCGTGCCTGCGTCGAACTTTAAACTCGGTGGCACTTTCGAGTATGCCCGCGATGACGGAACGCCCACCTGGCTCGCCCTCGAGTCGCTGTTGGGTGGCCTCGAAGGGGGCCGCGCAGTGGTCTTCTCCTCGGGCATGGCGGCCATCGCAGCGGTCTTCGACCAGCTGGCCACCGGCTCGACCATCGCCCTGCCCGACGACTGCTACCAAGGGGTGACCGGGCTGGCGCGGCGCGGCGAGGAGCTCGGTCGATTCCGGGTGGTGCAGATTCCCACCGCCAGCACCGAGCGGTGGATCGAGGTCCTGCAAAAGGCAGATCTCGTTTGGCTCGAGTCGCCCTCCAATCCTCTGCTCGTCATCGCCGACATCGAGGCGATCTGCCGGGCGAAACGTAAGCCGGGAGCGATCCTGGCGGTCGACAACACTTTTGCAACCCCGCTCAACCAGCAGCCGCTCGAACTCGGCGCCGACGTCTCGATCCAGTCGGCCACCAAGTTCATCGGTGGGCACTCTGATCTTCTGGCCGGTGCGGCGACGACTCGGAGCGACGCGGTCTATGAGCAGCTCAGGGCCAGTCGCCTACTGGCGGGAGCCACGCCCGGCGGCCTCGAGTGTTTCCTCGCAACTCGCGGCCTGCGCACCATGGCCTTGCGACTCGAGCGCGCCCAGGAGAACGCCGGCGAGCTCGCGGGTCGACTCGCGGCGCACCCGGCCGTCGAGCTGGTGCGCTATCCCGGTTTGCCTTCACATCCCGGCTTCGAGCTCGCCAGTCAGCAGCTGCGTGGCTTTGGCAGCATGCTCTCGTTTGATGTCACGGGAGGCGGCGAACGTGCAGACGAAGTCTGTCGGCGGGTAGAACTGATTCAACATGCGACCAGCCTGGGAGCCGTCGAGTCGACGATGGAGCGCCGCAGTGTCATTCCCGGGCAGGAGCACTTGCCTCCGGGGCTCCTGCGCCTGAGCGTGGGAATCGAAGACATCGAAGACCTGTGGAGTGACCTCACGCAGGCGCTCGAGCGGAAGTGATGGTGACGGGAGATCCAGAACGGCGATTGCGATAGCCTTTCGCTCCGATCCCTAGGCCCAGAGCAAGAGGCCGGGGAGACCTCCTGCCGCCAAGTCCCGCCTGCTTCCGTCCGGTCTCGGGAACTCCCGAGCACTCTCATTCCACGATCCAAGAGGCGCACCTCATGTCGCCAACTCGTTCCGAGAAGCCGATCCGTGTCGGCTTGACTGGTTTTGGCCGTGTCGGCCGCAACTTTCTTCGCTTGGTCTGGGACCTCGAGGATGTCGAGGTCACAGCGATCGCCGACCCGGCAGACTCCGAGACGCTCGAGTACCTCCTGCGCTTCGATACCCTCGCCGGTCGTTTCCCGGTCGATGTCTCGGCGAGCGAGGAAGCGCTCTTTCTCGCCGGTCAGCGCATTCCGCTAGTGGCCACCACCGAGCCGGGCGAGATCGACTGGGCGGCGCACGGGACCGACGTTGTGATCGAGGCGAGTGGAACGTCGCGCTCGCGGGCCGAGCTCGAGGGGCACCTCGAGCGCGGGGCGGGGCGCGTGGTGCTCTGCGTGCCGCCCCTCGATGACCCCGACATCACGGCCTTCGTGGGGCTCAACGACGATCAATTGGCGCACGGCCATCGCATCATCTCCAACGGGTCATCGACTGCGCACTGCGCAGCGCCGATTCTCGAGATTCTCGACCGCGCCTTTGGCGTCGAGCGGTGTTTTCTGAACTCGGTCCACGCCTACACCAACAAACAACGCCTGGCGGATGTACCCACCGAAGACATGCGCTCGGGGCGCGCCGCGGCAGAGAACATCATTCCCCAGGAAACCGGCACGGCGCCGCTGATCACTGGCGTTCTGCCGCAGCTCAACGGCAAGATCTTCGCCAGCGCGATGAACGTTCCGGTGCCCAATGGTTCGGTCGTCGACCTCACCTGTTGGCATCGCGAGCCGGTCGATGTGACTTCGATCAACGAAGTGATTCGCACTGCCGCGAGCGCCCACTGGTTCGGCATTGTCGAGTACGAGGACGACCCGATCGTCTCGACCGACATCGAGAACAGCCGCTACTCGGCAACCTTTGATGGACCGTCGACTCGAGTGCTGGGAGACCGGTTGTCGAAGACGATTGCCTGGTTCGACAACCACCAGGGCTACGTCAACCGACTCCTCGACTTGATCTACCGCCTACGACGACTCGAAAGGGAGGCGGCCTAGATGAGCGCTCCAGCGAAGCCAATTCGAGTCGGCATCAACGGTTTCGGTCGCATCGGGCGATCGGTGTTTCGGATTCTCGCTCACCGCGACGATGCCAAGGTGGTGGCGATCAACGACCTTTATGAGAACGAGCAGCTGGCGTACCTTCTGCGTTTCGACTCGGTGCAGGGCCGTTTCGAGCTTCCCGTCGAGGTTGGTGAAGACGACATGACGGTGAACTCAGAGCGCATCGTGATGACGGCGGAGCGCGACCCGGCGAAGATCCCATGGGGCGAGTACGGCGTCGACGTGGTCGTCGAGGCGACCGGGGTGTTCCGGAAACGTGCGCAGCTCGAGAGCCATCTGGCGGCGGGCGCCGGCAAGGTCGTGCTCACGGTTCCGCCGAAGGACGACCTCGATGCGATCGTGGTGATGGGCGTCAACGATGACGACCTCCGGCCGGAACACAGGTTGGTCTCGAACGCATCGTGCACGACCAACTGTCTCGCACCGCTCGCCAAGATCTTCCACGAGGCCTGGGGAATCGGTGAGGGTCTCATTACCACTGTGCATGCCTACACCAGCAGTCAGAGACTCGCCGACGTGCCACACAAAGACCTGCGCAGGAGCCGGGCGGCGGCAGAGAACCTCATTCCAACCAGCACCGGCGCGGCGCGCGCGGTTGGCAAGGTCTTGCCCGAACTCGACGGCAAGCTCGATGGCATGGCGATTCGAGTTCCGGTTCCCGACGGTTCGATTGTCGACTTCACAGTGCGGCTCGAACAGCAACCCACAGTCGCCGAGATCAATGGGCTGGTGCGCGAACACGCCGAAGGACCCATGCGCGGCGTTCTCGAGTACAGCGAAGACCCGCTGGTCTCGACCGACGTGATTGGCAATGCCCACTCATCGATCTTTGATGCGCTTTCGACGACCACGCTGTCGGGTGGCTATGTGCGGGTCCTATCCTGGTACGACAACGAGTGGGGCTACTCGAACCGGGTCGCCGATCTGGTGCGGCTCTTGGTTGCCGGTGGCGAGAGGAACTAGCGCGTGCCGAACCTGGCGCCGAGGCGCCGAGCGAAGATCGTGGCGACCGTTGGCCCGGCGTCGTGGGACGAGGCCAGCCTCGAGCGCCTTTTCGAGGCTGGGGCTGACCTCTGCCGGCTCAACCTCTCACACGGTAAACCCAAAGAGCACCGCGAGACCATTCACCGCATTCGGGCGGTGAGCGCGCGCCTGGGTATCGAGGTGGGAGTCATCGCAGACCTCATGGGCCCGCGCTATCGGCTGGGAACAATCAACGGCGGGCGGCGTGAGCTGGTCGAGGGCGAAGTTCTGACGCTCGGAGACCAGGGCAACGAAGACCTTCCAGTGTCAGGCGATGAGATCGTCGACCACCTCAAGAAGGGCGAAAGGGTCCTCATCGGCGACGGCTTGATCGAGCTCGAAGTGGTTTCGAAGCGCTTGCGGCGGGTGCGGGTCCGGGTGGTTTCGGGAGGCCCGGTTTCGAATCACAAGGGCTTGAACCTTCCCGATAGCAAGCTCCCGTTCACCATCTCCCGCAAAGATCGCCGCGACATCAGGATGGCAGTCGAAGAAGGTACCGACTACATAGCAGCCAGCTACGTCGGAACCGCCGACGACCTGAATGCGGTGCGCCGCGGGATCAAGCGCGCCGGTGGTGACATCCCAATCATTGCCAAGCTCGAGCGCGGCCGAGCCATCGACCATCTCGAGGAGCTGGTCCTGGCATCCGATGCGGTGATGGTGGCGCGCGGTGACCTGGGCGTCGAAGTGCCGTTACACCAGGTGCCGGTCCTCCAGAAGCGCATCATCGATGCCGCCTGGCGACTCGGGCGGCCGGTCATCGTTGCGACCCAGATGCTCGAGTCGATGATGGAGAACCCGCGGCCGACGCGCGCCGAGTCTTCCGACGTCGCCAACGCAGTGTTCGACGGTGCCGATGCGCTCATGCTCTCGGGCGAGTCGGCAGCCGGCAGGCATCCGATCAAGGCGGTGCAGACGATGGCGCGGATCATCCATGAAGCGGAGCGCTACCATCGCCGACACGCCGGAAGTTCGATCAACGCGCCGGGGGCCTACAACCTCGACCCTCCGGACCGGCCGGGCACTCTCGAGATTCCCGAGACCGTGTCGGCCGCCGCCGTCATGTCGGCTCATCAAACCGACGCAGTGGCGATCGTCGCGCTCACCCAGGGCGGCTTCACGGCCCGGCAGATCGCCGGCCGTCGCCCGTCGCGCCCGGTCTTCGCGCTGACTCAGTCGGTCGAGGCGGCGCGCCACCTGAGGTTGGTCTGGGGTGTCGAGTCGCTCCTTTTCGACGAGCGTGTCGAGCAGCACACCGAGGTCGTCGAGCTGGTTGACCGGTTGTTCATTGCCAAGGGCATTGCCAAGGTCGGCGACATCATTGTCGTTCTGCACGGTGACCCGATTCGAGAGCGGCCGCCCACCAACCTCATGCGCATCCATCGCGTGCGTGCGCCGGCGCATGTGCGCCGACGCAAGGCACGCTCCTAGAGAAGCAGGGGCCTGGGTCCCTTGAGGCAACCCTAGATCGCCGCTCTGAGCGTTCTAGCTCTGGGCTTTCCGGTTCTGGGCGTTCCAGCTCTGGACGTTGCAGCGGGGAGCGCTCCAGCTGGGACAAAAGCTCGATCGAGCGCGGCCTCGAGATCGGCCACCAGATCCTCAGGGTCCTCGATGCCGACAGACAGCCGCAGTAGCCCCGGCCCGATGCCGGCGGCCTCTCGTGCCCCGGCGTCCATCGAGGCGTGGGTCATCGTCGCTGGGTGCGCGATCAGGCTCTCAACCCCGCCCAGAGACTCCGCCAGGGAGAGGCAACGGAGGCCGTTCAGGAAGCGCTCGACAGCCGCCGTCTCGCCGCCCTCGGGACAAGGCTCGAGCTCGAACGAGAGCATCGCTCCGAACCCGGCCTGCTGGCGTTTGGCGATCTCATGTCCAGGATGGCTCTCGAGACTGGGGTGAAAGACCCGCCGAACTGCGGAGTGCTCGGTCAAGAGGTCGAGGACCCGGCCGCAGTTCTCGTCGTGCTGTCGCCAGCGCGCATGCAGGGTGCGAAGACCACGCAGGGTGAGATAGCTGTCAAACGGCGCCCCGGTCAGACCAAGGCAGTTCGACCAGAACTGCATGCGCTCTCCGAGTTCGGCGGTGCGGGCGACGACTGCGCCACCGACCACGTCGCTATGTCCGTTGAGGTACTTGGTGGTCGAGTGAATCACCAGATCGGCGCCGTACCTGAACGGCTGCTGCAGGACGGGTGAGAGAAACGTATTGTCGACCACCAGCAGTGCATCATGCTGGCGGGCGAGACCGGAGAGCTTCTCGAGGTCGACGATGCGCAACAGTGGATTGCTCGGAGTCTCTACCCACACCAATGCCGGCCCGCGCTCGACCGTCGCGGCCAGGGCTTCGTCGTCAGTCTGGTCGACGAACTCGACACGGAAGGCGCCGCGATCGGCGAGGCTTCGAAACAGGCGGTAGGTGCCGCCATAGCAGTCATGCGGCGCCACCAGCAGCTGCCCAGGTTCGAGCAGCTGCGTGACCAGAGTCACTGCTGCCATGCCTGATGAAACCACCACCGCGCTGTGTCCACCCTCGAGCTCGGCGAGGGCCTGGCCGAGGGCAGAGCGGGTGGGGTTGCCCGAGCGCGTGTAGTCGTACTGGCGCATCTGGTCGAACCCGCTGAAGGTGAAATTCGACGAAAGGTGGAGTGGCGGGATCACCGCACCGTGCTGCTCGTCAGTCGCCAGTGCGGCACGTACCGCACGCGTCGCCGACTTGAGCTTGCGCGGTCGCTTCTTCTTGGCCTCACAGTTGGGCTGGGCCTGAATCGGACACATGGTTGTCTCCTGGTTTCTGGCTCCTGAGTCTCCGTGCCACCCGAATGACGGCCAACCGGACCCGAAGCCGATTCAGGCTCAACGAGTTTCCGAAGGGGAGGAAGTGTTGGTCGCGGCCAAACGCCATTCCCTGGTGGGGAACACCTCTGGGGGAGAACTGCCGTTCGAGAAGCGCGTTCAGTCCAGAAGGACGTTCGGTGCTCTCATCTTCCGGTGGCCTCGCTCGCCGCATGCGGTGGGCGAAGTCCCCGTAGGAGTTGGCACCTTTCCAGTGGCCGCGAAGCCTCTGGCGGTTGCCCCGGCGTCAAAGGGCCTAGTCCCTCAGCCGGTCTCGATGAGCGGCCCAGAGAGTAGCACGCTCCCGGGCGGTCGGAAAGCCTCGAAGCCCCGGGCCTCTCCCGGGCCTCTCCCGGGCAATTCCCGGGCGCTTCCCGGGCGCTTCCCGGGCAATTGACTGGGGTGGTTCTTGGATTTCTCGGGTCGAGCGACCGGCGCTGCTATCTTCGCGCGATGGCAGCCATCCAGGTCGAGATTGGGCAGGACTTCGAGTTCCTCCGCGAACCCGTGCGCCGCATCTGCGCGCGCTTCCCCGGTGCGTATTGGCGGGAACTCGACGCCCTGAAGCAGTACCCGGAAGAGTTCGTCCGGGCGCTCACCGAGCACGAGTACCTGGCGGCACTGATTCCCGAAGAGTACGGCGGGGCAGGCCTGCCGCTGCGGGCCGGCGTCGTGATCCTCGAGACCATCCACGAAGCCGGCTGCAACGCCGCCGCCTGCCACGCCCAGATGTACACCATGGGCACGCTCTTGCGCCATGGGAGCGAAGCGCAGAAGGAGCGCTACCTCCCGCAAATCGCCCGCGGCGAGCTCCGCCTCCAGGCCTTCGGCGTCTCAGAACCCACCACTGGCTCCGAAACCCTGAAGCTCAAGACCTTCGCCGAACGAAAGGGCGACGAATACATCATCAGTGGCCAGAAGATCTGGACCAGCCGCGCCCTTCAGTCCGACCTCATGGTGCTGCTGGCGCGCACGACACCTCTAGGAGACGTCGAGAAGCGCTCCCACGGCCTCTCCGTCTTTCTCATCGACCTGCGCGCAGCAGTCGAGAGCGGCGGTTGCGAAATCCGACCCATCGACACGATGATCAACCACAACACCAACGAGGTCTTCTTCGAGCGGCTGAGGGTTCCGGTCGACGCGCTCATCGGCGAAGAAGGCCTTGGTTTTCGCTACATCCTCGACGGCATGAACGCCGAACGCATTCTGCTCTCGGGTGAAGCCCTAGGGGACGCCCGCTGGTTCCTGGCCAGAGCCGTCGAGTACGCCAACCAGCGCGAAGTCTTCGGCCGCCCGATCGGTCAGAACCAGGGCGTTGCATTCCCCATTGCACAGTCCTGGGCCGAGATCCAGGCCGCCGACATGATGGTTCGCAAGGCCGCCGCCATGTTTGACGCCGGCGAGCCCTGCGGCGCCGAAGCCAACACCGCCAAGCTCCTGGCCTCCGAAGCTGCCTGGAAGATTGGCGACACCTGCTTTCAGACCTTCGGCGGGTTCGCCTTCGCCAGCGAGTACGACATCGAACGAAAGTGGCGAGAAACCCGTCTCTTCCGTACCGCTCCCATCTCGACCAACATGGTTCTCGCCTTCATAGCCCAGAACGTTCTGGGTCTACCGCGAAGTTACGGCTAACCGGCAGGCCTACGGGTCGTCTCCGCGACCATCCAACTCCGGCCACAACCAGGCAACGGCGACAAACTACACAACTCAGGCTCTTCCAACGACCACGAACCGCCCCACGCGACCTCATACGCGGCGATTCCACCCTGCCCCCTATCACCCAGGAACAGCCGTCAAGGAATGGCGACGATCTTGCCAATGACCAATCGATCGTTCATGTCGCGAAGCGCCTGTGGTACTTCGTCCAACGAGTAGCGCTTCGCAACATACGGATCCAGCCGGCCGTCGGCGGCCAGCGCATCGAGCTCGTCCTGCGTCGCCTGGAACAACTCCGGCTCGCGCATCCGGGAGGCCCCCCAGAAGACACCGCGCACGTCGCAGCCCTTCAGCAGCGTGAGGTTGAGCGGCAACCTCGGAATCCCCGCAGTGAAGCCGATCACCAGGAAGCGACCACGCCAGGCGGTGGCGCGTAAGGCCTGCTCGGCGCGCTCACCCCCCACCGCGTCGTAGACCACGTCGACTCCCTTGCCGCCGGTCAGTTCCTTGGCACGCTTCTTCAGGTCTTCCTGCGAGTAGAGGATTGTCTCGTCTGCACCGCGTTCCCGACATAGCGCCAACCTTTCCTCGGTCGAAGCGGCAGCGATGACCCGTGCCCCCATGATCTTGCCGAGCTCGATCGCTGCCAGTCCCACCGAGCCCGAGGCGCCGAGCACCAGCAGGGACTCGCCTGGCGCGAGATCGCCACGGTACTTGAGTGCGTAGTACCCGGTGCCGTAGGCGTAGCCCATTCCCGTCGCCTGCGCTGGCTCCAGTCCCTTCGGCAGAGGTCGTAGCTGCGCTTCGGGAACCAGAACCTTCTCGGCAAAGCCACCCGTGTGGCTTCCACCGAGCACCGCGTCGCCGGGCGCGAACTTCGAAACGTCCTCGCCAACCGCGGTGACGGTACCGGCCACTTCGCCTCCGAGTACAAACGGTGGCTCGGCCTTGAACTGGTACTTGTTCTCGATCACCAGGGTGTCGGGAAACGTGATCGCGGCGGCAGCCATCTCGACGACGACATCGCCGGGACCGGGGACGGGATCGCTCACCTCCTCGACGACGAGTTTCTCGGGCGGGCCGAATTCCTTGCACACGACGGCTTTCACGGGTTTCTCCTGGGATCTGAGGTTGGATCGGCGTAGCGTACCTTCCTGGCACCCGCCATCGCGGAAAACCGCGAGCGCCGGACCGGTCAATCTCCGGTTTCTACGCCAACGCCGCAGCTACACTGGCTGCAATGGCTGATTCGAGTCCTGTTTCTGCAGCCGGCCTGCGGACCTTCCGCCGGCTGGCGGTCGCCGCCTGTGCGGCGACCTACTTTCTCATCTGGGTCGGTGGGCTGGTGCGGGTTTCCGGCGCCGGGCTCGGTTGCCCCGACTGGCCGAAATGCTTCGGGCGCTGGGTGCCGCCAACCGATCTTTCGCAGGTGCCCCCGGAGCTCGCGTCACAATTCAACGTCACCCTGGCGTGGATCGAGTACCTGAACCGCCTGGTCGGCGTGACGATCGGGTTTCTGATCCTCGCGCTTGCGGTGGTAGCAGTCGCGCGCCTTCGCCAGCAGCGTTTTCTGGTCTGGGGGTCGATCGTGGCCACCGCTCTGGTCGCGCTCCAGGGTTACCAGGGAAGTGTCGTCGTGTCGTCGTTGCTCGAGCCCTGGGTGATCACAGCGCACTTCGTTCTCGCCATTCTGATCATCAGTCTCCTGGTGTCGATCGCCGTTCACGCCTGGCGGCTCGAGAACCCTGGTGACGGCAAGGGGGCGCGCTATCCACGGGGTGTGCGTGGCTTCCTGGCGTTGGCCTGGGCGCTTGCGCTTTCTCAGGTCGGTCTCGGAACCTGGCTGCGCGGGGCGATAGAAACGCAACTCGACGAGCGGCCTCTACGGACAGACGCGGAGTTGATTGCCGGGCTCGGCTGGCCCGGCCACATTCACCTGGCGATGGGTTTTCTGGTGGCCCTTCTGGTTGGTTGGTTGTGTATCCGCTTTCTTCGCGACAGCGAGGATCCGTCCTGGCTGGTGCGCTTTGGCTCCTTGACGTCGCTTGGGCTGGTTGGCCTTCAGGTTCTCGTGGGGCTCGGCTTCGTGGCCTTTGGCGTGCCACCGACAGTGCAGCTGTTCCACAGCTGGCTCTCGACACTCCTCATCGGTGCGATGCTGGTGCTCTGGAGCGGTGCCCGCAGAACGCAAGGGGCGCTCGTATGAGTCCGCTCAAGGGGGCCGCACTGTTTCTGGGCGTTCTCGTGGGATTGTTCATGTTGTCGGTCACCGTGGTTGCGACCGCCGATCGTTCGGTCGCCGACCTCCCGGTGATTTCGCAGCTGCCAGATCTCGAGTTCGAGGAGCGGTCGGGAAGGACGGTCACCCGTGACGATCTCCTCGGGCGTGTCCTGGTGCTCGACTTCTTCTTCACCGAGTGCCCGACTGCCTGTCCAGCGATGAGCAAGCGCATGGGCGAGCTCTACCGGGCCTTCGAAGGTTCAGACGACGTCCGCCTCGTGTCGGTCACCGTTGATCCCGAAAACGACACTCCCGAACGGCTCGAGGAGTACGCCCGGAGTCTCGGCGTGACCGACGACCGCTGGTGGTTCCTGCGCGGCCCGATCGATGAAATCGTCGAGCTTTCCGAGAAGGGGTTACTCCTCGCGGCGTCCGATCTTCCGCTCGGCCATTCGACCCGTCTGGTGCTGATCGATCGCAACGGCCAGATACGCGGCTACTACGACGGGCTCGAAGAGGTGAGCATCAAGCACATCAAGACCCACGTCCGCGGGCTGGTCAGGAAGTAGGCACTGCCCCGACGCGAGCCGGCGGTGGGACGGTCCTCGCCGGCTGGGGAGAAACGCGCCGATCGCCGGTCATGAACCTTCGTCCACCGCGTCAGGCCGCATCGCGCGCGGCGATCAACGCCCGCCGGCCGTAGACCCGTGCGAGGTGCGTTCGATAGTCGCCCGACGCAAAAACATCGGAGAGCGGTTCTAGGGCAGTGATCCCCGCGGTGGCCGCCTCGATGGCTGAGTCGTCAGCGCTACCACCCACCAGTGCCGTTACATCGGCAACCAGAGGTGTTTCCGTGACACCGTTGAACACCAGGCCCGCACCCTTGCAGCTTCCGTTGTCCATCTGGATCCAGGCGGCCGCTCCGACGACTGCGTAGCCCGAGGCCGGGTGCTCGAACTTGAGGTAGGCAGTTCTGGCGCCTTCTGGCAGGGCCGGAATCTCGATCGCGGTAACGACCTCTTTTTCGCCGAGATCTGTCGAGAGGAGGCCCCGGAAGAAGCCATCGATGCTCGACGTGCGCGTGCCGTCAGTGCTCTCCATGTGAACCACCGCACCGGCTGCCACCAGCACGGCCGGCAAATCGGACGCCGGGTCGGCGTGGGCGATGTTGCCGCCGATGGTGCCGCGGTTGCGGACCTGGATGTCGCCGATGTGTGCGGCCGCTTCGGCGAGGAAGGGGCAATGCCCTTTCACCGTCGCGGATGCGGCGATCTCAGCATGGGTCGTGAGCGGGCCGATCTCGAGCCCGCCGCCAGATTCGGTGATGCCGCGGAGGGCGTCGATGCGCCCGATGTCGATGACTGCCGGAGGCTGCGCCAGGCGCAGCTTCATCATCGGCAGCAGGCTGTGCCCGCCGGCGAGTAGCTTGGCGTCTTCGTGAGCGTTGAGCAGCTCGAGCGCTTCGTCGACAGAGGAAGCGCGGTGGTACTCGAAACTTGCTGGATACATCTTGGATAGGCCTCCAGGCGACTAGGAGTGAATGCTCTGCCAGACCTTCTCGGGTCGGAGCGGCATGTCGATATGGGTAACGCCAAACGGTTCGAGCGCGTCGACCACGGCGTTGACGACTGCGGGCGGCGACGCGATTGCACCGGCCTCGCCGACGCCTTTGACGCCGAGCGGGTTGTGCGGACACGGTGTCACCGTGCGGTCGGTTTCGAACGACGGTAGCCTGTGGCTGCGCGGTAGCGCGTAGTCCATCAGCGAGCCGGTGACCAACTGACCGGTTTCGTCGTAGACCGCCTGCTCCCAGAGTGCCTGGCCGATACCCTGGGCGAGGCCGCCGTGGACCTGTCCCTCGACGATCATCGGGTTGATGACATTGCCGACGTCATCGACCGCGACGTAGCGCACGACTTCGATAGCGCCAGTTTCAGTGTCGACCTCGACAACACAGATGTGGGCGCCAAACGGATAGGTGAAGTTCTCGGGATCGTAGAACGCCGTGGCGGTGAGCCCCGGTTCCATGTCTTCGGGGTAGTTGTGCGCCAGGTAGGCCGAGATCGCCACGTCACCCAGCCCCAGCGCCCGATCGGGCGAGCCCTTGACGCGGAACTGCCCATCGGCATGTTCCATGTCTTCTGGCGATGCCTCGAGCAGGTGGGCGGCGAGCTTGAGCCCTTTCTCGACGATCTTCTCGGTGGCGCGCACCAGGGCCGAGCCGCCTACCGCCGCACTACGGCTGCCGTAGGTGCCCATGCCGAATTGCACTTCGTCAGTGTCGCCGTGGATCACTTCGATCGACTCGTGGTCGATACCGAGTCGGTCGGCGACGATCTGCGAGAACGTCGTTTCGTGACCCTGGCCGTGCGCTGACGAACCGGTGTATACGCTCACCGAGCCGGTTGGATGAACCCGCACCTCGGCCGACTCCCACTGGCCGGCCTGTGCCCCGAGTTGGCCAACGACGCGCGACGGGGCGAGCCCGCAGGCTTCAATGAAAGCCGAGAAGCCAATCCCGGTGCGCTTCCTGGTGCCCGCATCACGTTCCGATTTCTGTTGCGCACGCAGATCGTCATAAGAGACGATCTCGAGTGCCCGGGCAAGCGCCGGTTCGTAGTTGCCGCTGTCGTAGGTCAAAGCGACCTGGGTCTCGTACGGAAAGGCATCGGGAGAGATGAAATTGCGCTTCCTGATCTCGACCGGATCCAGGCCGAGCTTTGCGCCGGCCAGGTGAACCAGCCGCTCCACCAGGAACGTCGCCTCGGGGCGACCGGCACCACGGTAGGCGTCGACCGGTGTGGTGTTGGTGAAGGTGCCGCGCACCTGGGCGTGGATCGCTGGGATGTCGTACTGGCCCGAGAGCAGGGTGGCGTACATGTAGGTCGGCACTGCCGGTGCGAACGTCGAAAGGTAGGCACCCATGTTGGCCCAGGTTTCGACCTCGAGCCCCAGGATACGCCCGCGCTCGTCGAGAGCCAGGCGCGCGTCGGTGACGTGGTCGCGGCCATGTACGTCGGTCTGGTTGGTTTCGGTGCGGGTTGCAACCCACTTGACTGGTTTACCGGTGAGCTTCGAACACAGCGCAACGACGGTTTCGTCGGGGTAGTGGTCGATCTTCGAACCGAACCCACCGCCGACTTCCGGGGCCACGACCCGCACTTTGTGCTCGGGCAGACCGAGTGACGCCATGCACATCAGCAAACGATGCACATGCGGATTCTGGGTCGTCATGTGGATCGTCATCTCGGATTTTGACGAGTCCCAGTCGGCCAGGACAGCGCGTGGCTCGATGGCATGCGGAATCAAGCGGTTGTTGCGCACCGTCAGTTCAACCACATGAGCGGCACCATCCATGGCTGCCTTGGTCTTCTCGGCGTCGCCGATCTGCCAGTTGAAGGCCAGGTTGCCGGGCGCGTCGGCATGGATCTGCGGTGCGCCGGCAGCCGTCGTCGTCTTGGGGTTGGTGGTCGCTTCGAGCGGCTCGTAGTCCACGAACACCTGGTCGGCAGCGTCGCGCGCAAGGTAGCGGTCGCGGGCGACGACAACGGCGACCGCATCGCCCGTGTAGCGCACCGTGTCGCTGGCCAGGATGGTGTGCGGAACCTGCTTCAGGTCGTCGTGGAGCCAGCCTACCGGCACCATGCCCGGCATGCCTGATTTCTCGACATCGGACCAGGTGTAGACCGCCACCACGCCGTCCATGGCCAGGGCAGCCGAGGCGTCGATGCTCTTGATGGTGGCGTGTGCGTAGGGGCTGCGCACCAAGGCGGCGTGCAACATCCCGGGGCGCGTCAGGTCGTCGGTGTAGCGGCCGCGCCCGGTGACCAGGGCGGGATCTTCGCGACGGCGGATCGAGGTTCCAAGCACGCTCGCCATCTCAGGTCGCCTTTCCGGAGGCGTTCTGAACAGCCTTGATGATGTTGTGGTAGCCGGTGCAGCGGCACAGGTTGCCCTTCAGCCCTTCGCGGATCTCGTCTTCTGTGGGGGCGGGGTTCTCATCCAGTAGAGCGGAGGCGGTCATGATCATTCCCGGCGTGCAGTAGCCGCACTGCAGGCCGTGCTCCTCCCAGAAGGCCTGCTGCAGCGGATGGAGCTCTTCACCGTTGGCCATTCCTTCGATGGTGGTGACCTTGGTGCCATCTGCCTGGGCTGCAAGCTGAGTGCACGCCTTCACCGCCTGGCCGTCGACGTGCACCGTGCAGGCACCGCAGAGGCTGGTTTCGCAGCCGACGTTGGTGCCGGTCAACCCGAGGTCGTTACGCAGGAAATGCACCAGGAGAGTGCGCGGATCGACCGTGCGCTCGACCTCCTCGCCGTTGACTTCAAGACGAATGGTGACTCCCATGAGCGGTCTCCCTGATGGTTTACGGTTGCTGGTAAGAGAGGGGGCGTTGCGGTCAACGCACTCGCAAGTAGATCGCGATTGCCGCGAGCGCAAGGAGCACGAAAGCCGTGACGTAGACCCACCCCAGCGAGCGTTCGGATTTCGCAGACGGGATGCGGCTCGCGACTTCCTGGGCGAACTCACTATCCGCCGGGGCGACGATCGTTTTGTGCTGGTCGCGCAGCGCGCGCGTTTCGGTCGCGGCGTTTTCGACCGTGAGCACTGGCGCGGACTGGGTTGCGTGTGGCGAGGTCTCTTCGTCGGCTTCGTCCCAATCGCTCGGTGCGCTCGAAGCCGCCGTTGCAGCCTGGCGCGCATCGAGCTGTTTGCCGAGCCCTTTGAGCCCCTGGCGAGTGATGACTTTGGCGGAGCTTTCGATCAGTCGTTGGCCGACCGCCGCGATCCGCCCTCCGACCTGCGCGTCGATGTCGTAGCAGAGAAGCGTGCCACCGTCTTTCTCCTCGAGGCGAATCGAGCCCGTGCCTTTGACGAAACCGGGCGCGCCGCGCCCATTGAGGGTGAGGTTGTAGCCGTTCGGGGGGTCGAGGTCGGTGAGCTCGACACCGCCCTGGAAGATGCCCTGCACCGGGCCTACTTTCATTTTCAGCTTTCCGGCGTACTCGTTCTCTCCCACCCGCGAAAGGTCTTCGCAGCCGGGTAGCGTGCGCGACAACACCTCGGGATCGAGCAACGCCTCGAAGACGTCATCTCGCGGCACGTCGTAGTGATGCTCGCCGGCGATCTTCATGCCCTGGGGCAACTCCTCCGGGGGCGCTTCTCGTGAAGGCCCGGGACGCTTTCTGGATGTCAGAACGGTCCTCGTGTTCTACCACAGGCTGGTGGGGAGCCAGGGGGCCAGGGTGGCGGAGGAGGGGCCGGTTTGGGCGCGAAAAGAGAAGGTGGGCACCGACCGAAAGGTCGATGCCCACTTCGCCATTTCGGGTTCGAAGGTCCTGACCGTGCTCAGTCGGTGACTTCGCCCTGTGCCCGACGTCTCAGTTCCTCGGAGAACTCCTCGAACCCCGCAGCAGCCTCTTCGGCGGTCGAGTACTGCCCGCTCGAGGTGTACACGCTGCCAGAGTCGCTCCCTGTCGCCCAATCCTCGTTGATCCCGAGGTCTTCGAAGGCCCCGTCGATCGCGTCTTCCTGCGGTTCGGTCTTTGCCCGTTCGACGAACGCGAGCAACGCTGCACGCGCTGAGTCGATCAGGTGCTGCGGCGGTTCCGACGAGGACTCCCCACCGTCGTCCCACTTCGCGAAGACGCTTCGATCGTGGATCCGCTGGGCAATCTGTTGCGCCATGAGGTCAACGTGGCGATCGATCCACTCCTGGTTGCCCGACTGAGCGGCCTCGTGCAGTGATGGTGGTGGCGGGTGGATCTTGTACTGGAAGTTCGGGTTCTCGATCACGTCGCGGAAGATCTCGGCGTTCTTGGGGTCGCTGAACGTGAACCGCGCCTGGAGCTCTGGGTCGACCGGCTCCAGTTCCCCGCCGATCGTTCCCGGCCAGCTGGGGAACTGGGGAACTTCCGGTTCCGGTCGGAGGACCGGTCCGTTGCCGCTCAAGAGATCCTTGAGCTGCTGAATGAGATCGATGATCTGCTGGCGCCAGTCCGGCGTGGACGCGATGGGGCCTGGCATGGGCCTCAACTCGATTTCGCAGCCGCCCGGCATGGCGCTCGATGCTGGTTCGTAGGAGTCGACGGAGCCCAGGCGGATGCGGGCACCATTGCGGCTCGCGTCTCCCGAAGAGACGGCGCTGCTATTGCCGGTTTCAGTGTTGGCAAGTGGCTGGGCGTTGGCCCGGTGGTTTCTGACGGTCGTCATGGTTGGTGGTTCCTTTGAGACGGTTGCAGTTTGGGGGTTTCACATGCTTCAACCACCTTCTTCCGGATCCACCTCGATCCGTTACACCGCACCTGGACCTTTCCCCCTTTTTCTCCCTCAATGCCTGTAACAAACACGCCTCGTCCCGGAAAGGCATGAACAGACGCGAGGACTGGGTCACGAGAAACAGTCCTTGGCATCTAACCGGCGACGCTTCCGCGGACCTCCAGGAACCGGAAGCGAAGTCAGGGGTTCCGGCCGCGTATCACGTGATACGCGGCCTCTTTTTTCTCGACGAGGCCGCGGGCCTCCGTGCACCACTCTAGGGCTCGGGTTCGACTTTCGGCCCCTCATCAAAGATGAAGTCGAGGTACTCGGAACCGCCCGAACAATCGCCACCGGCTGGGAACGGATGCGATGTCGGGTGGCAACCGGTCAGCACAGCCGGCCAGTCGAGCGGCTGGCGACGATCGTCCCGATAGCGCGGCACCGCACCGGCGTCGAGAGCCTCCGGGGCGAGGCCATCGAAGGTCGCGAAGTCGGTGTGGCAGCTCTGGCAGAACGGCAGGTCCCCAAACTCAGGCCGCGGCTGGTCGGCGACCAGGTCGCGCCCCGCCACTCCGAGGACAGACCGGCGCAGGCAGCGTGCCTCGAGTCCTGGGCGCTGGTTGCGATGCACCCGGTCGACACACACTCGCTCTTCGTTCTGGGGCGGCAGGTCGGTGGGGCCGGCCCAGCCCTGGCGGAAGCGCAACTGCTCGCAGACCCGCGCCGAGGTGATCTGCTGTCCCGCCGGCTGGCTGGCGCGCTTGCCAACCGCCGTCTTGCCGAGCAGGCCAAAGTCGTTGGCGCGCGCCCACAGTTCACGCAGGCCCTGGGAGGCTGCACTACCATCGTTCGACTGCACCCGAACCAGGGTTCCGAGGGCGAGGTTGCACGCTGTTTCATCGAACCACGAGCTCGGGGCCCGTTCGGCTGGACCGAGAGCGTACACGCGCAGCTCGTCGATCCAACCGCGGAAGGGAGGACGTGCCCCGCTTCCGCCACCGAAGTCGCCGACCCAGAACGCTCCTTGGCTCTGGCCGGGACGGCTCATGTCAAATCCCGGGTTGCTCGCTGTGGTTTGAAAGGAGAGGGCCCCAGGCAGGCGGGTACCGTCGATGGAGATGCGCAGGACTCTGTTCGAACCGCTGGTCGAGATGTGCAGTCCGAGGTGGAAGTACTCCCCGGGCTGCCCCTCTGTTCCCTCGAGTCCGATGTTGGCGAGCCCGCGCGCTTTGGTCTGGCCGCTCGGTGCGTGCCAGGCCGAGAGTTCATTCGGTCGCCACATGACGCGCGAGCCGTCGGCGAAGGTGAACAGCGTGCGCCGCTGGTTGTCGGAGGGCCGCGGGTCGAGCCACATTCCCACGTACCAGTCATGCACCGGCGGCGCCGGATAGGAGGCGGCGATGTGGTCGTTCTTGCCGTCGAGCCAGAGGCCGTTTCCGATCACGCCACCCAGAGCCACCGGCTCGACCCGCGCTCCGCCGCGTACCGAAAGATAGGTCGGCGGGGTGAGCTCGAAGGGATTGAGCGGTGCAGCCTGGAAGGCGAGCGCGTTGCCGGAGATGAAGGCATCGCCACCCGAGACTCCGGACGGCAGGTTCACACGACACTCCTGGATGCGATCCCAACCCGATGTCGAGTTGGAGACTCGCTGGGTGCCGCTGGGGCAGTAGTTGACGAACCACAGCGGCCAGGCACCTGGAACCCGTACCCGGATGCGATGCGACCAGGAGAGCCAGGTGTAGGTGCGGTTGTTCTCACCCCAGGTGACCAGCCGGCAGGTGCCACCCGGTCCGGGCGAGCCCGCCGTGCAAACGCCGGCCTCGAGTGTCGACTGGTTCTGGAGCTTCGGGCTACGACGGAAGCCGAAGTCGGCAGTGCCGGGGCCGTTGAAGCGCACGCTCTTCTCGGGGTTTCGCGGAACGAAGCCGTCGTCGAGAAAGATCTCCTGCCGCGACCCGAAAGTCGTAAAGGGTGCATTCATCGGCGCAACGATGAAGGCGTTCGAGTTCATGAACTCGTCGAAGACGACCTCCTGGGTCTGCTGATTGTTGGCGGCCACCGACCACACGACGTCGAACGGCTGGGTGGGGCGCAGCGCGTCGTAGGCGTTGTAGAGGTTCTCGGCCGATTGCAGACGGGTGGTGCCCATCGGTTCCATGAAGGTCGGCGGACCGTTGTAGAGCTGGATCTCCCACGAGCTCTTCTTGTTGTGGTTGACGTTGGCGTTGTTGGCGCGCAGGTTGCCGAAGGTGGTGAAGTTCAACCGCCCGTCGAGATGGACGAGCTTGCCGCGCGTCCAGGCGCCAATCACCGAGGTGCCCTTGCCGGGACCCTCGTCAGGAACCTGGTAGGTGCCGGCGTACGACGCGTCGTACTCACACTTGTACCAGGGTGTGCCGGGTGGGCATGGTTCGGTTACGTCGAGCGCCTCGTAGCCATCGCGTGCGTCGTTGATGGGCGAATAGAAGAGATTGCGCCCCTGCCGGTCGATCCACGGGTAGGCGCCGCGCACGTTCGGATACTTGCCGTTGCTCTGGCGAAGAATCGGCTCGCCGGTGCTGGTTCGAAAGGGCTGGGCGGCGATCGGGTAGCGACCCTTTAGTCGCGAGTCGAAGGGCATCGCCGAGAGCGGCCGGAAGAAGCGCCAGCCGTTGGCCGAGCAGGCGTTCTCACTGTAGGAGTAGTAGAGGCCGATACCGGCGGCGTTGACGACCAGGAGGCGACCGTCGGCGGTGATCGAAGGCTCGAACAGGAACCAGTTGCCGCAGTCAGAGCCAGGGTTCTGTGCCGAGCAGCGTTTGCCACTCCAACGTTCGCCCGAGTCGATCTGACCGTCGCCGTCCTGATCCATCACGAAGCCGTTCGTTGCCGAAGTCTCGAGGGTGTTCTGGAACCCGCAGTACGCCGGCCGCTGCCACGACGGTTTGTCGACGCACTCCTGGCGCAGCTTCTGGAGCTCGAACTGCCAGCTCCAGTCCCAGGTGGTGCCGGTCCAGTGGAAGTTGAAGGCTGAGTAGTCGCCGTGGAAGGGCAGCTGGTTGCCCGACATGCGCGGGTAGATGTAGACCTTCGGCTCGCCGGCGTCGGGTTCTTTGGCCCGCGGTACGAAGACGGTGAACTTGTTGGTGATCAGTTCCCACATCTCGTCTTTCGAGGCGTTGGCGAGAATCGAGACATCGTAGCAGTCGCCATCGACGAGCTGGGCGTTGGCCGCGTCGAGGGGGTTGCCCGAGAGTGCAACGAGTGCAGAGCAGGCGCGTGGGTTGCGCCCGGATGAGATCGACGATCCAAGGTCGTAGGCGGTCGAGGAGTCGTCGCAGATCGAGTCGTGGTAGATCGCCGGCCAGGAACTCTGGTCGAGATCAAAGAGCGTGCGCCGCGGGTCAAAGAGCGTTGCGGGAAATACCGTGCGCTTGGCTGAGTAGGCGCCATGGCCGAAGGTCTGGTCGCTGCCACGCTGCTCGAGGTCGTAACCGAGGGTCTCGGGTCGAAAGACGGTAAAGCCCGGGCGGGCGCCGGCGGGCATCAGCAGCAGGCGACCGTCGTTCGAGGTGCGCACGTTGGGCAGCACGTGGGTCGCGCCGTCGCGGGCGGGGCCCTCGGGCATCGTCACGACGTGTTCGTCGTCGTCGCCGAAAGCCGACAGCGAGCGTTCGAGGCTTGGCGGGTCGGGCAGCTCGACGTTGTAGCAATCGTGCACGCGCGAGTAGTTGTCAGAGCACGCAGCCGTGTTGACGTCGGCAATGTCGGGAAAGGTCTGTGCGCCAGTTGGAAGGGCAAGGAAGGCGAAGAAAGCAGAGCACACAGGGAGCGTGAGGAGGCGGGGCATGGTTGACATGTGGCATCTCCGAGAGAACGGTGGACCGCACCCCGCAGGGGCGCCACCCTTGGAAAAAGACGGAATCTCATTGCACTGGGAGTCATCTGAACGTCGTTTTACCCTCCCTCCGCCGGTGTTTTCGAGCGGATCTCGAACTCGCTCCCGAGAATTACGAGGAATTCGGCCCGGGCGAGAACCAATTCATTCCAATGGGCGGCGAAGCGAAACAGCTGGCCGCGTGCGGTCGTAGTCCGGGCAACCCTCAGGAGGAAGCCGCAATGTTCGAAGACCTGCGACGGGATCTCACCTTCGCCATGCGCAGCCTACGGCGTAGTCCTGCCTTTACAGTCGCGGCGGTTGTTGCGTTGGGCCTGGCGATTGCCGCCAATGCAACGGTGTTCAGTCTCGTCGCCGGGTTGCTGACGCCTTTTGCCGTCGACGATCCCGACCGCCTCACCATCGTGTGGACGCAGAACCAGGAACAGGCCTTGACCCAGTTCGTCTGGTCGGCCGACGACTTTCTCGACCTGCGGGAGCAGGTCGACGGTTTCGAGCGACTGGCGGCGGGTACGAACATCGTCGTCAACCGCAGTGGCGACGGCGAGCCGCGGGCCGAACGGGCCTGGACGGTTTCGGGAGGCTTCCTCGAGGCCTTCGGGCCGACGATCGCCCTCGGGCGCGGGATCGAACGTCGTGACGAGGCCACCGGAGCCGACCTGGTCGCGGTGGTCAGCCACAGCTTCTATGAGTCGCAGCTCGGCGGCGAGCGGTCGGCTCTCGGTCGCTCGCTGGTGCTCGACGGGCAGACGTACACGGTGGTTGGTGTTGCAGCCGAGAACTTCTTCTTTCCTGATCGTGAGACCCATCTCTGGCTGCCGCTGCGTCTCGAGCGCGGCAAAGAGCCGCGTGACGCGCGCACCTATCTCGTCGTGGGCCGGCTTCCCGATGCGGCCGTCAAGGAGGCAACCCTGGCGCGCGTCGAAGCGTTCGGTGAGCGCTTGGCCAATACCTGGCCCGCCACCCACAAGGGTTGGTCGGTGACTCTCGAAACCATGCGCGAGAACGCCTCGGGCGGTGCGACTCTGGTGATGGGATTGCTCTACAGCGCCATCACCTTCGTTCTGTTGATCGCCTGCGCCAACGTCGCCAACCTGATTCTTTCGCGCGCCACCCTCCGCGAGCGAGAACTGGCGATGCGAACCTCGCTCGGCGCCAGTCGCGGGCGATTGATTCGCCAGCTCCTCACCGAAAGCCTGCTGCTGGCGATGCTCGGTGGGGCACTGGGGTTGGCGTTGGCGCGCTACGGCATCAACGTCGTGCGCAACCTGATCGCGCCCGACCCGGCCATCGGGTTCCTGGCGGCACAGCTCGATCTCGACCCGGCTGTGCTCCTACACACCGGTGGGGTGGTTCTGGTCGCGGCGTTGCTGCTCGGTTTGCTGCCGGCCATTCAGCTCTCGCGCCCTGACATCTCCGGAGTCCTGCGAGAGGGCAGTCGCGGATCCGGTGGGCCGCGCCGACGCTTCATGCGCGGTGCCTTGATTACCGCCGAGGTTGCGCTCGCCCTGGCCCTTCTGGGGACGGCCGGCGGCTTGATCCGTTCGTTCCAGCACCTTTATTCGCTCGATCCGGGCTTTGATCCCGAGTCCCTGCTCACCCTCCAGGTGTCGCTGCCCGAGTACGACTACGAAACACCGGCCGAGCGCGCCCGCTTCGTCGACCAGGCTGTCAAGGGTCTGGCGGCCATGCCGGCGGTGGAGCGGGCCACCGCATCGCAGTTTCTTCCGCTCACCCTGGGGCCCGGTTTTCGTACGACGCGTGCCGTGCGACCGGGCGAGGTGGCCAGCGACGAAGAGTCGGCGCCCAATGCGATTCACTTCTCGGTCGGGCCGCATTGGCTCGAGACCTTCGGCGCCGAGCTCACCAGCGGTCGCCTCTTCGATGAACGTGATCGCGCAGACTCGGAACCCGTTGTGGTCCTCAACCGCGTCGCTGCAGAGCTCCTTTGGCCGGGCGAGACTCCACTCGACCGCACCGTTCAGCTCGTCGGCGGGGGTGCGCCGGAAGCACCGCGGCGGGTGGTGGGAGTGATCGAAAGCGTGCAGATGTATCGGCATTCGCTGCGCTTTGCCGAGCGCGATGCGCCGGTGGTCATGCTGCCCGTCGACCAGGATCCGCAGCGAGGAGTCTTCCTTGCCGTGCGAACCAGCGCCCGCCCCGATGCCCTGACCGCCGAGGCACGCCAGACGATCTGGAAGATCGATCCGCGTCTGCCCGTCGATCAGGTGCTGCCGATGACCTCGGTGATCAGCAGAATCGACACGCAGAACACCTTCATCGTCGGTCTCTTGACCTGCCTGGCGATGATTGCCCTCTCGCTCGCCGCAGTCGGCATCTATGGCGTGGTGTCGTACTCGGTGGCGCAGCGCTCGCGCGAAATCGGCATCCGCATGGCACTCGGCGCTCGGCCGGGAGAAATCGTGCGTTCGGTCGTCGGCCAGGCGGCGAAACTGACCGTCATTGGGCTGGTCATCGGCCTGGGGCTCGCGTTCGCAATGATTCGCCTGGCCGGCAGTCAGCTCGAAGGCCTGGCCGTCGCCAACGCCGCCGGGCCGATGACCTTCATCGCCGTTTCCCTGATCCTCCTCTTCGTCGCTCAACTAGCAGGCTTCCTGCCGGCAAGGAGAGCGGCGCGGCTGGATCCAGCAAGAACGCTGAGGGCGGACTGACCGGGTCCGGCAGAGCTGCCCGAGGGGGATGTGACTTCTAGCGCCCGTGTGGGCCGCCATTCTCTCCAGGAACCGTTTCATCGGAGCCAGGGATCCGCCGCGCGCGCCGGCCCTTCGTAGTGCAAGAGCGCAAGTGCAGGGCGAGCGCCCGAGCATCCGACACACGCGGCGGACCGCATGCGCGGCCAATGTGACTTCTAGCGCGCCCGTGTGTGCCCCCATTCTCGCCAGGGAACCGTTTCATCGGAGCCCGGGATCCGCCGCGCGCGCCGGCCCTTCGCAGTGCAAGAGCGCAAGTGCAGGGCGAGCGCCCGAGCATCCGACACACGCGGCGGACCGCATGCGCGGCCAATGTGACTTCTAGCGCGCCCGTGTGTGCCCCCATTCTCGCCAGGGAACCGTTTCATCGGAGCCCGGGATCCGCCGCGCGCGCCGGCCCTTCGCAGTGCAAGAGCGCAAGTGCAGGGCGAGCGCCCGAGCATCCGACACACGCGGCGGACCGCATGCGCGGCCAATGTGACTTCTAGCGCGCCCGTGTGTGCCCCCATTCTCGCCAGGGAACCGTTTCATCGGAGCCCGGGATCCGCCGCGCGCGCCGGCCCTTCGCAGTGCAAGAGCGCAAGTGCAGGGCGAGCGCCCGAGCATCCGACACACGCGGCGGACCGCATGCGCGGCCAATGTGACTTCTAGCGCGCCCGTGGTAAAACCACGGGCGCGCTAGAAATTCGTGGGTACCGAACCCAGCAGGTACTTCAGGTCATCGTCCTGCCAGCGAATGCCGACACCCAGGAAAAGGGAACCGGTGTCGCTCTCGAGGAAGTCGTCGTAGCCGCCGACGAAGTAGACGTTGTCGTTGGCGAGCCACTTGCCGGTCAGGCGCAGGCGAGGCGCGAGGTCCTCGCCGTCCAGCCCCTCGCCGTCGCGGCCGAATGCGAAAGCGTCGAGCGACAGACGGAAACGGTCGGATGGTGCCCGCCAGTCGAGGCCGGCGCCGCCACTCGACTCGATGAGCCCGCCGCGCAGATCGAACTGACCGAGCTCGAACCCAAGCTGCGCCGAGATCAAGATCTTGTCTTCGCGCCGCCGGGTTTCGATGGTCTTGATCTCGGTCGTTCCGTCGACTGTGGTGGTGATGGTGTCGCGAGCGGTGCGCAGACGGCCGCGGGGGTCGTCGACGGCCTCGATGCGGTAGAAGCGGTTGGTCTGCGGGTCGATGTTGAGCTTGAAAGCGGTGCGGAAGTCCTCGCGATCCTCGAGGTAGTAGCCCTCGAAGCCGAGATCGAGCTGCATTCTGTCGATGCGACCGAGCGAGGCCCGCAGCTCTTCGACGCCTCCTTCGAGCGAACTGAGCGTGCTGACCAGGCCGTCGTGCGCTTCGTCGCTGTTGAGGAGCTTTCCGAGGCTGCCTTCGCCAGAGGCGAGCGTGCCGGTGATGGCGTTCAGGTTATCGACCGAGGTCTTGAAACTCTCGGTGAGCTGTTTGATGTTCGAGAGGCCTTCACCGAAGTCGTCGCGGTTTTCGGCCACTACGGTCTCAATCTGGGTGAGGGCTCGTGCCATCTGCTCGGCAATGCGGGGAAGTTCGACCGCCAGGGTTCGTGAGACCGCATCGAAGTTGGTGATCGTGCCCTCGATCTGGCCGCGATTGGCTGCCACCAGCTCGCGCAGCTCGGCGCTCATCGCTGCCAGGTTGTCGAGTAGTCGACCGAGATTGCCGCTGCCGCCATCGCCACTGACGCCGGCCGTCAGATCGAGCACCGAGTCACCGATTTCAGAGACCTTGGCCATCGCCTGATCCCACGACAACGGCACCTCACCTTCGAGCGTCGAGCCGGGAGGCAAGAGCGCGTTGCCAGCCGGCCCCGGAACCAGTTCCACGTACTTCTCTCCCAGCAGACCAACGTTGGCGATCGACGCGTAGCTGCCCTCGGGTAGATCGACGGGGGTGTCGATTACCAACCTGACCCGGGCCCTCCGGTCGACCAGCTCGATGCCATCGACGCGACCGATGCGGACGCCGGCGACGCGCACCGCGGCCTTGTCGTCGAGACCGGTGACGGTGTCGAACAAGACGTCGTAGCGCATTGGATCGCCACCGAAGGGGTTGAGGTCCTCGACGCGGAGAATCAGCGCGGCAACGGCTATGAGACAGGCGACGGCGAAAAGGCCGACTTTGACGATGTTGGACATGGCGTCTTTTTCCTAGGGTTCGGTGGCTAGCTCGGCAGTGCCTTCGAGGAACTGCTGAACCAAAGGGTTGGGAAGGTCCCTGAATTGATCGGGTGGCGCGTCGGCGATGATCTGCCCGCGGTGCAACATCACGATACGGTTGGCGATCCGAAACGCACTCCGCATGTCATGCGTGACGGTGACCGTCGTCGCGCTGGTTTCGGTGCGCATGCGGATGATCAGGTCGTCGATGACAGCCGAGTTGACCGGGTCGAGACCGGTATTCGGTTCATCGAAGAGCAGGATCTCGGGCTTGAGCGCGATGGCCCGCGCAAAGCCCACTCGCCGCCGCATGCCCCCCGAGAGTTCGTCGGGAAACGACGGCCCGGTGCCCTCGAGTTGCACCATGGCGAGGCACTCTTCGACCCGGTCGCGGATCTCGCCTTTCGAGAAGCGCTCGGCGCGTCGCAGCGGAAAGGCGACATTGTCAAAGACCGTCATCGAGTCGAAGAGCGCACCCTCTTGAAAGGCCATTCCGAATCGGCGGCGAAACTCGGTGATCTCGGTGCGGTCGAGCGTGCTGAGATCGACGCCGTCGACCCGGACGACCCCCTGGTCAGGGTGGAGGAGACCGATCATGTGGCGCAGGAGCACACTCTTGCCGGTTCCTGAACCTCCCAGTAGAACGATCGACTCGGCGTCAAACACCTCGAGGTCGATGCCGCGCAAGACATGCTTACTGCCGAAGCTCTTGTGCACTCCGGAGATCTCGATGGTGGTGGCGTTCTTGTTCATCGGCGGGCGGCTCGACTAGAAGAGAATCTTGGTCAGGAAGAAGTCGACGATCAGAACCGAGATGCTCGCCGTCACCACGGCCTGGGTGGTTGCCCGACCGACCCCTTTGGCGCCGCCTCGGGTGTGAAAGCCCTTCTGACAGCCGATGAGCGCGATGATGAAGCCGAACACCGCCGCTTTGATGAGGCCGCTCGCGATGTCTGCCGATTCCATGAACTGGAACGACTTGTCCATGTAGGAAACCGGGTTGGCCCCCATCATGACGACCGAAACCAGATAGCCGCCCCAGATGCCCACCGCGTCGGCCAGGCCGATGAGAAGTGGCAGAGTGATAGCAGTCGCCCACACCCTCGGCACGATCAGATAGTGCACCGGGTCGGTAGCCAGGACTTCGAGCGCATCGATCTGCTCAGTGACCCGCATGGTGCCCAGCTCCGCACCCATCGCCGAGCCGCAGCGTCCGGCGATCATCAGCGCGCCGAGAACCGGTGCGAGTTCGCGGACCAGCGACAAGGCAATGATCGACCCCGTATAACTTTCAGCATTGACCCGCGCCAAGGTGCTGTACATCTGCAGCGCCATCACCATGCCAGTGAACAGCGCCGTGAGAAGCACTACCGGCACCGAGAGAATTCCTACCCTCACCATTTGTCCCAGCAGCTCCTGGAAGTCCCACGGCCGCCGTGGCGTCCAACGCAACACCTGCCACAGCATCTCGAAGAAGCGACCGACTTCGGTGAAGAAGCGCTCGAAGAAGGAGAGGAACCAGGTCATTACCGTGGATCCTATGGGCTATCGGACTTCCCGAGGGCTTGAGGCTGCAAGCTCTCGCCTGTGTCGGTGGTCTTGGCTTCGAGCCATCTCGAGGGGTAGCCGATTCGCCCATCCTTGCTGCGCGCTGCTGTCCTGCGGCAGAACTGCAACCAATATAGGCGCCATACGTATATAGAGGCATGAGCCAGAGATCACCCCTTTCCGCCACCGACTTCTACCTTCTGCTCGCCTTTGAGCGCGTGGGAAAACTCTGGGGCTACGCGCTGCTCGAGGAAATGGCGCGGCTTTCAGACGGTGCCGTTCGACCAGACATTGGTTCGCTCTATCGCACGCTGGGTCGCTTGATGGCGGCCGGTCTTCTACACGAAGCAGGCGAGGGGGAACCCCTGCGAGGCAAGAAGCGTCGCTACTACCGAATCACAGCGGCGGGTCGGAGGGCACTTTGCGCCGAGGCCGAGAGGCTTCGTCGCACCGTTGACCTGCTCGAAGAGAGCCAGCTGCTGCCTGCGCGGGTCTAGAGGTCCGCGGCCGATGACAGCTCTTCTCCTGCGCCTGGTGTCTCGAGTCTTTCCGGCCGAGTTCCGGAGCCGACTCGGGAGCGATCTCGAACTCACCGCCGAGGAGTGGATACGCGCCGCGTCGCGTCTCGCACGTCCCTGGCGCACGGTCATCACCCTGGTCCAGCTGCTGGCTGCCGGGATCCGCGAGCGCCTCGAGCCCACGGATTGGTCTCATAGCCCTCTACCCATTCACTCGGCGGCTCCAAGTGGGACCGACCGTTACTCCGAGGCTTCGAACATGGACCAGATTCTCCAGGACTTGCGCTACGCCGCCCGAACGCTTCGCATGAGGCCGGGGTTCACGCTCGCCGCGATCTCCAACGAGAAGTCACGGAGTCGCAGGTTCAGGTGCTGACGCTGGCGCTCGGAATCGGTGCCAGCACGGCGATGTTCACTGTCGTCGACGGGATCCTGCTGCAGCCGCTGCCCTATGAGTCGGCGGACGATTTGTTTGCGCTCTACCGGTACGACCTCGATCAGGGACCACAGGGGCGCCAAGGCAATCTCTCGTGGCCCGATCTTCGAGATCTCGGCGCATGGAGCGAGACGCTCGACGCGGTGCTGGGCTACGCGCCGACGCCGCTCACTCTGACCGGAGGGGAACGGGCCGAGCTGGTCGACGGCAGTCGGGTCCTTGACGGTCCACTGGCGGCCTTCGGTTTGAGTCCCGCACTCGGTCGCGACCTCGGGGCCGAAGATGCGGAACCCGGAGCCGACCCTACGACCCTGGTCTCCTGGTCGTACTACCGCGACCGACTCAACGAGTCGCCGGATGTCCTGGGAACCAAGATTGAGATCAGTTCGGTGGCTCACACCGTCGTCGGTGTCGCTCCGCCGGGCTTCGACTTTCCCGAAGAGAGTCAACTGTGGATCCCATATGTCACCGACGAAGGCTGCGCCCGGGGCTGCAACCTGATCCGTTCGATCGCCCGACGTCGGCCAGGTATCTCGGAGGAGGCGATCGAACAGGAGTTGTTGGCCCTGGGCGCTCGCATCGAGGCGGAGTACCCGGAGTCTGGCACCGACGGGCGCTTCGCCGTCGTGGGTCTGCTCGAGAAGATGACCGCGACCGCGCGCTCGCCGCTCTACCTGCTATTTGGCGCGGTCGGTCTCTTGTTCCTGATTGCCGCTGCCAACGTTGCCAACCTGCTCCTGGTTCACGGCGCTGGCCGTGTCCGCGAGCTGTCGATTCGCACCGCAATCGGCGCTACGCGGCAGCGACTCTTTCGTCAGCTGCTGTTCGAGAACGGCCTGTTGGCGGCTGCGGCGTCGGCTGCCGGCCTCATGCTTGGCGCTGCTCTCTTGGGCGGTCTCCTGGCGCTCGCTCCAAGCGACCTGCCGCGCCTGGATCAGGTCGGCCTCGAAGCCTCCTCGGTGGCGTTTGCGGTGACCCTGGCAACTGCGATGCTTCTCCTGTTCGGCCTTGTGCCTGCCTGGCGCCTGTCGTCTGATGCCCTGCGGGTTCGTCAGATCGGCGGTCGATCCGGCCGCGGCCTTTCGCGAAGCCTGCTTCTAGTGGCCGAGGTCGCGCTTTCGTTCATGCTTCTCTTCGGGGCGGGTCTGCTCCTGCGCAGTTTCACCAAGCTGGCCGACGTCGAGCTCGGTTTCCATCGCGAGAACGTCACCACGTTCTATCTCTCGATGCCCGACAGCCGCTACGAGTCACCGGATGCGGCAGCTCTCATCGAGGCGCTCGAGCGGCGGCTGCTCGAGGTGCCCGGGGTCGAGGCAGTGGGCGGTGCCCTCTCGCGGCCTCTCGGGAGCAACCGCGTGAACACCGAGATCGATTTCGTTGGCCGGCCTACGCCTCCGCCCGGTAAGGAGCCGCTGGCGCTCTTGAACGTCGTCACTCCGGGTTACTTCGACACCGTGCGCACTCCACTCCTCGACGGACGGGTGTTCAGTCCCGGTGATCGAGAAGACATGGTGCCGGTCGCCATCGTGAACCAGGCCTTCGTCAGTCGATTCTTCGCTGACGGTGAGGCAGTTGGGGAGCGCATCAACCCAGGGGTTTCGTTCGACTGGCAGTACGAGGAACCCTTCGAGATCGTTGGGGTGGTCGCCGACAGCCGCGGCTACGGAATCGACCAGGTTTCCGAGCCGGAGATGTACTTCGCCCAAGGTCAAATGGGTTCACCGTGGATGACGGTTCTGGTGCGCGCCCGCCCTGGCGTCGAGGTGGTTGAGATTGCTCGTGCCACCCTCGCGAGCCTCGACCCTGACCTGCCGATGCGCGAGATCGAAACCCTGACTCAGGCAGTCGACCGGAGCCTTGGACCGTCCCGCTTCTACCTCGTGGTGCTGTCGAGCTTCGCCCTCCTGGCTCTCTTCCTGGCGATGGTCGGCCTCTATGGCGTCGTCGCGCATGTCGTCTCCCAGCGCACCCGCGAGATAGCCCTTCGTATGGCCCTTGGCGCCGATCGCACCGAGGTCACTCGCATGGTTCTTCTACAAGGATTCCGTCCGGTCATTGCCGGCCTTGCCCTGGGTGTCGGTGGCGCCCTCGTGCTTGGTCGATTGATGGCGGCTCTCCTCTACGGCATCGCACCACACGATTCCGTCACCTTCGCGGCCGGTGCCATTGCGCTCATCGTCACGGCGGCCGTCGCATGCGTGGCCCCGGCTCGCCGGGCGAGCGCGATTGCCCCGATGACGGTTCTCAAAGAGGAGTAAGGCTGGCGCCAGTGTGGCGACGGTAGGCTGGTGCCATGCGGCTCCTTCTCATCAGCAGCTCGAAGGCCGAAGGCTATGGCTACCTCGACTATGCGTTGCCCTTCATCCAGGGTTTCCTCGGCAGGCAGGTCAAGCGAGTCGCCTTCGTTCCCTACGCGGGCGTGATCCAGTCCTACGGCGGTCTGAGCGGCTACGACGCCTACGAGGCGCGGGTCCGCAGAAAGTTCGGCGCGATCGGCTACGAGGTCCTGGGTACTCACACGTGCGCCGATCATCGAACGGTCATCGAAGAAGCTGAAGCCATTGCCGTCGGAGGAGGCAACACCTGGAACCTGCTCAAAGAGGTGCAGGAGCGAGGAATCGTGCAGGCGATTCGCCGGCGGGTGCTCGAGAACGCAGTGCCGTACCTGGGATGGAGTGCGGGAGCGAATCTCGCTTGCCCGACCATTCGCACGACCAACGACATGCCGATCGTCGAGCCAGAGACACAGGCGGCACTGGGTCTCGTGCCATTTCAAATCAACCCGCACTACCTCGATGCTTCACCGGAGGGTCACTTCGGTGAGTCGCGTGAGGAACGCATCGTGGAGTTCCTCGAACGCAACCGGGACATATACGTTGCGGGGCTACGCGAGGGCACCATGTTCGAGATCGATGGCGAGCAGATCGAGCTCAAGGGAGCGCTCACCAATACCTGTCGGGTCTTTCGTTACGGCACTCCGCCCCAGGAACTCGGAGCCGGGGACGACTTCAGTTTCCTGCTCGCGCGGACCTGACCCGGCGACTACTGTTCGGCGACGATCTGCAGCTCGATCAGCTGGACGCCATGACTGCGATAGACAGGTCCCTGGGCATTGACCATCTTGCCCATCAAGGGCAGCAGCTTGGGGTTGGGTGACGTCGCCCGCTTGCCGACGGCAATGAAGAGCTGGCCATTCTCGCGGTCGAGGATCGCGACGGGCAACCCGTGGTCGTCTGAGTGGAAGAGGCTCGAGCCGAGGTTCTCTTCGCCGGTCAGACCCTTCATCATGTAGTTCGACAGGCTGATGACTTCCCCGGAGACGAGCTCTGGCCTGGGGACGTCTTTTGCGTTCACTGGTGAAAGGAAGAGGGCGGCGGCCGCCACGACGAGAACGAATAACAGCGACTTCTTCACGATTGCCTCCTGTTCCAGGCGAGTTGCGGGATCCTGTGATCATCGACCTCGTCCGGTGAAGGGGCAACTCGGGTTGTCCGAGCCTGGGCTAGGTACTTGCCGAGCCCCCCGGGCGAACTGTCGCCCTATGGCATTCTCGATATCGATCATGGAAAGACGATCCAGCGACCGTAGAGCAGCGTTTCGCTCCAACCGGACCGCTCTGGTCGTGCTGGCGCTTGCCTGCGGGTGGGCGGTCGCGCAATGGGCCATCCTGGGAGCCATGCTCCATACGGCCGCCGGGCGGTCGGGCGTCGAGCTGAGCGAGGTGTTGCAGCTCGACGATCCCGAGTTCCAGGATGCCTTCAAAGAGCAACTCGGTGACATGGTTGACCCGTTGTCGCTTCTGCGAGCGACGGGCGGCCGCGCTTTCGCTGTTCTGCTTGTGGCGGTGGGTGTCTTCGGCTGGTGGCTCTCCGCGCGGCGGGTGCTGTGGCCCCTGGTCTTGGTCCCGCTCCTTGTGGGAGCCGGCCTGGTGCCCGGCCTCATTCGAGAAACGATTGATGCCCTCGCCGAGGCAGGGCTCAGCCATCCAGCTCTCCTTGGGGTTGGCATGGCGGAGAGTTGCGGCGCAGGCCTGGTCGGGCTGGTCCTTTCTCTGGTCCTTCTGGCTGGCGGCGCCGTCCTCGGGGCCCGGCACGCCGGACCCGGCCAAGAAGCTGGCTCAGGCTCGAACAGCGGATGAGGGTGGACTCCGAGTGACCCTCAGTCGGAGCTCTTCTTGGGCTCGTCGTACTCCGCTTCCAACAACCGCGCGCCGCGCAGGATGTTGCCCATCGCGTAATTGCCTTCGTGGCAGGCGTACTCGTAGACCTTGCTGTCGGGCTTGGACTTCCAGGTGTACTCGCCCGCCCAGGGAGCGGTCCACACGGTCGGGTCTTCGACCCGGAACTGGTAGAGCAGGTCGCCGCCTTCGGTGCGCGAGAAGCGCTCGGTGACGTGCAGGTTCTCGTCGCCGCCGTAGAGGCCGGTTCGCTCACGGAAGTTGCGGCTTTCAACGACCAGGGTGTCACCTTCCCAGTAGCCGATCGAGTCCCCGAGCCATTTCTTGGCGTCCTCCGGACCGTGCTCCGAGTCGAGGCGTACGATGCGCGCGTCATGCACCATCTCGAGCAGGATCATCACGTGGGTTTCGGACTGGATCACGCGCAAATAGTTGTTGTAGAGGCTCGGCAGCATCGGCGGGCCGCCGCTGAAGCCGAGTAGGCAGCGCTCGGCGAGAGCCAGCGTCTCGGGGCCGTCGAAGGGGCCGGGGCCCGGTTTGTCGAGCCAGGACGCGGTGCCGTCGTTAACGTAGGTGAAGGATGCGAAATTGGTCATCATGTTTCGCATGCCCTTCGGCGTCATCGGCGGACGACGGCCGTTTTCGGGTTCGGAGATGATGGAGGTGCGGAACTTACCGTCGACCATCACGGCCTCTGAGCCCGGGTCGATCCAGAACGCGTTGTAGCCACCCACACCGCCGCCGCCGAACATGTTGTTGCCATCGCCGCCGAGTTGTGGCGCTTCGCGGTTGGCGTCGCTTCTCTGGTTCGCCTCGGCCATGCGTGCAGCCGCCTCTTCTTCCAGCTTCTTGGCCTCCTCAGGCGTCAGGTAGAGCTTGGTGCCGAAGGCCGGCGGGCGATCGACTGGGGTGACGGTGCCAGCGTCGTAGGTGCCGGAAAGGTCCGGCTTGCCGTTGGCCATGCGTTTGGTTTCGTCTTCGGCGACGCTGGCTCCAGCGACAAAGAGCGAGATCGTGCAGGCGAGGACTAGGTTCTTGCGCATGGGTGCCTCCTGAGGTGCGGGTCGAAGACGGAGTCAGTTCGAAGACGGAGTCATAGTCTAGTGCGTTGGTTCGAGCGCTGAGCGGTAGAGGCTTCAGGGCTAGAGAGAGCCGATAGCGGCCTTCTGGAACGCTGGTCGCTGCATCACCCTCCCGAGGTACTGAGCGATCTTCGGGTAGCGCTCATCGAGAATGCCGACCTGCCGGGCGGCGAGCAGCGTGAACGTCACCATGATGTCGGCGGCGGTGAACTCGGCGCCCGCGACCCAGTCGTTTTCGGTCAACGCTTGTTCGATGTGCGCAACGGTGGAGTGAGCGCGCTCCCTCGCTGCCTGGATCACCGGGCTCTCCTCGTCGGCGTCCTTTCTGTAGATCGAATGCCAGAGGATGGTCCCCAATGGTGGGTGAGCGGTGCCCTCTGCGTAGTGGATCCATTGCAGGAACGGACCGCGTGCGGCGGTACCTAGGGGCGGCTGCAGGCGCCCTTCGGCGTAGCGTTCGAGGATGTACTCGACGATCGCTCCCGACTCGGACATGACCATCCCATCGTCTTCGAGGGTGGGGAACTTGCCAGTGGGTGTCGTTTGCGAGAATGGTGAGGGAGCGGGCGCGAACTCGTGTTCTTCGATGTCGTAGGGGAGGTCGAGTTCTTCTAGTAGCCAGACTATTCGTACTGATCGGGTGCGGGGGGCGTGATGGAGTTTCATCATGACGCTGCGATCATAAGGCGGCTGTTGTTGGTTGTTGGTTGTTGGTTGTTGGTTGTTGGTTGTTGGTTACTGGTTACTGGTTGGGTTCGTGGTGGTTGGGAGTTTGTGGGGGTGGCGCCGGGTTCGAAACCTGGGGCGTGCGCCTTCCGCGACGGTCCTCGGACGTTTCCTGGGCTGCTGGTTTGGGCGGCGGTTGCAGGTTTTCTCGGCATCGCGTTGATGGTTGCCGCCTGACTGCTCCCTGGCGCACGCCCCAGGCTCCGAACCCTCTCGGTCGTCCGCAGCGTCCGATTTGGTGTGGGGGGGGGTGTGCGCTCGTGCTTCGCACATCGCGCTTGTTGGGGTTGGTGTCGGGGCCTGCTCGTGCTTCGCACGTCGCGCTTGTTGGGGTTGGTGTCGGGGCCTGCTCGTGCTTCGCACGTCGCGCTTTCTGTTGTTGCTTGTGCTTCGCTTGTCGCGGTTGGGTTCTTGTGTCCCCAGTGCGGTTGTGGTGTGTAGGCTGTGTTGGCCTCACAGTGTTCGTGTGAGCTGATCGTCCATGAACGAGTCGCAACTTCAGGCTGCGCGCCGCCGCACTACCAGGTTCTTGCTGCTGGCTGTGGCTGCTGGCTATACCGCGATGGTTGCTGCTACGACGATCAGCACTCTGGTGGCCGAGCAGATTACTGGTGCGACGACCTGGGCTGGTGTGCCGTTTGCCGCAGGTATTACGGGGGTGGCGACCGGTGCGTCGCTCTTGCCGCGGTTGCGTGAACGATTCGGGTTGCGGCGCGCGCTGATCGCTGCCTATGCGGTTGCGGCGGGAGGTGCGGCGACGGCGTTTACTGCCACCGTTGTTTCGTCGTTCCCGTTGCTTGTTCTCGGGATGCTGGTGATTGGCTGTGGGCAGAGTGCCAGTGTGCAAACGCGCTATATCTCGGCCGATCTCAGGCCGCCTGAACAACGAGCGGTTGCATTGAGCATGGTGGTGTGGATGGGAACGGTCGGTGCGGTGGTCGGGCCGAATCTGCTCGCGCCGGCGGGTCGCGTGGCGCTCTCGTTCGAGTTGCCGGAGCTCGCCGGTGGATACCTGGTTTCGTTCTCGGTCTTCAGTTTTGCGATGTCGCTCTACTTCGTTTTCTTGCGTCCCGACCCCACGACCCTGCTCTACGACGGGCCGCGATCCCGAGTCGCCGAGCAATCTGCGGCCGGCTTGTGGGCACGTGTCGGAGAGCCTCGCGTGCAGGTGGCTTTAGTCACTATGGTGACTGGTCACGTGGTGATGGTCTTGATCATGTCGATGACACCGCTTCATGTGCGTCATGGTGGTCATGGCCTGGCGGCGGTTGGTCTGATCGCGAGCGCCCACACCCTCGGCATGTACGCCTTCTCGCCTCTGGTAGGGCGGCTGGTTGAGCGGAGTGGCAGGGTGCGCACGATCTCGTTGGGGCTATCCCTTCTCGTCGCCGCCGCCCTCGTTGCCGTTGTCGCGGGAGATTCTTTCCGGCTCCTTCTCTTCGCGCTCTTTCTTCTCGGCCTGGGGTGGAACGTTGGTTTCGTTGGCGGTAGCTCGCTCCTGGTCACTGGCATGCCGCAAAACGAGCGTGCGCGTGTTCAGGGCGCTGCGGACTCGGTGGTCTGGGTCTCGGCGGCGATCTCGAGTATGTCGGCGAGTCTTCTCTTGGCGGCGGTGGGCTACAACGGCCTTTGTTGGATCGGTGCGGCGCTGCTCGCCGCACCCGCTTCGGTGCTCGTTCGCCACCGAAGGCGTCTTGCGCATGAGGTTGATCGCACGGGTTCACAACAAGGTGGGTGACCTAGTCGAGGACCAGCCTGGTTCCCGGTGACTTCTCGTAGAAGACCTCGCCACGATCCACCCAGCTGCCGTTCTGCAGCATGCGGGTATGCACCTTCATCCGGCCGTCGGGCAGCAGGCGGCTGGTGGATTCCACCTCGGTGAAGCCGCTCTGGTTTCCAGTCACTAACTCGCGGCTCTTGAAGGAGCCGTCGTCGTCGAACTCAATCGTGCCTTGGGTAAAGAAGCCGGCGGTGGTGAAGTAGGTGTAGACCAGCGCTTCTTTCTCGCGGTCCCACATGACGATCGTCTCGCCGCCATAGCTGCCTTCGTTGACCGAATGGAACATCCGGATCGCCTGACCAGACAGGGCGAGTTCCCAGCGCGCGACATCGAAAACGGGCTTGCCGTCCTCGGTCTCGTTGACCTTGGCCTTCCAGACGTGGTCGAGGAAGGGCTCGAAGGCCCTTAGATGCTCGTTCGGTTGGTGGTCGGCCGACTTGTTCTGACCGGTCGTAGGAGTGGCAATTGAGATGAGGAGAGCGGCCGCAAAGCCGCCAAGGAGAACGTGGCGCCGAAACAGGATCACTCTGTGGCCTCCGGATGGTCGACAGTCGATCGTTTCAAGTTAGGGTCAAGCAGCGGCAGAAGAGACTCGGCGCAATCGACGACCTGCTGAGCTCCTGCCGCGAGCAAGCGCTCTTTGAGGGTGGGTCCCGTGTGGCTTCCTCCCAGGAAACCGATTGGGCGCATACCCGCGGCGGCTGCGGCGATCACGCCGTGAGGGCTGTCTTCGATGACGATGCACGCGGCGGGGTCGAAGCCCAGGGTTCTTGCGGTATGGAGGAAGAGGTCGGGCGCAGGCTTGCCACACTCGACCATCTCAGCAGAAAAGAGACTGCCGCTTTCGAAGAGGCCGCGAAGACCGGTGACTTCTAGTGATAGGGCGACGCGGTCCAGGTTGCTGCTCGAGGCGACCGAACGTGGGATACCGCGCTTCTCGAGGTGCTCGAGCACTTGTTTCATCCCTGAGACTGCGGTGAGCCTCGATCGGATCGCCTCGAGCACGGTTTCTTCGATGGTTTGGCGCAGTGCTGGTGGTGCTCGCCGCCCTTGCTCTTCCTCGAGTGTCTGGATCATTCCGCTGTAGGTCATGCCAACGAAACGCTCGGTGATCTCGTCTGCTGACACCGAGAAGCCCGCCTCCTCGAGCAGCCCGACCTCGAGCGAGATCGAAAGGGCCTCGCTGTCGACGAGTACCCCGTCGCAGTCGAAGATGATTGGGCTGTGTTGGTCCGTCGACACTCAGAGAGACTATCCGTGTCGTGCGCTTGCAACCTTTCTGTGACAATGTCGTACAAATCATCGATATCCATGAAGGGTAGGGATCATGAAGCGTGACGAGAAGCGTCTCGGTGACTTTGAACTGGTGCTTGCGTTGACCCTGCTGCGCCTTGGCGACGGCGCCTACGGGGCGGCGATGCTGCGCGAGATTGAAGAGCACACGGCCCGCCGCGTCAGTCTGGGAGCGGTCTACAAGACATTGGATCGTCTCGAGCGCAAGGGAATGGTGCGCTCGCGTGTCGGAGAGCCAACCGGCGTGCGCGGCGGCCGGCGCCGAAAGTTCTACCGCCTCGAGACCCCAGGCAAGCGGGCGCTGCAGCGCACCCTGGGAGACCTGCGGGCGCTTTCACGCGGCCTCGACGAACAGTGGCGGGCGGTGTAGTGGGGGTCCGCCGCTGGCTCTCTCGGCGGTTGCTCGGCCTGGCTGAGCGACTGGCCCCAACGCACGAGCGTGAGTTCCTTGCCGGCGACCTGGCAGAGGAGTGGCGGCGGCGTACTGCACGACGCGGCTCAGCCACGGCCGAGCTGCTCTGGCTTGCGCGCCAGGTCCTTTCGGTGATCTGGCATCGCTCGCTTCGAGACCGGGGCGTAGCGCGCACCCCCAAACCCGCTGACCACTCGTTTCAAAGGAGCCGCGCCATGACGGTTGAGTCCTCATCATTTCGAAACACGATCGGCTGGTTGGGGCGTGACCTACAGCTCGGTGTGCGCATGATCAAGCGCCGGCCGGCTGCCAGCCTTCTCATTGCGGCCATGCTCGGCCTCGGGATCGGGCAGAGCGCCGTCGTCTACATGTTCGCCGACGCGATTCTCTTGCAGCCACTCGAGTATCCTGCTGCCGAAGACCTGGCGGTGATCCAGGTCCAGAGCCGCGGCGCGATGTGGCATGGGACGTCAGAGCCCGGTTTGCACGATCTGCGCGAGCTCGACTCCTTCGAGTCATTGACGGGTTGGCGTGGGCGTCCGGTGACCTTGCTGGGCGAGCCGGAGTCACGTCGGCTGCTGGCGGTCGAGGCGACAGCTGATCTGGCACAGACCCTGGGTGTTCAGCCCGAGTTGGGACGCTTCTTCGATGCGGCGGAAGACAGTCCCGGTGGAGCGGATGTGGTCGTGGTGAGCCACGCTTTCTGGCGCTCGTCGCTGGGCGGTATGCCCGACGCGGTGGGAGCTACCGTTTCTTTCGACGGCGAACCCTTTCGGGTGGTGGGGGTGATGCCGGAAGGCTTTCACTACCCCACGCCCCGTTTCGACCTCTACTTCCCTCTCAAGCTCGACCTCGATGCTCCGTGGGCGCGCAACAACCACTATCTCAACGTCGTGGCTCGGCTAGCGCCCGGTGTCACGTTCGATGAGGCGGTAGCCGTAACCGACGTCCTGGCGGCACAAACCGAGAGTGCCTATCCCGAGATCTACGCCAACGGTGGTCATCGACTGCGCGTGCAGTCGATGCGCGAGGCCTTCCTTGGTACTGCTGAGACACCGGTTCTGATTGTTGTGGCCGCCGTGTTAGCGCTCTTGCTTCTGACCTGTGCCAACGTTGCCAACCTGCAGCTGTGGCGGGCGGCGGAACGCGAGCGTGAGCTCGACGTCAGGCGCACACTGGGTGCACTACGTGGTCGGTTGGTGAGTCAACTGGTCGTTGAAACGCTCATCCTGGCGGGTCTTGGCGGCCTGCTGGCGGTGGCGATTGCCAAAGCGGGTGAGCGGCTACTTCCGGCGCTCTTGCCGGAGAGCCTGCCGCGCGCAGATCAGGTGTCGTTCGAGCCACGGGTCGTGGCGGTTGTCCTGGGCCTGACGGTTCTAGTGACGGTGCTGTGTGGTTTGTGGCCTGCTCTTCGGTCAACGATTCGTTCGGGGGCCATGACGCGCCGCGACCATGGCGCGACGAGAAAGGCGGTGTGGGTCCGGCGCGGGTTGGTAGTGGTTCAGGTCGGACTGGCGGTCCTCTTGTTGCTCGGCTGCGGACTGATGGCGCGAACGCTGCAGGAGCTGGCGCGCGTCGACGCGGGCTTCAACGCCGACGGGGTGGTGGTGTTCGACGTCTCGCTCCCTCCGGGTCGCTACGACACCGACGAGAAGGCGGTGGCGTTCTTTGAGAATGCCGAGCGCGCTCTCGGGGAGCTTCCGGGGGTTCTAGCCGCTGGCTCGGTGGGCAGCCTGCCGCTCGATGGCGGGGTGAGCCGTTGGTCGATCGAGATCGAGGGGCAGCCCGTGGCGACGGTGAGTGACGCGCCGGCCTCCGCAGTTCAACAGGTGACCCCGTCGGCCTTCGAGGCTCTCGGTCTGAGGCTCGAGGCCGGGCGGGCTTTCGAAAAGACCGACACGGTCGCTTCGGTGCCAGTGGTGGTGATCAACGAGACGATGGCCAAACTCCACTGGCCGGGGCAAGAGGCTCTCGGAAAACGCTTCCGGGTCTTCAGCGAGGATGCGCCCTGGATGACGGTGGTGGGGGTCGTCGGCGACGTGCGCTACTTCGGCCTCGACCAACCCGCTGAGGACCGCTGGTACGTGCCACACGCCCAGGCGTTCGAGACCGCGTACTACTCACCGCGAGACATGACGTTTGCAGTTCGTCTAGCCCCGGGGCCGTCTGCCGCAACCGAGGCGACGATGGGCCGGGTTCTAGAAACGTTGCGCTCTCTCGATCCCACCGTGCCGATCGTTGACTTAGCCGAGTACGAGGAGATCGTCCAGCGGTCAATCGCCCTGCCACGCCAATTGACTGCCTGGCTGGCGATCTTCTCGGCGGTGGCCATTAGCCTCGCGGTTCTTGGGCTGTTCGGGGTTCTGTCGCGCTCGGTGGCTTCGCGCCGCCGCGAGATCGGCGTTCGTATGGCGCTGGGAGCCGAGCCCCTGGGGATCGTGCTGAGTGTTCTGAGGGAGGGCATGGTGATGGTGGGAACCGGTTGGTTGGTCGGCCTTCTGGCTGCGCTTGCTCTTTCCAGCGTTGCCAGTGCCACCCTGTTCTCGGTCCGACCGACTGATCCCTTGGCGATCGCAGGAGTCACCTTGCTTCTCCTGGCGACCGCGCTGGTGGCGTGTGCGGTTCCGGCGCGTCGTGCCGGCACCGTTGATCCCCAGGTCTGTTTACGCGAAGACGGCTGAAGGCGAGGCTCAGCTTGGGACTGACGAGTGTTCCCGAGACGCTGCCTGCGTTGACCGAGCGATCAGTCGCCGCGTCGGTCTCGGCGTCCAGGCGGACTCCGCCAGACCAGCGGAACCAGTCGCACTGTAGTCAACGAGATGGTGGGCGGGGACCGGGCCTCTAGACCAGCCTGGTTGAAGAGAGATCCCGGGCGCCCAGCGCCTCGGCCTTTTCGTGCATCGGGAACCGATGCTGCCCGGCATGAACAACCCAGAGCTTCGACAGTTCGAGAGCCTCGAGGGCTGACCTCATCGACCGGGTCAGTCTGGGAGCGTCGGTGAGTTTGAACTCGAAGCCGATGCGCTTGCGGCCCCGAGTCCATAAGAGATCGAGTTCGGCGCCGGTGTGGGTTGCCCAGAAGTACAGCGCCCCAGAGTCTTGGCCGAGAGCACGTGCGACCTGGTTCATCATGAAGCCCTCCCAGGAGGCACCGACCTTGGGGTGCCGATCGAGGTCGCGGCGATCTCGAACGTCGAGAAGTGCGTGCAGCAAGCCGCTGTCAGCGATGTAGATCTTGGGTGACTTCACTTGCCGCTTGCCGATGTTCGCGAACCACGGCTTGAGTTGCCGAACGACGAGTGCGGACGTGAGATCGTCGAGGTATCGGCGGACGGTCTTGTCGGTGACCCCGAAGGCTCGTGCGATTTCAGAACCGTTCCAGGTTTGACCATGGTAGTGAGCCAGCATCGTCCAGAAGCGCTCCATGGTCGAAGCGGATACGCCGATTCCCAACTGAGGGAGATCTCGTTCTACGAAGGTTCGGATGAAGTCCTGCCTCCAGGCGAAGCTGTCTGCTTGGCTGCGAGCGAGGTACGACCGCGGGAACCCACCGCGCAGCCAGCGGCGATGAAAGTTCTGGTCGCCGACCTCCATCAGGTCGAATCCAGGGAGCGTATGAAAAGCGATGCGGCCCGCGAGGGACTCGGATGACTGACGAAGAAGCTCGGGGGAAGCGCTTCCCAGAACGAGAAAGCGCGCCGGAAGCGGCTTGCGATCCGCCAGGACTCGTAGCGACGGAAACAACTCGGGCCGTCGCTGGATCTCGTCAATCACGACCAGGCCACGAAGTTCGCTGAGCGCCACGCCAGGGCTGGCTAGCCTTGCGACATCTGCGGAATCCTCGAGGTCGAAGCGGGTGCCCTTGCGGCGCGACTTGAGGATCTGGTTGGCGAGGGTCGTCTTTCCGGTCTGGCGGGCGCCGAGAATGGCCACCACCGGGTTCCGCTTCAAGAGCGCTTCGATGCGCTCCGTATGAGCTTTTCGAGCAATCACGGGAAAATTCTACCATGAAAAATCGGAGTAAGACTCCGAGATTTCATGTTTAGCGCTGAATCCTACCGTTAGGACGCCTGCCAGGCTTCTTGCGCGGATTCAGGGGGTTGGGAACGTCGTTCGTTCACTCGCCTGCAACGAAAACGCGCGCCTCCTCCATGAGGTTGCCCCAGGTCAGACGGTCGACGTCGGATACCGCCAGCCACTCGCGGAACACCCTGCCGGCGGGCTTGAACTCGGTGCCGGTCCCGCCTTCGATCAGTGCCAGGGCGCGCGCCTCCGGCAGCTTGACGATCAGCTGCTTGGTCTTGCGATGCACGGTGGCGTAGAAGTCACCGTTCGTTCGCAGGCAAGGGGAGCCCATCATCGTGCCGCGCTCGGCACCGCGACCTGCCAGGTGCTCCTCGGCCAGGTTCCAGAAGAGTTTGTCGTTGGGATGGTCGTTGGAAGTCATCTCTCGACGTTACCGCAGGTCGAGTTCAGGGTTGCCAGGTCAGGGACAGTCGAAGGGACCGCTCCGGTAGGGGGTGAAAGTGAATGTCCTCGATGCCGTCGGCCGGCTCTCCGGGCAGCCGTGAGGCGTAGTAGTACTGGACGTCGTCGTCCTCGCGATCGGTCAGGTTGAACCCTTCAAGCGATAGTTCGAGACCGTTTTCGAAGCGATAGCCGACTTGCCCGTTGAACGTTGCGCTACTCGACCAGATGCGCGAGCCGTCTTCGACCAGGGGAATGTCGCCGAAGTAGCGCCAGCGCAGTGACGCTGACCAGGGGCCGTCGTTGGAAAACGACAGCCCTGCGGCAAGGGTCCTGCCCACTGAGCCTGGGATCTCGCGGCCGGCGGGGTCGTCGTCTCGAAACTCAGCGTCGGTCCAGGTGGCGTCGAAGTCGGTCCAGAGGACCGGACTCACCTGGTAGTGATTGGTCCACTCGACGCCCAGGCGACGGCTCGGTCGACCGGCCTCGGTGACGCCAGCGTCGCCGACGAAAATCAGCTCGGAGCCGAGCTCGAGGCTGAACAGAGTCACGGTGCTCTGCAGGCCAGGGATGGCGGTGGTGCGAAAGCCGACATCGAAGCCTTCGGTCGCGACCAACGGTTCGGCGCGGTCGGCGGCATCGCCCGTGCTGGGGTCGACGGTGATCACAGCTCCCTTGGCATCGTTGCTGTGAAATCCACGCCCGTAGTTGACGTAGATCTCGGTTTGCTTCCAGGGACCGAAGGCGAGGCTCAGCTTGGGACTGATGAGTGTGTCCGAGACGCTCCCCGAGTTGACCGCGCGATCACTCGCCACGTCCGCCTGGTAGCCGTCTAGGCGGACTCCGCCGGACCACCGGAACCAGTCGTTGACACGCATGCTGCCTTCGATGAAGGGGCCGCCGGTGATCAGCTCGACGTCGGCGCGCAAGACCGGAGCGAAGAGCTGAATGCGGTCCTCGTGAACGCGCGTACGGTCGAGTTGGTTGGTGAGGTCGTCGTAGCGCACTTGGACTCCGGAGGTCACCTCGAGTGGCCGACGCCAGAGCCTGGTGAGCCAGCTTCGCGAGAGCTCGGCGCCGGCTACGAAGCGGTCGTCGCGCTGGAGCACCTGGTCGCCGAGCTCCGGGTTGTCGAGAAAGTAGGTGAAGTTGCCGACCAGCGAGAAGTCGTAGGACATGACATAGGCCGAAAGGCGGTCGCCACCGTTCTCGCGCGGGCGAAGCGCCTCTGCCGACAGACTGAAGCGTTGGGTCGTGCCGCGAGGTCCGGGGTCGATCAGGCCGAAGCGCGAGATCGAACCATCATCGACTGCCCGCTGCGGAATCTGGTCAGACGAAAGCCACTCGCCGTCGTAGCCCATCGCGGTCAAGCTGAAGCGCCGGTCGCCGTTTCGCTGGCTGTAGCGCAGCAAGCCGCGCGCGACCCTGAAGTCTTCGGGGCGATCGTAGGGGCCGTCGTCGTGGAAACCTTCGATTGCCGCCAGCAAGGTTCCATTCTCGACCTCGAAGCTGTCGGCGAACAGAAGTCGACCGTAAGAGTTGCTGCCAGCGCTCACCGAAATCAACGACTCTGGTAGACGGTCGATCAGGTCGATGTCGAGGCTGCCGGCGGTCGAGAAGTCGCCGACCCCTGCCCAGTAGGGGCCCTTGCGATAGCGGGCCCGCTGAATCAGTTCGGGAATCAGGAAGTTCATGTCGGCGTAACCCTGGCCGTGACCGTGGGTCGGCATGTTGACTGGCACACCGTCGACGGAGATGGAGAAGTCGGTGCCGTGATCCAGATTGAAGCCGCGAATGAAGTACTGGTTCGCTTTGCCGCCCCCGCTGTGCTGCGTCGCGACCATGCCTGGCACCGTCTCGACGACGTCGCCTGAGCGCAAGAGGGCGCGGCGGCTCAAGTCGACGCGTCCGGTGCTGCCCTCGGTAGCCGAAACGGCGATGCCGACCATGTCGTCCCCCCGCTCGACCACGTCGATCTCGTCGCCGAACCCATCAGTTTCTCCGGGCGATTCCTGTACGTCGCCTGGAGACTCGGCGGTTTCTGGCTCGGATTCCTGTGCCAGGAGGATGCCGTTTGCAAAGACCAGGGCCGCGAGAATCGCGACACCTCGCGGCAACCGAATCTGAGGCAGGGGTCTGCCGGTAGGAGGGGGAGCTAAGTCCATACTCATGATGATCTTCTCTTTTGAAGCGCTAGCGGGACGTCTAGCGCAACGGAGGTCAGATCCGCCGTTTGGAGGATCGAGCTGCATGCGGCTATGCCGCCCAGAGAGAGGGCATGCCAAGTCGTCCCCTGTCGTCTGGCGACGGGGACACACGAATACCTTTAGGTTGGGGGCGGCCGGGACTGCAAGAAGGCCTGGGAGAGCCCGGCGACGTCAGCCAGGTCGCGCTTGCGGCGGCGGCCGTGGCCCCTCGGTCAAGTAGAACCGAGTGGGGGCGGCGGAGCGGCGTACCTCGACGCGCAATGCGACAAGAGGCAGTGCGGCGAGCAGGGAGCCCGAGAGAGTCTCCGCCTGGAGACTGTTGGTGAGTTCGAGCGTCGAGATCGTGCTCTTGCTGCTCTCTGGAGCTTCTTTCTCCGAACCGTGATGGTCTTCTACGGGGTCGGCGGTCTCCGTAGCTAGCCTGCCGGACTCGTCTGCTGCGTGCTGGTCGTCTTCGCCATCATGCTGATGCGCACCGGCAAAAAGGTGCCGGTGGTGGAGTGTCGAACCATCCTGCACGTGGACGTGGCCAGACATGAGCCCATCGAGGCCGCAAAACACGAGGCTCGCGCATGCCAGGAGCCCCGCACACGTGAAGCAGGCGCTATGGCGAAGCGGCGAGAGGGTCGCCTTCTTCGGGGCAGGAATCGTGGTTCTTTCGTTCATATACGTCAGGACGGGACTATTGTGCCTCACCAGGCGACCGGTTACGGCGCCTGAGTGACCAGGGGCTAGAGCCAGCGGCGTACGCGGCGTTTGTATTCGAGGTAGCCCTCGCCGAACTTCTCCTCGAGATAGGCCTCTTCGTGGCGAATCGCGGTTTGCTGGACGATAAACATTGAGAGCGGGAGGAGCGCGATGATCCACGGGTTGGAGAGCCACAGCCCGCATGCCAGCTGGATGAGCGCCATGCCTACGTACATCGGGTTACGTGTGAGCCGGTAGATGCCGGTGCTTACGATCTCGGGCGTGTTGACCCATGGCTTCGGGTCCTGCCCGGTCTTCTTGAACAGGGAAGCCGCGCTACCCAGGAGGTAGAAGCCGGTTGCTCCCAGGATGGCCGCGATGAGCAATCGAGGAAGGCGCGGCACTGGAAGCGGCAGCGAGTAGACCAGCCGCTGCAGCAGGAAGCCGGCAATCAGGAGGCTTAGGAAGACGAGCGGCGGCGGGACGCGGACGGCCGCCCCGTCACGGGTGGTCATGCGGGGCTCTGGAGTTGAGGGTGGGTGTCACTGGCCATCTCCGGCGTGCGTGGGTGAACCATCGTAGCTTCAAGTCTCTTCGGAAGGTCTAGTACCCCGTACCATTGAAACAGATAGTGGGTGAGCGGATGGTCGTGCTCGAGATCAAGGCGTCACGACAGAGGCATATCGGTGATCTGTCGAGGAGTGACAACACAGAGATCGAGCGCGAGGACCGCGCAGACGCTGTGCGTTTCAATGGTACGGGGTACTCGGTAGCCAGCCGAAAGCGTTTGCTACGGACTCCTGGGCCCGATGGTCGATCGGAGCGCCGTGTCCGACGACGAGTCTCTCGATGGGAAGCGCCAGCAGATCATCGAGGCTCTTGCGGGCCGCCGCCTTGTCGCTCCAAGCTGTCCAGCGGATAGCGCGACTGAGGGCGACCCGATCGTAGAAGCCCATCGCCTGCGCGTAGATCCGGGTCCAGGTGCCCTCGGGGCGACCGACATTGTGGACGAGGTCGGCCACCACGAGGGTCTTCGCCGGGCGGTAGTAGAGGACTGTCTCCGCCAGTCGAAAGCCCGCGATCGGCAACTCGTCGACGACCCCCTCGAAGGCGGGCTCCTTCGCATTGCCGTGAACGCGGTCGATTTTGAGGTCGGGGCGCTTCCTGCCGAGCCCAGCGGGCGCGTGCAGCCTGGCCTCCGGGTAGGCCGCCGACCATTCGCCGATGGAAAGGTGATGAAACAGGTTGGGCGCATAGAGGTGGGCGATGCGGCCCAGGTCCTCGAGGGCTCTCTGGAGGCGGGAGGTAAGTGCGATCGGCGAAAAGAGCAGGAGGTCGTTTCCGGCCAGTCGGAGGACGGCCATCGTGCTGGTGAGGCGCGTCCCGAGGATCCGCACCGGCTGATTGGCCAGCCAGACTCCTTCGCCGAAAGGGGTCAGGAGCGGTGCCTGACGCCCAGCGCGCTGGTCGCTTCTACGCATCCCGGCAGCCTACCGGGCCTTGGGCCCCGCGAGGCCTGTCGCTGGGGGCTGTAACAAACCTCCGCTTTCCCGGAAAGGCACTGGTTGAAGGCCCTCTACCCCCTCCTGGGGCCCCGAACTTCCTGGAGACCGACCGTGAAATACCGTGCAACCAGCTTTCTCACTGGCTACCTCGCCGCTCCGGCGTTGATCATCGTTCTCTTCTTTCTGCTCGCGCCGAAAGAAGCCGCGGCCCAGCCCCGGCACGAGGACCCGCAGGCTCCGTCGAGCCTCCCCGAGCTCTTCGTTCAGCCCATTCCGTACGACGCGGCAGGGTCACACAGCGAGGCGATCAACGCTCCCGCGCCGGATACCGCCGTTCTGGTGCCGCGACTGAGTGGCTCGGTGCACGCCCTGGTGAGTACCGAGACCCTGATGCGGGCCGAAGAGGCCGCGACTTCTGGCATGTCGTCGATTACCGAGCGCATAGGCCGCGACGTCGAGGTTTCGGTGCGGGCACACAACAGCACCGTGCGCCGCATCCGCGGCGAAGTTCTAACACCAAAACAGGAAGACGCCTCGCTCGAGCCGGGTGTTCTCCGCAATCGCATGGCCGCGAACTTCTTCCGCGCCAACCGCGACCTTCTGCGGCTCGACGACCCGTCGGCCGAGTTGCTCTACCGCACCGAAGAGCAAGACGAGTCGGGTCGAGCGCGGATTCGCTACCAGCAGCAGTTCATGGGGATTCCGGTCTGGGGCGCCGAGCTTTCAGCCCACTTCAACGCTTACGGCGACCTCGACCTCATCGATGGCGCCTATTTCCCAACCCCACGTCGCACACGTGCGATCGCCAGCGTCGACAGAGCGCACGCCGAAGCGATTGCCCGGGGCGACGATGCGTCGTCGAAGGTGCTGGGTGCCGAGCTCGTCTTCTACTCGCGCTCGTCGTTTTCCTCACCGAGGTTGGCGTGGAAGGTGCTCGTCGAGCGGGATCTTCTCGAAGTCCCCCAGGTTTTCGTTGACGCGCAGCATGGCGTCGTTCTCGGCTCCGTCGAAACGGTGAACCACCAGGCGGCATCAGGGACTGGTCGTGATCTGCATGGTCGGACGGTGAACCTGGTCAGCTGGCGTTCGAATGGCACGTACTACCTGATCGATACGTCGAAGCCGATGTACAAGGGTGGTAATCCGCTCGATCCGAAAACGCCGGGCATCATCACGACTATCGATGCGCGAGGTGGTCCTGCAGATGGGAACTTCCGTTACGTCACCTCGTCGTCGGCCTCCAGTTGGAATCCTCCCGATGCAGTGTCCGCTGCGCAGAATTCGTCAGTTGTCTACGACTACTTCCGGCAGGTGCACAAGCGAGACTCCTACGACAACCGTGGCCGTCGGTTGCTCAACATCGTTCGAGTGGCGGGTGACTTTGTCAACAACGCCGCCTTCGTTCCAAGCCTCGGTGACGTGATGGTCTATGGAGTGCCGAACGGCCTGCCGATGAGTCTCGCCGGTGCACTTGACGTAGCTGGACATGAGATGGCGCACGGGGTCGACGCCTACAGTGCCAGCCTGGTGTACCAGAACGAGTCCGGCGCGATGGACGAAGCCCTGGCGGACATTCACGGCGAGGCCGCCGAGCGTTACGTGACCGGCTCGAATGACTGGCTGATGGGAGCCAACGTCCACACGCTTCGATCGATGAGAAGGCCAGAAGACTATGGTGACCCATCGCACTACTCCGACTACCGGAAGATGACCCGCGACCATGGCGGCGTCCACACCAACAGCGGCATCATCAACCACGCCTTCTACCTCATTGCCGAGGGCGGCACGAAGGCGATCGGCTTCGACAAGGCCGTCAAGATCTTCTATCGCGCCCAGACCCGTCATCTCACAGCGCACTCGCAGTTCCGCGATCTGCGCGACGCGGTGCTCGACTCGGCGCGGGAAATGCATGGCGCCAACAGCGCCGAGTACCGCGGCGTCCGGGCGGGTTTCGACGCGGTAGGCATTCGCGGCACCGAACCGGCACCACCTCCACCGCCAAAGGTCCCGCCAGTTGCTGGCAACGACGCGACACTCTTTACCTTCTTCGACCGCGACGCTGGTCGGGTCCGGCTTGGCCGCAAGGAGTCGAAACTCAAAGACCCCGAGTTCGGCGTCATTCTGGATCGAAGCGGTTCGGTCTTTCAGAAGCCCCACGTCACCGGCAACGGTAGCCTGGCGTTCTTCGTCGCGGCCAACAACGACGCCTGTTTCATCGACACCAGGACCGCCGAAGAGTCCTGCCTGGGTGTGCCGGGAGCGGTGCACTCGGTTGCCATGTCCCCCTCCGGTCATCTGTTCGCCTTCGTCCTTCGCGATGGTCGCGGCCGGCCAACCAACCAGATCCACCTCATCAACCTGGCCACGGACCAGGAACAGACCGTTACCCTGGAGGGCGCAACATCACACGGCGGTGCGACGAGCATTGCCTACGCCGATGCGCTCGACTTCTCGGGCAACAATCGGTTCCTGTTCTACGACGCGCTCAATGTCTACCGCGTCGGCGGGCAAGAGGTGTCGAGCTGGAGCATCTATGCCCTCGACCTCGTCACCGGCACCGTGTTTTCCGTAGCGCCGCCGGCTCCGGGCATCGAAATGGGCTTCCCGTCGGTCGCCAACACCGACGACCAGCACATCGTCTTCGAGCTCTACGACGTAGCCGACGACGTGACCAACGTGGTCACCCTCGAGTTCTACCGCGGCGCCTACGACGTACCGGTGGCGTTCCGGGGTACCCCGGCTGCCGCCAGCTACACCGGCGACGACCGGGCCGTCGTGTTCTCAGCCCCCGACGGTGGCAAGACCCCGACCGGCGCCGGCCTGTGGCGCGTTCCGCTGGCGGGAGACAAGATCACGCCAACCGGTGAGCCCCGCTCCTGGATGGCCGACGCCACCATGCCGGCGATCTACCGTCGCGGTACCTATAAGGCGCCAACGCTGGGCTGCAAAGTCACCGAGGATGAGTTCTCGCTGTGCCTCAACCAGGGTCGCTTCAAGGTCGAGGCCTTCTGGGCCAACAAGCGCAACGAGGCCGACGGAGGCATCAAGGTACCGCTGACGCCCGACACCGGCTACTTCTACTTCTTCGACCAGTCGAACGTCGAGCTGGTAGTCAAGGTGCTCAACGCCTGCAACCTCAACGGCTCCTACTGGGTGTTTGCCGCTGGGCTCACCGATGTCGGCGTGACGCTGCGCGTGACAGACACCGCCACCGGCGTGGCGCGTGAGTACGCGAACCCGGTGGGCAGTGCCTTCGCACCGGTCCAGGACACCCAGGGCTTCCGCACCTGCTCGATCAAGCGAAGTACCGAAGCCGGAAGCGTGGCGACGGCCGGCGACATCGCTCGCGAGCTGCCAGAGCGCTGGTCACTGGCCGAAGTGCTGAGCATTCACACCGAGAACCTCGCGTCACAGGAAGAAGGCGCCTGCGCCCCGGGTAGCCTGTGCCTCAACCAGGACCGCTTCCGTATCCGCGTTGCCTTCCGCGACAAGAACGGCAACGAGGGCGCTGGTCAGCCGGTGCAGCTCACCAAAGACACCGGCTACTTCTGGTTCTTCAAGAACACCAACGTCGAGTTGCTGGTCAAGGTTCTCGACGCGCGCAAACTGAACGGCCATTTCTGGGTCTTCGCCGGCGGCCTCACCGACGTCGAGGTGTTGATCAATGTGCAGGACAAAGTCACCGGCCGCGAGAAGAACTACTACTCGAACGGTGCCTTTCAGCCGGTCCTCGACACCGAGGCACTGCGCAGTAAGTAGCGCAGCAAGTAGAGGTCGTTACCTGGCGCCGCCTGCAGCTCGAGGCAGAGCGGCGCCAGGCCTGATCTCTTCGAGGTACGGCCCAGTGGGGCTCAGAACGAACGCCGTAGATCTCGAGTCGCTCTTCGTTGGAGGTGAGAGGTCGGGCGTTGGCTTCAGGGTGGTCCTCGGATCCGAACACAGGCCGTCGAGCACAGGCCGTCGAGCACCGGCCGCGTAGGTCGCGCAGAGGGTTGATAACGTCGTTCCCACACCCCCGCCGTCTTCCAAGAACCCCACGCCGAAAGGGGCCTCCCTACCCATGGTGGCGAAAAACACCCGATCAAGGCTCACTATCCTGGGCAGTGCCCTCTTCGTAGCCCTCTCGATACCCGGCTTTGGCTTCGCGACCGGCGGCAGTACCAACAACGCCAACAAGGTCGACGCGACACCTGGAGCCGGCGAGCGCACCGAGGTCATGGTGCCGATGCGCGACGGCATTCTGCTCGCAACCGACGTCTACCTGCCCGAGGGCGAAGGGCCCTGGCCCGTCATCCTGCGGCGGACGCCGTACGACAAGGGCACGGGCGGCGGCGAGGGTCCCTACACCTCGAATGGCTACGCCCTCGTTATTCAGGATCAGCGCGGTCGTTTCCGTTCGCAGGGTGAGTACACACCGCATGAGAGCGAGTTGGCCGACGGGTACGACACGGTGGAGTGGATCGCAGGCGAGCCCTGGTCGAATGGCCGGGTCGGGATCTCGGGTGGCAGCGCCCTCGGGATCGCAGCCAACATGGCGGCGGCAGCCGATCCACCACATCTGGTAGCCGCCTACGTGGTGGTTGCACCGGAGAGCCTCTTCTTCGAGGGCCGCTTCATCGGCGGGCTTTTCAAAGAAGCCGACACCGGCAACTGGATGCGCGGTCAGGGAGTCAGCGAAGAAGCGGTGGCGGCTTACAAGAAGCGCGTCGTGCTCGACGAGCGCTGGCAGGAGATGGACTTCATCTTCCAGCGTCACGAAGTCGACATTCCGATCTACAACGTGGGCGGCTGGTACGACCTTTTCCTCGAAGGCACGATCAACAACTTCAGCTACCTCCAGGAGTGGGGGCAGCCCGGTGCGCGCGGCAACCAGAAGCTGTGGGTCGGCCCGTTCGGTCATGGGCAGCTTCGCGGCGAGCTCGCCTACCCTGGCGATCTGCGGCCAGATGTCTCCCTTGAACTGCGTTGGTTCGACTACTGGCTCAAGGGCATCGACAACGGCATCATGGACGAACCACCGGTGCGGTGGTACCACCGCGCCGCAGCGCTCGAGGGCAAGGCGTCTGATTTGAACGGCTGGCGCGCCAGTGAGACCTGGCCCCCGAACGGGTCGACGATCACTCGCCTCTACCTGCACGAAAACAAGAAGCTCGCGTTCAATAGGCCGACCACCCGCGAGGCCAGCACCGATTACAGCTTCGATCCCGCGCGGCCCGTGCCCACCGTTGGCGGGCTCAACCTCACCCTGCCGCTCGGCCCGATGGACCAACGTGCGATCCCCGAGCGCCCCGACTATCTACGCTTCGAAACCGCGGTGCTCGAGGAAGACCTGACCCTGGCAGGGGAGCTTGGCATGGAACTGTGGGCTGCGACCGACGGGACCGATACCGATTTCATGGTCAAAGTCGTCGATGTCTATCCGAATGGCTACGAAGCGTTGGTGATCGATAGCGGGATCAGAGCGCGCTATCGCAACGGGCGGCGAGCACAGGACGTGCGACCGATGGAGCCGGGCGAACCAACGAAGCTCGAAGTCGACCTCTGGCATACCGGCATCACCATCGAGAAGGGCCATAAGCTGGCGGTCCACATCACGTCGAGCAACTCGCCCCGTTTCGAGGTGAACCCCAATACCGGTGAAACGCCCGGCGAATCAACGCTCGCACCCCGCGTCGCGAGGAACGTGATCTTCCACGACAAAGACCACCCGTCGGCTCTCCTGCTGCCGGTGCTGCCCGCCCAGGCCGCGGCCGGGAACTAGCCTTAGGGCCTAGGTTCTGATCCAGCGCACTTCGGGATGGGCCGGGTCCTCGAGCTCTTCGAGGTTCGCGGCTTCGATCTCGCCGCGCAGGTGCAGGTACTCGACGTGTGCACCGGCTTCTTCGAGACCGAGGAGGATCGTGTAGCCCGAGAGGCCGCCGAAGAGTTCTTTGCTGACTTCGGCGGTGGTGCGCGGTTGGTTCATGAAGTCGAGCACCTCCGCCAGGCGCTCGTCGTGCGACGCTGCGATCTCACGGCAACGCTTGGAGGTGTCCTCGATGGGATTCTCGTGCCCGCCGAGCCCGAGTCGAATGCCGTCGAGTTGTTCGATCTTCGCAAGCGACTCGAGGTAGTGCTGGAGACCGGTGTTGAGCGTGATCGCTTCGGGAGCCTGATGAGGCGTGATGCGCTCGAGGACATGGTCGGCGGTGAGCAGAACGTCGTCGACGCGAATGCAGATCTGGCCGGGGCAGTGGCCGGGGACGTGGAAGGTCTCGACGCCCAGGGGAGTGCCGTTCCCATCGAGAATGTCGTCGCCTTCTTCGATCCGCTGATCGACGGGGACGGAAACAAAGCGGTCCTTGCCGGCTTTGTACATGCGCATCAGACCTTCGCGCGCCTTGTCGGAAAGCCCGGCCGACATCAGAAAGGCGTCGAGCTGACGAGACGCGGTGATGACTCGCTCTTCGTAGTGCGAGACCACCGGCACGTCGAGGGCATGGACCGAAACCGGCGCGTCACTGTGCTCGCGCACGAAGCCGAGGCCGCCAAAATGGTCCGAGTGAGCGTGAGTGATGATGATCGCGTCCAGGTCTTCGAGTGCCACCGGACGACCGAACGACTCTTCGATCTGGCCCAGCTCGCGCACCAACTCCTCGTTCGAACCCTCAAAGCCCGACCCGGTATCGACGAGCGCCAGGCGTTCTCCGTCATCGAGGACGTAGACGTTATTGAAGAAGCCCGGGAAGGTCTCAATCGAGACCGCGTAGATCACACGACCCTCGGCGGTTTCGAAACGACGCGGCGAAGGCAGTCGCTTCTTCTGGCGCCGTTTGTTCGAGCCGCCGTTGCTAGTGGATTTCGTCATAAAGCTGCCAATGCTCGCGCGCTGCGCGTTCCCAGGTCCAGTCTGCAGTCGCTCGGCGGGCGGAAAGCCCGAGGCGTGCGCGGGTGTCGCGCTCCTGGTGGAGATCCGCCATTGCCCGAGCCCAGCCCGTCGTGCCCGGGGTCGGTGTGATGGCTCCTGCCTGTACCATTTCGAGCGCTCCGCACTCCGCATGCGCGAGAGCTGGGATGCCGCAGGCGGCCGCTTCTAAGAGGGACTGCCCGAAGGCTCCGGTCGAGGCTGGTTCGAGAACGAACTCGGCACCGCGGTAGAGCGCTGGTAGCTCTTGGCGACCGAGGTCTTCGATGGTGAACACGGCTCCCTGGCGGCCGCCTTCTTCGATCAACCGAGCCACCGCCTCGGTGCCGCCGCGCGGCGCAACGACCACCAGGGGTGGAAGGGTGGGGTCGATGGCGCGGGCTTCGCCGTGTGCGTCGATCAAGAAGGGTGCGCCGGTGTCGGGGTCGGCGCTGGCGCCGATCGTCAGGACGTAGGGTTCTTGAAGAAACGGAAAGCGGGTACACAGCTCTTCCATGATGGCCGGTTTGGGTGGCTCGAGATACTGCGCGGCGACTCCCGGGCGAATGACCCGCAGGCGATCGGCGGCGATTCCATGGCGCTCGGAGAGAATCGCTGCGGTTCCCTCCGCCGGTACGATCACGCAGTCGGCGCGCCGGAGCGAGCGCGCCAGTGCCGCAGCGTTTTGCGGAAGGCCCAGGGCGTGGACCGTCGCGATGCGTGTTCCCGCGCGTGTGGGCAGAAGGGGTGGTGTGACCGAATGGAAGATGTCGACGCTCTCGAGACCTCGCGCAAGACTCTGTACCGAAGGGCGCTGGACCCGCCGCCAGAGGTCGTGCCGTTTACCGCGTACGTTGATTTCGGTCGCCTCGAGGTTGGAACGCCGGAGCAGGAACGCCAGCGCATCAGGCGCCGGCCCGTCGGCCGTTCGCACCACGATCACCGTGTCGTCAGCGCGGGCGGTATCGAGCAGTGCCGGCAGGAGGGCGTCGAGGTAGGTGCGGGCACTGCCACGCCCGAGCCACACCCGGTTGGTGTCGAAGGCAACCCGCATCAGTGGAACCGCGCGTCGGTCAGGTGGTGACTCGATCTGACGGAGAGGCTTCGGAAGTGGAGCCCACGGAAGCCGAGAGTGCGGCGACGATCTCGTCGGTCGCAGCGACGGCCAGCGCTCTGAGCTCCTGGTCCGTGCGGTCCTGGATCGGGTGCTGCACGTAGACCGCGCGCGGCGCGAGCCCGATCGAGCGTGACTGCGCTGCGGCTGCATCGATGAACTCGGTCGACGCGACGAACGCGCCCGGCAGCCCGAGAGCTTCGAGTGAGGTGATGTCGTGCACACTGCACGACGTGCAAGACCCTCAGTCGGCGAGCGCTTCGAGCACAGCGTCGCACTGTTCGCGGATTTCCTTGCGCAGGTCTGGTGGAGCCGGTTTGGAGAACGTGGGCTTCCTGAAGTGAAGCACCCTGGCGCCCCGCTGCTCGAGAATGCTCTGCACCTCGGCCAAGAAGACGTCGCCGCGCGCTTTGGAGATATCGAGCAGGCCTATGGTCTTGCCATCGATCTGATCGAGTCGAGGGAGCGTTGCGCGGTGTTCCGGGCGCAGCTCGCTCGTGGGATCGAGCAGCGGGCCGTTCGAGGTCTGTGCGCTGTGTTCCATCTGAGGGGCAGGCTATCGCACGCCACATCCGAGAGCCAGCCTCGGGTCTCACCGGGCCTTGGCCTGGCCAACTCGGCCTCAATCGCGTACCTCGACGGTAACCGGTTGACTGCCCATCTCGCCGCTCACCCAACCGCCGATGATGGCCGAGAACAGTCCCGCCCCACCTCCAGCGTGCACGAACCACAGGCCGTCGGGACGGAACTTGGGAAGGGCCGCGGCCTCGACGGCTGCGGGCACTCCCTCGGCGCAGTCTTGCGCGCCGCGCACGATCTCGCTCTTGGGCAGCATCAGGTGCTTCATGATCGCGGCGCGCAGTTCGTCCTTTGACCAGTTCGCCTCGCCGAGCACTCGCATGTGCTCGGGCGAGATGACGACCATGGCGTCGAAACCGAGCACCAGCTTGGGGTGGGCAACAGAGCGCAGCGCCATCGCCAGGCTGCTAGCGAGCGATTCGGGTTCGCGTGACAACTGGTCGACAACGCCGCGTGGCGCTTCGCCGGCAAAGAGGGTGACCGCGGAGGCACCGGGAGAGGCGCCGCGCTCCTCGGCCAGCGAGGGCCACGGTGAATCGGTTTCGTTCTCGGCGAAGCAGAAGGTGTACTTGCCTGGATTGCCGAGCGTGGCGCGGTCGATCTCGCCGGGACGAGCGCCGCCGATGTTGCGCAAGACGAGCTGCAGGGCGCGGCCGATGGTGGCGTTGGCGCGGTTGCCCTGGCCGAGTGCGTTGTGGCCCGAGTTCATGTCGATGGCGCGCGTGATCGGCCCGTTGACGACCACCACCGGGCCAGAAAAATAGGTCGTTGCAGCGAGGCCGTGCCAGTTGAACTCGGGCCGTGCTGCGGCTTCGACCGCGGCGAGGACGACGGGCATGTACTCGGGCCTGCAGCCCGCCATGACCGCGTTGATGGCGACTTTTTCGACGGTGCAAGGCGCGTAGTCCGGCGCGATTTCACCGACGAGATCCTCGGGAGCGCGCCCGGTCCCGCCCAACATCCTCATCACCCGTTCGGGTGTTGGTGGTACGACCGGGAGACCATCGGTCCATCCACGCGCGTAGCAAGCCTCGACCGGGTCTTCGAGACCGCCGGTGTCGATGCGGCGGGCCGCGAGGACTGAGTCGGCTTGTCGACGAAGTCGCGCCACCGCAAATGCCGGATCGAGATGGAGCGACCCGCACCCAGGCCTGGCTTCGGGAAGCGCTTCGCCGAGCTCGGCGAGGGCGGCGACGTCGCGCCACTCGGCTCGCTGCCAGCCGACGGACCGGGCGGTCTCACGGCCATTCTCGAAACGAATCAGCGTCGGGACGGTCTCGACCTCGAGCGCTTCGGAGAGCAGGAGATCACGGTCGAGAACGGCTGCCGGTCGAGCGGGAAAGTCGGGGTCGTCTTGCGTGACCGTCATCAGCCCTTCTGGTGACTGTGCAATATCAACCAGAGCCGGTACGACCAGCTTGCAGGTCGGGCAGTCTTCCTTGACGATCACCAGGAGGCCGTCTTGCGGCGGTTGCAACTCGCTAGCCGTTGAGGCGTTTGCATCAGTCGTCATGCTGAACTCCGAAGTTCTGAGAGGGATGTCGGCCTAAGATAACGTCTCGCTGCCTCGACACGTCATCTCTCGAAAGGTAGTTGCAGGTGTCCGTAGCCGAGTTGATCATGATCCGCCACGGCGAAAGCCTGGCCAACGCAGAACGCCGCTTCACCAGGAGCGATGATGAACCGTTGACCGAACTGGGAGTCGAGCAGGCCCTCGAAACCGGGCGCCGGCTGGCGGAGGTTTCCCGGCCCGTCACCCTCTACGCCAGTCCGTACCAGCGGGCGCACGACACCGCGCGCCACATTGGTGCCGCCCTCGACCTCGAGCCGGTCATCGACCCGGCGTTCTACGAGCAGAGTTTCGGTGAGCTGGAGGGCCAGCCCTACGAGTCGTTCTACGACCTGCGCGGAGCCCTCCCCGAGCCGCACGAGCGGTGGTTCGCGCGTGCGCCTGGCGGCGAATCCCTCGAAGACGTCATGAAGCGGGTCGGCCCAGCTCTCGACGCCCTCGCCCTACGGCACCTGGGTGAGGAGATTGTGGTGGTCTCGCACGGCGGCGTCATGGCGGCGCTACGCGCCTGGGTGCGCGGCCACTTTGATGAGCCGCCCGAGTCGACCGTCAACGCGCTCGGCTATCGCCTGCGCGGCGCGGTGAGTGCAGGGGCCGAGGTGAGGTGGGAGGGCCCGCTCGACCTGTTTGGATAGTGCTCTGGAGAGTGCTACAGCACGTTCTCGAGGGCGTTCATCAACTGTTCGACCTCAGCCTCGGTCGTGTAGTGGACAAACGAGAGGCGCACGACTCCTCTGTCGAGATCGACTCCCATGGCGTCGAGGGGTCGCACGGCGTAGAAGTGACCGTTGCCCGCCATGATGCGGTGATCGGTCAGGTCGTCGAGAACTGCTTCGGTGGCGCGCGACTGTGAATAGAACGCCACCGTGGGAGCGCGCCGGGTGGGGTCTGCGGGGCCGACCAGGCGGATGTCGGAGCGATCGTCCAGCCAGTCGAGGAGCGGTGCGAGCAGCTTTGTTTCGTGGTCACGAAAGAGCTCATGAAGCCGTTGCCCGCGAACTCGGGCTGGTGCCTCGTCAGGCCAGTGATGCGCATGGAGAGCGTCGAAGTACAAAGCCACCCCGGCGGCGGCGGCGATCTGCGCATGATCGGGCCCGGCGGGCAACAAGTGCTTGCGCGGGTTGCCGTCGTTGAAATAGTGGCCCTGGTTGGGCAGTTTCTCGAACAGGTCGCGGCGCACGGTCATCAACCCGAGGTGCGGGCCATAGGTCTTGTAGAGCGAAAACAGATAGATGTCGGCCCCGAGAGCACCGATGTCCGGGAAGCCGTGCGGGGCATACGACACACCGTCGACGACCGTGATCGCACCGAAGCGATGCGCTCTCCTGGTGACTTCCTCCACCGGATTGATATCGGCGACGACGTTCGAACAATGCGGGAAGGCCACCATGACGGTGCGCTCGCTCAACAGCTCATCGAGCTTCTCGAGCTGCAGGCAGCCGGTGGACACATCGACCTTCCACTCCCGGACGATGATGCCGCTGCCCTCGAGTCTCCTCCAGACGCCGGCGTTGGCCTCGTGGTCCTGGTTGGACACCACGATCTCATCGCCCTCCTGCCACATCGCGCGAAGTGCCTGCGCCAGGACGTAGGTGTTCTGTGATGTTGACGGACCGAGATGAACTTCGTCTTCAAAGACACCGAGGTAGGCGGCGAGCCGTTCGTAGGCCTCGTCCATGGCCTCGCCGGCAGCCACAGATGCGGGAAAGTTGTAGTAGGGCTGCACCTTTGTGCGCTGGTAAAAGTCGGTCAGACGCTCGATGACCTGGCGGCAGGCGTAGGAGCCGCCGGCATTCTCGAAGAAGCCCCAGCCCTCGAGGGAGCTTTCTGAGAAGGCAGGGAACTGCGCGCGCACGAAGTCCGAATCGAGAGTTGGCAAAGCTGAATCTCCGGCGAGAAGTCGCTGGGCCCGGTTCGCCTGGGCACTGTCCAGGTGGGACCATAGAGGGGAGGGAGTGGCGATTGTTCCACTGTTTGACCCGAAACCAGGCGGGACTTTCGGTCGGACACGAGTTTTCTTAGGAGTCGGGTGATTGCAGTTTCGTGGCTTCCGCTACGCTTCGTCATTCATTTTCCAGAGTCCACGGCGCGTGGTCTGCGCTGACCGGCGGAACCACCGGCGGCGCTTTAGAGTCCAGGGAAGTAACGAATGGTTGCTGACGGCCCGTACTCGTTATCGGTAGTAGATTCGGCTTGCGCCAATAAGAAACAGCATCAGGATTGAGCTCGCTCGAGCTCCGGAGGTAAGTCGCGATGATCACCAGAAAGCCCACATGGACAGCCACCGGCATTCTTGGCTACGGGTCGCTCGCCTTCGCGGCGGTGGTCCTTTTGCTGGCAGGCTGTGGCGGCGGAGGGAAACCGAACGTTGGCGTCGGCCTCGCCTTGCCGCTCTCGGGTGACTACGCCGTCTACGGTTCGTCGATCGAAAAGGGAATCCAGCTCGCCGCAGAGGAACTCGCTGCCGACGAGGCCGCCGCCCACACCTTCACGCTGGTCACCGAAGACACCGGCGGCGATCCTGCCAAGGCAGCCGAGGTAGCCGCGAAGCTGTTCGCTGACAACTTTGCCGTCATTGGTGGAGTGACCAGTGCTGAGGCCCTGGCGATGCTCGAGCCTCTCAAGGCGTCGAACAAACTGCTCATCTCACCGAGCGCATCGAGCACCGAGTTGTCGGGCTCGGCGCCGGGGCAATTCTGGCGTATCTACCCCAACTCGGACGCCGAGGCCGTTGCGATGGCGCGCTTTGCCAAAGACACCCTAAAGCTCGAAAGCATCGCGATCATGGCGGAGGAATCTGATTTCGGTGCGGCTGGCGCGGCGGCTTTCGCCGAAGCCTGGCAGGGAGAACTGGTCGCGCAGTTGACCTTCGCGCGCGGTGCAGCCGGCTCGGTCATCCCGGAGCTGATGGAGGGTCCCGAAGGCGGTGAACCCGCGAAGGCGCTTTACCTGGTCGCTCGCGGTAGCTCGCTTGCCGACGCCATCCTCGCCCTGCGCGGCAGCGGCTTCGACGATCGTGACGGTCGAATTCTGACCACTTCGGCACTCGCCACACCGGCGGTGCTGGCCGAAGCGGGTACGGCGGCCAAGTCGGTCTACTACACCCAGACCGCTCTCGACATGGGCGACGGCAAACCGGCGAAGATCTTCGCCGACGCCTTCCAGGCCAAGTACGGCGAGGCGCCCGACCTCTACGCCGCGTATGGTTACGACGCCATGAAGGTCGTCGCGACGTCGATCACCGAAGGCACGGTGGGCAAGGGTGGCGGCACCTTGTTCCCCGAAGATCTGGTCAAAGGGATGCGCGCGATCAAGAACTATCCTGGCGTGACCGGCGCCATCCAGTTCCGTGACAGTGGCGACGTGCAGCAGTTTCCGCGCGTCTTCTTCGTCACCGAAGATCAGGAGATGGTCGACTTTGCCGAGTGGTTCAAAGACGTCAACGAGAAGCGCAGGGCTGAGATGGAGCGCATCCAGCGCGAGCTCGAGCAGATCAACCGCGAGGCGCGTGCCAACGGCTAGTACCCGTACCAGTGCCCTCTACTCGGCGGTCGTTGGCGGCTTCGGAGGCGCGGCGGGCGCGGGTGTCTTCTCGGGTTCGTGACGCAGGATGGTCGCGGTCTTCGACCAGGCCTCGCGGTCGAGCCGTCGATTGCCGCCCCAAACCGCCTGCCTGGTTTCTTTGGCGGCGTAGAGTTGTTCGTCGGCACGGCGCATCAAGTCGGCCGGCTCGAGGTCGCCAGCTTCGAGAGTTGCGACGCCGACCGAGATCGTCAGCTCGAGGTCACGAAGGCGTGTCATGCGCAGCGCAGCGACCTTCTCGGCGATCTCACAGGCGACCCGGCCTGCAGCTTCTAGATCGAAGCCGGGCAAAAGAATTCCGAACTCGTCACCACCTAGGCGGGCGGTCATGGCTTCTTTCGGGGCGACGCGCCGCAGGATCTGACCGAGGGCGGCGAGGGCGCGGTCACCCCCTTCGTGGCCGTAGCGGTCGTTGACCTCTTTGAAGTGGTCGAGGTCGAGCAGCATCACGGCGAGGTGGGTGCCGTCTTCGGGAGGTGTCCAGGCGGCTCGCAAGGCACGCTCCCAGGCTCGCCGGTTCTGCAGTCGCGTCAGCGGGTCTTCGTTGGACAGTCGCTCGAGCTGTTCGAGCAGGCGATCGGTGCGATCTCGCTCGTGCTCCAGGGCGCGTCGCGTCAGAAACTCTCGAAACGAAGTGCGGTCGCGAAAGAGCGCGGCCAGGAGACTGATCGCCGAAGCGCTGATTAGAAAGAACGCTGCGACCGAGACTTCGCGCGGCGTCAGCTCCTCGGGCTGCAGCGCGTAGGAAACCGGGAGGGCGCTCAAAGCGGTCGCCACGATCAAGGCTACCCAGGGGAAACTCGAGTGCAGTAGAAACGCCGAGATCCAGATCACCAGCGAGTAGCCGAGCAGGTAGGCATCGAGTGACTCCACCCGCGGAACCATCCAGGCCTGGAAGAGCGCCGGAATCACCATCACCGCAAAAACGAAAGGCTCTGGATGTCGCCGGGCGTAGGGATGTCGATAGAGCAGAATGAGAGCCGCCAGAGTGACGCCGGTACCCAAGAGTCGAATGCGCGTCAGTTCAGCGGCTCGTGCGGGTTCGAGAATCCAATCGAGCAAGGCCCAGGCCAGAAAGAGCAGGCAAATCAGAACACCGGCGGCGAGGCCGATCGAGCGCACCTGCGGGTGAATCGAGCGCAGGTATTCGGCGCGCTTGCCGGTCCCTCCGCCCTCGGTCCACGGGAGCCGGAAGGCACCGGACAATGGGATTCGCGGTTGGGAGGATTTCTGGAGGTCGGTTCTTGACACGGTGAAGAGGCGGGGCCTGAGACAGGTAGCGGGCGGGGCGGGGGCGCACCGGAAGGGCGATCGGGAAGGGGACTGCCGCGACCGTGCCGCGAGCAAGAGCAGATCCTATCAATCTGCGCCTTCTGTGTCTTTTGGCACAAGGCGTAAGTTCCAGAATTGGAGAGACTTAGATCCGGGGAGTGCACCTACCGTCCGGTCGGTCGAACGCGTGGTACCCTGCACTCGTTGAGCCATCAGAGTTTCGAGGGTGGACGTCGCGTCTCGAGCGTTACGCTCACTGCGGCGTTCCGGAAAGCCCGCCATCAAGTCAGGAGGTCAGCGTGGCCGGAATCGTGCGCTATGGCAGTTATGTGCCGTTCTTTCGACTAGAGCGTAAGGCGTTTGGTGGTGGGCGTGGGGAACGAGCGATCGCAAGCTTCGACGAAGACTCGGTGTCGATGGCGGTCGAGGCGGCTCGTGATGCGGTGCGCGACGCTGCGGCTCCAGATACCGTTCTCTTCGCCAGCACCACGCACCCCTATCTCGAGAAGCTCAATGCCGCCACGGTCAGCGCGGCGCTGGACCTGCCGGCCGAAACGCTGGCTCTCGATCTTGCCGGTTCGACGCGTTCCGGCGTCTCGTCGCTGTTGACTGCTGCCTCAATGGCAGACGGCGGGCGCCGGGTCCTGGCGGCGTCCGGCGAGGTTGTCGTTGGTGCTCCCAGCGGCAGCCGGGAGTCCGCTGGAGGAGATGGCGCCTGTGCTTTTGTGTTCGGTCCCGACAAGGAAGCGCTTGCGCGTGTGGTTGCGGTCGCTTCGGTGACCGAGCAGGTGCTCGATGTCTGGCGGAGCGACGGCATGCCGTTTGCGAAACAGTGGGAGGAACGCTTCGGCGCCGATGTGTTCGTTCCGTTGATCGGCGGACTGATCGAAGAGGTCCTCCGCGAGGCCGGTGTCAAACCCGAAGAGCTCAGTCGGGTCGTGCTGGATGGCACCAACGCACGCGCCGTGCGCACGGTGCTCGGTATGTCGAAACTCGATCCCGACAAGATTGCCGACGCCCACTCCGGCACCATCGGGCGAACGGGTTCGGCGCACGTTGGACTGATGCTCGCCGGCGCTCTCGATGAAGCGAACCCGGGTGAGAAGATTCTGGTTCTGGGTGCCGCAGACGGAGCGGACGCGGTGGTGCTCGAGGTGACCGACAGAATCGCCTCACAACGCCCGCGCCATTCTGTGGATGACTGGGTCAAGGCCAAGCGCAACGACATTGCCTACACCACCTACTTGAAGTGGCGCGGGGTCCTCGCCTTCGAACCACCTCGCCGTCCTGATCCGGAACGTCCCGCCGCTCCGCCGATGGCGCGCTCCGAGCGCTGGAAGTACGCCTTTGTGGGATCTCGCTGTACCGCCTGTGGGGCCGCGCAGCTGCCGCCGCAACGCGTCTGCGTTCAGTGCCAGAAGGTCGACGAGATGGAGCCAGCGCCGTTCGCCGATGCGGCCTGTCGAATCGCCACCTATACCCTTGATCGACTGGCGTACTCGCTTCAGCCGCCGGTGGTTGCTGCTGTGCTCGACTTCGAGGATTCTGGGCGCTACATCTGCCAGCTCACCGATGTCGATCCCGAGAAGGTCGCGATCGGCGACGAGCTCGAGATGACCTTTCGTTTGTTCCACACCGCAGATGGAGTGCACAACTACTTCTGGAAGGCGCGGCCGCAGCGCAAGGGGTGATGTCAGGCCTGGCCAAGGCGTTTCATCGCGCATGGATAGAATCAACCTGGGAACCGGAGTACCGGTCTCCGTTAGACAGATGGCCCGACCAGGGTCGCTACCGACCGACTCTTCAAACGGTCGCTCCCATACGCTGCCGGGTCGTCGCGCGGAAACCCCGCACGGCGCGACGGGCGGCCAACGAAACGAGAAGCTCCTCACGAACCAACGGGGCTTCAACCATGAGAGGACTCTTTTCTTATGAGTAGTAATGGAATTTGCGATCGCGTCGCAATCGTTGGCATGGGCTGTACGAAGTTTGGAGAGCACTGGGACCGCAGCGCTGCCGACCTGCTTGTCGATGCGGCGCAGGACGCCTACGCCTCGGCGGGAGTCGAAGCCGGCCAGGTCGATGCCTACTGGCTTGGAACGCTGTCGAGCGGTATTTCGGGCCTGATGCTCACGGACCCGCTCAAGATCCAGTACAAGCCGGTGACTCATGTCGAGAACATGTGTGCCACGGGGAGCGAGGCAATTCGCAATGCCGCTTACGCGGTGGCCAGCGGTGCCTACGACCTGGTGATGGCCATCGGTGTCGAGAAGCTGAAGGACTCAGGCTTCTCGGGGTTGACCGGTAGCGCGCCTCCTTCTGACGGTACCGAAGCGGGCACTACCGCACCGGCCAACTTCTCGCTCCTGGCGCCCGCCTATGCCGAAAAGTATGGAGTCGATCTCGACACCCTGCGCGACGTGCTCACCAAGATCGCCCACAAGAACCACTACAACGGTGCGCGCAACCCGAAGGCGCAGTTCCAGAAGGAAGTGTCGGTGGAGAAGATCAATGCCTCTCCGAAGGTTGCGGGCATGCTCGGCATCATGGACTGCTCGGGCGTATCTGACGGTGCGGCTGCGGCAGTCATTTGTCGCGCCGAAGATGCCCACAAGTACAGCGACAACCCGATCTTCATCAAGGCACTGTCTTTCGTTTCGGGTCCGGCCGAGGGTCCGAAGCGCCAGGACTATGACTTCACCACCTTCACCGAAGTGGTCGAGTCGGCCAAGGACGCCTACAAGCAGGCTGGCATCACCGATCCGCGTGAGCAGATCTCGATGGCCGAGGTGCACGATTGCTTCACGCCCACCGAGCTGGTGTTGATGGAGGACCTCGGGTTTTCCGAGCGTGGCAAGGCCTGGAAGGACACCCTCGACGGTCGCTTCGATCTCACCGGGCCGCAGCCGGTCAATCCTGACGGCGGCCTCAAGAGTTTCGGGCACCCGATCGGGGCTTCGGGGCTTCGCATGATGTACGAGTGCTGGCTGCAGTTCCGCGGTGAAGCGGGCGAGCGGCAGATCGAGAACCCCGAGTACGCGCTGACCCACAACCTGGGTGGTGCACCCGGGCGCTGTGTGAGTTTCGTTTCCGTCGTCGGGCAGCCGCGCTAGCGGCGGCTGCGATGTTCGGGGGAGGCGGCAGGCCAAGCGCTTGCCGCCTTTTCTCCTTGCTGGGTCCAACCGATGCGGGTGGGTCGGCAAAGACCCTTCAGCACCTTGGCCCTCGGGCTGCGCGGCAGCGTCGAGGACTCCTAGCCCTGGGTGGTGCTCCAACCGCCGGTCGTACCGGTCTCGAAGCCATTCCCGAACAGCCAACGCTGACAGCTGCGCGCGCTCCAGGCCACGGCGCTGTCGAAGAGAAGCCAACCCACGCCGGTGTGGCGGTTGAAGCTGGTGGCGTCCCCCGGAAAGGCCGTCCGGCAGTTGGCCGCTGGGGAGTTGTCGGCGAGCGGCTGGCCGGGCAGGAAGCTGAAAAGGGCGGGGTGATCACTGACGCGCGCTGCGACCAGGGCCCCTGCGGGTTCCCCCCAGCCGAGGTCGCGGGCAGAATCGAGCATGGCGGTGGTTCCGAAGAGCTGTCCAGAGAAGGGCAAGACGTTCGCGGTGACGTTGACCGAGGTTGTGTTCGACGTTCCGAAATCGAGCCCGGCGACTCCCTCGGTCAACTCGAGGCCGGCATAGGACGTTGGGTTCCAGGTCAGGAGGGGCGTCGTGGTGCTTCGTAGTCGGTTGCCGAGACCGCTACTCGTGGCGCTTGCGCTCACCAGGCCAAGGTCGAAGGCGTTGAGGTCGCTGGCGAACGTTCCATCGTCGTCGAGCAGACTGACCGCGAAGCCGGCAGCGGACTCCAGTCGGCGACGGGCTGTGGCCTCGGCGGGGGTTGGGGAAGAGGGGTTGCCGATGACCATCGCTGCCTCCCGTGCGATGGTGTAGCGAGCCGCACTCTCGGCCGTGCTGCCACCCGTCGACGTGAAACGACCGCCGACGGCGAGGGCGCCGGCGCCCAGGCGCAGCCCGTAGACGCCCTCTGTTCCGTTGGTGCCGGGGCGCCACTCGGGGACTGCATTGCCAGCGAGGTCGAAGGCAAAGAGGTCGGGGGACGAGATGCCGTTGGCGACATCGAAGTGGCCGCCCACGTACACGACACGCTCAATGGGATCGAGGGCGCAGGCCTGGACGCCGCCGTCAGTCGATGGCCACCAGCTGCGGTCGGCCAGGCTGGTGTCGGGGCGAAAGCGGTTGATGTTGCGCTGGTCGGTGTTCGACCCGATCCCTTCGGTCAACCACCAGTCTCCGCAGATGTAGATGAAACCCTCATGCCAGATGAGGTCAGCGACCGTCACTTCCTGGTCCAGGGGGTTCGTGTCCTCGAGATCTGGCGCAAAGGGCTGCAGGGCCCCGGTGTTGGCATCGACGGCAGCCACCGAGTTGCGCGCCTGGTTGTCGACCTCATCGAAGTTGCCGCCGAAGTAGAGGGTTTCGCCGTCACCCGAGAGCGCCAGGGCGTGGATCCAGGGGGTACCCGCGTCGTTGCGCTCGAGAAGCGGGTCGAAGCTCGGGACCACGAGAGCGTTCGAGGCGGCGACGGCCGCGACCTGGGTGCGGGCGGCACTCGAGCTCTCGATCTCGAAGAAGTCCCCGCCGAGGTAGACCGTCTCGCCATCGGGAGAGGCGAGGATCGCGTAGAGCCTGCGGTTCGGCCTCGGCCGCCAGCTGGGCCGGTAGGCCCCGGTGTCGGCGTCAACCGAGATTGCGTGCTTACGGATCTCCTCGCTGCCTCCGACCCAGGTGAACCGACCGCCGATGTAGAGCACCGACCCGTCGGGGGAAAGAGACAGCGACCGCACCTCGGTGTCGGCCGCGGCGGTGTAGAGCAGCTGGGCATCCCATGGAAGAACAGCGCCGGTCAGGGCGTCGCAGGCCGCAAGGCCGCGGCGTAGCACTTCGCCCACGCCGGGTGCGGCACCCGCCGGTCGCGCGTACTCGAACTTGCCGGCGACGAACCAGACGCCGTCGCGATAAAGCAGGTCCCAGACGGTGCCGTCGACCTGGCACATCGGTGACGGGGTGGTCGCCGCCAGTTGAGCAGTGGCGGGAAGCGACCCCACGAGAAGCAGAGAGGCCGCCAGGAGAACAGCGGGTCCGGGCCTTCGGCAGGTCGCGGTGGTCGGGCGAGGGCGAGAGTCCCTGGGAGCGATCAACATCAAAGAACTGTTCCGGATTGGCAGAGAGACCTTAGGGTGTCAGGCACAGGGATGCAGTTTCCAGGCCAGATCGGCTCGGCCCCGGGATGAGCGGTTTCTCGGCCGCGCTTCTCCGGCAAGCCGTCGTTTGCCCGAAGGAATCGTGCCTCGGGGCAAAAGGGGGCGGCGAGCGGGCGGCCCTGGGCCCGAATCACCTCCGGAGAGGACCGCGCTCAGCCGCCGGCGACCGCCAGGGGCATTGCCTGTTCTTCGAGCACCAGATCGGCGGTTACCAAGAGATGATCCGAGAGATGGACCGGGAGGGTGCCGTAGCCGCCCCAGCCGAGCTCGCTCGAGATCAGAATCCAGTCCAGGCGTCGAACCGGGCGCGAGGCCGGGTAGGTCGGTGAGTGTGAGTCGGGCTGGAAGGCTTCCAGCGACAGCGCCTCAGCAAGGGTATCCAGCGACTGGGGCTCGGTCATGAAGCAACAGTTGAGATCACCCAAAAGAACCAAGGGGTTCTGCCGATCGGAAAGCTCTTCGGTCATCTGGGCGATCTGTCGCTGCCGGATGCGCGGCACGAGCGGGTCAAGGTGAACCGAGACGACGTCGAGCGGATGCCCGTGCCATTGCGGCACTTCGATCGTCGCGACGACAAAACCCTTGGTATCGCGCCAGTTCTCACCAAAACGGTGCGAGAGCGGCTCGAGGAGGGGATGGCGCGCGAGCAGGGCAGTGCCGGTGTTCAAGCGGTCGGAACCCCAGTGATTGTGATCGCCGCGAAAGTGATCATCGAGCTCAGCCAGCTCCGCGAGAGTGGCGACGTGGTCAAAGTTGCCACTCCAGATTGAAGGGCCATCGGCCTCCTGGAGGGCGACGATGTCCGCTTCGAGACAGCGAACCGTGCGGGCGACGTTCTCGATATTGCGCTCGAGACGACGACGGCGAAAGTGGGTCTGTCGCGGACCGCGGCCGTGCGCCAGGTTCCAGGTGATGAGGCGCAACGCAGCATGCGGTTTGTCGTCGACCCCGGCATGGGCAGACTCAGGCGTCAGTCGGCGCCTTCGGTACGGCCTTTCGACGCGACGGCGGACGCGTTCGACAAACCGTGATGGATGCAGAACTCCTCTCAACACAAGAATCCAAGTATATCGAGTTTTACAACCTTTACAATCAACATAAGTCGCACAGGAGAACAGTCTAGCCCCACCCCCCATTCCCGGGCAGGGACCCGGGTGGGGGGACCCGGGTGGGGACCCGGGTGTCAGGTGGGGTGTAGGTAGTCGAGGAAGTGGCGTTCGAGGTCGTCGAGGTAGCGCTTTTCGCGTAGGAGGGCGCTGGTCATGGCGTCGACGAGGTCGGGAGCGAGTTCGGCGACTTGTTCAGGGGCTGGCTCGGAGGTCGGATCGCTCTTTTCGTTGAGGCGGGCGCGGCGGGCGAAGGGTCTGGCGGCTTTTGCCAGGAGGCTACGGCTGCCGCGCAGGACGCCGCGGATGGTTCCTTGGATGACCCGCGTGTCGGCGTCCCTGGTGGTTCTGTCGATGACGTGGCGGAGCCAGCGCACTTCCTGCGACACGAGATCGATGACCTGGGTTTCGGTGGTGGTGGCAGTGGTGGTTGCGGTAGCGGTGGCAGCCGGGACCTGAATCGACTCGCTGGACTTCTTCCAGGCCGCCAGCGACTCCATTCCCGCACCCACGAGAAAACCTTCGTGAAACGTCTTCGAGGCCGCATCGGCGGCGTCTTTGACCATCAGCCAGAACATGATGGTGCGAAAGACGCGGCGGACGATCTGGTACACGAGCTTGAAGAAGCTGCCGATCAGGACTCCGAAGACGCAGCCCAGGGGCGACGTGCTATCGGTGCCCGAGAGGTGTCGCACCTCGGGTTCGTTGAGAGCCACACCGCTATCGGTGGCGATCTCGCGCACCATGCGGCGACGCACGCGTCGCAAGAGGTGCGAATCGAGAAAAGGAATCGGGATGACGGCGCACACGGCGCTCGAAAGGGCATAGAGCGTCAGCCGGGTGACGGTCGGCTCGGTGCTCATCGAGCCAGACGGACGTGGCCCGCCGCCTGTTTCCAGGGCACGTTGCGCTACGGCCTCGGGTGCCGCGGCCTCGCGGTTCGGCAGGCCTTCCGGTATGTCGTTCTCCGCCACGGCAAGACTCTAACCCTTCCGTGGAAGAGTCGGCGCTTTGGCGGGTGAGGCTCGGTCAGGGCGCTTCGGGTGTTCCAGGGATTGGGGCTTTGCGTGCGAGACCACCTTCGAACAAAACGGTCTCTTCGCCCGCCGCCGAGAGGTCGATCTCGCCTCGCAACGCTCCGTTCGCGATCGTGCCCGAGATCGGGAACTCGCCAAAAGGAATCGCCAGAGTGCCCGCGAAAAGGTCGCCGTCGTGAACGATCTCGAGGGTCGCATCGAGCAGTTGACCGTTCATCGGCATCTTGAGCGTGCCGCCGCCATCTCCGGGTATGACGAAGAGACCGGGGATTCTCTCATCGGGATCGTCGCTCTCCCAGATCGAGACCCAGAACGATGCGTCGGGTGAAGCGAGAGCCGCTTCGGTCGCCGCCTGGCGCAGCCGCTCTGCCATCGGCAATACGACGACCCCGTCGGCAACCGTGAAGTCGACGAAGCCGATCATCATTTCGTCGTAGGACTCGTCGCCGAAGGTGACGTCGCGGGTGGGGTCGGGGTTGGCAGGGTTGCCGGTTGAGTTGTCGTAGTGTGCGATGCACTCGACTTTGGTTCCGGCCGGGATCTCGACTGGTTCCGCCAGTTCGTAGAGGGTTTGCCAGTTGAAGTCGTAGTCGTTGACCTCGAGAAGCGTCTCGCTGGTGCCGTCTGGATAGTGTGCGATGTATGTGAAGTCTTTGCCGCGATAGTGCATATGGGGCAGCAGGCCGTGGATCGACCCCGGGTTCTCGAAGGTGTAGGTTGCGCGCACCTCGTGGTTGGCGGCCCCGGCAGGAATCTTGAAGGCGGCGTTCTGGATCCAGATGTTCTGCAGCTCCGCGGCCGGCGCTTCGTCGTAGAAGTAGAGACCGATCTCGGTCTGGTCGGTCGTTGGCTCATCCGCCGGGTGATAGTGCATGTCGGCGACCAGAACGCTTCCTTTGCCGACGCGTTTGCCGGTCCCCGGCGGGAACTCCATCGGTGCCATTCCTGCGGCCCAGGCTCCCAGCCAGCCACTCTCCGGTGGGCCGTTGCCCAGAGCGGCAAACAGAATCACGTGGTGCAGAACCTCTCGGTTGCCTGGCCTGACCTCGACCGCGCGGAGCCAACGATCCTCTTCGAGATCGGCTTTCCTGAACAGATCTCTAAAGACGTCAGGGCCGCCCGCCGAGAGCTCGACCTGGTCGAAGCGAACGATGAGATCTGGCTCTCCCAGTCGCCAGTCTTTGGTGAACTCGGGTGGCGCCGGCATGTCTTTCGGGTCACCTGGTTTCGCCCCCTGTGTCACCCAACGATCGATCACCGCGATCTCGTGGGTGCTCAGTGTGCGGTCGTTCTTGAACCGACCGTGCGCGGCACTAGCGCCCCACGGCGGCATATCTCCAGACACTACGGCGCGCTGGATGCTCTTGGCCCACGGACGCGCTTCGTCGTAGCTGAGGAGGGCCATCGGGGCGATGTCTCCCGGCCGATGGCAGCTCGAGCAGTGCTCGAAGAGGATGGGCGCGACGTCCCGCGCGAAGGTCACCGTTTCTGGAACTTCCGCGTTCGGCGGCGGTGCGATACCGGTCGCGGCAGCGGAGCCGGCCGCGACCAGGCAGCTGACGACTACGACGAACAGGACTTCTAGGTTGCGCATGAGGTGTCCTCGAGCTTTGGGAGTGAGATAGCTACTCGAGAGAACGACCGTGCCCGGCAGATGTTTCAGGGTGGGGTGGAACTCGCGACGGCGCCTTGCGCTAGACCAGGAGCAGGCCACTCTTTCGCGACCCGTCGCTGCGTCGCGGCGGTTCGTCCCTCATGCGCCCGCGACCTGCCTCCTCAGTCGACGAGCTGCTCGAGATCGATGACCTCGTCGAGCTCTGGCACTTCGGCGTCCCAATTGAGCTCCGACTCAAACAGCTGCGCCAGCGCAAACGACGACTCGGGTTCGCCGTGGGTCAGGTACACCTTGTGCGGGGCCGCGCCACCTCCGGTGACGAAACGCATCAGTTCGTCGCGCCCGGCATGCGCCGAAAGGCCGTGCAACGACATGATGCGCGCCCGCACTTTGATCTCCCGGCCATGCATGCGAATGGTCGGCCTGCCGTCGAGCAACTGACGACCGCGCGTTCCGGCCGCCTGGTAGCCAGCGACCATGATCAGGTTCTTGCGGTCGCCCGCCAGGCGCGCAAGATGATGAACTACGCGACCTGCCGTCATCATGCCGCTCGCCGAGATGATCACGCGCGGCCCCGGCTTGTCGTTCAACGCCTTCGACTGCTTGACCGAGCGGCAAAGATCGACGTGGTCGGGAAACAGGCGGCTCTTGCCGTGCTCGAAGACTTCGGGGTCGAGCTGGTGCTCGTTCATGTGCTGACCGTAGATGTGCGTCGCGTCGACCGCCATCGGACTGTCGATGTGAATCGGGATGTCGGGCAGCTCGCCGTCCTGGATGAGCTCGCGAATGATGTAGGTGAGCTGTTGCGATCGACCGACCGCAAACGCCGGGATCAGCACCGTACCGCCCCGATCGATGGTGCCCTGGATGGCCATCCGAAGTTGTTCCGGTACCGGCACGATGTCGTTGTGGTCACGGCTGCCGTAGGTCGACTCGCAGATCAAGACGTCGCACGGCGGGCACGGCGTCGGGTCGACGTGCAGGGGCATGTCGTAACGGCCGACGTCGCCGCTGAAGACAATGGTGATGTCCTTCTTGCCTTTGCGCTCGATGACTACCTCGATCGAGGTCGAACCGAGAATGTGACCAGCGGTGACGTAGCGCGCCCGGCCTGCCACACCACCCTTCGACTTCCCGAGCGGTACCCATTTGTCGAGCTGGACCTTCTCGAGCAGCTTGAGAGTCTGCTTCGCGTCCGAAACGGTGTAGAGCGGCAGCGCAGGGTCGTGCTTGCTGTACTTCTTCTTGTTGGCATAGCGCGCGTCCTCTTCGTGGATCTCGGCCGAGTCGACGAGCAGAATCTTCGCCAACTCCCGGGTCGCCGACGTGCAGTGCACCGGGCCCGAGAACCCCTGCTTGACGAGTCGCGGCAGAGCGCCGATGTGGTCGATGTGGGCGTGGGTCAGAAGCACGCGATCGACCGAGCCGGGCTCGAACGGAGGCTCGCGCCAGTTCAGTTTGCGTAGCGCCTTATGACCTTGAAAGAGGCCGCAGTCGATGACCGTGCGGTTGCCGTCTAGATCGAGCAGATAGCGCGAACCGGTAACCGTGCGCGCTGCACCATGAAAGCCGAGGGAGATACTCACGGCGTCGCAATGCTCGGGTCAGCCCAGCCCTTCGAGCGTTCAACCGCGCGCTGCCACTGGCCGACCATCTTCTTGCGCTTGCTGGCGTGAATCTGCGAACGAAACTCGCGGTCGAGGTTCCAGTTGGCCTCGAGGTCACGGGTGTTCTTCCAGAACCCAACCGCCAGGCCGGCGAGGTAGGCGGCACCCAGAGCGGTCGTTTCCTGGACCTGGGGGCGTTGGATTGGACGACCGAAGAGGTCGGCCTGGAACTGCATCAGGTCGTTGTTGATCACCGCGCCGCCGTCGACGCGGACGCTTTTTAGGCGCACACCGGCGTCGGCCTCCATGGCGCTCACCACATCGCGACTCTGAAAGGCCATCGACTCGACGGTCGCCCGGGCGACATGACCGGCGGTGGTCCCGCGCTCGAGCCCGATGATCAGGCCGCGCGCATAAGGATCCCAGTGCGGAGTACCGAGGCCGACGAAGGCGGGTACCATGTAGATCCCGCCATTGTCGGGGACGGTGCGCGCCAGTTTTTCGACGTCGGTTGATTTGGAGATCAAACCGAGTCCGTCGCGCAGCCACTGCACCGCCGCACCGCCAACGAACACCGAGCCCTCGAGGCAATAGGTCACGCGGCCGCTGATTCGCCAGCCGACCGTGGTCAAGAGCCCGTTCTTCGAGGTCACCGCCGCATCACCGGTGTTCATCAAGATGAAGCAACCGGTGCCGTAGGTGTTCTTGACCATGCCCTTCTTGAAGCAGGTCTGGCCGAAGGTAGCGGCCTGCTGATCGCCAGCGATTCCGGCAATCGGGATGGCCTTCCCGAAGAGTTTTTCGTCTGTGTGACCGAAGACGCCACTCGAGTCGCGCACCTCGGGCAGCATCTTGCGCGGAACTCCCATGATGTCGAGGAGCTTCTTGTCCCACTTCTGCGTGCGGATGTTGAACAGCAGGGTGCGGCTGGCGTTCGACGGGTCGGTCGCGTGCACGCGACCGCCGGTCAAGCGCCATAGCAAGAAGGTGTCGATCGTGCCCGCGAGGATCTCACCGCGCCGCGCTCTGGCGTGCAGCTTGTGCTTGTCCAGCAGGTAACGGATCTTGGTACCCGAGAAGTACGGGTCGAGCACCAGGCCGGTCTTGCGGCGGAACGTCGCCTCATGACCTGCCGCTTTGAGCTTCTCGCACAGCGGCGCGGTGATGCGGCTCTGCCAGACGATGGCGTTGGCGACCGGCTTGCCCGTGTTGCGGTCCCACAAGACGATGGTCTCGCGCTGGTTGGTGATGCCGATAGCGGCGATGTCGCCGGGCCTTGCCTTGGCCTTCTTGATTGCCGCACGGGCCGTTCGCAACTGACTCTTCCAAATCGCTTCGGGGTCGTGTTCGACGTGCCCCGGTTCGGGAAACAGCTGCGGAAACTCGCGCTGAGCAGTTGCCTTCACCAGGCCCTTCTTGGTGAAGAGGATGCTGCGGCTCGAGGTCGTGCCCTGGTCGAGGGCGAGTACGTAGCGTGCCATCGTCTAGAACCCCAACATCTGAAACACCATTGCACCGGCGACGCCGCCGGCGATGGGTGCGACCACCGGTAGCCAGGCGTAGCCCCAGTTCGAGTCGCGTTTGGCGGGAATGGGCAGGATCGCGTGCGCGATGCGCGGCCCGAGGTCGCGGGCGGGGTTGATGGCGTAGCCGGTGGGCCCACCGATTGCCAGGCCAATCGCCCAGACCAGGAAGCCGACGAGCAGCGGGTTGATCCCCGAGCTGAAGACCGAGGACAGGTCGAAGTCGCCGTTGGTCATCTCACCGGCGTTGGCGCCAATGGCGAGGATGCCGAACATCAAGACAAACGTGCCGATGAACTCGGTGGCGAAGTTCCAGGGCGTGTTCGGGATCGACGGCGCGGTCGAGAAGGTGCCGAGTTTGGCGTCGGGGTCGGAAGTGGCGTCGAAGTGGTTCTTGTAGGCCACCCAGACGATCACTGCTCCCAGGAATGCGCCGATCATCTCACCCGCAATGTAGGGCAGGAGCTTGGCGGTTTCGACCTCGCCGATCGACCACAGGCCAAGGGTGACCGCCGGGTTCAAGTGGGCCCCGCTCAGGCGACCGACGGCGTAGGCGCCCATTGCAACGGCGAGTCCCCACCCGGTCGTGATGACGATCCAGCCGGAACCGTGGCCGTTGGTGCGCCCGAGGCTGACGTTGGCGTTCACGCCGCAGCCGATGACGATCAGAATGGCGGTGCCGACGATCTCGGCAACGAGAATGTCCATGCAGAAGTCTCCTGGGAGAGTAGTTGCGTTGGCTCAGGGTATCCGCTGGATGGTAGGAGGAGCTGCCGTGCTATGCAAGGAGGCCGGCGGCTGGCGAGCGTGGGACGGCGTCTCGGGGAGGGGACGGGACATCGGTAGACTGCCGTGGCCCCCTCGAATTCTGCTAGAGAACGACCCATCCAGGAGCCGTCCATGGAGGCCAGCCCACCTCGTTCTGGTGCGAGAGAGCCGCGCCTTGGTTCATACGTCCTACCGCTGTCGCTTTTCTTTGCGGCGCTTGCGGCGCTCCTGACCTGGACCGCAGCGGAGGTCCCCGAACCCGTCGACAGAGGCCGCACGGGGACCGATTCCGACCGCTTTTCGGCGCTCGAGGCGCGCGACACTCTGGCTTACCTCCTGGGTGACCAGAAACCTCATCCAATGGGCAGCGCGGCGAACCGCGCCGTGAAAAGGCGGGTGATCGAGAAGCTCGACGAGGCCGGGACCCAGGTAGCCGAACAGCGGGCGATGGTCTGCATTCGCAATGTCGCCCACTGCGGCTTCGTAGAAAACGTCATCGGAGTCTTACCCGGTGAGTCGCCGGCCAGCATCGTGTTGATGGCGCACTACGACTCGACGACCGATGCGCCCGGCGCGGGCGACGATGGCGCTGGGGTGGCGACGATCATCGAAGTGATGCGTGCCCTGGCCAGAGAGCAGCGGACGCTCGGCCGGCGCTTTCGCAACACTGTTCAGGCGGTGATCACCGACGGTGAGGAAGAGGGGCTGTTTGGTGCCGAAGCGTTCTTCGGACAGCACCCCGCGCGCGAGCAGGTGGCGGTGGTGATCAATATTGAAGGGTCGGGAACCGCGGGACCGAGCAATCTCCTGCGCAGCAGCCCCGGCAGTGGTGATCTGGTCAAGCTCTATCGTGAAGCCGCGCCGCATCCGATGGCGAGCTCGATCGCCACCGAGATCTTCAGGCGTATGCCGAACGACACCGACTTTTCGGTCGCCATTCGCGCCGGCAAGAAGGGGCTCGACTTCGCATTCGCCGCCGAGCGCCCGCACTACCACTCGCCGCTCGACCGAGTCGAGAACCTCGATCTCGGCACGTTGCAACACCACGGCGACAACATCCTGCCGCTCATGCGTGCGCTCGTCGAACGAGATCTCGAGGAGATCGACGGTGAGTACTCCTACACCACGATGCTCGACGTCTGGGCGATGTGGCGCGAGTCGCTGTCGCTGCCGCTGGCGATCCTGGGGACGTTGTTGCTCGTGATTGGAGCGCTCGGTGGGCGGGGTTCGAGTTCTCTCGGTCGAAGCGTGTTGGCGGTCTTCGGTGCCCTGGTGGTTCTGTTGGCCACTCTCGGTACCACGGCCTTCGCGCTTCTGGTGGCCCACCGGCTTGCCGGGGCAACGCCTTCTTGGCCAGGAACCGAGTGGCCATGGCGCTTGTTGGTCTTCTCGTCGGCGTTCATGGGTTGGTCGTTGTTTGGCGGGCCGCTGGCGCGGCGGCTCGGGTTTCAAGCGATGCGCAATGGGGCCTGGTTCTGGATGGCCGCGATGGCGCTTCTCATCGCGGCGGTCGCGCCGCTCGCTGCGAGTCCTTTCCTGGTGCCGGTGCTGGTGGCTGGCGCTGCGACTCTGGTCGCCGCCACGATCGATCGCGGCGGAAACTCCCCTGTCTGGGTGGTCGCGACGGTCGTTGCAGCGCTTTCGAGCGTGGTCTACCTGCTTGGCCTGGTGCCGCTGATGATCGAGTCGCAGGGCTACAAACTCGCCCCGTCGTTTTATGTGCCGCTGGCTTTCTGCCTGCTCACTTTGACGCCTGCACTTGCCTTTCGCCGGCAGGGAGGCGCTTCATCGGGGCTTGGCAGACTGTCGCAGTCCGGATGGGTGCTCGCGATCGCGGTCGGGTTGTTGCTCGTCGCCCTCGTCGGGGTCGCAACGACTCCGCTCTACACCGAATGGCGACAGCAGCCGCTCGCTCTTCGTTACGTCCAAGATCTCGATCTCGAGACTGCTCGCTGGTGGGCGATCGCCGACGGTCCGCTACCGCCAGCGTTTTCTGACGTCGCAGAGTTCGAGCACGACGACCAGGTGATGCCGGGCCGACCGAATGGCGGCCTCGTCGCCGAGGCCACCTGGGTACCGCTGCCCGAGACCCTCGCATCGGCCGGTGAAGAAGAAAGCGAAGAAACCGGGGGCATTCCGATGGCCCGGGTTGTTGCGCGAGAAGTGCGAGAAGGAGTGCAGCGGGTGACGCTGCACTTGCAGTCGAGGCGTGCAGCGAGCATTCTGCGCCTGTTCGTCGATCGAGATGCTGGGCTCCGAAACGCCTGGGTTGCCGGCTTCGATGCCGCACTGCGCGAGGAGCGGCCAACCGGAGGCACCCACGAGTCCGTGACGGTGTACGCCGTTCCTCCAGAGGGCGTCGAAGTGGTGCTCGAGCTCGCCTCTTCCGAGCCCTACGAACACCTGATCATGGACGTGCTACAAGATCTGCCACCGGTCGCCGCCGCGCTCGAAGCCGCGCGGAAACCGTTTGCGGCACCGGTTCACAGCGGCGATCGTTGGATGGCCTTCGAGCGCGTGCGATTCTGAGCCCGCGTCGGAGCGTCTCGCGGGGAGTTCGACCAAGGTCAGGTGCTGTGTACACTGCCGTATTCGCTCATGCTGCGGCCGCGTTGGCCGTCAACGACTCGTGGAGAAGGCTCATGCGAAGTGGTCTCGTCGTTCCTGGACTCTGTGCGGCTACGGCTCTGTTGGCCACGATGTCGCTCCTTGTACTGGTGCCCTTGCCGGCCCATGGGCAAGATGCCAACGATGCCACACCGTTCTTCGGTACCTGGACGCTCTCACTCGAGACAGGTGACGAGGCCGGCGAAGCGACTATTCGCCTTCGTCCGGGTGCCGGTGGCATGCAGGGTGTGTGGCTCACAGAAGATGGTGACGAGCCTCTCAACCACCTCGAGTGGGGGGGCAACGCCGTGACCTTCGAAGTACGCAGCTACGAAGACGGTTCCGGCTTCACATCTGCGCTCAAGGCGACGCTCGATGGCGATTCCCTTGCCGGCACCATCACGACTCCGGCGGGCAGCTTCCCGGTGAGTGGGGTCCGTGAGGTCCAGAAGCCCGAACCCAAGGTCGTCGAGTTGGTGCCTCCTGCTGTTACCCAGCTCGATGCCAACGAAGCCGAGGAGTACCTCGGTGAATGGATCCTCGATGCCGAGCTGGCGGGCAACCGTCTCTCCTTTGGCTTGATACTCGAGGAACGCGAGAGCAAGGTGGCGGCGCTACTCGTCGGTCAAAACGGCGACCAACCCATCGACGACGCCAAGATCGACGACGAAGGCCAGTTGGTACTGTCGTTCGAGGCGAGCTTCGGCGCCCTCCAGATCGCGATGAAGCGCGAAGCCGACTATCTCGTCGGTACATTCGGCGCTCCGAGTGCGGGCTTCTCGGGCGACCTCTCGGGTGAGCGCGGCACGGTCAACCGTCGTGGAGGGGGCGGTTCGCTGCTTTCGGGTGGCCGGCCGAGGGCAGAGGCGGAGATCGCAGGCGGCCTGGTCCAGATCTTCTTCGTCAAGGAGCCGGCGAGTCGCGACAGCTTCGCCCAGTTCATCGACGGCCCGTCACCGCAGGTCCTCGAGTTCTACGAAGACCCGGCGATCAAGCTCCTCACCGACCAGGATCTCGACTTCGGCAACGGGCAGATCGCGCCCGCCGAGAACCACGCTCCGGGCTATCCGGGCGCATATAGCCTGTGGCTGCGTCGGGAAGGCAACGACTATGGCCTGGTCTGGAACAGCCTGCCAGACGTTTGGGGTTCGATGTATCACGAGGAGAAGAACGTTCTAGTTGTGCCGCTGGTGCACTCGCAAGCCGAATCCCCCGTGCGCGCGCTCGAGTTCGAGGTCAATTCAGAAGACGGTCAGAGTGGCCGGATCGAGATTCGCTGGGGCGCGCACGTCTGGAGTGCGTCGTTTGAGGTAGTTGGCTGAAAGACGGTGTCCCAGAGACAGTGCGAGGGGCTTGTTTGACTTACCTCTCATGTAAGTTACATCCAATGTAAGTTACATGGCGTGTAAGCCAGGTCTCCGAGCGCAGGATACCGCCCGAGATGTGCGGAGCCAGAGACCTTTCGATGCACGCCGAGGCGATTCGGCGAGGGGTAGATCGCAGATTGGCGCACAGCCCGGTGAGAGGTGACGACAAGGCACGATAGAATGGGAGATGCTCTCTCTGCAGCTCCGGCCGACTGTTCTCCTGCTCGCTCTGGCCTGTGTTGCCTTCGACGCTCCGGCCCAGGGGAGTGGGCCTCCAACGAGGTTGCTACCGCCTCAGGTGCTACTCGACCTATCGTCTGGCATGGAGAACGGTCTCTTGCCGTACTCAGCGGTTCCTTGGCTCAATGGAGTGGCCTTTTTCGGCGGAGGGGAGCCCTTTGGAGTGTGGCGCACCGATGGCACGCCTGAGGGAACGTTTCGCCTCGGTCCTTTCTGGAGCAACGAGCTGTACGTTCGCAGCAGTTCGACGCATCTCTTCTGGCTTGTCGCCCGGGACGAGGGCGCCGAGGTCTGGGCGTCGGATGGTACGAGAGCCGGCACGCGTAAAGTCGTCGGTCGCACTGGGAACTTTAGTGTCAAGGATGGATTCGGAGCGGGCGACTCCTTTGTCTTCCTCGAAAGGGGTGTTGGCGACAACACGTACTGGATGAGTGACGGGAGCCCTTCCGGTACTGCTCCGATGGAGATTGACCCCCCAGGGACGCAGATTTTTCCGGCACGTAACGGCCTCGTGAACGGGGGGTTTCTCTTCTGGCGTGTTGAGGAAGAGGGCGGCTTTAGTCTGATTTACGGAGACGGTTCGGCTGCTGGCACGACGGTGTGGATGGGGCCGGGCGACGGCTTTCACCGCTTCTTTCGGGGAACGGAAACGACGCGCCACTACTGCACGACCGCCGAGGCGGCGGAGGGAAACTGCCGGCTCTTTCGAACCGACTTCGCGCTCCTCGATGAGTTTCTCGGTGAGGTTCCACTCGAGACGACCCACGTCTTCGATGGTTGGGCCGTTGCCAGGCTCTGGGATGGCATTACGAGCCGTTTTGATGCCCTGGACCTGGAGACGGGAGAGACGACTACGCTTTTTGAGTGGAACGACCCGGACGAGAACGCGTATGGCTACTACCTGGGTGATGAGTTGATGGTGTTGGTTGAGCCAAACGGTTACTTCCGGTTCAAGAACGTCTATGTTTCGGACGGAACGGCTGTGGGGACGAGACTCGTACTGAGCTGCTCGGAGCACCCTTGCCACGGCCCCAATCTCTGGGCGGCAGGCCAATCGCCCGAACAGCTTTGGCTGTGGACAGACATCGGCGAAGGTTCCCGGTTGTATCGGTATCAGCACGACTCGGGAATGACCGTCGGCGTGACGGACGCATGCGAGGGTTGCGGGATGCGCTCCTATCCACTAGAGATTCCGTGGTTCGCACCGGAAGGCAGGTATGAAGGCAAGCGCCTGGTCGCCATCAGGCGGCCAGGCGCCACCTCCGAGAGCGTTCAGTTCCTTTCCTATGATCCGCTCGTCGGCATCAACGACATGGGAACCTACGAGTTGTCCGGAACGATGAGCCCTAATTACCTCGGAGGCCTCAGTGCCAAGGGTTTCTTGGTGGGAATGACATCACCTGAGATCGGCTTCGAGCTGCATCTCCTGGCGTACTCGACGGTGTTCTCGGACGGGTTCGAAACTGGCGGTCACGACGCCTGGTCGTCATCACGGCCCGAGTAGTACCGTCCTCTCCTGGGTCCAGAGCCACTCGGCGTAAGCTGGAGTTCACCACCCAACGCCAGGAGAGGACAATGCAGCTCGAAACCGTCGAATACGAAAAGAAGGGCGCGGTCGCTTACGTGCGTCTGAACCGCCCCAAGAAGCTCAACGCGATGAACGCGCAGATGCACGAGGATCTCGGGCGAGCATGGGCGGACTTTCGCGACGACCCGAATCTTCGGGTTGCGATCCTCTCCGGCAACGGGCGTTGTTTCAGCGCCGGCGCAGACCTCACCGGCGGTGCGCCCGAGAACTACGTCTATCCGTCTTCGTTTCCCGACATCACCCAGACCCAGCGTGTCTACAAACCGATCATCGCGGCAATGCACAGCCACGTTGTGGGCTACGGCATGTGGATCGCGCTCGATACCGACATTCGCATTGCTGCCGACGACGTGTCGTTCTGGTTGCCGGAGCCGCAGTGGGGGATTGCCACGATCCCTTGCGGCTGGTTTCCGCGCATCATGCCCTGGGCGATCGCCTCGGAGCTACTCCTCCAGGCCGAGCGTGTGTCGGCCGAGCGCGCCTATCAGGTGGGAATGGTAAACAAGGTAGTACCGGCCGACCAGGTGATGGCCGAGGCCGAGAAGGCGGCAGAGCGCATCTGCGAGCTGAGCCCGATGGCGGTGCAGGGAATGAAGGAGTCGATGGTGCGGGCCAGTTCGCTCGACTATCACGCCGTCGATCAAATCACCGATATCGTGCAGACCCGGGTGATGAACTCCGAGGACCGCAAGGCCGGCTCGGACGCCTTCCAGAAGAAGGGCGAGAAGAACGAACCGATCGGATGGCCGGGGCGGTAGAGGGCGGGCTTCCGAGTTTTCCGAACATTCCCAGAACCACCCCAGTCGATTGCCCGGCCATTGCCCGGGCATTGCCCGGGCCGTCTCACCCTGAAGTGGCACCCGGGTCGCCTTTCGAGGCCGGCCTGTCCTGCGGCAGGCGGCCGGCCTTCCTGAGTGCGTCGCGCAGTACGAACTCGAGCTGGGCGTTGGAGCTCCGCAGCTCGTCAGCTGCCCAACGCTTGAGGGCGTCGAGCAGCTTGGGATCCGTGCGCAGAAGAAACGACTCGCGAGGCAAGGGAGAGGCCCCTCAGGCGATGCCTATTGGTAGAGAGTGCCGGTGTTGACCACCGGTTGGGTGTGGCGGTCGCTGCACAGGACGACCAGGAGGTTCGACACCATTGCTGCGCGGCGTTCGTCGTCGAGCTCGACGATGTCTTCTTCCTTCAATTGGTCGAGTGCCATCTGCACCATGCCCACCGCGCCTTCGACGATCTTGGTGCGCGCAGCGACGACCGCGTGAGCCTGCTGGCGCTGGAGCATTGCGGCGGCGATTTCAGCGGCATACGCCAGGTGGCTGATGCGTGCCTCGATCACTTCGACGCCCGCCTTGTCGAGCCGGTCCTGAATGTCGCTGCGCAGCTGATCGCCGATCTCGGTGGTGCTGCCACGCAGCGAGACCTCGTGGTCTTCACTGTCGTAGGGGTGACGGCTCGCCAGGTTGCGCAGCGCCGCTTCCGACTGCACCGAGACGAAGTGCTCGTAGTCGTCGACCTCGAACATCGCTTCGGCAGTGTTGACCACCCGCCACACGACGACCGCCGAGATGTCGACGGGATTGCCGTCGCGATCGTTGACCTTCGATGGCCGGCTGGCGGTGCGCCCCTTGGCCTTGAGGACCTTGCCGGCGGAGTCTTTGACTTCGGCCGTTTCAGACGAGCCGGTTTCGAAGTTGCGGATGCGCAGCGAAACTTTCTTCTTCGAGAAAAAGGGGTTGACCCAGTAGAAGCCCGAGTCGCGCGCCGAGCCACGGTAGTTGCCGAACAAGAGCAGCACGCGCGCCTGATTGGGCTGAATCGCCATGAAGCCGAAGAAGCCGAGGAGCGCGAGCAAGAGGCAAGGAATGCAGACGAGGAACAGTACTCGCAGGCTGACTTCGCCCTGGATGCCAGCGGGAATCAGGTATGCGACCGGCCCGATGATGAGCGCGATGCAGATGGCAAGCGGGATCCAGCCTTTGATGGGCTTGTAGACCTTTTCTTCCGTCATGGCTTGTCTCCTATTCTCTGGCGGCTATGATATCGAAATGATATCATATTGATATCGCCATCATGTCACCTACGGTCCGCCCGGCCCGTCCATTCGCGTCGACCGACCTGATCTCAGATGGCCGCTTCATAGCCCGCGATACGGTGCCGGCTTCGAACACCAACACCACCTGGGCCATGGGTCGACGGCGCCAGGACCCCCATCTGGTGGGGCCGCCCGCTGTCTGTGTCTCAGTCGCCGAGTTGCAGGGTGTTGTCGTCGATTCCGAGGCCCGCCAGGAAGCCGCGGCACGACCGCCACAGCGTCTCTTCGTCGCGAACGACCTTGGATAGGCTGTTGAGTCCCATGAGGAAGGCGACGATCTCGACTGCACGGGTCTTCGGATCGGTGGATTGGGGGAGGGCCTCCTGGGAAACCGCCTGTCGCAGCAGCCTCTCGAGCGAGGCGATTCGCTTCTGAATGGCCTCTGCGAGCAGGCTGCCAAGCTCGTCGTCTACCCCAACCAGGGCGTTGACGCTGCTGCAAACCAGACAGCCTCGCCCGAGTGGATCGGCGGCGCGTACGGCAACTACCTTCCGAAAGACGCGCACCAGGACCTCGGTCGCTCGATCGCCCGGTGCCAGATCATCGAGTGGAGCGTCAGGCGCCTCACGCGCGAAACGGTCGAGAGCCTCACGAAAGACGGCCTGACGACTCTTGAAGCTGTTGTAGAAGCTCGATCGCTGAATCGCCATGGCATCGGCCAGCTCGCTCGCCGAGACCGCCGGCAGCCCCTTCAGCCACAAAAGATGCATCGCCTTCTCGACCGCCTCCTCACGATCGAAGGTGGCGGGTCGCCCAGGCCCGGGGGCTTCGGGTCGCTCCGCTTCCTTGTTGCCAGCTCGAGACATTGCTTGTTCCAGTCTTGCTCCCAGGTTCTTCGAACACCAATATTGACACATGTGTCCAGAATTGCCTATAGTCGACTTCTGGACACTATCGTCCAATATCAGCGAAAGCGAAAGGAAGAGAACCCATGAGATTCGAAACGCACACCGTCGAAAGCGCCCCGGCAGCCTCTAGCGATGCGCTTGGAGCGATTGCCGAAAAGTACGGCTTCGTTCCCAACCTGGCCGGAGTCTTTGCCACCTCGCCAGGTGCCCTCGAGGGCTTGCTCGCTCTACTCGGCTCGTACGACGGGCCAAATCTGAAACTCAACCCGATCGAACGACAGGTCGTCCTGCTCGCGGTTTCGGTCTACAACCGTTGCGAGTACTGCACAGCGGCTCACAGCATGGTGGCAAGTGGTCTGGGGCTCGAGCGCGAGCAGATCGACCGACTGCAAAACGGTGGCTCACTGTCTGACGCGCGCCTCGAGGCCCTCCGACAGTTTGCAACCTCCATTGCCCAGACGCGGGGCCGGCCTGCTGCGGGGGAGCTCGAACGCTTCGCCGCCGCCGGGTTCGACGAAGGTGACGTCCTCGAGGTGATCCTCGGTGTTGCGGTCAAGACCTTGACGAACTATGCGAACCATATCGCCCAGGTCGAGGTCAACGAGCAGTTCGCCGGGTTCCTGCCGCCCTGGACCGAAGCTGCCTGACGGCGGGCGTGAGCAACGGGTGGCCGCATCCCTGCAGGGGTGCGGTCACTATCCAAGATCCAGGCGCCCCAGGATCGCGTACTCTTGTCGCCGGTTCGAGCCGACGACCGGCTCGGCGAAACGTTCGAGAGAGACGACTGATGAACCACCGGGTATCCCTCCACTGCTTGTGGGTGGCGATTTTCTTCGCAATATCCCTCCTCGCTTCGTCGGCGATGGCGGTCGTTGCGCCTTCCAACCCTGATGCTGCAGAGCTTCGTCTCGAGCTCGAAAAACTCACCATGCTCGGCAGCGTGCTCTACGTCGCCGCCCATCCCGACGACGAGAACACGGCGCTCCTTGCCTACCTGGCGCAGGGCATGCTGGTGCGCGCGGCGTACCTCTCGATCACCCGTGGCGACGGTGGGCAGAACCTGATCGGAACCGAGCTCGCCGAGCAGTTGGGGGTCATCCGCACCCAAGAGTTGCTCGAGGCGCGCCATCGCGACGGCGCAGAGCAGTGGTTCACCCGCGCCATCGACTTCGGCTACACCAAGTCGGTCGACGAGACGCTCGAGGTCTGGGGTCACGAGGCCGTACTGGGCGATGTCGTGCGCGTGGTACGCCGTTTCCAGCCTGATGTGATCATCATGCGCTTCCCGGGCGATGGCCGGGGTCGGCATGGGCAACACACAGCCTCGGCGGTGCTAGCGGCCGAAGCGTTCGAGGCCGCGGCCGATCCAGCGCGCTTCGTCGAGCACTTCGAAGGGCCCGAAAAGCTGGCGCCCTGGCAGGCGAAGCGCTTGCTCTGGGATCAGTCACGCTTCTTCGGTGGGTCACAGGCCAGCGATGGCATCACGGTCGACCTGGGCAGCTACAGCCCGGTGCTTGGTCGGTCCTTCACCGAGATTGCAGCCACGAGTCGCAGCATGCATAAGAGCCAGGGGTTCGGCAGTGAGGGGCGCCGTGGCACCACGGTGAGCACCCTCGAACATCGTCTGGGTGATGAGTCCAAAGACGATCTCTTCGAGGGCGTCGACACCTCGTGGGCGCGAATTGGAGGTGGAGAAGACATCGGGACGGTGATCGAGCAGGCTCTCGATGAGTTCGACCCCAACGAACCTTCGGGGATCGTCCCCCTGCTGCTCGAGGCAGACGAACGCCTGACCGCGCTGCGTGCCCGCTCGGGCACCAAATCTGCGTGGCTGGAGTTCAAGCAAGGAGCGCTTCGCGAGGTGATCCGGGGCGCGATGGGTCTCTGGCTCGAGGTGACGACGGATCGTGCGAGCGCGTCCGCGGGTGGTTCGGTGACTTTGACGGCTACGGCAGTCAACCGGTCGCCCGTCGAGGTCGAGGTTCTAGGGGTCGAGTTGCCTTTTGCCGAGACGGTCGAAGTAGGGGAGACGCTGGCCTTTAACGAACCGTGGGTCTCGGAGACCGAAGTGCGGGTGCCTGCGGGCGCTCTGACAACTGAACCGTACTGGCTGCGCGAGCCGGGCACCTTCGGTCGCTTTGCGGTCTCTGATCCGCAACAGATTGGTTGGCCGGAATGGTTGTCGAATGTGGCGCGCTTCGATCTGTTGGTGGCCAAAAGGCCGCTCAGCTTCGATGTTCCGTTGCTCTATCGCTGGAGCGACCGAGTCGAGGGCGAGCTCTATCGAACGTTTGATGTCGTGCCGCCGGTTTCGGTGCGCATCGAGGACGCGGTGTTGGTCTTTGGCGACGGGCAGCCGCGGAGCGTGTCGGTGGTGGTTGGAACGATCGGCGAAGCCGCGCGTGGCGACGTTCGCCTGCAGGTTCCAAGCGGCTGGATGGTGACGCCCGAGAGCGCACCGTTCGCCCTCGAGCCCGGCACCGAAGCGCGCCTCGAATTCCAGGTCGAGCCGCCAGAGGGCTCCTCGATAGGCGAGATGACAGCGGTGGCCGCGCTCGCCGAAGGAAGTGGCCGAGGCTACAGCGCCGAGGTGCTGCGCATCGAGCACCGTCACATTCCTGTACAGACTCTCCTGCCGCTGGCTGATGCGCGCCTCGTACGCATGCAGCTGGCCCGGCGCGGCCAGCGCATTGGCTATGTGATGGGAGCGGGAGACGAAGTGCCAGATGCGTTGCGGCAGGTGGGCTACGAGGTCACGCTCTTAAGCGACGACGATCTCGCGTCTGGCGACCTGGGCATCTACGACGCGATCGCGGTCGGGGTCCGGGCCTACAACGCGCGCCCCGCGACGCGTCAGTACAACCAGCGCCTGCTCGACTACGTCAAGGCCGGTGGCACCCTGGTGGTGCAGTACAACACCGCATCGCGTAGGGGTGGAGGCCCCAGCGGCATCGGCCCCTTTCCGTTCCGTGTGTCGCGCGATCGCGTGTCGGTCGAAGACGCGCCGGTCGAGCTTCTCGATCCCGACCATCCCGTCCTCTCCTCACCCAACCGCATCACCCAGGACGACTTCGAGGGCTGGGTTCAGGAGCGCGGTCTCTACTTCCCCGACGAGTGGGACGAGCGCTACCAACCGTTGCTCGCATCGCACGACCCGGGTGAGCCTGATCGCACCGGCGGTCTTCTGGTAGCGGAACACGGGAAGGGTATCTACATCTACACCGGCTACTCGTTCTTCCGCGAATTGCCGGCCGGCGTTCCTGGGGCCTACCGGTTGTTCGTCAACCTGATCTCGGCGCGCCAGTTTCCCGACGACTGATCAACCGCGCTCGAGCGGTCTCGTCAAGCATGTCGGCCCGCCCGCCCCGAGAGCGCTGATGTTCTTGCCCCCGTAGGTGTGGACCTCGACGCCCGCATCCTCCATACGCCGCCTGGTTTCGGGAAAGCCCTCGAGCGCCACCGCCACGCGCGGCGCTGTCGCCAGAACGTTGCAGCCCATTTCGAACTCTTCGTTGGGCACCTCGACCAGCTCGAAGCCGGCGTCCAGGAGGTCGGAACGAAAGGGAACCGGCAGCAGTGGGGAGTAGACCAGTAGAAGGTCATCCGCCAGCGGACTCAGCATCGACATCAGGTGAAAGACGTCTTCGGCGCCCTTCCAGTGGGGCAGGGAAACCGTGATCACTTCCACGTCGGGCGCGAGGAGAGCGCTGAGTTGCTCGATGCCGGAGATGTTCGTTCGGTAGCCGAGTCCAACGGCCAGGGTCTGCGGATCGAGCCAGGCGACGTCGCCGCCCTCGAGGGTGCCCGGTTCTTCGATCGCGCCGAGGACCTCTACGTCGAGCGCGGCGAACTGTTCCTCGGCCGCCGCCGGTTCCGCGGCGCGTGCTCCCTTTCCCATGCGGCAGAGAATGGCGCCGGCGTCACTTGTGATCGAAGCGTCGCGAACATAGATCGAGTCGAGCCCACGGTCTGCCGCAGGCATCCAGGTGATCTCTGTGCCGAGACTCTCGAATAACTCCGCCAGCGCGTCTGACTCGCGGCACGCTGCCTCGTAGTCGGGCGGCGCCGGGTAGCCAAGCGGCTCCCATTGTTCGGCGACCCGGTCGGAACCAACGAACGCATCGCGGGCGTGTTTCATCAACACGCGCCGGAGAGGTGCAACCTCGGACTGCAACATGGCGACTCCTGGGAAGGTGGGTGCGAAGTGTACGGGGTCAGGAGGTGACCGATTCGGGTCCCGTCAAGACGTCTTGGTGCTGTCACCAGCGGCGAGGACCTCGGCCACACCACTCACCGCCGCACGGATTCGAACCGCGAGTCCGGCCATGTCTGCCGGCGGGAGAAGTGGCCCGAGTCCTCTTGCTACCCGCTCGTCGTCGAGTCGCAAGAGGGTGGCGTGGAGTTCGGCAGCCAGGTCGGCGCGCGACATACGTTTGCGCTGGCGCAACTCGGGAATGCGCGACTCGACCTTCCCAAGGCGTCGATCCAGCCGGTCGAGATCGGGGTGCGCTCCGAGCCGCGCCGCCAGGAAATAGACGTCATAGAGGTCTCGCAGGAGGCGTCGCTCGTTCCAGGCCGCCAGCTTGTCGGCCAGGGCGAGGTCAAAGTGCATCACCGGTACGACCTGAGAGGGGTGCCCGAGTGAACGCGCGAACTCTCCCGTTGCCATGGGAAGAGAGGGACACTCGGGTGCCACGGTCGCCTCGACCTGGATTGCGGCTTCGTCGAGATGAACGGTGGCACGAACCATCTTTGAGTGCACCGCCACTTCAACTCGTGCTTCGTCAAGCCCGGCGAGAACCCTCTCGACGAGCGTTCCGACCTCACGTTTCGAGTCGCGGGGTACGAAAACGTATTCAATGTCAGTCGTCGAGCGAGGGCTTTCGAGAAGCCGCAGCGCCATGCCACCTTTCAGCATTGCCTGGTGATCAAACTCTTCTGCGAAGCGATGCATCACCCACAGGAAGAGGCCGTCAGCAGTGGCCGGCCGGGTTGGCTGCTTCATACCCCCTCCAACCAGTTGCGAACGAAGCTTCTGAACTTCGGGTTGCGGTATCGCCCCAGGTACCGCTCGAGGCGCCTGCGATCGAGCCGTGAAACGTCGATGTCCGAAAAGGGGTCGAAGACGTAACGTTGGCCTCGGAGGTGGTAGTAGAACGTGTCGACCACTGCCTTTTCCGGTTCGGCATATCGAACGCCATCTCGGACCTCGATTGCGAAGAAGAGGCTCTCGGCCAGGCCGAGGTGCACGATCTCGAATCCCTTGGCTTTGTAGGTGCGACCGCGCCCAGCGCGCACTGCCATGACCTGCCGCTCCGGCCTTGTGCCGATCAACAGGTGGTCGGCGAGGACGTTGCCGAAACTGATGCACGAAGACGGTGCCAGGCGCTGCGAAAGGGTAGGAAGGTCGAACTCCTCCGCGATGTACCAGCCTCGGGCGAATCGCCGCAGCACCCCCGCGTCGAGCAAGCGGTCGACCCGACGAGCGAAAGACGGTCGGTGCCGATCAGCCAGTACAGTCCGTAGGTCGTCGGTGGAGAAAACCCCGCGCTGATCAACAGAAATCGATGTCACCAGTCGTGCATCGGTGAGAGATTTCATAACGCAAGAAAGTATACAAAGTTGTAGACTTTCTTACCGTATGAAGTGCGGGCGAGCGTGGGAGAGCGGGGACTAGTACCCGTACCATTGAAACGCACAGCGTCTGCGCGGTCCTCGCGCTCGATCTCTGTGTTGTCACTCCTCGACAGATCACCAATATGCCTGCGTCGTGACGCCTTGATCTCGAGCACGATCATCCGCTCAGCCACTATCCGTTTCAATGGTACGGGGTACTAGACGACTCGTTTGCCGTTACGACGTTGCCTTCTCCAGTCGTGCAACTGTTTCGCTGGTCGTCCAGACGCCGTTGGCGAGGTAGCGGAAGTTGACCAGCGCGGCTTCGTAGCCGTCGCCCTCCTTGACCTTCGCCGCGGCCGTCGCGTCGCGCACGACAACGACCTCGAAGCCCTGCTCGAGAAGCTCGCGGAGGTGCGCTTCGACGCAGAGGTTGGCCGACATGCCGGCCAGGAGGACCTTGTCGATGCCGCGCTTGCGCAACTGCAGCACCAGGTCGTTGGTTTCCGGGCCGTAGACCTTGTGGGGGGAGGTCACGACGGTTCCGGAGTGTTCAATGAAGGGCTTGTAGCGCGCCAGCCAGTCGGCTCCCGAGTCTTCGAAGCCTTCCAGACTGAGGGGCGAATGACGGTCGAACATACCGATCCCGTGCATCAGGGTCTCGAGCGCGCCTTCGAACTGCCAGCCCTTGTCGGTCGGGTAGTAGTAGTGCGGCGAGACGAAAACCGGCAGCTCTGCCTTCTGCGCCTGCCTGAAAAGCGTCTCGATGTTCTGGACGGTTCTATTCTCGGTCACGCTCTTGCCGACCACACCCCAGGTCACTCCCTCAGGGCTGAGGAAGTCGTTTTGGGGGTCGGTAATCACGATGGCGGTGCGCTCGAGGTCGAGCTCGAAGGCCGGCTCGGGGAGCTGTCCTTTCGAAAGCTGCGGTAGGAGAACGGCGAGTAGGATGACCAACAGAATGGCCGGCGCGAGTCCACGTTGCGGTTTGCGAATGGGTTTCATTGAGGTACCTCCTTAGGGGGCGTGTGTTGTTTAGGGGGTGGCGAGTTGAATGTAGATACACCTATTTGCTAGACCTGTTGCCGCTCCGATGCCGGCTGAGCAACCGATGAAGCCGCGTCGAGCTGAAAGAGTTTGCGAACCACAATCTCGGCGAGCCGCCCGGGGGCGAAGCGGGAAAGGGCTCCCAGCGCGTGCGAGCCTTGACCGGCGCGATAGAGAAAGCGTGGCCGCCGGCTCCGGAGGGCGCGCTCAATGGTTGCGGCGACGTGTTCAGGTCCGGGCGCCCTGTGGCCATGTTGGAACGCGGCTTCGAGCGCCTGACCGCGCCATGGTGAGTAGGCCGAGAGAACGGTCCGTGGTCTCCTGGCGGCGGCCTGGAAGGAGGTGCGCACGAAGCCCGGTTCGACCAGACTCACGGCAATGCCGAGCGGTGCGATCTCTTGGCGCAAGGCCTCTGAGTAGCGAGCAAGCGCTGCCTTGCTGGCGGAGTAGTGGCCCAAGAACGGTGCGGCAACAGTGCCGAGCGCGCTCCCGACGTTGATGATGTGACCCTCACGCTGATGGCGAAGCCGGGGCAGGAGAGTGTCGATGACGCGCACGGTGCCGAAGTAGTTGGTTTCGAAAACCCGTCGCGCATCTTCGGTGGACGCCTCCTCGAGGGCGCCGAAGAGGCCAACGCCAGCATTGTTGATCACTGCATCGAGGCGGTCGCTGCGGCGGCGCAGTTCGGCCGCCAGCTGGGCGACCGAGTCGAGCGAGTGTACGTCGAGCCTGAGCATCTCGACCTTGTCGAGAGCGCCGGCCTCTTCTTCTTGGACCCCTGCTTTGGGGCTGTCGGGTTGTCTGCTGGTACCGAAAACGCGGTGGCCTGCGTTGGCGAGTCGAACGGCGGTGGCGCGGCCGATTCCGGATGACGCTCCGGTGACCAGGATGGTGGCTGGGTGTTGCATCTGCTTGGTTCCTCTCTTTGTCTGAAGCGTCACATTCGAGTGTATATACACCTTTCGGTGACGAAGGTTTCAGGTCACAGCGAAATCGTCTTACTCCTGGAGCAGGTTGACGCTCTCCTTGAGCTCATCCAGCAGGCTCAGAAGGCCATCTGCGCCAAGGCTTGCCCTGGTCTTGGCCTGCGCCGCCTTCCACAGTGGAAACGCTTCCTTGAGCGTCTCATGGCCGAGGGGGCTGAGCCTGACCTCGCGCACACGGCGGTCTTCTCCCGGTCTACTGGTGACCAGGCCCTCTTGGTCGAGCGGCTTGAGGTTCCTACTGAGAGTCGTGCGATCCATCGCCAGGAGGTCCGCGAGCTCGCGCACTGCGACCGGGGCGTTCTTGCGGATCGCGAGCAGGAGAGTGAACTGGGTTGCGCGTAGGCCCGACGGCCGCAACGCCTCATCGTAAAGCTGAGTGAGCAGTCGACTGGCGCGCCGCGAATGAAAGCAAACACAGTGTTCGCTGGCGTAGGTTGCTTGTTGGGCGCGCAGTCGAGGAGTCGTATCAGAAGGCATGTGCGTGTATATACACCCGATGGGTTCGCCTTGTCAAGAGCGTGCACCCCGGCGGGGGCGAAGGGCTACGCGAAGGCTCAGGGTTGCGAAGGGTAGTACCAGGTTCGCGAGATGCGATCGCCCTCGATCTCGAAAACCACCAGGGAAGCCTGTGTATGTGGCGTGCCATCTGTCGCGTTCCAGCGCACCCGCTCACGCATCGAGACGTAGCGTCCGTTGACGATCAGGTCTTCGATCTCGGACCGGGCAGTAAAGCTCGCGAAGTAGGCTCGCAGCGAGCGCGACAGGTCTTCGGTGCCTTCCGCTTCGAGTAGCAGGCGGTTCTCGATGACCGAGAACCACTGAATGTCCTGGGTCACGGTCAACAAGATGTCGTCGACGCTGGCGCGATTGAAGGCGTCGATGTAGGCGCGCACCACGCTGGCGGGATCGGTAGGGCCTCGGGGAACCGTCGTCGTGGTGGTTGTCGTGATGTCGGGGGTCGCGGTGACGTCGCTGGTGAACGGTTCGCCGAAGGAGACAACCAACACGTTTCCGCGGCGAGTGAGGTACGGTGCGCGCTTCTCGCGCAGGTCGAAAACCACCCGGGTGATCGGGAACGGACTGGTCTGGAACTGGCCGATTCGCACGCGCTCGACCCAGGGAGTGCGGGCGTCGACCGTGCCGCGGCGCACGTCATTGCTGGCGCCATCGATGTCGAGCACGAAGCGGGGCGGGTCGGCTAGAAAGAAGCTCTTCCATTCGGGTTCACCGTCGGCCTCGAGGTGAAAACTCGCCGAGGCCCCGGTGCCCTCGATCTCGACGTCCCTGAGGCTTCTGGCGGCCGCGCCGTCTGCTGGTGGCCCGGCTACGGGGCTGCTGGCGCCAGTGAGCGCGACGCGCGCCTGGCGCGGGGCGGTTTGCTGCGGGATGCGTGTTGTTGTCGTCCCAGCTGGTTCTCCGGGGGCGGTGCTGTCGAGCGGACCAGGGTTCTCGAGCGCCGGTCCCGGCTCCGAGCGCGTCGAGTCAACGGGCACCAGTTCGACGGTACCGGTCTCGAGGGCACGTGGTTCGGTCTCTTCGCCACCCACCACAGCTGGCGTTGCCACTTCGGCAACCGGCTGGGTTCCGGGCTCGGTAAGGGCCGGTTGGTCGGGTGCAGATGCCGAGGCGAGTTCCGCGGGCTCGCTGGCGTAGACCGAACCACGATCGCTGGGGCGGAACGTCACAGTCAGGGTGTCGTCTTGATTGACCAGGCTGGCGACGCTCGCGGTGCGGGTCGCGACGGTGAGCGTGGTCAAGGGTCGTCCCCGGCCGAGGCGTTCGCTCGAGATCTTGACCGACTCGATCAGGCCGGACTGGACGTCCACATCGCTGAGCTCTTCACCGGGTACACAGTTGGCCAGCTCGACTACCCAGTCGTTGGACGGGTTGCGGTAGTGGCTGTAGAGCAGCGGGCCGCCGGCACGGATTTCGAGGACAGCTTCGTCGTCGATGGTGGTGAAGTCCATCGTGTCGATCACCGTCGGCTCGCCTGGTTGCATCGCATCAGTGGGCAGCGAAACGCCGGAGAACGCAGCCAGGCCAACTGCGAAGCAAACAAGGAAATTCTTTGCGGTCAGGGACTTACCGAGATCAGACCGACTTGCCGGGGTGCGCATGGTGCTCGAACTCCGCAGGATCAAATGATGGCCGCAGCATAGCAACGGTGCGAGATCCGGGCTCGACGCTATCTGCGCCCACCTCCGCGAGTTGTTTGACCAGCTTCGAGGCGAAAGAATCGGGACGTTCGGCCGATTCGTTCGACGCGGCCACCTCGCCTCTCTCCTCGCTCGTCACCCTCTCGCCACAATCTGCCTCCCAATTGCCCGGCCTCGGTCACTTCGTTGCGATTGCCGTGCGATCTCATCGTCAGGTACCCGCCGTACCTGCAACCTCACGGTCGGCGGACATTCTCGCGGGCGAAGCTCGAGGCGCCCCTGCCCACTTCAGGATTCCGTCATGTCCAAAGAACAGAACGCCACTCGGCCCACCAGGTCACATCAGATTCATCGCTACTGGTTGGTGGTCGGCATCTTCTATCTGCTGATCCTCGTTCTTGTCCCGATTGCGCTCTCGGCGCTCGGCCTCGGAGCGCCGGCGCATGGTCAGACGGCAGACGATGTGTTGCGAGTCGTTCGGGTCACGCCCCGGGGCGAGGAGGTCGAGGCGCGCAAGCAGATCACCATCCAGTTTTCCCGTCCGGTCGTGCCACTCGGGGAAATGGCCCGTGATGACTCCCAACTGCCGGTTTCGATCTCTCCTCCGCTTCCGTGCGCGTGGCGCTTCGCCGATCCACGCACCCTGTCGTGCCGCTTGCCCAGCGACGCTGCACTCCAGCCGGCGACGCGCTACACGGTGCGCATCGAACCGCCATTCGAGACCTTCGACGGCAAGGCGCTCCTACGAACGGTCAGCGAGAGCTTTTTCACCAGTCGGCCGCAGGTTCGTTCGGTCCACCTTGCCGAGTGGCGCTCGCCGAACCTTCCGAGCTTTGTGGTCTACACCGATCAAGATGTTCTCCTCCAGTCACTCACCGAGCACGTCTTCTTGCAGGTTGGCGGCGCCCGGGTTCCCCTGGTGGCGGTGCCCTGGGCGACTGGCAGTGAGGTGCCGTCGGTCGGGCGCAACTTCAGGCTCGAACCGGCGGCCGAGCTCGAGGGAGACACCCCGATCTTCGTGCGTGAAGAGCCCGGGCTGCGTTCACCGCATGGGCCACTGCTGGGGCAGAAAGAAGAGGTGCGCCTCTCGGGTGCGACGTTCCCCGAGCCTCGCTTCCTTGGGGTGACCTGTGACCGGCTCGAGGGTCAGTCCGTAGACCTGGACGTGGGGGCGGGTTCGACCTCGGCATGCGACCCGCAGAGCACGATCTGGGCGCGTTTCAGTTCACCGGTTGTCAAAGAGGAGCTCGCCCGAGGTCTGGTCATCGAGCCCGACCCCACGGCCGGCAACGATGAGATCGACATCTGGGAGAACACCTGGTCCTACAGCCGGCTTGATCAACTTCATCAACGCGGCCGCGAGTATCGGTTGCGACTGCCGCCGGGTCTTCGTGCGTTCACCGATTACCGGCTGCGGGCGCCGCGGCGAAAGATCCATGACGAGTTCGGCCGCCCGCTTGCCGAAGCGATCGACTTTCGTTTCGCCACCGATCATCGCCGCCCCGATCTGGTGATGCCGAACACCATCGCGGTGCTCGAACTCGAAGCCCAGACCCACCCGCCGATCTACGTCACGAATCTCAGCGGCGTAGACGTCACCGGCAGGAAGGTGACGGCGAAGGCGGTCGAAGAGCTCGAGGTGGATGTGCCGGTCGATCCGGTGCAGGACATCGCGTACGCCATGCCGCTCGACGTGCGCGGCTGGTTGGGTGGTCAAAGCGGCGCGGTCACAGCGGACGTCTTGCCGCGACCGTTCGATCATCGACGGCCACTCTTTGCCCAGGTGACGCCGTTCCAGGTGCACGTAAAGCTCGGCCACCAGAACACCCTGGTGTGGATCACCGATCTGGCGACCGGGCAGCCGGTGGAGGGTGCGGTGGTGAGTGCCTATCGGGCGAGGGGCCGGTACCTCGACGTACCGGAAAAGCTGGCTGCGCGCGGCGTGTCAGACGCTTCGGGCCTTGCGCTCTTGCCTGGCAGCGCTGTCGTCGACCCCGAGCTCGACCGCACCGGGTACTTCGACGCCGATGAGTCGCAGCTCTGGTTTCGAGTCGAACGAAGAGGCTCGCTTGCCCTGGTGCCGGCGATCTATGACTTCGAGGTCGACGCGCGAGGTCCCAACAACAGCTGGATCCCGAGTACCAGGCGCCGCCAGTTCGGCCACATGACCTCCTGGGGCGCGACCGCGCAGGGCGTCTACCGTCCGGGCAGTCTCGTGCAGTGGAAGATCTGGTTGCGCGACCAGTCCAATCTGACTCTCGTGGCTCCGCGCGACGTCAAGTACGACCTGCGCATTCTCGATCCCAAGGGCGACGAAGCCTTCTCCCGCCGCGACATCGCACTCGATGCGTTCGGCTCGTTCGCGGGCGACTGGTCGGTGCCCGAGAACGCTGCCATGGGTTGGTACGACTTCGAAGTCTCGTTTACCGGCAGCGATCGCTACAGGTTCTCGCCGCTCCGGGTGCTGATTACTGACTTCACCCCCTCGCCCTTCCGGGTCACGACCGAGTTGAGCGGCGATCGATTCGAGCCCGGCGACGAAGTGACCGCCGATGTAGCGGCGCGCTTGCACTCTGGTGGGCCCTACGGTGGCGCGAAAGCGCGACTCAACGCGTCGTTGGTGCCGACTCCGATTCGCATTGATCACCCCGTCGCCGCAGGCTTTCGTTTCGACGGCGGCAAGGTCAGGCGGCGCGACGTTCTGCAGGAAGACCTCGAGCTCGACGCCTCAGGCGACGCCAGCTCTTCGTTCGAGGTCAGCGATTCTGCGGTGGTCAACGGGCGCATCGAGGTTGAGGCGAGCGTGCGCGACGACCGCGGCAAGTCCATCGCCTCCCGGGCCAGCGCGCACTATCGCGGTCGAAGCCAGGTGGTTGGCTTGCGGGTGCCGGGCTGGCTGCTCGAGAAGGGCCAAGAGGCAGTGGCCGAAGCCGTCGCCTTCGACTCGAACGATTCCGTCCTCGCGAACGCTTCAGTCACCACGACCGTGCAGGTCGAAGAAGTCAAGGCGGCACGGGTCAAAGGCGCGGGGAACGCCTACCTCACCAGATACGAGAGCAACTGGGTTCCCGTCGAGAGGTGTGGTCCAGACGACCCATCCCACCAGCCCGCCGAGACCGGTATCCGGCGCTGCCGCTTCACCCCCGATCGACCCGGTCTCTATGAGATCACCACCTCGGTCGAGGCCCCCGATGGGCGAACGCATCGCTCGACGACGCGCCGGTGGGGCATTGGCGCCGGCGCGGCTCTCTGGCGCTCGCCGCCTGGTCACGAGCTGCCGATCGAAGTGGAATCGACGTCGATCGAGGTAGGCGAGACCGCACGCTTTCTGATTCGCAATCCCTTCCCCGGTGCGCGCGCTCTCTTCACCGTCGAGCGCCTCGGAGTCCAGAGGAGCTGGACGAAGGTCCTGGCAGGCCCGACCGAGGTCGTCGAAGTCGAGGTTGGTCCGGACCAGAGCCCGGGCTTCTACTTTTCGGCAGTGGTCACTTCGCCGAGGGTCGACGTTCCGCCGGCCGAACGTGGCGAGTCTTTCGCGACGGTTGACCTCGGCAAGCCGGCGTTCCGGATGGGCTATGTGCGCATGGAAGTCGTCGATCCGTACAAGCAGATCGAAATCGAGGTGACGCCCGAGAAGGAGACCTGGCGTCCACGGGAGATGGCGGTTGCCAACATCGTCGCCAAGCCTCGGCACGAAGGCGTCGTTTCCGAACCGATCCAGCTGGCGGTCGCGGTGCTCGACGAGGCGGTCTTCGACTTGATCCAGGGTGGGCGCCGTGCGTTCGATCCCTATCGAGGCTTCTATGAGTTGCCGCCCCTGGACGTCGAGAACTACAACCTCATCAAACGCCTGATCGGAATGCAGAAGTTCGAGAAAAAGGGTGCCAACGCCGGCGGCGATGGGCTTGGCCCCGACGCCCTCCGTTCCGACTTCCGCTCGATGATCTATTGGAACCCGGCGCTCGAAACCGACGCCGATGGCCGAGCGCGCATCGAGTTCGAGCTGCCCGACAACCTCACCGGTTGGCGCATCGTTGCGATGGCGGCGACGCCGAGCGATCGCTTCGGGCTCGGCGAAGGCAACCTGAAGGTCAACCAGCCCATCGAGCTGCGACCGGCGCTGCCCAACCAGGTGCGCGAAGGCGACCTGTTCGAAGCACGGTTCACAGTCATGAATCGCACCGACGAGACGCGGGAGCTCGTACTGAGTGCGAGTGTCGAAGGCCCCGGCGAGAGTGCCGGAGCCCTGAGCCGAACGGTTCGGGCCGAGCCCTACCAGCGGGTTCCGCTCGTCTTCCCGGTGCGTGTTCACAGGCCTGGCACCCTGAACCTGACGGTGCGCGCCCACGACCGCTCGAACGAGGAGAACCGCGACCTCCTGCGGGTTCCCCTCGACGTCCTGCCGGCTCAGTTCTTCGAGACCGCCGCCAGCTGGCAGACGAGTGCCGAAGACGACATCGCCCTGAACCTGCGGTTACCTCTGAACCTGCGTCCCGAAACCGTCGAGCTCGAAGTGAGAGCCCTGGCCTCGGTGGTGGGTTCCGTTGACGGTGCACTCGCTTACCTGCGTGACTATCCGCACGACTGCTGGGAGCAACGTCTTTCGCGCGCCCTCGGCGCGGCGCGCTCGATCGAGCTCGCGGACTACCTACCCGCCGACTTTGCGTGGGACGGGGCAGAGCAGTTGGCCGAGCGTGTGCTCGCAGACATGACGAGTTTCCAGGCGCCCAACGGGGGCATGGCCTACTGGCGGCCCGAAGACCGCTACGTCTCACCGTACCTCAGTGCCTACACGGCGCTCGGGCTGGCGTGGCTGGCAGAGGCCGGCTACGTGATTCCGCAGGCTGCCGAGAAGCGCCTGCACAGCTACCTCGATCGGTTGCTGCGCAACGACCGAGCGTTCGGCGACTCCTGGGTTCCGCGGATGCAACTCTCGACGCGGGCGGTGGCGATGGCGGGTCTGGCTCTGCGCGGTCGCCTCGACGCCGACGAGTTGGAACGCTGGCAACGGCGCGCCGATGAGATGAGCCTCTTCGGTCGCGCGCACTACCTGATCGCAGCCGACGTGATGGGCCACGACGACCTGGTGACGGTGCTGCGCGACTCGATCTTTGCATCGTCTGATCGAACCGCGGGCAAGCTGCAATTCGACGAAGCCCTGGGAGGTTCCTGGGCTCGCATGCACTACTCCTCGACCCGTACGTCATGCTCGATTCTGAGCGCTCTCGTGCGTTCACGCGACGGTTCACCGACCGGGATCGATGCGGCCGACGACAGCTTCCGCCTGATGCGCTCGATCACCGCGGCGCGCGACGATCGCTTTCACTGGCAGAACACCCAGGAGAACGTCTTCTGTATCGCTGGCATGCGCGACTTCGCCACGGTCTACGAGAGCGCGGACACAGACGTCGTGTGGACCACGCGCCTCGACGGGCGACGGGTGGGAAAGCTGGAGCTGCATGACAAACGGGCGACACCACGATCGCTTGTGGTTGGCGCCTCCGATCTCGGTGCGCATGCCGACCTGCCCGGGCGTGAATTCGAGCTCCAGGCACAACGTCGAGGCAGCGGGCGGAGCTACCTGGCCACCCGCCTGACCTGGGCTCCGAAGGAGCTCTCAGCCGACACCGCGGCCAACGCCGGCATTGAGGTGGTGCGGGAGATTCACGTCCAGCGTGACGGTCGATGGCAGCAGCTGGCCGGCAAGGTGGAGCTAGGAGCGGGCGAGTTGGTGCGCGTCGACCTGTTCATCGATGCGCCGACGGCCCGTAACTTCGTTGCTGTCTCTGACCCGGTGCCCGGTGGAATAGAGCCGGTGAATCGCGACCTGGAAACCGCCTCGCAGGTCGACGCTGACAAAGCGCGCGATGGCTTCGGAGTGCGTTCGCACTGGTGGGCCCATCGCGATTGGCGCGAGTTCGGTTCGAGCGATTCCGGCTTCTACCATCGAGAGCTCGGTCACGACGCGGTCAATTTCTACTCCGACTTTCTCGGCCCGGGGCGCTACCACCTTGCCTGGGTCGGGCAGGTCATCAGCGGCGGCGAGTTCCAGTGGCTGTCAGCCGAGGCCGAAGAGATGTACGACCCGGACGTGTTCGGTCGTAGCGGTTCAGGCCGTCTCGTGGTGCCCATGCACCTGGAAGACGCGGCTGACGAGGTGGTGCCCTAAATGCGCTCTTTACCTTCAGCACCCTGGCTTCGTTGGATGTTCGTGGCGGCCGTCGTCTCGCTCCTTGCCGCTACTGGTCTGATCATCAAGACCAGGCAGGCCCTCCAGCCGATTCCCGATAGCTTGCCGCCGTGGACCGTTGGTGCGACCGATACCTACCTCGATCGCAACGGCGTGGTGCTCGCCGAGGAGCGCGGCGACGGGCCCAACCTGAACAATCAACTGAGCTGGGAAGAGGTCCCGCCGCTGTTGCGCGACGCCTTTGTTGTGGCGGAGGACAAGCGCTTCTGGAACCACGGAGGAGTCGACTGGCTGGCGCGCATGCATGCCGCCGTTTTGAACGCGCGCTCGCTTCGGGCAGTGCGTGGAGCCAGCACGATCTCGGAACAGGTCATTCGAATCAACCGGCCCCGGCCCCGCACGCCCTGGTCGCGCTGGGTCGAAGGCTTCGAGTCACAAGCGCTCGAAGCACGGTTCACGAAAGAGGAGATCCTGACCTTCTACCTCAACCAGGTTCCCTATGGGCGTAGGCGCCGCGGGGTGGTGCAGGCGGCACGCGAGACCTTCGACCGCGAGCTTGGAACGCTCGGCCCGAGCGAGATCCTCACCCTGGCAGTCCTGGTGCGTTCGCCGAGTCGCCTCGATCCCCACCGCGATCCAAAGGCGGCACGCCCCGCCGTGCTGCGGCTCGCCGACGAGCTGGTGCGCCGTGGTCTCTTGAGCACAGAAGAAAGAGAAGCGATTGTGAAGCGCCCGCTGCGCGTTCGTGCGCCGCGACCGCCCGTCGACGCGCGCCACTTCCTCGCTGCACTGCCCGAGCAGGCCGGCCCGGCGCCGGGGCGAACCATTCGTACGACCCTCGATGCAAACCTGCAGCACGAAGCGCGGGAGATTCTCGATCGCAACCTCGAGCGTCTCGCCGAACGCCGGGTTGGCGATGGTGCAGTGCTGGTCGCCGATCACCAGAGCGGCGAAGTCCTGGCCTGGGTCAACGGATTCGGGTTTCAAAGTGACCGCGACGCGGGCCACATCGACAAAGTGACCGTGCCGCGCCAGCCGGGCTCGACCTTGAAACCGTTCGTCTACGGCATGGCCATGGAGCGTGGGTGGACGGCGGCCACCATCATCGACGACGCACCCCTGGTCGAAGCGGTTGGAAACGGGCAACACAGTTTCAGAAACTACAGCCGCACCTTCTACGGCCCGGTGCGCCTCAGAGTAGCGCTCGCCAACTCGCTCAACACACCCGCTGTGCGCGCCGTCCAGCACATTGGCACCGACGCTTTCCTCGAGCGCCTCCATCACCTCGGTTTCGCCAGTCTCGATCGCGACCCCTCGCACTACGGCGAAGGTCTCGCTTTGGGGAACGGCGAAGTGACCCTCGAAGAGTTGGTCACCGCCTACGCCGCCATCGCGCGCGGTGGAGAGTGGCGCCCGCTCATCCGAACGCTAGACGAACAGAGAGCGGCCCAGGCGAAGTCCCGGCGGGTCATGCCGTATGCGGTCGCCACCCTCCTTGGTGACATGCTCTCAGACCCCAAGGCCCGCCAACTCGAGTTTGGCGGCGGCTCGGTACTCGACCGCGGTCGCCAGACCGCCATCAAGACCGGCACTTCCAACGATCATCGCGACGCGTGGGCAGTGGGCTTTGATTCGCGCTATGTCGTTGGCGTCTGGATGGGCAATGCCGACCGCAGTCCCACCGTTGACGTCTCAGGATCTTTCGGCCCGGCCCTCGCCCTGCGCTCAGTCTTCGACGCCCTGACCCGGCGCGCCGGCGCCTCTTTGCAACCCGAACGGCTGAACCTCGACCCCCAGCTGGTCCAACACGCTGTCTGCTCAGTCACCGGCGCCCGCGCCGCTCTCACCTGCCCGCGACACGACGAGTGGTTCCGCCGCGGGCACGAGCCACAGGCCACCTGCCCCGTACACGGTTCGGCCTCCGACACCCTGCCGACGACACAACGGGCCGCCCACCCCAGCGCTCGCCAACGCCCTGCCGTTCGCCTGGAGAGCCCCACCCCCGGCCTCCACCTGGCGCTCGATCCCCGCATCCCCGACGAACTGGAAGCCTTCGCGCTGCGCCTTGCGAGTGCCAAGGGCGTCGCGTTGACCCAGTGGTACGTGGACAATCACCTCGTAGGTAAGACAGGCCCCGGTGAACGCCACTTCATCTGGCAACCCACCCGCGGCGAACACAACACCTACGCTCGTGTTCTGCTGACCGACGGCCAGACCAGGGAAACACCGGTCGTCGCCTTCGCGGTTCGTTAGGAAGGAGTGGGCGATTCGTTCTCGCCTGGCACCGATCACGCGGGCGCTCGTTGCTCGCTCTTCTCGGAGGCTCCGGCCTTCCAAACGTTGGGTTCTAAGCAGGAAAGAAGGCTCTGCGCGATGAGGTCTGGCCGGTCGGGAAGCCTCTCCTCCATTTTATATGGTATTATCATGGCATGACTGCTACCATTGACAAGGCAGGCCGCTTGGTCATTCCTGCCCCACTCAGGAAGCGTCTAGGCTTCGGTCCTGGTACCGAGATCGAGTTCCGTCTCGAGGGCTTCAGCCTGCGCCTGGTACGAGCGGTTCCGGGACCTGAGCTCTTCGAGCGGAACGGACGCCTCATTGCAAGGCCGCAAAGTTCTTCCGAGGAGCTTCCGCCCGTCGACATCGTCGAGTTGATCGAGGAAGAGCGCGACCGTTGGCCCGACTGACTGGCGTCTTTTTTGATACCAGCGTTCTTGTCGCAGGAATGATCGATCTGGGGAGCCAGTCGGAAGCGCCCCTTGTGCTTCTCGATGCCGTGGCGGACGGAACCCTGCCTGCACCGCGAACTGCTTGGCACTGCTGCCTCGAGTTCTACTCTGTGACAACCCGACTCCCCGAGGAGTATCGGCTCGCTCCTGAGATTGCAGTGCGATTTGTAGAGGAGCAGCTCTTGACGCTCTTCGAGGTGGACGCCCTTCCCGAAGAACACCGGCAGACGTTTCTCTCGTCAGCGGCCGCCGATGGTGTCGCCGGCGGGAGGATCTACGACGTCCACATCGCCGAGATCGCGAGGCTCAGTGGCGCAACCACAGTCGTGACCGAAAACCGCCGGCACTTCACAGGACTCTTACGCTACGGAGTTCGGGTGCTGCTCAGCGCTGAAATGGTGGACAACCTCCAAGCCAAGTAGACACTCCCTTGCCTCGTGGTCTGTCCGCGACAGGCGTTCGGTAGAGGTAAGTCTTAGGGCGGCAAAGCCGGGCAAGACGAAGCGTCGAGCCTCTGTGCGCCCTACCATCCGCCTCTACATGCCCCGATGGGAGTGGATCCGGCTTCCGGTTTTTCGCTGCGCGCGACCGATGATCCCGATGAGCAGTTCGCGTAGGTGTGACGATGGCGCCAACGGGAAGAACCCGTTGACGATTCGCCTTCGACGACTCCCCAACCGCTTGCGTCGGTGGGGACATATCGCAGTTGATGGGCCATGACCTTCGCACGGAACCACCGACCTCCTGCAGGGGAGCCGAATCTCAGCGGATGACCCTCGCCATTGACCAACGGTCATTTGTGAATCGGGCTACACGTTGGGTCGGTGGCGAGGCGTAGTCATGCGCCACGACTTCGACTCAAAACCCACCCCGACTGTGCGCGGCATCCACCCGCCGCCTAGATCAACTCAGAACGACATTTGACAATACCTCTACCAGAAGAGGCCCCGACTCGAGGAGGTCGCAGACTGTCAGATGTGCCTTTGTTGTCGGCATCTCGAACGTTCACATGTCAGCCTTGGAGGGCTGCCCTGTCCGGCTCAACCGAGATAACGCTGTGTGGAGGCGCCGAGGTGGCGGCGGTCCGGCGATCTGGGTCTACTCGCTTTAGAAAGGGGCTGAGGTCTTTGTCGTGGTTTTGTGACCCAGGACACTAGAAAGGCTCAGTCGAGGTGAGTCTTGAGTGCGGCGAGGACGAACTCCGGTCCTGAACGCCGCTGGTAGTTTTCTGAATGCTCGATCCAGAGCACCTTGCCGTCGCTGTCGATCAGAAGCGTGGTAGGGACCGGCAACGCCTCGGCGCCCGACGGCGGTCCAGAATGTGGGCCCAGGTTGCGGAGTCCGAACCCGTCGGTGACCTTGAGATCTCGATCCGAGAGCATGATGGCCTGCAGGCCGTGGTGTTTGCGCTTTTCGGCAATCTCCTCAGGGAGATCCGTGCTGACGGTGACTACCTGGACGTCGAGCCGATCGAACTCGGATCGAAGCTCTTCCCATCGCCGTAACTCGGCGACACAGTACGGTCACCAGTGGGCGCGAAAGAACTTGAGCAGGACTCGCCTGCCGTCGAGGCTTGCGGAGTCGAAGTGCTGGCCTCGATCGTCCAGCGCGGTGAAGTGGGGGATCGTCTCGCCGACCTCGATGGCGTTTGGCGCCACATCCTGGCGGCTGATGGCCACCGTGAACGCCAGGAAGGCAGCGACCCCGATGCCGAGCACCGCAGCGATCCCTCCGAACCAGCGGGTGCGCTTGATGAAGGCGGCGATGCCGAGGGCGGCGGCGAGCACCCATAGTGCGACGAAGGCCGTCCTGTCCTCGGGGATCGCCACGTTCCGGGCCAGTCGAAACCAGAGCACGACGGTGCCGACGGCCAGAAGCAGCGCCAAGAACCCGAGGGAAGTTCCCACGGTTTTTCTGTCTGATGCCATGCGCGAATCCTACCGTGTCTCTCGGGCTCTGGAGGAGCCTGTCTAACTCCGTGTACTCATCACGTGTACGGGGTAACTCGGTCAGCTGCGACCGACGTTAGGAGTCGATGCGCGCCCGTTTGTTGATCGCTCGAGCGCTCGTAGAGCTCGGCGACGAAAGCGGCGCTCAGAGTCTGCTCGAGGTTTGCCCTGGCCACCTGGGAATGGGGAACTCGACCACCCATGTATTGTTAGCCAGTTCCAGATCAAGAGAAATTGCTCTTCCCTACTTCGTCACATTGTCGCCACATCCAGGCGAAACAATCTTCCCGCGGCCCGGACACCGACCGCCGCTCCGATGACCTCAGGTCTCTTTGATCGAGACCGTTGCTCCACCGCTGGGAGGGGACCCCACCATGACGACGACAGATTCAACCGCCACCCGCCCTCACCACAGTCGCCTCTATTGGGCGCTGGTCGTGGCGTTCTACTTCGTCGTTCTCGTCACTTTGCCCGTCGTACTGAGCCTCGCGGGCTGCGCCGCGAACTAGAAGCCGTCTCCCAGAGCCGCTCTGCGTTGGCGTTCCGCGGGCGGGTTCCGGACCCGGGCGAGCGATATACTGGCTGCTTGCCGTCGCTCGATCCCGCCAGGCCGTCGCGCCGCAAACCTCCAAGGTGTCCGCGGATGCTCGGGCTGATTCACGGGCACGGTGTGCACTGCCATGTCCGATCGCGAGCTACCCAAGAGTCCGAGCGCCAGCGCCATCACCGAGGCTGAGGCCGTGCGTGCCGCTGCGCGTCGTTTGACCAGCTCGCGCCTGCCAACCGAGGAAGGGGAGTTCGAGCTCCACCTCTACCGGCAACCCGGTGACGACAAAGACCACCTCGCGCTGGTGATGGGCGACATTGCTGGCCAGGACGTTCTGGTGCGGATCCATTCGGAGTGCTTCACGGGCGACGTGCTGGGTTCGCTGCGCTGCGACTGCGGCAAGCAGCTCGAGCAGGCGATGAAGCGCGTCGCCGAGGCGGGCCGCGGAGCCATCCTCTACCTGCGCCAGGAAGGTCGCGGCATTGGCCTGCTCGAGAAGCTGCGCGCCTACAACCTGCAGGATGCCGGCTACGACACGGTCGAGGCCAACCTCGAGCTCGGCCACCGTGCCGACGAGCGCCACTACGGGGTGGCCGCCGACATGTTGTTCGATCTCGGCGTTGGCTCGGTGCGCTTGATGACGAACAACCCCACCAAGGTCGAAGGGCTGATTGCCGAGGGGTTCGAGCAGGTCGAGCGGGTGGCCCTCGAAGTTCCGGCGACGCCGGAGAACGCCGGTTACCTCGAGACCAAGGTCAAGCGTATGCGGCACCTGCTCGAGCTCGACGCCCTGGTTCCGAACGCGGCGCGAGTGGCCAGTACCCCCGGCGCCGCGCCCGATGCCTCGGCGGCCGAGAGCACAGGGCCGAGCTCGACTCTGGTGGGCATCGACGGTGCCGCAGTCGGCCGACCGACCGTCACCCTGACCTACGCCCAGAGTCTCGACGGTTCGATCACCAACCGGCGCGGGAGTGCGATGACCCTGAGCTCATCGCAGGCGCTCGAGCTCACACACAGCATGCGTGCCCGCCACGATGCGATTCTGGTCGGCGTCGAGACCGTCATTGCCGACGACCCTCGGTTGACCGTTCGCCTGGTGCGAGGCGACGATCCTCAGCCCGTGGTGCTCGACAGCCAGCTTCGTTTGCCGCTCGAGTCGCAGCTTCTCGAGGGTGCGGTGGCGCCGCTCATTGCCACAACCCTAGGCGCCCCGCGTGACAGGCAGCTAGCACTCGAGGCGCGCGGAGCGGTGGTCGAGCGGTTTCCTGCCGACGCCGAGACCGGTTGGGTCGACCTGCCGTCGCTTTTCGTTTGCCTCGGCGACCGTGGGCTGCGGAGCTTGATGGTCGAGGGCGGTCGACGGGTCATTACCTCGTTTCTGCGCGCCGACGCCGTCGATCGTCTCGTTGTGACGGTGGCACCTGTATTGGTTGGCGGCCTTTCGGCGATTGGCGATCTCGGTATCTCCCAGCGGGCCGCGTTGCCGCGACTCGTGCGAACGCGCTACCGCTGGGTCGGGGAGAGCCTGGTTCTGATTGGTGAGATCGCACGCGAAGGCGACGACCAACAGCCAGCTGACGATTGGGCTGGTGGAGCGCTGTGAGTGCGCCTCTAGGTGAGTGATCGCCTTGTGAGTACCGGCATCCATAGCCTGGTCGTCGCTCGCGACTTCGTCGCCCAGCACTTTCTGGTGGGCGGCGATTGGGGCGACGAGAATCGCTGGCACTCCCATCACTACCGGGTCGAGCTGACGCTCGAAGGCCGGACGCTCGATCAGCACGACTATCTGGTCGACATCGTCGATGTCGAGGCGGCGCTCGAGTCCGAGGTCGCACGTTGGAAGGACACGACCCTCAACGACCACGCCGAGTTTGAGGGTCGCAATCCGAGCATCGAGCTCTTTGCGCGGGTTCTGTGGGAGCGCCTGAATGCCAGTCTCGATCTTGGCCACCTCGATGAGCTGGAGGTGATGGTGTGGGAGAACGAGATCGCCCGGGCATCGTATCGAGACCGGCCGAAGAAGAGCACGACCTGACGCGCCCCGAGACGGCGAACGCTTCGGCAACCCGGACCAATCTCATGCTTGCCCCCAAGAACCACGCAACGCTTCCTTTCCCGGGATGAGGGTGGGCTGGCTGGTGCCTGCCTCGATCAATGATCGAACTGGCGGGAACCTCTTTGACCTGCGAGTGGTCTCATCATTGGAGCGCGCGGGCCATGGGGTGTGCCTACTGCCGACAAAACTCGACTCGTGGTCGGTGGGGTTCGCGCGCTCCCTCTTTCGGGGCACCGGCTTCGAAGGTGAAGCCTCCCTGGATCACGAGCTCGCCGGTCTCGACCTCCTGCTCGAAGATGAGCTCTGCCACCCAGTGCTCTTTCGCTCGCCGAAACCCTTGGTCGATGGGCGACGCCTGCCGATCATCTCGGTTGTTCATCACCTGCGCTCGAGCGAACCTCACACGCCGCTTATACAGCCACTTCATCGCGCCGTTGAACGTGCCTACCTTCGGCGGGTCGACGGTTTCATCTTCAACAGTGAGACCACCCGTGCGTCGGTCGATGCACTGTGCGCGATTGGTGGCCGGCCGGCCGTCGTCGCGCGGCCGGGTCGAGACCGGCTCTCTCCCGGTGCGTCGATTGTGGCCGAGAACGTCGCGAACCGCGCGGGGGATCAGGGTGCGCTGCGCCTGGTTTTTGTCGGCAATGTGATCGCCCGCAAAGGTCTCGCGTCTCTGATTCGCGCGCTCGCAGGCTGCCGCTCGGAGGTCACCCTCGAAGTGGTGGGCGATCTCGAAGTCGAGCCAAGGGAAACGCGACGTGCTCGTCTGCTGGTCGAGGAGTTTGGGCTCACGGACCGGGTTCGATTCCATGGTCCCCTTCCAGACGATGCCCTCTGCCAGTTGCTGGCGGCGTGCCACGTGCTGGCTGTGGTTTCGACCTGGGAGGGATTCGGCATGGTCTACGCGGAGGCGATGGGCTTTGGCCTGCCGGTTCTTGCATCACGAAGCGGGGCTGCGCATGAAATCGTCGAAGACGGCGTAACCGGCTTCCTGGTACCGCGCGACGACCGGGCACTTCTTGCCACCCGAATCGATGCACTGGCCAGCGATCGCGAGCGTCTGGCGGAGATGGCGCTGGCGGCGCTTTCGGCCTGGAGGACAATGCCCACCTGGGACGAGACCGGGGCCCGTATCGTTCGCTTCCTGGAGACTGAGTTTGCGGAGTGGCGAGCGGCGGCGACGTGAAGAGGACTGGCATGAACGATGACACCCCAACAGACCCGCTGATCAATGTGAGTTGGTTGGAGGCCAAGCGCCGGGTTGACGATCGCTCCTTGCATCCTCGGTTGTTCGAAACGGTCGTCGATCACCTGGCAAGTGATCACGCGCATCGGGTGCTCGACGTCGGAGCGGGGACGGGTGCGATGCTCGACCGGCTGCTCGAGTCCGGAGCTCTCAGAGGTCGCGGCAAGCGCCTGTTGTGGACCGCTCTTGATCCTGACCCGGCTTGTGCCGCACTACTCGAGAGTCGCACCGCCAGTTGGGCAGCTTCGGGCATCGACGTTCTCGCTGTCCAGGCCGAGCTGTCGGAAATTGCGGCCCATCGGCGCCCGCCGGTTGACCTCCTGGTCGCCTGTGCGCTCCTCGATCTGCTCGACATCGAAGAAGCTCTTGTGCAGTTCGCACAGCTACTCGCTGGCGATGGACTCCTCTACATGCCGATCGTCTTCGATGGCACGACCGCGTTCGTGCCGGCGACCGGCTCGCCGCTCGACGGTGAGCTCGAAGCGGTGTACCACGCCTCGATGGACGCGAGGGCGGTTGGCGGCGGTGCCCAGAGCGGTCGTAGATTGCTGGGGGCGGTTCTCGAGCACCCGCACTTCGAGCTCGTCGATGCGGCGGCCTCGAGTTGGGTCGTGCGAGCGAGCGACTCTCGAGCAACCAACAACTTCCTTCGCCAACTGCTCGCCGCGGTGGTGCGGGAAGGCCTGGCTGCTGGTCTCGATCACCAGCAGGTCACCGACTGGCAGCGGGAGCGCCAAGCGCGGATCGACGAAGATCGCCTGGCGGCGGTGGTTCATCAACTCGACGTGCTCGCCCGGCGGCTCTGACGTACGTCGAGCAGGAGAACCAGGAGCGCGACCACCAGCGCGACCGTTGCAGTGGGTGCATGGGGCGGCGCGGGTCCTGCCGCGAGCACCAGGGCCGGAAGGAGCAGGACGGAGGCGGCGCGTGCAGTCCACGCAAGAGCAAAGGCAACCGCGGCGACGATGGTGAACGTTGCAATCGCCGGTGCCGCGATCTCAGGGTCTGCTACCGGCCAGGTCTCGAGTACCGAGCTCCAGCCGGAGGGTGCGTCGGGCCAGAGGGGAAGAAGCCACCACAAGAGCCCAAGAGCGACCAGGAGGCGTGCGAGCCGGAAGACGAACCGCACACCCTTCGCGACTCGCCTCTCCCGGGGTTGTTTCACATCGGGGATCCGCCCCGCCATCACCAGACCGTCGCGCAGAAAACCACTGAGCAGAACCACGGCGAACGGCCAGGCTGCGATGTGCGCCATCGACGACGGGATGATCGGCCACAAGACGACGGCGAGAAACGCCATCTGTAGACCGGCGACGATGCGCCTTTCTCCGTTGGGGGCAAGTGGGTGAAGCGGCAGTCCGCGGCGTCGACGGTTGCGTTCGACGGCGACGTAGACGTAGCGAGCTGCGCCGACCAGCACAAACCACAACGGCAAGATTCCCCAGGCGATACAAACGAGGACTCCGATTAGGATCATCCAGCCGTCGAGGATCAGGTCGAGGCGGGCGCCGAGACGGGTGGGCATGCCGGTGCGCCGCGCCAGCCAGCCGTCTGCGCCGTCGGCAATGGCGATTGCGGCAAAGAGCGCCGCGGGAGTCCAGGCGCCTCCTCCGGTTGGCCGCGGGAGCACGAGATACCCGGCAAAGATGCCAAGCCCGAGAGCCCGAAGAAGAGTCAGCGTCGTGCCGGGGCCGAAGCGCGCCACCAGAACCGAGGGCTCCTTCGCACTCGTGCGAGTGGCCCGTTCGGGCGCCCCGTCGGTCAGTGGTTGCCAGGCGTCGATCTCGTTCTCGTCGAGATGACGCCAGAGGACGGTGAGCACCCAGGCCAGGAAGAGGATAGCGGTCAAGTACCACGCCGGGCCCACCTGTGGGAGCGCCTGCCCGAAGAGCACGACCCCGACGACAAACACCAGGGCAACGAGAAGCCAGCGCTGTTCGAGCGCCCTCTTTGTGGCCGCCTTTTGAAGGGCGCTCTGCTCAGCCATCGAAGACCTCGCAGAAGTCAGGAAAGAAGTCCTCGAGGCCGTACCGGTCACCGGGTGCGGGGAGCATCGTCGCTGCGAGACCGCGGCTCGCAAAGGCGTCGACCAGGTCGTGGCGACGGCTGATGACGTGCAGCGGCACCGCCCAGGAGTCGCTGTCATGAGTCGCCAGCTTCGGTGGCTGGTGATCGCCGGCGACGATCACCAGGGTGTTCGGGTCGGCGAGTTGAATCAGAAACCCTTCGATGACGTCGAGCTCGTGGCGAAACGCTGCGACATAGCGAATCGAGAGCTCGGTCATGTCGCGATAGTCGTCTGCCCCCACCGAGGGAATCATCTGGCTCCACGCCGAACCGCCGTCAATGGTTTGCCAGTCGTCGATGTAGGGCGGTAGGGGAACGTACGGTATGTGGCTCATGATGAGCGAGATCTTGGCGAACACCGGCCGGCGCTGGCTGCGTGAGGGGCGCAGCTCTTCGTTCCAGATCTTCCAGACGGTGTACTGGTCGGGGATCTTCCACCAGCCAATCGGGGCGCCGCGGTAGGCGAGGTTGGGCGCATCGTAGATCTGGTCGAAGTTCCACCACTCACCTTCTGGCCACTCTTTTTGAATGCCGGGCTCGGCGGCGACGGTTCGGTAGCCGTTCTGCGCCAAGAGGCTCGGGAGGGTTGTCCAGCGTGACGCCAGGAGTGCCTCGTAGAGGCGCTGATTCTCGATGCGCACCCCCGAGAGCAGCGTGGCGTGGGCGCGCCACGAACCGCCGGCGAACGTCGGGGATTGCGCCTGGATCGAGCGGTAGGAGAACCCGGCGCCGGCCAGGTTGCGCTCCAGGGCGTCGAAACGGTCCTCGATGTAGGGCCGGTGCTGTGGGTCATCAAGCAAGGTGGCGCCGTACGACTCGAGAAAGATCACGACAATGTCCGGCCAACCGGCCTCACCGGCAAGCCCGGTAAGGGAGGAACCAGTGTTGGCCGTCAACCGGAGCGCGCCGGGCTTCTCGAGCGTCATCATCCAGCGCGCCAGCATCGTGGTCAGCGGCTCGGCGAAGCCGCGGTGGTGAACGCGGTGCTCGATGCCAACGTCGACCTTGCCTTGCCAGGGGTCGAAGTCTCGCTCCCGCCATCCGACGCGTTCCTCGTTGGCCGGTTGACTGCGCGCGGTCCACGGGAAGACGACGCCGGCGGCCAGCGCGAGAAGAACGAGCGTTCGGCGGAAGCCGCGGATGTCGAGGGCACGCTGGATGCTCCGCAGAGCGGCAAGCACCAGGAGAAACAAGAGCACGAAGAGTGCCGCGATGCCACCGGTGATCAACGCTTCCTGCCCAGGGTCCATGGCGGTTCGAAACATCGAGGCGACGTTCCTGATGTGCGGTAGATCAGCTTGCAGGTCAAAGGAACGCCCCATGACCCCGGGCGCGGTCACGTCGACGTAGCGCAGGAAGGCGAGGGTGACCACCACGGAGGTCGCTGGGAACATCCAACGCCAGCGCGGCCTGCTCTCGAGCCGCCGGGCCCGAGTTCTCCATGTGGCCCACAGTCCGAGGCCGAGGGTGACCTCGAGGGCGAGAGACCAGCGCGGCTCTACCCACGGGGTCGACACGACGTTGGCGTAGGAGAACAGAAACTGCAGCAGTAAGACACCCAGCGTTCCCCGGAGTACCGCAACGGCCAGGCGCTCTGGCGGAGCGCTAGCCATCGATTCGCCGCCAGGTGATCAGGCGGTATTGCACCAGACCGCGGCGTAGGCACTGGTTGAGAGCAGCCCCTCCCGCGAGGCTCCGCCACCATCGCGGCGCGAGTCGGCGAAGGAGCGGGGAGAGGTTGGCCACGGTCGCGCCGGTGACGCGATCTCTTGTGGTGCGCAGACGAAGCCAGGGAGTCAGGTCTTGCTCCTGCGCGATCTCGAACCCTGCCTTGCGTGCCAGCTGTTTGGCGTTCTTAGGGGTCATCAATGCAGAGGCCTGCCAGCCCCAGCGAAAGGCGTTGACCATGTCCCGCTGTCGCTTCGAACGACGCGGCTTGGCAACCTTCTTTCGCAGGCGGGATCGTTCTGGCGCAACGAGAAAGTCGTCGCACACCACCAGGCGACCTCCGGGCCGGAGGACGCGCGCGGCGTTCTCGAAGAAGAGCTGTGGCTCGCGGGCGTGCACGAAGGATTCGATCGCGAAGGCGAGGTCGAACTTTCTTGGCTGTTTCTCGGCAGGCTCGCGGTCTTCGAGCACGGCACGGCGAAAGCCGGGGCTGCAGAAGTCGAGGCGTTCGAAGTCAAGGGCTGGTGTGTGCGCACTGGCTCGCCGTGCCCGCCGAACCTGCTCCGTGCTCACCGTGACCCCAAGACCGGAGCCGAGGCCGGCCCGCTGCAAGAACAAGAGGGTCGAACCCACTCCGCAGCCGAGATCGATTGTGTGTGCGATGTCACGACCACCGAGTTCGTCGGCCTGCCGCAGTAAATCGCCCGCCACCCACCGGAGCGCCTCCTGCGAGTTTTCGACTCCCGGTGCCCAAACGGGACGGTGAATATCGCCAGTTGAACGACCCGCACCCAGACCCAGAAAAAGGGCTGTGTTGTCGTCGTAGTACTGCTCGATTTCGCTACGGGTACCGCCTCCGACTCCCTCCTCGAGGGTTCGGTCGAATGGAGTTGCGTGACCCTTGGGGCCTTTTCGACTGGCAGGGTTCAAGAGCGGACACACTTTCCGGTGGGGGCATCCCCGTCTGGAGGCTGGCCACTGGTTGGCAGCCGAGCGCCTGAGCGTGCTGGAAGCGGAAGCTCTAAGTCTGGCAGAACGTTCCCGACTCCCTTCCCAACCCAAGATCGAGGTGGCTGAAAAACTTTGATACATAGTATTTATGGTTTTTGGATGATAGAATGCACGGTCAGTTGGCGCCGCCCGTGAGGTGGCGCGCATCGATATTTCCGTCCGTTTCTCATCCCATCCACCAAAGAGGGATCACCTCGCAATGTCCGATTCAGACCGCCGCTATAGCGAGGCGGAGATGGGTTCGACCGGTCCCGGTGCGGTCGAACCGACCCGCTCTGGGCTGATGGGAGAGTCCTCGCTCTCCGAACTCGAAGACTGGACTGCCGAGGCTCCGCACGCACCGGCGAGTGACGAGTTCGGCGGCGAGTGCCAGAAGTGCGGTCGCTACGAACCGGTCAGGCCGGTGCGCCTCATGCACGTCATGTCGTTTGTGGTGTTCACCAATTGGGCGACCCATGACCTGGTGCTGTGTCGCGAGTGCAGCACTCGGGCGGCGACCGTCGCGCTCGCCCAGTCGGCGACGCTTGGATGGTGGGGCTTCCCATGGGGCCTCATGACGTTCAAGGCACTGTGGCTCGATCTCAAGGTCTTGTTTACCTGGTCGCGGCTGCCCAAAGCGGCTACTGCGCTTCTCGTGTTGGTCAGCCTTTCGCTGCCGCTAGCCTTCGTCGGTTGGATCGTCCAGAGCGAGTCGACACCCGCAGCCAAGGAAAGGCGCGCGGAGCGCAAGCAGGCGGAAGCCACCGGCAACGTCGCCTCCGATGAGGTCGCGAACCTGGTCGAGCGCGGTCACGAAAAGTACGGCACCGGGGACTATCAGGGTGCCTTCAGCCTGTATCGCAAGGCTCACCGGGAACTCCCCGACTCGAGCGTCATCAACCACATGCTTGCCGATACCTCGGTGATGTTGGGAGATCTCGAGCAGGCCCTTCCCTACGCTGAGAAGGCTTACGAACTCGACACGGAGCCCGGAAACACGGCGCTCTACTCCTGGCTGCAGCTGGTGCTGGGCAACGAAGAACGAGCGCGAAGGCTGGCAGCCGACATCGAAGGTACTGACGGGCTCGAGGAGGGTGACTTCTACTGGCTGCAGATGTTGTACATCGACCTCGAGGACTGGAGTGCGCTCGAGCGCCTGGCGGTCGCCGGCGCGCAACTGGGTCCCGAAGAGGCTTCCTATTATCGCGGCCTGCGATTGACGGCCCTCGTCGGTCTCGACCGAGTCGAGGACGCCCGCACTCTCTGGCAGGGAATGTCGCCCCAAGATCGCGCACTTCCGGTCGCCGAGATGGCCGGTGAACTGCTCAACATGCGTACCGAGCCGCGCGCCGAAGTCGAGGGGCTCATCGAACGCTGGGTCGAGGACGACTACAGCATCGACTCGATGGAGCGCTTCGCGGCCGCGGCGGATCGGGCCGGAGAGCTTCCCGCGGTGCGGAGCCGTATCGCGGCCTGGTTGGCTGATCCCTCGACTCCGGGCGAGGCGCTCCTGGTGGCTCGGCCCTGGTTCGAGGATGAGCCCTCCTGGTTCGGCCTGCTCGATCGGCGCCTCGAAACCAGCCCCGACCCGATGATCGGACTCCTGCGCATAGCCGAACTCGATCGAGTGACCCAGCGTGACCAAATCACCCAGATCGCGCGCCCGCTCGTTGAGGGCCAGGGTCCTCTCGCCCGAGTGCTGGCGGCGATGTATCTCGACGCGAAGCTCACGCCGATGGCGCCTGGGGCGGCAAACGACTTTCTCGAACGCTACGTCTCTGAGCACCCGGATCGCGAAGTGGCAGCACTCCTCCTCGCGGAGCGCCGTATCGAGACGTCACCAGAAAGCGCTCGCACGCTACTCGAGAGTCTCAGCGAAAAGGACCGGGCGCGTCGAGCGCTCCAGGCCGAGGAGGATCAGGACCTGGCCTGGCGCAACGCTCTTCGCCTGGCCGGGGTCGAGCTGTTGATTGCCGAGGGAGATCTCGGTGAGGCAGAGCGCTTGGCGCAGGAGCTCGTCGGAGAGCCGCTCGATCCCTACCGTCGGCCTGCCAGTCTCAGCGTGCTGCGCGCGGAGATTGCCCTCGCCCGCGGCAAGTGGAAGGCCGTCCGTCGGTACGTAGACGAGGTCCTGGACCAGGAACCTCAGTCATGGCCGCCGGCGATGGTGTTGCGTTGGGCAGCCCAGGCCGCGCAAGGGAAGAAGACGACCTGGAAGATGGACGTCGCAAAGTGGCGACGTGCGATGGGCAGTGAGGTCGAGCAGGTTCGCTCCTACAGTGGCCAGGCGATTCTGGTGGCCGAAGGAGTCACCGATCTCGACCACCTGCGGGCCGTCGTTGGAGCGCACCAACCCGAGACGATTCGCTTGGTCGTGGCGCTCGAGCGTGCCGCCGTCGGCAGTCTCGACGGCAAGGCACTCGCGCCAGTTCTCGCGTCTCCGAGGCCGCAGGCCTTTGCGGTTCGCGTCGCGCGCCAGATCGACACTGCCAGCAGCAGCTGATCTAGGGGACCAGGGAAAACTGCCACTCCGCCTGGCGCGCTGTTTCGTCCAGGCCTTCCGCTTTTACCGTCAAACGGTCTCCGCTGCGGCTGTAGACCAGACGCTGCGGCCAGTCGTGCTCGGGGTTCTCGAAGGTCGCGGACCATTGCCCGTCTGAGTTGTCGTGCTCTACCAGAGGAAACGCCGTGGCTTCGCTGCCGCGCGGGCTGGCGAAGTAGACCGCGCCCTCTTCGCGGTCTTCGATGCGGAGGTACTCGAAGAACGATCGCCGGCCCGGTCGCATGTCGCGATGGCTACCGAGCATCAGTCCGCCACCAGGGTCGGTCCACCACTCTTCAGAAACCGGCTGCCCGGTGACCGGCTTCACTGTGTCGACGTCGCTGCGCCAGTGGCCAGCGAGCCAGTCGAGGTCGGCGACTCGGGTAGCCTCTTCGGCCGTGGCGGTGGCGACTCCGAGGAGCACACCAAGAGCAGCGATGGCGGACAGGCGCGCCAGGGCGATGAGCCTGGGCTTCGATGGAGCGTTGGGTCTCAAGGTTGACTCCTCGGGGCGTTCTTGGGCACGTGGGTGCGTGAGGGAGCGAGCAGCAGAAACAACGCGCGATGCCGCCGGGTGTTCCAGCATCGTTTCTCGCCGGTTGGTGAAGTGCAATACAATCATGCTTGTCGGTGGGACCGGCGGAGCACCCATCCAGGAGGGGTCGCTTCCATCGCACAGAGTTCCAGAAAGACAGAGTTCCTGCTACACCGAGCGCCTGTTGACCTCCGGTAGTCAGAGATTCTGGTGGCCCACCTGGCGGCGAGTGCCCGGACTGCCGCCAGCAGGGCTCTCGCCACCGAAGCCCACCGCCTTCCAATCCCGTGCGCCGCCTGCTCGACGCATGACGTCTTCCTCCAGTTCATCGAGAAACCCATGAGCACTGCAACTGAAGAACCCATGACCGAACGCACTGCCGAGCAGAGCAAGCTGCGCAACCTCGCCATTGTCGCGCACGTCGATCACGGCAAGACAACCCTGGTCGATGCGCTTTTGTGGCAGAGCGGCGTTTTCGGTGCCCACCAGACGGTCGTCGATCGGGTGATGGATTCGAACGACCTCGAGCGTGAACGCGGCATCACGATCATGGCCAAGAACACCGCGGTGACCTGGGGCGATCACAGCATCAACATTGTCGACACCCCGGGTCACGCCGATTTCGGTGGCGAGGTCGAGCGCACCCTGACGATGGTTGACGCGGTGCTGTTGTTAGTCGATGCGGCTGAGGGCCCGCTCCCGCAAACGCGCTTCGTCCTGCAGAAAGCGCTGGCTGCAGGCCTCTCCCAGATCGTAGTGATCAACAAGATCGACCGCCAGGACGCGCGCGCTGCCGAAGTGCTCGATGAGGTCTACGACCTTTTCATCGACCTCGACGCGACCGAGGAGCAGCTCGACTTTCCGGTCTTCTACACCAACGCCAAAGCCGGTACCTGCCGTTTGACCCCGGACGGTGAAGAGACTGACCTCCAGCCACTTTTCGACCAGATCATCGAAACCGTGCCGCCGCCGCGCTACGACCCCGAGATGCCGCTCCAGATCCTGGTGACCAACCTGGACTGGGATTCGTTCACCGGTCGTCTGGCGATCGGCCGCATCCAGTCGGGCACTGTTTCGAAAGGCATGCAGGTTGCCGTGTGCCCCAACCCGATGGCCCCCGGTACCGAGGCCGAGCCCGCTGAACCGCGTACGGCCAAGATCTCGGTGCTCTATGGCTACGAGGGTCTCGACCGGACAGAAATCGCTCAAGCGGGCCCGGGACACATCGTGGCGGTCACCGGAATCGGGGAAGTGACGATCGGCGACACCATTGCCGATTCCATAGACCCCAGGCCGCTGCCCGGGATTCGAGTCGACGAACCCACCTTGTCGATGATGTTCCACGTCAACAACTCGCCGGTGGCCGGCAAGTCGGGCAAGTACGTCACCTCGCGCAATCTGCTCGAACGGCTCGAGAAGGAAATGCTGCACAACGTCGCAATGCGCTTTGCGACGACCGACTCGCCGGATGTCTTCAAGGTCGAAGGCCGCGGCGAACTGCAAATGGCGATTCTCGTCGAGACGATGCGCCGCGAAGGGTACGAGATGGCGCTCGGCAAACCGCAGGTCATCACCCGGCAGATCGACGGCACGTTGCACGAGCCGATGGAGCTCATGGTGATCGACGTGCCGGAAGAGCACGTCGGCACGGTGACTCAGATGATGGGGCCGCGCAAAGGTCGCATTCTGCAGATCAAGCCCAGCGGTCATCGCGTTCGCATCGACATCCGGATCCCGGCGAGGGGCCTGATCGGTTTACGCGGCGAATTTCTCGAGCAGACCCGGGGCACGGGTCTTCTCAATCATCTTTTTGATGGCTGGGAGCCCTGGCAGGGTGAGATCCGGCACCGCGATCGAGGCGCCCTGGTTGCCGATCGTCCTGGTCGGGTCACCGCCTACTCGGTCGCCGGGCTGGCTCCCCGCGGCGAGCTCTTTGTGGCACCTGGCGACCAGGTCTACATGGGGCAGATCGTTGGCGAGCACAACCGCCCCAGTCAGCTCGATGTCAATGTAACCCGCGAAAAGAAGCTGACCAACATGCGTGCCGCCGGCAGCGACGACACGGTTCGTCTCACTCCCGCGCGCATTTTGACCCTCGAAGAAGCACTCGAGTTCGTCAAAGAAGACGAGCTGGTCGAGGTGACCCCTGAGGCCTACCGTATGCGCAAGAAGGTCCTCAACCCCTCGGATCGCAAGCGCGAGAAGTAGCGGCGGCAGCCCCCGAAGCCTTCGAGGTTCAGTACAGATCGGAGGGCGAAGCCGCAAACGGACTGAGGATCCGAACGGAGCCAATCTCTGCATCGTGAGACAGGTCTTCGCTGAGTAGGAACCGGCTCCTCGAACGATGGGCTGCCGCAACGATCAGGGAGTCCCACCATGAGAGGGAGTAGGAGTCTTCCAGGTTCCAGGCCAACCGCAACAACGCTGGGCTCATCGGCACAGGTTCCCACGCCTCGTAGGGCTCGAGCAGCTGCCGCGCGACGTCGCGCTCCAGACCAGGCTTTAGCTTTCGCGTCACAGTGGAGTAGAACTCCTGCATCACCTGAACGCTGATTCTGCCCGCATGCGATTGCCACAAGCTATCGATCCAGCCTGCCGCCCGCTCCTGTTTCAAGGGTTCAGTTGCGTCATGTCGATAGACCAGGACGTTCGTATCGACAAACACGCCCGCCCGCGAAAGCGCCTCAGCGGTCATAAAGGTCAGACCGGCTGGGCAGGGGGCTCTCGGGGCTTTCCCGGAGGGTCATCGGCTCGACAGAGAGTGCTCGGTCACGAGCGATTCGATAGACCTCTTCTTCGCGGCGCTTCTCGAGGAGGAGCGTGGCCAAGAATCGCGAGACGCTTGTATCGGCCTCGGCTGCCCGGATGCGGAGCCAGCTGGCTGTTTCTTCGTCCAGGGAGACGGTCACGTTTTTCACGAGAACAGTGTATCACGAAGTTCGTGAAGCCGTTCATCCCCCACCCCTTCGAGGTCGTGCCGAAGCTGGTCCTGGTTGCGGACTCGCACCAGGCCCCGGACTGAGTTCATGAGGACGAAGTCCGTCGCGGTTGCCGCTTCCTCGAGAGTCACCGGCCTTTCGATCAGCCGCTCGCGTTCTAAGAGGCGCGCGCGCAGGGTGCCGGCGAGCAGACCGCTGGTGCGGGCCGGGGTGACCCATTGGTGATCGAGCAAGAGGGCGACGTTGCTGATCGTGCCTTCGGTCAGGCAGCGCTCGCGGTTGTAGAGCAGGACCTCAGAGACCTCGGGGAAGTCGGCCGCCGCGTGCTCGTAGAGTCTGCGGTCGGTTGTTTTGTGAAACAGGCGGCGGTCGCTTTCGTCGACTGGACCGCGGGCCAGGGCGACCCTCCAGGTTCGTTGGGCAGAGGGTTCGAAAGGAGTGCTCTCGAGCCTCACGACCCCGGCCTCGCTGACCAGCAGTCGCAGCCGGAGCGCGGTGCGGGCCGACCCGGTGTGTTGCCAGAGGGCGTCGAGGACTTCTCTTTCGTCGTAGGGGTAGTCAAAGTAGCAGCACGACTCACGAAGTCGGGCCAAGTGTTCTTCGAGGAGGCGTACTCCACGATGGGGTCGCCACAGCATGGTCTCGAAGAGCTCGAAGGATCGTTCCCGGCCACGGGTGATCTGTGACTTGGTTCGGCACTCCTCCCACTCGTTGGTTGGGCTCGAGTCCCAGACAATGCCGCTGCCGACACCGTAGGAGTAGCCGGCGGTGACGCTCCCCTTGCCTGCTTGGTTCACCGTGCGGGTTCTGGTCGCGGTTCGGATGGCGACGTTCCATTGCGCCTGGCGGCCCGGCAGCCAGTAGCCGAGGGTTCCGGTATAGACCGCGCGCGGTCCGGCTTCCAGATCTCTGATGGCCTTCATCGCAGCGAAGCGCGGCGCGCCGGTGACTGAGGCGCAGGGGAAGAGCGCCGCAAGAAGCTCTGGAAAGGACGCATTGCACTGGCCCGAGACGGTCGAGGTCATCTGGTGGAGGGTGCGGTAGGTCTCGATGTCAAAGAGGCTGTTGACCTCGACGCTGCCGGGGTTCGCGATGCGGCCGAGGTCGTTGCGCACCATGTCGACGATCATCAGGTTCTCGGCGCGGTCCTTCTCGCTTTGAAAGAGCTCCTCTCTGGCCTGGTGATCTTCGGCGAGGAAGCGACCGCGGGCGGCCGTGCCCTTCATCGGGCGCATGATGACGCGCTGCTTCTGGACCTCGAAAAACAATTCAGGTGATGCCGAACAGATCTCGAAGTCAGGGTGTGTGATGCAGCCGGCGAAGGGAGCGTCCTGTAGACCGAGTAGCTGGACAAAAAGCTCGAGAGCCGGCTGATCTCGCCTGTTTCTCGAACTACCGGTGGCGGGCTCAGTCTCCTCCAGGGCGATCAGATTGCACAGATAGGTGAGGTTGACCTGGTAGACGTCGCCTCGTGCGATGGCGCGGCGAATGGTCTCGGTCGCCTCCCGGTGCTCCGAGGCGGTTACCGCGGGCCGTGCGTTGTAGCGGCGAGGAGGTGCGCCTTCGAGGGCCCTTCGTTCCGGCGGCGTCAAGACTGCGGCCAGCTCCTCTGACGACTGCACCCCGTCAAAGGCCCCAAACCACAGAATCGGTTGTTCGCGTCTCGGCGCGTGCGCCACCATCGTTGGGTCGAGGGCCGGTGCACCTTCGTACGAGACGAATCCAGCAACGGGCACGCCCCTATCGATCCAGCCGGAGATCACCGCGAGGGCGGGAGCGACTTCGGCGAGCTCGAACGCGGTGACCTGGTTCTCGAGCCCGAGAAAACGCAACCAGGCGGGCGCGCGGCGCCAGGGCGAGGACCGCAAGATGACGGTCGGCTGAGACTGAGGGGTCATTGCCCATCAGCCTAGTGCACCGCTCGACATCCGAGGCGCGTCAGGAACCTTGGCGTCCGTGACATCGTAGGATGACAACCGACCCCTAGCCTGCAGCAAACAGATCACCGTTGGCGCCCGCAAGCGCCCGGGAGGACCCTATGCAACGTCGCACGTGCCATCTGACCGCCCTCGTTACTGCCGTTCTTGGATTGTTGGTCGCCGCCGCGGCTCCAGTGGCCGCCGCCTCGAGAGCGGCCGACGCCAATGCCTTTCTCGAGAGCGTCACCCACGGTTTCGCCGAGAACAATGGCGTCAAGATCCACTACGCCACCCTCGGAGAAGGCCCGCTGGTGGTCATGATTCACGGCTTCCCGGACTTCTGGTACAGCTGGCGTCACCAGATGGAGGAGCTGTCGAGTGATTTCAAGGTCGTCGCCATCGACCAGCGCGGCTACAACAAGAGCGACGCGCCAGAAGGTCAGGCGTCCTACGCGATGCCGAACTTGATCGGTGACGTCGCCGCCGTGATCAAGAGTCTCGGAGCAGAGAAGGCGACCATCGTTGGGCACGATTGGGGTGGTGCAGTTGCCTGGCAGTTCGCCTTCTTCATGCCGAAGATGACCGAGAACCTGATCATCCTCAACCTGCCGCATCCCAACGGTATGGGGCGTGAAATGGCTTCTAATGAAGAGCAGCAGAAGAACAGCGGCTACGCGCGCAAATTTCAGGAGGGAAACGCCAGCGATCCCGACATCTTCTTCGGCATGCCGATGAACGCCATGACGCTCTCCGGTTGGGTCACCGATCCCGATGCCAAGAAGGTGTACGTCGAGGCGTTCAAGCGCTCCGACTTCGACGCCATGCTCGCCTACTACAAGGTGAACTACCCGCGCTCGGATGGGCCGACTCCGCCCGCCGCGCCCGCACTCGAGATCCCGGTGCTGCAGTTCCACGGCCTCGCCGACACGGCCCTGCACTCCGACGGTCTCAACAACACCTGGGACTGGATCAACGCCGACTACACCCTGGTCACCGTGCCCGGTGCCGGCCACTTCGTCCAGCAGGACGCCGCGGACACCGTGAGTACGACCATGAAGTGGTGGTTACTGGCGAGAAAGTAGAGCCTGGCAGTCATCCGGGGCGCGGGGCGGTAGTCAGGCAGCGTTGGCGCAGTACAACGCTGCCTGTTGCTGAATCTGCTTGAAGATTCCGTTCTGTGCTGCACTGCCTCCGAACTGTGCGACCTCCTGGGAAGGGTTCTCGAGGAGTCGAGTCGCGGGCAGATAGTCGCGATTGGCGAACGTTCGCAGGCCCCAGCCGATCTGCAGCAGGAAGCGGCTCTTCTGGCAGCAGGGAGCTCTGGCGTAGAAGGCGTCGAGCCAGGTGTCGAGCGAGCGGACGTCGCGTGCGCCGGCGAAGGCGAGCAAATGGTGAACGGCAATGTAGGCGTTGCATTCGAGGTCCATGCGCTCGAGCGCAGCGTCGCACACGCACTGCCATTCAGAGGTCCAAGGCTCGCCGGTGGCGGCGGCCTCAGGTGCCACGTGCAATCGCCACAAGAGAGACGGTGCGTCGGTCAGCGCCTTGCCAGCTGGCACGAACGGCAGAATCGCGCGCCGGTAGCGTTCGTAGGCGGCGATGAGTTGCCCGGCGGCGATCTCGAACACCGCCATGTGCCACTGCAAGTGAATCCACTCACTCGATGCGCGGTCGATGGGGGCGCCTGAGGCCTCGAACAGCCGCAGCCATTCTCCTAGCTGCACGTAGCCGTCGAGCTCTCGCCCGTCGTCGAGGAGTTCGTGCGCCATGGCGTGCGCCTGGCCGATATCGCCCTCGGCGAAGTAGCGAAAGCCGCTCTTGTCCACTCCCTGGCGAAGGGCGTTCCTCGACGGGGACTGCGGGTGTTCTTCGGTTGTCTCAGTCATCGCGTTGCTCTCCTGCTAGAGAGAACGCAACTCAGTTCAGATCCCGCCACCTGAGCCCGGAACCAGGCTTGGCCGCTTGCCCTATGGTTACGGCAGCTCTTCCGGCAGGTCCATGGGCCGGTAGTAGGGCTTGCCGTCGAGCTCCTGGAACTTCCGGAGCCAGTTGGCGCCGGCCTCTTCAGGAGTGAAGGACCAGTCCTGGCGATGGTAGTTCCAGCTTTCGGGGTGGAGTTCTTGCGCCATCTGCCAGTAGCGGTCGGCGCGTTCGGCGTCGGCTTGCTCGTGAAAGTAGACGCCGAGCCTGAAAGCTGCCTGTGCCCTGTTTTGCTTGTCGTCTGGGCGCTCGATGTTGCGGCGCGCCTCGGACGCTGACCGGGCGACGGCGCTTTCGGCGCCGTTCGCCACCCAATCGCGCAGCAGCGGCAGGTACTCGTCGGTGCCGAACTCGAGTGCTCCGGCCTTGTACTTCTTGGTGTAGGTGCCTTCGTCGATGCGCACGATGCGCCCCTCCTCGTCGATCATGATGCCGGTCGGCACGTTGACGAGGTCGTAAAGTGCGCTCACCGTGTGGCGAGGGTCGATCAGAGCGGCATAGGTGGCTGCAGCGGTTTCATAGAAGGGTCCGGCGGCGGGGAGCCCGCCGGTGTCCTGGGCGACGGCGATGAGCTCGAAGTTCTGGTCACGCAGTTCCTGGTACGTAGCCTGCCAACCTGGCAGGTCCCTGGAACATCCTCACCAGGACGCCCAGGTGACGATCAAAACCTTCTTGCCACGGAAGTCGGAGAGTCGGACAATCTCCCCGTTGCGATCCTCGAGAGCGAAGTCGGGAGCCAGCGCCTGCTCATGAAAAGAAGACCGTGCGACCGGAATGGTTCCGAAGCTCCACACACCGTCCTCGGCGTCGCTGACCCAGGCCTGGCCGACGCGCTCGGCAAAACCGGTCAGGCTGAACCAAACGTCGTCGCCTTTCTGCAGAACGATGTCGTCGTCACGTGAGCTCTCGGGCCCCTGCTCGAGCGGAATGCACAGGTCGTCGAGGCAGGCGCCTTCGGGCTTGAGTTCGAAGCCGTTGACGCGCGTCAGATCTGCCGGGCGAACCCAGAGGTCAGTGGGGTCGGGCAGGGTCTCTGCGAGGCTGACGGTGCGATCGAGATAGAGCGCGGTGCGGGTTTCGGACTCCGCGGCCGTGCCTCCCAGCGTGACCATGGCTGTACACGCCAGGGCAAGGACGTGGGCTCTTTCGAAAGGGGGCGTTTTCATAGGTGAGTCAGGCTACACGAAGCGTGAGTTCATCGAACGTCAGCCCAGCCGGCCGATGCGACCGGTCGCCAGCACCAGCAGCAGGCCGAGAAGAACCAGGAGACCGAGCGTACCGAGGGTCGGCACCGCGTAGGGGTCGTCTCCCGGTGGATCGACAACCGTCGGGTCGTCTTCGCCGGGTTCGTCGGGTATGCCGTCGCCATCGGTGTCTGGGTTGATGCCGTCGTCTGAGGGGTCACTCGTCGGCAGCCCGCTGATATCGCCTTCACCATCGGCGATCGCCTGGTTGAAGTAGGGACCGGTGCCGTCGTCGACGAAGTCCACCACCAGGTCGATGGTGCCGCTGGCGCCGACCGCCAGCGTGTCGGTGCCGGCCAGCAGTTCATCGTCGGCCTGGCCGTTGTAGCCTGGATTGGCGGTCAGGCCGCCGGTGGTTGCCACCACCTGGCCGGTGGTGCCGGCGGGGAAGTTGTTCGGCGGGGTGCTCAGGTTGTCGGTGACGCGAACGTCGATCAGGTCTTCGTTGCCGAGGTTCTCGACCACGAGAGTGAAGAAGACCGAGAAGTTGCCACCGCCGTTGTCGACCAGCGAGGTCACCCGCTTGGCGAGCCCGATGACGGGGTCGGGCGGCGCGCCGGCGACCGAAACCGAAGCCGTATCGCTGTCGCTGGGGTCACTGAGCACCGCGATTGCGGTGCCGGTCGAAGTGCTCGGCTCGCCAGTTGCCTGAGCGGTATTGACCAGGTCGCCGCCGTTGGTGGTCTCGAAGAAGAGGGTGACACTCTCGCCTGGAAGCATCGGCAGGTCAGCCGCCGCGACCGAGAGGTTCGCCCCCAGAGCGGCATCGGTCACCGTGACGTTGTCGAGCGGCACGCGCCCGTTGTTGGTCACCACGAAGCAGTAGGTGACGTCGGCGCCGAGTGCGGTTGCGGCGTTTTCACCGCCGGGGCAGCTGGCGCCGGTGTCGTGACCGGCATAGACCGTCTTCTGCACGTCGATCTCGGTACTGGCACAGGCCAGCCCCTCGTAGTCGGACAGCGCATTCATTCCATCGGTGTTGAGGAGCGGTGCGATCTCTGCGACCACGCCAGTGGCCTCGTCGATGCTGTAGAGGCGGTTGATGACCGTGCCGTCCTGCCCGGTCGACGCCAGCAGGCCGCCGCTTCCGGTCACGGTCAGCCCTTCGAAGTCGTTGACGTCGGTTCCGTCCGAAAGCTCGGTGATACCGATGTCGGTGACCGCTCCGGTTGCCGTATCGATGGTGACCAGGTTGTCCGTGGCACCACCCGACGTGGAGACGACTGCGTACAGCGTGCCGCTGGGGCCGAACTCGATGTCGTCGACATCGAGTTGGCCGACGCCCGAGAGGTCGACCTCGACGCAGGTCGCGCCACCGGCGAAGACTGGTTGTGGGACGGCACCCGTCAGCCGGAAGAGCACCTCACCGCCAGCCACGAGACCGGCGCCGGTCGCGTTGCGTTCGACTCCCCACAAGTCACCGGTGACCGGGTCCCAGCCGAGGCTGTCGACGTCGTCGAGGTCCAGAATCTGACCGCCAGGCAGCGTGCAGGAGACGGTGACACCGACCGTGGTAAAACTGCCCGTGCCCGTGTCGACGGTGCCGAGGCGATTGGCGTGGTAGACGTAGACCTGTCCTTCCCCGCCATGCCAGGTCATCGTTTCGACTTCGTTGCGTACCGTTGCTCCTTCCAGGAACATGCCTAGCGCCGTTTGGCCGGTGCCGTCGGGTTCGACGGCGATCAAGGTGTCCGAAGTGTCGGAGCCCGCCCAGCAGGTGGTATCGGTCACCGGGCCTTGCGCGATGCTCGGCGGAGCCGAGAGGCATACGAGAAGCAGGAAGAGCGGCAGGATCGAGGCACGCGGGGACAGTTTCATGAAGAGAGCCTTTCGCCCGGTGGGCGCGGTCGGGTTCATACGTCTAAGGTATTGGACGAACGGGAGTTAGCAGTTCTGAACAGCGGCAGAATAGCCGAGCCGGCGCCGTCAGGGGAGCCCGCCGACGGCGAGGGCAAGATCTGCTTAGAGCTCGCGTCAGCCGCTTCTCAAGCGTCTTTGCGAGAGCCCTTCGTGGGCGCGACGACCTGCTGCTTCTGGCGCGTCATCGGTGCCGTCGCCAACCGCTGCGCTCGTCGACGCGTGTGGATGATGTCCGACAGGCGGTCGAAGGTGACACCGAGTCGTTGGGCGGTCACCGAAGCCAGCGACGTTTCGGCGACCCCATCGACGAACTGGTACGTCGAGCGTTGGTGTTCGTCGATCTCCACCTGGCGAAACTCGAGGGCGTCGAAGGTGTGGCCTTCCTGAAGTTGGCGGGCGAAGTCGAGGAAATGGGTGGTGACAAAGGCCGTGGGTTCGATCTCTCGCAGCAGACGCAGCACCATTTCGAAAACCTCGATGCCCTCCGATGGGTTCGTCCCCGAACAGAGCTCGTCGAGAATCACCATTGAGTTCGGTGACATCTCTTCGAACAGCGAGCGCACGCGCACCAGTTCGCGACCCAAACGCCCCTCGATCTGGTCGGCAGACTCGTCCTCGACCAGGGAGACGAAAAGGCCATCGAGAATTCGAATGCTGCCGTTTGCCAGCGGTGCGTACACTCCCGACTGGCCGAGCAGTTGGGCGAGACCAATCGCCTGCAGCAGGCGCGTCTTGCCGCCGGAGTTGGGGCCGGTGATGATGGTGATCGGATAACGATGATCAAACGCCAGCTGGCAGGCGACCGGCTGACCGCCGCCCGCGAGCAGAAGAGGGTTGAAGAGTCCCTCGAACTCGAGCGCTGTCGTTTCGTCCTGTTCGTCGAGCAGCGTCGGTAGCGTCATCGCCAGGCCGCGCGAAAAGGCGCGATCTCGAAAAGCGCGTGCAGTGAGGTAGAACTCGAGGTGGCCGCTGAGCTGAACGAGCGGAACGAAATGCGGGGCGAGCCGCCGGTAGACGTCATTGACCAGCCGGTTCATCAGCTCCCGGTTGCTCATCGGATAGCCGCGCATCAAGAGACGCACGCGGTCGAGAAGGCGGCCGAGCGGACGGCGATAAAAGCGGTTGGCCCGGTTCTCTTCGAGAGCTCGGACCCCGAAGTTGCGGATCCGGCCGTCGCCGCCCACCGAGACTTCGAGATCGAGGCGCGCAAGGCCGTTCTCGTACTCGAGCAGGGCAGTCAGGGTTTGATACTCCTCGGTCTTCTGGATCGCCACGGCTGTTTCGTGTAGCCGTCTGAGAGCTGAGTGGGCACCTCGCCAAGCGCCTTCCATCGAGTCGATGACGTGGCGCATCTGACGCAGGATGTCGAGGTGGAAGGCTGCGACATCTACCGATGTCTGGTAGCTCGGGGTGCGGTGTAGCGAGACCAGGTCGAAGATCGCGATGTAGAGCAGTTCTAGCTGCTTGGCGCATTCGGGGTCGTCGTCGAGCTCGCGCAGGATGCCCTGGCGCATTTCAATGCTCTGGCGGTCGATCGGCGCGTGGCCGAGCGCCTTGGCGAGGAAGCCGCGGTTGGCCGGGAAACTGCGCCCGCTGATCTCGAGCGTCAAGACGTCGCGAACCAGCTGTTCGAGAAAGAGATCGCCGGCGAAGAACTCTGGCGACCAGGTCTCGGCAGGCATCTCGGCTGCCGAGACCTGGTCGAAGAGCTCCGTTCCCAGGTTACGTCCGAGGGCGGCCATGCCGAGGACCTCTTCGAGCGCCGCCCGGTCGACAGTCAGGCGAGGCTCGAAGAAGAGCAGATCGGGGAGGGGCAGAAGGGTCGTTTGCACGAGTCAGGGCTCCTGGGAGTCGCGGGTCTGGTCTCTGGGAACGGGCCGCGATTGGCGGCGCCGAGCGTACCGGTTCAGCGGAACTGTGGGAATTCGTAAAACATCAAAAACTAGGTTTCCAAAGCCAGCTAGGGAACGATAAGATGAGCGGCTGGAGTAGTTGCGCCTTGACCCACCCCGTTCTAGATCCCGAAGAAATCTATGGCCTTCAGGAGGTCCTTCACTGGACCGAAGGGGTCAGGACGTTCCGTGGCCGCGATCCCGAGACCAGCACCCCGGTGGTCGCGAAGGTCATGGGGATCGCGGTTTCGGACGCGCAGGGGATCTTGCGCCGCGTCTTTCTCGATCGGGCGGCGATTCTCGGTCGTTTGCAGCATCATGCGCTTCCTCATCTTCGTCAAGCCGGACTGACGCCAGAGGGCGACGCCTTCTTGATCTTTGACTGGTCGGAGGGCGTTCCGGTTTCCAAGCGCCTGCCGATGGATCCGCACGAGGCCTTTCCGCTCCTCGTGTCGGCCCTCGAAGGCGTCGAGTGCCTGGCCCTGCACAGCCTGGTCCACTGGAACCTCACCCCCAGCAATGTCCTCGTACTTCCGGACGGTGGCGCGCGTCTGGTGGGCATCGGGGGCTCGTTGTTGCCAATGGAGTGGTGGGAGCAGCACCGCCGCGGTGCCGAGGAGCGTGAGCGCTACATGGCGCCTGAGCTCTTGACGCTCGGCGGCAGCCGGGCGCCGGCGATTGGCGGTGCCTGGTGGCGCTGCGATCTCTATTCGCTGGCACAGGTTGCCTGCGATGTCGTTGGTGCTGTCGTCGAAGGGGCGGGAACCAACGAGCCGCGAGTCCATGGAGTCCCGGGAGTCGATCGGCAGACCCTGGCAGTCCTCGAGTCATGCTTGCGCGCCGACCCCGATCAACGGCCTGCTTCGATCGCCGAGGTCATGCGGGCCTTGCAACGCGGTCGGCCCGACGCCCGCCGGCTGCCGCCAGCAGATCCCGGCGACGACCTGATGTCGACCGTCAAGGTCGAAGGAGCTCCCGACGATCTCGATGCGACCTTGTTCACGCCGTTGCCTCCGGTTGGCGAGTCGGAACCGCCGCGTCTGACCCGCGAGGACGGTAACCCCTTCGCGACTCAGGTGACCGGCACCGTGCAGCTTCCCGACCGATCGGCTGCGACCCCTCCCGAAGAGGCGACCGTCGTTGCGATGGAGAACCTTGCGCCGCTGCCTGGCGATGCGACGGCCAGCGAGGCAGACGCTCCGGAAGCAACGGCGATCGAAGACGAGGTCGAGGAGATCGAAGACAAGACGGTTCGCATCGATACCGCCATGGCCTCAGCTTCAAGCAAGGAGCCTAGAGAGGGCGAGAACACCTCGACTGACAAGACGGTGCCGTTCGAGCCTCGTACCTTGCTCGGGAAGGCAGGGGAACCCGCCTCCGCCCCCAGGCTGCCTTTCCCCACCCTTGGCCAGCGTGACCCGGATTCGTCGGCGAAGCGGCGAGACACCCTGCCCATCTCAGAGCAGACAGTCGTCACCGAGATTCCGGGCACAACGGGACTGCCGAAACCGGACGACGAACCGTCGGTTCTGCCGCCAACAGAGAAAACGGTGGAGGACAAGGGTGCCTCACGTACTCCGTCTGGTCGCTATCCGATGGCGGTACCCGATCCCCCGACTCCACCCGCTCTGCCGAGGGTCGTTCCCGACGAGACGACCGAGACGATCACTCCGCTGCAGTCAGCCGAGACCGCAGCCGCATTGCGCTCTGAACCAACGCCGCCTCCAAAAGAGGCTCCCCGGGCCGGCAGCAAAGAAACCATCACTCGGGCCGAAGCCGAGAAGAAGACTCCCTCCGAGAAGCAGGTACCGCCGCCGGCTGCTGCCCGAGAGGCCGCTGGGCGGGCACCGGCGAGCGGAGACGCGAAGCGCTCGCTACCGCTCTGGGGTCTGGCCGCTGCGGTCGGTGTGTTCATGGTCCTTGGTCTTGTGGTTTTCTGGCTGCTCAGTCGTGGCGGCGATTCTGCCGGCGAGGTCCCCGCGGTGGTGGCTGATGGACCGAGGGTTGCCGCTCCAGAACAAGAGCAAGACGTGTCCGCCGACGAGTTCCTCGCGGTCGAAGATCCAGTTCGCTGGCCGCCGGCCCTCGAAGAGGCGCTCGCACTGTTTGCCGAGGGCCAACTTCCAGAAGCGCGCGAGTTGCTGGTTGACCTCGAGGCGGAAGCCGACGCTGGAGAAATCGACCCTCGTGTGTGTGAAGTTCTGAACCCGATCCGCGAAGCCGTCATGCGAGCCCTCGCCACCGATGCCCTGGCCAACCTCGAGGGTGCTCTCTCCACCGGTGATCTGGCGGTGGTGCGGACGACCCTCGAAAGCCTCGGACCTGAAGAGAGGGCCCGTCTGGCCGCACGGCCGGGTGGCACCGAGGCCCTCGAAGCTGGTGGTCGTGCCGTTCTGCGGGTCGGCAAAGTCCTCGAACTGATCCGTACCTCGAAGCATGCCGAGGCCTTGGTAGGCGCCAGCGAGCTGCGCGGTAGCCTGGCCGTCTTCGAGCGCAAACTCGGCCTGCGTGAGCGTGCCGCCAAGGGTCTCGAACGCGAGATCGACGACCTCAATCGTTCGAGTCGTTTCGACGAGGCCGAGCGCAGACTCAGCTCACTGCTCGCCAGTTGGCCAGATCGTGCAGGTGCCAGCGCCCGCCAGGCCACGATCCAGCGTGGCAAGAACTCGAGCCAACGGTGGCAGCAACTGCTTGCCTCGGCCCGCCGAACGCTCGAGAAGGAACCCCATCAGGGCATCAACATGCTGAGTGGTGTCACGCCACCTGCGCACATGGCAAGTCAGTTCGCACAGCTGAAGACCAGGCTCGAAAGCGAGGTTGCGCGTCGCGACGAGCGCCGGCCGACCATCGAGCTGGTGACCGGGGCCAAGGGGCGTTTTGCGCGTGGAAGCACACTCGAGCTGGTCCTCGACACCAAGGACGACTATCTGGTGACCTCGGTGGCGGTTTTTGGTCGCAGCCAGATCCACGTCGAGTGGCAGGCGCTCGAGATCGAACAATCGGCCGAAGGGCAGTACGTGGTCAGGGTGCCGCCGAGTTTCCACGGTGATCGTGACTTCGAGATCTGGGGCGAGGCCTTCGACTTCTCGGGCAACCGCGGCACATTGGCAAGCAAGGCTGAGCCGCTCGAGATCGAGCGCAAGCGTTGGTGGCGCTAGGACGCGCGCTTGACGGCGGGGCTCCCGGTCGAGAAAGATCGACGCTGGTCGCGGGGTGCATCCCGCCAGAAACATTGACTCCAGCCAGAAACGAGCGCCCTCATCCTTGAGCTCTGACATCAAACAGAACTACGCCGAAGCAGGCCTTCGCTTCGAAGACCTCGGGCTCGACGACGATGTTCTCGCTGGAGTTCGTGAAGCTGGTTTCGAGTACCCGACCCCGATTCAGGGGCGCGTCATTCCAGTTGCAGTGGAGGGGCGCGACCTGATCGGCCTTGCCCAGACCGGCTCCGGCAAGACGGCAGCGTTTTGCCTACCGGTGGCGCAGCGGCTCACCGAAGGGCAGGGCTTCCGTGGCCTGATCCTCTGTCCAACCCGCGAGATTGCGTTGCAAACCAAGGCCTTTCTGGACGTCTTCGGACAGGCTCATCACCTCAGCACCGCGTGCATCATCGGCGGGGTGAGTTTTCAACCGCAGATCCGCGCGCTGCGTAACCGTCCCGACATCGTGGTCGCGACCCCGGGGCGGCTGCTCGATCATGCGAGCCGCGGCAACGTTTCACTGTCGCGCGTTCGTGAGCTGGTCATGGACGAAGCCGACCACATGCTCGACCTCGGCTTCCTGCCGCAGATCCAGAAGATCCTCAACCAGCTGCCCAAGAACCGCCACACGATGTTGTTCTCGGCCACCATGCCGCCGCCCATCGAGCGCTTGGCGCAGCGCTACCTCGACGATCCGGTGTTGGTCGACCTGCGGCCCTCTGGGCGCGCTGCCGAAGGGATCGATCATCGCCTGTATCTGGTGCGCGAGAAAGACAAGAAGGCCTGCGCGATGGAGCTCTTGCGGCACCATGAAGGCAGCACCCTGGTGTTTACACGCCGCAAGAGTGACGCCGAGTGGCTTTGCCGGGTGCTCGAGAGCGAAGGCTTCGCGGTCGAACGCATTCACTCGAATCGCTCGCAGAGCAAGCGCACGCACGCCCTCGAGGGCTTCCGTCGCGGCGATCACCGCATCCTGGTTGCAACGGACATTGCGGCGCGCGGAATCGACATCCCAGAGATCGAGCACATCATGAACTTCGATCTTCCCGACAACGTCGAGGACTACATACACCGAGCTGGACGAACAGCGCGTGGTGCCAACAAAGGTATCGTCTCGTCGGTCGCGACCTGGCTCGACAAGACGGTCATCAAACAGATCGAGCGCACCCTCGAGAAGCCGCTGCCGCGTTGTTCGGTCGAGGGTGTCGAAGAGTGGGTCGAACGCCAGTCGCTCCAGGACCGCAAGCGCCGCTCTCTGCGCCGCTGACCTCAAAAGGCCACCGGGACTCTTCGGCATGGTCGAAGCACCACTCACAGCCTCTGGTCGGCCGGGTCCGCCCACCACTGACAGCGAAGAAACCAGAGAGGCAGCCTACGAGACGGTTTCGCTGCGAGAGACCTGGGGTGTGCTCTCGATCTTCACTTTCATCGCCTCGTTGGGGACCGGGCAGATCCTGAGGTTGTTGCCCTGGCGCCTGCGTGGATACGACATGATTCCACCGCTGGCGGTGACTCTGGTCCCCGTCCTGACAGGCCTCGGGCTCCTGTTTGCGCTTCTTGGCCGGCGGCGCGGTTTGGCGCGCATTGGCCTGTGGGCCAACGGCCTGGCCTTCGGCCTGGGCATGACGCTCGTGCTCCTGATTCTGATCTGGCGCTCGACGCAAGGTCGCTAGAGCGTTCTAGTACCCCGTACCATTGAAACGCACAGCGTCTGCGCGGTCCTCGCGCTCGATCTCTGTGTTGTCACTCCTCGACAGATCACCAATATGCCTGCGTCGTGACGCCTTGATCTCGAGCACGATCATCCGCTCAGCCACTATCCGTTTCAATGGTACGGGGTACTAGTCGCCTTCCCAATCCCAGAAGTAGTCCTTGTTGGTGAGCGCTGCCGGGCCTTCGGGCACCGCCGAAGCTGTGATCCACGGTTGTGAACCGGAGGCACGTAGGTCCGACCAGCCTTGGGAATGTGCCGTCTCGAGACGTGCGCCTTCGAGGTACCCCAGTTGATCCTCGAGGTCTTCGACCTCTTGTAGCCAGAACTCTTCGGTACCGAAGTGAGGCCAGGTCAACGGGAAGATCGGGTCGTGCCAGCGTTGGGCCAGCCAGACGTTGTAGCGCACCATGCGCAGGGCGCGCAGGGGCTCGACCAAAGCGAGGGTCGAGCGGTCGAAGTCGCGAAACTCGGAGTAGGCCTCGATGAGGAGGTCGCGTTGGGCGACCGACTGCGGGTCGCGACCCGGGACCGCCAGCCACAGGTCTTGCACCGCCGGACCCATGGCCATGTCGTCGAAGTCGAGGAGCCGCAGTTCATCGTCACGCAAGAGCACGTTACCCAGGTGGAGATCGCCATGGATGCGTTGGCGGCGGGTGTTGGCGAGCGCCGCCTCGACGAGATCGGCGATCTCGAGGGCGACCGTACGGTAGCGACGCGCCACAGCCAGGGGTAGCACGTGGTTGCGGTCGAGCCAGCCGATGGGCTCGCGAATGAAGTTGTCGGCATCGATCGATAACCGCGATGGCGCAGCCTCGAGGCTTGCGACGTTGTGCATGCGAGCGATCAAGCGCCCCAGTCGCCGCAGATCTGGCGAGTGCAGTTCGTCGGGGGCGCGTCCACCGCGGCGATCTGCGAGGCAGTACCAGAGGTCGAAGATCTCGTGCAGCGTGCGCCCATCAGCGAAGCGGCGCATGTTGCATACGGGAATCTCGGCATCGACCAGTTGGTCGAGCAGTCGGTGCTCGGCGAGGATCTGTTCACGGCTCCAGCGACCAGGACGGTAGAACTTGGCGACCAGGCGCTCGCGGTTGCCCGTCTCGCTTTCGACCTCGACCTCGTAGACGCGGTTCTCGAACGAGCTGAGCGGGTAGCAGAGGCCGGTGCAGCGAATCCCCGAGGCTTCGACGGCCTCGAGAACCCGCTCAGGTGTCAAGTGCAGGAAGAGGTCGTTGGCCGCCCCCGTCACCGGTTCCTCCGCGAGGTCGGAGAGCGTTTTTCTTCCTCGCCACTCGCTGCTCGGTGGTCAGCGGAAACGGCGCGCAGGCAGTGTCGGTCGAGGACCTTCTGGAGAACAAGATCGCAGTCACAGGACGATGACTGAGCGCAGGCGGGCGCCGGCTGATAACCCGCCTCGCGATAGAGGGCGAGGGCGCGATCCAGCCGTGACGACGTTTCGAGAATCACCGTCGTGCAGCCCTGCTCGCGCGCCCAGCACTCGGCGCGCTGCAACAAACGGCGGCCGAGGCCGGTGCCGCGTAACGCCTTCGCAAGGTAGAGCTTGCGGAGCCTGGCCTGGTGCATCGTCTGGTCGACCGTCAACCCGACGAAGCCCAGGATGCCACCTTCGGTTCCCTCGACGACTTCCGCAAACGCGGTGCCGTTGAAGAAGATCTCAGGGTCAGCCAGGTCACGATCCGCCCCTTCCGGATCCTCGGCGATTCCGAATTCGGCGAGGATGCCGACGATCAGCTCACGGCTGGCGGGGAGGTCGGCGCGCACGGCCGGTCTTAGGCGCACCTCTGCACTATAGCGAGGACCACGACTTCGTGTGGGGCGAGGTTTTGTCACCGGGTTTCGGGGTGCGGGCCGACCGGGTCGAGGTGGCCGCGCCGAGGCCCGTGCTCAGATGGGTTCACCCCGCCGGAACTTCATCCAGGCGCGCAGCAGGCTCAGAGGACTCGCCGGTCGGTGGCCGAGGGCACGACGACGTGCGCCGATCTCGAATGCCACTTGCCACTGACGCAGTAAGATCCGATAGGCGTCGAGAAGAGAATTGAGAGGGTCGTAGAGGTCGGTTGACTCCGACGTCACTCCGTTGAGTTCGATGACCGAGAGCTGCTGGCCGCTTCGCAAGTGCTCGAGCGACGGAACGCGCACGTCATAGCGCCCGAAGTCGAAGCCCTCACACTCGAGCGAGACCTGTTCGATGGCATCTGCCAACTGCGGCGTCAGGTGGTGAGTACCACTTTTGAACACCGTCCCTCTCGAGTGGGCACCGATTTCCTGGATGCTCACCACCTCGCCGGCCGCGGGAACCCGCTGGGCGCGTTCGCCGAGGTCGCGCAGGTAAACCGTCGCCAGGGCGACGAAGCGCGGATGATCAAGCACCAGATCAGCAATCGAGCGCTGCCCGTCACCGGTGACTCTGGGTACCTCTTTCTCGGTGATGGAGAACACTCGCCCTCTTTCCTCTCCAGGCAGCCGGTACCAGAAGACCCCATACTCGACGCCACCGACGTACTTCTGCACCAGAGTCAGCGAGCGCTCGCGGCGCTCGAAGTACTGGCGAACCTCTTCTGTCGATGCGACAAGCGAGACGCCCTGACCACGCTGACCCGCGTCGGGCTTGAGGATCAGCGGCCACTCGAGCTCCTGTTCGGTCCGAAAGCGCTCGACGTCCTGAACTGCCTGGTCGACTGTGGCGCCCCTGGGAATCGTCGACCACGGCGGCACGTGGGCCGACGGCCCGAGCGCGGTGAAGATTTCCTTCTTCGACTCGCCGATGAAGCCCCCAGCCGGCATCATGGGGTTGACCGCTGTGAAGACCGTCCAGCTCTTGTGTTTGATCGCCTGGCCTACGAACCATGGCAGGAGGGGCAGGTAGAAGATGCCGATCGGCCAGAACTCGAAGCGCTTCAGGCGCAGCCAGCGCCCAACGAGAGTGCGGCGGCCGCGATGTGTGAGCAATGGCAGCACCAGCTTGCGCGCCACGATCAGAGCGACCAATAGCGAGATCGCGATCAGCGGTAGTGCCCACTCGACTCCTTCGAAGCGCTCCAACGCGTCAGCACCGAGTCGACTGGCGACGAACACGAGAATCGGTGTCCACAAGCTGGCGGCCAGTAGAAAGTAGAGGCTGAAGAGCCAGAACGAAGTACGCAGGACACCGGCTGCGACGTAGGTCGGCAGTCGTAGGCCCGGTGTAAAGCGCGACATGACGATGACCAGCGGGCCGCGGGACCGAAGCCAGGCACTCGAGCGCTCGAATGCGTCGCGGGTTATCCACCATCGAAGAGGCGGCAGCGAAAGCAACGGTCGCCCGAACCAACGCCCGGCCATGAACAGCGCCATGTCGCCGACCGTGATCCCGGCCAGGCAGGCCAGCGTTGCCGGTAACAATTCGATGCGACCCTGAGCCACCAGGAGCCCTGCGACGATGCAGGTCAGGTCTTCGCTGATCATTGTGCTCGCGGCGAGCAACAAGACCAGCGCCAGGAGGGCCGGTCCGGTAAAGGGGGCTGCAATCGAAGGGTCCATCTCTTCCAGGGCACGTTGGCGTTCGACCGCAGACACATCGTTTCGGGTTCTCGCCTCGCCACGGTCGACGCGCTCGTGAAACGCAGCCACCTGCTCGCCGACTGCGGTCGCTGTTTCCCCGGAGAAGACGAAGAAGTGACTGTCTTCTCGAACGACCAGCTCCGCCTGGGGAGCCAACCGGGCGTGTTCCTCGGCCGCTGCAACCGGAACCAGTGGGTCACGTTTGCCGTGGATGATCAGGACCGGCACCTCGATTTTCTGCAGCACCGAGCGCAAGGGTCGTTGGTCGGTGTCGTAGAAGTTGCGCGCGTACGAGCGGTCGAGAAACGTCTGGTCGAACAGTCCAAAATGCGGGGTGAGTGCCCCGGCGGCCCAGATGGCCCCAAGTTGAAGGCCGTGCAGCAGGTGGTTGAGGCGATAGTTGCCAAACAGCTCGAGCTCCTGGACTCCGATCGAGGCAAGCAGGGCCAGCGAGGCGACTCGTTCTTCCTGTTGACGGACCATCTCGAGGCCGACCCCGCCACCCATCGAGAAACCCACCAGGTGAACCCGATCGACGCCCAGTCGATCGAGCCAGTCGAAAACCTCGGCGGCGTGCGCGCGAATGCTGTAGTCGGCAACTCGGTGTTCAGAGGCTCCAAAGCCCGGCAGATCTGGCGCGATCGCTCGCCTCCGAGAAACCGACGATCCGATCATCAGCCAGAAGTTGCCTGCTCCTCCCGGCGAACCGTGCAGGAAAACCACCGGCGTCTTCTCCATGCGCTCTGGGGGAGCATTGGGGCCGGCCGTCGGCCCGCCGTCCCAGCCCTGCCAGGCCAGCGTGATCTCGCGCCCGGTGGGCACGATGCGGTCGCCATCGACAGTCATCTCGGCGATTGGCATGGTCTGGCCAGTTGGCAGAGGGGGTGCAGACGGGTTGATCCAGCGGACGACGTAAGACGCTGCCAGCAACGTCAAGTAGACGGTCGCCAGCCGCACCAGCAGGCGGCGGCGCCGCGATCGTGGTTCGGGTATCGTCTCCGGAGCCGCCGGCTCAGACGGAGTCGGGATGATCGTGCTCCGCCGCGACGAACGTTGGTTGATCGGTCATCGGCTCGAAGAGCTCCTCGACCTGTGCCTGGAGGGCGCGCGCCAGCTGTTTGCGATCCTGGTCGGTGGCGGGGTTGGGTGCGTAGGTCACCCGGGCATCGATCCGCGGCAGGCGCAGGAGCTGGATGATGTGACTGCCGAAGGGCATGCCGCCCCACCACGACACCGAGCGGTCGGCTGGCACTTGATCGTCTGCGACTTCGTAGCGCACTGCAACCGCGTGCACCGGTTCACCGGTGCGACTGGCAGATGCCAGAAGCGGTGCCTGAAACGGTGCGACGGCGTCTCCGCGTGTGCTGGTTCCTTCGGCGAACAAGACGACTCCGTCGCCTTCGTCGAGTGCGCGGCGCATTTCCTGGGCAACGCGCACGACGTCACGTCGGGAGGAACGGTCGACGAAGACCGTGTCAACGCTTCGGCACATCCAGCCAACCAACGGCCAGGAACTGATTTCCACCTTGGCAACGTAGCGAGCGGGCCGAATCGAGGCCAGGAGCGGGATGTCGAGATAGGAGAGGTGATTCGATACCAGGAGGAAGGGTCGTGTGGGAGGTTGCCCGACGGTCTCGACCCGAACTCCGAGGACCCAACAAAGGGTGTTACCCCAGCTTCGGTAGACGAAGCGCCGCACCGCCAATAGTGCTGGTCTCGAAATGGCGCCGATTGGTCGGCATAGCGTCAGGATCGCCGCCGATGCGATCGATACGCTGGCGGCGATCACGATCCGATGCGGCACGCGTAGCCACGACAGTCGGTGCGGCGACGCCATCACGTCGTCTGCGCCGGGTGCGAACTCGTGGCCCGGCGGAACCGGAACCGATGGATCGAGTCGGGGTGAGAGAGGGCTGTCGACCATCGGAAGAGGTCAGGTGACGGCGGCCCCACCGCTCCTGGGGTCGCGCCCGAAGCCGGGCGCGGTCGATTGGTCGAAGAAGATCTGCACCGTGCGCGCCGAAGCTGCCTCGCGGTCGAAGAGCATCAAGTAGTCGATGGTCTTGAACTCACGATCGAGTGCCGGAGCGCTGCAGACGCGTGCGCCGTAGCGCAGGTAGGTTTTAAACAGCTGTGGGATCTCGACCGTTTCGCCATACCCGCCCGACTCGGGTTTCTTGCAGGCGAACTCAGGGTTCACATCGAGCAGGATCGACGGATGGAGCGTTCCGCGTTCCTTGAGTTGCTCGAACAACTGCCAGCCCTCGCGCGGGTCCTGGCTGGTCAGAGAAGAGCAGCCGAAGAAGTAGCGCTTGTCGTTCCAGGTCATGTAGCGCGCCAGCCCGCGCCATAGGAGGAAGAGAACCTGACGATTGCGGTGGCGCCGATCGATGCAGGCCCGCCCGATTTCGACGGACGAGTCCATCACTGAGGAGGGGATTCCGCCGAGGTCGTACTCCGCCGCCGAGTAGAAACCCATTCCAGCCTCCGCCATCTGAGCGGTCTGCAGGCGGTAGGTACCGAGAATTCTCAGGGTTGAGGTGTCTTCGACCAGGAGGTGGTGGCACTGCGCGTCGAAGGGGTCCTCGTCGCGCGCCGTTGCCCAGGAGCTTTCGAGACCTTCGTCGAGTTCGAGGTTGAACACTTCAAAGCGCAGTCGTAGGAGGCGATCGAGCTCTTCCCCGGTGCGTGCGAAACGCGCCTCGAAGCGGCCCGCGCGCAACACGCCATCGGGTAGCGCGCCGAGGCTTCTCGGATAGGGCGCGGCGTCGCCCGTCGGAGCGCTCTTCGGATTCGGTTGGGTAGGCATAGGTTGAACGTCCATTATGACCGAATTGCTCAAAGCGACCCCGACTCTTCAGGTCACTCCTTCTCGCACTCGTACGCGTTGGCGCGCCCGATGGTTCGCAATCCAGCAACCCCGTGGTCGGCTGGAGGGGTTCTGATCAAGCAAGATCCTGGCGAGTAGAAGACCCTGGTGCACCGAGACGGTGGCCACCATGAACCAGGCCGTGGATGCCGATCCGCTAGCGAGGGGTTCGTTGATCAAGCTCCGACTCTGCCGACCCGGAGTCTCGGCGCTCTCGCCTCGTACTTCCTCGTCGTTCGTTCCGCGTTCTGAGGCTGCGATGAAGGAGTGGTTGGCGGTCGGTTCGGAAAATAGCTTTGGAGGTTTTAAGAGTCTCTAGGTGAACCTGGCTGTCTCGCTGGAAGGACGACGGCGTTGTTTAAATGGGACGAACACGATTCAAGAACTGTTGGAAGTCGCGATGAAATATTCATACATTGATAATGGCACACGCGTTGCACTGGTGGCCCCTCTACCAAGACACCTGGCCATCGTGATCAGTGCTGCTCTTGGTTCACCCTCATTTCTCTTTATGGAGTTTGAAATGTTTCCTCTTGCCCTTACCGTTCGCCGCCTAGCCCACGCTACCGCCCTCGTCGGGCTCTCATTCGCCTCTGTATCACCTGCAGCAGCGTCGGATTGCATCGTGATCACCGAGTTGCCGACCATCATCACGAGTGCAGGTCACTACTGCCTCGACCAGAACCACGCCGTAAATCTCGAGTCCGGGGAAGCGGTGAATGTCAACACCAGCAACGTTGTCGTCGATCTGGGCGGCTATCGCATCGCCAATCTGGCTGGTCCTCAAAACACCGCGGCTGGAGTCAGAACGACCAAGACACTACGCAACGTCACCGTCCGCAACGGAACCATCCGTGCCTTCGGTACCGGCGTTGGTCTGCCCAGCGCTGGGAGCAGCAACCACCTCGTCGAGGATCTCACCGTCGATTCCTGTCGCCGCATGGGGATCTTCATGTCCGGTACGGGCCATACGGTGCGGCGTTCCAACGTCTTCAACACCGGCGCACCCAACGGAATCTACTCGCGCGCCATTGCCGTCCAGGGTCCCCACGCGCGGATCGAAGACAATGAGATTCGGGGCGTTGAGCACAAAGGGCAGGCCCAATCGGTTGGCATCTATCTGAACTCGCGGGGCGGAGTCATGGCTCGCAACGACATCTCCGGTGTCGTCGCCACGAATGCGTCTAGCGCTCCGATCTGGCTCGACGATGCAGCACTCGTTCGCGACAACAACGTTTCCGGTGACGGATACGCTGGCGTCGTCTGGTCGGCGCTCAACTCGCGGCCCCTGTGCACTGGCAACCATGCGATCGGCTACCAAAGTGCCCTCCAGGGCTGCGCCGACGGCGGCGGCAACGTCTCCTTCGTGCCCTGATCAGGAGGTACCGAAAGCGGGCGGCGGGGGTCGAACCCGCCGCCCGCTGGCGGTTGACTGGATCGATTGCTGCGCCGCGGAGGGCCGCCCTTCTCCAGGTCGCTCGGCACTCGGTGATTAGTGCTCGAGCGCCCAGGGCCTCGGTGGGTTCAAAGGCCGCGGCACCTTGTGCCGGGCCAGAGGCTGGCGTCCTGATGAGCCTCGCGGTTGGACCGAGCTCTGCGAATCAGTGAGAATTGCAACTCTAGAGTGGGCCCGATGGGCTCATGAGTCAGGGGGGTTGGTGACCTCGGAACGGTCAACACAAGTCGAGTATGGCCCGGCGCTTCGCGACGCGATTCTCGGGTCCTTCACCGGCGCTATCGAGCCCGTCAAAGAACCCTGGGTCTACCGGCTGGGCCTCGCAGTGGTCGCCTTGGGGATGGTGCTCCTGCCGCTCGTCTACGTCGGGCTGATCTGCCTCGTCTCCTACGCCGTCTTCGTGCACGCAACCCAGAACCACGCGGTTCTCGGGTCCTCGAGTTCGGTGCAGGTGGGGGCCTTCCTCTACATCGGGCCGCTGCTCGTCGGGATTGTGCTGGTCCTGTTCATGATCAAGCCCGTGTTCGCGCCGCGGCGTGAAACGGCGAATCCCCGCTCGCTCGACCCTCGAGAAGAGCCGCTGCTCTTTGCTTTTGTAGAGCGCGTCTGCGCTGCGGTAGGTGCTCCCGCACCGTCGCGCATCGACGTCGATTCACAGATCAACGCCTCGGCGAGCTTTCGCCGCGGGGTCGCCAGCCTGGTCTCGAGTGATCTCGTCCTGACGCTGGGTCTGCCCCTTGTTGCCGGCCTCACCCTCGAGCAGCTTGCCGGTGTGCTGGCGCATGAATTCGGCCACTTTTCCCAGAAGGCGGGGATGCGCCTCACCTATGTGATCCGTTCGATCAACCGCTGGTTCATGAGGGTGGTCTACGAGCGTGACTCCTGGGACGCGGCGCTCGAGACGGCTGCGCGCGAAGGCTTCTTGATCCTAATCGTCATCTCGGTGCACATCGCTCGCTTCTTCGTCTGGCTCACCCGTCGGGTGCTTTGGGGCCTGATGATGATCGGCAATCTGATCAGTGGTTTCATGTTGCGCCAGATGGAGTACGACGCCGATCGCCACGAAGCTCGGTTGGTGGGCTCGTCGACTTTCGAGTCGACCTGTCGTGAGCTCTCACGGCTAGGGGTTGCCTTTCAGTGGTCGCTCAATGATCTCGAGACCTCGTGGCGTGAGGGCGAGCTTGTCGACAATCTTCCGAAACTCGTTGCCTGGCGACGGGTAAGCCTGGCGGAAGAAACGCTGCGCGAGATCGATCTCCATGTCGACGAGGCGGAAACCGAGCTCTTCGCAACGCATCCAGCTGACGCAGATCGAATCGCCAGCGCGCTGCGCGAAGGGGAGGTGGGTGTCTTCTCGTCGGATCTGGGAGCAAACGTTCTCTTCCGGGACTTTGATGCCCTCTGCCGGGCCACTTCGCTCGACTTCTTTCACGCCGTCCTCGGCGAAGAGGTGCGTGCCGAGGCCCTTCGCCCGCTATCTTCAGTGGTCGACCGGGACCAGGCATGGCGGCAGGAGTTCGAGGCCGGTTTGGCCCTTTTGCAGAGCGAGCGCTCGCAGTCGCGAAGAATGGCCCTGCCGGAACTGGACGGCAGAGAGGAGGTCACAGCGAGCCTTCGAGCGCGGCTGGCAGAGATAAGGAGCGAGCTCTTTTCTCGCCGCGAAGGCTACGCCAAGAACCTCGCAGAATGGGTCGAGGTGCAAACCCGACTGCTACGAGACGCGCAGATCGAAGCGTTGCACAACGCCAGGCTCCGGGTCTCCGCCAAGGACTTCGGCATCGAAGACGCTGCCGCCTCGACGATGCTCGCCGATCGGGCCGCGGGGCTGAAGCGTCTCGAAGAGCTCGCTCCCAAGTTGCTACCCAGCGAAGAACTTGCCGCGTCGCGTCTAGTTCTAGCTCTGTCGCTTCGCTCCGATGGCAGAGATCTCTACCGCGCAGCGGCGGCTCTCGAAGCCGCCCATGAATTCATTCCCAGCCTTTGTGAGGAGTACTGCGTGCTCTCTGTGCTCTTGCCACGATTCCAGGAGAAGCAGAGCGAGTTGGTGGCTCAACACCTGCTTGAAAGCTGCGCGCGTGCATACAACAAGATCATCTTGTTCCGCGGCTTGCTCCGGGACGTTCCCTATCCGTTAGAGCACGCCCAGGATGGCATCTCGATGGCTGATGCGTGCTCACCGGGTGCAGTCCTCAAGGAGGACGTCGGCGCGATAACCCAGGCACTCGAGGCGACTCTCGAGCTGAGCGCTGAAACGCGCCAGCGCCTGTTCGGGCGGCTTGCGCTTCTCGTCCTCGAAACCGAGGACCAACTGGGGTTCGAGCGACTACCCCGACTGCCCGAAGCCTGAGCCGCGCTCGCGCTAGCGATCTCGTGAACGAGGCGCAAGACCAAAGGCCGGGCCCAGCCAAGGCAGCAGTAGGAGGACGAAACCGATGAGATATCTCGCCATCATTTCTCATTGGTTCGGCGCCCTCATCTTCTTCATCGCGGCTCCGGGTCAGGCTGAGGAGGGGAGCGGGGCGTGGGCTACTGCACCTCAGGCTCCCTGGTACTTCGCCGTCAGGGTGGTGGACGTCGATGGAGCTGTCGACTGGTACCGCACCGCGTTGGGGTTGCGCGAGGTCGATGGGTCAGATGCCGATGACGGGTCCTGGCGCTTCGTCAATCTCGCGAACGAGCACCTCGCTGTCGAGATCGTTCGAGACAACCGTGCGCAGGACGCTGGGCGTCCTCTTGGATTGTTCAAGGTGGGCTCTGCGGTTCCAGATGTCCGACACATCGCTGATCGGGTCGAGAAAGCCACCGGCGAGCGTCCAAACGTTGTGTCCTTCGAGCCGTACGGGATCTACATCCTTCAACTCAGCGACCCTGAAGGCAACGTGCTTCAGCTATCGTCGCCCCTCCCCTAGTAGAGGAGACTCACCGTGTCCAAGAAGATCCACTCTGTCTCACCGGCCGCAACGACTGCGGTGATCGTGCTGTTCTCTGTCCTCGTTATCGCTGCATGTTCCGGCGAGGGCGAATCAACCACCTCGACGGAAGACGCGGCTACCCCAATGGCCGGCGAGGGACAGGCCGACGCCGCAACAAACCTCTGTGTCGACATGGGACCGCAGACACCACGCGACATTTCGAGCCCGACCGGTCTGAACACCATGGCCTTCGAGTTGGCACCGCCGGCTGCCGAGATGAACCTGTGCAACATTCACACGCATACCAACGCCGAGCACAAGGGGCCGGGTTTTGCAGTTTTCGCTGGCCCAGGTGAGCATGGCGGCTATGCCTGCAACGACCGCGATGCCCTGACCGACGAAGAGCTCCGCGATCCGTTTGCCGGCGAGGGCGCCTTCAAAGGTGCTGTGCCTGGAGACACGATCGAAGTGCATTGGGTTCACACGTCCTGTGACGTTTCCCCGGGCGAGGGTCTGGGCTCGTGCCTTACGGAAACCTGCAGTGACCCCCTCCTCCGCGTCGAGGCGCAGGTTTTTCTGGTGGTCAACGACAGCGAGGCGCTGGACTTTCGCGAGATGGCCTACGGTGGCACCGTGCGCTCTGGGCTGCACCAGGCCAAGGAGATCCCGTCAGACACCGGCACGCCCGTTGTTTTTCGAGGCTCAACGACTGGGCCAAGCTATGACCAGGTGAATTGCTCACCGATGAAAGTGACATGGAGCGTGCGTCCCGAGTGCGCCCGTCTTGACATCGGTTCTCTGCACGCGTGGGCCGCCGCTGGCAACGTCTTCCATGAGACGAAGTCCCACGGTGTCCGCGAGCTGGTCACCGCACCCGAGCTTCTGGCGCCTCTCGACTGAGAAGAGGGGTCGGCGCTTCTCTGCTTCTGGATCGCGCTTCGGTTTCTCAGTCGAGGAGCGCCCAGGTTAGAGGGTCTGATTCGAGGGTCAGGTGGCCGTTACGCAGGCCGACTCGACCACGGATGGTCAACGGTTGCGCGGCGAGTGGCGCCGCGGTGGCGGCAGCGACACGCTTGCCGTTCTGGTCGGCCAGCAGAAGGAGCAGGGTCTTGTCTTTGGAGGTGACGAGAAGGGCTGGGGGGACTCCGCCGGATATACAACGGATGGCGCAGGCACGGTGGCCTCGGGAGCGCCCGGGTTTCATGACGCCGAGGAAGCACTTGCTGTCGACGATCTCGCCGGCGAGCTCGAACTCGCCGAAGTCGATCGAGTTCGCGCTTTGGACCGTCCGGGGAGAGTCGGCCGGAGCTGCTCTGGTGATCTCGATCATGGTGGCCGCCGGGGCGTCGATCTTCGTTCCCTCGACTTCTACCCAGCTGCCGCTCTCGAGGGCGGCGAGGAGTCCTTCGGCGCCACGCTTGCCGGTCGCGACCAGGAGGGGATCACTTGTCGAGTCGAGGTCATCGGTGTGCAGAGCTGGGTAGGGCTCAGTGACCAGCTCACCCTCGACGACTGTGGTGTTTCCAAAGTCGAAAGAGCCGGGGTCGAAGCGGTTCTGGAGAAGAGGGAGGATCACCGCCAGCGCCACGCCGAGGGTCGTGATAGCCAAGACCGCGCTGCGGGTGAAGCGGCCGATGTCGCTGGGTATGTCGGCGCTCCAGCCGATGAAGAAGGCTTCGCCTGGCGGCCCTTGGAGCGCTTCTCCTTCGATGGTCGCTGGTTCGACGTGGGTGCCCGCAGGCAGTGGAGTCGGGTGAGCGAGAACCTGGTCGCCCAGGAGGCGCACACGAAAGGTGGGGACGCTCTCGTCAAATGGCGGCGGCGATGCGCCGTCTTCCGGACGATACTGCCAGCCGTGCCAGGGGCACGTGATGCAGCCGTCGACAATCTTGCCTTCGCCGAGCGGGCCGTTCTGATGGCGGCAGACGTTGGAGATCGCGCTGATCTTGCCGTTGTAGCGAAAGACCGCCACACGCTCGCCCGAGAGCTCGACGGTGATGGCTCGGTCCTCGGCAATCTCGGACACCTTGGCGACGGCCACGAAGCCCTGATCGTCGGGCGAACGATTCGCGGTCGCGGCCCCGGAGCGCTCTCGCAGGGCGGCCACGACGTGGAGCCCGGTGACCAGCGCCACCCCAGCCGCAACGAGGAAGGCGTAGAAGACACTGCGCTCGCTTTGCAGACCACCCAGGGCGACATGGAGAACCAGCAGTACCCACGCCAGGTAGACCGACATGTGTAGCGCCTTCCACACCGGCGCCGTGAGGTTGACCAGCCAGAAGTCGTGGCTGGTGGCGGCCATGACGAACAGAATCACCAGAGCCAGGAAGCCGAAGGGTTGAAAAGGCAGCCAGACGATTGACGGCATGCTCTCGGTGCCCGAAACCAGAACGCTGAAGAGCGGGTTGATGTCGCCGAGGGCATGGAACTGCACGATCGAAAACACGCCGTGCGCCGCCGCCACCAAGAACATGGCGACGCCGAAGTGCCTCCGGTTGTAGAGCAGGGGCAGGAATCGAGGGTCGAGTCGCGCCAGCGGGCCGATCAGTAGGATGACGTACAGCATCAAGAAGCTGCATGTCCCCAGGGCACGAATGAGCTGGGTTTCGATCGTCGTCTGCGGGTGGCTGAGCATACCGACCGCGACGAAAATCACCAGGTAGCTAAGAACGGCCGCAAGCAACACCAGGTCGTAGCGCTTCTTGTGCGGCGTCCACTGGACGGCTCGGTAGGAGGCGCTCATGGCGCCTCGCTCGTTTCTGTTGCGAGCTGCTCGAGAGCAGCTGGAAGGGTTTCTAGTTCCGGCGCCGGCGGCCGCAGACTGAGGGCAATCACCAGCATGACAGGTACCAGAACCAGCAGAACGAGCCAGATCAAACGATGGCGACGACGTAGGCGGGCAATCACGAGTTGGATCCTCCGCCCGATCGTGCCGCGCGCCGGTGGGCATTGTCCTCGATCGGTGGTCCCTCTCGTCGCAGCCACCGCCAGGCGAGGAGCGGCCAGAGGGCGACGGTGCCTGGAATGCTCAGCAGGCGGAAGCCCCAGGTGCCTTTTTCTGCCGCTGGGTCGAGCCTCGGAGCACCGAAGGACGCGTAGAGGATGGCAAAGAGGAGGCCGACGGCGACGTACAGCGTCGCAGCGTTGACAAGAAGTTCTGCGGTGAGATGCCAGGGGGTGACCGACTCCGCCTGTGAAGTCTGGGTCAATGCCTGGGCCATTGATCGATCCCTTCTCCGGTTACTGGATGGCCGGATGTTATCCAGCCGATCACCGGGTGCGCGGCGAGGCGATGAAGAATGATTTAGAAGAAGGTGTCCGCGCGCCGCTTCGCCCGTTGCGAGCACACTCGCCAGCAGGGCGCCTTCCCCCAGTCTGGGCCTGGCAGGAGATCCAAGGCCAGCAGTGTGCCAAGGTCGATCTGGAGCGGTGTGGAGACCAAGAGGAGGCGAGCGGACAGCCCGAAAGAGCGGCGGAGCACCGCCCAGTCGATGCCGGCGGCGTCGGCGAACAGAGCGAAGGTCCAGGTACACGCGCTCGGCAGCGTGTAATCTGCGAGCCATGAATCGAATTGTCGTTGCACAACTCAGCGAGCTCGAACGGCTCGTACCGAAGCATGCATTGGTGGCCGGCGTCGACCTGGTGGTTACCCGGTTTGCTGATCCCAGTGGTGAGGGTGACGACCAGGTCTCGGTGCTCTACGGTCGCTGCCACCACCGGGGTGCGCTGCTCGCCGATGGTCACATCGACGGCAAGAACCTCATCTGTGGTGTGCACGGCTGGGACTATCGCTACGACACCGGGGTCAGTGAGTACAACAACGAAGAGTCCCTCGAGCGCTTCTCGGTGTTCGTCGAGGACGGCCGCGTCGAGGTCGACGAGGACGAAGTCGCTGCCTGGGGGCGTCTTCACCCGCAACCCTGGAGCCGCGATGAGTACCTTGGGGCCTACCAGGACCCGCACGGCATTTCAGATGAGCCGCACAACGCCCTCATTCAGCGGCTCGCACGCGAGGGACTCTCCAGGCTAGGGCACCACGGGCCGACCGATGCGATGGGAGTGCCCCGCTCCCAGCTGCCGGGTTGGGACGACATCCAGATCGTGACCGCCCAGCTTGCCAGGCAACCGCTTCTCGACGATGCGCCGGTCGAGACCGGGGTGGTGATCGGCCCGCGGGCGAACAAGCCACTCCGGCTCGAGATTCCCCTGTTCGTCTCAGACATGAGTTTCGGCGCGCTGTCACGCGAAGCCAAAGTCGCCCTGGCAAAGGGCGCCGAACTGGCTGGCACTGGCATCTGTTCGGGGGAGGGTGGCATGTTGCCTGACGAACAGACCGCCAACAGCCGCTACTTCTATGAGCTCGCTTCGGCGCGTTTTGGCTGGTCACTCGACAAGGTCAAGCGCTGCCAGGCCTTCCATTTCAAGGGCGGGCAAGGTGCCAAGACCGGAACCGGTGGGCACCTCCCCGGGACCAAGGTCTCCGAGGAAATCGCCCAGGTGAGAGGCCTCGAAGCGGGCCAGGCTGCGATCAGCCCGGCAACTTTCCCTGACCTACACTCGCCGGCGGATTTTCGCGCCGTGGCCGACGAGGTGCGAGAAGCAACGGGCGGCATCCCGGTCGGCTTCAAACTCTCGGCCCAGCACATCGAAGACGACCTCGACTTCGCGCTCGAAGCGAGCGCCGACTATGTGATCCTCGATGGCCGCGGCGGTGGTACGGGTGCGGCGCCTCTCTTGTTTCGCGATCACATTTCCGTGCCGACCATCGCAGCTCTGGCGCGTGCCCGTGCCCATTTCGACCGATCGAACGCCGCAGACATCACCCTGGTTGTGACCGGCGGCTTGCGTGTGGCACCCGACTTTGTCAAAGCCTTGGCGCTGGGCGCCGACGCGGTGGCAGTCTCGAATTCTGCAATGCAGGCGATCGGCTGCGTCGCCATGCGCGCTTGTCACTCGAACAACTGCCCGGTGGGAATCGCCACTCAGAAGCCCCACCTGCGCGAGCGTCTGGTCATTGACCCGTCGGCCGAACGGCTGGATCGTTTCCTGCGCGCGTCGGTGGAACTCATGCAGGTTCTGGCGCGTGCCTGTGGGCATTCCCAGCTCAGTGACTTCGAGGTGCGCGACCTGACCTCCTGGAAGAGCGAGATCGCTGCTCTGGCCGGGGTTCGCTATGGGGGAGTTGGCCGGCCTTGACGACGATGGAGCGCGCGAGTGAGTGGGGGAGGACGAGCGATTGCGCGTAGGGATTCTCGGAGCAGGTGCGGCAGGACTTTCTTGCGCGTGGTACTTGAAGAAGGCCGGCTACGAAGACGTCGTCGTTCTGGAGTCGGCTAGCGAGCCCGGTGGTCTTTGTTACGACGTCGAGATTGGAGGCGAGTGTTACGACCTCGGTGCAGTCTTCGCGGTCGATTCGTTTCAATCGCTTCGTCAGCTGCTCGACGAAGCGGGAGGAGCTCTCGGTGAACGCACTGGCGGTTTTCCCCCGATCGTCGACGGGCACTCCGAGCCTCCCTTTGCAGGTCCGGCGATCCTCGGGCCAATCGAAGAGCGACTTGCGGCGATCGATCTCGACACTGGCTACAACAGCCTCAGCGATCCGGGCTTTGCGGGCTTACATCCAGATCTCTGGTTGTCCTTTTCTGAGTTCGTCAAGAAGTACGACTTGCCGGACCTTAGGCGACTCCTCGAGCCCTTCGTGACCGGCTTCGGCTACGGCTACTTCGATGAGACGCCGACGGCCTATGTGCTCAAGTACATGGACAAGGAGACCCGTCATGGTTGCTTTGCGACCGGCGAGGTGCGCTACCTCGAGGGTGGTTTTGGTAGTTTTTTCCGTCGTCTCGCCTCTGACTTCGATGTGCGCTGCGACCAGCAGGTCCTGGCGATCGAGAGCGCTCCCGGTTCACCGCCACGGGTCCGAACTGCTAGCGGAAGCTCGCTGTTCGATGCCGTCGTCATCACGTTTCCGCCGACGGGCGGGGTCGTTCCAACACACTACGACGAAACCGCTCGGGCACACCTCGCGCGGGTCCAGACCGTCGAGTACATGACCTGTCTGGTTGAGGCGCCGGGCTACAAGGGGCGGTCCGCGGTCTTTCCGCAGAACTTCGAGTCCAAGCGTCGTGGACGGGTTCATGTCATCGTGCGCCCGGACAAGGAGCGTGAGATGCTCATGGTCTATACGGTTGTAGACGGCAAGTCTGACGCCGAGGTGAAGTCGATCCTGCGAGAGGATCTGCTGGCTCTCGGAGTCGAAAACCCTGTCTTTGTCGCCCAGAGGCGGGTGCACTTCTTTCCCCACCTTCCACCAGGTGCCGATGCAGCTGGCTTCTACGATTGGCTCGAGAGCGCGCAGGGGATTGCGGGCGTTTATGTCGCCGGCGCGTTGTGTAACTTCTCGAGTGTCGACGGCGTGGTCGAGTACTCGCGTTCGCTGGTCGAGAGACACTTTCAGGCCGAGCACTGACTCCGCCTCCAGAAATCAACGTCGACCGCCCCTCAAGAGGGCCTGATACCCATGAAGAAGACCATCTGGCATCGCGTTGCGGACACCGATGAACTGCCTGAAGGGCGTGTCAAGACGGTGGTGGCCGGGCACGCGTCAATCTGCCTGACTCGCTTCGGTGGCGAGTACGGTGCGCTCGACAACCGTTGTCCGCATCAGGGCGGTCCGTTGGGCGAAGGTTCGATCGAAAATGGCTGGCTGCGCTGCCCCTGGCATGGTTGGGACTACAACCCGATCTCGGGTCAGGCTCCGGAGGGTTTCGACGAGCGAGTGCCGACCTATCCGATAGAGATTCGCGATGACGGGATCTATGTGGCGGTCGAGGAGGAAGGCTCACATCAGCAGACGACCACGGACGTGATGGTCAAGACGATGACCAATTGGGGAGTCACCCACGTCTTCGGAATGGTGGGGCACTCGAATCTGGGCCTCTCCGACGCCGTGCGGCGCGCCGACGAAGCCGGCGACCTCGAGTTCGTATCGATTCGTCACGAAGGCGCCGGCGCCTTTGCGGCTTCGGCCTATGGCAAGCTCACCGGTCGTCCCGCGGCTTGCCTGACGATCGCCGGTCCGGGGGCGACCAATCTTTTGACGGGCATGTGGGACGCGCACGTCGACCGGGCACCGATTCTCGCCCTGACGGGCCAGGTGGACACGCAGGTGCTGGGGCCAGGAGCCTTCCAGGAGGTCGATCTGGCGGCGGCCTTTTCGTCGGTCGCTCCGTTTTCGCACACCGTTCTCCGCGACAGCCGCGCGGTTGAGCTGATGAACCTGGCCTGTAAGCGCGCCATGCTCGATCGCTCTGTGTCGCACCTGGTCTTCCCGGACGAGGTCCAGACGATCCCGGCTCCAGAGGCGACTGCTGGTTCCCCGGAAGGTAGGGTTGCCGCAGCCGAGATTGCGCCGCCGGCCGGGGCCCTCGCCGAGGCGACCGCGTTGCTCGAGAACGCGAAGCGCCCAGTGATCATCGTTGGTCATGGAGCACGCTTTGCGATGGACGGCGTGCGGGCACTCGCCGAAGAGCTCGGTGCCCCGGTCCTTACAACCTTCAAGGCCAAGGGGTTGATTTCCGATCACCACCCGCTTGGCTGCGGGGTGCTTGGTCGTAGCGGAACGCCCGTCGCGAGTTGGTTCATGAATGAATCCGACGCCTTGTTGGTGTTCGGCGCATCGTTCTCGAATCACACTGGCATTACGACCTACAAGCCAACCATTCAGGTTGACTACGAGCGAACGGCGCTTGGCCGCTTCCACGGAGTCGACGTTCCCATGTGGGGTGAGATCGGCGTCACCGCCGAGCTCTTGCGCGAACGCCTCGCGGGCAGGCACCAGGCGTCTGACCAACGCTTAGAAGTTGCCGAGCGCTGGAAGCTCTGGCGCGAAGAAAAGGAACGGCGCCTTCCCGACGATCGGGGAAACGGTGTCAACTCGGCGGCGGTCTTTGCGGCGATGAATCGCGTGATACCGCACGACGCGATCATCGCGGTCGATGTCGGCAACAACACCTACTCGTTCGGTCGCTACTTCGAGGCCCGCGAGCACAGCGTCATCATGTCGGGCTACCTGGGGTCGATTGGTTTCGGCTACCCTGCTGCGATGGGGGCCTGGGCGGCGACTCGTTCTGGCGACCCGGCCTTCGCCGATCGGTCCGTCATCGCGGTAACTGGCGACGGCGGGTTCGGCCAGTACCTGGCCGAGGTCACCTCGGCTGTGAAGCACGAGATGAACATCACGCACGTCCTGCTCAACAACCGGGAGCTCGGCAAGATCAGTAAGGAGCAACGCGCCATCGAGCTCGACGTGTGGCAGACCGGCCTGGTCAATCCCGACTTCGCGCGCTACGTCCAAAACTGCGGTGGCTTTGGCATCCAAGTGCGCGAGGCCAAGCAGCTCGATGCCGCGCTCGAAGAGGCTCTGGCCTATGACGGCCCGGCGACTGTCGAAGTCCTGACCGATTCTCTCCTCATCTGACTGCGGAGCGCGCTCGTGGCAGCAAAGAAGAAGCTCCCCGATGGGATGATCAAGGGCCCTGACCGACGTCACCGCTGCTGGTGGTGTGGTGACCACGAGGACTACCGCGCCTACCACGACGAGGAGTGGGGCGTACCCACTGCGGAAGACCGGCGGCTCTACGAGAAGCTCTGCCTGGAAGGCTTTCAGTCCGGTTTGTCCTGGCTGACGATTCTGCGCAAGCGGGAGAACTTCCGCAGGGCATTCTCCAACTTCGAGTTCGAGGAGGTCGCGCGATTCGGCAAGCGTGACACCAAGCGACTTCTAGGAGACGCTGGCATCGTGCGCCATCGCGGCAAGATCGAAGCCGCCATTCACAATGCGTCGCGGGCGCTCGATCTGGTCGAAGAAGCCGGTTCGATCGCGGCTTTCGTGTGGCAGTTCGAACCGCCGGCGAGCGCACGGCCGCAACGAATCGACAAGAAGGCCATGGCAGCGCTTGCCAAGACCGCTGAGTCAACGGCGCTGTCGAAGGCCCTGCGCAAGCGAGGTTGGAAGTTCGTTGGCCCGACCACGGCCTACGCGTTCATGCAATCGGTGGGGCTTGTCAACGACCACCTCGAGGGGTGCTGGAGGCGCAAAGAGGTCGAGAAGTTGCGTCGTTCGTTCAAGAGGCCCGAGGGCCTCGCGTAGGGACCACCGGTGACGAAGCACCAAACCCACGTTGCGCTCCTGCGCGGTATCAACGTTGGCGGTCGCAACCGCTTACCCATGGCGGATCTCACAGTCCTCTTCGAAGGGTTCGATTGCACCGGCGTTCGCACCTACATTCAAACCGGCAACATCGTCTTCAAAGCCACTCCGCAGGCCGTCGTGCAGCTGGCCGAGGACCTGCCAGGCAGAATCGAGCGGGATTTCGGTTTCGCACCGGACATCGTCACCCGCACGGCTCGCCAGTTCCGCGCTGTGGCACGTGCGCACCCTCTGGCCGCCGAAGGTATCGACGCAAAGTTCCTGAGCGTTTTGTTTCTCGACCAGAAGCCTCCAGCCGCGAAGGTCGGTGCCCTCGATCCTGAGCGCTCACCGCCAGATACCTTCGAGGTCAAAGGGCGCGAGGTCTTCGCCTGCTATCCCAATGGCTCGCACCAGTCACGGCTGACGCACGCCTACTTCGAGAAAACCCTCGGTGTCCGGGCCACGGCCCGCAACTGGAACACAGTGCAGCGCCTGCTCGCGATGCTCTGAATCCTTTCGGAGGGAGGGGTCTCTGGAAGAGAAGCGCCGCGCTCAGCCGTGGCCACCTGCGCCGTGCTTGCAGCCATCGAGCGTCTCGCGCCGAACGGTTTCGGGCAGACCGAGAGCCTCAGTTCGGCCGCGCCTGGAGGTGAAGTAGCCGAACAGGGTGCGACGCTTGAGGTCGTTGAAGAACGCCGCTCCTAGCTCTGTGTCCTCGTTGTGGGCACGATCGTCAGCGATGTCGCCCAGCAACTCCGTCTGCCGACGGGCAGCCAAAGCGCTCCACCGATTGCCGAAACGTTCCTGGGCAAAGCGATCGACCCAGGCGAGCCCACCCAGGAACTCGAGCTGCTCGTCGCTCGGTGCTACCGAGAGCGCCTCATCGATGTACTCGTGAACGCCTGCTTCGGTGGCACTGGGAGTGTTGGTCCTTGGGAGGATGAGATCGCAGAGGGTGGCGAGCATTTGACCCTGATCGGCGCTTAGAAACTTCGGCGACCAGTTGGGTGCGGCTGCGGCAGCTGCTTTCGCGGCCGGCAGAAGGGTCGCCGCCGCTGCGCCGACGCTCGAGCCGAGCACGGTGCGCCTCGACAGAGCTGCGGATCGGGTGGGAGTTTCTTGTTTCCTATTTTCAGACATCGTTTCTCCTCAGGAGAGTTCGCCGCGCTTCATCTGCTCGACCAGGTACTCGCTCGAGCGCAGGGCGAGCGACATCATGGTGAGCGTTGGGTTGACACAGCCGATCGAGACGTAGCCCGCACCGTCCATGACGAACAGGTTCTTGATCTCATGGGACTGCTGGAAGCCGTTCAGGTAAGAAGTCTTCGGGTCGTCGCCCATGCGCGCGGTGCCGACCTCGTGAATGCCTGAGCCCATCGGAGCCGGGTCGCTGCGAACCGAGATGTCAGTGCAACCCATAGCTTCCAGAAACTCGGCGCCGCGAGTCAGGAGGGCGTCGACCATGGCCAGCTCGTTGCTTCCCAGCGAACACTCCATGCGCAGGACCGGAACACCCCACTTGTCGCGCACCTCGGGGTCGAGCACGACGCGGTTGTCGGCACGCGGCAGGATCTCGCCGAAGCCACCGAGCGACATGCGCGAGACGGTGTCGCCGGGGATCGAGTCTTTGAACGCAGCTCCGAATCCTTTCTTCGAGAGCGCGTGCTCCCAGGCTGTGATGCCTTCGCCGCCCTGAAAGCCGTAGCCGCGCAGGAAGTTCTTGTCGTGCGTCTTGGGATCGTCGAGGTTTTGGAAGCGCGGCACGTAGATGCCGTTGGGGCGGCTGGCGTTCTCGCGCTTGGCACCGGCTCGTGCCGGTAGACGACCGCCGACGCCGGTGGCGTAGATGTGGTCCATGACGTAGCGGCCGAGCACGTCGCTCGAGTTCGCCAGCCCACCTTCGGCGGAGTTGAGCAGAATACGCGTCGAGGCGAGGGTCGAGGCACAAAGTGAAACCACCCGGGCCCTGGCCTGATGGCGTTCGCCGGTGGTCTTGTCGAAGTAGGTCACGCCCTCGGCGAGGTTCTCGTTGTTCATGTCGACCGTGGTGACGACTGCCTCAGGAACGAGAGTGAATTTGCCGGTCGCCGCGCAGTCTTTGAGTGTCGTCTGCGGCGAGTTGAAGTAGGAACGCGTGCGGCAGCCGTAGTGGCATGGCCCGCAGTAGTGGCAAGCCAGGCGCCCGTCGCGTGACTCGGTGAGCACCGCGGTGCGACCGATGGTCATCGGCACCCCGAACTTGCCTTCCATGGTTTCTTTCAGCATCCGCTCCCCACAGGAGTAGGGCATCGGTGGCAGGAACTGGCCGTCGGGAAGAACCGCGAGACCTTCCTTTTGACCCGAAACACCGATGTAGCGCTCGACGCGGTCGTAGTAGGGCGCGAGGTCGGCGTAACTGATGGGCCAATCCATACCGAAACCGTCGCGACTGGCGGCTTTGAAGTCGTAGTCGCTCATGCGGTACGACTGCCGTGCCCACATCAGTGAGCGCCCACCGACCTTGTTGCCCTGGATCCAATTGAACGGTTTGCCGGGAGCGGTGGTGTACGGGTTGTCGATGTCGTCGATGAAGAAGTCGGCGTTGACCTCGGTACAGGCGTAGCAATAGGTCTGCACCGGGCGTCGCTGGAGTAGCTCGTTGCGCGGATCAGGGCGACCCCGCAGGGGCAGATCGTGCGCCAGGGTGTGCTCGCGATAGTCCTTGGTTTCGTCAAACGAAGTGCCGGCTTCGAGCATCAGGACTTCCATGCCGGCTTCGGTCATCACCTTGGCGGCCCAGCCACCGGTTGCACCCGAACCGACGACGATCGCGTCGTATGTCTTCTCGGCCATCCACTGTCTCCTATGGGTCTGCCAGCCATCATACGCTGCCGGGCCCTGCCGGCCACCTCTGGGCGCCTTTGGGTCACGGGGCGGAAGCGGTGTACCCTGTCGCGACCCGCAGACAACCAGAAAAGCGAATCGTTATGAGCCAGGACGGAACGCAGCCCTCCGAGACGCCCCCTTCGAATGCCTACGGTGGCAACCGAACGCGCTACTACGTACTCGGTCTCCTGACGGTCGTTTATACCTTCAACTTCATTGACCGCCAGCTGCTGGCCATTCTGCAGGAATCGATCAAGGTCGACCTCGATCTCACAGACACCCAGTTGGGACTGCTTACCGGCTTCGCGTTCGCGCTCTTCTACGTTTCGGCCGGGATTCCGATCGCGCGATGGGCCGACCGCGGCAACCGCCGCAACATCGTGGCGTTGGCGGTTGGTATTTGGAGCTTCATGACCGCGATCAGCGGTTTCGTTCAGACCTACTTTCATCTCTTGATGGCACGCGTGGGGGTCGGAATCGGTGAGGCCGGCGGAAGCCCTCCAGCGCATTCGATGATCTCGGACATTTTCCCCGCCAACAAACGTGCTGGTGCACTGTCGATCTACTCGATGGGTGTGAACTTCGGGATCCTGTTCGGCTTTCTCTTCGGCGGCTGGCTCAACGAGTTCTTCAGCTGGCGCGTGGCATTCATGGTGGTTGGCGCGCCCGGCATTCTGCTGGCGTTCGTCGTTTGGCTAACGGTCAAGGAGCCACCACGCGGACTCGCCGAGAATCGCGCTGCCGGTGAAACAGCGCCGTTCGGGTCAGTCCTTTCACTGCTCGCCAGCCGCTCGTCGTTCCGGCACATGGCGTTCGGCGCGGCCCTCAACGCCTTTGCGGGCTACAGCAGCAGTAGCTGGACGGCGTCGTTCATCATTCGCAGCCACGACATGAGCACCGGCGAGCTCGGAACCTGGCTGGCGCTCTCGATGGGCGCCGGTGGAGCGATCGGAGTGCTCGGGGGTGGTCTCCTGGCGCAGCGACTGGCGGTTCGCGACGTGCGTTGGTACATGTGGCTACCGACGATCACCGGCATCATCTGCCTGCCGTTCATGGTGGCGACGTATCTGGTGGGAACCGGCTACCAGGCGCTGATCATGGGCATCATTCCCAGCATTCTGTTCAACGTCTACCTCGGCAACACCCTGGCGATGACCCACGGCCTGGTTGGCCTGCGTATGCGCGCCCTCGCCTCGGCGATCCTGTTCTTTATCCTCAACCTGATCGGCCTTGGGATGGGCCCGTGGTTCGTGGGCTTCCTCAGCGATCAGTTGGCCGGCGCACACGGCGTCGAGTCACTGCGGATCGCGATGCTCTATGTGCTGCCCGCGGTGATGGCCTGGTCGGTGCTGCACTTCTTCTTGGCGTCACGCAAGCTCGAGGAAGAGTTGGCGGCTGCCCCGGACTAGCGGGGGTCTAGGCCGGCAGCCACCTTTCAAAGGCCTCTGCCATCAGGTCCTTGCCGCCACTGTCGATGACTTCGCCATGGCTCATGATGATGCGGTCGAAGTCCCATTGCATGATCGCTTCGAGTGACTGGCTGATCTTGTGCTGGTCTCTGAACCCCAGACGGATGAGCCGGTGCGGACCGAAACGGTCTCGTGCTCCGACCAGGCGCCAGAAAAAGCTGCCGCCTTCGGTCTTGCCGGAGACCACGTTGAAGGTCAAGTCGGCGACGATCAGCGTGCGGCTCGGGCGGTGTAGGAGCGCCGTCTCCTGCATGAGTGGTGCGCCCCTGATCTTCTGCGTGGCAAGCGCGCCCGCCCACGATGGTGGGTCGCTGGCACCGAGCTCGTGGGCGATGGCGAGCCCCTTGTGTTTCCGAGCCAGCGCCAGAGGCGCGCAGACCTTTGCCTCGGGAAACTGCGTGGTCCAATCATCAAGGAAGAGATGATGCACCAGATTGGGCGCGACGAGGTAGCGCGGTTCGCCGAGTGTCTGGACCTTCTCGGCCAGGCCCTCCTGGTTCGCAACCGGCGAATGCAAGACGAGACCACCGTCTGGGAGGCGCACGACGGTCATTCGACAGCCGACATCGCCAACCGCGAGCGCCAGGGGGCGCGACACAACCCAAAGGTCGGCGTCCAGCGCGATCAGGCCACCGTTCGTCGAAGTCATCGCCGAAGTCATCTCGTGGTCAGCCCGCCGGTTGGCTTTCGGTGTGATGGAACCGGCGGTAGTCGATCGACATCCGGCCGTCGTCGAGCTCGGAAAGCACGTCAACGAGACGTTCACCCCAGCGCATGTCGTCGGCGTACCAGATGTTGCGCGCATGCACCGTTTGAGCGTAGGTCGCGTCGTAGCCGGTCATCGAGGCGATGATTCCTGCATTGCATTCGCGCACCGCGGCTTCGTCGAGGCCGTAGAAGGGACTCTTCTCGTCGATCCGGTGAACGACCGTCCAGGTGAGGCTGAACAGAGGCTGGTTGTCGCGAACCAGCTCGAGGTCGCGAATGCGTCGCATGCGGTGACCTTCGGTGGTCTCTTCCTCGAGCGCGGTGCTGACCTGAATGGTCGCTTGGACGATCTCGTTGCCGCGCGCGTTGGCCAACCGAAACATGAGCGCTGGGGTGCCTTCGAACTGAGTTACCACGATCGGCTCGCTAAACAGAACACTCGCTTCGGGGCGCGACGCCTTGGCGAAAACCAGGCCGGTGAAGAAGGCCGTGAACAAGACGCCGATGATCGCCTCGACGACCACCAGCAGGTCTCCGTACGCAGAGCCGGGCGAAAGCGTGCCGTAGCCAATCGTCGAGATGGTCTGCACGCTGAAGGCGAACGCATCGCGAAGAGAGTCGGGCGTGGCACCCGAGACCGCTCCCGGGTCGAACAGGTAGAGCACGGCGAAGATCAGGTTGATGATCAGGAACGAGGCGATCGCCGCGAACAGGAGGCGCATCCAGGAGCCGTGCATGAAGAAGAAGTAGAGCCCGCGCCGCAGTCCTGACGGTGTGCCGACGCGGACGGCCTCGAGCGGGTCACGCCGCTGCCGTTGGGCGTTGGCTTCGATCTCCTCGGGTGTCAACTCGAGCGGGCGGTCGAAAGCCGATTGCAAGTGGCTGTGGTCGACTTCCTGTGCGGCGAGCGGTGCGATCATCAGGTCGGCGACGACCTGAGCCACAGAGACTGTCGCAATGAGAGTCAGGAACAGCCAGTTCGGGATCAGATCGCCGGCCGCCGTCAGGGCCAGGATGGCAGCGGCCGAACCCAGTCGCATCCACACTCGTGCGGCATCGTCGAGGGTCGACTCGTCGCGCTCGGTCACCCAATCGAGAACGGCAACCGCCAGGAAAACCAACCCCAGGGAACCCCCCAAAATCCAACGCGCGGTCTCGAGGGCGACGTCGGGGTTTGCAGCCACTGCCTTCTTGATGCCGACACCCAGCGAGGTGACGCCGATGGCCAGCGGCAAATGGGCGTAGAGCCAGAGCAGCCTGGCGGCGGGGCGTTGGCGAATGCGCGAGTGGACGACGTCATCGAAGTAGATCCACCACACGCTGCAGGTGACGAGGAGCGCCACCCCTCCCATGGCGGCGGTTTCCCAGCCGGCCACCTCAGAGGCTGCGGCGAGGTCGGTGAGCACCTTCACGAACGACTCGCCGAGCACGATGATGGTCAAGAGACCGAAGCGCTCCGAGAGGTGGGCGGCATCGGGTGGGTGTTGGTAGTTGAGCTCACGGGCCTTGCCGGTGATCGGAGCGCTGAGCTCGATCGCAAACCCCGCCACCCACAGCACCCACACCCAGGGTTTGGGCGCGAATGCCGATGCCAGCCAGAAGAGCGCCCCAATTGAAAAGCCAATGGCATAGCGCCCCGAAAGCGCCCGCCCGCGATCGGCGTGCAGGTAGGCGCGCACGTAGAAGGCGATAACGGTAACCCGCACCAGCGTGTAGGCGAGCGCGAACCCCTGGGTGCGCCCTTCGAAAACTCCCGGCGCCAGAACGGCCATCGAGGCGATCCCGAACATCTTGACGAACACCAGCACCCGGTGCAGCAGGTCGTCGACGTCGAAGCGGTTCGAGTAGAACGTGAAGCTGGTCCAGGCGTACCAGATCGCCGCGAACAAGGCGGCGAAACCCAAAAAGCCGTAGAGATCCGGGTGGTAGCTGAGGCCGTTGCCGAGCTGAATGATCGCTGCGACGTAGACCAGGTCGTAGAACAGCTCGATCCAGCCGACACGCTTTTCTTCGCCCGGGCCTGGGCTATGCAGGCGAGGGGCGTGGAACCAACGGTTGCGCATAGCGACACCCTACCTGCAGCGAGGCGGAGGCGCGCAAGCTAGAGGCTGTTCCAGGAGAGACCGACAGGAGCGCGGTTGAGCGCCCAGTCGTAGTCCTTGAAAGCGATTTGAGGGTTCTCGATTGCGGAGACAGCCGGCACGTAGCGCGCCACGAAGAGCGCAATCGAGTCGGCGCGCGGCATTGCGTCCGGGGCTGTGAAGTCGTCGCCGTACCAGTCGAGCAGTCTTGAGACAGAGACCACTGAGCCCTCGACGCTGGTGTACTTCGGGTTGTTGAAGAAGCGACGGGTTTCTTCTTCGAGCTGTTCGTCGACAGCTTCGCCGCTCCAGGCCCAGGGTGTGAGCGGTGCGCACGACATCGAGGCGCAGTTGACGGCCACGTGAATGCGGGGGTCTTTGTAGAAGGGCCGCAGCAGGTTGTGCTCGATGCCGTCGAGCGTGATCTGGTGCCCACCAACAGAGTGCAGTGCGGTGTCCCAGACACCGTCGATCTCCTTGATCGAGGCCACATCGGGGTGGTCGAGGATCGAGCGAATCGTGTAGGCGTTGTAGGCGTTGATGAGGAGCGCCTTGAGATGAGGAGGGCTGAGCTCTGCGAGTGAGGCCGTACTGACTTGCTCGAGATAGCGGTCGAGAAGTTCGCGCTGGCTCGCGACCTGGTCGTAGTCCAGGAGCCCATCGCGAACCGTGTCACGAAGCAGCTGGTCGAGAAGCGAATGATCGAACGACTGCGTGCCGGAGGCCAGCGCCGCTCTCACTTCGTCGGCGATCGGGCCTTTTGCGGGCTCGGCCTTCGGTGCGCAGCCGATGACGAGAAGAAGGCCGCACAAAAGGACAAGCGGCAGGCCGCGACGTCGCGCGGTGGCGCGTTCTTGGCTTGAGGAGACAATTCCGTTCATCAGACTCTCCAGAGACTCTCTTGCTCAGTCGATCTTTCGAGGGCCGCTCCCGATGGCGGGCGGGGAGGAGTGTTCATGGTACTGGGCTGGATGTGCGAGGCGCCACGACGGCCAACGATAGAAGCCTGCGGGTGGCGTCGAGAAACGTCCGAGGCGTCGGAGACTCGAATGAGGAGGAGGACCACCCACAGGCTGTTGAGATGTACGCGGGGGAAGCGCTGGAGGGATGCATTGGGCGAAGGTTTTCTTGTCGCCGGTGGGAATGTGTGCCCGACGGTCGTCCCACCGGCTAGTGGGCAGATGTGGAAAGATCGCAGGCCGCTGTCCTCTTTCAAGGAGTCCCGAGCATGCTTCAGATTCGTCACCACGAAGACCGCAGTTTCAGCGCCTCTCCATGGATGGAGAGGGCTCTCGTTGCTCTGTTGCTCTGGCCATTCTGGATTGTGGCCGCGCCAGCAGCCGGCCAGGCGGGCAGCGGTGCCGCCGAGGCTACGATGTCGGTTGAAGACTACGAGCCTCGGTCGACCCTGGTCGTTCCGGAACACCCGAGGGAACGCTCGAAGTTCCCGTTCGTCGATGTTCACGGCCATCTGCGCGGCGCCAGTGCCGAGACCATCGACCAGATGGTCCGCGACATGGACGCCATGAACATGGCGGTCTTCGTCAATCTCAGCGGCACGTCCGGCGACCGTTTCAAGAGCATTGATGAAGAAACGCGCGGTCGGCACGACGGTCGTTTCGTCAACTTTGCCAATGTCGACTTCAGGAACCTCGAAGACGACGGTTGGGGCGAGCGTTCGGCGGCGCAACTCGAGCAAGACGTCGCCAACGGTGCCGTCGGCCTCAAGATCTACAAGAACCTCGGCATGTTCGTCACCGACAGTAACGGTCGCGTCCCGGCCGACGACCCGCGGATCGATCCGGTGTGGGCGAAGGCGGGAGAACTGGGCATTCCGGTTCTCATTCACGTCGGTGAACCGTCGCCGTTCTGGTCGCCCTGGGATCTCCACAACGAGCGGTGGCTCGAGCTCAAACAGTTCCCCAACCGCCGTCGCGACGACCCCGAGCGCTTCGCATCGTTCGAGCAAACGATGAACGAGCAGCTCAACATTTTTCGCAAGCACCCGGGAACGAAGTTCATCAACGCGCATCTGGGTTGGATGGGCAACGACCTCGATCGCCTCGGCAAGTTGCTCGACGAGATACCCAACATGTACACCGAAATCGGCGCCGTCCTCGCCGAGCTCGGCCGCCAGCCCCGCCGCGCGCGCCAATTCTTGATCGACTACCAGGACCGCGTCCTGTTCGGCAAAGACTCCTGGAACCCGTCCGAGTACTTCGTCTACTTCCGGGTTCTCGAGACCGAAGACGAGTACTTCGACTACTACCGCAAGCGCCACGCCCACTGGAAGATGTACGGCCTCGGCGTACCCGACGAGGTGCTCCGAAAGATCTACTACAAGAACGCGCTGGCGATCGTTCCGGGTCTCGACGCGTCGCAGTTTGAAGAGTAGTCGGCGTCTAGCTTCGACGATCTGATTGGCTGAATCGAGTCCAAGCCGGCCGGGAATATGCGCGGACGCTACAGCGGATTCTCTTCTAGCGCCAGGTCGCGGATCTCGTCGAGCAACGTATTGATGTTCGACACCCCGCGCTTCGGATCGTAGGGGTTACCGTCCGCCGCAGCGGCCTTGAGGCGCTTGATCTCGACCTCGATGGAAGTCCGAGCAGACTTCGAGCGCCGGCAGGCACTGCTGTTACAGCCGCACTCAGTGCGCGCGGTGTCCAGGCTCTCGAGAGGCTTGGCGAGCGCTCGGGCCAGCTTGGCGGTGTCGTCGCCGGCTTCATACTTTCTCGCCACACTCTCGTACTCGTGCAGGGCTCGCTCGAGAAAACGCACGCAGATGGCGCCTTCGGTGACACCCTTGGTACGTTGGCGGCCTGCCATTTCATCGAGCTTGTCGGTGACCAGCGGCCAACCGTAGGCCCACGCTCCCCACAGCACCGCTGCCAACAACGCCCAACGTACGAACCCTTTCATGAAGACTCCTTCGGCCAGAGGTCAATCGGCTCCGCTCGATTCTAGCGATTCGGGCAGAAAACACTCGCGTGCGCCGAGGCCACTCGAAATCGTGGCCATCTGCGGCCTCGGGATCGAGGAGATCCTCGCCGGTGAGGTCAAAGCCCTCGGGCTCGAGTGCCAGCAAGAGCGCGGAGCAGTCACCTTTCGCGGGCGCTGGCCGGATGTGTGGCGGGCCAACCTGCGATTGCGGACCGCCAATCGAGTTCTGGTGGTTCTCGATCGCTGGTTTGGTGGCGACGGCGATGCGCTCGCGCAAGGGGCCAGGGAACTGGTTGCAGCAGGAAAGAAGTCGTGGGATGGCGTGAACACCGAAGAGCTGTTCGCGCCCCATCGCTCGCTCTCGATCCAGGCGACCTCGAGCCGCTCGGAGGAACGCGATACCCGGTGGATTGCGCTGCGCACGAAAGATGGCATCGTCGATGGCCAGCGCGATCGTTTTGGTCGCCGCGCCTGGGTCGACAAGCGACACGCCGAGACCCCGCTGCGCCTCCTGCTCAAGAACGACCAGGCGACGCTCTTGCTCGACACCTCCCAGACGCCGCTCGATCGACGGGGCTATCGCAAGACCTCGATTGCCGCGCCCCTGCGCGAACAGCTGGCGGCAGCCTGCATTCTCGCCAGTGGCTGGGACGGCAAGGGTCCGATCGTCGACCCGATGTGTGGCTCTGGCACCCTTCTGATCGAAGCGGGCTGGATCGGCGGCGGGATCATTCCAGGAGTGCTGCGCGAGCGCTGGGCCTTCGAGCGGCTGCCGGGCTTTGATGAAGAACGGTTCGCAGCGGTCCGCAGAGAGGAGATCCCGACGCCAGATCCCGAGGCCTTCATCCTTGGAGTCGACCAGGATGCCGGGGCCGTTTACGCTGCCCGCGAGCATCTCGAGTTGGCGGGCCTCGCCGACCGCTCAGTAGTGCTCGAGGGTGACGCCTTCACGACCGCGCCGCCGCCGGGTGAGGGCATCGTGGCGGTGAATCCCGCCTGGGGAATGCGGCTCGAGAACCCAGGCGAGGGTTGGAAGCGGCTCGGTGACCTGTTCAAGAAACGCTACAAGGGTTGGCGCGCAGTCGTTCTGGCTGGTGACGAGAGTCGCGGCAAGGCGGTCGGCCTCAAACCAACGCGCAGGATTCCGGTCCGCAGCGGGCCTCTCGACGCCCGCATCCTGATCTTCGACCTCTGGTAGCAACGACCTAGAGGAGCATCTGATCCTAGCGGCTGGCCCCGCTACTGCGTACCCGCCAGCAGGCGCTCCGCTTCTGGGTGGCCGAGCGCCGCCGCTCGGCGGACAGCGGCGAGCGCTTCGCGACTGCGCCCGGCGCGTGTCAATGCCTGGGCGGTGCTCCAGGCCAGGTCTGGGTTGGGCCGCAGGAGTTCGCCGGCGGCTCGGTAGTGTTCGATGGCCTCGCCGTGTCGCTGCTCGAGGGCCAAAACGTCGGCGAGCGTCCAGTGCAACCCGCCGTCTCGTGGTGCGACCTCGAGCCCGCGCTCGAGCGTCGTGCGGGCCCGACCCAGATCGCCGCTCTGGCTGTAGGCCAATCCCAGGAGCGCCAGAGCGCCATCGTCGCGCGGTGCGATCTCGACGGCTTTCTCGAGGTGCCCGATGGCACCTGGCAGATCGCCCCGGCCAACGGCGATGGTGGCGAGGTTCTTGTGCGCCTCGACATAGTTGGGGTCGATCGTCAGCGCTTCTTCGAGATGCGCGGTGGCGCGCCCGAGGTCGCCGCGCTTGGCCAACAGAGTTGCCAGATTGCCGTGCGCTCGCGACGACCGCGGATGCTCGGCCAGGACCTCGAGGTAAAGCGCCTCGGCGCGCTCTTCGTGCCCTCGTTTTGCCTCGAGCACCGCCAGGTTCGTGCGGTGCGTCGGGTCCTTCGGATCGAGCTCGAGCGCGCGCTGCCAGAACTGGGCAGCTTCATCGAGTGCACCCAGCTGCAACCGGCAGTTGGCGAGGTTGCCCCAGGCCGGCGCGTAGGAGGGCTGGCCACGGGTAGCCTGGCGAAACGCCAGAGTGGCCTCCTCGTAGCGACCCGAGCCGGAAAGAGCGAGGCCGAGGTTGTAGTGCAGGTGCCAGGGGTCGTCTGGGTCTCTTGCCAGCGCCTGGTGAAGCGGTGCCAGTGCATCTTCGAAGCGCTCCAACGACAAGAGGACCTGCGCGCTGCGCGCATGAGGAAGCCAGTCGCCGGGGCGTTTGACCCGCGCGATCTCGAAAGCCGCGAGCGACAGCTCGAGATCACGTCGCCAGATCGCAGCGCGCAGCGGAACGAGGTCACGAGAGTCGAGCGGTAGAACCTCGATCCACACATCACCCATCTCATCCAACGAACCCGGGCCCCAGCGCACAGCCTGGGGAGGGTCGTGCGGGTTCTGCGGGTTGGATGCCGAGTTGTCCCACACGAAGCGCGCCTCCAGTCGGGTGCCGGCGCGGAGGGTGACCGACTCGGTCCAGGCGTACTCGTCCTGCCAGTCAAACGACCAGTCGGTGATCTCGAGAAGAGTGCGGACCGTGGGCTCGGGAGTGCCTTCCGGTGCAGTTGCGGTGACTTTGACCGCCCGTCCCAGGTAGTGCTGGTGAGGATAGATCGCGACTGCTTGCACGTCGAAGGGCAGCGTCCACGAGTCGGTGAGTTCGTAGGCCTCTTCGCCGGCCGCAAGATCGATCGCGGTCGTTCCTAGATGAACAGACGCTGGTTGACGCTCTGGTGGGTCGTCGGTGAACCAGAGGCCTACCGACGGTTGGACCTCCTCGGTGCGGCCGCTCGGAAAGAGATGGAGCTGTACGACCAGGTCGGTGCCGGCCTCGACCTGCCAGGCGGTGCCTTCCTCGAACGGCCGTGCCGTGCGGCCCGCCGTCCAGCCCATGAAGTGACCACCGGGAGCAATCGCTGCCACCATGCCGCGATAGCCTGGGTCGGGATCGCGTTTGTCGAGCAGCCTGGCCTGGCCGGTGGTGTCGGCGAGGACGTTGGCGTGATGGATGACACGCGGGTTCTGGGGCAGGAACTCGATGGCGCTGACGTAGCGACCTTCGAGGGGGGCGCGCGGCAAAACGAAGTTCCGAATCTCGTCGCCACCCTCGGCTGCCAGGGTGAATTCCTCCATCGTAAGGATCAGGTCGGGCTCGCCAAGCTGCCAGCCGGTCGAGTACTCGGGCGTCGGCGGTGCGTCGGCAGGATCGCCAGGCAGGCCGCCGGTGGTGGCCCAGCGGTCGAGGACCTCGAGGTCGCGATTGCTGAGGTGGCGGGCGCCACGAAACACCGGTACCGAGCCATCACTGGCGCTGGGTAGCCAGGGCGGCATGCGCCGCTCTCTGGTGACAGTCGCAATCAGCTTTGCGCGTCGCTGGGCGTCGTCATGGGAGACCAGGGCGAAAGGTGCGAAGGCGTTCGGTCGGTGACAGCTCACGCAGTGCTCGTTGAGGATTGGCGCGACGTCGCGGTGAAAGGTCGGCTGCTCGGGAACCTCGGCGTTGGCCTCTCGGGTTTGCGCTTCCCTCTCTGAGCTGTCGGTGTCGTGGCTCTGACATGCCGCAGCCAGGACAATGGCACTCGCGATGAGCGGCAATGTCGTGCGCGGACGGATTCGAGCCGAGGGGAGAAACAGCGAGGAGAACAAAGGAAGCGGTCCAGAAGTTCGTAGGTTGCCGGAGAATGACACCATGCGTCCTATGAACCAGCCCCTGACCGATCGCGACCGCGGCATCTTTCGTGGCAAAAGTATCGCTCGGCGCTTCCTCTCGCCTGACGGTTTCATTGTGCTCGTAGGAAGGAGTGCGCGCGACAACGACGTGCTATCGATCAAACTCGCCTCCCCCAAAGACTTCTGGATGCATGTTGCTGCGCAATCGGGTTCGCATGTGGTCATTCGAAACCCTGACGGAGTCGATCGTCTGCCGCGCGAGACCGAACGTTTTGCTGCTGGCCTGGCGGCCGGCTACTCGGGTGCTCGCGCTGGCGGCCAGGTCGACATTCACATGGCCCGCGGTGCCGATGTCAGCAAGCCGCGTGGTGCGCCGCCAGGAACCGTCAACCTCAGGCGTTACTCGACCGTCAAGGCGCGGCCGGACCGTCGCGAGGATGAGGAGATCAAGGGGCAGGACTGAAAAACGCGAGGCGCTCGCGCGCATTGCGCCCCGACCGACCGGACGGTAGAAGTTTCTGTTCCCGGGACCAGTAGGCCCTTGAACGAGTGTTCGATGCTGTAGTCTCGGCGAATCTTTCAAGCTGCTAGAGAACCAGAACCACACCCGGACCGAAACCCGCCGGCATCTCGACCCACGAACCGGCACACGAATCGGAGGTTGACTCGAATGCGATACAGGATCCCCTTCATCTTCCTGCTGGCGATGGCTCTCCTGGCCGTAGCGGCAGCTCCAGCCCTGGCCGATGGTCCCGAGACCGGCAACATCACCGGCACCGTGACGGCAGCCGACGGCTCGCCGCTACCCGGCGTCACCATCACCCTCGTGGGTGAGCGCGGCGAGCAGAGCGTCATCAGCGATGACACCGGCGCGTATCGTTTTGGGCTCGTCAGGCCGGGTGAGTACCAGCTGCGCGCCGAGCTCGAAGGAATGGAGCCGGCGCTCGGTGCTGCCAAGGTCGACGCAGGCGGTCGCCATGTCGTCGAGCTGCGCCTCGGCGTGGCCGCGACCTCGGAAGAGATCACCGTCACTTCCGAAGCACCGATGGTCGACAAGTACAACGTCACCGCCGGTGCCACCATGGAAGCCGAGACGGCCGGCGAGATTTCGGCCAGTGTGCGTTCTTTCTACGGCGCGCTCCAGGTTCTGCCCGGCGTCACCAACGACGCCGAATCGGCTGATCTTTCGTCTTCGCGACCCACCGTCAACGGTGCGCTGTGGCAGGAGTCGAACGTCTACGTCGATGGTGTCGACACCACGTACTCGATGCGTGGCGGCGGAACCCGCGTCTTTCTGCCCACGTCGGCGCTTCAACAGGTCAACCTCGAAGCCGGCGGCGGCTCGGCCGAGTACGGCCGCAACGTCGGCTCGCACACCAACCTGATCGTCAAGTCGGGCTCGAACAAGTTCCATGGCGATCTCGCTGGTGTCTACAGCAACAACAGCTGGAACGAGAACTACGATCCGCAGCCGGCCCTGGCGCAGGACGAACGCCTGGTGCGCACGTTCATCGATCAGGGGCAGACCCGCGACCAGGCGATTCAGACAGCGACCAACTGGACGGTCTACGGACCGGGAGAGCAGGGTGGCGACAACGTCAACGTCGAAGCCTCGCTGGGCGGTTGGTTCAAGAAGGACAAAGCCTGGTGGTTCGCCGCTCGTGGTGAGACCTCGACCAACCAGCTCGACAAGACCCTCGATGGCCATGTTTTCAACAACAGCTCCGAGCTGTTCGCAACCATTGGCAAGCTCAACTTCCAACCGAGCTTCGAGCACAGCATCGCCTACACCTATATCGACGCTCCGGTCGATCGCATCTTCCTGCTGCCGGCGATGGGTGACCGCTACAACGCCACCTTCTTTGACCTCTCTGGCGACGTGAACTCGCTGTCGTGGAACTGGTCGATCAGCCAGAAGCTCTTCCTCGAAGCCAAGATTGCCCGCCAGGTTTCGACCGAGAACCGTCGTCGTCCCTTCACTCCTGAGCAGAAGGCCCAGGACCCGCGCTATGCACCTGACGCCAGCCTCGGTGCACTATCGCCGAACAACAACGACAACGCCTTCGTGCAGGCCTTCGACAACAGCTGGCACAACGGTTGGATCTTTGCCCAGGGCTACGGCCAAAACGATTTTCCGCGCGAGCAGCTCAACATCGCCGCCACGCAGTTTGCCGGTGCCAACCACGAGTTCAAGTACGGCGTCGACGCGCAGCAGGTGGCCTGGGAGCAGGAGGTTCAGCGCCCCAACATCCAGCAGGCGTACGACTTCCAGCTCGGCACCCGCTACGGGTCGAGCACCAACTGCATTGGTCAAGCCAACGATCCGGCCAATTTCGGTGAGGAGACCCGCTGCTTCCTGGTCGACTACAACAACCATGGTCTGACCAAAGGCTCGGGTGAGTCTGACGGTGAGAACTTCGGGTTCTATGTACGCGATCGTTTCAGTGTCGGTGATCACTTCACCTTCAACATCGGCCTGCGCCTGGAGCAGCAGGAGCTCAAGAACGACCGTGGTCGTACCGTCATCGATAGCGATGACCTGTCACCGCGCCTCAACGCGGTCTATGACATGAAGGGCGACGGCCGTTCGCTCTTGACCCTGAACGTCGGGCGCTTCTTCAACCAGACGCCGCAGTTCCTGGTCAACGCCAATCTGCAGGAGGACTGGACCGGGGCATCGAATGCCTACGACCTCTTGATGCACGCCTCGAGTGTCAACAGTGCCGCCTTCGGGGCGTTGCCACCGCCAATCATTTGTTCGATTCTGGGGAGTCTCGGGCTGCCCATCTCGAGTAACCCTGGCCACGGTGACTATTGTTTCCGGCTTGGCGAGGTTCGCCCCGGTCGCATGTGGGAGCTCAATGACGAAGGCTTCTATCGCACCGACATTTCCCCTTACCACCGCGACGAGCTGGTGATCGGGTGGGAGTGGCAGTTCGCCGACAACTGGGCATTCGACGCGAAGGGCATCTTCTGGGAGGTCGACAACCTCATTGGCTCGACTCTTCAGCGCGACAACAACGGCAACCTCTACCTGATGGTTGCCAACTACGACGACTATGCCGGCAATCTGCGGGCGACGAACTTCGCACAGAACTTCGTCACCACGAACGCCAACTCGACGTTCAATGGGGCGCCAGCAACCGAGGCGATGGCTGAGGAGATCCTCAACAACTTCCAGGACGACGACCGCAACTACCAGGCCTTGCAGCTGCAGCTCAACCGCCGCTTCCGCAACAACTGGGCGTGGTTCAACAACATCACTTTCTCGAAGGTCGAAGGCCGCACCTACGGTGGTGGTAACGGCAACAACGACCTCGGCGCCTTCAACAACCTCGACGATGACTACGGTCGCAATATGGACGCCGTCTTGACCGACCAGATCATCGAGGCCTGGCGCAACAATCCGGTCACCTTGCCGACCGGGGAAGTCACCGATTTCTGCACCGCCCAGGGACTCAGTGCTTCATGCATCGATGACATGGTGCAGTTCATCGGCCAGCCGCTGTCGACGATCAACCGTGAAGGCGAAATGCCGGTCGACCGGCCGGTCATTTTCAAGTCGTACGGCTTCAAGGTCTGGAACTTCGGCAAGCACAGCCTCAACGTCGGCGGTAGCTTCACCTTCCAGTCGGGCTCGCCCTGGCAGAAGACGGTGGGTGCCGCCAACCCGGCTGTGTCGTTGCTCGACAACGCCCGCAACACCGGCATCAACCTCTACCTGACGCCGCGCGGGACCTTCGAGAACGACGACCACTACTGGCTGAACACCAGCGCCGCCTGGACGTTCCCCTTGAGCGACCGTGTCCAGGGACGCCTGCGCTTCGAGGTCACCAACCTGACGATGGAGCAGGAGCAGGTCTCGACGAGTTCGCGCACTGGTTTTCCGTTGCGCTCCCGTCGTTCCTTCCAGCAGCCGCGGAAGTATCGTCTGTTGGCTTCGGTTCGTTTCTAGCTAGTCGTCGCCGTGCCGGCAGCAGCCGCTAGATGATGCAAGGGGGGACCAGATGGTCCCCTCTTTTGTGCTTGACCAGAAGGTAGATATCCGGCACACGATGAGCAAGCCGAAGAAGGGGAGCCCGGAGCGGATGGAGTCCCCCGCCCTCCGTGCGTTGTTCCTTGCGGCGGTTGTACTCGTCGTTCTCACCTTCGCGGCCTACGCCCCGGTGCGCAACCACGGCCCGGTGAGCTTCGATGACCCCGCCTACGTCACTACCAATCCGGCAGTCCTTGCCGGTCTGACTGCAGACAGCATTCGGTGGGCCTTTCTCGAGACCCACTCGAACAACTGGCATCCATTGACGTGGATCTCGCACATGCTCGACGTCGACCTGTTTGGCGACCAATGGGGCAAGCACCATCTTGTGTCGGTGGGATTGCACGCGGCGGCTGGAGTCGGTTTCCTGGTCTTCGCCTGGCTGGCGACCAGAGCGCTCTGGCCAGCTGTTGCGGTTGCGGCCGTTTTTCTGCTCCATCCGCTGCACGTCGAGTCGGTGGCATGGTTATCAGAACGCAAGGACACACTTTCGGCGCTGTTCTTTGCTCTCTTGTTGCTGGCCTGGCTCTGGTACGCGAGCAAGCCCGGAACGGCGCGCTACCTTCTGGCACTCGCCTTGTTTGCGTGCGGGCTGATGACCAAGCCGGTCCTGGTGACGGTGCCGTTCGTGTTACTCCTCATCGACCTCTGGCCGCTTGACCGCATGCGCTCTGGCAAGGCTCCTCTGTGGCGGCGCCTGGTACTTGAGAAGGTGCCCTTCTTCGCTCTTGTTGTGGGGTCGATCGCCATGACGCTCCGGGCGCAGCACGCGGTTGTGCAGAGCCTCGATGTGTTTCCGCTCACTGATCGCCTGGCGAACGCTGCGGTTTCGATCCCGCGCTACCTGAGTATGCTCCTGTGGCCGCACGATCTCGCCGTCTTCTACCGCTTCGAACCACCCTCTCTCGCGATGGCGATCCCGGCGGCAGTTCTGGTGGTGCTCATCGCGGCAGCTGCCTGGCGCGTTCGGCACCGCGAGCCGTGGTGGTTGGTCGGCTGGCTGTGGTTCGTTGGCATGTTGGTTCCGATGATCGGGATCGTCCAGGTTGGCCTCCAGGGTCACGCCGATCGCTATACCTACCTGCCGAGTGTCGGTCTTTCGCTCGCACTGTTCTGGGGCTCTTGGAAATGGCTGTCGGAGGGAGCGGCCGGTTTGAAGCAGCGAGCACTGGCACCGCGCGTGGCGGTGCTGGCCCTTCTCCCTATCGTGGGTGTGATGTCTGTTTTGACGTGGCGCCAGGCCCAGACCTGGCGCGACGACTTGAGCCTATACACACGGGCCGCCGAAGCGCGAGGAGGGAGCTTCTGGGCGTTCTACAACCTCGGCCTGACGCAGAAGAATCACGGCCAGCGGCAAGCGGCGATCGAGTCGTTTGAAAAGGCGCTTGTGTTCCAACCCGACGACGCCGAAGCGATGGGCAACCTGGCGGTTCTTTTGGCGGAGAGCGGTCGCCAGGGTGAGGCCCTGCCGCTATTCGAAGAGGCTGCCCGGCTCCGCCCCGGTCAGCTGCAGGCGATCCACGATCTCTCTGGTGCGCTGCTCGAGGCCGGCGAAATCGAACGTGCCCGCCAGGCGATCGACGAGTTCTTCTCACGCAACCCAGCCAAAGAGGACGGCGAGCTGCTCTACCGGTTGGGCATCGTGCTGGTCGAACTCGGTGAACTCGAGCGCGCTGAAGTCACGCTGCGCCGAGCCGTCGCTGCGCGTGTTGGTCACGCGCCGAGCTGGAACGCTCTTGGCGTGGTGATCATGCAGCAATCTCCCAGCCCGTCGCGAGCGAGGGAGGCGTTGATGCACTTTCGAAAGGCAAGCCAAATCGATCCGAGCTACGCCGAAGCAGCTGCCAATCGCGCGGCTCTCGAGCGGCAGCTAGCGGCCTCTGGCTAGCGCGCTGCCACGACGGCCAGGCGTTCGCCCTTCTGGTCCCACGCCAGACGGGTAATCCCTCCAATTCCTGAAGCCGCCAGGTCCGCGACCGTCTGCCAGGCGTCGTCACCGGGTGAGCGGCGGTAGAGGTGGCTGTCTTTCGCCATCCAGAAGGCCCCGTCGGGCGCGATCGCGAAATCTTCGCTTCCCTCGACCGTTGTGAAGAGGCGCTCGAGCTTGCGCGACTCGAGGTCCACAGAGGTGATCCACCATTCGTTGGCCGCGACTTTGTGAACGAACGCCAACCGGTCAGAACCTGGAATGCGCTTGAGTGCGCGGCCCGGGTTTTCCGCCAGGACAGTGCCGCTTCCGGGACCTGGTTTCGCCAGGCGCAGCGTGGGGGGATCGCCCAGAACGAACAGCAGCAGACGACCGTCGGTCGTCCAGACGTGGTAGCCAATCGGGTTGATGTCCGGAAGCAGGTGCTTCGCGCCCGCACCATCGCGCGCTGGAAGCTCGCCCGAGATGTCGAATCGCCATAGCTCCTGGCGCTGGTTGCCGTAGTCGCGGATCACCGAGATGGCCGTGCTGCCCGGAACCTGAGTCGGCGAGTATTCCTTCTGGGGAGTGGAGATCAGAGTGTCAGTGGCGCCGTCCTCGAGCGAATGGACGAGGATCTCGGTGGACCCGCTCGCGTTCGCCGAGGTGAAGGCGAGCTCTGGTGCCTGATCGCCTACCGGTGGCAGGAAGGCTGGTTGATTGTCGTAGCCGTCGCGGTCGGTCACCCGGGTGACGCTTCCAACCATCGGTACTTCGCCGTCGGTGCTTTGCCAGGACACGACGAAGATGTCGGTCGAGGGCGGCGCATCCTGGGCAGAGAGGCTCTGTACCAGAACGACAACGGTGAGTGTGGCGATGAGAGCGGCGAGGGGTGTGCTGGTCAGGTGACGAGATGCATGGGTCAGGCTCGACATGGTCAAGGCGTGCCTCCTGGTTCGAGAAACGAAGTGCAGTGCAGGCCTCATCATTGCACCACCTGCGCGACCTCCCGATTGGGCTGGCGATCAGCGGTTGTCGAGTTCCTGTCGCAACGCCCGCAGCCGTGGCTGATCAGGAATCTCGCCGAGAGCCTGGTCAAGCACTTCGAGCGCTCGGTCGGGCTCGCCGGAACGAATGAGCGCCAGGGCAAGGTTGTACCAGGCCGGTGCGTAGCGACGATCGAGGCTGAGTGCTCGTTCGTAGGATGCTCGCTCTTCTTTGTGTCGCGCCAGGCTGTTGAGCACGATGCCCCGGTTGAGCCAGATCGCTGGATCATCGGCGTCGATGGTGAGAGCGCGTTGGTGGTCTGCAAGTGCTTCTTCGAACCGGCCGTTGGCGGCGCGACCGTTCGCGAGGTTGAACCAGGCCTCGGCTCGCCAGGGCTCGAGGGTGGCGGCGCGTTCGAAGTGGGCGACCGCTTCGTCGTGTCTGCCGGTGGCCATCAACACGTTTCCCAGGTTGCCGTTTGCGAGCGCGTCGTTCGGGTCTTCAGTGAGCACCGTACGTAAACCGAGCTCGCCGGCCTCGAAGTCGCCTTTGGCGATGCGAATGTCGGCTTTGCCTCGGCGCGCTTCAAGGTCACCCGGGTCCCGTGCCAGCCGTGCTTCGAGGCCCGCTTCGCGCAGTCCCAGCGCATGGCTCGTGGCCGCTTCAGCAAGCCGCTGCTCGGTTTCAGGGTCACGAGCGACGAGCAGAACCCAGAGATCACCCATCTCGTCTTCGGAACCGGGTCCGAACCGAACTCTCTGCGGCGGGTCGGAAGGGTTGTGCGGGTTCTCCGCACTGTTGTCCCAGCGAATGCGTCCTTCGAGGGTCGTGCCGGCGGGCAGCACCAGCGCCTCTTCGAGGCGGTACTCGTCCTGCCATTCGAAGTTCCAGCGCTCGATCACAAGGATGGTCTTCTGATCACCGGCGGCAGTGGTCGAGGTGAGCGAGAAGGACTTGCCGAGATAGTGCGCGTGGGGGTAGACGCTGCGCAGCTCGGCATCGACCGGCAGGACGAAGCGATCGGTGATTTCGAACTCGCCGCCCGCCGGGATGTCGAGAACCTGCGAGCCGAGCCGCAGCGCAGTGGCTCGCCGTGACGGTTGCCTGGCGCTGCCGGTCTCCTCAAAGAAGAGGCCGACTTCGATAGAAAACGGCTCGCTGCGGCCGGTCGGCAGTAGATGAGCAAGCACGACCAGGTCATCGCGCGGTGCGAGTTCCCAGGTCAGGTCGGGGTAGCCAGGGAAGGCGGCCTTCCCGGGAGTCCAGCCCAGGAACAGACCCTCTGGGCTAAACGCCCGGGACGCACTTTCCATACCGTTCCACCCCGGCTCGGGGTCGGCCCGGTCGAGCCGGCGTGAAGAGCCGGTGTGATCGACGGTGAGCACCGCATGATGGAGCGGGCGTGGGTTGGTTGGGCGGATCTCGACAGCGCGAATTCGGCGCCTGGTTTGGAGTTCTTTGTCACCGTCCCACTCGAGGATGAAGTTTCTAAAGACGTCGCTTCCGTCCGCTGGAACCCGCCAGCTGGGCGAGCGCGCAGTCAAGTCGGGAGTGCCGAGCTGCCAGCCAACCGAGGGGGAGGTCGGCTCTGGGGCCTGATCGAGGTCACCGAGTGGTGCGCCGTCGTTGGCCCAGCGCGCAATGGTCTCGATCTCCTCGCGAGAAAGGCGCCGGTCGCCGGTGAAGGCGTAGTCCCCGGAGGCCAGCCACGGCGGCATGGTTCTGGTTGTCGTCACTTCGGCGAGCAGGCGAGCGCGCTTCTTTGCGTCGCTGGGCCCTTGGAGCGAAAAGGGAGCCGCGCCGTCGGGTCGATGGCACGCTACACACGAGCGCTGGAGAATTGGCGCCACGTCGCGCGCCCAGGTCACCTCGCTGGCAGCCAACGCCGACTGTTGCGGCGCGGCCAGGAGCATGACGGCCGTCAGTGTTGCAGCCAGCAGCGGCGGGCTCGCGGCTCCGACCCGGCACACGAGCGGCTAAGACCCGATTGGGTGCCAGGTGGTCTTGACTTCTTGCAGGTCGCGAATCGACCAGGGGCCCTGGGCTGTGTCTTCGAGGAAGTCGGCAAGAGACTCCGCGGAGGTTGCCCGGACCCGCTTGAGGTTTGAGGCGGCGAGCGTTCTGGCGGTGGCCAGATCTACGGCTTCTGAGTCACCGCGACGCGCGAGGACCAGCGCATTGACGTCCATATGGGAGGCGAAGTGCTCGAGCAGCTCGTCGGCCCGCCCGGTGAGCAGGTTCACGACCCCTCCCGGTACGTCGGAGGAGTGCAGCACCTCACCGAAGGAGATGGCGGGAAGCGGTTTCGAGCGTGACGCGAGCGCAACAACGGTGTTGCCGCCTACGATCGCGGGTGCGATCTGCGACACCAGGCCGAGCAGGGCACTTGCCTCGGGGGCGATCTGCGCGATCACGCCCATCGGTTCGAGGAGCGAGAAGTTGAAGTGCGACGAGGCGACCGGGTTCACCGACCCGAAGACCTGCTGGTACTTGTCTGCCCAGCCGGCGTAATAGACCAGCCGGTCGACGGTGGCTTCGACCTCGCGCCGCGCGTCTTTCGCCGACGCACCGTGAGCACGCAGCTCGGCTTCGAACTGCTCGCCGCGGCCTTCGAGCATCTCGGCGATGCGGTAGAGGATCTGCGCGCGATTGTAGGCCGAGCGCTGGGCCCAGCCTGGTTGGGCGGCGCGCGCTGCAACGACTGCTTCCCTAAAGTCTTTGCGCGACGCTCGGCAGACGTTTGCCAACAGCTCGCCTTTGGGGTTCGCGGCGCGGTCGTAGCGCCCCGACTCGGTACGCGGGAAGGCGCCCCCGATGTAGAGCTTGTAGGTTTTTGAAACCGCGAGCCGCTGGCGTTTCGAGGCGCCCTGTGTCTGATCCAGGCCGTCCAGGTCGACTGCTGGGCGGTCTCTGGCTTCCTTTTCGGGGGCGATGCTCATGCTGCACCTCCTTGGGATACCGATGAACTTTCGGGCGTTCCCAGGGGAGTCATGTCGAGGTACTCGGCGAGACCGTGCAACCCGCCCTCACGACCGCTGCCGCTTTCCTTGTAGCCGCCGAACGGCGAGGTGGGGTCGAACTTGTTGTAGGTGTTCGCCCACAGGACGCCGGCTCGGATCTTGTTCGAAACGCGGAAGGCGCGGGCGCCCTTGTCGGTCCACACGCCACCGGACAAACCGTACGGCGTGTTGTTGGCAAGTTTGATCCCTTCGTCGACGGTACGGAAGGTCTGGACGCTGAGAACCGGGCCGAAGATCTCCTCCTGGACGACGCGATGTGCTGGGCTGGCGTTGAGGAAGAGCGTCGGCCGGCACCAGTAGCCGGATTCGGGGACGGCACACGACGTTTGGTAGATGCCCGCGCCCTCGTCCCGGCCGATCTCGAGATAGCCCTCGATGCGCTCGAGCTGCTCTTTTGAGTTGATCGCACCGATATCGGTGTTCTTGTCCAGCGGGTCGCCGACGATCAGGGTGTCCATGCGGTCCTGGAGCTTCTGCACGATCACATCGGCAATGCCTTCTTGCACCAGAAGCCGCGATCCGGCACAACACACGTGCCCCTGGTTGAAGAAGATGCCGTTGACGATGCCTTCGACGGCCTGGTCGATGGCGGCGTCTTCGAACACGAGGTTGGCGGCCTTGCCGCCGAGCTCGAGGGTGTAGCGCTTCTCGGTCGGTGCGAGCGTGCGTAGGACCTCTTTGCCGACTTCGGTCGAGCCGGTGAAGGCCACCTTGTCGACTCCCGGGTGACCCACCAAAGCGGCGCCGGTGGCGCCGGCCCCTGGAACGATGTTGACTGCGCCGGCCGGGAGGCCTGCGTCGGTGAGGATCTCGGCGAGCAGCATGGCGGTGAGGGGAGTGGTCTCGGCTGGTTTGAGAACCACCGTGTTGCCGGCCGCCAGCGCGGGCGCCAACTTCCAGGCCGCCATCAGGAGTGGAAAGTTCCACGGAATGACCTGCCCGGCGACGCCCAGCGGCTTCGTTGATGCCCCCGGTGCGGCCCAGGCCAGCTTGTCGGCCCAGCCGGCGTAGTAGAAGAAGTGGGCAGCCACCAGCGGAATGTCGACGTCTCGGGACTCGCGAATTGGCTTGCCACCATCCATCGACTCGACCACGGCCAGCTCGCGCGCCCGCTCCTGAATGAGCCGCGCGACGCGAAAAAGTACCTTGCCGCGCTCTCGCGCCGGCATGGCCGACCATTCGCCGTCGAAGGCACGACGCGCTGCGGCGACCGCCGCGTCGACGTCTCTTTCGCCGGCCTCGGCGACTTCGGCGAGGGGTTTCTCGGTCGCGGGGTCGATGGTTTTGAACCATTGCCCAGAACGGGGTTCGCGCAATTCGCCGTCGATGAACACACCGTAGCGCTCACGGAGGTTGATCGGCTCGGTGTTCTCGGGTGCGGGCGCGTAGGCGAGGCCGCCGAGGTTCAGGCGGCGGCTTGCGAAGCCGTTCGAAGTGGTTTCAGACATAGCGCGGTTCAACCCAGAGAGAAGTAGTCGGGAGACTGGTAGTGGCCGGTCTCTTGTTTGGCGATCTGCATCAACACGTCGTTAGCAAGCGACGATGCGCCGAAGCGGAAGAGCTCGGGGTTCATCCAGTCGCGCCCGAGAGTCTCCTGGAGCATGACCAGATACTTGATGGCCAGCTTGGAGTTCGAGATGCCGCCCGCCGGTTTCATCCCGACCCGGTGACCGGTGGCGTACCAGAAGTCACGAATGGCCTCGAGCATCACCAGCGTGACCGGTAGGGTGGCTGCGGGTTTGACCTTGCCGGTCGAGGTCTTGATGAAGTCGGCGCCGGCGTACATTGCCACATCGCTCGCGCGCCGCACGTTGTCGTAGGTCTCGAGTTCGCCGGTCTCGAGGATGACCTTGAGGTGCGCGTCGCCGCAGGCTTCCTTGAGCGCCTGAACTTCCTCGAAAACGTAGTCATGATCGCCAGCCAGGAAACGACCGCGCGAGATGACCATGTCGATCTCGGTTGCTCCGTCTGCGGCTGCGCGGGAGGTTTCTTCGATACGCAGTTCGAGCGGAATCTGACCGCTGGGAAAGCCGCTGGCCACCGAAGCGATGCCGATGCCGGTGCCTTCGAGTTGTGCCACTGCCGTTTTCACCCAGTTGGGATAGACGCACACCGCGCCGACGTGCGGCAGGCCGGGGAGCGCACTATGCAGGTTCTTTGCCTTCGCGCACAGCCGTTTGACCTTGCCCTCCGAGTCGGCGCCCTCGAGGGTCGTCAGGTCGATCATTGAAAGAACAAGGTGAAGCGCCTCGCGCTTGCTTTCCTTCTTGATCGAGCGCGTCCCCAGCCGCGCGGCACGTTCGTCAGCTCCCACCTGATCGACAGGTGGCGAGGGAGGAACGTCGGAAATGCTGGCGACAGGCGCCCATGGGATCGAGGCAGCTTGGGACATGGGCTGAGTCTACCGCCAGGAAGGCGGTCGGTCCGGGACGGTGGTCGGGTGGCGGCTCTTTCCAGGCGGCCTCAGGGGCTGGATGGTTCTCCATCGACATCGACCAGCAGACGCTGGATCTCGAGGACATGAGAAGGCGGCACGATCAGCGAGCCAACGCGCGTCAGAAAGAAGTCCTGGACCTTCTGCCAGTCTTTCCCGCCCTCTCCGGGCAGTGGGGCCTCGCGCTCAGCGTCCTCGAACCAGGTCAGCGCGCGCAGCACCAGCGAGTCGTTGATCTCCTGGGCGTAGACCGTACGCAGCGCGACCAACGCCTCGGCGATCCCCAGTTGCTGGTCCTGGAGCGTCACGTAGAGATCGAAGAAGTCGCGACGTGTGCCGCGGTCGATGATGGCGTGCACCTTGGTGGCGAGGATGCCCTTGACGTCCAGGCGGCGCTCCTCGGTGTAGCGGCCGATCTCCTCGAGCAGGAAGATCGATACCCCGATGCCGTTCCAGGTGAGATGCACCGTGTCGGCGCTCTTGTCGAGAACCTCGGTCGTGCCGCTTTCTTCGAGCGCGCCGAGCAGGGCCTCGATCGAAGGCGCCTCGCGCACCCCGAAGTCGACATCGCGGGTCGGGCGATAAGGGCAGAAGCAGCGTACGGCGTGGCCGCCGATGACGAACCAGTAGGGAAGAGGTTCGACAACCGGTCGAATCGCGCCTGGGATGACCTGCTCCGGCTTGTAGCGACTCACCTTCAGGCTTCCCTAGATGCGGCGGACACGGCAGATCGCATCGAGAAGGCCACGACTGCGCTCGCGCCAGCCCCGCATGCGAGCTGCCTGGTAGAGCGCCAGCCAGGGCATACCGCCGGCGAAGCTGATCGCTTCGAGGTCGCCGTAGTTGAGGCAGTAGAACGCCAGCTGGTGCCCCGGCACCTCTCCTGTCGTCGGAAGGTTGTAGAGGGCGCGGCGCGGGCCAGGCGGGAGGTCCTCGATCCGGTAGGCGTGAGCGGGAAACGACGCCATGGCCAGATAGAGCGTGGACCGCGCGGGCATCTTCTTTCCTCGCTGCCTGCAGAACGCTTCGAGTTCAGCCTGCATCGCCTTGACCGCTGGCCGCTCCTGAGCAAGCAACAGTCGCTGGATCTCCTGGCGAATCGCAGGGTCCAGGCGCGGCTCGCCCCGGTCGCTGCGTGGGCGACGCGGTTTGTCGGAGCCCAGCCTCTCCTGGGCCTTCTCGAGAGACGCTTCGAGATCAATGGCAGACATTACAAAGAATAGTATCAGACAATCATAGTCAGTGAGTGAGACAGATTAACTCGACACGGGGCTCGAGGAGAGGGCGCCCTCGCCGACGACCTCGAGGCGGGCCGAGACGTCAACCTCGATGACCCGAAGCTGGGTGCTTCGACGCTTGCGGCAGACTGCCCGCCAACCGATGGACCCACTCTGGAGTGGCGCGCCACCGCCGTCAGACGAGACGTTCCAGCTCAGAGACCGCATACAGCGGAACGTTACAGATCTTCCCGTCCTTCTTCAGATTCCGAAGGCTGGCCCGAACCATCGTGTCCGGTTCGAATTGCTGGTCATAGGAGTGCAGGCTCCGACTACGGCGACTTTCACCTGCCTTGACCTCGACCGGAACGATGGCATCTCCGAGCTGACACAGGAAGTCGAGCTCTGCTCGTCCGCCCCGGCTCCGCCAGTAGTGGAGCTCCGGTTGACCTCTCGCCACCAGCTCCTGCGCTACATAGTTTTCGGCTAGCGCGCCGCGATACTCGGTAAAGAGGCGCTCACCCTGGACTCCAAGCTCGATGGGCGTGCGCGCCATGGCACCGAGCAGACCCACATCGAGCGCGTAGACCTTGAAGATGCTGCGCTCCGCGTAGTGCGAAAGCGGCGACCGACTCGCCGAAACCGCATGGCAGTAGTGAATCAGGCCGGCGTCGCGAAGCCATGAAAGAGCGTTTTCGTACTCCCTAGCACGGGCGCCCTTGCGGACCGCCGAGAACATGAACTTCTTGTTCTCCTTGGCCAGGTGCCGAGGCAGCGAACTCCAGATCAGGCTCAGTTTCGGAATGTCTGTGGGCGCGGCGTGCTTGGCGAAGTCCAAGACGTAGGACTCGACGATTTCGGCCTGTATCTTCCGAGTCTCTCGCGCGTTCCGCGACTGAGCGTAGTGCGCCACCGCTTCGGGCATGCCACCGACGAAGTAGTACGCGCGCAGCAGAGCGATGAGGTCCGCATGGATCGGTGGGGGAAGCGGCTCCGGCCCCTCGAGCCCTGAGAGCAGCGAGGCGTAGCGGCCCTCTCCCATCGCGGCCAGGAACTCCGAGAAGCTGAGGGGATACAAATCGAGCAGGTTCACCTTGCCGACCGGGAACGAGCCAGGCTCAGACATCTTCACGCCGAGAAGAGAACCGGCCGCAGCGACGTGGAAGGAGGCGGCTTGTTCGTGGAAGTACTTGAGGGAGGTGAGAGCCCGGTTGGAGACCTGGATCTCGTCGAAGACCAGGAGGTGCCTCCCGGGCTCGATGTCGACGCCCTGGTAGACCGACAACTCAGACACGATGCGGTGAGGGTCGAGGTCGCGCTCGAAGAAACCCTCGAGTGCGGGGTCTTCCTCGAAGTCGAGATAGACGACCCGCTCGTACTCGCGCGCGGCGAAATCGCGAAGAAGGAACGTCTTGCCCGTCTGGCGCGCACCGCGGAGGAGGAGAGGCTTCCGGCGCTGTGAGGCCTTCCAGGCCACCAGCTCAGCGTAGAGGCTCCTGTTCATGCATTCATTATAGGAGTTTTATGTGATGATCTGCACATTTTTAGGCTGAAAAACGTGAGAATTGCCCCGAAAATGGTGCGCTTTGACCTGTGCAGCCAGAGGTCCGGCCGCTCAGGGCGGGTCTCCAGGGGCTCGAAGCCGGTTGCCGTGGGTTGATCCAGGCGAAACGAGGCGAGGTCTCGACGGGCATCTCAGTCGTTTCAGGCGCAATGGCCCACTCCGTTGGCCGGTAACAACGTCGCTCGATTTCGGAAGAAGGCGATAGACAGCGCACCCCTGCCTTCCGGAGCCCCGCGCCATGACCGACATCAGAAACGACAACCCCTCGGGTTTCAGCCTCAACCTGGGTGACACCTTCGGAGGCACTGACGGCGGTTTCGGGACCTCGCCGAGCCTCGGGCACGACAGCTACGAACCGTCAGCTTCGGGTGGCTTCGGCTCACTCTTCGACTCGAACACAAAGCCGCCCGCGACCTTCGACCTCGGGTTCGAGTTCGATGCGGACTTCGGCACTGACTTCGGCGCCAACGCCGAGAATCTCTGGAACACCGGCTCCGACTTCTCCTATGGCGATCCGTTCGGTGCCGACTGGAGTCTCGACCGGTCGCCCTACGATTTCGGCACTTCCAACCTCCACGAAGAACCGCGAGAGTTCGACCTCGGCTGGGACTTCGGTTGGGACATCGGCACCACCGAAGATCAGGAGCTGGGGTTGGGGCTCGACGACTTCGAATGGAACTGGGATGCCCCAGGCTTTGACACCGAGCCTGCAGAGTTCAGCCTCTGGGGCGGTCTGCCGCAGCAAGACGACGCCTGGCCGGAAGCGAGCGTCGACTTCGGCGGTTTCTCCTTCACCAATGACTTCGAGGCAGGCCGAGACTTCAGCCTCGATGACGCGGCTTGGTTCCACGGCCTCAGCGAAGCAGAGGGAGAGACATCCTGGACGCCGGTGTTTCGCGACCCGGTTCTCGTCCTATCCGAGGCCGGCTCAGGCTTCGAAGTCGTCATTCAGGACGGCGACACCATAGACGCCCTCGCGAACTCGCTCGGCATGAGGACCGAGGATCTTCTAGAAGCCAATGCCGATGTCGACCCGACCAGGCTCCAGATCGGCCAACGCGTTACGGTCCCGGGCCGAGTCAGTCAGGAAGCCAACACCGACTCGGCCCAACGAACCGTCCCGGCGTCCCGGCAGCCGGCACTGCCCACGACAGAACTCTACCGTGCGCTGGGAGACGGCAACCTCACGGCCAACGAGATCGGAAGCATACGGCTCACTGAGGAAGAGGCGATCGCCATCCTGGGGCAGCAAGATGCCTGGGAGATCGCTAGCGGCCCTGATGCAGCCGTGAAGAACGAAAGGCGAGCCAAGTATGTCCTGCTCTTCGGCAACGACGCCTGGCGGAAGAACATCGACATGACGTACGAGTTCGTCAAGGGCCTCAACCCGGCACACTTCCTGACAGAGACCGGCATCGCCGCAGCTACGGGGACGGAACCCGTCAAGGGCACCAGGGTCAACCAGGGGGAGAAGGCGCTTCAACTCACCTCCTACCTGGCGATGATGGGAATGGGTGCGATGGGGCAGCGATGGCTTGGCCGTTTCACCCCGCGCGGCTCGGCACCGCTCCAGGCCGAGCGGGTGGCACCGTCGAACAGTTCTGCCTCGCGGCCCAACTACGACGTCGAGCGTTGGGGACGTTACGGGAACCCCGGCGTTCGCCATCGAGCGGAGAAGGTGAGCCAGGGGTCAGTGAAGAAGGACGCGAACACAGTGGCTGAACCGTGGGTCAACATGCCGGCAGACGTGCAGGCCATTCGCGCCGGGAGAGCCGTACGCGTGGGAGACCAGTTCCTGGTGAACGGGCGGATCTACGGCGTCCACAACTCGAGCTTCTTTCCTGTCTCGGGGTTGGGCCTGCACCCTCTCACACGGGCTGAGTACGGTGCCCTGGGCGTCTACAATAAGTTCGGCAACACCGCCTGGGCGAACAAGATTCTTGACCTGAGAAAGGTCGGCCAGGCAGAACGCCAGAAGGCCCTGCAGGTCTGGGAGCGACTGCAATGATCTGGAATGAGATCCTGCTCGACAAGTGCTATGACGACGAGACGCTGCGCGCCGCCGTAGCCGAGGTGTGCGAAGTGCCGCCGGAACGCGTTGGGATCTTTCGAGACCTCGACGAACTGCACCCACCGAGGGAGCATTCCGTCATTCTCATCCGCTATCCGCGCTACGGCGACTACCCGCTACAGCTTTCGACGGATGTTTTCGACGAAGTGGAGGAGGGACTTGGCCTTGGAACCAACGACGCCGAGAACACCGCCATCTTCGAGGAGTTCGCCAAGGCTCTGTGCCGCACCCTCGATTGCGACGCTGTTACGCCAGGAGCGCATCCGGGCCCAAGCCAGTGGGATTGGATTTCGCGAGACGGCAAGGTCCGCGCCGTTCTCATGGACCACGAGGGCCTGGACCGCGATGAGATCAAGATCGCGTCCTTCGTTGAGACCGAGACCTGACGCGTTCGGGCTCTGGCGTCTCGGTCTTTCGCCTTGCGACTTCGGCACTGCCCAGGGACCCAAAAGAACCGCGAAGATCATCGAAACGTCTCGAGGACCAACGGGGCCGTGAACAAGAGAGTGACTTGAAGGTGCCGAAGGTAACCCTGAACGCATTGCAGGAGAGGCAGCTGGTCTTCGAGTACTTCGAGGACGTCGACTATCCGATGATCTGCCAACTGGAAGACCAGGAGGTCCGGATGAGGTTGAACGACTTCCCCGCGGAGCCGATGTGGACCGTCTTCGTCAACGACGAGCGGATCGGCGACATCGACAACTGGCCTCCCCTCTGGGCGCGCCCTTCGCGGGAGGACTATCCAGAGTCCTGGAGAAAGATCGACCACGATCTGCGCAAGAACCCCAGACCAACACCGAGCGGACGATTCGTCGTTCCGGACGAATAGCACGTTAGCTCCCCAGCGCGGGGGCCTGCGAACTCCAACTGCACCCCACCGAGAGAGCACTCCGGCGTCCTCCTCCGCTATTCGCGCCGGTCGCCTTGATGTTCGGTGTGCTGGACAAGGCGGGCGATGATCCAGAGCGACACAAGGGCGAGAGCCCGATTGGACTCCCACTGGTTTCGGGCGCAATGGCCCGCTCCGTTGGCCGGTAACAACGTCGCTCGATGTCGGAAGAAGGCGATTGACAGCTCACCCCTGCCTTCCGGAGCCCCGCGCCATGACCGACATCAGAAACGACAACCCCTCGGGTTTCAGCCTCGACCTGGGTGACACCTTCGGAGGCACTGACGGCGGTTTCGGGACCTCGCCGAGCCTCGGGCACGACAGCTACGAACCGTCAGCTTCGGGTGGCTTCGGCTCACTCTTCGACTCGAACACAAAGCCGCCCGCGACCTTCGACCTCGGGTTCGAGTTCGATGCGGACTTCGGCACTGACTTCGGCGCCAACGCCGAGAATCTCTGGAACACCGGCTCCGACTTCTCCTATGGCGATCCGTTCGGTGCCGACTGGAGTCTCGACCGGTCGCCCTACGATTTCGGCACTTCCAACCTCCACGAAGAACCGCGAGAGTTCGACCTCGGCTGGGACTTCGGTTGGGACATCGGCACCACCGAAGATCAGGAGCTGGGGTTGGGGCTCGACGACTTCGAATGGAACTGGGATGCCCCAGGCTTTGACACCGAGCCTGCAGAGTTCAGCCTCTGGGGCGGTCTGCCGCAGCAAGACGACGCCTGGCCGGAAGCGAGCGTCGACTTCGGCGGTTTCTCCTTCACCAATGACTTCGAGGCAGGCGGGGACTTCAACCTCGATGATGCGGCCTGGTTCCATGGCCTCGGCGAAGCAGGCGTCGAGTCATCCTGGGCGCCGGTGTTTCGCGACCCGGCTCTCGAACCCAACCCCGACGCCCCGGGTTTCCAGCTCACCATCGAACAGGGCGATAGCCTCTCGGCGCTTGCCCAGTCGCTCGGCGTGACCGTCGACGATCTACTCGCGGTCAACCCCGACATCACCCGAGAAAGCGTTCTCCAGATCGGCCAGACGCTCGCCGTCCCGGCCTGGACGCACGGCGAAACCGTCAACGTAAGAGGACACGCCAACGCCTACACCGCCGCCGAGCGCATCCACGCCGCCTTAGAGAGCAGCGGCACCGAGATGGCGAAGGTGGTCGAGATTCGCAAGGCCATCGCCAGCGCCGGCCCGGGCGAAGGGCCGGCCCTCATCGAAGCGCTGCGCAAGATGGCCCTCGACGAGGAGCTCATGACCTCTCTCGATCCCCGCTACCGAGAACTCGTTCAGGAGCAGATCCACAACCTGGGCGGCTCCACGATTGAGTACCTCGAGCCAGTGCTCGAGCAGGTCGGGTACGGCTACGTCGAGGGAATGGCCGAAGGTGGGGTCGAGGCGGTGGAAGCCTTCAAGTCCCTCTTCCGCGCCCAGACCTGGAAAGACCTGGGCGCCCTGGGAACCACAGTCGTCAAAGCGACCAACCTCGGCGTTGGCGTCGTCGATCCCGAGGCCCAGTCCGACGCACAGGCCGAGCTTCTACTCGGTGCACAAATGGCCTGGGAGACCTTACGCGACGGCTGGCAAGAAGCCAAGCGAACCGGCACCACCGCCCGTTACATGTCAGAAGCCGCAGGCAGAGTGACCTTCGACGCCTTCGCCAGCGCCGCCGGCGGAGCAGGAGCAAGCGTTGCAAAGCAGAGTGTGCGGGCCGGCCTCAGTGCCGCTCGCGCGACCGCTCTCGGGAGGGTGTTCGACCTTGCACCCTCGCACAACGCAGCACGGCTTCGTGACATCGCCTCCTCCGCGTCACCCGATGAGCTCGCGAGGCTTTCGGCTGAGCTCGATGGGCTCATGCTTGGTCAGATCTCGTGGTCCGAAGTCTCGAGTCTGACCAGAGAAGTCCGGAGTCTCGGAGACCAACGCTCACTTGATCGGCTTGCCTATCGCGCCGCCAACGAGGGATTAGAGTGGCGCCTGGACGCGCGTTGGAAACCTATCCTGAGCCCTCGACCCGTCGGAGATCTTGACCCGTCGGTCATCCGGGATTGGTACAACCGCCAGGCGGGCTCTGTCGAGCGCCTCAACCATGACTGGCTTGCGAGTGGGCTAGGCGTTGAGGAGCGCGCTTTCAGGGCCTGGACAGTACGCCATCAGGCACGGCTCGAGGCTCGCGCGATGATGGGATCCGCCAGAGACGTTCTGCTTCTTCAGCATCGGGACCTCTTCCACCATGGCTACTCCGACGGACCGTCGTTCGCCGAACTCGTCGGGAAGTACCTAGATGCTGGCCACTCCCCTCAAGAAGCCTATGAGAGGATCATAGGAACGTCTTCGAAGACCAACGCGGCCGTGACCAAGAAGGTGAGTTGAGTATGCCGAAGGTAACCTTGAGCGCATTGCAGGAGAGGCAACTGGTCTTCGAGTACTTCGAGGACGTCGACTATCCGATGATCTGCCTTTTGGAAGACCATGAGATCCGGTTGAGGTTGAACGACTTCCCCGCGGAGCCGATGTGGACCGTCTTCGTCGACGGCGAGCAGGTCGGCGACATCGACAACTGGCCTCCCCTCTGGGCGCGCCCTTCGCGCGAGGACTATCCAGAATCCTGGAAAAAGATCGACGATGATCTGCGCAGGAACCCCAGGCCAACACCGACAGGACGATTCGTCGTTCCGGACGAGTAGGGCGGTGACCCCAACGTGGGCGACCTGTGGGCTTCGTTCTCATTCATCGCGAGGGTGAGCGTAGTCCTGTCTCAGTCCGCAACCACTTCGAAGTCGTCCATCCAGAAGCGAAACGTGCCTTCTTGCGGTGGCCCCGAGAACAGAATCGCCTGAAAGCCGGAGGCGTCGAAGCCTGAGAAGTCATCGAATGGCACTTCGACGATCGTCCAGTCTGTGGTCACTGAGACCGGGTGGATCGAGGGCATGAAGCCGAGCGACTCGGCGAACACATAGAGGTAGACCTGTCCGGCTTCTTCGCCTTTGAGGCGGATGCGGAAACGGTCGCCCTCGAGACTGCGTCGAGTCATCATCTGTGCCGCCGCTCCCAGCATGGGGCCTGACCACATGTTCGGGGCGCCCGGCTTCATTTCGCCTGAGACCTCGAGGACGTTGTTGCCGTTCTCGGTAACGATGTGCATTGTCCCGGTCGAACCACCGCCCATCATCTTGTCGGTCGAGACGGTCCAGGTGCCGCCCCAGCTAGCCGCTTCGGGCGATTCGCCTGCCTCGTCGCTTTCGAAGTCGGTGACCAGGCCGGCGGCATGGGAGGGGTGTTCGGTCTGGGGCTCGGCTACTTCGCGTTCGAACCGTTCGCCGCCCTTCCAGATGCCGGCGATGTTGCGGGTTCGCTTGATGTCCGTCGTTGGGTCGCCATCGACGAGAACTACGTGCGCCAACTTGCCGGGAACCAACGTGCCGCGGTCTTCGAGCTGGAAGGCGGCGGCGGTCTGAGCGGTTGCGCCTCTAAGTGCCGCGATCGGCGCCACACCTGCCTCGACCAGCAGCTCGAGGTCGCGGTGCATCGAAATGCCGAAGGCGGTGCCCGGGTTGGGGGCGTCGGTGCCGGCGAGCATTGGAATGCCTGCTTCATCGAGGCGCCCGACCGACGCGAGAACGGCATCGATCGAAAAACCCTCGCGGGCCGGGAAAGAGCGGCCGAGGTTGAGGATCTGCTCGCGCGTCGCATGCGCCGCAATGGCCTCGTCTTCGGCCAGTTTCTTGCCCTCTCCATTGCCGAGCACGCTTTCGGTGATCGCCAGGGTTGGGACGATGAAGATCCCTCTCTCGCGCGCGGCCTCCACGAAGGCGTCGTCGGTTTCCTGGTCGTAGAAGATGTGGACCAGGCCGTCGGCACCTGCCGCCACGGCTTCTTTGGCGCGTTCGAGCGTACTGACGTGGACCACGGCGAGCTTCCCGTGAGCGTGCGCCGCCGCAATCGCCTTTTCGAGCGCTTCGTAGGAAAGGGTGGGCAACGGGCGGCCGATATTCTCGCCGCCCTCGTAGATCAGCTTGATGTAGTCAGAACCCTCGGCCACCCGCGCGGCGACGAACTCCTCGGCTTCCTCCGGGTCGTCGAGGGTTGGGACTTCGAGCCCAAACTGCGTGCCGTGGCCGCCAGTTGCGGTGACCAGAAAGCCTGCCGAGAACAGGTCGGCGCGGTTGGCGGGTCCACCGTCCTTCTGTTGTGCTCGCATGCCCTTGGCCATCTGGGGGTGGGTGAACATGTCGAGGCAGCTGGTGACGCCGAAGTTGAGCGCGTCCGCAAGAACCGCGCCGAAGACGTGGGTGTGGGCATCGATCAGACCAGGGAGCACCGTCTTGCCCTTACCGTCGACGCGTTTTGCGCCGCCGGGAATCTCGATATCGGCGCTCGTTCCGACCGCGATGACGTGGGTATCGAAAACGATCGTGGCGTTTTCTCGAACGGTTTCGCCGTCGAAAAGACGTACGTTCTCGATAGCGGTGATCTCGGCCGTGAGTGCGCTTGCGCACAGGGCGCAGGCAACGACCGACAGCATGGCAAGGCGTGGTCTCATGGTTCCAGGTCCTTGGTTCTTGTTTTGCGACGGTATCTTAGGAGTGGCCCTTCTAGTACGTAGAGCTTTGGATAGCATTCGCACTGATCCCAAAGATTGACCAGCGATCTGAGCCGAACCGCCCTTTGCCCTGTGTACGCGAAAGGCAGACGGCCTGTTGCGCTGGCTCTCCGCCAACAGAACGACGGTCCCGAAGAGAAAGGCCCAAGGACAAACATGCCCACAACTGTTATCACCGGAGCGAACCGTGGAATCGGCCTGGCGCTTGCTCGCGCCTATGCCGCTGACGGATGGACGGTCCATGCCTGTTGCCGAGAACCCTCCGACGCGACCGAGCTCCAGGAGCTGGCAAGCGCAGAGGCTAGTCTCAACATCAACACCCTGGAGGTCACCAACGCGGACTCGTTGGCTGGTCTGCCAGACGCTCTGGCTGGAACGCCGGTCGACCTCCTGATCAACAACGCCGGAGTCTACGGACCGGCCGGCGACAGCGGTGGCCAAGATATCGGCTCGCTCGACTACGAGTCCTGGCGCGAGGTCCTGGACATCAACGTGCTCGGACCTGCGCGAGTTACCGAGGCCTTGCTCGACAACATCCGGCGGAGTCGCGATGGTCGTGTAGCGGTGATCTCGAGCATCATGGGTTCGATTGCTCACGGTGACGGGCGGCACTATGCCTACCGATCATCGAAGGCAGCGGCCAACGCTGTGGTCAAGAGCCTGTCCGTTGATCTCGCGAAGTACGGGGTGGCCGTCGTAGCGCTCCATCCCGGCTGGGTCCAGACTCGCATGGGTGGGCCGAGTGCGGCGATCACACCGGAGGAGAGTGCGGCAGGCCTCAAGGAAGTTCTCGCGCGTCCCGCGACGTCGCTCAATGGGCGCTTCTTCGACTACAAGGGCGAGTCTTTGCCCTGGTAGGTCTCGAGCCCGACGATCGCGTCAGCGTCTTCAGGGGAGCGGGCCTCAGGCGTCGTTCTTCGAGCCACCCAGGCAGTCTGGTGAGATGGCCACGGCTCCGCCCCTTGCTTGCCACTCGGCTGGGGTGTGCGCTTCGATCGCAAGGGCGTGCACCGGGCCAGCTAGCGGTGTCGCCAGAACCCGGTGGATGCGTCGATGACGAGCGAGGCGCTTCTCACCTTCGAACGACGGAGACACAACGAGAACCCGGAAGTGACTTTCGGATCCGGGCGGCACCGAGTGGTTGGAGCTCTCGTTCCACACTTCGAGATGTGTGCAGTCGATCGCGGAGGCGAGCAGTTGGCGGATCTCGGTCTCGACGGGGCCACCGGGTTGGCGGTCGACTGTTTCAGGGTGCTCGTGCATGTGCGGTGACTCAGGGGTGACTGAGCGGTGAATAGCGTTTCGCCCGCAGCCGTAGCTGCTTCTCGTAGACGGACGCGGTTAGCATGACAGAACAAAGCGCTCGGAGAATCCCTGATGACCCAAGAGAGTGGACGTTCCCCCTGGTTCTACGTCGGCTGTGGCTGTCTCTTCATGATCGCCGTTGGCGTCGCCGGTTCGATCCTGCTCGCCCTCTGGGCGCGGAACCTTCAAGAAGACATGAAGAGCGCCGATCGGCGGGCTGAGAAGGCAGAAGAACTGCTCGGCCTCGACCAGCTCCCCGAGGGCTACCAGGTTGGGGTTGCGATGGGCATCCCGATGGTTCTCGACACCGTGATCCTGACCGATGGCGAAGCGGCCCCTGATGGTGACGTGCGCCGCCCACAGTTTCGTGGCGAGCACGGCTTCCTCTACACCCGAACACTCAAGATCGGTGGGGAGGATCGACTGCTCGACTTCTTCGAAGGGCGCACCGAGGACGACAAGGCTCTCGAACAAGCCGGAATCAACCTGCGCCTCGACGAACGGGTGGGCCGCGGCGAAGTCGACATTGCCGGTGGTAAGGCCCTGTGGGTCACTCATCGCGGCGAGGTTGATGTGCTCCAGGACTCGCGCGACGGGCTCAACACAGTGGTGATGTTTCGCTGCGCTGAAAAGGGCGGTCGGCGCACGGCGATCTGGTGGGGGCCGGACCCGCAACCCGAGGCTTCTGCCGATGCGATCGATCTCAGCGGTTCGGTGGGTGACGCGGCGCGGATCGCGGAGTTTCTTGCGCCGATGCGACTGTGCACCGCCAACTGAGCGACAACCGGTCCTAGCGGCGCCCCTTCCGGCGGCCCAGGCGGTAGCGCTCGAGAGCTTCGAGCAGTGCCAGCTGGGTGCGGGCCCGGTCGAGGTTGTGGCCGGGGCGTGAGACCGGGTAGTAGGGATCGCCTTCGATGTGGTCGGCGAGAAACCGCACGCCGTTCTCGGCGGTGAGGAGCTCGCCGGCATGCTCGAGCATGATGTGCTCGGTCGGGGTCAGGAGATCTCCGAGGACTTCCAGATAGGCGTCTCGCAGGACGTCGAGCCGCTGCGCTTCGATCGTGACCTCGAGTCGCTGCCCCTCGGGCCCGCGACCGTCTTCGGGCACCCGCGAGGCCATCGAGCGCACCATCTCGCCGTAGTCCCAGAGCCTGAGCCCCGGCATGACGGTGTCGAAGTCGATCATGCACAGGCCCTCTCCGCTGGTTTCGTCGAAGAGCACATTGGCGATCTTGGCGTCGTTGTGGACCACCCGCCACGGGATGTCGCCGCGTTCGGCCGCTTCGAGCAGGCGGCCGGCGCTCTCACGGCGGGTGCGGTAGGCGTCTAGAACATCCCGACACTCGGCGAGGCGTCCGAGGGGGTCGCGGGCCGCGGACCTTTCGAGAGCGTCGAAGCGGCTCGGCGTGTCATGGAAACCTGGCAGGGTTTCGGCGAGTTCATCGACCGACAACTCCTCGAGGTCTGCCTGAAACCGCGCCACCGTGAGCCCGACTTCACGCACGTCTTCGATGCTGCGGGCTTCGGCGACCGCTCGCGAGCCTTCGATGTAGCGCAAGAGCCTGAGGCCGGCGGGGGGTTGGTCGAGAGAGCGCTCGAGCGGTATCCAGCTGGAGCCGTCGCGGGCGGGGAGGACTTCGAGAGCGCGGCGCCCGAGGTCCTCGCCGCGGCGCTCGGCCGCTCGTCGCAAGTGCGCGCTGACGACTGCGATGTTCTGGGCCACCGCTTCGAGATCCGGGAACACGCTGCCGTTGAGCCACTGCAAGACATAGCGTTCGCCGGACGGATCGCGAACTTCCCAGGTCTCGTGAATGTGCCCGTGGCCGATCGGGGAGATCGCTGCGGTTTCCCGGTCGATGCCCCAGGCCCTGAGCCCCGTTCGGGCTTCTTCGAGCGCCTGCCGATCGCGTTCTTCCCTGCTACTTCTTTCCCTGGTGTTCAGTCTCTCGCCTCCCGCGTGCTACCGCTTGGCCAGAGAGTTTCCGGGTAGCTGCCAGCGTCGATGAAGCGTCGGATGCTCGAGCGAGCGGGCTCGAGATCGCCGGGATGGGTCAGGCCCAGCCAACGATCGTCTGTACGGAGCGATTTGACCCGGGCTCGACCCTCCCTGATCGCCGTCAGCACGACGTTGGGCAAACCGATCTCAGCCGAAAGAGGCGATGGATCGGAGGCGACCTTGTCGATGAAGTCGGCGAAGGCAGTGCGTAGCTCCGGCAGGATTCCGCCGCGGAACCCCCAGCAGTTCATCGATGCGAGGGCGCCGCCTGGAACCGCGTGGCGCTCGCCGTCTTCGCCTTCGTAGACCGCGTTGTCGCCGTCGGGCTCGATGGCTGGCGTGATCAAGAGCCCGGTGAGAGCACCGGCGTCGTCGAGCACGCAAACTCCTCTCGAAACCGGACCCTCGTCCGAGAGAGTCTCGCGGATCGGATAGCCCACCAGGGCGTGATCGCTCTTGCTTGCCGCTGGGTTCGTGAGCTCGCGCGCGAGATGTCCGAACGCCTGCGGCCCGTACCAGTCGTCGGCGTTGACGAGCGCGAAGGGGCCGTCGATGGTCGCGGCGGCACAGAGCGCGGCATGGGCGGTGCCCCAGGGTTTCGTGCGTGGCGCGCCGGCGGTGGCTTCGATCGCCTCGAGGGTCGCGGGCGCCACGAAACTCTCAACCGTCTGATGAACGTAGCGCACCGGCAGGTGACGAGCGATGCGATCACCGATCCGTTCGCGGAAGTCTGCTTCGATCTCGGGCCGAACCACGAATACAGCTTCTTCGAAGCCGGCGCGCCAGGCGTCGAAGACGATGTAGTCGGTAATCGTGGCCCTGTCCGGGCCGACCGATTCGAGCTGCTTGAGCGCGCCGCCGGCGTTACCGCTCGCATAGCGCGAGCCAATCCCGGCCGCCATCACCGCGATGGTGAGCGGCGCACCTGGACCCGGCGGAGAGGTTGACTCGGTTTCCGTCATGCGGGCGAGTATAGGTGGCCGCCCCCACCCGGGTCCCCACCTGGGTCCCGGCGCCCGCCGGGGGTCCGCGCTAGGTGGTGATGTGGAGGTTGCCGCTTGCTGAATCGGGCCTTTTTGCCTGGCCGACGATGGCCGCTTGCCGGCCGTCGGCCCGCAGTGCCTCGACCAGCTCCTCTGCTCCAAGGGCTGCACACCCGAGCAGGAGCCCGCCGGCCGTCTGGGGATCGAAGATCAACTCCAACCGCGCTCGCTCGATGCCTCCGTCGATGCGCAGGCCGCGACGGATGCGGGCAATGCGGTCGTGAAATGTCGAGCGCTCTCCGAGCTCGAGCAGTTCGAGCGCCCCGGGGAGGGCGGGGATCTGCCCGGTGTGCAGTTCGATGTCGACTCCCGAGTGGTAGGCCATTTCTGCTGCGTGACCGGCGAGTCCGAAGCCCGAGACGTCGGTCGAGGCTGAGACGTTGTGTTGGCGGGCGAGGGCTGCGGCGCTCCGGTTGCCGCGCACCATCGAGTCGATCGCGGCTTCGAGCCACGGGCCGCGACAGCGACCCTTCATGTCGGCATGGAAGATGACTCCGGTGCCCAGCGGCGCGCTGAGGACTACGGCGTGTCCTGGTTCGAGACCTTCAACGGGTAACGCGGAGCGGGTTCGGTCGAGAGTGCCCTCGACCTGAAAGCCGACGCGGAGATCTGGTCCTGCCGTGGTGTGGCCGCCGAGCAGCACGACGCCAAGAGGGTCGAAGGTCGCTCGGGCACCGGCGAGAATCTGAAAGAGGGCCTCTTCGGCGCTCTGACCCTCGAGCTCCTCGGGCAACGAAACGATCGCCAGCGCCACCTTTGGCTCGACGCCCTTGGCATGCAGATCAGAGGCTGCGTTCACCGCCGCCACCCGGCCGACCAGCCAGTGGTCGCGAGTGAAGGCACTGAAGGCGTCGACGCTGGTGACCACGACATCGCCCGAGGGCGTCTGCCAGGCAGAGGCGTCATCGCCCCCGCGGACACCGAGCAGCGAACGACCGAGCGGACCGCTGATCTGGATCGCACGCTTGGTCGCTGTGAGTTGCTGGTTGGTGCTAGCTGCCACGTCGCCTGCCAGGTCACCGACCCGTGCCAGGGCACGTGCCAGTTCGCTCTGGCCGACCTTGGCGGCGCAGCCGCCACACCGCATTTCTTCGGAATCGTCTGTCATCGCAGGTGCCGAGGCGAACTCGTCGGTCAGTTGCCCGTCCTCCTGGAGGACCTGGAAGCGCCGCATGAACTCGCGGTCGATACGGTCTTTCAGGCGCATCATGTAAGGCCCGAGCGCGCTCTGACCCCACTTGGTTCCCAGCGCCCGTCCGTCGCCGAGGTTGAGGAGGGTGAGAAAGTCGCGCTGCGGCCGATAGGAGCGCAGGCGTCCGCCGGTCAACCGGGCGGTCAGGTTCTCAGCCAGCACCGGCCCCTGGCGCACCGCGTACACGCCGGCCTTGGGAACCGGCGGGTCGGCCGCCAAGCTGGCGCAGTCGCCGGCGGCGAACAGGTCGCGGTGACCGATGACGCGTAACGAATCGTCGATGCGCACGAAACCCAGGTCGTCCTTGGGGAGGTCAGAGTCCCGAATCACCGCTGGCGGAGCAGCGCCTGCCACCCAGATGACGGCTTCTGCGGCGATGCGCTCGCCACTCTCCAGCTCCAAGCCAGTGGCGGAAACGGCAACGACGCGGCTGGCGGGCACGAGCGCTATCTGCTGGCGCTTTGCCTCTTTGATGATCTTGGCGGCGACGCTCTCGCGGTACGATGGAAGCGGGCGTGTGGTTGCAAACACCAGGGAAACGAGTGAGCCGCGGCCGGCATTGGCGAGGCGATTCCTGATCGCGAAGGCCAACTCGACCCCACCTGCACCGGCGCCAACGACGGCGATGCGCGGCGGCTCCTCGGTGTCGGCGTTGATCTTGTGCGCCAGGTAGCGATCGATGTGCTCGATGAGGCGCGCGACTGGCCGAGTGGGCAAAGCGAACTGGCGCACGCCGGGAGTTTCCAGGCCAGCGACCGTCGAGCCGACGTCTAATGACGCCACGTCATAGGAGATTGGAGCCCGGTTCTCGAGGTGGATCTGTTTGGCAGCCGCGTCGATCGCGGTGGCCGCCGAGAGCACCACCCGCGCACCGGCTCGGCGCGCCAGCGGTACGACGTCGATCTCGAGCTCGCGGCGGTCATACTGGCCAGCAACGAACCCCGGCACCATGCCGGAGTAGACCGCTACCGGCACGTCGAGCACCACCGTGACCCCGAGGTCATCGATCGGAGCCATGGCCAGCCGGCGCAGGACCTGGACATGGGTGTGTCCGCCGCCGACCAGGACGAGTTCCCGCGTCGCGCTGTCTGGATGCTTCATTGCTCCCTAGACTAAGGCCTGACGCCTGCCGCGTGCGGCTCTCGCCTCCGAGGATTCGCTCGATCATGGATAATCCCCAGCATGCCCGGTAGCACCTTTGGCCACAGTTTCCGCGTCACGACCGCCGGCGAGAGCCATGGCCCCGGCTACGTCGCCATCGTCGATGGCATACCGCCAGGCCTCGCGCTGTCCGTGGAAGACCTGATTCCCGATCTCGAGCGCCGCCGGCCAGGGCAGTCGAAGGTCACCACCCAGCGCGATGAGGCCGACGCTCCCGAGATCCTGTCGGGGGTCTTCGACGGTCAGACCACGGGCACTCCGATCGGGATCCTGATCAGGAACGCCGATCAGCGCTCGCGCGACTACGGCAACCTGGAGGACGCCTACCGTCCCGGCCATGCCGATTTCACCTTCGACGCCAAGTTCGGCCGCCGTGATCACCGTGGCGGTGGTCGGGCGAGTGCTCGCGAGACCGCAGTTCGAGTCGCCGCCGGAGCGATTGCGCGCAAGTTCCTGAGCGAACGCTTTGGTGTCGCGGTGGTCGGCTGGGTGCAACAGGTCGGTGAGATCGAAGCGAGCGTCGCCGATCCAGCGTCGGTGAGCCTGGAACAGGTCGAGGCCAACATCGTGCGCTGTCCTGACCCGCAGGCTGCCGAGCACATGATCGACCTGATCGAAAACCTGCGCGACGACGGTGACTCGATCGGCGGTGTCTCCCAGATCGTCGCCACCGGCGTGCCGGCGGGCTGGGGTGAACCAGTGTTCGACAAGCTCAAGGCAGATCTCGGCAAGGCCCTTTTCAGTTTGCCGGCGGTCGTTGGGGTCGAGTATGGCGCTGGCTGGAGCGTTGCAACCAGCCGTGGAAGCGAGAACAACGATCGCTTCATGCGTGCCGGCTCAGAGATTCGAACTGAAACCAATCGCCACGGCGGAATGCTCGGAGGCATCTCTTCGGGCATGCCCATCGTGCTGCGCTGCGCTGTCAAGCCGACCTCGAGCATCCCCCGTACTCAGGGCACCGTCGATTCTGCTGGCGAGGCGACCGAGATCACCGTCGTCGGCCGTCACGACCCCTGCCTCCTACCGCGCTTCGTGCCGATGGGGGAGGCCATGGTCCTCCTTGTTCTCGCCGATCACGCCCTCCGCCAGCAAGCCATTTCTGGCTGAACCTCGCGACGCGAGGAGGTTGGAGGCAGCGCTCGCTGGGCCCGGTCAGCCAGAGTCGAGGCGACTCGAGGGCGAAGGCGAGCGCAGATCGCTTGGTAGAATCGATGGCCTTCCACGCCCGATAGTCTGTCCGATGAGCCCTCGCTCCCATTTCGATCAGCGGATCCGTTGATTGGCGGGGCGCGGTTTTTGGCGCCGCAAAGTCAAGCGCGTGAAGTCCGGGTCACGTCGTCGCGTCGACCGGTGGGGGTGGATTCACTGTCATCACTCGAGTGGAGATTCTCCATGCCCGCCATCCGAAAATGTTGTGCACTGAAAGGTTCACGTCTCGCCCTGTTCACGCTGATTGCTCTTGCGATCGCTGTGGCGATCGGCAGCCCAGGCATCGCGCAGCAGTCGCAAATCTCGATCAGCGCCCCGGGCCAGCCCGCCGGCAGCAGCATCGTCGTACCGTCCGGAGCCCGATTGACGGTCGATGTGGTTTCTCATCCGGGTGATCGCATCGGGCGCGCCCTGCGTGTGCAGTCTCCACTTCCACAGCCAGACGGCTGGGTGACCAACCTGGCGCGCACGGTCACTCCTGAACTGAACGACGGTTCGAATGCCCACGCCTTCGTTCGCCGGGTCTATTTCGACGCGGACAAGACCACCTCGTTTGAGTGGACGACCCTCGGCCTCGCCCCGGGTGACTACCGTTTGGTGGGGTTGTTCTACGACGAAGTAGGCGATGTACTGACGGATTCACAGGGCGGCGCGCTGTTTCTTTCGAGCAACGTGATCACGATCGCAGAGGGGCTGAGTGACGATCTGCTGCCGCCTTCGTCGAGCCAGGCGACGATCTCGGCGCTGGTCGAGGCCATCGAGTCGGAGATGACCGGGGCGTCGCCGGCCGTCGTTCGTCTCTACGACATGAGTGGACAGCCCCTCTCGGCGACCGCTTCGGCGACGACTGGTCAGCCGGTGGCGTTGGCGATCAACACATCCGGAATGGCGGACCTCGACAACCGCGTGACCCTCGACCTGGCACTCATGACCGGTGGCGGCGAGTTCCCGTGGTTGGAGGTTTATCCGGCCGCCGCCTGGGTCGCCGCTGGCGAAGCCGTCGCGGCATCGACGATCCAGCAACAGGCGGGACCGGTGCTCGTCCAGTTCTTTCACCTCCCGCCCGATCTCCTGTCGGTCGATCTTTCGGGCACCCTTCGGGCAACGGCGACGTTCACCCACTGGGACGAAGGGTTGCTACCGCTGCCGCCGGGGACCGAACCGAGCGACCCGAGCGGGCCAACGGTAGGCGGCGCGGCTTCGACACTGCTCACCCTCTTAGATTCTCCCGCTGGGACCGTACCGGTCAGCTCCGGCGAGGTGCTCGAGAGTTTTGATGTCCGTATCGTTTTTCCCGACCTCGGTCTCGGAAGCACACGTTATGCCGCGTTCGCCGAGGACGTCGAGGACTACTTTCATTTTGCTACCAAGGAGTGGTTCACCCTCGAGGTCACGATGGAAGAGGTGCCGCTGGCGGATCTTCCGATCGACTATCTCGACTGGTGGAATGGCCTCGCCCATGATCCGACGCGGGCGCTCGATCCTGGGGACCAGGGGGACCTCGAGCTGATCCGCCAGATCTACGCAACCGAAAACCGTTTCGAGGTCGCTGCCGAGCTCGAAGCACTGCGGCCGACGCGAAGTGCCGGCGAAGACCTCACGGTGTACATGACCTGGGCGACGAGCTCCGGGTCGGGCGCCGGCCAGAGCGATGTCGAGATTCAGACCGCCTTTCGACAGCCGCTCTTTTCGATCGACTACCAGCGAAGCGGTCTCTGGGGTCGCCCAACGGTGCATGCTCCGAGTACCGTCTGGGACACGTCGAACGATCGACGCCTCGCGACCAGTATCACCACCCACGAGATCGCCCACGTGGCGTGGCGATTCGAGCACGACCTGGCGGTTGGTCATGTCGGCAGCTACGTGCTTCGGCGCTCGAGCGATCAGACATCGTCAGGGGGGCTGGACAACCGCATCCTTTCGTACCTCAACGAGTCATCTGCACTCGAAGCGATTGGTTGGCGGGATACTTTGATGAGTCTTTCGCGCAACCGCTTTCTGCCGGAGATTCGGATGGCGGATGATCAGCTGAGTGCGGTCCTCGAACTCTACGAGCCTGCGACCGGTCCGTGCCCCGAAGCGGTCGATGGTTATTCCTTTCTTGGAGCGTTTGGCCAAAGACACTTCTTTCTCTCGGACGACAAACGCACCTGGCCGGTGGCCCGCAGTCGAGCGCTCGCGGCCGGTGGCGATCTCGCTTCGATCCACTCCGCCACACAGGACAGTTGGCTGGCCGGACAGCTTGCGTCCTCTGGCACGATGGCGTTCATTGGGCTCAACGATGAAGGAGAGGAGGGCATACTCCGCTGGTCGAACGGCGACGCCGTGACCTATGACAACAGCAGTGGCAATAGCGAGTCGCGGGACTACGCGGTAGCCAACTTCTGGGGAGGGTCGTGGAGCTTCGATAGCGAGTTGGTGTGGCGCCATGCGGTTCTCGAGCTGGCGTGTGAACCGGCAGAGCCGAGCTGTCCCGAGAGCCTTTCAGGCTTTACGAGTCTCGGTGAGTTCGACGGCAACGAGTATTTCCTGAGTGATCAGAAGGCTCCCTGGACCGAGCAGTTGGCGCTTGCCCAATCCGTCGACGCGAGCCCGGTGGTGGTAGATAGCCCGGCCAAGAACCGGTTCATCCTCGACAACACCAGCGAAAGCGTGTGGCTGGGCCTCACCGACAGTGCGACGGAGGGAACGTTTGTGTGGGTCGACGGGACACCGCTCTCCTTCGAAAACTTTGCGAGTTGCTGCAGCACGAACTCAGAGAGCCACGACTACGCAAGTCTGAACTTCTGGGACGGGAAGTGGGCGGTCGAGTCGAACGGGGTCTACCGCCGGGTGGTGGTCGAGGTAGCTTGCGAACCCTGAGCGCCCTCGTTCCGCTCGCCATCCGTGCCGCTGTTCGGTGTAACGGTGAAACTGACGAGGCGTCTCAGTCGTAGAAAAGGAATCGATCGAGACCCCTCGCGGAGAACCGAGGTTCTTCGATCCCCGAGACGTCCCAACACCGTCCCTCAGACGTACCGCCGACGTCGCAAACCCCTCTCGGAGGCCTCTCCATGTTCAAGACTCCCGCTCCACGCCTTGCCGAGGCTCTGTCACTCGCCGTCATTCTTTCTGTTGCTGCCTCGCTGGTAGGAGCGAGCGAACCGGCGCCGAACAACAACGCGGCCGACCTGCCGCAGTGGGCGTCCGATGTGGCGCCGATCGTTCACTCCAAGTGCACCAGTTGCCACCGTCCGGGACAGGGTGCACCAATGTCGCTGCGTTCCTACAACGAGGTGCGGCCATGGGCGAAGTCGATTGCCCGCAAGGTCGAGACGGGCGAGATGCCGCCCTGGCATGCCGCTCCGGGGAGCGCTGGCTTCAGCAACGATCGCAGTCTCGAAGAGTCTGAGATCGACACCATCGTGCGTTGGGCCAAGGGAGGCGCGCCGGCTGGAGATCTTTCGAAAGAACCAGCAGCGCCGGAGTTCCCAACCGGGAAATGGAGGCTCGGCGAGCCTGATCACATCGTCGAGCTGCCCGAGGTCACCGTTCCCGCCGGAGGACCGGACCAGTTCCACAACCTGGTCGGCCAGCTAGGACTCGACGAAGACAAGTGGGTGACCGCCGTCGAGATCCTGCCGGGCAACTCGACCGTCGTACACCACGTCATTACCTTTGCCGTCAAGGGCTTCGACGTCGATCCCGTCGGTGGTTGGTTGGGTGCCTGGGCAGCGGGCACCGACCCGATGGTGTTTGCCGAGGGTACCGGGCGGCTGCTCGAGAAGGGTTCCAACCTCATCGGTGACATGCACTACCACCCCACCGACACCGAGCAGAAGGACATCACGCGGATCGGCCTGCATTTTGCCGATCAACCGCCGGCCAAAGAACTCACCAACATCTGGATCATGAACGACAACTTCAAGATTCCGGCTGGCGCCAGCGATCACGAGGTTCGTGCCGAACGCCTGTTCTGGCAGGACGGCCGCATCATGGCCTTTGCACCCCACATGCACTACCGCGGAAAGAAGTTCGTCTACCGCGTGCACTATCCGGACGGTCGTACGATCGAGCCGCTCAAGGTCCTTGACTACGACTTCAACTGGCAGACCAACTACAAGCTCGAGGATCCGATCCCAGTGACAGCCGGTACGCGGGTCGAAGTGATCGCGCACTACGACAACTCAGCCGGCAACCCGGACAACCCCGATCCAACGATTGACGTGACCTTCGGCGATGAGTCGTACGACGAAATGATGATCGGTTTCCTCGACTTCATCGTCGACGAAGGCGTGGCGCCGCTAACGCCTTTCCAGATTCGTGGCCGACTGGTCTCGGAAGTAGCGAAAGAACACCCCGGTGAGGTGTGGAAGGTCTCGGGTCGCGAACCGGAGAAGCGAGACGACCCGGAAGCCTGGGCGCCGATCCATCTTCCAGCAGAAGGTGACGGTACCTTCTGGGTCATTTGGGGCGACCGCGGTCTAATGGCCTCGACCATCTCGGATCTGGTCTGGGACGGGAACCAGTTCTCGGGTCAGCTCCTGTCACCCTGGGGCCCGTTGCCACTCGAAGGCGAAGTCAATCCGGAGTCCGGATCGATCAAGACCGTCATGACCGCTAACGGTCGCAAGACCGAGTGGGACGGCTCCCGCGCCGACGCCTGAGTCCCACGTCCCCACCCGGGTCCCTACCCGGGCCCTGGGTGGCTTTCGCTTCGGTTTGTGGGGCGGATTTGCAAGAATTCCTAGATTGGCGGCGCGTCGCCGCCCTTGTTCTCGCTATCCCCCTCCTGAGGCGCTCCACCCTTGAACCTTCTCCTGCTCGAAGGGCGCGAACTGGCTGAGGTCGACGGCCCCAGGTTCCGTGCTTCGCTGGCCGACGATCGGCTCAATCACCTGCGCTCGGTTCTGGGCGCCGAGGTCGGGCAGGAGTTGCGGGTCGGCCTGCTCGGGGGAGCACTCGGCACCGCCGAGATCGAGAGTCTCGACCAGCAGCAGGTGACGCTTGCGGGGGTCTTCGACCAGCCACCGCCAGGGGCTCTCGAAGTCGATCTGGTCCTGGCCTTGCCACGCCCTCCGATGCTGCGCCGGATCCTCGAGGCGAGCAGTGCGATGGGGGTCAAGCGCATCGTGCTCCTGCATTCGGCGCGGGTCGAGAAGAGTTACTGGCAGAGTCATGTCCTGGCACCGGAGGCGATCGAGCGCCACCTGCGGTTGGGGCTCGAACAAGCGGTCGACACCGTTCCACCCGAAGTCGAGCTCGCGAGGCGCTTTCGTCCTTTTGTGGAAGATCGGCTGCCCGAGCTCCTGGCGGGTCGCGAAGGGCTGGTGGCCGACCCGAGTTTCGATGCCCCCTGTCCGCGGGTGGGCGAGATCGGACCGGCCGTGATGGTCGTCGGCCCCGAGGGTGGCTTCGTACCCTTCGAACTCGGGTTGCTCGAGACGGCGGGACTTCGCGGCGTTGGCCTCGGTCAGCGCATCTTGCGAGTCGAGCACGCGACGATTGCTCTTCTGGCGCTTCTGGGGCGGACAGCATGAGGCAGAGAAGCCAGGCGCACCGGGCGCAAAGCCAGGCGACCCCAGAAAACGCAGCTATTTCGCCGCGGCAAAGCGCCGCTGTCGCGACTCCGGAATGGACAGCCACACTTCGATCGGCGGTCCTTAGGGATCTGCTCGGTCGAGTTTTCTTTCCCCCATTTCGGGGCTCGGTGGAAACGCCGGGCCCCCTTTTTCTAGGTGCGCAGTACCGGGTTCTTCGTACCCTGGCCTTCTTCCTGGCGTGTCTCTCCTGTCTGGCGCTTCTGGCGTGCAGTGGCAGCGATCCACCGTTCGAGGGTCTCGTGGTCGCCAACAAGCACATCGACGTGACTCCAGGCGAACGGAGCGGCGAACGCTTGCCGCTCTACATCGCTCCCACCCAGCTCGGCTTGTGCATCGAGGCGTCAGGGGATGCCGACACCCGCAGCTGGTTGCTCGAGCCGTCGGTCGGCGACGCGGCGGCGAAGGCAGGAGTCTCGCCGACTTCACGCAGCGCGAGATTTGCGTGCTTCGAGTGGTCGCCGCCTCTCAACCTCGAGAGTGATGCGACACACGAGCTGTGCGCGACTCTCGTCGATACCTATGAAGAGACGCGGCGCGAGATTTCCTGCCTGCCGTTCATCTATCGCGCCAAGGATGAGACCCACGCCAGTCTCGAGGCAGAAGTCGAGGAGCTCCACAGCCGGGCGAGTGAGGCCACCCTTTCTGAACAGATCGCAGAGTTCGATGAACTTTCGGCGCGCGCTGCTGACGCTGGCTACCTCGGCCTTGCGATTCAGATCGAGCTCTCGGCAGTGCACTTCCTGACCGTTGCCGGCGAGGGCAAGGAGGAAGCCCGCCGGCGGCTCGACGCCCTTCCCGGCTGGCTCGACGAACCGGTGATGAGCTACTTCGGTGGGATTGCGGCCTATCAGCGTGCCGCCTTCGAACTGTCGGAGGGGCGCGTTTCGAACGCTTGGACCGACCTCAAGCGAGCCGAGGATCTGCTCGCTCGGGTTGCCGAGTCGACGATGCCGGCAGTACTCGGCCAGGCCGACATTCTCGCCGGCATGGGCGCTCTTCGTGAAGCTTCACGCCGGCTGCGCGTCGAACTGGAGGCGGCGGAAGCACGCATTCGGGAGCTCAGCGAGGAGCAGGCGGCGGTGTCGCTGGATGCCTGGTATGCCGATCATGCGCGCAACCAGCTGCTGTGGCAAACGCTCCTCGATCCCGAGGCTAGTCCGGCAGACCTCGATCTCGCCAAGCAGTTCTTGACCGTCATCCTCGAGCAGGAGACCGAAGATCCGCTCGAACGCGCCAATCGCCTGATCAACGGAGCGTTTCTCGGTATTCGGCGCGGCGTCGGTCCACAGAGCCTCCTCGAGGAGGCCGAGGAGATTCTCGATGCTGCCGAGGGTACCGGTCGCGCGGCGGTGCTCTCGGGCTGGGTGAGGTTGACTGAAGGGCTCGAGCATCTACGACTCGCCGAATCCCAGAAGGCCCTCGACCGTTGCCGCCTGTTGACGTCGTCCGACGACGGCCAGTTGGCCGCGGCGGCGTCGAGCTGTGTCGGGCGGGCGCGAGAACAGCTGGGCGACTCGAGCGGTGCCGCAGCCGACTACGAGCGCGCCATTCTGTTGCAGCAGTTCACCAGTGATGCGGTGGAAGAGCGTCGAGGAATCGGCCCCGGCCAGAGCTCGGTCGACTACGCACGTTTGGCACGACTGGCGATTGCCAGAGGTGACGGGGCCACCGCCTGGGCACAGATGCTGCGCCTCGACCAGGGTGCCCGGGTTGAAGCCGAGCGCCAGCATTGCCGGCAGCAGGCCAAGCCTGGTTCCGCCGCCTGGGAACGCTGGAACGAGCTCGACCGCGAGTCGGCGACGCTTCTCGGCCAGCTAGCAGAAGACGAGCGCTCGATCGGGCAGGGCCGCGCCGACCACGAGCGCATCAAGGAAAGACTGCGTGACCTGTGGCGCGAATGGCCAGGGTGTGAGCGCGGCGTCGTGCGTTCGGACGACCAGGTCGACCTGCGCGCCTTCTGGGTCGATGACGAGATCTTTCTACTCCGTCGAGAGGCCGGTCGGACCAGCGTTGCGCGGCGAACCGCGATCAGCGCGCGCGATCTGCAGGATGCCGAGCGCCTGATGGAGAAGGTACTGGATCCGAGCGTCGAGATCAGCGATTCCGAATGGTCGGCGACTCTCGAGACCCTGGCCGAGGCGCTCTTGCCCGAGGATCTGAAGTCGCTCGGACCGGTGACGACCTATGCACTGCACGGTCGTTTGCAACGGGTGCCGGTCGGGGCCTTGCCGGTGGGCGGAGCGGGCCGCGAGTGGCTTGCCGAGTACACCACCGCCGCCTTCTGGCCCTCTGGGGCGGTCGCTGCAGGTGCCACGAACGAGATGGGACCGGCACTCTTCATCGTCGATCCCGAGCGCAACCTGCGCGGTTCTCGGGAGCTGCAGACGTACTACGCCTCGCTCTTTCCCGATGCCACCATCTTGGCCGGTGAAGAGGCGAGTCGCAAGAGCTTCTCCTCGGCACTCGGGGCAGCCGCCTTCTTCCACGCCGACGCGCATGCCGTGCACGATCCAGCGTTCCCAGAGCTTTCGTCGCTGCGCCTCGCCGACGGATCGTTGAGCTGGATCGAGATCGCCGACCAGTCGGTCAGCCTCGACTTTGCCAATCTGAGCGCCTGTGAGAGCGGCCTCTGGCCGACCACGGCTGATGCGGGTTCTTTCGGACTTGGGGGGCTCCTGGCCCGACTCGGCGCCCGCTGGGTGATCGCAAGTCGCGGCAAGCTGGACAACCAGGTCGCGGTGACCTTCAACCGGGCGTTCTATCGCCAGATTGCAGCCGGGGAATCGCCACCACAGGCATACTCGGCAGCCCTCGCGGAGCTGCGGAAGGACCAACCCGCTTCGGTCTGGGGCGGCCTCATGCTCCTGCGTTCTGCCGGCTCTTCCTGACCGCCTGCACCCAGCCGCGCGGCCTCTGTGACCCGCTCCCTGACGATTCAGGTGTGAGAGCGCATAGAGTGGGCGCCAGAGCCGTCAAGTCATTCGATCGCGGGCTATAGAACCTGGCCGTTTCTGGGCCTGAAACCAGAGATTTCCATCTTTTTTGGGTGGAGGGGGGGAAAACTCCTTCGAGGGAGACTCCCAAGAAGTCGAGGAGAGCAGAATCATGAACGAGAACAACGAAAAAGACGTCCGCCCCGACCTCGAAACCGATCGCGACCTGAGCCGCGCCCAGAGCAGCCTCTTGTGGAACTTGAGCCGTCAGGATGACGAACGCATCCTGGCCTCCGCCGAGGACCTCGGAATCGATATCGAGGACGAAATCTTGGCGGCTTACCGTGACGGGAGTCTTCCCGAACGTCAGGCACAGAGCGTCGAGCGCGCTCTTGCTTCGAGCACTCAGGCGCGTCGTACGCTGGCGAACATTGTCGGCCTCGATCACACCGAACTTCCCGAGGGCACGCGCGATCGCGTTCTTTCTGCCATCGAGACCGGCACGCAGGCCGCAATGACGGAAGAGGCTGCGAAGGTCATTCCATTCTCTACTCGTGTTCGCCAGTTCGCCGTGCCACTTGCGATTGCCGCAGCGCTCTTGCTGGCAGTGGTCCTGGTTCCGCGCGGCAACACGGGCATGCCGCAGGGCGTCCACTACGACGTGCGTGCGACGGGTCTTGCCCAGGTGCGCGGCGAAGAAGTCGTTGCCACGACCAGCCTGGAGGCCGAACCGGAGACACTGCTTCGTCTCGAGGCGCTGCCAGAAGGAATGGTGACTCGCGACCTCGACTTCGGTCTCTACACCCTCGAAGGCAACAGCCTGGTGCGCTCCTCGGCCCGCGCGGCCGTCGACCGCGGCGCGGCACGCTTCGAGGTCATCGCAGCCGACCTGATCGGTTCGGAACCCGGAACTCGTCGCCTGTGGGTCGCTGTCGCTCGCGAGGGCAAGCTGCCTCAGGCGCTGGATGCCGAGGGCGCCGAGGCCGCCGAGCTGTTGGCAGACAACGGGCAACGCCTGGTCTACCCGGTCGACGTCACCATCGTCGGCCCGGCGAGTGAAATGGTCGACGCCCGGTAGTAGCCGAAACCCCCGGGCGGCGGCGCGGTCTCTATCCGCCCGCCCCCTTCTTTCCCAAGACGATCCTCATGCCCAGGCGCAACCCAAAAACGACTAGCTCGACCAAACCGACTCAGGCAACCTTGCCCGTGGTCGGTGTGGCGCTCTTCTTCGCCTTGGCCTCTGTCCAGCCCGCGGCTGCACAGGACCTCGGTTGGGAGTTGCTCGAACCGCGCTGCGGAGTCACCGGCCCCAACGTTCTGGCCTGCGGCGACTTCGGCACGTACATCTTCTTCGATCCGAACCGTTCCCACCTGCAACGCGGTGGGAACTGTGAGCTGCTCGGCACCGGGGTTCAGGACCCCGCGGCGCTGCAGTTGCCGGCGCTCGTGGCACCTGCCTATGTTCCGTGCGCTGGGGGATCTTGCTTCTCAGAAGATGTGCCGGATGGGAAGTGGGCAGCGGTCATCGATTGGGATGACAGCCATGGGCACACGGTGGCCGGAACGATTCAGCATGCCGCTTCCGACATGACGGGAGATCCCCTCGCGGTTCTTCTCTACGATCTCGAGATTCCCGAGGTCGAGCTGATTGCGGCCCGCCCCGAGGTTTCGGACGCTCATGTGCTCGCGCAGCTATGCCACATTCACAACGACGTGCGCGGCGTTGGACCGGCGGCGGTGAACATGAGCTTCGGGCGGCTTGATCTCGACGGCTCAGGATGTGGCCCGGGAGCCGAAGACAGTCTGGAGTGTGAGGTCGAGGAGGTGCTCGCTGACATGCGCGACCGTTTCGGCACTATTGGCGTTGCGGCAGCTGGCAACCACGGTCAACTGTTGTATCCGGCGCGCGCGCCCGCGGTGCTTGCGGTGGGCAATCTCGATGTTTCGAGCTTCGGTGCCACCGGATCGACCGCCGAAAACAGCTACAGCCCCGAGACTTCGAACGCCGTCTTCCCGGGCTACGGTCTCTACCTCGAAGAACCCGACGGTCCCGGCGTGTGGGCGGCTCCGCCCGGCACCTCTTACGCCAGTGCGTTTGCCACCGGGTGGCTCCTGGCGTGGGAAGACGCGGTGCCTGGAGCGCTCGACTTCCTGCGCTCGGGCCAACCGTACCCGCCACTCGGCGTGGCGCGCCTGATGGGTGGTCGCGCTGCCCTGGTACGGGGCACCGAGATCCTTGCCGGCTCTGATCTCGAGGCTCCCAACCGGATTCTCGAAACGGCCATCGGCCTACACCCCGCGGTCTGTAACGCTCTCAACGCCAGCGAGAACCTTCACCTGGTGTTGTCGGCGGTCGAGGCTCCCGACCTGGGAGTGAGCTTCGCCGACCAGGCCGCCACTTCATTCAACCCCAGTCCCGGAAGCCGGCCGTGCGTCCCTTGCGCAGCCCATCGCCGGCGCAGCAATCGTGCGAGTGGCGACGGCTATGAACTACGCCTCGAACTCGAAGCCGGTGGAGGAGTGGTCCCGGCTTCCGAGCTGCTCGAAGTCCTGGTGCGAGTCGAGAACTCATGGTTCGAGATCACCGGCGATGACGCCCTGGCGTTCGAGCAGGCGATCGAGAACGGTACCGCCGCCAGTGCAACGCTCGACGGTTTCCCGTTCGAGCTCGGCGCCGATGCTGCAATGGTCTATCGTTTGCGCAACCCGGATGGAATCGACTTCTGGGACGCAACGCCCATTCTGATTCATCAGGATGAGTTCGACCCCTACATCGCGCGCGACGACTTCGAGAACGGTATCGACCCCTGGAGCAAGATCGTCCCCACGGGTTAGCCCGGTTGGGCTTTGGCTGCGGCAAAGCCGGCCCCCACGAGGCACCCCCCTGTCAGCCGGCCTTATCAGGAAGCGTGGCGCCGACCGCGTTGCCCGCCAGCGAGTGCTAGCGTCCGTGGCATGCCACGCTACAGCTTGACCTCTGTTCTACTGGCCACCCTGTCGATCGCCGCGCCGGCGGCTGCCCAGCCATCGGCCGAGGGTGAGTGGCATCACTATGGCGGCGACCTGGCGTCGAGCAAGTACTCACCGCTGGCCGACATCGACGCATCGAACTTCGCGCGCCTCGAAGTCGCCTGGCGCTGGCGCTCGGTGGACGCGCTCCTGTCGCGGGAAGTGGCCGGAGGGTCGTGGACGGGGCCGTCGTCGGTGCTGTTCGAGGAGCTCGATGCGGCCGACCCCGACCTCTGGCGTGGCGGACTTGCCCCGCGGTTGAGCAGTCTCAAGGCGACTCCGCTGGCGATTGACGGCACGCTCTTCCTCGCCACACCGCTCTACCAGGGCGCCGCCATCGACGCGGTGACCGGTGAGACCGAATGGGTCTTCGACCCGCGGGCCTACGAAAGCGGCACTCCGACGATGAGTCTGTTGTGGAACCACCGCGGGGTGGCGACCTGGAGTGACGGTGAACGCGACCGTCGCATCTACTGGGGAACCGGCGACGGTTGGTTGGTGGCGGTGGATGCCGCGACCGGTCGACCCGTCCTCGGCTTCGGCGACAACGGGCGCGTCGATCTCACCGCAGGCATTCGGGGCGCGGCGCGCAGCGAGCGCGACTACCTGAACGCCTTGCCCTACTCGAGCTCTTCGCCGCCACTGGTGGTGGGCGACGTGATCGTCACCGGTTCGTCGATCGCCGATCGGCGGATCACCAAGGAAGCGGCACCCGGCGACGTACGCGGCTGGGATGCGCGGACCGGCGCACTGCGGTGGACCTTCCACACCATTCCGCAGGCCGGTGAGCCCGGCAACGAAACCTGGGAGGAGGAATCCTGGCGCTATAGCGGCAACACGAATGTGTGGACGATGATGAGCGCCGATCCCGAGCTCGGGCTGGTCTATCTACCGATTGGAACGCCCACCAACGACTTCTACGGCGGTCATCGCCCGGGCGACAACCTCTACGCCGAGAGTGTCGTCGCAGTGCGCGCCGAAACCGGTGAGGTGGTGTGGCACTTCCAGGCGGTTCATCACGGGGTCTGGGACTACGACTTCCCGGCAGCGCCGAACCTCGTCGACGTCGAGATCGACGGCGCGACGGTGCCGCTCCTGGCACAGGTTTCGAAGCAGGGTTTCACCTACGTGTTCCATCGTGCCACCGGCGAACCGATCTGGCCGATCGAAGAACGCCCGGTAGCCGCTTCCGACATTCCCGGCGAGAAGCTGTCGGCAACCCAGCCCTTCCCGACCCGGCCGCCGCCCTTCGAAAGCCAGGGAATCAGCGAGGACGACCTGATCGACTTCACGCCCCAGCTGCGCCAGGCGGCGCTCGAGATTGCCGCCGAGTACCGCCTCGGGCCGCTGTTTACGCCACCCATCCTCGAGACTCCCGGAGGAAAGAGGGCCACGCTCCAGCGCCCCGGAATCGGTGGCGGCGCGAACTGGTGGGGGGCCGGCGTCGATCCTCGAGCCGGTGTGCTCTTCGTTCCCTCGCGCAATTCACTGAGCGGCGTCGAGTTCTATTCGCCCGACCCCGACGAAGGTGGCACGGTGCGCTATACCCATCGCTCGGCGGGTGGCCCGCGGGGCCCCGCGGGCCTGCCGCTTCTCAAGCCGCCGTACTCCCGCATGACGGCGATTGATCTGGCGCGAGGTGAGATTCTCTGGACTGTTCCGACCGGCAATGGTGATCACATCCGCAACCACGAAGCGCTGGCGGGGCTCGAGCTCGGTCCTCTGGGAGGCGACGGCGTGACCGGGCCTCTGGTCACCAGCACGCTGCTCGTCCAGGGTGAGGCACCGGGTGGCCGAGCAAGCGGCCGCGGGGCTCTGGTCGCACGCGACAAGGCGACTGGCGCGGTCGTCGGAGAGGTCGAGCTACCGGCACGCCCGATCGGCACGCCAATGACCTATCGCGTCGACGGGCGTCAGTACGTTGCGATCACCGTGGCGGGGTCGCCGCCCGAGCTGGTCGCACTGACGCTTCCCCCAGATCGTTGATTTAGTAGAATTGCCAGCGTGATGAGTCTGATCAAGAGCGCGTCGGCCTCGAAGACCGCGCGACACTGCTTCAGATCGGCCTGCAGGGCGGTCGTGTGGTCGGTGGTGGGCGCCTGCCTGGTGCTCGGCAGCGGGCCGCTCGACTGGGCTCATGATCACGACACGCTGGCCGTCGCGCCGGTCGGTGACGCGCTCTGTAACCTCGATCACGTCGAAGCCGGCGGACCAAGATCCTCTGGCCTTCTACAACGCGATGCCGACGAGCCCGGGCACTCGCAGCTCACCGGCTCGCCGCGCGCCCATCGCCACGGTTGTGCCGTTTGTCATTCAGCGTCCACCCACCGTGTGGCGCTCGAACGCTCGGTGCCGGCGCGCGGGGGCAACGCCGACGGTAGTCAGCGGCTGGCGCGTCGGGCACCCGAAGCTTTCGCCGACCAACAGATCGCCCTTCCCCTCCGCCGGGGACCGCCCGTTGCGCTCTAGACCGTCGCCACGTAGCTGACCGCCAGTAGGCGAGTCAAAGGGTTCCTGAGCCTCACAGTGGGTCGCTCAGTCGAACCGCGACGTTCTCCGTCGCTCCGGCTCTCACGCGAGTGGGGCGAAGCGACGTGACCCCGGAACACAATCGGGGCCTATCCACCTCCGTCTGGGTCAGACACCCAGGGCGGTGACGAGGCTCAAACGGCGGAGGTTCTCATGATGATGATGTATTGGAATGCGAGACAGTTGATCCGGAGTCTGTTTGGCGCTTGCCAGCTGCTTCTCATCCTTTCGGTCGTTCCCGGGTCGCTCAGTGCCGAGGAGCTCGGTGCGATCGAAGGGCGGGTCGTTCATGACCGGCATGCTGACCGCCACGAATCTGGCGAAGGTATTGCCCTCGTCGAAGTTCGCCTGGTTGAGCTCGGTCGCCAGGTGGCCGTCGCTGCCGACGGCACCTTTTCGTTCGCCGACGTTCCCACGGGTTCCTATTTGCTGCAGGCGAGCGGCCCGGGCGGGGCCGGCGTTGCTCGTGTCGAGGTGGTCGCTGGGGAGAGCGCAGAGGTCGACATTGCCCTTGGGGTCACCAGCCACAAGGACGAGGTGGTCGTCAGTGCTGGTGAGGCGCGCCTGGCGCTGGAGATGGCGCAACCGATCGACTCGCTGGTCGGGCTCGAGCTCGACCTCAAACGCCAAGCGACGCTCGGCGAGACACTCGACGGACTCGCCGGGGTGAGCTCCACGTCTTTCGGTCAGGGTGCCAGCCGTCCGATCGTTCGCGGGCAGTCGGGCGACCGGGTGCGCGTTCTCGAGGGCGGCGTCGACATAGGAGACGCCTCTGCGGTCAGTGCCGACCACGCGGTGGCCTCCGACACCATGCTCGCCGACAGTATCGAGGTTCTCCGCGGGCCATCGACGCTGCTCTACGGTTCGAGTGCCATCGGTGGTGCGGTCAATGTCGTCGACGAGAGGATTCCGACCTATCGCGCGATCGAGCCAATCTCGGGCAGTGTTGAAGTGCGCGCCGCCTCCGTGGCAGACGAAAAGGCAGCCGCTCTCCTCCTCGAAGGCGGGTCTGGCGACTGGGCCTATCACTTCGGGGTGAGCGCCCGAGATGCCGGGGACTATGACATTCCTGGTTCGGCCGACATTGACGGCGACGAGGAACCGCTCGATCGTTTGCCCAACAGCGACCTGGAGACCGAAAGCGGCCGCCTGGGCGTGACCCGCTTTTTCGGGGACCGGGGCTTCCTCGGTATTTCAGTGGCGGGCTTCGACACCAACTACGGGATACCGGGTGAGGGCGCGCATCACCACGGGGACGAGGACGATCACGACGATGACCACGACGATGATCATGATGATGACGACGATCACGATGGCGAAGAGGACGAGGAAGCGCCCGTGCGCATCGACATGCGGCAGCGACGGGTCGACCTGCGTTCTGAGATCAACCAGCCGTTCTCGATCTTCCGGGGATGGCGTGGGCGGATCGGCGTGACCGACTACGAGCACGTCGAGCTCGAAGGCGACGAGATCGGAACTCGCTTCTTCAACGAATCGTTTGACGGACGGGTGGAACTGGTTCAGAAGGAAAGGGCCAGATCGTCGGGTTCGGTCGGGTTGCAGTTCACGATGCGTGAGCTCGAGGCCATCGGCGCGGAAGCCTTCATTCCAGCCAGCACGGCGAAGCGCATGTCGTTGTTCACCTTTCAGGAGATCGAGGCTGGCCCGGTCACCTGGCAGTTCGGTGCGCGCTACGAAGATCAGGACCTCGAGGCAGTGGGTCGAGGAGACGTCTCACACAGCGGCCTCAGTTCCTCCGTGGGCGTGGTGTGGAAGCTGTCTGAGGGCTGGTCACTGGCGAGTTCGCTGGCGCGCTCGGTCAAGCTACCGATCACCGAGGAGCTGTTTTCCGACGGTCCGCACCTGGCGACCCAGACCTTCGAAGTCGGCAACTCCGAGCTCGGCGAAGAGACCAGCCTGGGTCTCGATCTCTCCCTGCGACGAACCCAGGGCGTAGTACAGGGCGAGGTCACGCTGTTTCACAACCGGTTCGATGACTACATCTACGAAGCGCCGACCGGCCTCGAGGAGGACGGTCTACCGGTGGTGCTCTTTACCCAGAACGACGCGACGTTCGAAGGTGTGGAGCTCACCGGGCGGGTCGAGCTAGTCGAGTGGGAGAACGGCGCCGACCTTCACCTCAGTCTCGGCGGCGACTACGTGCGGGCGACTCTCGACGACGGCAATCAGAACCTGCCGCGCATTCCTCCGCGGCGAGCGTGGAGCGGCCTGCACCTCCATAGCACGCGCTGGAATGGGATGGTCGAGCTACGCTGGACGGACGACGCGACCAACCTGGCGCCGAACGAAACGCCGACCGACGGCTACTCTATGGTGAACGCCAGCGTCGGCCACCGGGTGTTCGTTGGCAACCAGGTCTTCGACCTGTTGCTGCGGGCACGCAATCTCACCAACGAAGAAGCCCGCCGGCACACCTCGTATCTGAAGGACAACGTGCCACTTCCCGGTCGTGACATCAGTCTTTCACTCAAACTCAGCTTCTGAGTCGAGGGTCGGTTTGACGGCTTCTGCCGTGGCCTGAGACAATCTGCAGAACTTGCGATCAATGCGCAGCGCGCGCACTGGAGGCTACCGATGTTCAAGCACCGTACGCTCACGTCCACGCTTGCCGGGATCGTGCTGGCCACTGCCCTGTTTGTTGGCCCCACAGCCGCCGTGTCGTCGAGCGAGCCGAGCACCAACAAGGACGTAGCCGCCCAGCCGACCTTCCATCGTGACGTCCTGCCGATCTTGCAGGAGAACTGCCAGGCGTGCCATCGCGCCGGTGGCGACAACTACACCGGCATGGTGGCGCCGATGTCGCTCATGACCTACGAGGAAACGCGACCGTGGGCGCGGTCGATCGCCAAGAACGTCAAGGCCCGCCTCATGCCGCCCTGGTACGCCGATTCGAAGTACCACGGGGTGTTCAAGAACGAGCGCACCCTTGCCGACGAAGAGATCGAGACCGTCGTCCGTTGGGCGCAGACTGGCGCGCCTGCTGGCGACATCGCCGACGCGCCGCCATCGCTCGAGTTCTCCGATCACGGCTGGCGAATCGGCAAGCCCGACCTCGTCGTCACCGCGCCGCGGTTCTTCGTGCCCGATGACGCCGATACCCACTACGAGCAGTTGGTCGTCGAAGTCACCGAAGACATGCTGCCAGCCAGTCGTTGGATCAAAGGCATTGAGTGGCGCGGCGGCTCGGAGCCGGTTCATCACATCGTCGGCTATGGCTATCCGCCAGGGGCTGAAGGCGACCGCACCAAGGCCTACGGTCTCGGGTCAATCGCCCCGGGCGAAGAGCCAATGATCTTCCCCGATGGCTACGCCAAGCTGCTCATCGCGGGGTCGAAGATCGTCTTTTCGATGCACTATCACAAGGAGAAGGGCGAGGGCACCGGCGTCTGGGATGAGTCGCAGGTGGCCTTCCGTTTCTACGACGAGGACGCTGCCATCGAGCACTTCGTCGAACACAACGCGATCGGTAACCGTTGGTTCGAGATCCCTCCCGGCCACCCGAACTGGAAGGTCGGTGCCGCCCGAGTGTTCGAAGAAGACACCACCCTGATCGCCATGCACCCGCATATGCATCTGCGTGGTCGCGACGCCAGGTACGAAGCGATCTATCCAGATGGTACGCGCCGGGAGATCCTTTCGGTGCCGGTGTGGGACTTCAACTGGCAGACCGACTACTCCTTCGCCGAGCCGCTCGAGTTGCCTGCCGGTACGCGCCTCGAATACAGCGTGCACTACGACAACTCGGATGAGAACCCCAACAACCCCAACCCGGACATTGCCATGGACTGGGGCCCCGAGACCTGGGACGAGATGATGCTCGGCTACGTCACCTACTCGGCGACCGACTCGCGCCAACTGACGATCGCCGAGGTGCTCGAGAAGCACTTCGGTCTGCATGAGGGAGTCAGCGAAGAGCCGGATGGCGAGAGCACCGACGCCGACTGAAGCGGCGCGGTTTCGAGCGCCCGGCCATAACGCGAGGGCTGGGCCATCAGCGGCCTCCGGAGGCGAGAGGGTCCGCCACGTGGGGTGGCCGTTCCTGGACGGGCCTGCCCCGTACAATGTGCGCACCGTTTCTCGACCGCCATGATCGCGCTGTCTTGAAGACGCCGATCGCCGTGCCCACGACTTCCCGCAGGAGCGCCCTTGCGCACAGTGTTCTTCTTTCTCCGCGTTCTGGCTGCGGCGGCGGCGGTGATGCCGTTGCGTCTGGTTCGCGGTCGTCGTCGACCGACCTGGTCGAAGCGCGAAGAGTTCCTGCGAACAATCGTGCGCACCTACACCGACGGCGCGGTGCAGTTCGGGCTACCGTGGGCCAAGCGAACCGAGCGGCTCCTGCCGCGCACGACGCCGCTGGCCCGGATGGTCGAAACGGAGAAGACCACCATTGCGGGAGTTCCCTGCATCTGGTGTCGGCCGAAGAAGATTGCAACCTCGCACTATCAAAGTGGCCAACGGGTCCTGCTCTATCTCCATGGCGGGGGCTACGCACTTGGTTCGCCGAGCCTCTACCGTGACGTCATCGCACGTCTCGCCATCGAAGCGCGCGCGCGGGTGCTGGCACCTGACTACCGGCTGGCACCGCGACACCCATTCCCCGCCGCCCAGGATGACTGTCTGGCGGTCTATCGCGGCCTGCTCGAGGTCGCTTCACAGTCGCAAGACGCGTGCAAGATTGCCCTGGCGGGAGACTCTGCGGGCGGTGCACTCGTTGTTTCGGTCTTGCAACAGGCGCGCGACCAGTCTCTCGAGATGCCGGTTGGGGCCGTTCTCTTCTCACCCTGGGTCGATCCGCGTGCCGACGACGGTTCGATGGCTGAAAACGATCACGATGACTCCATTGGTCCGGGCTTTATCTCGGAGTGCCTGCAGGCGGTTCTGTCCCAGAACCCTGAGACCGGGGAATGGGGCCCGGAGATCGACGACCCGCGGTTGGCGCCATTGCGCGCCGACCTGCGCGGTTTGCCGCCCCTCATGGTCCAGGTGGGCACCGCCGAGGTCTTCCTCGATCAGGTGCAGCGGTTCGCTGAGCGCGCTTCCGAAGCGGGAGTCGACACGACACTCAAGGTCTACGAGGACCTGTTCCACCTCTTCTGGAGCCTGGCACCCATGGTGCCCAGGGCCGAGAGTGCGGTTGGCGACAGCGCGACCTTTCTGCGCCAGCGCTTCGGTGTGCGTGCCGACGGAACACCCCGGTCGGATTGAGTAGAGGTCAAATGGGGAGAAAACCGCGGCCCAGAACGGGAGTGAGGTGCTCTGGTACCGTCTCTCGATGCCAGCCAAGAAGACAAAGAAGGCCGCCCCCAGAAGCACCATCGCGAAGAAGAACCGGCGCGATGCCACCGACCGCAGGGCGCTCGCGCATTTGATGGATTTCCTGGCCATCGAGGGTGCGTCGGGTAACGAGGCCCAGGTCGCCAAGACGATTGAGAAGAAACTCGCCCGGGCCGGAGCGAAGAAGGCCTGGGTCAAGTACGACACCGCCAACCGCCGCATCCCAGGTGACTATGAGATTGGCAATCTGATCGTCAAAGTGCCGGGCACCTTTCGCGCGCCGCGACGGCTGTTCATGGGGCACATGGACACGGTACCTCTGTGTCGTGGCGCCGTGCCTGTCCTTCGAGGCGATCGCATCGTGCCCAAGGGGAAGACCGCTCTTGGCGGCGACAATCGCACTTCGATTGGAGCGCTGGTCACCGTTCTCGAAACGATTCTCACCAAAGACCTCGAGCGGCCGCCGCTCACTTTTCTTTTCACGGTTGGCGAAGAGGTCGGCTTGTGGGGAGCGCGCATGGTCAAGCTCAAGGACCTGGGCAACCCAAGAATGGGTTTCAACGTCGACTCGGGCGATCCCCATCGCGTCATCATCGGTGCCACGGGTGCCGATCGCTGGTACGTCCACGTGAATGGCCGCTCTTCGCACGCCGGGGTGCGGCCGGAGGACGGAATCTCGGCTTCGCTGATCGCCAGCCGCGCCATTGCCGGGGCAGCGGCGGATGGTTGGTTCGGCAAGATCGAGAAGCGCGGCGGCCGGGGGACCTCGAACGTTGGGGTGCTCGAGGGTGGCGAAGCGACCAACCAGGTCACCGACCACGTCTACGTCAAGGGAGAGTCGCGCAGCCACTCGAAGCCCTTCTTGAACCGCATTACGAAGGCGTGGGAGAAAGCGTTCAAGGATGCCGCGAAGTCGGTGCGCAACGATTCGGGCGCGTGTGGCAGCGTCGACTTCCACGCCGAGCGCGACTACGAGGCGTTCGTGATGAACAAGCAGGCGCCGCCGGTCAAACTGGCGGAGGCGATCATCCGTGATCAGGGCGGCAAGCCTGTGCAGTACATCGCCAACGGTGGCCTCGATGCGAACTACCTGAATGCGAAAGGCGTTCCCACCGTCACCCTGGGGGCGGGTCAGCACAATGCCCACACCATCGACGAGTACGTCGACGTGCCGGAGTATCTCGAAGGCCAGCGCGTCCTTCTGGGGCTTGCGACTGCTCGCCAGGCGAACTGAGCACCGCTCGGTCGCGTCGGCGCTGGTACTGGAGGGCCTCCTGGTGTCGCCGGTGAAAGTTGCTCCTCCCCTTGTGGCGTCGTTGCGGGTGACGGCGCTGGTGACAGTGCTGGCGGTCACAACGACGCAGCTCGCGGCCGTCGGCCCACCACCACGGGTAGAAGAAGGGCAAGCCCCGGAGCCGGGGAGCGTTGAGATCGAGGCCGCCTTTCGGGCGATGGTCTGGGGACGTGTGCCGGTCGAGTTCAAGGTCGGAGAAGGAGTCGCCCGGCTCGAGGTCCTGCTCGATGGCCAGACTGTCGCCAGTCTCGTGCGCCCGCCTTGGCGGGCGGCTCTCAAACTCGGGATGCTGCCTGAGCCTCATGTGCTCGAGGTCCAGGCCTTCGATGAGATGGGTGAACTCACCAGTAGAGACCGTCGTTCGCTCAACAAGGGACAGGGGAGGCTGAGTGTCCAGATCCGGCGCCCCACGACCCTTCAACCTGGCGAGCGGGTGCTTGTCGACCTCGACGTCGATCTCCCTCGCGGTCGTCGCCCGGTGCCGGTGGAGCTCCGCTGGGGCGAGCAGCTGCTTCATCGTTTCGACGGTCCGCCCTACCGTAGGGTGATCGAGTTTCCCAGTACGCCGAGCTGGCTACGAGCCGTTGCCTTTGACCGGGACGGCAAAGACGGTCTGCAACCGGCGGCCGAAGACATCGTCATGCCGCAAGGCGACGAAAGGGACTATCGCTACCAGAGCGAGGTGTCGATGGTCGAACTTTACGTCTCGGCGCGCGATGGAAGAGGTGATTCGGTGCTCGACCTCGAGGCTGGGGAACTCATCGTTCGTGAAGCCGGCAAGGAGCGGCCGGTTCGTTTCGTCGAGCCGGTTCCGATGATTCCTCTGACGGTGGCTCTTGTTCTCGATGCCTCCGAAAGCATGGAAGACGATCAGGAGACCGTGCGCGCCGCGGCTCAGCAATTCGTCGAGCGCCTGGCACCCGGTGATCGCGCTCTGGTGGTGGCGTTCTCAGAGCGTCCCGAGCACGTCATCGGGCCCACCGACGATGGTGCTGCCGTGCGTGCGGCGCTCGAAGGCATCGAAGTGGGCAGCTCCACCGCCCTGCACGAGGCAATGGCCTACGCCGTCGTCCAGCTGCGCGGCGTCGTCGGTCGACGGGCGGTTGTTCTGTTGACCGATGGCCGCGACAGCAGCGGTCGCTTTTCTCTGCAGCAGGCATCGACGGTCGTTCGTCGTGCCGGCCTGCCGCTCTTCCTGGTACGACTCGAAGGCAAGGAGGGCCTGATACGACGGCCAGGCCGCTGGATGATGCTCGATCACTTCGTCGGACAGACCGGCGGCCACGTTTCGTCGTTGGGCACGGTCGACGAAGTGAGCGGGGTCTGGCAAGACATTGCGGCGGAGCTCGCCTCTCAGCTGCGGGTTGGCTTCCGGAGCGAGGCCCGGGGGCCGGGTTGGCGGCGCCTCGAGATCGACACCACAAGAGCAGGGGTCAAGCTGCGCGCTCCGGATGGGTACTGGCGAGGTCAATAGGCCCTAGGGTTCAATTGCCGGCCCCCCAGTTGATGGCGTCAACGACGGTTCGCTGGAAGGTGGCGTTCGACCAGACGTCTTCACGGTGCCCCATGGCGTTGTAGTAGACCCGCCCCTCGCCCCGCTCGATCGTCCAGGCGATGGCTTGCGACTCGAAGTCGTAGATCTTCTTTTGTGCCTCGCGCGCGGGACCCGGGAGAAGCTCGGCGATCACTTCGACATCGGGGCTGATGTTGGTGAGTACGTACCACTCGTCCTTGATCTTCCACTTCTCCGGGAACGAAGCCGCGACCGGGTGTTCGGGTGCGGCCCTTGAAACGGTGCCCTCGAACTGAGCGCCGTGGGTCTTGAACTCGCCACCGATGAGCGCGATGTATGGCGACACCTCGCCGTCCGCGCCGTGGAAGGTATCGGTGGCACAGTGGAAACCAACGAAGCCACCGCCGGCCTCGACCCACGCCGTCAGGTCGGCGACACCATTGGCGGGCATCGTCGGCGAACCTTCGCCGCCGATGATTCCGCGGTGCTCGTTCGTGGCGGTCAGATCGCCGGTGGTCATGAAGATGACGACGTCGTACTTCGCCAGATCCTCGGCGTTGATCAGGCTGGCGTCTTTGGTGGTGGTGAGCTCCCAGCCTTCTCGCTCGGCGATTTCGGCCAGGACCCGGTCCGCGTGACTCGGCTCGCCCCCTGTGCGGCGAACGACCGAGTGCTCGAAACCGGCCGACTTCGAGAGAAAGAGCACCCGCAGGTCGTCGGCTGCGACGGGGGGAGGGTAGGACAGGAGTGCTGCGACAAAGAAGAAAAGCGCGAACCGGCTGCCACTACGCATGGCGGAGCTCCCTGGTGCGGTGGTGAAGTTTGACTGATCTTAGGGAAGCTAGCATGGGCTCTACCGCGGGCTTCTCCCGCCAGCCGGCAAAAAGGAACGTCACGATGTCAGTCGAAGATCTGCAAGAAACCCGCTACTCCGTTCTCGCCTTCAACTACGCCCACGACTCGGAGAACAAGATCCATGACGATCTGACCGCGCGGCGCTTTGGTTTCTCCGGTGGACTGGTGCCAGGGGTTGCCGACTTCGCGTACATGGTACGCCCGGTGGCGGACCGACTGGGCGCCGAGTGGCTCCAAAGAGGGGCGATGAAGGCCCGCTTCAAGGCCCCGGTCTACGACGGCGAGGAGGTCCAGGCGGTCGCTGTACCCGCCAGCGAGCGCGTCGCGCCGGGAAACGCGCCGGTTACGTGCGAGCTCGCTCTGGAGCTGCACACCCCCCGTGGTCTGTGTGCCGAAGGGGCCGCGTGGGTTCCGGAAGTTCAGGCAGTCCCCGAGCCACCGGAGCCATCGAGTTTCCCCAGCCAGCCTGCGCCGGAGCGCGGCGAGCGCCCTCCGGCTTCGCTCGCGGCTCTCCCCGTAGGAACCGTGCTTGCCATGGTGCCGCTCGCGCCGCGCGATGATGACGGCCTCCTGGAGATCGCCAACCGCTACCGAGACACGTCGCCCATCTGGCAAGGCGAAGAAGCAGCGCTTCACCCCGCCGAGATCCTGGCGATGGCGAACGAAGCCCTGGTGTCGACGGTCAAGATGGGCCCCTGGATTCACGCCGCCAGCGAGCTGCAGCTCTATGGCATTCCACCTCGCAGCGAGGCGCTCGAGCTGCGCTGCAAGATCGCTCGAGCCTATGAGCGGTCAGGCCACAAGACGGTTGAGATCGATGGTGCTCTCATCTCCCTGAACGATCCTGCCGCAAGCGATGTCGTGCGGGCGAGGGTCCGCCACACGGCGATCATCGAGCCCCGGCAAGTCGCGACCTGATCAGGGTCCTTTCCTCGCCGAGTCGTCAGTCGTCGAGAAACTCGACGAGCAACTCGAGTGCCCCAAACAAGACGTCGATGGCCAGCTCGCTGTCGACCATGTTTCCGAGGTCGGGCGGCGTGCGGTTGCGCGATTCCTGGCGACGGGCGGGGCGCTCGCCCATCCGTTGCCAACCGCGCGGTCGCGACTGGATCCAGTGAATGATGCCGGCCAGTTCACCTTCATCGAGCCACAGGCCATGGCGGGCACAGATGTCGAACTCGACTCCGCTCGAGTTGTCGTAGGTCGAGCGGTTGAGCTCGTCGTTGCAGCGCGGGCAGCTGCGGCGAGGTTTTTGTTCGGCCCCAGCTGGTGGTGCTGGCGGTTCACCGGCAACCTTCTCCGCTCGGGCCGCCTGTTCTTCCAGACGTCGGAATGGCTCCTTCTCGAACCACAGGCCGACACATTGCCGACACTCGCTGAAGGTGACGCCTCTTTCCTGCCGACGCGTCACGCCTGCGACCCGTTCGCCGCGCGGCTTCCAGCCGGGAAAGATCGTGCGTTCGAGCAACTGAACCGGGGGTTGGCAGTCGACGCACTGGAAGGGTGACACAGACAGCGTTTCTCGCGCGATGTCGATGCTCTTGGCGCAGGAATGACAGAAGCGCGCATCGTCTCGGATACGCGTCGCGCAATCCGGGCAGATGGTGTGCATCAGCTGCCGATCGGTCTGGAGTACCTGGGTGCACTCGGAGCAGAACTCGGCCCCCGGCGCGCGCTCGGTTCCGCAACTACTACAGAAGACCACCGCCTCATCGTGTGCATCGAGCTCGGGAACCTCGAGCACCAGACCGCAGGCACAGTGGAGTCGGTCACCCGGCGAGCGCTCTGACGACGCGAACTGGAGCCCGCAGTGCGAACACTCGACGACGAAGCGGAGCTCGAGTGCGGGAACGTCGAGATTGATCAGGTCGATCACTCTGAAACCAGCTGCCCTGTCCTAGACCTCAGGCTGGGTTGCCGCGCTGTCGAGCTGGCTCAGAGAATCCTGCCAAGACTCCGGCAAGACGTACGAACCCTGATTGGTGACCTTGAGGCTGCGCCGCCCCATGAGAGGGCCATCGAGGTAGACCTTGCTCTGCAACCGCCAGTCGACCTCTCCGCGATTCATGATCGGGGCGAGTCGGGTCGCGAGGGCGATGTTGTTGAGGAACAGATCGACCTCCTGCACCACCGACTCGAGTGGTGGCACCTCAACGGCCTCATTGGAGAGGGCTTTGCCAACCCGAATCCCGCCGAGGCTGAGGTTGAAAACGCCGCCGGTGATGTAGAGCGGTTCATCGTTCTCGTTGGCGATCCGCACCGCCAATCGTGTCGTTGTTTCGAGGGCAGTGATCTCGACGACCTCGAGGTTGGCAAGCGTCAAGGCGGGCGGCGTGAGCGTCCAGCTCGAGCAGCCCGCGAGGGCGAGCGCCAGGAGGCAGCAGGCGAGCGAGGAAAGCGGGGCCCGCGGGGCCGGGCGGAGCGTGGGCGAGTGCGTGTTCTTCATGACGGGAAGCTTAACGCTGCGCTGCCGGCTTTGCGGGCCGTCGCCTGACCTCGGGGCGGGAGCGCAAGATCTGCGCCCTCGGGCTACGGGGCACTAGGGCCCGCCTGCTCCCGGCGTTTCGCCCTCGCTCGCCGGTAGCGCCACCGCCACCAGCTTGGCGGCGTTCAAGCCGCCGACGGCGAAGGCGATGTACTGCCGGCCATTGGCCATGTAGGTCATCGGCGTTCCGGTTGGCGGCGCGTCGATGTCGAGAGTTGCGATGAGCTCGCCGCTCGCCTTGTCGTAGGCGAAGAGCTGCGATTGGTCGCCGCTGCCGCTGCGGGCACCGCGTCCGCCGGCGCCTTTGCCAACGATCAGGAGTGTTTCGGTGAGCAGCGGGCCGCTGCCACTGTTGCTACCGACGGGGCCGGGGTCGGGTGCTCCGAGGTCGATGATCTTCTGGCGGATCCCTTCGCCGTGAGGAACTTGCCAGAGAATCTCACCCTTGGACATTTCGTAGGCGGTGATGCGCCCGTAGGGTGGTTTGATGATCGGCAGGCCGTGCGGGCCGGGGATCGAGCCGCGGGTTGCGGTATGCCCCTCGGGCATCCCTTCCTGGCCGGGTTGCCCACGCACGTAGTTGAAGTTCGAGCGCGCCGGATCGGGCTTGTCTAATGCGACGACGATCGGGCTCGAGAACGACGGCACATAGAGCCGGCCGTTTTCTGGGTCGACCGCTGCGCCCCACCAGTTGGCGCCACCCGCCCAGCCCGGATGCTGCACGGTACCGTTTAGTTTCTTGCCGTTCTTTTCTGAGCCGGCGACGATTGGCGGAGTGAAGATCGGCCCGTACTCGTAGTGCGAGAGGGTCTCCATGGCCGCGGCGCGCATCTCGGGGGTGAAGTCGATGACGGTGTCATCGCTGATGCCCTGAGACTCGAACGCCGGCGGTTTGGTCGGGAAAGGCTGGGTCGCTGAAGTTTGTTCACCCGGTACGCGACTCTGAGGGACCGGGCGTTCTTCGATTGGCCAGACCGGCTCACCGGTCAGGCGATCGAAGACGTAGTTGAAGCCCTGCTTGGAGACCACTGCAACGATCTTGCGCGGCTTGCCGTCGATTTCGACGTCGAGAAGGGTCGGGGCGGCCGGAATGTCGTAGTCCCAGAGGCCGTGGTGGACGAGCTGGAAGTGCCAGACGTACTCGCCGGTGGCTGCCTTGATACACACGATCGACTCGGCAAACAGGTTGTCGCCTTTGCGATGGCCGCCGTACCAGTCGTTGGTGGGCGTGCCGAAGGGTAGGTAGATCAGGCCGGCGTCCGCGTCGGCCGACATGTTGGTCCAAACGTTGGCATTGCCGGTGTACTCGGCAGAACCGTCTTCCCAGGTGTCGTAGCCGACTTCTCCTCGAGCGGGCGGGTTGTGGAAGGTCCATACGAGGTTGCCGGTGCGCGTGTCGTAGCCGCGCACGTCACCGGGTGGCATTTCTTTGCGGGTTGGGCCGTCGGAGATCGACGAGCCCACCACTACGACGTTGCCCACCACGAGAGGTGACGACATGAAGGTCACCAGGCGACGCGGCACCTCGCGACGGTAGGTGGCGATGAGGTCGACCTTGCCGTTGGTCCCGAAGCCGCCGACGGGTTCGCCGGTTTGCGCGTCGATCGCCCAGAGGTAACCGTCGTTGCCGGGGTGAAAGACCCGCTCTTGCTTGCCGTCGGTCCAGTAGCCAACCCCGCGGCTGTTGAAACCGAGGTTGGTGGGCCGCCCGGCTTCGTAGGCCTTGGTGTCGTAGGCCCAGTGTTCCTTTCCAGTCACCGGATCGAGCGCGACGACGAAACCCAGCGACGTGTTGATGTACATGCGGCCGTCGACCACCAGCGGCGTCGACTTGTAGCCGAAAGTTGTCAGCGCCCGTTTGCCCTCGGCGACTGCGCCGTCGGGAGGTGTCCAGGTCCACGCGACCTCGAGCTCATCGAAGTTCGACGCGTCGATCTGGTCGAGGGCCGAGTACTGGGTGGCGCCGAGGTCGCCGTGATAGGTGGGCCATTCACCGCCCGGGGCACCTGCTTGTGCGAGGAGGAGCGAGCCCGGAAGAACAATGGAGAATGCTAGGAGTGTGGACAGGTGGATGCGAGACTTCATCGGGAGCTCCGTTCTGTGGTCGTTCCGCTGGCGAAGGAGGGTTCAGCTGGCCGTCCTGGCGCGGTTGCTGACGGTGAGCTTGAATTGCGACAGGCGGTCGTAGATCGGTTGGCAGTCGCGGAGAACGGCCTCCAGCCGTGCGGGAAGCTCGACCTCTTGCGGCTGCCAGGGTGCAAAGCCGGTCGATTCTTCGACCGCGTCATACCAATGCGGCGCCCAGACGCCGTCGGTCTCGCGCCGCCCGGGTGGCCACGACAACATGGCCTCCTCGAACTCGAGCCCGAGACGCTCACACAGAGCCCGCAACATCGCTGGCGGGTCCATCAACACGTCACGCGAGTCGATGACGGGTGGGGTCGAACCGGTGCGGCGTTCCACTCGCTCGAAGATCTCGAGTTGTTGCGGTAGACCCGTATCGAGGAGCTCTGGCGCCGGCAGGATGCGGTCGAGCGAGGCGAGCATGGCGCGTGGCTCGCGAATGAGAAAGGCGTTGGTCACCCGATCGAGCCACTGGCGTGGCACGTCGGGCAAGAGATGGTGCGCCATCTGCTTCTGGTAGAAGACCGAGCGACCTTCGGGGATCTCGTCGGTGAGCCATGCCACGACCCGTACCGCGTCACTCTCCTGGGCTCTGAGGATGTCTGCTCGGCCGGGATGGTCGTGGCCGTTTTCGAGCAGGTAGTGAGCGTAGAGGGGCTCGTCGCAGACGAAGGTGTCTGCGCGTTGTCCGAATGAGCGCATCATCGCAGTCGAGATGTTGCGCGGCCCGGACCACATCGCGATGTATCGCGCTCGGCTCATCGAAAGACCGCTCCAGGTGAGGATGGGGAGGGGCAGGATAGCAACGCTTTCGGTTGAGGGAATGGCCGTTGTCCGCAGGGTGCGGGGAGGGCCGAACCAGGCGCAGATGTGAATCGTCAAATAGAACCGCCGGTGCCCGGACAACGAACCCTGAGGAGCGGCGACCCATCCGGCCAGCCAGGTCGGTTCACGACGGTCGAGGTTTCACAATAGGATGAATCGCATATGAACGACGCTTCGAACCTCGAAGCTCCGGAAGTCGATCTGGAGGAGCTTCTGTTGCGGCAGAGCGAGCCCCAGAAGATCGAAGAGTTCGCGAGGGCGGCCGGTTGGCTCGCCGAAGGCGAGAACCTCCTCTCGGTCGAACGGGCCGGCGAGGGCAACATGAACCTCGTCTTGCGCCTGGTCAGCGACCGACAGAGTGTGGTGCTCAAGCAGTCCCGCCCGTGGGTGGAGAAGTACAAGACGATTCCAGCTCCCTTCGACCGGGCGTTGGTCGAGAAGGCGTTCTACGAGCGCATTCGGGGATTGCCGTCGGTGGCTGCGAGCATGCCTCGGCTGCTCGGCTCCGATGATCGAGCACGGGTTCTTCTGTTCGAAGACCTCGGGGTGGCGCGGGATCTGACTTCTTTGTACGGCGATGAGGTTCTGCTCGCTTCGGAGGCCGAGACCCTGGGAGACTGGATCGGTCGCCTCCATCACGGCACCCGTGGTCTGGAGGGAGCCAGCGCGCTGCTCGCCAACCGAGAGATGCGTGAGCTCAATCATGAGCACCTTTTTGTCGTGCCGCTCGATGCCGGCAACGGCCTCGAGCTCGACGCCTTCGAGCCTCGGCTCGAGGAGACTGCGCGTAGGCTGCAGGGCGACCCGAAACTCGCCGAGCAGTTCGCCCTGGTCGGTCGGCAGTATCTGGCCGACGGTCCCTGCCTGCTGCATGGCGACTACTACCCGGGCAGCTGGTTGCGCACCGACCGTGGTCTGCGGGTCATCGACCCCGAGTTTGGGTTCCTGGGCCCAGCGGAGTTCGACCTGGCGGTGGCCGTTGCGCACCTGGTGCTGGCGCGGCATGACCGGGACATCCCCGCGACGTTTCTGGCAGCCGCGCGCGCGGTGAGTGCCGGACCCCTCGACGAGGAACTGCTGGCGCGCTTTGCCGGAGTCGAAGTCATTCGTCGCCTGATCGGGGTCGCGCAGCTTCCGATCGCCCCAACCCGCGGCTGGCGGTCTGAGATGCTCGAGCGTGCTCGTCTGGTTGTCATCTCGGGCTCGCTGGAGGCTTTCAAGGCATGAAGACCATCCCCACCCTATTGGTCGTCTCAGTTGTGACTACGGTGCTCGGCGCGAGCGTGGCTTGTCGTTTCGAACCAGAACGCCCGGCTGGCCAGGCAGTCGATGGCACAAACACAAACCGAGAAGCAGCCGAGCACGTCGAGCCGAAACCGGTATGGCTCGATGTCGACCCGGCGATCGGCCTGCCGGAGCGCGAGGTCGACGACGGTCTCATGATGCTGCAGGCCTTCCACTCACCCGAGATCTCGATTCGCGGCATCAGCGTGGTGTTCGGCAACACCGAGTTCGAGAACGCGCTACCCATTGCTCGAGATGTCACAGAGCGCTTCGCGCCCCGTCAGCCGGACGGCACGCCGATCGGAGTGTTCCCTGGCGCGCACTCGGCCAACCAGCTGGGTGAAGACACCGAGGCGGTGCGGGCGATGGCGACGGCCCTCGAACGGGAGCCACTCACCCTGCTCGCCGTCGGGCCGCTGACCAATGCCGCGTCGCTCTTGATGCTCCACCCCGAACTGCATGACCGCCTGGAGGCGATCGTCATCGTGGCGGGGCGTCGTCCAGGTCAGAGCTTCCAGATCGAAGAAGGCGCACGCGCGTTTCGCGACTTCAACTTCGAGCTCGATCCAGTTGCGATGCAGGTCCTGCTCGACAGCGACGTGCGCCTGGTGTTGGCGCCCTGGGAGGTCTCCTCCAAGGTGTGGATCGGGCCGGATGAGATTGCCGAGCTGGCAAGCCGCGGTCCGGTGGGGCAGTGGGCGGCCGAGAACACAGCGACCTGGCTCGAGCGCTGGCAGACAACCCTCGGCGCGCCGGGGTTCAACCCCTTCGACACCCTGGCGGTTGCCTGGGTGACCCATCCCGAGCTGCTTTCGGGCTTCGAGGGAGTTGCAAGGATCACCGAAGGTCCAGACGACACCCAGCCCGGCAGCGGGGTCACGAAGCCGCTCCTGGTGGTTGAAGAAGCGGCGCCTGGGGACGGTTCTGAGCGCTCGGTGCTCTACCTCACCGACCCCGCTCCCGAGTTCCAGGCTCTCCTGATCGACAGGATCGCAGGCCAGTAGGGAGCCCCCGCGAGCCGGAGAGGGGTGCTTACTGGAAAACTTGGTTTTCTGGTCTAGGCTAGGGCCATGCGCGCCTGGTTTCGTTCGAGGCGCGGCGCGGTCAAGAAGGGGGGCTTTCGATGACTCTGTTGGGATTTCTTCTCGGGCTGGCGATCTATGCCGTCGTGCGAATCGGCATCCGCGGCTTCTTCACGGTCAAGCCAGACGAACGGGCGGTGCGCACGAGCTTCGGTCGCGCCGAGCGGCTCGCGGGCCTCGAGGCTCCCGATCCGAGCCTGAGCGACGATGAGCAGGAGCGTTATCGCTACCCGCGCCTCAAGGTGATCGGTCCCGGGGGCCCGTACCTCAAAATGCCTTGGCAGAAGGTGCACAAGGTCTCGGCTGCCACCCAGACCGTCGACATCATCTGGGACCCCACGAAACGCCAAAGCACGATCGAGGCGGTCACCAAGGACAACCTGACCACCGGTGTCAATGGCCAGCTGCGCTATCGCGTCAGCGAGAACAATCTCTATCCCTTCCTGTTTGGAGTGGCCAGCCCGCTCGAGCACGTCATGGGCTTCTTTGTTTCTGTTCTTCGTGAGCGCATCGCGAACTTTGAGGACCCGAGGGGCGCCAGTCTGGTCGAGACCGGCGACGTCGATGGCGCCAGTCAGGTAGCGGTCGACCTTTCAGAGGGCGTTTCGATCAACGACCTGCGCAAGAACCTACCGCTGATCAACGACTACATGGAGCAGCAGTGCCGGCCGACGTCGGGGCGCTACGGGATCGAGCTCGAGGCTGCTTTGATCACCGAGATCGATCCGCCGCCCGAAGTCGATCGGGCGCTGTCGGCGATCAACTCGACGCGCAACCAGGTGGCGGCCGACATCTCGACTGCGCGCGCCGACGCCGAGCAGCAGATCACCATGAGCGAGCGCGCAGTCGAGATTGCTCGCAACAACGCCGAGGCCGAGGTCGCGCCGCTGCGCGAGCTCGGGTCGATCCTTTCGAAGATCAAGGCCGAGGGCGGCTCGGCGGCGCTGTCTGCCTACCGTCGCAACCTGAGGGTGCCGCTTTTCGAGCGTGCCCGTCGCGTGGTGATGAGCGGCGAACAGGAGGGCGGGGCATGATTCTCCCAGCCATCGCGTTCGTTCTCGGCCTCTTGATCATTCCCGTCATGACGACGTTCGCGCGCTTCTTCGGTCTCTACGCCGTCGTCGGTGAGTGTGAGGCGCACGTCTACACCCTGTTCGGAAAGGTCATCGGGGTACTCGACGAGCCGGGACTGCGCATCCCCGTGAGCAATTTCGGCCCGCGCGCGCTTCTCGTTCCCTTCTTCGGCAGTCGTCAACGAGTATCAACGGCGCTGCGCCAGCACTACCTGCGTTCGCAGATGGTCAACTCGGAAGAGGGCACTCCGATGGGTGTCGGCATCTGGTACGAGATGCGGGTCAGCGACCCGGTGTCATACCTGTTCAAGAACGCCAATCCCGACGGTTCGTTGCAGGCCAACGTGTCGAGCTCGACGATCTCGACGTTGTCGAACCTCGAGATGGAGGAGATGCTCGAGAACCGACACTCCCTCAGTCGCACGGTGCGTGCCGCGGTCTCGCCGCTGAGCGAGAAGTGGGGCTACAAGCTGGGTTCGGTCTACATCCGCAAGGTCGCGTTTACCGACCGTGCGATGGTTGAGAACATCACCGAGAAGGTCGTCAAGCGCCTGGTGCAGGTCACCAGCGCCATGCGCCAGGACGGTGAGAACCGGGTTGGTCTGATCCAGAGTGAGACCGCCAAGAAGGTGTCGCAGAAACTTGCCGAGGCTTCGGCGTCACGACCGGCAATCGTCGGCGGGACCCTCAACCAACTCAAGGGGCACGATCCCGAGATTCTCGAGGCGGTGCTCGAGGTCATGGAAACCGAAAAGCTCCTGGCCTCCGGTGCGCGCATCGACGTGCTCCCCGAGTCGGCCAACGTCCTCGTCCAACTCGGCGAAGACTGACACCCGGGCCCCCGCCCGGCCCCCACCCGGGTCCCCACCCGGGCCCCCACCCGGGTCGTCACCCGGGACCCCACCCGGGTCCCGTGGTCCGAATGGGAACGGTGTGGCGGTGATGGGACAACGCGCAGGTCCTCCCTTGAAGTGCGCAATGACGCATTGAGATAGATCGAAAGGCCTGGATACTTGTTGTGAATTGTTATCGTGAAAGAATCCGTTGGCACACTCGTTGAATAACCCGGTAGGTGTCGGGGCGACCGTCATCTCGATCCATGGTCCCTGAGCACAGGAGGTGACGGCGTTCGATGGCAGGCTTGGAGGAGGTCATGATCTACCGCGGTGTTCTGAACGCCGGCCGCGTCCGGCAGGTGCTCGAACAGTTGGTTCAGAGCGGGCGTAGCGGCAAGCTGACGCTCACGGGCCCGGGTCGCCAGGCCACCATGCTGGTGAGCAAGGGAAAGGTCGCAGACACCTGGACGTCGTGGAAGCGTCAGCTGCTGGGCGAGGTTCTCCTGAGCCGGGCGCTGGTGACCCGCGCGTCACTCGACCGTGCTCTCGACCGCCAGGAGCGCTCGTCGGGCGGCCACAAACTCGGCTTCTTGCTGCGCGCGACCGCCGACGTTGCCGAGCCCGACCTGACGCGTGCGCTGCGCATTCAAGTCGAGGAGTTGCTCGAGCAGGTCATGACCTGGCACTCGGGGCACTACTCTTTCGAGCCCCTGGAAGTGCACCTGCAGGTCGGCGAGGCGATTCCCCTCGGTCCGATCCTCGGGACAACCGAGGTAGATGTGACGGCCTCGGGAGCGCAGGCGCGCTGGGATGACGTGGGTGCGTCGCGGGCTGGCCATCTCAACGCCTACTTTCACCTTTCGCGCAGCCTGCGAACGGCCTGCGACCCGCAAGAGGTGGCCTGGCAGTTGCTGCCTTTCGCGCTGCGTTTCGTCGATCGGGCAGCGCTGTTCTTCTGTTCGGCCGACGGCCTACGGGGGTTTGCCTCTGCCGGCCTCGGCCAGGCTGAAGAGGTAGCCTTCGATCTCGGCGACCTGTCGATTCCCACCGCGCCACCCTCGATTCTCAACCACGCACTGCAGGCGGGGCGGTTGGTCCGCCAGGCCCCCCTCGGCAACGATCTCGAACAGTCGATCTTCGACCGGCTGGGCGGTGACTTGCCGTTCGAAACCATGGCGGTCCCGCTGTTTGCGAGCGGCGCGGCCTTCCTGGTGCTCTATGGCGACGTGACGCTCAACGGAAAGATCGAGCACACCGACATCCTGGAAGAAGGTGCGCGACTCGCGTCACTCTTGCTCGACCGCGCGGAGTTGGCCGAACGCTTGGAGGCTACCGAGAACAGCCTTCGCCGTGAGCATGGTCGCTACGAGGGGCCTGCCATCGGCACCATGACCTGATCCCGGGTCGTACACCTCTGGTCGTCGATAGGCCGCCGCTCCCCAGGGCGTGCCTGCCGATTCTCTCCGTAGTAACGAAGAGTGCCGTAGGATGCCGGCATTCCCGACCTTGAGTTCGTTTCTGTCAACGGAGGTGCATGATGTCGGCATCCAGAAGTTCCCTATTGTTTTCGAGCGCATGGTTTGTCGTGCTGGTCAGTGCGGCAGTCCTTCCGACACCGGCAGTGGCAGCCGATGATGGCGAGCGCCCTGAGGTCAACGCGCGCGAGCATCGCGAAGGGCGTGTGGTGACGGAAATGCCCAAGATCCTGCGCCACCGCGAACGGGTCGAGGTGGTCAACCGCATTCTCGAAGATCGCCTGGTCAACCTGTTGCCGCGCCTGATGCGCGACACCGAAATCGACATGTGGGTGGTCATCAACCGGGAGTACGCGGAAGACCCTGTGTTCTGGAGCCTGGTGCCAGAGCCGGTCTTCGCGGCGCGGCGCACCACGATGCTGGTGTTCCACGATCGCGGCGAAGAGGCCGGTGTCGATCGCCTTTCAGTCAACCGCTATCCGTTCGGGCGCCTCTATGAAGCGGCCTGGGAGGGCGGCGACCTCGAAGACCAGTGGCGGGCGTTGGGCGCGTTGATCGCCGAGCGTGACCCGAAACGCATTGCGATCAACACGAGTCGCCACTGGCCAGTGGCCGACGGCTTGACCCACGGCCTGCACGAGCGCTTGATCGAAGTTCTGCCACCGGGGCTGAAGGGGCGCGTGGTTCCGGCCGAAGACCTGGTCGTGCGTTGGATCGAGACCCGCAGTGAGCTCGAGCTCGAGGTCTTTCCGCACATCGTGTCGATCGCCCGGCGTGTGATCGCCGAGGCGTTCTCCGAACAGGTGGTCACTCCGGGTGCCACGACCGCTGCCGACGTCGCCTGGTACATCAGGGAGCGTTTCTCCGAACTCGAGCTGCCGATCTGGTTTCAACCGTCGGTCGACGTCCAACGTGCCGAGTTCGAATGCGACCACGACACCTTCTGTGGCGAGAGTGGCGACGTGGTCATCGAGCGTGGCGACGTGCTGCACACCGATGTCGGGATCTGCTACCTGAGGCTTTGCACCGACAACCAGGAGATGGGCTACGTCATGCGTCTCGGCGAAACCGAGGTGCCGGCGGAGTTGGTGCGCGCTCTTTCAGATGGCAACCGCTGGCAGGACATCTTGACCAGCAACTACGAGCTCGGCCGCACCGGCAACGAGATTCTCGCCGGCACCATTCGTGACGCCCAGGCCGAGGGTCTCAGCACGATGACCTACACCCATCCGCTCGGCGTTTTCGGCCACTCGGTCGGGCCGACGATCGGCATGTGGGATAACCAGGGCGATACCCCGGTGCGCGGCGACTGGCCGCTCCATGCGAACACCACCTATGCGATCGAAGGCAATGCCAAGGTCGCACTCGAAAGTTGGAATGGGCCAGTGCTGATCAAGCTCGAGCAGGGCGCCGTATTCGACGGCGAAGATGTGCACTACCTGGGCGGTCGACAAACTGAATGGCACCTCGTCGAGTAGCCGCGAGCTCAACTCGACTCATCGGTGGCGACCTCGATGTGCGGCTCACCGGCGACGGTCACTTTGGCGCACTCTGGAACGTCGCGCGTCAAGAGAACACCGGCACCGATGAAGGCACCGTCGCCGATGGTCACCGGTCCGATCACCGTGGCGCCAGTTCCGAGGACGACGTCGTCTCCGATAGTCGGCATCTGGACGATGCGTCCTGGGGTGGGGGCACCCACCGTTACCCCGTGGTGGAGAAGGGCGTTCTTCCCGATCGTCACGCTGCCGCCGATCACCAGGCCGACGCCGTGACTGATCACAAGACCCGGGCCGATCTCGGCGCGCGGAGAGATGTCGACGCCGGTCATCGCGATATTGAGCCTCGCCACCAGCGGCGCCATTCCGGGAATACGCCAACGCTTGAGGCGATGGGCAATGCGGTGCATCATCACCGCCTGAAAACCGTTGTCAAACAGCGCGGTTTCGAGAAAGAACAACAGCGAATGGCGTTCTCGGTAGTCGGCCAGCCGCTTGAAGTCGGCGGAGAGAGTGCTCGGCATGAAGTGCAGGCTATCGCTCACTTGGCCCGGCGACAAAGGCCAGCGCCGGGTGCAACCCCGTGAGTGAGCAGATCGTGGCCGTACTGCCGGCCGCCGGGCGTGCGACCCGCCTTGCCGGTGAGCTCGGGCCCAGGGGCTCGAAGGAAGCCCTGGAGCTCGACGGTCGACCCCTCATGGCCCACCTCCTCGAACGCCTGGCAGAGGGTGGGATCCACCGGGCGATGGTCATCGTCCGGCCCGAGAAGACCGATCTCGTAACCGCGATTGGCGATGGCCGGCGCTTCGGGGTCGAGGTCGAGTGGCTGAAGACCCCGCCCACCCCGAGCGTGCCGCACACCCTGGCGGTCGCCTTCGCACGCCTCGGGAGCCGCACCGCTGCCCTGGCCTTCCCCGACATTCTCTTCCAGCCCAGCGACGCCTTCGCCGCCCTGCGGAAGGAACCCATGACCGAAGACGGTCTGGTCCTGGGACTTTTCCCCTGCGACCGGCCCGAGAAGAGCGACATGGTGGTTCTGGACGAAGGAGGGCGCCCGCGGGACTTCGTCATCAAACAGCCCGACCGGGGCTTGGCCTTCACCTGGTCGATAGCACTCCTCGGTTCTCGGACCGCCAAGCGTATGACCGAGAACCTCGAGACCGGAGCGAGCGCCGAGCTCTACGTTGGTGATCTGCTGCGGCGCGAGATCCAGACCGGCGGATCGCCTACTGCCGTGTGCTTCGAAGCGGGCCGCGTGCTCGACGTCGGAACCCCCGAGGATCTGGCGCGCGCTCACGCGCTGTTTAAGTCCTGAGCCCCACCTCGCGGTGCTCTCCCTCGAGCACGAGTTCGGTTGGCGGCGCGCCCGCCTCTCTGATTTCCTGGACGATGGCTTCGAGATCGGAGTCGCTGCGACCCGGCCGGTGGTGGACCGGAAACAATCGCTCGACGCCAGCCGCACGAGCGATCTCGGCGACCTGGACGGTCGATGCGTGGCCGCTCAGCAGAAGAGGGTTTCGCTCGCCCTCGGCGGCGGTGACCCAGACCTCGTGGAGAAGAGTCCGTACGCCTCTTGCGAAGACCGTCGTCTCTGGGTCGCCGGCGGTGTCGGTGATGTAGGCCAGTCGGTCATCCAACCGCAGGCCGACCGAACCACCCGGGTGCTTCTGCCGCCGCGTCTGGAAAGCGAAGCCGGCGGCGCACACCTCCGGTCCGCCGTAGCCGCGCACTTCGGGTTGAGAGGCGAAGTCGTCCAGGCACACGGGAAAGAGCGGCGGGGCGATGAGGCGTTCGAGTGCCTTCGGGGCGCTCCTTACGTCGACCAGCGGAGCCTCGGGGCCGTGAATCACCAGGTCTCCCTGCCAGGCATGGGAAAGGGTGACCAGGCCCATGATGTGGTCGAGGTGGTAGTGCGTGAGCAGAACATCTAGCCGCTTTGTTCCGACGAGCAGGTCGGCCGTCAGGTCGTTCGAAAACAACCGCCCGAGCCCGCTCCCAGCGTCGAGCAAGAGGGCGCGGCCGCTGTCACGGAGCAGAAAGCACATGGTTTGGCGGCTTCTCGAAGGGTAGAAGCCGTTGGTACCGAGAAAATGCAATGTGGTCATGAGTTCGACAACGGTAGAATCTGAAGCGTTGCGCCCATCGCCCAGCGGCCGTTTCGAACGGCCTTCAGGAGAGCACTGGAAGAGAGCCCTCGAGGAGCGTCTCATGCCCTCCTCAGGTTTTCCTGCGGACGGGGCGCACTGTGACAACCGAGATCATGAACGCTACCGCCATCTGTCGCTTGCTACCAGGAGCCCAACGCTCGCTGCCCGTTCGGTACGTGATGGTGGCGCTCCTCGTCGGCCTGGTTTGCGGTGCTACCCTGAGCGCGCAGACGGTCTACGTCGCCTTTGGCGACAGCATCACGGCCGGCACTGGCGACTCGGTACCGCTCGGTCCGGACGCCGGTTATCCGAGACGGCTCGAAGCGCTGCTCACCAACGCCACCGTCCTCAACTACGGGACGGAAGGTGACAACACGGCAGAGGCGCTCGAGGTCATCAACTCGGTCCTCGCCGATGCCGACGGCGATGTGCTCCTTCTGATGTTGGGAACCAACGACGTGCAGAGGGGTTCGGGGCTGTCTCTCGAGTCGACGATCTTCAACTTGCGTGAGCTCGCGAACCGCGCGACCAACCGCGGAATGGCAGTCGTGCACGCCAGCCCGATTCCGCGCCGCGAGAGCGCCCGGCAAGACAGCGACAATGTGCTCACCGACCGCGTCGTGCGTGGGATCCGCGAGATTGCCGGTGGCGAAGGGCGCGACCTGGTGGATAACTACGAGGTGTGGATTACCCGGGGCGATCTACAGTCGCTGTACGACCCGGTTCCCGCCAGCGAAGATGCTGTTGGCCATCCCAACCCGCAGGGCTACGACCTGATGGCCCGCACCTTCGCCGACGTTCTCCAGGGTCTCGACAACGTGCCGCCAGTGCCGTCCGTTATCAGCCCGGAAAACAAGGCCGTCGAGGTACCTGACATCACTCCGGTGACCGTGCAGATCTGGGACTTCGGCGCCGGCATCGACATGGCGACGGTCGAGCTGCGGATCGACGGGCAGATCGTCGAGAGCACCGTCGTTGGTACGACGCGCAATGTCACCATTCAGCACGAGCCGCCGGTACCGTGGAGCGGTACGGTCAACGTCAGCCTGCGCGCCGCTGACCTGGACACCCCGGCCAACGTTTTCGACCGCGCGATCACCGAGTTCCGTACCGACGCTGTCGGTGGTGGGTTCGGAGGCGATGTCGATGGCGACGGTCGCGTTGACGGCATCGACCTCATCCTGCTCGGCCTGGCCTTCGGTGCCGATCTCAACGGTTCGCGTTGGGACCAGCGTGCCGACCTCAACGACGATCTCGCGATCGACGGCAGCGACCTGGCCATTGTCGCGGCAAACTTCGGCACCGTCCAAGGAAACTGAAACGTCATGCGAGTTCTCGTCACCGGTCACACCGGTTATATCGGCAGCGTTCTTGTGCCGCTCTTCCAACGCGCCGGCCACGACGTCACAGGGCTCGACGCCGGATGGTTCGTCGACTGCGCCCTTCCCGAGGGCGCCGCCGACGAAGCCGGCCCGGGCCGCGAAGGAACCCCGAAAGACATCCGCCAGGTCGAGGTTGGTGATCTCGAGGGCTTCGATGCGGTCGTTCACCTGGCAGCACTGTCGAACGATCCGCTCGGCAACCTCAACGCCGAGCTCACCACGGAGATCAACTACAGCGCCTCGCTACGGCTCGCGGAGCTGGCGCGCGGGGCGGGAGTGCCGCGTTTTGTGTTCTCGTCGTCATGCAGTTCCTACGGCGCTGCCGGCGACGATTTTCTCGACGAGTCGGCCGAGCTCAACCCCGTCACGCCCTACGGAGTCGAGAAGGTGCGCCTCGAACAGGCGCTCTCCGAGCTCGCCAACCCGAGCTTTACCCCCACATACCTCAGGAACGCCACCGCCTACGGTCTCGCGCCTCTCCTGCGGCTTGACCTGGTGCTCAACAACCTGGTCGCCTGGGCACATACCACCGGGCGCGTGCGACTGCTTTCCGACGGCATGGCCTGGCGGCCGATCGTGCACGTCGAGGACATTTCGCGGGCTTTCCTGGCGGTCGTCGAGGCAGATCGTGAGGCGGTCTTCGATCGCGCCTTCAACGTTGGCCGCACGGAGCACAACTACCGCATCCGCGAGTTGGCAGACATTGTCGCGGCGGCGGTTCCAGGGACCGAGGTCGAAATCGCCGAAGGCGCCAGCGGTGACCAGCGCACCTACCGTGTCGACTGCGATGCCCTCGGGGTGGCTGTTCCAGCCTTCGACCCACAGTGGGATCCGGAGCGAGCTGCAAAACGCCTCCATACCGCGTATCAGGAGATCGGCTTGACGCTCGAGCAGTTCGAGGGCAGTCGCTATGTGCGGCTCAAACGGCTCGAAGAGCTGATGGACGAGGGTCGGCTCGACCGCGCGCTCTGTTGGACGAACGCCGCCGCCTCAGCTGCCGACGCCAACCCGTGAATCCACTTCGTCGCGCCTACCGGGCAGGCCTGCGCGTGGGCGTGCGTGCCTTTGAAGCACTCGGCTTCAATCTGGCAAAGACGTCCGACTACTACTCGCCGCTGCCAACTCGTAGCGAAGTTCTGAGGAACCGCGCCCGATGGGACCGGCCGAGTGAACTACCGGGTCTTCGCTGGGAGCTCGACGCAATGAAGGAGCGCCTCGGGGATCTCGCTCGGCGTTTCGGCTCCGAGCTCGAAGCGTTGCCGTCCTACGACGAGACGAAGCGCATGGGATACGGCCCGGGATTCACCCTCCACGACTCCCAGTTCCTCTATCTCGTGTTGCGTGGCGTAAGGCCTCGACGTTTCGTCGAGATTGGTTCGGGTCTCTCCACCTGGTGGGCGAGTCAGGCGCTGGAGCGGAACCGCGCCGAAGGTCACGAGTGCGAAATGATCGCCGTCGACCCCTTCGCGCGCGACCGGGTGCGCACCATCCCGGGCCTCGAGGTTCGCGGCGAGGCGGTACAGGACGTGTCACCGGACTGGTTTTCATGCCTCGCCGAGGGCGATGTCTTGTTCATCGACTCGACGCACGTGGTCAAGATCGACGGCGACGTACCGCACCTCTATCTCGAAGTAGTGCCGCGCCTTGCACCGGGAGTTCTCATTCATGCGCACGACGTTCACTTCCCCTACAACGTGCCGCACCCGGTGCAGCAGAACGTCGTCGACGGAAAGTGGCCACGCTACTGGACGGAGGCGATGCTGCTGCAGGCTTTCCTGGCGTTCAACAACGACTTCGAGATCTGGCTCGCACCACCGATGATTCGTCACCACGACGAGGCCTTCCTCGCCTCAGTCCTCGACGGTTCGATCCCGGGTGGCTACCGGCCGCTTGCGGCGCCCGACTACGACAGCCACTTCGGATCGTTCTGGTTCAAACGCGTGCGATGAGTCTGGGCATGCGGCGCGGTAGTAGCCGGCGCCGGACGGTTTCGGCGACGCGCTTCCAGGGCGCTGTGAAACGAAGCATGGCGGGCGACATGTTGTCGGCCGCCCCGGCACGGGTGAGCCCGGCGACCGCGTCGTCGGCGCCTCCTTGATCTTCGAAGTCCTGCCACGCTCTTTGGTAGTGGCCGAGTTGCGGTCTTATGTCTCCGGTCGACCCGTCGACCCTGGTCGCCACCATGAAAGTCGCCGCCTGGGCACCGCCGTAGCGCCCATAGCTCAGTGCGTCGAGAGCGCCGGGGGTGTACTCATAGACCCGCCAGCGGTCAGAGTGCAGCTTGCCGCCGTGCCACCAGGCGTAGTACTCGCACAGCCAGTGGCACTCGATGCGCCAGCCGTTGGCCGAGTAGAAGTCGGCGAAGAAGCTCGGGCAGAGCATGTAGAAGCCGAGGTCCATGTGGTTGTTCGACGGGACGGCGCAGTGAATGATCCGCCCGCCGGGTTTGACCAGACGCGCCAGGTTCGAGAGCACCCGTGGAAGATCGAAGATCTGCACGATCGTGCCGGTCTCGAACACCGCATCGAAGCGCTCGACGAGTTGTTCGGGGAGCTCGTCGTTGAGGTCGAAGATGTGATCGGCGCCCTCCCATTCTTCGATGTCGCTGCTCTCGACCGCATCGAAGCCGAGGCGCTCGAAGAATGCCCGGTCGTCCATACAGCCCAGGGCCGCGAGGCGCGGGTCGTGGGAGAGTCGTGCCGCAGGTTCCTCTCCGCGACGCGGCGTGAGCGCGAAGCGATCACGCGCGGCCCAGTTCTCGAGCTCACGCTCCGTGAAGTAGATCGAAGACCGGCCGAGCTGCAGCACCGTGCCCGAGAAGGGGCGTGCTCGAGCTTCGCGAAACAAGAGGCGCGCACTGCCTCGTGGGATTCCCATCGTGCGCGGAGTGTACCGGTCCCCGCGCGCGCGGGCTCGCTCGCCGAGAACTGCACAAAAGAGAAAGGCCCGGAGCGGCTGAGGGGCCGCGCCGGGCTCGAGAAGCTTCGGAACCTGATGAGGTGAGAAGAGCGTGGCTCCGAAGCGAAGGGACTAGAAAGTCAAACTAGAAAGCAAAGCGGGGAAATCAGATCAAGAAAGGTGCGGGGAAAAGAACAGAAAACGGGGCGAGGAGTGGCGGGTCGACCAGGCCGACCCGCCGTCCTCAGTCGTCGACCTAGACCAGCGACATCTCGAAGTTGTTGACGGTGTTGAGCGCACCATCGGAGTCCTGGCAGTTGGCCTCCTTGATGATCGAGTGGCCGCCGGCGACCGCCTCGAGGTCGGCGTCGGAGAGCTCGTCACCCTGCTCGACGATGTGCGGCAGCACCACGTAGACCGTGTCGGCCGACTCGGTGAGCACCTTCACGCTGACGGCGCCGGGGACGTCGACACCGAACTGGCGCTGGATGACTTCCTTGGGGTCGGCAAGCAGACGCTCACGGTAGCTGTCGCTCTCGGTCGCAAACTTGGCCAGCAGATCCTGCATTTCGCCTCGGGTAAGTTCCATTTCGTTTCTCCTGTGTTGTGGGTATTGGTCAAGGGTTTGGAAAGTGGGGACTGGAGGAGTCCGTTGCGTACAGCGTGGGATAGTGCATTGGCTGTGCCAGCTCTCGAGCCTGCCCTCGAATGGCGCCCTTGGAACCCCGGTGCGTGCAGCGTAAGACCTTTCCTTGCAGGTACTTACAAGATCAAGAAAACTGCCTGCCGGCGATTGCGGGAAGGGCGCCAACCCCGTTTGACGGCGTCGAGAGGCGCGCTTGGATGGAGCGCTCCCTCCATCGGATGGAGCCCTGGCTCAAAGAGCTCCTCGAGGGGCTCGTCAGAGAGCCCACAGAGAGCCCACAGAGAGCCCACAGAGAGCAGGGTCCCTGCCCGGCGCTGGCGCGCCGGGTGAGATCACCTTAGTCTCAGGCACCCCGAGGGGGCGGTCGGGCAAGCGCCGCCGTTTTTCAGCCGTTTCACCACCCGAGCAAGATGGCAATGTCGAGAGCAAAGAACCGCCAGGCCGCGATGGCCTTCATTCTGGTCACCCTGTTCCTGGACATCCTGGGAATCGGGATCATCGTTCCGATCCTGCCCGAGCTGGTCAAAGAGTTCATGGGTGGCGATGCGGCCCTGGCTGGCCGCTACGTGGGCATCATCGCGGCGACCTACGCTCTGATGCAGTTCTTCTTCGCACCAATTCTCGGGGCGCTTTCGGACCGCTTCGGGCGTCGGCCGGTGATTCTCGTTTCCCTTTTCGGGCTCGGCATCGACTACCTGCTGCAGGGCTGGGCACCGAGCATCGGCTGGCTGTTTCTCGGCCGTGCCATCGCCGGTGTCATGGGCGCCAGCATCACGACCGCCAATGCCTACATCGCCGACGTATCGACACCCGAGAACCGCGCGCGCAATTTCGGTCTGGTTGGGGTTGCCTTTGGCCTCGGCTTCATCATGGGGCCCGCGCTCGGAGGTCTCCTGGGTGGCATCTCGTTGCGTTTGCCGTTCTACGTCTCGGCGGCGCTGGTGATGATCAACTGGCTCTACGGCTTCTTTGTACTTCCCGAGTCGCTGCCTCCCGAAAAGCGGGGCAAGTTCGAGTGGAAGAACATCAACCCGATGTCGAGTATCGGCAACCTGCGCAAGTACCCGATCGTTGCCGGCCTGGCGGTGGCCTTCGTTCTCATCTCGATGTCGCAGCGTGGTCTCGAGAATGTCTGGGTGCTCTACACCGGCTATCGCTACGGCTGGGACGAGATGACCAACGGCCTGGCGCTGGCGCTGGTTGGCGTGACCGCGGTGATCGTCCAGGGCTTTCTGGTCAAGCCGGTGGTGTCGCGCATTGGCGAACGGCGAGCGATTCTCTTTGGCCTCGGGCTGTCGGTCTTCAGCTACATCGGGTACGGCCTGGCGTCTGAAGGCTGGATGATCATCGCGGTGATTGTCGGGGGTTCGATTGCCGGAGTTGCCGGCCCGGCGATCAACGGCATGGTCGCGGGTGCTGTTTCGCCGTCCGAGCAGGGCAGGGTTCAGGGCTCTTTGACGGCCCTCGTCAGTGTCACCAACATCGTTGCGCCGCTCATCTTCACCACCGGCTTGTTCAGCTACTTCACTTCGGAGCGTGCCCCGGTCGAGCTGCCCGGAGCTCCCTTCTTTCTGGGTGCGCTCTGCATCTTCGCCGCGTGGATGGTGGTCCTTCGCCTCTTCGGGCGGCTTCCACCGCCCGAAGAGCGGGAGGCTGCCGTCCCGGAGAACGAGGCTCTAGCTGACGAAGCCGTCGCCTAGAAGTTCGCTCATGAGCGCTGGCGGAACCAGTCGATGGTCGCGGCCAGACCGTCGTCGAGAGCGGTCTTGGGTCTCCAGCCGGTTCGCTTCCAGGTGTCTTTTGTATTCGCACGGCGGACGGTTTCGTTGGCGCGGTCGGTCAGCGTTCCCAGCGGCGGCTCGGCCTCCTCTCCGAGTTGGTCGTAGATTTGGCGCACGAGGTCTCCTACTGTTTCGAGGTCACCGCTCCCGAGGTCGACCGGCTCGGGTTCGATCGCCTCCAGACAGGCGAGCCGTACGAGGCCTTCGGCGACATCGTCTACGTAGACCCAGTCGACAGCCCGTGCGCCGCTCGAGAGCTCCACTGCCTTGCCGCTCAGGAGATGTGAGATGACGTAGGGCACCAGCTTGTTCTCGTCCTGGAGACCCGGTCCGTAGACCATGAAGATGCGCGCCAGCGCCACTGAGAGATCGTAAGCGTGATGGTAGTAGCGGCAGTACTCGGCCGCTGCTGCTTTGGCGACGGCGTAGGGCGAGGCGGCGGGGGCGGGGTCAGAGGCGGCCGGCTCCTCGAGCGATCCGGCCTGGACAAAGCGTCGGCAGCCACTCTCGGTTGCCGCCGCGAGTAGGTGCACGGTGGAGCGCAGGTTGGCCTCGAACATCGGCAAGACCAGGGAGTGGTCACGCGAGCCCTTGACCAGGCTGGCCAGGTGGATCGTCGCGTCGGGCGCGATGCCTTTGACAGTCTCTCGAACAGCGGAAGCATCCTGGAGGTCCAGCTGGTGCCATCGCACCACCGCTTCCATCGAGTTCTCGAGGCTTTGCTCGCCTGGGTCAGAACGGGTGATGGCGTGGACCGTCGCACCTCGCGCTGCCAGATGGCGGCAGACATGACGACCGAGAAAGCCGCTGGCCCCGGTCACCAGAACGGCCCGTTGGTCGGGGTCGATGAGTTCTGGTGCGCTCATCTCAGCTCCACCAGTTCGCCGCGGTCGAAACCGCCGTGCAAGCAGTGACTGTCAGTATCATCCTGTCCATCCGGATCTCGATTCCCCTTAGGGGCCCGTCTTATGAGCGAAGCCGAACATCCCACCAAGCCCCAGGACTTGCCTGACGTGGGAGGTAGCGCTGTCCCGAGCGTAGCCGGCGTGGTTCTCAACTACAACGGCCGTGAGGTCACCCAGGTCACCCTGGGCTCGCTTCTCGAGCTCTCCTACCCGGTGCTCGATCTTCTGGTCGTTGACAACGGCTCGACCGACGGCTCATGGGAGGCGATCCGCGAGGCTTTTCCAGCGGTGCGCCAGCTGCGGGTCGAAGAGAATCGCGGCATCTCCTGGGGGCTCAATCACGGGATTCGCTGGGCGCGCGAGTCGGGCTACGACTATGTGCTCTTGATGAACAACGACATCGAGGTCGACCGCGAAATGTTGCAGCGCCTGGTGGTCGCCATGGAGGAGCACCCGAGTGCGGGTTGTGCTGGCCCCAAGTGCTACTACCACGGCGATCGCGAGCGCATCTGGTCGGCGGGTGGATCCTTGCGCTGGCGTGAAACTGTCACCCGCGAACGCGGCGACGGCGAACTCGACCGTGGCCAGTACGACCGTACCGAGTTCGTTCCCTACATCAACGGGTGCGCGATGCTGGTACGCGGTACGGCTCTCGAGCAGGTGCCGTACTGGGACCCGGTCTACTACCTGGGAGTCGAAGACGCCGACTTCTGCGTGCGCCTGAAACAGGCCGGGTGGCGTTGCCTCTATGTTCACGACGCGCACCTCTGGCACATGATTTCGCATTCGATCGGGGTCTATAGGCCCACTCGCACCTTTCACACCGGCCGCAGCTCGGCGATCTACCTGCGCCGCTACGCCCGACCGTGGCACTGGGCCCGCGTCCTGGCGTTCGCCCTGGTGGCGATCCCTGCCGCAACGCTCCGCGAATTGCCACGCCGCAACGTGCGGGCGGTTTACGAGAAGTGGCGCGGTTTCTGGCACGGGCTCTGGCTCGAGATTCCGCCGATCCCCGATCCGCCGCTCGCGGTCGCCGAAGTCGGTACCCGAGAGCCTGCGGTCCGCCCCTGAGACAGCGAGAGCAGTCCCTCGTATACTGGCGCGATGCGCTACTCGATTCTCGTGTTGGTTTCGCTCCTGGCCCTCATGGGTGGCTTGTGGCCTGGCATTGCTGCCGCTCAAGTCGCCGATGCCACCTTGATCGATCAGGTTGACGTGCGTCTGGTGGTCGTCGACGTGTGGGTCGAACAGGGCGGCACCGCGGTTTCTGATCTCGACGCCTCCGCCTTCTCTGTCTTCGAAGACGGGCAGCCGGTCGAGATCGCGCAGTTCTCGGCCCTGGCGAGAGAGTCCGCCGGCGACGACCGCACCTGGATCGACTCTGACGAGCGCCCACTTCTCGCCGAAGGCATGGAGCTTCCGGCCGACGGTCGCGCCCGCCTGGTCGTCTACGTCGACGAGCTGCACATGGGCAAGGGCCACCGTGGCCAGCTCTTCAAGCAACTCAGGAAGACCATCGACGAAATCGTTCGCCCGGGCGATGAAGTGGCGATCGCCACCTTCGACGGTCAGATCCGCATGCGCCTGCCGTTTACCGCCGACCCGAAAGAGATCAGCCGCGCCCTGTCTGAGGAGGCGCGCCGGAAGGTCTACCCGGCAACCGCTGCGCTGGCCTCGCCCGAGTTCGTCTTGCGCCAGATCGATCAACAGGCGCGCGACGCGGCACTCAATACGACCCAGAACATAAGAGCGCAGGGGATGGAAGACCCTTGTGAGGATCTGGCGGCGACGGCTGCGATGCATTCTCAGCAGGCCGAGTCCCAGGCGCTCGCTTCGATCGCCGGCATGCGGCGCTTCGTCCAGTCGCTTGCCCGCTATGACGGTCGCAAGAGCCTGCTCCTGGTCAGCGACGGTATTCCACTTCTTCCCGGGCAGGAGGTTCAGCTCCACGTCGCAGAGTTGTGCTTTGGCCAGGACACCACCGGCCAGGACCGACTGACCAGCGACCAGCGTCCCTTCGATCCACGAAAGCCACTCGATGCCCTGCACAGCCAGAGCACACGAAGATCCTGGGACCAGTTGGGCGCCCAGGCGAATGCCCAATCGGTGACGATCTACCCGTTTCAGGTCGCCGGCCTGCGCGCCAACCGGAGCTCGGGGGTCGACTCGGCGCGCACTGCGATGACCACCGAGTCGGCCGGCATGCGAAACCTCCAGGATGGCCTCTACACCCTCGCCAACGACACCGGCGGCAAAGCGCTCTTCAACACCAACCAGCCTAGCGACGTGCTGGCGCTGGCGGTCGAAGACGCCTCGGCCGGCTACCGCCTGGCCTACACCCCACCGCGTCCCGCCGATGGCGAAGTGCACACGATCAGGGTCGAGGTCGAGGGTCCCGGCGATGTGCGCTATCGCCGCAGCTATGTCGCCGAAACGCGCGAGGAGAAGCTCTCGCAGGCGGTCTTCGGTACCTTCATTCACGGCTCACTTCAGAACCCGCTGGGCGCGAAACTGGAGGTCGTCGACGTGCGCGACACCCCCACCTCCGGCGACGGCGGCGATGGTCCTCGGAGCAGAACCGCGCGGCTGCGAGTGGTGGTGCCGCTCGATCACCTCGCCCTGGTGCCGCAGGAGGGTCATGACGCCGGCTCGTTCGCGGTCTTCATCGGTGCCCGTGATGGTTGGGAGCGCTACACGCCCGTTGGCCACAAGAGCATTCCCGTCGGTTTGCCGAGTGGAAAGAGCCCACGCGGTGAGAGCTACACCTACGAGGTCGAGATTCCGCTTCGTGGTGTCGAGGCAACCGTGGTCGTGGCGGTGCACGACGAGTTGGGCGGCGAAACGTCTTTCTTGGAACAGAAGGTCGTGTTGGTGCCAGCCGGCTCTGATTCAGGACCTTGAACTTGGCGTGGGAACGGTCCACACGCGCTCGCCGCCGCCGCTCTTCGCGGCGAAATCTCTGAACTCGCGCTCGAGGGCCGCTCGGTCGGGCCAGGCCGGAGCGATCTGCGAGCGATAGCAGCATGCTGCTTCACACTTACGCTCCAGGTCGCGTGCGGAGATGGGGAGTAGCACGTCCTCACTGGTTCGGCGCCGAGGCAGGCCTCGTTTGCGTACCCGCCTGTTGAAGGCGTAGGGAAGGTCTTCAAAGAGCCACAGCCGGGAAGGGGGAAGGGTTCGCTCCGCGGCGGCGCGCAACAACACGTGATCGACGTGGGCCCCGATGGCGAGCGGCGCGAAAAAGTGCGCCTCCTCATCCAGGTCGCTGGCCAGGCGTTCGAGCGCGACGCTGAGATTTTCGACCAGCTGCGCGTCTGCTCGATGAGGCGCCTGGCGAAGACTGGATAGGTCGGGATAGAGCGGGCGCTCAACTGAGCCGGTGCGGTAGAGCGCTTCGATGAAGTCCCAGTGGGTGGCCTGGGCCCCGAGAACAGCGGCCGCCTCGAGGTCTTCTTGCCGGCGCTCGCCGACCGGGTCGTCGCCTAGGCCCCAGAGCTCGTGCAGTTGCTTCGCGAGGGAGTGTAAGGGGGCCGCAGGCGCAGGAGGGCCGGCGAAGACCGTGACCATATGAACGCTGCGACCTTCTTTTGAGAGGCGCGCGAGGGTGCTGCCCAACGAGAACACCGCGTCGTCGAGATGCGGTGAAAGCGCGACCGCGACGTCGCCAGACCCGGGCTCGATCACTCGCCGTCTCCGCTAGAACGCTCGCCGGTGACCCGGCCGGCGAAGCGGCGATAGTTGCAAGCGAACAATGAGCGGGTGTGATGTTGCCTGACCCATTCCCAGGCGGTGCGAGCCATCTGCTCGCTTTCGCCAGGTGGCATCTCGGCGAAGCTCTGTGCCGCCGCCCGCAGACCCTCGACGGTCACGTCGGTCAAGAGCACGCCGCGATCGGGCTCGAGGTCGACACTCGCGGCGGGGGTCAAGAGGGGAGCGAGACCGGCGTGCATGCAGGTCAGAGCGCTCGAGCCACCGCCCTCGGCGCAGCTCGGGTAGATCAGGGCACCGTGTCGTGCGGCGAGCGGTGCGAAGTGTTCAGGCCGCGAGTCGATCCAGCCGAGGGTGTTGATGTTGGCTGTTTCGTAGAGCTCGCGCCAGTAGAGCCGTTCGAAGTCGCGCTCGCGCTCAACTGGTCCACAGACCGTGAGCTCGAGCTCCGGCATGCCCGCGAAGGCTTCGAGCACCAAGTCGAGCCCCTTGTGCACCAGGCCGCCGCTGCCGAACCACAGAAACCGTCGCCGCGCCTGTTCCCAGTCTCGATCGCCGGGCCAGTCGTATTCGAAGGGGACCGAGACCGGGATGCGCACCAGGGGTTTGTCGGTCGGCGTGAAATCTTTCTCGCCCCCAGAGCCCCCAGAGCCCCCAGAGCGGAGTGCGTTCTCGAAGGTGCGACGGGTGAAGTCGTTGCCGAGGTAGCAGACGATCGAGGCGGCTTCGGCACCGCGGTTCTCTTCCACCAGCTTGTGACGATCGAGTCGTACCCCGCGACGTTGGGTGAGTGCCTGTTGGCGGGCTTCCTGTGCCGCATTGCTCGCCGCCCAGTGACAGGTGTCAGAGTGGAAGATGGCCTGCGCCGTTGGCAGGGTCTCGGCGAGGCGCTCGAGGTTGGCACGCGGGTCGATGATCACCTCATAGCCTTCGTTGGGTTCGAAGGTGCGATGCGTCCAGGAGATTCCGTCGACGGCCCAGCCGAGGTCGAGAAACGAACGTGCGATCTCGCGCGTCTCCCAGAAGTGGGTGTGGGAGTGGGGGAGGTCATGGTCGAGCGGGAGAAGGAGGGGGTCGAGCACGTAGGAGAGAAGGACCCGGCCGCGTGGGCTACCGGCGGGCCGCAGCCTGGCAAGGCGCTGGTCATGACGGGTGAATCGACGATAGAGCTTGCGCGAGATGCGCCGTGCCTCGGAGGCGAGGTAACGCGGAGAACTGCGGGTTATGGGGCGGCCTGGCATGGAGTCTGTTCGTCGTCTGACCAGCGGGGTGGAGGGCCTGGGAACTCTAGGATGTTTGCGGGGCAGCGGGTCGTTGCGAGCTTCTAGGGCAATCTCGACCGGTCGACAGCCGTTCTGTCCCCGGGCAGTCTACTGGCGACCGCGCGACCCGAGCGTCGGCTCAGAGCTGGGGCCGGCTGATAGATTGAAGCTTCGACTCCCCCACGACGTTTCTGCTCTGAGAACGATTTCCTGATGGTCCCTCGCTTCGGAAACCGGCCCGAAAACACGCCCCAAAACCCCTTCGGCGCCAGGCATTCGAGCCCGCGCTCGGGCGACCCTCGAGTGCGCTGCACTCTGCTGGTCGCCCTGGTCATGTTGGTCTCGGGTGCGAGGGTGTGGGCGAGCGATGTTCTCGTTCTCCAGCGAGCCGACCCGGTCTCGGGCGAAGAGGTCGTTCTACGCGCCGAGGGCGACGTGGTGGCCGTTGTCTGGCCCGGCGGGGCGAAGACCGAAGTAGCCACGGGCGATGGCTTCGTTTCCTCGTTCGCGGTTGCCGAAGGTGAGAATGGGAGGCGGTTCTGGGTGGCCGGCTCACGTCCGGCGAGTGACTCCGGGACCCGGGGCGAACTCAGCCTCGACGAGCTCTTCCTGCTGGTGGGCGACGAAGGAGCACAACGACCGCTGCGTGTGCCAGGCCACACGAGCGGCACGGCACGCGAGCGCAGCGAGCCGGTCGTGCTGGTGGCGAACGGTGCACTCGTCGGGCTCGCCTGGCTCGAAGGCTCCGACCCCCAGCGCTTAGAAGTCTGGGCGGCCGCCGTGCGAAGTCCGGCGGCCGACAGCGAAGAATCAACCGACCCTGTCTTCGAGCGCCCTGTCCGCGTCGCTGCTGCAGCTCGCGGCACCCAGACCGGGCTCGACGGTGCGGTGCTCGGCGACGGGAGCTGGTTGCTCGCCTGGAGCGCCTTCGACGGCCAGGACGACGAGATCCGGGTGGCCGTGCGCACGCGAGGTCTCTGGCAGGCGGCGCAAAACCTCACCGACAACCAGGTTCCCGACATTCGGCCGCGGGTGGCAACGACCACGGCTGGCGTTGCGGTGGCGTGGTCGGGTTTCGTGCGCGAAGAGAACGCTGCTGCTCCGAACAGCGGCTACCGCCTGCACCTGGCGAAGCGGCTCGAAGCGGCGACGGTATGGGACACCGAAGAGCTGCCCGCCCTGGGAGCGCATCGCCTCAGCTGGAGTGGCCCTCCCTCGAGCCGTCGGCTTCTGAGCTACCGGTCATGGCCGCGTCAGTGGAGCCTTGCCGAGCTCGATGGTACGGCCCAGGTGACGCGCACCGCGCTCATCGAGACCGACCTTCGCGAGACTCCGGTGGTGCGTCTGGTTGCGGGCGACCCCACCCTCCTGTGGTCCGCAGAACAGAGCGCCACTGCCGGCTGGGCACCCGTTCGTTAGGGGTCGTAGACTCCGCGCGATGTCTGCTCCTCCCCTCGAGCGCCCGATCCTCGGTCCGCGCAATCCGTTGTGGCAGTACCAGAGCACCGTATTGGTGTTGGTCGCGCTGTCGTTGTTTCTGCTGGCGCTACCGCTCGCCATCGGAAAACCGGGTCTACCTGTCAACCTGAAGGCCGATGAGGCGGCCTACCTCGGCATGGCTGAGAGCCTCGCCAACGACTTCGACCTGCGGTTTGACGAGGTCGATACGGTGCGCTTGTTCGAGGACTTTCCGTTTCGCTGGAAGCGCAACCTCATCTTGATGAGTACCGATGGCTGGCAGTCGACCCATTTCGGCAAGCCCTATCCGTACTCGCTGGCAGCGGCACCGGCGGTTCGGCTGCTGGGCGCCAACGGGATGCTGCTTTTAAACGTCGTGTTGTTCCTGGCGATGATCTGGATGGGGGCGCTCTACCTATCGCGCTGGCTGTCACCGCCCGTGGCGGCGGTGTTCTCGGTGGGCTTTTTCTTTGTGAGCGCCTTGTGGACCTACGTCTTCTGGCTGCAGCCCGAGATCTGGAACGCCTTCTTGATCACCCTGGCGATGTTTCTCGGCTTCGAGCGCCTGCCCGAAGAAACGCGCCATGCCTGGGCGTTCTCCCTTGGCTCGGGGGCCGCTCTCGGCGTGGCTGCCTGGGGCAAGCCGATGTATGCCGGCCTGGCGCTGGTGCTGGTAGGAGCTCCGCTTCTCGCACGTCGAGTTCGCGCCGCGGGTTGGGTGGTCGGTGGGGTCGTTCTCGGGCTACTCGTCACCTCGTTGGTTTGTCTGGTGCTCACCGGGCGACTCTCGCCGTATCTGGAACCGCACCGCGGGGGGGTGACGGTTTGTGCGCCGGGCGAGATGCCGCCCGAGGTCGCCGCGTGGCGCGGTGACACAAGGCAAGAGGTTGCAGCACTGGCGACCGACTCCGCCCCGGAAGCGACGCCACAGAACGCGTTCACTTGGCTGGCGCGCATCCCTCGTGTCCACCCAACGGCGCTGGCCGAGAACGTTGTCTACTTCTTGATCGGTCGCCACGCAGGTTTCGTTCCGTACTTCCCCTTCGCAGCGCTAGCCGTGGTGCTGTTTCTGTTCTACGGCCGTCGCTCGCGACCGCATCTGTTGTTGCTGTTCTCACTCGTCGTGGTCGCTTTCTGGTTCCTCTTGTTCATCGACTGGAACTGGCAGGGTGGCGGGGGCTTCGTTGGCAATCGCTATTTCGTGAGTGTGGTCCCAGCGTTTCTCTTTCTGGTGACCGCTGTGCGAGCCCGTCTCCTACCCATCGCCTTCGGCGTCGGTGGCCTCTTGCTTGGCCCGCTCCTCTTGACCCCTTTAGGAGTGCTGGTTCCTGAACCAACGCTCCAGGCCCACGCGCGAGGTTTCCCGTTGCGTCACCTGCCGCTCGAGTTGTCGCTGCGCAACATGCCGGGGTACCACACCGTCAAGTTCGGCGAGGGGTTGAGGCTGCGGGCGCAGAAGGACGTGGTGGTGCCACTCGGCGAAGAACTGTGGGTCGAGGCATCGGCGCCGGTGGAATTGATCTTCCTGTCGCCGCAGAAGCTCCCGGTCTTCATGTTCGAAGTGCAGTCCGCCGCGCCGTCGAATCGAATTCGCCTGTCCATGGACGATGCGACCCACGAACTGGACATGGAGCGCACCGGACAGGGTGCGTGGGTACGCTTCGAGCCGCGCGGTCGCAGGCGGCTTCGGGAGGGTCACAGTGAGTGGGTGTACAGGCTCACCGTGCATGCCAGCCGCGGAGCGCTTCGCGACTGGGAGCGCCACTATCCGCCGCGTCGCTGTTCGACGTTTGCTGAACCCGAGTCGGAAACGCTGACCTTCATGCAGGGTGCTCGCTTGATCTGGCTGGGCGACGGCTCGATGGTCGAGGGCGACCCCTTCTTTGCCGAAGTCGCTGTTCGAAGCTCCCCTTATGCGGTTTCACCTGGAGAGGCCTTCGAGGTGCCGGTCACCGTCCGGAACAACAGTGAAGTGGTCTGGAGTCCGGCTCCGTCGACGCGCGTCAAGCTGGGCTACCAGTGGCTTGCCGGCGACGGGACGAGCCTCGGGCGCGGCAACCATCGCACCGAACTGCCGGGCCCGGTCGCCCCCGGTGATGCGGTCGAGGTCGCGGTTCGCGTTGACGCTCCGGTTGCGACGGTCGGTTCGCTGGTGCTGGAGATCGAGCCGGTTCTCGAGTACGTCGCCTGGTTCGGCGATCGCCGAGAGGGTAACGTGGCGGCGGTCGAGGTGGCCGTGGCCGAGACGTCTCCTCGCCCCTGAGCTCAGCCGCGCAGCCGCTCGAGTAGACCACTCGAAGTCAAGATGCGTGCCGTCTCAGACAGTCGCTCCACCGTGAAGCCTGAACGCTCGCTGATCTCACCGAGACTGTTCTCACCGTCGCATTGGTTGAGCAACCAGAGGATCGCCAACTGCTGCTCGCGACCGTTCTCGCCGCCACCGAGGGTGGAGTAGAGGCCGCGACTGCCGAGCTGGGGTTCGCCATAGGGTTCGACGTTCCGTAGCACCGGCGTGCCGTCATCGCGCGGCTCCTTGGTCCGTAGAGGCCCGTCTTCGAACTCCCCACTCTCGATGGCAGCGACGATGGCGAGCAGGACGTCGAGCGATTCGGCGAGCGCTTCGGAACTGACCAGCGAAAGATCATCGGCCGAAGTGTGGTACTCGGGGAACTCCCCCCAGGGCGTCCTGCTCAGGAGACCAACCGGCAGATCGAAGCCGGGTGAGCCGTACTGGCGCTCGTCGTAGCCGAAAGGTGAGAAGTCGCGGAGCTCGAAGTCGCCCTCGGCGAGATCGGCCTCAAACGTTCGAGCGACCGCCCGATCGATGCCACGCTGGCCTCGTCGAGTTCGCTTGTAGTGAAAGCGCCCGCGATCGCCCAGGTTGGCGAGCACCAGCCCATGGCCGACCCGTTTGGCCGCGGAGTCGCGATTGTGCGCCAACCAGCAGATGGCTCCGATGGTTCCGGGCGCGAAGACGAGCCTGTAGCCATGCCGGCGCTCTTCGAGTTCTCCGAGGAGTTGCCCCAACCGCCAGAGCACCGCGATGGCCGAGAGGTTGTCGTTGGCGAGCGATGGGTGACAGATATGCGCGGACAGCAGCACATCCTGAGAGGCCTGGCTGGCATCTACCGTTGGTGGTAGGTAGAGCTCTCCCCAGTCCAGGTGACCGTTGCCGAGCGCGGTGTCAATTGCAACCTCGTACTGGCCGGGCACGAGTTGTTGGCGGTCATGGTGGCTGAGGCAGAATCCCCAACGCTCCTGGTAGTAGGAAGTGCGGTAGGGAACCCACTCGGGATGCTCGGGCAGCGAGTACAGGTGCTCCTCCAGCTCTTCGAGCGCGACGCTGCCCTCAAAGGGGGCGCTGTAGTTGAGCAGGTGCAGGTTGTGGTCTTTGAAGTCGACGACCGAGTGACCCTCAGGGTCTTTGAGCGTCGCCGCCTCGACGGTCCACTCCTTGGGGACCCGCCAATCGAGAACCGCTTGCCCCGTCGGTAGTCGATAGCGCTCGAGAGAGAGGACCTCGCCGAGAACGTCGAGCGTGTCTCTTACTCCGGCGCCGGTGATCGAGCGACAGATAGGGAAGAGCCGCTCGATCAATTCCATCATCGAGTCGCCGCTCTGCGGACCTTTTTCGGCGAGCGACTTCACTTTCTAGGTCTCGAGGAGGGTGCCGTTCCACAACGGCAGTTCTCGATCGCGGTCAGAGATGACCCGTGGCTTCTCCGGCCAGGTGATCCCGAGAGTCGGGTCGTCGAAACGAAAGCCGCGTTGCGAGTCTGGGGCGTAGGGGACCGAGATCAGGTATTCGACCTCGGTGTCGTCTTCAAGAGTCAGGAAGCCGTGCGCACAACCCTCGGGAACGAAGAGCTGGTTTCGTCGCCGAGCGTTGAGTTCGGTCGCGTGCCAGCGGCCGGCAGTTGGCGAGCCGCGGCGCAGGTCGACGACCACGTCCCACAAAGCACCGCTAGAGCAGCGCACCAGCTTGGCCTCGGAGTGGGGTGCGACCTGCAGATGGAGGCCGCGCAACGTTCCACGCGCCTTGTTGTAGGACACCGAGCACTGCGCGAGTTCTGCCGTCAGGCCATGCTCCGCCAACTCATCACGACACCAGGTGCGGGCAAAGAAGCCACGATCGTCGCTGTGCGGCTCGATCTCGATCTCGAAGCAGCCCGCGAGCGGTGTTTTTTCGAATCTCATGAGGTCTGAGGCGGCTTTCAATCGAGAACGCGAACGATGGGTACTGGCACTACGAAGCGCCCGCCCCAGTCTTCGATGTCTGCCATCTGCTGGCGGATCTCAGCTTCGAGGTTCCAGGGGAGAATGAGCACCCAGGCGGGTCGCGTCTGGCGGATCTTGTCCGGGGCGTGGATCGGGATGCGGGTTCCAGGCAGATACCGGCCCTGTTTGTGGGGGCTCCTGTCGACCGTGTAGGTCACCAGATCTGGGCCGATTCCGCAGTAGTTGAGAAGCGTATTGCCTTTCGCTGGCGCGCCGTACGCCACCACTTGTTCGTTGCGCTCCTGGGCGTCGATGAGAAACCGCAGGAGGTCGCACTTGATCGCCTGCACTCGACTCTCGAACGAGGCGTAGGCATCGAGGCCCAGGAGACCTGCCGCGGCCTCTTCTTCGAGCAGTCGTTCAACCGCAGACTCGACCGGGCGGTCCCGGTTGCTGGCGTGCTTGACCCAGAGGCGCAGGCTGCCGCCGTGGGTCGGTAGCTCCTCGACATCGAACACCGCCAGGCCGTGGGCATCGAGGACCGTACTCGCCGAATGCAGCGAGAAGTAGGAAAAGTGCTCGTGATAGATGGTGTCGAACTGGGTTTCGTCGAGCAGTCGCAGCAGGTGAGGCACTTCGATCGTCCAGACGCCATCGGGAGCCAGGAGGTGTGTGAACCCAGCCACGAAGTCGTTGAGGTCGGGGACGTGTGCAAGCACATTGTTCGAGACCATCAGGTCGGCCTGGATGCCCTGCTCGGCGAGCTCTTCTCCGAGCTCTGCCCCGAAGAAGCGAGCGATCGTCTCGATTCCCTTCTCACGTGCCGCGACGGCAACGTTTTGCGCCGGTTCGATGCCAAGGACGCGCAGGCCGAGCTCCTGGGCATACTGGAGAAGGTAGCCGTCGTTACTGGCGACTTCGACGACCAGACTGTCTGTGCCCAGATTGAGACGGCGTGTCACGCGCTCGACGAACTGTTTGGCGTGCGCCAGCCAGCTGTCGGAGAAGGAGGAGAAGTAGGCGTAGTCGCTAAAGATCGCCTCCGCCGTTGTGACTGCTGGTAGTTGCGCCAGCCAACAGTTCTCACACAGGTAGACGCAAAGCGGGTAGAACGATTCTGGCTCGTCGAGATCCCGCGGCTCGAGATAGGAGTTAGCGAGCGGCGAACTTCCGAGGTCGAGAACCGAGACCTCGAGCGTCGCTTGGCAAAACCTGCACCGATGCTGGGGACGTTCTCCGAGATCACTGTCGGGAGAGCTGGTCACAGTCGACATCATCTCTACCAGCAGCGCCAGGGCACGTCACCCGCCTGCCACTGCTCGTTGAGTGCAAGGTAGTCGCGGTAGGTGTCCATGGGATGCCAGAAGCCTTCGTGCAGAAAGACCGAGAGCTGACCGTCGCGTGCGAGGTTGCGCAGCGGGTCGAGCTCGAAGAACAGGTTCTGGTCGTCACTGAGGTAGTCGAAGACCTTGCGGTCGAGAACGAAAAAGCCGCCGGAGACGACGCCCTCGGCCGTCGGTTTCTCGCGGAACTCGGTCACCCGGCTGCCGTCGGTGCGCATTTCGCCGTAGCGCGACGTAGGACGAACCCCGGTGACTGTGGCGAGGCGACCCTCGCGGCGGTGGAACTCGATCAGCGCCGAAATGTCGACACTGGCCACCGCGTCGCCGTAGGTGAAACAAAAGATGTCGGAGTCGACGTAGCGCGCCACCTTCTTCAGCCGTGCCCCGGTGGCGGTCATCGCGCCGGTTTCGGCCAGGGTGATCGACCAGTGTTCTTGTGGCTTGGGCTCGTGAAACACTGGCGCCTTCTGAGTTCCGAGCTCGAGCGTGAAGTCGCCGGACATTTCGCCGTAGTGCATGAAGTAGCGCTTGATCTCCCACCCCTTGTAACCCAGGCAGAGCACGAAGCGATCGAGGCCGTGGTGGGCGTAGATCTTCATGATGTGCCAGAGAATCGGGTGAGGGCCGATCTCGACCATTGGTTTGGGGCGGTACTCCGTTTCTTCGCGCAGGCGAGTTCCCTGTCCGCCGCACAGGATAATGACCGGGATTTCAGAAGATGTGGGCATTGAATGCTCCTCTTTTCGTCAGGGGCGGTCGAGCCGACCTGCCTGACGAGGCGCTACAAGTAGCCGAGGCGTTTGAGTTTTTGGATTTCCTCGCGGTCGAGGAGTTCGCTGCGAAAGCCGCCCGCCGTGTCGCGGGCGGTGGATCGCCACGAGTCGACTCTACGCTCCGGATGACGGTTGAGAAAGCCGGGACTAAGCGCGGATTCGAGGACCCGGCCGGCGCTATCGCGAGCGGTTGGCAGGCCCAGGAGGTGCAGGACCGTCGGGAAAACGTCGTAGACGTGGGCGGTTTCGAGAGTGTACCCGGAGCGGAACGGCTTGCCCCAGAAGAGCGCGATACCCGGCGGGCCATGGCGGTGCTGGGTGGCCTTGTCGTGCACGACGGTCGCCGCGTGGCCATGGTCGGAGACCACCATCAGGGCGGTATCAGGTCCCATGGTGGCGATGAGTTCGGCGAGGAACGTATCGAAACGCTCGTGCATTGCGGCGATCGCTTCGCCATCATCTCCAGGGCGGGCGTACTTCTCGGGCTCGAAGCCGTTCCAGGTCTCGTGCTGGACCGAGTCGGGTTCGTGCGTATAGAGCGAAATCAGTTGCGGCGGATCGACAGGACGTGCGAGCAGCCGGAGGAGCGATTGCGACTGCCAGGTGAAATCGGGCTCGGGTAGCGCTTCTTCGAGAAGGGGGTAGAGCTCCTTTGGTTGCACGAACCAGCGCAGCTGGTCGAGTGAGAGCTCGCCCACGCTCTTCTGGCGGGCCCACCCATCGGCCCCATACGCGACAAAGAACTCCGGCGAAAGAGGGCCAGGGGTGGCTTTTCTCGGTTCGAAGGCCGGGAAGGAGTACAGGTAGCCATCGACGATTCCCCAGGTCACGTTGGTCTGGTCGACGATCTCCCATAGGGGTGGGCGGGCTAGCTCGGCGCGGGTGATGACGCTGCGCCGTGCGATGCCGAGCTTCTCGAGCCAACCAACAAACTCCTTGAAGAAGGTGCGGTGGACCGGGTAGATCGGAACCTCGACCCCAGGCAAATGGATGCGGTAGAAATCCGAGACACGGTGCTCTTCTGGTGTAGCGCCGGTGTAGATCGACGCCCAGATGACCGCCGAGTTGGCGTCGGGGAGCGTGGTGAGCGGCCCCCAAGAACCGTCGCGGATCAAGCGCTCGAACGTTGGCAGGCGGCCCTCTCCAACGAGCCGCTCGATGACCTCTGGGTCGGCTCCATCGAGACCTACCAGGACGACTCGAAAGTCGCGGGCGTCAGCGGCCAACGCGTCCTCAGCTACGGCCGCTACTTGGCGGGCAGACTCAGAAGCTTCAGCCGAGCGATAGAGAAGGGGTGCCGCCAAGTGGATCACAAACAGTGCCCCGACGCCGATCCATACCAGCGCCCGGTTGCGAACCGAACCGTCGACCACCCGGGTGACAAAGCGCTGGGTCAAGCCGGAGAGGCCGAGGGCAAGCGCTACCACGACACCGGCCGCGAGGACGAGCCAGGTGAGCATGCCGGCGAACCCTCGCGGCCGAAAGACGAACGTCTGCTCGTAGGTGATTCCGTACAGGAAAACCGGTAACCAGAACATGAGGTGAAACACCAGGAGCCCGAGAAAGAGGCCCGGCAGTTCGAGCGGTGCGCGGACCTCGATCGCGCCGCTGGGTTCTCCGGAGTGTTCCGTTGCGCGCTCGCTCGGGGCGTCGGGGTGATCCTCTCGAAGCGCCGCCGGCGGGGTGCGTCGCTGCCACCAGCTCACCAGGAGCGCGCATGGGAGCAGCACAGCCACCGTCCAGCCGGTATAGAGCACCAGCATGACGACGAGAACCATGACTGCGTCGACCGGGCTGGTGGTCCGGTTGTGGACGAGATGCAGGAGCGAAATGGTGGCACCGTAGGCACCTCCGACCAGGCTGATGCCCGCGGCGGCACGCAGGATGCCGGTGAGCCTGCCCGCCCCGGCATGGCTGGTGTCGACTCTGCCGTGCATTGTCACAGAGGTGCTCCCTCGGCCTGTGCTTCGTGCGGCGTGATGTAGACGGTGAGCGATTCGAGATCGCTGTCAGAACGGTGGGTGAAGCCAATCGAGTACAGAAACAGGTCATCGGCAGTCCACCACATGGGGTGCTTAGCTCGCACCCTGGGCTCCAGCGTGACCTGCTCGGCGCCGTCTTGCGCTGCCTGGCGCTCGATCACGCGGCCGCCGCGAAGGCCGACGTCGGCCTCGCTCAAGCGCAACACGAGCTGCTCGAGCGGATGTCGGGAACCGACCAGGAGACGCCCCGGCTTCTGCTTGTTCCAGACGATTGGGCTTCCCTGATCGTTCTCCTGGGCCGGGCGGGTTCCGGGTCGCAGGGGTTTGATCCACAAGGCGCCGTGAAGGAAGTCTTCGCGCCCCGCCGGCTTGAGATGGCTCTGGGTCGTCTCATAGGGGAGCAGCATGCGTGCGAACCCCGAAACCCACGGGTAGCCGCCTTCGTCTGAGCGAGGGTAGGCGTCGGGGCGCAGCCAGGTCGGGAAAAGGAAGAGGCTCGCCGCCAGGGCCGTCGCGCCGCTCGCCAGGAGCACGCGGCGGCCGTTCGCGATGGCGCCGACCGTGAACCACAGCGCCGGGTAGAGCGGCAGAAAGTAGCGGTTTCCCATCGAGCCACCGCCGCCCCAGAAATTGAACGGGCGCACGATCACGAATGCCAGGGTCGCCGCTAGAACCAGGACGACCAGGGTGACTCGAACCTCGCCGGAGCGCAGCAGGAGCAAACAGAGCAGACCGGGCATGAAGTAGGGCAGGAGACCGACGGTTTGCCCGAGGGGTAGATAGATCAAGTTCCAGGCGAACTGCCGCAGGTCGAAGCCCTGACGCAGCGCTTCCGAAGCTCCCCAGCGGTTCGCTCCTCGTGCCTCCAGTCGCTCGTTCCAAGTGGCGGCGTTGGTATCGCCGGGGAAGCCGGTGTGCTGGTAATAGCCCTGGCGCTCTCCCGAGTAGCTGGTCCAGTTCTCGCGCACCAGAATGTTCCAGGTCACCAGCGCGGCGAGCACGACCAGCGCAGGGGCAAAAAGGGTGCGCGGCGAGCGCCCGCGCCCGAGTGCGAAGAGGAAGGGAGCGAGAAGAAGCGTGGCGTAGAACGGTCGCGCAAAGGCCACCAGGATAAGACAGGCAACGCCGAGGCGCGAGACGAACGTCACTTCCGGCTGGTCTCCGTCGGTGCGTTCGCGGTCGAGCGAAAGAGCCAGGCCAATCGCAACCAGGCAGGCATAGAAGAGGTCGGCATGGATCCAGAAGACATGGGCGAACATCACCGAAGCGAAGATCGCGACCGAGACCAGCGGCCACGCCGCCTCTCCCAGCCGTCGCTCCAGGCGTTTCGCCGCCAGCCAGCCGGCGAGCACCAGGAAGAGAAAGTTGGCGAACAGCGCGCCACGGACTCCACCCAGGCGCACGAACGGTGCGATGGCCAGTGGGTAGACCACCGGCTTGGCATAGATCAGGCGCTTGCCGCCGTCGGGGCTCTGCAGGATCAGCCCTTCTGGCTGATGACCGTTGCGCTCGACGTATCGGCTCCGGTCGGCCTGGGTATAGCGAAAGTCGAAGTCGAAGGCCAGGCTCTCGGCCGCCATGAGGTAAGTGGCCTCGTCACCGAACGGTCCGGGCCAGACCTGTGGCCTGGTCGTCAAGAGGACCCCGGCAGCCAAGAGCGCCAATGGGACTCCCAGGGCCAGACGATAGAGGCCACGCTCGCGCCGCTCTGGCTCGGCATTGGCTTTCCCCCGGCTTGACATGACGACGGTGTAGAGCGGGCAGCGACCGCAGGCCCCAGCCGGCAGCCCCCGGTGGGGAGCCAGCGCTGGGGCCTAGCGGGCGTCCGTCAGGCGCACACTCCGCCATCGACCACGAACGTCTGTCCGGTCGTCCACGCGCCGGCCCGTGACGCGAGGTAGATCGCGATACCGGCGAGGTCTTCGGGCTCACCGAGCCGCCGCAGCGGAGTGTCTCGTTCGCGCGCTTCGGCGAGGTCGGGGTTCTCCCACAGGGCGCGGGCGAAGTCGGTCTTGACGAGGCCCGGTGCAATGCAGTTGACGCGGATGTTGTGGGGGCCGTACTCGACCGCCAGGTTGCGGGCCAGTTGCATGTCGGCGGCCTTCGAGATGCAGTACGCCCCGAGGACCGGGCTGCCGTTGAGCCCGCCGATCGACGACACGATGATGACTGCGCCGTCCTTTCGCTCGACCATCTCCGGCATGACCAGCTGGCACAGCCAGTGGTTGCTCTTGATGTTGACGTCCATCACCTTGTCGAAGGCCGAGTCGGGGCACTCGAGCGAGCCGCCATAGTAGGGGTTGACGGCAGCGTTGCAGACCAGGATGTCGATCGCCCCGAGCTGCTCGCGGGTCTGCGAGACCAGGTGCTCGAGCTGTTCCTTGTGTGAAATGTTGCAGGGAATGGCGATGGCTTCGAAGCCCTCGTTTCGAATACCGCTTGCGACTTCTTCGCAGAGATCACCCTTGCGGCTGGAGATGACGACCCGAGCGCCGTGCGCAGCCATTCCCTCGGCAATCGCTCGGCCAATTCCTTTACTCGAGCCGGTGACGATCGCCACCTTCCCGCTGAGGTCAAACAGGTCCTTCATGACGCCCCCCTGGTTCCCAGTAGTTGTGCCATCCGACGCGTTCGCTCGGGCATGCGAGCGGAGTTTCGAACGCAGGCGAGCCTGCGCCTCCGATTCCCACCGGGCGCGTTGCGGTCGGTTGCTGGTGTTGAAGGGGGAGTGTACCGAAGGTGATCCTGGACCACCGCGTCATACGGAGAATCCCCCCTCGGGGTGGTCAGCCGCCTTCGAACACCTTCTCGAGGTCCGAGATCGCCACCTCCTCGGCAGCCGAGATCGATGCCAGTCCGAGAAAACCGCCGGCTGCCTCGGAGACGTCGCGAACCTGGAGGAAGATCTGCTTGCGCAGGGTCTCGAAGGCCTCGGGGCTGAGGGCGCCGCGCAAGCTCTCGATGAACTCACACCAGGCGGTGTGAACCTCTTCTCCGGGCTGGTGGAGCATCCACGAGGTGAGCAGCTCGGCGGCGGCGCTGCCCTCGTCGATTCCGCTCTTGTGCGCAGCGCGCAGAATCGCCCGCCGTTCGCGCTCGTCCATTGATTTGTCGGCCCAGGCGACAACCACCATCGGGTATAGGCGCAGGGCCGACAGCGACTCGGCGGTGACATTGATACTCAGCATGTCGTCGAGCACCTGCTCGTCTTCGATGCCCGTCGCCTGCTCGAGAGCGGCCCGTTCTTCGAGGTGCTTGCGCTCTTCACGATGGCGCTCGATGAGTTCGCGATTCTGTTTGTCGAAGAACAGATCTTCGAGAGCTTTCTCGCGGGCGCGGAAAGTATCGTTGTCGGACATCGGGAGGCTCTCCGGTGGCGTGTCGGCGGGCCAGCTGAGGGCCCTGCTTTGGAATCGAGGGGACGCGTTTCGGCTGATCTTACTCCGCCGGCACAGGCCCTTGCATAGCTCTCGGTGCGCATGGTGAGTGCCGGACACTAGCAGCCCGTTGGCAGACGTCCCACGAGGCTGAGGCGGCTCTCCGTTACCCAAGAATCAGCGGTTGGTCGCCTCGACAGCTTCCCGAACCGCTTCGGTCAGCCCCTCCAGAACGTCGAGAGGCGTCTGGCCGCCATGATCGTCCTCGAGCTCGTCAATGCGCTCGAGCACGTCGCGCAGCTCGGCGTTCGCGGCACGGCGTTCGCCACCGTTGGCGGCTGTGACCGCAGCGCGGTAGCGCTCGCTCAGCCGGTCATGCTCGAGGGCGACTTGGATGCGCGAGGCCTCGGGCCGTAGCTCGTCGCGCAGGTCGAGATCGGGGACGCCCGCGAGCGCCAGCTGAATGACGGTGACCGCGGTTTCGAGTCGCTCATCGGCGACGGGGTCGTGAAGGTCGGCCACAGCGTTCTGGTCGGGAGGGCGACCCAGCGCCACCCCGCGTTTGAGCATCGTGAGCGCTACGGCCTTGCGAGTTCTTCTGAGCACTTCCGGCTCGGCGATCCTGGCCTGATAGCCCTCGGTCCACGAACGGGCTTCCTGATAGCGGTCGAGACGAGCGGAAAGCACGGCCAGGTGATGTAGGACGGCCGTGTCGCCCGGCGCCAGCTCCCAGGCGCGCCCGAGCGCCTCGAGACCGCGCTCGTCGGCGGGTTCGGCAAACATCCACGACAGTCCCAGAGCTGCCCACGCTTGCGCCAGCTCGGGCTCACCGCGCACGGCCAGCTGGAGGGCTCGACGGCCTTCGAGCAGGCCGGGATCATCGGCGAGATAGGTCCCCGGCGATGCCTCGGCGAGGCGCGCGGTGTCGCGCACCAGGAGCTGCCCGAGCAGGAACTGGATGGTCGGTTCGGCAGGCGCCTTTCGCGCTGCGTCGCGGTATCGCGAGAGCGCGTCGTCCTGGTTGCCGGAGCGTTCGGCCAGCAAACCGAGGCCAGCGATTGCATGGGGGTTGGTGAAGTCAAAGCCGAGCGCGGCCTCGAAGAGTTCGCGCGCCTCGGTACTGCGGCTACCGCGTTGGAAGGTCAACAGAAACCCGAGTGCGGTGAGTACATCGTCGCGCGGAGGACGCTGCCAGGTGAAACCATCGGTGGCTGAGCGTTCCGTAGGGCGCTCGAAGAATCGGAAGCGGCCGACACGGACGTAGTCCTCGAGCTCGATGTCGAAGGTACGCCAATCGAGTTCGAAGGCGGTTTCGAAGGCATCGAGGGTCGAGCTGCCTTGTTCGACCTCGTTGAGGTAGGCGGCGAGTTGGAACTGGCGATCGACCTCGCCGGCGAGTACCCAGTGCATCATCAGCCAGGATTGGGCGTAGAACAGCCTGCGCTCACCGTCGCTGTGGCTGCCGCCGCGGTAGAGATCCGAGTGGCGGTCAGCGTCGAGCATGGTCTCGAGCGGCAGGAGCTCGCTGCGACGGAGGACCTCGACCCAGTCGTGGTCAGGCTGACCGATTTCGGCCACGCCGTCCGGACGCACCCGGAAGGTGCTGTAGAACTCCGCCAGACCTTCGTTGACCCACAGCGGCATGCCAGGCAGCGAGTTCTCAACGAACCCGTGGAGGTACTCATGGAGCAGCGTTTCGCGTGGTTCTGACCGCGGATCGCCGTTGATCGCCAGGTAGGCGCCGAAAGGTTGCTCGAGGTAGTAGCCCTTGATGCGCGCGGGACGTCCGGAATTGTCGAGTGACTTGAAGGGGGTGAACGAGGCGTCGTTACGAAAGGCGAAGATCGTCGTTTGTGGTACCGGCCGTGCACCTCCTGGTTGGAGCTCGGAGAAGGCCTGATGGAGAGTCTCGAGATCGATCGCCAACCTCTCGAGCACTGCGGGTGAAGCGTCGGAGAGAAAGCTGAAATGCGGTGTGTCGAGCCGCTGCCAGTCGGTGGCGGGAGGAACCGTTGCGCTGGTCGTCGTTGCCATCCCGAGCGCCAGGAGGAGCACCAGGCGTGCGATCGCGCGTATCGCTCGGCCGGTCGCGGGAGAAGGGTGCTCGTTCTTGCCAGGAGGTCGCTGTGGGCGGTGATCTCTCATCCGACTCGTCATTTTATTCGACGATTCGAAGATGCATCGAGGCCTTTCGCGCATGGGATCAAGCGCCTCTCGAATCCACAGGCTCTTCGAATGCGTACCGATGTTTGAACCCCGAGCCGCACAATCACCCTGACCCGTGCTCGACCAGAGGCTCCATGAAGACCGCAATATCGATTCTGCTCACCATGGGCGCAGCGCTAGGGCTCCTGATGGCCACGATGGCTCCAGGGGCACCTCTCCTCTCCGAAGGTCGAGCGGAGGGTGGCCCGATTGTTCTCGAGCTCTTCACCTCCCAGGGTTGCTCGAGTTGTCCGCCCGCCGATCGACTCTTGCGGGCGGTGGGGGAGCAGCCGAAGGTGATCGCACTCTCGTTCCACGTCGATTATTGGAACCACCTCGGGTGGCGGGATCCCTTCTCGGATGCTCGTTGGTCGGGCCGCCAGGAGGCCTACGCTCGGCGGCTAGCCGGTGGGCGTCTCTACACGCCGCAGCTGGTGGTCAACGGTTTACGACACTTCGTGGGCTCCGATCGAGCTTCCCTCGAGCGCGCGCTCGAGGGAGAGCAGGGGTTGGTCGCACTCGAGGTCGAAGTTGCGTTGGCCGAGGGCAGCGAATCGAGACTAGAAGTGCGCGTCGATGTTCCCCCGGCGCTCTCCGACACTTCGCATCGAGTTCTGCTGGCGGTCACCGAGTCGGGGCTCGAAACCGCGGTCGCGAGCGGAGAAAACAGCCGGCGCGAATTGCGACATGACCACGTTGTGCGTTCGCTAGTCGAGCGCCGCCTCTCGGAGACGGTCAGAGCGGAGTTGCCGACCGAGCCAAGCTGGCAAATGGCTGCACTCGCTGTCGTGGTCCTGGTTGAGAACCAGCGGGGTGCCATCGTCGCCGCGGGCCGTCAGTCACTCGCGGCGCGCTCGGCGAGTGGCTAGCAGCCCGTTTCCTCAGGGCTGTGCAACCCTACAACTGCCTGGGACAAAGACTGTCCCGAGGCTACACCGGGGGTACTCTTGGCGAGCCGCCGCCTGCGCGAGCCCGTCGGTGGTAGGAGTAGCCTCGATGAGGGAACAACCGGGAGAACTCGATTGAATCGCAAAGCGCTAGCCACCCTCTGTTTGCACGCCCTCTTTCTTGTGTCTCTGGCCTCGATTCCCCCGACGGCGCACGCGTCGTTTCACCTGATGCAGATCGAGCAGGCGATTGGCGGCATTTGTGGCGACACCACGCAGCAGGTCATTCAGCTGCGCATGCGCTCGGGCGGGCAGAACGAAATCACCGGGACCCGGTTGGTCGCCTACGACGCGCTTGGCTTGAATCCGGTCGTGCTGGTGGTGTTCGGAGACGACGTGAGTGGTGCGAGTGCCGGCTCGCGCATTCTCACAGTCGACATGAACCTGATGGTCGGAGGTGCCCTGGCCGACTTTTTCCTCGAGACGCCAATTCCCGCTGACTACCTGAGAGCCGGGCGGCTCACCTTCGAAAAGAACGGCAGTGTCTATTGGTCGCTGGCGTGGGGTGGTGCTCACTACACGGGTTCGAACAGTGGTCTTCTGACCAACGATGACGATGGCGACTTCGGCATGGCGTTTCCTGGACCCCTCCCTTCGTCGACCAACCAGGCGCTCGAGTTTCAGGGCGCGGCCAATGCCATGAGCACCGAGAACACAGCCGACTACGCCCTGACCCCGGGCGCAGCGACCTTCACCATCAACTTCGGATCGAACTTCAGCGTCGGCGACTGCCTGTGGGGCAACGACTTCGAGACCGGCGACCTCGGCCTGTGGTCGGCGAACGTCGGATCGTGAAGGCCCCTGTCCGGCCTCTCCGGTGATCGTGCTCAGTGGTCGTGACCATGCGGGCGGTTGGCAAAGTGCACGGCGCGCTCGGTAACCGCTGTCGCGGGGAGAAGGTCTAGCTCCACCAACAGCGTTTCGAGCGCGCGCTGCCAGCACGTCCAGTAGTGCCAAGGGCCACACGTGCTGTCGTCTGAGGCCTCCCAGCGGGCGATCTCGGCAATCAACGCCTCTTGCATCTGAGGCCAGGTCAAGACACCGCTCTCGACCAGGGCTGCGGCGAGTCCGAAGGTGCGGCTCTCCCAAGGGGCTTCGAACATCAGCTCGCCGTTTTGGCGCGGCGGTGCAGCGGGTCCTGACACGGTCAGGCCGCCGGCGGTTCTGTTGGCGGGCCCGCTCACGATGCCGTTGTTACATGGGCGACGCCGATCATCGCGTCGCGAGTGATGATCTCGGCGAGCTGCTCTTCGTTCCAATCGGCGGTCAGAGCGGGTCGTTCGGGTAGCACCAGGTAACGCACCTCGGCGCTCGAGTCCCAGACCCGCACCGCCACTTGCGGGTCGATCGCCAGGCCCATTTCAGCAAGCACCCGACGCGGCTCGCGCACGATCCGTGAGCGATAGGCAGGGTCCTTGTACCAGGCCGGCGGCAATCCGAGCACCGCCCACGGATAGCAGGAGCAGAGCGTGCAGCAGACGACGTTGTGAACGCTGGGCGTGTTCTCCTTGACCACCAAGCAGTCCATCTGGCCGCCGCCTTCGAAGCCGAAGTCGGCGACGGCTGCGGTCCCGTCCTCGAGCAGGCGCTTCTTGAAAGCAGGATCGGTCCACGCCCGGGCGACGACACGGGCGCCGTTCATGGGGCCGATGTCGTTCTCGTAGCGGGCGATGATGGCGTCGATCGCAGGTGCTGCCACCAGCCCTTTCTCAATCAACAGGGATTCGATTGCTTCGGCGCGGATCGCTGGCTCCTCGGGATCGTGGGAGTGGCCGTGGTCATGCTCATGGTGCTCATTCACTGTTCGATGCCTCGCTGGGAGAGATAGGGCTCAAAGAGATCGAGTGCCACCTTTACCCCGGGTTCACTCTCGTTGCCCCAGAGCTCTTCACCTCGAAACTGGACGGAGTAGAGGTACTGCGGCTGTTCACCCTCATCGTGGGCGTTGGTGTCCGGGAAGACGCACGCGGGGTATACGCGCCGGATCTCGCCGACCCGGTCGCGTGCATAGCGTGGCAGGCGGGTATGGCCGGGGGAAGCATCGCGGGCCGTCCGCACTCGGTCTCCGGTTTGAAAGCGCGGTGGCCGGTCGAGCCGGCGGAAAACGGTTGGGTCACGCAACTCGAGACGCGGGGCTTCGCCGGCCGGCGCTCTAGGTGCTCCGTCTCGAATGACGGAAGCGATGCGATCGGCGAGCTCGCGCTCGCTCAAGGCCCCTTTCTCGACCAGCAGTTGCTCGAGGCCGGCGAGCCAGCGGCCGTAGTAGCCGTGCTCGAGGTAGCGCTGGGGTACGACCCTCTCGACGGCGTGGCGGAAACAGTCGACGTTGGCCATTCCGGTGCCGAGGACGAGGTTGGTCAGCGCAAACACGCGCGACTGCCAGCGCTCGGGAAACAGTGGTTCATTTTCGTAGGCAGCGCGAAACGGTACGTCGCCGAAGCCATGCATGCCGCCCATGTCGTGGATTCCGTCCATGCACCCGAGCGTAGCGGGACCCGGGGGTCTTCGGCCACTGACTCGCGGAGTCCGGCTCCAACAGCGGGTACGATGGGGCCGATGCCGATCCTCCGCCCTTGCAGCGCTGCCTTTAGCAGAACTCTTCTGCTGGCGCTCGTGGCGTCGGCGTCGGCGTTTTCCGCGTTAGGTGCACGAGACGGCGAGAGCACTATCGGCGCTGGTGTGGTGATGCTCGGTACCGGCACTCCCAACGCGGATCCGGAACGTTCCGGCCCGGCGGTAGCGGTGATCGCTGGCGAGCGCGCGCTGCTCGTCGATGCGGGTCCGGGCGTCGTTCGGCGCGCGGCGGCGGCCGAGGCTCGCGGGGTGACCCAGCTCGCCTCACCGAATCTCGACCGGCTTTTCCTGACCCACCTGCATTCCGATCACACACTCGGCCTGCCGGACTTGATCTTCTCCCCATGGGTGCTCGAACGCCAGCGCCCACTCGAGATCTGGGGACCGCCCGGTACGGCGCGCATGGTCGAGCACATTCAGGCCGCATGGCAAGAAGACGTTCATATGCGCCTGTTCGGGCTCGAGCCCGCCAACCGTTCGGGTTACCGGACCGTCGTCCATGAGGTCGAGGGCGCCGGTGTCGTCCTCGATACACCGGAGGTCAAGGTCGAGGCGATCGAAGTCGCGCATGGTTCCTGGCCGCTCGCACTGGGCTACAAGTTCACCGTTCCGCCTCCAGGCGGCGACGGCAGAACCAAGACGATCGTCATATCGGGTGACACCGCCGTTAGCGAGGCGTTGATTGAGGCGGCCAAGGGCTGTGACCTACTCTTTCACGAGGCCTACTCGGTGGCCGGCTTCAGTCGTCGAAATGCTGTCTGGCAGCGCTACCACGCCGCCAATCACACCTCGACCCACCAGGTCGGCGAGATTGCACGTCGGGCTGAGCCGCGGCGGCTGGTCCTCTACCACCAGCTCTACTGGGGTGAGGACGACGCGCAAATGGTGCTAGAGGTCAAGGAGCGCTGGAACGGGCAGGTCTCTACGGCGCGCGACCTCGAGGTCTACGAGTAGGGGTCGTCATGGGCGAGACTTCCAGAGCATCCCGGCCAACGCTTCTGGTGGTGGGGTCGGTCAACTACGACCTGATGTTTCGCCATGAGCGACTGCCGCAGGCAGGCGAGAGCGTGGTGGGGGCTGTGTTCTACGAGTCGCCTGGCGGCAAGGGTGCGAACCAGGCGGTTGCTGCCGCCCGCTCGGCGAAACGTGCCGGCCTCGATCTGCGCGTCGTGTTTGCCGGAGCGATCGGAGACGATGCCTTCGGCCGCATTCAAAGGGGGGTGCTCGAGAGCGAGGGCATCGATACCACCCACCTGGTCGTAGTCCCGGGTAGTGCGACCGGTACGTCTGCGGTGTGGGTCGAGGAGACGACGGGCCAGAACCGCATCTTGTCGGCACCCGGCGCCAACCTCGCGCTGCTCCCCGAGGTGGTGGCCGGGGTGCCCGTCGAAGACGCCGACCTGGTTTTGATGCCCAACGAGATCCCGGGTGCGACGATTGCTGCCGTCGCCCGCCGCGCCAGTATCGCGAGAGTACCGCTGGTGTGGAACCCGGCGCCCTTCCCAGCCGGGAGCGTGGCGCCTTTCGATCTCGCTCAGGCGGCTCTTGTCACGCCCAACGAGGTCGAAGCCGCCGGTCTCTTGAGTCGTGGTTTCGATGCCGCGAGCCGGGACCAGACGGCGGCCGCGGCCCGTGAGCTCGCGCGAGACACCGGAAGCCTGGTCGCCATCACCCGCGGTGCGCATGGTGCGCTGGCGGTACTCGGCGAACAAGTCATTGAAGAGCCCGCCCCCAGTGTCCAGGCAATCGACACGACGGGCGCTGGTGACGCCTGGAACGGTGCCCTCGCAGCAGCGCTTCTCGGTGACCTGCCGCTCGATTGGCACGCACCACAAAAGCTTGCGCGCGCCCTGGCCGCAGCCGTCGCCTACGCCAGCGAGTCGGTCTGTCGGCCCGGAACCCAGTCGTCGTATCCGGGCGCCTGAGGCAACTAGCTCCTGGCCGCGGCGTGCTGTTTCTTGGCCAACAGCTTGCGCTGGTAGCGGCTTTGCACGATCTCGACGACCACCAGAGTGCCGATGACGAAGTAGAACGTCGCCTTGCCCATGGCCACGATTTCTTTGCCGAAGAAGTGCAGGTGCGCCAGGTGGCCACCCTCGGAGAGCAGCATGATGCCGACGATGAAAAGCACGAACAGACCGAGCACTTCGTACATCCGGTTCCTGGTCAAGAACTCCGACACCGTGTCGGCGAGGTAGATCATCATCAGGCCGCTGGCAATGATGGCGGTGGCCATGACCCAGAACACATCGGTGAGAGCGATCGCACTGAGGATCGAATCGAACGAGAACACCAGGTTCATGAGCACGATCCAGAAGACGATCGACCCGACCGAGCGTTCGCCTTTGTCCTCCTCCTCGGCGTGCTCGAGACTGAGCATGTGCCAGATCTCCTTGGTCGCCGTGTACATGATCATCACACCGCCGGCGAGCACGATCAGGCTATGCAGATTGAACGTGCCCTCGACGAAGGAGCCCAGGTGAACGTCAAAGAGCGGGTCCTGGAAGTAGCTGATCAGGTTGACCAGGAGGAAGAGCAGGATGATCCGGGCGATGATCGCGATGGCGATGCCCATTCTGCGGACCCAGGCCTGCTTTTCGACCGGAGCGCGCTTCGACTCGAGCGAGATGTAGAGCAGGTTGTCGAAGCCCAGAACGGCCTGGAGAAGGGTTAGAAGGGCCAGGGTGACGAGGTTGTCGAGGGTCAGAAAGTCCATGGCGAAGGGCTCTCGCGGTAGCTGAGGGGGAGGATGGCTGCGCGCGGATGCTACCCGCCATGGGTTGTCCTGGCCAGATTGCCGAATTCATTAGATATTAGCTATATATCCATGATACAATGTTGGATTGGTTGTAGCGCGGCCGATAGGACCTCGGGACTCGGTGAGTCCCCCGGGTGTCGTGATGGCTCTTTGTTGATTCTCTTTCTTGTTTTGCCCCTTGATTCACTTGCCCCTCTCCGGCGCCTGCCGGCGCCTCGTGCCGCGAGCCCTCTTGTGCGTTGGCGGCTCGCTACTGCTGGTCCTCTCGCCCCTCCAGGCCCAGGAGCCAGTGTCGTGGGCGCGCGTTGATTCGGTCTGCACTGCACGCTCGGCGAGTACGCTGACCTGCGGCGAGTTCGGTCAGTATGAGTTCGGTGCCTCGGCGCGTTCCCCCGGCTGTTTGCCGGTCGCTTCCGGTACGGCGCAGCCACTGGTCCTGGCACCCGATGTCAGTTCGAACGAAATGCCGGGGCGAAGTGCCTTCGACAACCCGTCGCGCGCCGGCCTGGTCGATGACATTCCAATTGTCGATTTCTTCACGGGCTCGCACGGCTTCTGGGTCAACAAGGTCGCACGCTGGTCCTCGAACCATGAGAGTTTTCTCTACTTCGAGTTCCTCGAGACCACCAAGGTGCCGGCGCTCGAAGACATTCCTGACGCAAGTGACCTACATTTCCTCGAGTCACTGTGTGGCATCGCCGATGACCACCAGTGGGATCTGCTTCCGCAGGTCATCAACATGAGCTTCGGGCGTCTGCTCGACGAAGAACCTTGTGCGACCCCCGACTCGATTCCCTGCGAGCTGAGCAAGCTGATGGCGTTCCTGCACAACGAACGCGGGATCGCGCTGGTCGCGGCGGCCGGCAACCACGACGAGCTGCTCTTCCCGGCATCGGATCCGTCGACCATTGCCGTTGGCATGCTCGACATGACGGACTTCTCCCAGAACGGGCTCTCTTCTGTTCCAACACGGGCGACGCCCGGCGGCTTCGACGCTCTGATTCCCGGCTCGGGTCTCGCGCTGATCGACGAAGAGGCCGACCTCTACCAGCCGGTCTCGCCAGGGTCGTCGTTCTCGGCGGCCTTCCTCTCGGGTTGGCTGACACGTTGGGAAGATCGCTCTCCTGGGTCGCTGGCGTCATGGTTTGCGATGGGCGAGGCTGGCAGGCCCCTCTCGGTAGTCTGGGCCCAGGATGGCTTCTACCTGGCTGCCAACGGCACGCCGTTTCTCGATTCACGCTTCGATCACATCGACGACATGCTGTCGATCGCCCTGGGCTTCGACGATACGGTCTTCGAAGTACAGAGCTATCCAGACCCGGCGCATAGCGTGACGGTTTCGAAGACGGCGCTTGTCGACGAGCTTCCGATCAGTCGTCAGGAGTTGATGCGTGAAACCAATCTGCCCACGCCGGGTTCCGAGTTCTGCGTCCCGTGCCGCATGCGCCGGCACTCCGGTCGTTCGCCGGTTGGCCTCGAGGAGGGCATGACGCAGATGGTGATCGAGACCGGGACGCGTCATATGCCCGGTGGCGTACGCCTCGACGACGTCGAGCTTTCGGTCGACGGCGAGCGGCATGCGCTGTTCGGCGCCGACTATGCCGCGACGGTCAGCGCGATTGCCGACGGTCATGACTTCACCCTCGAACTGTCGATTCCCGACAGCCTGTTGGACGGTCGTTCGTTGGCGTTGGTCTACAAGAGCACCCGCCTTGTCGACGATCGCGCCTTTTTCGACGAAGTTCCGATCACGATTCACGTCGATCCGCCGGAGCGCCTGTTCGTCGCCAACTTCGAGCATGGAGATCTGCGCTTCTGGTCAGCGGCCTCGTCTGGCACGACGCACCGCTAGTCGAGGCGTTGGTCCCCGCGCCCCAGCGGTCCTACGCCGCCCCTTCTGAGTCGATATCCTCCCAGGAGTCACCCTCCAGGGAGTTCGCCTATGACCTTCGAGAAGTCCGCTTGGCCCTTGTCGCGTTGCTCCGCCGGCTTCATCGCAGCCCTCTTGCTCTCTTGCCAACCTTCTGCGGGTGGCGAGGAGGCCGTTGGAGCTGCGGCGCCTTCGCCCGACGCTCCACCGACCGCTCTGATGATTCCGGCCGAGGTCGAAGGCGAGCTTGGCTGGCCGCGCTGGCGGGGGCCTTCGGGTCAGGGGCTGGTTGACGCTCCGTCCGATCCGGAGCGCGCCTACCCGACGCGCTGGTCGGCGACTGAGAACGTCCTTTGGCGCACCGAGGTGCCGGGCAGCGGCAATTCGTCGCCCATCGTGCACGGTGACCGGATCTTTCTCACCACGGCGTACCGCGGTGGGCAGGCGCGCGAGGTGCTGGCCTTTAGACGCACCGACGGTGCGCTGCTCTGGAAGACCGCCGTGCCGGAGGCTGCGCCCGAGCGTGCCTATCCCAAGAATGGCCACGCCAGCTCGACACCCACGACCGACGGCGAGCGCCTGTACGTCTACTTCGGCAACAGCGGTCTGATGGCACTCGATTTCGATGGTGAGATGGTGTGGCACGTACCGATGGGGCCATTCGAGGCCTTTCACGGCACCGCCTCTTCGCCGCTGCTCTACCGCGACTCAGTGATTCTGGTCCAAGACATGCGTGGTGAACCCGGGTCCTTCATTGCCGCTTTCGAGAAAGAAACCGGTAGGGAACTCTGGCGCACTGCCCGTGATGCCCAGGTGGGGTGGAACTCGCCGGTGGCGATTCGAACCGCCGAGCGTGACGAGATCATCGTCTCTGGCCAGAAGAAGGTGACGGCCTACGACCCGGCGACCGGCCGGGAGCTCTGGTACGCAGAGGGCAACACCTTCGAGGTCATTCCGACGCCGGTGGTGGCCCACGGCATGGTGTTCTGCTCTTCGGGGCGTGCCGGACCGACCCTTGCCATTCGGCCGGGCGGCTCCGGCAATGTCACCGACACTCACGTGGTGTGGTCGTCTCCGAAGGGCTCACCGTTCGTTCCCGCGCCGATCGCCGTCGGTCCGTGGCTGTACATGGTCAATGACATGGCGAGCGTGGCAACGGTCTACGACGCAGTGAGCGGAGAGGTGGTCTGGCAGGAACGGCTCGGCAAGGCGGCACGCGAGAGCTTCTCGGCAGCACCGGTCGCTGTCGGCGGGCGGGTTTTCTTCACCAACGACGATGGCGACACCTTCGTGATTCGGGGCGGTCCCGAATTCGAGGTCGAGAGCGTGAATTCGCTGGGCGAGGGTGTCATCGCGTCGCCGGCGCTGGTCGACGGGGTGTGGTACTGGAGGACCACAAACTCGCTGGTGGCGATCGGTCGCTGAGCCCTTCGCCGCTGACATAGCCGGCACTTTTTCTGCCGGTGCGGAAACAAAACGCCCTTTGGGTCGTTCTCCTATGGCACCTTCATTGCTGTAGGACAGCAGAGGAGCGAGAGCACTGATGGCCTCTAGTTCGTCCCTTCTCGATTGGCGTCTCAGCAGACCTGTCGATCGCCGGCAACGCATACCCGGCCCGTCTGCGGGCTGGGTATGCGTTCGGCCTTTGGCGCTGGTGCTCTGTCTGGGGGTCGTTCCTGTGGCTGCGCTCCTCGGCCAGGCGCGGGGGCGGCTCGATCTGGCTGCGCACACGATCGATCTCCCGGGAGTTCCCGCCGGTGTCGTGCCGGCTGATCTCGACGGCGATGGCCTTGGTGATCTGGCGATCGTGCTCGCGTTCACCGAGATGGACCAGTTGGGCATTGAAGAGGAGGTCGACGTGGACGGTGTCGAAGGCGTCGTCGAGATGTTGACCATCGTGCCGGCGCTCGTCGATCGTCGCGAACTGCATCTGCTGCGCGGCTTGCCCGAGGGCGGCTTCCAGATCGCAGCGAGGCCCCTGGAACTCGACAAATCAGTGCTCTCAGTGGGGCCGGGGCCCGAGGGAATTGCCGTCATTGCGCTCACCGATGACGGCGTCTCGCGCCTGGTGATAGAGAAGCGGCCAGAGGGGGCAGATGACGGTCCTCAGGGCGACCTGTGGAGCGCACTGCTCGAGCCGCTTCTCGAGTTCGCGCCGGCGATGCGGGGCTCGCAGACGATGCTGCCCGACCTGCGCCTGGTGCAGGACTTCGATGGCGACGGCGTTCTCGACCTTTTCGTGCCCGGGACTGAAGAGGCGGCACTCTGGAGCGGCGCCGACCTGGCCTTGTGGCTGAGAACGCGAGACGCGGCGGCTGGGGCGGAGCTAGCGACAGAGACCCCTGTCGAGCCACCGTCGCCGATTCGCCTGAGCCTGCCCGAGCCCGACTCCGGCGCGCTGGTTCGGGATATTCCGCTTCCTGCGGTCGAGGATACGAACGGAGACGGGCGGCCTGACATCGTGCTGCGCTCGGGCGGCTGGTCGTCGCTGCGCGTGCTTCTCAATCGAGGCGACTGGAATTGGTCGGAACCGGTCGAGCCGCTGGCCGAGCACGAGCTTCCCTTCGATGCGTCGGCGGCTGGCGATGGCGCCAGCGAGCGTGCGATCGTACATTTCGGCGACCTCGACGGCGACGGTCGCGCCGAGTGGGTGAGCGAAGCCAACCTTGCCGACCAAGATGCCGGCATGCGCAAGTCGATGCGTGAGGCCAAACAGCCACCCATGGTGCGCCGGGTGTTTGAAACTGGGGAGGGTCTTTCTCCTGCCGATCAACCGCTCACCCGGTTCGAGTCGACTGGTTACGCGGCGCAAGGCGAATCAGACGATGAGCTTCGCATTCCTGGTGGTTTCCGCGACGTCGATGGCGACGGACGCTCCGACCTGATCACGGTGACCCTCGAGTTTTCGATGCTGCAGGCGGTTCGCATTCTGGCAACTAGAAGCATCAGCATCGGTCTCGACTTCCACATCTACTGCCAGCAGCCGAACGGTGAATTCCGCTCGGTGAGCGGGCTTGACCTTTCGGGCAAGTTCCGTTTGCGCTTGACCGACCTGCGGGTTGGACAGCTGTCGCAGTTTTCGGGTGACTTTGACGGCGACGGAAGGGCCGACTTCGTCCAGCTTGGGCGCGGCAAGACCGTTTCGATTCATCGCGGTCGAGACGGGTGCTCGTACCCGACGGCCCCCGATCTGACAATCAAGTTGAAGCGTGCGCCGCAGAACCTGGGGTTGGTGCGTATCGCCGACTTCGATGGTGATGGACTTTCGGATCTGCTCGTCATGCAACCGGGAAAGGCAAAGGATCGTGGTGCCAGCGTTCCGGTTCGGCTCGAGCTCTACACCAGTCGAGGCCGCTCATGAGGCGCCGGGCAGGGTGGTTGGCGCGGCGTTTCAGGCCTGGCGTCGTGCTTCGGGTTGTCCTTGGCGTTGCGGCTCTCGCTCTGGTCGTGGCTGGGAGTTCCGCGGGGGCAGAGGAGAGTGCGATCCAGACCACCCTCACCGTGACGACGCCTGACGGCGTCGTTCCGGCGCGAATCGTTGCGCGCAACCGTCTATGTGACTCCTCGGGCGGCTGCAAGCTGCTCCTGTTGGTCGAGCCGCGTGATCGCGATGAGGCGGGTGAGGAGAGCGAAGAGAGAGGGGAAGCGGGCCATCGGTCGAGTAGGGAGTCAGAGCGAAGCCTGGTCGCCGTCGGCCTGGGGCGCGATGGGGGCTTCGAAGTCGAAATGCTTGCCAGTGGGCTCGATTCTGAGGTCAGCACACCAGCTGCTCTCGACCTCGACGGTGACGGCAGAGAAGAGCCACTGCTCGGTCGCCCGGGCGAGTTGCTCCGGGTTCAGGATGGCGTACCGCGGATCCTCTTTGCGCGCCGCTTCTTTGACCTTGCGACCGTTGAGCCCTTGCTCGCCCGGGCCGACGACGGCGGGTCTGGAGCGGCGCGAGCGCTCTTGCCGATACCAACGGTTGGTCAGCTCGAGTTCGTTCGCGTTGGCGGCGGTCGGCCGGGTCGGGTCGTCGCTTCGGTCGCGCTACCGGTGCGCGCCCGCCGTAGCGGTCGGGCGGTTCGGCTCCAGACCCCGGCGGTGCTCCAGATTCCTGGCGGCGGAGAGAACGCGAGCGAGACGCTCGAGCTGTTGACCATGCCGGTCGAGGAAGGCCCGGGCCGTTGGTCGGTTCGCCGAATGACGATCGCTGGCCCAGATGCCGCTCACATCGAAAGCGAAGACCTCTTTCTCAGCACACCGGGCGCCGAGCGGCCGGTCTACGGTCGTGCGGTGCGTGTTGGCGGGGAGCCGATGTTGCTGGTGCATGCGCTGCGCTCGGACAAAGTAGGGATATTCGAGCGCAAGAAGGTGCGCCTCTATCCTCTCCGTCCAGACCGAACCCGTCAGGGCAACCGTAGCGTGGTGGCGGTGGAAACCATCAGCCGACTTTGGCAAGACCTCGGCTCGGAGCTTGCCGACCTGGACGGTGACGGGTTCGTTGACCTCCTCTTGTTTCAGCGCGAGGGGTTCTCCGGCAAGAAACTCCAGGTCGAGATGGTTCGCGGAACGGGACACGGTTCGTTCGCAAACGACCGTAGCCGTCGCGTTCTGTTTCCCGAGCCGCCGTTCGCAGACTGGGTTTGGGGCCGTGATGTAACCGGCGACGGTCTCTTAGACCTCGCTCTCGTCTCGGACCGCCTGGCGATTCATGCCGGCAACGGTGGAAGGAAGGGCGGCGTTTTTCTAGCGGCTCCCACTGAAAGTATGCAACTCGAGCGCGCGGCGCCGCGTGAGTCGCTGGCGATTTCGGTGTCGGTTGACTCGGAGGGGGCCAGTGGTTCCTCTTCGAACGAGGTCGATGAAGACACAGAGGACGTCGCGCAGGCGGCCGATCGCGACTCCGAGGCCGAGAAGGTTCGTTGGACCGACCCGCAATGGTTGGATCTCGACGGCGATGGCAACCCGGAACTCGTTCTTTCCGGTCAGTCGCGGTCCGGCGACCGCATTTGGGTCCTAGGCTCGAACTGAGCGCTCCCGAGGCGCACGACCTTCCGTTGACGATTCGGTCAACCGTTGGCACTTCGTCGCTCAGAGGGCGTCGCTCAAGAGGCAGAGGGGCCGACGGGGCCAATTCTCGGTCCCGGTCTGGAACCAACCACAATCGGGAATCCGCGGCCCGGCAGCCGGTGGTAGCTTGCCAGCGCTCGCGACCGCCCGCCGACCAAAAGGAGTTCTGGCCGCATGAAACATCAGGTGACCCGTCTCTTCCTCCTGTCCCTCGGGGCCATTGCCCTCCTCCTTTTCAGTTCCTCACCACTGGCCGCCCAGGAAGGGGCCCCGGCGCGCGCGCGCCCCGACTGCACGGCAGACGAACATCGCCAGTTCGATTTCTGGATCGGCGAGTGGCGGGTCGAGAGCCGTGACGGTTCCCATGCCGGCGACAACACGATCACCAAGTCACTCAACGGCTGCGTTCTCGAAGAGAACTGGCGCGGGGCGGGTGGCTCGATCGGCAAAAGCTTCAACATGTACTGGCGTCGCGACGGCAAGTGGCGCCAGAGTTGGGTCGACGGCACCGGCGGTCGACTCGATCTCATCGGCGGTCTCGAGGACGGCGTCATGGTCATGGGCATGGAAACAACCGGCCGCGACGGTGGAGCCGTCGTCCACGAAATCCGCTGGACCCCGCAGGAGGACGGCAGCGTCACCCAGGAATGGCGCGCCACCACCGACGGTGGCAAGAGCTGGACCGAGCAGTTCTACGGCATCTACAAGGCCGTTGAACCCTGACCCGAGATTCCCAAGAATCACCCCAGTCATTTGCCCGGGAAACGCCCGGGAAACGCCCGGGAAGCGCCCGGGAAGCGCCCGGGAATTGCCCGGGAAGCGCCCGGGCGCCCTCCCGCGCGTCTAGGCGTCGACGTTGCGTCGCGACACCTCGAGGTTTGGCGGAGTGTGCTCGTTTGCATCATGCTGAGCTTCCTCGATGGTGGCGACCACCGGTTGTTCCGAACCCGACTCGTCGCCAGCGACTTCACCCCATCGGTCTGCTACAGCCTTCGTGAACGCACCGCTTCCCAGCGCTTGCCCGGTTGCCGTGGCATACCTGAGCTTGGTCGCGAAGTCTGTTTCGTTCTCCCGTGGCCCCAGAAAGTCGCACCAAGCCGAAACGTGGCGATCGAGGGCGCGAAGGTCGAGAAAGGTCCGTGGGGTTTCCTCGCCGAGGTGCTGGCGGGCACTCGAGTGCTCCCATTCCTCTGCAGTGGCGACGAGACCTGCACGGACGGGATTGAGCAGCGTGTAGCGACACGCGTTGTAGGCATGCTGGGCATCCAGTGGCGCCGAGAAGAACCTCGCCTGCCAAAGGTGTCCAGTGCAACCCTGACGTTGATTGATGAAGCGCGAGTAGCGCGCTTCTGCGACACCGAACGTGTACCCGAGCGAGTGCGGCTCTTCCGGTACGGCGACCAGATGAATGTGATTCGGCATGAGGCAGTAGGCCCACATGGATACGCCGAACCTCTTGGCCGCGGTCTCCAGCATCTGTAGGAAGACCTCCTGATCTCCTGGTTGAAAGAAAACTTCCTGCCTTCGTACACCACGCTGAACCACGTGGTGGGGGATACCTGGGATGACGATTCTCCGCTTAGACATACCCCTTAAGACGCAGTGTCGGGACGGAAACCTTACAAGTGGCGCGTTTCTCGCGATCTGGCCCGAGATTCCCAAGAATCACCCCAGTCATTTGCCCGGGAAACGCCCGGGAAACGCCCGGGAAGCGCCCGGGAAGCGCCCGGGAATTGCCCGGGCTTAGAGGTGTTCGAGCATCTGACGGGCTACTGCGGCGTTCTCGGAGAGTGGGGCGGCGGTGAGGAAGGCTTCGAGGTGCTTGCGGGCGCTGGCTGAGTCGTCGGCGTTGACGGCGATGAGGCCGAGGAACCAATGGGCTTCGGCCAGGTCGGGATCGAGGCGCAGGGCCTTTTCGAAGTGGCCGTTCGCGGCGGCGAGTTTGTTGGCGTCGAAGAGCTGTTTGCCGGTGCGTAGGCTCTCTTGCGCTTCGATCTGGAGGGTCCCCGGGTCGAGTTCGGCCAGGCGATCGTAGGTCGTTTGGGCTTCAGCGGTTCGACCGAGAGCGTTGAGCGCCTCCCAGCGCACCCGCAGGCCGCCGGTGTGATCTGGTTCGAGGACGTGCAAGCGCTCGGTATGGGCGAGGGCCTCGGCGTGGCGTTCGCGGCGTAGGTCGACGCGGGCGAGGCCGAAGATGGCGGGCGCCAGGTTGGCGTCTTCTTCGAGAGCACTCTCGAAGGCACTGGCGGCACCGACCAGGTCTCCAACGCGCCACGCCTCGGTTCCCTGGTTGTAGAGCAGTGCGGCTCGATCACTGCCAGAGCCCATCGCCTCCAGTCGACGACGCGCTTCGTTGGCTTCGGACTTGTTGCCCAGGCGCTGGTGCGCGTCGTAGAGAATCCCCCAGGCGCGCGGGCTGTCTGGTGCAAGGCCGAGCAAAGCGGTGGCAGCCTCGACGGCGCCGGCCGAGTCGCCGTTCAAGAGACGCACGCCGGCCAGAGCGGACCACGAAGTGGCCAGCTGCGGATCCGTTTGCACGGCTTGTTCGAACAGCCCCGCCGCCTCCTCGTTGTGGCCGGTGCGCAGTGCCTCGACGCCTTGATTGTGCAGCCGCTCGGCGTCTGTCCATTGCGGCCCGGGCTCGGCATCTGTGTCGGTGACCACCGCGTCGGAGAAAGCGCCGCTACCCGACCCGCCGACCGCGGGCAGCGCCTGGTCGGCGAACAGGCTGACGGAGAGCCTGGTGATCGTGCCGACTTTGGGGTCGACCTCGGTGTCTGCCGGGCCGTAGCCATCTGCTTCGACGTGCAACCGGTAGTGCAGCGTCGCGTCGCGCAACGTGAACAGGGCGCGCCCCTTCTGGTTGCTGGTCGCCTCGAGACTGATCTGCTTGCTGTCGTCCGAACGTAGAGAGAGACTGGCATCAGCGATCGGCTCGTTGGCCGAGTCGCGAACGTCGACCTGAAGACGCCCCACCGTCTGGGCGGCGACCGACGACCCCCAGGCAGGCGCCAGGATGAAGACGCAGAGGATGCAGAGGACGGTCGAGAGGGCAGGCCGCCTGCCGCTGGAAGGGAGAGAGTCGAGTTGAGCGAGACGCATGCCTCGATGGTTTCAGTGCAGTACCCGGGATCACTACGATCACGGGACGAAAAGCCCGTTTTCAATGATCAATCGCCACTCGCAAGGGCCAGAGCACCTGAGCAACCAAGGCGGGATGAAATCGTGATCTTCGCGGAACTAGCATTCATCCTGAACCCTCGACGCGTCCGCCACCTGTCCAGCCCACAACCGGCAACCCCGAACAGCGACCCCGATCGAGAAGACTGAGCCTCCAATGAACGACGCACGCGGCCAACGAAAGGTGCTCCTGGTCGAGGACGACCCAGACATCGCCCGACTCGTCGAGACTCACCTGCGCGACCTCAACTGTCACCTGACGGTCGCGACCACCGGGCGCCTCGGCCGCGAACTGGCGACCGGGGCCGGTTCCTGGGACCTCTTGATTCTCGATTGGATGCTGCCCGATCTCGACGGCCTGGAGATCTGCCGTGCGGTGAGAGAGCAAGAGCAGGCCGACTACACAGCCATCTTGATGCTGACGGCCCGCTCGGCAGAGCTCGATCGCATTCTCGGGCTCGAGAGCGGCGCCGACGACTACGTCACCAAACCGTTCAGCATTCTCGAGTTGGTCGCGCGCGTCAAGGCGATCTTCAGGCGCGGCGAAGCCCTGAGCGGCGACAAACTCGAGAAACTCCAACTCGGTGGTTTGCTCGTCGATCAAGAGACGCGGTCGGTCACCTTGCGTGGCCAGGCGGTCGAGCTCACGGCACGCGAGTTCGACCTCCTGGCCCACTTCGCGCGCTATCCAGGAAGAGTCTTCCGCCGCGCCGAGCTGCTCGACGCGGTCTGGGGTTACAAACACGATGGCTACGAGCACACCGTGAACTCACACATCAACCGCCTGCGCGCCAAGATCGAAACCGAGTCATCCAAGCCAGAGATCGTGCTCACGGTCTGGGGAGTGGGCTACAAACTCGACCCGGCCGGCGTGCCGGCTTCGGAGGATGCTCCGTGAGGTTGGACCGCCGTGCCGCGACTTGGCTGTTCGTCCTTTTTGCAGCTGTCGGCGTGGTGGTGTTGGCGCTACACGTGTGGCTGACCCGGTTGCACGGCGAGGAGCTCGAGCAAAGACTCAACATCGAGCTCGCCGAGCATCTAGTCAAAGAAGCCCATCTTCTTCCCGGTGGCGAGATCGATCCCGTCGCCCTCGAACACGTTTTCCACACTCTGATGGTGGTCAACCCGCGCATTGAGTGCTACCTCCTCGACACGACGGGCAACATTCTTTCGTTCTCGGCCCCTGAAGGCGCGGTCGAGAGCGAGTCAGTCGATCTCGCGCCGGTTCATCGTTTTCTCTCCGGCGAGCGCCTTCCCCTGCGCGGCGATGATCCGCGACACCCCGAACGCCGCAAGGTCTTCTCGGCCGCGCCGGTCACCGGCGAGAACGGCGAGGTCGACGGCTACCTCTATGTCGTTCTCGCTGGCGAGACCTGGGACAGCGCCAGGCAGGCGCTGCTCGGCGGTTTTCTCTCGCGCCTCGGAACGGCGACCCTGTTGGGAGCCTTCTTTCTTGCCTTTATCCTGGCGTGGCTCTTGACTCGTGGCTGGACAAGGCGAATCGCGAGGCTCACCGATGCTGCCGATGCGTACCACCTCGGGCAGGAGCCGCACCCCGACTCCTCTGCCTTCGCCGGCTGGCAGAAGGGCTCGAAGAGAGCCGACGAGGTCGATCGTCTCGGTGACTCATTCCGTCGCCTCGCTTTGCGCGTCGACGAACAACTGGCTGCTCTCAACGAGGCTGACCGACGGCGCCGCGAACTGGTCGCCAACGTGTCTCACGACTTACGCACGCCGCTCGCTTCATTGCAGGGTTCGCTCGAGACCCTGCGCGTCAAGTGGGATCGCCTTTCGGCCGAAGAACGCGGCGAGTGGCTCGAGATGGCAGCCTCGCAGGGTGAACGCCTGTCGACTCTTGTGCGCGAGCTGTTCGAACTCGCCACGCTGGAGTCAGGCGACGAGCCGTTCGTACGCGAGCCGCTGTTGCTCTCAGAGCTCGTCCAGGACGTCGAGCAGAAGGTCCGCCTGCGCGCTGAACAGTCTGGCGTCGTGCTCGAGAGCGAGCTTCGGTCCGGGGTTCCATGGGTTCTCGGAGATGTTCGTTTGCTCGAGCGCGTCCTCGAGAACCTGCTCGACAACGCGATCAGGCACTCACCACCAGGTGGTTCGGTAGCGCTGTCCGTCAATCAGCGCGAGGGTGAGGTCGAGGTCAAGGTCCAGGACGAAGGCTGTGGCATCCCGGCCGATGAACTACCCCACGTGTTCGAGCGACTGTGGAGCGACCGCAAGGATCGAAGCGAGCGCCGCACCCAGGGGCGTGCCTGTGGCCTGGGGCTCGCCATCGCCAGCAAGATCATCGATCTGCACGAAGGCTCGATTGGCGTTGCCAGTGAAGAGGGGCAGGGAGCCGCCTTCTGGTTTCGCCTGCCCACGACCTGAGGCTTCGCTGGCGAAAGCGCAAAAGAAAGCGCCCCGACCCTTGGAGGGCCGGGGCATCTTCGCGAACGACTAGAGGTTCCTAGAAACGGAACCCGACCGAGAAGCGGTAGATCCGCGGCGTCTGGAAGTCGTTCTCGTCGATCGGCTGACCGAAGTTGTCGCCGAGGGCCCAGTGGGTCCCCTGGACCGGGGTTTCGGTGAACGGGTCGAAGGTGGAGAAAGCACCACCGTCGCTGACCGCATCCTGGACAACCGTATCGACGTCGATCACCGCCTGTTCGTCAAACACGTTCAAGACTTCCGGCTGGATGTAGACCTCGAAGCGGTCACTGAAGCGGAATGTGTAGTTGAACGAGAGGTCGGACTGGGTGACATCTTCGGTGTGGAAGGCGTCACGGTCGGTGAAGTAGTAGCTCACCTGCGGGGCCGGTGTGATGTACGAAGAAACATCCGCGAACGGCCGCGCGTCGACCGCACCGAGAGCGCCGTACGGCGTGCCCGAATTGAAGCGCTGCAGCCAGGACACAGAAAGGTTGTGGCGCCTGCCCTGCAGAATGTCGTAGATCGCCCAACCGCGGAACTTGTGGGTCTGGTCCGCTCCCAGTGCACCAATCGGTGCGTACTGGGAGAAGCCCTTGAGCTCCGGATAGACCTGCGGCGACAGAGTCACCGGACCAGAGGCCCGGGTCTCACCGTTGATGTTGCCTTCGAGCTCCGACAGGGCGTAGGCCACTGCGACGTTCAGGCGATCCAGCGGACGATAGCGGAAGTTCAAGTGCAGGCCAGTGTAGGTGCGCTCGATGGTGTCGTTACCGAAGTTGCCGACCTCGGTCAGGTCGAACGGGTTGCCCTGAATCAAGACCTGCCCGGTCTGTTGGGTCACGCGATCGGAGTAGAAGTCGGTCCAGTCTTTGTACACCACGTCGGCACGGATCGAACCGCGGTTACCGAGGCGCTTGGTGAGGCCAATGGTGTACTCGTCGACAGACGGAGACTTCAGGCTTTCACGGATGACGGTGTTGCTCTCGGTGCCCGGAATGGTCAAGAACTGGGCGCCAGGAATGCTGGCGATGTTCTCCGGCGGGTCCGTGATCGGGTTGAAGCCGGTGGTTTCGAGCCACCAGTTCATCACCATCTCGGTCGCCTGATCCGTCGTGATGCAATCACCGCGCGCGACGCAGTTCGGGTCGGTGTTGATCGGGTCACCACCGTAGAAAAGGATCGCACGGCCGATGGCGCCGCCCGTGGCGGTCGCGTCGGCGCGGTTGTTGGCAAGTGCGGCAACGTAGGAGCCGTAGCTCGCGTTGACCAGCATGTCGCCGTCACCTTTGACGTCGAAGGTCAGGCCGAGGCGCGGCGAGATCTTGTTGTCGTCGGAGATCTTGGCGCCGCCGGCATCGATGCCGTCGTTCTCGTCGTAGCGAACACCAACGTTGAAGCTCCACTTGTCGTTGAGCTGCCAGCGATCGTTGACGAAGAAGGAGTTGGTTTCGAAGTCGGTCTTCTGCACGCGGTCGAGACCAAAGACCGGCCACACGGCCGCCCAGGCCGACCCATTGACTGGGTCGAGCACCGGATAGGCGTTCTGACCGTCGATGATCACGTCGTCCGCTGCCAGGCGGAAGTCGTTGCCAGCCTGATGGTTTACGTCGAACGCGATGTCCGAGAAGGTGTCGTAGCCGAACGAAATGTCGTGGGTGCCGGCGCTGTTGGTCGACAAGAAGTACGACGCCTTGACCAGAGCGTTCTCGTTGCTGCGCTCTTCGTCTTCGCACTCACCGCAGAACGGCGGCGAGCCGAAGGTCGAGTCGTCGATGACCGTCTCCCAGGTGGCACCGCGGATGATGTCGCGCGGGCCGCCGCTGCCGATGGCGTTCATCAGCTGGCGTTCGGAGTACTGCGCTTCAACGTACCAGTTGGTGCCGTATACGCCGCTGTAGTGCAACGCGAACAGCTCCTGCGGATCCTGGCGGTTGGAGAGCGCCGAGATCTCGAGAACGTCACCGAAGGTGTCGCCGGTCGCGGTGTCGTCGATGTCGAAATACGAAGCGACGAAGTTGTGGCTCTCGGTGATGTTGGCGGTCAACTTGCCCTCGATGCGCGTCTGAGCGCGGGTCTCATCGAAGGGAATCAGGGTGCGTGCGGTGGTGGCCTGGGTGGCGCGATCGAAATCGCGTCCCGCCAGGAAGAACCACAGCTTGTCCGTCATCAGCTTGCCGCCGAGGGTGGCCTCATAGGTGTCGTTGACCTGGTCTTCCTGTGACGCTGTCAACTCGGTGGGCTCTTCCCAGTCCTGGTTGGCGAGGTTGACGCGCAGGCCACCGTGGAACTCGTTGCTACCGGACTTGGTGAGCACGTTGACCACACCGCCGGTGAAACGACCGAACTCGGCCGAGATACCACCCGTCTGGGTGGTGGTTTCCTGGATCGCGTCTTCAATGAAAAGGTCGAGCGGTTGGCCGCGCAGGTTCTCATTGACGACGACGCCGTTGACCGTCCACAGGTTCTCGAAGGACATGGCGCCCGAGATCGAAACGTTGCCTTCACGGCTACCACTACGGGTCGGACCGGAGCGATGGACGCCGGGAACCAGATCGACAGCCTGGGTGATGTTGCGGGCGACGGGGAGCTTCTCGAGCTCGTCCTGGCCGACGGTTGTCGCGACGGCGCCGCGGTCAGAGACCGTGTCGAGACTCGACGTGACGAGGATTTCTTCCGTGACGTCGGCAAGCTGGAGCACGACGGTGTCGACGCGCGGTGCCTGGGCGGCGCTAACGCGAACCGTCTTGGTCGCCGTCCCGAAGCCATCGAGGCCGTAGGTCAGCTCATAGAGACCCGCAGGCAGGAAGCCTAGTTTGTAGTTGCCGTTGACGTCAGACGTCGCGGTGCGAGTGCCTTGAAGGGCATCAGACTCGGCAGTGATCAGGACGCCGGGCAGAGCGTCACCGCTCGCGTCGGCAACCTTGCCAGTGACTGTCCCGGTCGGCACCTGAGCCGAAACGGGCAGCGACACGAGCAGCATGGCTGCAAGCGCCAGGAGGACGAAAGCTTTCGTTCCGTTCATCGTGGGGTACTTCCTTCTCCCGAAGTAGGGGTGGTCGTTCGGGCTCCCTCAGAGGTCACCGGCGCGCTGCCAATGACGGTCGACTCGGGGGAACCAGCTTGCTGTCTTTGCGTTTCAAGGACGGTTCCACGCGCCGCGAGAAGGGCCAGGATGGCGAGGTTCGGTTGGTTCGTTGGCAGTGACGAACGGCCAGAAAGCCATTCCGAGACAAGCAGATTCTGTGACCGAGTACTTTGTTGAAAGGGATGGCCGGCGAGAAGGCCGGGACAAAGCGAGAGGTTTTTGTGGTCCCCGTCGCGATCGAGAGTCGAGAAGGGACGAATGTGGGATGCGAGGGTTCAACGCTCCGCACCGTGATTCAAGCCGACGGACCCTTCTGTCCCGGGACGAATGGCGGTCGTAGGTTTGAACGTCTGGGGGCGGGGTTCGTATCGTCTGTATCTGGGAAGTAGCGCTGGAAGGAAGGTTGCAGGGACCAGTCGCGAAAGGCGTTTCGACAGCGACTTCAGAAAAGGCGACCGGCCGAGGGCGCTTGCCCAGTTGAGCGAACGCGTTCAGTTCACACAGCGCCGAAGCCGTAGTTACGAGCGAATCTAGAAGAGGCGATCTTGCGAACTCTCCCATCTCTGGAAATGTGGCGCGCTAGCGGCGCTACTGTGCGCTTGGCTCATGGCCTCGCGCTCGCGCTGGTCGCTCTCTCTGCCAGCGCCTGTGGGAGGTCGGCGGCGGAGCCGCACGTCGACAAGGCCGACCGGGTCACCGATGGCGTCGCGACGGTCGGCGGCCGCGGTTTTGAAGACGTGACGCGCACGGCTGGTCTCGAGTTCGAGCATCGCGGCGGCCGTTCTGGCGACGACCACATGTTCGAGATCTTCGGTAGTGGGGCGGCGCTGCTCGACATCGAACTGGACGGAGATCTGGATCTCTTCGTTGTCCAGAGCATCGGACGGTCGGTGCTCTACCGCAATCTGGCGAGCGAACGTGCGCACGATGGTCAGTCGACCAGGCTCGCCTTCGAACTGGTTCCCGACGCCATTCCGGAGCTTCCCGGCTACGGCATCGGTGTTGCCAGCGGTGACTTCGACGGCGACGGTGATCCAGATCTCTATGTCACCGCAGTCGGCCAGAACACTCTTCTCGGAAACGACGGTGGTGTGTTTCGTGACGTGACGACCTCTTCGGGCACCGGAGAGAGTGGTTTCTCGGTTCCGGCGAGCTTCTTTGACTACGACGGCGATGGCTGGCTCGATCTCTTTGTGGGCAACTACGTCACCTACCCGGAGACCAATCCGCCGCGGTGTCAATCACGCACCGGGGCGCTCGACTACTGCGGTCCGGGCAGCTTTCGCTATCAACCAGACCGTCTGTTTCGCAACCGCGGCGACGGTTCTTTCGAAGACGTTTCCGAAACGACGGGTATTGGCGCGCTCGAGGGCCCGGTACTCGGCGCCCTCGCCGCCGATTTCGATCTCGACGGCTGGCTGGACCTCTACGTGGCTCACGATGCCGAGCCCAACGTGTTGTGGCGCAACATCGAGATCGAAGGCATCGGGCGCGGCTTCTTAAACGTTGCCCTCCTGTCGGGTGCGGCGCTCAACTATGCGGGCGAGGCTGAGGGCAGCATGGGGGTCGATGCCGCCGACCTCGATCTCGACGGTGATCTCGATCTGGTCATGACCCACCTCGATCGCGAAAGCAACACGTACTACCGCAACGACGGTGAGATGGGCTTCGAAGACGCGACCGAAACCCTCGGGCTGGCAGCGGGGAGCCGCAACGTGACGTCGTTCGGCAGTGTCTGGCTCGACTTCGATCTCGACGGTGACCTCGACCTGTTCACCGCCAGCGGGGCGATCGCCAAACTGCCGGCCCTCGAGCGCGCCGGCGATCCCTTCCCGCTTCACCAGCCCAACCAGTGGTTTCGAAACACCGGCGACGACTCCGGTCGCGCGCCGCGCTTCGAGCTCGTCGAGCCCGACGCCTCGTGGGACGCCAAGCTCCTCGAGCGTTCCCGCGTCAGTCGTGGGGTGGCCGCCGGCGACCTCGATAACGATGGTGCGATCGACCTGGTGGTGACCAACAATCACGGCCCCCTCGAGGTCCTGCGCAATCGCGTCAAGTCTGAGCAGTGGCTCGGTGTCGAGCTTCGCGAACGCTCTCCCGCCGGCGTTGCCAGTGCGGCACACGGCGCGATGGCAACACTCCTTTCCGCCGAAGAGCCGCTCGGCTGGCGGCGGGTGCGCATTGACGGCAGCTACGCCTCGGCAGGCGATCCTCGCATCAGTTTTGCAGTTCCCGGTGGCAAAGCTCCAACCGGTCTTCGGGTTCGCTGGGCAGATGGTTCGGTCGAAGACTTCGAGGCCCCACCGATGGGTGTCTACAGCGTCGTCGAGCGCAGCTCCGAAAGGGCTGGTGCGCGATGATGACAGGGCATTCTCCCTCTCGAAGTCTGCTGCTGGCTCTCGTCGTGCTGGGGGCGGTCGGCTGTGTCGGCAAGGCAGCTGATGAAGCGTCATCTGCCGGCGCCGGTACGCCAGTCTCGGACGACGGCGCTGCCAGCTCAGCGTGGTTCGTCGACCAGACGGCCGAGGCTGGTCTTGACTTCGTGCATGACAATGGTGTTGCGGGTGCCTGGAACATGGCTGAGGTCAGTGGCTCCGGTCTGGCGCTCTTCGATTTCGATCGCGACGGCGACCTCGATGTCTACCTGGTGCAGGGTGGGCCGTTGTTCGACCGGCGAGGGCAGAACGGCACCGACCCGCAGGCTTCGAACGATCGCCTGTATCGCAACGACAGCGACGGCGCGGGAGCTCTGCGCTTCACCGACGTCACGACGCACTCCGGCGATCTCGGCTCCGGCTATGGGATGGCCGTCGCCGTTGGCGATATCGATGCCGATGGCTGGCCTGACCTCTACGTGACCGCCCTTCGCGACAACCAGATGCTGCGCAACCTCGGTGATGGAACCTTCGAAGACATCACCGATGCCAGCGGGACCGCTGAACCGCGCTGGAGTGTGCCCGCTGCGTTCTTCGACTTCGACGGCGATCGCGACCTTGATCTCTACGTCGGCAACTACCTCGATCAGCCCGAACCCGGTGCGCCGCTGCCGGTGTGTCGGGACTTTGCTGGCTCAATCGACTACTGCGGGCCGGAGAGCTTTCAACCCCTTCCGGACCGCCTGTTCAGAAACGACGGTGAGCTTGGCTTCGTCGATGTGTCGGCCGCCGCCGGTCTTTCGGAGCAAGCGGGCCCAGCGCTTGGCGTGCTGCTTCTGGATGTGGACGAAGACGGTGCGCTCGACCTCTATGTCGCCAACGATGGCCGCGAGAACCACCTGTGGCGGAACCAAAGCGACGGGAGCTTCGAAGAAACCGGCCTCATGGCTGGCGTTGCGCTGAACGCTTCGGGTCGTTCTGAGGCCAGTATGGGAGTTGATGCCGGCGACGTCGATGGCGACGGTGACCTCGACCTCTTCATGACCCACTTGATCAGCGAAACCGACACACTCTACTTGAGCGACGGCCGCGGTGGCTTCCTGGACCGGACCGAGAGTTTTGGTCTCGCCGCCCCCAGCCGCCTGCAGACTTCGTTCGGGACCGCCTTCGTGGACTTCGATCTCGACGGATGGCTCGACCTGGTGACCGTCTCGGGCGCCGTACGCAGGCTCGAAGAGCTCGTCCGCCGGGGAGACGAGTTCCCCTTTCACGAACCCAACCGGTTACTGCGCAACGAGGGCGGCCAGCGTTTCGAGGTCGTGCCGCCGGCCCAGGCCGGCCCGGCGTTCGCAGCGTCAGAAGTCAGTCGCGGCCTGGCAGTCGGTGATCTCGACAACGACGGCGACCTCGACCTTCTCATCTCGAACAACGGCGGAGCGGCCCGCCTACTGATGGGCCAGGCGGCGAAGAGCGACAACTGGCTCGGGGTCGCCCTCATTGAGTCCGCTGGCGACGCGCACTCTCCAGGGATGGCAGCGATCGGTGCCCGCGCGACGCTCGTCTCGGCGCGCGAGCCACAGACCCGCCGCGTGCGGGTCGAGGGCAGCTTCGCGTCGGCGAGTGACGAGCGGATCCTTTTCGGGCTCGGTTCGAGCAAGCCGCCGGCCGGTGGGCACAGCGTGACCGTTCGTTGGGCAGACGGTACCCGCGAGAGCTGGAGCGGGCTCGAACCTGGCACGTACCACACGCTGCAGCGTGGCGAAGGAGCTGAGTCGTCATGAACCCTGCTCGCTTCTTGCGCCGCTCTCTCCGAGGTCGCCCGCTGGGTGTTTCGGTTCAGCCTCTCCTGCTTCTGGCTCTCGTGCTGCTGGTGCTCGGCTGTCGTTTCGGAGAACAGGAAGAGAGTCGGGCGAGTGCGGCGTCGTTTGATCTCGAGGTGGTTCCCTGGCCAGCCCTCGAGCGCGCCGGCGAAGAAGTGCGTCAGCAGGTCGAGGTGCTGCAAACCGAGCTCGAGCAGCTAGGCCAAGAGAGTCCTCCGCCTGAGCGAGAGCGTCTGGCAGAGGCCTTCGGGCGCGCCGGCGTCACTCTCCTTGCCTACGAGTTCTTCGGCCCGGCCGAGGTCTGCTTTGCAAACGCTGAGCGGTTGCTGCCGCGCGACTCGCGCTGGCCGTACCTGCTCGGCTACCTGGCCAGTATGCAGGGGCAAACCGAAGTCGCCCTCGAGTCGTTCGATCGAGCACTCGAACATTCACCGGAAAACCGATTGACGCGCCTGCGGGTCGCGGCAGTGAGACTGGAACGCGGCGAGATGGAGCGCGCCGAAGCGCTCTACCGTGAGCTCGCCCTTGAGGGGCCCGAGAACGCGGCAGTGCTCGCCGGGCTCGGCCGGGTTCTCTCCGCCCGCGACCAGCCGGAGGAGGCGGTGGCCCTCTTCGGACGCGCCCTCGAGCTCGCACCCGAAGCCAACTGGCTTCACTATGCCCTCGGTCAGGCACATCGCCGCCTCGGCGACTCCGAGCGCGCCCAGTTCCACCTCGCGCGTCGCGGCGACATCCAAGTGCCCATCGACGACCCGCTGCTGGCCCCGGTCGCCACCCTGGGGCGGAGTGCCGGCTACTACCTCGCCCAGGCGGGACAGGCGATGGAAAACGAGCGCTACGACATGGCGGCCGACTTCTACCGTCGCGCGCTCGATCATGACTCCACCGACTTCGTGGCCTGGCGAGGGCTGGCGTTCAGTCTGCACGAGCTCGGCGACCGGGCTGGGTCGATGGCAGTCCTCGAGGAGTCTCTCGAGCGTGCCAGGGTCGATGACCCGGCGCGACAGAGCAGGCAGCAGGCCGAGATTCATCGTTTGATTGCCGAGAACCATGTGCTCGAGAAGCGCGACCAGGAGGCGATTCCATGGTTCGAGCGGTCGCTCGCTCTCGACCCCGAGCGAGCGGACGTCGCGCTACTCCTGGCCAACGCTCTCTCGCGGCAGAAGGAATGGGCAGCTGCGATTGGGCACTACGATGATCTGCTGGTGCGCCAGCCCGACAACGCGGCGCTGCTCGAGAAACGCGCCACGGCGCGCGTCAACCAATCGATCAACGCCGCGTCGAACGGGGCGCCGCATGACGCTCGCCGCGCTCGGGACCTGGCGTTGCGTGACTTCGAGCGAGCGCTGGCTGCCGAACCAAGAGACCCCGACTTGCGTTTGGCCTACGCTGCGGCACTCGCACGCTTCGGAAGGGAGGAGGAAGCGCAGAGGGAGCGTGCCGCAGCGGCTGGTACGCCTCCCGGAGATTCAGGAGATGCCCTGGCGCTCGCTGTCAGAGCGGCACGGGTCGAGGTTGAAAGCGCGCGCTTCGAAGATGCTCTCTTGACCCTCGAAGAGGCGCTCTCGGCGAATGCCGATACAACGAAGGATGGGGAGAACGTCGAGTCCGTCATGCAGGCGCTTTCGCTTCGCGCTTCGCTGTTGGGTCATGTCGGGCGCTACGCGGACGCGGCAACTGCCTACGCGCGCATCGTCGAAGTCACACCGCGTGCCGCCGACGCCTGGCGCGGCGAAATCACGGCCCGCCTGCTCGCCGCTGACTATCATCTCGCCCGTGAGCGGCTCCGCGAGGCACTGCAGGTTTTCCCACGCGACGAACGGTTCGCTCATGCCCTCGCACGCCTGCTCGCCAGTGCGCCCGACACCAACGACCGGAACGGAGCGTTGGCATACGAATTGATTCAACGCCTGCGTTCGATTGGCGACTCCTCGGCGCGGCAGGAGACCGCCGCGATGGCGCTGGCGGAGTTGGCGCGCTGGGGCGATGCCGAAGATCTACAGGCCGCTGCCGTCGGGGCTCCCGGCGGCGTTGCCAGCCGCCGGCTCGATGCCTACCGCAAACGTCAGGCATGGGTGTTCGAAAGCGGTGAGGAGATCGTCGTGCTTCTACATGCCGCACCCGGGCAGCGAGCCGGCTCATGACCCGGTCTGTGATCACCCTTTCCCTGATCGTTCTCTCCTGGGCGAGCGGGTTGTCCGCTACGGAGAACGAAGATGCGATCGTTCTGGTCGATCGAGCCGCAGCGCTCGGGGTCGACTTCGTCTACCAGAACGGTATGACCGGGCGCATGTACATGCCCGAGATGGTCGGTGGCGGCGTCGCTCTGTTTGACCAGGATGGCGACGGAGACCTCGACCTCTGGTTGGTCCAGGGCAGTTCGCTGGGAGAGGCGACGCCCGACACCGCTGCTCCGGGAGATGTCATCTTCCGCAACCAGACGAGCGCGGAGAGCACCGAGTTGAACTTCCGGCGCATCGAGAGTGCACTGCCCGCTGACGGGAGTGGCTATGGCCATGGCATCGCCGTCGGCGACTACGACAACGACGGTGATCTCGATGCCTATGTCACACGCTTCGGGCGCAATGCCCTGTGGCGAAACGACGGCAGCGGCACCTTTGCCGAGGTCGCTGGATCGGCCGGTGTCGACGACCCGAAGTGGAGCGTGCCGGCGGTGTTTCTCGACTACGACAACGACGGCTGGCTCGATCTCTTTGTCGGCAACTACGTCGAGTACTCCTTGGCGATCAACAAGGAGTGTCGCACCCTGGCTGGAGCGCGCGACTACTGCGGTCCACTCTCTTACGAGCCGAGCGTCGATCGCCTCTACCGCAACCTCGGCAACGGACGTTTCGAAGATCGAACCGAGGTCGCCGGCCTCGGCGTTCCTGGCGCCGCCCTTGGTGCGGTCGCGGCGGACTTCAACAGTGACGGTTTGCTCGACCTGTATGTCGCCAACGACGGCATGGCGAACCGGTTGTGGTTCAACCAGGGTGACGGGACGTTTCGCGACGAGGCCTTGCTTGCTGGCACCGCGGTCAATCGGCTCGGACGACCCGAGGCGAGCATGGGAGTAGCGGCCGGCGACTTCGATTCTGACGGCCGCATCGATCTCTTCTTGACCCATCTCGATGGCGAAACCAACACCCTCTATCGCAACCAGGGCGAGGGCTTCTTCGAGGACGCCACCGGCAGTTCCGGGCTGGGCTCCACGAGCGTTCCCTTCACCGGCTTCGGGACCACCTGGCTGGACCTCGACCGCGACGGTCTACTCGACTTGTTGGCGGTCAACGGTGCCGTGCATACCCCCGAGCAGAAGCGTGGAGAAGACTTCGCTCTCGGCCAGCGCAATCTGGGCTACCGCCAGACGGCTCCGGGTCGTTTCGACGACATCACCGATCGCCTCGGGGCGGCCTTCGAGCGCCGCGACACGTCGCGCGGCCTTGCGGTGGGTGACCTCGACTCTGACGGCGATCTCGAGGTGGTGATCAGCAATATCGAAGCGCCGCTGCAGTTGCTCGTCAGTACGCAACCGCGTGTTGCTACCTGGGTGGGCATCGAACCACGCATCGAGGTGTCGACTGGTCTGACTCGCCTCGCCGAAGGAGCCCGCGTGGCTGTTCTCGGGCCGCCTGGCGAGGCTGGCGCGCACGCTCCCCTCTTCTGGCGCCGCCCGGCGAGCAACGGCAGTTACGCCTCAGCCTCTGACCCGCGGGCGTTGTTCGAATACCTGCCCGGTGCCGCGATATCGGCCTCTGGTCGGGTGCAGATTCTCGTCGAGTGGTTGTCGGGCACGAGCGAGCGCTTCGAAGTGTCCGCCGGTCGTTACACGACGGTCATCGAAGGAGAAGGTCGAGCGCGTGAGGGCGTGCCAGCGGCAACATCGGCATCGGGTGGAGCCTCGCCATGAAGAGGCCGCTGGTGTGGGCGATGCTTGTCGTGCTGGCGCAAACGGGAGCCTTGCTCGCCTCCTCGTCGACCGAGAGCGCTCTCGAGTGGACACTGCCCGAGGTCGATCTCGGGGCGCTCGACCCCGCCGTCCAGAGGCAGCTCGGTGATGCCCAGCGCGAAGTGGCGTTGCTGCTCGAGAAGGCGGGCGAGTCGCGACTCGACGGGCAAAGCGACGGCGCGCGCCAGGTGTTGTTCGACGCCCTCACTCTGCTCGCGGACCTCTACCTCGGCTACGACTTTCTCGCCCCGGCGAGCGCGGTTCTGGAGCTCCTGGCTGCCCTCGACGAGGATTCGTTTCGCTCCTGGTACCTCCTGGCCTACGTCTACGAGGCGCGAGGCCAGTCGCACGACGCAGTTGCTGCGATCACACGAGCTCTGGCACTCGCGCCCACCGACGCGCCGACGCTCCTGCGCCGCGGTCGCCTGGCTCTCGAAGTGGAGTCCGAGCCTCGGGACGCCGACGACTTGTTCGAGAAGGCGGCACAGGCTGATCCACGCTGCGCGGCGGCCCACTACGGCCGCGGTGAAGCGGCGCGACTTCTAGCCGATTCGACCGCCGCCGACCACTACCGTCGGGCCCTGGCAATCGAAGAGGATCTAGCGGCGGCGCGCTACGCGCTGGCGCTTCTCCTGCGCGAGTCTGGCGACATCGAAGGTGCGCGGCGCGAGCTCTCGAAAGTCGAGGTCGGTGGCGTCGCGGTTGCGGCGGCCACCTGGCAAGGTTGTGCCGACCCTGTTCTGACCAGCCTTTCCTATCGTGTGGTGGGCGCGGCACCGCATCTCCTGCGGGCTGCCGTCGCGCACTTCGATGGCGACAGCGAGCGCGAGCTCGCCGAGCTCGAGCGTGCCCTCGAGTTGGCTCCCGAGGACGCGGTGGTGCACAAGAGCCTTGCCGCGGTGCGTTGGCACCTCGGAGAGCTCGACGAGGCGGACCACCACTACCGCGAGGCAGTTCGGCTGGCACCTGGGGTTGCGGCTTACCGTTTCGATCTCGGCGAGCTCGAACGCACGCGCGGCAATCTCGACCGAGCGACCGCTCTTTACCGACAAGCGCTCGAGATCGCGCCGTCGTTCGCACTCGCCCGCTTCCGGTTGGCCCAGATCGATCTTGCGGCCGAGCGTTTTGCCGAGGCCGCGGCGGGTTTCGACCGGGTCCTCGAAGATGACCCGGAAGAGAAACGTGCCTACATGCCGAGAGCGATCGCGCTTCTGCAGGCCGGCCGCCGTGAGCAGGCGGTCGGCGCGCTGGGAGAGGCACTCGAGATCGCGCCTCCGGTGGACCCGAACGAGCGCGTCCAGGCCACCGAGATGTTGTTGTTGCTGGGGGCGGTCGACCGTGCCGTGGCGCTTCTAGAAGGCCAGCTCGCCGCTGGGTTGCCCGCCACTGCCGCCGCCCGCGCTGAAATGTGGCTGGGGTCGGTGGCTCTGGGCCGTGGGCAGAGGGAGCCCGCGATCGAGCACCTCGAACGTTCGGTTTCGCTAGACCCGACCCTCGAGCGAGCGAGTCTCTGGCTCACAGAGGCACGCGCGCTCCCTTCTCTACCCGGTGGGCCCTGAGGGCCCCCGGCTACACTGCCAGCATCTTCAACAACCGATCGCCGCCGAGCGCCCGCGAGGATTCCCCTCGAGCGGCCACGTTGCGGCCATCGCGGGAGTCTCTGTGACCACACAACTCGACAAGGTCCACCACGAAGTCATGCCGGCCGGCTACAGCCAGGCAGTGAGCGTAGAAGCCAACGGCGTCAAGACGATCTACATCTCTGGTCAAATCGGGGAAGGGGAATCATTGGCAGAGCAAAGTCGGAATCTCTACGCTTCGATGGCGAAGCGCCTGGCGGCGGTCGGTGCTTCGGCGGCAGACGTCGTCAAGCTGGTGACGTTCATCGTCGACTACACACCCGAGAAGGTCGGCGATGCTTTCGCCGGCTACGGCGGGGTTTTCACCGACAGCGACGCGCCCCCGGCGCACACCGTCGTTGGCGTCCAGGCGCTCTTCCAGCCGCAGCTTCTGATCGAAGTCGAAGCCGTCGCCGTGGTCGCTGTCGGCTGAGTCCGAGCTGGCGGTCTCTTAGCAGGCGCTACGCCGGTTCGTCGTCGAAGGGGCTGCCGTCGACGGCGAACCGGATCGACTCCTTTGGCACTTCGAAGTCTTTGACGTAGGTGTTGCCGACGTAACCCACGTCTTTGATTCCCATTGGGCTGGTGTAGAAGGCATCGACGACCAGGCGCCTGAGCCAGCCGAAGAACACCACACCGTGGGCGTCGTCGCTCCAGGTCTCGCCGGTGTAGTCGCGAAAACCTGCGTACTCGATCGACTCGATGTAGCCGGGGTAACCCGGGTCTTCGGGCGCGATCGTGTCGGCCAGAGCACCGAGCAAGGCGTGGCGTTCTGTCAACGGGGCGTCGGTGAAGTTCGCGTTGAAGCGCCGCTTGCTTTCGTGCTCGAGCCACAGCATTCCAGAAGTGAAGATGCGCTTGAGACGTGGGTTCTCGCTCGCCAGGAGGTCGATGAACTCCGGCGCACCTGCGTCGACTGCGCTGCCAGAGATCTCATCAGCCGGCAGGATCATCTCAGCGAGAGTACGCAGCAGTCGCCACTCGTGCGGAAGAAACGCTCGCGGCTGGTAGCCGTCATCTTCCTGCTCCTGGTTGACCAGTCGGTGCACCGCAGCCGCGGCTTCGTGCGCCAGGGGACCTGGCAGCGAAGAAACTCCAAAGGCAGTCAGCCCGAGAGCCGCACGGCGAATCACGTCGCGGCGAGTGGGGGGCTTCTTTCCTCCGCGCACAACGCGCAGGCCGAGACGGGCGGCACCTTTGGAACGAGGGTCGATGGGGAGCTCAGACATTGCGGGTCCTCAACTGTTCGGCAAGGTATTCGGCGGTGCGCCACGCGAGCGCCTGGATGGTGAGCGTCGGGTTCTTATCGGGGCAACTGACGAAGGGTGCAGCGTCGGCGACGAAAAGGTTCGGTACCTCGTGCGCTTGCGACCAGCCGTTGAGCGCCGACGAGCGCGGGTCGTCGCCCATGCGCACGGTGCCGAGCTCGTGAATGATCGAACCTCCCACCGAGATGCCCTTGCCGTCGCGGCCAGGGTTCGAGATGCCACCGACCTCGGCCCCCATTTCGGCGTAGATGGCACGAAAGGTTCGTTCCATGTGGCGCGCCTGCTTCCACTCGTGGTCGCTCCAGCGCCAGTGGAAGCGAAGAACCGGAATGCCCCACGCATCTGTGGTGTCAGGGTCGATCTCACAGTACGAACCCAGGTTGGGGATCATTTCGCCGCGGCCGGCGAGATTGATGAAAGTGCCGTACTTCTGACGGATCTCTGATTTGAGGTCGGCGCCGTAACCACCGTGCCGACGCGCGATGCCCTGCATACTTCCGAGGCCCGGCATGCCGTAGCCGCCGCTGATCTCGATGTGGTACCCGCGTGGGAAGTCCTTGTTGGGTTTGTCGAACTCCCACCACGGCATGTAGAGGTGCGCGCCGCCGGCGCCGTCCGAGTTGTAGCGCGGCATGCCTTCAAGATACGGGACATGCGCCCAGAGCTCATAGCCGACGGTATCCATCAGCGACCGCCCCACGACGCCAGAGTTGTTGGCGAGACCGCGTGGAAAGTCTGGCGATTTGGAGTTCAGGAGAATGCGCGCTGTTTCACAGGCGCTGGCAGCCAACACGACAGAACGCGCCCGGACCTGCTGCTCAGTACGGGTGGTCTTGTCGATGTAGGACACCGCTTTGACTCGGGCGTTGTCGTCGGCGATGACCTCGCGCACCATGGCGTTGGTGATGATGTCGAGTTTGCCGGTTTCGAGTGCCGGGAGGATCTGGACGTTTGACGACGAGTAGTTCGAGGCGCTCTTGCAACCACGCCCGCACTGGCCGCAGTAGTGGCAGGCGGCGCGCCCGTTGGTGCGCTCGGTGATGACGGCGCGGCGATTCGGAATGCAGGGAATGCCCAACCGATCACAGGCTTGTTTGATCAACAGCTCGTGGACCTTGGGAGCCGGCGGCTTCTGGAAAACTCCGTCCGGGGCGGTGCGTAGGCCCTCTTTCGAACCGGTCATGCCAATGAAGCGCTCGACCTTCTCGTAGTAGGGCGCGACGTCCTCATAGGAGATCGGCCAGTCGTAGCCGAGGCCGTCGGTCGACCAGGGCGCGAAGTCGTAGTCCGAAAAGCGCAGCGAGATGCGGCCCCAGTGATTGGTGCGCCCACCAATGACGCGTGAGCGAAACCAGCGGAAGTCGCTGCCCGGCGCAATGGTGAAGGGCTCTTCTTCGATGTCCCAGAAACCGTTGGGCGCTGCGAAGTAACTATAGGGTGCTTCACCGAAGTAGAGCGAGCCATCGGGGTGGGCGCCGCGGTGGTCGACCTCATAGGGCCAGACATGTTCTTTGAAGTCGGTGCGGGGGTCGATCATGCCGCCGGCTTCAAGCAGCAGCACGCGAACGCCGAGCTGGGTGAGGACCTGGACTGTCGTCCCGCCGCCCGCACCCGACCCGACCACGACGACGTCGTAGACCTCGGGACTCTTGATGACTTGCATGGGTAGCTTTTGATGCTATAGCGGAATCGCTCGGTTGCCTACTCTTGTCACGAGGGCCTCGGGTGTGTGGGGCTCTGGCGGCCTACTCGATGTAGCCCAGCGTCCGCAGCTCCTCGAGCACCTGCTCCTCGCGTTCGCGATCCGACGCCTTCTCAGCTGAGCGAGATGTCTCAACCCAGCTCCACGACGGGATGACCCGAGGCGGGTGGCTCAGAAGCCACGCCGGGTCGAGCGGCGCCTGCCAGGAGTCACTTTCGCCGTGGGGCATGTCGGCCGCGGTTGGCAGGCCGAGCAGGTAGAGGATCATCGGTGTGACGTCGCGCACCGACAGGTCGTTGACCTTGCGCCCGCGCTGAAACCCTGGACCATGCGCCAGGAAGAAGCCTGGCGGTGCGAAAGAATGATTGTCGCGCTCGAAGTCGTAGCCGTGGTCCGAAAGCAGAATCAGGTTGACCGGGCCTCTGATTCCAGCGAGGAACTCCGCGAGGCGCCGATCGACCGTGCGGTAGCGCTCGCCGAGTGCCGGTGCAAACTGTCCGCTCCCCGCGTGGTGCTGGGTACCGAACAGGTGGTTGAACGCGTCGACGGAGTAGAACGCCGAGACCACCAGCCGCGCCTCGTACTTCGCCATCAATCGGGGAACTGTCCAGGCGGTGCCGCGAGCCAGTGAGCGCTTGATGGTGCGCAGCTCGACACTCTCTGGATCGAGCGTCGCGGCCTCCTGGCCCGGTGCCAGGTAGGCCGACAAGTCAGGGTTGTCCGGCGGGCGTGGCGCACGCTCGATGCCGCGCAGAAGGTCCTGCGGATGACGACGGGAAGCCGCCGGCGCCCGCGTTTCCGAGAGCGTCACCGGTGCCGCCAGCATGAAGCCACGTAGCGTTTCCACCGGTTGGGTGACCCGCCACGACCACACACCCACCGGGTCGTAGTGCTCGGCGATATTCCACAGCGCCGGCTCGCGGCGCAGCGTGCCGATCACGGGCGCTCGCAGATGTGGCACTCCTGGCAGTTTCTCGAGCCGTTCGAAGAGCTCGAAGTTCAGGCCGGTGCGCATGGGAAAGCGACGCACCGAGTTGTTCATGAAGGGGAAGCGCGAGGTGACGAAGCCTTCGATGCCATGAACTTCGGGATCCATCCCGGTGACGATCGTCGTCCAGACGGCCGGGGAGAGGGTGGGTTCGAGCGTCGCCAGCGGCCCGTAGGCGCCTTCGGCCAGGAGGCGCGAAAAGGTCGGCATGTCGCCCGAACGCATCATGACTTCGAGCAGTTGTGGGTCCATGCCGTCGACGCACAGGAGAACGACCGGAGTTTCATCGCTTCGGTCCTGGGCTGGCCAGGCGGGGGATCCCTTCTCTCTGGAGGCCGGGTCTTGCTCCGCCAGGACAGGGCCTTGCGAACTCATCAATCCCCGGCCCACAAAGGTCAGGGCGATTGCCGTGCCTGCAAGGAGAGCCACCCGAGTCAAGACCCGGCGAAAACCAGGGGGAAGGCGCACCGCAAAAAGCCAGCCGAGAGGGGCGAGGCCGATGACCTCCGCGGCCCAGAGCAGAGGCCCAAAGGGCCCGGCGACCTCGGGCAGGCTGAAGACCCAGAAGAGCGGCAGCATCAGCGCCCAGGCGAGCAATGCCCCTCGCACCCGGGTGCGCCAGCGGCCTGAACGGACGAGCCAACCCGCCACGAGCGCGACCGTCGAAGCAACGAGCCCCGCTGCGACGGCGTAGAGAAGCGCCAGCCAGACCAAGAGCGCCGCCGAGTCGCCGATGCTCGCATCGGCGCCAGGATTGAGGCGAAGAGTGAGGACCGCGATCGCCAGGCCAGCGAGGCCTCCGGTCAGAGAGGCTACCGCGGGAATTGCGAGAAAGGAGCGCGGCTCGACCGTCGAGACGGAGTGGTTCCGGGGTTCGGGCATTCGTGTGGACGATAGCGCCCCTGGCCCTTTGTCACGCTGCGATACAGGCCGAAACTAGTTTTGCTAGAAAAAAGAGCTGTGCTAGGGTTTCGGCGTTATGAGGAACTTCGACTTCGATGCGCTTCTGTGCGCCATGTTGGACGCGGAAGACCGCGTTTCAGATCTCAACTTCTCGGCCGGCAAGATGCCTCAGATGGAGGTCGACGGCTACCTTCAGGAGGTTGACCTCGGTTTCGGACCGCTTTCGGCGTTCCACACCGAGACCATCGCCCTCCACATTCTCGACGGCGATGTGCCGCGCATCCGCACGCTGGTGGAAACCGGTTCGACCGATGCCGGCTACGAGATCACCGGCCGCAACCGCTTCCGCGTCAACATTTTCAGACAGCGCGGCAAACACGCGATCGTCATGCGCGTCATTCCCAACGAAGTTCCGACGGTCGAGCAGCTCAAGCTGCCCGGAGAAATCAACAACATCGCCGAGCTCAAGAACGGCATCGTTCTGGTGACCGGACCCACCGGTTCCGGCAAGTCGACCACCCTCGCCGCGGTGATCAACAAGATCAACATGGACAAGGGTTACCACATCGTCACCCTGGAAGACCCGGTGGAGTACTTCCATCCGCACAAGCGCGGCACCGTCAACCAGCGCGAGGTGGGCGTCGACACCTCAACGTTCGGACTGGCGCTGCGCGCCGCCCTTCGCCAGGCGCCCAAGGTCATCCTCATCGGTGAGATGCGCGATGTCGAGACGATCGAGATTGCGATGGAGGCGGCAGAGACCGGCCATCTCGTGCTCTCGACCCTGCATACCATCGACGCCGCCAAGACCGTCGAACGTATCCTCGGCGTGTTTCCCAAGGAGCAGGAGGCCTTCGTACGCCGGCGCTTCTCAGCCGCCTTCCGCTACGTCATCTCCCAGCGGCTGCTGCCCAAACCTGGTGGCGGTCGCATTGCGGTGCTCGAAATCTTGAAGTCGACCCAGCGCACCCGCGAGTACATCCTCAAGGGTGAAGCCGAAGGCCGCAGCATTCTCGACGCGATGAACGACGGGGCCCTGGACGGCATGCAGACCTTCGACGGCGAGTTCGAGCGCCTGATCCGCGCCAGGGAACTCCCTATCGACACTGCCATGGCCTATGCGACCAATCCCACCAACCTGCGCCTGCAGATCGCCGACGTGATGGGCTCTGCGGGTCAAGAAGACACCTTTGAGCTCGCCGAACGCGAGTCGTTTGCCGAGTAGGAGAGTGCAATGCCTCTAGCCCAACTGCGTTGCCCCGGCTGCCAACAGGCGGTTCAGGTCGACACCGACAAACTGCCCGACCAGCCGGCCGCCCTGCAATGCCCGGCACCCGAGTGCGGGACCCGCATGACGGTGGAGAAGAGCAGGCTACTGGCGCAACTCGGCCAGGCCGCTGCACCGGCGCCGGCTGGCTCCGCGCCTGGAGAGGCGCCCGTACCCGGGCCCGCAGCACCGGCGGCGCCAGAGTCCGCCCCTTCGAAGTCAGCCGACGGCTTCGAGCGGCCGATCATTGCGGTCGACAACCCGCCGACCTCCAGCGCCCCGGCAGACCTCCTGCCGCCGGGCTACAAGTTGCCGACCGACTGCACTTTTCCCTCGGGTGTCGTTGTAGCGGAAGACACCGAAGGCTGCGCGCGGCTCATCGCGGCGCTCGAGCCGCACGGCGTTGAGCTCGCAGAACTCGAGTCATTGGACCGACTGGGACAGTACGACGTCCTGCCGGAGCTGATCGTGTGGGTCGAGGGCGGCGGAAAAGACGCCATGGCGACCCTCAACCCTTTGCACGTCCTGCCGCCCGCCAAGCGCCGCGGCACTTTCATCGTCATGGTGGCCGACAGCATCGCCTCCCTCGACGGTCAACAGGCCTTCCGCCACCAGATCGATCTGGTCATCAACAAGGCTGACATCGAACAGTCGGCACCGATTCTCCGGCTGGCGCTCGATGCACATGACCGTTTGACCGGCCCGATGATCACTGCCGAGCGCGAACGCAAGGCGGGGTAGCGCCGCCTGCGAGTCCGCAGCCGGCGTTCGAGCAGGCGAGCGCGCCAACTGTAGCGAGGATTCAGATTCCAACCCAGGGCGAAGCCTCAGGTAGTCGACCTGCGAGCTAGTCGACGTAGCCGAGCGCCCGTAGGCTTTCCAGCAGGTCCTCTGAGTGCTCACCAGACTGGCGGGTCTCCTCAGCCCGCGCCAGGATGGCCCGAAGCAGTTCGACATGTTCGTCTACTTCCTGGCGAAGGGGGTGGGACTCCAGGGGGTCGGACGCGAGGTCGTAGCGCCGCGGAACGCCGTTGGTCTCGATGACCTTGTGCCCATTGGCGAGCCAGACGGCGGCGGAGCGTTCGCGAAACTGAGGGTAATCGGCGCCGCGTTCGATGACTTGAGTTCGCCAGTTCGAAGTTGCAGTCACCGGGCTTGGCTCTCGGCGCTGGCCGAGGAGGAAGGAATACACCTCGATCGCTGACACTGGCTCGGCGTATTGCGGCGGCGCATCGGGGCGGGAGGAGAAGAACAACAGCGGGACCCTCATGACACCCTCCCAGAGCGAACCGCCGTGGCCGAAGTTGTCGTGCTCGAACAAGAGCTCGCCGTGGTCGGAGGTTACGGCGACTCGCCAGTCGTGGTGCTCAGTGAAGACGCCGGCCTTGCCGATTGATTCGAAGACCGCCCTCAGGGTTTGGTCGGCGCGGAAGACTGCGTAGTCGTAGACGTCCCTGTAGTGCCGTTTGGCCCTCTGGAAGTGTTCGTCGCTCAGGCTCCCTTCGGCGTGCATGCGAAACGCGTCGATCACCGCTGGGATGCCGAGGCTCGGTGCGGGCTCCAGCCAACCGAGGTCTACCGGTATCTTCGACCACGGATTGTGGGCATCGGCTATGTTGACGACCAGGAAAAGGTCATCCGTACTCGCGATGCCCTCGAGTTCCCGGTCGATGGCGTCCGCCAGCCGCTCTCCCCGAAGGCTGAGGAATCCTTCGGCGACGACCTGGCGCTCGAAACCCTGGGCCAGACCTGAAGGAGGGCCGACAACCGGGTTGGCGCTCACCAGGACCGTACGGAACCCCGCCAGTGCGAAGGTCTCTGCGAGGGTCTCGAAGTCGTCGCGCAGGGGGTCGTAGCGAGCCCCCCACCTGAACCCCTTGTCTCCTGACGGTGACGAGACCGCGCCGTGCTCTTCGATAGGCAGACCGGTGAAGAAGCTGGCATGACTCGGAAGGGTCCAGGAGCCCGGCGAGTACGCGTTACAGGTGGCGTAGTCGGCGTTCTCCCAGAGCCCGTCGAGGAAAGGCGACGTCGGTCTGGAGTGGCCGCATGCCGATAAGCGATCTGCCCTCACCGTATCGAGGACAATGAGAACGGCCCGGGTCGGTCGTTGGTCTGGCTCCCCGGCGCGCTTGCTCGACTGGTCGCCGCCGCAGCTGGCAACCGCCAGGGCAGCGATCACCAGGCTGAAGAACCAACGTGCCGCGACCGAGTGATTTCCCGGAACCCCTCGCAACCTGCCGGCCGCGCCGGTACGCTTCAACACGCTCGCTTGCTTCCTTTCGGTCTATGGTGTCTGTCCGAGCGGGGTTCGGTGGCGCCCTTGGCCTCTCCGCCTGCCGTCGGAGTCTAGTCCCTGGACGGTGCCTATCAAAGGCCTGTGAGGCCCGGGGCCAGGAATAGACTCATGACCTCATGCGAGTCGTTGACACCCATTGCCACCTGACGTCCGGGAAGCTCGGTGAAGACGCCGAAGCTGCCTGGGAGCGCGCCCAGGCTGCAGGCGTCGATCGGGCGGTGGTGGTGGGCACCAACCGGCGAGGGTGGCATGAGGTGCTCGAGTTCGTCTCCGAGAGAGACGGTCTCTATGCGGCCATTGGGGTTCACCCCTGCGAGACCCACAAGGTGAATCCAGGCGATTGGCAGGATCTCGAGAGTCTCGTCCAGGAAGAAGCGGTAGTGGCGGTTGGGGAGTCCGGGCTCGACTTCTACTGGGACGACGCTCCGCCTGCCGTGCAGCGCGACTTTCTCGATCGCCATGTCGGATTGGCTTTGCGTTTGGACCTGCCGCTCGTCTTGCACCTGCGTGATGCCTACAGCGCCGCAGCCGAGGCCCTTCTAGAAACGTCGGCGCGTGGTCTGCGCGCGGTGGTGCACTGCTTCGGGGGTGAGCCCGACGACATTCACCCCTTCGTTGATTGGGGTTGGCCGATTTCGTTTGCCGGAATCCTCACCTATCGCAAGGCTCTGAATGTGCAGGAGGCTGCGCGGAGGGTTCCGCTCGAGCAGTGCCTGGTCGAAACGGACGCGCCGTACCTGACACCGCGTGGAGGTCCTTCGGGCATCAATGAGCCGGCCTTTGTCGTTCGCACGCTGAAGAAGTTGGCGCAGCTCAAGGAGATTGATCTCGAGACGGCCGCTCGAGTGACAACCGCGAATGCGGAGCGGGTCTTCGGCCTGGAGCCGAGCCGCTCAGGAGAAACGTGAGCGCCGGCCCTTGCTATCGGACGAGGCGCCGCCGCGGGTGATGAAGGCCTGCTGTTCGAGCTTTTGCAGGACGCCCTCCATCTCGGGACCGAGCACGGGCTCGAAGCGGATCCCGGCACGGTAGACCGCGACGCAGTCGCCGTCTTTGGAGGCCGTCGTGGCGGCGATGTGGGACCAGACGACGCGACCGCGCACGGTCAGCTTCTCGCGACCAAGTTGCAGACGGACGGTGTAGCTGCGGCCAACTCCCGGGCGCTCAGCGGTGTCGAAGGCCATGCCGCCGCGACTGAGGTCACGCACGTTGACTTCGATCAGCTGGTCGAAGTCGATCGAGCTTTCAATCGATGAAGATTCGTAGCGGGAAAATTCGCGCCGTTCTCGTTCGGCGGACAGCGTTGCGTGGTCGGTCATGAGGGCTCTCCTCTGGCTGCGCGGCTGGAGACTGGCCGTCGTCAGCGTACTGCGGGAAGAAAACGAAGGAGGCCGCTGTCGCCCCGGACGGGCGACAGCGTGTTCTTCGAAAAGAAGCGATGGGCAAGAAGAAGAGAAGAGAGAAGGAAAGAGGAGCGGGGCAGAGTGCCGGGCCCGAAGTGGGCCCGAGGGCATGGGGCACAATCAGTGTCCCGTTCCTCAGGATTGAGAGACTGCAAGCGCCTTGCCAGAATTCCTCGTTTAACTACATGAAATCGAAAAATTGCTATTCGTCTAGGTTTCTCGGGGGTTTGCGGGCTCCGAGTCGTGGGAGGAGCGTCTCGCGGGGGTTCCAGGGGGTGTTCCGGAACGGTCCTAGCGGTCCAGTTCGCTGCACCGATCTGCTGTGGATGTGCGAGTTCGAACGCGCGACGTGTGGCTGAGTTTGAGCGCCGTGGGTCCAGATGTGGTGCGCCGTGCGCGAGAGTGATGCGTTGTTCATCATCGAGCGTGCGCCGTGCCGCAGGTGGGCCCACGCCGTCAAACCCAAGGGGCGCGGCCCAGGTCCTGGAAGCCTGTGGGCTCTCTGTCCGCACCCAGGACTCGTCGACGATGCGCGGACATCGCCTCCTCGCCTGGGCACGAACAGAGAGCCCAGGTCGCCGCGCTCAGCCACACGAGACTTGCACGCCGGGCTCCTAGGGTGATGGACTCTCGACCATGAAGACGCCCATCAAGAAGGCCCCGCTCGATTTTCTCAAGAAACTGCTCGAAACCCCCAGCCCTTCCGGCTACGAACAGCCGGTTCAGGCGATCGTTCGAGACTACGCTGGTGGCTTCGCCGACTCAGTCCGCACCGACACCCACGGCAACGTCGTGATGTCGCGCAACCCCGAGGCGCCCAACCGGCTGATGTTCGCCGGCCACTGCGACCAGATCGGTCTTCTGGTCTCCTACATCGACAAGCAGGGTTATCTCTACACGCAGACGATCGGTGGGTGGGACCCGCAGAACCTCGTCGGGCAACGCATGACGATCTGGACCAAAGAGGGGCCGCTGCCGGCGGTCATCGCGCGTAAGCCGATTCATCTGTTGAGCGAGAGCGAGCGCCGCAAGGTCGTCGATCAGAAGGAACTGTGGCTCGACATTGGCGCCAAGAACAAGAAGGAGGCCGCGAAGCTGGTTCGCATTGGTGATCCGGTGACGTTCGTCCTCGGCTTTCAGGAACTCAAGAACGGTCTGGCGACGGCGCCGAAGATGGACAACACAACAGGGCTCTGGGTGGTCACCGAGGCCCTGCGCCGGGCAACGAAGGCGACGGCTGGGGTTCATGCGGTTTCCACGGTGCAGGAAGAGATCGGTCTGCGCGGCGCGCGCACCAGCGCCTACGGAGTCGACCCGCAGGTTGCGATCGCGGTCGATGTCACCCACGCCACAGACTGCCCGACGATCTCCAAGAAGCAGGAGGGCGAGATCTCACTCGGCGGTGGGCCGGTGATCTATCGCGGTCCCAATATGAACCCGGTGGTGACCGAGCGGCTGATCGAATTGGCGGAATCGGCGAAGATGGACTACCAGCTGGCGGCTATTGGTCGCGCGACGCCCAACGATGCCAACACCGTCCAAGTCACCCGGGCCGGCATTGCCACTGGACTGGTGTCGATTCCAAACCGTTACATGCATAGTGCGGTAGAGACGATTTCGCTCGCCGACATCGAACGGGCCGCAGACCTCTTGGCAGCCTTCGCGGAGTCGTTGACCTCTGACGACGACTGGACCCCGCGATAGCCCCGGAGTAGCCCCCGTGCGAGCCCCGATCACTCAGCACGTTCCAATCCAGACCCTTCCATTCCGCTTTGGCTTCGGCCGAGAGGCTCTCATGAAGAAACTGTTCCCACTCGCCTTTGTCGCTGCCATGCTGGCAGTCGGTTGCGACCGTTCGGAACCAGCACCCGCTTCGCCTGACACGCCACCGGCAACCGACACAGCGGCAGCGGCGTCGATCGACGCCGCCGGCATTCTCGCCGACGTACTCGTCCTCTCCGACGATGCGATGGGCGGTCGTGGCACTGGCACCGAAGGTGAGGCGATGGCGGCCGCCCACATCGAGAGTCGGTTCAAGGAGGTGGGGCTCGTGCCGCTCAACGGTTCCTACCGGCAGGAGTTCGAACTCGTCGGCACCCAGAAGGTCGCCGAGCGCTCGACGCTCGCCATCACGGGTCCCGCCGGAGCGCTCGACCTGCGACCGACTGAGAACGTGTCGTACTGGTCGTCTACGCAGAAGCCGTCGGTCGACGTCGCAGATGCCCCCCTGGTCTTCGTTGGCTATGGTGTCTCGGCGCCCGAGTACGGCTGGGACGACTACAAGGAGCAGGACATGACCGGCAAGGTCTTGCTCTTTCTCAACGATGATCCTCCGATCATCGAGGATGGAGTGGAGCTGTTCGGCGGCGAAGCGCGCACCTACTACGGTCGCTGGACCTACAAGTACGAACAGGCCATGCGCATGGGAGCAGCCGGCGCGATCGTGATTCACACCACGCCATCGGCCAGCTACCCGTGGAGCGTCGTGCAGTTCAATGGCCGCGAAGAGCACTTCGCGCTCGACCTCGAAGGCACCGGCTACAAAGTCGACCTGTTGGGGTGGCTCGATGTCGAGACCTCGGGCATCGTGGCTGAGGCGATGGGCACCGACGTCGATGGCCTGTTTGCGATGGCAGCCAATCGCGACTTTGCGCCGGTCGATACGGGCTTCACCGTCGACGCGCACATCGAGACCGCGGTGCGTCGTTCGCCGACTGCCAACGTCGTCGGGCTGCTCGTTGGGTCTGACCCGGAACTCGAGGAGCAGGTCATCGTGTTCTCGGCTCACTACGATCACCTCGGAACCAATCCCGACCTCGAGGGCGATCAGGTCTGGAACGGCGCCTGGGACAACGCAGCCGGCACCGCCTCGATCATTCAACTGGCACGGGCCTTTGCCGCGTCGGAACCGCGTCCGCGGCGATCGATTCTCTTCCTGGCGTGTGCTGCCGAGGAAAAGGGGTCACTGGGCAGCAAGTGGTTTGTGGCCAGACCGCCGTTCGAACAGCGCCGCCTGGTGGCCAACTTCAACGTCGACATGCCGCAGATCTTTGGGCCAACCCGAGACCTCGCGGCCATTGGCGACGACACCAACACGCTCGGCAAGACCCTGCACGAAGTCGCGTCCGAACAGGGCGTCGTCATCACCGGCGACCCAAGGCCGCGGGCAGGTAGCTTCTACCGTTCCGACCAGGTCAACTTCGCAAAGGCCGGTATACCTGCCCTCTTTGTACTTCCCGGGAGCGACTTCGATCCGCCCCTCGCCTTCGACCCGAGTGCCTATCGCGAAGCGCACTATCACCAGCCGTCAGACGAAGTCCGCGAAGAGTGGAACCTCGCGGGTGCCGAGCGCGACATGCGCTTGTTGTTTGTCGCCGCCTCGCGCGTCGCCAATGCGTCGGAAATGCCGACCTGGGTTCCGGGCAATGAGTTCGAGGAGGCCTGGAAGGCTCTACACGGGAAGTAGGGGAGAGCGACTCTTGACTGTCCGTCGAGGCCTCATCCGTCGGCTTCAACGCGAGCTCGAGGCGGCCGCCGATCCGGTGCGCGGGAGGGGCCAACAGGCCTACATGAAATCCGCGATGCCGTACCACGGCGTGCGCATGCCTGAGTTGCGGCGGCTTTTGAAACCGCTGATTGCAAAACACCCTTTTACCAGTGCTGATGACCTCCGCGACACGGTCCTGGCGCTGTGGCGTCGAGCGCGGTTTCGTGAGGAGCGCTACGCGGCGATCGAGCTCTGTGAAGCGAAGGCCTACGACGATTATCAAACGCTCGAGCTTCTAGCGATGTATGAGGAGATGATCACGACCGGCGCCTGGTGGGATCTGGTCGATCCGATTGCCAGCCATCGCCTCGGCAGATTGCTCGAGAAGTTTCCACGCCGGATGACGAAGATCATGCTGGCGTGGAGTCGCACCAGGCTGGGCGAAACCGGTGCGATGTGGAAGCGCCGTTCGGCGATCATCTGCCAGCTGACCCGTAGAGGAGACACAGACCTTTCGCTTCTCTACCGCACGATCGAACCGAATCTCGCCAGTCGTGAGTTCTTCATTCGCAAGGCGATCGGCTGGGCGCTGCGTCACTACGGCTGGACGGATCCCGAAGAGGTCGTGCGCTACGTCGCTGCCAATGAAGGGCGCCTGAGCGCTTTGTCGCGTCGCGAGGCACTGCGAAGTGTCGACAAAGCGCGGGCGCGAATCGCGAGCAAAAGCGCATGAGTCGCTCTCGTGGCCGCTTCGCGAGTCCAGGTCGGGCGGCATAGGCAGTGGCCGGGTTCCTTGGGGTCGGCAAGACCGCGGAGCGGGCGGAGACCTATTCCGCGTTGGGGCGCGCGATCGATGCGGGTCTGCCGCTTTCTGGAGCGCTGCGTCTCGTGGCGCCGCGGGCCGGGCAGCTGGGGCAGGTATTCGAGCAAGTGGCGGCGGACCTCGATCGTGGCCAATCGGTTGCCAAAGCGCTCCAGGGCGCGCAGCAGCAACGAGAGATTCCCCAAGACGAGGCGCTGCTCCTGGAAGCAGGAGAAGAGTCCGGAACGTTGCCTCAGATGCTCGAACGGCAGGCGGCACGCCTCGAGAAGAAGGCGTCTCGGCGGCGCCGAATGCTCTTCAGCCTTGCCTATCCGTGGCTGCTCCTGAACGCCGCGATCCTGGCGGTGGGAGCACCTCTGGTCGTGCAAGGGGTAGGGCCGTTCATGGCGTTTGTGATTCCGAAGCTGGCACTGCTGTGGGGGGTCACGTTGGGCACCGCAGTCCTGGTCTCGCGAGTCGCTGCTACCGAACCAGGCCGCCGCCGGCTCACCGACCTGGCGGCGGTGGTGCCGATGGCCGGAACGGCTGTGCGGCTACGCGCGGCGTCTGACTATGGCTTTGCGATGTCGATGGCGCTAGGCGCCGGGCTCGCTCTGTCGCGAAGCCTCCGTCTGGCCACTGAGGCGACGGGATGGACGCCGCTTCGCGAAGCTGGGGAACGAGTCGCTGGGCGTGTCGCTGCGGGCGCCGATCTCGGCGCGGCTCATGGCGCGGAACCTGCGATCCCACGCGAGTTGGCAGATGCGGTTCGCCTGGGGGAGGCGGGAGGGACTCTCGAGACTTCGGTTGCCGCCGCAGCGGCGGTGCTCGAAGAACGTGGCGACCAACGCGCCAATCAGGTGGCTGTTGTCGTGCCGGTGGTTGTCTACCTGCTGGTGGCTCTGGTGGTGGCCCTTGTCGTGATCCGCGGGTTCCTCGGGGTGATGGCTCTACCAGACATTTGAGAGAGGAGGGGCATAGCTCTACGACCACAGAAGGCGCACGGCGAACTGATACACGGGCCCGAAGACCACCGGGAAAAACCGCCACGCCGCCAGGAGGCCCACCAACGCCCACATGGGTTGGTACAAGAAGACCTGGAACTTGCGGGCCGTGTCTTCAGGCATGAAGTACTGAATCACGGCGCTCCCGTCCATCGGCGGCAGCGGTAGCAGGTTGAAGAGAAACAGGACCAGGTTGAGCAGAAACGCGATACCGAAGATCATCGCCAGGCCTTCAGAGAGAGGAGCGTCGCTCCCCGCAGCCAGGTTCGAGAGCCCTTCGAACTCCTGCGGGACGACAAAGAAGCCGGTCATCAAACCGAGTTTGAGGGCAACGCCTGAAGCCAGAACGAGCAGCAGGTTGGCAACCGGACCGGCGAGTGCCATCAGTGCGCTGCGCTTGGGGTAGCGCTGGGCCCACTGCGGGTCGTAGGGTGCACTTGCCCAGCCGATCATCCATTGGCCGTTCTGTAGGAAGAATGAGACCAGCGGAACGAGCACCATTCCGAACGGCTCGCGCGCGATGTGCGGCGCAGGGTTGAGCGAGACCTGGCCGCCGGCGTAGGCCGTCTCGTCGCCGAGCCGGAGCGCCGCCCAGGCGTGGGCTGCCTCATGCAGGGTGGTCGAGAAGACGAAGACCGCAAACCATGCGACGGCCGAGGCGATCAGATCAGGTGTCAGTTCCATGGGATCCCTTCGTGGTGAGAGTCGGAGGCTATCTCTTGTCGGGGTCCCAGGTCGCGTCTATTGGCTTCGGCCGCGCGCCGCAATCGGCCAGATCTCCTCGACTTTTCCGCCGGCGAGCACCCAGACGTGGTCGTAGAGGTTGACCGTTGGATCGCAGTGCGAAACCCGCCAGCGCAGCTTGTCGCCCAGCGCGATTTGCTGGCCGGAGCCGCCAGAGCCGTCCGGATCGAGCAGTTGCACCATGCCGTGTTCATCGCCGGCGAAGTGATACTTGACGCTCTCCCGGCCCGCGGTGCCCGAGTTCTCGACAGCGAGCAGTTCGGGAGGCACCGAGTCGGGCGAAATGGCCTTGAAGCCGGCGTCGATGGTGATCAGGTGCGGCACCGACTGACTGATGGCGGTGGTGAGAACGAAGAGACCGGTCTCGAAGACCTGGTTGAGGGGGTAGCCGTCACGATCGGGAATCGCACCGTACTCAGCATCCATCAAGAGGTACGAGCCGACTTGTAGGTCAGTGAAGTCGTGGTCGCGGCAGTCGATATCGAAGGTGCCCGTTCCGCCGCCGGTGAGCGTTGGCAGGCTGATGCCGCCCTTTTCGATCCGCTGGCGCGTCTCGTGGACCTCTTGGAGAATCGCGGTGGATTTCTCGGAGCGCTCCTGCCAGTTGTCGAGGTGCATGAGATGCCCGGCGTAACACTGTAGGCCCATGAGTTCCAGTGCCCGGTAGCGATCGATCTCCTCCGCCAGTGCTACGCAGGCGTCACCGAGGGGAACCCCGGTGCGGTGCAGGCCGGGGTCGCAGTCGATCAAGACCGTGACCACGACGCCGGCGCTCGAGGCCACCTCGTCGAGCTGTCGGGCACCCTCGATGCAGTCGACGACGATTGCCAACCGGCCACTCGAAACTCGCGCCGCTTCGACGACTCGCGTCACTTTGTCGTACCCGAAGACCGGTGAGGTGACCAGGACGTGCTCGATGCCGGCGTGCAGCATCACCTCGGCTTCTGAGATCTTGGCGCAGCACACGCCGAGCGCCCCGGCGGCCATCTGGCGGTGCGCGAGCATCGGGCACTTGTGGGTCTTGGTGTGCGGCCGGAGGCCAATGCGGCAGGTCTCGGCGTGGGTCGCCATGCGCGTGATGTTGCGCTCGACGGCCTCGAGGTCGAGCACCAGGGCCGGGGTCGGCAGTTCATCGACTTCGTAGGCACGGTCCAGACGTACCGGTGAAGAGTCAGGCAGAGGCGGACGGTGAGGATCGAGGCGCATGGGAGGTGCTCGGACTGCGAAGTTCGAAAGAGTGCTCAGGAGGGCTCGAAACCGGGGCAGTCCTGCCAGGTTGGAACGCCTTCGTCGAGCTGCACGCCGAGCGTGTTGAGTGCCATCGACACGAGGTTGTACTGGCCGACGGCGAAGACCAGGTCCATCTTCTGTTGCACATCGAGAAAGTCGAGCTCATCCCACACGCTGTCGGAGATGTGTGCGTCTCGGTGCAGCTCGTCCGTGGCGCGCAGAAGCGCGCGATCTTCCCGGTTCCAACCTGAAGCTTCGGGCCCGTGGGCGATGCGTGCGAGCTCCCCTTCTTCGAGGCCCGCCTTCTTGCCGATGACCACATGCTGACCCCACTCGTAGCCTGAGCGGCAAAGCCAGCCGACTCTCAAGATGACGAGCTCACGTTGGCGCGCCGGCAGAGTGCTCTTCGACAGGACGTGACCGGCGAAGACCAGCCATCGGCGGAAGAGATCGGGGTGGTGTGCCATGGTGCGGAAGATGTTGAGCACCTGGCCGTCGAGGGCTGCCTTTTCCAGCAACTCGCGTTGAGCGGGTGTGCCTTCGCCGTCGGCGAGTGGCGAGACGCGCGGTCGGTCGATTCGCATGGGTTCTCCTGGAGGGGCCGTGATCATACCGAGTGGCCGAGGTCGCCTCAGCTCGTAGACACCTCCTGGTGGAGAGGTTCACTCGGCAAGACCACGGTCTCCTTCCAGCGCCCGCCGCGCCAGCGCAGGCTGAGAATGCCAGAGCGAATGAAGTGCCCCAGCCACATGCCGATGAAAGCGTAGGTGATCGAGCCGCCGAAGACGAAGGCGGCGAGGACCGAGATCGGCAGCCGGCCGAGATACATCGCAAAGATCGCCGCCAGGAGCGGCGAACGCACGTCGCCCGCCCCGCGCAGCGCGCCGGTGAGTGCGAAGTGCACTGCCATGAAGGGCTGGGCAAGCGCCAGCACGCGAATGAAGCCGACCGCGATGGGCACGACGGCATCGTCGTCGAGGACGCGGCGGGCAAAGGCCTCGGCGAAGATGAAGAACAAAACACCCATCACCGACATCAAGAGAACCGCCAGTCGCAGGCAACGGTTGCCCGCTTCGCGAGCGACCTCGGTGCGCCCGGCCCCCATCCATTGGCCGACGAGCGTGGTTGCGGCGACCGAGAAGCCGAAGCCGGGCATGAAGGCTGCCTGCAGGAGAATGACTCCGACCTGGTAGGCGGCGAGGGCCGCGGTACCGAACTCCGCGATGACACGTTGGTAGACCAGGAGCCCCGTCATCACCACCATCTGCTCGCCGGCGGATGGCGCGCCCAGGCGTAAGAGGGAAAAGAGCCGCGGCCAGTCCCAGGCGAAGCGACGGGCGCGCAGCGAGATGGCGAGCCGACCCGAATAGAGCAGCGCCAGGTAGGCGAGCGCTTCGAGCGCGCGAGCGATGACCGTGCCCCAGGCCGCCCCTTCGACGCCCATCGCCGGCGCGCCGAACTTGCCGAAGATCAAGACGTAGTTGCAGAACACGTTGAGCAGATTGGCGCCGCCGGTCAGCCAGAGCGGAGTTCGGGTGTCGCCCACCGCCCGCAAAGCCGCTTGGGCCACGAGGGAAACCACCATGGCCGCCAGCACCATCATGATGATGCGCATGTACTGGGTACCGATGGTGGCCACCGCCTCTTCGACGTCAAAGGCCAGGAAGGCCCAGCGCAGGAGTGCACCGTCCTCGCGGGCGGCGACCCAGCTGATCAAGAGCGCCAGTCCGCCGCCGAGGAGTAGCGCCAGTTGCACGACGTGGTCGATGGTTCGCCGGTCGCGGGCTCCGTAGGCCTGGGCGACGAGGATCTGCGTGCCGGTTTGGAGCGCCATCAGAACCGCCCAGAACAGCGTCGTCAGAAAACCCGCCAGGCCAACGGCGGCCACCGTTGCGGTACCCAGCTGCGCCACCATCAACAAGTCGACCCACTGCACGCCTGTCGTCAGCACGTTGGTCAGAATCACCGGCCAGGCGAGCGCCAGGATCGACCGTCGGTCGACGGCGTGCGGCGCCCCGACCTCGAGGATCGGCACGGTGCTCTTGTGTTTGTCGCTCATTGGGTTGGTGAAGCTCCGAGGAGTTGGGTCCGAAAAGAGAAGGGCCGGCAGCGATCGCTACCGGCCCGGTGCTCTTCGCTCGACTGCGTTGCTGGTTATTCGACGATCGCCTGGTAGACCAACTGGTCGAACTCCTGGCGCATGGTGGTGCGGTGGGGCAGGATCTGCACCATGAAGATACCGATCAGTTCTTCTTCCGGATCGATGAAGAAGCCGGTGCCGGCAGCGCCGCCCCAACTCAGTGTGCCGTTGGAGCCGATCTCGCCGGTCTTGTTGATGTCGGTGATGACCGAGAAGCCGAGTCCGAAGCCCACGCCGCCACGACCGAAGACGCTCGCGGTGCCGTTGCTTCCCACGTCGGCCATGCCGGAGAGGTGATTGCGTGACATCAGCTCAACAGTCTTGGGCGACAAGATGCGCGTTCCGTTGAGCTCGCCGCCATTGAGCACCATCTGGCAGAAGCGCCAGTAGTCTGCCGAAGTAGACACCAGGCCACCGCCGCCGGAGAAGAGGGTTGCGCCCTCCTGGAAGCCACGCGAGGAAGCGGCCGGAGCCGGCATGATCTCCTTGCCCTGGGTCTGCTGCAAGAAGGCGTCGTTGCCGTACTCGGTGCCCTTCGGCGCATAGAGCTGCGCGAAACGATCGAGCTTGGCGGCCGGCACGATGAAGCTGGTGTCGTTCATGCCGAGTGGTTTGAACAGGCGGTCCTCGAGGAACTCATCGAAGGGTTGGCCCGAGATCACTTCGACCAGCCGGCCTTGCACGTCGACGCTGACGCTGTAGTGCCAACGCGTGCCGGGCTGGAAGAGCAGCGGCATCTGGCCGAGCTTCTCGATCGACTCCTTGATGTCCTTGTCGGTGAACATCAGGCCGGCCTGTCGGTAGGCCTTGTCGACCTCGGTGTCGCCGAAGAAGCCGTAGGAAAAACCTGCCGTATGGCGCATCAGGTCGAGGATTGTTGGCTTCCGCACCGCCGGGCCCTTCTTGACGGTCGTCTTGCCAGTCTCGAGGTCGGTGATCTCTTCCCACACCTCGAGGTCGGCCAGCTCGGGCAGGTAGCGTTCGACAGGGTCGTTGAGGGCAAACCGGCCCTCTTCATAAAGCGTCATCAAAGCGACGCTGGTGATCGGCTTCGACATCGAGTAGATGCGATGGATGGTGTCTTCCAACATCGGCTCGCCAGTCTCGCGGTCGCGGTGGCCCCATTCTTCCGACCACACGATCTTGCCGCGGCGGGCGATCATTCCGGCCGCACCGGCCGCGTCCCCGCGATCGATGTATCCCTGGAAGTGCTTGCCAATGCGGGCCAATCTCTCCGCCGACATACCGACCTCGGCGGGCTCGGCGCGGGGAAGATCTTTAGCAGCCGTCGCATCGGCAGCGTTGCTCGCTCCGCTGCTCACCGGCGGTGCCGCCCAGGCAGTAGGAGCAAGGAGGAGAGCGGTCAACACGACCACCGAAGAAACAGGCAGGCGGACGGGGGTGGACTGAAGCGACAGCGGCTTCTCAGACATCAGAAGGACCTCCAGAGATGAGAGAACAGGGGTCGGGTCGCGAGAAACCGACCGGTCGGTCGAAACACGCTATCACCCGGGTCCTCTTGGGCGGTTGTGGAAAACTTGTGGAAAAGCTGTGGGCGGTGACTGGAACTGAGGAGAAAACTGTGGAAAAACTCCCTGGAACGCGGTGGAGATGACTGTCGTTCTGGGTGTTGGCGTGGTGTGGAAAACCGCCTCGCTGTCGGCGGTATCGGCGGGCCGCACACGTTCGAGGAGAATCCTTAGAATGGCGAGGAGTACGTGCTAGGCTGCGGCCCCAAAAAGTTTCCGACTGAGGAGAGGATCGTGGCCGAAACCATCCAGGAGCGACTCGAGGCAGCGGGCATCGAGGTTCCTGACGTCGCTGCGCCCGCCGCCAACTATGTTCCCTGGGTGCGGTCGGGCAATCTGGTCTTTATTTCGGGTCAGGTGCCGGTCAAGAACGGCAAGATTCTCTATCGTGGCAAGGTCGGCCGAGGGGTCAATCCCCAGGAGGCCAACGCTGCCGCCCGTCTCGTGGGGCTCAACATTCTGGGGGCGCTGAAGGCCGCGCTGGGTGGAGACCTGGAGCGCGTGCGGCGCTGTGTCAAGCTGGGGGGCTTCGTCAACTGCGTCCCCGAGTTCGATCAGCAGCCGATGGTGGTCAACGGCGCCTCCGACCTGATGGTCGAGGCGCTCGGTGAGCGGGGGCGGCACGCGCGCTTCGCCGTCGGGACCAACGTGCTTCCTTTTGACGTCCCAGTCGAGATCGACGCGGTTTTCGAGGTCGACTAGCGCCCGAAGGCTTTCAGGCGCTCCTCCATATCGGGGCCTCGACCAGGGCTGTTCTGGCGCTCGAACCGAAGACCCTCTTCGAGGCCGCGATCGAGAGCGCCGCGCACCAACATCTTGTCGGCGGCGAGGGTGTGCCACGAGTTGGCAGCGATCTGTTCGGCCCATTCGCGGGTTGTCTCGTCGAGGGCGTCGTCTGGAACGCAGAGGTTTGCTAGACCGGAAGCCGCGGCTTCGGCACCGTCGATGGTGCGACCGGTCAGCATCCACTCGAGCGCCTTGTGAGGACCGACGCGACGGGGCAACCGCTGGCTCATTCCCCAGGTCGGCGTCATCGCCCACTTGCCGTGGGTGTCGGCAAAGCGGGCAGTGTCGGAGGCGATGATGAGGTCGCCGGCCAGCGCCAGCTCGAGTGCTCCAGTCAAACAGTGACCGCGTACCGAGCAGATAACGGGCTGCGGTAGCTCTTCGATTGCACAGAGCGTGTCGGCCTGGAAGTGCGGAGTCGGTGCCCGTTCGCCAGCCTGAATGGCTTTGAGGTCGTTGCCGGCTGAGAAGGAACGCCCGTTACCCCGCAGGACAACGACGCCGATCGATGTGGCCTCGCCTGCCAGACGGTCGATGTGGGCGCGCAGTTCGACGAACAGGGCGGGCGACAGTGCGTTGAGCTTGTCTGGTCGATTGAGCGACAGGTAGGAGACTCCATGGTTGTCGACGCGTTCGACCGTGGGTTCGGCTTGTGGCTGATCAGACATTCGAGGCCTCCAGGCAGAGAGAGTCGGGGTGTGTGCGGCACTGATTTCACCGTTCAGTGTACGCCCACGACACTGATAGCCTGCCCTTCTCCATGTCTTCTGCTGTATCCAGATCCCTGGGCAAGGTCTTCTACCGCCTTCGCCTGATGGTCAACGGTCTGTCGGCAAAGAGCGATCCGATGTCGCCCTTGCTCGAGGACGATCGCTATCGCACCAGGCTCGCGCTCTATCAACGGTTGGCACCGTTGCTGACTGGTCGGTGGGTGTTCGAGATTGGTTCGGGTACGGGCTTCCAGGCTCCGGTCCTCGCGGGCGCGGGGGTGACGAGCTATCGGGGAGTCGAGCAGGACCCGCGCCTCCAGAAGTTCGCAAGCAAGCGATACGCCAGGTCCTCTTCGAAAGGCGAGGCGTCCTTCGAGCTCGCCCCGAACCTCCGCCCGGAGGCCGCGGCAGCCGCGCTCGACAAGCATGCGGGGTGCGACGCCGTCCTCGCCCTCGACTGGTTGCCGCAGTGCGCCAGTCCCGAAGACGCCCTGGCGACTTTGGCGAGGAGCCTGGAGAGCGGTCGCGCAGCCTTCTCGATGCCTGCCGTTGCATTTCCGGCCGAGCTCGCCGAGGCGAGGAGAGTAGCGCCCGAGCTGCGTCACCCCTACGTCTGGTATTGGCGGGCGATGGTGGAGGCGGCGTTCGATCAGGTGCGGTTGTTTCGCTTTCGCCCGCCCGACGGGGTGTGGCCGCATGCCGGCATCCGTCGACCGTCGGTTCTTTGTCCGGAAGCTCTTGCCCTCGGAGAAACGAGCGCCCTGTCTTTTAGAGACAGACAGCCCGCTCTGGCAGCGGTGATGGTTGCCGACAAAGCCTGAGGGACGCCCTGAGGCACTCCCGCTGCGGATCGCCGACGTTTCCTTCTGGTGACCGAGGCGCCCTCGGCGGCTTGCCCGAACCGAAACTCTTTCTAGAAGACCTCGGGCGCAGACTGTTCACTGCGTAGTGGACTCTGATACCCGAACGCCTCACCGCGCGCCATGACCTCGAAGCTCTCATAGGTTCGGAGTTCGCCGCCCTCCTGAATGGAAATGCGAGCAGACTCCTGGTTCTCGAGCGTCGCGTAGTGGACGACGAAACTCTTGCGCGTCGAACGCGGGTCTTCGGGGTAGCTGCCGCCGTGCAGCAGCGAGTGATGCCAGAGCAGGGCATGACCGCGCCGTGGCAGGAACCGCTCGACCTCGAGACCGGCCCGTTCGCACTCATCGAGGTCATGTTGCGCTTGACGCTTGGCGTCTTCGTCGCCGAAGCGCTGCGGGTCGAAGCGCCAGACGCCGGGCTCGAACTGGTAGTAGGGCAGATCGGACATTCTCTGCAAGGGTGCACGATAGGCGAAGGCGACGTCGTGCGGTTTCTCTCGCCACAACTGCTCGACGCTCTCCTGGATCCTCTCGCAGGTTGAAGTGTCGACCCCGAGATCGATCGTCAGGTACCCCTCGTCGATGAACTGAGCGAGGCCGGCGGCTTCGTCTTCTGTGACCAGTCCCTGGGCACGCCGCGCCGCGAGCTGGTCGTGAGCGTCGAACGCATCGACCCACAGGTCGCTGACCAGGAGACCCTTGGGATCGAGTGGCGGGTTCCCGGCGGTGATCGTCATCCGCCGATGATAGTTGGTGTCAGGGCGTGGTCGATGACCACTTGCTGGTGCCCTCGCTCTCGAAGTCGTCTTCGAACAGCGGCACGACCAGGGTGTCCAGGTAGACGTCGGCGCCGCCGGTGAACACGTCCGACCAGGCGATCCAGAAGCGATCTCCAGCTCCGTCGACATGTGGCCGCTCGCCCATCGCCCTGCCGCTCAGCGGCAACTCGTCTGAAAGGCGACCGAGCTGCGCGTCGAGAAGACGACCTTGCAGGTTCTCCTGCTCATCGTCCCAGACGATGAGCAGCTCACCCGAGTCAGCGCCCGCGATCGAAGGACTGAGCTGATCGTCGGTCGACGTGGGAACGATCTCCTCGGGACCGAACGCCGAGCCATTGGCACTGAAGCCGCGCACCCAGATCGTCGATCGTGAATCGGCGCCGGCGACCTGACCGTCCCAGGTCATCACGAAGGTGCCGTCGGGACGAGCGAAGACGTCGGGAGCGAGCTGAAGGCCAGCGCCGAGGTCGTGCGGTTTGATCTCGCTGGTGATCGGGTCGGAGTTCTTCTTGAACCGCCGGAAACGCACCCCGAAGGCGTCGTCGCCGTCCTCGCAGGGGTCCGAGCTTGGGCAGTTGAGCTCCCAGGCGACGACATAGGTGCCGTCTTCCCACATATCGACCGCCGAGTTGGTCTGCAGGCCTACCGTTCTGACGTTGACCTGAATCGGGTCTGAGGGGATGTACTCGCCCGCCTGATTGCGGCGATAGCGCTTGGCGACCACCATGTCGTCGGGGTCGGTTTCGTCTGGGATCATGTTCGAATCGGCGTAGCTGTTGGCCGAAACGACGAAGTCGCCGCTGCTGTTCGAGGCCACCGCACCGTAGTAGCCGTATAGAACCAGAAAAGCGTCACCGGACGGCACCCCGTCGGCGCTGACGTATCGGCCCTGGAGCTCGAAGCTGGGAGCGTCCCAGACCACGATGAAGCCGGGATTGAGCGCCGCGACGCCGACCGTTGGCGGAAAGGGGTCGCCGTTGCCGAGGATGAGCACATCGCTTCCGGGGGTTCCATCGGCGTTGAAGAAGCGGGCCTCGATCTTCTCGCTGTCGTCGTTCGACCAGGCGACCAGGAAGGTGCCGTCGTCGGCGATGGCGACATCAGGCGCGCGCTGTGGGCCATTCTTCTGGGGATGTGCCAGGAAGGACTGGGCGGTGAGGGGGAGCGTCCAGAACAAGGCCGCGACCAGCGCCAGACATGGTGCCCAGAGCTTCGGGAAGGCAAGCGCGGCAGGCCTTGAAGCGACGGGCAGGGAGATAACAGGGAATTTGTACACAGCAGAGCACCTCTTCATTGAGAGTCCAGGCCAATGAGCCATCGAGCGCTCGGCTCTGGGACGTCAGCCCTCGGTGAATCGAAACAGGGGAGAAACTATTTTAAAGTTGTGAATCGGTGACTGCAAGCTCGCCCGCGAAACCTCTGATTCCCAGTGCTAGATCCCGTTTCCCAGCGGAATGGGCACCCTTTTTCTCCACAGCCCGCGGGTGAAGTCCGGGAAGTCGACCGGTCGGCTGCGCTCTCTGACCGAGGTCTCACTGAGGGCGACCGGCACCGAAAGGGCGGCGGCGTCGTAGACGTCCATATCGGTGGGACGACCCTCGCGCAGAGCCTGGATCAGCCGCAGATCTTCGAGATAGTCCATGCCGCCGTGACCGGCGCCGGCGGCCCCGGCACCGTGTTCCTTCCACAGCGGGTGCTCGAACTCTCTTTGCAACGTTTCGAGGTCCTGCCAACGATGTCCGTCTGGCGACCGATCTTCGAGGAAGGCCCGGTCTGGATAGCCAGTGACGGTGCCCTTGGTTCCCTGGACGAGGTTGATTCGACTGTAGGGGCGCGGCGTGGTCGTGTCGTGCTGTAGGAGGATCGTGCGACCGCGGCGCGTGCGGATCAAGCTCGAGTTCATGTCGCCGAGCGCGTAGTGATAGTGCCGCCGCGGGTCAGACTCCGGAAGGTGTTCTTCGACCCAGGCCTCTATGCCTCGCGCCGGACTGCTCATCGAAACCAGGTAGTCGAACGCATCGCCGCGGTTGATGTCGAGACACTGTGCGACGGGGCCGAGGCCGTGGGTGGGGTAGAGGTTGGCGTTGCGCTCGACCGAGTGCCGCCAGCGCCACAGCCCTTCGTTGGTCGCCCCGAACTTGATGCCGCGCAGGTCGTGAATGTACGCCCCCTCGGCGTGTAGCAGCTCACCGAGCATGCCCATGCGACACATACGCAGGATCATCAGTTCGCGCTGGCCGTAGTTGCAGTTCTCCATCATCACGCAGTGGCGCTCTGTGCGTTCGGCCGTTTCGACCAGTTCCCAGCATCCGTCCAATGTGATCGCAGCCGGGACCTCGACAGCCGTGTGCTTGCCGGCTTCCATCGCTGCCGTACACACAGGCACGTGCCACTCCCAAGGGGTGGCGTTGAACACCAGGTCAATGTCAGGCCGCTCACAGAGCCGTCGCCAGTCTTCCGGCCCCCTGGTGTAGAGCTCGGGCGCCGGCTGGCCGACTTTCGCCACCCACGAGGCGACTTCCTCGGCGCGCGCTCTGTCGACGTCGCAGATGGCGCGCACGCTCACTCCCTCGATGCCCAGGAAGTTGCGAACGTGCCCGCCGCCCTGGAGACCGGTTCCCACGAAGCCGATGCGAACCTCGTCGATCGGTGCGGCGCGAAACCCCTCCCGGTCCAGGTATGAGCGCGGTGGCAAAGTCGGTGAGCGCTGGGCACCGTGCTGCGGCGATCCGTGCGGCGAAGACTCGTTGGCTGAAGCGGTGGCGCCGGTGGCAGCTGCTACCGTGGCACCGGCGATGGAGCCGAACAGCAGGTTGCGGCGATCGATCTTCTTCTTGGACATCCGTAGGACTCCCGGTCTCGAGGTCGTGGTTTCAGCAGGTTCTCATGGCGGGGACGATCGAAAGCGTATCGCTTTGCCCTCGGTCGTCAGGGTCGCCAGAAGCTGCGGTGAAGAGTGGCCGTGATCGCCAGGATCTCGAGTCGTCCAAGCCACATGAGAGCGACCAACACGAGCTTCTCGAAGCTGCCGAAATGCGCGAAGTTCCGGGTAGGTCCGACGGCCTCGATTCCCGGGCCGATGTTTCCGAGGCAAGCGAGCGCTGCGCTCGACGCGGTCAACAGGTCGTGGCCGGAGAGAGCCAGGATGAGCGCGCCCAGAAGGAGCAGCGCGAAATAGAGAATGACAAAGCCGGCCACGCTCGACGACACCCAGCCTGGAACCGTGGCGTCACCGATGGCGATCGGCATGATCGTGTTGGGACGGAAGATGCGTCGCGACTCACGCAGCGCGGCTTTCCAGGCAATCAGTGCCCGCATTACTTTGAGACCACCGGCAGTCGAACCGGCGCAGCCGCCGAGGATCATCAAGCCGAGCAGGAGAGCGCGCGAAGAATCGGACCAGACGTCGAAGTCGGCGGTCGCAAACCCGGTCGTGGTCATCAGTGATGCCGCCTGAAAGCTGGCGTAACGTACCGCCTCGCCGACACCACTCGCCTGGCCGTGATGCAGCAGGTCGCGCGAGATGTAGACCGTAGCGGCGAAGAGCAGGGCGAGGTAGAGAGCGAGCTCCCGATCCTTGAAGAGCCCCAGACCCTTCCGACGAATGCCGAAGAACAGCGAGAAGTTGATGCCGGCGATGACCATGAACACGGTGATGATGCTGTCGATTGCCGGCGAGTCGAAGGCGGCGACGCTCGCACCGTAGGGCGAGAAACCGCCGGTCGAGAGCGTAGTAAAGGAGTGCGACAGCGCGTCGTAGGGGCCCATGCCGCAGAGCAGGAGTAGCACTGTCAGAAGCAGGGTGAGTCCGAGGTAGAACTGCCACAAGACCAACGCCGATTGGCGCACGTGCGGCGACAACACTTCGGCCGTTGGTCCAGGAACCTCGAGCCGGTAGAGAAACCGCGCGCCGGGTCCGAGCTCCGAGAGCAGCGCGACGAACAAGACGATGATGCCGAGGCCACCCAGCCACTGCGTCAGGGAGCGCCAGAACAGGATGCCGCGGCCGACCGCTTCGATCTCGGTGAGAACCGATGCGCCGGTGGTCGTAAAGCCCGAGGCCGACTCGAACAGGGCATCAGCCGGGTCGGGAATGTAGCCGCTCAGAAGGTAGGGAATCGCACCGATCAGCGACGCCAGGAGCCAACCGCCAGCCACGATCAGAATGCCGTCGCGGCGGTAGAGGGCGCCGCGGGTCTCGCGCGGTCCGCCGATCAGCCGCAGGACGAGTGCCGTCGCCGACGCGATCGCGATCGTTCCCAGGATCGCCAGCCCCGATTCCGACTCTCCGTAGATCAAACTCCACAACAGCGGCAGACCCAGTGCTGCGCCGATCAGGCCGACGAGTTGAGAAAGCAGCCCAGCGACCGCGCGAAGATTCAACGCCCGCGTCTCATCAGGCGACGGTGTCCTTGCCGGGGAAGAAGAGCTTGAGCGTCTTGAGCTCACTCGGGTGAACGAACAACAGCACCTCGTCGCCGGCTTCGATGGCGTCGTGCGCCTGCGGCAGGAAGACCTTCTCTCCGCGCACGACGGCTCCGACGATCACTCCCTGCGGCGGATCAATCTGCGCCAGGGTCGCCCCGGCAACGGCGCTTTCGGGATAGATGTGCCGCATCTTGACCTGGATGCCGCCCTCATCGAGCGACACCAGATTCGGTTGGTAGCCGTGGGCGACGTAGTCGGCGATTCGTTTGGCGGCCAACTGCCGGGCCGAGATCGGAGTGATGTCGCCAATGCGCTCCCACAGGCGGCTGGTCTCCGAACGGTCGACCAGTACGACAATGTGGTCAACGCCGAGCTCCTGCGCCTCGAGGCCGGCCATGAGGTTGGTTTCGTCGTTGCCGGTCGCGCCGATGAAGGCATGCGCATTGCCGATGTTCTCGCTGCGCAAAAGGGCCAGATCGGTCGCGTCGCCATGCAGAACCTCGAGCCAGTGATGGGCGGACGCGACGTGGCGTGCTCGGCGCCGATCGCGCTCGATCAACTTGATGTGCTTGGCCTGGCCGGAGAGTGCACGGGCGATCGTGATTCCGGTCGAGGTGGCACCGGCAATGACCACTGTGCCCGGCATGTCGAGGCTCGACGCGAACAGCTTTTCGGTACGGCGAATCGCGTCGCCGGTGAGCACGACGATGGCTTCAGTGCCGACCTGTGCGCGCTCATCTGGATGGGGGGCACGCAGCCCACCGGTCGAGTCGACGTAGCCCACCAGTCGACACCCGTGCGGCAGGTCGACGTCCCGCAGCGAGCGACGCGCCAGCTGGCTGTCGCTTTGCACCTCGATCTTGCGCAGTTGAATGCGGCCGCGCGCTAAGTAGTCGACTTCCTGGGTGTTGTGCCCGAGGACGTAATTGAGAACCCGATTGGTGGCCTGAATCTGGGGTGAGAGCAACAGGTCGGCTTGAAAGAGCTTCTCGTAGACGTTGCGATGGGTCGTCAGGTCTTCGGTGGTCTCAACGCGCACCGCCGTTCGCTTGGCGCCCAGCTCCTTCGCCAGGAGCGATGCGCTGAGGTTCGCGTCTTCGGACGACGAGGCGGCGATGAAGAGATCGCAGGAACCCACATCAGCCTGTCTCAAGATCTGGAGATGGCTGCCGCTGCCAGCGATGAAGCGCACGTCGAGCTCGTCCTCGATGCGTCTCTTTTCCGGGTCGAGGTCGATCACGATCACGTCGTGGTTTTCCTGGGAGAGCGTTTCGGCGACCAGATGGCCCACCTCTCCCGCACCCATGACGACGAAACGGCTACGCGGCATGCTTCTTCCCCTCAGGGCCTATCTGGGCCCGGGCGCCTGGCTCCGGGCTGCGGCGAGGCCTGAAACAGCCTCTCGCTGATTCTAGGCGCTGCTGCTCACAACGACGACTCGTCGGTCCACGGCCCCGGCGGGCCGTTCGGAATCGGGTTGCCGGTCGAGCGTTCGCTACGGCGTCAACCTACGGTACGAGATCGCTCGGCACACCCTGTGGCCAGCGCTTCCGGACCGCCTCGTGGATCTTTTCGATGCGGTTCTCGGGACTCGGGTGGGTGCTCATGAACTCAGGTTGGCGTGCGCCACCGCTGGCTTCGGCGAGGATCTCCATCACCCGCACCATGGAGCGCGGGTCGTAGCCGGCGTCAGACATGTAGTCGACCCCCAGATCGTCGGACTGGAGCTCGTCTTCGCGGCCGTACTTCATGTTGACCATTTGACCGATCATCTGCGCCATGTAGGCCTCGTTGCCGCCACCACCCGCGGCGACCAGCACGGCGCCGAGGAGACCTTGAAAGAGCTGCTGCTTCGAGACCCGTTGGGCCGAATGACGCGCCACCACATGGCCGATCTCGTGCCCGAGCACGCCGGCCAGCTGCCCGGTGGTTTCTAGGCGCTCCCAGAGCGCCCGGGTGATGAACACCTGGCCGCCAGGCAGGGCAAAGGCGTTGACGACTTCGGGGTCGGCGAGCAGGTGGAACTCGAACTGCCAATCCGTCTGGCGTGCCTCGCTGGCCTCGACGATCGCGAAACCGACGGCGTCGAGAGCGTCCTGCAGGCTCTGATCCTGCAGGAGGCCGCCGTGCTGCTGCATCATCTGCGGCGTGGCCTGGAGACCGAGGGCGATCTCCTGCTCCGGCGTCATCGCGACGTGAATCTGCTCGCCGGTAATCGGGTTGAACTCCTTCGAGCGGAAGAAGGAGATCAGCGCCCAACCGATGATGCCGGCCGCGATCAGGAGGCGAATGCCGCCAAAGCTGCGACGGGCAGGCCGTCGGCGCATGGTGCGTCGGCGCCCGAACGGGCTGGGGGATGGACTGTTGCGGTAGCGGGCCATGGCGGAGCTCCTCTCGGGAGGAATAGGGCGCGGGGAGGTTTCTTCGTGAGTCGGGTGGGTGCGGTGGGCGGCAGTGTCACGCCGCGGCGGAACCTAGAGCTTCAACTTTCTTCGACCGGCACGAACTCTTCGACCTCGAGCGCTTCGTAGATGCCGCCGGCGAGGGCGCCGAAGAGGACGTGCGAGAGCGCCATGGGAACGCCGCGGAAGGGATAGAACCACGGGTAGAGGTCGGGCATCGTCAGGGTGTAGAAGTTGATGCCGTAGAGCGCCAGCCCGAACAGAGCCCCGCCGACGATGCCAACGACGATTCCCCAGCGGTGCAGGCAGAAGGCGATGAACAAGGCGAAGAGCACCGAGAGGGTGAAGTGGACGAGCAATCCAGCCGCCAGTGCCGACAGGTCGAAAGTGGCGGGCGGAGCGAGGATCGTGTCGCCGAGTAGAACGGAGGCCGCGAGCCGGATCATGATCCAGGCATTGCCACCGATGACTGCTGGGATGACGAAGAGGTTGACGAGCAGGAAAGCCAGCCCGGCCAGGAAGCCGGCCTGGAAGGCTGCGCTCCAGTCGACGAGCTGACGCATTCTTGGTTCTTGGTAGCTCAGGGTTGCTCCTTCCTGAGAAGTCGTTGAGGCCATAGGAATCGTTCCTCTGTCGGCCTGCCAGTGCGCAACGAGGCGCGCAGCGTTGTGGTGCTGCGACATTCGGAAGATTGAAAACGGACTTGTAAAAGGCGTTCCACGAACGATACCAGTCGGCGCTTGGCTGGCACGTCGGGGAGCACGATTCGCGACGACTTCAGATGAACGATAATCAGGGAATGCGCGGTCGTTCCTTCACAGCGGCGCCTGGCTTGGCGCTTCTTGCGCCGATTGCCGTCAGTTGTCTCGCTGGCTCGATCTTGCTGCCAGAAGGGGCGGCGGCGGAGGACCCGTGCCGGAGCGACCAGGCGTTGTTCGAGGCGCGCGTGCTCGAGTCTTTCGAGCATCGCCGCGGCGACCGCGGTGATCGTCACCTGCCGGAAACCATGGGTGCAGGGGCGGCCTGGGTCGACCGCGATGGCGACGGCCTGCTCGACCTCTTCCTCGTCCAGTCGGGCGAACTTCCCGGTTCAACGTCGACCGCCGGCACTGGCAACGACAGCGGAGCCCACGGGCACCAACTGTTGGCCAATCGCGGTCGCGGGCGCCTGGTGCCAGTACCCGGAGTGGCACCGAGCGACACCGGCTATGGCCAGGGTGTGTTGGCCGTCGATGTCGACGGAGATCGCGACCGCGATCTGGTGCTCGCCCACTTCGGCGGAACCGAGCTCCTGATCAATCAGGCGGGAAGCTTCGAGTTGGCGAGCGACCGCCTGACGGATCCGACGCCGTCTAGCGCCCGGCCCTGGTCGTCTGCGATTGCGGCCGGGGACCTGAACGGGGACGCCTGGATCGATCTCTATGTCGTTCACTATCTCGATTACGACGAGGCGGCCGACCTGTTCTGCGGCGACCGAGCCTCGGGCCGGCGCGACTACTGCGATCCCGCTCTCTTCGAGGGGCAGGCCGATCGGCTCCTCATCAACCGGGGCGACGGTCACTTCGTTGACAGGTCGCAGGCAGCGGGCCTGGCGGGCGCTCGAGGAAAGGGCCTCGGTGTGCTGCTGGCCGACCTCGACGGTGACCGTCACCTCGATATTTACGTTGCCAACGACCTCACCCCGAACTTCCTCTTCCGGGGGCGCGGTGATGGCACCTTTGACGACGTTTCGTTGCTTTCAGGCGCTGCGGTCGACGCGGTGGGAAAGCCCGAGGCCGGCATGGGCCTGGCGCTCTTCGATGCCGAGGGCGACGGCGATCCTGACCTGGCGGTCACCAACTTCGACGTCGAAACCAACACCCTCTACCGCAACCTGGGTGGCCTGTTCTTCGATGACGCCTCGGCTGCCAGCGGCTTCGGTCCGCCGTCGTTCAATCGGCTTGGCTTCGGTCTGGTGGCGGGTGACTTCAACCTCGACGGAGCCATCGACCTGTTCGTTGCCAATGGTCACATCTTCGAACGCCCGGCCCGCGAGAACGTGTCGTTCGCGCAGCCCGACGCTCTCTTGCTGGGAAACGGGCAAGGAGGCTTCGAAGCGTCGCCTTGCGTCGTGGCCGACTTTTCAGCCGGGGTCTCACGCGCTGCCGCAGGGGCCGACTTCGACAACGACGGTGATCTCGATCTCCTGGTGACCGAGAACGGTGGCTCGCCGGTCCTGTTGATCAACCGCCGAGAGGCGAAAGACGCCTGGCTCGGGGTCGCGCTCGAGGGTCGGAGTCCCAACACGGAAAGCCTCGGAGCGCAGGTGACTCTCGAATGGGGCGCGGACGCCGGCGGGGCCGGAGAGGCGGCGCGGTCGATCGCCCGCCGTTGGGTGATCGCAGGTGGTAGCTACCAGGCATCGAGCGACCGCCGCCAACTCTTTGGGCTCGGTGAGGCCGGACAGAGACCGTCGGCTGTCGAGGTCGCATGGCCCGACGGTCGCAAGCGTCGAGTCCTCGAGCCCCCCGCCGGGCGCTACTTGCACATGGTGGAGTCCCGGTGAGCTTGCACAAACCAGCGGGGCTCGTGGTTCTGTTCATGCTCATGGTTGCTGCGTTGGCGGCGCGCACCGAGGCACAGGCCAATACCGAGAGTGGAGAGGGCGACCCGTCGCTTCCGGCTTCTGCCGGCGACTTTGCACCGATTGACTCCTTCGTGCTCGAGAACGGGATGACCTTCTTGCTCGTCGAGCGCCCTGGGCTGCCGATGACCGCAACCGCCTGGGCTGTCCGCGCCGGTTCAGCCGACGAAGAACCGGGGTCGACCGGCCTGGCTCATTTGCTCGAGCACGTCATGTTCAACGGTACCGCGACCATCGGAACTCGCGAACCGACGCGCGAGCTCAAGCTGCTCGAACGGCAGGACGCCTTGCTTCGACAACTGCGCGATCCGCAGCTCGACGCAGATACCCGTGAAACGCTGGTCAAGCGCGCCAGGCGGCTGGCGCTTCAACTGCGCGACCTTCACATAAAGGGTGAGTTCGCCTACCTCTACACGCGTTCGGGTGCGCGCGGCGTCAACGCCATGACCAGGCGTGATCTCACCGCCTACTGGCTCGTCTTGCCGGCGCCGCGCCTCGAACTGTGGTTCTGGATGGAGTCGAATCGCTTGCTCGAACCGCGTTTGCGTGAGGTGTTCGAGGAACTGCAGGTGATCAGCGAGGAGCGCCGCCAACGCATTGCTTCGGTGCCGGGTGGCGAAGAGCGTGAGCAGTTCAGCCGCGCCTTCTGGGGGCCGGGGCACCCGTACTCCTGGCCGTCGATCGGCATCGAAGAAGACCTGCAGAAACTCGGCCGGCCCGAGGCGCTGCGCTTTTTCGAGAACAACTACCGTCCCGATCGGCTGGTTGCGGCAATCGTCGGCGACTTCGATCGTGCGAAGGTCGAACGCTGGGCGAAGGCCTACTTCGGTCGTCTGCCGAAGGCTTTCGATCGAACCGGTGAACAAGAGGGCGCCTCGTCGAAGGGCGGGGCTTCGGCGGAGCCCGAGTTACCCCCCGGGGAGGGGCGGTTTGCTGCCCTTCGTCACCTACCGGAACTCGACATGTGGGCCCGCTGTGCCTGCGCCGGGTCGGCAGAACTGCGCTTCGAGACGGTGCCGTTTGGCCATCCCGACGCCGCCGCGCTCGACGTGGTGGCACGGCTGCTCGCCGGGCGCACGGGTCGGCTGCAGAAGGCCCTGGTGCTCGAGCGCGAGACGGCGATCAGCGTCACTGCCGAGCACGCTCCCCTCCGTCATGCCGGCTCGTTTTCGGTGCTCGCCGAGCTGCGCGACGGGGCGTCGGCCGAACAGGTTCTCGAGGTGATGCGAGCCGAACTCGACCGGCTGGCCGGCGAAGAAGTATCAGCGACCGAGCTTTTGAAGGTCCAGAACCGGCTGGTTACAGACTCCGCCCGTCAGGTTGAGGAACCGCTCGAGTTCGCGTTGCGCCTGGTGGTCTTCGAGGCGCTCTCGGACTGGCGCTGGCTCCAGAAGGGTCCACAGGCGGCACGCGCTGTGACGCCTGAGGATGTGCAGCGGGTCGTGGGCACCTACCTTCAGCCGGAACGCGCGGCAACCCTCATCCTCGAACGCGAGGGCTCCTCGCCATGAGCCGGGCTCTCGGTTCGCTGGCTCTGTCGCTCTTCTTGGGAGCGCTTGTTGGCCTGGTTCCGGTGAGCGCCGAGGAAATGTCGATTCCGCGTCGACCGGACGAGCTTGACCTGCCAGCCCTGGAGTTCGACCCGCCACCGGTTGATGGTCTGCGTTTCGAATTGTCGAGTGGCACCCCAGTCTGGGTGGTTTCGGACTGGAGTGTTCCGCTGGTCGAAGTGTCCGTTGCGGTTCGTGTGGGTGGAGTTCTCGATCCGCCGGAGGCGGTCGGGCTGGCCTCTTTGACCGGCGCCATGCTGCGTCGCGGTGGTGCCGGTCAGCTCTCAGCGCTGGAGTTCGACGAAGCGGTAGATTTCCTGGGCGCTGACATCGACTCGTTCGGTGGCCACAGGCGCTCGGGAGTCTCACTGGACTGCTCGCCCGAGCACCTCGATCGTGCCCTGGCTTTGCTGGCCGATGCACTGCTCGTTCCGCGCTTCGAGAGCGATCGTCTCGAACTCGCGAAACGCAATCTGCTGCAGAGCCTCGCTCAAGAGAATGACAGCCCGCTTCGTGTGCTCGAGCGGGAGTGGGGAGTGCTGCTCTGGGGAGCCGCGCACCCCGAAGTGCGGCGGGTCAGTGCCCAATCACTCTCCCGTATCTCGCGCGACTCGATGACTGCGTTCCATCGTCGCCACTATCGACCAGAGAACATGGTCATCGCGGTCGCCGGAGCGGTGAAGGCCGAGACCGTGCTCGCGCTCCTCGAGGAGCACTTTACGGAGCACGTCGAGGAAAGCCTGTCGCAGTCCGATCGGCAATCTGCCGCCAGCCCAGAGACCGTACGACCTGCCGTTCCCAGGACGGCTCGGGCCCCTGGCCTCTATCGTCGTGAGCACACCACCGATCAGGCCAAGATCACCCTCGGACACCCCGGCGCCAGGCTCGAGTGGGGCCACCGCGATCGCCCGGCCCTTCTGGTCATGGCCGAGGTCCTGGGTGGTGGTGGAGCTGTTTCGCGCTTGCGGGCGCACCTGCGCGGGGAGCGCTCACTGGTCTATCGGGTATCGGCGGGGTTCGGTATCGGGACCGAGTCCGAGGGTGACTTCGAGGTCTTTCTCGAGACCGATCCCGGCTCGGCTGCGGCCGCCGTCGAGGTGGCGATCGAGACGGTTTCCCAGATGCGTACCGAGCTGGTTCCGGAGAACGAGGTCGAGCTCGCGAAAGCGACAATGATCGATGCGTTCCCGTTGCTCTTCGATTCGGCGGAAGACGTTGCCGGTCGTTACGCCGAGGACGAGCTCATCGGGCGCCCGCACGAGACCTGGCAGACCTGGCGCCGAGACATCTCCCGCGTCACAGCAAAGCAGGTTCAAAACGTCGCCCGCCGCTACCTCGACCCGCGTGCGCTGCGGGTCCTCGTCGTTGGTCCGTGGTCAGCGATCGATGAAGGTGAACCGGCACTCGAGAAGGTGGTGGGCAAGAAGGCGATCGTGATCGAACGCTGACGTCCCTCGGCTAAGGAGTCCACAACTCCGTGTCCGGCTCCATGCCGTACCAACCGAACCAGTACGCCACATGGCCAGGAAGTCGTTCGAAGCTGGCCGGGGTTTCGAGATCGGCGCGCTGCTCGTTGCCTGGCGGCTCCAGTCGGTCGCTGGTGATCTTCCAGGGTTGGCCGTCATCGTCGACCAGGACGCCGTCTTTCATCGAAAACGAGATGTCGGAGCGCGCGTAGGCTCGGACGCCTCCGGCCTCGTCGGCGAGGAGGAGAACGGCGAGAGCGCCGACCCGGTCATTCAACAGGCCGCGGCGGGCGAGTGGCTCGAGCGGCCAGGCCCTGGTGGCCGAGCCGGCGCGCAGGACGAAGACCTCGGTGTTGCCGGCCAGGGCGTCACTCTTTTGCCAGACCGGAAACGATACGCCGGTCCGCGCTCGCTCGGCCGCGCCTTCGAGATAGCGAAAGCCCCACTGGCGCTCGAGGTCGGGATCCGGCTTCATGATCGTGGTTTCCGGATGTCGGTCCTTCCACTTTGCCCAGGTCGTCAAAACGATCGGTAGCATCTCGAGACGCGAGTTCGCGACGGCTTTCCGGCCCACGACGGCCTCTCCGGTGAGGTTGTTCCACAGACTGAGCGTCGACTGGTCGAACATCAGTTTGTTGGATCGGTAGAGCAGTCCCGAAGTGCCAAACCCGATGCGCTTGCCGTTGGGTGCTGCGGTTTTGTAGAGAACCGCCGAACCGCACAGGGTGCAGTAGGAGATCATGATGGGCTCGCCGCCCACGATGTCGTTGAGCATCTCGTGCCAACTGAGCACCTTCACCGGATAGGCGCGCACATCGTCACCGACGACGACGCCGAAGACGCGATCACGCGCCGCCATGAAGCCGGCATCGTCGGCAGCGACCTGTTCGGGGTCGACAATGGCCGGAATGCCGTTCAGTCGTACGCCGCCTGAGACGATCTCTTCGAAGCGAATCTTCATTGGCGCGCCGTCGTAGAAGACCGACTCGTAGCGCGGGTCGATGCGCGCGAGGAGAGAACGCTTGAACTCGTAGTAGCCGGGCGGAGGCTCGAGTCCCGCACCGCCGACCCACTCGATCCAGTCCAGGTAGCGCTTGCCGTGGTTCTGGCCCGACACAGAGCGGAGGAAGGCGAAGGACTCGGCCCGGTTGATGGAGGGTGTAAAGAAGAGCGCATCGACCACAGGAACGGCCCAGGTCGCGCCGCCTTCCTTCTCGAGCCGGTTGGCTGCCTTGCGCCGGATCTTCTTGCTGTCTCCCATCAAGTCACGGACCAGCCGATAGCCCTCGTCGGTGGAGAGCTGGGCGTTGGCCGGGGTGCTGAGGCTCAAGGCTCCGAGAACCACAGCTCCAGAGAGAAGGGCGAGCGACCGTCTCGTTGCGGTCGTGGGAATTGGAATGGGTTGTGCTTTCATGGGGTTGTCCGCGGAGGGCTTTCGGGAGGATACGTTCGTTCTACGGCTGGATCCCTCCGCTGGATGGGCAGCGAGCCCCCCACCCTCGTTATGATGCCCACCATGATGCCTGGTTCGTTTCGTCGCCATCACAAGACCGCCCCCTGGCGAGTCCTCTGGCTCGCCCTCGTGTTCTCGACGAGTGTTGAGCCTGGCGTTGCCCAGGAGTCGCCGCCCGCACAGCCAGCGCAGATCGAGATCGCCGCAGTCCATGTTTCTCCCGAGAATCCCGGCGCGGATACGCTTTGTACGCTTTCGGTCGAGATTCGAAATGCCGGCGACCGCTCGGCCTCCGAACTGGGTTTCGATGTCACTCTCAATGGCGATGCACTCGAGGTCTACGCCAAGGAGCTCTGGTACCAGGAAGTGCCGGCCGGTGAGACGACGACGGTTCGACTCTTCAATTTCTGGACGTCCGAGAGCGACCGCCCTGCACCTTCAGATGGCAAGCTCGATCTCGTAGTGACCCTGCGCCAGGCTCGCTGGTTCGAGATCACGCGTCAGGGCGAGGGCCGAGACGAAGTCGAAACATGGAAGCCGGTCGCGGTCGTCGACGGTTTGCCGGTATCGGCAGCCAGGGTCCTGACGCTCGAGTAGGAGATCAGTTCGTTCAGTGAGGGGCCGCCGGAGAAGGACTCTCGGCTAGCTGCCGCCGTAGCGGTACCCCTGGCGGGCTCTCACCTTGTGACTCCGGTCTCTTGTTTCGACCTCGACCTCGCGGTAGCCCTTCTCGCCACGTGGGTAGCGAGTCTGGTAGCTCACCAGGTAGTAGCCGAGGTTGTCTTTGGTGACCTGCTGCAGCGGTACACGATGGTTGGTGAAGTTCCAGTAGTAGTGGCCACCGGTGTCGGTGGCGATCGAACTCAGTGAATCGTTGATTCGAGCGGCACCCGGTCGGCCGCGGGTCGACCCCTGCATGTCGACTGCGTAGAGGGCGATGTTGCCGTCGTTGAGCGACTCCTTCATGTCAGGGTAGTAGCGCGGATCCGGGGTCCAGTGGGGTGAACCCTGGTCGATCTCGCCGTACCCGACGCTATAGAGCAGGAGGTTTTTGCGGCCGACGATGGGTTCGGCGGCGCGCCCGATCAACGCCAGCGCCTCTTGCATCTTGCGCGTTTCCTTGGCGAGCGCCGAGTCGGTTGGCAGGTTCACGAACAGCGACGGGCTGTCGAGGTCGAAGTCGGGGGCGGAGCGCGTGTTCCTACGGACGGGCTCCTTCTTGCCGAGGGCCGCGTCTTCTACGGCTTGCGCGATCAAGGCTGGGTCGCGCGTGAAGTCCTGGTAGAGCTTCAGGCGCACGTCGTACCCCATGACCGCGACCTGGTCGTTGGGTTGCAGGTCGTTCTCGATCCACTTCTTCGTCCAGCGGGCGGCGTCGAGCTGCGCCGCGGTCAGGAACGGGGCCGACTGCTTCTGATCGTGGAAGAGCAGGACGAAGTAGCGATCCGAGCGCGCCTCCTCGCCGACCCCGGAGCCCTGCAGCTCCTCTTCAGTGCCGTAGAAAGTGACGCTGGTCACGGGCACTTCCTGACCTTCTTCGGTGACGATGAAGTCTTCTGATCCGAGGCCGTGAATGACTGCGCCTTTGCGATCGGTGACCAGGACGTCGAGCAGCACCTCGCTGACGACGATGGTCTCCTCGACGACGTCAGGTGAGCGCGCCGGAAGGTTCGAACGCCGATCGCGGGCGGCGGGTGCAGGAGCCGGTACAGGGGCCGGCGCCGGGGTTGCGGCTCGCCTTGGTTCGGGCGCTTTGGGGATTGGGGTGGCGCCGCTGGGTTTGGGAGCTGCCATGACGGGGGGAGGAGCCTTGGTCGCCGCCTCGGCGGCGGCTTCAGGTTGAGCAGCGGCTTCGGCGGCCTGGGCTTCGGCGCGCTCCGCCTCGCGTTCCTCGGCTCGCGCCCTGCGCTCTGCGGCGCGCTCGTTGGCGGCGCGCTCTCGCTCGGCCTGGGCTGCCGCGTCTCGTTCTGCCTTGGCGGCGCGTTCTTGCGCCTCACGCTCGCGCTTGGCTTCGTCTGCCGCAGCTCTCTCGGCGCGGCGGCGCTCGCGTTTGGCCGCCTTGGCGTCGTTCTTGGCTTCCGCCGCTTCCGCCTCGTCGTCCGTGGCTTCGGCCGGGGCTGGTTCGACCGCTTCTTCCTTCTGGTCGGCGTCCTTCTTCTTGGGGTTGACCAGGCGAGCCTTTTCCTGAGCGAGAGTTGGCGCGGCGGTGGCAACAGTCAGAAAGGCGCCGACAAAGAGAGCGATCATGAGGGCGCGCAGGCCGGGCCTGGCGGCGGATCGTGAGCAAGGCTTCATTTTGGTCTCCAGAGAGGGGTTCCGCGGATGTTAGCAAGCTCGTCCGCAGGGTAGGCAGGCGATGGGGACTGGTGAGAGATGGTGAATCCTCGGGCGGCTAGCGGAGAAGGATGGCAAGGGTTGATTGGGTTCAACTGCGCTTTGGAACGTGGAATTCCGGTCCGAGTCGTCTTCGATGGCAAAAGAGAATCGAACGCTGGAAGTGCCCGAGGAATCAGAGATTCAATGACGGATCGCCGCGCCGCGGGCGCCTTCCAGTTGATAACGTCGCTTGATCGTTCGGACCGTAGCGCCCCAATCCGCCCATGATGAATTCTCGCCCCGACCCACGGACGACCCAACGCACGGCCGCGATGCTCGCTGCCCTGGTCGCGGGCGGACTATTCGGTCTGGTCCTCATACGCGCGGCAACTGCCGACGACCAGCCCACCCCGGTTCTGGTGGAGAAGGCGGCGGCGACCGGCCTGGTCTTCGAGCACTGGAACGGGATGTCGGGCGAGCTCTACTTTCTCGAGCACATGGGCGGAGCGGTGGCTCTGTTCGACTTCGATCAGGATGGTGACCTCGACGTCTATCTGGGGCAGGGCCAGAGCCTCGGGGATGGCGATCCGCTGGTCGAACCACCCAGCGGCGCTTTGTCCGACCGCTTCTTCAAGAACCAGCTCGATGCGACGGAGGGTCCGCAGTCGCTCTCCTTCGTCGATGTGACGGCAGAGGTTGGGCTCGATGCGCGCGGTTACGCAACCGGGGTCGCGACCGGCGACTTCGATAACGATGGCTTCGTCGACCTCTACATCCTCAACCATGCCGACAACGAGATGTGGCAGAACGACGGCGGCAGGTTCGTCAATATCACCGAGGCGAGTGGCACCAACGACACGCGGTGGAGCGCTGCGGCGACGGCCTTTGACTACGACGACGACGGTCTGCTCGATCTGTACGTGGGCAATTACGTCGAGTTCCGGGTTGCGACGCACAAGCGTTGCGCGTCGTCGACGGGAGCGTTCGACTACTGTGGCCCACGCGCCTTTCCCGAGGAGGCGAATCGGCTACTGCACAACCTCGGGGGCGGCCGCTTCGAGGATGTGACCGCGCGTGCGGGCATGGTTGCGGTGGGCGACGAAGGCGAGGTGGCAGGAGAGGCGAAGGGTTCGACCCTCGGAGTCGTCGCGGCTGATTTCGATGGTGACGGTCGGCAGGACCTGTATGTCGCCAACGATCAAATGGAGAACCACATGTGGCTCAACCGGGGCGAAGGAAAGTTCATCGACGACGCCCTGATTGCTGGCACTGCCGTCGATGGGAAAGGAATGCCCCAGGCGAGCATGGGTGTGGTCGCCGAGGACCTCACTGGAGACGGGGCGGTCGATCTGTTCATGACCCATCTCCAGCGTGAGACCAACACCCTCTATGAGAACGATGGCACGGGGTTCTTCGAGGATGTCACCGTCGATGCCGGGCTTGGCGAGAGTAGTTGGTCGGCAACCGGTTTCGGCACCATAGCCTTTGACCAGGATCTCGACGGTCACCTCGACCTGTTCGTTGCCAATGGTGGGGTGCGGCGCGATCCGGAGCAGCTGGAGGCGGGCGAGCTGCTGCCAATGCGCGAGACCGATCAGCTTTGGAGAGGGCTCGGCGGCGGCCGTTTCGAGGAAGTGCCGGCGGCCAGGCGCGAGGCGTCGCCGCCGCTTGCCGAGGTGGGGCGCGCGGTGGCCGGTGGTGATCTCGACAACGACGGGGACACCGACCTGGTGGTGGTCAACAACGCCGGGCCGGTGCGGCTGTGGCTGAACCAGCGTGACCCTCTGCCAGGGGAGTGGATTGGTTTGCGGGTCGCCTTTGACCCACCGGGAGATCCGGCTGCTCTTCGCGATGCCTACGGCGCGGTGGTGACGCTCGAAGACGGAAGCGGCCAGGTTCGCCGCGTCCACACCGATGGGAGCTACGGGGCGGCGTCCGACCCACGGGTTGTTCTGGCGGTGTCACCGGGAGAGAAGGTCAACGTTCGGGTCGACTGGCCGGGCGGAGGAAGCGAACGGTTCTCGAACCTCGAGGCCGGCGGCTACCGCACCCTCGTGCGTGGCGAAGGTCAGGAAGAGTGATTGATCGACGCCGCGGCCCATGGGCCGCGGCCCTGACCCGTCGGACGGTCAGCGGTGTGACGTCGTCTGAACCGAGTCGCGGCGGAGGTGCGATGGCCGGGTTGGCGATGGCCGGGTTAGTGGGCCTGTCTGTTGTGTTTTGCTCGCCGATACCGCTGTTCGCTCAACCGGCGTCGCCGGCGGTCGACATCGATGCGATTCCTTCTCCCTCGCTCGATCAATACGAAGATGGCGTGACTTCGCAGGTCGAGGATGCGCGCCAGCGCCTCGCGCGGCTGGCCGCTCTCGAGGAGACGTCCGCGCCCGAGCTGGCCGATGCGGTCGGGCTGCTAGGGCGGTTGTATCTGCTCTACGACTTCATGGACGCGGCGCGACCCGCCCTCTCGCAAGCGTCGGCGCTAGCTCCCGAGGACGCCCGTTGGCACTACTACCTCGGTGTACTCGAGCTCTTCGACGGCAACCTCGATGCGGCGGCCGATCAGTTCGGGTTGACCACTCTGAAGGAGCCGCGCGGCATCGAGGGTTGGATACGGCTCGCCGAGATCCAACTCCAACGCGGTGAGCTCGCCGCGGCACGGCGGGCCGCCCTGCACGCTCTCGACCTCGAGCCCTCGAGCTCCGCTGCGCAGGCCTACCTGGGGCGTGTGCTGTTGGACGAAGGCGAGGCGGCCGAAGCGGTCGAATGGTTTCGGAAGGCACTGCCGGGTCAGCCCGAGGGCAGCGTCGTCAACCATCACCTGGGGTTGGCCCTGCGCGCTATCGGGCAGCGTGACGCGGCGCGCCACGCGCTGCGCGCCAACAAACACGTTGAGATCGCCTTTCCTGACCCGTTGATGGATCGCGTCAAGACGTTGAACGTCAGCCGTGAGGCGTTCTTCAAACGCGGCACTGAGGCCCTGCGTGCCGGTGATGCTGAGGCGGCGCTCGAGGCCTTCCGTTCGCTGGTCGAAGCCGAGCCGTCGAGCCACGAGGGGTGGTTCAACGCCGGCATGGCACTCATCGAGCTCGGTCGCCACGGCGAAGCCGAGACCTACCTGAGGAAGGCGATCGCGCTGCGCGACGACTACCGCGACCCGCGTTTCAACCTGGGGTTGATGCTGGCGCGCCGCGGAGACCTGGCGGAGGCCGAGACTCAATACCGCAAAGTGGTCGAGATCGACCCTCGAGACCTCGAAGCGCAAGTCCGCCTTGCCGATGTGCTGTGGCGCGTCGGTAAGGCGAACGAGTCTCAGACGATTCTCGAGCAGGTCCTGGCCGTCGACCCGGCGCTGGCCGACGCGCGGGTCACGTTGGGGGCGGCGCTCTACGAGCTCGGCAAGGTCGAGGTGGCCGAGAAGGAGCTCACGCGCGTCCTCGGCTATGCGCCCGGCGCCGTTCGCGAGCGCATCGAGGCCCGCTCGCGCCTGGCGATCCTCGCCATGTCTCAACAACCGCCTCGCCTTGCCCCGGCCATCGAGCATCTGGAAGCGGCGCTCACCCTGGCCCCCGGGAGCGCCGACGTCTTGTCCATGCTGGCGCGCGCACAAGCGGCGAGCGGCGACTTCGCCGCCTCGAACGAAACCTACGAGCGTCTCCACGAAGCAGCGCCCGAGGAAGTAGGCGCCTGGTTCGGACACGCCGTTGCGCTGATGGCCTCCGATCGTGACGCCGATGCCAAGTCGGTTCTCGAACGCGGCCTCACGGCATTGCCGCGCGCGATGCCCCTGGAGCATGCGCTCGCGCGGCTGCTCGCCGCCAGCGCCGATCCCGAAGTCCGAGACGGTACGCGTGCCCTGGCCCTCGCCGAAGGCGTCATGCAGGCCGCCCCCAGCGCCGACCACGCCGAAACCGTCGCCATGGCCCTGGCCGAGCTGGAACGCTTCGAAGAAGCCGCTCGCCTGCAGGAGGAGGTCATCTCGAGGAGCGGCGGCGGTGGCGCCGATCCTGCCATCAAGGAGAGGTTGGCGCGCTACCAGGCCAGGCAGAAGGTGCGAGCGCCCTGGCGGTAGCAGGAGCCGTGGTTTTAGCGCTGTTTGTAGTGCGGGCCTCGCGATGAGAGGCGGAGCAGGTTGTCGGCCGTCCTTTCGCAGCGCAACGTCGTGTACCACGGCTCCTGCTACTGATCACCTTTGCGGCGCAAGCGGTCCGTTGCGCGTTCGCCAAGCCTATGAGGTCGCCCTGTAGGACCGCCGGTGGCCTTCGTTAAGCCTGTCGCGCGCCGCGGAACCGTGGCTTCGATGCGAGGGCGGGAGCCAGAGAGCTACGCCAGGGTCGATTCGCTGCGCGGTCCTGGGTGTGGGTCGCTGGTTGGTATCGCAACGTGGTTTTGACGCTTTTGTAGTGCGGGCCTCGCGATGAGAGGCGGAGCAGGTTGTCGGCCGTCCTTTCGGAGCGCAACGTCTTGTACCACGGCTCCTGCTACTGATCACCTTTGCGGCGCAAGCGGTCCGTTGCGCGTTCGCCAGGCCTATGAGGTCGCCCTGTAGGAGCGCCGGTGGCCTTCGTTGGGCTTGTCGCGCGCCGCGGATTCCTGGCTTCGATGCGAGGGCGGGAGCCAGAGAGGGCTTGCTACGCCAGGGTCGATTCGCTGCGCGGTCCTGGGTGTGGGTTGCTGGTTGGTATCGCAACGTGGTTTTGACGCTTTTGTAGTGCGGGCCTCGCGATGAGCGGCGGAGCAGGTTGTCGGCCGTCCTTTCCGATCGCGACGCCGTGTACCACGGCTCCTGCTACTGATCACCTTTGCGGCGCAAGCGGTCCGTTGCGCGTTCGCCAGGCCTATGAGGTCGCCCTGTAGGAGCGCCGGTGGCCTTCGTTAAGCCTGTCGCGCGCCGCGGAACCGTGGCTTCGATGCGAGGGCGGGAGCCAGAGAGCTACGCCAGGGTCGATTCGCTGCGCGGTCCTGGGTGTGGGTCGCTGGTTGGTATCGCAACGTGGTTTTGACGCTTTTGTAGTGCGGGCCTCGCGATGAGAGGCGGAGCAGGTTGTCGGCCGTCCTTTCGGAGCGCAACTCGTGTACCACGGCTCCTGCTACTGATCACCTTTGCGGCGCAAGCGGTCCGTTGCGCGTTCGCCAGGCCTATGAGATCGCCCTGTAGGAGCGCCGGTGGCCTTCGTTGGGCTTGTCGCGCGCCGCGGATTCCTGGCTTCGATGCGACGGGGAGGCGGCGAGGGCCGAAGCTCGCAGCGCGACCTCGCGCACGGTCGCGCACGGTCGGGGGGACTTTCCCGCCCCAACGCGGGGGGCCGCGCGAGTGCCCGCGGGCGCGCGCCCGCACACCGTCGGGGGGACTTTCCCGACCCCAGTCACGGTTCGCGAAACCTCGTAATTCGCCCCGGTTTGGCCTCGCTGCAAGGCTGCGCAGGCGTTCTGCGTCCCATGTCATATGGGAGCAAAACCGAGATACGTACCAACGACCGACAGCGGGCCGGAACCAGTCATGCTGACCGCCCGCATTACGAACGGAACCTTCCTGCTCAAGCCCGACTCTGAGCAGCGATCACACATGAACGGCATCATCGGCCGCGCACAGCGCAAGACCGATACCCCCATCTACGCCGTCGACTATCAGGTCAACCACCACCATTTCCTGGTCGGTGCACGAGACGCCCAGCAGCTGGCGGACTTCATGTACCGCGTCCAGCAGCAGACGAGCGTCGAGATCCGCATTCGCCATGGCTGGAAGGGCCCGAAGTGGGAAACGCCCTACAAACCGTCCTTTATCGGGCGCGACCCTGCCGATACGTCGAAGCGTTTCCGCTACGTCCTGGCGCAGGGCTGTGCGGCGGGCCTGGTGTCTTCACCTCTCAAGTGGCCTGGGGTGACCGTCGCGCGGGCCTTGTGGGAAGGGAAGTTCGAGCTCGAGGGCGAGTGGGTCGACCACACGGCCTATTGCCGGGCCAAGCGTACGAAGGCGGGGCGTCACCTGACGAAGAAGGACTTCACGAAGAAGGAAACGGTGGTGATTTCGAAGCTCCCGGGCCTTGACCACCTGAGTGACGAGGACTACTGCGAGTGGGTGCGCGAGATGATTCGCGGAATCGAACGCGAGACGCGAGCGCGTCATAAACGGGAAGGCACGAAGCCTGCCGGCCAGTGGAAGCTCTTTCGGTTGAGCCCTTTCGGGACTCCCAGGAAAATGGCTCTGGGCCCTTGTCCGCTGGTGATTGCCAGCAATGAGGACGAGCAGCAGCGACTGCTGGCAGCTTTTGACTGGGTGTGGAGGGCGCACCGGCTGGCGCGGGACCGTCAGCGTGAGGGAGAACTCGACGTGAAGTTCCCTGAGGGGACGTTTCCGAGCCCGCGACCCTTCGAGACGGTCCAGGCACTGAGGGCCGGCCCTTGATTCAGCGCGCTAGCTGAGCCGGCGACAGGGCGCCCAGTCGGCCCGCGGTGGCGCGGGCCTGGCGGAGCTGCGTTTGGCGGGCGTGAAAGGCGGTGGCGGGCCGCTGGCGGAGGGGTTCGGAGGGCGGAAAAGGGGTGGGATGCGGGCCCAGGAGGTGCCGAGGGGCGCGGCAGCACGCGCACCGCCGCCACGGCTTGGGAAAGTCCCCCCGACTGTGTGTGGCGGGCGCGCGGCGCTGCGGTGGCTTGGGAAAGTACCCCCGACTGTGTGCGTGGGTGGTGCGCTAGAGGGCGTTCACGTCGATCTTGCCGCAGATGTTGCCCTGGAGGTTGCCGTAGACCGCAGTGGCGCCGGTCTCGGCGTCGGTTACGGTGATTTCGTACGCAACGTCCGATAGGGCGCCGTAGAAGACCCAGAAGTTGCCGTTGATGTTGCGCGCGTCGAGGACTTTGACGGCCAGCTCGAGGTTGACCTCCTGGAAGAACCAGAAGAAGCCCGTGTCTTTGGTGGTGAGCTCGTCGAGGACCCTGCCGGGGCCGATGTCGCCTTCCTTGCGGCCGGTGTTGTCGTATTCGACTTCGACCTTGATGCGACCTTCTTGCAAGCAGAGCACTGTGTCGCCCGCGGTGCAGCCTGCCGTGCCTCTGTCGACGCGACTGGCCGGCGCGGTTGCCAGTTGCTCGAGGCTGAGCTCGGCCCCCACCATGGGGATGAAGGTGCCGTTGTCCTGGATGGAGGCGCGACGCTTGTCAGCAACCGGGAAGGCCGACGTGTCATTGCGGCCGCAGACCTCCTTGGGGGCGTTCCAGTAGGTCTTTTCGATGCCGTCCTCGGTGTCGCGCACCGTGATCCAGTACTCGACGTCGGAGAGGGCTCCGTAGAACACCCAGTAGGCGTCGTTGAGCGACGTTCCGTTGAGCGTCTTGACCACCAGCTCGACGTTCGTCGGGCTGAAGAACCAGAAGGTACCGGTCTTGTCGCCGCTCGGGATGCTCGCCGCCGTTCCCACGCCGTTGTTGTCGCTTTGCGGGTCGCGCCATTGCACGCTCACTTCGAAGCGCTCCTCGAGCAAACAGAGGTAGGCGTCGCCGTCTCGGCAGGTCGCGGTGGTCGACACCGTGGTCGCCGAAACGGTCTCCGAGTAGTCCGACTCTTCACCGTCCTTGGATGCAACGGCCCGGAATGTGTAGGGCGTGTCGGCGACCAGGCCGGTGATCGTGGCGCCGGCCGAGCCGTCGACCTCCGCCAGGGTGGTCCATTCCAGAGTCACCGGGCTCCGTGCCTCGATGCTGACAGTCGTGCCGTCGGGGATACCGGTCCACGTGAGTGCGATCTCGGTTGACGAGGTACGCGTAGCGGTCAGATCGGTGGGAGTGGGAATGGGGTCGACGCCGCCACCACCGCCACCGCCGCCACCGCCGCCCGAGACGTGGTTTCCATACTGCGCCCCGACGTGCACGGTGTCGCGAAGAGTACGCGCGTTGTCGCGTTCTCCCGCCGTCCCCGTGGGGGCACCTTTGTAGGTGTCGTTCGGTGACGAGAAGTAGGGTGCGGTTTCCTGGGACCCGTAGACCATGATGGTGTCGAAACGAGCGTTGAAGTCACTGTGCCCGAACGAGTCGGGGTAGTAGGCCTCCTCGGGCGTGACACCGGCAGAAGACGGGTCGTGGTTCGCTCCCAGGTTGTGCCCGACCTCGTGGATGACCACATCGTCGACGTTGCAGCGCGAAACGCTACTGATGCCGTAGGCGTAGGGGGACATCGAGCCCGGCCCGACCCCACGCGATAGCAGGTAGGCGATTCCGCAGGCTCCGACCAGTTCGTTGCGACCAGCATAGAGATGGACCAGATCGGCACCCGTTGCTGCGCGCCGCGACATCGCGGTGGCGTTCTGGCGAAACTCGCCTAGCAACGCACCGGCACCGTTCTCGAAGTTGGCGAGATCCTCGATCTGCGACATGCCCACCAGCCGCAGCATGGCGTCGATGCTCGAATTCGAGAACACGGTGTTGGCGAAGTCGACCGAGTTGACGATCGTCGCTTCGGCAGCAGAGACACTGCCGAGTCGGCTGACAGCACCGGTCGTGTAGAGAGCCACGAAGTCGAGCGTTGCGCCCGCACGATGGGTGACGCCATCGACCGCGTGCACAACAGAGTCATGGGGGTGGACATGCCCGGCTGCGGCTGCCAGGCGCGGCCCGTCGTCAGAGTCATCGAAGTCAGGAACCACAGCGTGGCGACAAGCCGCGGCGGTCGGCCGCGTTTCCATCAAGCGCAGACCATCGGGACGCGGCTCGATTCGGTAGGTGTTCTCGGGGGTCGTCACCCGCCCGACGAGGTGTCCCTCGTGCAGGGTGAGAGTGACCGATGCGCCTTCGAGGTCAACACCTTCGATGCGCCCACCCCAGAACAGGTTGCCGTTGCCGCGATCGATCTCCTGGAGGCGCGTCGCAACATGGCGCGCACCGTCGGGCGTCTCTACCGCGATCTCAGCTGGAAACTGGCGCAAACGGTCGAGGTCGGGCTCGATGAACCACTCAGCCTGGGGCTCGAGGACTTCGCCTGGAGCGATGCTGCGTTCGGCGACTGAATCGAACGGCGCCGGGCCGAGGATCTTGAAGAGTTCCTGCGCGCTCGCACTTGCCGCGGTGAGCAGGAGAAGGGCGGTTCCCAGCGGGGCACAAAGCCACAGGAACGGCCGTTCCGAGGCGGTGAGGGCACGGTTCATGACAGACTCCTTGGTTACGAAAGGACGGCCTTTTCAGGCAGTTGGCGCGCCTCCGCGAGAGCTCTGGGGACCGGCCGCCAGTACCAGGCCGACCTCGACGAAAGGAAGGCTCGGCAGAAACTCGGGAGGTGGCGATGTCGCCCTCATCCGGGGCGGATCGAACTCCAATATCAACGGGGACGGATCCTACCAAAGGCGCCACGAACGGCTTTCTATTCGGGATGAAAAGCACGATGTCATTGCCCAGACCACCGCGCCGAACGGGACCTCGGCTCCGCATCGCCGTCTTGATCCCGATGGCCATTGCTGGAGCACTCTCGGCCGAATCCTCTCCCGCCCAAACGTCTGCCACCGTAGGAGCCTGGCGCCGCGTCCGAGAGCACGATTCAGTTCCGCGACGTGGCCAGTTCCTGGGGGCTGAACTTCCGGCACCGCCATGCCGGCGCTGGTGACAACTACATGATCGAGACCATGATTGGCGGCGTGGCGCTCTTCGACTACGACGGCGATGGCGACCTCGATGTGTTCTGGGTCGACGGCGGCTTGCTACCCGGGTACGAGGGACCGCCCCCCAAGTCGCGCCTGTTGCGCAATGACGGGCCACAGCCAGGCGGCGGGTTGCGCTTCATTGATGTCACCGACCAGTCTGGGATCGAGTGGAGCGGCTATAGCTGTGGAGCGGCGGTGGGTGATGTCGACGGTGACGGTTGGCCCGATCTCTACCTCACCGCCTTCGGCCGGAACGGCCTCTTCCGAAACCTGGGCGACGGGAGCTTCAAAGAAGAGGCGGTGGCTCGTGGAGTTGCCGAAGAGCGCTGGAGCTCGTCTGCCGGGTTTGCCGATCTCGACCTCGACGGCGATCTTGATCTCTACGTGGGGAACTACACCGACCATTCGCTCGAGAACCACATCTTCTGTGGCGACAAAGATGCCGGTGAGCGTGGCTACTGCCACCCCGACGTCTACAACGGTCTGGTCGATACGCTTTACCGCAACACCGGCGAAGGGGTCTTCGAAGACGCTACCGAGGCCTCGGGGCTCTCCGGTTCCGCAGAGGCGACTCTTGGCGTGGTCATCGGCGACCTGGACGACGACGGCTGGCCCGACATCTACACCGCCAATGACAAGGACCCGAACCTGCTGTTTCTCAACAGCGGCGATGGGACCTTCGAAGACTGGTCGCTGTTGTCGGGCGCGGCCCTCGAGCGTAACGGTCAGGCCGAGGCCGGCATGGGCGTCGAAATGGCCGACCTCGACGGTGACGGCCGGCTCGACCTGTTCGTAACCAACTTCGCTCTCGAAACCAACGCGCTCTACCGCAACCTTGGCGGAGGCACTTTCGTCGACGATCGCTTCCGTGGCGGAGTGGCTGAGGCGTCGTTACACCTGCTCGGTTTCGGCACCAACGCAGGTGACTTCGACAACGACACCGATCTCGATCTGGTGGTAGCCAACGGACACATCCTGCCCAACGCCGCACGGCTCTCGAAGGTCAAGGAGTACGCGCAGCGCAATCTGGTGATGGAGAACCTCGGCGGCGGTCGCTACGTCGACCGGCTCGGTACGGGGCTCGACGTCGTGCGCCCCAGTCGCGGCTCGGCGATCGGCGACCTCGACCTCGACGGCGACCTTGAGGTGCTGGTGGTCAACTCCAACGACACCGCCGAGGTCTACGAGAACGTCGGAGCGCCTCGCCCGTGGCTACGCATGCAACTCGAGGGCAGGCGCAGCAACCGCGCCGCGCTCGGAGCGCGCGTGCTGCTCGCCGGCGCAACCGACCGACCCATGCTTCGCGAGGTGCGTAGTGCGTCGTCGTACCTGTCGCAAAGCGAGGCCACCCTGCATTGGGGCCTGGGCAAAGAGACCGCCGAGGCGAAGCCCCTGATCGCAGAAATCCGATGGCCAGGGGGAGCCCGGCAGCGCATCGAAGGTCTTCCCCGTGACCGCGTTGTCAGGGTGGTGGAGCCGTGGGTCCGCGCCGCCGAGGCTCCGCCCCCGCCGTGATGCGCTCGCGCGGCGGTCTCGTCGTCGGACTCATCGCCCTGCTCTGGGCCACTCTGCCGGCGGCGGGGCAGGAAACAGTCGTATCGGGTGGGGGTCTGGAGCTAGACGACCAGGAATTGTCGTGGAACCGGCGGGCAACACTCGAATTCGACCGGCTGTGTGAGCGACGAACCGAGGCGAGTGATGCCTGGTTCGGAGGTTCGCAGATCGATCGCTTGCTCGCGGCGGCCAAGGCGAGTGACGACGGTTCCATAGCGCGCGCGACCTCGTTGGCGCAGGCCGCCTGGCACGAGATCCGCCTCGCGCGACTCGACGATGCGATCGGACACCTTGGCGCGGCGCTTTCAATCGTCGACGCGGTGGATGGGCCGAGCCAACAAGGCACAGTGCCCTTCGACCTCGAGGCCAACCTCCTGACGCTGCTCGGAGTCGCCCACCTACTCGTCGCGGAAGACCAGAATTGTCTCTCGATGCACGATGGCGGCAGCTGCATTCTTCCGGTCACTTCCAGCTCGATACATAAGGAAAAGGGCCCGGCCCGCAGGGCGGCGCAGTCGTTCGATCGTTTGCTGCGCCTGGCGCGCAGCAATGGTGACGCGACCTACGAGGCGGAGGCGCGTTGGCTGCTCAACATCGCGCGCATGCTGACGGGTGATTGGCCCGACGGTGTTGAGGAGCGTGACCGGCTGCCGGCTCCGAGAATCGATTCGCCGGCTGCTACCACCCTGCGCCCGTTCGTCGACATGCTGGCTCCCGGGAGGCTTTCAGGCGACCATCACTCCTGGCTGAACTCGGCGGACCTGTCGGGCGGGGCAATCGTCGATGACTTCGACGGCGACGGCCGCCTCGATTTAATTTCTTCCAGTTGGCACCCGTGTGAGCCGCTGCGCGCCCTACGCAGCACGGGTGCTGGCTTCGAAGACGCGACTGCCGACTGGCAGCTCGACGGTCAAAGCGGCGGCCTCAACCTCGTTCACGCCGACTTCGACGGCGACGGGCGGCTCGACATTCTCGTGCTGCGTGGAGCCTGGCTGGGCGAAACAGGGCGGCAGCGCAATTCGCTCCTCCACAACCGGGTCGATCCTGGCGGCAGAACCTATTTCGTCGACGTGACCTATGCGGTTGGCCTCGCGTCGCCGTCCTATCCAACCCAGACTGCTGCCTGGGCAGACTACGACCGCGACGGCGACCTCGACCTCTATATCGGCAACGAATCCCCAGAGTCTGCGCTCGATCCGCAAGCGATTGCCTTCGACCAACCGGGTTCAGCCGCCGCCTACCCGTCTCAGCTGTTTCGCAACGAACTGAGCCCCGACGGGGGCCTGCCGCGCTTCGTCGACGCGGCGCGCACCGCCGGGGCCCTCAATCGCCGGTTTGCCAAGGGAGTGACCTGGGGTGACGTCGACAACGACGGGTGGCCCGATCTCTACATCTCGAACTTCGGCGTCAACCGGCTCTACCGCAACCTCGGCGACGGGACGTTCGAAGACATCGCCGGTCCGCTCGGAGTCGACGGCGACGGGCGGACCTTCGCGACCTGGTTCTTTGACGCCGACAATGACGGCGACCTCGATCTTCTCGTCAACGGCTACGGTACTGAGGTGGCCACCGTCTTCGCTGCGGCGTTCGGGTCCGACTCACCAGCGACCGCAGGCGATGCTTCGCCGCGCCTCTACCGCAACCTCGGGGTTCACCCAGACGGACGACTCCGCTTTCGCGACGACACGAGAGCGGCAGGGCTTTCTGCACCGCGTCTGGTGATGGGTGCGAACTTTGGCGATGTCGATGCCGACGGTCGCCTCGACCTCTACCTCGGCACCGGGGTTCCGAACTTCACCGCCTTGATGCCCGACGTCCTCTACCGCAACGCCAGCACGCAAGAAACTCTACGGTTCGAGGACGTGACCGCGGCCGTGGGCCTCGGTCACCTCCAGAAGGGTCACGGAATCGCCTGGGGTGACGTCGACAACGACGGTGACGAGGACATCTTCCATCAGCTGGGCGGGGCCTATCCCTACGATTCCTATCCCAATGCTCTCTTTGTGAACCCCCTCGCACCGCAGGCCGGCGAAGCCGTCGTCCTGCTCCTCGAAGCTGCGGGGGCGAACCGCTTCGCCGTCGGGGCGCGCGTGACGTTCGACTTCGTCGGCCAGAACGGCGAACCGGGGGAAAGCCGCATTCATCGACAGGTCGGTTCTGGTGGATCGTTCGGCTCCTCGAGCCTGCGTCTCGAAGTGGGCCTGCGTGAAGTGCACGCACGCGGCGAGCGTCTTCGGCGGGTGCGCGTTCGCTGGCCGGCCTCGGGCGACGAAGAGGTCTTCGACTGGCCGCCGGCCGGCGAGACGGCCATGCACTGGCGCTTGCGCGAAGGTGCCGGAATCGAAGCAGTTGGGGCACCGGAAATGAGCTGGATCGCACCCCGAATCCGGCCTTGAACCGCCAGGGTGCAGAGTCTCGAGGAGCCTTCCCGCAGGCTCCCTTTGATATCCTCATTCACACTCGAAACCAGCTCCGGGCCCACCCTTCCTAGACCCGTCAACTGGCGACGGAAGAGCCGCGCCACCACCGACGTTGAAGCGACCCAGGGGCCCTCCGGCCCTCTGATCTCGGAAGGCCCAGTCTCGGAAGGCCCGGTCTCGGAAGGTTCCGCAACTAGTACCTCCGGCGGCCTACATGCTCCAGAGAGACCCGCGATGAAATCCAAGCTCATGACGTTCCGTCCATGCGTTGCGGCAACCGGTTCCCAGCTCGGCGCACAACGCGCCCCGCTCTTGCTTCTGACGCTGTTCTCGCTGGTGGTGGCTGTTGCGATGCCCGCCACCGGCCAGCAGCAGGCTTCCGAGGCGGCCTCGGTTGAGCCGCCCCCGGAGTGGTCTTCTGCCATCGCCAGTATCGAGACGGGCGATATCGATGCGGCGATTTCATCGCTCGAGTCGTTGCGCGACCGTGACGAAGCAGACGACGTGGTCCTGGCGACATTGGGCGGCCTCTACCTGCAGGCCGATCGCAACGACGAGGCACTCGAAGTCCTGGCGCCAGTCGCACAGCGCCAGCCCAACAACGCGGCGGTGCTCTACAACGCCGGCCGCGCAGCGATGCGCAACGGGCGCGGTGAACTCGCTGCGCAGCTTCTCGAGCGCTCTCTGGATCTCGAGCCGACGTCGCCGGCGCTGCGCGAGTTCGGTCTGCTTCTCAGCATGGCCGGCCAGGTCGAGGAGGCCTATATCTATCTGCGACCGTGGGTGCTCGCCAACCCGCAAGACGACGAGGCGCGCCGGGTGGCAGCACTCGGCGCGGTGCGGCTCGAACGGGTTCCGGATGCGAAGTTCCTGCTTGCCGAGCTGCCCGAAGACGACCCGGGTATCCGCCTACTCCGTGGCCAGGTCGCCATGATCGAAGGCGATCCCTTCGCGGCGCTCGGGTTTCTCGAGCCGGTTGCCGAGAACCCACCCGAGGCGTTGGCGGTCGACCTGGCGCGCGTCCTGGCGCGCGCCTACCTGGCGGTCGGTGAAGCGGAGAAGGCCATTGAAGCACTCGAATCGGTTGTTCAATCGGAGGGTGCCGGAGCCGATCCGGGGCTTTCGGTGCAGCTCGCCGATGCCTACTTTCAAGCCGGGAGGGTTGAGGAGTCCATCGCCCAGCTCCAGCCCTACGCCGAGCCCCTGCTCGCCGCCCCGCCGCCGGAGAACCCTTCCCGTCTGGCGACCGAAGTGCTCTTCGAGTACGGCCGCCTTCTGCAGTCGGCCGGGCGTCCCGCCGATGCGGTGCCTTTTCTTCGCCTTGCCTCAGAGCTCGATCCCGAGCGCAAACAGGTTTGGCAGACCTTTGGCCAGGCCCTCGCCGCCATCGGCCAGCGCGCCGAGGCGAAAGCCGCGCTCGAGAAGTTCACCGAACTCAACCGTGCCAACGAGGACGACGTCAGTGCGGTGAACCAGTTGGAAGCCGAAGTCGCTGATCCGACCCTGCGCAGCCTGCGAGAGGCGAGCGAGCTCGCCCTCGCCGACAGGCTCGACCAGGGCCTGGCGCTGCTCGCCGAGGAAGCGGCAATCGCACCCGAAGACCCACGTCCGGTCCTTTTGGCCTCGCGGCTCTTGCTTCAGGGTGGGCGTAGCGAGGAGGCGTTAGGAGCGATTGAACAACTCTTGACGGTGCGCCCCGATCTACCCGACGCTCGCTACCAGCGAGGTGCCGTTCTCATGGCGCTCGATCGGCTTGACGAGGCCGAAGAGAGTTTCGAGCGCACTCTCGCTGTTGCTCCGGAACACCCCCCGGCACTTTCGGACTACTCGATCCTCTTGATGTCGCGTGGCAAGAAGGAAGAGGCGAGGCCGCTCGTCGAACGCCTGATGATGCTGCGCCCTGACGACGCAGAGGTGATGGCGCTCAAGGAGCGTCTCGATGGGTCCTAGTCGTCGGCCCGCCCTCCGCGCTTTCAGCGGCGCCGTGGGGGTTCCAACGATTCTGATCGGCGCGGTGTTCGGGCCGCTCTCCCAGGTCACGAGCGGAGCGGCAGAAACGATCGCCGCTGTTCAATCAGAAACCCCTCCGAGCGACCTCGCTGTTGCCGAGGATGCTCTGGCCAGAAATGACTGGAAGGAGGCCGAAGCGGGCTTTCGGCGCGTGCTGGTCGATGATCCTGAGAGCACTCAGGCGTTGATCGGCTGGTCGCGTGCGCTCGCCAGACAGGGGCGCGGCAACCTTGCCGTGGTTCAGGTCAAGCGACAACTCGAGCGGGCAGAGCGCGAGGGCCGGGTGGGTGACCGCGTGCTACTTGCCGAGGAGCTCGTTGCGCTCGCACCTGATGCAGCCGAGAACCACGTCGACCTGGGGCGAGCGCGGGCCGCTGACCGACTCTGGCAGTCGGCTGGTGAGCCGCTCGAACGCGCACTCGAGCTGGGCCCGCGCCGGCCCGAGTGGTTGTTCGAGCTGGCGCGGGTGGCCTGGGAGAACAATCAGCCACGCCGAGCGGAGACTCTGCTGCTCGAGGCCATCGGTCCCGGAGGCGCCAGCTTGAACGGCGAGGAGGAGACGCCGCTCCGTGTGTCGACGCGCAACCAGGAGGCCCTGCGTCTGCTGGCGGCCGTCTGGCTCTGGGAGGGCAAGGCTGAAAGAGCGGGCCATTTGCTCGAGGCGCTGGTCCAACAGGCACGACCGGCGTTCGCCTCACGCGTCGACTTCTGGCTCGACCTCGGAAGAGTCCGCCTCGAGTCCGCGATGAAGACCGAGGGCGAGGGTCGCGATGCGTTGCTCGAGAGATCGGTCAAGGCCTACGAGCGCGCCGCGGAGCTCGCGCCCGGGGCCTCGGCACCGCACTACGGCCTTGCCAGGGCGTTGCGGGCGCTGGGAGATCACCAACGGTCAGCGGCCGAGCTCGAAACGTTCAAAGAACGGGTCGCCGTCGAGCGAGAGGAAACCCGCACTCGACTCCAGGAGGAAGGCCGCACAAGCGCAGAGGGCCTCGAGAGTCCGCGGCGGTTCTGAGTCGGTTGTCGATGAACGCATCGCCTCTTCCGAACTGCCCCTGGCGCGCCGTGAGGGTTCTCTCTGCTCTCGCAGGGTTCGTGGTTCTAATGGGCGCCCCTGGATCAGCCGAGGAGGCGCCTTTCTTCAGTGAGGTCGCAGCCGAGGTTGGGCTGGTCCATAGCTACTGGAACGGCATGACCGGGGAGCAGTACCTACCCGAAGTGATGGGTGGAGGAGGGGCTTTGCTGGATTTCGATCGCGATGGTGATCTCGACGTGTTCGTCGTGCAAGGTCATCTCCTCGGGCCGAACAAGAAAGCGACGGATGCCGAGGTTCCGGCTCCCCCCGAGGCGGCGTCAGGCGATCGCCTGTTCGAGAACCGGTTGCGCGAGGCAGGGCGGTCCGGCGCGTTGCGGTTCGATGACGTGACTGCCGAAGCTGGAATCGCTTCTCTTGGCTACGGGATGGGCGCCATCGCGGCCGATTTCGACGGCGACGGGTGGGACGATCTCTACGTCTTGAACCTCGGTGCCAACGTGATGCTGCGTAACAGCAGAGACGGGACCTTCATCGACGTGAGCGAGGAGAGCGGTACGGACGATGCGTCCTGGTCCGTCGCCGCAACCACCTTGGACTTCGATGGCGACGGGTTGCTCGATCTCTACGTCGTCAACTATCTCGACTTCAAGTTCTTTCGCCATCGACGGTGCCCGAGTGAAACGGTGGAGTTGGACTACTGCGGGCCGCTCAACTTCCCGGGTGCCCAGGATCGCCTCTATCGCAACCTCGGTGACGGGCGCTTCGAAGACGTGGCCGATCGGGTAGGGCTGGGAGCTCCCGAGAGTCGCGGCCTGGGAGTCATAGCCGCAGACCTCGATGGCGACGGGGCGACGGATCTTTACGTGGCCAACGACCAGATGGCCAATCATCTCTTCCTCAACCGTAGCGGCCGCTTCGTCGATGAGGGCCTCCTATCGGGCGCTGCGCTCAACTCGAAGGGGCTTGCTGAAGCCAGCATGGGCGTCGACGCCGCCGACTTCGACCATGACGGAGATCTCGATCTCTTTTTGACTCACCTACGCGGGGAAACCAACACGCTTTACGTCAACGAGGGTGATGGCCTCTTTCGCGACGCCACGGCACCATCCGGATTAGGTGCGGCGAGCGTGCGGTCGACCGGCTTCGGGACCGCCTGGATCGACGCCGACAACGACGGCCTCCTCGATCTCATCACCGTCAATGGTGCGATCGATACCGCCGAAGCGAAGGATCGCACGCACCCCTACCCGCTCGGTGAAACGAACCAACTCTTCGTTTGCATCGCCGGCGGCACGCTCGGCTGTTCGTTCGAGGACTGGTCGTCGCGCGCCGGTGGTGGGCTCGACAACGAAGAAGTCAGTCGCGGGCTGGCGGTTGGCGATCTCGACAACGACGGCGACGCCGATGCGATCATCTTCAACAACAACGCACCGCTCAGGCTTCTGCGCAACGACCGCGCCAACCAGTCCGGTTGGATCGGCTTCGTCGGGGCGTCGCGAGACGGGAAGGATGATGCCGTCTTGCCTGCTGGTTTCACGGTTTCGGTCACCACTCCAGGCGGCCCGATCGTACGACGTGCACGTCGCGACGGAAGTTACGCTTCGAGCCACGACCCGCGGGTGCTGGTTGGGCTTGGAGCGCTCGCCAAGGGGCGGGTCGAGGTGACCATGCGCTGGCCCTCCGGCGCCGTTCGGGAGGCAAAGCTGGACGTCGGGCGCTACCATCCCGTTCTTCCACCGGCCGAGCCGCGACCGCCAGAGGGCTCGCGCTGAAGTGGCTGGTCTAGCGAGAGTCGCGCTGGCGCTCGCCGTTCTGGCTGGAGCCCTCTCTCCTGTCCCCCCGGCGCCAGGGGTGGAGGGTCGCGCCGAAACCGAGGTTCCGGCCATGCCCGATCTCGAGGCGGCAGAGCCTCAGGTTGCCGATCATCTTCGCGCCCTCCACCGCGCCGTCGAGCAGAGCGCTGCCGGTGAGGCCGCCGGCGTACCCGCAGATGTCTACGGTGAGCTCGGTATGGCCTATGCGGCCTACGGTTACGACGAGCCGGCGCGTGAGGCGCTCGAGTTGGCCAGTCGGGCGGCGCCCGAGGACTTTCGCTGGCAGCACTACCTCGGCGCCCTGGCGCAGCAGGTTGCCGCCTTTCCAGAGGCGCGCGCGGCACTCGGGAAGGCGCGTGAGCTCAACCCTCTCTACGGCGCGGCCCTGGTTCGCCTGGCCCAGGTCGAACAAGAGGCCGGTGAGTCGGCGCGCGCCCGGGTGCTCTTCGAGGAGGCTCTAGAACGGGGCGAGAGCGTCGCCGCCTGCCACGAAGGGCTGGGGACGATCGCTTTCGAACAGCAGCGCTTCGACGAGGCTATCGAGCACTTCGAAGGCGTTCGGCGCGTCGCTCCCTACGTGACGGCGGTCAACTATCCACTCGCGCAGTCCTACCTCCGCGTCGGGCAACGAGAGCGCGCCCGGGCGCTTTTAGAGGAGCGCGGAGAGGTTCGGCCGGGTCTCGACGACCCCCTGATCGAAGCGTTGCGCGGTGTTTCCCGTTCCGCCGCTGCCCGGGTTCAAGAGGCGGTCATTGCCAATGCGGCGGGCCGCTTCGCGGACGCCGTGGCGTTTTACCGCGAGGCGCTCTCGCTAGCTCCTGGTCACCCTTCGGCGTTGCGCGGTCTGGCCACCAGCCTCACCCGCCTGGGCCGTCAAGATGAAGCTGCCCAGGCCTGGCGTGCGGTGCTTTCTGGGGATGAGGGAAACCCCGTTGCCCACAACAACCTCGGCCTGATGCTGGTCGAGTCGAACCCTGAAGAGGCGCGCGAGCACTTCGAGCGCGCGCTCGACTCTGCACCAGACTTCGAAGAAGCGAGCTTCAACCTCGCCGTTCTCGCGCGCAGCGCGGGCAAAGTCGAGGAGGCCGGTGAGCGTTTCGACAAACTCACCCAGGCCGAGGATGTGTCGTTGCGGGGTGCCGCGCACGAGGCGCTTGCAGAACTGTCACTCAATCCCGCTGGTGGCGTGGTGGAGCGTTCGGGTCTCGAGGCCGGCTTCTCGCACCTGTCGGCTGCCGCCGAGTTGTTGCCGGAGCGCGATGACCTGGCGTTACAGGCGGCGCGCGCCGCTGGCGGGCTTGGACGTCATGATGAGGCGGTGCGCTTCTTTGACCGCGCTCTCGGGGTGAACCCGAGCAACGCGAGTGCCTGGTTCGGTGGCACGCTTTCGCTTCTCCTCCAGGCGCAGTTCGAAGAGGCTCTCGCGTGGCTCGAGCGCGCCAGGGAAGCACTCCCGGACAGTCTGCCTCTCCAACACATCGGGGCGCGGTTACTGGCAACGGTGCCTGGTGCCGAACTACGAGACCCGGACCGTGCACTCGAACTGGCAGAGAGGGTTCTCGGGCGCGAGCAGTCACTGCCTCACGCCGAGACTCTGGCGATGGCGTTTGCTGCAAACGGCGACTTCGAGAATGCCGTTCTCTGGCAGTCGCGGGTTGTCAGTGCGAAGGAACGAGCCGGCGCCCCCGAACTCGCGAAGGCGCGGGCGCGCCTCGAGCGCTATCGCAACCAGCAGCCGCCAGCTTTCGATTGGCTCGAGTAGCTTCGCCCCCGCGTGCGAATGCGCCAGTTAGCGCAGTCTCAAAGCCTCGGCATCGGGCCAACGTTGTCGGGCGACCAACAGCAGGCGCTGCGCTGAATCTGGGTCCTGCATCGCTTGCAGAGTGCGGACCGCCTCGGCGTAGGCCAGAGGGTTGTCGTTTGCCTGCACCATCGCCTCGAGGGTGCGACCGGCTGCCGGGCCATCGCCCTCGAGCGCCAACAGGAAAGCCAGTGCCGCGTAAGCCGAAACCGCCTGGTCGGAGGCTTCGATCGCTTTCTGGTAGGCGGCCTTCGCCTCTTCGAAACGGCCCAGCTTGCCGAGTGCGGTTCCGCTCTGAGAAAACAAGGTGTGCAGCACCTCGCGATCAGCGCGAGCACCGAATTCGCGCTCGGTGCGCGTCGCGAGGTCGAGCGCCTCCTGGTGTTGGCCGCGCTCGTTCCGAAGGGAGATCTCGAGGATGCTCGCTTCGATCGGGTCGGGGTGGACCTCGCGCGCAGCCTGGACGTGTCGCTCGGCCTCTTCCAACTCGCCTTCTTCGATCGCGATGCGGGCCAGGAGAGCATGTGCGGCGGGCACCGTGTCGACCGCCAGTAGCGCCCCGGCGCGGGCCGTGGCGACTTCGCCCATTTCGAACTGCAGGATCGACAAGTTGAGAAGCGTCGTCGGGGCGCCGCCCGAGATCGCCAGCGCGCGCTCGTACGCCTGTGCCGCGCCGCCCAGTTGCCCAGCCTGATGACGGGCGCGGGCGAGCATTTTCCAGGCGTGGAGCATGTCGGGTTCCTGCGCGACAATACGCTCGTAGGCGGCGATGGCGCGGGGCAGGTCTGCTCGACGGAGGAGTGTGTCGGCCTGATGCAGAAGGCCCATGACCTCGATCTTGTCCTTCGGGTCGGCGAGGTCGCCCTCCGGGATGGCGCCCCCGTTGCTGCCGATGTAGCCGAGAGCGGCAAGCTGGGCTTTCGTCTCGGCGTCGACCTCGCCCGGCCCTTCGATCGTACGATCGATTCCGCGCAGCGCGGAGCGCAGGTCGCTCACCAGCGCGGGGTGGTCGCCGACGATGTTGGTGCGCTCGAATGGGTCTAGAGCGAGGTCGTAGAGCTCGGGTCGCGGCGCGTCGATGTAGTGGAAGCGGTCGCGAATCATCGACGCCAGGTCGCTCCAGCCGAAGTTGACGCGTGGGTAGATCGACTCTGAGAATACGGTTCGTTCGCTTGTCAGGCGGTCTCGCTCGCCAAACAGGTCGACTCCAACAGTGGGCTTCTTCTCCAGACCCAGGGCCGCCCGAATGGTGGGGTAGACGTCCGTCAGCTGGACGTTGTCGCTCACCCGTTCGCCTGCGCCACGGTTCAGGGGGAGCTTGATCAAGAGCGGCACCTGGAGAGCCTCGCGGTAAACGAAGATCAGGTGGTCCATTTCGCCATGATCCATGAGCCCTTCACCGTGGTCCGACAAGAGCACAATCAGCGCGTCGTCGTAGACGCCACGTTTCTGAAGGTCTTCGAAGAGGCGCCCCACGATGTCGTCGGATTCGGCGACCTCCGCGTCGTAGGGGTTGTCGTAGCGTGAAGCAAACGGTTCGCTTGGCGCGTACGGCGAGTGTGGTTCGTAGATGTGGAAGAAGAGAAAGAAGGGCCGGTCCGGGTCGGCGGCGAGTGTCTCGTCGAGCCAGGCCGTGGTGCGTGCCAGGGTTTCGAGACCCGGTCGCTGCAGCCCACCGAGTTGTTTACTCGATTCAAAGGGCACCTCGTCATCCCAGGTGCCAAAGCCCTGGTCGATGCCGGTGGCAGCACGAAGAACGTAGCTCGAGACGAAGCCGGCCGTTTCGTATCCTTTGCTTCCCAGGGACTCAGACAGCAGTTCGGTTTCCGGTGCGACCTGGTAGCCGAGGTTGTCGCGGACGCCGTGCTCGACGGGGATTTCGCCCGACAGAATCGAGACGTGCGACGGCAGGGTCAGCGACATGTGAGTCCAGGCGTTTTCGAACAGCGTACTGTCGGCGGCAAAGGCGTCAATCGCGGGTGTTTCGATGCGCTGGTAGCCGTAGGCCGGCAGCCGGTCCGAGCGCAGGGTGTCGATCGACACGATGATGACGGGGGCATTCTCGGTGACCGCGGTGGCGCTGGTCGTGCCGGGCGACGATGGTTCAGGGCCACAGCCCGTGATGACGAGTAGGAGCAGGAGAGCACCAGTGAAGGTGCCGAGGTGCTTGACGCTCTTCGCGCATGCCGCGGCGAGCAGGCGTGTGGACGAAACGACGCGCCCCTTGCGGGAAGAAGTCTGAGGCATCGCTTTATCGTAGCTGGCCAAGGGCCTGGCGTGCGCGCGGTTTGTCTGCCGCGTACTTCGAAGAGGGTGCCGCTCTAACGAAGCGTTCGAGCGCGGGGCGGGCGAGGTCGGCGCGGCCGGCGCCGGCGGCAGCAAGGCCAAGGTTGAAAAGCACATCCCAGTCATCTGGGTCACGGTCAATCGACGCCTGCCAGGCGTCGAGCGCTTCGTTGGTGCGCCCGAGGTTGAAGAGTGCGAGGCCGAGGTAGTTCCACGTGAGAGCCATGTCCGAGTCGCGCTCGAGGGTTTGTCGGGCCCGCTTCTCGGCCTCTCGCCAGTCGCCGCGCAGCACCGAGACGCGCGTCAGGTGCTCGAGAGCCAGTGCATGTTCCGCGTCGCGCGAGAAGACGGAACGCAGCGTACGCTCTGCGCGATCGAGCTGCCCCGCCTCGGCGAGTACCAGGCCGAGAGCCGTCAGGGTGTCGGGGTCGGCGCTCTGGCGCAGGGGTTCGAGTACGGCGACCGCCTGCTCAGCCCGCCCGACCTCGGCGAGAGTGAGCGCGTACTGGCGCCTCAGTGCAACCGGTGCGATGTCGCGGCGGGTGGCCTCGGCCATCAACGGCAGCGCCAGCTCGATACGGTTACGTTCGAGCAGCACCTGGGCCAGCGTCAGCCAGGCCAGGCCCATTTGCGGGCGCTCGGCGTGCACCTCGCGGGCCAGGGTTTCAGCACGTTCGAGGTCGCCGGTCTGGAAGGCCGCCACCACCCCCTGCAGTTTTGAGTCGAGAACGACCAGGTTCTTGGGGTCATCTTCGGGCCCGAAGGTGCGTGCTTCGCCGGTGGCATCTGCCGTCAAGTAGCCGAGCGCGCGCAGGCGCGCCGCCTCAAGAGCGCTGGTGGCGCCTGCCTGTGGTGGCCACGACGACTCTGCGCTGAGGCTCGAGGCGAGTTCGCGCATGAGTTCAGGGCGTTTTTCCGCGAGGTTGTCTTGTTCGTCGGGGTCGCGTGCGAGGTCGTAGAGCTCCGGGATGGGGAGTTCGATGTACTTGTCTGGCCAGCGCAAAGCACCGCGCAGTGGCGCCCAGCCGCGGCTCAGGTGGGTTCTGAGGTTCTCGAAGTAGAGGGCACCCTTCGAGTTCCCGGCCCGCAGAAGCGAATGACCGGCGAGGTCTACCGGTGCTTTGACCCCTGCTGCGTCAAGAATCGTAGGAAGAATGTCGATGTGCGAAACCGGGCGGTCACTGACCGCGGGCGTGAGATGTCTGGACCAAACGAACATCGGTACCCTGAGAGTTTCCTCGTAGGCAAAGAGGCCGTGCGTCTGTTCGCCGTGTTCGCCGAGCGCTTCGCCGTGATCGGAGGTCACCACAACCAGCGGTGAATCCGTGGTGCTCGAGCTCTCGCCAGTCTGGTCCAGAATCGCATCGAAGAGCGGCCCGAGGTAGGCGTCCGCCGTCGCCACTTCACCCAGGTAGGGGTTTTCTGCGTACTCACCGGCCCACGGCGCGGGCGGTGTGTAGGGGGCGTGGGGTTCATAGAGATGCACGAGCAGGAAACGCCGCTCTCCGGCATGCTCCTTCCACCACGCCACGGCTCCTCGCACGACCTCATCTCCGGCACGTTCGGCGACGGCGAACCCTTCAGCCGAGGCCTCGGGGTAGCGATCGTCGTAGACCTCGAAGCCACGACCGAGGCCGTAGCGCCGATCGAGAGGAAAAGCTGCCACGAAGGCCGCAGTCCTGAAACCTGCCTCCTGAAGAACCGTCGCCGCCGTCGGTACGTCGGGCGACAGCGTGAAGCCCGCGTTGTCGCGGACACCGTGTTGCCAGGGGAGCTTTCCGGTGAGGATGTTCGTATGCGACGGAAGTGTCATGACGTTGTGGGCGTACGCTCGGCGAAAAACGCGGCCCCTGCGTGCCAGTCGGTCGAGATTCGGCGTCCGGACCTCGACGTTGCCAGAAAAGCCAGGGGCGTCGGCGCGCAGCGTGTCGATACTGACGATGACAATGTCGCGCGCGAACCCGCTTTCAGGTGCGGCGTCCGGAACCGTTGAGACCTCGTCGGTTGCTCCCGTGATAACCGGGTCCGCCGCGTCCCTGGCGCTTGCCTCTTGGCCCGACGGCTCGGGTGCGGAATCTTTACAGCCCAGGCAGACTGCCAGGACGGCGACGCCTAGGAGCGTCGCCGGCCAGCGACCGCCAAGGGTGGGTGCTTTTGGCAAAGCCAGGTGCCGAAGAGTGAGCAGTTGCGGCATCAAGAGGGCGGCGCAAAGCGATGGCGGGAGCCCGTTCACAGGATCGCCGTCGTGAGACAGCGAGAGGGCAGAGCGAACCCGAAGGCTCCACTCGCCTGCCTTACCGCCTCTTCAACTACTGCGACTCGAGGTACTCGAGAAACTGCTTGCCCTCGATCGCCTTCTCGTCGGCAGGAGCGAGTTCGATCAGCTTCTTGAAGTCGGCGATCGCCTGAGGGTTGTTCTGCTGTGCCATCGCAACGAGCCCACGGTAGTAGTAGGCCTGTGGATCGTCAGGAGCCGCGGAAACCAGCGCGTCGAAGTGACCGAAGGCCGCGTCGAGATCGTTCTGGTTGTACGCGTCGACGCCCTGCTGCAGGAGTTCCTGAGGATCCGCCCGCTGATCCTCGGGAAGGCGCGCGATGTACTGCTCGGCCTCGGCGGCACGATCGCTGTTCTTTAGAGCGCGACTGATGACCTTGAGCGCGTTGATGTTCTGAGGATCGATCGCGAGAGCCTTCTCGAGAGTGGAGACGGCGGCTGCCGAATCACCCTTGTTGACCTGGATCTGGGCGATTGAGGTCATGACCTGCACTTTGGCGGCGTCGCCGAGAGCAGGGAGCGCCTCACTGAACTTCGCCATCGCTCCGTCCAGGTCCTCAGCCGCGAGCAGGCTGTTGCCCTCATTGAGGAGGGTGCGGGCGGCCGCGATTTCAGCGTCTTCCGCCGCGCCGTCTCGATCGGCAGTCGCAGTCGCCCCGCCGCCGCCGGTTCCGAGCTTGGTTGTGACGTGGGCTCGGTCGATGCCGGTGGCGAATTCGCTGACTTGGACCTTGGTCTCGCTCGCCGCGAAGCCTTCTTTCTCGATGCGCACGTCCCAGAGGCCACCACGGACGCCGGCCTTGGCCCAGCGCCCCTTCTTGTTGGTCGTGACCGGTGGAGGCCCGTCGCCATCGATCGCGAGAATGATCGTCGCGCCCTCGATCTTGTTGCCTTCAGTGTCGGTGACTTCGCCCGTGATGCGCCCCTTGCCGCCCCACTGCTGCGCACTCGCGGCGGTGGCGAACAGCGTGCCAAAGGCGAGGACCAGCAGACAGCCGAGAGCCAGGGAAGCGAAGCGTGCTCGTTGGAAAACAGATGGCTTGAACATGGGAATTCTCCGTCGTTTCAGCTTCTCGCGCGTCGATCGGAGGGCCGCAGGGAGCGGCGAACTCGGGGTCGAATCGGTCGCGAGGGCCGAAGGGAAGCTCAGTGGAAGAGGGTGTCGTAAGAGAAATGCCAGTTTATCTGAAGCGCGGATCGAGACGAAGAGGCCTCCACGCCCCCTGTGAGGACTGCTTTCCGTTCAACAGGCGAGGCCGGTTGCAGATTCCGACGCTCGATTCGAGGCCCGCGTGGCAGGGCGAAGGGGCTGGCGCCCCGCTAGCGGTGCTCGGAACGGCGTTCCGAGGTGAGCGGCGCAGGTTGCTGCGCATCGCGGGGTGACAGAAGTAGCTGTTTGCTATTCAGCACACAAAGCAAAAGAAAGGGCCGGAGGTTTCCCTCCGACCCGATCCTTCTAACGGTCGCCCCGCTGCCGGTGCTCGGAACGGCGTTCCGAGGTGAGCGGCGCAGGTTGCTGCGCATCGCGGGGTGACAGAAGTAGCAGTGTGCTATTCAGCACACAAAGCAAAAGAAAGGGCCGGAGGTTTCCCTCCGACCCGATCCTTCTAACGGTCGCCCCGCTGCCGGTGCTCGGAACGGCGTTCCGAGGTGAGCGGCGCAGCTTGCTGCGCTTCGCGGGGTGACAGAAGTAGCTGTGTGCTATTCAGCACACAAAGCTACTTCCAGGCGAGACGCACGCCGAGGCGGTAGATCCGCGGCGAAACGTTGTCGTCCAGGTTGCCCGAGTTCGACCGCGCGGCACGCGCGATGTAGCTCAGGCCGGTGTTCTCGTTGGTGACGTTGAAGACGTCGATGCCGAAGGTCATGTTGACCGGTCCGGTCAGCGAGAACTCCTTCTCGACGCGGAGGTCGAGGACCTCGATGTCATCCTGACGGATGTTGTCGTAGTCACCATTGATGATGTCGATGTTGGCCGATGCGTCACTGGCCAGCCCAAAGCGCTGGTAGTAGGCGATCGGGTAGCCCTCACGACCGTTGATGTTGGCCGAGACGTTGAAGCCCCACGGGCGATCGGGTCCGACCTGATACATGCCGTTCAGGTTGTAGGACCAGGTCGACTGGAGGAACCGCTCGCCCTTGCCAGAGCCAGACGAACGCTCGACGTGCAGGTCGCCGTCACGGTTTCCGCCGCCACGGTACTGGTTCGGGTCGTTGTTCAGGAAGTGCGACATCGGAACGTCCCACTCCGAATCCCCGTACTGGACGAAACCCCGCGCCATCCAACGGTTCGCGAGGCGCTTGGTGATGGTCACCGAGTAGCCGAGGAAATCGCGTTCGCGCTGACCGTTGGTGAGCAGGAAGCCACCTGTGAAGGGCGTTGCGAGATCCCAGACCGGCACGTCATACGCCTGGTTGGTGCGAGGAATCGTCCCGCTCAAACGGTCGACGACTTCGTAGTCGCCGCACCGTGCTCCAACGCCCGTGCTGGCGAAGGGGTTCGAGCAGCCATTGGCCGTACGCACCACGCCGCCGTCGTTGACGAGATCGCGGAAGTCGAGGATGTCCGTGACGTTACGTGCGGTCAGTTGGGCACCGACCACCAGCTCGGGAAGGATCGCATGCTCGATACCAAGCAGAAGCTCGGTGGTCACCGGAGCGTCCATTCCAGAGTCGTTGCGGTTGACGACCTCGGCCGGGTTGTCCGGATTGAATCCGACCGCGCTGTACAGCTCGCCGGTGTCGGTGTAGGTGTAGGCGTAGATGTCGCCGAAAGGCGACAGCCTGGTGACCCAGTCGGTCTGCATCTGGTCTGCGAACTGCGCGAAGCTGGCACGAAGCAGCGTCGAGCGGTCTGAACCGATTGCGTAGGTCGCACCCAGTCGAGGCAGCACCGACGTCCAGTCGAACCCAGAGTCACCACCCGCGAACGAGGTCGTCGGAATGATGTCGGGGCGCGTTGGATGGGCGGCCCGCGTGAAGGCAGCGTTGCTCCCGGTCTGGTTGTCGTAGCGCAGACCGGCGTTCAAGGTCAGGCGTCCAAGTGAGATGGTGTCCTGTGCCCAGATCGAGCTGTACTCCGAGGTGGAGACACCGGTCGAGCCGAGATGGTAGACGGTGTCATTCCAGTCAGCATGGAACGTACTGCGAGGACCCCAGTTGAAGTCGGAGTTCTGTTCGAACTCGCGGTAGCGGCCACCGATCTTGAACTCGTGGTTCACGTTGCCAGTGGTCATGAAGTACTGGGTGTCGACCTTGAACTCATCGTAGGGACGCGAGCTGGCGCCGGTCAGGTAGTTGTCCTGCCAGGAACCATCGACGAACTGCGGGTCGCGCGCCGCCGGGTCGAGGCCGTCCTGGCTGGCCAGATGGCCCTTGGCAGCGAGTGCGAAACCAAAGTCGCCGTGCGAGAAGGTTCCGGTGGCGAAGAAGCTCGAGGAGAACACGTGGGTGTCCTCGGCGCGGTAGATCGCCGACGGGCCACGCTGGTTCCACGTGGTTTCAGGCGGTCGGGTCGTGCCAGCTCCGCGACCGAACTTCTGCTTGTCGCCATTGTTGTACGAGGCAACACCGGAGTTGGCAGCGTTGAACTGTGCGTTGGCCTTGATCGAGGTGTTCTCGAGAATGGTGTCGTCAGGGAAACCAGAGGCAGCGTTCTGCTTGATGTCCTGTTGACCCCAGGAGCCCCACAGCCAGAAGTGGTCGCGGACAGCCGCGCCACCAGCTTCGAAGCCGATGTCTTCGATGTCGCGAATCTGTGCACCGGCGAGCGACGTCTGGGCGCCGTTCGGGTTGCCAGCGTACAGCTCGCTCGTCAGATCGGGCTGCGACTGCTTGAGGCCGCCGCCGAAGTAGCCGCCAGCCTTGGTCGAGTAGAAGCGACCGGAGCCACGGAACTCGTTGGTGCCCCGCTTGGTGACCAGATTGACCTGGACACCAGCGGTGGTCTTCGAAACATCCGTTCCACCGGTGGTGAAGGACATCTCTGCAAACTGATCGAAGTCGTAGTAGGTCGGCGAGGCGCCGGTGGCCGCCATGTCGGTGATCGACTGGCCATCGACCTGGAAGTCGTTCTGGTCGGAGTCAACGCCCGAGGCGCGGAATACCGACTGCTGACCCGATTCGGAGCCACCCACGTTGACGCGATCGACGGTGACACCGGGTGTCTGTGAGAGGAGAGACCATGGGTCACGTGCGGTCGGGATCTTTTCGAGTTCGACCTGAGTGACGTTGGTGCTGTTCGAGATCTTGCGCTCGTCGAGCAGCGGAGTCTCGGAAGTGACCGTGATGGTCTCCTCGACGGCGGGCTGAAGCGTCAGGTTGATCTCCGTGTTACGGCCAACGTTCACCTGAACGCCGGGAAAGTCGACGGTGCCGAAGCCGTCGAGCTCGCCGCCAACGTTGTACACGCCGGGGTCGAGGTTGAGAATGCGAACGGCACCGTTGGAATCGGTGATCTGTGTCTTGTCTGCGCCGATACCGGAGACCACAATGGTCACGCCGGGTAGGGCGGCACCTTCGCTGTCGGTCACCTCGACAAAGAGGTTGCCGGTGGCCTGTGCAAGCACGGCTCCGGTCGACACGAGCGCGAGGATGGCACTGAGAACGATGGCATTCCTGAGAACAGGGCTGCGCAAGAAGTTCTTCTTCATGATTGTGCGTTTCTCCCCTTCAAGGGTTGGAGAAGATCGTCTGCCCGTTTGTTTACCCCCGCGAACCGAATGGTGTCGATGGGACAAAAAGGGGACGAACTTCCATGTTTGGGTCGCTGGTCACTCTGGGATGAGCGACTGGGCCCACGGTTACTTGAAGGGACGAAGGAGCACGGAATGTGCCACGAAGTGCATCGCTGATGGGTCAGGGATGGGCTCTTGACGAGTGCTTGGGGGCCAAGGGACAAAAATGGGATAAGAGGTGCTGCGGATCAGGGATGAACATGGGATAAGCGGCTTCGGGACGCGTTCAAAAGTCCGAGTCGTCTTCAAAGAGTTGGACGGTTCTGGGTTGCTTGGCGGTTTTTATCGGTTATCGGTTATCGGTTGTCGGTTGTCGGTTGTCGGTTGTCGGTTGTTGGTTGGTTCGTGGCTCGGGTGGGTGTGCTGGTTGGGGAAGTCTGTGGACTGCGCCGGGCTGCTGGTGACGGGACGGGTGCCCGGAGCGACGGCCGGCGCATCCAGCTAGGGCATTCTCGAGACGCGGGGCGGGGTCGGGCAGAACTCGCTCGACCTCGATCGGGTGTCGTGGTGGCTGGAGCGACCGGCTGTCCTCTGGCCTTTGGGGAAACTGGGACTGGGTTCCGCTCAAACAGCTGCCCGCCCTGATCCGCCCCACGTCCCGAGACTGCCCAAGCTGGATCCTGCGCCTTTCCCGCCTGACTGCTCCGGGCACCCGTCCCGTCACCAGCAGCCCTCTCGGATCGAGGTCCCGAAGGCCGGTGGGGTGAGGGGGGCGCGCGCTCGTGCTTCGCACGTCGCGCTTTCATGCGCGCGCCTTCGGCGACTTGCGCGGAGTAGTGACTCTGGGAATGAGGCATGGAGTGCGACTCCTGGCTCCGAGCGGCGCTTCGAGCTGAACGGCGCAGCTTGCTGCGCTTGGCCACTGCCCGCACTGCGGCCGGGGGGTGTTCGAAGTAGAAGTAGCTGTGTGCTATTCGGTACACAAAAGCCCAAGGGGCGCAAGCACAAGAAGAAGAGGGCCGGAGGTTTCCCTCCGGCCCAATCGTTCTACTGTCTTCGGCCATCCCGCTCGGACTCCGTTCCGAGTCGAGCGGCGCAGCTTGCTGCGCTTCGCGGGGTGACAGAAGTAGGCACACAAGAGGCCAAGGGGCGCAAGCACGAAAAAGGAAAGGGGCCGGAGGTTCCCCCCGGGCCAATCGTTACTGCCTTCCGCCATCCGGCTCGGGACTCCGTTCCGAGTCGAGCGGCGCAGCTTGCTGCGCTTCGCGGGGTGACAGAAGTAGTTCGTGTGCTATCCAGCACACAAGAACTACTTCCAGCCGAGGCGCACGCCCAGGCGGAAAACGCGCGGGGCGACGTTGTCGGCGAGGTTGCCGGAGTTCGGCCGTGCTGCGCGCAGGATGTACGACAGGCCGGTGTTCTCGTTGGTCAGATTGAACACGTCGATACCGAAGGTCAGGTTGACCGGGCCGGCCAGGGAGAATTCCTTTTCGACGCGCAGGTCGATGACTTCGACGTCGTCCAGACGAAGGTTGTCGAAGTCGCCCTGCGTGACGTTGAAGTTCGTTGACGAACTCGTCTGGATCGCCGCGCGGTGGTAGTACAACAGCGGATGCCCTTCGCGGCCCGTGAGGTTGGCGGAGAGGTTGAAGCCCCATGGGCGATCCGGGCCGATCTGGTACATGCCGTTGAGGTTGTATGTCCAGGTCGACTGGAGGAAGCGTTCGCCTTTGCCGGCTGCCAGCGAGCGGGTCACGTAGAGGTCACCGTCGCGCTGGCCGCCACCGCGGAAGTGGTTCGGGTCGTTGTTGAGGTGCCAGGAGGTCGGGACATCCCATTCGGCTTCACCGATCTGGACATAGCCACGTGCCATCCAACGGTTGGCGAGGCGCTTGGTGATGGTCACCGAGTAGCCGAGGTAGTCACGCTCGCGGTCACCGTTGGTGGCCAGGAAGCCACCGTTCCAGGGGGACGTCAGGTCCCAGACCGGAACCTCGTAGGTTTGTCCGGTCCGAGGAATCTCGTAGTTCGTCCCGTTGGGCCGTGGGCCGAGATGCCCAACGACTTCGTAGTCACCACAGGTGGCTCCTGTCGCCGTGCTGGCGCCGGGGTTGGCGCAGCCGCGGGCGGCACGAACACCATGGCCGTCGTCGATGAGATCCCTGAAGTCCAGAATGTCGGAGACGTTGCGCGCGGTGACGTGCGCGCCGACAACGAGCTCAGGCAGGATCGCATGTTCGATCCCGACCAGGAGCTCGGTGGTGACTGGAGCGTCCATGCCGCGATCGTTTTGGTTGACGACCTCTGCCGGGTTGTTCGGGTTGAAGCCGCGGGCGGCATAGAACTCACCGGTACCGCTGTTGGTGTAGGCATAGATGTCGCCGAACGGGGACAGGCGGTTGATCATCGTGGTTCCCATCTGGTCGGCGAACTGCGAGAAGCTGGCGCGGATCAGGCTCGTCCGGTTCGAACCCGGGGCCCAGGTCGCACCGAGGCGAGGGTGGATGGATCGCCAGTCGATGCCGGCATCGCCACCCCCGAAAGTGGTCTCTGGAAAGATGTCCGGACGGGTTGGATGCGCGGCGCGTGTGTGGCTTTCATTGTCGCCGGTCTGGTGGTCGTAGCGCAGGCCCGCGTTGAGGGTCAACCGGCCGATCGCTAGAGTGTCCTGAGCCCAGATCGAGGTGTACTTGGCGGTCGTGGTACCCGTGTCGCCGAGGTGGTAGACGGTGTCGTTCCAGTCTGTATGGAACGTCTTGCGGGGACCCCAGCTGAAGTCGGAGTTCTGCTCGAATTCGCGGTAGCGGCCACCGATCTTGAACTCGTGGTTCATCTTGCCGGTGGTCAGGAAGTACTGGGTGTCGACCTTCCACTCATCAGCGGGACGGGACGTGCCGCCGGAGAGGAAGTTGTCTTGCCAGGCACCTCCGATGAAGCGTGGGTCGCGAGCCGCTGGATCCAGACCGTTTCCGTCGGCCAGGTGGCTGCGGGCGACGAGTTCGAAACCAAGGTCGTGGTGCGAGAAGGTGCCGGTGGCAAACAGGCTCGACGAGAAGATGTGAGTGTCTTCGACGCGGTAGATCCCCGACGGACCGCGCTGGTTCCAGGTCGTTGCAGCGGGACGGGTGGTGCCGGCACCACGGCCGAACTTCAGCTTGTCGCCGTTGTTGAACGATGCAACGCCGGAGTTGGCGGCGCTCCACTGGGCGTTGGCCTTGATTGCGGTGTTCTCGAGGATCGTGTCATCGGGAAAGCCGGTGGCGGCGTTCTGCTTGATGTCCTGCTGACCCCAGGAGCCCCAAAGCCAGAAGTGGTCGCGAACTAGAGCGCCACCGGCCTCGAAGCCTGTGTCTTTGATGGCGCGAGTCTGGGTGCCGGCGAGCGACGCCTGGGCGCCATACGGGTTGCGAGCGTAGAGCTCGCTGGTGAGATCGACCTGCGACTGCTTGAGTCCGCCGCCGAAGTAGCCGTCGGGCCTGGTCGAGTAGAAGCGAGCCGATCCACGAAACTCGTTGGTACCGCGCTTGGTGACCAGGTTGATCTGGACACCGGCGGTGTTCTTGGACGCATCGGTTCCACCAGTGGTGAAGGACATCTCGGCAAACTGGTCGAAGTCGTAGTAGGTCGACGATGTCCCGGTGGCTGTCATGTCGGTGATCGACTGACCATCGATCTGGAAGTCGTTTTCGGCGCCTGAGACGCCCTGAGCGCGAAACGAGGACTGTTGACCGGACTCCGAACCCCCGACATTGACGCGGTCGACGAGGACGCCGGGCGTCTGCGAGAGGAGGGCCCACGGGTCTCGGGCGGTGGGGATTTTTTCGAGCTCGAGCTGGGTGACGCTGGTGCCCGAGGAGAGCTTGCGCTCATCGAGCAGTGGGGTCTCTGATGTGACCGTGATGGTTTCATCTACCGCCGGCTGGAGCACCAGTTTGATCGCAGTGTTCCGGCCAACCCCGATCAGTACACCGGGGTGGTCGACCGTTCCGAAGCCCGCTAGCTTTCCGCTGACGGAGTAAACGCCCGGGTCGAGGTTGAGAATGCGAACGGCACCGTTTGCGTCGGTGATCTGCGCTTTGCTCGCACCGATACCCGAGACCACGATCAAGACGCCGGGAAGGGCGACTCCCTCGTTGTCTGTGACCTCAACGAAGAGGTTGCCGGTGGCCTGCCCGAACACGACGGCGGTCGATACCAGCGCGATGAGACTGATGAGGACCAACGTCCGTTTGAGGACGCAATCGCGACAGGAGCTCTTCGTCATGGGAGTTGTTCTCCGTCTCATGGCTTCGAGGAAGGACTTCGGACCTAGCGACGCTCCGATGGTAATGATAGAGCGCACCTCAGCGAACTCCCCGAGTAAGAAAAAGGGCCGGAGGTTCCCTCCGGCCCAATCTTCTGTGTCTCCCCGTCTACTCGCCCTCTAACCTCGTTCCGAGCCGAGGGCGCAGCTTGCTGCGCTTGCCGGGGTGACAGAAGTAGCTTGTGTGTCTTCCAGCCCACAGGAACTCGGGAAAGAAAAAGGGCCGGAGGTTTCCCTCCGGCCCAATCTTCTTACTGTCTCCCCGTCAACTCGCCTCTAACTTCGTTTCCGAGCCGAGGCGCGCAGCTTGCTGCGCTTGCCGGGGTGACAGAAGTAGCTTGTGTGCTATCTAGCACACAGAAGCTACTTCCAGGCGAGACGCACGCCGAGGCGGTAGATCCGCGGCGACACGTTGTCGTCCAGGTTGCCCGAGTTCGACCGCGCCGCACGCTGGATGTACGACAGGCCCGTGTTCTCGTTGGTCAAGTTGAACACGTCAATACCGAAGGTCATGTTGACCGGACCGGTGAGTGAGAACTCCTTCTCGAGGCGCAGGTCGATGACTTCAACGTCGTCCAAACGGAGGTTGTCGAAGTCGCCCTGCACTACGTTGAAGTTCGTCGACGACCCAGTCTGGATCCCCGAACGGTGGTAGTACATCAGCGGATGACCTTCGCGGCCGGTGAGGTTCGCGGAGATGTTGAAGCCCCACGGACGATCCGGCGACACCTGATACATACCGTTGAGGTTGTACGACCAGGTCGACTGGAGGAAGCGCTCGCCCTTGCCGGAGCCAGTCGAGCGGGTTACGTAGAGATCACCGTCACGCTGACCGCCGCCACGGAAGTGGTTCGGGTCGTTGTTGACGTGATACGACGTCGGGACGTCCCACTCGGCCTCGCCGATCTGGACATAACCACGCGCCATCCAACGGTTGGCAAGGCGCTTGGTGATGGTCACCGAGTATCCGAGGTAGTCGCGCTCACGGTCGCCGTTGGTGGCCAGGAAGCCACCGTTCCACGGTGAGGTTAGATCCCAGACCGGCACCTGGTAGGTGGTGTTGGTGCGTGGGACGTCGCCTGTGAGGTGGCGGACAACCTGGTAGTCGCCGCAGTTCGCACCGATGGCGATGTTGGCGTCGGGGTTGGCGCAGCCGCGCGCGGCGCGGACACCACTGCCGTCGTCGATGAGATCCCGGAAGTCCAGGATGTCGGTGACATTACGAGCGGTGATCTGCGCGCCGACGACCAGCTCAGGCAGGATCGCATGCTCGACCCCAACCAGGAACTCGGTGGTTACCGGAGCGTCCATTCCGGGGTCGTTCTGATTGACAACCTCGGCCAGGTTGTTCGGGTTGAAGCCCCTGGCTGCGTAGAACTCGCCGGTGTCCGAGTAGGTGTAGGCGTAGATGTCGCCGAACGGGGACAGGCGGTTCACCATGCCGGTGGCCATCTGGTCCGCAAACTGCGAGAAGCTGGCGCGAAGGAGCGTTGAGCGATCAGCGCCCAAAGCGTAGGTCGCACCAAGGCGCGGCAGGATCGACTGCCAGTCGAAGCCGGCATCGCCACCACCGAACGTCGTCGCCGGGATGATGTCCGGGCGCGTCGGATGGGCGGCTCGCGTGTAGGCCTCGTTGTCGCCCGTCTGGTTGTCGTAACGCAGACCCGCGTTCAAGGTCAGCTTGCCAATCGCGATGGTGTCCTGTGCCCAGATGGAGCTGTACTCGGCGTTGGCGAAGCCGGTATCGCCGAGGTGGTAGACGGTGTCGTTCCAGTCTGCATGGAAGGTCTTACGGGGACCCCAGTTGAAGTCGGAGTTCTGTTCGAACTCGCGGTAGCGGCCACCGATCTTGAACTCGTGGTTCACGTTGCCGGTGGTCATGAAGTACTGGGTGTCGACCTTGAACTCGTCGTAGGGACGCGAGCTGGCGCCGGTCAGGTAGTTGTCCTGCCAGGAGCCACCAACGAACTGCGGATCAAGCGCTGCCGGATCGAGGCCGTTCTGGCTCGGCAGGTGACCCTTGGCAGCCAGAGCGAAACCGAAGTCGCCATGCGAGTAGGTACCGGTGGCGAAGAAGCTCGAGGAGAAGACGTGAGTGTCTTCTGCGCGATAGATCGCCGACGGACCACGCTGGTTCCAGGTGGTTGCGGGCGGACGTGTGGTGCCAGCACCGCGACCGAACTTCAGCTTGTCACCGTTGTTGAACGATGCAACGCCAGAGTTGGCGGCGTTGAACTGAGCGTTGGCCTTGATCGAGGTGTTCTCGAGGATGGTGTCATCCGGGAAACCAGAGGCAGCGTTCTGCTTGATGTCCTGCTGACCCCATGAGCCCCACAGCCAGAAGTGGTCACGCACCGCGGCGCCACCGGCCTCAAAGCCGATGTCTTCGATGTCGCGGATCTGCGCACCGGCGAGCGACGTCTGGGCGCCGTTCGGGTTGCCAGCGTAGAGCTCGCTGGTGAGATCGGCCTGGGACTGCTTGAGACCGCCGCCGAAGTAACCACCGGCCTTGGTCGAGTAGAAGCGGCCGGAGCCACGGAACTCGTTGGTGCCGCGCTTGGTGACCAGGTTGACCTGGACGCCGGCGCTGTTCTTGGAGGCGTCGGTTCCACCGGTGGTGAAGGACATCTCGGCGAACTGATCGAAGTCGTAGTAGGTCGGCGAGGCGCCGGTGGCTGCCATATCGGTGATCGACTGACCATCGACCTGGAAGTCGTTCTGGTTGCCCGACACGCCCTGGGCGCGGAAGGTCGACTGCTGACCGGACTCAGAACCGCCGACGTTGACGCGATCGACGAGCACGCCAGGCGTCTGCGACAGGAGCGACCACGGGTCACGGGCAGTCGGGATCTTCTCGAGCTCGACCTGGGTGACGCTGGTGCCTGAGGAGAGCTTGCGCTCATCCAGGAGCGGGGTCTCGGAGGTAACCGTGATGGTTTCTTCGACCGCCGGGTTCATGCTGAGGTTGATCTCGGTGTTACGACCAACGCCGACCTGAACGCCGGGGAAGTCGACCGCACCGAAGCCCTCTAGCTCGCCGGTGACGGCATAGGCGCCCGGATCGAGGTTGAGGAAGCGAGCGGTACCGTTTGCGTCGGTGATCTGCGTCTTGTCGGCGCCGATACCGGAAACGACGACGGTGACGCCCGGAAGCGCGCCGCCATCAGAGTCCATGACCTCAACGAAGATGTTGCCCGTCGCCTGCGCGAAGGCCACTCCGGAGAGGAGGAAGAGCGCGGCAACGAAAATCGCTGCCTTACGCCAGTAGGTAGTGTTCTTCATGTTTGAAGCAACTCCCCTTCAATTGGGTTTGTGGGGTGGTGAACGCCCTTTGGTACCTGGCTCAGGAAGGCCGTGGTCAGGGTGCCAGGTGGCTCCGATTTCCACGAATTCCAGTGAGCTGCTACCTCGTTCGAGCGATTCCCCCCGTCGGTGAACGGGACGACCTTCAGTTGTCCCACGAATTCTTGCCGGGATGGAGAGCAACCTTGATGCCACGAACGGCCGAGAAAGTGGGATGAGGGGCGAACGCCCCGTTTTTGGGGATCAAAAGGGGATCGGTTGTTTCTGGTCTCGTCTCTGAGGTGGCGAACCTCGCGTCTGAATTCAAATGATTGAGGATTTCTCCAAGACCTTGAAGGAGACGAAAGGCGTATAGCTCGTATGTCTAGGAAACGTAGCGGTCTTGAGACCTCGCGAGTTCGCCGGCGGCCGCGGCTCCCCTTACGATCTGGCGGTACGACCCCCCGGTGCCGCGGGTCCGGTATCAGGGGTGCATAGGAAGTGTCGACAATCTGCTCCTGGGAGAACTGAATGAAGCTGCACCCGCTCACGCAGCCGCCAGACGGCTACTCTGACCGCCGAGGTGGGCGGCCTGGCCTATTCACCGCTCTTCTCATCGCGGCCACAACGCTCTTTAGCTGCGCCGAGCTCCAGACTTTCGATGACGCTCCGGGTCTCGAAGACCAGTTCCGGCAGCGCGTCGCCCCCGAGTATCACCACCTGTTCGAGGTCCCGTTCGCGCTCCAGCCGCAGGTCCTCGAAGAAATGGAGGGGAGGGTGCCGCTGGCCGGTGGAGAAGACCGGCGCCGGGATGCGGTGCTCGACTTCATCTTCGGTCACGTCGGCCTCGAGTACTCGCTCCAGCCGACGAAGAACGCCTGGGAGGCCTTTGTCACCGGTCAGGCCAACTGCCTGTCGTTCGTCAACCTGTTCGTGGGTGTCGCGCGCGAGCGGCGCCTCAATCCCTTCTACGTCGAGGTCGAGGACTACCAGCGCTGGAACTATCAGGACGGAGTCGTGGTTTCGCGCGGCCATATCGTCGCGGGCTTGCGGGTCGACGGGAAACTCGCCACCTACGACTTCCTGCCCTACCGCGCCAAGTCCTACCGCGACTTTCAGCCGATCTCGGACCTGGCGGCGATGGCGCACTACTACAACAACCTCGGCGCCGAGGCCCTGATGCGCGGTCAGGTCGATGAGGCGAAGACCTGGCTCGAGATCGCAACATCCGTGGCGCCAGACTTCGACAAGGCCGCCAACAACCTCGGCATCGTGCGCTTGCGCACCGGCGACACCGCGGGCGCGATCGCGATCTACGAGAAAGGTCTCGAGCTCCACCCCGACAACACGCCTCTCTTGAGCAACCTGGCACGTGCCTACCAGCAGGCCGGCGATGACGCGGCGGCCAACCAGGTCCTCGATCGACTCGAAGAACAGGAACAGGCAAGTCCGTTCTTCTACATCTACCGAGGAGATGTCGCGCTGGCGCGCGGCGACACCGTCACCGCCCTCGACTACATGCGGCGCGCCTTCAAGGCCGACTCAGAGCTGCCCGAGGTCCACATTGGCCTGGTCCGCGTCTATCTGGCCGTCGGCAAGACCAAAGAGGCCAAACATCACGTCGAGCGCGCCCTGCGGCTCGATGCGACCCACGACGAGGCACGCAAGTACGCGGCCATGTTGCGTGCCGCGGCGCGCGCGCCAGCCACTGGTGGTGGCGATGGTGCATGAAGGAACGGCGAACTGCATGCGCTTTTGCGCCGTAGCAAGCCGTAGCTATGAGTGAGAACTCGTCCCAGGCGCTGATGGATACGTGTCTCAGAATGCTAGAATGGATGCCCCTCATGACGTTCCACACCAGCTCCCTGACGCTCGCGATGCGCCCCGGGCGGCGCCTGGCTTGAGCACGACCAGCCCCGGAAGGAAACCAAGATGAGACGTCCACCCGCCTTCCGCCAGTTGTTGTTCGCCGGAGTCTTTGCGCTGTGTGGAGGCGGCGCGTTGGTAGCGCAGGAGGAAGCCGCTCCTCGCCCGGCACTCGACACCTTCGATGATCAGGCGCGAGTCATCGAAGTGCAGGTGCCGGTCAATGTCTATGCGCGCAACGGTGAGCCGGTTCGCGGGCTGACTGCAGAAGACTTCCAGGTGCTCGATGAAGGGAAGGTCCAAGAGCTCACCAACTTCAGGGTTGTCGATCTGGCGACGATCGAGCCTTCGCCCGACCGGGTCATGGACATCGAGTACGACGTCCCGCCTGCGGCTCGCCGCCACTTTCTGCTGCTCTTTGACCTGTCGTTCTCTCCGCCGACATCGCTGGCACGCGCTCGCCAGGCGGCCCAGGAGTTCGTGCTCGAGAACATGCACCCGGCCGATCTCGCCGCCGTGGCCGTCCATACCGTCGAGGGCGGGACCCAGCTGCTGGTGACGTTTACCCCTGACCGCACCCAGCTGGCGCGGGCTATCACCACCATGGGCAACCCTCGCCTGCTCAAACTGGCAACGCGCGATCCGCTGCGATTCATGATCGACTCTCCCGACAGCGGCCAAACACAGTCGGCGCGCGATGTTGGCGGTGTCTCAGACGGAGTTGCATCGCTCGAAAACAGCGTCAGCGCCTACCTGCAGGTCATCGGCAAGCAAATGGCCAAGATGGAGAAGAGCTACGCGCGCGGCCAGATCACCTCGTGGAGCCACTCGATGAAGGAGATGGCACGGTTGCTCGACTCGGTGGAAGGCCGCAAGCACGTCGTGCTGTTCAGTGAGGGTTTCGATGGGCGCCTGCTGCTCGGGCGTCAACCGGATTTCTTCGACGAGGAAATGCAGGACGAACTGCGCGCCGTCGAGGACGGGCAGTACTTCATGGTCGACACCGACGACCGCTACGGCAATACCCAGCTGCAGGTGCAGGTGGCGTTGATGCTCGATGAGTTCCGGAAAGCGAACTGCACGATTCAGGCGGTCGACATCTCGGGTCTGCGTGCCGATCTGCCCAGCGAAGATCGGGCTCGCCGCGTGGGCAGAGACGCTCTGTTCTACATCGCCAACGAGACCGGCGGCCGGCTCTACGAAGACGCCAACGACTTCGGCGAGGAACTCGCCGAGGTGCTCGACTCATCGACGGTGACGTACCTGTTGAGCTTCAAGCCCACCGAACTCGGCGATGCCGGCGACCATCGCCGCCTCAAAGTCAAGGTCAACGCGCCGCGTGGTTCCCAGGTTTCGCATCGAATGGGTTACTTCGTGCCGCGCCCGTTCGATGAACTCCACCCGATGGAGAAAAGCCTGTTGGCCTCCGACCTGATCGCCTCGGCCGCCGGCAAGGAAGATCTCGATGTCGACGTCTTAGCGGCGCCGTTTAGAGCCAATGAAGAGCAGGCCTACGTGCCGGTCATCATCGAGGTGGGCGGAGAAGGTCTCCTGGCGGGTCTCGAGAACGACTTGCTCCCTGTCGAGCTCTACACCTACGTCACCAACGACAAGGGCGAGATGCGTGACTTCTTCACACAGATGGTGAGCTTCGACCTTTCCGAGGGCAATCGCCGCTCGATGTTTGCTGAGACGGGTCTCAAGTACTACGGTCACGTCGACCTGACGCCCGGCGACTATCTGCTGCGCGTGCTGGTGCGCAACGCGGTGACCGGGGCGACCACGGTACGCACCAAAGAGATGACCGTGCCTCTGTACGAGCTCGGCGAACCGCAGCTTCTGCCACCGTTCTTTCTCGAAGACACGGGCTCCTGGTTTCTCGTTCGCGAACAGGACGACGCCTACCAGAGCACCACGGTCTATCCCTTTACCGTCAATGGCGAGCCGTACATTCCGGCCGCCTATCCCGGGATCGGTAGCGAATCGATGTCTGAGCTCTGCCTGGTGGCCTACAACCTCGGAAAGGGTCAGATCGACCTCGAATCAAGGGTTCTCGCCGAGGACGGGACGGTGGTTTCGGAGAATCCCCTAGATTTCCGGGAGCGAACCGTCACAGGGATCGATGGCCTCGACAAGCTCTATGCGACCCTCGAGTCAGATAGCCTTGCGACGGGTCACTACACACTGGAGGTGGCGGTTACTGACCCCGCCACGAAGACTCGGCACACGAACTCGATTCCGTTGCGCGTCGACCCCTGAGGCCTCGCTCTCCCGCCAGGGAGGACTGATCGGGGCGGACGTGGACGCGCCCTACGACCAGGAGAAGTCATGTCGTCCACGACGAAGTCCACGAAGAAGAACCTCTCATCCCTGCCGCGCGCTGCGGTAGCGCTCGGACTTTTCTCGGCAGTGTTGCTCGCAGCGACACCAGCCGATGCCCAGCGCGGCCGCGATCGCTTTTCGGACACCACCAACGTCACCGTCGTCGAAGTGCCCGTTCAGGTCATCCGGAACGGTGAACCAGTTCGCGGTCTCACCCAGGATGACTTCGAGATTCTCGACGGGCGCAAGGAGCAACCGATCGTTGGCTTCGACGTCGTCGATCTGAGCACCGAAACCGGCGACGTGACCGAGCCGGTCCCGGTCGCCGCCCGCCGGCACTTCCTGGTGCTTTTCGACCTCTACTTCTCAGAGCCCGACTCGATCGGGCGTGCCCGCAAAGAAGCGGCCGACCTCGTCTTGAACTCGCTTCACCCCACCGACCTGGTGGCGGTTGCGACCTACAACAACCAACCCAACCTGGTGCTCGGTTTCACTTCAGATCGCAACCAGATCCGGCACGCCATCCAGACCCTGGGCGTTGCCAACCAGACGCAATCTGAGTCGGTGCGCGATCCGCTCGGCCTCGTCATTGGCGATGTGCGCAGCGACATCTCAGGCGACCTGATTCTCGGCGATGACGGCGGCACTGGCGGCCAGGTCGACGCCGACGCGATTGCTGCTGAGACCCGGCGCGATCTCTCCACCATGCGCTCGCGTGAGGCACGCCAGGAGATGGCCAGCAAGGTGGGTGCGCTCACCAGTTCGATGACCGGCTTCGCGCGCATGATGGCTGGTATCCAAGGCAACAAGTACGTGGTCTTCATGTCGGAGGGTTTCGATTCGTCTGTCCTGGTGGGCAACCGCGGTCTGACCTCGGAAGACCAGGCGACTCTTCTGGAGAACGCCCAGAACGCCGCCGACGGCCAGACATGGAAAGTCGACAACGAGGCGATCTACGGCGATACAGCAGCACAGGGTGCGATGACCCGCATGCTCGAGGAGTTCAATCGCGCCAACTGCACGATTCAGGCAGTCGATGTCGCCGGGCTCGTGCGCGGCGAAGCCGAATCGAAGCGCGACTCGCTGTTCATGATGGCCAAGGACACCGGCGGTGAGATGTACTCGAACTTCACCAATCTCGGTACCGCCATGGAGTCGGTTCTCGACAAAACCAGCGTCACCTACCTGCTCGCCTTCCAGCCGACTCTCAAAGCGAACGACGAGAAGTACCACAAGATCCGGGTGCGCCTCAAGAACGGTGGCGGCCGCGGCACCGACGTGGTGCATCGCCCTGGCTACTACCCGCCCAGAGGCTATGCCAACACCAACCGCTTCGAGCGCGTGCTCGGCTCGGCTGAGCAGATCGTTGGTGGTGTCGCCGGTGGTCCCGTCGACGTTGCGGTGCTTGCCGGTGGCTTCGACGTTCCCAGTGAAGACAGTTATGTGCCCGTGCTGGTTGAGATCGGCGGGTCGACCCTCGCCGAAGGGCTCGAAGGGTCGGAGTTACCGGTTGAGATCTACGCCTACGCGCTCGACAGTGATGGAACAGTGCGCGATTTCTTCGTGCGCAAGATCGGAATCGACAAGAACGGTGCCGGCCCGACCTTCGAGAAGACCGGCCTCAAGTACTGGGGCCACTTCGACCTCGAGCCGGGCAAATACTCTGTCCGCGTTCTGGTGCGCAACGACGCCACCGGTCGTCACGGTCTGGCCACCACCGAGGTCACAGCCCCCGGCCCCTCGGCCGGGCCCATCCTGCTTCCCGCCTTCTTTCCCGAAGCACCGGATCGTTGGGTCCTCTTGCGGGAGGAAGAGAAGGATCAGCGCCAGGGCGTCGAGTTCCCCTTCCTCCGCGACGGCCAGCCCTTCATTCCGTCGGCAGTACCCCCCGTCGCCAAGGGCGACACTCCGATAAGCCTCGTCGCCTACGGCCTGGGAGCCGGTTCGTTGAATGTTGATGCGCAACTCTTCACCGACGAAGGTGAAGCCGGCGGCACCGCCGAAGTAGCCCTCGCCGATGGCGCCCAGGGCAGCGATGGTCGCTCACAGCTCTCTGCCACCTTCAAGCCGGGAAAAGCAAAGCCCGGTGAATACCTCCTGGTGGTCACGGTAAAGAACGTAACCAACGGCAAAGAGGCGACGAGCTCGATCCCGATCAAGGTTGGGTAGCGGTTCCGGCCAGTTCAACCGTCCGCTTCGAGCCATCGGCAGTCTTCGTCGAAGGCTTTGCGGGCGCGTGACGACTCCTCGAGGTCGAGGAAGGTCGTCTTCCGGAAGCGCTGTTCGAGAATCGCGACCGAGAGAACGCCGGCTGTCAGGCCGGGACGGATCCACTCGCGGTCGCGTGGCTCCAGGCGGGCGTACTTTGAGACCGCCGCGTCGTTCGGTTCGAGGAACCACAGAGCGAGGTCGGGCGCAAGCTCGATTCGTGTGAGGCGATCTGACCAGCCTTCGGGGAGGGTTGGCAGGCGCGGGGAGATTGGATCGAGGTAGTAGCCGTACTCGGACTCGAACGGGCTGCCCTGACCGAGCTCCGAGGCGAGGTCGAAGATCCGCTCCGGCTCATGACGGCAGTAGGCGCGGACATCAATCGATGCCGCCATGCGCGGCGGCACTGAGCCGGCGTAGCCGAGGATCGAAAGGCTGCCGACGACGACGTAGTCCGTTTCACCACATAGGTCGCGCGCCCTCTTGAAGAGGCGGCGGAGATCCTCACGCCTCACTACCCAGCGGCCTCCAGGGCGAAGCCCCAGGGTGAATTCTGAAACAGCGCGTCACTCCATTCGGTTTGGCTGAAGAGGGCAGCCGCCACACTCTCGACTGGGCCGGCGAGCGCTGTGCGCCAACGTGTCACGTAGTGATCACTACAAAGGTTCTCGCGTTCCCAGCGATCCACGGCGGCCCGTGCCTCCGACACGAGGGCGGCTGCTGAGGGCGCCGGCTCGCAAAGCAGTCGCGCTCCCAGTAACGCGTGCCGACGGCGAAGCTCGAGACGACGGTTCTTTTCCTGCTCACGTGCCAGACGGGTCGCGAGGGCCCGCCCGGCGCCAGCGGGCTCGAGCACAATTTCGAGCCCCAGGGCGTCGCACAGAGAGGTGATCGTCCCCATGCGAACATCGCCGGCGGAACCAGCCTCGATGCGGGCGATCGTGACTCGACTCGTTCCGCTGCTCTCGGCCAGCTCCCTCTGCGTCATTCCCTTTTCGACACGAGCAGCGCGCAAGGTCTGGCGAATCTCCGTGTATCGCATACGATACAGAGTATCATAAACGCGGATTCTTACGGGTGTACCGAGGACGGAAAGGAAGTTCCCCGGTCACAGTAGAAAGGAGAGAGGACGCCCAAGGGGGTAGGTCGGTCCGGTGGTCTCATCGAATTACGGAAGCCAAACACAGGAGCGTCCACTCGACGCTACGATCCTGAGATGTCTTGACCCTGGAAACACGCTACTCCTCTCGAGCGTCTCGAGAACCCCTCGAAAAGTCCCTGGATATGTACAGAACCGTTCTGATGTTGACCGCCCTTTCGGTAATACCTGCTTGCGAGGCGACGACTCCCAACAGCGCCAGCGCTCTCGAAGCGGTGTGCGACGGCCAACCGCAGAAGGTGGTCGGTACGGTCTACTGCGACAACAAGTTCACCCTCTGGGTGAACGGCAAGGAAGTGGCCAGCGACCCCGTTCCTTTCACACCCCACCAGGCCGTGCGTGTCCAATTCGACTGGGACGGATCGTCGGACATCACCTATGCCGTCCAGTGTGAAGACTTCGCCTCGGATTCGGGCTATGAGTACATCGAAACAGAGCGCCCGCAGCTGGGCGACGGAGCCCTGATCGCTCAGTTCGACGACGGTGCGAAGACTGCGACCTCGAGCGATTGGAAGATCCACGTGGCCACCTTTGGGCCTACCGACGCAAGCATCGCCAATGGGTGCTCGCCGACCAACCTCGCTGCCTGCGCCGTGGAGGATCGTGGAATTCCGGCGGGGTGGACCAGGGCGGAGTTCGACGATCGCCAGTGGAACGTCGCAACAAGCTACAGCGCCCGCCAGGCGGGCTGGGGCAGGTCTCCGAGCTGGAGCAGTTCAGACGGCTGCTGCGGAATGACGTCGCCTGCCGATCGCTCGAGTCTCGGGTGTGACGCGGCCCTCACTCGAGATCAGTGCCTCGAGCCCAGGTCTGAGTTTTCCGGCAGCGACGCCGAGTTCATATGGGGCGCCGAACTGGAACGCGACAACAAGGTACTTTTCCGGCATACCGCAAGGTGCCCTTGACCCAAGGTACCGGGACCCAATCATCGCAACACCGTCCGCCATGAAACCGCCAGAGCATGAAGTCGCCGTCCTGGTGCATCGCTGATCGTTCGTCCTAGGTTCTCGGTAGCCGTAACATGGGTGACCGCAGCACGCCGCCACCGCCGGGCCTCCCGCCGGGCGGCTCCGTCTTGCACCGACCAGAAGAGAGTTCGAACATGACCTGGGTCAAAGGCCTCCACCACATCACCGGCGCCGCCACCGACGGCCAGAAGGACCACGACTTCTACACCCGAACGCTCGGCCTGCGCCGCGTCAAGAAGACCATCAATCACGAGACTGCCGACCAGTGGCATCTGTTCTACGGTGACTACTCTGGCAATGCCGGCACGATCATGACCAACTTCTTCTTCGAAGGCGCCCCGCTGCCGGTGTGGAAGCGCGGGCGCGGGACGATCAGCGATGTTGCGTTCTCGGTGCCGCGCGGCTCGCTCGATTTCTGGCAAGAGCGCCTCGAAGCGCGGGGCCTGCCCACTGACCGGCGCGGCCGTCGTTTTGGTGAAGAAGTGCTCGGCTACCAGGACCCTTCGGGGATCCCGTCCGAGTTGATCGAGTGCGACGACCAGCGCAACCCGCCTGCCCTGGGCGATCTCGACGACTCCAACAAGGTGCGCGGCTTTCATTCGACGACCCTGATCTCGCGCATTCCTGAGTTGACGCTGGCGTTTTTCACCGGCCCGCTCGCTGCCACGGTGGTCGGCGAGGAAGACGGTCGTACTCGCCTGGCCTTTGCTGACGGCGGCGCGAGCGGCTTTCTCGACCTGCTTGACGGCGAGGGCCTGCCTTTCGGCCACTGGGGCCTCGGTGGTATCCACCACGTTGCCTTCACGGTCGAAACCAAAGAACAAATGGAGGTGCTCTGGCGCGTCCTCAGCGGCACCGGCGCCATCCTTACTCATCTGCGCGACCGCAAGTGGTTCCACTCGATGTACATGACAGAACCTGGTGGCATCAACATCGAGTTCTCGAACCTCGACCCGGGATGGACCGTCGACGAGCCGCTCGAGACGCTCGGTAGCACGCTGGCGCTACCCAAGCAATGGGCCGATCAACGGGCCGAAATCGAGGCCAAGCTGCCGCCTCTGCGATTCGACTGAACGGGCGAGGCTGAGATGTCAAAGCCGGAGGCCAAGCAACAACCCGGGACGCCCCGGGGCTGCGAGCGGATCGCCTACGTAGTTGGCTTCAAGGAGAGCTCGACCTATAGCGATGTCTATGGCGGTGGCGGGGCGACGATCGGACTCGACTGTCACCTGGTCCGCCCAATCGACCAGCCCAGCGACGCGCTGATCGTCTTCATGCATCCGGTCGGCGGCGGCATGTACCTGCCGATGGTGAGGGGGCTTGCCGCGGCAGGCCATCACGTTCTGTGGGCCAACTCGCGTTACCGTGGCGCCGACTACGCGCTCATCATGGAGAAGGTCGCCTGCGACCTCGGAGAGGCGATCTGTGATGCCCGTGACCGATTGGGCTATTCCCGCATCGTGCTGGCCGGCTGGTCAGGCGGTGGTTCGTTGTCGATGTGGTACCAGGCGCTGGCGGAGGCCGGCGCCGGCATCTCCGACACCGCCGCCGGAGACCCCTACGAGGTCGACCCGGCACGCATGCCGAAAGCAGACGCCCTGTTGATGCTCGCCGCCCACGTAAGCCGCCACCGGATCTTCACCGAGTGGATCGACCCCTCCATTCACGACGAGTCGCGCCCCGACCAGCGGGACCCCGCACTCAATCTCTATGATCCGAAGAACCCCAACCAGCCGCCGTACTCGGCGGACTTCCTCCTGAGCTTCGCCGCCGCGCAAGTTGCCCGCAATCGCCGGATCACTGCCTGGGCGAAGGACAAGCTGGCAGGCATTCGCGCGTCCGTCGACCCCCACCGGGAGTTCGCCTTTACCGTCCACGGCACCATGGCCGACCCGCGATGGCTGGATCCAACCATCGAGCCGAGCGACCGTCTTCCCGGGACCTGCTACCTGGGAGACCCGAAGGTAGTCAACGACGGTCCGGTCGGGCTGGCCCGGTTCTCGAGCCTGCGAAGCTGGCTCAGTCAGTGGAGCTATGACGATGCCAGGTGTTGCGCCATTAGGTCAGGCGCCGCGATCTCCGTTCCCGTCCTGGTGGTCGGCAACACCGCCGACGACGCCTGCACACCGAGCCACACCGCCCGCCTCTACGAGGCAGTCGGCCACGACCAGAAGCAGCTCCACCTCGTCCGGGGGGCCACGCACTACTACGTTGGCCCCAATGGGCGGGCGCACCTCGAGGAGGCAGTTGGGGTGATTGGTGATTTCCTGTCTCACCAACTCGGATGATCGCCAGGCTGACCTCCGGATGACCGAATACCTCACCGCAACCAGCTTCGATGTCGAAGACGAAGACACCGCAGCCTTTTTTGATGAGTTGCCGCTGTGGTCGGCTCCCTTCGGGCAGTTCCTGCTCGAACACGTCCCGCTGCAAACCGGCATGCGAGTGCTCGACATCGGCGCTGGGACCGGATTCCTCGCCCTCGAGCTGGTGGCGCGCTGTGGCTCCGAGTGCCACGCCGTAACGGTCGATCCCTGGCCGGCGGCCGCCGCCCGGCTGCGCAAGAAGGTGGAGTTCCTGGGGCTTACAAACATTGAGGTGCTCTCTGAGGATGCCGCGACTGTTTCCTTGCCCGATGCGAGCGTCGACCTGGTGGTATCGAACCTGGGAATCAACAACTTCGACGATCCCATCGCGGTGCTTAGAAACGCCTACCGGATCGCCAGTCCGGGCGCGGTGATCGCACTGGCGACCAACGTCGTGGGACACATGCGGGAGTTCTACCTACAGTTCCAGAAGGCGCTCGAGGCGAACTGTCCAGAGTACGATCGCAAGGCACTCGACCGGCACATCCAACATCGGATGACGCCAGAGCTCGTGGCGTCGCTGGTTGCGACCGCCGGTTTCGAAGTCCGCGAAACGAAGCGCGCTACGTTCGACATGCGCTTCGCCGATGGCTCCGCAATGCTGCGCCATCGCCTGATTCGCCTCGGCTTCCTGGGATCGTGGATGGCATTGGTTCCCAAGGACCAGTGTGAGGCCGTCTTCGCCGACCTCGAAGAGCGCCTCAACAACGTCGCGGCCAGGAACGGCGCCCTCGCCCTCACCATACCGATGGCCTACATCGAAGGGGTCAAGCCCGGCTGAGGTCATGCCAACGGTATATACATTTCGTATATACTCTAGCCATGGCGGACACAGCGAAGATCTTCAAGAGCGGCGGCAGTCAGGCCGTGCGGCTCCCGGTCAAATACAGGTTCGGCGATGACGAGGAGGTTCTCATCTACAAAGAGGGCCAGCGGGTGATTCTCGAACCGCTTCGCAAGCGATGGTCCTCAGGCTTCTTCGAACTGGCCGGCTCGGCAGAAGAGTTTCCCTATCCAGAGGATCCTCCTGAAGTCGAACCCGCTCCGGACTTCGATTGAAGTACCTGCTCGACACGAACGTTGTGATCGATTTCCTGACCGGTCGCCACCCGACCGTCGCACAGCGCCTGCGCACCCTATCGCCGGAGGATCTGGCAATCAGTTCGATCGCGGTGGCGGAGCTACGGTTCGGTGCCGACAAGAGCGCGCGTAGGAACGAGAGTCACGAACGGATCGATCGCGTCTTGGAAGACATCGCGGCGCTCGACTTCGACACCAAAGCAGCAGCGCGCTACGGCGTTCTAAGAGCAGATCTAGAGCGCACCGGACAACCGATCGGCCCGAACGACATGCTCATCGCCGCCCAGGCCCTCTCCGCCTCTCTCATCCTCGTTACCGACAACGAGAGTGAATTCCGAAAGGTCGGGGAACTGTCGACCGAGAACTGGCGAAGCTAAAGCGCCACCCAGCAAGCCCTCGGGCAGTAACTTCTCCGTCCACCCCCCAGACCGGCGTTGCGTTCATCGATCGAGCTTTCGATCCTCGGGGCAGAGACAGCTTCCATTCGGCCCGAACGTCCGCCGTCGTAGCGGCGCGAGAAGGGCCTCCCGTTCGTCCTCGGGCAGTACCTTCTCCGGCCACCACCCCCAGAACGGCGCTGCGAACATCGGTCGAGAGCGTCGGGACGGAAGACGCGTGGGAGGTGCTCTCGGAGGTCGCAAGAGCAGGGACCTTCGAATTCTTCGGCAGCTTCACGCGGCCGGAGAGCGCAGGCGGCGCCACCCATCGCAGTTCCGCGAAGCGCCGCCGTGCCGTACCGCGTGTCTTCCGTTCCGACGCGGCGGAGTCTGAGACCCCCACCCACCATCCACCCGAACAGAGGCCTATCGAAGTAGCACTGTACAAAGGTCGCTTCGCAAGCCCTCGGGCAGTACCTTCTCCGGCCACCCCCCATACCGGCGTTGCGTCCTTCGGTCGAGAGCGTCGGGACGGAAGACACGTGGGAGGTGCTCTCGGAGGTCGCAAGAGCACGGACCTAGGAAGTCCTCGGCAGGTCCACGCGGCCGGAGAGCGCAGGCGGCGCCACCCATCGCAGTTCCGCGAAGCGCCGCCGTGCCGTACCGCGTGTCTTCCGTTCCGACGCGGCGGAGTCCAAGACCCAACCCACCCATTCCGACCCGTCCGACCTCCGATCCGTCCGATCCGAATCGATCCGAATCGATCCGAATCCATCCGATCCGGATCCGAATCGAATCAAGCACTAACCACGCGAAGGCAACCGAACCCCTTCACGAAGAAAAGTCTTAGTAGCCCCAAGATCATCACGCACCCCGATCGCAACGTCGTGATAACCCCCCTCCATGTTGAGCTCCAACTTGTACCCCCAGGGCTTCGTCTTCGCCTCCTCCAACTCACCTTCGGGCACCGCAATGTCCACCAGGATCTCCTGCGGTTCGCTCGACTTGTCTTCCTCGTCTTTCGCCACCACCCACAATCGCAGGCTGCCCTGGTAGATCCCATTCCTCGGAATCAGAGTCAGGCTCTCCCACGGCACCGCGACAATCATCGGCTGCTTGTACGTTCCCGCTCCGGCCGCCTCAGGCGGACCGAAAATAATCCGCGCCCCGATGGGATTCAGCTGCAGGTTCAAGTGCAGCGCCGAAAGTGTGCCGTCAACCATCTGCGACTCGATCGACTTGTCGCGATAGCCACTGCGGTGACGGACCTCGGTGCCTCGCGGCTTGTTCTTCAGCTTGACCTTGATGTCGTGGTATCGCCCGTCGCCACCCTTTGCCGGGGTGTAGCCGAGCGAGTAGTAGAAGTCGAAGTCGGTAGCGATCTTCTGCAGGTCCGGGAGGAACTTGTTGGTGTTGATGATCGCACGCCCACCGGTTTCTTCGGCCAACATCTGCAGAGGACTCTGCATGTTGCTGTTGCGGATCTGGTCGATGAACGACGCCTGGCCAGCGATACCGGCGTTGGCCTGGTCGACCGTACCTTGCGAGTTGACCGTAAGCCCACGGGCGTCGATGGTGTAGAAACTCACCCGGTTCGCGTTGGCCTTGTTGGAGAGCTCGCGAAAGCGCCCCGACAAGTCGTACTCGGTGAGCGACGTCAGGGTCACGCTGTTCTCGTAGAGCCCGTTGACGAGGTGGAACATATCTTCGCCGGCGATCATCGGCACGCCGTCTGAGACATAGACCAGCGCCTTGCGGCCCGGTGACGCCGCGAGGTTCTCGACCACCGAGTGGAGGGCATCAACGGTCACGTTCATATCGTTGAAGACCGAACCCACATAGCCCATCAACTGGGTCACTGCGAACGACGGATCGTTGTTGTCGAGCTCGACGTCGTTGAGGTTGGAGATGATGTCGTTGCGTTCACTGTTGCGATGAATACGCTGCGCCGACTCGTCTTCGAGCTCGAGGAGCTCGCGGTTGACCGTTTGCGGATTGTTGGTGAATGGCTGCCGCAGGTTCAAGAACCTGTCGTAGGTCGCCAGCATGATGCGATCGTCGGGGCTTAGCTGGTCGCGCAAGAAGGCGCGCAGCTCGCGCATCACGCGGTTGCGGTTGAACGGCGTGAGGTTGAAGTTGTCGATGTAGACGACCACCAGCAGCTCTTGTTCCGGAGTTGGTGGCGGAGGAGGCGGCGGGGTGGTGTCGGGTTCAGGATCTGCTGCCTCGGGAGCCTCCTGCTGGCGCTCGGAGTTGAGCTCGATCTCGGCACCTCGGCGAACCAGCTTGCGGCGGTCACCGTTGACGGCGTAGAAGTTGCTGATCGCTACCGGCCGCCCGTCGACTTCCATCTCGAAGTCATCCTTCGTGAGGCCAGTGATCGGGTTCCCCTCCTTGTCGCGCACGTACACATCGACATTCACCACATCGACGTTGACCGTTTCTACGAAAATGCGCGGCGGCGCGGTGCGTTCCCCCTCCTCCTGCGCCGCGATAGGTACGACGCCGCACAACGCGAGCAGCCCGAAAACGAGGAAAACGCTCCGAGAGGTTGGGCAGATAGACTTCATGATCGCTCCAATGAGGCCGCGGTTTGTCTCTTGAGTTCGGCAGCTCAACGCCTGACGGGGTCGCCGTGCTTCGGCCGCAGCCAGGCAAGAGGAAGACCTCTTCGATGGGGTTTGAACAAGAAGCGCAAGTTTATCGAAAGGAGTTTCCTGCTGTAGCGGTCGTGGTGGACGTTGGCAGCGCCGACAGCAGCCGATGGACGGAGCTATTTCCTTTCTGACGGTGTTTCTGGGCCTGGTTCTCGGGCCCCAGAGCATCGACCTTGCCGTTTCGCACGAGGTGGCCGCGGTCGAGGTTCGCCTCGACGGCGAGCTGCTCGCGCGTCTCGAGGGCGAGCCCTGGACGGTCGACTGCGACTTCGGTGAGCGGCTGCTCCCGCATCGGCTGGTCGCCGTGGCGTTCGCCGAAGACGGCCTCGAGATCGGCCGCAGCGAGCAGTGGATCAACCTTCCGGGGCCGATGGCCGACGCCGGCCTGGTTCTCGACGGTCGCCGCCCCGATGTCGAGAACGGCAGCTTCAGCACCGCTCGCCTGAGTTGGGACAGTGTGCTCGGCACCGACCCCGAAAGCATTCGAGTGCTGTTCGACGGCACCCTTCTCGAGTTCGATGATCCCGCGGCGATCACCCTGCCGCCCCACGACCCTGACCAGTTGCACTTTCTGCGCGCGGAATTGGACTTCGAAGCCAATGTGTCGGCGCTGGCAGAACTCACCTTCGGGGGCTTCTACGCCGATCGAGTGAGCAGTGAACTAACAGCGCTTCCGGTGCGGCTCGATGGCCGGCGCAGGCTTCCCGAACTCGCCGAGATGCAAGACACCATCCTCAGCCCGCGCGGCGCGCTTCCGGTGGTGGGTTCGGACAAAGGTCCGGTCGACATTGTGGTGGTCAGAGACATCACCGCGCAGCAGGGCCTGTCGCGAATGTTCCAGCGCAAGGCCTCGTCCTACCGCCAGTCTGGGTCACCACTTGGCCAGGTGCCGACCAGTGATCACATGCGGCAGTTCCTGCCGCTGCAGGGCGATGCGCGGGTTTTCTTGCTGGCGGCCTGGCCGGAACGACGCATCGCCTCCGACGGAACGCACTCCAACCTCTTCCCGTCCTCACCCGAGATCGACGCCAAAGATGCCGGATGGTTGTGGCTGCTCAGCCGCGTGCACTATGAACGCGGCATCGCCAGCGACCAGCGCCTGGCCGACGCCGTGGCGGTTGCGGGCATGACCGCCGCGCAGCGCAACCATCGCCGCGCGGTTCTGTTGGTCCTCGGCGACAAACCAGCAGCCAAAGGTCAACTCTGGCCCCGGCAAGTCGAGGAGTACCTCGAGCAACTTCGTGTGCCGCTGGTGGTCTGGCAGGTGGGCGAGTCCTTGACCGAGAGCCAGTGGAGCAACGTGACCCTGGTCGATGACCTGCCCGCCCTTGGCCGTGGTCTCAAGAGACTCGAGCGCCAGGTCAAGAGTCAACGCATGTTGTGGGTCGAGGGCAAGTGGTTACCGCAGGAACTCCGGCTCACGTCGGGTGTTCGTGGTCTGGCGGAGGTTCCGTGAATCGGTGGCGAGCGCGGCGACGGGCCCGTCGCTTGTTGCTGGCAGGACTCTTCTTTCTTCTTTCCACGAGTCTCGGATCCGGAGGCATGGCTCAGGAACAGCCGAACGCCCAGGAGGCCACCAGCGACCCACCGGTCCTCGGCCGCCCCGCCCCTGGGTTTGGGGCGCCGGCCGCCACCCTCCACCTGCCGGTGGGAACAAAACTCTGGAGCGAACCCAGCGAGCAATCGCTGCGTCTGGGACGGCTCGAACACGCGGCCGAAGCCGAGATTCTCGAACGACGGGGCGCGTGGACGAGGGTTCGGCACCACGACCGCGCGGTGTGGGTGGGTCCGCCCCAGGACCCTCGAAATAGCGAGCTGGAACCCGGAACCGGCGCTGACCGGAGGCCCCGTCCACGGGCCCAGCTCGAAGCCGTCGATCCGCTGCGCCTGGAACGGGCGGTGAGCATTCTCAGCGAGCGGCTCGGTGCACCCGTCGCTGCGGAGCGGTTGGGGCCCTTCGAGCTCTTGACCGACCTGCCGCGGGACTCGGGTTTCATGAACGTGCTGCGGCGAGTGGGCGAACAGCTCGTTGCCGTCTATGAAGAGCGCTACGCCGCTCACGCTTCAGAGCAAGCGAAGTTCCGTCAGGTCCTGGTGCTCTTTTCTGAGCGTTCTGATTTCGACGACTACACCAATGCCGAGAGTCTGGTTGCCGGGCTCGACATTGGCGGCCACGCTGCGGGCGGGGTCGCGGCGATGTGGGTGGGGGAGGGGACGTTCCCCGACTTCGCCGCCATCCTGCTTCACGAGGCAGCGCACCTCTTCGCCGAACGTGCCTTCCCCTACGAGCTGCCGCCCTGGCTCGAAGAGGGGTTGGCGGAAGACTTCTCGCTCATCATGGTTTCGCCTGAGGGTGTCGTCGCGGGAGATCGACTCCGCGGTCAGACGGAGGAACACAGCGAGACCGTGCGTGAAGACTCGGGCCGAACTCGAACCACCCGCGAGCTTCTGGTTCAGGGTCCGCGGGTGGCACTTGGCCAGGCCCTCGACCGGTGGCGGCGCGAATCAGGGCCGCAGCTCGACCGCCTGGCGGACTTGACCTGGCCCGAGCTCACCTACGCTCCCAACCGAGGCGAGATCTACGTCGAGCTGGGGTTTCTGGTGCGCTTTCTGGTCGAGGAACACCAAAGTGCGTTCACTCTGTTCCTCGACGCTGCGGTTCGCGGCGGACCGACCGACTACCCATCGCTTCTTCACTGGATTGGTTTGAGCGACGAAGAGCTGCGCGAGGCGTTGCGCACCTGGGCGACCTTTCGCGCCGTGTCGCCTCTCGGCTGACCTCCAAGGGCCCGACATGTAGGCTCGCCCGAGTCTTTCCCCGAACCAGTGGTACAGGAGAACCGTGAGGAACGCTGACCCGCACCTGATCAATCAAGACCTGCGGCCGACGACGCCCGAAGAGCGGACCTGGGGTACCCGCCACATGGCATCGTTGTGGATCGGGATGGTCGCTTGCGTTCCGACCTACATGCTGGCCGGTGGGCTCATCGAGCTGGGCATGAACTGGTGGCAGGCGGTGCTGACCGTGGGGCTGGGCAACCTCATCGTGTTGGTACCGATGCTTCTGTGTGGTCACGCCGGCGCGCGCTACGGCATTCCGTTTCCGGTTCTGGCCCGCGCCAGTTTCGGAACCCGTGGTGCCAATGTCGCCGCGCTCCTGCGCGGCCTGGTGGCCTGCGGATGGTTCGGCATCCAGACCTGGATTGGCGGTTCGGCGATCTACCAACTCACCGCAGCGCTCTTCGGTGGCGGGAGTTCGGCCTTACCCCTCGGTGGTCCTGACCTGCCGGTTCTGGGAATCAATCTAGCGGAGCTGGCTTGTTTTCTCGCCTTCTGGCTGCTGCAGGTGGTGATCGTGTGGCGCGGAATGGAGTCGATCAAGGTTCTCGAGAGCTGGGCGGCGCCGCTCCTCATCGTGATGGGCCTCGGTCTTCTGGCCTGGGCCTACTCGCGCGCCGACGGCTTTGGAGCGATGCTCTCAGTACCGTCGCAGTTCGGCCCGGGCGGTGCCAGGGAAGGGCAGTTCCTGGGTGTGTTTCTGCCTGGCTTGACCGGCATGGTCGGGTTCTGGGCGACGCTGTCGCTCAACATTCCAGACTTCACCCGCTACGCCACCGGCCAGCGAGCGCAGGTCCTCGGGCAGGCGATTGGCCTGCCAGTGTTCATGATGCTCTTCTCGTTCATCGGAGTGGCGGTGACCGCGGCAACGGTGGTGATCTTCGGCGAGCCGATTCCCGACCCGACGGTACTCCTCGGTCGTCTCGACGGTGGGGTGGCGGTCTTCTTGTCGCTGGTCGCACTGACTCTGGCCACGCTATCGACCAACCTGGCCGCCAACGTCGTCTCGCCGGCGAACGCACTGGTCAACCTCGACCCACGGCGTTTCTCGTTTCGCGCTGGTGGCCTGGTGGCCGCTCTTCTGGGTGCGGTCATTCTTCCCTGGAAGCTCATCGAGTCGAGCCAGGGCTACATCTTCACCTGGCTCGTCGGGTATTCGGCTCTACTCGGTCCGATCGGCGGCATCGTGCTGGCCGACTACTATCTCCTGCGCCGCACCACGCTCGACGTCGAGGCGCTCTACCGTCACGACGGGCTCTACGGCTACCAGAACGGCTACAACCTTGCGGCCCTCATTGCGCTGGTCATCGGGGTGGCGCCCAACGTGCCGGGTTTCCTGGCTGCGGCGGGTTGGGTTTCTGATGTTCCAGCCCTTTTCGATTCGCTCTACGTCTACTCGTGGTTTGTTGGCTTCGTTCTCGCCGGCGCGACATACCTGTTGATGATGCGCGGGAGCCGGGCGCGTGTCTCCTAGGCCTCTGGTCCTCGGAGTCGAGGATCGCCCGCGTGCCTGGTGGCAGTCGATTCTCTTTGGGTGGCAGCACACCCTGGTCGACATCTCGCCCTTCGTTCTGCCCCTGGCGGTGGCAGCAGCAACAGGCTTTACTGATGCCGAGTCGGCCAACCTGATCAACTTTGGCCTGGTTGCGATGGGGGTGGCGACCTTAGCTCAGACAACCTTCGGCAATCGCCTGCCCATCGTGCAGGGTCCTTCGGCGACTCTGATCGGTACCCTGGCGCCGGTCGCCGCCCAGGTCGGTGCGCCGGCGATGTGGGGCGGCATCGTGGTGGGCGGCATGCTCGAGGCGGCCGCCGGCGCAGCGAGGCTGCCCGGACTCTTGCGACGCTTTCTGCCACCGACCGTGACCGGGATCGTGGTGGTTGTCATTGGCCTCAGCCTGGGGAGCCTGGCGGTGCGCCTTTCGATTGGCGATGGCCAAGCGGTCAACCTCGCCCTTGCCGGTGCGGTGATCGCCCTGGTGCTCTTTTGCCACACCGTTTTGCGAACTGTCGCGAACGGGCTCGTTGCGCAGGCGTCGATCTTTGTGTCGATCTGGCTCGTTGGCCTGGGAATCGGCAGTGCGCTCGGCCTCGTCGACTGGCAGTTGGTCGCGTCGCGGCCCTGGTTTGCCCTACCAAGGCTGTTTCCGTTCGGCGGGCCCATCGACGGGTGGGCGGTTTCGCTTGCCGCGACCTCGGTGATCTTGATCGGCTATCTGGGTTCGGCGGTCGAGTCGATCGGCGACTACGCGGCGACCTGCGAGGTCGCCCGGGTCGAGTTCGAGGACCGGCACATGAATCGCGGGATCTTCGCCGAAGGCATCGGCTGCGTCATCTCGGCAGTACTCGGCGGCATGCCGTGCACCAGCTACACGCAGAACATTGGCATTATCGGCACCACTCGCATCGCCAGTCGCTTCGTCGTCCAGGTCGCCGCCTTGATCTTGATTCTCTACGGCCTGTGCCCGAAGTTCGGAGCGCTCCTGGTCGCCCTGCCGCGGCCCGTTCTGGGAGGAGTTTTTGTTCTGGTGTGCGGCATGATCGTCGTCTCTGGGCTACGGTTGATCAGCGCCGGGATCGAGAGCGGGCGCGGTCGCAACCATGAGTTCGTCGTGGGCCTGACGCTCGTCCTTGCGCTGGCAGTCCCCGGCTACATGCAGAACGGTCTCGGGAGGGAGTGGCTTGACGCCTTGCCCACGGCAGTCGCACTCATCGTGACCAATCCCGTGGTGCTCGCGGTGCTTGCTGGAGTCGGTCTCAATCTGGCCATCGGCCGTTCGATCGAGCCGGCCGAACCGGCCTAGCCGATTCAGCTCACAAGGAGAGGTGGCTTGCCGATCGGGGCCAGCTCTTCGAGGGTGGCGGCGAGGGCCAGTACCTTCTCTTCGCCGTCCATCGGCCCGACGAGCTGCAGCCCAGCGGGCATGCGGTGGGGATCGAGGCCGCAAGGGACAGACGCCACCGGCAGGCTGGTGAGGCTGAGAGTGAAGGTAGGCGCGATCCAATCGACGTAGGTCTTCATCTCGCGCCCGGCGACGGTCTGGGGGTAGTTCTCGGTGACCGGAAACGGGGAGACGCACATGCTGGGAGTCGCCAGGAAGTCGAATCGGGTGAAGAACTCCCGGAAGCGTGCATGGATGTGACTGCGGGTCTGGGCGGCGTGGCCGAGTTTCTTGGGATCGAGTGCGAGGCCGGCTTCGATGTTGCCGCGAACGTTGTCGCCGAGTGACGCGAGATCTTCTAGACGGCCCGCATGCTGGTTGAGCATCCAGAGCGCGCGCAGCGCCAGGAAGGCCTGCCATCCTTCGGTGAGATCGAAACTGGTCTCCTCGACGACTGCTCCTCGATCCTGCAGCGCGAAAACCGCCTGGCGGCAGACGGCTTCTATGTCCGTGTCCACACCAATTCCTGAGATGTCAGGGCAATAGGCGACCCGGGTCCCCGGCTCGAGCCCGCCTTCTACGGTCGCGCGAAACTGGCGGCCGCGAGTGGGTTGCGCCAGAGGCACCCGCCGGCTTGGCCCGGCGAGCGCGTCGAGCGACAGGGCAATGTCTTTGGCTCGGCGTGCCATGGTGCCAGTGACCTGAAGGTTGTCCCACAGGTCATCGGAGGGCCAGGTGGGAATGAGCCCGGGTGACGGTCTGAGGCCGGTGATGCCACAAAACGATGCCGGGATGCGTAGCGAGCCGCCGAGATCGGTGCCCTCGGCGAGCGCGATCATGCCGGTGGCGAGGGCAGCGGCGCCACCACCCGTTGAACCGCCAGCCGACTTCTCGAGGTTCCACGGGTTGGCGGTGCGGCCGAACACCTCGTTGAACGTGTTGCCGCCAGTGGCGAACTCAGGCGTATTGGTCTTGCCGACGATGACTGCGCCGGCTCTTCGCAGGCGTGAGACAACCAGGGCGTCTTCGCCAGCGACGTGGTCTCGGTAGAGCGGTGAGCCGTACGTCAAACGAAGGCCGCCGACCGGCGTTACATCCTTGATTCCGACCGGCAGGCCAGCCAGCGGCAGTTCCTCTCCCGCCGCCAGACGACGGTCGACCGACGCGGCCTGCTCTTCGGCCGATGGGTCGAGCGTGACGATCGCGTTGACCGCTTCGTTGTGAGCTGTGATGCGCTCCAGACAGGCCTCGAGGACCTCCAGGGCTGAGAGCTCACCCGCCTGCACGCGGTCGACCAACCCGCAGGCCGACGAATCCGCCAGCTGATCGCCAGGAGACTGACCGCCGGAAGCCGACACGGGGTACTAGACCGGCGCGTCCGGGAAAGCCACGGTGCGGCAGAAGGCCGCCTCGCCGCCCTTGAACTTCCAGGGGAAGCACCCGAGCTGCATGCGCTTGTTGTGGATCTCGGGCAGGTCGATGTCGCCGCCGAGGTTCTCGATGTGCATGCAGTCATGGGGGAAGAGGGCGTTGTGGGTGAGCTGGTAGGCGCTGTCGGGGAACAGTTCCTCCATTCCCGCTTGACCGAACTTCTCCTCGCACAAGGCACGCACCCGATCACAGTGGCCGTGCATGCCCTTACCCAGAAAGCGACCGATCGGCAAGTTCATTGGGTGGTCGGTTGAGATGCAGTCGACTCCCCAGATGTGGATCTTCTTCTCGAGCAGCCATTCCACCATCGACGGATGTGCGCCGGGATGAAGATGAATGTAGCGCTCCTCATCGGGCGTTTCGCCGAACTGCGCAAATCGATGCCAGCCGGTGTGCAGGAGCAGCATGTCGCCGTCCTGGATGTCGACTCGCTTCTCGATCATCTCCGGGGTGTACGCGGCCAGGTCGTCCATCTCATCGGAAAGGTCGACGATCACTCCCGGGCTACACAACCACTCCATCGGGATCTGGTCGATTGTCATGCCGCCGGTGACGAAGTGCCGCGGCGCATCGAGGTGGGTGCCCATGTGGTTCGAGGTCTGGATATATTGCGCGTTGACGCCATGTTCGGCCTTGCGCTTGATGTACTTGACCTCGAAGGGGGGGTAGTAGGGCCAGAACGGGGCGTCCTGGTTGAGCGGTTGGGAGAGATCGATCGTGCGCATGAAAGGGCCTTGTCTTTTGGTCAGTTCTGAATCCTGGATGCCGCGGCCAGGAGGGCGCGACGGGTGAGCACTGAAGTGAGGTGACGACGATACTCTGCCGAAGCGTGAAGATCACCCAGCGGGTCGATGTCGTTGTCTGCGGCGGCCTCGGCGGCGTTTCTGCAGTTCGTTTCGTCGGGTACTTTGCCCCGAAGCGCCGTCATCGCGGCCTGGGCGAGAACGGGCGTTTCGCCAACGCTGTGCAGCACGATCCTGGAGCGGGCGACGGTTCCGTCGGGCGTCGCCTCGAGCACCACGGCGACGCCTACCAGGGCGAAGTCGCCGCGCCGCCGCGACAACTCGAGAAACGCTGTGCCGGTGTGTTGCGGCAGGTCCGGCAAGCGCACTTCAACGAGTAGCTCCTCGGGTTCGAGCGCCGTTTCGAAGAGGCCGACGAAGAACTCTTCAGCTGGGACGGTGCGTTCGCCGCTCTCGGAGCAGATCACCATCTCCGCTTCGAGTGCCAGTGCTACTGCCGGCAGTTCCGAGGCCGAGTCGGCGTGCGCCAGACTGCCGCCGAAGGTCCCGCGGTTGCGAATCTGCGAGTGGGCGACGTGTGGCATCGCTTCGGCGAGCAGCGCGCAACGGCTCGCGACCAGCTCACTCTTCTCGACGGTGGCCTGACGGGTGAGAGCTCCGATCTCGAGGCCGCCAGAAGCTTCGCGAATGTAGGAGAGTTCTGTGATCCCGTTGATGTCGACCAGCATCGCCGGCTGAGCCAGACGAAAGTTCATCGTCGCGATCAGGCTCTGGCCGCCAGCGAGGACCTTGGCCTCGTCTCCATGGCGAGCGAGGAGAGCCAGGGCCTCATCGAGGCTCCGCGGAGCCTCATACTCGAAGGCAGCCGGTTTCAACTTTTGCCTCCGACGAGCTCGAAAAGGCGGTTCGGCGAAAGAGGAATCTCGAGGATCTCGGGAGCTCCTGGGCCGAGCGCGTCTTCGATCGCGGCGGCAAACAGCGGCCCGACGGGAATCGCACCAGCCTCCCCGGCCCCCTTGATGCCCAGGGGGTTGAGCGGCGACGGCGTGACCAGGTGCTCGCACTCGACCGTTGGCACGTCGGTCGAGGTCGGGATCAGGTAGTCCATGAACGAGGCGTTGAGCAGCTGCCCAAGATCGTCGAAGGCGAGCTTCTCGTAGAAGGCATTGCCGATTCCCTGCGCCACTCCGCCGACCATCTGCCCTTCGAGGATGAGCGGGTTGATCACCGTGCCGCAGTCGTGCACGACGACATAGCGCAGGATGCTCGTGTCGTAGGTTTCAGGGTCGACTTCGAGGATCATGGCGTGGACGCCGTTAGCGGTGGTGCCGCCCTCGGGTGCGAAGTACGACGTCGCTTCGAGGCCGGGTTCGGTCCCGTGTCGTACCGCGCCACGCAACGGGTTGGCGGCGGCGGCCAGCTCGCCGAGCCCGAGGGCACGGTCGGGAGTTCCGCGCACCATGACGCGACCGTCTTCCAGGACGAGGTCCTCGCGTGGGGCTTCGAGCAATTCACTGGCGAGATCGAGCACCTTGGTGCGTACCGAGGTCGCGGCGTTAAAGCAGGCGGTGCCTGCAACCACCGCGCCGCGACTGGCAAACGTGCCCGTACCCCAGTGGAAGACCTCGGTGTCGCCGGTGGTCACGTGCACCTTGTCGATTCCAACCCCGAGTTGTTCGGCGACCACCTGGGCGAAGGAGGTGAAGTGACCCTGGCCCTGGGTTCCGATTCCCGTCGCCACTGAAACGTTGCCGCTCTGTTCGACGGTGACCCGGGCCCCTTCGTAGGGGCCGATTCCGGTACCTTCGACGTAGGTAACGACGGCGATTCCGACCTTTCGGCCGAGCGCGCGAAGGCGCGGCTGCTCGTTCTCTTTGAAACCCTGGTAGTCGATCGCCGCCAGGGCCTTGTCGAGGCACGCCTCGTAGTTGCCGCTGTCGTAGGTGAGTTCGGTGAAGTCCTGGTAGATGAGACCGTGGTGGTGGGGAAAGTCGTCTTTGTCGATCAGATTGCGGCGGCGGATCTCGGCGGGGTCGATGTTGAGTTCGCGCGCCGCGGCGTCGAGCAACCGCTCCATCACGAAGACTCCGTGCTGGCGGCCGGCTCCTCGAAAAGGAGTTACGAGCGGCTTGTTGGTGAACACCGCCTTGAACTCGCTGGCGTAGTTCGGAATGTCGTAGCAACCGAGCAACGTGCACTGACTGTTGATTGGAACCGTCAGGCCGTACGGGTCGTAGGCACCGGTGTCGTGAAGAAACGTATCGCGGACGCCGAGCACCCGTCCCTCACGAGTCAAAGCGATCTCCGCGTCATGAATCTGCGAACGCTCTTGGGTGGTGGAGAAGAAGTTCTCTTCGCGGTCCTCGATCCACTTGACCGGGCGCTCCAAACGCATCGCCAGCCACGGCACCAGCACTTCGTCGGGATAGAACATCATGATCTTGGGCCCGAACCCACCACCGATGAAGGGCGCGATCACCCGCACCTGCGACTCCGCGAGACCGAGCCGACCAGCCAGTCCGCCGCGTAGAGGAATGGGTGCCTGCGTCGTGTCCCAGACCGTCAACCGTTCTTCGCGCGCGTTCCATTGCGCGAGAATGCCGCGGTTCTCCATCGCCGCCGCGGTGCCGTGGTCGTAGACCAGCCGCCTCTCGAGCACCACATCCGCGGCGCTTCTGGCCGTTTCCCAGTTGCCCTTCTCCTGGCGGGCGTGCGCCGCGAGGTTCGACTCCAGGTCATCATGAACCCGCACAGACCGGTCGGCGAGGGCAGCCTCCATGTCAACGACCGCCGGTAGGGGATCGATCTCGACGAACACGTCGTCGCGTGCGTCTTCGGCGAGATAACGGCTTTCCGCCACCACGACCGCGATGGGCTCACCGACGTGACGCACTTTGCCCTTTGCCAGGGGCACCTGGGTGCGGGCGTGGAACCCGATGCCTGGAATCGGGGGTGGTGGAACCAGAAGCGGTCCCGCCTGCCAGTAGTCGCCAAGATCTTCGGCGGTCAAGACCGCCACCACGCCCGGCCTCTTGAGCGCTTCGCTCGTGTCGGTCGAAACGATCGTGCCGTGGGCAAAGGTGCTGCGCACGAAGGCAACGTGCAGCGTGCGTGGCAGGTGGACATCGTCGACGAACAGCGCGCGACCGGTAAGCAGTCGATCGTCCTCACGACGGCGGAGCGGTTCGCCGAATTGCCGGGTCGACACTCTAGCCCCCGCCGTCGTCGTGGTTCGTGGCTGCGATCTTCACCGCCTCGACGATGTTCTGGTAGCCGGTGCACCGGCAGAGGTTGCCTGAAATGGCGTCCCGGATCTCTTCCTCGGTCGGCGCCGGGTTCTCGCGGAGGAACGGAACCAGAGTCATCAGGATTCCAGGCGTACAAAAGCCGCACTGGAGAGCGTGCGCCTCCTTGAAGGCCGCCTGGAGCGGGCTGAGCTGACCTCGGCCAGGTGGCGCGAGATCCTCGACGGTTCGCACCTGGTGACCATCAGCCTGGACGGCAAACATCAAACACGAGCGCACCGGCTCACCGTCGAAGAGGACGGTGCAGGCACCGCAGACGCCGTGCTCGCAGCCGACGTGGGTGCCGGTCAACCCGAGATCGTGACGCAGGAAATCGCTGAGCAGTCGGCGAGGTTCGACCTCGGCGGCGTGGGTCTCTCCGTTGACGGAGGTGTTGATTACCCGGTTCGACATGGAGCGGCCGGCGGTGCGACGGCACCGGAGGTCGCCATCATACGAGACCTCGAGATGCTAGACGGCGCCCTGTGGCCCTGGAATCATCTTGGCGAGTACCGCCGCAACCAACACTCCGCCGATCGCGTAGAAGCCGATGTTGACCAGGTGGAAACCCCACGGATGGTTCCACCAGATCGGCGTACCCACCGCGATCAGGAAAATCGCGGCCTCAACCGCCACGCAGACGAAGACCCAACGTGCGCCGAAGGAGTGCAGGCTGGCAACCGCGCGATCGAGCAGCCAGGCGAGCCCCAGGCAGGCGATGAACATCTGCAGCCAGCCGAAGAAGAAGACCGTTGGTGGCATCGCGGGACGACCCTGGGGGTGGACGAAGATCATGGCGACCGGTCCGCGTTCATGGGCGCTGCTGTAGGCGTCCAGGTCGTTGGTCATCAAGTGCGGATCGGGCAGTGCGTAGACCCCGGCTGCTGGAACCTCCTCAAGGAGCGTCTCGGCGACCGCGTTGGAGTCCTTCCACGCTCTGAAGACGTCGCGGGTCGGGAGCACGCTCCAGTAGATGAAGCCCCAGAGAAAGAGCACGATCGAGGCAAGCAGCGCGGAGAAAACGATGCGCTTCATCGGTGGGTCCTCCGGGTCGACTCCGAGCGCTTCCAGCGGGTTTGTCCGCGACAGGTCGACAGCAGTGATTTTCTTTGGTGGAACTGGTGACAGTCTAGCGACAGACTCGGTGACGCCGACAGGTTCGGCAGCGGGACGCTCATCGTCCTCTAGACGCGGCGCCTTTCGGAGTCGGGGGTAAGATCGCCCTCGGAGGTCGCGCATGGGTTGGTTGCCGAAAACCCTGATTCGAGTCGCCTTGCTGGCGGCGCTCACCCCAGCGGGCGCTCTCTGGGTCGGCTTCCTCGCCCGGCCGGCAGTTGTCCCGCCGACGGACCAGGGCGTCACGCTCGACGGCGCGGTCGAGGCTCGGTTTGGCACCCCGGTCGCCAACGCCACGGTAAAGGCCTTCGCACTCGCCGGGATCGATGCGGTTGATCGCCAGGCCGAACACCTCGCGGCCCGCACAGCGGGCGAGGAAGTACCTTTATGGCAACCCACAGCCTCCGTGCGAACCGACGATCGTGGTCGCTATCGAATGAGGTTCGAGTCGCCCGGGATCTACCTTCTCGAGGTGAAGGCGCCCGGGTACTTCGTTTCGCCTGCAATCGTTCCGGTGCTCGAGAATCGCGGCCTTCCCCCGTTGATCGCGGTGCCGGCGCGTCGGGTGCGGTTGCGGGTACGCGACGAGGATGGCCAGCCCATTGGCACCGCCATCGGCTACACCCAGGACTGGAGCAACCAGTCGGGGTCGAGCCTGTTCCCCGCGAGCAGTGCCGCTACCCGCGACGGGTCAATTGATCTCGAGCTGCCGAAGGTCCAACCGATTGCCGGCGAGCGACCACCTGGTGGCTTCGTCTACATCGTGGCATCGGGCTACGCACCCCAGCGACTGAGCTTTCAGGACCTGGAACAGTCGTCCCTGACTCTCATTCTGCAGCGCAAGCGTGGAGTGGCTCTGCGCCTGCTCGAACCGGGCGGCGCTCCGGCCGCTAGCGCCACCCTGGCTCTCGATCCTGGGCCGGTCTTTTCGGTTGCGACTGCGGCACCTGCTGAGGGCCGCGAGGCTTCGGGGATCTTCGAAGTGCCGTTCGACACTGCCGGCTTCAAGGCGCAGCCGGGACGTTCTCCCACTGGCAACCTCACCATCACAGTGCGCTCGGCCAGCGGTGCGGTTGCGCGGGCACGCATCGGCGCGAGCCAGGTCGTCCCTCTCAACGGCGAGACGTCGCTCGAAGACGCCACCACGATTCAACTCGAAGAGGCCAGCTCCTGGCGCGGTCGAGTGGTCGAAGTCCAGGCCGATGGGGACCAAGAAGGAGTACCGGGGGCTTGGCTCTACTTCGGTCATGCCGGTGCCTTCCCGGCTGACCCATCGGGGCACTTCGACGTCGCAGTCTCGCCGCGAAGGAGAACTCTGAACTTCGCAGCGGCTCCGGGCTACGGGCGCCAGGACGTGTGGCACGTCGACCCCACGGGTGAAAACCTGTTTGAGTTGCAGAGAGAACGACGCGTGACCGGCACCGTTCGCCACCAGGGGGATCCCCTGCCCGGTGCGGCGCTCGAGGCGCAAACGCGGGCGGCATGGACCAATGAGCGTGGTGAATACTCGTTGGCCCTCGGGTCCGGAGCGACCGCGGTGCGGGTCGCAGCGCCTGGGATCGCCAGCGAGAGCTTCGACGTTCCGGCCTTTCAGCCCAGCGAGTTCGAGCGGCGCTTTGACATCGACGTTGCGTCGGCGGTTGTGGGTGAGGGCTGGGTGGTCGACCCGAGCGGCAACGCGGTCTCGGGTGCCGAGGTCACGCTCTCGGAATGGAGCGCGACCAAGACTCGCCGGCGCGAGGCGATGGCCTTTGCGACCTCGGATGCAGATGGGTACTTCCTGCTCGAGGGTCTTACACCCGGAACCGTCGAGATCACGGTGTACACCGCGGAATGGGCACCGGCAACAGTGCCTGGTGTCGAGGTGCCGCCGGCTGCAGAGCTTGCGCCCGATGCGATCTATGCACTGGGAACCGTTACCCTGGCACCTGCGGTAGCCATCGAGGGGCGCGTGATCGATTCCGAAGAGCAGCCCATCAGAGAGGTCGCTGTCAGGTCGTACGCCCGCGGCAGCGAGCGTAACGATCAGCTGCAGACGGACCACGATGGCCGCTTCCGCCTCGAGGGCCTGGCCGAAGGGGATCGCGTGCAGCTCGATTTTCGCAGTCCGGGCTGGGTGGGCAAGCAGATGTCGGATGTCGTTGCCGGCGAGGGCGTGCCCCTCGAGGTGGTGATGCTTCGAGGTGCATCGTTCAAGGTCGTCGTCGTGTCGGAGACTGGCGCCGGGATCGAGAACGCTGCGCCGAACCTGCAGTTTCTCTCGCCGTCGGCCAACGGTAGGACTTGGGGTTCGAGCGGCCTTTCCGATGCCGAAGGCAAGCTCGTCGTTTCCGATCTCGAGCCCGGGAAGTGGAAGGTGGCGATGAGCGCTCCGGGCTACGTCGCCGGCGAGGGCCAGGTGGTCGATCTGCAAGGCGGCGAAGAAACCGATCTCGGGCGCGTGGTCCTAGGGCGCGGCGCGACGATCTACGGCCAGATGCGCAACCCCGAAGGCGAGCCGGTGACCGGCGATGTGAGCTCGGACCGTGCCCGCCATCGCTTCGGGTTCCCGAGACGCCTCGAGAAAGAGAATCCTCGCGAGGGCGCCGACTACGAGATCGACGGGTTGCCCACCGGGCGCTCGCTGCTCACTGCCAACGCCGAGAACTATGTGGCGAAGAACCTCCAGATCGATCTCACCCCAGGAGAGCATCGAATCGACTGGGTGCTCGAGCCGAGCCCGATCCTGCGCGGAGTCGTCCTGCGATCCGATGGAGAACCCGTACCGGGTGCAACGGTGTCGATCCGCAAGCGCGCAGCCTCTGGAGGGATGAGTGGTCGCGGACTCCGAACCGAAGCCGATGGCACGTTCGAGTACGAAGTCACACCGGGTGAGAGGTATTCGGTGCGCGCTTCCAAGGACGGCGTGGGGCTCTGCGCTGAGCTGGACATCGAAATCGGTCGCGATCCCATCGACTTCATCCAACTGCTCCTGCGCCCGGGCGGAACGATCACCGGTGAGGTGATCGGTGCCGACGTGGATGCCTTCGCACGCGCACTGGTCGCTGTGCGGCCGCTCGGAGAGCCGTGGTGGGGGCGCCACCTGGGTTCCGTCGATTGGCAAGGCAAGTTCCGCGTCTCGCCGCTTCCTGCAGAGGCCCTGCTCGTGAAGGTCACGCTCGACGAGCGGTCGCTCGAGAAGACCGTCGACCTCGGTGAAGGCGGCGAAGAGTTCCTGGAGTTCGACTTCGGTGACCTGGTCGAGATCACCGGCACGGTGCTCGGCGCCCTCGGAGAGCCGGCGACGAACCTGATGGTCGGAGTCCAGGGCCAGAGACAGGAGACAACCGACTCGCAAGGGCACTTTTCTCTGTTTGTTCAGCCGGGGCCGGTGCGGATCGAGGTTTCGGACTTCAACGGACCACTCCTGCACCGTGACGTCGAAGTGCAGGGAGGAGAAGACCTGCTGCTTGAGCTGCCGGCGCAACGCATCACAGGCGTCATTACCGATGAGGCGGGAGAGCCACTTCTGGGCGCGTTGGTAACCCTTCTTACCGCTGGCGAACCATCGCCACGATGGGGCCGCCGCGCGACGACTGAGGTTGACGGCACGTTCTCCCACGAAGGGCTTGCGGCAGGCACCTACCAGTTGACCGCCGGGGCCGAAGGGCACAGGCAGGAGGTGCGGTTGGTGGAGCTCAACGAAGGCGAGGCCTCAGTCGAGATCGCACTGGGGCCCGAGGTAGCGACCTGGGTCGAGGTGCGCGGTGCCCGTGGCGCCCCTCCGGTTGCAGTGCATGTCGAGGCATACGATGACCAGGGTCGGCGGGTCGGCCAGGAGTCCTCGAGGGTCGAGGCGAGTACCAACCGCGCTCCCCTCTTAAACCTGCCAACCGGTCGCTGGACCGCGCTCATCACCGACAGTCACCAGCAGGTGGCGGTTGCCGAGCTGGTGATCTCAGAACCCGCGGGCGAGCGCGCGAAGGCGGCAGCGACGGCAACCATGGCGCCAGGCGCGTCCATCGAGGTTCGCATGGCCGATGGGCCGAGGCGTCGCGCTCTCACCTCGCTCCGGCTCGAACACCAACGGATCAAGTCACTTCGGCCACTCGAGGAACTGCGTCTCCTGGGTGCTGCCCGCATTGGACCTCTGGTTGCCGGCACCTGGCGCGTCGTCGTCGCTGAGCATGACGGCTCCGTGATCGAGGCCTCGGTGGAGCTCGTCCCGGGTCAGTCCCGGGTGATCGAATTGGAGTGAGACTCTCCTGAGGAGCGGGGCGGCAGCCTAGAATTCAGCGCGTGAGCGCGCCAAGCCCACCACATCCCGGCGAGGCCCAGGACGTCGTCACGTATTACCGTCAGGCGACGCCCGACTATCGCGCCTGGAGCCGCAAGCTGCACATGCACTTCGGCTATTGGCGCTTTTGGGTAAATCCCTTTCGTCTCGACGATCTCCTAGACGAAATGACCCGGCAGGTTCGAACGCGCCTCGACCTCGATGACCAGGCTCCCTCCCGGGTGATCGACCTGGGGTGCGGGTTGGGCGCCTCGGTGAGGCTCATCGCGACAGAGTGCCCGAGGTGGAGCGTCATGGGCCTGACGTTGGTGCTCGAACAGGCGCGCGAGGGCGAGGCCTTGACGCGCGAGAACCCGGTACTCGCCGCCCGGGCACCCGATGAGCAGCCCGGCTTCATCACCGGCGACTACACCCGTACACCGCTCCCCGACGCGGTCTTTGATGGTGCTTGGGGAATCGAGAGTGCCTGCCATGCAGAGGGAGCGGGCAAGCGCGCTTTTCTCGAAGAGGCCTTTCGCATTCTCAAACCAGGAGCGCGGCTGTCGATTGCCGACGGTTTCCTCAAGCACGACCGCTGGATGAACCCGCTCCTACGTTTTTGCCTGCGGAAGGTCAGCCACAACTGGGCGGTCCAGACCTTCGCCGAGATCGGGTCGTTCACCGCGGCGCTCGAGCAGGTCGGTTTCGACGACGTCCAGGTCGAAGAGATCTCCTACCGCATTGCGCCATCGGTCATGCACATTCCCTTCGTGACCGTGCGCTTTCTCTTCTCTGAACTCGTGCGTTCCGGCCTCAGGCTCGGCAACGTTCGTTGGGGGCACCTGGTGGCCTGCGTCTTGTCTCCCGTTGTCGGGGCGGCACGCACGCGCTTTGGTTACTACCTGGTCTCGGCCAGGAAGCCCTGAGCTCTTCTCAGTTGAACCAGGCGGTGACTCCGCCGGACTCGAAGTCGTCTTCGAAGAGGGCGCCGCTCTGGACGAAAATGCTCCGCCGATCAACCGCCCGGTTGCCGTTTCCGTCCTCGACCACTGCGAAGATTTCGACCGGGCCATGGCCATCGGGAGTCCAGGTCACCTGGTAGGGCGGCGACGAGCGGCGCAGGAGAACCTCACCGTCTCGGAACAATGTGACGCGCAGATTCCCCGACGGGTCTTCTGGGCCGTCGCCTTGAACGAGCTCGACGGTCATTCCGTTGCCCAGCTCGGTCGCGTTGGTCGTGTGGCCCTCACCGAACCAGGTCACCGGGCCGCTGCCGCCGGTGAACTCGATGCGGCTGATGCCGAGGTCGAGACTCTGGTCATTGGTGGTAAACGGCACCGAGAGATACGAGATGTTGTCGAACGACGTCGCGCCGAAGACGCTGACGGGGATCTGGACCTCGGTCCAGTCGGCAGCGTCGCCCACCAGGTAGGTGCCGATGATGACTTCGCTGCCATCCGGCGTCCGGACCTTGAGTTCGTCCCATTGGGCACCGCCGGCGAAATCGCGCAGCTCGAGCACCAGGGTGTCTTGGCCACCTGCCGTTGGGCTCGTGCTCTCGGCGTGGATGTGGTCCGAGCTGTAGCCGATCTTGAGATGCTGGTAAGCGGCACCGTCGGCGGTCAACCGAAGGTGGGTCGGGTCGGTCAGAAGCCGTGTCGGAGAAGCTCCTGGTGACCGGCTGGTGTTGACCGTCGCCTCGACGGTGAGGGGTGTGCCGCTCCGACAGGTCGCGTCGGAAAGCGGTGAAGCCAGGGTGATCTCCAACGGGTCTTCGGCCGACGTGTCCGGTGCACTGCTCAAATGAACGCTACGCAGCTCGTAGGGGTAGAGATCGAATGTGAAACCAGCCGCCGATGCCGCGAGCTGCGTGTTGGTGGCAGCGTCAGTGAGTTCTCCGGTGGCGCCGAACTCGACCGTCACCCCTTCGAGCGTTACGGCCGAGGTATTGACGACGGCGAACCAGGTGCCGTCGCTCTCAGTCAAGATGCGGCGCACCGCCACGTCGTCATGGCTGGCGGCGCCGGCGAGACGAGTGCTCGGGAGGGCCGGTAGCGATAGGAACGCGCGGTTGAAACGACGCACGTACGACGGAAAGCCGCGGTTGAAGTTGTTCCCTACCAGGTAGCCGATGTAACGCGGGTTGCCGTTGGCGATCGCCAAGGCCTCGGCCATCATCGAAAACGACCCAGTGCGTTCGAAGTCGAAAACGGTGTAGCCGAGCACTGAACCTTCGTACCAGGCGCCACTCTCATCGGCCGCTTTGGTGATCATTCGATCTTCGTTGAGAAAGTGATGCCGTACCAGCGCCAGGCCACCTCCCTCGAGCGTGTCGAAGGCAGAGAGAGCATGGGGGGAACTGGTCGAGTAGGCGCGGTGAAAGCCGTAGGTCAAAGCGATGTGCTGGTCGTCGATGTAACGCTGCGGATCGGCCCAGGGCGTCGAATGGGAGTTCTCATAGCTGCCGTAGTCGGCCTCGGGGCTGGTCAGGGCGGTCAGGTGGCGCTCCTGTTCGAGAACAGTGCGTTGATCGAGGTTCGTCCAGTACTGCGGAATGTCGAGCGACCAGGTGCTGGTGTGGTCGTTGACGATCGCCCGCGGTCCCGGCAGCGCCTTGCCGGCCTCGCTGTGATCGGTCGTCAATAGGACGACCGGGTCGTTGCCAAGCTCGCCTGCCAACCAGTCCTGAGCCGCGGCAAGGAAGTCGGCTCGCCGGGCCAGCCACCACTCGTAGTAGCTGTTGCGCAGGCCCTGGTCGTTGATGAGGTCGGCTCGCGATACGGGTGGAAGCCCAAGGTCGCGCGAAAAGCGCAGGCGAGTCTCGTCGGCGAAGCCGATCGGTATGTGGCTGTTGCGAGTTCGCAGCCAGGCGCCGATGAAGTCAGCGCGGTGGGCGTGGCGCACGATGGTGGTGTCGAGGAGTCGCTCGAGATCAACAGCAGCAGCCGGGTCGGTGATATCGACGTTCCAGGTCTCACTCCAGGCGACATCGGTGTAGTCAGGGAAGTGTGGCGCCTTGTCGTTGAGCGGTTCGGCCCGGCGATGTCGGCCGAGGCCGAGCGTGTCGCCGGTGCTACCGGCCCACTCGAAGTAGGGCATGACCGAAAGCCCGTAGGTCGAGACGCGGTCGAGCATCAGCTGCCAGCGCTGGTCGTAGTCGGGTTCGACGAACCAGTCGGCGCCACCGTAGGGTTCGGCGTCAAAGCCCTGGTTGTGCCCGAACTCGAGCAGGTCCTTTGAGAAGGTGTTGATGCCGAGGAAGCGCGCCAGCTTCATCTTGTACTCGAAGTAGTCGGTCGCATCGGCGACCGCACGATCACCGGCGAGATCGGCATCGACGATGCGATCGGCCATCTCTTCGCGCCAGAAGACGTAGCGGTGCGGCAGGTCATTGGGCGGCAGATTGATTGTCGTGTCGTAGGCGTCGGGCTCGGCAATGCTGTAGAGGCGGATGCGCGAGATCGCGGCGCCGTCTGAGACCGGAGTGTCCGACTCCATGTGGTGGGCGATGATCACCCAGAAGCCGTCATCGGGGAGATTCGGAAAGTCGTCGCGGTCCAGGGGGTCATTCCAGGTCCCCCGCCGGAGGGTCAAGCCCGCCGTCCGGTCGTGCAGCCAGAAGAGGTTCTCCCAGGTTTCCCACTGGTCGGAGAGTGGCAGGTCGAGTGATTCTGGATTGGCATGGCCGTAGCCGTGCAAGGTGTCGCCAAGGGCGCGACCGGTGTGCAGGCCGCGGTAGACCTCGGCTCCTCGATTGACGATCGCGATCGAGCGAGCGGTGTCTTCGGCGTAGTCGATCTGCAGTACGTAGGCCTGTCCGGAGACCAGACCTTCGCCAGTACCGACCTTGTAGGCGAACCAGCGCGCGTCGTCGCTCGGGTCGAGGACGCGCGCTCCACGCGACAGGATGGTGTCGACATAGCTGGCGTTTGGCTCAGACTCTGCGAAGCGGCCGGCGGGTGGCGCCTGGGAACAATCGATCTCTTCGACCAGGACCAGGTCTGCGGGATCGAATACCGAGATGGTCGAGGCACCCGCTGCAGCCGAAAGAAGGAGTAGGCCGACGGTGAAGGCTATGGCCTGGCTTGGGATGCGGGTCAACAGGAGCGACATGAGAGTGGCCTCCGAAAAGAGCTCGAGAGCCTGAGACTGGCTGGGAGATGGCCCGCCAGTCGATTGCAAGGGATGCGATGCTTCCAAACATCGTAATATGTGGTTAATTCTATGAAATGCCTTTGAATCGAGCAAATCGACGCCGCCCACGGTAAGTGGTCACCGCCTGGAAGCGGCGGAAGCGCCGTAGCTCCGAAGGCTTGCCCTTAGGGGAGTTGGCTCACGCTCGAGGGCGACCTGGCTGCCTCGACTTGCGGCGGGTAGTAGTGCTCTTTGAGGTCATCGCGCTGGTAGTACTCGATCTGCACGGCGCGAAGGGCGTCGAGAACCTCGAGCATGAACTCGCCTTCTCGCGCGTTCAGAGGGAGGAGATCCTGGCGTTCGTGCGGATCCTCCCCGAGATCGAAGAGGGCGCGGTCGAGCCGGCCGGCGTCGCTGTCGAGCAGTTTCTTGCCCTGCCACCACAGCGCCTCCTGTGACTCGAGGTGCTGGACCGACGCAAAGAGCGGGCGACTGCCTTCGGCTTCGACGGCACTCGCGAGGTTGATGCCCTGGAAGGCGGGGTGGGGCTCGAGTCCGAGGAGCGCGAAGATCGTCGGTGCAATGTCGAGTTGCTGTGCGGCGCGCCGGTCGAGTTGCACCGGGACGCGGCCCTCCGGTCCGAGGAACAGGAGCGGAATGCGTGCGACCGGCTCGACCAGTCGTTTGCCGTGGGTGACCTCGCGGTTCTCGCACAGAGCCTGACCGTGGTCACTGGTCACGACAACCAGCGTGCGCTCCAGACGGTGGTTGGCGCGCAGCCCCTCGAAAACGTCGAAGAGCTGGCGGTCGAGGAAGCGGAGCGAGTTCCAATAGCGGTTACGCATCGCCGGGCACGCTTCCGGTGGGTACTGGAGAAAGGAAACCCCGGCAGCTTCGTTGGGAAGGAACGGAGTGGGAACTCCGAAGCCCTGCTCATAGGGAAAGTGGGCGGTCTGCAGGTTCAGGTAGGCAAAGAACGGCTTCTCGGGAGGCAGGTCACCGACCCAATCGATCAACTTGCTGACCGTCACCCGGTCATCGAGAGAGCCGCCGGTCATGCGGCCAGCCTGGATCTCGGCATAGACGCCGCCATCGAGCGGCGTGCTCAGCCGCTCACCGTCGTAGGTCTCGGCGTGAAAGAAGGTGTCGGCGCGCTCGGCGCGGTAGAACGTCGAGAGGTTGCCCCACAGGTCGTTCGACGACGCGAAGATGCCGGTGGCGTAGCCGAGCCAGCCAAGCGGTTCGAATACGGTGACCCTGGGTATGTCCTCGCTGAAACCGTTTCCGCCCGGTCCGCGGTACGGGTTGACCGAAGACAGAATGGCGGCCGTGCCGTAGCGCGTCTCGCCGCCTTGAGCGCGCGTTTCGGCAAAGGCCCAACCTTCACGTGCCCGGGTCGCTATGAAGGGCATCAACACCGGTGGCTCGGAGCGCAGGATGGCGTCGAGGCGCAGGCTTTCAACGACCACCAGCAAGACGTCGAGATCGGGGGTGGTCTGCCTCTCTGACCACTCCTGCGGCGAGATGTGCGCCTCGAGTCGCACCGTGAGCGGGCCGAAGCTCTGGGCGGTCTCCGTCGCCTCGAGGCGCCAGCCGGCCTTCTGCGCACGGACTCGACTGGGCGCGGTGCGAACCCCAACCAGGCGCGAGGCGTCGTCGAGCAGTGCGGGAAGCGGCGCGAGGGCAGCAAACCGCGGGGGTTCTTCGCCGGCATCCCTGATGCCGGGACCCGCGACGCGAGGAACCCAGATGCCGGCCCACCCGATGCCGAGTACCGCGAAGGACGCGAGGACGAGGAGTGAACGTCGCGCCTGACCGCCGCGGTCGAGCTCGTTCCAGACCAGGTCCAGCAACCGTCGCAGCGGCCACACGAGAAATGCTGCAAGGAGAGCCCCAGCGGTGATGCCGAACAACTCGACTGGACGAAGGAACGAGAAGACCAGGCCGAGATTGGAAAAGAAGAAGGCCAGCATCTCGCGATTGAGGAACAACCCAGACGATATGCGTGAGCCCCAGCTCACTAGAATGACCGCCAGCAAGGCGCTGGTGGCGATCCAACTGAAAAGGCGCAGAGCGCGCGCCAACTGCGGTGACGCTTTCACCAGTCTCTCGCCGGCGCGGCGAGCAACCAGTAGAGCGACAAACAGAAGGAGGTACCAGGACAGCGTTCCCAGGCCACCCGCGCTGCGAGCCAATGGCCCCAGCAGGTCGGACGGGATGACCCACGGAGCGGCGGCGAGTCCGCCGGCGATTGCTCCGATGAGTACCAGCGTTCGCCGGCTACGCTCTGGGACCGTTTCCTGCAAAGGCTTTGGCGCTTCCGCTAGTTGGGGTTCGAAGCGCTTTTTGCAGGGGAGGCGTCGCGGGCTACGGCCAGCAAGTGCGAGCGGCCGCGCACGAAGAGTGCGCCGTCGGCGATCGCTGGGGTCGCCATGAGTCGTTCACCGATGTCGAGAGTGCTGATCTGCCGGTAGGCCGGCCCGGCTTCGACAACGTGCAGATCGCCGTCCTCCGAAGGCAGGTAGATCAGTCCATCGGCGGCTACCGGCGAGGCGCTGTAGCCTGAGCCGCGATGTTCGATGCGCGTACGGTAGTGCTCGGTGCCATCGGCGAGCGAGTAGGCGGCGAAGATGCCCTCGTTCTGCAACACGTAGAGAACACCATCGAGTGCGAGAGGGGTGGGCATGTAGGGCCCCTTTCCGCGCAAACTCCAAGCAATGTGTTCACTGTTGCTTTCACCGGCCGCAAGGGTGAGGTCACCGCGCGCACCCGCACGAATGACGAAGATCGGTTTCTCGGGGCGGCGGCCGCTAGCAACGATGAAGTGTCCGTTGCCATCGCTGATCGGTGTCGGCGCGGTGATCTTGGAGCTCGGGCCGAGCTGCCACAGCTGTTCTCCGGTGCGGGGATCGTAGCCGCGGATCAGTTTGGCACCGTTGGTGACCAGCTCGGCCACCCCGTCGTGGGCGAGAACGTTCGGTGTGCCCCAGGAGGGCAGCTCGTCGCGCTCGCTTCGCCAACGCGTGGCACCGGTCGCGACGTCTAGCGCCATGATGAAGTCTTCGTTCTGCGTGTCGACTTGTACGAAGACCAGGTCCTGCCAGATCATCGGCGAGCTTGCCGAGCCCCACTCGTAGGTGGGCGCGTCGTAGGCACCGACATCGAAGGTGCCGAGGTTGCGCTGCCAGAGCATCTCGCCGCTCCGGAGGTCGAGACCGAAGAGTCCTTCCGAGCCGAAGAACGCGACGACCACGCGCCCGTCGGTCGCCGGGGTTTGGTTAGCGTAGGTCGCCTTGATGTGGCGCTTCTCCTTAGGCACTCCGCGATGAGCAACAGTGCGCCAGCGTTCGACACCGGTTTCGACATCGAAGGCCATGACGGCGAATTCGTGGGGCGTGCGATCTGACGAGGCGTCGCCCGCACCGTAGAGCCCATGCTTGAAGTCAGCGTCATCACGACTCGAGATCGCGCTGGTGACAACGACCTGCCCGCCAGCGACGATCGGGCTCGAGTGCGCCAGGCCCGGCACCGCAACGCGCCACCGAACGTTCTCACCGGTCTCGACGTCAAAGTCGGCCGGCAGGTTCTGGCCGTCGTTGATTCCCGATGCCTCCGGGCCGCGAAAGGACGGCCAGGGCGCTTCAGCCGCCTCCGCACGTGGAGTACCGGTTACAACGAGGCTGACCGCACCTGCGATCGCGAGCCATGCGAGGTTCCAAAGACACCCACGGCTCCTGAGGATGTGGTGTCGCATGCCGAAAGCATAGCGCCGCTACCTCCTCGAGGGCATCCTGGCGGGGTCGCCTAACCGTTGCGGCTATCCCAGGCGTTGGCGTTCCCGCTCTCGAAGTTGTCACTGAACAGGGTGAAACCGTCGCTGTCGACAGGCAGGTCGGGCCCCTGGACGATGCCTAGTGGCTGATAGGTGTCGTAGCCAGGAAAGATCTGGCCCAACATCGGGTTGCTCTGGCGACGGATGAGAACCTCGGAGAGAACCTGGCGATAGTCGGTTGTCACCGCGACGTCGGTGCCGTCGTAGAGCTCGCCGGGTGCAAGACCCGGCCAGGTGCCATGCACACCGCCGTTGACCGCTCCGCCGAGCACCATCACGTGGTTGCCGTAGCCATGCTCGGTACCGCCGTCGGCGTTCTGGCGCAGTTCCCGACCGAACTCGCTTTGTACCACCACGGTGGCGCGCTCGAGTACGTCGCCGCCCGAGGCCTCGAGGTCGGCGTAGAAAGCCGCGAGGGTGGTGGTGAGTTCTCCGAACAGCTCGTAGAACGAACCGCCGGGGGTGACCCCGAGCCCCTCGTGATGATCCCAGCCGCCGATGTCGACTGTTGCCGCCTGCAGACCCATGTCGAGCTTGATCATCTGCGCGGCGTAGCGCATCTGGTCGCCGAAGTTGGTTTCGGGATAGGCAATGTCACTGGCCGACGTGTAGTCAGGATCGATGTTGTCCTGCACGAGCTGCATGGCGTCCCAGGCTGCGGCGCCTGAGTCGTGGAGCCAGGAGCTACCATTCGAGTACAGGTCACGAACGGCAGCGATGTGATCGTCGAGTGGCCAGTAGGCGCCACTGTTGATGTAGAACCAGTCGGGGGAGAAGAAGTTCACCGTGTCGTAGTTGCCGCGCAGCGACGACGGTTGGTCGCCACCGGAATAAGCTTCGATCTGCGACTCCACCGGCTTGGTCAGCGCACTTTTGAGGTGGCGCGTCAGCCACCCGCGGCCCTGGTCGAGCGCCGTCGGGGCACCGCGCTCGATGAACTCCATGGCGTCGAAGTGGCTGCGGTTGACCTTCTCCATGCCGCACGCCGGGATCAGGGCGAGGCCACCGTCGTTGTAGACCTCGCGCAGGGGTGCGGCGACGGGATGAATGCCCCACATGCCTCCGTCGAGCGGCAGCACCCGGTTCGAACCGGTGAGCGGTAGGTGAACGTCTGGTCGGGCGTTTTCGAAGTGGCCACGGTCGGAGCCGGCGATGGGTGGGAAGCCGGACAGCCCGTCCATGCCACCGCGCAGGAAGACCACCACCAGGGTGTTGCGGTTCTCGAAGCGGTCGGCGCCGAAGGCAACACTGCTCATGCGTGAGCCGGCGAGCGATGCGATAGCGGCGGAACAACCGCACATGAATCGGCGGCGATCGAAGTGGCCCGGGCGTTGGGTTGTGGATGTAGTCATCGGTCAGTCTCTCTTCGGATCGGAGTTCAGATTAGGGAAGCTTCCTGACGGGGTGAGCCGGGGCGTTCTCTTAGAGGAACAAGAACGACGGGGAAGAGAACATCAAGGAAACCATAGCCTGCATTCTCGCCGGGGCGTCCCACCAGTCGTCGAAGTTGAGCGCGTCGTCGGGGCCGGCGCCGTTGGCCATGTAGTCACGCAGGACGGCACGCTCGGCCGCCGGCAGGCTGCGCCTGAAGATGCGGTTGGCCCAGTAGTCGACCAGCTCGTTGGCAGTGTTCTTGTCTGCCGGCGTCGCGCTGACCATGTCGGCGTAGTAGGGGCCTTCCCAGTTGTCGCGGCGTACAGCGGTCAGGTACGCCACGAAGTCCCAGCTCATCACTCGCGGTGAGCTGCTGATCCAGGCCTCGCGAGTATCGGGATAGCCGTCGGGTGGTTCCCAATGGAACGGCAGGTGCCCGATGACCGACATCCACCAGAGCAGACCGAGGTAGGTGTCGGTCTCGTCAAACTCGAACTCGGCACCGCTGGCGCGCATCGCTGCGATGAAGATCTCCCAGGGGCGCCTCACTTTCTGGCCCCAGGTCGTGGCGAAGGCGGTCGAGGTTGCGATGTGCCAGATCATGTCGGCGATTTGGCTGTCCGAGTCGAGACCTGCCATGAAGACGTCAGCGGTGCTCTGTACGAGCGACTCGGGTGGCTCGTCGGCGATGAAGCGACGGCACATCTTGCGCGCGATGAAAAGCGCGGTGCTGCGGTGGCGAGCCAGGCGCCGCAAGAGTCGCATGCCTTCTTTGGTGGGCTCGTCCTTGCCGTTGATCGGTGCGCCGAGGATGACCTTGTCGGTCACTGTGTCATGCCAGGAGTGCATGTACTTGAAGCGGCCCGTGTAGCCGACCTCCGGGTCCCAGTCCTGGTCGGAGATCGTCCAACCGGTCAAACAACGTGCTGCCATGGTGACGTCGAAGTCGGTATAGCCAACCGCCAGAGCGCCGTCGCGGGGAACGTCGTCGGGGTGTACACCCTTGAAGTAGTGCTCATCGCCGAGCGTGTGCAGCTCGAGCAGTTCACGGGCGTAGTTCTCGTTGATGCCGTCGTTCTCGAGGTAGGGCACGTAGGAGTTGCGCTTGTTGTCGAGGTACTCGAGCATTGCGGGGTGACGTGCGACCCCCTTCAGCATGGTTTCGAAGTTTCCGAACGCGTTGGGTCGGATGACGTCGCGGTCGTAGGTCAGAAAGTACGGTGAGACTTCCTCGCCATAGATGCTGAAGTGGTCGTGCCAGAAACGCACCGTGGCTTCGTAGAGCTGGCGCTTCGAATAGACGGCGCGCAGCATGGTCACCAGCTCGGTCTCGGTAAAGGGCCGGCGCCAGACTTCCCATTCGGGGTCGGGCACGACGTGGTCGGCCCAGACCTGGTCGGCCGTCTTGCCGAGGGTCGTGAAGTTGGCGTTGCTGATGCGGTTGTCGCAGTCGCTGTCGTTGATGCTCTCGGGGTCGAGCTGCTGGAGGAGCCAGCTCTCGAGCCGGTCAGGGTCGTTTGAGCCGAGGGCGTTCCACTCACTCAGGTAGCCCGCGCGCACGCCGAAGCCCAGCCTGCACATGACGATGACGTGCAGGGGAGGTCGCGAAGGTGCGCTGCCCTCCTGGGTCAAGCGCTCGAATGAGGGTGAGCGCGAAGCGCGGTGCGACCCGGCGCTTCGAATCGCGTCGGCGAGACGTGTCATGCCGCGGCGCTGCTGGCGGCGCAGCTCCCGGTACTCGCGCCGACCACTGCGGCGCGTACGCGTGTGACCCGGTGCTACCGGATGCAACCGATAACTCATTGCAAACTCCTCATCAACAAAGGTCAAACTAAGGTGGCAGAAAGGGAGCGGGCGCATTGACCCACGCGGAACATCCGTGGGTCGATTAATAGAATAAGTGCAATATACCGACTTGGCGGTGTATCTGCAAGGCGGCCGGCGCCGGTCACCGCCACCAGGTGAGCGTGCCGAGACGACGCGAGGTAGGGTGTCGCACACTGTAACTCTGTGAATCGTAGGGAGGTTCTCATGATGCGCCGCGTCCCGGCCCGCACCGTTGGGGGGCACCGTTGGTGCGCCGTTTTCTTTCTCTTTCTGCTCACGGCGCTGGTCTTCTCGGGAGCGGCGGCCGTGGCCGAGGAGCGCCCACCGGGTCACTCGCCGGTGCTCTGGGACCTCTTTGACGAAGAATGGGAACACCGGCTGAACACGCAGCCGCTGTTTGCGACTGGTGTTGGCGACCATCGCCTCGACGACCAGCTGCCGACGGTGACCCCCGCGTTTCGCGCCACCGATATGCGCTACTACCGCGACCTGCAGACGAGGCTGGCGAAGATCGATCGCAAAACGCTCAGCGAAGACGATGTGATCAACCTCGAGATGTTCGAGCGCGGCATCAAGAACCGCGTTCGGAGCGACGAGCTGGGCGACTGGCAGCTGCCCTGGAACGCCGATTCAGGGTTCCACTCCGGCTTTGCGCGCTTGTCGAAGAGGATGACCTTCAAGACCACCGCGGACTACGAGAACTATCTCACGCGTCTCGAGCAGACGCCGCGCTACTTCGGCGAGCAGATCGACAACCTGCGCGCTGGCCTGGCCAGTGGCATGACACTGCCGCGCGTCACCATCGAGGGCTATGAGGCGGGGATCGAGGCCCATGTGGTTGCCGATCCCACCGAGAGTGACTTCTGGGAGCCGTTCGAGAAGTTTCCGGTGGCCGTCCCCGAGTCCGACCATGAGCGGCTGCGTGCGGCCGGTCGGAAGGCGATCATGGAGGGCCCGGTGGCGGCCTACAAGACCCTGTTGCGGTTCTTTCTCGATGAGTACCAGCCGGGTGCGCGCGAGACGCTCGGTGCCTACGACCTGCCCAACGGGCGCGACTACTACGCCCACCAGATCTGGCAGTACACCACCCTCGACATGACGCCGCAGGAGATCCACGACATCGGGCGCCGCGAGGTCGCGCGCATTCGCTCCGAGATGGAGGCGATCGTCGAGGAGGTTGGTTTCGAAGGCACCTTCGACGAGTTCCTGACGTTCTTGCGAACCGACGAGCGCTTCTACCCGAAGACCGCTGAGGATCTGCTCGAGCGCGCCGCCTGGATTTCGAAGAAGATGGACGGCAAGCTGCCGTCGCTGTTCGGGAAGCTGCCGCGCCTGCCGTACACCGTCGAGCCGGTACCGGATTCGATCGCTCCGAAGTACACCGCCGGGCGCTACGTTGGCCCGGCCGAGGGTAGCGGTCGCCCGGGCATCTACTGGGTCAACGTCTACAACCTGCCAAGTCGGCCGTTCTACGCGCTCGAGGCGCTTTCGCTGCACGAAGCGGTGCCAGGTCACCACCTGCAGGGGGCGCTGGCGCGCGAGCTCGAAGGCGTGCCGACCTTCAGGCGACACACCTATCTCTCGGCGTTCGGCGAGGGTTGGGGCCTCTACTCTGAGTACCTTGGCCTCGAGGCGGGCTTCTACGAAGACCCCTACAGCAACTTTGGTCGTCTGACCTATGAGATGTGGCGCGCGTGTCGTCTGGTCGTCGATACCGGGGTCCACGCGATGGGTTGGACTCGCGATCAGATGCTCGACTACCTGCGTTCGAATACCGCGCTTTCGCTTCACGAGACTTCCACTGAAACCGACCGCTACATCAGCTGGCCCGGTCAGGCGTTGGCCTACAAGATGGGGGAGATCGAGATCAGAAGATTGCGCCGACTGGCCGAAGATGAGCTCGGCGCCGCCTTTGACGTGCGCTCTTTCCACGACGCGGTGCTCGCCAAGGGTTCGGTGCCCCTACCGGTCCTCGCCCAGCAGATCGAGCGTTGGATTGCCGAGCAGAAGGCCCGGCCCAGCGCGAGCGCTGCCGGCGGCTAGTACTCCGTTCCAGTGAAACGCCAGCGCCAGAGCCGTCCTCGCACTCGATCTCTGTTTTGTCCCTCCTCGACAGATCACCGATCACTCGGTTGGCGGCTTGCGCAGGCGCTTCTTGTCGCTCTGGCGCTTCTTTCCGGCCAGGCGCCTCTCCTTCGACGAGCGCGAAGGTTTGGTCTTGCGGCGCTTCTTTCGCGGCTTGGCTGCCTTGGCGATCAGAGCAACCAATCGCTCGCGGACGTCGGCGCGGTTGCGTTCGCGGGTGCGGAAGCGACTGCTCGACAGGAGGACCGCGTCGTTCTTGGTCAGCCGTGAGCCGGCGAGGATGCGGAGGCGCTCCTTGACGGCTACGGGCAAGTCGCTGTCGCCTACAGGAAAACGTAGCTGGACGGCGGTCGCCACCTTGTTGACGTTCTGGCCGCCGGGTCCTGGCGAGCGCACGAACGTCTCTTCGAAGTCGTCTTCGTCGATCTCGAGTTCGTCGTTGATGGCCAACACTGCCATGCAATGATTCTCGCATGAGAGAGGTGCTTCATCGCGAGAGGTCTGCGGTGCGTGCGGCGATTGCTCTCGTGGCCCTGCTGGGTCTCACCGAGGCTCTTTTGGCCGCGGCACCGGTGCGTGATCTGGAGCGCGAGCCCGGTGAGGACATCCTGGCCTATCGCTTTGATCTGGTGCTCGATCCTGAAGTGCCGACAATCACCGGCAGTGCATGGATCGAGCTGGCGTGTGAACGTTGCGAGCGGTTGGTGCTCGACCTGGTGGGAGGGTCCGCCGGCGAAGGCGGAAGCGAGGCCACGACAGGTTCGCAGCTCCCGCCCAGTGGCATGACCGTTGTGGCCGTCTCGGGGGGTTTCGATGCTCTCGGCACGACCGAAGACCGCCGCTCCTACGACCGTGTTGAACGCGTCGAGCTGGCGTTCGAACACCACAACGACCGGTTGTCGATCGATCTCACGGATCTCGCTGCCGGGCCGGGCGTTGAAGAGCGGCGTGAAGTGCTGGTCCGTGTCGACTACTCGGGGCGACCCGCCGAAGGTCTGGTCATGGCCCGCAACCGCCATGGCGAGGGCACGATCTTCGCCGACAACTGGCCCGACCGTGCACGCCACTGGCTGCCGGTCCGCGACCATCCGTCGGACAAGGCGCGCTGTGGCTTTCGGGTGACGGCGCCGGCGATCTACCAGGTCGTTGGCTGTGGTTCGCTGCTCGAAGAGACCGATCTCGAAGGCGGCTTGCGACGGACTACCTGGCAGAGCGACGCGCCCATCGCGACCAAGGTCATGGCGGTTGGCGTGGCCCGTTTCGCGGTCGAGAAGGTTGGCCAGGTGGGCTCGGTTCCGGTGACCAGTTGGGTGTACCCGCAGGATCGGGAGGCGGGCTGGGCCGACTTTGCACCGGCTCTCGACATTCTGGAGTTCTTCGACCGCCGGTTGGGCACCTACCCGTGGGCCAAGCTCGCCAACGTGCAGTCGACGACCCGATGGGGCGGTCTCGAAAACGCCGGCAACCCGTTCTATCGCGAGGCGGCGGTGACCGGCGAAGGCAAGCTCACGGGTCTCCTGGCGCACGAAATCGCCCACCAGTGGTTTGGCGACTCGCTGACCGAGGAGACCTGGAATCACGTCTGGTTGTCTGAAGGGTTCGCCACCTACCTGGCGGCGCTCTATCAAGAGGAGACCGAGGGCGCGGCGGCCCTACGTGAGACCCTCGAGCGCGCCCGCCGAGTTGTCGTACGACAGGCCAGCGAACGGACGGTCGTGGTGCAGCTCGAGTCGGAGGCCGACGTCGATCTCGAGACTCTGCTGGGGCCGCATACGTACCAGCGCGGTGCCTGGGTGTTGCACATGTTGAGGCGGCAGGTAGGGGACCGGCTCTTCTGGCGGGGGCTGCGGACCTTTCATGAACGCTTTCGGCATCGCAATGCGAGTTCTCTAGACTTCGAAAGCGTGATGGAAGAAGTCGCGGGGCGAAATCTCGATGCCTTCTTCGAACAATGGCTTCGTCGCGAAGAACTCCCCCGTCTGCGAGCTCGAACGACGACGCTTCCGGGGCGCGGAGGTCGTCAGCTGCTGGTGCTCGAGCAGCTGCAGGAGAAGCCGATGAACCTCGAGGTCGAGGTGGGCTTCGAAGGCGCGCCCGACCTCCGGCTGGTCGTTCCAACCGACGAGCGCACCACCCGAGTCAGGCTCCCCAGGCGAAGAGGCGGCGAGCTCGGCGCCGTCGTGCTCGACCCGTTCGTCAACCTGCTTTTCGTCGACGAAACCGGCGCCAGGTCGAGCGCGGAATAGGCCCTGGGGCGAGCTGGTTCAGGGTTCTGTACCGCGCCCCGGGAACTGCAGCAACCTTTGCGCAATGCGGATTCGGCTGGCGCGTGCAAGACTCAAACAACAAGGGCCGGCGTTTCCGCGGCCCACACTTCAAGATGTATACGAATCCAGAACATACTCCTCGAGCAAACACCTGAGGTGCTGGTGCTTCCAGCGCTTCTGAAGGAAACTACGATGAAGAAGCCAACTTCGAGACCGTTCTCGACGCGCCAATCAACCACTGTTGCTTCGCGGCCGCTGGCGGCCGTTACTGCTCTCGCCCTGTGCGCCCTCATGGCGGGGGCGGCTTTCAGTCAGCAGGGCCGCGTGCGCCCGACGACACCTCCCGGACAGGGGCAGGTCAATGCACAGTCAGGCCCGCAGATCGCTTCGGTTGCAATCGACGTCTTTGACACCAAGATCAAGCAAGAGCGCGAGCGCATCCGGGCGCAGGACGGCCTGCGTCTAGCGGTCGGAGAAACCCTGCGCCTGCGGGTCGTCGGGCTGACCCACAACCCGAACCGTGCGCCGCGCCTGCCTACTGCGACCTGGGAGGTCATCTCGGGTAAGAACCGCGCCTACCTTTCGCGCCAGAACGAGAGCCTCGGTACGACCAACATCACCGGCAACGACGTCATGGCGGGTAACCGCACTCCCACCATCGTGCGTTACACCATCACCTCGCCGATCGATGGGTCAATGCGCGTCGGCGACATTCGTCTCGAAGTCTACGACCCGCAGGCAGCGGCGACTGGAACGGTCGAGCGCGCCCCCGGCCCGGGTGGCAACCAGGGTCCGGGTGGAGTGACGGTCTTCGAGGCGGCCAACTTCGGCGGCCGCAGCGACACCTTCTACGGCGACGTTCGAGACCTGCGGCGGAGCGCCGTGGGCAATGACACGATGAGCTCCATCCGCGTCGATGCCGGTTGCCGCGCCGAGCTCTTCGAGGACATCGACTTCCGCGGTCGCAGCTGGAGCGTTGAAGGTCCGGTCTACAGCCTCTCGGGCACGCCGATTGGCAACGACACCGTTTCTTCGCTCAAGGTCTACTGCGGCGGCACCGCGCGCGGTGCCACTCTCTTCGAGCATGACAACTTCGAAGGTCGCAACGAGACCTTCCAGGGTGCCGTGCCTGACCTTGGCCGCTCGGCGCTCGGCAACGATGCTGCGAGCTCCATCCGTGTTGACGAGGGTTGCGTCGCCGAGCTCTACACCGACATCAACTTCGGGGGCCGTCGCTGGCAGGTCGAAGGTCCGGTCTATAGCCTGAACGGCTCGCCGGTGGGCAACGATAGCGTTTCGTCGCTGCGCGTCTCCTGTCGCTGAGCCGCTCGGCACTTCGGTTCCAGAAGGCCCGTCGGGTTCTCCCGGCGGGCCTTTCCTGGTTCTGCCCCCGCTCTCTGCAAACGGTGCATAATGGCGCCACACAACCAACAGTTCCAAAACAGACCTGCGGCCCGCTTGCGGTGGGCGTAGAGAGAAGGAGACCCTCATGGCGGAGTCGTTCCGTTTCCTCGTCGAGGCAGGCCACATCCAGCGTTTTGCGCGCTCGGTCGGCGATCCCAACCCCGTGTATCACGATGAAGAAGCGGCCAAAGAAACCGAAGTTGGTGGCATCGTCGCGCCGCCGACGTTTGTTCAGTCTTCGGCCCAGTTCAACCCGGACTACCCCTTACGACCGAAGTTTGGCGAGGCGTGGTTCGGTTCGGGCAAGACACCGAGCGGCGTGCCTCCCGAGAAGCTGGCGGGCGGCACCGGTCTGCATGCCGAGCAGCACTTCGAGTACCACCGGCCGCTGCGCGCTGGCGAAGTGCTTACCGTGTCAACGAAGCCTGGTGAGAGCTGGGAGAAGGAAGGCCGCAAGGGCGGCAAGCTCAAGTTCTCGTCGCAGATCACGGAGTATCGCGACCCAAGTGGTGAACTCGTCGTCACCGCACGCTCGGTTGGTGTTCAGACCGAGAAGGTCGTCCAGCAGGAGGAAAGCTGACATGGCACTCAAGAAATCGGAACTCGAAGTCGGCAAGAGCTGGGAGACCGTGGTTGTCGACAACCTCACTCGCACCCAGATCGTTCAGTACGCCGGCGCCTCCGGTGACTACAACCCCCTGCACACCGACGAGGTCTTCGCTATGGAAGTCGCCGGCTATCCGGCCGTCTTCGCTCACGGCATGCTGACCATGGGCATGACCGGGCGGGCTGTCACCGACATCGTTGGCGACGGCCGACTGCGAAACTACGGCGTGCGCTTTACCGCCCAGGTGTGGCCAGGAGACACGTTGACGACCACCACCACGGTCGAGGCGTTGCGGGAGGAGAGCGGGGAAGAACTGGTTGATCTGGCGGTGGTCACCAACAACCAGGATGGTGTGACCGTCGTCAAGGGCTCGGCGACCGCCAGGCTCGACCCGTGACCGACGCGGTGCCCTACGACCTTTCGGCCATCGCCCCGATCGAGCCCGTGCCGGGCTTTCTGGGGCGCTTCGTTCATGGCGACCAGATGACCCTCGCCTTCTGGGAGGTCACCGAAGGGGCAGAGCTGCCAGAGCACGCACATGTTCACGAACAGGCGGCGCATGTCCTCGAAGGCGTCTTCGAGCTCACCGTCGGTGAAACGACGCATCGTCTCGAGCCCGGTTCGGTGTTGGTGATTCCGTCCAACGTTCCGCACTCCGGCCGGGCGGTGACCGCGAGCCGCATCCTCGACGTTTTCCAACCCACGCGCGACGACTACCGCTAATGCGCTGGGTTGGTCAGACGAGCCTCTCCTTGCCTTCCTGTCGGCGATTGATTCCGCTGGCCTTCGTTCTGTTGGTGCTTTTCCCGCCGGCGGCAACAGCAGAGAGCGTCGCCCTGGTCGGTGGTCGTTTGATCGATGGCTTCGGCGGTCGTCCGGTCGAAGACAGCGTCGTTCTCATCGAAGGCGATCGCATCGTTCGGGTGGGTCAAGAGGGTGACTTCGAGCTGCCGGCGGGAACCGAAGTGATTTCGACCGAGGGCATGAGCGTGCTCCCCGGTCTCTGGGACATGCACGTTCACCTCATGCTGGTCGGCCACTCCGACTACGACCATTGGGACCGGGAGTACATCGATCGCTGGCAGAAAGACATCATGCCGGCGGCGGCAGAACAGCTCTTGCTGGCCGGGGTGACCAGTGCACGTGATCTCGGGGCACCGCTCGAGGAGATTCTGGCGATCCGCGACGCGATCAATGCCGGCAAGATGCTCGGGCCAACGCTCTACGTCTCGGGCCCCTTTCTCCAGCACGAGCCCTACCCGGGGACCGAGCGGTTTCGCTGGGGTATCGACGGCGTTCTTGACGCGCGCCAGAAAGTCGACAAGCTGGCCGATGCCGGAGTCGACCTGATCAAACTGATCGATCAGGACCAGATGACAATGGACGAGGTCGAGGCGATCGTCGATGCCGCGCATGCTCGCGACCTGCCGGTGATCGCTCACTCCCATCGACCCGAGGAGATTCGGCGCGGCATCATCGCCGGTGTCGACAACTTCGAGCACACCGGTCTGGGTACGGCGCCGGAGTATCCGGATGACGTCTTCGAGCTGATGAAGAGCCGCGCCAACACCCTGTTCTGGACGCCAACCATCTCACCGCTCTTTTTGTACGAGTACACCCGTGACAACCCCGAGCGCATCGATGACCCGCGGTGGCACCGCGGCCTCCCTGCAGACGTCATCGAAGACGTGAGGGGGTCGCTCGAGAACCTCGAACGTCTCGACTACTACCAGCTGATGCCCGTGCGGCGACCGACCCTGGCCCGCAAGTTCGAGCAGCTGAGGGCTTCGGGTGTCGTCTTGCTGATTGGCACCGACAGCGGGGTGCCGCTCAACTTCCATAGTGACGCGACCTGGCGCGAGCTCGAGACCTGGGTCAACACCTTTGGCATGGACGCAATGGCAGCCATTCAGGCGGCGACCTACTGGCCGGCGGTAGCGCAGGGTGTGAACGAGGAGGTGGGTACGGTCTCCGAGGGCAAGAAGGCCGACATCATTGCGGTGCGTGGTGATGTGCTTCGCTTCATCGATCGGCTGTCGAACGTCGACATCGTGATCAAGAACGGCCGCCGCGTGAAATAGGAAGTAGACCGTGGCGGTGGATTGGCGGCGGCGTCAGGTGAGGCGTGCCGCCTGCTGCTTATGCCGGGGGAATCGAGCGGGGCCCGCTAGATGAGGCGCCGCAAGGTGAGGACGCGCTCGAACAGCTTTCCGTTGCGTTCAAATGCCAGGGTCACTTCGCCCTCTTGCCAGAGCACCGCCCGGACCCCATCGACCCCGAGGCTGGCGGCGGGTTTCCCATTCACCGTCAAGAGGACATCCCCGATCTCGATGCCTGCCTGGGCGCCAGGGGAACCCCCGATGATCGACGCCACGGTCGTCGTTTCGGCCCAGAGAAACCCGAGGCCTGAGCGATCGAATCTGAACGGTTCGCTGGATCGTTGGGTGGCAACCAGGACCATTCTCTTGCCGGCATAGTCGAACGTCGTATCGAAGCGCCGTAGGGTCTCGGATCCGAGGTTGCCGGCAAGCGAGTCGATGCCCCGAGGGTTCTGGTGTTCCTTGACGGGAAAAGAAGTCACCACGTCGGTCAGCTCGATCGGGCCGAGCTTCATCTTCGCGATCCTGGCAACGACACCGTCGATCGGGCCGGAGATGCCGCGCCCGAGAACGGTGGGTAGAGACTCCGAGGGCACCGTGATTTCGGCCCGCTCGTCGTTGAGAGAGATCGCGTGGCCGGCTCCAAGATCGACCACCACCTCCGCCGGTACGACCGGTCCGCCTGAAGTCGAAACGCCGATGGTGGTGTACGGCAGGTTGCCCCTGAACGTGAGAGGCAGCACAGCGGCACCGGTCGGCGGATCGTAGGTCGCCGGGTCGTGAAGCCGCAGAACGTTCTCTTGGTGGTCGATCTCGACCGCGAAGTTGGCGAAGAACGAGTAGCCGACGATCCCGTCGTCGAGGGTGGGGAAGCCCGCGGGAACCGGAATCACCATCACGCGGCTGTGCTGGAAGCGGACTCCTGCGAAGTCGAGCGTCGCGTCGTTTGCTACCTGAGCGACCATCGTCCCGCCGGTGCCGCCGGCTCCTCCCACCCGCGCCTGAAAGGCCGGGTCGAACTCTAGATCGACCTCGTCGGTGGCGTCGTTTTCATAGAGGAGCGCTCCTTTCCCGGGCATTCCGGTGTCGAGCACCAGGCGCAAGGGCTCGGAGCCGTTCACGCTCGCTTCGATGACATAGTGATTGTTGACCAGCTCGAAGGGCACCTCAGGTGTGGCCTCGGGCGTCGTGACTTCGACGGTTTCGCTGCTCGGCGGGGCGGCGAGCCGGCGCTCGGCTTGCTGGCCGCCAGCTGGAAGTGACGCGAAGAGCAAACAGATAGCCAGCACAGCGCCGCAGTTGCGGTCGTGCGATGGGCGAGGCGTTGAGGTGAACGGCACCATGATCAGTCGAATCTCCCTCGGGGCATGAGCGGCGCGGTCTAGCGCCTGCCTATTCAACGAGGATGCGTTGTCATGGTTCCATGGTGCCGCCGAGTTTTCTCGGGTGCGCTCGGTGGCGGGAGGCTTCATCCTCCGACGTTCGTTTTCAGCCTTGCAGGGGCTGCGCACTATCGACGCGATGACGGGTCGCCTGCAGTCGCCCTTCGAGGTCGAAGAGGACAGCCGACTCGCCACGTTCTTCGATCAAAGTGTCCAGGTGTTCGAGAATCTCGCGCCGTCGCCGTTCGATTGCCAGGCGCTGCTGTTTGTCCAGAAAGCCAGCCAGCGCTTCGTCGAGCTCGTCGGAGTCGAGGTTGCGTAGTCGGTCGAAGAGTTGCCGATCGGCGACCGCGATCTTCTTGACGTTCTCGGCACGGTTGAGGCGCTTGAAGGAGCGGGTGTGGTCGATGTACCAGAGGTGACCGTAGGTGTCGTAGAGCGCGTTGGCCTGGTGGCGATCGTAGTTCCAGATGAGCTGATCGAAGAGCTTCATGACCTGACGCTGGAACTGCCGTTCGGAGGCGCGCACGTTGCGGCGCTCGCTGGTGAGCAGTTCGGCTTCGGTGACTGAGTTTTCGAGCCACAGTTGGAGCGATCCACGCTTCCCGTCGATGCGTCTTGCGACGACTGGCGGGATGCGGTCGAGACCGAGCAGGCGACTGAGCCGGTATGCGGCGATTTCGTGACCCCAGTGATCGCGCAGTCGGTGGAGGGAGTGGGGGCTCTGGCTGCGCGGGGTGAGGTCACGGTCGACGGTGCGAAAGATGGCGTGTGCCTGCACTCCATTGCGTTCGAGAAGGAGCTTCTCGGGCCGGTTGATGCCAGTCGAGAGGGTTTCGCTAGAGACCACGCGAGCGATGTGCAGGAACTCGAGGACTTCATCGTGCGACGTGAACGGGAGCGGCGCACGGTCGGCGCCGAGCCAGCGGGTTCCGGTCTGAGAGCTGGACCCGAGGTCCAGCGGCGCTTCTTCCGTCGGGCCCGCGATGGTGAGAGGGCCGGGCGAAGCGCCAACGGGGTGGGCAGCATCGGCGGCCTGGACGGGGAAGACGACGAGAGCGAAGACGGTGAGGGCCAGGGTCAGGGTGCGGGGCTTGCTGATGGGGAGGCGTCTCGTCTTTCGTGTCATGGGCTGTGTTTCTCTCTCGGTGCAGTGGACGACTCGTTTCTTCCCGGTCAGATACTGAGACGTCCGAGAGGTCTCATTGTTCGGAGTTTCGTCCCAGATCGGCAACATTCGACCGACCGGTCGGACGCCCCCCACCCGGGTCCCCACCCGGGTCCGGGGCTCTACTTGCTGATGCGGTCGAGTAGGGCGAGGGCGAGGTCGTTCTCTGGGTCGATTTCGAGGGCTCGGCCCAGGGATGCGCGGCCGGCGGCGGGGTCGCCGGCTTGTATGTTGGCGGCACCGAGGGCGGCGTGGAGGTCGGCGGACCGGGGGTCGAACTCGAGGCCCATCTCGAGGGTCTTCTTGGCTTCGGCGGTTTGCCCGGTTTCGAGGAGTCGTTGGGCGAGGCGGAAGACTGAGCTGGGGCTGAAGTCGTAGCGGCCGGTGCCGTAGTGCTCGGCGCGGCGGCTGCGGAAGTGGTCGAGTGCGGTGTCGACGTTCTCCTGTGCGGCGATCTTCGTCACTTCGACCCTGATGTTGACGGGTGGCTTGGGCTGTCCGCGGTGGCACGTGTAGCACGACGCGACCTGGCGTTGGTCGCCTTCGGCGGCGGTGGGCAGGTTGGCAAGGTGTTGCTGGTTGATGCTGCGGGTCATGACGAGCATCTGTCGGGCCGCCTTCTTGGTGGCTTTCTCGTCGCTCGCAAAGTCAGCGCCGACCAGGTTGTCGGGGCCAACGTGGCAGTGGTTGCAGCGCACGCCAAGGGCGCTGGTCCAGGTGCGCATGATGTTGACGAGGGCGGGCTTCTCGAGCGTTCTGGGGAGCTGCTGCAGATTGGTGAACTCGTCTGGAATCTGCGCGGCGCTCGGCGTTGCGAGGAAGGTTCCCAACAACAGGGCGATGCCAACGGTGAGAGCGAGAGTCTTTGCCAGGTGTGTCATCGATGGATCTCCTGCGAATGAGAGGCAGGTCAAGGTCGGTAGGTTCCGGCAAGAGTGTCATAGGCCGGTCGGCCTTCGAGTAACGACGCTTCACAGCCCGTTGCGCCGTAGACGGCGATGACCTCGAAGAGATCGTCATCTAAGGCGAGGTCGAGAAGGTCCTCGGCGGAAAGGGTAGGACGACCGGCGCGGTCATGGAGCGGGATGGTCATGGGGCCGTCGAAGGCGCGGTAGACGACCTCGGTACAAACGAGGCGGTCGCTGCGAAAGAAGTCGAAGTCGAAGTTGTACAGCTTGCCGCGATGCGGTGCGACCCGTTCGATGGCGCGGGCGATCTGGTGGCGGTCGAGGGCTGGGCGGAGAACGGCGACGGCGTCGACCTCGAGAGTCTCTTCGAGCGGACGGAAGTGCACGCCGTCCTTGAGCGCCTCCAGCACGGAGCAGTTGGCGCGCCAGTGGCGGCCGATGTCCTCGGGCACGCACACGCCCAGTTGATCGCGTTGCTCGTGGTCTCCAACGTAGAGCGCAACGTGTGGCCAGTACCCGGGCAGGAAGAGATTGCTCATCGCGACGTCATGTCGAGTGACCATCACGTCGCCTGGCTGGAGCAGGCTCCTGAGGCGGTCGCGAACCGCCGCGGTAACGCGCTTCTTGCCCCAGTGATCGCGGAGTTCCGCCACCATGCGTCCCGACGACTCGAGGACGGACAGCGAGGCTTTCTGGGTCGTCGACGCGGCCCACCGTCGCACTGCGTGTTCGGTGAAATCGAGCAAGAGGTTCAAGTAGCGTGTCTTGCTCGGGTCGAGCGGCTCTTCGAACCACGCGAGTCTCCGGGCGAGCGCGCCCAACTCGGGATCGTCGGCGAGCCCCTCCAGCCACTCCCGTTGGCGGTCGGTGACCATCATGGCGCTCCGCATCAACAGCGCGTTGCGCGGTTGCGAAAGGCTCTCGAAGATGGCGGTGTACTGCTTGCGGGGAATACGACGTTCACGCGAACCTTCGTTGAGCTTGCGCTGCGCTGTGGAGTGGGTGGCCAGGTCTTCGACGAGCAATCGATCGAGACGTACGATCAGACAGGCCGCGATATAGCTGACCAGGAAGAGTCGACGTTCGGCCGGACTCTCGAATCGTTCGCTGAGGCGATCACTGTTGAGGCCGCCCAGGTGCTCTGCGCCTTCAGCCATGACCTCCCACAACGCATCGCGCACGGTCAACAGCCGGCTGAACCAGGTGATGAGTGCCTCTTCTTCGAGGGGCCGGAAGTAGCCGCGCCGGACGGCTTCGGCGACTTCTCTTCGAGGGGCTTCGGTCTCGATGCGTGCGATGGTGTCGGCCAGGCTCGAGACCGCCGAGCTGTGGCGCCTGGTGGTTCTAGCGAGGTTGGTGTCCTGCATCGTGAGTTCCCTGGCACTGCCGGGCCTTCCGGAACCCGCTGCCGAGGTTGGTGTCCTGCATCGTGAGTTCCCTGGCACTGCCGGGCCTTTCGGAACCCGCTGCCGAGGTTGGTGTCCTGCATCGCGAGTCCTCTCGCACTGCCGGGCTCCCCGAGACCGGCGCGAGGTCCGAATCCGAAGGCTATCGGCTCGACGCCGGCTGCCTCCACACCTCGGGCCGCCTGGTATGCCCGGCGGCTCCACGCCTGGGAGCGCACAACCCAGGCGCTATCCTCGGTCGATGAGTCCCATCCGCTCACTGGCGCTCTTTCTGTTCGCGGTCCTTACCGTTGCCGGGCCATGCGGTAGCGCCGCCACTCAGACCTCGTCGCCGCGGAGCGGAGACGATGGGTTGATACGCCTCGCTGACGTGCGGGGTGTGACCCTTTCGACGCGTCGTGGCAACGAAGAGTGGGGGCTCTACGACCTGGCGCCGACCTACGAACGTTTGAAGGCCCTCGGGGTCAATTGGGTCGCGGTCCATCCCTACGCTCGTATTCATGGCGACGGTCGGGTGGTGTTCCCCGAGCTCAACAGCGCCAAGCCGCCCGCCTGGCTACGCCGCCCGATCGAAGAGGCGCGCTTGCATGGCATCAAGGTCATGGTGAAGCCACACCTCGCCTACTGGGGTTCTCCCTTCAGCTGGCGCGGCGAGATCGACTTCGATACGGAGGCCGCCTGGAAGACGTTCTTTGGCGACTACCGTCGCTTCATGCTGATGGTCGTTTCCGCAACCGCCGATGCTGACGCGATCGTCGTGGGGACCGAGCTCGACCGTACGCTGCAACGAGAGACCGAGTGGCGAGAGCTGGTTGCCGAGATCCGACTGCGCACCGATGCGCCCCTTACCTACGCTGCCAACTGGACCGACTACCGGCGCGTGCCGTTCTGGGACGCGCTCGACCTGGTAGGCATCCAGGCCTACTTTCCACTCGCCAACGAAGACCAACCAACCGCCGAAAGTCTCGCGCGCGGTTGGCGCCGGCAGATGGCCGAACTCCGGGAGTTCGCTGAGAAGGCCAACCGCGACTTGGTGTTCACCGAACTCGGCTACGGTTTGACACACGACGCGGCACGCGAGCCCTGGAATGCGCGCATCGACGGCATCAGAGCGCGGCCGCTGCAACAGAGGTGCATGCGGGCGGCGCTCGAGGCGGTCGCCGCCGAGCCGCGGGTAGTGGGCGCCTTCCTGTGGAAGTGGTTCGTCGGCGCGCGGCCCGGCGGCTCAGACTTCCCACTCGCCTACTCGGGAATGGAGGAGACCATCAGGGCCAGTTGGCGACCCCGCGAAGAAGCGTCTCTTCTTACCCCCGAACGCTGAGATGGCGAGGCGAGAAGTCGATTCGTTGCGCGTGGCCCGACTGCGCGGCGATGCCCTGCAGATCTACCGCGCCGGTCTCACCGCAGCCGAACCAGGTCCGGCGGTCCGTAGGGCGCTTGCGCGCTCGCCGCACCTGGCACAGGTCGAGAGCTCACCGTCGTCGCGCGTCTGGGTCCTGGCACTGGGCAAGGCCGCGCTGGCGATGACCCGCGCTGCCTTAGCGGCGCTTCGCCTGCACGATCTGGTGCCGGCGGGAGTGGTGGCGGTTGTCGATCTCGAGCACGCCGAAGGAGCGGCAGCGGCGGTCGAGGTCTTCGTCGGCGGGCACCCGGCGCCCAACCTCGGGAGCCTTCGGGCTGCAGCGCGTATGGAGGACATGCTCGCCGAGACCCGGGAGGGCGACACGGTTGTCGTGCTGATTTCGGGTGGTGGGTCGGCGCTCTTGTCAGCGCCCACGGTGTCGCTGGCCGACAAGGTGGCGATCACGAATGTTCTCCTCCAGAGTGGCGCGGCGATCGACGAGGTCAACACCGTGCGCAAGCACCTGTCGAGAGTCAAGGGCGGCGGCCTCGCTCGCTGGGCTCACCCGGCGGCAGTCGTCGCGATCCTGGTGTCCGATGTGCCCGAGGACGACCCGGCCGTGATTGCGTCGGGCCCGGTTACCGCCGATCCCACCACCTTCGCCGATGCTCTCGCGGTGCTGGCGCGCTACGGCATCACGGGCAAAATCCCGGCGGTTCGCGACTATCTGGAGCGGGGTGCCGCCGGCCTGGTTCCCGAGACGCCAACAGCCGAGGATCCAACCTTCCGGCGCGTGACCACCGAGGTGGTCCTCACCAATCAGACCAGTGTTCGGGCGATGGCCGAGAAGGCTCGTGAGATGGGCTACGAAGCGGTGGCGTGGCAAGAGCGCCTGGCGGGTGAGGCGCGTGAAGCGGGTGATGCACTTGCTCTACAACTCGGTGCGGCAGGAGCGGGGAAGAGCGCTCTCTTGCTGGGCGGTGAGACGACGGTGACCGTGCTCGGTGACGGAGTCGGGGGGCGCTGTCAGGAGATGGCCCTCGCCTTCGCGCTCAGCGCCCGGGACCAATTGGCGGCGCCGCCCGCTTGGGTCTTTCTCTCAGCTGGCACTGACGGCCGCGATGGACGCACCGAAGCCGCCGGCGCGCTCGTCGACCCGCATACCCTGTCGCGCCTCGCGGCGGCGGGTGTCGATCCCGAGAAGGCGCTGTCCCAGAACGCGTCGGGTGCGGCACTCGCTGCTGCTTCGGACCTGGTCGTCACCGGCCCAACGGGAACCAACGTTGCCGACCTGCAGGTGCTGCTCCAGGACTCGCCTCTCGGAACCGATTCGTAGCGCGACGATCAGAAGCCAGACACCGCTACCTTCAGCCCGAGCGGGCGGGTGCCAGCACCGCTTCGACGTCGTTTCGCTCGGCGGCGTTGGCCGGGATGCCCGAGCCATCCCACGGACAACCCGCGGCAACCAGTCGTTCGAGGACTTCGGTGAAACGCCCGTCCGGATGGCGACGACCTTCGAAGAGGCTGTAGAGGGTCCAGCCGATGGCGCTTTTGTTGTGCGTTGGGTCCCGGGCGTCTACTGGATGGCCGTTGGCCAGGAGAAGAGCCACCAGTTCGGGGTCGCCGCACCAGGCGGCGTTGTGGAGAGCCATGAAGCCGTGGTTGTCTTCGGGCACGTCGACCGGGAAGCCCAGCTCGAGCATCAAGGCGACGCTTTCGAGGCTCTTGTTGGTCTCCCAGCAGAACTTGGCGAGTAGCTGCAGGTCTTCGTTGCTCAGTTCGTCCATCACCCCGGGATGCCGCGCGACGGCTTGCTCGGCGATGGAACGCTCGGCGAGCTCGCAGCCGACGAGCAGCCGGGTGCGCACGTCGGAGGCGGCCAGGAGAGCCTCGAACACGACCTCGTGACCGCGTTCCCTGGCGACACGGTGGGGTGACTGATTGAACCCCAGGGTCCACTGATAGATCGTGCCGCCTCGGGCCTGATGGCCAATGCCAGGGAAGGGTCCAGTGTCGTCGCCGATGCGATAGGCGGTGACCTTCGAATCGACTTCGATCCACTCCCGGGTGAGAGCGAGGTCGCCGAGGGCGGCGGCCAGGAAGATGTCGGTCTCTGCGCCCAGCTCGACCAGGCGACGGACCATTGGAGGAGCGTCTCCGATACGCCATTGCACCGGGGTCGAGCCGTGGTCGGTATCGCGGGCATCGATCAAAGCGCCGTGCTCGACCAGCCAGGCGGCGAGGTCAGGGTCGCGGCAGAAGTGCAGCGGATGGGCGCCGTCACCTCCGGGTTGTGTGATGAGCCTGGGATCGCCTGAAGCGAGACCCTTGACCTCGTTTTCGAGACCCAGGGAAACGGCGGCATGGATCGACACCTCGGCTCCGCGGGCCACCAGGTGCCGGCCCACTGCCGGATCGAGGTTCTGGGCGCCGAAACCATCCGCCCACGCGCGTGCGAGGTCGTCGAGGGAGGCGCCGTGCTCGATCAGGAGATCGGCCATCGACACACTGCGGCAGCAGGTGAGCGGTGACTGTCCGCGAAGCTTCGGGCCCACCTCGAGGAGTAGTTGGCGCGCTTCGTTTCCGCCCAGAATTTTCTCGACAGCGAGCCTGTCGTCGCGGGCGAGAGCACCCTGGAAGCCCGCGATCAGCTCATCGGGTGACATGGGGTCTCGAAGAGACGCGCTCGCTCACTTGAACGGAGCGATTGCGGCCCGTCCAGGGTATTCGCTCTGTTCGCCGAGCTCTTCCTCGATGCGCAACAGCTGGTTGTACTTGGCGACGCGGTCGGAGCGCGCCGGGGCACCAGTCTTGATCTGCCCGGCGTTATAGGCAACTGCCAGGTCGGCAATCGTCGTGTCTTCGGTTTCCCCCGAGCGATGGCTGACCACCACACCCCAGCCCGCACGTTGGCTGCGCTCAATGGCGGCGATGCTTTCGCTCAAGGTACCGATCTGGTTGACCTTGCACAGGAGTCCGTTGCACGCGCTGGTTTCGATGGCCTTCTCGATGCGGTCGACGTTGGTCACCAGCAGGTCGTCGCCCACCAGCTGCACCCGGTCGCCCAGGCGAGCGTGCAGGTTCTGCCAGCCCTGCCAGTCGTTCTCGTCCATGCCGTCTTCGATCGAGATGATCGGGAAGCTGTTGCACCAGTCTTCCCACAGGTCGACCATCTCGTCACTGGTCAGCTGCCGGCCCTCGATGTCGAGGTGGTAACGCTCGGTCTCGCCGTTCCACAGCTCGGAGACCGCCGGGTCGAGAGCCAGGTAGACGTCTTCTCCGGGGCGGTAGCCCGCCTTCTCGATGCCCTGCAGGATGACCTCGATCGCCTTCTTGTTCCCTCCCAGGGCAGGTGCGAAACCGCCTTCATCGCCGACCGAGGTGGAGTAACCCGCGTCGTGCAGCACTCCCTTGAGGGCGTGGTAGATCTCGACGCCCTGGCGCAGGGCCTCGGCGAAGGTTGGTGCACCGGTTGGCATCACCATGAACTCCTGGAAGTCGGTCGACCCAGCGGCATGTTTGCCGCCGTTCATGATGTTGAGCATCGGCACCGGCAAACGACACGCGCGCACGCCGCCAAGGTAGCGGTAGAGCGGCATACCGAGCGACTCCGCGACGGCACGAGCTGCGGCCATGCTGACGCCGAGGACGGCGTTGGCTCCCAGACGGCCCTTGTTCTTGGTGCCATCGAGCTCGATCAGCATCTGGTCGAGGGCCACCTGGTCGAGTGCATCGACACCCTCGAGTGCCTCGGCGAGCTCTTCGTTGACGTGATCGACGGCTCTCGAGACTCCTTTGCCGCCGTAGCGCTTCTTGTCGCCGTCACGCAGTTCGACAGCTTCGTGCTCGCCGGTACTGGCCCCCGAAGGCACGGCCGCGCGACCGATGTCGCCGGTCATCAATAAGACTTCGACTTCGACGGTCGGGTTGCCGCGGCTGTCGAGGATTTCGCGCGCGAGCACGGAGTCGATCAGAGTCATCGGTTCTCTCGCTGGTCATGTTTCGTTCAGGGCTTCCAGAAGGGTAGAGCCTCTGCAGTACCCAGTCAGTCGAAGGCGATGGTGACGCCGGAGAAGCGTTCGCCGTCGCCGTCGCAGCAGGGAACCGTAAAGCCGAGGTCCTCCGACCAGAAGTAGCTGCGTGAGCGGGTGACCTGGCGTTCTCCTTCGAGCCCGAACGTCCAGTCGAGGTCGACGGCGTAGATGTTCCCCTTGATGGCTCCTCGCAGGGGTTCGAAGGGCATGCGCGAGAGGTACTCGTCGGCTTCGAGGACGGCGACGACTTCGAGCCGGTAGTCGTTGGTCAGAGTGACCGTCGAACCTTTCTTGAAGTTCTCCATCTCGCTGGTGAAGACCAGCCGCGTGCTCTTGGCGTAGTCGATGGGGAACAAGTCGCCTTCGACGGTGTCAATCGACGTAATGCGGTTGTGCCAGTCGTCGACCACCTCGCCCGTCGAGTTGGTTCGTTTGTGACGGTCGGAAATCTTGAGCAGGCCACGGAGTCCCCAGACGATGTCCTTTCGGACCGCGAACTCTTCTTCGTCGACGAGTTCCTCAATGGTTTCGGTCGCGCGCACGTTGTGTGAGTCCCACCCGTCGACGGCGAGCTGGTAGCGTTCGGACTGCTTGCGCGTCTGATGAGCGTTTCCGAGAGCCTCGAGGCGAACCGGCGAGTCGGCGACCCTCAGCTCAGAGACGTCGTAGACGACCGTCGCCTCCGGGTAGCTGGCCGGGTTCGGCTCGTGAAACTGGTTCGTCGACGCGGGCTCAGGGGGTGGCTCCACCGCCTCCTCCTCGCCCCCACAACTGGCGAGCGACAGCCCTACCGCGAAGAGCAGCATGAGAGAGAGTGTGGTTTCGAACCCGATCTTGCACCTCGAGAAAACGAAGAGGTGCCGCAGTGCACTAGAGAACATGGAAAGGCTCCTGAAGGGATTCCTGCATTGGGCCGCTCGCCTGGAATCACAACCGTGCCGACACTGGCCGGCGTCGCGACTGGCTGTGGTCCAAGACTTCTTGGATCAACGGACGGATCCTAAGCCCGTACGACTCAATTCTAGGTGATCAACAGCTCCCTGCCTGCCGGCCTCACGATTCGTTCACCGCCGCTGTCATGTCGACGACCGCCTGCTTGCCGTCGGCAAAGAACATCAGCGCGTTGTCGGCCGCAAAGAGCGGGTTGGGGATGCCCGCGAAGCCCGGCGACAGGCTGCGCTTGATGACCACCACGGTGCGCGCCTTGTCGACGTCGAGAATCGGCATGCCGGCGATGGGACTGTCGGGATCTTCGCGGGCGCCGGGGTTGACCACGTCGTTGGCGCCAATCACGATCGCTACATCGACCTGCGAGAAGCTCGGGTTGATGACCTCCATCTCCTTGAGCTTGTCGTAGGGTATTTCGGCCTCGGCGAGCAGGACGTTCATGTGACCGGGCATGCGGCCGGCAACCGGGTGGATGGCGAACTCAACGTCCGCTCCTTTGCTTTCGAGTGCACGGGTGAAGTCGCGCACGGCGTGCTGAGCCTGCGCGACCGCCATGCCGTAACCCGGCACGATGACGACCTTGCGGGCGTCTTCGAGCAGCATGGCGACCTCTTCCGCAGACGTCGCCTTGACCTTGCCTACATAGACTTCGTCGGCGTCGGCGATGACTCCGCCCGACGCCATGGTGCCGAACAGCACGTTCCAAAGCGAACGGTTCATCGCCTTGCACATGATCTGCGTGAGGATGAGTCCCGAAGCTCCAACCAGGGAGCCGGCGATGATCAAGAGGCTGTTCTGGAGCACGAACCCGGTCGCGGCTGCGGCCAGGCCGGAGTACGAGTTGAGAAGCGCGATGACCACCGGCATGTCGGCGCCGCCAACCGGGATCGTGACGGTCACGCCGAGGACGGCGGCGATCGCGACGACACCCCAGAGCAGGAAGGAGTGGGCCGGCGTCTGCACCATCATGAACGCCAGCACCAGGGTGGCTGCGAACATGAGCAGGTTGAGGAGCTGGATCCCCGGAAAGGTGATCGCGTTGCCGGTCATGATGCCCTTGAGCTTGGCGAACGCGATCAAGCTGCCGGTGAAGGTGATCGCACCGATCAATGCGGTCACCGCAACGGCAACCACGAACTGCAGGCTCGGTTCCTCACCTGCCTGCTGCCTCAGGCCGATCTGCTCGACGTAGCTGGCGCCGGCGACCAGGACCGAGGCGATGCCGCCAAAGCCGTTGAAGAGCGCCACCAGCTCGGGCATCGAGGTCATCGCGACCTTGACCGCGAGGACGATGCCGATCAACGTACCGACGAGGATGCCGGCAATGATGACCTTGAAGTCGACGATCGAGCGGTCGAGAAAAGTGACCACGATGGCGAGCAGCATGCCGGTTGCGCCCAGCAGGTTGCCGCGCACGGCCGTGCGCGGGTGTGCCAAGCCCTTGAGGCCAAGGATGAACAACGCCGCGGCGATCAGATAGCCGATCTGAAGAAGGTTCGTCACTCTCTCGCCCTCTACTTGCGCCGGAACATGCCAAGCATGCGGTGGGTGACCAGGAAACCGCCGACGACGTTGACCGTCGCCAGGACGACAGCCAGGAACGCCAGGGCGGTGGTGAAACTGGAGTAGCGCGTTCCGGCCGCCAGGACGGCCCCGACCAGGGTAATGCCCGAAATGGCGTTCGAGCCCGACATCAGCGGGGTGTGCAGGGTCGGCGGAACCTTGGTGATCAGCTCGAAGCCGAGGAAGACGGCGAGGACGAAGAAGGTCAGCGAGACGATGAAGGTCATGCAGAGTCTCCCGGGCCCTCAGAAGACCCTTCGGTGTTGTCACTTTCCGAACGAGAGGCGTCGGAATCAGGAGTTTCGGCGTTCGGGTCGGGCAGCGGCTCGAGGCCCAGCTTGCCGCGCACCCGGGCGTCGAGGACCTCGCCGCCCTGGGCAATAGTGGTACCCCGGGTGATCTCGTCGCTCATGTCGAGCACCAGGCGCGAGTCGTCGGTCAGGTGGTGGAGAAGGGTGGTCAGGTTGTTGGAGTACATCTGACTGGCATGCCGCGGCGCGGTCGACGCCAGGTCGGTGGGGCCGAGAACTAGCACTCCGCCGTGCTCGACTCGTTCGTCTGCCTTGGTGAGCTCGCAGTTTCCGCCACGTTCGGCCGCCAGGTCGATCACCACGCTTCCCCTCGGCATGCCTTCGACCATTTCGGTGGTCACGAGAAGCGGGCTCTTTGCACCCGGCACGGCGGCGGTTGTAATGACCACGTCTTGTTCGGTGAGTACTTCAGCGAGTAGTTCGCGCTGGCGGCGCTGTGTGTCCTCGCCTTGCGCCCTGGCGTAGCCGCCCTTGTCTTCGCTGCCCTCGGTCTCGATCTCCAGCTGGATCGATTTGGCGCCGAGACTCTCGATCTGTTCGGCTGCCGCGGGGCGAATGTCGTAGCCCGAAACAACCGCCCCCAAACGCCGCGCCGTGGCAATCGCCTGCAACCCGGCGACGCCAGCGCCGAGCACGAAGACTCGGGCTGGTTTGAGCGTGCCGGCGGCGGTCATCATCATCGGAAACATCTGGGGTAGTTCGCTGGCCGCGAGTAGGACCGCCTTATAGCCGGCAATCGTCGCCATCGACGAGAGCACGTCCATGCTCTGGGCGCGCGAGATGCGCGGGATCATTTCGAGCGACATGACGGTAGCGCCACGCTCGGCGAGCGCTTTGGTCTCATCGGGGCGCCACAGCGGGTCCTGCAGGCCGATCCAGACCTGTTCCTTCTTGGCGCCACCGATCAGCTCCTGTGCCTTCTCGAGGTTGGAACCTGGACCGCGCACCTGCAGCACGATGTCGGCGGCGAGCGCCTCGTCGCGCGACACGACGCGCGCGCCAGCCGTCTGGTACTCGTCATCTGCGAAGCCCGAGCGCGCACCGGCGCCTTTTTCGAAACGGACCTCGTACCCAAGGCCCGAAAGCTTCTCGACGCTTGCCGGAACCAGTGCCACGCGGCGCTCGGTGGACAAGGTCTCTTTGAGAACTCCGACGATCAATGCTGCCTCCCTCGTAAGAGATTCCTTCACCCCGGCAAGTAGGCGCACCAGTATCGAGCTGGGTGTGATGACCAGGCTCGGGTGCGCCGGATTCGTTCTTGAACTTCGGGGCCAACGGCCCCTATGGTGGGGTCACCGAAGGATTGAACTGAAAGTTGAGCAGATGATACCCGAGACTGAGCACGGCCCTGTCAGCGCCTGATTGTGACTTTCCGAAGGGTGTCGGGGGTGCTAGCGCGGTTTTCCCGCTCCAGCGTGTTGTTCCGGGGTCTCGGCTCAGGTCGAGCTGACTCGAAGCGACCAATTGTGCGTCCTGCGGTCGCTCACCGTGCCGGATCTTCGTTCCGGATCTGTGCGTGGCCGCTGGCGAGATCGAACCTGCCGAAGTCGAGCAACGCCGCGCCGAACTTCTCGAGCGGAACCGCTCATAGGGCGAGTGGACCCGATCCGCGCCGCGCACCACCTATACAGGGCGTCACACAGCACCTGTAGCGAAGCCGCGTGTCGGATCCTTCGGGCCGAAAGTCGGTGGCTGCCAGGGTGACGGTTTCGAGCTCCGTCGCCCGGGGAGGTATCGGCTCGGGAGGCGAGGTTCAGGCTGACCCAGGCAGCCAACGCGAACCTTAGAGGGTTTCGACGAGGCCGGAGTCGATGATTCGACGATCGGCAGTCAGGAGCGATGCGCCGTGCACCATGGCGGTGGCAACGATGATGCGGTCGGCAGGGTCGCGATGGAAAGAGTCGGGGAGCGATGCCACCGTTGCGGCGACGCTCGGTGAGATTCCCAGCCGACGAACCAACGGTGGCGCCACTGCCACCTCCAGCCAGTCTCGGAGGTTGCCCCGAAGCACGATTCGCCCGAGGCTCTCGAGCATCGCGATCTCCCAGAGTGAAATGTCGGAAACAGAAAGGGGCTCCTGATCGGAGGCCCCCTCGAGGGCTGCGAGCTGGTTCTTCGAGAGCCTGGGTTCCTCCGAGAACCACCAGAGAAGAATGTGCGTGTCGAGCAGATACGCCAAGGCTCTACTCGCTACCTTCGGCTTCCCAGTCCGTTGCTTCGACGGCCGGAGCGATCACATCGCCAAGGATCTTCACGCTGCCCTTGAGAGCATGCTGCGGTGGTTCGGGGTGCTGGGCCGGAACCAGGTTGGCGACCGGCTTGCCGTGCTTGAGGATCACGAGAGTCTCCCCGGTGGCCGCCACACGATCCAGTAGCGCGAGGCATTTGGCTTTGAACTCGGATGCGTTCATCGTGATCATGGTGACCAGTATATCTGACCGGTCACTCTCAGGCCTTCCTTCCGCCTGCCTCTTTCTCGAGCAACGCCGAATCGACGCCACCGGAAGTTCGAGCAAGTGCTTGGGAGTCTGTGCCGCGAGATCTGTGACCCCATCGAGTTCGCAATACTGTGGCTAACTACTCGTAGTACGCCGGCCACTCGAGCAGCGTCTCAGCAAGACGTGCATCGTGTTCGATCCAGAGGGTGGCACCGCTTTCCTCGAGGAAGGCCTCGGTGGCATCCATCGACGCCAGCGTCTGTTCGGCATCAACGTTGAAGTGCGGCGGCCGGCGCAGTTCCCGGTTGGCAGGGAAGTGGTAGAGGTCTCCCGAGAGCACCAACGGACCTGTCTCTGCGAGATCGATGAACAACGTCTGGTGACCTGGCGTATGGCCGGGTCGCGAGTGGATGACGACGCGACCGTCACCGAAGACGTCGTGATCACCTTCGAGCAGCACGAAGTCGGAGTCCGCAAGAGCGGAGTAGAGCGAGGGGTCAAACCCCGGGACCGTCACCGGGTCGGCGAAGGCTGCCTCGTACTCGGCGCGTTGCATGAGCTGTTTGGCGCCCGCGAATTCGGCGACCTGGCCGGAGTGATCCCAGTGTAGGTGAGACATTGCAACGAAATCGATGGCTTCCGGTTCGAGATCGAGATCTCCGAGCTGCTCGACGACCGTTCGCTCGAGAGACAGCTGGCCTCCGGGCATTGGGTACTCACCGCTTCGCGCGGTCGCCGGAAGCCCGAGGTCCCAGAGCAGCTTCCCGTCGGGATGGTCGATCAGGTAGCAGGGAACGAACATCTCGTTTGTGCCGGCTTCTTCTCCGGTGAGGTTGAAGGGCGTTGTGTCCTCGATCGTGAGGTAACCGCAGCGGAGCACGTGGAGCCGGAGCGTCGAAGGCTCATCGGGAGCAGCGGCCGCCGCGTCACCCTGGTCCGCCGGCTCTGGAGCGCAAGCGGTGGCCAGGACGGCAGCGAGGGCGAGGGCGGTGGTTAGAGCAGCGACACGGGTGAGAGGCAAGGCGATCATTTCGAATTCCTCATCGTCAGGCGATTGCGGGGGCTGGGCACCCACTCCTCTCGCCATGGTACTCGTCGGACTGGCGGTCGAGGCCCGCCTCGCTAGACCGAGAGTGTCTTGTAGTGAGCCCACGCGCCCCAGATCAAGAGCGGCACGGCGATATGTACGGCCACCATCGGTGGCCAGCCGAAGAGGTAGATGACGTTGTTCACCAGGCTGTCTCCGAACGGGCCTCCTCCAAAGGCGAGACCACGGGTGCCGAAGAACGCATTGGCAATCGCTGGCAGGGTAAAGAACCATGCAAAGGTCAGGCTCGAAGCGAACAGCCAGTTGTTCTGACGCCTGCTGAGCCTCAAAAAGGGCGCGACCGCTGCGAGTGCCAGCAGCAAGAGCCCGTTGGTGATGCCCTCGAGGTGCGCCATGTTCCAGGCGCGTGCCTCGCCGGGCACTTTGGCTTCGACGTGATGGACGAAGGGCCAGAGATCGATCTCGCCCAGGAGCTGAAAGAAGTAGAGCCATCCGGTCAACACCGAGCTCAAGATCAGGCCGAAGCCGTTGAGGACCAGAAGTGTGCGCTGGCGTTCAGTGAGTGTCATCTGTCTCTCGATTCTGTCGCTTGAGTGTTCATCTCGCTCGAGCATGCGCCGGTTCGGAACTCAGAATCTGATTCATCCGCTCGACGGCCGGCCTGCCAATCCGTTTGGCTCTCCAGGTTTCGCGGAGGAGCCTGAACAACGGCTCATGGTGACTGAGCGAGAGCCGGCTCGCCCTCAACCAGCGACCGATCGGACGCGCCCAGCGCTCGAAGTTGAGGTTGCTGGTCGCCATCGCGCTCAGATAGTCGCGGGTGAACTCTGGGTGTGGCACCACCTGGCAGAGGTCGTTCTTCTGGCTCTCCTCCCGATCCAGAGTCTCGACGTAGGCGATGAGGGCGGCGCTGAAGACCTGCTGGCACATGAAGACCGATTGCAGGGTGATGGAGTCTCCTTGAAAGACCGGCTTTGCCGGTCGCTTCGCAAGACCGTCCGCAGTGCAGTCGACAAACAGAGCATCGCCCGTGGTCTCGAGCTCACCACCATCGAGGATGATCTTCGAGGTCTCGATGCGCTGGACCCTACCCATGCGAACGACGTTCTCCACCGTCCGCAAGGCGGCCAACTCCCTGCGGTTCACTGTCGCGCAGCGAAACTTGGTGGGCCACACAGAAGGATCGAGCCTCATGAAGCTGTTTGCCCTCTCGGTGTTCAGAAACACCTCTTCGAGCGACTCCGACTGCGCGATCAGTGCGAGTTGATCGACGAACCATCCGATGGTCTTACCGGGCGTCAACGCGTCGCGGTCGAGGAGCCAGGAGTCGTTGCTCATGATCCAGGTGATGCTCTGCGGATCGACTCCCTGGTCCAGGAGGAAAAGGGTCGCGTCCATTCCGGTCTTGCCCGCGCCGATGATCAGGTAGGACGAGCGCGGTTCCCTGATGCTTACCAGGGCATTGGGAGGCACGAGATCGACATCGTCGCCGACGGCGTACTTCGGTGGCGTCGTCGAGGGAACTTCCACCTTCATGTAGGTCGAGTCGACGATCTTCTGACGCACCGAGAAGGAGTACTCCTTGTCCGGCGCCAACAACGACACCGCGCGCCCATCACCCTGGTAGCGACACATGGGCAGATAGGTGACGCGGCCGGTTGCCAACAGCGACTTGAGAACCTGGTCGAAGTAGCCGAGCACCTCGTTTCCGGTTGCAAGCGCGGCACCCCCTGAACCCAGGTCGCGCGAGTTGACGCCGTAGAACGCGGCGGGCTGATGAAGCGAAACGAAGCGATACGCGTCGTTCCAGTGCCCTCCCGGCTTGGCTCGCTCATCGACCAGGGCCAGCATGGTGCCCGGTCGTTGCTTCAGCATCTCATCGGCAAAGGCCAATCCCATGGCCCCTGTTCCGACAACCAGGTAGTCGACTTCAACCTGTTGTTTACTCATCCATGAACGGTACACCCTTCTTGACGGTGCGCCCTGGTGTCGAGACTCGGAGTTTGACTCTCGATGATTCAGGAGTGCACGCGAGGCGGCTCCACGAGCCAGGCGCCAGCGGTCAGGGGCAGACCCTCTGCTGCTGTGTAGCCACCGGCCACCAGCACGCGCCCGTCCGGGAGCGCAGTCGCTGAGGCGAAGTACCAGGCACCTCCCAGGTCGACGTCGAGGACCTCCGCTTTTTGACTGACCGGGTCCCAGACCTCGGGCTTTCTCGCCCCTCCGGCGATCAGAACCCTGCCACTCGCCAGCCGCAGAACCGCGTCCTGAAGCTTGAAACGGGGAAAGTGCAGCGAGCCCGCCGCTTCGAAACGACCGGTTGTTGGGTCATAACGTTCGAGGAGGCGATGCTGCCCGCCGAAGTCTCGCGCATCAGAGCCACCAACGACGAGCACACGCCCATCATCCAGTCGCACCGCGGCATGCTTGTGACGACGTACCGACATCGAGCCTGTCTGCTCCGAAGTGCCGGTTGCCGGGTCGAAGATCTCGGCGGACGAGAAGACCTCCACGCCGCCCCGGCCGTAGCGTCCGTCATCTCCTCCAGCGACCAGGATGCGGCCATCGTCGAGCAGCACCGCTTCGGCACCGGCACGCGGTTGGTGAAGGCGCCCGACCACGAGGAACTGGTCCGCGGTACCGCCTCGACCAGGTACGAAGGCTTCAACGGTTCGGAGCCCACGCTTCCCGTCTGATCCCCCGAGAAAGAGCACCTGCCCCTCACCCGGCATGGCCACAACGGCCGAGCTGGTGCGTGGACCCGTCATCGATACGGTGTCGGAAAAGAGCTCTGTTGCGGGATCGAAGATCTCAGCAGTAGAGGAGGGCTGTCCCGACGACCAACCGCCCACGATCAGCGCCCGCCCATCGCTCAAAACCGCCGTAGCGGCCGAGACGCGCGCACTCATCATCGGGCCGACCGATCGCGTAAGACCGGTATCTGGGTTGAAGAGCTCGGCCATCTGGCTCTGTTGACCTTGTTCACAACCGTCTTTCACGCAGCCGCCCACTAAGAGAACCCGCCCATCACCAAGAGCGGTGGCCCCATGGTCTGCTCGAGGCGAGTGCATCTCGAAGTGAGAGAAGGAAGCTCTCTGGCCCGCAACGGTGGGAGCCTGCGCCTGAGTACAGGCTCCTGCGAGAAGAGCGAAGGCGCCGGTGGCAACGATGAGGGCAGAGAGCTGGAGACGAGCACGAACAGCGGTACCTATCTTCATGATGCTTCCTTAGACGACCCTGGGCCGCGCCAGGTTCCAGTGTCTGCAGCCACGGCTACCGGTCGACGACACGAACGCCGCTGTCGTCTACCCCCTGGGTGTCGGCGAAGGGATTCACGACTTGTACGCCGTCGAGCCGGAAGCCAGCTTGCAGGTCCTCCGTGTAGAGGATCGCGCAGTTTGAAGTTTGAGCTGCCCGAAGGATCAAAGCGTCCCAGATCGAAAGGCTGTGCAGGCGGTGCATGTCGATTGCCGCCAGAAGATCTTCGACTCTCAAGTGCACCAGGTCGATACGGGCGTAGAGTTCAACGCGGCGACGGGCCATGGCCGCGTCCATGCCCACTTTTCGCGTCGCCGCGGCAAAGAACTCCCTGAGGACCTGCATCGAGATTCGTCCGCTCCGTTCTTGCAAGGCGCGCTCGATCAGTCTCCTCGACACCGACTGCTTGATTGGTGCGCTGGAGTCGTCGGCGTAGATCAGAATGTTCGTGTCAACGAAGAACGGAGCGGTCATAGAGTTCATCTCGGGTCCACTTGCGACCGCCTGAGGTGGACTCACTAGAAGCCCAGAGTTCTCTGAGTTCGCGGACGGTTTCGTTCGCCGACGCCCCCGACGTCAACTGGCTCAGGAAGTCGCGAATCAGCTGATTGAGTGAGGTGCCGCGGCGGGCCGCATGTTCGCGTGCTCGCTTCAGAAGCTCTTCGTCGACGGAGAGGGTCACGTTCATTCACACATACTATGTGCACACATACTATGTGTCAACCCGTGAGAACCCTTGGTCGCTCGGTCGAAGAGGGGTTGAGCCACCGCGGGTATTCTGGGCGGGAAACTCAGACAGCCCGCAACGGCTGCCATCGGAGTGAAGTCATGCCAGTCCAGACCGCGGCCGTGGGTCGGCCGTTGCCACCCCACGAACAAAACGTCACCGCGCGCGAGATCCTTGCCTACGCCGCCGGGATCGGCGACACGAGTGCTCATGTTTTCAACGACACTGGGGAGCTGTTCATGGCGCCACCTGCGTACTGCGTGCGGTTGGAGTGGCCGGTGGTGAGTCACCCCGAAACGCGTGACATCTGGCAGGCACCCGAAGATGAGCTGCGCCGCGGAGTGCACGCCTTCCAGGATTCGCTGTTTCATCGGCCGGTGCGTGCGGGCGATGTGCTGACGACGACCGGCTGCATCAGCGGGGTGGAGGAGACGCCTGCGGGAGCGCGCACGACAACCCGGCTGGAGACGCATGACAGCGCGGGGCGCCTGATGACGACGAGCTGGTCGCAGTCGATTCTTCGCGGGGTCGGAGTCGCGGGCGAGAGCCGTCTCGACGAAGCACCGCCTGAGCTCCCCGAGGTTTCGTTTGCCGGTGGACCGGCGGTCCCCATCATGATCGACAAGGCGATGCCGCATGTCTACACCGAGTGCGCGCGCATCTGGAACCCGATCCACACCGAGCGCCGGGTCGCCCTGGCGGCTGGTCTTCCCGATGTGATCCTGCACGGCACCGCCACCTGGGCACTCGCCGGGCGCGCTGCAACGCGCTTGTATTGCAGTGGCCGCCCTGACCGGTTGCGGCGCCTGGCTGGCCGCTTCACCGGCATGGTGCTACCTGGGCATGAGATCGAGATTCAGTTCGGCGAACCTGTACCGGTAGGTGACGATCAGCATGCCGTTGGCTTCACCGTGGCCACCCACGATGGCCAGTTGGCAATGCGCGGCGGTGTCGTGGTCTTTGAGGCGGGCTAGGCACCTGGGGTCCCGGCGAGGGGCGTATCAGCCGAAGCGCGAGAGGTCGACGACGGCGCGTTGATGCTGCCCCGTAGAGATTGCACCGCGCGGTGAGCGGACCTCGACGTCAAAGGTCAGGCGCCGTTTGTTGACCTCGGCCAGCGCGACCTCGATTTCAACATCCTCGCCGGCCATGGCTGGACCGTCGTGGCTGAGGTTGACGTGCGTGCCCACCGTGGTTTCGCCCTCGTCGAGGTGAGACTGGGCGGCTTCCAGGCAGGCCCACTCGACCAGATTGACCATCGACGGAGTCGAGAGCACTTTCGCCGGCAGGTGAGGGGGTGCCATGTCCTCGGTCACCGTTGCGGTCTTGGTGTGGCGGATGCCGGGCTGCATGCTTTCTTTCATGGGTGAATCTCGGCGGTTTTCAGTCAGGGGCGGGCGGGGGCCTTGCCCTTGGGTAAGGACAGAGGGTCATGGCGCCTGCGGTACGATGGTTTCACCTTAACCCGTTCCAACAATCTGATGCGCACAGTGTCGCCTCTTCTGGGTGCCACCCCGGCCCCAGGAGGCAAACGGTTCCCGGCGAAGCCCTGGGCACCGCGGCCTGGTGCGCGCGACGGAAGGAGAGCGTCATGAACTGGTCTCGTATCTTGCTCGGTGGAGTGGTCGCTGGAGTGGCAAAGAACCTGGTCGACTTCGCGATGCACGTCGGTGTCATGTCTGACACCTACGCCCGCTACGACACGGTTTTTGTCCAAGAAGATGGCAATCCGCTCTGGCACTTTGTCATCGCGATGGTGGCGGGAGTGATCGCCGCCTATCTGTTCGGCAAGACTCGCCAGAACTGGGAGGGGCGCTGGAAGGGTGGCCTGTTCTTCGGCTTGACCCTCGGGGCCCTGATTGGCTTCTACAACTTCTTCATCGGCATGGTCTTCCAGGGCTTTCCGTACTACCTGTCCTGGTGCTGGCTGGGCATCGAACTTCTCGGTTGGGGCGTTCTGGGCGTCGTGCTCAGCCTGTTCATCAAGCGCGCCAGTGCCTGACGCCAGCGCCTGACGCTATCGCCTGCGGGGCGCGACTACCGCGTGTGACCCGGACCTGCGGAAGATGGCCGAGGCGAGGAGCGGCAACAGGCCTTCCTGATACGCCCTCACGGTGGGGTCGGCGGTGATGCCGATGGTCAGGCCGGTGCCCAGCGGCTCCACCATGACGAAGGGCTTGAAAGCCATCTGTTCGAGGGTCTCCTGCCAGGCGTAGCCGCTCACCAGCAGCTCCTCCGGAGCTTCGAAGATGGCCGCGTTGCGACCGGCGTCGAGCTGCAGTGGGGTGTAGATGTCACCGCCGCGCACCAGCACGTTCAGGTGCGATGCGAGGCCGGCGGTGAGCCAGTGGTGTTGGTCGGTGCGGGCGCGCAGAAGGACGCCGGCTAACGAGTCCGGGGTTCTGCCGTCGGGCTCGATTGCGTTCAGGTAGTCGGCTTCGGTGGTAAGGAGCGTTCCATCGGCCAGTTCGCCGCCCTTCTTCTCAGGCCCTTCGCTGTCGGTGCCGGCGCGCCGCTCGCGTTGGGTCGAGAGCAGCCCGTGCTCGGCGAGAGGCGCGATGCCGCCGCCGAGGCCGATAGTGACGCCGCCGCCGCGCACGAAGGCCTGCAGTTGTTTGCCGGTGGATCCAGAGATCGCGCCCTCGTAGCCGCGGGAGTCGGGGAAGATGAGCACGTCGACGGTGTCGAGGTCGGTGCGTGAAAGGGCACTCACCCGAATGACGGTGACCGGGTGGCCGAGTTCGCGTTCGATCAAGAACCTCGTCGCGCCGGCTGAGTAGCTCGACGTTGGCGCATCCCAGAGGATCGCAATCGCTGGGTCTTTCAGGCGGGCCATGCGGTTGCTGCCGAAGTTCACGCCTGACTGCACCCAACTGGTGTCGGTCGCGGTCACCGAAACTCCGGTCTCGGCCGCAAGAACAGCGAGCCGTTCCACGAGGTCTGGAGGGTTGTCCATCACTTTCCAGGCGAGTGTGCCGGCCGGGAAGTTCTCGTTGTTCATGGTAAAGGGCACGTCGCTCGAGAAGGCGGTCAGCCCGTTGGCGAGCGCCCGGGCGAGAAACCGGGCGGCGCCGCTGTCGCCCCAGCGCACGAGATAAGCGACCTTGGCGTCGCGCCGGTCCAGGGTACCGGCCACGGTGCGTGGAGTGTTGGCGCCGTCATTTCCCAGGCGTTCGGCGCCCGCCGGAACGGTTCCGGCGCAGCGGATCATCTCGGCGCCGAACATGAGCGGCAGTGACCACGAGGTCACGTCGTAGATCTGGTCGGGCAGGCCGAGGGCTCGCAGCCGTTCTTGCTCCCGGAGGAACTCTTCTTCCATTGGCACGTCATTGTCGAGAAACGACATCAGCATGCGCTTAGCGGGCTGCGCCAGGTCGGCGATGTAGCTGCCGGCGGGCAAGCGGCTTCCGCACATCTCTGTCGCTTCGCTCAGGCGATAGATCTCGCCGCCGTGCTCGGCGACAACGCTCGCCAGGCGGTCGGTGGCGCCTTTGTTGCCACGGGCTGGAAAGGCCATCAAGCGGCCGCCCACCTCGCTCAGCCCTTCTTCGATGGCGGTCTCGCGGTAGAGACGGAAGTCAGACCACAGCTTTTCGCGATTCATCGCCGCGGCCTCGGCGGTACCCACCGAACTCACGAAGTGCCGCTGGACGCCATCGCGGAACGTCAAGATGTCGCCGTCGCTCCTCTGCCAGGCGAGCCCACGTGCCGAAGCCATCTCGTAGGTCATGGCGATGGCGCCGTAGTACGCCGGCCAGCTGGCGCCATAGCCGGGATAGAAGGCATCGAAGATTTCACGCGTGAAGTAGTCGAAGCCGTAGCGGTCGAACCACTTGGCGTTGTTGCGGCCGAACAGGTCGAGGTTGGTGCGCTGCTCGGGCGCCAGATGCGGGTTGTAGGGGACCGCCTCGGGGGCGAAGTAGTACGACGAGTCGCCGCCCATTTCGTGCAGGTCGACGAAGACGAGTGGCAACCATTCGCGCAAAGAGGCGACGCGGGCGCGCGTTTCGGGCTGGGTGAGAGGGAGCCAGTCTCGGTTCAAGTCGAAGAGGTAGTGGTTGGTGCGCCCGCCCGGCCACGGTTCGTCGTGAACCGCGTTGCTGCGCGCTGGGTCGGGTTCGATCCCGGTGTTGGCCGTGAAGTTGTGTACGAAACGGGTGCGCCCGTCCGGGTTCTGCATCGGGTCGACGAAGACCAGGGTTTCTTCGAGGATCTGGTCGACGCTTGGGTCACCCTGGGCGGCCAGCAGATGGTAGGCGAAAAAGAGTGCTGCATCGGGCGATGAGATTTCGTTGCCGTGGACGCCATAGGCGAGCCAGACGGTTGCCGGGAGCTCGGCGATCAGGCCGCGCGCGTCGTCTGCCGAGGTCTGGCGAGGGTCAGCGACTCGGGCGATTCTTGCTTTGAGGTCGTCGAGCGCATCGAGCCGCTGCTTGGTGCCAATAACGGCATAGACCAGCTCGCGTCGCTCCCAGGTCTCACCAGTGGTGAAGACCTTCATGCGACCGGCAGAGGCGCTCTCGAGTGCGCGTAGGTAGCGGAGAGCGTCGGGGTGGGAGACGATCCACTCGCCCGGTGCATGCCCGAGGATGTCGTCGAAGGTCGGGATGCTCTCGTCGTACCGAGCCCCCGGCCACATCTCGCTATCCGTCGCTTCGCTGGCGATGAGCGCCGTAACGGAGATCGAGAGGAGGCCCAGCGCCAGGAGGAAGTGGCGCCGGAGTTGGACGGGCAGGGGATGGTCACAGGAGGTTCTCAAGGTGCGTGCTCCAGGATGAAAGAGAGGGGGGCTCCAGGGTTTCAAACGGGTCGACCGGCGCTCGGGTGATGCTCGCGGTCTCCGGGCGGGCGCTCGAAGTCGCCTCGATCACGGCCGCTTCTAAGGCCGGTCGCGTTGTTCGACCCGGCTTGGCGCTCGGCGCGCAAGAGAAGCCACAGGTACAAGAACCCGCCCATGGCGACCGCGGGGCCCTCGATCAAGGTCCAGGCCAGCGGCATGCCGGCGTGAAGGTCGATCGCCAGAAGAACCGGGCCGAGAACCATGTTCGAGATCCCGAGGTAGCGCACCAGTGAGGAAAGTCGCAGCGGATCCCTCGAGGCCACCAACATGACGCCACCGTGCACGGCGTAGAGCGCCGCGGCCGAGCGTGTCAGGTACTGGGTGAGCGGCGATTCGGGGAAGGGGCCGATTCCGAGAGAGTCATGGATTGCCGCCATCCAGGTGGTCGGCATGATGACGGCAAAGGTCGCGACCATCAGCCAGCAGCCGGCGACCGTCAGAATCAGGCGAAGCAGTTGCAGGGCGTTCATGGTGCAGACCTTCGTTTGAGCCCCCGGCGGCGGCGTTACTCGAGCGCTGCCGCCAGAAGAGTCGGGTTGATCGCTGGGAATCGAACCCGCATTGTTCCCGAGGTCCGCCAGCAGCGCAAACCGCCGGCGCACCGGCGGGCGATCGAAGCTGTAGTATCCCGATCAACCCGGGCAGCGCGCAGACCCCCCTCACTCAGGCTTCTGACAACGCGGCGCGCCCTATGCCTCACGCCACCAGATGCACACTGAACCTCCCTCGGAAGCCCTCATACGAGCGCTTCCCAAGACCGATCTGCACGTCCACCTCGACGGTTCGCTACGCCTCGAGACCTTGATCGAGCTGGCGAAAGCCCGCAAGGTCGACTTGCCGTCCGAGACCCCGGAAGGGCTTCTCGAGCTGGTGTTCAAGGAGAAGTACAACGACCTCACCGAGTACCTCCACGGATTCGCCTACACCTGCGCGGTGATGACCGACGAGGAGGCGCTCGAGCAGGTGGCGTACGAGCTCGCCCGGGACAACCTCGCCGAGGGCGTGCGCTATATCGAGGTGCGCTTTGCGCCGCAGTTGCACATACGCCCCGGGCTCGGCGTGCCGCAGATTCTGCTCGCGGTCGACAAGGGGCTCGAGCGCGCGCGCCGCGAACACGAAGCATCCCCGGCGGTCAAAGAGAACGGCGAGCCGCCGTTTCGCTACGGCATCATCGCTTCGGCGATGCGCTTCTTTACCCCAGCCTTCAGCCCTTACCACGCGAATCTTTTCTCGGCTCTCGAGAGCTGGCCGAAAGACGAGGTCTACGGCGTTGCGTCACTGTCGTTGGCGCGCTCGGTGGTCGACGCGCGGGATCGCCTGGGGCTTCCGGTCGTTGGCTTCGACCTCGCTGGCGCCGAAGACGGCCACCCCGCGTCGGACCATGTCGAGGCCTACGAGTTTGCCCATCGCCACTTCATGAAGAAAACCGTGCACGCCGGCGAGGCCTACGGTCCGGAGAGCATCTTCCAGGCGATCACCCGACTGCACGCCGACCGTATCGGCCACGGCACGCACCTCTATTCGGTCGAACAAGTCGAGCAGCCAGACGCCGAGCGTTATGTGGAACACCTGGCCGAGTACATAAGCGACCGGCGCATCACGCTCGAGGTGTGCATCACCTCGAACATGCAGACGATGCCGGGACTCACCAGCGTTGCCGATCATCCGTTCGGTCGTATGATGTCTGACCGGGTTTCGGTGTCACTGTGTACCGACAACCGTCTGGTGTCGCGCACCACGGTGACGGACGAGGTGCTGCAGGCCTGCCGGGCTTTCGAGATCCGCCCGTCTGAGCTGCGCAACCTTTCCATTCACGGTTTCAAGCGCAGTTTCTTTCCGGGCAGCTACCGCGAGAAGCGGGCCTACGTGCGCCAGATGATCGACTTCTACGACGAGGTCACCGAGCGCTTCGAGGCCGACGAGACTGCCGGATGACCACGCCCATGGAGGCGGCATCCTCCGAACAGAAGGTTAGACCGCCGCTGGTGCTCGTAGAGCGAGTCGGTCCCTGGCGGCGCCTGTTGGGGTACATGCGGCGCGCCCCCTGGCGCTACCTGCTGGGCGCGCTCTTGACGCTCGGCTATGCGATTTCGTTCCAGTTCATTCCGCTGGCGGTCAAGGAGATCGTCGCGGTGCTCGAGGACGACCCGAGTCAGGTGCTCGGTGCCGTGCGCCTCCTGGTCATGGCGTCGCTTCTCTACGCCGGCTTCCGACTGTTCTCGCGCATCGTCATGTTCAGGATTGGTCGCCAGATCGAGTACCAGATCCGTAACGACTACTTTTCGCATCTGCAGCGCCTGCCGCAGTCGTTCTTCGATGCCAACCGCACCGGCGACCTGATGTCGCGGGCGGTCAACGACATCAACAGCGTACGCCTCTTTCTGGGGATGGGGCTCTTGAACATCATCCAAACGCCGGTGCTCTACGTGGCCGCCATCGGTGTGATGCTCGCTCTGTCTCCCACCTTGACCTTCTGGGCGCTCTTGCCGTTCCCGGTGTTCATCCTGATCGCGCGCTTGTACTCACGCCGTATGTTCCGCGCCAATCTCGCGGGCCAGGAACAGCTCGGTCGGGTGTCGACGGCCGTCCAGGAGAATGCCTCGGGCGTCATGGTGGTGCGCACCTATTCGCTCGAAGAGGGCGAAACGAAACGCTTCGAAGAGCAGAACCACGAGCTCTACCGCCGGATGTTGACCGTCGGCTTCATCTCGACGGCGCTCTTCAGCTCGGTGGGTCTCTTGCCTGCCGCGGCCTCGGGCCTGGTCCTGCTCTTCGGAGGACGAGCGGTCGAGGCTGGCCAGCTGGGTTCGCAGGACCTGTGGGTCTTCTGGACCTACATTGGCATGTTGACCTTTCCGACCCTGATGCTCGGCTTTGTGATCTCGATCGTGCAGCGGGGGTTGGCGGCGCTCGATCGACTCGGCGACGTGCTCGACGTTGTGCCCTCGATTCGCGATCGTTTGGATGTTGCCGGGATGGAGAAGGTTCTGGGGCGCGTCGAAGCTCGCGGGCTCTCGTTTACCTACCCGGGCGCCGAGCGCCCCGCCCTCGACCAGATCTCACTCCTCGCGGAACCCGGCTCGACGGTTGGCATCGTCGGCCCGGTAGCGGCTGGGAAGAGCACCTTGGTGAGCGTTATTCCGCGGCTGCTCGAAGTCGAGGATGGACTGGTGTCGATCGACGGCGTCGACTTGAACCAGGTTCCGGTGGAGCTCCTGCGTTCGAGTATTGCAATGGTGCCGCAGGACAGCTTCCTGTTTTCGACCTCGGTGGCCGACAACATTCGCTTCGGTCGCCCCGATGCCTCGATGGACGAGGTGCGTGCCGCTGCCGCCCGCGCCCACGTGCTCGGCGACATCGAGGATTTTGCCGACGGCTTCGAGACCATGGTCGGAGAGCGCGGTGTGACGCTTTCCGGCGGTCAGCGGCAGCGGGTCGCCTTGGCGCGTGCGCTGCTGCTCGACCCTTCGATTCTGATTCTCGATGACTCGCTATCGAGCGTCGATCACGAGACGGAGGAGGCGATTCTCGGTGATCTGCGAAGCGCCAAGCGTGGCCGCACCTGTTTCATCGTTGCGCATCGCATCTCGGCGGTGCGCGATGCCGATGTGATTCTGGTGCTCGAAGAAGGCCGCGTCACCGAGTCGGGCACTCACACCGAGCTCGTCGAGCTTGGCGGTTTCTACTCGCGCCTCCATCGTCGTCAGAAGTTGGAGGCCGAGTTCGGTGCCTTCGGGGAGGGTGCGGCTTGAGTGCCTCGATGGCGAACCAGCACGAAGAAGCCGCTCTGGGCAAGGTCTATGACGCGCGCCTGATCGCGCGGTTGTGGCCCTTCGTTGCTCCCAACTGGCATCTCGCGGCGGTGTCGCTCGTCCTCATTCCGCTGCGGCTCTTGCTCGAGGTTGCGCCGCCGCTCATCATCGGCGCGGCGCTCAACTACCTCACGACCGGCGAACCGACAACCGACGTGCCGCAGATCGAACCGTTCTTGGTGGCGCGCTTCGGCCTGGAGCCGCTGAGCTGGTTCTTCGCGCTCGTCGTCTGTATCGCTCTCGCCCAGATTGTGCTCGATGGGACTCGTCAGCTATCAATGGTGGTTCTTGGGCAACGCACTTCAAAGGCGGTTCGCTCGGCACTGTTCGAGCACACCCAACGGCTTCCGATGTCGTTCTTCGATCGTTACCCGGTGGGGCGGTTGGTCACCCGGCTCACCAACGACCTCGAGAACCTCGCCGAGATGTTCTCCGCCGGCATCGTGGCGTTGATCGCCGATGTCGTGGTGATGGTCTTCTTCGCGTGGATGCTCTTTCGAATCGAACCGCGCCTGGCACTGGCGGCGATGGCCCTCATGCCGGTCCTGGCGGTGGCGGCGGTGGTGTTTCGCTACAAGGTGCGCGATGCGTTCCGCAGTGTGCGGGTCAAGATCGCGGCGCTCAATTCGTTTCTCCAGGAGACCATCTCTGGCATGAAGGTGGTGCAGCTGTTTGCGCGCGAGAGGCGCAACCTGCGCGACTTCCAGCAACTGAACGCCTCGCACCGCGACTCATGGTTCCAGTCGATTCAGTACGACGCGCTGCTCTTCTCGTCAGTGGACCTGATGACCAACCTGACGCGGGCGCTGATCTTCTGGTACGGCGCCCAGCTGATGGGCGCGGGTGCGGTGACCCTGGGCACCATCTACGTCTTCATCGACTTCATGAGTCGCTTCTTCAGGCCGTTGATGGATCTGTCGGCGAAGTACTCGGTGATGCAGTCGTCGATGGCCAGTGCCGAACGCGTCTTCCAGCTGCTCGATGAACCGCGGGAACCGGTCGAACAGGCGACAGGCGCGACCAACCGCTACCGGTCTTCGGGCGACGAGCGGCCCGGAGAAGTAGTGTTCGAGAACGTGACCTTCGCCTACGGCGAAGACCCGGTCCTCAACGATGTGTCGTTCCGGGTAGCTCCGGGCGAGCGGGTTGCGTTCGTCGGGCACACCGGCTCAGGGAAAACGACGACCCTCAAGCTGCTGGCGCGTCTCTACGAGCTGCAGGAAGGCCAGATCCGGGTTGGCGGCCGCGATATTCGCGAGCTGCCGCGCTCAGAACTGCGGCGCTTGATGTCGTTTGTTCTGCAGGATGTCTTCCTGTTCGATGGCGACCTGCGCTACAACCTGGCGCTCGGGAACAGGGCGATTGCCGATAGTGATCTCCAGGAAGCCATCGAAGCGACGCATGTGGACCGCCTGATCGAACGGCTGCCGCAGGGTTGGCGGCAGCCGGTCAGCGAGCGTGGCGCCAACTTCTCGACCGGCGAACGGCAGCTCCTGTCGTTCGCGCGGGCGTTGGCGCGCCGGCCGCAGATTCTGCTGCTCGACGAGGCGACCTCGAGTATCGACACCGAGACCGAGGCGTTGGTGCAAGACGCCCTCCACCAGATGATGGAGGGCAAGACCAGCCTGGTCGTCGCGCACCGGCTGTCAACGATCAAAGACGTCGACCGGATCTACGTGATGCGCCAAGGGCGCATCGTCGAAGAGGGCAACCACGAAGAGCTGCTAGCGCGCGAAGGTACGTACTGGAAGCTCTACCACCTGCAGTACGCTCTGCAGGAGGAGCTGGAAGCAGTCTAGCCGCGAGCTCGCGGTCGGAGGTTCCTACCAGGTGAACATGATCCCGAGGTTGACCTGGATTCCTCCGAGATCGAGATCGATCTCATCGCGCGTTTCGTTGGTGTCAGGATCGATGGTGCTGTCGACCTCGCGGTACATGCCTTCGACGAAGAAGCGGGTATCGGCCTTGCCGAACTCGTAGGCGATCTTGGCGTACCAGCCAATCTCGTCGTCGATCGCCCTGCCCGGCGGGGCGTCGATGTTGAAGTAGGTGATGCCGCCACCGAGCTTGAACGGCCCCTTGCCGTAGCGCATGCCGAGGTCGATGGGGATGATCTCGGTACCGCCCCTCGCGCTGTCGAGAATGTTGGTCGGGTTGTCCAGGTCGTCCTGCTCGAGCTCTTCGAAGTAGAAGACCGAGATGTCGATCATGGTGGCCCGTGAGACGTTGAACGATACGCGGGCGCCAAACCCTGCGGCGTCGCCGCCGTTTTCGTCGATGCCGGCGACGCCACCGGCCGTTGCAGGTATTTCGGCAACTTCCCACCAGGCACCCATCAGGGCAACATCGAAGGCGGCCGCGGGAGCCGGAACAAGTGTGGCCAGGAAGGCGACGGCCAGGACGGAGGCGAGAAGGGGTGTCCGGATTCGGTTCGGGGTCTGAAGCATGGGAATCCTCGAAAGTTGGCGGGTGCGAACTGGGGGGAGGGTCGGGAGGGGCCGGGGAGGGGTGCGGCACGGTGGGGAGGGGTGGCCATGCGGCCTGAGAGCCCTTTATACCAATCTTCGAAGTCCATGAAAACCTGTTTTTCTATCAGTCTCGTTCGCGACGCCGGCCTCTGGCGGGTTATCTTGGCCAGCAACTGACTCTGAGACCGGTAGAGAGATGGTCGGAGTGACCGCCTCGTCCACCGCAACGATTCGCAAATGTGTTGGGCTCGAGCCCGGGTATGAGGGCTCCGCGTCCCAGGAGGACTGACTGTGCAAGTCGAAGAGGGTGGCGCCGGAGAAGCTAGGACGGCAGAAGAAGCGGTCGATCTGGCCGTCAGTCTGGAGGAGTGGCTGGCAGAAACAGTGCCCGGCATGAGCTCCCTGCTCGAGAGTCCTCCCATTGTGCAGGTGGCGGTGATCCTCGGCGTTTCCCTGGTGCTTGCGACTCTGGTGTCGATGGTACTGCGCCGGTTCGTCGCTCGACTGTTTGCGCGCACAGCGACTGAGCTCGACGACGCGATCCTGCGCGCCATCGGGCCGCCGATCTACGCCACCATGGTCGCGATCGGATGTCGCCTGGCGCTTCTACGCTTCGGCCTCACGGCAGGCACGGCGACATTTCTTGCCGCCCTGCTCAGCACGGTGGTGGCGCTGATCTGGTTGGTGGCTGTCTTGCGCATTGCGTCGCATGTCGTCGATGCGATGGTGCGCAACCACGAGCGCTTCCCGCTCTTCCACTCCGACACCGGGCCGCTGTTCGACAACCTCAGCAAGATCATGATCGTCCTGGTCGCGGCGTTCATCGTGCTGCGGATCTGGGGTAAGGATGTCACCGGCCTGCTCACCGCTGGAGGTATCGCGGGAATCGCCATCGGCTTCGCCGCCCGCGACACGCTTGCGAACCTGTTCGCGGGCCTCTTCATCTTCGCCGACAACCCCTATCGCGTCGGTGACTTCATCAACCTCGACAGCGGCGAGCGCGGACAAGTGACCGAGATCGGGATCCGCAGCACTCGGCTCCTCACCCGTGACGACGTCGAAGTGACGATTCCCAATTCGGTCATGGGAGGGGCCAAGATCGTCAACGAAAGCGGCGGGCCACACCCCAAGTACCGCGTACGAGCGCCTGTCGGTGTGGCCTACGGCACGGACATCGATCGCGTACGCGAGATTCTGCTCGAGATCGCTGCCGACGAAGAACGGATCTGCAAGTCCCCCAAAGCCCGAGTGCGTATGCGGGCCTTCGGCGAGTCTTCACTCGATTTCGAGTTGCTCGGCTGGGTCGAGGCCCCGGTCATGCGCGGCCAGGTGATCGACGCCCTCCTCGTCGCCATCTACAAGCGTTTCGAGGTCGCAGAAATCGAGATTCCCTACGCCAAGCGTGATCTCTACATCAAGGAGGTGCCAGAAGCAGTACCCCACGTGCCCCCCTAGACACCCGGGCCCCCACCCCGGGCCCGGCGCGGGTCTTTCGTTGCGTGCTTGTGGAGGCGCGTTGGCAGGGTAGACTAGTGAGCTGTCTCGTTAGTTTGCTTGGGCGCACGTTTGCGCGCCCTCTTCTTCATCGAACGGTCTCCTCAGGCCGTCCACGAAACTGGAGTCCCCATGCCCATCCGGTCCGCGTCCCCTGGTTCTGTCTCGTCTTTCTCGGTCCCGCGCTGTGGCTTTCAGCAGGTCGCCCTTGCCGTTCTTCTGGCGCTTTTCTTTGTGCTTGCCGGCGCCAGTACGGTGAGTGCTCAAGATCCGGCGCATCTGAGGATCAGCACCAGCAACGGGTCGTGGAACCACGCCAAGATTGGCTACGACCCCAACAACCTGTGGGCCACCCCGATTTCGCCGGCGGTTGGGCACCAGGTTCTGGTGCTCGAGGTGCGCGACTTCGGCGGCAATGCGGACTGGTCGCGGCTAGCGGTGGCGCCGGGAGGGACGTCGGGCGACTCGGTGGCCATTGGTGACCACTTGCCTTCCGACACGACGGGCTGGTTCTTCGTTTCGATTCCCCTGTCGGCGTTTCCAGGGGGAGCCTTCGATGGCATCAGCAACATTTCGATTCCGTTCAGTCGTGACGCGGGAGCTTTCGACATCGGTGTTGCCCAGGCGACCTTCACCGGTGGCGCGACGGACTTTTCGTGGTTTGCCGGCACTTCCTCCTTTCAGTCATCCTTTTCGGTGGTCGAGGTTGGCGGTGGCGATCCGGGCGATCCGGGCGATCCGGGCGATCCGGGCGATCCAGGTGATCCAGGTGATCCCGGCGATCCGGGTGATCCAGGTGATCCCGGCGATCCGTGCGACTTTCTGACCGTCTCGACCAGCGATGGTGGGTGGAATCATCTCAAGATCGGCAACAACCCGAATGGCATTTGGAACCCGTCGATCTCGGCAGGCGCTAACACCACGCTCCGGCTGACTCTGCGAGACAACGCCAGCGCCAACTGGAGCAGGCTTCAGATCGTTATCCAGGGCGATACCAGCAATGGCGTAGCGATCGCCTCGTTCTTGCCCGGTGAGACCTCCGGATGGTTCGATGTGGAGATTCCCGTGTCGGCTTTTGCGCCGGGTGCTGTCGACTCGTTCGCCAATCTCAGCTTGTGGTCGGCCGGCGCAGGAGCCTTCGACCTGTCGATCGGGCGTATTGAATTCGTGGGCTCACCGACGCCGGTACTGTGGACGCGTGGCGCCGGTGTTGCCTACACGACGCCCTGGACCGTGACGGAGCACGAGTGCGGACCGGGCGACCCCGGTGACCCCGGTGACCCTGGCGATCCGGGCGACCCGAGCGAAGTGACGTTCGGTCAGTTCACCGGAGTCAACATTCTGGTCGATACACCGCCGCTTGCCGTTCGGCCTTTCGAGAGCGTTCGCATCTACCTCGCCAAGGACATGATCGGCGAATTCGCCGCTGGTCCCTGGGACCTTGCGTTTGCCCCGGCAGACGGTTTTCCCGGCAACCTGGATGCAGTGCTCGCGCAGTACGCCACGGATGGGCGCGAGATCATGGTGACCTTCAATGGCAACTTCAACTTCATGGAGACCGACGATGATCTGATGCCGCTCATCAACACCGGTCTCGATGCCAACCAGGCGGCGTCGTGGTCCGACTACTACCAGGCCTGCTACCAACTCGCCGCGCGCTATGGAACGGCGCATCCCGGCAACGTTTCGGTGCGATCCTCGAACCAGCCGCTGACCGGGCTCGGACTCGTGCAACGTTTGGAGATCGACAACGAGGTCTGGAAGTGGTGGATTCAGGGCGCCGCCGACCGGGTGTACCCGCTGCCGACCGGTGGCACCGAGATCCGCAAGGAAACCGACTGGTCACCGGAAGAAGAGATCGCCGCGATGGTGGCCTGCCATGACGGCGCCAAGGATGCTGACCCCAACATGATCGTGTCGATGGCCGGCACGCCCGGCTGGGACCGCAACCAGTTGATCCGCAGCAAGGCCCACGCCGATCGCATCAACGGCGGGGCTCTGCCCGCCGATGACTACGTGGTCAACTCGTATTGGAACTCGGTGACCGCGACGACTGAGAGCAACTACCGGGCCGGGCTCGATTTTCTTGGCCGGGGCCAGGGACCGGATCGCACGCCCCTGACGCGCGACCAGTGGACCGCCTCGCTGATCCAGGACACGAAGAGCCGCTTCCCCGACGCCAACTTCCTGATCGGTGAGTTCGGCTGGGACACGCGGCCCGACAGCTGGCAGGAAGCCCCTGGCAACGCCACCACCAGCCCCGAAGAGATGCAGGCCGACTGGCTCATCCGCGACCTGCTATTGATGTTCTCAGGCGGTGCCGACCGTGCCTACATCTTCATGATCAAGGACGGTCCGCAAACCGAGTTCCTGTTCTCGACCTCAGGGCTCCTCGGTACCGTCTACGAAGGTCAGACCTCGTTCTATCGGGTGGGCAGCATGGTCGAAATCTTGCGTGAGGCGACGTTCGTGCAGAACAGAGCGAGCGGGAATCCGAACGTTCGCATCATGGAGATGGAAGATGCAGCCGGCCGGTCCTACTTCGTTCTCTGGAGCCCGACCGAGGACGGAACCGTCACAAGCGGCTATCGGCTGTCTGTTCCACCGGGTTCGGCTCGCCTCGAGACCCCGGCGAGTGGGGAGACCGCTGGACCCACAGGCTACGGTGTCACTCCAATCACCACCCCCCTCACGGTTGTCGGCGGTGAGGTGACGGTCAATGTGAGCGAGTCGCCGGTCGTCGTCGTCGTCGAGTAGGTCGAGTCGGTCGAGTAGGAGGTGCGTCGCCCGTTGATCGGGGCGATCCTCAGCCAGTGTTGACGATGCCACCGTCGACGGTGATGAACTCGCCGACGGTGTAGGCACTGGCGCGTGACGCCAGAAAAATCGCCGCGCCGGCCATGTCTTCAGGCGTGCCAATGCGCTTCCTGGGGTTGCTGGCCTTGATCTGCTCGCCGAAGTTGTCGAGGGTGTACTCCATCATCTTGCTCTCGAACGGCCCCGGACAGATCGAGTTGACGATGATCTGGTCACCGACCAGGTTGCGCGCCATGTGTCGCGTCAGATGGATCAGGCCGGCCTTGCTTGCGGCATAGGAGTAGGTCTCGATCGAGTTGTTGTGCAACCCGTCGATCGAGGCGATGTTGATGACCCGCGCCGGGTCTTCGGCGTCGCCGCGCGCGCGCAGAAGCGGCAGCAGCTGCTGAGTGAGAAAGAAGGGCGACTTGAGGTTGAGGTCGACGACCTTGTCCCAGCCCTTCTCGGGGAAGTCATCGATCGGCGCCCCCCAGGTGGCGCCGGCGTTATTGACCAGGATGTCGAGTTGTTGCTCGCGCCTTCCGAGTTCTTCGGCGACTTCGGCGCAGGCTTCGACCGTCGACAAGTCGGCCGGCAACGAGATGCATTCGCCGTGTTGTCCGAGATCCTTGGCAACGGCGTCGCACACGTCGCCCTTGCGCGACGAGATGTAGGTCCGCACGCCGTTCTTGACGTAGCCCTCAGCGATCATCAGGCCGATTCCACGCGAACCGCCGGTGACCAGGGCGACCTTGCCGGAGACATCAAAGAGATTCTTCATCGGGGTGTTTCTCCTTCTTTCCCCGCATTCCTTGGTATCGCTAGGGCAGCCGTGACCGAGACGCGAGGGGCGCGATCAGATTCTCATGGTTCGTGTCGGAGGCGCATCGTACAGCCATCGTCTCCGGGCGCTTCCGAGAGGCCTCAAGGCGCTGCTAGCCTCAGCTTCTGAGAAAAGGCGGCGTCTTCCCCTCAGGCGGCAGGCTCAAGAGGAGACCTTTCGGTTGTCTGATCCCCCAGGGAGAGGATCTCTTCGACGGGTAGCGGCTGATACAATCAAAGATTGGTATGTATCTATAATATCCATCCCTCGCCTCATCCAGAGGGATCGCTTCTTCTGGAGCCCTGAGCCCTACTCATGATCTGCCTCTACCCAGCCTTCGTGCGTTGCTTCGTCCGTCGCTGCGTTCTCGCGCTCCTGCTCCTTGCCGCTTCCGCATTGCCGGCGGTCGCACAGGTCGACTTTGCGGCCGACAGAGCGATTCCGCACTACGAGGTCGGGGAGGCAATGAACTTCGTCATCGATTCGGCATCCTCCGGGTCGGCGACCTGGACGATTCGCTGGGATGTGCGTTCCCAGACCCAGCTGGCGAGCGGTGTGACCGAGGTGACGGGTGGCACACCGGCGATGGTTTCCTTCACGGCCGCCGAGCCCGGGGTGGTGGTAGCCGAAGTCGCTCTCAATGGGCAGACCGTGCGCGCGGCGGCGACCTTCTCGGTGCGCGCGATCGAGCCGTTCGAAGATGAGCCGGCCGACTTCGATGCCTTCTGGGCAGCGCAGGTCGCCAGTCTCCCGGCAGACCTGGGCGTCGCTTTAGGAGAGGCTGACACCGGAGACCCCGATGTCGACCACTGGTCGTTCAATGCGCTCACCGTCGCGGCGGGTGGCGGCGAGAGCGAACGCCGAGTCTACGGCCACGTGACGCAGCCGAAGACCGGGCCGGGGCCTTTTCCCGCCATTCTCAAACTCCCGGCCTACGGCTCGTCGGGCGAAGCGGGCGAACAGGCCGACATGGCCAGGCGCACCGGGGCGATCGTCGTCGACATCACGATTCACAACGGCAACCCCAACGGCGGCAATCCCTACGAGCCCAACGACGTGACCGACCCCAACGGCTACTACTACCGCTGGGCGATCCTGGCCGCCGTGCGTGCCATCGACTACATCGAGACTCTCGATGCGTGGAACGGTCACCTGAGCGTCACCGGCGAGAGTCAAGGTGGCGGCTTGTCAACGATCGTGGCGGGGCTCGATGATCGTGTCGAGGCCATGGCGATCTCGAACCCCGCTCTCGCCGAGAACGCCGGTCTGGCCCACAACGAGCACTCGAGTGGCTTCCCCTGGTACGTCCACAAGGCGCGCCAAGAATCACTCGATGTACCAACTGTCGTCTCTGCCGCGCGCTACTACGATGCGATCAACTTCGCCAAACGCTTCGACGGCCCGTCGTATCACGTCATTTCGTACGAAGACGACATTTGCCCGCCGGCGACGACTTTTTCGCTGTTCAACCGCTTACGCGGCGAGCGCATCCTGGTGCATGCGCGCGAACTCGGGCATTCCCACCCGTGGCCCGAGTTCTTCCAGGATCGTTACCCGTTCTTCAGGCGGCACATGCCAGGGACGCCGGTTTCGTGGGTTGTGCCAACCACCGGCTACGCCATCGACGCGGGTGCTGCGCAGCAGATTGCCGAGGGCGCTTCGGCGAACCTGGTGGCGTCGACGGAGTTCGATGGCACATCGAATTCGTCCTGGCCGGTGACCTGGAAGAAGATCTCCGGTCCCGGCGACGTGGTCTGGAGTGCGCCCACCAGCCGTGCAACCGAGGTGAGCTTCACAGAGGCGGGTGAGTACGTGCTCGAGATCGAAGCGCTCGACGACGAGAAGCTCGAGGACAAAGACATCTGGATCACCCTCCACGACACGGTGACCGTCATCGTCGGTGAGGGCGATCCGCGTACCCCGATCTTCGAAGCGCACTTCGAGACCCACAACACCTCCGAGTGGGACCACAACGTTCCCTGAGGCTTTGCCACTCTCAACAGGCCGACCGAGCGGCGGCGAGGACCTCCTCGATCGGCGGAAAGTCCTGCGGGCGCTTGCTGCGGTACGACCAGACCACCCGGCTGTCGGTATCGATGACGAAAACGCCGCCCAGCTGGAGAGGGTCGCCGCTCATTCTGCGACCGCGGTAGCCCTTGAAGAAGGCGCGCAGGCCGGCGCCGGCCGTCGAGGGACGCATGTTCGCCAGCAGCGAGCGCCGCAGTTCGAGCGCCGAGTAGCCCACGAGCTCGGGGTCGACAAAGACTTCGACGTCGGCGTCGAGGGCGGTGCGGTAGGCACGCGCGTCGTCGGGGGTGCCGTTGCCGATCAACACCGGGCGAGTTCCCGTCTTCTGGAACTCAGAGAGCCTGTCGCACAACTGCGCGACTTGGGGTTCGCAGAAGATTCAGCCGAAGTAGCGGATGAAGAACAGAACCGCCGGCTGGTCTTCCCACAGAGTGCCCATGCGCACCTTTCGTGCCTGCTCGTCGAGTGCGAAGACCGGTGCCAGGGTGTGGGCGACGTCGCTCGTTTCGATGTCACGCCTGGGGTGTGCATTCATAGCGGTCACACTACACTGTCTGGCCATGAGCCAGGACCCTCAACAAGAAAGCTCTTCAGAAGATCCAGCCGGCCTGCGACCGGAGATTTCAGCCGCAGAGGCCAGGGATATCCTGCGCGTTCGTTGGAGTCTCGAAGCCGAAGTCACGCCGCTCGACGGCGAGCGCGACCGCAACTTTCGGGCGCGCTGCGACGGTTTTGACGGTGTACTCAAGGTCTCGCCGTCTGGCGTTTCGAGGGAGCGGCTCGAGTTCGAACACCGCGTCATGGCGCACGTCGCAAAGCGGACGTCGGTGCACATCGCGACGCCGCGGCCGCCCATCGCAGCGAGGGGCGCCGGCGCAGGCATCACCGTGACGACCGCCCTTACGCCTCGCGGGACCTATCCAGCGCGCCTCCTTTCCTACCTCGAGGGAGAGATGCTGGCCCGCCTCAGGCCGCGTGATCCCGGGCTGCTCGAAGGCTTGGGCCGGATGGTGGGCGAAGTCGACCATGCACTCGCTGTCTTCCCCCTCGCTCCCGGTGACCGCCCACTCTTCGATGCGTCGGGTGATGACGGTCGCTGGCATCTCGAGAACGCCGGTGGCGTCATCGCGACACGGCTCGCTGCGATCGAGGACCTCGAACGTCGAGCGCTGGTGGCCGAGATCAGCGAACGATTCGACGAGATCGCGCCACGGCTCCCTGAGCTGCCGCGCAGTCTCGTCCACCACGACGCCAACGACTGGAACGTTCTCTGCACTACACCGCGACTCGCCTCGCCGCGGCCCGTCGCGCTGCTCGACTGGGGTGACATGAGCGAGGCCGCCACCGTCGTCGACCTGGCTGTTGCGATTGCCTACGCCGTGCTCGAACAGGGCGACCCGCTGGCGGTTGCGGCCTCAGTCACCCGCGGGTACAACCTCGCGCGACCGCTCGCCGAGGCCGAAGTCGAGGTGCTCTTCGACCTGATACGAGCGCGGCTTGCGGTTTCGGTGTCGATCTCGGCGGCTCGACGTCGGGAGGAGAGCGCGTCGGTGGATGCGGCACTCGACCCTTATCTTTCGGTTTCAGAAGCCGGCGCCTGGAAGGCTCTCGAGGCCCTGGCTCTGGTGCCTGGCGGCCTTGCGAGCGCGACGCTACGAGCCGCGTGCGGCTTCGAGCCGGTGCCCGGCAGTGCGGCGATGATCGAGGCGCTGGCGAGCGTTCCGCGTGCCGCTGTGTTGCCCGGCATGCCAGAGCCGAGCGCGGCCTCATCGAACGAGACAGAAGCCCCGACCGAGCTGCCACGCGTCGACCTCTCCGTGGGCAGCCCACTGGCCGCACAATCTGAGGACGCGGCCGGTCTGGCACGCGACATCGACGCTTTCCTCGCTGGCCGGGTAGGTGTGGGTGCGTGGGGCGAGGTGCGTGCCCTCTACCGCAGTGCGCATTTCGAAACCGCCAACGGTTGGCGCTCGATGCACATGGGCGTTGACCTTTTTGCTGCGGCGGGCACGCCGGTTCGTGCGCCGCTCGCCGGGGTCATCGAGAGCGTTACTGACAACGACCTGCCGCTCGACTACGGCCCGACGGTGATCATGCGCCATGACATCGAAGTCGGCGGTCGACACTTGCGCACTCTGTACGGCCACCTCAGCCGCGAGTCGATCGCCGAGCTTGCGGTCGGGCAGCGGGTCGAGTGCCGCGAAGCCTTCGCGCGACTCGGCGCATTGGAAGAGAACGGTGGTTGGCCGCCACACCTCCACCTGCAGTGCATCACCGATGCGCTCGACCACAGCGGCAACTACCTTGGTGTAGCAGTGCCGGACGCGCTGGCAGTGTGGTCGAGCCTTTCTCCTGATCCGTCACCGCTTCTCGGTTTCGATGTGCGCGCTCGGCGCCTGGCAAAGCGGCAACCGGCGAGCCGGCCAGACCTCCTTGCCCGTCGTGCCGCGCACGTCCCGCCGAACCTGAGCCTGTCCTACGATGAGCCGCTGGTGATCGAGCGTGGGCGTGGAGCGGTTCTCTACGATGGGGCAGGGCAGGCCTTCATCGACCTGGTCAACAACGTCTGCCACGTCGGTCACAGTCACCCGCGCGTAGTGCGGGCGATGGCGGAGCAGGCGGTCGTCCTCAACACCAACAGTCGTTACCTCCACCCGTTGCGTCTCGAATACCTCGAACGCCTGCTGGCGAAGTTTCCCGAACCACTCGACGTCTGCTTCCTGGTCAACTCCGGCAGTGAGGCCAATGACCTCGCGCTGCGGATCGCGCATACGGTGGTCAGCAGGCGGCGCAACGAAGAAGCGCACCCCGGGGGCGTCGTTTGTGTCGACGGTGCCTACCACGGCAACCTGAGTTCTCTGATCGATGTGTCGCCGTACAAGCACGACGGCCCGGGCGGTTCTGGCGCTCCGCCTACGGTGCGCACCGCTCTGCTTCCCTGCCGCTACCGCGGCGCTTTTGGCTATGACGAGCCTGACGCGGCGGCGCACTACGCCGAGTCTGTTCGCGAGGCGACCGAAGCGTTCGCCAACCAACGGGGTGGCCTGGCGGCGTTCATTGCCGAGCCGATCCTTTCGTGTGGCGGCCAGATCACACCGCCCGCTGGCTGGCTGGCGCGTTCCTACGAACATGTGCGGCGCGCCGGCGGTCTGTGCATTGCCGACGAGGTGCAGGTCGGTTTCGGTCGGGTTGGCGAGACGTTCTGGGCCTTCGAAGGAGATGGCGTGGTGCCCGACATCGTGACCCTGGGTAAGCCAATGGGCAACGGGCACCCGCTCGCGGGAGTCGTGACCACCCGCGCGATCGCCGCAGAGTTCAACAACGGCATGGAGTACTTCAACACCTTCGGTGGCAACCCGGTGTCGTGCGCGGTCGGGCTTGCAGTGCTCGAGGTGATCGAAAGCGAGGGCCTGCAGGCGCACGCAGCTCAGGCGGGCGAAGTCTTGACCGCGGCACTCCGGGAGATGCAGGAACATCACCCGCTCGTTGGCGATGTGCGCGGCCGCGGACTCTTCCTGGGGTTCGAGCTCGTGTGTGACCGGGAGACAAAGGAGCCTGCTGCCGCCGAAGCGCGCTGGCTGGTCAACCGCCTCCGCGAGCGTGGTTTCCTCGCCAGCACCGACGGTCCACTCCACAACGTGATCAAGATCAAGCCCCCGTTGGCGATTTCGATCGCCCAACTCGAGGCCTTCGCGTGCGAGCTCGACGACCTCCTGGGCTCGACTCCTCTGACTGGCGGTGCGGCGCGGCCGCTAACGCGGCCGGCCCTGGCGACGTACGAACATGCTGGCGATCAGCAGAACGAGCGGGATGGCCGCGCTGACGTGTAGACCGACCCGGTAGGAGCCGGTGGTGTCGTGAAACCAGGCCAGGTAGGCCGGACCGAGGGCGCTCGCTAGCACCAGCACCATGGTCATTGCACCAGCGATGGCGCCCAGGTGCGTGCGTCCGAAGAGGCGCGGCAGGGCGGCAACGGTGAGCGGCCCGTAGAAACCACCCACGGCGCCCCAGGCGAGCACCGCGACCCAATAGAGGAAGGGATCTCCGAGGTGCGCCGCCACCCAGAACATCACCAGCTCGCAAAGCGCCATCGCGCGCACCAGGCGCATCAGCGGCATCCGGTCGACCAGCCAGCCGATCAGGAAACTCAAGCTGACCGCAATGATCGAAATGGGGATGAAGATCCGGACGGCGGCCGCTTCGCTGATTCCGTTCTCGGCGCCGATGTCGACAATGTGAAAGGTGAGCGCGGTTCCCATCATGGAATGCGCCGCGATCACCAGGGTAAAAACCCAGAAGGCGCGCGTGGCCAGCGCCTCCGAACGAGTGGCATCGTGCGCCGCAGCGCTCTCTTTGGCGGCGTTGGAAGGGGCGTCAGTCTCCCGCGGTGGCTCTTTGCCGTCGAGCTCGAGGCCACACTCTTCGGGCGTGTCACGAAAGAAGAGGACCGCCAGGACGGCGAGTCCGGTCAGGGCGACGGCCATCTCGCGCCAAGCGCTGCGCCACCCAGACGCGGTAATCCAGGCAAGCAGAAACGTTGGCGCGAGCGAGAAAGTGAAACTCACGAAAGCACCGGAGAACGCCGCGACGACGCCGCGCCGGCGATCGAACCAGCGCGCCATCGTGGTGCGACCGGTGAGCGTCAACATGCCCTGACCGCTCCAGCGCAAGACCGCGAAACCGAAGGCCATGATGGCGAAGACCTGGGCTAGCTGTGTTCCACCGGGGCCGACGGTCGGCGTCTTCTCTCCCAGGAAGCTGAGTGAAACCAGGGTCGAAGCGAGCAACAGCGCGGCACCCGCGCCGATGAGCCGCGAGCCGTAGCGATCGAGCAGTCGCCCGCCGAAGGGCAGGAGGAAGCCGCTGGTCAGAGTGCCCACCAGATAAGCGGTCGAGAACTGGAGCCGCGTCAACCCCGTCGCCTCGAGCAGGGAATCGGTGAACACCGAGACCCCCATCGTCTGCCCGGGGATCGAGAACGCGACCGCGACAGTCGAAAGCACGACGATCGGCCAGCCGTAGAAAAACGGCAGGCGCGACGGCGCGAAGGGTCGATCGGGATGAAGCCAGGCGGTTCGCATGGCCGCCGAGACTATCTTTAACCCGCTGTCAGCTGCTGCTCTGGTTCTAGAACACCCGGGCTAGATGTCGAGGACCTCGTTCCGCCTTCCGGTCAGAGCTTCTCGTCGTACTTGAGGCGGTGCTCTTTCCTGGCGCCGACCTTCCAGCGGTCGCGGGTGATACGGCCAGGGAACCAGCCCTTCTCCTCGAGAAGGGCGCTGAACTTCTTGACGTCCTTCGCTTCCCAGCGAGCGATGTGCCGGAAGTGGGTCACTCCGTGTTTGTTGAGGAGCCGCTCGAGAGCCGGGCCGATTCCGTGGATCTTCTTCAGGTCATCGCGAGTGGCCGTTCTTGCGGCTCTCTTCTTGACCTTCCTTTTCGCGATGACCTTCTTCTTGCGCAGCGGTTCGGCGACCTCTTTCTCGAGCGGCGTGGCAACCGGCATTCTGCGCGCCCGGTTCTCCGCTTCGCGCAACCGTGCGCGGTGGCGCTTGAGCAGCGCTTCGAGGCGCTTGATCGTAGCGCCCTGTTCGTGGAGCCTGGCGCGGACCCGGCGATGCTGGTTGCGTTCTCTTTCGAGCTCGGGGCCCAGATCAACCTGCGAACCGGAGACGCGCACTGCGGCTTCTAGCCGGCTCACCTCGTGTTCGAGGCGGGCCGCGCGCTCGCGAATGACCGCGGCGTCCTCGAGGCGTTCTTCGAGTTCCCGGACTCGGCGCTCGTACGGTTGGAGGGCGGCTACGCGGGCGTTCAGTTGTGTGACCTGGCTCTCGAACTGGTCGGCACGTACGGCCCGACTCTGAAGCCTCTGGTTGTTCTCTTCGGCTGCGCGGAGTTTTTCGGGCAGAGCGCCGAGGATAGCGAGCTCGGTCTCGAGCTCTGAGGCTCGGGTTTCGAAGGGGCGCAGCCGGTTGACCTGCTCTTCGAGCTGCATCGCGCGTTCACTGATCCCGCCGAGGCTCCTGACTTTCTGCTCCAGTTCCGACACCTTTTCCCCGGCTGCCGTTGCCGCTGCCAGTTGTGTCGCCAGGCCGCTGGCCCGCTGGCTCTCGTTGTCGAGGTCGATTCTGAGCGCTGCCGCTTCGTGCTCGAGCTCGCTGGCTCGCGACAGTCGCCCCTCGAGCGACCCAATGAGTGCGGCGCGTTCGTCGGCATCGCCGCGGGCCGCAGCGAGGTCACGCTCGAGCTCTTGCAGGCGCGCATCGCGCTCGTTCACCCCGGATCGTGCGCTAGCCAGCTGCTGCTCCAGCTCTCGGATGTCGGTGGACTTTCCGTCGAGCTGCTTCTCGAGCCGTGAAAGGGCGTCGTGACGCTCGGCGAGCTCTTTCTCGAGGGCTTCGATCCGTGTCGCCCGCTCAGCGCCGAGGCGCGTTGCGTCGCCGAGCTCGGACTCGAGCGTCCCGATCCGAGCCGTCGCGCGGGTGAGTTCCGACCTGGCCGCGATCAGATCGCGGTCTATGGTTGAGAAGCGGCTTTCCCAATCGCCGACCGCGCCCTCCAGGGTCTCGACCGAGGCGGCGAGGGCAGACCTCTGGTTGGTGACCTCGGAAAGCTCGGCCCGCGCAGTCTGGGTTTCGTTTTCCGCCGTCGCCAGACGCAGCGCCCAGCGCTCTTCTGCGTCTCTCAAGTCGAGAGCGGCGCGACTTCGACTCCAGAGCCAGGCGGCGAGCGCGCCCAGGGCGGCGGCCAGCAGCAGGCAGAGCCAGATCTCAGCGATTACGTAGGACAGTCCGGTCATCTTGCGGAACCTCTCGACGAAGCGTCAGTGGAGTATGAATCGAGTTCTTGGAACGTTCGGGGCATAGAGAGTTGGCTCAACCTGGAGGCGCATCGCCGGCGTCGGGCGCACTGGCGATCGTTCCGCCACGCAGGAAGCGAAACTCGATGCGGCGGTTCTTCTGACGCCCTGCCTCGGTTTCGTTGTCTGCAATGGGGCGCTCTTCGCCGAAGCCCCTGACAGTGAACTGGTCGCGGGGCAAGGTCTCGCTGAGTGTTCGGACGACGGTGAGTGCGCGCCGCCGAGACAGGTCGCGGTTGTAGGCCGAGTCGCCGACCGAGTCCGTGTGGCCGCCGACCTCGATCTCGAAGTCGCCGATGCGCGCGAGGATCGCGCGCACTCGTAGGGCGATGCGGCGGCCTTCGGCGGTGAGTTGGTCGCTGTCGGTCTCGAACTCGATGACTTCGAGGTCGAGGATCTCGGCGATCTGCGTCTCTGCGCCAACTACCTGGATCTGATTGTCGATCACCAGATCGGGCACGACCAGAGCGATCTGGTTGGCGATCTGCTCTCTGAGCTCGGTACTCGGTACCTGACCGAACAAGGTCATGCGATCGCTGGCGATGCGGAACCCGGTGGTCTCGAGGCCGCCTTCGGCGTCGGCGTGGGCTCGCAGCACCTCGACCAGGTTGGCGAGCCATGACGACGCCTGGACGTCGTTTGTCGTGAGTTGGTTTCGGAAACCGTCCTCGCCGTAGATTGAGGTGGCGCCGGCCTCGATGTTTCTTACCGCTGCCTCACGGTTGACCACACCGCTGAGCACGACCTGCCCGCGTTCGAAGTCGAGCTCGAAGGAAGGTTTTGGCAGGACCCTCACCTCGAGATCGCTCACGACGTCATGGACGCCCCAGACACTCTGTGCGAGCTCGTGGGCGCGCGCTCGGTCTTCTTCGCTGTCGACTGAGCCGCTGAGAGTGATGTCGCGCCAATGCACGCTGGTGGCCACGGTCGCGAAGTCTTCGTCGGCAAGTGCGGATCGCACGTCCGCGAGCAGCTCGGTTTGAATGAGGCCGGCGTGGCGCTGGGCGCAGACGAAGATCAGCCCCAAGAGTGCCGCGAGGGTGATGAACAACGGAAACAGGCGAGCCATGGATTCTCCTCGAGAGCCTCAGGGGCCTCGCCTCCAGCGAAACGGGAGGGGTGAAGGAACTGTGCGAACAGGGAAGCGAAAACCTGGACCGCGCCGCGCTGCGAGAGTCACATCAGGCTCCGCCGGAAGCAGGGAACCCCTAAGAGGCACACGACGCCTCGCCGGGCGACTGAACCACCGGGAAGGGTCCCAGGCTAGCCTGTCTGACCCTGGCTTATGCTAAAATAGCGCTGTCTCTATGTATGGCTGCCGGTTGCGCGGTGTGTCGTTCTCTACTCTTGTCGATTGGCCCCGAAGAATGTTGCTCTCTCCAGCTCCTGGTCGCCTGGCGCATGCCCGCGGCTGGACCACGCCTCTCTGCTGCTGGCTGGCCGTGCTTGCCTCCTTCGCGTTGCCGGTTGGTGCGCAGGTCGATGGATTCCTGTCGTTGTTCGAAGGGCCCAGGGCGGCGGCGGTGAGCTGGGAACGCTCACCACCCGGATGCAGCGGCCGAAGCGTTGAGCAGCTCGCCTGCGGAGCCCTCGGTACCTACACCTTCGGCGCCGAGCGCGCCGCTCTTGGCGACCTGCGGGCACCGGGGTGTGCGCCGCTGGCCGCCGGCGTCTCCGTGCCGCTGGTTCTCGACCGCGACCGTGATTCGCCCGAGGCTCCGGGTGGCCGGGCCTGTTCTGGCTGCCGGAATACGCTCTGGAGCCACTACGACGACATCGCGACCCTTGACTGGGACGAGGGCAGTCACGCGGTGTGGATCTGGACGGTGATGGATGCGGTGACCGACTACAAGGTCCTGCCGTACTACTTCTTTCTCGACCACCCGACTCTTCAGGTCACGCAATCGATGCCCGGGGTGAGCGACTTCCACGTGCTCGAACAGCTCTGCCAGGTGGCGGAGCTCGAAGCGGCGCCGCCGCTCATGAACCTGAGCTTCGGCCGCCTGCTCGACGCCGAACCTTGTGTCGCGGGCGATAGCATCACCTGCGAAGTCAGTCGGGTCCTGGCGCACTTGCACAACGACCGCGGAATGCTGATTCTGGCGGCCGCCGGCAACCACGGCGAGCTTCTCTTTCCGGCTTCGGACCCTTCCACGATCGCGGTGGGCAACCTCGATCTCCGACGTTTCTGGCCGACCGGAAACGTGGCGCCCGAAGACGCTACGCCCGCTGGCTACGACGCCCTCTTTCCCGGCCATGGCCTGATTCGCGAGACCCTCGAAGAGTTCGAGGAAGAGGGAGTCGTGAACCTCGTGATCCCTCCCGGGTCATCCTTTGCTACCGCCTTCCTCAGCGGTTGGCTGTTCGAATGGGAGAACGCCCACCCGGGTGCACTAGCAACCCTGCGCGCCGATGATCCTGACCTCATTTCGATTGCCCTCGGCCCCGGTGACTTCTTTCTTGCGGCAGACGGTGTGCCCTACATGGATTCGAACTTCGAACACATCGACCGTGTGCTCCGGGTCGCCATCGGCCTCGATCGCGCGCCTTTCGATGCCGAAACCTACGACGGCGGGTACGCGCTTGCTCTTTCTGAGCCGCTCGCCATCACACTTCCCCCGGCACGACCTCAGTTGACCCTGGCTTCGAACCAGCCGACTCCGGGGAGCGAGCCCTGCGTTCCGTGTCGCATGAGGCGGCGCGCTTCTCGGGCGTCGGGTGGGATTCTCGAAATGGTGCTCGAGGTGGGAACGCGTGCTCCAGCAGCCGGCGGTGTCCTCGAAGACGTCTACTTGCAGCTCGGTGATGAGCTCTACGGGCTCCTGGGTGAGAACTACGGTGCCTTCGTTGCCGGCATGCAGAGCGGTGACGACACGACTCTCGATCTGGACGTTCCTGCCGAGCTCCTCGACGGTCGACCGGCGGCGTTGGTTGCCGTCTTCGAGCGCACCAGCGACGAGGAACTCTTCTGGGATTCGATCCCGCTGACCGTGCACCTCGACCAGCGCGACGCTCTCTTCGCTTCGAACTTCGAAGGCGGACTGGTTTTCTGGGGCCGTGCGGTCCCCGAGTAGACCTTGCGCCTAGCGCGGTAGTCGAAGCGTGAGGCCCAGCCCCACGAACCAGTCGTCGGCGCGGTCGTTCAAACCGACGCCCGCGGCAATGTCGAGTTGCAGGTTGTCGCGCAGGAGGTAGGTGAAGCCGCCGTCGGCCAGGTGAGCTGGCCCGCCCCGAGCGCTCGCTGCGACATCACCGAAGACCTCGACAAAAGCCCCGAGGCGGTCGGTGATACCGAAGCCGAGAGCGACGGTGTAGATCCCCCGCGAAGTGGTCGAGAAACCGCCGTCCGCTTGCCGGGTCGACTCCCACTCGAGGCCGAGGTTGTAGCCCAGACTGACCGATTCGGAGAGCGTGTGGGCGAGCGAGAAACGAAACGACGGGTCTTCGCGGTGAGTGCTGAAGTCCCGACTTCCGACTGGCAATGAAGTTCCAGCCAGAACCGCGATCTCGGGCCGTCTACCGCGTTCGTCGACCAGTCGCACCTTCACTCCCAGGCTGGCATCGCCCGATCCTGAGCTTCGAGAGCGCCGACCGGTCGGCCCGCGCACGTCAGACTCGAAGTCGATCTGTCCGGCCCAGCCCAGGCGCAGCTCGACTCGTCGGCTCACCCCGATGCGAACCAGGGTGCCGGGGATCTCCTGCGTGTCGGTCTCCTCCCCCGAGCGGTCGCTGTGGGTGAGGAGCCAACCAGTCTCGATCTGGGTCGAGCCTTTGCCGACGACCGCCGCCGACTCAGTCTGGTCGGGACGGTCGGTAACCAGTTCCGCTGGCGGTTCGTTTCCGAGTGCATTCCGAGCCCCGGCCACCGATGGGCTGGCGAACAGCGCCAGGAGAATGGCCTGGAAGACGGCGAGGAGGACGGCTTGGTTTCGTTTCTGGACCGGCGATCGCATGGCTCTGTTTCAGGGCTCTCAGATATTTTGAGTATTCAAAAATTCTGAGCGAGACTATAGCGCAGCTACCGCTTGCGGGCTCGATGGGATCACTCTTCGGCTTCGACGTTGACCCGCGGGCTTCTTCTGCTGGCGCGCCCATCGTCGTGTTCAACGCCGTGCGCGGTGTCACTCGCCCAGGTCACGTGGCAGCGAATCGGGCGGCAGCAAACCCAACAGTCCTCGACGTAGCTCCGCGACCGTGCCCCCGACGGGTCGGTGAGGGTCTCGCCCGCTGCGCCGCACCAGGGGCAGGAGTGGGGAACGGGTCAAACGTCCATCTCGCGCGCCGGCGACCGGCGCTCCCCGGGCTACGACACGCGCGTGAACTCGGGCGCGCGACGCTCGAGGAAAGACTTGACGCCCTCCTTGAAATCATCTCGCTCGAGGCTTTCGCGCATCAATTCCTCGGACTCGAGGTAGCTCTCGCCGAGACTCTTGATGAGGTGCTTGTAGACCTGCTGCTTCATGATCATCAGGGAGCGTGGAGCCGAGCGTTCGGCCAGCATTTCGAGATAGCCACGCGCCGCCCCGAGGAGCTCCTCGTGCGGCAGCACGCGGTTGACGACCCCGATGCGCTCTGCTTCGGTGGCGTCGAACTTGCGACCGCTCCACAGAATGTCGAGGGCGTGCGCCGGGCCCACCAGACGCGGCAGGATCCAGCTGGTTCCGTGCTCGGCAATGAGACCGCGGTTGGCAAAGGCCGAGGTGAAGACGGCGCGGTTGGAGCTGTAGCGCATGTCACACAGCATGGCGATGGCAAAGCCCAGTCCAGCGCAGGGTCCGTTGATGGCCGCCAGGATCGGCTTCTTGATCGTCAACAGGTAGGCGTAGCCGTGCGCGAAGTCATCGCCGAGGTCAACGCCCGGCCGCTCGATGTCGCCGAGCGCCGTCGCCTGGTCACGCTCTTTCCCGTCGCCAATGTCCTGGAGCATCTTCATGTCGGCGCCGGCGCAGAAGCCGCGCCCCGAGCCGGTGAGCAGGATTCCGACCACGGCCGGATCCGCCTCGGCACGCCCGAAGGCGTGTTGGAGTTCGAGCAGCATGGGCCCGGTGAGGGCGTTGAGCTGCTCGGGGCGGTCCAGGGTTATGGTGGCGATGGGTTCATCGACCCGGTACTGAATGCTCTGGTACATAGGTGTTTCCTCGTCGGCAGGTTCTGCTAGAGATTACCCGAGAGTCTCCCGCCTGCCAGCCGGTCGCAGCAACCGTTGGGCCCCCGGCGGCGATGGTGATAGAACAGGTCTCCAATCCGAAAGGGTCCAAGAGCGCGGCGCGCCGTCTGGAGTGCCGCTGGTACGGCTAGCTGCCGGCTTCTCCGGCAGGACCAGCGTCGAGCAGGATGTCGAGGCGCATCGCGTAGCCCCGCGACGACTGCTCTTCTCGCCGGTCGAGTCGGAGAGGTGTCTGGGTATGGAGGGAGCGGAGGAAATGCACGGGGTCGAGGATGCTGCAGAGTGGGGGAGGCAGGAGAGCCTCGATCACGCCGCGGCCGGCGTGCGGATGGCGAGCTGCCACCCACAGGGTTCCCGGTGGCTGTTCGCAGAGCAGCTCGAGGAGCTCCGCCCACTCGCCGTGCTCGAGGTCCTCGAGCGCCTCGAAGCACACGACGTGCCGAAAGGCCGTCTCTCGCGCCTTTCCCCTCAGCCGGTCCTCGACGAAGTCGCCCGCCGAAGTCCAGGCCAGAACCCGAGAATCGCTCGGACGGTCGGCCGCAAGGCGCTGGCGGAGAAAACCGGTCGCTCTGCCGAGGACGGCCGTCGCGCCCGCAGGGTAGCCGGCGAGCTCGCGCACCAGGCGCATGGCGATCTGGTTGCGCACCCTGGTGGCAACTTCTTCCCAGTAGCCCCTGGGGCTTCCGTTGTCGATTCGCTGCCAAAAGTCCTGGGTCATCGAGTGACGCTTCTCGGTTTGTGCCTGCTGGTTGCGCTCCTCGGTGCGGCATGTGGTCCGGCTCAGGGAGCCCCCGCTCCGGTCGATCAGCCCATCCAGTTCGATCATACGGCCCATGCCGAGGCCGAGATCGAGTGTGTGCGCTGCCACCGCGGTGCCGAGACCGTCAAACGGGCCGGTTTGCCCGGCGTCGCCGCGTGCGCGGCCTGCCACCGACGCATCCTCCAGGACCACCCCGAGGTCATCAAGGTCCTCGAAGCCTGGGAGACCAAGACACCGATTCAGTGGATCAAGGTGCATGACATCGGCGCGGACGCAATGGCGCACTTCCATCACGGTGCGCACGCCGTCGCCGGTGTCGGGTGCGCGGAGTGCCATGGCGACGTCGCGTCGATGAGCGTTGCGGTCGCGCAGCGCAACGTCGCCGACATGGGGTGGTGTGTCGATTGCCACCGCGAACGCTCCGCCAGCGACGACTGCTTGACCTGCCACTACTGATGCTTGAACGCGTGATCACGAAGACCTTACCCCGTACCGACATGTCTGAATCAAAACACCGCGACCGCAAGACCCCTCTCGAGGAGGCGCCAGGCGTTTCGCGCCGTCTGCTTCTGGGTGGGTCCGCCGCCGCCGGCGCTGCCCTCCTGGCAGGCTGCAAGGAACGTGAGGTCCTCTACCTCGAGCAGGCGGTGCAGCGCACCAGCACTTTGCCGGGAGCGTCGGTGTGGAAGAAGAGTGTCTGCCGTCAGTGCCCGGCGAGTTGTGGTGTCACAGCGCGGGTGGTGGACGGCGATGTGCGAAAGCTCGAGGGAGATCCCGACAGCGCAACGGGAAAAGGAGGCGTGTGTGCACTCGGGCACTCCGCCCTCCAGGAGCTCTACCACCCGGAACGCCCGCTCGTGCCGATGAGGCGCAGCGGCGATCGCTCTTCTCCTCTCGAAGAGGTGAGCTGGGAGGAAGCGCTGGCTGATATCGGCGAACGGCTGGCAAGCATCGATCGCAGCGCAATGGCGATTCTCACCGCGCGCGCCGATGGTCCGTTGGCAATGCTCTGGCAACGTGTTGCCGAAGCCCTGGGAGCCCAGGCACCCGAGGTCGTCGAGCCGGTGTCGGCTGCCGTCGAACGCCGGGCGGCAGAGATCGTTTTCGGTCGTGCGAGTCTGGTGACCTACGACCTGGGGGCGGCAGACTGGGTGCTCGGAGTCGGCGCGCCTTTTCTCGACGCCTGGCGCAGTCCGGTGGCGATGGCAGCAGGCTACGCAAACCTGGTCGCCGGTCGTGCGGGCCGCCGCGGTCGTTTGATCCAGGCTGAGGCGCGCCACTCGCTCACCGCGGCCAAATCAGACCTATGGCTGCCGATCCGGCCCGGAAGTGAGGGCGTCTTGGTGCGCGCCCTGGCCGAAGCAGTGATCGAGAGAGGCGGCGCTTCCGAAGAGCGGGTAGCGGCCTACCGGGCGTTGTTCCCGAGCACCCCCCCGACCAGCGCGCTCGACCTCTCGCGTGCCGCGGTAGCGGAACGCTCTGGTCTTTCGGAGCCCACCCTGGCGCGGGTCGAGAAAGAAATGTTGGCGGCCAGAAAGGCGCTGGTTGTCACCGGTGGTGCGGCGGCCGAGGGTCCTGACGGGGCAGCGACGGTTGTCGCGGGCCTGGCGTTGGCGCGCTTGCTCGGGGCGCTCGAGCCGGCACCCGGCGAAGACCGGGCGCCGCTTACTCTCGGTGTTGCCGGCGCCTCGCCGCCCGCGGCGGGTCCGACGCTCGCGCCAGAGACGCAGGCAGCGATCATCAGCGAGGTCGATGCGCTGGCCTACACACCCTCGTTGCGGCCAGCCCTCGAAGGCGCCGAGCTGGTGATCGCGATCGCTGGCCAGACCAACCTCACCACCGAGCTCGCCGACTTCGTGCTTCCGGCGCAGGTGGGACTCGAGCGCCTGCAGGCCGTTCTGCCGCAGCCGGCGGCTCCGGGCGCGGGCCTGGTTCTCGCGGAGCCGGCCATCAAGGCACGCGGCGAGGCACGCCATCCCGGCGATATCGCACTGGCGCTGGTGAGTACCCTCGGTGCTGCGACCTCCGCCGAAGCAGCAGCAGCAGCCGAAGGGCTCTGGGAGTCAACCGAAGACGCCTACCGGGAGGTCGTTGGCGGGCAGCTCGGGGTGTCCGGCCGGGCGGCGCGGCGCGCGATCGACGACGCCTTCGAGAGCGGCCAGCTCGCACGCGCTGCCAGAGAGCCGGGCGCTCGAGAGTCCAACGAGGACGCGTCAGCCGGTGCGTCCGCATCGACCTGGGACCCGCGAGATCCGGCAGGCCAGAAGGCCTCCCCCGTGGATCTGGAACTGATCTTGTTCGAGAGCGTCAAAGCGCGCCCGGGCGTCGCCACCCCCTGGCTCTTCGAGCTGCCCGATCCTCTCTCGGCTGTGACCTGGGGTGCCTGGGCAGAGATCTCGCCGGCTGACGCGGCCGAACGAGGGATCCACAACGGGGACCTGGTACGCCTGTCGACGGCAGCCGCCACGGCGGACGTGGCGGCCGTGATCACGCCGGCAGCGCGACCGGGGACGATCGCGGTTCCGGTCGGTTTCGAGCGTGGCTATGGCGAGCGCGGACTGGCTGCCAACGCACTGCTCGACCCGGCGCGTCTCGTGTCTGGAACCCGTGCCATTGCCTCAGGCGGTACCTCAGTTGCTGTCGAAGCGATCGCCGGTGGCGAGCACCGCGGCAGAGGTTCAGGTGGGCGCATGATCCAACTCGGTCGCGGCCTACGCGAACCCGAGCGCATTCCGGCCGGCTGGGCTCCCCATGAGCCGTTGACCGGCCACGCACCCAACGACCACCACGAAGGAGGGGCCTCGTGACGCGCTGGGGGATGTCGATCGACATCGAACGTTGCACGGGTTGTGAGGCCTGCGTGGTGGCGTGTTCTTCGGAGAACAACGTGCCGACGGTCGGTGCCGAAGGGGCGGCCAGGGGCCGGACCATGCATTGGCTACGCATCGAGCGCTACTGGCAGGGCGAGTTTCCCAACGTCAAGGCGCATTTCGTGCCGGTTCTCTGCCAGCAGTGCGGGGCGGCGCCTTGCGAGCCCGTGTGCCCGGTGTACGCGACGTACCACAACCCCGAAGGCCTGAACGCGATGGTGTATTCGCGCTGCGTGGGGACACGGTTCTGCGCCAACAATTGTCCTTACACGACGCGTGTGTTCAATTGGTTCGAGCCCGAGTTTCCAGAGCCGCTCGATCGCCAACTCAACCCCGATGTCAGCAAGCGCGCCACCGGCGTGATGGAGAAGTGCACCTTCTGCGTGCAGCGCATTCACGACGCCCGGCGGGTAGCGCGCGCCGAGGAACGCGAGATCGAAGACGGTGAGATCACCACCGCCTGTGCACAGTCGTGCCCAACCGAGGCGATTGTGTTCGGTGACCTCGACGACCCGGATTCCAGGGTCTCCGCGCACGCCCGTTCACCGCGCGCCCATCGCCTGCTGGAAGGCCTTGGAACCCAACCGGCGGTGACCTATCTCAAGCCGCGCAGCTGGATCGAAGGCGAGGCCGAAGACGTGATTGCGGCATTCGTGGGCGACGACGCAGCCCATGAGGCGGCGCCCGCGACGGACACGTCACCGCTAAAGCTCACTCGCCTCGGGGGTGAGAAAACATGAGCGGCTCGTCCGCAGCTTCCTCTGAACCGACTGCCCGCGAAGCCCGTGCCCTCGACGGTGTGCTGATCGAGCGTTTGGCCCGGCCGCGCCCGATGTTGATGCTCGGCAGTTTGATCTCCGGGCTTCTGGTGCTCGTTCTTTTCGGCTCCTGGGGCTATCAGGTCAAGGAAGGCATCGGTGTTGCTGGAATCAACCGGCCGGTGTTCTGGGGCTTCTACATCATCAACTTCGTCTTCTGGATCGGCATTAGCCACGCCGGAACGTTGATTTCGGCCATTCTGCGCGTCACCGGCGCCGAGTGGCGACGGCCGGTGACCCGCTGCGCAGAGGCGATCACCGTTTTCGCGCTCGCTATCGGCGGCCTCTTTCCGCTCATTCATCTGGGTCGTGTAGGCCTCTTCTACTACATGCTGCCGTACCCGAACGCACGCCATCTATGGCCGAATTTCCGTAGCCCATTGATGTGGGATCTGGTGGCGATCACCACCTACCTGACGGGCAGCGTTCTCTACTTGTTGTTGCCGCTGCTGCCCGACATGGCGATCCTGCGTGATCGCGAGGGTGGGCGCTTCCGTCGTTTCTACGCGCTCGTGTCATTGGGCTGGGAAGGTACGCAGCGCCAGTGGCGGGCGCTCGAGGCGGGCATCAAAGTACTGGCGATCGTGATCATCCCGGTCGCCGTTTCGGTTCACACGATCGTTTCGTGGGACTTCGCGATGACTCGGGTCCCGGGGTGGAAGAGCACCATCTTCGGGCCCTACTTCGTGGTTGGCGCGATCTACTCTGGGCTCGCCGTCCTCTTGCTGGCGATGGCGCTTCTGCGGCGTGGCCTGGGTCTCAGGGAGTGGCTGACCGATCGGGTGTTTTCCAACTTGGCTCTCTTGTTCGTGGCAATGACCCTGCTTTGGGGATACTTCACCTTTGCCGAACACCTCACCACCTGGTACGCCGGCGACACCGCCGAGATCGCGGTGCACCACAGTCTCATCGACGGCCCGTTCGGGCGCTGGTTCTGGCTGATGGTGTTTTGCAACATGATCGTGCCGCTGGCCATCCTGCCGTTCCGGCGCGGTCGGCAGCCGCTTGGAGTCTCGATCGTGGGCTTTTCGGTGTTGATTGGCATGTGGCTCGAGCGCTACCTGATCGTGGTGCCTGCCCTGTCGACGCCGCGCCTGCCCTATCTCGAAGGCCACTACACGCCGTCACCGGTCGAGCTCGGCATTCTTCTGGGTTCGGTGGGCCTTTTCCTGTTCCTCTACTTCACCTTCACCCAGCTCGCCCCGATCATCTCGATCTGGGAGATTCGCGAAGGCCTGGACCATCGCGAGCGCGAGGTAGCGAAGATCATCGCCGAACACCGGCAGGAACACGAACCCACGACACTCCATGACGAAGCAGTGGGGGAGCGCGCATGAGCGTGCACGTCACCTTCGCGTCTGAAGAGGCGCTCCGCCAGGCAATTGGCGATCTGAGAGAGGCCGGAGTTTCAGAAACCCGACTTGCGGTCCGCAGTTCGACGCCAGTCGAGGATCTGCCACTTTCCGAACCGCCCCAACGGATCCTGCTCTGGTCACTCGTTGGCGCTCTGGTCGGCGGTTTGACCGCCTATGGGCTGGTCTACCTCTCGTCGACGTCCTACGGGCTGGTAACCGGCGACATGCCAACCATCTCGGGACCGCCGTCCGCGGTGGTGACCTACGAGGGAATCGCACTCGGCATCATTCTGGCGACAGTTGCTGGGGTCCTGATCGAAGGTCGTCTCGGGCGCCGTCGCCTGCCGAGCCCGCTCGACCACCGGGTCGCGGCTGGCGACCTGCTGTTGATCATCGATGACCGGGCGGCCGCCGGGGAAGAGGCCGAGTCCGCTGCCGCCGAGATGCTCGAGCGCTTTGAGGCCCAACGTGGCGGAGCGGTAACCGCCCTGGCCAGCGTTTCTGAGGCGTAGCGAGCCGCTCCAGGAAAGCAGCGCAGCCACCGGGCGGGTACGATTTCAGCCGTCATGAGGCGCGTCGGCAAGTACCGGATCCAACAGAAGCTGGGCGAGGGCGGCATGGGAGTGGTCTACAAGGCTTTCGATCGCGAAGCCGAGTGCGACGTGGCGCTCAAGCTCCTGCATCCCCACCTGCGGATGGACGAAGAACGCAAGGGGCGTTTCGTGCGTGAGGCCAAGGTCTTGAAGCGGCTCGACCATCCGGGAATCGCCGGCCTGCTCGACCATGGCGAGGTGATGCTGCCCGAGGGCGGGGCGACGCTCTTCATGGCGATGGAGTTCGTGCCGGGTCGTGACCTTCAGCAGCGTTCGATACACGGCTTCGAGCAGCGTGAGGTCGTCGACATCGGCATCCAGCTGGCCGCCGCCCTTGCGGCGGCGCATGCGGCCGGCGTCATACATCGTGACCTCAAGCCGTCGAACATCAAGGTTTCGAGCTCGGGAGAGGTGAAGATCCTCGACTTCGGCCTCGCCAAGCCGGTGACGCGAACGCCTGAGGAAGTCGACCAGACCCCAATCTTCGAATCCCGTTTTGGGGTGGTTCTCGGTAGTGCTGGCTACTCGGCCCCCGAGCAGCTTCAGGGTTCGGCGGCCGATCAGCGTGCCGACTTGTTCTCGCTCGGCGCCGTGCTCTACCAGATGCTCACCGACCGTGTCCCCTTCGAAGTGGGCCCCGACGGCCTACCCCTCGATACGCGAAGGCCCCGGGCGATCGGCGAGATCGTCGGCGGTGTCGTGCCGGCGCTCGAGCGGCTGGTGATGAAGTTACTGGAGCGCGATAAGGAACAACGCTATGAGAGTGCCGAGGAGGTCCTCGCCGAGCTGCGTCGCATTCGCGACGCTTACGCCGACGCGCTGAAGGGAGCGGTCACGCCGTCCGACGGGATGTCCGCCGAGGCGGCGGCCACGAAGGACACTTCGGCCAGGCGCCGAGAGGGCCCCTGGTGGGCGGTGGCTCTCGCCGTCGTGGTGTTCCTGATCGTCCTGGTTGGCTATCTGCTGGTGCGCATGACCTAGAGAGCATCTTCAGCGGTTTCGTCGTCCCCGCCGTTTAGAAGCGCCACATTGAGGTGGATGCCGACCAACAGCGCCAGGCCGGAGAGAAAGAACCACAAGAGGAGCACGATGACGGCGCCGAGCGAGCCGTAGAAGGCCGAATAGGTAGGAACCGTCTCGAGGTAGCGCGCGAAGCCGAACGACACGGCCACCCACAGCGCGAGTGCCAGCACCGCCCCGGGTGAGATCCACTGCTTTCTTCGCCGCAGCATCGACGGTGCAGAGTTCATCGTCAGGTCGAAGCTCAAAACAGCCGAGGCCAGAACCACCGGCCAGTAGAGGAGGGCAAACGAGGTCGAGAACGCGTCGCCCAGACCCAGCTGCTCGGCCATTGAAGCGCCCGCCAGTCGGCCGTAGAACAAGAGGACCGTTGCCAGGACGAGGGGCACCAGGACCACGATCGAGAACGGGATGGCGGTCAGGCGGCGGAACCAGGTCTCCTGACGGCTGCTGCCGAAGGCCTGGTCGATGGCGCGCTGGATCTGCGCCACCATTGCTGAACCGATCCAGACCGCGAACAGGAGACCAAAGGAGAATGAGCCCGATCCTGCCGCCTGGATCTCTTCGAGAACCGAGCGCACCAGTTCGAAGGCGCCGTCGCTCGGTGCAACCCTTTCGAGGTAGGAGAGGAGCTCGCGCCTGAACGTGACGCGGCGACTGACCAGTCGTCCGAAAACCGCGAAGGTTGCGATGAGGAGAGGGATGAATCCCAACATGGCCCAGAAGGCGAGCTGCGCCGCGCGATCGAAGGCGCGGTCACGGAAGAGCCCGAGAACTGCGCGCCGCAGAGCGTCAGCCGGCTCTCGCGCGAGTGTCTTCCAGGTCGATTGATTGTTCATTGACCGTTCTGTCGGGCGATGCGGGGGCCAGCGAGGGATTCTCTCTTGTTTCGAAACGGCTTTCCGATGAACCGGTCAGAGGTCCGGCTGCGTAGAAACGGCAAATCGCCGCAAGGGATCTCCTGGTCATGCCGCGCCACACGCAACGGCGGATTCTCCGCCTGGAGTCTTACATGGCCAACAGCGAGCCGTAACGCTCCCGAGCGCTACCATAGTGGTGAATGTCCCCAATCCCCCTACGGAGGTCTCCAATGAAAGTCCGCGAATCTGTCCTGGCGGTTGTTGCACTGGTGCTGGTCACCGCGGGTTGTTCCGCCCCTGAAGCCCAGGAGCAGACGGCGACGGTGGAGGAGGCCTCAGCGAGTAGCGCCAGCGAGGCGACTGCGAACGGCAAGACGCTCGACCTCCCCATCGTGACCCGTTCGATCGCCTTTCACGGTGGTGACGTCTACCAGCACTCGCAGATCGATTTCGTGATCGCTTCCAAGAGTGGCGCGTTCAAGGTCGAAGCCTGGAACGACGGTGGGCTCTTCGACTATCGGGTGCACAAGGGTCCTCCCGGTGAGGGTACGACCTGGCGCCACACCAACCGGGATGGCAGCGACGTTCTAGAGCGTACGGAAGCCGGGCAGCCGTTGGTGCTCGATGATGAAGCGCGCGCCGCGGTGCAAACCGCTGTCGCGTCCCGAATCTACTTTCCGTTCCTGCCGCTGCGCCTGAACGACGGCAACACCTGGAAGGAAGATCAGGGTCTCGAGACCTGGGACGGTCGCGAGCTACAGCGCGTCAAGGTCACCTTCACGGCAGGCACCAGCGAGCGCTCCGACGACGCCTACGCCTACTGGTTCGACCCCGAGACCGCCCGGCTCGAGGCGTTCGCCTACAGCTTTTCGGGTGGGCTGCGCTATCGGCCGCTCGTGAACTACCGTCGCGTTGGTGGGGTGCTGTTCTTCGATCAGCCGAACTACGCTCTCGACGGCTCTGGGCTGAGCGTCGATCAGATCACGCCGGAGTTCGTAGCCTCCGAGATGAAGCTTCTCTCGACGGTCGTGCTCGAGGACATCGAGGTCACGCCCAACGCGTCCTAAGCCTGCCGGCGATACCGCTCAGCGGGTACGGTCGGGAACCGGAGCGACCAGGCTGGTGTGCAACTGGTCGTAGGCCGCGTCGCGATAGGTGGTGTCGACCTTCTGATAGAGCGGGTCGGAAAGATAGCCCTCGGCTTCGGCGAGCGACGGGAAGCGAATGACCGCATTGACCGGGTAGTCGTCGGTGGTGAATTCACTGTCGATGCCGCCGCCCGAAGTAACCACCTCGCCCCGGTACTTGGCGATCAGACGACTCGTTCCCTCAACGTAGGCCTGGTAGGCGGCCGCGGCGTACGGGCGCATCCGGCCCTGAATCAGGAGCAGGACGGTTTCTTCTTCGGTCTTGAGTCGTTCAGCCACTTCTGCGGGTCACCGGGTGCTGGTGGGCGAGTTGGGTCGCAAGGGTTTAGGGCTCTCTACCCCTCGGCCGGTGATGATATCAGCCGCCTCGGCGCTCAAGAAACGCCGCTAGTGCCCGAACCACGCCGCCGCCCAGGTCGCCAGGCCGGCTTCGAAGTCGTCTGAGAACAGAGGATGATTCCGCCTCAGGCGCACCACCAGGCCGTCGTGGTCGGAGACCCGGAGGGGCGACTGCCAGTCGTCGCGGAGCTCGGCGGGCGCGTCGGCGTTACCCCGAGCGTAGCTCGCTCCCAAGATGCGTTGCCGGCCAGCGCTGGTGACCAGGGCCTGGTCGAGAACCTGGGCGTTGCCGCGAAAGACGAAGCTGTAGAGCTCGCTCGGGTCTCGTGAGGTACGCACCGGCACCAGGTCCGGAGAGACCAGGTCGGCACCCGAGAGCATCGCGGCCGATGGGTCGAAGGATCCCTTGATGTGTCCAACCACGTCGACGTAGCCGTCGCTCCACGGGTACGCGTTCCAGTCGCCGATGACCAGGAGGCTTCCGTCGGGATGTTCGCTCTGCCAGGACTGGACCATGCGGGCGACCGACTCGGCCTGCGCGAGGCGCTTCTGCCGCACGCGCTCGCCGTTCTGTGCACTGTCGATTCCGCCGAGCGAGCGTAGGTGAAGGTTGAGCACGGCGATATCTTCGCCATCCGGAACGCTGGTCTCGAGCAACAGAGGAGGCCGGTCGTGGAGGAGCGAATCGTCAAAGTCGAGAACCTCGTTGGCGCCCAACTGCGTCAGTTCGTTGACTGTCACTGGCGCGCGCACGAGGTAGCCGACATCGATGCCGCCGCGGTCGTTGCCTTCGATGAGAAGGGGCACGTACGAAGGACCATCCAAGAGCCGAATCTCCTGCGCCAGGTCCTGTAACACACCGAGATTCTCAACCTCCTGCACGGCGAGAATGTGCGGACTGCGCAACGACGAGATGACGTAGCGGGCGATCTTCTGCAGCCTCGCCAGATAGTCCTCGGGCGACGGAACGGGATCGTCTTCAGGATCGTCGATGTCGTCGAACAAACGCTCGAGGTTGGCGCTGCCGACGGTGATCGTGAGGCGGCCGTAGCGAGACACTGGCTTTGGGAGTAGGCGCTCCTCGACGTCGAGGGCGGACGGCCACAGCTCCCAGTCGCCGAACTCAAAGCCGATCACGCCCTGGGCACTGAGTCGCGTGCCGCCGAACAAAAGCCGGTTGGGAAGGCCCAGGCGATCGGGGTCGAGCTCGAACCCCTCCGGGTTGCCGTCCCAGACCGGCACCTCCGGGAAGTCGTCGTTGCCGGGCCAGGGGAGTCCGGGCTCGCGGAACAGGCGCTCGCCAACACTGATGACCGCTTCGGCGATCGGGTCGGAAGAGAAGCTCTGACTGGCCGAGGCGACGACCGCCTCTTCGAGGATCACCCTCATGCCCTCGAGGCACTCGAGGCCCGAAGCCCCGGAACAACTCGAAGTTGCGGGGTCCGAGGAGGGCAGGTCTTCGGAGAGCGTCACTGCTGGAGGAAGCGCCGCACTGCCGGTGACGGTGACCTCGGGGTTGTCCGAGAGCTCGGTGAAGTCGAAGTACTCCAGAACCGTGCCGGAGACTTCGACCTCGTCACCGATCTCGACTCCGGGTGCACCGCCGGTGTAGACCCAGATGCCGTCTGAAGTGCGGCTGTCGTTGTCGGAGAAGGCGGCCGGGGTCTGCATCGCGAAGCCGTCGCTGGCGACGGCAGTGACGACATTTCCGGTGGTGATGATGCGTTCACCTACCAGCGGCGAGGCGTCGCCGGGACCCTGGATCTGCCAGATCTCAGTCAGGCGCGGTGTGCCCGGTGCACAGTCGGCAGTGTGGGAAGAGAAGCCCGTAAAGTCATCGGGTGGTCCCCCAATCCACTCGACGCTGGGGTCGAAGTCGTGCGTGAGGTCCGTTGTCCCGGTGCAGACCTCGGGCCGGCGCACCAGACCGTGATCGCGGGTGGTCACATCACCTGTGCCCCACTCGCTACCGGGGTCGAAGCCGATCTCGCCGAGGCCGTCGACAATCATGCCCCCAGCGAGGAGTGCGACGGCATCGTCGCCGTTGAAATCGAGCGAGTTGGTTTCGGTTTGCGCACGACTGCGCAGCGCTGCACTGGCTCGCGCATTCACCACGACGTGGGTAGCACCCGCTGCCAGCGTGCCACTGAGTGCGATGCGACGATCGATCGCGGTGTCACCGTTGCGGTAGATCACGACTTCGACTTCGCCCGCTGCGAGGTCGACGCTCTCCGCGCTGGCGTTCCAGATCTCGACGGCCTTGTCGAACGAGGACCCCTCGAGGTACTCACTGAACAGGAGCGTTGCCCCTGTTGCGCGCTCTGGTGCGGAAGCCTGGGCGAGCAACGGCGATGGAGAGGTGGTCGTGCAGCCTCCCACCAGGAGACCGGCGGCGACGGCAGACAGGAAGAAACGATGCGGGCGAGTCGGTGAGAAGAAGGGCATTGCTGCAGATCTCCAGAGAGTAGAGGCCGAACGCGGAGAGGCGGCGCGACAATCAAGGAAACGGTCGATCGACGATACCGAGACCGCGCTTGTGTGAGCGGACGAATCCGGCGTTTCCGAGAATCGAAAACGGGGCCAGGCCGAGAGTGGATGGATTCCCTCGTACAGGAGTCCCCTGCAGTGCCGTTTCCCGGGCGGTTCGTAGGACGCATCTTCGGTGACGACGCTCTTTCGCTTGCTCCCTGGTGGGGTTCCGGGACGTCTGTGAGGGGGCCTTGGCAGGAAGATCGGTGGGGTATATTGCCGTCACTTTCCTTGTTGGTTGTTGGGTCGTCGCCCGTTGCACATTCGTGCGAACCGGGCAACGGTCGACTGTGCTCTCGTCGCGCCTGTGGTTCGCGTCGCGGTTCGTCGCGACGCTTGTTGTGCCGTGGCTCGTTGCGACCTCGCGCGTTCCATCCGGAGATCCGTTGCGCACCTACCCGATTCTTCTCTTTCTGGCTCTTGCCTGGGCTCTGTGGTCGGGGACACTGAGCCTGCATCATCCGCAGCTGCCCGTGCTCGGTGCGCTGTCGTGCCTCTCCGTGGCCTGGTTGGTGCGCCGCATGGATCGTCTTGCAGAAGATCTTCCAGACGGCAACGTGGCCCCTGGCTTCGGTCTCTTGACGCGAGTGCCGGCCTACCTGTTCTTCTTTCTCGCCAAACTGACCCGGTCGAACATTCGGGTGGCGCGCTTGTGTCTCGACCCCAAGATGCCGATGTCGCCGCGCCTCTTGCGCCTTAGAGCAGCTCCGCGCTCGAGCTGGGCACAGGTGACGCTGGCGAATTCGATTACGTTGACCCCCGGCACCCTCACCCTCGACCTTAGAAACGGCGAGCTTCTGGTGCACGCGCTCGGGCCGATCTCCGAAGAGTCGGTGATCAACGGCGAGTTCAATCGCGCCGTCGTTCGCCTCGAGGGCGGCACGCCCGGAGCGTCGAGCTCATGATCCTGGTTTCGGCGATCGTCGGCGTGGTGGTGACCATGGCACTGGCCCTGGTGCGGGCGAGTGCGGGCCCAAGCGCGTTCGACCGCATCGTGGCGCTCAACATGTTCGGCACCAAAACAGTGCTCTTGATTGCGATCGTCGGCTTTCTGACCGGGCGGCCCGACTTTCTCGACCTGGCGCTGGTCTACGCCCTGATGAATTTCATCGGCGTGATTGCGGTGTTGCGCTTCTCACGGTTCGGCAACCTTTCGTTCGACGACCGCCGTTCGGGTCGGCGCATAGCGGCGGAGCGGGAGAGCAACAGATGAGTGCCTTCTTCGAGATCGCTGGCCACGTGTTCTTGCTGATCGGTGCCTCGTTCTGCGTCATCGGCGCCATTGGCATCGTTCGCATGCCTGACTTCTACTCTCGCATCCACGCGGCCGGAGTCACAGATACCTTCGGGGCTGGCTTCACCCTGCTCGGTTTGACCTTCTACGCCGGTCCGTCACAGGAAGCGGCCAAGTTGCTCATTGCTCTAGCGTTCTTGTGGATGACGGCCCCTGTCGCCAGCCATGCGCTTGCCAAGGCTGCCTACGCACAGGGCATTCGCTTCGACCCGGAGAGTTCTGAGCCCGGTCGCGTCGTCGAGTATGGCCTGGAAACTTCCGAGAAGACGCAGGGCGAGGGGGAGCCGTGATGGGCGACATCTCGGTACCTGTCGAACTACCCCTGGCGCTCTTTCTTCTCGTCATGGCGATGATGGTGGCGCGGCTCAAAGATCTGTTCGCCGCCGGCATGTTGACCGGTATCTTCAGTTTGCTATCGGCAGGGCTCTTCACCTTGATGGACGCGGTTGACGTCGCGTTCACCGAGGCGGCGGTGGGTGCCGGCATCACCACCGTTCTGATTCTCAGCACGTTGTCGATCACCGCGCGCACCGAGAACCAGCAGCCCTTCCGGTTGCGTCCGCTGGTGGTGGTTCTCTTGATGGGCGGGGCGCTGGTTTACGGCACGCTCGACATGCCGAGTTATGGCGACCCGGATGCGCCGATTCATCACCACGTAGCGCCCGAGTACATCGAGGGAACGCACGAGGACATCCACATTCCCAATGTGGTGACCGCGGTCCTCGGCAGCTATCGCGGTTACGACACCCTCGGCGAGACTCTGGTGATTGTCACGGCTGCAGTCGGTGTTCTCATGTTGCTGGGCCCGCTGCCGCGCTCCCTCGACCCTGAACGGCCCGACGATAGTCCCGAGAGGGGTCGATAGTGCCGCCGCTACCCGACAACAATGAAGGCAAGCGGGGCCACCGCCCGATGCGCATGCCCGAGAAGTTGATTCCCAACCTCTCGGCGCGCCTGATGATTCCGTTCATCCTGCTGTTCGGGTTGTACGTGCAGTTCCACGGTGACTTCGGGCCTGGCGGGGGCTTCCAGGCCGGGGTGATCTTCGCGGCCGGCCTGATTCTCTATGCCCTGGTCTTCGGCCTCCGGGCGCTCACGCAAGCGGTTCCGCCGCGGGTTCTCGAGCGGCTGATGGCGGCGGGTGCGCTGCTCTACGGTGGCACCGGCGTCGTCGCGATGTTGGGCGGTGGCACCTATCTCGACTACGACGCTCTGCCGTTTGGTCTTGGTCAGCACTGGGGCATCTTTATCATTGAACTCGGCGTCGGGATCACCGTTGCATCCTCGATCTCCTTGCTCTTCTTACTGTTCGCTGGTGCAGCCCGGCGGGTCGAGGGCGGTGGAGACGGTGGCAGGGGAGCTGCGCGATGAACGCCGGCCTATGGATCTACTGGGTGATCATCGCCTTGATGATGACGGGCGTCTACACCGTCGTTGCGCGCGACAACCTGGTCAAGAAGGTGATGGGGCTCAACATCTTCCAGTCGTCAGCGATTCTCTACTACGTTGCGATGGGCAAGGTGCAGGGTGGAACTGCGCCAATTCTCATCGAGGGCGATCACGGAGCGGCCCACGGCGAGGTCTTGTACTCCAACCCACTGCCGCATGTCTTGATGCTCACCGCCATTGTCGTTGGTGTAGCGGTGACTGCGCTTGCCTTGGCGATCGTTGTGCGCATTCGCCAGGAATACGGCACCGTTGAAGAAGACGAGATCGTCCAGCTCGATCTCGAAGAACCCCACCGGAAGGTCGCGTGAGCGACCACCTGCCCATCATCCAGGTGGTCCTTCCCCTCCTGGCAGCGCCGGTGTGTCTGCTCTTGCGCAACACTGTGATGGCGCGTTGGCTGGCGACGGGTGTGGCATGGGCGAGCTTTGGCGTCGCGCTCACGCTGCTCGAGCGCGTTCGTTCCGACGGCGACTGGTCGTACGCGTTGGGCGGCTGGCCACCGCCCCTCGGTATCGAGTACCGGATCACGGTCACCAACGCCTTCGTGCTCGTGGTGGTGACCCTGATCGCTGCGGTCGTCCTGCTGTTCGACCCTCGCGGTAGCGGCTCGCGCATTTCCTTCGAGCGCAAGTACTTGTTCTATGCGGCGTACCTGCTTTGCCTGGCAGGGCTACTCGGGATGACCGCCACCGCCGACGCATTCAACACCTTCGTCTTTCTCGAGATTTCTTCGTTGGCGTCGTACTCGTTGATCAGCATGGGACGGGGAAGGCGCTCGCTGATGGCCGCGTTCTCCTACCTGATCATGGGAACGCTCGGCGGCACGTTCGTGCTGCTCGGCATTGGCGGCCTCTACCAGATGACCGGCACGCTCAACCTGAGCGACCTGGCGATGCTCCTGCCGACGCTCTATGGCAGCCGCACCCTCGAGGTCGCCTTCGCCTTCCTGGTCGTTGGCCTGTCGATCAAGCTCGCCGTCTTCCCGCTCCATCAGTGGCTACCGAACGCCTACAGCTACGCCCCATCGCAGGTGTCGGCCTTCCTGGCCGGCACGGCGACCAAGGTGTCGTACTACGTGCTCTTGCGGTTTCTGTTCACGGTGTTTGGCGCCGTCTTCGTCTTCGACGTGCTGCGGCTGCACTGGCTCCTCCTGCCGCTCTCGCTCCTGGCGATGTTCGTGGCATCGCTCGCGGCGATCTACCAGAACGACATCAAACGAATGCTGGCCTACTCGTCGATTGCGCAGGTCGGTTACATGACCCTCGGCCTGGCCACGGCGACAACCAGCGGACTGACCGGTGGTCTCGTTCACCTCTTCAACCATGGCCTGATGAAGAGCGGGCTCTTCCTGGTGATGGCGATCATCGGCGCGCAGTTGGGAGGCGCGACCCTCGCGCACCTCAAAGGCCTTGGCAAGCGCATGCCATGGACGGCGGCGGCGTTTGTCGTGGGTGGCCTGTCGCTGATCGGGGTGCCGGGAACGGTGGGCTTCGTGAGCAAGTGGTACCTGGTCGTGGGGGCGCTCGAGGCCGGCTGGTGGTGGGTGGCGGCGCTCATCCTCTTGAGCTCGCTGCTCGCGGTGGTCTACATCTGGCGGGTCATCGAGGCGATGTATTTTCGCGAACCTGACGGCGACGGGGGAGCGGCGAAGGCACCGCTTTCGATGCTCATTCCCGCCTGGACCCTGATTGGTGCGACCGTCTTCTTCGGCCTCTACGCCTCGTTGACCTCGAGCGTGGCGAGCGAAGCCGCAGCACGGCTCCTGGGAGGCATGCCATGACTCCTGAACAAGCGCTCTTGTGGTCGCTGGGTCTGCCGCTTGCCGGCGCCTTCCTGGTCGCTTTGGTTGGCAAGCTCCCCAACCTGCGCGATGCGACAACGGTTGCCATCTCGGCGGCCACTTTCTGGGCGGTGCTCAAGGTGCTGCCTGCGGTGCGTTCTGCCGCCGAACCCGAGGCGGTTCTGTTTTCGGTCTGGAAGGGCTGGGATCTGGCGTTTCGCGCCGAGCCGCTGGGCATGATCTTCGCGATTGTCGCCAGCGGGCTGTGGATCCTCACCTCGATCTACGCCTTCGGCTACATGCGCGCCCACAAAGAGACCGGCCAGACGCGCTTCTTCGTATGTTTTGCCATCGCCATCTTTGCCGCCATCGGCATTGCCTTCGCGCGCAATCTCTTCACCTTGTTTTTGTTCTATGAGGTGCTGACGTTCTCGACCTATCCGTTGGTCACCCATCACCGAACGGAACAGGCGATGCGCTCGGGTCGCACCTACCTCGGTATTCTAGTGACGACCTCGATCGCCTTCTTGTTGCTGGCGATCGCGCTCACCTGGCAGTGGGCGGGAACCCTCGAGTTCAGTGCCGGCGGCATTCTGCGCGATGCCGTAGAGGCTGGTGAACTCTCGCCCGCAGCGGTCACCCTGTTGCTCGCCCTCTACGCCTTTGGCATTGGCAAGGCGGCCCTCATGCCGTTTCATCGTTGGCTGCCAGCAGCCATGGTCGCGCCAACGCCGGTCTCGGCGCTCCTGCATGCGGTGGCGGTGGTCAAGGCCGGCGTTTTCACGGTGATGAAGGTCGTGGTCTACGTCTTCGGCGTTGGCACCCTTGCCGAGGTCGGTAGCGGCTCTTTCCTGGGTGGACGGTTCCTGGTGTGGGTTGCCTGCTTCACGATTCTGGCGGCGTCCCTGGTTGCACTGGGGCAGCAGAATCTCAAGCGCCGGCTGGCCTATTCGACGATCAGTCAGCTGTCCTACATCGTGCTCGGGGCGGCTCTGGCGACCAGCGCTTCGGTTCTCGGCGGGGCACTTCACATCGTGACCCACGCCGTTGGCAAGATCACCCTGTTCTTCTGCGCCGGCGCGATCTACGTCAAGGCGCACAAAACCGAGATACCAGACATGCAGGGCCTGGGGCGACGAATGCCATTCACGATGGGCGCCTTTCTGGTGGCGTCGCTCTCGATTGTTGGCGTGCCACCGCTTGCCGGCTCGTGGAGCAAGTGGTTCCTGGTTGAAGGGGCGCTTTCGAGTGACCGGTTGTTGGTGGTTGTTGTGCTGATGGTGAGCTCGCTGCTCAACATTTTGTACCTGTTGCCGATCGCGGTGCGGGCCTTCTTCCTGCCGCCTGATACGGACAAAGAACATGGTCATCACGGCCACGGCGGGCACGAGGGCTTCGCCGAGGCTCCGCCGATGGTCACGGTACCGCTGGTCATCACGGCGCTTTTGTGTGTGGCGTTGTTTGTCTACCCCGATCCGTTCATTGAACTGGCGCGGCTTCTGCCGGGTGTCGACGGTCTGGCTGCATCAACCACCGGAGTCGCGGGAGGTGCACCATGAGTGCCGAAGAACGCCAACATCTCTGGGATGACCCGAAGAACGTCAAGCGATTGATCCACGTGTTCTGGGTGGCCTGCGCGATCTTCGTGCTGCTCGACTTCGTCGTTCACCGTCACGGTAGCTTCGAAGAAGCGCACGTTGTAGAGAGCGTGGAGCACGATATCGAGCAGGATGCCGATCAGAGTGCTGATGAGGGTACTGAGCACAGTACGGCTCCGAGTGCGAAGAGCGGCATTCTGCCCTTCGTTGAAAGAGCCGAACATTGGCCGGCGTTCTATCCCGTCTACGGGTTTGTCGCCTGTGTGCTTCTGGTGCTGGTCGCCAAGCAGATGCGGCGGGTGATCGGCCGCTCTGAGGTGTACTACCGCGAGTCTGCGACCTTTGACGCTTCGGGTCTCGGTCTCGAGCCGCCGCCGCAGGTGGCGTTGCCGCACGGCCACGGGCACGGCGGTCACGCAGCGAGTGACGGTGGCGCTGCGGCCGGGGAGGGTCACGATGGCTGAGTTACCCGCTCTCCATCCGGCTCTCGTTCTGTTGCTCGGGCCGCTCCTTTTGTGGGTGCTGCCTCACCGCGCGCGCGCGGCCGGTTCGCTTCTCTTGCCGGTCCTGAGTCTGCTGGTCTTCCTACGCCTCGACCTCGGCGCTGCCTGGTCGCTAACGATCGGTGGCCTCGAACTCCAGGTGCTGCGCCTCGATGCGTTGAGCAGGCTGTTCGTTCTCCTGTTCCATCTCGCGGCGTTCCTCGGCGCGCTCTACGCGCTCCACGTGCGCGACACGTTGCAGAACGTGATGGCGCTCTCCTACGCCGGCGCCGCCATCGGTGCGGTCCTCGCCGGCGACCTGGTGACGCTGTTCGTGTTCTGGGAATTGCTGGCGATCACTTCGGTCTTCTTGATCTGGGCGAGTCGCACGGAACAAGCCGTCGCCTCGGGCATGCGCTATTTGATGATGCACGTGACCTCGGGCCTCTTACTGCTTGCCGGTGCCGGCCTCGCCTGGGTCGAAAGCGGGTCGCTGGCCTTGGTGTCGTTCGTTGGCGAGAGCGGCACGCTCGTTGCCGGCCCGGCCGCATGGTGTCTACTTTTTGCCTTCGGAATCAAGGCCGCCTTCCCGGGCGCCCACACCTGGCTGGTTGACGGCTATCCCACCGCCACACCGACCGGCGCAGTGTTCTTGACATCGTTCACCACCAAGGTGGCGGTCTACGCCCTGGCGCGGATGTTCGCCGGCTTCGAAGGCCTGATCCTGGTTGGTGCAACGATGGCCATGTTCCCGATCTTCTACGCGGTCATCGAGAACGATCTGCGCCGCGTTCTCGGCTACAGCATGATCAACCAGATCGGCTTCATGGTGGTCGGCATCGGCCTCGGCCCGGGCATGGGTGTCAACGGTGCGGTTGCCCACGCATTCAACGACGTGATCTTCAAAGGCCTGCTTTTCATGACCATGGGCGCCGTGCTCATGCGCACCGGCCGCATCAACGGTTCCGACCTCGGGGGCCTGTACAAAACCATGCCTGCAACCGCCGGTTTCTGCATGGTCGGCGCTGCCTCGATCTCGGCCTTCCCGCTCTTTTCCGGCTTCGTTTCGAAGTCGATGGTGATGGCCGAAGCCGCACATCAGGGTCACGCCTGGGTTTGGCTGGCGCTGCTCTTCGCCTCGGCCGGCGTCTTCCACCATGCCGGCATCAAGATCCCCTTCTTCGCCTTCTTCGGTCACGACTCCGGCCTGCGGCCCAAAGAAGCCCCCGCCAACATGCTCGCCGCAATGGCCCTCGCCGCCGCCCTCTGTGTCGCCATTGGCTGCTTCCCCGACGCTCTCTACGCGCTCTTGCCCTACGAAGTCTCCTACGAGCCCTACACGACGACCCACGTCGTGACCCAGCTCCAACTCCTCTTCTTCTCCGCCCTCGCCTTCGTCAGCCTCATGCTGACCGGCATCTACCCGCCAGAGCTACGCTCGACCAACATCGATGTCGACTGGCTATGGCGCCGCGCCGTGCCTGGCTCGAGCCGCGCCGGTCTAGCCATCGCGCGCCGGGTCGCCGAAACGGTGACCTCGTTCTTCCAGAGCCTCCTATCGCGCGGCCTTGCCGAAGTCGCGAGGCTACACAGCCCGGCGGGCCGGTTGGGCGAACCCTGGCCAACCGGTACAACCGTCTTCTGGGCAGCTTTGCTGCTCGGTCTCTACCTCGTCTTTTCATATCGCGCCATCGGTTAGGTCAGAGCTCAGACTCGCGCGCGCCGAGCGAAGACGCCGAAGCGCCTACCTGGATGAAGACATGAAGAACCGAAATCGATCCTGCCTTATCGTTCTCGCCGCCGGTCTGGTCTTATTCCAGGTGCTCGCCCTTTTGCCGGCCGCCCTTGTTGCTCAAAGCGATGAGGCTCTGCGCGAGGCGGCTCGCCAAGGCGACCTCTCAGCCGTCCATAGGGCGCTCACCGCCGGCGCCGACCTCGAAGCCGGCGATCGCTATGGCGCGACGGCCCTGTTTCTCGCCGCACGCGCCGGGCACACCGAGGTCGTGCGCCTCCTGGCTGAGCGCGGAGCCAGTGTCAACGCCGCCGAGAGCTTCTATGACTCACGGCCTCTCGAAACCGCGCTTGGCAATGGCGATCTCGACATGGCGCGGCTGCTGCTCGAGCTCGGCGCCGAGAGCCGAGAGGGGGCGCTTGCCTTCGCGGTGAGAAGCTCCGATCTCGATCTGGCGCGGGCGGTCATCGACGCGGGTCCTATCAACGAGTCCACCGTTTCGAGACTTCGAGACCAGAACGACGGCCCTCTCACTTCGCTGCTCGAGACCGCCAGGACGCGTCCCGATCCGCCGGTACCGACGCTCAGCACCGCTGAGCTCGATCGGCTGGTCGGTCACTTCGAAGGCTGGGCGTCGGACACCTCGGCTCGAGCCACCCGGCGCGGCGACAAGCTCTGGCTGAGCCTCGACGGGGGCGCGCCGGTCGAACTGAAAGTCGTCGAGGGCGGCCTGGCCGGAATGGCCGAAGTCACGTTTCGACCGGCGAGCGATGAGGCACTGGCCATCGAAGCGAGTTTCTGGGGACGTTTCGGCCTGGTCGAAGGGATCTACCTGATGGTGCCGGGAACCGAAACCGAGATGCTGCGGCGGAGTGTCGCCGAGCCGATCGACGCCGTCGACCGGCGAGCGAGAGTGGCGAGTGAGCGAGTGGCCTGGCAGGCAAAGACGCGCCACACGCGCAACTGGGCCGGCTTTCGCGGAAACGACGGTGACGGGATCGGTGATGGGACGCCGACTCCGACCACCTGGAACATCAAGACCGGCGAGAACGTCCGCTTTGCGGTCGAGATACCGGGCCTGGGCAACTCGAGTCCCGTCGTGTGGGGAGACAAGGTGTTTCTCACCACTGCGGTTGCCGATCACCAGGAAGATCTGCGGGTAGGCGACACCGGCTCAGGCGAGACGGTCACCGACGACCTGCTGCATAGCTGGCGAGTTCTCGCGTTCGACAAGAAGACGGGCAAAGAGCTCTGGTCGACCGAGATCGCCAGGGCCAAGCCGCTCACGAGCCGGCACTTCAAAGCTACCCAGGCGAATTCGACCCCGGTCACCGACGGCGAACATCTGGTGGTGGTTTTCCCGACCGCTGGCATTGCCAGCCTCGACCTGGACGGCAACGTTCTCTGGCATCACCCGCTAGGTGGTCTCAATGCCAGCGCTTTCATGGACCCTGAACTCGAATGGGGTTACTCCAGCTCTCCCATCCTCTACAACGACACCGTGATCCTCCAGGTCGATGTGTCCAGGAGCGATGTCGACGAAGGTGCGTACATGGCGGCGTGGAATGTAGCGACTGGCAAGATGGTGTGGAAGGTGCCGCGTGACGTTGCGCCGTCCTTTTCGACCCCGAGCATCCTGCGCGCCGCCTCCGGCGACGAGCTGGTGCTCAATGGCTCCACCATCCATGGCTACGACCCTGGAACCGGCAAGGAGCTGTGGAGTCTGGGGCCCAACTCCGAGTTGGTGATTGCGCGGCCGGTGGTCGGCGACGGGGTCGTCTACGTGTCGGCGGGATACGCCCCGATCAAGCCAATCTACGCGGTGCGTTCAGGGAGCCGCGGCAAGATCGAACTGTCTCCGGGGGAGGCCAGCGAACAGGTGGCGTGGAGCCATCGAGTGGGCGGTGCCTACATGCCCACGCCGCTCCTCTACAAAGGTCTGTTCTACCTGGTGCACCACAACGGCCGCATGGTGGCCTACGATGCCCTGACCGGCGATGCCCTCTACAAGAAGCGCTTCAGCCAGGGCGGCACCTTTACGGCCTCACCGGTGGTCGTCAATGACCATCTCTACGTCGCGACCGAGGAAGGTCAGATGTACGTCCTTGCGGCTGGCGCCGAGTACAAGGAAGTCGCGATCAACGAGTTCGACGAGCCGCTCATGGCGACCCCTGCGGTGTCAGACGGAACGCTCTTCGTTCGCACCCCTGGCCATCTCTACGCATTGGCAGAGGAGTGAGTCCGCGTTCTGTCGCGGCGCTTTCGCCCCGAGACTCGGTGAGGGCCTCTCGAACGGGCGGCCCTACTCCTCTTCGGCTTTCGAGGTCGCGATGAGCTGGACGTCCCAGAACAAGACGTCCGAGGAGACGTCCCTTGGCACGTGTGTTGACTGGACTGGAGCCGCATAGATTCGCCGTCGCTCACCGGTGCGCATGCCTTCGATGGCGGTCGAGAGTGCTGCTGGCAGCGTGCCGTCGTTGAGCCGGAGTCTCCAGGGCTGGCCATCGAACGGGGTACTCGAGGTGACGGCGGAGCGTCGGTTGACGCTGTTGACCTCGAGCGTGAGCCAGTCGGTCGCCTCGGCTACAGCACCAGACCCTTCGCGGATTACGATGGCCAGCGCGCCGGGGCGCGATAGTCGGCGTGACTCCGCCGTCGCTGTGGGAATGTCTGGGCAGGCACCCGGTGGCAGACGGTCGATGAGCCTGTGGATACGCTTCCAGGGGAGACTGCAGCGGGGAGTCATGTCCGCAGCTTCGATGATCTCGGAGCAGCTTCCGTACTTGGTCTTCAAGCTGAACTCGACGCGCTCATCTCCATGGCGCCTACAGAGGAGGTGATTGCGCGGCGAAAAAATCATGGGAAGCCGGTGACCCCTGGACCAGGCTCTGGTCTCGCACGTTGCGCCGCTCAGGCTCGCGGGTTCGGTGAGATGCCGCCCCGGCGCCAGTGCACGGTGGACGATTCCGTCGGGCAGGCTCATCGCGACCTCCTCCGTCTTGTACGGGTTCGCAGCCGCCAGGAAGAGAATGTCGGGGCCAGCGGAGTCCGGTCCACCCGGGCGGTACTCGAGCTTGCAGTAGAGATTCCTGGGCGCTTCTGGGGTAGGACGAGTCGACGGGGCAATCAGCGAGCACCCGGCGACAGCGAGGGCGACGGCCGAAAGCGCCAGCGCGAAACAACAACGTAAAGCGAATCGGGCCCGATGGGCGGTACGCTCGTCTGAGGCTCGGTAAGGAGATCGGCTGGCGACCATGAGCCCCAGTCTAGCGAGACAATCCCCTCTTGGGGGTCGTCCTACAATCGAGGTTTCAATCCGTCGAGAGAAGGGCCGGGCTCAGATGGAACGCTCCTCCAAGGTGGGATGAGAGAACAAGCCGGTTCACGGTTGGAGGCTGAGATCATGGGGTTTGAAAGCGACGCGCACACCCTACTGCCGCACTTTTCATCACGGGGTAAAGACATGCGGAGGTTCAATCCGAAGGCTCTCTATGCAGCGCTGGATGTGGAGCGCCGTTCTCGCGGTGTGACCTGGAAAGAGATCGCCAAGGAGACCGGTGTAAGTATTTCGACGATCTCCCGAACCCAGCACGGAGGCAGGATGGAAGTCGATGGCGTCCTGGCGCTCGTCGGCTGGCTAGGCGTCCCCGTTGAGACCTTTACTCATGAGACACGCTTTTGACGCTGATCGGGCGCGTCCGCGGATAATCGAAGTCGCTCACATCGCCTCCCCAGTTCCGCGAATGGACCACAGCTCCTAAACGAACCGAGGAGAAGCTGACGATGAACGAACCGAACCTCGAGGATCAGATCGCCGGTGCACGGGCCTACGAAGCCCTTCATGTGCCCGCGATATTCAAACAGTGGTGCCCTCGCGTGCTTGATGCGGCCGGTGTGGAGCCGGGGCAGCGGGTGCTGGACGTTGCGTGCGGCACTGGGGTTCTGGCTCGAGAAGCAGCAATCCGTGTCGGGTCAGAGCGGCGTGTCGCGGGCATCGACTCCGGGCCGGGCATGCTGGCAGTGGCAGCTGAGTTGGCTCCAGATGTGGAGTGGCAAGAGGGTGTAGCGGAGTCACTTCCGTACCCCGATCAGTCGTTTGACGCCGTTGTCAGTCAGTTCGGCTTGATGTTCTTCGCTGATCGCGCTGAGGCGATTCGCGAAATGATTCGTGTTCTCGAGCCAGGTGGCAGGCTGGCTGTGGCGGTGTGGGACAGTTTGGAGAACTCCGAGGCTTATCCGGTCGAGGTGGGACTGCTCGAGCGACTGGCCGGTGATGCTGCCGCCAACGCGTTGCGTGCTCCTTTTGTGTTGGGCGATAAAGCCGCGCTGGTCGCGTTGTTTGAAGACTCCGGAGTGGAGTCGGTAAGCGTCGAAACCGTGAACGGTACCGCCCGCTTTCCGAGCATCAGAACGATGGTCGAAGCGGATCTGAGGGGTTGGCTGCCGGTCATGGGAGTTTCGCTGAACGAAGAACAGATCCGGGAGATCCTGGAGGAGGCGGAGACCGCGCTCGCGGAGTACGTTTCTGCAGATGGTGAAGTGGCCTTCAATTCACCGGCGCATATCGTTTCGGGATCCAGGCTGTAGGTCCTCGCTGAGAACCGGGCGCAGCTTCCGATTGTTATCCACGCGACCGACGGCGCTACCCGCAGGCGGTGGGTTCTGAGGAGCTAGGAAAGGTACAGTAGCCCGACACGACAAAAGGGGGCTGAGGTGAGACTTCTTTCGTTGATCGCTATGGGGGTTCTGTTCGTTAACCCGCCGAGCTGGTCGCAGCCTGCTGGTGTCTACTGCGAGGCTGAGCGAGAATTCGTTTCAACCTGGCTGGAATCGGCGCGAGCGTTCTCTTCGCTGATGCCGATCGAGGATGATCAGCTCGAGGCCTGGCGGGCCGCCGTTGAAGCGGGCTCAGATCGCCCCCAGATGGCTGAAGCGAATCGGCGCCTCGGGTTCAACTACTACGGTCGCCAACTCGGTGACTGGGCGCAGGCGATTTCACACCTCGAGTCGGCCTTGTCCATTGAGCCAACGAACCCGAAGGTCCTCGAAGATCTGGGGCGGGCGCTTGTCGTCTTTGGCCGATCTGGCGAAGGCCTGTCGATGCTCGATCAAGTTGACACGAAGAACGCTAAACGGTTTCTGGGTGCGTTCGAACGGGCTTCACGCCGATGCGAATGAAGCGGCGAACCCGTTGTCGCTTCGCGCGGATCGTCCGCCCGGCAGGTTGATGAAGACTTTCTTGCTCCAGGCGATCTTCTTCGGCCCCGGCCTGCTTGTGGCAGGACCGGGCGAGTCTGACGAGAGCGTCGAAGTCCTGGTGATTGATGTAGAGTGCTGGCCCTTGCCGGGGGCCACCGTTGGAGTGTGCCCGTCCGAAAGCGTGAGGAGGGGGTTCGGCCCCTTGTCGTGCTTGGCAACCGCGACGGGTTTGCCTACATCGAGCTTGGGGTCACGGTGAGTACCGCATTGATCTTCAGCTGGATGGCTTTCTGAACGTGTCTCTCGGCCCTTTCTGTCTTTCGACAAGCCAGTCGATTCCAGCGCGGGCTCTGTCGCGGCTCGTCCTCCTGCTAACCGTGATCCTCATGGGAAAGCCCTCCTTCGGCCAGGATGTTCGAAATGTCGACTTCGTCTCGAGCGACGATCTGCTCCTGCTCCTGAATCCAGATCTGTACTGGGATGCGGAACGGCTCACGGTCGGCGGTCTGCCACCGCTCGCCCGAGCCTTTGTCCCCAAGGTCGAGGGAGTGGAGGTTCTGGTGTCTGTGGACCACGGTAGTTGGGGCGCTGCCGTGCTGAATCTTCAAGGCGGGCATGCCCGGCTGGATGAGCTCGCGGCACGTCTACTCAAACTCGGCTGGTCCGAGGCATCGAAATCAACCTGGAGAGCGGGAGACGTTGGAGGGCAGACGGCCTGCTACTGCGGAGGTGTGGGGCGCGCCTGTATCTCGAAGGGTCGCCAGGTTCACGCCGGCCTTCGGGTTCTCGTCCGGTTCTACCGAAGTGATGATGGCTGTGCGGAGCCAGCCACGAAGTTTCAGCCTTTCTCTGGGGATGGTGGGCCGCTCGAAGCGTTCACGAGGAACCTGTTCGACAGGTTTCGTTCTGGTGGCGGACAATACGGCCAGAACTACTTGGATTGGAACTGGTCAATGAAATCTCACTTGCCGGCCCTACGACTTCTCGAGGATCTCTCACTTGATCTCGAGAACAGCGGGTGGACCGTCGGTGCGCCACAAGCCGCCCTGGGGGTGGCGTCGGTAGCTGTCTCGGTGAGTGAAGAGAGTGGAAGACGGTGGATCGGCCAGCTCATGGTTCGAACGGATCCCCGTCTGAGATCGCGAAAGCACGGGCACCTGCAAGTCTCTCGAGGCGAGAAGTGACCGGTGCTGCGGTGAACCAATCGGTCTGGCCTGCCGGCCGAAACAGGCCGGTGCGGAGGTTGAGATGACTGAAATGCGTGGCAGATGCCTGTGCGGGACCTACCGTTTCGAGCTCGTCGGAGCTGTCGCCGGCGTGGGTCAGTGCCACTGCTCGCAGTGTCGCAAGGTCACTGGGTCGAACGGCTGCTCGATGGTGATTGTTCCGAAGGAGCAGTTTCGGTGGACAGCCGAGGGCGCGGAGCCGCCTCGTTTCTCCTTGCCGAGCGGCTGGTCTGCGCTGCGGTGTGAGACGTGCGGTAGCCCGTTGCCCGACAGCCACGACGAGAAGCGCGTCTGGGTTCCGGCGGGGCTGATGGAAGATGACCTCGGAACAGACATCAAGGTCCACATCTTCTGTGGCTCGCGGGCGGACTGGGATCGCGAGTCCGAGGAGGCGCTACACCATGACGAATGGCCGGAGTAGCTGGGTTTGAACTCTGTCCTGACCCTTCTTGGAGGGGATTTGCTCGCACCTGCGCTTCTTTCGTTGATCGTGGTGTTGGCCCAGCCGGTGGTCCAGCAGGAGAGTACGGAGCGCCCGGTCTGGGACAAGCTGCTCATTGACCGTTATGTGGGCGACGACGCCACCGGGAGGATGGGGCAGGAGCTTCGGCTGGAGGGCCTGTCAGAGAAGGGGCATCTCGAGCTGCGGCTCAACGGTGACCGTCTCTTGTGGGTTGCCCTTCGGGGCGTTGCATTGCCCTGGCACGGGAGCGCCCAGTTTCAAGAGGCTCGCCAGCTCGTTGCAGAACGCAGAGGCGCGGTCGTGAAACCCATCGACGGGTCGCTCGAGCTGGTCGCAACCGGCCGGGAGGGTCTCGATGTGCGCGAGCTCTTGGTGTCAGCTGGTCTCGCTCGCTCCTGTCCTGGGCACGAAAGATCGCTTCGCTTCATGGACCTCGAGGCGAACGCGGTGCGAGAAGGCCGAGGGACATGGGCGGCCGCCGGTGCGGAGTCGATCTTCTTGCCGTGCCGCCCGCCGGAACGGCCCGCTGCAGTAGACGAGCGCAACGGCCGCTAGGGAGGTAGCACGATTCTCCTGTTGAAGCGAAGGAGCTCGGGACATCCTCAGGCGACGGCTACTCTTCGCCTGGCCTTGTTTGGCCTTATGGCGACGCTGGCATGGCCCGCCGTCGCGCAACCCTCCGAGCCCATGCACTTCGTCTTCTTTGGCTACGACCGCGAGCGCATCCGAGAGGAGAGTTTCCTCGAGACCCCTGCCCTGGTCGGCGCCCAGTTGAAGTACAGCTGGCGGCAGCTGGAACCTGCGCCGGGCGACTACGCGCTCGAGTTGATCGCAGAAGACCTGCGCTTTCTCGAGGCCCACACAAAGCGCTTGTTCATTCAGGTGCAGGACGTTTCGTTCTTCGAGAAAACGATTCCTGTTCCCGCGTACCTCACCGAAGACCCGCGCTACTCCGGTGGCGTCGCAGAGAAGTTCCTAAGAGACGGTGGCGATACGAAGAGCGACGGCTGGGTTGCACGCCGGTGGGACCCGGCCGTTCGAGAACGCTTCACTCGTTTGCTCGCTGCGATCGCGCGAGAGTTCGACGGAAAGCTGGAAGGTGTGAACCTGCCGGAGACGGCGATCGATTTTGGCGAGAACGGAGAGTTCAACCCAGACGGGTTCAGTCCAGAGCTCTATCTCGGAGCGGTAAAGGACCAGATGACCGCACTCGGTGGTCTCTTCGAGGTTTCGAAGACGATGCAGTACGCCAATTTCATGCCGGGCGAGTGGCTTCCCTGGACCGACAAAGGGTACCTGCGTGCGGTCCACGCTCACGCGGCGGAAGTCGGTGTGGGTGTTGGTGGCCCGGATCTCTTGCCCTTCAGACGCGGCCAGCTGAGCCACAGCTATCCTCTCATCGCGGCTCGGACTCCTGGAGTCGTCGCCGGCGCAGCGGTGCAAGATGGCAACCTTTCAGAGACTGATCCCGCGACCGGAAAGAGCATCACCGTCGAAACGCTCGATCGGTTTGCCCGGTCTGAGCTTCGCCTCGACTACATCTTCTGGGGTACCGAGGAGCCTCACTACAGCGAACGCGTTCTGCCGTTTCTCGATGGGTTGGCTGCTCTTCCCGTCGACGAGCCAAGTGGTGGTCAGTGAGGCCAGTCGACTACCGGTGGCCGATGGAATAGACGTCGATGCCAGCGAAGTGCGCTCTTGCCTCGAGGTCCCAGCCTCGTTCGAGACTGTCAGCGAGGTGCCCGCAGGGGTCGCCGTGGAAGCGCCGGGAGAACACCAACCAGGACTGCTCGGTGTCGGCTTTGGAAAGCTCCTCTAGAACGCGCTGGTTCGCGGCTGCGAGGGTTTCTTCGGTGCAGTCGGCATAGGGGATGGCCGGTAGGTCCCAACCTGGGAGGTGGTGGCGAAGCGGTGCTGCCATGTAGGGCGCCGAGACCATGACGGTGTCGCCGGGGCCGGCGTTTTCAGTCAGCCAGCCGGCAAGACTTCTGAGGTCATCGTTGGCGAAGCGTTCTAGTGCCAAGCGGTTGTAGAGCCCGAGGAACGAGAGGGCCAGAAGGGCGCTGAGAACGAGGGAGGCCGTTTGTCGCTTGCTGGCCGCCAGGCCGATGCCGGCGAGCAGAAGGAGTGGGAGGGCGCACCAGCCGGCGTAGCTGGGTTTGAAGGTCAAGCCGAGCGCGGTCGAAAGGAGCCCGGCGATCAAGACTGGCAAGAGCGCCAAGGTCAACAGCTGGAGAACCGTCGCCCGTTTCTCGCGGCCCGCCCCGCGATAGGTCTTCACCAGTGCAATCGAGAGTGGCAAGAGCGCCGCCAGGCTCCAGAGTATGTAGGGAAGGTACGCGGTGAGCGCCGAGCTTTTCGAGACCGCGTGCAGTTCGGCGGTCGACAGGCCGATTGTTTGCCCGTGCAGGAAGCTCCAGAAGCTGTAGCCGAGCGCCAAGAAGTCGAAGTTGACGATGAAGAAGTCGGCGTAGGCCTGTTGATGAGACAGGTCGCTGTGCAGAATGAAAAGGAGTGGCAAGAAAGTGAGGGCGATGGCGGCGAAACGCGTGAGCCAGCTGCGCCACTCGGTCCGGGCTTCGCGCGAGAACAGGACGGCCGCGACCATCGCCAGAACCAGGATTGCGGTGTAGTAGTGCGTCCAGGCTGCTACCAGAAGACCAAGAGACAAACAGGCGGTGGCCCATCGCGAGGACTGGTCGATCGCTGGTTGTCGGAGGAGCCGAAAGAAGCCGAGGAGCGCTACAGCGCTGGCGAGGTAGAAGAGCGAATACGAACGGCCATCCTGCGACGCCTGCACCAACCAGGGTGAAGTCGCCGCGAGCGCGAGCGTGAACATCGCGGCGCGCCTGCCGGCGGTATCACGGGCCAGCTTCCAGATCACCGGCAGGAGAAGGCAGCCGAAGGTGAGCGCCAGGAGGCGCGCGACCAGGTCGTTGTTCCACACCCCGAGCCCGGTACGAAGAAGAAGCTGGAAGAGAGGCGGGAAGCCGTCGCCCGCTAGCACCAGCTCCGGAACACTGGGGAGCCTGGCGAGACCGAGTTCTGAAATCTCGTCGAGACTCGGACTCTGCCGCCTGATACCGAGAATACGCACCAGAACGCCAACGACAAGGAGAGCGGCGGCGCCCCTCTCGCTCTCGGCCAGAGGCGCCCGCGTCTCGTTCGTCATCAGCGCGCTACCGAGTCGCAGCTAGAGAGATGTCGAGCCAGACGAAGCGGTGGTCGGAGGCTCGCTCTGCCATTGCTGCACCAGCAGCGTTCTCTTCGGAGGTTGGCCAGAACACTCCGCACTCTAGAGCCGTGAGTGCTCGCGCCGGCAGGAGGTAGTCCCACCTGCGTCCGCCACGGAAGCCGGCGGTCGCCTCCTCCCAGAAGTTCGGCGGGCCGGGCTCACGACCGGCGAGGCCACCGCTGCTGGTGCAGCTCGGGTTCTGAACTCGAGGGTGCTCGAGCAGGTGGCCAATGGCGTTCTGATCGCCGTAGACCACATCGTCCGTGGGGGCGGCGTTCTGATCACCCGCGATGACGAACAAAGCACCTTCTTCGAGTCCGCCGCTTTGCCCCTGGTCGTCGGTGAGGACGGAGCGGTTGTCGAGGTAGAGCTCCCAGAGACGAATCTCATCGAGATTTCGCCGACCGTTGCGATCTTCGTCGCCGTCAAACGCCGGCGGGGTGGGGTGGGAAACGAGCAGGTGCAGGGTGTTCTCGCCGAGGGTTACCGGCAAGTCCCAGTGCGACTTGCTCGACAGGCGGAGCGCCGCCAGCTCGGAATCGTCATAGAAGTCGATGGGCTGGTGGTGGCCGGGCAGGTTTGCCCAACGGAAGTTCTGGAAGGTGCGCGCTGCCTCTTCGCCCAGGGGGAACCGCGACAGGACGGCCATGCCGTACTCTCCAGGATAGGTGCCGTAGCCCCACGAGTCGCCGCCGTGTTCGCGGCTACCCTCCTCGGCACTGGTGGCGACTTGTCCATCGCCGTCGAGGTCATGGCCGCTCAGGGTTCCGGTGTTGGTGGTGGCGGAGTAGACGTGCGGATAGTCAATGGGCTCACCCGGGGCACCTTCACTGTCCACCGTCGACGATGGGAGCTCCGCACGAAGCAGGTCGCGCAACCGGCGCGCGTTCACTGCCGGATCTTCGGGAGGGGCGTCGATCTCCTGAACAATGAGGATGTCGGGACGCATGGCCCGCACGATCGAGATCGCTGCCGTGACCTGCGCGATGCCCTCGTCGTCCGCAGGACTCGAGGCGTCGGTTGTCCCAGCCGTCAGCGCCTCGAGCCCGGTGAGCTTGGCGGCTCGCAGTTCGCGAATGTTGAAGAGGCCGACGCGGACGGTGCCGGGCTCATAGCCAGCGACCTGTGGCGTGCCAGAAGTGGCACTCTCCGGCGAACAGCCAGAAGCAAGCACTGCGGCCAGAACGGTCGCTGCCCAGAAACCCGACCTAGCCCGCACGGCTGCCCGTTGGCTCGCCACCACCCGCGGCGTTGTCGCTACTTTCCCCGTCTTCGTCTTCTTCTTCGACCCACGGCAGCCACTCGGTGTAGTCGATCGCGTACGGCGGCTTCTCGGTTTCGCCGTCGCGCACAAAGTGCTCCATCCAGCGCAGGACACGCAACATGTAGTCGAAGCGTGAGGCGGAGCGCGCGTTGCCGTGGCCCTCGCCCTGGTAAAGCACAAGACGCACCGGCGCCTGGTCGAGGACCTTGAGGTGGCGGAAGAGCTCCAGCGATTGACTGGGATGGACCCGTGGATCTTCTGCGCCGTGGAGGATCAGCGTTGGCGTCTTGTTGCGCTTGACCCAGTAGATCGGGCTGCGCTCGGCGAAGTAGTCCCAGTCTTCCCACAGCCACTTGCGATGGTGCACGTCGTACATCTCACGGGGGATGTCGGTGGTGCCGACCTTCGAGATGTTGTTGCTGATACCGACGAAGGGAGCGGCGGCGGCGAAGCGGTCGGAGTAGTAGGTCGTCGCCCAGGCCGAGGCGTAGCCGCCGTACGATCCGCCGGTGATGCCGACCCGGTCGTTGTCCGCCAGACCGGCTTCGACCAGGTGGTCGATCAGGTCGACGTAGTCGTCGAACTCGGGGCCGGCGGCGTCTGCCTGGGAGATCTTCGAGAACTCGACCCCCCGACCGGTGCTGCCGCGGTAGTTGGGGTAGGCGACCAGAAAGCCACGCGCCGCGGCGAGCTGGCCAAAGCTCGAGTAGCCGGTCAACCAACCGTTGCTGTAGTGGCTTTCAGGGCCGCCGTGGATGACCAGGAGCAGCGGATGGGGACCGGCGGAGGAATGAGGACCGTTCTCGAGCGGGTGCACGACGATTGCTTCGAGGTCGAGCCCGTCGCGCGCTTCGTAGCGCACGACTTCCTGGCGCGCGAACGAAACGTCGTCGAGCCAGGGGTTGGTGTCGGTGAGGCGGGTCACCGTCGCCGTGGGTTTCCCGGCGACGTTCTTGACTGCCAGTTGGAAGGCCTCGGAGGGGTGAGCCGGGCTCTGGCCGATCATTGTCGTGACGTCGCCTGAGAACTCTCGCAGGCCGCCCCAGATGCCGACGCCGGGTTCGATGAGCGGGGTGTTGTGACCGTCGAGGTCGACCAGGCCGATGCTCGTTTCCGCACCGAGAGCGGCGACATAGACGAGGTGTTCGGAGTCTTTCCAGGCGAAGCTCTGCACGTGGCCCTCGAGGCCCGGGAGGAGGTCCCGGGCCTTCTTGCCCGGCTCTGTCACCTGCAACCGGCCGGCGGCCGGGTCGTTGGTGTCCTCGGCGCCGATCATCGCCAGGTGACGGCCGTCGGGGCTGACGCGCACGGTGCCGAGCTTGCCGGTGTGGGGAGTCCGTACGATGTCGCCGCTCTCGAGATTGACGGTGAGGATGGCGAGACTGGTGTAGGTGTCGTCGACCAGGGGTGTTGGCGTCGTGGTCACGAGCACCGACTCGCCGTCGGCACCGAAGCTGATCGTGCGCACCGACCCTTCGACCTCCACCTGGTCGGGTTCCGACTCGTCGTCGCTTCCGGGCGCGCTCACCACGGCGACGAACGCCTGGGTGAAAAGGCCATCTTCCTCGTAGATGTTCTGATTGAAGCCCTGCTCGCGCGCCTTCTTCTCTTCTTTCGAGCGCTCAGCCCGCGAGAGGAAGGCGACCTTCGAACCATCGCTGTTCCAGTCGTACGACGAGATGCTGCCTTCATGCTCGAAGGCCTTGCGCGCCTCGCCGCCGGCGATGGGAATAACCCAGAGAGCCGTGTTGTCATCGTCGCCACGCTGGGCGGTAAAGGAGATCGCCTCGCCATCGGGGGTGAAACGCACGCGCGAGACGTTTTCTTCGCCGGTGATGAAGGGGCGGGCGGTGCCGCCGTCGGCCGGCATCAGCCACAGTTCACTCCAGGAGCGCCCGTTGTCGTCCTTCATGGGCTTGCGCGGCACCGAGACGGTGTAGGCCACCCACTGCCCGTCGGGTGAAACCACGGCCGAGCTGATGTTCTTCGTGGTGGCGACTTGCCAGGGTTCGATCGGCTGTGCGGCATGTGCCGCTGGAGCGGGGAATCCAACGAAGGATAGGGCTAGAACGGCAGCAGACACGGCCATCCAGGAAGTTCGAGACATGAGGGACACCTTTCGACATAGCGGACGTCCGCGCGGAAGCGGTGTGCGGCAACGTCCGAAGGGTGGGAGGACTTGGCGGGATCCTACCAGCGGCGCCGGGTCGCGAAGGGGTGCGAAGCGGGTCTGGCTGTCAGTTGGGAGGACCCTGACGCAGAGTCCGCACGCTCTCTTCGCTGATGCCCGGAGACTGGTTGCCAAAGCTGGCCCGAATGTAGGTGGCGACGGCTGCGACTTCTCGGTCGCTGAGGTGAAGAAAACCGGCCATCGAAGTCTCGAGGCGCTCGCGATCCCGCACCGTCGGTGCGTTCGAACCCAACCAGATCACCTCGACCAGCGGCGCTGTTGGTCCGTTGACGATCGGGCTGCCGCGGAGGGCCGGCTGCTGCCCGGGGGAACCTTGACCTTCTGCCAGGTGGCAAGTGGAGCACTGCTGGCGATAGATCTTGGCGCCGAGCTCCATCGGTGTTTTCTTCGCGTCGTTGTCGCAGGCGGAGACTGCCAGAGCAGCCAGCACGCAACACGCGACCCTAAGCACACCACGGCGTGCGCTGCACTCGAACGTTCTCACAGAGAAAAGAACCTCAGAGGATGGCGTGAACCTGGTCGGCGATGTCGGGCGAGAGCCGAACGCCGAGTTGCTGGATGGTGTCAGAGCCGAGCAGGTTGGCGATCTCGCCGCAGCGGTCGAGCGGCTGGTCGCGCACCAAACCGTAGAGGAAGCCGGCGGCGAAGCAATCGCCGGCGCCAGTCGTGTCGACGACCTTGACCGTTCGCGACGGGATGTGGATGAGCTCGCCGCCAGACCCGATGAACGCACCGTTAGCGCCGTCTTTGACCACCGCGATGCGAACCGTCTCCGCCAGCGCGCGGCACGCCTCAGCGCCGGCCCACTCGGTCATCATCAGGGCCTCTTCCGCGTTGGCGAATACCAGATCGAGGCCACGGCGGGCATGACGCTCGAGATGCTCTTTCGAGCGGCTGACGGCGAAGGGGTCGGCGAGGTCGATGGCAATGCGGCAGTTGGCTTCGCGCGCGGTCGCGATCGCCTGCTCGATGGCGTCGATCTGGTTGGGGGTGTCCCAGATGTAGCCCGTGGTGAAGAAGATGCGGCTCTCGCGGATGTCGTCTGAGGGCACACAGTTGGCGTTGTAGTCGCGGCAGACGCCGAGGTGCGTGTTCATCGTGCGTTCGCCGTCGGGAGTGACGAGAATGACCGAGGTGCCGGTGGCGCCGAGCAGCCGGACGAGCTGATCCTTGACACCGTGACGCTCGAGGCCGCGCTCGAAGGCTTCGCCGAAGACGTCGTCGGCAATGGCTGAGGAGTAGCAGGTGCGCGCGCCCAGTGAGGCCGCGCTGCGCAGCACGTTGGCGCAGGAGCCGCCGGGGGTGATTTCGGGCTTGAGCTCGCCGATGGTGTCGAGAATCTGCCCCTGCTGTTCGGTATCCACCAGGCGCATGGTTCCCTTGTCGAGCCCGAGGTCATCGATGAGGTAGTCCTTGACCTGCACCAGCAGGTCGAGGATGGCGTTCTCGATGCCCGTGATGTCGATCTTGCGGCCATGATGTTCAGTGTCGAAAAAGTCGCTCACTCTGTTCCCCGGTCGAGAGACCCCCAGGTCGCACGTGCAGCGTCCCGGTCGATGTTTCCGTCCTCGTTGCGTGGCAGCGCGGTGGTGAAGTGGACGAAATGCGGTTTCTTGTAGCGCGCGATGCGCGAGCCAACATATTCGATGACGGCAGGCTCGTCGAGCTGGTGGTCTTCTGTCGTTTCAACCACCGCGAGGATACCTTCGCCCCAGCGTTCGTGTGGCACTCCGAAGACGCAGGCCGCTCTGGCCTCCGGCATTTCGACGATGACGCTTTCGACTTCGGCGGGGTAGACGTTCTCGCCGCCGGGCTTGATGAGCTCCTTTTCGGGCATACGCTTGACGTACCAGAGGTAGCCGTCGTCGTCGAAGCGGCCGACATCGCCGGTGTGGTGCCAGCCGCCCCGAAAGGTGTATTCGGTGACTTCCGGCTCGTCGGCGTAGCCAGCAAAGACGAGCGGGCCGCGCACTAGAATCTCGCCCGCTTCGCCGACTGGGGCGTTGCGGTCGAACTCATCGACGACCCGTACAGCGCAAAGCTCGCCCGGCCGGCCGGCGGCACCCGGGCGTTCGTCGGCGCGCTGCAAGGTGACGAAGCCCGAAGTCTCGGTCTGGCCAAAGCCAATCCAGAAGTGGGCATCGGTCTGCTCGTTGAGGCGTTCGATGGTTGGCGGACCGTCGAGTCCGGTGACATGGCGGAGACTGGCGAGCTTCGAGCCTCTTTCACCCGCTGCATCGAGCAGCGATGAGAGCACCGGCGGGAAGCTGCTGATGTGAGTCACAGCGTGTCGATCGATTGCCTCGACGGCCGTCCGAGCGTCGAAGCGCGGTGCAATCACCACCGAACCCCCCGCATGCAAGACGGAGAGGGTGTGGCCGAGCCCGGCGATGTGAAAAAGCGGTAGTGCGGCGAGGGTGGTGTCGTCGGCGCCCAGTCCGAGGGCGGCGATCTCCTGGAGGTTGGAAGCGAGGAGGTTGCCGTGTGTCAGCAGCGCTCCTCGCGGAACCGCTTCGACGGCCGCGGTGGCAATGATGGCCGCCGGGTCTCGCCACCCTGGTGGGTTGTAGGGGTCATTGGCGGTGAGCGCTGCAGCGCTCTTCCAGGCACCGCCGGCGACGTTCTCCTCGAGAGCCAGCCGCAACCCGCCGACCGAAGCGAGAGCGGTTTCGGTGAGCAGTTCCAGGCCAGCCGCATCGACCGCGATGCCCCTGGGTCGAGCGCGCGCCAGCAGACGCTCGATCTCTTCGGGCTTGAGCCGCCAGTTGATCGGGTAGGCGACCGCGCCGCGGCGCATGATCGCCAGCAAGAGCTCGAAGTAACCGAGTGAGTTGTGCCCGAGGAGGGCTATGCGGTCGCCGTGCTCGATGCCGGCCGCGGCGAGTCCCGAGGCTCCTTGCGCGGTGCGTTTCTCGAGGTCCTTCCATGAAATCTCGGTATCGTCTTCGCTGATTGCTGCGGTGCGATCGCCTCCTCGGCGGGCACACTCTCTGAGGACTTCGTCGAGGCTCAGGTCGTCGGGTCGCATGGTTGAAGCTTCCAGGGCAGTCGGTACTCGTTTGCCACGGGGGATGGCGGTTCTGTTCCCCTCAGCCCTCGGGGGCGGGAGGCCGACGAACGGCGTTCCCCCGCTGGTCAAGGCGGGTCGAGCGTGGTGGCGAACGGGTCGAGAGGGGCGGCGCCAGACTAGCAGGAGTAGCAGCGAGGAGTGGCCTGCGAAGTGGCACTTCATGCGGCAAGAGGACGCGCGGGCACAGCTACCGGTAGAGTCGCGGCCATGGAAGCACATGGCAGCGCGATGCTGCTCGATAACCCCGCTCTTTGTGTCGCGTTGGCGCTGGCGGTTGGCATGCTCAGTCAGATTCTGGCGCGCCATCTGCGTGTGCCAGGCATCGTGATCCTTCTGGCTGCTGGCGTCCTGCTTGGCCCTGACGTCTCCAACATCGTGCGCCCAGAGTCTGCGCTCGGCAAGACCGTTTTGCAGACCCTCGTTGGCTACGCCGTCGCCATCATCCTTTTCGAAGGTGGGCTTAGCCTGAAGCTCGCCGAGCTGCGCAAAGAGGCGCGCGCCATTCGCCAGTTGATCACCACTGGAGCTGCGGTCACTGCGATCGGTGGCATGCTGGCGGCGCGCTACTTCATGGACTGGAACTGGACCCTGTCGGTGCTCTTCGGCACCCTGGTCATCGTCACCGGGCCGACGGTCATCAACCCGCTCCTGCGACGGATCAGGGTGACGCGCAAGCTGGCGACGGTTCTAGAAGCTGAAGGGGTGTTCATCGACGCGGTGGGCGCGATTACCGCGGTGGTTGCACTCGAGATTGTGATCTCGGGCGTTGGTGCGGCCAGTATCGGCGAAGGGCTTTTAAACGCTGCTTTGCGGCTCGGCCTCGGCGGTGCCATCGGTCTCGCCGGCGGGCTTTTGATCGTCGGTCTTCTGCGGCGGGAGGGGCTGGTTCCGGAAGGGCTCGAGAACGTCACGACGCTGTCGCTGGTGCTGGTGATCTACCAGTTCTCGAGTGCTCTCATGTCAGAGAGCGGCATCGGCGCGGTCACCGTGGCGGGCTTGGTGGTCGGCAATATGTCGGGCCGCATTCATGGCGCGCTCAAGGAGTTCAAGGAACAGCTGACGGTCATGTTCATCGGCATGTTGTTCGTTCTTCTGGCCGCCGATGTGCGCATTGCAGACGTCCAGGCGCTGGGTGTACCGGGTCTTCTGACGGTCGCAGCACTGATGCTGCTCGTGCGACCGGCCAACATCATGGTGGGAACCTGGAAGGCCGAGTTCACCGCCCGTGAACGCGCCTTCTTGTCGTGGATGGCACCGCGCGGCATCGTCGCCGCCGCCGTCGCCTCTCTGTTCGCCGTCGAGCTCGAACACGTTGGCATCGAGGGTGGAACCGAGCTGCGGGCAATGGTCTTTCTGGTGATTGCGGTTACCGTTCTCGTGCAAGGTCTCACCGGTGGTCTTGTCGCGACCCTTCTCGGCGTCAAGCCCAAGGGCGGTGGTGGCTACGCGATTCTCGGCGCCCAACCGATCACGCTTTCGCTGGCGACCACGCTCCGAGATCTCGGTCACGAGCTGGTGATCATCGACTCCAACCCAACCAATGCGCGCCAGGCACAGGAGCTCGGTTTCCGGGCGGTCTATGGCAGCGGCCTTGCCGAAACGGTGCTCAAACGGGCCGGCCTGGCCTATCGCGAAGGGGTCATCGGAGCGACCGGCAACGAAAGCGTCAATTTTTCCTTCGGCCGGCGGGCTGCCCTCGAGTTTCGCCTCCATCAGGTGTGGGTTGCGCTGCGCAGCGACCAGAGCAACGTGACCACCGACATGGTCAAGAAGGTCCGCGGTCGCGTGCTCTTCGGGCATGCGCGCAACATGGAGCGCTGGAACCGGCGCCTGGTTCGTAACCAGGCCGAGATCCAGCGCTGGCGCCGCACCGGGCCGTCGCTCACGCTTCTCGAGACTCTCGAACTCTTCAAGGGCGACGAAAACCTGGTTCTTGGCCTGGCGGTGGAAGGCAAGAAGAAGTCGTGGGTCTTCGATGACGAAACGAGTCTCAAGACGGATGACTTCCTGTATGCGCTCCTCCCGTGCAGAGAGGCACCCGGTGCCAGCGAGGCTGCGGCCTGGATGGTCGAGAAAGGATTCATCCACGAAGAGGGAGAAGAGAGCATCGAAGTCGCGAATGCCGCGATCGCGCGCTCGACGGTGAACCAGCAGGAAACTGCCTCGGCTGAGGCCGGCGAGGCTTCTGATCCGAGCGGGGCGAGCGGGACGCCCGATTGAGCCAGAGCGCACAGTTAAATAGCGATATGCTAAAGTGACGATGGTTTGAGGCTCGCTGCCGTGGGTTCCGCCGCGGTGGCCTTGAAAGGGCACTCAACGACCTTCTTTCTCTGCTGTTCTGTTCCAAGGAGTCGCAATGCGACCTGCGACCGGTTGTCTGCTGATTCTTCTCCTGGCGTTTCTCGCCGCGGCGAATCTCGAAGCGCAGGATGCCGTCTACATCGACGCTTCTGCCGGGAGCGACCAGAACCCGGGTACCCTCGCTCAGCCGCTGGCGACGCTGCAGGCCTGCGTCGATCTGTGGAGTGGCGCCCGCTGGGTTCACTGCCTTGGCCGGGGCGTTTTCTCCGAGGAAGTCACCATCGAGAACGGTGGCCCAAGCGCCTCCCAGCGCAACAAGATCAGCGCCTGGGACAGCGATGGCGATGGCCGTCTCGACGATGAGGTGTTCACCCTCGACGGTCGCAATCGATTGTCGCACGCGATCTCCTCGAGTCGGGCGCCGAAGCCCGACAACGTTGAGATCTCGTGGTTGACCATCGAAGACTTCGCGCCCGACGTCGGGTGCTCGAAAGGTTCGGCCCGCTTTATCGAGATTCCCTACGGAGCCGGTGGTGCCGACTGGTGGATTCATCACAACCACCTCCGCCGTCTGGCGGTGGGGTGTGACTGGGAGGACAGCGGCGAGATCATTGCGGTCAGTCCTTCGGGTGCGCCGCGCATGCTCATCGAGCACAACACCATCGAGGACATCGGCGGTTACGTCATGCGCTATTTCGACGGGCCGGACATCAAGGTGCGGTTCAACTCGATCGAGATCGACAGTGTCGGCATCAAAGCCTGGGGTCCAGCCCTCGACCGCCTCGAGGTGACCGACAACGAGTTCCGCTGCGATGGCAACGGCCGCGAGCCCAACAGCGACGGCTGTGCGGTGCAGTTTGCCGTGGCGTTCACCAACGACGCACAGGACGGTGTCATAGCGCGCAATCGCTTTTCGGACTGCGTCGTGTCGGTTTTGTTCGCCACCAATGAGTCGTTTGGCACGCGCGACAATGCCAACCACCTGGTCGAAAGCAATCTCATGGAGAGTGGAAACAAGGTGTGCAACCCCTGGGAGCCTCACCTGATGGTCAGCGACTGCAGCGGACCTTCGGGGGAGACCGGCGCCAACATCGAGGTCCGCAACCTCAGAGTGCAGAACAACGTCTTTTCCGATCGCACCGGACGTCGCCAGGGGGGAGCGATTCGGCTGGCCTCTGGTCACCCGCATGAGTTCCACAACGACATCGAAATCACCCACAACACCTTCGATGGTGGGCGCTGGGGGCTTCGGCTCGATCGGTGCGAGAACGGAGGGTTCACCAAGACATTGCGCGGCGTCGATGTGCGCAACAACATCTTCTCGGACCTCGATGCGCTCTACAGCTTGACCCTCGGAGGCTGGGGTAACCAGCGGCCGCGCGATTTTCGTTCAGACTCGAACGCCATCGCGCCCGGCCTCAGGGTCTACTGGCCGGATGAGAACACCATCGGTGACTGGCGCTCTGCGTTCGGCCAGGATGTCGAATCGAGAGTCTGTTCGCCGAGCTTCCAGAATGAGGAGACCTTGCGACTGCACGCGTTGGACACCTGCGCGGTCGACCGTGGAGTCGGTGGGCTCGGCGTGGGCCGTGACTATGACGGCGACGGGCGTCCGCAGGGTGCTGGGTTCGATATCGGAGCCGACGAGGTATGCCAGCCAGGCGGATGCAGCTGCCTGTTCTGTGACTCCTTCGAGAGTGGTGGCAGAGAGGCCTGGCACTAGAGAGAGCGCACCCGGCGGGACCCGGGCTAGAAGATAAAGACCAGGGTCTTCCAGGCGACGCAGGCAATGCCCGTCAAGAGAAGGAGCGGCAGGAGGACTACGACGCCCACCGCCACCACCGGGACGGCGACCAGGGCCAGCGGGAGAAAGACAACCAGGCCTATCACTGCGCCGGCGACGCCTACGACCAGTTTGATCGGCAGTACGACGACTTTGAAGGCGACTTTCAAGAGCCCGATCACCACCGAGAGGATGCTGATGGCGATAAAGGCCAGGAAGACGAGAGCCAGCAGTTCGAACATTCTCGGGATCTCCGCAGAGAAGGTGTGGGGTCAGAGGCCGCGGGGCGTTGCTGTACCTGGTGAGACCTACGAGGGCTGGAGGCACCGGGTTTCAAGCGGCATGGGGGAGTCTGGGGGCCCCGGCCACGGCCTTCATGGGGCGATGACGATAGAGCACATTGGCTAGATTTCTCTTGATTACGAGTTAATTGTAGAATAGCCCGTAGCCCCGCGCGCCTGCGGGTTCCTCTCACTCGGTGCCCTTCTTTTCGTTTTCGGTCGAAAGCGCCCCCCTTAGAAACCTTCGGACGACGCCACCCATGAGTCGATTCGCGACGACCCGCTGGAGCCTCATTCTCACCGCCGGCAGTGAGAACGAAGACGAAGCCTACGACGCGCTCAATACGTTGTGCCAGAACTACTGGTACCCCCTCTACGCTTTCGTGCGTCGACGCGGAATGGCACCCGAGAAGGCCGAGGACACGATTCAGGGGTTCTTTGCAGGCTTTCTCGAAAAGAAGCTGGTCAAGAAGTTCGAGCCCGAGGCGGGACGCTTCAGGACGTTTCTCCTGGCGACTCTCAAGTACTACCTCGCGCACGAGTACGAAAAGAGCCAGGCACTAAAGCGCGGCGGCCACATGCGTGCCGTCTCGCTCGATGCAGAACAGGCCGAGAACCGCTACCGCCATGAGCCCACCAGCGACCGCTCGCCGGAGAAGGAGTACGAGCGCCGCTGGGCGCTCCTGGTTCTCGACCGGGCGCTCGACCGGTTGCGCCTCGAGGCCAAGAAGTCGGGCCGCTCACAGCTGTTCGAACAGTTGGGCCCCTACCTGGTGAGCGGCGGTGATGCGGTTCCCTATGCCGAGCTCGCTCTGACCACTGGCCAGACCGAGGGTGCTCTGCGGGTCGCGGTGCATCGGCTCCGCAAGCGCTTCGGAAAAGAACTGCGCGCCGAGGTCGCCGAAACCGTCGCCGACGATGGTGACGTCGACGGAGAGCTCAAGCACCTCATCGGTATCCTCTCGAGCTAGCAAGCCTCGGTTGCCCGCGCGCCACAGCCTGGTCCTTTGATGGAACCTGCCAAAACAGTCTCAGACGGCCAAGGAGACGGTGTGCCGTGTCCGACCTGCGGAGCGGTGCGCACCGCCGAGGCGATCAAGCGCGGTGACCCCTGTCCGGCCTGTTTCCTGGCGGTCGGCCTGGACGAGGCCGACAGTACCGACCTCGACGTCTTCGGCGCACTGCCGGTCGAGCTTCCGGAGGCGATCGGGCGCTACAAGATTCTGCGCGTGCTCGGCGAAGGTGGCATGGGCATGGTCTACCTGGCGGAGCAGAAGGAGCCGGTGCGTCGTCGGGTTGCGCTCAAGGTCATCAAGCTCGGCATGGACACGCGCGAGGTCATTGCCCGCTTCGAGATCGAACGCCAGGCGCTGGCTGTCTTGACGCACCCGGGTGTCGCGCGCGTGCTGGACGCTGGTGTCACTGACGACGGGCGGCCGTACTTCGTCATGGAGTACGTCGACGGGCAGCCGATCAGCGAGTACGCCAATCGCCGTCGTCTGGGAATCACGGCTCGTCTCGATCTCTTCATGGACGCCTGCGATGCGATCCAGCACGCCCACCAGAAAGGCATCATCCATCGAGACCTCAAACCCTCGAACCTGCTGGTCACCGACCAGGGTGGCCGACCGCAGGTCAAAGTCATCGACTTCGGCGTCGCCAAGGCAATGGATCGTCGGTTGACGGATCAGACCCTGCAGACGCAGATGGGGTTGGTCATCGGCACTCCCGAATACATGAGCCCCGAGCAGGCCGGCGGTGGTGCAGGTGCCGTCGACACACGCACGGACATCTACTCGCTCGGAGTCCTGCTCTACGAACTGTTGGTTGGTGTCCTGCCGTTCGACGGCGAGGACCTGCGTAAACGGTCGCTGGACGACATGCTGCGCACCCTGCGCGAGCGCGAGCCGCAGCGCCCCAGTGCGCGCTACGAGCTCCTCGAAGATGAAGAAGCCCATGAGGTTGCGGCGAGTCGCGGCACCGATCCGGCGCACCTGGTGCGGCGGGTTCGCGGTGAGCTCGACTGGATCACCATGCGGGCGCTCGAGAAGGATCCGGCGCGCCGGTTCGCTTCGGCGGCCGAGCTGCGCGCCGATGTTCTGCGTCATCTCAAAGACGAGCCGGTCCTCGCGGGTCCACCGAGCATGACCTATCGGCTGTGGAAGATGACCCGGCGCTACCGCGTCGCGGTAATCGCTGGTGCTGTGGTGGCGGCTTCGCTCTTGGGCTCCGCGGTCGCCTCGACGAGTCTTTTGCTGCGCGAACAGCGCGCGCGCAGCGAAGCCGAGACGCAGCGCACCGAGGCCGAGTGGCAGAGCTACGTCGCCAACCTCAAGTCAGCCGACACCGCCCTGCGCTTCAGGGAATGGCCCGACGCGCGAGAGCAGCTCGAGCGCAGCCCCGAAGACCGACGCGGCTGGGAATGGCGTCATCTCGCCCTGGTCTACGACTCGAGCGCCCGGCGAGCTCGATTGGCAAGCGGTCAAATCAAGAACCTGAGCGTTTCGCCTGACCAACGCTTCCTGCGCGTGCTTTCAGCCGATACCTACGAGCTTCTCGACCTCGAGTCGCTGGCCGTCGAACGGGCCCTACCGATCGACGGTGCACGTGAGGGGTTCGAGAACTACCCGCTGGCGGTTTCACCGGACGGCCATCGAACCGCGGTCGCGCTGTGGCCGGTGCCGGTCGCCGACACGCGCCGGGCCCGCGCCCGCCAGCTCCTGCGGGGCGGCGGCGGGGTCACGCTTCTGCCGACCACCCGTAGCGGCTCGGCGGTGGCCCTCGGAACCGGCGAGCGGGCGATCGAACACGCGACTTGGAGCACCGACGGCAGGTTGTTGGCCACCTACCCGGTGGCGGCGGATCTGGCGTTCGATGATCGCGGCGGGGCGCCGATTCGGGTTTTCGACGCCGAGGGTCGAGAGCAGATGAGCCTCGAGTTCGAACGCGCCGCGCGCGGATTCTTCGAAGCTCCCGGCCGCGCCGGCCGACCGCTCGACTTCTTTCCCGACGGGCGCTTCCTCGCCGCCGGTGGTTGGAGTGGTGTGGTCGCCATCTGGCGTTTGTCCGACGGCCGGCGCCTGGAGCACCAGGGGCATGAGGCCCGGGTCAGCGCTCTGGCGGTCGACCCCACCGGTACCCTGATTCTCACCGGAGCCGTTGATGGCACGGTCAAGCTTTGGCGGGCGAGTGGTTTCGACCTGCTCGGCTCGCTGACCTCGCACCGCGGACCGGTCGCCGGCGTGGCGTTTGGAGAGAACGGCGCGACGACCCTCTCGATCGGCGAAGATGGCGTCATGCATGTCGGAGAGACCACCTCGCGCCTCCACCTGACCAGCCTGCCTGGCCCATCGCCGTCCTCGGTGCCGCTGATCTCGATGGCCAGTGACCTGGACGGCCGCTTGTTTGCGGCGTCGGCGCGCGAAGTGACGGTCTGGGAGGCCGGTGCGCTCGGTGCCGACCGCTCCCTCGGTCGACTGGCCGGCGTGACGCAGCTGGCCCTGGACCCGGAGGGACAGTGGATTGCCGCTGCTACGGTCGATCAACGGGTGGTCGTCTACCAGGCCAAGAACGGTCAGCTACAGACGTCGTGGAAAGTTCCGGCACCCGGTGTGCGGCATCTCACCATGCGTGCCGACGGTCGATTGCTGGCGGCGACCATCGGTGCCGATCGCTCAGCCGGCATGGTGGCAACCGACAACACCACCTGGCGTGGAAGAGTATTGTTCTGGACTACCGCCCTTGGCCGCACGCAGGAACCGCTGGTTGCACACGAACAGGACATCACCGCTTTGCGCTTTGCACGCACATCGCCACTGCTCGCCACGGCGTCTCGCGATGGCGCGTTGCGCCTGTGGAGCACCGAGAGCATGACGCCGGCTGGCACCTTGAATACCGGGCCGGCGACGACGTCGCTCCTCTTCGGTCCGGGCGATGCGTTCTATGCCGCGGGTCTCGCGGATGGCAGCGTACTGCTCTTCGAGCTCGACGCCGACGCACCGAGCAGGACCCTCGAGACCGGCCTGGAACGACCCGTCGAGGTGCTCGACATTTCCGAGGACGGCCGTTTTCTGGCCGCAGGGACATCGGTCGGCGGGGTCCTGATCGATCTCGAGACCGGAGAGGTCCTGCGTGGCGACTTCGGTGGGCCCCTCTTGTCTCTCAACCACGACGGGACCCGCCTGGTGACGATCGCCGGGCCCAGTCTCAAAGTATGGAGCACGGCACGGGTCGAGGCACTCCTCACACTCCGTCCACCCGAGGACACCACTGTAAGCACGGCGCGGTTCAGCCGCGACGGCCACGTCCTGGTTGCCGGGACGTCCCAGGGTGCGCGCTGGTGGCGGGGCACCCCGCGGCCGCCCGAGGCCGGCTTTGGGCTCGCCCCGGTTGCCCACGAGGCTGGGACACAGTGAGTGCATCGCGCGCTCGCTTCAGGCGAGAGTTTCTCCCCGCGTCTCTGATCGGCTCTGGCATCGCAGCGATCCTCTTGATCGTCACGGTCAACACCGGCGCGCTTGTCGCTCAGGAACCAGGTGGCTCGAGTGAAGCGGTCGCCTTCCGATTGGTGGATTCGCTCGAACGACCGGTCGCCGGGGCGGTGGTCGAAGTGCTGCCAACCGGGCGGCGGTTTGCGATTGCGAACGACGGTCGCGTCGACCTCGAGCTCGCGTCAGGTGAGGCTGCGTTGCTCGTCGAACATCCGACTTTCGAGAACCGCGTACTCACCCGCGCCGAGTTAGAGGCAGTCGCTGCGGACGACGGGCTCGTGCGTCTGGCTGTCGCGGCGCTCGACGAGGAGTTGGTGGTGTTTGCTGAACGGCCGGGGCGCTCAGTCGCTCCGGTGAGTATCGCGGTTACCGCTCTGCGGCCGCGGGAAGCACTGGTCGCACCGGCAGCCAACCTGGCGGAGTTGGCCACTCGGGCACCGGGGGTATCCGAGAACGGGCAAGGTGGGCTCTTCGGGGTGGTTTCAATTCGTGGAGTCTCACGCCATCGTGTGTTGACACTCCTCGCCGGCGTGCCGCTTTCGAGCGAGCGTCGGGCTGGTGTCTCGGGGTCGTTTCTCGATCCGAACCTGACTGGGCAGCTCGACGTCTTCCGTGGTCCGGCGTCGACGCACTACGGCTCGGGTGCTATCGGGGGAGTCCTCTTTCAAGCGCCGAAGGTGTTCGACCGTCTGCGACTCGAAGCGGCACTCGAAAGCGAGGGTGACCTGCACGCGTTGACCGCCGGTTGGGGGTCGCGGAATCTGTCGTTGGGTGTCGCGCGACGGGCTAGCTCCGATCGCCAAACTGCCGACGGCATCCGCCGTTTCGATCGCTTCGAGCAGATCTCGAGCACCGTCGAGTGGAGTCACGTCAACGACCGCCGGCGCTTCCGGCTGCTGGCCGTACCCTCCGTCGGGCGCAACATCGGAAAGCCTGCCTCGGACGTTCCGGAGCGCACGACGATCTACCCGCGTGAGCGCCATCTTCTGCTGCGGGGGTCGATAGCTTTTCGTGACCATACGACCGCTCGCGCCTGGTGGCACCCGTCGGATCTGGTGACCGAAGTACGAACGCTCGATCGGTCCGCGGTCGACCGGGTCGAGAACCAGACCCATGATGCAGGGCTCGGCTTCGAACACTCCCGTACGTTTTCGCACCGTGGAGAGGGCGACTGGCAGGTTCTCTTCGGTGGTGAGTGGTCCGCTCGCCGGGGCGTCGAAGCGGTCGAAAGCACCCTCGATGACTCGAGCGGCATGCGCCTCGGTCCCTCCACCCAGACCCTCCGTCACGGAGCGTCTGACGAAATCGGGAGTTTCGTTCTGGTCGATGGCGCGTTCTCGCATTGGCGCCTCGAGACGGGCTTGCGAGCCACTGCGATTCGCCAGTCGAACGAACCCTCGAGTGCGGTGGTTGCTGGTTCGATACCGGCCGCCACCAGCGATCAACGTGAGGCCCTGAGCGGTTTCCTCGGCGCCTCCGTCGAGGTCGCGAGAGGGCTGGTGCTCAAAGCGAGTGCCGGAACGGGCTTTCGCTCACCCACCCTGAGCGAACGCTTCTTCACCGGCACGACCGGGCGCGGTCAGGTGATCGGGAACCCCAATCTTCGGCCCGAGCGGTCGCTCGAGCTCGAAGCAGGCTTCAAACACTCCGGTCGGCGCGTGGTGACGACCGGCTATGTCTGGCAAACCACGATCGATGATTTCATCGAGCGCATCGATACCACGCCGGAGCTGCGCACCTTTGTCAACCTCGTCGAGGGTGAGCTACGTGGCGCAGAGCTCGATCTGCTGGCCACGCTGGGGAACGATCTGCAACTCGAAGCGAGCGGCCACTGGATCGAGGGCGAAGCGCAGAACGGCCTGAACCTGGCAGACCTGCCTCCCTGGCGCGTGCAAGCCGGCTTGAGGCGACGCGCGGCGAGCGGTTCGACGAGCGTCGTTTTGCGCTATCGCGCCGAGCGCACGGCGGACGAAGTGGCCTCGGGCGAACAGGCGATTCCAGACGCCTGGCTGCTCGATCTCACCTGGGAGCGGCAGCTGAGCCAGCGTCTGGCGCTCCGACTGTGGGGTGCGAACCTGCTCGACGAGACCTGGTGGAGCTCGAGTGACGATCGTGCTCTCGCGGCACCCGGTCGAACGTTCGGGCTCGGGATTCGCTTCGCCGCGCACTAAGCCGCGCACTAAAGAGCGCTTCCTGTACGCTTGCGGCGGCAACGGCCCTATCAGAACACACGTCCACTGAGCGTCTGCGTCGGCCCACCTGGCGATGCAGCGGAGGAACCACCATGTCCAACCCTCCTCTGTCCCCCGGACCTTCCAACTCATCGGGCTCCGTGCTTTCGAGGCGTGTGGCGCTTCGTATCGCCGGGATCGGCACTGCCGGCCTGGGAGCGGCGACGCTCGGCTTCGTTCGCCCGGCGGCGGCCCGGGCGGGTGCCGATGCGATCACCCAGACCGCCTCCTTCGCTCTCGACCCAGAGCGCCAAGACGAAGCCCTTGCGGCGCTCGAGGCCTTGGCTGGCGCCGTCGAGGAGCATGAGCCGGGCGTTTTGACCTATGCGATCTACCGAGTCGCCGAGGAACCGTCGAAGCTGTTCTTTTTCGAGGTCTACGAAAACGCCGCTGCGCTCGAGGCACACGGGCAGCAACCGCATCTGGCCAAGCTGCGCGAGGCCTTCCAGACCGGTCTCTTCCGGCCGCCGGTGGAGATCGTGCGCCTCGACCACCTGGCTGGCTGACTGGCCGCCTGAGTCAGGCGAGCAACCGCCAGGCGGTCCGCCCTGGTCGAGGAGACTCGTGGCAGCGCAGACCTACCAAAAGAGGGATTCAGAGGATAGAATTCCAAGATTCTTGCCCGGCGGGTTGACGCCGGGTTCTCCCCGAGCTGCGCTCGGGAACCAGCAATCTGGGATTCCCATGTCCAAGAAACCCTCCGGCTCCCGGACCCCCGAGTCCGATCGACCTCGTCGTAAGCTGCGTTCGCGCCAGCCCAGAAGGCGAAGCAGTGAAGCCCGTGGGCGCGACCAGACCGATCTGCGGTCGCTAGGGAAACTGGCCGACTCACCTCTAGCCACCCTCGAGATCGGTGCCGACGAGGCCGCAGCGATCGATGGCCTGGTGCTGCCTGTGGAACTGCTCGAGAAGGTCGAAGAAGCCAGTGCCCGCGTGCGTGAAACACGAGAGTTGCTCGAGCGCGCCATCGAACGGGCCGACCAGATCAAGCCCGAGATTCATCAGCGCGTCACGAGCGACTATCGCGCCCGGCTCGAAGAGTTGGAGGCGAACTACGACCCCCTCGAGGCGGAGGTACTCGAGCGTTTGAGTTCGATTCGCCATGAGGGGATTGGTCTACGCGATGCCTTGTCTGTGATTGGCGATCAGGCGGAAGAGATCCGGTTCCGTCACGAAGTCGGTGAGTTCTCCGACGCCGAGCTGGCCGAGCGCGTGGAGGCTCTCGACGTCGATCGCCGTGAGATCATGCTCAAGGTCGAGTTGTGTGACAGTGCCTTCGAAGATGCGCGTAGAGTTCTGCTCGTCGATCCAGAGTCTCTGCTCGACGGGCGGGGCGAGGTGCCAGATGGCACCAGCGAGACCTCCCGGCCCGCCTCCTTTACCGCGGACGCCGACCCTGGATCCGAGAGTACGGGGGCTACGTGGGACGATGATGCAACTGCGATTACGCAGCTCGGCGACGAACCGGAGAGTCTTGACCTCGGGGTGGATTCCGCCTCGGATACGACCGCGGCGATGGAGGAGGAGTTGCCCGGTGTGGTGCTCCCTGAACCGATCGACAAGGCGGGCGCACGGGGTAACGCCGCGATCGCCAAGCCAGACGGTCCGGCGCTGGCCCCGGTCACGAGCGCGAAGTTCGCGCGCCTCGTTCGCACCCGCCCAGACGGCGAGAGCTGGACGCTCGAAGGTGGAGCCGTCCGGCTCGGCCGAAGTCGTCGCAATGACGTCGTCATACCGGGGCAAACGGTTTCTCGCGAGCACGCGATCATTCGACCCTATGGGGAAGGTCACCAGATCGAGAACGTCTCATCCTCGGCCGGTGTGCTGATCAACGGTGAGCCGCGGGTCCGTGCCAACCTCGAGCCCGGGGATCAGATTCTGATCGGGTCCTGGTTGTTCGAGTACCGTTCTGCCGATCACGGCGTATGACGGAGGAGCGAGGCCCTCTCGGTGGCGAGCCGGTCGAATGCGCCGAAGGCGAGTGGCTGGTGCGCGAGGGTGATCCTTGTCGGGGGCTCTACGTTGTCGAGTCAGGCTCGCTCGAGATCCTGATCGAGCGCGAACACGGCACGCCTCTCGCCCTCGGAATCGCGGCGCGCGGCGACTTCGTTGGCGAGGTGGGAGTTTTGTGTGAAGACGCCTACGTCTTCTCGGCGCGGGCGCTCGAACCGGTGCGCGCGTTGCCGATCTCTCGCGAAACGCTACGTTCTCTGGCGCAACAGGATGCTGATCTGCCCTTCAAGATGCTCCATACGTTGGCAGTCCGCGCTCGCAATCTGCGGGCCTGGTCACGTGAGGTCGGTGGGACGACGCGTGGCAAGTCGGTCGAGACTTCCGAGAGTGTGTCGGCGGTGCCGCCGGCTCCTGCTCCTTTGCAGGCTGCGTTGGTGGCGATGACTGGCGAGGTCTACGAGCTCGGCGACCGTGACCAACTGACCATTGGACGGGCCAGCGCACACCGCGGAATCCTGCCGGACATCGATCTGACGGGGCTTCAGGGGGAGCGGACGGTGTCGCGGCGGCATGCGCGGCTGGAGCATCGCCAGAACATCTGGTGGTTGATTGAAGAGGAGGGGGCGTCTAACGGCTCGTTGGTTGCTGGGACACGGATCGCGGCGGAGACGCCGACGCCTCTGGTCGATGGCTGCGAGGTGGCGTTCGGTAGCGTGCGGTTTGTTTTCAGGAATCGTTCTGGTTGATTTTTTGGTTGATTTTTTTTGGTTTTGGTTTTGGTTTTGGTTTTGGTTTTGGTCTTGGTTTTGGTTTTGGTCTTGGTTTTGGGTTCTGGGTCTTGGGTTCTGGGTCCTGGGTTTGGATGAGGGTGGTGACGGTGTCGAGAAGCGAGGCGGGCGGGATTGTGATGGTGGTGGACTGCGCCGGGCAGGAGGCGGAGCGCGCTCGGCTCCCCGGAGCGGCGGCCGGCGCATCCAGCTAGGCGCGCTGGACGGCCCGGGGCGGGGCCGCGCAAAACTCGCTGCGCCTTTTTGAGGGTGGAGTGCCGGCTGGGGGGCCGTTGACGTTTGGATGGACTTGGATGCTAGAGGGTGGCTTCGCTCAGACACTTGCGCGTCCTGATCCGCCCCGGGCCGTCCAGCGCGCCAAGCTGGATCCTGCGCCTTTCCCGCCTGACTGCTCCGGGCGCGCCGAGCGCGCTCCACCTCCTCGCCCTATCGGGGTGCAACCGACGCTACTCTTGGTGAGAGGGGTTGTGCGCTCGTGCTTCGCACATCGCGCATTGATGCCCGCGCGTTCGCGCTTGCGTCGGAGAAGTTGCTCCGGAGGCTGACTGCTCCGGGCGCGCCGAGCGCGCTCCACCTCCTCGCTCTATCGGGGTTCAACCGACGCTACTCTTGGTGAGAGGGGTTGTGCGCTCGTGCTTCGCACATCGCGCATTCATGCTCGCGCGTTCGCGCTTGCGTCGGAGAAGTTGCTCCGGAGGCTGACTGCTCCGGGCGCGCCGAGCGCGCTCCACCGCCTCGCCCCTGCCGGGGTTCAACCGACGCTACTCTTGGTGAGAGGGGTTGTGCGCTCGTGCTTCGCACATCGCGCATTGATGCTCGCGCGTTCGCGCTTGCGTCGGAGAGGTTGCTCCGGAGGCTGACTGCTCTGGGCGCGCCGAGCGCGCTCCACCTCTTCGCTCTATCGGGGTTCAACCGACGCTACTCTTGATGAAGGGGCTGTGCGCTAGCGGCGGAACCAGGCTGCCAGGCGTGAGGCGGCGCCGCTCGGCCTCTGTTGGGCGCCGCGTTCGACGCGCATCTGGTGCTCGAGGCGGGTGCGTAGGGGGCGTAAGCGGTTGGACTCGGGGTCTTGTTCCTCTACGGTTCGGAGTAGGTCGAGGGCGCGGTCCAGGCGGCCGCGATCGGCGAGCTTTTCTATCTTGCGGATCGTGCGCAGGAAGCTCTGCCCGCGGGACTCTACGTAGTCCATGAGAAGGAGCTGGCGGGACCTGGAAAGGAGCTCCAGGGCCTGACGGTTTCCTGGCGCCAGACGGGCTGCGCGTTCGAAGGCGTCGACGGCGCGTTCATGGCGTGCCTGCATCATTGCGGTGCGGCCGAGCTCGATGCACTCGTTGGCGGCCTGGGTTCTTTCCAGGTGGGTTTGCTTTTCTAGCTCCTGTTCGAGAGCCTCGAAGGCGTTTGGACCGTGCTCTCTTCTGGCGCTGTCGATGGCGGCGCGAGCGGTCAAGAGGTCGCCGACGGCCAGAGCTCGTTTGATGGCGTGTCGACGTTGGTCGAGGTTGGCGTTTTCTTCGGCGCGCGCCTGCGGGACCTCGGCGGTGGGCACGTCCTCGAGTCGATGCTTGGCCGTTGGTTGCAGCTCGGGGGCTGGTTCGCTGCTCGCTTCTTGTTTGGGTTGCGGTGGGGCGGCGAGCTCGGAAACAGTGATCTGTTGGACTGGGGGTGGCTTTTCCTCGGTGGTGAGGAGCTCACCCGGAGATCCAGCGGCTCCAGTGGCTTCGGGGGCTCCGCGCTCGGTGGCCTGCGGGAGTGCGACGGATTGAATGGTGCACTCGAGTGCCTCTTGTCGCTCCTCCTCGGCGGCGAGTAGCGCTCTTTCGACGCGTTGCGCGAGGTTCGTCGCGGCCGGATTGGTTTCGTCCATCGACAGAGCGATGTGACCAAGGCCGCGTGCGCGTTCGAGGTCACCGGCTTCGAGCGCCTTTTCGCTATCGACGAGGAGGGTGCTGATGCGGCGCGCACGAATTGCCTGAGGGTCGGGGGGACGCGTTGCGCGCTGCATCTCTTCGAGAGCATCGCGCAGGGTAACCGGCAGGCTGCAGGTCGCGGGAGCGTCGGCTGGTTCGAAGCCGCTGATCAACCGCTCGCCGGTGGTGTGAAGCGGTCTGAGCTCGACCTCTTCGAGGTCGATGGGGCCGTCGTCGAGGCCGCCATTGGGGTCGCGGGCCGAGATCTCGGTTGGCTCGTTCGGGTGGGCACGCTCGCTGACGACAGGGGGCGTCGCGCGGGCGGCGCTGGCTTCAAGCGGCGCTTCTCCCAGGACGCCTGATGTGGCCTGGTGATCGACTGGTTGGCCGACGATTGCCCACTGCTTGGATTGGGGCTTGGCAGAGTCGCTTGTGGTTGTGAGTTCCCGAGCCCGCTCGCTTGCTGGATCAGGCTCCTCCGATGGCGGCAGCTCAAAGGGGCGACTCTCTAGTTGGCGTGCGCGCTCGGCGGCGACGTGTTCGAGGTAGCTGGCCAGAAAGGCGAAGCGATCGTCGTCGGGATAGCGCAGGTTCGCAGCGGCGATCTGGAAGTGCGCCCTGCCTAGTTCGCCCGACATGATGCTCCCTTCGATGGCGGTCAAGCTGCGCTCGACAGCGGATTGAAGCTCGGCTTGATGGAGACAGACGGCGACCTCCTGCATGAGGCGGACGGCTTCTTCGTCGAAGGGAGCTCGGTCGAGGGCGGCGGCAATGCTGGTTTCGGCTTGCTCGAGCTCGTCGCTCTCGAGAGCCTCGTGGGCTTCGGCCAGGTACTCGTGAGCATTTCCCTCGAGCGGGGCTCGTGTGCGTGGCTGATGTGCGGTGACTTCGGTCTCGGGAAAGCAGCCCCCGATCTGCGACGGCCAGAGCGGGTCGGGGAGGGTGTCTTCGCGTTGGCGGGCTCCGTTGAGACTGTCGTCGCGGTCGAACACTTCGGTCAGTTCGACGGCCGGTTCGTCGCGAGGGTTCGGGCCGAGGAGCTCCTCGGTCAGCGGAACCAGCGGAATGTGCGTGAAGCGTCCCGTCAACTCGTCGAGCAGCGCCTGGGCTTCTTCGGCGGTTTGTAGCCGGCGATCGGGGTTCTTGATCAGGAGTTGCTCGATCAGCTGGCGAAGCTCTGCCGGGACGTTGCCGGCGGGGTCGACCGAGTCGAACGCACGGTGCGGGTAGTAAAGGTGGCCGTTGGCGAGGTCTTCCAGGGAGCTGCCTTCGATCGGGCAGACACCGGTCAGCCATTGGAAGAGCACCACGCCGAGTGAGTAGAGATCGCTGCGCTCATCAATCGGGTTTCCGCCACGTTCCCCGTCGGAGAAATGTTCCGGTGAGGCGAAACGCACCTTGCCGATGAACAGCCCGTCGGTTTCTACTGCGTCGTCTCGTGAGTTGCGCGCGATGCCGAGATCGATGAGCTTGATCAGCGGCTCACCGTCGACGTCGCGGGTCAACATCAAATTGTCGGGGGAGACGTCACGGTGCACGGTGCCGCGACGGTGCAGGTACCCGAGTGCACGCAGGCTCTGGCGTGCGACCTCGACGGCGAGAGGAATCGGCGGTGTGCCGAAGCGCCGGCCCAGGTCTTCGAGGGTACAGCCGGAGATGTACTCCATGATGATCAGCCCGGCTCCCTCTTCGTCGATACTGAAGTCATGGACCTGAACGACGTTCGGATGGCGTAGACGGGTCGCGGTGCGCGCCTCGTAGAGGAAGCGGTCGCGCAGTGCGCCGGTCGTCACCAGGTCGGGGCGCAGGATCTTGACCGCACGCACCTCGTCGAGCAGCCGGTGGCGCACGCGATAGACAGCCCCCATGCCGCGTTGTGAAATGCGGCCGAGAATCTCGTACTTATCCTCGAGATGCGACAAGGAAGGCGTCATAGAAGAACCAGGCGCCGATCTGCCGGCGCGATCGATGCTTCGAGTACCCCTGCAGGAGGGCCGGAAGCGGGTCGGGGCCACTCGTAGATCGAGTGGTCCTCTGGATATCAGGGAGTGCAGATAAAGCCAGTTTGCCACAAATCAGCAGTTGTCAGATGGTTCAGCTCGCTGAAAACAGTCAAGTCCACGAGTTTTCGTAGAAACACGCCCGGCAATCCCCGGGCGTTTCCCGGGCAGTTCCCGGGCGTTTCCCGGGCAATCGACTGGGGTGGTTCTGGGATTCCTCGGGTTGCGTCAGGGTTTTGTGCCGCTCATGTCGATCGAACCCTGGAACCGGCAACCCTCCTGCAGGTTGACGCGCGGGCTGGTGAGGTTGCCGTCGACCTTCGCCTCGGGTTCGACGATCACTTCGCTCTTGCCGAACAGGTTGCCTTTCACCTCGCCGCGAACGTCGATGGTTTCGGCGTGAACGTCGCCTTCGATGCGGGCTTGCGGCGCTATGGTGACTCGCTGCCCGCTCAGCCGGACCTCGCCTTCCAGCTTGCCTTCGATCAGGAGGTCTTCATCTCCGTGGACTTCGCCCTTGAAGCGCAGCGATGGCCCGAGGCGGGCGGTCGCTGTCGGTGATGCCGTGGTGCGGACCGCTGGGGTGGTGGGCGTAGCAGGGGTGGAGGTTGCCTGAGCCTTGTTGGTGGTCGGGGGCGGTGTGGGCTCGGTATCGGGCTCGGAAGTGTCGCGGCGGAACATAGGGGGACCTCCTGGGATCGCGGGGAAAGTCATCAAAAGAGAACGCCCCAGTCTAGAGACCTTCATGCATCCATGTAAATGGTGAGTCATCCCTCCCCAGGAATCGCTTCCTGGTCCGGAGAGCGCCGAGAAGGCCTTCAGCCGCTTTTTCGGCCGCTTTGTCATGATTCGTATTGTTTTAAAACTAGTTTTTCGCTAAAATTTAGGGTCCTTGCTCGACCCGAGCCTTGGGTCGACACCACCTTTCCCCTGTTTCGTCCCCTCCTGCCGTTTCTGCCTCGATGCATCGACTCGCCACTCCTTCGCCCGCATCGCGCGGAGCCTCGGGCCTCTCGGGGCCCGCCGCGACCATGCTGCGTTTCCTGGGCTGGGTGATGCTCTGGGTTGCGGCGATTGCCACCAGCAATGTCATCGTGCCGACGGTCGAAGGGCAGGCGCTGCGCGTCGATCACCTGACCAACGAGGACGGCCTCTCGCAGCTCTCGATCATGGCGCTGCATCAAGATCGCCTGGGCTTCATGTGGATTGGTACAGAGGATGGCCTCAACCGCTACGACGGTCAGGAGTTCAGGGTCTACGAGCACCGCCCCGACGACCAGACGAGTCTCAGTCAGAACTGGGTGTGGGCGATCGACGAAGGGGACGACGGAGTACTCTGGGTGGGCACGAACCAGGGCGGACTCAACCGTTTCGATCCGACGACAGACTCCTTCGAGCGCATTGGAAACCGTGATCCAGAAGCTCCGCAAGACGTCCGCGCCGTCGAAGTCGGAGCGAGTGGAGACGTCTGGATCGGAAGCGAGCTCGGGCTCAGCCGTCTCGATCCGCGGACGCGGGCGTGCGAAGCCGTCGCGATTCCGGGCTTCGACCGCGGGCCACACGTGCTTGCGTTACTCGAGGATGGGCGCGGCACGTTGTGGGTGGGCACGCTTCGAAACGGTCTGTTCCGCCTGGACTCGCGCGACGGTGTGGTCGAAGCGGTGCGCCTCGAGGGAGCGACGGAAGTGCGCTCCCTGTTCGCCAGCGAAGACGGACGGCTGTTGGTCGGCACGGTTGGCCACGGACTCTTCGTCCTCGACCGGGCAGGCCAGGTGGTCGAAAACCTTCGCCACCTGGACGACGATCCGACCAGCCTGAGCAACGACGCCGTTCACGCGGTTCTCGAGGACCGAGCTGGCGCACTGTGGGTCGGAACCGATAGCGGCCTGAATCTGCGATCGGCTGGAGCCACGGGCTTCGCGCGCTACTACCACCAGTCGAACCGTGCCAACAGCCTCGCCGAAGACCTGATCAAGCGCCTCTATCAGGATCGGGGTGGCGTGGTGTGGATTGGAACTCACCAGCGCGGCCTCGATCGGACGGCGCCGCTCACCAACGCTTTCGCCCACTACACGCATGATCCCGCCCAGGACGGGTCGCTGTCCCACAATGCGGTGACATCGTTTGCTACCGACGCCTCGGGAGACCTCTGGATCGGAACTCTCGGCGGTGGTCTCAACCGCATGAACGACGAGCGGGACGTCACGGCGGTATGGAGGCACGATCCGGAAGATCCGGCGAGCCTTTCTGACAATCGCACGATGGCGCTACTTGCCGATCGTCGAGGCGACTTCTGGGTGGGTACGTTTGATCATGGCCTCAACCGGTTGCGTTCCGACGGCAGGTCTTTCGACCGCTTCGTTGCCGGGCCGCCGGGCAGTGGCCAGCTACCGGCCAACGGCGTCATGTCCCTCTACGAAGATCCGCACGGCGACCTCTGGGTCGGAACGTTCCGTGGCGGCTTGAGTCGCTTCGAGCGTTCCAGTGAGACCTTCGAGTCGTGGCTGAACGACCCTCTAGACGAAACGACCCTGGGCTCCGACCTGGTTGCCGACATCCTGGCCTCCCGAGACGGTCGCCTCTGGCTGGGAACCATGGGCCGAGGCCTCGACTTGTTCGACCCGCGCACCGGCAAAACGCAGCACTTTCGTCACGATCCCGACGACCCCTACAGCCTGAGCGACGACCGCGTGACGTCGCTGCTCATCGACCGAACCGGCACGCTGTGGATCGGGTCACAGTTCGGGCTCTCGGCCTGGTCGAGGCGCGACCGCGAGGCGGGACGACCGGTATTCAGACGTTTCACCACCGAAGATGGCCTCGCCGACCAGACGGTCTACGGTCTGCTCGAAGATGACCAGGGTTACTTGTGGATCAGTTCGAACGGTGGCTTGTCGCGTTTCGACCCGGTGAGCGAGCACTTCTCCAACTACGGCCGTGAGCACGGTCTGCAGGGAGAGGAGTTCAACTTCGGCGCCTATCACCGCGCTGCCAGCGGCGAGATGTTCTTCGGCGGCAGTGCGGGGTTCAACACCTTCTGGCCCGACCAGGTCGACGCCAATCGCCACGTGCCGCCGGTGATGATCACTTCGTTTCGCAAGCTCAACCGTGAGGTGGAACTGCCGCAACCGATCTGGCTCACCGACGAGGTCGAAATCGACTATCGAGACTACGTCGTTTCGTTCGAGTTCGCCGCACTCGACTACCTCGCTCCGTCGCGCAATCAATTCGCCTACAAGCTCGAGGGCTTCGATCGCGAGTGGATATCGATTGGCAACGAGCGCCGCGCGACGTACACCAACCTCGACGGCGGTCACTACACCTTGAGAGTGCGCGCTGCGAACAACGATGGTGTGTGGAACGAGGAGGGTGCATCGCTGGGAGTGCGTGTCGTGCCGGCGCCGTGGAAGACCTGGTGGGCCTATCTCTTCTACTTCGGTGCTGTTTGCGGTGTCTTCGCTGGGGTTCTACATTCCCACCGACGCAAGATGATGCGCGAGAAGGAGTACAGCAGTCGGCTCGAAGAGGAGGTCCGTCTCCGCACCCAGGACCTGCATGAAGCGGCCAATAGCGATGCGTTGACCGGCTTGCGCAACCGGCGCTACCTGATGAGTCGCCTCGAGGAGGATTTCGAGGAGCTTCGCCGGGGCTACGCCGACGGTCGCCGAGCTGTGGACGAGAGTCAGGGCAAGCTGGACCTTCTCTTCCTGATGATTGACCTCGATGGCCTCAAGAAGATCAACGATGACCATGGCCATGCGGCAGGTGATCGGGCCATTCTGCAGATGCGGGATGTCCTCCAGGGAGTCTGCCGAAAGAGCGATACCCTCATTCGCTGGGGCGGCGACGAGTTCCTGGTGGTCAGTCGCGATGTTTCGCCCGCGGACGCCGAGTCGATGGCTGAGCGTTTGCGCGCTGCCTTTACCGGTGAGGAACTGGTCATGGCCGACGGCAGCCACTGCAGCTTGAGCTGCTCGATCGGATACGCCTTCTTCCCGTTCCATCCCGAGATGCCGGCGGTGGTCGAGCCAGAGCAGGTGGTCAACATCGCCGACCGAGCGCTATACGTCGCCAAGACCAGCGGACGCAACGCCTGGGTTGGCGTTCGTGGCACCCAAGAAGAGGACGGCGGTTGGATCGTGAGTTCCGATCTCGACACCGGTTGCCTGCGTGACCTCGCCGCCGAGAAACGTATCGAAGTGAGCTCGTCGCTCGACATCGGTCAACTGGTGTGGACCTGAGGAGATTCTGATGGGCCCAGCTGACATTCTTCGGAGCTACCTCGGCGCGGTGCGTGACCACGGCAAGGTCTTGTCGGTGACGGTCTGGGTACCCAATGGAGAGGGCGCCGGCTTCGATGCGCTGTGGCTCAACAGTGGCGGCGCACCGCCGCCCGAACTGGCCTCGGAGAGCAACGCTCAGGGAGGTCCCGAAGGGTTGCCCAGCGGGTTGGATTCAATCGGCGCTGCACAGCGCATCGAAGTGTTGCCGAGCAGTGACCCGGACTGCTGCATCCTCCGGAAGGTCGTGCGGCCGCGCCGCGCGTCAGGAGACGATGCCGAGGCGCGGGGGCGCCGGCGCGGTGACTCGGTCGAGCTTCTGATTGCGTCGACGACGGTACTCATCGGGCTTCGCTTCGCGCCGGGCACCTGTCCGCTCGAGCGAGACAAAGACCTCGACAGCCAGATCGAGGCCAACCCAGACCTTCTGTGGTGGCGCTTCTCGATTGGTTCGACGGCCAGACTGGCGGCCCAGGTGCGTGAAGTCGTGGGTGTGCTGAGCGACCCGGTGACCGGGGTCGGTGGTCGAGCGCAGCTTCAGGGTCGGCTGGCCCGTGCCTTCTCGCGTGCCACAAAGGGCAATCTCCCGCTGAGTCTGCTGCTGGTGAGCCCAGATGATTTTGCGATGGTCAACCAGCGTTTCGGTCATCAGAAGGGCGATCGGGTTTTGCGCGAGATCGCTCTCACCTTCCGTTCGGCGCTACGCAAGTCCGACTTTGCGGCCCGCTACGGCGGTGCGATCTTTGCCGCGGTGCTCGAAGACGCCAATCGCGACGCCAGCGCCCTGGTGGCCGAGAAGCTGGTCAAGGAGCTGCAGGGACGGCGGTATCACCGCGAGTCGTTGACCCTCCGCTTCCGGGCAGCCATTGCGACGCTCGATCCCGAGTCGGGCTTGATCAAACAGCCTCTCGAGCTCACCGTCCAGGCCGAAGAGGCTCTCTTCCAGGCGCGTCGTTCGAGTGGCCAGACCATCGTGCACTGGTCGCCAGATCTCGAGAAGGCAGGCGATCCCGATGCACTGAGCGGTGTCTTCACCGGCAACATGGCGAAGGACTATCGAAACATGCAATTGCTCGCCGAGATCGTCAAAGTGGTCGCGGCGAGTAGCAGCTACCACGACCTCGCCCGGCTGGCGGTCGAGCGTCTCGAGGTAGGGCTCAAGCCCGATCAGATCGGGCTGTTCGAATGCTCGAGCGAAGATTCCGATCCTCTCGAGTTGCACCTGATCCATGGCCGCGGTCACGAAGAAGAGACCGACGAGCTCATCGTGTCCTCGCCCGATCTGGCCCAGCGCGCCGTCGCGCTGGGGCGACCAACCGTCGAGTTGGTGGCGAGTGACGGGGGTGTCGGCGTCGGCGACGCACGAAGCTGTTGTGCCATTCCGCTGTCGGTCGGCGAAGGCTGCCTGGGCGCCATCTATCTCGAAGGCAGCACGGAGACCTTTCTCGTCGACGGGACCGACGTGGTGTTCTTCCGTTCGCTGGCCTCGCAGCTCGCCGTCGCGCTCGATCGCGCCAAGTTGTCAGCGCTCGAGCAGGAGCGGCGTGAGCTCGAGGCCCAACGACTACGTGCCGAGGTCGAGGGACTGCGCCAGGCGGTCGAAGAGGCCAATCTCGAATACCGCTCTGAGTCGATGGAGAGTGTCATGGCGACCGTGCGCCGCGTCGCTCCGACCGACGCGACGGTCTTGATCACCGGCGAGAGCGGGACCGGAAAGGACCTGGTTGCACGTACCGTGCATCGCTCGAGCGGCCGTCGCAACCGGCTCTTGCAGGTCGTCGATTGTGCGGCGATTCCAGCGACCTTGATCGAAAGCGAGCTCTTCGGGCATGAGAAGGGGGCATTCTCGGGCGCCGACCAGCGCCGTATTGGTCGCCTCGAGCAGGCCGACGGCGCGACCGTCTTTCTTGACGAGATCGGCGAGCTGCCGCTCGAGGTGCAGTCGAAGCTGCTGCGTTTCGTTCAGGAGAAGGAACTCAGTAGAGTCGGTGCGACCGAAACTCGCTCCGTCGACGTGCGCGTGGTGGCGGCGACCAACCGCGATTTGATGGCCGAGGTCAAGGCCGGTCGCTTTCGCGAGGACCTCTACTATCGTCTCAACGTCGTCCGCCTCGGACTGCCGCCTCTGCGTGAGCGTCCCGACGACATTCTGCATCTCGCCTACCACTACCTGAGGACCTACTCGCTGCTCTACTCCAAGCCGGTGGTCTCCTTGACGCCCGAGGCCGAGGCGCTCTTGGTGGGCCATTCGTGGCCCGGCAACGTACGTGAGCTACAGAACCGGGTGCAGCAGGCGGTGATTTTGGCTGAAGGTAGCGCCATCGGACCCGAAGCACTGCGCCTCGACGGCAGAGAGACTGAGAACATGATCGCCTCTGGGGGCCCGGTCATAGGAGGAGCGACCGAGGGCGCGCCCCCTGGTGCGCCCGTCAACCGTGCCGAGGGGCACGAAGAAGAACCGGTGACCCGCAGCGAGGCTGTTTCGTCAATTCGTGAACTGCTCGCACAGCGCATCGACGGCATGGTGGCCGGCGAGCATCCGCTCCTGCCGCTGGGCGAGTGGCTTGCCGATGACCTGGTGCTCGCCGCCGACGATGCCGAAAACGGCACGGCGAGCCGTGCTGCGGCGCGTCTGGGTATGGCAGAGACGACCTTCCGCCGTCGGCGCAGCAAAGCCAACCTGCGGGCCGATGCTGGTCTGTCGCCGCGTCCGCCGTGGTGGACGGCGATTCGATCCCGCCTGCGGGTGATCGCCGGACCGGGCTACGGTGGACCGGCCGAAGGCGTTGACCTCGATGGTCTGCTCGAAGGTCTCCTGCTGGAAGAAGTCGCGCGCCGCCCGGAGGTTGACCGGCGCAGCGGCGCCGCGATTCTCGGTGTGACGACGACGACCTATCGTCGCCGTCTCGAGCGCCTGGGTCCACCGCAGGTGGCGGCCAACGATTCGTTCGCCCCGGAGGAAGAACCCACGGATGGCGACACCAACCTCTCTGATACCGATCGCCTCGCCGCACTCTGAAGGAGAGCCCTTCCCCAAAGAAAAGGCCCCGGCGACCAGAAGGTCACCGGGGCAAAAGGAAATGAAGGGGGTGAGGGGAAGAACCCGAGTTGAAGAGGAAACAGCCGGGCGGGGTTCGTCGTCTACGTTGCGGCCGCAAGGAACTGTCCCGCTGCGACCTGGTTGTGAATCTTCTGGTTCCGTTTCTCGAGAGTTACTCCTGGGGAACCCAGGTGTTGACCGCCGTCGCGGAATCCAGAGCGTCGCCGGTGTAGGTGTTGTTCCAGAGCATGCTGACGTTCCAGAGGAAGCTGTTGTTCCACAGCATGCTCGAGCTTCCGAGATCGACCTCGTTCGCCGAGTAGGTGACGTTCCACAAGAAGCTCTCGTTACTGACGTCGTTCACGTTCCACAGGAAGCTGTTGTTCCAGAGCATGCTGACGTTCCAAAGCATGCTCTCGCTCTCGGGGCCAGAGACGTTCCATAGGAAACTGTCGGGCCCCTCGAGGTAGAACTGTTCGCTGGCGCTGTCGTATCGCACCGGGCCGACGTAGTGTTCGATGTCGGCGAGGTCACGGTCGATGTCGAGGCCGCTGTTGGCACAGTCGTGGGCGCTGCTGTCGACCGCCGCCTTGATGTCGAGCATGCCGGCGCCCTGGCGGAAGATGCTGAAGGCGAGGTCGCCGTTCTCGAGTGTCGCCGTTTTCGCGGTCGCGACCAGTCGACACTTCACGTCGTCCGGTTCGAGCCCAGGCTCTGACTGGAGAAGCAAGGCGGCTGCGCCGCTGACGACCGCGGCAGCCTGTGAAGTACCCGACATCACGAAATAGGGCACCGCCGTCGGACCGTCGTGGAAGGTCGGGTGGTCGAGCGCCAGTTGAGCGTCGAAGTTCATGAGGCCCAGCATGTGCCCGCCGGGGGCGACGAGCTCTGGTTTGGCGAAGGCTTCGAAGGTCGGCCCGGCGGCCGAGAAGCTGGCGATGCGATCGTCGCTTGGGTCGTTCGGGGTGTAGCTGTCGGTCATCGCGCCAACGGTGATGACGTAGGGGTTGTTGCCCGGCACGCCGATGGTCATCGGGTCGGGGCCCGAGTTGCCGGCCGAGCTGACGACGACGATGCCGGCCCGCCACGCTTCCATCACCGCCTGGTTCAGGGGGTCCTGCCAGTAGTGCGAGGTGGCGGGGGCGGAGAACGAGAGGTTGAGGACCCGAATATTGAGCGCGTGGCGGTTGTTGATCACCCACTCGATGCCTTCGATCACGTTGGCGTAGCTGCCACGGCCGTGACGATCGAAGGCGCGCACCATGATGATGTCGGCCTCCGGCGCCATCCCGTTGTAGTCGCCGTTTGGCGTTTGACCCTGGCTGCCGGCGACCGAAGCGACGTGGCTCCCGTGGCCGTTCCGATCGGCGTCGCGAGTCCAGAAGTGCAGGGCCCGATTCTGCAGAACGTCGTAGTGGGCTGCCATCTTGAAGACGTTCGATCCCCAGTCGAGGCGTCCCTGAATGCCGGTGTCGATGAAGGCGATGCCCACGCCGCTGCCGGTCAGGCCCTGGCGGTGGAGCTCACGCGCACCGGTCTGGAGAGGGAAGTGGGTGTCGCGCCAGGCGACGCAGTCGGAAACCGTAACGCCAATGCTGGACAGGCCGTCCGAGATGGTGACTTCGCAGGTGTCGAAGTGGTGCCCGTAGAGCTCGCCGTACCACGAGCCATGGTCGTCAAGGCAACCGACGACCTTGCCGTCGAGCGAGAGTGGAGCGTTGGGCGCGCCACCGGCGACTTCGATCGTGGCGCTGTCGACGCCGCTCAGAGAGGCCGCAACGATCTTCAGGTTGCTCGAGCCGACCGGCTGCTGACATGCGCCCGCGTGCGAGTTGTCGACCGCGATGTCGACGTAGTCCCCGGCATACTCGACGAGCAGCTGGATCTCGCCGCCGCCCTCGCTTGAACGGACGGGCCGTGTGCCGATGAGGCCTTCGAAGAAGAAGGACATGCCGTTGCCGGGCTGCCAGCCGGGCAGATCGACGACCTCCTGGACCAGCGCACCTAGATCGTCGGTGAACTGCAGCTGACCTGGTGCCTGCCATGACGCTGGCCGCCAGACCACATTGCTGCGGGTGCGGGGTCGGTTGGTGAGATCGAACCAGGTGCTCGAGAAAGCAGTGGCGTCGGCGTTGTGTTCCGCGTGGATCTCGACCCAGGCTGTTCCGGCGGCAGCCGCCGCTGCCTCGAACTGGATGCTCGCAGAGAGGATCGTTGTGCCTGCTGGGATGGCCAGGTCCTCGAAGTGGAGGCCAACCTGGGTGCTGGCCATCTCCGCGTCCTGGTCAGCGGCCGAAAAGTCGAGATCGGACGTGTTCATCAAGACGACACCGTTGTCTTGGCGTTGCAGTGCATCGGCGTTACCGCGCCGAACGCTCGAGCTCACGACGGGCCAGGCGGCGTCGGCGAGCTGGTACTCGAGATGAAGAACCGGTTGACCGCTGCCCCAGGCCTCGAAGGCGGCGATCGGGCGAACGCCGCTGGCGCGGGAGTGCAAAAGGAGAGCGAGCGCATTTCCCGCTTGCCAGTCTTCGCGATCGACGATCGACTGGACAACAGGTGAGAGGTCAGCGCTCTGGGTGCGAACTCCCGGGGTTGCGGTACCGGCCAACTGCCAGCGCACCTTGTGGGCAGTGACCGGACGCGACGACAGGTTGAAGTACTCGTCGGCGAACGCTTCGGCATGGCCTGTGGCCTCGGCCAACACATCGACCTCGGTCTGGTTCCAGGAGAGCGATACCAGTTCCACCTCGAGCATTGCCCTGACGATCTTGGCTCCCGGAGGCACGTCGAGGTTGCGGAATCGAAGCCCGACGAGGCGCTCGGAACTATAGTTGCCGCCCACGAAATGCTTGTCATAGCGGGTGTTGGCATAGCCAGTGTCGATGGTCTCCATCGCGTCGTCGGAACCGCTCGTGATCTCGAAGCGACGCCGAATGAGCTCTGTGCTCTCGACCTCGACCGCGGCGTTCCGCTGGAGGGTGATTCCAGGAACAAGGGTGAGCGCCGCGGCCTGTTCCCTGGTCAGGCTGGCGGCGACGCCATCGATGATCGCAAGCCGTTGATCGACGGTGCCGCCCTGGGCTTCGACCTGGAGCGCTGCTTGGCGGTCGCTCAATGCCTGCACGATGTAGCTCGACGGTTCCTCGGCGCTCGAGAGGGTGGCCAACGAGGCTGCCAGGAGTAGGACGACCGTGACGCGGCCGATCAGCGAGTACGGCGTGGGGCGGGTGGTCGCTTTGCGGAGGGTGCGTGGCATGGGTGGTCTTCCAGAAGTGCGCGGGCGGAAGTGGGTGGCGACAAACCGGTGTCGACAAACGGCTGTCAACAGAACACTGTCGACAGACCAGTAGTGCGAGTTGTGTGCCACCGCTTTTTTTTGTCGGCGTGACGGCCCGCTGCTTCGGGGAGCACCCGAGATCCCTGAAAGAATGCCGCGGGCCGCGGGTTCCTGGCGTTCGGCCCACGCCTCTCCACCTAATGAGCGAAAAGAAAAAGCGGCGCCTCAACCACAAAAGTGGTGGGGGCGCCGCCTTTTTGGTAGGACGAGCTGCTGTCTACGTGGTGGTTGGATCTGGTGGCGGCGGCGGTGCGACCGGGGCCGAAGGCGGTGCCTTGGGGGTGAACAACGCCGCTCCCAACATGCCACCCAGGGCTCCGAGGAGGCCATAGCCGAACAGCCCGACGCCGATGTTGAAGGCCAGCCCGATGCAGCCCGCGCCGCCGCTGGCAAACATGTTGGTCATGCTGTCGGCGAGTTCGGGTGGGATGCCTTCGATCTCGCTGAAGTCGATGGATGAGCTGTCGAACATCGACCCCATGGCGAGGCTGAAGCCCCAGCCCATGACGCCCGCGATCACCGCCCCAATGGCACCGGCGCCAGCTCCGAGGAGGGCCCCTTGGCCGACATCGGGTTGCGCCCCAACGAAGACCGGGCTCTGATTGCGTAGGTAGAGCCAGGACGCCAACATGCCACCACCCAGGCCCCAGAAGCAGCAGCCGCAGTTGAGCAGTGGAATGCCGCCCAGGACGCCGATCACGGCGCCGGCGATCAATACTGGTTGCAGACGATCGTTCATGACGTTTCTCCCCGAGCCGCGTATGCCGCCTGACTCGTTCGATCAAAGGTAGCGGCGAGTTGTTGCGCCGCGATAGAAGCCAGGAGTGCCAGCGCGAGACCGGCGACGGCGCCGGTCAGAAAGCGACTGGTCGGCGTGTTCCACCCGAAGAGCAGCCAGTCGACGACGGTGGGGACGAAGAGCCAGACCACCCGCCTGAGGTCCTGCTGGAGCCAGGCCTTGGCGCGCTGGGCTGCCGGCCACGCCAGGACGCCGACCAACAGGCCGATGTAGATCCCGAAACAACGGTGGCACACCGCGAGTGGGTGCGAGAACGCATGGAAGCTGCGCTCGGCGATCTGATGGCAGGTCGGCGCGAAGGCCAGGTAGATCCATTCGGCCAGGCCGTTGGATTGCTGGCGAAGTGCGGGCGCCAGCGCAATGGCAAGGACGATGCCGCCGGCCAAAAGAGCCAGCACCGACCGTGCGGCCAGGGCGGCCGACGGTCGCGCGGGCCATGACTCAGCGAAACGACTTCCTCTGCTCTTCAGGGTTCACCTGCTCGCTTTTGTGGGTTGGCTGTTCTCAGTCCCAGCTGAGGCTTGCACCGGTCTGGTATTCGGTCACCCGGGTCTCGAAGAAGTTCTTCTCTTTCGACAGATCGGTCGACTGTGACATCCAGGGGAACGGGTTCTCGCGGTTGAAGATCTTCGGGAGGTCGAGTCGCTCGAGACGACGGTCGGCAACGTGCTCGACGTAGTGGCAGAACTTCTCGGCGTTGATTCCGAGCACCCCTTCGGGGCACGCATCGCGGGCGTAGATCGCCTCGAGCTCGACCGCGCGTCGCACGAGCTCGACGGTTTCGTCGCGAAACTCCTGGGTCCAAACGCCCGGGTTCTCGGCGCAGATGGTTTTGATCAGGTCGCAGCCGAACGCCAGGTGGAGGCTCTCGTCGCGCATGATGTATTCGAACTGTTCGCCAATGCCGACCATGCGGTTCTGGCGACGCAGGGCGAGCATCATGGCGAACCCCGCGTAGAAGAAGATGCCTTCCATGATCACGTAGAAACCGATCAGGTCGCGCACGAAGCGCTGCATGTTCTCGATGCCTTCGGTCGTGAAGCTGGGATCGAACACCGACTTGGTGAGGTCGACGACGAAGTCGTCTTTCTCGCGGATCGACGGGATGGTCTTATACATGTTGAAAATGTAGTCGGGGTCGAGTCCGAGCGTGTCGCAGCAGTAGATGAAGGTGTCGGTGTGTACCGCCTCTTCGAAGGCCTGGCGCAGCAGGTACTGGCGCGCCTCGGGGTTGGTGACGTGGTTGTAGACCGCCAACACGATGTTGTTGGCGGTCAGCGACTCGGCCGTCGAGAAGAAGCCGAGGTTCCAGAGAATCAGGCGGCGCTCAGTGTCTGAGAGGACGTGGTCGGACTTCCACTGCTCGACGTCTTTTTGCATCGAGATCTCTTCGGGCGTCCAGTTGTTGGCGATCCCGTTCTTGTAGTACTCCCGCGCCCACGGGTAGGTGATCGGAAGGATCTTGTTCGGGTCGGTCTTGGACGCATTGATGATCGGCATGTTCTCTTACTCCACGGTCTCGGGGACAGGTGCCCTTCTGGGCGGTTTGCTTCGGTGGCCTATGGTTCTGATCTGTTGGCTCGAGTCGGGTCTTCGGGCGGCGACCGAGCTCCTGCAGGCTCCTACTGGCAGGCTTCACAGTCGGGGTCGTCAATGCGGCAGAGCTTGGGCTCTTCTGGAACGGCAGCCAGGCCGGCCTTTGCCGATGGCGAGGCCAGCGCGCCATGACGCTGAGCTGGACTGATCTGGGCTGGACTGATCTGGGCTGGATTACTCGGTGTGGCGCCCTCGATCGCCGCCGCCACCGCTACCGCACTCGGCACCTCTGCCGGCTGTGCTCCGTACTCACGCTTCTGGGTGTAGCCGAACTTCTTGGCATCGAGAGTCGACTTTTCGACCTGGGTCGCGGCCAGCGAACGCAAGTAGTACGTCGTCTTGAGACCCATGCGCCAGGCGGCCATGTAGGTCTCGGCGAGCTTCTTGCCACTGGTGCCCTTCAAGAAGACGTTGTGGCTGGCGCTCTGGTCGATCCACTTGCCGCGTGCAGCGGTCAGCCGTAGGCAGTGGATGGCGTCGATCTCAAAAGCCTCTTTGTACTTGGTGCGCAAGGCCTCGGGGATTTCAGGAATCACCTCGAGGTTGCCGTCGGCGTACTTGAGACGATCGAGCATGTCCTGGTTCCACAGGCCGAGTGCCTTGAGGTCCTGCACCAGGTAGGAGTTGACGATCGTAAACTCGCCGCTGATGTTGGCCTTGACGTAGATGTTCTTGTAGATCGGCTCGATGCAGGGGAAGCAGCCGCTGATGTTGGAGATTGTCGCGGTGGGTGCAATCGCCATCATGTTCGAGTTGCGAATGCCGTGGTCCCGAACGTGCTCGCGCACCGACTGCCAGTCCAAACGCTGGGTGCGCGACACTTCGATTGGCACGCCGCGCTCCTTCTCGAGCAGGTCGACAGTGTCGATGGGGAAGAGGCCGCGACTCCACTTCGAGCCTTCGTAGCTCGGGTACGAGCCCCGTTCGGCCGCCAACTTCGACGACGTCAGGATCGCGTGGTACGAGATGACCTCCTGCACACGGTCGGCGATCTCGATGGCCTCTTCGCTGGCGAACGGCACGTTGAGCTTGAAGAGCAGGTCTTGAAAACCCATGCAGCCAAGCCCGATCGGGCGATGGCGCAGGTTCGAGTTGCGTGCTTCCTCGGTGGGGTAGAAGTTGATGTCGATGACGTTGTCGAGCATGCGAATTGCCGTCGACACCGTCTTCGCCAGGTGCTCCTCGTCGATCTCGTAGCCACCGTCGGCCGTTTCCCGTACGGCGAGCGAGAGGTTGACCGAACCCAGGTTGCACACCGCGGTCTCGTCTGCCGAGGTGTTGAGCGTGATCTCGGTGCACAGGTTCGAGCTGTGCACGACGCCCACGTGGTCTTGCGGCGAACGGATGTTGCACGGGTCCTTGAAAGTGATCCAGGGGTGCCCGGTTTCGAAGAGCATGGTGAGCATCTTGCGCCACAGGTCCTGCGCCCGCACCTTCTTGTGGAGGCGTAGTTCGCCGCGTTCTCCGGCGGCCTCGTACTGCTTGTAGTGCTTTTCGAACTCGCGCCCGAAGGTGTGGTGCAGCTCCGGGACCTCGTTGGGCGAGAACAGCGACCAGTCTTCGTCTGCCGCGACGCGCTTCATGAACAGATCTGGAATCCAGTTGGCGGTGTTCATGTCGTGCGTGCGACGACGGTCGTCGCCGGTGTTCTTGCGCAGATCGAGAAAGTCTTCGATGTCGTAGTGCCAGGTTTCGAGATAGGCGCAGGTGGCGCCGCGACGCTTGCCGGAACGGTTGATTGCCATGGTGACGTCGTTGGCGATCTTGAGGAACGGAACGACACCCTGGCTGTTGACGTTGGTGCTCTGGATGTGCGCGCCGGTCGCCCGAATGTTGGACCAGTCGTTGCCGATGCCACCCGACCACTTCGACAGCTGCGCGTTGTCACCGAGGCTCTTGAAGATGTGTGAGAGGTGGTCGTCGATGGTCGTGAGGTAGCACGACGACAGCTGCGGGTGCGACGTGCCGGCGTGGAAGAGGGTTGGAGTCGAAGCGACGTAGTGCAGCTGCGAGAGGGTGTTGTAGAACTCGAGCGCGCGCTCGTTGCGGTCGGGTTCTTCGATCGCCAGGCCCATGGCGACGCGCATCCAGAAGCCCTGCGGCAGCTCGAGACACTCGGCCTGGTCGTTGCGCAGGAGGTAGCGGTCGTACAGCGTCTGTGCGCCGAGGAACTGGAAGAGGTCGTCGCGCTCGGGCTTCAGGCTGTTGGCGAGCAGCTCGAGATCGAAGGCGAGCATGCCCTCGGCGAGGCGACCGCGCCGGACCGTGTTCGTGATCGTGTCCTTGAAACTCTCCCGATAGATGGCATCGAGCTCGGCCTCGCCACACGAGCGGCCGATGACCTCGCGGTAGACGGCGTCGAGCTGCAGGCGCGCGGCCAGACGGCTGTACTCCGGGTCGCGCTCGATAAAGGCGGCGGTGGCCAGCACCATCGCCTGCTGAATCTGCCGTGTGGGAATGCCGTCGTAGACGTTGTGGACGACCTCACGCAGCACCATGTCGAGGTCGATGTCGTCGAGACCGCGCGCCGCCTTGGCAAGCGTCGACTCGACTTCGCGCACGTTGAACAGCACCGTGCGGCCGTCGCGCGTGGTGGCCGTGAGCTTGCCCATGCGCGCGTCTTCGATGGCTCGTTCCTTGGCCTCGCTACGCGCCTTCTGACGTTCGGCGCGGTAGAGGATGTAGGACTTGGCGACTTCGTAGTGGCCGGCGAGCACCAGGTGCTTCTCGACGATGTCCTGGATGTTCTCGACGTTCGGAAAGAACTCCTGAAAACGAGCGCCGACCTCGTCGACGATGTTCTCGCTCATGGTGTCGATATCGGTACGCGGCACGCTCGAGCCGTTGGCAGAGACGGCCGCCATGATGGCTTGCGCGATGCGATCACGATCGAAGTCGACGATCTCTCCGGTGCGCTTGACTACTCTCACTTGCTTCCCTTCCTCCGACGCCTGGCGTCGGTTCTCAACTCACGTTCGGACTTTGGGGGTGTTGCCCATGGCGACACTTCGATGGAAAGAGGAGAGACGCGCGGGGATTCCGGCGCAGTCCTCCAAGCAGACGAATGACGAGAAGAAAGTGAGGTTCCGAGCGCCTCGCCGTTTCTCATGACGGGGCTGCCAACCTCGAGGCTGCGGGTTTCTGGAATTGCAGGCTCGTGTGGGCAGGCTCCGCCCCGAGGTACGCCGGGGGTCGATCGGTGCCTCATGGATCGGGCGCATGAAAGGAATCAAAAGTCGGTGCCGCGCGGCAGGAACAGAAAGAAGCTCGGCCGAAGCCGCGCCGCTCCCCGAGCGAAGAAAGAGACCCGCTTGAATGCTGCTGAAGGTCTCCCTACTCTCCGCTTCTCCTACTCCCTGCTTTTCGCATCCCTGCTTTTCGCAGCGTGACCATTCCTGCTCGGCCGGATGGCGTTCGCGGTCATGGACTTGCCAGAGGGCAACGTGAGCTGGAATCCGCCTCTCTCGAGGGGTCTCCGCCAACCTCTGCGGCGGAAACTCGCGTGCCCGGTGGACGAAGTTGCAGGGTACAACAGGTTGTGGTGTCGGTCAATGAATACCACAACATCTCGCGGTTTAACCCTTGGGTTTCGCTGCACGCACGAGCCCCCGAGGGGCCATGAAACCCCTTCTGCAAGGTCTTCGGTGGTGGTGGAGAGCTCGAGTAGCGGGAGCGCGGTGCCCGAACGGGCGACGCCGAGCACTCGGCATGGAAGCGTGGGACAGGCCACAGGCCACGTGGTCACACGGTGGGCATTCGAGAAGCCGAATATAGGGCCTGGCCGATGCGGGATGCAACGACTTTCACACCCCAAGCGTCCTCCGGTGACCCTAAGATAGATGTATGACTCAGGAAGCGAACGAGATAGGCCGACAAAAGGAATCCGTTCCGCTGGCGCAGGAATTCGCACACACGTCTCTCGAAGACTGGCGGCGGATGGCCAGCGAGACTCTCGCGGGCCGTGATCCAGCGACGCTCGGTCCCCAGACCTTCGAGGGTCTCGAGGTTCCAGCGCTCCTGGAGGCCGGAGCGGCGACCGATCGCGGGCCCGCCAAATGGCGCCAGCCGGTCGCCGGGCGAGCCGCGAACGGCTGGGACATCCGCCAGGTGCACGCCGCTGGCGATCTCGACGCACTGGCACAGGCTGTGCTCGATGATCTCGAGGGTGGCGTGACCTCGATCGAGCTCCGCCTGGACGACGGTTTGCGCGCGGGTCGCGACCTGCATGTGTCGGCGCCGGGGGAGAAGCGCGCTCGAGTCGGTGCGCCGGTCTACGACGTATCGTCGCTGGGCCGGGTGCTCGAAGGCGTCTACGTCGAGGCGGCGGCGATCGCTCTCGATGCGGGCTCCGCCTTCGCTCCCGCTGCCGCGATGCTCGAGGCCGTGTGGTCGGAGCGCGGCATTGCCCCGGAAGATCGTCGCGGTTCGTGGAATGCCGACCCGCTGGGCGAGCTGGCGCGTACCGGCGAGCTGGCCCAGGGAATCGAACGGGCGCGCCAGGAGATGGCGGCGCTGGCGGTGTTCGCTGATTCTCTACGCCCCAACGTTCAGGCGGTGCGGGCCTGTTCAGCGCCCTACCACCTGGCGGGGGCTGGCGACGCGCAAGAGCTGGGTTGCCTCGCTGCCACCGCGCTTTCCTACCTGCGCGTGCTGGTCGACGGCGGCCTGCCGGTAGAACGCGCGCTGCGCCAGATCACCTTGCGGGTCTCGGTTGGCCCCGAGCTCTTCGGAAGTATCGCCAAGCTGCGGGCGCTCCGCCTGCTGTGGGAGAAACTCGCCACGGTGTGCGGGGTCGATGGCGATGGCCGGCGCGCAACCATCGAAGCTCTATCGTCTGAGCGCATGCTGAGCCGCGTCGACCCCTGGGTGAATCTGCTGCGGGTGACGGCTGCTGGGCTCGCGGCGGCAATTGGAGGTGCCGATCGCTTGACGACGCTCTCGTTTGATTCGGTGCTGGCCAACAGCGGCGGCGCGACCAGCGATCTCGGGCGCCGGGTGGCGCGCAACACCCAACACATTCTGATCGCCGAGAGCGGCATGGCGCGCGTTTTCGATCCCGCCGGGGGCGCGGTCGCGATCGAGGCGTATACGGAGGAGCTCGGGCGCGGTGCCTGGCAGGAACTGCTCGCGATCGAAGCCTCCGGCGGCATGCAAAGAGCACTGTCTGACGGTTCCCTGGCCTCGCGCCTACGTGATGTCAGCGAGCGCCGGCAGGAGGCCATCGCTCGGCGGAAGGTGCCACTCACCGGTGTCAGTGAGTTTGCCGCCCTCGCCACCCAGCCGCCGCCTGAACCGCCTGCTTTCGGAACCCGCGACCATGCCCGTCGTGCCTCCGAACGAGCCGCTCGCTCCTGGGGAGGTGGGCGGCCACAGTGCACGAGTCGAAAAGCCTTCGAGGCTCAAGTGGAGGCCATGGCAGCGGGCGCGACGCTCGGCTTGCTGTCTAGCGAACCCAACCCGACCACCATCTCACCACTCCCGGCAGAGAGGTTCGCCGAGCCCTTCGAGCGACTGCGCGCGCGCACCGAGCGCCACCGTGCTGCCAAGGGCTCCGGGCCGCGGGTGTTCCTGGCCAATCTCGGCCCCGGTGCGGCATGGAGTGCGCGCGCCGGGTTCACGCGCAACCTGCTGGGCGCTGCCGGCATCGCGACCGTGGGCGAAGACGGGTACCCCGATGCGTCGGCGCTCGCGCAGGCCTTCTCGAGCAGTGGCTGCCAGGCAGCAGTTCTGTGCTCGAGCGATGAGCTCTACGAACGACGGGGGAGAGCAGCAGCCGAGGCGCTGGCCGCTGCCGGGGCCGCGCCGCTCTACCTCGCCGGTCGCGCGAGCGCCCTCGCGGCCGAGGGCCAGCCATCTGAGGAGAAGGTCGCCGGGCTGTTCGATCAGGCGTTCCATCTCGGCATTGATGTCGAGAAGACACTTGCCGGCGTGCTGAGCGCTCTGGGAGTAGAGGACCATGCCTGAGACTCAGCGCCCTCGTGTTCCGGCGCGACTCGATGTCGCCTGGGATGACGTGCCGGTCAGCGAGTGCTCGCCTGGCCGGAACGGAACGAGCGCCAGCTTCGAGACCCCCGAGGGAATCGACCTGGCACCGATCTACGGGCCCGAAGCGCTCTCTGAGGTCGATCACCTCAACAGTGTTCCCGGTGCCGCTCCCTACGTGCGCGGGCCCTACCCGACGATGTATGCGACTCGGCCCTGGACGGTCAGGCAGTACGCCGGCTTCTCGACAGCCGAGCAGTCGAACGCTTTCTACCGTCGCGGCCTCGCTGCCGGTCAGCGCGGCCTGTCGGTAGCGTTCGATCTTGCTACCCACCGGGGCTACGACTCGGACCATCCGCGGGTCGCGGCAGATGTTGGCATGGCCGGGGTGGCGATCGACTCGATCCTCGACATGCGCATTCTGTTCGAAGGTATTCCGCTCGATCGCATGTCGGTGTCGATGACGATGAACGGTGCGGTGCTGCCGATCATGGCGCTCTACATCGTTGCTGCCGAGGAGCAGGGCGTGGCCCCCAGTGCCCTCGCCGGCACCATTCAGAACGACATCCTCAAAGAGTTCATGGTACGAAACACCTATATCTACCCGCCCGGGCCTTCGCTGGGCATCATCGCCGACATCTTCTCGTACACCTCGGAGAACATGCCGCGCTGGAACAGCATTTCGATCTCCGGGTACCACATGCAAGAGGCCGGAGCGACCGCCGACCTCGAACTCGCCTACACCCTGGCCGACGGCATCGAATACGTGCGCACCGGCATCGGCGCGGGTCTTCTTGTCGACGCCTTTGCGCCGCGGCTGTCGTTCTTCTTCGGCATTGGCATGGACTTCTGGATGGAAGTCGCCAAGCTGCGCGCCGCGCGCCTCCTGTGGGCGAAGTTGATGGCACAGTTCTCACCCGAGGAGCCGCGCTCCCTCTCACTGCGCACCCACTGCCAGACGTCGGGTTGGAGCCTCACCGCGCAAGACGTCTACTGCAACGTCGTGCGGACGGCGATCGAAGCGATGGCGGCGACCGAGGGCGGCACCCAGTCGCTGCATACCAACGCCTTCGACGAAGCGTTGGCTCTACCGAGTGACTTCTCAGCCCGCATCGCCCGCAACACCCAGCTCTTTCTCCAGCAGGAGACGGACACCTGCCAGTTGATCGACCCCTGGGGTGGCAGTTGGTTCGTCGAGAAGCTCACCCGCGATCTGGCCCTGCGTGCGCTCACCCACATTGACGAGGTCGAAGCCGAAGGTGGCATGGCGAAAGCCATCGAGGCGGGGTTACCGAAGCTGCGCATCGAAGAAGCCGCGGCGCGGACCCAGGCGCGCATCGACTCGGGGCGCAAAGTGGTTGTTGGCGTCAATCAGTTCCGCCCCGAACACGAGGAACCCATCGCGGTGCGTAAGGTCGACAATCGCGCCGTGCGCGAGCAACAGCTCGCACGCCTCGAGGACCTGCGCCGCTCGCGCGACCAACGTGCCGTCGAGGAGAAACTGCGAGCGCTCACCCGCGCCGGCGAGACCGGCGACGGAAACCTACTGGCCCTGGCCGTCGATGCAGCCCGCGAGCGCGCCACGGTAGGTGAGATCAGCTACGCTCTCGAGCAATGCTTCGGTCGACATCAGGCATCGGTGAAAACGCTTTCGGGAGTCTACGGGGGCGAAGTGGGCGACAGTGAAACGCTGCAGGCGCTCGCCGATCAGATCGCCTCTTTCGAAGAGCGCGAAGGCCGGCGGCCGCGTATCCTGGTCGCCAAGATGGGGCAGGATGGGCACGATCGCGGCCAGAAGGTGATCGCCTCGGCGTTTGCGGACATTGGCTTCGACGTCGACGTAGGCCCCTTGTTCGCCACCCCCGAAGAAGTCGCGCGCCAGGCCGTCGAGAACGACGTGCACATCGTGGGCGTCAGCTCGCTCGCCGCCGGTCACTTGAGCCTCGTGCCCGCCTTGCGCGACGAGCTCAGAAAGCACGGTCGCGAAGACGTGATGATCGTTGTGGGTGGCGTGATTCCGCCGCAGGACTTCGATGCCTTGCGTGAGGCAGGTGCCGCGGCGATCTTTCCGCCCGGCACGGTGATCTCTGAAGCTGCTGGGGCGCTGCTCGAGCAGCTCGGTATCGAATAGGCACTTGCCGGTGTCGGGAACCAGTGCGGCGGAGCTTGTCGAGGGCGTCCTGGCGGGCAATCGCGCGGCTCTTGGGCGTGCGATCACCTTGATCGAATCGCGCGCACTCGAGCACCAGAAGGAAGCCGAGCAGCTCCTCGCCGAACTCCTGCCACGAACCGGTGGCGCACATCGCATCGGGATCACCGGGGTCCCCGGAGTTGGCAAGAGCACCTTCATCGAAGCCCTCGGCACGTCGCTCACTGCCAGAGGGAAGCGCGTTGCGGTGCTCGCGGTTGATCCTTCGAGTCAGCGGACCGGCGGCTCGATTCTGGGCGACAAGACCCGGATGGCGAAACTCGCCAACGACCCCAGAGCTTTCGTGCGTCCTTCGCCGACATCGGGAACCCTCGGTGGGGTGGCGCGTCGCACCCGCGAGTCGATGCTGATCTCTGAGGCGGCGGGCTTCGACGTCATCCTGGTTGAGACCGTGGGTTCGGGCCAGTCGGAGACACAGGTCTTCGAGATGGTCGATTTCTTCCTGGTGCTGATGCTTCCCGGTGCCGGCGACGAGCTGCAGGGCATCAAGAAGGGCGTCCTCGAGCTCGCCGACATGATCGCGGTCAACAAGGCCGATGGCGAGCAGGTCGCCAACGCTCGCCGCGCCGCCGCCGACCTGCGAGCCGCGCTTCATATTCTCGCGGCCGGTGACGAATCCTGGCGAGCGCCGGTCGTCATGGTGAGTGCGCTCGAGGGGACCGGGCTCGAGGAAGTGTGGAAGAAGATGCTGGAGCACCGCGAGCTCAGCGAACGAAGTGGAGACTTCGAGGCGCGCCGCCAACAGCAGCAGCTCGACTGGATGCACGCGCTCATCGCCGACGGCTTGCGTGATGCACTCGAAGGCGACCCGGCGGTAGGTCAGCTGCTCGAGTCGCTCGAGGAGGAAGTCGTCCACCGGCGTGTCCCGGCGACCCGAGCTGCCCGAAAGGTTCTGTCGCAGTTCCTGGGCGTGACTCCGGAAGAGGCCAGCGGGAAGAAGAGTCCATGACGAGAGAAGGCTTAGGTGCGATGTGAGTGAAGGTTTCGGAATCAAGCGGCGCGACCTCTTGAAGGCGACGGCCGCGGCGGGGGCGATGAATCTCGCCGCAGAGACTCTGTCCGGTGCGTTGACACGAGGAGCCATCGGCGGTCAACAGGCGGGTGCCCAGGCGGGTTTCGAGATCAGAGAACGCTCCATCGAGGAGCTCGGTGCCGCGATGGCCGACGGTCGCCTGACCGCCGAGAGTCTGGTGCGCGCCTACCTCGAGCGCATTGAGTTGCTCGATCGTCGCGGCCCCGCCCTGCGCTCGGTGCTCGAAACCAACCCCGACGCCGTCGACCTCGCCACTGCCCTCGATCGCGAGCGCGCCGCGGGCCGAGTTCGGGGCCCGCTGCACGGCATTCCGGTGCTGCTCAAGGACAACATCGCCACTCACGACCGCACGACAACCACTGCCGGTTCGTTGGCGCTTGCGGGCTCGATTCCGCCGCGTGATTCGTTCGTGGCGGCGCAGCTGCGAACAGCTGGCGCGGTGCTGCTCGGTAAGGCGAACCTCTCGGAATGGGCCAACTTCCGCTCGACGCGCTCGTCCTCAGGATGGAGCGCCCGCGGTGGCCAGTGCCGCAACCCCTATGCGCTGGACCGCAATCCTTGCGGCTCGAGTTCTGGCTCTGGCGTGGCGGTGTCGGCCAACCTCGCGGCGGCGGCGATCGGCACCGAGACCAACGGTTCGATCGTGTGCCCCGCGTCGGCCAATGGCATCGTTGGCCTCAAGCCCACGGTGGGCCTGGTGTCGCGCGACCTGATCGTGCCCATTTCCTCGACGCAGGACACCGCCGGCCCGATGACGCGGTCGGTGCGCGACGCGGCCATCGTTCTGGGTGCGCTTTGTGGAGTCGACGGGAGAGATTCAAGCACCTCAGCCGCCGACCGGAACGGGCACCGCGACTATCTGCAGTTTCTCGACCAGGACAACCCGAGTGGCGTCCTCGCGGGGGCTCGAGTTGGTGTTGTGCGTGACGCCTTCGGTCGTGACGACCGGGTCGATGAGCTCATGCTGGCGGCGATCGAAGACCTGCGGAAGCTCGGCTGCGAGATCCAGGATGAGTTGACCTTCGAGAACGCCCGCGCGATGAGTAGCGCCTCCTACGAGGTGATGTTGTTCGAGTTCAAGGCCGGGATGGCGAGTTACCTGGCGGAGCTCGGCGAGGCCGCACCGGCCAGAACGCTGGCTGAGCTCGCCGCCTTCAACGAGGAGCACGCCGAGACCGAGATGCCCTGGTTCGGCCAGGAAATCTTCGAAGCCGCGATTGCCAAGGGTGAACTGGACGATCCGGCGTATCTCGCCGCGCGCGAGAAGGCTCTACGCCTGGCCCGCGAGGAAGGAATCGACCAGCTGGTGGGGGAGCATCGACTCGATGCGTTGGTTGCGCCCACTGGCGGCCCCGCGTGGGTGACCGACCACATCAACGGCGATAGCTTCGGGCTCGGGAGCTCGAGCGCGGCGGCGATTGCTGGGTATCCCAACATCACCGTGCCCGCTGGGTTCATCAAAGGGTTGCCTATCGGCATCTCGATCTTCGGCCCGGCCTGGAGCGAGCCGCGGCTGCTCGCCATCGCCTTCGGCTACGAACAGCACACCCGGCATCGTCGGCCGCCGACGTTCGTGCCAACGCTCTCCTGAAGAAGGGTTCTACTGCTGGCCAACCGCAGCCCGCCGATGCGGTGCGGGTGGTGCCTGGGCGGGCGCGCCCACCGCGGCCAGGGCATCGTCTTTCACCATCGCCCGGGTGAGCACGAGGGCAAGGATCCCGGCAAGGACATTCGCGGTCGCGCCACCAATCCAGATTCCGTGCAGGCCGAAGACCTCGGAACCAATCCAGGCCAGCGGTAGGAACAACCCCACCATGCGAGTGACCGAGAGAACGGTGGCGCGCAGCGGGCGGTCGAGCGCATTGAAGATTGCGTTGGCCTGCATCACGATGCCGTAGAGGCCGAAGCCGATCGGCATGATCATGAGATAGCGCACCGCGATGTCGATGACCTCGGGATCCTGGCTGAAGATCGCGGCGAGCGGCCGGGCAGCGAGCATTAGGGCGATGGCGGCGACGGCACCGAATGCGAAGCAGAAAACATAGGTCACCCGCACCGCTTCGCGAATGCGGTCGTACATGGCCGCTCCCTGGTTCTGGCCCACGAAGGGGCCAATGACCGCCGAGATGGCGAAGAAGAGGATCAGTGCCATCGACTGAATGCGCGATGCGGCACCGAAGGCGGCGACTGCCTGGGCGCCAAAGGCGGCGATCATCGGCGTGATCACGGTCATCGTGCCGGGGATGATCATATTGGTCGCTGCCGCCGGCAGGCCGATGTGCAAGATGCGCTTCCACGAAGTGATCAGCTCTGGCAGGGAAGGCACTTCGAAAGTCAACAGCCGTTCGACACGCCACAGAACCCAGATGCCAAGCACCAGGGTGATCGAGCGCGACGCGAGAGTTGCGATGGCCGCGCCCTTTAAACCCAGGGCCGGGAAGCCGAGAAGGCCGAAGATCAGAATCGGGTCGAGCGCGATGTTGATGATCGAGGCCGCGACCATGAACAGGCTGGGTAGTTTGGTGTTGCCGGTTGCGCGGATGGCGCTGTTGGCGACCATTGGCACGATCACCAGGATGGCGCCCGAGAACCAGAGGATCATGTACTCGCGCACAAGCGGGAGCGTTACTTCGTCGGCACCGAGCAAGCGAAAGATCGGGTCGCACAAGAGAAGGCCAATTGCCGAGAACGCGCCAACCACTAGAACCGAGAGCAGGAGGCTGTCGGTTGCGATGCGCCGAATCGAGCGGTCGCTCTCACCGCCCAAGGCGCGGGCTAGAACCGAAGACGTACCGGCGCCGAGACCGATCGACATCGAGAAGAAGAGCATCACCACTGGAAAGGTGAAGGTCATTGCGGCCAGCTCTTCGGTTCCCAACCGGCTGACGAAGTAGGTGTCCGTCAGGTTGAAGGCCATCATCGCGAAGATGCCGCCCACCATCGGAAGCGTCATTCGCGTCAGCTGTCCCTTGACCGAGCCTTCCGTCAGGCGAGCTTTGAGGGTGTGGTCGTCTGCCATGGTGGGGGAGGGCCGCGGGCGCGGTTCGTCTTCTCGCCGTGGATCGTCGGAGCCTCCGGCAGCGTCTTGCGCGGGGCGATCATAGCCGCACTGAGATTCGGCATGACCCCAGAGGCGGGTCAGAGGGCGGAGAGGAGACCTTTCGTTTCTGTACTGCGGGCTAGCACCGACCCAAGAAAGAGCCATTCGGGAGAACAAGGGTATGACGCAGTAGGGAATCGTCACCGAAGGGCTGCACTTCCCTGAGGGCCCCGTTTGGATGCCGGATGGCTCGGCTCTTTTGGTCGAGATCGCCGCCGGTCGTCTCACTCGCGTCCGGCCGGACGGCTCGAAGGAAACCGTCGCCGAACCCGGCGGTGGCCCCAACGGCGGCGCCATCGGCCCGGATGGCCGTTGCTACCTCTGCAACAACGGGGGCTTCGAGGGGCGCAAGGTGGGCGAGCGCTTATTCCCCGGCAACAGGCCAGCGACTACCGGGGCGGCTCGATTCAGGCCGTCGATCTGGCCACCGGCGAGGTCGAGACGCTCTACACCCGTGCAGGGGACATTCCGCTCCGGGTCCCCAACGACCTCATCTTCGACAATACAGGTGGCTTCTGGTTCGCCGACCACGGCAGGACCCGCGAGCGCGACGAGGACCGAACGGGTGTCTTCTACGCCCAACCAGGCGGCTCATCGATCGAAGAAAAGATCTTCCCGCTCAACGCTCCCAACGGCATCGGCCTCTCCCCAGACGAGACTCGCCTCTACGTAGCCGAAACCCATACCGGCCGCGTCTGGTACTGGAACCTCGTAGGCCCCGGCGAGATCGTTTCCCACCCCCGATTACCCAAGGCCGGCTACCTGCTCTCCGGCCTCCCGGGCCTCCAACTACTCGACTCTCTCGCCGTCGACAGTTCCGGCAACGTCTGCGTTGCCACCATCGCCAATGGCGGCATCACCACCATCACTCCCGACGGCCGAACCGAACACCTCGCAACTGACGATTCCTTAACCACCAACATTTGCTTCGGCGGCGAGCTCGAAGGCGAGGAAGACGTTGCCCGCGAACTGGCCCCATTTGTCGTAACCAGAGTTGATGTAGAGGTCATCGCCTGCGATCACTGCGCCGGCTGAGTCGATGCTGCCGCCCGCTGCTTCGACAGCGTTGGTGGTTTCGAACTCGCGGCGGGTTTCGAAGGACCAGATGCGCTCGCCGGTCTCTATGTTGTACGCGCTGAGTACGCCGTTGAGGCTCGCCGCGAAGGCCAGCTCGTCGGTTGTGGTGACGGCTGCCGAGAGGCCCTCGAAGTAGCAACTCCGTTTGCCAGTGCAGGTCGCGGGATGGAGCGTGCTCCATTTCTCTTCGCCGGTGGCAACGTCGAGCGCGTGCAATCCCGGCCGTGGGTCGCCGGTGGCAAAGCGACTGCCGGGCGTGTCGGTGATCGGCACGATCAACGTTCTGCCCGAAACCGACATGCCCCAGTGCACGCCGCCGTTGAAGCCGCCCATACCGAGGCGGCGTTGCCAGAGGATCTTGCCACCGTCGTCTGGGTCCATCGCGAAGATCATTCCCGACTTCTGGCCGGCGAGCACGTAGTCCCGGCTGTCGACGGTGGCGAGAATCGGGGGAGCACCGAAGTCGAAGTCTGGCCCGTCTTCTTCGGGGCAGTTGATCTTCGGTCCGACGCAGGCACCGTTCCAGGCGTCGCCGGCGATGGTCTGCTGCACCCATTCGATCTTGCCGGTCGCAAGATGGAGCGCGATGATGGCATCGCTCTTGTCGTTGGCGGGGGTGCTGTAGTTCTCGCCGGTTCCAACGTAGAGCAGGCCGCGTTTCGAGTCGACCGTCGGTGCCGACCAGACGGGTGCACCAGACGGCCCCCAGAGTTGCACGCCATGGGAGTTGCGCTTCTGTTTGGTGGCTTCGCGAGTGGTGTACATCCGCCACAGCGCTTCGCCGTCCTCGGCGCGCAGGGCGAGCACGCCGCCGCGGAAGGTGCAGCACTCGTACTCCTTGTAGTAGGCGCTGATGATCTCGGTGGAGGACATGGGAACGAAGAGCATCCCGTCGTGATGGGCGATCGAGCCGGTGATCGTTGCATCCCGGTGGTCGGCGACGCTCCTCTGCCATCGCGGTTTCCCGCTGTCGGCGTCAAGAGCGTAGACGTTGCCTTCGAAGTCACCGAAGTAGAGCGTTGCGGTGCCTCCGCTGGCGTCGGTTGCCAGAGTCAGAGAGCTACGCACCTCGGCCTTGGTGCTGAAGGTCCACCACACACAGCCGCGTTCGCGATCGAGCGCGAACACCGTCCCTTCCTGGCTGCCGAGGTAGATCATGTTCTCGGTAATGACGGGCTGGGATCGGGCCCTTACAGCGTCGGGAAACCCGAACGCCCACGCGAGGCGCAGGCCGGCAACGTTGGAACGGTCGAAGCGATGCGCGTCGGCGGGCGTGAAGCGGCTGTTCTTCGCATCTCGGCCCCAGCGTACCCAGTACGAAGCACCGCGCGAAGGCCAAACGCCTTCGCACGACCACTTGTTGCGATCGACGCTCACCCGGCCGGCCCGCCGGTCGACCGCCAGGAAGCCGACCACGGCCCGCATCTCTTCGTCACTGAGCTCTGCAGCCTGCTCTTGCATTACGCCCGAGCGCAGTGATGCGAGCAGCCGCTCGGCGGACATCGCCTTCATTGACTCGATGGTCGGTGCTCCGCCAATCGAGGGCTCATGGCAGTCTCCGCAGTGTTTCGTAAACAGTGCCTCGCCGGTGAGCGAAGGAGTTTCCTGCGCGCCGAGCCGACTGTCGTCAGCAACGGGCAGGGCGATCGTGAGGGCGAGGGCGATGGCGGCGAGGTTGCGTTGCATGCCGGCACTGTACCGGTGCGGCGGCCCTTGCTCTGCTACCCTCCGCCGTACACCTCCCCGGGAGAATTTCATGGACGCAAGACGGCTCGTTCTGCTGTTGGCTGCCATCCTTTGTGTGTTGTCGGCCATTGTGGCGTCGGTCAGTTCGGTCGTCGCCCAGGAGGCAAAGCCCATGGATGCAAAAGTCATTCGAGGCGTCAGCTACGTTGGCCTTGCAGTGAGCGACGTCGACCAGTCGGCCGCATTCTACGGTGAGGCGGCGAGGCTCGAAGAGGTTGCCCGGGACCGACTCGAGAAAAGCGCAGCGTTGGACGTTCTGGCGGGTCGCGAAGGTGTCGCCGTGGAGTCCGTCCTGCTTGCCAGCACCAACGCTCAGACGCGGTTGATGAAGTTTGACGACGTATCGGAGAGCAGCGTTCCAGGCCCGGTTCCGGTCAACGGGCCAGGAGTCGCGCATGTCTGCTACCAGTCCGACGGAAAGCTCGAGACCTACCAGAAGTTCATCGCCGCGGGCGCGAAGACCCGAGGTAACCCCGAACTGGTGGTCTTGAGCCCGCGCAATCCGGTCGTCTATGCGTACGCGCACGATCCCGATGGGATCATGTTCGAGGTCGAACACATCGATGTAGCGGCTGCCGAGACGGCGCGCGAGGGTTTCTACCGCATTCGTCACGTCTCACTCGCCAGTCCTGACATCGATCGCGCCGTTGCGTTCTACTCCAAGCTTCTCGAGACGCCGTCACCGCGTCGTGCCGGTGGTGAGAATGGCCTCGCGGGTGAACCGTTCGACCAGGTCTCTGGCCTTCCAGGAACGCGCCTGCTCATGGCCTGGTTCTCGGTGCGGAATCTCGAGCTCGAGATCGTCGAGTACCTGAGCCACCCACCCGAACCTGCCGCGCCACGACCGGTCGATGCACCCGGCTACAACATGATCGTCTTCGATACCTGGAATCTCGACGCGGCCAAGAAACTGTTGGTCGAGGCAGGTGGCACGGTCGAGACGGGGCCCGAGCCGATGGACGGTGGAACGATTCTCTTCGGGCGCGACCCAGACGGAAACATCCTCGGCTTCCTGGCTACCGAGCCCGACTCGGTTATGTCTTCGTCGCGCTTCGCGAAGCCGTAGAGGAAGCAGTAGGGGACCCGGGTGCGTTTTTGGCGGTTTTGAAACTGGCTTTCGTGGGATAGCTGGTACCTGGGTAGAGCAAAGTGGCGCTTCCTTCCGGATCGGAAGGGAATGTGCTCATTGCTATGGAAGACTTTCCGTTCTTCCTCTTTCTGACGGCGTCTTTGGCGCCCTCCGAATTCTCCCATCGACCTCTTCTGGAGCTCGCTCATGCCCAATGCCACGTCGCTATGCCGTCCCGACTCTGCCCTCGCCGCGAATCGAGCTTCGGCACACGACAGATTGGTTCGCTCTCTTCTGTCTTGGGCCCTCGTGGTGCTGTTCACCGCAGTGAGTGCTGCGGCCCTCGGCGCGGCAGAGGAGGGTTCCGCTACTTCCGCTTTTGAGATCACGACAGGCGGGCTGAGAGGAGAAGAAGGGCCCGTGCTCGGAATCGTTGCGCGTGGAGCGAGCGACGGCGGCGATGACAGTGACGACGGCGGCGATGCCGGCGACGGTGGTGATGACGGCGATGACGGTAGCGGCGGCGGTGACGACGGTGGGGGTGACAGCGGCGATGACGGTGGCGACGGCGGTGACGGCGGCGGCGATGCCGGCGACGGTGGTGATGACGGCGATGACGGTAGCGGCGGCGGTGACGACGGTGGGGGTGACAGCGGCGATGACGGTGGCGACGGCGGTGACGGCGGCGGCGATGCCGGCGACGGTGGTGATGACGGCGATGACGGTAGCGACGGCGGTGACGACGGTGGGGGTGACGGCGGCGATGATGGTGGCGATGGCGGTGACGGCGGCGGCGATGATGGTGACGGCGGCGGCGATGATGGTGACGGCGGCGGCGATGACGGTGACGACGGCGGCGATGACGGCGGTGACGGCGGTGGTGACGGCGGCGATGACGGCGACGGTGGAGATGACGGCGATGACGGTGGCGATGCCGGTGGGGGTGACGGCGGCGATGACGGCGGTGACGGCGGTGACGGCGGCGGCGATGACGGTGACGACGGCGGCGATGACGGCGGCGATGACGGCGACGGTGGAGATGACGGCGATGACGGTGACGGCGATGACGGTGGCGACGGTGACGACGGTGGCGATGACGGCGGAAGCGCTGGCGGCGGAAACACCCCCAGCCGCGGCCCTGGACCACCGGCCCCCGACACGACCGTCCAGATCCCAACGGCCAGGGCGAACGGCACGGTCGTTCTCGAAGCGGATCTGGTCAACGCCTTCGGCGAACCGATTCCAAACAGTGCTGTGCTGTGGGACGCGCCGGGTGCGAACCTCGAGAACGGTGCTCGCACGACCAGCGACGCCAGTGGCCACGTAAGTCAGACGGTGTTGCTGGGCCCGGTCCCCGGCGACTACACCGTGACCCTGACCGTCCTAGCGACTGGCCAGGTCATTACCTTCACCATCCGGGTCGAAGGAGCCAGCGCAGCACTGTTCGATGCCGCGACCTCCCCCAACGAAGCTTCGTTCGCCGATGCGCTCGACAAGGCCTGTGTATCGGCCGAAGGTGCCTTGGCCGAGGGTTGCGAGCAGCTTTTCGGCCTCTCGCCGGAAGATCAGCGCTCGCTCATTGCGGCGGCGACTCCCGAGTCGGTCGCAGTGCCGGTCCGGCTGGGTCTCGGTGGCTTGCGTGCCCAGACCGAGAACGTGTCGTCTCGCCTGGCGGCGTTGCGCTCTCGAACGTCCGGCGACGATGCCTCGATCGCGGACCTGGACGTGCGCCTTCGGGAGCAGGCGATTCCCCTTGCCGCACTTGCTGCCCAGAGAGCGAGTGGCGCCGCCCCGATCACCCGCGAACGACTCAACAGCCTCGTCGAGCGTGAGCTCCGAGGTCTCCGCGGAGGTGCGGCCAGCGCCGATTCTGAGACGACCCTCGAGCTCGGCGAAGGCCCTGGCCGGGTGGGTTGGTTCCTCAACGGCCGCGTCGCGTTCGGAGATCGCGAAGCGACGGCAAGAGAAGACGCCTACGACTTCGAGACCCAGGGCATCACCACCGGGCTCGACTGGCGCATCGGCGATACCACATGGATCGGTGCTGCCGTCGGTTACACAGCGGGCGATACTGACCTCGCCGACGACGGCGGCAAGGCCGATTCGAGTGGCTACAGTCTGACGCTGTTTTCGGCCTGGCAGGTGAACGCCTTCCACGTTGACCTCATGGCAACGACAGCCCAGGTCGACTTCGACCTCGAGCGGCGCATCCGAAAGCCAGCAGGGCTCGGAACGGTTGCAACGGCGAGCGAAACGACGACCGATGCTCTCGCTCTTCATCTCGGCTTCGGCCGAGACTTCCGCATGGGCCAGAGCGGGCTTTTCGGTGCGATCGCGCGCGTCAACTACACCGACGTCGATGTCGATCCAATCGTCGAAACCGGCGGCTCCTTTGCCGTGTCACTCGACGGTCAATCGGCGACGTCGCTGGTCACCGAGGTCGGCGCCGACATGGTGTGGTCGCTCTCTCGTCGCTGGGGTGTTCTCCAACCGCTCGTGCGTCTGACCTGGCTGCATGAGTTTAAAAACGACGCGCGCAGCGTCGCAGGCCGTCTGGCGCTCGACGCAACGAACCAGCAGTTTGTAATCCTCACCGAGAATCCCGATCGCGACTATCTCAACGTTGGCGCGGGCCTGAATCTCACGCTACCGCGAGGTCATTCGTGGTTCGCACTTCTCGAAACCGATCTCGAGCGCGACGACCTCAACACCACTTCTGTCAGTGTGGGGTACCGCAAGACCTTCTAGGGTGCGTCGGCGGCAATCGTCGTCGAGAGTGGCCTACGCTCGATCGCTTCGTCGACCCGCTGCACGATCGCGGCCGGCGAAAGCGAGGAGCGCCAACGCGATCGGGTTGTTGCGCGCGTGCATGTGATCGACAGCGGTAATGAAAACGAAACCGAGAAGCGCCAGCCCCAGCGCCATCAGAAACTCGGGAGAACTCAACTCGGGTAAGGCGTTGGCGTGAACCTCGACCAGCTCGTCTCTTTTCTGGATGGTCTGTAGCACGTCGCCCTTAAAGGGCCAGATCTTGCGCAACGAACCGGCGATAAAGCCGGTCATCAGAGCCACGGTGGCCTGGTAGTAGCGCTCGAGGAGCCAGCTCAGCGCTCGGCTGAAGAGCATCAGACCAACCACCATGCCGAGCCCGAGTGGCACGAGGGTTCGAAGGGCGTTGAGGTCGGCGGCTTTGAGGTCGTTGATCGCCGCGATGACCGGTGCGTACTGACCGAGGATGAGGAGGATAAACGAGCCGGAGATCCCAGGCAGGATCATTGCCGTGACGCCAATCGCACCGGCGACGAAGGCCATCCAGGGTGTCGCCGGAGTCGGTCGTACCAAGAGACCCACCACCACCCAGGCCAGAACGGCGCCCAGAAGAAACCACGCAAGAGCTGGTCCTGTCCAGGGGATCTTGGCTGCCAGCGAAACAACCGACGCGCATACCAGGCCAAAGAAGAAGGCGAAGAGGAGAGTTCGCTGGTGTTCGAGTGCCCACTCCACCCGACCCGAGAGCACCAGCACCGCCGCCAGGATGCCAGTGGCGAGCGCTGCCAGGAAGTAGCCGTCGACATGTGCGATGGCTTTCTTCCATTCGAAGCGTGCCGCGAGGCGCGCGAGCTCCAGGTCGACACTCTTGATCGCCTCAATGAGTCGCTCGTAGATGCCCATGATGAACGCCATCGTGCCGCCGGAGACTCCAGGCACGACGTCGGCGGCCCCCATGCAAAGGCCGGTGAAGAAGACCCAGCCGAAGCTCGATCTGGCTTCCTCGCCCTCCTGCGGTTGCCTGTCGGCGCCTCCGCTAGGCATCGCTCTTTGAGACATCGACCTCTGAAGGGCTGCCGCTCGAGGCCCCCTCTTCCGAGGAGATGCCCTCGGGTTCCGCGTCCTGGAACCAGGCCTCAACCGGTCCCGTGAGTTTCACCGTCAGTGGATTGCCATGCCGGTCGCGCGCCTTGCCTGCCTGCACCCGAATCCAACCGCCCGACAGGCAGTACTCCTCGACGTCGAAGCGCTCTCGACCCTTGAAGCGAATGCCAATCCCACGCTCGAGCGCCTTCTGGTCGAAGAACTTGCTCCTCGGGTTGATCGCGAGGCGATCGGGAGGTGAATCTGGCGTTGGCGTCATGATCTTCTCGTGCCAGGAACGCTAGACGCGCTCGATAATGATCGCTGGCGCCATGCCACCGCCGGCACACATCGTAACCAGCCCCGTTGCGAGGTCGCGACGCTCGAGCTCGTCGAGGAGCGTCCCGATGAGCACCGAGCCGGTCGCGGCAATGGGGTGGCCGAGGGCAATCGAGCCGCCATTCACATTGCACTTCTCGGGGTCGGCATCGAGGTCGCGCATGAACTTGAAGGCGACGACCGCGAAGGCCTCGTTGATCTCGATCAGGTCGATGTCGTCGAGCTTCATACCGGCCTTCTCGAGGACCTTCTTGGCAGCCGGGACGGGTTCGTTGAGCATCAAGGTCGGGCTTCCCGCCAGGTTGGCCATCGCCTTGACTCGCGCCCGCGGCTTCCACCCCTGGGCCTTTGCGTACCCGGGCGAGGCCAGGAGAAGGCACGCCGCCCCGTCGACGACGCCCGAAGAGTTGCCGGCGTGGTGGACGTGGTTGATCTTGATGTCGGGGTAGGTGCGGCGGACGAGTTGGTCGAAGGTCTCACCGGTGTCGTCGAACTGCGCGCCCATGAACTTCTCGAATGCCGGGTTGAGGCCGGCCAGACCCTGCATGGTGGTGTCCGGGCGAGGGTACTCGTCGTGATCGAGCGCCAGGGTTCCGTCGTCGTTGTAGACCGGCGCCAGGCTGTTCTCGAACCGCCCGTCCGCGATGGCCTCTTTCGCCCGCTGCTGACTGACGTAGCCGACCCGATTGACGTCTTCTTGCGTGATGCCCTCGAGGGTTGCGATCACGTCGGCACAGATTCCCTGGTGCCACTGCGGGTGCAGGTCGCGAAGGTGCAGGTTGCCGCGGTCCATCAGGCCGCCGCCGAGGGTGGCGGTATACGACATCATCTCGACGCCCCCCGAGACCACGCAGTCCTCCATGCCGCACATGATCGAGGCGGCGGCCATGTTCACCGACGTGATGCCTGAACCGCAGAAGCGGTCGAGGGTGACGCCGCCGGCTTTGGTGCTCCAGCCGGCGTCGAGAGCCGCCATGCGACCGATACAGGCGGCCTGCTTGCCGCTCTGCGAAGAGCAGCCCCAGATGACGTCGTCGACCTCTTCGGTGTTGAGATCGTTGCGTTTCTCGACCGCCTCGAGCACGGTGGCGGCGAGGCGTTGAGGGTGGAGGTGGGCGAGTGCCCCCTTGCCCTGTTTGCCGATGCCGCGCGGAGTTCTCACTGCGTCGATGATCCAGGCTTCTTGCGTCATGTCGGAATCGTCCTCGTCTGTCGGTTAGCGGTTCGGAGTTGGGGTCGATGATCGGTTCGGTGCCTGGAGAGTACCGCTCCCGCCGGGCCGGCTGCTATCTGGGCGCGCGGGAATGCCACGCGCTCGCCGGGCCTACCGTCCGAAGTCGAAGCGTGCCACGAAGTCGCCAGGCCGGTGAAGGCTTTCTGGACCCTGAGGCTGGCTGCTGTCTGGCGGCGATCGGGTGCGTTTTGCGTGGGAGGAAGTGAGGGCGATGGCGCCCCGCAGCCCTGAAAGAACCCCCAAGGAGTCCCAGAATGTCGAACGGGTCGCAGCAGTCTTTTCTCCCTCCGCAGCTCGCCACGGTTTTGCTTGTTTTCATGATGTCGACGATGTTGCTGGTCGTAAGGCTGGAGGCGCAGCCTTTCGGCTTCGACGACTTTCAGATCAGCAACCCGACTTCAACTCCCGGAGACCCGGCGACCTTCTCGACGATCCCGAAGATCGTCTACGTGCCGGAGAGCCACCGCTATCTGGTGGTCTTCTTCAGCGATATCGACGACGGTGGGCCGCCGCAGCTGTGGTGCCAGGCCGTTGATGGCTACACCGGGGAGCTGATCGACGATCCGCAGCACTTGACACAGGGCTTTGTCGGCATCAATGGCGTGGTGACTGCTTTCGACCCGCTCCTCGAGCGGATGGGCGTGGCCTTCCAGGCGGTGCATCCCAACGGCTTCGATGGCGTCGAAATCTTCTACCGCGGTGTCGATGCCGACTGTACGCCACGGGGCTCGACCGCTCAGGTCAGTCTGGCGGGCGGGCCGTTCAACTCGGATTACCGTGCCAACAACGCGCGGATTGCGTTCAACCCGAAACGGGGCGAGTTTCTGATCATCTATAGGGCCGATGACAATGAGGAGGGCCAGGCGCGGGAAGAGTTCGAGGTCTTCGGTCGCCGGGTGCTGTCGGCGACGGGCCTCACGATCGGTGAGGACAGGCGGATGACAGCGGTCGGTGGGCTTGGCGATCAAACCCGCGAAGTCTCCGGCCTCGACCTGGCGTGGGATTCGCGCCTCGAGGAGTTCCAGATGCTGTACGTCGCCACCAACCTTCTGGAAGAAACGATCGAAGTCCAGCGGGTGAATGGGCTCGGTACCCCTGAGGGACCCTCCCACACAGTGCACGACTGTACCGAGGTTCCGGTCGACTGCCACCTGGCGCAGATGGCCTACGATCGTTCGACCGGGCAGTTCCTGGTTGGCTGGTACAACGCCGCGCCGCAGGTCGCCGTTCGGCTTTTCGACCCCTTCTCGGGCCCGGTGGGGACCTGGCAGGTGGTGTCGGAACTGGGGCCTCAGTTTGCCGTCGACCATGGTGCGAGGAACTTCTCGTTTGCGTCGGCGGCCGATGGCATCTTCCCGATCGCCTTCGACGCCCGCTTCGAGTTGCCCGGACAGGATGACGACCGCGAGATCTTCGTTCAGCTGATCGACACGAACGGCGAGCCGACGCTCGAGTCACCGGTTCTACTGAGCGCCATTGGCGTGCCCTTCGACGACGAGAGTCGAGCGGAAAGCATCAGTGCTGCGCTGGCCTCGGACGGCACGATGCTGACCGTCTGGTCGGGCGATCCTTATCCAGGAGACGAGGAGATCTACGGCCAGCTCTACCGGATCTACGAGATCGAAAGCCTTTTCTCGGACGGCTTTGAAACCGGCACCACCGAACGGTGGACTGGCGTTGCTCCAGTGCGCCGTGCCCAGTAGCGGGTCTCAGCCCGGGAGGCGGCCTTCTTGCACACGCACATCCAGCTGCCGATGAGGCATGCGGACAGCGCGTGCATCGAAGCCCGCCTTGAGCACTTCTGAGACCTCGAACATGACGTCCTCGCGGTCCTTGGCTTCGGTCGTGACCTCGACCTGGGCGCGGACCCCGGCCTCTGCCAGTTCGATGATCTGGACCTCGGGCGGTGGCTCGGCGATCACCCGTGGACAGTGTCTCGGGACGCTCATGGCGATCTCACGAACCGCTGACCATTCGGCCTCGTGACCAACGACGAACGGAATCTCGACCCTCACGAAGTTGCCGGCTGAGAAATTGGTGACCTTTCCTGCGGTGACCTCGGAGTTCGGGATCACGATGGTCTCGTTGTCGAGGGTGAGGAGGGTGGTGTAGAAGATCGAGATGTTCGTGACCTGACCTTCGGCGTCGGCCGCTTCGACCCAATCGCCAATGCCGAACGGTCGAAAGACCGCGATCAGGACGCCAGCGGCGAAGTTCGACAGCGAGCCTTCCATGGCGAGGCCGATCGCCAGGCCGGCGGCGCCGAGGACGGCGACGAACTGACTCGTTTGCACGCCCAGGCGCGACAGCGCTGCGATGACGACGAAGACGATCAGCGCATACGAAACCAGGTTGGAGAGAAAGTGGGTGACCGTGTCGTCGAGCTTGCTGCGCTCGAGGGCGCGCCGGGCGATGCGTCCGATGAGCTTTGAGATGTAGAGGCCAACGACCAGGATGGCCAGGGCAGCGATCAGATTGAGGCCGAAGCCGGTCGCACTCTCGAGCCCGCGATCGATCCAGGCGTTCATGTCGATCGAAAGGGCCTCGTTCACTTCGGGCGCGAGCGTGCCCGCACCCTCGTCGTTCTGAAGAATCACTGCGGCTCTCCGTTGTCTTGAAATCTCAGTCGGGGGTTCCAGCGAAGATCTTAGGCCATGCGCCTAGCGGTCTGTTGCGGGCCTGACTGCTCCGTCGAACCCCGGGGAGAGAGCGCTACCTTGCAGAGCGGTTGCCGTTGACTCACAAGAATGGAGGGTGTCGGCTTGAAAGGGCACACCTGCGCACTCGCCGCAGTGACCTTGCTTGCCGGCTTTTCGCTGACGTTCTCGCGCTGGCCGTTCCGCCTGGTCACGGCCAGGGCGTTGCCCAGGATGAGTCGCCTGACGTGACTGCTTCCGGGATCGCGGCCCCCGGTTGGTGGCCGGCCCGATCGTTCCTCCGAACCTGCATCCGTCGATTGGTCACAACGTTCAGACGCCTTTCAGTCGAGAGTGCGTTGGTAACGCAGCATCGCCACTGTACCTGCGACGGTCGTAAAAGCTGCGATGGCCAGGAGTTCGTTGCCGACATGGACAAGGCTCGCTCCTTTCAACATGACGCCACGCACCACCCGCAGAAAGTGGGTGAGGGGGAGCACTTCTCCAAGGGTCTGGGCCCAGAGGGGCATGCCTCGAAACGGAAACATGAACCCCGAAAGCAGGATCGACGGCAGGAAGAAGAAGAAGGTGAGCTGCATCGCCTGCATCTGCGATCGGGCAATGGTTGAGAAGGTAAACCCCAACGCCAGGTTGGCGACCAGAAAGACGGTCACGCCGAGGACCAGCAAGCCGACTGAACCCACGAACGGAACCGAGAAGAGAAAGTGTGCTGCGGCCAGGATGATGACCGTTTGGACGGCGCCCACGCCGAGGTAGGGGGCGATCTTGCCGACCATCACTTCAGCGGGGTTGACTGGCATCGCGAGGAGGTTCTCCATCGTGCCGCGTTCGACCTCGCGGGTCATGGCGATCGCGGTGATCATGACGCAGGTCATCGTCAAGATCACGCCGAGTAGGCCGGGCACGATGTTGTACTGGGTGATCCCCTCTGGGTTGTAGCGCGCGTGCACGACGACTTCGACCGGTGGCGGTGCCGGGCGAAGGTGCGCCAGGGGGCCTTTGAGCTCGTGGCGCAGAGCACGGTCGACGATCGTCTGGGCGTGGGCAATGGCGTTGGAGGCGGCCGCCGGATCGGAAGCGTCGGCCTCAATGAGCATGCGTGGTCGTTTGCCGGCGAGCAGACGAGAGGTGAAGCCGGCGGGAATGGAGACGACAAAGGCGACCTCGCCGCGCGCCAAGAGGTCCTGACTCTCTCGTGGATCGCTGGTGGCGAGGACGAGGTCGTAGTACCGCGAGACTTCGAGTGCGTTGAGGATCGTGCGCACGATGGGAGTTCGCTCCTCGACATGAACAGCCGTCGGTAGGTGCTTGGGGTCGGTGTTGATGGCAAAGCCGAAGAGCACCAACTGCAGCACTGGAATGCCCAGCATCATGGCAAAGGTCAGTCGATCGCGTCGCATCTGAACCAGCTCTTTGGCGAACACCGCGTACATGCGTGTCAGAGAGCTCCGGAGCCTGCTCATGCGTGTTGCCTCGGGTCGTTGCCGGCGCGCTCCATCATGGCGATAAAGGCGTCTTCGAGACTCGGTTCGACCTCTTGCCAGTCAAGGCCGCGGCCGGCCTGATCGATGGCCGCTTCGAGCGCTGCTCGATCGGTCCCGCTGGCATGCAAGGCGGCGCCAAAGTACGACGCGTACTGGACCGATGTTTGTTGGCGTAGCGCTTCGGCTGCTTGGCGAACCCCGTCGCCACGGGCGACGAAGGTGACCAGATGCGAGGCGTCGATGATCTCGGCGACACTGCCCATTGCCACCACGCGTCCGTGTGTCAGGTAGACGATTCGGTCGCAGCGCTCGGCTTCGTCCATGTAGTGGGTCGAGACCAGAACGGTCAGCCCGGCCGACGACAACCGATGGATCTCGTCCCAGAAGTCGCGCCGAGCCTGCGGGTCGACGCCCGCGGTCGGTTCGTCGAGGAGAAGCAGCTGCGGGCGATGCATGGTCACCGCGGCCAACGCCAGGCGCTGCTTCCAGCCGCCCGACAGCGCACCGGCGAGTTGGTCGTGGCGGTCGAGCAATCCGAGGGTTCGAAGCGTGCTGCCCACCGCGACATCGAGGTCCTCCATGCCATAGAGGCGGCCAACGAACTCGAGGTTCTCGCGAATCGTCAGGTCGGTCCAGAACGAGAACTTCTGGGTCATGTAGCCGGTGCGGCGCTTGATCTCGGCGGCCTGGCGGCGGATGTCGAAGCCCAGGCAGGTCCCCTCGCCGGCGGTTGGCCGTAGGAGTCCACAGATCATGCGGATCGTCGTGGTCTTGCCGGATCCGTTTGGCCCAAGGAAGCCCCAGACCTGGCCGCGCGGCATCTGCACGTCGACTCCGTCGACCGCGGTCACGTCGCCGAAGCGTTTGACCAGGCCGCGGACGTCGATGGCGAGGTCGCGGTTCATCGCAGAAGGACGTCGACCGGAAGGCCCGGTCGCAAGAGAGCGGCATCGTCAGGGCGAGCCTTGACCAGGAAGACCAGCTTGTCGCGCGTGTCCTTGCTGTAGTTCACGGGTGGCGTGAACTCGGCCTCGCGAGCGATGTAGGAGAGGCTTGCTCGAGCGACCACCTGCGCCTCGCCGTCGGAAGAGAAAACCAGAACGTCGACCGGGTCGCCGAGCGCAATGCTCGAGAGCTGCGGCGCGGAGACGAAGAAGCGCACTTCGAGCCCGCTCGGGGGAAGCAGCGCGAGCACCGGCGACCCGGCGGTGACGAACTCGCCCGGATGGTGGAACACCTCTTCGACACGCCCCGCGACGCGTGACTCGACGCGCCGTTCTTCGAGTCGCCAGCGTGCCTGCCGCACTGCCGACTCGGCCGCTTCGACCGTCGCTCTTGCTGCCGCCCGGGCACCCTGGCGGCCACCGAGCCGCGCCACTTCGATGTTGGCTTCGAGAGTCTCAACGCGCGCGGTGGCTGCCTCGTGCTCCGCCACCGCCTGGTCGGCGCGTTTTCGAGAGGCGATGCCGTCGTCAGCCAGGGCTTCCCATCGACCTCGTTCCGAGGTGGCGAGGGCGAGCGCCGCCTGGGCCTCGGCGAGCTGACCCTCGAGGGCGGCGATCTCTTCTTCTCGCGCACCCGTTGCGATGTCTCGAGCCTGGGCGTCGCTCTGGCGAAGGCCGCCTTCGGCTTCGTCGAGCTGCGCCCTTTCGAGTTCACTCTCGAGCTCGAAGAGGAGATCGCCTGGAACCACCTCATCGCCTTCGGCCACCGCCGAGCCGAGCAGCCAGCCGGAGGCCGGCGCGGCGACGTATACCAGCTCGGCTTCCACCCAGCCGGGCAGGGTGTCGGTCGCTCTCATCGGATGGCAGGCTGCGATCCAAAGTGCGGCGAGGAAGAGGACCGGAGAAAGGGTGCCCGGATAAAGGGTGTGATGGTTCATTGTGTTGTCTCGCCAGCAGAGAGGCCTTCGAGCAGGGTGTCGGCGTGCAGCGCGAAGAGCGCATCGAGGTCGACCGGCTCGTCGCCGTCGGTTTCGAAGATGACTTTCCACAGTGCCGAAAAGATGACAGGGGCCACAACGATGCGCGCAGTGAGCGCTGGGTCGGGCACCGTCAGCTCGCCGCGCTCATGCCCTCCCTCGAGAATCTTCGTGATCGCTCGGAGAACCCGTTCGACGACCTGATGCCGGTAGCTTTGCACGAGCTCGGGGAAGACGCCGGCCTCAGCGATCAACACCTTGACCACCCGCGGAAGGGGTGACTCACGAACCATGTGGGCTGCAGCCTGAAGCAGCACACGGATCGCGGTGGGTGCATCGTCTACATCCTCTGCGATCCTTTCGAAGTGCTCGACGTTGGGTATCGCGAGCGCGTCGACCAGGCCGGTGAAGAGATCGTGCTTGGAATCGAAGTAGAGGTAGAGCGTGCCCTTGGAAAGCCGAGCTCGCCGTGCGATGTCGTCCATGCGCGAGGCGGCGAAGCCATGCTCGAAGAACTCGACGAGGGCCGCATCGAGAAACGCCTGCCGGCGGACGTCCTTGGCGGCATCAGTCCGTGCGCGGAGAAGCATCTCAAAAAACTAACTGACCAGTCAGTCATTTGTCAATCAAGAGACCCGCCCGGGCATCTCCCGGGCAATTCCCGGGCGTTTCCCGGGCGTTTCCCGGTCGAATGACTGGGGTGATTCTGGGAAAGCTTGGGGCGACGGGCCGTTTAGTTGGCGACTCTCGACCAGGCGGTCGTGTTGCCGGACTCGAAGCTGTCGCTGAAGAGACCGCCTTCCTGGAGAGGCAGGGCCTCGACCTTGAGGGCGGGATCGCCGAGCAGGTTGTAGATCTTCAGCATGTGGGGGAAGGCCACATCGCCACCTTCGTAGGTCTGCATCGCTTCGCGCATCGCTTCACCCAGGGTGGAGTGCGTGCGCAGCGCCTCGACGAAGGCCCTGTTCAGCTGGTTCGCATCCGCACTGATCGACAGACCCGACGGTGCCCAGACGGCGATCGCGCCGCGATCGACACTCGTCACCAGAGCCTCACTCAGCGATGAGTAGTTCGGCAACTCGAAGCGTCCGACGCTGCAGGTCATGCTGGCGACGATCGGTAGATGCCCCTGCGGGCCGAGGGAGCCGACGTCGGCAGTAGTCAACAGGCCCTCGGCCGCGAAGCGGTCAAGGCCACCATGACCGACGTAGTTCACCAGCCAGACGCCTTCTTCGATCGAAGCACGAACCGCGGCGCGCGCTTCGGTTGTACCACCTGGTTCCAGGTACACCCTTTCGATTTCGTAACCGTCAAGCAGCCCGGCCACTTCCTCGGCCTCACGCTCGAATGCGCCGCCCTCGTCGGCGTTGTCCGCCGCGAGCAGGACGCGGCCGGAGCCGGCGTTCGCTTCGTAGGCAGCCATCTTGTCGAGGTAGTTCAGGACCTCGGCCTCGCTCACCGCCGGAATGCGGCCGACAATGATCTCCGGGACTCCGTCGTCGCCTTCTACATCACCGAGGCCGGCGTCCGAAGCGAACAGACCCTGCGGTGTGGCCACCATCTCTGGCGGGGCCAGGTTGGTGTCGCCACCGAGCACGTTGCGGAAGTCGAGCGTGCCCTTGCCGAGGATGACGGCGAACTGTGGTTTCGTCGCCCAGTCGTTCCAGGCTTCGGTGAGGTATTCGCGAATCGCTGCGCCCTTCTCGAGCCCGTCGCTGTACTCGTCCCAGACATCGAGCAGTTCGACGACGCTGGTGGCGTAGCCGTCTGCGGCGCGGTAGCTGGCCAGATCGAATGCACTGTCGAGCAGCTCGGGTGGTGCGAAGACCAGGTATTCGGCCTCGACTGCCTTCGGTCGATAGGCGGCGACCGGCACGAGGGTGCTGATCGCTTCGGTGCTGTAAACGAAGTACTCCGAAGCCGCGTCGGCATGCCAGCGGAAGCTGTAGCCGCCGACGTCGCTGTCGACGGTGCCACCGTTGATACGCAGCGGATCGCGGCGATCGGTCACGTCGACTGCCCTCACCGTCGGCGTCGAGAAGCCAGTGACCTCGCGGTCGGCCGCCGCGTCGGAGACGACGTGCAGCTGGTCGCCGACCGACAGTGCCTGCCTGCGGTAGGTCACCGAGAAGGCGTCGACGTACATGACACTCGCGGAGACACCGTCGTGTAGGACCGCTTCAATCTCGAGAGTGTTGTTCGCCTGCAGCACGCTGCCGTCGAAGGTCAGTGTGTGAGTCCGCGTTCCGTCGCCGTCCCAGTCGACGTTACCCACCAGCGCACCGTTGATGCGCAAGATGATGCCGTGGTCAGGGTTGTCTGAGGCTGTCGTGGCACCGAACAGTTCCACCTCGAGAGTCGCCTGGCCCGAGGCGTCGACGGCTATTAGGTCGAAGTCGAACGTCTGGGTGCCGACATCGGGGTTGCCCGCCGCGAGAACCTTCCAGTACCAAAGGTCTACGGTCTCGTCGCGCAGCGCGGCGGTGGCGTAGAAGATGTCCTCTTCGAAACGCTGCCTGTCGAAATGAGAGGTCGCGACCGTCGGGCCGCTGGTCGGCGACGAAATCGCACCGGCCTCAGTCCCTTCGACCATTTCAATGAAGTACACGTCGAACTCGGCAAATTGACGCTCCGGTTCGGGTGCGTAGAAGCGGATCGCATTGGCGCCTTCGGCCCACCAGGAGACTTCCTCGCCGTTCGAGACGACGCGCAGCGCTCCTGATCCAACCAGGTCCTTGGTAGGCCTGGTGGTGGCGGTAACCAGGGCGATATCGGCGGCGGTCACTCGGTAGACGCCTTCGCGATCGACCTCGAGACGCGCTCGGTAGCCTGGCTCGCCGGCGCGGACCGTACGATCGCGCTCGCGGCTGAAATCAGCCGACCGGAGATGAACCAGCCCCGCATCTTCCATGCGCCGCTGATGGTACTCGTTGCCGCGTGGTGCAAACTCGAGAGCGCTCACCGGATGAGCCGTCGCGTCGACAGCGGCGACGGTAAAGGGACCGTGCCACTGCTCGGCGCCACTGAGCTCGACCTCGAGTAGCCAGTAGTCGTAGGCGACACCTGGCTCCGCCGTCGTATCGGGCAGAAGGTAGTTGGCACCCTGACCGGCTCCCGGCACCGCCAGCACGAGGTCGTCGTTGACCCTTGTCCACTCCGAGCCGTATTCGCGGAAGACCCAGAAGCCGACCGTGCCGACTTCGCTTGCGGTGGCGAACTCGACCTGCACTCCGGCCGGGCCGAGAGTCACATCGAAGTCGCTGACCAGAGCGTCGGTGGACGGCCGCGTGAAGCCGAAATCGTGGTTGGGAGAGTTGGCGCCAGCAATGGCGACTGGTTCGAGGCCACCGGTGGCCGTCTGGGTCGTCTGGATAGCACCGTCGAGGTACGAACCCGAAGTGTCGACAACCACGATCCAGTCGGTGCCGTTGGGCAGATCGGTGAACTCGTAGTAGCCAAGCCCAGGCGAGGTCGTCTGGCTGGTCACCACTCCGAAGAGCGGGTCGGTTTCGTCGAGGACCCCGTCCCCATTCATGTCGCGGTAGAGCTCGACGGTCGCGCCGCCAACACCCGACTCATCAGGCGGTTCGCGTGTGCCGTCGCCGTCGTTGTCGAACCACACCGTGCCACTGAGTTGGAACGCTGCACCAGGCGCCGTGAAGCCGAAGTCGGCGGTCAAGACCGCGGGTGCGCGCGAAGCAGTGATGGTCACCGGGTACGGTGACGATTGGGAGTTGTTGTCCTGGCCGGCAGTGCCCGAGGTCATCGACAGCGCGTCGGTCACCTGCTCGTCGTCGTGAACGATGACGAAGTAGGAACCCCAGTTGACGTTCTTGAACAGGTAACCGCCGAAGCGGTCCGTCAGCTGAGACTGTTGCAGCGAGTCGAGCGCCGCGTTGAAGACGCCGTTTGAGTCCTCGTCCTTCCACAGGCCGAGCACAACCCTCTCGAGCCCATGCTCGCCGTCGTCGAAGACACCGTCACCGTCTGTGTCGTGCCAGACGAAGTTTCCGATCGTGCCGAGGCTCGCCGACGCATAGCCGAAGTCAGCGTTGTTGTAGTCCTGGCCGGCGGCTAGGGCAATCGTGTTCGTCGGGTTCGGTGGCGTCGTCAAGGTGAGGCCAGTCGTGATGCCACCGAGGTCGGTGACCTCGACGCGGAAGTTGCCAGCGAACAGCCCAGTGAAGTCGTAGGCGCCGGAGGCGTCGGTCGTCATCGTCGCCAGGACTTCACCGGAGTTGTCGGTCAGATCGACCGTCACACCCTGGATGCCGGGCTCGCCCGCGTCCTGGACACCGTCGCCGTCGACATCGTGCCAGACGAAGTCACCGATGGTGCCGGTGGTACCGCCAGTGAAACCGTAGTCGGCAATCAAGACGTCGGCCGCCAGGTCGACTGTGAACACGTGTGCTGCGGTTGGGAAGTTGGTCGGCGTGGTGGTCAGACCTGCCGGCAGAGTGCCGGTGCTGACCGTTGCCGTATAGTCACCGGCCGTTGTGATCCCGCTCACCAGGTAGGAGCCGTTGGCCGCCGTGGTGGTTGCCTGGCTGTAGCTTCCGGGCCCGGTGACGGTCACCGTGACCCCGCCGATGCCGGCTTCGCCCGGATCCTGTAGACCGTCACCGTCGGTGTCGTGCCAGATGAAGTCACCAAGCGCCACGCCGGTGACGGGCGCGTAGCCGAAGTCGGCGGTGTCGATGTCTTGACCGGAAGCCAGCGGTACGAAGAGCTGAGCGGGAGTACCGGCGGTGGCTGCGAAGCCCGTCGGCAGGGTGGACTCGACCGGGTCGACCCAATAGTCGCCGGCCAGGAGGCCGAAGAAGCCATAGCCACCCTCGGCGTTGGTGGTGCGGGTACCGCTCAGAGTGTCGTCTCCGCCGGGCTCGAAGACGCCGTCACCATCGTCGACGTAGAGGCGCACATCGACGCCGGCGATGCCTTCTTCGCCGCCCTGCTGTTCGCCGTCACGATTGACGTCGAACCAGACGCGGTCTCCGATGCGGCCAACGACGGGGTTGTCGCCGAAGCCGAGATCGAGCGCGTGGTTGTTGGCGCCCGCACCTCCGGTGACCACGACGGCGCCAACGAAGGATAAGGCGGCGCGCTGTGCGAGACCGGTGCTGCGGGTACCACAGCTCACGGTGCTGGCGTCGGAGTCATGGAGGTCGCTGCTCTGGTTTGCCGCGGTCGCTTCGTAGCCGTCGAGGGCGTTGCCCGCTTGGAAGTTGCTGTCGAGGACCTTGACGTAGTAGGTCGCGTTGAAGGCGATACTGCCCGGCACCTGGCCGACAGAAGTGTCGCCCATCGCCGCCGCCGCACGAGGATCGTTCGAGCCGATGAAGTAGAACTCACCTTCGCTATTGGTGACCGCCGACGCGACCGTTGAACAGCTGGCGTCGACCAGCTCGAGGGCGACGCCGGCGAGCGGAGACTCACCTGGGTCCTGAATTCCGTTCTCGTCGATGTCGGCCCAGACCCGGTTGCCGATTTCGATCGGTGGAGCGTCACACAGGACTTCGACGTCGCCGAGACCGTTGGTCTTACCGTATTGGTTGCCGTGGCCCTCGAAGATGTCGTACATACGCGTGCGGTTGCCCATGCTGGTCACCCAGGAGAAGCCGTTGTGCCACCGGTAGTGGCCGTCCTTGTTGGCTGCCACCAGTTCAGAGAAGCCGGGACGGGTCGCCATGCCACCGGTGAAGATCTCACCCCACCCGTTCGCTGAGTCGTCGGCCCAGTAGTACTCGCCGCCGCCGATGCCCTGAGCGCTGTTGGCCCCCAGGGTTGTGCGTCCGCCGCAGGTGCCGTTGGACTCGACCTCCCAGACGGCGCCCGACTTGCAGACGCGAATCATGTCGCCAGTGGGTGATGAGGCGTTGTGCGCAGAGTCGCCACCGCGGGCCCGGATGCCGAGCACCATGTCGCCGCGGTCGAACTCGATGTCGGCAATGACCGGTTCGGCGTCGTCTTGTGAGTCTTCCCACTCCTGCCAGTAAGAGGAGTTGTAGTCGTAGTGCTTCCATGCGATCGGCATGTTGATGATCTGCGCCCACGTGTTGCCGGTTGGGTTGAAGGTATAAACGTAGGCGCGCAGGTTCTCGACGTCGCCAGTACTCTCAGCGCTGCAGACCACTCCGACGTAGACCAGGTCGTCATTGGAGTCGGAGTGGTTCATCCCCAGGCCCCAGGGCCGGATGTCGTTGTCGTTGGTGCAGTCGAGCTGGTTCAACGGCAGCGGATGGCGCTCGATGTCCGCCGGTGCTGGTGCCGTTCCACCGGCACCGAGAGGCAGCTCGAGCAGCTCGCGATAGGAGTCCGCGATGCTCATGACCCACAGAGTCTGCTGGTCGTCGCTCAGCTCGATATCGCCGAGGCCGACCTTGGCGATCTTGGGATCGTCAGCCGGCGGAGGATCGGCGATCGTTCCCGAGTAGTTCGAGATTCCGAACCTCGACTGCATCGCCGCGGCGACGTCGATGAACAACGTTATGGTCTCGGGGGTTGTCTTGTAGTCGATCGAGTAGATCGCGCCGAGGCCGTCAGGCGGCAGGTTGGTGCCAGCACTCGCCATTGCGCCGGCCAGAAGCTGCTGGCTCGAGCGATGGTAGGCGAGCCCGTAGACCGAACCGATCTCTGAGGCGTCGGCCGGGTAGTTGTGCAAACCACTCTGGAACCATGGTGGGTCGGCCTCCGAGATGTCCCAAGGCACGTCGAGGATTGCTGCCAGAGACTGGTCGCCGCCCGACTCGACATAGCAGGCGCTTGCCACCCGTGGGTTCGGCTGACAGTAGTCCTCGAAACGGGTGATTGCCAGGTTGACTCCACACGCCGGGCTGGTGGCGAACTGCACCGTGGCGCCTGCACCGTTCCCGACCGGGCCGGGGTTCGAGTTGTTGGCGAGGCTGCTGAACTCGATGCGCACCGCCTTGCCGTTGGGCACCGACAACGCGTAGGTGCCGTCGCTGGCTGTGGTCGTCGAGGCGATGACCGAGTTGGTCTTGTCGTATGCCTTGACTACGGTGCCAGCGAAGAAGCCCTCGAGTGGATCCATGAAGCCGTTGCCGTTGTAGTCCTGGAAGACGATTCCTTTGATCTTGCCGGAGGTCGACGAGCAGGAGGTGTAGACGCCGGCATCGTAGTCCGGGTCAGAGGCCTCGTCCTTCGTGCTGTTCGAAAGCAGCGTGAAGACGTCGGTCTGGCCGGATGCATTGGCGTCGCTGTCTAAGGCATCGTCTCCGGCGGCGTCCTGGGGACTGAACTGATAGGCCGTGCCGTTGGGCAGGATGTACTTTACGTACCACTCGCCGGGCAACATGTCGCCTTCGCGGTGGTCATCTTCCGGGGTGAGTTCCGAGGCCTTGCCAATCGCACGGCGCGAGAAGAAGTTGCCAGCCTCCCAGGTGCCGTCATGGTCGGTGACCGTGGTGTAGTACGGCACCGTCCCGTCGGGCCGCCAGACCTCGACGGTTACACCTGGCACACCGGGCTCTGAGGCATCCTGAGTGCCGTCCTGGTCCACATCGTGCCAGACCTTGTCGCCGAGGACCGGGTTCCAGACGTAGCCGACGTCGATGTTGCTGACCGTTCCAATGCCGTTGTGCGTGAAGACCGGCCCGTGGACGCCGCCGTGGATGTAGTAGCCATCGCCAGGTCCGAAGTCGTTGTCGAACTGCTCATCGCCGCCGATGTCAACCAGGGTGTGCCACCGCATGCCGTTCTTTCCGGCGCTGTTGAGCGGTGAGATGTCGCTGAAGGAGTAGGCGGTCTTGAGGTTGGCGGACAAGGTGTGCTCTGCCGCAGAGAAGCCAGTGATCTCGTAGCAGCCGGTCGCGTAGTTGACCGAAGCGGAGTAGGTCGTCAACGGCGAAACGGTACGCTGAGCGCGCAACGAGACGCCGTCGCTGATTCCATAGTCTTCCCCGGGGCCGCGGATCCCGTCGTAGTTCTTGTCTTCCCAGAAGCAACCGCGGATCATCACCGGTGTGTCGAGTCCGAAGTCGGCGGTGGTGTAGTTCTGGCCGGCGCCGAGCGCGACATTGATCGGATCGATCGTGGTCTTGATCGTGCCGGTGGGCAAGAGACTGTTGACCAACTTGACGTTGAAGGTCGTTGCAGGGAGGTTGCCGAAGAGGTATTGACCGGAAGAGTCGGTGGTCGTCCGGGGGCAGTTCACTCCGGCGGTACAGCCGGCGCTCTGAAGTTCTACGACGATTCCCGGAAGCGGTAGATCGCCGGCGTCGTAGGTGCCGCTGGTGTTGACGTCTTCGTAGATCAGGTCGCCGATCGAGCCGGTGCCGGTGCCGGGGGCGTTGTAGCCAACGTCGACCGTATTGAGATCCTGACCCGGGTTGAGGGTCAGCAAGCGGGGTTCCGTGCCGCCGGTGTGCGTGCTGCCGGCGGGCAGGCTCGCCTCGTCGACGTCGACGCAATAGTCGCCGGGGCCCAGTTGGGTGAAGTCGTAGGCACCACTCGTATCGGTGATCTGCATGGCGAGCACGGGGCCGCTGCAGTCGTCCTGTCGCAGCACGAGCCTGACTCCCGCCAGACCGGGCTCGGAGTCGTCGCTGCCGTTTGAGTTGACGTCGTTCCAGACGCGGTCACCGACCGAGGCGTTGTCGATGCGGTAGCCGAAGTCGGCCTGGTTGTAGGCCTGGCCGGCGGTCAGGACCGAAGTCAGGTGCGGTTCGAGTCCACCGGAGAGCACCGCACCGACTGGTAGCGTCGACTCGTCGACATCGACACAGTACTGCCCGCGCCGGATGGCGGTGAAGTTGTAGGCGCCGGTGGCCGAGGTCAGCTTCGAGTCGACGATCGCGCCTGCACAGCTGCCGTGCCGCAGGTCGACCCGCACGCCGGAGATTCCGGCCTCGCCGTCGTCGATGCCGTTGGCGTTCGCGTCGAGCCATACTCGGTTGCCCACCGAAGAGCCTCCAACTCCGGTGCCCGAGAGTTGCAGCTGGGCGCGGTGGAAGGTGCCGTGATAGCCGGGCAGCCAGTCGCAGATGAGAAGCTCCCAGGTGCCCTGCGAGTCGGTGCCGTTGAAGTCGTCGAGCGATAGGCCGCCACCCATCACGTACGGTGTCGCAACGCGGTCGTAGTAGGGGACCCCGACGTTATCGAGACGATCACCATCATCGAGGGGAAGAGAGCTCGCCTTGTCGATGATGGCGTCGATGTTGGGGTCTGAGGTCGACGCATTCCCCGACACGATGGTCCGGGTGAGGCCGGTTGGTCCCTTGATGTCGATCGACATCTGGTAGGGCCTCGGGTGACTGATGTTGAGGGCGACGTTGACATCAGAGAGCGTGATGCTGTCGGCCACCACAAAGGTCCTCTTAAGAGGTGTACTGCACGGCGTCAGGGTTTTCGAGATCTCATCGACAGCCGAAGCCGTGGTGTTCTCGTAGGTCGCCGTGATCGGTGCCAACACTGGCCCGCCGATGCGATAGCCGAAGTCCGAACCGTTCCAGTCCTGGCCGTTGGTGACGGTGACTAGCATCGGGTTGTTGGCGCTGGTCAGCGCGTAGCCACCCGGCGGCAGGGTTGATTCCTGCACGTCGACGCAGTAGGTGCCTGCCGAAAGCCCGGTGAAATCGTAGGCACCGCCCGACGTCGCCTGGCTCGAGATGATCGAGCCGGCGCACGAACCCGAGCGTAGGCGCACGTTGACCCCGGAAAGACCGGGTTCACCGTCGTCGAAGCCGTTGCCGTTGGTGTCGTCGTAGACCCGATCACCGATCGAGGCGGCACGGTGGTAGCCGAAGTCGGCGCTGTTGTAGTCCTGGCCCGCGGCGAGGGTGACGAGCAACGGTTCGTTGCCGGTGGTCAGAGAGTAGCCCGACGGTATGGAGGAGCCCCGCACGTCCACACAGTACGTGCCGGCCGAGACGTTGGTGAAGTCATAGGCACCCGAGGCGTTGCTGGTGACCAAGTCGACCACGCTGCCGGTACAAGAGCCGGAGCGGAGGAAGAACTCGATTCCATTGAGTCCGGGCTCGCCGTCGTCGACGCCGTTGTTGTTGAGGTCATCCCAGACACGGTCGCCGATCGTGCCGACGGTCGGTGGCGAGTTGCTGTAGCCGAAGTCGGCGGTGTTGTCGTCCTGACCGGCGGTGAGGGTGACCAGCTTCGGTTCGTTGGAGGTGGTCAGGCTGTAACCCGCGGGGAGGGTGGCTTCGCTTATGTCGACGCAGTAGGTGCCGGCGGCGAGGCCGGTGAAGTCGTAGGCGCCGGTCGCGGTTGTCACCTTCGTCGAGACCGTCGAGCCCGAGCAGCTGCCACTCTTGAGCCACACGGTGACCGATTGGATACCGCTTTCCGAGTCGTCTGTTCCGTTGCCGTTGGCATCGTCGAAGACACGGTCGCCGATCGAGGCATTCTGCTGTTGGTAGCCGAAGTCGGCACCGTTGAAGTCCTCAGCGGCGCCGACGGTGTAGGTCAGCGGTTCGTTGCCGGTAGTCAGCACGAAGCCTGCCGGCAGGGTCGACGCGTCGACGTCGACACAGTAGGTGCCGGCGGTCAGGCCGGTGAAATCGTAGGCGCCGGTTGAGGTCGTCACCTTGGTCGCGGTGACTGAGCCGCTACAGGTTCCAGAGCGGAGGTTGACGGTCACGCCGGAGATGCCGGCCTCGGAGTCGTCTGTGCCGTTGCCGTTCGCGTCGTTCCATATCCGGTCGCCGATCGAAGGCACGCTGCTCCCGCAACCGGAGCAGTAGCCGAAGTCGGCGGTGTTGATGTCACCAAGGACCGGAAGGGTGACCAGCACCGGCTCGGTCGTCGTGGGCGTGTAGCCGGCAGGTAGCGAGGCCTCGATGATGTCGACGCACCAGGTGCCGGGCGGAATGTTGGTGAAGTCGTACGAACCATCGGCCAGGGTGGTCCTGCCGTAGCTCGGGCCATTCGAGCACGAGTTGGCGCGCAGGTAGATCTGGACGCCTGAGATGCCCGCTTCCGAGTCATCGATGCCATTGCCGTTGGCGTCGTTCCATACCCGGTCGCCGATCGAACCGGCCTGGTACTGGTAGCCGAAATCGGCACCGTTGTAGTCCTGGGCGGCGGCGAGGGTGTAGGTCAGCGGTTCGTTGCTGGTCGTCAGGTAGTAGCCGCTCGGAACGGTCGACGCGTTGACATCGACGCAGTAGGTACCGGCGGCGAGGTTCGTGAAGTCGAAGGCGCCGCTGGCGGGTACGACCTGGTAGTCGAGGACGACGCCGCCGCAGGTGCCGGACTTGAGCATCACCTGGACACCGGCGAGGCCGGCTTCCGAGTCGTCGGTGCCGTTTCCGTTGATGTCGTTCCATACCCGGTCGCCGATCGAGCCGGTCCCGGTCGAGCCGCCGCAGCTCTGGCCAGCGACTCGGACGCATACATCGTCGATTCCCAGGCCGTCAGCGTTGGTCGATGCGTTGTCGTACTGTCCCCAGCGCACGGCAGTTGTCGAGGAGAAGTTCTGGCTGTTCGCCAGCAGAATCGCACTCAAGTCGAGGTTCTTGTGCGGCATCCAGGTGTAGTGGTTGGAGTTGTTGGCCCAGGCGTTCTCGACCACGACCCAGGGATCGGAACTCGAGCCGCGTACGTGGACCTTGTCCTGGGTGTGGGTCTCATCGCCGATGTCGTTGATGTAGTAGTCGATCAGAATCGTCTGCGCGGTGGTGTAGGACGACAGGTCGAGGGTCAGCACCGCGAACCCATCGGCATAGCCGCTCGAGGTGTCGAGGATGAGCGCACCTGTCGAGCCGCCGTTGCCTGCCAGCGCCTGCGTGCGCAGTCGGCCGTTGTCGGCAGCTCCCGGGTCGTACGACCACTTGGTGGCACCAGCGATCGTCGAGGCCGTGGTGTAGGTGGCGCTAGTCGTGCTTTCGAAGTCTTCGATGTAAGGCAGCGTCACACCAGTACTCAGCGCGTAGCCGAAGTCGCCGCTGTTGTAGTCCTGGCCGGCAGCGATCGTCGTGGTGAGAGGTTCGTTGCTCGTGGTCAAGGAGTAGCCCGCAGGCACGCCCGCGGTCACATCCACGCAGTAGGTACCCGCCGCCAGGCCGGTGAAATCGTAGGCACCAGTACTTGTCGTGACCTTGGTGCTTACGACCGAACCGGAACAGCTGCCCGAGCGCAGCTGGACCGTGACGCCGGAAAGGCCGGCTTCGCTGTCATCGGTGCCGTTCTTGTTGACGTCGTGGAAGACCCGGTCGCCGATCGAGGCGTTCTGTTGTTGGTAGCCGAAGTCGGCGCCGTTGTGGTCTTCGGCTGCTGTCAGCGTCTTCAGGTAGGGCTCGTTGGAGGTGGTGAGGACGTAGCCCGAGGGCAGCGTTGCAGCGTTGACGTCGACGCAGTAGGTACCCGCGGCCAGACTGGTGAAGTCGTAGGCGCCCGTTGAGGTGGTGGTCTTGGAGGAGAGAATGGCTCCTCCGCAGCTGCCGGAGCGCAGGTGTACCTGGACCCCGCTCAGACCCGCCTCGCTGTCATCCGCGCCGTTGCCGTTGACGTCGTTGTAAACCCGATCGCCGATCGAGGCCGTGCCGGTCGGTGGCGGTGAGCAGGTCTGTGTCGATTTGCGAACGCAGACGTCGTCGAAGCTCATCCCGTCGGTGCCGGCGATGGTTGTGTTGTCGTACTGTCCCCAGCGAATCTGGAAGGTCGAGCTGAAATCCTGGACCGGGCTCGACGGGGTGCAGCTGGGGAGCGGCGCCGGGCCCTTACACAGTGCATCGGTGATGTCGAGGGACGTCTTCTGCACCCAGACATTGACCGAGCCACCTTGCCAGGAGTTGAGCTCGATCCAGGTGTCGGTGTTGCTGCCGCGAACCCAGACCGTGTCGTAGGTGGCGTGGGTTTCGTCCTGGTGGTCGATGAACCAGTAGTCCAGAACGACAGTGTCGGAGGCCACTGCGTACGCCGAGAGGTCGAGCTCGAGAATGACGTAGTTGTCCGAGTTGCCGCCGGTGGCATCCATGCTGAGAACACCGGTCGATGAGCCGTGGCCGGCGATGGCCCGCGTGCGCAGGCGGCCGGTATCGACGGTTGCCGGGTCGTAGCTGAAGTCTGTCGCGCCGACAATCGTCGCCGCCGTAGTGTAGGTCGCGCTACTTGTTGCTTCGAAGTCTTCGTAGAAGGGTAGGACCGGGGCCGGGGCCTGGTAACCGAAGTCGACGTTGTTGATGTCGCCGAGTGCGGGGAGGGTGACCAGTTTCGGTTCGTTGGCGGTCGTCAGCGTGTAGCCGGCGGGCAAGGTGTTTTCGAGAACGTCGACGCACCAGGTGCCGGGCGCGATGCCTGTGAAGTCGTACGCGCCAGTGGCACTGGTCGTTCGAAGGTAGCTCGGGCCGTTGGAGCAACTGTTTTGCCGCAGGTAGAGCTGGACCCCACTGATGCCGGCTTCACTATCGTCGGTACCGTTGCCGTTGGCGTCGTTGAAGATGCGGTCGCCGATCGAGCCGGTCTGATTCTGATAGCCGAAGTCGGCACCGTTATAGTCCTCTCCAGCAGTGAGGGTCTTGGTCAGCGGTTCGTTACTGGTGGTCAGGGTATAGACGTAGCTGATCGTCGAGGCGCTGACGTCGACGCAGTAGGTACCCGCGGCGAGGCCGGTGAAGTCGTAGGCGCCGGTGGAGTTGGTGGTCGCAACATCGAGGACGACGCCAGTGCAAGTACTGGCCCGGAGCAGGACCTCGGCGTTTGGGTAGCCGGACTCGCCGTCGTCGATTCCGTTGCCGTTGGCGTCGATGAAGATGCGGTCACCGATCGACGCGGTGCCGGAGGTCGTCCCCGGGCAACTCTGACCCTGGACGCGAACGCAGACATCGTCGATTCCAAGCCCGTCGCCAGAAATGCCGACGGTGTCGTACTGGCCGAAGCGGATGGCCGTCGTGGCACTGAAGCTCTGTCCGCCGGCAACCAGGATCGAGGTGAGGTTGATGTCCTTGTGCGGAATCCACACATGGGTAGTGCGGTTCTGCCAGCTCTCGACCAGCAGCCATGAGTCGACGCTCGAGCCACGAACCCAGACCTGGTCCTGCGAGTGGGTCTCGTCTCCGATGTCGTTGTTGTAGTAGTTGAGCAGGATGGTCTGGCTGGTGTTGTAGGACGACAGGTCGAGGGTGAGGTTGACGAAGTTGTCGGCGCTTCCGCTCGAAGTGTCAAAGGCCAACGAGCCGATCGAACCGCCGTTGCCTGTGATCGCTCGAGTTCGCACACGGCCGTTGTCCGCGGCGCCGGGGTCATAGGCGAAGTTGGTTGCCCCCACGATGGTCGAGGCCGTGGTGTACGTCGCATTGGTCGTACTGTCGAAGTTCTCACTCCAGGGCAGGGTGACTTGCGCCGCGGTCGGTGCGCTGAGCGCGAACAGGAAGAGGGTCGCAAGAAGGGGTACAACCGCCGGGCGATGGGTGCTCATGGGGAGCCTCACAAAGAAAGAGTTGTTGCCGAGAAAATAGAAAAACTCGATTTTCAAGCTATCAAATTATACGAACAATCCGATGGGGTGGCAAATGGGGTCGTACAGCGTGTCGTTCTTCTCTCGAGATCGGGCCGCGTGTCGCCCCCAGTGCGAAGCCGAAAGGAAGTGAAGCGAGAGAAAGGAAGGGACTCCTCCTGCCGACCCTTTGACAAATCTGACTAAAAGATCATCAGATTCTTCTTGACATGGAATATGAGTCGTATACAATCAGGTTGAAGAGGTCGGAAGAGGCGCCAGCGGCGCCTGCTTTTTCCCAGTCAACCAACCCAACGGGCCCCTGCCGGGCCCCTCATCCAAGGAGAGAAGCATGAACACCAAGTCTTTGAGCCGTCGCAATGACCATCCCTTCACCGGTCTCATCGAGTCCTTCTTCGACGAGGCGACGCGCCGCGGCGGTAACACTTCGGACTTCTCGCCGCGCGTCGATCTCAGCCGCACCGAGGAAGCCTTCTTCGTCCAGGTCGACCTTCCGGGCATGACCCGCGATGACATTCACCTGGCCCTCGAGAACGACACCCTCACTCTCTCGGGCGAACGCAAGTTCGAAGCGCGCGAGGACGGCCCGCAGTTCGATCGCATCGAGCGCACCTACGGCTCCTTCAGTCGTACCTTCCACTTGCCCACGTCGGTGGACTCTGAGGCGGTCAAGGCGACGTTCGAGAACGGCGTGCTGACGGTCGAGCTGCCGAAGGCCGAGAAGGCGCGCAGTCGGCAGATCGAGATTCACTGATCAGGACCGAGGTTTCGAGATCGAGTCCGCCTGTGCGGCGAGTCGATCTCGGTAGCGAGCGGCCCCGCCCTTCTGGTGTGGGGCCGTTCTGCGTTCAGAACCCAAGGGTCTCCGGTGCACAGAGACTCCATGGCGGTGAGGGGCGCGGTTCTGATCGCGGGACTGGGGCGAGAACGAGGAGCAGCGTTGTACTGTGACTACTCGAGTATCGAGGGAGCACCGATGAGTCACTGGAAGAACTGGTCCGGGAACGTCGACTGTGAACCCGCGGCGTTTCTCACCCCGCCCGATGTTTCCTCCCTCCAGGGTGCGCTCGCCGGCGCTTCGAATGTGCGCGTGGCTGGGAGCGGGCACTCGTTCAGCAGACTCGTTCCGACAGGCGCCACCCTGATCAGCCTCGAGAAGATGTCGGGCGTGATCGGTGTCGACAAGTCGACGCGCCGAGCGCAGGTTGCAGGAGGAACGACGATTCACGACCTCGGTCCGGCCCTCGCGAAGGACGGCCTGGCGCTTGCCAACCAGGGTGACATCGACTGCCAGGCATTAGCAGGGGCGCTGGCAACGGCGACCCATGGGACAGGGCAAGGGCTCGGCTGCATCGCAAGCACTGTGACCGGGCTCGAGATCGCTCTGCCCGATGGAACGCTGCGACGGTTCGGAGATTCAGCCGATCTCGATGCTCTTCGTGGTGCCGTCGTTTCTCTGGGCGCCCTCGGTGTGGTGACCGAGATCGAGCTGCAGTGTGACGCGCGCTACAACCTGCGCGAACGAGTCTGGGTCGAGGAGACCGACGAGCTGCTCGCTGGGTGGCCGGCGCTGTGCGATCAGCATCGCCACTTCGAGTTCTTCGCCTTCCCGTTCCTCGGCCTGGTGCTCGCCAAGACACTCTCCCGCGAGCCCTACGATCCAGACCGCGGCGAGACCGTTCGCGCCGCCGACTCCTCGGGCGGTGGATTCGCCAGGCTTCTCGAGCTCAACCGCTCCGATCCTGGAGCTGCTCGCGAGGCGTTTGCTCGGGCGCTCTTGCGCACCACTCCTACCGAAGACCTGGGTCCTGCCCACGAGATCTTCCCTTCCGAGCGCAGTGATCTCTTCAACGAGATGGAGTACGCCGTGCCGGTAGAGTCCGGCGCCGCATGCCTGCAGGCTGTCCTGGCTGCGATCGAGCAGGCTGACCTGCCGGTACTGTTCCCGATTGAGTTTCGCACCGTCAAAGCGGACGATCTCTGGCTGAGCCCCTTCTACCAACGTGACTCTGCCGTGATCGCCGTTCATCAAGACGCCGCGCTCGACCATCGACCGGTCTTCGAAGTCGCCGAGCCGATCCTGCGCGAGTACGGCGGACGCCCGCACTGGGGGAAGATTCACTCCCTGGGGGCTACCGAGCTCCAGGCGCTCTATTCGCGCTGGCCGGATTTTCTCGAGCTACGGCGTCAATGCGATCCGGAGAACAAGATGCTCAACCCCTATCTCAGAGGTCTGTTCGGAGTTTCAGGTTGATCGGCTGTCAAGGGCTCGGTCCCTGCTAGCCTGCGACTCTTTCCATTCATGAATAGAGGGTCAGGCTTACGTGAGGCAAGAGATCGTTCACGTGGCGCTTGTCGTGCGCGACTACGACGAGGCCATCGAGTTCTACACCGGCAAGCTCGGCTTCGAGCTGATCGAAGACACCTACCAACCAGCGCAAGACAAACGTTGGGTGGTGGTCGCCCCACCGGGTTCGCGCGGTACGACGCTTCTGCTGTCGCGTGCCTCGAACCCCGAGCAGGAGCCCTTCGTTGGGAACCAGTCTGGCGGTCGTGTTTTTCTTTTCCTCAACACCGACGACTTCTGGCGCGACTACAAGCTCCTCTTGGAGCGTGGGGTCACGTTCGTTCGCGAACCCGTCGAGCAGGACTACGGCACGGTGGCGGTCTTCGAAGATCTCTACGGCAACCGCTGGGATCTCCTGCAGCTGGTCGCCGACCACGCGATGGTGCATCGGCTGTCATGAGGCATGCGCTAAGTTAGTCCCGATTTCGTACCACAGGAGAATAGTCTTGAAGAAACGCGTTGCCGTTCCGTTCCTGATCGTCGGCGGACTGGCCGCTCTACTGTTCGTCTTCCTCGCGCCACCAGTCGCAGCTCAGGATTCACCGATTGCCTTCACCGGTGCGCGGGTTCTACCGATCTCGGCGCCACCGATCGATGAAGGAGTGGTTGTCATTCACCGCGGCAAGATCACCGCGGTCGGCGGACCGTCGACGCGCATTCCACGCGGTGCGGAAACCATCGACGCAACAGGCAAGCTCATCATGCCCGGCCTCGTCGACACCCACTCGCATGTCGGTGGACCATCTGGCGGAGACCGTTCGGCTCCGATTCACGCCGAGACCCGCGCACTCGATGCGATCGACGTGAGGAGCGATGGCTTCTGGCGGGCCCGCGCTGGCGGTTTGACGACCCTCAACGTGATGCCGGGCTCGGGCCTCCTGATGAGTGGGCAAACGGTGCATCTAAAACTGCGCAAGAACGCGCGCACCGTCGAAGACTGGCTCTTCTGTGAGAACCCGATTACCGACATCTGCGGCTCGATGAAGATGGCCAATGGAACGAACTCCATCGGCAACACGCCGCCCGCGCCCGGCACCCGGGGCAAGAGCGCAGCCCTCGTCCGCCAGAAGTACGTCAAGGCACAGGAGTATCGGGAGAAACTCGTCGAAGACCTGCCGTCGTCGAAGCCGCCGCCGCGTAGCCTGGAGATGGAGGCGTTAGTGGAGATCCTCGATGGCAAACGCATCGTTCAGTTCCACAGCCACCGCCACAACGACATCATGACTCTGCTGCGTCTTGGAGAGGAGTTTGGCTTCGAGCCCGTGATTCAGCACGGTAGCGAGGCATGGAAGGTGGCGGATGAGATCGCCGCCGCTGGAGTCGCCGTGTCGCTCACCTTCATCGACGCCTTCGGTGGCAAAGAAGAGGCCCTCGGTTGGAACCTGGCCAGCGGTGCGATTCTCGAAGAGGCCGGGGTCGACGTGAGCTTCAACACCGACGATGGAGTGACCGACTCGCGCTTCCTGTGGCGCGGCGCTGCGATTTCGGTGCGCTACGGAATGTCGCGCGAGAAGGCACTCGAGGGTCTCACCCTGGCGCCAGCCCGTCAGCTTGGCCTCGACGATCGCGTCGGCTCGCTCGAGGAGGGCAAAGATGCTGATCTGGTCGTGTTGTCGGGCGACCCACTGAGCGTGTACACCAAAGTACTCGAGACCTGGGTCGAGGGCGAGCGCGTCTTCGACCGTGCGAATCCCGAGCATCTCGAGTACGCCCTCGGGGGCTACAACGTCTACCGCGGTAGAGGAGCCCATGTTCATCTAGAACAGGAATGGAACCTCGGGGGAGGCCGGCGATGAAGTCCACCGAAAGAAGGTACGTCACCCGCTTCTGCGTCGCGCTGCTACCGATGATGGTGGTGAGCTCCCTGGCGGCGGCGCAAGTCGCGGTCAAAGCCGAACTTCTGCACACCCAGACGGGCGCGCCCCTCGAAGATGCGGTGGTGGTCATCGAAGGCGGCAAGATCACCGCCATGGGGCCGTCGGCCAGCACGCGCATTCCTGACGGCTTGCGGGTTCTCGAAGCCGCAGTGGTCACGCCCGGTCTGATCGACGTGCGTTCGACCCTCGGTCTCTCGGGTGCCTACAACAGCAACGTCGGTCCGGTGCGCGACCAGGATCAACTCGAGACATCGAGCCCGCTGCAGCCAGAACTGCGCGCGCTCGACGCCTACAACGCGCGCGAGGAGCTCATCGAATATGCCCGCTCCTTTGGTGTCACCACCGTCCACACGGGTCACGGTCCGGGCGCGCTCATGTCTGGCCAGACGATGATCGCCAAGACCAGGGGCAGCACGGTCGACGAGGCGCTCATCGCCCCCGGCAAGATGATCGCCGTCACCCTGGGCAACCTGAACTCGGCGTTCAAGAAGCCGGGCACCAGGGCCAAGGGCGTCGCCATGCTGCGCGATGCCTTGATCGGTGCCCAGGCCTATGCCGAGAAGTTCGACGCGCCAGAGGGCGACGGTGATGAAGACGAGGCCGAGGGCAAGCCGTCCCCGACTCCCGAGCGCAATCTGCAGAAGGAAACCCTGGCTTCGGTGCTGGCAGGTGAGATCACTCTGATGGTGAATGCGAACTCCGCCGTCGACATCGCTGCGGCGCTGCGCCTGCAGCGAGAGTTCGGCTTCGAGATGGTTCTCGACGGGGCGGCTGAGGCCTACCTTCTACTCGACGAGATCAAAGCCGCCGGCGTTCCGATCTTTCTCCACCCGCCCCGCGCTCGCATCCAGAACAAAACGCTCACGATTGCGAAAATCCTGCTTGACGCCGGGATTCCCTTCGCCGTGCAAACGGGCCACGAAGGGTACGTGCCCAAGACGCGCGTTCTGATCTTCGAAGTTGCGCACTATGCCGCGCACGGCTTGAGTGCCAGCGAGGCGCTCGCGGCGGTTACAAGTGACGCGGCGCGGTTGTTGGGCATCGACGATCGCGTTGGCTCGCTCGCCGTCGGAATGGACGGTGACCTGGCGCTGTTTACGGGCGATCCGTTTGAGTACACCACCCAGGTCTGTGGCGTGGTGATCGAGGGAGAGGTCTTGAGCGAAGAGTGTCGCTAGCCTGGAGAGGGCAGGCGATCGCGTAGACTAAACACCACTCGTGTCTCTCATGACGATCGAATTGCCCCACAGGAATCCGTCGTCTTGGCCTCGGACCAGGTGACGGTGAGGACCTTCAGATGTGGCGTTTGCGACATCGCTCTTGCCAGCCATCGACCGTTGGACTGCTCTTGATCGCGCTGCTCCTTCTTGCGGCCGCACCGGCTCTTGGGTTGCCTCAGGAAAACACCGACGTTGCCGCCCAGGCGAATCGACTGATTCAGGAAGGTCGTTTCGCCGAGGCGATCGGCGTTCTAGAGGCAGGAATCAAAGAGCATCCCGACCAGACGGCACTCACTGTGCTCTTGACGTTGGCCGAAGTGCAGCGCGAGGAGGAGCGCGAGCGTCTCATCGAACGCGGCCTTCGCTTCTTCGTCGAGCAACCTGGCGTGGCATGCGAAGCCTGGGCACGGTTGGTGGTGCTCGATCCTGACGATGCCGAGGCGAAGCGCCAGCTCAGCCTGCTGCGCGAGACACTCGCGCCGGAGCGTCGCGATCTCGAACGTGCTGCTACCGATCACCTCGAGCGCGGCGCCTTTCATGACGCCCTCGCGGCTGCTAACCAGTTGCGTACCGTCGACTGTGGCGACGGCACGAGCGAGGCGTTGCGCCATACGGTCGAGGAGGCCTATAAGGCTGACCTCGAGGTTCGCTTGCGCGACTACGACCGTTTGCGCGCCAGCGGAGAGTGCGCGACAGTCGTGCCGGCGGTGGCTGCGCTGGTTGGTGACCGTTGGCTATCGGCCGCTCAGACCGCGCGTGCCTACTTGACCCTGGGAGCGTGCCAGCATGCCGAGGGTGCTCTCGCCGCGGCGGCCGAGTCGATCGGGCTGGCGCTCGACTTCGACGAGGAGATCGCCGTTCCTGATGACCTGGCGCCGGCGATCGTCGAGATGGTCGAGGCCGCTCGCACCCCAAGAGGGAGTACGCCGTGACCGTCGCTAAGAGTGTGAAGCTCGCCCCCTTCCGGAGCGTAGCCCTCGTTGGACTCGCCATGGTGCTGGGCTGCGCCTCGACCGATGTTCCACCACCGGTGCCGGCAGCACCCGGCACTCTCGAGGTGCTCGCGTTTCGGTTGGGCCAGGGTGCCGGTGAACCAGACGACGTCCTGCTGGGAGACCTCCTTCGTTGGCGACGGCCGCAAACCACGCTGGTGGTCTACGACGCTTCGATGAGCATGGCGAATCCAGTCGGGGAGGGGCAGCCCGAGCCGCGTTTCGAACCTGCCCGCGACGGATTGCGGCGCTATCTCGAACGCACCGCAGCCAAGGACCGTCAGGGCCTGGTCGCCTTCGGTCACCGCAAGCCGACCGGTGGAGAAGGAACTGCGCGGCGACGTGAGTCCTGCCTGGACATCGAAGTCCTCGTAGCCCCCGATCAGAACGACGACGCGGCCGTTTCGGCCTGGATCAGGAGCATCGTACGGAGCACTCACCGCGGCGACACTCCACTCGCCGACGCCGTCCAGAAGGCTCGCGAGGCCTTGAGCAACCTCGAGGGAGACCGGCGGATCGTGGTGGTGACTGACGGGCTCGATGAGTGCGAAGGTCGGTTCGACGAGGTGGCGCGCGAGGTAGGTCGCGACGGCATCCGGTTGCACGTGATTGCGCCGGGGATCGGAGTCGACCGTCATGGTCGGCGTGACCCCGAGCGCGCCGCGCAGATCGAGCGCATGCTGCGCGACGCAGTCAACGCCGGGCGCGGCCAGCTCGAGCTACCGGCCAGTGCAAGCGACGTCGAGCGCGGCATGCTGCGCATTGAACTGGCGGCGCTGGGTTTTGACGTTCGCTCTCCTGCCGGAGAACTGGTCGCGCGAGGGAACGTCGGCCAGGTCGTTGCGCTGCCGTCGGGTCGCTACACCGTCGTGCTCGGTCTCGAGGACGAGCTGTCCGCTGCGCTCGACGTGTTCCCTGGGGGTAAAACGCAGTTGATGGTTGGTCTTGGTGAGAGCACGCCGCCGCGCCTGCGCGTCGTGACGCCCTAGGGGCTGCACGGTTGCCCGAGCGCCTGCCGAGAGCCTCTCGGTTTTGTTTCGCCGGCGGGCTTGGCTAGACTCGGTCGCGAGCCATCGGGCTTCTTCCCGCTTCCTCGGCTCCTTCCGCCAGTTCTGGCTCTTCCCCTTTCTGGTTCCGACGGTCACCGGCCCCTTGCCGGCTGGCCGTCCGGAGATTCGAACAATGAAAGATCTGCTGCCTCTGACTCTTGGCCTGACGGTACTCGTTCTGCTGCCTCTTACTCCGAGCGCGGCAGAGGAGCTCCAGCGGGCCAATGCCTCGATTGTTTTCGATCCCATCGTCGCTTTCGACGTCGATCGTCCAGAAGAAGCCCCGCCGCTCGGCGGCAACCGGACCGTCACCTGCCCCTCCGAGAACGTTCTCTATTCGGCGGCCAAGGCCACCGTGCTGCAGGGACTCAACATCAACAATGCGACCTCGGCGCAGGGTGTGGCCCAGTTGTTCGAGGCGCCGGGTCCCGTCACGATCTCTGGGTTCGACTTCTACGGTTGGGTCACGAATCCCGGTGACATGATCGACCTGACGGCGACCATCTCCCTGGCCGATGCCAGCGGTTTTCCAACCGCACCGCTCCGGTCGGTGGTGGTGACGATGAGCAACGAGGTGGGCACCGGGACTCTCCCCGAGCTCTTGAACACGGCAACGTTCGCTTCGCCGGTGACGGTCAACGCTTCGTATGTGCTCGCGGTGGAAAACCACAGCGCCGACAACATCGCCCTGGTTTCGAATGACTTCACGGCCGATGACGGCGCCGGAGAGTACCTGGCTGCCATCGACCTTTTCGGCACCTGGTTCAACGGCGCCGACGTGGCGGTGGGTCCGGATGACTTCGATGCCGATTGGCTCTTCGAGCCCGCGGTTACGTTCGATCTGACCGCCGACTTCGCAGCGGCGCCCGGTTGCCTCGCGGCTCCCGACACCGTGATCTTCACCAACAACAGCTCCGCTTTTGCGTCGAGCCGCTTCTACAGCCAGGAGGTCTTCAACGGTACCCCCGAGCAGGCCTTCGAGTGGGACTACGACGATGGCAGTGCGCTCGAGAACGCTCTCGCTCCCAGTCACGCCTACGCTTCGACGGGACCTTTTGCCCCCTCGCTCGAGACCACGATCACCGGTTGGTCCAGGGTATGTACCGACACGGTGATCAGAAATCTGGGACAGGGCCCGACTGCCGATTGGAGCAGTAGTCAGAGCGGCCTGACCGCGACGTTTAGCGACGCCTCGCTTCTGGCCGACTCACATCTATGGGACTTTGGCGATGGCAACACCTCGACCGCCGCCAACCCGAGTCATACCTACGCCGCCGCTGGTACCTACACGGTGTGCCTCGACACGACGAATCTTTGTTCGACGGATACCGCGTGCAATATGGTGACCGTGGCTCTGGGAACTGACCTGTCAGTGACCAAGACCGACGGCGTTGTTTCGGCGGCCCCCGGTGGCAGCATCGTCTACACGATTGTCACGACCAACGCCGGGCCCGTTCTCGATCCGGCGGCGACCTTGACCGATTCGTTCCCGGCTGCCCTCAGCTGCACCTACACAAGCGCTGCGGCGGGCGGCGCGACCGGTAACACCGCTGCGGGATCAGGTGATCTGTCCGAGACGCTGTCGCTTCCGGTCGGAAGCTCAGTGACCTACACCGCGACCTGTTCGATCGATCCCGCTCTCCTTGGCACCCTGTCGAACACCGCGACGGTCACCGCCTCGGGAACCGACCCGACGCCGGGCAACAACTCCGCGACCGACGCCGACACGGTCCTGGCGCCGGAGGCGGACCTCACCTTGACCGTCACCGATGGGGTAGCCCAGGCGGGGGCGGGCGATTTGCACACCTACACCATTGTCGTCTCAAACGCCGGACCGAGCGATGCACCGGGGACCACGGTCACTACCACCTTCCCGGCGGCTCTCAGCGGGGTCACCTGGACCTGCGTTGCCACCGCGGGCTCGAGCTGTACGGCATCAGGCAGCGCCGACATCGCTGATGTGGTCTACCTGGCCGCGGGGGGTCAGGTGACCTACAGCGCCGAAGGCCTGATCGACGCGATGTTCACCGGCACGCTCGAAAGCACCGCGTCGGTGGTGGCAGGCCCCGGAGTCGTTGATCCGAACCCCGCCGGCGATGTGGCCAGTGACTCGACGCGGGTCGGTCTCGCTGCGGTGATTCCAACCTTGTCGACCACCGGGCTGCTTGCCCTTCTCGCACTGGTGGTGCTGTTCGGTCTTCGTCGTCTCGGCGATTCCGCCTGACTCAGGGTTCGAAGACTTCGTCGTCGGTCGTCAATGCGTCGAGGTCGAGACCTTTCCTGGCGAGGTACCGGCGCCGCAACGGATAGTAGGCGAGTGACACCGCGGTCCAAACAAGCATCGTCCAGATCACTGAAACGGGCAGGTCGATCGACAGGAAGTACACGCCGACGAGACTCGCCGCCGCCGATAGGACAAACAGCAACCACATCCAGACCGGACCGAGAGCGAACACCGACCGCTCGTAGGCCTTGGGGTACTTGTGCGGGATGCGGGTGATCACCCAGTACACCACCAGAGTGGGCAGGCTGGCTGAGATGGTCGCCGCCCGGGCAATGGCTCCGATCTCGAGCCCGGCCAGGAGCGGAACGACACCGATGGCGAGCATCCCCAAGAGCAGGAAGTGGGGCGCACCGAAACGGTTCAGCCTGCCGACCCAGGCTGGAATGAGCTGATCCCAGGCGGCGACCAGAAAGGTGCGTGGCACCTGGATGAACTGCGAATTGAGAGTCGTGCAGATCGCCAGGCCGGCACCGGCAACGAGGAAGTAGGTCATCGCCCAGCCAGGGAGGAACTGTTTTCCGGCTACGGTGAGCGGCTGGTCGATCATTTCGCGCCACGGGATCACGCCTACGCTGGCCAGCGCCACGAAGCCGTAGATCACCGCCACAGCCAGCGTCGCCGTCACCATGACCAGCGGGATGGTTCGCCGGGGATTCTGCATCTCACCCCCGAGCCCGACGATCATGTAGGCGCCGCCGGTCGCGAACTTCAACAGAAAGACCGCGGTGACGAAGCCTGTGATGCCGGCTGGAAACATCGGGGAGAGCAACGCAGTGTCAATCTGAGGGATGGCAAAGCCCGCGTACAGCGCCAGGGCGGAGACCAGAAGCACCACCAGGACAATCTGCACCCGCGAGGCGATGCGCAGACCGAGGAGGTTGGCAAGAAACAACACCCCGATCACCACGACCCCCCATTGGTTGACCGACAGGGCCGGGAAGATCGGGTTCAAGTAGAGGCCGAAAGAACTGCCGTACAGGCTGAGCGAAATGCTCGCCAAAAGAACCAGCGACAGCACCAGCGATCCCAACCAGCCGCCGCCGAGACGTGAAGCCCAGACGTAGTACGCGCCGGTTGCCGGCAGCGCCGTTCCGGCAACCATGATGAGCACGGTGACCACGAGCACCAGGAGAGCGGCAAAGAAGTAGGCCAGGACGACCGATGGCCCGGTCATGCCAATCGCGACCCCGGTCAGCGCGACGACCCCTGCGCCGATGATCTGTCCGACGGCGATGAAGAAGACGTCCCAGAAGGTCAAGACTCGCGCCAGCCTGGCTGTTGCCATGACGACTTCCTTTCGCTGTTTGAGCGTCCAGGCGACGGAACGGGTGGGGGAGGAGGCCCCATCGTGTCAGGAAACCAGAACCCGACGATGGTGCAGCAGGGGCGCTAGTTGTACCAGTAGATGTAGTCGTCAGAAGGCGCGTCCGGCTGGTCGCCGGTCTTGTCGATATTGATTGGCGACTTGAGAAGCGATGGCCAGGAAGGGGGCACCTGTTCCCGGTTGTGGGCTTCCAGGAGCGCCCGAAGAGCGGCGACGCGCTCGGGCTCCTGGGTGGCGAGGTTGTTCTGTTCGGTGGGGTCGACCGCCAGGTTGAACAAGAAGTCGTTGCCTGGTGGGTCGCTCTGCTGGAGCTTCCAGCCATCGGCCAGTACGACCTGGTAGTTGCCGGTGCGCCAGAAGAGCTTTTCGTGCGGCTCTCCTTCGACCTCGCCGAGAACGTATGGAACCAGGTCCTTGCCGTCGATTGCTCGATCGCCCGGTAGAGCGACGCCAGCTGCCGAGGCGGCGGTCGAAAAGATGTCGAACCCGTGTACGGGAGCATCAAAGACCAGGCCGGAAGGGATTCTCGCCGGCCACTTGATGAAGTAGGGCACATGAATGCCGCCTTCGAAGAAGGTGATCTTCCAGCCGCGAAATGGCTCGTTGACTCTCGGTAGACCGATGTAGGCAGGCGCGCCGTTATCCGAGGTAAAGAAGACCAACGTGTTTTCTTCGAGCCCGGAATCAGAGAGCGCCTGGAGCACTCGACCGACGCTGCGATCGAGCGAGCGCACCATCGCGGCGTAGACCCGCAGACGGTGATCGTCGATGTGGGCCAGCGCGTCGTAGTCCTCGCGAAGGGCTTGCAGCGGTGTATGAACCGACCAGTGCGCCAGGTAGAGGAAGAAGGGCCGCTCGCGGTTGGCTTCGATGGCGGAGACCGCCTGGTCGGTGTAGTAGTCGGTGAGGTAGCCGTCGGGCTCGAAGGCGGGGCCGCCGTTCCACGAGGCGGCATAGGACATGGCGCGCCACAGGAACTGATCGATGGGGTCGAAGTCCTGCTTCGAATTGACCACTCGCGGGTCGTCTTCGGGCAGGTAGAGGCCGCTCACCATCAGCAGGCTCTCGTCGAATCCCTGGTCGTGCGGTGCCATGCCGCCGTTTCGGCCGAGATGCCACTTGCCGATATGCACGGTGTGGTAGTCGGCCTGTTGCAGCATCTCGGCGATGGTGATCTCAGACGGTGGCATGCCCATGTCGTCGTAGGCCATCGATGTCGGGCCTTCGACGAGGGTCGACTCCCGGAGCCTGCCGGGCTGCTGGTTGCCGAGACGGGCGACGGTCGAGATCATCCCGGCGGGGGTCGGGGTGAACTCGAAACCGAAGCGAGTCGCGTAGCGACCGGTCATGAGCGCGGCGCGCGAGGGTGCGCAGGTGCCGTTGGCGGCGTAGCCGTTTCTGAACTGCGCGCCATCTCGTGCCAGCGAATCGATGTTGGGGGTCGGCACGCTGCCGCCAGCGACGCCGCCGCCCAACCACGAGAGGTCGTTCCAACCCAGGTCGTCGGCCATGATGACCACGATGTTGGGCGGCCGCTCTTCGGTCGGCCGACCTCGTGGGTCCGCCCCGCGATCCCAGACGATCTCCTGGGTGGGGCCGATGTCGATTGCGCGCTGTTGCTGGAACTCGATCAGCGCCAGCATGATGTCGAGTCGGTTGCTCCAGGCGATCACTGAAAGGGCGATGAGAACGAAAACCGTCGAGACGATGACCTTCGCGCGCCGGGTCATGATGTGGCCCCGCCTTTTGCACGCGAGCGTCTTCTCTTTGAACCCTTCCTTGAGCGGCGCTCGAGAACCTGGAGAGTCTCGGGCGACGGCGGCGTCGTCAGCATGGCCGACATGGCATCGAGGGTGGTGTGGAAGTAGAAGTCTGCTGCGCGGCCTTTGAAGCTCTGGTTGTTGCGTGCGCGTTGGGCGAGTGTGGTGGCGGCCATACGATGGAGCAATTCCAGCCGCCGGAGTGCAAGTGCTTCCGGCAAGTCGAGCGCCGCCTTGAACAGCTCTAGAACCTCCGCCACGCTGTCGAGCTCGTAGCGTTTCTGGGCCGCCTTGAGGGTTTCGTTGGGCGCGAAGGCGATCTGTCCGACGAGCTTGAGGAAGCAGTAGAAGTCGGGGTCCCGGCGCGCCAGGTGGACCGGCGGCATGAAGGCCACTCTGCACAGTTGCCGGACGCTCAGAGGGTCGCCGTTCTCGTGAAGCTCGGCGAGGAGTGCGCGACGCTCCTCGTTCACTTCGGCACCGCGTTCGGCATAGATCGCTTCGATGAGGCCCTCGCGGCCGCCGAAGTGGTAGTGCAGCGCCGATTCGTTGCGCTGACCCGCTGCGCGCAGGATGGCGCGCGTCGACGTTCCTGCAATCCCAGTTTCTGCGAACAGGCGTTCGCCGGCGCGGAGAAGAAGAGTCCGGGTGGATTGGTCGACGGTGAGGGCAGATCGAGAGGGTTGCACTAGTGGCCTCGTGCGCCTCCTCCGAAGCTGGCGGGGCGGTTGCTTGCAGCCGTCAGACGGAGGCTGTAATGATGGTCATCAAACGGTAATGGAGAACATTAGATCATGAGGGAAGAGCTCCTCGGGAGTTCCCGGTCGCCAGCTCTCCTGGTCCTGGCGGTGGCGCTCCTCGCCTTGGATCCCAAGCCAGCCACTGGTCAGGTGGCGACAACGCCTGATCAGTTCGATCCGCAGGCGACGGGGCGCCCGAACGTGGTCATCGTGGTCGCCGATGACGTCGGCTTTACCGATCTCGGCGCCTACGGGAGTGAGATTCGCACCCCGAACATCGACCGGCTGGCGCGAGAAGGCGTCCAGTTCACCAACTTTCACGCTTCGCCGATGTGTTCCCCGTCGCGCGCCATGCTGCTCACCGGGGTCGACGCGCATACCGCCGGAGTCGGCAGTCTCTACGAGGCGACGCCGCTCCGTCAGCGCGGCAAACGCGGCTACGAGGGCCACCTGCGCGAAGACGTCGTGACGCTGGCGACACGCCTTTCTCGCGCCGGATACCGCACCTACTTGAGTGGTAAATGGAACCTCGGTCATACACCCCAGACGCTGCCCAGTGTGCGTGGGTTCGATCGCACTTTCGCCCTCGACGCCACCGGCGCAGACAACTACGAGAAGCGCTCCTATCTGCCGATCTACGACGAGCCGCCGTGGTTTGCCGATGGCGAGCCTACCGACCTGCCCGATGACTTCTACTCGTCGGAGTTTCTGGTCGACAAGATGATCGAGTTCATCGACGAAGACCACCGGCGAGCAGAAGAAGCGAGCGAGCGGCAACCGTTCTTCGCCTACCTGGCGTTTCAGGCGATCCATATCCCGGTGCAGGCCCCGCGCGAGTTCATCGAGCGCTACCTTGGCGTCTACGACGGCGGCTGGGAAGAACTCCGACGGGCGCGGTTCGAGCGCGCCGTAGCAGCGGGCATCGTTTCACCGGAAACCAGAGCCGCCGCGCAACCGCCACAGGACTCGTGGAGCGATCTCGAGCGCTCCGAACGCGCCCTGGCGGCCAAGCGAATGGCGGTGAATGCTGCAATGCTCGAGGCGATGGACTTCCACCTGGGCCGGCTGATCGCCTATCTCGAGGCGGAGGGTCAACGTGAGAACACCTTTTTCGTCGTGCTCTCCGACAACGGTCCCGAGGCCGGCGATCCCATGTCGAGTGCGGGATTCAGGCGCTGGCTCCGAAGCGTTGGCTATCGCACGGATTTCGAGACCCTGGGTGAGAAGGGCTCGTACGTCGCCATCGGACCACACTTCGCCGCTGCCTCGGCGGCGCCCCTGGCCTACTACAAGTTCCACGGGGGCGAAGGAGGCGTACGCGTCCCGTTGATCATGGCGGGTGCCGGTGTCAGAGCGCACGGTCTTGCGGGTGGGTTCTCGTTCATCACCGACATCGCACCTACCGTGCTCGAGGTGGCCGGCGTCGATGCGGTGGAAGCGGCCGGAATGCAACCCGTGATCGGGCGCAGCCTGGTGCCAGTGCTCAGCGATCCCGCGGCAAGAGTCTACGGCACGAACGACGCGGTGGGTTTCGAAACCGCCGGCCACAGTGGGGTCTGGAAGGGCGACTACAAGTTGGTGCGGGTGGGACCGCCGGCGGGTGACCGCGTGTGGCGCCTGTTCAACCTGTCCCGCGATCCTGGCGAGACCGAGGATCTCGCCAACATCGAGCCCCAGCGCTTCGCGAAGTTGATGGCCGACTACGAGGCCTACGCCGAGCGCGTTGGAGTGCTCGAGGTGCCAGCCGGGTACTCGCCCGATCGCCAACTCGGCATCAACATGGCCTACGATCGCCTGCGGCGACACCTGCTCGTGCTCACCATCGTTGCGGCAACCGCAATGCTCGTTGGTTTGGGCTGGCTCCGTTCGCGACGGCGCCGGAGAGTGCTCACGTTGGCGGCTAGCGCTCAGCGAGGATTCCCATCATTCTCTGAGCCGTCTCGTGACCGGAGTTCTGATTCTGTCCCGTGACAAAGCGGCGCTCGTCATCGACAACGACATGAGTGGCGAGCATGTCGCGAAAGGCGCTCCGGCTCTCGAAGAGAGCACCGGCGGCACGCAGCTCGGTTTCGGGGTGCTGCGGAGTGATGTCGATCCCCAGCTCGGTGACCTGCTTGTCGGTGACCCCGGTCATGCGACGGCCGGCAACCAGCAGATGACCGTCGCGATTGCGAGCGTTGATCAACCCGAGCACACCGTGACAGACGGAGCCGATGATCGGTTTCCTCTCGGCGTAGTAGGCCTCGGTAATCTTTTGCGCCAGAACGTCGGAGAACCCGAGGTCGTAGGCAGCTCCCCAGCCGCCGGCTAGAAAGATCGCATCGTAGGCTCTGAAGTCGAGATCGTCGATTCGGTGAGAGTTCTCAACAAGTGCCTGGAAGTCTGGGTCTTCGAGGTAGCGCTCGTCGGCCGGCGTTCTGACCATGTAGCGAAACGACAGCGGGTCGATGGGGATTGCACCGCCCGCGACACTCGCCACGTCGACCGTCATCCCGGCATCGGTGAACTCGTAGTAGGGCACGGTCATCTCAGAGGCGAACACGCCCGTGGGCTTTCCTTTGTTTTCTCCAGGTGGAGCAAGCACCGCGTGGCTGGTGGTGATGATCAAGGCGCGTTTGCCGGAGTGGTCAAACTCCCGACTCTCTTCGAAGTCGGGATGCAGGCCAGCGGCCTTGAGAACGTTCGGGAGAGCGATGGCTAGAACCACCAGGGCACCTCCAACCAGGGCGAGCGCCATGACGAGTTTCTTCATGTCGAGTCCTCGGAGAGAATGGGTGGCTAGGCGCCGGGAACCGGCGACCCTTCGATGAGCGTCGTTTCGATGTTGAGCTGGCCGGCGAGACCAGCCTCGCGGTGAACCGATGCTTCGCGCCAGGCGTCGGACATGGACATGGCAACCAACGCGGCGCGGTTCGGGTAGGTGGCGATGGCGATTTCGTCCCAGAGTTCGCTGACCTTGCCCAGCGACAGCATGGTGACGTCGGCGGCAAAGACCACGCTGCCATCGAAGTCTTTGAGAATCTCGGCGACTGCCTTGCCATACAACTCGTAGGCCTGCCGCCCGCTGAGGTCGGTCTCGCGGCCGTCAGCGTAAACGGCCTGGTCTTTGAATTTGAGCAGGTTGACCATGTAGATGGGTCCTGGAGGCCCCTGCTCGCGCATGGCGGCGATCTGCTCGGGGTTTGTGGGGTAGACCTGGTTTTCGAAGGTCGGCATGTCTTCTCCTTCTTTTTCAGTTGTTCAAGATTCGCTTGTATTCGTCCTCGAGCACCCAGAGCCGGTCCTGGCCCCAGACGGCCAGATCTCCGACGCGAAACGACGGCACTCCCCACAGTCCGTAAGAGGCGAGCTCGGAGCGGTTCGCTGCCGCTTCTTTTCGCCACCCGTGATCGGCCGTTCCGCCGCTCTCTAGCACCTCCCTGGCAGGGTTCCACGGCAGGCCGGCGGCTTCGACGATTTGCCGCATGCCAGGTCGGCTGCCCGCGTCGACACCTTCTGACCACACTCGGGTCAGGAAAGACCGGCAGTATTCGATGCCGCGCCCCTCGTCGATCGCCCAGGGGAGCAGTGAGTAGCCACGTTCGGTGGGCCTGCCGACCGGATCCGCAATGCGACCGAAGGGCACGTCCAAACGGCGTGCCTCGCGCGCTGCATCGCGCAGGATGTAGAAACCCTTGGTCCGATTCACCGGTAGGCCGCGCATCACCATCGGTAGAACGAAGCGCAGTTGCAGGCCAACCCCGTAGGCCGTCGCCAACTGCTGGACGCGCTCGCTGACAATGTAGGTGTACGGGGAGCGAAACGACAGGAAGAAGTGCAGGTCGGGAAGCGTCTGGTTGGTCAAAGCGGCGCGCTCGGGCGGGTCTTCCAGGATGCTGGGAGGTTCGAAGACGGGTCGAGCCGGTGCGTCGGGCCGTCGTGCGCCCAGGGCAGCCAGCCGCTCTTCGAGATAGAACAGGCGGTCGATTCCCCACGTCCACTCGCCGCCGTAGAGACAGGTTGCGCCCAGGTAGTGGCCTTCTTCGTCTCTTCGCGCTCGACCGCGCGCGAGGAGCCTTTCGACTGAAGCATCAAGGCCGTTTCCGGTGCCGGCGGCGGTCTCGCACGCACGACCACTCCAGAGCGCCTCGCCAATCTCCGCGGCCCTCTCTAGGAGCTGCTTCGAAGAGGCTCTCCCGCCTTCTGGTTCTCTTTCCATGACGGCGGCCAATGCTCGCTGGGCGCTCCGTACAGCTTCTCGTTCGGGCAGCGCGCGCGCTCCGAAGGAGAGCCCCGCACGCCGTGCCAGGCGGCGGGCGTCGGCCAGTGAATACGCGTTGAGCTGTGGTCGTAGAGGTGCCGCCCAGTCATCGGGCGGTGGCACCAGCCAGAGGCAAACCTCGACGTCGTAGCGCTCGACGACGGTCTCGAGGGCCTGGACAAGCAGATGAGAGTAGGGGTCGTCGACCTGGTGAAAGAAGTCGATCCGATGCCGCTCGTCGCGACGCTGGCGCTGAGCTTCGGTGCGCGCTCGCCTTCTGGCCTGGCGACTCTCGCTGAGCAGCGAGGTGACGATGCGCGATGTGATGGCAGTCTTGATCGACATGTCTCGAAGGTGCAGGACTTTCTAAGGTGCAGGACCCTCACGCGCCCTGAAAGAGCGGGCCGAGCGGCCTGGAAGCGCGGAGTCGGTTCAGCACCCGAAGAGTGGATGGTGTACTGTCTACCACAGATTTGATGACAGTCATTAACCGGTGTTCCAACGCCGAACCCCCCTGAGAGGAGGTCCACCGATGACCCTCGAACCGCCGCTGCGCTTCAGCGGGGCGCCCGGCTCGCCCTATACCCGCAAGATGTTGGCGCTCCTGCGCTACCGCCGCGTACCGCATCAGCTGATTCTCCGCCGCCCGGACCACCGAAGCGACAGCGCAGTCTCGGCCCTTCCAAAGCCCAAAGTCCAGCTGCTGCCGACGTTCTACCTGCCCAGTGCAACAGGAGAACTGGAGGCGGTGGTCGACTCGACGCCTCTTATCCGTCGCTTCGAAGGAGGCCTGCGCGGTCGGTCGGTGGTTCCCGACGACCCGGTCATCGCTTTCATTGACGCGCTCATCGAGGACTACGCCGACGAGTGGTTGACCAAAGCGATGTTCCACTACCGCTGGTACTACCAGGCCGATATCGAAAAGTCCGGTGACATCCTGCCGCGCTGGCGCGATATCTCGGCGCCCGAAGACGAGATGAAGCGGTTGGGTGAGGTCTTCAGGGAGCGTCAGATCTCGCGCCTCTGGGTGGTCGGCTCCAACGACACCACGGCGCCGGTGATCGAGGCGAGTTACGAGCGCTTTCTCGCCGTGTTCCGTGAGCTTCTCGAGCAGCAACCGTTCTTTCTCGGCCAGCGACCGGGTTCGTGTGACTTTGCCGCCTACGGGCAGCTCAGTCAGCTCGCCAAGTTCGATCCCACGCCGATGGCGCTCACCTTGGAGCGCGCGCCGCGCGTGTTTGCCTGGTGCGACATCGTCGACGACCTTTCGGGTTTCGAGCTTCCCAACGACGACGATGCCAGCGCCGGCTGGCTGGGCCGCGAGGAAATCGGCTCGCGCCTCGGTCCGCTCCTGGCTGAGATCGGGCGTGTCTATGCCCCGTTCCTGATCGCCAATGCGCGCGCCCTCGAGGCCGGCGCGCCGAAGGTCGAGACCACCATTGATGGTAGCCCCTGGGTCCAGAAGCCCTTTCCTTACCAGGGCAAGTGCCTGGTGTGGCTACGCGAGCAGTTCGAGGCCCTCTCCGAGGCCGATCGTTCGGCCACCCTCGAGATTCTTGCAGGGAGCGGCTGCGAAGCACTGTTCGCCTGACGCCTTGTATCAACTACGGATAGGAAGCACCATGAAGATTCTCCGCACGCCCGACGAACGATTCGACAGAGTGCCCGGCTTTGACCATCCGCCGCACTACACCGAGGTGCCCGATGGCGCCGGCGGCAGCTTGCGCATCCACCACGTAGACGTCGGTCCTGCAGACGGTCCGCTGGTGCTCTGCATGCACGGGCAGCCGACCTGGAGTTTTCTCTATCGCCACATGATCGAGGTCTTCACCTCGCGCGGCATAAGGGTCCTAGCACCCGACCTGGTGGGTTTTGGGCGATCTGACAAGCCGGCTGCGCGCGAGGACTACACGTACGACGGTCAGGTCGACTGGTTCAATGCCTGGCTCGAGAAGAACGACGTGCAGAACGCGACCCTGGTTGGCCAGGACTGGGGCGGCCTGATTGGCCTGCGGATGGTGGCCGAGAACCCCGAGCGCTTCGCGCGCGTGGTGGCAGCCAACACCGGGCTGCCGGTGCCGCGTGAGCTGCCCGAAGAAAAGGCCGAGGCGGTGCGCCGATTTCGCAGTGACGAGGTGCCGACGCCATCGATGCAGGAGATGATGGGTGCGATCTCGACCCTGGCTCCCGAAGATCGTGAAATGGGTTTTGCGCACTGGCAGAAGTGGACCTGGGAGACCGAAGACATTCCTATTGGCATGGTGGTGGGAGCTTCAGTCGCCGGCGGTGGAGGCGCGCCGCTTTCGACCGCCGAGATCGAAGCCTACGATGCCCCCTTTCCTGACCCCAGCTACAAGATGGGACCACGCGCCATGCCGAGTCAGGTGCCCACGTTGCCCGGCGACCCGGCGACCGCGCGTCAGCTGGCGGCCTGGGCGGTCTTCAGTGAGTGGCAGAAACCCTTCCTGTGTGCCTTCACCGACAACGATCCGGTCACCAGAGGGGCCGACGCGGTGCTCAAGGCGCGCATTCCTGGTGCCAAGGGCCAGGCCCACCAGACGATTGAAGGCGGTGGTCACTTTCTGCAGGAAGCGCGCGGCGACGTTCTAGCTGGGATCGTGTCCGACTTCATCGAGTCGACCTAGGATGGCGGCGTGATGCGCCGAGGGATCAAGTGGGCGTGGCGCCTGATCGCAGCCCTGGCCGTGGTGATCCTCGTTGCCTACGGGGTGCTGTTTTACTACCCGCGGCCCGAAGACACCACCGCGGCCTCGGTCTTTGCCGGTGATGGTGCGGCGCTCGACTACTGTCGGCTCCCCGAGCTCGACGGCAGCGGGCTTTCCTCGGCCGACATTCCCAAGGCCTACACACCAGGCTGTGGGTGGGAAAGCTGGCCGATGCCGGTCCTCGCTGACTGCACCGAGCCGCTGGCCGAAGGCGTCCATGACCTGCGCGGTCTGTGGCAGTCGACCGGCGAGCCCGCGCCCGGCCACCTGGAGCGCATCGAGCAGTGCGGCAACCGCACGGTCGTGACCTCGAGCGGCATCATTCATGACTTCATCACCGACGGAACGCTCCGCAATGGCTCGCGTGATGTCGAGCCGCCACGCTGTATGAACACCTGGGTGGCGATCGAGTGGCGGGGGCCGGTACTGAGCTTTCGACCTTTCGGTCTGCCCAAGGTGCTGGTGACTCGCGAACGGAAGGGCGAAGAGCTGGTGTGGAGCTATCCGCGGGTGGGCGAGGTGCGCATGAAGCGCATCTGCCAGGTGCCGGGCTGACACCCGGCTTCGTTCAGGGTGTGCGGCCAAGCGTCGCCTTGCCGACGCTGGTTTCTTTACCGCCTTCCCAGAAGCTGTAGATCGCCTCGAGCTGGTCGCGGCCGCTAAAGCGGAACACAGTGGAGTGCGCGTGGGTGTCTTTTTCGGGGTCGAGATTGGTTCCACCGTCGAAGGCGAAGGTCATCACGCCGGCTTTCTTGTTGGGCTCGAAGCGGTAGGTGGGTTGGTTGCCGAGCGAGCAGAAGTGTTTGGCAACCAACGAAGCTCCATCCATCCAGAACAGCATGACTTCTTCGCCGTCGGTGCCTGGGTACTCCGTCAGCACGACGGTGGTGCCGCCGGCGGTGGTGTCGAAGCGAACGGTCAGGTCCTGGTCGCCATAGGTGCCCGTCCACTCACCGTCGAGGTCTTGCAGCCGTTCAAAGGCCGAGGCGTCGTCGAAGCGGGGCTCTTCAGCCGAAACGAGCGGGCAGGCGACGAGTGTGAGGATAATCCCGAGACCTGCAATCGATGGCTTCATCATGGCGTTGATCTTTCTCCCCGGTGGGTTTGACTGTTGTGGTTCTGCGGCTTCTGAGGCGTAGCGCAGTGGGGGCCAGTGGCTGGTCCGGGTGTCAGCTGCCTCGTGTACTTCTTTGGGATCGTGGCGCACCGGCGACAATAGCAATCGCGAGGCCGCGACGCCGCGAGCGCGCCCGATTCATCAGCCGATGGGTACAATCGGGTCGGTTCCCACCGAACACCCCTTCAGGAGACTCAGCCGGTGCTCGACTACCAAACCATCAGCGAAGAAAAGGCGCGCGCCTTTGCACTCGAGGCCGACATCGACGAGCTCGATGTCACCAACTGGCATCTCTTCAAAGAGAATGCCGAGGGACCCTTCTTCGAGCGCCTTCGGCGCGACGACCCGGTGCACTACCAGGCCGAGAGTCGGTACGGCCCATTCTGGTCGATCACGCGCTACGACCACATCAAAGAGGTCGACACCGACCACAATCGCTTCTCGTCGCAAGACAACATCACGATTCTCGACGCGCCGGACGAGTTTCAGATGCCAACCTTCATCGCCATGGACCCACCCAAACACGATGAGCAGCGCCGGGTCGTCCAGCCAGTCGTCGGTCCGCGCAATCTGGCCGAGATGGAGGGCCTGATCAGGGAACGTGTGGTGGGCATTCTCGAGAGCCTGCCACTCCAGGAAGAGTTCAACTGGGTGGAGAGAGTCTCTATCGAGCTGACCACCCAGATGCTGGCGACCTTGTTTGACTTCCCGTTCGAGGAGCGACGCAAGCTGACTCGCTGGTCTGACATCAACACCCTCGGCCCCAAGTCGGGTCTGGTGGCGACCTGGGAGGAAGCACGCCAGGAGATGCTCGAGTGTCTGGCGTGTTTTTCCGAGCTGTTTGAAGCGCGTGCCGATCCCGCGCACGAGGGCTTCGACATGGTCACCATGCTGGCGCAGAACCCGAAGACGCGGAACATGCCACCGATGGAGCTGCTCGGGAACATCATGCTCCTGATCGTCGGCGGAAACGACACGACGCGCAACTCGATTTCGGGTGGTGTATTGGCGCTCAACCGTTTCCCCGCCGAGTACGAGAAGCTGCGCCAGAGACCCGATCTGATTCGCAACATGGTGGCCGAGATCATTCGCTGGCAAACTCCGCTCGCCCACATGCGGCGCACGGCGCTCGAAGATGTCGACTTTCATGGCAAGACGATCCGCGAGGGCGACAAAGTCGTCATGTGGTACCTGTCAGGCAACCGCGACAGCGCCGTCTTCGAGGACGCCGACTCACTGATCATCGATCGCAAGAACGCCCGCTCGCATCTTTCCTTTGGCTTTGGCATTCATCGTTGCATGGGCAACCGCCTTGCCGAGATGCAGCTACGGGTGCTGTGGGAAGAGATCAGCAAGCGCTTCCATCAGGTCGAGGTGGTGGGGGAGCCGGTGCGGGTGTTGTCGAACTTCGTACGCGGTTACTCCCACCTGCCGGTCAAAGTGCTTCCGCTGGCAGAAGTCTAGAGACCAGCTGCTCCTTCGTGCCGTCGCTCCAGGCGATCGTTCCAAACGACCGCCGACAACAAGAGCAAGAGACCGATGGGTGGCACCATGTAACGAAGGATCGAGAGCACCCCGGTGGTCATGATCCAGAAGTAGAGGGTCGACCCTGAAGCGAGAACTGCGAGGTCACGAATGCGTCGGTTCTCCGAGCGCAGCCCCAGGGCGAGGGCGATCCCGAAGATGACGACGTAGGGGAGCTGGTAGAGAAGCAGCAGCGGCTCGCGGCGTTGTGAGTCGACCGCGAACCAGGAACGAGCAGCCTTCAGTAGCGTGATCTTGACCACCGGCAGAGGGTGGCGGGCGGCCTCGGCGAGCATGAAGCGCACCACATCGCCGGTACCGCTGAACTCGCCGCGGGCGTCGTCGACCCGCTGCATCAGGGCGCGCACGTCGCTCGGGATTGGCATCTCATCGCCGGTGAGCCACGGTTTGACCCCGATCGTCAAGCCGTCGAGCACCGAGAGTCGCCCGCCGCTACTGAGGGGGCCGTGCACATCGGCCTCCTTTGCCATCCAGAATTGCCACGGTGCGATCGCCAGGAGGGTGCCGGCGACCAGGAGCGCGACCGCGCCGGCACGTAGCCGCAGTCTGGGAAGCGGCCAACGCCAAACGACGATTGCCAGTGGCAGGCACCACAGAAAGGCAATGGGGCGAACGAGAGCTGCCAGCCCACCGGCAGCGCCCGCTAGAAGAGCCAGGGCGAAGGCACGTTTGGTTGTTCTTCCCTTCTGGGTTCCCTTCCACACGATTGAGATGGTGACCCAGAACATGAGCAGAAAGGGCACTTCACTCCCAGGCATACGCAGCAGCAACCAGGTCGGGAACCAGGTGACCACGGCCAGGCCCGCGAGGCGCCCAGCACCGAATGAGCCCGCGAGCCGTACGACCAGAAAGACAGACAGCGCCCAGCAGAGCACCTGGACCAGGAGCACGACCGTGCGCTCGCTGACGCCGACCGCCTCGGCGAGACCGAACTCGAGGGCGAGTAGGACCGGAAAGCCAGGTGGGTAGCGCACCGCGGGCGCCCCGTCGACCCGGTAGGCGTCGCCGGCGAGGATGGCGCGCGCTGCGGGTTCATAGAACGACTGGTAGTCCGGCGAAGCGTCGCCGGCCAGCGCGCCGCTGGCGATCACCAGCGCGGCGCCGAGGACCAGGGTCAAAAGCGCCCAGAACCAAGCGGAGTGCAGGAGGGCCTGGTGATTTGGTTGCGGCGAACGAGACGTTCTATCGGCCACGGCAATCGGAGGAATTCATGAAATATCTTGTGGTTGCGGGTGGGTGGCGTCAGGAGGGGCGAGACGCCGGAGGGATGCGAAACGGGGATTCTTCTCGCCCGGAGGGACCCGCGGCCCGGGATGGAGGCCGAGAATAGCAACGCATCGGTTGTGCGCATCGTGCTTCGCAAAGTGGGCCCTCAGCAGAGGGGCCTCGTCTTGGGTTATATTTGCCGAGTCCTATTTTTCTATTTGTTTCTCGAGGAGCCTCTTTCATGGGAGAGTCCGCGGTCACCCCAGAGCTCGCCGTCCTTGTCTACAACCGACTCGCTTTCGGGCCCGGCCCTGGCGACCTCGCTGCGTTTCGAGCCCTCGCGTCCGACGACGGCGCGCGCCTGTCGGCGTGGCTCGACCAGCAGCTGGCGCCCGAAAGCATGGCCGACCCGGCAGTCGATCAGAAGGTCGCCGAAGCCGGGTTCGAGACCATCAACAAACCCTTCGACCAGCTCTGGGAGGAGCACCACGTCAACCCCGGTCATTGGACGGTTCTTTTCCAGCCGCTCTTCGAGACCCGTGACCTGACGTTTCTGCGGGCGATCTACTCCCAACGCCAGTTGCAGGAAGTGATGGTCGAGTTCTGGCACAACCATTTCTCGGTCTACTCCGACGAGGCGCGGCCGCTCTTTCTGCACTACGACCGCGATGTTCTGAGGCCGGAGGTGTTCGGTAACTTCCGCGTCATGCTCGAGGCGGTGACCAAGAGCCCGGCGATGATGTGGTACCTCGACCAGAACCGAAACCGCTATCAGACCTGGCGCGAGAACGACGGGCTGAATGAGAACTTCTCGCGCGAGCTGCTCGAGCTGCACGCCCTCGGCGCCGAGGCGTTCTTCGTCTCGACCCCAGCCGACCAGGTGCCGAAAGGAAACGACGGCATCGCCGTGGGCTACACCGATGACGACGTGACGGTCGCCGCGCGCTGCCTGTCGGGGTGGATCATCTCCGACTCACCGGGAAACGAAGAGATCGGCAACACCGGCCATTTCCTCTACCGTCATGAACTTCACGACACCGACAACGACAAGTTGTTCATGGGGCGGCTACTCACTGCGCGTGACGAGAGCGACGGTCAGATCCTGCTCGACATGTTGGCGGAGCATCCGGCGACAGCGCGTTTCATTGCCACCAAACTCTGCCGTCGTTTGATCGCCGACGACCCGCCGGACGAGGTCGTGAATCAAGCAGCGGCGACCTGGAGAGCGCACGTCGACTCGCCGGATCAGATCGCGCTCACGCTGCGCACGATCATTCTGTCGCAGGCCTTCCGGTCGACCTGGGGCGAAAAGGTGAAGCGACCCTTCCAGCTTGCCGTAAGTGCGTTGCGCGCCACCCAGGCTGACGTTCCGTTCGATGCCAACTGGTGGTTCAAGGGTGACCTCTATGAGCGCGTCGAGTTGGCGGGCAACTTTCCGTTCGAGTGGCACCCGCCGGATGGTTACCCTGATCGCAAGGAAGCCTGGACGACGACCTCGCCGCAGGTGTTTGGCTGGCGGCTTCTGAACTGGCTGGTCAATGTGCGGGCCGCGGAGGGCGCGCCGCGCTACATGACGGATCTCTGGGGGCAAACGCCTGATTCGTCCTCGGCGTCTGAGGCGATCGACTTCTGGATTGATCGCATCTTTGGGCGGGCGCTGCCTGATAACGAGCGCACTCCGATCGTCGAGTTCCTGGCCAACGGCGCCCCAGCCAGTGCGCCGTTGGATCTTTCGAGCGAGAGCTCAGCCGATTCCGCCCGTCTGCGCGCTGCGATTGGACTTCTTCTCATGACTCCCACTTTTCTCTGCAAGTAGGGCCTGTAAGCATGACTTCAATCGATCGCCGCCAGTTCTTGACCGGTTGCTCAGCTGCCATCGCCGCCCTTGCTGGTTCCCATTTCCGAAGCCTGACCTTCGCCGATCCGGGTACCACCAACCGCGAGACCCTGGTCGTCATTTTCCTACGGGGTGGAATGGACGGCTGTCACGCCGTTTGTCCGCTTGCGGGAAGTGATCGCGGGCACTACGAGGCGCTGCGTCCGTCAATCGCCATTCCGGCTGGCGGCACCGACGGGGCACTCGCTCTCGATGAGCGCTTTGGCCTGCATCCGGTGGCTGCGGCACTTCACGAGCACTACCTCGACGGTCGCATGGGTGTCGTGCTCGCCGCCGGCCAGGAGACCGACAACAAGTCGCACTTCGATGCGATGGCACGCATGGAAGCAGCGCTTCCCGAAAGTGCTGGGCGCGGTTCGGGCTGGTTGGCGCGCCATCTGGCGAGCGCCGGGAATCTGCCGGTCGACCCGGAGCTGCGCTCGCTGGCCATTGGTGCTCTCCAGCCCGGGTCGTTGATCTCCGACCTTTCGACTCTCAACCTCGCCGAACCCCAGTCGTTCAATCTCAACGACGGCCCGCAGGCGTGGCTCGCGGCGCAGCAGAGTGCGCTCGAGCAGATCTACTCGTCGGGGGAGACAGAGTTGCATCGTGCCGGTAGGAACTCGCTCGCGGCCCTCGACCTGGTGGCAAGCACCGCAGCCAATGGTTACACCCCGGCCAACGGTGCCTCGTATCCGTCAAGCGACTTCGGGAACCATCTGCAGCTTCTGGCGCAGATGGTCAAGCTCGATCTCGGTTTGCAGGTGGCGACCGTCGACCTCGGAGGCTGGGATCATCACGACGGACTCGGCGGGGTGAGCGGTCCATTCGCGACACTCTTCGAGAACCTGACGACCGGTCTCGCCGCTCTTCTGACCGACCTCGATACTGGCGGTGGCGACTCGCCGCTCGACCGCACGACGGTCGTTGTGATGAGTGAGTTCGGGCGCGAGCTGCGAGAGAACTCGGCCGGCGGCACTGAACATGGTTACGGCAACTGCATGTTCGTTCTCGGCGGCTCGGCGATCGGCGGCGTACACGGTAGCTGGCCGGGCATCGCGGCGGAGCAGCTCTGGGTCGGGACGGATCTGGCCGTTACTACCGACTATCGCAGAGTGCTCTCCGAAGTGCTTATTCGAAGACTGTGCAACCCGCGGTTGGGAGAGGTCTTCCCCGGATACCACGACTACGAGCCGCTTGGCATTGTCGAGGGAGTCGACCTGCCCGTCGACACCACACCGGCGCCGATTTTCGAGGACAGTTTCGAAAGTGGGACGATCAACGCCTGGTCACGCACCCAGGGTTGAGCTTCGTGCCGGGTCATCGCGAGGTGTCCGAAAGCAGATAACCTTTCAGGCTCCTGGCTGGAGGTCAGTGCGACCATGCGCATCGCGGCGCTCAACGACATTCATGGCAACTTGCCGGCACTCGACGCCGTCCTCGAGGCCCTCGAAAGCGAGGGCGTCGAGAAGATCGTCGTCGGCGGCGACGTGCTGCCGGGCCCAATGCCCGGCGACTGTCTCGACAGATTGAACAGCCTCGACCTACCGGTCGCGTACCTGTTCGGCAACGGCGAGACCGAAACCCTGGTGGTCGAGCGTGGCGAGGAGCTGGTACGTGTGCCGAAGCAGTTTCACCCGATCATGGAGTGGGTGCATGAGCAGTTGACGGCCGAGCAGCTGGCTCACATCGCGCGCTGGCCGGCGACAGTTCGCGACTCGGTACCTGAGCTTGGCGAGGTGCTCTTCTGCCATGCCACGCCACGTGATGACAACGAGATCTTCACCCGCCTGACCGACGCGGCGCGCCTCCAGCCGATCTTCGATGCGGCGGAAGCGTCAGTGGTGGTTTGCGGTCACACCCACATGCAGTTCGATCGCCAGGTCGGAAGAACACGGGTCGTCAACGCCGGTAGCGTCGGCATGCCATTCGGCGAGCCGGGCGCCTACTGGGCCCTACTCAGCGCCGCCGGAGTCGAACTACGGCACACTCCCTACGACTACGCCGGGGCGGAACAGCAGATCGCCGAAACGAGGTACCCCATGTCCTTCGCCGTCTCCGAGCCGCCGACCGAAGCCGCGATGTTGGCGACCTTCGAAGCCGCTGCCCAACGCTGAATCCCCCCAATCGGGGGGACTTTCCCACCCCAACGCGGGGGCCGCGCCCGCCCGCCCCCGCAGCCAGTCGGGGGGACTTTCCCGACCCCAGTCACGGTTCGCGAAACCTCGTAATTCGGCCCGGTTTGGCCTCGCTGCAAGGCTGCGCAGGCGTTCTGCGTCCCATGTCATATGGGAGCAAAACCGAGATACGTACCAACGACCGACAGCGGGCCGGAACCAGTCATGCTGACCGCCCGCATGACCAACGGAACCTTCCTGCTCAAGCCCGACTCTGAGCAGCGATCACACATGAACGGCATCATCGGCCGCGCACAGCGCAAGACCGAGATCCCCATCTACGCCGTCGACTATCAGGTCAACCACCACCATTTCCTGGTCGGTGCACGAGACGCCCAGCAGCTGGCGGACTTCATGTACCGCGTCCAGCAGCAGACGAGTGTCGAGATCCGCATTCGCCATGGCTGGAAGGGCCCGAAGTGGGAAACGCCCTACAAACCGTCCTTTATCGGGCGCGACCCTGCCGATACGTCGAAGCGTTTCCGCTACGTCCTGGCGCAGGGCTGTGCGGCGGGCCTGGTGTCTTCACCTCTCAAGTGGCCTGGGGTCACCGTCGCGCGGGCCTTGTGGGAAGGGAAGTTCGAGCTCGAGGGCGAGTGGGTCGACCACACGGCCTATTGCCGGGCCAAGCGTACGAAGGCGGGGCGTCACCTGACGAAGAAGGGCTTCACGAAGAAGGAAACGGTGGTGATTTCGAAGCTCCCGGGCTTTGACCACCTGAGTGACGAGGACTACTGCGAGTGGGTGCGCGAGATGATTCGCGACATCGAACGGGAAACGCGAGCGCGTCACCAACGGGAAGGTACGAAGCCGAAGGGCCAGTGGAAGCTCCTTCGATTGAGCCCCTTCAGGACTCCCAAGGCAATGGCACTGGGGCCCTGTCCGCTGGTCATTGCCAGCAATGAGGACGAGCAGCAGCGGTTGCTGGCTGCTTTTGACTGGGTGTGGAGGGCGCACCGGCTGGCGCGGGACCGTCAGCGTGAGGGAGAACTCGGCGTGAAGTTCCCTGAGGGGACGTTTCCGAGCCCGCGACCCTTCGAGACGGTCCAGGCACTGAGGGCCGGCCCTTGATTCAGCGCGCTAGCTGAGCCGGCGACAGGGCGCCCAGTCGGCCCGCGGTGGCGCGGGCCTGGCGGAGCTGCGTTTGGCGGGCGTGAAAGGCGGTGGCGGGCCGCTGGCGGAGGGGTTCGGAGGGCGGAAAAGGGGTGGGATGCGGGCCCAGGAGGTGCCGAGGGGCGCGGCAGCACGCGCACCGCCGCCACGGCTTGGGAAAGTCCCCCCGACTGTGTGGGCGGTTCTGTGCGGGATGCCGATCGGGATAGGGTTCGGCGCATGGCTCACAATCCGGCACCTGGGCCCCCGGCACTGGGTCGACTCCTGCTCGCCTTCCTTCCGGTCGGGTTCGCGCTGGCGATCGTCGGTGCGCTGATCTACGCGTCACGTGTGCTGATCGAACCGGCTGGACCCGTCGCCGAAGTGGCTGCGTCGCGCGCCGCCGGCGAGCTGCTCACTGCGGAGGAGCTCACGACGCGCTTTGCCTTTCCGTCGGAGATTGATCCGCGCGAGCACTACCTTTTCTACATCCACGGCAGGATCATCGAAGACCAGGGCTTGCCAGCCGTCAGCGAGCTCTACGGTGAGTACCAGTACGCCGCCATTCTCGAGGCGCTGGCGGCCAGGGGCTTTCGGGTGATCGCCGAGCAGCGCTCGACCGACGCCGATGCGATCGAATACGGCGAGCGCTTTGCTGCGCAGGTCGAAGAACTGCTCGCTGCAGGCGTTCCGGGCGCCAATCTCACTGTCGTGGGCGCCTCGAAGGGTGCCTTCATCGCGTCATGGGTTTCCCATCGCGTGAGCGATCCCGAAGTGCGCTATGTCCTGCTCGCCGGCTGTCACCCCAACACTGTCGACTTCATGCTCGAAAGCGAGGTCACCCTGCACGGTCGCGTGTTGGCGATGCGTGACTTCGAAGACACCGTAAGCGCCGGGTCGTGCGCCCGGGCGTTCACCCTGTCGCAAGCCTACGGACTCACCGAAGGGCACGAGATCGTCCTCGACGTTGGCAACGGCCATGGCCTGATCTACGCACCGCTCGACGCGTGGGTCACACCGACGGTCGAATGGGCGCGGCGCCGGCCCCCGTGAGGTAAGAAACATCGCTCACCCCGACCACCGAATTCCTCCGATCAGTCGACGACCGGGAGCAGGGAACCCGTTGACCTCCTGGTAGCCGCGATCGAGGAGGTTGGTGGCGCGCGCGGTGAGCGCGAAGGCGCCGCCGAGACGGTAGGCGATGGCGACGTTCGCGGCCGTATGACTGGGTGACCGAACGCGGCCGAAGGTGAGCGCGTCGACGTCGTCGCGTGAGCCAACGAAGATCGCCGACAGGTCAGCCCGCACGCGGCTGCCGAACCGCCCTCTGAGAGTCCAGGAGGCGCCCCATTCGGGACGCCGCAAGAGGGGCTGTCCGTTCTGGTCTTCACTGTCGAGCCAGGTGGCGCCGAGAGTCGAAGAGACGTCTTTCGTGATCGGAAGACTCCAACTCAGCTCGGCCCCACTCACCTCGGCGGAATCGATGTTGGCGAACGAGAAGGAGGTGAACTCGAAGTTGATCATGTCGTCGGTTTCGCTTCTGAAGACCGCCAGCTCCAGCCGCGCCTTGCCGGTTCTCCAGGTCATGCCGACTTCGGCCGACTCGGAGTGCTCGGCCGAGAGTTGTGGATTGCCCGAGCCAGGGAAGAAGAGCTCACCAATCGAGGGTTGCCGGAAAGCGCGGCCGTAACTGGCGCGCAGCGTGACCCGGTCGGTCGCCTGGTAGCCCAGCGCCACCCGCGGAGAGAACTGCGAACCGAACTCGCTGGCGTCGTCGTAGCGCGCGCCGGCGAGGAGGGTCCAACGAGTCGACGGTTGCCACTGGTCCTGCATGAAAAGGCCTGAGATGGTGGAGCGGCTGCCCTTCAGATCGACGCCGAAGTTCGAGCGCGCGAAGACCTCGTCGCGGCGCCACTCGGCACCCCAACTGATCTGGTGTGCACCGCCGGCGCTGGGCAGCTCGTGCCGACTGACAAGGCGTGCCGATTCGGTATCCGCAAGGGTCGTGCTGCGGGTGAAGCCGAAGGTGTCGTCGGGGTCGCTGAAGAACAGTTCGCGCTCGACGAACGACGGCACGAGCTCCAGGTTCCAGCGCGCCGCGGGTGCGAAGTGCAGCGGTAGAGCCGCCAGCCGCTCGCTCGTTTCCTGTCGCCGGCGGGGCGACGGAGTCACTGGGTCGGAGAAGGGGACTCCGAGAGCGCCGTCGAGGTCCTGGTAGACGAAGGCGGCACGGTTGCCGTCGTTCCAGGCGTAGCCGCCGTGAAAGAGCAATTGCCGGTTGCTGAAGTCGCTATTTGGCGCGTCGCTTCGGCCCTCTCGGTCGAAGCCCGATGCCGCGAGGTCCCAGCTTTCATCCGTCCAGCCCACTCGCGCCTCGATCCTCCGCCAATCGCCCTCACCGGCGGCGCCGTGGAGTGCCAGGCTGCTTTCCCGGGAGCCGCGCACTGGAATCACGTTCACCGCACCGCCAGCCGCGTCTGCTCCCCAGAGTGCTGAGAACGGGCCGCGCACCACTTCAATGCGCTCTGCCCCGGCGGTCGAGTGCAGGGACCAGTCGTAGCCGCCGAAGTACGGCGAGTTGAGCCGCACGCCGTCGAACAGTGCCAGGACGTGGTCCGACTCGGTGCCACGAAGGAAGAAGGAAGCGGCCGCGCCTTCATCACCACTTCGCATGACGGTGACGCCGGGGACCCGTCGGATGAGATCTGCGACCGACTCTTCCTGGGCGTTGTCGATTTCATCGCGGGGGATGACCGTTACCGCGACGGGCACGTGATCCGCGATAGCGTCGTCGCCGGTCGCCGTGACGGTGATGCGTTCAGAGATGTCGAGCGGTTCGCCCTCTACCTGTGCATGGCCCGAAGAACCAAGAGCGAAGAGGATGAGGGCAGACAGAAGCGCCCTGTAGACCTGTGGCATTCGAAACCTCCCGTTTCAAGCTCGAGGAATGGCAGGTCTCCTGACTGTCCAGATCAACCGACCGTCGCAGAACCTTCCCAGGGCCCGAGACACCTTCTGGATGGGTATCAATGGCCTCAGTGGTCGAGCGCCGCTCGACGAAACGATGTCGAGCGCGCTCACGAGCGGGGTCGTCCCTGGTCACAGTGGCGGGGGCCGCACCGGATTCACACCGGTTTCCCTTTTCACGCGACGAAATCGCGAACCGTTCCCGTTAGATGACACATCGACTATAGCGCCCTTCTGAAGCGACAGTCTTGTCGACCGAGAGGCGCGGAGTGACGAAGATGTCGAGCCCCACGACGCCTCGGCGGATCCTGGCGGTGCTCCCATCTGGTGGCGTAAACGCTTCAGCTTAAAGGTCTTGCCAATGGCCACGCGGGTTGATCCGCAAGTTGGCGTGGCCCTTGCTCTTCCGACAGGCATCGACACCGTTGAACGAATCCGTCGTTCGGACCGCGAACAATCCATCACCGCCGAGGTTGCTCCATGACCCCCAGTTCTCCGCCGCAGCACAGGCCGCGCTGGCTCCTACTTCGTTTTCCAGCGGCGGTCTTCTCGACCTTTCTCATCGGGGCCGTTGCCGCCACGCCACCGCTCCTCGCCTCCGAGCAGGGAGGAATCGACACTGGCGACACCGCCTGGGTCCTGATGGCCAGCGCGATGGTTCTTCTCATGACGCCCGGCCTGGCGTTCTTCTACGGTGGCCTGGTGCGCCGCAAGAACATCTTGTCGATACTCATGCAGTGCTTTCTGTGCATGGGGCTGATGACCGTCCTGTGGATCTTGTTTGGCTTCAGCCTGGCCTTCGGCTCCGACCGCCTCGGCGGCTTCATCGGTGGTGGCGACTACTTCTTTCTGCGCGGCGTCGGTTTCGATGCCTGGGATGGGACGACGATTCCGGGCCAGCTGTTCATGATCTTTCAGGGTATGTTCGCAGTCATTACTCCGGCGCTCATGGTGGGTGCCTTTGCCGAACGCATCAAGTTCAGCGCTTTGTGTTGGTTCAGTGGACTCTGGCTGCTGCTGGTCTACGCTCCGGTGTGTCACTGGGTGTGGGGTGGAGCCGAAGGCTTTTTCGGCCTTGGCGCCGACAACGCTCTCGACTTCGCGGGCGGAACGGTCGTGCACATCAACGCCGGGGTCTCGGCCCTGGTGGCGGCGCTGGTGCTCGGTCGCAGGCGCGACTACCCCGACGGCATGTCGCCGCCGCACAACCTGCCGTTTGCAGTTCTGGGGACCGGCCTGTTGTGGTTCGGATGGTTTGGCTTCAACGCCGGCAGCGCTCTGGGCGCCAACGCCAGCGCCGCCAACGCTCTGGTGGTGACGCATGTCGCGGCGGCTGCGGGTGCGCTGGGCTGGGCGATACTCGACTGGCTGCGCGAGAAGAAGCCAACGCTTCTCGGTGCGATCACGGGTGCGGTTGCCGGTCTGGTTGCGATCACACCCGCTTGTGGTTCGGTCAATGCCCTCGGGGCGCTTGGTGTTGGCGGTTTCGCGTCGGTGATCGCCTGGCCAGCTGTGACGGTGCTCAAACCACGGTTTGGCTACGACGACTCACTCGACGTCTTCGGCGTGCACGGGGTCGCCGGCATTTGGGGCGCCCTCGCCGCCGGACTGTGGGCAACGAGTGCCGTTCCTGGCAACGACATCAACGGTCTCTTCTTCGGCAACCCCGGTCAGCTCCTCATTCAGATGAAGGCAGTTCTCTACACCCTCGTCTACGCTTCTCTGGCGTCCTTCCTGCTTCTCAAGGTCATCGACCTGGTGGTGGGGCTGCGGGTCTCAGACGATGAAGAGCGCCTCGGTCTCGACCTGGCGTCGCATCGCGAAACCGCCTACACCCTCGTCGACTAGGCGAGCACGAAGAACCTAAAGACTGGAGGAGAAAAGGTCGTGAAGTACATCATTGCGATCGTTCAGCCGGATCGGCTCGACGAAGTGCTCGACAAACTCGATGAAGCGGAGGTGCATCTGTGTACCGTGACGCCCGTCATGGGCCGCGGGCGCCAGAAGGGCGTGTCCGAGGTCTACCGCAGCCACAAAGAAGGCGGTCGACTCCTGCGCAAGGCGAAGATCGAGATCGCAGTCAACGACGAGTTCGTTGAAAAGGTCATCAGCGCCGTGTCCGGGGGAGCCCAGACCGGCAAGATTGGTGACGGCAAGCTCTTCGTGCTCGACCTCGGCGAGGTCGTCCGCATTCGCACCGGCGAGCGAGGTCCCGTCGCCATCGGCTGACCCGAGGAATCAGAGATTCACCCCAGTCGTTTCCCGGGCAATTGCCTGTCGATTGCCGGGCCGTTGCCGGGCGCTCGCGGTCGACGAAGAGAAAGAGCGCAGCGGTGGTCCGCTGCGCTCTTTGAACGTCTGCGTGGATCGTTTGGCGGCGAGTGCACCGCTCTTGGTCAAGAGACCGATGGGGTCGCACTTGCGGAACGGCTCGTACGTCGCGTTCGAGTTCTCGCATCCGGGGTCTGCTGCCTGGCTGCCAGGGCCGAGGGTCGTGGTCGAGACACGGCGATCTGGCGGGAGGCGCGACGCGCCGGGGCGGTAAACTTTCGAGGCCAGTGCTACCGATGGGAGAGGCGGGTCAGAGCAGGGGTCTCTGAGAGTTGCGGGACTCTCTCGACGCTCGTCGTGTCAGTGACGGTCCCCGTTCCAACGAGTTCCGCAGGGTGGCGAGCTGGCCCGACCTCTTTGGTTGGAGGTCACGCGACGGACGGTCGGCCCGTCGTTGCGAATGTTTCGCGGGCTCGTCAGGCTCTTCGATCGTTCGCCCGGTGATTTTCTGGGCCCTCGGTCAGGTCACCGTACCCGGTTTCCGAGGGCTGACGGTGGTCCGGCGGACTCATGGGTGCCTCCTCTAACGGCTGAGCTGCTCTCCATCGTTGGGCCCGCATTCGGGCCCGGCTCCTTGGTGAGCGGGCCTCAGGACCCAGAAGGGCAGCGCGCGTCGAACTGAACAGAAGGTTAGGACGAAGCGTAGGGAGCGTCAAGAGAGGGAGCCAAAGTCCAACCGGTCGGTCGGTTGAGATCGGCGCATAGAAACCGCGGAGGACTTGTGAACAACACCCTGACCGACTGCTGGCGTACTCTCTGATCGCCGTGAACGATTCCATCTCCCAGCCCGCCGACGAGCGCCGTTCGGAGAGCGCCGCCTCACCGACCGCCTCAGGAATCGAGACGGTGCTCGAAGTTCGCGGCGCCCACAAGCGCTTCGGTGACACCCAGGCTCTGGCGGGTGTCGACGTGTCCCTCGCTCGCGGCGAGTGGTTGGGCTTACTCGGGCCCAACGGAGCTGGCAAGACCACCTTGATTCGTGCCCTGGCGGGGCGCGTTGAACTCGACTCCGGTTCGATCACAATTCACGGCCGCACCGTCGCCCGCTCGCCCGCCTCCCTGGTGCTTCGCGACACGCTCGGCATCGTGCCGCAGGAGGTGGCGCTCTATCCCCGGCTGACGGCGGCGGAGAATCTCGCGGCCTGGGGAGCTCTGCAGGGGGTCGCCGACGGTGACCTGGCGCGTCGGGTCGCCGAAGCGCTCTCGTGGACAAACCTGGAGGACCGCCGGAACGACCTCGTGGAAGGGTTCTCGGGTGGCATGAAGCGACGCCTCAATCTCGCCTGTGCCACGTTGCATGAGCCGTCGATCCTGCTGCTCGACGAGCCGACCGTCGGGGTCGATCCGCACAGCCGCGAACGCATCTGGGAGATGCTCGCCGAGTTGCAGCGCGGTGGAGCGTCGCTACTCTTGACAACCCATCAGCTCGACGAGGCACAGCAGGTCTGCGAGCGCATCACGATCGTCGACCACGGCCGAACGGTTGCCAGCGGACGTTTCGATGAGCTCGTCGACCGGACGATCGGTTCGGGCCGCCTGGTGACCGTCAGGGCGACGAACACGGAGGCCGCCGCAGAGCTTTCGGCCTTTACACCGCGGCCGCCCGACGCTCTCGAGTTTCGCCTCGAGGACCTCGCCCGAGAGCTACCCAGGCGACTCGAAGAACTGCGCCGCGCCGGCGTCCTCGTCACCGACCTGGAAGTCGAAGCTCCGACTCTCCAGGACGTCTTTCTTCACCTCACCGGCCATGAGTTGCGGGAGTAGGCGATTGAGCGCTTCTGTGTCCAACACCTCACCGCCTCCCACTGGCTTCGTCCGAACCGTGCGGGGTATTCCGACGCTGCTGTGGGTTCTCTGGAGGACTTTGCGTCGCGACAAGACGGCGCTCTTCCTGGCGTTCGTTCTGCCGATGGTGTTCTTCTCGATCTTCGCGACCATCTTCGGTGCCCGCAGTGGCGGCGGTGGCGGCGCAACGCTGCGCCCGATCGAGCTCCGCATTGTCGATCTCGACAACAGTGGCGCAAGTCGCGCTCTGGTGGCATCACTGGCGGGCAATGAGGCCCTCGCCGTCCGAGAGGACCCCGAACTGCCCGATGGAGCAACAACGCTCGGCGAAACGGAACGTCGGGATGCGGCCTTCCTCGCCGTGCGCTCTGGCGACATTGCGGCAGCCCTCCTCATTCCGCCGGGTTTCGCCGATCAACTCGGTGCGTTGGCAGGAACACCACCGCAGTTCGAGGTCATCTATGACGCCTCGAACCCGATGGCGCAACACACCATCGGGGGACTGGTGCAGGCAGCCGTGATGCAGGCGGCGCCGAGCCGGTTGATGGAGACGGGAATGGAGTTTCTCGACACGTTCGGAGGCGGTTTGACCGACGAACAGAAGGCGGCGTTCGAAGCTGCTCAGCCGATGCTCCAGGGCCAGGGCGCTCTTGATGCGGGAGGCACCGCCGGTGCGATGGCCGGTCTCGTCGACGTCACCTCAACCGCGGCGCACGCCGACGACGACGAAAAGCAGCCGTCGATGGCGAGCTACTACGCCGCCGGTTTTGGCGTGATGTTCCTTCTGTTCTCGATCACCGGTGCAGCCAGCGGCCTCTTAGACGAGGCCGAGCTCGGGACTCTCGAGCGCCTGTTGTCGTCGAGCGCCACGATGGGCACGCTGCTCGGCGCCTACTGGGCGTGGTTCACGGCGATCGGGATCTTGCAGGTGCTCTTGATGTTCGTTTGGGGAGCGTTGGTCTTTGACGTTGACCTGTTTACCGCACCCCATTTCGTGGGTTGCCTGGTGATGGCTGTGGTGACCGCGGGCGCAGCGTCTGCCTTCGCCTTGATGCTCGCTGCCCTGGCGAAGACCCGGGCCCAGCTCAACGGCATGGCCACCATTTTGATTCTCATCATGTCGGCGCTCGGCGGCAGCATGGTGCCGCGCTACATCATGCCGTCGTTTCTCGAGCCGCTCTCTCGCTTCACCTTCAACGGCTGGGCGCTCGACGGCTTCCTCGACGTCTTCTGGTACGACGCTCCGGGTGCCGGGGTGCTCGACATTCTGCGCTCGATCGCCCCCGAGGTCGCCATGATGTGTTTGATCGGCGCCACCTTGATGGCGGTCGCGCGTTGTCTCGCCCGGCGCTGGGAGACCACCTGAGACAGCGCCTGAGCAACGCGCCCGAGACAACGCGCCGGGACCGACTCGTGTCCCGGCGGCGCTCCCTTCCTATTCCGCCGCCGCCTTGTTACCGATGGCGTAGAGGTTCTCGCGCGAGCGCAGGTAGATCATGTTGTCGACGATCGCCGGCGTTGCCCAGACCGGTTCGTCGATCGAGGTCGTTGCGACCACTTCGTGCTCGTCGCCCGCCTTGATGAAGGCGGCGTCGCCGTCCATGTTGACCTGCAGAATCAGGCCGCCACCGGCGACGAGAGACGCTGCATAGCGCCCCCGGATGTCTGATCGACCCCCTCCGTAGATCACCTCGCCGGTGGCCGGGTCAAGGGCCGTCAAGACGCCACCGTCGTTGGTGACGTAGAGAATGCCGTCGTAGAGAACATTCGACGGGATGTAGGCGAGGCCTTTCTCGTAGGTCCAGGCAACGCTGTCGTTACCGAGCGTGCCCTTGCCTCCCAGTCGTACGGCGAAGGCCTTCTTCTCTGGGTAGCCCGAGGTGGCGATGAGCAGGTCGCCCGACACCATCGGGCTGTGAATGGCGTTGTTGGCAAGCCCCGGAACACGCCACACTTCTTCGCCTCCCGCCGGGTCGTAGGCGATGACCCATTCGTTGCCGACTGTCACCAGGACGGTGCCGGTTGAGTGTTCGACGATCAGGGGAGTCGTCCAGGAGAGCTGGACATCACGTGAGACCTTCCAGACCTCTTCGCCGGTGCGCTTGTCCAGCGCCACCATGAACGACTGCTCGCCCGAATCCTCGTCTGCCTGCAGAAAGAGCAGGCTACCGTGGAGCACGGGTGACGACGCGACCCCGAGGCCCACCGACTTGATGTCACCGATATCGCGCTTCCATTCAAGGGTGCCGTCCCACTTGTAGGAGTAGACCCCCTCCGAACCAAAGTAGGCGATCACGCGCTCACCATCGGTGACTGTTGTGGGCGAGGCGTAGCTGCTGTCCTTGTGGCGATCGTCGTAGACCCGCCCCTCGTAGGCGACCTTGCTCCACACGACCTCGCCGCTCGAGCGGTCGATGGCGATTACCTTGAAGGTGTGGTGCAGGTTGCCGGCCATCGCCTGGGGGTGTTTGAACGGCTGGCCGCCGAACGTGTGCTCTGGCGGTTCGGCACCCGGGATCTCGTCGCCCTCGATGGCGGTGGTCAGGAAGATTCGGTCTGCCCAGACGACCGGCGAAGAGTGACCGTTGCCCTCGATCGGCGTCTTCCAGAGGATGTTCTCCTTCGACCAGTCCGTCGGCAGCGCTTCGGTGCTCACGGCAACTCCGGATTGGTCGTGGCCTCGCCAGGCGGGCCAGGTGTTGTTCTCAGAAGCAGCAAGCGAGCCAGTCAGCAAGAAGGACAGGGCGATCAAGGCGAGGCTGCGGGTTGCGGTTTCCATACGGACTCCTGAAATACGAGGTTGAGTAACGGCCAGAAAGCTGGGGGTGAATCTACCAGTCCGCTAGAATTGAGCATTCTCTTCTCGATCCCCTGAATGTCTCGAACGCTTACGCCCTGGGCTCAGTGGCCGGGCGGGCGTAAAGACAGTGCTTTCCGCAGAGTCGCCTTGTCCCTCTCCACTGCCCTCGGGAGTTCTGCCATGTCGTCGAACGAGAAAGTCTTCTGCGAAGACCCAGACGGAGAATTGACCGGCCCGCGGATCGATCGCTGGAAGTACGACATGATCGCCGCCGCGATCCTCGATGCACTGCCCCCGCGCGGCGGTGGTCTCAGCTTCACCCAGCTCGAAGAAGAGGTCCGCCTGCGAGTCCGCGCCGACCGCGTCGCCAGGTTGGGTTCGCTCCCCTGGTACGTGCGTACCGTTGGCCTGGACCTGGTGGCCAAACACGAAGTGCAACGCGTCCTGGGCTCCCAGCAGTCGAAGTTGATTCGCGCCCGCAGTCTGCGATCGATGGCCAGCCCTCCGCGCGGCGCGATGCTCTTCTGAGCGTTCCGGTACCGCTTCGCCTTTCCTGGTGCCATGAGCTGGAGGCCACCCGACGACGCCGCGATCCGTCGCATTCTCGAGCGTGTGCGCACCATCGCGATGGTGGGTGCGAGTGCCAACTGGAAGCGTCCCTCCAACTTTGCGATGAAGTACCTGCAGGAGAAGGGCTACCGGGTGATCCCGATCAACCCCAAGGTCGCGGCGGCGGGTGAGGAGATTCTCGGTGAGGCTGCCTACGCATCGCTTGGAGAAGCACCCGGCCCGTTCGAGATGGTCGACATCTTCCGGAATTCGGAGGCGGCCGGCGGCATCACCGACGAAGCGATTTCACTCGCCGAAGACAAGGGCATCGAAGTCGTCTGGATGCAGCTCGGGGTGATCAACCCCGAAGCCGCCGAGCGTGCCCTGGCAGCCGGTCTCGAGGTGGTCATGGACCGTTGTCCGAAGATCGAGTTCGGCCGGCTCTACCGTGAGCTCGCCTGGCAGGGGGTCAATACCGGCGTCATCACCAGTCGACGCGGAGCGCGCGGAGACGGCGGACGGTGAGGCGCAAGCGTGATGAGCCCTACGGGTTCGAAACCCGCATGGTGCATGCCGGGGCGCCACCCGAGCCGGTTACCGGCGCGCGCCAGGTGCCGGTGTTCCAGAACGCCTCGTACGTGTTCGAGAACGCCGACCACGCTGCGTCGCTGTTCAACCTCCAGACCTTCGGCTTTGTCTACTCACGGTTGTCGAACCCGACCGTGGCTGCCCTCGAGGAGCGCCTGGCGAGTCTAGAGGGTGGCCGCGGCGCTGCCTGCACCGCCACCGGGCATGCCGCACAAGTGCTCGCGTTCTTCGCTCTCCTCGAGCCCGGCGACCGCTTCGTTGCCTCCAACCGGCTCTACGGTGGATCGATCACCCAGTTCGCCAAGACCTTCAAGAAGTTCGACTGGCAGGTGGATTTCGTCGATACCGCCGACCTCACGGCCACCGAGGCCGCCATGGGGCCACGCACGAAGGCGCTGTTCGTTGAGAGCATTGCCAACCCGGGCGGCGTCATCAGTGACCTGGAACCACTTGCCGACCTTGCGCGAGCACACGGCGTTCCCCTGATTGTCGACAACACCCTGGCGACGCCTTACCTCTGCCGGCCGATCGAGTGGGGTGCCGATCTCGTCGTCCACTCGACGACCAAGTTCCTGACCGGCAACGGTTCGGCGATGGGTGGGGCAGTCGTCGATAGTGGCCTCTTCGATTGGGCGGGCAACGGGTTCCCGGCGCTCGCCGAGCCCGAGGAGGCGTATCACGGTCTGTCGTTCTACGAGACCTTCGGCGATCTCGCCTTCACTGTCTGGGCGCACGCTGTCGGTCTCCGTGACCTCGGTGCGACCCAGGCGCCGATGAATGCCTTCCAGACGCTGCTGGGGACCGAAACCCTGGCGCTGCGCATGGAGCGGCACTGCGAGAACGCACTGCGCGTCGCGTCGTGGTTGGAGGAGCACCCGAGCGTCGAGTGGGTTTCCTACGCCGGTCTGGCGTCGAGTCCCCATCATCAGCGCGCGCTCAAGTACATGCCGAAGGGAGCCGGTTCGGTGTTCACCATCGGTGTCGCCGGCGGCTACGAGCGAGGCCTCTCCTGTGTCGAGAACTGCGAGCTGTTCTCGCACCTTGCCAACGTCGGCGACTCGCGCTCGCTCATCCTCCATCCGGCCTCGACGACCCATCGTCAGCTCAGCGAAGAGCAACGTCGTTTGGCCGGGGCTGGAGATGAGGTCGTGCGGCTGTCGATCGGTCTCGAAACGACAGACGATCTCATCCGTGATCTCGAACGCGCCCTCGACAGCTGAGACCCCAGCCGGCGTCCTGTCGCCCGCCGAGGTGATCGCATGCGCCGAAGATCGCTTTCGCCGGTCGCCGTTTCGGCCGCCCCTATGGCTCCGCGAGGCGAACCTGCAGACCATCTGGAGCCCGCTCTTTCGTAGGCAGGAGCCGCTCGCGCTCCACCGCCAGGCTGTGAGTACTCCCGATGGTGATGAGCTGTCGCTCTATCGAGCCTTCGAGACTGGGCCAACCGCGCACGCACCGCCCGCCCCCCTCGCTCTGCTGCTGCATGGTCTCGAGGCAACGCTCAGCTCGAACTACCTCGCCGGCACGGCCCGGAAGCTGCTGGACTCTGGCTTCGACGTCGCGATTTTGATGTTTCGCTCCTGCGATGGTCGGCCGACAAAAGCGCCGCGCCTCTATCACTCGGGTGAAACCACCGACCTCGATCTCATCGTGCGGACCCTGGCTGCCGAGGCACCACGCCGCCCGATCGTGATCACCGGCGTTTCGCTGGGCGCGAACGTGCTGCTCAAATGGCTAGGCGAAAACGGCGCGCCCGCTGGGCGGGGGGTGCCACGAGAGGTCCAAGGAGCAGCGGTCACTTCGCCACCGTTCGATCTCGAGGTCTCGGGCCCGGTCATCGACCGGGCGTTTTTCGGCATTTATGCGCGGCGGTTCCTTCGCACCCTGGTTCCCAAGGCCCTGGCCAAGGCGGATCAGTTTCCCGATCTTCTCGACAGGGAGCTGCTGCACGCGGTGCGCACCATCGAAGACTTCGACAACCACGCGACCGCAGTTCTACACGGCTTCGACGATGCGTGGGACTACTGGCGAACGTGCGGCTCGGTGAACTTCCTCGCCGGCATCGACCGCCCAACACTTCTCGTCGCGGCGCGCGACGACCCGTTCAACCCCGCCAGCACGCACCCGGTGGAGCTCATCGCGAACCAGCCAGTGCTCGTTCCAGCCTTCACGGACCACGGTGGTCACGTCGGCTTCGTTCTGGGATCGCCCTGGCGAACGCGCCACTGGGCCGAAGAGCAGGTCGTCGCCTTCTGTTGCGACCTCGTTCGCATGTGTCCTGCCTGAGGCGCTAGCGGCTGCTGAGAAAAGGGCGCGGCATAGAATCACCCTGGACCTTGGCCGCCTTGAGCGCTCGAGCGAACTGGCCTGCGGCACAAGAGGAGGCGCCACGCTGATGAGAAAGATGACCTGGGTAACCCTGCCGCTCGCGCTCCTGCTCGGGCTGGGCGCGGGCTCTTTTCCGCGGTGCGCCGAGGCCGCCGAGGAGTTCAGGGCCTCAGATGTCGCGGCGCTCATCGGCAAGGCCGAACGTTCACTCGAGAAGGGGCGCGCCAGTCGCGCGCTGCGGCAGTTCGAAAGGGCCTGGCGCCTCTCGAATCGCCAGGCCAGCACCGCCGCTCTCGGCTGTGTCGTGGCCGCCCTCGCGGACCACCGCCTGGCGCGTGCGGCCGAATGGGCGCACACCCTCGAGGCAGCGGAGATCGACGCCAGTGCCGCGGCGGTGGCCTTTCGCCGACTCGCCGAGGCTCGGCTCGACGATGCGGTGTCGAGGTCTCTTGCTGATGCCTCGAAGCGCGCGGACTCTGTGCAGAGAGCCGTTGCCGACCTCGAGACGTCGCTCGCGCTCGACCCCGATGCCGGCTTGGCAGAGCTCGCTCTCGCCCGGGCTCATCTGCTCGGCGGAGCGTTGGACGAAGCCCGCCGGGTCAACGGGGGGATCGACGCTTCGAAACTCGGCGACGGCGCACGCTTGGCGCTCGAGAACCAGCGTTGCCTGCTCGCGCCTGCCCATGGGCCAGCCGGTGGAGAACTCGCCACCTGGAAGCCCGTCGACGCCCAGCTCGAAGCACCGCAGAGGAGACGACCCTCCGGGGAGGCAACGCGAGGCGAGCGCAGGCGGCCAGTCCTTGTCCTGGCGGTGATCGACGAGAGCGGTGCGGTCCCTTGCGCGTTGACCTGGCAGGGGAGTGGCCCCGAGGCTTCCGAAGCCGTCCGGCAGTGGCGCTTCGAGCCGGCGCGTTGGGACGGTCAGCCCGTCGACGTTCGGCTGGTGCTCGAGGATGAACAATAGGTCAAGCACTGGAGGTCTGAGGTCGCGAGGGGCGATGCGGTAACGTCGCCGCACGTCTGCTCGCAACAACTCAGAGGTCACTTCATGCTCGATTCCAGGCCGCGGCTCCGGGGCTTTTGGGACCCCCACCTGAGGGGCCGGGAGGGAATCCTTCATGCTTCGTCGAAGGAGGTTCGGGGCGGTGCGGTTTGCACTCGAGCGTTCAGAGCCATGAGTCCTGGTCGGCTGCTGGTGCTCTTGGTCATTTCGGTGTCGCTTGCCAGTTGCGGTGCAGCGGACGATGTGGCCACCGAACCTGATCGGCCACGGGTCGCACTGATCATGAAGTCACTCGCCAACGAGTTCTTCGCCACCATGGCCGACGGCGCCCGCGAGCATCAGCGTGCCCACAGCGATCAATACGAGTTGGTGACCAACGGCATCGAAGACGAGCGTGATCTGAGTCGTCAGGTGGCTCTGGTCGACGAGATGATCGCCGCGGGTGTTGACGCCATCGTGATTGCGCCGGCGGACTCGAAGGCGCTGACGCCGGTCCTTCGGCGGGCGATCGAGGAGGGCATCGTGGTGGTCAATATCGACAACCGCTTGGACCGGGAGGTCCTCGACGAGGAGGGTATCGAGGTTGCCTTCGTCGGGCCCGACAATCGCGCCGGAGCGCGCGCCGTGGGCGCCTTCCTGGCCGGCAAACTCGAAGCCGGCGACGAGGTGCTCATTCTCGAAGGCGTGCGCACGTCGTTCAATGCCAGGGAGCGCAAGCTCGGGTTCGAAGAAGCGATGGCCGAGGTCGGGGCGCAGGTGGTGGATTCGCAGTCGGCGCAATGGGAGATGACCCAGGCAGACACCATCGCCAGTTCGATGCTGGCCGAGCACCCGAGCGCCACGGCAATCCTCGCCTGCAACGACAACATGGCACTCGGCGCTCTGGCCGCGGTGCGCGCGGCGGGGCGCGAGGGGGAGGTGCTGATCGTCGGGTTCGACAACATCTCGGCGGTTCAAGAGGCGATTCGGGAAGGCCGGATTCTGGCGACTGCCGATCAACATGCCGACCGCCTCGCAGTCTTCGGCATCGAGTTCGCCCTCGAGTTGCTGGCCGACCCGGAGCGCAAAGTCGAAGACCTCGAGACCGCGGTCGACTTGATCACCGCCGCCGACCTCGAGTGATCACCTGATGACAACGCCCGGGGGTGGGCACTCCCCACCTGCTTCGGCAAACGAAACGGTGTTGGCCACCCACGGGCTATCGAAGGACTACAACGTCCGCGTCCTCTCGGAGGTCGACTTTGACCTCGCCGCCGGCGAGATCCACGGACTCGTGGGAGCCAACGGCGCTGGCAAGAGCACTCTGTGCAGAATCCTCGCCGGTCTCTTGCCGCCGAGCGCCGGCCGGATGACGCTCGGCGACGAGACCTACGCGCCGACCGGGAAGCGCGACGCCGAGGCGCGGGGTGTGCAGATCGTTCAGCAGGAGCTCAACCTGGTTCCGACGCTGTCGGTTGCCGAGAACCTCTTCCTCAACCAGCTACCGCATCGAATGGGGTGGATCGACTCCGGTCGCCTCCACCGCGAGTCTGCGTCGGCACTCGAGGCTGTCGGTCAAGCGACGATCGATCCGGCTCTTCCGGTAGGGGAGCTCGGCGTCGGCCAGCAACAACTGGTCGAAATCGCGGCCGCTTTGGTGCGCGAATGCCGGGTGCTCATTCTCGACGAACCCACCGCGGCACTCAGCGCGCGTGAGGTCGAGGTCTTGTTCGCCCAGCTCTCGGTGCTGCGGGAGGATGGAGTCGCCACTCTCTTCGTGACCCACCGCCTCGATGAGCTTCGTGAACTGACCGATCGAATCACCGTTCTCCGAGACGGGAGCAAGGTTACGACCCGTGAAACGGCGCAGACTGCGAACCAGACCATGGTGTCGCTTCTAACCGGTGAAGTGGCTCGAGAGGCGGCAGTGTTTCGGAGTTGGTGCCGGGACGAGGTTGCGCTTCGGGTCGAGGGGCTCTGTTGTGGCCCGCTGGTCCAGGATGTGAGTTTCGATCTGTGTTGCGGCGAGCGGTTGGGTGTCGCTGGTCTGGTGGGTTCGGGGCGCACCGAGCTCTTGCGCGCCATCTTCGGCGCCGATCGTGCCGCGAGTGGTTCGCTGGCAGTGGCAGTCGATGGCCAACTCCCGGAACTGGAACCGAGCTTCAGGCACCCGAGCGACGCGGTTCTACGGGGCATCGCGATGGTGACCGAAGACCGTAAGGCAGACGGTCTCCTGCTCGAACGCCCGCTCTTGTTCTCGGCAACCCTCGCCGATGTGCCGCGGCGCCGCGGGTGGCTCGACGAGCGGCGTGAACGCCAGCAGGTCGAGGCACAACGCCGGGCACTCGACTTGCGCTGCCAGAGCATCGACCAACCGGCCGTCGAGCTTTCCGGCGGCAACCAGCAGAAGGTTGTCCTGGCCAAGTGGTTGGCGCGCGGTGACCAGGTTCTCCTTTTCGACGAACCGACCCGCGGTATCGATGTCGCAGCCCGCCTCTTGATCTATGGCTTGTTCGAAGACCTGGCCGAAGACGGGAAGGCCTTGTTGATCGTCTCCAGCGACCTGGACGAGTTGATGGCAACCTGCGATGCGATTCTGGTGATGTCGAACGGCCAGCTCATCCAGCGTTTCGAGCGCTCGGCGTGGTCACGCGAGGAGATTCTGGCGGCGGCGTTTCGCGGCTACGAGGGGAGGCGTTCGGCATGAGCGCCGACCTGGACGCCAGCCTTCCGACCGTCGACCGGCGACGAACGCGATTCGCTGCCGATCTCCTGGGTCTCCTAGCGGCGCTGGTGCTTCTGGTTCTCCTTTTCGGCAGCCAGAGTGAGAGTTTTCTCTCAGCCCGGACGCTGGTGTCGATTGCCAATCAGATTCCCGACCTGACGGTGGTCGCGGTCGGCATGACCCTGGTTCTCATCGCCGCCGGAATCGACCTTTCGGTAGGTTCGGTCCTGGCGTTCTGCGCTGCGGTCACCGGGGCGTTGATGGTCGACTCCGGTTGGTCACTGGCAAGCGCCGCGACCCTCGCCCTTCTGGTTGGTCTGGTCTGCGGGCTGGTGAGCGGTTCGATCACCGTGCTGGCACGCCTGCCGTCGTTCATCGTCACCCTGGGCATGCTCGAGGTGGCGCGGGGCGGAGCGTTTCTGGTGACCGACTCGCAGACGAAGTACATCGGTTCCGAGATTTCCTGGCTCGGCGAGCCCCTACCCGGGCTTCGCCTGTCACCGTCTTTCCTGGTGGCGGTGGCGGTCGTGGTGGTGGCCCAGCTGGTGCTCGAGCGCACCGTTCTCGGTCGCTACCTCGTTGCCATCGGTACCAACGAAGAAGCGGTCAAGATGTCGGGCATCGACGCCCGCCCCTATCGCATCGCGGTGTTCGGGATTTCTGGACTACTCTGTGGCCTGGGCGCGCTCATGCAAACGAGTCGCCTGTCGAGCGCCGACCCGAACGCAGCGGTTGGCCTCGAGCTGGCGGCGATTGCCGCGGCGGTCATCGGTGGAACGAGTCTGATGGGCGGGCGTGGTTCGGTGATCAACACCTTCATTGGTGTTTTGATCATCGCGGTTCTGCAAACCGGGCTCGCCTCGGTGGGGTCGAGTGAGCCAACCAAGCGTGTCGTCACCGGCAGCGTGATCGTCGTTGCGGCGCTCATCGACGCCTGGCGGTCCCGCTGGTACGGAGGTCTGGGAGGACTGGCCAGGAAGGTTATGAAATCCCGTCCCCAGGCGGGTGGCCCCGGCCGGTTTTGATCCACGAGACGATTGGAGCAGACGATGAGTGACGAAGAAGCAACGAAGGTAGAGGAGAACCGGCCAAGTCCACTGGTCCAGACCGGCGCGCCCGGGCGAAGTGAGCACGAGTTCTCGCACCCCTTCGAACCCGAGTCCCACGTGTTCATCACCGGGCTCAGTCGCCTGGCGGGGCTATCGCGCACCGGCGTTTCGATCGCCCGCGTTCCGCCGGGCAAAGTGTCCTTCGCCTTCCACTCGCACGAGCGCGAGGAGGAGTGGATCTACATTCTCTCGGGCAGTGGAATCGCTGAAATCGACGACCAGGAGTTCGCGGTCGGTGCCGGAGACTTCATGGGTTTTCCCACTCCCTCTGTTGCCCACAACCTGAAGAACGCGGGTGACGAGGATCTCGTCTACCTCATGGGTGGCGAGAGCCTCGCCGTCGAGATCGCTGATTTTCCACGACACGGAAAGCGTATGTTACGACGCGGTAAGGGAGCCGACATGAAGCTCGAGCTCTACGACATCGATTCGGCAGAGCCGTTTGTGCCCTAGAAGAGGCCTCCAGGGCCGAGCCTCGCTTCGGGTAGATTCGGCCGCGCGCAGACTTGGCCGTGTTGCCTAGGGCCCCAGGAACCATGCAGATCGATCACCCAAAGCGCCTGGGGTGTCGCCGGGCGAGCGACCGGACTCTTCTCGCCGGCCTTCTCGCGCTCGCCCTGGTCGGCTCAGAGCCGGGCTTCTCGCAAGGGGCCGCCGCTCGGCCGACGGTGGCCGCCGTCACGCTCGAGGGAGATGAGGCGATCCGCCTCGACGGAGTCCTCGACGAAGCTGTCTGGCAGCGCGCCGGCGTTGCCAGGGACTTCAAACAGCGCGAACCGTACGAGGGTGAGCCGGCGACCGAGAACACCGCCCTCCGTTTCGTACTCGGAGACGCGCACCTCTACATCGCGATCGTTGCCGCGGCAGAAAACCTGATCGCTCGCCAGCAGGCGCGCGACGCCCTGTTGGCCGGCGACGACTCGGTGGCGATCATTCTCGACACGTTCCATGACCGCCGCAACGCCTACGTTTTCGAGACCAACGGCAATGGAGCCCGCCGGGATCTTCTGGTGACCGACGAGGGGCGCGACGTCAACTCCGAGTGGGACGGAATCTGGCGGGTGGCTGCGAAACGCAGTCCGCGCGGCTTTACTGCCGAGATCGAGATTCCCTTCTCGACCCTGCGCTTCGATCCCGCACAGACGACCTGGGGGCTGCAGATCGTGCGCCGAGTGGCAGCGAAGTCCGAACAGGACGTATGGTCTCCAACCGGTCGCGACGCCGACGAGATGCGAATCTCACTCGCCGGCACCCTCACCGGTCTGCGCGATCTGCGGCCGAGCCAACAGCTGCAAGTGAAACCTTTTGTGACCGCTGACCTGTCCAACACGCGGGTACGGGCGGGCGGGACCGGCGACACCACCAGCGATGCCGAGTTCGGTGTTGACGCGAAGTGGGGGCCGACCCGCAACCTGTCGGTCGATCTCACCGTCAACACCGATTTTGCCGAGGTCGAAGTCGACGAGCAGCGTGTCAACCTGACGCGCTTTCCGCTGTTTCTACCTGAGAAGCGCGAGTTCTTCCTCGAGAACGCCGGGCTGTTCGAGTTCGGCCCAGTCAAGCGTCAATTCGACTTCGACCCAGTGCTCATGAAGGTCTTCTTCTCGCGCCGCATCGGTCTCGATTCCAATGGGCAGGCGATTCCAATCCGCTTTGGAACGCGCCTGACCGGACGAGTCGGCAACCATTGGAGCGTTGGCGCTCTCGGTGTTGTGACCAGAGCCGACGACGGCGCCCGGGAGTCGACCGAGTTCGGTGTCGCGCGCGTCGTGCGCAATCTCGGAACGCGCTCGAACATAGGCCTTATCGCCACCGAGCGCCGTTACGACGACGGTGCCAGCAACCGGGTCGTCGGCCTCGATGCGACCTTCAACCCGACGCGGCGACTCGGTTTGCGTGGCTTTGTTTCAGAGAGCCGCGATCGTCCAGGCGCTTCAGGCGACCGACAGCGGGCGGATGGGACGGCTACGGGTTTTGAAGCCAACTACGAGGCCGACACCTGGTCGATCGGTCTGGAAGGGCTCGAAGTGGATGACTCTTACGACCCGGGGATGGGGTTTCTTCTGCGCAGAGATTTTCGTTTCGTCAAACCCCGAGCACAGATCCGCACCCGCATCGAGCGCTTCGGCATCCGCAACCTGCAGATGGGATACACCTTCAAACACATCGCCCAAGAGAGCTCAGGGGTGATGGAAAGTCGTCAGCTGTCGGGTGATCTGATCGGCTTCGAGACGTTTGGCGGAAGCTCGTTCTTCATCTGGGCCGAAGAGACAACCGAACGTCTTTTCGAACCCTTCGAGATCAGACCCGGGGTGACCATCGATCCCGGGCGCTACGACTTCGACACCAGGTGGAGCTTCTTCTATTGGAGTCCCAGTCAGAAGAAGTTCTTCTGGCAACTGCACGGCGGCGCGGGTGGCTTCTTCGACGGCGACCGGCGTGACCTGTCGGCGGGCGCCACCTATCGCCCGAACAAGTTTCTGCAGTTGTCGCTCAACCGTTCGTGGACGGAGATCGAGCTCCCTGGCGCTTCCTTCACCACCGAGGTTCTGAGCTTGCGCGGTGCCCTCAGCTTCAACCCCAACCAGCGCGTCGACGCCTTCGTACAGTGGAGCGACTCGGCAGAGGTCCTCGGCCTCAACCTGCGCTACAACTGGATCTATCGGCCGGGGGCCGATCTCTTCGTCGTCTACAACAAGGCCTGGCAGGCGACGTCGTTGTCGCACACCGAAACCACCGGTGATCAGGTGGTGGTGAAGTTCACCTACCTGTTCTCGCGCTAGGGGGTTCCCTTCCGACCGGACCCCCCAAGGGTTTCTGGCCGCTGCGCTATCTTGGAGCCTGCACCACAATCACCCTTCCTCAACGTTCATTCAAAGAGGTCTTGTGTCATGTCCCTCAATCGTCGACATTTCATCGAAGGCAGTCTGCTCGGACTGGGAGCGACGGGCGTCGCGGCGGGCGTAGGCCATCCGAGCGCCGGTACCCTTTTTCGGCCCACCGCAGACAGCCGCGGTGGCACCCCGGGTTCGGTCGACGACGAGGAGCGCAAGCGCCTGATCGCCAAGGCGGTCTTCGGTCGCAAGGAGCTCGCGCAGGGTGACGGCGGCATGGTGATCTCGGCGCATCCCCTGGCGACGCGCGCTGGCTCCGACATCCTGCGCGCCGGTGGCAACGCGGCCGACGCGGCGCTGGCGGCCTCGATTACCCAGACGGTGGTTGAACCGCACATGACCGGCATCACCGGTGTCCTCAGCATGCTCTATTTCGATACGGCGACGGGCAAGTCGAGCTACGTCAATGGCGGCATGAATCGGCCGCTTGCAGATCTCGATGGCTGGGGTCCGGATGCCACGGCGACCGGTCTGGGCTGTGGCGTGCCGGGCTTCTGGGCGGGCTACGAGGCGTCGCGCGAACGTCATGGTACGAAGTCGTCGCGAGAGCTATGCGCGGCAGCGATCGCCTATGCACGCGACGGTTTCGAAGTGCACCCGTTTCTCTACGGTGAGATGTTCACCATGGCCAACACCCTGGGCAAGAGCGAGCAGGGTCGCGAGGTCTTTTTCCGCGACGGCGCTCTGGTCGACCCGGGCGCCACGCTCTTCCAGAAAGAAGCCGCGCGCACGCTCGAACGCCTGGTGGAGGAAGGAAACGACTACTTCTACCGCGGCGATTTTGCCAAGCACCACTGTGATGCCGTGCAGGCCGCCGGCGGCGTCATGACGCGCGAAGACTTTGAGCGCTACGATGTCCGATTCGACGAGCCAGCCACCGGCTCCTATCGCGGCTACCAGTTGGTGGGTTCACCATTGCCCGACAACGGTGGCACGCACCTGATCGAGATCCTGCAGATGCTCGAGTTCCTCGACGTAGCTGAGCTCGGGCCAGTGCCGGAGTCTCCGGAACTGCTCTGGCAGATGGCGCGCATCTGCCAGCAGGTGTTCGCCGACGGTGGCAAACATCGCGACCCCAAGTACCACGACGTGCCGCTCGAGATGATCACTTCGAAAGAGTACGCCGAGACGCGCTTTCGCCTGCTGCAGATGGACGCTCCGGCGAGTACTGAACCGGCTCCTCTTCCCGGTAGCTGTCACGTCAGTGCGGTGGATAAGGATGGCAATGCGGCGACCATCCTGCACTCGTGCATGTCGCTGCCGTGGAGCAACGGTTTGTTCGCCAATGGCGTCGCCGTCTTTGCCACCGGAGCGCACTTCTTCCGTGTCATGCCCGAAGCCGGCGAGCGCGCCACCGTCTATGTCGCCCCCAACATGGTGATGTCTGGCGGAAAGCCGATCATCGTGTCGGGCTCGCCCAGCGGCAGCCTGCTGCAGAACATTGTGCAGAACACAACCAACCTGCTCGACTGTGGTCTCGACATCGAAACCTCGATCAACCTGCCGCGCTTCGGCAACGCCTACTCGGCCGGAGGCGGCATGTTTTCCGCGGTCGAGGCGGACTTTCCAACCGCGACCCTCGAAGCCGCCAACGAACGTGGCCTGGGCGCCAAGGTGGTGAATCCGAAGAACTTCGGTATGGGTTCGTTCGAGGGCATCTACATCGATCCAGAGACTGGCCGGCGCTCGGCGTGCGGCGATGCCCGTCGCTGTGCGCTCGCCGAAGCGACTTGAGGGTCAAAGCCCCGATGAGCGCCGGTGAATGACGGTATCCTGCGGGCGATGTCCGATCCGACCCTCAGGCGGTGCTTCGGCGCCCTTTGCTCGTGACTGCAAGAGCCACAGAAGACGCGCTCTTCGACGGCCTCGTGCGGGTGCGCCGAGGTCTCGATCGAGTCCTCGTCGGCCAGCAAGATGCCAAGGTCGGGGTGATGTTGGCGCTCCTGGCCAAGGAGCACGCCTACCTCGAGGGTCCGCCGGGAGTCGGTAAGTCACTGCTCGCCGAGACTCTGGCGAAGCTCTCTGGAGCTCGTGTGGAGGTGGTGCCCTTCCATCGCGACATTCGCGAGGTTGACCTGCTGGGCGACGCGGTTCTCCGTCGCGAGCGCCGCGGCCGGCTCGAGATCCTGCGCCGTGATGTCGTGCCGGGGCCCCTGCTCGAGGCCGAGGTGGCCATCCTCGAGGATCTTCCGCGCGCCCCCGGAGAGGCGCTAGGCCCTCTTTTGCGGATCCTCGCTGCGCGCCGTGCGCTCGGTGCCGATCTGCCGCTCGAGACGGCGGTCGCCACCGGGCCACCCGATGAGGAAGGAGAAGACACACCGGTCGATCCGCTCGAACCCAGTCAGCTCGATCGCTTCGCGATTCAGGTTCGAATGCCCGGCCTGCTCACCGGGCGCCGGTTTCGCGAGGCACGCCTGGTGCTCGATCGCGCCGCTCGTCAAACGCCGGCACTTTCCGAGCAGCCCTTCCTCGACGAGGATGGCGCCCCGCTGGCGCTCACATCGGCGGTGAGGAAGGCGCTCCAGGAGCGTGCAGCAAGCCTGGCGATTCCACAGTCGGTGCGCGACGGCTACGCCGACCTGCTCAGCCGCATGCGCGCGCGCCTGTCGCGCGAAGACGACGCCCTCTTATCTGACCGCACCTTCGGGGTCGTGGTCTGGCGCATCGTCAGGGCGCACGCGACGCTTCGCAACGCGCCGTGTGTCAGCGCGCGAGACTTGCGCGCGATTCGCTACATGGCGGCCCGTCGGATTCCGAGCGAGCTCCTACAAGAGCTCGAAGATGCGATCGAAGAGTTGCTCGGCGAGGCCGGCGACGAGCAGGTCCAGGTCGCGGTCTCTGGTTCAGAGACCATTGCCGGGCCGGCAATGTCCGGCGAAGGGGTCGCCAGTGACGCCCAGAGTACCGCTGCGGTGCTCGACTCGGAAGACGAGATCTACCAGCCCGACCCCGAACGCCGGGTGTTGACTCAGCCGGCACAGGTCGAGCGTCTGATGAAGGCACTCGTCGGGCGTATTGAGCGCGGCCGCATCGAGCCCGACAGTGACCCGGGTGGTCAGCCGCGCGCCTATCGCCCGCTGCGTCGTCTCGACGACCTGTTGGACGGAGACCTGGTCGAAGCGATGCTCTACGCCGAGGGCCGTTTGCCCGGATCACCCCGTACCTACGATCGCAAGCGGCAGAACGCCGGCGGTGCGATCGTGGTTCTACGCGACATCTCAGCCTCGATGGCGGGCACACTGGCGGAGTGGGCCGGCGAAGTCGTCGCGGGGGTCGTGCGGGTCGCCGGGCGTCGCCGTATGCGGGTCGGCTACGTTGAGTTTCATCACAAGGCGATCGATCACCTCGTCGGTGGTCGCCTTCTGCACCGATCGTACCGGCGACTCTACGAGCTCGCCGGTACGGCCCGTACGCTCGGCCAGACCAACTACGAAGACCCGCTGCGCGTCGCCATCGAGGCGTTGCGCGGTGGAATGGGGCGCAACCGCCACGTCGTGATGCTCACCGACGGTCTGCCGATCATTGGCGATCCGAGTGTGCGTCGTGAGAGGGCCGAGGCCAAGCGTCTCGGCGTCGCCCTGCACACGGTGTTCCTCGGTTCTGGCGAGTGCCCTCCGGTACTCGATGATCTTTCCAGAGAGACCGGTGGCCTACGCTTTCAGGCGCGGCCCGATCATCGCGGTCAGCTGGCCGTCGAGGAACGCTAGCCTGCTATCCTGCCCGCCGCCTTGGCCCCGGCCCCCTGAGGCCCCTAGCCTGTTCACTGTTTGCTTCCAACGGAGTTCGCCAACGTGTCCCAGCAAGCCCTGTCTGCCCTTTCCGCGCTCCTCGACCGGCACGTGGTCGGGCACCGCGATGTAAAAGACGCTCTCATGCTGGGCCTCGTCAGTCGTGAGCACGTCTATCTCGAGGGTCCGCCGGGCATTGCCAAGACGCGCCTGGCTGAGATCACCGCCCAGGGCGCGCGGCTCGGCTTCTTCTTCTACCAGCTGCATCGCGACACCCGCCTGGCAGAGCTGGTGGGTGACGTCGTTCTCGAACGCCGCGAACTGGCTGAAGGCGAAGGGGAGCGCATTCACCAGCGCATCGATCCGGGCGGTATCTTGACCGCCGAAGTCTGTGTCCTCGACGACATTTCACGGGCGCCTGGAGAGGCGCTCAACGTGCTGCTGCGGATTCTCAACGAGCGGCGCTTCGGCGAACGGCCAATCCCGCTACTCTCGGCGATTGCCACCGGCAACCCGATGGATGACGAGTACTACAACGAGCCTCTCGATCCGGCGAACGTCGACCGCTTTGCCATTCAGCTCAAAGTCCGTGGCCTCATTCAGTCAGGAAACGAGGCCCACGCACGCGAGCTCATCGACCGCTTCGCCTCGGGCGAGGTGGTCGAGCAGCCCGAACCGGAGCCGGTGATTTCACGCACTGAGCTCGACGGCCTGTACGCCGAACTGCAGGACATCGTGGTTCCCGAGGCGGTACGCGCCGGCCTCTTGCGCATCCTTCGGACACTGGTTGTCGACCACGACTGCAACGAGTCGAATTCGCTCCTCACCGACCGCTCCTTTCTGGTCAAGGCGGTGAAACTCCTGCGCGGCCGGGCGCTGATCGAAGGGCGTTCCGAAGTCGTGCCAGAAGACCTCGACGTGCTTTCGATCATGACCACCTTCAGGGTCGCACCCGAGGTACACGAACAGGTACCTGAGATCCTCACCAAAGAGATCCAGGCTTGTCGCGTCACGGCGTGAGCGTGTTAGGTTTCTTTCTCGGGCCTGCACAACTTTCGTCCAGAGGGGGGCGAGGCGTCTGCTACAGGATAGGTATCGACTCCTGGATCCGCTCGGCCGGGGTGGCATGGGCGAAGTCCATCGTGCCCACGACGCGGTGCTCGATCGCCTGGTGGCGGTCAAGCTGCTGCCGGAATCTGTGCGTTCAGATCCCGAGCGCCGCGAGCGCTTCCTGCGCGAGGCACGTGCCGCCGCGGCTCTCAACCATCCGGCGATCGCTACCGTCTTCGACTTCGGTGAGGCGACAGATCCAGCGCAGCTCTTTCTCGCCATGGAGCTGGTCGAGGGCGAAGATCTCGCCGACCTGATCGAACGCGGTGCTCTTTCCGAGCCCGAGGTCATTCGCATTGGTGCGATCGTCTGCGAAGCGTTGGCCGTCGCGCACGAAGCCGGCATCGTGCATCGTGATCTCAAGCCGGGCAACATTCGCGTCGCGCCCGATGGCAGTGTCAAGGTGCTCGACTTTGGGCTGGCGCGGGTGGTGGGCGCTTCGAGCGATGACGCGGGCACCGAAATCGCCTTGACACGCATCGGTGCAGCCGTGGGGTCGATTCCCTACATGGCTCCCGAGCAGGCACGCGGTGAAGCGGTCGATGGCCGAGCAGACTTGTTCTCGCTCGGTATGACGCTCTACGAAGCAGCAACTGGCAAGCGCGCAGTGACACCGCGCAGTTTCGCCGAGTATCTAGGCGCCCTTCGTGACGTCGTGATGGCAGAAGAGGCGCGTCGTTCACTCGCCGCCGGTTCACCGCTCGCCCCGGTGATCGGTCGACTCGCCGCCTTCGATCGAGAAGACCGTTACCCATCGGCAGCCGACGCCCTGGACGCGCTGCGCGCGATCTCGGGCGCCACCGCAACGGATGCATCGCGGCTGGCCCTGCCGCCCCAGCCGCGCATCTCCCCCAACGTGCGCCTCGCTGGCGTCGCTCTCGGCATGATTGCGGCCATTGCCTTCGGTTCGGCGCTGGTCTGGCGGGCGGTCGACAGCGCTGCCTTCAGTCGGCCGATGCTGCCCTCGAACACGACCAGCGCTGAAGTGGCCGATGCCCCGCGTCGCCTGGCGATCCTGCCCTTTACCAACGACACCGGTGAGCCGTCGTACGCCTACCTGTCACGCACCATTGGCAGCGCCTTCTCGGCGGTCGACGAGATCCGGGTTCTGGCTCATGGCAGAACCAACGGTCTTGTCGATCTGCCCGATCGTTACGATCGTCTCGAGGCTGACCTCGGCGCAGATCTCGTGATCGAAGGGTACCTGTCGAAGCACGAAGGAGAGATCACCGCAGGGGTCGAACTGGTTGAACTCCCGGCGGGCGACATTCTGTGGCAGGACACCTTCGTTGAGCCCGAGAGGGCCTCGGCGCGGCTGCGCGAGCGCATTATCGAAAGCGTCGCCCGGCAACTCATCGAGCCGGGCCCCTCGTCTCCGCAGCTGGTCGGGGTTGCGGCCTCGGAAGAGGCGTGGAGTGCGTACCTCAAGGGGTTGCAGTTTCTCGACGCCGGTGGCCCTGGAGATCTCGAGGTGGCGACGACCTATCTCGAGCGTGCCACCCAGCTTGCTCCCGATCTGGCGCTGGCCTGGGCGGCCCTGGCCGAGGTCGCGGTGCAGCGCCACGCCGCCGATCGCAGTACCGATACGCTGCAGTTGGCCTTGAGCGCCGGCCAGCGGGCAGCCGACCTGGCGCCGCAGCTCCCCGAGGCCAGCCTGGTGCTAGCGCGTGCCTACCGTTTCGCAGGGGATGATGCCGAGGCTGCTCGCTGGTTGGAGCGCGCCGAGGAGCGGACTGCTCTGGACCCTGCTGTTGACGAGTTGAGCGAGCAGTCTGAGGCGCTAGGGCAGGTGGTCAGAACGCTCGAGCGCGCCAAGCTCGATGCCCGGGCGGGGCGCGAGGTCGAGGCACGGGCCGGGTTTCTCTCGGTCATCGAGGAGCGTCCCGACTGGTGGCGCGGCTGGTGGCAGTGGGGGACCTACCTCGAGCGCCAAGGCGATCATGAGGGGGCGGTGCGTGCCCTCGAGCGCGCCCACGAACTCGACCCCCAACGCCCAGAACCGGTCGCCAACGCACTGGCCGTCTACCTGGTTTCTTTCGACCTCGACAAAGCGATGGCGCTGATCGAAGACTTTGACGGCCCGATCGTCGATGCCGATCACGCCTCCAATATCGGCACGGTGTACTTCTTTCGCGGGGACTACGAAACCGCCCGCACCTACTACCAGTTGGCAGTCACCCTGTCACCGGGAGGCGACGTGCACCACGGCAACCTGGGCGATGCCCTGATGGCCCTCGGCCAACCCGAGGCGGCGCAGCTCGAGTACGAGAAGGCGCTCTCGATCCTCAACGATCGGGTGGCCGTCTTCCCCGCCAACACCGGCTGGCAGCTGGGGCGCGCGCGCTATCTCGCCAAGGCGGGGCATTGCTCCGACGCGGTGGCCCTGGGTTCGAAGCTGATGGCGGAGAAGAGCGCCTTGAACGGCGAGTTGGCCTACACCGGAGTGGCCAAGATCTTCGCTGCCTGTGGTGCGACCCGTGAGGCCAACGTGGCCATCGCGCGGGCGTTGGAACTGGGGGCGCCGCCGGAGCGCCTTCGCGGTGACGAAGAACTCGCCGCTCTGCGAGAGAATGCGCGCTTTGTCGAGCTTCTCGAACGCGCCGATCCCTGACGCTCGAGTGACGGGAAACTCGAGGGAGGCGCGCCGCTAGAGGTCGCGAATGATGATCACCGGGTCGCCACAAGCGATTCGATTGCCCTCCGCGTCGAGGAGCTCGAGCTCATAGGGCCACACCGCGACACCATCGACGAAGCGGAGTTGACTGCGGTTGGCCAGCCGCGAGAGAATCTCGACCGACCCGCTGACGAGAGCGGCCTGTTGCTCCTGAGCGGCTTCGGAGGCGACACTCGCCGGTGGGCTGAAGGCCGATGGGCTGTAGCCGCTCGGGATCTCCGCGGGTACCTTGACCCGTACCAGGAGCTCGCTACCGGCCAGCTCTTCCGGCAGGTCGAGTTGCCAGCGCACTTTCGAGGTCTCGCGTCCACAGAAGTTTCGAGCTCCGGCGCCGCCGCAGGTGACTTCGAGTTGCGGCGGGTTGGCAACCAGAAGTGGAAGTGCTGGGTCGTCTTCGCACCGCGCTTCAGGGTCGATGGCAACCGCGACGGCGCTCCAGACGGCGGGATCGCCGCCGCCCGGTGGTGCTGGGGTCGCGGGTGGTGCCGGAGTCGGCGGTGGGGTTTCTTCCTGCGCAGGACAGCCAGCCAGAAAGAGTGCTGCCGCTAGCGCGCCGACGATTCTCGTGCGTTCACACATGGATCAACCGTCCCTGATGATGATGACCGGGTCACCGCAGGCGATGATGTTGGATTCATCGTCGAGCAGGTAGAGCGCATACGGCCAGACCGCTTCGCTGTCGCTGTTGAAGCGCAGGTAGCGGTAGTTGGCGGCTCGCGTTTCTACGTCGATCGTGGAGCTGTTGCCACGATCGCCCGCGGCTGGGCGGTAGGCGAGTGGGCTGAAGCCGGCCGGCGGGGGTACCGGGGTCTTGCCAGTGACCAGAAGGGTTTCGCCCGCAGACTCTGAGACATCCATCGTCCAGCGGAGTTTCGAGACCTTGCCGTCGTTCTCGGTGCAGCGATTCCGGCGGTTGCCCGGTCTGTCGCAGTGCACGGTGACCCGCGCCTTGCTCTGGCCGTCAGAGTCGACGACGCGCAAGCCAGGGATGTTCCCCGGATCGCAACTCAGGCAGTCCTCTCCCGAGGTGCAGGTTGTGACGTCGAGGCCGACATGGGCGCCCGACTGTGCGCTTGCCTGGCCAGCCGACCAGAGGAGCGCGGCGGCGATAACGCAGATGATTGTCGCGATACTGCGCGCGCCGTCCTTGCGTTCGGCTTCTGAATGGCGATCCAAGATGGGTGCCCTCCTCGAGACCCGGCGAGGGCCGCGTCTCCGTTTGATGGATCGTGCGAATTTGCGTCATCGTACCCTATTGCGAGTCCAAGGCAACGGCGAAGGTCGCTCGAGCGGCGTGGCCCAGGATCGCCTTCGACGCAAAGGACGTAGAGTGCGCCCGTGCAACAACAACGATCAGAGAGTGCGAGATGAACGAGGTATCGATCACGGTGCGAGTCAACGGCCACGAAGTGACTCGGAGCGTCGAACCGCGCTCCCTCCTTGTGCACTTCCTACGCGACGAGCTCGGCCTGACCGGAACGCACGTTGGTTGCGAAACCACGCTCTGCGGCGCATGCACCGTTCATCTCGACGGGCGCGCGATCAAGAGTTGCACGACCCTGGCGGTGCAGGCCGATGGATGTCGCGTGACGACGATCGAGGGCCTGGCGCCGAGTGAGGAGACGCTTCATCCAGTGCAGGTCGGTTTCTGGGAGAAGCACGGCCTACAGTGCGGGTTCTGTACGCCGGGAATGATCATGGCCGCAACGGCTCTCCTTGCCAACCAGCCCGATCCGAGCGATGACGACATCCGCCGTGGCCTGCGAGGCAATCTCTGCCGCTGTACCGGCTATCAGCAGATCGTCGATGCGGTACAAGACGCGGCGACCGCCCTCGGGCGCCTGCGAAGCGCTGATGGTCAGGCGGGTGGTGGCGCGCAAGCGAGCGCCCGAGAGGAGGTGGGTTGATGTCAGGCGGGACCGGTAAGCCGGCGGCCGACTGGCGCCCCAACGCGGTCGGCCGCCCGATCAAGCGGCGTGAAGATCCGCGGCTCATTCGCGGTCTGGCTACCTATACCGATGACATCAAACGTGTCGACATGCTGCACGCCGCCTTCGTGCGCAGTGATTTCGCTGCCGGTCGCATCCAGTCGATCGACCTCTCGGTCGCGCGAGCGGCACCCGGAGTGGTTGCCGCCTTCACCTTTGAAGATCTCAAAGGCACGGTTGGCCCGACGCCGTCGATTGCTTCGGCACCCTTCATCGCGAAAGAGGAGCATCCGCTGCTCGCCGACGGCGATGTGCGCTTCGTTGGCCAGCCGGTGGCTGTGGTGCTGGCGGAGACGGCGCAGCAGGCGGCAGATGCGAAGGATCTGGTCGTCGTCGACATTGAACCTCGCGAAGCAGTCACCGACGTGCGGTCGGCGATGGCCGACGATGCACCGAAGGTCTATCCGGAGCTTCCATCCAATATCTGCTTCCGGGTCCCGGCGGACCATCCAAGGACCGACGAGTTGTTTCGCGCGGCGAGTGGGACGTTCGAGGTCGAACTCTCGAACCAACGCGTCGCACCCGTGCCCATGGAGGGGCGTGCGGTGGTCGCGGAGTGGGACGAAGGCCCGCAGAAGCTCACGGTGTTCGTTTCGACCCAGACTCCGCATCACGTCAAACAGCAGGTGGCGAGCTGCCTGGGAGTTCCCGAGATCAATGTGCGTGCGGTGGCGCCCGAGGTCGGTGGTGGTTTCGGTTGCAAGATCCCGGTCTACCCCGAGGAGTGTCTGCTGTCGTGGGTGTCGAAGGCGCTCCAACGACCGGTCAAGTGGTGCGAGAGCCGCAGTGAGAACCTACTGGCGACGACCCATGGGCGCGGCCACCTGGAAACCGTCGAGGTCGCCCACGACGAAGCCGGGAGGGTGCTCGCTCTGCGTGGTCGTACCGTGGCAGAAGTCGGCGCCTACTGCTCCTACTACGGGCCCTTCATCGCCCTGTCGACCTACTCCATGGCGTGCGGCTGCTACGACATTGGGGCGGTGTCCTGGGAGACGGTCACCGTCTACACCAACACGATGGCGACCGAGGCCTACCGCGGAGCCGGACGCCCGGAGGCTGCCTACCTGATCGAGCGCATCATGGACGAGCTGGCGCGGCGGCTAGAGCTCGATCCGGTCGAAGTCAGACGGCGCAACTTCATTGCCCGTGACGCGTTCCCCTACACAACCGCCACCGGCAGCACCTATGACAGCGGCGACTACGACCGAACGCTCGACCGGGCTCTCGGGATGTTCGACTACCGCGGGTCAAGGAAGGCCCAGCGGGAGGGCCGGCTCCGCTTCGCCGCTCTTGGCGGAACTCGCGGCCATCTGACCGGCATTGGCATCGCGACCTTCACCGAAGTCTGCGGGCTCGGCCCGAGCAGCAACGCGTCGCCGCTCGAGCGCATGGGGACCTGGGAAAGCGCCACGGTGCGCGTCGAGCCGAGTGGCAACGTCACGGTGCTCACCGGTATCTCTCCGCACGGTCAGGGCGAGGAAACGTCGTTCGCCCAGATGGTCTCCGATGCCTTTGGGGTGCCGGTCGAGGCAGTAACCGTCGTCCACGGTGACACCGACGTCGTGCAACATGGCGTCGGGACCTTTGGAAGTCGTGGGATTGCGGTGGGTGGTGCAGCGTTGCATATGTCGTTGGTACGAATCCACGCCAAGGCGCGCCGCATCGCGGCCCATCATCTCGATGTGCCGGTGGAGCGCATCGCCTTTGATGCCGGTGTCTTTCGAGTCGCTGGGAGCGATGACAGCGAGCGCGCGCTGCACTTTCGTGACGTGGCGCAGATGGCGCATCTCTGGAACACGCCGGTGCCGGGAGAGGAGCCCGGCCTCGAAGCGGTGGCGCGATTCGAACCGACCGGCGCTACCTATCCCTTTGGGGCTCATCTCTGTGAGGTGAAGGTCGACGTCGAAACCGGTGCGATCTCCCTCGAGCGTTATGTGGCAACCGACGACTTTGGCAACGTGATCAATCCCCTCCTTTCAGACGGCCAGCGTATCGGTGGCATCGTGCAGGGGATCGGGCAGGCGCTGTGGGAAGAGGTGCGCTACGACGACGGCGGTCAGCTGGTGACGGGCAGCCTGATGGACTACGCCCTGCCACGAGCGCCGGCGTTTCCGCGCTTCGAGCTCGCCAACACCGTGACGACAACGCCGCTCAATCCGCTGGGTGCCAAGGGGATAGGCGAGTTGGGCACCATCGGGGCAACGCCGTGTGTGGTGAACGCGGTGATCGATGCCCTCGAGCCGCTCGGCATCACCCATCTCGACATGCCGCTTGCCCCGGGCCGTGTTCGGCTGGCCATCGAAGAGGCGCTCGAGAAGGCGCGCGCCTAGCGAGCGGCGTCGGAGAGGGCGTCGACCAGGGCGTCGATGTCTTCCTCATCGTTGTAGATCCCGGGTGAGACCCTGATCGCGTTTCCGCGAACCGAGACCGAAACGCCATGTGACGCGAGGGCGGCCTGCACCTTCTTCGGCTCGACGGCGGCCGAACGTAGGCCGAAGAGGTGACTGCTGCGCCAGGCACTCTCTTCCATGGTGAAGCCGAGCGGAGCGAGGCGCGCCTCCAGTCCACTGGTGAGCTTCTGACAGTAGACCTGGTAGCGCTGCGGGTCGCGCGCCGTGACCTCCTCGAGGGCTGCTTTGGTCATCGGGTTGAGGGCGAAGTTCGAACGCTCTCCAACGTCATAGCGAATCGCGCCGGGCTGGTACTCGTGGCGGTAGTTGACCAGGTTGGCGAAGTCTTCGCTGCCGGCGCGCATGAGCCAATTCTCCTCGAGCGGGACACCATCGTCGAAGCGTGGGCCGAACCAGGCGAGGGCGGCTGAGTAGGGGCCATAGAGGGTCTTGTAGGCGGCAGAGATGAGAGCGTCGCAACCGACCTGGCCGACGTCGAATGGAACGGCTCCGACAGACTGGGTGCCGTCGACGACGAACATCGCCCCGACTCTGCGTGCCTTCTCGCCAATTGAAGGAAGGTCGAAGCGCGTGCCGTCGGACCAGTGATGATTGGGAAGCGCGACGAGCCCGGTGGCCTCGTCGATGGCGGCCAGGATGTCCGCATTCCAGCGGGCTCCCCGCGGTTCCTGCGAAGGGCCATCCGGTGCTGCGACGGTGCGAAGTGCGGCGCCGTTCGTTTCGGCGAGACGGTGCCACGAGTAGACATTGCTCGGGAACTGCTCGGCCAGCATGACAACGTTCTGGCCGGGTTCGAGCCTGGTGTTTCGGGCGACAGTGGCGATGCCGTAAGACGCCGCACTCTGCAGGGCGACGCGCTCCGGGTCGTCGGCGCCGATCAGAGCTGCGAAGAGGCCACGGATGTCGTTCGACTCGTCGAAGAACATCGCACCATCGATCGCGTCGGGGTCGAGCTTGCGATCAATCCCCGCGTGCCCCGCGGCCGCCACCCGCCGCGACAGTGGCGCCATGCGGGCGCAGTTCAGGTAGTGGCGCCCGGTAGGGAGGGAAAACTCACTCTTCTGGCAGGTGAGTGGAGCGGTTGCTGTCTCGGTCGGCCTGGCTGAAATGGACACCGAGTGATTCTAGGAGACACCTGGACGGCCAGAAGAGCCCATTCGAAACCTCCCGGGCCCGCGCCGGGCGCCTCCCGGGCGATTCCCGGGCGATTGACTGGGGTGGAACTGGGATTCCTCGGGCGGTGGAGGGCCGGGTTCTTCTATCCTCTATGGCGTCGCGCCATATTGATTCTGATGGGGGAGCTGCCGATGATGGGTTTGCGTTCTGTTGTGTTGGTTTCTCTGTGGGTTGCGACTGGCGTCGTTCCCGTGGCTGGGCAAGATGACTTCGCCGACATTGAGCTCGAGTTGGTGTTGAGCTCTGGGCTTTCGGCGCCGGTGGCCTTGACCCATGCCAACGACGATCGACTCTTCGTCACCGAGAAGGTGGGCCGAGTGCGCGTCGTGAGGAACGGTTCGCTGCTGGCCGTTCCGTTCCTCGACATCTCGGCGCTGGTTCGATCGGGCGGCGAACAGGGGCTCTTGAGCGTTGCGTTTCATCCGCAGTACCCGCAAACTCCCTGGCTGTTCGTCAACTACACCGACACCAATGGCGACACGGTGATTGCGCGCTACTCGGTCGGAGCGAATCCCGATCGTGCAGACCCTGGGAGCGGAGTGACGTTACTCACCGTCGGGCAACCATTTGGCAATCACAATGGTGGTCAGCTGCAGTTCGGGCCCGACGGAATGCTATGGATCGCGACCGGCGACGGCGGCTCGGGTGACGACCCGCAGTGCAACGCGCAACGCGCGGGCCTTCTGGGCAAGATGCTGCGTCTCGATGTCGACACAAACTCCGCCAGCCCGCCCTTTCACGGCATTCCGGCCGACAATCCGTTCGTGGGCAACGGCGAGCAACCCGACGAGGTGTGGGCAACGGGTCTGCGAAACCCCTGGCGCTTCAGTTTTGACCGGCAGTCGGGCGATCTGTGGATCGCCGACGTTGGCCAGAATCAACGCGAAGAGGTCAATCGCGTCGGATTCGGAACCGCCGGTGGTCAGAACTTTGGCTGGAAGATGATGGAGGGCGGCCGGTGCCGCAACCAGAGCGCGGGCTGCCCCGGGCCGATTCCGCCCTGCGGCTCACCGGCCTACACCGCTCCGGTGCTCGAGTACAACCACTCGAGCGGGTGTGCGGTGACTGGCGGCTACGTCTATCGCGGCAACGATGCTCCGGCGCTCGTTGGCCGCTACATCTACGGTGACTACTGCAGCGGCACGATCTGGGCAGGCGAGCAGCTTGCGGGAACGTCTTCCTACACGTCGAGACTTTTGCCGATTGCGGTCACCCAGTTGTCGTCGTTCGGTGAGGACTCGAGCGGCGAGCTCTATGTGGTGTCTGAATCTGGCCGCATCGATCGCATTGTCCAGACGACAGGTGCAAGCACCGGCCGACTGGCGCTAGTGGAGCGTCAGGTGACGGTCAGTGAGAGTGCCGGCAGTGTTCTGGTCGTGGCCACCCGCAGCGAAGGCACCGAGGGCGCGGTGTCGGCCGAGGTGCGCTCCGTTGCGGGGTCGGCGAACCCTGGCGTCGACTACGCGGCCGACGCCGTGACGCTGTTCTGGGCGGATGGGGAAGCCGGGGCGAAGACGGCCGAAATCACGATCCTCGACGACGCCATCGAAGAACCCGATGAGACCTTCGAGGTGCTACTTGCCGCCGGCGAGGGTGGAGTCAACCTCGATGCCACGCCGCTCACGGTCACCATCCGTGACGACGATCTGGTCCTCGGCGAGTGCACCACCGCCGGCGACACGGCGTGCCTGCAAGACGAGCGCTTTCGCGTGCGTGCGACCTGGCGTACTCGCGACGGCGACTCCGGCGCCGCTTCAGCCGAGCGGTTGACAGCCGACACCGGCTGGTTCTGGTTCTTCAGCAACGACAACGTCGAGTTGGTCATCAAAGTGCTCGACGCCTGTCGCCAGTTCGATCGTTTCTGGGTGTTCGCCGCCGGTCTCACCGACGTTCAGGTTGATATCCAGGTCGTCGACATGCTGACCGGCGAGATTCGCGCGTACCAGAACCAACTCGGCGTGCCCTTCCAACCGATTCTCGATACCAGCGCCTTCTCGACTTGCGAGTAGGCGCCACCCTCCCGGTTCCGCGCCCGGCGCCGCCTCCGTGGCGCAGGTCAGCGGACGGTGTAACGTGGCGCCTGTTCCACCTCAGATCTCAGTGTCGCCCGCCCAGGGGCGGTGCGTCCCAAGGAGCCTCGCATGTCGCTTCACCGTTTCTCGAACCGCAACCGTCGCCCTACGGCCGCTCGTCCCCGACTTCTCCTGGTTCTTGCCGCCACCCTTGTTGGTGTCGTCGCGGCGGGCTGCGCCAGCGAAGCGCCCGAAGGTGCACTTGCCGAACCGGCAGACCTGGTCCTGCGCGGCGGCCGCATCGCGACAGTCGACAAGGGTTTCTCGATCGTCGAGGCGCTGGCGGCCAAAGACGCTCGCATTCTGGCGTTGGGCTCGAACGTCTCGGTCGAGGGCTACATCGGTGAGGACACCGAAGTCATCGAGCTCGATGGGCGCCTCGCCATTCCGGGATTCATCGAGGGCCATGGTCACTTCACAGGCCTTGGCTACGCCCTCTCGGTTCTGGATCTAACCACCGCCCGGTCTTGGGATGACATCGTCGAGCAGGTGCGCGTGGCAGCGGAGAATGCTACCCCTGGCGAGTGGATCGCAGGCCGCGGTTGGCATCAGGAGATGTGGGACGCGCTGCCGGACGACGCGGTGGAAGGTAACCCGGTGCACGAGGCGCTGTCCGCGGTTTCGCCAGAGAATCCGGTTCTCTTGACCCATCGCAGCGGTCATGCCGGTTTCGCCAACGAAAGCGCCTTAGAAGCGGCGGGAATCGATCGAGCGACGGCCGACCCGCCGGGCGGCACCATCGTGCGCGACCTGAATGGCGACGCCACCGGGCTCCTCCGTGAGACCGCTCAGCGGCTGCCCGGGCGTGTCATGGCGGCCTCACGCGAGTCGATGACCGACGAGGAGCGTGAACAAGAGATGCGGCGCTACGTCGAGCTTGCAGGCCAGCGCGCCCTTGCCCATGGCATCACCAGCTTCCAGGACGCTGGCTCTTCCTTCGAAGAGATCGAGCTCTTCTATTCGATGGAGGAGGAGGGAGCTCTACCGTTGCGTCTGTGGGTCATGGTGCGCGAACCGGAGGCGGAGATGGCAGATCGCCTGGCCGCCATGCGCTCGGTTTCCGAGGGCGACGACTACCTGGCGGTGCACGCCATCAAGAAGGCGATGGACGGCGCCCTTGGTTCGCACGGTGCCTGGTTGCTCGAGCCCTACACCGACATGCCCGACACCACCGGCCTGGTCATCGAGCCCGAAGAAGAAATCAGAGCCACGGCCGAACTGGCCCTCGAACACGGCTACCAGCTTTGCACTCACGCCATCGGTGACCGCGCCAATCGCACCGTTCTCGACATCTACGAAGCTGCCTACCTAAAGGCCGGCGACGGAAGCGACTTGCGCTGGCGCGTCGAGCACGCCCAGCACCTCGACCCGAGCGACATTCCACGGTTTGCCGAGCTCGGCGTCGTGGCTTCGATGCAGGGGGTTCACGCCACCTCGGATGGACCCTGGGTTCCGCGTCGTCTCGGCGACCAGCGTGCTCGCGAGGGCGCCTACATGTGGCGTGCGCTTCTCGATTCGGGCGCCGTGGTCACCAACGGAACCGACGTGCCGGTCGAAGACATCGACCCACTGGCGAGTTTCGCCGCTTCGGTCACTCGCCAGGCGCGCGACGGCTCGGTGTTCTACGAAGCACAGCGCATGACACGCGAGGAGGCGTTGCGGAGCTACACCATCGCCAACGCCTGGGCCGCCTTCGAAGAAGAATGGAAGGGTTCACTCGAGCCCGGCAAGCTCGCCGACATTGCAGTCCTTTCAGCCGACATCCTCGATGGCAACGCGGAGGCGCTCGAGAGCGCGCGGGTCGATCTCACGGTGCTTGGCGGCAAGGTGGTCTATCGCCGGGACACACCGTGAGTCTTCTGGCTGCGGGTGGTTTCGCCTTCGAGCGCGGCCTCCAGGACCTCGGCAACGGAGCCTGGGCCTGGCTGCAGCCCGACGGGGGCTGGGGCTGGAGTAACGCCGGCCTCATCGCTTCGGGCGAAGACGCCCTCCTCGTCGACACGCTGTTCGATGTGCCCAAGACGAGCGACATGCTCGCCGCCATGCGGCGCTCGGTGCCGGCGGCCGCCGACATCAAGACCCTGGTCAACACCCATAGCAACGGCGACCACACCCACGGCAACGAGTTGGTTGCCGGGGAAGGCGTCGAGATCATCTCCTCACGCGCCGCGGCGGGTGAGATGAAGCTCGCCACCCCCGAGCGCCTGGCCGCGCTGATGAAAACAGCGCGCGCCGGCGACGACCAGCTCGCGCGCTACCTGGTCGAAGCGTTTGGCGCCTTCGACTTCGAAGGCATCCAGCACACCTTGCCCAACCGCACCTTCGAGGAGTCGCTCGAGCTTACGGTGGGTGAGAAGCGTGTCGTGTTGCTCGAGGTCGGACCAGCCCACACCGAGGGCGACATCATGGTCTGGGTTCCGGACGACAAGACGGTGTTTACCGGCGACATTCTCTTTATCGATGGCACGCCCCTCATTTGGGCGGGGCCGGTGTCGAACTGGATCGCCGCCTGCGACAAGCTGCTGGCGATGGACCTCGAGACCATCGTGCCGGGTCACGGCCCGATCACCGACCATCGCGGGCCGCAGGCGGTGCGCGAGTACCTTCTGTTCATCGAGCAACAGGCGCGCGAGCGCTATGCCGCCGGCCTCGATGCGCTCGCTGCGGCACAAGACATCGCGCTCGGTGACTTCGACGCGTGGGGTGACGCCGAGCGCATCGCGGTCAACGTCGAGACGCTCTACCGAGAGTTTGATCGCCAGCAGGGAATCGAGCGCCCGCCGGTCGACATCATGGAGCTCTTCAGGCGCATGGCGATCGTCGCCGGCGGCCGACGCTCGTAGAGGCGGAAGTGCGAAGAAGTGCGCGCCAGTCGCTCGGCAGAGGGCGCTCGGTGCAAACCGCAAGCACGTTGTCCCATTCTCGAAAGCGCCGCAGTTCAACGTGTTCGAAGGCGCTGTGCAGGTCCTCAGTCTGGAGAGCGAGCGGCAGGTGCGGCTCGGGCAGCATGTTGCGCACATAGAGGCCACCGGGGCGCAGGCGCCGGCGCGCCAGGTCTCCATGGCGGAGCAGCTCGGGCGGCCGTACCGGCTTGGCGTGTTGCCAAGAGAAACAGTCGTCGAGCAGGAGGTCGAAACGCCGGCGGGTGCGCTCGAGAAACGACAGTGCGTCGCCGTGCAACAGCTCGACTCGGTCGGGGAGATGCTTCTGTGCCCGGCGCGCGAGGTCGGCCGAGAGCTCGACGCCGAGGAGGTGCGCTTCTGGGCGCAGTCGGGCCATCTCGCCACCCATCGCACCCAGCCCCCAGCCGAGAACCGCCAGCCGAGGACGGGTGGCGGAAACCAGAAGGCAGGTGCGGGCGGCGACCCTGAAGGGCGGCGGGAGAGCCGCTCCAGGCCGTGCACCGTTCGACTCCTCGGGGCTGGCGGTGAAGACGACGTTGCCCTGCTCGATGATCTCAGAGCGCGTCGTCGCGCGATCTTTCTTGGGTCTCACTCTCAGATCGCTCGAGGCGTTGTCAGACGACGATTGTCTGGCGCTCGATGTCGGCACCGAGAGCGCGCAAGCGTTCGTCGATGGCCTCGTAGCCGCGGTCGATCTGCTGCACGTTGTCGATCACCGAGGTGCCTTCGGCACAAAGGGCGGCGATCAACATCGCCATGCCAGCGCGGATGTCGGGGCTGCTCATCTCCTGGCCGAACAACCGGGCGGGGCCGCTGACCACCGCGCGGTGCGGGTCGCAAAGGACGATGCGCGCTCCCATCGCGATCAGGCGATCGACGAAGAAGAGGCGTGACTCGAACATCTTCTGGTGAACGAGCACGGTGCCGCTGGCCTGGGTGGCAAGCACCAGCGCGATCGAGATCAGGTCGGCGGGGAAGCCCGGCCAGGGCGCGTCTTCGATCTTGGGGATGGCGCCACCCAGGTCGCTCCTCACGACCAGCTCCTGGTTCGGAGGCACGATCAGGTCTTCGCCATCGGGAGACTCATCGAGCACCAGGCCCAGCCGACCGAAAGCAAGGCGCATTGCCCGGTGCTCATACGGCCGCGCGCCAGTGATCGTGAGCGCACCGCCGGTCACCGCTGCCAGGACGGCGAGCGAACCGACTTCGACATAGTCCGGGCCGAGCCGAAAGCGCGCGCCGCCGAGTTTGGCCTTGCCTTCAATGACCAGGGCGTTGGTGCCGACTCCAGTGATCACCGCCCCCATCGCGTTGAGCAACCGGCACAGATCCTGGACGTGAGGCTCCGAAGCCGCGTTGAGGATCGTGGTGACGCCGGAGGCGGTGGCGGCGGCGAGGAGAGCGTTTTCGGTTCCGGTCACCGAGGCTTCGTCGAGAAAGATCTCGGTGCCAACCAGCTGCCCCGTTGTGTCGAACGTCAACCGGTCGGCGCCGCTGTCGAATCGCGCACCGAGGGCCGTTAGAGCCAGCACGTGGGTGTCGAGCCGGCGGCGGCCGATAACGTCGCCTCCGGGCGGTGGCAGCTCGACGTGACCTCGCCGGCCCAGGAGCGCACCGGCGAGTAGCACCGAGGCGCGGATGTTGCGACAGAGTTCTGGATCGGGCTGGCGCCCGTTGACTCCCGAGGCGTCGAGCTCGATGGACCCATCGTCACCGCGACCGACACTCACGCCCAGGTCCGCCAGCAGGTCCAGGAGGGTGCGCACGTCGGCGATGTCCGGGACGTTCTCGAGCACTACGGTGTCGTCGGTCAACAGGCAGGCGGCGAGAAGCGGCAGGGCGGCGTTCTTGTTGCCGCGCGGTCGGACGGTGCCAGACAGTGGCCGGCCGCCTTCGATGACCAGGCGGGATCGACTTCTCGGGGTTCTGCTCATGGGTGTCGGGTGGCTCTTTCGGGCTCTGGCGTTGGTCCTGGAAGGGAGTGCAAAGGTGCGCCCGGCAGCGGAGTTTCGGGACCGTCTAGGGACTCTCTTCGGTGCTGGCCTTGTCATGCTATCGATGAGAGCAGGGGAATGTGTCGTTGGTATGACCCTGCTGGACAGACTCGGTGGCCGGCGGTGATGGGCGATGAGCCCCTGCCGCCCGTTCGCTGTAAGCTGCCAGCCCCAATCACCGACATCGAGCTCGGGGTCCGAGGTCTGAAGGCGGCCCTGAACCGTCCTGCAGAGGCATCGCCTCTTGCTCGAGATGTCCACACGAAGGTTCCCGTATGACCCAGTTCGACATCCCGCCGCAGGAGTTCGAGCACGTCCTGTACGACGTTTGCGACCACGTGGCAACCGTGCAGCTCGATCGTCCAGAGCGTCACAACGCGCTCAACCTGCGTGCCTATCGGGAGCTCGCTGCGGCATTCGTGGCGGTGCAAGCGGACCACCAGGTCCGCGTCGTCGTGCTGACCGGGAGCGATCCTTCCTTCTGCTCAGGCGAAGACGTCAAAGAGCTGATGGTTTCGCAGCAGGAGAAGCAGGCCGCGCGGCCGGTCGACATTCGCACCGAGCCAACCCCCTACGCGTTGCCGATTCTGGCGTGCGATCGACCGGTGATTGCGGCGGTCAACGGGGCTGCGGTCGGGTGGGGCATGGAACTCGCACTCTTTGCCGATTTCCGCATCGCTTCAGAGAAGGCGCGCTTTTCCGAGATCTTCGTACGCCGCGGGTTGATCACCGATCTCGGTGGCCTGTGGAGGCTGCCGCGGCTGGTCGGTCCAGAGAAGGCCGCTGAGCTCTTGTTCACCGGAGACTTCGTCGACGCAGGAACCGCTGCACACATCGGCCTGGTCAAAGAAGTCGTGGCGCATGAAGACCTGCTGCCTAGAGCCAACGAGCTTGCGGGGCGCATTGCCGAGAACCCACCATTGGCGGTGCGCTTTCTCAAGGAAGGTCTGCGACGCTTCTACTGGGGTGACGGTCACGCAACCGGCGCCTGGGTCACAGGAACCCTACGCACCCTGTTTCAGACCGCCGACCACGCCGAAGGCGTCAAGGCCTTTCTCGAAAAACGCCCTCCTCGATTCGAAGGACGCTGATGATGAATCCTCCCACCGACAACGAAGCCGCCCAGACCGCAGCTGAAGAGTGGCGCTTGTCTTCTCGCCTCGCCTCCGCATCCAGGCCCCGGCACCGTGGACTGTCGCGCCACGGTTTTCTCGGCATGCCGGTTCTCGTGGTGCTCGGTGCGGCGCTGGTTGTCGGAGTGGTGTCTCTCATGTGGTTCACTACCCAGGACTTCGACGGCCCCGCTGCGGCCGAATCGGCCCCGGCGACTGGCCCGTTGGCTCCGCGGGCCCAGCCAGCGACACCTGTCGCCAACGCAGCCGCCGACGAGGAAGAGATCGATCTCGACGGTGCGCGCGCTGCTCTTGATCGGTTCATGACGGCGTTCAACGCCCGCGATCTCGAAGCCTGGCGCGACACTCTGCACTACCCACACGTGCGGCTGGCGAGTGGCGAAGTGCGCTACGCACCCACCCGCGACGACTACCTGCCAGGATTCGACTTCGAAGAGTTCGCCGAGCAGTTCGGCTGGCACCACTCCGCCTGGGATCGTGTAGAGGTGGTGCAGGCGGATCCCTCGAAGGTTCATTTCGCGGTCAGCTTCACGCGCTACGACGACCAGGACCAGCCGATCGCCACCTACGAGTCGCTCTACGTCACAACCTTAGAAGGCGATCACTGGGGTGTACTGGCGCGCTCGAGCTTTGCACCCTGACGATTCGGAACCACTGACCGCTTAAGGACACCTACGATGACTGACGACAAGACATCCGCCAACCAGAACGCTCTAGACGACGATGCGGTTCGTGAGTTTTCCTTCGCGGTGTGGAACTACAAACAGGGCGAGATGGTGTCGCTGATGCTGCACCTCGGTGATCGCTTGGGCCTCTATCGAGCGATGGCAGGTAAGGGTCCGCTGACAGCGGCCGAGCTCGCTCTGCTGACCGGCCTGCACGAGCGTTGGGTGCTCGAGTGGATTCGCGGTCAGGCGGCCGCTCGGCTGGTGGAGTTTCACGGGACCGACGACCAGGGGGTCGACCGCTTTGAACTCACGCCGGTCCAGGCCGAAGTTCTGGCCAACGAAGGTGACAGCCTGTTCTTCGCCTGCGGAGCTTTCGGTTATCCACCCGAGCCTGGTGTGATCGACAAGCTGGCGGCAGCCTTCGAGACCGGTATCGGTCTGAGCTACGAAGAGCTCGGCCCGTGCGCTGCCCATCGCACCGAGCGGATGCTCGGTCCCTGGACGCGCCTGGCCTTCGTGCCGACGATTCTGCCAGCGCTCGACGGAGTGACCGATAAGCTGCGTGCCGGTGCGACGGTGGTCGATGTCGGTTGTGGTGGGGGCATTGCGCTCGAAGCACTGGCACGCGAGTTCCCGGCGTCGACGTTTCACGGTTACGACCCGTCGAACCACGCCATCGAGCGCGCCCGTGCGCGGATGAAGGCCGAGGGGCTCACAAACGTCGAGGTCTTTACGCGGCGCGGTGAGGATCTGCCGAGCGAGCCCACCTACGACTTTGTCATCACCTTCGACTGCGTCCACGACATGACCCGACCCGACATCGTGATCCGTTCGATCAGGAAGGCTCTCAAAGACGATGGCACCTGGCTGATCAAGGACATCCGCAGCCATCCAACGTTCAAGCGTAACCTGCGTAACCCGATGTTGGCATTGCTCTACGGTTTCTCGGTCAGCGCCTGCATGTCGTCGGCGATGTCCGAGCCGGATGGACTTGGCCTCGGTACCTTGGGCTTCAATCCCGAAGTCGCCGAACGAATGACAAAAGAGGGCGGCTTTACGCGCTTCCAGATGCACGACTTCGACGACCCGAGCAACCTCTACTACGAGGTGCGGCCCTAGCAAAGCCTTGGTGTCGTGCAACCGGTGGGCTAGTCGGTGTGCACCAGGAGTACTCGCCCGGCGTCGCCGAGCTGGAGTTCCCATTGACAGCTGGTCTGTTCGCAGACCTCGTCGAGAGCCGTTTGAACGGGCACGCTCTCGAGTTCCCCCGACCAGGTGCCGGCGGGCGCATTACCGTCCAGCCGAGCCCCGAGGACCGATGCGAAGGCGGTCAACACGCTGAGCACTGGAGCCTCGGCGAGCGACAGGTCGACGGGTGTGTCGAGTTCTCCGAGCGGCCTCGCCTCTCGCGTCTCCTGGCGGGTGGTGAGCTCGAGGGAGCGAGGCTCGTCGTTAGTCACCGTCCAGGTGCAGGCGCGGGCGTCACACAGCGCGTCGAGCAGGGTCGACCAGTGGACACCTTCGAGGTGCCAGCTGACCTCGCCCTCGAGCGCTGCGCCCCCGACACGCCCGAGACCACGTGCGGAGACGATGGAGCCGAGCACGGTTTCGGCGGCGGCGCCAGCGAGGTCGACATCGAGGTAGCCATCTCCTTCGTGCGCTGCAGGTGCGATGCGCAGCAGCCGGTGCCCGCGGGAGTCGGCGACCAGCGCCCAGTTGCATCCGACACTTTCGCAGACCGCGGTAAAGGCAGTACTCCAGTGGACCTGGTTGAGACGAATGGTGATGGTCCGAGGCTCGGGAAGGTCAAAGGCGAAGGCAGCTTCAGCGAGATCAGCGAAGCCTCGCAGGACTTCTTCGACCGGGGCGTTCAGGAGGTCGAGATCGATGAGATCGGTTTCGGGGTCAGGGGTCAGCTGCAACCCGGTCGAGCCCCCGTTGCCGCTCGGATAGAGGACCACCGTGTCGCCCTGGCGTTCGTAGCTGAGGTTTCTGACCTTGAGCAGTTGATGGAGAGCCTGATCCCATGGCACTCGATCGAGTTCGGCGGTGACCGGGCTCTCGAGAAACTCCGGCGGTACACGGCTCGAGTCGAACTCGAGTCCTGAGAGCCTCGCCATCGACGCGGCGACCTCACCCAGCTCGGCATCGCGAAGGCTCATGGAAACAGGTTCGCCGGTGAAGCGTAGGTTGCTGAGCGGTCGAATGACGAGGAGAGTGTCGGTACGTTCGGCCTCGAGCCCGCGTGGCTCGAGAACCTGCCGCAGCGCGTCCTCGGCTGGCACCTGGCTCCAGCTTACGGTCAGATCCTTGGCAAGGGCGTCGGCGGGTGCTGCGCTGGTGTCGAGCTCGAGCTCCATGATGCGCGCAAAGCTCGTCAGTACGACGCGAAGGGGAGCGTCCGCGAGACTCAGGTCGAGAAGCTGGCGATGTGGCGGCGCTTTCTGGTCGCTCGAGCCCGCACCCTCTGGCTGTGCGATAAGAGGGCTGCTCAAGACGAGCGGCAGGACAAGGGTGCTAGCAACCAGGGCGACGAAGGTACGACGGGCGGCGGTTTTCATGAAGTGATCCTTGGGTGGTTTCTGTGGCGACGAAACGCTCGGTTGGCCAAACGCGCGGGCTACTGGCGCCTCGACTGGGCAGGGGTCGCTCTCGCTGCGGTATGAATGACGGCGGTGACGCGGTCGCCCTCCATGACCAGGATTGGCCCACTCTCGTTGGAGATCGTGAACTGAGGCTGCTCAACCGTGGGTGGCCGGGCTTCGCCAGCGGCTAGAGCTTCGGTCGCTCGGCTAGCGGGACGCGAGTCGCCGGGCGGGCGCGAGGAGAGCGCCACGGCCAGGAGTACTAGCGCAGCGACAGCGACCGTCACCAGAGCAGGAACGCTGATCGTGCGGCGCCTCTTACCCGAGAGCGCGCGGCGGACGATGCGCTCGACCGCGGCAGGACTCGCATCGAGGGCTTCGAAGTCGAGGAGGGCAGCGCGACCTTCCGGGCGCTGTTCTTCAGGGTCGTGCGGGGTCATGGATTGGCTCCAATCGGTTGGCCAGGCGCTTCTTCGCCCGGTGGATTCGCATCTTCAAGGCAGAGCGACCGATGCCGAGGGCGGCGGCGGCAGCGTCATGGTCGAGGCCAGCGCCGAAGACCAGGAGCATCGCCTCGCGTTCGCGACTCGGTAGCCGCGCCAGCTCGCGACGCAGATGGCCCAGTGCTTCTTCGGCCTCGGCCTGGTCGTCGGGTAGAGGGTGCCGGCTCGGTCGATCGCCAAGGAGCTCGAGCGGCTGCAGGAGCGCCGCCTTGACGGCGACTCTTGCAGCGCGTCGGCGGGCGATGACGAACACGAAGGCTTCTGGGTTCTCGGGTGGGCCGAGCCGTCGCCAACGTTCGACGAGCGCACACAGGGTTTCCTGGGCGAGTTCTTCGGCGTCGGCGGTGCGCTTGAGCCGTCCCCGGCAGTAGCGCAGAAGGCGTGGCGCCAGCTTGCGAACGCACTCCGCTAGAGCTCGATCTTCTACAGCTCGATCTGCTTGGACGGGATCGGCGGGGCTGGTCGCGGCGTTTGGTCGTGATTGAGGCATGGAGGTGAGGGGCCCCGCGACGCGGTCGCGACTTGCGACCGTCCACTCAGGGGGCTCCTGACCTCAAAGTACCGCTGGACGCCCCTGGGTCACATTTTCTTTGCGCGCTGCCCCTCTAAGGGGTTCAGGTCAGGCGGTAGAAGCTACGGGACATCGAGGTAGCCAGCCCGGGTCCTCGGGCTCAGCCCGGGTCGCGTAACGCGCACATCGACGTCGTGCCAGCTGCCGTCGTCGTGATCCTCGATGGGGTAGTACCCGAGCACGTACTGTTCGCGCAGCTCCTCGAGAATCCGAGCGAAGGTGCCCTCGAGCTCGCTCGGATCGCGTACCGGGATGACCCGTCCACCACTTTCTTCGACGAGGTTCAAGAGAGCCTGACGTTCGCGCCGGTGGCTCTCGCGGCTGCGCCACGTCGAGATCACATTGTCGCCGCTGCGGCCGCTCAGTCGGAGATCGATCCAGTAGACGGCCGCGGCGGTGCGGCGACTGGTGAGTGCGACCTCAGGCGCATCGAGAACGCTCAGGGTGTCGATTCCATCGGAGAGCAGAATCACGATCCTCCGCCCCTGACGATCTTCGAGTTGGCGGAGGGCTTCGAAGAGCCGGTCATTGAGGGCAGTTCCGCTTCCGTCGGCCTCCCCGGTGTGCAGCTCGACTTCGGCTAGGCGGGCGCTCTCTGGTGCACTCTCGGAGGTTCCTCCGGGGACTTCCCATTCGATGCGCGAGAGTTCGCGATCGGAGAAGTGGATGACGGTTGCTTCGTCGAGTGGTCTGAGACCGCTCAGAAACTTCCGGGCACCCTGGTTTGCGGCCGCGAGTGGGTCCCCACGCATGCTGATCGAGGCGTCCACCAGAAGGGCCGCCGACAGCGGCGCGTCGCCGCCCTCGAAGGTGACCAGCGTTTGCTTGATCTGGTTGTCGCGCACCTCGAAGTCACCGGCGCTGAGGCCGGTGACCCGCTCGCCTGAGCGATCTGTGACTGTGACGTAGAGCTGTCGAAGCTCGAGCGACAAAGCTTCGTCGACGCGGATCGCCGGCGTACGCCGGGTCTCGGATCCGATGACGTCGCCGGCGCTCCACGCGGTGATCTCGAAGGTGTGCTCGACGTTTTCCTGGCCGACATCGATCGTCACCCGCCAGGGTTTCTCCTGCAGACGCGCCCGTTCCTCCCCATCGACCTTGATGACGAGCTCGACTGGCTGCCGGTCGGTGAGCACGTCGGCATAGACAGGCACCTCTCCGATGGCCGGCACGTCCCGCTGTGGTGAGTAGAGGAGGATCGTCGCGGCCGCGGAATCGTCCTCGGCCTCCGGCTGAGTGGGCGCTGGATCCGCCCAGAGCAGTGAGCACGGAGTGAGGACTGGCACTAGAAGGGCCAGAGCGAGCAGTGCCTTTCTAGACCGCGTTTTCACTAGCGATCGCCCAGTACCCGTTGCAGGGTCGGCAGACGCAGCCGAACGTGTCGAGCGACTGCGTTGTCGAGCGATCGGGCCACGTCGTCACTCGGATGGGCGTAGCGTGCCCGCGGGCTCCGGCTCTCGGGAGCCCTGGCCACTGCCAGCACGCTTCGGGCGTCGCTCGTTCGGTTGGCGCGCTCGAGTTCCCAGGCGAGGCGAGCTCGGGTGGTCTGTGAGTTCGGGAACCTCTGGTGCGCCTGGTAGAGCAGTTCGAGGGCGCGTTGTGGTCGCTCTTGGCTCTCGAGGCGCGCGAGTTCCTCGTAGGCAAGGATGGAGACCCAGTCCGGCGCCGCCTCTCGAACCAACCGTTCGAGACCTCGTCGCGCCTCGAGGCTGTGCTCGAGTCGCGCGAGAAGGAGGGCCTGGCGAAGCCTGTTTTCTTTGTCGTGTGCGTCGGATCGGGCGAGCGCGTTGACCTGCTCGAGAGCCGCGGCGTAGTGACCGGTGCGTTCGAGCGAGCGCGCGAGAAGCTTGCGTGCGGCCTGGTGTTCGGGCGCGAGCTCGAGGGCCCGACGAAGGAGACGCCGGGCTTCGCCGTACATTCCGCCGGCCTCGGTACGCCGTGCGAAGGAGGACAAGACGTCGGCAAGCGCTGTGCGCGTCGCTGGGCCGGTGTCGGCAGGCAGCGCCTCGAGAACGGCCAGGGCGTGCGATCTCTGCCGGCCCGCCAGTGCCAAGCGACCTGTACTGCGATGGATGCGCCACAGGCGCTCGTGCAGTGCGAGAAGCGGAACGGCCGACTCTGGGGACCGTGCGATCCACCCGGCTTCTTCGGTGGCAAGTGCCCGCCCGCGCAGGTCGTAGGTCTGGTCGGTACCGGCGAGATCGTAGGCGAGCGCCGCTCCCGTCGCGGCATCGAGGTCGAGTCCTCGGAGACCATCGCTAAGCGCCTCACGATAGGTGCGGCGCAGGCTCCCGAACCGACGCTGGCGGGCGTTGCGACGGGCGGCCGCCCTCGAGGCGACAACGTCCGAAGAGGATGGCGTGCCGGTTCCCTCGCCGACGCGCGAGGGCCCCTCGAGCTCGGCCAAAAGCATCCCGGGCCAGGGCAGGTGTGGAGCGGAGGGGAGGCGGATTTCAAGGTCGGGTGAGAACTCGCCGCTCGCGAGGTTCTGCCGGATCTCCTCATCGAGATCGAGGCTCCTGAGCCCGAACAACCCGGTTTCGGGATCGAGCAGCAGCAGGCGGAGGACAGCTTTCGGCGGGACGGTTCCGACGTCGGGTAAGCGGCTCTGCCAACCGACAACAAGTGCCTTTTCGGGCTCAGGTCCGAGTGCGACTTGTTCGGCAAGGTGAGCGAGGACCGCGCCGCCCGAGCCCAGAAGGTAGGCGTAGAGCTCGACGCTTTGCTCGGTCACTTGATCGTCGGCCTGCGTGTCCGCAGAAAGCCGTTCTCCGGGCACGGGAACGAACGCCAACCAAAGGTGAAGGTCCCCGTCGGGCTCAAGATGTGCCCTCGCGGCAAGCTTGATGTCGCCACCATTGCCGCCCTGGATCAGGAGTGCCGCCGCCTGGCTCCGCAGTCCGCCCAACGGACGCGACGCGAGCGGCGCTTCGCCGGTCTGACCGGCGCTAGCCGTTCCCAGGAGGGAACCGCCCATCCAGAAGGCGAAACACAGAGCCAGAAGCCGGCCGACTGAGCGCAGTATGTCCTGGCCCTTTCGGGGTCTCACTCCCTCTGGCGCGAGTCCCGATCGATCGCCGCCTCGCCCTCCGTAATCGATCCGACGTCGATGGCCAGATTGATGCCGGCTTGGGTTTGTCCAACGTCATCGCGCAAGCCAATGGCGATCTTCTGAGGCCCGGCGGAGACCATCAGATCGAGCCGTCCGCCGGCCGACTGGGACATGGCTTCGAGGAGGGAGTCGTTGGGGATGACGATCGGGATACGCCCGTGCACCGGCTTCGACGCTCCGCCGCGTTCGTTCCTCGCCGCGACCACCAACGATACGCCGGCCACGTGCCGGTCCGACAGTGGCATCAGGGTGAGATTGGCGATCGGGACCTTGACCAGAATCGGCAGCAGGTAGCGGCCCTTGTCTTCCCGCTTCGCTTCGCCGATCTCGATCGAAGCGCCCAGGGGATTCTCGGCCGCGTCGAGCACCAGCGAGGCCAGGGCGAGGTCTTCGAGAGCGTCCTCGGGAGCTTCGGCTTTGAAGCGCTCGAGGTAGCGCAGCCGGACACCGCGCCGCTTGACCTTGACCTTGACGTTGCCGCGCGACATTCCTGCTTCGTCGGGGTCGAAAGCCAGCGAGTAGTGGTGGTTGAGATCGCTGTCGAGTACGCCGACGAGGTCGTCGGCGTGGGTGGCTCGCTGCCGTGCCAGGCCGCCGGTGCTGTTTGCCAGGAGCGCCAGGGTCTCCTGCGGGAGGTCGGTTGCCTGTGCCAGAGCAGTACTGATGGCACCGCTGGTGACTTGGGTGCGGTCACGACCTCTCAAGTCGGAGAGGGCATAGAACGTGACCCGGTTCCGTGCCGCGTGCTCGACCAGGTTGGGAATGTCGAAGCCCGTGTCGTACTGCCGTATTTCGACTTCGGGAGGGCGCACGTCGAGTTGTGGAGCCCACTCTTCGAACTTGTTCCACCACATGTGGAAGAGCTGCTCAGCGGGTGAGGTGGCGATCCCATTGCTCAAGAAGAGCACCGTCGAGCGCCCCGGCACGCCGCCGAGTGTCGCGATGAGCTGGCGCACCTGTTCGGTGCCGTTGATGATGTCGTGGCGGTGGGCGTTGGCCTGGTCTCGGATGCGGTAGATCGCACGCCGCGCCTCGAGGATCGAGCGACGGTTCTGCAGTTGGGCGCCGGGAGACTGCTGCTGCGTCGGTGATGGAGCGTAGTCGATGATGCGCACCAGGCCACTGTCGAGGCGTGGCTGGGTGACGACTCGCTTGGCGGTACGCTCGAGCGCCTGGCGCACTAGAGAAACGTCTTTGGTGAAGGGCTGATCGAGTTCGAGGCGCCTGGCGAGGCCAGCGACCATGACGCCTCGGGAGCGTTCGACGAGTCGCTCGAGCTCGGGATCGATGGCGTCGATCAAGGCGCGGCGCGGCGCCGGTGGGAGAGTTTGCCCATCGACCAGGATCACCAGCCAGGGCTGGGCCGAAGGGACATCTGCATCTTCAACTTCCGCTTTGTTTGCTCGAGATCCTTCGATCGTCCGGCGATCGATCTCCGCGAAGTGGGTGAAGTCGACTTTCTCGCCGTTGATGCGCAGCTCGAAGTCATCACGTGTCAGGCCACGGATGTGTTGATCCTGGCGATCGGTGACCACCACGTCGACGTTGATCAGACGAACCGCCAGGTCTTCCTCGATGCGCGGTAGATCCTCCGGCCCGGGTGCCGATCTGTTCGTCCCGGTGGGCTCCTGGGCCATGGCGGCGCCCGAGAGCAGCAGGAAGCCGGCCAGCGCCAGGGCTGTGTGTGAGGCCTTCTTCCGTGAGGGTTCCCTCGGTGAAGGAGCCTTCGGTGGCGCTACGGTGTGTGAGATCGCTTGAGGCGACAACGCGGCGAAGGCTCGCGGTGAGGGTATGCCTGGGGTACGGGCAAGCCCGCTGAGGTCGTTGTTCACGCGTTCTCCACCGGCTGGATGAATGTTCCCGAGCCTAGCTGTCGGCGTGCGGCGGCGGCAACGATCCCGGGAGGAGCCGTCGAGAACGGGGACGAAGCCTTACCCTGGAGGGACGAAGTTCACACGGACTGCGGGCCGGGCGTTTCAACGATGCGCAGATCGGTGGCACCGCGATAGCGGTCGCGGAGCAAGCGCTTATAGAGCTTGCCGGTGGGATGTCGTGGCAATTCGTCTTCGAAGTCGATCGAGGCTGGGCACTTGAAGCGCGCCAGACTCTGGCGGCAGTACTCGAGCAACTCCTCTTCGAGCCCATCGCGCGGTGATACTCCGGGCATCAACTGCACGACGCCCTTGACCTCTTCGCCGAGATCGTCATGCGGCACGCCGATCACCGCGCAGTCGAACACCTCCGGATGGGTGATGAGCACGTTCTCTGCTTCTTGCGGGTAGACGTTCACTCCGCCGCGAATGATCATGTGTGCCTTGCGATCGGTGAGGTAGAGGTAGCCCTCCTCGTCGACATAGCCGATGTCTCCAAGAGTGGACCAACCCTTCGGGTGACGGCTCGCCGCCGTCTTGTCGGGATCGTTGTGGTATTCGAACTCAGCTCCGCCATCGAACCAGATGGCCCCCGACTCGCCCACTGGAAGCTCCCGACCTTCGTCGTCCGTGATGTGGATGGTGACCCCCTGGGGTTTCCCAACGGTACCCGGATGGGCGAGCCACTCATGACTGTCGACGAAGGTCGAGCCGTTCCCTTCGGTGCCGGCGTAGTACTCCTTGAGAATCGGTCCCCACCACTCGATCATCTGCTTCTTGACTGGCACCGGGCAGGGTGCCGCGGCATGAATTGCACATCGGTGCTGTGACAGATCGCGTCCGGCGCGTTCGTCGGCAGGCAGCTTCAGCATGCGAACGAACATCGTCGGTACCCACTGCGAGTGGGTGATCCGGTACTCGTCGAGATGGCGCAGTGCGGTGGCAGCATCGAAGCGCTCCATGATCACGCAGGTGGCGCCCATTCGCTGAAAGAGCATGTTGAAGGCCAGCGGTGCGGCGTGGTAGAGCGGCGCCGGCGAGAGATAGATCGAGTCTTCCGAGACCTGGTAGCGCTCGAGGGTGAGGTCGAGGTTGGGCGGCGGTGTTCCGAGCGGGGCGCGGGTGAGTTCGCGGTAGACCCCCTTGGGTCTGCCGGTGGTGCCGGAGGAATAGAGCATCGAGACCCCTTCCCCTTCATCCTCGACTGGCTGAGCGGGCAGAGCGGCGACCTCTCGCTCCAGGTCCTTGTACCCGTCGAGGCTTGGGCCGTCGGGACCGACCAGGGCAAGTCGTTCGAGATCGTCGAAACGCTCGGCGAGCTGGAGCGCGGCCTCGCTTTGGGCTCTGCTGGTGATGAAGGCGCGGGCCCCGCAGTCGCGCACGATGTACTCGACCTCGTCGGCGTTCAGGTGGTAGTTGATCGCCGTAAAGCGCAGGGCGGCGCGGTGCGCGCCCCAACCGAGCGCGAGGAACCAAGGGTGATTCTCGAGGTAGAAGGCGACTCCGTCGCCGGGCCCGAGGCCGGCGCCGCGAAGGCGCTGCGCGATCTGCATCGAGCGTTTGTCGAGCTCACGATAGGTGAGAACCTCGCCGGTCGCGGCCATGATCTGCGCCGGGTGATCGGGGCGCAGCCGGGCGTGAACGCTGGGGTAGTAGAGGTTCTCGTCGCCGTGTTGCGTCATGCCTACTCGTCTCCTCGAGCGTGAGAGTGGGTCCTGGCTGGCCGTCCTGCTCCCATCGTGAGGGAGGGATAGCGGCCAGCGGCCCTTCTGTCTACTCGACTAGTTCAAAGGTTCGACTGACCGGGTTGTAGGGCGAGGCGATCGCTGATCCGTCCGGGCCTCGCAGTTCGAGAGTCACTGTGTTCTCACCCAGGGGGAGGCCACGAATGGCGTATGGCTGCCACTCGCTGATGGTGAAGTTCTGGCCGTTGATGGTGGCTAGGACGGTGTTCTTGCCCGGGCCGAGCTCGGCGTTGAGCAGAAAGAAGTCGAGCATCACGCTTCGAGCGTCGGCGCCTTTGTAGATGCCTTTGGGGCGGCTGTAGAACAAGTGGGAAGCGATGCGATCAAAAGCGGGTTGGGCGCCGTCTCCTACCAGGAACTCCTGGGCAACGAAGGCACCGGCCTGCTTGACGCTTTCGTGGTACGAGCGTGAGAGGAAGGCCAGAACGACATGTGCCCCGGGCTCGAGCTTCGCCTGGTGTTGGGGATCGTAGAGGGCGCTATAGGGGCCGTTGTCGAGAATGAAGTGAATGTGTTGGCCGTCGCCCGAGTCTGCGATTCCACGTTCGCCCGCATCGGTGGTCTGGACGCCGAGCTCGAAGCTGTCGACCTCGAACTCGAAGGTGGTCGTCCCGGGGGGCACCGCGTTGCCCAACGGAGGCGAGGTCAGGGTGAGGTGGGCCTCGGGATAGGAGGGCGCCGGTGGAAGTGGGGTGAGCGTAATCGGTGTACCCGACGCGGGGAACTCTGTTTCAGCGTTGCTGGGGCTCTCGGTCACCTCCTCGGGGTTCGGTTCTGGGGCGGTACACCCCCCGATGAGCAGGAGCGCGATCAGCGCGCTCGGGGCGAACGGTCTGGCGAAGGGCGGGGTAAGGAATCGAACCATCAGAAAGGCTCCAGCGGCGTGGCTCTGACGCCTGGGGTCAGGTAGGTCAGGTGGAGGGAACAATCTCGTCCAACTCGATGAGAGGCGGCACGGTGCGCAAGCCCAGGCGTTCGCCAGCGCTCACGACGAGCACGTGCAGCGCTGGCACTACCAACAGGGTAAAGACGCTCGAGAAGAGCAGGCCGCCAACCACCGCCGCACCAATCGCACGCCGCGACTCAGCACCGGCACCGACCGCCACTGCCAGCGGAATCGCACCCAGGATCGAGGTGAAGCTGGTCATCAGAATGGGGCGGAAGCGCGTTCGCCCGGCAGCGCGAACGGCGGCCAGCAGGTCGGCGCCCCGGGCACGCTCCTGATTGGCGAAATCGACCAGCAAGATCGAGTTCTTGGTCACCAGACCGACCAGCAGAATGATGCCGATGCCGCTGAAGACGTTGAGAGTGTGCCCGAGCGCGAAGAGCGTCACCAGGGCTCCTAGGCACGCAAGCGGGACCGAGAGCATGACGGTGAAGGGGTGGAGGAAACTCTCGAACTGCGCCGCGAGGACCAGGAAGATGATCAAGAGGGCGAGGGCGAAGGTGACGTAGATCGCCTGGCCCGATTCGACGAACTCGCGTGACACTCCACCGAGAGCGACACTGAAGCCGGCGGGCAAGATCTCATTGGTGGCTCTGAGGACCTGGGGCATGACGTCACCCATCGACGCGCCAGGCGCGAGGTTCGCCGTCACGCTCATCGAACGCTCCAGGTCGTAGTGATTGAGGGTCGCCGGGCCCACCGTCGGTCGAACGGTCACCAGGGCCGAGATCGGCACCATGTCGCCGGTTGCGGTGCGCACATGGATCTCCTCGAGCTGCTCGGGGACGCTCGAAAACCCACGGGCAACCGCCATGATCACGTCGTACTGCTTGTTGCGCAGCACGAAGTCGTCGGCTGGCCCCTCGGCGATCAAGAGACGCAGAGAGTCGGCGACCGAAGCCACCGAGACGCCGAGGTCGGCGGCCTTCTCGCGGTCGATGGTCACGTCGAGCTGCGGGTTGTCGAGCCGCACGTCGGTGTCGACGTTGACCAGGCCCGCTGTCTGTCGCAGCTGGCCCATCAGAGTGCCGGCAAGCCGCTCGAGGTCGGCGAGCGACGCGTCGGAACCTTTGATGATGAGCTGCAGGTCGGAGTTGCGACCGCTGCCACCGAGTGACGGTGGGTTGATCGGGAAGACCAATGCTTCCGGGATCGCCATGAATTTGGGAAATAGCTCCGAAACCACCTCCTGCTGGCTGCGGCGGCGCTCGCTCCAGTCGTGCAGGCGGGTGAAGACGATGCCGCCTGCCGTGTCGGCGGGGCCGCCGAAGCCGAGCGCGACGGCGGCGAAGACGGTGTCGACCTCGGGAGTGGCAAGCAGGTGCTCTTCGATCTGACGCAGCGCACGGTCGGTATAGGCGGCCGTCGAACCCTGCGGTGCGCGAACCATGGTGATTACCTGGCCGCGGTCCTCGAGCGGTGCCAGGGTGGTGGGGACCTGACGGAACATAAAGGCCGTTGCCCCGAGGACCGCCACCAGGAAGACACCCATCAGGGCACGATGGCCCAGCGCAAAGGACAGGCCGCGCTCGTACCCGCGGCGGCTCGACTCGAGAGTGTTCTCGATCAGCTCCCAGAGCCGGCCGTGTTTCTGGGGAACGCGCAGGAAGAGCGCGCACGCCATCGGAACTGCGGTCAATGCCACCAGGGTCGACAGACAGACCGCCGCCGTCATGGTGATTGCGAACTCGCGAAACAGGCGGCCGGTGTTGCCGGCGATCGCCGCCAGCGGAACCAGCACCGCCACGACGGCGGCGGTGGTGGCGATGACGGGAAAGGCGACTTCACGGGCACCGTTGCGCGCTGCTCTCTCCGGCGCTTCGCCGAGTTCCTGGCGACGGTAGATGTTCTCGAGCACGACAATCGAGTCGTCGACCAGCATGCCGATAGCGAGAATGAGCCCGAGCACGGTGAGGACATTGATCGAAAAGCCGAAGACGGCCATTGCTGCCAGGGCACCGACCAGCGAGATCGGAATCGCCAGGCTGGCGATGATGGTAGAGATTGGCGAGCGTAGGAAGAGCAGGTTGACTGCGATCACCAGGGCGAAGACGAACACGAGAGTCGTGGCGGCTTGCTTGAGCGACTCGCGCACGAACAGTGAGCGGTCGACAGCGATACGCAGGTCGAGCCCCTCGGGTAGGCGGGGGATGATCAGAGCGAAGGCTTCGCGAATGCGTCGACTGACGTCGAGCTGATTGGCAGTGGACATCGGCACGATGCCAACCCCAACGCTCGGTCGGCCACCAGCTCGGGTTATGTTCTCGTAGTTGCTCGATCCCATCTCGACCCGGCCGACGTCGGCAATGCGCACGATGTTTTCGCCTTCGCGCCGAATGACCAGGCGTTCGTAGAGTTCTGGATCAGCCAGGCGCGCGTCGACGTTGACGGTGAACTTGCGGCCGGTTCCCTCGATCGAACCGGCCGGCACCTGCAGGTTGTTCTCGCGCAGCGCCCGTCGCACGTCGCCGGGCTCGACGCCGCGCGCTGCCATACGCGCGGGATCGAGCCACACCCGCATCGCATAGCGGCGCTCGCCGGAGAGCATCACCCGTGCGACTCCGGGAATGAGCTGCACGGGTGTTTTGATCATGCGGTCGGCGATGTCGGTTCTGTCGACCGCCGACCAGCCGTCGCCGTAGAGGCCGCTCCACATGATGGCCTCGGAACCGCCGCCGCCGGCCTTTGACACGGTGGGTTTCTCGGCCTCCTGGGGCAGCTCGCCGAGGACCCGCTGGACGGCGTTGGAGACGTCGTTGGCGGCGACGTCGAGATCGCGGCCAGATTCGAACTCGACCGTGACCTGGCTAACGGAAAAGGCACTGACCGAGGAGATCGAACGAATGCCTTCGATGCCGTTGAGACCCTGTTCGATGGGTTCGGTAACCGAACTCTCGATGGTCTGCGGCGAGGCACCGAACCAGGTCGTGCTGATCGAAACCACCGGCACGTCGATATCCGGGTACTCGCGAATCGGCAGGTAACGCCACGCCGCCAGCCCGACGACCACGATCAGAAGGTTGACGACCGTCGCCAGGACCGGACGGCGTATCGAGATCTCTGAGAGGTTCATGCGGGTGTGGAGGAGTTCGAAGCGGGTTCTGCCGAGGAGGATGAGACCGGTGGGCAGTCCGCGCCGCCAGTGACACCCCCTGGACCGCCGAGTTCGAGGTTCGGGTTGTTCGTCGGCTGCCAGGGCGTCGGGGTGACCCTGCCGCCCGGGCGAATCTTCTGCCACCCAGCGGCCACCACCCGCTCGCCCTCGCGCAGGCCATCTGTGATCTCGACGACGTCGCTGTGAAACCTGCCGGCGGTGACCGGGCGCGCCTCGACGGAGTTGTCGTCGGCGACCACCCAGACGCGGTAGCCCGTCCCCTGGGGAACCAGGGCTTCGCGCGGCACAACGAGTTGTTGGCTCTCCTGGTCGAGCACCAGGGCCAGACGCGCGGACATGCCCGGTCGCAGAGTGCCGCTCTCATTCGGAACGTCGGCGATTGCCTGAAGCGTGCGGCTCGAGCGGTCGAGCGCCGGGTCGATGGCAGCGATCTCGCCCTCGAAGGCTTCCCCGCAGCGACCGACGCGACCGCGTACCGGCAGACCCAGGCTGAGCAGTGAAGCCTGGTCTTCGGGCACCGCGAACAAGAGCTCGAGCGGATCGACGCGGGTCAGAGTGACGATCGGGTCACCACGGGCCAGGTACTGACCGACCTGGGTATCCGAGATTCCCACGACGCCGGCAAAGGGCGCATGGAGCGACGTCTTGGCGAGTCGCGTTTTGGCTTCGTCGAGGAGACCGGTTGCAGTGTCGAGTTCTGCCTGCGCGTCGTCGAGCATCTGCCGGGACACGACGCCGTCTTCGAAAAGTGGCGCAGTGCGTTCGAGCACCGCCCGGGCGTTGTCGAGGCGCGCCTGGGCGACCTTGACCGCGGCGCGCGCTTCGGAGTCGTCGAGCCGGGCGAGCAGGCGCCCGCGAGCGACCGGTCGACCTTCGGGAGCGTTCAGGGAGACCAGAACGCCCGATGCGTCCGCCGCTAGAACGGCGGTTTCGGCGCTCCGGAGGGAGCCTGTCAGCGGGATCTCGATCGCGCTTGTGCGCAGCGCTGCCGCGGCCGCCTGGACCGGAAGCGGCGGCGGGCCGGCTCCGGGACCACCAGGTGGGCCTGCGCCTCGAGCTTCCCGGGCGTCCGGCTCACCGCAGCCGGTGATGCACGAGGAGAGGAGAGCGAGCGTCAGACATAGGATGCAGAGGCCCGAACGCGCGGTCCAGCGCGCCGGGTCCGCGAGAATGCGGAGTTGGGACATGATGCGCACATCCTAGCCGGCAACTCCGGAGTCCCAAAGGTTCCAAAGACGTTGGAGGTGTTGGTGATGAAGTTGGTCGCTGATCTTTGTGTCATCCCGCTGGGGGTTGGAGTGTCGGTTTCCGAGCACGTCGCTCAGTGTCAGCGAGTTCTCCAGGAGGAAGGTCTCACCTTCGCCATGCATGCCTATGGAACCAACATCGAGGGTGAGTGGGACGAGGTCATGCATGCGGTCAAGCGCTGTCACGAGGTCGTGCACGCGTTGGGGGCACCCCGGATCTCGAGCACCCTGCGGTTGGGGACGCGCACCGATCGCGTCCAGTCGATGCAGGAGAAGATCGATAGCGTCGAGGCTAAAGTCCGAGGCGAACCCTAGCCGCCAGGCCAGCCGATGCCGCTTCGAGGAGGATCGGTCGTTCGTTCAGGCTGCATGCCAGCCTGGTCGAGGACTCGCTCGGGTCCTCTGACGAATCGCAAGACCGAGGCGCTTACCGGGCTCTCGGGATGACTCATCATCAGGACCGTGCGGCGGTGGGTAGCCTTTTCGATCGGCTCCACGACGGCTGGGACGCCGCGTTCGGCGAGTGCCGTCCTGAGCAACAGGTTCTGGCGCTTGAGAGCATCCCACTCGCGCTCGGCATGCAGGATGAGAAACGGCGGGACCTTGCCGCCGATTCTGGTGACCACCGAGGCGTTGCTCTTCCACTCGCGGTCGCCAGGTGCGGCGCGGAAGCGTTTTCGCCAGCGGCGTTCGCGGCCGAACAAGTGCCAGGTGAGGTCGTCCTCCATGTCGAAGCCGGAGCCGCTGATGGTGATCACGCCGCGCAGGTCCAGCGGGCTCTTGTCGTAGCGCGCCAGGGGTTGAGGGTCGGTGCCGACGTGAGCCACCAACCAGGCGCCGGCCGAGTGGCCCGCGAGGTAGACGTCGTTCGAGCCCCCGTGCAAGGGAACGTTCTCCTGGACCCAGGCGACGGCGGCGGCGACGTCGTCGACCTGTTCGGGCCAGCGCACCTCCGGTTGCAGCCGGTACTCGACGACGGCAACACCGATCCCACGGGCACTATAGAAGCGACCGATGTTGGCGTAGATGTCATAGCCGCCGAGGGAGAGGTCCTTGTTGCCGCGCACCAGCGAGCCGCCGTGTACGAAGACCAGGGTGGGGTAGCCGGGTTCGTCGGGCAGGTAGAGGTCGAGAACGTGGCGCTCCGGATCGGGCGTCCGGGCGCGGTAGGTGACATCCCAGAAGGCGCGGGTCCCCTCCTCCGAGGGGACTTGCACATAGCTCGCGCCCAACCACAGCCGGGTGGCGGTACTGCAACCGCTGAGGATGGCGGCCGCCAGGGCCAGGATCACCGCGGCGGTGAGGCGCTCCTTTGGAATGGTGGGTGAACGTCGCACGGTGGGTTCTTCGCAAGGAAGGTCCGTCAGCCGGCCAGCGGCGGCGGTCCCAGGGGTACCTGCCCTCGGGCTCGCGTACGAGACCGGGACCGTCCGGATCCCAGATTCTTGCAGCCTGGGGACACTCTGGTCGAGGGTGTGCCGGCGCCTCGAAAAGCCTGCCGCGACCCTAAGGGGAATCCCTGGCAGGAAAGGAACCCAACCGACCACTGCGATGGTTGGATCGTGAGTATCCGTTCCCTTGCGCCTCGGTTCTGGCGGCCTCGTGCCATGCCCGGCCAGCGGTCGAGACTGCCACCGAGGACAGAGTGGCTCCTCCCGCAGCCGATAACGCCTCTGTCGACGCGGATTTGTGGGGCTCGGTTGATGGAGTTGGAGTAGTTAACGTAGAAATCGTATAATTAGTAGGTTTTGCCGAACTCGGCATGACGTTCTCTAGAGCCCCCGATGCCAGACCAGCCGCGCGAGCCCTCGACTGCCTATTCGCCCCCTCTTCAGCTGCGGGTCTGGGGGGTGGTGGTCATGATGGGCGCCTGCGTGGTGCCCGCTGTCGTTGGGTCTGCCGCGGCCCAGGAGGGGCCTGGGGTCGTTGCGCAGGATGCCACCGCCAGGCGTGTGTTTCGCCAGGCGCGGCCGGCGCTCTGCAAGCTCGCGGTCGTCGATGCCGATAGTGGCGACTGGGACTCGCGGGGCTCGGCCTTTCACGTGGGCGACGGCCTGCTGGTGACCAACTACCACGTCATTACGACTGCCCTGGACGATCCCGACTACCTGCTCGAGGCCAGTTGTGGTGAAGAGGGCGAGCCGCTTCCGGCCAGGGTCGAGGGTGTCGACGTGGTGCATGACCTGGCAACCGTGCGCATCCCAGAGCGGCCGGAGAAGGCGCTTCGCCTGGCGCGCGATACCCCAGCGCGGGGAGATGTGGCTTTCGCGCTCGGCAATCCACTCGGGCTGGGCCTTACGATCGTTGAGGGAACGTGGGGCGGCGAGGTTGCTGAGGGCTATGGCGAGATTCTGTTCTCAGGTGGAATCAACCACGGAATGAGTGGCGGACCGGCGCTCGACCGTAAGGGCGCCGTCGTCGGAGTCAACGTCGCGCGTCGAAGCGGCGACGACCTCGGACTTCTCGTCCCGGCCGAGTTCTTGCGTGGGCATCTCGAAGAGGGAGGCCGCAATCACGAGACCTGGGCAGAAGAAGCCGCGACGCAGTTGATCGACAACCAGAAAAGCACGATCGAGGGTCTGCTGCGGTCTGAGTGGGAGGCAGCCGGCCTGTCCGGCGCGGTGTCGCCGTTGGAAATCGGCGAAGACTTCAGCTGTCGTACAAACAAGGGACCGGTGAGCGACGACACGTTGGTCGCCTGGAGTATGAGGCGGTGTTCGAACAACCGCTCGATTTCCCTTCGCTACGGTGGTCGCACTGGCGAGATCGAGTACCAGGTCAAGGTCTACGAGTCGCTGGCGGTCGACCCGGTGCGCTTCTACGGTCGCTACGGCGCCGCCTATGGCACCAGCCTCGACAGCGATCACCTGAGTGCGATCGAGAGTTCGAGCTACCGATGCTATGACCGCTTCACCAGAGCGGCCTCGGTGTACTGGAAGACCGCCATCTGTTCCCGACCGTACGACGACCTGCCAGGACTCTACGACCTCTACCTCAGCAGTGCTGCCCTCGGCGACCCGAAGAAGGGGTTGCTCCTGCAGGTGGCGATTCGCGGAGTCGGCCGTGATGCAGGGCTCATGTTCTTGCAGCGAATGCAGGAATCGGTGCGGTGGGAGTAGGCACCGAGATGTGGCTGCCGCTCGTGTCGGAGCACAAAACAGCTCGCGGCGGGACTCTCGCCGGAGGGGGCGGCGGCGGGCGCGGGCAGGGAGCGAACGGGGCGCAGCTCATCGTCGAGGTCACCGACGGCGCTGGAAACGTTCGTCTCGAAGTCATCGCTCGCGACTCCGTGACGCTCGGTCGCGGCTTCGGGAATCGGTTGATTCTCACCGACCCCTTCGTTTCGCCGCGACATGCTCGGCTTTATCGTAATGGAGAGACCTGGCTTGTCGAGGATCTCGGCAGTCGCAACGGGGTTTCCTACCGTCCACCCGGCCGGCGGGCGAGGCGCCGCGAAGTGACCGTCGCGACGGCGCTCGAGTCGGGTGGCGAGCTGACCGTGGGGCGCACCAGGCTGCGGGTGTTCACGCCGAGCCATGCGGTGGCGGAGGCGCGGCCGCTTCTCCGGCACTCGCTGGCGACCTTGCCGCAGAGGCGCCCGTGGACTGCGGTTCTGTTGGCTCTGTTAGCGGTGGTTGTCGGCGGCTTGCCTTTCTTCTTCGAGGACTGGGGTTCGGACGGGTTGGAAGCTGCCTTGGGTGCAGTCCTCGGCGTTGGTTTGTTGGTGGGTTCTTGGGCTCTGTCTTTTGCTCTGCTCGGGCGGCTCTTGCGTCGTGGGGCGCACTTCTTCTCGCACGCCTTCGTGGCGGCGCTGCTCGGCGTACCGCTTGCAATGACCTGGATGGTGCATGAGGCCAGAAGCTTCCTATTGGACCCATCTGCGTCATGGCGCTGGGCGGTGGCCGTGTGGCTGGGCATCGTGCTTCTGCTCGGTCTGCGAGCCAGTCTGCGTCGGGCAACCGAGTACTCGTGGCGATGGCGCGTGTTGACGATTCTCGTGTGCGTCGGGTTCACGTTCATGCTGGGTCTCGACGATGACATCGAGTCGTCCGGGGGGCCGCACCTGGAGGAGCGTCTGCTGCCGCTCCCCGAGTCGACCCTGATGGGGCAGGAGCTCGACGAGTTCTACGACGGAGTGCCAGCGCGCCTGTTCCCGATACCGTCGCCGGGTCTGGGCAAGATCACCGGTGCTAAGGGCGATGACGGCGACGCGGGCGAAGAGCTGGTGACTGCGACCGCTCCCTAGCTGTCGGCGTCGCCTGCCGAGACCAGGCCGGGCTCTGGGCCGTAGCGTTTCAGGTACGTACCCAGTCGCAGCTTTCGGCGAGCACCTTCGGAGGTCATGTAGCGGAGCTTGCCGTAGATCGGGCGCTCCGGTCCCCAGGCACGGTCGTAGCGCCCGAGGCACCAGAAGATGCCGGCGTACGAGTTGGGGTCGCGGCCGTCGAGGGCGTACTTGTCGTTGAGGTGAATCATGACGTCGATGGCCGATTGAGCGGTCTTCGACCACTCGTAGATCTTCTTGCCCCACAGCATGCGGAGGTAGTTGTGCATGTGCCCGTCGCTTGTGAGCTCGCGCTGCGCGGCGTTCCAGAGCTCGTCGTGGGTAGCGGCGTCTTCGAACTGCTCGAGGGTGTATTGGTAGGGCCGCGGGTCGGCGGCGTGGGCGACGATCGTCTCTTGTGCCCAGTTGGGAAGTGAAGTGGGGTCCATCGCGTCCTCCTCGCGCGCCGACCTGTTGAAGCCGAGCTCACGCCAGGTCACCAGCTGGTCGAGGAAGGCGTCGGCGGCCTCGCTCATGCCCCACCAGCCGCTGCGAGCTCCGGTCGCGGTATCGCTCGTGTCGAGCGGTGTCCACGATTCGCGATCCGCAATGGCGGCGAAGACTTCCGCGGCCGCGATATGGCCGAAGTGCAGGTAGGGAGACAAGCCGCTGGTCGATGGGTCTTCGAGGTCGAGTCGGCCGTCGAGGTAGCGCCCGAGGTTGTTGGAGATGAAGCCAGCCAGACGCTCGCGGGCGGCAACCGGTCCTCCAGGCAGGCCCGTCGGGGTGACGGAGTGGTCGATCGGGAGATTCGCGATGCCCTGGCGGAGCTCTCGGTCATCCTGGTCGACGCAGAAGGCGGACGGCCAGCGCGCGGCGATATCGTCGATAGACCGGGCGGTGCGATCGTCGTGGTCGGTTTCGAGCTGGTCGAGAGGAGTGCGCGAGGGCATCTCGAGCAGGTGTTCCGGTAGCGTGCGCTGCAGGAAGCGCCGGAAGTCATGGGCGCGGCTCCAGGTCTTGTCGGTCGAACGGAGCGGCAGGAGGCCGTTCGAGTCGACCGCGACTAGCGGGCGGTCGATGGCCTGGCCGGCCGCGGCCTGCATGCGCGGCAGGAAGAACGTCGGGCAGTCGTCGGTGACAACCAGGGCGCTATGGGCGGCGAGGGCTTCGAGCAGTCCACTGCCGGCGCCGGCGAGCGGTTCGACGTAGCCGAGAAAGTGCGCCTTCGTTTGCGCGACGGCTCGCGCGTTGTCACGCATTCCAGCGACGACAAAGGCGTGCAGGCGATCACTCGCCCACGGGTAGCCGGCGCGCACCGCCTCGAGGACCAGGAGCGGTTTCGCGAGTCGATTGGCCACGTCGACCGCGTAGTCGAGACTCCAGTTCCAGCGCGTACGGCGAAACGCCGTCATCCAGTAGAGGACGTACCGACCCTCGGGATCCGGCGGGTTGCGGCTGGCCTGCTCGAGTTGGCGCAGCCGAGCCGCCGGCACGGTGGGTGATTGCAGATCGAAACTCATCGGGCTCCCAAAGTCAGCTCAGTCGGGCCGACTTTCCCACCACAACCCGTGGGTCGGCAACCACTCCCACCACGCCACGCCGGCCTGGGTCGTGCATCCACCCCGGTCATCTCAGTCGGGCCGACTTTCCCGCCACAATCCGCGGGCCAGCTGCTGGTCGCCCCTTCGCCCTGCGCCCAGCCACCCATCCCACTCAGTCGGGGCGACTTTCCCACGTCATCGTCTGGGTGGGCCTGCGAGGGCTTGGCCGCCGGATTTCGAGGCGGTCCAGCGAAGTTTTTTCCCGATTCTGTAAGTGTGCGCGGCGTCTCACCATCTTCTATAGGTATGAGCCACCAAATTCGCTACGTGCCGCCAGATGAGAGCGGTTGGACCGTGGTCGAGGTGTGTGCCCGTTGTACCAACGGCACCTTCCTCCTCGCTCCATCCGCGGAGCTACGAGAGAACCTGCTGGGCATCATCGGACGGGCCCAGCGCCTGACCGGGACCCGCATCTACCTGCCGGACTACCAGGTCAATCATTACCACATGCTCATAGGTGTCCGCGACGCAGGGCAGATGGCCGAGTTCATGTATCACGTCCAGCACAAAACCAGCGTCGAACTGCGGATCCTCCGAGGCTGGAAGGGTCCGAAGTGGGAGACGCCCTACAAGCCGTCCTGTCCCGGTCGCGACCCCGAAGACCTCGCACGTCGATTCCGCTACGTGCTGGCCCAGGGCTGCGCGGCGGGGTTGGTGTCGTCGCCGCGCAAGTGGCCCGGTGTGAGCGCCGGCGGGGCCTTGTGGGACGGCCGCCTCGAGCTCCATGGCAAATGGATCGACCGCACGGCACTTCGGCGTGCGAAACGGACCCGTGCTGGTCGGCGTCTGACGGCGGAGGACTTCAAAGTCGAGGAGACGGTGTTTCTCTCGAAGCTGCCCGGCTTCGACCACCTGAGTGACGAGGAGTACTGCGGCTGGGTTCGGCAGATGATTGTCGAGATCGAAGAGAAAACGCGGGCGCGTCACGAGAGGGAGGGTACCCGGCCGCAGGGTCAGTGGAAGTTGTCTCGCTTGAGTCCCTTCAGAACACCCAAGGCGATGACACTGGGTCCCCGTCCTCGGGTAATTGCGAGGAACCCGGAGGAGCGGGCGCGGCTCCTGGCAGCTTTCGATTGGGTCTTCCGAGCGCATCGGAGGGCGCGAGACCGTCAACGGGCTGGAGATCTGGAGGCGCAGTTCCCGGAGGGGACGTTTCCGAGTCCGCTGCCATACGTGATGGTGCAGGCGATGCGTGCCGGCCCTTGAATAGCGGAGTCGGTCGGTTGGTCGGACGAGGGGCCGAGGAGTCTGCTGAATGGGCGGGACACGGGGGAGGTACGTCTGGAGGAGGGAGTGAGGTGGTGAGATGCGGAGTTTGACCGCGTAGACGTCGAGTTTGGGAGGGTGGAGAGGTGGTTGCGGCGGCGTGGGTAGCCTGCGGAGGCCGCCGCCCGCCCCGCCGCCTGGAAAGTCGCCCCGACTGGGGCGGTGACTCTGGGGGGAGGCGACACGGGGCCGGGAGGCCTGGCAAGTCGGCCCGACTGGGTGGACTGGGTGGGCTTTGGTGGGTGCTGGAGCGGTACGCTGGTTGGTGTATTGCGGTGTTGAGCCCTAGGAGGCGTTGATGTTCTTGACCAGAAGGCCGCTTTCGATTCTCTCGGTCGCTTTTGTGGTGTTGGTGGTTGGTGCGTGTGGCGCCGGTCTTGTCGATGCCCGTGCGGCGGATCAGGCTGAGATGGATGCGGTTGGCCGCATGCTCGAGCTCATGGCGGGCGACCGGGTTGCCGACGTGGGTGCTGGCGACGGTGATTGGAGTATCGAGCTCGCCCAGCGTGTGGGTACCCAGGGGCGGGTCTTCGCGACCGAGGTGACTGACGGCAAGGTCAAGGCGATCGAGAAGCGAGCTCGACGCCGCGTTCTCTCACAGATCGAAGTCCACCGCGGCGATCAAGCGACGACCGGTCTACCCGCCGGCTGCTGCAACAAGATGCTCGTTCGCATGGTCTACCATCACTTTCACGACCCCGCCGCGATGCGACGGAGTCTCGCGGCCGCCCTGCGACCCGGCGCGCTGGTCCTGGTCATCGACACCGCGCCACAGAAGAACTGGGGAGACGTCGACGGCGATCTCGATCGCGGCGGTCACGGAATCCCCATCGAGCAGCTCCGCCACGAAATGACCAGCAACGGCTTCGAGGTCGTTGAAGAAGTCGCGCCCTGGAGCGGTCCCGACGGAGATCCGTTTGCGGTCTTGTTTCGCTGGCCGGGATGAGCTGGGCCACCTGACGCCGAACGAGCACGAATCGACCTCGGCCTCCGCCAGCACCCTACGCCTGCACCCCTCGCCCCGGCCTATGCGCTGGTCGGTGCTTTCGGTGCGTCTCGTCGACTACGGCGTTGTACTGTCCCAGGCGTCGGTCGACCCGATCTCGAAGCCATCGGCGTAGAGAAGCTCGTCCTGATAGGCGCCGGCATCGGCCATCTCGACGTCGGTGCGTGAGCGCCCTTCGATGTCGACTGCGTCACCGTCGGCCATCGCAGCGGGCCCGCAGAGGTCCCGGGCCGGTGAAACCACCGACAGCCGGTAGTTGCCGTCTGGATCGAGGAAGTCGGGATCGCTGATGAGCGAGTTCGAGTGGCCGACTGGCAACGAGTCGGTCTCGGTCACTACGTTGCAGTCGAACGTTTCGGTCGTCACGTTGTTGCCGAGGTAGACGGTGTTTTCGGTGCCCCAGAAAATGTTGCGCTTGACAGTGAGATCGGTGGTGGAATTGGCACGTACGAAGGGATCTACCGACGGATGGCTTGCGATGGTGGTTCCAAAGATCGCTGCGTTGGCCACAGAGGCGAACTCAATCACCGGCACGGTGACCCCCTCGGGAGTCCCGGTGATGACGCTCGACGCGACCCACGCGAAGCCAGCGGCGTTGGCGTGGAGAAAGGACCCCATCTCCGTAGCGCTGTTTCCTTTGGCTCGGATCCTATCGACCAGGACACTGGAGCCTTCGTCAGCGTAGATGGCACCGCCGCGGGCGGCGCTGTTGCCCTCGAAGACCAGGTTGTTGTAGGCGGCATCCGCAAACGTGAGGAGAGCATCGCCGACGAAGATGGCGCCCCCGTTGGTGCTGGCAGTGTTGTTCTTGAAGGTCGAGTCGCCGATGCTGGCGCTGCTGTCGCTGAGAAAGAATGCGCCGCCCTGGGTCGCATTGTTCATCTCGAAGAGGTACGTCCCCGGGGGAAAGTCTCCGTCGGTTGCGATCGCACCGCCGTCGGTCGCAGAGTTGTTGGTAAAGACTCCACTACCCATGCCGAAGAAGCAGCTCTCGCCGTGAATTGCCCCGCCCGCGTCGGCGCTATTGAGGTTGAAGGTGACCTCTTGCATGGTCATATTGGACCGCAAGCAGCGAATGGCGCCACCATCGAAATCTCCCGCCTGGTTGCTATCGAACAGGACATTATCGAGCAGCACGACACCGTCGACCACCTCGATTGCACCTCCCCAGAGGGCCATGTTGTTGCGAAACTCGCTGTTGCGCGCATCGAGGGTGGCATTCATGCCTACCCGAACAGCGCCACCCGTCGTCGTCGGATTACCGTTGCGGAGGATGAGGGAGTCGAGCAGCAGCCCGTTACTCGACGCCAGGTCGAAGATTCGTTCGTTCTCAGCGGCGAGAAGGGTCGACTTACCCGACGGCTCACTACCGTCGCAGTTGTCGCTGTGCCCGCCGATGATCGAGATCGCGATGCCACCGCTCACCTCGATTTCTCCGGCCAGGGTGTGGTCGCCCGCCGCGAGCTCGATGATGTCCATCGTTTGCGCAGCGCCCACGGCAGCAGCCAGCGTGGAGTGATCGCACGTCATGCCAGAACCGACCGTGAGAGTTTCAGCCCAGCCAGGTGAGGTGAGAGCGAGAAGACACCCGGTGAGTGCCATGCACCACCAGGGGGAGAGGAGGCTCCGGTTGAGGTTGCGGGTTGGCGACTCTGGTCTCGGGGTGGGGGGGTGCATTGCCATCTCCTGGGCCGTGGTGGGAATCCCGATTTTATTATGAAATCCTAGAAAAACAAAGTTTCAGAGGTGCAAGAACGTGCGGTCGCTACCGTGCGCCACCGTCGCAACCCTGCGCCACCTTGGCGCGCCTGGACATTCCACGCGCCGCGCGCCGGTGGGCGCACCAGCCTGCGCGGCGGCAACTTCAGGATCCTCAGACTGTTTGCGGCCGGCCCCCTACCCTCCCCGGAGCACGCCCCGAGTCCTACTGGCCCAGGAGCGCTGCGCGCATTCGCGCCCAGGCCACCTCAACGTCACTCGCATCGACCAGCTGGCGAACAGCCTCGGGCTCCCGGAAGGAGCGCGCGATCTGCGACAGGATCTCGAGCTGGAAATCGTGCTCGGTGTCAGAGGTCAGAATCGCGAACACCAGGTGGACCGGTCGGTCATCGACGGCGTCCCACTCGATCCCTTGCTTCGAGACCCCGACGGCCACGATCGGCTGGGCGAGGTCGGGCAGCCGCGCATGCGGAACGGCAATCCCGTTGCCGATGCCGGTGCCCCAGGTGCCCTCGCGGATCCTGACTGCTTCGCGCACCTCATCGGCATCGAAGCTCGGCGTGGCGTCTGCGGCCACCGCGGCGAGCAGCTGGATTGCGTCCTCTCGCGTTTCGACGTCGAGGTCGAAATGGAATCGGTTACGCGCGAAGTGTCCAATCACGTCGCCGGACTCGTTCTTGTGGAGACGCCAGGTAAAGAGCGGGCCGACGACAAGGGCCGAGAGAATCGAAGCGATCACCAGCGCAACGAACATGCGCGGCCCGATCACCTCCGCTTCCATCGCAACGCTGGCGAGCAACACCCCCATCGGCCCGCCAGGGACGTGCGCAATCGCCACCGGTAGTCGGTCTTCGCTCGGCATCGTCACCATCAGAGTGCCCAACCACGCGCCGACGAACTTGCCACCGATTGAAAGCGCCGTCACCGCGAGAACCAGCACGAGGTTGAAGGTGCTGGCAAAGTCGACATGCAGGCAGATGCCGGCGAAAAAGAGGGGAACGAAGATCGATTCAACCATCTGGCCGATGATCGAACGCGTGTGTTCGGAAAGCGCCTCGGGATCGCCGGCCATCATGCCGGCTAATAGGAACCCGAACACCGGGTGCACACCGAGCGCGCCGGTGATCGCGCCACCCGCGAGGCCAATACACACCACGAACGACAACGGCGTCGCCGGGCTCGGTAGCCCCACTCGCCGCATCCATACCAGTGCGCTGGTGGTGAGATGGCGCCCGACGGTGAGCGCGAAGGCGGCGAATCCGAGCACACCCGCCATCGTGCCGCCGAGACTGGTGAAGTCGATACCGCCGCCGGCAGATCCGGCATTGACCAGGCCGAGTACTACCGCCAGCACAACCCACCCGAGGAGCTCGTTGAGCGCCATTGCAGAGATCAGAAACAGGCCGAGGTCCGACTTGATGATCTTGAGGTCGAACAGCAGCCGTGCGACAACGGTGATCGCGGTGATTGAAACGCCAGCCCCTACAAGAAGCGCGAACGCCAACCTCGGCGTCGGCACCTCGACCCATTGGTCATAGGCGAGCCAGGCAACTCCAGACCCCAACACCAGGGGTACCATGACGCCCATGACCGCGACGGTAAACGTCTGGTTGCGCATCTTCCACGCCGAACCAACGTGCACTTCGAGGCCTACGACCAGCAGCAGAAAGAGGATCCCGATCTCGGAGACCACTCCGTACATTGCCAGCGACAGTTCTTCGTGCGGGAAGAGCGAGTGGAAGAGTCCGGGGGCCAGGTTGCCGAGCACGGTCTGCCCGAGTAGAACGCCGGCCAGGATCTCGCCCGCTAGCGGCGGCTGCTTGAACTTGCGAAACACCTCGCCGAGGAAGCGCGCAAGCGCCAGGACCACCAGGACCTGGATGAGAAACAGCAGAATGGGATCGTCGTGCATAGAAGCCGAGGCGGTCCTCAAGCGTGCTCCTGGGGCAACGCCGAGTGCGTTTCCTGGTTGTAGCGGGAGAAGGGTGGTACGCCGGCGCAGTCCGGCGAGGTAGGAAGCCTGGATTGTAGTCGGTCGCCAGGAACAGCGGCCAGCACGCCTTCAGTCTCGGGTGACGTGCCAGTTGGCGACTGGCGAACCGATAGGCTGCGGCGCCGTGAGTTCATCCATTCAAGCGAGTCGCTGGAGGGGCGCCCGAGTCCTGCTGGGCGGTGGCCTCTTGTCGTTGGGGTTGTTCCTGCTGACACTCGCCCTCGGCCCCGCCGAGCTGCCACTGCAGGAGATCCTGGCGGTGTTCTCAGGTGGCGGAAGCGAGGTCGCGCGCACGGTGCTTCTCGAGCTTCGGCTGCCGCGGGCGCTGACGGCTCTTCTGGTTGGCGTCGCCCTCGGGCTCTCAGGCCTCCAGATGCAGGCCGTGTTCCGTAACGCTCTCGCCGACCCCTGGATTCTCGGGGTGAGTTCGGGTGCCAGTCTCGGGGTGGCGGTTGCGGTGCTGGCCGGCGGTGGGGCAGGCACGCTGTTTGGCATACCAGGTCTCTTCGGCACTCTCGGCGTGGTCGGTGCGGCAACGCTCGGCGCTATGCTGGTCGTGGCGGTGATGCTGCGCATGGCCTATCGGGTGCGGGATGCCGTGGTGCTGCTGGTCCTCGGCGTGGTGCTCTCGGCGGTGCTCGGTGCGGTGGTGACGACGCTGGTCTATCTGGCCGACCGCGAGCGCACCCGGGCCTTCGTCGAGTGGGGGTTCGGTAGCTTCGCGCGCACGACGCTCGAAGACACTCTTCTGCTGGCCATGGTCGTTGTCATTGGCCTGGTGCTGGCGGTGATCGCGATCAGATCGCTCGATGCCCTTTTGCTCGGCGAAAGCTACGCCGAGACTCTCGGGGTCGACACGAAACGGGCGCGCCTGTTGATTCTCTCGAGTGCATCCCTGCTCGCTGCCGGCGCGGTTGCCTTTGCCGGCCCCATCGGCTTTCTCGGCATCGCGATCCCGCACACCGCGCGTGCCGTGACCGCAAGCCAACGGCACCGCGCGCTGGTGCCGGCGACGCTCGTTCTGGGGGCCGCATTCGGACTCGCTTGCGGCCTTCTCGCCGAAGCTCCGGCCTCAGGCGTCGCATTGCCGGTTCAGGCGGCCGCCGCACTGGTGGGTGGACCAGTTGTTTTCTGGGTCCTCCTGCGGCTGCGTTCGGAGCTAATGCCATGACCGGTTGGTCCGAGCGCGCGATGCCCCTCGAAGCTCGCCGCCTGGTGGCTGGTCACCGCGTTGGAAGAGAAGAGCAGCGGCCAGTCGTCGGAGGGCTCTCCGTGACGCTTCGCCCAGGCCGGCTGGTTGCGATTCTCGGTCCCAACGGCGCTGGCAAGACGACTCTCCTGCGAACCCTCGCTGGGATCCTGGCGCCACTGTCGGGGGAGGTGCTGCTCGGGGGTGAAGCGCTCTTCGATTGTACGCTCGAGCGTCGGGCGCAACACCTTGCGGCGGTTCTCACCGATCGCATCCAGGTGGGCGCCATGACGGTTCAAGAACTCGTTGGCCTGGGAAGACTGCCCTACCTCGGCTGGGGCACGAAGATGACGGCTGCGGATCTCGAGGTCGTTGAGGCCGCGCTGGCGACGGTCGAGGCGCACAGACTCGGCCCGCGTCGGGTCTCGACCCTTTCAGACGGCGAGCGCCAGCGGGTTTTGATCGCCCGCGCCCTGGCCCAGGAGACACCCATCCTGCTTGCCGACGAGCCGACCGCCTTCCTCGATCCGCCGAACCAGGAATGGATCGGGCAGCTCCTGCGCGAGTTGGCGGACGCTGGCCGCGCTGTATGTCTGGCTACCCACCAGCTCGACCTCGCGCTGGCGATCGCCGACGAACTCTGGCTGGTGCCGGAAGCCGGTGCGGTGAGAGTCGGTGGTCCGTATGATCTCGGTCTAGAGGGAGCCTTCGAAGAGCTGTTTCTGGGAGACGAGGACCCACGCCACTTCGAGCCTGGAACGGGTCGGCTGAAGAGAGGGTGCAGCGGACCTGTCGTCATCTGCGAGGTCACGGGGCCAGCGAGGCCCTGGGTGGAGCGCGCGATCGGCGCCGCCGGCTTCCAAGCGCATCAGAAGACCTCAGCTCGCTCGCCGCCGATCGCGACGGTTCGCGCCATCGCGGCAGGCGAATCCAGCAAACCGGGTGGGTGGCTCGTGGTGACCAGCGGCGGTGAAGGCACCGAAGCGGCGAGCCTCTCCGAGATGACGTATCTTCTGGCGGGTCTTCGCAATTCCTGAGTCTTTCGACTGACTACGGAACAGCCCGAAGCTCATGTGTGGAATCTCCGCTCTTCTAAAGCCACGAGACCAGCGGGTAGATCCGGCCAACCTTGCGGCGATGGCCGGATCCATGGTTCACCGTGGGCCCTCCCATCTCGGCGTCCACGCCGCTGGGTTCTTCGGCTGTGCTCACAACAGGCTGTCGCTGCTCGATCCGAGTTCTGCTTCGCACCAGCCCTTCGTCGGACCGCGCGGCGTTCTGGTCTACAACGGTGAGATCTACAACTGGAAAGAGCTGCGCAAGGAGTTCACCGAGGACTAACTGTGTGGCACTTCGGATACGTCGGTCTTGTCTGCCCTTTTTGTGCCGCGATGGGGTCGAGGCCACGCTGCCACGGCTGCGCGGAATGTTCGCCTAGTCGGATGGTGGCTGCGCGGGGTGCCCTGCTCGGCTCTAGTTCACCTTTCGAATCGTGAAGTTGTCGAGCACCGAGCCAGTGTCGGTGACGAAGGTCACGTCGAGCCGGTTGCCGGCGAAGTCGAGCACCGCCGAGCCATGGACCAGTTCCTGAACCACCATCAAAGGCGAAGAGCGCAGGGCGCCGGCCTGGACACGACTCGAGGAACCAGCGACAACGTAAACCGCTCCGTCGTGGGGAGTCGGGTTGGTGCGCTTTCGGTACGCGCCATCGCCACCCGGGCGGCCATCGCCAGAGTCGAGAATCATCGACTGGAGGAGCGAACCGCTCGGGCCGTAGTGGCCGTCAAGCAGCCGGCTGCGCTCGTAGGCGTGGTTGTGGCCGGTCAACACCAGGTCGACGGCGTGGTCTTCGAGAATCGGCAGGGCGTTGGCGCGCATTTCAACCAACCGCTCGTCGAAGTCCGGGTGGTGGGAGCCGCCGCCGTACGGTGGGTGGTGCCAGAACGCCACGATCCACTGCGCCGATGTCGCCGAGAGATCGTCTTCGAGCCACGACATCATGGCGCCGTTGGCTGAGCGGTCGCTGTCTTGCGAGTCGAGCACGACGAAGTGCACGTTGCCGCGATCGAAGGAGTAGTAGGCCTCGGTGCCCGAGGCCACGCCGCCGAGCTCGGCCTGGCGCGGCAGGCTGAAGATGTCGTAGTAGGGACCGCTCTCGGTTCCTGAACTGGCGCTGTCGGCATCGTGGTTGCCGAAGGTCGGCCAGAACGGAATGTGAGCGAGCTCGTCGGTGTACATGTCGAACACCGAGGCCTGGTACTCCTCATCTTTGCCGAGACCGTAGGCGTTGTCGCCCAGCATGAGCACCAGGTCTGGTGGCTCGGACGCGGCGAAGTTTCGGAACGCGTTGCGCACCGGAATGGCACGTTCGTTGGGCGCTCCCGAGTCGCCGAGGACCCAGACGCGCATCGGGTCGCTAGCGCCTCGCACGGGTGCCGTTTCGAAGGTGTGATCCGGACCACCCTTGAGGACCTCGCCGCCGGTGCCAACGCCGTACGCGAATGCGGTGGAAGGTGAGAGGCCGTCCACCAGCACCGCGTGTTCGGTGGTGTTGGAACTGTCTACAACGGCGCGGTCGAAGTCCTCGCCGGGCGGGCCGACGAAGACTCGCGATTCGGCGGGGCGGTCGGTGCGCCAGCGGACGACGACCGAGTCTTCCCCCAGCATCTGCAGGTAGGGACCGCGGGTGACGCGGGTTCGTGAGGTGGACGCCAGGAGCTCGGCGTCGAAGCTCATGTCCGAGCTGGCGCTCGACGCCTGATGGACCTCGACCGCGAGTGTGTTCTCACCGTCGACGATGAGGGCAGGGTCGAGCGACAGGTTGTGGCGATGTCCCTCGCCGACGCCGCCGACGGTGTTGGTGGCGCGGGTCTGTGGATGGATCGCTCCGTCGGGCATGTGGAGGCGGAAGACTTCCTGACCGTTGAGGTAGAACACCGCGCCGTCGTCGATGATCGGACGCAGGTCGAGGCGTTCGAACGACGCCGCGTCACTGACCTGGAACTGCTTGCGAAACCAGGCGGTGACGAACTTGTTGCCAGGGTCGGGACCGAAGGAGATGACGGTCGACTCGTCGCCGTCGCCATAGCCGAGGGGCCCCGGCCCGGCCGGCCACGACGAGTCATCAAACGAGGGACTGGCGAAACCACCGGGCTCCGAACCGCGGTCCCAGTAGTGCCAGACCGAGTCTTTGGGAATCAACGTGACTTCGGCAGCCGGCGAGGGCGAGACCGGAGGCGTGGTGCCGTCGTAGGTACCGACGAGCTCGAGGTCGAAGCTGAGATCGGAACTGAGAGTCGAGGCCTGGTGTAGCGAAACCGCCAGGACGTTCCGACCTTCGACCAGGAGAGACTTGACCGACGCAGTGAGCCCCTGCTGAGTGAACGCTCTTTCGTCGCTCCCGGCGATCGTCAAAGGCGCCTTGGTGCTGTCGCCGAGCTCTCCGCTCGGCAGGTTCGAGCGTAGGATCTCGGTGCCATTGAGATAGACCGCCGCACCGTCGTCGCGCAAGAGGCGCAGCGAGAGGTCGGTGACGGCGTTTGCTGCCTCGACGGTGAACGCGCGTCGGAACCAGGTGGTGATGTGACGGTTCAGGGCACTGCCAAAGTCGATTCGGGTTGCCTCATCGCCATCGCCGTAGCCGAGTTGCGCCGGGCCGCTCTCCCACGAGGAGTCGTCGAACGACGGGGAGGCAAAGCCCACCGGCAGCGTGCCTCGGTCCCAGTAGCGCCAGGTCGCCCCTTGCGGGATCCAGGTGACGTCGCCGGTTGGGGTCGTGGGTGGCTCCGGTGGGTCCGCGTCGTAGACCAGGTCGAGGCTCAGATCGAAGCTGAGATCGGAGCTCAGGGTCGACGCCTGGTGGACGGAGACGGCCAGGACGTTCTGGCCGTCGGTGAGCAGGTCGTGAGCGCCAGCGACCAGAGCGGCGCGGTTGAACTCGCGCTCTGCCGACCCCGCGACGGTCGATGCCGCCTTGGTACCGGAAGTCAGGGTTCCACCGGGTAGGTTCGAGCGTGCGATCTCGGTGCCGTTCAGATAGATAGCGGCAGCATCGTCACGCAGGAGCTCGAGCTCAATCGCCACCACATCGGCCGAGTCTGCGACCGAGAAAGAATGCCGCAGCCAGGTGACGACGTGTTTGTTCTGCGAGTTGCCGAACGACACCACAGTCGCTTCGTCGCCATCGCCGTAGCCGAGTTGCGCCGGGCCGCTCGCCCAGCCCGAGTCGTCAAACGACGGTGCCTGCCAGTTGAGACGCTCGATGCCGTCGTCCAGATAGCGCCAGCTAGCGCCCCTGCCGATGACAGTGACGGTTGTGTCACCGGTCGGTGGTTGAGTTTGCAAGACGGTCGCGCGCAATTCGAGGTCGAAGCTGATGTCGGAGCTGGTGCGAACGACCTGGTGTATCGAAACTGCGATGACGTTCTTGCCACTCCGTAGGAGGCCCAGCGCCTCACTTCCCAGCACCGTGGTTTCAAACTGGGTCTCAGCGTGCCCGCCAACCGTGCCGGCTGCGGGCGTCGTCGCGGTCAAGGTTCCCGAGGGCAGATTGGATCGCCTGATCTCGGTGCCGTTGAGATAGACCGCCGCCCCGTCGTCTCGCAACAGGCGCAGCTCGAGGGCGATGATGTTGTCGGGGTCATCGAGATCGAAGGAGGTCCGAAACCAGGTCACCATGTGCTTGTCTTGAGAGCTGGTGCCGTGCGAGACCACGGTCGTCTCGTCGCCATCGCCATAGCCGAGCTGCGCGCCTCCAGCCGCCCACGAAGAGTCGTCGAAGTCAACCGCTTGCCAGTTCGGGCGCTGGTTGCCGTCGTCGACATAGCGCCACGAACTACCGGCTGGCACCAGCACTTCGACAGCAGCCTGAGCCGTGCCCGTGGTCAGCCCCAGCACGCTCCCCAGGAGGGCGAGAACCAGAACACCTGGTTGAAAGGAGGGCGTAGGCGATCGATGGGCAGTGGTCATGGCGATTCCTCAGGTGTGGTCTCAGAAGATGCGGTCGCGAGGATGGTCAAGGCTGAAAGTCGGCGCTTCTGTTCTTCGGTACGGGCAGTGTGCCGCTGGCGCGGCGGTAACTCGCGAAGGACCTCGTGTGCTGCCTCGAGCGAGCCGAGTGCGCGCTTTGGTTGGCCGATTTCGAGAGCCAGCGCGGCATGCGCGAGCCACCAGCGCGCCCCCTGAGAGTTCGAGCGCGCGAGTTCCGCCAACCGTTCGAGCGCGCGCTCAGGCTGGCCACGGCGACGTTCGATTGCGATGGCGCGTTCGGCAAACACGCTCAGCGCGGGATAGCGCGCACTGGCGGCGTCGAGCACTCTGAGTGAGCGGTCGAACTGCTCTCCGCTGACGAGCGTGTCCGCGAGGCCGAGGATCGACTCGGGCGTCGCAGTGGGTCGCTCTGCGAGTTGCTGCCACTGGTCTGCCGCCGCCCGGTGGCAACCACGCCCGGCCAGCGCACGCGCCAGGACCTCACGAGCGGGCCAGCTCGCGGGAGTCTTGGCGACTGCGCGTCGCGCGGCGCGCACCGCGGCGCGACTTCGACCGGCGAGCAACTCGATGCGCGCTCGCTGCAGGAAGATCGCAGAGAGGATTCGCGTGCGTTCGGGATGCCGAGAACTCGCCCGTCGGCTCCTCCGAAGGTCGCGTCGCGCTCCTGCCAGCTCGCCGATTTCAGTTCGTGGCGCCGCACGTCGCAAATAGAGCCAGGGGTCATCAGGACGCAGGACGATCTCGGCGTCGAGCCGGACGATCAGCGCCCGGGCCTCAGCATGCCCAAAGGCCGGCGCAGCGAGCACCGTAGCCACGGCGATCACACCGAGAACGGGCAGCATGCGGCGCGCCAGGCGCGGTAACAGCGCGAACCCGGTCTTCACGAAGAGGCGACGGCGGGGAGTCAAGGCCGGACCGATCCGCGGCGACAGGAGGGAGCGTTTGGGTTGTGGGGCATGAGGAGGGAAGGGATCAAATGAATGACGCAAGTCTTGCATAGGTGCAAGCGTCGACCAAGCAGGGCTCTCGTTTCCGGTCACTTGGCAACATTCGCCACGAGGTATCTCGGGGGATCCGTCGAGCCGATGGCTCGCCTCGTCTCGCGCCTGGAGGCTGGGGCTTTTCGGGCTATAGTAGAGAAATTCGATTTTCTGTATAGATGATTCGTTCTGTTCCGAGGAGTGCTCTATGAAACGGTCCTGCCGTGGTCTCTGGTTGTTTCTTCTGATGATGCTTGTCGGGGCCCTTGCCTCCTCCTCGCTTGCCGCGCAGGTCGTCGACTACGACATCGTTTATGTGCGCCAACCGCGTCATGGCGACGAGATCAACACCCTCTGGCCTGAGGTCTTTCACCCGGCACGCGCCGAGGTCGGGGCTGATCTGGTGCTGCGCCATCCCGACGGCAGTGAAGAAGTGCTGGTCGACGCCGGCGTTGGCTCAGTGACCGATCCGGTCGTGTCGTTCGACGGCAAGTCTGTCTTCTACGCGCTCTTTCATGACCTGCGCGACTCCGCACTCAACGGCCAGCGCCAGGACCTGCCGCATCTGGGTGCTGACATCTACCGTATCGATCTCGCAACGCGTCAGATCACTCAACTGACCGACGGCGAGTTCACCCCCAACACCGGGGCCGGCAACTGGGACGAGAGCAACCCGCTCGATCCCTCCTCCGAGTACAACCGGTTGGGCTACGGCATCCTCAATCTCGGGCCCATGCCGGTCCCCGGCGGCCGTCTTGCCTTTACCAGCAACCGCAACGGGTTCGATCCGCCGAGGGGCTTTACCGCGCCGACCATGCAGCTCTTCGTCATGGACGAAGACGGCGAGAACCTCGAGGCGATCGCGCCGATGTCGATCTCGAGCGCACTCCATCCAACCATCCTGCAAGACGGGCGGCTCATGTACTCGACGCACGAGAGCCAGGGCCTACGCGATCGGCGACTGTGGGGGGTCTGGGCGATCCAGCCCGATGGGCGCAACTGGCAACCGTTGATCTCGGCGTTTCGAGCGCGCCAGGCGTTTCACTTCATGACCCAGCTGTCGGGCGGCGATCTGGTGGTCGTCGACTACTACAACCTCAACAACAACGGCTTCGGTGCCCTATACCGGATGCCCACCGACATTCCCAACGGCACACCGCGCTTTGGTTCGCCGTTCAATCACCTGAACCCCGACATCGAGCAGACTGTCGGCGGCGGTTTCCTCTATCCCTTCAAGATGCCCTTTACACCCTGGGGCCTGCACTCGATCACCCCCTTCACTCACGGTGGCGACGAGGCAGCGCCGGTCGGCGCCGACGGCTCGACTCGCGTTGGCAAGTTCACCCACCCCTCGGCGGCTCCGGGCGGAGACCTGCTAGTGGTCTGGACACCCGGGCCAGCCAACGATCTCCATCGTCCGGTGGCCACTCCGCGCTATGCCTCCGGCATCTATCTCATCGACGGGGCGACGCCGATCTGGAGCTCCGATGAGCTCGAGCTGGTCGTTGACCGCGCGCAGTACAACGAGGCCTGGCCGCGTGCCGTGGTGCCCTGGAGTGCGATTCATGGCACCGACGAGCCAGCCGAACTCGCCTGGCTACCCAACGACGGGACGTTGCACGAGGAGCTGCCGGCTGGCACCGCCTATGGCCTGGTGGGCTCTTCGAGCCTCTACAAGCGCGAGTCGTTTCCTGGCTTCGTTCCCGCCTGGGCCGACAACTTCGACGGGCTGGATGCGTTCAACAGCGGCGAGAACAATCAGAGCCCCAACTGGTTCACCCAGGGAGCTGACGCCGGCCGCTATGGCGACGATGAAATCTGGGCGGTGCGCCTGGTGGCGATGGAACCCAACACCCACCGCAGCTACGGACCGAACCACGGTCGACACTTCGCGAGCTTCGCCAACGAGCGCCTGCGCATTCTGGGTGAGATTCCCGTGCGCAAGTCCACCGCCGGTGGACAACCGGTGCTCGATAGTGAGGGCAATCCCGACACCAGCTTCCTGGCCAAGGTGCCGGCCGACACTCCCTTTACCTTTCAGACCCTCGACCGCGAGGGCCGAGTGCTCAACATGGCGCAGACCTGGCACCAGGTGCGACCGGGTGAAGTGCGGGTCGACTGCGGTGGCTGCCACGCGCACTCGCAGACACCGCTTGCGTTCGAAACCACCGCCGCCGGCCAGCCGGGGTTCGACGTTTCCGACCTCGTGACACAGACTCCGCTCGTTGGTTCCAGAGGTGGCGAGCCCAGTCTCGACGTGCTCGACCAAAGCGTGTGGGACGTCGAGTTCTATCGCGATATTCGGCCCCTGCTCACCCGCAGTTGCATCGTGTGCCACACCCAGACGAACCCTGACCCGCCCGGCAATCTGGTTCTCGACGACAGAGCGGTCGAAGACGGGTTGCCCGGTGACTACCGCCGGCTGGCTGCCGACGAACAGGCCACCAACGGCTATCCGCCGGTGATTGCCAACCGCACCTGGCGGCAGACCAACGCCAGTCGCTACATCCGCAAGTTTCAGAGTCGTCGCAGTTTGTTTGTGTGGAAGATCTTTGGCGAACGCCTCGACGGCTGGTCGAATGAGGATCATCCCACCGAATCGGCTGCTGGAGACGCGACAACGCTGCCTCCGGGTACGGACCCCAACGACGCCGATCTCGACTTTGTCGGCACCCGCATGCCGCCGCCTGGGAGTGCCGTTCCGGCGCTATCGCGCGACGAGCGGCGTCTGGTGGCGCGCTGGATCGACCTCGGAGCGCCCATCGACACCGCTTTCGGCACTCCGAACGAAGCGTTCGGTTGGTTGCTCGATGATCTGCGGCCGACGGTCCACATCTCCCAGCCCCGTCCGAACCGTAACAACGACCCGATCGAGTCCATCCGCTTCGGCCTGGCCGACGCCAACTCGGGCCTCGACCTGGGGGCACTGTCGGTGCGGGCGAGCTTCCCGGTGCGCGGTCGCCGTGCTTTCGCCGAGCTGGCGGATCTGGCGGTTGCCGGAGCCGGCGGGGTTTGGGAGATCTCCCTCGACCAGCCGAGGTCCCTGGGCGAGTCGCACGTGCTCGTCGAAGTCCGTGACAACCAGGGCAACATCACCCGGGTGGATCGCCGTTTCCGGGTTGGAGAAACTCTCTTCGCCGACGACTTCGAGAGCGGTGACCTCGGCTTCTGGGACTGACGTTCGCCTACCTACGCCTGGCGCTGGCGCCCGAACATCCGATCGAGGGCCAGGTGGGTGGGGATGTACAACACCACGACATAGGCCAGCATGAGCGTGAAGAGGTAGGGCAGCGGAGGCAAGAACGACTGCTCGCGCTCGAACGGCCGCCACACCCAGTTGAGGTTGCGACCTGGGTCGGTGAAGAAGAACGAGACGGGCAAGACGAGCCAGCACAGCACAGCCTGCAGAGCCAGGCCGCGCCGGTCGTAGCCCAGGCGTTTAACCGCGAAAACAAGTAGGGGAGGAACGGCGAAGTGGAACAAAGAAATGGACCGGATGGCGATCGGGATCTCCTCGCTCCACATGTACTGCGTGCCCCCGAAGGGGTGTACCCCGAACAGCAAACCACCCAAAAAGTCGGCGCACCACAAGGTCTGAACGACCAGCACGCCCACCGCCTGCGACGAAACCAAGAGCGCGCTCTCGCGCCACAGCGCCACCAGCAGGATGAAATTTCCGAGGTCGCACAACCACAAGAAGTTCGCAGGCCCGTACTCGCGCCAATAGACCGGAACGAAAATGGCGATGAAGATCGAAAAGCCGATCTTGATCGCCAGCGGAAGTCGCCGCCGGTGGGGGGTCGCTGTGGCTTCGTTGGTGTTGCTTGGCACGGCCGTGATCATGACTCTCCCGGTCCGCCCCGCAAGAAGAGCTGACCGCGCCGGGGCATGGTACTCGCAGGTGGCCTAGGGACGAAATACCCGGAGGCGAGTCAACGCGTGCTCCTTTGTCGCAACTCCTGTCGACCCACCGCGTACCGGCAATGGATACGACACAATGTGGGAATCAACAGGGTCGGAGTTCGGAGCATGAGTAACCTGCGTGGCGACCTTCGCCAGGCCCTTCGCATGGCTGTCCGCCAACCGCTCACGACGCTGGTAGTAGCAGTCACTCTAGCGCTCGGTATCGGCGCGGTCACGACGATCTTCGGGGTCGTCTGGGCAGTAGTGGTGCGCCCTTTGCCCTATGAAGAACCGGCTCGTCTGGTCACGGTGTGGCAGGACCTGACGCGGATCGACGGCCCGAGTGACGAGTGGGCGTCGTGGGACAACTTCGCCGATTGGCGACGGTCTTCGAAGACGGTCACCGAGATGGCGGCAATCGGTGGATGGCGACCAACGGTTGCCGGTCGCGACGGCGAGCCGCCGGAACAGCTCTCTGGCGGGCAGGCGAGCTGGAACGTGCTCGAGGTCTTGGGGCGTCCTCCCCAGCTCGGCACCTCATTCGATGAATCGGTCGACAGAGCAGATGGGGAAAGGGTCGTCCTGATCGGGCATAGCTTTTGGCATCGTCGCTTCGGCGGCCAGACCGACATCGTCGGCAAGTCATTCCGGCTCGACAACCAGGTCTGGACAATCGTCGGGGTCCTGTCGCCTGACCTCGACTTACCCTTCGTTGGTCCGCCCGATGTGCTGGCGCCGCTCCAGATCGACGAAAGCAACTCCTGTGGCCGCAACTGTGTGACCTTACGGGTGGTGGGGAGACTTGCACCTAGTAGAACGACTTCTGAGGCCCAGGCCGAGCTGGCGACCATCGCGAGCGCCCTCGAACAAGCGCACCCCGACACCAATGTCGGACATGGCATTCGGGTGATTCCCTTAGCCGATCGCGTGACCGGCAACGTGCGCACGCCGCTTCTTCTGCTTCTCGGAGCGGTCGCCGTCTTGCTCCTGATCGCCTGCGCCAACGTCGCTGGTGTGCAGTTGGCTCGCACCCTGGCGCGCCGGCGTGAGATCGCCGTGCGCCTGGCGCTCGGTGCCCGACGCGGGCAGCTGGTGCAGTCGTTTTTCGTCGAGAGTTTGGTCCTGGCCTTGCTCGGCGGAGTCGGCGGCATCGGCCTGGCCTTCGCTGGCCTCGAGGCGGTGCGAAGAGCGGCGGGAGATTCGGTGCCCCGCCTCCTAGAAGCTGGCATTGACCTACCGACTCTTGTAGCCGCAAGCGTTGTAACGATACTGACGGCGGTTACCTTCGGTGTTTTGCCGGCGCTCGAGGCGTCAGGCCTCAGGATCCGCGCCGGTGACTCGGGTGTTGCCTCGGCCACCGGCCGGGCGTCTGCCGGGCCGGCAGCACGGCGGACTCGTGCGCTCCTTGTGGTTGCCGAGGTGGCCCTGGCGGTTGTGCTCTTGATCGGTGCCGGATTGATCGGTCGCAGTCTGGCCAAACTCTGGTCGCTCGATCTCGGCTTTCAAAGCGAGAACGCTCTAGTTGCACGCATCGCCTTGACCGGCGACGTCTACAACGAACGCGCGGCGCGCTTTGACTTCTCAGACCAGCTTCTCGAGCGCTTGCGCTCGTTACCGGGGGTCGTAGGCGTCGCACACACCAACGCCCCGCCTCTGGCCGGGAACGACGGTGACACGAGCTACCAGATCGAGGGTGCGGCAGAACCCGAGCCCGCCGACCAGCCGTTCGGATGGGTGCGCTCGGTCGACGACGGCTACTTCAAGACGATGGGCATCCCGCTCCTCTCTGGGCGCACCTTTTCGGCTTCCGATCGCGAGGGGGCGCCAGACGTGCTAGTAGTCAATGAGGCGACCGCCAAGCGATATTTCGGCGAGGAGTCGGCACTCGGTAAGCGCATCAACATGAACGCCACCGTTCGCTGGCGTGAGATCGTTGGCGTGGTTGCCGATACCCGGCACTTCGGTCTCGTCGAGCCGGCGCGCCCTGCCGTCTACATTCCCTACCAACAGAGTCCCTTCGGTGCGCCCTATGTGATCCTGCGAAGCGACAAAGCACCACTTTCGAGGGCTCACGATGTGCGTGCGGCGGTTGCTGAACTCGACCCCAATCTCGCCGTTGCTGAGGTCACCACCCTCGACGAGTTGGTCGGCCAGGCGTCGGCCACCGAGTCCCTGCTTGCCGGGATGTTGGCGATCTTCGCCGCAGTTGCCCTTCTTTTAGCAGCCATCGGGCTCTATGGAGTGATCTCACACGGCGTGCAACAACAGCGGCGGGAGCTCGGAATCCGCTTGGCTCTCGGTGCCCAGGTTTCGAGTGTCATCCAGCTGGTTTTGGCCGGTGGTCTGAAGCTGGCGCTTTTCGGTGCAGCCATCGGCCTGGCGATCGCCGCGGTGGGCACGCGGCTGGTGGCCAGTCAGCTCTACGAGGTCGATCCGTTCGACCCGTTGGTGTGGACGACGGTGCCCGTCGCCCTTCTAGCGGTTGCTTCGCTGGCGCTTCTAGCGCCGGCCTGGCGAGCAGCGCGGATCGACGTACAGCAGACGCTGCGCAACGAGTAGCAGCGAGGCCCGCGGGCGCAGCCAGAGTGCTGCCTGTCAGCGCTGCCCGAGTCCCTCGAGGGTGCGCACGCCTTCGTTGAAGCGCTCGAAGGCACGTCGGGCGCGGGCGGCATCTTCCAGGTCACCAGCGCGATCGAGATCGGCGGCGCCCTGCAGGATGAGAGTGATGGCGCGTCGTGCAGCCCCACGCTCGCGGGCGTCGAACCCCTCCATGCGACCGAGGAGTGCCTCTGCCAGGTCGCGGGCATCGAACGCCGGTACATAGAGCGAAGGCCAGATGGCGTCGTCGATCTGTTGCTGGACGCGATTGCGGCGCACGACGAGCTCGGAGACGATGCCGTCGGGAGTCGAGGGAATGGTCAAGGGTGGACGCTCATGACTGTGAGCCGCGGAGCCGGCGGCGCGCGTCCTCGGCACGTAGGCCGGCTCCTCGGTGAGGGCATCGAAGTAGAAGTCGTAGCGGTTGTTCTTGCCGGCCAGGTCGAGTGCGGCAAACATTTCGATCGGAAACTTCTTCCCGCCTTCCACCTCGTCGCCCCACGGGAAGCGCGCCACCAGGTAGTCCGTCCCCGGGATCGCTTCGAGCGGGAACCGTTCTTCGGAGAAGTCGCCGCTCTCTGGGTCGTAGTCTTCGAAAACCAGATCGCCAGCGAAGTTGCGCGGATCGATCGGCTTCTTGAAGTCGTCGTAGACGTAGACCCGGAACTCCCCTTCGATGGGCAGACTGCCCTCGATATGGTGGTACTGATTCGAGGCCATGAAGAACTGCCCGCCGTGCAGCGGCGTGTGATCCATGTGTGCCGCGGCGTTGGGGTCGTTGGCGGTAGGAGCTGGAGCTCCTGGGGAGCCAGCGCTGTCACCATCGGCGGTGGTGAAGAGGTTGCCCATCACTTTGCCCTCGGACTCGGGGCCTTCTCGCGGTACGAAGACCTCAGGCAGCACCAGGTGGTCGTCGAGTACCCAGTCGATCCAGACCCTGGGCTCGCCCGTCGGGCCCTGGTCTGGCGAGTCTGCGGCGCGTCGCATCAAGAGCTCGATTCTGGTTCCGGCAGGTGCCGCCAGCTCGTCGTTGAGCCAGTACGAGCTCGGGTACTCCGGCCGGTACTCGGGGACGTAGACCAGAGTCACGCGGCGGCCGTCGGGATAGCTGGCGCGGATTTCGAACGCCTCGGTGCCGCTGGACATTGCGGGTTGGATGCCGACCAGGCGCACATTCTCGGTGAGAGTTGTAGCGGCGACCAGGGCAAGACCGGTGGGACCTGGAGCAGGGACGGCGGCCTTTGCGCCACGCCCCCAGCGAATTCTCTTTCTCTTTCGGACCACAGGTGCCGATTGACGCTCGCCTCCAGCGACTGCTTCCAATGCGCCCTGTTCGACGAGCTTCTCGATCTCCTCGTCTGCAGACTTGAAGAACAAGCCAACCCGACTGCGGTCGCGCACTTCGCCCTGCGGAGCCCAGGGCGCGCGGTCGTACTCGATGACCAGTTCGACCCTCGTTCCAGAGCGCAGGCGTTTCCCCGCACCGTCTGGCAAGAGCACCGGTGCGTCGCCCCGCACCCACTGACCGAGAAAGCGGCGACCCTGCGGCGACTGGCGCAGGCGCGTGGGCTCTTCGGCGTCTTCGTCGCGGAACGGATCGTAGGGCACCTGGACCTCGAGCTCGAGCTCCTCCGGTGGCAAGTGGTCGTCGACCAGGAAGGCACTCATGCGGGCAACGCTCTGGGGCGCGTCGGTGCGGAACTCGAAGCCGGTGATCCAGGTGCCGTCCTCGGCGAGCTCGGGTGCCAGCTCGAGCTCGACGCTGGTCTGGGCGAGGCCTGTTTTCTCGCCGGCCGGCAGCACGAACGCCTCGGGCAGCTCGACCACCAGATCGGGCGGTCCCAGCTCCCACTCTTCGATTCCGAACTCGGCCGGCGGTGGCAGGTCGCGGCGCGGTCCCTGCGGAGCACCTCCTTCGACCCAGGCCACCAGCATGTCCTTTTCGAGCTGCGTCATCAGCCGAGTGTTGCTGTAGGCGTCGTAGCGGGGATCGGCGGTCCAGGGCGGCATGCGGCCGGTCAGCAGTTCTTCTTCGATTGCGGTTGCCCATGCCCGCGCTCCGGGTGCTTTGTCGGTGCCGTAGGTGGTCAGGTCGATGAACCCCGGTGCAATTCCGCCAGCGCTGTGGCAACGCATGCAATGCCGCCGCAGGATGGTGCGCACCTCGTCGCCAAAGGTGATGTCGGTCGTGATCCGGGTGTGGCCCACCGCCGGATCGGAGCCTGGGCCAAGGCTGAAGGAGGCCACCAGGACGATCGCCAGAGCGACGGTGAAGGTCGAGAGCAGGGGGCGATGTGTCGTGGGGGAGGGTGTTCTGTCGGGGTGTCTCATGAGCGCGTCTCGTCTTGAAGGGCGGGAGTCGAGGTTAGCGCAACCCGACCGGTCGGTCAGTCGATGCGAGTCCACGTGTTTTCCGAGAAATCGGCCCGCTCTCCTTGCGGCTGCACCGCGCGTTGCGCTCTCTGTGTTGCGCGTCGACGATCGTTCGAATCGCGTGTCACCACCTCTTGACCTACCGCGGAGGCTATGCTCTGAAAAACTAGACGAGCCGTGAGTTCCCAGGGTTCGAACATCAACCGACCAGGCCGAGCGAGCGCTCTGTGAGTGAGCACCGTGGTGATCCGCGACTGGGGGTGCTGACGGTTTCGGACCGCGCCGCGCGCGGCGAGTATGAAGACCGTGGCGGCCCCGCCGTGCAGGCGTACTTCGACAGCGTGGTGCGCCCGCCGTTCGACGTCTGTGCACGCGTCGTTTCCGACGATCGATCGCTGATCGAAGAGGCGCTCGTCCAGCTGATCGATCGCGACGGGTGCTGCCTGGTAGTGACCACCGGCGGCACCGGGCCTGCCCCGCGCGATGTCACGCCGGAGGCGACCCTGGCGGTTTGTGACCGCGAGATGCCGGGCTTTGGTGAGCTCATGCGCCAGGTTTCGCTCGCCAAGGTGGCAACCGCCATTCTCTCCCGTCAGACCGCCGCCGTCCGTGACCGAACCGCCGACGGCGCGGCGGGCGCTGGTCTGGTCGTCAACCTCCCTGGGGCACCGAAGGCGATCGCCGAGTGTCTGGACGCGGTCTTCCCGGCGATTCCGTATTGCATCGATCTGATCGGCGGCCCCTACCTCGAAACCGATGGCGAACGAGTGGTGGCCTTCAGGCCGGCATCCGCGCGCCGGCCGGAACCGGCAGAAGGGTAACCTGGGGGTAGCGGTACCGACGCCGTTCCTGGCCCCAGGCCCACTTCCCAGGCCGACCGCTCAGGCTGACTGATATGAACAACCCGACATGACCGATCTGACCGAGAACACCCAGGAAGCCATCGAGCGCGCCGGCTTCACCCACCTGCATCTGCACTCTGAGTACTCGCTTCTCGATGGCGGCAACCGCATCGGAGATCTGGTCGACAAGGTGGCCGAACTCGGCATGGATGCGGTAGCGCTGACCGATCACGGCAATATGTTCGGAGCCGTTTCCTTTTACCGCGCCTGCACGAAGAAGGGCATCAAGCCCATCCTGGGAATCGAAGCCTACGTGGCGCCCGACGTCGTGCGCGAACAGTCTGATCGTCGATTCAAGGAGACCCAGGGCGTCTCCGACGGTGGTTTTCACCTCGTGCTGTTGGCTGAGAATCAAACCGGCTACCAGAACCTGCTCAAACTCACCAGCGACTCCTACATCGAGGGCTTCTACTACAAACCCCGAATGGACAAGGAGACTCTCACCGCCTGGGGCGAGGGTCTGATCGCAATCAACGGACACCTTGGCTCGTCAATCGCCTACTGGCTTCGCCAGTACGTCGAAAAGGGTGAAGACCACTACTACGAGCGCGCACTTGCCGAGGCGCGCTGGCACGCCGAGCTCTTCGGGCCCAACGAAAAGGGCGAGCCGCGCTTCTTTCTCGAGTTGCAGCGCCACGGAACGCGCGAGCAGGACGAGATCAACCCACACCTGGCACGAATGAGCGAAGAGTTGTCGCTGCCGTTGGTGTGCGACAACGACGCCCATTTCCTGCGCGCTGAAGACTGGGACACCCACGACACTCTCGTCTGTGTGTCGACCGGCAAGCTCAAAGACGACGCCGAGCGCCTGCGCTACCCGCGAGACCTGTGGGTCAAAGGCCCCCAGGCGATGGCTGAGATCTTCAAGGACCATCCCGAGGCGCTCATCAATACCCGCCGAATCGCCGATCGCTGTAACGTCGAGCTCGACTTCGAGACCAATCATGCACCGGTGGTCGGCATCGAGCGTCTCGACCCACCAGCTCCGATCGAGGAAGCGCCGCGGGGCTCACCCGAGTGGCACCGGCGATTCTCGTCGACCTACCGTCTGGTTCCGGTCGATTCGACCACCGCCGGTGAGCTCACCCACGAAGAACGTGAAGAACGCTGCGACGCAGCCCTGCGCGAGCTCGCCGAGGCTGGCCTGGTGTGGCGCTATGGCGACGAGGGTGTTACCGAGGCGCACCGCCAGCGCCTCGAACGCGAGCTCGGGGTCCTGTCCTCCAAGCACATCAGCGCCTACTTCCTGATCGTCTGGGATTTCGTCAACGAGGCACGCAACCGTGGTATTCCAGCGATGGCCCGTGGCTCCGGTGTTGGCACGATGGTCGGCTACTGCCTCGGTCTTTCGAACGCCTGCCCGGTGCAGTACGGCCTCCTCTTCGAGCGCTTCACCGATCCCGATCGGTCGGAGTATCCCGATATCGATATCGACCTGTGTCAAGACGGCCGCGCCGAGATCCTCGACTACGTGCGCGAGAAGTACGGCTACGTCGCCCAGATCATCACCTTTGGAACGATGAAGGCGCGCGCTGCGGTGCGCGATGTCGGTCGAGTCCTCAACCTGCCGCTGCCTGACGTCGACAAGATCTGCAAACTGATTGGCGACCAGCTCGGCATCACCATCCAAGATGCGCTCGGTCAGGAACCCGAGCTCGAGAGCCTCTGCCGCGATCCGCATGTCAAGTCGGTCATCGACACCGCGCAGGCTCTAGAGGGCATTACCCGTCATAGCGGCGTGCATGCCGCCGGTGTGGTGCTCGCCACCCAACCCCTCGACAACCTGGTTCCGCTAGCGATCTCGAAGCAGGGCACCAAGAAGAGCGACAAGAAGAATCGCGACAGCGGTCCCAAGGACATCCTGGTGACACAGTGGGACGGGCCCACCGTCGAGTCCATGGGCCTGCTCAAGATGGACTTCCTGGGGCTCAAGACCCTTTCGGTCGTCGAACGGGCGCGCGCACTGGTGCGCGAGACGCTCTCCGAGGAGCAGGTCCAGAGAGCACTCGGCCATACCGTGCCTTTGCCGCCCAACGCGCCCGATCCACTCGATCTCGACCGCATCGACTTCACCGATCCGAAGGTGCTCGATCTCTACCGGCGCGGCGAGACGGTCGGCACCTTCCAGTTCGAGTCCGACGGTATGCGCAGCCTGCTGCTCAAGATGCGTCCCGATCGGCTCGAAGACCTGGTCGCCGGCAACGCTCTCTATCGGCCGGGACCGATGGCCCTCATCGACGACTACTGCAAGCGCAAGAACGGTGAGGCGCGAGTGCCAAAGGTGCACGAGATCGTCGACCGTTTCACCGAAGACACCTACGGCATCATGGTGTACCAGGAACAGGTCATGCAGATCGCCCACGAGCTCGGCGGCATCCCGTTGCGTGAGGCCTACAGCCTGATCAAGGCGATCTCGAAAAAGAAGCACGAGACCATCAACGCCGCCCGCGCCCGCTTCCTCGATGGCGCCGAAACCCGTGGCCTCGCACGTCGAAAAGCCGCGGAGCTGTTCGAGCTCATCCTCAAGTTCGCCGGCTACGGCTTCAACAAGTCGCACTCGGTTGGCTATTCGATCCTCGCCTTCCAGACGGCGTTTCTCAAGACCTACTTCCCGGTCCAGTTCATGGCCGCGGTCTTGACCTTCGAATCCGACAACACCGACAAGCTGGTCACCTACCTCGACGAGTGCAAGCGCGTCCTGTTGCCCAACGGCGAGCGCGGCACGCTGGTCAAACCACCCGACGTCAACACTTCGCGACATCGCTTCCAGGTCGTCTACGAAGACGGCGAAGAGGTCACACCCTCGGCTGGCCATATCCGGTTTGGCCTCGACGCGATCAAGGGAGTTGGCGCCAAGGCGGTCGAGGCCACTCTCGAAGCGCGCGAATCCGGCGGGCCCTTCCAAAGCATCTTCGACTTCGTCGAGCGCGTGCCGCCGAGCCTGGTCAACAAGTCGACGGTCGAGGCGCTGATGAAAGCCGGCGCCTTCGACTCGATTCACGGAGAGGAAATGCGCTCGACCCTCTTCGCCGCCCTCGAACGCGTCGTCAAACACGGCCAACGTGCCGCCGCCGACCGTGACAGCGGCCAGAGCTCACTGTTCGGCGGCGCAGCCAATGAAACCTCCGAAGAAGCGGTCGCCGAGCTTCCCCAGGTCGAGCCCTGGAGTTCGGCCGAGCAGTTGCAGCACGAGAAGGCCGCCCTCGGGTTCTTTGCCAGCAAGCATCCACTGGATGAGCACGAAGACGTGCTCGAGAACTTCTCGAGCGCCAACCTCGCCCAGGCCCAGGAGCTGCCAGGCAAGAGCGAAATCATCGTCGGTGCGATGATCACCAACCTGCGCGTCGTGCGGACCAGAAGCGGCCGCAACCCAGGTCAAAAGATGGCCATGCTCACCATCGAAGACCACCACGGAAAGATGGATGCCGTGGTGTTCTCCGAGGCCTACCTCGCGCTGGAGCACGTGCTCAAAGAAGACGCGATTCTGTTCTGGAAAGGCACCGTCGACCGGCGCCGCGAAGAGCCCAACCTGCTGGTCGAAAAAGTCGTGACCCTCGAAGATGCCCCGTCTCAGTTCTGCAGTCGCGTTCGCATTTGCCTCGAGGACGCCGGCCTCCAGCCGCCCGAAGCAACGAGGGGCGCGGCCAACGAAGCGACCGAGGAACCCGAAGGCGCGTCGATGAAGGACGAGCTGATGAAACTGCGCGAACTCCTCGACGATGAAAAGAAGCGCATCAACGGCTCCGCCGCAGAAGTCGTCTTCGAAATACGCCTCGGCGGTCGGGTTGTCCACCATCGCCCCTCCGGCCTCCGCGTTCCGGTCGACCCGGGCTTACCAGGTCGCGTCGACGAACTCCTCGGCCGCGACGGCGCCTGTTCCCTACACGGCCCCGAGAGAGTGCAAGGGGGCCCTGCCAGGACCCTCGCACCGCCGCCAGTTGAGACCGACCCAGCCTGGACCTACCCAGGCCAGTAGGACATGCAGCAAACCACCGCCAAGAATCCTGGCGCTGGAAACGCCCGCAAGCCTCACACCCTCCGCCGCCTCGGCTCTGGGATGTTGTGGCGCTTGCGCAATGGCGAGTTCCGCTCGGCGTCGAACTTCCTCGTCTCTGAGGGAGCCAATATGGTGGGGCAGGCGCGAAGACGAAAGAGGTACTTCTGCAATCTCTGCGACTACAAGCTCAAGCACCTCTCCCACTCGTCGAACGAGCTACGCATCTCCTGGCACTCCGCCTGCCCGCGGTGCGACTCTCGGAAGCGCCATCGAGGCCTCGCGATTCTCTACCGCCAGCTCCTGGCGCCCCTTACAGCACCGCGCATCATCCACTTCGCCCCTGAGCCGGTCCTCGGTCCGCTGCTCGAAGACCTGGCAGGTGACTACGAAACCTCCGACTACTTCCTCGAAGACGTAGATCATCCACGCCAGGACATCCAGGCACTGACCTTCGAAGACGCCATCTACGACGTCGCCCTCACCAACCACGTCCTCGAGCACGTGCCCGACGACGTTGCGGCAATGTCTGAGCTTGCGAGGATCTTGAAGCCCGGTGGCATCGCCGTCATCACCATCCCCGGAGTCTGGACCCGTCACCAGACGATCGATTTCCCGGAGCTCAGCAACAACGGCCACTACCGCGACTACGGCCTCGAAGTCGAAGACCGTCTGGCCGGCGCCTTCGACCGGGTAGAAGCCGTCGACCTCTGCCAGGTCGCCGGCCCACAAGCCAGGGCCCTCGGTCTCGTGCCAGGTGACGAGGTCGCGTTCGTCTGCCGCAGAGAGAGCTAGGACCCTTGGGCAGAGGCCCTCTGCGCCGACTCCACCTCGAGCCAGGCAACTCCGACCAACCAGTCGCCACCTCTAGTCCTGGAGAGCCCCTTCCATTGCCGTTTGCAACTCCCCAGCCAATGCCACTACCGCGTCTCGCCAGCGCTCCTCGATCTCGTGCCGCGCTTCCTTTTCGTTCAGCTCCTCGCGAATGAGAAGTGGCTCCCCGTAGGCTACGCCGTAGCGCGTGCGCCGAAGTGGCAGCCAGGCCAGCGGGTTCGAGAACGCCTCGGTGCCAAGCACTGCCACCGGGACGATCGGCACGTTGGCCATCTGGGCCATCCGTCCAACACCCGAGCGAAAACGCCCACCCGAGATCACCGACTGCTCGAGTCTCCGCAGCCCGCCCTCCGGAAAGATACCCACCACCCGGCCGGCGTTCAACCGCTCGATCACTGTGCGAACCGTCACCCCGTCGGTGCGACTGCGATCTAACGGCATCGCGTTCAAGGACCCGAAGAACCAGCCAACCAGCGGCTTCTTGAACATCTCGACAATGCTCACCCAGTCGATGTGTCGCCGCGTCGTGTTGATCAGGCACGACACGTCGTAGGGCGCCAGGTGGTTCGACGCCAGGAGCCAACCGCCCTCGAGCTCGCCGCGCTCCGGGTTGAGAACAACCGGTCGCGAGACGACTTTGAAGATCGGCCGGCCGATCCAACACACCAACCGATAGAACCCGTCCTGCGGCGGACGGCTGTGGCGAGGACGCCGCGCTCCAGTCATGGGCGGTGGAGCGGTCGTGCCGACTCGGGGATATCGAACTCCTGCCGCATCTCTTCATAGAGCGCGCAGAGCGCTACCGCCAACCGCTTCGTCAGCTCGCGGCGCGAGGCCCGGCCCGGTCTAAGCGACATGTCTGGGTAGATTGGCTCGCCGAACCCGATCCAGAGCTCACCAGAACGAATCGGCAGCCAGCGGACAAAGCGCCGGAATTGACCGTTGCCCAGCGACACGCAGGGGACAATCGGTACACGGGCCCGGCGTGCCAGGAGGGCTGCACCCTCTTTGAGCGGACCGCCCAGGAGTACCGAATCGTCGCCCCACTTCAGTTCACCTTCAGGAAAGACCCCTACCAACCGGCCACCCCGCAGGTGGGCGAGGCCACGACGCATGCCCGGCAGGGCGCTGCCGAAGCGATCGATGGAGAAGCAGCCCGCCTGGGTGACGAACCAGCGCGAGATGCTGGTCTCGAAAAACTCCTGGCGTGCCATCCAGGTGACGTGGCGACCGAGGAGGGCCGACACGGAGACTGGGTCGTAGTGCGAAATGTGGGGGCAGGCGAGTAACAGACCTTCGTGGTCCTGCGGCACCCTCCCTCGGCCCAGGATGTGGCATCGCGATGTGAGCGCATAGACCGCCCGACTGAGCCCTAGAATCACCTCGTTGTTGAGCAGGTGGCGGGTCTTCGAGAGCCTGGGGCGAGGGTTCGCACTGGGCGCTCGTTCTCCCGCTACGGCCGGGTTGGCCTGGGGTTCTCTGATCAGGGCTCGCGGGCTGCCATAGGAATCGCTGGCGCTGGGTTCGTTGTGCATCGAAAGAGAGCTGGAAACGGGGTGGCCGGATGCGGAGACGAGCCGACGGCGATAGTCTTCCACGGTTTCGGCGACGTGCGGTAGCAGCAGGTATTCCCAGGCCTCGCTCCTGCCGTCGACCTGTGAGATCGTGGCGCCTGAACAAGGAACTGAGGGAGAGTGGCTCTGATGACCAGCGAAGTACAAGAGAAGACACGCCTGGCCGCTCGAGAACTGCGCTGGCAGTGCAGCAAGGAGTGCTTCGACTTCGAGACCACCGCCGATCTCGACCCCAGTGGCCACGTGGTGGGGCAGTCGACCGCCCTCGAGGCGCTCGAGTTCGCGATTCTCTCGCGCGCCCGCGGGCAGAACGTCTACGTACGTGGGCCGCGCGGTACCGGCCGCCGCACGATGGTGACCCGGCTGCTGCAGGAACTACGCGATCAGGTCATCGACCCCGCGCCGCTCCATGACCACTGCTACGTCCATAACTTCCACCAGCCTGATCGGCCGCGCCTGATTCGCTTGAACTCTGGTGAGGGACCGCTGTTCAGGCGGCGGATGCGCGAAGTGGCGCGCTTCGTCGACGAAGATCTGCACAACATGCTCGATGCCGAGGCCTACCTTGCCGAGCGTCGCGCTGTGGAGCGTGCGGTGCGCGAACAGGTCGAAGCGTTGACCGGGCCACTCGAAAAGGAGCTGCGCAGCGTTGGCCTCGAGCTGGTCCAGGTACAGCAGGGCCAGGCGACCCGCAGCGCCATTTTTCCGCTCGTCGAAGGCAAGCCCGTGCCACCGCCAGAGCTCGAACGGGCCACCGCTGCCGGTGAGGTTCCGCCCGATGTGCTCGCCAAGTTCAAGGAGCAACTACCGGCGTACCAGCAGAAAGTCGAAGACACGACGGTCAAAGTGGTCAAGGTGCAGCAGGAAGGGATCGAGAAGATCCAGGCGCAGATCGAAGGCGCGGCACGCGACTTCGTGCGCGAACAGGTTGCCCGCATTCGAGCTGACTACGACCAGCCGGCGATGAAGATCTTTCTCGACGAAGTCATCGCAGACGTCGTCGAGAACCGGGTGCGGCCCAGTGGTCCGCTGCCTGCAGCGGCGGATCGCTATGGCGTCAACGTCGTGCGCGAAGCACCGCTCGACGGTCTGCCGCCGGTCTCCATTGAGCTGGCACCCAACTTGACGACTCTGCTCGGGACAGTCGAGCTGGCGTGGGACGGCGACGGCCCGGCGCCACCCGATCACGCAGGCATTCGGGCCGGCTCGCTGCTGCACGCCGATAGTGGCTTCCTGATCCTCGATGCGTACGACCTGTTGAGCGAGCCCGGTGCCTGGCGCGCCTTGATGCGCACCCTGCGCTCGGGGATGCTCGAGATCGTGCCGCCCGAGTTGGCTTGGTTTCGCACCCGTGGTCTGGTGAGCCCTGAACCGATTCCAATCGACGTACGGGTCATCTTGATTGGCGACGCCAACATCTACTACCTGCTCGATCGTGCAGACCCCGACTTCGAAGAGCTGTTCAAAGTTCTAGCGGACTTCGACCGCGAGATCGATCGCGATCAGGATGGCATGCGCAACTATGCCGAGGTGATCGCGCAGCTGGCGCGCACCGAGAAGCTGCTGCCGTTTCGACGTGACGCGGTCGAGGCGCTCGCCGAGCACGGTGCGCGAATCGCGGCGCATCAAGGCAAGTTGACGGCGCGCTTCGGACGTCTCGGTGATCTCGCCCGCGAGGCGGCCTTTCTGGCACGGCGCGAGGAGGGCGAAGTTGGTGACCGGGGAGCACGTCGTGCGAGCCGTGCGACGCACCAAGAAGCGCGCGTCTCTGCCACAGCGCAAGTTCCAGGAAATGATCGCCCGCCGGGTCATTCGCATCGAAACTGAGGGCTCGGTCGTCGGCCAGGTCAACGGGCTAGCGGTCATCCAGGCCGGTCCGATCACCTATGGTTTTCCCGCGAGAATCACCGCCACGATCGGTGTTGGCCGGTCTGGCTTGATCGACATCGAAGCCAGTGCCTCGCTTTCAGGTTCGATTCACACCAAGGGCTTCCACATCCTGGGCGGTCTCTTGCGCCACTTGCTGCAATCGTCGCACCCGCTGGCGTTCAGCGCTTCGCTTGCCTTCGAACAGTCGTACGGCGGTATCGACGGCGACTCGGCGTCGGGAGCCGAGATCTGTTGCCTGCTCTCGGCACTGACCGACATCCCCATGCGCCAGGGCCTGGCGATGACCGGCGCGATTGATCAACACGGCCACATCCAGGCGATCGGCGGGGTGAACGAGAAGATCGAAGGCTTCTACGACACCTGCAACCGCTTCGGATTGACCGGCGACCAGGGAGTCATCATCCCGAGTGCAAACGCTGGTGACCTGATGTTGCGTGCCGACGTCGTCGAGGCGGCGGATCGGGGCGAGTTCCACGTCTACTCCGTCGAGCGCATCGAAGACGCTCTCGAGCTCTTCACCGGCATGCCGGCCGGGGAGTGGGACGAAGAGGCCAAGTGCTACCCCGAAGGCAGCTTGCTGCGACTGGCGGTCGACCGCAGTCGTGAGTTCTGGGAGCTGGCGGCGCAGTCTCCGCACAAGGACAAAGAGGTCCGCGACGAGAGGCCCGACGAGCGAGCCAAACCCCAACCGGTCGAGCAGGTTGAAGATGGCGAAGCCGCGGAGCCGCTACCAGAGACCTGACGTTCGGCGACAGCGAGATGAGAACCGGGCCAGGCGTTCTGCCGCTTCAGATCGTCGTTCGGGGTAACCTAGGCGTTCGCACTCACTTTCAGCAGCGAGCGTGCTGCAGGCTGGGGCTCCTTGGAATCCCATGCCCGATCCGAGGTTCGCCTATGTCTGGTCTCGAACGCTACTTGACGACTCTCGACTCGTCGTTTCTCTACTTCGAGAAGCCGACCGAAGCGCTTCATATCGGCTCGTGCATGGTCTACGAAGGGCGCATGGAGCGCGCCGAGCTCATTCGACTGCTTGCCGACCGTCTCCATCATGTGCCGCGCTACCGCCAGCGAGTGGTCTTTCCGCCGCTCGGCATTTCGCACCCGATGTGGATCGATGACCCCGACTTCGATATCAACCACCACATCGACGAAGTCGAGCTCCGGCCCGGCGCCGACATGGCCGAGTTCTCGCAAGTGATCGCCGAGGCCTACTCGGGCATGCTCGATCGTGATCGTCCGCTGTGGGCGGCGGTTGTCGTGCATGGCTTTGACGGCGAACACACCGCCGTTGTCTGGAAGGTGCACCACGCGATGATCGACGGCGTCTCGGGCATCGACCTGACCATGCTGCTCAACGACTACGCGGCAGATGCCGAGCCGCCGCCGCCACCAACCGAAGACTGGAATCCACCGCCACTTCCAGACTTCTTGTCGCTGATGCAGGAGGCGATAGAGCACCGCACCGGCGAAGTCACTCGCGCGCTCACGGAAACCGCCTTCGACGCCTTGCGTCCGCAACGGTTCGCCGAGCAGGCCACCACCATGCGCCGTGCCATGGCCCGTACCTTGCCCCAGACCCTGCGCCCAGCGCCGTCGACGCCCTGGAACAACCGGGTGAGCGGTGAACTGGCATGGGCCTGGGCTGATTTTTCGTTTACCGAAGCGCGACAGATCAAGAATGCCCTCGGAGGCACGGTCAACGACCTCGTTTTGACGACGCTGAGTGGGGGCCTGGGGCGCTACCTGCGGGCGCGCGGCGAGAAGACCGAAGGGCTGGAACTGCGCGCGATGTGTCCGGTGAGCATGCGCCAGAAGGCCGAGCACGGGAAGCTCGGCAACCTGGTCTCGGTGATGATCGCGCCGCTCTACGTGGGCATCGAAGACCCGGCCGAGCGTCATCTCGCCGAGTGCGAAGGCATGGCGAGTCTCAAGGAGTCGAAACAGGCGGATGCTTTCTACGAGATGACCCGCATGGGCGAGCTGGTGCCGCCGGGGTTGCAAGGTCTGGTCGGCGGCTTGCCGATGCCGGGGCAGCGGGTCTTCAACACCGTGTCGACCAACGTTCCAGGCCCGCAGATTCCGCTCTACCAGGCCGGTCGCCGCTTGCTGCACTGGCTACCGATGGGGGTGGTTTCGAACAACATCGGTTTGTTCATTTCGATCCTCACCTACGAAGGCCGAATGACCCTTGGCGCCACCGTCGACCGCAAGCAGATTCCTGACCCGTGGGAGCTGTCCGATGCGCTGCGCGCCTCGTTTGATGAATTGCGGGAGCTCGCCGGAGTGGCGCCAGACAAAGGCTTCGAGCAGCTCGAATTCACCTCTGGCAGCGAGGCCAGAGCAAAGAAACGTCCTCCAAAGAAGGCCCATGCAAAGAAGGCTTCGGCGAAGAAGAGCACCAGAAAGAAGCCGGCGCGAAAGACCAAGAAGAAGGTGGCCAGGAAGACTGCCAAGCGCAAGCAGACGACTCCGGCACGCGCTGCCAGGAAGAAGAGCGCTAGGAAGAAGAGCGCCAAGAAGACGAGCACCAGGAAGAAGGGCAAGAAGCGCGCGACAAAGAAGAAGGGCCGCCGGAAGAGCGCCTCATGACTTCTGAGGAGAGCGACGGCCACGACGGAGCTCCTTCCGGTGAAGTCGCTTCAACAGGCACGGCCAGAGAAGGGGCCACGGCCTCTGGTCGAAGTGCGTCGCCTTCCCGAGCAACGTGCGATCGCCTTCACCTGGGATGACGGTTGGAGCGCCACTCTGACCTGGCGCCACCTGGCGGGCCACTGCCCTTGCGCCGGTTGTCAGGGTCATGGGGGAGGAGTCGAGTTCCAAGAGCCGCCGCGTGACATCGAGCCCGAGTCGATTCGACCGGTGGGCAACTACGCCATCTCGATCGTCTGGCGGCGTGGGTGCCGTACCGGGATCTTTACCTTTCCCTACCTTCGTGAGCTTGCCAACAAACCCGAACCGCCCGATCCGGCTCTCCTGGCCGAGCCTCCGAGCTGATCCGGCAAGACAGGTTCGGTGGCGCGAACGTAGTCTTCGTACCCGGCATAGGGATCGTCTTCGGCTTTGGCGCGGAACTCGGCGGCCGCCAGGGCGAGGGCGAGAGCGAGTGCCGCCAGCGGTATGAAGGCACGCCAGCCAAAGGCTCCCTGACGACCGGGATGCCCGGTCGCAAAGAGGAGAACCCAGGCGAGCCCGAGGAGCGCCGCCGGCAGGGCCGAAAGCGCCGAGTAGAAGTGTGCGGCGACCAACAGGCCGAAGACGGGAAGCGCCAGAACCAGGCTGTCGCTCGCTCGCCAGGGCCTCTGTCCCAAGAGACGCACGATGAACTCGTGAACCAGTGCGCCGACGGCGATGGCACCGGTGATCTGTGCCAGGCGGGCGCTCCCGGTGAGACCGATCGCGATCGCCGTTCCGCCGATGAGAGCGAGGCGCATGACGGCATCGCGCCAGCCGCGCCAGAAGCCGTTGGGCTCAGGCGTGGCGCTTTCGCCCGGCTCGAGAGCTCTGAGAGTGCTCGCTGCCGTGAGGTGTCGGGCGGTTGCCAGCACCACCAGCCAACCGAACAGCACCAGGCCCAGGATCCAGAACGGTCCCTCCGGTCCTTGCCACACATGGCGCAGTTGGCTCTCGAGCATGAGCAGGAGCGCAATGGTCAGGGAAATGGGGGTGAGGATGCGGCCAAGTCGATGCGCATCGCGGCGTAGCGACCACAGAGCGATGACCAGCGCAAGCGCAACAACGACGAAGAACAGCCGTTGCGTTGCTTCAACCGGCGGAAAGCGCGGCCAGCCAGACACCGCGACGTAGGCAGCTGCGAAGGCCGCCGCGATGGGCAGGGTTCCGGGGACCCGTCGCAATGCCTGCGGCGAGGCCAGGTGGTCGCCTGCGCTTCTCGCCAGTGCGAGTGCGACCAGGCTGGCCAGGAGCGCGAACCCGCCGGGGACGAGGACTCCCGGCAAGAGAAGGCTACGCAGCAGCAAAGGCGACCTACTCCTTGACCAGTTCGAGTGCCAGGATGAAGCCAATCTCCCGACTCAGCGGGCCGGCCATGAAGTTCATGTCGTGGGCGGTGCGGTCGACGGTGAAGTGTGCTTCGAACCCGAGAATGTCTTTCTGCGAGCGTGGGTTGGTGCCCTCGCCGGTCTTTTCGACCTGCGCAGAAACCGGCTTGGTGATTCCCAGGAGAGTCAGGTTGCCGGTGACCTCGAGGCTGCCGTCGCTGTTGCTCTTGACTGACGTGCTCTTGAAGCTGATGGTGGGGAACTGGGCGGAGTTCAGGAAGTCGGGGCTCTTGATGTGCGTGTCGCGCTGTTCCATGCGGCTGTCTACGCTCTCGGCCTTGATCGTGATGTCGATCGACGAGGCCTCCGGCTTTGCCGGGTCGTATTCGACCGTGCCGGTCATCGTCTTGAAGGCACCGTAGAAGTTGCTGGTGTTGAAGTGCTTGATCTTGAAGATCGCCGAGGAGTGCACCGGATCGATCTTCCAGGTTGCGGCTGTGGTGCTCGCAGCACCGGCGAAGGCCAGGGCCAGTGCCAACAGCAGGACGACGGCCGGGCGACGGATGAGGTGGTTCGAACGATGAAGCATGTTGAGATTCCTGGGTTGTTGGGAAACTGACTGGAACGAAGACGGCTGTCGGTTCGTTCTCGGTGAGGGCGATGTGCCGCGATGTGCCGCGATGTGCCGCGGACCAGAGAGTCCTTGGGAGAAGACAGGGCGAGTTTTCCCGGAATCGTAGCTGAAATACCAGCGCGACGAGGCCTGTCAGAGATAGAGTTCTTCCCCAGACGAATAGAGTTCCCGCATTCAACGCGCCTCGTCACTGGCGCCTCCGACCGACAGAGTCCGATTCCCCGTTCAATCAAAGAGGCCGTGGAGAACAGCGATGAAACCTCTCGTACAATCTTCCGCTTCAGGGGGCGCCCTTCCCCCGATGGTGCTTCGCCCTTTGGCGCTCCTGGTGGCGCTCTGTTTGGTCGCCCTGTTTTCCGCGGGTTGTGATTCCTCGAACTCGCCGACCGAAATCACCAACACGGTCATGCTGGAAGGGACGCTGCAAGACGGCGGCGTGAGTCTCCACAAGGTTACGATTCAAGAGATCGGCACGGTGCGCATCGTACTCGCCGATGTCGCGGTGCGACCCGACGATCCCGACGCTCCACCCATCGACGAAACGACTCTTGCGCTGGCGGTCAAGATCGGGCGGGACGAGCCGGAAGGCTGCCGCTTCACGGCGACCTTCACCATGGTCGAGGGTCTCGACGTCCTCCTGAGTCTCTCCGAGCGCCCCTACTGCTTCGAGGTTTCCGACATCCAGACCTCGGCGAGCTCCGTGCCCGAGGCTGTTTCGGTCGACTACACAGTCGTCATCGAAGAGCGTTGATCGCCGTTCTCTTTCGATGACGGAGCCGCGGCCGGCGGGCAGACTTCGCCCGACGACCCTCGAGGGGCGCTACGTTCGCCTGGAGCCGCTCCGGAAGGCGCACGCTCGGGCACTCGGCGAGCAGGCTCTCGATCCGTCGATCTGGAAGCACACTTCGCGCATGATCACCACGCTCGCGCAACTCGAGAGCTACCTCGGCTGGCTGGTGGCCGAGACCGAGGCCGGGCGCATGGTGTCCTTTGCCACCATTGCCCGGCGAGGCGACGGGGACCCGGATCGGGCAGTGGGCAGTACCAGTTTTGGTGCACTTGCCCCCGAACACCTGCGCGCCGAGATCGGCTGGACTTTCGTATCGCCTCCGTGGCAGCGCACCGGAGTCAACCGCGAAGCGAAGTACTTGATGCTCGAGCACGCCTTCGAGGACATCGGACTACGACGGGTCGAGCTCAAGACCGACGCTCGCAACCGGCGATCGCGTACCGCCATCCTGGCTATTGGGGCAAAAGAGGAAGGCACGCTGCGCAAGCACATGGTCAGCCAGGGTGGTCGCGTTCGTAACACGGTCTATTTCAGCATCACAGATGACGAGTGGCCGCAGGTGAAAAAGCGCCTGGCCGAGCGACTCTATGGAGAGTCACGCTAGCGACGTCAGTGCTCTCCCCCGGTCCGCCGGTAAACGACAGTGACCCAGACTCCTTTCTGGGTGAACGCTTGTGCCTTCACCTACTGTTTGAGGAAGGATTCACTGTTATGTCTTGTCATCCCCGCGTCGCCAGTCTCCTTGTGGTTCTCGCCATTGCGAGCCAGCCCGCCCTGGGCCAGTCGTTCTCAGACGCTGCCGAGGTCGCATCACCTCCCTGCAGCGACGACTACTCGCTGGTCATCGACTGCCACGACCCTGAGGCGCCCCCGGCACCCAGTCTCGAGCGTTCGATGGTTGCCAGTCCTGACGACGATCCCGATGTTACGGCGTTTCCGATCGGAGAGAAGGGGGCGGGGAAGACCGTCATCTTGCCGAGTTTTCGCGCCTCCAACGATGGTCGGCTGGTCTTGAGCGGTAGCTATCCCCGCATGGCGGTCTCGCTCTTTCACCCCGAGAACATCGGCTACGACCAGCAGCAGCGCGGCAACGGTTCGGGGCCCGCAGAGGAAGTCCACGGCCACCGCAACAGCTTCTTTGCACCGAGCGTTTTGTCGCCGCTCACCTCGCTGTTTGACCTCGAGCACCCCGATGGCAAGACACCGGCCTTCAACCACAGCGATATCTGCGACGATTCGAGCCCCGCCTACTCGCTTGATGGCTCGAACTCGAGTGGACGCAATCCTCGCAGTTGCACCGCCTTGATCAACGGCACCGTCACAGAGGGCGACTGCTATGACGTTTCGTTGGTCTCCTTTCCGGGATTCGAAGGGCGGATCGAGCTGCACTCGAGCAAGTACACGATCTTTGTGCCCAACGGCAAGCAGCCTGACTCGGGCTACCCCTACCTCTATCCGCGCACGGTTGGGAACCAGCTCGGCGAATACACCGAAGATGGGATGTTGGGTTTCCTTACGGACACAGCTGGCAATGTTCACTACAACGACGCCTTTGCCCTCGAGACGATGATCGAGGACTGCATCGACCTACCGGCATCCCAGCAACCCGGGCGCTGCGCGTTCCTCGACCACCAGGAGTCCTCGTCAGAGGGCGGCTTCGTCTTCGACGCAAACGCCAACGGCATCACCGATCCGGGTGAGTTCTGGAACGGCAACAGCTGCCACGGAAACTGGGACGATCCCGACTGTTCGCTGCGGCAGATCTTCGAGCCGACAATTAGCGGTGACGGCCGACTGTTGGTCATCAACGCCGGCGGGCTCTGGTACTCCTACAGCGAGACCGCCTGCTCTGCCGAGGGCTGGCCGAACTGGCGCCCCCTGGCCGCGATGCCCTGGGACGACCGGGTCAACGATCGTTACCCGCTGGCCAAGACCCAGGTGCGCTACGACTCCAAGGGCAACCGCCATATCGAACCCTTCCGCGACACGGCAGGTGAGCCCTTCGAATGCGAAGATGGATTCTTCCCGAACATCAAGGGTGCATACCCCTGGATGGACCGCGAGGTGCGCAACATCTTCTTTGCTCTTACCGACGAAGCGCGCGACTCCTGGTTCGGAACTCGTCAGGACAACAGCCAGGTGCAGTTCATCGACAAGGCCCCCGGCAAAGGTTACGTGGCGCTCGGTGCCTGGACGAAGGGCAAGGCGGTGCACCTCGACAACCGACTCAACATGAGCACCATGGGCAACCGCCAAGACCTGAACTCGGGCGGCAACAATTCCAACCAGCTGGTGTCTTTCGACCTGCAGCTCTACCAGGGTCCTCCGACCCACTTCCGAACTCGCGGCACGACCGGGTTGCAGTCGTTCGAGAACCGCTTCAACCACTATGACGCGATGTCGCCGACAATGCCGTTCGACGTCGTCTGGACCTTCGCCAGCAACAACCAGCAGAATTTCGATGTGGTGTTCGACGAGTACCTCGACGAGAAGGCGTTGATCGTGGGGCACATGAACGCACATCTGACAGGTGAGTTCAACGAGGACTGGTTTCCAGATGACGGCTTCGTGCCGCTCTATCCCGAGCGCCACTTCCGATTCGCCGACGGCACCAACCCGTCTGAGCGCCCGTTCTTCTCGCACCGGAGAACACCCCATCTGGCGAATTCGGCCACTCTGAGAGAGGGAGCCTGCCCACCCGGCATGCCAGCCCACGCGACCCTTGGTTGCCAGGTGATGGAGTGGACGAGCTGGGACGACGCCTCCTTCAACTGGAACGCCACGACCGGGGCTCTCACGATCACATCAACCCATCCCGTACCGCCTTGCCCTCCCGACACCCCGTCCAGCATCGTCGGTAACAGTGGTGTCTACACGAAGACCTGCGACCTCAGCGATCCACAGTACGGTGAGACCAGCGACTACTCACTTGTCCAGGGCCCGGCCGGCGGCCCGGCGACGCTCTATCTCGAAAGCTGGATCGAGGGCGATTCCCTCGCCGACAGCATGCCGAAGTGGCTCGAGCTGCGCGGTGGCGCCCGCATTGAACCCGTCGGTCTAGGTGGCGTCCTCGGCCATGGTGTCTACCTGGATGGGAGGAACGACCACATCAAGGCCCGTTTCAAGCGCCCGAACCATGACAACTGGTACCTCTCGCTATGGCTCGACAACCGCTCACAGAGCACTGAGCCGCGCACCGTGTTTCAGTTCGGCGATGGCTCGCGGATTCTGCTCTCGAACGACAAGCTGGTGGCAATCTCGAGCGTCGACAATCAGGAGCGCGCCATCTGGATCAACCAGCTCGGGCTCGAGAACGAGCGCTACACACACTTCGGCGCCAAGATCACCACCGAAGGGTCGAGGCGGCGCCTGCGCTTCTACGTGAACGGCACCAGGCTGGCGAAGGAGATGGTCTTTGACCTGGGCTCGAAGCCGGGCTTTCACTTCAACCACCCGGCGGGCTACAACGCCTATGTCTTCGTCGGCTCGGCCGACGACACCCATCCGAGCTTCGAGGGTTGGGTCGATGAGTTCCGGGTTTACGCGATCGATGGGCCGGCAGCTCCGAAGTACAGCTACTTCGAAGAGATCGCCTGCAACCTGGCACTGGGAACCCTGATCGAGATCAAAGACGGCGACGGCGGGGCCCAGCTCGAGGCGCTTCGTGACCTCTACGACATCGCCAAAGGCTGGGGCTACTTCAAGACCGCCGAGCACCCGGCGAAGACCAAGCGCGCAGCAGTGCGGACGGTCACGACAACGGTCGACGTCTGCGAGCAGCTCGAGATCGAGTCGCACAACGAGCCCAACGATCTGGCCCTCCAGCACGGTCGTGGGCTGTGTGTTGATCGGGTGCATCGCAATCCGCGTCCGGCGGTCGCCAACCGTTGCCGTCGCACAGCGGTGCTCGAACTGACCGGGCTTGATCACATAGCCCTCGAACCGCGTGCAGACTTCTCACAGAAGGCTTTCTGCCTCTCCTGCCATGGTCCAGAGGCTGCTATTCCCGAGCTCGAAGAGGGGGCGCTTCTCCCTGGTACCGGACCGCGCTACGCCGATCCGAGACGCCAGCCGCTCGATCGCCCGGCCCTTCTACACGGCTGCACTCCGATCACGCCACCCTTTGCCGCGTCGTCCTTCTGTACCGGGATCGACTACTCGATTCTCGACATGATCTTCGACGACGAGCCGAAGGTGGAGCCGCACGAGTAGTCGACTACGAGCCTCGGTACGTGTCGCGGTGCTCGTCCCGCAGGACGTTCTTTTGGACCTTGCCCATCGAGTTCCTCGGTAGGGCAGCGGTCCAAAAGAAGCGTCGCGGGTGTTTGAAGCGCGCCAGGGACCCATCGAGTGCCGCTTGCAGGTCCTCGTTCGCCACCGGTTCTTCGGGGTTCTCGGCAACCAGGACCGCGACGACACCTTCTCCGAGGTCGTCGTGGGGCGCGCCGATCACAGCGCACTCGGAAACGCCTGCGACTCCCAGTAGGCAATCTTCGATCTCGCGGGGGTAGATGTTGTAGCCGCCCGAGATCACCAGGTCACGGGCGCGACCGACGATCGAGATGCGGCCCTCTGCGTCCTCGGTCGCGAGATCGCCGGTGATGAAGAAGCCGTCGCCGCGGAACTCTTCGGCGGTCTTCTCGGGAAGCTGCCAGTAGCCTGCGAAGACGCTGGGGCCTTTGACTTCGAGGGTGCCGACGGTGCCCGGTGGGACAGGGTTTCCGGAATCGTCGGCGACCCGGACCTCGTGACCCGGGAACGGAAAACCAACGGTGCCGGCGATGCGTTCGCCGTCGAGCGGGTTGGACAGGGCGATACCGATCTCGGTCATGCCGTAGCGTTCGAGAATGCGCTGGCCGGTGCGCAGGTAGAAGGCGTCGAACGTCTCAGGAGACAAGGGCGCCGAGCCGGAGGTGAACAGCCGCATTCCCCAACAGCACTCCCGATCAAAGCCTGGAGTCTGGAGTAGCCGTGCGTAGAAAGTGGGAACACCCATGAAGACCGTCGCCCGCGGCAGATCTCGTACGATCGCCTGGGGGTCGAAGGCGGGGTGGAAGATGACCGTCGAACGGTTGAGAAGCGCGGTGTGGAGAGCGACGAACAACCCATGGATGTGAAAGATGGGGAGGGCATGCAAGAGCACGTCACCTTCTTCGAAGCCCCAGGCAGCGTGAAGTGCGGTTGCATTCTCGGCGAGGTTCCGGTGAGTGAGTCCCGCGCCTTTCGAGCGCCCGGTGGTGCCTGAGGTGTAGAAGATGCCCGCAAGGTCCGAACCCTGGCGAGCGGCGATTTCGGGACTCGGGTCGAGTTCGGCCACCTGCTCGGCAAAGTCGGGGCCAGTGCGGGCCTCGGTCTCTTCGGTCATTCCAGCTAGCCACTCGACAGCCTGAACCCCGGCTTTGTGCGCGAGTGGTTCGAGTTCCTGGCGCGCTGCGCTCCGGCCAACGAACAGGTGCGGCGCCGCATCTTCGAGAAAGAAGCGCACCTCCTCTTTGGTGTAGGCCGGGTTGAGCGGCACATACACGGCGCCGTGGCGCAGCACCGCGAGATAGAGAGCCAGAGCCGCCGGCCCCTTGTCGACCTGGCAGACAACGCGGTCGCCGGGCGCGACACCGCGCTCGGCGAGGCCGCTCGCCAGGCGCCCGGCGAAGGCATCGAGCTGGCGGTAGCTGAGCGGCAGGTGGCGGGAGCTCGTGTTCTCGAGTGCTCCCGAACCCAGACACGGATGGTTGCCGTGCTCGTCGAGCGCCATCCGGTCCTGGAGCATTTGGTAGAAGTTCACCGGGCGACTGAGCCTTTGAAAAGCCCCCGGACTCAGGTGCTGCGCAGGAGTGACGTGATCGGTTGTCGCGAGGCCGAGATCGCCGGCAGAAGGCCGCCGATGAGAGCGGTGAAGGTCGCCAACATCACTCCACCGAGAAGAATCGGCGGCGTGGTCCGCAGCGCAAAGCTCACCTCGGAGAAGGCGGCCTGGTTCATCGTTCCGGTGGTGAAACCGTTGAGCGGCAGGCTCAGAAGGGCTCCGAGAAGGCCCGCGGCGAGCCCGAGAACCAACGCTTCAATGACGAACGCCGAAAGAATCGAGCGCCTCTTGAACCCCAGCGCGCGGAGCGTTCCGATTTCACGCGAGCGCGCCGCAACCTGGGCATACATGGTGTTGGCGGCAGCGAAACAGGCACCAAAAGCCATCAATACGGCCAGTGCGTTGCCGAGAATAATGAACAACGCGGTCGACCCTTCGGTTTGACGTTCGAAGAAGGTCGTCTCAGGAATCGCTTCGACCTGCAGCCGCTGGTCGGCGGAGATGCGGTCGATCATCGCCGGGATGTCAGCCTTCGATGGCACCCGGATGCGCACCGAAGAGACGTAGTTCGAGCGCCGGTAGGTGTCACCGATTTCGGTCGCGTCGCCCCAGATCTCCGATTCGAGGGCACCGCCGCCTGAGTCGAGCACGCCGACCACCCGGAACGGGTTGCGGCCCAGCTTGATCTCCGAGCCGAGTCCGAGCCCGTAGCGATTGGCGATCTGCTTGCCGACGACGACTTCGCTCTGCCCCTTCTCGAACTGGCGCCCCTCGGCGATGCGTACCTGGGGCCGAATCGCAAAAGCGCGTTCAGAAACGGCGCGAATTGGTACGTTGGCCTCGTTGCCGTCGAGTTTCTCGAGGATCTGGATGTGAAACGCCTCGCCCGAGACCAGCGGTTCACCGCGTTCATCGGTGGCGATACCTGGTAGCGCCGCCAGAATGCGCTGCGTGTCGAGCGCATAGCCACTCTCCATCTCAGAGCGCGCGCCGTCGCGCAAAACGATGACGGTCGTTTCGTCACCGGCTGCCTTGAAGGCAGCACCGAGGCCACCGGCGAGAGCCAGCACCCCGATGTAGACGAGGACTACGAAGGCAATCGAGAGCACCGTCATGAGCGTTGTACCGGAACGCGCGAACAGGCTGCGGACGTTGTACTTGATGGGAATCACGCGATTCTCCTCAAGCCGTCGACGATCTTCATGCGCGATGCGGTCCAGGCTGGGAAGGCGCCGGCAATGAGGCCGATCAAGAGGCCGATGGCGAGGCCGATCGCCACTCTCTGTGGGTCGATGGCGAGGTTCGAAAACGACAGGCCGTTCTCCTGCAGGATCGGATCGATGGCACGGGTGACCATCGTCGCGCCGGCGAGCCCGAGGGCGGAGCCAACCACTCCGACGACCAACGCCTCGAGAATGACCATTGCGGTGACCTGCCCGCGGCGAAAACCGAGGGTGCGCAGCACGGCGACCTCACGGGTTCTTTCGCGCGCCGCCATTGCCATGGTGTTGGCGGTGATGAGAAGAATCGAGACCACGATGGCCAGGCCGATCGAGCCGAACAGAAAACGCACGTTGCCGAGCATGTTGACGAACGACAGTGCGAACGCCTGAGCGGTTTCGGCGCGCACCTGGGCCTGCGAGTTCTCGAACATGCCTTCGATTTCGCGAATCACCGCCGTTGCGTTCTCCGGATCGTCGATCTGGAGCCAGAAGTTGTTGACCGTGCCCGGGTTGCCAATCGCCTCCTGAACGTACTTACGGTGCAGGTAGATCAGGTTCTCCTGGCCCTCGTTGCCGGGGTACGTGAAGATGGCGCGCAAGGTCAACTCGAGGTCGACCGGGTAGATGTCGCCTTTGATGGCGATCACATCGCCGATCTCCCAGCCCTGCTTCTCGGCCAGGCGACGGCCGCTGGCGAAGGCGGTGCGTTCACGCCGGAAGTCGTCCCACTGAGCCTCATCGACAGTGACGTCGGTGAACACGTCACGCAAAGTCTCTGGATCGGTAGCGAAGCGCGGGAAGAAGTTCTCGGGCCGGTTGTCTTTGTAGACCCCCTGGAACCAGTCGAGCGGTGTCACCGCCACCACGTGGGGGAGGGCCGCGATGCGCGGGCCGTAGGCCTCGGGAATCTGAAAGGTGAGCGAGATCGCGTTGCGAACCACGAGCATGCTGGCCTCACTGGGGTTGCCGACGTCGGTCATCGCCTGGAGGACGGAGCCGAGCAGAACCAACAGGAAGATCGCCATCGCCACACTCAAGACGGTGAGGATGGTGCGGCGCTTGTTGCGCAACAGGTTGCGCCAGACCAGGCGGATCATGCAGAGACCTCCTCGGCGGCCGTGACCGCAGCGTCGACGTGGTCCTGGCCATCGATCAGGCGCCCCTTGTCGAGGCGGATCTGGCGCGAGGCGCGCTGGGCGGCGCGCGGGTCGTGGGTGACCATCAGAATGGTCTTGCCGTAGTCGCTGTTCAAGGCTCCGAGGAGGTCGAGGATCTCGGTTGCGGACTCGGCGTCGAGGTCGCCGGTGGGTTCGTCGGCGAGCAAGAGGGTCGGGTCGGTGACGATGGCGCGGGCGATGGCGACGCGCTGTTCCTGGCCGCCCGAAAGCTGGCGCGGATAGTGCGTCATGCGGTCCGCGAGGCCAACGACCTCGAGCGCCACCTCGACCTTCTTCCTGCGCTCGGCCTTTCCCAGCCGGGTCAGGGTGAGCGGGAGCTCGACGTTCTCGAACGCGTTGAGCACTGGTACCAGGTTGTAGAACTGGAAGATGAAGCCGATGTGGCGCTGTCGCCAGCGTGCCATCTGAGACTCGCTGAGGCTGGTGACGTCCTGGCCTGCAACGCGGATCTTGCCGGAGGTAGGACGGTCGATGCCGGCCAACAGGTTGAGCAGCGTGCTCTTGCCGGAGCCCGAGGGCCCCATGAGCGCCAGGAACTCACCTTCATTGGCGACCAGCGAGAGACCATCGAGTACCTTGATCTCGAATGAATCGCGCTCGTAGGTCTTGACGACGTTCTCGACGTGGACGAGCGGGCTATTGGCTTCAGACATACGGTCTCTCCTGGAAAGACGTTCACTCTTCGTGGGGTTCTCTTGACCATACCGCCGGCGATGCTCTGCGGGGCGTGCTACCCGGCGACTCGCACGTCGAGACCGTCGCTCAGCTCGGCGGTTGGGCGTCGCACGAGCACGTCACCGGCTGCGACTCCGCCGGTGACTTGAACCATGTCGGCTGCAGCTCCGTCACCCTCCGAGACGTCGACGCGCACCTTGCGCAGCCGCCCTTCGGTGACCCGATAGACAAAGACCTCGCCCCCTTCATAGAGGAGCGCTGAACCGGCGACCATCAAGCGTGGCTCGGCGTCGAGCGCCGCGCGATCGGTGCCTTCCTCGAGAAACGTCACCGAACAGCTCATGTCAGGCACCAGGCGCTCGTCGCGGTCGTCGATCGTGACCTTGACCTCGACCACGGCGCGCTGGCGATCGGCCGTCGGCACGATCTGCCGCAGTTCGCCGTTGTAGGTGTGGTCAGGGACCGCGTCGACCTTGATGCGCGCCGGCATGCCGGAAACCAGCCGCGACACATAGGACTCGTTGACGTCGGCTTCGACTTCGAGCGACTGGGGGTCGGCGAGGCGAACGATGGCACCGGTCGACTGTTGGCTGGTGAAGCCGCCGGGCGCCACCATTTCGCCGACCTCGACGTTGCGTTCGATCACGACGCCGTCGATGGGTGAGTGGATGACGGTGTAGGCGAGGTTGGCGTTGACCGAATCGACGGCGGCCTGGGCGGTGTCGACGGTGGCGCGGGCGATGCCGAGCTGGGTCTCGGCGCTGTCGTAGGCCGCTTGGGCGTTGATGCCGGCGTCGACCAGACGCTCTTGGCGGCCGAACTCACGCTCGGCGTCAACGAGACGCGCCTCTGCCTCGGCGAGCCGGGCCTCCGCCTGGCGCAGCGCCGCGCGCAGGTCGTCGCTGTCGAGCACCGTGATCACATCGCCGCGTCTGACGCGGTCGCCTTCGTCGACCCGCAGGTCAACGACCCGCCCAATGATCTTCGAACCCACGGCGGCGCGGGTGCGGGCATAGGTGTAGCCGGTCGCGGTGAGCACTGTCTGGCTTTGGGTGGGGGTGATGCTCTGGACGGTCGTGGTCTCGACCTCGGGAAGCAGGAACGGCAGGTCGAGCCGCGGGATCACCAGGACGGCAATCGCAACCAACGGCAAGAGGATGGCGGCCAGGAGCCCCAGGCGCCGGCGTGGCGGTTCGCGCTCGGTCTCGTCCATCGAGAGCGCCGACAGGTCGAGCTTGGGTCGCGGGGATTCGGAGTCGGTGTGCTGGGTCATGGCCATGGTGAAGGGGTGTCGCTCTTGTGTACGCAGTGGGCCCTCTGTCGTTTCAGCGACAGGCCATCTGGGCGGCGAACGGCGCTCCACGCTGGTAGCGCGTGGCAGCGGGCGGCCGGTTGGATGCGAGATCGAGTTGTCGGTGGTTGGCGAACGGGAAGAATCTCACATTCTCTTGCCAGCCGAAAGTCGGCGCGCAAAGCTCCGGCACCTCAGAGTTCTCGCGACCCAACCGCAGTACCACAACAGGGACGGCTCGATCTCCGTCCTTGCCGCTTCTCGGTTCAGGTTGTCGGAAGTGTTGGGGCAGGGTCGGCCGTGTGGAGGGCGATGGGCGGCGCTCCAGGGCACGGCGACGCTTGTTCGGACTACCGCGGGCAGCGCCGCCCGCTGGCCTCGATAGAGGCTAGGCTCGACGGTCCGGTGTCCTTGCTCGTTGTCATGCGCTGAGGTCCCAGAAGGAGCAGGTCAGCCCGAGACTCTCGAAGACTGCCTGCGCCTCGACTAGTGTCCTACGACGCCAGTCGGGACGCAAACGGCCTCCCCACCAGATGCTTGCCAGGTCGTTGAGCGTCTCTAGATCGAGAATGGCACCGGGGTCTGATCGCCGCTCCTTGCACCATCTCGAAACGTCTTCTTCCGACCGGAAGAACAGGATGGTCGCTCAGGTGAAGCCGATGTCCTCCCACCAGCGGCTGGCGGGAACCGCGAAGTGTGCGCACCAGGGATCTCCTCGCTCGACTCCGAAGATCTCGCCGGTGATTGGACAGCTGGTCTCGATGGCCGCGCCGAGGGGCCACGCCGGTTCACTGGTTCGCTCTTTCGCCGTCCCCATCCCTGCAAGTGCCTGGGGAATGCCCAACGCATCCCAGGCGCAGTTGGCGAACCACCTCTGTCCTGAGGCGCGGACGACATGCTGCGTCTGGCGCGCCGAGAACGGCATCAACATGCGCACCTCGAGGGTGTCTTCCAGCACCACCTCGTGTGCTTCCGCTAGCGCGATGAGGTCCCGCCGAAGTGCATCCGGCGTGCCTTCGACCCGATCGCCAAGCTCGGCCCGGGTCGGAACCCGACCGAGCTCCAGGGTCGCCACGAGCAGCGCACGGAGCGTGGCGCGTTGACGCGCCTCTGATATCCGGTCAGTAGCCATCATAGACACGATACAGCCGAATAGCGGCTTCAGTCCGGCGATCACTGCGGTTCGACTCGGGCGATCAGTCGGCGGCCGATCCTAGTTCCGTCCCGCGTAGGTCGACCCGGGCAACCGGTCCAACCGGCTCAATCGAGCTCTCTCAGTGACCTCGCCAGCGGCGAACAGCCCAGCTCTCTCCCAACCGAGACGCCACCACCCAACCCCCGCCCTGAGCGAGATCCCCGTCCGTCCAGATGCCGGCGCCCCCCTCCTGTGCTGACGATGGTCGTAGCTCTCTCAGTGACCTCGCCAGCGGCGAACAGCCCAGCTCTCTCCCAACCGAGACGCCACCACCCAACCCCCGCCCTGAGCGAGATCCCCGTCCGTCCAGAGGCCGGTGCCCCCCCTCCTGTGCTGACGATGGTCGTAGCTCTCTCAGTGACCTCGCCAGCGGTAGACAGCCCAGCTCTCTCCCAACCGACACGCCACCACCCAACCCCCCGCCCTGAGCGAGATCCCCGTCCGTCCAGATGCCGGCGCCCCCCCTCCTGTGCTGACGATGGTCGTAGCTCTCTCAGTGACCTCGCCAGCGGTAGACAGCCCAGCTCTCTCCCAACCGACACGCCACCACCCAACCCCCCGCCCTGAGCGAGATCCCCGTCCGTCCAGATGCCGCGTCCCCACCTGTCGTGCTGACGATGTTTGTAGCGCGAGAGTGCGGGCGGGCGCATGGGCGACGGTCCAGGGTGCCCTCGACGGCCGAACTAGTACTGCCATCGCAGGCGACAAACGATACGCGGCCGTCGAGCGCAGGTGGCGCTACCCACCGCAGTCCGAAAAAGCGTCGCCGTGCCCTGGACCGTCGCCCATCGCCCGCCCGCACGGCCGATCCCGCCCCAACATCTCCAACAACCAACAACCAACAACCAACAACCAACAACCAACCACCAACCACGAACCACCAACAACCAACCACCAACCACGAACCACCAACAACCAACCACAACCACCAACCACAAGAAGCAACAAAGAAAGCGGCAAGGACGGAGATCGAGCCGTCCCTGTTCTGGCGAGTGCTGCGGTTCGAAGTGGTTCGGTCGACCCGCCGGGGCTCAACCGCCGAGGAACTTCTCGATCGCCCGCCGTTCACTCGCCTCAATCCGTCCACCGTCGGCAAGCGCGGCAGCAATCTCGGGCAGGGTGAACGCGGCGTGCACCGCGTAACCGGCGTCCTCGACCTCGCAGGGTCCGGCAGGTCGGCGGTCGATGAGCACGACGATGTCGGACACCTCGAGCCCGGCGGCTTCGAGCGGGGCGATGGCCTCGAGCTTGCTCTTGCCGCTCGAGATCAAGTCGTCGAGCACCACGGCGCGCTCCCCAGGGGCAAAGCGCCCCTCGATCGTCTTCCCGGTGCCATACTCCTTCTTCTCCTTGCGCGGAAAGATCAGTGGCACCTCGGCTGCCAGGGCCGCGGCCGTGCCCAGCGGCAGTCCAGCGTAGGGAATCGCTGCCAGCCGATCGAACTGCAGGCTGGCCAGCAGGCGGGCGAATTCGTCGCCGGCGGCGCGCAGGGTCATCGCGTCTGAGATGAGTAGCCGGAGGTCGCAGTAGACCGGCGATAGCGAGCCGTCTTTGAGGGTGAACTCTCCGAATTGGACGGCGCCGAGGCGGTGGAGGCGCTGGGCAAAAGCGGCGGCTGACATCGCGCGGCAGGGTAGCACGGTGGAGTGTCAGCCGATCCGGCCCCGGCGGCCGAGGAGACTGCTAGGATCGCCACAGCTTCAGTACCGTCGAGGCCTCCTCGACTCCCCAGGAGACAGCCACCCCGGTTGGCGCCCCGAGCGCGCCCGCTGCCCGTCGCCGTTTTACCACTGCGCCCTCGAGAGTCCTGCCGCGGCGACACCCGCCTCGAACGGCCACACCTGCAGGTTGCCAGCAGGGGAGCGGTTCAGGGTGAACACCAAGAGAGAACGATTTCATGAACCCGAGCCAACCCGTTGACCCCTTCTCCTATCGTCCAGTGCCCGAGCGTCGAGCGCTTCTTCGACTCCTCCTGACGGCTATTCTCCTCGTTGGCTTGCTGGCCAGCTGCAGCGGAGGAGAAACTGCCAACGAAGAGAGCGATGCCGGCTCCACCGACGCCGCGGTATCGCCCACCGTGCCCGATGACCTTTCCCGCGGTTTGTTGGTCGCTCTGGCGGCGATCGACAAGAACGACGACGGCAGCCCGAAGCTCCTGCCCGCCAGGCTCGGCGTGGTGACCCGGAAAGATGGGCTCTGGGACTACGGCTACCTCGAAGATTCCGACAGCAACGTCTTCCACAAGGCGATGGAGTACGGCGACGGGATCTTGACCCTCGGTGGGACCGCGGCCGTGGTCAAGCTGTGGCGTCCGAACGGCGAGAAGGAAACGCTCTGGCAGAAAGATTTCGGAGGCAAGTTCTCTCGCATGCGAGACGGCGAAGTCGGTGACATCTACGGCGACGGCACGCTGGCGATCGCCATCGCGACCCACGACCGCGGCGAGGTCGCCGTGTTGCGTCCGCATGACGACGGCAGCTTCGAGGTCGACCTGCTCGACAGCAGCGACGACGCAATCATCGTGCACGAGGTCGAGATCGGAGACCTCGATGGCGATGGGGCGATGGAGGTCTACGCCACGCCCAGTGAGCCCAACAAGCTGGACGGTTCGCACCAGGAGGGCTGGGTTGTGCGATACGTCCCGGCGGCTGGCGGCGAACGCACCGTCGTCGTGGAGATGGGCGACCGGCACGCCAAAGAGATCCTCGTCGATGACGTCGATGGTGATGGTCGCGATGAACTCTACGTCGCGATCGAGGCCGTCTCGGGTGGGGAGGTCGAGATCCGACGCTACGACGCAGATACCGATCCTGCAGCCGGGCAGATCGTCGCCACCATCGACGATTCGCTGACCCGCTTTCTGACTGCCGGTGACATCGACGGCGACGGCAAGAAGGAAATGGTGGCGGCAGCCAAGCAGGCCGGCGTGTTTCTCTTGCGCTCGGTCGATGGGGAGTGGCAGAAGGAGTTGATCGACGCCGACTCCGGCGGCTTCGAGCATGCGGCCTTACTGACAGACCTTGACGGCGACGGCACCGATGAGCTCTACGTTGCCAGCGACGATCACGACGAGATCAACCGCTACGTGTACTCGGGCGGCGAGTGGCACAAAGAACTGCTCACCCTGCACCTCGACGGTCTCGGCCGGTTCACCTGGAACCTCATGCCGGTTCGCGTCGAGCTGCTACCCGAGATTGCTCACGACGCGTGAGCCACGACCAGGGAAGAGGCAACCGTGACCCGAGAAACACAGCAGGAGATCGATCGGCGAAACTTCCTTCGCCTGCTCGCAGGCAGCGCGGCGGTCGCCGGAACCGGGCCATCGCTCGCCTCGTGTGCCCGTCGGCCAACCGGTACCGGCAAGAAGGTGGTGGTGCTGGGTCTCGACGGTCTCGACCCACAGTTGCTCCAGGGTCTGATCGATGCTGGCCGGGCTCCGAACTTCAAGAAGCTGCTCGGGATGGGCTCGTTCCATCGGCTCGGAACCACGATGCCGGCGCTTTCACCCGTCGCCTGGTCGAGTTTCATCACCGGCCTGACTCCTGGTGGCCATGGCATCGGTGACTTCATCATGCGGGACCCCGAAACGTACCTGCCGGTGTTTTCGATCTACGGTGCCGATCCGCCGTCGCGGGTCGTGTCGTTGGGCTGCTATGAGCTGCCGCTGGGCGGTGGCGACACGCATAGTGGCCGCCGGGGGCGACCGTTCTGGTCGTGGTTGACCGAGAGTGGCATTCCGGCGGTGGTGGTCAAGATCCCGACCAACTACCCACTCGACGAAACCGCGACGCGTGCCGTCGGTGGCATGGGGACGCCCGACCTAGCCGATGCCTACGGGCTCTTCAACTACTACACATCTGATCCGTTCGAGGACTATCCTGATGTGAGCGGCGGCTACGTGCACTATGTCGACGTGCTCGACGGCTACGTTGGTGCCGAGCTCGTCGGGCCCCAGAACAGCTTTGCGGTCCACTGCGAGAAGGACCGCCGACCCTATGCCGACTTTGCGCGCACCCCGCTCGAGGTGCACATCGACGGCGAGTCTGACGTCGTGCGGATCGACGTTTCGGGGCGCACGGTGCTCCTTCGTGAAGGAGAGTGGAGCGAGTGGGTGCCGGTCGACTTCGAACTGATTCCGGTGGTTGGAACCGCGAACGGCATGTGCCGCTTCCTGCTCAAGAGTGTGCGGCCACATCTGCAGCTCTACGTTTCGCCGATCAACATCGACCCGTCCGCGCAGGCGACCCCGGTGACCTGGCCCGAGGAGTACGGTGCCGAACTCGCCGACGCCATCGGCCCCTTCTACACCAAAGGTCTTCCTGCCGACACCAAGGCCTTCGACCATGGTGTCTTCTCCGATGAAAACTACGTCAGTCAGGCAGAGAGCATCCTGGCGGAACGGCTGGCACTCTTCGAGCACGAGTGGGAGCGCTTCGAGGAAGGGCTCTTCTACTTCTACGTGTCGTCGACCGATCAGGACGCCCACATGTTGTGGCGCAACATGGACGAGACCCACCCGCTGCACGATCGTGCCGACCCGCGTTTCGCCGGCTATCTGATGCATCTCTACGAAGAGATGGACGGGCTGGTCGGGCGAGTGCTCGATGCGGCAGATGACGACACGCTACTCATGGTGTGCTCGGACCACGGCTTTGCCCAGTTTGGCCGAGAGTTCCACCTCAACACCTGGCTGCGCGAGAAGGGCCTCTTGAAGCTCAAAGACAGCGCCAAGAACAAAGACGAGGCCTCGATCCTGGATATCGATTGGGCCCATACCTACGCCTACGCGTTGGGGTTCAACGGCCTCTACCTCAACCTCAAGGGGCGCGAGCGCGATGGGGTCATCGAGCGCGGCTCGTCGACCGAGAAGCGCCTTCTGGCGACGCTGCGCAAAGACCTAGCGGCAGTGCGGGATGACGAAACCGGCTTCGCACCGGTCGCCCAGATCTATGATCGCGATGCGCTCTACAGCGGTCCGGTCACTCCCGACATGCCGGAGCTGCTGGTGGGTTACCGCCCGGGATATCGCCACTCGGCCGCGTCGGTGCTGGGTGAAACCGGCCAGAGCCTGATCGAGCTGAACCGCTGGGCGTGGTCCGGCGACCACTCGATGGCCAAAGATCTCGTACCGGGAGTCTTGTTCTCGAGTCAGCCGATCGCTACTTCAGATCCCGAGATCGTCGACCTGCCGGTCACCATCCTGTCGTTCTTCGGGATCGGCAAGCCGCGCGAGATGGTCGGTCGGGACCTCATGGCGCCGCCTTCCGTCAAGGCCTGAAGGGGCCTTGGGTCGCCATGGGACTCACGAGCTGGTGGGGTCGCTACTCGCTTTCTGAGGGCGGAGTGCGGACCTGGCGCGTCGGACGGTGCGACCTGGCGATTGCGCGGTTCGCCTCAGAGTGGCAGGTGGCGTGGCAGGAGCAGGCCGTCGAGGCCGCCGACCAGGCTCCGTCAGGCGACGGGGTGGACTGGCAGAGCGACGAAGCAGCCGACATGCCGCAGCACGGGAATCTCGAACGCTACGCGCTCGCTCGCACCGGGCCAGGCCTGTGGTTGCGGCCTCGGTTGGCCGATCGCCCAGTGGTCACTCTGCCGCGGATTCCCCTGCATCTTCTCGCCGGCGAAGCGGTGACCTTGTTCGTGGGCTCGCCGGTATGGGTTGAGATCGGACTCGACGAACCTGAGCGGTCGTTGTGCGAGATTCCGGTGCGTCGTCCATCAGACACCTGGTTTGGTACCAGCCGCGAAGGCGAGCTCTGCTACGTCACGCGTACGAGTGCAGCGCTCGACCGCACCTTTGTGCCTCACATGTCGCGCCGCGCAGTGACCGCCGTGCGCGTGCACAACGACAGCTCCGAGCCTCTCGAGCTTCAACGCTTGAAGCTTCCGGTTCCCTTGCTGGCGCTCTACGACGGTGGCGATGGCTCCTTGTGGACACAGTCGGTCAAAATGACTCGCGAACGCGACAGCGAGTTTGCGCGCTTCGAGGTCGAGAGTGGGCCGCCGAGCGATGCTGCGAAGGAGCTGTCGCCCGCGCGCGAGGAGCAGAAGGAAGAGAGCCCATTGATTCGTGCGTTCAGTGGCGTGGCCGACCTGTTCTCGTGATGTTCCTCGAAGATTCGATATGACATGCAAGAAGCAGTAGACAGCGTGCGCAGCTGGGTCGCTGAGGTGCCCTGGTTGAGCCCCGAGGCAATCACTGGCGGCGTGCGGGCGGCACTCCTCTTCGTCGGTGGCGTGTTTGCCGCACGGGTGGTGTCGAGGATCTTTGCGCGCATCTTCCAGGAGCGCCTGGCGCCGCAGCAAACCGTCCTCTTGCGTCAGCTCTGGTTCTGGGCGGTCCTGGCGCTCTTTACCCTGATGGCTCTCGACAACCTCGGTTTCGAAGTCGGGTTCCTGGCCGGGGCCGCGGGTGTGCTCACGGTGGCGATCGGCTTCGCGTCCCAGACCTCGGCTTCGAACTTGATCAGCGGCCTGTTTCTCATCTCCGAGCGACCCTTCGAGCTCGGCGACGCGGTGCGCATCGGCGCAACCTCGGGCGAGGTTCTGTCGATCGACCTCCTGTCGGTCAAGCTACGAACGTTCGACAACCTCTTCGTACGCATTCCCAACGAGAACATCATCAAGTCGGAGGTGATCAATCTCTCGCGGTTCCCCATCCGGCGCATCGATCTCGTGATCGGGGTCGCCTACGGCAGTGATCTAGCCGTCGTTCGCGAGCTGCTTCTCGACCTCGTCGAGAACCATCCCACCTGCCTCGACGACCCCAGGCCTGTGTTCATGGTGACTGGTTTCGGCGACTCAGCAGTGACTCTGCAGTTTTCAGTGTGGGCGACTCGTGAGAACTTTCTCGAGGCGAAGACCAGCCTGCAACACAAGATTCACGACTCTTTCGCCGAGAACGGGATCGAGATCCCCTTCCCACATCGCACCCTGACGGGCACCGTACAGATCGTCGACCGGGACACCGAACTCCAGAACGAGCAGAACGAGGTCAGCGCATCCGCCAGCCCCGAGCCGATGGTCATCGACGACGCCGCCGCGAGCCTCGACGCCGCGCGCACCGCCACTCCCAGCGACCCCGAGTAGGCCGTTTCGGAGCGCCGGTCCTGGCCGGGGATCAGCCGAAAGTGTCGGGTTCGCCGAACAGCAGGTAGAGCGCGTCTGCCCACGGCAGCATGCGGCCGAAGTACATCACTCCGATCCACAAGAGGATTGACGTGGCGGCAATGAACTTGGCGCCCATCGGCGCGTCGTCGTGCGGTCCGAGTGCGTCGGTTCGTTTCGCGATCCCGGTGACGTAGAACGACAGAGCGTTGATGCCGGCGAGGACAACGAACAGCATCTTGAGGCGGAAGGAGAGGTTCAGAAAGAACACCAGTGGCTCCTTGAACGGATCCCCGACGATGAACAAGACGCCAGTGACGAGAGTGAGGCCAAACCCGAAGATGCCCCACGGCAAGAGCCGGTGAATGGCGGCGATCGGAACTCCCTTGCCGAGCCCGAGGAGGCGAAGGTCGAGCATGCCAACGATGCCAACCAGAAGCGCCAAGCCGGTGAAGTGCAGAACTTCGAAGCACGGCTGGAGAAAGGAGTACTCCACGACCGCATCCGCCAGCCACTCTTGCCACAACCAATCTGAGAGATTCTGCAACATCACGAGCGCCCCTTCTTCATGTGCCCGAGCTCATGTGAAGAGCCCCTTGACCAGATCGATGTAGGCCACCAGTCGGCCGGTGACGATCGCGCCGAACCACAGGCCCAGCGAGGAAAGGGCGAGCATGCGTGCCTTCTCAGGTAGCCGGTTCTCCGACAGGTCGTTTGCCGAAGCCGCGTAGACCGTGCGGTTGAGCCAGTACATGTTAGCGACCGCCAGGAAGACCAGAACCATCTTGACGATGAACACCGGGTTCTTGGCCAGCGAAGTGGCGTAGGCCATCAGCAGCAGGACACCCGAGATGGTGTTCACCCAGAAGCCCAGCCAGGCGGCGCGAAAGAATTGCCGCATGGGGTGCAGCGGGATGCTCTTGGCTATCCCCAGGACCCTGAGATCGAAAGCGGCGCTGATTCCGACCAGGAACGCCAACCCGAATGTGTGAAACGACAAAATACCGGGGAAGGCCCAAAGCGAGACCGACTCGCGGACCCAGACCGCAAGCCCGGTGTTCTCGATCCAGGTGAGGATCTCTGTCACGGCTACCTTCCTCCAGGGACGGTGACTCGGGGCGCGACGGGGGTCGCTCGAGCGCGCGCCGACTGGAAGACGGCACTACCACGGAGTTGAACAATAGATGAGGCGACTCCGCAGCAGGTTAGAGGCGGAGCGGCAACAGGTCACCCCTCGGGAAACCGTAGGTCGACTCTCCGAGCGGCCTGGGAGGTTGGTTCCCCCTCTGGGCCTGGCCGGTGAATGAGAGGGTTACTGGATGTAGCCGAGGTTTTCGAGCTGGCGCAGGGTCTCTTCATCCAGGGTGGCCTCGCCGCTGTCTCCCGCACGGGCCGCTAGCGCCCTCTCCTGCCAGGCGTCGAGGTGACGGCTGAGCACCAGCAGTTTGTCGGGTGCTTGGGCTGCGGCGTTGGCGAGGGGCGTATTGCTGGCGAGCGCGAACAGTTCGTGCGTCCCATCCGCGTGGCGGAGTAGCTGCCAGCCCTCGAGGGTCGCGGCGCGCGGCCCGTCGTCGCCGCCCGCTTCGGAGAAGGCGAAGTAGCGCGGAAAGGAGAGCCCGACGAGGAGCGGCGTCAGGCTGTCGCCCTGCAGGTTGGCCGGAATCGGAGCGCCCGCCAGATCGAGGAGGGTTGGCGCCACGTCGACCATTTCGACCGCGTGTTCGATCGTACGGGTGGTCTCGATCTGCGCCTGGTCGTCGCCTGCCGCTGGCAGGGTGAGGAGAAGCGGCACCCGGACACTGCTCGGCAGGAGCGCGTCGTGGAGCAGTTCACCGCGCTCCCCGAAGTTCTCGCCGTGGGCACCGGCGAAGACGATCACGGTGTTGGGCAGACCCCCTTTTCCCCGAAGCCCACTCGAGAACGCTCCGATGCTCTGGTCGAGGCGATGGAGACTGGTGTCGTAGAGCGCTCTCAGCAGTTCCACTGTCTTGGCATGCCGCTCGTCGTCGGGGTCCTCGGCGCGCATCGCGGCGAGGCCCTGGGGAGTCGGGTCGAAGCCTGCGGGAATTGGTTCGTTCCAGAGGGTTTTGAAGTACGGGTCGTTGAGCACTTCGGGCCAGCCATAGGGGGCGCGCAGGTCTTCACCATGGATGAGGACGAAGAACGGTCGCTCGCTTGGCTGCTCCATGATCCACGCCAGCGCCGCTTCGGCGCCGCGCGCGAAGCCGCCACCCTCGACGTTGGTCTGGTGCTCGAAACCATTCAGGAGACCGCTGCCGGCGCTCAGGTAGCCGCCGTCGGTGAAGGCGGCGGTGGCATAGCCGGCCTCCGCCAAGAGCGTTGCGATGGTTGGGGTGTCTTCGGCGAGTTTCGAGGTCGGGCCGACCATGCCGTGCGTGGTGGGGTAGAGGCCTGTGAGCAGCGAGGCGTGCGCCGCCGCTGGCTCTGGAGCTTGCGCGAAGGCCCAGTCGAAACGCACCGACTTGGCAGCGAGCTCGTCGATCGCCGCTGTCGAGGCGCGCTCGTAGCCCCAGGCGCCGAGGCGATCGGCCCGCAGCGTTCCCAGGTCGATCAGCACGATCGAGGGAGGCTCCTCGGGCAGGACCTCGAAGGGGTCTTCGTCGCCGCAGGCCCATAGGGCGCACGAGAGGAACAGAACGGTGAGACCGCGGGCGACACGGCGCCGTGGCACGAGTGTTCTCTCTTGCGTAGTCTCGAAACGCGGCACTTCGATGCTCATGCTCAACTGCTGTTTCCGGCGCAGTCGGCGGTCGGCTCGTGGCCGTCCATCCAACCGGTGATCGAGGCGTAGGCGTTGTGGGCGTGGATGGACTCGAAGTTCTCGACCTCGACTGAGAACCAGCGAATACGCTCGTCCTTGCGCAGTCGCACCACGACTTCGCGGCTGAGGTCCTCGACGAAGCGCGGGTTGTCGTAGGCGCGCTCGGTGACCCACTTCTCGTCTGGGCGCTTCAGGACCGGGTAGAGCGCGCAGCTCGCCGAGGCCTCGATCCACTCGATCAGTTCCTCGAGCCAGACGCGTTCGGTGAATCGAACGCGCAGCTTCACGAGGCCGCGCTGGTTGTGTGCGCCGCGAGCGCTGATCTCCTTCGAGCATGGGCACAGGGTGGTGACCGGAACGTCGACACCCAGCACGAAGTCGTTGTGGGTGCCCGCGCATGCGTCGAAGGTGCAGGTAAACCCCATCATGCCGGGTTTGTCGGTGACCGGGGCGCGCTTCTCCATGAAGTAGGGGAACTCGGCGCGGAAGTGGGCGGTGTCCGCGTTGAGCCGATCGCGCATGCGGTCGAGGATCTCCGGGATGGAGTCGGCACTGATCGCTCCCTCGTAGGCACCCAGGACCTCGAGGAAACGACTCATGTGGGTTCCCTTGAAGTGCGCTGGAAGGTCAACGAACATGTTGATGCGGGCGACCGTGTTCTGCTTGCCGTGTGCACGGTCCTCAACCACGATCGGCCAGTCGATTCGCGAGACACCGACCTTGTCGATGCGCACGTCCCGCAGGTCTTCACTGTTCTGGATGTCGGCCAGCTCGGTGGCGGGTTGCTTAACGTTGGGGGTCATGGGGAGTCCTTCTGCTGCGGGAGGATGGGACGCATCCCGATCGTGAGAGAGCGCCCGGAGTACGGGCCCGACTGCTACGATCTCCGCTCATTGGGAGCGTTCGGAACAACCAGGAAGATGTGCGTCGCGGGTGACGCTCACCGTTAGAAGCTCAGGTGTCAGAGGCATCCGTTCGTGCTCAGCGAACGGATGCATTCCCGGTGAGAGGAACTTCGGCCGGGTGCGCTTCGCGGTGGTACGTCCTTCCGGCCAGTTCTCCTGGAAGCTTGAATCGAAGTCATGACTATAACAATCGCCGCGTTCCAAGAGGCCTCCAAGGCAGCCATCGAGCGCACCTGGTGGGTGCATGATCTCGATAGCGAGATCATCCACATCACCGATCAACTGGCCTTGCGCTGGTATGGGCTCGCCTACCTCGTCGGTGCCCTCGCGGCCTGGTGGATGATGCGCCGCTTCGCGCGCGAGGACCGCCTGCCCTTGCCGGCGTGGCGGGTCGAAGAGTTCGTTCTCTACGGCGCCTTCCTTCCGATGTTCGTTGGCGGGCGCCTTGGCTACTGCGTGCTCTACGCCTGGGACCGTCTGGTGAGCGACCCGCTCTATGTCTTCCGAGTCTGGGAAGGTGGTATGGCGAGTCACGGTGGGATCATCGGCCTTCTAGTTGGCGTGGCCATCTGGGCGACCCGTCACAACCGTTCCCGCCTGGTCATGCTGGACGCGGTGGCGGCGACGGCGCCGATTGGCGTCTTCCTCGGCCGCATCGCGAACTTCATCAACGGCGAGCTTTGGGGAAGGCCATCAGAAGTGCCCTGGGCGGTGATCTTCCCCGAGGCGACGCGCTGGGCCGACGGCGGCGTTCCCACACCTCGCCACCCATCGCAGCTCTACGCCGCGCTCGGCGAGGGTCTTCTGGTCTTCGTGGTCGCTTCGTTGGTGCACAAGTTCAGCCGTCGCCCCGGCCTGACCTCCGGCGCCGCGGCGATCACCTATGCGGTGGTACGAATCTGTGACGAGTTCTGGCGCGAACCCGACACCGGCTACGAGCTCTTCTTCGGCTGGATGAGCAAGGGCCAGCTGTTTTCGATTCCGATCTTTCTGGTGGGGCTCTATCTCGTCGTTCGTGCGCTCAGGCGGCCGAGTGAGCCGGAAGCGTTCAAAGCTCCCGCCGAGCCGTTGGCGGCGGGTGGATCGGGCAAGGAGAAGCGGCGGTAGAAACTCGGGTGACGTGACGGTGACAAAGATGGCCTCCGCCGCGGTCAGGATGGAGGTTCCTTGAGACGTACTTTCGGAACCTAGTCTTGACTGTGCCACGGTCCTCCTCGTGGCATCGGAGCTCTGCCATGCATCGCCAGTGTGAGAATCGATCTCGACTGCCCCTCTCATCCTCCCGGTTCGGCCTGTTCCTGTTTTCACTGGTCGCCTTCGTGGCTCCGCTGATGGCCCAGGCGTCTGCCGACAAGGACGACGACGCCCGGGACATCCTGCACATCGAGACCACAGTGACCGCGACCCGCACCGAGGTCGACGTCTTCGACGTCCCGATGTCGGTTTCGGTCATCGAGGACATCGACGAACATCCCGTCGACAACCCCGCCGAGCTGCTGGCCTTGGAGCCAGGAGTCGACCTCAACGGGGTCGGCCCGAACCAGGTCAGGCCAGTGATTCGCGGCCAGCGCGGCCTGCGCATCCTGTTTCTCGAGGACGGGCTGTCGATCAACAACCCGCGGCGGCAGGCAGACTTCGGCGAGATCACAGGCCTTTCCGACCTCGACGGGGTAGCGAAGGTCGAAGTCGTGCGTGGGCCGGCGTCAGTGCTCTATGGCAGCGGTGCGATCGGGGGGGTCATCAACCTGGTTCCCACCGGCACGACGTTTTCTGCGCCCGTCGCCTATCGTGGTGGCCTCGATGTGCGTGCCTCGAGTGCCGACGAGCAGGAAAAGCTCGGTGGCTGGCTCGCCGGTTCGGGACCGACCTTCGCCTTCTCGCTGCGCGGCTCGACGCGAGACGCCGAGAACTACGACGCGCCGAGCGGTTCCTTCGGTGCGATTCGGCTCGACGGTGCCACTGAGGTCATCGACAGTGGAGTCGAAGACGACACAGTATCCGGCCGGCTCGGCTGGCAGTGGAACGAGCGCCAGTCGCTGACCTTTAGAGGCCATCGCTACCGCGCCGACCAGTTCGGCTTCGGCTTCGTCGATCCCGAGCTCATCGACCCGGCCTTCAACGGCACACAGACCCGCATTCTGTATCCCTTCCAGGACTTCGATCGCTACGTGTTGCACTGGAGCGGTGGCGGCTACACCGGCACGGCGCTCAATACCTTCGACGTGCGCATCTTCGACCAGAGCAACGAGCGTGAGCTGGCGTTCCTCGGTGACATCAACATCGGGCCGATTTTTCCGGGAGCACCGTCCTCGGGTATCACCATCGATACGCTCAACTTCACCGATGTCGATACACGTGGTGTGCGGGCCGAGGCGACGCGGAGAGCCGGTGAACGCAACTTTCTCACCGCCGGCGTCGAATGGGGCGAGGACGACTCTCGAAACACCGATCGCTCGGACCAGGTCACCACCTTTCGTTTTCCGTTCCCGCCGTCTGTCATCGGTGAGATCCCTGGCTTCACCTGCATCGACTTCGCACCGCCCTTCGAGTGCAGCTTCAGTGATACCGATACGGTGGCCAACACTCCTAACGCGCGCAACACCTCCTACGGGCTCTTCGTCCAGGACGAGTTCGCAGTCACCGATCGCCTGCAGTTGATCCTCGGGGTGCGCTACCAGAACGTCGAAACGCGCGCCGTCAACACGCCGGGGCTCGACACCCAGGGTCTCGATTTCGATGACGACCAGGTGGTCGGGGCGCTCAATGTGCTCTGGCAGCTCAACGACTCATTCGAGTTGGTCGGCTCGGTGGGTACCGCTTTCCGCGCCCCCAGCATCATCGAGCGCCTGTTCAACGGCGTCACCCCGGAAGGGTTCGGCTACCAGATTCTCAACCCGTCACTCGAGTCCGAGACCAGCGACTACTTCGACTTTGGCTTCAAGTACCGCAACCGCAGAGGGTGGGCCGAAGCTGTGTACTTCGAGAACCAGATCGACAACGGCATCGTGCAGGATTTTCTGTCACCCGCAGAGATCGCGGGCCTGCCGGCTGTGACCCGCCAGGCGATCGCGCAGGCCGGCGCCAGCTTCGTGGTGCAACAGCGCAACGTCGATCGGGTGCGCTTCGAGGGTGTCGAGGTCTCGGGCGGCTGGAGCTTCGCAAAGAGCTGGAGCGTCGGCGGTAGCTACACCCATCTCAACAGCGAGCGCATCGATGCCGACAATCCTCCGTCGGGTGATGTCCCCGAAGACAAGGGCAGCCTGTGGGCGCGCTACGAGCGCCCCCGGTGGAGTGTCGAGTATCGCCTCCGCCATAACGAAGATCGCCGCGCGGTGTTCGAAGCCGGCGATCCGGTCCCGCTCGCCGGGCCGACCCTGCCGTCGTTCACGCTGCACGAGATCGCGGCGTTTACGACCTTGGTTTCGAACGACCGCCAGGAGCATCGTCTGGGTCTGGTGATCGAGAACCTCACCGACGAGCTCTACGCCGAGTTCACCAACATCGGGGCCTTTCGCCCGCAACCGGAGCGCAACTTCGTCGTGACCTACCGGCTGGGCCTGCGCTAGGAAGTCTCGGTTGCTCCGGTAGGTTGCGCTTCCGAGCTTGGAGGCCGGTGGCTGCCCTTTGGGGAGGCCGCAGCGGATAGCATGACCCCTGGTTTTCGTTTCGCCGCTCTGCACCCATGGCGCGGTTGCCGTGCGTCCCACGCCGGGTGTGAGTTCTTCCGCGAGGAGTTTGTTCGATGGTTCTGCAGGTTCCAGGCGTTCGTCACCTGAGCGAGAGAGCTGCCTGCTGGACTTGCTGGGCTCCCGAACCGCGTCGATGGAGCGGGTAGCTGATTTCCTCCTGGCCGGACGACGTCATGAGTGGCGACCGCCTCGTGTTGCCAATGAACCGCGATTGGAGCTTCGCGCTCGGCCACGGAGGCCGCTCGTGGCGTGGGGAGGCGCCGCTCGCCGGTTCAGAGCCGGTTGATCTGCCGCACTGCTGGAACGCCTTCGAGGGTTGGGATCCCGGTTCCTACCAGCGTGGTTTCGGTTGCTACTGGCGCACTTTAGAGATCGAAGACTGGGCCTGGGTGCCGGGCTTTCGCTGGCGTCTCTCGGTGGGCGGCTTCTGGGGCAGTGCCGAGATCTTCTGGAACAGGCGTCGCCTGGGAAAGGTCGAGGGCGCCTCTCTCGGTACCTGGCTCGATGTGTCAGAGGTCGTTTCGGCCGGTCATCACCAGATCGGCATACGCCTCGAGAACAAACACAAAAGGTCCCGGCTACCCGGCATCAAGGAACCAGACTTTCTGCTCTACGGTGGGTTGGCAGGCTCGATGGAGTTGGTTCGCGTTCCCGAGGTCCACCTGCGAACGCGAATCACTCAACTGGAACAGCGGCTCGCGACCTCCGCTGAGGCGGGCGCTACCGATCGCCTGACGGTGCGCTTCCGGGCTCGCAACGAAGGTTCGACAAGCCGCCGGCTCCAGACGCGCTGGAGCCTGGTGGACCCGGCGGGCGATCCGTTGCCTGGTTGGTCGACCGTTGGAACGGCTCCGGCAACCACGACCCGCGGCTCGGCAGATGCTGGCCGCTTGACGCTTCAAGGTCCGCGCCTCGAACGCTGGTCGCCGGCGAACCCGCGTCTTCTCGAGCTGCGAGGCGAACTGATTGACGAACAGGGTCTAGTGCTCGACCGTCAGCGGCTCCGTTTCGGCGCCCGCTCGGTGCGCTGGGGCGAGACCGGCTTCCATTTGAACGGTGAACGTCTGGAGCTCCGCGGAGCGAACCGGCACGAGTGTCACCCGGGTTTTGGCAGTGCGGTTCCGGAGGCCCTGGCGCGTCGCGACGTCGACGAGCTCGTGGCTCTCGGGTGCAACCTCGTGCGCCTGTCGCACTACCCGCAGAGCCCGGCGTTTCTCGACGCTTGCGACGAGAAGGGCCTCATGGTCTATGCCGAACTGGCGAGTTGGAAGAGCGTTCGCGGGGGTCGATGGTTGCGCCGCGCTCTCGACCAGTGGCGCGGCTTGATTACTCGCGACCGCAACCGGCCCTCGGTGGTGATCTGGGGCATGGGGAACGAGTCACGGTCGCGTCGTGCCTACTTGCAGCTCGCCGATACCGCGCGTCTGCTCGACGGCACCCGCCCAGTGACCTACGCCGAGAATCACCTCTACCGTGCCCGTCGCTGGCGCACCACTGGCCTGCCGGCGGTGTGGGGGGTGAACTATGAACTCGACGTGCTCGAGAGGGCGAAGGCGGCGGCGACTGCTGGGTCTGTTCTGGTGACGGAATGCATGAACCCCTGTCTGGAAGCGCACGGTTTCGGCGAAGAGCCTCTCGCCGAGCGCCAGGCGACCGTCATGGAACGCGAACTGCCGATCATTCAGGCGCATGATTTCGTCGCCGGCTTTCTGGTCTGGTGTTTTGCCGACTACCCGACCCGCTATCGCGATCGCACCGTTCGCGCAGCTGGTCTCCTCGACGGCATGAGGCAGCCGCGGATTGGCGCCTGGTGGATGCGAGCCCGCTACGCCACCGAGCCCTTCGTTCATCTCGACGGAGACTGGTCTGAAGACGGTCCCCGGCAGAGGAAGCTGACCGTGGTTTCGAACCAGGCCCGGGTGCAGGTCGACTGCGCGGGCGTGCAGAAGGAAATCGATCTGTCGACGGCAGGGGCCGCCTGGCCGGTGGCGACCTTCGAAATGCCGTTCGACAACGCGCCGTTGATGGCTCGGGTCCCTGGTCTCGCGTCGCCAGTCGAGGCCCGAGTCGACCCTTGGGGGCGGGCGACGGCGCTTCGTTTGCGAGCCCGCGGCCGCCGCCTGTTGCCTGGAGATCTCGGTGAGGTCGAAGTCCTGGTGGTCGACGCGGAGGGCCGGCGGGTGCGCGACTGGCAGGGGCGCATTCAGATCGAAAGCGTCGACCGAGAGGTCGAGTTGCGGGGGCTGAACGCCCTCGGCGAGTATCTGGTGCAGAACGGCAGGGGGCGTATCGTCGTTCTGCGCCGTCGCTTTGACGACACCTCCGAGCTTTCTGCCAACTCGACCTGGACGGCAGTGCTCGAAGCGCGGCACGACGACCTGGCGATCAGCCAACAAAGGGTCGAGTTCGTCCCTCCGAACAGAGGCACTCTCCAAGCGTCATGAACGAACCCACGAGCCTCCCCGCCGGCGACCGCGCCCTGGCCGGCTTCGAGCGCCACTTTGGCGGTAGCCCCGATGTCCTGGTGCGTGCTCCCGGGCGCGTCAACCTGCTCGGTGGGCACGTCGACTACAGCGAAGGCTGGGTTCTCCCGGCCGCGATCGAACCGGCGATGTGGGTCGCTGCGCGAGCGCGCGACCAGAACCGCTGGCGACTCGCGGCCCTCGATCTCGACGAGAACGAAGACCTGGATCCCGGGGGCCTCCGACCGCCAGTCAAGAAGCGCCAGGTTCGGGAGGCGACATGGTCGGACTATCCAGCCGGGTTGATGTGGGTGCTCTCGGGTCGTGAGCTCGATCTGTCTGGAATGGATGTGGCGTATGCCAGTGACGTTCCCATTGGTGCCGGCGTCTCGTCGTCGGCGGCTCTCGAGGTCGGTCTCCTGCTGGCGCACCAGGAGGTGGGCGGCGCGGTCCTCGACAGGCTGACCATGGCGCTCCTCGGGCGCGAGTGTGAGAACGACTACGTGGGCGTCGGCTCGGGCATCATGGACCAGTTCGCATCGCTCCACGGCGAGCCAGCGAGCGCGCTGCTTCTCGACTGTCGCACTCTCGAGCACGAGGTCTTGCGCGTGCCCGGCGACCATGTCGTGCTGGTGGTCGACAGTGGTGTTCGTCGGCGCTTGTCATCGTCGGGATTCAACGACCGGCGTGCCGAGTGTGAGCAGGCGGTGCGCGATCTCCGTTTTGCACTTCCCGAGATTCGTACCCTGCGCGACGTGTCGCCCGAGGCGCTGGAAGAACATCGCGAGCTACTCGACCCGGTGCTTCTCCGACGCGCGCGGCATGCGGTTACCGAGATGCAACGGGTGCGCGAAGGAGCCGCTGCTCTTTGTCGTGGCGACCTCGAGACGCTCGGGCAGTTGATGTGTGCATCGCATGCAAGCTCGCGAGATCTTTATCAGGTCACCATCCCGGAGCTCGATGTGCTGGCCGAAACCGCCTGGGATACGCGCGGATGTGTGGGTGCGCGTCTGGCTGGCGGTGGGTTCGGCGGCTGTGTCCTCTGCCTCGTGGCAGAGGATCGAGCGGCGGCGCTCGAAGAACGCCTCGCCTCTGTCTTCGAGAGGAGCTACGGCCAGCGGCCGATGGTGCTGGTTTCAGGCCTCGCGGCCGGTGCCGGAGTGGTCCCTTAGCGGCCCACTGCTACGACGGGTTGGCAGCCTGCTCGTTGAGCCAGGCCGAGGCGGCGAGGTAGCCCGCTGGGATTCCGATGTCGAATACCGGTCGCGGCAGCACCAGGCCACAGGCGCCGACCTCGGCGACGATGCGTTGATAGGCCGGCACCTCCGACAGCTCGCCGCCTTCGGTTCCCTGCTCCATCACCTCGGGCCTTACCCGCTCGAGCCAGTCGAGCAGATGCGGTCGGCAGACGTAGCGCCCACAGGTGCGCCGAATGGTCGAGCCGGCGGGAATCTCGATCGTTCCCTTTCCCTTTGGAGAGAGTTCGATCAACTCGAGTGCTCGGCCTTTCAGGCGTTGGTTGGTGGTTTCGAAGTCGCGGTACCGGATGCGACCGCAGTTGCCGTACTGGCCGCTATCGGTTGCGTCGAGCTCGAGCACACCGAGGACGTCGCGACCGCTTTCGGAATACAGGTCGACGAGGTCTCGGAGAGCGTAGTCTGGCGACGGCAAGAAGTTGTCGGGCAGGAGAAGGGCGAAGGACTCGCCGGCGAGAAAGTCGCGTGCGCACAGGAGCGCATCCCCGAGACCTTTCGGGTCGGCCTGGGGAATGAAGCACACCTCACACCCAGCGAGCACTCCGTCGTCGTGGGTGAGCTCCCGCGCGTAGGCCTCGAGCATCGGTTTGTCGGGCCGCACGACGAAGCCGATGCGGTCGATCGAGGCGGCTCGCGCCTCGGCAATGACGAAGTCGAGGGCAGGAATGGCGCCGAGTGGCACCATCTCCTTCGGCAACCAGTTCGAGATAGGCTGCATACGCGTACCACGCCCAGCCGCCGGAACGAGCGCCGTTCGAACCATCGCGTGCGGTTTCCTCGTTCCCGGGGCGCCTATTCCGCGCCGGGTTCCGGAGTGAGCTTGCCCGAACCGACTTCCTGGTCGACCATCAAGAGCCCCACTCCTTCGCTTCCGGCGAGGCGCAGCCGGCCGAGGATGCCCCTGACCAGGTTCTCCTCTTCGATTTGTTCCTCGACGAACCACTGCAACATGATCAGCGCCGCCCGGTCGTTGGTGGCGGCAGCCTGGTCGTAGAGGGCGCCGATCGCTTTGGTGACCTTCTTTTCACTTGCCATGACCGCCTCGACGGCCTTTTCTGCCGATGCCCAGCGCGCCGGTGGTTTGGTGATCGCAGGCAGTTGGACCGCCTGGTCACGCTCGAGCAGGTGGTTGATGATGCGACGCGCGTGCTGGACCTCCTCGTCGGACTGTTGGCGCAGCCAGCCGGCGAAACCCGTGAGGTCTTGCGAGTCGAACCAGACGGACATGGCGAAGTACTTGTGGGCGGCGTCGAATTCGAGCGCCAGGTGATCGTTGAGACACTTGTGTAGCTTCTTGTTCATGGGCGGCAGTATAGGGGGCGCGACCGGCGGATGGCAGGGCCATCAGTCGCTCGAGCGGAGCTCACCGCGTGGCCGCGGGGAGCTCGAAATCGTCTGCGCCGATGCGCTGGCACACGCGGGCGAGTTCCTCTTCCAGGCGCCGGTGGCGAGCCGTCCCTGGCCTCGAAAGAGAGCCAGGTTCCCACCACAGGCCGCGAACCGTGAGGCGACGGCGCTGCCGGTCGTGTTTGGCGTCCAGGCGGCCGACGAGGTCGGCGCCATCGAGTAGCGGCAGCACGTAGTAGCCGTACCGTCGTTTGGCTTGTGGTACGAAGGCTTCGAAGCGGTAGGCGAAACCGAACAAACGCTCGCAGCGAGCGCGATCGCGCACCAGGGGGTCGAACGGTGAGAGCAGGCGAAGCACCGACGGCGGGTCTTTGAGCCGCCGCACCCGCGCGCGCCACTGCGGGTGAGCGATCACGGTGGTGCGAGGAGCATCTCGATCATGATCGGTGACCTCGACTTCCTCTGCCGCGCCCCGCTCGAGCGCTGCCTCGCACCAGGCCCGTGCCTCCGGATTCCTCACCCCGCCCCAGAAGCCGGCGAGCTCGCCGGGAGTGGCGAGCGTCAAGCGGTCGAGGGCTTCACGGCAGGCCCAGTCGATGAAGTCGGCATGGGCGTTGGTGGCGTGGGCCGCCGTGGGCGGCTGCCAGTGCGGTACATCGTTCCAGACGCGTTCGGGCAGGTCGTAGATCTTCTGGAAGCGGTCGCGACCGCGAATCGCCAGGAGACCAGTAAACCATAGGGCTTCGAGGGCGGCTTTCTGCGGCTTCCAGTTCCACCAGCCACCGGTTTCGTGACCTTCGGGAGCGCGAAAGTCGGCTGAGCGGAGTGGCCCCTCGCGCCGGATGCGTTCCAGAACGCTGGCCTTGGTTGCCTCGGGATCTTCGCCCAGGCGCCGCTGCCAGCCGGGGCTCATCGCGATGCGTTCGGCGAAGCGAGCGAACCGTGGCTGCCAGTACGGGTAGAACTCGAACGGTAGCACCGAGGCATCGTGCGTCCAATGCTCGAAGGTGCGCCGGTTGCGTTCGAGTAGGTGTTCGAGGTGGCGCGGCCGGTAGCCGAAGAAGCGCGCGCCCAGAATGCTGTGATGGGCGCGCTCGAAGACCTGGATCGAGTCGACCTGTACATACCCCAGGCGTTTGATCGCCCGCAGAACGCTTGCCGGTTGGGCGCCCCGGGTTGGATCGGCGAGCAGGTCCTGAGCTGCGAGCAGGAGGTGCGACGCACTGTGCGCCGAGATTCTCGGAGTGCGGGCCATGAGACTTGCATGCTACGTGCTGGCGGTGGGGCAGAGATAGCAGTGGGCGGCCCGCACGGCTATTGTTCTGGCGTGAGTCGCAACCTTGGCACGATCGAACTCGCTTTGAACCTCGGCGTTCTGGCGCCCGAGCTCCCTCCGGGCGCCGGCGGCATGGAGCGCCTGGCGGCTGGACTGACGAGGGCCCTTGCCGAGCACCCTCAGGTCTCCGAGCTCAGAGTGGTCACCCGCGAGGACAGCGTGGTCGACGAGGCTCTGCCTGGGAGCTCGATCATCGGACATGCACTCCTCAATGACGACCTGCACCAGACAGCCGGTCGGCTCGAGGCGTTGCCGGTTCCTGATGTCTGGTTGGCACTCAACGCCGGTCTCGCTCCGCTCGCCGGGAAGCTCCCCGGCCGGCTGGCGCTCTATGCCCACGGCAACGACTTCCTGCGGCCATGGATCGCCTGCGGGCCGCGATCGATCGAGCGCCTGAGGTGGCCTTACGTCGCACCGCTTCGCCATGCCCTCAGGCGGCGTGCGATCGGTCGCGCCCTGTTTGATTGTGCAGTCCTTCTTGCCAACAGTCGCCCGACCGGCGATCGACTTCTGGCTCTCGACCGGCGAGCCGCGGGCGCCGAACCGGCGCTGGAAGTCGAAGTCGTGCCGCCCGGAATCGCCGCGTCGTGGTTTGAAGAACCGCTCCCAGAAGTGACTTCGAGAGGTGCACGCCCCTTTCGGCTGTTGACAGTCGCGCGGCTCGCGCGCGCCACCGATCGCAAGAACATCGACGGGTTGTTGCAGGCGGTGGCGATGCTCGTTCGTGACTCTGTTCGTGTCGAGTTGCGGATCGTTGGCGACGGGGACGATCGTGGGCGGCTCGAAGCGCTCGCTCGTGAGCTCGACCTTGCCGGCCGGGTGCAGTTTCTTGGCCGCCTCGACGACCTGGGCCTGCGTGCTGAGTACACCGCCGCCGACCTCTTCGTCCTCGCGTCGCGGGCGACGGCCGGCGACGTCGAAGGGTTCGGCATGGTCTACGTCGAGGCGGCGGCGTGTGGCACACCGTCTCTGGCGCATCGCGCCGGCGGAGCGGTCGACGCGGTGGCGGAGGGGCGCAGCGGGTTCTTCGTCGACTCACCGGACGCCTCGGCGCTGGCCGGCGAGCTTGCGCGTCTCGTCGGTCTCGAAGCGCAGCCGAAGAGCGGCGATGGACACTGGCCGTCGGCCGAGGCCTGTCGCGAGCATGCCCGGCAGTTTCGTTGGCCGGGCATTGCGGATCGCCTGGTGAGGATACTTCTGAAATCCGTGCGGCCGTAGCTGGCAACTCGCTGTGCTCCGACGTATCCTCCCTACGTCATGCCTTACACCCGCACAGTCGACGCCATCGAGGCCCGGGTCCTCGGCGCGCTGCTCGAGAAGGAGCAGACGACCCCCGACAGCTACCCGATGACCATCAACGCGCTGCTTTCAGCGTGCAACCAGAAGAGCAATCGTGATCCGGTGATGAAGCTCGGGGAAGGTGCTCTCATCGAGGCGCTCGATCGACTGCGAGCCGATGTCCTGACCTGGCGTAGCGACGGAGCGCGCGCCGAGCGTTGGGAGCACCGGGTTGGGACTCGCTGGCATCTCGACACGCGGGCCAAGAAGGCGATCATGACGGTGCTTCTCCTGCGCGGGCCGCAGACTCCCGGTGAGCTCCGCACGCGCACGGCGCGCATGGTCGACTTCGCCGATGCCGAGGAGGTCGAGCGAGTGCTCGAAGAGATGTCGGAGGGCCCCAACCCGCTGGTTGCCGAGATGGCGCGTCGACCCGGGCAGCGCGAGACGCGCTACCGCCATTTGATGGGGAGCGAGGAACCGCAGGACGAGAGCCGCCCCAGCGGTCCGGCGCGGCCCGACGACCCGGTTCCCCAGGTGGCGACTGAGCGTGCCATCGAAACCGCGTCGCTCAGCCAGCCGGCGCTCGATACGCGGGTGCGAGAGCTCGAGTCACGACTCGAAAGGGTCGAAGCTCGCCTCGACAAGCTCACCGAGGATCTCGGCGGCTAAGTCAACGAGTCGCAACGAGTCGCGGGCGGCTTCGCCGGTCACTCTTCGGGCGACGCCTCGGCCTCAGCTTTGGCTAGTGCCGGATCTTCTGCCGGTAGCTCGTCTGGCGAGCCGGCGGCTCCCTGATCTGTTGCTCGCATGAAGGTCGAGGCAAAGCCATCGAGCCCTTCGTCGGCAGTGGTCAGGAAGAGAAAGGACCACCCGCCAGGCGTCCAGACTTCGCCGTGCATCTCGGGGTTTGAGCTCGAGAATCGATACAGGCGGCCCAGTTCGAGCTGGCTCGAGACGCCGCCCTTGATGTTGGTCACCTGGCGACTCACGTCGTCCATGAAGTCGTCACCGGCCTGTCGGGTCGTCGACAAGGCCCAGACCTCGACCTGTTTCCCGGCGTAGTCATAGAGGGCGTGATCGGCGCCTGCGAGGTCGAGCTCGAGAACCTCCGCCCGGTCCGCGGTGTCGAGGGCGACCAGAGTGGCCGCCTTGCCTTCGACCTGGAACGCTTCGGGGAAGCGCTCGCTGGCCGGTGTGTCTGGACCCGATCCAGTCCAGGAAGACAAGAGCTCCTGGTGACTGGTGACGTTCTCGAAGGCTTCGCGGCCGCGCTCGACCAGGCCGGGCGAGAGCGCGGTCAGAATCGCCATAGCGGCGACGATCAGGATCGCACAGCCTGCACAGCTGCAGCCGCAGCCCCTGAGGATTCCATTGTTGTCAGCCATGTTGGGTCGCTACGGCGCCGGACCGCGCGCTATTCGGGGAGCAGAACGCGGCCCGGGTTGAGAATGCCCTGCGGATCGAGCGTCTTTTTGAGCCTCCTCATCAGCTCAATCTCCGCTGGCGTGCGACTGATGTGAAGCCAGTCGCGCTTTTCGGTACCAATGCCATGCTCGGCGGAGATGGCACCCCCGATCGGTTCGAGCTCGCCGTAGACGATCTCTTCGACTGCTCGACGCGCCTCCCCGCTCGGGTCCCCAACGCTTGTGACGTAGTGCAGGTTGCCATCGCCGAGATGTCCGAAGACGGCAGCCTGCATGGTGGGGAACACTTCACGGATACGCCGGTTGACGGTTTCGATGTAGGCCTCCATGGCGGCGATCGGCAGGCTGATGTCGTAGGTAAACAGCGGCCCCAGGCGTCCCAGCTGTTCGACATCGTCACGCAGTGCCCAGATGCGATCACGCTCTGCCCGCGAACTGCCGATGACTGCGTCCTGGACTTCTTCGGCGTCGAGTGCTTCGCCGATGGTCTCGGTGAAGGCGTCGGTGTCCTGCTCGGGGTCGGTGCCCAGCGACTCGATCAGGCAGTAGAAGGCCGAACCGTGGGGAAGCGGCGGTTTGGTTCGTGCCGGTGGTGAAGTCACCAGTTCATAGAACGACGGCCACATGACTTCGAAAGCCGCCAGCTGGGGCCCGAGATCGCTACCCAGGCGTTTCAGCAACGAGGTCACGCTCTGGAAGTCGGAGAGGGCGACCAGTGCAATATCGTGACTCTTCGGCTCGGGCTGCAGCCTGAGCACCGCCCGCGTCACAATCCCCAGGGTGCCCTCGGTGCCAATGAAGAGTTGCTTGAGGTCGTAGCCCGAGTTGTTCTTGACCATCTTCGACATGCTCTCGAGTACCGTGCCATCGGCCAGCACCGCTTCGAGTCCGAGGACCATGTCGCGCGTCATGCCGTAGCGAATGACCCGGTTGCCGCCGGCGTTGGTGGCGATGTTGCCGCCGATCTGGCACGAGCCCCGCGCGCCGAGATCGAGCGGAAAGAGCAGCCCGTGCTGCCGCGCCGCCTCTTGGACGCGTTGCAGTGGAACCCCGGCCCCAACGACCATCGTACGGCCGACCTCGTCGACCTCCTCGATGCGGTTGAGGCGCTCGAGAGAAAGCGCGACCTCGCCGGCGCGGGAAACACCACCTTCAACCAATCCGGTGAGGCCGCCCTGAACGCAAACCGGGGTGCTGTGTTTGGAGCAGATACGCAACGCGTCACTGACTTGGGCAGTGTTCCGGGGTCGAACGACAGCCAGCGCGTCTGTTGGGCCGCTGTGCTGCCAGTCGGCAACCCGGGCCTTCGAACGTGTGCCATCGAGCAGACCCTCTTCGTCGAGGGCCGCTTCCAGGGCGACGATCACCGGCGGGACGGTGGCCTCTGTTGGTGAGTCGTGATCGGTGGTGGTCATGGCGCAGGATCCTACCGCTTGTGCACCGGCACCGAGCCGCCCCTGCCTAGCCCACCAGCCGTCTCCTGGCGCTGGCCTGGTCACGGAGGGGAAGGGTGAAGGAGACTTCGGTCCCGCGACCGACCTCCGAAGTGGCCGTGACTTCGCCGCCCATCGCCGTGACCAGTCCTTCGACCGCCGCCAGGCCGAGGCCGCGAGCGCTGGCGAGCCCGCGGGTGGTGAAGAAGGGCTCGAAGATTCGCGCCAGGTCTTGTTGCGCGATACCTTCGCCGTCGTCGATGAAGGAGATTCGTGTCAGGGCGGGCGCGCCCTGGGTGACGGGTTCGGCCACCACCCGTACGCGAACATGATCGGCAACCGCGAGCGCGGCGTTTGCCAACAGTTCGTCGAAGATGCGCAGCAACCATTCGCGGTCGGCGGTTACCGTGACGCCGGGAGTGTCGACGGTCAGATAGACCGCTAGCGAGCCTTCGACACGGTTCGGACTCGTCAGGCGCTGCCGGAGCAGATCATCGAGCTGCAGGCTCTCCTTTCTGCCGGGGTGGGGTGCGGCGAAGGCGAGCAGATTGCTGGTTACGTTGGCGCATTCGTCAGCAGCCAGCTCGATCCCGTCGAGGTCCTGGACGATGTGGTCGCTGACACCGAGGCGCTCGAGTTCATCGCGGACCTGGCCGACGTGGCCGAGGATGGCGGTCAGCTGGTTGTTGAAACCGTGGGCGACGCCACCGGCGATGCTGATCGTCTCCTGCGAGTGTTCGCGCTTCTGCTGGTTGGTGGTTCGAAACGCCAGCGCGACGAGGGCTCCGATCGCGGCCACCAGGAGGCCCGAGGCGATGGCGATTCCATGTTCCGCATCGGCCTCGGGTCGTGACACCAGAAGCATGGCCGTGGTCGTCAGACCGGCGCTGGTTGCCAGGGCCAGCCAGGCCGCGCGCTCCCTGGTGCGGAGCAGCATGCGTTCCCAGCCTGCCGGTTGCGGGCGGTTGGGGGCGAGCGCCAGGGGGTGAGGTTTGTGGGGGGCGAACATCGTGGCTTCCTTGCAGAAGGTAGAAATATAGCAAATAGCAAATAACTAGGCAAGAAAGCCTTTGAAATGGGGCCCGGCGGGGATGCGGGGCCGAGGAGCGCGGTGTCGTGGCTTAGGGTGCCGCCGGCGTGGCGAGCTCGGAAAGGCGTCTCAGTGCATCCTGGTCGGTGACCTGAACACCCATTCCCGCCAGCAGGTTGGACTCTGGGGAACGGCTGGGCTGGTCCATGACGTGGACCACCGTGGCCGGCAGTCGGAGCTCGACTCTTGGGTCAGAGGTGACAACCAAAACCAGCTCGATCGCCGAGTCGAGCGCCGCCGGTGCCGGAGTCGACACGAAGAGCCCGCCGAATTTGAGGTCACGCTCGTAGACCTCGAGGAAGGCATCGCGCGATTCGAAGTCGACCGTGAAAGCCGGCAAGACCTTCTCGCCGAGTTCTCTGGGCACGCTCTTCTCGGCGGACTTCGTCGACAGTTCTTCGGTCGTGAGCCAGGCCCGTGTGGTGAGCTGCGGAGCCTCGGGCTCCGTCTTCGGCTGCTCCTCTTCGGGTGGCGCCTCTTCAGGGGGCGGTTCCGGGCTCGGCTCTTCTTCTTCGACGAAATCGCCAGGCCTGGCCTTGGAAGTCGTGCCCACCGCGCGGCGGTCTGGTGTCGGCTCGGGCGCCTGCCCTGGTTGTTCCGTCGAGTTGGTTTGGCCCTCGACCAGAGTGCCCGGTGCGCCGGGGAGGATCTCGCGGATCAACTCCTCGACGCGCAGGAAACGGATTCCCATGCCGCCCATCTTGATCCTCTGCATAGCCTTCGGTACCGACTTCGAGAAACGCACCTCACCGCCGAGATGTACCGTTCCATTCTCGGTGCTGAACTCCATTTCGAGGCGTGACCCTTTCTTGAAAGGACTCTGGGTCGCGATGTAGGTGCCGTGCGAGGAAACGTCCTGGGTGTAGGCCGAGTAGCGGCGTTGGGGCTTGGCACGGTCCCAATAGGTCACGGCCAGGCGACGGCTCCATCGCTTGTGGCGCCTCCGGCTGGCGCCGGAGCGTCGGTCTGGTCCTGCTTCGGGCATAGCGTCCGTCCTCGGTGCCCTTCTGGGCAGGGTCGAGTATAGGAAGCAGATGGACCCTTTTCAAGAAATCGTAGGTTTTATAGGGTCGCCCTCCGCGATTGCCGAGCGGCGAAACAGGCTGTGGGCTGTCCCTTCCCCCGACGAGGAGAGCTCGCGGACTAGACCGCGGCGAAGGTGGGAGCGTCGGCGACTCGCCCGACGTGGTAGTCGGCGTCGCCAAACAGCCCCTGGAGCACCCGCAGGCGTTTGAAGAACAGCCCGACGTCAGCCTCGTCGGTAATGCCGATTCCGCCATGCAGCTGAATGCAGTTTTCCTGGACGAGCCAGCCACCATCGGTGAGTTGCAACTTGGCAGCCGAGATCTCAGTCTCGCGTTCCGTTCGATCCTCGACTTCGGCCTGCAGCGCGGCGAGGATCATGGTTCCCCGGCAGAGCTCGGTTTCGGCGAACATGTCGGCGGCCTTGTGCTGCAGCGCCTGGAAGGTGCCGATCTTGACCCCGAATTGTTCGCGCTGCTTGAGGTATTCGATGGTGCGCTCGAACATCTCCTGCAGGTGGCCCTGGCCCTCGGCGCACGCCGCAGCAGCTCCCCGGTCAATGGCCCAGCAAAGGTCTTCGAAGGCATCTCCTTCTCCGCCGAGTAGGGTGGCCGGCGTGTCGGCGAACTGGAGAAACGCCGTCTTGTGGCCGTCCATACCGTTGACTGGCGTGCGTTCGAGCCCGGCCGCATCACCTTCCACCAGGAAGAGAGACACTCCGTCCTCAGTCCCGGCTTCGCCGCCGGTGCGCGCCGAAACGACGATGCCGTTGGCGGCGTGCCCATTCAGCACCCAGGTCTTCTGGCCGGTGAGCTTGTAGGTGCCGTCGCCGGCAGCGGTGGCAGAGGTGCCGACGCGTGCCAGGTCGTAGCGACTGCCGGCTTCGACGTAGGCAAGAGCGAGTGAGATGTCGCCCTCGATCATCGGGCGCAGCCAGGCGTTCTTTTGCTCGTCGCTGCCGCGCTCGAACACCAACCAGCCAGCGAGCACTACCGAAGCGATGTATGGCTCGGGAACCAGGCCGCGGCCGAGCTGCTCGAGGATGAGCGCCATGTCGATGAAGCTGCCATCGATGCCGCCGTACTCTTCGGGGAAGGCGATGCCGAGCCAACCGTAGTCGCCCATTTCCTTCCAGACCCGCGGGTCCCAACCCTGGTCGGTACCGCGCAGCTCCCGGAAGCGCTCGACGGGCGACTCGTCTTTGACGAAGCCGGCGACCGACGCAACGATCATCTCTTGTTCTTTGCTCAGATCGAAATTCATGATTCTTTCCTCGGCTGGGGCCTGAGGGCCTAACGCGGCAGGTTGAGGATGTTCTTCGAGATGATGTTCTTTTGGATCTCGTTGGAGCCGCCGTAGATCGTCGCGGCACGCAGGTAGTTGAACTCACTGGCGATTGTGCGCTGGTAGGCGGGAACGGTGCCCTCGGGCGCGTCGAGCCAGCCCTGAGCGCTGTGGCCGAGGGCGTCCATCGCGAGCTCGGTGACTTCCTGGCCGAGCTCGGTACCGACGATCTTGAGAATCGAACTTTCCGGACCCGGCGCGCGACCGACCTGTGCCGCGGCGAGGGTGCGGTAGTTGGCCATCGCGAGGGCGCGCTGACGCATCGAGAGTCGTGCGATCCGGCGCCGGAAGGTGGGGTCGTCGAAGAGCGTCTGGTCGCCGACTTCGGTCTCTTGCGCAATGCGCTTGACCAGGTTCAGCCACCGCGCCGACGAGCCGACACCGCCGATACCGACGCGCTCGTGGCCGAGCAGGGCCTTGGCCATTGCCCAGCCGCCGCCTTCGGGACCGATGCGGTTCGACTGCGGAACGCGTGCATCCTTGAAGAACGTGTCGGAGAAGGCTGGCGTGCCGCCGATGGTCATGAAGGGCTTGACCTCGATGCCCTCGGTGTTCTTGATGTCGGCGAGCAGGAAGCTGATGCCTTCCTGCTTCTTGCCGTCGCTCGAGGTGCGGGCGAGGACGAAGATCCAGTCGGCGTACTGCGCGGCGCTGGTCCAGGTTTTCTGGCCGTTGAGGATGTAGTCGTCGCCGTCTTTGTCGGCGCGCAACTGCAGGCTCGCGAGGTCGGAGCCGGCGTTCGGCTCGGAGTAGCCCTGGCACCACATTTCATCGGCGCTCAGAATCTTCGGCAGGAAACGTTCCTTCTGGGTGTCGGTTCCGAACTGGATGATCAGCGGGCCAACCATGTTGAGACCGAAAGGCGACAGAGAGGGAGCATTCGCGGCGATCATCTCTTCTTGAAAGATGAATCGACGGGTCACGTCCCAGCCGGTGCCGCCGTATTCTTCAGGCCAGTGGGGAGCTGCCCAACCGCGCTCGGCGAGGATGCGGTGCCAGGTGCGTGTCTCCTCGGCAGAGAAGCCACCCCCCTCGCGCGCCTTGAGCGCGATGTCGGCGGGCATGGCGGTCTGGATCCATTCGGCGACTTCCTGGCGGAACTGGTCGTCTTCGGGGGTGAAGTTCATCTCCATGAGATGGGCGCTCCTCGTGGACTCGGTTTCGGGGGGTGGGTCGACGATTCTAACCTACCGGACGGCCGGTCGAGAAATCGGAGGGGTTGGTCAGGTGCGCGGTCTTTCGGTTCGAACGAGAGTCTAGAGTCGGGCGGCTATGATCCACTCACTGTTTCCGGTGGGAAGTTCGTTCGAGGAGACCTTCAAATGAAAAAGCGGGCACTGTTGCTGGGCTGTGGGATCGCGCGTGGGTCGCGCTGTGTCGAGAACGATCGTCTGGGCCGGGTGATGGATACCGACGACCAGTGGATTCGTGAGCGCACGGGCATTGAGCAGCGCTACTTTGTCGAGCCGGGCGTTGCGTCCTCGGACCTGGGGATCGAGGCGGCGAAGGGTGCGATCGCCGATGCCGGGATCGAGGCCGAGGAGATCGACTATGTGGTCTGCGCGACGATGACGCCGGATCACTACTTCCCGGGCACTGGCACGATCATCCAACATGGTTTGGGGATTCCGCCGCGGCCGGCGCTCGACCTGCGACAGCAGTGCGCCGGTTTTGCCTATGGCCTACAAACGGTCGATGCGCTGATTCGGAGTGGAATCGCGCGCACGGTGCTGCTGGTGGGAACCGATGTGCACACCAGTCTGATGCCCTTTGACGACCGCACCTTCGATGTCATTCACGGCGATGACGACAGCCGTCTCAGCCCAGAGGCCATCGAGTGGAACAACCGCTTCCGTCATTTGCTGGTGTTGTTTGGTGACGCGGCCGGTGCGATGGTCTTCCGAGCCCACGAGGGCGATGATGGGCGCGGCATTGTGGGAAGCGAGATCTATGGCGAGGGCGAGAACTGGGACACGCTGCACGTGCCGGGTGTTGGCTCGCGGTCGCGCCCGATGGTGTCGCATGAGATGCTCGATGACGGCGGCTGGGTTCCGGTCATGGATGGGCGTAAGACGTTCAAGTTGGCGGTCACCAGGATGCCGGCGGTGACCAGGAGTCTGCTGGAGCGAGAGGGCTTCGAGCTTTCCGATGTGCGGCTTCTGGTGATGCACCAGGCGAATCTGCGCATCAACGAGGCGGCTCAGAAGGCCCTGGGGCTTCCTGACGACCGAGTTCACAACGTGATTCAGCGGTACGGCAACACGACCTCTGCGACATTGCCATTGACCTTCTTCCATGCCCGCTCTGCTGGCAAGGTCGGGACGGGTGATCTGGTGGCGTTTACGGCCCTGGGCGCCGGCTTGCACTGGGGGGCAGTGCTGCTCCGCACTTGAAGACGCACTCAGAGAAGGCGTCTCCCTTGGAAACTCGTGCGATCGTGGGTTCTTGCTGCCCGATGGGAACCGTTCTCGGGTTCGTGGGTTCTTCTCTAGAGGGAGCGAGGAATGGGGCTTTTGGCTAAGGAGGCCCGCTTTGGCAGAATCGTTCCGATTGCACGTCTGGGCACACTCGCTCGGGCCCACTTGTTCACAGGAGAATCAGGTCACATGAAGCGCATTTCGATGAGGTTTGTTGCAGGTGCCGCCGTTGTGCTGGCGGCTGGAGCCCTGGCTTTCTTTGCCCCGGCTCTGGCCGAGGAACCGGAAGAGAAGAAGGTGGTTGTCAAGGTTCACTCGGGCGAGGGTGACGGCGGGGAGGTTCGCCAGGTGTTTGTCTCTGAGGACGGCAAGGTGCAGGTCTTTGGGGGCGACGACGAGGGCGATGGCACCGTTCATCGGAAGATCTTCGTTTCGAAAGACGGTGAGACCCAGGTCTTCGGTCATGGCGATGGCGAGCTGCACCGCAAGGTCTTTGTTTCCGAAGACGGTCATGTCCAGGTGCTGGGCAGTGGCGACGGTGACGACGACATGCACGTCTGGGTCTCGAAGGACCCAGAGGCCGGGGAGCATGGCTTCCGCTTCATTCATGGCAGCCACGACGGTCCGTTTCTCGGTGTTGCGATGACCGATCTCACGCCGGAGTTGCGGGCGCACTTCGGGGTACCGGAGGGTGAGGGCGTTCTGATTTCGAAGGTTGTGGCCGGTAGCCCGGCTGAGACTGCTGGCCTGCAGGTAGGTGATGTCTTGACGCAAGTCGATGGCGAGGCGGTGACTTCGTCTTCGTCGCTGATGGGTCTCATTGCCGGCCGCGACACAGGTGAAACGGTTGCGGTCCAGGCCTACCGCGACGGTGGCGTCGAGAGCTTCGCGGCGACGCTCGCCGAGCGTCCCGAGCAGGAGGTCGCGGGCCACATGCAGAAAATGGTCAAGCGGATCAAGGTCGAATGTGATGGCGACGACGCCGACTGCGGTGCATCGGTCATCGGCATCCACGACACCAGTGAGTTTTGCGGTGACGGTGGCGAGTGTGAGATCCAGGTCCAGTGCGAGGACGACGGCGCCTGCGACTGCTTGGTGAACGGTGAGAGTGTCGAGTGCCAGGCACTGGGTTTCGACTGAGTTTCGAGCCCATTCCGGCGTGAGCCGATTCCCAGGCCGACTCCGTCAGGAGTCGGCCTTTTTCCGATCGGTGGGGCTGCTAGGCTCACACCATGGGAGGGAGCGCTGTGCACGAAGTCTTTACACTGAGCCTGGTTGAGCTGACCCAGCGGATCCATCGCAAGGACCTGTCGCCGGTCGAGCTCATGGAAGTGGTGCTGGCGCGCATCGAGGCGACCCGGGGCACCTTGAACGCCGTGACGGTCGGCCGCGATCCGGAGCTGTGCATGCTCGATGCTCGTCGCAGCGAGGAGCGCATTGCCCGCGGTGAGGGTGGTGCGCTCGAGGGTATCCCGCTCGGGGTCAAGGATCTCGAGGATGTTCGGGAGATGCCGACTTCGATGGGCTCGAAACTCTTCGAGGGCAAGGTGGCCGAGCGCGACTCGACGCAGGTGGCGCGCCTGAAAGCGGCGGGCGCGATCGTGGTGGCGAAGACCAATACGCCTGAGTTCGGCTTCACGGCCATCAGCAAGAACCTGCCGTTCGGAACGACGTCTTCTCCCTGGGACCCGGAGCGCACCCCCGGTGGTTCTTCGGGTGGCTCGGCAGCGGTTCTCGCCGGCGGAGTCATTCCCCTGGTGACCGCAAGCGACGGCGGCGGCTCCATTCGCATTCCGGCGAGCTTCACCGGCGCCTACGGCCTCAAGCCGTCGTACGGTCGCGTGCCGCGTGATCCACTTTCCGCCTGGGACTACGGGGCGACTGCGGTCTACGGCCCGTTGACCCGCACGGTGGAAGATGCGGCGCTGGTGCTCGACCAGGTTGTGGGGACGTCGCTCGGTGATCCTGCCTCACTGCCACACCCCGAGTTTTCTTACCTCGACCTGGTCCGCCAACCGTTCGACCGCCGGTTGCACATCGCCTTCGCGCCCGACCTCGGCGTGGGCGTAGTGCAGAGTGACGTGGCGCGGGTCGTCGAAGAGGCGGTTGGTGCCTTCGAGGCTCTTGGTCACGACGTCAAAAGAATCGAAGGCGGTCCGCCCGCGCTGGGCGAGGCCTGGGGATCGCTGGGCAACTTCGAGATCGCCGCGCAGCTTCACGAGGCGCTCGAAGAGCGGCCCGACGACATTACCCGGGCGTTTGCCCGCGGTCTGAAGACCGCCTGGGATATGACGCCCGAGCGCTGGGGTGCCGCTGCCCGCGCGCGCGCTCGAGTCGTCGAATGGACAGCCGAGGTCTTCGAGCGCTTCGATCTCTTGCTCACGCCAACGGTGCCGTACGATCCGCCGCCCGCCGGCGGACCGTTTCCGAAGGAGACCGAGGGTCGCGTGCAACCTCCAGCCGGAGTCGCGGTGTTCACGATCCCGTTCAACCTCTCGTGGCACCCGGCGGCCTCGGTGCGGGCAGGACTCTCGGATGTGGGTCTGCCGGTTGGTTTGCAGATCGTCGGGCCACGGCATCGCGAGGATCTGGTGCTGCAGGCATCGATGGCTTTCGAGCGCAGCAAGCCCTGGCACCCTGACTGGCCGGTGTAGCGATGGTCGTGGTTGTTGCGGCCTGTGGGTCGCGCTTCAACGTTTGGTAGGACGTTGGAGTTGGGGTTGCGATGTGGCTTCGGCGTCGGGTCGTTACCACGACCATCGCTACTGGTCACCTTTGCGGGGCAAGCGGTCCGTAGCGCGTGCCGTGTTCCATGGCGGCCGCCCTGCAGTTGCGGTTTTGGACTGCCTAGTTCCGTCGCGCCCCGCGGATTCGTGCCTCCGATGTAGCGATGACCATGGTAGCGGCCTGTGGGTCGCGCTTCAACGTTTGGTAGGACGTTGGAGTTGGGGTTGCGATGTGGCTTCGGCGTCGGGTCGTTACCACGACCATCGCTACTGGTCACCTTTGCGGGGCAAGCGGTCCGTAGCGCGTGCCGTGTTCCATGGCGGCCGCCCTGCAGTTGCGGTTTTGGACTGCCTAGTTCCGTCGCGCCCCGCGGATTCGTGCCTCCGATGTAGCGATGACCGTGGTAGCGGCTTGTGGGTCGCGCTTCAACGTTTGGTAGGACGTTGGAGTTGGGGTTGCGATGTGGCTTCGGCGTCGGGTCGTTACCACGACCATCGCTACTGGTCACCTTTGCGGGGCAAGCGGTTCGTAGCGCGTGCCGTGTTCCATGGCGGCCGCCCTGCAGTTGCGGTTTTGGACTGCCTAGTTCCGTCGCGCCCCGCGGATTCGTGCCTCCGATGTAGCGATGATCGTGGTAGCGGCTTGTGGGTCGCGCTTCAACGTTTGGTAGGACGTTGGAGTTGGGGTTGCGATGTGGCTTCGGCGTCGGGTCGTTACCACGACCATCGCTACTGGTCACCTTTGCGGGGCAAGCGGTCCGTAGCGCGTGCCGTGTTCCATGGCGGCCGCCCTGCAGTTGCGGTTTTGGACTGCCTAGTTCCGGCGCGCCCCGCGGATTCGTGCCTCGATGGAGCGCTCTTCTTCAGATCGGCGGATCGGCCGGGTCGCGCTCCAGCGTTTGGTAGGACGTGTTGGAGTGGAGTTCTGAAGCCGTCTATCGATTGGCCTCTGGGTTGCCACTCTCGGGTTTGGTACTGACGTCGGGTTGAGGGGTTTCGACCTGGCTTCGGTAGGGTGCCAACCGTGAACGCTACCAAATGTTGAAGCGCGACCCGCAGGCCGCACCATTCACGATCATCGTTCCATCGGAGGCACGAATCCGCGGGGCGCGCCGGAACTTTGCAGTCCTATGCCGCAACTGCAAGGCGGCCGCCATGGAAGACGGCCCGCCGGGCGGACCGCTTGGATACGCCGGGATAAACCGGCATGGAGAAAGGAATGAGAGAGTCCCACCCTCGAAGGGGTAGCGACCCAGAGGGTCCCCGAGTCATGCGCCGGCTCCCGCGAGGGTGCGGTGAAGCGTTGACAGGGGCACACACAGGCCGGGTATTGAGCCGCGAAATAAGAATTTGGGAGTGCCGACGCTGTCAAGCGAAGCGGAAGGCGAGACTCCGTAGCGCGCTATCGCGAGCTCTGCGGCGACTCCCCGCGGTCGTAGACCCTGTGCATGTGTGGAATCTCCATGCGCGAGAACCGGGAGATCCGCGATCTGGCCAGTTGGGTATCTGGTCCGCATCGGGAAGGCTAGAGGCCGTAAGCCGATGACGCACGGATGGCGGAAGTCAGACAGGCCCGTAGTACCTGCGAAGTCGTCGAACAACGGTGGGAGACCAGCGGCGGAGGCGGTGGAGGGAAGGGGCCTGGCCAAGGGGAACACGGGCAAGCAAAACGCACCCCGGACACAGAGCCGGATGGAGAGTGCGAGCAATGCGCTGGGCCGTGTACGAGAAGCCGCCCGCAGGGGCAAGGAAGTGAAGTTCACAGCGCTTCTTCACCACATCACGGTCGAGCGACTCCGGAGCGCATTTGACGTGTTGCACCGAGACGCAGCGGCAGGAGTGGACGGAGTGTCATGGAGCGAGTACGCAGAATCTTTGCTGAGCAATCTCGAGGACCTGCACTCTCGTGTCCACCGTGGGAGCTACCGGGCGAGTGCGACTCGTCGCGTCTACATCGAGAAATCGGATGGGCGGTTCCGACCGCTTGGCATCGCCACGTTGGAGGACAAGATCCTTCAGCGCGCCGTCGTCTCGGTGTTGGATGCGATCTACGAGGAAGACTTTCTCGGGTACTCATACGGATTCAGGCGAGGCCGCAGCCAGCACGATGCTTTGGATGCGCTATTCGTTGGAATCACAAAGCGGAAGGTGAACTGGGTGCTCGACGCAGACATTCGTGGGTTCTTCGATGCCCTGGACCACGAGTGGCTGGTGAAGTTTCTCGAGCACCGTATCGGAGACCGTAGGATCCTTCGCCTCATCCAGAAATGGCTGAGGTCCGGAGTGATGGAAGACGGTAAGTGGCACGCGAGCACGCGGGGGACTCCTCAGGGGGCGACGATTTCGCCTCTCCTCGGGAACGTGTACCTGCACTACGTGCTCGATCTCTGGGTCCAGCAGTGGAGGAAACGCAACGCGCTTGGGGACATGATCTTCGTGCGCTACGCGGATGACTTCATCGTTGGATTTGAGAGGCAGGAGGAGGCAGAACGATTCCTCGAGGAACTGAACCTGCGACTCCGTGACTTCTCGTTGGAGATCCAACCCGAGAAGACGCGCCTGCTGGAGTTTGGCCGCTTTGCGGCCTACAACCGACGCGCGCGAGGTCTCGGGCGGCCGGAGACCTTCGAGTTTCTAGGCTTTACGCACTGCTGTGCGCAGTCTAGTCGAGGGAGGTTCTTGCTGAAGCGCATCACGAGCCGCCACCGAATCCGCAGGACACTGAAGGCTGTCGGTACGGCCCTTCTGGGACACCGACACTCGCCGCTACCAGAGCAAGGTCTCTGGCTGGGATCCGTGGTGCGAGGCTTCAATGCCTACTACGGCGTACCCGGCAACTCAGCGGCGTTGAACGCCTTTCGACAGGAGGTCATTCGGCACTGGATGCGCGCTCTGCGCCGACGCAGTGACAAAGACCGCACGTCCTGGAAACGGATGTGGGCCCTGGTGGCCCACTACCTACCCAAAGCCCGAGTCCAACATCCCTGGCCTGATGAGCGACTTGTCGTCAATACCTGAGGCAGGAGCCCAGTGCATTAGCAGTGCACGCTGGGATCTGTGCGGGGGGCGCCGGGCAACCGGCGCTCCTACCGCGATCGCGGCAAAAGTGATCGGTTGCGATGGTCGTGGTAACGCCATTCTGACGAAGCCACGATCGCAACCCCAACCCCAAGGTCTCAAGAAACGATGGAGCGCGACCCGCAGGCCGCAGCATTCACGATCATCGTTCCATCGGAGGCACGAATCCGCGGGGCGCGCCGGAACTTTGCAGTCCTATGCCGCAACTGCAAGGCGGCCGCCATGGAAGACGGCCCGCCGGGCGGACCGCTTGCCCCGCAAATGTGATCGGTTGCGATGGTCGTGGTAACGCCATTCTGACGAAGCCACGATCGCAACCCCAACCCCAAGGTCTCAAGAAACGATGGAGCGCGACCCGCAGGCCGCAGCATTCACGATCATCGTTCCATCGGAGGCACGAATCCGCGGGGCGCGCCGGCCCTTTGCAGTCCTATGCCGCAACTGCAAGGCGGCCGCCATGGAAGACGGCCCGCCGGGCGGACCGCTTGCCCCGCAAGAGTGATCGGTTGCGATGGTCGTGGTAACGCCATTCTGACGAAGCCACGATCGCAACCCCAACCCCAAGGTCTCAAGAAATGATGGAGCGCGACCCGCAGGCCGCAGCATTCACGATCATCGTTCCATCGGAGGCACGAATCCGCGGGGCGCGCCGGAACTTTGCAGTCCTATGCCGCAACTGCAAGGCGGCCGCCATGGAAGACGGCCCGCCGGGCGGACCGCTTGCCCCGCAAATGTGATCGGTTGCGATGGTCGTGGTAACGCCATTCTGACGAAGCCACGATCGCAACCCCAACCCCAAGGTCTCAAGAAACGATGGAGCGCGACCCGCAGGCCGCAACATTCACGATCATCGTTCCATCGGAGGCACGAATCCGCGGGGCGCGCCGGAACTTTGCAGTCCTATGCCGCAACTGCAAGGCGGCCGCCATGGAAGACGGCCCGCCGGGCGGACCGCTTGCCCCGCAAGAGTGATCGGTTGCGATGGTCGTGGTAACGCCATTCTGACGAAGCCACGATCGCAACCCCAACCCCAAGGTCTCAAGAAACGATGGAGCGCGACCCGCAGGCCGCAACCACGACCATCGCAACCTAGTCGCCCTTGGCGTCCTCGGCGACGTCCTGGACCTTCTCAGCGGCGGCTGCCACTTTGTCGGCTGCTGCGTCTTTGATGTCATCGGCCTTGTCGACTGCGGCTTCGGCGATGTTCTCTACCTTGTCGACTGCGGCGTCGGCCACGTCGGTTGCTTTGTCCCAGGCGCCTTCGGCGGCGTCACCGACCTTGCCCGCGACGTTCTTGGCGGTGTCGACGCCGGCTTCGGTGATGTCACCAGCCTTGTCGATGGCAGCCTCGGCGACGTCACCGACTTTGTCGACCGCTGCTTCGGCGGCATCGCCGACCTTGTCTGCAACGTTGCCGACCTTCTCTTTTGCTTTGTCGAAAATTTCACCCATGGTTTGGTCCTCCAAGTGGCTTTAGCCCCTCAGCCAGTCTCGCGGCCCAGATGGCCCGAGCACTGGCACGCACTCACCCGGCACCGGTAGCTGGTTCGCTACACGCTGCAACCCGGCGCATCGAGGCGGCTCTTTATCGTTGTGGTCGAGGTTACCAGCAGCAGCCGCCGAAGGGGTGAGTTTCGACTCGATTCAAGGGGCGCGACGGATCATCGAAGTTTGCGGTCAGAGGTGCAGGGCGCTCGCCCCAGGAGTTCTTTTGCGGCTCTCACCTACCCTCGACGGACCAGGTCGAGGAAGATGGTCAGGATCTCGGCGGTCTCGGGCGTTGGCTGGTAATTGTCGAACGCCTTGTACTTCTCTTGTTCGGTCATCGCCGCCGCGTAGCCGTCGAGGTAGCGCTTGAAACGGCCCAGGTTTCCCTCCTGATCGAGCTCCGGATGAAACTGCGACGCCCAGAAGGGTCGCCCGGGAACCCGCGTCGCCTGGAAGGGACAGAGAGAACTACTGGCAAGATTCTGCCAGCCATCGGGCAGCCGGGTTGCTCGATCTTTGCGCCCCATCTGGGCGAGAAACGTGTGCGGCAGATGGCCAAAGAGCGGGTCGGCCTGGCCCGCGGCGGTGAGTTCGAGTGGGTAGGTCCCCACCTCCAGGCCCTCAGCATCGTGCACGATCTCTCCGCCCGCCGCTTCGACGAGACACTGAAAACCGAAGCACGAGGCGAACGTCGGTGGCCCGGTCACGGTGAGTTCGAGGAGCAGGTCGAAGAATCGTTCTTGATGGGGCAGATCGCCCTTCGAGACGTAGAACTCACCCGCGCCGCCAACCATCACTGCGTCGTAGGGCGCGAGGTCGGCGAGGCTCGGGGGGCCCTCGAGGAGATCCCAGGGCTCAATCGCTTCGGTTTCCACTCCACTGTGACGCGCGAACGACTCACGCTCCTCCACCCGAGTGGGGTCACCCTCGGTGCGCGCCTGTAGCAGCAAGATTCGCATGACTAGACTCAGGTCGCGGTTCAGTTGGCGTCCGTGAGAAAGTCCCACGCCATGCCAGCCATGGCTCGCACCCCGACGATCAGCGCGTCTTCGTTGGCGTAAAACAGCGGCGAGTGGTTTGGCGCGGCTTCAGCCGGTGAGACCCCTTCCTTGTTGACGCCAAGCGAGAAGTAGACCCCGGGGATCTTCTCCTGGAAGAACGCGAAGTCCTCAGAACCCATGATGGGCGGCGACTCGAAGACGTTGCCAGCCGCCGCCCATTCGAGGGTTGGCAGCATGCGCTTGGTGAGTGCCGGATCGTTCCAGGTCACCGGCGCGTACGGGTCGATGGTGACGGTAGCCTTGGCACCCGAAGCTTCGGCAATGCTCTCGGCGGTTCTCTTGATGCGTTCGAGGAAGTCGTCGCGCATGGCGGTGTCGAACGTACGAATGGTGCCGGTCATTTCGACTGAGTCGGGAATGATGTTGCCGCGCACACCGCCATGAATTCTGCCGATGGTGACCACCGCGGGGGCGCGCGTGATGTCGAGCTGCCGGCTGGGAATGGCCTGGAGGGCGACCATGATGTGCGCCGAGACGATGATCGGATCGACGCCCCGCCAGGGCGAAGAGCCGTGGGTCTGCCTCCCCTCGACGACGATCTGGAGACCGTCGGCAGCTGCCAGGGCCCCCTCGGGGCGGTAGCTGATCAAACCCGGTGGAGTCGGGCCGACGTGCAGGCCGAAGATCGCCTCCGGCGCCGGGTCCTCGAGGACACCTTCGGCGATCATCATCTTGGCTCCACCTTCTTCTCCTGGCGGTGGCCCTTCTTCGGCTGGCTGGAAGATGAACTTGACGGTGCCGGGAAGGTCCTCACGCATCCCGGCTAGAACCTCGGCGGCGCCCATCAGAATCGCGACGTGATTGTCGTGGCCGCAGGCGTGCATCACGCCGACCTTCTGGCCGGCGTACTCGCTCTCGATCTTGGAGGCGAAGGGCAGGTCGACCCGTTCTCTGACCGGGAGGGCGTCCATGTCGGCGCGGAGGGCGACGGTCGGTCCCGGTTTGCCCCCATGGAGGACACCGACGACACCGGTGTGAGCGACCTCAGTCGTGACCTCGAGGCCCAGGGCCCTTAGATGGTCTGCCACCAGCTTCGCGGTGCGGAACTCGCGGTTGCCGAGTTCGGGGTTCTGGTGAATGTCGCGCCGCCAGGCGATGACCCGGTCTTCGACTGCCAGGGCGGACTCCTCGATTCTCTGGTGTGCTGCATTCTCTGACGCCGCCTGAGCGGGTGACGAAAGCACAGCCCCTCCGATGCAGAACGCGAGAAGTGGGAGAGAGCACACGGCCCGGCGAAGGAATGGTCTTGGTGTCATGTCGGAGCTCCGTTGGCTTGGTCGAATCGGGTCAAACGTCACGCTGACCGGCGGTTGTGGCGTCGCTCGCCGCTCCCTCTCGAGGGCGGCTCGCGGAACCGACCAGGGCGAGGAGTTCGTCGACTTCTTTGGGTACGCCGATGCTCAGGTTCTCGGGCGTACCTTCGGTGATCAGGACGGTGTCCTCGATGCGCACGTGGATGTTGTATTCGGGGATCTCGATGATCGGTTCGACCGCGATCACCATGCCAGGTGCGAAGGGCAGGTCGGGGTCGCCGACATCGTGTACAGACATGCCGACGAAGTGCCCAGCGCCGTGGGCGGGCTTGTCCTGGAAGCCGTGACGGTCGTAGATCTCACGGCAGATGGCAGTCGTTTCGGCCCTGGTTGCACCGGGCACCATCGCCTCGATGATGGCCTTCTGGGCTTCGAGCACCGCTTTGTAGGCGCGCTTCTGGATGTCGTCGAAACGGCCGCTGACCGGCCAGGTGCGGGTGATGTCCATCGTCTGGTAGCCGAACGAGCCGCCATAGTCCATCACGATCATGTCGCCGGCCTCGAGCACCCGGTCGTTCTTGTTCCAGTGCCAGATGTTGCCGTTGGGCCCCGAACCGACGATGGCCGGGTAGGCCTCCATTTCGGCGCCGCCCTTCAAGAAGACATGCTTGGCCTCGGCCTCGAGGTCGTACTCGTAGAGGCCCGGCCTGGTGACCGCGATTGCCCGCCCGATGCCGTTGGCCGAAACGCGACCTGCCTGCCTGAGTGCTTTGATCTCGCGCGCGGTCTTGATCATGCGCAAGGTGTCGAGTTTCGGTGCGATGTCGCGGATCTCGTACTGCGGGTAACGCGCCCGCAGGGTCTCGACCTGTTGCGAACTCTCAGACGGGAGGCCACCCAGCGGCCCGCCTTCGCGCCGCCCAAGAAAGATTCCCTTCTCCGAGCGTGAAAGGTCGATCTCGTCACGCTCAGAGAGCCGCATCCACAGGGTGAGGTCTCCCTGCGGGCCGCCACGCCCACGACGGCGGGCGAGGGCTTCCGGCAGGTATGTCACCGGCTGCACGGTGGCGAAGCCGCGGTCGATTCCCTCCTGGGGACGATCGAGCCAGTTGGGGCCGTCGATGAACTTCTCGCGCTCGCCGAGAACCGGCAGAAAGAGGTGGGCGTCACAGGTTGCGACGTCGATGAGCAGTGCGGCGTTGCGACTTTCGACACCGCTGGCGTAGTAGAAGTCGTGGTCTTGCCGAAATCGAACGCCGTAGCGCGGCAGGGTGGCCGAGAACAGGAGCGCTGCACCGCCAGCTGGCTCAGCCGATGCCGCCCGGAGTGCTTCGCACAGGCGGGCGCGGCGTTCGGTGAACTCGGTGGCCGGGTACTCGACCCGCTGCGCGGTGACCGAGGCAGCGCAAACGACCGTGGCGGCGATCAACAGAGCGCCCAACGCGGCGGGTGGGTCATAAAGCGTTGCCCCGCGGGCTGGTTTTCTAAAGGCCAGGATTCTCAGCGGGTGAGTGTGTGGGGTGCGTCTCACGACGGAGTCCTTTCTGCGCTAGACAGGGGCAGTTTCGAAAGCGACGTTCCTCTGGTGTCCGGTTCGCAACGGGTCCATAAGGTGCGATGGTGTCTGTCACAGTACCGCGGTCGGGTCGCGCTGGCTCCCCCGCACATTCGGGCCCGGGGGGCGTTGGACGCTTGGCGCCCCCCCAATGACTCAATGGAAGACACCCCTCAACGAGCCACCGCCGGCAACAGCCCCCCGGCCAGTGAGGGTGTCTTTTCGTCGCCCTACATCGCGGTCAGCTTCGCGATCATCCTGACCTCGACCCTGTCGGCTTTCGAAGGGCTCTCGGTTTTTGCGGCCTTGCCGCCGATTGGTGCCGACCTCGGGGGAGTTCGTGCGCTGCCCTGGGTGGTGACGGGCTACCTCCTGTCGTCTGGTCTTGCCATCGCCGTGGCCGGGCCATCAGTCGACGGACTGGGCACGCGTACGATGTTTCGCCTCTCGGCCCTTGGCTTTGCACTCGCCAGTGTTCTGTGTGCGCTCGCGCCTACGGTTCCCCTCCTCGTCGCAGCGCGCATCCTCCAGGGTGCGGCCGGCGGTGCGGTGACCACCGCCAGTACCACTGCGATCGGCCTGGTGTATCCGGTTGCCCTGCGCTCGCGGGTCTACGCCCTGGCGGCCACGGTCTGGGGGGTTGTCGCGTTTGGCGGCCCGGCGATTGCCGGCTGGATTCTCACCTTCCTCGATTGGCGCTTTTTGTTCTGGATCAACCTGCCCTTGGTGCTCCTGGCGCTGGTGGTGGCCTGGCGCGCTTTCCCCAGCCGGCTCCGACCTCTGGATGACCAGGAAGTGAGGGAGGCAGAGTCGTTCGACCTGCTCGGCACGATCTACTTGACGATCCTGGTGGCGGCGCTCTTGTACGCGGTCTCCGAGCTCAGCGCGCGCGGTCTCGCCGTCATGCTGGTGGCGGTGGTCTTCGGCTGCCTCTTCTGGCGTCACACCAGAGGTCCGCGTGCGGTGATGCGCTTCGAACACTACGGTGCTCCGCCGTTTCGCGGTCTGGCGTTGGTTGCTGGTGGTCTGATGGGCGCGGGAATGGGAGTCGAGGCCTACCTGCCGCTCTACCTGCGTGGGGGGCGCGGCACTTCAGTGGCGACCGGCGCCTGGTCGGTCCTGTTCCTGGCACTCGGCTGGACTATCGGCGCGAACATCTCGAGTCGCCTGTACGAGAGCATCAGCGAGGCGCGCTGTGCCTTCTGGGGAGGTGTCCTCATGCTGCCGGCGGTGGCGCTCTCGGCGGCATCGGTTCACCTGCAGCTCGGGCTGTGGACCTTGTTCCTCGCCTTCTTCGCGATGGGTCTGGCGATCGGTGTCGCCACCAACGCCTGCTTGACCCTGGTCCAGAAGCTCGCAGCGCCTGAGGTTCTTGGTCGCGTGACTTCGGCGCACCAGTTCGCGCGAACTCTCGCGACCAGTCTCGGCGCCGGCTTTTGCGGCGCGGTTCTCATCGAGGTGGCAGCGCGCCGTTCCGGCGACGAAGCCGCGGTGCGCCAGGCGCTGGCCGAAGAAGGGGTCGCGATCGCAGGAGGTGCGCGCGCCGGAATTGGCGAGGGATTTCTGGTGGTGCACGCGCTGGCAGTCGTGCCGACCGTCGTGGCGCTCTATGCAGCCTGGCATCTCAGCCGGAGGCTCGGGGTCGACTGACCCCCCTAGCGGGTCACCGAACAGCGCTCGGCGCCGGTGATTTCGACCAGTTGTTGAACGGTCAGGGGAACACCGCTCGAGTCGGTGCCGGCTGCCGGATAGACGATGTCGAAGCGGTCGAGGCTGGTGTCGACCAGAAGCGTAAGCTCTTCGGTGCCTTCGAGCCCGAAGGGGCACACCGCGCCCGGGCGGAACCCCGTCACACCCTCGGTCTCTTCGGCGGTCGCCATGCGCGCTTTGTAGCCGACCGCCGCCTTGAACAGCTTGTTGTCGATCCGGCGATCTCCCGCGGCGACCACTAGATAGAACGTCCCGTTCTTGGCCTTCCACAGAATCGACTTTGCGATCTGGCCGACCTCGACGCCGAGCTGGTCGGCGGCCATCTGCGCCGTGGGGGTGCTGCCCGGGGCGGACTCGGTCGGCACAAGACCGTGCGCTTCGAGCACGGCCCGTACTTTGGGAGGGATCTCACTCATTTCGGTTCCAGCGTTGGCGGGGCGGCGTGGAACGAAGAGCGCCCAACAGGTGACGGCACCAGCGCGACTTCGAAGATCAACGCTCGCGGGTGGAGAAGCGCTTCGCAGACTGCCTCGGGGTAGTGCGCGGAGACCGCCTGGACGTTGGCGGCGGCGAACGCCGGCTCGGTGACGGTTTCAGGTCCTGATCTGATCATCGCGATGCCGAGCGTATCGGAGCGTGGCGGAACGGCCTGATTGGGTATCGGAGCGCTATCATCGAGAGGTATTCACCGGTTTTCGTGAAGCGGTGCGATGATTCCGCCAGTTTCATGGTTTCTCAGCAGTTCTTCTGAGGGGCTGGACTAATATTGCTGCCATGGCCGACCCGGAATCACCTCCACAGTCCATGGCGGGTGTCCGAATCGAGCACTTCGAGGTCGTTCGCCAGCTCGGAGAAGGCGGCATGGGGCAGGTCTTCCTGGCGCGCGATACACGGCTTGATCGTGACGTGGCGATCAAGCTGATCGCGCCTCAGTATGGCGGGATGGAGCAGGCGGTCGCCCGCTTCGCTCGCGAGGCTCGGGCTGCTTCAGCACTCAACCATCCGAACATCCTGACCATCTTCGAGATCGGAACCTGGCAGGGTCGTCCTTTCATGGCCACCGAGCTCGTGGACGGGGAGAGCCTGCAAGAGCGCCTCGAGTCGGGGCGCATTCCGTCGAAAACTGCCGTCGCCATTGCGGGCCAGGTCGCTGCCGCCCTGGGCGCCGCACATGCCGCCGGCATTCTGCATCGCGACATCAAACCGGGCAACATCATGCTGCGTTCCGACGGCGGGGTGAAGGTCGTCGATTTCGGGTTGGCGAAGCTCGAGCAGGAGCAGGCCTCGGGGGATTCTGACGCCCAGACGGCTACCCTGACTCGACACGGTGCGGTGGTAGGTACTGCCGCCTACATGTCGCCGGAACAGGCACGCGGCGAGGAGGTCGACGGTCGCTCCGATCTTTTCAGTCTCGGCGCGGTGCTGTACGAGATGTTGGGCGGTAGCTCGCCGTTTCGTCGTGATGCGATTGGTTCGACCTACGATGCGGTGCTCAACCATTCGCCCCCGCCGCTCGCTGAACGCCTGTCGCTCAACCACGAGACCGACTGGATCGTCGGCCGGGCGCTCGAGAAGGACCGCGAGCTGCGGTTTCAGTCTGCGGCCGACTTCAAGTCAGCTCTCGACCGGCTGGGTTCAGACTTGCACTCCTCGTCGTCGGTGTCGGGAGGTTCGCGACGTCCGAAGCGCGATCCGGCGGCGCGGCAGGAGACATCGGGGAGGTCTGATATCCGATGGCAGCAGGTCCTTCTGGGGATGCTCGCCGCTTCTGTGCTCGCCGTGTTGTTGGTGGCGAGCGGTGTCTTGCCACCCAAAGACCCGGAAGATCCGTTCCTCGACTTGCGGTCGGTTCGGTTCACCCAACTGACCGAGGATGTCGGCAATGAGCGCTTTCCCAGTCTCTCCTTTGACGGCAAGCTGGTGGTGTATCAGGGCGACTCGGAGGGCGTCTGGGACATCTACCTCCAGCGAGCGAGCGGAGGTGTGCCAATCAACCTGACCGAGGGTTCGAGCACCGATGACCTGCATCCCGCCTTCTCGCCCGACGGTGAGCGCATCGCCTTTCGCTCGGAACGCCTGGGAGGCGGGATCTTCATCATGGGAGCAACCGGAGAGGACGTTCGTCGTTTGACCGACTTCGGTTTTCACCCTTCCTGGTCCCCAGATGGCAAGTCCCTGGTGGTCTGCGACGAGCGGGTGGTCGATCCAGGCGCCCGGGGGTTCGACAGTCGGCTCTTTGTCGTGGATGTGCCTTCGGGGGAGAGCCGCCATTTGCCGGCTCGCGACGCGGTACAGCCAGTCTGGTCACCAGACGGTCGACGCATCGCGTTCTGGGGGATTCATCGCGGTGGGCAGCGCGACCTGTGGACAATTCCGGTTGGTGGTGGCGAGCCTGTACAGGTCACCGAGGACAGCGCCCTCGATTGGAGTCCCGTCTGGGCACCGGACAGTCGCCACCTCTTCTTCGCCAGCGATCGCTTTGGTTCCATGGCGCTTCATCGCGTTGCGATCGGTGAAGACGGTGGCGCGGCGGGGCCGGTCGAGTTGGTACCGACGCCGTCTTTCAACTCGTACAACGCCTCGCTGACGTCGGCAGGCGATCGCATCGCGTTCGTCGCCGAGGTCAGCCAGGTGCAGCTTCTGTCGTACCCGTACGACCCGAGGACGTCTGCCGTTGGGCAGGCCACGCGACTCGCGCGCGGCAGCCGCGTCTACAGAAACCCCGCCATCTCTCCGGACGGCAAACGCGTCGTGGTCGACAGCACAGGCGCCATCCAGGAAGACCTGTATCTCCTCGATCGGGGTCGCATCCGTCGGCTGACCGACGACCCGGCGAAGGATCGCGCGCCGCGCTGGATCGACGATGAAAACATCGTGTTCTTCTCCGACCGTCGCGGAGATTGGCAGGCGTTTCGTGTTCGCGCAGACGGTTCGGGCCTCGAGCAGCTGACCGACTACGCGGAGGGCGGGGCGCAGGCTCCAGTGCCGTTGCACGATGGCACACAGGTGATCGTGAATCGATCGGTGTATGTCAGCGAATTCATCGACACCCAGACGCACGAAGTCGTCGGTGATCTCGCGGAGTGGGGAGCCGCCTTCACTGGCGCGGCGGGCGACGGTCCGATCCCCTTTGTCTGGGATGTGTCGTCCAACGACCAGATTCTCGCCTTCAACGGCCACATCTATGTCGGACCTCAGAGCGGACCGGCACGCGCTATGTTGCCGGGCTCTGATCGCCCGCTCTGGTTGCCAGGCGCCGAGAGTTTTCTCTATCGGTCGCCGGATCAGCGCAGTCTCTGGAAGCGCACGACTGAAGGCGCGGACGAGCTTGTGCTCTCTTTCAGCCCCGATCGACTACAGGGCTTCTCGGTATCGCGTGATGGTCAGAGCATCGTCACCGCTTCGCAATCGAACAGTTCTGACATCTGGATGCTGACGGCTGAGTAGGGGCGAAAGGGGTCAGCCCTGGCTGCGTAGTCCGTCTTCGAGCTCTGCTTTGAGCTCGAGGTTGCGGATCAGGCGGTGCAGGTAGTTCGGATGCAGGTCGAGCGCCTTGGCGGCTTCGGTGTATCGCCCCTTCTTGGCCAGTACGGCCTCTTTGATCAGGCGTCGTTTGGTTTCTCGCAGGACCTCCTGGTACGAGCCGCTCTGAGCAGCGACCGCCGCCACCTCGTGCAGTTCTTCGGGTAGGTCGTGGACGTCGATGCGGTCGCTGTCAACTAGCACGACGGCGCGCTCGATGGCGTTCGAGAGCTGGCGTACATTGCCGGGCCACGAGTACGCTTCGAGCGCTCGTTTGGCGGCCGGGGTAAAACCCTGTACCGGCCGGCCGGCGGTCTCGCTGAACCTGAGGCGCAGGTGGTCTGCGAGCAACATCACGTCGGTCTTGCGGTCTCGTAGTGGGGGAAGGGTGATCGACAGCACGTTGAGTCGGTAGTAGAGGTCTTCGCGGAAGTCGCCGCTCTTGATCGCCGCTTGCAGGTCGCGGTTGGTCGCCGCGATGACTCGTAGGTCGGCTTCGATGGGGTGGTTGCCCCCGACCCGCTCGAAGGTGCGTTCCTCGAGCACGCGGAGGAGTTTGGCCTGCAGACCGGGCGCCATCTCACCGATTTCATCGAGGAAGAGGGTGCCGCTAGCGGCGATCTCGAGACGCCCTGACTTGCGCCGGTCGGCGCCTGTGAAGGCACCCTTTTCGTGGCCAAAGAGCTCGCTTTCGAGCAGGCTCTCGCTCAAGGCGGCGCAGTTGATGGCGACAAACGGCCGACCTGCGCGCTCGCTCGCACGGTGAATGGCTTTGGCGGCGAGTTCTTTGCCACTCCCACTCTCACCGAGCAGGAGGACTGTCGTGTCGGTGGACGCCACCCGCTCGACAAGTGCAAACACCTTCTTCATCGCCTCGGATTCACCGATCATCTCGGCGCCGATCTCGCGTTGGTGCAGGCGCTCGCGCTCAGCGGTCAGCCACTCGAACTGCAAGAGGTTGGAGAGGGCTGCGCTGGTGAGGCCCGCGAAGGCGGTGAGAAACTCGAGCTGGCCGCGCTCGAGTTCTCGCGGCTGAGACGCCGAGTCCAGGTAGAGCAGGCCGACAGCCCGCTGGTGAAGATCGAGGAGTGGAACACCGACGAAGGTCTTGACCTCCTGGGCGGCCAGGCTCTCGCCCCAGTCACGACTGGTATCGCTCAAGTCTTCGATGACAAGTGCGACGCGATCGCGCAGGGTGCGCTCAACCACCGTTCGGCTCAACGGGCGAGAGTCGACGGCCGATTCGGTTTGACCGTTTCCACCCGGGCGTTTCGTTCTTTGCCGGGTTCTCTCGTCGCCAGCACGATCGTAAAACAAGAGCGCGGCGCGCTCGGCGGTAGGTACTGCCTCGAGGACCAGCTCGAGCAGCCGATCGACCAGCGGCTCGAAGGCGCGCAGCTCGCCGATTGCAAGCGTCGCCTGAAGGAGCACCCGCTCGCGGACACCAAGAATGCCTTCCGCCTCCGAGAGAAGGAGTTCTGGTTGGCGATAGAAGCCCTCGTCGACCGTCAGCTCCAGGGTGGTCGGAGACTGTGCCTCATCGATAAGCACAAAGACGGTCGACGCGATGGCTACCTCGTCACCGAGGGAGAGGCGCTCTCTTTCGACCTTCTTGCCGTTGACGAAGGTCCCGTGCTGGCTATCGAGGTCGACGACCCACGCCTCGCCGTCCTCGATCTCCAGGCGACAGTGATAGCGCGAAGCGCTCGAGTTCTTGACCCGAACGTCGTTCGACGAATGGCGACCCACCGTGAGGCCCTTCTCCGAAATGTCGAAGGTCTGCCCTTTAAGACCGCCAGAGACGGCCTGCAGGCACGGGGTGGTTTGCGAGTCGTCCATGGAGTTCTTGTTGCCGGTCTGGTCCGTCGGCAGACTGAGAGCCCTCCCGGAATGCCGCCGGAGAAGGGCGCGAGGGTCCCCATCGTACTCGCTAGCGGCCGTCGATCCGCCAGGCCGCGCGAGCTGGCGGCGTAGGTCGATCGCAGACTGAGTCTGGCCGCGATTCCCGGAAGGCACTGGCTCGATCAACCCTGGCTCTCGACGCGCCGCTCTGCGTCTCGTACCATCTCGTCGTTCGAGGCCGCGGCCCAGGTAGTAGTGCAGGGGCGCCAGGTAGTGGTAGGTCGGTAGGTCGTCGAAGAAGATCGCCCGGCTTCGTCGGCTGGGTAGTTGTCGACAAGCGACTGCAGATGTCTTTCAGGCACGAGTGCAACACATGGTGCAACAGGCGGGCCACGGGCCAAAGAGCGCGAGGAGGCCGCAAAAGTGGTCGCCGCGGCGTAAGGCGTATCCGTTCGGATAGACCCCATACCCTTCCGGATTAGGCCTCAGGGTTGGTCCAGGAATGCGCGCCAGCTTTCGAGTTCCTCGCGACCCCGGGGAGTGAGCTCATAGTGCCCGCGCTTCTTGCGGGCGAACCATCCGTAGTGGTTGTCGCGCAGAATCGGCCCGGCGCGCTCGACGCCGGTTTGTTCGCGCAGGGTCTTCAGCTCGAGCACACCGGCTCCCTCGAGGGCCCGCGCGCAGCGGATGGCGTCTTGCCGGTAGGCGGTCAGGCGTGGGCTCGAAGACGAGCCGCCGATCGTGGGATCGCCGATGCGCTCGCTGAACTCCTTGAGCAGACGCCGGCGCCGCCGCTTGTCGGGTCGCGGGCGATAGGGGCCTGGGTCGAGCACCGGCACGACCTTGCCTCGTGCCGAGACGGTGAGGAGTCCCAGTCCCAGGCGTCGTGCCAGTGCCATGACCCGCTTCCTGCTCGTGCGCCACGCTGCACTGTGGCCCTTGCCGATGCGGAAAGCGACATAGACCGCATCGGACACTCTCAACCGATCGACGGCCTGGAGGACCAGAGTGAGGGTCAGCCGTTCCTTGAGTTCAACGACCACCGGTTCCTCGTCGCCCCGCAGGGCGACGACGTCACAGGCTCCGACTTCGCCTTTGACCTCGTACCCCTGGGCCTCGAGGAACTGCTTGATCGGCAAGTAGAGATCGGCTTCTGGCATCGGGGCGATCGTAGCCTCTGCTCGCGAGCTTGTCGCGGTCTGGCCGACGAGAGGATGGCCTAGCTGCCGGCCGGCGCTCGCTCTACAGCGATCCAGGCGACAACGAGGAGAACGACGGGTTGTAGACCGAGAACCAGGAGCGCGGCGACGAGACCGGCGCGATCGGCGACAAAGCCCACCGCGATCGGCAGAGCCAGGTCGATCGGGCCGAAGAGGCCGGCGACGGCCAGAGCGGTGCCAGTCTGCCCGGGAATGGTTCGGTAGAGCTGGGCTTTGGCCAGCGGGTACTGGAGGGCGATTCCGAGTCCGAGCAGGAGGCCCCAGATCACCAGGGTCAAGAGACGGGTCGAGTAGACGAAGCCGAAGAGCGCCGCGAGGGTGAAGATGCAGGTCGCCACCAGGAGTCGCAGCGGCGGGAAGCGGTCGTGCAGGGCCTCGGATGCAACCAGGCCGGCGATTCCGCCAGCGCTCATGGCCGCAATCACCAACAGCGCCCGGGGTTCCGAGAAGCCGAGATCGCGGGTCATGTGCAAGACACCAAACACCACCAGGATTTCATCCAGCAAGGCACATGCGACGAGCGCTAAAGACCACAGGAGCAGGGCGCGGTTCGAGAGCGCGAGGCCGATGGCTTGGCGCCAGTTCGGTTCTTCGTCCTCGCGGCCGGCTTCCCGGGTGGTTTCGGTTGCGGCGCCGCTGTCCTCTGAGACGTTTCGCGCGAAGGCGTCGTCTGGAAACTCTTGAAACCAGAGCGCGACACCTTGGCTGATCGCCAGGACCCCACAGGCAGCGAAAGCACCCCGCCATCCCCAGCCGAGGGTGATCATCACGGCGACCAGGGCAGGGGTTGCGAGGTCGCCGACTTCGCCGGCCAGCGTCCAGCGCGTCAACCAGCGTTCGGTGTGCCCTGGGTCGGCGTCGATCAAGGTCGCCTGCGAGAGCCCAACCCCCATCCCCGAAGCCGGCCCGAACAACAAGAGAGCAGCGAACAACCACCAGTAGCTCGGTGCCGCAGCCGCCATCAGACAGCTCGCTCCGAGTGCCAGCATTCCTCCGCAAACAAACCAGCGCCGCGGGTAGCGGTCGGCAAGAAAGAAGAGTGGTGGCTCGACCCACAGGGCGAGCAGGCCGAAGGCGGTGATCAGCGCTCCCATGCTGGTGTGTGAAACGACGAAACCCTGCTGGATCTCGTGCGCGCCGGCTCCCGGCACGCCGGAGACCAGCTCGTCCAGGAACTCGATGCTCAGAAGAACCAGGACCAGAGGTGTGAAATGGCGAACGATCAAGTCGCTATTGTAGAGCCGGGCTCCTAGGGGAGACTCTCGTCGTAGTTGCTATCGATGAAGAGCGGCATCGGTGGCGGTGGCAGGCCTCGCTCGCGACGGCTCGCCGCGACCATTTCGCGAACGTCGGCGCGGAGCTCCCGGGCGTCATAGACGATGCCGTCCTTTATGACCCAGCGAATGCCGCCGGCGCGTTCCATCGTCCCAGTCTCCTGGTTGTAGTGCAGCGAACCGGTGCCGAAGAGCAACTTGAGATTGGCCACCGGGTTGCCAGGAACGACAACCAGGTCGGCGAGCTTGCCGATGTGAATGGTTCCGATCTCTTCGTCGGCGCCCAAGGCCTCGGCACCGCGGAGGGTTGCTGAGCGCAAGACCTCGAGCGGGTGGAAGCCCGACTCCTGCATCAGTTCCATCTCCTGGATGTAGCCGAAGCCGTAGAGGTTGTAGATGTAGCCCGAGTCACTGCCCAGGCCAACGCGCCCGCCGCGGTTCTTGTACTCGTTGACGAACTGCATCCACAGGCGGTAGTTGTCGCGCCAGTCGATCTCGTTGGTGGTCGTCCAGTCGAACCAATAGGAACCATGCGACGTCGGACTCGGGCGATAGAAATCCCACAGGACGGGTAGTGTATAGAGCGCATGCCACTCGTTTCGCGACTGGCGCATGAGGTCGCGGCTCGCCAGGTAGGCAACGTAGGTCGGAACGATCGTGAAGTCGAGCTCGAGCAGCTCCTCCATGACCGCGTTCCAGCGTTCGCTGCCAGGCCGGGCAGCCTGCTTCCATAGGCGGCCCGCCTCGCCGAAGCGGTGGGCCTCATCGTCGTAGTTGTAGTCGAGCGGATAGTCCTGGATCAACTGGTCTTCGAACAGCGCCTCAGGCAGGCCGTACCAGTGCTGCATCGAGGTCAACCCGGCGCGGGCAGTCTCGAGCACGTTCATGTCGATGACGTCGACCTGTGCGTGGTGTTCGGTGCTTCGCAGGCCCTGTTTGCCTGCCTCGTCGAGAGCGGCGCGCAGGATGCGCGGCGGGGCGCCGAAAAACTTGATGCCGTCTGCCCCTTTCTCTTTGACCCAGCGCACCCATTCCCGGGCGTCGTCGGGGGTTGCGATGGGTCTCTCACTGCCTGAGCCAAAGATGACGTAGGCATGAAAGCGTGGTGCAGTGATTTCGTTGGCCGCTGACCGCTTTTTCTGGAGCATCAACCAGTCGACATCGAAGTTGCCGACGTCGGCCGTAGTGGTGATGCCGTGCGAAAGCCACAGCTTGTGGATGTAGGTGGCGGGGACTCCCTGCTCAGAGCTCTCGGTGTGCTGGTGGCCATGCAGGTCGACGAAGCCAGGGAGAATGGTCATTCCCGATGCGTCGATCTCGTGGCCGCCATCGGCGAGTTCCGGCCGCCGCTTCGGGTCGGGTCCCGAACGCGGTGTCCCGACGACCCGAATGGCAGCGATGCGGTTGTTCTCGATCACCAGGTCGACCGGGCCGCGCGTCGGAGCGCCGGTTCCGTCGACCAGATTGGCGCCGCGCAGAATCAACTGCGGCCACGGTCCCTCGCCCTCGCTGCGCGCGGGGACCGGGTCGCGTTCGGCTCCGGGCGTGTCTTGAGCGACGGCTGCACTGGCGATAGCACCCGCTGCGACCACCGCCAGCGCAATGGCGACAAGAAACGGTGAGGCGTGCCGAGGGCGAATGGGACTCGGACCAGTGGATTTCATGAAGCGGACCTCGGACTGCCGTTGAGATTTCGGAGCGAGCTGCCACGATACCTCGGCCCAAGTGTGGGGCTTCAGGTCGAGAGTTCGCGCACCGGCACGTGGGTCATCAGACTCTGTTCCATCATCTTGAGCTCGTCGATTCCAGAGACGACGATCTTCGGGTCCGGATCGAGATCCTTCCTCGGTGCCTTGTCCTCGTATTCGACGTGCGAGAGCACGTGTTTGATGCAGTTGAGGCGCGCCAGCTTCTTGTTGTCGGAGCGGATGATCGTCCAGGGGGCGATCGTGCGGTTGGTCTCAGACAGCATCTGGAACTTCTTGACGGTGTAGTGATCCCAGAGCTCCTGGGCGCGCTCGTCGACTGGCGAGATCTTGTGGTGCTTGAGACGGTCTGTCTTGCGGGAGTCGAAGCGCCGCCGCTGCTCCTTCTTCGACACCGAAAAGTAGAACTTGAAGAGCTGAATGCCGTCTTTGACCAGCATTTGCTCGAACAGGGGCACGTCCTTGATGAAGCGCTTGTTTTCTTCGTCGGTGCAAAACCCCATGATCGGCTCAACGAGTGCCCGGTTGTACCAACTGCGGTCGAAGAAGACGATCTCCCCGGCCGCCGGAAGGTGTACGACGTAGCGTTGGAAGTACCACTGGGTGACTTCCCGGTCGCTGGGCTTCTCGAGCGCCACAACCCGCGCGCCACGCGGGTTGAGGTGCTCGTTGAAGCGCTTGATGGTGCCGCCCTTGCCGGCGGCGTCGCGCCCCTCGAAGACCAGGACGATCCGCCTTCCGTCTTGCCTGACATCTGATTGCATCTTGGCGAGCTCGATCTGCAGTCGATGGAGCTCCTGCTCGTAGGCGAGCGTCTTCTTTTTGACCCAGACGGCGTGCCGCTTCTTCGAAGGCGTGCTGTCGACGCTCTTGCGGGCACGATGTTCGGTGAGCTTCTGTTTGCTGGACTGCGCGCTCTTCGCCTCGGCGCGCTTGCTGGCGGCGGTGGGCTTCGGAGTTCCTCTACTTCCCTTTACCCCCTTGGCAGCCACTCGCCTCCCGGAGGCCTTCTTGCTCCTGGGTTGCGTGGCCGCGCTCCTCTTTCTGGTTGCGGCCCGTTTCTTGGCTGCGCTCTTCTTGGCCACCTTCTTAGTGGCCCTCTTCTTCGCGGCCTTCTTCTTCGCGACCTTCTTCTCGGTCGGCTTCTTCTTTGCTTTCTGGGCCACCTTCCTACCGCGCCTCTTCTTTCTAGTCCTTGCCATGGTTCTCAGCTGGTGAATTTACCGTGCTTGCGTTTTTGCTTCTTCATCAGCTCCATCTCAACGTTGCCAGGGATCACCACCTCGGGGTTTGGCGAGAAGTCGAGTGAACGCCTGCGGCCCCGGTACTTGATCTGGTTGAGGATGAGTTTGATGGTCTCGAGCCGAGCCTTGTGCTTGTTGTCGGAGCGGATGACCCACCAGGGTGATTCCTCGGTATGGGTCCTCTTGAGCAGTCTGTACTTCATCTCCGTGAACTCGTCCCACAATTCCTGGGCCTGGAGATCGACTTCGCTGAGCTTCCACTGCCGGAGAGGATCGTTGCGACGGCGGTTGAAGCGCCGCTGCTGCTCGACTTTCGAAACGGAGAAGTAGAGCTTGATGAGTGCCGTCTTGCCGTCGGCAATGATGCGGCTCTCGTAACCCGGCACCTGTTTGATGAACTGCTTGTACTGCTTGCGCGTACAGAAGCCCATCACCGGCTCGACCATCGCCCGGTTGTACCAGCTGCGATCGAAAAGGACCATCTCGCCAGCGTGGGGAAACTGCTCGATGTAGCGCTTCATGTGGAGCTCGGTGCGCTGTTCGGCGGTGGGCTTGCCGAGCGCCACCACCCGGTAGTGCTTTTCGTTCATGTAACGGGTGACACGACGAATGGTGCCGCCCTTGCCCGACGCATCGCGCCCGTCGAAGAGGATGATCGCCTTCCTCTTGGTGCGCTCGATGTGTTGCTGCAGCTTGATGAGCTCGGCCTGGTAGGGCTTGAGACTGGTTGACTGGAAGTAGCGCAGGAGCGCGGCGTCGACCAGTTCGCGCCGCTCCTTCTTCTTCATTCCGCGCCGGGCCTGGTTGATCTGTTCGATCAGGCTGGCGGTCTCATCGGAGAGCACCTGGCGGTCGACGACCGCGCGAATTCGCGAGCTCGCACCTCGTGGCGATAGTGTTTCTTCGGTAGCGGGGGTCGGGGTCGTACGCGTCATCTCAACTTCCTCGGAACCCTTAACGGAGAGAGTGGTTCCGGGTGACAGGTTTCTGTGAGCTGCAACTCCGGCGGGCGTCTGCGGCAAAAACGGTCCGTGATTGTACTCGCACGGCGCTGGTCTCGGATTCAGGTGTTTCCCCGTAGAAAAGCCGCGGCCTTCCCGTAGAGATCGTGCGCGCGCTCATCGACGCGCCAGAGGCCTCTGGTTCGGTGCCTACTTGCGCCCTTTACTCTGCTTCTTGCCGAATTTCTTCGGCGGTGGGCGCTGGTCGTGGGGGATGAACCGCTGGATGCGCACTTTGGGGTTCCGCGGGTCCTTTTTCGCCGTCGCCTTTTCGAAGGCTTCGGCAGTTTCGATGGCGATATCGACCACCGAGCGGAAGTCGTGGATCTTGATCGCACCAACCTGGCTGCCGGTTATTCGGCCTCGCCGACAGACGTGAGCGAGCATGTTCTTGGGGTTGGCACCGTGCTTCGAGCCCCAGCTGACATGGAACGGGACGAATCGCCCATCACCGCCGCCGCGAGGGCCGCCACGACGCGGTCCCCTACGCTCTCCCTGTTCCGACCCGGAGTGTGCTTTCGACGCCCGCGATGACCTGGCCTCCGGAATCGTTCGGGGCGGGGTTGGCCCGTCGACTCCGACCTCCTGTAGGAGCTCGGTTACCAGGTCGAGAGCGGGACGCTGGTCGAGGAGCTTGGCAGCCAGCTCACGCAGTTCGGGCGGGCCGGTCTCTCGGGGGTCGTGCTCACTCTTCCAGGCACCGAACTTCCTGAGCAGCCGCTTGCGGTTCGCCTTCCGGATGATGGCCGGGGTTGGCGGGCTCTTCCATTTTGCCTTGACCTTGGCTTGCCGAAAGAGGCGCTCGATTCTCTGGCGGGAGCGCGGCGGCACCAGAATCGTGCTCTCTCCCTTGTCACCGGCACGACCTGTGCGGCCGCTGCGATGGGTGAAGGCCTCGTGGCTTTCCGGCAGGTCGTAGTGCACGATTTGTTGAACGCCGCGGATGTCCAGCCCGCGCGAGGCGACGTCAGTCGCCACCACACATTGCAGGCGGTGGGCGCGAAACTCGGCCAGGCAGCGAGCGCGCTCGCGCTGCGCCATCTCGCCACTGAGGGCGCTGACGGAGAACCCCAGTGCGTTCAGCTCGCCAGCAATGCCGGCGGCGGCGACCCGGGTACGCACGAAAACCAGGACGCGCTGATCGCGATGCAGCAGGAGCAGGTTGACCATCGTGTCCATGCGATGGCGTGTCTCGACGAGGACGGCGCTGTGGCTGATGTCCTGATGCGACGAACCGACTGTCCCCTCGACCATGATGGCGTCGGTCTGGTATCGGTTGGCGAGCTGGTCGACCGACGCTCTGAAAGTCGCAGAGGCCATGATCGTGCGGCGGCGCTCGGGGGTTCGATCGAGAATGTTCTCGAGCTCTTCGCGAAAGCCCATGTCGAGCATCTCGTCAGCCTCGTCGAGGACCACTGCCTCCAGGCCCGCCACGCTGAGTACGCCTCGCTCGATGAGGTCGACCAGGCGACCGGGAGTTCCCACGACGATCTCGGGTCGTGCCGCGAGCGCGCGCACGTCACCGCCGACGGCGGTCCCCCCGGTGACGACGGCAATTCCCGGCCGGACGCCGCCGTAGAGCCAGGAAAGTTCACGCCCCAGCTGCGCCGCCAGCTCGCGCGTGGGTGCGATCATCAGGACGCGAGGTCCCGAGGGAGCGCCCTTCTTCCGCTTGCCATCTTCGTCGAGGAGGGCATTCGACACCACGAATCCCAGCGCGACCGTCTTGCCCGAGCCGGTCTGCGAAGAGATGCGCAGGTCACGGCCGCTGAGTCGGGAGTCGAGCACCGCCTCCTGAACCGGCGTCAGCTCGCTGAACCCCTGAGCTGCCATGGCCCTGGCGAAGACCTCTGGCATGCGTGACAGCGCGTTGGCGGCCGGCGGTTCCACCGCCGCATTGGCGTCGGCTGAAGAAGGCTCTCTGACGGCGTCGCCTGAGCCTTCGGGCTCTGCGACGTCGTCTGGAGCCTCCTCGCTGTCAGAGGGGCGGGATGGGGACATCCGTTCTTCTTACCACGGACGGCGCCGATGAAGGGGGGATGTGCAGTGCTTTCGATTGCCAACCGGCGGCTACTTCACCGCGGCCCGCAGCCGAGGGTGAAACGCTCGCCGTTCGCTCGTTCCAGAACCTGGCCCGGGCGGAGAACGTAGACCGTTTCGTGCTGCGCTTCGGCGGGGCTCACCAGGCGAGGGCCGCCGCTTCGCGCCAGACTCTCACCGTCGAGTGCCAACTGGCCCCGCGTGGGGGCTCGGCGACGTTTACTCTCGAGCCGCAGCCAGATCGAGCCGTTGGGATTGGCGCTTCGCCAGCCCTCCAGGAGAACGTCGCCGACGAGCTCTTTGGCGCCTTTCCAGGTCCGCAGGTCGAGAGCCATCTCGCGCACGCCGAGGGCGAAGAGGGCAGTGGTCTTCCCGTCGGAAGTGCGCAGCCTGAGGTGGCGCCAGTAGCGATCGGCTCCGCTGAGCTTGCCGTCCGCGTTGCTGTCCATCCAGACGAGGGCCAGACAGCCCGAAGGTGCCGGGAGTGGCACCTCGGCGTTCACCGATTCGACCGCCGCCCGTGTGCGGGCGGGAGTTGGCGCAGGCGCAGCGACCGGCGCAGGCTCACCGCTCGATTCTTCACCGATCGATGCCAGGTGTCCCTCCAGTCGTTCGATGAGTGTCAGAGCTCGTTCCCGTTCCTGCTCGTCGGAAAGCTGCTCGAGCTGGGTGCGGAGTTTGCCGAGCAGATCGTCGATCGTTCGAAGCGTTTCGCGGTCTGGAGATTCCTCCTGGGGAACGGGCAGAGCCCCGAGGGGCGAGGGCCCGTGCGGCTGGCCAGGCGAGAACACCCCGGCCAGTGCGAGCGCGAACCACAGGGCAGGGCCGAGGCGGGGGCGTAGGCGGATCGAGAAGCGCATGGTGGCGATCAGTCCCCGCCCTCGACGTTCTTGCCATGGATTCGCCGGCCGATCTGGGTCGCAAGATCGCTGGCAGCGTAGGTTTCGCTGTTCGAGATCACCGCGATGGTGACATCGGTTGCGGGGAAGTGGGTGAGCATCGAATTGAAACCGTTGATTCCGCCGCCATGTCGAACGGCGACGAGGCCGTCAGCGTCGCCGATTCCGAGCCCGAAGCCGTAGCCGGTGCTCTCGCCATCGCTGGTTTCATAGGGCGTCGTCATCAGCGCGTAGCTCGCCGGCGAAACGACCTTGCCTCCCGCCAGTGCCTCCTGCCAGCGCACCAGATCACCGGCGGTCGACAAGAGGGCACCGGCTGCCCCCGGCTGCGACATGCCGATCAAGCCGTCGTTGGCCAGTTTCGAGTTGAATTTCGAATAGCCCTGAGCTCGGTTCTTGATGATGTCTCGATTGGAACCGTAGCGGGTCCGGTCGAGTCCCAGGGGTTCCGCGATCTCCTCTTTGATCAGCTCGGGGTAGGTCTTTCCGGTGACCTCTTCGAGGATGACTCCGAGCAGGTAGTAGCCAGTGTTGTTGTAGTTGTACGCAGTTCCGGGGGGGAACTCAAACGGTTTGTCATCGACCATGTCGAGCAGTTGTTGGTGTGTCAACTCGAGTGGGATGGTCTTGAACCACTCCGGTCCAAGGTTGGTGTAGCTCTGGATACCCGAGGTGTGAGTGAGCAGGTGGCGCACGGTGACAGTGTGCTCACCGGTCGGAAAGTCGTAGTACTCACCGATCGGAGCGTCGAGTGAGATCTTGCCGGCCTCGACCTGCTTCATGACCAGGGCAGCTGTGAACTGCTTGGTGATCGAGCCAATGCGAAAGCTGGTGTCTCTGTCCGACTTGACGCCGTGTTCCACCTCGGCGAGGCCGAAGGCCTCATCGAACACCACGTGGTCGTCGAACGACACGGCAATCGAGAGCCCGACGGCGCCTTCTTCGAGGGCCGCGGTTGCCGCGCTGTCGATGAAGTCTTCGAGTGCTTGCTGAGAGATGCGCTCTTGGGCGAGAGCGGTCGAGGTCGCGAGCGCTGCGAACACGAGAGCGATGGCAATGTGTGCGGCTCGGCCGCGAAAGAGGGGGGACGGCGGGCGTTTTGTGTCCGAACTCATACGTCTAAGGTCCTCTGGCGGTCTTCGTGACCCGGGCAACCGTCAAGCCGCTATCGTTTGGCGGCCGGTGCCGAGGTCCGGATTCAAAGGGCTGGTTCGCAGCATACGTCGAGTCGACTCTGGTCGCTCTCTGGCTCGACTCATGTTCGACCGCCGAAACGCCTCGTCGCCGATCCCCTCTGAGATTCCTCTGAAAATTCTTCGAAGATGCAGACACCCGACGCTGTTGTTCCTGGCCTTCGTGGTCTCCTGCCGGGTCCCTGGGCGCGTTATCGGCCGGTGGTGGTGGCGGCACTCGAGGGTTTCGTCGCCGGGTTGTCACCGGAGAGGCAACGGGAGATCCTGGCCGCCCAGCTCGCCCTCCCAGCCGCCGCCGACTCACAACGTCTCGTAGCACTTGCCCGAGCGTGCCCGACGCTTCACAAGCTCGGTCAGATCGTCGCCCGCGACGAGCGCCTCGCTCCGCGCCTCTCTCGCCGCCTGATGAAGCTCGAGTCGCTGCCGCCGGTCCTCTCCCGATCAGAGGTCGAAGGGCTCGTCCGCCGAGAGCTGCCAGCCGATGCGCCGCCAGTGCGCATTTCGGGGAAGCCGCTGGCGCAGGGAAGTGTCGCACTCGTGGCGCCATGCCGCGTCGACCTGGATGGCCGGCGCCGCCTCGATGCGGTCGTCAAGGTCATCCTGCCGGGCGTCGAAGCGCGGCTCGAAGAAGAACTTGCACTCTGGCCGACGGTCGCTGCCGTCCTGCAGGACGAGTGCGCGGCCCGCGACCTGCCGTCCATCGACTTCGTGCAGCTCTTCGATGAGGTCGAGGTCCTGGTGCGTCGTGAGCTCGAGCTTGCCGCCGAGCGTGAGCACCTCGAAGTTGCGGCCCGGTTGCACAGCCCGGCGGTGACCGGGGTCGCCGTGCCGGAGGTGCTACCGGGGAGCTCCGAGCGGCTTACCCTCATGACACGGTTGCGCGGTCGTCCTGTCGGTCCGCGAACGCGGAGCGATCCAATGGCTCGCGCGCTGGTTCGGGCGTTGGTTGCAGCACCCCTGTTGTCTCAAAAAGGCCCCAACCTGGTGCACGGCGATCCCCATGCCGGCAATCTCATCCGACTCACCGGTTCAAACGATGCGGTGGGCGTGGTCGATTGGACGCAGGCTGCCCACCTGTCACATCGGGACCGACGGGGCATTCTGGCGGTGATCTTCGCCGGCCTGACCCTTGACCGACGCCGACTGGTCGGCGCGCTCGCCGCCCTGGCCGCCGAGGTCCGCGACCGGGAAGCTCTCGAGCGCTGTGCGCGCTCGGCGATCGACGACGTTCGGGGTGGCACCGTTCCCGGTCTCCTGTGGCTGATCTCGGTGCTCGACCGGGTAGAGGTCGGGCGCGCCGTACGCTTCCCGGCTCGGCTCGTCCTCTTGCGCAAGGCGTGGTTGACGCTCGAGGGTGTGCTGGCGGGGCTCGATCCCGAGCACTCCTCAGACCGGGTGATGACGGTCGCCATCCTGCGCCAGGCTCTCGTCGACGGGCCGCGTCGAGCACTTTCAGGACCCTTCAAGAAGGAGTATGGGCTGCCGTTCTCCAATCTCGAGCTGTTGCGGGTACCCTTCGCCGGCCCGACCACTCTGGTCAACTTGTGGCGGGAAGTTCTAGCTGATCCCTGACCTCAGGACCGTGTGGTCAGTCCGCGGTAGACCTTGGGCAGCTCACCCGGAAGGGCGGCGATGTCGTCGATCACCAGATACTTCTGGTCGGGACACATCTCGCGCAGGTAGTCGTGGCCGGCCGGATCAACGGTGATGCAGAAGGTGTCGACACCGGCGCGCTCGGCCTCGTCGAGAGCCATCATCGTGTCCTGAACGCCGTAGGTACGTGAGCCACGCTCATCGCCGTAGTCATGATCCTGGGGATAGCCGTCGGAGAGCACCAGGAGAACCTTGAGCCGCGCGTCGGTTCGCAGTAGCCGCGCTGTTGCATGACGGATCGCCGGCCCCATGCGCGTCGACTGGCACGGTTCCATCGCGGCGATCCGTCGTTCGGCGGTCGAGCTCCAGGGTTCACCGAGCTCCTTGGCGACGTAGAGGTCGACCGCGTCGTGACCGTAGCCCGAGAAGCCATAGACCGCCCAGTCGTCTTCGAGGGCTTCTAAAGCCTCGGCCATCAAGACCAGCGACTCCTTCTCGATATCGATCACCCGTCGCTTCGGGGGCGCCGGAAGCGACGGCGCCGGAACACCCCAGATGCCCTCCCACGGATCGCTGTCGTCGAAGACTCCGCCGTAGCTGTAGGTCTGCTGCGTGTTCTCCTTGGGCTCGAGGGGGTCTACCCGCTCGTGCGCTCCGGCTGCGCCACCGGCGGCACCCTCGTCGTCGATCGGAGCGACTGCCGAATCGGTCGAGGCGCTCATGTCGACCAGAAAAATCGCTGCGACCTCGCGGTTTTGTTTCTGCCGCCGGGTGTAGACGTCGTCGTATGGCGGCAGACCGGCGCGGCGGTCGACGTGCGATTCGATCACGCGGTCCAGGTCGAGGTCCTCGCCGTCGGTCAGCCGACGTATGCGTCGGTAGGCCTCGGGACGCAGGCGCTCGAACTCCCGACGCACGCGACCGAGAAGGTCACCGCGCTCGACTCGCAGGCGATCGACGAGCTCGCTGTCGCCCGGCTCTAGCCTGGTCTCGAGCAATCGACACCAGCGGGGCCGGTAGCCCTTCCGAAGGTAGTCCCACTCGTCGTAGTAGAAGACACGAGCCGGGTCGAGCTCGGCTCCCGAAGCTCTGCGTTCGGTCTCGACCCTTCGCGCGAGTTCTTCGATCTCCTCGAGCCTCGCCTTGATCTCTTCTTCCAGGCCCGTTTCCAGGGACGCATCACCAGCACCGATCTTTGGTGCCTCCGGTCGGTCACCGCCGGCGTCGCTGCCACTGCTCGGCCCGACGAGCTCACCACCGTCATCGAGCCCCTGCATGAGATTGCCGAACGCGAACAGGTCGCCATCCTGAATGCCTAAGAGCGCGAGAGAGTCGTCGACAATCTGCCAGCCGAGTTTCTCCGATCGTGCCTCGGCGCCGTCGGGATCGATGCGATCGAGCTCGCGCGTTTCTATCGCTAGCGCTCGGAGGTCTTCGACCGCTTCGAAGCGCGCTACACCACGATGCCGGACGGGGTCGAAGAGCGGCTCCCTGTCTTCTGATGTACCGGTGACTTCGTCGAACTCTTGCAGCCACGACCAGCTCGCGACGTGCCGCGCGCCCAGGGCGACCGTGGCGTCGGGCTTTGACATCGAATGCAACGCGTCGTCTAGTGCGCAGCGAACCGAGGCGTCGAGGATCGACGGCGATCGGAGGGAGCGGTCGGGTGCATGCGGAGCGGTGCCTGTGGGTGCTTCTCTGCGCTCCTCGGCCAGGCGGGCAAGTAGGGAGTCGACTCCCCGTCTCAGGGCGTACTCAGCGGCTGCTCCAGCGGCGGTCGTTGGCCAGGGCTCTGCCGCGCGCCGTGTCGCTTCGCGATCGAGTGCGCTTTCGAGGGTCGCTCGAATGCCTGGGTAGTGGCCGATCATCCAGCCGTCGACTCGTTGACCCTCGAGCACCTCAGCCAGCGCCCAGGCAAGCGGGTGCCCACCGGCGGCGCGCCGCCACATGGAATGTCCCGCTGCGGGATTGCCGGACTGGAAGCGCGCCAGCTGATGCAAGAGGGTGAGCTTGAGGAACCCGAAGCCGTCGACGGTGCTCGGCAGATCTCCAACCTCCGGCGGCAGGAAGACCGTCCGTCCGTCGCTGCCGACTGGTTTGTCGGCATCTGCGACGACGATTGGTACGCGCCCTCCCGTCATGCCCTCGGCGTAGAGAAGCAGAACGCGCTCGACATCGACCAGCCGGCAGGGCGCTCGCCCAGTAGGGGCTTTGGGGCGTTTGGTCAAGCCCCTCAGAAGTCGTCGGCCGCGGTCAGTTCGGCCTCCATTTCGTCGGCCTGCGAGTAGACCATTTCGAGGGCCGACATCAAGGCGTCGCCGGTAGTGTCGGCTGAGATGTGGGCGGCAAAGGCGATCAGGATCGCGGGTTCACCCTCGTCGTTGGCTGAGTCGAGAACACGAAAGGCCCCGAACTTGACGCTCTGGTTCTCGGCGAGCAGTTTCTTGGCAACTGAGGCGGTGAGATTCTTGGGCTTTGCAACGGGAGCCCAGACCTCGCGAATGCGTAATGCACCGAAGGTCTCAACGGCTGAGAAAACGTACACCAGCTGGCTGCGATCGCCGTCGAGTTCGAACAGCATCTTATAGTCGCCGTCCTCGTCGATCTCGTAGACCAGTTCGAGGTTGTCGAGCGCTTTGCCGACGAAAGGGTCAGCTGGTGATGCTTCAGCCTGGCCGAGTTGGGCGGCCGCCCGACTGGTCATCGCCGGAATGAGCAGGGCGAGTGCTACCGCGAATCCAAAGAGCGCTCGGACGAACCGGTGAACCAACGGTTGGCTATTCATGGGGCAGGTTCCTTTGGGTCAATCGAAGGGAGGCGTGAGGGTAAGGAGCTTCAGTGGAGCTGGGGCTTCAGGGGAAGAGAGTAGCGACGATTTCTGAAACCGCGAGAACGACTTCACGATCATCGGTGAGTGCACGGCAGATGGCGACTTCACAGGCGCGTGACGGAGCGACGCCTGCTTCGATGAGCTGGCCCGCGTAGATCAAGAGGCGGGTCGACACCCCATCTTCGAAACCGTGGCTACGAAGATTGCGCACCCTGACGGCGATCGATGCCAGGCGCTCGGCCACCGCCTGCTCTACGCCGGCTTCGTGAGCGATGATTGTAGCTTCGGTTTCTTCGTCGGGATAGTCGAACTCGAGTGCCACGAAGCGCTGGCGAGTGCTCGGCTTGAGGTCCTTAGAAGCGCTTTGATACCCCGGGTTGTAGGACAAGACGAGCAGGAAGTCGGGGTGCGCTGCGAGCTCTTCGCCGCGCTTTTCGATCGGCAGGCGCCGGCGGTGGTCGCTGAGCGAGTGGATCAAGACGGTCGTGTCCTTGCGCGCTTCGACCACTTCGTCCAGGTAGCACAGGGCGCCGGTGCGCACCGCACGAGTCAAAGGTCCGTCCATCCATACCGTGTCGTCACCGTGCAGGAGGTAGCGACCCACGAGATCCGTCGCGCTCAGGTCTTCGTGACAGGCGACGGTGATGAGCGACTGGAAGTCAGGATCGCCCGACCTGCGGCTCTGTCCGACTGGGTCGGTTTGTCGTGCCCGCTCGATCTTCCACGCCATCGCTTCGACGAATCGGGTCTTGCCGCAGCCGGTCGGGCCCTTGAGAAGGACCGGCAGCCGAGCCTGGTAGGCCGCCATGAAAACGTCGACTTCGTCGGCCTGCGGCAGGTACCAGGGCGCCGCTTCGTTGGCGTCTGCAGCCTCGTGAGCGGGGGCTAGACCGCGGGGGGTTGCTTCATCTGAAACGGAGTGCCGCACCTCGGGAACCTACCACCGGCCGGAGGTTCGGCGCGCTACGACAGGCGCTGCACGCCGCCACCCGGCAGCACCTGGTGCACGCCGGTGGTCGCCTCGCTGCCCTCGAGCGTCTCGTGTTCGACGCTGTTGTCGCGGCAGGCGCGGGCGAGGACGTCGACGTCCGCCTCGAGTGCCCTCACCCGGCGCTGAAGACGGTCACGGTCGTTGGCGAGCGCGGTGATGAGGACCGCTGTTTCGAGCGTGTCAAACGACTGGATGGGCCGCTCGTCGAGCCGATCGCCGTACAAAACCCAGCGCACGATGCCGTTGACCCTTAGCGTCTGGCAGAAGCCGGAGTGGGGCGCGCCACCACCGAGAACGGCGACCAGCTCATCTTCGAGAGTTGCCGGTGAAAGCACGGACACCATTGCGCGGCTGCGTTCGAGCGCGCGGGCGATGAGTCCGCCGTCGCGGGGGCTGATCGAGGCAGCGCGCCGGTTGTGCACCAGGAAGGGTGCTTCGAGACCAGGGCGGCAGCGGGCGTCGCGCAGGATGAGACCGTTCTCGGTGACCTCGAGCAGTGCGACGCGTTCGACAAAGGTGAGCGCGCTCTGCATCAGTCGATCGAAGAGTTCGGCGACCGGAGCACCCGAGGAGGCGGCGTCGGCGACGCGACGCAGCGCATCGGCGGCCAGGAAGTTGGCGTTTGGCGAGGGAGTGGCGGCGGCGATGACCTGATGGCCGGCAGTGTCGGCGACGTTTTCATAGAGAACGCGTGACGAGTCGGTATCCATGACGACCGGCTCGGGGAGTGTGATGGCAGTTTGAGCGTCGCTGTGGCTCCCGACCCTTGGGCCGGACGGCGACTTCTTACGACGCCGGAGGCTGCGGTCGAGCAGCACCTCACTCATGCTCAAGCTGATATCGCTCTTGCCCGCCGGGCGAACCCGCTGAAAGGACAAGATGCCGTCTCCTTCGTTGCGGCGCAGGTCATCGACGATCCGTGCCGCCTGGTGCAGGAGGGCACTGCGCAGGTCGGTTCCTTCGATCGCACCCATCTCGAGCAGAATCTCGCCCAGCCGTCTGCCTGGCTGGCGTTGCTGTAGATCAAGAGCACGGCGCAGCGTCCCGCGATCGACCGCTGACTCTGCCAGCAGGAGTTCTCCGAGGAGCTGCTGGCCCTGGGCGGCCCAGGCCTCGGTCAGCCGGCCGTTCTCGAAAGCGAAGGCGGCTTCGTTGTCGCGTCGTTGGTAGCGCAGTCGACCCGAGAGGCCGCGCGCTGCGATTCGCCGCAACAGGCGGTCGACCCGGGGGCCGTCGGCGTGCTGCTCGAGGGCATCGGTGTCGGAGGGGTTTACGTCGGCCAGGCTCGACTGGTCGTCTTCGGTCGTCGAGTGATCGAAAGCGGTATCGGTTCTCAAGACGATTCCTCCCCCTGGTGGCGATCGCGTGGGACGGCGTGGCTGCTGCAGTCTCCCAACCGCAACCTGTGTCACTGTGAATCAGCGACAGCGTCGCACGCCGACGTACCTGATTCCTAGCAATCCCCTTGCCAGAATGGGCGGTTTGCGACCCGCTTTTCAAGAAACAAAAGAAAAAGTAGACTTCGGCTTCGGTCGTTCGTCCTTCGCGAATGCCCCACGGAGAATCCAAAATCATGCGTTTGCTTCAATCAGAGTGCGCCCGGCACACGACCAGCCGCCGTGCCTCGCGGCTTCCTTTTGGCGGCTGGACAGGAATGGCTACCGCGCTGGCGCTGATCCTCGGCATGACGGTGACGGTGCCCACCCTCGCGCAGTGGCAACGAGACCTTTCGCAGGTCGAGATTCCCGTCGCGGCGGCCACTGGGCAGATCGAGGGTGCGAGCTTTCGCGTTGACGAGGCGGTGCTCGAGAAGGGGACGCTCTTCCTCCGGCAAGCCGGTGACGACGGCTGGCAGCGAGAAGTCTCGATTGCGCTCTTTATCAACGAAGACGAGGAACTCGAGAAGCGCACCTTCAAAGTCGACTTTGGTGATCGTTTCGGTGTGCCGACGATCCATCTCGCCAGCGCCGCGCGCGGCGACCTAAGTGGTGGCGGTGAAGAGTTCCTGGGTCGCTACTCGATGTTGCTTCAGTTCGCCTCGATGAAAGACGACCTTCTGACCGGACGCATCTATCTGAGCCTTCCCGACAACGATCGGAGTTGGGTGTCTGGATACTTCAAGACCGAGATCGCCGAAGTCGAGAAGGGTGATCTTTCGGTCGTGCAGATCGTTGACGGCGACGCCGAGGAACTTGCCGCGCAAGCTGACGACGGCGATGCTGCGGTCGAAGACCGCATGCAGGACGTCATGGAAAACAGCGAGGGTAAGAGCGACGAGGAGATAGAGCGCGAGCTAGAAGAGGCACTCGCAGAGGCTTCCGAGTCAGCGCCGCTTCCAATGTGGGCCGCAATAGCGCTTGGTGTTCTGGGCCTGGTTCAGTTGGTGGGCTTTATCTGGTTCATCGTCAAGGGGTTCCAGACCAGCGTGTTGTGGGCGATTCTCTGCTTCGTGCCGATCATCGGTCTGGTGGCTTTCTTCGTGCTGCTGGCCAAGAACCCCAGTGAGCTCTGGAAGCCGGTGGCGTTGCAGATTGTCTGCGTCCTCCTCTATGTTGCGCTGGTCGGCTACCTGATCTCTTCGGGCGTAATGTCGGTGCCCGATCCGGCGACCCTCAGCCTTCCAGGCTAGGCCCATGCCAGTGCACCCGTGCCAGGTCCGAGCGGCCGCGTGATGGACGAACAGACCTGGCGCGATCTGGTGGAGTACGGGCCAGAGATTCTGGCGCTCATTCCTTTCGGAGCGCAGCTCTTGTTCTGGAGTGGACTGATGGGGCTCTTGTTGACCAGTATCTGGTTTCTGGTGCGGGCCTTCGAGATTCACTGGGGCTGGGGTCTGGCCTGCGTCTTGCCGCTCGTCGGTCTGGTCGCTCCCTTCGTCCTTTTGGCTCGCCATCCAGCTCGGGTCTGGCGGCCGCTGGTTGGTCAATTGGTTGCCACGGTGGTGGCGGCCGCCGGCCTCTGGTGGGGAGCGATGGCGTTGCAACGCGCGGTCTTTGATCAGGATCTCGGGCTCGCCGCTCGCTCCGGCGAGGCGGTGGTGGTCGAGGGCGCGACGATCGCTCTTGCGTGCCTCCTGCCAAGGGGGGCTGGCAAGGTTTAGAGGCCCGCTGTTCGTTCGAGGTAGGGTGCCTCCAACGCTCGACTGGAACAAAAGGAGGTTTCCGATGTCGACACCGATCAAGGGTGGCTGTCTCTGTGGTGCCGTGACCTACGACGCCGACGTGCCGCAGGCTCAGTCGATGAGCTGCTACTGCCGCGATTGCCAATGCGCCACGGGAAGTACCTGCGCGACCTTCGTCACCGTGCCCGATGACGCCTGGAACCAGGAAGGCGAAGCGAGCTCTTACACCTCGAATGGTGAGTCGGGTGGTGAAGTGACTCGGTGGTTTTGTGGCACCTGTGGGGCGCAGCTCTGGGCGACGGTCGCCTCTTTTCCGGGCGCCCGGTTCGTCAAGGTGGGCACGCTCGAGGACGCCAACGCGTTCAAGCCGGCGGTCCATATCTGGACCGAACGCCGTGCTTCCTGGGTGGAGCTACCCGAGGGTGCCCTGGCGTTTGCGAAGAACCCCCAGACGCCCTGAGCGTTCGACGGCTGATGCCCTGGCCTTGTCGCTTTCGTTTCGCGTTGGTTGGTCTCTTCGCCTTTGCTCTGTGCCAGGCGGTTGCTCCTCCGGCTTGGGCTGTCGATGACGACGGCGCGCCCACCAGTCTCGAGGAGGCTTTCGCCAACGGGATGAGCTACCGCATGGTGGGGCCGTACCGTGGAGGCCGGGTGACCGCAGTCGCCGGCGTGATTCAGGAGCCGCGCACTTTCTATATGGGTGCGACCGGTGGCGGTCTCTGGAAGACGGAAGATCTGGGCGAGCGTTGGCGGAACGTCGGCGACGGCTTTCTGGACACCGGCTCGATCGGAGCGCTGGCGGTTGCGCCCTCGGATCCGAACGTCGTCTGGGTTGGAACCGGCTCGGCGTGTATCAGAAGCAACGTGATCGCTGGGCGTGGCGTGTGGCGCTCGGTGGACGGTGGCGAGACCTGGGGGTTTCTCGGTCTCTCCGATGCGGGAGCGATCGGCGACGTCGTCGTGCACCCGACCGATCCCGACACCGCCTGGCTGGCGGTGCTGGGGCATCCCTTCGGCCCGAGTACCGAGCGCGGGGTCTACAAGACCATCGACGGCGGTGAGACTTTCGAGCGCGTTCTGTTCGTCTCGGACCGAACCGGTGCCGTAGACCTGACGCTCGATCCCCGCAACCCGCGGCGCTTGTTCGTTGCGATGTGGGAGGCGGAGCGCAAACCCTGGACGATTCAAAGCGGCGGCTCAGAAGGTGGCGTGTGGTCGACGACCGACGGTGGCGAGAGCTGGTCGAAAGTCGGCGGCGGACTGCCCGGCCCGACGGTTGGCCGGATTGCGGTCGAAATTTCACCGGCTGACCCTTCGCGCGTCTGGGCGCTGGTCGAGGCGCCGGGCGACGGGCGGGGCCTGTGGCGCTCCGACGACGGCGGAAAACAGTTCGTGCGCGTTTCGGCACAGTCGAGTCTGACCAATCGCCCCTTCTACTACACCCACCTCACGGCCGATCCCAACGATCGCGACAAAGTCTGGGTGAGCAACGAGAGCTTCTGGCGTTCGATCGACGGCGGGGCGAACTTCGAGTCGGTTGCGACGCCGCACGGCGATCACCATGCCCTCTGGATCCACCCGGAAGACTCCGACTTGATGGTGCAGGGCAACGACGGTGGAGCGACGGTGACGGTCAACGGCGGCGAGAGCTGGTCGCGTCAGGACAACCAGCCGACCGCCGAGCTGTACCAGGTTGCGGTTGACAACGACGTCCCCTACCGCCTCTACGGTGCGCAGCAGGACAACACAACGATCTCGGTGCCCAGTGCGCTCTTCGAAAGGCCGCTCGACCCCAAACAGAACTGGCTCGAGACCGCCGGCTGCGAGACCGGGCCGGTGGTGCCGGACCCGGCGAACCCCAACCGCGTGTACGCGGGTTGTAAGGGCCGTCACAGCGTCTTCGATCGCTCGACCGGTGAGGTGCAGCAGTTCTGGGTCTATCCGCATTTCAACTACGGTCACGACACGCGCGAGATGCCCTATCGGTTTCAACGTGTCGCCCCGATGATCGTCTCGCCGCATGATCCGGCAGTGCTCTTTCACGGTTCTCACGTCGTCCACACCAGCCGTGACAGCGGCAGAAACTGGCGCACGATCAGTCCCGATCTCACCGCCTTCGAAGACGAAACGCAGGGTTACTCGGGGGGGCCGATAACCCACGACATCACCGGTGAAGAGATCTACTCAGCCCTTTACGCGCTCGCCGAGTCGCCCCTCGAAGCCGGCACGCTGTGGGCGGGTTCCAACGACGGTCCGCTCCACATAACGACCGACGCCGGCGAGACCTGGCGAGACGTAACGCCCGGCAAGCTCGCGCGGGTCGAGGTTCCAGGCGGCGGACGGGTCAACTCGATCCACCTCTCAGCGCACCAGGAGGGTCGCGCCTGGGTGGCGATCTACCGCTACCTGCTCGACGACTGGCGACCGTGGCTCTTCTCTACCGATGACCACGGCTCGACCTGGACGCACCAGAGCGGACCGGGAAGTGGCATTCCCCAGGACAACCCGGTGCGGGTGGTGGTCGAGGACCCGCGGGTCAGAGGCCTCGTCTACCTCGGAACCGAGCGCGGGATCTACGTTTCGCTCGACGGGGGGAGCAACTGGCACGAGTTTCAACTCAACCTTCCGGCCACTCCGATCACCGGAATGATGGTCAAAGACCGTGATCTCGTGCTGTCGACGATGGGGCGCTCGTTCTGGATCCTCGACGACCTCGAGCCACTGCGCGCCGCGGCACGTGAGGTGGCAGCGGGAAGTGCCTCCGAGGAACAGGCGGTCGCTCTGCTTACCCCCGCGCCGGCATTTCGCAAGCGCGCTTTGCCATCGTTGGAACGCAGTTTCCCGGGTCGTGCGCCGCAGTATCCGGTTGCACCGGTCACCTTGCGCTACTGGTTGGGCAGCGATCTCGAGGGTGGCGAGAGCCTCGCACTCGAGGTACTCGATGCAGCCGGCGAAGTGGTGAAGTCGTGGAGGCACATCAAAGAGGCCCTTCCCGAACCGGCCGACGAAACCGCCGCGCCCTCCGCGGCCTCGCAGTCGACCGATGACGCTACCGGCGCTTTGGACGGCGACGCCGAAAGCCTCACCCCAGCGGACATTCCCGCCACCCGCGGTTTGCACGCCGTGCCCTGGGACCTGCGCCTCGAGGGCGCACCAGGCGGCCTGCATGAGCGTCGCGCCGTTCAAGGGCCGATGATCCTGCCGGGCGACTACGAGCTGCGCCTCAGCCGGGCCGCCGACTCGTCGTCGGATCCCCAGGTCTCGCGGGCGACCCTCACCGTTCTTCGCAATCCGCACACGGTCGCCGCCGGAATCGGACGAGACGACCTCGAGGAACAGTTCGAGCTTGCCCGCCGGGTGGTCGCGATGATCGATCGCGGTCGCGCTGGGGTCAGGCGCGCGGAGTCGGTGCGCCAGCAGCTCGGTGCGCTGGTGGGGCGCTTCGAAGCCGCCAAGCAGTTTCCCGACCTGGCGTCTGAGGCCGCAGACCTCGCCGCCCAGGTCGAAGCGGCTGAGGGCATCCTGGTTCAGGTCGAGCGCGGCAAGGTGGGCGCTGAACTCGAGCCTCAGCTCGACAGTCAACTGACCTATCTCCTCGGTTCGATCCTCGGTGCCGATCAGCCGCCCGGCGAAGACTCAAAGCAACGAGCCAACGATGTCGAGGAGGAGCTCGACGCTGCCCTCGGCGCCCTCGATCAGGTGCTCGACGAAGTCAGGGAATTCGACCGTGTGCTGGCCGAGAAGGGCGTTGGAGCGATCCTGTTGCCGGTCGCCGAGTAGCCGGCGGCCCGGAGTGCCAGAGACTGACTTGCGTCAGACTGGCCGACCGGCCAGTTGGGCTATGCTTGGGCCACCCGAAAGAGCCAAAGAGCAGAAGGAACCTCTCTGTCCCCTATGACTTCATGCGCTTCAGTCAGGAGAAACGTAATGCATCACAGTCTCAACATGAGCCAGGCCCCTGGGTTGCTGGCGCTGGCAGCAGCTCTCGTCCTTCTCCTCGTCGCCTTTGCCGGGCCGGTGACCGGTGAGGAGATTCCGCGTCGCCCGGACGGCAAGCCAGATCTCAGCGGTACCTACAACACCGCGACTCTCACCCCCCTCACCCGGCCCGCCCGCCTGGGCGACAAGGCGACCTTCACCGAAGAAGAAGCCGCGGAGCTCGCGAAGTACTGGGCCGAGAACCTCACCGAAGAGCAGAGCGATCCCAACCGCGAGGCGCCGCCCGAAGGTGGCGTCGAGCCGGCGGCGCGCGAATTCTCCGGCGCCGCCGGCGGTGTCGGTGGCTACAACTCCTTCTACGTCGACCTCGGCGACAGCGCCTTCAAACTCGACGGCGAGTACCGCACCTCCATCATCGTCGACCCGCCGAACGGCCGCATGCCGAAGATGACTCCCGAAGCCATGGCGCGCATGAAGGAAGGTGCGGCCTTCCGTCACGCCAACACCGGCGAGGCCTGGTGGATCGACCTTCCCGTCGGCCCCTACGACGACCCCGAGCTGCGACCCACCGGCGAGCGCTGCTTGCTGGGCTTCGGTTCAGTCGCCGGTCCACCGTCCCTGCCCGTGATGTACAACAACCTCAAGCGCATCGTCCAGACCGACGAGACCGTCACCATCCTGGTCGAGATGAACCACGATGCCCGCATCGTGCGTTTGAACTCCGAGCACCAGCCAGACGACGTGCGCAGCTGGCTAGGAGATTCGATCGGTTGGTGGGAAGGCGACACCCTGGTCGTCGAAACCACCAACTTCAACGACGACCCCGCTCTGTTCAGTGCCACCCGCAACCTCAAAGTCACCGAGCGCTTCTCGCGTATCGACAAAGACACCCTGCGCTACCAGTTCACCGTCGAAGATCCCTCGACCTGGGCCGAGCCATGGACCGGCGAGTACCCGTGGCCAGCGAGCGACAAAAAGGTCTACGAATACGCCTGCCACGAAGGCAACTACTCCCTGGGCGGCATTATGCGCGGCGCCCGCATCCTCGAAGAGGAAGCAAAAGCCAAAAAGACCGGCGGCACCTCAACCGGCTCCGACGACTAAGACAGCAAGATCCCGGTCCGGCCAGAAACCCCTTCCACCCCCAAGAGTGGAAGGGGTATCGGCCAAGCCACCAGCCGCGACAACCGCTATACCCCCGGGGCCCTCAGCGAGATCCCCGTCCGCCCAGATGCCGCGTCCCCTCCAAGTTGGAAGGGCTTCCCAGCGCGAGAGTGCGGGTGGGCGCATGGGGGCGACGCTTCAGGGCTCTCTCGACGCCAGCACGAGTACGGCGACCGCAGGCGACAGACGATAGACGGCCGTCGAGCGAAGGGGACGCCACCCATCGCAATCCGATGAGCGTCACCGTGCCCAGGAGCGTCGCCCTTGCGTTCACCCGCCAGGTCAATCCCGCCCCAAACCCCACAACAACCACGAAAAAGGACCCAGAGAAGCGGCAAGGACAGAGAATCGAGCCACCTCTCTTCTGGCGTGCACGGCGTTCGCGAACGTGAACCGGTCGACCCGCCGTAGCAACTCCTTCGCGTCAAGCAGCGATCGGGTGCGCCCCAGACCGCCGCTCCCGCACTTCGCGCTCGGTCCGCTCGAGCAAGGCCTCGAGAAACTCCCACCGCACCTCAGGGCGGGCAGTGCGCATCTGCCGATAGGCGCGCAGAACGCCCAGGGCGCCGGCACGGTCCAGGCGCCGCTGATCGGCGGCAGCTTGCGGGTTGCGCAGGGCGTAGGCAGTTGTCGACAGCACCAGTTGGGCTGCGAGTGCGCGAGCGCCCGCACGGTCAGTACTCAGCAGCCGGGCGAGAAAGTGCGGGTTCGGCTGCACCGAAAACTCAGGCGACTCGACGACCCAGCACAGGAGTCGGGCGCGCGTGGTCTCCGCCCGCGGATGCAGCGGCAGCTGCTCGAGCTGATCAATGCCACGCAGTGCGCTCTGGCGCTTCGCCTCGTCCGTTCGGGTGCGCCCGAAGCAGGCATCTGCGAGGCCATAGTGGTGGATCAAGTCCAGGGTCGTCGCGTTGTCGTTGAGCAGCAGCATGGCGTTTGGGGCCTGTGATTCCGGGGGTTTCTCCCCCTTGCACTCCCATAGGAGTCTGCTGCCAGCCGGTTTTCCGCGGTAGCCTCAAAAAAACCGAAAAACCCCGAATCCAGCCTGAGAACCCCTAGCCCGCCGGTTCAGCCGTCGTGGGCTCCTCGCTCGGGCGCCGCACGAGGCGCCGGATCACAGAGCCGTAGCCATGCGCGATATCAGCGTCGCGAGTGAAGCCGCGATCGTAGAGGGTGTGGTGGAGCTCGGGAAGTCGGTGCGGCGGCACCCCCGGTAGGAGGTGATGCTCGAGGTGATAGTTGACCCGATTGGGTGCCAGAGTCAGCCGTTCCCACCAGCGGGCGATCGTGGTGCGGGTATGACGGCGTGGATCGGGGTCGCCGAGGTCGGGGACGACCGCGTGCTCGGCGGCCTGACGCAGGCGCGCGATCAGTTGGAAGGTCGTCAAGTAGGCACCGATCCACAGCAGGTAGAGCTCCGGTCGACCCAGGGCTGTCAGAGCGCCGAGAAAGATCCCATTCACGATCAGCGGGCGCCAGAAGCTAGAGAGCCCTCCCGCTTTCCAGGCGCGGGTGAGGTTGCGAACGCCAGTCTGTCCGGTGAGGTCACGAACGATCTTGCGCCGGAAGCTTGCCGCCAGGACGGCGTAGTGACGGTAGTTCTCGCGATCGGGGTCTTCGTCGGAGCCGGCCTTGGCGTGATGGACCTTGTGCACGGCCATGTATGAGTCGAGGTCGCCGAAGACTGGTGCCGCGCACAGCCAGCGGCCCACGGCGCGGTTCAGGAAGGGACTCTTGAAGAGCGACTTGTGGCCACAGTCGTGCTCCATGACGCTCAGGCCGAGCTGGCGGTTGCCGAGCAGGACGAGTGCCGGAAGGATCGTGAGCGGGTTGGTCCAGCGCGCCACGACAAAGAAGGCAGCGGCAATCAACAGGTAGTTGATCAAGAAGGTCGAAAGGCCGGCCAGGTCGCTCTTCTGGTTGAAGTAGTCGATTTCTTCGCGACTGAGAGCTTCGGTGATTCGCATCATGGGAACCTACCAAATCCTCCCAGCCGACCCTGCCGGCCATGAGGGCCCTGGCGACGGTCGAGGGACGATCAGATCGTTGCCGCGATCGGCGCCTCGGGGACGCCGGCGCGCGCGAGGGCGGCGGCCACGTCGGCCCGATTGAACACCTCGAGTCCGGCGACTCGGTCCTCCCCATCGAGGTGCACTTCGACCGTGCCGCGCGACACGCTCACGTCCAACCAGCGAAAGACGCCTGATTTAGAAGCTCTTTGCACGGAGTTGCTGTTGGCGGGCAGCGGTGGACCGGGCACCAGCCCGATACGGCCGTGATGGGCGTTCCAGTTCTGACGGGCAATCTTGTGCGCCGCCAGGGCACGCGCGAGGTCGGGGTTCCCTGAGGCAACAAGGCCGGCCTTGATTTCAGCGTAGAACTCTGGGAGGGCATCTTTGAAGTCAATCACTGCGGGGACTCCTTCGGAGAGCAAACGGGAAAGAAACGGGGCATGGGCCGCACCGAAACGACGCGGGAGGATTCGCAGGTTTCGGCGGCTCGCTGCGAGTCGTTTGGCGGAACCTGCTGCCCACCGTGTGCGACGCTCCAACAACCACCAGACATCGCAAGGCTGGTGCCAGGACCAATCGCCGGGCGGCTGCGGTCTAGCATGGCCCCGACCCTGCGGAAGCCAGCGACCTACCGGAGGGGACGAACCTCCGAAGATGGAAAGAACCTCCGAAGATGGAAAGAACCTCCGAAGATGGGAACTACCTCCGAAGATGGGAACGACCAAAATGACCGAGCCTGTTGACGATCGCAGGGCCACCGCCGCCTCGAGCGACGAGGAGGAGCTGGCACCAATCACCAAGAGCGACGAAGAGTGGCGGGCGGAGCTCGAGCCGGCCGCCTATCAGGTCTTACGTCGTGAAGGAACTGAACCTGCCGGTACCTCGGCGCTCAACCTCGAGAAGCGCCGTGGGGTGTTTCGCTGCGCCGGGTGTGGCCTGGCGCTCTTTCACTCGGATGCCAAGTACGACAGTGGTACCGGTTGGCCGAGTTTCCATACCGCGCTGCCGGGGCGCCTGGAGACACGTCGTGACTGGAAGCTCGTGGTTCCTCGCACCGAGTACCACTGCGTACGTTGTGGCGGTCACCAGGGTCACGTCTTCGCAGACGGCCCGCAGCCGACCGGCCAGCGTTTCTGCAACAACGGTGTCGCTCTTCGCTTCGAGCCCGAGGACGAAGGGTGAATCCCGCCTTCCTGCTAGTCGACGTCTTTACCCACCAGGCCCTGGCTGGGAATCAGCTGGCAGTCTTTCCGCAAGCCGAGGGCATACCGGTTGAGCTGCTGCAACCGATTGCCAAGGAGCTCAACTTTTCCGAAACGACCTTCGTTCTTCCGTCGCATCGCAATGACGCCAATCGCCGCGTGCGGATCTTCACGCCCGAGCTCGAGTTACCGTTTGCCGGTCACCCGAACCTGGGAACCGCCTTCGCGCTTCTCGAGGCCGGCTACCTCGATCCCGAGGAACTCGGAGTGCACCCGGCGAACGGGGGGCAGCCGCCACGCGTCACGGTGACCTTCGACGAAGACGCCGGCCTGGTGCCGATCGAGGTCGAGCTCGAAGAGGGCAAAGTCGGCTGGCGCCCGGGTTTCTGTCGGCTGACTGCGCCACAGGGGTTCGAACGTCTCGCGGACCTCGAAGTGCCGGCGGTCGCAGCGGCAGTTGGTCTAGAGGAACGCGACCTGGTGACGTCGCTTCACCCGCCCTGCCAGGTGCGCTCGGGGGTCAGTTTCGGGGTCGCCGAAGTCGCCACGCTGGCGGCGCTCGCTCGCGCAACACCTTCGCCAGCGCTGCTCGGCGCTGCTCTTGGAGGTCCGCTGGATGAGCCGGGCGCGTTGGTGCCGACCGGGATCAGCCTGTATACGCGTGAGGTTGGCATCCCGGCTGACTCGGAAGAAGGGCCCGACCTGCGCGTGCGTATGTTCGCGCCCGGGGCGGGCGTCACTGAGGACCCCGCGACCGGCAGCGCCGCTTGTGTGTTGGCCGGTCTCCTGGCCAGTCTCGAGGCGGCGCCCGACGGCGACTTCGAATGGCTTCTGCACCAGGGGATCGAGATGGGCCGCCCGAGTCAGCTCTGGGCAAGCGCCCGGAAACAGAGTGGGCGGGTGACCGCGGTCGGAGTCGGCGGCCGAAGCGCGCTGGTGGCGGTTGGCAAGCTGACTCCGGCACTTGCCCCGACGTAATCATCGGGGAGCCACCGCGCGGTAGGGTGGAGCGCCGCTACCGGGCGGACGTTCAACTCGCGGAGGTCGTCTCGATGCCGCTTCACCCCAGATGCGCAGAAGTTCGTTGACGCTCAGCTCGCTGTCGCCGCTCTGAACCAGGTCCCTCCGATAGCGGAACAGACCCCCGAGCTATCTTCCCGACGCCGCAGCTCGAGACGACGATCGTGCATCGCCGATCCTGGCGGCCTCGTTGGCTGATCTGCCACCGGCTTTCATCACTACCGCCGCGTTCGATCCGCTTCGCGACGAAGGCGAGGCCTACGGTCGCAAGTTGTGTGAGGCAGGTGTGCCGGTCACCGTGCACCGCTTCGACGGCATGATGCATGCCTTCTTCCAGCTCTCACGCTTTCTCGAAGACCGTGCTGCCGTCGCTGAGAGTGCCGCGGCGCTCGGCACCGCGATTCGCGACGCGCGCTAGCAGAGGGATTCGTGCTCCCCAGCGTTTCCCCTCAGGAGACCAGGAGCACGATGCCACCGACGATCATGCCGCTGAGGACTCCGAGGGCCGGCTGGCCGGCCAGGCAGCAGGCGGCGACTGCGATCAGGGTCGCGGCGGCGCCAACCAGCCGGGAACGCTTGCCCCCCCGAGCGAGATCCTCGGGGCTGGTGGTTTGCTGGGCTGAGCGTGTGTTCATGGCGCTTGCGACGGCGGCTGCCGATCGGGGTTCCGATTATATACGAGATATAATCGAAAAAAGGAATTAAGGAGGTTGACACGATACACTAGTTAAACTAGTTTCAAGACAGAGCGGCCCCTCTGTTTGCTCTGGGGCTTCCTTCCTCGCGCACACCGGAGCCTGTCCTGTCATGAAAGCCGATTCCACCGACCTGGACCAACAGGAACGATCGATCACCATCCTCGCGGTGACCTTGTTCATGCTCGCAGCCTTGACCCACGTGGTTTCGATGCAGAACGCGCTCGCTGGACGCGACATGGGAAGCGTCTTGGGAGAACTCGATTTGTCCTGGCGCCCGGTGACGGAGCTCGCCGAACTCGGGCCGATCGATCTCACCGGGTGGGGACAGATGCGGATCGAGGTCGCCGACTTTGTTGATCGCCGAGCGAACCCGGCCCTGGTTGGCGAGAACCGAACCTGGGCGGAGGACGGTGTCGTGCAGCCCGTGACGACCCAGGACGACGTCGCCGATTGGGCCGCTTCGCATGTGCGACTGGTCCTGGAGGAAATGGGGCTCGAGGTCGTCGAGAGCGGCGGCGACATCGTTCTGAGTGGAGAAGTGCGACGGCTGTTTGTGACTGAGGATCGCTCCTACCTGGGCGAGGTCGGCCTGCTTCTACGTGCCACGGACCCTCTCGGAAAGACCAGGTTCCTCGGCACAACGGGAGGAGTCACACGGCGCTTCGGGCGTTCCTTCGAGCGCGATACCTATGTCGAAGCGCTTTCGGAGGCGCTGCTCGAAGCGGTACATCGAGTGGTCACCACCGACGGTTTCCGTCGTGCGCTGGCGGGGGCTTGAACGATGACACTCTCCGAACTGTCTTCCGTCGTCTCGAAGCCGCGCGATCATCGGCCCGCCCAGGCACCGATGCCGCCCAGTGCCCCCCGATGGGCAGAACGTGGTGGCCAGGTCGCCCTGCAGCAGGTTGCAGAGCTCCTCAGTGGTCCTATTCGTCGGCCACCGATCGGTCGGCCGCAGGCTGTTCTGTGTCTGACCCGTGAGATGCGGCGGCTCGATCACGCGCTGGCCATCCTGGAGAGCTCCCACCGCGCCTGAGGCTCCTCGCTTGGTCAAGCGCGCTGCATTCGGTTCGAGCGAGGCCCCGACGAGCCAGACCCGCGCCGCCTGGCAGGCCCTTTGCACTGGTAGTCAATACGACAACCGCCGGGCTCCTGCACCAGCAGGATGTGTTCATCCTGACGCGACTCAACAAGCGGTTGGGGGTTCGGTGTATCGATGCGTGTCACCAGGCACGTCGCGCCAGAGTTCCACTGCCCGGTCGAAGATCCTCCGACATGTCGATACTGCGGGATCAAGAATTGAAGAAGCGACACCCCGAGTCCGAGCGTTCCGTTGCCGACCGTCTCCGTTCATTCGCCCTCCGGCTGGGCTGGGCCCGGCGAGACGACGACCACTCGTTCGTTGACGCGACGAGCTGGCTCTTGGCCCATGAACGACAACCCGACGCGACGGATTACGCCGGTGATGGACTGGTGCTCGACCTCGAGCCCGGAGTGGGCTATGAACTCGAAGCAGCCCCTCCGAGGGGACCCCGAGAGCCGGAGCCCGCAGGGCGTCCGCCGGCGCTCGAGCACCCTCGTCAGTCCGGGGCGACGGACCCGGAGCCGTCGCCTGCGCGCGAGGAGACGGCGGGACCGTCAGGTCCGCTACGCGTGACTGGTGCCCTCGAGGGGCAGACTGCCGCCCGTCTCTTGTCGGCGCTGGCGCGATCGGGCAAGAGCGGTCGAGTCTCGTTCATCTCGCGCCAGCGCACCGTCGTTTTGCGGGTCGCCGCCGGTTCGGTCGCATCGGCACGTGAAGACGGCGGCCCCAGATTGGGTGACCTGTTGGTCCGCCAGGGTCTTGCCGGCGCCGACGATGTCCTGTGCGCCCTCCGCCGTCAGGCACTAGAACGACCCTCGCGTTCTCTTGGTGATCTGCTGCTCGAGGCGCGCTGTCTCGAACGACGCGCCCTCGAACGAACGCTGGCGACGCAGGCCGAGGCGATCGTGGGCACGGCGCTCGAGCTCGAAGACGGCTTTTTCACCTTCGAAGAGCAGCCATCTTCGGGAAGCCCTGCACGTCATCACAGCCTCCCGGCGTTGGCCCACCTTCTCGAACGCTGTAACGCCTGGATTCGGCCGGAACGGGAGAGCGCACGCCCTCGACCGAGGCTAGTGCGCTTCCCGACACGCTCCGTTCCGGTCTGAGTCCCCCGCCACCAACTCCCGCGCGCCGGCCGGTCGTCGGCTGGTGAGCGGAGGCACTAGCGGCTCGCGGCACTCGATTCCCCGGAAGGTAGGGAATCTTGCATATATAGCCATCTGAGGATACTATTCCTCGATCGCTGCGGCCCGGTCGATCGCGGCATTTAGCTTGTTTTCCTTCTGGAGCCCTCTTCACCATGGTGATTTTCGGTACGCGCGGTGTGACCTATACGACGGACCGTGGTCGATTCCATTGCCCCCGTTGCGAGAGCCCACAGGACTACATGCGCCAGCGAACCCGCCGCTTCTTCACGCTCTACTTCGTTCCCGTGCTGCCGCTCGATGTTCTCGGCGAGTACGTCGAATGCCCGGTCTGTCGTGAGACCTTTCGCGATGACGTTCTGCACTACGACAGAGAGACTTTCGAGAGCGAACTGAGCCGGGCGCTCCGCGGTGTCCTGGCGGTGGTTCTGGTCTCCGAAGCACAGGAGAATCGTCCTCGGCTCGAAAGGGTCTGCGAGATGTCACTCATGGCAACCGGCATCGAGATCGATCTCGCGGCGCTGGAAGAAGAGATCGCCTCGATTTCCCCCCGCGAGGGTCTGGTTCGGGAACTCCTGTCGGAGGTGGCCGGTCGTTTGAACGCGCACGGCAAGGAACAGGTCATGCGGGTGGCGTGTGAAGTGGCCTTCCACGACGGTCTGATCGCCCGACGCGAGCTCGAGGTTCTGCAGGAAGTGGCTGACACGCTGCAAATGTCCCAGGCCAACTTCCGCGGCGTGCTTGCCGCAGTGACCGAGGTTCAGTGATGACGAGGGGCAGCGCCGCCACCCCTCGAACGAGTGTGTTGCTGGCCGCCGGCCTGGGATCTCTCTTGCACGCCGTTCTTCTGGTCCTGCCTGCGGTCGTCTGGTTCGGCCATCAAAGACTGATCGACGTGCCGATGGGTCTGTTCCTTCTACTGGCGACGCTCTTTCTGCTCGCCGACACGCCGGCGGTTCTGCGCGGCCCCGATGACGTCGAGACCCTGCGCAAGGTCGACGGTCGCTCGGCCCGCTTTGTGACCTTTGCCGCTGCGCTTTCGATCGGAGCCGCGTTGATGATTGCGGTTCTCGAGCACGCTGCAGCGGGGACCTCAACCCTCAGCTTGCTCGCTGCGAGCGGCGCCCTGTTCATGGCGGTCGGAGTGCTGTTGCGTTTCGTCGCCGGGATCCAGCTCGGCAAGTACTTCGTGAGCGGGATTCAGGTGCGCATTGGGCAGCCGCTGCGACAGACCGGCATCTACGGCATCGTGCGTCACCCCTCGGAGGCGGGCAACCTGTTCATCGTCTTCGGCGCTGCGATTCTGTTGCAGAGCCGCATTGCGGTAGTGGTCGCTGGCCTGGTGCTCTTGCCGCTCTCGATCGTACGCATCGGGCTCGAAGACCGCTGCCTCGAGCAGATGTTCCGGCACGAGTTCCAGCGCTACCAGCAGCGGGTGGCCGGTCTCATCCCCGGGATCTATTAGCTGGCCCCGTGGTTTTCGGCCTTCTCGACGTGGGCCTTGGTTGGGAACGTGGCGCTATTGGAGTGGCGACCTGGCGCTGTTGGCGAGGCGTTTACCACGGGGCCAGCTAACGTCACCTTTGCCGCGCAAGCGGTCCGTGGGGCCGCCCTTTGGCGGTTGGCGCTCGCCCTGCAGTTGCGACGTCGGACTTCTCTGATACGTCGCGCGCGGCGGATTCCTGGCTTCGATGGAACGACGGTTCTGGGAGGGCCGTGTCCTAGCTGGCAGCGTGGTTTTCGGCCTTCTCGACGTGGGCCTTGGTTGGGAACGTGGCGCTATTGGAGTGGCGACCTGGCGCTGTTGGCGAGGTGTTTACCACGGGGCCAGCTAACGTCACCTTTGCCGCGCAAGCGGTCCGTGGGGCCGCCCTTTGGCGGTTGGCGCTCGCCCTGCAGTTGCGACGTCGGACTTCTCTGATACGTCGCGCGCGGCGGATTCCTGGCTTCGATGGAACGACGGTTCTGGGAGGGCCGTGTCCTAGCTGGCAGCGTGGTTTTCGGCCTTCTCGACGTGGGCCTTGGTTGGGAACGTGGCGCTATTGGAGTGGCGACCTGGCGCTGTTGGCGAGGCGTTTACCACGGGGCCAGCTAACGTCACCTTTGCCGCGCAAGCGGTCCGTGGGGCCGCCCTTTGGCGGTTGGCGCTCGCCCTGCAGTTGCGACGTCGGACTTCTCTGATACGTCGCGCGCGGCGGATTCCTGGCTTCGATGGAACGACGGTTCTGGGAGGGCCGTGTCCTAGCTGGCAGCGTGGTTTTCGGCCTTCTCGACGTGGGCCTTGGTTGGGAACGTGGCGCTATTGGAGTGGCGACCTGGCACTGTTGACGAGGCGTTTACCACGGGGCCAGCTAACGTCACCTTTGCCGCGCAAGCGGTCCGTGGGGCCGCCCTTTGGCGGTTGGCGCTCGCCCTGCAGTTGCGACGTCGGACTTCTCTGATACGTCGCGCGCGGCGGATTCCTGGCTTCGATGGAACGACGGTTCTGGGAGGGCCGTGTCCTAGCTGGCAGCGTGGTTTTCGGCCTTCTCGACGTGGGCCTTGGTTGGGAACGTGGCGCTATTGGAGTGGCGACCTGGCGCTGTTGGCGAGGCGTTTACCACGGGGCCAGCTAACGTCACCTTTGCCGCGCAAGCGGTCCGTGGGGCCGCCCTTTGGCGGTTGGCGCTCGCCCTGCAGTTGCGACGTCGGACTTCTCTGATACGTCGCGCGCGGCGGATTCCTGGCTTCGATGGAACGGTTGTTCTGGACTGCGATTTGGCCGCTCCGACGTCGACCGGGGAGCGCAGGTCGGTTGAGGCCGCCAGTGGGTCGGTGTTACTCGGCTGCGGTCCAGCCGCCGAAGTCGGCGCCTTCCTCGATCCACTGGCGGAGGATCTCTTGCTGGTCTTCGTCGAGGCGATCGCCTTCAACGGGCATCAGGTCGAGGTCGTCGTCGGGAAGTGCAACGCGGAGGTAGAGGGAGCTCTCGTCGGGCTTGCCGGGCACTAGAACGGCGCCGAGATCGCCACCTTTCTCGATGCCTTCCTTCGAGTCGAGGCGCAGGTTCGAGAAGTCTTCCTTGACGCCGTGGCAACGCACGCAGGCCTCATCGAGAATCGGCCAGACGTCGTCGATGAAGGAGACGGTTCCTTCTGCTGGCCCGGTGGCGCTGGCGTTCTTCGGTTCGGCGAGCGCCAGGCCTGTGGCGAGCAGACCGGCCAGGAGAGAAACGAGCGCCATCTGGCTGATGCGGCGATCGGAGAAGGGACGAACGATCCTGTGCATGCTGGCTGACTCCAAGGCGGCCCATGCGAGGCCGCTTCACTGATGGGGCGTAGGGCCGTCCGGGATGGACGGTCCAGACAAAGGTACGGCGTTGAGCGGGCGCGCCCTCCTCTCTAGGACCACTCTGACATGAGGCAGGGACGCGTCAGGTCTAACCGCTCGGGGTGCCCAGATCATTCCACGACTCGACGTTTCGTTGTAGATCCTCGGCGGACCGACGAAGCGACACAACGCTGGCGCCTGGGATCAGGTTCACTTGGCGGCGGCTCGTACGGCCTCGCGTTCTTCGACTCTCTGGTACCACTGGGCAAGATTCGGGAACTCATTCCCCAGGGGCTGGCCGACCTGGTTGCCGAACTCGAGAAAGGAAAACAGGAGAATGTCCGCCAACGTAAAGCGCGTCCCGGCGAGCCACTCCCGGCCGTCGATCTGCTGCTCGAGCCAGGCGAGATTGTCGCGCGCGATCGCTTTGAGCCCGTCCGCGCTTTCGGGAAGGCAGCGCATCCGGTCCTTGAACATCTCGAGGCCTTCGGCGAAACGAAAGCCGTTTGCCAGAGGTTCGCAGATGCGCAGATCGACGCGGCGGGTCCACATTCTGGTTTCGGCTCGCTCGGCGGCGGTCGAACCGATCAGCGGAGGGGTCGGCTGGGTTTCTTCCAGGTACTCACAAATGGCCGTTACCTCTGCGATGACCGTGCCGTCGTCGAGCATGAGAGCGGGGCTCTGGCCGGCCGGATTGACCTTCTCGAGGTAGGCGGCACTGCGGTTTTCGGCCGCCATGATGTCGACGTTGTGGCGTTCGACGTCGAGGCTTTTCTCGGCGAGAAAGATCTTGACCACACGAGGATTCGGACCGATGGATTCGTAGAGTTTCAAGATCGACTCCGGGGTGAAATGAACGTGACGGGGGTGAGGCCAGCCTACCGTTGGTGGGGGCCAGCATCGGCTCCATTCCGTTGAAGAGAGCGAGTTCTGCATGTTACAATCGGCGCGTTGTCCCATTAGAACCGTTCCCTCTCCGCCCCGAGTTGAACCGTGGCGAGCCCGCGGCTCGTGCACGCTCAGGCCTCGCCGGCGGTCTTGTCTCCTGAAGGAGATTCATGCCCATGTTCAGTTCCTCGGCAGCCCCGCGTTCACTTGCCGGCCCCGTTCTTCCCTCGTCGTTCGTCTCGTTGGCGCTCCGCCGCATCCTGTTGGTCGGTGGAGCTCTGGCCACGGTCATGGTCCTGGCCGCGATGCCGGTGACGGCGCAGTCGCTGGTCATCAACGAGTTTCTGGCCTCGAACGACGCCACGATTGCGGACGAGAACGGAGATTTCGACGACTGGGTCGAGATCTTCAACCCGACGGCCTCGGCGATCGATCTCGCTGGAATGTTCTTGACCGACGACCTGAGCGATCCGACGGCGTCGGAGGTTCCAGGCGGTAGCTCTACTACGGTCGTTCCGGCCGGCGGCTTCGTCATTCTGTGGTTCGACAAAGAAACCGAGCAGGGCCCCCTGCACGTCGACGCCAAGCTCTCGAGCGGCGGCGAACAGATCGGCTTGTTTGCCGCCAACGGTTCGCTGATCGATTCCGTCACCTTCGGCTCCCAGGAAACCGATATCTCCGAGGGCCGTTCGCCCGACGGTAGCTCGACCTTCTTTTCCTTTCCCACCCCGACGCCCGGAGCTTCGAACAGCGGCGGCATCAGCGACACGACGGCGATACCAGAGGCTTCGCAGACGGCCGGTTTCAAGACCTCTCCGTTCTCGGTAGCACTCGATAGTGCGACTTCGGGCGCCGAGATCTTCTACACCACCGACGGCAGCGAGCCAACCACCGACTCACAGCCCTACACCGGCGCCCTTTCCATCACTGACACCACGGTTCTGCGCGCGCGTGCCTTCGCCGACGGTCTGCTACCGAGCCGCATTGCCACCTGGACCTGGCTGTTCGACATCGAGCACGCACCGGATTTCGCGGTGGTCACAGTGACTGCCGATCCCGACGAGGTCTTCGGCCCCGAAGGCATGTTCACCCTCTTCGAAGAAGACATCGAGATCAACGCGCATTTCGAACTCTTCGAGCCCGACGGAACGCTGGGGCTCTCACAGCAGGTGGAGACCGAGATTCACGGTAGTGCCAGCGCATCGCTGCCGCAGAAGTCATTGGCGATCAAAGCGCATCGGCGCTTCGGGATCGAAGAGTTGCGCTACCCGGTTTTCCCTGACCAACCGTGGAATGTCTACCGCTCCCTGATTCTCCGCCAGTCGGGACAGGACTGGAACTACACGATGTTTCGTGATGCGGCGGCCTCGAGCCTGGTGCGCGATCTTTCAGATGTCGGTGGGCGCATCGATCCTGTCGACGTGATCGCCCAGGGCCACCGACCGGCGGTGCTCTACCTCAACGGCGCGTACTGGGGCATTCAGAACATTCGCGATCGTTTCGATCGCCGCTATATCAAGGCGCGCTACGACCTGGAGCGTGACGAGATCGACCTGCTCGATGAGGAGACCGAGGCCAAAGAGGGCGACTTCATAGCCTGGGATGCCTTCCAGTCCTTCCTCGCCAGCGCCAATCTCGCCAACCCGAGCGAGTACGCGGAGTTCAGAACCTTCGTTGATCCTGCCGCCTTCATCGATCACTACGCCTTCCAAATCGCAGTCGACAACGCCGACTGGCCGTCGAACAACAACCGGCGCTTCCGCGAGCGCACTCCCGATGCGCGCTGGAACTTCATGATCAAGGATCTCGATTTCTCGACCGGACTGTTCGTCAAAGACGGTCCCTGGAACAGTGGCGATTGGACCCAGGACTCGCTCGATCGTCTGTTGACGCCGGACTGGGACTGGTGGCCCAACGCTCCCTGGTCGACGCGCGCTTTTCAGCGTGCGGTCGAGAGCCCGACCTTCCGTCGCGACTTCGTCAACCGTTCGGCGGACATGCTCAACGTGCTGTTCGAACCGGCCCGTTGGAACGGTCGTCTCGATGAGTTCGAAGCCACCTACGAGCCCGAGATGCAGCGCCACCTCGACCGTTGGAACTCGGGTTGGAACGCGTGGGACTCCCACGTCGAGAAGCTGCGAATCTTTGCCAGCAACCGCGCTGAGGCGGTACGCGCTCACTACGTGAGTGCCTTTGCCGACGTCACCGGAACTGCACAGGCCAGCCTGTCGGTGGCAGGTGACGGCACGCTCTCCTTCAGCACCGTCAATCTTTCGGGCTCGGGAGACAGCTACTCCGGCACCTGGTTTACGGGAGTCGACATTCCGGTCACTGCCGAAGCCGGCGATGGTTTCGTCTTTGACCATTGGTCGGGCGCCTTGTCCGGCGGAGACCCGAGCACCTCCATCGTCCTCGGCGGTAACGTTTCGATCACCGCGCACTTCGTTCCCACCGGTGACCGCCTCCCACAGACGATCGACTTCGGGGCGTTGCCCGATCGCTTGACGACCGACGTCCCCTTCGAGATTTCGGCAACCGCGACGTCGGGTCTTACTGTTTCGTTCGTAGTCCTCTCAGGCCCGGCGTCGGTCGACGGTACGACCATCAGTCTCACCGGCGAGGAGGGCACGGTCACCGTGCGTGCCAGCCAGGCCGGCGACGCCAACTGGCTCGCCGCGCCCGATGTCGACCGCAGCTTCACCGTCAACTCCGACGGCGGAGAGCGCGAACCGCAAACGATCGACTTTCCGCCTCTCTCGGATCGCCTGACCACCTCGGCCCCCTTCGAGGTCACGGCAACGGCGAGCTCCGGCCTCGAGGTCGAGCTCCAGGTCATTTCTGGACCGGCGACCATCGCCGGCGACACGATCACGCTGACCGGCGAAGAAGGCACCGTCGTGGTGCGGGCGAACCAGTTTGGCAACGACGACTGGTTGCCGGCACCGCAAGTCGACCGCAGCTTCGCCGTCACGGCCGACGGCGGAACCGGCGGTCCGATGCCCACCGGCTACTGCTCTTCGATCGGCAACCAGCCCTGGCAGTCGTGGACCCAGCGGGTGCGCTTTGCCGGGATCGACCACACATCGCTCAAGGAGAAGTACAGCGACCTGAGTTCGGTTCACCAGGCGAGCGTTGAGCGCGGCGCCGCGGGGCTGGCGATCGAATTGACCCCGGGCTACAGCTGGGAACGTTTTCTGAACACCTGGCGGGTGTGGATCGACTGGAACCGTGATGGCGACTTCGACGACGCCGGCGAGTTGGTGGTCGATGTCGCACCGACCAACGAGGTCGTTACGCAGAACGTAGCCGTTCCGGGGAACGCCTCCCTTGGAACCACGCGCATGCGAGTGACGATGAAGCGCAACAACCCGGCCGGGCCGTGCGAGAACTTCACCTTCGGCGAAGTCCAGGACTATGCGGTGGTGACCAGCGGTGACGGGACGGGCGGGCCGATGGCGCAGGCGATCGACTTCCCGCCGCTGCCCGATCGCGTCGCGACCGCCGGACCGTTCAACATCAGCGCCAGCGCAAGCTCGGGGCTTTCGGTGGCGTTCTCGATCGTGTCGGGGCCAGCGTCGATCGCCGGTGCGACGGTTACGCTGAGTGGCCAGGAAGGCACGGTTGTCGTGCGCGCCGAGCAAGGTGGCAACGCCGACTGGCTACCGGCGCCAGCGGTCGAGCGTTCCTTCGAGGTGCTCGCCGATGGTGGCACCGGAGGCCCGATGCCGACTGGCTACTGCTCGTCCGAAGGCTCCCAGCCCTGGCAATCGTGGTTAGAGCGTGTGGTCTTCGCTGGAATCGACCACACTTCGCTGAAGGAGAAATACAGCGACTGGACCGCTGATCACCAGGCGACGGTTACCCGCGGTGCCACCGGTCTGACCATCGAACTGACGCCGGCCTACAGTTGGGAACGTTTTCTCAATACCTGGCGGGTGTGGATCGACTGGAACCGCGACGGCGACTGGAACGACGCCCAGGAACTGGTGCTCGACGTCCCGGCAACCAACCAGGTGGTGGCCGGACAGATCTCGGTACCCGCTGGAGCGTCTCTCGGGATGACCCGCATGCGCGTGACCATGAAGCGCGATGCGCCGGCCGGCGCCTGCGAGAACTTCACTTTCGGTGAGGTGCAGGACTACGCCGTCGACATTCGTTAGCGTTCGCTTCGAGAGGACCGCGCGACCCGGCGAGATGGCCGGCGAGATGGCCACGGTGGCGGCGCGCCGTATGATCGGCGGCAAGTTCAAGACGCCGCTCATTCACGGAGTTTGCCGATGTCGCTCGTAGAACGCTCTCAGCTCGCCCGTCGACGTTACCTCTCGGACCGCCCCAAGTGCACCCGGGGCTGGTCTGTTTTGACTCTCTTCGCCCTCGTTGCGGCTCTCTCATCGCCGTTTCGCGCTCCGGCAAACGCCAGCGAAGGCAGCCCTAGCGTGTTGGCTGGTCTCGAGATGCGCGGTATCGGCCCTGCGCTCATGTCGGGACGTGTCGCCGACATCGAGATTCATCCACAGAGCACGAGCACCTGGTACGTCGCGGTGGGCTCGGGCGGAGTGTGGAAGACGATCAACCGCGGTACCAGCTGGACGCCGCTCTTCGATGACCAGCCGTCGTACTCGATTGGCGAAATCACTCTCGACCCGCAAAACCCCGATGTCATCTGGGTCGGCACGGGCGAGAACGTCTCGGGTCGCCACGTCGGCTTCGGTGATGGGGTCTATCGGAGTCTCGATGGTGGCTCGAGCTGGGAGCAGGTGGGCCTTGCTGAAAGTGAGCACATCGGTCGCATCATCGTGCACCCCGAGGACTCGAACACCGTCTGGGTCGCAGCCGAAGGGCCACTGTGGTCGGCGGGCGGCGAGCGCGGGGTGTACAAGACTACGGATGGAGGAGCGAGCTGGCGCGCTGTGCTGGTTGTCGACGAGAACACCGGCGCGACCGATCTCGAGATCGATCCGCGCGATCCCGAAGTTCTCTATGCCGCGACCTTCGAGCGTCGTCGTCACGTGTGGTCCTATCTCGCCGGCGGTCCCGGCTCCGGCATCTACAAGTCGACCGACGGTGGCGAGACCTGGCGCGAGCTCGACAACGGCCTGCCGCAAGGGGACGCAGTAGGCAAGATCGGCCTCGCGATCTCGCCGGTCGATCCCGATGTCGTCTACGCCACTATCGAAGCCCGCGAGGAGGAGCGTGGCTTCTATCGTTCGCTCGATCGCGGCGAGAGCTGGGAGTTCAGGAACGGTTACCTTTCGAACGGCACCGGGCCGCACTACTACCAGGAAATTGAAGCGTCGCCGCACGATCGCGACACGGTCTACCAGATGGACGTCTTCATGCGCCTGACCCGTGACGGCGGTGCGACCTTTGTTCCCGTGGGTGAGCCCGACAAGCACAGCGACAACCACGCCCTCGCCTTCGACCCCAACGACCCCGAGTTCCTGTTGTCTGGCAACGACGGCGGCATCTATGAGAGCTATGACAGCGGCGGCACTTGGCGCTATGTTCACAACCTGCCGGTCACCCAGATCTACAAGCTGGCCGTCGATGAAGAGACGCCGTTCTACAACGTCGTCATCGGAACCCAGGACAACGGGACCCAGGCCGGACCGTCGAGAACCGACAACCTGCACGGCATCAGGAACCGCAACTGGTATGTACCCTACGGTGCCGATGGCTACGACTGCGCGGTCGATCCGCGCGACCCGACGGTTCTATACGTGACCTGGCAGAACGGTCACCTGCTGCGCTACGACCGCGACACCGCTGAGGCCCTCGACATTCGGCCGCAGGCAGCACCCGGCGAGGATCCCGAGCGTTGGAACTGGGATGCGCCGATCGAGATCAGCCCGCACGATCCGGACGTCTTGTGGTTTGGCTCTCAGCGCGTATGGCGGAGTACCGACCGCGGCAACTCCTGGACCGCGGTATCCGGCGACCTGTCACACGGCACCGAGCGCTACGAAATGCCGATGGGCGAACGAGTGCGTAGCGTCGACGCGCTCTACGACAACGGCGCGATGTCCTGGTACGGGAACCTGACCTCTCTGTCGGAGTCGCCGGTCACCGCGGGTGTCGTCTGGGCCGGCACAGACGACGGCCGCGTGCATGTGACCGAAGACTCGGGTGAGACCTGGCGCGCAGTCGAGTTGCCGGGGGTGCCCGAACGGGCCTTCGTCAACGAGGTCAAGGCCTCGCTCCACGATGCAAAGGTCGCGCGAGTGCTGCTCGACGATCACAAGCATGGTGACTTCGCGCCCTATCTCTTCGAGACCCGCGACGGCGGTCAGACCTGGACTTCGATCCGGGGTGACCTCCCCAACCGTCACCTGGTGTGGTCGCTGGTCGAAGACCATGTCGATCCGCTGCTCCTCTTCCTGGGCACTGAGTTCGGTGTCTACGTGACGCAGGACGGCGGCGACGCCTGGCACCTCCTGGATCGGGGCATCCCGACAATCGCCATTCGTGATCTCGAGATCCAGCGTCGCGAAAGCGACCTCGTGGCGGGGTCGTTCGGTCGCGGTGTTTTCATCCTCGACGACTACTCACCCTTGCGCGTGCTCGAGATTGCGTCTCCGAGCGAGGAGGCAGGCGTCCTGCCGGTGCGCGATGCCTGGTGGTACAACCCGGCTCTGCGTCTCGGCGTGGCGGGGCGCGGCATGCTGGGGAGCAACCTGTTCACCGCCCCAAATCCTCCCCACGGCGCCACCGTTCGCTACTGGCTGCCCGAGGCCGAACCCACCGGAAAGAAGGCTCGGCGCAAAGGAGAGAAGGCGCTTGCCGAAGAGGGCGCCGACGTTCCCTTCCCGGGCTGGGAAGTCCTGGCCGCCGAAGATCTGGACGAGTCGACCAGGTTGGCCAAGACGGTGCTCGAGATCTCTTCGGCAGACGGGAAGCCCGTGCGGCGGCTGAGCGGGCCAGCTGAGGCTGGCCTGCACACGGTGACCTGGGACCTGCGTCGATCCCCAGGTGAGGCGCTGTCGATCGAAGAGGCCGGCGATCTGCCACCCTGGGTCACGCCGCCGCGCGGCCCGCTGGTGGTTCCGGGAACGTACTCGGTACGCCTGACGCGAGTCGCCGACAACGGAACCCTCGAAACCGTCGGTGAGTCGCAGAGCTTCGAGGTCGTCGCTCCGCCGGGGAGAGCGGCCGAGAGAGGTCAAGCGTATGCCGCCAGTGAGGGTTTTCATCTCGAGACCCTGGCGCTCACGCGGCGCGCCAACGCTGCGGCTCTTCGAACCGAAGCCCTGGGTGATCGGATCGCTCATTTGAAGGCGGCGTTTCTCGGCACACCCGGCGCTCCCGACAACCTGTTGGCTTCGCTGCTTCGACGAGAGCGTGAACGCCTGGCGGCCGACGAAGTGCTCTACGGCGGCGGGCCGCGCGCGCGCCTCTTAGAGCCCACCCGGTTGTCGATTCAGGGTGCCGTATACACGATCACCGAGGGCGTTTGGGGAACGACCGGCGGTCCGACAAACACCCACCGCGAGCTACAGGCGGAGGCCCTACGCCAACTCTCGGAAGTCGAAGCGACCTACGAGAGAATCGTCGCGGAAGTCGAGCGCGTCGCGCAGGCACTCGATGACCTGGGAGCCCGGCCGACACCGCCAGGACCGTGAGTCCTGCAACGTCCGTTCGGGCTGGCGCTAGCGGACTTCGGAGCGACAGTCGACGTTGGCGATCGGCCCCTTGCCGGCCGAGATTTCGATCTCGACGTCCTGGCGACTGGTCAGTTTTCCCCACACCGGGTCTGAACCGGGTGGGCAGGCAACGGCGGCGATCAACCGGCTACGCTCGCCCGCCGGCTTGATCAGCAGTTCGCCGGCGACCTCGGGACGCACCTCGACCTTGTGCACGATGCGGGTGGCCCGTTCGAGCCCGCGACTGACGGAACGCCGCACATAGCCGGGTGCGAATTGTCCCAGCGGATAGTCGGCGCGGTGGGCCCGTACGACCTCGTCGGGAACGTAGGTCCGCGGTTCACATCCGGCAACCGTCAGCGCGCCAGTTAGAGCCGCCAACAGCAGCCAGTGGGGCAACTGGCGGCGCGGAATCGACGTTGCCCGATGGGGGCGCACTGGTTGTCTCATGGCTGAAGGTTCTTCATTGGATGGAAAGACCGACATAGAACGACCGACACAGAAGGCAAGAAAGGCCCACGAGTGCGAAGGGTCGCGCGGGAGCGGCCGACACTGACAGGAAGAAGCGCTTTCCTGCAAGTCTTCTGGGGCGAAGAGTGCGCTACAAACGTGCGTCGATCGCCACCGCTCCCTGCTCGAGCCAGCTCGCCAGCAAGCGGCGGATGCGAAAGGGCTCGTGGGCGAGCATCTCTTCGCATTCGGCAGGCGTCGGCTGAGTGCCCAGGGCCTGCCACAGTTCTCTAGCGAGGACTCGTTCGCGATCGTTGTGGGCTCCTGGTTCAGTGGTTTCGAGGCGACGGATGGGAGAACGGTCACCAACCAGGGCGCGGAGGCTCTGGAACTCGTCGTAGCGTCGCGACGCTTCGAGCAGGAGCGCTCCGAGGTGGAGTCCGTCGCTCGCTAGCGACCTGCTCGTGCCCGTTGGTTGAGCGCGCGGGGCGCTCGAGATGAACTGGAACCTGGTTGCCAAAGGCCGTTGCATGAGGGCGTAGACAGCCGTCTCGTTCTCGAGCTCTCCGACGCTGGCGCGCCGAAGCGCACCGCGTTCGAGTTGCAGGAGCGCCTGGGTCTCGCCAGATTCGTCGGTGAGTTCGAGCGTGCCGGTGGCCTCGTTCTGCTCCAGGCTGAGGAGGAGACCGGGCAGTCCGAAAAGCTCGATCGAGCCCTCGAAGTCTTCTGCGTCGCCGGCCTGCGCGGCGTTCTTGCCGCGCTCGCTGCGAATTTCGAGAATCGTGGACTGGAGCTCGCGGTCGGCCAGCGAGGCCGCCTTTTCGAGCAGCCTGTCGACGTCAGGGTCAAGCGTCGACGCCAGGGCGCGGAGAACGCTCGCTAGAGCGTCGATGCGAACTGCCCCTCGGGTGCGGGCGAGGCGCGGCTCGTCGGTTTTCGGATTGGCATCGATCAAGCGGTGCCCAACCTCGACCAGACGCGACAGACTCTCGAGATCTCCGGCCAGAGACACGGTGCCAATACGCTCGAACAGTGCCCGTGCCGCAGGGCCGACGCCGCCCGACGCCAGTAGAACGTCGAGAACCGCCCGTCGCGACGTCGATGTCGGGTGCTTTAGAGCCTGCCCGAGAATCAGAGTGCGGGTTCTGGCGAGCTCGCGGCGGCGGCGGCGACCGATGCTCGGATCGGCCTGTTCTTTCTCGACCCGTTGGTGTAGATCGAGCAGCAGTTCGCTGGCAGCCGGTAGCTCGAGGGTTGCGAGGTAGGCGGCGGCTTCGCGCACCAGTGCCGGTGGCATTGGGCGGTCCAGGATAGGGCGCACGTCGTGGAGCTCCCGTGCCCGCCTGCCCTCGCTGACGAGCGGAATGCGTCGCAGCAGATGGAGCAGGTTGCGGGTGACCGTCCACGGGCACTCTTCGTCTGACCGGGCGGCGGAGATGCGGAGCAGTGAAAGTGCGGCTTCACGTGCATCCGAGCCCCATGCGCGGAGAAGACGCAAGAGCGCCAGACGAACTTCGCGTTCGCGTTCTTCCGTGAGTTGTCGGAGGAGGGGCCACACCGAGTAGGTCGGCAGCCAGCGCAAGACGTTCCGCAGTGCCTCGTGCCGAGTTTCTTCTGCAGCGAGTTCGAGCAGCTGATCTCGGTCGACGATGCGCTCGACCTCCGCTCGTACTTCGTCCTGCTCTTGCTCGCTCAGGTTGCTCGAGCGTAGGAGCGACTCTCCGAGTTCTAGCACCCCCTGAGCGCGGCGTAGCGCGCCCTGGGATACCCAGCGAGCGGCGGTGCGGTACACCTCTCGAAGACGGTCGAGTTCTTCTTCGGGAGAGCCGGCAGCCCGGACGACCCGAGCGACGGATTGCAGGGCGCGCGGCGGAGTCGTCCACTCGACATCCCAGTCGGGCAGACGGGCAGTCAAGTGGGTAAAGAGAAGATCGGTGCGTAGATTGAAGAGACCCTCCGACTGCAGGCGATCGAGCTGGGCTGCCAGGGTTGCCTCGTTCTGGGAGGTATCTGCAGCGGTGGCGGCCGCCGCGATGAGTAGCTTCTGCTGCTCCGCTGGAGAAGAGTTGGTGATCATCTGGAGGCGCCGGTTCAACTCCTCGAAGCGGTCGAGTCCCAGTGACGCCTGCTCGCGGCGCAGGCGTTCTCGACGTTGGTGTTCGCGCCTGCGGCGCTCGAGCCAACGCTTTCGGTTGAAGTCGGTTTCGATGTCGAGCGGCTCGCCGAGCCTTTTACCGCGCGGGCTGGCGGCAGGCGGAGCTTGCTGGTCACGCTCAAGGCCACTGGACCTGGCGGGGTTCCCCGCCACGAGCGGCGCTCGTTTCCCCGAGCCGCCGCCGGCCGACCCGCCTCTGGTGCCGGTTTCGGTTCCAATGTTTCGTTCGCGCGGCGCCGACTCTTCATCCTGGTGCAGGAGCTGAACCGGGCGGGCCTCGGCCTCTTTGTGACGAGTGAGGCGACTACGCAGCCGATCAGCCTCGGCGGACGGTAGGAGTGTGGCGACGGTGTTGGAGAGTCTTCCCACCGCGCGTCGATGGCTTGCCGGTTCGACGAGGCCGGTTTCCGACAGCAGCTCGATCTTGTGCAGGGCGTGAAAGAGAAGGTCCGGCACCGGCACCGTGTGGCGCCCGACCTGGACCTGCGAGTCCACCCAGGAGAGCACGCTGCGGCTGACCTGCTCGGGTTGGGCGAGCAGCGCTTCGCCGATCGGCTCGGCGACGAAGAGGGCTGCGGTTTCGTCGTTCAGGTACTCGCGTAGTGCCTGCTGCGCGTCGCCGGCGTGACCAGTTTGCAAAAGGGATCCTCACGGACAAATATGAATAAATACATTGTATTCGACGTCTTCTCTCCAAGCCAGGAACGGGCGCCTGGATCTAGCCCCAGAAACGCTCATTCCTCGGAATTTCCTTCAGGCGTACAATGACCGCGTGACCGACCCCAATCCCTACGCTGCGGCCCCCGCGGCCTCGCCGAACGAAGAGCGTCGCCGGCGCGGTCGGCGCGTGCTCTACGGCTGCGCGCTGGTTGCCGGCATTGTGCTCGTTGGCTTCATTCTGGTGTCGATCTTCGGGGGAATCTGGGCCGTCGGGCGGGGATCGCAGGTGCCGCCGCAGACCATCGTAGCGCCCGACGTCGCCGGCGCCGCGATCATTGCACCGTTGGCGGACGACGACGGAGCCGTCGATCTGGTGGTGTACGCGATGACCGAGTACCTGCGGGTCACCCGAGAGATGCAGCGCGAGCAGATGGCGGAGATCCATCCAGGTTTCGCCTCGGTGATGACATCCCTCAATGCCCAGGAGGTCGACGCCGACTCGATTCGAGGCGCCCTGGTCGAGGGTCTGGCGGTAGTGCTGGAAGTCAGTCAGGACCGGGATGACGAGGCTCATGCCCTGGAAGGAGCTGGCGAAGAAACCGAGGCTGGTGATGGCAGCCTGGCCGACGCTCCCGGGCTGCACTTCGCGACCGCCGTCAATCTTCCCAAGTACCCGCGACTCATCAAGCTGATCTTCCGGTTGACCCGGCGTCAGACCGAGGACAATCGCTACCTCCACGATGGGCACGAGATCCTGGTGCTCGAGGGTGCTAACGGAGGAGCGGACTTCGCGGTGGCGTGGTGGAACAACACCCTTTTGATTTCGAGTTCGACCTCGCTCCTCGAGGATTCCCTGGACCGGGTCGACGCACGCATGCTCGAGGCCAACGGTGACCTCGAACACGGCTATCACTTACCGGGTCCTCCGAGTGCGGCCACCGCCTCGGCAGACATGGTGCTGGCGACCCACGAAGCCGAGCTCGCGCAGTTCTCTGGTCGTAAGATCGTCGAGCTGATCGAGCGGACCTTCGGTGGGCCGGCGCCGGAAGTTGCCGAGGCTTCGACACTGGAGGTCGAACATTCCGAACCGGTTGTTCCCGACGACGAGGGCACCGCCGGCCTGGTTCTCGAGCTGGTCGACCAGCTCGAGGGGTTGACGCTCGACGCCGACGTCGTTTCCTCGGACGAGACCGAGTTCGTCGTCACGGCGCGCTTGCCCGGGGTCGACCTGGCCGAGTCTGCTGCCGCTCTGTTGCGCGTCTGGCTCGACGAACGGATCGCCGACTCTCGCGCCTCGACCGAGAGCGTCGAGCTCGATTCGGCGACCGTCGAGCGAGACGGTTCGCGAGTCATCATCACCGTCGGCGTCGCTGGGGTCGAGAGCTGGATCACCAGTTACGCCGACATTCTTCTCGAGGAGATGCTCGAGAACGAGGACATCGTTCGTGAGTGAGAAAAAGCGGCAACGGGTTGGCAGTGGGGTCGAATGGGAGGAGCGCTTCGGCTACTCGCGCGCACTGCGCGTCGGCGACCGCATTCTGGTTGCCGGAACAACGGCCACCGGTCCGGATGGCGCGGTCGGTGGCAGCGCCGCCGACCAGACACGTTTCGTGCTCGAGAAGATTCGCGCTGCCATCGAGCAGCTCGGCGGTCGTCTCGAAGATGTAGTGCGCACGCGTGTTTTCGTCGCCGATACCTCAGACTGGGAAGAGGTCGCGACGGTCCACGGTGAGTACTTTCATTCGATCCGGCCGGCGAACACGCTGGTTCAGGCGTCGCTGGTTGGGCCCGAGTATTCAGTCGAGATCGAAGCCGAGGCGGTTGTCGACGACTGACCGCGAACCGAGCGCGCCCGCCGGGCTCGTTCGCGCCCCGGTCCTGGCAGTCGCCGATGACACCGATCTGAGCGATCTGAAACATGCGATTTTCATTGCGCCTCAACAACGACCTGTCGGTTCGCCAGTTCGGTGACCTGGCGGTCGCCGCCGAAGAGTGCGGCTTCGATCAGCTATGGGTCAGCAATGATCTCTTCCTGCGCAGCGCGCCAGTGTTGCAGGCAACCGCCGCCCTCCGCACCGAACGCATCGAACTCGGCATTGGCTTGATGAACCCGTATTCGATGCACGTTGCCGAGATCGCGATGGTTGCGGCAACCCTCGACGAGGCGAGCGGCGGTCGCTTCGTACTCGGGGTCGGTTCTGGCGCGACCGACTTTCTCAGCTGGATCGGAATCGAGCGCAAGACGCCGCTGGCCGACATGCGCTCGACCGTTCGGGCGCTGCGCGCCCTTCTGGCAGGCAGTTCCTATGAACCAGAGACCAGCAATGCGTTCGTCACCTTGCGCGAGGAGGCCTACCTGCGCTTCGGCGCCCGCTTCGAGAAGGGGGGTAGTCGTCGCCCGATTCCCATCTACGTCGGCGCCATGGGCCCCCGCATGCTCGAGCTTTGCGGTGAGCTCGCCGACGGCGCCCTACCGCTTCTCTTTCCTCCCGAACATTGGTCGACGGTCGAGCCGCTCTTGGAGCGCGGGGTTTCTCGCCGTTCACCTGAGCTCGGAGAGCTCGACGCGGCCGCCTGTGTGTGGGTGTCGGTCGCTCCTGATCGCGCACAGGCCCGCGCCGTGCTCGCTGACAAGGTGGCCTACTACGGCGCCTCGCTCAGTGACCTCTTGCTCGACCGGCTCGAGCTCGAACGAATCGACTTCGCGCCCGTACGCCGCGCCCTCGCGATCGACCGTGATCCGGTTCTGGCGCGCTCGCTGGTGACCGACGACATGCTGCGCATCGGAGTCGTTGGGACGCCTCGCGACATTGTCGATCGTCTACGACCGCTCGTCGAAGCAGGTGTGCGGCATCTTTCCTTCGGTCCGCCCCTCGGCCCCGATCCGGTAGCGGCCGTCAAATTGCTGGGTAACGAGGTCCTACCCGCTCTCGACCGGTAGCGCGGCCTCTCCGGGCCCCTCTGAGACGGGACCCGTGGGCCATGCCGCGGTGGAGGTCGCGGGTGCTGTCAGCGCCACCTCGAGGTAGTCGACGAAACGCTCGCGCGGGATGTCGTCGGCGCCGAAGCGCTCGAGATGATCGGTGCGCTGCTGGCAATCGACGATCATGTAGCCATTGACGCCCAGGTGTTCGACGAGCCGCACGAAGGCGATCTTCGAGGCGTTGGGCTCGAGCGTGAACATCGACTCGCCGAAGAAGGCACGGCCGAGGGCAATCCCGTACAGACCGCCCACCAGCCGATCCCCATTCCAGGCTTCAACCGAGTGTGCAAAGCCCTGGCGATGGAGAACGGTGTAGACGTGCACCATCGGTTCGGTGATCCAGGTCCCCGACTGCCCAGGTCTTTCTGCACGTGCACACTGCCGCATGACTTCTTCGAAGGCGGTATCGAAGCGGATCTCCACCGGGCGGCGGCGGATGTCTCGCGCCAGGCTGCGCGGGATGTGGAGGTTCTCTGGAAAGAGCACGAAACGTGGATCGGGGCTGCACCAGAGAACCGGTTCGCCCTCGCCGAGCAGCGGCCACGGGAAGATTCCGCGCGAGTAGGCGGCCAGAACACGCTGGGGGGTGAGCTCGCCTCCCACCGCCACGAGTCCGATCTCGGCCGTCCAGCTCGAGGGTGCAATGTCGGAATCGGGGACTGGATGGGCTTCGAGGGTCACCGGAGAAGGGTACCAAAGGGGAGTTCGACGGATTCGTCGAATCCGAGGGTCGCGGGGTTTTGAAACTAGTCGTTCTTGAAAAGCTTTGACCGGAGGTCGGAATCGGCGCATAATGTAGAAAATTCCGGACTTTTGCTGCCGGGTTGTTCTGTGATCGTCGCCTTACCTGCTTGTGGCTGGCAGCAGGCGACAATCGTTTCCTTGAGCCCGGCGTAGGCGCCGTCTTCCCGCGCCCTCGCACCATCACTAGAAGATGGTCGTGCGTGGGTGCTCGTGCAGAAGACGCCGAAACACCCCATCGACAAATCCACTCGGGAGGATGCTTTGAATCGAACCTCGGCACAGAAAACCCTGACTCTCCTACTCGCCGTGCTGCTGCTGGCGGCGCTCACCTCCACCGCGGCAACGGCGCAGGTCAATCGTCTACCGGTGCCTGAGCAGTCGGCAACGACCCATGCAACGCCTGAGTTTCTCGCCAACGCCAAGGCCAGCGCCGAGCGCATGCGCGCGCGTCGCGCCAATCGCTCCGCAGCTGAGAACAAGGCCAGCAACCTGCTCTGGGCGCTCGAAGAAAACGCTGCTCTTCGCAGTGCTTCACTCTTCCGCGTCACCGACGGCCGGATCGCGGTCGAGATCGCGTTGTCGAAGGCTGGTGCCGATGCGATGGACACTCTGGCCGCAGCAGGTCTGGAGGTTCTCAGCCACCGCACGCTCGTCGACGGCAGCGTGCGGGTCGCCGCGCGGGCTCCGTTGGCCAACCTCGGTGGCGTGTTGCGCCGTGCCGGTAGCCACGAATGGGTGCGCAGTATCTTGCCGGTCATCGGCGAAAAGGTGCATGTCGGGTCGGTCGAGAGCGAGGGCGTTCCGGTGCAGATGATCGACACCCTGCACGCTCGGGGTATCAAAGGCGCGGGCACCTCGGTGTGTGTGATCTCGAACGGTATCGGCGGGATCGACGACTCGCGGGCGAGCGGTGACCTACCGCCGGATCTCGAGATCTGCCCGCTGAATGACGACCAGGGCGCCGAGGGAACGGCGATGCTCGAGATCATCCATGACGTCGCTCCTGACGCCAAGCTTGGCTTCTGCCCGGCCTTCAGTGACGCTGGTCAGGTTGGTCTTGCCAATGCCGTCACCTGGCTCTCCGAAGACGCCTTCGGTGGCGAGGGTTGCGACATCGTCGTCGATGACGTCGGCTACCTCACCGAGCCTTACTTCCAGGATGGCGTCATCTCGCAGGCCGTCGATGCAGTAGATGCCAACGGCACGCTCTACCTGACCTCGGCAGGCAACCAGCGCCAGGACCACTACCTCGGTGAGTTCGTCGACATCACTCCCGGCACCGATCTCGAGTTCCCGCTCGTCGACCTGCATGACTTTGCAGCATCCCTGGGCGGGGCACCGGACCCACTCTGGCGTGGTGTCGTGGCCAGCGGCGGCAACTTCGCGGCCACCTTCATGTACTGGAATGAGCCGATGGGTCAGGCAGCGGTCGACTTCGACCTCTACATGTTCGACGAGTTCGGCTTCCTCGCCGGCGATCCGGCTGGGCTCTTCCCGATCGGTGCCATCGGTGGCGCGATCCAGGCCGGGTCCGAGGACCCGTTCGAAGTGGCCTTCGTCGTCAACGACTCGGCGCCGGGTCCCTTCGACAACATCCTTTCCTTCTTTGTCGGTGTCGATCGCTACGCGGCGGCCGGGATCAAGCAGTTCGAGCTCTTCTTCAACGGCTTCTTCGCCATGACCCCGACCTTCAACGTGCCGAGGAACTCGATGTTCGGCCATCCCGAAGCCAAAGGCGCAGTGACGGTCGCGGCGATGGGTGCGGTTGCCAACATTGACGGGACCCCGAACCCGGATCTCGACATCCTCGAGCCTTTCAGCTCGATGGGCCCGGGACACATCTGGTTCACGAAGGACGGTACACCGATGCCGATGGAGCGCGGCAAGCCTGACGTGACCGGTGTCGATGGTGTTTCGGTGACCGGTAACGGCGGTTTCCCGACGACGTTCTTCGGCACCTCGGCCTCTGCGCCTCACGTTGCCGCGATTGCGGCCCTGGGTCTCGGACAGAACGCCGGCCTCACCAACACCGACCTCAAGGCCCTGCTCGACCTTTCGGCCAAAGACGTGTCGCCGCCGGGCGCCGACATCGGCTCGGGCCGCGGTCTGGTCGATCCGGTGCGCTTCGTCGAGCTCGCCGAGAAGGTCAAGACGCTGCCGCCTGGGTCGCTGATCATGCGTGACAGCTTCGAGTCCGGCACCGACGGCTGGTCCGCCATCAAGTAGGTCGCTCGACGGCTGGGTTACCTTCTCTTCGGATGAAGGCCCCAGTGGATGCATGAGGGAGGCAACTTCGGCTGCCTCCCTTTTTCGTCTCGCGTTGGTACTAGTTTCGTTCGCGAGGCGCGCACGGCTCGTCGCGCTGGGGCAGCGCGGCACGCATCAGGAACAGGCGCTTCGATAGCTGCTCCCCGTTGTCGCCGACGCGACGTTCGAGAAAGCGAATGCGGCTGTTGGTTTCCTGCTTCATTTGCCACCAGCTGCGCCCGTCGGGAAGCGCCGGCGTAGCGAGGAACCGGTCGCCCTGCAGGCGATAGGTGTGGCGCGAACTCACGCACTCGTCTTTTTCGTAGGCGTACCAGGTGAGCACGTGGTTGGCGCCAAAGCGCACGTAGTCCGACGATGCGCCGCTTTGGACGCGCCAGGTTCCTTCGAGATCGCGGACGGCGTCCTCCTCGGTCGCAGCCGATGTGGGGTCGGAGGCGTGGGCCGTTCCCGGAGTGACCGAGAAGGTGAGGGCGGTTGCGAGGAGGATCGCAATCGACGTATACGGGACGGTGCGTGCGGTCTGGTCGGTGTTCACGAGAGGCCCTCTTCGCCCTGGCTGGGCCAGAGCGTCGGTGAGTGCGGTTGCGACCATTCTTTCATGACGGATCTGGCACGACGGCTCTGGCATGACGGAGTAGGATGCGCGGCCCATGCTTCCTGATTCACGGAGAGAGCCTCTCGAAGATCGTGCACTCGGTGCCGCGACCGTGCTCCTCGGCGCTGGTTCCGGCAAGTACCCCGATGCCAACGCGGCCGTGGTCCGGGGTGCTGAAGAAACCATGCTGCTCGATGTGCCGCTCGGCGTCCGCCGGCGTCTCCTCAGCCAGGATCCTTCGGTGCGCGCTCCGGTGACCGGCCTTGACCGGATTCTGCTCACCCACGCTCACGAAGACCACGCGGCAGCGCTCGACCTCTTGTCTGATCTACCGATCGCGCTGCACGAGTTTGAACGTGGGTTCCTCGACGATATCGATACCTTCATCGACATCTTCGGCATGGCGGGGGAGCGCCGCGACGCGTTTCGCGCCCGGGTCGAACGCGAGTTTCACTTCATGCCACGCCCCGACGCTTTGACGTTTCGCGATGGCGAGCGCTTCGACCTCGGAGGCGGAGTGACGGTCGAAGTCATCCTCACTCCCGGCCATACGCCGGGGCACTCTTGTTTTCTCATCGAACCTGCCGGGCTCTTGTTCCTCGCCGACATCGACCTGTCGAGTTTCGGTCCTTACTACGGAGATCGCGCGTCGTCTCTCGAAGCCTTCGAAAAGTCTGTCCAACGCGTCGCTGAAATTGACTGCCACGCCTGGCTCTCGGGTCACCACATTGGGTTGATCGAAGATCCCAACGTCTTCGCCCAGCGCCTGGAACGCTACGCCGGTCGTTTCAAGGAGCGCGACGAGCGCTTACTCCTGTACCTCGCTGAACCGCGCACGATGGGTGACGTCGCACGCCATCGTTTCGTCTATCGCCCACAGGACGAGATCCCCGGCATTGAACAGATCGAGCACAAGATGATGGGGATGCACCTCGAACGCTTGATCGCTCGGGGCCAGGCCCGCGAAACCGACGAGGGGCGCTTCGTACGGTCTTCTTGAGGCCCCGCCTACGCCGTGGGCTTCTGACCGACCGCATAGGTCAAGGTGTCGCCGAGTTCGTCGTGCACGACCAGGTCGGCGAGCCCATCTTGATCCGTCGCTTCGCGATTGAGGATCACCAGCTTCGCTCCCGCTGCGCGCGCCATCATCGGAAACGCGGCTGCCGGATAGACCGCCAGTGAGGTCCCCAGCACCAGGAAGAGATCACAGTCACTGGCAACGATCTCGGCCCGGATCATTTCTTCCTCTGGCATCGACTGGCCGAAGGAGATGGTTGCGGTCTTGATGTAGCCGCCGCAGTCGTCGCAGATCGGCCCGTTTTCGGTGCGCCTGAAGACCTCGAGCATGTCCTCGATCTCGTAGCGCTTGGCACATGACAAGCAGCGCGCGTAGGTCGTGTTGCCGTGCAACTCGATGACCTGATCGGGCGGGATCCCGGAGTCCTGATGGAGGCCGTCGACGTTCTGGGTGATGACGGCCTTGAGCTGTCCGCGCTCCCAGAGAACGTGAAGAGCGTCATGGCCAGCATTGGGAACAGCGCCGCGAAAGCCAGTGCCTTCGAGCTTGCGACGCCACGATTCACGACGCGCCGCGGCCGAGGAGATGAAGTCGCTGAACTCGATTGGTTTCATTCTCGACCAGATGCCTCCGGGACTTCGAAAGTCGGGGATACCGGATTCGGTAGAGATCCCGGCGCCGGTGAAGGCGACGATCTTCCGGGAGGCGTGGACGAGCTCGCGAAGGCGAGCGCGGGCGGTCTGGTTCTCATCTGGGTAACTCACGGGCTGCAGTGTAGACCGCCGAGCGCGCGTGGTCCTCGATGGTGGCTCGGACTACCTACCGGACGGTCAGTCGGTCGTGTAGACTGTCGGCTCCAACGACAACTATCGCTCAAAGACCGCCGGCCTCCCGTGCACGCGCCGTCGAGCGAAACCCGCAGCTACGTCCACGGAGGCCGGGCTGCTCCCAACGGGTCTAAGGAGCCGATTGTCATGAGCTTCCATCGTTTTGAAGGGACCGAGGGCTACCTTGCGTCGCAGGACCTGCGCGACACGGTCAACGTTGCCATTGCGCTCGAGAAGCCCATTCTGATTCGCGGCGAGCCAGGCACTGGCAAGACTGTCCTGGCCGAGGCCGTTGCCGAGAACCTGGTGATGGAGTTGCTGACCTGGAACATCAAGTCGACGACCAAGGCCCAGGACGGTCTCTACGTCTACGACACGGTGGCGCGCCTGAACGACGCTCGCTTCAACGATCGCGACATCTCCGATGTGCGCCAGTACATCAAGTACGGCCCGCTTGGGCAGTCATTTCGCGCCGACCAGCGCGTCGTCCTCTTGATTGACGAGATCGACAAGGCGGACATGGAGTTCCCCAACGACCTCTTGCACGAGCTCGACCGCATGTCGTTCTACGTCAACGAAACTGACGAGCGCCAGGAGGCAAAAGAGCGCCCGATCGTGATCATCACCTCGAACAACGAGAAGGAACTGCCCGACGCCTTCTTGAGGCGTTGCGTCTTCCACTACATCACCTTCCCCGACAAAGAACAGATGGCTGAGATCGTCAAGATCCACCATCCTGATGTCGAAGAACAGCTCCTGCAGCAGGTGCTGTTGCGCTTCTACTGGCTTCGGGATCTCCCCGAACTTCGCAAACGTCCTTCGACCAGTGAGCTCGTCGACTGGATCGCTGCCCTCAGACGCGGCGGTGTCGACACCGAGACCATCGAGACCGAGCTGCCTTTCCTGGGCGTCTTGCTCAAGCGCGAGAACGACCTCGAAGCGGCGCTCGCAGCGCACCGTCGTCGGGGCGTCAACTGAGGAGAGGAGCCGGGGCGCGCTAGAATCAAAGCGGGAGCGGCCGAACACGGAAACCAACCGGGACCGAGCTGGAACACCAGAGAATGTTTGTCGATTTCTTCTACCACCTGCGGGCCTACGGCCACAAAGTCACCATCACCGAATGGCTGACCCTGATGAGGGCCATGGCGATGGGGCACAGTCGCGCCGACCTCACGTCGTTCTACCACCTCGCCCGTGCTCTCTTGGTCAAGCGAGAGACGGACTTCGACATCTACGACCGCGCGTTCGCGTCGTTCTTCCATGGGCTGGATGACCACTTCGACGTCGACGACGAGTTGATGGAATGGCTGTCGAACCCCAAGCTGCCCGAGATCACCGATGAGCAGCGCGCCAAGATCGAGGCGCTCGATCTCGACGAACTGCGCGAGGCGTTCGAGGAGCGCCTCGCCGAGCAGAAGGAACGTCACGATGGTGGGAATCGCTGGATTGGTACCGGCGGTACGTCGCCGTTCGGCCATGGCGGCGAGCACGAAACCGGCGTGCGCGTCGGTGGAGCAGGCGGTGGCCGCTCGGCGGTCCAGGTGGCCGGCTCGCGTCAGTTTCGCAACCTGCGCTCAGACAGGATCCTCGACACTCGACAGATCGGCATGGCGCTGCGGCGCTTGCGCCGCCTCGACAAGGACGATGGGCCCGAGGAGCTCGATCTCGACTTGACGATCGACCAGAGTGCGCGCAACGGCGGCGAGATCGACCTGGTCTTCGGCCCGCCGCGGCGTAACCGCATCAAACTGTTGCTGCTGGTCGACGTCGGCGGCTCGATGGACCCGCACACCCTCCTGTGCGAGCGCCTGTTCTCGGCAGCGCACGCTGCCAACCACTTCAAGAAGTTCGAGTCGCGCTTCTTTCACAACTGCATCTACGAGAAGCTCTACACCGACATCGCGCGTTGGAAGGGTGAGCCCACCAGTGACGTGCTCAAGAACCTCGACCACACGTGGTCCGTGGTGCTGGTCGGCGACGCCTGGATGAGCCCCTACGAGCTCACCCACTCGGGGGGTGCGATCGACTATTACCATGACAACCAGGACACCGGTCTTAGTTGGTTGCGCCGTTTCCGCGAGCGTTGCCCGAACTCGGTCTGGTTGAACCCCGAGCCCAGGAGAATCTGGAACGCGCCGACGATTCACATCATCAGGCAGGTTTTCCCGATGTACGAGTTGACGCTCGACGGGCTGACCGAGGCAACCGACGTCCTGCGCGGGATTCGTCCCAACCGGGCCTTGCTTGCCGCCTGAGGAGACCCGCCGCTGACTCCAGATCGCCTCGATTCCCTCACTCTGCCGCGATTCCGTCACACCATGGTCTCTCACGCTCGTATAACCTCGTGGGCGAGATGACCGCTGAAGAACCGGGCGAACCGCGCTTCGACCCACTCACCGACGAGCCCTCACCGCTCGCCGCCGATCAGCCGCTCGACCTCGACCTGCGACCGAGCGACGACGACGAGCCGGTCCTGGCCGGCGAAGCATGGCAGCCGGACGAGCGCACTGGCTCCTCGTGGGTGCCCTGGGCACTCGTTGCGGTGGCCTTGTTGCTGGGCCTGTTGACCTGGTGGTTCTGGCCGCGCGACGATGGGCCGGTGGAGCCGCCGGCCCCAGAATCGTCTCCGGCTGCTGAGACGCCGGCGGTCACCCCGCCGGCCGAGCGCCAGGAGGCCACCGCCCGCCCCGATCTGGGGCCGCTGCCGGAGCTCTCGGCGAGCGACGAGCTGGTGCGCCAACTCGCCGCCGAGGTATCGGAGCACCCGCGCTTGATGCGCTGGCTGGCGAGCGACGATGTGCTGCGCCGCCTGACCGCCGTGGTGGGAAACATCGCCTTTGACGAAGACCCTTCCGTTCACCTCGCGGCCTTTCGTCCCGATCGGCCGTTCGCGGTCGTTGGCACCGACGACTCGGCCACCATCGACCCGACCAGCTACGCACGATTTGACCGAGCGGTGGCTGTCTTCACCTCACTCGACGTGGCGGGTACCGTCGAGGCGTTTCGCTATCTCGAACCGCTGGTCGACGAGCAGTGGCAGGAGCTCGGGTATCCCGGAACCTTCCGGGAAGCATTGAAGCGGGCGATCGACAAGGTACAAAGTGTTCCCACACCCGGCGGGGAGCTCGCCGTGCGCCGCAAGGTCATCAGCTGGGAGTTTGTCGATCCGCGCCTCGAGAGTCTCTCGGACGCCCAGAAGCAGCTCCTGCGCCTGGGCCCCGCGCACCTCGATGCGCTCAAGCGCAAGGCCCTGCAGTTCGAAGCCGCCCTCGACCTGTAGATCCAACGACGCGCCCCGCTCCGCAGCTTGCGGAAGCCTGGTCAAACGCCCGGTTTTGCTGGTGTATGCTGGCGGGACTGCCTTCTGTGCCCTGCACTCCACGAGCGGCACCTCTCATCGCGGGCAGTCTCGCTCCCCCGGGAAACCTCGTTCCCGGGATTCCCCTCTTAAGTTCGCTACGGAGATCACGTGCAAGGGGCGTCCACCTCGCCACCTCGGGTAGGTTCTGTTTCCCAGGAGAGCGCCGCCGGGCTTGACCAGGCGAACGGCGCTCGTTCGCTCGGTTTCTACCGCGGCGACGGTGTACGCAGTCTTTCGGCCGGCGACGGTGGCGACGTGCTGGCTGATGCCCTGGCGCACGTGCGCCAGTCGGTGACGCTTCTCGGGCCGAGCAAGCCTGGAGAGGGCCTCGCCCTCGGAGTGAACGGTGAGACGGTTCTCGGCGCTCCGCCGAAGTCTGGCGAGCACGGAGTCCATCCGCGGCCGGCGCTTGCCTGGTCCGCTCCGCTCGGTCCACAAGATCTGGGCGATCCGTCCTTTCGCCGTGACCACGGCCTGCGCTATGCCTGGGTCGCCGGCGCGATGGCCAACGGCATCGCTTCGGTCGAGCTCACAGAAGCGATGGCGCGTGCCGGCATGCTGGGTTTCTTCGGCGCCGCCGGCCTTGGCCCGGCGGTCGTCGAAGACGCCATTCACCGCCTCGACACTCGCCTCGGGGAGCGCGCCTGGGGATCGAACCTGATTCATAGTCCGTACGAAGCGGAACTCGAGCGCGAGATCGTCGACCTCTACCTGCGCCGCGGAGTGCGCTTGGTTTCGGCGTCGGCCTACCTTCGCCTGACGTTGCCGCTGGTGCGCTACCGAGTGCTTGGCATCGCCCGCGACGAGGAGGGCTTACCAGTCGCCCGCCACCGGATCTTCGGCAAGGTCTCACGGCACGAGGTAGCGCGCCAGTTCCTCGAGCCGCCACCGGAGGACATGTTGCGCGAACTCATCGCGCGCGGCGAGATCGACGAGGAGCGAGCCCAGCTCGCCAGCAGCTTGCCGATGGCCGACGAATTGTCCGTCGAGGCTGACTCCGGTGGCCATACCGACAACCGGCCGGCGATCGCGCTTCTGCCGGTGATGATTGCGCTGCGCGACCGCATTGCCTCCGAGCGCGGCTACCGGCGTGTGCCGCGAGTGGGGCTCGGTGGGGGAATCTCGACCCCGTGGTCAGCGCAAGCCGCCTTCTCGATGGGCGCCGCCTACGTCCTGGTAGGGACCGTCCATCAGGCCTGCCGCGAAGCCGGCACCTCCGACGTCGTTCGCCAGATGTTGGCGGAGGCTGAACAGGCCGACGTGGCGATGGCACCTGCCGCTGACATGTTCGAAATGGGAGTCGACCTGCAGGTTCTCAAGCGCGGAACCATGTTCGCGATGCGCGCCCGCCGGCTGCGCGAGCTCTACGAGAGCCACGAGGCGCTCGAAGCGATTCCTCACGACGAGCGCCAACGTCTCGAGCGCCAGATCTTCCGCATGTCGATCGACGAGGTCTGGGCCGAGACCGAGAGCTTCTGGCGTGAGCGCGACCCGCGCCAACTCGAGCGCGCGGCGCGCGATTCTCGGCACAGGATGGCCCTCGTCTTTCGCTGGTATCTCGGCCAGTCGTCCCGTTGGGCGAACACCGGTGCAGCGGGACGCGAGGCCGACTACCAGGTGTGGTGCGGGCCAGCGATGGGTGCCTTCAACGAGTGGGTGCGTGGCACCTGGCTCGAAGACTGGCAAGCACGCCGAGCCCCTCAGGTTGCGCTGGCGGTGCTTCACTCGGCGGCCGTTCTGGCGCGCTACAACACGCTCGCTCTCTGCGGCGCCGCGCTACCCGAGATCGATCTACGTCCGCGGCCCCCGGCTGAGCTCGAAGCTCTCGAGAATGGCTGATTCCTCTTCCAGAGCGAGAAGCAACCCATGACCCCCAGCCCGAAGAACTCCTCTCGAGCGTTGGCGCAAAACGCACCACGCAATCCACTCGCCATCGTTGGCCTGTCGTGCATGTTTCCCGGAGCCCGTGACCTCGCGGGGTACTGGGATCTGCTGCGCGATGGCATCGATGCCATTCGAGAGGTGCCGGAGACCCATTGGTCACCCGACGACTACTGGAACGAGGACCGGCAGGCGACCGATCAGACCTACGGCCGCCGTGGTGGCTTCATCGATCCGGTCGACTTCGACCCGATGGAGTTCGGTATCTCGCCGCGCGATCTCGACGCGACCGACACCAGTCAGTTGCTCAGCCTGGCGGTTGCCAAGGCAGCGCTCGACGATGCGGGGTACGGCGAGGGTGGACCGCGCGAACTGCCGCGCGAGAAGACCTCGGTGATTCTCGGCGTCACCGGCGCCCTCGAGTTGGTCGTGCCATTGGGGGCACGTCTGGGACATCCGATCTGGAAGCGCGCCCTGGCTGACGCGGGGGTCTCCCCCGAGGTTGCCGCCGATGTCGTCGAGCGCATTCGTGACCAGTACCCGCCTTGGCGCGAGAGCTCGTTTCCCGGCCTGCTCGGCAACGTGGCAGCGGGTCGCATCGCCAACCGCCTGAACCTGCTCGGCACCAACTGCGTCGTCGACGCGGCTTGCGCGTCTTCGATGTCGGCGCTCTACATGGCGGCGCTCGAGCTCGAAAGTGGTCGGGCCGATGTTGCCCTGGCCGGTGGTGTCGACACCTTCAACGACATCTTCATGTACATGTGCTTTAGCAAGACGCCGGCGCTCTCGCCGAGCGGCAATGCACGCCCCTTCGAAGCCGAGGGTGACGGCACGACCCTCGGCGAGGGCCTGGGAGTTCTGGTTCTAAAGCGCCTCGCCGATGCCGAGCGCGACGGCGATCGCATCTACGCCGTCATCCGTGGCATCGGTTCCTCGAGTGATGGTGCGGGGATGGCGGTTTATGCGCCGAGCGATGCCGGTCAGGCCCGCTGCCTCGAAGCTGCCTACCGAGATGCGGGTGTCAGTCCCGCGACCATCGAGTTGGTGGAGGCTCACGGGACCGGGACTCGGGTCGGCGACGCAGTTGAAGCGCGCGCCCTCGACCGGGTCTTCCGCAAGGCCTCCCCCGAAGGTACCTGGGTGGCCCTCGGTTCGGCGAAGTCCCAAATCGGCCATACCAAAGCCGCCGCCGGGGCTGCCGGCCTGATCAAGGCGGTCCTGGCGCTGTGGCATCGGGTGCTGCCGCCGACGATCAAAGTCGATACGCCGAACGATGCGGTTGCGCCTGGCAGCACGCCGTTCTATCTCAACACCGTAAGGCGCCCCTGGATCCCGCGCTTGACGGACGCGGAGACGGGCGGCCTCGAAGTTCTGTACCCACGGCGCGCGGGAGTCAGTGCGTTTGGCTTCGGAGGCACGAACTTCCACTGCGTCGTCGAGGAGGCGCATCACGCCGCAGCCGACTGGGGTGGGGCGCCGCTCCTTTTCGCCTTCTGCGGTCAATCCGTCGAAGACACCAGGGGAAAGGCGCAGCTTCTCGCCAACGAGCTCGCGGAGGTCACGGGCAGTGCCGACGAGATGCGGCGCTTCGCGGCCAGAACCCGCCGTTCCTACGACGCCAGCCAGCCGGTGCGTCTGGTTGTTGTCGCGGCGAGCGCCGACGATGCTGGAGAAGCGTTCGAGCGCGCCATCGCTGCCGGCGATGACCTGGGTGAGCGCTCTTTCCTGTCCCTGCTCGGTGGCACGGTGTGGGCTACCGGCAGAAGAGGGCGTGCGGCGGCAGTCTTTCCCGGCCAGGGTGCTCAGGCGCCCGGCATGTTGCGTGACCTGGCCTGCCGCTTCCCGGTCATGCAAGACGCGCTGGCTGAAGCCGACTTCGAAAGCATGAGGGCCGGCGGTGCCGAACGACTGTCCGATCTGATCTACCCGCATCCGGCCTTCGACGGCGAGACGCTCGCCGCACAACGCGCGGCGCTCCAAGCCACCGACCGGGCGCAGCCAGCGCTCGGCGCGGTCGAGTACGGTGCCTTTCTGGTGCTGCGCTCGTTGGGGTTCGAGGCCGCTGCCTTTGCCGGTCACAGCTACGGTGAACTCGTTGCGTTGGCCGCCGCTGGGCGGCTGGAAAGCTCCGAGCTGCACCGGCTCTCCTACCTGCGCGGTCAGCTCATGGCGAGCGTTGGCGGCGACGTCGGGCGTGACCCGGGCTCGATGCTGGCGGTTCTTGCGGAAGCGCCGGAAGTCGAAGGCTTTCTAGGGCGCCATCAACTCGACCTGGTAATCGCCAATCGGAACTCGCCGCGCCAGCATGTCTTGTCGGGCGCAACGAGCGAGATCGAGCGTGCCGCCAGCCTCCTGGCGAGCGAGGGTCTTGCCGGTAAGCAGCTCGCGGTTGCTGCGGCCTTCCACAGCTCGTTGGTCGAGGCCGCCGCCGCACCGTTCACTGCAGCGCTCGCCGCGGTGAGCCTGGGGATTGGCGACCAGGGCACTGGAACGGGCGGCTTGGTATTCGCCAACGCCACTGCCAACGTCTACCCAGATGACCCTGAAGCAGCCCGCGAGCTCCTCGGCGCGCAGCTGGCCCGACCGGTCGCCTGGCAGGGTGTCCTCGAGGCGATGGCCGAAAGCGGGATCGACACCTTCGTCGAAGTTGGGCCTGGCCGGCGCCTCTCGGGTCTCGTCGACGACACACTCGGCGAAGCGGTGGTCGCGCTGGCGATCGATCCAGCGGGTGACGGTGCGGTAGCCGGTCTGGCGCGGGCCGTGGCGGGTCTCGCGGCGCGCGGGGTCGAGATCGACCTGGCGCTCTGGGACCCGCTGCCGGATCCAGTTTCGATCTCGCCTTCGAAGCGTCGCCCGTTCACCGTCGCTCTCAGCGGGGCGAACCATCGCGAACCGGTTCCGCCACGACCGCCGCGCCCGGCGCCAGCTCCCGAGTTCCCAACCCCCGAGTCCCCAACCCCATTGCCTGCCCTAGCGGCGCCCGTTTCTCATCCTGCCGGTGCTTTGTCGTCCTTCATCAGTCCGCCCGACGAACCAGCTCTTTCAGGTCTCGCCGAAGGAGATCCCATGCACGAAGTCCTCCGTTCGCTGCTCCGGTTGCAGGAGACCAATGCCGAGATTCACCGGCGGTTCCTCGACGGGCAGGAGAGCATCAGTCGCCAGATCGAGCGGGTCCTCGAACAGGCAGCGGATGCATCGTCCACCGCGGTTGCACCGCCCACTGCGGTCGCACCGCGGGTCGCGGCTTCTAGCGAGCCATCTCGAGACGCTCGGCCTGGGCCTGTGGTGTCGCCTGCGCCTGCTCCGGTTGCGACGCCTTCTCAGACGCCGGTGCCTGCCGTTCCCGGTCCGCTCGTCCAGGCCTTGTTCGAAGCGGTCTCAGAGAAGACCGGCTACCCGGTCGAGATGCTCGAACCGGCGATGGAACTCGATGCCGATCTCGGGATCGACTCGATCAAGCGGGTCGAGATCCTGGCTGCGCTCGAAGAGCGCTTCCCAGAGCTGCCACGACTCGAAGCCGAGCGTCTTGGGGGCCTCAGAACGCTCGCCGAAGTGGTGGCGACACTCGAGGAGGGAGCGCCACAGCTCGCCGCTCTCGAACAGCCAGCGCATTCGCCAGCTGTATTGAGTTCCGCGGCCGCCGCGGTGTCAGACGATCTTCGGGCGGCGCTCTTCGAGGCCGTGTCAGAGAAGACCGGCTACCCGGTGGCGATGTTGGAACCGGCAATGGAACTCGATGCCGACCTCGGGATCGACTCGATCAAACGGGTCGAAATCCTCGCCGCGCTCGAAGAACGCTTCCCGGGTCTGCCGCGCCTCGAGGCCGAGCGCCTCGGCGAACTACGGACCCTGGCCGATGTCGTCGGTGTCCTCGGCGGTGGGACCGGGGCGGTCAGCGCGGCGATGCCCAGTGTGGCCGCGGAGAACAGTGCCCCTGCGGAGAACGGTGCCCCCGCGGTGCCCCTTGCCGTCGAGGAACCAGCGCGAGTGATTGCGTCGGCAAGAGCGGCGACCTCCTTGGAGACGCTCTCGCAGGCGCTCTTTGACGCGATCGCAGAGAAGACCGGCTACCCGGCCGACATGCTCGAGCCTCAGATGGGCCTCGATGCTGACCTGGGAATCGACTCGATCAAACGGGTCGAGATCCTGGCGGCGCTCGAAGAGAAGTTCCCCGAGCTGCCGCGACTCGAGGCAGAGCAGCTCGGTGCGCTGCGCTCGGTTGAGGAGGTGCTCGCTGCTCTGGCCACCGGTCTGGCCGCGGCCGACGTCGCCGCTGCGCCTGACGCCTCAGGCCCGCCAGCCGCCCAGGAAGGCCTGGCGGCCGCCGACAGCGAAGCCATCGAACGGGCCCTCTACGAGGCGGTGGCTCAGAAGACTGGTTACCCGATCGAGATGCTCGAACCGCAGATGGGTCTCGATGCTGACCTGGGAATCGACTCGATCAAGCGGGTCGAGATTCTCGCGGCGCTCGAAGAGCGCTTTCCGGCGCTGCCACGCCTGGATGCCGACGACCTCGGACGGCTCCGCACCCTGGCCGACGTCGCCGAGGCGATCACTCAGCCCGCGGCCGAGGCTTCTCCTGCAGGCTCACGCGAGCCGAACCTCGGACCAGAGCCTGCCCCGCCAGTTCAGGCCGGCCCTCTCGCCAACGCGGGCGTGCCGGCCCCTGCGGTCGCTCCGGAGCCGGTAGCAGTCGCCTCCCGAACAGTCGCCACCGGGGAAGCTCTGCCTCGTTTCGTCTCGTTCGTTGACGAAGGTGTCCCGGCAGCAGGCGATTCGCCCCCTTTGTTGCCTCCCGGAGCCCTTGTCTGGGTGACCGAAGCCGGCGACGGGGTGGCGCAGGCTCTGGCGAGCGAACTCGAGGCGCTCGGCTTTCACGCCGAAGTGGTGGATCCGCGCGCGTTGCCCTCGCCGCCGGCGATTCTCGACGGCCTGTTGCTCCTGGCACCCGATCGGAGCGAGGCGGCGCACGATTGGTTGTGGGAAGCGTTCAGCACGGTGCAGCACGCAGCTTCTGCTTTCCGTCGTCAGGCAGATGGCAGCGAGCGACCGCTCATCGCAGCGGTCACCCGGCAGGGCGGTGCTTTCGGGTTCGAGGCACCGGCTGAAGGCGGCATCGTCTCCTCGGCGATCGCGGGGCTCATTCGCACCGTTGCGCGCGAGTGGCCCGAGGTCACCACGCGGGTGGTCGATGTCGAAGCCGCTGAACTCGAGAACGGCGTCGCCCGTCTGGCAAGAGCGCTGGTGCAAATCGGACCGCCCGAGATCGGCCTGCAAAGAGAGCGCACGCTGCGGCTGGGGGTCCGGCCGACACCCTTGCCGAGTGCGGCGCTTCTCAACGGGCACGCACGTTCCTTCACGGCGGAGGACTTCCTGGTCATCAGTGGCGGGGCCCGCGGGGTCACCGCCGAATGTGCGGTTGCGCTGGCGGCCGCAGGCGTCGGGCGCCTGGCACTGCTCGGTCGCAGCCCGCTGCCGGCCTCTGACGATGCGTTTTCGGGTGTCGCCGACAGCGACCTCGAACGCGCTGTTCTTGATGCAGCCCTGGCAGCGGGGGAGAAGCTCAAACCGCGCGAACTCACCCTGCGTTGCCAGAAGGTTCGCGCACGGCGCGAAATCGAAACCACGCTCTCGCGGGTTCGCGCCGCTGGCGCCGAAGCTTCGTACCTCTCGGTCGATGTTCGCGACGCCCAGGCCACAGCCGGAGTGATTCTGGCGCTCGAGACCGAACACGGTGCGGTCACTGGCCTCGTTCACGGCGCCGGTGTGCTGCGTGATGCCGCAATTGAAGAGAAGACCGAGGCCGACTGGCGCACGGTCTACGACACCAAAGTCAGAGGTCTCGAGAATCTGCTCGCATCGCTGGCCCACCGCGAGCTCTCATGGCTGGCGCTCTTCTCCTCGTCAACCGGTCGTTTCGGGCGGCGCGGTCAGGTCGACTACGCAGTGGCCAACGCGGCCCTCGATAGCCACGCGTTGGCGTTCGCACAGCGGCATCCAGAGGCGCGTGCCGTCTCAGTCGGCTGGGGACCATGGGATGGCGGCATGGTTGACGCCAGTCTCAAGAATCTCTTCCGCGCCGAAGGGGTCGAAGTGGTGCCGCTCGCAGAGGGAGGCCGTCAGCTGGTGAGAGAGTTGCTCGAGGCGCCTCGAGACCAGACCCTGGTGGTCATTCTCGGAGCGGGCTCCAACCTCGAAGGTCTCGTCGATGAGCCGCCGGAAGAACCGGCGACCACAGGCACAAGAGCAGTGGCCAGCCGCGTGGCGACGCCTCCTGCCGGGTCGGAGATCACCATCTCCGAACAAACGATGCGTCTCGCGTCGACGGGTAGCGAAGCCGCCGAACAACGTTGGCAGACGGCGTTCGGTCGCCTGGTGTCACTCGAGAGCCATCCCTTTCTCGCTTCGCACGTCATGAACGGTCGTGCCGTTCTCCCGGCGGCGATGATGGTCGAGTGGCTGGCGCACGGCGCACTCCATGGCCAGCCGGGCCTGCGCTTCTTCGGTGTCGACGACCTGCGGGTCTGGAAGGGTGTTCGGGTCGCCCATGAGGAGATCACCGTACGAATCGAGGCGGGCTCGTCGCGATGGGAGCGCGAGGGCGACACGGCGACCCTCCTGGTGCCGGTGCGCATGATCTCGGATGGCTCGAACGGCGAGGCGGTACTGCACTGCGGTGCCGATATTGTCCTCACCGAGCGGCTGCCGAAAGCGCCGGCGGCCGGGCCTCGCCCGGAGTCGGGAGAGCCGATCGACCGTTCGCTCGACCAGATCTACGACGAGCTGCTCTTCCACGGCCCCGCTCTGCACGGTCTGACCTCGATCGAAGGCTGGTCGGGAGCGGGCATCGTCGGTCGCACCCGTACGGCCGAGGCGCCGGCGCAGTGGATGCAGTCACCGATTCGTGCCTCGTGGATCGCCGATCCGCTAGCGCTCGATGTTGCCTTCCAGTTGATGATCGTGTGGAGCCGCAACCATTCGGAGCGCGGTTCTCTGCCTGCACGCCTGCCGTGCTATCGCCAGTACGTGCGTTCCCTACGTGGCGGTGAGCTCGAAGTCACCGCACGGGTGCGCGAAGCGGGAGAGCGCATCGCCCGCGCCGATCTCGAGTGGCTGCGCGACGGCCAGGTGGTTGCGCGGCTAGACGGCTACGAGTGCGTGATCGATGCGGCTCTCAATGGCGCCTTCGCGCGCAACCGAATCGACAGCCTGCCGATGACGCGCCGGCGCCCGATACGGCCGGGCGAGTCGCCGACTCGTTGACACCCTACCCTCACCCTTTCTGAGCCCGTATCCTTTGAGTTCTCGAGTTCTGCCTTTGAGTTCCGGAGAGTCCAGCGCAATGTCTAGAGCGCGATTCCCGCGCCCCAACGGGGGGCGGACGGCCCACCAGGAAGCGGTTGCGATCGTGGCGATGGGTGGAGTTCTGCCCGGCGCCCCCGATCTCGAGGCCTTCTGGAAGATCGTCGAAAGCGGTCACGACACCGCGTCCGAGCCACCTGCCGGTCGCTTCACGCTCGACCTGGGTAGGGCCTACGACCCGGAGAAGGGAACAGCTGACCGGGTCTACTCTCGCCGTGCCTGTTTCCTGACGGAGCTCGAGGCGCCTGCGGAGCTGCGTGACACCCTGGGCGGCGCCTGGGCACACCTCGACCCGTCGATTCAGGTGGCGCTCACAGCGGGCTATCGAGCGTGGAAGAGCGCTGCGATGGAACAGGTCGACCCAACCCGCATCTCGGTGGTGTTGGCCAACATCGCGCTGCCGACCGAGAGCGGCTCGCGCCTTTCCGACCGACTCTTGGGGCGCGAGTTCGAGCACCGGTTGGGTCAGGCTCTCGGGGGCGAGCGGCCGCCGCTGTCTGGAGAGAGCCTGCCGGCCGACCTCAACCGCTGGGCCTTCGACGCGCCGGCAGCCGTTCTCGCACGGGTCCTCGGTCTCGGAGGCGGCTATCGGGTTCTCGACGCCGCCTGTGCCTCGTCATTGTTCGCGCTCGACATCGCGGTTCGCGACCTGCTCGCGCGGCGCGTCGACGCAGTGCTCGCCGGGGGGGTCTCACGGCCCGACGCGCTGTACACCCAGATGGGGTTTGCCCAGCTCCAGGCACTGTCGCCGAGCGGTCGTTGTTCCCCCTTTGATCGTGCGGCCGACGGTCTGGTGGTCGGTGAGGGCGGCGGTGCCTTCGTGCTCAAACGACTCGCCGACGCACTCGACCAGGGTGACCGCATTCTCTCCGTCATCCGCGGCATCGGTCTTTCCAACGACGTCGACGGGCGCCTCTTGGCACCGAGCGAGGAGGGCCAGGTGCGCGCCATGCGTGCCGCCTATGCGCGCGCCGGGTGGGGCCCGGAGACCGTCGATCATGTCGAATGCCACGCGACGGGAACTCGGCTCGGCGATGCCGCGGAGCTCGACAGTCTGCGGCAGCTCTTTCGAGATCGTGACTGGCGGCCGGGTGGAACCGTTCTCGGTGCGGTCAAGGGGAACGTTGGCCATCTGCTGACCGGCGCCGGCGCGGCCGGCCTGCTCAAGACTCTCCTGGCGCTCGAAAACGAGACCCTGGCCCCGATTGCCAACCACCGCGAAGCCATCGAGGGCTCGTCATTCGGCGACGGTCCTTTCCGGGTTCTCGATCAGGCGATTCCGTGGCCCGATCCCGAAGGTCGCGCGCGCCGCTGTGCGGTGTCTGGGTTCGGCTTCGGCGGTACCAACGCTCATGTGCTGCTCGAAGAGTGGCGCGAATCTCGAGCCCTCGGGGTTCCCGGCCAGGGCGCGCTCGAGCTGCCGGAACGCTCGCCGGTGACGGTTTCGATTGTCGGCCTGGGTGCGCGCCTCGGGCCCTGGGGTGATCGTCGCGCGGTGTCCCGTCGCCTCCTCGGTGGAGGTCGGAGCGTTTCGCCAGAGCCCCGCGTCGGTTGCGAGGGTCTGGCGTCGACTGTTGTCGGTTACTTTCTCGACCACCTCGACATTCCACTCGGCCAGTTGCGGGTTCCGCCGCGCGAGCTCCTCGAGAGTCTGCCGCAGCAGCTGCTGGCCTTGATGACCGCCCGGGAAGCGCTTGCCGATTCTGGACTGCTTGCCAGCGATGGTCGCCTGCCGCCGGCACTCGGCCTCGCAACCGGTGTCTTCTACGCCATTTCACTCGACCCCGAAACCACCGGCTTCCACCTGCGCTGGGCGGCTTTGGCACGCGAGTGGTTGCACAGCCTCGAGCTCTCGGCAGACGAGCTCTCGCGGGCTCTCGACGCCTTGCATCCAGCGCTCGACGCGAACCGGACCGTCGGCGCACTGGGCGGCATTGTGGCCAGCCGCATCGCCCGCGAGTTCGGTATTGGGGGACCGAGTTTCGTTCTCGGGAGCGGTGAGAGCGGAGGCCTGACAGCGCTCGAGACGGCGCTCGGCTACCTCGAGGGCGAAGATCTCGAGGTCGCGGTCGTCGGCGGTGTCGATACGACTGGAGATCCGCGCGCTCTCTTGCCGTACGAGAACGTCCGGTTGGTCGATCGCTCGGGTGTCAGCCGGCCCTTCGATCGCCATGCCGCGGGGATCGTCCCCGGCGAAGGTGCCGTCACCCTGGTGTTGCGTACGGGACTGCACGAGAACTCGCGCGCCCGCGTGCTGGGAGTAGGGCAGGCGAGCGGTCACTGGCAGCCAGAAAGTGAGACCATCGACCTGTCGATGCTCGCGGCTCCACCGTCACCAGAGGCTTACGTCGCCGCCGTCGATCGAGCCCATCGGAACGCCGACACGATGGCTTCGGCGTTGCGCCTCCTGGAGACTCACGGCAGCGGGAACCCGGCCGAGGACCGGGTCGAAGCCAGCGTTCTCGGAGAGATCGCCAGAGCCCGAACCGATCGCGGGGGTCTGCCGCCATGTCTGGGGTCGGTGGCGGCGACGGTGGGCCATACCGGCGCGGCGGGTGGGCTCGCGTCGGTAGCGCGCGCAACCTGGGCGCTCGAGCACCGGTTGCTTCCTCCCGGGCCCCCGGGGCAAGCGAAGCGTTCGGAAGTTGGCGAAGCGCTCTCGTTATCGGACCCACGCTTCTGGCTGCGCGAGGGCACGATGCCTCGTCTGGCCGGCGTGTCGTCGATGTCGACACTCGGCCATGCCGCGCATGCGGTTCTCGCCGAGGCTCCCCGGGCTCCCGAACCGCAGGTCTTCCGTAGCCCACTCGGGCCCTTCGAGGAGTCGTTGTTCGTCGTCGAAGGCGAAACCAGAGACGATCTGGTGCGCGAGCTCGACCGCCTGCGCGATGTCGCCAGTGCTCTGGCGCACGCCAATGGTGACCCCGACGTGCTCGCCTCGCTGGCGAGGCGCTGGTGGCTCGATCACCCGTCGGGTCTCTCCCGGCCGGAGGGCGATGCGGCGCCAGCGTTGGCGGTGTCGTTGGTGGTGCGCTCGGTGCCTGAACTGCTCGAGCTGGTTGGGCGGGCGCGCGGCGGCGTGGTGACCGCTGTCGATCGACGGGAGCTGGAGCGCGATTCGGCAGGGCGGGTGTTCTTCGCTCCCGAGCCGCTCGGCCCTCGAGGAGATGTCGCCTTCGTCTATCCGGGGTCCGGCAGTCACTACCCCGAGATGGGCCGGGCGCTCGGCGTGCTCTTTCCCGAGATTCTCGAAGCCGCCGAGGCCCGCTGGAGTCGCTTGCGCCCTGCCATTCGCCCGGAGACGATCTGGGATGGGCACGTCGCCGGTGAGCCAGAGGAGCCGCGCGACCTGTTGATGGCGCAGGTCGCGTTCGGCACCCTGACGACCGATCTCATCAAGAGCTTCCAGGTCGCCCCGCAGGCGGCCATCGGATACTCGCTGGGGGAAACGACGTCGCTGGTTTCGCTCGGCGCGTTCAGCGAGCCCGGCGAGCTGCTCGAACGAGTGCTCGAGTCGGACTTGTTCACCGAGTGGCTGGCGGGCGCCTGCCTGGCGGCCCGCCGCCTGTGGGAGCTTCCCGAAGACGAAGAGGTCGAGTGGACGGTGGCCACCTTCGAAGAAGATGCGGAGCGCGTCGACCAGGCGATTGCCGAACTCGGGCTGGCTCGTGCCTCTGTGCTGGTGATCAATGCACCTGGCGAGTGTGTGGTGGGTGGGCAGGGTCGTGCACTCGATCGCCTGATCGCCCATCTGGGTGCCAACTGTCAGACCGTCGACGGCGTCGTGACGGTGCACTGCGATATCGCGCGGGTCGTCGAAGCCAAGTACCGTGCGCTGCACGACATCCCGAGCCAGTCTGTCGATGGGGTGCGCTTCTACAGCAGTGCCGCTGCCGCAACCTACGACCCCGGAGTGCCCGGTGCACCCGCCCAGTCGATCACCGCCCAGGCCACCGGTCGGGTCGACTTCAGTGCCACGGTTGCAGCGGCCTATGACGACGGTGTGCGGCTGTTCATCGAACTCGGCCCGGGCGCCAGTTGCTCGCGCATGGTCTCGCGGGTTCTCGAGGGTCGCCCGCATCGGGCACGTTCGATGGCGGTGGGGCCGATGTCGATCTCGTCGCCGGGCTCGCTGCTGCGCGTGCTCGCGATGCTGGCCACCGAGCGTGTTCCGCTGTCGTTGGCCGCCCTTTTCGGCGGCTCGGCGCGGGAGCTGCCAACGCCTTCTGTACGGAGACTCGAGGTGCCCGTGGGCCGCGCGGACTTCGCCGGTCTCTCTGACCTGGCGGCGGAAGTTCGCGCTCGCCGCCAGCCGCCGCAGTCGGGCAGTCTGCCGGTCGCGGACCGGACTCAGAAGCCTCGAGAGCCTGAGAGGTCGCGCCCGCTTCCGGTTGGCGGGCGGGTTGGCGAGGTGGCTTCGCCGGGATCGCCGGCTCCAGGAGCGAGATCCTCCGTTCGGAGCAAGCCAAGAGAGGAGCCCCGCCCTCGACCGCCCCGACCTGAGGCGGTGCCCCTGACCGTCCAGGCGGCCCGCAGTGCGATCGACGAAGGTGCCGATGCCGACTACCAGAAGCTCACCCGGGCGCTGGCCCGACGCATGGGGCAGAGCAGCGTCCAGCACGAGGAGGGGCAACCGCCTGAACCAGGTGCGGCACCGCCGGCTGAACCGCCACGCAGTCTGGACCGCGAGGCCTGTCTGGAGTTCGCCCGTGGCCGCATTGGTGCCGTCCTTGGTGCCCGCTACAGAGAAGCCGACACCTTCCCCACCCGCGTGCGCTTGCCCGACGAGCCCTTGATGCTTGTCGACCGGATTCTCGAGATCGATGCAGAACCCCTTGCCATGGATCATGGACGCGTGGTCACCGAACATGACGTCACTGCCGACCGCTGGTATCTCGACGCCGGACGTATTCCAACCGCGATCGTGGTTGAGGCCGGCCAGGCCGACCTTTTCCTGGCGGGCTTTCTGGGAGTCGACCTCGAGACGCGCGGCGAGGCCGTCTATCGGCTGCTCGATGCAACGGTCACCTTCCACCGTGAATTGCCGGCCGCTGGTGAGACGATTCGCTACGACATTGAGATCGACCGCTTCTTCAAACAGGGTGACACCTGGCTGTTTCGATTTCACTACGACGCGGTGACACCGTCCGGCGACCCGGTCCTCACGATGCGCGATGGATGTGCGGGCTTTTTCACCGAAGCCGAACTGGCGGCGGGGAAAGGTGTCGTCGAACGCCCGCCCATGCCGGCGGAATCCGTGCCCGCGACCGGGGGCGCCGGCAACCTGCAATTGGCACCCATGGCAGCTGAGGAAACCGAGAGCTATGACCGCGTTGCTCTCCTTGCCCTCCGTAGCGGAAAGCTCGCCCAGGCTTTCGGCACGGCCTTCCTAGAACCCGAGCGCGTCGTCGGGGAGGTCAACACCCTGCCGGGTGGGATGCTCGAGCTCGTCGACCGGATCACCGCCCTCGAACCGAACGGCGGCTCGGCCGGCCTCGGTTTTGTCCGTGGAGAGGCGGATATCGACCCCGAGGACTGGTTCTTGACCTGTCACTTCGTCGATGACCGGGTGATGCCCGGAACCCTGATGTACGAGTGCTGCTTGCACACCCTCCGGGTTTTGCTCCTGCGTTTCGGTTGGCTCGGCGGCGACGATTCGGCCTGGCAGCCGGTGCCCGGCGTTGCCGGTCGCCTGCGTTGCCGGGGTCAAGTGCTCGAGAGCACCGAAACAGTGGCCTATGAGATCGACGTGCAGGAAGTCGGCTATGGCCGCCCATCGCGGCGCTTTCACCCTCAAGGCGGCGGGGCGCCGGGAGACGAGGGTGCGCCCTACGCTATCGTGCGTGCTCTCATGTTCGCCGACGGTCGACCGATCGTCGAGATGGACGGCATGTCGCTCCGCTTGACCGGTACGGATCGCCAGGCGCTCGAGGTCCTCTGGGGCTTGCCAGCCTCTGGCCGCGAGAGCGCATCGACTGGAGGCCCAGACGTTCTGCCGGCGATCTACGACCGGGAGCGCATTCTGGCGTTCTCGACCGGCCGGCCGTCAGAGGCCTTCGGTGCGCCCTACCTGGTGTTCGACGAGCAACGCAAGATCGCCCGGCTGCCGCGTCCGCCCTTCCAGTTTCTCGATCGCATCACTGCACTTTCAGGTCAGCCTTTCGAGATGAAGGCTGGGGCTTCCTGCGAGGCGCAGTGGGATGTCGAGCCGGAGCAGTGGTTCTATGGCGCCAACCGCCAGGACGCCCTGCCATTCGCGGTACTTCTCGAGGCAGCTTTGCAGCCCTGCGGGTGGTTGGCGGCCTACTGCGGTTCGGCGCTCGAGAGCGAAACCGATCTCAAGTTCCGCAACCTCGGTGGCGAGGCGACGCTGCTCACGCCCCTCTCTCGCGTACCCGACGTTCTGACGACGCGCGCCGAGCTCACTTCGGTCAGCAAGAGCGCCGACATGATCATTCAGCACTACGCGCTCGAGGTGACGAGTCGAGAATTCGGCCCCTGCTATCGCGGCACGACCTACTTCGGGTTCTTCGGACAGGCGGCGCTCGCCAATCAGGTCGGCATGCGCGACGCGCCGTGGATCGAGAACCCCGGCGGTCAGGCCATGGGTCCGCTGCCTGATGTGGCGCCGCTTCCGGCTGCGCAGATGCGCATGGTTTCTGACATCGATCGTTGGGATCCCACCGGTGGCGCGCACGGCCGCGGCCTGATTGATGGTTCGATCGGGGTCGACCCGAGCTTCTGGTTCTTCGAGGCACACTTCTTCGAGGACCCGGTGTGGCCAGGCTCGCTGGGTCTCGAGGCGGCCCTGCAATTGCTCAAGGCCATCGCTTTCGATCGCTGGGGAGCCGAGACCTCTGACGGCATGCGGTTTGCGACGTTCCCAGTGGGTCACGAGCATTCCTGGAGCTACCGCGGCCAGGTCATCCCGTCCGACTCCCGAGTCGAGGTCCAGGCCTCGATCCGTGAGATCGATGATTTGGCGCGGATCATCCGCGCCGATGCCTTCTTGCGGGTCGACGGCCGGGTGATCTACCAGATGACGGACTTTGCGATCCAGGCCTCCTGAGAGAAGCTCTTTTTGCGGGTGACGGACGGCCGTCGACCGGCGATCGGCGGGGACAGGCGGGGGGCGGGAGCCGAATTCTGGTGTTCCTCGGCACTTCGGATAGGATGCCTCTTCGAGACGGCGGCCGCCGTCCCAAACGCCGCGCCCTCTGTGCGAGCGCGGCTCTCCCCACGACTTCCAGGAAGGCCTGTGCATCTTGCGTTATCGATCAGCGCATCTCGACGCGATCGGCTACGAACTGCCGGCTGAGGTCGTCGACTCCGACGAACTCGAGTCGCGCCTCGAGTCGGTCTATCGGCGTCTCGGCCTGGCGCTTGGCCAGCTCGAGCCGTTGACTGGGATTGAGGAACGCCGCTTCTGGGAGCCGGGCTTCTCGATGGCGCGTGGGGCGGCTCTTGCCGCTCGATCGGCGCTCGAACGCTCGGCGGTCAAAGCGAGCGAGGTGGGCGCCCTCGCCTATGCCGGGGTTTGCCGCGACCTGCATGAGCCGGCGACCGCCTGTCGTGTGGCCGCTGAGCTCGACAAGCTCGGCCACCTCCTCCCCTCGGCGGCGATGATCTACGACATTTCCAATGCCTGCCTGGGGGTTCTCTCGGCGGTCGTCGATATGGCCAACCGGGTCGAGCTGGGCCAGATCAAGGCCGGCATGGTGGTTACCTGCGAGAGTGCGCGCGACATCGTCGAGACCACCGTCGCGCGTTTGAAGGGAGAAGGCGACGCCGACAACTTTCGGCTCTCGATCGCCACCTTGACCGGTGGTTCCGCAGCTGCTGCGGTGCTGGTCACCGATGGCTCCTTCGAGACCTCGACCCATCGTCTGTTGGGCGGCGTCGCCGAGAGCGAGCCGCAGCACCACGAACTGTGTCGCTGGGGCATCGAGGAAACTCGTTATCCGGGGGAAAGCGAAGCCCTGCCCGCTAGTGGTGCGATGAGCGCGGCGCTCGATCGAATTCCGCTGTACCGTCAGATCATGGAGACCGATGCGCCCAAGGTGCTCGAACACGGGCTCGAGATCGCTCGTCGAACTTGGCAGCGTTTCCTGCCCGAGATCGGGTGGCGCGGTGACTCGATCGACCGCACCGTCTGCCACCAGGTTGGCGCCCGCCATCGCCAGGCGGTGCTCGAAGCTCTCGACATGCCGGAAGATCGTGACTTCGCAGCCTATGCCTTCCTGGGCAACACCGGCACCGCCGCGGTGCCCGTGGCATTGGCCCTGGCGGAGGAGCGTGGTTTCCTCGAGAGTGGCCACCGGGTCGGCCTTCTGGGCATTGGAAGCGGGCTCAACTGCCTGATGTTGGGAGTTGAGTGGTAGGCGCCTTAGCCGCTTTTTTCTCCTCCTGCTCCTCTTGCAGCTGCCCTTGTTCCTGCTGTTCTTGTAGAGACCTCCCTCCCACCGGCAATTCCTTCGTGAACGAATTCGCCTGCCGTGCGGCAATCAGAGACCTGCGCTCCGCTTGGCTGGACCTCGACATCGGAGGGCAACAAGCTCGTCTGCATTACCTCGATGAAGCTTCGAGAGAGGGCGCTCCCGAGGGGTCACCGGTCTTCATGTTGCACGGCAACCCGACGTGGAGCTTCCACTGGCGGCACCTGATTCCGCCGGTCAGCCAGAGCCGGCGGGTCATCGCGCCTGACTGGATAGGGTGCGGGCTGTCGGAGAAGCCGAGAGCTGCTGACTGGAGCTTCACCCTCGAGCGCCGGGTGGCTGAGCTCGACGCTTTGATCGACGCCCTCGGCTTCGATCGCGTGACCTTCATCGCTCACGACTGGGGTGGCATGATCGCGTCGTCCTGGGCGACGCGCCATTGCGAGCGCGTTGAGCGCTTGGTTCTCCTCAACACCTCGGCGTTTCCGCTGCCAGAAGGCAAGCCCGTGATGCCTGAGCTGCGGCTCGCTCGAACACCACTTCTGGGAGCATTGCTGGTGCGGGGCCTCAACCTCTTCGTTCGCGGCACCGTCGAACGCTGCGCGATCCGGGGCCTGGATGACGAGGCAGTCGCGGGTTACAAAGCACCTTACGACTCGTGGGCGAATCGACTCGCGGTGCACCGCTTTGTCACCGACATTCCCCTTGGCCCGGCGCATCCCACCTGGGAATACGTTCATGCGACGGCCGCTGGCTTGAGCAAGCTCACCCAGGTGCCCAAGCTCATCCTCTTCGGCCTTCAGGACTTCATCTTCGACCGGGACTTCTACGCCGAGTGGCAGCGCCGCTGCCCGGAGGCCGAGTTCGAGGCCTTTCCCGAAGCCGGCCATTTCGTGCTCGAGGACGAGCGCCTTGCCGTCACGCAGAGGGTCATGAGCTTTCTAGGGGCGGGCAGTCAGTGAGGACGCAAGAGAATCGAGCGGCGGAACCGACCGCCACCGTCAACGTCAGCAATCATCTACGCTTTCTGGCCGAGGAGGATCCCGAGCGTCTGGCCGTTGCCGTAGCCCAGCGCGACGGATCGTTTGTCGAGCTGTCGGCGGGAGTCCTCGATCGCCGGGTCGACGCGCTGGCCGCCGGTCTGCGGGCTGACGGTTGGTCGGCCGGTGATCGTTGTGTTGTCTTCGTGCCGCCCGGCCTCGACTTCTTTGTCCTCGTCTTCGCGCTCTTTCGAGTCGAGGCGGTGCCCGTTCTGATCGATCCCGGCCTTCCGCGACAGTGGGTACGGCGGTCGCTCGCCGATGTAGGCCCAGTGGCTTTTCTGGGAGTGCACCGCGCCCAGATCGCTCGCCTGTTGCTGGGTTGGGGGCGCCCGACGGTGCGCCGTGCGGTCACCGTGGGTCCTCGGTTCTTACCCGGCGTGGGAATGACCCAGGCGCAACTCGAGCGCCGGGGTGCAAAGCTCCTGGGAGAAGCGAAGTTCGAGTTGCCTCGATCGAGGGCGGCGAGCGAAGCGGCGGTGCTGTTTACCAGCGGGAGTACCGGCCCTCCGAAGGGGGCGCTCTACACTCATGGCATGTTCGCCGCGCAGGTCGACATGCTGCGCGAGTGTTTCGGTATCACGCCTGGCGAACGCGATCTCGCGACCTTTCCCTTGTTCGCTCTCTTCGGGCCAGCTCTCGGCATGGCGGCGGTGGTCCCCGATATGGATGCCAGCCAGCCGGCCGCGGCCGATCCCGAGAAGCTCCTCGCGGCGCTCGAGCGCTACGAGTGCACCAATGCCTTCATGAGCCCGGCGCTGGTCGAGAAGCTCGGGCGCTACTGCACTCTCAACCGCCGGCAACTTCCGAGCCTCGAACGGGTGATCTCGGCCGGTGCGCCGGCGCGCGCTGAGTCTGTCGAGCGCTTGGCGGCATGCCTCAGAAGCGAGGTCGAGGTCCACACTCCCTACGGTGCGACCGAGTGTCTTCCGATCGCGACGATTGGATCATCTGAGATCCGTGAGGGCGCCGGCGAGCAGACAGGCAAAGGGGCCGGCGTTTGTGTCGGCCGGCCGCTGCCGGAGGTCTCGGTCGAGATCGTGCCGATCACCGACGAACCGATGCACGACCGCTCCGACATCAGCGAGATCAAGACCCGGACTCTTGGCGAGATCGGCGAGATCATGGTCACCGGCCCGAACGTGAGCCCGCGCTATGTCGGTAGCCCCACTGCCGACGCCTTCCACAAGGTCCTGGTCGGGGGGGTGATCTGGCATCGTACCGGGGATGTGGGGTATTTCGATCGGCGGGGGCGGCTGTTCATGTGTGGGCGTAAGGCGCATCGGGTCGAAACGCCGTTCAGCACGCTTTATTCGATTGCCGCTGAAGGTCCGATCAATACGCATCCTGACGTTCGGCGGTCGGCGTTGGTTGGGGTTCTGGCTGATGACGGGTCGGTTGTTGCTGGTCTTTGTGTTGAGCTCGAGGTTGAGTCTCGGGGGCGCGACCAGGGTGAGTTGCGGGCAGAGCTGTTTGAGCTTTGTGGGCGGCATGCGGCGAGTCGTGAGATTGAGCGGATCGAGTTTCATCCGGGGTTTCCGGTCGACATTCGGCATAACGCCAAGATCGATCGGGAGGCGTTGGCGCGCTGGGTTGCTGAACGCGGTTAACCGGCCTTTTTGGGATGGGATGGGATTGGATTGGGGGCAGGACTGGGGGCAGGATTGGGGGCAGGATTGTGTCGTGGCGTGCAGGGGGTGGGGGGTGCAGGATTGTGACGGTGTGCCAGGTCGCCGGGCGGAGAGTGGAGCTCCGGGACTGCCCGCTCCGCGACGGCCGGCGCATCCAGCTAAGGGGTGCCCGGGGCGCGGGGCGGGGGTGGGCAAAACTCGCTGCGCTTCGCCGGTAGCGCGGCGGTCTTCGTTGGTTTCTCTTGGTCCATCGCGGCCTGGTTCTTGGGTGGGTGCTCCGCTCAGACACTTACCCACCCTGATCCGCCCCGCACGCCGTGCACCCCTAAGCTGGATCCTGCGCCTTTACCGTCTGACTGCTCCGCGGGCAGTCCCGAGCTCCACTCTCCGCCCTCTCGGAGTTGGCGCGATGCCCGAGTGGGATGAGGGGGGTGTACGCTCGTGCTTCGCACATCGCGCCTTCATGCGCGCGCCTTCGGCGGCTTGCGCGGATTGGTTGGTCTCGGAGCCGGAATGGCTGGTCCTGCATGCTCGTGCTTCGCACATCGCGCCTTCATGCGCGCGCCTTCGGCGGCTTGCGCGGATTGGTTGGTCTCGGAGCCGGAATGGCTGGTCCTGCATGCTCGTGCTTCGCACGTCGCGCCTTCATGCGCGCGCCTTCGGCGGCTTGCGCGGATTGGTTGGTCTCGGAGCCGGAATGGTTGGTCCTGCATGCTCGTGCTTCGCAGGTCGCGCCTTCATGCGCGCGCCTTGGCCGGTTCAGTGGGTTGGTTCGCGGGTTCCCTGTTGCACTTCTTTGGCGATCGGGTAGAGCGCCTCGAGGGTTTCTTTTGCCGCTGGCTCTTTCGGCCAGGTCACGGGCTTTCCACCGGCGCGTCTGGTGCGCAGGATGTCGTCGAGCTTCTGCCAGAGGGCGCGGTTCTGGACGGGGGTGCCTGCCTTGGTGGTCCAGCCGGAGCGCTTCCAGCTGGCTACCCATTCGGTGGCGCCGCGGCGTAGGTAGTCGCTTCCAGTGTGGAAGGCGACGGTGCCGCGGGGGAGGTGCTCGAGGACGGCGGCTGCTGCTTCGAGGTCGAGCTGATTGGCTGAGACTCCGTCGCGGCGCCCGGTCAGAACTTCTTGTTTGCCACTGGAGGTGTCAACCTGCGCTGCCCACGCGCCCTTGGTCTTGTTGCAGGTGATCTTGAGGAAGACCTCGAAGTCAGCGGGTTCCCGTGTTGGTTGACTGGCCGTCTCGAGGGCGGTGCGCTTTTCGATCTCACGCGTGGCTAGCTCGTCGGCGCGTTCGTTGTGCTCGTGGCCGGCGTGGCCCTTGATCCAGCTCCAGGTGACCTGATGGCGCTTCTCGAGTTCGTGCAGCCGTCGCCAGAGGTCTTCGTTCTTGACCGGCTCGAGCTTCTTTCCCACCTTGCGCTTCCAGCCGTTGTCGATCCAGCGCGGTAGCCACTCCGTCATGCCCTGGCGCAGGTACTTGGAGTCGGTGACCAGCTGCACGCGCGAGCCGAGGGCGAGGGACTCGAGGGCCTTGATGGCGGCAGTTAGCTCCATGCGGTTGTTGGTGCTTTCCTTTTCGCCGCCTGAGAGGTCGGTGGTTTCGCCGCTTGCGGGGTCGATACTCACGACGCCCCATCCGCCTGGTCCGGGGTTGGGGCTGGCGCCACCGTCGGTGAAAAGAATGCGGTCGTAGCTCATGGAGGAGGGATTCTGTTGTTGGGACTCAGGTGATGGTCTGCTCGCGCGTCTTGAGGAACCTGACCTCGGGCCAGTTCTCCTTTGCGCGATCGATCCAGTACTCGTTCTGCGCCAGGAAGACCGGGCAGCCGTCGTGGTCGTCGGCCATCTTCGCTTCGTTATCGTCAGCGAACTGCTTGAGCATCCGCTGGTCGTCTGCTTCGACCCAGCGCGCCAGGCGACTCTGAGTGGTCTCGTAGCGTGCCTCGACTTCGTACTCGGTGCGAATGCGATCGGCGAGCACTTCGAACTGCAGCTGGCCCGCTACGCCCACGATCCAGTTCGAGCCCAGGCGGGTGCGGAAAACTCGCGCCGCGCCCTCCTCGGCCAGTTGCTCTAAGGCCCGGCCGAGGTGTTTGGCTCGCATCGGGTCGATCGGGCGAATCATGCGCAGTAGCTCCGGTGCGAAGCTCGGGATGCCGGTGAAGTAGAGCGCCTCGCCTTCGGTCAGCGCGTCGCCGATGCGTAGGTTGCCGTAGTTGGGAATGCCCAGGATGTCGCCCGGGAAAGCCTCCTCGGCGAGGCCACGGTCCTGAGCGAGGAACAGGACCGGGTTGTGGATGTTGAGGGTCTTTCCCGAGCGCGGGTGAAAGAGCTTGGCGCCGCGTTCGAAGCGCCCCGAACAGACACGCACGAAGGCGATGCGATCGCGGTGTTTGGGATCCATGTTCGCCTGGATCTTGAACACGAAAGCGCTGGTGTGGGGTTCGAGGGGATCGACCGAGCGTGGTTCGTCGCCCGAGCGAGCTGGCTGGGGGCGCGGGGTGGGTGCGTACGAGACCATTGCGTCGAGTAGGTCGCGGACTCCGAAGCCGTGGATTGCCGAGCCGAAGAACACCGGGGTGCGATTGCCCTCGAGATAGGGCTCCTCTTCGAAGGGCGGGCACAGGCCGTCGACCATTTCGAGTTCTTCGCGGAGCTTCTCGAGGGCCGGTTCGCCGATGAGTTTCTGGAGGCTCGGATCGTCGAGGCTTTCGACGACGTGCGTTACCGCTCGACGGGTGTCACGGCGCTCGCGGTCGAGCAGCACGAGGCGGCCTGCAAGCCGGTCCCAGCAGCCCTGGAAGCGAGAACCCATGCCGATGGGCCAGGTTGCGGGCGTGACTTCGAGCTGCAGGTCGTTCTCGACTTCATCGAGTAGCTCGAAGGGGTCGCGCCCTTCGCGATCGAGCTTGTTGACGAAGGTCGTGATCGGGACATCCCGCAGGCGGCAGACCTCGAAGAGCTTGCGGGTCTGGGTCTCGATACCTTTGGCGGCGTCGAGAACCATGACGGCAGAGTCGACCGCGGTCAGGGTTCGGTAGGTGTCCTCACTGAAGTCTTCATGGCCGGGAGTGTCGAGCAAGTTGAAGATGCAACCCTCGTACTCGTAGGTCATGACCGAAGCGGTCACCGAGATGCCACGCTCGCGCTCGACCTTCATCCAATCCGAGTGTGCCCGTCGCGCCTCTCCCTTGGCCTTGACCGCTCCGGCAAGCTGAATCGCGCCGCCGTGCAAAAGCAGCTTCTCGGTGAGCGTCGTCTTGCCGGCGTCGGGGTGCGAGATGATCGCAAAGGTACGACGTCGGGCGACTTCTTGTTCGATGGTGGACATTTCTGGAGGGGACGGGTCGTTGGGGCGGCGGCCGAAGATAGCAGAGCAAGGGCTCTACGTTTCAATGTGCAGTCGCGGTCGGTTCCCGTCTGTCGAGATCCCGCGGGCAGGCGGCGCTCCGCACCGCAGTCCGAAGAGGGGCCGCGCTGCCCAGGATCGCCGGCGCGGCCCGTTTCCCAACCCCAACCGCAGCCTCAACCGCAGCCGGGGCCGCGACCCCGCCCTCCAGATCGCCAAGAAGGCGGTGAAGACGGAGCTCGAGCCGTGGACCTAGCGGGCGTGGAGGCGGGGTAGGGCCAGGCCTAGCAGCACGAGCACCAGAACCAGGAGGCCGATGCCGCCCAGGCTTGGCACGCTGTACACGTCGGGTGGCGGGGGTGCCGGGCCGAGGATGAAGCCGAAGTCGACGGTCAAGTTCGAGTCGTCGTCGTCGGCAACTCCCGATCCCTGTGCGCCCACGTCGGTTTCGCCGGTTGGCTCGAGGTCAGGTGTGAGCGTGATGATTCCCGACTTGACCCCGTCGGTCGCCAGGTTGCCGCCGTTCAGGCCGTTGTCGGCTGTGTCGGCGTTGTCGTCGGGTGACGTCTCGGTCGGGGTCGAGCTCGAGTAGTCCTCTAGAGGCCCACCGGCGTCGAAGTTCATCGGCGCGACCCGCACGATGTAGCGACCCGGTGGGAGATTGTCGAACAAGTAGTGCCCTGAGCCATCGGTAACCGAGGTGACTGGCCCGGCGCCAAGGTCGACCGGGGCCATGGTTTCGTCGAGCAGTTCGAGGAGCACGCCGGCGACGCCTGGTTCAGCGCCGCTTTGCAGGCCGTCGTTGCGGGTTGCTCCGCCGGCACCCTCGTCGAACCAGACCCGGTTGCCGAGTGAAAGCGGCGGTGGCGGGCCGACGATCTGGAGTACGAAACCGAAGTCGTAGCGGTGATCGTTCTGGCCGGGAGCGCCGGTGGCGACGGCGGCACCGAAGACGCCAGCCGGCTGCACTACGCCGTCTGAATCACGGGTCTCGGTTCCCGGTACGTTGGACATGGCGGCGGTGTAGCCGTCGAGGGGCCCGCCGGGATCGAAGTTCGAGGGGGCGATGTCGACGACGTAGTTGGTATCCCATACGAGGCCGTCGGCATTGGTGAACAGGTACTGACCGTCGCCGTTGGTCGTGGTCGTCGCAATCAGGTTGCCCGGGATTCGCTCCGCCACCTGCAGTTGGCCGTCGCCGTTGGCGTCCTGATAGAGATTGACCGTGACGCCCGGCACTGCTGCTTCGTCGGCGTCCTGAATGCCGTTGGCGGTCACTGTGTCGAGCCAGACATAGTTGCCGATCTCGAGCGGTGGTGCTGGGCAGGCCGCTTCGATGTCACCCCAGGTTGGCGACTTGATGTAACCGGCGTCGACGCTGGTCATCGCGCCGAGCAGCAAGGAGGTGCGCTCGTGGGCGCCGTCGAGCATGCTCAGCCAGCTGAGCCCAGAGGAGTTCTGGTTGCTGATGTTGTCGGTGCCTGGTACGGCGAGTTCGAGGAAACCAGGAATGGCAGCCAGTGCGCCATTCGTAAAGCGGCCCTCCGCGCCCTGATCCATGAAGAACTGCGGAGCGTTGGGCTTGAAGGGCGCATCGGCGCGGGTTTCGCCGGGGCCGGTACCGGGGGCGAGCGTGCCACAGGCTCCGGTTCCCGGAGTCTCCTGAACCCAGGTCGTCGAGCCGGCCGCTGATTCGCAAAGCCTGATGACGCCGCCACCGTTGACGCAGCCCGAGGCTTCGAACTGATCGAGGAAGCGGTTGCGCACCCCGAGGATCACGTCGTCGGTGCCGTCGGGTTTGACGTCGAACTCGAGATCGACCAGCCAGGGCTGGTTGAAGGAGCCGTTGAAGTTCTCGGCGTTACCGGTTCCACAGCGCGGGAACTGATCGTGTTGGCCATCGGCGCCGGTCAGACCAGAGGCGTTGGTGAAGAAGTCGACGATGTCAGCCTGGTCGCCCCAGTTCTTGTAGTTGGCGAAGCCGCCGTAACCATCGTCGCCGAAGAAGGTGGCCGGCAGGATGTAGCCCTCGGTGTAGAAGGTCTTCTCGTAGGTCAGGTCGACGGCTGCAACCTGGACGTACCCTGGTGCCGCCGGCGGGTTGCTGGGGTCGAACCGGAACACGTAACCATGCGGGCCGGGCGAAGCGCCGAGCTGGTCGGCACCAGCGGGGTTGCCATCGATGCCCTGGGTGCAGGTGACACCAACGTAGAGTTCACCCTCGTGAAAGCCGAGCGCAAAGGGGGCGCGGGTGCGACTGAAGCCGCCGGGGTTGTCGGCGCTGCAGTTGGCAGGCTCGGGCGCCTGGTAGAGGCGCACGTTGGCGTCGTCTGGTGATCCGTCCGGAAGAATCGGAATGGCGACGATCTGCTGGGTGGCCAGATTGACTGAAAACAGTGTGTTCCAGTCGTCGCTGATTTCGAGATCACCGAGCCCGTTGAAACCAATGTCGTTGACGCAGTACTCGTTTGCGCTGCCGTTGTTGTCGAAGTCGCAGACGGCACCTCGGTCGAGGGTCATCGCCAGGCCGGCGGGATCGCCGAGATCGAGCCACAGACTGTTGCCCTGGTAGATCGCGCCGAAACGGGTGCGTGCGCCGTCGGTCAACAGGGGAGCGTCGAGCTTGAAGAAAGCCGAGCTCATGAAAACTCCGCGCTTGGCGTCCCAGGCGACCCCGAAGACGTTGCCAATCTCGGCGCGCGTTCCGACTGCTGTGGCAGCGGGGATCGGAGGCATGTACTCCTCGTCGGCGTCGAAACCGAGCCAGTCGTAGTTGGGAGTGGCCCCGGGATCAGGATTGGGAATCGACCCTCCACCAGCCGTCGCGGGACGTTCGCGTTCGACGACGAAGGGGTAACCCTCGTTCCAACCGAAGCGAATCAGGGTGTCGGTCGCGGTACTGGTCGAGCGCACGAAGCAGGCCAGGCCGAGATCGGGATCGGCGCTGCAATGATCCGCGGGATTAGCGACTGTGAAGTCGACGCTGCAGTCACCAACCGTCGTGTGAACCACCGACGTGCGGTTGTCAGAGCCCGACGGGCCCGAATGAAAGTAGCTTGGGCCGGCGAGGTACTCGACGGTCACCGGGTCGCCGGCCGACAGGGCGGCGTGGGTGAAACTCCACGTCCCGTCGGCCGGATTCGTCATCGTGGTACCAAGGCTGACGTTTCCGGCAGCGAAGATCTCGACCGTGTGCCCGCCGAGTCCCCACTCGGGAGATCGTTTGGGAATGGTGTCGCGCCCGACGTCGGTGTAGGAGTTACCACCGGTGAACGCCTCGATACAAATGGAATTGCTGCCCATGGCATCGGTGCAGAGTCCGTGGGGTGGTGGGTCTGGGAAGTCGCCGGGCACTGGGCTCGGATTGCCTGAGAAATCGTGGTTGGCGGCGCTGTTGTCGAAGGACCCGTCGAGCTCGAACTCTCGAACCAGCTGGCCGCCGACGTCGGTGCCGGGAGGGCACTGGGCGACGACCGGAGTCGCGAGGATGAGTGCGAAGAGAGAGAAGAGAGCAATCGGGCCAGCAAGACGCGGCAGGAAGTCAACGCGCGAGGTCGCGGTCTGAATCAGCATGTTGGGAGACTCCGAGGGCGAGTGAGGAAGGAGGGGCCCGGGCAGGGCGGGTGTTGGGTCGGGTGACTCAACGGGCAGGAGGGAGAGGCCAGCTCTCGAAATCGTGGAAAATTCGGTGGGGTGGCTCTGCAGTCAAGTGCCTAAGGAGCCCAAGGTTATCCCTGAAACTCCGGAGAAAACAGTCTACAGCAAGAGTCCCTGGCGGAGCGAATGCCGGGGGCCTGGACCTCGCCAGGACGCCTCTCGTTCCCGGCCGTCGTGTATCCCTTGCTGTCTAGTTGCTGCCTTCTTGTCCGCCGTCGGCCGCGTCGACCAACATGCCCCACATATGGCCGCCGAATTGGCCGTGTTGCCAGGTACCGGCGTAGCGGTCCCCATGGAGCAGGAGGCGAACCGTGAACGTGCCGAGGCCTTCGACAGTCTGTTCGGTCATGGTGATGACCGGAGTCTCGCCGGCCCAGAGGACCTGCACCGGAATCGGAAACTCGGCGGCCGGGGCATTGTCGCCGTACTTCATGCTGGCGGTGAAGATCCAGGTATCGCCCTCGCCTCGCTCGAGGTCGGAGACCATGTAGAGCTCGTCGTAGGGCACCGACAGGCCATCGGCGCCGACGACGTTGAAGTTGCCCTCGAGTCGCTTGCCTTCGAAGAGGGCGGCGAACGCGTCATCGCGGTTCGCCTCTTCGGCTGCGAGTGGTGCTGGCAGAGCAGTGGCTGCGACGACTGCGGCGAGAACGGTGGCACTGAGCGGACGAAGGAGAAGGTGCGGCATCGGCGAGTCTCCAGTTTGATTTGGTTGGCCAAGCTTAGCGCCTGTACCCCCCGCCAAGCGCGGCTCTGCCGCGCACGGGGTGCGCTGAGGCAGAATGGTCCGATGATGACCCCACTCGACCCCATCGGCGCACGCACGTCCGGGCAGCCGGAGCGCTGCCTGGTCACTGGTGGCGGTGGCTTTCTCGGTGGGGCGGTGGTGCGCGAGCTGCGCGCCCGCGGCCACGACGTGCGTTCCTTCTCGCGGAGAAAGTACCCGGATCTCGAGCGCCAGGGTGTCGAGCAGCATGTCGGCGATCTGGCCGACCGCGAGGCGGTGACAGCGGCAGTGTCTGGTTGTTCGCGGGTCTTTCATGTCGCTGCGAAGGCCGGTGCCTGGGGGCCCTGGGAGGGCTACTTTCGCACCAACATCGAAGGGACCCGCAATGTGATCGATGCCTGCCTGGCGGCCGGCGTGCCAGCGCTCATCCACACCTCGACTCCCAGTGTCGTCTTCGATGGTCGCGACATCGAGGGAAGAGCCGAGCACGAGCTCGAGCTGCCGCGGCACTACGAGGCCCACTATCCGCGCTCGAAAGCCGTGGCAGAGCGTGCGGTTCTCGAGGCCAACTGTGCGACCCTTCAGACGGTGGCTCTCAGGCCTCACCTGATCTGGGGGCCGGGAGATACGCAGTTGCTGCCACGCATGATCGAGCGCGCCCGTGCGGGCCGTTTGCGTCGCATCGGCGGCCCCGAGAAGAAGATCGCGCCGACCTTCATCGACGACGCGGCGCGGGCTCATGTGCTGGCATCGGAGGCCCTGGTGGCAGCCGCAGACCATCACCAGCCTCCCTGTGGCAGGGCCTACTTCGTGACTTCTGGCGAGTGCATCGCTCCTTTCGAGATGGTCGACAGCATGCTGCGCGCCGCCAACGCCGGGACCAGCAAGCCGGCGGTTCCACAGCCTGTGGCTCGCACGGCCGCCGCCGCTTGCGAGTTGTTGTGGTTGGCGACCGGGAGAAGCGATGAACCGCCCCTCACACGTTGGGTGGTCGACGAGCTCACCACCTCGCACTGGTTCGATCTCGGCGCGGCCGAGCGCGACTTTGGCTACCGTCCCGAGGTTTCGATTGAGGAGGGCCTCGCGCGGCTGGCCCGGGATCAGGCCGGCAACAACGAGGCAGCGGCTCGGTGAGTGAGGCGCCCGCCGAGCGACCGCCTCGCGCTCTTTCGCCCGCGTGGGCCGGGCGCGAGACCTGGCAGAAGGGTACGTCCGGTAGGGAGCTCGATCTCTGGCGGTTCCGACTGACGCCCGAGGGCTCTGACGACAGCATCCTGTCGCCTGATGAGAAGGAGCGCTTCGGTCGCCTGATCATCGAGCGCAAGCGCATCGAGCGCTTCGCTGCACGGACGACCCTGCGGCTCGTTCTGTCCCGCTACCTCGACCGCGATCCAGCGGCGATCGAGTTCACCTATGGCGAACACGGGCATCCGAGCGTTCGGGGCGCGGGTGACCTGGTGTTCAACCTCTCCCACTCGGCCGACGTGGCGATCGTTGGAGTCGCTTCAGGCCTACGGCTCGGGGTCGACGTCGAAGAGCGTCGTGCCGATCGCAGGTTGGCTGGACTTGCCCGACGGTTCTTCGCCGCCTCGGAGACTCGGCAGTGGCAGGCCCTGCCGGAGAATCGAAAAGTCGACTCGTTCTACCGTACCTGGTGCCGGAAAGAGGCCTACCTCAAAGCCTGGGGCACCGGCCTCTCCTTTTCGTCACGCCTTTTCGAAGTGTCCTCGGTAGACCTCGAGGCGGCCGACCAGCAGGTGGTTGGCCGCTTCTTGCGGCACACCCAGATGCCCGGTGACCACGTCGCGGAGTGGTCAGTACTCGATTTCGAGCCCTACCCGGGGTTTGCCGCTGCCGCCTGTTGGCGAGGTGGGGAACTTGCGGTACGGCGCTTCGATGCCTTGGGCTAAGCCTGACCGGCCGTCGGGCCGTACAGGATGTCATCGGCAGGTGGCGGCGAGAACAGGTCGCCGAGCGGTCGCGGTTTGGCGAGCCCGTAGCCTTGCAGGCAATCGACGCCGAGCCCCATCAGGCGATCGCGGATGGCGTCGCTCTCGACGAACTCGGCAATCGTCTTCAACCCGAGGCCGCGGCCCACGCGATGGATCGACTCGACGATCGAATAGTCGATTTCGTCGCGGTCGATGTCTTTGACGAAGAGACCATCGATCTTCAGAAAATCAACCGGCAGGCTACGCAGGTAGGCGAAGGAGGACAGCCCACTGCCGAAGTCGTCGAGCGCGAAGCGGCAGCCGAGCTCCTGGAGCTCCCTGATCAGCTTGCGTGCTTCACGGAGGTTGGTAATGGCCGCGGTTTCGGTGATCTCGAAGCACAAACGGCCAGTGGGAACTCGGTGTTGTTCGATCTGTTCTTTGACGAAGTCACCGAAAGAGGGATCGGTCAGGGTCGGGCCCGACAGGTTGATGAAGCAGTCGAGCGCCCCACGGGACCCAGCGTGCCACCTGGGGGCGAAGGCGCCGAGGGTTCTTGCGACCACCCAGCGGTCGACTGCCGGCATGGTGTTGTAGCGCTCGGCCGCTGGTATGAACGAACCCGGCAAGATCGTTTCGCCATCCTCGCCCTTCATACGCAGCAGGATCTCGACGCGCGGCGCGATCGTTTCATGCAAACGCAGTGTGAACGATTCGGGATTCTGCAGCGGTGCCGGTTGGGCGTCGAAGATCGGCTGGTACCAGAGTTCGAAAAGGTCGTTCTCGAGGGCGCCGTGGACGCGGCTGACCCACTCCATGTCGCCGGTGCGTTTGGCAATCGCGGAATCGCCCGCGGTAAACATGTGAACCCGGTTGCGGCCGCTATCCTTGGCCGCGTAGCAGGCCGTGTCGGCGGCACTCAGAAGCTCCGTCACGCTCGACACGCCCTGGGTGATCGGTACGACGCCGATGCTGGCGCCGAGGCGAAAGGCTTTGTCTTGCCAGGTGAAGCGAAAGGCTCGCACCGCTTCGCAGATACCCTGGGCAACACTTTCGGCGCGCTCCGCTGGACACTCGGTCAGGAGCAGTCCGAACTCGTCGCCGCCGAGGCGTGCGACGACGTCGGTCTGTCGGACGTGAGTGCGGAGAATGCCCGCCAGCTGACGGAGGAGCTCATCGCCGGCAGCGTGGCCGCAGGTGTCGTTGACGACTTTGAACTGATCGAGATCGAGGTAACACAGCGCGTCACCCTCACCATCGAGTCGGGTGCGAACGGAATGATGGAGGCGGTTCTCGAACTCTCGACGGTTGAGGAGATCGGTCAGTGGGTCGCGGGTGGCGTGGTAGGTCAGCTGCTCGGCGAGTCGGCGGTTGTCGGTGACATCGTGTAGGACGGTGACGGTGCCGATCGTCTGCCGATGGCGATCGCGCAGGCGGGCCGCGGTGACCTTGATTGCGATCTCCGCGTCGTCGGGCGCAGTGAGGACCAGCGGGTTCTCCGGTGACACGATCTCGGGTGAGTCGAGAGCTCTGTCGACCAGGCGGGCAAACGCCGCACTCTCGCCTCTGTCGCCGAACAGGCGGCGAACCTCCAGGCCGTCGATCTGGCCCCGGCGACCGGTCAAGCGGCGGGCTGCGGGGTTCATGTACTGGATGACCCCTTGACCATCTGTGGTGATGACTCCATCGCCAATCGAAGAGAGGGTGACCTGGGCCAGTTCCTTTTCGCGGTAGAGCTGTTCGTCTGCGCGCCGCCGCTCGGTCACGTCGCGCGAAGAGGTTACAAAAAGAGTCATCTGGCCGAGGCCGTCGCGTACCGCCCGTACTCTGGTTTCGACCCAGATCAGGCGCCCGTCAGAGTGCCGCATGCGATAGGTCAACGGGTCGGTGTCGTCGGTTCTAGCGGCGGTCAGGAGGCGCTGTCTGACTTCCTCGCGCTCTGCGTCGAGCACCAGCGCAAGCGGGTCGAACTGCATGAGTTCGAAGGACTCGAACCCCAAGAGCGTTTGGCTCGAGGGGCTGACGTAGAGATAGCTGGCGTCGGGTTTGTGAAGCGCGACGAGGTCGCTGGTGTTCTCCGCCAGCAATCGGTAGCGGTCGTCCGAGTGGCGTAGGGCTTCTTCGGTGCGCATGCCCTGGACGGCGGCTCCGAGCATGTTGGCAGCCGCCAGGAGGGCGCTGCGCTCCGTTTCGACCCACGTGCGTTCTGCGGCCAGGTCCTCGAAGACCAGAGTTCCCCACAGCTCGCCGCGCACCGTGACCGGGATGGCAGCCAGCGACTTCGTCCCGTGCGCTTCGAGGAGCCGGAGTGCCAAGCCCTCGGTTCCACTTCGTCCGATGAACACCGGCTGCTCTGCCTCCAGAGTCGAGCGCCAAGCGGTGATCAGAACCGGGTCGACGCCGCTTCGATCGGCCTCGTGTACCGGCAGTTCGAGCGGCGCGTCGAGGGTAGAGGTGGTTTCGGTGGTCCAGACGTAGCGGTTCTCGACCCTCAAGGCACCGCTCGCTTGATGGTAGTGCAAGAGCTGCACCCTTTGTACCCCGTCGGCGAGGCCGAGCTGCTCGAGAATCTCGACCGGGTCTTCCTCCCAGGTCCGGCTGTCCAGCAGGTGCTCGGCGGCGAAGCGCACGGCCTGCAGAATGGCGTCGCGGCGGAGGAGCTCTTGGCGCGCCGCTTCCTGCGAGCGGGTGCGTGCCAGCAGGTCACGATTCGTGCGCTCGAACTCGTCGAGCAAAAGACGGTTCTCGTACTCGAGCTCGAGCGAGTCGAGGGTGCCCCGCCGCAAGTGGGCGGCAATGCCAAAGAGCAGCAGGAAGAAGCCGGGCCAGAAGAGTGAGATCCAGGTCGAATCCATCTCGACAACGGCCAACGATCGGAGAGTCGCGGCGACGAGAATCGGCGCCGAGAAAGCGGCGAACATCCACAGGCTGGACGAGTACAACAAAAGGCCGGTGACCGGCAGGGCGGTGAGGAGAAGGCCGACAGCGATCGCCGGATGACTCGTCGGGGCAGGAAAGAAGGGTCCCGCGAGCATCGCCCAGAGCCAGCCCTCGGTGTGCAGCGTCAAGCCGTAGCGCCCGCGCCAACCGCTCACCGTGTGTCGGCGGGGGTTGCGACGCCACGAATAGAGCAATCGCCAGCGAGCGCTGGCAGTAAGTGCCAGGGCCGCGATCCAGGCGGGAATCCATGGGTGGAGATGGGCAGCCCAGAAGCCGATCGCAATGGCTACGGTCGCGATCCCTAGATGCAGGCCGAGTGGGTTGGTCAAAAGCCCAGCCAACCGCCGGCGTTCGAGCCAGGCACGTTGGGCGGTGCTCCAGCCGCGATGGCCTGAAGGTCGGGTGGATCTCTGGCGCCGGCCGGGCGCGCTGGCGAAGTTCATGCTTCCTTTGGCGAGCACTGCCGAATCAGGGAGTTGATTCAGCGAAACTAGGAAATCTAAACTATCACCTGAATCTGTCTTGTGTTTCTTTTCAACGAAATATTGTTTGTTTCAAACAAATCGAGAGCTGTCAGATTCAGAATCTCACAGGTTCAACCGCCCATCAGTTCTCGATTCGAACAATCCGGCCGTCGATCGTCGGCTCCACCGGCGCATGCTCGACCAGATAGTCCGTCACCACTTCTGCCAGGGTGGCTCCCTGGTCGTAGGGGTCGATGGCGCGCTCGGCGAGGACGGTGTAGCCGTCGCCACCGTTGCGGTTGAAGGCGTTCATGGCGACGCGATAGGTCCGTTCTCGGTCGAGCGGCTGCCAGCTGCCGTCGGCCTCCTGCACCTCGACCGAGAGGACGCGCTCGCCCGGCGGTTCTCGCACGTCGAAGCGGTAGCGCAGACCGGCCACCTGAAGGAACCGTCCGGTGCCGCCGAGGTCGAGGTCGTGTGCTTGCGAAACGCCATGTTCCAGTACCGCTCCGAGATCGCGACCGAGCAATCCAAAAGTGCTGACCGTGTTGCCGAACGGAAGCACTTCGAGCACCTGGCCGCGACTGATGGCGCCGGCGGGAAGGCTGGCCCGAATGCCGCCGCCGTTCTGGAGGGCGACCTCGATTCCGACCTCGCGGTGGGCGTCGAGGAGAGCGTCGGCAATCAAATTGCCGAGGTTGCATTCGCGCGCTCGACAGATGCTTTCGCGTCCGATCAGGTCGACGGTACTCGAGCCTGCCTCACCGGCAGCGAAGGTTGCGATCTCGGCCGTCATCGGAGCGAGCAGCTCGGCCATCGCTGGGTTCTCGGGTACGTCGCTGTCGAGAAGTCGCGGCTCGCCCTCCCAGGTCAACGCTCTGCCCTTGGCGTCGAACTCGACGGTCACCTGACCGAGATAGTGGCCCCAGGCGAAGTCGGTCACGACCAGGACGGGGTCACCTTCAGGCCCTGTGACGACCTCGGGATACGGCCCCTCGGCGTCTTCGTCGGTGTTGGAGAGCCGGGTGTTGGTGTGACCGCCGACGATCACATCGAGACCGGCGACCGTTCTGGCGATCTCGAGGTCAGAGCGGTGTCCGGCGTGCGAGAGCCCGATGATGACGTCGATGTTCTGGGCCGTGAGACTCTTGACCTCACGTTCGACGGCGCTCTGAATAGCCCCGAACTCTACGGTTGGGCCGGGGCTCGAGAGCTGGGCGGTCTCTTCAGTGATCCAGCCGACGATTCCGATACGGCGGCCGCTGCGCTCGACAACGGTGCTGCTCTCGATGAGGCCAGCCAGGAGAGGCTCGGCGCTCGTATCGATGTTGGCGCCGAGCAGGGGAAACTCGAGGCCCTTGGCGAATTCGGCCAGCACCGGCGGGCCGTCGTCGAACTCGTGGTTGCCGAGGACCATCGCGTCGTAACCCAGAGCGTTCATGGTGCGCTGCGCCACGAGCCCCTTGAATCGCGAATAGAAAAGCGTGCCCTGGAATTGATCGCCGGCGTCGAGGAGAAGGACGTTGGGGTGTTGGTTGCGTACGTCGGCGACTAGAGAGGCGCGTCGCGCGACGCCGCCGCGGCAAGAGCGCTCGGCGCGGTCTTCGTCGCGGCAGGTGGAACCGATCTGGTTGGTGGGCAGGAAACGGGCGTGCGTGTCGTTGGTGTGCAAGATGACCAACGAAAAGGGCTCGGGTTCAGGACAGCCAACGAGAAGTGCCGCCGAGAGGAGGAAAACGACGATGCTTGGAAGGGCGCCTGGCGAGTTGGCCCTCGGGCGCCGCGGCTGCTGCGGCTCGTGATGTCGGCAGGCTGGGGGTCGAGGCATGGGCGTTCTGACCTCTCTTGGGAGGAGCGGGATGGAGGCGAGTCTAGCCGTGTTGGACCCTTGGGTCTCGCGAGTCGCATGGGACAGAGCACGTCATGTTTCGGCGCCATTTTGCGTCTCAGGGTACTGAGAGCCCAGGCAGGCACTCCGTCTGGAAAGACGCGTCAGAACAGCCCTTTCGACAACCGTCAGAACCTGAGAGAGTCAGTTCAATGTCACCAACCAGGAAGAAATCGAGGCGCAAAAAGAACGCCACACGTGAACCCGCCCCCACCGGCAAGAAAACCCTGGTAGTGGCCGAGAAGCCCTCCGTGGCGCGAGACCTGGCCCGGGTCCTCGGGGCCAACCAGCGTCGCAACGGTTACCTCGAAGGCGACGACTGGCTGGTCACCTGGGCGATCGGCCATTTGGTGCGGCTTCCCGAGCCCCACGAAATCCGCCCCGACTGGAAGCGCTGGCGTCGCAGCGCTCTCCCGATGCTGCCTGAGGAGTGGCCCCTTGCGGTCCAGGAGAAGACCAGGGAGCAGTTCGCTGTCGTAAAGCGCCTGTTGCGGGCGCGGGCGGTGACTGGCGTCGTGTCGGCGACCGACGCCGGTCGCGAGGGCGAGTTGATCTTCCGGTACCTCTACGAAGCAGCGGGAGCCAGGAAATCGGTGCGTCGGTTGTGGATCTCGAACATGACCACGGCTGCGATTCGCCAGGGCTTCTTGAACCTGCGGCCGGCGGAAGACTTCGACGGTCTCGCCGACGCGGCGCGCGGGCGTAGCCGCGCCGACTGGTTGGTGGGCATGAACCTGTCGCGGGCGACCAGCCTCGCGGCTGACGAAACCCTGCCGGTCGGCCGTGTGCAGACGCCGACCCTGGCGATGGTCGTCGAGCGTGAACTCGAGATACGGGCCTTCGTGCCGCAGACCTACTTCGAGGTCGAGGCGACGTTCGAAGGGCGGCCTGTCTCCGATGCCTCTTTTGAAGGCACCTCAGAGGAGGGCTCGCCGGTGGTCTGGAAGGGCCGCTACCTTGCCGACCCCAAGGACCAAAAGGCCTTTCGTTTCTTCGTGCCCGATGAAGCCAAAGCGGGCGGCGAGAAGAAGGAGTCAGCCGAAGGGCCCGGCCCAGAAGAGCAGGTCGCCGCCATCATCGAGCGCTGTCTGAACGCGCCGGCTCGCGTCGAGTCACTCGATGCCCGCCAGCGTTCGATGGCGGCGCCACGGTTTTATGACCTGACCGAGCTTCAACGGCACGCCAACCGCCTGTGGGGCTGGAGTGCCAAGCGCACCCTGCAGGTTGCGCAGGGTCTCTACGAAGGGCGCAAGCTGATCACCTATCCACGAACCGACAGTCGCCACATCGCGCCGGAAAACGAGGCCGAGCTGCCCCAGGTCGTCGCCGCGATCGAACATCGTTACGCTGGCAAACTGGCCGCCGGCACTGGCCAGAAAAAGCTCGGGAAGCGGTTCGTCGACGGGTCCAAAGTGACCGACCACCACGCCATTCTTCCGACCGAGAACCGGGCGCCGGAGAGTCTCTCGGGAGACGAGGCGAGGCTCTACGATCTGGTTTGTCGCCGTCTCTTGATGGCCTGGCATGTGCCCTGGAAAACCGCCACGACGATCGTCATCACTCTGGTCGAATCCGAGGCCGGAGATCGTTTTCAGAGCCGCGGCACGCAAACCCTCGATCCAGGTTGGAAGGTGCTCGACCTCGAGCTGCCGCGCGGCAGAGGCCGCAAGAAGAAGTCCTCCAAAGCGTCCAAGGAGGAGAGCCAGCTGCCTGCCGAGCTCAAAGAGGGCTTCCCGGGCCGTTGCGCTCTCCTCGAGAGTCAGAAGAAAGAGACCCGACCTCCCAGGAGGTTCACCGAGGCCACCCTCTTGACCGCAATGGAAACTGCCGGCAAGACCCTCGACGAACGGGAGCTAGAGGAGGCGATGCGGGATCGTGGTCTCGGGACTCCGGCGACTCGCGCCGAGACCATCGAGGGTTTGCTGCGCCGCGGCTATATCGAACGACTAAAGAAGGCACTCGCTGCGACCGAGAAAGGAATCGACCTTATTGCGCGCGTCCACCCGATGGTCAAGAGCCCTGCCCTGACCGGTGAGTGGGAAGCGCAGCTCAAGGCGATCGAGCGCGGCGAAGGTGAACTATCCGTCTTCTGGCAGGGCATCGAGGATTTCGTGCGCGAGGCGGTCGGTAGAACTTTCGGCGAAGCGGCGGGGAATGCGACCGCGCCGGCTGCAGAAGACCAGCCACCAGAAGAACCAGGCACCCTCAATCTCTTCGAAGGTGAAGACTGGGCCGCGGCGTCTCCTGCGCCGGGCGGGGTACCGGAATCGTCACCTGGCCCGAGTCGCGCGCCAGTGGCAGCCCCTGGCGCATCGCCAGCTCGAACGTCGCCAAGCGAGACCTTTCTCCAGCAGGCGTCGCCGGACGAAGAGGCGCCGGCGAAACCGCCGGCCCGCAAGCGGGCGCGTACCCGGGCCAGGGCCGGCGCACCCCTCGAAATCAAGCTGGTACTCGCTGAGCGCTTTGGCTTCGACGACTTTCGGCCCTTCCAGGAACGCGTCTGCGAGGCGGTGGTCGCTGGCCGCGATGTTTTGCTGGTGATGCCGACCGGCGCCGGCAAGTCACTGTGCTACCAACTGCCCGGTATCGCCAGGGGCGGCTCGACCCTGGTGGTTTCACCGCTGATTGCGCTCATGGAAGATCAAGTCATCAAGCTTCAGCAAGACGGTTTCTCCGCCGAGCGCATTCACTCGGGACGCCCCTTCGAGGAGTCGAGGGCGGCGGCTCGCGCGTGGCAGAACGGTGAGCTCGACTTTCTCTACGTCGCACCCGAGCGCCTGGGAATCGAACGCTTCGCTGAGCTCCTGGCTCTTCAGCCGCCCGGTCTCGTCGCCATTGACGAGGCGCACTGCATCTCGCAGTGGGGGCATGACTTCCGGCCGGACTATCGCCTGCTCGGAGAACGGCTGCCGGCGCTTCGCCCGGCGCCAGTGATCGCGCTTACTGCGACTGCGACCCCGCGGGTTCAGCGCGACATTGCCGAGCAGCTGGGCCTCCTGAAGCCTGCCCTTCACATCCATGGTTTCCGGCGCGACAACATTGCCATCGAGGTGGCAGAAATCCGTCCGGGGGCGCGGGCAGCAGTGGTCGCCCGCCTCTTGGCGGCCTCGGAACGCCGGCCGGCGATTGTCTACGCTCCGACCCGCAAGGAGTCCGAGAACATCGCGTCGGTTCTCGAGGGCGAGTTCGGTGCCGAGGCCTACCACGCGGGGTTGCCCTCGGCGCGTCGCGACGAGGTACAGAAGCGCTTCCTCGAAGGAGACGTCGATGTAGTGGTCGCCACGATCGCCTTCGGCATGGGAATCGACAAGCACAATGTGCGCTCGGTCGTTCATACCGCCCTGCCCGGCACCCTCGAGGGCTACTACCAGGAGATCGGCAGGGCCGGGCGCGACGGTCGGAGCTCCCGCGCCTTCCTGCTCTGGTCGTGGGCCGACCGCCGCACGCACGAGTTCTTCCACGGCCGCGACTACCCGCACCCGAAAGTGCTGGCTCAGATCTGGCGTGCGCTCGGGAAAGACCCGCGCACGATCGACGAAGTAGGGGCGATGCTCGACCTCGACGACGAGGTCATGCGACCGTCGGTCGAGAAGCTGTGGATCCACGGCGGCGCGCTGGTCGATCCCGAGGAGAACCTCCGCCAGGGCCACCAGAACTGGTGGCAACCCTACGTTGCGCAACGCGACCATCGCACCGCTCAGCTCGAGGACATGTGTCGCTTCGCACAGGGGCATGCCTGCAGAATGCTGTCGCTGGTGCGTCACTTTGGCGACCAGGAAGACGACGGTCGCGCCTGCGGGCAGTGTGACGTTTGTGCCCCAGACGAGGCACTGGCCCTGGGGTCACGTGCTCCGCACAGTGACGAGGTCCAGGTGATGAAGACCATTCTTGTGGAGCTCGAGAAGGCGCGCCGCGGTCAGGGCACCGGGCGTCTGTTCAAAGACGTCCACGGCATCCACGCCACGACTGATCGCGGCGACTTCGAGGACCTCCTGGGTGGTCTCGCGCGCGCCGGTCTGGTCCTGGTCGATGTCGACTCGTTCGAAAAAGACGGGCGCAAGATCGAGTACAAGCGCGCCCGCCTCGGGTCGCGGATCAAGCGTCTCTGGAGCAGCCGGCGAGGGGGGAACGACGCCTTTGCGGCGGACTCAGGCGCAGCCGGCCTCGATGCCGTCCTGGCAGCCATTCGCCTTCCCGAGGACGCCTTTCCCGATGAGACCGCCAAGAAGAGCCGCCGCTCGGGAGGCAGGCGCCGCTCGCGGGCGAAAGGTGCCGGCAAGAAGCTCGCTCTGGTTGGTGCAGACGCACCAGAGGCGCTGGTCGACGCCCTGCGCGAGTGGCGGTTGGCAGAGGCTCGCCGGCGCAAGGTCCCGGCCTTTACCATCCTGCACGACAAAAGCCTCGTTGCGCTGGCGGCGGCTCAGCCCAGCCACCCGGACGCCCTCCTCCGCATTCCTGGCATTGGGCCGACCAAAGCCGACCGGTGGGGCGGGGAGTGGCTCGAAATCGTTGCGCGCCACGGTGGTGCCGCGAGCAGCGGAGCCTGAGCGGGGGAGCGGTCGAACGCTGGAGCGTGCGCGAGGGCTCGGACTAAGATGGCCGCAATCTGAACTTGAACGTCCTTTTCCTAAGAGCCCCCGAATGGGGGTTCGCGTCCTTTTAAACGGCCGCGATTGCCGCGCCGCCTGGCGCGGCCTTCAACAGCGGGGCCCGCCGGTCCCTAACGAGGTCTTTGGTCATGGCTCTGAACCATTCTGCCACCCGTCTGCTCGATGTCTCCCTGCTCTTTCTCCTCCTGGCGACTCTTCTCCTGGCAACTCTGGGCTGCGCCTCGCTGGGCACAACCAGTGCGACCCAAGAAAGCCCTCCGACTGAGGCTCTCGCTACCGACAGTGTGGCGGAAGGCGAGCCTTCCCGTCAGGCCAGCCGAGCCTTCGCCGAAGCGACCGAGGGCAGCGAGCACTGGCCGGGCTTCTTCGATCTCTACTGGGACGAGCGAAAGGGCAAGGTGCTTCTCGCCACGGACCTGTTCGACGAAGAGTTCCTCTACGTCAGCGGTCTCTCTGCCGGCGTCGGCTCGAACGACATTGGCCTCGACCGCGGCCAGCTCGGCGGATCACGGTTGGTCGATCTACGACGGGTGGGCAATCGAGTTCTGCTGGTCGAGCGCAATACGCGCTATCGCGCCAACTCGGACAGCGCCGCCGAGCGCCGGGCGGTGCGCGAGGCCTTTGCTGAGTCGGTGCTCTTTGGCTTCGAAGTCGTCGGGGAGAAAGACGGCAAAGTGCTCTTCGATGTCACTCCGTTTCTTCTGCGCGACGCGCATGGCGTAGCAGCCACTCTCGATGCCACCGGAGAGGGTAAGTACAGCCTCGACGCCAGTCGCTCGGCGCCCTACCTCGAGTACACCGGTAGTTTCGCGAAGAACACCGAGCTCGAAGCGACGCTCACCTTCACCGGTAGCGGAGAGGGCCGCTGGCTGCGCTCGGTCGCTCCCGACCCGACCAGTGTCACGGTGCGTCAGCACCACTCGTTCGTCGAGCTGCCCGACGACGGCTACCAGCCGCGGGTGTGGGACCCGCGCTCCGGCTACATCTCGCAGTCGTTCTTCGACTACGCGACGCCGATCTCACAGCCGATCGAGCAGCGCTACGTCATTCGCCATCGTCTCGAGAAGAAGGACCCGGGCGCCGCGGTCTCCGAGCCGGTCGAGCCGATCGTGTACTGGCTCGATCCGGGAACTCCAGAGCCGATTCGTTCGGCGCTGCTTGACGGAGCGCGGTGGTGGAACCAGGCGTTCGAAGCCGCCGGCTTCGAGAATGGGTTCATCGTCAAGATGTTGCCCGAAGACGCGAACCCGCTCGATCTCCAGTACAACCTCATCCAGTGGGTGCATCGTTCGACCCGTGGGTGGTCTTACGGCGGCGCGGTAGTCGACCCGCGCACCGGCGAGATTCTAAAGGGCAAAGTGACTCTCGGATCGCTGCGGGTGCGCCAGGACTATCTGATTGCCGAGGCACTTCTGGCTCCCTACGAGGACGGAGAGACGGTGCCGTCCGCCATAGAGGAGCTGGCGCTCGCGAGACTGCGCCAGCTCTCGGCGCACGAGGTCGGTCACACGATTGGCCTGGTGCACAACTACACCTCGAGCGTCGATGGGCGCGCCTCGGTGATGGACTATCCACACCCTTTGTTCGAGATTGACGACAACGGCGAGATCTCCGCCGCCGCCGCCTACGACACCGGCATCGGCGAGTGGGACGCCTATGCGGTTCGCTACGGCTATGAAGTCTTTCCGCCGGGAACCGATGAGCAAGCCGCCCTCGAGCAGCTCCTCGCTGAAACGCGCGAGAACGGCTGGTCGTTTCTCTCCGACCAGGATGCCCGCCCGCTGGGCGGCGCCCATCCGCGGGCCCACCTGTGGGACAACGGCACCGACGCGGCCGAAGAGCTCGAGCGCATGATGGCGGTGCGCGAGTTGGCGCTGTCGCGGTTTGGGGAGCGCAACATCAGAAACGGTGTTCCGCTCTCGAACCTCGACGCCGTGTTGACTCCGCTCTACCTTTTCCACCGTTACCAGGTTGAGGCGGCAACCAAGATGGTGGGCGGGCTCGACTACACCTACGCCGTGCGCGGCGACGGCCAGGTTCCGACGGCGGCTCTCGAGCCTGCGGTGCAACGGCGCGCCCTCGATTCTGTCTTAGCGACCATCGCTCCGGATAGGCTGGCTTTGCCCGAGAGTGTGTTGGCCTCGATACCGCCGCCGGCCGCGGGTCTCGGTCGGGGGCGCGAGCACCTGCCTACCAGAACCGGGGTGACCTTCGATCCTCTTGCCGCCGCCGAGGTGGCGGCCGAGATGACCGTCGGGTTGCTTCTCCACCCCGAGAGGGCTTCTCGCCTGGTGGTCCAGAACGCCCGCGACGAGAACCAGCCGGACCTTACCGAGGTGATCGATGCGTTGCTCCTGGTAACCTGGGACGGCAATCACGGTGACGGCCTCGAAGGTGCCGTTGGCCGGGTGGTCGACGCGGTGGCCCTGCGTCATCTGATGAACCTGGCGGTTTCGGACCGTGCCTCGGCCGAGGCTCGTGCCATCGCCTACGACGAATTGACCGCACTCGCCGAACGGCTCAAGAGCGAGCGCCCCTCGGCCGAAGAGGGCGCGCACCGATCGGCCGCAGCCTGGACCCTCGAGCGCTTCTTTAACGATCCGCTCGCATTCGAGCTACCGCCGCCGCCCATAGCGCCCGACGGTTCGCCCATCGGTAGTGGCGAGAGTTGCGGGGTCTGGGAGTCACCCTAGGGCGACCTCGGAAGCGCTAGGCCGGCACGCCGACCCCGGGTCGAACGGGCATGCCCTCATCGTCGAATGTCAACTGGCTGTCCGGGAAGAGCCGTCGGTAGACAACGAAGATTGCCCCGAGGCTGAGCGGCATGACCAGCAGCGAGGGGACGTAGCAGAACAGAGTCGCGACGATATTGATGACGCCGAGGAAGATCGTCAGCAGGAACACGCCCCCGAAGTTGATGCGCACCGCTTCGTAGCTGGTCAAGACCGCATCGAAGGCCTTCATGCGCTGGTCGACGACAAGCGGGATGGTGAAGGTCAAAAGGCAAACCACGGCGAACATGATCAGCACCGAAAAGGCGATCAGGCAGGCAACCGCAACGGTTGTCGCACCAACCCCACTGGTGACCACCGTCGCTGCCGCGGCATCCGAACCGCTGGTGGCAGCGCCGACCGAGGTCGCTGCGATGCCGGCGAACATGACCATCCCCGCGATCATTAGAGGGAGTGCTCCGACCAGCGTCGCCGCCATCGTCAAGAGGGTCGCGATCAGAGACTCGACGAAGAAGTCGAAGCCGCGAAAGAGAAGGTCGATCGTGACCGGCTCGCCTTCTTCGCGCCTGATGAAGCACAAAAAGATGCCGGCCATCATGGGCCCCATGAGAATGCCGAACGGGACCACGCCGCCGATCAGCATGCCCAGGAAGCAAATCAGCACAAAGAGCCAGTACTGCTTGCCCAGGAGTGCGGCAGCCTCCCGTAGCGCCTGGATGGGATGGATCTCGATCCTGGGGATGTCGATGGCGGGAAATGTCCGGTCTTCGTGCATGAGCGATCAGCAGGCGGAAGGTAGTTTCACTTCGCAGTCCACTTCACCTGGGGTCTGATTCTGAGGTCCGCCCTCCATTCTATCGTCGCCTACGGTGGCCAGGTCCCCACTTGTTTCACGCCCTCAGCCGGTCTGTCGAGCCCCTCTTCCCCAACCGGTCGTGATCGCCACTAGAAGAATGGCCAGGAGGGCCCACGAGTGCACGTTGTGGAGACCGATCTCGAGCGCGCCGAGCCGCGGCGCAGCGGACGTTCCGGCCGTCAATCCGGCCGCCAGGATGGTGGGGATGAACCAGGGCAGGAGGAACGGCCAGATCGAAACCACCAGGTCGAGCAGGTTGGCTCGCCGGGTGGCAACCACCGCCTGCGCTTCGCCGATCCGACGCGCGAAGGGACCGACGGCCAACAGGGTGACGGCGGCGTGGGTCGTAAGGAGGACGACGATTGAGGTCACCACGGCGATCCAGCCTTCCGCACTGCGCGGGCTGTTCGCCCGCTCCTCTGTGGCGGCAAAAAGCTTGTCCGCGAAGTCCGTTGCGGTGAGCGTGGCGACCAGTCCCATGAGAAGCAGGGTGAAGATCGAAATGCCAACGCCGCGTTCGAGACCGGCAGACAAGAGCCCGCGGGCAATGAAGTTGTCGCGGTCGAGAAAGATGAGTTCTGTCCGGCCGAAACGACCGAGAGCGATTCCGAGGAGAGCAGCAGCGAGCGTGCCGAGAAGGAGGCCTTCGACGAGATGGCGACCAAGCAACAGGAGCCCGACGATCAAGGCGGGGACGAGCAGCATCAAAAGTGCGCTCGGCTCGAGGGCGGGCAAGAGCGCTTCGTCGTAGAACGAGGAACTCTGCGCGGCGCCGCCGGCAAAGCCATAGACCAGGGCGGCGATCGCGGCTGCGGGTAGCGCGTAGCGCAGGCGGGTGCGTACCACCTGTCCCATTTCGGCTCCCTGGGTCGACGCCGAGGCAATCGTCGTGTCCGAGACCGGCGAAATATTGTCGCCGAACGTCGCACCGGCCAGGAGGGCTCCCGCGAGCATCACAGGCTCGCCGCCGAGCGCCGTGCCGGCGGGGTAGAGCAGCGGAACGGTCAGGATGAGGGTGCCGAGACTCGTGCCGATGGCGGTAGAGAGCACCGAACTGGCCAGAAACGCGGCGAGCACGAACCCTCCGCCTCCGAGATGGGCGCGGTCGGCGACCGCCACCAGCGCGTCGACGAGCCCACTGGCGGCCAGGAGCTCGGCCAGGATTCCCGCCAGGAGCCACGCCAGAATCATCAGCGCGACCAGCCTCTGGCTCATGCCGGCAAGCACGACCTCACACCAGGCGGCGCGGTCGCGCGCCAGGATGAGGCCACAGCCGAGCGCGGCGACGAGCACTGGCCAGAAGCCGCGTTCATCGGGCGCTCCGCCGAGCGCCAGCCAGGCAACGCCAGCCAGAAAAACGAAGATCGGCAGGAGAGCGCCGGCGGCGCCACCGTAGAACCTGAGGTGCGGGGAGGGCATGAGGAGGTGATCATGTCACTGCGCAGCGAGCCGGCGCGCGGCATGGTTTACGGTACGCTGCCGCTCATGCCCGCCGCTCTGGATGGCCTCCGAATCCTCGATCTGACGCAGTACGAATCAGGCACAGCCTGCACCCAGGCCCTCGCCTGGCTCGGCGCCGACGTGGTGAAGATCGAGCGCCCGGGCACAGGCGACCCGGGACGGAGCATCGCCGCAGACTTCGAGTTCGAGGACTCGGAGTACTTTCTGTACTGGAACGCCAACAAGCGCAGCGTCACCCTCGCCCTCGACCAACCGGAAGGGCGTGACCTTTTGCTGCGTATGCTGCCGCGCTTCGACGTTCTGGTCGAGAACTTCGGCCCGGGGGTCACCGAGAAACTAGCCCTCGGCTACGAAGAGGTTCGCGGGGCCCACCCCGAGGTGATCTACGCATCGATTCGCGGTTTCGGCGCCGATGGACCCTACTCCCGCTACAAGTGCTTCGACTCGGTCGCTCAGGCCGCCGCCGGTGCGCTGTCGGTGACCGGCCTCGAAGACGGCCCACCCATGCGACCCGGACCGACGACCGGCGATTCGGGAACCGGAGTCCAGATGGCGCTCGCGATCACCGCCGCCTGGGCGCAGCGGCTGCGCACCGGGAAGGGACAGCACATCGAGATCTCGATGCAGGAGGCGATGACCTACTTCATGCGCACCGCCATCGCGATGGGGTCCCGGTTCGGCACCCAGGCGGCGCGACGCATGGGCACCGGGTATGGCCCGCTGATCGATCTCTATCCCACTCGACCTTTCGGCACCAACGACTACGTCTACATCATGGTGGTGACCGAACGCATGTGGCAGGATCTGTGCGCTGCGATTGGCCACCCCGAGTGGAGAGATGACCCGCGCTTCGAGACCGCGAGGAAACGCCTCGAGAACGCCGAGCCGCTACGCGCCGCGTTGACGGAGTTCGCCGCCCAACACGACAAGCACTCTGCGATGCGAATCCTCGCCGAAGCAGGTGTACCGGCGAGTGCGGTGTTCGACAGCCTCGATCTGTTCAACGACCCCCATCTCGAGGAGCGCGGCTTCATCACATCGTTCGAACATCCTGAGCTCGGAACCCTGCGACTCCTCGGGTCACCGTTTCGAATGTCAGAGAGCCAGGTGGAGATCGAGGCTGCGCCGCGTCTCGGCGAGCACACCGATGCCGTCCTCGAGGCCGAGCTCGAGCTCTCGAGCACCGAAATCGCCGCGCTGCGCGCCCGCGGCGTTGTCGGGGATCGGACGTGAGCACAGAGAAGCCTGGCGATCTCTTCACGCTCTACGACCTGCGCGTCGAGGTCGTCGAAGGGGAACGGCCGATGGTGTGCTCGCACCGGGTGGGTGACTGGTTTCTGGTCGAAGGGGAGAACCTGCGCTTTCCCGCTGAACAGCCCTTTTCGATGTACGCGTTGGCTGCGCTCCTGCCTCTCCTGCCGGCCAAACAGCGCTTGACAGACGCCAACGACTGGATGACGACCGACGCGCTCATCGCCTGCCCTGATCCGAACTGCGGCGCGCGGTTCAAGGTCGAACGCGTCGGCGAGCGCACGTTCAGCCACGCCGAGACGACCGTCGTGCCGCTTTCGTCTCCGGGGGGCGATTGAACGCCGAAGTTCTGTCGTTGCGGGTTGAGCTGGTGTCCGGCTACTCGATCTGTCGGCTGATCTGCGGCGGCTGGCAGTGGTCTGCCGGACACGCGCGCGATCCTCGACCGGCGACCAGTGCCGAACGCCTGCGTGCCCTCGAGAAGCTCGCCCATCAGGGGGCAACGACCTTCGACTGCGCCGACATCTACACGGGGGTCGAAGAGCTGCTCGGTCATCTGCGGCGCCGCCTCGGCCCAGACCCCGACGCTCTACAGGTCCACACCAAGCTGGTTCCCGATCTTTCGCGACTGCCGACCCTCGATCGCGCCTACGTCGAGCGCATCGTTGATCGCTCGCTCCGGCGCTTGGCGGTGGAACGCATCGACCTGGTCCAGCTTCACTGGTGGGATTTCGCGATTCCAGGGCACGTCGAGGCCTACGGCTGGCTCAACGACCTACGGCAAGCGGGCAAGGTGCGGCTGGCGGGAGTCACCAACTACGACGCGGCGCACCTCCAGGAACTCCTGGACGCGGGCCTCGACGTCGCCACCGTTCAGGTGCAGTACTCATTGCTGGACCAGCGTCCCGCTCTGTGCTTGGCTGCTCTGTGCCGGCAGTCAGGTATCCACATCCTGCCCTATGGCGTGTTGGCCGGGGGCTTCCTCGCCGAGCGCTGGCAGGGAGAGCCTGACCCGGGCTTCCGAGACCTCGCGAACCGTTCGCTGGTGAAGTATCGCTTGATCATCGAAGAGGCCGGCGGCTGGGAGCGCTTTCAGGAACGGCTGCGGCGGGCGTCGGTTCGGCTGGCCCAGGAGTGCCCAGAAGTCGACCTGGCGACCCTGGCGATTCGTTCGGTCCTCGAGCGCCAGGCCGTTCGAGCGGTGATCGTTGGGCAACAAGAGCCGCAACGCTTCGCCGCCAACCGAAGAGCGCTCGAAGCGCCGATCGACGCTGGTCTGGTGGCTGAAATCGAAGGGCTGTTCGGCCAAGCGCGTGGCCCGCTCGGTCCGGTCTACGGCCTCGAGCGCGATCGAACGAGCCCCCACGGTGCGATCATGCGCTACGAACTCAACGACTGAGGCATGAGGTCGCCGTTTCCGTCGGAGCCCAGCGAACGAGGGTCTTTGCGGGTGGCGAACCAGATGATCGACAGGCCGACCAGGAACGGCACCCAGGCACCGGCGACATGCATCGAGGTGAATTCTCTGTCACCACCGAGCCGATCGGCGAGCACCGCGGTGGCGTTGTTGAGGAAGTGCCAGATGATCGCGGGATAGATCGAGCCGGTTCGAAGGACCAGCCAGGCGAGCAGAAATCCGAGCACGGCGGTGGGCACGATGCGCATCAACGTCACATGAAAGAAACCGAACATGATGCCGGTCAACAGAATCGTTGCGAGGGGACCGAAGCGTTGCCTGATGCCGTGCAGAAGAACACCCCGGAAGGCCAGTTCCTCCAAGATGGCCGGCACCACGGCGATGAAGAAGATCAGGGTCAACAAGCCGTAGCGTTCGGGCAACAGCGCGCGGGTGAACTGCTCGAGCCAGGAGTCGGAAACTCCGAGAAACGACGACCAGGCGTTAGCGACCACCGAGAGTGCGAAGACCCCGAAGGGCGCAGCGAGCACAACGCCGAGCCACACCAGGTGGCGAGGCGAGCGCAGTGACAGGAGTTCCGGCCATGCGATGCGGTAGCGGCTCGCGACCACTAGTGGCAGGACCGAAATGATCGTCATGTTGACCAGCAACATGAAGCGCAGGTCGGTTTCTTCGCTGAAGAAGAGCTGGGTGACAAAGTAGATCGCCCCGGCAACCAGGAACAGCCGGACGACGTGCCGGCCGAGCAGCTCCGAACCGCGCACCAGATCTGCCTCGTCGCGATCGTTGGTGGTGATCAGGCGCTCGCTGGTCAGCGACTTGAGCGTCACAGTGCCGACCACCGCTGCCACGGCGGCGTTGACCAGCCACGCGATCGCCGTCATCGGCCAGTCTGGCGTGCCAGCGAGGAGTGACTTGACCGCCAGGGCGAGGTTCGAGATCGGCACCAGAACCATTGCCGAGCGCAGCTCGAGCGCCGGCAAGACGGTCACCAGACTGGGCAACAAGAGCACTAGAAACACCGGGAAGAAGAACAGCTGGGCTTCGCGATAGGTCCGGGCTCGGCCCGAAACCAGGAGCAGGGTGCTGGCGACCAGGGCTGCCAAGGGCAGAAAGAGCACCCCGAGCAAGACGGCTTGCATGGGCGAGACCGAGAACTCCATGCCTGGGGGAAGGGGCAGCATGCCGAGTCCTACCCAGATCAAGAGGTTGGCGGCCTGGACGGTGGCGATGAAGAGGGCGACCAACAGAATCGCCAGGCTCTTTGCCGAGACGATCTCGGTACGGCTGGCAGCCGACGTGAGAAGCGTCTCCAGGGTGCCGCGTTCCTTCTCGCCGGCCAGGCTGTCCATCGCGACGATCGAACCGCCCGAGATCAACATCATCAGGAGAATGCTGGTGAGGAACCGGCCGAGCAGGAGACCGCTCGCCTCTTCGGCCCTGGCCAGGTCGACCTGGGAGAACTCGAACGGTAGCGACCCGCGCAGGTCGAGTCCCGCCGCAGCGAGACGGTCCGCGCGCAGCGAAGAGCGCACCTCGGAGAGCCGCCTGCGGAGGATCTGCACGCCGCTTTGCGATGAACTGACGTCGCCGCGCAGGTTGAAACGCAAGACGGGGGTTTCATCGGGGAGCTCACTCTCGTCGCTCTCCTGGCTGCTCTCTTCTGCGTCCTTTTCGTGGCTGCTGCCGTCGTCAGCTTGCTCAGTCGCTTCGGCGCGCAGGGCGCCGAGAGTCGTCGTCTCGATCCAGAAGTCGATTTCTCCGTCGTCGTAGGCCCGCCGGTGATCGCCTTCGACGGCGACTCGCTCGAAGGTGGCGCGATCGGCCGTCGGTTGGCCAGGCATTGACCGAGCAGCGCTCGCCGTCTGCTCCTCGCCGAGGATGGTTGCGCGTTCGATCCAGAGAACGGCGTCGGCGGTCTGGCTTCCGGTGACAGCGAACTGGTAGGCGCCCCTTGCACTTCGCTCCACCTGCCGTTCCATCGACCGGGTCTGCAGCCAGAACATCGCCGGCAGGATCAGAATCGGCACAACGATCGAGATCAGGACCGTGCGACCTGAACGTATGAGCATGCGAAGCTCATGGCGCAAGAGGGTCGCCACCGTTCTGCGGTCGACGGTCGTGCCGCCGAAGCCTCCTCCTCCCGGTCGGCTCACGAGGTTGCTGTCCCCTTCGGGCCGGACTCTTCACGCTGTGCGGTCTCGACGAAGTGCACGAAAATGTCCTCGAGGTAGTGCTGACCAGTCTGGGCCCGTAGACCCTCGAGCGTGTCGCAGGCGTGAATGTGGCCACGATGGATGATCGCGATGCGGTCACAGAGGCGCTCGGCCTCGCTCATGATGTGGGTCGAGAAGATGATCGTCTTGCCTTCGTCGCGAAGGCCGCTAATGGTCTCCTGCAGGTCGAGGGCGTTGATGACGTCGAGCCCGACAGTGGGTTCATCGAAGATCAAGACCGGTGGGTCATGGGCGACGGTGCGCGCCATCGAGACCTTCTGCTTCATACCTGAGGAGAGCTTCTCGACCCGCGCGTCGGCGTACTCCTCGATACCGAATCGTTCGACCAGCTCGTCGACTCGCTCTTTGACGCGCTCGCGGGGGTACTTGTTCACCCGCACGAAGAGGTCGAGAGTCTCGCGCCCGGTCAGGCGCGGGTAGAGGGCGGTACTGGCGGAGTAGAAGCCGAGATTGCGGCGCACAGCCTCAGGCTCGGCCTGCACGTCGTGACCCATGATTGCGGCGCTGCCGGCGCTGGGCTCGAGAATGGTGGCGAGCATGCGCAGCGTCGTGGTCTTACCGGCGCCGTTGGCACCCAACAGGCCGAAGATCTCTCCAGTGCGGCATCCGAAGTCGATACCGGCGACGGCATGGACCTCGCCGCGTCCTTCGTCGTAGTAGGTCTTGGTGAGGTTCGAAACTTCGACTGGGATCGTCATCCGGTCTCCGATCTCCTCAGGCGCCTTTAGCGAACAGGCGCTGGCGTATGAACTGGGTGAACTTGCCATCGTAGGTGCCGGTCAGGATGTCTTCGTAGGCGAGAATGCGCGAAGCGATGAACAAGAGGAGCGCAACCACTACAGCCGAGACGACCAGGGTGATCAGCACAGGCACGGCGGCAACCTGGCCCTGGAAGGCGTCGCGCATGAGAAGCGCGGTATTGAGAAAAGGCACCAGGGCGGTTTTCTCGGTGAGGCGTAGCCCCTCGTCAACCATCGCCATGACGGGCACGATCGAAAGTATGTAGAACGGCGTGACCATTGCCTGACCTTCCTTGAAGGTGCGTGCGAAGCTGGCGAAGATCATCATTCCGGCGGCCAGCATGGTAGCCAGGAGAACCGAGCACACCAGAAGAACCGGCAGGGTCGAGAGCGGCAGCGAGACCTCGACCGGAGCGTCTCGGGTCATTCCTGCCAGGATGCCCCGGGCGCTGACCAGGAGGGCAACGACGTTGAGGAACCCGGCCAGACACCCGAAAACTACGACGTAGAGGTACTTGGCGACGACGACGTTTGATCGTGCGGTCGCCAGGCTGAGAGTGGTCTCCCAGGTCCCCCGCTCGCGCTCACCGGCGGTCGCGCCGACGGCCGGATAGAAGCAACCGGCGGCAATCATCACGGTGAGAGTGAGCGGGATCAGCAAACTGAGGACGAAGGCCCCCATTTGCCGACCGGTTGCCAGGTTGTTCTCTTCGATCGAGAAGACTTGCCACTGGTCGGCCGGGACACCGCGAGTGCGCGCCTCGTGGTCGATGCGTTCGCGGCGGTGTTCCTCGATAGCGCTCCGCACCCGGGCGGCTGCGGTCGAGCTGCGGTCGCGCGAGGTCACGACCGTGAGTGCGAAGTCGGCATCGTTGGCGATGCGATCCGGCGACGCGCGCTCTCCGGCCGGGCGAACTTCGAGTAGAGCGTCGATGCTGCCCAACTCGAGGCGCGCAGTAGCCGAGCTCGCCGTCTCGCTCCCCGCTTCGATCTGGGTGACGGTGACGTTGTCGCGGGCCGCGAGACGCTCGATGACCTCTTGGGTTGCCGGGCCTTCACCGACAACCTCGACCCGCGACTCGAAGCGCTCGGTCTGCGCGTCGACGAAGGTCATGAGAGTCAACATCGCGAAGATGATCGCCGGATACAAGAGGACCGGCACCAGGATGCTGTTGATGACGATCGAACGCTCACGCAGGCCGCCGAGGAGTTCGAGGCGCAGGAGATCAAAAATGTCGCGGAGGTTCATGGCGGTCGTGCCGGTAGGTGCAAAGAGAGTAGTCCAGGGTTAGAAGAGGCGCGGGCGCTCTGCTGTCAACTGGGAAAGCCGCCGCTGGTACGGGCGAACGGGTGCCGGTATTCACGGCCCAGGAGCCGCGGTACACCTCGAATCGAGAGCCTCTCGCGCCGCTCGGCTCCGCTAGGCGAGAGCATAGCCCGATGGGGTCTCACACAACACCGGAAACAAGAGGGCCGGCCATCTCGTAAGGAAAGACTGACTCTCCCCAAACAGGAATCGCTGACCCTCAGACATGGGTGACAAGGAGCCTCCGCCATGGATCGATTCGGCCAGGACTGGAGCTATGCAATGCGTATGCTGCGCCGCAACCCGACCCTCACCGCAACCGTCATTCTCTGCATCGGCCTCGCCATTGGTCTGAACGGAATGGTTTTTTCGGTAACCAGCAAGCTGCTCACGCCAACGATTCCGGTCGAGAAGCCTGAAGAACTGGTGCGGGTCTACCAGTCGGGGGCCAGCTTCCCGTATGCCAGCTTCTCCTACCCGAACTACGTCGACGTTCGAGACAACAACACTGTGTTTTCGGGCTTTACGACCGGCAACCTTCGCCCGGTCGACATTTCCTCTGGCGGGTCGTCTGAGCGCGCCACGGCGGCCATCGTGGGTGGCAACTACTTCGACGTCCTCGGGGTCGGTGCGGTGCTCGGTCGGCCGCTGGCGGCAAGCGACGACGTCGTGCGAGGAGGTCATCCGGTCGCGGTTCTCAGCCATTCTGCCTGGCAGGAGCGTTGGGGTGGCGCGACCGATGTCGTCGGCCGAGAGTTCCTGCTCAACGGGAGCGCCTTCACGATCATCGGAGTGGCTCCTCCTGGCTTCGTGGGCACTCTGGTGGTGGCCGATGTTGATCTCTGGGTTCCGCTGGCAATGGAGCCGGTGGTGGCGCCGGCCCAGGGCGCCCTCGACAGCCGCGGGTCGGGGTGGTTGTTTCTGACGACCGGTCGCCTGCGCGACGGCGTCTCCGTCGAGCAGGCCTCGGCGGCGATGGATGCCATGGCAGCCAGCCTCAGGGAAGAGCACGGTTGGGAAGAAGGGTCGTTTGGGTTCACCACACTGCCGATCGCCGATTCCGCCGTCACCGGCTCGCCCGAGGCCAGGGGCATGGTCGTCGGTTCGAGTGCGACGATGTTGGTGATGGTGGCCATTGTCCTGCTGGTTGCTTGCGGCAACGTTGCCAACCTCCTGCTGGCGCGCTCTCTGTCACGGCGCGCCGAGATGAATGTGCGTTTGGCGACTGGCGCCAGCCGCTGGCAGCTGATCCGCCAGCTGTTGACCGAGTCGCTGGTTCTGGGTCTTCTCGGCGGCGCCTTCGGGCTGGTTCTGACCTTTGCCGGATCGCGCCTGTTGCCGCGGTTGATTCCAGACGTCGGTATACCGCTGCGCTTCGACTTCGAGCCCGATGTAAGCGTTGTGCTGTTTACCTTCGCGCTCACGGTGGCAACGGCGGTCGTCTTCGGCCTCTTTCCCGCGCTGCGCGCCAGCCGAACGAAACTGTCGCTCGGCCTGCGCTCGGACGGCGCGATCTCGGAGCCGGGGCGTCGTTTCCTCGGCATGTCCTGGAGCGCCAGCCGCATGTTGGTGGTGGCACAAGTGGCGCTCTCACTCCTCCTGCTGGTGGGCTCGGCGCTCTTCCTGCGCGCCCTCGGCCAGGCCCGCACCATCGATCCGGGCTTTGCCACCTCTGGGGTCCTCGTGGCGAGCCTCGATCCTTCGTTGGCAGGTATGTCGGAGACCGAGACGAGGTCCTTCTACGAGCAGCTCGATCTGGCGCTCTCGAATGCCCCAGGTGTTCGTGAGGTGAGCTTTGGAGAGGTCACACCCTTCACCCTCGGTAGCTCGCAGCAGAACGGCCTCTCTGTCGAGGGTTATGAGGAGGCTCCGGACGAGCGCATGAACCCGGACTACAACGTCGTCCACCCTGGCTACTTCGAGGTGCTCGACATCCCGTTGATTGCTGGCCGGGGTTTTCGCGAGACCGATACCGCCGATTCCCATCCGGTTCTCGTGGTCTCCGAGGCGATGGCCAAGCGCTACTGGGATGGTCGTGAACCTCTCGGAGGTCGGGTGCGCATGAATCGGCAGACCTGGGAGGTCATCGGGGTTGCGCAAGACGTCAAGTGGAAGGGCCTCGGCCAGGATCCCGAGCCCTACCTGTGGGTTCCTGCAGGGCAGTACTACGAACCAGCGATGGAGGTCGTCTTGGCGACCGACGGCGACCCTATGGCTCTCGCAGCGGCCCTACGCACCGAAGTCGGGCGCCTGGCACCCGGCATGGCGGTCAACAACCTGCGTTCGATTGATCAACAACTGTCGATGGCCTTGTTCCCGGTACGCACTGGCGCTCAGTTCCTGGGCGGCTTCGGGCTGTTCGCTCTGTTGCTGGCAGCAGTCGGGCTGTACGGGGTCTTGAGCTTCAGTGTCAGCCAGAGACGACGCGAGATCGGCATTCGGATGGCGCTGGGCTCGGATCGGCCGGCGATTCTGAGGTGGGCAATGCGTGACGGCATGGTGCTGACGGCAGTGGGTCTCGTGCTCGGCCTGGTGGGAGCACTTCTTCTTTCTCGCCTGTTGGCGAGCCAGCTCTACGGTCTCAACCCGCGTGACCCGGCGGCCTTTGGGACCGCCACCATCGTGCTGCTGGTTGCCGGCGTGCTGGCGGCGTATCTGCCCGCCAAACGCGCCGCATCGGTTGACCCCTGGCTGGCGATCCGAAACGACGGGTAGTGGGGCATGGTGTTGGTGGTCGTTGGGTTTGGGTTGCGACCGAATCCTCGCGGTGCGTCTAGGAATAGATCTTGCCGCCTCCTTTGCGAAACTCGGCACTCTTCTTCTTCAGGCCGAGCTGCACGATCTCTCGGGCGCCCTCGGGTGACGTCGCGTCGAGGCCCTGTTCCTTGGCGTAGTCACGGATCTGCTGGGTGATTTCCATCGAGCAGAACTTCGGGCCGCACATCGAACAGAAGTGAGCCACCTTGGCCGACTCCTGGGGCAGGGTGGCGTCGTGGTACTTGCGCGCCGTGTCGGGGTCGAGCGACAGGTTGAACTGGTCTTCCCAGCGGAACTCGAAGCGCGCCTTGGAAAGGGCGTTGTCGCGCGCCTGAGCGGCCGGATGCCCCTTGGCGAGATCAGCAGCGTGGGCGGCGACCTTGTAGGCGATGACCCCGACCTTTACGTCTTCGCGGTCGGGTAGACCGAGGTGTTCCTTCGGGGTCACGTAACAGAGCATGGCGGTACCGAACCAACCGATCATCGCGGCGCCGATCGCCGAGGTGATGTGGTCGTAGCCCGGTGCCACGTCGGTGGTCAAGGGGCCCAGGGTGTAGAAGGGCGCCTCGTCGCACCACTCGAGCTGCTTCTCCATGTTCTCCTTGATCATGTGCATCGGCACGTGACCAGGACCTTCGTTCATCACCTGGACGTCGTACTCCCAGGCTCTGCGCGTGAGCTCGCCTTGCGTTTTGAGCTCGCCGAACTGCGCTTCGTCGTTGGCGTCTTCGATCGAGCCGGGGCGCAGACCGTCGCCGATCGAGAATGAAACGTCGTAGGCGGCGCAGATCTCGCAGATCTCGTCCCAGTGGGTATAGAGGAAGTTCTCCTGGTGATGCGCCAGGCACCACTTGGCCAGGATCGAACCGCCGCGGCTGACAATGCCCGTGCGACGCTTGGCAGTCAGCGGCACGTAGCGCAACAGCACCCCAGCGTGAATGGTGAAGTAGTCGACACCCTGCTCTGCCTGTTCGATGAGCGTGTCGCGGAACAGGTCCCAGGTCAGGTCCTCGGGGACGCCACCGACCTTTTCGAGCGCCTGGTAGATGGGCACCGTGCCGATGGGTACCGGCGCGTTGCGCAGGATCCACTCACGTGTTTCGTGGATGTTCTTGCCGGTCGAGAGGTCCATCACCGTGTCGGCACCCCAGCGGATCGCCCAGACCATCTTCTCGACTTCTTCTTCGATCGACGAGGTCACCGCCGAGTTGCCGATGTTGCCGTTGATCTTGACCAGGAAGTTGCGCCCGATCGCCATCGGTTCGAGTTCGGGATGGTTGATGTTGGCGGGGATGATGGCGCGGCCGCGGGCGACTTCTGAACGCACGAACTCAGGGGTGATCTCGCGTGGCATCAAGGCACCGAACGCTTCACCTGGATGGCGATGGCCGATCTCGGCTGCTGCGAGTGCTGCCTGCTCGCGCTTCTGGTTCTCGCGCAGGGCGATGAATTCCATTTCGGGGGTGATGATGCCGCGCCGCGCGTAGTGCATCTGGGTCACGCGCTTGCCCGCCACTGCTCGACGCGGCGGACGAGTGCGTCGAAAGCGCACTCGGTCGAGTTTTGTGTCGGCGGCGCGGGCGCGACCGTAGGCCGATGAGATGTCGGCCAGGACTTCTGTATCGCACCGTCTTTCGATCCAGGTCTCGCGGATCGGCTCGAGGCCCGAGCGGACATCGATGTCCTTCTCGGGGTCGGTGTAGGGGCCTGAGGTGTCATAGACCACGAACGGCGGGTTCGGTTTCGCTTCGGTGTCGCTTGGGTCGCCGCCGGGTCGACCGGCGGTGGTTGCGGTCAGCTCGATCTCGCGCATCGGTACGCGGATCGACGGATCGGAGCCTTCGACGTAGATCTTTCGCGAGGCGGGGAGCGGGTCGCGGGTGATGACGGAGGAGGCGTTGGGGACACGATCGGCGACAGCCATGGAGATTCCTTCCTGGAGACCGGCGCCGAACCTCACTTCCCTACGCCGGTATCAGCCGGTGGTTCGATGACCTCGCCAGCCGTTGGCCGGAACTCGAGGCGATCGACAGGTTCCAAGGCTTCTCACGTCCACCCACCGGCCTGTACGAACAGCGGCGGGAACGGAGTCTCAGGCCGTGCTTGCGGCCGCACCCAGTGGTTCTGACCTCAAACGGTAACAGACCCGGCAACTCGCCTGTTCAGTAAGGTCGGGGGCCTCATGCTTTCCTTTCTGTGGACCAACCCTCTCGAGACTTTCGCCGTGGTCACTGGCGCCGTTTCGGTATGGCTGTTGGCGCACAACAAAGTCGCCGGATGGTTCGTGGCGCTGGCCAGCGTGGCTGCCTTTGGATGGGTCTTCTACCAGGTGAAGCTCTACGGCGAGGTCGGCATCCAAACGTTCTACTTCTTCACCAGCCTGCAGGCCATCTGGTTGTGGATGCGCGGGGGCGCCGATCGCCAGGAGCGACCGGTGCGCCGCGTGCCGGGTCGCCTGGTGCTGCCAACCCTGGTCGTTGCCTTGCTGGCATTCTTCTTCCTGCGCTGGCTCATGGTCGAGCTCGGCGGCGCGCTGCCTTTCTGGGACGCGTTGACCACCGTCATGAGCCTCGTCGCGCACGTTTATCTGATGGGGCGTTGGGTCGAGAGTTGGTGGATCTGGATCGCAGTCGACGTCATCTACATACCGCTCTACCTGTCGCGCGGCCTCGAGCTCACCGCGGGGTTGTACGTTTTCTATCTCCTACTTTCGATTCAAGGCCTCGTGACCTTCAGACGTCTGGTGCGCGAGGGTGGCGGTTCTGCGAGTCCCGATGCCTGAACAGCGTTCCGATATGGCGAACGCTTTCTTGTTCAACATGTTGAACACGGCGCGGAAATGACTTACTTTGGGAGGGTTACGCGGCAACTGGCAGAAGAGAAGCGAGACGATGGCAGTCGACGACAAAGCGAAGCAGAGCGCACTCGGTACCGGCGAGCGGCCGCCTGGGCCGGCCTGGCTGGTTGGAACGCGTGAACCGGACCTCGATCCCCAGGAAACCGGTGAATGGATCGGAGCGCTCGATGGGGTCTTAGAGCGCGAGGGCATCGAGCGGGCGCATTTCCTGCTCGAAGCGCTGGTCGGAAGAGCGCGCGAGCAAGGTGCGAACCTGCCGTTCGATGCCACCACCGCGTACCAGAACACCATTCCGGCCGGCATCGGTGCGAAGTCACCGGGCAATGCTGAGCTGGAGTGGCGCATCCAGTCGATGATCCGCTGGAACGCGATGGCGATGGTCGTGCGCGCCAACAAGCGTTTCGAGGGTCTCGGCGGCCACATCGCGAGCTTCGCTTCGGCGGCAACGATCTACGACGTTGGCTTCAACCATTTCTTTCGTGCTCCGACCGAGGAGCACGGCGGCGATCTGTTGCTCATTCAGGGGCACTCGTCGCCGGGAATCTACGCCCGTGCCTTTCTCGAGGGGCGCCTCGACGAGGAAGATCTCGATCGTTTCCGTCGCGAGGTCGGCCCGGGTGGCCTGTCGTCGTACCCCCATCCCTGGTTGATGCCGGGGTTCTGGCAGTTCCCGACCGTTTCGATGGGACTGGGGCCGATGATGGCGATCTACCAGGCGCGTTTCATGAAGTACCTCGACAACCGGGGTCTCAAAGACGCCAGCGACCGCAAGGTGTTCGCGTTCATGGGCGACGGTGAGATGGACGAACCGGAGTCGCTGGGGGCGATTTCGCTCGCCGCGCGCGAACAGCTCGACAACCTGGTGTTCGTCGTCAACTGCAACCTGCAGCGCCTCGATGGACCGGTGCGCGGCAACGGCAAGATCATTCAGGAGCTCGAGGCGAACTTCCGCGGCTCCGGGTGGAACGTCATCAAGGTGATCTGGGGCTCGTACTGGGACCCACTGTTCGCGCGGGACACCAAGGGCCTTCTGCGCCAGCGCATGGAGGAGGCGGTCGACGGCGAGTACCAGGCCTACAAGGCGTCGCGCGATGGTGGTTTCGTGCGCGAGCACTTCTTCGGCAAGTACCCAGAGCTCAAGGAGATGGTGGCGCACCTGACCGACGAGGACATCTGGCGTTTGAACCGTGGTGGCCATGACCCCCACAAGCTCTACTCGGCCTACGCCGCCGCCGTAGCGCATCGTGGACAGCCGACGGTGCTCCTGGTCAAGACGGTCAAGGGCTACGGCATGGGCGAATCGGGTGAGGGCATGAACATCACCCACTCGCAGAAGAAGATGGGTGAGGAGTCGCTGCGCAACTTGCGCGATCGCCTCAACATCCCGATCTCAGACGAAGAGCTCGACGAGACACCGTTCTACCGCCCGCCTGCCGAGAGCCCCGAGTTGCAGTACATGCAGGAACGGCGAGCGGCCCTCGGTGGGTACCTGCCCGCGCGCTCGGCTGAGGCGCCGAAGCTGGAGGTCCCGGACCTCGACTACTTCAAGAGCCTCACCGAGGGCTCCGGCGAGCGCGACATCTCGACCACCATGACCTTCGTGCGCTCCCTCATTCTGCTCGCGCGACACAAAGGCCTCAAGGAGCACCTGGTGCCTATCGTCGCGGATGAGGCGCGCACCTTCGGGATGGAGGGCATGTTCCGCCAGCTCGGGATCTACTCGCCACGCGGTCAGCTCTACGAACCCGTCGACGCAGGTCAGATCGCCCCCTACAAGGAAGCGCGCGACGGCCAGATCCTGCAGGAAGGCATCAACGAAGCGGGCGCGCTGTGCTCGTGGATCGCAGCCGGGACCTCGTACGCCAACCACGGCATCACCATGATCCCGTTCTTCATCTTCTATTCGATGTTTGGCTTCCAACGAGTGGGCGACTTCATCTGGGCGGGTGCCGACATGCGCTCGCGCGGCTTTCTCATCGGTGGCACTTCGGGGCGAACGACGCTGAACGGCGAAGGATTGCAGCATGAAGACGGTCACAGCCACCTTCTCGCTTCCACCGTGCCAACCTGCCAGGCCTATGACCCGACCTATGGCTACGAGGTCGCGGTGATTCTGCAAGATGGACTGCGTCGCATGTACCAGGAGCAGGAAGACATCTTCTACTACCTGACCGTTCTCAACGAGAACTACGTCATGCCGCCGATGCCCGAGGGCAAAGCCTCAGGCATCTGCCGCGGCATCTACACGCTGCGTAGCGCTCGGGCGGCACGCGGCAAGAAGAAGGCCCGCGCCGTGCGCCTCCTCGGCTGTGGCGCCATTCTGCGCGAGGTCGAAGCGGCGGCCGAGATTCTCGAGCAGGATTGGGACTGCCCAGCGACCGTGTTTTCCGCCCCTGGCCTGACCCTCTTGCGGCGCGACGGGCTGGACTGTGATCGTTGGAATCGTCTGCACCCGGAAGCGGAACCGCGAGTGCCGTACGTTTCCGAGGTGCTGGCTGAGGGTAGCGGCCCGGTCGTTGCGGCGACCGACTACATGACGGTCTTTGCGGATCAGATCCGGTCGTGGGTCGACGCGCCCTACCATGTGCTCGGAACCGATGGCTTCGGCAGGAGCGATACGCGTGAGACGCTGCGCGAGTTCTTCGAGGTCGATCGCCACCATGTCGTTGTCGCGGCTCTCTATGAGCTCGCGCAGCTCGGGGTGGTGGAGCGCTCAGTGGTCACCGAAGCGATCGAGCGCTACGGGATCGACCCCGAGAAGAGCAACCCGGCACACGTGTAGACGTCGACCATGAGAAACAGCGAGAACGGAACGAGAGAAGGGTAGTGGCGTGGTCGAACCAGTAGAGATCAAGGTGCCGGATATCGGTGACTTCGACGAGGTCGACGTCATCGAAGTACTGGTGGCGGTAGGGGACCAGGTCGCCATCGACGACTCCTTGGTGACGCTCGAGAGCGACAAGGCCTCGATGGAGGTGCCCTCGACGCACGCTGGTACCGTCAAGAGTGTGCCCGTCAGAGTGGGCGACAAGGTCGGCGAGGGGGCAGTGATCGTCGTGCTCGAGGCCGCTGCCGGCGCTTCGGAGGCGGAGCCCGAGGAGGCGACAGGCCCCCCTTCCGCAGTCGCTGCCGAGCCTCCCGCAGGGACACCGGCCGCAGAGCCGGTGCGAGCGGTCGATACCCGTCGTCCCAAGGCCGACTCCGACCTCGACCAGGACGAGGCACCGCCACCAGCGCCTGAAATCGCCGTGGGAAGCTCGGTTCGCGCGGCAGGTGCCGGGGCGATTGTGCACGCCAGTCCGTCGGTTCGCCGGTTCGCGCGCGAGCTCGGGGTCGACCTGCAGAAGGTCAAGGGTTCGGGGCGCAAGGAGCGCATCCTCGCCGACGACGTGCGGCGCTACGTCAAGGAGCGCCTTGGCGGTGGTGCCGACCCGGTTGCAGAGGGCAGCGGCATCCCGGCCGTTCCCACGATCGACTTCTCGCGCTTCGGGCCGGTCGAGGAGATCGAGCTGCACCGCATCCGTCGGGTGTCGTCGCGCAATCTTCACCGGAGCTGGCTCAACGTTCCGCACGTCACCCAGTTCGACGAAGCCGACGTCACCGAGCTCGAGGCGTTTCGAAAGGAGCTCAAGCCCGAGGCCGCAGCAGCAGGCGTCAAGCTCACGCCGCTTGCCTTTCTGCTCAAGGCCTGCGTGGGGGCGCTCGTGAAGTTTCCGGAGGTCAACGCGTCCCTGGCGCCCTCTGGTGAGAGCCTGATTCTCAAGCGCTACTACCACCTCGCGGTCGCCGTCGACACTCCGAACGGGCTGGTCGTGCCGGTGATTCGTGACGTCGACCAGAAGGGTCTCTTCGAGTTGGCCGGCGAGCTGGGTGAGGTCAGTGCGCGGGCGCGGGAGGGAAAACTGCGCCCCAACGACATTCAGGGCGCGACCTTCACGATCTCGAGCCTTGGCGGCATCGGAGGCACCGGCTTCACCCCGATCGTCAATGCTCCCGAGCTGGCGATTCTCGGGGTAGCGCGCATGGAACGAAAGCCGGTATGGCAGGGCGACGCCTTTGCGCCTCGTTTGATGCTGCCGCTCTGTCTCTCTTATGACCATCGAGTGATCGACGGAGCCATGGGAGTGCGATTCACCACCTACCTGGCGTCTGTTCTCGGTGACATGCGTCGGTTGCTGGTCTGAGGGTGACGCAGATGGCGGGTCTTGTGGAGGTCGCTGTTCCTGACATTGGGGATTTCGACGACGTCGATGTCATCGAGATTCTGGTGGCAGTGGGCGACCATGTGGCGATCGACGATTCCTTGGTGACGCTCGAAAGCGACAAGGCCTCGATGGAAATCCCATCTCCGGCGGCTGGCACCGTGACGGAGATTCGGGTGGCGCTCGGTGACAAGGTCGGGGAGGGTGCGGTGATCGCAGTGCTCGAGCCTGCTCTTGTTCCAGCTGCCGGCGAGCAGGCTTCTGAATCGGGAGCTTCTGAGGTGACCGCGGCCGAAGAAGGGGCGCCCGCCGCTCCTTTGCCAGCTGTGCCCTCGCTGACTCAGCCTGCGCTAGACGAGGCGCCAGCCGACGCCGACTACGACTTCGACTGTGTGGTGATCGGTGCCGGCCCGGGTGGCTACACTGCTGCCTTCCGCGCCGCCGATCTCGGTCTCCGGGTGGCGCTGGTCGAGCGCTATTCCGACCTGGGAGGCGTGTGCCTGAACGTCGGCTGTATTCCGTCAAAGGCCCTCTTGCACGTTGCCAAGGTGATCGAGGAGGCGGAGGCCGCCGCCCAGCACGGGGTGACGTTCGGGGCTCCCAAGATCGATCTCGATCGCCTGCGGGGCTTCAAAGAGGGAGTGGTTGGAAAACTCACCGGCGGCCTGGCCCAGCTGGCGAAGCGTCGCAAGGTCCGTGTGATCACAGGGGTCGCGCGCTTTGTGAGCCCGCATCGCCTGGAGGTCCTCGCAGACGACGCGTCGACGAGCGAGTGGTCTTTTGCCCACGCCATCGTGGCGGTCGGCTCGCGTGCAGTCGAGCTTCCCTTCCTCCCGCACGACGACGAGCGGGTGATGACCTCGACCGGTGCCCTAGCTCTTTCTGATATTCCCAAGAGCCTGCTGGTGATCGGTGGCGGCATCATCGGCCTCGAGATGGCGACCGTCTACGCCGCTCTCGGGACCAGGGTGTCGCTCGTCGAGCTCTTGCCACGCATCATGGCGGGCGCCGACGCGGATCTCGTGCGCCCGCTCGCCAAGCGCCTCGAAGCCACCCTCGAGAATATCTGGCTCGAAACCAAGGTGACCGGTGCCAAAGCCCTCAAGAAGGGAATCAAGGTCACCTTCGAAGGCGAGGACGCCCCCGCGAGCGCCACCTTCGATCGCGTCCTGGTGGCGGTGGGCAGGCGACCGAACGGTACCCAAGTGGGAGCCGAGGCAGCCGGGCTTCCGGTCACCGAGCGCGGCTTCATCGAGGTCGATCGCCAGATGCGCACCGCGGTGCCTCACATTTTCGCCATCGGCGACGTCGTCGGCGAGCCCATGTTGGCGCACAAGGCGACCCATGAAGGCAAGGTCGCTGCCGAGGTGATTGCCGGCCTGAAGAGCGGCTTCGACGCCACCGTCATTCCGAGCGTTGCCTACACCGATCCGGAAGTCGCCTGGGTCGGTCTCACCGAGGAAGAAGCCAAGGCCAGGGGCGCCGAGTACGAGAAGGGCACCTTCCCCTGGGCGGCCAGTGGGCGTGCACTGGCAATGGGCAGAGGCGAAGGGATCACCAAGCTGCTCTTCGACCCTCGAGATGAACGCATTCTGGGCGCCGGTATCGTAGGCCCCAACGCCGGCGACCTGATTGCGGAGGTCGTCCTGGCGATCGAGATGGGTGCCGACGCGCGCGACATCGGCCTCTCGATTCACCCTCATCCAACGCTCTCTGAGACCGTTGCGCTGGGCGCTGAAGGCTTCGAGGGCACGATCACCGATCTGTACGTACCACGGAAGAAGCCGAAGAAGGCACCTGGGCGTTAGATCAGCGTCGGAGTCAAAGTGCCGAGACCCGTCTTGAGGGAGCCGAAGTGTGTGCGGCTCAAGGACTCGATGCCTTTGTCGTGGCGAATCCCAGCCTGGTTCGAGAGCAGGTGGCGCAAGGTGATCGGGTGGTCCCTGTGCGGAGAATCTTCAAACGACCAGGCGATGTCGGCGTCGAGGTCGATGAGCCCGCGTTCGAGTAGGCGGCCGGCAGGCAGCGGTTACGGATTTCGAGGTGCTGCCGCTTCGAAAGCGCGTCTCGGTGGTCACCGGTCGCTGGCTTTCAATGTCTGCGACTCCGAGGCCTTCGCTCGACACCACCTCGCCGTTTAAAGCGAAGGCGACCGAGAAGCCGGGCACGCCCTCGGAGACTCTGGCGCTGAGGAGGGCGCGACTGGCTCGAATCGCGTCGTCTCGAAACTCGACCTTTTCAGGTGAGGGCGTTTCGGTAGTGGCGGTCGACTGACTGACAGCGGCCTCTTCGGTGAGAAGCGGTGAACCAATCAACAAGATGAACAGAGATATTCCCTTGATCCAAGGACTCACCTGTGCTCCATGGACTCACTGGGCGCCACGTCAGGGAGTGCCTCAAGGGCACCGCCTTCTGTTTGTTCCTCATCAGCAGCGCTCCCGGTCGGCGTTTCTCTGCCGAAGGATGAGCGAGAGATTGTTGGCGGGCATTTCGACCTCGCGCTCGATTCCCAGGCCCACCGCCTCTGCCTCCCGAGAGATGTCGTCGAGGTCGCGCACGCCGTAGCTCGGATCGCGCTCCTTGAGCCACTGGTCGAACCGAGCGTTGGAAGGGGCCGTGTGTGTGCCGCCGCGCCGGAACGGGCCGTACAGAAAAAGCAGGCCGCCGTCTTCCAGGACTCGCGCAGCGCCCCTCAGCAAGCCGAGGGTCGCCGACCAGGGGGCGATATGGATCATGTTGATGCTGACGATGGCATCGATCGGTCGGAGCTCTTCGACCGGCCAGGTCGGGTCGCGTACATCGAGCTGCAGGGGCAACTCGACGTTGGTGGCACCTGTAGCGCTCGTCCAGGTGACGACACTCCGGATCGCTTCCGCGTCCGGGTCGCTCGGGATCCAGGTCACCCGCGGCAGGGCTTCGGCAAAGAAGACCGCGTGCTCACCGCTTCCACTGCCGATCTCGAGAACCCGTGCTTCGGCTTCGAAGAGGGTCCGTAGCACTTCGAGGATCGGATCGCGGTTGCGTGCCGCTGAAGGCGACTTGAGGCGGCCGTCGTTGGTCGGTTTCGCCATGGGGTTGTGCTCTGTCATCGGTAGAGGGTAATGCGGGATGCTAGCCTTGGTCTATTCTTGCCCGACCATTTGGAGTTCCTTCCGCGGGGCTCTGCCCTGCCTTGGGAAGGTTCTTCCCCAAGGTTCCTATCCGGTGAGGAGTTTCCATGCCCGCCTCCGACGTCCTGGCACGCACATCCCCGTCACCGCTCGGCAGCCCTCTGGTAAGGCTTGCCGTCGCGATTCTGGCGAGTCTCGTTTTGTCACCTGGTGCCCCCCTACAGGCTGCCGAGGACTCATCGCCACGGGCGACGGTTCCGGCCGGAGATCCGGTTTCGGGACAGCGGGTGATCAACGGGATTGGTACCAATCTCTTCCCTCAAACGGTTTCCCTGATCTCGACCAGCGGCCGCCAGTTCTGTACCGGAACGCTCATCGGCTGTCGTACGGTGCTGACCGCAGCCCATTGTGTCTGCAACGAGACGGGAGCCGACTGCCAGGCCGGCGGCGCGGATCTGGTCCCCGCGAACAGTTTCGGTGTCTTCCTCCAGCATGCCGGAATCCATGGCGTCTCCAAAGTGCACGTTCCGCCCAACTATGTTTTCGGTGAGCGTTCCGACACGGCAGTTCTCGAGCTGTCCTCGGAGGTCACCGGAGTCGAGCCGGCACCGATCAACACGCACTTCCGGGTCGGGGACGGCAACCGGGCCCTGGTGGTTGGTTTCGGGCGCACCGGTGGCGCGAACAGCAATGGCAACAAAAACTCTGGTCTGGTCACTACCGCGCCGTGCACCGAAGTTCCAGGGAATCGACACCTGTGCTGGACCTTCGAGAGCCCGATCGGCGCTCCGGGACAGGATTCGAACACTTGCCAGGGCGATTCGGGTGGTCCGCTCTTTGGCATTTTCGGCGACGGCAAGCTCACGGTCGCCGGTGTGACGTCAGGAGGTATCAACACCAGTTGCCAAACTCCAGACGAGGCATGGGATGCCGATGTCTTTGTCGAGCGCGCGTGGATCCAAACCAAAGCTGGCGCCAACCTCGGTGCACGACACTGTGGCGACGTTGGCCCTGCGGACAGCTACTTTGCGCCGGTTCTGATTGGCGCGGGCACCCTCAGTGGCGGGAACGCAGCCGATTGGACGCACGAAGTTCCGACCGGAACCGACCTGCTGCGTTTCGCGCTCAATGGGGTTCATGGAGCCGCCAACGATTTCGACTTCTACGTCAAGTTCGGCTCCCAGGCTTCACCGCTGGACTTCGACTGCAAGAGCGATGCCCTGGGTGTCCACGAGTACTGCGAGTTCACGAGTCCCAACCCGGGGACGTGGTACATCCACGTCGTGCCGTTCGAGGGCGGAGGGGAGTACCAACTCTCCGCGACCAACTTCACTGCGGGCGGCATCTTTGCCGACGATTTCGAAGTCGGCGACGCGGATATCTGGTCGAACACGACTCCATGAAGGTCTCTGTGCCCGCGATCGGGCTGCTGGTCCTCGCGCTCTGTGTTGTTGGCTGCATGAGTCCGGGAGCAGGTGACGCCCGATTGGGCACTGAGCCGGAGGAGGCGGTTTCAGCCCGGGAGAGTGACAAGGCGATGCGTGGAACCGAGGGCCTGACGGGGCGCTGGCTGCTGGTCGAGATCGATGGCCAGCCGGCGCCAGAGACCGTCGAGTTGGACATGACGATCAGCGAAGATGGCGGCATCAGTGGCTACGCCGGCTGCAATCGCTTCATGAAAGGTCGTGGTGCGTCACAGGAGGGCGAAACAGAGCCCTTCCACTTCGAGATCTTCGGCATGTCCCGACGCGCCTGCCAACCCGATCGGGCGGCGATCGAGAGCGAGTTCGTCGGGGTCTTGCGGGAGGTGCGGGGTCATCGGCTACGTGCCGATCGCCTCGAGCTGGTCGACACCGACCAGAAGGTTCGCTTGATCTACCAGCGAGCAGCCGTGAGTGAGGCGCCTCGAGACTGACCGCTGGCGCTCGCTCTATGCCGCACGTCCTCGAGGTGGGCCACCAGGCCGGAGCGGCTCAGACGCGACTGCGGGGCAGCGGCCTTTCGGGTACGTCTTCGAGCAAACCGCCATGAGCGAGCTCGAGGACGTCGCGCCGGGTCAACAGATCGCCCGCCAGGAGACGCGGTAGTAAGAGGTCGACGATGTTGGTCTTGGGGCTGCGCGCGCAGCCCGGGGCACCGAGAACAGCGATCCCGCCGAGTTGTCCCAACAGCAAGAGGTTGCCTGGGTCGACCGGTGCACCGAAGACCGCCACCTCGCCGCCAGCAGCTTCGAGGGCGCGGGGAGCGAGGTCGAGCCGGTCCTGGATGGCGGTTTCGCCGGCGAGCAGGAGCAGGTCGATTGGCCTTCGGCTGAGTTCACCGAGGGCCGCCTCGAGATGCTCGACTTCGCCATCGCCGGTGAGCTCGACCGCGCGAGCCTCGGTGATGCTCGACCCGAGTGCCTCGACCCGTCGCCTGAGGGGTGCATCAAAGCCTTTGAGGGTCGCGTCCAGGCTACCGCTCGAGGCGGTGACCAGAAGCCCGACTCGACGTTCGGGTAAGGCTTCGAGGCGGAGCACTGGTGCCTCGACCAGGAGCGCCTCGGCGCCGGCAACTGCGGTTTCAGAAAGGGCGTAGGGGAGGATCTTGGTCGTTGCGACGGTGCGCCCGGCATGGACCGCACGGTTGCTCTCGAGCGTCGCCAGCGTGATGCCGTTGATCTCGTTCAGCTCGAGCAGGCGCTCGACGTCGACCCGCAGAATACCGAGCTTCTCGGCCCGGAAGTTGACGCGACCGGTGGCCGGCCCGGAGAGCACGAGATCGGTCGGGTCGGCGGCCGCCTGCGACACCCGCAAGGCGGCTTCGTCTTCGAGCACATCGCCGGGTTCGAGCGTGGCGGCGAACACCGAGCTCCGGCCGACTTGTGCCAGGAGCTCAATGTCGGGAGGGGTGAGGCGACGCCCTTTGCGCAGTCGACGACGGCCGTCGTCGCCATAGACGTTGTGACCGAGAACGGCGCCGAGTGCCTGGTCGATGGGGAGGGGCCCGAACTTCATCGGCCTATCATGCCGTACAGAGCGCTCGGTGTGTGCGGTAGGTTTCGACTGATGATCGATCCACCGATGACCGGGAAGGTGGCGCGAGAGGTTCCTGTGGTGCTCTTTTTGTGCACCCACAACTCCGCCCGCTCGCAGTTGGCCGAGGGACTCTTGCGGCACGACTTCGGCGAGCGTTTCGAAGCGTTGTCGGCCGGCACCGAAGCGACGCGAGTCAAACCACTTGCCGCCGCGGTTCTCGAGGAACTCGGGATCGATACCTCCACCCAGACTTCGAAGACCATCGCCGAACTGGTTGCGCAGCGGGGTGGCGGGGAGCCCATTGCGGACATCGTGGTCACCGTGTGTGACGACGCACGCGAGGCGTGCCCGTACCTGCCGGCGCGCGTGCGGAATCTGCACCACGCGTTCCGTGATCCCTCGAATGCAGAGGGCGACGAACGCGCACGCCGCCAGGCGTTCGTCGCCGCGCGTGATGAGATCCGCGCCTGGCTCCGCCAGCAGGTCGACGTCTGGGAAAGTGAATGGCGGCGCGGCCGCAACGACGCGTGAGCCAGCCGGCGGTCCTTATACTGCTCTCATGCGGCATCGCTACGGCTATCTCGACCCCGAAGTCATCAAAGCTGCACTGGCTGGCCTCGATCTGACTCGGTTGTGGAACGACCTGGTGATGATGGCTGGTGGTGACCCCGAGCAGGCACTCGAGTGGATGCGGCAACTGCAGGCGGCGGGACACCTCGATCCGACCGTCGATCTCGACGCGTTTCTCGCTTCTCTCGAGGATGACGAGACGGTAACCCGCGCTGCAAACGGCAAACTGGTGCTGTCGGCCGTTGGTCAGCGGCGTATTCGCCGCTCGGCGTTCGAGGAGATCTGGAACGGTCTGGCGCGCTCCGGTGCCGGCCAACACACCACGACGAGTCCCGGAGATGGTGGTGAGGCGCTGCCCGAGACGCGGCGCTACCGCTTTGGTGATGAGCTTCACCGCATTGATCCGATGCGTTCGGTCACCAACTCTCTGCGTCGTAACAAGGGGCGCATCGAGCTTGGCGCTGAAGATTTCGAGGTCCAGGAAACCGAGTTCATGACCACCAGTGCGACGATGGTGGCGATCGACGTTTCGTACTCGATGGTCTACTACGGCGAAGACCGGTTGACGCCGGCCAAGAAGGTCGCCCTTGCGCTGACCGAGTTGATCCGCGAGAAGTATCCGCGCGACCATCTCGAGGTCGCGTCGTTCGGCGACCAGGCCGAGCCAATCGAGCTGTCGGAGATCGCCACGCTCCAGGCCGGGCCGTACCACACCAACACCTCAGATGCGCTGCAGCTGGGGCGTCAGCTCCTCGGCCGTTGTCGTCACCGCAACAAACAGATCTTCCTGATCACAGATGGTCATCCGACCGCCATCCGCGACGGCTCAGGGGTCTACAAGAACCCCTGGAGCCTCGACCTGCGGATTGTCAACAAGACTCTCGAAGAGGCCGAGCAGTGTCGCCGGCAGAAGGTGGTGATCACGACCTTCATGGTGGCGACCGACCCGAGCCTGGTGGACTTCGTCGAGAAGATGACGCGCATCAACCGCGGTCGAGCCTACTTCGCGTCGCCGCACAACCTGAGCGAGTTCGTCTTCGCCGACTACATCAGGAACCGTCGTCGCCGAGTCACTTGAGGGGCGAGCTCCTAGGGCGACGCGCTGCTGGGGACGATGCGCAGGTCGGAGATGTGTAGGTTGAGAAAGCCCTCGACCCGCAGGCCGACGTAGCCTTCGGTGTTGACTTCGTTGCGCGGCAGCTCGGCGACGAGCTCGTCGTTGACCTCGAAGCGCACGATCTCTGGCCCGACGTCCATCGAAATTGCATTGAGGACGCTACCGTCGGTGGCGTCGGTGAACGGTCGAACCGAAGGTGCGTCGCTCCAGTCGGCGATCGTTTCGATGAGCCGCGAGTTGTGGCCCTCGAGGCGATACTCGCCGGTATTGCGAATCAGAAACACGTCGAAGATCGCCCTTTCGGGGCGCTCGAGTTGTTGGCCACCGAAGAGAATGCCGAAGCCTCGGTTGCTGCCATCGGGATCGAAGAGATGGATGTCGGCGGTTACCCGGTAGGTGCCGCCGGCGAGGAGACCCGGGTGCCAGGCGATCACCGGTGGCGTACTACGCAGGTGCCACCCCGGTGTCATGTTGACGAAGAACACGTCATCACTTGCCTGGTCGCCGATGTGCATGACTGCGGTGGGGTGGTCCAGCCGGATCTTCCAGTCGCTCGGGAAAGCGAGCTCGGCCCCCTGGGGTTGGTTGGGGTCGGGCGACTGCTGGGCGAAGAGCGGCAGGTTGATCGCCAGCGCGGCGACGAGCGCCAGGCCTCGCGCGCTTGTCGTCAGGGGTCGCCTGGTCACGCCGGTTCAGCCTGAGCGAGCGACCCGTCGAGTTTGAGAGCCGCGGCCGCACCCTGCATGGCTTCGAGCACGTTGTTGGTGTGCTGCCAGAGGTCGAGTTCTCCGCCGTAGCATTGCTTGGCGAAGTCAGCGGTTGCCTCTTCGACGTGGTCGCGGTCGACGCCGGGGGCGAAGGACCTCGCCTTCCACCTCTTCTTGACCGACTTGAGTGGCACGTCACGGATGTCCTTACTCGGCCGGACCAGCGCCGCGGCGGAGATCAGCCCAGTGATCTCGTCGCAGGCGAGGAGTGCGAAGTCGAGCGGGCGACTCCGTTCGACGCCGGTGCCCTCGGTGTTGTGGGCGAGGATCGCGTGTACGACGGTCTCGGGACAGCCCCGTTCGCGCAGGATGGGCGCGCCGTCGCGTGGGTGTTGCTCGAGCGTTGGGTGCAGCTCCCAGTCGAAGTCGTGGAGCAGGCCGGCCAGGCCCCACTCCTCGACGTCTTCGTCGAGCCGCTCGGCGTACCAGCGCATGGCCGCTTCGACCGCCAGCATGTGCCGCCGCAGCGGGTCCTTGGAGACGAACTCCTGGACGGTTGCCCAACCTGTATCGCGATTCATCATTTGTAACGTTCTTCCCGTCGAGCTCGACGCTAGTCGGTGATCAATTGACCCATGGTGGTGTGTTGGCTTTCTTGCCTTCGCCCGCCGTTCCGCTTTCGCGACCGCCATCGACGACGCGAAAACCACGCTTCTTCTTCATGCTCGCCATCTTGCGTTCGATGAGCTTGCGCTCGATACGCAGGCGCGCCTCGCGCAGAAGGCCTCGGGTCGAGCGCCGTGTCAGCCAGATCCAGGTCACGGCCACTGCGGTACAGATCCCTACGAACCCGGCGAAGTCTTTGGTGCCCAGGAAAGCGATGAAGGCAAAGAGCACCTCGAGCCAGAGAAAGTGCTTGGCCTGGACCGGCAGCACGAAGAACAGCATGACGGTGGCGCGGGCTCGCGTTACGGCGAAGGCCGCAATCACCAGCGTCAAGAGCATTCGTTGTCCCTGCATGATCGCGAAGGCGGGACCTGTTGAGATGCCTGCAAGTACGGTCAGGAAGTGTGCGGCGAGGGCGGCTGCAGCCGCTGCGAGCGAGCCGCCGACGAGGAGCGTCCAGAAGCGCTTGCGACCCAACGAGGCGAGCGCGTCGCGCGCGAACATCCACAGGATCCACAGCTCGAGAAGAATCCACAGACTCGCGCCGCCAGTGCCCATTAAGGCATAGGTGAAGGGCTGCCACAGAAAGAACGACTCCCAGAACCGCGGCGTCAGGCGCAGGGCAAGGACAAGCGGTGCGGTGGCGGCGAAGAACTGCAGAGAGAAGGTCGCAAAGACGATTCCCAGGAGGACCCAGACATCCTCTGGAGTACGGCCGCCGCCGCCCAGGCCGGCCATGATGGAACGCCCCGTCGGGGGCCGTCGGGTAGTCATAGGAGGGAGCATTGTAGGCCAGCGCGCCAACCAGGCACCAACACCGCGAGCTTTCCCAGATTCACCCCAGTCAATTGCCCGGGAAGCGCCCGGGAAGGGCTCGGAAGCGCCCGGGAGGACCGCTAGCGGTCGGTTGCTAGCCGGACTCCGCTGAACTGAAAGCGTGTCGTGGCGTGCCAGAAGTTGCGGTAGCTGGCTCTGATGTGGCCCAGCGGAGTGGCGCACGAGCCACCGCGCAGGACGCGCTGGTTGTCCATGAACTTGCCGTTGTACTCGGTGAGTGCACCATCGAAGGCGCGGTAGCCCGGGTACGGTTCGTAGTGGCTCGATGTCCACTCCCAGAGATCGCCGGCGAGCTGGTGCACCTCTCCACGGCTCTCCGAGTCGGCCGGTAGCGGGTGCAGCCGGTAGACCTCGAGAATGTTGGCGTGCTCGTCGCTCAGGCGCAGCGACTTTGCCGCGTGCTCCCACTCCTGTTCGGTAGGCAGTCGAGCCCCACGAAAGCGCGCATGCGTCTGTGACGCCCACTCGGCAAAAGCAGAAGCCTCGTAGAAGCTCAAGTGAGCGACGGGCTCTTCGGGATCAACCGGTCGATCCCCTGCCAGATCGAAAACCCACCATTCTTCGTCGTGGCGATACCAGTACAGCGGTGCAGTGACTTCCTGCGACTGGATGAAGTCCCATCCATTCGCCAGCCAGAGGAGCGGCTGCCGGTAGCCGCCGTCGGCGATGAACTCGACGTACTCGTTGGCGTTCACCAGCCGGTTGGCCAGTCGGTAAGGCTGGAGCCAGACGCGATGCAGCGGTCGTTCGTTGTCCCACGCCCACGCTCTCCCATCGTCGCCGATTTCGACCAGACCGCCATCAAACGGCCGCCAGCGATATGTCGCTGGCCGTCGAACAGGTGGGCCGGTACTGGCCAGCGGGTAGGGCAGTCGCAGGTGGGCCGGGTCCGAGGACAGGATGTGCTTGAGCTCGGTCACCAGGAGCTCCTGGTGCTGTTGTTCGTGTTGCAGCCCGGTGACGGTGAGGAACTCGATGTCGTCGAAGTCGTCCTTGCGGCAGTTCTCGATCAGGCGCTCCATCGCAGTGTCGACCCGGTCGCGGAAGTCGAGAACCTCTTCGTTGGTGGGGCGGGTTATGGTGCCGCGCCGATTGCGCGCCAGACGCGCGCCGTGGGCTTCGTAGTACGAGTTCAGAACGTACTCGAGACCGCGACCGATCGTGAAGCCGGTGAACGGCTCGAGGAGGTTCTTGGCGAAGAACCAGCTGGTATGACCGAGGTTCCACCACGGCGGGCTGACGTCGGGCATCGACTGAATGCGCCACTGTTCCGGGGTCAGAGCGCGGGCGAGCTCGACACTCAGTCGCCGTGTCTCGTGAAAGCGATCGAGCAGCTCTTCGCGCTTGCTCGGGCGCAGGGTCGGGCGACTGCTCAAGGGCGAGCCGGGCAGAAGTGAACTCATGAAGTTCCGAGTCCGGGACGACGTTCTTCGAGAGTGGAAGGCGCACATCACGGACGATGAATGCAGGGAAGGGGCGAAGAGTGATCCTACCAGTCGAATTCATGGATCTTCGGCTGACGACCCCTCCGAGAGCCGACGACGGCGCCGAAAAACAAGGTTTCTCGGAGACCGCGTCTCCTCGGCTACACGCTTCGCTCCTGGCCCTGCCAGAAGTGTTCGCGAATCTCGCGCTTTCTGATCTTGCCCGCCTCGTCGCGCGGCAGGCGATCACGAAACTCGAAGGATCGTGGCCGCTTGAAGTCGGCGAGTTGTTCGGCTGCGAGACGTCGCAACTCGTCTTCACAGGCCGAGTCTCCTGCGGCGTGGCTTTCGACGACGGCATGCACCTGCTCGCCCCACTCCTCCGACGGAATCCCGATCACGACGACGTCCCGCACGTCGGGATGTGCGTGCAGGACGTTCTCGACCTCGGTGGTGCAGATGTTGACGCCGCCTGAGATGATCATGTCGCGCTTGCGGTCGACAATGTAGAGGTAGCCGTCTCGATCGAAATAGCCCACATCGCCGACGCTCCACATGCCGTTCCGCCGAGCCTCTTCGGTGGCTTCTTCGTTCTGCCAGTACTCGTTGATCGCTTGTGGTGATCGAATCCACAGTTCTCCCGGTTCGCCCGTCGCGACTTCGTTACTGTCGTCATCGAGAGCCTTGATCTCGACTCCCTCGACCGGGCGTCCACAGGAGCCGGGGTGGGTGAGCTGTTCTTCGGGACGCAGGAGGGTGTTCAAACCGAGCTCCGATGAGCCGTAGAACTCGAAGAGCACCTCGCCGAGGTCGGCGACGATTCGCTTCTTGAGCTCGTGGGGGCAGGGTGCGGCAGCGACGATGACCGCGCGCAGGCTGGAGACGTCGTACTTGTCTTTTGTTGCCTGAGGTAGCTCGGTAATTCGCTTGAGCAGAATGGGGGCCATGAACGAGGTGGTCACGCGATGGCGGTCGATGGCACGCAGAGCGGCCTCTGCATCGAAACGGGGGAGAACCACGTTGGTACCGCCGAAGATGTGAGTGAAGGCGGCGAAGGCCCCTGGCGCCGAGTGGTAGAGCGGCCCAGCGACGAGGTGCACGTCGAGGGGCTTGAGCCCGAACCACTCCGAGTAGCGGGCGATGACTCCGGGGTCGGTGCCTTCCGCACGGTAGGCCCCTTTTGGGTTTCCGGTGGTGCCGGCGGTGTAGCTCATCGATGGCGCGGTGAGTCCTGACTCCACTGGCGGCGGTTCGCTGCTGGCGGTCTCCAGCAAATCGTTGAGCCCGTACCAGCCCTCAGGGAGCGCGGCCTCCGTTCGAGCCGACCCTCTCCAGGTCACCTTGAACTCGAGCTGCGGGCACTGACTGGCAACCTGGTCGACGACCGCGACGTGTTCCGGACCGCAGAAGACGACGCGGGTCTCGGAGTGTGCGAGTTGGTAGAGCACTTCGTCGGGCCGCAGGCGGTAGTTCATCGGCATGCCGACGAGCACCAGCTTGCGGCTCGCGGCGCTGACGATGAAGTGCTCCAGGCTGTTGTAGCCGATCGTCGTTGCGTGATCTGCCGGCTCGATGCCGAGGTCGAGCAAAGCGTTCGCCAGGGCGTTTGATTGGCGCTCGAGATCGCCGAAAGTGAGCTGTTCCGTTCCGAGCACGACCGCCGCTCGGGCCGGCATGCGCAGGGCGTGGGCAGCAAGAAAATCCACCACGAGTGAACTCCTCTGGTTCTGGCATTTCGATGACTCTGCGAACGGCGCGCGGGCACGACAGAAGGTGGCGACAGGCAGGGTCACCAGACGGTCGCGAGGCGTCGGCACTACGGTACCGACGGGCAAACATCAGAGCTAGGCTATTAGGAGGAAGTTCCCGACAACGTACTGTCCGTGAGCGGAGTGGTCAAGAGAGAAAGCAGGGATTCGGAGGAACCTCCTTGGAGTCGCCGAAGACACGCGGTACATTCGCCCTTCTGTACGTCATCAGCCAAACCGCCGCCGACTGCTCGCGAGGGGACCGACTTGAGCCAAAAAGAATCCAGCCAAAGCACCGACGCGTCGCAGACGATGAAAGCCCATGGTGGGCGTCTTGCCGCAGAGGTCCTCAAAGCTTCCGGTACGGACGCCGTTTTCACCCTCTCCGGCGGCCATCTCTTTCCGCTTTACGATGGCGCGGTGGCCATCGACCTGCCGCTCGTCGACGTGCGCCACGAACAAAGCGCCGTGTTCGCGGCCGAAGGTCTGGCCAAAGTCAGCCGCCGTGCTGGGGTCGCGGCGCTGACGGCGGGCCCCGGAGTCACCAACGGTGTCAGCGCGATCACCAGTGCTCATTTCACCGGTTCACCGGTCGTCGTGTTGGGTGGGCGTGCGCCCGCAATGCGCTGGGGGCAAGGGTCGCTGCAGGAACTCGATCATGTTCCGATCGTCGACAGTGTGACGCGCTATGCCGCGACCTCGGCTGGTACGGCGGCGCTGCCCGAGGAGGTGCGCACGGCACTCCTGGCGGCGGCCAGGGCTCATCGTGGTCCGTCGTTTCTCGACGTCCCTATGGACGTCATGTTCAACCAGGCTGAGGTGGCTCCGCCAGCTGGTGTCGAGGCGGCCGAGCTCGAGACCCAACCAGCCGACCCGGGAGATCTCGACGCTATCGCCGAGCGGCTCGCAGAGGCCGAGCGTCCTGTGCTCATGGTGGGGGCCGATCTCTACTGGGAGCGTGGAGAAGAGGCACTTTCTGCCATTGCCGAGGCGTGCAACCTGCCAGTCTTCATGAATGGGCTCGGCCGCGGACTGCTGGCGGCCGACCACGCCAACGCCTTCTCGCGTTGTCGTCGCGTGGCTTTTGGCGAGGCCGATCTGGTGGTAGTCGTGGGAACGCCTCTCGACTTCCGGCTCGGTTTTGGCAAGTTCGGTACCGCCGAGGTCGTGCACGTCATGGACACCAAAGAGCGGCTCGCAACCCACGTCGACCTGGTGGGCAGTGCGGCTGGCAACCTGGCGGGGGCACTCGCTCACGTCCGCGAAGCTTGCCTGGCGCGACCCAAGGTTGACAGGAAGCCATGGATCGAGCGTTTGCGGGATGAAGAGCACAAGAAGCGCGAGGCCGAGCGCGCCATTCTCACCGCCGACAGCGATCCCATCCATCCCGGCCGGGTCTACGGCGAGCTCGCCCAACGGGTCGATCGCGATGCGATCGTCATCGGCGACGGCGGCGATTTCGTGTCCTATGCCGGAAAGTACGTTGACAGCTACGTGCCGGGCTCCTTCCTTGATCCCGGACCCTACGGCTGCCTCGGAACCGGCCCGGGCTATGCGATCGGCGCTCGAACCGCCTTTCCCGACCGCCAGATCGTGCTCATGCTGGGCGACGGAGCCGCCGGTTTTGCACTCTCCGAATTCGACACCATGGCGCGCCTGGGTCTCGATGTCGTCGTTGTCATGGGCAACAACGGCTGCTGGGGACTCGAGAAGCATCCGATGCAGCAGCTCTACGGGTACCACGTGGTGGCGGAGCTCGACCCCGAGACCCGCTACGACCAGGTCGTCGAGGCGCTCGGCGGCGCTGGCCGCCGCGTGACCCGGCCGGGCGAGGTCGGTCCATCCCTCGACTGGGCGTTCGACCAGAGGGGTCCAGTCCTCGTCGAGGTCATGACCGACCCCGAAGACGCCTACCCCAGGTCGAGCAACCTGGGCTGAACGCCGTCACGCACCCGCAAGGTGCAACCCCCGAGGAATCCCAGAACCATCCCGGGCAATTGCCCGGGAAACGCCCGGGAAGCGCCCGGGCGAGGCGGGGCCCCAGGGGATGGAGGGAGAGCTCCACCTGCGGCGCCCAGCTGACCACCATGTCCCCACTGAAGGACTTCTGCTGGCCGCGAGCTGGGCGCCTGGCGCTTCGTTTCGGCGCGCCTCGAGATGCGAAACGGTGCAAGAGGGTTGAAAGAGGAGTGGTTCTGAGTGACAAACCATGTCACCGTCAGGCGCGGTGTATTGCCAGATAGTGCCAGTTTGCTAGTTATCAGACGCGAGAATTAACTACGATTCATCCGCTTTTGAAGAAAGATCCACCGCTATGTTCTGCGAGAGGCCCCGGTTTTGTGCCGCTGCTTGCAACTGTCACAATGCAGATATAGAACTTGGCGATAGGCCGTGGCGATCCTGGCACGCACCCTGCAGCAGGGCAAGGACAAGAGGAAACGCCAAGCGGGGAGGTTCTCCAGCCAACCACGTCCTACCACGAGAAGTCAGAAAGTGGCTTCATCCCACCTGGACTCCCACCCCAATCTTCGGTAACCACACGAAGTCAATCCGCACAACCTACCCCTGAAAGAGCCACCCGCCCGTTTCTTTCCTCTTTCCCTCCCCCCATAGCCTTCCCCAGGCTTGCCGGCCTCCGGCACCCCCCCATCGCTCCCCCAAGAGAAGACCGAACCTCTCGTCCTCCTGGCGACGACTCGCCGCGCACTTCTACCGCGCGCTGTTGGAAGTCTCTCAACGCCAGTCGAGCTCGATGTGGTCGATCGCGACTCCGTTGACCACCGGAACTTCGCCCTCCGTGTGCTCGCGCGGGGTCGGTAGCACTTCCACCACCAGCGCATCGCCGTCCTGCCAGGTGAACGGTGCGATGTGCCGCGGATGCCAGAGTTCGGGTGGTCCGGCGTCAAAGCGTGCAACCTCGAGGTCACCCGCCAGCACGCGCAGCACCAGTCCATGGGGATGGTTGTGGATCGCCCGCAAGCGGAGCACGAGAGCTACGTTCTCCGAAGCCGGTCGGACCCGCGCTTCGAGTCTTTGCCCTTCGGCCAGCACCCAGCTTTCGTCGAAGCGCCGACGGTTCCACATCCAACGTTCAGGGTCCCTCTGCCCGCCGGACTTCCTTACGGCGCTCGATTCCGGCTCAATGGTCTGCGTCGTCTGCGCGGCTGCAACCCGCAGCAAACAACCTGCGGCCAGCAGGCAGACGCTCAGTCCGAGGGCTTCAGGCGTTGCTGTGGCCCTCGGGAGCCGGAACGTTGACGCCCGACGCGGCAGGATCAGCAGACAGGAAAGCAGTGCGAGAACCGATGGCCAGATCCAGCTCGCCAGGCGCGGACGCACGTAGCTCGGCAAGAGATGCGTGACCTCCACACTGGTTCGCGCCTCGATCGCCGAGATGGCGTGGTTTCTGCCGTCGGCGAGATTGAATGTCCAGCCGGGTTCGGCCAGGTAGAGCGCGCCGATCATGACGCTCGAGGCGAAGAGTGGGGCGATCAAGAGGCGCGCCGGAGGTTGGCGACGGCGGGTGAAGGCGAAGGCCAGCATCCCTGTGAGGATCGGAAGGGCGACGAGTCCGTAGCGAAAAGGTGGTGACCAGCCGCCGTACCATTCGGTGCGCGTGGTCACCGCGAGAAGGTAGGGCCCAACGGCGAGTACAAGGTCTCCAAAGAGTGACGAGCGACCTCGCCAGACGAGGATGATGGCGGGAAGGACGACCAGCCAGATGGGGGAAGCGGCCAACAGGCCGAATCCCGCGTCCCAGAACAGTCCGAGGCCACCTTCGACGAGGCGCCCGAGCGGCAGGCCGGCGAGAGCGAAGTCTTCCGCGCGATGGATCTTGAGGGGGTTGCCAAACGTTCTCTGGTTGTAGGCCAGGAGCGCTGCGCCGGCCGTCGCCAGAACGATCAGAGCCGCCGCTAAAGCGACACGCGTTCCAGGGGCCCAGCCTTGGCGCTCCCTCCGGCCCCTCCACAAGGTCACCGCGACCAACGCTGCCAGCCCCGCCGATACGAGCACGAAGCGCAGCTTGAGAAGCGGCAGCGTGACCAGGAGAACCGCTAGCGCGGCGAGGTCGCCGCGCGTGGGGGCCTGATGGCGCAGCCGATCGATCACGAGCAGAGCAACCACCAGAAGGAGGGCTGCCGGCACCTCGACCCACACCTGGTGGGCATAGAGAACCAGAGGCGGGGTCATTGCCAAGACCCACCAGGCAAGAACAGCCGCGCCCGGTTCACGCTTCAGGTAGCGCTGTGCGAGTCGGAGCGAAAAGAGTGCCAGGAGCGCGCTCAGGAGAGACATCACGAAGACGACCCCCGACAGCCCCGCGAATCGGTAGAACGGCGCCAACAGAACGGGCAGCAGGGCGTCGTGACGGGAGTACATTTCACCGTCAGGGCCGGTTGGGTCGCCTGGTTGCGGAGCGATCTCGCGCTCCATGAAGTACCGCCAGTGACGCTCCTCGTACTGGTTCTCGAGGTCGATGTCGGCGTCGAAGGCGATCGAGTGGGTGAGCAGCAGGTACCAGGGCTCGTCGCCGTCCGGCGGGCGCTGCGCCAACAACCAGGGGTCGAGCGCCAGGTAGACCAGCAATGGAACGAGAAAGAAGATCCACGGCGCCGGTCGACCATCAGCCGACGCCTCACGAAGTTGCACTGTGAGGCGAGCTACCTCGAAGAGCGTCGCTAGAAGAAGAAGCGACACCAGCGCAATACTCACCGGGCGCTTCGCGGCTTGAACTCCGAACGCCTGACAGGCGAGCCCGAGCGCGAGGACACCCAATACCGCCCAGACCATCGCCAGCCGCCGGTTGCCAAGCGCCATGCCGGTAGCCGGGCCCGGGTCACGCAGGTCGACCGCTCGCCAGACCATGGCGATGGCCAGCGGCACCGTACCGGCTAACAGCCCGAGTTCAGATCCCAGACGCCTGAACGCCAGGTAGCCGAGCAGCGAGCACAGGCTCGCCAGCCCGAGAAGAAGAAACGTGGCCCTTGTACCCCTTTTCACCCGTGGATGCTAGCAACGCGGGCTCAAGCAGAGCTGCTGCTCTCGGACTCCTCCTCGAGGAGAAACTCCTTTGAGCCACGATCCGCGATGCTGCCGCGACGTAGTCGCCGTTCGTCGAGTCGGCGCTGGGTATCGTCGGGGAAGAAGTGCTCGAGGACGGCATAGAGAGCGTCTGACCGGATCGGCTTGGCGAGGTAGTCGTCCATGCCTGCTTCCAGACAGCGTTCGCGGTCGCCCTTCATGGCGTGCGCCGTCATCGCGACGATCGGAATATGCTCGCCGGTGCCCTCCTCGAGCTCACGGATGCGCGCAGTCGCTTGATGACCGTCCATCTCGGGCATTTGAACGTCCATGAGGACGATGTCGTATTCGCGGTTTTGGAACATCTCGACGGCGTCGACGCCGTTGGCCGCCAGCTCGACCCAGTAGCCGCCCTTCTCGAGCATGCGCTGGGCGAGCCGCTGATTGACCGCGTTGTCCTCGACCAGGAGGACGCGCAGCTGAGGACGCAACTCACGCAGCTCGTGGCGGGTGATGAGCGCGTCGCGCTCTTCGCGGGGGCGCTGAATGACGACCTGGAGTGCCTGAAGCAGTTCAGATCTCTCGACCGGACGGGTCAGGTAGGCGTCGATTTCGAGTTCACGGCAGCGCGCCGCATCGCCGCGCTGGCCCGCCGCAGTCAGAAGGATGATGGGAAGATCGGTGGTGGCTGTGTGCTTGGGATCGCGCAACCGCGCCGCGACCAGAAAACCATCGAGATGGTGCGTCTGGGCATCGATGACCACCAGGTCGAACGCACGAGTCGGGTCGCCGGCAGCGGCACTCACCGATTCCGAGGCGTCGCGGTCCGTAGGCACCGAAGTCGCAGCAACGTTCCACCCGCGCAGCACGTCACGCAAGGACTCCGAGGTCTTGGACTTCCCCGTTTCGACGACCAGAACCCGGTGACGCTGCAGTGCCATGGTGACGGTTGGTTCGCGCTCGGTGGTGACCTGTTCGGCGCGCGCGACCTCGAACGGCAGCACGAAGTGAAAGCTCGAACCCTCACCGGGCTCGCTCTCCGCCCAGATCCGCCCCTCCATGAGTTCGACCAGCTGTCGTGAAATCGACAGACCCAGGCCGGTGCCGCCGTAGCGCCGGGTGGTCGAAGCGTCGGCCTGGGTGAAGGCGGCGAAGATCTGCTGCAGCTTCTCCTCGGGGATCCCAATACCGCTATCGGTGACCGCGAAGTGGATTTGGACCACCTCGCCGGGTCGAATCAACTGCTCGTCGTCGTCGAGGTCGACTGACACCGTGATATGCCCTTCCTCGGTGAACTTGATGGCGTTACCGACCAGGTTGACCAGCAGCTGACGAACGCGCGCTGGATCACCGATCAACCGGTCGGGCACCCGCTCGTCGATGCGCTCTTGATAAGAAAGCCCCTTGAGGGTGGCGCGCACCTGCAACATCGAGTTGGTGTCGGAGACCGTGTCGCGCAGACGAAAGTCGAGATGCTCGATGTCGAGCTTTCCCGCTTCGACCTTCGAGAAGTCGAGGATGTCATTGAGCAGGTTGAGCAGTGATTCCGCCGAGCTGCGCACGATCTTGAGGTAGCCGCGCTGGCTTTCGTCGAGCTCGGTATCGAGGGTCAACTCCGTCATGCCGAGGATGCCGTTCATCGGCGTGCGAATCTCGTGGCTCATGTTGGCGAGGAAAAGGCTCTTGGCACTGCTTGCCTGCTCGGCCCGCCGACGAGAGCGCTCGAGCTCCCGAGCCTGATCCTCGAGGCGCTGGTTCTGGTCTTCCAGGCGCAGCACGAGGCGACGTGCGGCGTGGACCGCGGCCGAGGTGCGCGCCCGCAAATGCTCATTGGTGCGCGCGGTCACGGCGATGTACGTGCCGAGCAGATAGAGAAACGAAGAGTTCACCAGCACCGGCCCCCATGGCACGTCGCCGAGGCTCAGCCAGGTCAAGCCCACCAGCCCCAGGTAGCCAGCCAGCACGATGTGAGCGAAGAGGAAGGTGCGCGCGAAGCCGCCGCCGGTTTGATCGGCAACTCGGATGAGGAGCACCATGGGAAGCCAGGTGAAGGTGCCGTCGAGGTACTGGATGACCGCCAACATGACGGCCACGTCGGCGACCAGGAAGGCGAAGGCGAGGTCGAGGCTTCCCGTACGTGAGTAGAAGCGGTAGAGCCCCCACCACGAGGCGATCGAGTAGAAGGCGATGAAGCCGAGCAGCAGGGTGTAGCGCGCCGGGTCGAAGACGCGCGGCGACGTCAGGTCGTAGAGCAGAATCAGTGCCGCCGCCAGCCCCATGCCGAATACCCGCAGGCGGGGAACGACGAAGACGTTGAAGCGGTAGAGGCGCCGCGACTTGCGCTGTGCGGCGTCAGATGGATCGAGCGCGAACGAAGTCAACGCGGCTTCGCCACTGACGTCTGCATCCAGTAGGTTTCGAGATCTCAGGTTCACGACTAGCTTCAGAGCGCATGATGGGCCGAGCGCGCCGGAACATACCTATCACCACAAAGGCCACTCCGGGAGGCCACGGTGGAATCGGGAGGCCCCCAGGGCCGCGGGAGGCCCCAGGGCGGCTTCAGGAGAGTTCTGCGACCCAGCGATCGAGATCTGTGAGCAGTGCCTCGATTTCGATCGCGAGGGCCTCGGTGTGGCGCGCCGCGGTGCCGAGGTCGCCGGCGCGGCCGGCGTTCTCGATGTGCAGCGCCAGTTCGTGCGCGCTACTCGCTGCGAAGTTTGCCACGGCGCCCTTGAGAGCGTGAGCCTGCTGCCAGACAGCCTCTCCTTCCTCGTCGTCGAGGGCTTCGCGGAGTCGAAGGAGGGTCCGGGGAGTGTCCTGGCGGAACAACTCGATGATCTCACCGAGCAGTTCGATGTCGCCGTCGACGTGGGCGAGCAGGGCTACTTGATCGAAAGTCATGCGCTGGCTGAAGGTCTCTTGGATGAATGTGCTCTCGAGCGCTGCGATCGCCACCTGGATTCGGCACAGGAGGGTCAGAGGGCCTGCCTGTGCACTTCTTTGAACCGCTCGCACCGTCGGGGCCTGGGCCGCCTCGGAACGAATCGGAGGTGACAAGAGGGTTTTTGCAGGTTTCTTGCCAGCCTGGTGAGGTTGGCGTGACCTGAGGCCAGGGAAGGGGAAGAGATTCTTGGCTCGCCTTGGGCGGCATGTGGCGCGGCCGCTGGGGGTGGGCCGGAGCAGTCACTCATCATATCTGGAAAAGAGAGGAAAGCGACGAATATTGTCCAAGGCAGAGCAGTAAGAGAGCGCTACGCACCCCTGTCCTGAAGTGAAACCTGCGGATTGAGTCGGCCCGACTTCAGTCGGTCTGGGTCGCGAGCTCGCGCACCCGCCCCGGAGTCATCGGCAGGGACTCCGGCCGGCCTCCGGTGGCGTCGGCAATCGCGTTGGCGATCGCCGCTGCGGTCGGAATCACCGGCGGCTCGCCGACCCCCCGGGCGCCGAAGGGTCCGGTGGGAGCCGGTACCTCGACCCGAACCAACTCGAGGTGGCGCGGTGTCTGACCGGCATCGGGCAGGGTGTAGTCGAAGAGCGAGCCGGTGACGATCTGGCCGTCCTCATCCCACGACATTCCTTCGTACAGAGCCCAACCGACTCCCTGAATTGCGCCGCCGGCCATTTGGCCTTCGATCATCAGCGGGTTGATACTCCTGCCAACGTCCTGAACGACGACCAGGCGGTGCACGATGACCCGGCCGGTCTCGGAATCGACTTCGACCTCCGCCAGCTGAGCGCAGAAGCCGGGTGCGTTCTGTTGTTGGGCGTGGCGGCCGTGACCGTAGATCGGCGCCTGCTTGGCCCCGTAGTGCATCGTGCTGGCGGCGAGTCTGGCCAGCGCGAGACCGCGATCTGGGGAGCCCTTGACCTGCACCTGGCCGTTCTGGATTTCGAGGTCCTCAACCGCCGCTTCGAGCTTCTTGGCTGCCAGTTCGAGGGTCTGATGGCGTGCCTGCTCGGCGGCCTCGAGCACCGCCGGCCCTACCGTGTAGAGGATCTTGCTGCCGCCGGTGGCACCCGCGAAGGGAGCGGTGGCGGTATCGCCGCGCACCAACTGCACCTCTGCGACGTCGACGCCGAAGGCTTCGGCCGCCATGGCGGCGATCGCTGTATCGGTACCGGTGAGATCGACCGAACCAACGTGGACCTGCAGCGTGCCGTCGTTCTGGAGGGCGCAGGCTGCTGCGGCGGGCTCGGTGCCGCCGGGCCAGCCGCCAACAGCGATTCCCACCCCACGACCGCGAGCCCGTGCCGCCGTGCGGCCTTGCCAGGCGTCGTGCTCTTCGAGGGCTTCGAGCACCTCCTTCATTCCCATCGAGGGCCAGGGGTTGCCCATCGCCATGGGTTGACCGGGCTCGGAGGCATTCAAGCGCCGCAGAGCGATGGGATCCATCTCCAGCCGTTTGGCGATTTCGTCCATGACCGACTCGAGCGCAAAGCAGCACTGAGGTGCGCAGGGTGCGCGATAGGCCCCGACCGAACTCTTGTGAGTTAGCACTTCGATGCCTCGAACCAGCTGGTTGGGTGCCTGGTATGCGCTCCCCAGCAAGACACCAGCGAGGATACCCATCGAGTTCGGGAAACAGCCGTTGTCCATCCACAGGGTCGCTTCGAGTGCGGTCAGAGCTCCCTCGGCGGTGACTCCCGCCTTGATGTCTACTCGGGTCGCGGGGGCCGGCGTTGCCGCCACCATTTCTTCGAAACGGGTGAGAACACAGCGCACGGGACGACCCGCATGACGCGCTGCGAGCGCCACCAGCGGTTCGTAGAGCAGGAACTTGCCCCCAAACCCGCCGCCGACCGGCGTACCGATAGCGCGCACTGCGGTATGGGGCAGTCCGAGGACGTCGGCGACCGAGTCACGCACATAGTGGGTTGCCTGGGTGCTGCTCCAGATCGTCGCCGATTGCCCGCCGGGGTCGATCTCGGCCATCGCCAAATGAGGCTCGAGATAGCCCTGGTGAACGGCCTGCGTATCGAAGGTGCGTTCGACGATCAGGGCGGCGGCTTCAAAGCCCGCGTCAAGGTCGCCTCGGGGGAGCTCGACCGTGGCGGCGATGTTGTGAGACCCATGGTCAACCGACTCCTCGTTGTCGGGACCCGATGCACCGTGCGCGGCCGCCTCGGCGGACTGGCCGGGCAGTCCGTCGGGCCACACCGCTGGCCCGTCGGGAGCCAGCGCCGCGTCGAGGTCGGTTGCAGCCGGCAGGAGGTCGTAGTCAGCGAACACCCTCTCGGCACCGTCCTCTGCCGCCGCTTCCGACTCGGCGAGAACCAGCGCGACGGGGTGCCCGACGAACAACACACGGTCTCGTGCCAGCAGGAGGTTGCCGCGGCTATTCGGGGGAACCTCGGGCAGGTCGGCTCCGGTGAGGACGCTATCGACTCCCGGTACGTCGAGCGCCTCGGCGGTCGCGATCCCAGTCACGCGCGCGTGGGCGTGCGGGCTGGTGACCAGGCGGGCGTGGAGGAGGCCATGACGATGGAGGTCGCCGCCGAAGGCCAGCGCACCGCGAACTTTGGCTGGCCCTTCGAGCAGCGGAATGGACTTGCCGATAGTCGTCATCAGAGAAGGCTCCCGAGGAGTGGGGACGGTTCCCCAATTGAAAAGCTGGCGTGTTGTACCTGCGATGTCTTGACGGGATCTTAGTGGAGCGGCGGCCGCTCGATGGGACCATGCTGCTTGGTCCCGCAGCTCTCGAAGTGGTGCCCCACGGGTTGGTATGGTGCGCAATGAATCACCGCTGAGCGTTGTTCCAGACCGCATCTTCCCGAGGTCATGTCAATTGAGCAAAAGTACACAGGATCCGATCGCCACCGAGGACAGCCGAGCACGCCTGCGGGTCGAGGTTCATGACAGCGAGATGGCCTACGTCGACACGGCCTCCGCCAGTTCCGCTTCCGGCGACATGTCCGGTCGACCGGTTGTCGTCTTCCTGCACGGCAACCCGACCTCGTCCTACCTGTGGCGCAATGTGATCACTCCGGTCGAAGCCACCCATCGCTGCCTGGCGCCTGACCTGATTGGCATGGGCGACTCGGGGTCCAACCCCGAAGGGAGTTACCGCTTCGTAGATCACCGTCGTTACCTCGATGCGTGGTTCGATGCGGTCTTGCCGGACGAACGCGTCTTCCTGGTCATTCATGACTGGGGGTCGGCACTCGGGTTCGACTGGACGGCACGCCACCCTGAGCGCGTGGCCGGGGTCGCCTACATGGAAGCCATCATCGGTCCGATCGAGGATTGGCAGGACTGGCCCGAGGCGGCGCGCGGGGTCTTCCAGGGTATGCGGTCACCGGCTGGCGAGGAGATGGTGCTCGAGAAGAACCTCTTCGTCGAGCGCATCCTGCCAGGTTCCGTTCTGCGCGGTTTGACCGAAGGTGAAATGACGGTCTACCGCCGACGCTTCGAAGAACCGGGTGAGGCGCGTCGTCCGACGCTGACTTGGCCGCGCGAGATCCCGATCGAGGGTGAACCGGCGGATGTCGCCGAGATCGCGGGTCGCTACGAGCAGTTCATGGCGCAGTCCGAGGAGCTTCCCAAGTTGTTCATCAACGCCGATCCCGGCGCGATCCTGATTGGCAAGCAGCGCGAGCGCTGCCGGCGTTGGCCAAACCAGCTCGAGATCACCCTCGCCGGCTCACACTTCATCCAGGAAGACTCGCCGGCGGCGATCGGCGAGGCGGTTGCTCAGTTCGTCAACCGTCAAGAAGGTCCTTCGTAGGTTCTTCGACTGGCGCCCTTTCGAACAGGAAAAGGTGCTGGGTTGGCAGGGTGTTGATCAGGCGGCGCAGCTTGAAGTCGGCGCCTTGCCATTCCCGCAACACCTGTTCCACCGACATGCGGTGCTCGAGCTTGATGTGCGCGGCGCTGTCGCCCTCCAGCCGAAACTCGGCCAGCGCGATCACCCCGTCAGGTTTGAGGGCGCGATGCATGGCCTCGAGCATCGGGGCCGGCTCGGCCATCTCGTGGTAGACGTCGACCAGCACCATCACGTCGACACTTCCGGGGGCGAGTTTCGGATCGGTCGAGTCGCTCTTGATGTACTCCATGTTGCTGATGCCCTCTGCTTCGGCCAGGCGGCGCGCAATCTCGAGCATCTCTCGCTGGATATCGACGCACAGGACGCGGCCGGGTGCGCCAACCAACCTGGACATCCGGCGCGCGAAGTAGCCGCTGCCGCATCCCAGATCGACGGCCGTGTCGCCGGGTTCGAGCGGTAGCTCGGCGAGCAACGCATCGGGGTCTTCCTCCGCAACCCGGCTGTCGCGTTCGAGCCAGGGGGCACCCCGCCAACTCATCACGTCGGCGATTGCCCGACCGAGGTAGGTGCTACTCGAACCGTCGCTTTGGGCTCCCACAGCTGTGACTGCGAGGAGCGCGCAGAGGAAGAAGGTCGTACCGATCTGGCGCTGTCTCATCACCCGAGCTTAGTTCCTCGCAGAGAGGGTTGTTCGACCTTCGGGAACAACCAGACCTGGCTACAATGAGAGCCCCTCGGAGGCGGGGGCTCTCATTGGCGCTCCTTTCTCGGTTGCGCCGTTCTCAGGTGTCCGCGCGTCGCGGACTGCGCTCTACTTGCGCTTGGTCTTCCTCTTGGCCTTCTTCTTGGTCTTGCGGGCCGTCGGGTTCTTGAGCTCGAAGGTGACCTTGAGGTTGACGCGGTAGCCCGAGACCTTGCCGTTCTTGACGTCTACCTTCATCGTCTCGACCCAGGCGCCGCGAATGTTGTCGAGGGTTTTGTCGGCGCGCGCAATGGCCTTGTTGATGGCGTCTTCGAAGCTCTTGGTCGAGCTCGAGGAGAGTTCGGTGATTTTTGCAACGGACATGTTGAGTTCCTTTGTCTTGCAGTGTGATGTGACCCGGTTGTACTGAGCAGGAAAGAGAGCCCCAGGACTTCGAAGCGTCTGTCGTGGGCCATGAGGACTCAGGCCGAGCTGTGGGGGAGGTGGGAAGGTGGGAGAAGAGAAACCAAAGCCCTCAGGGATGAGCCTGGGAGCTTCCAGGAGGAGCGCGTGCGGCGTTCCTTTGGGAAGCTGAAGGGCCAGGGTCGCATGAAGCGAGCCCTGGCCTCGTCAGAGTTAGTCTTCGAGTGGCGGAATGCGGAGGACCTGACCGGGGTAGATCTTGTCTGGGTCTTCCAGCATCGGCCGGTTGGCCTCGAAGATCACCGGGTACTTCATCGCATTGCCGTAGTGTGCCTTCGCGATGCCGCTCAGGGTGTCGCCACTGACGACCGTGTAGAGGGTCGCTTCCGGTTCTTCCTGCTCGACGTCGAGGCGATCGTCGACGTGGGCGATTCCGGCGTTGTTGCCGCAGCAGAGCACGACCTTCTCACGGGTCGCCTGGTTGGGAACCGAGCCGCGCACGATGGCAGTGGTGCCGTCTACGGTCACACCGAGGTTCTCGACCTCGAGGCCGAGCTCGCGGACCTTCTTCTCGAGCGAAAGCGCCCGAATCTCTTCGAGGCTCTTGCCCGTGACTTCGGGGGCCTCGGCTGGTCTCTTGTCATCATCATCACCGAAGCCAAGTAGTTTGGCGCCAGCGTCTTTTACGAAATCGATCAGACCCATAGCTGATCTCCTTTTCTTTCTTGTTTGTGTTGGGGTTTGTTTCTAGTAGCGGCTAGCGGCTCAGCAGGCGACCGAGCATTCCGGTGCCGAGCTTTGCCAGATCGTCTTTGATGTCGCCGTCGCCGTCCTGGTCGAGCAGGCGACCGAACACGCGCATCGCGTCAGGCTCGACCTCATCGGCCCTGGCCTGCTCGCGCTGCAACATACCCGCGAGATCCGAGGCGCCGAGGTTGGCTTCACGCTTCTTCTTGCCCAGCGCGCCAAGCACCAGCGGAGCGAGCATCGCCAGGAGGCTGGCAGTCTGCTTGCTGTTGAGACCACTCATCTTGCTGATGGCGCTGGCGGCGTTGTTCTGACGGCTGCCGAGCACGTGCCCAAGAATGGCCGAGCCGGCGCTCTGGTTGCCGCCGCCACCGAGGTAGCCGGCAAGGTCGTCGAGGACGCTGCCGTCGTGGTCCCGGTCGAGCGCCGCGGTGAGCGCGTTGGCACCACTACCGGACGAGGCGTTGCGGGCGAGGGCGCCGAAAAGCAGCGGCAACGCTCCTGAGACGGCGTCATTGACCTGTCGCTGGTCAGAGACTCCGAGCTGTTCTGCCATCTTGCTGGCAGCAGCCCCTTTCAGTTGTCCGGCGATCATCTCCATAAGAGTGTCGTTCATTTGATGTTTCCTTTCGTTCTCTTCGCCCGCATCGGTCGCTCGAAGTGACCGAGCGCAGGCGTTCTTAGTGGGATGACCCCGGTGAGGGGACACGGCGCCTCCGGATGGCTACGACGAGCGCGGCTTCCTGAAGGCTTGGGAGTCGTTGAGAGCAGCTGATGGGAGGGCAGGGGAAGGGCAGCGGCCATGGAAGATCGGGGCCAAAGACAAAGCGGGCTTGGAGAGGCGCGAGGTGTCAATCAACCTTCCGCGCGTGCCTCGGAGTAGGAGAAGTCGAGGGTGGCAGCGCCACTGCCATCGACGTTCACCTCGGCCTCCTGTTCACCAAAGGTCTCGTGCCAGGCGACGACCTTGTACGTGCCCGCCGGTAGACCAGGAATCGAGAACTTGCCGTCGCCGTCGGTCACAGCCCAGAAGTCGTGCTCCATCACGAAGATGATCGCTTCCATCCAGGGATGGACGTCGCACTTGAACCTGACGGCCTTTTCGGCCTTCTGGAACGTCTTCTGACGCGGTTTGGTCGCCGCTGGCTGCCCGATGTTGAACGGCCGGTTGTCGCGCGCGAGACAGCGCACGTTGTGGAGCACCGGGTCGGAATTGGAGATTTCGAGGGTCTGGTTGACTCGAATGCCAAACACCCGCGGGGTGTACATGCAGCCCTGCTGGCCCAGGGTGACCGGCTCGCTGGGGGTCTCGGTGGCGGCCGGTGCGTTGTCGACGTAGACAAACACGTTGGCGACGCCACCGTTCTCCGACACCAGGCGGTCCTGGGCGGTGACCCGCTCGCCTTCGCGCAGCGCCTCACACTGAGGGTCGGCGCTCATGCGAATGGCACGTTGCCGAAAGGCCGCGCCGTCGTATTGCACCTGGCCGGTGATCGAGCTGGAGGCTGAGGCGGCCGGGGCGACGAAGAGTGGGCTGGCGAGCACCAGCGGCAAGACGAGAGTCAGGCTTGAGGCGCGACGGTTCGCGGCAGCGACTTGAAGAGCGGACAATACTCTCTCCTTGGAGAGGTGGCCCCTGAAGGGGTGGCGTTGACTGAGACGAGTCTCGCTCTCGGCGAGCGAAGGCTTGGCCTCGTCGGTGACCGATAGTTGGCGGCGGGGAGGCTCAATGCTCTGAACCCGAGGGAAGACACATCAATTCCCGGTTCGTCAAATGCCGCAAGAATCGGGGACGGAGTGGTAGATTCTAGCAGAGGATGGCTCGCTTCTCGGTATTCCGAGGGTGAGCGCCGGACGCGGTGGCTCGTGAGCAATGGGCCGCTAACGAGAGTTCGCGCACGTGCGCCCGGGCTGGGTACTAGCGCGAGTAGAACTCGACGACCAGCGGAACCTCGCAGATCACGGGCACTTCGTCGCGCCGCGGCGTTGCCACGAGGCTGAACTTGTAGCCCGAGGAGTCGACATCGATGTAGCCCGGGACTGCCCCGGAAGCCGAGGGCTCGTTGAAGATACGGAGCTTCTTGCTGCGCTCGCGCACTTCGATGCTGTCGCCGGGCCGGCATTGGTAGGACGGCACGTTGACGCGCTGCCCGTTCACGGCGAGATGGCCGTGGCCGACCATCTGGCGGGCGGCGAAGATCGATGGCGCGAAGCCAGCGCGCTGGACGAGGGCGTCGAGACGCGTTTCGAGCAGGCCTACCAGGTTGTCACCGGTGACGCCCTTCATGCGGGTCGAGCGCTTGTAGTAGGTGCGCATTTGCCGCTCGCTGACGTTGTACTGGAAACGCAGGCGCTGCTTCTCGAGTAGCTGGCGGCCGTAGTTGCTCTGGCGACGGCGACGCTTCATGCCGTGCATGCCGGGCGGATAACCCTTGCGCTCCATGTAACGGGCGGCCTTGTCGCTGAGGGCGACGCCGAGCTTGCGAGAAAGTTTGACTTTGGGTCCGTTGAACTTCACTGATTCTCTCCTGTGCGCTCTAGCCGCCCGCCAAACGAGCCGCGCGCGCACCTCTTGAAGGTGTTTGCCTTCTCTCGAGTCTTGTGGAACAACCGAAAGCGGCGCCCTCTCAGGGCCCCCGGGCCAGATGTGCCGCGTACGTTTGTCGTCGCGACTCGACTCAGGTTTTCGATCGATGGACCGATTCTGCGGACTCGTCGTTTCCAGGCTCTGCCAGCCGCGGTTCCTGAACGCTAGATGGGTCGTTCGAGAACCAGGCAGATCCAAAGTGCCTTGGAGAGGGTGCACTACCGGCGACGCCGAATGCGTTCGAATCGAGGCAGAAGCATACCCTACGATGCCGCGGGCGGCTAGATCGGCTTCGGCCTACAGAAATAGAGGGTCGATGGGCTCTCGAAGGCGGCTCGGGGAGCGTTCCGCGGCAGCTTCAGAGCAGCTTGAGTTGCACCCCGCCGGGTCGCCTGAACGACTCACTCGAAAGATCGACCGGGTCGCGGTCGAGGCCGCAGCGCCTGCAGCTGGTTTCAAACAGCTGGCTCAGGTGGTCAGCCCAGGGTCCGGTTCCCCGCATGCGTGAGCCGAACTGGGGGTCATTGAGTTGGCCGCTGCGCAGTTGGCCGATGCGGCTCAGAACCCGCTCGGCTCGGTGCGGGAAGTGGACCCGGAGCCAGGCCTCGAACTGCTCGCGCAGACTGTAGGGGAGGCGCAAGAGGACCCAGCGGGCGGTCGACGCACCGGCGTCGGCGGCGGCGCGCAAGAGGGTGGGTATCTCCTGATCGTTGAGGGCCGGGATGACGGGGGCGACCATGACCCCAACCGGAATGCCGGCCGCACTGAGCTCGCGCATGGCGGCGAGGCGGCCGGTGGGACTCGAGGCGCGCGGTTCGAGGGTGCGTGAGAGCTCGGGGTCGAGGGTGGTCAGCGAGATGAAGACGGCGGCTGCGTTCTCTCTGGCGAGTCGTTTGAGCAGCAGAAGGTCCCTGGTGACCAGGCGGTTCTTGGTGACGATGAGGACGGGGTGGCGATGCTCGGCCAGCACCATCAGACAACGGCGGGTGATTTCGAGCCGACGCTCGATCGGCTGGTAGGCGTCGGTGACGCCAGAGAGGGCCAAAGGGGAGGGCTCGTAGCCCGGTGTCGAGAAGGCCTCTGCGAGCAGTTCTGGTGCGCGGTGCTTGACCAGAATGCGGGTTTCGAACTCGAGGCCGGGGGAAAAACCGAGGTATTCGTGCGTAGGGCGGGCGTAGCAGTAGGCGCAGCCGTGTTCGCAGCCGCGGTAGGGGTTGAGGCTCTTGTCAAACCCGATGTCTGGGCTTTGGTTGGTGCTGATGATGCTGCGGGTTGAATCTTCGAGGTAGAGCGTCGGTGGGCGTTGTTGGTCTCCGGAGCCGTTGGCGAGTGGCAGAGGTTCGATGGATCTCGACTCAAACCGGTTGCTGGGGTTCATCACGGCGCCCCGGCCTCTGGTTTTCTGGCTCCGTGGGGGTAGGGCGTGTTGCTCAGGGTCTGTCTGGAGCGGAGGCATGGCCAGGGCAGTCTCGGGTGCAGTGTGGGGGGTTGGGGAGACTGGGGTGATTGGGGTGATTGGGGTGATTGGGTCGGCCATCGGTTGGGGCTCCTGGTGGGCTGGAGGCTTCAGGTGGTCTAGGGTTGAAGAGGGGAACGATCGTGGCACAAATGAGGCGTAAATTCAAGTCTGATCTTGGAGATGCCTTGGCGCTTGTGGAGAAGAGCAGAGGAGACTCGTGCCGGGCCCACGCCGGGCGACTCCCGGGCAATTCCCGGGCAATTCCCGGGCGCTTCCCGGGCAATTGACTGGGGTGGTTCTGGGATTTCGCGGGTCTAAGGGGGCTTCCTAGCGGATGGGCCAGCCTTCTTTAGCAATGACTTCTTTGGCGATTCGCTCGCGGGCGGCGAAGAGGTCGAAGGGGTCTTGTTGGTCTAGTCGGTCGACCTGGGCCAGGGCGGCGCTCTGGGCGTCGGCTTCGAGGGCGGCGCAGATTATGTTGCGGGCGTTGGTGAAGACGCGGGTTCTGGCCTGGGCGGTGAAGACGGTGGTGCAGTCGAGGAAGAGGTCGGCCTGCGGTCCGCTCTTGTCTTTTCCGCCGCGTTGGAGGGTGCGGCGGGTGGCGGAGTCGGCGGCGTAGATGTCGATGAGCATGTCGGCGATGGCGGCGAGGGTGGCCTGTTGTTCTTCGATGGCCATGCCGTGGGTTCTGACGGCGTGGGCGGTGGCTACCAGGGCGGCGTTGCGCATGCGTTCGATGTCGATCTCGAGGCCCTCTAGCCAAGGAGTGGTTTGGGGTGCCGGTGGCTCGTTGCCGCTCGCCAGGGCGGCTTCGACTTCGGCGACCGCTGCAAGTAGGGGAATCTGCTGACGCATGGCGCGCTTGAGCAGTGTGCCCACCAGGAGTAGGCGGTTGATCTCGTTGGTGCCCTCGAAGATTCGATTGATGCGGGCGTCGCGTACGGCGCGTTCGATCTCGTACTCGGTCATGTAGCCGTAGCCGCCGTGGATCTGCTGAGCCTCGTCGGTGGCGAAGTCGAGCGCTTCGCTGCCGTAGACCTTCATCAGCGACGCCTCGATGGCGTACTCCTCGACCGCGGCCTGGGTCGCTTCGTTGCCGGGGTCTTTGCCTTCTTCGACCAGCGCGTCGTACTTCGCATCCATCATTCCCGCAGTACGGTAGGAGAGGGCTTCGCCGGCGAAGACGCGGCTGGTGATCTCAGCGAGCTTGTTGCGGATGAGGCCGAACTCGGTGAGTGCCTTGCCGAACTGCTGGCGTTGGCTGCCGTAGGTGGTCGCGAGGTCGAGGGCGGCTTTGGCTCCTCCCAGGGTGCCGACGCCCAGGCGGGCACGACCGACGTTCAGGATGTTGAAGGCGATGCGGTGGGCCTCGCCCGGCTCACCGAGGAGATTCTCGGCCGGTACATGAACGTCTTCGAAGGTTAGAGCGCAGGTGGAGGAGCCGCGGATGCCGTGTTTGTGCTCTTCGGGACCGACGGCGAGACCGTCGAAAGTGCGCTCGACGAGGAAGGCGCTGAAGCCGGCGTCTTCGAGCTGGGCGAAGACCACGAACAGGTCGGCGAAGCCGGCGTTGGTGATCCACTGCTTGCTACCGTTTAGAACGTAGTGCTTTTTGTCCTCTGAATGGGTGGCCGTGGTGCGGGCGGCGAGGGCGTCGGAGCCGGAGTCGGGCTCGGTGAGGGCGTAGGCGGCGATCCACTCACCGGTGGCCAGGCGGGGCAGGTAGCGCTGTTTTTGCTCGTCGGTTCCGAAGTAGACCAGGGGCAGGGTGCCGATGCCGACGTGGGCGCCGACCGAGACCGCGAAGCTGGCGGAGCGGCTGAACGATTCGGTGGCCAGCATCATGGTCGCCTTGCCTTGCCCGAGCCCGCCGTACTCCTCGGGGATCGAGATCATCAGGAGACCGAGTTCACCAGCACGCTCGAGCATCTTGCGCATCAGGCCTGGCTCCTTGGCTTCGAGGCGATCGATGATCGGCAAAATCTCGGTTTCTTCCAGGCGTCTCGCGACATCTCCGATCGCACGCTGCTCGTCGGTCAGCAGGCTGGGGGTGAGGATCTCGCCTTCGTGGAGAGACTGCAGAAGGAAGGAACCGCCGGGAGGGGCGGCCAGGGAGGCGTCTTTGGCTTTGGTGGTCATGGCTGACTGGACCTTTGGGGGGAGACGACTCCTGTAGATGTCGTCTTGGATGTCTTGTCCTCTTAGAACCTTGCGCAAGGTTCGAGGTTTGCGGAGTCGCAGAGCTTGCTGCGCATGGCGCAGAGCACTCGCTTCTCTGAGACGCTGCCGCCACGGTAGAGGAGTGCCCAAGAGCACCACGCGCTAGACCCTCAACCCTATCTTCCTGAGCGCCGCGGTTCGAGCACTGCTCGGCCGCTAGCCGGACGTTACGGGTGCGGCCACGAGACCGAGGCCGGGGGCGCTGGATCGAGCCATGGCGCCGGCTGAGATCTCGAGGCCCTGGTACGGGTCCCGTCGCAGCAACATCGAGCCATCGAGGTCGAGATGGTCCACTGCGCCGCCGAGCGCCGCCGCCGCGGCGATGGCAACCGACGACTCGACGAAGCAGCCGAGCATTACGCCCAGGCCGTGCTCGCGGGCGCGCTCGACACATTCGAAAGTCCGGGTCGGCCCGCCACATTTCGCGAGCTTGAGGTTGACCCCGTCGACGCAACCGGCCAGCTGGGTTACGTCTTGCGGCCCGGTCACGCTCTCGTCGATATAGAGCGCCATCGGGAGGTTGCCGAAGAGTGCCTCGAGCCCCGCATGGTCGGTGGCCGCGAGCGGCTGCTCGAGGAGGTCGACGCCGGTTTCTTCAAAGACCGGGGACAATTCCAGGACCTGGTTCGCCGTCCAGGCAGTGTTGCCGTCGACCCGCAGAGTTGCCTCGCTGACCGAGCGAATGGCTCGGAGCGTCTCGATCGGTCGCGAGTTGTCGAGTTTGATCTTGAGGATCGGCCAGTCACCGAAACCGGTTGCGGTGGCCGCCATTGTCTCGGGCTCGTCGAGGCCGACGGTCATGCTGGTTGCCGGAAGCGTGCGATCTCGAAATCCGAATTGCTCTGCCAGGAAGGTGTGGAGGGGCATGCCTTCACGCTGCGCGAGGAGGTCGAGCCGCGCGGTGTCGAGCGCGCACTGCGCGGCTCGCGAGTGTTCTCCGACGTCTTGGAGGTAGCCAGCGGTCAGTTCTTCGGTCGAGGCGAGGGGCCGAAGGGCACGAATGATGGCCTTACGCACTTTCTCGGGGCTTTCGCCGTAGAACGGTCGCGGTGCCGCTTCACCGCGGCCGGTGAACCCGCCCGAGGTGAGCTCGAGGAGGACGTTGTGCCAGATTGCACCGCCAGCTCGGGCGGTGTGGAAGGGGATCGTGGTCTCGAGTTCGAGAACCGACACGTTGAAACTGAGGGCCATTCAACGACGATCTCACAACCCTGCCCCGGGGTGCTCAACCATCCGACTATCATCCTAGGGATGGCGAAGCAGGTGCAGGCGACAACCAGGGGGCACCGCCGGGCGAGCCGTCCCCGCGACGCGGCGACGATGGTGCTGGTGCGCTTTGAAGGAGGCCAGCCGTGCGTGCTGATGGGGAGACGCCGGATCCGTGATCAGTGGTCGGATCTGTGGATTTTCCCCGGCGGGCGAGTCGATCGGGCCGATGGCTACACGCCCTATGCGTCAGATCTCAGGACCGCTGTGCGGCGACGCCTCGAGTGTGGTTGCTCATCGCATCGGGCACGGGCTCTGGGAATCGCCGCGGTGCGTGAGACCTGGGAGGAAACCGGGCTTCGTCTCGCGGTGCCGGGAGAGGTTCCCTCGCGCGTTCGTCGTGAGTGGCAGGGATTCCTCGATCAGGGTCAGCTGCCAGCCCTGGGCCATCTGCACTACCTTGCGCGAGCGATCACGCCGCCGTACCGCCCGAAGCGTTTTGATGCACGCTTTTTCGTTGCCGATGCCAAGCACACCGACGGCGCGCTTTCGGGCACTGGAGAGCTGGGGGAGACGAGCTGGGTCTCCTTTGGAGACGCCGAGGCACTCGAGACCCCCAACATCACGCGCGCCATCCTGGCCGAGATCCGGGCCATGCTGGACCGCCACGGGGAGCTTCGTACCGAACACCAGGTTCCCTTTTTCCGAGCTTTGCACGGCCAACATCACCGGCTGCTCGAGTAGGCGTGCGGTCGTGATGAGGAACTGGTACAGGGGGCGACGGGCGTGACAACGAACAAACAACTTCAACAACTCTTCGACCAACTTGCTGCCGGCGTCGAGCTGCAGGGTGGCAACTCGTTTCGCGCCAACTCCCACCGGCGGGTCGCGCGTCGGTTGCGCGACATGGACGAGAACATCTACGACCTCATCGCCGAAGATCGCGCAACCGCCGACAAGCGCCTGCAGGCGATCGACGATATCGGCTCAGGCGCCGCCCGCCGGCTGCTCGAGCATTTCGATCGCGGCGAGATCAGCGATCACACGAAGATGCTCGAGAAAGTTCCCGCGGGTCTCTTCGAGATTCTCTCCATTCCGGGCCTCGGACCCAAGACGGTCAAAGCGATGTGGAAGGAGCTCTCGATCACCTCGTTGGCAGAGCTCGAAGACGCACTCGACAGCCCCGAGCTCCTCGAACTGCCGCGCATGGGGCAGAAGACGATCGACAACATCCGCCGTGCGATCGACTTCTCGAGCCGCAGCCGGGGCCGCATTCCGATTGGCAAGGCGCTGCCCATTGCCGAGAAGATCACCGCCGTGCTCTCGGCGATCGAAGGTGTCGAACGGGCGTCCTGGGCAGGCAGCCTGCGGCGCGGGCGCGAAACCATCGGTGACATCGACATCCTCGCTGCCTGCCGAGGCGAGGAGACGATTGCGACGGTCGCAAACTGCTTTCTCAATCTCGACGGCGTCGAGCAGGTCTTAGCGAAAGGACCCGGGAAGTGCTCGGTGCGTTTCTTTGAATCGGGGACTGCGGTCCAGGTCGATTTGCGCATTGTGCCGCCCGAAGTCTGGGGGGCGGCCCTCATGTACTTCACCGGCTCGAAGGAGCACAACGTGCGCCTGCGGGCTCTGGCCATTCGCCAGAAACGACATCTCAACGAGTTTGGGCTGTTCGAAGGGACCGAGGAGCGGCCGCAAGATCAGGGGGCCAAACCCCTGGCGGCGGCCAGCGAGGAGGAAGTCTACGAGGTCTTTGGCCTCACCTACATCCCGCCCGAGTTGCGCGAGGACCGCGGCGAACTCGGCGAGGCAGGGGTACCGGACGATCTCATCGAGGGCGGTGACCTCATCGCCGAGCTCCACAGCCATACCGTGGCGTCGGACGGCAAACTCGAGATCGACGCGCTTGCCGAAGCCGCGATTGCGGCGGGCATGAAAGTTCTGGCGATCACCGACCATTCGGTGAGCTCGGTCCTCGCCAACGGGCTCGACGCCGATCGCCTGAGGAGACATGCCGATGCCATTCGCGAGGCCAACGAGCGCCACGCGGCCATTGCGCTCTTGGCTGGTTCCGAGGTCGACATTCTTCCCGATGGGTCGCTCGACTACCCCGACGATCTGCTGGCGGAACTCGACCTGGTGGTGGCCTCGCCTCACGCCTCCTTGTCACAAGACAGAGAGACTGCCACCCAGCGTCTACTGCGCGCTCTTTCCAACCCACACGTCGACATTCTCGGTCACCCCACGGGGCGCATCATCGGCCGACGACGAGGCCTCGAGCCCGACATGGACGCCCTCGTCGAGTGCGCCGTGCGAAACGATGTGGCGCTCGAGATCAACGCCAACCCCCGCCGCCTCGACCTTCGCGACGCCCACGTGCGCCTGGCAGTCGCCGCCGGCTGCAAGATCTCGATCAATACCGACGCCCACTCCGAGGTCGGCTTTGGGTATCGCCCTTACGGGGTGCTGGTCGCGCGCCGGGCCGCCCTACGGCGAGACGCCTGCATCAACACCTGGTCGGCTGCAGAGCTCAGGAAGTGGCTGGCCGGTCGCGGCGGCTAGCGACGCCGCGCTGTTCGACTGCGGCCGCTCTCGGTCCGCTACAGCGAGTACAAGTAGGCCCACAAAGCGCGCGCGTCTCGCGGTTGCATGCGGAACTGGGGCATGGGCCCGCGGGCCTCTGTGCCGTTGGGCGTTTCGCCGCTGGCCATGAAGTGGATGAACTCATCCTGGGTGTAGCCCGGGACCCGGCGCAGGTTGGGTGCGGTAAAGGCCCAGCGCGCGCCGGCAAAGGGGTTGGTGACCGGCATGGGGCCGCCCGTGAAGAGGCGGTCGCCGCGGAGGTCGCCCTCGCGGTCACGCGGCGAATGGCATTCGACGCACATCGAAACGTGGTTGGCCAGGTAGGCACCACGCTGCACCAGCGCCGCCCACTCGCGTGCCGCCTCGGTGTCACTCGGATCGGGCGCGCCACTCGCACCCGCGGAGGCGGCCTGGCCCTGCGAGGCAGCCTGAGCGCTCACCGATTGCATCGTGGCCAGCGAGACCAGGAGAGCGAGGAGCAGAGCAGCGGCAACCGCGGCTCCTCGTAGCGAACGGGTGTTGGTGTTGGTGGGGTGGTTGCGCTCAGACATGCGTGGAGTCTCCGCTGGGCGTTCTCGGGCCTTGTATGGACCCTGTCACATTTGGTTTGATTCTTGCGGCGGGCGAAGCGTACCAAAGAGTTCGCGCGCCCTGAACACTTCGGGAGGTCGCCGATGGGCCGGTTCGCGCGGGCAGCTCGCCTGCCTCACATGGGGCTCTCGGAGGTTTCAGTTCGAGCCTTCGGCAGGCGCCGAGGCAAATGCCCAGAGGGCCTTGTTGGTGCGCACGTAGAGCCGCCCCGGCGCGAGTGCCGGAGTGGCGGTGATGGTTTCGTCGAGCTCGACCTGATGGAGTGGTTCGAGGTGGCCATCCGCTGGCATGACCGAGACCAGGCCCGAGCGGGCCGCGAGCCAGATCTTGCCGTCGGCCGCTATCGGGCTGGCGTAGTAGCTCTCCGCACCGCCGGCAATGCGACCCTGGTTGATGATCATCCCTGTGCGCGGTTCGAAGGTGGTCGCGATGCCGCGATCGCTGATCATCCACAAGACGCCCCTGTAGAGCACCGGCGATGGCAGCTGCGGGACGTTCCTGAAGTACTGCCAGCTGATGTGCGTTCCGGTGAGATCGCCGCGCTCATCTGCCAAAGGGAGCCGAACCGCCATCATGTTGTTGCGAGTGGCCAAGGCGTCACGAAAGTACTGCCACTCGACTTCGCTCAATCGGCCGTCCTGGTTGAGGTCGTTGAAGCCGAACCATCCGTGCGCGAACTGGTCGTGGGCGAGCTCGTCTTCCGAAATCTGGCCATCGGCGTTCTCGTCGCTCTTTCGGATCGCCTCAGCCCACTCCATCGTGGCTACGCTCTTGTCCGGGTCGTTGAACTGAGAACCGTAGCCGTTGATGAAGATGTGGCCAGCGCCGATCACTGGCACAGACTTCATCTCGAACGACAGCCCATGCACCCACCACAGCTTTCGGCCGGTGGCCAGGTCGTAGCCGGTGAGAAAGAACGAGCCCGGCAGAATGAGCTGCGGTTTCCCGCCCTCCGGCTCATACAAGATCGGGGTGGAGTGCCCGGTCTTGGCCTCGGGGCGGCGGGTCTCCCAGACGGTCTCGCCCGACGAGCGAGAGAAAGCCTTCAGGAAAGATCCCTGCTGTTGGTCGACTGAAAGCACGACCATGTCGCCATGGATCACGGGTGAGGCTCCCACGCCGTAGAGGTTGTTGAACGGCCCGAGCGCTTTCCTCCACTGCTCCTGGCCCTGGTGGTCGTAGGCGATGAGGCCGAAGTCGCCAAAGAACGCCACCACGCCACGTTCGTCGACCGCCACCGAGGGCGACGCCGGGTCGTTCCTGTTGTCGAGTTTCTCGTGGCGGGTGCGAGGTACCGTCTTGCGCCAGGCCTCCTGGCCGGAAACGTCGATCGCGAGTACGAGCAGATCATCTCCGTCGTAGCCCGTGAGATAGATGCGGTCGCCAAAGAGCACCGGAGACGAGGACCCGGGTGGTATTTCCAGGCGCCAAATCAGTGCCTTCTCGGGGCCGATTTCCGTGGGCAGGGCACCCACCTCGGCGATGCCCTGGCCGTTGGGGCCACGAAACATGGCCCAGTCGGAGGTTGCATGACCTGCGGAGCCGACTGCGCTGGCTAAGAGGAGGGCAACGACGGCCCTCTGAGGTGCCAGAAAGGGAGAAGAGAGAGTAGCGAGAGCCACCATTGAGGATCCTTTTCGAGGGAGAGGATCATCGTAGCGCGCTCCAGCGGCACCTTCGGAAACAAGAACGCCCCCTTCCGCCCGGAGGCAGGAAGGGGGCGCAATGCGGTCACGACCTGTCGGTCGCTACCAACCTACGCGGAGGTAGGACTCACTCACACGCCGTCATGTCGCTGTTGTTGTAGCGATCGAGGATGTCCGCCAGGACGATCGCAGTGGCGCGATCTTCCGCCGTGTCCTCGTCGCCCGGCACGAGGTAGTCGCCCGTGCCATTGAACCCAACGGCTGCCAGGAGGGCGTCGGCGTCGCCGATCGCCTCGCCGACTGCGGCGCAGACGGTCGTGCCCTCGCTCAGGTTGGCGTTGTACTTCGCGGCCAGCAGCTGGCTCGCGAGGTTGTAGGCGGCGTCCTCGGCGTGCTTCTGACCGTCGAGATCCCGACTGTCGAGGATGTTTCCAGAATCCTCGCACGCCTGGTCGGCATCGAAGGTGCCGTCGTCGGCGATGGTATCCGGATCTGGAATGCCCAACTGGTCACCGAGCATCACCGGCATCTGGTCGATGGCATCCGGGTTGTTCTTCTTGAACCGGTTGCAGTGGTTCTTCCAGAAGCCGATGGTGCGGTTTCCGTCGAGGTCGGTCACGATGGGCGGCGGAACCGTGACGCTCGAAGGATCGTCATCGGTTACGTCACCACCATCGGGGGGCGTGCCAGTGACAAACGCGGTGTTGGTGAAGTCCTCCGTCACACCATCGAGGGTGCACGTGTAGGAGACCGAAGCGCCGATCGCCAGAGTGCCGATGTCGTTGACACAGTTCGGTGCCAGCGGATCGGTCACGACGACGTTCGTCAGTTCGACATCACCGGTGTTGGTGACCACGATGGTCCAGGTGGCGGTGCCGCCGTTGGGAACCGCCTGCTCGTCGGTGCCGTCAATAGCGCTCTTCACGATGCTGATTGCCGGGTTGTAGACATCGACGGCGGAGGGGTCGGTGTCCGTAACCGGATCACCACCATCGGTCGGATCACCGGTCACGTCAGCGACGTTGGTGAAGTCCGCCTGGACGTCTGCCAGGGTGCACTGGTACGTCGTTGAGGCACCAACCGCGAGGTCACCGATGACGCTGTCGCACAACGGTGCCAGGGCGTCGGTCACTGTGACGTTGGTCAGGTCAACCTGACCGGTGTTGGTGACTGTGATGTCCCAGGTAGCGGTCCCCCCGACTCTGAAGGTCTGCAGGTCCGTCCCATCGGTCGCACTCTTCGTGATGGTAATGCCCGGGTCACGGACAACGACATCGGAAGGATCGTCGTCAGTGACCGGATCACCACCATCGGTCGGATCACCGGTCACGTCAGCGACGTTGGTGAAGTCCGCCTGAACGTTGTCCAGGGTGCACTCGTAGGAGGTGGACTCGCCGACCGCCAGGTCACCGATGACGTTGTCGCACCCGGGTGCGAGGTCGTCGGTCACGGTGACGTTCTCGAGGTCGATATCGCCAGTGTTGGTGACCGTGATGTCCCAGGTTGCCGTTCCGCCGGTGCGGAGGGTCTGGGAGTCGGTTCCATCGGTCGCACTCTTCGTGATGGTGATGCCCGGGTCACGGACAACGACATCGGAAGGATCGTCGTCAGTGACCGGATCACCACCATCGGTCGGATCACCGGTCACATCAGCGACGTTGGTGAAGTCCGCCTGAACGTTGTCCAGGGTGCACTCGTAGGAGGTGGACTCGCCGACCGCCAGGTCACCGATGACGCTGTCGCACCCAGGTGCGAGTTCATCGGTCACGGTGACGTTCTCGAGGTCTATGTCGCCGGTGTTGGTGACCGTGATGTCCCAGGTTGCCGTTCCGTCGGTACGGACGGTCTGGGAGTCGGTTCCATCCTTGGCGGCCTTGTCGATCGAGATGCCGGGGTTGGTCACGTCGACGTCTGCGTCGTCGTCATCTTCGACCGGTTCTCCATCTGGATCATCGCCCTTGACGACTGCGACATTGGTGAAGTCTTCGGTGACGTCCTGCAGCTCGCAGGTGTAGGTCACGGCGTTCTCCACGCCAGGCTCGAGGTCACCGATGAAGTGATCGCAGTCTGGTGCGATCGTGTCGGTTACGGTGACGTTGGTAAGGAGCACGTTGCCGGTGTTGGTCACCGTGATGTTCCACATCGCCGTGCCACCAACTCGAACCGTCTGGTTGTCCGGGTCCTTGACGATCTCGATCGACGGATCCCAGGGAGTGACCTCGGCGTCGTCGTCGTCGGTGACGTCGTCGACACCCGGAAGGTCGTTCCCCTGATTGTCGGTCGGGTTGCCGGTGACGTCGGCAGTGTTCAGGAAGTACGCATCACCGATCGTGCTCGAGTAGGCGTACACCGCGGAATCACCCGGTGCCATCAGAGCGGTCGAACCAGACACCAGGGTCAGGTCTCCGAGAGCGATAGACAAGTCGTCATCGACGAAGACCAGGTCTGACAGATAGGTGTTGCCGGTGTTGGTGATGGTGAAGCAGTAGTAGATCGCCGTGCCGGTAGCACCGGTGGTCGACTGCTCAGCATCGGCGCACAGGTCAGCGAGGTCGCTCACACCGTCATCGATGATGACCGACTTCTCTAGATCGATGGCGGGCTGATGGATCAGGAACGTGCTGTCGTCGCAATCTTCCTGGGCGTTGGTCGCCACGGCGCAAGCGTTGTTGATGATCATCTCGCCGTACTCGACTTCGAGGTCGCCGCGGATGGTTGCCTCAAAGGACACCTGATAGCCGTCTTCGAAGATCGAGAGGTCGCCGATCACCACACCATCTCCGTCGAGCGGGAAGGGGGTGGGGTCATCCGCCGGGTCGTCGTCGGCAATCGCCGTTCTAGTCCCGTCTGGATGGAGCAGCGAGGTGGTGCCCTCCTCATAGATGAGCGAGTCGGGGAGGATGTCCCACACCCGAATGTTGCGCAGGGCACCCTGCTTCTCGTTGATCACATTGATGGTGTAAAGCACCGTGTCGCCGGCGTCGTAGACACCGTTCATGTCGACATCGTCAGCGAGCGCGACCTCCTTACGGAGTGTGAAGGCCGGCAGCGGGTAGACGCTGGTACCGACGTCGAGGAAGGGCCTCGCAACGTTCGCTACCTCGGAGTTCTCGCCCCAGGCGATGGCGATCGGCTTGTCGACGCCATCTGGGCCCTGAAGGCTGAAGATCCGCGTTCCGGTGTTGTCGAGATCAGGATCAGCGAACTGAACGGTCTCGTACTTGTCGAGGACGACGCTGACATCGGCGCCGTCCCAGTCTGCGACGACGGTGGTGCCGTCGACGGTGGCGATGACCCAGATCGGGCTGCCGTTGACGGTCGACGTTGCGCCGGTCGGATCGGCCAGGTCGAAGCCCGGGCCCCAACCCACCAGACCCTGCGTCGTGAGGCGCGAGACCGGAATCAGCGAGTAGCCCCAATCCCAGGTGTCGTTGTCCGGAGCGCTGGTATCCGCCTGCGGGAGAGCGTTCACTGCCGCGACAGCCGAGATCTCAGTGTCGGAGGAGGTGGGAACCGGATCGACGTTACAGACTGCTGTTGCCGAGGCGATCAGGTGAGTGCCGTCGCCGGTCTTGACGGAGCCGGTGCCGGTGTAGGCACCGCCTGGAAGGTCGAAACGCTGGGTCGAAAACCCAGTGATGTCGGCGCAGAAGGTTGCAGCACCAGAACTCTCGACCCATACCGAGATGGTGGCGGCGTTGGGGTTGTAGACGAAGGCCGACGTCGGGTTGAGGAGCGTGCCGGTGCCCTGGACCGTCGTCGAGGCGGGGGTGAAGTACTCGCCGCCAAGGAAGTCGTCCTGCGAAAGGCTGAACCAACGCGACTCGAACTTGCCGCCTTCGGCGTAGGTCTGGCCGGTGGCCAGGTGAACCTGGACTGGGCTAGAGGCGCGGATCTCGAGCCCGGCGTTGGACTGCGGGTAGAGCAGGCTCTCACCCTCGTTGATCGTGCCAATGGCGACCCAGGTGCCCGAACCGCCAGCGATGCGGGCCTCGACCAGGGTGTTGTCCTCCGACGCCATGATGCTGGCGTAGGTGCGACTGAACATGCCCTCGTCGATGGTCGCCAGGTTCTCACCGATCGGCAAGACATACTGCGTGCCGTACTCCGAAACTGCGTACACCTCGACAGCACCGGCGAGCAAGGCACCAGCGTCGATGTCCCAGGCAATGCGCGTGACGGCGATCGGGCGGCTGGCGCCCAGCTTGTCACCACCGTCGAAACGCAGGGTCGCGGAGGAGTCGGGAAGCGGAATGTCATCGCGCAGGGCAATGACGTCGCCTGCAAGAAGGAAATCGTCGAGGTCGTCGATCGTGCTATCGCCGTTGCGATCGCCCAGCGGGACACCATTGCTGGCGTCTCCGTCACCCCAGATGAGGACGGTCCCGGCGGGCGCGCCGACGAATGTCGGCTGGAAACCATCTTCGTGATGGTCGTAGTAGATGACGGTGCCGTTGCCGGACACCGCGATCGAGATCACGCTGACGATGTGATCGTCGGGCGTGTCGTCGCCGGTCCAGCCGGTGAGCAGCTCGCTGAACACAGTGTCCGCGTCGCTCTCGGGGAACGGAACGTAGAAGGTAAATGCGTCGGTTGGCGTGGCCGTCTGCGCGGCGGCGGGAACCGCAACCAGTGCGACCAGGACGGCAACCGACAAGAGGAGCGCATGGAGTTTGCGCGAACGATGAACGAGTGTGGGCATGGGTAACACCTCTAAGGTTCAGGGTCGAGCCGATGTGCTCGAACCGGTTGGTTGTCTCGCGCCGGCGACAAGAGGAGTGGAGTCGCGGGGAGGCCGGCGATTGACCGGAAATGGTGATTCTGGATTGGAGCGAAAGTACTAAACAATTTTTGAATTGACTAATAGGTGTATTCTTTTGACCAAATACTCGTATTTATCGCCTTCTCGAAGCGTGCCTGGGTGGGCAAGGCCAGATGGCTGTCTTTTCAGTCCTTTGCGGGCGACCTCTTCGCGCCGGAGAGTGAGCCGATGCAGACGACGCCCAGTGAATTGCAGGGAAAAAAGATGAAAGAATTTCTTGGCGTCGCAGCGTCACGGGCGCCGCCGGCGGCAAGATCATTCCCTTGAACGCACCTCACCCAGCCGGCTCGAGGCCGGTCTCTTGACCACTCTTGCTGTATGCCCGCGAGCTCGCGGCGGATATGGAGGGGCTCCTACCCGACGATGTTCACCAGTCGGCCGGGTACCACGATGATCTTCCTGGGCTTCTTGCCCTCGAGGAACTTCACCGCCCCTTCGGACGCCAACGCCAGCTGCTCGAGGGTTGCCTGGTCAGCATCGGCGGGCACTTCGAGGGTGTCGCGCTTCTTGCCGTTGACCTGGACGACGAGAGTGATCGTTTCGTCGACAATCAGGGCTTCATCCCATTGCGGCCACTCCGCTAGCGAGGCGAGCCCCTCGCCACCCAGGCGTTGCCACAGTTCTTCGGCCAGGTGCGGCGCAAAGGGCGCCAACACCCGCAGGAAGGTGGTGAGCGATTGGCGCGGCAGGCTTCGGGCGGCAGTGGCGGCGTTCGTCCACACCATCATCTGCGAGATCGCGGTGTTCATCGACAGGCTTTCGATGTCTTCCTCGACCTTCTTGATCGTCTTGTGGAGCAAACGCCAGGTCTCGTCCTCGGAGGCTCCGGGAGCGTCGGTGAGTTTCGAAGCGACTTTCCCGCTGTCTTCGTCGACGGCCAGGCGCCAGACGCGCTGTAAGAAGCGATAGACCCCTTCGACATCTTTGGTCGACCAGGGCTTGACCTGCTCGAGCGGGCCCATGAAGAGCTCGTAGAGGCGCAGGGCATCGGCACCGTATTCGGCGATCACGTCGTCTGGGTTGACGACGTTGAGGCGCGACTTGGACATCTTCTCGACCCGCGTCGACAGTTTCTCGCCGCTCTCTTTGGCGAAGAAGGCGTCGTCTCGCTCTTCGACGTCTTCGGGCGAGTAGTACTTGCCGGCCTCGTTCTGGAACGAGGCGGCGAGAATCATGCCCTGGTTGAAGAGCTTCTGGAACGGTTCCGTGGTCGACACCAGACCGCAGTCGTAGAGCACCTTGTGCCAGAACCGCGAATAGAGCAGGTGCAAGACGGCATGTTCGATACCGCCGATATACAGGTCGACTGGCATCCAGAAACGCTCGAGCGCGGGGTCCCACGGCTCGCGCTCGTTCTTCGGGTCGATGTAGCGCAGGTAATACCAGCAGGAGCCGGCCCACTGCGGCATGGTGTTGGTCTCGCGCAGCGCACGCCGACCGTCGGGCAGCTCGACCATCAACCAGTCGTCGCCAGCACGTGCCAGGGGCGGGCGACCGTCGTCGGTGGGGCGGTACTCATCGACCTGCGGCAACTCGACCGGCAGCTCGGCGCGCGGCACGGCAACGATCTCACCGGTCGGGTTTCCGGCGTCGTCGATGATGTGCACCACGGGAAAGGGCTCTCCCCAGTAGCGCTGGCGCGAAAACAGCCAGTCGCGCAGGCGGTACTCGACCCGCGCCTTGCCGCGCCCATGCTCTTCGAGCCAGGCGATCATGCGCGCCTTGGCGTCGTCGATGTGGAGGCCATCGAGGAAGTCGGAATGAATGGCCGTGCCCTCGCCGGTGTAGGCCTCGCCCTCCCAGTCCGGCGGTGGGGCGACGGTGCGCACGATCGGCAGATCGAACTGCTTGGCAAAGTCCCAGTCGCGCTGGTCCTGGCCGGGAACGGCCATGATCGCCCCGGTGCCGTAGGTGGCCAGCACGTAGTCGGCAACCCAGATGGGGACCGGCTCGAGGGTCACTGGATGGGTGACGTAGGCGCCGGTGAACACACCGGTTTTTTCTTTCTCCAGATCGGTGCGCTGGAGCTCGCTCTTGTCACGTGCCTGGGCGACGTAGGCGTCGACCGCCGCGCGCTGCTCGTCGGTGGTGATCTCTTCGACCAGGGTGTGCTCGGGCGCCAGGACGCAGTAGGTGGCACCAAACAGCGTGTCCGGCCGGGTGGTAAAGACGGTAAAGCTCTTGCCCTCAACGCCGCGCACCTTGAACTCGATCTCGGCGCCGCGCGACTTGCCGATCCAGTTGCGCTGCATTTCCTTGACGTGCTCGGGCCAGTCCAGGCCCTCGAGGTCGTCGATCAGGCGCTCGGCGTAGGCGGTGATCTTGAGCATCCACTGGCGCATGGTGCGACGTTCGACCGGATCGCCGGTTTCGACATAGACGCCGTCTTTGACTTCTTCGTTGGCCAGCACGGTGCCCAGTGCCGGGCACCAGTTGACCGGCACGTCGGCCATGTACGCCAGGTCGCGCTCATGGAGCTTGAGGAAGATCCACTGCGTCCAGCGGTAGTAGTCGGGGGCGGCAGTCGAGACCTCGCGATCCCAGTCATAGGAGAAGCCCAGGCGCTTGATCTGGCCGCGGAAGTTGTCGATGTTGCGTCGGGTGATGATCGCTGGGTGGATGTCTTCGCGCACCGCCGCCCGCTCGGCCGGCAGGCCGAAGGCATCCCAACCCATCGGGTGCAGAACGGCCTGGCCCTGCATGCGGCGCTTGCGGGCGATGACGTCGGTCGCGGTGTAGCCCTCGGGGTGGCCGATGTGGATTCCCGCTCCTGAGGGGTACGGGAACATGTCGAGCACGTAGAACTTTTCCCGGCCGGCGAGCTCTGCCAGGTCGGTCGGGGTGCGAAAGGCCTTCTGGTCTTGCCAGGCGTTCTGCCATTTGCCTTCAATGTCGGACGGTCGGTAGGGGAAATCGCTCATAGCGGTCTCAGTTGGTCGCGGGAGAAAAGGTTGGTAGAGGAGAGGTTGTCATGGGCGGCGCGAAACTGTCGCCCTACGAGATGCCGACGGCCTGGGCGTCACGGTCGCTGAGGAAGCCGCCGTCGGAGCGCTCCTTGACGGTTTCGTCGCGGCGCCAAGAGCGTTCGCAACGCGGCTGGTCGCGCAGGTCGACGACCGAGACCGGTGCGCCGTCACCGACCAGGGAAACGCGGGAAACGCCGAGCACGTCAGGAAGGTCGGCTAGAAAGTCGGCCAGTTCGCCGTTCGGATCGGCGAGCACCAGACCGGCGTCGAGCGGGTTCTCGATGCCACTTGCTTTGGCTTCCTCGATCGCCTTCTGGGCCAGCAGGCGTACTTCGCCGACCTGCTCCCAGCGGGGGTCGGCCTCGATGTCCAGGGGCAGGAAGGTCTCGGTATGCACGGTTGTCGGGTCGTTCTTCTCGATGCCGAGAAGATCGCGCCAGGCTTCGTCTGCGGTGTGCGGGAGAATCGGCGCGAGCATTGGGATCAGCGTTCGTGCGATTTCGAACATTGCCGTTTGTGCCGAACGCCGGCGGGGAGAGTCCGCGGCGTCGCAGTAGAGGCGGTCTTTGACGGCGTCGAGGTACTGCGACGAGAGAGTGTCGTTGCAGAAGTCGAAGATCGCCAGGGTCGCGCGGCGGAACTCATAGGCCTCATAGGCTGCCTTGACGGTCCCTGCGAGCTCGCTGGCGCGCTCGAGGGCCCAACGATCGAGCGAGGTCGAGGCGAGCCGCTCGGGCGCGACACTGTCGCTCGCGGCATCGAAGTCGGCCAGGTTGCCGAGGAGGAAGCGTAGGGTGTTGCGCACCTTGCGGTAGGCGTCACCCGAGGCATCGAAGATTTCTATGTCGACCTTGATGTCGTTTTCATAGGCGAGCTGCGCCACCCACCAGCGGCAAACATCGGCGCCGTAGTCGCGCAAGAGGTCCTCGACCTCGAGGGTGTTGCCCAGGGACTTGGAGATCTTGCGGCCATCGCGGTCGATCATGAAGCCGTGGGTCAAGAGGTCGCGGAAGGGCGAGCGGCCGGTCATCCCCAGGGCCGGCAACAACGACGCCTGAAACCAGCCGCGATGCTGGTCGGAACCTTCGAGGTAGAGATCGGTGATGGTCGAGCCCTCGGCGTGCGCCTGACCGCGCGCCTGCATCACCGAGTGCCAGGAGGAACCCGACTCGAACCAGACGTCGAAGATGTCGTACATCTTCTGCAACTCGGCGACCGCCAGTGAGCCGCTCCGCAGGCTCTCGGGAGCGTCGGCGTCGGTCGCTTTGTCCCAGGTGGCCAAGAGGACCTCTGGGTCCTTCTCGAACCAGGCGTCACTGCCGTGTTCGAGGAAGCAGGCGGCGACCGCCCGCACCGTTGCCGCCGTCAACAAGACCGTCCCGTCAGGCAGCCTGAACGCCGGGATGGGCAGGCCCCATGCACGTTGGCGCGACAAGCACCAATCCGGTCGTGACTCGAGCATGCCGCGCATGCGTTTCTGCCCCCACCCGGGGAAGAACCTGACGGTGTTCTCGGTGGCTTCCAGGGCCATGGCGCGCAGCGACTTCTGGTGCGACCGCGTCGGTTCATCGACCGCCGCGAACCACTGCTCGGTGGCGCGGAAGATCGTCGGCGTTTTAGAGCGCCAGTCGTGGGGGTAGGAGTGCAGGTACTCGAAGTGGTGAACCATGTGGCCCGAAGCCACCAGAGCGTCGACGATTTGCTTGTTGGCGTCCCAGATCGACACCCCGCGCAGGTTCTCGGGGACGGTGTCGTCGTAGGTTCCGTCGGCCTGAACCGGGCAGTAGACCGGCACGTTCTGCTCGAGGCCCGTGAGGTAGTCGTCGGCGCCGTGGCCGGGCGCAGTGTGCACCAGACCGGTGCCGTCCTCTAAGGTCACGTAGTCGGCGGTCACGACGCGCCAGGCGTTTTCGGTGCGCTCACTGGCTTCGATGAACGGGTGGGTGTAGGCCAGCCCCACCAAATCGCTGCCCTTCACGCGGCCGAGCTCACGCGCTTCGGTACCGGCTGCAAGGGCCACCTTCGAGGCGAGCTCGGAGGCCACCACACCGACTTTGCCGCCCAGTTCGACCAGCGAATACTCGTAGCGCTCGTGCACCGCGATCAATAGATTGGCCGGCAGGGTCCAGGGAGTCGTCGTCCAGATCATGAAGTGCACGGGGCCGTCGGGTGCGTCCACACCGAAAGCGCTGGCGACGGCTGCCTTGTCGACGGCCTCGAACCAGACGTAGATCGATGGGTCGGTCTTGTCGTGATACTCGAGCTCTGCCTCGGCGAGCGCTGTCTCATTGGCGATTGACCAATGCACCGGCTTGAGGTCGCGGTAGATCAGGCCTTCGTCGACCAGGCCCGCGAACACCTCGAGCACCCCGGCTTCGTACTCCGGGCTCATCGTCATGTACGGGTTCTCGTAGTCGGCCAGTGTCATCAGCCGCACCATTTGCTCGGCCTGCAGCTTCTTGAACTTCTGGGCGTAGCGCGAGCACTCGCGGCGCACCGCCATGCGGTAGGTGTCCTCGGGCAGGTCCTGGAGCTTTTCGACCTTGCCCGACTCGGTCAGTTCGGTGAGCACCTTGTGCTCGATCGGCAGGCCATGGCAGTCCCAACCAGGGACATAAGGGCAGTGGTAGCCCGCCATCGAGCGCGTTCGTACCACCAGGTCCTTGAGGACCTTGTTGAGCAGGTGACCGACATGGATGGTGCCGTTGGCGTAGGGCGGCCCGTCGTGAAAACGAAACGGCGGTGCCTCCTCCCGCGCCGTCAGGACTGCGTTGTACACGTCGAGCTTCGCCCAGCGCTTGATCGACGCCGGCTCGTTCTGCACCAGGTTGGCCTTCATCGGGAAGCCGGTCTTGGGCAGGTTGAGGCTCTTCTTGTAGAGCTTCTTGCGTTCTTTCAGAGCGTCGTCGTTGTTGGCGTCGGTCATGTCGGTCTCGATCTCGTGACGAAATGTGGCGGGAGGGTTCTCACGGTCCGCGGGAGGGCTAGCGGGTCAAGAGGGGTGCTCAGAATGAGAAAGGCCCCGCCGTTGTTCAGGCGAGGCCTCTCGGTTCCAGCGAAGACGGGTTGGTCTCAGCCGGCGGGGGCCCTGTAGAGGGTAATGAGGAGGGAGTTGCTCTTCATCATCGAGATCAAGGATAGAACGGCCGGCGGGTCGAGGGCAAACCACCGTCATCGAGAGGAGCAGCGCCAGATGAGGTGGGCCCGCTGCGCGCGCTGTTGCAGCACAGGCTGCCTTGAATCGGGCCCGCTAGACCATGGAAAAAGCGGTGGGGCGGAGGAAGTAGTTCTCGATTCCCGAGATGGTGCCCTTGTAGCGCTCCATCTTCTTCATTCGGTTCCACTCCGGGTGTGTGCCGAAGGCCTTCCAGTGTGCCTCGTGAGTTGCCATGTCGGGGGCCGAGAGGATGTAGGTGAGATTGGGGATGTTGTTGCCGATCAGGGTCTCACCAAAGAGCAGCGGTGCCAGGCCGACCGCGCGCATGATGTCGATCTCGCCTTCATTGAACATTTCGATCTTGCGCCGCGCCATTTCGTCGGTGTGGCTTTCATAGACCCGCACTTCGAAAATCCGCGGCTTCTTCTCACGGCTCTCGATGGGCAGCTCCATGACCGGCATGCCGGTGAAGGCCTTCATGAACCAGCTTTCGACGCGGCGATAGGCGGGCTCCTTGCGCGGCCGCGCGTAGTGGGTGGCGGCGGCGCGCAGGTACTCCTGGTCGGCTTCGAGGGTGGGGCGCAGCGAGAGGAAGGCCTCGATGGTCGGGAACGGCAGAATCATGAAGAGGGTCAGGTCGGGGCCGACGGCAGACGGTTCGTCGGGCGATTTGACCGGCTTTGGAACGACGGTGAACGAGCCGACGCGGTCGAGACCAAACCGTCCGAGCGCCGGCACCAGGCCCTCTTCGAGATAGCGCAGCACGAGTTCCTGCGAAGCGGTGTCGGGCACCCGGTAGGCGCGCAGTTCGTAGAATTCCTGCTGCGGGTCGAGGGCCAGCAGCGAGCTCGCAGGCAGGCTCGTGCCTAGAGCAGTTGCTAGCGAAGTCTTGAGGAAGTCGCGTCGTTTCATGGCTCGGCTCCAGAGAAATGGTGGGCGCACCATAACGGAGACGCCAGACATGGCAAGAACAGAAGACGAGATGGTGGCCTACGCGCTCGAGATCGATCCCGGGCTGCTGCCGTTTGCCCCCGAGCTCCTCCGAGACCTCGACGCCCTGGGCAGCGATCCCGAGTTGGCTGCCGAGATGCTCGCTCGCCTCGACTTGCCAGCCCAGGCGTTGGTCATCGACCTTGGCTGCGGCAAAGGTGCGGTCTCTCTCGAGATCGCCCGCCAGCTCGGCACCCGAGTCCAGGGCATTGACCTCTTCGAGCCCTTCGTCCTCGACTGCCAGCGGCAAGCCGTCGAGCTCGGCCTGGCCGACCGCTGCACCTTCCAATGTGGCGACATCAACAAGCTGGCTGGGCGGCTCGAGCCCGCCGATGTCGTCGTCTACGCCGCCCTCGGTGATGTGCTGGGGCCGCTCGACGACACAGTCGGCGTTCTCAGGCGCTTCCTGAAGCCAGGAGGCCACATCCTGATCAACGACGACTTCCTGCAGCCCGGAGGCAAGCCGTCATTCGAAGGCTTCGAGGGTTGCCTTCCACACGCCGACACCATCGCGCTCCTCGAGGCCCACGGCGATACCGTGGTCGCCGAAGAAGTCGAATCACTCGAGGAGACCGTGGCCGAGAACGTCGAAATCAACGCCCAGATCCGTGCGCGGGCCAACACGCTCGCCGAGCGTCACCCCGAGTACGCCGCGGCCTTCGCCCGCTTCGTGCGCGAACAGGAAAAAGAGTGCGCCTACATGGAGACCAACCTGGTCTCGGCGATGTGGTTGATCGAGAAGGCTTGAGGCCTACGCCTCAGTCGACAGTCACTTCGCGGGTTTGAAAGGTGGTCGTGCCGGTCCCGAGATCGCGTACGGCGACCGCCATCTGCCAGGTTCCGATACCCGCTTCGAGTTCGATCGCCAGGTCGAGCGCGCTGCCGCCGGGCGGCGCCTCGAAGGTCCGGGTTCGCATTGGGAGCCACAGGTTGCTGTGGTTGCGCCCTGTGAGCCAGATCTTGAACCCCTGGTTTCTTTCGTTGGTTGCCGCCAGCGCTCGCCAGTGGGCGACTTTCTCGGGAGGCAAAACGACCCGGACGCGGACCGTCCGCAGGGCGCGGGCTCGCTTGCGGCCTTCGAGGTTCGGGTCGACGGGCAAGGTCGTGATGCTGAGCTCGACGCCGAGCGGGTTCTCGCTCTTACCAGTGAGGAGGGCGGCAGCGAGGCGGTCGGCGTCGCGGTGCTCCTGGGTGCGGTCCAAGTACTGCCGCCGGTAGCGCAGGCGCCGCCCGGCCTTGGCTGCGCGACCCACCAGGCGCACGTCGAGAAGGTGTGTCCGGCCGCTGGCGGGGTGCGCCGGTACGAAGCCGATCGAATAGGCGTAGGCGAGTTCTGAGGCCGCGCCGGCAATGGCCTGGGCCGGCCGGTTGGCGTTGAGGAGAGCCTTGCCGCCCGTTTCCTCTGCCAATTGATGGAGCGGGCCCTCCAGGTTGGCGAGCCTAAGTTGGTCGTTGATAGAGGTTGGCAGGAGCCGGCGGTTGCCGATCGAGGTGTCCATCGAACTGCTCGCTCGCAGACCGCCCGGGTCGAGCGGGTAGAGGGTCACCCGGTCGGTGTTGGCGATTGCTGCCGCTTGGTTGAGCGCCGAGGCAAGGTTTGTCTCGCGCATCAAGGCGTCGGCGTCCTGGCGGTGGAGCTCCGGGCAGAGGCCGCCGAGATGATCGTAGAGCGCCAGGCCCGGGCGGAAGGTCAGGCCTTCGCTCACCACCAGGAGAGTCGAGCGGCCGGGGAAGGTCCCGAGAATCGTGGTGGCTCGGCTGAGCCCGGCGAGGATGGAGTCGTTGGTCGCCTGCGCACTGGCGGCGTAACCTCGCGCGATGGCGACCATCTGACCCCAGACGTCAACACACGGGATGCAGTTGGGGGCTATCTCACAGGCTTCCCAGGTGTCGACGACGGCGGTCAGCGCGGCGCGGCGTGCGATCTGGAGGCGGTTACCCTGTCCTGTCGGCTTCTCGTTCGCGCGGACGACCTCGAGGACGCGTGCAGAGTCCTTGGTGGGCGGAACCAGGAGCTCGACCTTTCCGCGCCGTCGCAACAGGGCCAACTCGGCCCCTTCGAAAACGCCGGCCTCGAGCAGCTGGAAAAGCGCCTGGTGGACGCGTCGAGCGGAGCCCGGGGGCAGGTGGTCGTCGTCGAGGTAGACGGCGAACAGGCGACGCGGGGGCCGCGAGGGTGCTTCGGCAGCCGCCTCCGGCGCGACTTCGGGGTTCGCGCGACCGGTCCGATCCGCGTTGTCCGCGGCGGTGGGTGCGCGGAAGTACCGGATCTCGACCGGTGCGCCGTCTTCGCGGACTTCGAAGTCTTCTTTGGTGAGGCCGCCGACGGGACGGCCGCGGCGATCGACGACGACCACATCGAGGTCGACGACACGCACCTCGACGGTCTCACCGAAGGTTGCCTCCGGCGTCTCCTGCTGCCCGGGAGACCGGTTTGGAATGAGGAGCAGAAGAACGACCGCGGACACCAGAAGGCCGTTTCGAACGCGTTGGGCGCTCTGAGGCGCAGCGAAACGAGCGTTCTCGAGCAGACCTCTGGAGAGCACCATGACGGTCGTCCTTTCACTTCTGGGAGTGTAGTGGGACGAACCGCGCGATCTGGCGGCCTATTCCGCTGAGCTTTCTCCTTCGACTACTTTCCGCCCGTGGCGTTGCCCTGGGTCGCCGGCGGGTCGCCACCGTCACCCTTTGGATCAAAGCGCTTTGGTGGCCAGACCGGGGTGACGTCGATGCGTTTTTCGTCGACGGTGTGAGGCAGGAAGGCGATCGACATTTCATTGTGGGTTTCTTCGCCCCATTTGACATGTCGCGTCGGGTCCGGGTTGTGTGGGTTGCCGGACGAGTTGTCGTGTACCGACTCCATCCGGAACTTCGAACCGGCGGGGATCTTCATCGGCGCCTCGAAGGCGTAGGTGGTTTGCCAGTTGAAGTCGTAGTTGGGGACGAAGAGCATGGTCTCTTCTTCAGCACCGGGAGGCTGGTACCAGACCCGCATGCTCTTGCCGCGGTAGTGCATGTGCGGTGCGATCCCCAACAGGGTGATATGGCGCGAGGTCTTCCATTCGGCGGCGTGCGTGACTTCGCGTTCGCCGGGCGGAATGTCGAGCTGCCAGGCGGAGAGCAGGTGGGTGTTGGGCTCGTATTCGACCAGCTCAGAGCCCTTGGCGAGATGCCAGCCGATGGAGGACTGGTCGGTCTGGTCTTCGCCGGTGGCGTTGTGGAAATGAATCTGCAGGACGATCTGCGAACCAGCCGGGATGCGCCTGGCGACGCCCTCGGGACCCCAGCCCGAAGTGTTGCCGGGTGCCCAGGCACCGATCATCGGCAGAAGACCCAGCTCCGCGCCGCCGCCGGTCATGCCGCATTCGAAACCGGGCTCGGGGGTACGGCGGTCGAGCTCCATGGCCCGGCCGCTCTTGTCGAGAAAGACGATGTAGTGATGAACGATCTCGGGGTTGCCGGGTTTGTAGTCGGTTGCCTTCAGCCACACTTCTTCTTCGAAGGGCACCGACATGACGAAGCAGCGGTATTCGTCGTCGACTTCTTTGCCCACCGGAGCGGGTCGCGAATAGGTGAAGGTCACATCCGGTTCGCCGAGCCGCCATTCCTGCGGGCCCCAGTCGCGAGCTGCGGGCATGTCGCTCAGGTCACCTCGAGGGGCTCCCTGATCGACCCAACGCGAGATGGTGTCGATCTCGCTGTCGCTCAAGCTGATGTCGTTCTTCCAGCTGCCGAACTGTGGGTCGGCATGCCAGGGCGGCATGGTGCGCTTGGCGGTCACCTTCTGGATCGATTTCGCCCAGGGGCGAACCTCGTCGTAGGTGCGCAGCGACATCGGGGCGATCTGGCCGGGGCGATGGCAGGTCTCACAGCTGCGTTGGAGGATCGGTGCGATGTCGCGGGTGAACGACGGCTTCTCGGCGTCGGCGGTGTTCGCCGGTGGCGCCGCGAGGGCGGCGGTGGCGACGAAGCTGGCTGACGCGAAAGCCAACAGGAGGAAGCGAAGGGTCTTGACGGTCATCGGCGGGGCTCCGTGGGTGGGGGAAGGGAGCGGGTCGCGAGTGCTCTCGCGAACTTCGGATTCTATCGCGCTCAGGTCGCCAGACCGTTGCGCGGGCAGCGCTTGCTCAGCGTGCACGCGTCGCACAGAGGGCGACGCGCATCGCAGACGCGGCGGCCGTGCCAGATCAGGGCGTGCGCCGCGAAGATCCACTCGTCGCGCGGTAGCGCTTCCATGAGGTCCTTCTCGACCTTTGGCGGTTTGGTCTCGCGGCTGAGTCCGAGGCGGTAGGCGAGTCGTTTGACGTGGGTGTCGACGACCACCCCGACGGCGATGCCGAACGACGTGCCGAGGACGACGTTGGCGGTCTTGCGCGCCACCCCCTTGAGTCGCACCAGCTCGTCGAGAGTTCTGGGGACCTCACCATCATGCTCCTCGACGAGGATTCTGGCGGTGGCCTGAATGCTCTTGGTTTTCTGGCGGTAGAAGCCGGTCTGTTGAACCAACCCTTCGACCTCGGACACCGGCGCCGCCGCCAGCTCGGCTGGACCGGGGTAGGCAGCGAACAGGGCCGGCGTGACCTCGTTGACCTTCTTGTCGGTCGACTGGGCCGAGAGGATGGTGGCAATGAGCAGCTGGTAGGGCGTTTGCCAATCGAGCTCGCAGTCGGCGTCCGGGTAGAGGCGATGGAGCTCCTCGAGCAGCGCGCGAGTGTCGGCGGTCGTGGCGCGGTCCCAGGGACCTTCTGGGACAGGAGGGCTCTCGGAGCGGGCTGGTTTCTTTTTCGGGGTCCTCTTCTGGGCGGCCATCGCGTCTTCCTCACAGTTCAAGTGATTGCGGGCGCATCGTAGCGCCCGACGGCCGAGGTCGCTCGTGCCTCGAGGTTCGAGGAAAGTTTCGGTGGGTGGTTTCGCCTGTTGCACCTTGATGTGTCCAAGCGGTTGACAGAGAGCGGACGGGCAGACTTCCCGGGCCGCCTTGGGAGAACAGGCATGCAAATCAAACGAATCCAGCTTCATCGCCCCCAGAAGGCCCAGTTCATGTTGCCTTCTCTCGGCGGGGACAATCTCTTGCCGCGTCTGTTCCGCGATCCTCGCCACTGGCAGGTGACCATGCTGTTGTTCTTGCTCATCGGAGGAACGGTCACCCACCGGATTGACGTGACGGGTGCGGCGGCAGTCACTCTGGTGGGTAGCGCGTTGGCCACCCAGTGGCTGTTCTCGCGCTGGTTGGGCATTGGCTTCGACCCGCGGAGTCCGTTGATCTCGGGGCTGTCACTCTGTTTGCTCGCCCGGGCTGCCGGGCCGTGGTCGCTGGCGGCGACGGCGGTGATTTCCATCGCGTCGAAGTTCCTCCTTCGCTCGCGCGGCAAGCACGTTTGGAACCCCACAAACCTCGGGCTGGTCGTGATGTCTCTGGCGACCGGAGCGGTCTGGGTGTCCCCGGGCCAGTGGGGAAGCGGGCTCTGGCTGCTTCTGCTCTTCGGTGGCCTGGGAATGCTGGTGACCTATCGCGCGTCACGCAGCGACGTCACCTGGGCTTTTCTCGGCTTCTGGAGCCTGGTGGTCTTCGGGCGGGCGTTGTGGCTCGGCGATCCGCTGGCGATTCCCATTCATGCGCTGCAGAGCGGGTCGATCCTGATCTTCGCTTTTTTGATGATCTCCGACCCCAAGACAACTCCCGATACGCGGATGGGCCGAGTCGCCTTTGCCGGTGTGGTGGCGCTGGTGGCGGGAGTCATTCAGTTCAAGTTCTACCAACCGGCGGCGCCTCTTCTGGCGCTCGCCTTCTGTGCGCCGTTGGTGCCGCTGTTTGACCGGTTGCTTCCTGGGGAGCGCTACTCCTGGCGGGGAACCGGGTTCACCGGCCCGTCGCAACGCTCAGCTTTCAGTCCGCCAGCCAACCCTCAACTACAACCTGGAGCCCACATCATGTCCAAGTCCAAACGGAACCTCCGCGCTCGCGGTCGACGGAAACTGACTGCTTCAGTCGTACTTCTCCTCGCCTTTCTCGTTGTCTTCGCGATGGCCGCGCCGGCTTCGGCGTTCTGCGGCTTCTATGTTGCCCGGGCCGATGCCGACCTCTGGAACGAAGCCTCGCAGGTGGTCATTGCGCGAGACGGTGACCGCACGGTCCTGACGATGGGCAGCGACTATCAGGGCGAGCCGTCGGAGTTCGCGATGGTGATTCCGGTACCGACCCTGCTCGAGCGCGACCAGATTCACGTCGCCGAACAGGCGCTTATCGATCACCTCGATCAGTACACGTCGCCGCGCCTGGTCGAGTACCACGACGAGAACCCCTGTGATCGGCGGAGGCTCGAACAGTTCATGCGCTCTGCTGCGGCGCCACCCGAAGGTGCGGCGCAGGAAGTTCGCGAGGCGGACGGCGTCACGATCGAGGCGCGCTACACGGTTGGTGAGTACGACATTCTGCTGCTCTCCGCCGAACAGAGCGATGGCCTTCTAAAGTGGCTCCAGCGCAACGACTATCGAGTTCCCCGAGGTGCCGACAGGGTGCTTGGCAGCTACATACGCCAGGGGATGCACTTCTTCGTCGCCAAGGTGAACCTCGAGGAGCAGTCGCGCCTCGGCACGAGCCTCCTACGACCTCTCCAGATCGCCTTCGAGTCGCCGAAGTTCATGCTGCCGATTCGTCTTGGCACCCTCAACGCCAAGGGCGCCCAGGATCTGTTGATCTACACCTTGACCCGCAGGGGGCGGGTCGAGACCACCAACTACCGCACCGTGCGAATGCCAACAGGTTCCGAGATCCCGACGTTCGTCAAAGACGAGTTCGGCGACTTCTACCGCGACATGTTCAGCCATCAGGTCAGAGCCGAACGGCAGCGAGCGGTGTTTCTCGAGTACGCCTGGGACATGGCCTGGTGCGATCCCTGCGCGGCCGATCCGCTTTCGGCAAGCCAGCTTCGCGAGCTCGGAGTCTTCTGGCTCGATGACAATGGAAGGAACGGTGACGTGAGACGCCGGCGCCCAGGGAACGGTGCCCAGAACGTCTTCGTCACCCGCCTGCACGTGCGCTACGACCGCGAGACGTTCCCCGAGGACCTGCGCTTCCAGGAAACGTCGGACCGCACCAACTTCCAGGGGCGCTACGTCATGCGCCATCCCTACACCGGACCCATCACCTGTCAGGCGGGCAAGGCGTACCAGGCAAACCTCCAGACCCGTTTCGAACGCGAGGCACAGACCCTGGCGAACCTCACCGGGTGGGATCGCGAAGAGATTCGCGCCCGTCAGCGGCACACCGGTCTTGCGGTCACAACAGATCCGGCGCCCGAGAAAGAGGCATGGTGGCGGCGGCTTTGGCCGGGCAACTGACCGCCAGCCCGCCGAGCTTTACGAGAATCACCCCAGTCGTTTGCCCGGGAAACGCCCGGGCAAACGCCCGGGGAATGCCCGGGGAATGCCCGGCGCTTGGCTGGCGCGGGCAGGTCGGCGAAAGTAGAATCGTTGCAACACTTTCCGTGTACGACATCTTGACCTCGTCTCCTCCCGCTGGACCTCAGGGTGCTGAAAGGGGGTCGGTCGTCTTTTTGCGTTGACCGAACGCCGACTGGGACTGAGGAACTTCGTGATCCTTTTCCGTCTCTACTTCTTTGTGCAGGCGATGTCTCGCTTGCCCCACCTGAGGAGTCACCATGCCCCGGACCCGCTCACGGCGGTTGCCGTCTGGTTCCTTTTTCTTCTCCTGTCTGCTGCTAGCTTCCCTCGCCCTGGCGCCCTGGAGTGGTGTCTCCGCTCAAGGAGAAGACCCTACACACCTCCGCGTCACCAACCCCAATGGTGGTTGGGACCACCTCAAGCTCGGTCACAACCCTGAATCGGTGTGGTTTCCGGCCATTTCGCCGGCTGCCGACCACACGCACCTCCGCCTACTCCTTCGTGACTTCGGTGGCGGCGCGGACTGGAATCGGATCTCGATCGCGGCGCAGAGCGATTCGGCTTCGGCAGTACGCATCGGCGACTTTCTCGCGGGCTCGCCGAGCGACTGGTTCGAGGTCTTCCTGCCGCTCGACGAGTTCCAGCCCGGAGCCTGGAGCGGCATCACCCACCTCAGCGTGCCGTTCACCATGAACGCGCCGCCGTTCGAAATCGGCGTGGCGGCGATCGAGCTGGTGGGCGGCAACGCTCCTGTGTTCACCTGGTTCGGCGCGCCCGACAACACCGGCAACGCCTTCGAAGGTGGCCTGACGGGAAACCTGGTTCTCGGCGGCGATCCGCCTGATCCACCGGATCCACCCGATCCGCCGGAGGACCCTGGCCACTTCCGCATCACCAATCCTGATGGCGGTTGGAACCATTTCAAGCTCGGCAACGGTGCGACGTCGGTGTGGTTCCCGAACGTTTCACCGCTAGCGGGCGGCAACACGCACCTGCGCCTGGTGGTGCGCGACTTCGGCGATGCCGACTGGAGCAAGCTCACCGTTGCGCCTTCCGGTGTCCCCGGCGAGCGAGTTGCCATCGGCCCCTTTCTGGCTGGCGATCCGCGCCAGGACTGGGTCGACGCCGTCATACCGGTCAGTGCCTTTCCTGGGACTCCCTTCGCTTCGTTGACTCACATGAGTGTGCCGTTTGCCAACGGCGCGCCGCCGTTCGACATTGGTTTGGCGAGGGTCGAGTTCATTGGTGGCAGCACGCCCTTCGTGTGGTCTGGCGATCCGGAGAAGCCCGACCGCGCCTTCGAGAGCCAATGGCAGGTCACACGCGTCGAGGGTGGCGAACCGCCCGATCCGCCGGACCCACCCGATCCTCCGGACCCCCCCGAAGTCGACGCCCGGCGCTCGATCTTCGTTACCGAGGAGCTCATCGTCGACGCCATTCAACTCGACGATGTCATCGGCCAGTTGGCTTCCGACTCTGGCGTCCAGGGTCTTTCGTCGGAGCAGCTGTGGCGGCAGTTCTGGGATACCCAGAACCCTGGTCCCGGCCTGGGGCTCGGCCCCAACTGTGACGACGAGTCGACCATCGCACCGACGCTGAACGGCTTCCCGCTCGAGTGCCCGCGCCCGGAGGGGGTCGAGACGACGATCAGCCCCTTCAATCCGAGCCTGGAGAGTTTCTACCTACCGATCGCGATCTCGAACCGCTTCGATCTCGCGGCGAGCGACGGTTCACACTGTGGCCAGTACCGGGTGGTTTTCGCGCGCCGCAGCGGGCAGACGAGCTCGACGCTGCGCAACTTCGTGATCTTCGAAGCCGAGCTCCCAAACCCCCAACCGTCTTGTGGCCTGGCCGGCTGCAAGCCGATCGTCGACTTCTGGGTCGACCTCTCGGCTGAAGACGACCCGAATACCCGCGCCCAGCTCTTGCGTGACTTCTTCTTCGACGGCCTGCCGGCGGCCGGCGTCGATCCGGTCATCCAGATCGCAAACTACGCGCCCGGTGCCGGGCAGATACGCACCAACCAGTTCCTCAACCTGCCGAGCACCCTCTGGCAGCTGCGTGAGTTCAAGACGGTGCTTCTGTGCGACCAGAACGGCAACAACTGCCAGCTCGAGGTCACACCGGTGACGGTCAAGGAGAATCCCTTCAGCGGTCTCTTCGACGACAACAACACATCGGCCATCGCCAACGACTTCCGGCAGTTCTTCATCAGCCAGATACCATCCCTGGCTGCACCTGATCTGAACCAGATCTCGATGTTGATCCCGGATCGTTTCAACAGCGGCCAGAGCACTTCGCAGGCCAGTGGCGACGACTATCGCAATCAACTGGACCCGAACGGAGCCTTCGCGGCACAGATCCAGGCCGGGTTGAATGCCATCGGCTCGACGCTCTCACCGCGCGATCTGGTGGGTCGTGCGACCACCCAGTCGTGCGCCGGCTGCCATCAGCTGACGTCGGGAAGCGCAATTGGCGAGGGCCTGGTCTGGCCACAGTCGCTGGCCTTCGTGCACACTTCCGAGGCCTCGCAGGAGACCGGCCCCGACGGTCAGCGCTTCCGCATCTCGGCGGCGCTGGCCAATGTCTTCGTTCCCCATCGGCGCCAGGTCATGCTTGACTTCCTGGCCGACGGCCCGCAATGCGGCGGGGCGGCGGGCCTCGGGGCTCTATCCTTCGCGGCGCGGAGCGGGCCACCGCAGATTCGCGTGCGTACCGGGCCGGACGGCGAGCTGCTGCGACCCTCCTCGGCAGACATTTCGATGCTCGACCGACTGCGCAAGTTGAATCGCCCGGCGACGTCCGTCGGTGGGGCGGCGCGCAGCCACTGAGGCCGGGTCCCAGCGTTAACTCTTCTGGCTCTGGCCGGCTAGAGCGGTGCAGCCGGCCTTCTTCACGATAGGGTCGCCGGGCGCTGGAGACCTTCGAGGGAGTGAGCATCGATGTCACGGGTGTCGGAACCGCATTTCGATCAGCTGGCCCTGGTCACCGACCAGTATCAGCTCACCATGGCACAGGCGTACGTGCGCTCGGGGAAGACGGGGGAGGCGACCTTCTCGCTCTACTTTCGCACTCTGCCACCGCACCGCAACTACATTCTCGCCTGTGGGCAGAGCGAGATTCTCGCCCGGCTCGAAACGCTGCGCTTCGAGCGCGAAGCGCTCGACTACCTCGCCGGACTCGGCCTGTTCGACGACCACTTCTTGCGCTGGCTCGAGGAGTTTCGCTTCACGGGGTCGGTGCGCGCGGTTCCGGAAGGCACTCCGGTTTTTCCGGAGGAACCGATTCTCGAGGTCACCGCGCCGCTCCCGACCGGCCAGTTGCTCGAGACGCTGCTCCTCAACCAGATCACCGTTTCGAGCGTTCTGGCGTCGAAGGCTTCGCGGGTTGTCGAGGCCGCCAAAGGACGACGGGTCGCCGACTTTGCCCTCCGGCGCATGCACGGGATCGACGCTGCGCTCAAAGGTGCGCGGGCGTTTCATGTCGCGGGTGTCGACGCCACAAGTCACCTCGAAGCTGGCCGCAGATATGGAATCCCCGTCATCGGCACGATGGCGCACAGCTACGTGCAGTCGTTCGACAACGAAAAGGATGCGTTTCGTGAGTTCGCGGCGCTTTATCCCGGAACGACTCTCCTGGTCGACACGTGGGACACGATGACCGGGGTCGCGCGGGTGATCGAACTGGCTCGGGAGCTTGGCGACGCCTTCGACGTCGCGGCGATAAGGCTCGACTCCGGCGATCTTGGCGAGCTGGCGCGGCAAGCACGAGCGCGCTTCGATGAAGCCGGGCTCACACAGGTCAAGATTGTTGCGAGCGGAGGCCTCGACGAGTTTTCAATCGCGCGACTGGTGAATGCCGAAGTGCCCATCGATGCCTTCGGCACCGGCACCTTCATGGGCGTCTCGCGCGACGCACCTTCACTCGATACGGTCTACAAGCTGGTCGAGTACGAAGGGCGCGGGCGGATGAAAACGGCGGTTGGCAAGCGCTCTTTGCCCGGGCCCAAACAGGTCTGGCGTCAGGCGTCCGACGGCGAAGCGGTGTGTGACTGGTTGACGCTGGCAACAGAGAAGCCAGAGGCTCCCGTTGTGCCGTTGCTCGAAGCTGCGGTGGCGGGCGGTAAGCCAGTGGGACGGTTCGCCGAGCCCGATCTGGCAGCGGACCGCGCCTGGTGTGAATCTGAGCGCAGTCGTTTGCCGGCCCGCATTCGAGCCCTCGAAGCCGCGAGCGAGAGCTTCGAAGTGCGCTTGGGCGATCGTCTGGCGGCGCTTACCGAAGAAATCACCGAACGTTCCCAGGCGTAGGAGTCGAGCCTTTCCCGGAGCACTTCCCCTGGAGCACGGCCCTCCAGGCCACGAGCGCCGCGTGGCCGAAGAGGACGAAGCGGATCTCCTCGAAACCTTCGCTCGCTCGGGCAGCCTCGACCGCGATTTGTGCTGCTTCGCCCAGCGGGTACCGATAGACGCCGCAGGAGATCGCCGGAAAGGCGATGGTGCGCGCACCGAGCTCGGTGGCCAGGGTGAGCGAACTGTCGTAGGCAGCGCGTAAGAGGCGCGGGCAGTCGGGACTGCCGTCATAGACCGGTCCAACGGTATGGATCACCCAACGCGCTGGGAGATCGAAGGCGGGCGTTGCGCGTGCCTCGCCGGTGGGGCAGCGCACGCCGGGCCTTACCTCAGGAATCTCGCGGCAAGCTAGGAGCAGCTTCGGGCCGGCCGCACGATGAATCGCTCCGTCGACTCCACCGCCTCCCAACAGGCGCTCGTTGGCGGCATTGACGATCGCATCGACCGACTGCTCGGTGAGGTCCCCAGGAACTGCGGTGACACGTCCGTGGCGCAAACCACGCTCCGAATCAGTGCACGACGCGAGTGTGGTTCGGGTCCTCGTCGTCCTCGAAGCCGTGGCAGAGGACGAAGAAGCCGGCCATCGACTGGCCAGACTCGTTCTCCTGCACGAGGTCGAAGATGAACTCGCCTTCGCGATCACCGGCCACTCCCTGCACGTAGGAAACGTCGTCGCGCACCACCAGAAGCTCGCCGTAGAGACGCTTGCCGCGCACCTGCTGGACCAACAAGAACTCACCCTCTTCGCCGAAACACCAGTGCAGGTCGTCGTCGTCGTAGAGCACGGTCAGGGGATGGCCGACACGCAGGATGCAGTTCGGGTGGTTCTGGATCCAATCCCAAAAGACTTCCAGGGGAAGGGTCGCGTCGACAACGCACTTGACTTGGCCTTTCATTGAACCCCCGATGGTAGCAGCCGGCTCGCCCTCCGTCTCGGCCCTCTCAGGGACTCGGCGAGGACCCCGCGCAGGCCTTCGCCCAGCTCGCCAGGTCCTGCTCGATGACCTCGCGATAGAAGCTGGTCAGGAGCTCACGGCCCCCGCGTGGACCGGCCAGTGGCAGCTCGACTTCGCGCTCGAAACCGGGATGGAACGTCTCGACGACCTTCGAGTGGCAGCGCATGCAAACACCCCGGCGAACGGTCACCGGAGACCCGGTCGGCGGCATCGCCTCGACAAACGACTTGTGGGCGATTCCGTTCTGGTCGGCTTCTAGATAGTGCAAGCTGCCGTCCATGGGCTCAATGGCGGCCCGTACCGTGTGGAAGGTGACCGCTTTCTCGGCCTGCGGTAGATCGGGGCGAGAAAGCGTCACGCGCTTACTGAAGTCGTACTGCTGCCAGAACGCCACCAGGTTGCTGGGCTCGATCTTCGGGTTGCCCTCGTTATCGATGGCCAGAGCATTGACGTAGAGGAGCAGGATCGCTTTGACGTCGTCGAGAAACAGGGGCATGCGCCCGAGGCGCAAGAAGGGGGTCTTGTCGAGAAACTCGCTCAACGCTTTGGCACCGGCGGGGGTTTCGGCGGTGAGGAAGATGCGCACGGCGAAGCGCCCGAGCAGAGCGTCGGCATGCGAGTCTGAGGGTGGGGTGACCTCGCGCACCGGGAGCGTCGTGGCTTCGCCGGTGAGTGCCGCCTGTACGTTGCTGATCACTGGTTCGAGATCTTGGGGAGCATCTCCTCGGAGCTTTGCCAGCGAGTTGCTGCCGACCAGCGCGACCTGCTCGGATGAGAGGGCCGCCTGACGGGCCAGGTTCCAGGCATGGCAAGAGAGGTCGCGGAGCCCAGGCGCCCCGTCGTTGGTGGACGCCGGTGGTGCTGCTTGCGAGGCCCGCCAGAGGGGCAGCCCGATCTCCCAGGCGAGGCTCTGCAGGGTCAGTCGAGACTGAAGGTCGGTCGCCTGCGGCTCGTTGGCGACCACCGCCGCCGTGGCTTTCGCCAGGCGCTGGGCCAGGGTGCGCCGGGCCTCGGGTTCGTTGCTGATCTCGGCGGCGAGTGCAGTTGTCGCGCGAGTCACCAGGGTGTCGATCTCGACGGGATACTGCAGCTGGCAAGCACCGGCACCGAAGTAGTGTCTGGTCAGTCGGTTCTGTTCTCGGCGCTCCCCGGCGAGGTCGACCGGGCCGCGTGCCGCAGTAGCGCCCGCGCCACTCGCGGCGTCGGGTTGTCTTCCCGGAGGCTGGTCGGCGAAGGCCTCGAGGTCGATGCCGCCAGGCTCGGTGGGAATGGCCGCCAGGTCCGCACCGGAGACGACTCCCAGGGCCTCGCAGAGAGCCGGGCTTCCTGTGACCGGCACCACCTGGTCTTGGACCGCCAGCAGAAGGTCGTGATGGGCGCGGCGCACTGCGGCATCGTCACCGGCACCGGCACCGAGCTCCGCCGGTAGCAAGAGAGCGGCCGGCGCGAGGGCTAGAACGAAGGCGCGGAGTTTCATCAGTTGCGGTTCAGAGACGGTACGACGATGCGGTATGGCCCCGGGGGGAGAGGAGCAGGAAGCGGAGGGAGTGCCAGCGGCGCTGGCCCGGTGGGTATTCGGCGAAGGCGGGAATGAATAGGGCGCCAAGGCGGTTGGGAACGGTGTGCTGCGCTCGAAGGCTCCTCCTAGGGCTCAACGTCCGTTCCCCTGAACCCTCGAAGGCGGTGGCGAAGCTGAATCAAGAACGGGATTGCATCGTAGCAAGGGCACCACGGTAGTGAGCGGCTGTGCTGTCGGCTACTTGGTCCCAAGGAGTCGAATGTTCCGTAGAAAGCTTGGTCGATTCGGTGAGCCTGCGCGTTCGGCCCTTCCGTCGCATCACCACTCTGGGGTTAAGTAACTGAAAACAAAGAGTTTAGAAGACAGGGCTTGACAGCCGTGGTAGCCTTCTGACAGTGCGGGACAGGAACCGTCGTTTCGATCAGATTCTCAAAATCTTCTGGAACACTCGTTTCCAATTCAGCTCAGCTCCAATTCAGCCTAGCGCCCGGTCATTGGCTATGCCAGTCATCGGCAGTGTTCTCGGCAGGGTCTGAGCCTGCACGTCACACCCCGCGACCACCGGCCCTGGTGGTTGCACACTCCGAGTTCTTCGGTTCTCTTTCCGTCCCTCTTTTCAGGATCTGCTTCGTTCCTTTCTGCGCGGTCAGGGTGCGTTCCGTTCACGAAACGCTCACTCCGATGCCAGGAGTTGCCGAAGCATGACAGAAGTGTGTGACTTCTGAGCCGCCCGAGCGTCATTACATAGACAGTCTCATCAAAGGGTCACCAGCAAGTCGTACCGCTCCCGAACACGCGAGCACCGAAACCCGAAGATCTTCCCACCTCGAGACCACCGACCCGCACCCCCAAGGAACCGGCCCCACACGCCCAGGAGACCCTCCGTGCCAGCCACCGCGACAGCCGCCGCCAAGAAGAAGACCCCGCCACCGATCGAGAAACGCATTACGTCCGTTCGTCAGCTCGTCGAGCTCGGGCGCTCGAAGGCCTACGTGCTCTTCGACGAGATCTGTGACCTGCTGCCCACCGACGTTCTCGCTGAGGAACTCGAGAACGTCGCCGAGCGTCTCGATGAGCTCAACATCGAGGTGATCGATCGCCCGGCGCTCTACCAGCACGTTCCAGAGGCCGCCAAGACCGCGATCGACGTCGAGAAGCCCGACGAGGATGGACCGTCGCCGGTCTTTACGCCTACCGAGCCGGGCTCGACCTCGGATCCGGTGCGCATGTACCTGCGCGAGATGAGCGTCGTGCCGCTGCTCGATCGCGACGGCGAGGTCGAAATCGCGCAGGAGATCGAGGAGGGCGACTGGGTGATTTTCCAGGCGCTCGCCGAGCAGCGCGAACTGCTGGCGCAGATCATTCCGCTGGTGGTCGCCAACGGCAACCGCCCTTGGCAGCCGCGACGTCTCTTCGAGGTTGCCGGCGTCGAGCTCACCGAGAAGGGCACCAAGGTGTGCCGCGACAACCTGTCGTTCTTCGAGAAGGTGATCAAGGCAGACGCCGAGCTCGCCCGCCTGCGCAAGAAGCAGTCACGCTACTCGGAGAAGGGCGACCGCTTCCACGAGGTCGGTCGCGAAATCGATCGTGTGTCGGCCCGGGTCGCCAAGGAGACGGCCGATAAGGCGCCCGATAACCAGACTCGCAACCGCATCGTCGACTTGCTCAAGGAGCTCGATCGCCAATTTCGCACGATCGATCGTGAGATTCAGCGCGCTCAGGTGGCTCTCAAGAACGAGGGCAACAAGGAGCTCCAGTCGCTGCACCGCCGGCGTATCCAGAAGCGGCGCACTGCGTTGCGTGAGCTCGAGGAGAGGACCGGCGCGAGTCAGGGCGAGCTCCAGGCGACGGTCAAGCGCCTTCGTCAGGGTGAAGCGTTGGTCGAGCGTGCCAAGGAGAAACTGATCACGGCGAATCTTCGCCTGGTGGTTTCGATCGCCAAGAAGTACACCAACCGGGGGTTGCAGTTCCTCGACTTGATTCAGGAAGGCAACATCGGCCTGATGAAGGCGGTCGAGAAGTTCGAGTACCGCCGCGGCTACAAGTTCTCGACCTATGCCACCTGGTGGATTCGCCAGGCGGTGGCGCGTGCGATTGCCGATCAGTCGCGCACCATCCGGATCCCGGTGCACATGATCGAGAACATCAACAAGCTCACCCGTACCAGCCGTTCGCTAGTACAGGAACTCGGTCGCGAGCCGACTCCCGAAGAGATCGGGGCGCACATGGACTTGCCAGCCTCCAAGGTGCGCAAGATCATGAAGATCGCGCAAGCACCGATCTCGCTGGAGACACCGGTTGGCGAAGACGAAGAGTCGAGTCTCGGCGACTTCATCGAGGACAAAAACGCCACCTCGCCAATGGAAGCTCTGATGTCGAACAGCCTCAAGGACCAGACCTCCGAGGTGCTGCGCTCGCTCACGCCCCGCGAGGAGCTGGTACTGCGCATGCGCTTCGGCGTCGGCGAGGGCACGGAGCACACTCTCGAAGAGGTGGGCAAGTCGTTCAACGTCACCCGCGAACGCATCCGCCAGATCGAGTCCAAGGCGCTTCGCAAGCTGCGCCACCAGAACTGGGCGTCACGTTTGAAGCCTTTCCTCGAGCAGTAGGAGCAGTAGGAGTCGGTCCCCCGGCGTTTCGACCCACGACAGGTCGAATCGCGGTGCTCGCCTGAAGCGGTGGGGCTCGATCTCTGTCCTTGTCGCTTGGTTCTTGGGCCGACGTTGGTGTTGTTGTAGTTCTTGGTTGCCGGGAGTGTTGGGGCGGGACTGGCGTGCGAGCGGGCGCATGGGCGACGCTCCAGGGCACGGCGACGCTTCTTCAGACTGCGGTGGATGGCGCCGCCTTCGCTCGACGAGCCGCTAGCCGTTGCTCGCCTGCGGTGGAGGCGCCAGTGCGGCCGTCGAGAGAGCCCTGGAGCGTCGCCCATGCGCCCGCTCGCACTCCGCGCTACCTCCATGACTGGGCCAATGGCTTGGGAAGGGGGCCGCGGCATCTATGCGGGCAGGGATCTCGCTGAGGACGGGGGGTGGTGGTAGCCGAGGAGGGACCGAAGGATGTCCTGCCGACTCGGGAAAGCTACCGAGGGCCCACAGGAAGGGCCGCGTTGGCTCGACAAACAAAGAGAGGCAGGCTCCCGCCGATCTTCCACAGGGCACACGCCCCAACCGCCGTGGCCCCCGCAGGGGCCACGGTCCTCACCGTCACCATTGCCCCCACGGCGACCTCACCCCAGACCTCCCGACAACCACGACAGAAACGAAAGCACCACAGGCCCACCAAGACAGAAAGCGGCAAGGACAGAGATCGAGCCCCACCGCTTGAGGCGGGCACTGCGGTTCGATCTCGAGAGAGTCGACTCGCCGGTCCTCCAGCGTCCCGATCTAGCCAGTCAGCCAGTCCGCATAGAGTGCAGCACGGCGGTCTCGCAGAAAGAGCTTGCGCGCGTGCGAGCGCTCGACCTCCGACAGATCCAGATCGGCGATCAGAATGTCTTCTTCGCCGGCTGCGGCCTGGGCTACTACGCGTCCGTCGGGTGCGCACACGAACGACGCGCCGACGAAGTCGAGCACCTCTTCTTTCCCGACTCGGTTGGTCAGGGCGGTGAAGTAGCCGTTCTGGAAGGCTGCGACTTGCATTTCGGCTTCGAAGAGACCGTCGGGCCACTCTCCGACTGCGCCGGCCTGGGGTACGAAGACCACCTCGGCGCCGGCGAGTGCCAGGCCTCGCATGACTTCTGGGTAGTGGCGGTCGTAGCAGATGGCGACGCCGATTCTGCCGAAGCGGGTCTGGTAGACGGGTACGCCCGTGTCGCCTGGGTCGTAGTAGCCCTGTTCGTGGAACCCCTCGTACTCCGTGATGTGCACCATGCGCGTGCGGCCCAGGAGACGGCCGTCGGCGTCGAGGACCGGCGAGGTGTCAAAGGCCTGGTCGCCGCTCTGCTCATAGAGGTTGAGCACCAGGACGACGCCGAGCTCGGCTGCCAGGCCGGCGAAGGCGTCGCTGGTCTCACCCGGGATCGGTTCGGCGAGATCGCGTGCCCCCGGTCCGGCGGGCTTCTGGGGCCAGAAGGGATCGAAGGCGAGTTCGGCGAAGCAGATGACTTCGGCTCCGGCTCCGGCTGCGCGCCTCACGTTAGCCAGGCCGCGCTCACGGTTCGCCTGTCGATCGTTCGAGGCGGGTTGTTGAATCAGGGCGATCTTCATGGAGGGCCTCTCGCGGTTCTGCGGGTGGCTATGATGAGCGGCAAACAATCGAACGAGCATGCGCAACGGTCGCGTACGCCGTTCTCTAGAGAACTGTCCGGAGAGTACTCGTCTTCGCGGAGTTCCGAGGGAGCGTTCGTGTGCAGAGGAGCATTTCCATGAAGGTCCATGCTGGTACCAGTGGCTTTTCCTACAAAGAGTGGAAGGGGCCCTTCTACCCCGAGAAGATCAAGAACGCCGAGATGCTCGCCTTTTACGCCGGAGAGCTGCCGGCGGTCGAGATCAACAACACCTTCTACCGCATGCCCAGAGCCGAGGTGCTCGAACGATGGGCCGAAGAGGTGCCGAAAGACTTTCGCTTCGTGCTCAAGGCGTCGCGGCGCATCACCCACTTTCAGCGCCTCAAAGGCACCGACGACTCGCTCGACTACCTGCTCGAGGTCTCTGCGGTGCTGCAGGCGCGACGCGGGCCCATCCTGTTTCAGCTGCCACCCAACATGAAGAAAGACAGCGAACGTTTGAAGAACTTCGTCGAGTCGCTGCCGGGAAACGCAAAGGCGGCTTTCGAGTTTCGCCATGAGTCGTGGTTCGACGATGAGGTCACGGAGATCCTCCGTGCCGCTGATGCCGCACTTTGCGTCGCCGACAATGAGGATTCTGAGGCACCCGCGACCTTGTCGACGGCCAGCTTCGGGTACCTTCGCCTCCGACGGGCTGACTACGACGACGAAGCACTCACCGGTTGGCTCGGGCGTGCCCGAGAGCAGGGGTGGAGCGAGGCCTACGTCTTCTTCAAGCATGAAGACGATGGCGCCGGTCCGCGGATGGCCAAGCGCTTTCTCGAGTTGGCCAAAGAAGACGCCTAGCGCCGTGTCCGCTGGTGATTTGACCACGGCGGGGAAATGTTGCTAGTTTGACCGCTCTGCGGCCGGTCCGCGGCCCGCAGGAGTTCAGACGATGAAGACCTCGACCTCCATCACTCAACCGATGACCATGACGCCCGCTGTCTCAGGCAGCACGGTCTCTAGCAGCACGGTCTCTGGCAGCACCGTCTCTAGCAACACAGGCTCTGGCAGCTCGGTGTTCAGCCAGGCCTCTGTGAAGAGGCCGCGACTGGCCCAGGGCTCCACCGCCGGAGTCGTTGGTGACACGAGTGAGGAAGGCCCAATCGTCTGACCTTCGCGAAATCGAACCCGAGGAGATCTCCTCTGTGGACGCGAACGAAAGAGCTCTGGGCCACCGAAGCCCAGGGCTCTTTTTCGTTAGGAGAGGCCCACCGATTTCCAGGTTCGACCAGGCGCCGCACAATGTAAGCGGCCGCAGGATAGAAAACAATGAAGAACAAAGTAGATATCTCGTACCGGCGCATCTTTGCGATCGCGACACCGGTGATGTTGACCCAGGTGACGTACACCGCCATGGGTTTCATCGACACCGTGATGGTGGGCCGCCTGGGAGTCACTGCCCTGGCCGGCGTCGGGCTCGGCGCCCTGACGGTGTGGTGGTTGCTGTCGTTCCTGGTGGGCGCACTTTCGGGGGTCAACACCGCGGTCGCCCAATCTGAAGGTGCCGGCGACCGCTTCGGGGTCGGACGTGCCGTCTGGCACGGCTTGTTCATGGGCATCGTGATCGGTGTGGTTCTGGTGCTCTTCTGGCCCCTCATTCCGACCTTCTTTCGCCTGGTTGACCCTGGCGAAGGGGTGCGCGCGGTGTGCGAGCCCTATATGAAAGTGCGGCTACTTTCAGCGATCACGCTGGTGCCGCTGTTGGTGGCTGACTCGTTCTATCGCGGTCTCGGCCGCACGTTCGTTCCGATGGTGTCGTCGGTGGTGCAGCTGATTCTCAACTGCCTGCTCAACTACGCCTTCATCTTCGGCCGGCTGGGCGCCCCCGAGCTGGGCGCCTGGGGTTCGGCCCTGGGTACGGTCCTGGCGCAGCTTCTGGTCGGCCTGGTGCTCTTCTTGTCGCTGTTCGTTGGCTACTTCCGTCGCGAGTACCGTGTCGCTAGCGCTTTCGGCTTCGACTCGGAGATGATGCGCGGCCTGTTGATCATCAGTGTGCCGATCGGGCTGCAGCACTTCATGGAGATGGGCGGAGTGAGTGTCTTCTCGATCATCATCGCGCGCCTCGGCGAAGCAGAGATGGCGGCAACCCAGGCGGTTATCCAGAACTGGAGCGTCGCCTTCATGGCCGGATTCGGTCTCTCGGTGACCGGGACGACCCTCACCGGGCAGTGCGTCGGCGCCGGCGATCCGACGCGGGCTCGTCTGGCCGTCAAGCGGGTTCTGCGGATCGGTTACCTGTTGATGGCGGCGCTGGCGGCGGTCTATTTGTTGTTGCCCGAACAGCTGATGGCGCTTTTCGCCCAGGGCCACGATCTCGAATTGATCCGTCCCTTCGCGCGCCCGGTCTTTCGGGTCGTGGTGGTGTGCCTGATTCTCGACCTCTGGTTCATGGTGTTCTCAGGGGCGCTGCGCGGGGCGGGGGATACAGCGTTTCCGATGTGGGTCAACATCCTGAGCGCCTGGCTGCTGTTCGTGCCGGTCGTCGCGATTGTCGGTCCTCGCTATGGCATGGTCGCTGCCTTTTGGTGCTTCGTGCTCCATCTTGCCGTTATGTCGACCGTGCTGGCTCTCCGATTCAGAAGCGACGGCTGGATGGGCAAGAGCCTGCGCGATCGGATGGCAGCTGACCAGACCCACTCTGACGGCGCTTCACTGGCCGAAGGCGGGAGCGCCCGAGTCGCCCGAGAACCTGGTGTCGGTTGACCCTGACCGTCTGTACTTCAGAAGGTGACAGCAACCTCTGACGGCTGGTCGCGTATTGTTGAACAGCCTCACCGATACGCTTCACCGACCAAAATCAGTCACAGTCAACCGAATGACAGTTAATGGAACGGAATAAGGAACCTCTACCAACCATGAATCGCAAGTTCAAGCTCGAGACCACTACGAACACCCTCAACATCAAGAATTTCATGCGCGTCACCGTCGCGTTGCTCGCGGCCACCGGTTTCGTTGCCTGTGCCTCGACGGGTAGCGGCGGCGCCGCCGATCGCAGCGCGGCCGCCGAGGCACCTGTCAAGACCCCCTTCCAGGCACCCGAATGGGAGTCGACCGAGTTCGTCGATGCTGACTATGGTTTCCGCCTTCACTACCCGAGCGATTTCACCACCGAGGAGGCGCAGGCTCCTGCCGGCCGCCTGACCGCGGCATCGCCGATGATGGCACCGCGCGTCGACGTCAACGTGACGCCATATAGCGGTGATTCCTCCCTCGAAGAAGCGGCCGCGGCCACCGAGGCACAAATGGCACAGCTCGGTGGTGGTGAGGCGAAGGTCATCGCCCAGGAGGTCATCACGCTCAAGGACGACGTCACCAAGGGCTTCGAGTACGTTGTCGAGTGGACGTTTCAGGGCTTTCCGCTACAGAGCATCGTGCTCCTGGTTCCCTCGACGAGCGGTGAAGAGCTGATCAACGTCACCGCCACCGGCATGGCCGGAAACGAGCTCGCCGAGCTCCGCAACATCGCCTATACCTTGTACCTCGACTGAGGACCCCGACCAGTCAATCGGCGGCCAGCCGTCGTAGAGCACTCGGAAACACCGCAACACCCCCTTCTCCCAGAGGGGGTGTTTGTCGTTCAAGGACCCAGAGGCCCTGGGGTGGCGGGACGCAAAGGGTGCGGGGGAGGGTTCGCGCTGTGGACCCTCCACCCGTTAGAATCTTCAAATTCTGGTGGCGTCTGCCTGGAAAGAGGGCAGCGTGGCCTATGTCGTACGCCCTCCTCGAGCCCACACAGTCACTACTTGTTTCGTTCGCCTGATGGACGACCCCTCCTGATGTCCTCCAGAATCAAGAGCCCCTACGCGGGGCGCGGGCTGGACCGCCGCGTCTCCGAGCAGGCTCATATCCTCGACTTGTACCCGAGTCCGGTGGCGCTCTTTGACGAGAGCGGCACCCTGGTCTATTCCAATCGGGCCGATGGGGAGGATACGGACGGCAGCTGGATGACCCGCGTGCCGCTCGGCACTCGCCTGGGCCAGCTCGACACGTTTGCCGCGCCTTCCGCCGACGGCGTCGAGGCGACGCGCGTGGGCATCGCCGAGGTCATTTCAGGGGCGACGGATCTATTCGAGCATGATTGGTTTGTCGAGCTCGGCGGCGAACAACGCTGGTTTCGTGTCGTGGTCACGCCAACCGGTGAGTTCGCCCCGCGCGGAGCTCTGGTCATTCGACATGACCTGACCGAGAGCAAGCTCACCGAGGCCCGCCTACGTGTCAGCGAAGAACGCCTCGACCTGGCGCTGTGGGGTAGTGGTCTGGGTCTTTGGAACTGGCAGGTCGACTCAGGCGAATTCATCGTCAGCGAACGCTGGACCGAGATTCTCGGCCTCGAGCCAGGTCAGTTCGACGGGACGTTCGAGGGCCTGCGGGAATTAGTCAACCCCGCCGATCGCGAGCGCATGATGCTGGCGATCCAGTCGCACTTCAACCGCCACTCGGACGTCTATCAGAGTGAACATCGCATCAAGACCGCCCACGGTGAGTGGAAGTGGGTCCTCGATCGTGGCCTGGTGGTCGAGCGCGACGGCGACGGCCGGCCGCTGCGCGCCACCGGGATCCTGCTCGATATCAGTGAACGCAAGTCACTCGAGGCGCGGCTTCACCAGGCCAACAAAATGGAGGCCGTCGGTCGCCTGGCTGGCGGCGTAGCCCATGACTTCAACAACCTTCTGACGGCGATCAATGGCTACGCCGATTTGTCGCTCTCACAGCTCGCCGAAGACGATCCGACCGCCACCAACATCCGTGCGATCAAACGTTCGGGAGAACGCGCCGCTTCTCTAACCGCGCGACTCCTGGCATTCAGTCGCCGCCAGATTCTGCAGCCGCGGGTGATCGACCTGAACGAGGTGGTGCGCAACGTGCGCAGCCTCCTGGCCCCAGTGATCGGCGAAGACATCAAACTTGCCCAGCGTCTCGACCCCGAGTTGCGCATGGTGCGTGCCGACCAGGGCCAGATGGAGCAGGTGATCATGAACCTGGCCGTCAACGCCCGCGACGCAATGCGCGACGGTGGCACGCTGGTGCTCGAAACCTCGAACGTCGAGGTCACGGCCGAGGACGTCAAGGAACTTCACGGGTTCAGGGCGGGGTCCTACGTTCGCCTCTCGGTGTCCGACACTGGTTGTGGAATGGACGAGAAGACCCGCTCCCGGGTGTTCGAACCGTTCTTCACCACCAAGCCTGCCGGACAGGGAACCGGTCTCGGTCTTTCGATGGTCTACGGCATCGTCAAACAAAGCGACGGGTATACCGAGATCTCGTCTTCGCCGCGCGACGGAACGCGGGTCAACATCTACCTGCCGCCGACCAACCGCAACGTCGATCCCCGCATGACCGACGAAGAAGTCGAAACCGAAGCACCCTCGGGTGACGAGATGGTGCTCCTGGTCGAAGACGAAGGCGCTGTCCGTCAGCTGGTGCGCGAAGTCTTGAAAGACAAAGGCTACGACGTCATCGAGGCCGGAAGTGCCGAAGAGGCACTCGAGCTCTGTGGAGAGCACCCGCGATCGATCGACCTCTTGCTAACCGACGTCGTTCTGCCCGGAATGAACGGCGATGACCTGGCGCGCGAGCTGCGCGAACGGTACGAGAACCTGCGCGTCCTGCTGATCTCCGGCTACCCGCGCGGTTCGATCGGAATGCAGCACAAACTGCCGCCCGAGACCCACTTCCTGCAAAAACCCTTCTCGCCCAACAGCCTCTGCGAGCGGGTGCGCGAGGTTCTCGACGCGACCGTTTAGCAAGGTCGCGTGCGGACCGTGCCTGAGGTCCCGCGTGGCTGCGCGCGGCCCTTGGCTATCATGGCCGGATGCAGCTCGACGAGCTTCTGGACCGGCTCTACCAGGTCCCGCTTTCTTCGTTCATCGAGGAGCGCAAAGCGGCTGCCCGTGCCCTCGAAGAGAGCGGGCAGAAAGAAGAGGCGCAGGCGGTCGCCCGGCTCAAGAAACCCAACGTCGTCGGTTGGGTCGTCAATCGGCTGGCTCTTGGAGACCAGGACGGCTTTGCAAGCCTGGTCGAGGCCGGGGAGGCTCAGCGGCTCGCTCAGCAGGAAGGTGACGTCGCCGGCATCGCCGCAGCTGGTGCTTCCCGCCGCGCCGCGATCGAGGCCTTGATGAAACGCGCCAGTGAGGAACTCGAAGCGTCTTCCTATGCGGCGGCCCTGGCGACCATGCAGAAGATCGAGCGCACGCTCGAAACCGTCGCGGTGCACGGTCGTTCTGGTCTGCTCGATCCCGCGCCAGGCCGTCTCGAGCGTGAGCTCGAGCCACCGGGCTTCGAGGTTCTGGCGACTCTTCAAAAGATGCCGGCGAGCCTCCCCGAGACGAAGAGGGTGAAAAGGACGAAGAAGTCGGCAAAGGCCGGGGCCCCGAAGAGAAAGGCGGCGGCCCAGGCGCAGGCGGGAGTATCCAGCAAGGGTACCGACCAACAGGCGCGCGCCCGCGCCCTTGCCACCCGCCGTGTGATGGTGGAGAAGCGGTTGCAACGGGCTCGGGCGAAGGACCGCGAAGAGCAGGAGCGCCTGCAGCAGAGCAACACCGAAGCGCGCGCGGCGCGAAAGGAAGAAGAGAGACTCACGAAACTCCTCGACCGCGCCAAGCGCACCCGAGAGCGCAGCCGCACGCGCCTAGCCGACCAACAGGAAAAAGCCTCCGCCAGCAAGGCGCGAGTTGCCGAGCTCGAGCTCGAGCTCGAGCGCCTCGACTAATCGAGCCGCTGGCCGATCTCTCGTAGTACCTCTTCGGTGTGCTCACCAAGCCGTGGTGCGGTTCGGGGAGTGACCTGGTCAGTGCCGTCGAGCTGCAGTGGGTTGTTGACCGAGCGCAGCGGTCCGTACTCAGGATCGTCGTACTCGAGAAAGACTCCGTTGGCCTGCATTTGTGGGTCGAGGACGACCTCGTCGTAGTCGGAGAGGAGGCTGAACGGAACGTCATGGCGCTCGAAGGCGCTGGCCCAGTGTTCGATGTCGCGTTGGCGGAAGATCAGGTCGAGCTCGGCGATCAACTGTGGCATGCGGAGTCCGCGCGCTTCCATGTCGCGGGTGCGCGGATCCTCGATCCACTCCTCGCGGCCGACGGCGCGGCAGAGGCGTGGCCAGGTGCCGGGATGGTCGACGATGGTGAACTTGAAGACGCGATCGCAAGCACTCTTGTAGTAGACCGCGGCGAAGTTACGCGACTCAGCCCGCGGCCTGGGCTCGAGGAATTCAGCTTCGGCGAGGCGCGCCTGGATGATGATGGAGTTACTCCAGGCCCCGTTGGCGATGAGCGACGTGCTGACACGCCCGCCCTTTCCGGTCTGGTGGCGACGGAAGAGCGCCGTCATGACCGCTGCGTAGAGCGACATGCCGCTGGGGTGATCACCTGAACCGTACGGCAAAGAACCAAGCCAGCCCTCGAGCGGGAAGATGGTGGCTTCGAGGGCCGAGCGTGACCAGTAGCAAACAGCGTCGAAGCCGGGTTTGGTGCTTTCTTCGCCGCGATCACCGTAGCCAGTGCCATGGGCGTAGATGAGCCCTGGGTTGATCGCCTCGAGGGTCGGCCAGTCGATGCCGAGCCGGGTGAGTGCCGACTGCCGATAGTTGGTGAGAAAAACGTCGGCAGAAGCCACCAGTCGGCGGAAGGCGTCGAGGTCGGGGTCCTCTTTCAGATCGAGGACGACGCTACGCTTGTTGCGGTTGCACTGCAGATAGCAGTACTCGAGCTCTGAGACCGGCATTCCCGGAATCTGATGGCCGCGGCGATTGAGGTCACCGCCTGGCGGCTCGACCTTGATGACGTCCGCGCCGTAGTCGGCAAAGATCGCTCCCACCGAGGGCACCATCACCATGGTCGCGGCTTCGACGACCCGTAAACCGTCGAAGAGGGAGCCGGTTGGCTGGTTGCACATTGCGCGCAGTATAGCCAGCGGCGATCCTGACTCGTGCGGCGTCAGGACGAGGCACCAGCGTAGGGTTGGCTCCAGCGATCGGGGCCATCATCTGAGACAATAGGTCCAACCATCCCGTTCACACAGACCCGGCCCCCCGGTCAGAAGACCGAGGGGCGCTAGAGAGGTAGACCGTCATGCGGCTCGAAGGAAGACGCCAGAGCACCAACGTTGAAGACCGTCGTGGGCAGGCCATGCGGCGGGGCATGCCAATCGGTTGTGGCGGCCTGATTCTCATTCTGGTGATCGCTGCGATTACCGGTGCCGATCCCAGCCAGCTTGCGGATCTGGTGGGTGGCGCCGGTGGCCAACCACAGCCCGGTCCCAGCACTCACGACGTACGCCCGGCCAACGACGAGCTCGGTGTGTTCGCCAGCCGTGTCCTTGCCCACACCGAAGACACCTGGAACCGCATGCTGCCGCAGCTCGGCCATCAGTACCGCGAGCCGCGCTTGGTGTTGTTCGGCAACGCTGTCCAGTCTGCCTGTGGCTATAACTCGGCCGCCGTCGGGCCCTTCTACTGCCCGGCCGACCAGAAGGTCTACGTCGACCTCGCGTTCTTCGATACCCTCGAGCGGCGCTTCGGCGCACCGGGCGATTTCGCACAGGCCTACGTCCTCGCGCACGAAGTCGGTCACCATGTCCAGAACCAGCTCGGGATCGCGCCACGGGTGCACGAAATGCAGCGCCGCGTCGGCCGGGCTGAGGCCAATGAACTATCCGTGCGGCTAGAGCTTCAGGCCGACTGTCTGGCCGGCGTGTGGGGAAACGCCGCGGCGCGCGACGGCATTCTCGAGCGAGGCGACATCGAAGAGGGCCTGCGGGCTGCCGCCGCGATTGGTGACGACATGATCCAGAAGCGTTCTCAGGGCTACACAGTGCCTGAGTCGTGGACCCATGGCAGTGCCGAGCAACGAGTCGGTTGGCTTCGTCGCGGCCTCGAGAGCGGCGACCCGAGTTCGTGCGAGACCTTCGACACCGGTCGTAGGCGGTAGCCTTCTTTCGAAACGGCGAATGATCGATCAGATCGAAGTCGAGACCGCGGGGCGGGGCCTCTTGGAGATCACGGGTGCGGTGTCTTCGGTCGTCCGGGCGGCTGGGCTCGAAGAGGGCCTTTGCACCGTCATGGTGCGCCACACCTCGGCCAGCCTGACGATTCAGGAGAACGCGTCACCGGCGGCGCGGCGCGACCTAGAGCGCTTTCTCGATCGCCTGGTGCCAGACGGCGGCGACGGTCGCTACGAGCACCACGAAGAAGGCCCCGACGACATGCCGTCTCACATCAAGGCCGCTCTCACCTCCACGACACTATCGATTCCGATCGTCGCGGGTCGCCTGGCTCTCGGCACCTGGCAGGGCGTTTTCTTGTGGGAGCATCGAACGCGGGGATCGAAACGCCGCTGCGTGATCCATTGCGGTCGCTGACAGCTCGACCTCAGCCTTCTTCGCCGCCGCCAGGTTCTCCAGGCGGTGCACCGCCCAGCGTGTGGTCCCAGTGGTCGGTTCCGCCACTTTCGAAGGCGTCGAACGACAAGAGGGTCGTCGGTGAACTGCCGCCGATCGGTGTCCAGGCGCTCGCTTCGATCTCACGCGACGTCTGTCCGCTCGGTCCGCCGTCCTCGCCCCAGGCGACGTAGCAGGCGACGCTCCAGTGATCGGGGCCGTCTTCGCCGGGAAGGGTGACGTCGAAACGTTCCTCGTACAAGTCGCCGGCGGCGACCGTCGCGGGAATCGAATCGGTGGTTCCAAAAGCTCCGCCGGGTGCCTCGCGGACGATGTAGCGGTGTTCGAAGCCGACGATCGGGTCGCCGGCATCGCCGTAGGGGTGGTCTGGGTCGCCGTCCGAGAAGTTTGCCTGGTCGTAGCCGGGCCCCTCGCCAACCACAGGGTCTTCGAGAACCAGACAGCCAGTCGTCAGTGCGCCGGTCGTGGAGCTGTCGAAGAGGACTGCCATGGCGATGTCGAGAGCGCGCGTGGTTTCGTTCCAACGGGTGTCGACGTAGACCTGTGCCAGGGCCGGTTCGGCCATTCTCGCTTCGAGCTCTTCGGCCCAGAGTGTGCGCATCAAGACGCGGGTATCAGTGCGATCAACGGCAGCCGTTGGGCGCGCGAACAGATTCATCGCCGTGCCGACGGGGTGTGCCACTGGTGACTCCATGGCATCGAACTGATGGTGTTCGGCGACGATCAGCCGCGCGCCCCACTCCTCCTGCAGGCGCTCGCGCTCGAGATCCCCATCGGGGCAGTGGCCGCAGCTGGTGTTGGTGAAGATCTCGAGCAGAACCGTGCGTGGTTCCTGCGGGTTCTCCTCCTGGCGATCGTCGGCCGCCGCCAGGCCAGCGAAGGTCGCCAGAAGGAGGGCGGCGGTGAGCAGAACGGTGAGCGGGAGGGAAACCAGTGGTGGCACCGGGGCGCTCGGCGGGCGGAGGCGGGCGTGGCGTTCAGTCACTGATAAGGGTTCTCGGAGTTTCGTAGGTCTGAGGATTCGTAGGTCTGAGGAGTCGTTCGCGGGGCAATGCACCCAGGCGGCGTCTGGCAGCCGCCACCAGGAGGGGAGTCCAGTCGACGCCGGTTTGCCCGCTCGCTTCCGCGATTCTTTCGGGCGGTCTCTCGAGGGCGCGTTGACTCAGGGCGTCGACTGGCTCTTGCGTTCTCGCATGTAGCGCACCAGGGCTCCCGCCGCGGCTTCAGAGAGAGCGGCGAGCTGGGCGATGGGCGTTCCGGCGACACTGCCCTCGAGGTTGTCGGCATAGAGACTGGCAACGATGCGATCGCGGACCCGGATGGGAATGACGACACAGTCTTTCGGGTAGCGACCGCCGAAAATCTCCGCCACCCGATCGTGGATCGGGGCTCGTGGCAGGGTGCCGAGCCAGAAGGCCGAGCCATTGCGAAGCGAGAGAAAGACCGGCGACTCGTGGGCGGCGAAGGAGAGGGTGTGAACCCGCAGACTCACCAGGCCCGTACCGGAGCCCCGCCACCCGATGATGCGGTCCCCGCGCGAAGCCATCAGCAGGCGGCGTTCGAAGAGGTGGGCGGTGCCCTCGAGCATGAGCTCCGCGACATGCTCCCGGCGCGTGGTGTGGGAGAGCTCGAGGAGAGCCGTTCGCAGGGGGCCATCGTCGACGATCTTCACCAGATCGCTGGTGCCAAAGGTCTGGGCATCCTGTTCGGCTGACTGCCGGAGCTCTTCCTGTGCGTTTCGAGCCCGAGCGTCCATCCGCGCCTTGCGGTCGACCTCGTCGAGGTCGAGCCCGCGCCACAAGCTGTCGTCGCTCCCCAAGAGCTCCTCTTGGGAACCTGAAGCCAGGAGATCGAGTGCTGTGGGGCGTGCCTCGGGGACCTTGAGGCGATCGAGCGGCGCCGTCTCACGCGTCATGTCACGCGGTAGTTCCTGGGTGTCGAGGGCCGGATCGGCGGTGTTGAGTCGTTTCAGCAGGCGCTCCATGCGCAGGGGTGGGCGGAGCCGGTAGTGGCGCTCGAGCGCTTCCCAGATCCGCACCTCGAGGCCGACGTAGGAGCGCGCCATGGTGCCGCCCAACGCTTTGATCTCCTCTTCGACGCCCAGCTGATGCGGAGTCGTCGAGGCAACCAGCAGCGTGCCGCCGTCGATGCGAAAGGGCACCACCTGGTAGCGCTTGACGATGTCTTTGGGCAGCCGGTTGAGGACCTGGGGATCGATGTTGTCGAGCATCGTGGCCTCGACAGTCGGCGTACCCACCTGCTGGCCGAGGATCTCGAGGAGCAGCTCCTCCGGAACCGCCCCGATGTCGAGCAGGTTGGTGCCAATCAGGCCGCCGAGAATGCGTTGGCGAGAGAGCGCCTTCTGGATCTGCTCGCGCGTCACCAGGCCTTCGCGGAGCAGAAGGTCTCCGAGGCGGAGCCGACGCTGCGCCGCCTTGGCGCTGGCCGGTCTGGGGGTAGGGGTGGGAGTGCTCATATCAAGGTACCCGAACAGTTCATTCTATCGCGACTCCGTGCTTGCGCCTGAAAAGGGGGCTCCAGGCGGCGATCCAGCCGCAGTCGACCGAGCCGCGGCGTGGATGGAGTAGGAGTCGCGCCGGAACCCAGTAAGGTGGCGCGCCAGTGGGATAGCCACTTGCCGTGGCGGAAGGAGAGTGTGTTGATCGAGCTAGCGAGAAGCAGTGTGCAGACCTGGGAGTGCGATGCGATGGGGCACCTCAACGTCCAGTTCTACATGAGCCATGCGGAGTCGGGGTTCTCCTGGCTGGCGCACCGGCTGTTCTCAGCCGCCGGGCTGGTGGCGGGCCCGGCGCTCGGTCGGGCAGAGTCGTACCACGTGAAGTTTCAAAGGGAGCTGCGCGCCGGCGCGGCCTATGTCTTCCGCGGTGGAGTGTTGTCTCTGACCGCCGCTCATCTCGAGCTCTACGGCGAGATGCGACGCTTGGTTGACGACGACCTGTGCGCGACTTTCGTCGCCAGCTACCGGCTCCCCGAAGGAGCAGTCGTGCACGCCGTGCCCGAGCGCCTCGCCGAGTTCAGCACCGAGAGGTCGGAGGCGGCCCGGCCGCGCGGAATCGACATGGCGCCTCCGCGCGAGGAGATCTCGCTCGCCGAGGCGCAGGAGCTCGGCCTGGTGCGCATCTTCCTCGGCGAGGCGCCAGCGATCCACTACGGAGCCGATCGACGTCTCACCGCGGCCGGATTCATGGCGGTGCTCTCCGAGGGCATTCCGGCACTGGTCCAGGACCTGCGCGGCGAGGACCGTTCGCAAGCCGACGGCATTGGCGGCGCAGCGCTCGAGTACCGTTTCGTCTTCCGGCGGCCGGCGCTCTCAGGGCAGCGTCTCGAGGTTCGGAGTGGGCTTCGCGCCCAGGGGCGCAAGACCCGTAACTTCTGCCACTGGGTTCTGGATGCCGACACCGGTGAAGGTCTTGCGAGCGCCGAAGCGGTGGCGGTGACTCTCGATCTGGTGGAACGACGGGCGGTTGCCGTAGACGACGCGACCCGCGCCGAGCTCGAGAAGCGAATCGTTCCTGGGCTGGGGCCGTGAGATCGATCCCCGTTGCGCTCGGTTTGGGCCCTATCGAGCTGGTCTACACTCTCGGAGAATCACCCAAGGGAGTCAGTATGAACGACAAGATCACCGGGCTGGGTGGCGTCTTCTGGAAGACCCCCGACAAGCCGCGCATGCAGAAGTGGTACCGCGAAAAGCTGGGCGTGCCGCTGGCCGACGATGGCTACGGCTGGTTGTTCGAGTGGCGCGAAAAGGACGACCCGGAGACTGTCGGGATGACCGTCATTTCGCCCTTTCCGGGTGACACCGAGTACTTCGATCCGAGTCCGGCGCCGTTCATGCTGAACTTCCGGGTCGACGACCTCGACGCAGTGCTCGAGCGCCTGGCCAGAGAGGGCGTCGAGCAGGTCGGAGATGTTGTCGACGAAGAGTACGGGCGTTTTGCCTGGGTGCTCGACTGCGACGGCACGAAAGTCGAGCTCTGGCAACCGCCCGCAGTGTCGCCCGAGGCATGAGCCAGCTCCCTAGTCCGGCGGGTTGGCGGGCTGCAAGCGGCGGGCGAGGAAGCGCCAGGTTTTCTGACGGATCTTGCGGGCGGCCGGAGTATCGAGACGATCGAAGACATGCCCACCCGGGGCGTCTTCGTAGATCTCGTACTCGAAGCCAGGCGTGCCGTTGGCCTGGAGCGCCTGGATCAGGCGCTCGACCTCGAAGACGTTGACGTCCTCGTCATTGGTCGTGGTGTGGATCAAGAGTGGTGTGCCGTCGTACTTGTGGGTGTTCCACGAAGGGGAGCGGCGGCGGTACTCCTCGACGTCTTCGGCGGCACTCTTGCCGATGTGGTGCTCGGCCTCGTAGAAGTCGCGGTAGCGCTGACTCTTGTAGCCCATGCGCGCGATCAGGTCGGAGACCGGCACCCCGGCATAGGCAACCGCATAGCTGTCGCCGTGTTCGAAGACGTTCATCAAGGTGTGCAGGCCGCCGTGGCTCCAGCCGATGATGCCGACGCGCTTTGGGTCGAGGAAGGGATAGCTCGCGAGGACCTCGTTGCGCGCTGCGTAGGTGTCTTCGATCTCAGTGCCACCGTAGTCGATGGCGTTGTAGGTCGATCGGCCGTAGCCGATTGAGCCGCGATACTCGGGCGCCGTGACGGTGTAGCCCTGTTCGAGCAGCTCGCGCAGGATGTGCACGTAGCGGGTGTCGAAGTGGCCGTGGACTCCGCCGTGCGGTAGGACGATCAACGGGTGGCGAGCCGTCTGATCGATCTGCCGCGGAATGAAGACGTAGGTCCAGAAGCGGAACGGGTTCCCGGCGCCCTGAGCGGTCGGGTTGGGCTGGTAGCGCAGCGGCGGTCCGGTGATCCAGAGAATGTCGATCTCAGCGACGTCGCCGAGGCGCTGGAAGAACATCAGATCGTCGACCTGTCGCGACAAGGTATCGAGCCGGTGGCCGAGCGATGTGCGCAGCGAATCGAGCTCGGAACGCAACCCATCGACCGTCCCCTCGGACGACTCCTGGGCGTTGGCAGCCGAGCCTGGGTCGAGAAGGAAGACTCCGAAGATGCCCAGGGCGCACGAGAGCGCCAGGCGGCACCCGGCGCGAGCTCGCAGCCTCCTGGCTCGGCCGGGGGTTCGTGGAGGGGCGAGCTGGCTCGGCGGTCGGTCCATGGTGGCGGCTCCGGTTTTCGTGTGGCTGGCGCGTAGAGATCCCGACGGGACGCTGGGACGGGTCGCATGGTACCGGCCAAGGTGGTCAAACGCTGTCGGCTGGCGGGTGCACCGCCGTCGTTTTTCGTCACCCACCGATCGGTGGGGGAGAGCAGAATCGCCTAAATACTAGATAAACTGGTAATAAATTAATTGGCATGCACCTTGCTCTCCATGGAGAGTGGCCGTGCACCATCGTTCCTCACACCTCTGGACCGGCCTGAACCGTTTTTCTTTTCTGATCTGTTTCGTCTCGCTTGTCCTGGGCGCTTTCTTTTCGCCCATCGCTTCTTTTTCCGCTAGCCCTGCCCCCGATGTTGCCCACCTCGTCGAGGCGCGTGACGTCGAGGGCCTTCGTGCGCTTGGCCCGCCCGCCATCGAAGAGCTGGTCGCGCTCTACCCGACCGGCAATGAAGATCAACGCGCCGAAATCGCTTGGCTCTTCTATCGCCTCGGGATTCCCTCGGAAGCCGCCCGTGATGTCCTGATGAGAGATGTTCGCAGTAACCATCGCAACCTGCGCATCCAGGTCCAATACGCGCTCGGCCGTGTCTCGAACGATGACGCGGTCGTCGACGCGTTGTTCGAGAACATGCAGCGCGGCGAGACCCACCTGTTTCGCGACAAGGCGGCATGCAGCCTGGCGTATGACCAGATCCACCTCACCGAACGTCAGCGGCTTCACCTCCTGAAGCGACTGATCCACACGCTCAGTGACCCATCCCCTGAACAGCGCAACCTGGCCATTCGAGTGCTCAAGGTCCAGACCGGCCAGCGCCGGGGCTACGACGCGGCGGCATCGATCGACCAGCGTCGCCTCTCGATCGAAGGCTGGTGGCGCTGGTGGCACGAGTATCGAACCGAGCTCGAGCGCAGCGAGGCGATCGAGTGACGGTCTCTCGAGAGCGAACCCGGTTCTTCTGCTGCGGTCCGCAGGCGGTCCTCCTCTTGACTGGCCTGTTGCTGGCGGTCGGTCCGTCGAGCGCCACATCGTCCGAGCCTTCGGCCCACGCTCTCGAGCCTCGGACTGCCGAAGTCAGCGCCGAGGAAGCACGCATCTTTCCCGGACTGCTTCTGGGAACCAGTTTCGAGTCGCACGAGGATCTGAGCACCGGTCCCGATCGCTTCACCGTCTTCGAACATGGTGCCGGAGTCGTGCGCCTCGGTACCGTGTTTCGGACCAGTGGCGATCGTTCGGTGGTGGTGCGCGACGTCGCCGGCGATGGCGACTTTCCGGAGCTGCTGGGTCGTTTCGAGGCGCGGCGCACGGGACGTGTCTGGCTGCACTTCGCCCTTCTCTTGACGGAGACCGATCACGAGATGAACGCGGCGCTGGCGGGGCCAGCCGGCTTCAAGCACGAGCGCGACGGGATCAGCTTCTGGCTCTCCCTGGAGGATGGGATTCTCAAACACCGCTCCGACAGCATTCCGCGCGCCATCCTGCGGCCGCAGCTCTTTGTCTGGTATCACTTCGATGTGGTGCTCGACCTCGATCGCGCGACCTACGACCTGACGGTCTTCGAAGAAGGCCAGAGCGAACCCGTGGTCACGCTCACGGAGCAGCCGACTGCGTCGGCAGCCAGGCGCAGTGCGGTCGATCGCTTTTCGTTCATTGGCGACCGCGGTGGTGACGACTCCGAAGTCGATTACTGGATCGACGACCTGGTGATCTCGAGCGAACAGGTCGCTACGCCCCAGGAGTTCATAGCACCAGGGCGCCGGCGTCTGTTCATCGAACGCTGGAGTGCCCTTGCCGAGTCCCCAGTGGGGCACTGTCCGCCGGTGCTCTTCGAACACGACCACACCCCGACCGCCGAGCAGCCGGAGCCCGCGAGCCGACGGCTCCTGAAGGAGGGGTGGAGTGCCTTCCGGGCAGGTTGCAGCGCCCTCGCGCGTGATGACTTCGAAGAAGCCAGCCTCCTCCTGGCCGTAGCGGTGGAGAAGACACCAGAATCTGATCTCTATCGCGCGGCGAGAATTCTCGCGCTGGCAGAGGAGGGGCGTTGGCCGGAAACCGAGGCCGAGCTAGCGGCGCTCGGCCCGCAGTTCGAGACCGATCCGCGCTTCCCGGCGTTCATTGCCGGCCTTGCCGAAGCGCTGGGAGATCCGGCAACTGCCGAGGCCTGGGTGCCCGCATGGCAGGGTCTCTCGTCGAGCTTGGCAGCCGATTCGAGCCAGGCGGAGGTCGAGGTAGAACTCACAGCCGTGGCCGGCTTTGGTCTCCTGCTCCGTCAGGCTCGGGCATCTGAAGCCGAGGAGCTGGCTCGGGGCCGGGCCGCTCTCCTTCGAGATTCGGGCGCCCGAGCTGTGTGGCTGGAACGAGCCGGCGATGCGGCGTTCCTCGCCGGGAACAGCGATCTGGCAGACGCCCACTACCTGCAGGCACTCGAGCTGCTGCCGGAAGACGCCGGTGGTGGTCGGGCGCGTCTCGACCTCAAGCGCGCCGACGTTCTCTGGGCGCAAGGGGATGTCGAAGGCGAGCGGGCCGTGCGTGAACGCTACTTCGGGCGACTCAGGTAAAGAGATCAAACAGCGGGCGCACCGCACTCGAGTCAGGAAACACGCGGTGCGTCTGCGCGGTGGTCAAACCGAAAGAGTGGGCAACGACGGCCTTGAGCACTGCGCGCGTATCAAGTGTCGGTCGCAGGTCACGCCCCTCGAAGAGCGCCGAGGCTCGGAGGCCGGGCCAGTCGGTTGCCACCTGGCTCTTTCGCACCCCCGGGCCGATGACGAAGCCTGCGCCGGCCGTTCCGTGGTCGGTTCCGCCGCTGCCGTTGGGGGCAGCCGTGCGGCCGAACTCAGTCATCACCACGATCGTGGTGTTCTGCCAGGTGTCGCCCAGCTCGGCCCGCAGAGTCACCAGACCTCTAGCGAGCGCCTCGAGACGACGGTCGAGCAGACCGCCGGCTCCGCCTTGACCGGCGTGGGTGTCCCAACCGCTGATTTCGAGCGCCGCTACGTTGGGACCTTCGGGGGTGCGGATCAGCCGTGCTGCGGCGGCCATCAGTCGGTCGACTCCGGCACCGGCGCGGGGGCGCTGGCTCATCTGGTGGCGTTGGTTGTCGTTCTGGTCCGTCACCCTGTCTTCGGGGGCCATGGTGCCGCCCGGTGGACTCTCGAAATCTATCGTGCCCGCCGTTTCATCGAGCACCAGGGCGGCCTCGAAGGGATCGGCGAGGACAGAGTCGTCGCGATAGAGGAAGGCGAGGCGTTCGAGGTAGGTGTCGTCGGCGCCGGCACCGCGTGACGGGCTCCAGGTCGAGACCGGAAAGTCGCCTTGCAGCGAGCGTGGCATGCCGGACGCGATGGCGATGCCCGACAGCTGGCCCCGCATCACCTGGAGGAGTCGGTTGAGCCAACCGTCCGAGGAGCCGCGCGGTTGGTCGAGGCCGGTCTCGAGGATCGCCTGAGCGTCAAAGTGACTGCGGGTGCGGTAGGGAATGGCCATGGCGTGGAGCGCCACCAGTTCCTGTTTCTTCCAGAAGAGCTCGAGCGGTGCCAGGCCCGGCGCCAACGCAAAACCCTCGGCAAGAGAAACGGTGCCCTGGCGGTCAAGCGTCAAGGCGCCGCGCAGGCGGCGATAGTCAGGATCGCCGAAGGGCACCACCGAAGCCAGTCCGTCCATCGCCCCGCGCAGGATGACGAAGACCAACTTCCGAGACCCTGGCACCTTGGCAAAGCTCCAACTTGGAGCGGTGGCGGTGGCGACTCCGCCGGCGCAGAGCCCGAGGAGAAACCGGCGACGGTCTAGTTCGAGTTGTTCTCGGCGCGACGTGGTTCTCTGGTCAGACATAGCGGGTTCACCTCCACTGAAACGCTGGGCTGGCAAGAGCGAGCGCCGTGCGCTCGGCGGCGGGGATCTTCTGGTCGCGCAGCAACATGCCGAGCCGGGAGTCATCGCGGATGCTCTGTGCATCGATGAGTCGCTCGGGGGCGAGCGCGCGCCCCAGGGGGCCGTCGGCGAGTGCGCGGGCGACGTCGGCTCGCGCCATCAGGCTGGCCGGGTCTGCCCAGTCGGCCATGAAGTCGCTGTAGCCGTTCGGTGCCATCGGTGACCACGGGAAGTGGCGCAGGCGGCGCAGAATGGGAAGCGCGGGGCGCGGAAACTCCTCGGCGCCGGCCGCCCGCAAGACGGCGATCAGCCAGTCCTGAGGCGTTCTGAACTTGCGCACCGACGGGTCCCACGCCTCGGGCAGGTCGATGAGGGCTCGGGCGGTCACGCCCAGGTGACCTCCAGAGGTGAGATACGCCTTGGCGAGGTGGCTGACCACGCTCGGCGGCGGGTCGTCGGCGATGAAGTGGCGCGCCAGTTTGGTGGCGAGAAAGTGAGCGGTGCTGGGGAGCGTCGCCAGGTACTCGATGGCCTCGATTCCTTCGCGAATGCCGGCCTCACGCAGGAGCTTGCCCGCGACCGTTTTCGTACCCGGCTGGTGGAGAATCGGAATGAAAAGAAACTCGCCCGGCGAAGCGGTGGGCACGCTGGGTCGCGCGGGGCGGTGGCGCGGGCGTCCGCGACTGATTTGGCCGTCGCGGGTGCGCGCAGCGCGGCGTCGATTCATCGTTTCCCGGCGCTGCGCCATCCGTTCTTGGGCGGCCCGTGCCGTTGGCCCGATGCCTGCGACGCTCCAACCCGTCAGCACGCGGGCGAGTTCGATGACGTCGTCCTGGCTGTAGCCCCCGTCCGATCCCATGGTGTGGAGTTCGAGGAGCTCGCGCGCGTAGTTCTCGTTCAGCCCCGGGGTGCGACCGCCGCGCTGCGCGTTCCGGCCGACCTGCGAGTCCGGCCCGACCGAACGAATGTTGTCGAGGTAGATCAGCATCGCCGGGTGCTGGGCCGAGGCCCGCAGGAGGTCGGCGAAGCGCCCGAGGACGTGCGGTCTGATGGCCTCACGCTCGTAGAGGCCGGCCCAGGGCATGGCCTGGAGGTTGGTGGTCGAAACACAGAGGTGGTTCGACCAGAAACTCACCAAACGCTCGACGAAGGGTTGCTCTGAACGCACGCGCTCGCTGAAGGCGGCGACGGCTTCGGTCTCGAAGATCCGCCGCCCCTCCTGGCGTAGTTCGCGGCGGACCTCGGGGTCCGGTCGACCCGTTGGAGGGCCTTGGTTTCGCGGTGGCGTGGTGCGCTCCAGCACCTCGCGGCGGCTGGCGAGCTTCCCGCCGAGACTGGCGGGGGAACGTTCGAGCTGCGCCTTCAGCCAGCCGCGCGGGTCATCGAGCCCCCTTTGCTCACCGGGCCGTGCGCCAAGCCCGAAACGGTCGAGGGCGCGGGCCACATCGTTGGCCGGCGCGGTCGATTCGGCAGTCTGGTTGCCTGGGTTTGCCCTGGTCGCCACTCGGTTCTCCGGTGCGCGCGGGTGAACGGCACTCCGCGACAGGAGAACGTTATCGATCTTTCTGTTGCCCGAGGTTCAGGGCGGGCAAAGAAGATGTAAGAGCCGTGTAAGTGGCTAGGAGCGATTGCCGAAGGTACGCCAGATCAGGAGGGCGGAGACAGCCAAGAGCGAGATTGCCCAGATCAGCTGGATCGAGGGCAAGAGGTCGCGCAGGGCCGGGAAGCGCGCTGCCAGGCCGAGCACGCCGAGCAGCGCGAAGACGACCCCCATCACCAGATTGCCCGTGCCATGCATGCCGGCGGCGGCCCAGGTGGTCAAGAAGGCGAGCCCGGCGACGAAGGGCAGGAGCGGTAGCCAGTCGAGAACCAGGTTCCAGGGCACGTACTCGAGAGTGAAGATCAAGAAGAAGGCCGCCAGCCCGAGGCCGAAGACCGCCCGGCCGAGCGAACTCGGCCGCTTCGAGAAGCCAAAGTAGTCGATCAACGATGCGAGGCCGCCAAGAGCGATGAACAAGGGCCAGATGCGGCTGAGCTCCGGTACCGGCACGCCCATCGTCTCGAGCAGCAGCCACAAGCCGATCGCACCGATGACCGACGCAACGAGCAGGGCGATGCGCGCGCCTTCTGGAGCCCGTGAGCCCGTCGGCCGGGTGGTCTTCTTGGCCTTGCGCGGCGGCGGCGGTGGGGGAGGCGCTTCGGGAGCGGCGGGCGATTCGGTCATCGTTCAGTTCTCGATCGGGTGGAATATCACCTCAGTCTATCCGGCCAGTCGCTACTCGACCTTCTCCGATGCGGTTCCGTGCTGCCAGAGGCGCTGGGTGACCCCTGCCGCGTCGACCTCGAAGCGAATCTCCTCGCCGTGCGTCTTGTCGTCACGCACCCGGCGAAAGACGTGCTCCTCGTCGGTCGCCTCGATTCTGCTCATGGCTTCCTGAGGGTTACGCGAGGGCAGATCGAGCATCACCAGCTCGCCGTTCTGCTCGAGTACCGCCGCCTCGCCCCATACCGAGCGGTAGAGACCGGTGTAGCGGCCGAGGTCAGGGGATGTTTCGCCTGGTTCGGGGGCCTCGGCGGTTCTCTCTGGTGCCTTCCCCTCGGTCGGCGGGGTGCCCATGGCCTTCGAGACTGCAGGTTCGAAGATGCTGTAGAGCTGGTCGGTGATGTGGCGCGGAGAGACGCCCATCGCGTTCACCGCCGCGACGACCACCATCTTCTTTGCCGGTACGATGGCCAACTGGCTGCGAAAGCCCGGACAGCTCCCGCCGTGGCCGACCCAGGTCTCACCGTCACGCCTCCAGGTGGCGAAGCCGAGGCCCCAGGTGGTTTCCCAGTCCGGGTCCATCCACTGCACGCGATGCATCTCGCGCAGCGTCGCCGGCGCGAGAACCGCCCGGTCTTCTGCGGTGGTGGCACCGAGGTTGAGGAGCCGCAGTTGCCAGGCACCAAAACGCAGCAGGTCGCGCACGTTGGAAGCGAAGCCGGCGGCTGGTGCGATACCGCGGGCCTGGAAGAAGGGCATCTCGGCGCGCTCTCTATCTCGCCCCAGGCCGCCGTAGCCGGTTGCCAGGCCCTTGCCGCGCTCGTTCTCGGGAAGTTCGGGGTGGGTGTTGTCGAGGCCCAGGGGCTCGAGGATGTTGCGCCGCACGTACTCGTCGAAAGGCTCGCCAGAGACCTCGGCGACCACCTCACCGACCAGGGTCAGGCCGAGGTTGGAATACTGAAAGTAGCGCCCCGAAGGGTAGAGCGAGTGTTGGGTCGAGAGCTTCTCGCGGATTGCCGAGCGTTCGGGAAAGGGAAAGTCAGGTCCCGTCCAGTAGGGGTGCGCGGTCTCGCGAGGCAGCCCGCTCGAGTGGGTCAAAAGCCGCCGCAACGTCAGCCGTTCGCCATCGTCGTGGTCAACCTGCAGGTCGAACCAGGGCAAGAGCTCCGCAACCTCCGAGTCCAACGAGAGGCGGCCCTGGTCGCGTAGTTGCAGGGCGGCGATGCTGGTGAAGAGCTTCGAGATCGAGCAGATGCTGTAGAGCGTTTCCGGAGTCGCTGGGCGTTGGGCCTGGACGTCCGCGAACCCCAGGCCGCGTTCCCAGATCACTCGGTCGCTGTAGAGCACTCCGACCGACATGCCGGGAATCTGTTCGTAGGCGAGCTCGGCGTCCAGCCAGACCTCGGCCAGGCGGATGGCCGACTGGATGTTCTCGTCGTGCTCGAGGTCGGCAGTTGGCGAGGCGTCGGTGCCTGCGGGCGTGGCGGCCAGCGCCCCGGGGGCGGTCACTCCGCCGAACAAGAGGGCGCCCAGAAGGAGCGCGGTCCTGGCGTTGGTGAGCTGGCCGCTGGCCCTGGCCTGACTGAGCCCGGGTTGGTTTCTCATGGTTGACTCCTCCTGGGTGGTTGCTAGCCAGCCTACCGGAGTCGCTCGAGTGCCCCGGGCCTGCTGGCGGCGGACGAGTCTTTCCGAGTTCGAGGGATTGGCCGGGTTCACACATCAAACCACTGAACACTCTCAAGGAGCAACGCGATGCAGTGCAGGCGCCTCACCTTCCTTCTCATGGTTCCAGTCTTCCTGTTTGTGTTGCCGCGGCCGTCCGTGGCTGACTCGCCTGAGAAACGCTTTACGCTGACGGCCAGCGTGGTTGGCGTCTCACCGAGCGGCGATCTCATCCGATCGAGTCTGCCCGAAGGGGAAGGTCGCTTCGATGTTTCGAGCGGTAGTGGCCTGGGCCTCGCGCTCGACTACCGGTTGTCTCCGCGCTGGGGAGTCGGGCTGTCGCTACGCTCAGCCAGCCTCGATACCCAGCTCCGGGTGGCGACCACTGCGGGGACCCTGGAGGCGCACGACTCGCTGCGCTTTGAGATGTACGGTCTCAGCGGGAGCTACAGGTTCCTCGTTCGCGAGCGACTCGAGCTCTACGCCTTGGGAGCTGTCGTGATGAGCAAAGGGTCGGACCAGGTTTTCGTGCTCGATTCCTCGCGCCAGATCAAGCTCACCTTCGATGATGACATCGGCTTCGAGTTCGCTCTCGGAGCCGACTTCCAACTCGGCGGTGAGCGAAGCTGGGTTTTAAGCGGCGTTCTTGGTCACCTGGTGACGATTCTCGAGACCGACAGCGGGTTCCAGGACATGGACCTCGACCCGTGGACCCTGCAGGTCGGAGTCGGGTACCGGTTCTGAGGGCGCGGTTCTTCTCCTTCACTGACCGCTCTGGCCGACCACCGCACGAATCTTCACGCCGCTCTTCTTCGACTTGACCGAGATGCGACTGAGGGCACCTCCGTCGAGGGTGCCGTCGGTGGTGAAGCCGAGGACGTACTGACTGCGGAGCTCCTTGCCGATGATGTCGTAGGCGGCGCGTACCTCGTCCATCGATTCGACGTAGAACACGCGACCGCCGGAGTCTTTGGCAATCACCTCGAGATCGTCTTTGCGAAACGAGGCCCGTTCGGGGTCGAGGCCACCGAGGCCGATGACATAGATCGGGACGGTGCTCTCTTTGGCGTTTTGCCAGGTGCGCTTCCAACCGAAGCGGCTACGGTAGTCGTCGCCGTCTGACAAGAGAACGAGCGCTCGCCGTCCGGGCGCGTCCTCGAACTGTAGGAGCGAAAAGACGATCGCGTCATAGAGCGCGGTGTTGCCGTCGGGCTCGAGGCCGCCAAGAGCCTGGACGAGGTCGATCAACCGGCCGGTGACTGGATGAGCCAGGCGTGCGCGATCGTCGAAATCAACCAGGAAGCCCTTATCGATGTCGGTCAGGGTCTCCGAGATGAAGCGCGCCGCAGCACGCTGGGTGTCCGACATGATGGGCATCATGCTGCCCGATGTGTCGACCACCAGACCCAGAACCAGTGGCACTTCATCGGCCACCGAGAAGCGCTCGATTTCCTGCGTTGCGCGACCCCGCTTGAGCTCGAAGTCTGAAGCATCGAGGCCGTCGATCGGGTTGCCTTCGCGGTCGGTAGCGACCACGAACACCTGCACGAGGTTGACGTCGATGCGCTCGCTGGCTACGTCTTCGCCGACCAGGCGGGCGTCTTCGAGCATCGCACCGTCGTCGAGCCAGGCGGCAACGCGGACGAAGTCGCTGCCGATCGCACCGGTGGCGGGCAGGCGGGCGCGAAACGGCGGTTGGGTCAGTGTCAGAACGAGTTGTTGATTGCGGTAGAACTCGACGCGGTCGAGCCGGGTGCCTTCCTCGAGGGTGAGCTCGGCTGAGGTATCGATCGAGCCGTCGGGCTGTTGCTCCAGGCGGGTGATGCGTACCCCCGTCCGTTGCCGTGGCCGGTTGAGCTCGTAGGAGTCGCTCGCCATTTCGAGCCCGCCGCCGCTCATGGCAACTGCTCGCACGACGTGTGGAGCGACGCTTGGGCCGAGGTCGATCTCGGCGCCGAACGGCGAGCGCTCGTCGATTGCGACCTCGCGACCATCGAGCTCGAAGCGCACCGCTGCCACTCCGGCGGTTGCCAAGAGCACTTTGAACCGCACCTTGCCCCGCAGTTGATCGCCGCGCGGAGGTACCAGCTCGATCAGGCCTGCTGGGCCGAGAGGTCGCGTCGTACCTGCTGCCGGTTTGGCGCTCGGGTCTGGTGAGGCACCCGGCCCGCCCGGGTCGCCCGAGCCGGATCGGTTGTTCACCGCCAACCGGTCAGACGGCTGACCGGCAGGAGGCGGTGGCCGCTGCACGCCGCCCGACCGCGCGAGTGGCCGGGTCGAGACTTCGACCGGGACCGCGCCCCACGCACCGGTGACCAGGTCCTCGACGACCAATGCCGCGCGGTCGAGATCGGCGGGCACCGGAAAGCGTGTCTGGTGAAACCAGCGGCCGGTTGTCGCGCGGATGCCACCCTCGCCGCGCGTCTGGTGACTCTTGGCGCCAGTATCGAACCCGCGGGTCAGGAGAGTGAGACGGAAGCGCGTGGCGTCGACCAGCATGCCGGCGCCGGCGGAGAGACCCGGAACCGAAGCCAGGTCGAGGGCTGCGTCGAGGGTTGCCTCCTCGCCAAGGGCGCCGAGCAGCAACACCCCTTCGATGTCGAGGTCGCCACGCTGATCGGCCAGGGTGCCTCCTGACGAGGCGACGAAGCCGTCGATGATCTGTTGAGCGCGGTGGCGCGCGATGCCTGCCGGTGCGACCGAAGTCGTCCAGCGGCGCCATCGCAGGTCGGCAAGGGCACCCGAAGGCTGGGTCGCCTGCAGATCGATCGGCGTGGGCTCGGCGATCGTCTGGGCGCTTTGCCAGGTCACGCGGTAGGCGCGACTGAGGGTTTCCAGTTCCTGGTCGAGCTCCGCGGCGTTGGTGACCACTCGGCTGCCCCCGGCGCGCGAGAAGTCTTCGAGGGTCGCCTGGCTGCCGGGCAGAGGATCCTTCTCGCCCTCGTTGCCCGAGACCTCGCCCAGTCGTAGCGGAACGGTCACCCATCCCTGAACGGAGAGGGTGCGCGCCAGATCGCGGTGGCCGCTTGCGGCTCCGAAGTCGGCGCGCCGCTCGAAGCGCGGGTCGGGCTCTTTGAGCTCGCGCAGGAGATCGAGGGGGTCGGTGTCGTAGCCGTCGCGTAGCATGAAGAGAACGCCGCGGCGCCCAGGGCTCCGGTCCGCGAACGCGGCCCGCAGAAGATCCTGTTGCCAGGTGAGGATCTCGTTTTCTTCCGCCAGGAGAGTCAACGCATCGACCTGCCAGGTCTCGCGCTCGAGGGTCTGTAGCAGCTCGTGCCGTCGTTCGAGGAGGGTGCCGGCGTCTCTTGCTCGTTGCTGGGCGATACGGCGGAGGAAGAAGGCGACGTCGCGCGCGTTACCCCCTGGCTCGAGCACAGTTTCGACGGTGCGATCGGCGACTACGATGTGCAGCGGACCGAGCGCCAGCAACTGGTCGGCGCGCTCGGCAAGGGCGCTGAGCGAGGCACCGAGGCCCTCTGGGGTCGAAAGCGGGAGATCGACCCAGATCACAACCTCGCTCTGCGCCAGGGGCTGGATGTCGACGACCGGGTTCGCCTGACCCTGGACGAGAACGCGTAGGCTCTGGGGTTCGGGGGGCTCGCCGCTTTGCACCTCGAAGGTGGTGGTCTGGCGAACTCCACTCTGGGCGCCAACCCCCTGGTGAAGCGCCAGCGCGAGGGTCCAGAACACGATGAGGGTGGTCTTCGCGACCCGAACCAACGCCGACCGGGGCCGTCGACGGTGGCGCGCGGAGGTGTAGGCCGCCGACGTCGGGACGTTGTTGGGTTGCTGGATCATTGGTGGAGGCCGGCCGGTGCTAGGGCTGCGGTGTGCCATAGCCTTCGATGGTGCGGGCGTCGATTCCTCGTCGTTGGATGTCGACTTCGACCTCGCGCCATTGCGGTCCGCCGGCGGCACTCTGGGGGTAGTACGTCAACAGGTAGTGCGAGCGCAGCTCGTCGCCGATCGCCCTGAAGACACGATCGAGGTCTTCTTCCGTCGACAGGTAGTAGACCCTGCCGCCACCGGCGCTCGCCATCCGTTCGAGCCGCGACACGAAAGAGCGCGCCTTGAAGGAGCGCCCTTCAGAGCGGGCGGCGGCGTCGTTCATCACCATCAGGTAGATCGGGACCTCGGTCTTCCGGGCCAGCGAAAGCGCCCGCCGATACGAGAAGTCGAGATCCTCGTCGTCGCCGTCGTAGAAGACCACCAAGGCCCGCCGCCCGCGCACCGGGGCCAACTCTTCGAGCGACAGGGCGACGGCTTCCCACACAGGCGTTGTTCCTTGCGGTTCGAAAGAAGAGATGCCGTCGACGATGGCGTTGAGGTTGGTCGTCGTGCGCTGGACCAGGCGGGGCTCCTGGCCGAACTCGACCAGAAACGCCCGATCGCGATTCGAGATCAGGCTGCGGGTGAAATCGCGTGAGGCACGTTGCACCGCCGGCATGCGCAGAAACAGGCTCGAGGAGGTATCGATGGCGAGACCGATGGTGAGCGGCAGGTCGCCGGCGGCGGCGAAGGTCTCGATCTCCTGTGGTTCACCGTCTTCACGAACCTCGAAGTCTTCGCGCTCGAGCCCGGTGACGGGTACTCCGGACTTGTCGGTGGCGACCACGTAGAGCTCGACGAGCTGCACGCCGATCTGCGTTCCGAAGCCGGGCCGGTTCATCAGCACCACGTCCTCGGCGGTGCGCCCGTCGGTCAAGGTGGCCACGGCGCGCACGTAGCCGTCTGGCTGGTTGACAGGCACGAAGATCTGGCCGCGCCAGGGAGCCGCTTCGGCACTGGCCTGGCGATCGGCGTTCCAGTAGAAGTCGACCCGCGCCACCTCTCCGTCGTCTGGAGCCTTGACGTCAACTGCCACCGGGACGCGCCCAACCCGCCGGCCGGGGCGCGGTTCGGTGACGCGGACCCAGAACGCGTCGGCCGGCTCGTTGATGCGCAGGGTGTCGCGGTCGAGCTCGAAGCCATCGGCGTCGAAGGCGATCGCCGTGACCTCCATCGGTCGACCGCTGTTGCCGAGATTGATGCGGGCACGAAACGGAGGACGGTTGCGTTCTGCAACCGCCTCTCGGTCGACGAGAAACTGCACACGCGCGACGTCCTGTCGAGTGTCGGCGGTGAAGACGATGCGGCCAACGCGCGGCGAGGGGGTCTCGGGTTCCAGGCGGATGGCACGATCGCCCGCCTGTTGCGCGTCACGTCCCACGGAGCGATCGGCGAGCGGTCCGGCTGCTTGCGGGCGCGCCTCGACGATGTCTGCCCAGGCCAGGCCCCACTCACCGGTGTCGAGTGCCTCGACGAGAACCAACGTGGCTTCGGTGTCGCCGGGCAGCTGAAGCGCTTCCTCGAAGCGTGCGATCCCGGGTGCCGGGCTGGCGAGCTGCTCTGAGGACAAGAGCGAGTGGCGGGTGATGAAACGATCGTCGGCGGTCGATACCGCGACGCTGATGCGCAGCGGTCGCGCACCCGGAGTTCCCCGCCCGAGCCGCGTTTCGGCGACCAATCGTGACGGAATTTCCGCTACCTTCTCGGGGTCGAGCTCGACCACCGAGTCGATCTCGAGCTCACCGTCTCCGTCCTGCCCGTAGAGGGCAAGGCGCAGGCGCGCAACCGCCACGCTCTCCGGTGTCTGCCCGAAGGTGGTGACGGCGGGCGCTCTGAGGGCGCCGTTCTCTGAGGTCACCGCGAGAGCGGTCTCGCCGATTCCCGCCTCCGGCGCTGTCGGTGGAACCTCGAGATCGATCGCGACCCGACGGGTGGCGCGAGCGAGAGTCTCACCAAACGATTCGGGATCGGAGATCACTCGTCCACCGGTCAGCGCCGCTACCGTCTCGAGTGCGCCGTGCTGCGGCTCGTCCATCATCAGGTCGAGCTGCGGCTCGGCGGGTTCCGGAGTCCGCCCCAAGCGAATCGAGAACCCCACCGGCAGCTGCGCGGAGGGCTTGTACTGGAGAGCGTTCTTGGCGTCGCTCTCACCGCCGAGGCCGAGGGGAACGGTCACCCATCCGTAGGCGGCGAGCGCCCGCCCGAAGTCTTCGGGGTCCGGTAGTGCCCTGGTGAGGGGCGCGAGTTGACTGGCGTCGCCGTCGTCGTTGAGGTGGTGGTTCAGAAACGCGATCGGGTCCTGGCCGATGGGCTCTGACAGCAGGAGCAGGAGGCGGGGCCGTTCACCGGCCGGGCCTCGGTCGCCGAGCCAGCTCAAGAGGGCGTCGTGTTGTAGCCGCCGCATCGTGACTTCCTCAGAAAGCGCCGAACGAGCGAGCGCCATCGGCAGGTTCTCTTTTGCGGCGCCGGTACCACGACGAGCGCTACGGCGACGCTCTTCGAGTCGCAACCAGAAAGACTGACGGCGGGAACGCACTGCGTCCTCAGCTTCGGCACGAACCGACAGTCTCTCGAGGGCCGGCAGGAGAAACTCCGGGTCACGGGTCGGTGGCTGGATGGTGCGGGGGAGGGAATCGGCGACGACGATCTCGACTTCACCGAGAGCGGTGAGGGCGGTGACCCGCTCGATCAGCTGGTCGGCTACTCGTTGAACAGCGGCGCGACTCGAAACCGCAGTGTCGAGGTAGAGGACGATCTCCCAGGGCTGGGTCCTCGGGTCGATCGCCTCGGCACCGACGATCCGCAGGTTCTGTCCGGCGGCGGTCGCCGAGAGCGCAGTGGCCGGTGCTGGTCCTTCTGCGGTCACGCGAATGGTCTCTCGTGCCTGGCTGGCCGCGGGCTGGCTGAGAAGGAGCGCAGCGATGCCGGCCAGCACGACGTTCGGCCAGTGAAAGGGCGGGGCGGCAGAAACGGGGCGGCTCAAGGCGATCGAAGTCCTGGGTTCTAGTCGAGCTGGGTGACTTGAGGGCTCTCAGAGCGCGCGAAAGGCCGACACCAGCTCCGCACTGCCTAGCCCCTTGTCGAGAACGAGCGACGAGCTTATCGGTTCCACCGGAGGTCGTTTGTAGGGGTTCGGTAAGCGTTCAAGAGCCCGCAGCCGACGTGCGGATGCGGGGTCTCGTGATGGTTTGTTGTTGCCGTGCGGTTTCTGCCGGGACTCTCAGTAGCGGATGGGGCAGCGGCCGTCGACATGGTAGTGACGATGGGCGCGGTACCACTCGCGTCGCGGCCGACGATGGTGCCGATCGTAGCGGTCGCGCTGTCGTCGGTCGCGCCAGTCGTAGTCGCTCCATCTGCCGTAACCGTCGTAGTTGTTGTATCGGTCGTAGCGGTCGTGGCGGTCGTAGCGCGTGCTGGAGTAGGGGCGGTAGCGGTTGAACACGTCGTAGCTCGAATACCCGTGCCGATGGAACCATCCGCGCACCACCGGGCAGGACTCGTGGTGGTAGTGGGCACGGCGCTGGACGAAGCAGCGATCTGTGCACCGCTGCCTCGACGGCACCGCATAGCCGGTGCGGTAGAAGTGACCGTGCCCGTGGAGGTGCGGCCGATGCCCGATGGTGAAGGTGAGCCCGCCAATCCGGAAGCTGCTGCCCCAGAACCAATCGGCGGCGGCGGCGGGGCTACCGCCCACAACCAGGGGCGCGACCATCAGAACGGCCAGTCCAACGACTAGCGCCGAGCGCCGCGGGCGCTCTGATCGTGAACGGTAGGGACGGCTTGCCGGAGTGCTCGAGCGCCGGGCTTGCCCAGATCTCGTGCTTCGGTGCTGGTTCTCGTTCGGTGGCTTCGGGTGCATGATGACCTCCTCGTGGGTCGTCGGGTGATCCCTCCAGAGGGGTGCTTCATCAAAGCTCGTGCCAGGTGGCAACAGATCCCGTCCCACTGGCCCCTGGGTGGAGTTTCGGGCGGTTGGCCCGCCGATTCTCGGCCCATCGCCACGACAAGTCGTCCCCTGATGGTGACGGCCTGGCACCTCGCTATGATCGGCGGACCATGAAGAACAACATCGGACTGTTTCTCACCAAGCGAGCGAGTCTTTCGCCGGATCTGGATGGCTTCGTTGACGCTGATACCGATCGGCGCTTTACGTTCAGTGAGTGGAATCAACGCACCAACCGCATGGTGCATGCGTTCGCTGGCCTCGGGGTTGGCAAGGGTGACCGAGTCGCCGTTCTGCAGATGAACTCGATCGAGTACGTCGAGACGTTTCTAGCCATCGCCAAACTGGGCGCAGTCTTCGTGCCCTTGAACTGGCGCCTGACTCCCGAAGAGTTGGCGTTCATCTTGCGCGACGCGGGGGCGAGAGCGCTGGTCTTCGGCGATGAGTTCCTGGCCAGCGCCGAGGCGCTCGAGCAGCGCGGCGGTGGCGAAGAGGGCACTGCGATCGAGCACTGGATTCATATCGGGCCGGATAGCGCACGGCCGGGGTTCGCATTGTCTTACGCCGAGCTGTCGCAGTCGGGATCGGACGAGGAGCCGGCAGTCGAGGCTGGTGACGACGACGTGCTCTACATCATGTACACCTCCGGCACGACGGGGTTGCCCAAAGGCGCGGTGCATACGCACGAAACGGCGACCTGGGGCGTGCTCACTATCAATGCGACCGTCGACGCACGCATCGGCGACCGCTACCTGGTTGCGCTGCCGCTCTTTCATGTTGGCGCTCTGACTCCGATCACCTCGAACATTCATGCCGGGGTCACTTCGGTCGTCATGCGGACCTTCGACCCGCAACGTGCCTGGAAGCTGATCGCCGACGAGCAGATCACCACCGGCCTCAAGGTGCCCGCGATGTTGAACTTCATGAAGCAGGTCTACGACCCGGCTGAGTGCAAGCACGAGCAGGTGCGCTGGCTGATGAGCGGGGCCGCTCCGGTCCCTGTCCCGCTGATCGAGGCCTATGCCGACATGGGCATCGAGATCCAGCAGGTCTACGGTTTGACCGAGACCTGCGGTCCGGCGTGCGTGATTGGCTCGGCCGACGCCGTGCGCTGCGCCGGATCGACGGGCAAGGCGTTTTTCCACACCGATGTGCGCATTGTCGACGAGGACGGCAACGACAGAGCGCCTGGGGAGGCTGGCGAGGTTGCGATCCGCGGCAAGCACATCATGCGCGAGTACTGGAACCGCCCCGAAGCGACCGCTGAGTGCATGAAGGGTGACTGGTTCATGTCGGGTGACATCGCGGTGATGGATGAAGAGGGCTTCGTCTACATTCAAGACCGCATCAAGGACATGGTGATTTCGGGTGGCGAGAACGTCTATCCCGCCGAGGTCGAAAACGTGCTGATGGGCCACCCGAAGATCGCCGAGGCTGGGGTGATCGGCCAGCCGAGCGATAAGTGGGGAGAGTCCTGTGCGGCGATTGTCGTCAAGGCTGATCCAAGCCTCGACGAAGACGAGGTCCGCGAGTTCTGTAACGACAAGCTGGCGCGTTTCAAACTGCCGCGCAATGTGTACTTCGTCGACGAGATTCCGCGCAATCCATCGGGCAAGATTCTCAAACGCATCCTACGTGAGCAGTTTCCGGGGCCGGCGCCTGAGTGACCGGCGTTGTCCGGTCCGAGTCAGGGAGTTGTTGTGAACCGGGAAGCGCAGGCAGACGACTGGCGTGAGGAGCGCGACGAATGGCTCGAAGCGCTCGAGGCGGTGGTGGATCGCCATGGTGCGGGGCGGGCGCGGGAGCTGCTCGAGGAGCTCGATGCGCGTGCCTCGAGAAGCGGCGTGCCGCTTCCGTCGTCGACTCGCAACACCCCATACCGCAACACCATCTCGGTCGAGGAGCAGCCGCCCTACCCTGGCGACATCGAGATGGAGCGCCGGGTCGAGAACCTGGTGCGCTGGAACGCCCTGGCGATGGTGTTGCGCGCCAACGACAACGGCTCGGGCGTCGGCGGCCATATTGCGACCTATGCGTCCACCGCAACGTTGTTCGAAGTCGGGTTCAACCACTTCTTTCACGCGCCGACCCGAGATCCGGGCGGCGATCTGGTGCTCTTCCAGGCGCACGCTTCGCCGGGAGTCTACGCCCGGGCGCTGCTCGAAGGTCGGTTGTCCAAGGAGCGGGTGCTGAACTTCAGGCGCGAGTTGGCAGAGGGGGGCGGGCTGCCGTCGTACCCGCATCCGCGTCGCCTACCGGAGTTTTGGCAGGTGCCCTCGGCGTCGATGGGGCTGTCGACGGTGACGGCGATCTACCTCGCACGGTTTGCGCGCTACCTCGAGAACCGTGGTCTCAAGCCAGAGTCGAGCGGCAAGGTCTGGTGCTTCATTGGAGATGGGGAGGCAGACGAGCCCGAAGTCCTCGGCACTGCAGCGATTGCGGCGCGTGAGAAGCTCGACAACTTGATTCTGGTCGTCAACTGCAACTTGCAGCGGCTCGACGGGCCGGTACGCGGCAACTCGAAGGTCATCCAGGAGCACGAGCGGTGGTTTCGCGGCGCCGGATGGAACGTCATCAAGGTGATCTGGGGATCCGAATGGGACGCACTCTTTGCACGTGATCGCGAAGGTGTGCTGCAAGCGCGGATGGAGGAGGCAGTCGACGGCGACTACCAGATGTACTCGCAACTTCGCGGCGATGAGGTGCGCGCCCATTGGGTGCGTGACGATCCGAAACTAGCGGAGATCATGAAGACGCTCTCCGATGAGAGCATTCGTTCGATCAAGCGCGGTGGCCACGACCGTCAGAAGATCCACGCCGCCTACCGTCGCGCGGTTGATTCGAACAACGGGCGGCCAACGGTGATTCTCGCCAAGACGATCAAGGGTTACGGTCTCGGCATGGGCGCTGAGGGTAGCAACCAGGCCCACCAGAAGAAGAACATGAACAGCGAAGAGCGCGCCGAGGCCGCGCGTAGGTTTGGAATCTCCCTGTCCGAGAAGCAGATCGAGGAGGCGGAGCTCTACATTCCGCCCGAGGACAGTCCAGAGGTCACGTTCATGCGCGAACGTCGTAGGGCGCTCGGTGGGTTTCTGCCGGCTCGCGATGCGCAGTGTCCGCGGGTCGAGGTTCCGGCTCTGGCGGCGTTCGCCGACCTGCTCCAGGGGTCCGGCAAGCGCAAGATCTCGACCACCATGGCGATGGTGCGCATGCTTGCCAAACTCATGCGTGACCCAGTCCTCGGGCGCTATGTGGTGCCGATCGTTCCGGACGAGGCGCGAACGTTCGGTATGGACGGTCTGTTTCGTCAGGCCGGAATCTACTCGCCGCACGGTCAGCTGTACCGGCCGGTTGATGCTGACTCGATCATCCCGTATCGGGAGAGTGCCGACGGCCAGATTCTGCAGGAGGGAATCTGCGAGGCCGGCGCGATGGCGTCGTTTGTGGCAGCTGGTACGGCCTACGCGAACCACGGCATTCCAACCATTCCCTTCTACGTCTTCTACTCGATGTTTGGCTTCCAGCGGGTTGGCGACCAGATCTGGGCGGCCGCCGACCAGATGGTGCGCGGCTTCCTGCTCGGCGGAACGTCGGGTCGCACGACGCTGAACGGAGAAGGCGTGCAGCACCAGGACGGGCACTCCCATCTGGTGGCGGCAACCGTTCCAACGCTCGAGAGTTACGACCCGGCGTTCGCATACGAGTTGGCGATCATCGTGCGCCATGGCCTCGAGCGCATGCTCGACCGACAAGAGGACGTGTTCTATTACCTGACGATCACCAACGAGAACCACGTCATGCCGGCGACGCCGGACAATCCAGGTTCGAGGGCACTCGAAAGCGTCGAAGACGGTGTCGTGCGCGGTATCTATCGTTTCCAGGCGGCGCCCGACTTGCCGAAGAAGGCGCCGCGAGTTTCACTTCTGGGAAGCGGAGCGATTCTCTTTCAGGCGATCGCCGCCGCCGCGTCGCTCGCGGAGCAGGGCATTGCCGCCGACGTCTGGAGCGTGCCTTCGTGGGTGGCGTTGCAACGTGAGGCGGCGGTCGTCGAGCGCGAGAATCGATTGCACCCCGAGCGTCGGCCGCAGAAGCCGCTGGTGACTCGCGTCCTCGAGGGAGCGGGGCCGGCCTTCGTGGCCGTGTCGGACTACCAGCGGTTGCTGCCCGATGCGGTAGCGCGCTGGGTGCCAGGCCCGATGGTGACGCTCGGGACCGACGGCTTCGGCCTTTCCGAGGCGCGTCCTGAAATCCGCGACCATTTCGAGGTGTCAGCGGACCATATCGAGCGGGCAGCCAAGGCCGCTCTTCTCAGGCTGAGTTCGAGGAAGGAAGAGTATTCGCTGGTTTAGTGGCATAAAAATTCATTGTGAATCGCAATAGAAATAGTTTGCTGATTATTAATGGATAACTGTTTGCCTTTCGGGCGGCGAGGCAACAGAGTACAAAGACTCTTTCTGCCCTTTGCATTTCCTGATGCGCTTTCGGAGGAACCGCAGTTCGCGGTTCAGGGAGGCTCACCGCCCATGTCGCCCACTTTGCGCCCGTTCGTGTTGCTCGTCCTCGCCTGCGTGATTGCTGGGGCCTTCGTCTCAGCGACCAGCGCCTCCGCCGCAGACTTCCACGTCTTCGGACGCATCGGAACCTCGAGCGGCCTCGGTGTCGATGGCGCCAACATGGGAATCGAGGGCCGCGCTCGGAGCGGTCGATTCATCGTCTGCACGGTTGCGACTCAGGGTCAGAAGGTCAGCGGCAAGTCTGCGCTGTTCTGGGGTTCGAGCCTCGAGTACCGGCGCGAGCGCGGTGGCTTTCTGTACGGCTTCCGCGGCAACTACGTCCGCCAGGAAACGGAGTCGTGGTCGAAAGACGGCTTCTTCGGCACCGTGCGCGTTGGCTATGCGGTCCGTCCTGACATCAACCTGTTGTTGAACGTCAATGCACCGGATTCGACCGAGAACGAAACCTGGGGCGTAGGAGTTTCGGTAGAAGCCCTGCGCTCGAAGTTCGGTCTGGTCGCCGACCTCGAGCGCGTCTTCTTTCGCCCGTCGCCAGGCGCGAGCTACACCAGCGGCAACCGCATGTCGGTCGGCCTTGGAATGAAGTTCTAGCGCGCCCCGTGGTTTTCGGCCTCTGTGTGGCGGGCCGTTGTTTCGGTTGGCGATACCGTCGGTTGAGCGACCTTTCAATCTCTCCAGGACGTTTGCCACGGGGCGCGCTAGTGTCACCCAGGGCCGCGCAAGCGGTCCGATGCGCGGGCCGCCCGCGGCATGTGCTCGGCCCTGACGATGCGTTTTGGGGCTACCTCGATCCGTCGCGCGCGGCGGACCTTGGCTTCGATGGAACGGTTGCTCTCGCCCTGTTTCGGTTTTCGGCCTCTGTGTGGCGGGCCGTTGTTTCGGTTTGCGATACCATCGGTTGAGCGACCTTTCAATCTCTCCAGGACGTTTACCACGGGGCGCGCTAGTGTCACCCAGGGCCGCGCAAGCGGTCCGATGCGCGGGCCGCCCGCGGCAGGTGCTCGGCCCTGACGATGCGTTTTGGGGCTACCTCGATCCGTCGCGCGCGGCGGACCTTGGCTTCGATGGAACGGTTGCTCTCGCCCTGTTTTGGTTTTCGGCCTCTGTGTGGCGGGCCTTGTTTCGGTTTGCGATACCGTCGGTTGAGCGACCTTTCGATCTCTCCAGGACGTTTACCACGGGGCGCGCTAGTGTCACCCAGGGCCGCGCAAGCGGTCCGATGCGCGGGCCGCCCGCGGCAGGTGCTCGGCCCTGACGATGCGTTTTGGGGCTACCTCGATCCGTCGCGCGCGGCGGACCTTGGCTTCGATGGAGGTGATCTTTTGCCGGTCAGGTCCCAGCTAGTGTTTCCGATCGGCAGGGTCGTGAAGGACGAGGGTGCAGTGCTCGCGTGCTAGCAACCGGTGGAGGTAGGCCAGGAGGTTGGGGCACTCGTCCGTCCATCCGAGCTCCTGTCCGAAGCTGACGGTGTATCCAACGATGATGTCGGTGACACTGAATCGGCCATCGATCAGAAACGGCGTCTCCGCAAGAACAGCGTCGAGGACCGCTGCGCCGCGGCGGTACATCATCTCGCATTGCGGGATGATGTCGGGAACGTGATGCTCTTTCGCCATCACGAAGTCCGTCGTGTTGAGTTCAGACGTCCAGACCCAAGACTCCATCTCGGTCAAGGCAAACAGCACCCATTGGTCGTGAAGGGCACGTGCCCAGGTCCCCGGAGCGGCGACCAGTTGCCTTTTCGGAACCAGATCAGCAACCGCGGTGGCGATCGCAGCGGATTCGAACAGCGGTCGCCCGTCAACGATCGCCGCCGGCAACTTGCCAAGCGGATGCACCTGCTTGAGCTCATCACTTCCGATGATGCCGGGAGTGTTCCCAAGTGATTCGAACTCGAGACCAGCCTCGAGCAGCGCCCACCGACAGCGCGCAGACCGCGTCGGCCCCAGTTCGTAGAGCTTGATCTCCGGCATCGTTTCCCCCTTGCGTGGCGTCAAGACGAGCGCGCCAAGCGCCCGCCTCTCCCAGCTGGCTGCCCAGTCGGGGCGACTTTCCCACGCCAACCCGTGGGTAGGCAACCGGCAACGCCCGCCCGCCCGCCCGACAGCACCCAGTCGGGGCGACTTTCCGACCACCACCTATGGGTCGCCGGTTCGTCTCGCCTTGGCGTTGGCGGGCGGGCTTCTTCACTGCCTCTGTAAGGGTTCGCAGGGTTTCACCATCTTCTATAGGTATGAGCCACCAAATTCGCTACGTACCGCCAGATGAGAGCGGCTGGACAGTGGTCGAGGTGTGTGCCCGTTGCACCAACGGCACGTTCCTCCTCGCACCGTCCTCCGAGCTCAGAGAGAACCTCCTGGGGATCATCGGACGCGCGCAGCGCCTGACCGGGGCGCGCATCTACCTTCCGGACTACCAGGCCAACCATCACCACATGCTGCTGGGCGTGCGCAATGCGGAGCAGATGGCCGAGTTCATGTACCACGTCCAGCACAAGACCAGCGTTGAGCTACGGATCACCCGTGGCTGGAAAGGCCCGAAATGGGAAACGCCCTACAAGCCGTCGTTCCCTGGTCGCGACCCCGCCGACCTGGCCCGGCGGTTCCGCTACGTGCTGGCCCAGGGCTGCGAGGCTGGGTTGGTGTCGTCGCCACGCAAATGGCCTGGCGTCAGCGCCGGGGCGGCGTTGTGGGACGGCAAACTGGAGCTCCAAGGCAAGTGGATTGATCGCACAGCCCTCAGTCGTGCAAAGCGGACTCGTGCCGGCCGGCGCCTTACGGTGGAAGACTTCAAAGTCGAGGAGACCGTGTTTCTCTCGAAGCTGCCCGGCCTTGACCACCTGAGTGACGAGGACTACTGCGCGTGGGCGCGGCAGATGATTGTCGACATCGAAGAGAAGACGCGTGCACGCCATCAAAGGGAGGGCACCAGGCCGCAGGGTCAGTGGAGATTGTCTCGCTTGAGTCCCTTCAGAACACCCAAGGCGATGGCCTTGGGTGCGCGCCCGCGGGTGATTGCCAGAAACAAGGAGGAGCGCGAGCGCCTGCTGGCGGCTTTCGACTGGGTCACGAGAGCACATCGTCTGGCGCGGGAACGTCAACGGGCAGGAGAGCTGGATGTGAAGTTTCCTGCGGATACGTTTCCGAGTCCTCGGCCCTACGAAGGGGTGCCGGCGCTGCGTGCGGGCCCCTGAAGTAGGGGGCGCTAGCTGATTGGTCCGAAGGGGCTCTGACGCCGCCGGCTGGCGGAGACGGCGGAGGTGTGTCTGGGCGCCAGAGTGACGCTGCGCGGCGCGGGTTTTGGCGCCGTTGAAGGCGAGTTTGGGGGGCTGGAGAGGAGGTAGCGGCGAGGTGGGTGGCATGTCGAGGCCGCCAGCCGCCATGCCGTCTGAAAAGTCGCCCCGACTGGGTGGTGGGGGTGGCGGGGAAGTCGCCCCGACTGGGTGTGGTTACGGGTTGGTGGCGACGGCGAAGAGGCGCTTGACGGGGAAAGTCGTGACGGGGCCGGTTGGTGGGTAGGCTTCTCGCAGCCTGGCCTCGTACGACGGGAGGAAGGCTGCCTGTTGCTTGTCGTTGAGGGCCTGGAGGACGGGACGGAGACCGGTGGACTCGACGAACTGGAGGACGGCGTTTTCACCGGTTAGTTGCTGGTAGTAGGTGGTTGTCCAGACGTTCTGGGTGACGGTTTCGGTGCGCAGCAGCTCGAGGTAACCCTCGGGTTCCAGGACGTGACGACGCTCGAGCTCGCGAATGAGTTGCGGATCTGCCAGCCCGAGGTCGACCAGGACGTCGCGCATCAGGCGGTGCGACGGTTGATGGTGGGTGAGTGGGATCTGGAACGCCAGGACGCCACCCGGGGCGAGGCACCGCGTGATTCCCTGAAGCAGTCCGGGGTGGTCCTCGAGCCAGTGGAAGGCCGCGTTCGAGAAGACCAGGTCGGGTGGGGTGGCGTCGTCCGGCTCGCTGAGCCAGTGGGTGATGTCTCGCTGGTGCCAGCTCAGGCGGGTCTCGTGATGACCCTCGAGCGCGGCAGCCTTCTCGAGCATGCTCAGGGAGCGGTCGACTCCGCGCACCCTTGCTTCGGGAAAACGCTCCGCTAGCTCGACGGTCAGCTCGCCGGTTCCACAGCCAAGATCCCATACAACTCTCGCGTTGACCGGCGGGACCTGGGCCAACAGGTCGCGTCCGGGGCGACGACGATGATCGCCGAACCGCAGGTACTGGGCCGCATCCCAGGGCGTTTCGCTCACCCCGCGATGATGGCACGCGCTGCTTGGTCGCGTGCATCGGCCCACCTGTTTCCGGCTGAAACATCGACGGTCTCTCGGGCGGACGCCAATGTGAGCTTTCTTGCGAAGGCTGGTTCATGTGGGGCCGGTAGGGCCTAGATACCTACTCTTTCTCTGGCAAGGGTCTTGCTGCTTCTCCGACCGATCGATTGACTTACCGACAGCCCCGCCGCGCCACTCGCTTCTCTGACCGTCCCTCGAGCCCGGCTGTCTCGGACCCCACCGAGCAAGAAGACCCCTTGTCCCGCGAAATCTCTTTCGACTCTCCCCCCTCGACCGGCCTCCTCGTCGGTCGTGTTCTCCTGGTCGAGCCGCATCGTTTGACGGCTTCGATTCAGAAGGCGGCGCTCGAGTCACGCGGTCTCGGGGTTCGATGGGTCAGCGACGGCGAGGAGGCGCTGCGTCTGTGCTTCGACATGGCGATCGATGTCATGGTGCTCGAGCTCGAGCTTCCCCTGTTGCACGGGGCCCGCGTTCTTCGACGCCTTGGTGCCGCAGGACAAGACATCAGCTCCGTTGTGGTCACTTCGCTGTCACCGGCGATCGAAGGCGAGGTCAGAGCGCTCGGTGCCGACGATTTCTTTACCAAGCCGTTCGACCCCGAAGCGGTGGCGGACTGTGCGCGAGCGGTTGTCGAAGGACAGCGGCAGCGGAGAGCCCAATGACAGCTCTTGCCACCCTCCTCGCCACGATCCCCAACACGTTACTCGGGCCCGTGATCGCGACCGTCGTCGCCTGCCTGACCGTCGCCGTTTATCTGATCGTCGTACGCCGCTACCGCCACAATTGGGCGAGCCAGGCGGTTGCAGCGGGCGAAGCACTGTCGCCCTACCTGATCGGCAACGACAAACTCTCCTTTGCCGTCATGGAGGCAATCGAGGAGTTTGGTCGCCACTCCGTCATGACGGTTCTGCGCACTGCGCGCCTGCGGGTCAAGGGGCGTGCCGGCGAGTCGATCAGCGACGCCCTGGCCGCCTTCGGTGAGGTCAAGCGTCTTCGGCGCCTGGCGGCCTCGCCCCTGCGAGCGGTCCGCCTGCACGGGCTTTGGGGCCTCGGCGAGTGCGGCGGTGACGATGCCCGCCGCGGACTCCTCCCGGCACTCGACCACCCTGATCCCCAGACTCGCATGGTTGCCCGCGAGGCCCTGGTCGCCATCGGTTCACCGGCCGACGTCGCCGCTGCGATGCGTTCCTACCTTCGGCTACCGACTTCAGAGATCGCTGACGCCCACGCCTTCCTCCGCGCTGCCGCCACGCGCGATCCAGAAACCGTTCGCTCTGCCGTTTTCTCTTCGCAGTCGCAATCTTCGGACTCGCCAGCGGTCGTTTCGCTTGCCCACCGGGCGGCCATCGAAGCAGCTCTAGAAGAAACGGGAGTGCTTCCGGAGCGCACGCAAATGGACACTCGTGCCCTCGAGCTCGCCGGCTACGCAGCCGACCGTCTGGACCAGACCGACCTGCTCGACAACAGTCCCATTGGTTCCTCGCCTCTCCTTCTCGAGGAAGAGTGGCCTGACGAAAGAGCCCCGGCCTCGCCGGGGCCGATGCAATTGCACCTCGTGGGGTCAGAGGTTGCCTTCGGCGCCGCCCTCCTGCTCGCCGCAGTGGTGGGCGGTTCGATCGCCTGGATCCTGAGCTGAGAGCCGAAGCCTGCGCGCCGCCGCCGCCCTCTAGGTCTGCATGAAGATCAGGGCGGTTCGTTCCACGAACCACCAGGCCGACACGATCCCCAGTCCCCAGGCCGCCAGCCGGGGAATCAGCACGCCCTGGGGAAGCAGTCGGCGTAGGGCAAGGTAGACGAGCCCGGCCGCCGCCAGGACCATCAGCTGCCCGAGCTCCACGCCGACGTTGAACAGAAAGAGCGCCGCAGCCACCGCGTTCGGAGGCAAGCCGATCTCACCCAGCGCGCCGGCAAAGCCGAAGCCGTGCAATAGGCCAAAGCCAAAGGACAGGAGCCATGGCGCACGCTGCATGAGCCGGGTGTCTCGTGCGCGCGAACGCTCGTTGCCATCCGTCGTCTTCGCTCGGCGCGTCGCCTTTCCTTCTCCAGCCGTGCGCTGGCTGTGGACGAGCTCCACGGCCAGGAAGAGAATGCTGAGTGCGATCACCGCCTCGACGGGGCGCGGCCGGAGGGTTACCAGGCCGAGCGACGAGAGCGCGAGCGTAATGCTGTGTGCGACCGTGAAGGAGGTCACAACCCCCAGCAGACGGCCCGGCGTCTTGACCAACAACAGCAGCCCGAGTACGAACAGAACATGGTCGATGCCGAACACCAGGTGCTCGACACCAAGCCGCAGGTAGGCCCGCGTCCCTGGGGTGCCGTCACTCGCCAGCGACATTCCCGCTTTCTCGGGCCGCAGGACCCAGGTGCGTGCCTCGCCCGAAGGCCCCTCGATGCGCACCAGGACATCGGTCAGGGTGCGGTCGAGCCCCTCGATCGAAAGCTCTCCCGACGAGAGGTCGCCCTCGCAGGTCAGGAGGAACCGTTCGGTGACGAAGCCGGTGCCGACGATCGGCGGGCCGCTGTTTGCGAGCGAGCAGTCCGCCGGCAGGCGCGGGATGAGATTGAGGTAGCGGTCACCCTGGAGCGGTTGTTTGAAGCGCACGCGCCACACCGAGGGCAAGGTGTCGGAACCGCTCTCCGCGCGGATCTCGAGATAGCCCGGCCGCACCTCATGCGCGCTCGCGGGTAAGAGCGCCAGGGCCGTCCAGACGAGACATATTCCCGCAATGCGACGGGTAGTCACGGCTCTCGGGCAGGTGCCGTGGGTTCGGCCTCTTCAAGCTCGGAAGGTGACTCACCAACCGGAGTGCCGTCGGGCAGAAGCACCCGATAGCGCGAACGAATCCTGGCGTAGGCCTCACCTTCCGCGCGGCTGGCCTCGCGCTCGGTCCAGTCAGCCACCACCCGAGCGCGCGCCTCCTCGAGGGGAAGCCGACGCTCTGGGGAGCGTTTGTGCAGCCGCACCAGGTGCCCACCGTAGGCCGACTCGACCGGGCCGCTCCAGCTGCCAACCGGGAGGTCGTCCAGTGCGGCCGCGAAGCTGCCCCCGAAGAGTTCCGCGACTTCTTGTTGATTACGCTCGGCATACTCGCGCGCCAGCATGAAGGGGTCACCGAGCTGTCGCCAGGCGCCGCCGTCTCCAGAATCTCCGAGCTCGGCGAGCAGCGCGAGGGCATCGGCCTCCAGGTCGGGATGGTTGTCAGCCGAGAGATAGATGTGTGCAAAGGTGTAGCGCGCCGGCTCGACGTAGCGCGCCTGGTTCGCCTGCCACAACGCGACGATCTCCTCGTCGGACGGGGTGAGGTCGCCCAGGCCATCTTCGATCAGGAAGCTCATCTTCTGTGCCAGCCGCCGGCGCACGATGACGTCGTCACGGTCGAGCCCGAGACTCTTGGCCTCGCGGTAGAGCACTTCTTCCCGAACCCAGTCGTCGACCAGGAATGCCATTTCGTCCTCGCTCGGCAGCCGCCCGGCCTGGGCTTGCCAGAGCGTTGCCAGCCGTTCGATGGCCGCAGGGTCGATCTCCACGACCTCCGCTCCGCGACTGCCCCACCAGCGGTCGGCCAGGAACAGGGCGCCCCCGAGGATGAGGAAGAGCCCCAGGGGCTCGCGAAGGATTCGTGTGAAGAGTGACCGCACGGCGGGCGCATTGTCGCACGAAGACGCAGACCCACGAAAGCAGAACCGGTCGCCCGACTGAGTTCTTGCTCTTGGATCGCGCCATCAACGCTCGAAAAGAGTCGTCCGTTCGATCTCTTCACCATCCTTGGCGAGTGTAAAGAGCATGCCGTCTGCTGCGATGACCGTGTTCTCTGGCGCGCCGGCGCGGAACCCCGCGAGCACCATTGGGTTCGCCGGGTTGGGCACCAGGTGGTAGAAGACGGTCATCTTGACTCCGGCAGCGGTCGCCGTCTCGGCGACTTCTTGAACCGTTGCGTGGTAGTCCTGGACGTCGAGAACGATCTTGGCGGTGCGTTCGTTGCCCGCCGCACGAAAGGCGCCCTCCATGGTCTGAAGGATCCCTTCGGCCATGGTGTCGTGGAAGAGAATGTCGCTGCCGCGCGCTCCCTCGATGAGCGTCGCGCTCTTGTCTGAGTCGCCGCTGATCGTGACCGAGCGGCCCAGGTAGTCGAAGCGGTAGCCGTAGGCCGGGGTGACTGGCTCGTGGTCGACCTCGATCGCTGTGATCTTGAGGCCGGCGTCTTGGAGTATCACGCCCGGCTCGACGCTGCGTGCCTTCATCGTGCCGACCGCTGGGGGGAGCAGGTCCTCGCCATGGTGCGCTGTGCGGTAGGAGCGGTCGAGGGCGAATGCTTCGTTGAAGCCCGCAACCACCCGTTCGACTCCCGGAGGCCCGACCACTTCCAGCTGCGTATCCCTTCCCCCGACCCACGAGCTGAGGTTGACATCGCCGAGCGCGCCGATGTGGTCGGAGTGAAAGTGAGTGAGCAGAACGGCCTCGAGGTTCCGCATCGGGATTCCGGCAAGCGAAAGGTTGTTGTTGGACCCAGAGCCAACATCGACCACGAAGACGCGAGGACCGGCGATCACCGCCAGGCAGGCTTGCTCGCGCTTGGGATCGGCACCGAGCGGCGACGCCGAACCACACACGAGAACCCGCAACGCGTCGGGCGCGAGAAGCGCCGCGGTGGCCTCGTTCTGAACCTGGATGCGTTGGGCGAACGCACCTTGTTGCTGTGCCTCAATGGGTACGAGAGGGAGGCCGACGGCGAGAGCGAGAGCGATGGGGGTAGCGAGTGGACGAGAGCTGAACATAAGCCGGTCCTCCAGAGGGTCTTTCGGAGTCAGACTGAGCGGAACATCCTTTCACGTTGGATGTCGTTCCGTGGCTCGTTCCGTCAGGTCCAGTTTCCTGGCTGAGCTACTCTCCAGACTCCATCGCTCTCTGGAGGCCGCAAGATGAAGATCATCGTTCTCGCCGCGCTCTCGTTCCTTGCGCTGCTCGCCGTGACCCCCGCCACCCCCGTATCCGCCGAGAGTGAGCCACCGGCGGCACTCGAAGAAACGGTGGTGCCGGGTGCGCCGACCTTCCGCGAGGTGATCGATCTGGTGTCGGTCGGTTCGGTGTGCATCGCTCCGGATGGTTCGGCGGTGGCCTGGACCGAGCGGACGACAGACTGGGACGAGAACCGCTACGACACCGAGATCTGGGTGGCCAAGCGGCAAGGCGACGGGCCTTTCGGCGAGGGGCGCCAGTTCACGCGCACCGCCTCGGGCAGCGCGAGTTCTCCGGCCTTTTCCCCCGACGGTCGTTGGCTGAGCTTCATCTCGACTCGTGGTGAGGGCGACGAGGCGAAGCCGCAGGTCTACCGCATGGCGCTGGCGGGCGGAGAAGCAGAGCAGCTCACCGATGCCGAGGAAGGCGTCGGCTCCTACCGTTGGTCACCGGATAGTGAGTCGATCGCCTTCGTTTCTTCCGCCGAGGACGACCCCGCCAAGGAGCGAGAGGACACCTATGGCGCCTACCGCGTCGAAGACCAGGATCTCCGTCATCAACATCTCTTCATCGCCGAGGCCACCCCCGGTGCCGCCGCCCGCCAGCTCACCGAGGGCACCGACATAACGGTCGACGACCTCGAGTTCTCACCCGACGGTCGGACAATCGCCATCGGTCATCGCCCGCGTCCCCAGATCGATGCCTTTCCTGAGGCTGATGTGTCGCTCGTCGACAGCAGGAGCGGCGACCGGCGGCCGCTCGTTCGAGAGGCCGGGAGTGACGGCCTCGGCTTCTGGTCGCCTGACGGCGAGGCGCTCTTGATCACCACGCCGCGCGGTGCCAGCGACTGGTATGGCAACAGCAGGCTGGCAAAGGTCGATGTGGCGAGTGGGCAAATCGAAACCCTCACCGAGTTCTTCGACGAAGATGCCTTTCCGGTCGCCTGGAGCGAACACCACGGGGTGATCTTCGGAGCGAGCCAGCGCACCGCGCGCCGCGTTTTCCAGCTCACGACCAAGGGCGGCGCGGCGCGCGCGCTCGAGCTCGGTGCGGACGCCGTCTACGGAGCTGCCTTCTCAGACGACGGCGCGAGCGTCGCCTTCATCTCCGAGACGAGTACCACGCTGCCGGAGGTTTTCGTAGCGTCGATCGCGCAGCCTGGCGCGCGTCAGCAGTTGACCCATCACACCGAGAAGACGGCGGAGTGGCCTCTCGGAAAACGTGAGCTCACCACCTGGACCAGTCGCGACGGAACCGAGATCGAGGGCGTCTTGTTTCTTCCAGTCGGCCACGACCGGAGTCGGCCTGCACCGCTCCTGGTGGTCATCCACGGTGGGCCCACGGGCACCTCGCGACCGCGCTTGATCGGTGGCTACGTCTACCCGATCGAGCAGTGGCTGGCGAAGGGCGCCATTGTCTTGATGCCGAACTACCGCGGCTCGGCTGGCTACGGCGAGGCTTTCCGTTCGCTCAACGTGCGTAACCTGGGAGTCGGCGACGCCTGGGATGTCGAAAGCGGAGTCGAGGCGCTGGTCGCGCGCGGCCTCGCCGATCCCGGCAAGGTCGGTGCGATGGGTTGGAGCCAGGGCGGCTACATCTCAGCGTTTCTGGCCACCACGAGCGACAAGTTCAAGGCAATCTCGAACGGTGCAGGAATCTCGAACTGGATGACGTACTACGTCAACACCGACATCCACGGCTTTACCCGTGCCTACCTCGAGGCGACGCCCTGGGACGACCCGGAGATCTACGCCAAAACCTCGCCGATGACCTACATCAAAGACGCTCAGACTCCGACTCTCATCCAGCACGGCGAGTTCGATCAGCGGGTGCCCACCCCGAATGCGTTCGAGCTCTACCAGGGCCTGCAGGACGTCGGCGTGCCGACTCGCCTGGTGATCTACCGGGGCTTCGGCCACGGCATCAACAAACCAAAGGAGCGCCTGGCAGCGGTGTGGCACAACTGGCAGTGGTTCGAGAAGTGGCTGTGGGGCAACGAAGTCGACCTGCCCGTCCCTCCGAAGGACGACGAGGAAGGGAGCGAGACGCCCGGGAAGCCCGAGAAGGCCGGGAAGAACCACCCGCCGCGATAGAGTCAGCGCTCTTTGGAGGCTGGTGCGAATGCCTCCCAAGGGCCCCGCTGATGTCTGAAACCGAAGCTTCGAGCCTCCTGCAGATCCTGCGCCGGCGCGCGCGCGTGACCCCCGACCGGCTCGCCTTCACCTACCTCGAGGACGGTGAGAGCAAGGAGAGCTCGCTCACCTGGGGAGAGCTCGAAGAGCGGTGCCTGGCGATCGCGGCTGCACTGCAGGCGAAGGGCGCGACGGGCAACCCCGTTCTCCTGCTCTACCCTCCAGGCCTCGACTTCGTCGCGGCGTTCTGCGCCTCGATCTATGCCGGCGCCATCGCGGTTCCGGCCTATCCTCCTGATCCCGCCCGCATCGACCGCACGTTACCGCGGGTCAAAGCGATCATCTCCGACGCCAGCGCAGGCGCGGTGCTGACGACGTCGCCGATTCGTCAAATGGCGGCGTTCATGTTCCCGGACGACGAGCTGCTCAGCGGGCTCGACTGGCTGGCCTCGGACGAACTGGCAACGGGCGATTCTTCGAACTGGAAGGAACCCGACCTGAGCGGTGACTCGGTGGCCTTCCTGCAATACACCTCCGGATCGACCGGTTCGCCCAAGGGCGTCGTCATCGACCACGCCAACCTGTTGTTCAATCAGGAGCAGATGAGAGAGCGCTCGGGCAGCGACGAAGAGACCGTCATCCTGTCCTGGGTGCCCTTCTACCACGACCTCGGTCTGATCGGCGGTGTCGTCCACCCGGTCTACGTCGGCGCGCGTTCGGTTCTCATGTCGCCAATGGACTTTCTGCAGAAACCCTCCCGCTGGTTGCGTGCGATCGATCGCTACCGCGCGACGTTCAGCGCCGGTCCGAACTTCGGCTTCGAGTTGTGCACCCGGCGCGTCAGCGAAGAGGACCGAGCTGGTCTCGATCTCGCCTCGTGGAGAATGGCTCTCGTCGGCGCGGAACCGATCTCGGCGCAGACGCTTTCCAGGTTTGCCGAAACCTTTGCCCCCTGTGGCTTTGATGAACGCGCCTTCTTCCAGGGCTACGGCATGGCCGAGACCGTGTTGTCGATCTCGAGCGGACACATCGGTCGGTTGCATAACACTCTGGTGGTCAAGCGTAAGGAGCTCGGTGAACGAAGGGTGGCGCCTGTCGAACGAATCACCGACATGAACGTGGCGACCATCGAGCTCACCAGTTGCGGTGAACCGCTGCCAGGCCAGGACGTACGCATCGTTGGTTCCGACGAGCACCGTGAAGTCGATGCAGGCGAGATCGGCGAGATCTGGGTGCGCGGCGGAAACGTCGCCCGTGGCTACTGGCAGCGCGCGCAGGACACCGAGGAGGTGTTCAGAGCGCGGCTCAGCTCGGGCGAGGGGCCGTTTCTCCGAACCGGCGACCTCGGCTTCATGCACGACGGTGAGCTCTACGTCACCGGCCGGGTGAAGGACCTGATCATTCTGCGCGGTCGAAACGTCTATCCCCAGGACGTAGAGGCGACGGTCGAACGAGCGCACCAGGTGCTGCGGCCAGGTTGTGGCGCTGCCTTTGCTGTTGCAAAAGACGAATCAGAAGAACTGGTCGTCGTTCAGGAAGTTCGCCGGAGCGAACTCGAAGGAACGGATGCCTACGACGTCATCGGCGCGATCAGGCGCACTCTCTTGCGCGAAGACGCGCTGCGTCCGCATGCGGTGGTTCTGATCGAAGCGCGGACGATTCCCAAGACCTCGAGCGGCAAGATCCAGCGTCATGCGACGCGGCAGGCGTTCCTCGCCGGGTCGCTCGAAGTGATCGCTCAGGACGTTTCTGAACCGGAGGAAGATGGCGGGCTCCTTGGCTTGGAAGAACTGTCGGCCTACCCGGCAGGAGAGCGCGAAGCGGTTCTGGAGGAGAGTCTCAAGCGTTCCTTGGCCAGTGCTCTCGAGGTCGATCTCAGTGAGGTAGCGACCGACGCGCCGCTTGCCGACACCGGGCTCGATTCGGTGGCGATCATGAACCTCAGTCATGAGGTCGAGAACCAACTGGGAGTCGAACTCGACGTCGACCTCTTGCTCGAGGGCGGCAGCCTCGAGTCGATCGCCAGGTACGTGCTCGACGAGGCAGGGCTCGCGGTGGCAACGAGCTTTCCCGCTGGCACGCCGGAGCCCTCCGATGGTTGAGGTGCGCCGACTCAACGCCAGCGAAGCGGTCGAGTTCGCAGGCTACACCTTTCCCGCCTACCGCCATCTCCTGAATCTCGAGAGGTTCACCAACGTTCTCGACGATCCAACCCAGCCGGACTACAAGATCGCGCGGAAGCCTTTCGCCTTCGGCGCCTTCGACGGTCTACGCCCGGTCGGCCTCCTCCTGGGCTCCTTTCCTGAGGAGACCAGTGAGAAGCGCGACATGCAGCGCAACGCGGATGTGCTGTCGGTCTTCGCCGGCCGTGACTTCCGGCGCCAGGGGGTTGCCAGAATGCTCTTCGAGGAGGCCGAGGCGTTTCTCCGCGACAACGAGCAACCCGTCGTATTCGGCACCTACATGACCGGCAAACCGAGCATCGCTCACCTCGAAGAGCTTCTCCTCGCCCTCGGTTGCGAGCCTCCGGAGTTCCGCTTCGCCACCGCCAGGTTTCGTCAAGACCGCATTCTCGAAGCGCCGTGGTTACGCAAGCTCCCGCGCGTCCGGAACTATGAGACGGTGCCCTGGTCCGACATCGAGGAAGCCGAGAAGCTCGCGGCCAGGGAGAAGAACGCCCAGGAGAAGTGGATCCCGGACGCCCTGTGTTTCTGGCTCTTTACCCCTGAGATGGCGTGCAAACACACCAGTCTCGGTATCCGCTACAAGGGTGAGTTCGTCGGTTGGGTGATCAACCATCCCTTTCGCGACACCCCCACCGTGCGGTTCGCCACCGCTTTCATTCGTTGGGACCTCGCGCGACTCGGTCTCGCTCTGCCGGCGGTTGCGAAGTCGATTCAGTTGATGCCAACGGGTGGCTACACTCACGGTTCGTTCATGACCCCGCCGCATCTCGAGGGCATGCAGGCAGCGATTGCCAAGTACGTGACGCCCTGGGCGGACAGCGTCGCCGAGTCGCGCGGCGTCTGGAAGCGGCTCACGAACTGATCGCTAGGAGCTAGCCCAAGCGCTCGAGGACCGAGGCCTGCCAGGCTGCCGCTTCCGGTGCGGGCTCAACGATGCTCTGTTCTTCGAGGACGGCGCGCAGGGTTGCTTCGACTTCGGGTAGATCCTCTGATTGCCGGAGAGCCTCGACGCGGGCCTCGAACTCCGGGTCCGGGAGGCGCTCTTCGGCTCCTTCTGGACCCAGCGTGTTGAGCGCCTGAAGGACAAAGGCGCGGCGCTCGGCGTAGGGGAGAGCTGCCAGTTCGGTGGCTTCGATGGGGCCACCGATCCAGTAGTCCTGGCGCGCGTGCCCGGCGGGAAACTCGAGCTTCTCCAGAATCGGCTCCTCAGGGAGCCCTCCGGTGAAACGAATCGGCACGATCGGAAGCTGGTTCTCTACCGCGAGGTCGAGAAACACCGAGCTCAGCCGGGTGACCGGGTCGGGCGCATGTCGACTGCGGGTGCCGGCGGCGTGGAAGAAGAACGAGCGCTTGCCCGACTCGAGGTCGGGTGCGATCCTGGCGAGGATCTCGAACATCGAGTCGGGCGAGGACTGGTCGAAGTAGACGATGGGTTCGAACGGCAGAGCGTCGGGTGAGATGCCAGGAAAGGACTGAAGGCAACGAATGAGCCAGCCGATCCAGCGCTCTTCGTGCTTCGCATTGGCCATCGTCACGACGTCGTGACCCAGAAGGGCGCCGAGCAGGTGAGTGACCAGAATCGACTCGATCTGGACCTGGTGATTGGCGACGAAGATCGCGCCTCTCCCGGCGAGGGCGGCGTGGCCCTCCGGCTTGCTGAAAACGACGCGACGGACGTAGCGTTCGAGCAGGCCCTCGACGATCTGTTCGCCGAGCCAGCGAGACGGCACACCGAAACGGCGTCGCCAGTGATCGCGAACACCGCTCAGTTCGAGGGCCAGGCCGTCTTCTCCCGTGCTGTCACGAACCACGACCGCCCCGGCCTGCTCGTCGACCTTCACCGCCTCCGCTTGAAGAGGAAGGGCCTCCGGCAGGATGCGTGGATGAAGCGCGTAGCGCTCGGCGAGGTGTTCCTTCTTGGCGATCAGTCGCGGATCGGTGGTGCCATAGATCGCAGCCATCGTGCCCGGCATCCAATCGCTCGCCGCAACAGCTCGAGGGTCGAGACGGGTGGTGACCAGGCCCGAGGAGTCGGTCTCGGTGGTCGAGAGCCGCAGACCCGGAACGTAGCGCTTGTCGCGTAGGAAGGCGCGCCGGTCTGCCGGGGGAGCCATACCCAGGGCTCCTTTGGGGAAACAGGCTTCGATGAGGGTCATGCGTGCCCACACCGCACCCTGATGGATGATCTCGACCTGAAAGCGTGGCAGGTCGGGGCGAACCAGGAAGCCGTCAAAGCGCACCTCGACGCGCACCTCGTCGGCATCGGGGTCACTGCCTGGTTTCGGTGTGGGCGCGAAGATCTCGAGTTTTGGAATGCGAGCGGGGTAGGCGACTTTGTCCTGGTCGATGTCACGCGACCAGAAGTGCAAACGGTCATGCGGTATGGCGTGCAGCGCCGCGTCGAGGAGCCCGGGATTGAGCCGGCCGACTGGCACCTGAACGCTGCCGTTGGCGACCAGGCCGAGGAGCGCCGAGGCGCCCTCGATGGCGAGGGTCGCCGAGCGCATGAGCTCGAAGGCCGGTCCATGAAAGAGGTGCCCAGCGGCATAGGGTGCCACCAGGGCTTCGCCGACCTCGAGGGTTGCGCTGGGCTGTGGTGGCTCGGCAAACGCACCGGTTTCAACGATCGCCGAGGCCGCTTCGAACGGCGTACCGTCGTCGCCGTTGGCGAGCAGACGCACAGTGAAGCGGCCCGGCGCGATGGCCTGTGCCTTGGTGGAGAGCGTTCTTGGCCCTTCGAAGTCGATCCAGGCGCGGACTGCGACATCCGACAGACCGGTCACGGTGAGTTCCTCGGGCACCCCGCGTGCCAGAAGATCGACGATTGCCATCATCGGCAGCGCCGGTCGCGCCCAGGTAGGGCAGTGGTCGGCGAGCCACAGATCGACGGCGGGATCGAGAGTGTGTGAGTTCTCGAAGGTCACGTCGGAAGCGGCATTTGATCTTGTTGCTGAAGGCGAGGTCTCGACTGCTCTGGCCGCGTTCGACGCCGTGGCGCGTTTGCTTTGAGGTACGGGCCCACTGACCGCGCGCACCGCCACGTTCTCGGCACTGTAGATCCGCAAGCCGTCACACCACAGAGACGAGTTGGCCACTGCGACGACGCTGTCCTCTTCGCGCCGCACTTCGGTGACCTCGAGCGTCACCGTGATGCGTTCGGAATCTGGCGCCACCTGCCCGCGGTACTTCCAGGTCAGCGGCTGCTCGAGAGCGATGGGCTCAAAACGCGGCTGGTCGAGAAAAGAGGCGACGCCGCTCTCGATGACGTAGAACTGGAGCAGCTGCAGCATCGCCTCGATGCCCAGTGAACCGGGTTGGACAGGGTCCTGGAAGAAATGTGCCTTGAAGTACCAGTCGTCCGCGATGACATCGCGTTCGCCGCGCACCACACCGAGACCGGCTTCGCCGTCATCGGGCCAATAGCCGGTGATGCGATCGAGCATGCGCAGCTTGCCGCGTCCCAGTGCCAAAGAACCGAGGGCCAGAGACCCGGAGCCCAGTGAGCCGCCGAAGTAGCGCTCGGGTTCGGTGCGGAGCTCGATCGTCCTCTCGGCGCGGCGGCCGATCAGGGCACGCTCTTCATCACTGATCGCCTGGCCCACCTGCATGGCGAGCGCTTCGGGTGGGAAGAACCCGAACACCGTGTCCATCGTGTAAGCGGTCTCGCCGCCGACGAAAGAAGTGACATCGAACGAGACGATGATCATGCCGGCCTGACTGGCGATATTGGTCAGCTCGACTTCGGTACGAAGGGTGTTCGGGGCCTCACCGTCGAGGTGATCGAAGATCTCCTGGAAAACGGTGCCCGTGCCGTCGAGGTTGCGAAATGCGAGGTCGACATCGACGGAGAGGGCACAGCCAACGTAGCTCGCCAGCCAGCCACAGGGTTGGAGGGCCGCCTCGAGGAGTACAGCGTAGGGCATCGAGCGACTGCCGTTGTCGTCGAAGTACCAGGCGTCTTCGGGCACGTCGTACTCGACGGTGACCGTCGACCCCGATTCCATCGCTCCGATCTCACCTTCGATTTCGAGCACCCGCGAGATGAAGTGGTACGGCGGCCCGGGCAATCTCGGAACCCGGCGGGGGCTATCGAAGCGTTCGTAGATCGGCCCGAAAGCCTTAGAAGGCCTTCCCCAGGCGCAGGCGAGCAACGACGGATAGCCGAAGGTGTGCACCGTTCCGTCGGGGCTCTCAGCTTGCGCGGCTGGTTTGTCGTGCTGAGCGCCGGGGTGCCGAGCCGCCTCCTCGAGGAGCGCCTCGAGAAGGCGCGGGTTGCTCTCGAGCGGCCAGTCAGGAACCAACTCGAGCCCCACGCGACGCGCATGGAAAGCCTTCAACCCATCGACGGTGCACAGAAGATCCGCGTAGATCCTGGGCCTCGGGCCGGCGATCACTTCTTCGATGAACACCTCGTAGGTGAGCTCTCGGGACTCGGGTGTCACCTGGCCGCGGCAGCGCATTGCGATCGGTTCACCGGTAACCGGTTGAAAGCGGTAGCCGTCTCGGGTGGTGGTGAATCCCATCCCGGCCATGGCGAAAGACAGTGCCTGCACGCAGCCCTCGAACATCAGAGTGCCGGGCATACAGGGGTCACCTTTGAAGTGGCCCGCAAAGAACCAATCGTTCGGGCCAACCGCAGCTTCGGCGCGCAGGTAGCCGCGCTTCCAGGGGCCAGCGCTCAGGTCGAACTGGCTGACCGTGTCGAGAAACAGCATGTCGCCACCTTGAATGGTGGGCGTGTCGGAATGGGTACGCGTAAGGTCAAAGCCCGGTCCGAAGCAGTCCCAGGGTCGACCAGCAGCGAACGCTTCGACCTGTTCCTGGCTGAACGACGACCGCGTGCACACGACGTCGGGCGGGTCGAGGCGCGGCTCGGCACAGGGGTCGGCGTCTTCGGGCGTCCACAGGATGCCAGCCGAGCGCGAGAGCTCGAGGTCGGAGAAGAAGCCCGCCTGCCCGCCGCGAACCTGGATGCGCGGGCGCCCGGCGACGTGACAGTCATAGTGAAAAAAGAACAGCCGAATGCCGTCTTGCTCCGCGTGTCCGTCGACTTCGATCTGGTAACAGAGCGTTTCCCCGGGTCGGGGCAGATCATCGAGGAAGGTGAGCTCACAGCCGAGCAGGCGGTAGACGCGCTCGCTCTTGTTCAGGAGGTCGGCGCCCATGAAGGAGATCAGCATCAGATCGGCCTGGCCCGACTCGATGAGAATGCCGGCCGGCATGCGACCGCGGTTGAGATACCACGAGTCTTCGGTGACGTCGGTCTCGGTCCACAGGGTGCCGGTGCCATGAACGCCGGGCTCGGCGTCGAGGCCGGTCATGCGGTCGGCGAGCAGGAGCGGCGGTTCGGGCATGCGAACCTGGCGAGGGTAGTCGTCTTGTTCTTCGAACAGCGGACCGAAGATCTCGCTGATGCGGCCCGAAGCGTGGATCTCGAGACCTTTTCTGTCGAGAGCGAGTCCGGTGGGTTCTCTCCCGGAAGCACGTTGTGCTGTCGCCGGTGCTTTCGGCGAGGCGGTTGGTTGTGGCGGTAGAGGGGTCGGCTGTGCGACCCGGCTGCCAACTGGCTTGGCCCCAGCGGCCCCGTTCGTGGGGCTCGGGGGCGGCGGCTTGGGTGACGCGGGCAGCCGGCGTGGTTGTGACTGCGGGAGCTGCTGCGGTTGGCCGAGGCGGGTCTCGAGGAAGCGCTGATGCACGGTCGCCTGTTGTTCGAGAAACTGTTGGTGAACCCGGGTCATGTGGTCGAGGGCGGTGATCGCCGATGAGCTGCGCGCTGGGATCGGGAGGGCTGCTGCGACCGAAGTGGTCGTCGTGGCGAGGGCAGAGGCGGAGCTCGAAGCGGCTCCCGGCAAAGGAGCCGCTACCAGCGGAACGGTGGAAGAGGGAGACGGCGAGGGGCCCAGCGCTTCTTTCGATGAAACTGATGAAACTTCTTTGAAGGAGACGTTCTGAGAAACCCGCAGCAGTTCCTCGGGCGGCGCGGCGGGTTCGAGCACCGCCGGCACGATGGGTCGAAGCGCCTTCGGCAAACTGTTCTGTTTTTCGACCGGCGGTAGCGTGGGCGCCGGTGCCATCCATTCGGCACCGGGCTCCGGAAACCGTACCGGCGGCCAGTGCGCGGGAACCCGCATCATCTGACCCGATGCGGCGCCCGACGCTTGCCCGCGCATGGCAGGCGACGCTGCGAGCGTTCTCTCGAAAAACGCATCCTCGAGCGCGGAGGCGTTCACATCGACACCGGCGGCCAGGAGAGCGCCGGTGGCATTGACGATTGGCAGAAAGCCGCGAGCGATGGCTTCGTTCGGGTCGCCGGTAGTCTTCTCCTCAGAGCTCGTGCCGTGGTCGAGGGCGACGATCACCGCTTCGGTGGCACGCTCGCCGAGAATCTCGCGGATCCAGCCCGAGCAGGCCGCTTGCGGCCCATGCTCGATGAAGACACGCACGCCATCGGCCCAGGCATCTTCGATGACGCGCGGGAAGTCGAGCGTGGCGATCGCCTGCTCTAGGATCGCCTGCGCGCAGTCGTCGCTGTTGGCGTGGTATCCCCCCCTGCGGCCGGCGGAGTAGAAGCGCACTCCGGGAACCGGTGTGACCGGCCGCCGGTGAATGCGCAGCCAGGCCTCGCGCCACGCCTCGACCTCCGGCACGTGGGCGGCGATGTCGTAGAGAAGGCGCTGGCAACGCCGACGACCGATGCGCTCGACGACTTCCTCGGCGAGCGCCTCGTCGCCAGCGATGACGCAGTTCGAGGCGGTGTGAATGATCGCCAGGTGCACCAGCGGCGCCGGCAACTCGGCGAGGGCCGCGCGCACCTCGTTGACTGGCGCCAGCACGTTCCACACTGCCCACTCGACTGGCCCTTTGAAATCGGGACGTGGGCCGCTTCGCCAGGCCTCGGCGACCGCATCGAAGGTGCCCCCGAGTGCCGGGTCGTAAAGGCCTTCTTCCTCGATGTCACGGCGCATGTCCTCGATGTCGGTCCACGCACCGGTGGCGAATAGCGACGTGCTTTCTCCCGAGCTGTAGCCGATAGCGGCCTGCGGCGCGAGCCCGAGCAACCCCTGGGTGAGTTCCGCGTGCAAGCGCGAAAAGGCTGAGCTGGCCCACAGACGCTCGGCGTTGTCGTTACTCTCTTCGCCCTCCTGGCGGCGCGCCCAACGTAGGCTTCGGTCCAGGTCGCCGAATCGTTCGCGGCTCTCTTCGGCGAGCCCCGGCAGGGCAGCCAGCAGGTCGCCCCCCATGCCCCGGTACGCCGTGCCTGCCGAGGCGAAGACAAAGCCGAGGTCGCCGGTCACTCTACTGTCGCGGAAATGAACCCCTGTACCTGCCGGCGCTCCCGACTCGAGATGGCGGAGAGCGCGAGCATGTCGGCGCTCGAAGGTGGCGCGATCTTCGGCCGCGATGACCAGGCGGGCGCCTGCCGCCGCTGCTGGTGCTTCCTCGGCAGTGCACGATCGATGGGCCTTGAGGCCAGAGAGGACTTGGGCGCGGTCCGCGCCATCGTAGACGTAAAGCAGCTGTGCGGTTCCTGGCCGCTGTGTCCCTGCCGCGGTCTTGGCACCGCCGGGCGCGGCGAGCTCCCAGGTCATTGTGGAACGGCGTTTTCCTGGCGCACTCGCTGTCGGCATCGCTTGGACCACAACCCGCGCGCGCCGCGCGCCGCGCCAGGTCGGCCACGGTTCGCGCGGGTCTTCGCCGGGGCGGCGCCCGTGCTCGATGGCCAGAGCGGCCGCCGCCAAATGCAGCAATCCGGAGGCGGCATGCGAGTGTCCGAAACGGGGAGTGAGCGCACAGCCTTCATCGAGACCGAAGACCAGCGCCTCTGGGTCTTCGCCTCGCGGCTCGCGCGGTGCTGCGTTGCCTGAGTACTCGGAGAGCACGGCGTGGACATGGTCTCCGTCGCGGCGCGCATCGGCCAGGCGTTTGATCACCAACGACACCGCTGCATCTGCGGCGCGGCGACGGGGGGGATCGAGGGCGCTCCTGGCGGCGGTGCGGTGCACTGCTTCCGAAGACATGTCGATCGCTCCGACCAGCGCCGCATCCAGGTCGCCACGCCGAAGCGCCGCACAGGCCAGCTCGAGGGCGCGCAAACCAGAAAGCTCCTCGGCCGAAACGGTGCAGCTCGCACCGCCGATGTCGAGACGCCGATTCAGGCGATTGGCGACGACATTGGGCATCGTGCCGAGCACGCCGGCCGATCGCAGGCGCGGGGCGATCTGTGAGCGCGCCGCTTCGGCTTCTTGGTCGTCGCCAGACTCTGTCGCACGCCAACGCGCGCCGTAACGAGCGATGTCGGCGTCGACGCCCATGCCAATGAAAACGCCGGTGCGTTCGCGGTCGAATGACACCGCCCGGGCAGCGCGACTGCCGCACTCCTGCATGAGGAGCTGCTGGGCGAGAGTCTCTGAGAGATCATGGGGAGGAATGGCGGCCGCCCTGACATCGATCAGGAAGTCGCGCATCTGGCGGTCCACGCTGCCGGGGCTATCGCCAAAGAGGACGTCTGGAAAAGCTGTTTCAGCCCTGGCACTGCTGGCTGCGGTGACGACATCGATGCCAACGATCGCCAGGTCCTCGTGGCGCGGTTCGATCGCCTGCGCTGGCAGCTGACCGGTAGGGAGAGCTTCGGGTCGCCACTCTTCGACCACCAGATGAGCGTTGTTGCCGCCAAAGCCGAAAGCCGACACCGCAGCGCGGCGGGGCCCTTCGCCAGCCGGCCAAGGTTCCTTTTCAGTGAGCAGCCGGAAGCGACTGCCGTCGAGTGCCGGGTGGGCGTGAAGGGCGTGCAGGGTAGGTGGCATCACACCGGCCCGCATTGCTTCGAGGACTTTGATGAGCCCCGCGAGTCCTGCCGTCGTGATCAGGTGGCCGAGGTTCGACTTGAGCGACCCGAGGGGCTGCTGCTGACTTCTAGTGGTCTCGCTCTTTTCTTCCGCAACGGCAGAGAGGGCTTCGAGACTCGCCAGCTCAGTGCCGTCGCCAACGGTGGTGCCGGTGGCGTGGCACTCGAACCAGTCGATGTCGAGCGGCGATAGAGAGGCCTGCCGGTAGGCGTTCTCCATCGCCCGCACCTGGCCCTCGGAGGCTGGAACCAGGAAGCCCTTGCCGCGCCCATCGTTGGCGAGGCCAATGCCCCGGATCACGCCATGGATTCTGCGACCGGCGGCGACCGCATCTTCGAGGCGCTCGAGGGCGACGAACGCGGCACCTTCGGCCGGCACCAGGCCGTCGGCTTCGGCGTGGAAGGGCCGACTTTGCCCGCTCCGGCTCAGCGCGGCGAGAGCCGAGAAGCCGATGTGGATGAACAGGTCGTCGGAGCAGTTGACCGCCCCGGCGAGCATCACATCGGCTTCGCCCGCGCGCAAGCGGTCACAGGCAAAGGCCAGGGCATAAAGCGAACTGGCGCAGGCGGCGTCGAGCGCAAAGGCGCCCGCTTCGAGACCGAGCGCGTCTTCGAGGAGGAGAGCCGGCAGGCCGGAGTGGAAACGGTTGCGCGGATCGACCGTCGGTGGGCTCTCTTCGGCGGCGCTCTCGCCGCGCCAGACGCGGTCGGCAAAGGCTGCCAGGCTGGCGCTCGGGAACGAAAGGTTGCCGAGAACCGCACCGCGGCGGGTGGGATCGTCGCCAGGGGCGAGGCCCGCGTCGCGAAGCGCTTCACGCGCCGTATGCAGCGTCCACTGAAAGAGCGGGTCGAGACCTTCGATCTCGGCTGCGACGACGCCGAAACCTTCAGGGTCGAAGACCTCGTCGAAGCCCTCGACGTAGCCGCCACGGTCGGACCAGGTGCGATCGACCGGGTCTTCATCGGGGTCAGACAGGTAGCTCTGGTTGGAGCGTTCTTTCGACCATCGACCCGGAGGTGCCGGCCCGAGAAGGTCAGAGCCGGCGGCTATGTGCTCCCAGAGAGCCTCTGGGCTGAGTGCTCCCGGGAGCACGCAGGCACGCCCTACGATCGCGATCGGCGCGACGGCGGCGTGGCGCTCCTGGTTCGGCGCGCCGTTGTTCTTCGTTGTCATCTCCTGACTACGAAGCGGAGGGTGCGCGCACGTGGGTCTGCAGACCACGCAGCTCGAACAGGAGCTGGCCGTTGCCGTCGAGGAAACGAACATCGGAAATGCCGCGGTGGTTGGCACTCTCGCGACCACTCACTTCACAACGCAGGCCGTTGCCGGTGGGCAGCGCGCGACCGAGCTCGACTTTGTCGATGCGGGTGGGCAGGGCACGGCCATCGAGGACGTGATCGCACCACAGGATCGCCGCTTGCAATCCGCCGTCGAGCGCCGCGGGATCGGTGAACCAGCCGCCACCGGCGGCGGAGCCCGGCGGCTGTTCGCCTTTGCCGGTCCAGTTGCTGGCGGCGACTCCGCGCAAGCGCACCGCGATGCCCCGATCGGAAAGGCCGTCGACCCCTTCGATGACCTGGAAGCGCGGCCCGTGGAAGAGCGCCGGATGGTCGTAGATCACCCGGTCACCCCACGGTTCGAGCTCGAGGTCGAGCTCTGCTGCTGATCCGTTCGAGGGCTCGAGATCCTGGGCAGACACACACCGCGCCCGCGCCCGATAGTGCAGTGCGCCGTCGGGAGCGCGCAGCTCGAGGTCGAGCTCGGCTCCTCCTGCTTCTGGCTTTGCGTCGATGGTGAAACGTGCCGGGCGGGCGTCGAGCTCCGGTAGTGCAATACCGCGCACGACTTCGAAGTCGCTCAGGCCAGTGACCACCTGGTCGCCGGCTGCCGAGCGCGCGGCGCGCGCAAACCACTCGAGGGCCAGCACCATCGGCACCACCGGCGTCCCGTCGATGCTGTGGTCGAAGAGAAAGGCGTGACTCTCGTGGTCGATGCGCACTTCGCTTCGGTATGAACCGTCGGTGGCGTTCATGCGCGCCCCACCGGGATCGCCGCCGAGGGTGACCTCGATGGTTGCTGCGTCACCATGGTCGAGCTCGTCGACGAGCATCTGTGCGCCGACGTCGAGCGGAATCAAGGGGACTCCCTGGCTCTCGAAGTGCGCCGCCAGTTCGTCGGACACCATGCCCCCCTTCCAGGGACCCCAGCCCATCGCCTTGACGACGCAGCTGTCGCCCCTCCTTCGCGCTTCGACCTGGGCGACCTTGTTGAGCACTTCGTTGGCCATCGCGTAGTCACTTTGACCGAGGTTGCCGGTTCGGGCGGCGACCGAGCTGAACAGGCAGATCGCCCGCAGCGGGTCCTTCGCGGTTGCTTCGAGCAAGGCCCGAAGACCCAGGACTTTGGTGTCGAACACCCGGTCGAACTGCTCGGTTGTCTTCTCGCCAATCAACTTGTCGGCGAGAACTCCCGCCCCATGGACGACGCCGGCGATCTCGCCCCACGAGGAGCGCACCTCGTCGAGGGAGGCGGCGAGTTTTCGAGCGTCGGTGACATCGGTGGCGACGTAGCGTGCCTCCGAACCGGCGGCACGAATGGCTGAAAGAGTCGCGTCGATCTCGCGGTTGGCGAGGATCTTCGAAACCGTTCGCCCGAGCTCGGCCGGCCTGAGCTTCTCGCCGCGCTCCGAGGCATCGGTGAGGAGGGCGCGCTTGAGCTCCGCGTCTCCCTGGACCCCCCGGCAACAGGCAGGTTCTTCGGTTATTGCGGTGCGGCCGAGCAAGACGAACCGAAGCTTCGCGGTGCCGGCGAGGGCGATCAGCGTCGCGGCCGTGACGCCGCGCCCACCGCCCGCGGCGACGACAACATCGCCGTCTTCGAGAGCTGGCCTCTCGGGACGCGGTGCGCACTGGGGATCAGCGAGCAGGATCCGTCGCCCGTCGGCGAGCAGGCCGACATCGAGCTCGGCACCACCGGCGAGGAGCTCGAAAGCAATCGCATCGGCGATCTCTCGAGCCGTGCGACCGTGGCCTTCGATGTCGATCGCCTTGGTTCCGATTCTCGGCCACTCGGCGGCCACCGTTCGGGCGAGGGCGGCACATCCCGCGAGCCAGGCACGATCCGGATCCATCGCCGACTGTCCGCGGCCTTTGTCGTGGGCGAAGGCTCCGCCGGTGTTCTGCACCGTGACGAAGACACCTTCGGAAGCCTCGACGAGGTAAGGAGCGGCGGCCTGGGCGTGCGCGAACGCCTCGCGATTGACGGCCGTTGCATCCTGCGCGTCGTCGACTGCGCGGAGACCTGAGAGCACGATCACGCCGAGCGGCGGGGTGCTGCCGTTGGTCGCTGGGACGTTGCCGGCGCGGGCGTCGATGCCCTCGGCGCGGAGCCGGTTGACCAGGGCCTCCTGGACTCCTTCGCCCTCTGAGAACGCCCGGTCCTCGGTGACATAGAGCGGGCCCTGCCCGAACAAGCCGCGGACCGCCAGTCCCGGCGCCGGTCGCTCGACCGGAGTGAGAACGAAGCGGCCAAAGGCCGGACTGCCAGGAGTGGTCGTGTCGCGGGTCTCGGGTCCGGCAGTCGTCATCGGCTCTCCGGTACCCGCAGAGGTTTGACCGGGGAGCCTGGCTTCGAGATAGGCGACGACCTGGCCGAGGGTCTGCAGTTCGGCGAGCTCAGCGGTATCGAGCTCAGGCAGGCCGGGGGCGCGGTCGGTCATCTCGGAGAGAATCTCGACGCGTTTGATCGAGTCGATTCCGAGATCGCCTTCGAGCTCCATGGCGTCGTCGAGCATCTCGGCGGGGTAACCGGTCTTCTCCGAAACCACTTGCAGCATCATCTGGTGCAGATCGATTGCCGGAAAAACGGCTTCGGGGGCCGGTGCCGTCGCCGCGGTTGTTGTTGCTCTCGGTAGCCTTTCCTGGAGGTAGGCGACCACCTGGCCGAGCGTCTGCAGTTCGGCGAGCTCAGCGGTATCGAGCTCCGGCAGGCCGGGGGCGCGGTCGGTCAACTCGGAGAGAATCTCAACGCGTTTGATCGAGTCGATTCCGAGATCGCCTTCGAGCTCCATGGCGTCGTCGAGCATCTCGGCGGGGTAACCGGTCTTTTCCGAAACCACCTGCAGCATCATCTGGTGCAGGTCGATTGCCGGAAAAACGGCTTCGGGGGCCGGTGGCGCCGCCGCGGTTGTTGTTGCTCTCGGTAGCCTTTCCTGGAGGTAGGCGACCACCTGAGCGAGAGTCTGCAGCTCGGCCAGCTCAGCGGTGTCGAGCTCGGGTAGGCCGGGAGCACGATCGGTCATTTCCGAGAGGATTTCGACACGCTTGATCGAGTCGATTCCGAGATCGCCCTCGAGCTCCATGCTCTCGTCGAGCATTTCGCTGGGGTAACCGGTCTTTTCGGAGACCACCTGGCGCATCACGGCGCGAAGATCGACAGCTGCTGGTTGCGGCGGCGAGCTGGCCGGTCTTTCCGGTGGTGGCGCGACCGGTGGAGCAGGTGAGGCCGCGGGAACTGCCGAGGAAGGTGGTTGCAGCGGTTCTACCGGGTCAGCCACTGGCTCCGTCGATAGGGTCGCTCCGGAAGTATCGCCGGTTGCGACGCGCATGCCGCGCTCCATGGCGTCGAGAAACGCTGTGTGGCTCTCGGCCATCATTTCGAGATACCGCGAATGGGCCTCGGCGGTTTGGCGCTGCGTCTCCTGCACGGCGGCCGCCATTTGCGGTCCGGGCGCTGCGGGCTCGGTCGCGACCGGCGGAGCGGGGGGGCGCGCAGGTGCCGCCGGCTTCGCCGGTGCTGGGGCGGCCGCAGCAACCGGCTCGCGTGCCGGGTTGGGTCCCGGCAGAACGCTCGCTCCTTCGAGCGGTGGGTAGGGCTTGCCGTAGTTGGCGCCGTTGATCGCAATCGAGAGTTTCGGCACCGGGCGCTCGCGCGGATCGCTCGGGGCGTCATAGCCCTTCCAGAGTGCTTCGTAGGACATCGCGTGGCCGTCGACTGCCAGGGTCGCGATGCCACGCAGAAACGGCACCAGGCCGTGTTGCCCCTTGCGATCGAGGCTGACCGCTCGGTGTGGCCGGTCGCCTAGGATCCTTCTCACCAGGCTGGTCTGGATCGATCCGGGACCCACCTCGACGAAGGTGCGCACGCCGTCGGCATACATCGCTTCGATCATGTCGACGTAGCGCACCGGGTGTGCGAGCTGTTCGGCGATTCGTTCCCGGAGCGTCGCCGGCGCGGTGGGGTGGTGAGTGGCGGTGGTGTTGGAGTAGACCGGTAGAACTGGAGCTTCGAAGTCGACTCCCGCCAGGAACTCGCCGAACGCAAGACTCGCCGGCGCGACGATCGGTGAGTGGAAGGCAGTGGCCACCGGCAAGCGGCGCGCCGTGATGCCTTCTTTGTCGAAGCGCTTTTCGATCGCTTCGACTGCCGGGGTCGGCCCTGAGAGCACGACCTGCTCGGGATGGTTGTGGTTGGCCACCACGACTTCGCTGGGCCCCTCGCCGAGCACGCTTTGGACCTGGTCGAGGGTCGCCGCGACGGCGGTCATGGCGCCGGGTGCACTGGCGGCGTCGCGCATCAACTCGCCCCGACGCCGTGCGACCTCCAAGAAATCCTCCGGCGAGATGGCGCCCGCCGCACACAGAGCGGTGACCTCGCCGAAGCTGTGGCCGGCGAATGCATCGGCAGCCAGGCCGAGGTCGCCGAGGAGTGAAAGCATCGAGAGGCTCACGCATCCGATCGCGGGCTGCGCCCATTCGGTCGCCGACAAACGCCCGCTGTGCTCGGCCCGCGCCTGGTCAGAGAAGGCGTTGGGTGGGAACACCACCTGATGGAGGCGATGATTCTCCTCACCCGAGCTCGTCCAGTCGAAGTCTGCGGCGAGATCCCACGGTTCGCGCGCACTGTCGAAGTGCATCGCCAGCTCGCCGCCCATGTCGATGTACTGGCTGCCCTGGCCGGAGAACAGAAACGCGGTCTTGCCGTCGTCTCTGGACCCGGCGTCGGGCACGTCGCGGTAGAGCGTTCCCGAGGGGGTTTCGAACGACTCGTGAGGGGCGCGCGTGAGGTGCCCGCTGGCTTCGCCCAGGCGCTCGGCGAGGTCTTCTTCGTTGGTGACCATCGCCAGGCGACAGCGCGCCTGGGCGTCGAATCGGTCTTGGCCGCGGTGGGCGAGAAAGGCGAGCGCACCAGGTTCGTCGGCCATCTGGAGCGCTTCGTTCAGCTGGGCTTCAACGCCGGCAGCTTCAGCGGCCGAGAACAAGAGCAGCTCGGCACCCTCGGCTCGCAGCCTCGGGGCCGCGGTCGCCGGGCTGTCTTCTTTCTCCTGATACTCCGAGACGGTGACATGAAAGTTCGACCCGCCGAAGCCGAAGGAACTCACCGAAGCGCGCCGCTCGTGATCTCTGCCTCGAACCCAGGGGCGCGAGCGCAGTGCGAAGTGGAAGGGCGATGTCTCGATGTCGAGGGCCGGATTGGGTTTGTCGATCTTGATGGTCGGCGGAAGCACCTTGTGGTGCACCGCCAAGACCGCCTTGAGCAGACCCGCGGCCCCGGCGGCCGACTTGGTATGACCGATCTGTGACTTCACTGAACCGAGGGCGCACCATTGGCGGTCGGAGCGCTGGCGGTCGAACGCCAGGCAGAGGCCGTTGAACTCGGCGGCGTCGCCAGCGATCGTGCCGGTGCCGTGCGCTTCGAGCAGTTCGACCGTGTCGGGGCCGTAGCCGGCGAGCTCGTAGGCGCGCTCGAGTGCTTTGGCCTGGCCGGCCGAAACCGGCGCGTAGACACTCTTCGACCGGCCGTCAGACGACGCGCCGACGCTGTTGATGACGGCGTAGATCCGGTCGCCATCGCGTTCGGCGTCTTCGAGGCGCTTGAGCAGCACCATGCCGAGCCCTTCCCCGAGCATCGTGCCGTCGGCCTGGTCAGAAAACGGCCGGCAGTCGCCGGTTGGCGAGAGTGCCGGTGTCTTGCTGAAGCACATGAACATGAAGATGTCGTTCATCGCATCGACGCCGCCGGCGATCACCGCATCCGAGTCGCCGAGTTGCAGTTCAGAGACCGCCATCGACAGGGCCGAGAAGGTCGAGGCGCAGGCCGCATCGGTCACGCAGTTGGTGCCACCGAGATCGAGGCGGTTGGCGATGCGACCGGCGACGACGTTGCCGAGTAGGCCCGGGAAGGTGCTCTCGTTCCAGTCGGTGTAGTGCGAAGCAATGCGCTCGCAGATCGCGATCGCCTCAGTCTCGGGTACGCCAGACTCACGCAGCGCTTTGATCCATACCGGCCGCTGCAGCCGGCTGACCATCGAACCGAGGAGCTCCTGGCCCGAGGTCACTCCCAGAATGACCGATGTGCGATCCCGATCGACCCCGTTCCCCGCCTTCGTCGCGTCGTCGAGAACTGCCTGCGCGACGATCAAGGCAAGGAGCTGCGAGGTGTCGGTCTCGGGCACGATGTTGGGGGGAATCCCCCAGGCCATCGAGTCGAATGGCACGTCTCTGAGAAACCCGCCGCGCTTGCCGTAGGTCTTGTCGGGGACCGTCGGGTCGGGATCGTAGTAGTCCTCGATCAACCAGTGCGACGTTGGCACTTCGGTGATGCGGTCTTCTCCGGCGAGAATGTCGCGCCAGAAACCGGTGGCGTCGAGCGACCCGGGGAAAAGGGCGCTGATTCCGGTAATGGCGATCGGGGAGCGGTCGGCGGGAGAGATCTTCATCGGCTGGTCTCGGAAAAGCGTTCAGGTGAGAAGGCGAGGGCGGAAAGAGAAGGCGGCGGGCGGGACGGGAACGCCGAAGCTGCGCAGCTGCTGCGCGCGTGTGATCACCGCTGCGCCCTCCATGAGGTTGCGCGCCACTTGCACGACGCGACGTTCGGCTGGGTCCTCGAGGAAACTGCCGCGCACCCAGGTGTTGAAGGCGCCCATCGCGGGCCCGCACCAGATCTGGTAGTCGAGACGGCGGTCACTCTGGCCGTCGATCGCCCAGCGGCTGGCGAGGCCGAGGTAAGAGCGAAACACCAGGGCCATCTTGTGACGCGGGTCACGCTCGGCACGCTCGACTTCACCCGGGTCGCGCTGGAGCCAGAACTCGCGCGTGTCGGCCCAGGACTGCTCGACGGTCTTCTGCAGCACCTCGCGCTCGAGGCGCTGGCGTTCGTCGTCGGGAAGGGCCTCGAGGGCATCGTACTCGCGGTAGAGCTCGTAGAGCTTCTTGGCTCGCACGCCGAACATCGTGCCGCGCTTTAGAACCTGGACTTCGACCCCGAGCTCGAACATGTCGGCGGCCGGCGCCATTACCACGTCGGCGATGCCGGCGTCGGCCAGCATGGTCTTGCCAAGCGCGTCGAGGCCCGATTCGATGCAGCCCTGGTTGACCGAGCCGGTCAGGACATAGGACGCCCCGAGCGCGAACGCCGCGGCGACCGCACCCGGTGTTCCGAGCCCACCGGCCGCGCCGACGCGCAACGGACGATGGTACGAACGCTCTTCGCTGATCTCAGAAGCCAGCGCCAGGATGGTGGGCAAGAGAGCGCCGAGGGGACGGTTGTCGGTGTGACCGCCGGAGTCTGACTCGACGGTGAAGTCTTCGGCGACCGGCAGCTCGCGCGCCAGCAGAGCCTCGTTCTGGGTCAGTTTGCCGTCGGCGACCAACCCGTCGAGAAGGTCGGCGGGTGGCGGCTGCATGAAGTGCCGTGCCACTTCGGGGCGCGATACCTTTGCAAAGACATGGTTGCGACGGACGATGCGGCCGTCGGCGACACGCTCGAGACCGGTGGCGGCATAGCGCACGATGTGCGGCGTTAGACCCATGTACGCTGCCGCCGAGACGCGCCGTACGCCGCGCCGGACATAGAGCTCGGCGACAGAGGCTTCGATGGCCGGTTCGTTGGGAGAGTGGATCAGGTTGGCGCCCCAGATCGCGCCGTCGGCGGCGGTCCCGACCGCGGCCTCGATTTCATCCAAGGCCTGGTTCACACGCGTGGGCGTCAGGCCCGCGGCGCCGAAGAAAGACAGGAAACCAGCGCGAGTCATCTCGATCACCAGCCGTGCCGAGGCGATGCCATTGGCCATCGCGCCCGACGCGTAGGCGTAGCGAACGCCGTGGGTGTCGGTGAACGAACGGTCGCCGAGCCACTCCGGGAAGAGCGCCGGGAGGGTTGTGAGCACCTCGGGACCGGGATGTCCATTGGTCCTTGGCTCTCCGTAGGCCTCGGCGAGGGCTACGCCACGCGCCCCTGTGCCTGGGTCGAGGACGATGTTGACCGGCTGGCGTGGCTGGCGCACGATCTCGAGAATGTCCGCTTGTCGAAAGGCTGACCTTGCCTGTGCACCGCTCTTGGGGGGTGCAGCGTGGGCTTCCATATTGGTGGGGGGTCCCTCGAGGACGATGGGGAGTGAGAGGGGCTAGCCGGCGCAGAGCGCCCTGCAGTCGGATGCGGTGGTCGGTTTCCCGGGCCAGCGAACAATTGTTCGCTGAAACTAGCAGACAGCAGACGAAGAATGCGGGATCAGGTCGAAAAACATGGAATCTCACAACGAATCGACTGTTCACTGAGCGGTGGGCCCGACGGAGGCCCGGTTATGCTGGGCCGCCGGAGTCTCAAAGAAGCGATATCAGCATGACGACGCGCGCCGATCAGAAGGAAGCCACCCGCAACAGCATCATGGCTGCCGCCCTGCGCCTGAGCGCCGAGCGCGGCGTCTCGAGCCTCAGCCTGAGGGCGGTGGCCAACGAGGCAGGAATCGCTCCGGCGAGCTTCTACCGGCACTTCCGCTCGATCGACGACCTCGGCCTGGCGCTGGTCGACCAGGTCGGTATGTCCCTCCGTCAACTGGTGCGTGAGGCGCGTCATCGGGTCGACGAGCACGGCAACCGCAACGTGATCTCGAACTGCATCAACACGTTCATGGAGTTCGCCAGTCAGGAGCCGCACCAGTTTCGGCTGCTGCTGGGTGAAGGAGCAGGCAACACCCCCGAGTTCAGGCGGGCGATCTCGAAGGAGATCAGTCGCTTCGCCGACGACCTGGCCGAGGATCTGGTGCGCGAGGCCGAAGCTACCGATCGGCCGATTCTCCATCCTCATCACGCCGCCGAGGCGATGGTGACCGTCGCCTTCAACCTCGGGGTTGCATCGCTCGACCTGCCGCCCGAGGAGCGCCCGGCGGTCGCGGAGCGCATCATCGTCGAGGTGCGCATGATCATGCGCGGCGCCCAGGCGATGGCCGACGGCTGAAGCCTCTCGAGTCGACCGGTGCACCGTCCCTCTCTCGCGAGCCTGGGCCTCGAGGGCCTGACAGGCCAGTTCCTGACCGGGATCTTGGCTTCTGGTCTCTTTGTTTTGGCCGGGCACGCGGGGCATGCCGAGGAGGAACGGCCGCCGGTGCGCGCTCTCGTCGACGATGGCCTGGCAGCCTACGCGGCCGGTCGACTCGAAGAGGCAGTGGAGATCTTTCAGGGCGCTGCGACCAGAGCCGAAAGAGAAGGCCTGGCGGGGGAGGCGGGCCGTGCGCGAAACAACGCTTGCGTGGCTCTCAACGCCTTGACGCGCCACGCCGAAGCCGTTTCGGACTGCCAGGCGGCGGTCCGAATCCGTCGTCGGCTCGAGCAGTCCGCTGAGGCTCCTGACTCCGGGGTTGCGCGGAGCGTCAACAACCTGGCGATTGCACTGCGCGGAGTCGGGCGATTAGAAGAAGCGCGTGTTCTCCTGGCCGAGGCGCTCGAACGCAACCGGAGCGCCCGCGATCGGGACGGCGAGATGGCGAATCTGGTCAACCTCGGAGTCCTCGACGAGCGAATGGGACGTTACGGATCGGCACTGCGCAATCTCGAGCGCGCTCAGTCTCTTGCGCGTCTAGAGTCACCGCAACGCCTGGCCGAGGCGCAGCTCAACATGGCGATCGTTCTCGAGAGAGTTGGCTCGTACGAAGACGCCCTGGAGCGGCTCGACTCCCTTCTGGGTGCGCCTTCAGAGTCCGTCACGATCGACGTCCTGGCTGCGGCTCGCTTGAATCGGGGAGTGGTGTTGCGCAACCTCGGAGACTGGGCCGCGGCGCTCGAAGACTTCGAGCGAGCGGAACAGCTCTACGAGCGGCTCGGCGATCGGCTTGGCGTCGCCACCGTCGAGATGAACCGGGCCCAGGTGGCGCTCCATGATCGCGTCGATCTCGGCGCGGCCTGGCGGTCGCTCGAGAGGGTGGAGAACGCGGCACGCATGGCCGCCGATCCCGTCCTCGAGATCGAAGCTTCCTGGAACCGCGGTGAGGTCCTCTGGCGGCTGGGCGACTGCGAGCGTGCGCGTCCGGTCTTCGAGCGCACCCTCGCGTTGTCCGAGGGGTTGCAGTCGGCGGCCGGAGTCTGGTCGGCCGAGTTTGGTCTCGCGCGCTGTGACCGCCAGGACGGTTCGTTTGCCTCGGCGATCGAGCGCCTCGAGCGGGCAACCGCCGAGATCGAGAATGTGGGCGAGCGCATCGAGGCGACCGTGCGTCGACACCGCTACCTGGTGGCGTCGCGCGGGGTGTACGAGGAGTTCGTGAGCGTGCTCCTGGCCGACAGCTCGTCGCAGGTGGAGCGGGCGGCCGATCTTGCGTCGCGTGCGAAGGATCGCGCCCTGGTGACCCGCACCGAGACCGGGGGGCCGCTCGCGCCTGGCACCCGCCGGGCTGGCAACGGCAGATCCCGAGAAGTGGTCCTCGACTACTTTCAAACCGGTGAGCGCCTTCTGGTTTTCGTTCATCGAGACGCGGGCGTCTCTGTGTTCGACCTCGGGCCGAGTGCTGCGGTGATGGAGCGGGCACTGAGTGTCGCCGCGGCCGTGCGAGCGAACGCGGTCGCTTCGCTGGACCTTGCCTGGTTGGCGGGGCAGCTCCTTCCGGACGCGCTATGGCAGGCCGTTGACGACGAGGCGCTGGTCATCTCGCCCGACCTGGCGTTGCGCGAGTTGCCCTTTGTTCTCTTGCCACGGCCCGTCGAGGCGGCTCGAGATTCAGGTGGCTTCCTTGTCGATGGTGTGACGATTCTCTATCGGCCGTCGGCCTACAGAGTGGAGCCCTCGAGCGTCGAGGTGGAGTCCGCGGTGCGACTGCTGGCGATTGTTCCGGGAGACGAAGCGCGAGCGCCGACCGGTGAAATCGTGCCGGCGCTCCCTGGAGCAGAAGCCGAGGTGGCAGCCGCCGAACGTTGGCTGGGCGGTCGCGCTCTCATCTCGCGTGGTAGCGCGGCGAACCCAAGCGCGATCGCCCTGGCCCCGCCTGTCGACGTTCTCCATATCGCTGCACACGCTCGTTCGGCGGCGGGTCTTCTAGGAGAACCTGAGATCTGGCTAGCCGCTGATGCAGCTCATCCTGAGGGTCGTCTGGGCGGCGCTGAGATTGCCGACCTCGACCTCGCCACAGAACTGACCGTTCTAGCTGCCTGCTCGAGTGCCCTGGGCCGCTCGAGCGGCGTTCTCGAAACTCTCGGCGGTGCCTTTCTGGCTGCAGGTTCACGTTCTATCGTCGCTTCCCTCTGGGATGTCGACGACATTGCGACCCAGGCGCTGGTCGAGCGCTTCTACTGGCACCTCGGTCGCGGTGAGGCGGCGGCTACCGCGCTCCAGAAAGCCCAGCGCGCCTTGCGCGCTGACCCTCGCTTCGAGGATCCCGTCGATTGGGCCGGGTGGGTGCTGATTGGCGAGAACGTTCGTCTCACGCCGGAGCGTTCCGTCCGCTGGACGGTTCCGATGATTGTTGTGCTGTCGCTTGCCGCCCTGCTGGCTTTGCTCGTCGTCACTCGACGCTAGAGGCCTAGACCAGAAAGGCGGCGATCACAGCGTCCCTTTCGGGATCTTGGTGCTAGCGCTCCACGCTCTTGGACCACTCTGAGGGATCCGCACGGCTCTCGAAACCGTTGCTGAACAACAGGCCGCCGCCGGTCGTCAAGGAGACTCCCTGCTCCAGGTCCAGATTCAGCTTGCCCTCGCCGATCGCAAACAGGCTGCTGTTCGCGGGGTCGAAGTGAAGTTCGGCCGATGACCTGGGGCCGTCGGCGAGCGGCAGCTCGATCAAGAGCAGGTCGCCAGGCAGCTCGCCAAAGCGCAGCGGAGAATCGGGGAGCACACTGAAGTCAATGCTGTAGGTGTCGCCACCCTTCCTCGACATCGAGACGCTGGCCATACCCTGTTGGGTCGGAATCGAAGCCTGTGGAGGCCCGGAGAGCATCTCACCCGGGATGTCGATTTCGAGGCTGCCATCGGCCAACAGCAGGCTCTCTTGGGTTTCGACCGTGAGGAGAGCGAAGTCGGCGGTCAGGCTTTCGAGCTCGAGCGCTACCTCGGTCGGTTCGGTAATGCCTAGAACGGTGAGCTCCCCCGCACGAAGGCGAAGCGGAATGGCTTGGTCCTGGTCGTCAACCAAGAAAGTCTGGGCCGCGTCGACCTCGATCTCGACCTCATCGCCTGCCACCGCACCGGCAGCGAGCTGCGCGACGATGGCGAGCATGGGGCCGTCCTCGGCGTTGATGCCAGCGCTTGCCGAAGTGAATTCGAGCACGATTTCCTCGCCCTCTGAGCCGACCAACAGCTCTGACGAAACCGCTGCGTCGCCTTCTGGAGTGAAGACGACGACCGAGTCGATGGACTCGATAACCGAAGACGTTCCTCGCCTGGTCGGTCCGGCAACGTGCTCCAGGGGAGATGGGGCGGCGCGGCGAGCACGGCGGCGGAGCCGGATGCACATCTGGCCCGAGCCGACAGGCTTGGGTGTGTAGGTGCGAACCACCAGAACCATCGTCTCGCCCGCGCGGGCGTCGATGTCTTCCAGGCGCAGAGTCAGGGCTTCGGCGCCCCAGGCCGGCGACGCGGGCCGGATCGACGCCGCGAGCAGGAACAAAGAGACGCCGAGCGCCGCCCAGATCGACCTGGTCATGGCGGAGCTCCGTTGGATTCACTGCTCCAATGAAAATCTGTTGGCTCGGAGGTCAGAAGGACGCTGCCCTCTCGATCCAGGACCTCGACGTGCCAGGAGTACCGAACGCCTTCGATCAAAGGGAAGCCGGCAGCAGAATCGGGAAGGCGGCAATGCAGATCGGTCGTAGAGCATTGCCAGAAGGCGAGGGCAGAGGGCCGCGAAACGACGGCGCGGTACCGCACCTCTTCTGCTGCCGACGCGCCCTCCCACACCGACCAGCGCAGGAGATGCGGTGCAGCGGTCAGGTCGCCCTGTGGTTCGAGGGTTTCCAACCCGGCGCCACGCAAGCTCGATTCTGCTGGACGGTCTGGCAGAGCCGGAGGCTCAGCTTGTCCGATCCAGCGGGGTAGAGCGATGATCGCGAGCAGCAGACTTGCCGCGAGCGGTAGGACCCACGCCAGCCGCGCGACATCAGGGCGCCTGGGCGCCGCTATGAGATGAGCGTTTTCCAACTGCCGCGTGAGGCGCTCGACGGCCGCCGACTCGGTAGCGACTGGAGGCGCGTCGATCTTCCGGGCGAGCGCGAACTCGGCCGCACAGACTCCACAGGACTCGAGATGCGCCCGCGCGGCGAGCTGCTCTTTGTGGCTGGTCGTCTCGGGATCGAGTGCGTAGGCGATCATGGCCTCGAGTTCGGGGCACATCGACGTGTCATGCATTGTGCACCCCGCTTCCAGGACGGTGACGATCACGTGCCAGAACCTGCTTGAGCTTGCGTTGTGCGCTGACCAGGTAGGCCTTGGCGCCTGAGCGGTTCTCGAGCTCGAGCGTGTGGGTGATCTCGGGCAGACTCATGGCGTGGTGGTAGTGGAGATAGATGATTCGTTGTTCGAGGGGCTCGAGATGTTGGGCCATGGAACGCCGTAGCCAGCTGACTCGGGCGCGCCGATCGATCGCTTCTTCGGGTGAAGGATCTGACCCACCTTTCGCCCGAGTCGTGAACTCGGCCAGCAACTCGTCGTCCAGGCGGGCGGTCGGTCGGCGAGCGCGGGTGGCACTGCGGTTGATCGCCGCCCGACGTGCAATGGTGTACAACCACGTCCCGAAACTGCTCTGGCCCGAAAATCGATCGATCGCTCGGTGCGCCCTGAGCACGGTGTCCTGGGCGAGGTCAGCGGCATCGGTCTCGTCGCCGGCCGAAAACCGTAGACACCAGGTAGCGAGGCGCTGGTAGTGCCGGGCGTAAAGCATTCCGTAGATGTCATGCCGCTCCTTCTCAGAAGCATCGTCGCGCCTGGCCAGGCGCAGCAGTTCTTCGTCCGAAAGGTGCTCATGGCGCTCGTTATCGTCGTCGCTGGAGTGCACACCTGGAACCCTACCGGACCGCGACGCATGAGCGCCGCGGCCCGCAGTCGGGATTCCGCGGCACTTCAGCGTGTGGCACATCCACGGAACGTCGCGGTGTCGGCGACCGGCAGTGCGAGCTGCCCGGTGACGTTTCGATACTCGCGGGCGAGGCCGGTTGCTGACTCGGTGACCCGGACGGTGTATCCGACATCAGTCGTGCCCGAGAAGTAGAGCCAACGGCTCCCCGAGATGCGGCAGCCGTCGACCGCCTTGACGAGCATCTCGAAGTTGTCACGGTCAAAGAACCAGAACAGTCCGCTCTTCTCACTCAGCCGCCTTGCCTGACCGCGTCCGCTTTGTCCGCGCTTGGTCGTCCAGCGAATCTCGACGGCGAGCTCGCCACCAAGGAGGCATAGGGTCGTCGCGTTGGCTGTGCATCGCGTCCGGGCGGCGTCATTGTCGATGATTTGTACCGGCGCAGAACCGCGGGTGGGATCGATTCCCGCTCCGCCAGTCGCACCGCTGAGTTCGACCCGGAAGGTCTCGTTGCCTTCTAAGGTCGAGTCGTCGAGCAGTGGCACCGAGAACGTCTTTGCGCTGCCGTCACCCGCCGCCCAGGAGAGAATCCCGCTGGTTGCGACGTAGTCTTCTCCCGCTACCGCGCTTTCGTCGAGCGTGTTGTAGCGCACCGTCACCACGCCGCGTTCTCCCCTCGAGCGGTCGACCGCGATGGTGACTTCGGCGGCGTTCTCGATGGTTGAGAACTCGCGGAAATCGAACTTGAGGGTGCCGGGCCGTTCGTTGTCGTCGCCACCCGGAGGCGGGTTGCCACCACCGACGCCGCCGTCGGCGTCGAGAATCGTGAGCACGGCCTGGGCCCGCTCGCTGTCGAGGATTGCGCCACCGGTTGGCGCCTCGAGGAGGAGCTCGACGGTCTCGGAATCTTCGGCCACGCCGTCGTTCTCGATCGGGATGGTGAAGCTGCGGTCGGAACCGTCGCCATTTGCCCACGTGAGGGTGCCGGAGGTTTCCTGATAGTCCGCGGGACTCTCGGCCGAACCCGAACGGGTGGTGTAGGAGACGCTGACCGCGCCGTCTTCGCCCTTTGAACGTTCGACGGTGATGGTGGCCAGGCCGGCGGCTTCAGACACCAGAAAGCTGCGCTGGCCGAACTTGAAGAGACCCTGGCGGGGGGCGTCGTCGTCGCCACCGTCGTTGTTGTCGTCGTCGTCGTCATCGTCGTCGTCGTGATTGCCGGGGCCGCTGTTGTCGTCATCGTCATCATCGTCGTCGTGATTGCCAGGGCCGCTGTTGTCGTCGTCATCCTCGTCATCATCATCGTCGTCGTGACGAGCCGTTGGAACAGCGGAGACCGAGCTCTCGTGGCCGGTGTTCGGCTCCTCTGTCGTACTTGATCGTTTGCCGGACAGGCCTCCATCCTCGGCGGGGGTTGCCTCGAGTGGTGGTCTGAACAGAAAGGCGAGAACGATCACGAGGAGGACGGTGAGGAGTCGAGACATGGCGCTGCTTCCTTCTGAGGTGGGTGGGACATCCCGAGGCCACTGAGTCCCCGGGGCCGCGGCTCGGTCGAGCCCGGTCTCCATTGGGTTAGACCACGGGGTGTAGCAATCGGAACGAGAAAGTTCCAACGTAGGGGTCTTTTGGAGGTGCGGCGCCTTGGGCGGGGGCCTGATCAGCCGATGGGGCCGAGGCCGATGCCCGCTACCAGCTGAACACCAACGGCAATCGAGACCAGGCCGACCGCTATGAGGAGGGTGTTGTTCGCCCAGGTCAGGTTCTGCGCAGTCGCAGCTAACGGGACCGACATGACGGCGGTCAACGCAGTCATCCCGAGAATCGACCCGAGGCCGAAGACCAGGACATAGAGCATTCCGCCGATCGGCGACTCGAAGGCCGCGGCGACCAGCACCAGCATCGCGGCCGAGCCGGCGGCGCCATGGGCGAGGCCAACCAAGGCAGCAGCCCTGCCCGGCTGACCGGGGTGGGCGTGGTCGTGGCGACTCTGGCCATGGTCTTCGGTGTCGTGGCGGTGACTGTGGGCATGAAAATGCCTGGTGCCGTCACGGTGTTGGTGCACGTGAACGTGAACGCGGTCTTGGACCAGGCGGAAGATGACCCTCACTCCCAGGACAATCAACATGACGCCGACCAGGCGTTCGAGGGTGAGAGCGTGCTCTGCGCCGAGCTCGAACGGAGTGAACAGAACCGCCGCCGTGATGAGCAGCAAGGCGATCGTGTGACCGAGTCCCCACAGCGCTCCCTGGCGTGCCAATGCGTAGGGAAACTTCCCCTTGCTGCCGTCCTGCGCGATAAGAGCCGAAACCGCTGCCAGGTGATCGGCCTCGAACGCGTGTTGAAGGCCGATCACAAAGCCCAGCCCGAGGATGGTGACGATCAACGAGTCGTTTCCTCGCGATGGCCGGAAAGGAGGAGTGGGGGACCCTGAAGCATGGTTGCCGCGAAGGTTACCCGAGGAAGATCAAAGGGGGTGTCAAGATCACTGCAACCAAACGTCGACAGCGAAGGAGGGGTCATCGGTGGCGAATCGGGAACCGAGCTGGCGAAGCGCACTGGCCGCAGTCGATGCTGGCGACTGTGAAGCCCTAGAGCGTCTCCTTGCCAGTTCCCCTGCCCTGGCACACGCGCGTGCTCCCGGCAAAGAGCCGCCGTACGAAGGCTATTTCCATGGTGCGACGCTCCTGCACCACACGGCGGGGAACCCGTACCGCGAGCGGTCAATGCCCGAGAACGTCACCGACGTCACCCGCCTTCTGCTCGACGCCGGCGCAGCAGTCGATGCACCCTGCGGCGGTGGCCCGGTGCAGCCCAACAGCGGTGGCGCAACCACCCTCGGGCTCCTGGTGTCGGGGCGTCAGGCTCTCGAGCGAGGCCACACCGAAGCACTCTTCGACCTGCTCGTGGAACGGGGCGCGGCGATCGATGCCACCGGGTCGGGCAGCTTGATGTGGGGTGCGCTTTACCACGTCGTCGAGAGCCCGCGGCAGCGCGAAGCAGCCGCGCTCCTCCTTCGGCAGGGTCATCAGGTCGACATGTGCTTTGCGGCCTGCTTCGGCGACCTGGAGGTGGTTCGGGAGTTCTGGAACGGCGGAACGCCGCGACCTCTCGCCGACCGCTACATGCAACATCATCGGCCCGGGCGGACGACAACAACGCCAGCCGATCTCCTCCAGGATGTTCTGCTGGCCGCCGCCGTCAACGGCGAGCTCGAGGTTGCGCGCTGGGCGCTCGCCGAGGGGGCAGACATCAACGGTTTGCGCTTCTGGGGGCCGGCCGAGGTCACGCCTCTCCACGCCGCCGCCTGGGCGGGGTGGTCGGAGATGGCTCTTTGGCTGCTCGAGGAGGGTGCCGACGGGGCGAAGAAGGATCCCGTTCATTCGAGTCCCCCGGCGGGTTGGGCCCGCCACGCCGGCCACGAAGCGCTCGCGACGCTGCTCGATCCATAGAGTCGACAGGCGTGCCCTTAGCCGGGTTCGGGCAGCCCCTCGGCCGGCGTCTGCGCTGGTGCTTCCTCGACCTCGACCGCGGCGGCGATGGCCGTCCGGCACGAAGGACAATACGACCAACCCTGCTCGAGTGGATGGCGGCAGTTCCGACAGGCTGAGGTCGACAGGTCCTGCCCACAATGGGGACAAAAGGAGGCGTCGCTCACCTCGGTCTCGCAGCGGGGGCACTGGACCTCGACCATACGCTCGGGGCGCACGATCAAATAGACGAGCAAGCCGATCAGCGAGGAAAGCGCGGTCAGTACAGCGAACAGCGTGGCGCGCGGCAGCTCGCGCTCGCGCGCATCGACGTAGACCCAGCTGGGAAGCAAGATCCAGAGGAAGAGGAGTGACAAGCCACCTAGAAGGCCCGCCGCGGCCTGCGGAAGGGCAGTGACGGTGCTCGGATGGAAGTATTCGGAATCGACCGAGCGCTTGAGATACAAGCTTCCGAGCGCTTCGCCGGCGGAGTCGCTTACCGGAGCTGAAAGGACGAAGCTGCCTTCCGAGTGGTGGCGGGAGTCGTTCAGTTGACGGAGGAACTCGAACTGTTCGTGGCCATTCCCGTCTGCTTCGGCCTGCTCGATGACGAGCGTGCTCAACTCTCCGGGTGCCAGAGACGCCTGGCCGCCTTCGAGGTGGCCGAGAAAGAACGTCTGGCGATCGAAGAAGACGCCGTCCTCGAGGCGCGGGGTGATTTCTCGGTCGTAGATCGCGTTCATTCGGCTGAAGGTCTCACGCGGAACGCCGAAGAGAAATGTTCCATCGGTGGCCATCGCCCAGACGGCCATCGGACCGTTGTCGAACTCCTCGAAGTACCGCGCCTCGACTTCACTTGCAAACCTTGGATCGATGGGAACGGAGTCGATGGTGGTGGCGAGTTCGGTGAGATACGCCTGTGATTGCTCGAAGATCTGCGCACGATGGTCTTGCCTTCTGTCCAACCAGCGGGCGCGTTCGACCTGCTCGAGGACCAGACCCAGGAGAGCGGCGGCGAGCGCCAGGAGGGCTGCGCCTCCGATGAAGCGGGCCAGTTTTGCAATCAGTTGCTTCTTTCTGCTCATGACGCTCTCCGCTGTGAGTCGAGGATGAGAACCGGGGCAATCGCGAGAGTGATGAGCGTGCCAGCGAGGAAGAAGGAAACGGCGCCAAGAAGGCCCCCTTTGTAGGCGGCGACGGCGCCGAGGGCTATGACGGCCAGGCTGGGCAGTAGCGATCGTAGCGGGTAGGGCTGGTTCGATGCGGCCCTGTGGGCTCGGCCGAGATCGAGCTCATCGACCCGGGCGAGCACGCGCTCCATGCCGAGCGCCGGAGGAGTCTCGTCCAGGCCGTATCCGACGGCAAGTTCCAGGCACTGAAGTTCGGCGAGAAAGGCCGCGCAGGCGGCGCACTCATCGACATGGGAGAGCAGCTGGCCTGAGTCCGGGTCGGGCGCTTCGCCGAAGTGAATCTCGAACAGCGCTTGCTCAGACACATCGTGTCGGCAGGAGAGCCTGCCGGCGTTCATGACCACCCCCGCCCGCCAGATTGAGGCCTTTGCCGTTCCTCGATGGCGAGGCGGATCGCTTTGACCGCGCGATGAAACCTCGATTTGAGGGTGCCGGTCGGGGTTCTGGTCAGCTGCGAGATCTCATCGAAAGTCATTTCACGGCTGCAACGCAGGATCACGACCTCCTGCATGAAGTCGGGCAGCGTACGAAGCGCATCGGCAACCAGCTGTTCGTGCTCGGCATCCTCGACACGGCGTCCGAGCTCCGATGCGCCTTCGCCCTCGAGATCCTGCGTCAGATCGTCTATTGCAACGTGTCGGGTTCTGTAGCGCTTGCGACCGAGCTCGGTGCGCGTCGTGTTGAGCGCAATCGCGAAGATCCAAGATCTTGTCGCACCTCGCGCAGGGTCGTGGCTGTCGGCGCCCAACCACACGCGCGTGAAGGCTTCCTGGAGGAGTTCTTCGGCGACCGCGCGATTGCGGGTCATGCGCAAGATGAGACTGAACACTGGGCGCTCGAAGCGGTGATAGAGAACGGCAAAAGCGTCTTGATCTCCGGTGGCGACGCGTTGCATGAGGTCTTCGTCCGCCAGCGCATAGATCGATGCCGCGGGGCCGGACGACCTTAGGGCCAGTTTGGCCAGGCCATTGAGGATGGGTAGCGCCAGGGTGTTGTCAGCGGTCATCGGTGCGGATGTGGTCGTTTCGAGAAGGCCCGAGAAGGCGGTTCTTTCGGCAAGCGGCGATCACTCTCTGTGGTCCATACCAGTCTGCCGTGGTCTCGGTTGCATGGAAAGTCGAGAATCTCGCTCCAACGCCACCGGGCCGATCGGGCCGTTCTGGGCCAGACCGCGAGCGCCGTCACTGGCATTCGGCTCTCGCGCTCCCGCGAGCTCGGGGGCTTCCCGATCGATCCAGTCCTGGCGGGCGCTTCGGATTCTCGACTCGATCTCATGGAGCAGGCTCTGGCCTCCGGCAAGCTCCTGCTCGAGGTCGCTCTGTTGCGAGATCAGACTCTCCCGTTCACGCGCCAGGCGGGCCTCTTCGGATTGCAGACTGCGTAGGCTCCTGGCGAGCTCGTCGCTGGCTTCCACGATCTCCTGGCGGATGCGGGCGGCGGACTGGAAGGCGTTGTCGTTGAGTTCGCCGTTTCGAAGCGTGTCTTCGATCGCGGCAAGTCGCCGACACTGCCGCTCGAGCCTCCGGTGGCCTTCTTCGACCTCGCGAGTGAGGCGTTCGAGCTCGACGCCGAGCTCGCCGATTCTGGTGTTGCGCTTTCTGCGTCGCTGTCTGAGCGGCTCGAGCTCGTTGCTTGTGTCCTGGGCGACCCGGCGCAGTGACGCGATCCGCTCCTCGTGCCGTGCGGCCCTCCTGGCTCGGGAATGCTGCTCGCTCTCGTCGATGCGTTGAGTGCCGTAGGTGCTGAGGCACCATGCCTCGAAACAAAGTGCGTCCATTGGAAGAGGGCCGCTCGAGCGCTCGAGATCGGGAAGCAACCCATCGAAGGCGCCGGCGAGATAGCGATCGTAGAGGCTCTGCAGCTGTTCGCTGAAGTAGATCTCGACGCTCCGAGGCTGAAAGAGCTTCAGGATGACGAGAGCGAGGAACAGGAAGGCCAGGAAGGCGCGAATGGCTGTTTCGGCGTGGCGGTGGGAGTCCTCCTCGAGAATCTCGTCGAGGACGACACCGCGGGCCCTCAGTCCGTTTCCCGAGAGGCCCAGGCCGTAGCGCTGATCCGCCTCTCGAGGAGTGAGTCGGTCGTACTCGGCGAGGGCCTGTTCGCGGGCTCTCCGGCGTTCTTCGGTCTCCTGGCGGAGTTCTTCGAGGCGCAGTTCGATCGTTCGGACGGCCGGCCCGCGCCCATAACGCCCGGAGGGTCCCAGGCCGGCGGCCTCGGCAATGCGCTGGCGCTCGACGTCGCGGCTGAGCGCCTTGATCGCCTCGATCTCTGATTCGAAACCCTGCGCCAGAACCGTTCGCTGTGTAGCGATCTGCTCGGAGTTCTGAGCCGCGATCCGAGAATCCACGTCAGTCCGGAAGACCACTGCGCGACGAACGGCGCCGAGAGGTAGAGCGAGCCGAGGACCAGGCCCAGTCGGCCCAGGAGGCCGGCCCAGAAGCGAGCTCGCTCGAAGGTCGCGTTCGCGGGGGCCTCCGGTCGCAGAGCTTCGTCGTAGTGTGCTCGCTTGGTGTCGAGGGTCAGGAAGGTGGCGTCGAGAATCCAGATGACGGCGAAGACCGACAGGGCGACGGTGAGCGCGGCCACCACCCGGGTGGCCTGGTCCTGGGCAAGGAAGGAGGCGACGTAGACCCCACGCCGCCGCCTCAGCGGTTGCCATCACCACGACCAGCGCGGTAGCACACAAGATCCAGAATCGCGCGCCGGGCGTTTGCAGCCGCTTGCCGTAGAGCTCGAGCGTCGGGCGGAGTGTGGTTCTCGTGGTTTCCAGGGGCGGTACCTCTCTCTGTCATGACGAGGCGACGCTGCCGTTGGTTGCAACGCGGCCTGACAAACCCTGAGAAAGGCGCGCGCTCCTAGTACCCCGTACCATTGAAACGCACAGCGTCTGCGCGGTCCTCGCGCTCGATCTCTGTGTTGTCACTCCTCGACAGATCACCAATATGCCTGCGTCGTGACGCCTTGATCTCGAGCACGATCATCCGCTCAGCCACCATCCGTTTCAATGGTACGGGGTACTAGCGGCCCATACCCCCCGACCAGCCCGCGATGCCGCTCTCGAAGTCGCTGGCGAAGATCTCGCGCTTGCACTGCGGGTGCTTGAACGAAGCGATGCGTGTCGCCCAGTTCTGGTTCTTCTGGTACTGGCCGGTCACCCAGAAGAGGCACTGGTCGATCGGGTCGACCTCGAGGTGGGTGAAGCGCCCGAACCAGGGCGTAGGCGATGGTTGGCCGCCGGCTCCGATCGTGCGGTTGCCTACGAAGGCATAACCCAGCTGGGACGATTTTTGCCAGCCGGCGTACGCCAGGCTCGGATACGACTGGAGGCCGCTCTCGACGTAGGCCATCGCCAGGTTGCCGTACTGGTCCAAGGCGATCGACGATAGAAAGCGGTCCTTCTCCTGGCTGTTGTGGATACCCTCGAAGTGTAGCTCCCAGTCTGCCGTGGGGGATTCGCGACGCAACTCGAAGAAACGAATGCCGGGTAGATCGTAGCCAGCACTCCAGTCGACGGTGAACGAACCTACAAGACTCTCGTGATGGCTGAAGCGGCGGTAGGAAAGCTCCGAGAGGACGCGCTCGTTGGCATACAGCGGCTCGCCGTGTGGTTGGAGAACGCACTGCCCGTTGGCGTCGCAGAGCTTCGAGCGGAACTCGTAGGTCTTGATGCGGTAGGGGTTCGAGTAGCTGACGCTTCCGTCGTGCCAGTTGGCGCGCACGTCGACGACCTCGAGCAGGTCATAGTTTTCGTGCCTGTCGTGGGGCGTGAGCTCTTCGTCGATGATGCGCACGAGAGTCATGTTGCGACCATCGGCCGTGTCGCCGGTGAGGTTCGAAACGGTGAACAGCGCGCCCCAGGTGCCTGCCATTCCCGGCACGTCGGGCCAGCTCAAGTCGAACCACGACATGGGCTCGCCACGGATTGCCTGGGCTGTTTCGAGGATGTAGACCGTCGGGTCGGGCGTGCCGGTACTGATCACCACCGCGTTGTCCCACACCGTCATGCGGGGCAGGGTGAAATCTTCTGCTTCCGTCTCGAGGGTGTAGTTGAACCAGCGCGTGGTGACCGGGCTGGCGTCCTCTGCCGCGAACAGGCAGATCTTGAAGCCACGCGCCATCGTGGCCAGTACGAAGCGATCGCGAAGGTGGTCGTAGGCCGCCAGGGGTGTGCCAGCAGAGTCCTGGAGGCAGGCGTTCGAAATCGCCAGATCGTCCATCTCGAGGACCGCGATCAACGTCTTGTTCTCCTTCGAGTAGATACGGAACGTAGGCGCTGTGCCGCCGGCACTGGTGACGCCCTGCACGATGTGACGGCGACCGACGGCGAAGGCCAGGTCGCTGACCACTGAGCCGGTGCTGGTCGCGCCCGAGATGTTGCTGTGCGGCGACGTGAAGGGACGGTCGTTGGTCCTTTCGGTGGAGCCGTTGCGGGTCTCGGTGATCGAGCCGGAGCCCTTACCGGCATGGACGACGCGAAAGTCGACCAGGCCGTCCAGGTGTGCCTGACGCGAGGTGCTCGAGTTCTCGTGGGCCGTTGCTGGCGACGCGATCAAGAAAGCGAACGGGACCGAAAGAAGGCATGTGATGCCGACTCGTGTGATCGAAGAAAGGCCGGGGTTTTGAATCGAGAACATGAGAAGTGGCTCCAGGAAACTTCGGCGGGTGAAGGGCTCCGAACGCCGCGCTGTTGCGGAGAATCGGCGCGCGTAGAAACTCCTTCCGAGATGGAGACGGTTTGTTACAGCTCGCCTCCTTTTCGGGCTCAGTAGCCCCAAAAACCTTTTTTTCTAGTCTCTCCCGATCCGAATGGCCCTCTTTTCCGGCCCGTACACCAGCCGATGACGACCTCTCACCCAAAGTCAGAGTCGCCCTTTGATCGTGTCCACCGCGAGCTGCAGGCGAGCGAGCTCGAGGTCTTCGGCGCCGCGGGCCAGGGGCGCCGGCAGCGCCGGGTACGTCGACAGCTCGTCGCTTTCGTGGTGGCGAGTCTCGCTCTCGCTGTCTCCGTGGGGTGGCCGGTGGCTCTCGCAGCGCTCGTGGTGAGCCTCCCCGCCTGGGGCTGGCTCACCTATCGCTGGATGCAACAGAGCTATCTCGACGCGTTCTTCGGCGCCCGCCGCGACGTCGGGACCGCCGGACGGTTGGTCGGCGAGATCGACTACCGTGTCGTCTTCTTGGTCGGCCGCAACAGATGTGTGGCCGACGAAACCGAGAAGCTGGAGCGGCTGGCCGAGGGGCTTGGCTACCTCACTCGGGAAGCCGAGCGCTATGGACGGCAGCTGCGCTTTCAGTCGGCCGGTGAACCGCTCGTTGTTCCCTTTCGCAAACTACAGGCCCGGCGCGCCGACGACCTGCCCTCGCCCCGACAGTTGAGGCTGCTCGATGAGAAGCTGATGCGGCTCCCCATCTGGAGTGCTCGGCCGGGTCGCGAGTTCTTCCTGGTGGTCCTCAGCCATGTCGAGCACCGCTCTTATGCCCGCCAGGCGCGGCACAACGGCGCGCGCGAATACTGTGTCTGCGCCGAGAACAGTGAGGCGCAGGTCGTTGCCCACGAAATCCTGCACCTTTTCGGCGCCCGCGACCTCTACTTCGAAGGCGAGGAGACACGGCTCGAGAACGTCCTCGTCCGAAGAGCGCACGTAGCGGCGGCCAGCGCCGGCATCGCTCGGGAGACTGCCGGATCGATCATGCGCCGCGGCTGGGGGCCGCTCACCGAGGTGGTCGTCGACCCCGCAACAGCGTTTTCGGTGGGCTGGTCTGACCGCGTCGTTCGAGCCCGCGCTCAGAAGGCGTAGAGCTTCGAGTCGGTGCGAATCAGATAGGTGCCTCCGGCGTGCACAGGTGAGGCCATGATGCGCTCGGGGTACTCGGTCTTCGAGAGGAGTTCGTACTCTCGCCCAGCCTTGATCACGAACAGTTCGCCTTCTTCGTTGGCGAGCACGATCTTGCCGTCTGCGGCGAAGGGTGAGGCAGAGAAGTCACCGCCGAGTCGCTCTCGCCAGACCAGTTCCCCGTTCGCCGCGTCGATCGCCGAGGCGACTCCGGTTTCGGTTGCCATGTAGACCAGCCCGTCGTAGTAGAGCAGTGACGAGACGTACGGCGCCCCAGTCTTGTTTCTCCACAGGAGGTGACTGTCTGAGACGTCGCCTGAACCGCCGGTACGCACCGCCAGGTAGGGGCCGCTGCGATAGCCGCGACTGCTGTAGAGGATGCCGTCGTGCCACACCGGGGTCGACACCGGGACGCGGATGGGCTGCCCGACCTTCCACAACACCTCGCCGCTTTGTGGGTCGTAGGCTTCGATCGCCTCATTGGAGTTGATGATGACCGCGGTGCTATCGCCGCGTGGAATCACCAGCGGCGTCGAATAGGACCGTTTGCCGCTTCCGCGATCGGCCTTCCACAAGGTTTCACCCGAGGTCTTGTCCACCGCCAGCAGGTAGCTCTGCGGCGCGTGGTCGCAAAGCAGGAAGATGCGGTCGGCGTCGAGCGCTGGTGAACTACCGTGCGCCCAGCGCACTTCGAATGGCCCGATCTCCCGCCCGAGGTGGCGCTGCCATTCGAGCTCACCGGAAAGCGTCAAGCTGACCAGCTGGCCGGTGCCAAACCAGGCAATCAGGCGCTCACCGTCCGAGACCACGCTGGGGCTGGCGAGATTGTGTTTGACGTGCACCGAAGGCAGGACCCCGTCCGAGCGCAAGGAGTAGCGCCACAGCTCGCGGCCGTCTTCCAGGGCGAGGGCTAGCACCACAAAGGTGACTTCGTCGTCTCCCATGCGCGGTTCACCGTCGCGAGCCTGGGCGAGCGGCGCGGTGCCGAGTTGCGACGTCAGGATGATCTGGTTACCCACGACAATCGGGGTCGACGTACTCTCGCCGGGAATGTTGGTCGTCCAGCGCGCCGCGTCCGGAGCCAGAGATGCGGGGAGCGGCTCACCCACGGAGGCCACGCCGTTTTGTTCGGGGCCGCGCCACTCGGGCCAGTCACGGTTGGCGCTGTCGTCGGCTGCTCCTGGAAGGGCCAGGAGAAGAGCCATCAGAAGAGTCGTTGAGTGCATCATGCGGCTGTTCCTCGGGAGGTTTAGGTTGTTGCTGATACCGCGACCTCGATGCCGGTCATGTGTGCCTGGCTCGAGAGAGGTTCGAAGCTGTCGGGGCCACGCGGAAGCAGGCGGTTCACGTTGTCACCTGGAAACTGGCTGGCGACGCGCATGCCGGGGGCCTTCTGGTGCCCCCAACCGTGGGGCACTGCAACCACGCCCCGCATCAGGTCGTCGTCGAAGCGAACCGTCGCAGTGATCTTGCCGCCGCTGTTCTCGACTTTCGCCAGCGCTCCCTCGCTGAGTCCGCGTTCACTTGCATCGACAGGGTGGATGTAGAGGTAGGTGGTGTTGTGGTTGTCAGGGCGGAGCTTTGGCAGGTTGGCGTACCAGCTGTTGTGGCTGTACTTGTCGCGTCGCGTGATCAGGAGGAGTACGTCTTCGGGGCGCTCTTCGAGCTCTCTGGCAATGTTCCGAGCGCGCTTTAGAGCCTCTTCGAAGACCGGAGGGCAGCAGTCGACCTTCGCAGTTTCGGTCTGGATGTGCTGGGTGAAGAAGCGCCCCGGCTGGTGGTCACCGTAGGTCACACAGTGTGGCGGGGTGTAGAGCGCCTCGAGGCTCTGGCCGCGGGTTGTGAGCATGTGCTCGAAGCGGCCCCAGAGCCGTCTTTCTTGCTCTTCCTCAGAAAGATCGAGGAGAGAGTCCAGCCCCATCGCTTGCGCCAGGGCCTCGAAAATCCACCACTCTTCGCGCCGCTCCGCACGCGGTGCGACCACGCGATCGGTCCACTGCGCGTAAGGCTGGTGTTGAAGGCCGAGGCCCGCGAGTGTGATGTCAGGACGTTCGAACATGTCGGTAGAGGGCAGGACATAGTCCGCCAGCTCACCCGTTGCGCTGCGATAAATGTCGACGCACACCAGGAGCTCGAGCGATAGAAAGGCGCGTTGTAGCTCTTCCTCGCCGGCGATCGAGAGCACCGGGTTGCCGGCGACGACGAACATCGCTCGCATCGGCTGTTCGGAGTCGAGGATCGCCTCCGCCATCAAGTTGCCCGGCAGTGGACCGTTGCGCAGCTCGCCCCAGCGGGTGGTGCGCCGGTTCTTCGAGGCGTCGGCGCGGCCGGCTTTGGCGCTCAGGTAGAAACCCTCCGAGAGTACGTTGCCGCCGCGCCGGTCGAGGTTGCCGGTTGCAAAGCTCAGCATGTGGAGGAGCCAGTAGCAGAGCGTCCCTTGGCGCCCCATGTTGACGCCGGTTGACATGTGAACCGACGCACGCGGCGCGGCTGCGAACCCTGCCGCGACGCGCCGGATCTCGTCTGCTTCGATACCGGTGATGCGGCTGGCCCGCTCGACCGGAAAGCGGGCGATGAACTCGCGCAGCTGGTCGATGTTGGCGCCGTGTTTCTCGATCGCTTCTTTGTCGAACCCCGCGGTGCGATCGATCTCTCCGATGACGGCTGCCAGAAAGTAGAGGTCGGTGTCGGGCTTGATTCGGATGACGTCACCAACCGAAGGCCTCGCCGACTCATGTCGCCGAGGATCGACGAAGCGGATCGTCGCACCGCGCCGCTTCGCGCGCCGCAGAGCCGCCATCGGATCGGCGATACCCAAAAAGCTCATGTGCGAGACGGCCGGGTTCTCTCCCAGGATGAGTAGATAGTCAGTGTGCTCGAGGTCGGGGATCGGGTGGATGGTGCTCGAGCCGAAGACTGCCTCGCTGCCGGCGAACTTGTTCATACAGTCCTGGGTGCCGGAGGTGAAGGTCTCACGCACTCCGAGACTGCCGAGAAAGCGCGAGATCGCAGGCCGGGCCAGGGAGTTGAACGCCGAGGGGTTGCCCACATAGGCGGTGACCGCTTCCGGCCCCGAGGTGTCGACGATGGTGCGCAGTCGCTCGCTGATCTCCGCCAGCGCTTGCTCCCACGAAATGCGCTCGAAGGTGCCGTTGGCGGTGCGCTTCAGGGGATGGTTGACGCGGTCCGGATCGTGATGGATGTCCAGGCCGGCGAGGCCTTTGTGGCAGGCAAATCCGCGCGTGACCGGGTGGTCTTTGTCTGGGCGCAGCTTGACCAACTCGCCGTCTTCGACCGTCGCCACCAGGCCGCAGGCCGGTTCACAGACTCGACAGAAGGTGTGCTTTCTAAGCGTGCCCCCGGCCACTGTCATTGCGCCACTCCTTTCAAACTGAGCCGTCGGGACTTTAGCCCCCCGGAGAGTAGTACGTCGGTGTTCCCGGCCCCACCGGCAGACCGAACACGAACACCCAAACGTAGAAGAGCACCATCCATGCGAGCAGGAAGGTGATCGAGTACGGAATCATCGTGGCAATCAGAGTGCCGATGCCGAGCTTCTTGTCGTAGCGCATGGCGAACGCCAGGATCAAGCCGAAGTAGCTCATCATCGGCGTGATGATGTTGGTGGTCGAGTCGCCGATGCGGTAAGCCGCCTGGATGACCTGCGGGCTGTAGCCGACGGTCATCAGCATGGGGACGAAGATCGGTGCGGTCACCGCCCACTGTGCCGACGCCGAACCGAGCATCAGGTTCACGAAGCAGCACATCAAGATGAACGGCACGAACACCAGCGGCCCGGTGAGGTTCCAGCTCTGCAGAAGATCCGCGCCGGCGACGGCAGTGATGGTGCCCAGGTTCGTCCACCTGAAGAACGCCACGAACTGCGCCGCAAAAAACACCAGGACCAGGTAGAGACCCATCGAGCTCATCGCTTTGGCCATGCCGTCGATCACGTCGCGGTCGTTCTTCATCGAGCCGGTGATGCGACCGTAGACGATCGCCGGAACGATGAAGAAGACGAAGATCAACGCCACGACCGAGCGCAACATCGGTCGCAGGTCCTGCACCAACGACTCGTTGACCGCCGGGTCGCGAAACCAGGCGTTCTCGGGCAGAGTCAAGAACAAGAGCCCAATGATCATCACCAGGATCGTCAGACTCGCCGCCTTGAGACCGCGCTTTTCAACCGCCGAAAGGGCACCCATGTCGCCGATCGCATCTTCGATGCCTTCCTCGGCATTCGAAGGGTCGTAGGGCCCCAGCTTGGGCTCGACAATTCTCACCGTCACCAGGGTGCCGATCAGAGTGATCATGAAGGTGCTGACGAACATGAAGTAGTAGTTCGCCGTCGGCAGGATCTCGAGCTCACCACCCACGGCGAAGCCTTCATTGATCAGCGACGCTGCTTCGGTGGTGATGCCCGAAAGCAGGGGATCGACCGTGCCGATCAGAATGTTGGCGGAGTAGCCACCCGAAACTGCCGCGAACGCACAAGCCAGTCCAGCGAGCGGATTGCGCCCTACCGAGTGAAAGACCACAGCGGCGAGCGGGATCAAGACCACGTAGCCCATTTCGGACGCCGTGTTCGAGACCACTGCCGAAAACACCACGACCACCGTCAGCAAGTTGCGCGGTGCCCCCAGGACCATGCTGCGCACGACCGCGGCGAGCAGTCCCGAGCGTTCCGCGACCCCGACCCCGAGGAGCGCGACCAGAACCGTGCCGAGTGGTGCAAACGAAGTGAAGTTGGTCACCAGCCCGGTTCCGATGCGCCGGAGCCCCGCGGGGTTGAGCAGGCTCACCGCCTTGATCATGCCGTCTTCCGAGCGCCCGCTCGACCCGACTGGACGAGGGTCCTCGACCTGCCATTCGAAGTGCCCGGCGATTCCCGAAAGCAGGAGAATCGCAACACAGATGAGAAAGAAGAGGGTGACCGGGTGGGGGAGGAGATTCCCGAGCCATTCGACCGCATCCAGAAAGCGCGCGAACAGCCCGCGGCGTGCGGAGGATTCCTGTGGTTTCTCGTCAGCTGACATGGAAACGCACTCTAGCGGATCGCTTGATCAGGGCGTCCCCGCACCAGAGACTCCAAACTGCGGGAGCGCACTCAGGTCGTACTCGCCGTCGGGGAAGAACTGACTGGCGCAGAGAAGGGTCGCCAGGGTGTCCACGTCCGGAGACCTCAGGAGCTGCTCATCGAAGTCGATCGCCGGCTGCGCACAGAGATAGGGCCGGTTGGGAAGGCCCTGGCTCTTCAACATCCGTACCGCGACCTGCTGATCGAGCCACATGGCGCCGAGCGCCACTCCGTGCGGCTGGCCTGACTCTCCAGGGGCTGTTCCCTGCACGATGAATCGGCCTGTCAATTGATCGTAGGGCTCGAAGCGTCGCAGCTTTGGTCCGGCCCCATCGCCTTCCAGGTCGTCGATGACCAGGTCGCCGACGCGGGTTTCGATTCTCACGGTTGGGCTGGTCCCAGAACGACCAGAGTAGAGCGTCGCGATCAAGAGCCAGGGGCGCGCGTCTCCAGCGTTCGCAACAGGCGCCTCGGCGGGTGGCGGTGGCCGTGGTGGGGCCTCAGCTGGAGACCCTCGATAGGGCGGCAGGGCCTCGGCGGGCGGTAGGGCCTTCTTCGGGTCGGCAGCCAGGTTGGCGGTGAAGTCGATCGTTGCACGGAGGTCGTAGACGCCGTTGCCTACGCGGCGCGCACCGCACAGCAATGCCGCCGCGTCACTGAGGAGCGGCCAGCGGCGCCCAGGTTCGGGGTGACTCTTTCTCCGCTCCCGTAACCACGGGCAGATTCGCTCGTCCGAGCGAGCGCGAGAGTCATGACTCTGGATGAGATAGGTCTCGCCTTTGCCACTTCGCCAACGGACGGCAAAGGCGAGGCGCTCGCCCTCGCTCTCTTCGAGCCCCTCGACGCGAACGAGTCCGGTTGGCCGGTTGGTGCGGTAGTTGTCGTAGGCGAGGGGTTGCTGGAAGCTGTCGGGCTTGGGATCACGAACTTCGAGCAAATGCTCGTTCTCGTACTCGATCGTGAGTCTGAAGCCGCTGCCCGACCTGGTCGGTAGGGTTACGACCCGGGAGATACCTTTCCCGCCAGCGAGGGCTCCGGACGGGACCCAGCGCGGATCGGGCTCGAAGTCGGGCGCCTCTTCGGCGCTCATGCGGTCGCTCGGGAACTTCGGAGACGCCTTCGGCGCTTCGGCCCGCGAGGGCTCATTGGTTGGGTACGGCGACTCCCAACTCGCCAGCGGAACATCACGAACATCCTCTCGTGCCCGCTTGAGGATCAAGCCCGGCGAAACGGCGAGGACGACCAGTCCGGCCAGGAGGAGAACCAGGATGGGCACGCTCAGGCAACCCGGCAAGCGCATTCTTTGTAGATTGGTGGTGGTCAAATCGTTTCTCGGATCCAAGGATCTGAGCCCGGCGCTCAGTTACCCTCGGGTGAGAGTGGCTGAATTCTTCCAGCGGGGGAGACCTCGAGCAAGCGTGGCTCGGTCAAGGAGATGGAACAGGAGATGATCTGGCGATGGGCTGGTACGAATACTTTTCGCATGGCTACGACCTGGCAACCGAGCGCGTTTACCGGTCGTACCGCGACAAGGCTGTTACCCGTCTCGACCCTGGTGTCGGGACAACCGTGCTCGATCTACCTTGCGGAACTGGTCAGGCCTTTCCTCAGTTGCTCGAAAGGCTCGGCGACGAGGCACGGATCATCGGAATCGATGGATCGGCCGGCATGCTCGCGCGTGCCCGGCGTCGCGTAGCGCGTTGCGGGTGGCAGGAGAAGGTCGCGCTCATCGAGGCTGACGCGCGCACGATCGAGCGAGAACACCTGAGGACGACCACCTCTGGTGTGGGTCAGGTCGACTACGTGGTGAGCTTTCTCGGTTTGTGCGTCCTGCCAGATTGGGAGTCGGTCTTCGAGAAGATGTTCGGTTTCTTGCGTCCCGGGGGTCAGTTTCTGATCATGGACGTCTGGGCCGAGAAGCGCGTTCCGCAGACACTCTGGGTGGAGCTCGTTGCGCGGGCCGATCTCCGCCGCAAGGTCTGGGAGCCCCTCGAGGCCTGCTCAGAGAACTTCGAGCTCCAGTTCCTCGCGGGTTCGCCGCACATTCACGGCGGGCGCGTGTTCGCCGCGACGGGACGGCGACCGCTTCCGACCAGCTCGACATGATGGCCACGATGCGGTTTTCTTCACCAAGGTGTTGCCCTGATGCGCCTGCGAGCCCCGGTTCGATTTCGGGAGGAGTGGCTGCGATAGATCATGAACCACGCAGTTCGTTCGCGTTCGCGGGTGCGAGCGGCGTGGCTGTGAAAAAGCGCTGCGGAGTTGTGGGTGCTACGGAACCGTGCGGCTCCAGCGGTCGGGCGCGCCGGTCTCGAAACCGCTCGACATGATGGGCACGATGCAATTCTCGCTCACCAGCGTGTTGCCCGATGCGCTGGCGAGCCCCGGTTCGATTTCGAGGGGTGTGGCATTCGATTGAAAGCGGTTTCCGGTGACCGTACCGGCACTGAGCGGCGCCTCACCCCAGTACCAACCGGCGAAGATCGGAATCTCCCGTGGGCAGGAGATCATGCCCTCGGCTCGACAGGCGACGAAATGGTTGTTCGAGGCGTTGACCTGGCTTCCCGACAGTGGTCCGCCGTTCTCGGGGTAGATGCTCACGTCGAGGCCGACGGCGCCCAGGGTGACCCGCGGAAGGGTCTCGACCAGGACTTCGTTGGCGGTGATCGTGGCGTAGCGTCCGTCTTCGACGCGAATGCCGTGGCCGGGAAGCCACTCGCAGACGTCGGCGCCGTGGGGTGACGCGTCGTCGTGCTTGTCTGAATAGTCGACGTAGCCTTCGGCCGGATCGCCTTGAATGCGCTCTAGCGTCTGCACGATGTTCTTGGTGACTGTGGAGCCGGTGTGGGTGAGGTGGATGCCGCGCCCGTTGTAGGGCGGCCTGATCTCGTTGTGGTGAATCGCAACGCGGTTGATGTAGGCGGCGATGCCGTAGCCGTTCGAGGCAATCATGTTGCCGAACAGGTGGTTGTTGTAGACCTCGCGCAGGGCGCCGGCGGGTGGCGCGGTGTTGCGCGGGTTACCACCGAAGAGAATGATCCCCCACTGCGGGAAGCCGAACAGGAAGTTGTCGTGGACCTCCATGGAGAAGAGGTCGGCGGCGTCATCGCTGTCATCGGTACGGAAACCGCTGAGAAACAACCCGGCGTTTCCCGGGTAGTGACGGTTGGTCACGTGTGGAACCTCGGAAGCGACGATCAGGTCGCGGGCGATGGTGCCGTTGGAGAAGATGCTCCTGATCCCCGAAGCGTCCGACTTCGAGACGTGGATCCACAGGCGCTCGAAGAGCATCTCGGCACCTGAGTTGTTGAAGATCGCATCGCTGTAGGTTGCGCCGCCGGCGTCGCCTTGCACCAGGACGCCGTTACGCATTGCGACATCGCGCGTGTTGTAGCTCACCTCGACGGCGTGGCACTCGTTCGCTGCATCTGACTGTGCGTAGCGGATGGTGTGCCAGTCGAAGTCGATGGCAACCCCTTCTACGTCGCCGAGGGTGAAGCAGGTGCAGGGTGCGATGAGGTTCCTGTCGACCCGGTAGCTGCCGGGCTCGGTGATCGCCTGGCACGAGCTGAGGGTGGTGGCTGGCGATCGCAGAGGCGTGGTGAATGAGATCTGTTCAGTGTCCTGGCTGTTCTCGTCGCGAGACCGCACCGTCGCCCAGTAGGTCGTGTTCGGGGCAAGCGGTGCAAGGACCATGCGGTGGAGCTGGCGGCCGCCGCTGCGCTGGAAGCCGACTTCGCAGCCCGTGGGCTCAGACGACCAGGCGACCGCCGAGTCGGTGTCGCCCGCCGTCGACCACGCCAGCACGACTGCGGTGGCGTCGAGTGTCTCGACGTGGAGGTTCTCGATCTCTGACCCGGAGGCGAAGACTCGAAATGACGTCTTGCCGTTGGCGTTTCGGCCCTGCCCGGGCCAGTCGGGAACCCAGCCGGGCCACGGAGAGGCGAGCGAGCGGAAATCGCAAGCCTGCGCGCCGAGACCTGAAGGTCCGCCGGCGACCAGCAGGATGGTCGCCCCCACGAGCACGGCGCGCCGTGCTCGGCACGCCCGGAACTGTCCGCCCGAAGATCTCGTCGCCATCCAGGAATCGTAGCAACCCGGCGACTCACCGTCTCTTCGGCGAGCTAGTTCGGGTTGCCCTCGATGAACTCGTAGTCGACGAGAAACTCCCTGAGCGCCGCCTCGAGTTCATCGGGTCGTTCGAGTTGGATGAAGTGGCCGACTCCTTCCCAGACCCGATAGTCCAGTTTTGGTGCCAGGGCGCGTACCTCTGCTTCGTAGGCAGCCGACCAGGTCGGTTGCTTCGCCTTGATCGCCAGAACGGGTACCGTAATCGGTTCGTCGCCCCACATCTGAGGGTCCGCGGCGGTGAGGGCGGTGGCAACCAGGATCTCGGGGCCGTAGTGGGTCGCCATGGTCACGAGGCCCTGGCGCTCGTCTTCGGTAAGTGCGCTGGTCTGCATCGAGCCGATCATCTGGGTGACGAATTCACGCCAGGAGTCGGAGCGCAGCGGCTCGACCATCTGCTCGACTGTCGCCTGTTCGAGCAGCGGTTGTAGGGCGCCGTCGATCGACACGATGGCGGCCGTCTTCTCGGGGAAGCGCCGATAGAAGCGCTGCGCCACCGCTGCGCCGTTGGAGTGACCCATCACGATCGCTCGCTGGTGGCCGCTGTGGTCGAGAACCTTCTTGACGCCGTCGACCAGGAAGTCGAGCGTGTAGGTGGTCAGCGGGTCGGGAGGGGCCTGTGAGGACCCTGAACCCGGCGGCGCAAACGAGATCACCGGTAGGCCGATGTCGCTCAAGGTGAGGCTCTGCTTGTGCCACGCCCAGCTGTTCGAGGCCCAGCCCGGAACCAGAACGATCGCCGGTCCGTGCGCAGCGGTTGCCTCTACATCTCGTTGTGGGTGCAGGACGTAGTGCAGTCGCCGGCCGTCGAGGGTCGTTCGCTGGACGAACTGTGTCCAGTCGACCTCCTCGTCTTCGCTTTGTGCCGGCAGTGCCGAGCCGACAGCGGTTGCGAAGATGCACCCGGTGATGACAATCGCGCTAAGGAGGCGCAGAACCGAGCTCATGGTGGAACCTCCTTCTCGAGCGCTCTCGCCGCCTGCAGAATGTGACGAAGCGGATAGTTGCCCTCATGACAGGCGTACTCGTAGATTCGCTGTGTGCTGCGCTTCAAAAGGAGCACGCCAGTGAACGGACGCTCCCAGGTTGCGGGATCATCGACGGTGAACTCGTAGCGCAAGCGATCGCGGTCGAGCCGACGTAGTCGCTCGGTGAGGTGCATGTCGCGCGCCGATCCAGTCGCAGCGAACGGGGTCGGTGAAAAACTGCCGACTTGGTCCTTCCAGCCCAGCGTCTCGACCACCAGGGTGTCGCCATCCCAATAGCCGACGGATGTACCCATCCAGCGCCTCGGCTGCGGTAGTGGCTCGACTGCCGGCGAGTCGGCGAGGGGAACGATGCGTGCATCGTGGATCATCTCGGTCAAGAGCACCACGTGGTCGTCGCTTTGGACAATACGGAGGTTCTGGTTGTAGAAACCCGGCACGATCGGCGGTCCGGCGTTGAAGCCCAGGAGGCAGCGTTCTGAGAGCCCGCGGTTCTCGGGCCCGTCGGTGCCGATGCCGCCGACCTTGATGCGAACGGGCGCCGAGACCGCGAGGGCCTCCTCCGGTCTCTGAACCACCACGCCGGGACGAGTCGCGGGCAAACGGCCGTTCGGAGGATCTGAGATCAGCGAGGTGCGGCGATCGCCAGAAAGTCCTGCGGTCTCTTCCGACCAGACTCCGCGCGGGGCATTTGCGGCGCGCGCTTCGACCTCCGCCGCTTCCTCGTCAGTGAGAAGCGCGCGGTCGCCCACCTCTTCGGGTCGTTCGAGTGGCACCGGGGTGGAGAAGTCCCAGAGCCCGTCGAGGTCCGGCTTGCCAGCGGCGGTGCGCGGTGCCGCGGTGGTGTCGGTTTCAGCTGCGGACACGCCCGCAACCAGCGTCCACAGAGCGGCGAACGAGAATAGAGCCCCGGACAACAATGCCCTCTGAACTGGTGCTGCGATGCCCACGTCAGCCGAATCGTAGCGGACTCACCTGACGGTGCTTTCGCGCCTGGGGTGGCGATTGTGGTCCCGATCGGTCGAGGATCGACTTGGGTGTCGGTTGCGACTGCCTGCGGGAATCCGCAGCTATCCCCCGCGATGGCACCTGTCTAGCCTGTTGAGAACCTCCCTTCAATGCCCACAGGAGCTCAGGGTCATGCGGCCGAGAGAAGCGTTGGGATTGCCGACGAAGCCTGTAGCCGTTTTTTCAGTGCTGGCGATTCTCTTGCTGCTCGCCTGCGAAGCCGAGCCGTCTGCGGTGTCGACCGGTAGAACCGCCGAGCCAGCTGGCACCCGCATTTCGTGGACCGGGCTCGCGACTCCGGCGGTCGAAGCACCTGATCCTGATCTCGAACGCGGCGAGCAGGTGTACCTCGAGAACTGTGCAGCCTGCCACGGTGAGGGAGGTGAAGGCGGGGGAGTCTGCGCCCCTTTCATGTCGCCCCAGCCACGCGACTTTACCTCCGGACTGTTTCGTTTCAAGACCACGGCTGAGGAGCAGATGCCCACGGATCAGGATCTGTTTCGAACGGTCTCCGCGGGGCTTCACGGGACCGGTATGCCGCCATGGCAGTTCCTCTTGAGCGAGGAGGACCGTTGGGCGGTGGTGCACTACATCAAGAAGTTCTCGGAGTACTTCGAGGATCCCATCGATGACATCGTCGAGCTGGGCTCGCCACCGGAACTCACAGACGAGGCCATCGAACGAGGTAGGGCGCTCTATCTCGAAGCCAACTGTGACAAGTGCCACGGTGCCCTGGGCTACGGAGATGGGCCGTCGGCAGCCGAGATCGAAGACGACTTCGGGAATCCTCTCCTGCCTCGTAACTTCCACAAGATCGGCCAGTTCAAGCGCGGCTACACACTTTCCGACGTTGCGCTCACGATTCATACAGGCAACAACGGTACGCCCATGCCGTCGTTTCACTTCGCCTACGAGCCCGAGCAGATCTGGGACCTGGCGGCCTACGTGATGAGCTTCGCGGAGCACAAGATGTCCTCGACCGGAACTCCGGCCGCGGCGGTTCAGGGTGAGTCGCTAGGGGAGCCGGACGTGGTCGTCGAGCTTCTGGAACGCAACTGGAAGTTCGTACCGAACGAGATTCGTGTGCAGGAGGGGCAGGTCGTGCGGATCAACTTCCAGCCGACCGACAACGGTGTTGGTGCAGGCCACGGCTTTGCAATCGACGGCTACGACCGTGCGGCGTTCATCAACGGCGCGATGGTGCAGCGCCCCAAGTCGGTGACTTTTGTGGCCGATAAGGCGGGTACCTTTGTCTTCTATTGCGCCTCGCAGTGCAGCACCGGGCCGCTACACCCAAACATGAACGGCACTCTCATCGTGGAGCCTGCGGGATGAACGAACCAAGCACCAGGATCCTCCCGGCCTTCGTCGCGCTCGCGGTGCTCGCGCTCGCGGGATGTGGAGGACCACCAGAGGAGCACGCGGCGCCGAGTGGAGACCTGGCCGCCGACGTCTATGTGCCGGTGGGCGAGTGGGACAAGTACTACGCTTTCCTCTCCGGCGGGCAGAGCGGGTCGGTCTATGTCTATGGCCTGCCGTCGGGTCGCTACCTGCGCCAGATCCCGGTGTTCGAACCGCGCGCCGGCTACGGCTACGCCAACGTGCCGGGAACCGAGACCTATGAGCGCTTGAGAGCCAGCGGTCCGTTCTGGGGAGATACCCATCACCCGATCCTTTCGGAGACGGCGGGCGACTACGACGGCCGCTGGCTGTGGATCAACGACAAGGCCAACAGTCGCATTGCACGGATCGAGCTCGATACGTTCGAAACCGCTGCCATCGAGAAGATTCCGAATCTCTACGGTACCCACGGGATCGCGGTGGTGTCGCCCGACACCTCGTACATCATCGTCAACGGTGAGTTCCGCGCCGAGATCCCGCGCAACAAGACCGACGACGAAGGCTACGGCGCAGTGATGGCGTTTCTCGAGCCCGAGAGCCTGGCGGTCGAGTTCGAGGTGCTGCTGCCCGGCAATGCCGACATCAACGATTCGAGCAAAGACGGGCGCTGGGCCTTTGCCACGGTCTACAACCTCGAGGGAGGGCTGACCGTCGAAGAGATGATTCGCCTCGATGAAGACGCGATCATCGCGATCGACATTCGCGCCGCCGAAGACGCCCTCGATCGCCGCGAGTACGAAGAGATCGACGGCGTGCGTGTCCTCGATCCGCGCGCGACGAGCTCTAAGATTCTCTACGTGATTCCGGTGCCCAAGAACCCCCACGGGTGCGACGTCGACCCGACCGGCCGCTACGTCATCGGGTCGGGAAAACTCTCGCCGACGGTCACCATCATCGACATCTCGCAGATCGACAAAGTGGAGAACACGCGCCTGGCGATCGCCGCTGAGGCCGAGGTCGGCCTCGGCCCCTTGCATACGACCTTCGACGGAGAAGGCAACGCCTACACGTCGCTGTTCGTCGACTCGCAGATCGTCAAGTGGAACATCGACAAGGCGGTGGCAGCTGATCCGGACTACATTCTCGATCGTGTCGATGTACACTACAACGTCGGCCACACCCAGGCGACCCTCGCCGAGACCATGCATCCCACCGGCGAGTATCTGTTGGCTCTCAACAAGCTCTCGAAGGACATGTTTCTCCCGGTCGGGCCGACGATGCCCGAGAATCAGGAGTTGATCGACATCTCGGGCAGCCAGATGCGCCTTCTGAGCTCGTTTCCGGCGGAGCCCGAACCGCACGATGCGGTGTTCATGCTGGCCTCGGATCTGACGCCGCATGTGATCCAGACCGAGGAGTTGAGCCCCGAGGCGGTTGCCGAAGGCGAGAGCCGAATCGAGCGGGTCGGACCGAACGAGGTCATGGTCTACATGACGGCGATTCGTTCGAAGTACGGGCTGCCGTCGTTCACCGTCAAAGAGGGCGACACGGTGACGATCCGCACGACCAATATCGAGACCATTCGCGACATGTCGCACGGTCTGGCCATCGACTCCTATGGCATCAACGTCGCGCTCGACCCCGGCCAGACACGAGACGTGACGTTCGTTGCCGATCGGCCGGGGACGTTCTGGTACTACTGCACCTGGTTCTGCTCGGCGCTTCACCTCGAGATGAGGGGGCGCATGCTGGTCGAGCCGCATAGTGCGGGCGGTGAGGCGGCCGGTGGTGGCCGCTAACGACAGCGAGAGCTCCGAGCCTGTTCCCTGGATCGTCCGCGCCGCGAGGGGCGGCCGGTCCTGGTTGATCACCGCCGCGGTACTGTTTGTGCTCAGCTGTTTTCTACCGCTCTGGAGGACTCAGATGGTTGCCCCTCAGTACCGCGGTGATGAAGCGCTTTCCGTGACGGTGTCGGCGGGCCGCATCGAGGGTGATCTCCAGGAGATTGACATCCTCAACCAGTACGTCGGCGTCGTCTTGCCGTTGGACGGTCCCGAAACGCGCCTTTTGCCCTGGGCGCTCGGACTGCTTGCCGTCCTGGCATTTCTGACAGCAGGAGCACCCCGCCGTCTGTTGCCGCGAGCCGCGGCGGCGCTCCTTCTTCTGGGATTGGCCGTTTCAGGTTGTGCCGCAGCGGTTCTCCAGTATCGGCTGTATCAGATGGGGCACGAGCGCGCCGACGAAGTCATGGAGGGAGTCGAGAACTTCACGCCGCCAATCCTGGGGCATGTTCAGGTGGCGAACTTCGACGCCTGGATGAGTCTCGGAGCTGGCGGCTGGTCACTCTTGGGAGCGCTTGTCATGACCGCCTGCTTCTTGTTCGGCTCGCGCCGCCGCGGTGCCGCCGCCGGGAGCGCGCCGTGACTCTACCTGTACGCTCCGAGCCGCTGGGTCCCGGGACAGAAAAGCCTCCGCCGGCCGTCGAGCCAGAAGAGAACCCCCGGCGGGGCCGTGGCGCCTGGCTCGCCGTGTGCGGCGGACTGCTCATCATGGTGCTTCTGTTTCTCGCTGGGCTGGTCTTCATTCCGCGCTTTCAGGCTGCCCATCCGCCGTCGGAGTTGCAGCGAAGTGATGCCGACCGTGCGGGCTTTGACGACCTCTACCTCGATCTCACCCTGGTCACTCCGAGTTTCCTCGAGAGCCGAAAACTCGAGCGCTATCTCGGCGAGCGTGACCCGCAGACGGTGCTGCCGGTCCTGGTGGGGCTCAACACCCACACCGGCACGATCGAGCACATGCATCACCTTCCCAACACCTTGTCGCTCGTTGGGCCGTCGGGGCAGCGGTACCCGTCGCTCAGCGAGCCGATCGTCCTCTCGCAGCATCACAACGCCTACCTCGTGCTGTTTCCGGCTCGCGATCAGGTTGGGGAGCTCTTCCTCCGCCAGAGCGAAGGGGTCCTCTCGATCGAAGCCACCAACCTGGGACTGACACCGGTGAGGCGTTTCGAGTGGCAGCTACCCCTGCCTGAAACTTCCGGCACCGGCAGCACGAGCTGGGCGGTGCGCGTGGCGCTGTTCCTGGCGTTGGTCAGTGCCCTTCTGGTGGTGCTTTCTCCCTGCGCCCTCGAGCTCAGCCTCTACTACAGCGCGATCATCGCTTGCACCGTGACCGCTGCCGATGCTTCGGAGCCATCGGCCCGCGGTTCGTTCTCTATCGGTACGGGTGGCCGCGCGCGATGGCGAGAGCGCCAGGTCCTTGCGAATCTCACGGCTTTTGTTGTGGGCTTCACCCTGCTCTATGCGGTCTCCGGAGCGACGGTGGGCCTGATTGGTGAAGGAGTCCGGCGACCTTTCGGCGAGTACGGCGAGATCTTCCAGGTCTTCGGTGGAAGCTTGATCCTCTACTTTGCGCTTCGGGTTTCCGGTCTGCTCGATCGGTTTCCTGCTCTATTGAGGCGGCGGGGTGAGCCCACGGGGCCACGGCCTGGAGGGCTCTTGAAACGTTGGCGGCTCGAGAGCCAGCAGCGCGCCCGCAACGGCGAGGGCCTGCGGGCCCGCGACTCGTTTCTGGTCGGCATGGGCTTGTCGTCAGCCTGTCTCACCTGCATGGGTGGGGCGGTGCTCTATCCGCTGCTGGTCTATGCCGGCATTACCTCCTGGTACACCGGGCTCATCACCCTCACCTTGTACTCGCTCGGCATTGCCGTGCCGATGATGATGATCGCGCTGGGCTTCGCGCGCATTCAGCCGACACTCGCGAGGCGCATGGCGTTCACGCGCGCCTTGCGGGCGGTGAGCGCGGCGCTCTTGTTTCTGGTTGGCGGGCTCATTCTGACCGGCAACGAGCGCGTCGTCACCGACCTCGCCTTTCGCTTCCTGGCGGGCACCTCGAAGTGGCTAGCCTGAGGACCGCGATTCTGTTGACCTGGCTGGCAGCCGAAGGTCTGTTTGCGGAGACAAGAGGAGAGGCCACCTCCGCCATCGTTCGAGTCGCACCCGGGGAACTCGGCGTGGCGCTCGAAAACGCGCAGGACGGCGATCACCTGCAGCTCGAGCCCGGCGTTCACCCGGGCCCGCTAACGATCGAGAAGAGGCTTGTGATTTCTGGCGGCGAGGGTGTCGTGATCGATGGCGGGGGTCACGGCACCACAGTCCGGGTGACCGCCGACGGCGTCCAGCTCTGCGGTCTCACGATTCGCGGCTCGGGCGCCGACTTGTCGGCAGACGATGCGGTTGTGCTCTTCGAGGAGGTCGAACGAGGAGAGGTGCGCGACTGTCAGATCGAAGCGCGCGCGTTCGGCATCTACCTGCGCGCCGGTAGCGGCCATCAGGTCGTTGGCAATGTGATCACTGGAGACCGAAGCACTGAGCGGGAGCGACGAGGGAACGGCATCCACCTCTGGCACACCAGCCGCAACCAGATTCTCGCCAACCAGCTGGTCGACGTACGGGACGGGATCTACCTGTCCTTTGCTCACGACAACCGCATTGAAAGTAACAACGGTGAGGGGCTGCGCTACGGCATTCACTACATGTACTCCGAGCGCAACGAGTTGAGCGGCAATCGCTTCGATCGCTCCGTCGGTGGTTTCGCGCTCATGTACTCGATGAACAACGTGATCCGCGGCAATCGGGCGGCTGAAAACGAACGGTTCGGCATCCTCTGCCTGCAACTCGAGGGGTCGACAGTTCGAGAGAACGTCCTGGCGCGCAACGGTCGCGGTCTGTTCCTCGAGAATTCGGCCAATAACGACCTCACCCGGAACAGTCTTTTGGCCAACGGGGTCGGTGTCTACTTGACCGCCGGCTCCGAGGCGAACTCGCTCTGGGCGAATGACTTCGATGGCAATGTCGTGCAGGTCTATGCCCGACGTCCGGTCGACAACCGTTGGTCAGTCGAAGGGTTGGGCAACTATTGGAGCGACTACAGGGGATTCGACTGGAATGGCGATGGAGTAGGCGACACTCCCTACCGGCTGGAGACAACGGCCTCGGCCCTGCTCGCTCGCTATCCCGCTGCACGTTGGTTCTGGTCCAGCCCACTTCTTGCACTCCTCGACTGGTGGCAGTCGAATCTGCTCAGCGAGGAAAGCCCTGTGGACTCTCGCCCCCTGGTCACAAGCCGCCGGTCGCTCGATGGGTGAGGGACTCGAGTTCAGAGCGGTAACCCACCGCTTCCTAGGCAGTACGAGTCGGCCGGCGCTCCGACGTTTCGACCTCGTGTGTCGACCCGGCGAGGTGACCGCGCTCGTTGGTGCCAACGGGGCCGGCAAGTCGACCGCTCTCGCCCTGGCCGCTGGTCTTGTGCGCGCCAGCGAAGGGTCGGTACGTTTCCGCGCCCAGGAGGTGGCGCCGCCAGAGGTTCTCCCGGGAACGGCCTACTTGCCGGAGCGTCCGGGGGTTTCACCACTCCTCACCGTGGCGGAGGTGCTCAGCTTTGCCTGTGCGGCGCGCGGCGCCTCCCAGCAAGCGCGCACAAACGTGTGTTCGGTCGCTGGACTGAGAGAGGTCGAAAACCGACGCGTTGGACATTTGTCGAGCGGCTGGCGGAGGCGGGTGGGGCTGGCCGTCGCGCTGCTCGAACCCACTGAGCTGCTGCTCTTCGACGAGCCGTTCGTCGGGCTCGATCTGGCGACCCTCGAGCGGGTGGTCGAGGCCTTGCGTCAGCGCGCGCAGGGTGGCGCGACGGTGGTCGTGGCGAGTCACGAGTTCGAAGTTCTCGACCAGTTAGCGAACACCCTCGTTGTCCTCGACGACGGTCGCTTGTTGGCGCGGTTCGATTCCTCTGCATCGTCCTGTCGGGCGCTTTTTGCTCTCGCGACACAGAAGGCCGTCCAAGAAGGGCAAGACGCCCAGGAGGAGGCGGCACCATGAGCAGTGCACGTCTTCAGGTTCACCATGCCCTACTGGTGGCGCGGCGCGAAGTGCGCCTGCTTCTACGCAGCCGGATCGTTCGGCGGGCACTCATGGTGCTCGCAGTCCTGGCCTGGTTGCCGGTCATCTTGGTGCCGCTTCGCCAGGGCAGGGTCGCGATCGCGGCCTTCGACGATTTGGTGCCCCTGGCCCTCGCCGTGCTCGGGGTGACGATTCCGTTGCTCGCGCTCTTGACCGGTGCGGAAACCATAGCGGGCGAGTTCGAGGACCACTCACTCCTCGCCCTTCTCCTGTTGCCGATCTCGCGCACCGCGCTCCTGGCAGGGAAATGTCTGGGGCGATTGGTGGTCTTCTCGGTGGCCTTTCTCGTTGCCTTTGGCTCTGCGGCGCTGGTGGTTCTTCTGGTCAGGGGCCGGGACGGTGGAAGCGACTACCTCGCGCTGTGTGTGGCGACCTGGTTACTCGCCCTGGTCTGTGGCGGCCTGGGTTGTCTGGTTGGAGTACTCGGCCAGACGCGGTTGCGTTCTTTTGGTGCGGCGTTGGTTGCCTGGATGGTGCTCGTGTTTGCGATCGATGCCATGCTGCTCGCGGGTCTCGTGGCCACCGAGGCACCGCAGGCGGTCGAGGTTGGCGGTCGCGGTCACTCCGAGCTCGCGGCGCCAACGGGTGCAGGCTCGAGAGGAGCGAGGGTTGCGCCGTGGTCGATGTCCACGTCACCGGTGAGCCTCTTTCGGCTCACCGTCTTGTCGATGGCACCCGGACTGCGTGACTCTCTTCCCCCGCTGGGTCTGCGGGTGCCCGCCGCATTGCTCGCCCTTGGTTGGGCAGCCTGGTTGGTCGTTCCGTTGTCGCTTGCCGCCGGGGGGTTCAGGCACAGTCAAATCAACTGGTAGATCGGATCGTCTGCTCGACTCGAGCGGTCGTTCGTCGCCCGCAAGGCCGGCCGCTACCTCCCCGGCAGGCGCGAACCGATGTCGAGGCGCGTAGACTAAGGGCTTCCCAGAGTCCTCAGGCCTTCTTTCGAGAACGCCCCGACGCACGCGAGGGCGTAGGAGAACGATTTCGTGACCCATGCGGTGACAAGACGAAGCAAGCTGTGCCACCTCCTCGCCGTTTTGGCGGTTGCCATCGTTGCGAGTACCCTGACTGCGCTCGAGGAGCCCACCACGGGCACCGCCGCCGCTGCCGAGGAGATCTTCGTCGACCACAAGTGCCAGCGTTGCCACTCGGTCGAGCGACGCGACGGAACGAAGGAGATCAGCGCCCCTCGTACACGCGGCTACGTCCTCAAACGAGGGACCGCGGGGTGGAGCCAAGAGCAGATCGAAAAGCTGCTCGAGGAGCGCCGTGACGGGCGCGGGACGCGCCACACCGTGCCGTGGACGGGAACATCAGACGAACTCCGCAGCCTGACGCGATGGCTCCTCGACGAGACCGGTTCTTGACCCAGGCTGGGCCAAGGTCCAAGAGCGGCGCACGGCCACCCACCGAAACGCGGCGCTCCAGGTTCAGAGCGAATCTACGCTTGTTGACGCTGTCAGCGGCGCTCTTGTCGCTCGGCTCCGCCCTGGACGCCCTAGCACCTCCGAACGGCGAGGTTCGGACGATCCTCTTTGTCGACGCCGAGGCCGGAGGCGACAACCAGCCGGGCACCGAGCAGCTGCCCCTCGCGACGCTCCAGGAGTGTCTCGATCGCTGGCAGGAGGCGGCCGGGCCCTTCGAGTGCAGAGGGCGGGGAGTGTTCCACGAACAGCTGACAGTCCATACGGGAGGCCCATCGGGCGACCGCCGCAACCGACTGACAGCGTGGGACACCGATCACGATGGCAGACTCGATGACGAATCCTTCGTCCTCGACGGCGAGAACACGAGAAGCGTTGCGTTGACCCTCGGCATCCCCAAGCCCGACAACGTCGAGGTTTCCTACCTCCACTTCCGCAACTACGACTCGGCGACCGGCTGTGGTGGCAACGTTCAGTTCGTCGCCTTCCCGTGGGGCTCAGGAGGCGACGACTGGTGGCTCCACCACAACCGCTTCGAGACTCTGGCGCCGGGTTGCGACTGGACGACCAGCGGCTCTGCTCACATCGCGATCATGCCGTCTGGCGCCAACCGCCTGCTGGTCGAGGACAATGAGTTTCGTGACATTGGCGGCTTCGTGATGCGCTACTTCGGTGGCCACGACATTACCTTTCGGCGCAACCTGGTGGAAGTTGTAAGCACCGGTTTGAAAGCCTGGGGTGCCTCAGTTGATCGCCTGACCGTGGCCGACAACGTGTTCCTGTGTGACGGTAGCGGTCGCCAGCCGAACGAGGACGGCTGCACGTCTCAGGCGGCGGTGTCGTTCTCGAACGATGTCCAGCACGGCGTCATCGAGGACAACGTGTTCGAGAACTGCGTCACCGCGATCACCCTGGGAACCGACAGCCGGTTCGGTGAGCGCAAGAACGCCCATCACCGGGTCGAGGGCAACGTCATCCGCAGCAGTTCGGTGGTGTGCAACCGCTACGCTTCAATGGTGGCGATCAAGGACTGTAGCCCGCGCTCGCAAGAGAACGGTGCGGCTCTGGCCGTCGAGGACGTTGTTCTGCGCAACAACGCGATTCAGTTCTCGGGCGGGGAGACCGACGGTTCCGCCATTTTCGTCTCGTCCGGGCACCCCGACGCCTTTACCAACCGCTTTGTGATCGACCACAACACCATCACCGGGTTTCGCTTCGGTCTGCGGGTTGATCAATGCGCGGAGGACTTCCCGTTCGAGCTCAACGAGGTACGGGTCGCCAACAACATCTTCTCTGACCTTCGCGACGGCTACTACTCAATGTCCTGGAGCGGCTGGCAGGGTCCGCTGCCGGCGGAGTTCAGTTCAGACAGGAACGTCTTCTCGGGCGGTCCCGGTTTCCACTGGCCGGAGCTCACCCCGGTCGACACCTGGCAGAGCGAGCAAGGCCAGGATCGCTCGTCGCGCGAATGCACGCCGGTGTGGCGAGGACCCGGCGACTTTCATCTCGCAGGCGACGACACCTGCGCTCGGGATCAGGCCCTTGAAAACGCCACAGTTCTGCGCGACATCGACGGCGAGGTCAGACCGTACGGGCCAGCACCCGATATCGGCGCCGACGAGGCCTGCCCGCGAGTGCGCTGCGATTGCCTCTTCTGTGACGACTTCGAGGCTGGCGATTTCGCGGCCTGGTCGAGGACCGGGCAATGAGGCGGCGCCGTTCGGCCCTTGATCAGGCGTGGTATAGCTGCGCCCTGTGGGCCCTTTCTGGGCGATCTGAGAACCGGAGACCAATCATGCGCAGAGATCCATTTGTCGCTTCACCGAGTCGGGCTCCCGTCCTACTTCTTCTGTCGACCCTTGCCGTGGCGCCCTTCTTCTCCAGCGACGCCGCTCTAGCCGGCGACGAGGAGGTGCGGAGTGCGGCGCTCCGTGCCGTCGAAACCCGCGACGGCGAGATTGCGGCGATGGCGGCGGCGCTCTGGAAGCATGCCGAGATCGCCCTCGAGGAAACGCAGTCTGCAGCTCTCCTGGCTGAGGTTCTCGAGGAAGCGGGTTTCCGGGTCGAACGAGGCGTGGCGGGCATGCCGACGGCCTTTGTTGCCGAGTGGGGAAGCGGCCGGCCGATCCTGGGCATTCTGGCCGAGTACGATGCGCTACCCAACATCGGTAACGAGCCGGTTCCCGAGAAGGTGAAACGTTCCGATGGGCACCCGCACGGTCATGGTTGCGGTCACAACCTCTTCGGTGCGGGTTCGGTCGGCGCAGCAATGGCGGTGCGTGAGGTGATGGAGGAGAGTGGTCTCGCGGGCACGATCAGGCTCTACGGTTCGCCGGCCGAGGAGACCGTCGTTGGCAAGGTCTACATGGCCAATGCAGATCTGTTCAACGATCTCGACGCAGCCCTCGACTGGCACCCGTTTGTCGAGAACGGAGTTGCCAACCAGACCGGTCAGGCGCTCAACAACTTCACCGTCGAGTTTCGCGGCCAGTCGGCGCATGGAGCGTTCGACCCCTGGAACGGTCGCTCCGCTCTCGATGCCGTCGAGATGCTCAACTACGGTGTCAACATGATGCGCGAGCACATCGAACCCACGGCGCGCATTCACTACGTGATTCAAAACGGCGGCGAGGCGCCGAATGTAGTTCCCGACTATGCGCGCGTCTGGTACTACGTTCGTGACATTGACCGAACCAAGGTCGAGCGCAACTACGCCTGGATTCTCGATATCGCAGCCGGGGCGGCGATGGCCACCCGAACCGAATACGAGGTGACACTGACCAGCGGGGTACACGAGTCGCTCCTCAACCGTCCGCTCCAAGAAGCTGCGCAGGCCAACTTCGAGCGCGTCGGTGGCCCGCTGTACGCCCCGGCCGAGCATGCCTGGGCGCGCCAGCTGCAGGCGTACCTGAAGGTCGACGAGAAGGGGCTGGCGACCGAGGTCAAGCCGCTCGCTTCGGGGCCGGAGCCGCCCTTGGGTGGCTCGACCGACGTTGCCGAAGTCAGTTGGATCACACCCACCGTCAGCATCAACGTGGCCTCGGCCGGCACCGGTCTGCCTTGGCACAGCTGGGCGACCTCGGCGTCGCACGGGCGCCCCGAGGCGGCGCGCGCAGCGCAGATCGCAGCACGTGTGCTGGCTCTGACTGCGATGGACCTCTTGACCGATGCCGAGCTTCTGGAAGCGGCGCAGGCCTTTCACCGTCAGAAAACCGGCGGCGAGCCTTACGTTTCACCGATTCCGAAAGACCAGAAGCCGCCCCTCCCATCGCGCTAACGGCTTCGGCAGCCCAGCGCCTACGAAGGTCGCGTGGGACTGGCGAGGACGACCCCGCCATCGTCGTCCTGGGTGAGCAGCACTCGCTTGGCGTAGGGCATGCGAATGCCGAGCTCATCGAAGCGCGTTTTGATGCGCCGGCGCATGTCACGCGCCACGTCGAGGTGGTGGGCGGGTGTGACCTTGGTTTCGATTTCGAGAATCATCGCCGACTCGCCGAAGTCTTCGAGGCCGCGAATCTCTGATGGCTCCAGGACATCCGGATGGGACTCGAGCATCTCGGCTGAGATCGCTTCGAGGGTGTCGAAAACCTGGTCGAGGTTTGCTTCGTAGGAGACCCGCAGCTCGACCACCGCAACCGAATAGCCCTTCGAGTAGTGCAGGACCTTTTCGATGTTGCCGTTGCGAACAATGTGCAGACGGCCGTCGTCATCACGAATGCGAGTGGTGCGCAGGTCGATTTGCTCGACGAACCCCTCGGCGTCGTCGACGCAGATGAAGTCGCCAACCAGGTAGTAGTCCTCGAACAGAATGAAGAAACCCGAGACCAGGTCATTGATCAGGTTCTGAGCCCCCAGCCCGACCGCAAGACCGACGATGCCGGCGCCGGCCAGGACGGGAGTTGGATTGATGCCGAGCTGCTTGAGCACGATGATCGCGGCGCAGAAATAGACCGCGTACTTGAGGCCCATTTGGATGATGGGCACGATCGTGCGGCGGCGTTGCGCCTGCTGGCCGTCGAGGTTGGCGCGGTTGATCAACAACTCTTCGGCGGCCAGCGATGTAGCCTCGACGAACACGCGACTCAAGAAGAGCACGCCGATGATCGAAATGATGCGCGATGCCCAGCTCGCCATTGGCGAGATCGGTTCGATCTGCATGACCACCAGCCCGGCGACTGAAACGTAGATCGCCCACTCGAGTGCTCGTCGCAGGAGCGGCACCAGATGGGCGAACCTGGCGTAGAAGCGCAGCAGATTGTCTTCGCGCGAGTAGCGATGGCTGAGTGCGTCGAGGCTTTCGATCACTGCGTCCAAGGCTCGCCAGATGACGATGCCGAGGCCGATCGTTAGATAGACCTTCACCAACAAGACGGCGAACCCCGAGACGCTTTCGGGCAGGCCGAGCAGGTGGAGGGAGATCGCCAACACGAACAACCAGGCTGCGCGTTCGACCACTCGAGTGAGCGAGAAGAAGAAGTGGTCGATGGCCTCGTCGTTGGCAGTTTCGTTCTCGAGGCTGTGCACCTTGAGGCGTGCTGCGTCGAGCAGTCGGCGAACGATGCGGAGCGCGAAGTAGACCAGGAGGGCGAGCCCGAGAGCCTGGCCGGCACCGATCAGGAGGCGCGTCCAGACTTCGGAGGGAATCGAACGCAGGTAGTCCAGAGTCCCGGCGCGCAGGCCGCGCCCGGAGAGCAGCAGCCAAACGTTGGCGGCAATGACGGTGACCGATGAGACGAACCAGAGAAGGACGGTCAAAGAACGCAGGTTGCGGCGAAAGGAAAGCAGCATCGGCTGCCCGCGTTTTGCGGCCGGCATCTTCGAAACGGCCGCGAGAAGCCGTCGCAAGAGAAACGCGACCACCACAAAGGCGACCAGGACCAGCCCGAGCTCGATCGACAAGAAGATCAAGTCGTCGGTGGTGAGTTGGGAGATGGCGCGCTCAGCGCGTTCTGCCAGCCCCACGCTGACTTCGGCGGCTTCCTCTGAGGCCGTTCCTCCAGCGTTGGTCGCGACCGGTGGTGTGGCTGGATTCTGTTCTTGCATATGAGGTCCGAGCGGCTCGGGTGCCGAGGTCAGTTGCGGGGTGCACTACTCATGGGTTGATCTGGTGCCGGAACGCTACCGCACGTGAGGACTTTCGCCCTTTCTTGCCGGATCAGTTCCCCGATGCCGGAACTCGCCGGCCACGCTCGGTGAAGATCTGGTCGAGAGCCTGGTCGTGCGGGCCCGGGTAGGTCGTTTCGACTTCCGCAGCGGCGTACGCGGCACCAAGCGTGAGGCTGCCCGAAAGCTCGGGCTGCGCCAGGGTGCGGTCGTAGTAGCCCCCTCCCTGGCCGAGACGGTGGCCGGCGCGGTCGAAAGCGACGATTGGAATGACCAGGCAGTTGGGGCGAACCACGGAACCTCTCTGTGGGACCGGAACGCCGAGACTTCCACGCGCCATCGGATCACCCGGCGCCCAGTGTCGGAACTCGAGCGGACGCGCCTTCTCGCTGACCACGGGAAGCGCGAACTGAAGTCCGGCAAGGCGTGGCGAACTCGCTAGCGTTCGCACGTCGATTTCGCCACGAACCGACCAGTAGAGCGCCACGACGGACCCTTCGCCGATGGTGCGCAGCTCGACCTCGAGGTGTCGGCACACCTCTTCGGATGCCCGGCGCCCTAAGGAGGCGTCGTACAGGGCGCGCGCTGCTCTCAGGCGGTCACGGGTCGCCTGGCGCCATTCGAGACGCTGGCACTCGGGGAGGTGGTCAACAGAGGTCATGCCGGTTGAGCCTAGCGGCCGCGCGGTCCGGGCCGCTAGACGGTGTGAACTGACCGGTTGGCCAAGTGCGATAGCGTTGCCACATCGCGCCACCAGCTAAAACTCCCACTGCCCCTTGAGCGTGAAGACGAAAAGGGGAGGAGAAGAAATGAAGCATCGCACCAGGAACCTGTTCCCCCTTGCTCTCGTACTCATTGCGCTCTTCGTCGCCAGCGCGCTCGCACCGGCCGCGCTCAGCGCGCAGGCAGCGGCTGCCGCTGACAGTGAGAATGCAACGCGTGACCTCGAGTTGGTCAAGCCCGAATCCGTCGGCATGAGCTCGGAAGGCATCGCCAAGGTCGACGCGGCGATGAAGGCCCTCGTCGACAGCGGTGAACTCGCCGGTGTGGTGATGATGATCACCAGGCACGGCAAGATGGTCTACAACCAGGCACACGGAAAGCGCGATCTGGCGACCGGCGAGCCGATCGACGAAGACACCATCGTGCGCATCTACTCGATGACCAAGCCAGTCGCCGGCGTTGCGCTCATGACTCTGTGGGAAGAGGGCAAGTTCAAACTCGATGATCCGGTCGAGAAGTACCTGCCTGAGTTCGCCAAACTCAAGGTGGCCAAGGAAGACGGACCGGATGGCATGCCGGTGGTCGAAGACCCTGTCCATCCCATGACCATCCGCGAGCTCATGAGTCACACCGGCGGCTTGACCTACGGGCTGTTCTCGCGCACCCAGGTCGACCAGCTCTACGTCAAACGCGGGATTCTCGATCGCGATTCGACGCTCGCGGAGATGGTCACCAAGCTGGCCGACATTCCCCTCATGTCGCAGCCTGGGACGCGCTGGCAGTACAGCGTGTCGGTTGACGTCCAGGGGCGCCTGGTCGAGGTCCTGGCTGGCAAGCCGTTCGACCAAGTCCTCGAAGAGCGCATCTTCAAGCCCCTGGGAATGAAAGACACGGCGTTCTGGGTCGAAGAATCGAAACGCGATCGTTTTGCGCGCCTCTACGTTCCCAACTCCGACGGGGTGCTCGAGCCGCAGCCTGAAGACGAGTACATGACCAAGCCGAACCTGCTCTCCGGTGGTGGCGGTCTGGTCTCAACGGCTGTTGACTACATCAAGTTCGCGCAAATGCTCGCCAATGGTGGTGAGTTCGGTGGCGCGCGCATCCTCGAGCCCGAGACCGTCGCTCTGATGGCGACCAACCATCTGCCCGACTCGATTCCCGGCACGATGTTCTTTCCTGGCCACCAGTTCGGACTCGACTTCGCAATCGTCAACAAGCCGAACCCGAAGACCGAGAGCCCGCTGGCCAAGAGCGAGTTCTGGTGGTTCGGGATTGGCGGCACCTGGTTCGGTGTCAACCCAACGCAGGACCTGGTGGTTCTGGGGATGATTCAGAACCGCGGCGGCGCCGGGGCCAACAAGGCTCGACTGATGAGCAAGAAGCTCGCCTACGAAGCGATTCTCGACCCCGTCGAGTAGGGGCTTTTGCGGGCCTCGAGCTCGTTACCTCATCTGGCTGATGCCCGCAGTGCAGAGTTCTGCGCTGCGGGCTTCTTGCGTTCAGCGGACGGTTCAGGAAGAGTCGGGCTCCCGGATCGGCTTCTTGCTGGTTCAGTCCCTCCTCTTCGTTGGCGCGCTTTCCTGAGCATCGACTCGCCGATCCCGTCGTCCTGACGGCCACTCTTCCCGCCGCCCCCTTGCGACACTCGCTTAAGACACTTCCTCGCGAGGCCCTTCCCTTGCCAACGCTGTCCGCTTTCTGCCAGGTGCCTGCGACCGCCCTTTTGGTCGCGCTGCTCCTGGCGAGTGGCGGCATCGGCGGAGGCCCGTTGGTGGCTCAGGACAGTGCGACCAGCTCTCCGGCCGCAGGCGCTAGAGAAGAGCGGCCGGAGGTGCTGGCGCGATCGCGCGACTGGAAGATACGTCGCGTCGCGGCTACCCAGCTCAATCCCGCCAAGGCCCGCGAGCGCCGGGCTCTCCTTCGTCTTCTCGAAGAGGATGAAGACTCCGGTGTTCGGATCGCAGCACTCGAGCGCCTCGCGGACCCCGACATCGCTCTCGAGCGGGCGCTGGTCGAGCGCGCGGCGGCGGTGAGGCTGGCGGCGGCTGGACTCATGGATAGAGAGTCGGACCTGATGCGTCTTTTTGGTCGGGAGACCGATCCGGAGGTAAAAGGAGCGATCATCGGGCGACTTGCGACTGCCGACACGCTGGCGACGATCTATGGCAGGGAGGGTGACGCTAGGGTGCGCCGTGCAGCACTCGAACGCCTCCTAGATCTCGGGCTTTTGAACGAAGCACTCGTTCGAACGGTCGTGCGGAGCGATCCGGATTCCGAGGTGCGACGCTGGATGCTGGGTCACCTTCGCGACCCCGGCCTGATCCTAGAAACCGCGCTGCACGACGAAAGAGCGGCCGTGCGCGAGCGGGCGGTGACGCGGCTGCGTGAAACCGCCCCGACTCCGTCGAGAGCGATTGACCAGGCACTCGAGGACATCAGCGAGAGCGACAGCGATCCTGCGGTGCGGGTCGTCGCTCTGCGCGCCCTGCCGGAGGCCAACGATCGCCTTCTAGAAGTTGTAGCGGAGAGCCACGACGAGCGCCTGCGGGCCTTGATCGTGCCGCATCTCGTAGACCTCGACCTCGTGGCGCAGCTCGCTCGCCGCGACCCGGCGGCCAGCGTGCGCCGTGCGGCACTCGCTCGCGTCAAGGACCGGGAGGTGCTCCTAGCGGCGGCGCTTGGAGACCCCGACGCCGCCGCCCGTCGCGTCGCCGTGCGCGCGCTTCGAGACGACACCGACCGGGCGCATGTCGCACGAAGAACCGGTGATCTCGGAGTGCGCACCGAAGCCGTTTCGGCCATCACGTCAGAGGCCGTACTCGAGGCGCTTGCTCTCCCTGAGCACTATTGGCACCTTCGCATGCTGGCGGCCACCCGCATCACGTCGCCGACGGTGCTTGCCCGCCTGGCGACCGAGGACCCGGACCGCGACGTGCGACTGGCGGCCACGCGTCGAATCAAAGCCCAGCCTGTGTTGGCTCAGATCGCGCGCATCTCTGATGATGACCTCCGTCACGACGATGAGGTCATCGAAGCGGCCCTGGCGGGTCTCGAAGATCCCGACCTGCTCTTCGACTTCGTTCGCGGTCCATTCTGGATTGCACACCGGCTGCAGGCGGTTCACTTGCTCAGCGACACCGAACGGCTGTCCAGTCTCGCCAAGAGCGGCCTCGAACTGCCCGAGCTGCGTGCGGCGGTGCACGCGCGGCTCGTCGCGCTGGGAGAAACGAAGCATGCCGAAGAAAGTACCGAGGCCTCGGTGGGAGCGCAGCTCCCGGCTGACGCTGGTCGCCTGCGTGCTCTGGTGACCTCGAGTCGACCGGTTGCCGAGCGCGTTGCGGCGGCCAAACGGTTGCCGCGCGCGCCGAGCGGCGAGTCTGACCCCGAATGGCTGTTGGCGTGGATCGAAGGCGACGACTCCGCCGAGGTGCGGGCGGCCCTGGTGGCGAGGGTGCGCTCGCCTCGAATCATCGAAGACCTCGCCCGCCAGGCATCTTCTGATCAGGTCCGCGCTGCGGCGATCGAACAGGTGTCTGCTCCTCGGGTGCTGGCGGAACTAGCCGAGCGAGCCGAGGCTGAGCTTTCTGAGGGCGACTCCGGAAGGCGCGTTCGCCGCGCCCTGGTCGCGCGGCTGTCATCGACCGAGACCCTGTCGCGCTGGGCGCAGAAGGATCCAGACCAGAGCGTTCGCCGAACAGCACTTCGGCGCCTGGTCGACCTCAGCCCGGACCGGGACCTGTTCCGCGAACTCGCCCGTTCTGACTCAGACCCGGTCATTCGGGAGGAGGCCGTGCGGGCACTGTCGGACGCCGAGCTCCTGCTTGTGATCGCACGCACCGACACCGACCCGCTGGTGGCCTGGCGCGCAGGGCGCGCGGTTGAACGCTACGGGAGCCCGACAGAGCGAGAGAGTCTCCACCGAGCAGGTGGGTGGTCGGACGAACGTGCCCGTCAGGTCGCCGGCGGTGCGCTGGACCCCCGCCTCCTCGCGCTACGCCACGCGCTGGCTGATTCGGGGCTCGCCGAAACACCGCTGGCCGCCGTTGCTGTTGACGCTCACTCCTGGCTGAAGACCTTCAAGTACGTCGATCCCGCGGCCTCCTACGAGCGCCCCGCTCCAGGGCTCATGGTCGACGAAGAGCGGCTCGAGGTGCATCTGCGCGATGGGTCCGGGCGACGCCTTGTCCGTGTGAAGCTGCGCGGTGAGCGCTCGACGCGGGTCAAGCGTCGAGACGACATTCTCCCCGACGGTGAGCTGCGACGGCTCTTGCGCCTCGCGGACCTCGACGTAGTGGCTCTCTTGCGGGAGCTCGTTGTGGCCCTCGAGCTCGATTCGGCAACGCTCGTCAAGGTGAAAGAGTCCAGCGATCCCCGGCTGCGCGCTGGGGCGCAATCGCTTCTGCCTTAGAGGGCTTTGGCCCTCTGGTCAGGGCTTGGACGTTGTCCAGAGAAGAGTGTCCTCGGACTCGAAGTCGTCTTCGAAGAGCGCGGGAACGGGAGGCTCGCAACCGTCGACCTTGAACGAGCCAATGCGCGTCTGCCAGCTGGTCGGTGAGTCGTCGTAGTAGAGACTCGTGAAGAAGAACGTGCAGCCGTCGGCTGGATCGATCGACAACGCGGAGTAGTCGCCCCAGCGCGCGGTGTGGGTGTTCGAGTTGGCGCCGGCGACCAGGGTCAGTTCGCTACCCATCGTGCCGTAGGGGTCGTCCGCCTTGCGCGACACGTAGTCGATGCGCGGATGGATGGTGCTGCTGGTGGTCGTGTAGCCGAGGGCGATGTTGCCCTGTTGGTCCATGGCGATCGAGCCGACGGCGCGGTCATGCCCGTCGCCCGGGTCGTGAGTGCCTTCCTGGTGGAGCTCCCAGCCTTCGCCGCTGTTGCGCAGCTCGAACCAGCGCAGAGCCGCGCCCTTCTCACCGAGGCCGCCGCCGATCCCGAAGACGCCCAGTAGCGACTCGTGATCGCCGAAGTTGCGGTAGGGAAAGCGCTGCAGTGGCCACTCCGAGATGGTGTCGAAAGTCTGCGTCGTTTCGAGCTGTTTGAGGCAGTTGAAGTTGAAGAAGCCGCAAACGGTATAGCTGAAGTTGCTGAGCTCGATCTCCTGGAGCATGTCGAAGGTCGAGTTTTCAGGCGTGGCGAAGTCGGGAACCATTTCGTAGAGACGCAGCATGTCGTTACTGACGGTGTGGAAGGTCTCGTCGAGAAAGGTGTAGAACAGCCCCGGCGTGCCCTCTGCGGGGCCCTCGGAACCGTCGATGTCTGCCGGCAGCGCCAGGTTCGGCAGGCTGGTGAACTTCACGAACGATGCAGTTTCGCCGGCCAACATCTTGTCGCGATCGAAGGCGTAGGCAGTGTAGGTCGCCTCGTTGGCCGACATGTAGTACGCGTCCGGCCACACGCCGAGCTTGAAGTAGTCGGGGAACGCGCCAACGTCGAATGTGTAGACGTGGTACGCGCCGGTTGGGTCGGGGGTCTGGGAGACCGCAAAACACATGTGAGTCGGTTGGGCGAACTGGGAGAGCACGAAGCGGTCGGCGAGCTCGTCGTAGACCACGATCGGGTCGCCGGCGTTGCTCGAGCAGGGCCCCGAGTCCCAGAGGTCACCGAAGCTGAAGGGGCCGGCCAGAGTTTCCGAACCGTCTTTACTGAAGACTGCGACCTTGGTGGCGTTGACCATGTGGACGTAATGGTTCGGACCGACGTCGCCTGCCATGTCGGGAGGTGAGCATCCGCCGCAGCCCGTCGTAGCGTCGGTCGATTCCCAACTATTGAGCGGCACGGCGGTGCGCGAGCGGTTGCTCGACGCGCCAACCAGCGGATCGACTGGCGTGTCGGTACGATCCCAGGTCGCCTCACCGCGGCCTGCCTCGGAGGCGAGTGGGTTGTGGCGCGGGTTGATCTCGCGCACCATCACCGGTTCGCGGTGCACTGTAGTGAGCGAGTCGGCGCGCGCGCTGGCAGCGGGGGTGGCGAACGATCCGGTGGTCGCGTCAGGTTGCTGCGCGGTAGCGACTGGGGAGAGGGCGAGCGCGAGAGCTGCAGCGAGGGTGCAGACCGCCGGTGAAGAGGATCGAACCGCCATCGTCAAGAGACCTTGGAGTTGAAGAAGGCGCCGCCTGGCTCGCGATGAGCCAGCGATAGACAGCGCCGCCGCGGGCCCACGCGGGCCCAGGCGAACAGACAACCCTCATTGTATAGAAATACGACAATATCTTCAATATCTAGAGATTCGTGACCTTCGTTCCCATCCCCGCCGGCATCGGACGGGCCTCTACTTCCCGCGGGTCTTCTTCGATTCGAACTGGGGCAGCCGTTCCTCGGCGGCGCAGGTAGAGATCAGCGCTTCGAGGCGGCGTTCGCGGGTGGACTCGCGTTTGGCGCTCATCACCCAGTGGCTTGTGACCTTCTTGTAGTAGGCGGGGAGCGACGACCAGAAGCGGGCGGCCCTGGGTTCGTTCTGAAGCCTCTTCTCGAACTCGTCCGAGAGCCTGGCATTCTGACGCTCGTAGGCGTAGACCTTCGAGCGCTCCCTGGTCTTCTTGTCGAAGGCTGCGCGCCCGCTCTCGGTCATGCGGCCGGCCTCGAGGAGGGCGTCGAAGCGCTCGATATTGACCGCACTCCAGATGCTCCTGGGGCGGCGCGGGGTAAACCGAATCTGGTAGGTCTCCTCATCAATGCGGCGCCGCAGGCCGTCGATCCAACCGAAGCACAGCGCCTCGTCAACGGACTCGGGCCAGGTCAGGCTCGGTTTACCGGTGTGTTTCTTCCAGTACCCGACCCACAGCTCGTCGCTCTTGGTGTGGTTTTTCTCGAGCCACTTCCTCCAGTCTTCGGCTGCCTCGAAGAAGGTGGGCATAGGGTGAGTCTCCTCTGTTGGCGTTGGGCGGCGGGCGTCGTCATTCTGTCAATTCGTCCCAGGGTTGTATCGTGGCTGCATGCTGAACCGCCGAACTCTGCTCTCGTTCGCCCCCGCGGCGGCTCTGGCTTCCTATCTGAAGCCGGGGCGTGCCGCGGCGATTGGCCGAAACCTCAGCCGCGAGACGGAAGCGCCCGAGGTTTCCGCGCGCAACGAAGCCCTGTGGTCGGAAGTGCAACAGGCCTTCACTGTCGATCGCTCGATGGTCAACTTCAACAACGGCGGGGTGAGTCCTTCACCCCGCGTCGTGCAGGAGGCACTCTCACGGTACCTGGCCTACGCCAACGAGGCACCGGCGCGCACGATGTGGAAGGTGCTCGAGCCGGGCAAGGAAACCGTGCGCCAGCGGCTTGCCAAGGCCTTCGGGTGCGACGCGGAAGAGATGGCGATCACCCGCAACGCCTCGGAGAGCCTGCAGATCTGTCAGTTGGGCATCGACCTCGAGCCTGGCGATGAAGTCCTGACCACGACCCAGGACTACGGCCGCATGGTGACGACCTTCAAGCAGCGAGAGCGCCGCGATCGCATTGTCCTCAAACAGTTCGAGATTCCGATTCCAGCCGAAGACCCGGCCGAGGTCGTAAGACGGTTCGAAGCCGAGATCAGCCCGCGAACGCGGGTGATTCTGATGTGTCACATGATCAACCTCACGGGCCAGATCCTGCCGGTCAAAGAAGTCGTGCACATGGCGCGCAAGAGGGGTATCCCCGTGATCGTCGACGGTGCCCACGCCTTCGCCCATTTCCCGTTCGACCATCGCGACCTCGACTGCGACTACTACGCCTCGAGCCTCCACAAGTGGCTGTTCGCTCCGTTCGGAACCGGCATGCTCTATGTGCGGCGCGAGCACATCAGAGACCTGTGGCCACTGATGGCGGCACAAGAGTCGCAAGGCGACGACATTCGGAAGTTCGAAGAGATCGGCACCCATCCGTGCCCGAACTTCCTGGCGATTGCCGAGGCGCTCACCTTCCATGAGGGAATCGGCGCGGAGCGCAAGGCGGCTCGGCTGGTCTATCTCCGCGACCGGTGGGCGAACCGGCTGCGCGAGCACCACCGGGTGCGCCTACACACCAGTCAAAAACCGGGCTTCGCGTGCGGCATTGGCAACGTGCAGATCGAGGGCATCGAAAGCCGTGCGCTGGCGGACTATCTGTGGGAGGAACACCGCATCTTCGTGGTGGCGATCAAGCACGACGAGTTCGAGGGTCTGCGGGTGAGCCCGAGCGTCTACTCGACGATCGATGAAGTGGATCGCTTTCGAGAAGCGATGGAGGGCGTGCTCGAACGCGGTCTGCCGGCCGCCTGACTCTCCGTGCGCTGGCAGGCGCAGCTCTATCGAGCGCGGGTGTAGATCTCGGTGCGGATCATGTTGCGTTCGCCGACGCGCGTGGAGTAGACGATCTCGAGTTCGCCCTTCTTGTTGATCTTCCACTGCTCGGTGACGTCAAGATCAAAGGAACCGCGCGGGGTTTGTCGCGACATCGTGTAGCCAACCGTCAGCTTGTTTTTCCTCCATTTCGTGCGCGCGTTGCGCTCGTTTCGAAAGCCAGGGATGAGATGGGCTTTGCCGTCGGTGACAAACACCCAGTCGATCTCTCCGGTTTGCCCGTTGGCTTTGAAGGTGCGCTTGACGTTGACGTTCTCGCCGTCGAGGGTGAGCTCCATGGTGTTGTCGATTTTGAGCTCTTCTGGCCCCATTCCATCGCTTCGCTCGAGATCAATCGTCCAGATCCCTTCGAACTCTGGATTGGCCGCCAGCATGGGCGCGGCACATATCGAGGCGATGAAGAGAGCCAGAAGAGTGCGCATGGTGTTTTGCATGTTGCCTCCATTCGTCCGGGCTGAGTGCAAGTCACTCGAACCGGCTTGCGGGTTCAGGTTGACGCGTTCCGATCGAAGAATGTACCGCGACGACGCAGAACAGAGCACCTTGGCCTGAAGAAGCCTGGCACGGCCCTTGCTCATTAGCAGCTAGCGAACTTCAACCCTCCAACGTTCTTTTCCGACATTTCGGGATCGGAAAGACCTGAGCCATAGGACCCATTCCCTGGGAAGGCCTGATGGCGGCGTGGTCAACACCGCATGGGCACAGGCACCTCATGACCAAAACCGTGGTTTCGGCCGGGACCGATCAGGAACGAGACAGTCACCGGCAACAAGACGAACATCGTTCAGAGCCACACCGGGGGCAGTTCTCACACGTTCTGCAGCGGGGGCTCCAACGCACTCTGCGACGGTTTGTGCGGCCATCGCCAGAGATTCTCGATCCCCGCCAGCGCCTACAAGCCGAGCTGGTCAGTGCGGTCCTGCTGGCGATTGGCATCTGGGGGCTGGTGGTCTCGGTTCCCTATACCTGGCTGCTCGAGCCTTCGGTTCGGAGCGACCATCTCCTTGGCGTCCTTGGTGCTCTCGTGGTGGTCGCGCTCTGCTTCACAGTCAGTCGCACGCGCTGGTACCAGGTCTCGGGAGCGGTTGGCTTTCTGGTGGTTGGTTGGCTGGCGATCAGGGGCGGCGAACTCGGTGACTTCCAGTCGAGCTTGATCGTGGTCGTCGACCTTCTGGTACTCGCGGCGCTCGCAGGAAGACCGCCGCGGGCGGACTTCGAGGTTCCTGGAAGAATCTATGGGGGGACGACGGTCACCCTGACGGACGGCTCGAGCGGCGACCCGACGGGCTGGAAGTGGGACTTCGAAGATGACGGCGTCTGGGATGCGTCGACACAGGATGGGGCGTGGGAGGTGCCGACGTTCTCGAGCTACCCCCGATCCGTGACGGTCAAGCATCGGTCCTGTATCACCCATGGGTGCGATGTTGTCCGACGGACGGTTTCGATTCGTGATCCGCGGCCTTCGATCGTTGGGGTCACGACCATCACTTCGTGCGACACACCATGACGGCCCCCATCACCGGCGTCTTTTTCGGTGAGGTCTCCGAGGAGTAGGGCCGCAGAGCCTAGGCGCGCCTGAAACTGAACCCGGCCTCGGTGACGGCGTTTCCGCGGGTCTTCCACCGGATGCGGCCCGCTCGTTCCGTTCTTCGAGGGCGTGTGCTAGCCTGATGTCGAGACAGCAGCCAGCGTCTTTTCCGGCGACCGAACTCGCGATTCTGACCTCGCGCGAGTTGCCTTGTTCGCCCCTGTGGGTCCACGCGAGACCCAAAGGAGATCGCATGAAACAGCTGCTGTCTTTTGTCATTCTGGCGATCGTTGCGACGACCGGAGTGTCGGCTCAGGGTGGCGCAGGTTCAGTGCCATTCGACTCGCTTTTCAAGCTTCCCGACGCGTCCGCTCCGCCGCCTCAGGGGCCGGTTCAGGTCACGTTCGACGTGCCGACCGAGCGTGTCTCGGCATCTGGCCTTGTTGCAGGAGCGAGAACATTCTTCTTCGGGTACATCAAAGAGCTGATCGAAGGCACTTGGCTCGAGACCCATCGACTTCATGAGACGGCTACCGCCGACGCGTCCGGTTTCGCTGCGATCGACCTCGATAGGAGCTACGACGGGGCCACAGTGTGGCTTGCTATTGATCTCGAGCGTGGCGATAGCGGTGTCGAAGTATCCGGTGGACGAGAACTTCGGCTCCCCGACATAGACGGAATCACCTTCCGTAGGCCGAGCGAGGCCAATGCGCCGGTACAGATCAGGTACGAAGGAAAGCGCCTCGAGGTCGTCTGGATCCGGCCAGGAGTTGGGAGTTGGGCGAGGGAGTTTCGCGATGGCGGCGAGGACGACATGGACCTCGAGGAGAACGCCCAACTAACCGTCCCCCTGACCAGCCTGAAGCCAAGAGGGGAGACGAGGCCCAACGAGAGGCTCCGAGAGATTCTCGAAGGCGATCGAGTCCTCTTCTTTGACACAAAAACCTTTCGAGGAGTGCTGGTCGAGGCCGTGGAGGACCTGCAATGAACTGTCGAAACCTTGCCACTGCGCTCGCCATCGGTTCACTGGTCTTGTTCTCGACCCCGACCGCAGCCCAGGAACACCCAAATCTGGCCAAAGGCCTCAGCAACCCCACGGCCTACGAGTTCGGCCAGCTCGACTCAGTCAACCTATCGAATGGCAGTCTCAGTGTCGCGATCCCGCTAGGAATCGAGTACGTGGTTTCGAGCACGCTGTCCTATCGCTTCAACCTCGTCTACATCCACTACCCATGGCAGTTCGAGGATAACGGTCAGACCGCGCTCACTGAGCTCGACGTTCGTTCCAATGCCGGCTTTGGTTGGATGATCGAGTTCGGCCGTCTCTTTGCGCCCGACGCAAACAACGACTTCAGCGGTAATCGCTGGGCGCTTCTCGACGGCGATGGTTCAAAGCGCATCTTCTGGGGTGACCTGTGGCACTCAACGAACGGGTCCGAGGGAAGCGCCAGCGGTCAGTGGACGCTCTACACACGAGACGGTTCGTTCATGCGCCTCAGGACCAACCAACCCTCTTCGAGCTGTGGTTCCCTCACAATCAGTTGCCATGTGGTCGAACACGCGGACGGAACGAGGCGTTACTTTGAGACAGTCGAGGGTCGTATCCGCCTGATTGCCGACCGTTTCGGCAATGAAGTCTCGATTACCTACAGCGGCGGTGTGGCCCAACCCACGCAGTGGACGGTGAATGACGGGATCCGCACGCACACCGTCTCACTCTCGACGGACCCGTCGGGGCAGTCGAGAATCAACCAGGTCAACCTGGCGAAGTTCGGGGGTGGTACCACGCCGTACACCTTCAGCTACATCAACCGCGACACGTACAAGCCACACGACTCGACCAACGGCCACACCACCTACTCGTTTCTCGAACAGCTGAACCTACCCGAGACCGAGCGGTTTGAGTTCGACTACGTTCCGACTCATCGGCACCGGCAGACAAGTTCAAGAATGGGCTTCTCGAACGCATGACGGTTCCGACGGGGTCGACCTACGAGTGGACCTACCAGATTTGGGACCTCAACGCCGGGCTCGGAAAAGACTGGGTAGAAACTGTCACGGCGATCGATATGCGTACGCTGACGGTTCCGTACGACAAGGGGAGCGGCTTTGGGACCAGTTCGGGCTCCTGGCAATATGACAACTTCAACAACGTCGTGACCGACACGCGAGTGGTTCACGTTACCGATCCACTCAATCACTTGACGAAGCATTACTTCTACTCGAACGAGACTGAGGACGCGCGCCGCGGGCTTCCGCTCACAACCAGCGGGGCTCTTGCGTCACCTCACGATTCCGGGTTGTTTCTCTCGCGGCAAGAATTCTCTGCGACGGATCACGCCAATCCTCTGCGTTCGTTCTACGTGCGCTATGCCTACGGACCCGGTCGAAGTACGCCGACCGGACCCTATTTCCCGACGAACCCTCATGTTCTGAAAGAAGAAGTCATCTACCACGACGACGATGACGGCAACAACTGGGGCAGCCCTGGAGGCAACAGCGCCTGGACGAAAACGGAGCGGTCGAGCTACGACGGCCTCGGCCACTTCCGAACGTCAACCACCACCAGCAGCCTGGGCTCCGGCAGCAGTGCGTCCCCGACGTCGCGTGTCTCTACGAGCAACTTCAACAAGGTGAGCACAACCTACAGTTGTGACTGGGACTCCGGCTGTAGCGGCACGGCTCCTTCACTAAGCGGCGAGTGGGTTCTCGGTATCTTCAACTACACCCAGGTCAGCGAGGGCGGCGACACCGACAAGACCGAGTTCTGTTTCGACGCCGGCAACGGCTTCCTCGAGCGAACCCGAAGAATCGCCGTGGGCACCAGCCTCGGCCCGAAGGATGTGATCGTCGAGTTTGGCCAGAGCGGCGGCTTCGTCACCAGCGAGAAGCACCACGGCGGCGTCAACGACCAGGTGCCGACCAGCAATACCTGTTCGGCGTCGCTCGGGACAGCCGACTATGAACTTAGTCACGAGTACCAGTACGGCGCACTCAAGAAGAGCTTCTTCGTAGGAGACGGTGCCCGGCTCGTCGACCGCGATATCGACGCGAGCACCGGGCTGGTGGAAGAAGACTATTCAGCACGTCAAGACAACGACACGCAAGGGTTCTCGGTTCGCTATGAGTACGATGATCTAGGGCGCATGACGGAGGCGAACCCCTACAACGGGAGCCCACTAGGCGCCTGTACCGACATCGACTACCAGAGTGCGACTTGGAGCTATGGCAGCACTCTCTCAGTCTCGGGCCTGGCCCACATCAACCGCTATCAACGGCCAGGCGGCGGGAGTTGCCTCGGGGCCATCGCGACCGCCGAAACGATCTACTTCGACGGCAACGGGGCAGTCAGTGCGGAGCGGCGGAACGTCGCAAGCGTCGGATCACCGGGGAACACCGTGACGTCTGAGCGTCTCATCGAGCGCAACGTCCTCGGGTGGACAACATGCTCTACCGAGCTCGAGTCCACCTCTGAGCACGCGAACGGTTGTACCCAGAGTTCTTCGAGCACGACATTCTCGGGGTTCGACCGCTACGGTCGGCCGAAAGTATCGATCGCACCAGATGGCTTCCAGACCGACTATGCCCATGTAGGCGAACAGTGGTCTGCCAGCCTCGTGCGCATGCGCCCTCGTTCCGGAGAGGCAGGCTCATTCTGCTTCAAGGCCGGGCAGTCGAACTCGGGTTGGCTCTGCGGCATGAAGATCTTGCAATACGACGGCTACGGGCGCCTTGTGAGCACCCGAGAAAGCCTCCGGGATGTCAATGCGGGCGACTATCTATTTGCGAGCTACGGTCACGATGCGGGAGGGCGACTCAAGAGCGCAGTCCTCCAGCACGCGACTTACACCACGCACAACGACAACGGGTTCTCCCTGGACGGTCCGGCGCAGTCGAGAGGTTGGACCTATGACGGCCGTGGTTTTCTCACCAGCGAAACCCACCCGGAGACCGGCCAGGTCCTCTATGCCAAGTACGACTCGAGGGGGAACGTTCTCGAGAAGCGCTACAGCAGCGAACCCTCGACCAAGTCGCGCCGGTACTACTACGACGCAGCCGGTCGCCTCGATCGCGTCGAGCACCAGAACGGCACGAAATACAAGCAGTTCGAGTACTACGGCAACAGCAGCGCCGCCAACGGTCTCGGCGCCCGTGGCCAGTTGAAGACGGCGAAGCGTTGGTCCTACCTTCCCGGTGGGAACGCCTACCTCATCAGCGAGACCTACACCTACAAAGGCCGTGACGGGCGTCCCGATGGCCGACACACCGAGATCGCTCCTCCCGGTGAGCCGTCGATCTTCTTCTACCAGCGCCAGGAGTACGATGAACTCGGGGGTGTTTCGAAACTCGTCTACCCCTGTCGTGTCGCGAGTGTGGCCTCGACGGACTGTGCCGTGACCACACGAGAAGTCGATTTCACCTACGATGAGGGGGCACTGTCGACGGTCACGTCAGCAGACCAGGATTACGTGACGAATCTCCTGTTTCACCGTAACGGTATGCCTCACCAGTACCAGCTCGCAAACTCGAAGAACTACACCCTCGGCTTCGATCCGAATCGCATGGGACGCCCCAGCAGCTTCTCAGACGGAGCAACGACATGGACCCTGGCCTACGACGGCGCCGGGAACGTCACTCAGGTCGGCGGTGCGCAGTACTACTATCGAGGAGCCAGTCGGCTGATCGAGGCCGATCTCGGTTCATCCACGAACCAACAGCGCTACACGTACGATGACTTCGGCAACCGCACCAATGTCGAGAATTGGACGGGATCCTCGTGGGCGCCGAACTTGGTAACTGTCAGTACCGGGAGCAATCGAGTGACCGGGCCGGGCACCTGGACCTATGACGAGCAGGGCAACATGACCAGCCGTCCGGATGCGGGGAGCGGTTCCGTCGGCTACACCTGGGACCTGCTAGGAGCGATGCTGGAACTCTCCACCGGTGCCCAGGATCACAGCTACGTCTACACTGCCGACGACGAACGAATCGTCGAAGCGCGGCCAGGCGATGATCAATACACCTTGAGGGACTTCAACGGGCAGGTGATCCGAGAGTACAGGGGCTCGTGTGGCTTTCCGACGGGTGGCAACGCGGGAGCGCTTTTCGCGGACAGTTTCGAAACCGACGACACGGAGTGTTGGTCGAAGTCCGAACCGCCAGGAAGTACAGGCAGCGGCTATACGCGCCGCTATCGGGACAGCATCTACGCCGGTCCCCTCAACATTGCGTCGGTCGAAGAAGATGGCGAAACGCTCTTCTACTACCGCGACCACCTCCGCTCACCGAGGACGGTCCGCGACAGCTCAGGAAGCGTCGTCGAGACCTACGAGTTCTTTCCCTTTGGGGAGCAGGTCACGCCCAGTAGCCCCAGTGGCGACGGGGTGAAGGCGACGACGAAATTTACGTCTCATGAGCGGGATGAGGCCATTACGACCAACGTGATGGATGATCTGGACTACATGCATGCCAGGTACAGTTCGCCGCTCTTGGGGAGATTCGTTTCGGTAGATCCGATCTCTGGGAAGCCAGGACGCACCCTGAGCTGGAACCGCTACATCTACAGCTATAACAACCCCATGAGCTTCGTTGATCCCGATGGTCTCGAGCCACTCGAAGCAAACGTGCTGCAGTTCTTCAATAGGTGGTTCGGCGCCGACTTCTCATCAACCCAACTGTTCTTGGACAGTCGACTTGTACCGAACAAGAACACCGCGATCGCGCTGGGGAACTTCGTCTTCGTGGAGCCCGGAGAGACGAGTAGCGGTGTCAGACGTCGAACGCTAGAGGGCCTAGCGCTGCTAGGACACGAACTCGATCATGTGCGCTTCTACCAAATCGTGGGCGGTGCCTTCTACGGCGCCTATGTAGGAAACTACCTTGAGAATCGATTCAAGGGTGAAGGGGCGGGCCATAACGAGGCCTATCTCGGAATAGTCTTCGAAGAGCTTGCCCGAAAAACGGAGGCTCGTGTGCGCACTTTCCTTCAACAACACCCAGACATCTTGGAAAAGCTCATCTCGGGGGAGCCACTTTCTGAAGCAGATCTCGAGGCGATTAATGCCGACGTTGAAGAACATGCCCGGAGCGGGGGCCTGAAGAAGGGCCTCCAGTTCATACAGGGGTTCCTTGTCTATGTACGATGAACTGCTGTCTGGTGTCAGAATCGTCACGGTTGTCGGTTTCTCACTCGTTCTCAGTGCCTGTGATCCGGGTTTCGCGTACACACCCCAAGGCCTCACGCGATCCATTGATGGGCTATGGGCAGCCGACGTTTCAGGGGTGGTGCTCGAAACAACCGGAATCAGTGGCCTCATCGGCAGCGAGCATGTCGGCCTTGAACTGCGAGTGACAAATCACGGTGAAGGCACCTGTGAGGTGACCGATGCGGATCTCGTTGTTGGAGAGAAGGTCTATGGGGCCGAGTTCGTTGGTGGAGGCGCTCCGGAGTGGCGATCGGTTGCGCCTGGACTAACCGCCCGCATTAGCCTCAGCTGGAATCTGGATGAAGCAGCTGTTGAGGCCCTTGGGCCTGGACCGCTCGTTCGCCTCAAAACCAAGAACTGTGGCGCAATGCCGCCAGTGTTCGACATCCGATTCCGTACAGCGCAGCGTTGAGCCGGGCGCCTGACAACACGCGCGCGAGCCGAGAGCGCTTTCAGCGGTATCGGATCGAAGAAGACCGGAGGGCGCTGGAACAGCAAGGGCGTCGCGGTGGTCTACGCCTTGTCTTCCGTCGTCTCCGAAGGTGCGCGTTTCGGTGGACCTCTCGTGCTGGACAGCGGAGCCGTGGCCACAACGAGGACGCTTGAAGAGGGGCGATGATGACCAGATCCGCCGACGACATCGACGACAAGAAGGGTCGCCGTAGGGACCTCCAAGCGGCCTTGACCAGAAGCGTGGTGGGTGCTCTGCCGGTGGTTGGCTCGGCGGCGGTCGAAGCCGTGGACCACTTGATTCCGGGGCAGAAGATCGACCGTCTGCACGAGTACCTCAAGATCTTGGACGAGAGGCTCGCGGCCCTCGGAGTCGACCAAGAAGAAGTTCGAGCGCGACTTGACTCGGTAGAGGTCCTAGACCTTTTCGAGGACGGTCTCCTCTTCGCGTCTCGAGCCCTGTCTGATGAAGCACGGAAGCGGATCGCGAACATCATCGCGAGATCTCTTTCGGCTGACGAAGTCGACGCCGCGGCTCAGAAGAAGATGTTGTCATTGGTCGCGTCGCTGTCGGATCCTGAAGTGGTCATCTTGACGTCGTACGCCTGCAGCGGCCGAGACCTCCAGGACTTTCATGTGAAGCACGCCGAGGTTCTGAGGACTGCTTCCGAAGAGATCGGGGCGCCGGAATCGGAGGTAAGACGCGGTGCTCTTAGGGCCGCCTACGACGCGACCCTGGTGAGGCTCGGCCTGGTCGAGACTCAAGAGAAGCAACGGCAGATCACCACACTGGGGCGGTTGCTGCTTGAGTTGGTATCGATGCCCGAGCGCGAGTTCCAAGGGGACCAGGAGGCACGGTAAGGGACGCCCGGCGTGGCGGCGGTGCGCTGTACGTCCCTGATCATTCCGCTGGCGGAACATGGCTATCCAGCAGCGCTACTATCCATCCTGAAACTGGAGAGATACTTGGCAATCTTGCTGATGACTACTTCTGTCTGAGTCGATATTTAGATGAAGCAGTCGACCACCTCAACCTCCATCGCGCTACGTGTGATGAGCGCGCCCAACGAATTCGCGGCGGCCTTCGGCCGTGAACCGGACCGTTTCGTACGCGCGGGAGAACCTCGCGTTGTTATGGGCCGGACCTACGCCTCCTATCCACACGACATCTCGATGATCATCGTCGAGGGCACACCGACAACACTTGAGAGGGAGCTTGCCGTGCTAGTCGGACAGGCCTTAGAAGCCCGTCGATCTGGCTTTCCTGCCGAGATGAACATCTTTCTCGGCGTGTTCTGCGAAGACATTGTCGGCTTTCGTCTTTCACCAGAGGTGATGCAGGCTGCTTCGGAGGCGGGCCTTGAGATCGACATGGATTGAGCTTGCCCGGATTTGGTGGACACCGCGAAAGGCCTGAGAATGGCCGAGGAGGTGTTCGATGCCGAGACGACGAAGAAAGTTCGACCGAGAGTTCAAGCAGGAAGCAGTTCGCCTTGTGACCGAAGGGGGGCACAGCCTGAGCCAGGTTGCTCGGGACCTGGATCTGCGCCCCGACATGCTTCGGCGTTGGAAGAAGCACCTGGTCGATGATCCAGCTGGATCATTCCCTGGTGAAGGCAGAAGCCGCGACGATGAGGTGGCCCGACTGAAGCAGGAGCTTCGACGGGTCAGCGAAGAGCGAGACATCCTAAAAGAAGCAGTGGCGATCTTCTCGGACCGCCGGCGATGAGGTTTCGATTCATCCACGAGCACCGAGGCGAGTTCCCGGTGCTCAAGCAGCGAACCTCCTGAGAATTCAATCCGACTTCTTGGATTCGGAATGGGCAGTGGGTTCAGCGCGAACGGTAGTCGATCTTAAAGGTCGGAGAACTCTGCGCCTTGTGGTCACGCTTGTCGTAGAGCTTGGTCGTGGCGGGGTTCGCATGGCCTAGCCAGCGGGCCACTTCCTCGATGTCGGCACCGCCATCGAGCGCTGCGGTGGCTGACGTCGAGCGCAGTGAATGGGTCGAGAACCGATCCGCGCGAATGCCAGCCAGGCGGGCGTAGCGTTTCACAAGGCGTCGGACCCCATCCGGGTGCAGCCCTTTGCCCGGATCTGCACCTCTGCCAAGGCGGGTCGGTTGGAAGAGGGCGTGTTCGCGAGCGTTTCCATGGCCGGCTTCCTCGAGGTAGGCCGCAAGGTCCTCGAGTGTGTCGGGAGCGATGGGGACATAGCGGATCTTTGCGCCCTTCCCGTGCACGACGAAGTGCATGACGCCTTCGCGTTCCTCGGCGTCGCACACGCGCAGCCGAACGAGCTCCTCACGGCGCAGGCCGTGGTAGAGGAGCACCGAGAGCATTGCGCGATCGCGCAGTCCCTGAAGCGTTGACCTGTCCGGGGCTTCGAGGAGCGCCAGGGCCTGTTTCGGTGCCGCAGCCGGGGTCTTGCCTTCGTTCGCGCCCTCGTTCGGGCGTGAGACGCCCAGAACCGGGTTCTGAAGCACGACCTGGCGCTCGGCGGGAAGGCATAGAGTGCCGAGACGGCCGAAAGGCGACGGCGGACGGTCGCCGCGGCATAGCCCCGCCCGAGGAGCTCGCGGCGCCAAGCGATGACGTGCGCCGGGCGTACATCGGTTAGCTGCTGACGCTCTTCGATGCCGAGGAAGGTGGTGAAGTCGGCCAGATCGCGGCGGTAGGCGCGGCGCGTGTGAGGGTTCTGGATGTTGGCGAACCATTCCTCCTCAGCGGGGACTTCGCGCAAGGCCTGGAATTGGTCCGAAGTGATGCGGGCCTGCTCGAGGGCACTGGCGGTGGTGTCTTGCGTGGTGATCGCCTGGGTGGTCTCGACGACTTCTAGCTCCAGCGGCTTCGGGTTGTTGTTTTTCGAGCTCATGAGATGTCCTCCCAGAACCATGGTTCTGGGAGGAAAATCGCGATATCACCACAAGATGTTCCATTGATGGCGAAGAATGAACGCTACACCTTGTGGTTTGGCGTTATGATTGTTCTCGTCGATATCAATGTATCTGGCTCAAAGGAGTCCTCCCTCGTGGCTAGCAAGAAGAAGACCGTGAAGATCGGGCGAGACGCGCGCACTGGAAAGTTCATCCCCGTCAAGCAGGCCGAGAAGCGTCCGGCCACCACGGTTGCCGAGACCATTGGGCGGCCCAAGAGGAAGCGATGACCCATGCCGAAGGACCCGAGACTGCTGGGTCTGAGACGGGTGCGTGGGCCGACGGGTGGAGGTCGAGGTCCACCTCGAGTCGATTCCCACCAAACGAAGAGAAGAAGCTCGCTGAGCCCCTGGGGGCCGCCGATGCCCCTTCGAAGGAGGGCGGGACTCGCTGCCGCTCCGATGGTAGGAATCGAAGTGGAAGGGGAAGACGATTCGTGTTCTGAGCTTGGATGGAGGCGGGTATCTCGGCCTCGCTACGGCCGCGTTCATTCGAGGGATCGAGACGCACTTCAAAGTCGCGCTAAGCGATCGGTTCGACCTATTCGTCGGAACGAGCACCGGTGCGATCTTGGCTCTAGGGCTTGCCGACGGGCGGTCTGGCGAAGAACTCGTCGGGCTGTACAAGAAGCTGGGACCGAAGGTGTTCGGTCAGCGGAGAACCTTCGGCGGTTCGATCTTCCGAGCCAAGTACGATGGCGAGCCTTTAAGGGAGGCGCTCACGCAGGAGTTCGGCGACAAGACTCTCGGCGACCTAGAGCGCAAGGGCAAGTCGGTCATCGCTACCGCGTTCAACGTCACAGCCGGTCAGCCGCGTCTGTTCAAGACGAACCACTCACCGAATCTGACGCGCGACGCCGAACTCTCCCTGGTCGACGTGGCGATGGCGAGCGCTGCTGCGCCGACGTACTTTCCATTGGTCGAAGTGACGAATCCAAGAGACGGAGTCACAGCCGCATTCTGCGACGGGGGCGTCGTTGCAAACCACCCCGCGCTCCTGGGATACACGGAGGCCATCTCGGAGCTCGCGGCTGCGCCGCGAGATGTCCGAGTGCTTTCTGTCTCGACGCCGCGAAAGAACCTGTCCGAGCAAACCGCTACCCGGCCGCCGCTAGACCGCAGCTTGTGGGCGTGGCGAAAGAGGCTTCCCGACATCCTGATGGACTCGAACTCGAACATGGCCCATCAGTTACTTGAACGGATTGTGAAGAGCTATGGAGAAGACGGTGCGCCACGATACGAGCGCGTGGCGATGACAAACTTTCATCGATTGGAAATGGACTCCGCGACGGATGAGTCCACGAAAGACCTTGAGAGCTTGGGGCACGAAGAAGCGATGTCGAACGAGACCCGAGCTCGACTCAAACCACTCATCCTGGAGGAGTCGGGAGATGGCTGATGTGCAGAAGCAGTTCGAGCAGTTCCACGAGAGAATCCGCGTCGACTATGGCATGGCGGACGAACTTCGCGAGAAGCGAGACCTTCTCGTTGGCAAAGTGCGAAAGCACCTCGAGGAGAAAGGGCACTCCTTCACGGTGCTTCTTCAGGGAAGCTACAAGATGAAGACAGGCGCCAAGCCCATCGGCGCGCTCGAGTACGACATGGACGTCGGGCTGCGCTTCAACCTCAAGCCGGAGGACTACCCGGCCAAGGAAGTGCGAAGCTGGGTGCTCGAGGCCGTGGAGGGACACACGAAGAAGGTCGCCGACAAAGGCCCATGCATTCGCGTCGTTTACGAGGCGGGATACCATCTGGACTTCGTGGTCTATGCACACGTCGAAGACGAGGAAACGCCGGGCCTCATGCTCTACCACCTGGCGCACAAGACGAAGGGTTGGCGAGAGGCTGACCCTCCAGGGCTTGTCAAGTACATCGACGAGTACCGAACGCGGTACTTCGCAGGCACCGAAGATTCCGCGACAAAGACCGACCAGTTCCGCCGTGCTATTCGTTGCCTGCGGAGATGGAACGACAGGCGTATTCCGATCGAAGCGGAAGAGAAGCCCGCTGGACTTGCCTACGTCCTCCTTGCCGTGCAGCGTCAGCTCACAAGGAGGTCTTTCCTCGACGGCCGGTCCGACGACCGCGTCTCCCTTCAAGACTTCACACGACGGGTCTCCCAGACCGTTGGGCGCGTCACGGCGCCGAAGCCGACGCCGGAATTCGAGGAGATGTTCCGTCGGCTGACGGAAAGGCAGATGAACGAGTTCAAGTCGGACTTGGCGGCGCTGGCCGACTCCCTTCAGTTCGCGGGCGAGACGGCGGACCCGGTCGAGGCATGTGAAAAGCTAAGAGAGGTCTTCGGAGAGGACTTCCCCGTCCCCAAGCCAGAGAGAACGGCTAAGAAGACCGCGGCACCCGCTGTCACTATCTCAAGCACGTCCGCGTAGGCGTCGGGTGACTCCCGCACGGCCCCGCACACTCGACCAGCAGATGAAGGAAGAGCGAGAGGCCGCTACACAGCGGGCTAGAGAGTTCCTCACGGAACGCGCGTTCAAGAAAGCGGGGGATGGCGCGTTCGTCGGGCGAATCGGAGACTCCACCGCTGAGCGGTGGGCAGAGCTGAGGGTCGTCTTCCCAGCCGATTTCCCGGACTGTCTTCCTCGAGTCGAAGTGCTTGCGCGTTCTGACTCCCGGGTGCGCGCCCACCTTGAGCGCTCCGGCAAGCTGTGCCTCGCCCAAGAATCATCTGCTCTGATCGACAGCTCCAGGCCGGAGGCGGTCGTCCGCGATGCGCTCCAGCTGGCTGCCGACATTCTGTTCGAGAGGAGCGAGGAGCAGCAGCAGAAAGACATTCAGGATGAGTTCCTATCGTACTGGCCCGACGAGGGTGCGCAGGACGTGCTCTCGGTTCTTGCTCCACGACAAACCTCTGGAGAGGTTGTCTCAATCGAACTAATAGGACGACTTTCTAAGTCTCTGGTGGCTCCCGACAGAGAGGCGGCAGAAAGCTGGGCAGAGAAGACCGGGTGCCGCCTCGGCAAACAGCGTCGTGGGTACCTAGTTAGGTTGGTCACGCTTTTCTCGCCGCCGGCCTTCGGCGAGCGCGTCACCTTGCGCTCGCTGTTAGGGCTCGTCGCCGCTCATGCGGAAGCAGACGTTCAGAGTGCGGTCGAACAGTGGCTAAAGGCCCACGGGCCACCGAGCCTTCTAATGTTCTCGGCGCCGCTCGGTGAAGCGCACGATGTCGTCTTTGCAGCCGAGGTGCCCAAGCTCGGAGGCACGGCAGAAAGGATGGCCCAGCGAGGATTCCGACCCCAGACGGTGCCCAACTGGCGCCGCCATGCGGTTGCGCTCGACGAGCCGGTCAACCGTTGGGATGTGTCGCGGGTGGACGCCGGCTTCCTGCTGGAAAGAGGGGGGGCGGACCTTACCCTCCATGAGAGGTCCGTCGCCGTGGTCGGCTGTGGTTCGGTGGGTTCTCACGCCGCCTCCCTTCTCGCCGAAAGCGGATTCGGGCGCCTGGTTCTCGTGGACCAGGAGAGCCTCGACGGTGGCAACGTACACCGCCATGTACTCGGCGCGTCCCTGATCGGACATTCAAAGGCGAAGGCGCTCAGCAGCGTCCTGTCGAGCCGGTTTCCGCACACGGAGTTCGAAGCGGCACACGAGAAGATCCAAACAGTGCTCTTGGAGAGTCCAGGCCTCGTGTGCGATTGCGACCTGGTTGTGATCGCGCTCGGAGACGAGACGCTGGAGCGTGTACTCGATCGGTACTTCGCTGCCAACAGGCCGAACGCCCCTCGACTCCACGCCTGGCTCGAACCGCTGGGCCTTGGTGGACACGTGCTTTCGATCGGAGTGGGACGCGGTTGCTTTTCGTGCCTCTTCAGGCGCGACGAGGAGCACGGGCTCCTCAACATGGCGAGTTTGGCGGCTCCGGGGCAGGAGTTTTCGCGTACCCTCGGAGGCTGCGCCGGGACGTTCACTCCTTTCGGTGCCATCGACGCTCACCAGGCTGCTGTCGAAACTACGCGCCAAGCCCTACGCGCCATGGCGGGCCCGTCACCGCGGTTGGTCACGTGGTCGGCGAGCGACGAAAGACATTTCCTGTCAGGCGGCTTCACACTTTCTCGACGTGGGGAAGAGCTGCGAGAGACGCACCGCGCGGAAGAGACTTGCTTTTATCAGTCGGACTGCGACGTATGCCGGGCGGATTGAGATTCCGCCGAGCGGCGAGAGGCTGCCAGGTTCAGCTCGGTACAGGCGCGATGGCGGTGTTCGATAGGTTCCGGCAGCTCGGCAGAGACTCGAAAGAAGCCGGAGGCATCCTCATCGGGCGCTTGATAGAGAACTGCAACGATGTCGTGATCGACGCCGTGACGGTTCCCTGTACTGAGGACCGCCGCGGTCGGTTCTCATTCTTCCGGGCTAGACGCCCTGCTCAGAAGCGAGTGGTGAAAGCGTGGTCCGAGTCGGGTCAAACGCAGAACTACCTCGGCGAGTGGCACACGCATCCGGAGGATGACCCTACGCCGTCGGCCCGAGATCTGAAGAACTGGCGGCACATCCTGAAGCACTCAGCGATTGAGTGCGACGCGCTGTTCTTCGTGATCGTCGGGCGAGTCACGATTCGCGTGTGGGAAGGATCGAAGGCGACAGGAACAATCGAGGAAGTTGTTCTTACGACGAGCGAAGACGAGACGCCGGAATGATGGCTACCGGATGGTGCCAGAGGGTTGCCGGAGAAGGACGTAGTTGGCGCGCTGGGTGCCCAGCTCGGCAGGGCGAGTCGTTTCGAATCGCGCATGGCGCATAGCCTCGTGATCTACTTAGGTGCTGGTTTGTAGGATCCAATCTGTCGGTGAGGGGCCTCAAGGGAGTTCGGGCAACGCTTCGCGGAGCTCGCCGAGTTCGAGGTGGTCCAGATAGCGCTTCGTGGTCTGGATCGTGGAGTGACCGAGGAGGCGTCGTAGCTGTTCGATGTTGGCGCCTTCTCGAAGGGCCCAAACTGCGAAGGAATGTCGCAGGGCGTGGGGGGAGACGCTCTTACCCTGAATCCCCGCGGACCCGGCAGCGGTGTTGATGACCTTCCTGATGCCGCGGGTCGTGAGGGCGGCAAGCGGTCTCCCAGTCGCGCCGCGGTCTTCGGGCAGAAAGAGCGGCCCACGCTGTCCCTTGCCGCGTCTTCGTCCAGACGATCCGAGGTAGCCGTCGATCGAAGCAAGGACGCCTTCAGCGAGTGGAACGAGCCGGCCCTTTCCACCTTTACCCTGGACCCTCAGCAACGCGCCGCCTTCGCTGTCATCTCGAACATCACTCAACCGGAGGGCGGCGAGCTCCGAGACGCGAAGTCCTGCGCCCAGGAAGGATGGCTTGGTTGCGCGCAGACCCTAGGGTGCGTAGGTCAGCCGCATGGGGCAGAAGAACTAAAACCGGCCTGACCACGCCTCGCCACCGGCCCAACGGTCGCATCGCGCGGCACGGGATCTTCTGTGGAGTGGTGACTTGGAGGCGCGGTTTCCGCCCCGGACCTTCCCAGCCCGCTGCCGTTTGTGGCCTTGGAAGTGCCTGGGCCGGGTGCACGCGGGGGTCCCTGACGATCCGGGCCGCCGGCTATGAGGTGGTTGACGAGGTTGAGGGGGACGCACCTACTGGTGCGATGGCGGAGCTGCGTCTTTCGGGCGGAGTGCCGAGGTTGAGGGGTGGCGAAGGCGAGGTTTCTGCCCTCGCGACAACCCCTCGAGGTCCTGGAGGAGGCTGATGGAGAGCTCTGGCTTTCGGCGCGGCGCCTACGTCAGCGATGCCGTGAAAACTTACCCCCTACCGTGCGCGGCACGCCGCGAGTTCGCCCTTCTTGTTGATCTTTCACTGCTCGGTGACGTCAAGATCAAAGGAACCGCGCGGGGTTTGTCGAGACATGGTGTAGCCAACCGTCAGTTTGTTTTTCCTCCATTTCGTGCGCGCGTTGCGCTCGTTTCGAAAGCCAGGGATGAGATGGGCTTTGCCGTCGGTGACAAACACCCAGTCGATCTCTCCGGTTTGCCCGTTGGCTTTGAAGGTGCGCTTGACGTTGATGTTCTCGCCGTCGAGGGTGAGCTCGATGGTGTTGTCGATTTTGAGCTCTTCTGGCCCCATTCCATCGCTTCGCTCGAGATCAATCGTCCAGATCCCTTCGAACTCTGGATTGGCCGCCAGCATGGGCGCGGCACATATCGAGGCGATGAAGAGAGCCAGAAGAGTGCGCATGGTGTTTTGCATGTTGCCTCCATTCGTCCGGGCTGAGTGCAAGTCACTCGAACCGGCTAGCGGGTTCAGGTTGACGCGTTCCGCACGAAGAATGTACCGCGACGGCGCAGAAGAGAGCACCTTCGCCTGAGGATGGCTGGCACGGCCCTTGCTCAATAACCGTTAGCGAACTTCATTCCTCCAGCAATTCTTCTCCGACATTTCAAGAGCGGAAAGACCCGAGCCGTAGGACCCATTCCCTGAGAAGCCGGATGGACGGCGTGGTCAATAACGCGTGGGCATAGGCACCTCATGACCAAGACCCTGGTTTCGGCGGAGACTGATCAGGAACGGGACAGTCACCCGCAAGAACACCGGCAACAAGACGAACATCGTTCAGAGCGGAACCTCCAACGCGCTCTGCGACGGTTCGTGCGGCCATCGGCACAGATTCTCGATCCTCGCCAGCGCCTTCAAGCCGAGCTGGTGAGTGCGGTCCTGCTGGCGATTGGCATCTGGGGGCTAGTGGTCTCGGTTCCCTATACCTGGCTGCTCGAGCCCTCGGTCCAAGGCGGCCATCTCCTTGGCGTCTTTGGTGCGTTCGCGGTCGTTGCGCTCTGCTTCACGCTCAGTCGCACGCGCTGGTATCGGGTTTCCGGAGCGGTGGGCTTTCTGGTGGTTGGTTGGCTGGCGATCAGGGGCGGTGAGCTCGGTGACTTCCAGTCGAGCTTGATCGTGGTCGTCGGCCTCCTGGTGCTCGCGGCGGTGGTGCTGCCGCGCTGGATGGCGGTGGCGCTGGCAATCGCCAGCGTGGCGATGGCGGGGGTGGTGGCATGGAGAGCTCCGGCCGGCTCTCTCGAGCGACCGTTCGACGTGTTGTTCGACATGACCTTCGCTGCCGGCTCGATCATTCTGGCGGTGCTCCTGCACGATCTCTTTCGCAAGAGCGACCGACGTGCGCTCCAGACCAGTCGCGCCCGCTACGTAGGACTGCTCGAGACGGCTTTCGACGGACTTGCGCGCCTCGATGAAGAAGCGCGGGTGCTGGAGGCCAATTCGGGACTCGAGGAACTCCTCGGTCTCGAAGAGAACGAAGCCATCGGTAAGTCCCTACAAAGTCTGCTTGGGCCTTCGATTCTCGACGGCCTGACGCTCGGAGACTGCCAGCGACCGCTGCGCATCAGGCGCATTGAACAGGGCGGCTCAGAGCGCGACCTCGAACTGCTCTGTCGCCCGCTCGAGAACGATGTCGGGTTCCTGGTGGCTCTGCGAGACGTTTCGAAGGAGCGTGAGGCGGTTGACGCTCAGCTGCGGGCCGAGCGCCTTCACAGTCTTTCTCTGATCGCAGGTGGCGTCGCGCACGACTTTCGCAACGTGCTCACCGCGGTGGTGGCCAACCTCGAGATCCTGCGCCGGTTCGATCACGATCGGGAGACGTTCGAGCGTTCGCTGCGTGAGGTCGAAGGTGCCACGCTGCGCGCTAAAGGGCTCGCCGAACAGCTGTCGAACTTCGCCCGTGGTTCGGCGCCGGTACGTGAACGCGTCAACCTCGAACAGCTGGCGTATCAGGCCACTCAACTGGTTTTGCGGGGGTCGCGGGTCCGTGTCGTTTTCAAGGAGTCCGAAACCGAACCGTTGGTCGAGGTCGATGCTGGCCAGATCGAGCAGGTGCTGATCAATCTGTTGGTCAACGCCCTCGAGGCGATGCCCGGCGGCGGAACGGTGGAAATCGCGATCGAAACCAGCGACGAGCCCCCCGATTCGCTCCCCGCCACTTCCTACTATCGCCTCACGGTGCGCGACGATGGCCCCGGAATCGACCCGCAGCACCTCGGGCATGTGCTCGAGCCGTACTACTCGACCAAACATCGAGGCAGTGGTCTCGGCCTGGCGACTTCGGCGTCGATCTTGCGCCGACATGACGGTCGACTGACGGTCGAGTCGGAACCCGGGCGCGGGACGCGGTTCAGCTTATGGCTTCCGAGGGGGCCGGCGGCAACCGTCACCGCAAAACCACCGGATGACGCGGCCGAACGCCTGAACCCACGCTCGGCTTGAAGCGACCCAGTTCCGGGCGGGGTCTCGGCGGGCGCGAGGCGGTAGGCTGGTTCCGAAGCCACCCGTGAATGACTACGCGCACTCAGTGCGCGCCAGGAGCACCCTCGCAATGAACCAGACGACCGCCGGAATCGAGACCCCACCCGCCGCTGCCGCCGCCTCCGAAGACCCGCTGCTCTTTGGCGTCCGAGGCCATGTCGCTACCTTGACGCTCAACCGTCCGAAGCGCATGAACACGATTTCGCGCGCCCTCCTCCAGCAGTTCTCGGAGCGCCTGCTCGAGGCGGATGCCGACCCGTCGGTGCGGGTGATCGTTGTCACCGGGACGGGCCGCGCGTTTTGCGCCGGCCTCGACATCGAAGAGGCAACCAGCGGTTCCGGGATCGGCTCAGAAGGCAGTGCCAGCCCGGCAACCCTTGACTTGCGCAACGCGCCACCCGTTGTGCTTCACGAGATCGACACGCCGACGATTTGTGCTTTGAACGGTGGTGCGGCCGGCTACGGTCTCGACCTGGCGATGGGCTGCGATATCAGGATCGCCAGCGAGAAGGCGAAGCTCGCCGCCGCCTTCACCCGCCGCGGACTGCTGCCCGAGAGTGGTGGCACCTGGATCCTGCCACGGCTTCTTGGCTGGGCGAAGGCGTCGGAGCTGGTGTTCACAGGGCGCACCCTGACCGCTGCCGAAAGCCTCGAGTGGGGCCTGGTCAATCGGGTCGTCGCGCACGACGACTTGATGTCTGAGGCCTACGCACTCGCTGGCGATATCGCGGCCAATGCACCGCTGGCAGTGCAGGCTTCGAAGCGCATGATGCGCACCGGCTTGTCGGAAGAGTTTCCGGATCATGTGCATCATGTCTACCTTCAGCTACTCCCCCTGTTCGCCTCTCAGGACTTTCGCGAGGGGCTGGCTGCCTTCCTCGAGAAGCGCGCACCCGAGTTCCAGGGCCAGTGAGAAGTCGCTACCGTTGGCGGGTGTTGGGGGTTCTGTTGGTCACGCTGGTCCTGTCCTTCGGTTGCCGAAAGGGAGACGAGCCGCGGATCGGCGCCGAGCGCGCCGCGGACTCACTCGACTCACTAGTAACGGGCTACATCGAGCGCTACTTCGCTACGTTTCCGAGTCGCGCTACGGCGGCTGGTCGGCATGATTTCGATGACCAACTCGAAGTTCTCGACGAGGAAACCAGGGTCGAGTGGCTGCGCTACAACCAGGAGTGGCTCGATGCGTTCGAGCTTCAGCCGCCGTCGTCGCTGGCAGCCGAAGATCCCTCGGTTATCGATGCGCGCCTCGTCGAGCGCCAGGCCTCACGAACGATCTTCCTGTGGGGCCAGAGGAGACAGCCCGAGCGCGACCCGACGTTCTGGACCGGTCGGCTCTCGAACGCTCCGGTTTTCCTCCTCGTCCGCCATGATCTTCCGGCCGAACAACGCTACAACTCGATCGCCAAGCGCGCCGCTCTCGTGCCGGCGCTCGTCGAAAGCGCCCTCGTAGCGCTGGCCCGGGAGCCTCAGTCGATGGCACCTGAGCGCGTCGCTTCAGCGGCGCGACAGGCGCGCAACGCAGTGCCGCTGTGGAATCGAGACATTCTCGCCGCCTGGCGGGCAGAGGGTTCCCCGGGGGGTGGCGAGCTCGAAGCGCAGTTGCGGGTAGGCGGCGAGGCCGCTGCGGCAGCACTCATGGTCCTCGTCGAACGCCTGGGTGAGCTCGAGGAAGAGGCCCAGGGCACCCTTCGCCTCGGCAACGACTACCAGCGCCTGTTCACGCTCCTCCACGGCAGTGACCCGCTGGCTGAGATCGGAGCGGCCGCAGGTGAGCTGCCGCGCTTTGCCGATGTCGAGCGGGTGCTCGAGGTGGCCGAGGGAGCGCTTCTCGAAACCCGGGGTCGTGCGGCAGATTACGGTCGCTCGGTGTGGAGTGAAGTGTTTCCCGATCGCGCACCACCCGGTGACATGCCTGATCGTGAGGTCCTCAAAGAGCTCTTCGAACGGGTCGGCGAGGACCACGCAGAAACGGTGGAGGAGTTCGTCGAGGACTACCGCGCCCTACTTCTCGAGGCCGAGGCGTTTGCCAGGCGCACCGACATCGTCACTCTGCCCGATCCCCTGACCGTCAAGACCAGCGCTTCACCCGAGTTCTTCAGCGGACAAGCCGTGGGCGGTGTGTACCCGGCGGGCCCCTGGGCGCCGGAGGCCGACACCCTGTTCTACCTGCCGACCCCGCCGGCCGACTTCAGCGACGAACAACGCGGCGCCTTCTTTCGAGATTTCAACCATCACTTCAACGTCATGATCACGGCCCACGAGATGATCCCCGGCCACTACCTGCAGCTCAAGGTCGCGGCGCGCTCACCGCGAAAGGTGCGCGCCCTGTTCTCCGACGGCGTGATGACAGAAGGCTGGGGGAGCTACTCCGAGATCGTGATGCTCGATGCCGGTTGGGGAGGACCCCTCGATCGGCTGGCGCACCTCAAGAAGCAGCTCGAGAACATCGCGCGCACGATCGTCGACATCCGCGTCCATACCGAGGATATGAGCCGCGACGAAGTGCTCGAGTTTGTCCAGACCGAGGCGCTCCAGGACCAGCACTTTGCCGCCAACATGTGGTCGCGGGCGATCAGTTCGGCACCGCAGATCACCAGCTATTGGCTGGGCCAACAGAAGGTGCAGCGCATCGACGAGGCTGCAAGAGTAGAGCTCGGCGACGCCTACCGGACGAAACACTTCGTCGACGCGATGGTCGCCGAAGGATCGATTCCGCTCGACGACCTGCGGCCACTGGTGCTAGCGCGGTTGCGTCGTCGCTAGGCCGGGTCGATGAGAACGCCGGGGTTGAGAATGGCGTTCCGATCGAGCACCGCCTTGCTCGCCCGCAGAGCGTTCGCAAAGAGCTCGGGGCGCTGTTGGTCGTAGCCCTCCGGGCGGTGGTCGCGACCGACGGCATGGTGGTGGGTGACAGTGCCACCTTCTTCGACGACCACCTGGTTGGCCGCCAGCTTGATTTCCTGCCATTGCTCCAGGGCGCGATCGAGTGAGCCAGCGAAGCCCTGGAAAGTGAAGTAGGGCGCCGGACCGTCGGGGTAGGCGTGAGTGAAGCGGCAGGTCACCGAAGCCGGGCGACCGGTCACTTCGGAGATGACCTTCTTCATGCGCTGGGAGACGGTGCGATGGAAGTCCGGAAAACGATTCCAGGGAATCGACGTTTCGAAGGTGTCAGAGATCACCCCTATCGGCACCAGCACCTCGCGCCAGTAGGGCGCGCTCAGAAAGGCGTTGCGCCAGCTTCCGGCGGCTCCGGCGCGATGAGACGGGCCGTCTTCATCCGGTTCACTCAACCGGCCGCCATGGTCCTGGGCCAGTTCGAGTGCCCTTGCCATCCATGCGTCGACCGGATGATCCGCCGACTCGAAGGCGAGGACCAGAAGCGACGCCGAGCCGTCACCGGCACCGGTCGAGAGTGCCTCCTGACTGTCGATGAGACGGCAGTTCGATGGGTAGAGCCCGGCCTGCGAAAGAGCGCGCACCGCCTCGGCGCCCTGGTAGAAGTCGCCAAAGAACACAGAGGCTGCGGCACGATGGGTGGGGCGATCCTGAACCCGCATCCAGGCTTCGGTGATCACCCCGAGGATGCCTTCCGAGCCGATGAGCAGTCGATCGGGGCTCGGCCCGGCCCCCGAACCCGGTAGTCGCCTGGTCTCGAGGATGCCCGCCGGGGTCACGCAGCGTAGTGACTCCACGAAGTCGTCGATGTGAGTGTAGAGGGTTGCGAAGTGCCCGCCCGAGCGTGTCGCGATCATGCCGCCGAGCGTCGCCATCTCGAAGCTCTGGGGAAAGTGGCGCATGCTGTAGCCGTGCTCCTTGAGCTGGGCTTCGAAGACCGGCCCACGCGCACCGCCCTGGATGCGCGCCGCGCGGCTCGTTGGGTCGACCTCGAGAACGCGGTCCATCTTCGTAAGATCGAGTGAGAGCACCCCCGCGTAGGAGCCAGAGACGGCAGTCTCGACACCGCCGCAGACACTCGAGCCGCCACCGAAAGGAACCACGGCGACGTTGGCGTCGCTCGCCCAGTCGAGTACGTTGCCAACGTGCTCTTCGCTCTCTGGGTAGGCGACGATGTCGGGCGGCTCCGGGTAGTGGCGCTGGAAGGCGCGCACCGCGTCGGGAAAGGAGCGGCCGTAGCTATGGAGCAGACGCTCGTAGGGCTCGGCGGTAGAGATCTTCGCCAGTGAGGTCGGTGCGGCGACGCGCGGCGCCCGCAGCTCTATCTCCGAGACCTCGGGAGGGGGCGGCCCGGGGTCGAGGTCATCGGTCTGGTAGCGCTGGGCGATGCGCGCCGCCATCGCGGTGCGCTCCTCTTGCCCGAAGCCCTGTCCTTCGAATCCCCATCCCCAGAATTTTCGACGCGCCGTACCCTTTTTCTCGTTCATCGGCGCAGCATACAGAGGATTCGAAGCGGCCCCGACCCGGGCGCAGCCGATGACTCCTCGGGGGCTACTGGTGGTCGAAGGTCACGATCTCCAGATCATCCCAGTCGACGTGAACCGACTCGTCGCCAGAGAGCAGGACAACGATGCCGTCGTTGCGGTCGGAGACGTCCTGAGTGTCCTCGAGCACCAGCTCTTCACCGCTTCGAAGCACGACGGTTGCGCCATCGCTGCCGCGCGGTGTAACCGAAGTGACCATTCCAAAGGGGATGGTGTAGGAGATGTCGTCGTTGTCGCCGTCGAGCATCTCCCAGGGATAGGCCTCGTCGAGGTCGAAGATGATCTCACCGCGGTAGATGTTGCCTTCGGTGTCGCGCACGGTTCCCTGGAGCGGGCCGCGGTTGTTGAAGCTCGCGTAGCTCGGGCCACTGGCACCGGCACCGCTGAAGGTGACTTTACGGAAGGCGTCCCAATCGACTTCGATGCGGCCGAAGCGCTCGTCTTCGACCAGAATCCCGCGAATGTCGTCGTCGACATCGTTGCTACCCGAGAGTTCCATCGATCGACCATCCCAGAGGGTGACCTTAGACGCTCGCCGTGAGGCGCGCTCGATCGATTTGATCTTGCCCATGTCGATCGACAGATCGACGTCGCCGTCGTCGCCGTCGAGCTTGTCGTAGGACAGGCACTCTTCGCTGTCCCATTGAACAAAGCCCGTGAAGGTGCCTTCGGTGGTCTCGACGATGCCGTGCAGGCGAAAGCCGCGCGTCTTGACGTCGCGTGGGGTGTCGGCGAACGCGATCGTGTCGATGTGACGCCAGGGCACGACGACTTCACCGAGCGCGTCGTCATCGACGGCGATATCAGCCGAGACGTCGTTAGCGGAACCCTCGACGTGCACCTTGGTGCCGTCGCGCATGAAGAGGTTGGCCTCGTCGCCGCCGAGAACCTCGATGCGGCTGATGTCGCCGAAGCGCGCCACGAACTGCCGGCCGGTCGAGTGGTGGCCCCAGTTGAGCTTGATCTTGCGGCCGAGCACGTTGATCTGTCGGCCCTCATCGTCGCGCTTTTTCCGGTCCTGGTAGCGGTCGAGCCAGGGCATGTCCTGCTTGGCGGAGTTGAAGAGATCGCCCCAGAAGGCCTCCTCGTCATCCCAACGCAGGGTGCCGGTGAACTTCTTGCCCTTGTCGGTGGTCACCGTGCCGTAGATGAAGCCCGACGCGTCGGTCGTCTCGGCCTCTGCCGGTTGGGCGACGGCCGGTCCGGCCAACAGGAGCGTTGCGACAACGGCTGCCAGCAGCGCGACGGAGAACGAGTGGGTGGATTGGGTCTTCATGGCATGCCTTTCGGATTGGGCGTTCCAGCTGATCACCACAGCTTGACCTGTGGGCGGTTTCGGAGGTGTTCGCTGCGGTTGTCGAAATCGGATTCGTCGTAGTCGCGGGTCGACTCGCCCCGCCGCTCGGAGACCGGGCGAGATTCTTCGGTCGTGCGCTCGACCAGCGGTTGCTCGTCGACGGCGCTCATCAGCGCGAGCATTTCGAGGCGATAGCGGCGATCGGATTCGAGGATCTCGCGCGCCAGGTCGAGGAACCGCCCGTCGGTCATTTCGCCGGCACGAGCACCGACGGTCACCGAGTCGAGCTGGGCAATCTCAGGGAGCTCCTGGCCCGCACCGCCGTTTTGCCAGACCTGCCAGGACGAGAGCCCGATCATCAGAATGAGCACGCCGGCGGCGGCGGCGAAGAAGAGCCGGACGGGGGCGCTCGAAGTGAAGCTCGACTTGCGGGCTCGGTGATGTGTGATCTCTGGTACCCCCGGAGGCTCGAACCCGTCGTCACTTTGATCGGCGGTTTCCAGGCGTTCTTCGAGATCGCGCCAGGACGGTCGGTGCTCTCGGCGGGTCACTTCGCGCGCACTGCTCGAGTCGGCGGCAGCCAGGAGACCCTCGAGGGCCCGTGCCTGACGGTAGAAGCGCTGCGCGCCCGGCGTCGCGACCAGGTAGTCGAGGGTCGCGATCAGCTGGTCTTGTGGCAGCTCACCATCGAGCAGCGCGGAAATGCGCGCCTGATAGTTCTCTTCGAGGGCGTCTCGAGACTCGCTTGGGGTGACTGGGAACTCGTTCATGACTCAATACCGTTGGGTTTCAAAATGAGAATTGGGCGGTCGTGGTGGTCAAATCGGTTGGGGCCTTCACGCCGGCTGCCCAGCGCCAGGTAGGAAACTGGAGAGCTGCTCCATCGCCTTCTGGCGGGCACGAAAGACGTTGACCCTGACCTGGCCGGGCGTCCAGCCGAGTTCACGCGCGATGTCGTCATAGGACCGTTGTTCGAGGACCCCGAGGCGAAAGGCCTGCTGGAGAGGAGGTGTCATGGCTTCGACAGCAGCTTCGATCCCGCGACCGAGGTCGTTCCAGTGTGCTGCCGCATCGGTTGGCTCGACAGGAGCTGCGGTGATTGCCAGCAAGGTGTCGGCGGCGTCACCGGCGTCGGCAAAAGTGATCGGGCGCTTCTTGCGGTAGTCGTTGATCATCAGGTTGTTGGCGATCGTCATGAGGTAGGAGCGCAGGCGCGAGCGGTCGCGTACCGAGCCGGTTGCGCGAATGGCGCGCACGAAGGTCTCCTGGAGAAGGTCCTCCGCGTCCTCTCGTCGCCTGGTCCGGCTGGCCAGGAAGGCGTAGAGGGCCGGGGAGTGCTCGTCGAAAATGGCCCGCCAGTCATAGCCCTCGTCAGGTTCCGTGGTCGTGGCACATTCATTGGTATCGAGGTTCATGGAAGCTTTTGGAAGGACCCCTGGTCGGGGGTTCTCGCGACTTTCAGTGATGAGACAGGCGGCGAGCCTGGATGTTACAGACCGTCCCAGGGCGCAGTATTGGGAAGGCTCGGGGCCCACTTCCGGCTCTTCTAGGCCGTGGTAATTTGCCGCAGTGACCTGGCGACCCGAGGCGGAGGAAATAGCACGCCGCAAGGAGATGGCGTTGGAACTGGGCGGCCAGGAGGCCGTCGAACGCCAGCATTCCTACGGCAAACTCACCGTACGCGAGCGCATCGCCTCACTGGTAGACCCCGGCAGCTTCGCCGACGAAGGCCCCCAGGCGGGTGCGGCTCAATACGACGAGGAGGGCGAACTGGTTGCCTTCCAGCCCGCCAACTACGTCCTCGGCACGGGGCTGATCGCCGGTCGGCGCTGCGTCGTGGGCGGCGAGGACTTCACCCAGCGAGGCGGCTCACCCAATCCGGCCGGCCTGCGCAAGAGCGTCTACGCCGAGACCCTGGCGCTCGAGTACCGCCTGCCTCTGGTTCGGTTTCTCGAGGGCGGAGGGGGTTCGGTCCGTGGAACGGGGAAGTCCAGCGGCGCGCCCAGGCCCGCCGGCGACCCGGTGTTTTCGGTGCCACGTTTTCTGAGCATTGCGCGAGTGCTCGACGAGGTGCCGGTGATTTCGGCGGCCGTCGGAGCGGTGGCGGGCTTTCCGGCAGCTCGCCTGGTGGCGTCGCATTGGAACGTCATGACTCGCGATACCGCTCAGGTGCTGATCGGAGGACCAGCGCTGGTCGAGCGCGCGCTGGGAGAGAAGAAGAGCAAGGAAGAACTCGGCGGCTACGAGGTTCACACCCAGAACGGGGTCGTCGACAACCTGGCCGAGTCCGAATCCGAAGTCTTCGAGCTCATCAGGCGCTTTCTCTCCTACGTTCCCAACCATGTCGGCGAGCGACCGCCGTTCAGACAGCCAGGTTCGAGCGACACGCGTGATCGGCGCGCCGAGCGCTTGCTCGACATCGTGCCGCGCGACCGCCGCTTCCTCTACGACATGCGCGAGCTGGTGCGTCACGTCGTCGATTTCGACACCTTCTTCGAGCTCACTCCCTTCTGGGGGCGTTCACAGATCACAGCTCTGGCGCGCATCGATGGGCATGCGGTCGGAGTGCTGGCAAACGACGGTCACTTCGTCGGTGGTGCGATGGATGCCGCAGGGGCGCAGAAGGTCAAGCGTTTCGTCGAGTTCTGCGACCGCTTTCACCTGCCAATCGTGAGCTTCGTCGACGAGCCCGGGTTCATGATCGGCTCAGCCTCTGAGAGCTCCGGCACCATTCGCTACGGCATGGAGGCGATCGCAGCGGTCGTGCGCTCGACTGTACCCTGGGCTTCGATCATCGTTCGTAAGGCCTACGGTGTCGCCGCCGCGGCTCACTTCGGTCCCGGTGGGCGCGTCTACAGCTGGCCATCGGCCGAGACCGGGCCGCTCCCGATCGAGGGTGGAGTCGCCGTCGCCTATCGCAAGGAGATTGCCACCGCCCCCGACCCCGATGCCTACCGGAGAAAGCTGGAGGAGAAGTTTGCCAAGAGCCGCACGGCGTTTCCTAGAGCCGAGTGGTTCTCGGTTCACGATCTACTCGACCCGCGCGACACGCGGCCGACTCTTTGTCACTGGCTCGACCTGGTCCAGACCCGGCTCGATCACCGGGTCAAGCGCTAGCAGCTGCGAACCGGCGTGCTGATAGCGTGGCCTGACGAACCGGCCAACAATCGAGAACCAGAGAGAGGGAGTTGCGCGATGACCTTTGCCACTCTTCTGCCGCCCCGTAACCTGGCATCCGCGAAACCACTGCGCGTCGGGCTGCTTTCGATCGCACTCCTCGGAGTTGGCCTTTCTGGCATTGCCCTACCCGTTGCCGCCGAGGGTGAAGATGCGGCCAGGGGCTGGACCCCCGAGCTGTCCATGCAGTTCGAGAGCGTGCGCTCGACGGCGGTCTCCCCCGACGGCTCGTTGGTGGCCTGGGAGGTCCGCGCGGCGATCATGGAAGACGAGACGTCCGAGTACCGTTCGCAACTCTTCGTTGGCGCTTCCGACGGCAGCTGGAGTCGTCAGTACACCTACGGCGACCAATCTTCGACGTCGCCGGCGTTCTCCCCCGACGGCAAGCGCCTGGCGTTCCTGTCGAAGCGCGGCAAGGGCGAAGACGTACAAACCCAGATCTGGATCATGCCGGTCGACGGTGGAGAAGCGCGCGTTCTGACCTCGGGAGAGACCGGCATCAGCAGCTTTCGCTGGTCGCCCGACGGCGAAGCGATCGCTTTCCTGCGGCCCGATGCCAAAAGCGACGAGAAGAAGGAGCGTGAGAAGGAGAAACGCGATGAGTACATCGTCGACAGCGACTTCGAGATGACTCGCCCGTGGCGTATCTCGAGCGACCTGACCGACGAGGAGCGTGAGGCGGTGTGTCTCCTGGCCGACGATGTGCACGTCACTGCCGTTTCCTGGTCGCCCGACGGCAAGTGGCTGGCGATCGCCCATCAGCCCGATCCACGCATCAACAGTTCGATCCACGCCGACATCTCGAAGGTTCCTGCCGACGGGGAGGAGGCCGGCGCGCGCATCGCCCTGGTGGAACGTCCGGGCACCGACACGTCGCCATTCTTCTCGCCCGACGGCAAGTGGGTCGCCTTCACTTCGCACGGTGGTCGCGTCGAGCGGGTCGGTCTCTCGGACGTGTGGGTGGTCGCGAGTGCCGGTGGTGAGGCGAAGGGGCTTGCCTACACGCCTGATCGCAATGCGCGCCTGCTCGGCTGGACGAGTGACACGACGCTCTTGATCTCTGAGGGCTTTCGCACGACCAGCCGTCTCTACGACCTCGATGTGAAAGGCCCAAGCCCCCTGCCGGCGCAGTCGTTCGACGAGCCGACCGGTGTGATCAGCTCTCTGTCGATGAGTTACACCGGTCAGAGTGTCGCCTTTACGTGGGAAGACCCCGACACACCGCCTGAAGTCTTCGTGATGGCACGGCAATCGGGAGAGCGTTCGAAGCTCACCGATCTGCACGCGGGTATCGAACAACCGCCGCTCGGAGAGACGTCGATCGTGCAGTGGAAGTCGAAGGATGGCCTCGAGATCGAGGGCCTCTTGACCTTGCCGGTTGGCTACCAGAAGGGCTCCGGCAAGCGCGTGCCGCTCATTCTCAATGTGCACGGTGGGCCGGCCGGGGTTTTCAGCGAACGGTTCACCGGTACGCCGGCGATCTACATGCTGCAGACCTTCGCGCAACAGGGGTATGCAATCCTACGACCGAACCCGCGCGGTAGTTCTTCGTACGGCAAGCGCTTTCGCTACGCCAACGTGCGCGACTGGGGCTTCGGTGACTTCGAAGACCTGATGGCGGGCGTCGATCACGTCATCGAACAGGGAATCGGCGATCCCGAAGAACTCTACCTGATGGGTTGGAGCTACGGGGGCTACATGACCTCCTGGGCGGTCACTGCCACCGATCGTTTTCGCGCCGCCAGCATGGGCGCCGGACTTCCGAACCTGGTGAGCATGGTCACCACGACCGACATTCCGGACTACCTGGTCGCGCACCAGGGTGGCAAGGAAGTCTGGGAAGACTACGAGTCGTACGAGAAGCACTCGGCGATCTATCGCATTGCCAACGTCACCACGCCCACCCAGGTCATTCACGGCGCCAACGACCTGCGGGTGCCCTTCACCCAGGGGCAGGAGTTTTACGTTGCACTCGAGCGGCGTGGCGTGCCGACCGAGATGGTCGTCTACCCACGGACGCCGCACGGTCCGCGTGAGCCACGGCTCTTGATGAGCGTGACGCCGAGGATTCTCGACTGGTTCGAACGCTTCGCCGACACCAGTGGCACGCCGGCAACTGGCGCTCCCTGAGGAGCACCAGGGCGGTTTCTGTTTCAGGGGTGCGCCTGCTCAGGGGTGCGCGCGCGAGCGCGGATCGGTAGGGCGCTTCTGCCAGGCTTCGATCAGGGCCATGCGGTGGCGGGCGCCGAGCGTGCCGGCCCCGACCTCGTCTTCGACCAGCAGGACTGTCTCGTTGGGCGGCTCGAAAACCGGCCACTCCGGTAACCCATCGCCATTCGGGTTTCCGGATCGGGCGAACTGCACCCAATAGCTCGCCATCGTGTCGGCCAGCCGTCGGTCCCGATCCGTCTCGCCGATCTCGAGGCGGCCGGTGGCGAGGCTACGCCGATGCAGGTTGCTGAAGACATAGGGGATCTCGGCGCCGTGAAACGCACCCCAGCGCTCACGTTCCTCGGATGGAGGCGCGTGCCGCCAACGATAGAACCACACCGAGACCTCTTCCTCGGCGAGGCTCAGAGCCCACTGGCGCATCGGCCAGCCCACGTCGAGGTCACTGTGGAGAGCCAGGAAGGCGTCGCGGGCATGGTCGTCGGTCACTGCCGAGTACTGCCCGTAGAAGTCGTCGGACCAGTCTCCGAAAGTCAGAGCGAGCCACTCGCGGTATTCAGGAACGCTGGCCGGTGCGACCGCGTCGTAAGAGACGCTCGCCTGGTCTTCGTTCGAGCCCAGAATCATCGGTATGCGCGCGATGTCGCCGCGCTCGAGCCGGGCACCGATCTGATCGTCCAGGAGATCGCCGTCTTGAATCGGCCCGAAGGACATGTTGCGAACTGCCTCGAGGACCCGCGGGTCGAAGAAGTCGGCTGGAGCGAGGGCACGCAGCGCCTCGAGCTCCGAGGCGCTCTCGGTCGGCAAGAGATCGGCTGCGCGGAGAGCCTCGAGGTACGTACCATGGCCTGGCGACGAGAGATCAGCTACCCGGTCGCGGGGTTGTAGCGGGGCGCCGCTCTGGCCGATGGCGCGCGCGAACAACCCGGCGGCCCGTGGTGTGGCGGTCAGGGCCAGAACACTCGAGGACCCGGCGGACTCGCCGAAGATCGTTGTGTTGTCGGGGTCACCGCCGAAGCTCGAGATCTCGGCGGCGACCCACTCGAGCGCCGCGATCTGGTCGCGCAGTCCGAGATTGAAACGACTGGTTTCACCATCAGCGGCCAGGAGCGGGTGCGCCAGAAACCCGAGCGGTCCCAGGCGGTACTGAACCGTCACCACAACCACGCCGCGGCTCGCCAACGACTGGCCGTCGTAGGCCCAGACTCCGGCGTGGCCAGAGACGAGCCCGCCGCCGTGGATCCAGACCATCACTGGTAGCCGTTCACCGCTCTGGTGTGCCGGAGTCCAGATGTTGAGGTAGAGGCAGTCCTCGCTCATGTGGTCTGGACCGTGGCCGTAGAAGGAGTCGCTGGCTGGTTCGGGTTGCCAGCATGCAGGGGCGGGCTGGGTGGCGTCGCGAGTGCCCGGCCACGCGCGCGCCGGCTGCGGTGGTTCGAAGCGCCGCGGCCCGACCGGCGGTGCGGCGAAGGGGACCCCCATGAAACCGAGCAGGCGGGCGCGTTCGGGCGCGCCGGGCTCCGGCTGCACGCCCTCGAGGACGGCGCCACGCAGGGTTCCGAGAGAGGTCTCGACTTCCTCGGAGACCGGTTGACCCGTCGCGGTGATGGTGGCGCGCTCGCTGCAGGCCGCGCTCACAACCAGGACGACAGCGATGGCGAGCACCGGCCAGCCGCCCGCCCTATCTTGCCGAGTGCTTCGAGATAGGGCAGCGCTGCATAGGCTGGAGAACTTCGCCACGAAGGGGAGGTACCGTGTCAGTGGACGGTGCCACTTCCCTCGTCATTGCCTCCGGCCCCCTCTTCGTCGTTGGGGCTTTGTTCGTCCGGCGTCGGATCGGCCTTCGCTTGCCCCGTCCCCTCGGCCTTCTTCTCGGGTTCTGGCGAAGCTTCGATGCGCAGTTCGAGAAGCGGCTTTTCGGCCGCTTCGTCCTCTGGCCCGTCGACGATCACCTTGCCGCCGTTGGCGAGCTCGCCGAACAGAATCTCATCGGCTAGCCGTCGCTTGATCTGGGTTTCGATCAAACGGCGCATGGGGCGGGCACCGAACTCGCGCTGGTAGCCGTTCTCTGCCAGCCAGTCGCGGGCGCCATCCTCGAGGCTGATCTGGACGTCTTTGGGCTCGAGCTGCTCTTGTAGCTCGCCAACCAGTTTGTCGACCACCTTGCGAATCGATGTGTCGCCGAGCGGTTCGAAGACGATCCATGCGTCGAGGCGGTTGCGGAACTCGGGGCTGAAGAGGCGCTCGATCTCGGGGCGCGACTGAGCCTCGACGTTCATCGCCTCCGACTCGTCGCCGAAGCCGAGGCTCCTACTGGTCAGCTTGCGGCCGCCAGCGTTGGTGGTCATGAGAAGAATCACGTGGCGGAAGTCGGCCTTGCGGCCGTTGTTGTCGGTGAGGGTGGCGTGATCCATGACCTGCAGCAGAATGTTGAAGACATCCGGGTGGGCCTTCTCGATCTCGTCGAGCAGCAGGACGCAGTGCGGCGAGCGCCGGATTGCGTCGGTCAAGAGGCCGCCCTGGTCGAAGCCGACGTAGCCGGGGGGTGCGCCGATCAAGCGCGAGACGGTGTGTTTCTCCATGTACTCCGACATGTCGAAGCGCTCGAAGTTGACCCCCAGGGTGCTGGCGAGTTGCCGCGCGAGCTCGGTCTTGCCGACGCCGGTCGGGCCAGAAAGGAGAAACGAACCGATCGGTCGGTCGAGAGGGCCGAGGCCGGCGCGCGATTGCTTGATCGCCGAGACCACCTGCTCGATGGCAGTGTCCTGGCCGTAGATGACCTTCTTGAGCTCGCCTTCGAGGTCGGCGAGAGCGTTCTGGTCGTCTTTCGACACCGAGCGCTCGGGGATCTTGGCGATGCGCGCAACGACTGACTCGATCTCCTCGCTGCCGATGCTGGCCAGGCGCACATCGGAGTCGCGCAGCTGGTTGGCGGCGCCTGCCTGGTCGACGACGTCGATTGCCTTGTCGGGCAGGCGGCGCTCGTTGATGTACTTGTAGGCCAGTTCGGCGGCGCTTTCGAGAGCCTCGTCGTCGTACTTGACGTCGTGATGCTCTTCGTAGCGTGAGCGCAGGCCCTTCAGCACGTCGATCGAGTCCTCGACGCTCGGCTCTTCGATGTCAATGCGCTGGAAGCGGCGGCCGAGGGCGCGGTCGCGGTCGAACGAAGCGCGATACTCCTGGTGGGTGGTCGAACCGATGCAGCGCAGCTCGCCCGACGCCAGCGAAGGCTTGAGGATGTTCGATGCATCGAGAGAACCGCTCGAGACCGCCCCGGCGCCAACGATGGTGTGGATCTCGTCGATGAAGAGAATGTGATTCGGTTCCTCGGTCACCGCATTGATGACGGCCTTGAGGCGTTGTTCGAACTCGCCGCGGTACTTGGTGCCGGCCAGGAGCGCTCCCATGTCGAGTGCGAAGAGGCGTGCGTCACGCAGCATCTTTGGAACCTGACCGTCGTGGACGGCAAGCGCCAGCCCTTCGACGATTGCCGTCTTGCCAACCCCTGGGTCACCCACCAGAACCGGATTGTTCTTGCGCCGGCGGGCGAGCGCTTCCATGATCAAGCGCAGTTCATCGGTGCGACCGACCAGCGGGTCGATGTTGCCGGCGGCAGCCTTCTCGACTAGGTCGGTGCAGAAGACCTGGAGCGGGTCGCGTTCGGGCTCTTCTTCTTCGTCGAACTCCGCACCGACCTCAGACGGCGCGGGCATGCCGTCGCGGGTGATGCCGTGCGATAGGTAGCGCGTGATGTCGAGCCGCGAGAGGCCATGCGACTGGAGAATGTAGACCGCCTGCGAGTCTTCCTCGCGAAAGATCGACGCCAGCACCTGGCCGGAGTCGACCTCCTCGTTGCCGGCGCCCTGGACCTGCATCGCGGCACGCTGCAGCACGCGCCAGAACGAGATCGTCTGCCGGGGTTCGAACTCGTGGCCGCCGGGGACGGTCTCCAGGGTTTCGTCGAGCCAGCGGTCGAGCTCATCGAGCAGTTTGCGGACCTTGACGCCCGTTGCCTGGAGCACCTCGAGCGCCTGCGGGTCGGCGCACAGGGCGATCAGGAGATGTTCGAGCGTTATGTACTCGTGGCGCCGGTCGCGCGCCTCTTCGATCGCGTTGTCGATCGTTGCTTGCAGTTCTTCGGTGATTCTCACCAGTCGAGATTCCTTATTCGCCTTCGCCGTCGGCACGGTCACCGTCGGAGTCAGGCTCCATTGTGCACATCAGGGGAAAACCGGCTCGGTCGGCAGCTTCTAAGGTCTCGGCCACCTTGGTTTCGGCAATCGAACGCGGGTAGACACCGGCAATACTGACGCCGGTGTTGTGGGCTTTGAGCATGATGGCAGAGGCGTCGGATTCGCTCTTGCTGAAAATCGAAACCAGCAGCATGACGACGAAATCGCGTGGGGTGAAGTCGTCGTTGTGGAGAAGAACGCGATACATGCGCGGGCGCTGCAGGCGCTTCTTCGTCCGGGTCTGGACGAGGGTGTCTCCTTGATTCTGCTCAGCCATTGTTCGGGGGGGGTTCCGGGGAGGTAGTTCCCGAAGGGCAATCTTATCTTTCCCACAGAGGCTTGCGCAGGAACCGGGAGCTCACCGTGAGCTTTCGCATGGGCTCTCGTTCCGGCCCTAGAGACCCCATGCCGCCACTGCCTGTCGTCGTCTTGCTTCGTCGGATGCCAGGGCCTGGCGCAGGATGTCGTTGGTGTTTCCATCCATGAAGCTGTGTCCGGAATAGACCAACGCCGGTCTGAAACCTCGCGCCAGCTTGTGCTCGCCGCCCGCACCGCCCTCGAAGGTCGAGAGGCCACGTTCGATGCACTGCTCGACACCGTGGTAGATGCAAACGTTGAAGTGCAAGAAGCGGTGTTCCTCATGGCAGCCCCAGTAGCGGCCGTAGAGGTGGCTCGAAGACGCCAGGTTGATGGCACCGGCGACTGGCGGGCCGTCGCCACCCGGGCGCGCCAGGACCAGGTCGATCTGGTTGCCGAGGCGCTCGAAGAGCAGGTCGAAGAACAGGCGTGTCAGATAGGTGCCGCCCCACATGTACTTCTGGGTGGTGGTCTCATAGAGGCCGTAGGCGACCTCGGCCCAACGTGTTGGATCGGCCGCTAGGTCGTCGCCGCGGAGCGTTACGAGGTCCAGGTCCTGACGGTCGAGCTCTCGTCGCTCGCGGCGAATCTGGGTGCGCTTCTTGGAGCGCAGGGCTGCCAGCCAGTCGTCGAAGACCTGGTACTCGTTGTTTTGCCAGTGGTACTGAGTCAGCGTGCGGATGGCCAGCCCGGCTCCTTCAATGGCATCGCGCTCCTCGGGGTGACAGTAGAGAACGTGCACGGAGGCGAAGTCGTTCTGGCGGGTGAACTCCAGGGCGAGGGCGAGAAGCGCGCGGGTCATCATCGGGCGATCCTCGTCTTCGGCGACCAGGAAGCGATACCCGGTTACCGGGCTGAACGGCACCGTCACCACCAACTTGGGGTAGAAGCGGGCGCCCAGCCGCTGCACCAGATCGGCCATTCCCCAGTCACGCGAGAAGTCGCCCATGCCGTCGCCTTTGAGGTAGGCCGGGGCGGCGCCGATCAGCCGCTCACCCTGCCAACAGGTGAGGTGACACGGGTGCCAGCCGCGGTCGGGGACCGCGCAGCCGGCGCGTTCGAGGCCCTCGAGAAATGCCCAGGAGTGAAACGGGTTGTCGTCCGGGCGCAGGGCATCCCAGGCGCTTTCCTCGATGTCGGAGAGGTTCTGGCAGATCCTCAGTTCAACCTGCTTGTTGGCCGAAGACACTGCGGCGTTACAGCTTCTCGAGGACCACGTTGCCGATCGAGTAGCCGGCGCCGAAGGAGCACAGAATGCCGAGGTCGCCGCGCTCGAGGCCAGCACGATGGAGGTGAAACGCGATCACCGAGCCAGCCGAGCTGGTGTTGGCGTACTCGTCGAGAATGACCGGTGCCTGGTCGGGGGCGAGATCGTCGCCAAACACCCTTCTGGCGATGAGCTCGTTCATGGCCAGGTTGGCCTGGTGCAGCCAGGCTCGCGAGACGCGCTGCGGGTCGATCTCGCACTCCGCCAGGTGTTCGAGGATCAAATCCGCCACCAGCGGCACGACCTCCTTGAAGACCCGTCGGCCGCGCTGCTTGAAGAGCTTGTCCTCTGTGCCGACGCTTTCGGGGCGTGCGCGGTTGAGAAAGCCGAAGTTGTTGCGAATGTTGTTCGAGAACACCGTGCGGGTTCTGGTGCCGAGGATCTTCCAGCTTTCCAGGGCGTTCTGGTCGCTGCCGGCTTCGAGCACGACTGCGGTGGCGGCGTCACCGAAAATGAAGTGACTGTCGCGATCACGGAAGTTGAGGTGGCCGGAACAGATTTCGGGGTTGATCACTAGGGCGCAGCCCGCCGAGCCGCTCCTCAGGGAGTCCGCTGCTGCCTGGATGCCGAAGGTTGCTGAGGAGCAGGCGACGTTCATGTCGTAGGCGAAGCCCTCGGTCCCCAGGTAGTCCTGCAGTTCGACGGCAATCGCCGGGTAGGGGCGCTCGAGGTTCGAACACGCCACGACCACCAGGTCGACCTCGGCGGGTGTACGGCCCGCTTGCTCGAGTGCCTGGCGCGCGGCGTCGGCACCGATTTCACAAAGAATCGAGGGCTCGTCGTCCGAACGCTCGCGAAGGCGTGGCGCCATGACCGCCGGATCGAGCACTCCCTCACGATCGACCAGGTAGCGACTCTTGATTCCTGACGCGCGTTCGATGAACTCGACCGACGAGGGCTCGAGTGGAGAGGTCTCACCGCGCGCAATCGCTTGGGCGTTGGCCTGGTTCGCACACGCCACCCAGCGGTTGAAGCTCAAGACGAGCTCTTTGTTCGACACGGCCTGGGGCGGGGTATAAAGACCGCTTCCGGTCAGCAGGACATCTTGCATGGAGAGGGAGTTCCGAAGCTCAGGAGGCGGGGGAGGTGGGGTACGGCGATGCCTGCGTTTGCTGGCATCGTGGTGAGGCGGCGAGGCTACTACAAGGGTTAACAGCCCGGCGCCGCGGTCTCAGGGGGTAACCGCCAGACGGCGAATCGCGGCCAGGGTCCTGGCCAGCTCCCGGCGATCGGTGCGATGGTTCATGACCACCAGCCGCAGCGCGGTCTCGCCGCGAAGAGTGGTGGTCGAAAGCATGGTCTCGCCGTCTTCGAGGAGGCGCTTCATCAGCTCGTCGTCGCGCAGTCCGCGCTCTTTCGCGGTTTCGCCGCGCGTTTGTCGGTGACGGAAGACGACGACTGAGAGGCTCGGTTCGAGAACCAGCTCGAATCGTTCGTCGGCGGCCAGCTCGCCAGCGACCCAGCGCGCGAGTTCGAGGTCGGCCTCGACCTGCTCGCGAATCGCCTCGATACCGACGGTGCGCAGAAGGGTCCAGACCGGCAGGGCGCGTGCCGGTCTGGAGAGCTCGGGGCCGCGGGTGAGGAAATTCACTTCGCTCCGATCGAGGTCGCGAAGATACGTTCCGTCGTTGTCGAACGCCTCGTCGAGCGGCGAGCGCCCCATGTCGAACGGGGGCTCGGTGTCGCCCGCGCGGCGTTTGACCAGCAGGCAACCAACCCCCATCGGCACGTAGAGCCACTTGTGCGGGTCGAGAGTCAAGGAGTCGACGCGCTCGAGCCCCGCCAGCTTTGCGCGCCCCACAGCGGTGAGGGCGGCGAAACCGCCGTAGGCAGCATCGGCGTGCAACCAGACCTTCTCCTCCGCGGCGATGTCGGCGAGGCCATCGAGGGGGTCGATCGAACCGGTGTTGGTGGTCCCGGCGTTGGCTGAGATCAGGAAGGGCTCGAGGTCGTTCTCGCGGTCTTCGGCAATCGCTCGACGCACCACTTCGGGCTGCATCACAAAGGCTTCATCGGTCGGCAAACGGCGAATCGAGTTTTCGGGAAAACCGATGATCAGCGCCGCCTTCTCGAACGAGGTGTGACCCTCCTCCGAGACGTAGATGCGTGCGCGCTCGATGGCCGGCTGGTGGTAGCTCCGTGCCGCGGCGACGGCGCCGAGATTGGCCATCGAGCCGCCCGAAGTGAAGATGCCGGCGGCATCGCAGGGATAGCCCACCGCCTCGGCGACCCAGCGCAACGTCGTGAGCTCGAGTGATGCCATCGACGCACCGCCCAGCCAGCTGCCAACGAACGGGTTGGTGCCCGCCGCCAGGAACGCTCCCAGTGCGCCGTAGAACGAACCGGGGCAGGGAATGTAGGCGTGAAAGCGCGGATGGCTCACGTGCGTCATGTGGGGAACGAGTTGGCGCAAAAAGAAGTCGAGCGTGTCGTCGAAACCGTGCGGCCCCGCCGGCAGCGGCTCGTCGACCAACGCTGCCAGTTCAGGGGCTGGCATCGAGGTTCCCACCTTGCGCTCTTTGTGCGCCGCCAGGAACTCAACCAGCGCGTCGACTGCGCGGTACCCCTCGGCGCGCATCTGTTCGGTCTCGGGGTCGAGCCGTGGGCGGGTTGCGGTGGCCTTGTCCTGGCGATGGGTCATCTGGAGATCTCGAGCTGGCGAAGGGCCGACAGTAGCAACAAAACCGGAGGTCAGAGGCCGCGAAGCGCAGGCCAGTCGACGGTATGCTGCAGCCGATGAAAACGCATGCCCTCCGTCGATGGACGTTCCTTGTGGCTCTCGCCCTCCTGTTGCCGGCGTGCGGTCTCGACCTGTCCCAGCTCGAAGAGAGCGATCCACAGAGAACGCCTCCGATCGCCGCCCAGCCGGTGCCGAGTGAGAAGAGTTCACCGGCTGCCAGTGATCGCGCGCGCTCTGGCCAGCAGGTTCTACGCGACCTCTACCGCGACCACCAGTCCGGCGTGTGGATCGAGGCCGATGGCACCGTCGAACGCATCCTGCGCGACGACAACAAGGGTGACCGCCATCAGCGCTTGATCATCGACATTGGTGAGGGGCACACGATTCTCATTGCCCACAACATCGACCTGGCGAAACGGGTTCCGGTTTCCGAAGGCGACCGGGTGGTCTTCAGGGGTCGCTATGAGTGGAACGATCGCGGCGGGGTCGTCCACTGGACCCACCACGATCCGCGCGGCCGCGGACCGGGTGGCTGGATCACCCACGGCAGCGACACCTATCGCTAGAAGCCTGCGCGACGCAGCCCAGAGCCTGAATTTACCGCGAGTGCGGCAAAAAGAGGCTTGCCGAGCCTCGTGGGGGTGTGGGCTGGTATCTCTTGGTAGAGACTTACTGCCAGAGCGGTAAAAAGTTCCTTCTCAGGCTTGATCAGGAGTTCGATGACGCCTTATAGTGTCGAGAGAGCCGCTTTAGCGGCAAAATGGAGCGTTACCGAATGCAACCCCTGGCGAACCTCTCGAGCATTGTTCACTTTCATCGCAAGCAGGCGGGTCTGAGTCGCGCCGCTCTGGCTCGACTTGCCGGTGTCGGCAAGACCGTTCTCTACGATGTCGAACATGGAAAGACGACCGTTCGGCTCGACACCCTCCTCAAGATCCTCTCGGCCCTCAACATTCGCGTCGATTGGGACAGTCCTCTCAAGGCGGCGATGCCAACCGACGAAACAACCTCGGCGTCGAAAGCGCGAGGGTTGTCGTCGTGAGCACGCCCGCTGATCACGGAGCCGGTCACCAACGACACGCCGTGCTCCTCGTTCACGCTAGACCTGCTGCCGACCTGAGGTATTCCGGTCCATCGGGCGACGACCCGAGCTACAGCGTGACCTACCGCGAAGGCTATGTGGGTCCAGCCATCTCGCTGACACTCCCGGTTCGGGCGGAGCCGTATCTCTTCTTCGAGTTCCCACCGTTCTTCGATGGGCTTCTCCCGGAGGGAGTCCAGCTCGAGGGCCTGCTGTTTGCTGGAAAGTTCGATGAACACGACTACCTCGGGCAGTTGCTGGCGGTGGGCAAGGACCTCGTCGGTGCGGTTTCGGTCGAGTCAGGGGAATGACGGGTCGCTGCCCGATCACCTATCAGGATCTAGAGCCTGGCGAGGGCCGCTACTCGCGACGCGGCCTGCGGCTCCTCTCGCCGGCCCTTTCGTCACTCCAGGACCTCGAGTACTCGGCGCGCGAGCAACGCGAAGAGGCGATGGCCCGTGCGACCAAGATGTCGATTCAAGGAGTGCAGCCAAAACTCAGCGCCCGCCTTTCGCCGTCAGCGGGAAGGTTCAAGATCGTCGACCAGGGTGGTACTTACATTCTCAAGCCTCAGGTCGAACCCTTTCGTTCGGTTCCCGAGAACGAAGATGTCACCATGCGAATGGCCGCTGCGGTTGGGATCGAAGTGCCGGTTCATGGAATGGTCTTCTCGCGGGACGGGAGTCTCACCTATTTCATCAAGCGGTTCGATCGCGTTGGCCGCGGAAAGAAGCGCAGCGTCGAGGACTTTGCCCAGCTGGCCGGCGAGAAGCGAGCGACGAAGTATGGGTACACGATGGAGCGGCTGATTCCGCTGCTCGAGTACACGACCTTCCCGCGTGTCGAGCGCCTCGAGTTGTTTCGCCGCACGTTGTTCTCCTTTCTGGTGGGGAACGAAGACATGCATCTGAAGAACTGGAGCGTCATCAGTGAGCCTCTGGAGTTGCCGGGCCGTGGAAACGTATCGCTCACTCAGTACCGCGTTCGGCTGGCACCTGCCTACGATCTTTTCAACACGACCATTGCGTTGCCTGCTGCAACCGAAGAGATTGCTCTTGCTCTGCGCGGAAAGAAGAACAAACTGACAAGAGAAGATTTTCTGGAGTACTTCGCCCGCCAGCGCCTCGCACTGACAGATGCCTCGATCGACGACATTCTGGGATCGCTCGCGGGAGCGCTGCCCTTATGGCGCGACCTCATCGACCGCAGCTTTCTCGCTCCCCTACTAAAGGAGAAGTACGTGGAGCTTCTTCTCGAGCGAGCGGCTCGGCTGGGACTCGGCGCGTGAAGGACTAGAGAGTTGTCTCTTCAGTTCATGCTCCCAATTTCTTCACGGAGGCAGAGAGCGAGCGACTCGTAGAGCGGTGCAGTTTCCAAACGAGGCTCGGTTCGCATCTCTGGCTTCGTGCAGGCGGCCTGCCAAGTGCGCACGGCTGCTTGTGATTCGGGCTCGTCAGCTGCCACGGCGCCCGCGGCGCGCAGGGCCGCGCCGAGGGCGGCCGAATCAGCCGAGCCGATGCGCTCGACCGGGCAGGAGAAGACGTCCGCTACCAGCTGCGCGATGGCGGCGCTGGTCGAGGAGCCGCCGGTCAGGCGTAGCGTCGTGGGCTGGATGCCGAGTTGTTGGGCGTGGATTCTGAGCGACAGCATCTGCGCTTCGACCAGAGCGCGACAGGCGGCAGGTTCCTGAAGGTCGATGTCGCCTCGCGCGCCGAAGAGGGGGCTGGCGAGTCGCGGCAGGATCTCGGGCTCTCGCCAGGGGAGCACCAGGCTGCCGTTCGAGCCCGGGGGCGCTGTGTCGATGGCGTCGGCAAAACCCTGCCAGTCCAGGCCGTTGAGATCGCGCACCAGTTCGCGCACCAGGCCGCCGTTTCGAACGCAGAAGAGGTTCATCGGGTGACCGGTGGCGGCGATGAAGACGTGCGAACGCCCCTCGACGTCGACGCGGGGTTCCTCAGCGAGGGCGAAGAGCGTGTCGCTGGTGCCGAGGCTGAGGGCCGCGTCGCCGGGTTCGGCGAGGCCAACGCCTTGTGCGCTCGAGGGGTTGTCACCGGTGCCGATGGCAACCAGCGTGTCAGCGCCCAGGCCGAAGGTGCGCGCGAACCAGGGGTTGATTGGACCGATGATCGTCTCTGGGGAAGCGGGTGCAAGGAGCTTCTGGCGGAGGTCCGGTGCCGAAGCATCGAGGGCTTCGTTGGACCAGTCGTGCTTTCTGATGTCTAGCAGGTTGGTGCCACTGGCGTCGCCATAGTCGATGGGAGCGACTCGGCCGGCGAGGACCGAGGTGATGAACGAACTCACCATCAGCAGGTGCCGGGTAGCCTGCCAGTCTTCCGGTGACTGCTTCCAGAACCGCCGCACCTGCGGGGCGACGAAGCGCTCGAAGACATCCGAGCCAGTGAGACGGGCCGCCGCGGCGATGCCCCCCAGAGCGGCACGAATCTCGGCGCACTCCTCGGTTGTGCTGCTGTCGGTCCAGATCGGAGAGACCTGGCGCGCGAGGACGCTTTCGAGGCCGCTTCGGAGCGGCTCCCCTGGGTCGAGATCGGCGAGCCTCGCGAGGCGTTTCGGTGCCGCTTCGTTGAGGTAGACCGTGCCGTGCTGTTGGGCGGCCACCGCAATGGCTCCGACGCTGCCGAGGTCGACCGAATCGGCAAGGCGTCTGGTCACCTCTTCGAGCGCATCGATCCACAGGAGCGGTGGCGCATGACCGACGCGGCGGTCGCGCGCCTCGAGCTGGCCGCCCCGCGTACCCCATTGAGGGAGATCGTCGTCGTAGACGACGCTTTCTCTGGCGATGACGTCATCGCGGTTGCGATCGAGCACGATCGCGGTGGTGCTCTGGGTCGAGCTGTCGATCCCGATGTAGAGCGGCCCGTTCACCCGGTCACCGCGTTCATTGGTGTTCATTTCAAGGAGTCGTTGAGCAGGTTCTCGAGCAACTCGACCCGGCCCGAACGCATCGCCGGCTCGCCGCTCTTGCGCGCTCGCTCTTCGAGCTCTTCGAGCGTTGCCTGGCCCGCGAGCAGCCGCTTCCCGATGCCGCGTTTCCAGCCGGCGTAGCGATCCTTCTTGAACTGGTCGAGGGCGCCATCATGGCGCAGGCGCTCGACGACGAGGAGCGCACGCGCGAAGGTGTCCATGCCGCCGATGTGAGCGTGAAAGAGATCGATGGTGTCGAACGACCCGCGCCGCACCTTGGCATCGAAGTTGAGACCGCCATGGCGAAGGCCGCGCTGTTCGACCACGACCCGCATCGCCAGGACTGCCTCCAGGAGGTCGGTGGGGAAGTTGTCGGTGTCCCAGCCAACGCCTTCGAGCCCGCGGTTGATGTCGAGACTGCCGAGCTTGCCGGCGGCTTGGGCGGTGCGCAGTTCGTGTTCGAAGGTATGGGTGGCGAGGCTGGCGTGGTTGGCTTCGACATTGAGAGCGAAGTCATCCAGAAGATCGAACTCGCGCAGGAAATTGAGCGCGTGGGCGCAGTCGAAGTCATACTGATGGGTCGAGGGCTCCTTGGCCTTCGGTTCGATGAAGAAGGTGCCGCGGAACCCCTGTCGACGGCCGTACTCGACGGCGGCGTGCAGGAAGGCGGCGAGTTGCTCGCGTTCGCGCTTCATGTCGGTGTTGAGAAGCGAGGCGTAGCCCTCGCGACCACCCCAGAACACATAGCCGGTGCCGCCGAGCGCGATCGTCGCGTCGAGAGCACGACGCACCTGGCTCGCGGCATGGGCGGTCACCTCTGGGTCGGGGTTGGTTGCGGCGCCGTGGGTGTAGCGCGGGTGCGAGAACAGATTCGCCGTCCCCCAGAGCAGCTTGATCCCTGTGGCACGCTGCTTCTTCTTCGCCCTTCTTGTGAGCTCCTCGAGATGGCGCCAGGTCTCCTCGAGGGTTCTACCCTCGGGTGCGAGGTCACGATCGTGGAAACACCAGTACGGTGCACCGAGTTTCTCGATGAACTCGAAAGCCGCGTCGAGAGTCTGGTGTGCGGCTTCCATTGCGGAGTCCGCCTCGAGCCAGGGTCGCGTGAGCGTGCGGTCCTGACCGAAGGGGTCTTCACCGCCGCCCTTCAGGGTGTGCCAGTAGGCCACTGCGAACTTGAGCCAGCGCTCCATCGAGCGGCCGAGGACTTTGCGGTCGCGGTCGTAGTAGCGGAAGGCGAGCGGGTTCTCGGTTCCTGGCCCTTCAAAGGTGATTGCTTTCGAGACTTCGGGGAACCAGGTACGTGCCGCCGTGGCCACTCTTCAGTCTCCCGAGAACGCCGCGTCAAAAGCCCGGTCGGAGGTCTCGAAATCGAGGTCGCGCACCACCATGGCGGCTTCGGCAGCGCCGTGCTCGCGATCCATCTTGATGTCTTCCCACTCCACCGACAGCGGCCCGGCATAGCCAACGTCGTTGAGAGCGCGGATGATCTCTTCGAAATCGATCGTGCCGCGACCGGGCGAGCGAAACTCCCAGTACCGCCGCGGGTCTCCGAACTCGGTGTGACCGCCGAAGACGCCCGCCGCGCGTGGCCGGTCCGACCACCACACGTCTTTCATATGGACGTGGAAGATACGGTCGCCGAAGCGACGGATGAACTCGACATAGTCGACACCCTGGTAGCCGAGGTGGCTGGGGTCGTAGTTGAAACCGAAGGCGGGGTGGTGGTCGATCGCCTCGAGGGCGCGCTCGGTCGAGGCGATGTCGAAGGCGATCTCGGTGGGGTGGACCTCGAGCGCAAAGCGCACCCCCTGTTTCTCGAAGGTCTCGAGAATCGGTAGCCAGCGTTCTTTGAAGTCGAGAAAGCCTTTGTCGATCCACTCCACAGGTACCGGAGGAAACGAATAGAGGTACTGCCAGATCGAGCTGCCGGTGAACCCGCACACCACGTCGACGCCGAGACGCTTGGCAACCCGCGCGGTCTCGCGCATTTCTTCGGCGGCGCGCACTTTGACGCCCTCGGGTTCGCCGTCACCCCACACATGCTCGGGCACGATGCTCTGGTGGCGCGCGTCGATCGGGTCGCAGACCGCCTGGCCGCAGAGGTGATTGCTGATCGCCCAAAGGCCGAGCTCCATATCGTCGAGCAGCTCGCGCAGCTCGCCGCAGTAGGCGTCGTCGGCTTCTTTGGGGACCAGGTGATCGCCCCAGCAGGCGAGCTCGACCCCGTCGTAGCCGAACTCGACCACCTTGGGGAGGAGTTCGGAGAGCGGCAGGTCCGCCCACTGACCGGTAAAGAGAGTGACGGGTCGGCTCATTCTGTTGTGTCCCTCAATTCGATTGGTGTCGAAGGTCAGCGGAGCGGGGTCCAGGCGGCATTCTCAGCAGACGAGCGCACGACCGCTTCGATAAAGCGCATCCCGCGCAGGCCGTCATGAACGCCAGGAAAATCGAGATCGGCAGGGTTGGGTTGGCGGCCGGCCTGGCGGGCCAGTAGGGTCCTTGCGAAGTTGCGGTAGAGGTTGGCGAACGCTTCGATGAAGCCTTCGGGGTGACCCGCCGGAAGGCGGGTTGCGCGAGCGGCCGCTTCGCCGGCGCCGCCGGTACCGGTGCGGATGATCTCTCGCGCACGGTCGAGATGGTTGATGACCAGGGTGTTGGGCTCTTCCTGCCGCCAGCCGAGGCCACCGCTGGTGCCGTAGACCCGCAGCGACAGAGCGTTCTCCTCGTCGACCGCGATCTGCGACGCCCAGAGAACGCCGCGCGCCCCGTTCTCGAACCGTAGGAGCACCGAACCATCGTCATCGAGCGGCCGCCCACCAACGAAGGTATGAAGGTCCGCACAGACCTCGGCGATCTCTATCCCGGTGACGTACTCGGCGAGGTTTTCGCAGTGCGTGCCGATGTCTCCCATGCAACAGCTCGCCCCGGCGCGTGCCGGGTCGGTGCGCCAGTCGGCTTGCTTCTGCCCGTCGTCTTCGAGGCGCGTCGCCAGCCAACCCTGCGGGTACTCAACGACCACCCGCCGGACTTCTCCCAGGTCGCCGCGCGCGACACGCTCACGCGCTTCTTTAACCATCGGGTAGCCGGTGTAGTTGTGCGTGAGCGCGAAGGTACGCCCGGTCTCCTCGACCTTCGCCACCAGCTCCTCGGCTTCCTGGACATCGAGAGTCATCGGCTTGTCGCAGATCACGTCGAAGCCCAGATCAAGCGCCGCTATCGCCACCGGGTGATGCAGAAAGTTCGGCGTCACGATGGCAACAAAGTCGATTCGGTCATCGCGTTCGCGCTCGCGCTCGAACATCTCCTGCCAACTGCCATAGGCGCGGTCTTCGGCGAGCAAAAGGTCACGTCCCGATGCGCGGGCCTTCTCCTGATCGCCCGACAGCGCTCCCGCCGAGAACTCGATCAAGCCATCGAGCCCGGCGGCCATGCGATGAACAGCACCAATGAAGGCATCGCGGCCGCCGCCGACCATGCCCATGCGCAGCTTTCTCGAAGTCACCAGCGCACGGTATCACCGCACATGTTAGTTTCGACGGCATCGCGCCGGCGCCGCCGGCTGCTTTTCAACTCGTTCGACGAAGCCAACCCAAGCCTGGGTTTGGGATCCTAGGCAGCCGAGTTCGAGCCACTCGTCAGTCGACGATCGCCTGGTAGACCAGGTTCTTGAACTCGGTTCCGAACTGCAGGTTGGTGTGCGGCAGGATCTGGACCATAAAGAGACCGATCAGTTCCTCTTTCGGATCGATCCAGAAGCGTGTACCGGCGGCACCACCCCAGCTGTACTCGCCGGGTGACCCGAGAGCACCAGAGAGGCCGGGCTCACGCACAACGCGGAAGGTGAGGCCGAAGCCATCGTTCGGGCCGATCAGGCCACCGACGCGCGGCAGGTCACCGATGTGATCGGCGCGCATCAACTCGACCGACTTTCGACTGAGGAGCCGTGTTCCGTCGAGCTCACCGTCGTTGAGCAGCATCTGGCAGAAGCGCAGATAGTCGCCGACGGTCGACACGAGTCCCGAGCCGCCACCCAGCATGCTGGGCTTCTTCTTGTAGGAGTCCTGGGCGGGGGCCGCTGACCGCTTGACCTGTCGGTCTTCGGCGGGGGTGTAGAGAGTCGTCAAGCGATCGTGCTTCGACTCGGGCACCCAATGCGCCGTATCGATCATGCCGAGGGGCGCGAAGATGCGCTCTTCGAGGAACACGTCGTAGGTCTGGCCCGACATGACCTCGACCAAAGCGGCGAGGACGTCCTGGCTCAAACCGTACTGCCACACTTCGCCCGGGTGATTGTGGAGCGGCGCCTTGCCGAGCCCGCGCGCCAGATCGCCAATGCTGAAGTCGGGATTGCTCCGGTCGGCGGCTTGACGGTAGTAGAAGTTTCCCTCTGCGTCACGGGGCCCGGCGTAGCTGATGCCCGAGGTGTGGGTGAGCAGGTCGCGAACCGTGATGTCGCGGCGGGCTGGTTCGAGACGATGGCGGGGGGCTCCGGTCGCGGGGTCGGTGTCATAGACGACGACCTCGAGGTCGCCGAGCTCGGGGATCCAATGCTTGGCCGGCGTGCGCAGCGACCAACCCTGCTCCTCGTGCAGCATCATGACGGCGACTCCAGTCACCGCCTTGGTCATCGAATACATGCGAAACAACGCGTCAGGAGTCATTTCCTTTTTCTGTTCGCGATCGGCGTAGCCCCAGGTCGAGAGGTAGCCCACCTTGCCGCGCCGCGCGATGAGACCGATGGCACCCGCCATGTGTCCCTCGTCGACGTTTTTCTGCATCACTCGATCGATTCTCTCGAGGCGTTCCGGCGAGAGACCGAGCGTCGTGGGATTGGCGGTCGGCAGGGCGGCGACGCCCGCGTCTTTGACGGCGGGTTCTGACGCGCCCAGGGCGCCGACCGAGAGCAGGAGCGATGCGACCAGGAGGAGAAGGTTCAAGCGACGCATGGAGACCTCCGCGTTGTCTAAGGGGAACCAGTTTCAGGACTCTGGGCAGAATATGCGCAGGGAGTGTACCGCTCCAGGTGGTAGGCCCCGTTCAGAGGGTTCAGAGGGTTCGAAGGGCGACTGTGGAGAGAGCGGTACTCTGCCAGGACTCGAAACGAAGCAGACCGTGTGGCAGTCAGCCGGTTCGCTGGCCGCGGACGGGAGGAGAAGAGCGATGGCAAAGGAGCGTTCCAACAACCGATCTGCGCGCCTCATGAGACCCCTCGGTGCGGTCCTTCTTGTCGCGGCGGCGACTGTACTCGCCGGTTGTGCCGAGAGCGAACCGCCGCAACCCGACCCTCGACAGCCGGAGTCTTCCCCTGCAGTTGTTGTAAGGGGCGACATCTGGACCGGCAACAGCTCTCAGCCACACGCGGCGGCGGTGGGCTTCCTCGGCGAAGAGATCGTCGCCGTTGGCGACCACGACAGAGTGGTCCTCGAGACCCGCCAGGCGTCAGGTGCCGAACCGCTGCTGGTGGAGCTGCCGGCGGACTCCCTCCTCGTGCCGGGCTTCAGTGACAACCACGTGCATTTCGCTTCGGCGGCGCGCTTTCTCGAGTTCAACATCATGACGGTTGGCACAGAGGACGAGTTCCTCGCACGCCTCGACGACGTCGTCTCGCGCCTTGACAGTGGCGAGTGGATCACCGGCGGGCTGTGGGGTGCATACGACCAATGGCAGCAAGGGGCGGATGCCTCAGGCGGGGCACGCGAACCGTTCGTGCCGAACATGCGCCGGGCGGCTTCACATGCCGGTGATCACCCGATCTTCCTCCAGCGCTTCGACAACACAGAGTTCGCCGTCAACGAGCGCGCTCTCGAGCTTTCTGGGGTCGAGCTCGAGAGGCTGCCCCAGGGCGTCGATGCAGTGCGCGATGACCAGGGCTTCACCGGGATTCTCACCGGCGAGCGAGTCCCCGAGCTCTTTCGTGGCTCGGTACCCGAGCCGTCGGCGAAGCGCCGCCTTCGGCAGACCCGCAACGCCCTCCGAGAAGTCGCCCGGCGCGGGGTCACCAATGTCAGCGACATGTCCGACGACACCCAGCTCGACATCTATCGGCAGCTCCACGAGCGCGGCGAACTGACGACGCGCATCCACTTACGCTATCCACTCGATCGCTGGGCGGAGCTTGCGGAGCAGGGCATCGAGATTGGCTCGGGTGACCCCTGGATTCGCCTCGGTTCGCTCAAGGGGCACATCGACGGCATCATGGGAAACTCCACGGCTCGCTTCTTCGAACCCTACGATCACGATCCCTCGAACCGCGGCGCCTGGCGACGGCTGATGGTCGACGACGCGGGGAACTTCGTCGAGGGCCAGTTCCTCCAGTACATGCTCGATGCCGACAAGGCGGGGCTGCAGCTGTCGATTCATGCGATCGGCGACGAGGCAAACTCCCTGTTGCTCGACTACCTGGAAGAGCTCGAGCGCCAGAACGGCAAGAAGGATCGCCGCTTCCGCCTCGTTCACGCGCAGGTGATCGCCAAGGACGACTTCGAGCGCCTGGCCCGACTCGGGGTGGTGGCCGAGGTGCAGCCGTTTCATCTCTCCGACGACATGCGCTGGATGGAAGAGCGCATCGGCCACGGCAGGTGCTACGGCGCCTACGCTTTCGCCCAGATCGAAGACGCCGGCGCCGTCTTGTCGTTCGGTTCGGATTGGCCGGGTACCGGAGCGGCGGAGTATCCGATCGATCCCCTGCTCGGAATCTACGCGGCGGTTTCACGCCAGACGACCAGCGGCACCCCCGAAGGTGGATGGTTCCCCGAGCAGCGCATCGACACAGAAACCGCGCTCCGTGCATACACCTGGGGCTCGAGCTACGCCAACTTCGAAGACGATCAGAAAGGCACGATCGAGGTCGGCAAGCTCGCCGACTTCGCAGTGCTCGACCGCAACATCCTCGAGCTCGGCGCAGAGCGCGTCGCCGAACTGCTCGACGCCGACGTTGTCCTGACCGTCGTCGGCGGGCGCGCCGTTTTCGACCCTGTCGCTCTCTTTTCGAGTGCGACGCAGTAGGTGGCAGTAAGGTAGCGGTGGTGCCTCGGAGGCACCTCGTCAGTCGGTCTCGGGTTCTCTGGCGAACGCCCAGACGACGATCGGGAACCTGGGGTCACTCTCGAGCGAGTGGGGGAGCGGCTTGTACCGGACCCAGTCCTCGAGGTGCGCGATGACGCAGGCGCGGTTGCCCCAGCTGCCGGTCTCCACGTTGTCGTCGGCGAAGCCAGCGCCGAGAACAAGCTGCCTCATTCCCACTTCGGTCCAGCGACTGCAGTCATGGGGCTGGGCGTGAATCCGAATGAGAAAGGGTGTCGTCACCATCAGGGAGCCGCCAGGCCGAAGCAGCATGCTCCCTCAGGAGTTGATTGGCCCATGCCTGGCGATGGTGGCGACCGGGAATCGGCAGGTCCTCGGAGCCCGCCCATTCCCGGAACGTCTCGAGGACGCGGCGCTGGTGTGCGAAGGCGAACGGACTCCACTTCGCGAGGTGATCGTGTTCACTCTCACGGTTCATGTAGACGAGCGGTTCGGAGATCCCTGGAAGCGCGAATTGGCTCGCCCACGTTCGCCAGAGCGACTCCAAAGACGGCGGCCCGCACGTCCTCCGGCCGGCGAACGCGCAGACGAGCGCGGCCCGCGCTAGAGTTCTGCTCTCAGGACCAGCCGCTGCTCGCCGTGCTCCGGGGGCGCGCCATCGAGGGTTCGGTGCCAGAACACCTCGACCGCTTCGAACTCGGCTCGCTTGCTGCACGCGGTCAGCGGTCGGCTGAGGATGTGCATGGGTGGCCGCCAGAATGGTGAGCCGGTGGCGACGGCGGCCGCACGGGCGGGAACGAAACGGGTCAGGAAACGCTCGAACGCCTCGCGCCGTTTCGGGTTCCAGCGCTTTCTGCCCAGTTCCTGGGCCAGCTGGTCGAGGTCGGTTTCGGCGGTCGCGGCGTTCAGTGCGTCGGCGAGCTCGCGATGGGTTGTCGAGCTGTAGGTGCGGACGAGTTGGGGAGTCTCGAGCAGAAAGCCGAAGCGATGCTGGCTGAAGGCAATGTCGTACGGTGCGAAGAAGGGAGGCGTGAGCACACATCTGGACTCACCGGTTGCCGTTTCGCCGACGCCAACGAATTCGTATCGTTCGTTGACCCGTGTGTTGTACCAGGCGAGGATCGGCGGCTGGCACCAGAGGGGTGCTGCGAGAACCAGAACCAGAACCGCCGGCAGGCGTTGCTCGAGGGGCCCGAGGTCGGCGCGTCGTAGCCAGACGACGAAGGCGATGTTGACCGCGATCCATTTCCAGAAGAAGATTCCGGTCATCGCGAAGATCGAAAGATGCATCAAGACCCAGCCGAGCGAGAGCAGGGTCGCAACGCGGCGGTGAACCCCCACGACACAGGCTGCCAACTCGAGCAACAGCACCGACACCATCAAGACTGGTTGAAGAGCGGTGACGACATCGAGCGCGTTCTCGGTGACCCAGGAACTCCAACCGTTTTCGGTCGCAGCCCAGGCGATCTGGCCGACCTGGCTGTGCTCGAGCCAGCCGATCGACGCCTTCTTCCAGCCCGGAAACCAGTAGTGCGCCCCGAAGATGGCGAGCACGAACCACGGAACGACGTCGATCGCGGGTCTCTTCCGCAGGGGTCGTACGACGGCTGCCGCTGCGAGCACGCCGAGGAGGCGAACCGGCAGCAGCTTGTCCGTCCACGAGTAACCGGGGATCGGTACGTCGAACTGCCACATCGCGGTGTGCATGAGCGCCAGAAGCGGCAACAGGAAGAGCGGTCGCCAGACCGAGAGGGCAGCGAGAGCGACGAGCAGGACGCGCTCCCAGATGTGGGCTTGTTGGAGGTACTCGTTTGGTGCGTAGAAGGCGGCGGCCCAGACCATGACGATCGTTGCGACCAGGGCGACTCCTCGCAGCCCCCTGCCGATCTCGGACCAGCCGAGTCGTCTGGGGACCTTCCAGACGAGAAGACCGACGATGGCCAGGAGAATCAGAGCGTCAGCGCGGAGGTAAGAAGCGGCCAACCCAGGTAGGTAACTCTTCGCCAGGTAGTCACTTTCGGGGAGTCTCGATGCAGTGCGCAGGAGGCGGTCGAAGGCGACGTAGACAACCAGCATGAGGGCGGCGTCGAGGAACCAGGCAGATTCACTGGCTCGAAGTCGTTGGGCTCTCCGGCGAATGGTGTCGAACACGACGGAAGAGTACCGCTCCGACGGTCGCGGCTTCGGGCAGCACGCGCAGCTATAGTGCGAAAGCCCACCCCCCAGATCAGAGGAGTACCGCCGTGCCACGTTGCTGCCGCTTCGCATCCACCCTCGCCGTCTCCACCAGAAGCCTCGCCCTGTTGGCCATCTCGGTGCTCGCAGTCGCCGTCTCTGTCCCCGTCGTTGCGCAGCAGGGAGCCGAAGACGGCGACTGGCGCCACTACGCCGGTGATCGCGGCTCGACCAAGTACTCACCCCTCGACCAGATCAACGCTTCGAACCTCGACCGCCTCGAGGAGGTCTGGCGCTGGGACTCGGTCGATGAGGGAATCCAAGCCATCCGTCCGCCGGGAGCGTTCAAAGCCACGCCGCTCGAGATCGACGGCGTTCTCTACGTGACCACAGGCTACTCGCAGGTTGCAGCAATCGATGCCGTGACCGGTGAGACGCTGTGGGTCTACGACCCCGAGAGCTACAAGGCCGGGCGACCGGCCAACGCGGGCTTTCAACATCGTGGCCTCGAGTACTTCGAGAACGGTGAGACGAGGCGTCTGATCTACGCCTCGCATCATCGCAAGTTGATCTCACTCGACCTGGCCACTGGCAAGCCCGATCCCGCCTTCGGCGACAACGGTCAGGTCGACACCTCGATGGTCGACGATGTGCCGACGCGGTTGTCTGTGCTCACGCACTCGGCGCCACCTGTTGTGTGCGGCGGGACAATCGTTCTGGGTTCGATCATCAGTGATGGTCCCTCGGGGCCGAAGTGGACGAAGGGTCATGTGCGTGGCTACGACCCGTTGAGCGGCAAGATGAAGTGGATCTTCCGCACGATTCCCGAAGAGGGCGAGTTCGGCAACGACACCTGGGAAGACGATTCCTGGAAAGACACCGGCAGCACCAACGTCTGGACGATGATGAGCTGCGACGAGGAGCTGGGCTACGTCTATCTTCCCGTCAGCACGCCCACCAACGACTGGTACGGCGGCCACCGACCGGGCAACAATCTGTTCGCCGAGAGTCTGGTGGCCCTGGATGCCGCCACTGGTGAACGCAAGTGGCACTTCCAGGCGGTTCATCACGGGCTCTGGGACTACGACTTTCCGGCCGCGCCGAACCTGATCGACGTGGTGGTCGACGGCCAGCCGAGAAAGGCGGTTGCCCAGGTGAGCAAACAGGCCTTCACCTATGTCTTCGATCGCAAGACGGGAGAGCCTCTGTGGCCGATTCCCGAGAAGCCTGTCCCGCAGTCTGAGGTACCGGGCGAGAAGACTTCGCCGACGCAGCCACATCCAACGAAGCCCGCTCCCTTCGATCGCCAGGGGTTGACCGAAGACGACCTGATCGATTGGACGCCGGAGCTTCGTGCCGAAGCGAAAGCGATCTTCGATCAACATGTGAGCGGGCCGATCTTCACGCCGCCGATCGTGGCTGGTGCGGAGGGTAAGAAGGGCGTTTTGATGATGCCCAGTGCGGCCGGCGGAGCCAATTGGCGTGGTGCGGCAGTCGATCCAGAGACCGGTTGGCTCTACGTTCCATCGGTGACCTTGACCTCGAGTCTTGCGGTTGTGCCCGCCGACAGTGCGCGCACGAAGTTTCGCTACACAGGCTTTCCAGGTCTCGCCGCCGGCCCGCGTGGCTTGCCGCTGATCAAGCCGCCGTACAGCAGGATTACGGCGATCGACTTGAACTCTGGTGATCACCGTTGGCAGGTTCCCCATGGCCCCGGCCCCAAGGATCACCCGGCCATCGCCGATCTCGACCTTCCCGATCTGGGAAGCAGCTCCCAGGGGGTGCTCTCGAACGGCGGGTTGGTTCTGACCAGGACGCTCCTTTTCATCATTCAGGCGGAGCTCGACGAGCAGTCGATGACCCGTCAAGGCAGTCGAGGCCAACTGCGGGCCTTTGACAAACAGAACGGCGAGCTTCTGTGGGAAGTCGAGATGGAGCCGACCCCACACGGTACGCCGATGACCTACATGCACGACGGCAAGCAGTACGTGGTGCTGGCCGCCGGCGGTGCGGGGCAGCCGGCCCAGTTGATCGCGTTCGCGCTGCGTGCGGAGGGCTAGTGGAGCCGGGCAGGGCCTCTCCGGTCACCGATCGTGAGCGCACCTGGACGTTGGTGCTGCTCGTTCTGGTCTTCACCTCGAGTCACGTCGACCGGCAGATCGTCGCCATCCTGGCGCAGCCGATCAAAGATGCGTTTCAGATCTCGGACACCCAGATCGGTCTTCTGACCGGGTTTGCGTTCGCACTTTTCTACGCCACCCTTGGCATGCCGATGGCGATGTGGGCAGACCGCCGCAACCGTCGCAACCTGATTGCGCTCTCAGTTGGTCTGTGGAGTGGCATGACGGCGCTGTGCGGCGCGGCAGGTAACTTCTGGCACCTGCTGGCGGCGCGCATCGGCGTCGGTGTCGGAGAGGCGGGGTCGAACCCGCCCTCGCATTCGATCATTTCGGATCTCTTCCCACCTGAGCGGCGCGGAACGGCAATGGCGATCTTTGCGACCGGGGTCAACTTCGGCATCATGCTTGGCTACTTGATCGGTGGTTGGGGCAACGAGTGGTTCAGCTGGCGCTGGGCGTTCGTTATCGCCGGGGCGCCCGGCCTGTTGCTGGCGCTGCTGGTGCGTTTCACCATTCGTGAGCCACCGCGCCTCCAGAGGAGCATCGTTCCTGGAGGGCAGGCCGAAGAGGAGGCACCGCCCTTTCGGTCTGTCGCAAAAGTCATGTGGCGATCTCCCATCCTGCGGCATGCGGTGATCGCCGGCACGCTAGTGAGTTTTGCTGGCTACGCGGCGATCGCCTGGGTGCCGAGCTACTTCATCCGTGTCCATGGCTTCTCGAGCGGCGAGGCCGGCACGATCCTTGCGCTTCTGATCGGGGTGGGTGGGGGAATCGGCACGTTTGCGGGCGGTTGGCTCGCCGATCGCGTCGCGCCGCGTGGCGAAGGCTGGCGCGCCTGGGTGATCTGCATCGCGCTTCTCATCTACGTTCCGTTTGCGGCCGTCTGCTACCTCGCCGAGAGCCCTCTGTGGGCGGCGATCGGGTTTGCCGGGCCCGCGATCTTCGGCGGTGTCTACATCGGTATTGGCTTTGCGATCATTCAGTCGCAGGTCACCAACCGCATGCGCGCCGTCGCCGCGGCGATCAATCTCTTCATTCTCAACATCGTCGGCCTCGGTGCCGGGCCGACGACGGTCGGAGCGATCAGTGACCTGGCGCAACCGACCTATGGCGACGACAGCCTGCGGGTTGGATTGTTGGCGATGATTGTGGTCGTCATATGGGGCGGGCTGCACTATTTCCGTGTCGGCCAGTTGTTGAACCGCGCGGCCTAGTCGAGCGCGGCCCGAATCGGGACCTTCGCCCGACGTGCCAACCGAGGCAGTGACCCTTCGGTCGGGACAGGGCCTGGCAAACGATGATCAATGGTTCGATTGTCGTCGCGCGCCCCCGACCATCTCACTGGGCCTCCGTTGCGTGCCGAGGAGGGCCTGTGCGTTGCTTGTTATTACAGGTTTTTCTAGAGTAAAGCGAAATTGAACTGAGGATTTCAACCTTGCTTGATGTCGTAAAACTTGTATCACAAGTATTTTTGATCGTCGCTCTCGCGGCCGTACTCAGCACCCCGGGGCAGGCCCAGATGTTCACCGCGCCGGACGACATGTGCATCGACGCGGGTGTCCAGGTCGGCTTGAAGAAAGGTACTCCGGTTGGTGGCGTCTACAGCGGTCCGGGCGTCACGGACGATGGCAATGGCATGACCTACAGCTTCGACCCCGCGACGGCCGGGGTCGGTGTCCACACGCTCACCTACACCAGGGGCGGATCTGCGAACGACAATGTCGAAGTCTTTGCGTTGCCCACCGTCACGTTCACCGCGCTGGCAGACCTGGCGGTCAATAGCGGCGTTCAGAGCGGTCTTGGTGGGGGCCTGGCCGTCGGCGGTGTCTACAGCGGTCCCGGTGTCACCGACGACGGCAACGGGATGACCTACAGCTTCGATCCCGCCGTGGCTGGGGTCGGCGTTCATACGCTCAGCTACACCTTCACGAACGCGAACGGTTGTACCAACTCCGCCACCGACGATGTTGAAGTCCTCGCGGCAACCACCTTCACTGCGCTGGCCAACATGTGCGTTGACGCCGGCGTCCAGGCCGGCCTGGGAGGAGGCTCGCCCACCGGCGGTACATACAGCGGTCCGGGCGTCACGGACGACGGCAATGGCATGACCTACAGCTTCGACCCAGCGGCGGCCGGGGTCGGTGTCCACACGCTCACCTACACCAGGGGCGGATCTGCGAACGACAATGTCGAAGTCTTTGCGTTGCCCACCGTCACGTTCACCGCGCTGGCAGACCTGGCGGTCAATAGCGGCGTTCAGAGCGGTCTTGGTGGGGGCCTGGCCGTCGGCGGTGTCTACAGCGGTCCCGGTGTCACCGACGACGGCAACGGGATGACCTACAGCTTCGATCCCGCCGTGGCTGGGGTCGGCGTTCATACGCTCAGCTACACCTTCACGAACGCGAACGGTTGTACCAACTCCGCCACCGACGATGTTGAAGTCCTCGCGGCAACCACCTTCACTGCGCCGGCCAACATGTGCGTTGACGCCGGCGTCCAGGCCGGCCTGGGAGGAGGCTCGCCCACCGGCGGTACCTACAGCGGTCCGGGCGTCACGGACGACGGCAATGGCATGACCTACAGCTTCGACCCAGCGGCGGCCGGGGTCGGTGTCCACACGCTCACCTACACCAGGGGCGGATCTGCGAACGACAATGTCGAAGTCTTTGCGTTGCCCACCGTCACGTTCACCGCGCTGGCAGACCTGGCGGTCAATAGCGGCGTTCAGAGCGGTCTTGGTGGGGGCCTGGCCGTCGGCGGTGTCTACAGCGGTCCCGGTGTCACCGACGACGGCAACGGGATGACCTACAGCTTCGATCCCGCCGCGGCTGGAGTCGGCGTTCATACGCTCACCTACACCTTCACGAACGCGAACGGTTGTACCAACTCCGCCACCGACGATGTTGAAGTCCTCGCGGCAACCACCTTCACTGCGCCGGCCAACATGTGCGTTGACGCCGGCGTCCAGGCCGGCCTGGGGGGAGGCTCGCCCACCGGCGGTACCTACAGCGGTCCGGGCGTCACGGACGACGGGAATGGCATGACCTACAGCTTCGATCCAGCAGCGGCCGGGGTCGGTGTCCACACGCTCACCTACACCAGGGGCGGATCTGCGAACGACAATGTCGAAGTCTTTGCGTTGCCCACCGTCACGTTCACCGCGCTGGCAGACCTGGCGGTCAATAGCGGCGTTCAGAGCGGTCTTGGTGGGGGCCTGGCCGTCGGCGGTGTCTACAGCGGTCCCGGTGTCACCGACGACGGCAACGGGATGACCTACAGCTTCGATCCCGCCGCGGCTGGAGTCGGCGTTCATACGCTCACCTACACCTTCACGAACGCGAACGGTTGTACCAACTCCGCCGCTGACGACGTCCAGGTGTTTTCGGCAACCACCTTCACGGCGTTGGCCGACCTCTGCGTCGACGCCGGCGTCCAGACCGGACTCAGTGGAGGTTCGCCCACCGGCGGTGTCTACAGCGGCCCCGGTGTCACCGACGACGGCAACGGGATGACCTACAGCTTCGACCCCGCGGCGGCCGGGGTCGGTGTCCACACCCTTGCCTATACCAACGGTGTTTCTGCGAACGACGCCGTCGAGGTGTTCGTGCTGCCCACCGTCACGTTCACCGCGCTGGCAGACCTCGCGGTCAGTAGTGGCGTCCAGAGCGGTCTCGGTGGGGGCTCGCCCGCCGGTGGCGTCTACAGCGGCCCGGGCGTCACCGACGACGGCAACGGCATGACCTACAGCTTCGATCCCGCTGCCGCCGATCTAGGAGTTCACTCCCTGACCTATTCGTTCGTCGACGCTGACGGCTGCAGGGGCTCCGCCAGCGACGCCGTCGAGGTGACGGCGGAAGTCACGGTCACGGCGCCCTCAGGTGGTTTCGCCATCAATGCGGGTGTACAAACCGGCCTGGGCGGAGGGACGCCGCCTGGCGGCGTCTACAGTGGACCGGGCGTGACCGACGACGGCAATGGACTCACTTTCAGCTTCGACCCCGGAGCCGCCGGCCTCGGCGTTCACACCTTGACCTATACGGTGAACGGAACGTCGGCTACGGCCCAGATCGTTGTCCTGCCCGTCGCTGCGATTCCGACGCTCTCGGCACCCGGACTCCTGATGTTGATCCTCCTCCTCTCGGCGATGGCCCTCTGGCGAATGCGCCGATTCGCCTGATGCCATGCCGGGCACCGAGATCGGGAGCCTGCGTTGGCGCGCCTTCACTCGGCGCGCAAGACCTCGACCACCGGCGTCTTGGTTGCCCAGCGTGCCGGCACCAGGGCGGCGAGCAGCGCCACCAGCAGAAGCAGCAGGCCCACCACGATGAAGGTCATTGCGTCGAGCGGCTGGACCTCGAAGAGCAGGTTCTGCAGGAAGCGGGTCAGGCCGATTCCGCCGAGGGCTCCGAGAGCGAGCCCCACCAGCGCCATCGCACCACCGTCCTTGAGCACCAGCCACTGCAAGCGGCCGGGAGCCGCGCCGAGCGCTGCCCGAATGCCGAGCTCGCGTCGCCTTGCACTGACCATGAAGGCCAGCACGCCGGCGACGCCCACGGCAGCGATCGAGAGCGCCAGGGCGGCAAAGATCGCGAACAGAATGGCGTTCAGGCGCTGCGGTTGAAGCGACTCGTCGCGTAGCTCGGCCAGCGTATAGACGTGTTCGAGTGGTCGCTCGGGATCGAGCGCGCGCAGCTTTTCGATGACCTGCGGTGCGATGGGCTTGGGGTCGCCTGCGGTGCGCACCAGGACTGTCTGTGCGGGGAAGGACTGTGCCTCGGGCAGATAGAGAACATGCTGGCCGGAGCTCTCGAGGGACGTGATTCGAGCGTCTTCGACCACCCCCACCAGGGTGAGCCAGGAGTCGTCGAAGGAGAAACCACCGCCGAAGGTGTAGGCGACGCGGCGTCCGATGGGATCTTTGTCGCCGAAGTAGTGCCTGGCCGCCGCCTGGTTGAGGATCGCGACCTTCGGCGCTTCGGCGTCGTCGGAGGTTCTGAAGCTGCGGCCTTCGATGATCTCGAGACCGAGGGCCGAGAAGTAGTCCGCCGACGCGGTTTCGAAGAGTGCCGGAATCGAAGTCGACTGGGCGTCTTCCCCGACACCTTCGACGTGGAGCTCAATGGGAAAACGCTCGCCGCCGTTGAGCGGCGCGGTCTGTGCGAGGGCCACCGATTCGACCGACGGCAGGCTTCCGAGGTCGGCGACCACGCCGCGCGCGAAACGTCGGTTCTCCTCGGGAGTGGTGGCTTCGAAGTCCTTGGGAGCCTCGACGCTCAGCACGCTGTCGAGTTCGTATCCAGGATCGACCGCGTGTAGGTTGGTGAGCGTACGAACCAGTAGGCCGGCACCGACCAGGAGGATGAAGGAAACCGCCAACTGGCTGGTGACCAGGGCGCGCTGAAGGAAGCGACGCGTTCCGGTCGCCGTAGCGCGGGCGGCGCCAGCGGAAAGAGCCGAACCGAGTCGCTTGGCAGGCACCAGGCCGGGGACCAGTGAGAATGCCACCGCGGTCAGCACCGCCACCGCCAGAGTGAAGAACAAGACACCGCCATCGATGGCGATCTCGCCGGTGCGGGTAGTCAGCCGTGAAGTGTAGGCCCGCAGGACATCGAGCAACCCGTAAGCGAGGATGAGACCGAGAACTGCACCGGCCGTGGCCAGGACGAGGCTTTCGAGAAAAAGCTGTGCCCGGATCCTTCGCCCAGGGGCACCGAGCGCGGCGCGCACCGCGAGCTCACGTTCCCGGCGCAGAGAGCGCGCCAGAGTCAGGTTGGCGACGTTGGCACAGGCAATCACCAAAACGAACAGCGCTGCGCCGAGCAACAAGATGAGCGTCGACTGGGCGCGATCGACGAGTTCGTCCTTCCAGGGCGTCACCACGACTTCGAGGCCGAGCATTTCGGGATAGTCGTCGGGAAAGTCGCGGTGGAAGTTGGCGAGAACCCGGTTGAGGTCTGCCGCCGCCTGGTCGACCGTCACCCCCGGGGCCAGACGCGCGAAAACGTCGGTCATACGATGACGCCGATCGTCTTCCATGGTGGCGGAGCTGTAGTGGTCGTTGGTGGTGTAGTTGGCGTAGAAGTCCTGGCGCCGTTTGGTGGCGTAGTGGGCGCCAGGTTCGAGAACGCCAACGATGGTGGCGACCTTCGACGTCAAGTCGAGCGACTGTCCAACGATGTCCGGGTCGCCATTCAGCACTCTCTGCCAGTACTCGTAGGTCAAGAGAACGACCGGCTCGGCCCCTTCGGAGCGATCTTCGGGCTGCAGGACCCGGCCCTTGATGGGTTTCATGCCGAGGACCTCGAAGAAGTTCGCCGTCACCAGACCGGCGACGGCGCGATGGGGCTCGCCGCGGCCGAGCACGCTGAACGTCCAGTCGCCGAACTCGACGATCTCTTCGAGCGATGAGACGCTGGCGCGATAGTCCGCCACCTCTGGGAACGAGAAATTGACGTTCTCGATGCCCGGCTTGGTGGCGGCGTTTTCGAGATAGACGATCCGGTCGGCGTGCGGGTAGGGCAGTGGGCGCAGGAGAACGCCGTTGACGAGGCTGAAGATGGCGGTGTTGGCGCCGATTCCAAGACCGAGGGTCAAAACGAAAGCGAGCGCATAGATCGGCTCTCGGAGGAGCGATCGAACCGTCACAACGAGCGAGCGCAGGGAATCCATTACAGTCTCCGAAAGAGTCAACTCCGATAGAGGCAGCCGTGCGGTAGCGAGACCGTGGCCGCGGCGGTTTCTCGACATTGGGATTCTGCATTCTACCGGTGCATCGACGGTTGATCGACCTCGCCGCTCTTCGGGATGAGCCTGGGACCGGTGCAGGTCGAAGGGTGTGGTGTAGGGGCTTTCAAATCCAGCGCCGCACTCTGGACCGGTACGCCCGAAACCCCTCCGGGAATCGATCTGCCAGGTAGCGCTCTTCGGGTCGCACCAGAAAGATGTGCATCGACAAGAGGGCGATGAACGAACCCACGATCCAGGCGGCCATGTTGGTTGCGATCCCGACCCCCAGGAGGACCAGGCTGAGTCCGAGGTAGGTCGGATTGCGACTGTGCCGATAGATGCCTGAAGTCACGATCTCAGTGGTCGGCCGCCCGGGTTCCGACGGCTGAGATGCCTTTCCGAGTGCCGCCTTGCTCGCTGCGATCAACACGAGACCGGTGCCGGCGACGCCAAGACCGATCGCTACGCGAAGCGGTGGCGAAAGCGGTAGCGACCAGCCACCGCCAAAGAAGTACTCGATGGCCGCTCCGGCCGCCAGCACCACCACGGCGATGAATTCGGAGGTTTGAAGCAACGACTGATGAGCGGAGTCTTCCAGAGGGCGTGGCACGTCGTTCTCTCGCAGGCGTTTCTCAGGTCACTGGGATCTGTCTACCCCTGTACGCCCCGGGGGCGCCCGAGTTTCGGGAGGTGCCGTACGGTAGGCGCCGGGAAGTGCCCAGCCCAGTCGTCCTCAGGGTAGTCCCTCGCGGATCGCCCCGAGGTCGACGACGTGGCCGCCGACGATGACGGCTTCGATCTTGCGGGTGTTGCTGATTGCCTGCCGCGGGTCGGCCGCGAGCAGGACCAGGTCCGCTCTGGCACCGACCTCGATGCGACCGAAATCGTCTCGCCCCAGAAAGAGAGCGGCGCTGCTGGTAGCGGCCCGGAGAGCCTGCCTCTCGCTGAGGCCTGCAGCAACCAGAAGTTCGAGCTCCCTGTGGAGAGAGTCTCCGGCGACCACCGAGGGGATGCCAACATCGGTTCCTGCCAGGAGCGGCACGCCGGCTTCTGCGAAGGCCCGGGTGAGCTGCTCGAGAAACGGATAGGTGCGGACCACCGCGCGTTCGAAGCGAGTCTGGTTGTCTCGATTGACGTAGCCGTTGAACTCGCGCTGCCAGCGGCTGCGCATCGATTCCGGCATCCAGGCGACCTTCTCGCGGGCCAGGACTGCCTCGAGATCGTTGGTTTGCTCGACAATTCCGAAGTAGGCAACCAGATTGGGTGTGACCCAGATCCCAGCCTCCTTGACGCGCCGTGCGAGCTCAGGAATCTCGCTTGGATCAAGGAGCAGGTCGAGGCGCTCCACGACGTCGGTGGGCAGAACACCGGGCGCGGGTTGGTCTGGCCGTTTGTCCCAGGTGAAGTGGCCGTAGACCATTTCTTCCATGTGCACGATGTGCTGTCCAGACGCGAGGGCGCCGTCGATGCCGACCGAGCGAACTGCATGGCCGACTACAGGAATCGAGTGCTTGCGGGCCTCGTCGACGACCCCCCGGTAGCCGGCTTCGGAGAGCGGGTTGTAGACCTTGACCAGGTCGTAGCCGGCCTCTTTGTGCATTTGCACGAGGCGCCGCCCCTGTTCCTCGGTGGTGCGGTCCGACCCGCGCAGGATGGCGCCGGAGGTGACGATGGTCGGGCCGAGCTCCTCGCCGGCGGCAATCCGGTCGCGCAGGGCCGCCACCCGTGCCGACCCCTCGAGGTTGATGATCGTGGTGATGCCGTGCAGCAGAAAGAGATCGCGCAGCCGTTTCGAGTCGTCGTCGCTTCGATTGATGTGTACGTGCGCGTCGACGAGGCCAGGAATGAGGAAACGCCCGCTGCCATCGATGACCTGTGCTCGTCGTTTCAGTCGGTCACTCGCGGCGTCACCGATGGTGGCGATTCTTCCCTCGCGCACGACGACTGTGTGGGGGCCGGTTGCCTCGTTGCCAGCCGTCATCGGCAAGACGGTGACGTTCTCGATCACCAACGGGCGCTGTGCCAGAAGGGCTGGGCTCAGGAGGGTTGGGCCGAGGAGGGTCACGAGCAGCGCGGCAACAGGCTTGAGAGAGCGCGTCGTACGCCGTGCGAACTGCACTTGGAAGAGGAGATTCATGAATGCCGCCAGCTGCGCGGTCACGGGCCCTCATGTCACTCGGACTGTGACCTGGTGAGAAGGATGTGAGTCGGGGCTCTGACGGTGGGACGCCAGGCGACGCCGAGCGTTACGTCATCCGGCTGGATTCTGAACGCGTAAGGGGAGCTACCGCCCGTTGCTGCCGTCTTCATCGGCTGTCTCGATTCCTGGCGGTTCTGGCCTGGTGCTTCTGAAGCCGTGTCCTCGCCACCTGAAAAGGACTGCCTGGCCCTCGAGCAGAGAGGGTGGATTGGCTGCCTGCCACTCGGAATCGTGACCTTGTCGCCGCTCTCGCCGCCGTGCAGCTTCTGCATCGCAAAGAGTTCTCCTAGAGGCGTCATCGGTTCTGGGGCATTCATGGTTGCCGCGAACGCTTCGCCGGTCAGATCGCCGGTGGCGGAGAATGTCTTCACCTTCCTACCGACAGCCGAGCGAAGTGCTGGGGAAGGCGTTGGACCAACCTCGTGCAGGGTTTGTAGACTGGTCGCAAATGAGCTGTCCGGCGAACCGATAACGACCTCCAACACTCCGTTGTGAGGTTTCGAACCATCAAGTACTTGGGTGTCGTGGCGCTTCTCCTTGGGATCGCCACAGCGCAGTTACCGGCGCGGTCCGAAGCGCAGGCGGTTGACTACGCCCGAGAAGTGCGGCCGATCTTTGCCGAGCACTGCACGCTCTGCCACGGACCGGATGAAGCCAACCGTCAGGCTGAGCTGTACCTCGATCACCCAGAGTCTCTCCTCGATGTCGTAGAACCCGGTGAGCCTGAGGCGAGCATGCTCATGCTGCGGGTGGGCTCGGAGAACAGACGACTTCGCATGCCGCCGGTCGAACATGGGCCGGCGCTCACGGCGAGTCAGATCGACACCATCAGGCGATGGATCGAGGAGGGAGCCAGGTGGGCTCCCCACTGGGCCTACGCGCCATTTCGCCAAGTGACCGTGCCAGATCTCGAGGAGGCGCAACCGGGCGCTTCGGACCATGCGATCGATCGCTTTGTGCGGGCTCGTCTCGAGCGCGAAGGGATCGCGCCTTCGCCGCCGGCCTCGCGCCGTGAGCTCGTTCGCCGGCTGAGTCTCGATTTGGTGGGGATGCCGCCAACGCCCGAGGAGGTGCGCGACTTCCTGGCCGACGACCGGGAGGACGCCTACGAGCGGCTGGTTGATCGGTTGGTCGGGTCGCCACACTACGCAGAGCGCTGGGCACGCCACTGGCTCGACCTGGCACGCTACGCAGACTCGAACGGCTACACCATCGATGGCCGGCGGTCGATGTGGCCCTACAGGGACTGGGTGATTCGAGCCATCGAACGCGACATGCCGTTTGATCAGTTCACCATCGAGCAGCTCGCCGGCGATCTTCTGCCGGATCCTCAGAACGCGCAGTTGGTGGCCACCGGGTTTCACCGCAACACGCAGATCAACCAGGAAGGCGGCGCCAAAGACGAGGAGAATCGCATCAACGCCGTGATCGATCGAGTCAACACCACGGGAGCGGTGTGGTTGGGCTCGACTCTTGGCTGTGCGCAGTGCCATACCCACAAGTTCGACCCGGTTTCCCATGTCGACTATTTTCGTATGTTCGCGTTCTTTGACCAGACAGCGGATGGCGGCGTGAGCTCCGGTCCCTTCGTCGAGGTCACGGACGAAGAGTCCGAGCCTCGTCTCGCTCGTTTCCTCGACCAGCGGCGGGAGTTCGAGGCCGAACTGGCCGAGGCGGAGCGCGAAGCGGGAGCAGGCTGGGTGACCTGGCGCCCCACGGTCCTGACCGCCAGCGAGGGGCCCGAACTTCGCATTGCGAAAGACGGTTCGATCCGGAGCGTTGCGCACAACCCGCAAACATCGCTCTACGATCTCGTGGGTCTAGCGCCGGTTGCAGGAATCCGTGCGATTCGCGTCGAGGCGTTACCCGATCTTGCACTCCGCTCGCATGGCCCGGGCCGCGCAAAAGACGGGAGCTTCGTAGTCAGCAAGGTTCGGTTCTCGGCTCGCCCGGTCGGTACCGAGGAGTCGTTTCGAGAACTAGCGTTTTCACGAGAACAACCGTGGAAGGTGCTCTCGCCAGACGGTGAGCCGCAGGTCGCCGTGTTTCCACTTAGCGGGCCACTGTCGGGCGACCAGGAGATCCATCTCGAGATCGTGCAGGATCATGGTCAGAACCATGTTCTCGGCCGCTTCCGGGTGAGTTTTGCGCCAGGAGATGACGAGGGCGCGGTTCCTCCTGGCGTCGTTACCGAACGCTGGCGGGTGGCCTGGGAGGCGTTGGCGCAACACGAAGCCAGGCGTCCCGAACTGCCGACCAGTCTGGTCATGCAGGCACAGGTTCCTGCGCGAACGACTCATCTGCTCGAGCGTGGCGACTTTCAGAGCCCCGGGCAGGTGGTCACACCGGGCGTTCCGCCGGTGATGAACCGCTTCCTCACCTCGGGTGAGGCAGAGGTGCAACCTACAACTCGGCTCGACCTGGCGCGCTGGCTGGTGCATGAAGACAACGCCCTCGTGCACCGCGTGACCGTGAACCGGTGGTGGCAACGCTTCTTCGGCCTGGGCCTGGTGGAGACCGAGAACGACTTCGGCATTCGGGGGGCGACGCCCTCTCACCCTGAGCTACTCGAATGGATCGCAGCGCAGCTGCCGGCTCGCGGGTTCTCGATGAAAGAGATCCACCGCCTGATCGTCACCTCACAGACCTACCGCCAGTCGTCCGCGGCCCGCCCAGATCTCCGCCAGCGGGACCCGCGCAATCGCCTGCTCGCGCGACAGTCACGGCTCCGTCTCGATGCCGAATCGATCAGAGACTCCGCCCTTCGGGCGAGTGGCCTTCTCACACCGACGGTTGGCGGCCCGCCGGCTCAGCCGCCCCAACCCGAAGGCGTGTTTTCCTTTACCCAGACCAATAAGCGCTGGGTTGCCGACGAAGGCGAAGATCGGTTCCGGCGATCGCTCTACGTGCGGTTGTGGCGCTCGAGTCCGTACCCGTTCCTGACCACCTTCGATGCACCGCAGCCGACGGTGGCTTGCACCCGGCGCATTCCATCGAGTACTCCGTTGCAGGCGCTGACTCTTGCCAACGACCCGATGATTCTCGAGCTCGCCGAGGGCCTCGGCCGTCGGGTGATGAAAGTGCCGGGGACGGATCAGGAGCGCCTCGAGCGCGCGTTCGAGCTTGCCCTGGCGCGTCTACCGCGCGAGAAGGAGGCCGAAGTGATGCTTGCCTACCTCCGCCGGGAGATGGATCGAACCCCCGACGACCCGAACGCCGCCTGGGCAGCTGTCGCCCGCGTTTTGTTCAACACCGAGGAGTTCTCCCATCGCAACTGAACGTTCGTCTGGGACCTCGAGAAGGAAGAGATGACTGGACCAAACAGCCCAAAACGAATCGCCCGGCGGGAGTTCTTGCGAGGTGGCGGCGTTGGCCTCGGATCGATCGCGCTCTACCACCTGCTCGGAAGCGGCGCAGCCCGTGCCGGCGAAGCCCGAGCCAAGAACGTCATCTTTCTGTTCATGGCCGGTGGCCCCAGTCAGTTCGAACTGTTCGAGCCCAAGGAGACATTGCAGCGGCTCAACGGCAAAACCCCACCGGCAGAGAACACCAACGGAAAACGGTTCGCGTTCATCGATCCAAGCCGTGCCAGGCTGCTCGGAACGGCCCGCGAGTTCACCCGTCACGGCGCGTCAGGTGCGCCAGTCAGTGAACTCCTCCCGCATACGGCCAGAGTCGTCGATGAGCTTTGTTTCGTGCGCGGCCTGACCACCAACGAGATCAACCACGGCCCCGCGAAGCTGTTCATGAACACCGGCTTCGGCAGGTTCGGGCGGCCGAGCATGGGAGCGTGGATCACGTACGGCATCGGCAGCGAAGCCGCGGACCTTCCGGGTTTTATCGTGCTGCAATCGGGGAGCCGCGGCCCGCGTGGGGGGGCGCCGCTTTGGGGGCACGGTTTTCTGCCACCGCACTACCAGGGAACACCGTTTCGCTCTGGGCCCGAGCCCGTGCTCCACCTGAGCACCCCGCCGGGGGTTGGCAAAGAGAGCCAGGAAGACTTCTTCGAAACGGTGGCGACGCTCGATCGCTTGCAAGTCGGTGAGGTCGACGAAGCGGCGATCCAGTCGCGCATCGCGTCGTATGAGATGGCCTTTCGTATGCAGGCAAGCTCTCCCGAGCTGATCGATCTCTCGAAAGAGACCCAGGAGACGCGAGCGCTTTATGGGGTCCTGGACGATGGGCCATCGTTTGCCAGGAACTGCTTGCTGGCACGGCGCATGGTCGAACGGGGGGTTCGCTTCGTGCAGCTCTACCATGCCGACTGGGATCACCACGGTGATCCTGACAACAACCTCGGCAAGCCACTCGAAGATCGCTGCCGGGAGGTGGATCAGGCTTCGGCGGCGCTGGTTAGAGACCTGAAACGTCGCGGCCTGCTCGATGACACGCTGGTGATCTGGGGCGGTGAGTTCGGGCGCACACCGATGGGGGAGGTGCGCCTGGCCGTCGGGCGCGACCACCACATCGACGCCTTCACCATGTGGATGGCCGGGGGTGGCATCAAGGCCGGCTTCTCGTACGGGGTGACCGACGACATCGGCTACTCGGTCGTCGAGGAGGGCTTGGACGTGCACGATCTGCACGCAACCATCCTTCACCTGCTGGGTATCGACCACACGAAGCTCACCCACCGCTTTCAGGGCCGCGATTTCCGCTTGACCGACGTCCACGGCCGCGTGGTTCACGAGCTGCTGGCGTAGACCCGGGGCAGGATCGCATCGTCCACGCGGTCCCGTGGCTGCTGGTGGAGAGGCGGCTGCACTCGAGGCCCCAGGCTCTGCTCTCCCACCCTTGGTTCCCGCTCTGGTGTCCGAACCTGGAGGCCTGCACTCGTGAAGTGAACTGGGGAGTGCTAGCTTGAGGAATGCGCACCAAAAGGGCGGTGGTCGCCCTGTCACTCGCCCTGTTCTCCGCCTTGCCTTTGGCAGCCGACGAAGAGGACGGCGACTACCGCGGCGCTCTCTCGGCCTGGGCGAGTGGCAACAGCGACGCGGCGCTCATGATGCTCAACCGGCTCGAGGGCTCTGCGATCGAGGGCGGCCCGGCCGCCGAGCGCAAGCTACGAGCCGCCCAGAGCGAGGCTCTCGACCACATCGCGCGCACAGACTCTGAAGCCATCGTGCCGGTGGTGCTTCTCCATGTCGCCGCCTGGGAACGCGACCAGCGCGGCAACCAGCTCGCGCGGCTAGGAGGGCATCGCAAAAGCGCCCTGGCGGCGATCGAGCGCTTCGCCGCGACCGGTACCGACGGCGGAACAGAGGCTGCTGACGCTTCATGGCTTCTGGTTCGCTTCAGTCAGTCGGCGTTTGCGTACCGTTCGGCGGCCAGCGCGCGGCCCTGGCTGGAGCGGGCGATCGAACTCGATCCTCAAAACGGCCTCGCCTATCTGGGTCTGGGGTTCCTAGAGGAGCGCAGTGGCCACCGCCCGGAAGCGGTGCGCAACTACGCGCGCGCCGCACGGGCGCGAAAGGAGGCACGGCTGCGCCTGGCGGTCTGCCTCATTCGGCTCGGTCATGCCACCGACGCGCAGCCAATCCTGCTCGATGTCGCGCAGAAGAACCCTGCATCGTGGATGGGTCTCGTCGCCTGGCAGGAACTCGGCCGAAGCTACTTCGCGCTCGGTGACTACGCGGGAGCGCGGCGCGTCCTGGAGCAGGCGACGGGTCTTCACGAGGACCGTCGTTTGCGCGTGATGCTCGCCTACGCGCTCGAGCGAACTGGAGATTCTTCCCTGGCACGCGGCCTGCTGGCCGCGGATCGCGACGCCCTCGAAGGAGAACAGCAGGGAGAGGAAACGCCCGAGCCCCGCGATCGTTACAACAAGCCGCCCAACCTTGGCCTCGACGTTCAAGCCGGAGCTCGGATCGAGAGCTGGGTGCTGGATCTGAAAGGGCGCCTGAAAGCGCTCCTGGAAGGCGAGGCCGCTCGGTGATCGAACGAACCAACCGCGTGCCGCTCGTGATCGCGGCCCTCGTCGCTCTCTTCGTGTCACCTGCCGGGGCTGAGCTCTCGGTGCGCATCGAGTCGCCAGCCCAAGAGCCTACTTTTGGTGAGGTCGAGTTCAGGGCATCGGTCGACGCTCTGAGCCTGGCTGCTGGTGATTCGATCGCCAGGATGGTCTTCTTCGTCGACCAACGCGAGGTTGGTAAGCGGAGCGCGCCGCCCTGGGTGGTAGTGACCGATGTTGGCCAGGAGAATCGCGAGCGGGTTTTCGAGGTCAAGGTCACCAGCGCCGGCGGAGACGAGGGCAGTGCTTCGTGGACCACGCCGGCGATCCAGGTCGACATGGAGATCACTCTCGAGTTACAGCAGCTCTACGTCACGGTGCTCGCCGGTGGCCAGCGCGTTCGCGGACTCGCCCGCGAAGACTTTCGGGTCCTGGACAGGGGAGTGGAAGAGGAGCTGGTGACCTTCGAGGGTGGTGACGCGCCCCTCGCTGCGGCGCTTCTCGTCGACACCTCCGCGAGCATGGCGGGAGCCCCCCTCGAGGCAGCGCTTGCGGGAAGCCGGACCTTCATTGCGGGAATGAACGAACTCGATCGCGTCACCGCCTATGTCTTCTCAGACCGGCTGCGAAAGCTCACGCCCTGGAGTGGCGATCCAGATGAGCTGGTCTTTGCGACCGAGGGTCTCGGAGCACGCGGTAACACCGCCATCTGGGATGAGCTCTACCGTGCGATCGGAGACCTCGATGCCCAGCAGGGACGCCGCGTCGCGGTCCTGTTGTCGGATGGGGCCGATCTCCATAGTGCTCTCGGGATGGAAGAGATCCTCTGGCGGCTTCGTCGAAGTGCGACCGTCCTCTACTGGCTGCGCCTCGAAGGTGGAAGCGAGGGTGGCTTCCGGACGGCATGGCGCAACGAGGCTTCCAATCGACGGGAGTTCGAGCTTCTGCGTCAGGCGGTCGAACTGAGTGGCGGGCGCGTCCTCGACATCGAGTCGGTCGAGGAAGTCGAACCCGCGTTCCTCGAGCTGCTTTCTGAACTGCGCGACCAGTACGTCCTTGGCTACTACCCGTCGAGCCGCCAGCACGACGGGCGCTGGCGGTCCGTGACGGTGAGGGTACACGGCCGAGGATCCGTGGCCCGTAGCCGCGCGGGCTACATCGACCAGTAGTCCTCGGGCGACTTCGGCGCCGCTCCTCCAGCGAGCCGTGCCGCGTTTCGAACGGACTTTCCGATCTCGGTATCGTGTCGAGCATGAAGTACCTCCGCCTGGCGCCGCTCCTCTTCGTCCTCATCTCCTTTTCTGGCGCAGCCGCCGCAGCGCCGTCCGGCGATTGGCCGGGTTTCCGCGGCCCGAACGGCAATGGCCAGCTCGAAGCGGGGCTGCCCACCGGCGTTGGTGAGCCGCGTCTGCGCGTGCGATGGCAGCGAGCGCTCGGGAGTGGCTACTCCGGCATTTCATTGGCGGCTGGCGTTGCGGTGACCGGGACTTCCGACGCCGAGCACGACCTGGTGATGGCCTTCGACCCCGACACCGGCGAGGCACGATGGACGGCAGTCCTCGGCCCGCTGACGGTGGGCGTGGGCGGTTCGAAGGACGGGCCGATCGCAACACCCGCGGTATCGGGCGGTCGCGTCTTCATGGTGAGCACCGACGGCAGGGTCGTGGCGCTCGACCTACCCTCGGGTGAGCTTCTGTGGTCCACCCACCTCGTGCGCGATCTCGGCAGCACGCGGCCGATCTATGGCTTCTCGACCTCGGCGGTGGTGGTCGGCGACGTCGTTGTCGTCCAGGCCGGTGGGCAAGAGGGGGCACTGGTGGGTCTCGAGGCCGAGAGCGGCGCGTTGCGTTGGCGAACCTTCAGCGACGGTCACTACGCCCAGTCGCCGATCGTTACCGAACTGGCCGGGCGTCGCCAGGTGGTTGCAATGGGTTCAACGCGCGTCGTGGGCGTCGACCCGGAGAGCGGCGAGGAGTTGTGGGGCTACAACCACGGGGGCACTGGGGAGTTTGGCGCCGAGTCGGCGTCGCCGATGCCGGTCGGCCGGGATCGCCTGTTCGTCAAGCACGACAATGAGCGCACGTCGGTGGTGCAGATTGCGATCCGGGGCGATGAGACGCTCGCCGCCGAGGTCACCCGCGAGAGTCGCACACTGACTCGAAGCTACAGCCCGCCGACACTCTGGGAGCAAACCGTTTACGGCTACACGAGTCGTTTCATGAGTGCCCTCGATCTCGAGACCGGCGACGAACTGTGGCGCTCGCGCGCGCCAGGTGACGGCTTTTTGATGGCGATCGAGGGCCTGTTGTTCGTGGCCACCAAGAACGGCGGGACAGCCCACCTGGCGGTGGCGAGCCGCGAGGGCTGGAACGAAATCGACCAGGTCGCCCTTTTCGACGACATCGTTTGGACCCCGCCGAGCTTTGCCGACTCAGCGTTCTATGTGCGCAGCTTGACCGAAGTGGCACGAGTCGACCTGACGCGGAGCGCAACGACGACGACAGGCACGCCGAGTAACGACCTTCCGCTCGAGCTCCGGCCGCTCCGCGACAGGGTTGCCGCCGGCGGTGACCCGAGTGCCCCGATCGATGCGCTTCTTGCAGAACTCGACGGGCCGCTTGTCGACGGCGAGCGGGTGCTGTTTCTGTGGCGAGGTGACGCAGACGAAGTCGGCATTGCCGGTGACATGTTCGGTTTTCGCTACGACGAGCCGATGCACCGCCTCGCTGGCACAGATCTCTGGTGGTGGCAGACCGAGCTCGATCGCCGTGGTCGCTTCAACTACGTCTTCTTTCCGGACTACGAACCCGCTCTCGACGCGCGGAACCCGCGCACCGTGGAGTCGACGGCCATGGGCCCCGACCTCAACCACCGTGCCGAAGAAGCACTGCAAATGTCCTGGTTCACGATGCCCGACTGGCCGGGCCACCGTTTCGCGCAAGGGAGAGTCACCGAGAGCACCGCTGCTGGGAATGGTGAGGGCGGTCGACTCGAGAACTTCGTGGTCGAGATCGAGGTGCCACCTCAACGTGGCGCTCCCGGGAGCGCGCAAGGAGAGACCCGGCGCGTCGAGGTGGACGTCACGGTCTGGCTACCGCCAGGTTACGCCGAGAGCGAGGAGCGCTATCCGACGGTCATGGCCCTCGAGCGCTACGCGATCCCGATCGGTAACTGGCCGGCGACACTCGACCTGGTGGTCGGCGACCGGGTCGCACCGCTCATTGCCATCATGATCGACCCACCGGCGGGCTTCTACGGTCGCCGCGGCGGCGGTCGTGTCGGCGTGCTCGTTCCCGGAATCCTCGCCGAGGTCGATCGGCGCTACCGCACCATAGGAGAGCCCGAAGGAAGAGCCGTCACAGGAGCGCTCTACACCGCGCCGCCGGCCATTGCGCTCACTCTCGGCCAGAACCGCCTGTTCGCCAGAATCGCGCTGCAAAGCCCCTTTTCGATCGACGCGATGCTGCCGATGTTCAGCCAGCAGATCGAGAGCGCCAGGTCTGCACCGCCTCCGGTGGCGTTCTACTTCGAGTGGGCGCACTGGGACATGCGCAGCCGTGGAGAAGGGCTGGTCCTGGGTGAATTCATGCGCGACCTCTATGACCTGTTCGTCGACGCCGGCTACGACCTCATCGGGGGTGAAGTCTGGGACAGTACTGACTGGGCCGGTTGGCGCAACCGCACCGGCGTGGTTCTCGAGGCGTTGTTTCCTGCGTCTCCTGGCGGCCAACCCGAAGAACTGGACGCCTGGCTCGTGGAACCACTCGACTGACCGTTGGCTCCAGGGCCGACGCGTTCGACCGCGCCGCGTTCAGGATTCTTCGACCGACCGCAACAGGGTGCTGGTGAGGTCTCCGACTTCGTCGCGCACCGTGATCGAGAGTGTCGCGCTTTTCCGGCGCAGCGGGACTTCCACTTCGTAGACGAACGACTGGCTCTGGCGGTCGACCTCGCTCGCCTTGACATCGATCGTTTTCATGCCGATCGGCATGTAGGTGCCGTTGTCGTACTCGCCGCCGACGACGACGGTGAACCTGCCAGCGCGCTCTGTCCCGGAAGGAATCATGGTCAACGCTTCGAGTGGCACTTCAACCCGCAGCTTGACGGCTCGTTTGCCGGCGTCGGGTTCCGCCACCGCTTCCTCCGCCGTGCGCACCCTGAGTGGGTTCTCCGACGAGCCGTGCAGCAATGCCGCCATGACGGTGCCATGCAGGCGTGCCGCCCGACTGAGCGCCCGGTAGCTCCGCCGATGCCTGAGCTCGACCCCGGGCCGTGAGACTTCGACACGGATGTCGTGCGTCCGGTCATCGGCCTTCGACATGGGTTCGAAGCTCAAGCGGTAGGTTGCGTCTGCGTCGGCAAGCGACTCGCGCGCCGCCTGCGCAAAGTCGTTGCTGTCGAAGAAGGTCGAACCGCCAGTCTGCTTCGCCACCAGACTCAAGGCGTCGCGTGGGTTCTCCTGTGCGACGAGGCGATAGCTGCCGGTGGTGCGGGCATTGGCGACTCCCGACGCTCGCACTGGGATCAGCCCACGGGCATCGATGGGGTAGAAGCTCACCTGCTGCGCATTGGCATAGGCGGCGATCTCCTGCCAGCGACTGGTGGTGTTGCGCTGGTAGACCTCGAGGCGGGCGGTGCGCGGATCCCAGCGGGTGTTCTTGCCGCTCTTGAACTCCTGGGTGTCGACGCCGGCTTGGTTGCCGTCGCGGGCCGCTGTGCCGTCGCACATTTCCATCGCGTAGGTGAAGACCTCGAGGCCGGGAACGAGAGGAATGCCACCGCTTACATAGAGCAGTGATTTGCGCCCCGGGAAGCGCGCCAGCGTTCCGACCAGGTGGCGAATTCCAGCGAGCGAAGAATCCACCACCGCGTCGGCCTGCTCGGCGTGGGTGCGCGCCAGGCCACCGATGTCGACGCAGGGATCCATACCGCTGAAAGAACCCCCGCCCGGGGTTAGCGTTTCGTCCTTCATGCGCTGCTCGATGATCAGAATCGCGCGCTCGGTGTCAGCCATGGCGGCGAGCATCGGGACTTGCTTGCGACGGCTCTCGAAATCGAGCGCGCGGCGAATCTCACGTGGGTCTTCGGTCCTCGGAAGGCGCAGGTGCAAGCGGCCGTCGAAGGAGACGATCATCACGCCGGCGCCGCCGGCCGCCAGCTCTTCGACGGCTGGGCGCAACGCCTTGAGCAGGCGCTTGCGGTCGTTGAGACGGGTGTGCAGGTCGTCGATGAGCAGGATGTGGGTCGTCTCTTCGCTGGTGCTGCCAGCGGTACCCGGCGTCTCGGAGGCGGGTGTCGGGACCGCTGGCCTGCCGGCGGCAGAAGCCGAACGCGGAGGATCGAAGCCCAGGATCTCGACCTGGTGACCGTCTTCATAGACCCGCAGCTCATCGGCGCGCAGATCGAGCACCGGCTCACCGTTCTGAACTGCTATCAGGTCGACCAGAACGCGCGGCACCTCGACCCGGTCAACGAACGTCAGGTCGTTCGGGGCAGCTGGTGCCTGTGCGGTTGGGGCCGGTCTGGTTGAGGTCTGTGCGGAGGCGGCCGCTGCACACAGGAGGGCAGCAACGAACGGCGCGCTTCGGTAGGGCCCTCTTCGGAAGGGGCGACGACGCCGGCGGCCTCCGACCGAAGCATTCTCAGGTGGCATGGTGTGGTCCCTCGCTCTAGAGGTCCAGAGCGGGAGTCTGTTCGCAGCAGATGACTAGCAGTCTAGCCCAGCTCCATGCGTTTCATCCCAGCGCAGGCGCCTCCAGAGCGCCGCCAATCCGCGGACGGGCTCTCAACCTCGGCGACTGGGTGGCCTGAGGGCGATCGGTTGTTTGGACGTCGGTCTGGCGGGAGATCAGGCGCCGAGCATCAAGCTCCGCGTGAGCGCGATCCACAGAAAACCGGCGAGTCCCGAACACCAGAGAGACATGACGAGGTGAGGCTTTTCCTCACAAAGAGTCTGGCGGGCGGGCGCTGGAATCAGGAAAAGGACCGCGATCGACGCGGATGAGAAACAGGAGACGAGCCAGTAGGCCATGTTCAGGGGTGCTTCCATAACGTTTCAAGTATTACACGAATTACAAGAATTTCAAGTAAAAGTGGAAAAAATGTTCACATTCTGCGAGGTTCCCTGGGCCTGGCAGGATTCGGCCTATGGAAAACCCCGCTCTAGAGCTCTTTCTGTTGGCCTCTCACCCGTATGTGCAAGGCCTCCTGGTCCTGATCGGACTCTTCCTCGCCTATCGCCTTGGCCTCTTCCTGGGCCGCAGCAGGCGTGCGCGGGTGGCAACCGAGGGCAGCAGGAGGGCGCTCGCGGGGCGGGTTGCCGAACAGTGGGCGCCCTACCTCGACGACTTCCCAGGGCTGCCACAGGAGGCACGTTTCTTGGGAGCGCCGATCGACTATGTGGTGTTTCGCGGTCTTGGCTCCGGCGAGATCGACGAGATCGTCTTCGTCGAGGTCAAGAGTGGCCGCGGCACGCTGACCGCGGTCGAGCGATCGCTACGCGACTGCGTGGCCGAGGGTCGCATCGCCTGGGTGGAGCATCGCGTCGACGCTCCGCGTTAGACGGAGCTTTCTTGACGGGTCGGTGCTTCAGGGTGCTGGAACGGTGCACGCCGTCGGCGCAGTGACCGGGTTGCACCGGCTGGCCCGGGCGACCGGCCCGGCCGTTCCTTCGGCCCGTGCGCCCTCGTGGGCGGCGCCAGGCAGCTTCACCGTGTAACCCGTCGTGAGAGTCTGCTCGGGGAGGTAGTAGTCCGTCGAAATGTAGTGCGCGCCAGAAGCGAAGGCCGCCTCGCGGCGCGCTGTGTTGCCGCTGCGTGCCTCGCGCGTGTCAGCGTCGGCGCGGGTGCGCACCAGGTAACCCGCAGCGACGGCAGCTTCGATCTCTTCGCGCTGACCGATGGGGTCGTTGATGATCCGAAAGGCGGCCCACGGTGTCCCTGGCTCGGCGTTCGGGAACATCACCGGCTCGGCGACCGCGTCGAGGTAGGCGGCACGTTTGGGGTCACCCTGGTCGAGCACCAGCAACAATCGCCCGCGAACCTCGCCCAGGAGTGGCCAGCCACGTTCGAGCACCGCCTGTTCGAGGGTCGCGAAATCGCCGCGCACGTCGGCTGGCTCGAGCAGCCGCTCGGCCGGTACGAAAGAGCGGATCGCCTGGTCGAGCGCCGCCAGGGCCGGACCGTTGAACGGCCGCGGGGTAACCCACCGGGGTCGATCGTAGGCCTGGTCTTTGGTGTTGAGACTGATCACCACCGGCACGTGACCAGGGTGAGCTTCCGACCAGGACACGACTTCCTCGAGACACAGGGCAAGGGTCAAACAGTTGCTGCGAAAGTCGAGGTCCTGGACGTGCAGCACCTTGAAGCCGGGTTCCTCAAGAACCCCGCCGGGGTCGTGCGGCACGTCGTCGAGGCCCGCGCCCCAGGGTTCGGCGAAGAGACCGCCCTCGGGGTCATGGAAGACGTCAATCTCGAGCTTGCGTAGGCCGTGATCGAGCTGACGCGTGAGGCTCGGGTGCCAGTAGTCGAGCGCCTCGCGCCGGGCATCCCCCGGTGGGCCGTACTCGTCCAACAAGTTCGGCGCGATCGCTTCCTTGTAGCTGTTGTGGGAGCCGATCGCTTGAAGTTGGTTGAGGCCCAGATCGTCGAAGTGGAGATTGTCGCGGGCGAGAGCCGTCGGATCGTTGGGCTCCGATGGCTCCAATGCCTCATCACGCGAGACGCAGCCGACCGTGACGATCAGCGCGACAAGAAGGGCGGAGCTGGCGTGGTTCATCCTGGACATACTTTTCCTACGTCGGTCCGGTGAGCCCTTCGAGCCCGAGTGGCTCGTAGCGCCCGAGGATCAACTGCTCGAGAATGCCGAGCCCCTTGTGCGTGCTGCCGTCCGAAGCGCGCTCGAGCGCCACGTCAGAGAAGGCCTGCACGTGCAGGTGGAGAGGATCGTTGAGGTCGAGACCATCGTGGGCGATCTCGTCGAAGCCGGTCACCAGGGGTGCCTGGTGACGGCGGCCGTGACGCCATTCGGGATGGCCGTAGCCAATGCCCGACATGAAGAACTCGAAGCGACGCTCGAGGCGGAGTGTCAGCTGTTCTCGAGCAGAGGTCATCTTGATCTCGGCCGCTTGCGCGTGGCGCGTGCCGGGGATCAGTTCGAGCTTCGACTCGACCTCATCGAACTCCAGGGGTGCAGAGCCGTCGCCCCGGCCCCCGCAGGGCACCAGGGCGCCAAAGGTGTTCCACGGTCGGCCGAGGCCATCGGCATTGAGATGGTAGAGGGTCGAGCAATCGTCGAAGTTCGACGGTGCCCACAACCAGAAGAACTGCGGCTCAGCATGCGCCGGCTGTGCGTCAGGTTCACCGACCGGTCGAATGCCCCACGAACGATCGCGGGTGCCGAGGGTGTGCTCGCCGACTCGATGGCGTTCCCCGGCGATCTCGATCCAGCCGCTCCAGCTGCCATTCTGGGTCAGCCGGGTGTAGTCCATGAACAGCCTGGTGCCGAGCCGCCGGGTAAAGCGCGGCTCGAGAAGTGCCTGGGTGCGGCCCGTCCAGTGCAGGTCGGCCCGCACCCCGTGCTCCGGTGAATCGACCACCAGGTGATGACGTTCGAGCGGCGCGACCACCGTGACCTCGATCGGCCCGACCCGAAGGTCCATGCGATCGAGCAACGGAGAACTCCTGGATGCGCGCAGGTTGTACTGCACACCACCCGTCACCACCGAGAACGCTGCATCCTGAACGCCCAGGGCCGGGTAGGTCCCGTGCGCCAGCGCAAAGAAGAGGGCGCCGTCTGGGGTGTAGCCGTTCCAGAAGTAGCGGTCGTAGAAGTTGCGCTCGCCCGTCGCTATGGCAATCGGCTCGGGAGTCTGGTGGACGGGAAAGTCGTCGGCGGCACTCAAGAGGGTCATCGCGGTCGATAGTACTGTGGCGCCCATGAGCGGCGTTCAAGAATACGACCCCTACCAGGGCCTCGAGCTCATCGCGGAGCCAGGACTGGTGTCCGCTCCCTGGCTCACTCGCCTCCTCTCTCTCGACCATCCCGACAGCCCAGCGGTCACCGGCTTCGAAGCCGAGCGTGTTGGCACTGGTCAAGTCGGGCAGTGCGTTCGCTTCTTGCTTCGCTTCGAAAGCCCGCCGCCCCCAGACGTTCCCACGTCTCTGGTGGGCAAGTTCGCTTCGCCCGATCCCGAGAGTCGAGCCGCCGGCGTGGAGCAGCAGTGCTACCTCAAAGAAGTGCACTTCTTTCGCGAGCTCGCTGCCGACCTCGCTGTTCGCACACCCCGTTGCTATTTCGCGGCCATCGACGGCGAAGGCCCTGACTTCACCTTGATGCTCGAAGACCTCGCGCCGGCACGTCAGGGCGACCAGATCCAAGGCTGTACCCCGGAGGTCGCTCACGCCGCGGTTCGCGAGCTCGCAGGACTGCACGCGCCACTCTGGGGCTCCAGCCGACTCGCGACACTCAGATGGCTCGACACCCACGACCAGGAACGCCTGGCGGCCAGCAAGGCCCTCTATTCCCAGGTCCTGCCCGGGTTCATCGAGCGCTACGCCAGTCGCCTCACCAGCGACGCACTCGAGGTCTGCCGTGCAATCGCCGCCAGCGATCGACTCTTCCGCCGCGATCTGGCAACGCTACCGCCGACCGTCGTGCACGGTGACTACCGCCTCGACAACCTGCTCACGACCTCCGACGACCCACCTCTGGTTTCCGTCGTCGACTGGCAGACCGTGAGCTGCGGCCAGGCCGGCTCCGACCTCGCCTACTTCATTGGCGCGGCGATGCCCGCCGCGGCCCGACGACCGATCGAGAACGCCCTCCTCCTCACCTACACCGACGCCCTACGCCAGGGCCACCTCCGGTTCGCCACCGAGGACCTCATTGCCGACTATCGGCTGGGGACCTTCGCCGGCCTCATCATGGCCGTCATCGCCTCGATGATCGTCGGCCGCACGGAACGCGGCGACGACATGTTCATGGCCATGGCCCAACGCCACGCCGACCACGCTCAGGACTGGAAGGCGCTGGAACTGAGCTAGCGGTCCGCGTGCTTGGCGGCCGTTGTTTCGGTGTGTTTGTTGGGGGAAGGCTGTGGGTTGGAGTGGCGTGGTGGGTTTTTGGCAGGTCGTGTAGCACGCGGACCGCTAGCCGTCACCCTTGCCGCGCAAGCAGTCCGCGGCGATCGTGATTTTCGTGAGCTCTTCGCCCTGCACTTGCGGTACCAGCCTGCCATAGGCCGTTGCGCGCGGCGGATTCGTGGCTCGTTGAAACGCTTTTTTCGAGAGAGGACTGGGATCGTCTGGTGTGATCGCGGGCTCCTGCTGTGGGTTGGAGTGGCGTTTGGGTTTTTCGGCAGGTCGTAGCACGCGGACTTCTAGCCGCCACCCTTGCCGGGCAAGCAGTGCGCAGCGGTGGCGGTTCTCGTGAGCTCTTCGCCCTGGGTCAAAGCAGCCACAGGCCTCTGACCCGCGAAATCCCAGAACCACCCCAGTCGATTGCCCGGGAAATGCCCGGGAGATGCCCGGGTCACTTGCGGTACCAGCCTGCCGCGGGCCGTTGCGCGCGGCGGATTCGTGGCTCGTTGAAACGGTTGTTTCGAGAGAGGACAGGATCGTCTGGTGTGGCCGCGGGCTCCTGTTTGATCGAGCAAAGTGAGAGTGCGCAGGTCGGGGGTTTTCTCCGTTTCGGTGTGCTGGTGGGGTCGGGCTTAGGGTTGGAGTAGCGTTCTGGGTCTGTCGGTAGGTCGTGTAGCACGCGGACCGCTAGCCGTCACCCTTGCCGCGCAAGCAGTCCGTGGCGATAGTGGTTTTCGTGCCGCGAAATCCCAGAACCACCCCAGTCGATTGCCCGGGAAACGCCCGGGAAACGCCCGGGACATGCCCGGGGCACTTGCGGTACCAGCCTGCCGTGGGCCGTTGCGCGCGGCGGATTCGTGGCTCGTTGAAACGGTTGTTTCGAAAGAGGACAGGATCGTCTGGTGTGGCCGCGGGCTCCTGTTTGATCGAGCAAAGTGAGAGTGCGCAGGTCGGGGGTTTTCTCCGTTTCGGTGTGCTTGTTGGGGGCAGGCTGTGGGTTGGAGTGGCGTTGTGGGTTCTTCGGCAGGTCGTGTAGCACGCGGACCGCTAGCCGTCACCCTTGCTGCGCAAGCAGTCCGTGGCGATAGTGGTTTTCGTGCCGCGAAATCCCAGAACCACCCCAGTCGATTGCCCGGGAAACGCCCGGGAAACGCCCGGGACATGCCCGGGGCACTTGCGGTACCAGCCTGCCGTGGGCCGTTGCGCGCGGCGGATTCGTGGCTCGTTGAAACGGTTGTTTCGAGAGAGGACAGGATCGTCTGGGTATGGCCGCGGGCACCTACGGGTCTTCGGCCGAAGCGAGACTCTGCAGGTCGGGGGAGAACTCCTTCGTCGGCACGCCGGGTGGCACGCGGGCTGGCAGGGCTTCGATAGGCTGCGGGAAACCCCATGAACCGCCCGATGGAGAACGTTCTCGCACCGCTCCAGACGGTTGAAAGGAAGGCCTTCATGATCAATCCTTCACGCGCCGTTTCGCAACTCCCGGTGTCCTCGGCACGGGCACTCGGCCGCCTGACGGTCACCGCACTCGCGGTCACCGTCGTAGTGGCCTGCTCGCCCGCCGACCCCACCGATTCCGTCGACCCAGAGGTCGCGTCGCCCGCGCTCAGCGAGTTCCTCAGCTCTGCGGAACAGCGTCTGCTCGAGGCGGGGATCGAGACCTCCGAGGCCGACTGGCAAATGGCGACCGACATCACGCCCGAGCACACTGCCGCCGCCGCCGCAGCCAACGAGAAGCTGCTGGGCCTGGCGGCCGATCTCGCCGCCGCCGCCGCCGAGTTCGACGAAGCCGAAGCTCCGGCGAAAGAGGCGCGCAAGCTCAACATCTTGAAGACCGGCCAGACTCTGCCCGCCCCTCGGGACCCAGCGAAGCAGAGTGAACTCGCCGAGCTCGCTTCCAAGCTCGAGAGCATGTACGGCTCCGGCAAGTACTGCCCCGATGGCGAGAGCTCCTGCCAGGAGCTCGAAGACCTTGAAACGATCATCGACCAGAGCCGCGACCCCGAGGCGCTCGCCGAAGCCTGGGCCGGCTGGCGCACGACCTCGCGCGACATGCGCCCGCTCTACCAGCGCTTCGCCGAGCTCGCCAACGAAGGCGCACGGGACCTCGGGTTCTCCGACGTTGCCGATCTCTGGCGGTCGGGCTACGACATGGAGCCCGAAGCCTTTACCGCCGAGCTCGATCGCCTGTGGGAGCAGGTCCGGCCGCTCTATGACCAACTGCACTGTCACGTGCGCGCCCGCCTGCGCGACCAGTACGGCGATGTCGTGCCGGCAGACGGGCCGATCCCGGCGCACCTGCTCGGCAACATGTGGGCGCAGTCGTGGGGCAACGTCTACTCCCTGGTCGCTCCGCCCGCCGCCGACCCGGGGTACGACCTGAGTGAGCGCCTTCAAGCGACCGGGCAGGACCCGGTGTCGATGGTTGAGACCGGTGAGGGATTCTTCACCTCGCTGGGCTTCGAGCCGCTTCCCGAGACCTTCTGGGAACGTTCGATGCTCACCAAGCCGGAAGATCGCCAGGCGGTCTGCCACGCCAGCGCCTGGCAGATCGACTACGACGACGACGTGCGCATCAAGATGTGCATCGACGTCAACGCCGAAGACTTCTCGACCATCCACCACGAGCTCGGCCATAACTTCTACCAACTCGCCTACCGCCATCAGGACGTCCTGTTTCGCGACAGCGCCAACGACGGGTTCCACGAAGCGCTCGGCGACACCGTGGCGCTCTCGGTCACCCCGGCCTACCTCGAGAACCTGGGGCTCATCGATGAAGAGCCGCCGGCTTCAGCCGACCTCGGCCTGCTGATGAACATGGCGCTCGAGAAAGTCGCTTTCCTGCCTTTTGGCCTGTTGGTCGACCAGTGGCGCTGGGGTGTCTTCTCCGGCGACATTCGTCCCGACGAGTACAACCAGGCGTGGTGGGAGCTGCGCGAGAAGTACCAGGGCGTCGCCGCGCCGGTCGAACGCAGCGAAGAAGACTTCGATGCCGGTGCGAAGTACCACGTCCCGGCGAACACGCCCTACACGCGTTACTTCCTCGCCCACATCCTGCAGTTCCAGTTCCAGCGCGCCCTCTGTGATGTCGCCGGCTACGACGGGCCGCTTCATCGCTGCTCGATCTACGGTCACGCCGAGGCGGGCGCCAAGCTACGCGAGATGATGGCGATGGGTTCGTCAGAGCCCTGGCAGGACGCTCTCGAAGCCGTGACCGGCAGCCGCGCGATGGACGCCAGCGCCATCCTCGACTACTTCGCACCGCTCGAGGCCTGGCTGACCGAGCAGAACGAGGGCCGAACCTGCGGCTGGTAGGGCCCTCACGGGCGATCGTGCAGGCGCCAGGTGGAGAATTCGGAGTTTTTAGATAGAATTCTATCTATGAGTTCTTTCCTCTGGCGGTCGGGTACCGCCCGCGCCCTCAGGTCGACCGCCCCGTGCGGTCTGCTTCTGCTTGTTCTGGCGCAGCTCTTTTCGCCGGCCCTGCTGGCCTCTGAGTTCCAGGTGGTCATCGTCGAAACCGCGGATCCAGAACTGCCGGGGCAGTTGCAGGAGCACCTGGACGTGTACCTGGTGGAACCTTCTCTTTCGCCCGGTGCTCTCCGTTTCGAGATCGGGACCGACGCCCTCGATCGCTCCTGGCTCACCGAGCGGGGGATCTCGTTCGAGGCCAGCGCCGAGCGCACCCGCGCCCTCGATCCCACCGCCACCCGGGGAACCGGGCTCTGTGGGCAGTCGGGTCCGACCGGTATTCCTGGCTGCTCCTGCTACCGCACAGTGGAGGAGACCTACGCCGATCTCGAAGCGCTGGCGACCGCCAACCCCGGTCTCGCCTCCTGGCAGAGCCTTTCGCGCGACAGCTGGGAGAAAGAAGAAGGGGTTGCGCCGGGCTACGACCTCGGCGTTCTGGTGATCGGCAACACCCACGTCAGCGGCAAATCCCCGCTGGTGATCAGTGCCGCGATGCATGCCCGGGAGCTCACCACTGCTGAGAGTGCGACCCGCTTTGCCGAGCTCCTGGTCAACGGCTACGGGGTCGACGCCGACATCACCTGGATTCTCGACAACGTCGAAGTCCATATCGTCCCGCACCAGAACCCCGACGGCCGCAAGCAGGCTGAGACCGGTCTGTCGTGGCGTAAGAACAAGAACAACGACTTCTGTGCCGACGGCAACAGCCGCGGCGTCGACCTCAATCGCAACGCGTCGTTTGGCTGGGGCCTGGCGAGTGGCTCGAGCGGCGCCGAGTGTGCCGAAACCTTCCGTGGCGATGCCGCCGGTAGCGAGCCCGAGACCATCGCGCTGGAGGAGTGGATGGAGAGCACCTTCACCGACTGGCGGGGGCCGCTGGCGACCGACGCCGCGCCGTCGGATGCCGAAGGTGTCTTTTTGTCTCTGCACTCGTACGGTGGCCAGGTGCTCTTTCCGTGGGAGCACGACAACGCTAGCAACGCACCAAACAGAACGGGCATGCAGACCCTGGGGCGCAAGTTCGGCTATTTCACCGATTGGTTGGTGTGCGACTCCTGTATTGGAACGGCATCGGGCACGACGGTTGACCAGGCGTATGGGGTCTATGGCGTTCCTGCCTACACCTTCGAGCTCGGAAGCACGTTCTTCGAACAGTGCAGCACCTTCGAGGCGACGATCTGGCCACTGGTGCGCGACGCGCTGTTCTATGCGGCACGCACCGCGCGCCGCCCTTATCAGTGGCCCTCTGGACCGGAGCTTCTCGACCTCGTCCTCTCGGCGCAGACCGTGGCCCCGGGTGGCTCGCTGACCATCGACGTGGTGGCGGACGACAGCCTTTTCGACTCCGGCGGCCAGGGTGACGAACCGACCCAGGCGGTGGCCTCGGTCTTGATGACGGTTGATACGCCGCCCTGGGAGACCGCTGGCCTGCCTCTCCTGGCGGCCGATGGAAGCTTCGACGCGGTCACCGAGGAGGCCACCGGGACGCTCGATACGACCGGGCTCACCCTCGGTCGGCACGTGCTCTGGCTGCAGGCCGAAGACGCGGTCGGGGCGCTTGGGCCTCCGGTCGCGGCCTTCTTTCAGGTCGGCGAGTACCTGTTCGAAGACGACTTCGAGAGTGCCGATTCGACAGCCTGGTCGCAGACTCAACCGTAGGCGGCGAAGTCCCGGCGCTCTCGCCAGGCGACCTCATCTGGCGTCACGAAGGGGTCTTCAGACATTCCGGCCCAATCGCCATCGGGGCGGCGTAACATGTTGTCATGAACAGACGAGAGTTCCTCGGCACGTCCGGTCGCACGCTCGCCGCTCTGGCCATGGCCAGCGCCCTGCCCGGTTGCAACGAAGGCAGAAACGAAGCCGCGGGCGGTTCACCCCCGCCCGCACCCTCTTTGGGGACCGCGGCTGCGGCAAGCGCCACTTCCGCATCCGACGGACCGCCCAGCAGGCTCTCCCTGGCCCAATGGTCACTCAACCGCAGCCACTTCGGAGATTGGCGCACCGACTTCGGCGACGCCGCCGGCGACGAGTTCATCCGTCGGCTAGGGGAAGCTCCCGCGACGGTTCTGGAAGGACCGCTCGATCCACTCGACTTTCCTGCGCGCGCGGCGGCTCTCGGTTTCGGCGGAGTCGAGTACGTCAACACCTTCTACTACGCCAACGGCAACGACCGCGGCTACCTGAGAGAACTGCGCAATCGGGCGGTCGATGCCGGCACCGAGAATGTGCTGATCATGTGCGACGGAGAGGGCGATCTGGGGGCGCCGGCCCTCGATGACCGCCTGGCGAGTGTCGAGCGTCACCAACGCTGGCTCGATGCGGCCGAGATCCTCGGCTGTCACGCCATTCGGGTCAACGCCTACTCGAGCGGCACCCGCGAAGAACAGCTCGCTCATGCCGCCGACGGCCTGCGCCGGCTCTGCGAACGTGCCGAAGACCAGGGCCTCCACATCCTGGTTGAGAACCACGGCGGCTACTCGAGCGACGCCGCCTGGCTGATGGAGGTCATGGAACGCACCGGCCACCCACTGGTTGGCACTCTTCCGGACTTTGGCAATTTCGAACCCGGCCAGGACATCTACCAGAGCGTTCGGTTGATGATGCCGCTCGCCAGAGCGGTGAGCGCCAAGAGCTACAACTTCGACGAAGCGGGCAACGAGACCACGATCGATTTCGCCCGCATGATGGAGATCGTTCGCCAAGCCGGCTACGTCGGCTGGGTCGGCGTCGAGTACGAAGGCGACCGCCTCCGTGAAGAAGAAGGCATCATCGCCACCCGCAAGCTACTCGAGCGCCTGGGAGTCGGAGCGCCGTCAACAGCGGGCTGAGGAGGCAGCCAGCTAGTGAACGAAGCGAGGGCTCGTGGGGTACGTGCCCAGCCACATGTTGGGGTCGCTCCTCCAAGAGCACCGCCCACCAAACCAAAGTCAGCTCTACAGTGGCCGCCCGCGCTCATGAGTGGAGAGCCGGGTCAGCTGGTTTCACGACGGCAAGAATCCGCGGCGCGCGCCGGTGCCTTGGCAGTTCTTGATCGCCTGTGCAGGGCGAGCGCGCTTGAAGCCGGCCGTCGCTGCGTAGCGCTTGCGCCGCAGATGTGACGGTAGCTGGGCTCGTGGTACACGCCCAGCCACATGTGGAGGTCGCTCCTCCAACAGCACCGCCATTCCAACCTTGGACCGCTCTAGAGAGGCCGCCCGCGCTCATGAGTGGAGAGCCGGGTCAGCTGGTTTCACGAGGGCAAGAATCCGCGGCGCGCGCCGGTGCCTTGGCAGTTCTTGATCGCCTGTGGAGGGCGAGCGCGCTTGAAGCCGGCCGTCGCTGCGTAGCGCTTGCGCCGCAGATGTGACGGTAGCTGGGCTCGTGGTACACGCCCAGCCACATGTGGAGGTCGCTCCTCCAACAGCACCGCCATTCCAACCTTGGACCGCTCTACAGAGGCCGCCAAGACCACGAGCCCAGCTACTCCTTTTTGCTTTCCTCTGGCCAGCGGACGAAGTAGCCACCCGCCCAGACGATGTCCTTCCTGAACCGGTTGGCGGGGAAGGGTCCGGTGGTGTAGGTGTCGCCCTCCCACTCATGGTCCGAACCGCTCGAGCGCACCGCCATCGGTATCGGCGATTCGAGATCACTGGCGATGCCGAAGCCGTAGGTCTGGCGCCAGCCATCCCTGGTAGGAATCTCGGTCATGTACTGGGGGATCAAGAGCGATTGCATTTCGGGCACCGTCTTCTGGGTGAACTGGTCCCATTCGAACTGCTGGGGCGCGCCGGCCGCTGCGGCCCCGACCTCATCGGTCAACCAGCCCATCCAGGCGTTGCCGATCAGCTTGATATCGGCGATGGTGCGCTTCTGCTTGGCTTTCTGGATCGCGGACATCAAGCTGGGGATCATGATCGAGGCGATGATGCCGATCACGGCGACGACGACGAGCAGCTCGATCAGGGTGAAGCCACCTTGTTTTCGGCTGGCGGGGCGGGGAACGCGCATCATGGAAGTCCTTGTTGATGTGCCGGATTGGGAGGGGTGCTGGGCAAGAGAACCGGCGGGTCCTTCAGAAGCAAAGAGAATACCAACAGAAAAGATAAGAAAACAAGTTTTAAAGGTATGGATGATCGATTCTTTTAGATCGACGATGCCGTGGAAGTGCCCCGATGAGCGTCCAGGTGACAAGAAACGGCATGTCTGCGGTCGGTCTGAAACAGGTGAAAGGCGCCGCGGGACCTGACGATCGGGGCCTTCTAAAGGGGGTCAGCACGCCGCTGCCCGATGGCCTAAGATCGCGGGCAGTTGCGCCCCGCCGGTGGCGACAGTGAGCCCCGCGCCGCTGATTCATAGGAGAGATGTTCGTGACCCCCGATTCCCAGATCCAGGAGCAGCTGCAGTCGATCGTCGACTCGGCGCCCGTTGTGCTCTTCATGAAGGGCAACCGCGACCAGCCGCAGTGCGGCTTCTCGGCGCGGGTCGTCCAGATCCTCGACCGAGTTCTGCCCGACTACCGAACCGTTGACGTGCTTGCCGACATGGAGGTCCGCGAGGGCATCAAGGTCTTCTCGGACTGGCCAACGATTCCCCAGCTCTACGTGGCCGGCGAGTTCCAGGGTGGCTGTGACGTGGTAACAGAGATGTACGGCAACGGCGAGCTACACGAGGTCCTGGGGATCTCCCCACCTCCCGCCGCGCCGCCCGAGATCACCATCACCGACGCTGCTCGCGAGGCCCTCACCGAGGCGGCGGCGCAGCAGGATGGTGAACTCCATCTCGGCATTGATGCTCTCTACCGCAACATGCTCTTCTTTGGCCCCGCAGATGGCAGCGAGGTCGCGGCAGAGAACAATGGGGTTCGAGTCCTGCTCGATCGCGACAGCGCAGTTCGGGCAGCCGGTCTGCTCCTCGACGTCCAGGACACGCCCCAGGGGATGGCACTGCGTATCCAGAACCCGAATGCGCCCGACCTTTCCGTTCCGCAGCTCAAGGTAGCCGAGCTCGAGGCATGGCGCCGCGAGGGTCGCGCGCACCGCTTGATCGACGTTCGGACCGAGGAAGAACACGCGACCGCATCGATCGCCGGTGCCGAGCTCATCAGCGAGGCTGTGCTGCGTGAGCTCGAGGCGCTGCCGAGGGATGCGACGCTGGTGTTTCACTGTCATAAGGGGGCGCGCTCTCAGGCGCTCGCCGAGCGATTCAAGCAGCGCGGTTTCAGCGACATTCACAACCTCTCGGGTGGCATCGACGCCTGGGCGCGTGAAGTCGATCACGACGTTCCGACCTACTGACGGGAGGAACGGAGCCGCCTCCACAGGACCATGAGCATCAAGATCAATCGGCCCGCCCAAGAAACCGCCGGCCTCCTCGAAGAAGCGCTCCGCGAGGCCTTTCCAGAGGCGGAGATCGCCGTCGATGGGATGGGTGGCCACTTCGAAATCCGGGTCATCTCGGAGGTCTTCGAGGGCCAGCGCACGCTTGCTCGTCAGCGCCTGGTGCTCAAGGCAATCGCCCACCTGATGGCTGGCGAGAATGCGCCGGTTCACGCGGTCGACCGGATCGTGGCGCGGCCACCGGAGGCGGAGGCCGAGTAGCCTCTTCCGGGGGCTTCTGGAGTAGCACGAGACTGCGTTTTCTAGTCCCGCCGGACCCCCTCTTGCAGTTTTCTCGACGGATCTGGGTGACTTTCCCGGCAAAGCTTCGATAGCTATTTGGAGGTCTCGGGAAGGCCGCGGATAATCCCTCTCAACCCCCCAGCTTGGTTTCCTCTTCACGGTCGTGCGGGCCCACCCGCAGCCTCCCCCGGGAGGCTCTCTTTCAGGGAGTTCTCTCTTCCAGGGAGCTTCTCGCACGCTGGCACTGTTGCGCACTGTGGGCGCACTGTCGGCGCACTGTTCGGCACTTCCCGCCAAGAACACTTCCCCGACAAGAAGGAGCGCAGCCCGACCCAGGGCGGCGCGCTCGAGGGTTCAATCGCAGCGCTTTTGCCTGCCTCGCGGGTGCGGTCTACAATGGCCTCACCGAGCGCCCCTACGACGCCCTGGCCCAGAAGGACACGAAGCCAGAGTGGGGCCCACGCGGGCGGGGCGATCCGCCCCGGTCGGATGGGAGACGCTCGATTCATCGAGGAGCCTCCCATGAGCCAAAGCACTGCCACTCCCCGAAACCCCATTCTCCGAGAGAACAGGCAGAAACTCCTCTGCCTGGTTTTCATCGCCGGCGTTGCGTTGTGGTTAGGGACCGCCAGTGGTGCGGCGGCCAGCGAACCGGCAACGGTTCTGTCCGAAGTTCCGGCCACGGTGACTTTCCACGAGCATGTGGAGTCGATTCTCCAACGCGAGTGCCAGGGTTGCCATCGACCGGAGGGGGCTGACTTCGGCGGCATGCGGGCTCCGATGCCGCTGGTTGACTACGGCCAGGTGCGGCCGTGGGCCAAGTCGATCGCTCGCCAGGTGAGCGAAGGCTCGATGCCGCCCTGGTTCGCCAGCGACCACACCCGAGGCCAGTTTCAAAACGAGCGCCGCCTGAGCGAGGTCGAGAAGGCGACGATCATCAAGTGGGTCGAGTCTGGCGCGCCGGCCGGCGATGTCAACAAGGCTCCACCGGCGCGCTCCTGGAGCGATCACCAGGGTTGGTTGATCGGCGAGCCCGACCTGGTCATCGACCTCCAAGAGCCCTTCTGGGTCGGCGATGACGTCGTCGACTTGAACATCAGCCTGCCGGCACAGCTGATCACCAAAGAGATGCTGCCGCGGCCGCGCTACATCAAGGCGGTCGAGTTCCGCGCTGGCAGCGACATCGTCCACCACATCATCGCGAGCAAGCGCGCCGCGACTGCCGAGACTCCGGGAGCCTCGGGCATGATCGGTGGCATCGCACCGGGCAGTGAACCGTTCCAGTTCCCCGATGGCGTCGGCCGGCTGCTGGTTCCGGATACCCAGATCTACCTGCAGATGCACTACAACAAGGAGCCCGGTGCGGGGACGGGGCTGTTCGATCGCTCGCAGATGGCGATCAAGTTCCACCCGGAAGACGCCCCGGTGCGTGAGGTGGCGCAGTTCCATGGCATCGGCAATCGCTACTTCGAGATTCCCCCCAACGCCGAGGAGTGGGTGGTCGGCGCTGCAACCACCTTCGATGAGCCGATCACGATCTACTCGTACCTTCCGCACATGCATCTCCGCGGGCAGGCGGCGCGTTACGTCGCGCACTACCCGGATGGCCGAGAAGAGCTGCTCCTCCACGTTCCCAGCTACGACTGGAACTGGCAGACGATCTACAACCTCAAGCAGCCGAAGAAGTTTCCCGCCGGAACCCGCATCGAGGTGACGATGACGTTCACCAACACCGAGGAGCGCAACAAAGTCACCTCGCTCGATATCGATACTGGTCGTTCGGTACGCTTCAATGGCCCCACGACCGACGAAATGATGATCGGCTTCATTGACTACTCGGAGAGCGCAACTCCCAGTGAAGGCGCGTCCGGCAGTGCGGTTGCGACTGCCGAGGTGTCCGCAGCCGGCGGTGGCGACTGATTGTCCAAGCCATCACAGTCGGCGGTCCAGGGGGAGGCTCGAGCCTCCCCTTCTTGTTGGCTCGGGGTCGACGTAGGAGCGACTACGATGAAAGCCGCCCTGGTCGACGACTCCGGTACGGTCCTGCGCTCGACCAAGTTGCCAACGCTCGCCTACGAGGGCCCGGAGGCGGTGCTCGCGCGGCTGGGCGAGATGGCCCTGGCGCTCGAGGGAGAAGCCGGCCAGACGGCCCGGGCCGTGGGAGTCGGCCTGCCAGGGTGGGTCGACTCGGAAACCGGGATCGCCCGCTGGCTTCCCAACCTGGGTGGCGGGTGGCGAGATATCGACGCAAGTGGTCCTCTCGCGGCCGCCCTCGGCCGTTCGATCTCATTGATCAATGACGTGCGCGCCGCGACGCTCGGCGAGCTGCGCTTCGGGCACGGCCAGACCTATCGGTCGTTTGCGTTTCTGGCACTGGGAACTGGAATCGGCGGGGGAGTGGTCATCGACGGTCGTCTCCGGCTCGGTCCGCTGGGGTCGGCCGGGGAGGTTGGTCACCAGATCGTCGAGGCGAACGGTCGACCCTGTGGTTGCGGCGGCTACGGGTGTGTCGAGGCCTACGCCTCCGGCCCGGCACTGGCAGGCGAGGGCGTTCGCTTGATGCTTTCGGGCAAGGCCCCCAAGCTGCACGAGCTCCTGTCTGGAGACGTTTCCAAAGTCGACGCGGCCAGCATGGCCCAGGCGGCACGCGCCGGCGACGATGCAGTGCGCGACGCGATTGCCCGCGCTGGCCGCTATCTCGGCCTGGTGGCGACCAACCTGGGCGTGACCCTCCATCCCGATGCGATCGTTTTCGGGGGCGGCATGGCGCGTCTCGGCGACCTGTTGCTCGACCCGATCCGGGCAACACTGGACGAGCGCCTGCGGGTTTTCGAGAGCGGCGACATCGAGCTCCTGGTCTCGAGACTCGGCGTGCGTGCGGGCCTTCTCGGTGCAGCGGCGACTGCCATGGCGAGCGAGAGCGCCTGAATCAGAGCGCAGCCTCGGGACGTGAGTTGCGGAAAGTTGCTGAGACGGGATGGCTCACGATACATTGTAGGAGAACCGACCGACCGGGCGGTCGAAAGGCCGTCGCTTCCATCCAAGACCGGAGAGACCGCTATGCGCAAGGTACTCATCGGCTCCGCCGCAGCCCTCCTGCTCGCGGCCGGAGCCATGGCCTCATCGAACAACAACGATACTGAGGTCGAAACCCCGACTTTCTACGGCGAAGTCCTACCGATCCTGCAGGAGAACTGCCAGGTCTGCCATCGCCCCAACGGTGCCAACCTCGGCGGCATGGTGGCTCCGATGGCCTTTACCTCCTACGAAGAGACCCGCCCGTGGGCGAAGTCGATTGCCAAGCAGGTCGAAGCGCGCAAGATGCCACCGTGGCATGCGGCACCCGAATACCACGGAGTGTTCGCGAACGAGCGCACCATGGATCAAGACGCAATCGACACTCTGGTGCGCTGGGCCAAGACCGGGGCGACCGCCGGGGATATCAGCCAGGCGCCGCCCGCCCGTGAGTGGCCGAGTGTCGAAGGTTGGACGATTGGAACACCCGACCTGGTGATCAACATGGGCGAGAAGTACTTCGTCGAAGACGACGTCGAGGACCAGTACATCAACTTCACCACCGAGATCACCGAAGACATGATCTCGGGTCCCCGTTTCATCAAGGCGGTCGAGTTCCGTCCCGGTAGCCCCGTGGTGCATCACATCATCGCGCGGCCACTGGGCGGCATTGCACCGGGCAACGACCCGACGGTGTACAACGATGGCTTCGGCGTGCTGCTCGAACCGGGCACCAAGATCAAGTGGCAGATGCACTACCACAAGGAGGCAGGTGACGGCACTGGTACCTGGGACCTTTCCGAAGCCGCGATTCGCTTCTACCCCGAGGGCTACACCCCCGAGTATCGAGTTGCCAGCGACTCGATGGGGAAGTTCAACTTCGAGATCCCACCTGGTGCCAAACGTCACGCCGAGAAGGTGACCACAACGTTCGATCGCGAAACCCTTTTACTCGGCTACACCCCGCACATGCATTTGCGCGGGACCTACGCCAAGTATGTTGCGACCTACCCTGACGGCACCAAAGAGACCCTGCTCGAGGTTCCAGAGTACGACTTCAACTGGCAGACCCACTACGCCTATCCTGAGGGCGGCAAGCGAATCCCTGCAGGGACCGAGATCGAGCTCACCATGGCGTGGAACAACTCGGCCGACAATCCGGCCAACCCTGATCCTTCCGCGACGGTGGTCTATGGCCAGCCAACGACCGCCGAGATGATGTTCGGGTTCATTGCCTATGCCGATGCCGAGCCTGGCTTCGTTCCCCAGGGCGGGATTTTCGGCGCCGGCAGCAACAACCCCGAGCGGATGAAGAAGATGCTGAAAGAGCGTCTCGGCGTGGACTGGGAGGCGCTGACTCCAGAAGAGCGCACGAAGTGGATGAAGCGCTTCAGGGATTCCCGCGAGGAGGCTGGCGACTGAGGCAGCCGATGGGTTTCGTCTACCGCTAGACGACGCCAACGAACCAAAGGGCGCCCCTCCGGGGCGCTCCTTCTTGTTGGGGCTTTCTTGGTGGGGCCAGCGCGTGGTCGCGGGTGCTATCGATGGGCGCTCTGAGCACTCGGCCACCGAATAGGAAGTCGCCGCGAGAGAATCTCGAACAAGAACAGGAGGAGTGCCAGTGCTGCCAACCACGGGGCCAGAAGCCGGGGATGGCGTGCCGCGCCAGGCGGCGAAGCGAGGGCCTCTTCGAGGTCCTGGCCCTGCTTCCCACCCGTGGCGCGGGCCAGGAGTGCGAGCGTCTGAGGGTTGGGCGCGAGGACAGAGAACTCGTCGCTCTGCGGCCAGCTCAGGTAGTGGTTGCCGGGCGGTAGGCCGTCGTCGCTCCTCGTCGTGATGGTGATCGGTGCGGAAGCGGGACGCGCCTGCAACTGCGCCTGGTAGCGGCCAGGTCCGATCGGATTCATGGGGCGGTCCCCCGACGGGAGCACGAGTGCCGGTTCAAGGGCCATCGCCGGACGGCCCGAAGACGTCGTTGCGGTGAGGGTGACCGTCACGGTCGAGCCGAGGCGCTCGAGCTCGACCCGGGTGCGTCCCGACAGCGACCGACCGCCGAGGTCACGAACCACCTGGGCCCACAGCCGACCCCAGTCGCGCCAGGTGATCCAGTCGGCGCTCCACCGGTTGCTGAGGTCGCTGGTGAAGAAGATCGAGCGGCCCTGGCCAATGTTCCAGCTCGCAAGCACCGGTTTCTCGTCTGGGGTTTGGAGCACCACTTCGGCGCGATCGCGAGCCAGGGCCGCGACGTAGCCGTCGATTGGCGGTGCGGTGTTCATGCGCACCCCGTCGAGGAAGGGCGCCCGGGCTGTTACGACGACCTGGGTCGATTCTTCGATCACCGAGTCCTGCAGGGTCATCTCGGCTTCTTCCACCAGCACGTTGACCACCCGTTGGGCGTCTTCGACGACGTAGCTGCGGCCACCACCCCATTCGGCGATCTGGCCGAGGAGGTCCTTGTCGGCTTCGGCACCCACCGCGACGGTCGACACCGTGATGCCGCTCTCCCGGAGTTCGGCGAGCAGTCGCTGGTAGGCGTCGGGATAGGTCTTTCCGTCGGAGAGCAGCACGATGTGTTTGGTGCGCGCGGTGCTTGCTTCGAGAGTGTCGGAGGCCATCACCAGGGCGGGAAAGAAGTTGGTTTGGGCCGTCGCCTCGATGCGACCGATGAGCTCGGTGATCGCGTCGCGCTCGCTCGCCGGACGCAGCGGCACCACGACGGTGGGGTTCCAGTCGAAGGCGATGAGGCCGAAGTGGTGGCGGTCTTCGAGAACTCCCAGGGCTGCGACGCTCGCCGCTTTGGCGAGCTCGATTTTCTCGCCTCGCATGCTGTAGCTCTTGTCGAGCACGATCACCATGGCGACGTCGCTCTCTTCTTCCTCGACCTCGAGCTCGAGGGGCAGGACCCTCTCGATCGGCGTGTCAGACCAACCGTTCTCGCCGTACGTGTTCTCGCCTCCGGCAAACAGGAGCCCGCCACCCAGATCCCGTACCCAGGTGGCGACTGCGGCCGAAGCACCGGGGGGAAGGTCGTTGGCGTTCGTATCGCTCAGGACGACCACGTCGTAGGTCGCGAGCTCTTCTGCCCTGGTGGGAATCGCGCCCGGCCGTTGGCGGATGACGTCGAAGCCGGCTTCGTCGAGCGCTCGGGCGAAGTAGCGCGCGTTCTCTTGCTCGCCCTCGACGTAGAGAACCCGCAGCGGCTCGCCGACAGCGAGGGCGACGGGGTAGGTCGCGCCGGCATCGAGAAGGCCGTCATCGTCTGTGTCATAGCGCAGCGCCAGAACGAGCGGCAGATCGCCGGTCTCTTCGATCCGCGGCTCGAGGACCAGTTTCTGGAGCCCGCCGGGATGTCGATAGACGAGACTGGCGAGAGCCTCGGTCCCGGTTTCGGCTGCATCGGCCCCGGCGTGGGTCAGATCGAGTTCGACGGTCATCTCGAGTGGAGCTACGATTTCGACCTCGAGGCGCGTCGGACTCCCAGCCCGGGCCTCGGTCAGGCTGCGCACCGACACAACGAGTGGGTACTTGGGAGTGCGGCTGGCGGCGACGACAGTTGAAACTGGGACTTCCGCGGCGGTGAACTGCTCGAGGGCGCGCCCGAAGGTGTCGGCTTCGAAGTTGCCGTCGGAAAGGAGCAGAATGCGCGCTGGTTTGTCAGCCAGTGCGACGGCGGCGGCGTCGAGCAGGTCGCTACGCGAGCGGCCTAGAGTGGTTGCGGTAACGGCCTCACGCACCGGGCTACCATCGCCGGTTCCTTCCTGGAGCGGCCCCTTTGGTTGACCAACACGCAGGTCGCGAAGGTCTGCCGCCCGTTGGATCTGCTGGGCGCCGTCGGCGAATGCCACCACGTTGAAGCGATGGGGCTGTCGTTGTTCGAGGGCCGCGAGACGATCGAGGACAGAGCCGAGCCAGGCAGGTGAGACGCTCTGCGAGACGTCGATGGCCACCACGCTCGGCGCTCCCGGAACGGCGACCTGGATCTGGGGGCCAGCGAGGGCGAGGGTGGCGGCGCTCAGAGTCGCCCACCGAAGGGCGGCGCGGCGGACCCGGCTGCCCGGCCCCTCGGGCGCGAACTGGAGTGCCACCCAGGTGGCGGGCACCAGGAGAAGAAGGGCGATGGGGTACTCGAAGCTCATGAGGTGAAAGACGGGGGTATGAGAAGCGCGGGTCTCAGTACGTGACGTTTCTGTTCCAGGTCACGGTCTCGAGGACCAGAAGCGCGATGGCTGTGGAGAGGAGAACCCGCCACGGAATCGGTGCCGGTTCCGTCGGTTCGGCTTCGGTCAGCGAGGGTACGACCTTCTCGGCCACCAACTCGGGACGCGGTCGAAGAAGCGAAATCGTGCGGTTGCGAATTCCAAGCTCGACCGCCGGTCGCTCGAAGAGGTAGGCGAGGGCATTCTCGATCATCAGGGCGCCGCCGGTGCCTGCCGCCGCATCGGTGGGGCGGAAGGGCAAAACGACGGTGGGTCCCTGTGGGTGGACGAGGAGTGCCGGGTGTCCTGCGATCGTCGCGGCGATCTCGAACCGGGCTGCGGCCTTGCCCGCTGCGGTCGCTACCTCGATCTCCGGGTTATCGAAGTCGAGCCTCCTCAGCCACGGCAGCCGCAGGGTACGGCCGGTGATGCCCTCTGCCAGGCGTGCGAGGTCGGGCGTACTTCGAGCTCGCGTTGGAGCGTCGAGACGTTGGGCCCCCGGCCGCAAACTGAGCTGTTGTTCAGGTAGCGGTAACCAGGCGCGGGGTGGAGGGTCGATCAAGAGAGTCGGAAGGCTCGGTGGATCGGCCGGCGCCACTCCGATCTGTATGGTTCCCCCGAGGCGGTCGACTCCAGCGATTTCGGAAAGGCGCTTCCCGCGGGTGACCCGGAGGTGGGGGTGCCCGTCGATCAACCGGCGCACGAAGGGCGTGGGCCTTCCGATCATCGCGACCCGGCGGGGCGCATCGACCGTCAAGCTGGCGCCGTCGTCGCGTTCGAAGGCGTCCCCTGCCAGTTCGACCCGCGCCACCACGTCGCCGGGCGCCCAGCGGGTCGCGTCGAGGCTTGCCGACCAGATGGCCACCGGCTCGAGTTCGAGGTTGCGTTCGAAGACCACACGCTCACTGTCACGAACGGTCAAGCGAACCGAACCAGGGCGGTCGCTCGAATGCACGACTTCGAGGTCGGCCTCGCGTCGCGTCGCCGCGAGACCTCCTTCCAGAGCACTCTCTACCGAACGCACTGCGAACGTCGAGATGCCAGCGTTTCTCACCGGCTCGGCGACCGTGATGGTGCGCCAGCCGAGCGAGTCGCCGGCCAGCAGGCGTGGCCGTGGCGCGACGCCATCGGTAACGTGCAGCACCTCAGGACTACCAGGGGCAGCGGGCACGCGGAGAGTGCGCGGTGCCCCGTGGCCCACGCTGATGTTGTTGATGACCGAGCTGGCTTCGCTGGCGTCGAGCCAGTCGCCAGAATCGTTCCTCGGTTGGTCGTCGTTCTCGCTCGGGTGAGTCGAGGAAATCAAGAACCTAGAGCCGGTGGGGGCGCGCCGAACCTCGCGGCGGGCTGCGTCCTGGGCGATTGCCAGGCGTGTGCGCCCCGACTGCAGCGTGGCCATCGACGGCGAGTTGTCGACCAGCACCATCAAACGTTTTCCACTGGCTGAGTCCTCGAGCAGACCGCCGCGCACCAGCGTGAGGGCCAGTAGAACGGCGATTGCAGTTGCCAGGAGAAGCGACAGAAGGAAGCGTAGCCAGTTGCGAACCGGGCTCTTCTCGACCAGCAGGCGCCGCCAGAGATGGAGCGAACCCACTTCGACCGGGCGCGCCGGCAAGCGCAGTAGGTAGATCAGGATCACCGCCGCTGCAATCGCGACGGGGAGCCAGTCGAGCACAGTCGTCACCGCGTTACCCGTCCACGGGCGAGAGTGCGCAGAAGAACCTGATCCAGCGACTCTTCGTCCTCGAGACCGAGATAACCGAAGCCCCAGCGCCGGCAGGCGTTCTCGAGATCTTCACGATGTCTAGCCTGCTCACGGTGTAAGGCCTTGATGAGCGAGGGTCGCGCGCGCACCCGCCGCTGGCTGCCGTCTTCTGAATCGATGAGCAGGGCGATCGGAGGCAGTTTCTTTGGGTCGGCGGAATCGGTGAGATGAACAATGAGAACGTCGTGGCGTAGGGCCGCCAGGCGGCGGAAGGCGTCTTGCCAGTCGTCGTCGAGAAAATCCGAGATGACCACCACCAACCCGCGACGGCGTTGGGCGGCGAAGGCAGAGTGCAAGACGGCGGCGAGGCGTGTGCCCCCGGTTTCACCCCCGGTGGCCTCGAGGGTTTCGAGGAAGCGCAGGAGTCGCTGGCCGGCGGCGGCCCCCCGAAGACCGAAGACGCCCGGTCCCGGTTGGTGAGAGTAGGTCCAGAGGTCAACCGGGTCGTGGCGGTGCAGTGCGATCCAGCCAAGCATGCCGGCCACCTGCCGGGCCAGGCGAAAGCGCACTCCGTTCTGGGCTTTGGTCAGCGAGGCGCTGTTGTCCAGGAAGATATAGAGCGATAAGTCACCCTGCTCCTCGTACAGGCGCACGAACAACTTGTCGAGCCGCAACCAGGCGCCCGGGTCGAGGGCACGCAGGTCGTCACCTGGGACGTAGGGGCGGTAGTCGGCGAACTCGGCCCCCGCTCCACGCCGGTTGACGCGGTGTTCGCCCGCCAGCCCCGAGGCGAGGACGCGCTTCGAGACCACCCGCAGGCGCGCCAGGCGCGTCAGCAGATCGCGATCGAAGATCGCCGGTTCGGCCGAGGTCGCCACGTTCCTCAGTCCCTCAGTCGGCCGGTACCGGAACCGACTCGATCACGGCCAGCACCAGCTCGCGCGCCGAGGCGCCCTCTGCCTGGCCTTCGAAGTTCAAGAGCACGCGATGCGAGAGAGCCGGGCCCGCGATCTTGGCGATGTCGTCACACGAGACCCAGGAGCGGTTGTCGAGTAGGGCTCGAACCTTCGCTCCCAGCACCATCGCCTGCACGGCACGCGGTGAGCCGCCGTGACGCACCAACCGGCGCACGGGCTCCGGGGCGCGCGCATCGGTCGGGTCAGTGGCGCGAGTCAGCGAGATGGCGTATTGGCGCACGTTGGGTGCCACTGGCACGGCCCGCACCATCTCACGCATGGCGAGGATCGAGGCGCCGTCAGCCACTGCTTTGACCTTGGGCATCTCCCGTGCGGTGGTGCGCTCGAGGATTTCGTGCAGTTCCTCGTCACTCGGGTACTCCATTTCGAGCTTGAAGAGGAAGCGATCGAGTTGTGCCTCGGGGAGCGGGTAGGTACCTTCCATTTCGAGCGGGTTCTGGGTCGCCAGGACCAGGAACGGCTTCTCGAGCTCATGCGACGTGGTGCCGACGGTGATCGTCTGCTCCTGCATGGCCTCGAGCAGAGCCGACTGGGTTCGCGGCGTGGCGCGGTTGATTTCGTCGGCGAGAATGACGTGCGCGAACAGCGGCCCTGGTCGAAACATCAGGGTGCGCCCGCCAGATTCGGTTTCTTCGACCACGTGCGTTCCCAGGATGTCCCCCGGCATCAGGTCGGGCGTGAACTGGATCCGTGAGAACGTGAGGTCGAGGGCGTCGGCGAGCGCGTGCACGAGGCTGGTCTTCCCTAGACCCGGGACGCCCTCGAGCAGCGCGTGCCCGCCCGCCAGGAGACTGGTGAGTGCGAGTTGGATGACGTCTTCGTTGCCGACGATGGTGTTCCCGACCTCTTTTTGAAGGCTCCTGAAAGAGTCCTGGAATTCGGCCATGTGGCCTTCGGCTACTGCAACACTCATGTCTCTACTCCTCACGTGGCTCGGACGGGGCCGGAACTCTCAGCTCCTCGAGCCGGGGCCTGGTCGAATGGTTGTTGTCGATGGTCAATGTCTCACCTCGCCTGGTGGCCGCCCGTTGCGTTGCCGGAGGCGGCTTCGTCGCCTGAGTCGGTGCCTCGAGCGCTGGCGTCTGGGCCCTTGGTATCCGGTTCGTCAGGACCCGGGGCCTCGGTGCCTGCTTCTTCAGGATCTGGCGGGTCCTCTGGATAGGTACGCGACAACACGCCCCGACGGGCCAGGGGCACCGGCGATGCGAGGGCACCACCGCCGGCGATGGTCTCGGCCTGCCGAAGGCCGGTGCGTCGGCGACTCTCGGCTTCCTGAGCGACACTGGGAAGCTCGCGTGGCGGTTCATCGAGCGGGCGCCCGCCACCCATCTCGGATTCGAGCAGCGCTTCCTCGAGGCTCATTTCCGGGTAGAGCGGCATTTCGGCGATCTCGCCAAAGACCGCGGCCTCACCCGCCTGGGGGCCGGTGCCCTCTCCCGAGCCCGCGCCCTGTTCGGTCTCCGACTGGCTGTTCTCATCGCTGGGAGCGCCCTCGAGCGATGCCATGCCCGTGCGCGGGGCGTCGGCGTCGGCCTCCTCGCTGGCACCTTCGAGTTTCTGCCCTTCGCCACCCTCGTCTGACTGGGCGCCGGCCTGCTCCTGGCCGGGTGCGTCGGACTGCTGCGACGCCTCACTGTCTTCGCCGGCGGCCTCTTCGCCGGCTGCTCCGGGCTCACCCGCGTCAGTTTCCTGGTTCTCGGCCTTGCGCCCCTCCTCGAGCGCCTTCTGCACTTCTTCGAGAAGTCGATCGTCGGGCGCGCCCTGGCCGCCTTCGCTGGGCTCGGAAGCTTCGCCGGGTGGGGTTGTTTCGAGGTCGCCGGTCAATGGCTTGCCAGCGTTCCTCGGGTCGCTCTCAACCAGGGCGGCGTCCGGGTCGAGCTCGAGCGTTTCTTCGGGGTCGAACATTGCGTCGGTACCGGCTTCGGGCGGGGGACCGAGCGCTTGACCGAGTGGCAACTGTGCCATGACTGGCCCCGGGTCGGCGCTCGGTGGAAGCAAAACCCAGAGACCGATAGCGCTCGCGATGGCCAGCCCGGCGAAACCTGCGCGTGCGGTGTTCGGGTAGGGGAAGACTTCGGCCGGATCGATGGCATCGATGGCGCTGGTGGCTCTCTGGCAGAGTAGCTCGAAGAAGCCGAAGGACTTCGCCTGATGGGGGTGCACCTTCGGCTGTTCTGGATCGACGGGCGGATCCTCGAGCTCGAGGGCACTTCGCAGGCGGTCGTCGAGGGCGGCGCGCCGGTCGACCTCGGTGGCGACCTGCAGCAAGGTGCGCCGCTTGAACAGCGCTTCGAGCACCCAACAGAGCGCGCCGATCGCGAGCGTCGTAGCCAGAAGTATGGTGCCGCGTTGGTTGAAGACGCTGCCGCCGATGCTGCCGGTCAAGGTCAGGAGGCGCCATGAGAGCGAGGCGATGGCAAGAGAGAACCCAGCGGCCAACAAGCGGCAGAACGCGTGACGACGCGCCTCCCGGCGGGCGAACCGCGAGAGACCGCGCTCGAGGTGTGCTTTCTGGGGGTTGGATGAGTTCGGGGTCATCGGGTCGGAGAGAGAGGCCCTGAACGGCCGTACTCAGTTCATGCCGTTGGCGCGCAACGAGGTTCAGCTTCCGGGGCCCTGCCAGATGGCGATGCCACCGGCCTGCTTCCCGATATCGACGCTCGCCACTCGGGCATGGTGCTGGTTGTCGTAGATCTCCACCGCGCCGGGTTCGCCGCCGACGCCTTCAACCGTGACGAAGCTGTAGCGGCCGTCCGCAGTGATCGCGACGCCATGTGGGATTCTGCGGGTTGTGTCGACCCGCGCGACCTCGTCGCCCGACGCCAGGTCCCAGAAGCCAACCGCATCACTCTTCTTGTAGGTGACCACGAGGAGGGTGGCGTCTGGAGAAACTGCCAGGTTGTAGGGGCCCTTCGGCGTCTCGAAGCGACGGGTAACCTCCCAGGCCTCGAGATCGACCTCGATGATCTGGTTGCCCGAAAGGGCGGCCACCCAGATGCGGCTGTCGGCCGTTGGAGGAGAGACCCAGGACGGCTCGATCGCCATCTTCATTGCGTGGCCGGCGTGCTTGCCATGATTGGCATGGGTGTCGGCGCCCTTCGCCACTTGCCCGAGTGGCAGCCGGCGCGCGATCTCGAAGGCGAGCGCGTCGACCTCGATCAGCTCGTCGTCCATCATGTTGACCGAGTAGAGCTTGCTGCCATCGAGCGACAGGCGCGCGCCATGGGGCATCGTGCCGGTCGCGATCTGTTCGACCTCGGTCATGGTGGAGGTTTCGATGACCGAGATGGTGCTCGGAGTGTGGTCACCGTAGAAGTTCGAGTTGACCACGTAGAGGAGACCCGTTGAGGCGGAGACATCGAGCGTCGCCGGAAACAAGCCGACCCTTGCGTCTCCCTGCCACTCGTCGTCGCCAGTGGTGTAGCGATGAATGCTGCCGTAGGGGTTACCGTGGGCGATCGAGACGAACCAGGAGCGACCGTCGGGGGCCACATTGATGCCGTGCGGCCCCTCGGTCTCGGCCGGGAACGCTCCCACCGAGATGGTCTTCTCGATCGCTGCTCCGTCGGGCCCGAAGCGGACCAGGGACACCGTGTCTTCGGACTCGGCGCAGACATAGGCGTAGTAGTTGCGTTGCGGCCCCGGTAGATCGGCGCGTTCTTCAGCTCCTCCAGGCGCCGCAGCGGCGAGTAAACACGCAGAAGCGAGTAGGGCTGCGAGACCGGGCGTGACCTTTGCGCTGGTCACTGCGGTTCCCCGATGATGCGCTCCGGGTCTTCTGGATCGACCAGCTTGACGGCCCACAGGCCCGAGTTCCAATCCGAGAAGAAGATGTGATCTTTGTGGGGCTGCGGCCCCCAGACGAAAGGCGCGTTGGGCATGAAGCTCTCGGGATCGTTGGGCACGAAGAGCCCAATCTCACGACCCTGGCGATAGAGGTCGCCGCGCAGCTCGCCGGAGACATCGACCATACGGAGACCGCCGTTGTAGTAGGCGACGTAGAGCACGTCGTCTTCGATCCACAGGTTGTGCGTTCCGGCCTCCGGGACACGGTAGCGCGCAACTTCGCGTGGTTCGCTCCAGTCGTTCCACTCGATGATGTGGATCCAGCCGTCGGCTCGTGGAGGGGCTTCGCCCTCTCGCTGGCCGCTCAAACCGTAGGGAAACGCTTCATCGCCGGCGAAGACGTAGAACTTGCCAGTCGACTGTGAACGGTAGGGATAGGCGGCATGGTTCCAGCCGCTGGGATAGGCATAGGAACCGAGCTTCTTCGGGTTGTTCGGAGCGCCACCCTGGTCGCCACCGCCGACGTCGATCGCCACCACGCCGTCGGCCCAGTTGGAGGTGTAGGCGATCCCTTCGCTGACCCACACATCGTGGATCGAATGCCCCGGAGTGTCGAGCTCGAAGCGACCGACGCGGTACGGCTCAGACGGGTCCTCGATATTGATGACGTCGAATCGGCGTCCGTTCGAAAGGGCGTAGACATGGTTATGGTCGATGTAGACGTTGTGCACCCCGCCGCGCAGTTGGTCGTCAAAGCGCGACAGGATCCGCACGCCGACCTGGGGTTCGGAGACGTCGAGGATGACCAACCCGTTCTTGCGGTTCGAAGCCCCTTCGCGGCTGATCACCGCGAGCTTGCCGTCCTCGGAGATCTTGACGTCGTTGACCGTTCGGGCGTCGACCTTGACCGTGTCGATGAGGGCGATGTTCTCGGGGTTGGTCACGTCCCAGAGGTAGGCATGTCCTTCCGCGCCCCAGGTGCCGGTGATCGCGTAGTCGCGACCATCAGTGCCCTCCCAAACCCAGAGGTCGGAGGTGTGACGGTCGCGCACCGGGCCCTGGCCGACGAACTCGACCTTCTTGGCCACGCGGCGCGGCGTGACGCGAATGCGGGTGGTGGCTGTGTGGTCACCGGCCGAGGCGACGACGGTGTAGGTCCCCGAGCGCTCGGCGACAAAGGCGCCATCTTGTTCGATGAACGCGCCGGCCCCGGCGGCGATAATGCGGTGATCGGTTTCGCCGCTCACCGAATAGCGAATCGGGAGATCGGCCACCGCCTTGCCTCGCGCATCGAGGCCCCGCGCCTCGACCCAGACCACGTCGCCGGTGCGCACCTCGCTGGCGTCGGCTTCGACTTCGAAACCAACCACGGGGTTCTCCTCGACCTCGAGCTCGACGGTATGGGTACGCCCCTCGGCACTGGCGGTGAGTTCGAAAGTACCGGGTGTAACGAGGTTGAGAAAACCGAATTCGTCGGCGGTGGCGACACGAGGAGCCGAGGCCGCGTAGCTGACGGTGACGTCGTCGCGGACCACATCGGTGATGTCGGTGACAATCGAGCGGAGGCGTAGGCTGGTGCCGGCATAGAGCGATTTCGGTAGCCCGGTGATCTCGACGGTGTCGACCGGCGGGTTGGGCACGGTGACGGTGATCTCCTGCCGCAGGAGAGCGTCGGCGCGCCGTGGCCGGTCTTCGGGGTCTTTGGGGACCAGCGCGATGACCGTGATTTCACCCGGGCCGTGTGCCTCCAGTCGACCGGTGGCGTTGATCCCCACGGCGCGTCGGTTGCGGGAGAAAAAGACCACCCGGTGGCCGGTGATCTCCTGGCCGTCCTCATCTTCGATGGTCGCGGTCAGTTGCGCCGTTTCGCCGACCTCGAGGGTGAGTTCGAGGGGTTCGACGACGAGCACCGCGTCAGCCGGCAGCGCGACCGGCTCCTCGGTCTCGGCCGAGGAGCCAGCGGCGATTCCCTGCTCTTTGCGTGGCTCCTCGTCTTGCGCCAATGCCGCACCGGGTGCGAGGGGGGTGAGAAGCAGCAGCAGGCTGGCTGCTCCGGGGAGGACTCGAGCGATCTTGATCGATAGAAACGTGCGCACGGGGTGGAATCTCCTGGAGTCAAACGCGCTCTCGAGGCGAACTCCCGACGTTTGCTGTTCCTCTCTCCGGAGGCGATAGCGCCCTCTGGAAAGAGCGAAGTCTCACCTGAGAAGGCCCGGCGGTGGCCCGTTCTCGGTCGAGATGTGGAGCTAGACGTGACAGCGCGTGTCGACGATCGTATCAGCCGTTTGGCCTTCGATTGCGCCTCCTCGGCGATCACCGAGAGGTCTCCGCCAGCCGCTTCAGGAAGCGATTCGTGGGCCGCCGAGGGGAGCTCGGAAGGGAACTCTTCGGGAAGGCAGACCGGTTTGTCGTCGTCGCGTCCGCGCTCAGGCGTCTGGGCGTGGTGCGAGGCCGCCGAGGCTGCGTACATCGGCCTCGAGGGCGTTGGAAACTTCAATCCAGCCACTCTTCAGACAGGCGACCTCGGGAAAGGTACGCGCGCTGCCCAGGCGTGCCTCGAGGCGGTGGGGGCGTGGGATGGCCACTCCTTTCGGAAACGCTCGCCAGGGGCCTTCGAGCCAGCAGGGCACGACCGGAATGTCTGTTCCGGCCACCAGCCGTCCGATGCCGGTGCGAAAACGTGAGATCTCGCGGTCCGGAATGCGGCTGCCTTCAGGGAACAGAATCAGAACGTTGCCGGGCTCACCGAGCAGCGCGCGGCAGCGGTCGAGCGACGCTTCGGAGTCCTTGAGCCGGTCGAAGGGCAGTGCGTTGACCACCACTCCAGCGGCTACGGTCGGCAGATCGTCCTCGAAGAAGTAGTCGTGGGCGGCCGCTGGATGAGAGCGATGGACGCGCGATAGTGGGAGGGTCGCCAGGAGGCATAGAGCGTCGAAGTGGCTGGAGTGGTTGGCGACCATCACGAACGAGCGTTCGGCACCCGGGAGATGTTCGCGGCCGACCACGTGGAAACGGTGGATCACGCGCAGCCAGGCGCGCATCAGGAAGGCCGATGCCAGCCGCAGACTGTGCACCGTCATGTCTGGTTCGCGCGGGAACCTGCGCAGGCGCTCGACGGGAGAGTCGTCGAGGTCGCGCGCCGTGTCATAGCGCCAGCTCTTCATCGCTTCAGACGCCGTGGTACCAGCGCACCATGTGAAAGAACAACGGTGCGGTGTAGATGAGACTGTCGATGCGATCGAGCATGCCGCCGTGGCCGGGAATCAAGGAGCCCATGTCCTTGATGTCGAGGTCACGCTTGACCCAGCTCATCGTCAGATCTCCGAGCTGGCCGCCGAGACCGACGATCAAACCGGTGAGAATCAACTCGGTGGTGCCAAACCACGGGAACGTGAAATGGAAGGCCCAGGGCATCACCATCGAAACGGCGAGCGCGCCGGCTGCGCCGGTCCAGGTCTTGTTGGGCGAGATGTTCTTCCGCAGGCGCCGCTTCCCGAACAGCTTGCCGAAGGTGAAGGCTGCGATGTCGTTGAGTTGCACCGCCACGATCAAATACAAGAGGTAGGGGAGCGAGCGTGGCAGGTTGGTCAGGAAGCCGAGGTGGAGGAACATCCAGCCGATGTAGACGAAACCGAGAACCGCGAGGGCAGTGCTCTGTAGCTGGCCACGCGCGCGGTCGCGCGCGATAGGAAGAAGAAACAGGCCGGCGATGGCGAACACCGGCAACGCCATGTACATGCCGTACCAACCGTTGTTCGCAAGCCGTGGGTCAGGCACCAGGGTCACGACCCCGAGAGCCAGCATGGCGAGATAGACGGCGATCACCACCGGCCAGTCTCGGTAGAGGCCGGTGGCGCGCGCGTATTCCTTGAACGCCATGAGGGCGACGATGAGGGCGCCGACGATCACCGCCACCCGTCCGAGCACGAGCGCGCCCAGAACCAGCGGCAGGATGCGCCACCAACCGCCGTAGGTCTTCCAGACTCCGGCGAGCTTCTTGCCGAAGCCAAACCTCAGGACAGACAAGAGCAGCCCGACGACCACGAGGGCGCCAGTGAGCGCCGCAATGTAGAACGCCAGCGTTGCGGGATCACCCGGCACCGGGTCGAATGGTGCTTTGAGGAGTAGGTCTTCGAGCATCAAGGTACCCTTCGCGGTCCTCATCGAGTTCTCACCGAGTTCTCAGAGAGCGTCGTGCATCTTCCGAAGGCGGATTGCGATGCTGTGGATGCAGCCAATCAGAATCACCACCAGCATGAGGTCGAGCGGGCCGTAGCGCCAGAAGTTCTCCAGCCCGACCGTGTCGTTCCAGAAAGCCTCGCCACCAATGGTGTGGTGTACCCACCAGTAGGCCCACGTGCCGAGCGCCAGGGCGACGACGCGCCAAGGCTTCGACATCCAGCCGTCGAACTGGCGACCCGCACCGACTGCTTTCCCCAGGGTGCCGACGTAGGCGACCAGGAGCGCGGCCCCGCCGCAGATCCAAGCGAGGGTCGGCTGCGCGATTCCCGAGAGCGCCACCGCTCCAAAGAGCATGAAGTCGGAGATGCGATCCGGCAGCTCATTCCAGATCTCGCCTTCCGGGCTGGCGGTGCCGCCTTCGACCGCCACCATGCCGTCGAGCATGTTGAACCACAAACGCACAAAGCTCGGCAGCGGCGCTAGCAGAAGAAGCACCGGGGCGCGCCAGGAGAGCAGGTAGAAGAGCGCTGACAGAGCGGTCGCCCCGATCGAGGCGAGTGAGATCAGGTTCGGGTCGATACCGCGCCGCAGCGACCAGGTCGTTGCCGATCGAGCGGTGAGCCGGAACAACCCTGCAATCGGTCGACGGTTGCCGGTCTTTTGACCCTCACGCCCACGGTCAGCCGAGGCGCTGCCGCGGTCGGCAGTGCTGGGTGCCGGCTGCGCCGGTGGCAGGGTGGGAGCCGCCGGGTGGATCGCGGGCTGTTGGGGGTTGTTCTTCATCACTTCGAGGGTGTCCAGAGGATGCGCGGATCGGCCGGGACTCCCGGTTATTAACTAGTAATTCTACACTCCGCCTGCTGCAACCGGAACTCTTTCTTGCCTTCTTCGAGAATCAGGCTGCGCGCCGCGCCAATGACACGGTGAAGATAGAGCGGGGATCGGTGAGGGTTATTTCGGGTTCAAAGCCCGCGCCGGCGACCAGCTCGTCCATCTCCTGCTGCGAGCGGCAGCGCATGACCCAGGGTTCGCCGTCCCGGTTGGGGAGCACCCGCGCGATGAGCGCCTGCTGCGGATGACTCGGCTGGTTGGTGTAGAGCAGGATCGACCCGGGAGTCATGGCACTGGCCAGCCCGAAGAGTGTTCTGCGGACCGGTCGGTTGTCGGGGAACAATTCGAACAGGCCTGAGACGACTGCGATGTCAGGCTTCGGGTCCAGTCGACTGAGGCGGCCGGCATCGAATGCATCGCCTTGTTCGAACCGGAGCCGATCGCTGACCGCCTCGGCGCGCGCCAGCTCGCGGCCGGCGGCGAGACCCTCTGCGTCGCGGTCACTGGCGACCGCGGTGAGATTGCGCTTCGGGTGGCGGCGCAGAGTTTCGACGAGATAGCGACCGGGTCCCGATGCCGGATCGAAGAGATGCACCGGGTCCCGTTCGTTTCCGAGTTCGACGATGGCCCGGTCGAGCATCGTTTCGAGAGTCTGGCGACGCCAGCGAATGCCGCACCAGCCCGGGCTCTCGAGGTACCAGCGATCGATGGTGCGGCCGAGCGCCCCGCGCCCGCTTGCGGTGTTGCGGTAGACGTGGTCGAGCGAGGCGCCCGAATCGAAGCCATGAGTCCAGCCGGTGCGAATGCCGTCGGAGAAATGGCCGGCAAGCCGCAACCCGGCCGCGAGAGTCGACCACCATAGACGGGCCGGGTGGAGAAGCGGCAGTGGCTGGCGCAAGCCTTCGTAGCGCGGATCAGCGGGGTACTCCGCCTCGGCGGTGGGTGCCGTCGGGAGGTAGGTGCTGGGTGGGTGGTCGGCGGGGACGATGGCGGCAGGAAGGCCGAGGGAGACCATGTGTTGCTCCATGATAGGTAGAGGAGGAAAGAGACATTGGACGTCTTTCTACTGGGCGCATGCTTCGCAAGAGCAGTGCCAGACGCTAGAAGGCGCCCGAATCCCGTCAGATTCGTTCGTCGCAAGTCATTGCTGTTCATTCCTAGGACAGATCAGTCCTGCAGATGTACTTCCCCGAGATCTGCCGATGTCGTTGATTCTGCGCGCTGCGACCCTCGTGCGGTGGGCCCGCTCGTGATGAAGTAAGGGGTGATGAGCACCGACCCCAGCCGGGAAGGCCCCTCCCAGGCGCAGCAACTCGAACGCCGCGGAAGCGACGTCTTCCTCTACAGCAAGCTGTGGGTCGATCGGCCGGACGCTCTCGACCTGATTGCCGCGCGCCGCGCTCAGGATGACCTCGAGCCCTGGCTGGCCGAATCGCTGGCGCACTTCGTCGAGCAGGGCTACCTGGTGCTTCCTGCTCTGCCCGAGCAGCGAGCGCTGTTCGAAGGGGTGATCGCCGAGGCCGACGAAGCCTGGGCGACGCTGCCCCGCGATCTGGCCTACGCCTTCGACGGCCCAGCGCGGCGGATGACTTCGGCCGATCCCGAACGCGATCGCAGGCCGAAGTACCGCATTCACGACCTGCACGGAAGGGGGCGTTGTGCGCGCGCGCTCTACCTCGACCGGCGAGTGTTTCGGGTCATCGAAGAGATCTACCGCGAGCCGGCTGTGGCGATTCAGTCACTGTTCTTCGAGTACGGTAGTCAGCAGGCAATGCACCGCGATCCGGTGGTGGTGCCGACGGCACCGGCCAGTCACCTCCTGGCCGCCTGGTTCGCCCTCGAGGACATTCATCCAGACTGCGGTCCCCTGATGGTGGTTCCGGGTTCACACCGTCTGCCGTACTACGAGTTCGCACCGGGGCAGTTCATGTTCGACCCCCTGCGCATGGGGGCAGACGAGGCGGAGGCCGCAATGGCCTGGGACCGCGAGCACTGTGCCGCTGCCGGGCTCGAGGCAACTCCCTATCTGGCGAAACGCGGTGAGGTTCTCTTGTGGCACCACTCGCTCTTGCATGGTGGATCGCCGCCGCGCAATGCGGCCCTCTCGCGCAAGAGCTTCGTTGTCCACTTCTCGACCGCCCGTTGCTATCGCCAGCGCGCGATCACCCTCGACGAAGACGGCGAATTCCGCGTCTTCGCCACCGGTGAGCACATCGAGGAGAACGGGTGTCTCGGGTTCGCGAACCCGGTCAGCGCCTGAACACCGTAGCTGCCTCGTCGCTCAGCCCCGCCTGGCCGCTCCGTCTTGCTCAAGTGTTTCGGGAAGTCCCAGGCTCCTCACGATCTCACGGAAGTCTGGCTCGCCCCGGATGGACTCGAAGGCGGGTTGCGACTCGATGTAGATCAGCCCCGGATCCCCAACGGCGAGCGCCTGGTCAAGCGCTCGGAGAGCACCCTCGCGATCTGCCAGCCCGGCGAGAACGATGGCCTCGGGAACCTTGGAGCGAACCATTGAAGCGTCGTCGTCGAGCGGTGCCAAAAGAACCTCGAGCGCCGCTCGGGCCGTTTCGACGTCGCCGGACCTGGCTGCTGCGAAAGCCGCCGCCGCCCGGATGCCGTCGTTGTGTGGGGCTGTTTCGAGAGCCCCTTCGAAGTGTCTGCGAGCTCTCTCCAGGTCGCCGTTTCGCACCGCCAGCCAACCAGCCTCGCGCTGCCAGAGGGCACTATCACCGAGCGCCTCCTGGCAAGCGGCGAGGGCTTCTTCGGCTCCTTTGAGGTCACCGGCTGCCGCCTTCAGGGTGGCGACCTTGGTGTTGTAGAGCAGCGACGACGGAGCGAGTTCGCGTGCCTTCACAATGTTGGGGATCGCTTCGCTGTGCTGCCCGGTCGCCGACAGCAACATCGCCAGCCAGTGATAGGCACTCGGATCGTTCGGGTTCAGTTCGATGGCGCGCTCTAGAGCGCTCTGCGCCTCCGGGTACCGATGGGGCCCGAGGTAGAGCGCTAGACCGAGACTGGCCTCGGCGAGCGCGTCGCCTCGATCCAGGCGAACGGCAGCCTCCGCGTCGGCCAGAGCGCGTTCGAGCGCCGGTCGTGGAGGGACTGCGTCGTAGAGCGCCAGAAGGGACGAAGCGATCGAGCGCCCGGCGAGGGCCGACGTCGCATCGGGAGAGGCAAGAAGGGCGGCGTCGAAGAGTTCGAGGCTTTCGAACAGAGCAGCGCGAGTGCGCTGCGCGAGCGCCGCGTGTCCCGCCTCGATCAGGTCTGCATGAGAAGCAGTCGTCGCCTGATTGGCAGTCGCCTTCTCGTCGCTCTCGGTTCGCTGGCGACAGCCTGCGATCAGGAGGCCGGAAAGCAGAAGGAGAACGACTGGCGCCCGGGCGTCCCGAGTTGCCAGAAGACCTCTCATCGGCGGTGTTCGTCTGGCGACAGAGGTTCAGCGGTTTTCGACCAGGCGCCGGCGTACTGTGGCAGGTCGTCGTGGATGCGATCCCAGGGTGCTTTCGAGTCGACGAAGGTGTGAAACTGCGGTGCGATGCCCGGGTCGCCATCGAAGGCGCCGAGGCGAATCGAGACTTGTGGGCCGTCTGGCCAGGTCCCGCCGAAGAGACTCGATCCGCAATGGCGACAGAAGACTTTGACCGCGCCTTCGCCGCGACCGTAGATGCGGAGCGCTTCGTCGCCACGGAGTAGGCGGAACCTTTCGCGCACGACCCGTGCCTGCACGCAGCCGCTGGCCCCTGAGTGTTTTCGGCAGCGGCTGCAGTGGCAGTGATTGGCGCGTAAGAACGGAGGCTCGACTTCGAAGCGCACAAGACCGCACAGGCAGCCGCCACTTCGCGTCTGGCCTTCTCCGGTTCGGTTTTCATCCGTCATGGCGTCTCCCGCGGGGGTTGTGAGACCACGCTAGCTCATTCCATCGAAGAGTGTCTTGGCGGGGCTAGTCGAATCCCTCGCCCTCACCCACCATGCATGCCTCGAGGCCGCAAACCTTTGCTCGTGGGAATCATCGAGCCGATAGCTCCAGCGGGTGGTTGCGAAACGACGCGGCCCACGCTGCGGCGAGGCGCCTTTGGAAGAACCATGCATACGCCCTTCTACGCGTTGCGCGCCAGCGTGTTACTCGACGGTTGAGTGACTGGTGTGAAAGGGGGCCTAGCGGTCGTGCTGGCCCAGGTCGATCACCTGGCCGCGTTCGAGGTCAAAGGTCGCTGGGCCGCCCGCCAGGTCCACGACGTAGGACCCCGGTGGGACCGCTAGCCGCCAGTAGCCAGGCGTGAGTGTGCCGACCTCACGACCGGCGGCATCACGTACCTGGACGCCACGCGCCGGTACGCCGCGGTACTCGAGGCGTGGTGGACGCAGGACGGTCTCATGTCCTGCTTCAACACGCACGCCACGCCACAGCGCCTGGCCGAAGGTGATGTCGTAGGTCCCGGGAATGAGCGGGATCGAACTCTTGATGGTGCTTACGCCGCCAGCGAGCACGCCGGTTTCGGAGTCACGCACGCGATGCCCGCGGACCGAGGCACCGCGCACCGAGAGGATTCCCGGGCGCAGAATCGTCTGCTGACCGGGCGCGATGCGAACGCTCTGCCACCACAGTGGGCCCATGGCAATGTTGTAGACCCCGGCAGGCAGGTTCTTGCTGCGTCGTCCGGAACTCAGCGAACCGATGATGGTGCCGGTGCGCGTGTCGCGAACTTCGTGGCCCGGGATCGTGGCCCGATCCAGGGTGAGAACACCGCTGCCACCGGTAAACGCGACCGGGGGGTTGGGTTCCGCGTTGGCGGTCTGGGTGAGCGCCGCGGTGACTGCCTCGACCGAGTCGGCATGCAGGTGGATGCCACCCGTCACGTCAGCGATGCAGGCGAGCTGTGCGCCGGTCGCAGCATCGGGGTCGAGCGCGATGGTGTGGATACGCAGGGTGGGGTGCGAAGCCCGCAGGATACGGGCGGTGTGGCATGGATCCACGCCGCAGCTGTCGCGACCATCGGCAATCAGAACGATTGCACGCTCCTCGGTTGTGCGACGCGCCAGATCGCGCGTTCCGATCTCGAGAGCGCGTGAAATCGGGCTGAAACCGGTCGGCGGCAGACCGAGAAGCGCGCCGGTCCAGTCCTTGCCGACCTCCGTTGCGAGGGTCGGTTTGGCGAGCAGCTCAGTGTCCTCACAGTCCTGAATGCGACGTCGCGAACCGTTTCCGAAGGCGCGCAGGGAGACTTCGACGGTCTCGTCGCTGCTCTTGAGGTGGTCGAGCCAGGCACCCGTGGCCTGACGCACGGCGTCCATACGCTCTGTTCCGTCGGCGAGTGAACCCGCCATGGTTCGCGAAGCGTCGACGATGATCTGCACTCCCGCGGTGGGTGTGTGGCCACCCTCGCCGGCGAGATCTTCGTCGTTGTTGGTTGCCACACCCGGCGATGCGACCGCCAGCAACAAGGCGGTGGCGAGCGCGGAAAAGGTCGTGAACGGATTGAACGGCAGGTGCGAGAGCTTCATCGGAGTGTTCCTCAGGGCTGAGAGATCCTACGGAGCGACCAGGGTTGAGACGATCGTAGGGGCGCGATCGCGCAATTCTAGACCTCCGAAAGGGTTATCCCGTCGAATAGCGAGAGGTATCCGAGGTAAACAATGGGATTGACGGCGGCCACCGGTCCCTCGTGAACACCCGTTGATCAGGCGGCGGAAGGCCGCCGTTCCTCCGGAGCGAAGCGCCCGTAGAACGTCTGATTGTTCTTTGCCATCTCGAGGAGCAGATCGTTGGGAGCGAAGCGTGGCCCAAAGGCCTCTTCGAGCTCCCGGCACTCCTCGACGAAGCGTGCGGTGCCTATGGTGTCGATGTAGGACAGCGGGCCACCGCTCCAGGGTGCGAAGCCCCAGCCGAAGATCGCGCCGACGTCGGCATCGCGGACGTCGGTGACCACGTTCTCTTCGAAGCAGCGTGCGGTCTCGAGGGCCTGAATGTGCAGGAAGCGGCGCTTCAGCACTTCGGGGTCGGGTTGTTCTGCCGCCACTGCAACAAGATCGGAGAGACCTGGCCACAGACGCTTGCCGCCGTCTTCATAGTCATAGAAGCCGCGGCCGTTCTTGCGGCCCTTGCGGTCGAGGTCCTGGACCATCTTCTCGATGATGGCGTCGCCGGGAGACTCGGGATAGGCATCGCCGAGGTCCTTCTTGGTCTGCTGCTGAACGTGATACGCCAACTCGAGTGACACCTCGTCGTTCATCGCCAGAGGGGCGACCGGCATGCCGGTGGCGCGCCCGGCGTTCTCGATCAGGGCAGGCTTGACCCCTTCGGCCAGCATCGCAATGCCCTCGCGCACGTAGGTACCGAAACAACGGCTGGTGTAGAACCCGCGGCTGTCGTTGACGACAATCGGGGTCTTTTTGATTTGAGCGACGTAGTCCATGGCGACAGCGAGTGCGCGGTCGGAGGTTTCCTTCCCCATGATGATCTCGACCAGCATCATCTTCTCGACTGGCGAGAAGAAGTGAATGCCGATGAAACTCTCGGGGCGCTTCGAAGCCTTGGCGAGTCCGGTGATCGGTAGCGTCGAGGTGTTGGAGCCGAAGATCGCCTCAGCGCTTACGACGGCCTCGGTCTGCTCGGTGACCTTCTTCTTGATGTCTCGATCCTCGAACACCGCTTCGATGATCAGCTCGCAACCGGCGAGGTCATCGTAAGAAGTCGTTGGCTTGATGCGTTCGAGGAGCGCGATCTTCTCTTCGGTGGTCGAGCGGCCGCGGTTGATGCGTTTGTCCATCAGATCGGCCGAGTACTTCTTGCCGCGCTCGGCGTTCTCCTCCGAGACGTCGAGTAGCACGACCTCCATGCCGGCGCGCGCGGAGACAAAGGCGACGCCTGCTCCCATCATGCCGGCGCCGAGTATGCCCAGCTTGGTGACCTTGCTGTGCTCGATATCGCGCGGCCTGCGGGCGCCTTTGTCGAGAGCCTGCTTGGAAAGGAACAGGCTGCGAATCATGTTGCGTGATGCAGGGTCGAGCAAAAGCGCCGTGAAGTGGCGGGACTCGATGCGCAGGCCGGCATCGATGGGCACCATGAGCCCCTCGTAGACCGACTGCATGGCGTGTTCCTGCGCCGGGTAGTTGCCGAAGCTCTGGTTGCGCAGCATGGCCGCACCACCCATGAACACTGGGGTGCCCGACTTGCTGTATGGACCTCCGCCAGGAATCTTGTAGCCGCGCTCGTCCCAGGGTTGGACCGCTTTGGGTTCTTCGCGCAACCATCGTTTGGCCTCGGCGAGGACCTCTTCGGCCGGCACGACTTTGTGTACCAGCCCCATCGATTGGGCGGCGCGTGGGGCGAGGGTCTTGCCCTGCAGAATGAGCGGCAGCGCGGCCATCGCACCGATCAAGCGCGGTAGACGCTGGGTACCGCCGCCACCCGGCATGACGCCGACCTTGCATTCCGGCAGGCCGATCTGGATCTTGGGATGATCGGCGACTACCCGGTAGTGGCTGGCGAGTGCGATCTCGTAGCCGCCGCCTAAAGCCGTGCCGTTGAGTGCCGCAGCCACCGGCTTGCCGCAGGTTTCGAGCCGCCGGAGCATCTGGTTGAGAGCGAGATTGCCCTCGAACAGGAGCCGCGCCGTTTCCTCGCGGGAGCGCTCGCCGCTATCGCTCGAGCTCGCACCGGCGAGCATCGAGAGGTCGGCGCCGGCGACGAACATGCCGGGTTTGGCGCTGGTGACCACGATGCCTTTGATGTCGTCGTCGCTGGCGGCGCGCTCGATGCACTCGCCGAACTCGCGCATCGTGTCCTCCGAGAGCACGTTGACCGGTCGGCCGGGCATGTCCCAGGTGATGATCGCGAGACCATCTTCGATTTCGTATTTCAGGTTTTCCATGACGAACTTCCGGTTCTTTGAACTGATGAGATGAGGGGCTTGGCTCTGTACGAGCTGGTGCGCCGTCAGAAGGAGCTCCAGGTGCTCAGACGCGCTCGATGATGGTCGCGGTACCCATGCCGGCCCCGACACAAAGGGTCGCCAGACCGGTCGTGAGGTCGCGCCGCTCGAGCTCGTCGAGCAGCGTGCCGAGGATCATGGCGCCGGTCGCGCCCAGCGGGTGTCCCATCGCGATCGAGCCACCGTTGACGTTGATCAAGTCGTGGTCGATGTCGAGCTCCTGCATGTAGCGCAGAACCACCGAGGCAAACGCCTCGTTGAGCTCCCAGAGGTCGATGTCGCTCTTGTCCATGCCCGAGCGCTCGAGCACCTTGCGGGTCACTTCACCCGGGCCGGTGAGCATGATGCAGGGCTCGGTGCCGACTGAGGCGTAGGCGCGCACTCTAGCGCGCGGCTCGAGACCCATCACTTTGCCGGCCTCGCGCGTGCCGAGCAGAATGGCGGCGGCCCCGTCGACGATGCCGGAGCTGTTGCCGGCGTGATGGACGTGTTCGATCTCTTCGACCTCGGGGTAGCGTTGAATGGCCACAGCGTCAAAGCCGTACTGCTTTCCCATATCGGCAAACGACGGCCGCAGTTGGGCGAGCGACTCGAGGGTCGTGCCAGGTCGCATGTGCTCGTCGCGATCGAGGATCACCACCCCGTTCTCGTCGGTGACCGGAACGATCGAGCCGTCGAAGCGCCCGTTCTCCCAGGCCTCTGCGGCACGCTCCTGGCTGGCGACCGCGTAGGCGTCGACGTCGGTGCGCGAGATGTCATAGAGCGTGGCGATGAGATCGGCGCTTATGCCCTGCGGAACGAAATACTGATCCATCGCAAACTGTGGGTCGGTCGCCATTGGCCCGCCGTCTGAGCCCATCGGTACGCGGCTCATCGACTCAACGCCGCCGCCGATCGTCATGTCGGCAGCACCGGCGAAGACTTCGGCGGCTGCCATGTTGGTCGCCTCGAGGCCGGAAGCGCAGAAGCGGTTGACCTGAACCCCCGGCACGCGCTGCTCGTAGCCGGCGTTGAGGACCGACATGCGGGCGATGTCCGAGCCCTGCTCGCCGACTGGGCTGACGCAGCCGAACACCACGTCGTCGACCTTGGCGGTGTCGAGCTCATTGCGGTCGCGAATCTGTTCGAGGACGTGGGTGCCGAGTTGCAGCGCCGTCACCTCGTGAAGGGCGCCTTCCTTCTTGCCGCGCCCACGGGGGGTACGCACTGCGTCGTAGATGTAGCACTCGTTCATCTCTGGTCTCCGTTCACTGGAAGTACATGGTGGGCGGTGGGGAAGTCGGCCGGCCCAAGGCTGGTCAACTGCCGGAGGGAATGTCCCGGAAGGCAACGTCGCGGTCCACGCGAATGTCGCCAGGCAGCTGGAGCACTCGCTCCGCGATCACGTTACGTAGGATCTCGTCGGTGCCGCCTGCGATTCGCAGGCCAGGCGCGTAGAGGAAACCGCTCTGGAAGATGCCGTCGGCGAGCGTCTGGTCGGCTTCGCTCAAGATGCCGCCGGCGTCGAGCAGGTCCTGGCCGAACGAGGCGACGTTCTGCAGCTTGTTGGCTGAGACCACCTTGCCGATCGAGGCTTCGGGGCCTGGTGCCTGTCCTTTCGAGAGGGCTGTGCGGGTGCGGGCCCTGACCAGCCGCAGACCTTCCTGTTCGACGTACCACTCGGCGATGCGCTCTCGTACGGCCGGGTCGGCGATCGCCGGACCGGTTTCGAGCTCGACCTCGCGCGCCAGACGCAGGAGGTGATCGGCGTCGGGTGGTGGTGCGCCGCCGACCGCCAGGCGTTCGTTCATCAGCGTGGTGATCGAAACCTGCCAGCCTTCGCCGACTTCGCCGAGACGCTGCGAGTCTGGAATCCGCACGTTCGTGAAGTAGACCTCGTTGAAGTCCGAGGCGCCCGAGATCTGCTTGATCGGCCGGATCTCGACGCCCGGCGACTTCATGTCGAGGAAGAAGAAGGTCAGGCCCTTGTGCTTGGCGAGGTCTGCGTCGTGGCGGGTGACCAGAATGCCGTAGTCGGAGTAGTGGGCGCCCGAGGTCCAAACCTTCTGGCCGTTGATGACCCATTCGTCACCATCGCGCTCTGCGCGCATGCGCAGGCCGGCGAGGTCTGAGCCGGCGCCCGGTTCGGAGAACAGCTGGCACCAGACTTCGTCGCCGCGCACCATCGGCGGCACATGACGCTTCTTCTGCTCTTCGGTGGCGTAGGTCATCATCACTGGCGCGCACATGCCGAGCCCGATCGAGAAAAAACCCGACGGTACGTTGAAGTCGCCTTCTTCTTCGTCGAAGATGACCGCCTTGAGGATCGACCCCTGGCCACCGTACTCCTCTGGGAAGTGCATCGAGGCATAGCCGGCGTCGGCCTTTTTGGCCTGCCACTCTTTGGCGATCTCGAGGCCGCGCTCCGAGGTCAAACGACGGTTGAGGGCGCGGGTGTTGGGGGTCTTGCGCTCGGCGTTCTGTTCGAGCCAGCTTCGCGCCTCGGCGCGAAACTCGGCCTGTTCGGGGGTGTCGTTGAAGTCCATTACGCGGCGCTCTCGCTCTCTGCTTCGAGGGCGCCGACGAGCCGGTCCTTCCACACTCGGGCGCTCCCGATGGTGAGCGACAGCAGCTTGGCGCGGCGGTAGAACAGGTGGCAGTCCGACTCCCAGGTGAAGCCAATGCCGCCGTGAGTCTGGATGTTCTCCTTGGTGGCGTAGAAGTAGGCGTCGATGGCGGCGACGCGCCCGGCGGCGGCCGCGGTGGCGAGCTCGGCGGCGTCGGTCGACAGAGCCCAGGCGCCGTAGTAACAGTTGGCGCGCGCGAGCTCGTTCTTGATGTACATGTCGGCGAGCTTGTGTTTGATCGCCTGAAAGGAACCAATCGGTCGACCGAAGGCGAAGCGGCCCTTGGCGTAGTCGACCGCCATCTCGAGGCAACGATCGGCCCCTCCGAGCTGCTCCATGGCAAGCAGGACGGCTGCCCTGTCGAAGACCTCGTCTTTGGTGAGCCAACCGTTGCCCTTCTCGCCGAGCCTCTCGGCGCTTGCGCCGTCGAAAGTGAGCGCGGCATGCTTGCGCGTCGGGTCGATGGTCTCGACGCGCTCGCTGGTTACCCCTCCGCCGGTGAGGTCGACGATCGCCAGCGAAGTGCTGCCGCCCTCCTTGGCGACGACGACCGCAAAGTCGGCGATCTCACCGTCGGGAACCGGAGTCTTCGCACCAGTCAGCTTGTCGCCGTCGAGGGTGGTGGTGAGCTTGTTCTCGGTCGGCGCGCCGGGCCCCTCGGCAAGCGCGAACGTGCCAATGACTTCGCCGGTTGCAAGGCGCGGCAAGTAGGACTTCTTCTGTTCGTCGCTGCCGGCGAGCAGAATCGCCTCGGTCGCCAGATAGGCCGAGGACGAGAACGGCGTCGGTGCCAGGGCACGCCCGAGCTCTTCGGCGACAACGCAGAGCTCGAGGTAGCCAAACCCGATCCCTCCGTACTCCTCGGGGATCGCGATGCCGGGAGCCTCCATGTCGACCAGCGCCTTCCAGGTCGAAGAGTCGTGCGTCTCGTCGCCTTCGAGGACGCGGCGTGGAACTTCGAGAGGGCAAACCTGGCGCAGCATGTCGCGTGTCTGCTGCTTGAGAGCTTTCTGTGCGTCAGAGAAGTCGAAGTTCATGAACGGGTCTCCGTGGTGAGGTTCTTGGTCTGAAGGCGGGGTGGGTAAGACGTTTCTGGCCGCCGGCCTCTGGAGGCGCAGGTGAGTCCCTGATGGCAGGCTCGAGCCGAGGACGCCTCGTAGGGGCCGACAGTTCAACGGGCAGGAGGACTCCTGATCATCGCACCTTTAGAGGGGGCTGGCACCGACCATCGGCGGCCGAAGTGCCGCCTCGGTGCCCAGACGTGCTCTAAAGGGGCTCGCAGCGCTTCCTCAAAGGGACTGTGTGGGTCTCTGCCATCGTACGACCGACCGTCCGGTAGGTCAATCGTGAATGTGACCAGAAGCTGAGAAAGATTACATCGAAAAACTAGGTTTCATAGAAAAAAGGATATACTCTTGAGATCGAGCCGTAAGGCCGGTGCCTCCCTCTGGATTCCATGAGGTGCTTCCGGGGCGAAACCTCGGAAACTCCCTCCGTGAAGGCATGATTCACGACTCTTCTTCGCCCGTTCAGCTTCTGATTCGCCATTCGAACTCGGCCACCCTGACACCCAGGTCAGCGGAGGAAGGCGTGCGGACCTTGCTGCTCGTCGACAACAACCCAGACGATGTCGCGGCAGTTGTCGAGATGTTGCTCGAGTGTGAGCGACTGGCGATCGACTTGTATCAGGCGCCTGATCTCGACGCAGCCAGTGAATGGCTTGCCGATCATCACGCCGACCTTTCTCTACTCGAGCTCAACCTCGAGAAGCGCCAGGGAGTCGACACCCTGCAGGAGTTTCGGCGCCGCCACCCGATGGCGCCCGTGATGGTGCTGAGTGCGGAGGACGACCTGGAGACAGTCGTAGCGGCAGCGCACGTCGGAGTGCACGACTATCTGGTCAAAGGCCAGTTCGGTCGCGTCCGACTCGAGCGCGCTGTCGTCCAGGCGTTGGAGCGCCGCAGCGTCGAACGCCAGATTCTCCAGGCGCAGCGGCTCGAGGCTGTCGGCCGGCTCGCGGGAGGGGTTGCACACGACTTCAATAACCTCCTGATGGTCATTCAGGGCTATGCCACCCTTCTTCGTGACGACGTGAGCCTCACTCATGCGGCCGAGAGCTTCGCTTCGACGATCGTCAAGGCTTCGGAACGCGGCGCCGCTTTGACCCAACAGTTGCTGGCATTCAGTCGTCAACAGGTCATGTCGCGCGGCCCGGTCGACGTCAACAAGGTCGTACGCGAGTCGCGCGACTTCCTCGAGCGCACGATCGGTGAGCAGATCGAAGTCGAGCTCGACCTTCATGAGGATCTCGAGACGCTGATCGCCGACGACTCCCAGCTCCAACAGGTGGTGTTGAACCTCGCCATCAACGCGCGCGATGCGATGCCGGGTGGCGGAACGCTGACCATCTCGACTTCCATGCGCCACTTCGAGGCCGGCTGGCACCAGGGCCAGGTGGTTCACGAGGGGGACTACATCGTGGTTCGGGTTGCCGACGACGGCGTTGGCATGACACGCGAGACCCTGAGCCACATTTTCGACCCGTTCTTCACGACCAAAGGCCCCGAGGAGGGCACCGGACTCGGCCTCGCCACGGTCTACGGAATCGTCAAGCAGAGTGGTGGCTTTGTATGGGTCTTCAGCGAGAAGGGCAAGGGCACGACCTTCGAGGTCCATCTCCCGGTCGACGGTGAGCCTCACGAACCCACGATCGACGCAACCCATCTGCCCAAGATCGAGCTCGAGAACCGCACCGTCATGTTGGTCGAGGACGACGAGAGCGTTCGCCTCCTGACGCAGAGGATTCTCGAAGAGGCCGGCTACACGGTGATCGATGCTTGCAGTGGCGTTGAAGCCCTCGAGATCGTCAAGGAGCGCTGGGAAGAGATCGATCTCCTGGTCACCGACGTCATCATGCCGCGCATGAATGGCGCTGAACTCGCCGAGGCCGTTTCCAGCGTGGCACCGAAAATTCGCACGCTCTTCATCTCAGGCTACTCGGCGCGCGAAATCCGTCGCGCGGGACTGTTGACCGACGAGGCGAAGTGTTTGAAGAAGCCCTACCAGCGCGTCGAGCTGTTGAGCACGCTGCAGGAGCTGGCCGCACGCGCCAACTAGGGCTCACGGTTACCCGGGCCCGTGAGAGGCGCTCGTCAGTAGCGCCAGCTCGTCGTGTCTGCTCCCGGCGGCGCGGATTCCTTGATCCGCTGCATGACCTTGGGCATGTACATGCTGTTGTAGCGCAGCCTCGAGATGTGGTTCGGATTCTCCTGGTCGCCGTTCCAGCAATGCTCGGCACGGTCGCCGTAGTCGACTTCGCCGTCGTAGTAGGGATCAGTCGTGGACTCGAGGAACTCTTCGGTGAGAACGACGGCGTTGTTCAGGTAGTAGTTGTCCATGTCGCCGCAATAGATGTGGATCTTGCCCTCGAGCTTTGGGCCCAGGGTCGCCCAGTCGCGCTCCATGATGTAGCGCAGGTCATAGTTCTCGCGCCAGTACAGGGCGACCTCTTTGTCGATCTCGCCGGTCATCTTGTTCCAGATTGGCTTGGGGTAACCGTCGTCGCCCATGGGCGAGTAGACCGCTTGCCACACGTCCATTTGATCGCCGCTCCGACCGTTGGACCCCAGGGCCAGTTCGACCATGTTGAAGTCGCGCACGCTGGCCTCGACGTCGCCCCAGGTGTTGCGCCACCCTGGTCGCTCCTGGCGCTTGAACTTCGAGTCGTAGAAGTAGGCGTTCTCATCTTCGTAGATGTCGACGGTCATATAGGCGCGGAAGTCGATCGGGTCCGGGCAGGCGGCGAAGCAGCCGTTGTACTCGTCGGGGTACTTGACCTGTACCGCGAGCGCCTCCCAACCGCCAGTCGAGCCGCCCCAGGTAAAGCGCGCCCAGCCTTCGCCGAGACCACGGAACTTCTCTTCGATGAAGGGAACCAGCTCATAGGTGATGGCGTCGCCGTAGGGGCCGAGGTTGGCCGAATTCACCGCATAGGAATCGTCGTAGTACGGGTTGGCGTGTTGCACCTCGATGATCAACATGCGTGGGGTGTCGGGTGCGGTCCAGTAGCGGTAGAAGTCGTACGCCTCTTGCTGCTGGATGATGTTGTAGCCCGCGACGTGAAAGCGATCGCTCCAGTCCGGTTCGAGGTCCGGGTCGGGCGGCTCGGTGCGGAAGCCACCGAAGGTGTAGGGGAAGTGACCATGGAAGATGGCTAAGGGATAGCGCGCTTCGGGGTGGTCTAGGAAGCCCCACGGCAAAAGTACGTTGGCGCCGAGATACATGTCGCGGCCCCAGAACTCAGACAACAGGTCGCTCTTCATCTTGACGTGCTTGATGAAGGCGGTGTCGGCCGGCGGGTCGATGGGTGGGTTGACCCGATCGAGCTCGATCTCGGGCGCTGCCCCGACCGAAGCGTCTATGGTCATGGTGACGGGATCGTTAAAGAAGTTGCCCGGGGCGGTGCGCCACTGCTGGCCTTCGCCGCGATCCATCGGGAGCTCGACGGTCTTGCCGTTGGCGAGGTTGAACGTCTCGTAGTGATGGAAGAGCGCCTGCACTCGGTACTCGCCATCGGGAAGTTCGGCGAGGCTCTCGATTGGGAAGCCGAAGGTGTCACCGCTCACGTGGATGGGCTCGGCGGAATCGTGATTGCGAACGTCGACTCCGAAGACAGGAATCGCCCCCAGTCTCGGGCCGACCTGGTTGCGCGGTTCGGACTCCGAGTCGGGCGCGGCGAACATCAGGATGAGCCGGCCGGTGAGTGGCTCGGTTGTGAGCTCGGGCGCGATGCGAACATCGAAGCCGGCGTGGTCCGCGGCTGGGCCAGCCGTGGAAGGCTGGCAGCCGGCCGTTGCCAGAGCGAGGCCGAGGATCAGGAACGAACCCATGAGGGCGAACCGGGGTCGGGTTCCGAGTGCGACGGGTCGCAGCATGTCGAGTCTCCTTGAGGGGAACGGGATGCAGAGCACCTTACCGCGATACCATCGGAGACCTTTTGCGCCCTTTCGCCCCCTCCCGGCCCCCGGGGCGGCAGCAGATGATTGGCTGAGAATGCACGTTTCCCAAGCACCGGACCACGGTCACCACCATCACGGCCATCACGGCCATCATCACGGTCATTCCCACGCTCGTCTCGGTGAACACACAAGCCTTGGCAACGCCCGCAAGCTAGCCTTCGTTCTCGTTCTGGTGCTCGCCTACGCCTTCGCCGAGGTCATTGGCGGTTTGGTCACCGGTTCGCTCGCGCTGTTGGCAGATGCGAGTCACATGTTCTCGGACGTCGCGGCACTGTCGATTGCACTCATTGCGATCTGGATTGGTCGCCAGCCGCCGACTCCGTTGCGGACGTTCGGTCTTCATCGCGCCGAAGTGCTGGGAGCGTTGATCAACGCGGTCACCCTGATCGTCATTGCGATTTTCATCTTCAAAGAGGCCTGGGAACGTTTCCAGAATCCCCCTGAGGTTCTGGGCGGGCCGATGCTGTTGGTTGCGATCGGTGGCTTGGTCGTCAACCTGATTGGGGTCGTAGTTCTCCATGGTGGCCAACAACACAGTCTCAACGTGCGAGGGGCCTGGCTGCACATGCTGGCCGACACTCTCGGGAGCGTTGGAGCGATTGCATCGGCAGCTCTGATCTACGGCTGGAAGCTCTACTGGGCGGACCCGTTGGCGTCGGCGATCATCGGCAGCCTAGTTCTGTTCTCGTCGTTGGCGCTCTTGCGCGATACCGTCGAGGTGCTGCTCGAGTCAGCGCCATCACGCCTCGATCTGGTCGACATCGAGCATCGACTGGCGGCGGTCGATGGTGTGTTGTCGATTCATGATCTTCACGCTTGGACGATTGGCTCGGGGCGCGAAGCATTGATGGCGCACGTGGTGGCTGAAGAGGGTCGCGGTCAGTCGCTCCTGCCAGTCCTCGTCCAGCTCCTACGCGAGAGTTTCGAGCTCGACCACGTGACCCTGCAGATCGAAGACGGCGAGTCGCAGTGCGACGACTGCGCGTTCCATGGCTGAGCGCCTGCGTTATGCCTGCCGAGGTCAGCCAAAGGTGTTCTTGTAGACGACCCCGCCCTTCATCACAAAGCCGACTTCGAGCAGTGCCTTGATGTCTGTTAGAGGGTCGTCCTCAACGGCAACGATATCGGCGCGCTTGCCGACGCTCAGGGTCCCGACATCGTCGGCGATCTCGAGCAGCTCAGCAGTTTCGGAGGTCGCTGACAGGATGGCCTTCATCGGTGGCATGCCGGCTTCGACCATGTAGACGAACTCATGGGCGTTGTCACCGTGCACGCAAACACCACAGTCGGTGCCGAAGGCGATGCGTACGCCGGCGTCCCATGCAGCCGAGAAGGTCTCCTGGATCACCGGCCCGATCTGGGCGGCCTTGGGGCGAATGATCTCCGGGTAGTAGCCGTCGATCTTCGCCTTCTCGGCAACGAATCGCCCCGCTGAGATGGTGGGGACGTAGAAGGTGCCGCGCTCCTTCATCAACTCCATTGCCTCCTGATCGAGGTACGTGCCGTGCTCGATCGAGCGCACGCCGGCGCGCACTGCCCGCTTGATGCCCTCGGTGCCGTGAGCGTGAGCCGCGACATGAAAGCCGTAGTCCTGGGCGGCTTCGACGATGGCGCGAACCTCGTCTTCGGTGAACTGTGGGTTCTGGCCGCTCTTGGCCAGGCTGAGGACTCCACCGGTGGCCGTGATCTTGATGAGATCGGCCCCCTCCTTGTAGCGCTGACGAACTGCCTGCCGTGCGTCAGCGGTGCTGTTGACGACGCCGTCGGCCGGAGTCGGATGCCAGGACAGAGCGCGGTTGAGGCCGTTCGACGGGTCGCCGTGACCGCCGGTCGAGGCAAGACTCGCAGTGGCGGCGTAGATCGTCGGCCCGATCACCTTTCCGCGGTTGATGGCATCGCGCAGAGCGGTGATCGCGCTGGTCTCCCCGCCCAGATCGCGCACAGTCGTAAAGCCGGCTTCGAGTGTGCGCCGGGCATAGACCACACCATCGAGCACCGCATCGGCCGGATCGTCCTGATAGCGCCGCAGGTAGCTAGACGGGCTGCTTTCACCGAGCAAGTGCACGTGCATATCCATGAAACCAGGCAGCACGGTCTGATCGCCGAGGTCGATGAATGTGTCCGTCTCGTCAGGCCGGCAACGAGCCTTCTCGATTGCCGCAATGCGACCGTTTTCGATCACCAGGCAGCGAGGACCGAGCGGTAGAGCAGCAAGCCCATCGATGGTCTCACCGGTCTGGATGAGCGTGCGCTCACTGGCCAGGAGCTGGGAGGGGCTCATGACCCAGGTTCCCAGGCACAGGAGCATCGAGGTGAGAAGAGCAGAGAGGTGGCGGTCGAACGAACGCATCGCAGACTCCATGGGTGGTTCGGCCACAGAGCGTACACCGGGGACGCGGCAAGGGGCAGAACCCTCGGGGCACCACAGTCGCTCCGAGTCCGCGGACGCACCTACACGCGAGGTCTGATCGATCTTGCCCCGATGACCTTGCCCCGACGGAAGTCGCTTCGTCAGGTGCGCAGCGAAGGCAGCGCGGCAATCCTGAACACGAACCAATCGTTCCGACGAAGCCAGGAATCCGCGGCGCGCGACGGTCACTCGAAGTCCGCGGACGCATCGGCAGGGCGACCACTGACGACGACGGCCCGCCCAGCGGACCGCTTTCGCTGCAAAAGTGACGGTAGCAGGGCCCGTGGTACACGACCTCTCGGGACCAGAAGGTCGCGACTCACGCCCACCACTCTCCCCAAGAAGATGCGCTTTACAAAAGCCGAAAAACCACGGGGCCTGCTACGCCTACAGCAGGCCGCGAGGCTTCGGCGGGCGGCCGCGGCGCCGCAGGTCGATCAGGCCTCGAACCCGGTTTGCGAGCCCGGAGAGCGTGACCGGCCGTTCCACCGCACAGACCAGGGGCATGTCGGTGATCGCCTTTTCCGACTCACCGATGAGAGCGATCCGCAGTCGACGGTCGTGCTCGTGCAGGGCATCGACGAGGTCGGTGCCAGAACCGTCCTCGAGGTCGGCGTCTGAGACCACCATGTCGATCACGCGGTGCTCGTGGCGGTAGACCGACACGGCGCTGTCGACGTCGTTGGCAACGACGATGCCGTATCCGAGGAGTTCGAGCATTTCCTGCAGCTGCTTGCGTCTCTCCTCGTTGCTACCGACCAGTAGGACCGTCTCGTTTCCGCGTGGGAGTTCGGCGGTGTCTTCGCGACGCCAGGCTTCGGCGGCAGGACCGCTGGCCAGGGGAAGCAACACTTCGAAGGTCGACCCCTCACCAACCCGGCTGCTGACGAAGGTGAAGCCGCCGGCCTCTTTGGCGGTCTGGTAGACGGTTGCCAGGCCGAGCCCCAGGCCGCCCGACTTCTTGCGGGTGTAGAAGGGCTCGAAGATATGTTGCAGCTGGGACGACTCGATGCCGATGCCGTCGTCGATGACGGCGATGCGTGCGTACTCCCCGTGCGGAATGAGGTGACGGTCGTTGGTTTCGTCGATCTCGACTGGATCCATCTGCACGACGACTCGGCCGCTGACCTGGAGCGCCTCTTCGGCGTTGTCGACCAGGTTGTTGATGATGTCTTCGAGTTGAACGGGATGAGCGCGGATCGGTAGCGGAGCGGAGGCACGTTGAATGACGAGCTCCATGCCGCGGTTCTCGCGTTCGAGCCGCGGGGTCAACGTGTCGGTGACCACCTGGTCGGCGTCGACGAGGCGGGACTCCAGGTCCTGGCGACGGCTATAGGCGAGCAGTCGGCGAACCAGCGACTGGGCCTTCTCCCCGGTGCGCTGAATCTCGAGGATTGCGTCGGCACGCGGATCGTCTTCTTCGAGGTCTGCACTCGCCATTTCGGCGAAGCCCAGCATGACGGCCAGCATGTTGTTGAAATCGTGCGCGATTCCACCGGCGAGTCGGCCGAGATCTTCGAGCCGGCGACGGTTCTGGTCGGCCACCGAACTCCGAAAGCGCTCCTCGGCCGCCCGGCCACGTTCGATCGAGTTGCGGACGGCGCGGGCGAGTGCCCCGCTGTTGATCTCGTCGGTAACCAGGTAGTCCTGCGCACCCCGTCGCACACTCTCCTCGGCGCGCGAGGTGTCCGGGTGGGGTGAGAGCACCAGAATCGGTAGGGCCGGGTCTTCGTCTTGCAGGCGGGTCAGCGAGTCGAAGCCCGCGGAGCCCGGTGGACCGGCATGCAGCAGCACGAGGTCGGGGCGGTGATCCTTGAGTCGCGTAAGCGCCGCGTCGAGCGTGGCGGCGCGGTCTATCGCCAGCGAGGTATCGGCATCTCGGATCAGTTCTTCGAGCCGAGAGAGCTCGCTCTGGCGGTCGGGCGATGTTCTGCTTTGATGAACGAGGAGCACTCGTGCACCGGCAGAGATTGCGGCGGTAGTCATAGGACAAGCATCAAGAGTAGAAAGTCTGCGCGCAGCATAGCGGATTGCCCGTTGCGCGTCCTGATTTCTTGCCGCCAGTCGCTGAAGTGCCGTATGTGCGGTGGATTCGGCGTTCTCGAGCCGCCCCGCTAGACCTCGATGCGCGCCAGGTTTCGGGCGCCGAGCAGCATGGGAATCCACCATGTGGCGAGCGTCAGGAGGGTAATGACTGCAATGCCGGTTGCGGTCGCTTGAGCACTCGAGATGGCGGAAAGGTCGCCGCTGCGTCGCCACTGCAGCAGCACTCCCTGGACAATCGTGACGCAGGTGACGAAGACCATACTGAGAATGAAGTTCAAGGTGCCGCCCATTCCTGAGGTAATGCGCGACGGGTTGTCTTCCTCGAAGTTGGGATAGAGCCCGCCCAGCCCAACCGCGAGTCCAGACAGTGCGATGGTGGTGGCCGCCACGCTCACCAGGGTCAAGAGGAGCGCGAAACGATCGAGGTCGAGACGATGTGCCGAGAGCATGGCGACGGGCACGGTAAACATCGCGGTAGAGACCGCACTGAGCCAGAACTTCTGCCACAGGAGGGTGCGCCTCGTGAGCGGTGCCAGACCGAGGATCCAGAAGCGGCGTCCCTCAAGACTGATGAGCGGGAAGACGAATCGGGTGGTCAGGGTCGCCAGCACCAGCATGGTGACGGCGATATTGAGGAGGGCGATCCAGCTGCGGAAGGGTTCTTCGCGCCAGGCGCCCTCGGCGCGAATGTTGGCCAGATAGATCGCCAACAGGCCGAAGAAGATCAGGAACTGGGACCACTGTGCGGGGTCGCGCCAGAAGAGGCGCAGGTCCTTGACCGTCAGAGACCGCCAGGGCTCGGGAATCGGTCTGAGCAGAGGTTCGATCAAGCTCAGCGGACCGCGCTTTCTCACCGCGTCGCGGCCCTCGTCGGCGGAAACCAGGTTGGTCCAACCGTAGAAGAAGATCCGCTCGGCGACCAGAGTCGCGACCAGGATGGCCATCAGGGCGTTGGACACCAGCAGCATGGCGTTGAACAAGAAGACCGAGAACTCACCGGCTGCGGCACCGAGGAGTCCTTCTGCAAGCCAGTGACTGGGGAGCCAAGGAGCCTGCGTGCGCCCCATGAGAGCGAGCACCGCCTGCACCGTGTCGGCGCCTTGCAGGGCCGTACCGGTGTCGGATTGCCGCATCAGCCCACGCAGGACCGCCAGCGCGGTGACGAAAGCGACGACCGCCACGACGAACAGGCTTCGTTTGCGCATGCCGGCGAGCAGGCGCACCAGGGTCATCGTAAAGAGCGATCCAATAGCGGCAGGAATGGCCACGAAGGGAACGAACAGCAAGACGGCAGCGAGATAGAACGTCGGCGCAGCCTCGCGAACCACGCCATACGCCAAGAGAATCGGTGAACCCAGAAAGGCCAGCGCCCAGGACGAGAAGCTGACGCACTCCTGAAACCGGGCGAAGAAGAACTTGCCCGTCGACAAGGGTGCCTGCAGCAGCCAGGGGGTCTCGCGCGACCGATAGAGCGTCGCGAACGAGACCAGGATGTTCGATACCACCAGCAGGGAGAAGACGGTCATCGCGAGCACCGAAAGCATGCGTTCGAAGATCAGATCGGTGAGGTCGATTCCCGCCTCGGTGCCGAGGACGAGGCTGCCCTGACGGGAGAGGAGGCTGAGGATCCCAAACGAGATCAAGAAGGCGCCGCCCCAGAGGACGACGGCCGAGAGGCTCACGAAGCCGACCTTGAGCTTCGACTCGCGGCGCACCGAGGCAATCAGATGGCGGGCGATTCGTCCGCGTGCCTGGAAGATCGACGGTAGTTGCAGGAAGAACTGCTCACCGTTCCCCTGGGAGTGATGCCCTTCAGATTGCACCTCGGCGGGTGCCGGGGCGTTCAAGCGGCGGCCTCGTCGTCGCCCTGGGTGAGCTCGAGAAAGACGTCTTCGAGGGTGCCGGGGTTGTTGGCTAAGGCCTTGACTTCAGCGACCGTGCCGATGCGCAGGAGGCGGCCGTGGTTGATGATCCCGATACGGTCGGCGAGCTCTTCGGCAATCGACAGGGTATGGGTCGACATGAAGACTGTGAGGCCGTGGGTGCGCGTGCGCTCGCGCAGAAACTGTTTGACCTTACGGATGTTCTTGGGGTCGAGCCCGACCCACGGTTCGTCGACGATGACGACTCTGGGGTCGTGCAGGAAGCAAGAGGCGAAGGAGAGTTTCTGGCGCATGCCGTGGCTGTAGCTCTCGACCAGCTGGTCGGCCTTGTGAAGAATCTCGAAGGTGTCGAGAAGCTCATCGCAGCGGACTTCGAAGTCACGCTTCGGTAGGCGGTAGAGACCGGCGATGAAGCGCATGATCTCGCGCCCCGTGAGCTTGTCGTAGAGGAACGGCGTGTCGGGGATGTATCCGAGCAGCTCCTTGGCGCGTACGGGCTCGTCGGCAATGTCGTGCCCGCCGATGGCAGCGCGACCGTCGGTGGGCCGCACCAGACCGTTGAGCATCTTGATCGTGGTGGTCTTACCGGCGCCGTTGGGGCCCAGGAAGCAGAAGAACTCACCCGCTGGAATGTCGAGGTCGAGGTCGCAGACGGCGTCTTTGTCGCCGTAGCGTTTGTGAAGACCGCGGGTGCGAATCATCGGGGTGGTGGCGTGGGGGAGTTTGGTGGTCATGGGGCGACGTCCTCGATGTCGAGTTCCAGCTGCCCTAGCCAGGGCAGAAGTCGCGGCCAGGTTTCGATGCCGCCGTCCAGGAGTTTGATGTGGGTCGCGTCAGCCGACGGCTGACCGAGTGTGGGGTCGATCCATGACCAGCCGCCCCGGTCTTCGAACCAGACTTCGGGCCAGGCGTGGTAGTAGAAGCCGCCGAGGTCTTCGCTCCACACGACGCCGATGGCGATGCGCGTTGGCAGGCCGGCAGCTCGTGCGAGGGCGGCGTAGAGCACCGTGTGTTCGTTGCAGTCACCGCGCCGGTGTTCGAGAATCTCGAGGGCCGAGGGGATTCCCAGGGCGGGTTCCTTGGCGATCTCTTCGAAGACCCAGTCGTGAATCGCCAGGGCACGGGCCTTCGGGTCACTGAGGCCGTCAACGATCGCGCGCGATTGCTCCTGCATGCGCGGATGGTCGGACTGGACAAAGGCGTCGGCGGCCAGCCAGAGCTCGGGAGTTTCCTGGCCAGCTGGCTGGGCTGGGTGGGGAGCCCCGCGCTCGGGGGAGGAAGGCTCGGAGTTGGTCGTGCGTGTCCACAGGCCGCCGGTCTCGAACTGGAGGGGCGAAATCGGCAGGTCAGAAGGACCGGCGGTAACCCGGAACTGCATGTGCGTGACGCCTCGGTTGGGGGTCACACCGGTGGGGTGGATGGCGCTCAGCCCGAGCAGGGCACCGGCATCGCCACCGAAGCGGGTCTGTGCGAGCTGATCGGCTGAGATGCGGCGCAGTTCGAGGCCAATCGGCGTTCTGGCTTTGAGCACCTGGCCGGAGTCGTCGATCCACGCCTTGGTCGTCAAGCCCAGCGACTCGACTTCCAGGACCCGGCTGCGATGGGTCACGCCGTCGACCTCGATGACTTCGCGCGCGACGCACCGGACCTCGGTGTCAGAAGCGCGCAACGTCACCGGATCGAAGCTCTGAATGGTGACCTGTTCACCGACGTTGAGGACCGGCAGCGATGTCGCGCCACCGAGGCCGGCCGAGACCAGCACATCGTCGCTGATCGGCACTTCGAGCGGCAGCACCTCGCCGGCGTTGCGGATCTCGGCTGTGAGCAGCCCGTCGTCGACTTCGCCGTCGAAGGAAAAGTCGTAGGGTCCAGAACGTACCGAGAAGCCCAGCTCGGCGGTCGGGATGCGATCTTCTGGCGCGCCGCGGTTTGACCGCGCCCTCACTTCGGCGGGTAGGAGGGCGTTCCAGGCGTCGCCGTTCAGCTGCAGGGCAGCGTCGCGGCCGAAGAGGTCGAGCTGTAGGTCGACGTTGAGAATCAGCGTGCGGCCGTCTACGCCGTGGCGCACTTCCGGTATCTGTTGCATGTGCACGTAGCCGACCGGCTGGTCATCGGCGAACAGGCCGAGCCAACTCTCGGTCGACTCGAGCAGAACGGCGCGCGAAGTGGGCAGGAAGCGGGTCGACTGGCTACGCTCACGAAAGACCAGGAGGCCAGTGGTCAACATCCAGAAGGAAACCACCGCGGCGATGATCAAGTTGCGGCGATGGGCACCGGGCCTTCCGGGTCGAGGGCGTGCCGGGCGGGGCTGGGTTGGCCGGGCCTGGGTTGGTTGGGACGGTGAGGTTGGCAAGGGGGACTGAGCTCCGAGCGCGAGGCGTGGATTCGCCTCGTGAGTGCATACGAAGCCCGTCGCTTCCCCGTCCCGTCGTGAGGTGGAAGGGATATAGGGGTCCTGGTCGAACCGGGGGAGGGAGAGGACCGGCTCGTCGCTCCCTGATTCTAGCTCTTCAGGGCCGCGGGGCTTTCGTCCCAATCGGGCTCCGGGTCGATTCCCAGGCCGTCGGCGAGGCGGTTGTAGTAGTTGAAGAGCGCGGTGACCTGGACGATGTCGTGAATCGCCGTGTCGCTCCAGCCGGCCTCCCGCAGCTCGGCGATCGCCGCTTCGGTGATGGCGGCAGGTTGCCGCGTCAGCTCGACCGCGAAGTCGAGCATCGCGCGGTCGGGAGCGCTGAGTCGCGCCTGGCGGTAGTCGGTCATTACCGCGGCGGTCAGGGCGCTCGCCGCTTGGGTGTCCTCGACCTCAGCCCGGAGGTCGTCGCCGTGGGCACGCGTTCAGTAGTGGCAGTCGTTGGCGCGTGAGACGACGACCGCGATCATTTCGCGTTGTGCCCGACTCAGGGGACTCCTCGGGGAGTGCATGACCTCGGTATAGAGCCGCGTTGATGCCTGCAGAACATGGGGCCTTGGACTCTGGAGCTGCAGCACGTTGAACACGCGCCCGGCGCGGTCGATGGCTGCCTTGTAGAGGCGGGCGAGCAGGCCGGTGGCTTCGTCGGGTGGGGTGATCTGGATGAACGGCATGCGAGCGATGCTAGCAAGCTGGTGGTGTCGCTATTCGTGACGCAGGGCGATCATCGGGTCGACGCGCGAAGCGCGCAGTGCCGGGAGGAGGACCGCGATACAAGTGACCGCCAGCAGAACGAGCGCGACGCTGCCGAAGACCACCGGGTCGCGGGCGTTGACTTCGAAGAGCAGTGATTCGAGGAAGCGGGTCAGGCCGACTGCGACGACGGTTCCGATGACGATGCCCGCCACCGCCACCGTCACCCCGGAGCGCACCACCAACGTTGCGATGTCGCTCTGCTGCGCTCCCAGAGCCATGCGCACACCGAGCTCGCGGGTGCGGCGCGTTACGACGTAGGACACCACGCCGTAGAGGCCGAGCGCGGCGAGCAGCAAGGCGAGACCCGAGGCGATGCCAAGGACGGTGACGGAGAAGGCGCGCTCGGCCCGGTCGGCGTGCAAGATGTCCTCGAGAGTCTGTACCGAAGTGAGGGGCACTTCCGGGTCGATCGACCAGATCTCGTTGCGAATCTGCGCCAGAACCGTGTCGCTGGCGAGTTGTGAGTCGACGACGAACGACAGGTTGCCGCCGAGGTCCTGAGGGTTCTCGCCGACAATGTCGAGCAGCGGCAGAAAAACGAGTAGCGGCGCCTCCACAGAGTTTCCGAACTGGTGGACATTGTCGACGATGCCTACGATCTTCAGCCAACGATCTTCGGCACCGCGTGTGCCGGGGGCGATTTCTTTGCCGAGCGCGCTGGTGTCTGGCCAGAAGCGATCGGCGAGGTTCTTGGTGACGACGACATTGCCACGGCGGTTCTGGTAGTCGTCGGGGGCGGGGAGGCGGCCGGCGAGCGTCCGGACGCCGATGGTTTCGAGGTAGCCGGGGCCGGTGTGTGCCTGCATGAAGACCGGTGGGATGGAGTCGTCGGTTGTCGGTTGATCGCGCACTGAATAACCGGAGCCGTTGCCCACGCCTGACATCGGCGTCGTGCTGCCGACGGCAACCGCGTCGATTCCCGGCAAGGCCTGGACGCGCTCGATGACGGTCTCGGCGAAGCGAACGCGCTCTTCGCCCTCCGGGTACTTCGATTCGGGCAGGGTGAGCTGAAAGGTCAGCGTGTCGTCGGCGACGAAGCCCGGGTCGACATTCGCCAGCTGCTGCAGACTCCGAAACATCAAGCCACTGCCCACCAATAGAAGGAGCCCGAGAGCCACCTGGGCAGTGACCAGAGCAGTGCGCAGTCGGTGGCGTTCGCGGCCGGCGGTGCCACGGCCACCTTCGCGCAGAGCCAGAACCGCGGCGCGCGCGCCGTGTCCCCTGGCGGCGCGCAAAGCGGGGAGCAAGCCAAAGAGGGCGCCTGCGAACAGTGAAACGGCAACTGCGAACGCCATGACGCGGGCATCGATCGCGACTTCGTGAATGCGCGGAAGATCGGTGGGGCCGTAGGACTTTATGAGACGAAGAGCGAGGGTCGCCAGGGTGAGCGCGAGCACGCCGGCGACCCCAGCCAGCGCAAGGCTCTCGGCCATCAGTTGACCGATCAGTCGTCGGCCGCCGGCTCCCAGCGCAGCACGGACTGCCAGCTCATGCCCGCGTTCTTCAACCCGCACCAGGTAGAGGTTGGCGACATTGGCGCAGGCAATGAGAAGGATCACGGCGACGGTTGCCAGGAGTACCCAGAGAAGGTCTCTGGTGTCACCGACGGTGCGGTCGAGGAGCGTTTCGATTGTGGCGGTGAAACCGGAACGGTCTAGGATCGGCGCGGCACTGTCTTCAGGAAAGCTCTGCTCGAGGCCGTGACTCGACTGCTCGAGGTCGGCGCGCGCCTGTTCGATCGAGACACCGTCGCGAAGACGGGCGAAGAGCTGGTCGTTGAACGAGCCCAGCGGAGCAGAGGCAGCGTCCAGTTGCCGTACTCGCCAGAGGTCGGTATTGGCGAACGGAAAGGCGAATCCCTGAGGCATGACGCCGATGATCTGATGGGTGACTCCGTCGATCTGCATGGTGCCGCCCGAAGTGACCGTCGGGTCGCCACCGAAACGCTGCTCGAAGAGCCCATGCGCGATCACGGCGACGTTGGCATTGGATCCGGGGCGCCCCTCCGCCTCCGAGAAGGTCCTTCCCAGGCGAGGCGTTGTCCCCAGGACGCGGAAGAACGAAGGAGTAACGCTCGAGGCCTGGGCGCGCACCGGTTCACCCTCGCCGGTGAGGGTCACGCGGTAGCCGTCGAAGAGACCGATCTCGTCGAAGCTGGTGGTCGTCGCGAGATAGTGGAGATAGAGCCCGCGCGAAGAACCCATCGTTGGCAGGTTGAGCGCCGGTGCCGTGTGGTCGACCGAGACCAGCCGATCACTCTCGGGATACGGCAGGGCCCGCAGAAGCACCCCGTCGACCAGCGAGTAGATCGTGAGCACCGCCGCCAGACCGAGAGCGAGAGTAGTAATCGCGACGCCGGTAAAGCCCGGGTGGGCAAAGAAACTACGCAGGAATCGTTGAATCAGCACGGGGACTCCCTGAGGACAGCCGGGGGGAAGCGGGACTGAAGTAGAGACTCCCCAGAGTCCCACAAGTTTCAACCCTCGCACCGCAGACAGCCAGTCGGCCCACTGGGAGACTCCCCCCGACTGCGGAGTTTAGGGTTCGGTGCGGGGGCGCGATTCGGTCTGCGCTAGTCTCGTTAGGCGTTCCCATGAACACCCCCTGCTGGGCTCTTATCTCGCCCGGTCGTCTCTCGAGGAGTCAAGCCATGAAGAAAGCAATCGTTCTCCTGTTCTCGGTTCTCCTACTGTTCGCAGCCGGCGCTGCAATCGCCTCACACCACGTCGATGGCACCTGGGTGCTATCGGTCGACCTGGGCGGCCAGGGTGGTGACGCGACCTTCAAGCTCGCCGAAGAAGATGGCGGCAAGGTAACCGGGACCTACCAGGGCCAGCTCGGCGACGCTGAGGTTTCCGGCACGGTCGACGGCAACTCCATCGCGTTCTCCTTCGAGTCACAAGCCGGAACGGTGACCTACAAGGGCACGATCTCAGGTGACGAGATGGAGGGCACCTGCGACTACGGCCAGGTCGGCGAAGGCACTTTCAAAGGCAAGAAGAGCAGCTAGCTCCCCCCACTGCACTTCAAGGTAGCGCCAGGGCAACCAGCTCGGAGTGCTGACTGCCACCGCCGATCGACACCGCGATGTACTGCTTGCCTTCGTGGAGGTAGGTCATGGGCGCTGCGATCGCGTTGGCCGGTAGTTCGATCTCGGTCAACAGGTTTCCGTTCTGCTTGTCGAACACCCGCAGCCCTGGGTCGGATGTGAAGGTCTCGGCTTCTGCCGCGTGCAGGTCTTCGCTGAAGCGGATCTCACCGATGGTCCCTTCCTGGGTCACGAACAGGAGAGTCTTCGTGACGAGCGGCGCACCCCGCTGTGGAGCGCCCAGCGGTCCAAGGTCGAGATGGGCCAGTCGTGGATGATCACGCGGACCGTCGCCAAGCGGTGACATCCAAAGGTGCTCGCCGCTGTTGAGGTCGATCGCGGTGATCCGCCCGTAAGGCGGTTTGAACAGCGGCAGGCCGTCAGGTCCGATAACCGGAGTAGGAGTGGCGGTATAGCGGAACGCGGAGCGGTTCGAGTCGGTTTCGGTCAATGTGAAGGCGATCGGGCTGGTGATCGACGGCACATAGAGAACACCGGTCTCGGGATCGACGGCGGCTCCCGTCCAGTTGGCACCACCGAGCCATCCAGGCAGGTACATCGTCGGTCGCCCTGTGCCGAGAGGAACGAAGAGCTCACCGTAGTCGAACTCGGCGAGGATCTTGCGCGCCTCGGCAGCCAACTCGGGCGTGAAGTCGATCAGGTCTTCGGGCCTCACTCCTTGGCGTTCGAAAGGTGCCGGGCGGGTCGGGAAGGGCTGGGTTGGCGACAGCTTCTCGCCCGGAACCGAAGACGCAGGGACTTTGCGCTCTTCGATGGGCCAAACCGGCTCGCCGGTGACGCGATCGAAGACGTAGATGAACCCCTGCTTGCTCGCCTGTGCGACTGCCTTGATCCTCTCGCCGTCGACCGTGATGTCGACGAGGTTGGGCGCGCATGGAAAGTCGTAGTCCCAGATTCCGTGATGCACGGCCTGGAAATGCCAGATGCGTTCTCCGGTTTCAACGTCCAGAGCGACCAGGCTCTCGGCGAAGAGGTTGTCGCCGTGACGTTCTCCTCCGTAGTAGTCGCTGGTTGGCGTTCCGAACGGGAGGTACACGTAGCCGAGCTCCTCGTCGCAGCTCATGAGGCTCCAGACGTTGGTGTTGCCGGTGCCCTTCCACGACTCGTTCTTCCAGGTTTCGTTGCCGAACTCGCCGGCCTGCGGAATGGAGTGGAAAGTCCACAGGTGTTCGCCCGTGCGCACATCGAAGCCCCGCACATCGCCCGGGGGCGCGTTGCGACTGATGGCGAGGTCGGCGATTGTCGCACCGGTCACCACGACATCGCCGCAAACCAGCGGCGGGGAGTTCAAGCCGTAGTAGCGCCTTGGGATTGGGCGCCGCAAGCCTTTGCTCAAGTCCACGCTTCCCTGGTTGCCGAACTCGCCGATCGGTTCACCGGTTACGTGATCGACGGCGATCAATCGCGAGTCGCCCGTACCAATGAAGATTCGCGTCGCCTCACCGTCACTCCAGTAAGAGACCCCGCGATGGATGAAGCCGAGGTTGGGAGGCCTGCCGCCTTCCTGGCTCAGGGAGTCGAAATGCCAGAGCGTTTTGCCGGTCCCTGGGTCGATCGCCGCGATGCCGCTGTGGGACGTCGCCGTGTAAAGAACGCCGTCGATGAACAAGGGCGTGGCTTCGTAAAGCCCTGGGCGGTACTTGGGGTCCTTGGCGACAAGGTCGTTTTCTGGCGAGCCCCAACGCCAGGCGATCTCGAGCTTCTTGACGTTGGTCGCATCGATCTGGTCGAGCGGAGAGTACTTCGTACTCCAGGTGTCGCCGCCATAGCTGGTCCAGCTCGAGGGATCCGGCGAGTCATCGGCCGAAACACCCGATAGAGCGACGGCGAGGAAAAGAAGTCCGAGGACGATCAGCGGAGAACGGTTCATGGCAACTCCCGCAAAGAATCACTGTGCAAGCGACCCGCCGGCCGGTGATTCATAGAGACCGGTATTTCGTGGAGAGAAGTGCGGTAGGAGGTCGGCCGAAGTCAATCGCTCGCACAGTGTAGCGGGCCCCAGCGCGCTCACTCTCAGCTGACCGGGTCGCGTAGGGTCACGAGCTCTTCCGCCGATGTTGGATGAATGCCGATCGTGGCGTCGAGTTGTTCTTTGGTGGCCCCCATCTTTACGGCGACGGCGAAGCCCTGCACGATCTCAGCGGCGTCGGAGTCGAGAACGTGCACTCCTAGAACGCGACGACTCCCGCGGTCGACGACGAGTTTCATCAGCGAGCGCTCGGGATCGTCGCCCAAGGTCAGCTTCAAGGCGCGGTAGCGACTGCGATAGATCTCGATGTTGTCGGCACCGAAGCGCTCGCGTGCCTCTTCTTCTGTCAGACCCACGGTACCGATCGGTGGTTGGCTGAAGACGGCGGTGGCGATGCTGTCGTACTCGGGACTGGTCGGGCGATCATCAAAGAGGGTCGCGGCAACAGCCATGCCTTCGTGGAGGGCAACTGGAGTGAGATCGAATGGCCGCTCGATGCAGTCGCCGATGGCGTAGATGCTGGGCTCCGCGGTACAAAGCTGGTCGTCGACTTCAATGAAGCCGCGCGCACCCACCCGGACGGCGGTGTTTTCGAGCCCCAGGTCGTCGGTGCGCGGGACGCGACCGGTGGCGTAGAGCACGAGATCGACGTCGAGTTCTTCGTCGTCGCGATCCTTTGAACTGAGCGTTGCGCGGAGCGAGCCGTCGGCCTGGCGGACGATTGCCGTGACCTCGGTGTGAAAGCGCAGGTCGATGCCCTTGTTCTGCATCTCTAGAGCGAGGGCCGATCTCACGTCGCCATCGAAGCCACGAAGAAACATTTCACCGCGGTAGACCTGAGTGACCTGGGCTCCGAGCCCGTTCCAGATCCCGGCAAACTCGACCCCAATGTAGCCGCCGCCAACGACCAGGGCACGTTCCGGCATCTCTTCGAGATAGAACGCCGCGTCGGAGACGATCGCCTGCTCGCTTCCTGGAAAGTCTGGCATCCAGGGCCGCCCGCCGACGGCCACCAGGATGTAGCGTGCGCTGAGCGTCGTTTCGCCGACGCTGACGGTGTTCGGGCCTTCGATATGTCCGCGGCCGAGAATGATCTCGACCCCTGCGCCCGCGAGAATGCGTCGATAGATCCCGTTGAGGCGGGCGATTTCCTGGTTCTTGTTCTGGATCAGCCGTGACCAGTCGAAGGCAGGTTGCGAAGCCTCCCACCCGAAATCGGGTAGAAGACCTGCGTCGTGATGCAACCGCGAGGCGTAGTAGAAGAGCTTCTTGGGAACGCATCCCACGTTGACGCACGTACCACCGAGCGGACCGTCTTCGATGACGGCAACGCGCGCGCCGTAGGAGGCGGCGAAGCGCGATGCGCGCACACCTCCCGAACCGGCACCAATGCAGATCAGGTCGTAGTCGTAGCGCGACGTGGGTGAGGCGGAGTTGGCCACCGAGGTCTCCTGAACGAAGGTCGAGAGAAGGGAGGGAGGGAGAGTGATCCTACGCCACCTCCAGCGCACCCCCGGGATCCGGTCTCGCCGATTCTCCTACCCGTCCTCGCCTCTCCTGGCGGCCCAGGCGTCGCCGACCGGCGTGGATAGAACCTGGCGCAGCCGCCTGAACAGCAAGACGGCAGCGGCGGCCATCACGATCGCTGCGATGCCCCAGGCGATCCACTGGCCCGGTGTCGACGGCAAGAGCGCCGGGTCGAGGTCGGCGACGCTTCGCCCTAGCGAACCCACCCAGGCATCGAACACCGCCCACGGTGCGGCGCCGAGAGCGGTACCGAGCAGGAAGTGACGATAGCTGAACCGCGAGGCGCCGAAGATGTAGTTGGACGCCTTGTATGGAATCACCGGCACCAGGCGAATCAGAAAGACCGCAAACCAACCCCCGTCGGCGAGATGGTGGTCGACCCGGCGAAGACTTCTTGCCAAGCGCGTTTCCGGATTGGCCAGCATCTCTTCGGCCCGGTGGCGCATGAGCGTGCGCGCCAACCAGAACGAAACGCTACCGCCGATCAGCTTGCCCGCCAGTGCCACGACCGATCCGGTCCCGACTCCGAACAGAAAGCCCGCCGCCAGCGGAAATACCGCTCCCGGCAAGAGAACGACAACCGAAAGAGCATGCAAGAGCGCAAACAGCACCGGCCCAGCCGGCCCCATGGTCGCCACCCGATCGAGCAGCACCCTTACCGCCTCGGGCCCGCCAAAGCGAGTGAAGGCGACCATAGCCACCACGATCGCGAGCGCGACACCGAGCCACTGGAGGCGACGACGATTCATCGCGCTGCCTGCTGCAGGCCAGGGGGAGCCAGGATGAGCCGCCGGCCTACGATCGTTGCCTCTCGCGGACCCGGGTCTCGACAGCATCCATGACGGCCTCTTCGAGGTGCACGCCATCGAGACGGGCAATCTCACGGATGCCAGTCGGGCTGGTGACGTTGACTTCGGTCAACCAGTCGCCGATCACATCGATGCCAGCGAACACGATTCCCATCGAGCGCAGCATTGGTGCCATGGCGGCGGAAATCTCCCGCTCGCGCGCCGTGATCTCGGTCTTGGCTGCGGCGCCGCCAGCGTGAAAGTTGGCGCGTGCGTCCTCGTCGGTGGGCACTCGCAGAACGGCGCCCAGAGGCTCGCCTTCGACCAGGATGATGCGTTTGTCACCAGTGCGGATCTCGGGGACGTAGCGCTGCGCCATCAGGTAGCGCGTGCCATGGGCGGTCGAGCTTTCGAGAATCGCCCCAACGTTACGGTCACCAGGGGCGAGGTGGAAAACGCCCTCGCCGCCGGCGCCGTCGAGTGGCTTGACGACACACTCGCCGCCCAGGCTGTCGCGAAAGGCAGTGATCTCCGCCATGTCACGCGAGACCAATGTGTCGGGGCAATACTCAGCGAAGCGCAGCGCGAACAACTTCTCGTTGGCGTCACGCAGTGCTGCTGGATCGTTGACGACGACAGTCTTGCCGTCGATCATCGACAGGAGGTGCGTGACGTAGAAAAAGTCCATGTCGAACGGCGGATCTTTGCGCATCCAGACCGCGTCGAATTCAGAAAGTACGGCTCGCGTTCTTTCACCGTCTCTTTCAAACCAGGGCTCGTTGCCGGGGGCTCTCAGGGAAACGCGCTGGCAGGCGGCGTAGGGAACTCCACGGTCGAGGCCTATGTCGGTGACCTCACAGGTGGCGACTTCGTAGCCGCGCTTCTGCGCTTCCCGCATGAAGACGATCGTGGTGTCGGCGTCTGGCAGCAAGCGCTCGAGCGGGTCGATGATGAAGAGATGTCGCATGGCGAGGGGATGATAGCGGGCGTGGACGCCTGGATGTTTCTTCGGTTCACTCCTAGGATTTGGAAATGAACGTGTGGGTCTACGGCTACGGTTCCCTGGTCTGGCGACCGGACTTCGACTTCGAAGAACGACACCCGGCAAGGCTGGACGGCTGGGCGCGACGCTTCTGGCAGGGATCGACCGACCATCGCGGGGTACCGGGTGCTCCGGGGAGGGTTGTGACGTTGATCGAAGATCCGGGGGCGTCGAACCTCGGTGTGGCGTACCGGCTCGGTCTGAACGCCGCGCGGACCCTGGCGGCGCTCGATCATCGTGAGAAGGGAGGCTACCGCCGTCTGGACGTGAGGTTGCATCTCCTGGGCGCGGGCGCCCCGCAGGAGGTCGAGGCGATCACCTGGGTTGCCACGCCGGAGAATAGGAACTGGCTCGGCCCGACTTCTTATGAAGAGATGGCGACACAGATCCAAAGCGCCCATGGTCCGAGCGGCAACAACGTCGCCTACGTCGTCGAGCTCTACCATGCGCTCCGGGCCATCGGCGAACCGGAGCCCGAGCTCCGCGAGCTGGTTCGTGCTGTGGAGCGTGCCCGGTCGGTCGAGCAGGCCCCGTAGGCGCTCGGGATCCATCTGTTAGCTTGGCGGCCCAACTCACCCACCAGAGGAGCGAGGCTAGTGGAAACCCTGATCGTCGACCGGAACGATGGTGTCGTCACCATCACGATGAACCGTCCAGAGCGCAAGAACGCCGTCAATGGTGTGATGTGGAACGAGCTTCTGGACGTGTGGAGCACTCTCGGCAACGACCCGAGCGATCGCGTTGCCGTGATCACCGGCGCGGGTGGTGAGTTCTGCGCCGGCGCCGATCTCAGCCCCGAAGGTCGCAAGGTCTCCAAGCACCAGCTCGATCGCATGCACGATATTACGCAGGTCGCGATGGCGCTCCACCAGGTGGCGATTCCCACGATCGCCAAGGTCGATGGTGTGGCGGTAGGCGCCGGCCTCAACATGGCGCTTGGCTGCGATTTGATCGTTGCTTCGGAGCGTGCGCGTTTTTCGGAGATTTTCGCGCGTCGAGGGCTGTCGATCGACTTTGGTGGGTCGTGGTTGTTGCCGCGCCTCGTGGGTATTCACAAGGCGAAGGAGCTGGCTCTGTTCGGTGAGATTATCGACGCGGTCGAGGCGGAGCGGTTGGGTATCGTCAACCGGGTGGTTCCTACCGATGCGCTCGATGGTTTCGTTGATGAGTGGGCCCAGCGGCTTGCAGCAGGGCCGCCGCTGGCTCTCAAGATGACGAAGCGGCTGCTCAACGATGGGTTGACTTCTAGTCTTCATCAGGCGCTCGAATCCGAAGGGATGGCGCAGACCGTCAACTTTTCTACTTCTGATACTGCTGAGGCTATTGCGGCTTTTCAGGAGAAGCGGGAGCCTCGGTTTTCTGGGCGTTGACTTTCTTGGGCTGCGTTTTCTTGGTTGGTTGATTGGTTGATTGGTCGGTAGGGATGGGGACGGCGTCGGGTCGAAACGGGGGCTGTGCGCCTTCCGCGCCGCTTCATGGATGTGGCTGTTTGGTGCTCGGGTTTGGTCATTGACCACCGCGTTTGCTTGGCGCTGTTGGTTGGCGGCTGACCGCTCCCTGGCGCACACCCCCCGTTCCGACCCTTGGGACCTTCCGGGTTGACGGTCGTTTGTTGGGGGCGGGGCCGCGCTCGTGCTTCGCACATCGCGCTTCTCGGATGACGTGAATGGTTGAGCCGCGGCGTGTTGCCCCGATCGCAAGCGGCGCTCTTTGGTTGGGGACGTGGGATCGGGGGCTGTGCGCCTTTTGCGCCGCTCCCTGGCGCACACCCCCCGTTCCGACCCTTGGGACCTTCCGGGTTGACGGTCGTTTGTTGGGGGCGGGGCCGCGCTCGTGCTTCGCACATCGCGCTTCTCGGATGACGTGAACCGTTGAGCCGCGGCGTGTTGGCCCCGATCGCTGGTGGTGTTCTTCAGGTTGCTGGCTCACGCTCGTGCTTCGCACGTTGCGTCGCCGGGTGAGGTCGTGCCTACGGGGCGATCTGGGAGCAGGCGGGGTCGTACTTCCAGTCGGCGGCTAGTTGCTCTTCGGCGGCTTTGCGCATGATGCTGCTTACCGACATTCCGTTGGCGTGCCACTCGAGCCAGCGTTGGGCGTGGTTGCCGTGTTCGAGGATTTCGTCGAGAGGCTCTAGTCGGTCTGCGAAGCAATGGGCGGTGGCGTGTGGGGAGACTTCGTCGCGGTGACGGTCGATCCAGTCGCGCATCTTGATGTCTTTGCCGGTGCGCCAGTCCAACACTGTTGCTTCCAGGCTGTCGCGTGCGGTGGCGGCTTCGTTGTGTCGGCAGAGTTCGACGAGTTCGTTCGAGCGCTCTTCGGTGGTTTTGCCGTTCGAGTAGGCGGGGGAGAGGGGGTCTAGTTCGGGGTCGGCGGCTAGTTGCCAGACGCGGGCTTCCAAGAGGGCGACGAGGGCCTGGATACGGAGTGGTTCGGAGATGCGTTCGCAGATGCGCAGTTCCAGGCGGTTGAGATCGCGTGGGGGCTGCGGGCCGTTGGGGCGTGCGGCGACCCAGAGGTGGCGCGAGTTGAACATGGTACCGGCTTCGAGCTGAGCGTCGAACCAGGTGACGTAAGGCTGGTGCTCGGCGAAGAAGGGGACGTGCTCTGGCGTTGGTGGAAAAACGTGCCAGCGGGTGGAGTGGAAGCCGGTGGCCTCGCCGCCCAGGAATGGCGAGGCGGCGGTGAGGGCGAGGAATATGGGTGCGTCCACTCGGGCCAGGCGCCAGGCGCGCATCATCGTTTCGTAGTGTGCTTCTTCGACCGTGTCCGGTAGGCCGACGTTGATGTGGGTGCTGGCGGTGACGACGTCGGTGCCGTAGGTGTCGCGAATCTGTCGGTAGTAGAGCTTGTTCTCGTCCGAGATCTGGAAGTCGCCAGGCTTGGCGAGCGACAGGGTGCTGCCGGGAACCAGGGTGTAGTCACGGGCTTCTAGCCAGCGGCGCAGTTGGCAGCGCTTGGTCATCAGCCGGTCGAGCAGCAGGTCGTAGTCGCGGTACGGCGCGGTGGTGAACTCGACGTTGCGGGAGTCGGGCTCGGTGGTGAAACCGACCAGAGCTTTCGAGATCTCGTGCGACAGGCCGACCACCTCGCCGTCGGCGGTGCCGGTGTAGACCTCCTCTTCGAGACCTTTGGTGAGTAGGCCGCGGCAGGGCTCAGGGTGAGGAGTGGTCATCGGCGTGTTTTCTCGAACGAGCCTTCTTTGGCAGAAGAGGTGAGGAGGATAATACTGTGCGGGCGACACAGGGATGGCCTGCACTGGTACCATCGCCGGTCGCGAATGAACATCCACGGAAACACCCAGGGCCTCAAGGCTTCAGAGCGCCGGGCGCTCGAACGCACCTACCGACGCAAAGTCGCACCGGGCGAATTGGTCTCGCCTGAGTTGGCCCGCCACCTGGTTTCGATCTCGCATGAAATCGGGCGCCAGGTTGGCGTTCTGATTGCTCGCGAGGGCAGCATTCGCGACGTGATCGTTGGCGACGCGTCGACTCTCGAGATTCCTGACATTGGCCGCCTGCGCGGGGGTACTGGGCGTTTTCGTGGCCTGCGGCTGGTGCACACCCACCTGCGCGGTGAGCCGCTGACAGCTGACGATTTAAACGACCTGGCGCTTCTGCGCCTTGACCTGGTGGCAATGATCGAGGTGGCTGAGGAGGGCGAGCCTGGTCGGGTTGAGCTGGCACATCTCGCGCCGCATGTCGACCTGGGCGACGGGCAGGTCGATGCCGATGCGCCACCGTTCGATCGCATCGAAGCGCCAGACCTCTTCCGTCTCGACTTCGATTTCGACGCCACCATTCAGGCTCTCGAGGCTGAGCTCGCGAGGCTGGCTCGCGGAAGGGCAGATGGCGTTGAGCGCGAACGCGCCCTGGTGTTGGGCGTGCAGCCTGACGACGAACACTTCGCGGAGACCCTCGAACTCGTGCGCTCGGCGGATGTCGAGGTGGCTGGCACCATGCGTCAGAAGCGCTCGCGTCTCCACCCCAAGACGGTGGTGGGGAAGGGCAAGTTGACCGAGATCGTGCTCGAAGGCATGCGGCGTTCTGCAACCGTGGCGATTTTTGATGTCGATTTGAGGCCCGCTCAGGCGCGCGCCTTCGAAGACGCGACGGGTCTCAAGACGATCGACCGCACCCAGTTGATTCTCGATGTCTTCGCACAGCGCGCTCGCAGCCGTGATGGCAAGTTGCAGGTCGAGCTGGCGCAGCTGCGCTACTCGCTGCCCCGGCTGACCGAGAAAGACGCCGGCCTTTCACGACTGGCGGGCGGCATTGGTGGTCGTGGGCCTGGTGAGACGGTGCTCGAGATCGGGCGCCGCCGCATCAACGATCGCATCCGAAGGCTCGAGAAGGAGATCGGCAAGCTCTCCAAGCAGCGTGACCTGCGGCGCCGACGTCGCCGGGAGAGCTCGATCCCGGTGTTGTCGATCGTTGGATACACCAACGCCGGCAAAAGCACCCTCTTGAACGCGATGACCAACAGCGACATCGAAGCAGCGGACAAGCTCTTCATGACTCTCGACCCGACCAGTCGCCGACTGCGCTTTCCGCGGGAGGGCGAAGTGGTCATCACCGACACGGTCGGGTTCATCGCCGAGCTGCCCGAAGATCTTCTGCAGGCCTTCCAGGCGACACTCGAGGAACTCGCCGACGCCGATCTCCTGCTGCATGTCGTCGATGCCTCGGATGACCGGTTGGATGCTCGCCGTGACACTGTGCGCGAACTGCTCGAGCGGCTCGGACTCGGCGATGTGCCGCGGCTCCTGGTTCTGAACAAGGCCGATCTCATCGGCTGGAACGAAGCCCAGGCGCTTGCCCACCAACTCGATGGGGTGGCCGTTTCGGCCACCAGGCGGCTCGGTCTGCAAGAGATGATCGAAGCCGCCGAGGGGCGCCTGGCCGATGGGCGCCGCCTGCTTCCCGGGCCGACGGGCGCTCAGATCCACTCGCGATCGAAGGCCGGGCGTCCGAAGAACAACGGACAAGTTCGCTAGTTTTGCTAGAATTCATGGATTGTTGGCCTGATCTGGGAACAGATGGCCGCCGGCCGACGTTTGTCCTGAGGCGGGTCAACACCAGCCCCAGTTTCTTCACCTCCGTCTCCGACTCCGAACCGGCCTAGAACCAGCAACCACACGCTGCCGTTGCCCGAAGGTCTCTGCCTCACAAGGAACACCGCTCTCATGCCTCAGAATCCAGAACCCAACGCCCGCCACCGCAGCCTTTCACTGCTTGGCGCTCTTCTCATGCTCGGTGCGGTCCTCGTGTCTGCCAGTCAGGCGACGGCCGCCGGTGACGGCAAGCCCGACTGGACGGGTTGGTACGAGAATGCCGAGGGCATGGGTCAAGCGATGGAGGAGCAGAAGAAAACCGGCAAGCCGATGTTCGTCTACTTCTACGCCACCTGGTGCGGCTACTGCCAGCAGTTCGATCGCGTGATGATGACCGAGGAACTGGTCGACGACTACATGGACGACATCATCGCGGTGCGTATCAACGCCGAGAACGGCCGTGCCGAAGTACAGCTCAAAGACATGTATGGCGTGCAGGGTTACCCCTCGCTGTTCATGCACAGTTCACGTACCAAGACGATTTCGCGCGTAACCCGCATGGAGCGCACTGCGGACGGTGGTGCACGCCTGCTCGAGGCGGAAGACTTCGTCAAAGAGCTGCGCAACGCGGCGGCCCGCTAGGCGTTCACACCGAGCGCTGGGACTGCGTTTCGAGCTAGCCTGCAGAGGTCATGGCCGATGATCCTGCGCTGGCCCTCGAGGGGCTGACCCGCACCTTTCGCCGTCGTCGTGCGCCCGCCGGCGAGAGCCAGGTCGTGCGGGCGGTCGATGGTGTCGATCTCGAGGTCGCTCGAGGCGAGGTCTTTGGTTTCCTCGGCCCGAACGGAGCCGGTAAGACGACCACCATTCGCCTGCTGCTCGGGCTCCTCCGCCCGGAGGCGGGCCGAGCGCGAGTTCTGGGGTTGGATGCCTGGCACGAGTCGGTTGCCGTCCGTCGTCGGGTTGGTTTTCTTCCTGGCGATGTGCGCCTCTGGGAAGCGAGGGCTGGCCGCGAGATCGTGGTCGAGATGGCGCGACTGCGAGCCGCCGGCGGTGGCCGCCCTGCGTGCGAGAGCCGAGCCGGAGCAGCGCGGATCGCCGAGCATCTCGGTCTCGATCTCGAACGGCGGGTCAAGACCTACTCAAAGGGCAACCGGCAGAAGCTCGGCATCACCCTGGCCTTGATGCACGATCCGGACCTTCTGATTCTCGACGAGCCTTCTTCGGCACTCGACCCGCTAGTCCAGGAAGCGTTCTACGAGCTCCTGCGCGAATTCAGGGGGCGAGGGCGGGCGATCTTCTTCTCGTCTCATGTACTGAGCGAAGTCGAGAAGGTGTGCGATCGCGTTGCCATGATCCGCCACGGGCGCATTCTCGACGTGCGCGCAGTCGACGAGCTGGATCGTCTCGAATCGCGCCGGGTCGTGCTGCGTTTCGGCGATCCCGAAGCCGGCGTGCGTGCCCTGGTGGCCGCTGGCTTCGAGCCTCGCGTGTCACCGGACCGCGCCTGTTCGGGTTCGAATGAGGTGTCGCTCGGCATTCGCGGTGAAGCGGGCCCGATGTTGGCTGCGCTTCGTGACTGCCCACCTCTCGACGTGCGCATGGATCCATTGACCCTCGAAGAAGTGTTCTTCGACCACTATCGCGAGCCCGCAGAAGGCGAGAGCTAGTGCGTGTTCTGGCTCTCCTGTTTCGCAAGATCCTGCTCGAACAGCGGGCCACGCTCATGTTCTGCCACGCTCTGGCGGCGCTCTTCGTTGGGCTGGGTTCCTACCTGTTCGTGACTTTCGGCGAGATGAACGTCGAGGTCATGACCAGGCTGTCGCCGGAGCTGATCTCGAGCATGTTCGGGGGCCTCCTGGCTGGCTTGACGCCGCTCGATCAGTGGCTGGTGACCTTGTTCGTGCACCCGCTGGTGATGACGATGTTCTCGGTTCTCCTGGTGGCGGTGGCGGCGCGCACCCTGGCCGGGGAGATCGACCGCGGCACGATCGATGTGCTGCTCGCCTGCCCGGTGGCACGCTGGCAGTTGGTCGCCGCGCTGGTTCTCTACGTGCTCGTTGTGCTCACCACCATGACGCTGGTCGTCTGGACGTGCATGCATGTCGGCCTCGGCATCGCCGAACTCGATCCCCCTGATCCGGTCGCTCCCTATCGCTGGGTGCTCCTCAACCTGTGGCTTCTCTTCTTCGCGGTAGGCGGTGTGGTGACGTTCTTCTCGGCGACGGCCAGGGAGCAGGGCGTCGCGGTGGCGCGCTCGCTGGGCTTCCTGGTGGTCTCGTTCTTCGTCCACCTGATCGCCGGGTTGTGGTCGCGAGCCGAGCCGCTCGACCCGCTTTCGGTCTTTCACTGGTATCAGCCGCAGCCGATTCTTGAGGCAGGCCGTGCCGAAACCGCCCACCTTGTTGTCTTGTCGCTGGTGGGTATCGTGTTCTTCGGCCTGTCGTTCTGGTGGTTCAGGAGGCGCGACATCGCAACGGTTTAGAGTGAGAGCGACCGAACGCCCGAACAACTCGAGAGGAACGGACGGCCGAGGATGGGAACCGCTCGCTATGACCCTTCGAAAGAGTGCCCAACAATGGGTCAGGTCTTCATCGTGGTTGCGGTCGTTGCGACCGTTGCCATGCTCTGTGAGCGGGCGCTGGCGCCGCGCGCTTTCCTCCGCCACGATCCTGCGAACTCGCATGACATCGGCCTCAGAGAGGCGCGCGGCTTCTCGTCGGTCGAGGTCGCGATCGACGGCGCGGGTGTCGACGTGCCGGCCGCCCTGGGCAACTTTGCCGGCACCGCGCTGCTCGAGCTCGACGTTCGTCCACGCGGCCTTGTGCCCGATCTCGATCCGGCGATCTTGTGGCGGGCTGGCCAGGAGAACGGCCGCCAACACCTGGCCAGCGGGTCGAGTGGCCGCCGCTACTTGAACCTCACCGCGTTGTTCGATGCTCCTGGTGAAGCGCCCAAGCGCATCGAGCTCGAAGGCCGGGGCGTTGGCTGGAGCTCGGGCAGTTCTCGGTTGCTGCTGTTTGACGATGTCCCTCTCGAGCGGAGCACGCCGACCCTGGTCATCGCGCCCCATCCCGATGACGCCGAGATTGCTGCGTTCGGTTTCTACGCCACCACCGATGCAACCGTCGTTACGGTGACTGCGGGAGATGCCGGCGGCCGCAACTTCAGGGCGCTTTGGCAAGACGACAGAGAACAGTTCCGCGTCAAGGGCGAAGTGCGCACCTGGGACAGCGTCACGGTGCCCCGGGTGGGTGGGGTGCCGGCGGAGCGCGCCCGCAACCTCGGCTTCTACGACGCCACCGTGCGCCAGCTCTGGCTCGAGCGCCCCGAGAAGGTCCCGCCGCCGTACGCCGATCTACCGCGCCCCGATCACTATCGAGGTTGGAACGTCGATCAGGAAGTACAAGCACGGTCGTTTGAATCGAGCTGGCCGGGCCTGGTGCGCGAGTTGCGCGCCGAGCTCGAACGTGCGGCTCCTGAGGTCATCGCGGCGCCGCATCCGCAGCTCGATGCGCACGCCGACCACCAGTTCACGACCGTTGCGCTGCTCGAGGCGGTGATCGAGAGTGGCTGGTCTGGAACTCTTCTGCTCTATACCAACCATCCAGTCGCGGCAGAGCCTTATCCGCTTGGCCCCGCCACCGCGGTCGCTTCGGCGCCGCCCTGGTTTGCCAGCTCACCCGAGTTGGTTCATGGCGGTGTGTTCTCGCTCGCTCTCGATGAGGAGACGCGGCGCCGCAAGGTCCTGGCGCTCGAAGCCATGCACGATCTACGGCCCTTTCATCCCACGCCGCCGGAAGGCGCACGGGTGCGCTTCTTGCGCGCCATCGACGATGTGTGGATGTACCTGGTGGGGCGGCGGGAGCGTAGCCCGCGGCGGTACTCCTACCTGCGCCGTGGGCCGCGGCCCAACGAGTTCTACTTCAAGCTCGAGAGCGGCTCGGCGGAGGCCCTTCACGATGCTTTCCTGGACTCTTTCCAGGCAGCGAGGGCGGCCCGCGCCGGCGAGTGATCGAAGCTCGAAGGGTCACTCCTCGCTGGTCATCCTCTCGCTCGACAACTCCCGCGGCGGGAAGGGCAGCACCTCGGGGCGCACCGTCACGCCAGTCGAGAGCTTGAACGGCACCTTCTGGGGGCCTTCGAAGGTCACTTCGATCAGATAAGCGCGGTAGCCCTCTTTCGGGTCCTCGAGCACAGCGGCGAAGGTACCGTCGGCGGCGGCTTCGATCTTCGTGGGTTCCCAGGTGCGGCGGATGGTGTCGACGCGGAAGTCGCGCGTTTTGGGGTTGTGCGCCGACCAGAGCTGAGCCTCGATGGGCCGCTCTTTGCCCTCTGAAGAGACGATCAGGCGGTCGCCTTCGATCTTCCAACTGAGCGCGGGCAGAGGGCGGCCGAGCACGATGGACTGGTAGAACGAGAGGAAGGTCTCGGCGACGTCGGTGCCTTCCATCGAGTGTTCCGAGTTCGGTACGTAGCGTAGAAGTTTGGGGCCCACCAGCCCGTCCCAGTAGAACTGCGATGAGTCGGGCAGGAAGAACTGATCACCGGTAGCGTTGATGACCATCTTCGGCAAGGTGAGTCGCTCGCGGAAGCTGTAGGGGTCGACCAGCTCGGTCAGGCGCTTGTACTCGGGCGTGCCGGTCCAGTTCATGATGCCCTGGTTCTTGTAGTCCCAGACCGCTGGCGCCCAGAAACCATAGGCCTGCCAGTGGTGTTCGAACGATGGAATGACATTGAGCATGTCGATGACGATCGGGGCGATGGCGCGCACGCGGGAATCGACGAGACCGGTCGTCCAGGTCGTCCACCCGCGCTTCGACCCGCCGGCGACCACGAAGCCAGTCACCTGGTGACCGCCGGCTGCTTCGCTGGCGGCGAACTCGACGGTGGCGTCCATTCCACGCACCGCGGCGCGGGTCATCGGGAAACGCGCCAGCCACTCGGCGTCCTGGTCGCGGGCGCCGCTGAGCAGGAACTTCTCCCAACCGTAGGCGATCAACGAGTCTTCGGTGCGCTTCTCGGCGTCGTCGCCCGTGAAGCCGAGTGGCTGGTTGGGCACCATGTTGAGCTCGACGGCGATGGTTCCGGTAGACAGCGCGGGGCCAAGGAGCAGCGGGTTGGCGTCTTCACCGGGCAGGGTTTCGCGGTTCGAGCCTCCGGAAATGTAGAGCAGCGCTGTTTTGTGCTTGATCTCATCGGGCACGACGACGCGCATCCAGTGCCACCACTCGGTGCGGTTGACGTCGTCTTTGGTAAGCCAGGTCCCCGAGACCATGCGTAGGAGGTGGTACTTAAAGCCCTCACCTTCGGTCGTGCGGATGAGCTCCCATTCGTAGGTCGCATCGGGAGCATGTACGTAGTGCTCGAGTAGCGAGGTGACCGGGGCCCTTTCCTCGCCGTCGTCGGCGAAGAGTGGAAGGCAGGCGATCGAGGCGACGAGGAGCGCGCCGATGAGGGTGCGCCAGAGCGCCGGGCTAGAGGTTCGGGTGGTCGTCATGGCTGCGATTTCCTAGTCGGGATGGTGGCTTGCGATGTGGCTTGCGCGATGAGCCCGGGAGAGGAGGGCGTTCAGGTGCGCTGGAAACGGCGGGTCACACCCGAGAAGTTGAGAACCGTCGTGTCGCCGACGAAGACGAGACCACGGGCGAAGGTCAGCGTGCGTGCCCGGCGGGTGATCTCAGCCTGTGCCTCGACCAGGTCGCCCAGAGAGGCGGCGGCGATGAACTCACAGTGGAACGACACTGTGACACAGCGCTCACTCTCGACCAGCTCACCGCAGGCGGTTGCACAGAGCGCGAAGTCAGCGAAGGTCATCAGCATGCCGCCGTGCACGGTGCCGCCGGTGTTCGTGTGCCTGGCCTCGGCGCGGAATGCAAACGAGATCTTCTTGTCTTCGCGTCGCAACCACAGCGGGCCGACATGGTCTTCGAAGGGGTCTTCGAACTCGTAGAGCCGGTAGCCGGAAGGGGCCCGGGGCAGACCATCGCCTGTGTCCGGCATCACTAGCCTCAGTCGTCGGCCGCTTCTGCTGCCAGTTCGGCCATCCAGGCATCGCGCCGATAGAGGACGTACGACTTGATTTCGTCGAGTTCCTCAGGAGTGATCTCGCCCTTGAATGCCGGCATGCCGCGCTCGACGCGCCGGCCTTCGAGCACGATGTCTTCGTAGTTGGCGAAGATGCGCGGTGCCGAGGCACGCACATCGGCGTACATGCCACCACCGGTGGCACCGTAGCCGTGGCACACCAGGCAGTAGGTATTGAACAGGCGCCTGCCGGCTGTGATGTCGGCCTCGGTGGAGTCGTGCTCGATTTTGGTGAGCTCGACCTTGGGTTCTGCGGTCCGTTCCGGCTCGATGCCGTCGCCGCCGAGCGAATAGACCAGAATGCGACCCTGGTTCTTGACCGCCTTGCGGGCCGATTTCGAACCGACGACGCCAAAGGCACCGCCCCATCCCGACATCACCGCGATGTACTGCTTGCCGCCGACTGAGAAGGTGATCGGTGCGGCGACAACGCCGCTCCCGGTGTAGCTCTCCCAGAGTTGCTCGCCGGTGTCGGCGCGGAACGCTTTGAGCAGACCGTGCGGCGTGCCCTGGAAGACCAGATTGCCCGCCGTCGTGAGCACGCCGCCACTCCACGGCATGTCGTACTGCGCACGCCAGACTTCTTTCTGGTTGACCGGGTCCCAGGCCAGGAGGTGCCCCGAGAGCATCTCCGTCGGGATGTCCTCGGTCACCATTTCGGCCGTTGCGCCGGGAATCGTGTCGAGAATCGCCTGCGGAATGTCTTCCGGCTCCGCGACGCGGATGCCGAGGTTCCACTGACCTTCCCTGACCTCGTACTCCTCATCAGGCACGTAGAAAGCCGACATCTCCATGGCCGGGATGTAGACCAGCTGGGTTTGCGGGTTGAAGGCCATGGGATGCCAGTTGTGGCCGCCGAGTGGTCCCGGGAAGACCGCAGTGGTCTCGTCGACGAAGCGTGCTCCCGGAAGCTCGACGGGGCGCCCCGTGTCTTTGTCGACGTGGCTCGCCCAGGTCACCTGGACGAACTTCTCGGCCGAGATGAGCTCACCGGTTTCGCGATCGAGCACATAGAAGAAACCGTTCTTGGGGGCCTGCATGAGGACCTTGCGGACGATGCCGTCGATGGGCAGCTCGGCGAGAATGATCGGCTGCGTGGCGGTGTAGTCCCAGGTGTCCCCGGGGGTCGTCTGGTAGTGCCAGACGTACTCGCCGGTGTCGGGCCTGAGCGCGACGATCGAAGACAAGAACAGGTTGTCGCCACCGCCCGGGCTGCGCAGGTTCTGGTTCCAGGGCGAACCGTTGCCCACGCCAACGTAGAGCAGGTCGAGCTCCGGATCGTAGACGAACGAGTCCCAGACCGTTCCGCCGCCGCCGTTTTCCCACCAGGTGCCTTTCCACGTTTCGGCCGCCATCTCGAGGGCTTCGTTCTCGAAGCCGTCGGCGGGGTTGCCGGGCACGGTGTAGAAGCGCCAGGCGAGCTCGCCGCTATCGGCGTCGTAAGCCGAGATATAGCCGCGCACGCCGTACTCGGCGCCGCCGTTACCAATCAGAACCTTCCCTTTGACGACCCTCGGTGCGCCGGTGATGGTGTAGGGCTCGGACTGGTCGGTGGTCTTGGTCTCCCACTCGGGCTTGCCGGTTTCGGCGTCGAGCGCAATCAACCGACCGTCGAGAGCACCGAAGATGACCTTGCCGTTGTAGAGCGCCGCGCCGCGGTTGACCACGTCGCAGCAGGCGGTCATCGCCCACTTCTTTTCGACCTCAGGGTCGTAGGTCCAGAGCGGCTCGCCCGACACGACGTCGAGCGCGTAGACGCGGCTCCAGGATCCCGTCGTGTAGAGCACGCCGTCGACGACCAGCGGCGTCGCTTCGAGGCCGCGGGTGGTGTTGGTTTCGTAGACCCAGGCGATGCCGAGATCACCGACGTTCTGGTCGTTGATCTCATCGAGCGGCGAGAAGCGTTGTTCCTTGTAGGTGCGGCCATAGGAGAGCCAGTCACCAGGCCGCGCGGCGGCAGCCACCAGGGCGTCCTGATCGATCTCGTAGGCGGCGCCGGCGCGCTTGGTCTCCTGCCCGTCGACTGGAATGCAGGCGTACGCTGTGAGGATGAGGGTGGCGACTGCGAAGAGCGAACACAGCAGATGAAGCGGTCGAGGGAACGTCCTCATGAGAGTCTCCTGATGGCACCAAAGGGGGTTCGCGCCACTATACGGGATCGCTCTCCACTGGGCTCCTAGGCCGAAGCGCTGGCGAGGGTCGGGGTGTCGCGGTCGTCTTGTTCGCGGTTTCCGTGTCGGGCAAAGAAGGCGGCGATCTCCGCTAGCGCTTCGTCGGCCTCAGGGAGCTGGGGGTTGAAGACGTGCCAGACGTGGGGGAGGCCCGGCCAGGTCTGGAGCGTGGCCTCGGTTCCCTCCTGGCGCGCCTTGTTGACCCACCGGCGGGCGTCGCCGAGCAAGATCTCGGATTCACTCGCGTGCACGAGAGTTGGCGGCAGGTTCGAGAGAGTTCCTTCGAGCGGTGCAAGGAGCGGGTTGCGGGGATGCATGCGGGTGAGCAGCATGATGTTCCACAGCACGAAAGTGCGCGGGAAGAGGCGCAGCAGTCGAAACAGGCGGCCGAGGAGAAGGTCGGTCTCGAGGTTCTCGCGAATGGTCGGCGAGGTGAGACTACCGTCGGTGGCGGGAGCGATCACTGCCGCCGCGTTCACGGCTCGAAGGTTCTGATTGCGTGCCCAGGCGATCAGCATGAGCGCCAGGTTGCCGCCCGCTGAGTCGCCCGAGATGAACAGTTCTTCGGCCGGTCCCGGACCATCGGGCCCGTTATCGAGGAACCAACGATAGGCCGCTTGGCAGTCGCGGATGCCTGCCTTGCGGGTCGCCTCGGGAAGCAGCCGGTAGTCGACTGCGAACACCGCGGTTCCGGTGCGCCGGGCGAGTGCCGAGGTCACCGCGCGATGGCTGCGCGGGCTGCCGATGAAGAAGGCTCCGCCGTGCAGGTAGAGGAGACGCCGCTTCGGGTCGTAGTCAGGCGCGATGACCCACTCGCCCCGGATGGCCTCGGGTTGGTTCCCGGGAAGCGAGACCTCGCGTACCTCGACCCCCAGTTCGGCTGGTGGCTTGGTGAAGCCGAAGCCGTCGTCAAAGAGCTTGCGTACCCTCTTCAAGCGCCCGCGCGAGGTGAGCGGCCCCATCTCTTCGCCGAGTCGCCTGAGCAGGTTTTCGACCTCTTCGACTTCGGGGCTCGGTTCGGTGCGGCTGGTCGCTGGTGCGGTTGCTGGTAGGTCGTACTGGGAGAGGTCCGGCCCGACGAGGAAGCGGCGCAGGAGGAGAAACGCGACCAGCGCGAGAAAAGCCATGGGCACTAGAAGGAGAAGGGGGAGGAACATCGACAGCCCGGGGAGAGGTGAGGGGGTAGAAAGAAACCTGGGTCCCGATGCTATGGGCTGGTCGGGTCCGACGGGGGAGATTCTGGCTTCTTCTTGTTGCCTCTTGACAAAATGACTGAAACGGTCAAAATGGTCATATGCCGGTTTCTTTCGACGATCTACGAGAGGCGTTCGACGTCGCTGCAGCCTCGCTGATTGCCAAGCCAGGCGAAGAGGGTCGCTCCCCCAAAGCGGTCCGCATTCTCGCTTCTGCCACCGAGCTCTTCGTCCAGCGGGGCTACCGTAAGACCAGTGTCGATGAGATTGCCGAGCGAGCCCAGGTCGCCAAGGGCACGGTCTACCTGCATTTCACCTCCAAGGCAGACCTCTTGATGCAGGCGGTCGTTGAAGAAAAGGGGCGCTACCTCGGCCGCATACGCCCGGCTTTTTCGCCACAGCTCGATCCTGTCGAGCGCTTGCGCGTCTATGTCGCCTGCGTTGTCGAGATGGCCTCCGAGATGCCCATCACATCGCGCCTCTTGTCTGGCGATCGCGAGGTTTCGATGGTGATCGACGAGCTCGATCCAGACCTCGTCGAGCAGAGTCGCCGGGCGCGTCTTCAGTTCCTGACGGTCCTCCTCCAGGAGGCGGCGCCGGGGCGATTCGAAGAGAGTGAACTCGAAGAGCGGGCGGCCCTTCTGATTGCGGTTATGGAGGCTGCGGGATTCTTCGTCAAGGAAGAAACCCGTGGCGGACTCTCGGTCCCCCGGTTCGCCCAACTCTGGAGCACGGTTCTGATCGACGGGCTCCTCGCGGAGTGCGTGGAACGACGGCCGGCGCTCGCGGAGATCACGGTATGAAGAAGAACAGCCCTCACCCCATTCTGGTCTTTCTCGGCGGCGTGAGCCTGCTGGTGCTCTGGTCTCTGCTGGCCGCATCGGCCACAGCACAGCCGCCGGATCTCGACCGCCTTCTCAATGGTGTCGACGACCTGACGCGCGGCGACTCGAGCCGCGGCTCGATGCGCATGACCGTCAAGACGAAGCGGTGGACGCGCGAGATCGCAATGAAGGTGGCATCCCAGGGCCAGGAAAAAACCCTGGTCGAGATCACTTCGCCGGCCCGTGAACGCGGCACGGCGACACTCAAGGTCGGCCAGGACATCTGGAACTACCTGCCGAAGGTTGACCGCACCATTCGGGTGCCTGCGTCGATGATGTCGGCCGGTTGGATGGGCAGTCACATCACCAACGACGACCTGGTGCGCGCGGTGCGTTTTGCGGATGACTACGACTGCACCTACGACCTCCAACCGCAAGTGAACGACGGCAACTACCGCATCGCGTGCGTGCCGCACGAGGACGCGCCGGTGGTGTGGGGCAAGGTCGAGCTCGAGATTGCCGCCAGCGATGAGCTCATTCGAGCGACGCGGTTCTTTGGCGAAGACGGTGCGTTGAGGCGCACCATGACCTACAGCGACATCCGGGACTTCGGCGGCCGTCGGCTGCCCCGGCAAACCCGGGTCGAGCCCGCCGACGGCTCCGGGGAGTACACCGAGATCGTCTACGAGGAGCTCGAGTTCGATGTCGATCTGCCGCCGCGGACCTTCACCTTGCAAGCGCTCAAACGATGATTCGCCTGATGCAGATGGCGTGGCGCAATGTGTGGCGCAACACGCGGCGCTCGCTGGTGACCATCGCGGCGATGACTCTGGCGCTGTTCGTCATGGTGCTGTGGACCGGCTTCATGCAGGGTATGCTGCGCGACCTCGAGAACACCATTCTCGAGGTCGAGATGGGTGACGTTCAGATTCATGCCAGCGACTACCGTGAGCGTCCGTCGCTCTACACCGTCATCGCCGAACCCGATGGCCTGACCAGAGAGCTCGAGAGCGCCGGTTACCGGGTGTCCCCGCGGCTTCTGGGTGGCGCTCTGGCGGCCTCGCAAACGACCTCGGCTGGGGCGATGGTCACCGGCATCGATCTCGTCCGCGACGCGTCGGTCTCGACGATCGGTGAGCGCACCGAAGCGGGCGCCTGGCTCTCTCCCGACGATCCGATGGGAGCGGTCATCGGTTCGCGCCTCGCCAGGAAGCTCGAGCTCACCGTCGGTGACGAGCTCATCCTCCTCGGTCAGGCGACCGATGGCAGTACCGCCAATGAGTTGTACACGGTGCGAGGAATCCTCGAACTGGTCAGCGACGGCATCGACCGTGCCGGTGTCTTCTTGCCGGCCCCAGCGTTTCGCGACTTCTTCTGGCTCGAAGAGGGCGCGCATCGCCTCGTGGTGCGTAGGCCTCCTGGCTCCGATCTCGAAGAGGCAACCGCTCTGATCTCGCGCATCGCGGGAGCGTCGCGGGCTTTTTCTGCAACCGAAGACGGCCTCGAGGTGCGCAACTGGCGACGCCTTGCTCCCACCCTGGCCACCTATCTCGACACCACCACTCAGGCGATGGCGATTGCCTATGCCGTCATCTACTTCGCGATTGCGATCTTGATCTTGAACGCCATGCTGATGGCGGTCTTCGAACGCATTCGTGAGCTCGGGGTCATGAAGGCGATCGGGGTGTCTCCGAGTCAGCTCCTGCGCATGATCTTTCTAGAAGGCCTCCTGCAGACCTTCGTGGCGATTGGCCTTGGCCTCGCCCTGGCGGTCCCTCTCTGCCTCCACTACGCGCGCAAAGGGCTAGATGTCAGCGGGTTGATGGACTTCTCGTTCGAAGGGGTGAGACTGGAGGCGCTGTGGTTCCCGGTGACGAACGCCGTGACGTTCGTCGCGCCAGTTCTGGCGCTGCTCTTCCTGGTGTTTGTTGCGATTCTCTACCCCGGCCTCAAGGCGGCGCGCATTTCACCCGTAGAGGCAATGCGCTATCAGTAACGGGTTGGCCCGAACCGGAAAGGAGTTCCCATGGCTAGGAACGGAAGCAGCATGATCGTTCTCGCGTGGCGCAACCTGTGGCGCAACCGCCGTCGGACCGCGATCACCTTGGTGTCGATTGTCTTCGGCGTGTTTCTGGCGGTTCTCACCGCTGCGATGCAAGACCGTAACTGGGCCGACATGATCGACCTCGCGGCGCGCATGGGTGCCGGTCACGTAACGGTGCGCCACAGCGAGGCGCTCGATGCTCCGAGTCTCGCGTTGACCGTCGAGCAGGTGACTGCGCTTCGTCGGCAGGTCCTCGCCGACGCCGAGGTCGAGAACGCCACACCGCGCATCTCTGGCGAGACCATGTTGGCGACCGCCGCCGAGAGCCAGGGGGCCGGGTTCATTGCCTACGACCCGAGCCTCGAGGATGCCGGGACCCTGGCGATTCTCGACGCGCTTGCCGAGGGGGAAGCTTTCGAGAGTGCCAGCGATGGCGGCATTTTGTTGGGCCGCGACCTGGCAGAACGCCTTGACGTCGAGCTCGGCGATCGGGTGGTCTATACCCTGTCGGACAAGAGCGGCGAGATCACCAGCGGGCTGGCGCGCCTTTCGGGCATTGTGGCGACCGGTTCGCCGGGAGTCGACGCCGGCTTCTGCCTCTTGCCGATCGATGCGGTGCGCGAGGTACTCGGCTACGACGCCGACGAAGCGAGCCAGTTGGCGGTGTTTCTGGGCGACCATCGGCGAAGCGCTGCGGTGGCCGAGCGGTTGGGCCGCGACCTGCCAATGGCGGCCTCTGCTTCGACCTGGAAAGAGATGCAGCCCGGCCTGGCGAGCTTCGTGGCGGCGAAGGTCGGTGGCGGCATCGCGAGCTCGATTCTGATCGCCGTTTTGGTGGCGGCGGGCATCTTCAACACGCTGTTCGTGAGCGTCATGGAGCGGTTGCGCGAGTTCGGGATCATGCGGGCGATCGGCTGGGCACCGGGCAAGCTCTTCCAACTGGTGATGCTCGAAAGCGCCTGGCTGGCGATGGTGGGCCTGGCGGCGAGTGCCATGGTGACGTTCCTGCCGTACCGCTACCTTTCAATACATGGCATCGACATCTCGGCGATGGTCGGTATGGAAGACGGTGTCGACATCTCGGGTATTGCCATGCCGACCGCCCTCAAGGTCGGGATCTATCCGCAGAGCCTGGCCCTGATCGTTCTCGCAGCGCTTCTGGCGGTTCTCGCCAGCGGGCTCTATCCGGCCTGGCGCGCGGGACGCGTCGACCCGGCGGAAACCCTTCGCATCGTGTGAACTGGACCCGATCTGAAGCTTGACTGCAAAAGAACCCGAGAGACGTCTCATGAACAAACCTGCGACCCAGGAAGCGACTCAACCAGCGGCACACGATGTGCCGATCATCGAGCTCCACGACGTCGTGCGCACCTACCGTCGCGGCAAGGTCCTGGTACCCGCCGTGCGCGGGGTAACGCTCGACATTCAGCCGGGAGAGTTCAGCGCTCTCTGCGGGCCTTCGGGCTCGGGCAAGACAACCACACTCAATCTCATCGGTGCGCTCGACCGGCCAACCTCGGGACGGATCGTCTTCGAAGGCCAGGACCTGACCGGGCTTTCGCGGCGCGAGCTCAGCTGGCTCCGGCGCGACCGCATTGGCTTCGTCTTCCAGGCCTACAACCTGATGCCGGTTCTCACCGCCTATGAGAACGCCGAGATGGTGATGTGGGTGCAGGGCCAGTCGAAAGAGGAGCGCCGCGCGCGAGTTCTAGGCCTTCTGGCAAAGGTGGGGCTCGAAGGGCTCGAGGACCGCAAACCCAACGAGCTCTCGGGTGGCCAGCAGCAGCGGGTGGCGATCGCACGGGCGATCGCCGCGGAGCCGGCTCTGGTCCTGGCCGACGAGCCGACCGCGAACGTCGACTCGGAGACTGCGATTGCCCTTCTCGACCTGATGCAGACCCTCAACCGGGAGCACGGCGTGACCTTCTTGTTCTCGACCCATGATCCCCGGGTCATGGAGCGCGCGGGTCGCATTCTGAAGATGGTCGATGGTCGTATCGAGTCTGACACCCGCCGCTCGTAGAGTTCCCTGGGCGGCGCCTGTCGTCGCGCTCCTGTTGGGCCTCTGTGCCACCTCGGTGGGCGCCGAGGAACCGACGGAGGTCTCAACGCTGGTGGGCGGCGACCTGCGGGCCTACGTCTTTCAGAGCACCGAGAATCAACCGGGTTCTGGCGAAGACCTGGAGCTTGTGCTCTTTCGCTTGCGCTACGAACGTGATGCGATCGACTCTCTGGGTCGCGGCTGGTCGTTCGAAGCGCACGGTCTCTTCGATGCCACCTTCGCCGAGGGCATCAGTGCCCGGCGTGGGTTCGATGGCGGCCGTTCCACGGTGACCGGCGGCACCCGCCACGCCATCGATCTCGACCATACTGTCCTCGAGGAGTCCGATGCCCTCGGCGTGCTGTCCGTCGATCGGTTCAACGTTCGCCTGGAGCGGCCGCGCTACCGCCTGACCCTCGGTCGGCAAGCGGTGACCTGGGGGGTCAACTACTTCTGGCCGGTGCTCGATCTGTTCGCACCGTTCGCACCCCAGCGCATCGACCGAGACTACAAACCCGGGGTCGATGCGCTGCGCGCGACGATCGCGACGGGCGACTTCTCGGAGATCGAGGTCATCGCCGCGGCGCACGGCGAGGAACTTCCCGAGGCGGGGTCGCTGGCGGCCTTGGCACGTTTCCACAGCGGGCGTTTCGACTGGGGTGGCATGCTGGGGAGCTTCCAGGACGATCTGGTCGTTGGGCTCTTCCTGACCGCCGATGTGGCGGGCTCGCTGTTGCGCACCGAGGTCGCCTATACCGACCCGGACGAGAGCGACCTGACCGACCCAGACCATCGCTCCTTCGTGCGCGCGACGATCGGCCACGACCGCCAGCTCAGCGCGTACTGGTCGTGGACCAGCGAAGTGCACTGGAACGGCTTTGGAGTGAGTGACCCGGCGGGCTACGTCGCCGTGGCCACCAGCGATCGGTTCCGGCGCGGTGAAGTGACATCGCCGGGAGCGCTCTATGCCGCCTCCGGACTCGGCTGGCAGGCGCATCCGTTGGTTCGCCTGTCGTCGTCGTTGTTGGGGAACCTGCGCGACGACTCGGTTCTGCTACAGCTTTCGGGCGAGTGGTCGACGAGCGACAACACCAGCGTGCTCTTCGGAGCCAACGTCGGGGCCGGCGATGATGATCTGCGGTTCACCGGAGGCGGTTCACCGGTGCCTGGCAGCGAGTACGGTTCCGTCCCGCTCACGTTGTGGGCTGCCGGTCGCTGGTCGTTCTAGTAGCTGGGTAGGCCGTTGCCTACTGCGTTTGATCAGCCGCATAGGTGGTGCGCACTTTGACCTTGCGGTCCGGTACCTGAACCTTTGGAACGCGACCCGGTTCTGGTCGTTCGGTGGCGTAGTAGGTCAGGAGGTATTGGGCGCGCAGTTCGAGGCGAATCTGTTCGAGGGCGTCTTCTACCTGGGCCGGTGAGCCGACTCGAAACAGCCGGCCGCCGGTTGGCTCGGTGAACAGGTGGAGTTCCTGGATCGCTGCCTGAAACTCGGCGGCATAGCCGCCCGGCCCAGGGCCGCTACCGGGCGTGCCGCGCTGTGGTCCCCCCGGTCGGCTACCTCCTGGTGGACCGGCCCCGGCGGCACCACCCTGGCGGAGCACGAGGACATAGATGGGCACGCCCATCTGTTGCGCCAGTTCGACGGTTTGCTGCGGCGCCGCCCGACTCGCGCCGTCGACGCCATCAGTGATCACCACCAGGCCGCGCCGGCCGGGTTGATTCTCGAACTGGAGGAGTGAGAAGAGAATCGAGTCGTAGAGAGCGGTGCCACCCTCGGGCTCGAGCTGTTCGAGCGCGCTCTCGAGCGCCACGCGGTCGTCGGTGGTTTCTTGCACCAGGCGGAGGCCCGAGTCGAAGTCGACCAGGAAACCACGATCACCAGCGCGCAGCGTCTTGCCGAGGAACTTCGTCGCGGCCTCCCGGGTGGCCGGCCAGATGCGTTGCATGCTGCCCGAGGAGTCGACCGAGAGACCGAGAACCAGCCGCACCGCTTCGGCGGGTCGCACGCTGTCGATCGGTGGCATGTTCTTGCCGCGCAGCGCGAAGTCCGTCTTCTCGAGGCCGAGAACAGGTAGATCGCGCCTGTCGAGCACCAGCGCCTGGAGTTGCACGAGATGGACGTCCAGGCGGTCCTCGAACTGTGTCGCCGACAAGAGCTCCACGTCTTCGACCTTGCGACCGTCGGCGAGAGTGGCCTCGACCTGGACCCAGTCGTCAGCCGCACGCTCGCCCGGTGGGATCAAGGTCCCCGCGGTCGCTACGCCTTCCGGCCCCACGCTGAGTTGCTCGCTGGAGATGACCTCGATGGGTTCATCGCGCAGTCGAAACGCCACTTCAGAGAGCTCTGCGTTACGTGGCACGGTTACCCGGGCGGTGACCCGATCGCCGCCCTCGGTTGCATCGATTCCCGTGACCTCCGCTCGAAAGGGTCGTGGCGGTGGTCGAAGGGTCGTTTCATCCCAGCCGAGCACTTCTCCTGACCCGTTGCGGGCCTCGACGCGCAACAGCTGTGCGCGGGCGGGAACCGCGGGAGTGACCTTGGCGGAGAAGGGCGGGCGAACAGCTCGGCCGACCTTCTCACGGTCGAGGGTGAAGTGCACTGTGGCGGTCTCCGCGTCGAGAACCAGGGTGCGCACCTCGAGGTGTGTGCCACCCGTGTCGAGGATCGGCAGGATGCGAATGGCATCGCCGCGCTCACTCTCCGCGGCCCCTGTGGGGCCAGTGGCGACCAGGATCGCGACACTCGCTGACAGGAACAGAGAGGCTCGAAGAAGAGCGGCTGCAAGACGTCTAACCCTCATCGTCCCTGCCGAACAGAGAGAGCGGCCAACGAATTCCGACCCGCGAACCCGCGAAATCCCAGAACCACCCCAGTCGATTGCCCGGGAAACGCCCGGGAAACGCCCGGGTGTGGAGGGGACTCTCTAGAGGAACGGCTTGGCGATTGCCAACCAGGCTGCGATGCCGCCGAGGACCGGCAGCAGCCACAGGAGAAGGCGTGCGTACTGTGGTGCGCGGTTGGGAATCATGAGAGCGATGCCGAGGATGAGCCAGATCACCAGTTTCATGATCACCCAGATGGGGAAGCCGGTTCCTACCTTGGCGATCAGGCCGAAGCCGGCAACCAATGAGATCACCAGGCCCAGACCGTGGAGGACCGAGAGGGGGGCGCGCACCTTGTTGGAGTCTCTGCCGCCGCCGTTGGCGGCATGGGTTGCCAGGCCGCCGAGTGAGATCAGCACCATGAAGGCAGCAAGCAGGTGGAGGATCTTGTAGAACTCAACGGACATCGGGGAGTCTCCTCAGGAGGGAGGTTCGAATTGGAGGAACGGGGTTCTGCTGCAGGATAGTCACTGCCTGCGGGTCTGGCCACCCCTTTACGAACCCGCGGGTCGTCGAAACGTCCGGCAGCCCTCTTCCGTAAGATGCATTCCTATGGCAGACAGCTCGATCTCAGACAGCGCGACAGCAGACGGCGAAGACCGAGAGAAGAGCCCCCGCTCTCTCGCCGACGACGCTTCAGGCAGCGGGGGAGGTGGCGGCAAGGGGTCGCGTACCCGGCTCGACCTGAGGCGGCTGATCGGTCTGGCGCGGCCGGAGCTTGCGCGGCTCTCCCTGGCCACCGTGGCGCTTCTCGTCTCGACGGGGATGGGCTTGCTCTATCCGCAGGCGGTACGGTTTCTGGTTGACGATCTGGTCGGGGGCGAGACACCGTTTTCTTTCGACACCCTGGCCGTGATTCTGATCGTGGTGTTCGCGGTGCAGTCGGTGTTTACGATGCTGCGCTCCTGGCTCTTCACCGTTGCCGGTGAACGCATCGTGGCCAACCTGCGCACGGAGCTCTTCCAGGCGATTCTCGACCAAGACACTGCGTTCTTCGACCTGCGCCGAACCGGTGAGCTCACCAACCGATTGTCGGCCGATACGACGGTCTTGCAGAACACGGTGACGGTCAACGTTTCGATGGCGCTGCGCCACGCGTTGGCGGCAATCGGCGGGGTCATTCTGCTCACCGTGATGAGTCCGCGCCTGACCGGCATTGCGATGTTGATTGTCCCGGTGGGCATTCTGATTGGTGCCTTCTACGGGCGCATGATCCGCAGGATCTCGGTCAAGGTGCAGGACGCACTTGCGGCCTCGACCGAAATCGCCGAAGAGTCGATTGCCGGGATTCGCACCGTACGCTCGTTTTCGCAGGAGTCCGGCGAGGTGGCGCGCTACGGCAGTGCGGTCGATCACTCCTACCGTTTGGCAGCCAAGCGCGCCCTGGCGATCGGTGGCTTCGGTGGCCTGGCGGGCTTCATCGGCTACGGCGCGGTGGCGTTGGTGGTCTGGTACGGCGGGCGACTTGTGACCACGGGCGGCATGACGCTTGGTGAGCTCACCGCGTTCTTGCTCTATACCTTCTTCGTTGCGATTTCGCTGGGGTCACTGGCGAGTCTGTATGGCGACTTCATGCGCGCTTCGGGTGCATCGGAACGCATTTTCGAGCTTCTCGACAGTCGCGGCGAACTCGAGCGCGGTGGCGGCCTGACGGTCGAGGAAGCACTCGGCGAAGTGCAGGGCGCGATTCGTTTTCGAGGCGTCGACTTCAGCTATCCCTCGCGACCCGACGCAGCGGTTCTCCGAGGTTTCGACCTCGAGGTCGCTGCCGGCGAGGTCGTCGCCCTGGTGGGGCCGTCGGGGGCGGGCAAGTCGACGGTGGCTGCCCTGATTCCGCGCTTCTACGACCCGCAGGCGGGCTCGATCACTCTTGATGGCACTGGCCTCACAGAGATCGAACCGCGGTCACTCCGTCGTCACATCGCCGCGGTGATGCAGGAACCGGTCCTCTTTGCCGCCAGCATTTCCGAGAACATTCGCTACGCCCGGCCGGAGGCCAGCGATGCCGACGTGCGAGCGGCAGCCGAAGCGGCCAATGCGACGGTCTTCATCGACTCGTTTACCGAGGGCTTCGAGACCATGGTGGGTGAGCGGGGCGTGCGGCTCTCCGGTGGCCAGAAGCAACGTATTGCGATTGCGCGGGCCGTACTCGAGGACCCGCGCATCTTGATTCTCGACGAGGCGACCTCGGCTCTCGACGCCGAGAGTGAGCACCTGGTGCAAGAGGCGCTCGACCGTTTGATGAAGGGGCGCACGACCCTGGTGATCGCCCATCGGCTGTCGACCGTGCGCGGGGCCGATCGGGTGGTCGTGCTCGATGGGGGACAGGTTGTCGAGAGCGGCCCGCACGATGAGCTCATGGCCCGCGACGGCCTCTACCGGCGGCTGGTCGAGCGCCAGTTCACCGAAGCGGCATGAATCTCCCGCACTGCATAGCGACCAAGCGGGTGTACGAAGAACCTACTTCGGAAGACGGCAAGCGGGTGTTGGTCGACCGCATCTGGCCGCGCGGAATGACCCGCGAGCGTGCTGCCGTCGCTTTGTGGCTGAAAGAAGCCGGCCCGAGCCATGATCTTCGTAGGTGGTTCGGGCACCAGCCGGAGCGCTGGGCCGAGTTCTGTGAGCGCTACCACGATGAACTGAAGGCTAATCCAGAGGTCGTGACGGTGCTGCTAGCGCTCAGTCAGCGCGGGCCGGTCACTCTGGTCTACTCGGCCCGCGATGAACAACACAACCAGGCGGTCGCTCTGCGAGGTTTCCTCGAGCGGGCTCTTGAGAGTCCGGGCTGCTCGCGAGCCGGTCGCGAGGCGCCGCACTGAAGAAACGACCACCATCGCGCGTAGAAGGCCAGAGATGCACTCACACGCGTAGAAGGCAATGGTGGTGGTTGGTGGTTGCCAAGAGCCGCTGCTCGACTGCCAACCTCCCTCTCAACTGCCAGGAACGATTGAAACGATGGGACTGCTTGATCTCTTTTCACCTTCTAAGCCAGCGCGCAGCCCCGAGGCGCAGGCCCGGGTCGACGCCCTCCTTGACCGATTGACTCTCTATCACTTTGCGACCTGCCCTTACTGCGTCAAGGTGCGGCGCACCGCGAGGCGCCTCGGTCTCGACCTCGAGATGAAGAACATCAAGCGCAGCCGCACCGCGTTTGACGAGCTGGTTGCCGGCGGCGGCAAGAAGCAGGTGCCCTGTCTACGCATCGAAGAGCCCGATACTCCAGGCAAGGACCGCGTGCGCTGGCTCTACGAGTCAGACGACATCAACCGCTACCTCGAAGCGAACTTCGCCTGACATGGCCCCGTCTGCTCCGCATGCTGTCGACGGCTCACGCAAGGAGCCGATCGAGTTCTTCTTCGATCCGATTTCGCACAACGCCTACCTGGCCTGGGAGGCGGTCGGCGACGTGGCGGCGCGCCACGAGCGCTCGCTACGGCCGGTTCCGGTTCTGTTCGCTGGCCTGCTCGAGGCGTGGGGGCAGCTCGGTCCGGCCGAGATTCCGGCCAAGCGGCGCTGGATGGGTCGTGACGTGGTGCGCAAGGCACTCGACCTGGGGATCCCGTTGGCACCTCCGGTGTCGCACCCGTTCAATCCGCTCCTCGCGCTGCGGGTGTGCGGCCTCGAAATGGCAGACGACGATCGCCACAACGCTGTGACGGCTCTTCTGCGCGCAGCCTGGGCACAGTCTCGAGACATCACCGATCGAGAAGTCGTGCGCGACGTGCTGAACGAAGGCGGTTTGCCTGGTGATGACTTCGTCCACCGTGCGGACACTCCCGAGGCGAAGGCGCGCATCCGGGAACTCACCGACCAGGCCGTCGCGCGCGATGTATTTGGAGTGCCAACCATGATCGTCGACGGGAAGCTGTTCTGGGGCTTTGATGACCTGCCATCTCTCGACCGCAGCCTCGCCGGCCACGACCCGGTCGACAGTTACGACTGGAGCCCGTGGTCGAGAGTGACACCGAGTTCGGTGCGACCACAGGCTCCAAGGGAGTCCTCCTGAAGAGAGTCGTCCTGAAGAGAGGTGGGCCGACAAGTGCTTCCCGTGAGAGAACAGTGCGGTGGTGCCCCGCTGGGGCATCGGTTCGCAGGCTGTTTCTCGCGGTGACTGCAGCTCGATGTAAGACAACGCTGATGCAGACACCCGCCGGCCCGTCTCCCCGTGACCCTGGAGTCTCCAAAGGGCCCAGGAGAGATTGTTCTGTTCGACTAGGGAACCGAGCTGCTCCAGCGCGTCATGTCCCCGGTTTCGAACGGATCGAAGAACAACGAGGTCAACACGATGGCGCTCAACTTCTTGTTGTTGCTGTTCGAGTCCTCCTCGACGGCACCCAGGTCGTCGGCCCAGGCGCATAGGTACCAGGCCCCCTCGACGGTTCCAGGCGGAATCTGCAGGGTCGTCGAGACCGCGTGGGTTGCTCCCGAAGTGATCGACCCGATGTTGCGGCTCCCGAGGTGCACATCGGCGCCCGAGCAGATGGTGTTCTGCGACAGGTAGAAGCCGACGCGATGAGCGCCCGCCGCGGCCGGGCCGATGTTCTTGACCCCGTTGGCGAAAGTGATATCGCCGCCGATCAACCCGAAGCGCGGTGCGCTGAGGGTGGTGACCGTCAGGTCAGCGAGGTCCTTGTCAAACGTCACGTCGATGTCGTAGTGGTTGCAGCTGCCAGTTCCCGTACCCCAGACCCGCACGTAGTAGGTGCCCGGCTGTGCATGGTAGGAGAGGCTCTCGTCGTTGGTTGTCGAGAGCGATGAGGCGAGCAGCGATCCGCCACTGCTATAGAGCGCCAGGTTGACGTTGCCGAGTGAATGCGCGAAGTCGACATGAACGTCGATGGTGCCGGCCTGGCTCACGACCATTCGGAAGTAGTCGTTCTCGGCGTCCTGGTCGATCGTGAGGCCGTTTTCGGAGAACGGCAGCGAGATCGTCGGCGCTGCGGCGCGCGAGTCGTTGGGCTCGTAGGAGTCCTCGGCGAGCAGAATCGTCAGCGCGTCGGGCTGGAAGTTGTTGCCGCTTCCGACGTAGGGATCACCGTTGGTGAAGATCACCGCGTTGTTGCCCTCGTAGCGTTCCGTCCACGCACCGTTGTAGTCGACAATGCCGCCGACATAGCGAGTCGAGCAGTCCGACTGCGTCGGAATGGTGGCCGTCCAGTCGAACGTCGACGCGGTGTTGGTGCTGTAGGAGCCCCACGAACCGCTGCTGATGCGTTGGTCAGCGGTGGAAATGATGGTGTTGGTCGACAGATAGACGCCGAAGGTCAGGGTCGAGCCGAACGCCAGGGTGCCCTTGTTCTCGACCGAGATGTTGTCGATACTGAGCTGCTGACCTTCGCGAATCGTTGTGGGTGACATCTTCATCCAGCGCGGAACCGAGCCGTTGTGCCACTTGTTGTAGATCGCGAAATCGCGTTCCGAGACGTTGGTGGCGTTGGCGCGCACTCCGTTGCGGTCGACCATGTAGGTGGTCTCGCCACGCAGGTGCTTGCTCTGGCCGCTGTTTTCAATCGACTGCCAGGCGTTGTAGTGGCCGAGGCCGCGCACGTGACCGAGCTCGTGAAGGACGGTGGAGCGAAAGTAGGTGCTGTCGTGTGGTGACAGACTCCAGCTCCTGCCCGAGTCGAGGATCACGTCGCACTCGTTGTAGCGGCCCGACCAGAAGCTCTTCCAGCACACCGCCCAGGCGAGGGCGTTGCTAAACGACAGGCCGTACTCGCTGTTCAAGCCGGCTTCGCCGAGGAAGCCGATGGTGTTGTCACCGTCATCGGCACCGAAGCTGAACTGCGGGCTGTTCGAGATGCGGAAGGGATGGGAGTTGTTCGATGTGTCGACGTAGTTCCACTCGGCCATCTCGCCCTGAGCAGGGGCACTCCAGCTGGCGGCCGGCAAGAGCACGTCGTCCATGACGATGTTGTCGCCGTCGGGCCAGTAGTTGTTGATCACCTGCGCCTGGACACTGGTGGCGATGGTTGCTAGAGCGACGAGAGCCAACAGGCGATAGCGGAGATGGTCAGTGGATCTCAAACGGTTCATTGTGCTGCCTCCTCGGCGCTAAGGGTGGCCGCAATGAAGGCGTCCACCGAGAGGGGTGTGTCCTCGGCCATCCAGTAGCGCGCGAGAGCGGGACTGATGGCGTTGGTGCGGGTGCTCCTTGCGTCGTCAGGGGTAGGTCCGTCGGCGAGCTGTGGAAGCACGCGGCGATTGAACTCGGGGTCGTACTGAACCGTGATTTGTTGGTCGTCGATGGAGACCACGACGTCGCCGTTGTAGGTAATGAGCCGCTCTTTTCCCGCCGGTCCTTCCGCGACGCGGAAGAAGCCCTGGTTAGCACCGACGATCGGGTTGGCGGTATCGCGGAAGCTGGGGTCGATGAACAACAGGTAGCGAGCGCCGAGCTCGAAGGTCGGCAGGCCGTGCACGATGACTTCGGTCTCGCCGTCGCTGCCGCCAGCGATAAGGAATGTCAAGGTGCGTGGCGCCTCGCCGAGAACCGAACGTTCGACCTCGAAGGTGACCTCGGTGAACAACATGCGGCCGCCTTCGGTAGCGAGTGCCTGGGGGGTGGCGGTCTCGGCGAGTACCCGGGGGCTTCTTGCGGTGTCGGCCTCCGGTGCGTCGGCGGAAGGGCCGTCGGCTGCGCTGCCGTCGTCTCGGGGCGGCTGGTTCTCGTCGCTTTGGCTGGTCTCGTCTTCGGTCGCCTCGCCCCGGCTGACAGTGCGCAGCGAGGTGACGGTTCCCAGGGCGACCATCTCGGCGCGCTGGACGATGTCGCTGAACTTCATGTCCACAAAGGTGCTGGCGCCAGCCTCCTGCCCGGCGCTGGCGACCAGCGCGCTCACCGCGCCGAGAAAAAGGAGAAGTCGTGTCGTGGCTCTCATCGGTGTTTTCACTCCCTTTGGGTGATTGCGGCGCTGGCAGCGGCGGCCTCGCACGAGGTCGCATGAAGGGAGCGAGAGCAATGGCGATGCCAGAGCAGTCCACGACGCTAAGAGGCGCTTTCTTGTTGGGGTCTTGACGGGCCGTGGGCACCAGTGCCCGTAACGTTTGCGCCAACGGACGTGGCCCCTGCCACCGCGGAGCGGCAACTCTTCGGGCACGAGAGCAGTGAGTCATGGCACCGGCTCACGGCCTCCTGGCTGGCGCTCCGATGGCCGGACGCCGTGCACTCGGACCACGCTCAGGGCCCTCCGATGGACTGCCTGAAGAGAAATTCATGTTCAGGCCACTTGCGCTTCAGATCAGCCGGCTACTCTCGGTCGGGAAGCTGGTTCAGCACGAATGGGAGCAGCGCCGAACAGAAAGAGCGTTGTCCCAGGTAGGCCAGCGAGACGACCGATCCAAGGGAGATGTGATGGAGAGACGAGCCTTTCTAAAACGCGGACTCGGTCTCGGCGCCTGGATGTTGACGGGGGTGGGGCTGGCAGTCCCCGCGCTACCGAGAGGCTGTTCTACGTCGGCCAATGGCCGTCGCAAGAGGGAGTTGCCGATTCCTGAGCTCCTTTGGTTTCGGGGCGGTCGCCCAGTCGAGCTCACGATGCAGGCTGGGCAATGGGAGATGCTCCCGGGAATCAAGTCAACGACCTGGGGGTTCAACGGGCCTTGTCTGGGGCCGACGGTGCGTATGCGTACCGGACAGGACGTGCCATTCGTCTACCGAAACAGCCTGTCTGAGTCCATTGCGGTCCACGGCCACGGCCTCCATGTACCCGGGGAAGTGGACGGTGGTCCACAGCAGGAGATCGCACCCGGCGAAACCTGGTCACCAGTTCTGCCCATCCGGCAAGAGGCTTCTACCGCCTGGTATCACCCGCATACGCATGGCAGGACCGGCAAGCAGGTCTACAGCGGTCTGGCCGGGCTTCTCATCATCGACGATGAGAACAGCGATGACCTGCCGTTGCCTGCCACCTATGGAGTCGACGACATACCGGTCGTCATTCAGGATCGCACTCTCGATCGGCGGGGCGGTCTTGTCTACTCCCTGGAAGATGCTGACGAGGAAGACGGGTTCCTGGGCGAGGTGACGACGGTCAACGGAATCTCTGATCCGCTTCTTCGGGTTCCGGCCGGTCTGGTAAGGCTCCGGATTCTCAATGGATCCAACGCTCGCTTCTACCGGCTCCGTTTCGATGACGATCGTACGTTTCACAAGATCGCCACCGATGGCGGGTTTCTCGAAGCCCCCGTGCCTTTGACCGAACTGATCATGGTGCCGGGCGAGCGGAGCGAGATCGTCGTCGACTTCTCGAGTGGCCGCTCGGCCATGTTGGTGAGCGGTCCGACAGAGTCCGTCGACCGGCGTGAGACGCGCGACCGGGACCGCGATCGCCGAGACGGTGGTCGCGACCGGCGAGGCGGAGAGCGCAACCGCCGGAACGAAGAGCGTGGCCGGGGATTCTGGGCCGGCGGCATGAACGATACTTTTGAGATCCTGGAGCTCCAGGTCGATCCCCAGCGACCGGCCTTTCGCGGTGATCTGCCCACCCGCATGAACAAGATCGTTCGGCCGTCTCCTCACGAAGCGCGGCGCGAGCGACGATTTGCGCTAGACATGGGAATGGGCGAACGCGACGGGCGCGGTCGTGTGCGGCGCGCTTCGATCATGCCAAGCATGTCCATGGGGATCAACGGACAGACAATGGACATGAGCGTCATCAACGAGCGCGTGCGGTTGGGCGAGTGGGAACTCTGGCGGGTGGAGAACGACGATGGCCACCACCCGTTCCATGTTCACGGCTGTTCGTTTCTGGTGCTGTCAGAGGATGGGAAACCAGTGGCGGAGGAAAACGCCGGCTGGAAAGACACCGTCTGGGTCAACAACAGCACCGAGTTCATGGTCCGCTTCGACCACCGGGCCACCGACCAGTACCCGTACATGTACCACTGCCACATCCTCGAGCATGAAGATCTAGGCATGATGGGGCAGTTCACGGTGACTTGACATGTCTCTGCTTTCTGCCTTCTTCTCCAACAGCCGACGCCCAGCCAGAGCTCAGCAGGCAGTCGTCGCCGTCCTCCTTTTGGTTCTTCTCGCGCCCACAGCTGGCGCCCAGGAGCGGCCAGGGCTTGCGATCGCGTCTGTTGGCGGTGCGCCTGGCATCGACGGTGTGATCGCCGAAGGCGAGTGGCCCGACCCAGTTCTGGACCAGCCTTTGGTCCAGTTCGACCCCGAGAAAGGCCAGCCCTCCCCTCTGCGTACGACGATCCATCTCGCGCAGACAGAGTCGGCACTCTACGTGGCGTTTGTCGCCTACACCGCAGACGCGTACCCCTTTGCCGCCGCGGTAACGACTCGCGACGGCGAACTCGGCAGCGACGACTCAGTGGCCGTCATGCTCGACACCTTTCTCGACAGGCGCTCTGCCTACCTGTTTCAAGTCAATGCTCTCGCGACGCAGTTGGACGGGCGCATTGCCGAGAACGGTCGCAATGTCGATCTCACCTGGGACGTGGCCTGGAGAAGCGCCGCCCAGCGCCTGGGCGACCGCTACATCGTCGAGGTCGAGATCCCCTTCGAGGCGCTGAGGTTCCAGCCCGGGCAGGACCAGCGTTGGGGGGTCAGCTTCTTGCGCACGGTCCCAGCTCGGCTCGAGACCGCCGTGTGGCCGGCGCCTGCCGAGAACCGTTTTCGAGTCTCGAACTTCGGCGTCCTCGAGGGCCTCGAGCTCGAGCAGTCCGCGGGCAAGAAGTGGCAGCTGATTCCGTACGCTCTTTCGGTGCTCGACGAGGATGGCAACGGTGACGTCGAGGTGGGCGGAGATCTCAGGTACAAGCCCTCGAGCTCCCTCGGCCTGGAGCTCACGATCAACCCAGACTTCGCCCTCATCGAGGCGGATGTCGAGGTGATCAACCTCTCCCGGTTCGAGCTTCGCGTGCCGGAGAAACGAACGTTCTTCCTCGAGGGAAGCGAGACCTACGATCAACGAATCCGCCAGTTCAACAGCCGTCGCATCGGTGACATCACCTGGGGTGCCAAAGCCATCGGCACAGTCGGCAAAACCAGCTATTCGGCACTCGTTACTTCGGAAGACCGGGCCTCGGATGACCCCGGAACCGGGGTGGACCGCGCCGACTATGGGGTTGTGCGGGTTCAGCAGAGTCTGCCGCGAGGTTCGAGCCTGGGGCTACTCGCCGCCAGCCGGAGGCTCGAGGGCGAAGAGCAGGGATCTGTCGGTCTCGACACCACCTTGTTCTTCACCGACACTCTGGGGCTGACTGCTCAACTGACCGAGATCCACGGTAAGGGTGACGGTGGCCTCGCCTGGTTCGTCCGCCCGGCCTATGACAGCAACACGACGCACTTTCACATCGGCTACACCAGCCTCGACGAAGGGATCCGGAGGGACATCAATGCGATTGGCTTCTTGCGTGACGATGATCGGCGCGAGTGGGACATGCGGTGGAGGCGCACCTTCTGGGTCGAGAGTGGCGCGATTGAGAAGATCGAAGCCACCGCCGACTACGAGCGCTACACCAGCCAGAAGGACGTACTGCGAGGCTGGGAGGCGCAGGCGGAAGTGGAGATGGTTCTCCGCAACCAGTGGGAGCTGGAGCTCGAGTACACGGACGGTTTCGAGCTGTTCGAGAAGGAGTTCCGTAACGAGCGGGTCGAGGCAAAGGTTGGTTGGGATAGTCGCAAAGGTCGTGCGCTCTTCGGCTCCTTTGGCAAGGGCGAGAACTTCGACAGTGACCTCAGCTTGTACGGCCTCGAGCTCGAGTGGAGCTTCAACGATCGATTCGGCCTCGCCTACGAGGTGACCAGGCTCGAGCTCGACCCCGATCCGGAGAGCGAGACCACCTGGATTCACGTCCTCGAGTCCAGCTACTTCCTGAACCCCGACAACTTCTTCAAGCTCTTCGTGCAGACCAACGAAGTGATCGACAAGGTCAACGTCCAGGGGCTATGGGTGTGGCGCTTCATGCCGCCCTTCGGTTCCCTTCAGGTGGCCTATCAGACCGGAACTTCCGAAAGGGGCGAAGCGTCGGACCAGGGCGATACTCTCTTTGCCAAACTGTCCTGGGTGTTCTGATGCTGGCCTCGGTCCCGGGCGACCGAGGATGCGGCGCCCTCGGTGAGCTGTCGAGTACGCTTCTTGTCAAGCAGGTCCTTCCAGGACTCGATTCTCCTCTCGTTCGACCGGACCAAGCCTCGTCATGAACATTCTGGTCATCGAAGACGACGAGGTCGTGGCCGACTTCGTCGCCCGCGGCCTCCGTCAGGAAAGCCACTCAGTCGAGGTCGCCTCAGACGGCGATGCGGGTCTCTACCTCGCGATGTCGAAGTCGTGGGACGTCCTCATCGTCGACCGCATGCTGCCCGGTGTCGACGGCCTCAGTGTGGTGCGGGCTCTGCGAGCCTCCAATGACCACACGCCCGTTCTCATCCTCAGCGCGCTGGCAGACGTCGCAGAGCGCGTCACGGGCCTATCCAGTGGCGCGGATGACTATCTCGTCAAGCCCTTCGCATTCTCTGAACTGTCAGCGCGAGTTCATGTGCTTGCCAGGAGAGCCGCTCCGGCGACCGGCGAGGCGGTCGAGCTGAAGGTCGGCGACCTGCGTCTCGATCTCCTCAGTCGCGAGGCCGAGCGCGGCGAGAAGAGGATTCCGCTCAAGCCACGGGAGTACCAGCTTCTCGAGTACCTGATGCGTCACCCGGGCCAGGTCGTCACGCGCACTATGTTGCTCGAGCGCGTCTGGGGTTACCACTTCGACCCGACGACCAATGTGATCGATCAACACATCAGCCAGCTGAGAAAGAAGATTGATCGCGGCTTCGATGCGCCGCTCATCCATACAGTGCGCGGTGCCGGGTATGTACTCCGCTCTCCGTAGGGCTCTTCGCAGCACTTCGTTCCGGATCGCTCTGACCTTCATGGCGATCTTCGTCGTCTCCACACTGGCGATCGGGCTCTTGGTCCGCGTGATTGTCGAGGACTACCTCGAAGACCAGGCTCGCTCCTTCGTTGAGGCTTTGATGCTCGATGTGACGAGCTTCTACCAGGAGCTCGGGTCCGAGGCGCTGATCGAGGAGATCAACGAGCGCGCGCGGCTGGACCCGCGCTCGCGAGATATCTACGTGCTCTTCGACGAGAACCACGAGCCGATTGCTGGTGCGCCGAGTCGCTTACCCGAGAGCATGCTCCGTGCGGAGTTTCCGCAAAGCGCGGTCGCGGCGCGGGGGAGGATTGTCATCGACTTTCCGCGGCAGTTCGACCGCCGGCAGAGGCCCGGGGGGCGCTCGCCTGGACCGGGCGAAGTCGACGACGCAGTGTTCCTGATCGAAGAGCTATCCCAGGGGTGGAGCTTGATGATCGTCTTGATGGCACCCGAGATGGAGGAGATTCGAGAGTTCGTGCGTGGAACGCTCGTCGCGTCGGCAGCGCTCATGTCGATACTGGGTCTGCTCGGGGCGATCGTTCTGACCCGGATCGTAGGTAGCAAACTCGAGGGTCTCAACGCGCTCAGCAGAGACATTCGCGAAGGAGACCTCACACTGCGGATCCCTACCGATGGGTCAGGTGACGAGTTCGACCGTCTCGCTCTGAACCTGAACGCGATGCTCGACCGGATCGCGGAGTTGCTCGAATCGAGCCGGCAGGTTACGAATGACATCGCCCATGACCTGCGAACACCGTTGACACGGATGCAGACTCGCCTGGAGGCACTGCGCGACAGGGCAGACAGCGGGCAGGAGGTGGAGCAGGCAGTGGAGCTGATCCTCGAGGATTCGAACGCCATGCTGCGCATCTTCGATGCGTTGCTCAGGATCTCAGGCATCGAGTCCGGCAGTGTCGAGCGGGCGTTCCAGGAGGTGTCCCTTTCTTTGATCGTCGAAGACGTGGCGGAGCTCTACGAGCCGCTCGCTGCCGAGAAAGGCGTTGCTACTTCCAAGAGAGTCGCGCCGGATCTCGCGGTCCAGGGTGACAAGCACCTACTCTTTCAGGCGGTCGCGAACATCGTCGAGAACGCGATCAAGTACACCCCACGAGGGGGGCGCGTGCTCATTGCCCTGCAATCTCGAGAAGAAGGCGTACGATTGCTCGTCGAGGACAGCGGTCCTGGAATCCCGGAAGCCGAGCGCGAGAAGATCTTCGATCGCTTCTACCGCCTCGAGAGTCATCGCAATTCCCCTGGGCACGGTCTCGGGCTCAGCCTCGTCAAGGCGATCGTGGAGCTTCACCGCGGAACGATCGAGCTTGGTTCGACCAAGGGGGGGCTGAGCTTCAGAGTCGACTTGTAGACCGCAGCCGGCAACGAAAAGGGGCGACCCAGGAGGGTCGCCCTCGATCTCCGAGTTGCCTCGGTTGTCAGCACAGGCAAAGCGATCGAGCCGGCTTTCTCTATGGCGGTCTTGGTGACCTTGGCCGGGTCGATGACGCCCGCCTTCACCAGGTTCTCCATCTGACCGGTGGCCGCGGCCTCGGGGACACCCACGACTGCGGCGGTCGATACAAAACGAATCGAGTGCGCTATCGCGCGCTCACCGCCGTCTCCTGACTCGCGCAGACCCGTGCGTTCCTGTACGCTAGCGAAGAACAGAACCAAGGGGGGCTTGCGGCATGAACCGAACTCGTCGGTTTGTCCTCGGTGTGTGCATGCTGGCTGTCGCGACGTTGGCGAGGGCGACGACCGCAAGTGTGGATAACGCTGTTCCCGCGGAAACACGCGGGGGCCTAGATGACGCGGCTGCGGTCGAAGCCTTCGTCGACGGTGTCGTACAGCCGTTGATGAAGAACAACAGCAGTCCGTCAGGCACCGTAGCCATCATGCGCAACGGCGAGCTGCTGTTGGCGAAGGGCTACGGCTACGAGGACATATCGGAGCGAACACCGGTCGACGCCTACCGCACCCTCTTCCGACCTGGCTCCGTCTCGAAGCTCTTTACCTGGGTCGCGGTGATGCAGCTGGTCGAGCAGGGCAGGCTCGATCTCGATGTAGACGTCAACACCTACCTCGAGTCCTTCTCAATTCGAGAGACCTTCAGCGATCCCATCACGCTGCGGCACATCATGACCCATACACCTGGTTTCGAAGACGGGGGTCTCGGCTACTTGATCATCGAGGACCCTGCCAAAGCGATTCCCCTTGCCGAGGCGATGGAGCGCTACCAGCCGGCGAGGGTCAACCCACCGGGAGTTCAGACCGCCTACTCGAACTACGCCACGGCGCTGGCTGGACTGATCGTCGAGAACGTCTCAGGCCTGCCCTTCGCCGACTACATCCAGCAGAAGATCTTCGACCCTCTACAGATGCTTAGCTCGAGCTTCGTCGAGCCGTTGCCCGAGCACCTCGATGCTCGAATGGCAGTCGGCTATTCTCCCGAGCTCGGCGGATTTGTCGAGAAGCCGTTCGAGATAGTCGCCAATTTCGCTCCCGCAGGAGCGCAGTCGGCAACCGCAACGGACATGGTTCGCTTCGCCCAGGCCATCCTCAACGGAGGCGAGCTCGAAGGAACCCGGATACTCGAGCAGGCGACGGTCGACCAGATGCTGACTCGCCAGTTCACGCACGACGATCGCTTGATGGGCATGGCGCTCGGCTTCTACGAGAGCGACTTCAACGGGCATCGAGTAGTGGGGCATGGCGGCGATACGCAGTGGTTCCACTCCGATCTCGGGATCGACCAGGAGAACCGCCTGGTTTTCTTCGTCTCGTTTGGTGGCCCGAGCGGTGGCACGGTGCGATCGTCCCTGGTCGCGGCTCTCTATGACGAGTTTTTCCCGCGCGACGAGGAACCGCCGATCCCACCAGAAGGATTCGAGGAGAGAGCCAGCAAGTACGCCGGGACCTACGCCTTCTGCGATCGCCGAGATTCCGATCTCGATCACGGTGCTCTCAGGGGACGCGCTCGAAGAGCAACGCGTCGAGAACTTCTCCGACCTCGTCGAGATGGTGCCTGGCTTCAGCACCACCTCCTCCACCGCTGGCGTCACTCGAATCACCTTGCGTGGCATCAACACCGGAGGCGTAGCTTCAACGGTCGGCGTCTACGTCGATGACGTTCCCTTCGGCTCGAGCAGCGGCTTGGCCAACGGCTCGATCCTTTCCGGCGACTTCGACACTTTCGATGTTGAGCGGATCGAGGTTCTACGCGGCCCACAAGGCACGCTATACGGTGCGAGCTCCCTGGGCGGCGTGCTCAAGTACGTCCAGAACCGCGCCTCTACCGGTGCCCCCGAAGGACGTCTACTGGGCTCTGTTGAGGACACGGAGAACGGAGACCTCGGCTACTCCTTGACCGGGCTCGTGAATGTGCCGATCAACGACAACTTCGCCTTTCGCCTCACCGGGTTCTATCGCTCCGATGACGGCTACATCGACTCAACCGGGGCGAATCCCATCCCGAGCCTGACCGACCCACTGAACAACATCGTCGACGGCAGCCGGGTCGACAGCGGGCTCAACGCCACCGATACCTTCGGCGGGCGCCTGGGGGCCCTCATCCAGCCCTCAGACCGCGTCGCCGTGTATCTCAAAGCTCAGGTCCAGAACATCAACAGCGACGGCTCGTCCCTCATCGAGGCCGACCCGATCACCCTCGAGCCACTCCCCGGCCGCCCGGTGCAGAGCCGCTACCACCCCGAGGTCACCGACATCGAGTACGAGGTGTACAGCGCCTCAGTCGATTGGGAGTTCGGCGCCGCCAGCTTCGAGTCCATCTCCAGCTACAGCAGTTTCGTCCAGGACTTCCAGGTCGATCTGGCACTGGCGACCGACCTCACGGGCGGGCCACCGCTATCGTCGCTGGTCACGTTCTTGTTCGGAGACCCGGCGACGCGTCCCCTGAGCACGATCCTGCCCCAGGTGACCGACACCGAAAAGATCACACAGGAGTTTCGCCTCACATCCAGTGATGGCGACGCCTTCGAGTGGCTCATCGGCTTGTACTACACAGACGAAGACTCGGGCATCCAACAGAACATCCTCGCAGTCGACGCCGGGACCGAGAACCCGGCTTCGGGAATTCCGGCACTGGCATTCGCCTCGCTCGTCTCGACCTACGAAGAGCTGGCGCTCTTCGCCAACGCCACGTGGCATGTCAGCCCCCACTTCGAGTTGTCATTCGGGGCACGGGCGAGCGACAACGAACAAGTTGCCTCGCAGCTGAGCGATGGCCCCCTGGCTGGCGGACTCACTCGCTTCGACGATGCGACGTCCTCGGAGACCCCGTTCACCTACTCCATCTCGCCGCGCTTCGAATTGAAGGACAATTCATCGCTCTACGCGCGTATCGCGACCGGCTTCCGCCCGGGCGGCCCGAATGTGCTTCCCCCGGGCGCGCCAGCCGACACTCCAGCGACCTACGACTCAGATGAGCTCACGAGCTACGAAGTCGGATATCGCAAGAGCGGTGCGAGCGGAAAGTACTCGCTCGACCTCAGCGCGTTCCTTCTCGATTGGGAAGACATTCAGCTGTTCCTGGTCGTCAACGGCTTCGGCATCAACGGCAACGGCGGCACGGCTGAGAGCAAGGGCTTCGAGTTCACGACCAGCGTTCGCCCGGCCACCGGTTGGACGATGTCTCTCAACGGTGCCTACACGGACGCCAGTCTGACCAGAGCCACGGATCCCATCGTCGGTGGCCTCAACGGCGACCCACTGCCTTACGTCCCAGAGTGGGGCTTGGGATTCAACACCCAATTCGAATGGACCGCCTTCGGTGATGCGACGGCCTACGTCGGTGGCGGCCTCGGCTACGTCGGCGAACGTACAGCTTCCTTCGACAACCGAGACCCGAGCGGCAACCTGCGAGAGCTCGATAGCCATACGACGTTGAGCGTGCGCACGGGCCTCTACATCGGCCGGCACCACCTCGAGCTCTACGGCAAGAACCTGACCGACGAGACGGGGTTCACATCGATTGACACGGGGGGGTCGCTTCCCAACGGGGCGTTCGCAATGGGGCTGATCCGCCCCAGGACGGTGGGCGTCTCCGTCGGAACTCGGTTCTAGCAAGGCCGTGCTCCCGATCCCGGACCAGCTGGCGCGTCTCTAGTCGTACCCGTAGATGTACTCGTCGTTGGGAGCGTCAAGACCCCGCACGCAGGGTCTTTTCGATATAGATCGGGATGATCACGATGTTGGGCGGCCTCCCGCAATCTGCGCCTGAGGCTGCCGCGCTCCAGGCTGGGCCTGTGCGCCCAACATGCCGGGGAGCACAACACTGCTGGCAACCAGCGCGGGGCTGGCCACAAGAGCGAGGGTCATCACCCGGTTCCAACGGACGATCCTCATGTGCAGCCCTGTGGGTTTCCGAACCAGAGGGCTCACCGATCGCCGCCAGTCGTCAGGTAGAGGCCTCGAAGCAGAAAGGGCGGCCCGAAGGACCGCCCTTTCTCGAGGCACAACAAGCAGCTTTCGGCTACCGAAGCTGCGAGCAACCCGAAGGGTCGCCCATCACATCATGCCGCCCATTCCACCCATGCCGCCCATGCCACCCATGTCGGGTGCGCCATGTTCCTCGGCCTTCTCTTCCTTGATCTCCGAGACCATGGCCTCGGTAGTCAGCATGAGACCGGCGATCGAGGCGGCGTTCTGGATGGCGGTCTTGGTGACCTTGGCCGGGTCGATGACGCCCGCCTTCACCAGATTCTCCATCTGACCGGTGGCCGCGTTGAAGCCAACGTTGCCCTTCTCGGCGAGCACGTCGCGGACGACGACCGAACCCTCTTCACCAGCGTTGATGGCGATCTGGCGGGACGGCTCCTCGAGCGCGCGCAGGACGATGTCGACCCCAATTTTGGCGTCGCCACGGGCCTTCTTGCGCACCGCCTCGACGGCGCCGAGGCTGCGAAGCAGAGCAACACCACCACCGGCGACGACGCCTTCTTCGACGGCGGCCTTGGTGGCGTGCATGGCGTCTTCGACGCGCGCCTTCTTCTCTTTCATCTCGGTCTCGGTAGCAGCACCGACCCGGATGACGGCGACGCCGCCGACGAGCTTGGCGAGGCGTTCCTGGAGCTTCTCGCGATCGTAGTCAGACGAGGTCTCCTCGATCTGGTTGCGGATCTGCTTGACGCGACCAGCGATCGCTGCCTGTCGCTTCTTGTCGCCGGCCTCGGTGACGATGGTGGTGTCGTCCTTCGAGATGACGATCTTCTTGGCCTGGCCGAGGTCTTCCCACTGAGTGTTCTCGAGCTTGATGCCGAGATCCTCGGTGAGCACGCGGCCGCCGGTGAGGATGGCGATGTCTTCGAGCATTGCCTTGCGACGATCGCCGAAGCCCGGTGCCTTGACCGCTGCGACGTGCAGGGTGCCGCGCAGCTTGTTGACGACCAGCGTCGCTAGAGCCTCGCCCTCGACGTCCTCAGCGAGGATGAGGAGCGGCCGGCTCTGCTTGGCGGTCTGCTCGAGGATCGGCAGGAGCTCCTTCATGTTGGAGACCTTCTTCTCGTGCAGGAGGATGACCGGGTTCTCGATCACGCACTCCATCCGCTCCGCGTCGGTGACGAAGTAGGGCGAGAGGTAGCCGCGGTCGAACTGCATACCCTCGACGACCTCGAGCTCGGTCTGCAGGCCGCGGGCCTCTTCGACCGTGATGACGCCGTCCTTGCCGACCTTGTCCATCGCCTCGGCGATGATCTGGCCGATCTCGGGATCGTTGTTGGCCGAGATGGTGCCGACGCTCGCGATCTCGGAGTTGCTCTTGACCGCCACGGCCATGTCGTTGATGGACTCGGTGGCCGCGTTGGCAGCGAGCTCGATGCCCCGCTTGAGCTCCATCGGGTTGGAGCCAGCGGTGACGTTCTTCATGCCCTCGCGCAGGATCGCCTGAGCGAGCACGGTGGCGGTGGTGGTGCCGTCGCCGGCGACGTCGGAGGTCTTCGAAGCGACCTCGCGCACCATCTGGGCGCCCATGTTCTCGACCGCATCGCGAAGTTCGATTTCCTTGGCGACCGTCACTCCGTCCTTGGTGATGTTGGGTGAGCCGAAGGACTTCTCGAGAACGACGTTACGGCCTTTCGGGCCGAGGGTGACTTTGACGGCGTCGGCGAGTTTGTTGACGCCGCGGAGAATCGCGCCACGCGCGTCCTCTGAATAGATGATCTGTTTGGCCATGTTGGCTTATCTCCTGATGGTCTGGTTTAGGAAGTCAGTGCTTTGGGTCGACGATTCGCCTGAGGCGAATCAGCCCAGGACGGCGAGGATCTCGTCCTCGCGCAGGATGATGTAGTCCTCGTCATCGATCTTGATGTCGGTGCCCGAGTACTTTCCGATGAGAATGCGGTCACCGCTCGAGACGTCGAGCGCGGCGCGCTCACCGTTCTCCTGCAGTTTGCCGGGGCCGGTCGCGATGACTTCCGCTTCCTGTGGCTTCTCTTTGGCCGAGTCGGGAATGATGATGCCGCCGCGTACCTGCTCGTCGGCCTCGAGGCGCTTGACGAGGACACGGTCCTGAAGGGGACGGACGTTTGGTTTCTTTGCCACTTGTCACTACTCCTGTGTGATGGTGAACGTTTGTGTCTATCTGGGTTGAGAAGAAGGCCCTACCGTCTTTGGGCGAAGGCAGTGCCGTGCTGTGTGATGTGCCCCCAAGGTCGCGTTTCGCAAGCCAGCCGCTGCGCACCAGAAGATCGATGGGCGACGGTCGTGCTGCTGACGCTTGTTGCGGGCTGGACGGCCGAGAGGCCGCGACCGCGGCGAGGCTGTTTGTGGAGGGGCAGGCGGCCTGTCTGACTGCCGTCCCGAGTCCTGATTAGCAGTCCTCGCCAGAGAGTGCTAACAATCTATTGAAACGGATCGACGGATGTCAAGCACCGGACCGCATGATCTGAGCAACGACCACGCAGGTCGCTCCGAGCACGACTGGCAAGTGACTGAAAACCCTGCTGGATGAGCTTTCTATTGGACCTCTCGCTAGGTCTGAGTCTTCAATGCTAAGATTCAGCAACCACGCACGGTAGGGGGGAAGTTCCAGGTTCGTTCCGAGGTTCCAGGCCCACCCGGGTCCCTACCCGGGTGCCTGATACGTTGCGCGGCATGCAAAGCCCAACTTCTGCCGCGGTGGCCGCGGGCGGCGACTTGTCCGAGCGCTTCGAGCGAGTGACCCAGGTCATTGTCGACCTGGCCTGGGGGCCGCAGCTGGTCCTCTTGTTGATCGGTGCGGGTGTGTTTTTCACCCTGTTCTCGCGGCTGCTGCCGTTTCGGCGCATCGGACACGGCTTCGCCGTTTTGCGCGGTGACTACGACAGTCCCGACGACCCGGGGGAGATCAGCCACTTCCAGGCGCTGTCGACGGCGCTCGCGTCGACGATCGGCGTTGGCAATATCGGTGGGGTGGCATTGGCCATTTCACAGGGTGGCCCGGGGGCGGTCTTCTGGATGTGGGTCGCGGCACTGGTGGGGATGGGAACCAAGTTCTTCACCTGCACCCTGGCGGTCCTGTTTCGCGGCCACGACTCGCTCGGCCGGCTTCAGGGTGGCCCGATGTACTACATCGAAGAGGGCCTGGGGCGCCGGTTCAAACCACTGGCGTACCTGTTCGCGGCCTTCGGCATCATCGGTTGCCTGCCGATGTTCCAGGCCAATCAACTCTCCGAGATTCTCTACGACGGGTGGTCCGTGCCGGCCTGGATCACCGGCGGGGTCTGTGCCCTTCTGGTGTCGTCCGTGGCCTTTGGCGGCGTCGCACGCATTGGCCGGTTGACCTCTCGCCTGGTTCCGTCGATGTGCTTTGTGTACCTGATTGCGGCGCTGGTGATCGTGGCGATGAACATCGACGCGGCGGGTGCGGTGCTGGCGCAGATTCTCAGCGAGGCGTTCACCGGTCGGGCGGCGATTGGCGGCGCCGAGGGGGTCGCCGTGAGTCAGGTCATCATGATTGGCGTCAAGCGCGCGGCGTTCTCGAACGAAGCCGGCATTGGCACTGCGCCTCTAGCGCACGGCGCCGCGCGCACCAACGAACCGGTTCGCGAGGGGCTGGTTGCGATGCTCGGCCCCTTCCTCGACACCATCGTCGTTTGTACCTTGACCGCTATTGTCGTCTTGACGGGTGCGAACTGGCAGGGTGCCGAGATTGAAGGCGTTGCGCTCACCAACGAAGCCTTCGTCACCAACTTTGGCATCACCGGTCAGGTTCTGCTCACGATCATTGTGACCCTGTTCGCGGTGTCGACGATGGTCGGCTACTCCTACTACGGCCGAAAGTGTTTCGGCTACCTGTTCGGAGCCCGGCGCGAGACTGTCTACGGCGGGATCTACATTGTCGGGACGTTTCTCGGTGCCGTGTGGAGCGCCAGTACGGTGATCAACATCATCGACACCGCCTTTGCGATGATGACGGTGCCCAATCTGATCGCCGCTCTGGTGCTCGCTCCTGCGGTGATGAAAGCGGCGCGCGAGTACTTCTCGCGCGAACACATCCCGGTCAACCGATAACCGAGCGGCGTTCTCGCTCGCTCTGCCTCCGCGGTTCGCTCGCCGTCACTAGAAGGACGAGGCAGCAGCCGGTTCCTCACCCATAGCCTCGTTGACCGCCCACTGCAATTGATCAAGCGCGAACGGCTTGGGCAGGAAGGCGAAGACCTCTCCGTCTTCGAACAGGCCCTCGACCACATCGGCGCTGTGTCCACTCATGACGATGACCGGAACCTCTGGCGCCACTTCGCGCATCGCACGCAGTGCCGTCGCGCCGTCCATGCGCGGCATGGTCATGTCGAGCAGAACGCAGTCGACGGACCCGGGCATCGAGCGCAGGCTCTCGACGCCGCTCGAGCCGTCGTCGGCGAGCACGGTTGTGAAGCCGTCACGCTCGAGCGCCATGGTTGCGAATTCACGCACGACGCGTTCGTCGTCAACGATCAGAACATTGCCGCGACTCGGTGCGTCTCGAGCGTTGAGCTCGCGCAGGCTGCGGCTGCCGGTAGCGGTCAGGGCGCGAGGTTGGGCCTTGGCGAGCGGCAGGTATACCCGGAAAGCCGATCCACTTGCGAGACTGGATTCGACGGTGATGAACCCTCCGTGTCGGCGGAGGATTCCGAACACCGCCGCCAGGCCGAGACCCCGGCCGAGAAACTTGGTGGTGTAGAAGGGATCGAAGATCCGAGGCTGAATGTCTTCCGGGATGCCGGGGCCGGTGTCGCTGATCTCGAAGAAGGCGAAGGTTCCCTCTTCGACATCCCATGACAGAGGCATGGCAGCCAGGGCGTCGCGATCGCAAACCGCTTCGCCGGTGCGAATCGAGATCGTCCCCGGTTGGTTTGCGATCGCCTCGGCGGCGTTGATGACCAGATTGAGGACCACCTGCTCGATCTGTGCCCGGTCCGCACCGATCGGCTGGACATCGGTGCTCAAGTCGATATCGAGGTTGATGCGCTCGTCGATCGAGGTGGCCAACAGGCTTTCGAGCGACAGAACGAGCTCGCGCAGGTCCAGGGACTGGGTGCTGAAGGGAGCTTTGCCAGCGTAGGCCAGCATCTGACGGCAGAGCTCGGCGGCACGCTCGGAGGACATGAGAATGCTGTCGAGGTGATCGCGCGTTGCGCTGTCGCGGGGCAGAGAAGTGCGAGCGAGCTCGGCGCTCCCCATGATGCCGACCAGGAGGTTGTTGAAGTCGTGCGCGATGCCTCCAGCGAGCATGCCGAGGCTCTCGAGGCGCTGGCTGTGAAGGGCCTGTTCTTCACGCGCGCGACGCTCGAGCTCGCGACGTTGGGCGATCTCGATGCGGCGCTCGAGATCGGCGTTCTTGATCCTCAGTTGGTCGGACTTCTCGGCCAGGCGCTGGTTCCTCGCCTGCAGTTCGCGACGCTGTCGGCGGACGGGGATGGTTGCCCACACCCAGACTGCGGTGGCGAGCATGATGACGAGGACAACGCTGGCGAGACTGATGCTGAGGGGGATCACTGAGGTTGGTTTCTCGATGGCAGGGTTGCCGGGGCGCGGCAAGTGGTTATCGAAGAAAAGAGATCAATCGGATGTGGAGTGGATGCATTGTAGCGACCGAAAGACTCCGAAACCAGATATTTCATGCTCTTGTGCGGAGTGCGAGCGGCAACTTCAGTGGGCTCATGAACTTGCATCGCGAGAAAATCTTCGACCGCCAGACGACTTCGCGTCGGCCCAGGCACATCAATCAAGATGTTCATGCGGCGGGCCGTGGGGCAGGGTCGGTTCGTGACACGTACACTGTCGCTTCACGAACATCAGAACTCACAACGGGGGGTTAACACCTATGGCACTTTCGGGACCTCGCAAGACCGCAGTCGTCGTCGCACGCAGCCTGCTTGGCATCTTGTTCTTTGTCTTTGGACTGAACGGCTTCTTCGGGTTTCTTCCCGAACCTGAGCTTCCGCCAGACGGTGAAGCCTTCGTTGGTGCGCTGATCGGGACGGGCTACATGTGGCCGCTCATCAAGGCCACCGAAGCGGTGTGCGGGTTCTTTTTGTTGATCGGGCGCTTCGTGCCTCTCGCGCTCACGGTCCTCGCCCCGGTGGTCCTCAACATCGTTCTCTTCGATGCCTTCCTCGCACCCTCGGGCCTGGTAATCGGCCTGGTGGCTGCGGCGCTGGGTCTGTTTCTCGCCTGGTCGTATCGCGGCTCGTTCCGCCGCGTCCTCGCGGCTGGCGCACAACCCACTGAGGAGTAGAAGAGATGGCCGCGGTTGTCCAACAGATCAAGGCCGGCCCGATGGGAAACTGCCTGTACATCGTGGCCGACGACGAGAGCAAGAAGGCGTACGTCGTCGACCCGGCCTGGGACGGCCCGGGATTGGTCGAAACCGCGGAAAATCAGGGGTTTCTAGTCCTCGGCGTCCTCTTGACCCACACCCATCCCGATCACATCGGAGGCGACATCTTCGGCCAGCACATCCCCGGAATCGCCGAGCTACGCAAGGTCCGGGAGTTTCGCACCTGGGTACATTCTGCCGAGGTCGACCGCCTGCGCCGCATCGGAGGAACACCGCAGGAATCGATCGTCGTGCTCGAAGATGGGGCGAGTGTCGAACTCGGTGAACTCACCATCGCCGTGTACCACACGCCTGGCCACTCGCCGGGCTCGGTGTGTTTTCACGTCGGCGACCACTTGATCGCCGGCGACACTCTTTTTGTCCAGGCGTGCGGTCGAGTCGACCTTCCGGGTAGCGACATCGACGCGATGTATCACTCGCTTCAGAGGCTCGGCCAGTTGCCACCGCAAACGAAGGTGTATCCCGGTCACGACTATGGGCCGCGTCCCAGCTCGACGATTGGTGACGAGTTGATCTCGAACATGTTCATGCGCGTGCCCGATCTCGACCGTTGGCGTTTCCTGATGGGGAACATGTGAGACGGATCGTTTCTTGAGCTCGCCGAGCACCAGTCGCGAGTCTTCGGGGCTTTCAGCCTACGGCTGGGATGACCGCCTGCAGAGCGTGTGGAAGGAAGCCGACTTTGCCTCGAGCTCGGTTCCCGGCCGTGTCGTGTTGCAGCAGCGCGGTGTCCAAACGGTGATGACGGCCGAAGGCGAAGTCGAGACCGTGATCGCAGGTCGACTGCGGCACGCCGCCCGAGGGCCGCAGGACCTTCCGGTGATCGGAGACTGGGTCGTGATCGATCTGGCGGCGCGCGCCGAGGGCGGGCCGGCACGCATCGAAGCGCTGTTGCCGCGCGCGACCCAGGTTCAACGAAAGGCAGCGGGGGAGCGCACCGAGATCCAGGTCGTGGCCGCTAACGTCGACACGGTGTTCATCGTCATGGGGCTCGACGGTGACTTCAACCTGCGCCGCCTCGAACGCTTCCTCGCAACGGCGTGGGAGTCCGGAGCCCAGCCGGTGGTGATTCTCAACAAGGCCGATCTCGCCTCTCAACTGGATCGACAGGTCAGAGCGACCCTCGAGGCAGCCGGTGAGGGTGTGCCAGTTGTCGTGGTGCAGGCCAAGCACGGAGTCGGCCTCGAGGCGATCGATGAGTGGCTCGAGCCCGGGCGTACCATTGTGCTCGTCGGTTCATCGGGTGCGGGCAAGTCGACGCTGATCAATGGGCTTGCCGGTTTTGAGCGTATGCGTACGGGTGCGGTGCGCGGGGGCGACGACCGCGGCAAACACACCACGACCCATCGCGAGCTGATCAAGCTTCCGCAGGGCGCGTTGTTGATCGACAATCCAGGTATTCGAGAACTGCAGCTCTGGGGGGGCGAGGGACTCGAAGAGACGTTCGAGGACGTGGAGGAACTCGCTGGGGCGTGTCGGTTTCGTGACTGCCGGCACACGACCGAACCGGGGTGTGCTGTTCAGGCTGCGATTGCGGACGGGTCGATGAGCGCGGCGCGCTTCGAGAGCTGGACGCGGCTACAAAAAGAGATCGCTCACCTGGAGATACGGCAGGATCAGGGAGCTGCTCTGGCTGAGAAGAAGAAGTGGAGGGAGATCCACCGCGCGATGCGTAAACACCCTAAGAAGCGTTAGTTTTTTTGGGGTTGGGTTCGAGGGGTTGTTCTGGAAGAGGAGCGGTGGTCGTCGCGTGGAAGGTGCTGGCCGTTGCTGGTAGCGGTTGGCTGTTTCTCTTTGGTGTGGCGTGGCGCCTGGCGAGGTGAGGTGTGGTGTGGTGAGGTGGGGTGTGGTGAGGTGTGGGGAGGTGAGGTGAGGTGAAGCGGTAGGCGGGCCTGGGGCGCCGGGCGGATGGTGGAGCTTCAGCCCCCGGGAGCGACGGCCGGCGCATCCAACTAGGCGTCGGCGGGCTGGTTGGCGGGGGTCGGGCAAAACTCGCTGCGCCTTCGACGGCCGTTTGTGGTTGGCGTGGCGCTGGGTTCGTTTGGCAGGGTGCGGCCGGTGTTGCTTTGCTCCGCTCAGACACTTGCCCGCCCTGATCCCGCCAACCAGCCCGCCGACGCCAAGTTGGATCCTGCGCCTTTCCCGTCTGATTGCTCCCGGGGGCTGAAGCTCCACCATCCGCCCTATCGGATTGGGCATCGCGCGACGGTGGGATGAGGGGGGGCACGCTCGTGCCTGCGGCACATCGCGCTTTCATGCTCGCGCCTTCGGCGGCTGGCGCGGAGCTGGGTTGGCTCGTGCCTGCGGCACATCGCGCTTTCGTGCTCGCGCCTTCGGCGGCTGGCGCGGAGCTGGGTTGGCTCGTGCCTGGGGCGCATCGCGCTTTCGTGCTCGCGCCTTCGGCGGCTGGCGCGGAGCTGGGTTGGCTCGTGCCTGCGGCACGTCGCGCTTTCGTGCTCGCGCCTTCGGCGGCTGGCGCGGAGTTCTGTGTTTGGCTTGCGCGGAGCTTGGCGGCGCTAGCGCTAGTCGGCCAACTTGAGGAGCGGCTTCGCCAGCCCGCGGACGAGGGGGGCGAAGAGGCTGCCGGGAACGATCAGAGGTAGATCGGGTTCCTCGCCCGGGTTCAAGGGTTCTTCGGGGGGTGCCAGTGTGGCTTTTTCTCGTAGGCCCAATGCGTTGACCTGTGGGGTTGGTTCGGCCGCCGGTCGAGGACCGGTGGTGGTACCGAGGTGGCGGCGTAGGGCGTCGAATGTTCCGGTGAGGCCGAGCAGGAGGAAGAGTGGGTCTCGCCACTCGATCTGGCCGCCGATCAGGATGCGCAGGGCGTCGAAGGCGAGAGCGGCAGCGAGGATGCCGAAGAGCCAGATGCTGAAGCGGGCGTAGCGTTCTTCGGCGAAGCCGTAGGTGTTCTCGAGGCGCTGGCGGTCCTCGGGAGCCATGAGGCCCCAGACGAGAGCGAGGACGTCAACGAACGGTTGGAGCCTTTGGCGCTCGAGCGCCCGGGCGACTTCCTGGACTTCTTCGGGCTGGTAGTCGCCCCAGTCTTTGAAGTTCTCGTTGCCCTCTGCTTGCACCAGGACAAAGCGCCAACCGGTTCTGGGTCTCGACGTCGGGGACTGGTCGCTGGCGACGAGTTCGACAGGGTCACGTTCGGTGGGCATGAACCAGAGGTCGCGGTAGCGGAGTCCGGTGCGGTTCAGTGTCCAGTGGTCCTTGGGCAAGGCACTGACCACCTCGAGCCGGCGTCGGTCGTCTTCATCGGGGGCGAGTTCGGTGACGCGGTCGCGCCTCCGCAGGGGCTCTGTGCCGGTGTCGATCCGTTCGCCCTCTAGGGTGTTGCGGGCCTTCGTGCGGTCGATGGTGTCTTTGAAGGCCCGGAAAACCTGGATGGGACCGGCGACGGGGAGGGAGCCCATGGGAGTTCTGAGTCCCATCGACGAGCCGATGCGCAGGAGGCTTTCGGCGGTGAAGTAGAGGCCTCCGGCGCCTAAGAGGAAGGTGGAGTTCCTGGCCCAGCGTGGGGCCTCGGGTGCCTTGCTGGCCCAGAGGGCGAACAGGATGGTGGCGACGGCGGAGGCGCCGACGAGGCAAGCCGAGAGCACCGTGCCGAGAATCGCCGGGTACTGGATCTCGCGTTCGAGTTTCTCCTGGAGCTCGCCGGGGATGGTTGAAACGACGGGCGAGGCGACGATTGCCGCTCGTGACCATTTCTCGAGTGCGGCGACCCGTTGGCGATCTGCCGCGCGACGTGAGGCGACCTCGACCGAGTACTCCTGCGGCGGGTGGCCGAGGTTTAGCTGGTCGTTCCAGGGTGCCAGGAAGTAGCAGTGCCGTGGCGGCTGGCTGCCGGTGGTTTCATAGGCGACGACCTCGAGTAGGGTGTCCTCGACGAAGATTGCGGTGCCGGCGTGGGTTGCGCGGGTCTGGGTTCCTGCCTGTCGCGGGCGCCAGCCGGGGATCGGATGACCGGAATCGACGCGGAAGCGGAAGCGGTGGTCGGCCGGATAGCGCGTCAGCCACTCGTCGCCGGCTACGGCCTCACGTTCTCCGCGCACCGCACCAGGCGCGGAGGTCGGGTGAGGTGGCTTTCGGGTGTTCTGGCCTGGGGGGTCTGGTGGGTGGCGCGCACTCATCCCGCAGAGGCTATCGAACGCCCTGATGCCTCCAGAAAGCGGCGCCCTGTACTTCGGGGATTCCCTCCGGGACGACTAGTTGCCGGAGGTGCTGCTTCCCGGGGTGCCGGCGTCGAGTAGCTCCATCACTCGCGGTGTGATGTCGACCCTTTCGCCAACCGCCACGACGATCTGGGGATTGAAGTTCAGGATCAGGTCGTAGGCAGACTCTGCCTGGATCTGCTCGAAGACCGGCCGCAGTTGCTCGCGGATCCTCTCGAGGCCGACCTGTTGCTCTTTGTTCATCTCGCGTTGGCTGTCCTCTTGGAGACGCTGGGCGGCGAGGCGCTCGTCTTCGATCTGCTTGCCGAGCTCGCGCTGCTCGTCAGGCGTTTTGCCGGCGGCGCTGGCGCGTAGGTTCTGAACGGTCTGGGCCTTCTCTTCGAGCTTGGCACGCAGTTCCTGTTCGAGTGCCTTGAGTCTTGCATCGAGAGCCTTGCCGGTCTCGGAGAGTGCGACCACTCGGTCGACGTCGACCACTGCGATCTTGATCGGCTCTTGCGCCATCGCGGGCCATGCGAGCGTTGCGAGAAACGCCAGGACCGGTACGAGACGGCAAAACCGGCTGCGGTTGGCAAAGTGAGCGTGGGAACGGGTCATGGAAGCTCTCCTGGGAACGAGGTCGACGCGGTGTCCTGGAAGGCACAGTGTCCTCGGAAAGTGCACAGCGTCGCGATGTGGGGAACAGCCGTCGATTCTAGCAGTCGGGCCCGCCTCGAGAAGTGCCGCCGGTGGCTGCCAGAGGGACGAACGGGGAGCGCGCTGCCGTTGGCTTATTTGCTCTCGGGCGGCGGGTAGACCGGCATCGGGAACGGCGTGACCTTGTCTTTGCCTTCGGCCGAGCGGATTCGCGGGCTGCCCTGCTTCTCGACCTCGTCGATTCGCAGCACGGAGTGCATCGGCAGGTAGGTGCGCTTGACCCCCTCGAACTCGGTTTTGAGTGATTCCTCGCTGGGGTCGACGACGATTTCCGAGCGCTCTCCAAACACAATCTCTTCGACTTCAACGAAACCGAAGAGCGCCCCCTGGGAGACGGAACGGGCGTAGATCTCGTAGACCTGACCCTGGCTCAGGAAGACGACCTTGTAGACGCTGCGGGTTTTCGTACCGCTCGTCCGCTCAGTCGCCACTGATCTTGGCGAAGGCGGCTGCCAGCGCTCCCATGCCCTGCGCCTCGGGTTCCTTGGCTGCACGGTCGCGGTAAGCCTTGAGGTCGGACTTGGTGCCCTCGAGCTGCGAGCCCGGAGGAACCAGCGAGATGCGCTTGCGCTTCGAGTCGATCTCGGCGATTTGCACTTCAACCTCCGAACCGGGCCGGTACGAACGCTGCGGGTTGGCACCCGTTGGCAGCGACAGCACCGCGAAGGGCAGCAGGCCGGTGAGGCCTGGTTCGAGCATGATGAAGACGCCGAAGCGTGCGGTCTGCTCGACCGTGCCTTTTATGGTCTGGCCTTCTTCGTAGCGCTTGCCGATGTCTTTCCAGGGGTTGGTCGCCGCGACTTCGCGCATCGCGAGCGACAGGCGATGGCGTCGCGCGTCGGCCTCGCGCACCCAGAACTCGATCTCCTTGCCTTCGGCGAGGGCATCATCGTCGGCGCGCATGCCAATCGGAAGTTGCGATTCGTGAACCAGACCGTCGACGCCGGGCTCGGCCTCGACGAAGAAACCGAAGTCGGTCTTGCGCAGGATCTTGCCGGTGTGCTTCGAACCGACGGGGAAGCGGTCTTCGATGCCGGTCCACGGATCGGGCTCGAGGGCCTTCATCGACAGCGAGATGCGCTGACCGCCCTTTTCGATCTTGGTGACCTTGACCTTGACCGGCATACCCGGGTGCACGATCTCGCGCGCGTTCTCGACGCGGCGGCGTGAAAGCGCCGACAGGTGGACCAGACCCTCGACACCGCCGCCCACGTCGACGAAAGCACCGAAGTCGGTGGTGGAGGTGACGGTGCCGTCGATTGCCTCGCCGCTCTTCTGGGCTGCTTTGACCTTGTTCATCGCCTCTTCACGGGCAACAACCAGAAGACTCGAACGCGAGACGACAATGCGCTTGCCGCCCTCTTTGACTTCGGTGATCTTGAATGGGAACGTGCGATCGACGTAGCTGTTGGGGCGCTTGGGGTTGCCGAGCTCGATCTGGGAGCGTGGGCAGAAACCAGGGACGCCGTCGAGTGAGACGTGAAAGCCGCCCTTGTTCCAGCCGATGACCTTGCCGTCGAGCGGTGTGCCGTTTTCCATCGCGTCGACGAAGTGCTGGAACTCGGGGGGGATCGGCACTTCCTCGGCGGCCTCATCAGGGGCCGGGGCGGCCCCCTTCGCAGTAGCGGCACCGCCTTCTGCGGCTCCTGCGGCCTCTGCGGCTTCTGCACCTTCTACCGCAGGTACTTCATCGACGGGCTCTCCGTCAGCGGGCTCCGCCTCGCCGGCGGCAACCGCGGCCGCAGCGGCTTCCGGCACCACCGCATCGGGCGCAGCCTCCGGAGCCGGCTCTACGCCGTCGCTCGGCGCGTTCTCAGTCGCGCTGACCGAAGGCGCGGCGGGCGCGTCGGCGTCAGTTGCTGGGTCGTCGGGTGTCGTTGCGCTGGCTGCTTGCGCATCGACTGCCGACGCCTCGGTGTGGGGTGTATCGGTGGCCTCGGCAGGCGAAGTCTCGGCCTGCTCGGCACGGTTCGTGTCGACGGGTTCAGTCATTTCGGGCTCCGGGAGGTGCTACCGGCGGGTACGTTTTTGGAAGTTCTGAGTCTATCAGGACGGTGTTTTGTGACCAACGACAGCGAGCCAGGAGGGTCCTTTCTATTCGCTTCGCACCAGGACCACTCGGAAGCTGCGCCGATCTTCGTCTTCGGCCCAGAGCGCCATCTCGGCGACAGATCCAGGGCTCAGGTCTGCCCCTTCCGGGGGCTGCTCGGTCGAGGCTTCGACGGCCTGCCAACCGTCGTTCGCCTGCACAAGATTGGAAAGCACTAAAGGCTTGCGCTCGAACAGGTGGTTGTTGACCTCGACTTCCAGTCGCCGCCCGAGCTCGACGGGTTCTGTTGGAGAGAACTGCAAGATGTAGACAAAGAAGCCCTCGTTCGAACGCCCGTTGATCGGCGTGTCGACAGGGAGCCACCGGCCGTCGACGAGCTCGCCGTTGATGGTTGTCTCGAGACCTCGGGCGAGCTCCGTGAACTGATAATCGCGGAACTCGTCTTCGAGGGCGGCGAACCGTCCGGCCTCGATCTCGGCCTTGAGATCCTTGTCTTTGAAGTGGTGGCGAAAGCGCGGCACCAGCGACAGCGTTGGGATCTCGGCGGTGACCGTGATCAGGAGCCCATCGTCGGACGCCGCGATCGTCACCCGCGTCGAGTAGGACGAGGGCCAGGCGACGTGGGCATGGGCGACGCTGGCGATTGCCCCTGCGAAGACCGAGGTCGAGAGGACGGCGGCCCACCAGGCCGAGGCAGCGGCCGATCTTCGAGCAAGGCGCGACATGCCGAAAACCTATCAATCTTCTGGCCGTCGTTTGGGCTTGTCGGCGGCCGTATGATTCGGTCAGGCTCATGCTCTGTTCTCTAACACCTGCAGCTCCCAGGCTCTTTCGACCCGCTCCGTCCCTCGGCCTACCCCGGGCCGTCGCTTTGCTCCTGGCCTGCGCTCTACCGCTAGCAATGGCAGCGGGGTGTATGAATCCGTCGTCGTCTGGTCTCGAGGGGATCGCCGACGAGGAGCTTCTGGCTCGCTTCGAGGAGCTCCATCGTGGTGTGTATCAGGTCTACCGGCTCGGAACGGACAGGAGCGCGATTCACGACCTGCTCTCGGAGCGCTTTGCCGGTGCCCTCTTGACCCGCGAATACATCGAGCACTGGACGGCCGCAGCGGCCATGGCGCGCGATCACATCGGCTTCGAGGTCGTGCGCATCGACTACGAGTCGCTCGAGGTGATCGCGCGCGAGCCCGGTCGGGTTCAGATCGCTGCCGATTGGAGCGTCGGTGGGGTGGTGTCGCATCGCGATCACCGCCACCCGCGCGTCAACCGCTACCGTGCGACCTACTGGCTCGGGGCACCTCGTGCCGGTGGCGCCAAGGACCTGTTGATTGTCGCCAGCCACCTGCGCAGCCTGGCCCGCGAGCGCGGGGGCGGCCCAGGAATCGGCGACTCGCCGCCAACGTCCGCGCGGGGTTACATGACGGCCGAAGAACTGCTGCGCTCGGGTGCCCTCGATGAGCTCCTCGAGGAACCTCGGGATGGGTCAGAGGATGAGTGATCCCACCCTGGCCGTCGAGATTCGTGACCTGGTCTTCCGGTACCCCGACGGTGCGTTCGAGCTCCGCCTGGACCGGCTCGACATCGGCGCCCGCGAACGTCTCGCAGTGGCTGGCCCCTCTGGATGCGGCAAGTCGACATTGCTCGATGTCATCGCGGGGGTTCATGGCGCCGGCGCGGGCCAGGTCATCGTCGCAGGCCTCGACCTCGGCCGGGCGAGCGAAACACAGAGGCGCCGCCACCGGGCCCGGTCGGTTGGGTTCGTGTTCCAGGATCACCCGACGCTTCAGTCACTCGATGTGATCGAGAACGTGCTTTTGCCCTACCGGTTGAGCCCTGCACTGGTCCTCGACGACGCGGTCCGCGAGCGTGCCCGGCGGCTTCTCGCACGTCTCGAGATCGCTGGGCATGAGCACAAACGCCCGTCGGTGATGTCACGTGGCGAAGTGCAGCGCCTGGCCATCGCGCGCGCTCTGGTCACCGAGCCCCGCATCCTGCTGGCCGACGAACCGACGGCGGGCCTCGACCCGGCGCAGGGTCAGAACGCCGTCGACCTCCTCCTGGAGAGCGCCGGGGAGAGCGGCGTTGCTCTACTCGTCGTCAGCCACGACCCGGCAATCCTCGAGCGCTTCGATCGCGTGGTCGAGCTCGCCCCGAGAGGTGCTCCAGTTGGAACAGAGAGCGAGCGCTGAGTCGATGTTGCGCGATGCCTTCTACTTGGCCTGGAGATCGCTCTCAGGCTCTCCCATCCGAACCACCATTCTGGTACTCGGTGTTTGTGTGGCGCTCTTTCTGCCGCTCTTTACCGCCGTGTTCGCCAGCCAGCTCGAAGAGCGTCTGCTCGCGCGTGCCCGCCAGACGCCGCTCGTCGTTGGGCCGGCAGGAAGCGCGTTCGACCTGGTGATGGGAGCGCTCTACTTTCGTACCCCGAAAGCCCCCGGCGACGGTCCACCCTCCATGCTATGGCGCGAGTTGGAAGGCCTGGCGGCTCTTCGGGGCGCCGCCCGGCCGCCGATACTCGCCCCACTTCATCTGCGCTACTCGATCGAGGCGGCGCCGCTCGTCGGGACCACGCCGGACTACTTCGCGGCCCGTGGCCTGCGGGCGGCCGAAGGACGCTTGCCGGCGCTTCTCGGCGAGGTCGTAGCCGGGGCAGCGGTTGCTTCGGAGTTTCAGCTGGCGGTCGGAGATACCGTGCGCTCCGACCTCAGCAACCTCTACAACCTCGCCGGCTCCTACCCGATCGTTCTCGAAGTGAGCGGTGTTCTGGCCGCCACCGGGAGCCCAGACGACACGGCTTTCTTTACCGACGTCCGCACGACCTGGGTCATCGAGGGTCGCCTGCACGGTCACCAGGCAGTGGAAGCCCCCCAAAGCGATGAGGGGGGAGTAACGGAGGACGCCGTGATCGAGGCCAGTGCCGCGATCTTCATGTTCACCGAGATCGATGAGACCAACCGCGCCAGTTTTCACCTCCACGGCGACGAAGGAGACGGCAGCCTGGATGCGGTGCTGGTGTTCCCGCGCTCTCAGAAACAGAAGGACCTTCTGTTGGGAGACCTGGCGCTTCATGAGACGCGTCAGGGGATCGAACCTGAGGCCGTCGTCGCGAGCGTGCTCGAGATCGTCACCCGCGTGCGCAGCGCACTGTTCGCATACTGGACGCTGGTCGCCGTCTCGACCCTCCTCTTCTTCGCGCTGATCGTCGCATTGACCGCCCGACTCCGGGCGCCCGAGTTCGAGCTGATGAAGCGCATCGGCGCATCACGAAGGCGCATTGCTAGCATCCTCGCCATCGAGGTTGGAATCATCGTCGTCTTCGCGGCACTCTTGGCGGCGTTGCTCGTTGTTCTCATAGGCGGTGTCTGGTGGCAAGGATCAATCGGGGTTTGAAGCCCTTGGCAAGAGAGCGGGTGCGGTTTGGGCGTTGGCCCTTCTTCGTGGCACTTCTGATGCTCGTCGTTCCTGCGTGTGGCGAGCGCAGGGCCACCGACGGCCCGGCCGGGGAGGCGGCTGTCGATTCCGCTTCTTTAGCGCCGCGTCTGGTTGTGGTTGCCACCTCGTGGCCGACCGCCTGGTTGGCCGATCAACTCGCCGGCGAGTCAATCGAGCTCGAGGTGCTCGCGGACCCGGCGGGTGCAGGCTCTGGCTTTTCGCCTTCCGGTGACGACGTGTTGCGCTTACAGGAAGCAGACCTCGTCCTGGCGCATGGTCTTGGCCTCGAACCCTGGCTGGCGACCGCCAGCGTGCCGCGGCAGCGGCTGGTGTGGACCACCGAAGGCATTTCTGCACTCACGGTCCCCGGACCGGTGCACAGCCACGGCGAAGAGGGGGCGCACAGCCACGACCAGGAGGATCCCTACCTGTGGCTCGACCCCGAGACCTTCAAGTCTCAGTTGGAAAACGTGGCGATGAATCTCGCCGCCCGACTTCCCCAGGGGCAGAGCGAGATCGAGGCCGAGCGCCAACGCCTGGTGGCCGAATTGTCGAAGCTCTCGGCGGAGCTTGCCGAAGCCACCGACCGCTCCTTCATTCTGACGAGCCCCCATGCACGTTACCTGGCCCGCAGCGCTGGGCGCTCGAACCCGAGCTTTGATTGGCAGGCGCTCGATCCGGCAGAGTTGGCTCATGACCTCGAGCATGAGGTCGATCATGCCCTGCGCTCGCTCGACGAGGAAGCGGCGGGGCGCCCAATCGTGCTCTGGCTGGGTACCGCTGCCCCGCAGCCAGGTGATGGCCTCGCTCGCGCGATGGCAGCTCTCCGGGAACACCGCGGCGGGCTTTCCCAGGTAGTCCTCGATGGCCTCGCCGGCTTGCCGACCGGTGAGAGCTCACCTGGTGGCTGGGACTATTTCGGTCGCATGCGCTCTAACATCGTGCGCCTGCAATCCATAGACTCGCCCGAGAAGGGTCAGGCCGTTCCAGAATCCAGCAGGTGAGTTCGCCTTGAAGATCTACAACACCAAGAGTCGCAAGAAGGAGCCCTTTCGGCCGATCGATGCTGCCGGCAAACAGGTAGGCCTGTACTGGTGCGGGGTGACGGTTTACGACAGCCTGCATCTCGGCCACGGACGTGCCGCCGTCGTGCCGGACACGCTGCGGCGCTACCTCGAGTACCGCGGCTATCAGGTGCGTTACGTCACCAACTTCACCGACGTTGACGACAACATCGTAAAGCGGGCGATCCGCGAAGGCCGCCATTGGCGTGAGGTCACCTCGACGTACATGGACGAGTACGGGCGGGTGACTTCGGCACTGGGGAATCGCCCGGCGGACGCGCACCCGCGAGCCACCGATCACATTGCCGAGATGGTAGAGCTGGCGGCGACCCTGGTGGAAAACCAGAGTGCCTACGTGGCCAACAACGGCGACGTGTACTTCGATGTCACCTCCTTCGAGAGTTACGGAGGGGTCTCAGGCCGCAAGCTCGATGACCAGCTCGAGGGCGGGTCCGGTCGCATCGATGAAGAGCAGTTGGCGGTCAAGAAGAACCCCGGTGACTTCATCGTCTGGAAGCTCAACCAGAACGATCCGCCGGAGTTTCTCGAACACCCCGATCTGGTCCCCGGCTGGAACTCGCCCTGGGGCCACGGTCGTCCCGGTTGGCACCTCGAGTGCTCCGCCCTCTCCGAGCGCTACCTCGGCATGCCCTTCGATATTCACGGTGGGGGAACGGATCTGGTGTTTCCACACCACGAGAACGAGAACGCCCAGAACTGCCGTGGCTATCAGGAGCTCCTCGCCGGCAGAGAGGCGGTCAACTACTGGATGCACAACGGGTTCATCACCGTCAAGGCCGAGACGGAGGCTGAGCGCGCTTCGGAGTACGCCGATGGCGACGCGGTCAAGATGTCCAAGTCGCTTGGCAACGTCAAGTGGTTGCGCGAGATGATGTGGCCGGCCGGACCCTTTGACCCCGTGGCGATTCGGCTGCTCTATCTTTCGAGTCACTATCGCTCGCCGATGACCTTCTCGGTCGCGTCTCTCGAGCAGGCGGCGAGTCGCGTGGCGAAGATCTACAACGTTCTCGAGGCTGTTGCGGCGGGGATCGACGACGAGCTGTTGCCGACCTCGAGGGAGGACCTGGGGAACGAGGAGCTGGGGACGGCCATCGATTCCGCGATCGAGTCGTTTGAAACCGGAATGGACGACGACCTCAACACCCCGGCCGGCCTGGCGGCGATCTCCGAACTGGTCTCGATCGCGCAGCGGGAGTTTCTAGACGGCGGTGTGCTGGTCCGCGACGAGTCTCAGGCCGGTGCGCGCCGCGTCGTCTCGAGGAGCCTGGCAACGCTTCTCTCTGTCCTCGGACTTCCCGACGCGCGTCGCGGCGGGGGTTCTGACAGTGCCGATGACCACCAGGGCCTGCTCAACATCCTGGGCGGTCTACGTCAGAAGGCGCGGGTCGACAAGGACTATGCCCTCTCCGATCGTATTCGGGACGAGCTGGCAGCCCTGGGCTATGAGGTACGTGACCGTCCGGGCGGCGAGTGGGAGATCGTGCGGCTCTGAGTCACATGGTCTGAACACTAGGAGCGAAGAGCCGTCGCGATGTGTTCCCGGCGCTCGGCGTTCATACGCTTTACCCACGGCACCATCAGCACCAGCACTGTGGGTGCCGAGACGATGAAGGTCAGGCACCAGATCGAGAGCGGGATGTTGTGACCCTCGAGAACGGTGCGTGAAATCGAACCGACGGCGATCATCGTGAGCGCGATCGCCTGGGCACTCCAGATGCCGAGAAAACCGACCGCCTTTAAAACCACCGCCCACGGGCGGCCGGGACCGAACGGCATGACCAGCCATTCGCAGGTGAAGAAGATGGCGCCAATGAAGAGGTAGACCTGGTCGTACTGGCCGCGGCCCGAAGCGAGGTCGAGGCCAGCATCGAGGCGCGGCAGAAAGCCGTCGGTCAGAACGAAGGCGATGGAACTGAGGATGAGAAGGCTCGTGAATCCGAACAGAATCCACTCGAGCCGAACGAGGCGGCCCAGCCATGTGCGCCAGTTGAGGTTCGCCCGGTCGAGATCGCTGGACGTCGCGTTCACGAGACGCGCATGCCGGGCACCGCACCACTGTCCGGTTCGAGCAGGAAGATGTCGCTTCCGCCCGGCCCGGCCGCCAGGACCATGCCTTCTGAAACGCCGAAACGCATCTTGCGCGGTGCGAGATTGGCGACCATGACCGTCAACCGACCCTCGAGCCCTTGGGGTTCGTAGGCCGACTTGATGCCCGCAAAGACGTTTCTCTCCTCGCCGCCGAGGTCGAGGGTCAGCTGCAACAGCTTGTCGGCCCCCTCGACGTGCTGCGCGCGCACGATGCGAACCACTCGCAGGTCGACTTTGGCGAAGTCGGGAAACTCGACCTCCGCGGCGATCGGGTCGTCTGCCAGCGGCCCGGTCGCAGGTACCGTCTCTTCTTTGGCCTTGTCGTCTAGAGCTTCGGTCTTGGATTCTTCGATCATGGCTTGAATGTCCTCGGGCTGGACTCGGGTCAGGAGCGGTTTGAAGGTGTTGAGCTGGTGCTCCCCGAGAAGAGTCCCGGCGTCTTTCCACAGGAGCGGACCCGTCGCCAGGAACGCCTCGGCACGCTCGACGGTTGCTGGCACGATCGGTCCGAGCCAGGTCGCCAGCATCTTGAACAGATGGATTCCGGTCGTGCAGACAGCGTGGAGCTCTTCCTGGCGATCGTCTTGGCGAGCGATCTCCCAGGGTTTGCGCTCGTCGATGTAGCGGTTGGCCTCGTCGGCGACCGCCATGATGCGACGCACCGCGCGGTTGTAGTCGAGACCTTCGATCGCCGCACCGATCTCTTCGCCAGCAAGCGAAAGCCGCTCGAGCAGTTCCGGCTGATCGAGGGTTGCCCCCAGGCGCCCATCGAAGCGCTTCTCGAGAAAGCCTGCACAACGGCTGGCAATGTTGACGAACTTGCCCACCAGGTCGGAGTTGACCCGGTTCTGGAAGTCCTCGAGGTTGAGATCGATGTCGGCCAGGTTGGGGCCGAGCTTGGCGGCGATGTAGTAGCGGAAGGTGTCGGGTTCGAGATGCTTGGCCCAGGTTGCGGCGTTGATGAAGGTGCCGCGCGATTTCGACATCTTCTTGCCGTCGACGGTGAGAAACCCGTGGACGAAGACGGCGTCGGGCAACCGGAAACCAGCCCCTCGAAGCATCGCCGGCCAGAACAGGCAGTGGAAGTAGAGAATGTCTTTGCCGATGAAGTGGAAGACCTCGGTCTCCTCTTCCTTCGCCCGTTCGGGATCCCAGAAGGCGTCGAAGTCGAGGCCCTCGCGTTCGCACAGCTGGCGGAAGGAGGCAAGGTAGCCGATCGGCGCATCGACCCAGACGTAGAAGTACTTCCCGGGAGCGCCTGGAATCTCGAAGCCGAAGTAGGGCGCGTCGCGTGAGATGTCCCAGTCTCGAAGGCCTGCGTCGAACCACTCCTGCAGTTTGTTGACGACCTCGACTTGCAGCCGATCTAGAGACACCCACTCGCGCAGCATGTCCTCGTACTTACTGAGCTCGACGAAGTAGTGCTCGGACCGACGGAGCACGGGGGTCTCACCCGACACCACCGACCGGGGGTCGATGAGTTCGGTCGGTGAGTAGGTGCTACCACAGTGATCGCAGCTGTCTCCGTACTGATCGGGGGTCTTGCAAACCGGGCAACCGCCTCTCACGTAGCGGTCGGGAAGGAACATTTCGCGTTCCGGATCGTAGAGCTGTTCGACGCTGCGTTTGGCGATCGTCCCGGCCGCGTCGAGGCGCTTGTAGAACGTCTCGGTGAGTTCGCGGTTCTCGGGCGCGTTGGTGCCGGTGAAGTTGTCGAAGTGCACGGCGAACCTGGCGAAGTCCCGAACGTGCTCTTCTTCGACCGCAGCGATCAAAGCTTCGGGGGTCGTACCTTCTGCCTCGGCGCGCAGCATGGTTGCGGTTCCGTGGGTGTCGTCGGCACAGACGTAGTAGCAGTCGTGACCCACCAGGCGCTGATAGCGCACCCAGATGTCGCATTGCGTCACCTCCACCATGTGGCCGAGATGAATCGAGCCGTTGGCATAGGGCAGCGCACTGGAGACGAAGATCCGCCTCGTTTTGGAATCAGACATTGCGGCGATCATTTCACGATGTGTCGCCCGCTGGTTGAACTCCGACGTCAGCCGCTTGGAGTCTCGATTGCGAGCGGAGGCAGACGCAGACGCTCGAACCACGAGCCCGACGTCGTAGCAGGCGACGGGCTGGACCAGGGAAGATCGGAGCCCAGTTCGCTGAAGGATCGCAAGGGCGTCTCGAAGACCTCCTGTGCGACTTCCGGGTAGGGGCGGTGGAGGCTGAGGATGCCGTCGTGGATCTCGCGCTCGCTCAGCTCTCTGTCTGACTGTGCCAGACCCATCCGTAGGTCGAGTAGTTGGAGAAGCCCGACGAAGTAGGTCACCTTGGTGGTCGGCTGCGACAGATGACGGCGCACCTCCGTGATGGCTGCATCCTCAGTCATCATCAACTCGCGCTGGTAGCGCTCGACGGCAGCCTCGGGAGTGATCTCGGCCAGGTGGAGCTTGGGGTCGATCGCAGCTCGTAGCGAGCGATGAAGAATCGAGCGCCACGCCCCCAGGATGGCATCCAGGTCATCACCGTAGTAGTCGAGGTCGAGGAGCATGATCTCGGAGTAGAGCGCCCAGCCTTCGAGCACGAAGAGATTGCGTTGCCGCCGCCGCTTCGCCTTCTCGGCGATTGAGTTGTCGAGGTGCCAGAACCCGACGTGATGTCCTGGGTAGCCCTCGTGAATGGCCAGAGGCGGAATACACACATCACAGTGGTTCACCAGGTAGGCCGGGTCTTCTTCGAGCGTTGCTGAAGGTGTGACGCCCAGCTTGCCGTCGAGGTAGAGGGCAAGCGGAAAAGCCTGGCGGATGGCAATGTTGCCGACCTCGACTACCCGCATTTCCTGGTTCGGCAAGGTGACCAGGTCACGCGTTTCGGTAAATGCTCGGGCCTCGTCGAGCTCCTCGCGGTAGCTCGCCAGGAGCGCCTCGGTGTTCTCCGGGTGTTGTTGCTGGAGAGTGGCGAAATGCGCCCGCCAGTCGGCCGAGTCCGGGTCGATAAGAGCGGCGACTTCGTTCATCCGTTGTGTAATCGCAGCCGTTGCCCCCTCGGCAATCGCAGTGAGGTCCTCGGCAGTGATCGATGCCCCGGCACCGGCGGAAAGCAGGCGCTCGTACTCCTCCTGTCCAACCGGTTCGATCGGTGTGTTGAGTCGTTCCTGCCGCGAGTGGGCAATGGTCTCTGCCGTCTCGAGGGGCAGGTCATCGAGGCTGCCCAACGGGCCGTCGCTACATCCGGGCTGGGCGATGGTCGCCAGGGTGAGAGCCGCTAAACAAAAAGGGCGCGGGCCGGCCGCCAGGTCGCCAATGAAAGGTGAGAAAACGGTCAGCGTTTTCATCGGTACTGGTGTGGGGGTTGCACTGTCTTCTCTCGGGAATGGAGGGGCGCTCTTTCACCATCTTTCACTGCGCCGCCTTGACTCGCCACCTGAGTCGCATCAGCCGGCCATCGTTCAATGCTCGTAAATCTGGGGCACCGGGTCAAGAGCGCGACGCGCGTTGAGGCCAGCCTCAGGCCGGCGGCAAGGCGGCGCGCTCGATCAGTTCGACCAGCCTCCGGCGGCCTTCGTCCTGGGCGGCAGAGTAGGCGTCAGACGACAGCAGGCTACGCTGGAAGTCGCCAATCTTGCCTACCAGCCGACCGTTGGTGATCAGGCCGTCGAGGGCTCCGGTGGTGTCGCCCATTGCTAGAACGGCAAGTCGCTCGTCGGGGCTTTCGGCTGGCCAGAACGACGGGTGCCGTGTATCCCAGATGGCAAGGTTGGCCAGAGCGCCGGGGGCGATCACGCCGGCGGTGAAGTGTGGGTGCAGCGCTCCGGGATGTGACCAGACCCGGTCGAGGAGGTTCGATGGGCGAGCGAGGTCGGTGGCTGCCTCGAAGAAGTGCTGTCGTCTGCGCGCTAAGTCCACGGCTCGTCTGCCGTGTCGGGTGTCACCGTCGACGGTGCCGATGAAGTCGTGATACTCCGCCGACCAGGCGGTGCCCGCGGTGCGCAGTCCGGCCGCCAGGCGCAGCTCCTTTTGCAGATTCATCGAGTCGTTGCCGACCGAAGTGTCGGTGGCGATCATCCAGGAAAGCCCCAGCCGCTCGAAGCGTGTCGGGTCGGCCGGGAAGCCGAAGACCATCTGCGCCGACGGGCACCAGACCGGGTGATCGCGCTCTTGGTCGAGCCGCTGGATCTCGTGATCGGTCGTAAAGAGCAGGTGAACGAGCAAGGTACTCGGGAGCCCTTCGAAGACCCCTTCGTTGAGTAGCAGGTCGAGCGGTGTGGTTCCGTGGCGCGCGACCGCCTGCTGCCACTCACCGAGCGACTGGGCGAGATGGGCATGGAGGGGCAGACGGAGGCGGCGCGCGACCTCTGCTGCGCTCTTCCAGAGCGCCAGGCTGGCCGTGTCGGAAGCGTGCGGACCGAGGGCGGCAAAGACCCCGCGCTCGCTCCACCCGCCGTTGGCCAGAGCTTCGGTTTCAGCCAGGGCGACTTCACCTCGAGCGGCTCCCGGCCCGCTGCGGTCCTGGAGAGTCGGGGCGACGACCGCCGACAGACCGGTTTCGAAGACCGCTTCAGCGACCGCGGTGGCGAAGTAGTAGTGGTCCCATACCAGGCCGACGCCCGCCAGGAGCGATTCGTAGGCCCCTAGACGTGTGAAGGCGCGCACATCGTCGGCGGTCAAGCGGCTCTCGAAGGGGTAGTAGAAATCTTCCACCAACCGGGCTGCTGCATGGCGGCTGCGGTTGCGACCTCTTAGAAACCCGAGGGCGAGGTGGGTGTGCGGGTTGACGAAGGCGGGGGTGAGCCAGCGCTGACCCAGGTCCAGGACCTCGAGTTGCTGCCCGGTGTCTGCCTCGAGCAGGTTGGTCAGGGACCGCAGTCCGGCCGCCCAGGACTCGTCGGTGGAGAGCGACTCGACGCGTTCGATGATGCCGCCGCGGATGAGGAGGGCGGCTGATCGCTCATCCGAAGTCCCGACGGTGCCTTTGCGGGTGGGATCGCCGGCGCCGGCTTCGAGCGAAGTGTGAACGCGCCGACTGGCGACGAGAAGGGCTGGCTGCGTCATCTCATCTCATTTAGAAAAACTAGTAAATGGGGTTTTAAAAGGTCAAGACCGTGTTAACATTGTCAAACCCAGCCTGACTCAAGTCGGGCTAGGCTTCTATTTGATGGGGAGTTTCCAATGTTTCGCTTGTGCCCGCAGGCTCGCTGCGTCATGCAACAACGTGTGTCCTGTTTCAGGAAGGTCGTGCTCGGCCTACTGATTCTCGTGAGTAGTGCGACGATGCTCACCGCCCAGCTCGAAGTCCGCGCCACGGGCGGGAGCGCCGCCGAGGCCTCAGGCAGCGTATCGTTTACCGCCACGCTCATGAACGCCCGTGCGCCGGGCATCGCGCAAGTCGACTGGCGTATCGAGCCGATGAGTGCTCAGGCCGGGGCTGACTATGTCAACGACAGCGGCACGCTGACCTTCGCCGCGGTTGGCGACAGTGTTACCCAATCGATCGCCCTCGTTGACGACGGGACGTGGGAGCTACGCGAGCAGTTCCGGGTGGTGTTCGACAACCTCCAGGGTGCAGACCCGGGGGACTCGTCAGTTCTGCTCGAGATCATCGATGACGACCTCGTCCAGGTCACCAACAATCCGAACCTGACGGTTACCGAGGCTTCTGGAAACGCCAACTTCACCTTCACCCTCGACCAGCCGGCCCCCGTCGCCTCGACGGTCAACTACCACACAGTGCCAGGCACCGCGGCAGACGGGAGCGACTACCAGGGCACTGCCGGCGGATCGGTCTCGATTCCGCAGGGGGCACCGTCATTCGCGATCTCGGTTCCGATTCAAGACGACACCTTCTACGAAGGCGACGAGACCTTCAGCGTGGTGATCGACTCATTCTCGCACCAGTCGTTCGATCTCACCAGCGCGCCGTCACCGACAGCGACAATCACTGCCGATCCCGGCGACGGCGTGAGTGTCTCGATCCGCGATTCGTCGATCACCGAACCCGCGACCGGCCAGGTTGGGAAGTTCTTGTTCGTTGAGATCGATCACGCCGAGCATCAGACGTTCTCGGTTCAGGTGACCTACGGCGGCACCGCAATCAACGGGACGGACTATGTTCCTGACCCGACCTTTGGTGTTACCGACGGCGGCTTTCTGGTGATCCCGGAAGGCGAGACGTCCGTTCTCTTGAACTTCGACATTCTGGCCGACCCGCCCGAAGGCGAGGGAACCGAGCTCCTGACCGTTCAGCTGAGTTCGGCAGCGCCCGGTGTCACCTTTGGCGATGCCAATGGCGAGTTGCACATCTATGACCGTATCGCTGTGCCAACCGGCCCACTCTTGACCTGGGGCGGCACTTGGTCCATTGCCGAAGGAGGCGGCGGATCGATCAGCGCTGGCCAGCTCTCGAACCTGGGTGGGAGTCCTGGCTCGGTCGACATCTCGTACAGCATCGTTTCGGGGTCGGCAACGGCCGGGAGTGATTTCAATGCCTTCTCGAACACCATCACCGTCAACTACGACGGTCTGACCGATCCGCTCGATGTCGATATCGGTGTTTCATCGTTCCAGGACAGTCTCTGGGAGCCCAACGAGACCTTCAACGTGCTCCTCACCAACGTTGTGGGTGCGACCCACAGCGGAGCAACCAGCGCCACCGTCGTCATCACCGCCGATCCGGCAGATGAGCCGACGGTCTTCGTCAGCGATGCGGCGGTGGTCGAAGGCAGCGGCGCCAACCCGACGATGAACTTCCGGGTTGAGCTGTCACAGGCGCCGATCCCCGGGGCGCAGATCAACTTCGCAATCACCCCGATCACCGCCACCGCCGCCGACTACATCGTTCCTGCCCCAGCCAGCTATGACCCGGCGGGGGAGCGAGTGACGACGCTTTCGATTCCTATCGTCGCCGACACGATCGACGAGTCCGAGGAGACCTTCTCGATCGACGTTGGCGTGGCCGGGACATCGGCCGCCGACTCTGCGATCGGCAGGATTCAGGACGACGACGGCGGCGCGTTCTTGAGCCTCGAAGCTCCGCCGGCCGCGGTCTCTGAGGACGCCGGAGCACCGCTGGTCTTCCAGGCCGTCCTCAGCAAGCAGCTCGATTCAGACGTCGTGCTGAGTTACGAGACTGCCGATCGCAGTGCAACTGCCGGTTCTGACTACCTGGGAACCGCTGGAGGTAGCGCGACAATCGTCGCCGGGCAGCTGGCTGTCGCGATTGCGATTCCGGTCACCGACGATGCGGACGTCGAGGCGAATGAAGACTTCTTCGTGCGCCTGACCGGTGCGGCGAGCACTGGCGATGATCCGATTTTCCTGCAGGTCGTCGAGGGGCTGGGCGTGATCATCAGCGAAGACGTCGCCGTGCCTTCGGAACTTCAGCTCCTCGACCCGGCGACAGTTCAGGAGACCAACGGTGGCTCCTTCGTTGTGCCGATCACGGTGCAACTCAACGACCCCGTCGATGCCTGCACCGATGTCGGCTGGCTGACCGAAGACGGGACGGCGCCCGACGGTGCGACCGTCGCCGATTCCGACTACGCCTTCGACTCCGGAGTGGTCACGCTCTGCCCAGCCGACACCGTGCCCCAGACGATCGACGTAACCATCAACGGCGACACCAACTTCGAGGCCGACGAGACCTTCGTCGTCAGGATTTCGAGTTCTGACCCGACCTTCGTCAACGTCACCAAGGACATCGCCACGATCACCATCCAGAACGATGATGTGCCACCCCCAGTGCCTCAGGTGCGCGCCAACGGGGGTGGTGTCACCGAGGGTGATCAGGGCAACGCAACGCTTCAGTTCACCGTGACCACGACCGGTTTGATGGGTGCGCCCGCGACGGTCGACTATGCCATCGTCGACGGTACGGCGAGCTCCACCGAGGGCGACTATGTTGGCAAGACCGGCACCCTCGATCTGGTCGACGGTGACACCCAGATTCTCGTCCTGGTCACTGGAGATACTCTCGAAGAGCCCAACGAAACGTTGGAGTTGGTGCTCCGCGACCCGGTTGGTGTCGACCTGGTGGTTGGTGGCGAACGCGCCACCGGCACAATCTTCGACGACGACACCGCCGCCGTGACGCCGATGCTTCAGATCATTGGCGATCAGGTTCCCGAAGGAGGTCCAGGCGAAGCGGTGAGTGCGTTGGTTACGGTGCGGCTCGAACCGGTCTCGACCTCGGTGGTTACGGTCGATTTCACGACCCGGGACGCCAGTGCCGAGAGCGGCGCGGGCGGGGACTACATCGGGCGCTTCGAAACGCTCTCGTTCCCGGCCGGTGTGGATGAACTGACCCTCGGTGTCACCGTCCTCGGTGACGATCTCGAGGAGGGCAACGAGTTCTTCTCGGTGGTGCTTTCGAACCCTTCAGGTGCCGAGCTGCTCGAGCCCTCCGCGACGGTGGTCATCAACGATGACGACGTGGCGCAACCGACCGGCCTTCCAGAGGTTGTGGTGACGGTGCCTCAGAGCGTCGGTGAGGCCGGCCGTCGTGTTCCCGTTCGCCTGGCGCTGTCGAGCGAGCCTCAGTCACGAGTTGCCGTCGAGGTGCGCTCACTCTCAATGAGCGCCACTGCCGGTCGTGACTTTGATGCGCGTACCGAGACCGTCGAGTGGGCGGCAGGCGACAAGCGTGAGCAGTCGGTTCGCATTGGCCTTCTCGATGACATCCAGGTCGAGGCCAACGAGACCTTCCAGGTCGCCCTGACCTTGATGACTCCCGACGCAGCGCTCCTTGCGACCGACAGCTACGTTGTGACGATTGTCGACGACGACGAGGCCTTGCGCCTGGTGGCAGACGAGACCGACATCTCGATGCAGGTCGGCGAGGAGCGCACCCTCGAAGTCAGGGTCCTCGGTGCCGAAGATCGAGTGGTCGCCAACGCCAAGGTGCTCTGGGAGGCCGAAGGCGTCACGCTGGTGACCGGCCGCGAAACGCTTTCGAATGGCAATGGCCGTGCAGTTCAGACCGTTCGCGCTGCCGATCTGCCGTCGCGTGGGGTGGTGCGAGCACTCCTCGAAGCCGGCGGTGCACCGGTGGAGTTCCAGATCACCGTGGAAGGTGACCTCGGCGACCTGTTTCCCGAGGGAGACGGTTCAGGCGAAGGTTCGGTCGCCGACGCGCTCGACCGCGCCTGTCTCGAGGCCGTCGGCGAGATGCGCGAGCTGTGCGTCTACCTCTACGGGCTCGGGAATGGCGCCCTGCAGCGCGCCGCCGTCGTTGCGTTGACTCCGAGCGCGCTGCCAATCAAGGGCGACCTGGCACTCGCCGCCAGCGCGACCCAGCTCCAGAACGTTGCCCAGCGTCAACAGGCGCTGCGCAACGGCAGCGGCTCACACGGCCTGTCACAGCTCGGTTTCGATGTGCAGGGGCAGTCGGTTGGCACCGGCCAGCTGGCCTCGGGCGTTTCGTCCTATGAGGGCGAAACCGCCGACGTCGACCGTGGTGTCGACAGTGCGCTCTCGGAGATCCGCCAGGAGGCCGGGGTTGCCGATGAAGACGAGATTGTGCTCGAGCGCGAGGAACTTTCCGAAGACCAGCGGGTCATCGAAGAAGACAGCGGTGAGTCGCGTCTCGGCTGGTTCGTCAACGGTCGCATCTCGATCGGCGACCACGATCGAACGGCGGTCGAGCCCGGCTACGATGTCAGTACCCGGGGCGTGACAGCTGGTGCCGACTGGCGCTTTGCCGAAGGCTACCTGGGCGGCGCTCTCGGCTATGTCGACAGCAGCACCGACCTGCACGGAGACGTTGGTTCAATCGACACCAACGGTTACACCCTCACCGCCTACGGCGGTCTGCAGCGCGGCCAGTTCTTCTTCGATGGCGCGCTGAGCTACGGTCTGCTCGACTTCGATACCCGTCGCCAGATCGTTCTGCCGATCGCCTTCAACGGCCAGACGGTCTATACCGCGCGCGGTGTCACCGACAGCAACCAGGTCAGCCTCTCCCTCGGCGCCGGTTACGACTGGACACTCGGTCGGGTACAGCTCGAGGGCTTCGGCCGCGGGCTTCTCAGCCGCCTCGAAATCGACGGGTTCGACGAAGTTGGTGCCGGCGGTCTGGCAGTGAGCATGAAGAGACAAACAGTCGACTCCAAACTCGCCGAAGCCGGAGTCGAAGCGGCCCTGCCGGTGTCCTACAGCTGGGGCGTGATGAACCCCGTTGCCCGCGTCTCCTACTTCCACGAGTTCGAGAACGACAGCCGGCGCATCCCGGGCACCTTCGGAATCGACGCCACCGGCCAGGAGTTCCGCCTACTGACCGACCGACCCGACCGCGATTACTTCAACCTCGGGCTCGGTGTGCAGTTCACGCTGCGGCATTCGCGCTTGTTGTACTTCATGTTGGACACCGACTTGATGCGCTCCGACTTCGGCCAGTACACCCTGACCTTCGGGTACCGGCAACAGTGGTAGGAGGGACCGTGGTTTATCGCGGTTCGTAGGTGGTCGCCTCGGGGCAGGGATTCTTGGAGGCGGGTCACGCTCTCGAGATTGGCTGGTCGTTGCCACCGCCCCTCCTCCTGATCACTAGAGAGGGGAATGTGCAAGCGGTCCGGTGGGCGGGCCGCCTTTGATGGTGGTCGCTCTGTCGTTGCGATCGAGGCCTTCCCCGGTCCCGTTGCGCGCCGCGGTGCTGCTGCGCCTCGGTGCTGCGCCTCGGTGCCAGGGACTGCGGAAGCTTCCGCGCCGCCGGTGCTGCTGCGCCTCGGTGCCGGCTCGGTGCCAGGGACTGCGGAAGCTTCCTTGGGAGGGGCGGTGTTGGGCCTTTCTGGCCGGTGTTTGGGTGGCCAGGGGTGTTTTCGGGCTAGGAGTACAAGAAAAACGTGATTTTTTTCGATAAATACGTTAAAATGGCTATTCGTGCATGGGCCGTGTTCATGCGTTCCTATTCCTTCCCGCTGTGGTGCCCTCACAATGTCCTCCCGTGGTCTGGTGTTTCGATTCGTTGGTTTCTGCCTCTTGCTCGGGCTGCTCTGTGCCGCTCCGGTCGTAGCGCAGGACTACGAAATCGTGGCGGTGGGGCCGGCTCCGGTTGCGGTGGAGTCGGCGTCCAACATCTGTTTCACTGTCGAGCTTCGCCAGGTCGCTCGGGCGCCAGGACCGGCGACCGTCAACTGGTCGACCGAATCCCTGAGCGCCGGCGGTGGCGACTACATCTCGGTGACTTCCCAGTCGCTGAGCCTTCCTAACGTCGGGGATCAGGCGACGGGCTGTGTCGACCTCTCCGACGACAGCACCTGGGAAGAAGACGAGCAGTTCGCGGTGGTGCTGAGCAATCCAAGCGGTGCGTTGCGGGGTACCGCGTCGATCTTGATGACAATCACCGACGATGACTCGCGGACGATTACTTCGGTGACTTCGCCGGGGGCGTTGGCCGTCACCGAAGGCAACCCCATCAGCGCCGACTTCTCGATCAGTCCGGGCCCCGGCCCTGAGTTCAAGGTCTTCTACCACCTCGAACCCGGAAGTGCCTCTCCGGGCGCGGACTACACCGACCTCCAACCCGGTTCGATGACTGTGCCGGCCGGCAACACCTTTTTCAGCATCAACATCAACACGACCGATGACGATGCGGTGGAGGACGACGAGACGTTCACCATCGTTGTCGACGGCGTCTCGCACCCGGCTTATACCCTCACGCCGTTCTCAGAACAGGCAACGATCTCCGACAACGACCAGGTGTCCGTGGTCATCCGGAGCGCCAGTGCGCAGGAACACAACCCACCCGATCCGCAGGAGTTTCTCCGCTTCCGTGTTGAAGCCGATCGGGCAGATCACCCCGACATCCAGCTGATCGTCAACTATGGCAACGTGTCGGCGCAGAGCCAGGACTACATCCCGCAGATTGCCGATGGTGGGATCTTCGTGCTCGAGGCGGGCTTGCTGGCTAAAGATCTGCTTGTCGAAGTCAAGAATGACAACACACTAGAAGGCCCCGAGTCGTTTCAGGTTGGCCTGACTGCGCAGACGCCGGCACCGTGGCTCAACGTCTCGTCGACACCCGCCGTCGGCCATATTCTCGACGACGACAGTGCGCCACCCACGACGGTTTTCTTCGGTACCGGTCCTACCTCGAGTACCACCGAGGGGGTCGGAAGTGGTGTGCCGATCGAGGCCAACGGCATGGGGCCGACGGACACGGTGTTCGTCGAGTGGCAGTTCGTTTCAGGAAGCGCTGAGCGCGGCGTTGATTTCAGCGATGGCTCGGGCAGTCACACGTTCAGTGGCGGTTTCGGCCCCAACGCAACGTTCAATCCGACCTTCGGGGCGACCCAGGATTCTCTCTGGGAAGGCGACGAAACCTTCACCATTCGCATCGTCGAGGTCATTGGCGCCGAGTTGGTAGGCCCCGCGGAACACACCTTCACCATCGTCGACGATGACCTGCCGAACCTGGCGGTTGTCGTCGGCCAGGTCGTCGAGGGCACCAGTGGGACGACAACCAAGCTGCCGGTGCGGCTCGAGCTCGACGGTACTCCACCGGCGGGTGAGTCGGTCGATGTGACCTGGACGCTTACGCTCGGTACCGGAGCCGGCCAGGCGAGTGCGGCCGATGTGGTCGACCCGGTCAATCCGCAGCTCGTCACCATGACGAATCGCGTCCATGGCTTTGAGATCGAAATCTTCGCCGATGACCGCGACGAGCCGGCGCTGGAGACCTTCGATATCAACTTGAGCGTCAGCGGAGCTGCCTCGTTCCCGTCCAGCGTGCAGGCCGGCATCCTCGACGATGACGACAAGACGGTGGTGACCATCGGGAATGCGACCCAGTCCGAGGATCAAGCGTTCATCAAGTTCCCGGTGACCATCTCGCCGGCCGTCGACTTCGAGATCGACGTCGACTACTACACCGAGGATCGTACGGCGACGGGCGGGTCTGACTACACCGTGCGTACGCCCTCAACGGGTGGTCACCACAAGATCTCGGCCGGCGCGCTGAATGCCGAGATCGCGGTGCCGCTCCTGGACGACACGGACGTCGAGGGCGATGAACAGTTCTTCATTCGCATCAGCGAGATCAATACGGCTACGGGCGGAGATGACTTCATTGTGCTTGCCAACGTCGAGGCCCTGGGCACGATCCTCGATGTCGAAACCATCGTGCCGGTCTCTCTTTCGGTAACCGATCAGGTGGTCGACGAGCAGGAGGGCATGGTTACGACGCTCGAGCTCCCGATCTTCTTCGACGCTGACCCGGCAGCCTGCTCGTTCATCACCTACAAGACAGTCAACGGCTCTGCAGTTGCTGGCGAAGACTTCGAAGGCTTCACCGGCCGCTCGGTCGAGGTGTGCCCTGGGCCGGTGCGCGGTATCGACTCGGGTGCCTTCTTGACGGTCGACATTTTTCACGACGGCATCGACGAGCCGGGTGCTGAAACGATGCAGCTCGAGATCACCAATTGGAATCCCACCTACCTCAACGTGCCGGTTCCCGTGATCAACGTCACCATCAACGACATCGACCCGGTCGCCGCCGCGCTGCCGGTGCTTTCGGTCGGGGATGTGGAGTTGACCGAGGGCGACTCGGGAACCCAGGTGCTCGAATTCGATCTCGTCGTCACTGGAATTCCGAGCCCGGGTGCGAGCGTCGACTTCCAGACGGTCGACGGAACTGCCAAGGCGCCGCTCGACTACACGGCACGAGCGGGAACCCAGCCACTGGGGGCCGGCAGTAACAAGGTCGCGGTGCAGGTGCGCTCAGACACCGCCGTCGAGCCCAACGAGAGCTTCGAGCTGGTGCTCAGCAACCCACAGGGCGTGACCCTGGGAGCCGGTGCCGATCGTGCCACTGGCCTGATCAAGAACGACGACACCAACCCCGGGCCAGCGCCACCGCCACCGCCTCCATCTCCGCCGCCGACCACTTCGGTCTTGACCGTGAGTCCTGTCGAGGTTCTCGAAGGTGACGCGGGCGGGACGCCCGTCGAGGTCAAGGTCAGCCTCTCGCCAGCCGCGACTTCACTGGTGACGGTTGACTGGGCGCTCGAAAGTGGCAGCGCAATGGCCAACAGCGACTTCCGCGGTACGAGCGGCAGCGTGAGCTTCGCACCCGGTCAGAGTGAGCGCGTCATCATGCTCGAGGTAATTGCCGACACCCAGCGTGAGGCGATCGAGAGCTTCACCGTCGTGCTATCGAACCCCCAAGGCGCCACCCTTGGCTCGAGTAGAGCGACGGTGACGATTCTCGACGACGACCAGGACCTGCCAGTGCTGACCGTCGAGCTGCCCGCTTCGGTCGACGAGTCGGCACGGCGGCTCGGGGCCCGTTTGCTCCTCTCTGGAGACTCAGCCGGCCCGGTCGATGTCCAGCTGCGGGCGCTTTCGATGAGTGCTGTCGCCGGTCAAGACTTCGAAGGCCGTACCGAGACTGTCAGCTGGGGCGCCGGTCAGACGGGTGAGCGCATCGTGCGGGTGGGCATTCTCGACGACTATCTGGCCGAAGGCGATGAGAAGTTCATGGTCGAGGTCACCCTGCTCACTGGTGACACGGCGCAGTTCGCCGGCTCTGGTGGAGCGGTGACGATCAAGGACGACGACCGAGCCGTGCGCCTGGTGGCCGAGGAGACGGAACTTTCCTCGAAGGTCGGAGAACAGGTCACCCTGGCGGTGCGCGCGATCGACGCCAACGATCAGGGAATTGGCAACGCAGAGATCGAGTGGTCGACCGAGGTCGCAACGCTCGAGACTGGCACTCTGACTCGCTCCGACTCTCGCGGGGACTCTGAGCAGCGCGTGCGCATGCCGACGCTTCCCGGAATGGTCACGGTTACCGCCCGTCTTGCTGGCCGAGAACACGATCGCAACAGCGCAGCCACGGTGCAGTTTCAGGTCTCGGTGCGCGGCAATCTCGGTGACCACTTCGGCGACGACCAGCCCGACGAGGATTCGATTGCCGACGCCCTCGACGAGGCGTGTGTTGATCCCGAGGCCACGATGGCCGAGCTCTGCGACTACCTCTACACGTTGCCCACCGTGGGAGCGACGCGCTCCGCAGTAGCAGCCATCACCCCGACCGGCCTGCCAATCAAGGGTGACGTGGCCCTGGCATCGAGTCGTACGCAGATGCAGAACGTCACGCAACGCCAGACCGCCCTACGTACTGGTAACGCGCCGTCAGGGGTTTCGGGTCTCGGCTTCGACATTCAAGGCCAGGGTGTTTCAGCCGGGCAACTAGACCAGGGTCTGGATTCGTGGGAGGCCGAAGGCGCCGCAGAAACCCGAGCCGTCGATCGGGCTCTCGAAGAGGTTCGCACGGAGGCGGGCATAGCGAGCGAACAGGACTCCGAAAACGAGCAGGACGGTGACCGTTCGGGAGACGCCAACTATCTGCTCGACGAGCGCGGCGAATCGCGCCTCGGCTGGTTCGTCAATGGTCGCATCTCGATCGGCGAGCACGAACGCACCGCCGTCGAGCCCGGCTACGACATCGGTACCCGTGGCGTCACCGCCGGCCTGGACTGGAAGTGGAAGCGCTCGTACATCGGAACTGCGCTCGGCTACATCGATAGTCGCACCGACATCGGTCACGACGATGGTCGCCTCGAGACCTCTGGTGCCACGCTCTCGGTATACAGCGGTGCGCAGTTCGGTCGCTTCTACGCTGACGGAGCGCTGAGCTACGGCAGCCTGACCTTCGACAGCAGGCGACGAATCGAACTGCCGTTGGCCTGGAACGGTCGCACCGTCTACTACGCCGACGGTTCAGCAGACGCCGAACAGTGGTCGCTAAACGGTGGCCTTGGCTACGACTTCCAGCTCGGACGTCTCGACACCAGTGGCTTCGTGCGCGCCACCAGCAGCCGCGTCGAGATCGATGGCTTCACCGAAGGCGGCAACACCGGTCTGGAGGTTTCCGTCGCCGCTCAGACCATCGAGTCGACGATCGGTGAGATCGGCCTCGAGACCGCGCTGCCGGTTTCGAAGAGTTGGGGGATTATGAACCCGGTCGCGCGGGTGTCCTGGTTCCACGAGTTCGAGAACGACAGCCGCGGCATACCCGGAACCTTCGTCGTCGATACTTCGGCGCAGCAGTTCCGCCTCCTGACCGACAGCCCGGATCGCAACTACTTCAACCTCGGGCTTGGTTTGCAATTCACCTTCAAGCGCTCGCGCATGCTGTACTTCATGCTCGATACTGATCTGGCACGTGATGATCTCGACTTCTACACGTTGACCTTTGGGTATCGCCAGCAGTGGTAGGAGGGGCCGTGGTTTGTCGCGGTTCGTAGGTGGTCGCGCTGGGGTAATGGTTTTTTGGAGGCGGGTAGCGCTCTCGGGATTGCGCTGTCGTTACCACGGCCCCTCCTACTGATCATTTCAGAGGGGGAATGCGCAAGCGGTCCGGTGTGTGGGCCGCCTTTGTTGGTGGTCGCCCTGTCGTTGCGACTTTGGCCTGCGTTGGTTCGCCGCGCGCATTCCACTGCCGGCTCGCCAGGCTGTACTGGCCGTTTCCCCGGGATTGGAACGGGGGATGACGTGGTTGTTGGCGCGGCTGTCTGCGTGGCGACTGGCGCTTGTGGTTCTGCCCACTTTCCGCGGTGCCAGGGACTGCGGAAGGTTTGTGCCGTTCGTAGGTGGTTGCGCTGGGGCAATGGTTTCTTGGAGGCGGGTAGCGCTCTCGGGAATGCGCGAGCCTCTAGTTCGGCGCTCGGGTTTCCCAGAGCGTCGATCGCTCCCAGGTTTCGGTGAAGACGAGTGCCTGCAGGGCATGGCTATAGCGGCTGCCAACGGTGATGAGAGGTGATTCAACCTCAACCGCTGGCGCGCCTGCTTGGGCATCCCAGACCATCAACCCACCGTGACGCGAGAACAGAATGCGATGAGGCTCGAACCAGTCTCCGTTGGGGTCGTGGGGCCACTCGAAGGGCTCGGAACATTCTTGATCGTCGACTGAGCAGATGAGCAGTTCGGAATACGTACCGGCTTGGAGGAGGACTCGGTAGTCGGTCGGTGACCAGGCTCTGATGCGGACAGGGCCGAGATTCGGAAACGGTGCGACGGGTTCGGTCGAGTCGCTCCAGGTGTCTAGTAGGAGCGATTGCTTGTCGGTGGTGCTTTGCAGCGAACCGGAGAGGTAGCGACGATCGAAGGAGGCGTGGACCCAGAGCATGTCCTCGGAGCCTTCGATCGGCTCCAGGTCGTGACTCGAAATGTCTAGCCAGGCGGTTTGCCGTGGTTGGGCGACGCCGCCGTTCTCGATCGGGCGGGTGAGAACCAGGACCTTCGAATCGTCCGCACTGAACGTTTGCGGTAGCACTTCGACGTCGGCCTTGGTGATCAACTCGGCACTGCCAGAACCCAGGTCGACGAGTCCGGTCTGCGCGCGGTAGGGGGCGTCGTGCGTCTCCCGGTAGACCGCGAGGGTACCGCTGGTTTGCACATCCATCACGCGCAGACCCGCGTGGGCTGGCATGAAGCTCTCTGGCGATCCGACCGGTTCGAAGTCATCAAGCACCTCGACGAGGAACGGCTGGCTCGGTTGCTGACGTTCGAGGTAGAGCAGCGTGTCGCCGACGTCGTCGACGTCGAAGTCTTCGACATAACCTGCGATGGCAACTGGTTCGGGTTCCGAGAGTGCGCTTCCCCGCTCGGGGTCGATGAGCATGCGGACGAGGGAGTAGCGGAAGCCCCGGCTCTCTCCTGTCGAGAGGAAGTACAGGCATTCGCCACCACAGCCCCACGCCGGTGTTAGCGCCCGGCCGGGTCCGTCGGTGAGAGCGCGATCCTCGCTGCCGTCGGCTTCGATCAACCGGATGTGGTACGTCTGGTCACGATCGATTGCCGAGTAGGCAATGAGATTTCCGTTTGGAGACCAGGCGGGCTGTTGGGCTCCGCCTTCGAGCGCACCGAGGTAGCGCAGCTCACCGCTCCCGAGGTCCAGAACCGCGATCTCGGAACCTCTGCCGAGACCCCATGGGGGATCGAAGTAGCCGGTCGAGAATGCGATCTCTCGCCCGTCGGGCGACCAGGCGGGGAAGAAGGCAGGCGTGGTCGTCCAGCGCTGCGTCGCGCCGCTTTCGAGATCTGTGGTCCAGAGACTCGCCGTGGCACTGTTGTCCGGGCCCGTGCTGGAGAAGGCGAGCCGGCGTCCCTCGGGCGAGAACGCCGGGGTGCCCTGATACGACGACCAGTCCAGTACCTGGCGCTCGCTTCCGGTTTGTCGGTCGTAGAGGAACAGACGCAGGTCTTCCAGGGGGCCGGTCCCGTCGTAGAACTCGTAGGCGATGAGGCGACCGCTCGGGTCGAGAGTCGGATTGCCGTAGTAGCCGACTCTTCGGCCGATCTGGAGCGGCGGGGTCGAGGGCGACCAGCCCGGTTCGGAGGAGCTGTTCTGGCGAGCGGTCAGGAACCAGCCGAACGCCAGGAGGGCGCCAAGAACGATGGCTGCCGCCGCCCAACGCAACCTGCGCCGGTGCGCGGCCTGATCGGGTGCGGGTCGGTCACCCGAGATCAGGGTCGTTCCGTCGACGGAGCTGGCCTCGGCCTCGAGGATCCGCGACACCTCGAGCGCACTCGCGAAGCGATCCTTCGGCTTCTTGGCGAGGCAGCGATGGACCGCCTCGGCCAACCTCGGAGGGAGGTCGGCCCGATGAGACTCGAGAGGTTGCGGCTCGTCGCGAAGTAGCGCCGAGATCATCTCCGCATGTCCATTGGCTTTGAAGGGGCGCTCTCCCGAAAGCAGTTCGTAGAGCAGGACGCCGAGACTGAACAGGTCGGAGGCCGGCCCTGCTTTTTCACCGCGGGCCTGCTCGGGTGACATGTAGCGGTAGGTACCCACGACCTGCCCCGACGAAGTGATCTCGGGATGGGCCGCGGGAGGCTCCATCCTGGCGAGGCCGAAGTCGACCAGCTTGACCCCGCTGGCCGTCAACATGATGTTGGCGGGCTTCAGGTCGCGGTGCGTCAATCCCTGGCGATGGACCGCAGCCAGACCCTGGGCGATCTGCTGGCCGATTCGTATCGCTTCGTAGTGTCCAAGAGGGCCACGTGCGAGGCGGTCGCGGAGTGACTCTCCCTCCAGTAGCTCCATGACCAGGAAGTCTCGGTCATCGGCGCTTCCAACATCGTAGAGGCGACAGACTCGTGGATCCTCGAGCCGCGATAGAACTCGTGCTTCGCGCTCGAAGCGAGCGCGGCGTTCGGGCTCGGCACGCAGGTCTTCGGGCAGCACCTTGAGCGCCACCTGTCGTTCCAAGCGCGTATCGACGGCGCGATAGACCTCGCCCATTGCACCGACGCCCAGCGGCGCAATGACTTCATACGGTCCGAGGCACTCTCCAGCTTCGAGGGGCATTGGAGAATCCTACCTTCGTGAGACGGTGGCTCAACCCGGGAGGCGCAGGGCGACCATCTCCTCGTCGTTGCGCACCACCAACAGGTGTCCAGCGCTCGCTGGATGACTCCAGGATTTCCCGCGCAGGGTCGGGAAGCGCGCCAGTTCCTGGTAGCCATCCGGAGTGGCCGATACAAGGGCGAGTTCCCCTTGCTCGGACAAAACGAGCAGGAGGTCCTGGTCGGCGAACAGGAGCAGCTGGCCGGAGCCGTAGCGGCCGCCCTTCCAACGCCGCTCGCCGGTCTCGAGGTCGAGGCAGGTGAGAATCCGGCCGTCGAAACCGAAGACTGAGCCGTTGTGGACGACGAAGTCGCTGAAGGCGGTTTTGAGTTGGTTCGAAGTCCAGCGCTCTTCGACCTGCCACGCGGGTGCGTGGTTGGTGATTCGCAGGCGTCTGATCCCGGTTGCTTGCGCGGCGGCGTTGATCCTGCCGAGCAGGATTCCATCGCGGAGGGCGGCGGGCTGCGCGATGCTCGAACCCGGTAGCGAGTGTTCCCAGAGGAGTGTTCCGTCAGCCGGCGCGAAGGCAAAGGCGCTTCCGGAGCCCAGCATGACGACCTGGTCGGTACCCGCGATGTTGATCAGCTGCGGTGAACTGTGGCTGCCGCTGTGCTCTGGACCGGACCACTTTCGGGCGCCGGTGGCAGCGTCATAGGCGACCAGGCGTCCGGTCTGGACGATGACCTGGTCATCGACGACCAGTGGAGAACTCGAGAAACCCCAGTGGGGAAGCTCGGCCTCGTTCTGGGCTGCGGCGTTGTGCGACCACAAGAGGCTTCCGCTGGTGGCGTCGAGGGCGTTCAGGATGCCGGTGGCGCCGAGGGTGAACACGCGGCCTTCGGCGAGCGCCGGTGTCGCCAGTGGCCCGGCACCGGACTCCGATTGCCAGAAGCGGGCTTTATCGCTGTGTGTCCAGATCGGTTCACCGGTGCTCGCGCGGTAGCACGAGACCAGTTCCATTTCGCCTCGCTGCTCCTGGGTGTAGAGCAGTTCGCCGGAGATCGCCACCGAAGACCAGCCCGGTCCGATCGGCCTTCGCCATAGCTCCATCGGTGGACTTCGAGACCAATCGGTTTCGATGCGGATGTGGCGAATGGTGGCGTCACGGTTCGGTCCGCGTAGGCCCGGCCAGTCGGCCGAGGTCTGAGCGTCGCGCTCGCTGCGATCGGCAGAGTCGGTCGTCGACTTGGTCGCGGAGCTGCCAGCGCCGGCGAGGAGGCGCTCCTCAGCCGTCGGCGTCCAGCGCCAGCGCAACATCGCGGCACCATCGCTAGTGACTCCAGCGCTCTTGGTCAAAGAGAGACCAGCCGACGCCAGTCCGAGCGCAACCAGGAGCGCCGCCCAACGCTTGGAGGCTGGAAGCCGACCCAAGAAGGCAGCCCAGCCGACAAAGACCAGCGAGAAGACGGGTAGTGCGTAGATGAAGAACTGAAAGCCCATCGCGCCTCTTCGAATCGAAGGGTGGGCGAGGAGCCAGGTGAGGGCCAGGACCAGGCCGACGAGGGCGGCGATCCACCAGCGTTCTGGGCGTGCCGCACGGCTGGCGAACAGCCACCACAGAGCGACGGCGAGGCCGCCGCCGATGCCGCTTGCGGCGACGAAGGGAGTGGCGTCTCCCGAAACCAGCTCGTGGGCCGCGACCCAGACGAGAACCTGGATCGCAACCAGGGCGACGCCGGGCCACAACCGGTAGCGGCCGTCCGGAACGGTCGAGCGAGTACTCATGAGTCGAATTCCTCTTCTTTCGCCTGCGGGTGGAGAATCGCCCAGTGGTACGGCAGCAGTCTGTGTCCTATTCGATGGCCGTCGGCTATTGCCGGTCGCAGCTTCTGGCCCCCCGGAGAAGCTATCCGTCGAGATAGCTCGACAATCCGAACGGATAGTGGCCCTTTCTTCAGGCGCCCTGTCACCGGTGAATTCTGTCCGGCACGTCACTTGCGTAGATCCGGCTTCCAGAAGCATCCGCGCCGCCCTCGGCGGCAAGAACATCGTCACGCGAAGGAGTCAGTATGAAGAAGTTCTTCCTCTTCCTCTTGGTGTTGGGTGTGTTGGGAGCGGGGTCGCTGTCGGCACAGATGAAGGCGTTGACCTATGGCAGCGACTACACGGTGAGCGACACGGTCGCCTCGGTCACGACGGTCAAGGTGTCGCCGAATCGTATCGATCACTATCTCGCTGGGCTGCAGCAGACCTGGGTCACCGCAACGAAGATTGCCCAGGAACACGGTCTCAACAGTGGCCACGCGATCTACGTCAGCGAGATGCCCGAAAGCGGTGAGTTCAACGTCACTCTGGTGGTGAACTTCGACAGTCTCGCGCAGCGCGAGAAGGGAAACGACCCGGCGGTCGCTCTAAAGCTCCGCGCTGCGGTCGAGAAGAAGATCTCGGAGGACGAGACCTTCGAGTACACCGAGGGATACACCGGGATTCGTTCGATTACCGGTGAGTACCTCATGCGCCAGGTGGTCTTCAAGTAGGCGCCACACCCAGGCCAAACTCACGAGCGCCACGCGAACGCGGGGCGCTCTCGTTTGCCCGGAGGTCGGGGGCTCGGGAGCTCTGTTTCCGAGCCCCTTCGCAACCGGTGCCCGCGGTACCCGTACCAACGCTGGCGATGAAAGATCCCTCCAGACCTCGGCCGCCCGTCGCGTTGCGGGTGGCGTTCGCCCTCGTCTACGTTCTGATTGGCGCGCGGATCTTCCTGATCGTGAGGACGATGAGGGCGAAGATGGGTCACTTCATCGACGGCGTTTCCGGTGAGCGCTTCGAGTTGCTTCAGATGCTCGGTGACGGGCCGCTCGTTCCTGGGAGCTTCGGGAGCCCGCTTCTCTTCCTGCTGCTGATCCCGGTCGTCATCGTTGCTCGGCGGCTGATGCGCCGGGGGCATCGTTGGGCAGCCGGCGTCTTGATTGTCTATCTGGCCCTGCGACTTCTCATGATCGCAGTGCGGGGTCCTTACTCGCTTGCCGCGCTGGGTCTGGCGCTCTTGACGGGTCTCACCCTCGGCCTCCTCTTGTGGCCGGGGTCACGGCGGTGGTTCGATGAGGTAGCGGCCTGGCGCACCAGCTCCGGGTCGTCAGGGCCGGGCGCGTGACGTCGGGCCCGACCCCTGCAAACGGCGATCGCTAACATCGGAGAACCTTCTTCACAACTCCAGGCAGGTATGCCATGACGAAGACCCTTCCTGAGTACAGTTTCGTCCCGGCCGATGAGACATCGCCGATTCTTGAAACCACCGTCGGCAGTGTTCTGCACGAAGCGGCGGCGAAATGGCCCGCCCGCGTCGCGCTGGTCGAGGGCATCCCCGAGTACGAGGAGCGACGGCGCTGGACCTACGCGGAGCTGCTTGCCGAAGCCGAGCGCGCGGGCCGCGCGTTGGCTGCCCGCTTTGCCAAGGGCGAGCGGGTCGCGGTGTGGGCTCCCAACATTCCCGAGTGGGTGGTGCTCGAGTTCGGCGCAGCCCTGGCCGGGGTGGTCCTGGTGACGGTGAATCCCGCCTACCAGCCTAAAGAGCTGCACTACGTGCTCGAGCAGTCGGGTTCGGTGGGCATCTTCTACCTGCCCGAGTTCCGCGGCAACCCGATGGGCCGCTCCCTCGAGCAGGTCCGCCCAGACCTGCCGAGTCTTCGAGAGGTGATCTCGTTCGACGACTGGCAGGCGTTTCTCGATTCGACCGACAGCGACCAGGGTCTGCCCGACGTCTCCCCCGACGACCCGGTGCAGATCCAGTACACCTCGGGAACCACCGGCTTCCCCAAAGGTGCCTTCCTGCATCACCGCGGCATCACCAACAACGCGCGCTTGTTCGCCGAGCGCTTCGACGTTCGCGAGGGCGACGTCTACGTCAATCCAATGCCGCTCTTTCATACGGGGGGCTGCGTCATTGGAACTCTGGCGCCGGTGCAGAAGGGCGGAACCCACGTCTGCATGGTGCAGTTCGAACCGGGCCTGATGCTCGAGCTCCTCGAGAGCGAAAAGGGCACCCACATGCTCGGCGTTCCGACCATGCTGATCGCCGCCATGGAGCACCCTCTTTTCAAACAACGCGATCTCAGCCGAGTCCGAAACGTTTGCTCCGGAGGCTCGACCGTACCCGCCGATCTGGTGCGGCGCATCGAATCAGAGCTGGGCGTCGACTTCTCGATCGTCTACGGTCAGACCGAGTCTTCGCCAGCGATCACTCTGGCCAGACCCAAAGACACCCCCGAAGATAAAGCCAACACTCTCGGGCCGGCGCTGCCGCAAACCGAGATCAAGGTCATCGATCCAGACAGCGGTGAGATCGTGCCGGTGGGCACCCAGGGTGAGCTCTGCACCCGCGGCTACCTGGTGATGCTCGAGTACTTCGACATGCCGGAGAAGACACGCGAGGCAATCGACAAGGACGGCTGGCTTCATACGGGTGATCTGGTCACCATGGATGAGCGCGGCTATACGACCATCACCGGTCGGCTCAAAGACATGATCATCCGTGGCGGAGAGAACATCTATCCGCGCGAAATCGAAGAGGTCCTTTTCGAGCATCCTCAGGTCGCCGAGGTCGCGGTCGTTGGTCTACCCGACCCGAAGTGGGGGGAGAACGTCGCCGCCTTCATTCGCGACGCCGATCCCGACAACCCGGCCCAGGACCTCGAACTGCACGATCACCTGAGGCAGACCCTGGCGCCCACCAAGACGCCAAAGCTCTGGTACCACGTCGATGAGTTCCCGCTCACCGGTTCGGGGAAGATCCAGAAGTTCGCCTTGCGCGAGATGTGGGAGAAGGGGAAGTTCGGCTAGAGAGACCCCACGTCGAGCCCCTTTCTGGGGCTCGAGCTTCTGAGAGCACAGGTTGGACCAGCCCCTGAGGGAGGTGGGGAAGGGTGGGCTTGGATTGAGCCCGCTTGCTGGTGAAATTCTGCAAAAGAGAGATTTTCGTCTTATCGAAGATTTGCGATACAATATCGGGGTCACCTTGCCGACGAACTCTTTCGTTCGTCGGTCGCGTGCTGTCTTTTCATCTGCCGCAAAGGCCCCAGCTCTTGCCCAATCTTCTTCGTGCCCCCAAGGGTCGCACGCACTCTCACGCAGCCGCCACCAGATGGCCCTGGATGCTCTCGCTCCTGGTCGTCCACCTTCTGCTGGTCGGCGTAGCCGGGACCGCTCATGCGGCGGGCCAGCTCGAGGTGACGATCAGCGCCGGGCCGAACTTCGTGGTCGATTCGAACGTCACCTCTCCTTCGACGTTCGCGCCCGAGATCGCCACGATCTCAGGACGCGCCTGCAACATCGGTGACGCAGCCCTCTCCGGGGTGCAGATGAAGATCGGAGACCAGGCGGCCAACACTCCGGGTACCTACCCGGTGCGCGACAGTGCGACGGCTGGTTTCGTGGCCGAACACCCGCAGCTCGCTCACACCGGGTTGTACTCCTTTACGCACATTGGTGATGTGGTCGATGCGACTCGTTGGGTCGGCACCCTCGCCCCCGGCGAATGTGCGCGCCAGTACTGGCATCTGACCTATCCCCGGCGCGGCAACCCCAACAACACAGGCGCGCCAGTCTTTGGAGTCTCCAACGTCACCGCCGACGATCTGTGGCTCGAGTACGACATCTGGGCGGTGTCAGCCGAGGGTCCTTCTGACACAGAAACGGCGACTGGGACGATGCGTAGCGAGATCTCGGCCAACGCCAACAAGATCTTCCCCAGTGGCGGCACCTGGTTCAACACCAACCTGGACACCGTCGAACCAGGCGAAACGGTGACTTCGAACGGCGTGAACTACGACCTCGGAATCGTCAACAAAGGCTTCGACAACGATGGCGACCTCTTGTTCGACTACAACGCCTGGCTGCAGCCGGTTGGCGACCCGAGCTTTGACCCGACCTGTCTTCGCCTCATCAAGACGTGGGGCACGCTGACGATCAGCCGCTCCGGAGGCAACCCGGATCAGATCATCAACTTCGAGGACGAGCTCTACTTCACGCACCTTCCGCCCGACAACAACGGCGTGACCGGCGAGGTTCACTACCAGTACCTCGCCCTGCGCGGCGACTGCTCGGTTTCGCTGTCTCCGTACCAGGAGTCGGCCTCCGGGTCGAACACCGAGAAGTTCTCGGGCGACTATGGCGTTGGCCTGCCGGTCATTGGAACAACTCCTGCCGAGGCGACATTCAGCAAAGCCGTCGACCTGGCCGAGATCGCCGCCGGTGGCACCCTCTCCTACGACCTGATGGTCACCAACACAGGCGCGCAGGACCTGGGTCGACCCGATCTCGGCATGCCGATCGTGCTCGTCGACACAATTCCGTCCAACGCGTCCTACGTCGCGGGCAGCGCATCGACAACCCTCGGCTACAGCCCGTCGACGGCGGCCAGCATCCTTTTCTCAACCGACGGTGGTCAGAGCTGGGCGACGACCGAGCCGGTTCCGGCCAGCGGCGTAACCGACATTCAGTGGTGGCTCTCGGATGCACTACCGAGCACCGGCACGGTGACTGGGTCCTTTGACGTCACCGTGGACTCGCCATTCAGCGGGCCACCGTTCGTCGAGAACACGGGTGGCACATCGTTTGGCGGCGCGCCGGCGTTTCTCGAAGACAGTGCGGTGACGCTCGTTCTGGGAACCAACACGGTCGGCGACACGGTCTGGCGTGATGACGACCAGGACGCGACGAAGGACGCCGGTGAGCCCGGCATCGCCAACGTCGATGTTGAGTTGTACTGGGACAAGAACGGCGATGGTGCGATGGATTCCGGTGACATTCTGGTGCGTACCACGGCGACCGACTCGCTCGGCGCGTACTCGTTTGCCAGCCTGCCCGATGGCGATTTCCTGATCAGGGTCGATCGGAGCGATCCCGACTTTCCGTTTGGCTACACCGCGACCACCGATGAGATCGCCGTCGCAACCGACCTCGGCGGAGCCCTGGCAAGCCCCTGGAACGATGCCGACTTCGGCTACCTGCCGAGTCTGATCGTCACCAAGACGCTCACCACCCCCGATCCGGCCCTCGAAGGTCAGCTGGTGAGCTACTCGATCGATCTTCAGAACACTCGCGGACCGGTGGGTGGCTGCCAACTGACGGCGTGGACAACCACCCTAGACACGTCCGTGACGTCCGGCTGGGCCAACCAGAGCAACGGAGTCGACGACATCCACGGGCCCAACGGTACGTTCACGTCTGCGTCCTTTGGACTCGCCAACCCCGACTACGGCGTGCTCGACTTCGACTTCGGGTCGCAGTCGGGAACCATCCAGAAGGTCGAACTGCTGCTGCCGCTCTACCTCGATCAGGCGCTGGTCGATGACTTCATCGAAGTCGTGTACCCGGATGCCAGTGCCACCGAAGTAGTCAACACGGTGGACACGGCCCAGCTCAACACCTATGCGCCGATCGCCAACGCGGGCACGATCGCCCTCGACGTCACCTCGGGGCGCACCTGGTCCTGGTCGACTTTTCCTGATCCGGCCTTCTTTGTTCGCATCGACACCAAGAAGCGCCAGAGTTCCGACGCAGCGCTGCTGTTTGTCGACGCGATCGGCTTTCGAGTCACCGCGGATACCTGTAGCGGAGCCGGCGCCGACACCATGAGTCCGCTGCCGCTTAGCGACGTGTTCGATGCTGATCTTCTCGAGTTCGTCTCCGCAGATATGGATCCGACCAGTGTGACCTACGGGGCGACGCCCTACGCCAACACCGGCACGCTCTCCTGGAGTGATGTCGGGCCGGTGTCAGGCGGTCAGTCGAAGCTCCTCAATGTGACGTTCAGGGCCCTGCAGCCTCCTGACGCCGACAGTGATGGCGAGCCCGACTCCGCATCGACGACCAACACCGCAACCTCGACAGGTGGCCACTTCCTCAACGGCGACCCGGTCAATACCGCCACCGACACGGCGACGGTGGGGATCGACCCGGCGGGCACGATCGGCGACACGGTCTTTGCCGACAACGGCAATGGCGGCGGAACCGCGAGCAACGGTGTCCAGGAGGCCGGCGAGCCTGGCATCCCGTATACGACCGTCGAACTCTGGAGCGACCCAAACGGCAACGGTGACCATGGCGACGATGGCGTTCTTGCTGACAGCCAGACGACCGATGCCACCGGTACCTACCTGTTCACCGCTGTCACCGACGGCAACTGGGTGGTGGTTGTCATCCCACCGAGCCTGCCCGGTGCCACCTGGACCGCGACGGGTGATCCAGACGAGGCGGGCGTCTGTACGGTCTGCAACGATCGCGGTTCGGCGGTGATCAACAGCCACAACGGGAGCACCGCCAACGACGACGATCTGAGCCTCGACTTCGGCTACATCATTCCCAACACCATTTTCGGTTCGCTCTGGAACGATCACGATGGCGACGCCGTCCAAGACGACGGGGAGAATGGAATCGGTGGCGTGACCATCCAGGTTCAGGACTGCGGGGTCGATGCGATCTGCGGCAACGGCGACGACGGTGCGACACGCTTTACGACCACCGGGGCGGATGGCTCGTGGACTCAGTCCGACCTGCCTGACGGGAACTATCAGGCGGTCGTCGACACGACGACCCTGCCGGCCGGCGGCACCTGGACGCAGACGGTCGACACCGATGTCACGCTCGACGACCGGACTACCGCCACTCAGACGCTCGCCGGTGGCGCTCTTTCGGGACACCACGATTTCGCCTACACCCAGAGTGGGAACTCGACCCTCGGCGATACCGTCTTCGTCGACTGGAACGCGAACGGTACCGAAGAGGTGGCCGAAGAGGGGATCGGCAGCGTCACGGTCTGGCTCTATGAAGACCAGGACGGTGACGGTGCCGTCAACCACGCGACCGACGCGCTCGTGGCAACGACGGTTACCGCTGCCGACGGTAGCTACTCATTCAGCAATCTTCCGGCCGGCAACTGGATCGTGGTCGTCGACCTCGCCGACCCCGATCTTCCCGCCGGCGCCATCCTGACGGCAGATCCGGACCAGCCCGGTCTCTGTTCCGCTTGCGACAGTCGTGCCTCGGCGATCACCGATGGAACGGCCTCGGTTACTACCCTCGATTTCGGCTATCAGCCCACGGGAACGGCGAGGATCGGCGATACGGTGTTCGCAGATGACGACGGCGACGGCGTCCTGGATCCCACCGAAATCGGTCTCGAGAACATTCGCGTGGTGCTCTTTGAAGACACCAATGCAAACGGTGTCATCGATGCCAGCGACGCGGTCGTTCGGGTGGCGAGCACCGACGCCTCCGGGCACTATGAGTTCTCGGGCCTCGCCGCGGGCCGTTACCTGGTCGATGTCGACGAGCTCGACAGCGATCTGCCAAACGACGGCAACGGCAACCGCTACACCCTCACCACCCAGAACGACGAGGAGCTGGTCGTTCTCACAACCGGTGAGACCAGAACCGACCTGGACTTCGGCTTCGCCCCCGGCGGTTCGATTGGCAACGGCGTGTGGAGGGACGACGATCGGGACAGCCTCCAGGACGCCGAAGAGCCCGGGGTGCCCAACGCGACGGTCAACCTCTACGTCGATGTGAACCAGAACGGTGTCTACGACGCTGGCACCGACACCCTCTACACCTCGGCGGTGACCGACGCCCTTGGACAGTACGAGTTCGTGAGTCTGCCCTCGGACTACTACGTCGTGGTGCTCGACCTCACCGATCCCGACCTTCCCAGTTCGACCGTCACCGGCGATCCGGACGAAAGCGGGCCTTGCATCGTCTGCGATGGTGAGTTCGGCTTCTTCCTGCCGCCGACCAACATCGTCAAGTACGCTGACATCGGTGTGATGGCACCTGGCGTGATTGGCGACACGGTGTGGCTCGACGCCAACTCCGACGGTGTTTATGACCCGGTCACCGAGAACGGCCTCTACTTCGTCCAGGTCGATCTACTCGACAACCTGGGAGCCGTCATCGACACCACGAACACCGACGCCGACGGCCACTACGCCTTCGCTGACCTGGCAGATGGCAACTACACCGTGCGCGTTATGACCGGAACGCTGCCGCCCAATGTCGTTCTCGGCTACGATCCCGACGAGGGCAACAACTGCACCGTTTGTGATCATCGGGGTGCGGTCACGATCGCCAGCGGCAACGTCGACAACACGATCGACTTCGGCTACCGCGTTGGCGCGGCGACCAACCTGACGATTCAGAAGACGTCGAGCGCCGGCGGTGGTCCGGTCAATCCGGGCGCTGCGATCAACTACACCATTGTGGTGACCAACACCGGCACGGCGCCCGCCACTCAGATTGCGGTTTCGGACCCGATTCCAGCGGGCGCCAGTTTCGTTCCCCCGTCGTCCGTCACTGCGCCAGTGTCGGTCGTGAGTGACTATCGAGACGATTTCACTGCCACCTACCCGGCCGCCTACAACGGCAGCGACGGCGCGATCGACTGGACTCCTCAGGCCTGGGCCGAGATCTCCGACGATGGTGTAACGACCACTGGTGACGTGACCATCGCGACAGATCTCGGCGACCTCTCGATGCGTATCGCCCGGGCCGGCAATGGTGCGCAGCGTGCCTTCGACCTCACCGGAGCTGCGTCGGCGGAGATCTCCCTCGAGTACCGGCGCATCAACTTCTCGGCGGCGAGCGACTTCGTCAACCTGGACGTTTCCTATGACAACGGAGCCAGCTGGACGACCCTCGGCTCCTTTGGTGGTGCCGGCACCGATGCGGCTTATGTCGCCAGGTCGTACACGTTGCCTCCGGCGAGCTATAACGACGGCAATCCCGCCGACAACCTCCTGCGCCTCTTGTCTTCGGGACTCAAGAGCAACGGCTCCGAGTATCTCTGGGCGGACGCAATCAAGGTCGAGACCACCACTCGCCAGCTCCAAACCGTGGCTGGCAACTCGCCGCCGCTGGTAGTCGCTGTGTCCGATGGCTACACCCTCCTGGGTGGTGAGTCGATGACGATCAACCTGTCGGTTCAGGTCGACAACCCGCCGGCGGCGGGCCTCAGCCAGATCCTCAACCAGGCGGGCGCGGTATCGCTCGAGACCATCAACCCGGTCTTCGATCTGGCGATCGACAAGCTGGCGTCCGGCGGTGCGCTCGGAGATCGGGTGTGGCTCGATGCCGACGGCGACGGCGTGCAGGACATCGGCGAGCCTGGACTCGCCAACGTCACTGTCGAGCTCTGGGACGCCGGCGCCGACAATGCCGTCGGCGGGGGCGACGACACCCTGGTGGCGACGGCTCAGACCGATCTCGAGGGGGCCTATCTGTTCTCGGCTCTTGGGCCCGGGGTCTACTTCGTCGCGGTGGATGACACGACGCGACCGTCTGGTCTCAGCCTCTCGGGGACGGTGACCGACCCCAGCACAACCCGCACCGTGATTGCGAACGAAGAGGCCCGCGATCTCGACTTTGGCTACGCACCGACGGACACCACGGCAGCGACGATCGGTGATCGAGTGTGGAGCGATGGTGACGGCGACGGGATCCAGGATCCCGGCGAGGTCGGGATTCGCGGAGTCACCATCCATCTCAACAACGCCAGTGGTACGACGGTCAGCTCGACGACGACCGCGGCAGACGGGAGCTATCTCTTCACCGGTGTGACGCCAGGCGACTACACCGTCGCGGTTGCGGCTGCCGATCTCGCTTCCGGAGGCGTTCTCGATGGCTACAGTGCAACCGTTGGTGCGCAGAGCATCGGTGGCAGCACCAGCCCACCCCTTTCGGTGAATCCCAGCACGGTCTACCTCCAGGCCGACTTTGGGTTCTCGAGCGCCTCGACCTATGAGATCAGAGATCGGGTGTGGTTCGACGCCAACGCCAACGGCCTCGTCGACGTCGGTGAGTCGGGCATTCCCGATGTATCCATCAACCTCCTCGATGACCAGGGCCGCGTGGTGGCAACCGTCGCATCGGCGAGCGATGGGTCGTTCTCCTTCGATGGCGTCGCCACCGGGAGTTACACCATTCAGATGTCCGACAACTACCTGGAACTTCTCGGCCTCACGGGTACCACCGCGGCCGGGCTGGCCTTCGAGAAAGGTGTCCTTCTTGCCAGCGCAGACCTTGCGGCCTCGAGCTTCGGCTACAACGTGCCGGGTGCGGTTGGTGACCGCCTGTTCAGTGACGCCGATGGAGATGGCGTCCATGACCCCGGCGAGCCGGGGATTTCCGGAGCGACCGTGACCCTGTGGACCGATGTCGATGGGAACGGCGTCCTCGACACCACCGTCGACACGCTCCATGCAACCACCCTCACGGATGCCAGCGGCTGGTACCGCTTCGAAGGGCTCGCCGGTGGCACCTGGTTCGCGAGTGTCGACGGGAGCCAGGCGGCGCTTGCGGCCTATACCGCAACCACCAGCGATCAGGAGACGGGGCCGAATGCTGCGGGTGTTCAGATCGAGGCGGTCCTGATCAGCTCGGCTGCTGGCTACCTCGACGCCGACTTCGGTTTCCGCAACAACGCCCTGGCCGACATCTCGGGCAACGTCTTCAATGACCTCGACCTCGACGGCATCGACGACGGTGCGGCGGAGCCGGGCTTTGCTGCCGTCACCCTCGATCTCCACGATAGCGGCGGAGTCGTCATCGCGAGTGTCATCACCGACGCGAGTGGCGACTACACCTTCTACGATCTGCCTGCTGGCACGTACTCGGTGCGGGTCACCGACGAAGCCGGGGCGCTGCGCGATGCCGTTCTCACCAGCGGCTTCGACGAACTCCCGATCGTGCTCTCGTCGAGCAACGTAACGGGTGTCGACTTCGGCTACAACCGAACGGAAGAGGCTGGCGCGATCGGTGACCGGGTGTGGTTCGATGCCGACCGTGACGGGATCCTCGACTCGTCGGAGTCGGGTCTGCCGCTCGTGACTCTCGAGCTCTATGAGGACGACGGCGACGGTCTGTACGACGCTGGCGACACCCTGGTCGCCTCGGTCGAGACCGACATCAATGGTCGCTACCGCTTCGATGGGCTTACCGCCGGGACCTACTTTGTCGACCCCGACGAGAGCACTCTCGCGAGCGGCTTCGCGGCGACAACTGGAACCGGGGCGGTTTCAGGCGCTATTGCTCTATCGGAAGCAGAGTTCTACGATCGCGCCGACTTCGGCTACGCGCCGTCAACCGGCAGCTCGATCGGCGACACGGTGTTCTTCGACCGCGATGGGGACGGTTTCCAGGATCCTGGGGAGGCTGGCATCGCCGGAGTCAAGGTCACCATCACCGGACCGGGAGGCTACAGCACGGTTGTCACGACCGGTGCCGACGGTCGCTATCTCGCGACCGGGGTGACGACAACGGGGGGCTACACAGCGGCGGTCGACACAACGACTCTTCCCGCCGGGTTCGACCCTCAACCGACGATCTATCCGTCAGCCACGATCAGTTTTGGAGTGACTGCGGGCACCGACTGGCTGTTCGCAGACTTCGGGTTCCGGGAGCTGGTGGCGGGCTCGACTGCTGCCACAGTCGGCGACCTGGTCTTCGTTGACCTCGACGGCAATGGCTCGTTCGATGGCAGCGATTTCGGCCTCGAAGATGTCACCGTTGATCTTCTGAACGACTCGGGTGTGGTGATTGCATCCAGTGTCACTGACGCCAGCGGCAACTACGACTTCAGTGGGATCCTCGCCGGCGACTATCAAGTTGCGGTCAGCGATGCCGCCGGTGCTCTGTGGGGCCTGAACCTCACCGCTGGTTCAGATCCGACGGCAACGATCACCCTTGCGGCTGGCGACGACTACAACCTGGCCGACTTCGGCTACGCCCCGAGCGGTGGTTCAGGAGCCATTGGAGATCTGGTGTGGCACGACAAGAACGACGATGGCGACCTCGACGCCGACGAATCGGGAATTGAAGGCGTCACCCTGCGACTCTGGCATGACACCAACGCCAATGGAGTTCTCGACGTCGGGATCGACAATCTCCTACGTTCTGCGGTCACCAACTCCAATGGTGGCTACTTCTTCCTCGGCCTGCCGGCGCCGGCGAGCTATCTGGTCGAGCTCACCGATGTGGTGAGTGTGCTCGAGTCGTTGGCACGGACGACCGGGGCAGTCAACGTCAACGACAACTCACAGCAGAACCCGCATCCGGTGACCTTGACGTCGAGTCGGGCTCCCACCAGTCTGGTGTCGGACTTCGGCTACTCGGTCTCCGGAACTTCGTACGCAATCTCTGGCGTCACCTACTTCGACAACGACGGTGACGCCACGCTCGAACCACCGCTCGAACGTGGCATCGGAGGAAACGCGGTCTTCCTCTTCAGGGATCTCGACGGCGATGGAGTTCTCGATGCGTCGGACCCCCTCTTTGGTAGTACGACGTCGGCGGCCGATGGCTCTTACACGTTCGCCGGTCTTCCCGCTAACTCTGACTGGATCATCGCGGTCGATACCACCGGTACGTTCCTGGCCGGTTCTCAGCAGACGACGCAAACCGGCACCGCGGCGGTGCAGCCGGTGGCGATCGCAGCGGCCAACGTTCCCAACCAGCACTTCGGCTTCACCCGCCCGGCGACCGAGGTTCTCTTGACCCGCTTCGAGGCCCGTCTGCAGTCGGGCGGAGCGGTCGTCGAGTGGGAGACGGCGAGCGAGAACGGAACTCTCGGGTTCGATCTCTACCGAGCCGCTCCTGATGGTTCATGGGTGCGGGTCAACGAGCACCTGATCGTCGCCGATCCCTCGGCCTACGCTGGTGCCAGCTACGCCGTCCTCGACGGTGCCGCGGACCCTGCGGTCGTTTCGACCTACCTGCTCGAGGAGATCGAAGTCGGCTCCAGGGTCAAGAGCTATGGGCCCTTCCGGGTCACGGCCAGCGGGGCCGTGTCTCGCTTCCTGGACGACGATGTACTGGTCACACCTCATGGCGCCACAGCCCTCGACGCGCAGCGACTCGCCGAGCGGCGTGCGGCAGGCCTGGCTCGCCGGGTGAGTCTCGAGCGTTCGGCTGGAGGTGCTTCTGGCCTGCTGCTCGAGACCGACGAGGTCGGCCTGTACCGTGTTCCAGCCGCCCAGCTCGCGAGTTTCTTCGATCTCACCCTCGACGAGGTTCGTGCGCGTCTGGCGAACGGTTCGTTCCGGCTCCGCAACCAGTACGCCGGTCACCGACGGCGCAACGGCGTGGGCTGGTTCAGCCGGGGAGACGCACTGTTCTTCTGGGCCGAGGCAGCAGGGTCGATGAGTGCCTGGAACGCCTATGCCCTCGACCTCGCGCCGGGTTCGGTTGGAACGGTCCTGCCGGGTGGGCGGGCGACCTCCGGACAGGCACGCTGGGTGTCAACCCGTACGCGCGTGGAGCAGAACGTGTTCGCCGCCACTGCCGCCGCCCGTGATCCCTACTCCGAGTTCTGGTTCCAGGCGGTGTTGGTCGGGAGCCATCCTGCCGCTGGGTCGCGCACCGTCGAGATCGGAGCGCCCGGTCTCTCCGCCGCAGCACATACCGCCGAGGTCACCCTCGCTCTCTTTGCAGCCACCGAGTCCCTGGCCGACACCGACCACCACCTCACGTTGTATGCAAACGGTCAGCACGCGGGCTCCGTCTCCTTCGACGGGCGGGGTCGCCACGAGGTTCGCTTCAGCCTGCCGAGTCGCCATCTCGAGCCGGGCACCAACACCCTGGAGCTCGTCGCCACCCGTCCCGACGGGGTGCCAAGCAGCATCTTCTACCTGGACTCGGTCGAGCTACGTTACCTGAGTGTGCCGACGGTCGGGGCCGAGGGACTCTTGTTTACCACTGTGTCGGTCGAGCCGACAGTGCTCGATGGCTTCGTCGACCAGAACATCGTGGTCGCCGACGTGACCGAGCCCGATCTGCCGCGGCTCATCGAGATGGAGGTCCAGGCCGGGACGAGCGCCCCGTTTGCAGTGCACTTCGTTCCCGAGCAGAGCGGTCACTTGATCTTCGCCGCTCAGGCAGCGGCGGTGGCCGAACCGCGCTACCGAGCGATGGCGGGGGCCGAGCTCACCGACCCCGACGACGGTGGAGCGGAGTACCTGGTGATCGCTCCCGAAAGCCTCGTTGCGGGGGCAGAGGACCTCGCCGAGATGAAACGCAGCACTGGGTTGAGCGCCCGGGTTGTCACCCTCGAATCGATCTTCGATGGCTTCGCTCTGGGCACTCCCGAGCCCGATGCCTTGCGGCGTTTCCTCGGCCACGCCTGGTCGACCTGGCGAACGCCGCCGCGCTACGCCGTCCTGGTGGGCAAGGGCAGCTTCGACTATCGCGATCATCGCGGTCTGGGCACCAACCTCGTCCCACCGCTTCTGATTGAGACGCCGAATGGTCTCTATGCGTCAGACATGGTGCTCGGTGATGTGGACGGCGACGACGCGGTTCCGGAGGTCGTCGTCGGTCGCATTCCGGTGCTCACCAACGAGGAGCTCGGCCTATACCTCGACAAGCTCGCCGCAGCGCACGCTGGCGCTTCGGGCGCCGACCGGGTCTTGCTGCTGGCCGATGACGGCGACCAGGCTGGCGACTTCGCCGCCGATTCGGACCGCATCTGGGCCGAGGTTCCGCAGTCGCTTTCGAGCGAGCGGGTCTATCTCGATCAGATCGGTGCCGACGCCGCACGGGCGGCGGTCCGAGAGCGCCTCGATGACGGTCTACTGTGGCTGAACTACATTGGCCACGGCGGTCTCGATCGCCTGACCGCCGAGGGTGTGCTCACCACCGCCGACGTCGCCTCGCTGGCTGGCAGAGGTCGCCTACCGGTGGTCACTAGCCTGACCTGCTCGGTCGGCCGCTTCGAGTTCCCGGGTCTCACCGCCCTTAGTGAGGCGCTGGTTGTTGTGCCCGATCGTGGTGCGCTGGCGGTCTGGGGACCGTCGGGTCTGTCGGTGAACTCGGCGGCTGTTGACCTGGACGCCTCGCTCACCGAGTACCTCTTCGACCCGGCAAGTGAGTCGCTGGGGGCTGCCATTCGTCGTGCGCTGGAAGCCTTTCCGCACGAGAGTTCGATTCCGCACCTGCCGAGGATCTACAACCTGATCGGCGACCCGGCGCTCCCGCTCGACGCGTTCCAGGGCGGCGAGGTCCCCGATCTGCCGGTTCTCTTCGCAGACGACTTCGAGTCAGGCGGCGTCGAGGCCTGGTCGCTCGTCCGCTAGATCACCGCGAGACCACCGCAGCCTCGGCGACGGCCGCTCCCCAATGGCATGGCGTTCTCAGGAGGCCGCTCGCTGCTCGCGCTGGCTGGTTGGGTGGCCCCTTCTCGGGCCGGCTGCTGGTCGGCCGGCGGCGGCCTGTTCGAAGATCATGCAGCCGTCGTCGATCGGACCCTGGCGGAACATCGTTTTGTCGTGGCTGTAGCGCTGCGGGTTGATCCATGGTTCACGATCACCCTGGCGCGGGAAGATGTGCATGATGCGTTGCATGTATCCCGAGGAGAAGTCTTCGATCCAGGGGCGCCTGGGCATATCGTGGTCGCTGTCGCGGAGGCGGGGAGTGCACTGGGTCGTGCCCGTGGCGTCCATGTGCTGGATGAGGCGACAGACGTACTCGGCGATGAGGTCGGCGCGAAGAGTCCAGGAGGCGTTGATGTAGCCGAAGGTCGCAGCCATGTTCGGGACGTCGGAATACATCATGCCCTTGTAGGTCCACGTCTTTGAGAAGTCGACGGGCGTCTGGTCGACTTCGAACTCCACCTCGCCGAGGACGACCAGTTCGAGGCCAGTGGCGGTGACGATGATGTCGGCCTCGAGAGTCTCGCCCGAGGCGAGCTGGATGCCGGTCTCGGTGAAGGTCTCGATGTGATCGGTGGTCACCGAGGCCTTGCCCGCCTTGATGACTTCGAAGAGATCGTTGTTGGGAATCAAGCAGAGGCGTTGATCCCAGGGGTTGTAGTTCGGCGTGAAGTGGCGCTCGAGCTCGGCCGTGCCGACTTCCTTCTCGACCAGGTCGAGTAGCTTCTTCTTGACCTTTTCTGGCCTGGTACGGGTTTGCTTGTAGAAGAACTCCTGCATGGCGATGTTCTTCCAGCGGGTGATGCCGTAGGCCCAGCGCTCGGGCAGGATCCTGCGCAGGGTGTTGGCGATGACATCGCGGTCGGGCCGTGACACGACATAGGTGGGGGAGCGCTGCAACATGGTGACGTGGGCGGCTCGGTCGGCCATTGACGGGACCAGGGTCATGGCCGTGGCGCCCGAGCCGATCACCACGACGCGCTTGCCGGTGTAGTCGAGGTCGTCGGGCCATTGCTGTGGGTGAATGATCTCGCCCGCGAAGCGTTCGCGACCGGCGAACTCCGGCGTGTGGCCCTTCTTGTAGCTGTAGTAGCCGGCGCACATTGCCAGGAAGTTGCAGCTCCGCCTGGTCGTCTCGCCGGTTTCCTTGTCGGTCGAAGTGAGCGTCCAGCGAGATTCTTCACTCGACCACGACGCGCTGTGCACCAGTTGGTTGTAGCGAATGTGTTGGTCGATGCCGTACTCGCTGATCGTCTCTTCGAGGTAGCGCATGATCGATGGCCCGTCGGCGATCGCCTTGGCTTCACGCCAGGGTTTGAAGTTGAACCCCAGGGTGTGCATGTCGCTGTCCGAGCGGATTCCGGGATACTTGAACAGGTCCCAGGTGCCTCCGAAGTTCGCCCGCCCCTCGAGAATCGCGTAGGTCTTGCCGGGGCACTTGTCGGCTAGATGGAAGGCGGTACCGATGCCGGAGATGCCGGCGCCGACGATCAGTACGTCGAAGTGTTCGGTGACCTGCCGCTGGTCGAAAGGAGACTGCGCTGCCATGTCTGGTCCTCGCTGAGTGGGTCGCTTGGCCAAGTCTAAGGCAAGCTCTCCTCAGTCCCAGCGGTTGGTCGTCCCTGACTCGAAACCGTCGCTGAAGATCTGGGAGCCGGTGCCGGCGAAGTAGGCGGCGAGGGCGACGTAGGGTCCCTGGTATGAGATCGACGGCTCGGTGATCTCCCAGGTGCGGGCGGTCCACACGCTCTGGTCGGCCCAGTCGCGGTAGGCACGGTCGTAGGTGGCGACGTTCATCGGTGGCACCGACTCGTCACCGTTGCTGCCGTAGTCGATGTTGGGTCCACCGGGAACGAGGCCGGGGACGGGACCGTGCTGGGAGACCTTGTTGTCGGAGATGCCGTGATTGTCGGTACCGTCGAAGTACGGGTAGGCCGTTTCGGTGGTCGCTGTCGGCCGTCCAATGAAACTGGCGCGGCCGTCGAGGTCGTCCCAGTTGCCGAACCAACCGTGAAAGATCTGGTACGAGGAGTGTTCGCCGCCGGCGCTCTGCATGTTGGTGAGATAGAGCATGTTGAGGGCGTTCTGGCCGTGGAGATAGTGCAGGAAGTCCTGCGCATGCTCTCTGGTCTCTCTGACCGAGCGGCTGCCGGTCGAGCCGAGCTTGGCGGCCTGGAGAAGAAACAGGCCGTACAGCGCACGTGGGCGGTTCGAGCCCCAGTAGTACTGCCAGTCCGCCATCCCAACGCGGTAGAGATCAGACCAGGCGAAGATCTGGTCGACGTGAGCGTCGAGGCGTGCTCGCATGGCGCTCGAAATACTTGCGGTGGCGCCCGGGGTCTGCAGGTAGGTCACCGCCGCGCGCCAGTAGTAGTCGTCGATTTCGAACCACTGTTCTCCCCAGTTGGTGGCGTTGTCGATGCGGTTTCGAATCGTCGTCCTCGTTGGGTCGAGCCGCAGGAGTTCTGCGCCAGCCCAGATCTTGATTGGCGAATCCTCGCGCGCAGCGAGCCAGTTCCACGCGTCGTCTGCTGCAGCCTCGAGCTGGTTGGCGTAGGCGGTCTCGCCCTGGTTTCGGAAGATGCGCGCCGCAAGCGCGAAGCAGCCTAGAGCGACCGCCGTCGATTCGGTCGTCGGGTCCTGGTAGAAGCGCTCGACCGAGTCGGTACTCGGGGGCGAAGAGAAGACGAAGCCCGACTGGCGCAGGCGGTTCAGCACCGCACCGGACGGGCGCTGCATGCGTAGCAGCCAATCGAGCTCGTAGCGCACCTCGTCGAGCAGGTCAGGCAGGCCGTTGCCCGACTCGGGGATGTCGAGGTTGATCGCCAGTCCAGGAGGAGCTCCGCCACCGTCGCCGAAGACGCCCGGGTTGTCTTCGAAGGCCCACAGCATGGTGCCGATCGCGTCGGAAACCGCCGGCCAGACGTACTTGTTGTAGTCGCCCGCGTCATGCCAGCCGCCGGTGAGGTCGAGTGCCCCGAGGTCGCCATGACCTGCAGCCACGGCGGCGGTTGCGTCGCCGGTGTGGCAGGCGGTCTCATCCGACCAGGTGCCAGCGTAAGCGGCTGTCTTGCCGGTGTTGCAACGCTGATAGAAGAAGGCCTTCGTCGCCACCTGGAGAGGCAGGCGATAGACGTCGGGGTCGATATCGAAGGTGTAGGGAACTGCCGCCTGGCCGCTCCAGCGCAACCTGAAGGTTCCCGGCCCCTCGAAGTCGCTGAAGTCGATCCACCAGACCTCATCGCCCGAGTGCGGCCCGTCGGTGCCCTTGGCGGTGATCGCGCCACCGTCTTCTGGAATGCGAAACACTGTCTCGCCGGCCTCGCTCTCGAGCCAGGCAGTCGCTCCAGGATCAGTCGTCGCGATGGCGATCTTGGTGTCGGCAGGCCGGTAGCCGAAGTGGTCGAACTTGACCGTCAGTTCCTGAGCCGAGAGCAACGACGCAGACGATCCGAGCAGAACAACGAGCAGTGAACCAGGAAGAGGCCGCATCACAGATCTCCAAAGCAAATAGACAATGTTCGATGGAACAATACCACCCCCGGCCAACCCCAGACCCGGGCGGGGGACCCGGGTAGGGGGACCCGGGTAGGGGGACCCGGGTGGGGTGCGGTAGGTTGGGATGTTGAACCCACCATCTTGCAGGAGGACTCGCTGTGACTGCATCGATCCGAGGCTCCCTTTCGTCGTCGATCGTCTCTTTTCTCGCCCTTGTTCTGGTCGCGACGGTGCTGCCAGCGCAACATGAGGCGCTCGAGCGCATCGACGCCGATGTGGTCTATGGGCACAAGATGGGTCTGGCCCTGACCTACGACGTTCTCGTTCCGCGCGAGGCGAATGAGGCTGGCGTTTTGTTCATGGTCAGCGGGGGCTGGGTCTCACGATGGTTTGACCCGCAGCTGGCGATTGCCAACCAGGGTGTGTTCGGAGACCTGCTCGAGGCCGGCTACACCGTCTTTCTGGTGCGGCACGGATCGAGTCCGCTGTTCAAGGTGCCCGAAGCAGTGGTCGACGTTCGCCGGGCGGTTACTCATGTTCGCGAGCATGCGGCGGATTGGTCGGTCGACGCGAATCGGCTGGGAGTGTTCGGGGGCAGCGCCGGGGGACATCTTTCGTTGATGCTCGGCGCCGGCTCTGAGGCGGTAGTGGGCGAGGACAAGAACGGCGAAGACGCCCGGGTCGCCGCGGTCGTGGCCTACTTCCCGCCGGTCGACCTGCGCCTGATTGCCGGCAAGAACGAGCGCTTCCCGGCGCTCGACTTCGACCGCGAGCTCGCCGACGACATTTCGCCAGTGCTCTACGCCTCGGCCGACGACCCACCGACGCTCCTGGTCCACGGCGACGCGGATCGCCTGGTGCCGCTCGAAAACTCCGAGAAGATGCTCGCGGCGTTCGAGAAGGCGGGCGTGGTCTCGGAGCTCATCGTGCTCGAAGGGGCCGGCCACGGCTTCCAGGGCGAGCACGATGCGGCGGCAAGATCGGCACTCCTCGAATGGTTCGAGACCCACCTGAATGCCGCCAGCGGCGCAGCGGCGACTGGCGGCGGTTCCTAGTGCATCGTTTCACTGCCGGTGGCGCGCGATGAAGTCCTCAACCTGGTAGCGATAGTGCGGACCATCGAAGTAGACGTTGGCACGCTGCCCGTGGACACTCACCGACACTGAGGGTGTGTCAGAAAGAAAGCGCTCTAGAGCACCCTTCTTCTCGAACCGGCCCAGCAGGTCGATCAGCTCCGGTGCGGGAATCTCAGCCCGCCAGGCGTTCTGGCCGAGTTCTTTCTCGCAGGTGTAGGTGCGAGAGGAACCGTTGCGCGCGACGGTGATCCTGCAGGCGTCGTGCTCGATCATCGGGCTGTAGCTCTCGTAGCGAAGGTAGAAACTTCCTGCCAGAGCGACCACGTCGAAGCGACCCTCCTCGGCGGAGCAGTAGTCAGGTTGGGTGTAGAGCACCGTCGAGGGCACATAGTCGGGTGCTTCTTGGGCGTCCTTCTTCTTGTCCTCGAGGTCTTCCTTGCGCTTCCTGTCGTAGGTCCAGCCAAGCTCGGCGCGCCCCTCGAGCGTCATCAGCTCGACGCGTTCGCCGCTGTCGAGACCCTCGGGCTTGTTGACGTTGGGTCGGTAGACGGTACGGGACTGGAGGCTGGTACCGCACTCGTAGGTGTAGGTGTCGTAGCCCCAGGTGAAGCGGTACTCGCAACGATCGCCTTCGCAGTGACTCAGACCCTCGGCGGGGGGAATGCGTCCCGCCGCTGCTTTACGGGCCCGTTTTTTGTCGAGACGGGTCTGGCCGAAGAGGGCACCGGTGGTGGTGCCGGCGAGGAAGACGAAGATCAAGACGATGAGGCCAGTCTCGAGGTAGGAAACGCCGCGGCGGGCGCTGCTCTGGCGAATGGAGGTGAGTTTCAACATGGGTTTTCTCGCAGTTCGATGGGGTTGAAGGAGGGATCGAAGAGGTGGCTTTTCTTGGCCTCGACCCTTTCCTTCCCTTGCGCCTGGTCGTTGTTACAGCCCCTCCTCGAGTGACCTGCTGACCGCCGCGCGCCGGCGGCAACGCTCCTAAGCCTGGTTATCACTAGTGTTTCTACTTATTCTTGTGTTTCGAGTGATCACTTGTCATAATTCGACTGTCTAGGCGCCTCTTCGGTGGTCCGCCTGCGCCCTGCTTTGTTTGCCCAGAGCAGTTGAGACAATGTTCCGTCTCATTTTTCGTGATTTGTTCTCAGTCTGAATTGTCCCAGGAGCTTCGACCATGACCATCCACCTCACACAACGGCTTGCCTTGACCACCGCCCTGGCGGTCCTGGTCGGCACCTTCGCTCTCCCGCAAGCCTCCGAAGCGCGCAAGAAGCGCGGTGTCGAGACGCCCGAAGACCTGATGATCGTCGACTGCCTCTTGCGCCCCAAGGTGCGACGAATCGGCAAACACAGCTCCTACCTCGCGCCCCGGTTGCCGGTGCGCACCTCGGTCGCCGACTGCCGCATTCGTGGTGGCGAGTACACCGAACCCGACCAGGCCAACTACGCCACCTCGCTGCGGGTCTGGCTGCCCCAAGCGCGTGGTGGTGACGTCGAAGCGATGTTTTATGTCGCGCAGATCTATGAGCGCGGTCTGGGCACCCAGCCCGACTACGCTCTCGCTGCTGAGTGGTACGACAAGGCGGCCAAGAAGGGCTACAACGCCGCGATGATCAACCTCGGCTATCTCTACGAGGCCGGCCTCGGCGTTCCCGCCGACCGTGAAAAGGCTCTGTCGCTCTATCGCCGTGCGGCCGGTGGCGAAGACGATCTGGTGGTCATGGCCGAAGGTGATCTCGCAACCATGCGCGCCGAACTGGCCGAGCAACAAGCCCTTGCCGTCCGCCTGGCGGGCGAAGTGTCGGGCCTCCTGGGCCAGGTCGCTCGACTCGAAGCGAAAGCCTCAGAAGGTGCCCAGCTGGAGGCCGAACTGGCCTCCGTGCGCCAGGAGCTCGCCGAACGCGAGAAGGCCTTGACCGCCAGTAAGTCGCGCGTCGTAGAGCTCGAAGGCATGAGCCGGCAGGCTTCGAAGGCGCTCGAGGAGAGCGGCGCCCTGTCGACCGACGATCTTGAGTTCGGTCGCTACTACGCCCTGGTGATCGGTAACTCGAACTACGAGCACATGCCGGCGGTGGAAACGGCCGCCAAGGATGCACGCGAGGTCGCCAAGACGCTCGAGAATCTCTACGGCTACCGTGTCGAACTGCTGCTCGATGCGACGCGCTTCGAGACCATGCGGGCTCTCGATGAAATGCGCGAAACGCTCACTGAGAACGACAACCTTCTGGTCTTCTACTCGGGCCACGGTACGCGCGACGACAACCGCAATATGGCCTACTGGCAACCGGTAGACGCGCGCCCCGGCGATCGCGGCAACTGGATTCCGAGCGGCGTGCTCTCTGATCACCTCGACGTGATCTCAGCAAAGCACGTCATGGTGGTCGCCGACTCGGCGTTCTCCGGCATCCGCTCTCGTTCATCGATCGCCAAGCTTCCGACGGGGCAGAGCCCCGAGCGCCGGGCCCACTACATCCGCGGGCTTCTGTCCAAGCGCTCGCGGCTCGTACTTGCCAACACGGTGCGTGCCGATGGCGCAAAGGGTGACCTGACAGGCGCGTTTCTCAACGCGTTGCGAACCAACGACGGGGTTCTCGAGGCTTCACGCATGTACGTGGCGATGACCGACCGCATGGTGGAGGACAAGTCGCCACCACCCCAGTTCGCCACCCTCAGGTGGGCCCGCAACGACCTCTCCGAATACTTCTTCGTGCGACAGGGAAAGTAGTTCCCCGTCCGCTCCTTGGGAGGGAGCAGGACTCCAGTGTTCGACAACGTTCCAGAGATTGCCGATAAGTACGACTCGTTCGAGCACTTGAGCGATGGCGGTCAGGGATCGTTGTATCGCGCCCGTCACAAGATCCTCGACGAGGTGCGGGTGATCAAGACGATCCACGCCGGAACCGAGTTCGAGGACGCCAAGGCGCGCTTCGTGCGCGAGGCGCAAATCGCCGCCAAACTGCGGCATCCCCACATAGCAACGGTCCACGACTTCTTGCTGTCGGACGACGGGTCAGCGTACCTCATCATGGAGTACATTGATGGGGTAAACCTGTGGGAGCTGTACAAATCGGGCAAGCGCCTGGGGCTCCCCCTGGTTGGGCTGGCGGCGCAGCAGCTGCTCGACGCACTCGACTATCTGCACACCCAGCGCTTCATTCACCGTGACATCGCACTCGACAATGTGATGATGCGCAAGGGCCTGCGCGGCGACTACAACTTCACCTTGATCGATCTGGGTATCGCCAAGTCGCTCGAGTCCAACGATTATCGCACCCGCACCGGCATTGCACTCGGCAAGGTGCTCTACATTTCGCCGGAGGCGCTCAAGCACGGTTCGGCTTCCTCGGAAGTCGACGAGCGCTCAGACCTCTACTCCTTCGGGGTGGTTCTCTACCAGCTGTTGACCGGCAAGCTGCCCATCCAGGGCACCGACCAGACTTCCCTCATTGCCGGCCACCTGTATCAGGCGCCGCGCACCTTCGAAGAGACCGATCCCGACGGCAAGCTCGACGACTATGTGCGCACCGCCCTCTTGCGCTCGATCGAGAAAGAGCCTGCCGACCGCTACCAGAGTGCGTCAGAGATGCGCAGCGAACTGTCGCTGGTCATTCCGGCACCTGACAACCGTGACCTGGGCGAGATCGGAACCGGAAGTCGTCGTCTCGACGACCAGACCGAAGGCGAAGACCGCCCGCGTCCGAGTGTCGACGTCGGCACCCACACCAAGGCGCCGCCGGTGCCGGAAGCGCCGCAGGCAGCTCCGAAACCGCCGATTCGCCCGCCGGTGGCGGAGGAAGCGGCGAGTGGCACCGTCCTCAAGGGAACCCGTCGAATGCCGCTTCGGGCCGGCCTGGTTGCGGCCGTCGTCACCCTGCTGGTGGTTGGTTGGTTTGCAATCGGTGCTCTGGGAGGCGAGAAGGGCACCGACGTGGCGACCAACTCGACTTCAGGTACCGCCGGGGCAGCTGACCGCGTGGGAGGCGGCGCCGCGTTACCGGTCTTCGGCAACTTCCACGCCCTGATCATCGGCAACGATCGCTACGACAAGCTTCCCGGACTCGCAACCGCGGTCAATGACGCGCGCACCCTGGGTGAGGTGCTCGAACGCCAGTATGGTTTCAACGTCAAGGTGGTCGAGAACACCTCACTCGACGACTTCAACGCCGCTTTGTATGAGCTCGAACAGACCATGACGGCGCGCGACAACCTGTTGGTCTACTACGCTGGCCACGGTCAGCTGTACAACAACAAACCCTATTGGCAGCCCACCGATGCCGAGCCGACCATGGCGGGCACTTGGATCTCGATCGTCGATGCGGTCAACCCGCGGCTCGACGACCTACCGGTGCGCCATCTACTGGTGGTGGCCGACTCCTGTTTCGCAGGCACGGACAATGGTGATCTGCCTCCCTCAGAAGCGCCGCTCGAGGAGCAGGCCAAGCGTGTTTCTCGCCTGGTCATGACCTCAGGAGACATACAGCCAGTCCCCGACGACTCGGGAAGCGGCCATTCGGTTTTTGCCCAGGAACTCATGGAGAGACTGCGCGACAACGACGGTGTTCTGGCCGCGCAAGACTTGTTCGGGGAAGTGGCGCCGCGAGTGGTCGAGGTCTCAGAGCGCCTGGAGGCGCCGCAGTACCCGACATTCACGGCGCTGCCGCGCAGCGCCGACGAGGGTGGCATGTTCTACTTTGTGCCGCGTTCGAAGAACGCCGCCGGTTCCTGAGCTAGTACCCCGTACCATTGGAAACGCACAGCGTCTGCGCGGTCCTCGCGCTCGATCTCTGTGTTGTCACTCCTCGACAGATCACCAATATGCCTGCGTCGTGACGCCTTGATCTCGAGCACGATCATCCGCTCAGCCACTATCCGTTTCAATGGTACGGGGTACTAAGGTCGCCGCTACACGGCTCTTGGACCGTGCAATGATCGACGCGCTATGAAGCGCAACCACATGATCGAGCGCTTACGCGCGGCGACCTCGTCGGGCCGGCGCCAAGATGTGCTGGTGATTGGTGGCGGAGCGACCGGGCTCGGTATTGCCATCGACGCTGCCAGTCGTGGCTACCAGACGACCCTCCTCGAACGCGCAGACTTCGCCCAGGGCACCTCGAGTCGTTCGACCAAGCTGGTCCATGGGGGCGTCCGCTACCTGCAGCAGGGCAACGTCTCGCTGGTCCTCGAGGCGCTCGAAGAACGCGGGCTGCTGCGCCAGAACGCGCCCCACCTGGTGCACGACCTACCCTTCGTGGTGCCCAACTACGAGTGGTGGGAGGCACCCTTCTACGGCGTGGGCCTCAAGGTCTATGACCTTCTGGCCGGTCGACATGGCTTCGGCAAGTCCAAGAACCTGTCGCTCGAGGAGACGGTTGCGGCTCTACCGACGATCGAGAAGGACGGCCTGCGCGGGGGTACGCTTTACTACGACGGCCAGTTCGACGACGCGCGCTTAGCGCTCGACATGGCGCAGACCGCCGTCTCACTTGGGGCGACGGTTTGCAACTACGTCGAGGTGACCGCCCTGGTGCATGACGCTCGCGGCGAGGTCAGTGGAGTTACTGCTCGGTGTAAAGAGAGTGGCGAAGACTTCGAACTCGGTGCGGCGGTGGTCATCAACGCAACCGGGCCGTTCGTTGACGGTGTACGGCGCCTCGACGATTCCGAGGCGCCGCCGATGGTGCGCCCGAGTCAGGGCGTGCACATCGTTCTGCCGCATGACTTCCTCGGCGGCGACGCAGCGATCATGGTGCCGCACACCGATGACGGTCGCGTTCTGTTTGCGATTCCCTGGTACGACGTCGTGGTCGTCGGGACGACCGATACGCCGATTCCCGAGGTGCCGGTTGAGCCCCGCCCGTTCGACGCCGAAGTCGACTTCTTGATCGAGCATGCGGCGCGCTACCTGACCCGCGATCCGGAGAGGAGCGACGTAAGAAGTGTCTTTGCCGGAGTGAGACCGCTGGTCGGTGACCCGGACAACCCGGATTCGAAGTCGATCTCGCGCGATCACACCATCCACATTTCGTCGAGCGGGTTGTTGACGGTTGCCGGCGGCAAGTGGACCACCTACCGCAAGATGGCCGAGGACGCCGTCGATCAGGCCGCTCTTCTCGGAGGTCTGGCATCGCGACCCTGCCGAACCCATACGCTCGAGCTCCACGGTTACCATCGCGACGCCGGGTCTTTCGGCGAACTGGCTTGCTACGGCGCTGACGCCCCTTCCGTTCGTGACCTTCTGCGGGTCCTGGACCCCGACGGATCACGCGGCCTCGACCAACGACTTCATCGCGATCTGCGTCCGCTGGCAGGCGAGGTCGTCTGGGCGGTTGAAGAGGAGATGGCGCGCACCGTCGAAGATTTCTTGTCGCGGCGCACGCGCAGTCTGCTGTTCGACGCGCGCGCTAGTCTCGAGATCGCTCCACGGGTGGCTGAGTTGATGGCGGACGCGCTCTCGCGTGACGCTTCCTGGCAGAAAGAACAAGTCGAAGCCTTCCATCAACTCGCCGCCGGGTACATCCTCGACTGAGTTCGAGAGTTTTCGATCAAACTGGAGTTTCCATGCAGCGCGACCTCGTACTCACTCTCATCGGGCCCGACCGCCCGGGCCTGGTCGAGGCGATCTCGACCGCGGTTCTCTCCCACGATGCCAACTGGCTCGAGAGCCGTATGGCGCACCTCGGGGGGCAGTTCGCGGGTCTGTTGCGCGTGCAGGTTCCAGAGGACCGTGCCGATGACCTTGCGGCGGCGCTTTCTGCCCTCGGCGGCCAGGGGCTCCATGTGGTGGTCGAGCAGGCGGGCGAAGCGGCTCCGCCAGCTGGCGCCGGAACACATAAGATCGAACTCGAACTGGTAGGCCAGGATCGCCCCGGCATCGTTCGTCATGTCGCGGCGGCTCTCGCCGAGTTGTCGGTCAATGTGGAATCTCTCGACAGTGATGTCTCGAGCGCGCCGATGTCGGGTGAGAAGCTCTTCAAGGCACACCTCCTCTTGAGCGTGCCCCGGGAGGTCGGGACGCGAGAGCTCAAGGAGGCGCTCGATCGGGTGGCACACGACCTGGTGATCGACACTGTCTTGGAGGAGCACGGTCTCGAGGAGCACGGTTCCGTGGAACAAAGTGGCTGAACCGCCTTAGCCGCAGGGAGTTTCCTACGCTCCGCTAGACTGGTAGGACAGACACCACCACAGACCGCCTGGACGCCATTGGTCCAGGGCGTGAGGAGGACAGTCATGGAACGACCTCGCACCGCCCGCGACATCATGGTCAGCGAAAAGCTGGTCACCGTAGGTCCTGAACAACACGTATTCGACGGGATCCACACCCTGTTGCATCACAACGTGACCGGAGCGCCGGTGATCGGCGAGGGTCGCAAGTACCTGGGGGTCTTGTCTGAAAAGTGCTGTCTCTCGGTCCTGGCGCTTTCGGCGCGCCTGCGAGCTGATCGCGGCGAGGCGGCCGAGTCCCTTTTGGCGCGCGACATCATGGTTTCGAAGTTGGTGACCTTCGGGCCTCAAACAGACGTCTACGAAGCGATCGATGTGCTGCTACGGCGGCGGATCTCGGGCGCTCCGGTGGTCGACGACGAGGGCCGTTTGCTGGGAGTTTTCTCAGAGCGCTATGGCATGCGCTCGCTCATTCAGGCTGCCCTCGAGGGAACGCCCGGCGCGCCGGTCAAGGAAATGATGAACACCGACATGGGGCGCACCGTGGCAGACGACGCGGGCCTCTTTTCGATCGCTCAGATCTTCACCTCGACGCACTATCGACGTTTGCCGGTCATCGCGAATGGTGCCCTGGTTGGCCAGATCAGTCGTCGCGATGTGCTGCGTGCAGATCACCACCTGGCGGAGGCTTTCCAGAGCGACCGCGAGCTGCTCGACCTTTCCTCCGAGATCACCCGCAGTGAAAACCGCGACCAGCCCAGTCACGGAGGGCTGCCCACCACCGAGGTGAAGGCGTTCATGGATACGAACGCGCGCACGATCGCCCCAGATGCCGACCTCTTGTCCATCGCGCAGATCTTTCTGAGCACCAACTATCGCCGCCTACCGGTCGTCGATGGCGAGCGGCTCGTCGGTCAGGTGAGTCGCCGCGATGTGCTTCAGGCCGCCAACCAGTTGACGACAGTGTCACGCCAGCCGGAGCGCGCCTTGCTCTACTTGAGTGCGGTGCAAGAGCCCGGCGAGCAGGCGCCCATCGATTGAGGCGCCATCGCCTGGCTGCTCTGGTCGTCGCGCTTCATGTCGCGATGGCCCTTGCCTTGATTCTCCCCTGGCCCCGCGTCTGGGCGCCTGAGCTCGCCGCCCTTGGTCTGCCGCAGCCGTTCCTGTGGGTCCTCGCCCAGCTGGCGCTGGGCTTTACCTCTGTGCTGGTTCTCTTTCTGGTTGATTCTTCGCATGGCGACTCGCCGTCAGAGGGAGAGTCCTGAGTGGAGACCTGGATGGTGGCGGTCGTCGTTTGTGCCGTCTATCTCCTGATCACGCTTGTGGCGGGAGTCCTTCCGGCTCTTAGTACCACCAGCAGCGTGACCGGCTATGTCGCCGCCGATCGCTCGATGAACCCGTTCGTCTTGTACTTCGTGCTCGGCGCGTCGATCTTCTCGTCGTTCGCCTTCCTGGGCGGGCCCGGTTGGGCCTACTCACGGGGCGTAGCGGCGCTCTACATCATCGGCTATGGCGTCCTCGGCATGATGCCGTTCTACTTTCTCGGCCCCCGCGCGCGGCGGCTGGGAGCCCGGCATGGTTTCGTCACCCAGGCTGAGATGCTCGCCTGGCGTTTCGACAGTCGTGGGCTCTCGGTGGTGCTGTCGATCCTCTCTGTGGCGGTCTTCATTCCCTATCTGGTCATCCAGATGAAGGGCGCCGGTCTGATTCTCGAGACGCTTTCCGAAGGTCGCATTCCGTTTGCGGTCGGCGCCGGCGTTACCTACGGCGTGGTGGTGTTCTATGTCCTGGTGTCGGGTGTTCTGGGCGTTGGCTGGACGAACACCCTGCAGGGCCTCTTCATGATGATCATCGCTTGGTTTCTCGGCCTGTGGCTGCCGTTCAAGCTACACGGTGGCGTGCGCGAGATGTTCGAGGCGATCGCCGCCAGCGACCAGGCGGGGCTCCTGGTCATGCCGGGGCTCGACGGCGCCGGCAGCAGCTGGACCTGGGCTGCCTTCGGTTCGGCGATCGTGGTCTCGGCGGTCGGGTTTGTGGTCTGGCCGCACACGTTCATGCGCGCCTTCGCGGCGCGCTCTGAGCGGGCGCTCAAACTGACGGTGGTTCTGTACCCGACGTTTCAGCTCTTTCTGGTGCCGATTCTGTTCATCGGCTTCGCCGGTGTTCTGGTCTATCCGGGGGTCGAACCGGCCGATCGCATCTTGCCGTTCCTGCTCACCAACACCGAGTTCTCGCCCCTGCTCGTTGGCCTGGTGTGTGCGGGTACCCTGGCGGCGTCGATGTCTTCGGGCGACTCGATTCTGCATGCCGCCGCGTCAATCGGCGTTCGCGACGGGCTGGTCCAGGCCTTTCCCGGGCGGCTCGACGACATCAGGCAGCGCTTCTGGATCCGGGTGTTCGTGGTCGTGCTGGCGGCCTCAGCCTTCTGGTTGGCCGTGATGAGTGAGACCGGCCTGGTCGAGCTCCTACTGGCCGCCTACGGCGGCGTCGCCCAGATCATGCCGGTGGTCCTGGCAGCGTTCTATTGGCGAAGGGCAACGAAAGCCGGCGCAATCGCTGGGCTGACCGCGGGGCTCGTGGTCAACACGTTCTTCTTTCTGCGCCCCGAGGCCTCCCCGGTTGCCGGTATGCATGAAGGGATCTGGGGGCTTCTAGCCAACACCGTGATGCTGGTCCTCGTGAGCCTTTTGACCCAGCGCGACGACGAGGACCGCGTGCGGTCCTTCGTCGACGGCTGAGTTCACGGTCATTGTTGAGTTCTGGTCACCGGTAGGTCTGGCTGACATCGGGGTCGGTGCGGTCGGCCACTGGCGGGGGCGGTTCAGAAACGGTCCCAGGCTCGGGAGCGAAGGTGAGCGGACCGGCACTGATCGGGGTGAGCGCTTCGAGTTCAGGCGCCGGCGGCATCCGGATGCTGGGCTCAATTCGGTCAACCAGGCTCAGCAAGAGCCGAACGATCATTGAGTTCTGCTGCTCGCCGGCCTGGTTGGGCTTCTGCAGGAGATCGACGAGAGTCTGCAGCACCCGGGCGATTGAGTCCTGGCGGCGCGCGATCGGCCGTTGCCCGGGGCGTCGAACGGGCTCGTAGACGTCGCCGGGGTAGTGGCAGCCGCCTTCGGCGACAGAGCAACCTCGGCCGGAGAAGATGCCCTCGAGTCCTGTGTCGCGGATGGGAGAGGAGTCGGGTTGCGCTGTGATCTGAACTGCGATCGGGGTGTTGCTTACGTTGACGGTCATGGAGGTTTCCTTTGCGAGTGAGCGGAATGTCTGGTGAGGAAGAGGTGCCTCGAGAGGGCTGTTCCGGATCCTGGGATCGTTGTTACGGAGGGGCATGAAAAGATCCCTTGATCGATCGAACTGCAGGAGCCCCACAATGGCTGATTTCTTCGAAACCCTGTCCGCTGAAATGACCGCCTGGCGGCGCGACTTCCATGCCCACCCTGAGCTCGCCTTCGAAGAGGTGCGGACGTCCAAGAAGGTGGCTGAGCTCTTGACTTCGTTCGGAATCGAGGTGCATCGGGGTCTGGGAGTGACTGGGGTCGTGGGGACGCTCACAGTCGGAGACTCGGACAACAAGATCGCCCTCCGGGCGGATATGGATGCGCTTCCGATCACCGAGGAGACCGGACTGGGACATGCGTCGACGAACGAGGGCGTGATGCATGCCTGCGGGCACGACGGGCATACCTCGATGCTTCTGGGCGCGGCGCGCTATCTGGCCGAGACCAGGAACTTCGACGGCACGGTCTACTTCATCTTCCAGCCTGCCGAAGAGAAGGACGGCGGTGCGCGGGCGATGATCGAAGGCGGTCTGTTCGAGAAGTTTCCGGCCGAGCGGGTCTTTGGTATGCACAACATGCCGAAGTTGCCGGTGGGAGACTTCGCCCTGCGGAGCGGGCCGATGTTGGCGGCGATCGACGTTGTCGAGTACACGATCGCCGGGCCCGGAGGCCACGCAGCATTTCCACACGGAGCGGTCGACATTGTGCTGGTGGCCGCCGAGGCGCTGATTGCCTTGCAGTCGATCGTGGCGCGCTCGATCGATCCCCTCGACAGTGCCGTTTTGTCGATCACTCAGTTCCACGCTGGGCATGCCGACAACGTGATTCCGGCCGAGGTGGTGTGCGGCGGCTGTGTGCGCACGTTCCGGGAGCCGGTCCAGGCGCTCGTCGAGCGGCGCATGGGTGAGATCCTCGACGGCATCACCCGAGCTCACGGCGCCACCTATACCCTCGACTACAAGCACTACTACCCGGCGACGGTCAACACCGAAAAAGAAGTGCATGAGGCGGCCGACGCGGCGCGGGAAGTGGGAAAGAACGTCAACACCGACGCCGCACCGATCATGGGCTCGGAAGACTTCTCGTTCATGCTCCAGCAGCGACCCGGTGCCTTCATCATGATCGGCAACGGCGACAGCGCGGGGCTGCATACGCCGCTCTACGACTTCAACGACGAGATCCTGGCGTTGGGGGGGCGCTACTGGGCGACTCTGGTGGAGACCCAGCTCAGTCGTTCGTAGCGCACCCGCTCAGGCGCCTCGGCGCCTTTCCTCAGTCGTCGTCGCCCTTCTCGGCTTCGTCGACGACGATCGCTGGCACGTTCTTGGCGGCGACTGCCTGGTTGAAGGCTTCGACGCCTTCTAGGGACTCGCCGTACTCGGCCATCAAGGCGTCGAACTCGGGCTGCAAGTCGTCGAGCCTTTGCTGTGCCCCGGCCGGGGGCTGGTACTCGCTGGCGACCACGTAGGCGTAGAGCTCGACGTACTGGTTGTCGATCATTGGTGGGAAGTTGAGGGGGTCTTGGCCCGACTTGCTCTTGACCTGGGTGAGCTTGCCCAGGACGGCTGAGAGCGCTTCGTCGAGCGCCTTGGCCTGCTCGGTGAGGTCCTCGTCCTCGATGCCGGCCTTCTCGAGGCGCTCGCTGGCGGCTTTGACTTGACCCTTGATCGAGCGGATCTTGTTGATGGCGTCGTAGATGCTTTCGAGGCGGTCAGCGATCTGGAGACTCATCTCGCGCTGCGCGTCGTATTCCGCCTGGCTCGTGGAAACCGTCGGCCAGCCCTTGATCTCGAGTGGCTGCTCTTCGGACCATTCGCCCGACGTCATGCGCACGGTGTAGGTGCCAGGCACCGCGGCGATGCCAGGGGTAAAGCCCCAGTGCACGACGCCTTCGGGGGCCTTCGGTGCCTCACCGCGTAGGTTCCAATTGAACGAGTTGAGGCCAAGGGCGACCTCGAGCTTTGCCGGCCCGAAGCCGAAGAAGCCGCCACCGCCGGGGCCGTCGTCGCCGGCGCCATCCTTGCCAGGCTTCCATTCTGTTTCGTAGACCACGTCGGCTCCGTCGAGGATCTCGATTCGCACCGCTTCTGCGGGCTCGGCCTTTGACCAGAAGCGAATCTCAGCACCGTTGCCGCCCCGGTAGGCGGTACGCGGGGCGAACAGGTGCATGTCTTTGTTGGCGACTTCGGCGGTCAGTTGCTGGATGGGGGAGAGGTCATCGAAGATCCAGAAGGAGCGCCCCTGGGTCGACATCACCAGGTCGTTGCGATGAATGACCATGTCGGTGATCGGAGTGACCGGGAGGTTCTCACCCTGGAACCGCTGCCAGTGCGCGCCGTCGTCAAACGACACGTAGAGGCCGTACTCGGTGCCGGCGTAGAGCAGCCCACGACGCACCGGGTCCTCGACGACTGAGCGGGTGAAGTTGGTTTCAGGGATGCCGTTCCTGCCGGTGGTGAGGAGCGTCCAGCTCGTGCCGCTGTCGTTGCTCTGGAAGATGTAGGGACGGAAGTCGTTCTCGCGGTAGCGGTAGACCGCGGTGTGCAGGCGATCCGGGTCGTGCGGTGAGATGTCGATCATGTTGACCGTGCCGCCCTCGGGCATGCCCGCTGGGGTCACGTCATCCCAGGTTTCGCCGCCATCGCGTGAAACGTGAATCAGACCGTCGTCCGAGCCGCTCCACATCTCTCCGGCCCGTGCCGGCGACTCGACGAACTCGAAGATGGTGTTGTAGACCTCGACGCCGGTCGAGTCGTGCGAGATTGGGCCACCGGTGTAGTCCTGCTGCTCCTCGTTGTCGGTGGTGAGATCGGGTGAGATGACGCTCCAGGACTGACCCTTGTCGTTCGAACGATGAACCACCTGCGATGTGTGGTAGATCACGTCCGGGTCGTGCGGTGAGATCGAAATCGGAGCGTTCCACTGGAAGCGATACTTGAGATCGCGCGGCGCCGCCCCGAGCTGCAGCTGCGGGTAGGTAATGATCTGGCGGTAGTCGCCGGTCTCGAGATCGACGCGACTGATCGAGCCGCCGTAGCAGCCGGCATAGACGACGTCGTTGTCGCGCGGGTCGATTCCAATATGGCCGCTCTCGCAGCCGCCGACCGACTTCCAGTCGGGCGGCTGGCGGTTCCAGGCGACGCGGCCCTGGCTCGGGATGCGGATCGTGCTGTTGTCCTGCTGCGGGCCGTAGATCCGGTAGGGCCAGTGGTCGTCGACGAACACCCGGTACATCTCGGCGGTGGGCTGGTTCATCTGCCAGCTCCAGGACCCACCGCTATCGAACGAAACGTTGGCGCCGCCGTCATTGGCGTTGATCATGTTGGTGGGATCGTTGGGGTTGATCCACAGGTCGTGGTTGTCTCCGTGCGGCACCCGAATCTGTTCTGGGAAGCTGCGCCCGCCGTCGATCGAGCGGTAGAAGCCGGTGTTCAAGGCATAGACCATGTCGGCGTTGTGCGGGTCGGCGTAGATGTGCGAGTAGTACCAGGGGCGCTGCTTGAGCTTGGCGTCGGTGTTGATCTGCTTCCAGGTCTTGCCGCCATCGTCGGTGCGGTAGACGCCGCCCTTGTCCCCGGGGGCCTCGATCAACGCCCAGGCGCGCTCCGGCCGGGCCGGCGAAACGGTCACCCCGATTCGGCCCACCAGGCCTTCCGGCAGACCGCCAGTCAGCTGTTCCCAGGTGTCACCGCCGTCGGTGGTCTTCCACAGGCCACCCTCTTCGCTTCCCGAGGTCAGCCCCCAGGGCTTGCGGTCGGCCCGCCAGGCGGCGGCGTAGATGATGCGCGGGTTCGTGGCGTCCATCGCCAGGTCGACAAAGCCGGTGTGTGCCGAGATGAAGTTGACGTTCTCCCAGGTCGCACCGCCGTCCTTCGACCGGTAGACGCCGCGCTCCTCGTTGGGCCCGAAGAGATTGCCGAGAACCGCAGCGTAGAGCAGGTCTGCGTCTTTCGGATGCACGGCAATGCGCCCGATCTGACCGGCGGCCTCGAGACCGATGTGGGTCCAGGTGGCACCGGCGTCGAGCGAGCGGTACATGCCGTCGCCGTTCGAGATGTTGCCGCGCGGGCAGGCCGAGCCGGTTCCGACGTAGACCACATTGGGGTCAGAAGGCGCGACGGCGATTGCCCCTACCGAGCCGACGCCGAACGATCCGTCGGAGATGTTCTCCCAGGTGTTGCCGGCGTTGGTGGTCTTCCAGACGCCGCCGCCGGTGCCGCCGAAGTAGTAGACCATGGGCTGGCCAGGCACCCCGGCCACTGCCGTCGAGCGCCCGCCGCGGGAAAAGCCCGAGAAGCGGAACTCGAGCCCCTCGAGGATCTCGGGGTCGATCGTCTGGTTGCTTTCATCGGGCTGGTAGTCGTGCGCGCTGCCCTGGGCCACCAGGCTGCCGCTCGCCACCAGGGCCAGGGCCGCGAGGAGCAGAAGGGCTGATCCCAGCGGGCAAGAGGAAGGGCGGCGAGTGGGGGAGGGAGAAGAATCGGGTCGCATGAGGGTCTCCGAAGGGGCCGGCCGGGCCGGATGTCAATCACTGAGGGTTCAGAATGTGGGATATTGCGCCGCAAGCTACCACGCGGGATGGTCCCGGGATGAAGCGCCCGCAGGGCCCAAAGCGGAGTCCGGCCGGGAGGGTTTCTGGGCCCGGCGGGCCTGACCGTGCTATATTCCGCGTTCCTGTGCACATTTCAGTGTGTGATCGGTGGCCGTTCGCGATGGCCACGGCAGCAGGAACATCAGCCGGAAGGCGGCGAGTCCCAAGGCCTTCCGACCATCGTTTGATCCCAGGGTTACCCCTCGGCGGAGCCAGGTCGCGCCCACCGTCTCCATGACGGCCGGAGCGCAGCGAGAACCATCATGAAGAAAGACATTCATCCCGAGTTGCACCCGGTCGTCTATGTCGACGCCGGTGCGGACTTCGAGCTCATTTCGCGCTCGACCATGACCAGTGAACACACGCGAGTGATCGATGGCGTGGAGCACTACGAGATCCGTCTCGAAATCTCCTCGGCTTCGCACCCCTTCTACACCGGTCGCCAGCACTTTGTCGATACCGCCGGCCGGATCGAGAAGTTCCAGCGCAAATACAAAAAGTCCGACTCCAAGAACTGAGCGAGAAGAAGAAATGGCCAAGTTGAGTTCAATCGCCAAGAACAAAGAACGCATTCGGCTGGTGGCGGTCTATAAAGAGAAGCGGGACGAGCTTCGTCGCAAGATGAAGGACCCGAACCTCTCAGACGACGAGAAGATGGCGACCATGATCGCGCTCCAGAAGCTGCCGCGCGACTCGAGCCCCATCCGCATTCGCAATCGCTGTGCGCTGAGCGGTCGCCCGCGCGGGTACTACCGTCGTTTCGGGCTGTCGCGCATCGCCCTGCGCGACCTGGCGCGTTCGGGAGAGCTCCCCGGAGTCACCAAGGCCTCCTGGTAGTTCTCCCGTCCTCGGGTCTCAGAGCCCCAAAGAAAAGGGCCCCAAAGAAAAGGGCCCCAAAGAAAAGGCCGCACGCGAGCTTGTGCTCGATGCGGCCTTTCTTGTTCGCTGCCAGGGGGTTGATTCAGTCTGATCCGGGCAGGGGCCGCGAAGCGTGCTTTTCGTACAGGCGCTGGTGCCGGTTCTCGAGGGACACCTGGCGACCCGCGATGACCACGCCCTCGACCGTGGTCGTGATCTCGAGGGGGTTGCCATCGGTGATCATCAGGTTGGCGATCTTGCCGGCTTCGATGGTGCCGATCTGGTCGTCGATGCCAAACACCCGGGCGGGGCCGATGGTGAGAGCGGCGAGGGCTGCTTCGGGTGGAAGGCCATAGCCGACTGCTGCGGCCGCCTCGTAGGGAAGGGTGCGTGCGAGGTGTGGACCACCCGGTCCGCGCCCGCCGCCGGCACCGGTGGCGAAGGCGATGGTGACCCCGGCTTCGTAGAGCTCCCCAGCGGTCCGGAAGGGACGGTCGTAGGGGTCGTCGTCCTGGTCGGGCGTGTCGTGCGTGAGGCCCAGGATGACCGGCACGCCTTCTTCCGCGAGCCTTTCCTTGACCTTCCAGGCGTCACGCCCGCCGGCGATGATCGGCTCGAGGTCGTACTCGGCGGCGAAATCGAGCGCCGCTTCGATGTCCCCACTCTCGTTGGCTGCCAAGACGACCGGCAGTTCGCCGTCGAGCGCCGCCACGAACCCCTCGAGCTGCAGGTCGCGGGACGTGCGGCCCGAGCCCGTGTCGAAGGCCTGTTTGTAGTGGCGCGCTGCGTCGAACCAGTCGCGCAGGTCGTTCTGCTGTTCGTGGGCCTTCTTCTTGGCGTCGTTCCACGACGATTCCTTCATGCTGAAGGTGGAGAAGTCGAAACTGCGGGTGACGATTCCTGGCCAGCGAATCGCCAGGGCCATGCGCTGTTTAACCGCCATCTCCTCGACCGTCCAACCGTCGAGGTGTATGAAGCTCGATTGACCGGCAACGATCGAGTCGCCGCTCGTTTGCGGTGCGACGACCGCTGCCAGAACCCCGTTGGCACGTGCCACCGGGATGAGCTCACTCGACGGATGGACCGCAGCGGCGGCGACCAGGTGCGAGTTGAAGCGACCCATTTCGGCGGCATCGACGGTGGCCGCGATCGAGTTGATCTCGATCAGCCCGATCTGGCTCCAGGCATCGATGATGCCCGGATAAACGTGCTTGCCTTCGGCATCGATGACCGTCGCTCCCGCCGGGGCGGAGACGTTCGTGGCGACGCTCTCGATGCGTCCGTCGGTGATGACCACGTCGGCGACGGCCGGTTCGCCGGCCATCGAGTGCACGGTGGCACCCTTGATCACGATCGTGTCGGCCATCGCCGCCGGCGCGAGCAGCACGCCGACAACCAGGGAGGAGAGCCATAAGAGATTCATGGTCGAACGGTTCATCAGCGGTCCTCCAGGCCAGCGTTGGCTTGTAGGTCGGGGGTTACCGGAGTGGTTCCACTCGGTGTTTCGGAAGCGTCAGACTCGTCACCGCCGTCTTCGCCATCGCCCAACAGCCTCTCCTTCATGTCGTTGATCGCAGCCTGACGCTTGCGGTCGTGGTCGATGTCGAAGTAGACGTCGCCATCGATGAAGGTTTTCTGGACGACCGAGAAGGTGCTGAACGGGTGGCCGTCATAGAGCACCAGGTCGGCGTCTTTGCCGACTTCGATCGACCCGACACGGTCGTCGATGCGCAGCTGTTTAGCGGGGTTCAATGTCACCAGGGCCATGGCGGCGACCTCATCGAGCCCGCCCCACTTGATCGACTTGGCGGCCTCGAGGTTTAGGTGGCGCATCTCCTCGTCGCTGTCGGAGTTGATCGACACCAGGACGCCGCGGTCGGTCATCAGGGCGGCGTTGTGAGGAATGGCGTCGTAAGCCTCGACTTTGTAGCCCCACCAGTCGGAGAAGGTCGATGCGCCGGCACCGTGGGCGGCGATCTCGTCGGCTACCTTATAGCCCTCGAGGACGTGCTGGAGGGTGGCGATCTTGAAACCCATCTCGTCGGCGAGGCGAATCAGCTGCAGGATCTCGTCTTCGCGATAGCAGTGGGAGTGCACGAGACGGGTGCCTTCGAGGATCTCGGCGAGTGCCTCGAGCTCTCGATCTCGACGCGGTGGGATCAGCTCACGGTCGTCCCTTTTTCTGTTCTTCTGGGCCGACTCCCATGCCTGCCACTCCTTCTGGTACTCCCGGGCGTCGAGGAACGATTGGCGAATGACGTCCATGACCCCCATGCGGGTGGCAGGGTAGCGGGGCGGAATCGGGCCAAAGTTGCGCGAGCGTTTGGGGTTCTCGCCGAGCGCGAACTTGATGCCCTTGGGCGCACTGTCGAGCCGCATGGCTGCGGCCGGCTGACCCCAGAGCAGCTTGACGACTGCGTTACGTCCTCCGATGGGGTTGGCGCTCCCGTGTAGAAGGTTGGCGGTGGTCACGCCGCCGGCGAGGGCGCGATAGATCGCGATGTCGTCGGGGTCGATGACGTCACCGGTGCCGACCATCGAAGTGACCGCCAGCGAGCCTTCGTTGACGCCGCCCTCGATGGCGATGTGCGAGTGCGCGTCGATGATGCCTGGAATCAGGTGGCCGCCCTCGGCATCGATGACCGTTGCCCCGCTGGGCACCGCAACGTCGCCGCCGACGGTGGTGATCTTGCCGTCGTCGACGAGGACGGTGGCGTTTTCCAAGGTGTCACCGGAGACCGTCCAGACGGTGGCGTTGGTGATCGCGTAGCTGTCCATCGCGGTGACCACACCCTGGCGCAGGCGCTCGACTTCGAGCAGCTCTTCGGTGGGAACGCTGGTGATCTCGGTGGCCGGGGCATCGCCTCCCTCATCCGTCTCTGGCGAGGCGGTGCGGGTGCCCGACATGTCGAAGGTCATCGGTCCGGCGCTCACTGAACCGTCGAGCGCGTCGCCCGCGAGGGTGGCGTTGTAGCCCACGTCGACGCTCTGCCCGCCAAACTCGGCGCTGACGGTGAACGTCAACAGGTCGCCCGAGACACGCGCGTCCTTGACGCTGCGCTTGCCGAGGCGCTCACTGTCGACTTCGCCGGTGACCTTGCCGTCTTCGGCCATTTCGAACTCTGCGGTCATCTCCTGGTTGCCCTGGGGCGTGTCGAGGACGAGGTCCCAGGTCCCAGAGGCGTCCTCGGTGGGCGGTTCGCTGTCGCCTTCGGGTTCCGCGCGCTCGCGATAGATGCGCCCATCGATCATCACGCTGTGGATCTCGGCGTCTTCGGCCCAGGGCTCGCCGCTGGCGATGACCAGGTTGGCGATCTTGCCGACCTCGACGCTGCCCACGCGGTCGTCGACGCCTAGAATGCGCGCCGCGTCGAGGGTCATCGCACGCAATGCGCGGTCGCTGTCCAGGCCCTCGTCGACGGCCTTGCGGACCGCCTCGAAGACCTTGTCGGGGCTCGTCAGACCGCCGGATGAGAACGCAAACGGAACGCCCGCTTCCGCTAAGAGACCTGGCGTACGCGGTGCCATCAAACGATGCAGAAGGTCGGTGTAGGCGGGGTCGCGATCGGGATCACGGTCCTTCTTCTCTTCGGGCCACTCGAGGTCGATGATGACCGGTGTCTTGCTCAGGGCGAGCTGATCGCGACGTTGCCAGGCACTCTGCCCGCCGGTCAGCACCGCCTCGAGACTGTGGTTTTCGGCCAGCAGAAGAGCGCGGTCGATCTCGCGACCGTTGTTCGCCGGTAGGAGGAACGGTGTTGCGCTCTCGATCGCCTGGGCGAGTGGACCCAGCGCGCGGTCGAAGAGCGGCCGTTCGCGGTTGGTGGGGTCTTGGTCGTAGAGCGCCTGGGCCTTCTGATACCAGGCCGCGTCCATCAAGGTCTGGTCGACGTAGGCGATGACGCCCATTAGAGAACCCGGGTAGGAACCGAAGCCGCCGGTGGGGAAGCGGATGCGTTGCACCGCTCCCTCGCGCACGACACGATTGTTGTCTTCCTGGTCAGAGAGCGCTACGACCGAACCGCGACCGGGGAAGATGCCCTCGTCGCTGGCAATGAGGGCGGTGGTGAAGCCTGCTTTGCGCCAGTCGAGGAAGGCCTCCTCGTCGTCGTCGAGCGACTCCGCAGCTTCGAGCCAGGTGGTGGTCTTGGGGCGGTCTTCCGGTCCCCGAATGGTCGGGCCACTGCCGCCGAATGGAAAGCCGCCGCCGCTGTCGGAGCTTTCGGACTCTGGCTTCTCGAGGCCACGCGAGGTGAGCGCATCGATGAGGCCCGGGTAGACCGTCAGACCTTCCCCGTCGATCACCCAGGCGTCACCAGGAATGTCGACATCGGTTCCAATGGCGGTGATCAAGCCTTCGGCGATCACGACTGTCGCGCTCTCGAGAGAGTCGCCTGAGACCGTCATGACACGGGCGCCCTCGATCGCGTAGTAGGGCGGTGGCGTCGGTTTGTCAGCCGGCGCCTGGGCGGCGACTGACGCGGCGCCAAAGAGCACCACAGAAAGCGCCATCGAAGATGCGCCGGCGAGGGCGCGGCGGACCGAAGTCGCGGGCACGCGCCCGACCTGTGTTCGGGGTGTGTTCGTCATCTCGAGCTCCTACGGGATAGACGCGCATCATAGCCGTCTCGGCCGGGAGTCGTCCCAGCAGTCGTCCCCGCCCCGTTCGGCGCGTCGGCTCGCTACCCCCACTGCAGGGCGTGCCGGCTGGCCTCGCGGTTCAGGTGGCGCGCCAGGCCGGACGCTTCGTTCTCGTGCAGAAACGGGATCTCGAGGGCGAAAGAGAGGCCGCCAGTGCCGGCAGCGTCGACTTCGAGGTGTGCCATCGCCCGGCGCCGGTCGAAGACGCTCTGCCGAACGCGAACCGACTGGACCTTGGACAACCGCACGACCGTCCAGGTTCGCCACCATGCGCCGCGTTTGAACCAGATGGCGTTGTCGGTCAGACCCCAGTGGCGAAACCGGACCCAGCGACGTGCAGCCTGAACGACCACCGGGATGAGGAGCAGCCAGGCGAGGTGGACGGGGCCACGGAAGATCGCCAGCAGGCTGGCGACGAGTGCAATCAGCAAGATCCAGCGGATGGCGAGACGCCGCCATGCCAGCCATTGAATGGGACGCCACTCCACGCTGTCGAAATCGATCTCGGGGAGAGCGGTGCCAATCAACTCGCGGTGGCGCTTGATGGGCGCAAGCGGTGCGAGCCAGCGACGATTCCTCGAAACGCCCTGGTCGTCGCCGCCTGGCCCGCCGCCGCCGGCGCTGTCGACGCGAATCGTCACCCGTCCGAAGATGCGGTGAAGCGGCGTGGCGTGGCTGGTGAGGCGTTGGATGCGCCGCCTCGGCGTGGTCACGCTGATGCGCGTCAACAGGCCGAACTCGGTGCGCAGGTCGCCGCCGCGCTGGGCGAGTCGAAAGCCCCAGAAGCGCACCATGTTGACGGCGATCGAGAGCGTGTAGAGGAGAGTGAGAGCGATGACGGCCGCCGCCAGGGCCACCACCACCGACACTGCCGCGACCAGCATGGGTTCTCCGTCGACCTTCAATTGCTGCGGATCGAAACCAGCAATCCAATCGGGAACTCGGCGTGCCAGGTCTTCCAGGTCGAAGAAGTCGAGGTATTCCACCGCGAAGGCAAGCGCTGCACCGATGACGACCACTCCGCGGTTCGAAATCACCCCGAGGCGCGCCAGCTCGGCGGCCGAGAGGGTGAGCACGGTGTGCCAGGCAGGAGCAGCGACGGCGTCGCTGGCGTCGTCGTCTGCGGCATGATCGGGAAGCGCCTGCTCACTCGCGGCTCGCTGGCGCAGCTCGTCGGCCGCGCCTGGCGATAGGGCGTCGAGCACCGCCTCGGGTTTTCCGCCCGAGCCGGTTTCGATGCGCGCCACGGTGACCTTGAACAGGCGGTGCACCGGCGAGCGCACGGTGTCGACGTTCTGGATGCGATCCCAGGGGATGCGTCGCTGGGTGCGCTGCAGAAGACCTTCCTTGACCAGCAGTCCTTCGTCGGTCAGGCGGTAGCGGAACGTGAGCTGGCGCAAGAGCGGTGCGACCGCCGCGCTGGCGAGCGCCACCACGGCAATCACCATTCCGGTGCGGCCAGCGAAACCGAGTGCCAGGACGCCGAAGATGACCGCCCGCACGCGTCCGGCAATGCCGACCAGCCACGAGAGGGGATGGAGGCGGAGCCATGCCCCTTCATCGGCCAGCCCAGCTTCGGCCGGGCCAGCTTCCGCCAGTTCAGCTTCGGCCCGTCCTTGTCCGGCTGCGGCAGGTGGGTCTTCAGACACCGTCGTCGGTGTTCCTGTCCTGGTGGGTCAAGCGCTCGCGCAAGGCGTGCGCCTCTTCGTCGACGAGACCGCTCAGGCGGGTCGAGGCGTTGTGCGTGCCGGCGGTGTAGACCACCAGGGTCGAAAGGCCGAAGAGGCGCTCGATGGGGCCGCGCGTGACATCGCTGTGCTGAATGCGCGAGGCAGGTACCAGCTCCCAGCGCTTCCATAGCCAGCCGCGGCGGATTTCGAGCCCTTCGTCGGTTGCCAGGTACCGGGTCGTTCGCCAGCGCAGGAACGGTGAGCCAAACGACGTCCAGAGAACGAACAGGAAGGCAATCGCGAGCCCTAGAAGGACCAGCGGCCGGTGGTCGTCGAGGCGCCAGAAGAGCATGCCCGCGCCGACCAGAAACACCACGCTGAGAATCGCACCGGTGATCGATCCGCCAACCAGTCCCGCATGGAGGGCTGCACGGGGAAGCGGCAGGAAGGCGTCCCGGGACTCACCCCCGAGCCACTCGTCTTCGGCGGTGGGTCCTGCCGTGAGCCCTTGGGAATCATCGTTTGGCGCCGCGACGCCGCGCTCTCGGGCTCGACGCTCGGAAGCCTGGGAAAGATCGGTGCCGTTGGCCTGTGGATTGTCGGTCATCTACCTGAGGACTGTAGGGGAAGGACTCTGCCTGGAATCCGCCGAGGAGGACCCTGATCTCGATGATGTCACCGATCAGGCCGGCGGCGATCGTTCTCAGGCCCTACGTTTCCGGGCCGGCGGCTGTTCGGACTCGAACGCGGTGAGGAAGCGGTGCTTCCACCCCTCGGACCTCTTTGATAACGTCCACCGCAGCGTTCCGAGGAGAGTGTGTTGTCCGGCTGAGTCGGCCTCCTCTGTGGAACCTGAAAAAGCGGATAGACACGAGGGCTCCGAGTTCGTGGCGCCCTTCGGGAGATAGGAATGCCCAGGATTTGCAAGCTCTCCGGGAAGAAGCCCCTGAGCGGTCACAACGTTTCGCACGCCCACAACGTCACCAACAAGTGGCAGCGCCCCAACATTCAGCGCAAGCGCATCTTCGTGCCCGAGCTCGGCCGAACCGTGCGCCTCAAGCTGTCGGCCCGTGCCCTGCGCACCATCGACAAGAAGGGTCTGATGGCCTATCTGCGTGACCAGGGGCTCACCCTGCGCGACGTGACCTAGATCGCTCTGTCAACCGGAGGCGCGTCGATGCCTGAGACGGGCGATCCGCGTCGCCGGCCGCATGTCGTGCCGGTGGAGGTTCCCGTAAAGGCGGCCTCGGCGGAGTCGCGACGTGCCGGGTAGCGAGGTCGAGCCGAGAGGCGAGGCGCTCGCGGTTGGCGTGCGTTCGGGCATTGCCTTCGGTGGTGGCGCGCGCCTCGTTCGCCAGGTTCTCGACTTCGGTACCAGTCTGGCGCTCATGCGCCTCCTGGCGCCCAGCGATTTCGGGGTCGCGGCGGTTGCCATGGCGTTCTTGCAGATCACCTGGGTGGTGGGCACTCTCGGGGTCGGCGTCGCCGTGGTACAGGCCGAGCGCATGGAAAAGGAAGAGCGCGATACAGCCTGGTGGATCGCGACCGGAACGGCCGGCATCTTGACCGTCGTCTTCGTCGCCCTCTCGCCCGCTCTCGCCGTCGCTTTCAAGATGCCGCAGCTCGGGAGCATCATGCCGGTGCTGTCGCTCCAGTTTCTGATCGCAGGACTGGTGGCGGTGCCGACCGCCCTCCTGCGGCGAAGACTGCACTTTCGCCGCTTGGCGCTCTATGACGTGGTGTCCTCGGTCGTCCTGGCGGTCGTTTCGATCACTCTGGCCGTTCTGGGTTTCGGGGTGTGGAGCCTGGTGTGGGGGCCGGTGGCCGGAAGTGCAACCGGCATGGTCCTGTCGTACTTCCTGGCCGGGTACGCGCCTGGCTTAGCGGCTTCACGTCAAGCCGCCGGCGGGCTCCTGCGCTTCGGCTCGACCATCGCGGTCAAGAACGTTCTCTTGTATCTCTGTCGCAACGCCGACACCTTCTTCGTTGCCCGCCTCCTCGGTGAGACCGCAACCGGCTTCTACTCGCGGTCGTACAACTACGCGGCGATGGCAGACCAACGTCTGGCGCCGGTCTTCCACGAAGCGTTCTTTCCCGCCTTCTGTCGCGTCAAGGACGACCTGGCAGAGTTCCGGCGTTGGTACCTGAGCGCGCAGATGGTGGTGGCAGCAGTGACGCTGCCCGCATGCCTTGGTCTCATGGCGGTCGGCGAAGAGTTTGTCGTCGGCTTGTTCGACGCCAAGTGGGAGCCCAGCGTGCCGTCACTTCGCATTCTGGCGATCGCCGTGGCTTGCCTGGTGTTGCAGCGCATGTCGGTCGCAGCCATCGAAGCCAGCGGCGCGCTCCGGTGGGAGGTGGTGCCACAGGCGATCTTCGTGGTGACGGTCGTTGTCGGGTCCTGGTGGGGCACGCGCTACGGCATCGAAGGGGTCGCCTGTGCGGTGCTCTGCAGTGCGGCCGTTCTCCTGGTGTGCAAGCTGTTGGGGATCCGCAACATTCTCGGGCTCAGCATCCGCCAGCAGCTCGGTCCTCTCGTTGCGCCACTCTTTGCCTCGCTGGCGATGGCGATTCTCGTGCGCCTCCTGCTCGACTACCTGCCGTTGGTCAGAGACCAGAGCCACCTGCTACGTCTCTTCGTCGGCGTTGCCCTGGGGGTCCTTTCGTACACGATCCTTCTAAGAGTCATCGCGCCGCAGACCTTCGAGCGTCTCCGGCGCCAGGCGCGGCTGAGTGGCCGCGGTGCGTAGATGGAAGAAGCACGAGAAAGCGTTCGTTTGGTGTTGCGGGTTTCCCAGGGCCTCTTGGCCGTGATGCGTCGCCATGCCGCTTCGACCTATCCCGAGGAGTGTTGCGGGGTGTTGGTGGGCACGACGAGCGGCGAGCCTGAAAGTGGCTGCTTCGAAACCGAGATCCGGGATGTCTTGCCGGCCGACAACGAGCGCGAGGGGGAAGCCAGGCACGAGCGGTATGCCATTGCACCGCAAAAGATCCTCGAAGCATCCAAGGATGCCCGCGCGCGCGGGCTCGAGATCGTCGGCTACTACCACTCGCACCCCGACCATCCCGCGCTTCCGAGTGACTTTGATCGTGAGCATGCCTGGCCCGAGCAGAGCTACGTCATCGTCTCGGTTCGCGATGGGCGACCGACCGCCCAGCGCAGTTGGCGTCTTGCCTCTGATCGCTCACGTTTCGATGAAGAGCAGATTCGCGTAGGCTGAGGGACCCGAAAGCAACGAGGTAACGCTGCGAGCTCCAATGCCAGTCACGATTCAGATTCCCAGCGCGCTGCGGCGCTTCGTCGGGGGGCAGCCAGTCGTCGTCGTTGCTGGCGCAACAGTTCCAGGCGCAACAGTCCGTGCAGCGATCGATCAACTCGCTTGCCGTTTCAACCGGCTCTCGTCTCATCTTTTCGATTCGAGTGGTGTGCTGCGTTCGACGGTGCAGATCTTCGCGGGCGGCCGCCGGGTTCTCGACCTCGACCAGCGGTTGGCAGAAGACCACGTCGAACTGGCCATCGTGCCGGCCATCGTCGGGGGAGCGGGGGAGCCAAGAGCGCATCGCGACGTGCTGGCTGGCAGTGATCTCCCAGAACTCACGAGTGATGAGATCCTGCGCTACAGCCGTCACCTGATCCTGCCCGAGATCGGCACCGGCGGTCAGCAACGTCTCAAAGCCGCGCGGGTGCTGATGGTCGGCACCGGTGGCCTGGGTTCGCCGATTGGCATGTACCTGGCGGCAGCCGGGGTTGGCACGCTTGGCATGGTCGACTTCGATGTCGTTGACGCCTCGAATCTCCATCGCCAGTTGCTCTACGGCCAGGGGGATATTGGCAGGCCAAAGCTCGAGGCAGCCGCCGAGCGTCTCGCCGAGGTCAACCCGCACGTCGATCTGGTCTGCCACGACGCGCGACTCGACTCGACGAACGCCCTCGAGATCGCCGACGGCTATGACCTGATCGTCGATGGAACCGACAACTTTCCAACCCGCTACCTGGTCAACGACCTGTGCGTACTCACCGGGCGACCCAATGTGTACGGATCGATCTTCCGGTTCGAAGGTCAGGTATCGGTGTTCTGGGGAGCCGAGGGGCCTTGCTACCGCTGCCTGTTTCCCGAACCACCGCCACCCGGCCTCGTTCCCTCGTGCGCCGAAGGCGGCGTTCTGGGTGTGCTTCCCGGGATCGTTGGCTGTCTGCAGGCCAACGAGGTGATCAAGCTGCTCGTCGGCGAAGGCGAGCCGATGATCGGTCGGTTGTTGTTGGTCGACGCCCTCAGGCTACGTTTCAGGGAGCTTGCGCTACGCAAGAACCCGGACTGCCCGATCTGTTCTCCCGAGCCCACCATCAAGGAGTTGATCGATTACCACGAGTTCTGTGGTGTGCCGAGGCCTGGTGCGACCGAAGAGACCGAGCCCGACCTGAACGTTACGGTGGCAGAGCTCGAGCGCTGGCTGGGTGACCACGAAGTGGACCTGACGCTCGTCGATGTGCGCACCGCGGAGGAACGTCAGATCTGCAGGATCGAAGGGGCTGTGTCGATTCCTATCGCTGAGCTCGAAGAACGGCTCGATGAACTCGATGCCAGCGTTCGCATCGTTGTGCATTGTCACAAGGGGCCACGCTCGACGCGCGCCGTGCATCTGCTGCGCGAAGCCGGCTTCGCTCGCACCTACAACCTCGAGGGTGGAATCGATGCCTGGAGTGTCCAGGTCGACCCTTCCGTTCCCCGTTACTGAGACCGTCCCTTCAACCTGCCGGTGGCACGACTGCCACGAGAGGAGCGTTTCGATGTCCGTTCAGATCACCTTTCTCGGTCACTCTGGTTTTCTCTTCAGCGACGGCCACCACAGCCTTGCCGTCGATCCCTTCCTGACCGGCAACCCGGTCGCCAAGCATTCGCCTGACGACATCGATTGCCAGTGGCTCGCCCTCACCCACGGCCATCAAGACCATGTCGGTGACAGCGTGGCGATTGCCAAGCGTTGTGATGCGACGGTCGTTGCGGCCTACGAGTTGGTTGAGTGGTTCACAGGTCAGGGTCACGCCAAGGGCAGTCCCGGTAACCCCGGGGGCAAGGTTGCCACCGACTTCGGCTGGGTGGCTTTCACGCAGGCCTTTCACTCCTCGTCCTTCGAGGGCGTCTACATGGGGCAGCCATGCGGCCTGATGGTCCACATTGGCGGCAAGACGATCTACCACTGCGGCGACACCGGACTCTTCAGCGACATGAAGATGCTGGGCGAGATCTACCAGCCAGACGTCGCCCTGGTGCCGGTGGGAGACCGCTTCACCATGGGCCCGGAGCTGGCCACCCGGGCGGCCGAGTGGATCGGTGCACCGGTCGCGATTCCGATTCATCATGGGACGTGGCCAGCGCTCGAGGTAGATCTCGATGATTTCGCGCCCGAAGGAGTCGAGGTCAAGCGGCTGGCACCGGGGGAGAGCTGGGAAGTGGCCTAGAATGGGGCGTTTGCGGCGGTCGGGACCCCCCAGAGAGGGGAGCGGCTGGCGAATTGCCCAGTTTTATGCCGAGAACCTACTTTTACTTGTTTTCCTGGTTTAGATATATAATAATCGTTCTGACGCGCAGGGACCGGCCCGGGCCTGGGACCCTGCCCTTCCTCTATCACTCCCCTGAATCCCCACAGACCATGCGCCCAAACATACCTTTGCCATCGAGACCACGTTTGCGCCTTCCCGAATCGATCTTGCGAGTGTGCGCGGTCGCGGTGCTTCTGGTTCTCCCCGTAGCAGCTACCGCGGCAGGCGCCGAGGACCTGACGACCGGTGGAACGTCGATCAGCGTCAGCCCCGTAACGTGTCTCAAGCCCGGTGCCAATGGTCCGATCGGGGCCTATGTCGAGAGCGATATTCCGGGCAGCCACGTTCGTTTCTACTTTCGGCGGCTCAACGACATCGTCGAAGACTTCTACTGGGTGCAACTTCACCCCGAAGGCGCCGGCAGCTATTGGGGAGTGCTGCCACAGCCCACGGATGCCGAGCTCGCCAAGCACGAGCTCGATCTCGAGCAGAACGATGTCGACGGCCTCAAACCGCGAAGGGTGGAAGACACGGAAGACCCTGATCCCTTTCGTCGCGCTCTCTGGTGGCGCGCGAAAGAGTTCAGCGACGACCGCAACCCCAACGGTGACCTCGAACAGAAGAAGATCGAGCAACGTGCCGGCCAGGGTCGACTGCAGCAGCGCCACTGGATGGACCAACTCACCAACCGTGAGCTGCAGGACTTCCTCGAGGCGCAGAAGTACGAACCCACCGAGTACTGGGCGGCCGTTCACGACTCCTTCGGGCAGGTGGTTTCGGTGACCGATATCTACGTGACCGAGGTCCGCGATCGGTGCGACCACGAACTCGATCAGACCCAGCGTGGTCTGGCGGAGAATCTGTCGGTTGGCGAGACTGCCCCTTGGCAGGTCTCCGAGGAGATCTTCCATTGGAAGTGCGAGGGCATCGTCACTCGCGTCGACGCGAAGGGTTTCTTCCGTGGTGACGAAGTCTGCCGTGCTTGCCTGATCGCCTGGTGGAAGAAGAAGAACTTTCTGCTGCCGGTCGCCTCTGGTCTGACCGCAACGGGGCTCACCCTGATCGATGGTGATTCGCCGTCGAGCGCGTCACCTTCGCGTCCGTAGCGATTCGCCTGGCGTCACCTCCCGGCGACCCGCCGGTGTGGTGACGCGACGAGGGGAGACATCCCATGGATCAGAAGCCAGCAACACAGTTCAGCGTGGGTGCTTCTGAAGAGACCGCTTCTGGGTCCCTGGCTGTCGACGAGGTCTTGCCGCGCGGTAACGAGACGGTTCTCGTCATCGACGACGACCAGGGCGTGCGCGACGTTCTGACCGCGTTTCTCTCGAATCTCGGCTACGTCGTGCTCGAGGCCGCCGACCTCGATCAGGCACTCCGGTACTCGGTGCAGGCGGGCGACCGTGTCACCCTGGCCATCTCTGACGTGATGATGGGGAGCGACAACGGAGTCGACATCGTGCGCCGCTTGCGTGAGGTCCGTCCCGATTTACCGGTGGTCTTCATGTCGGGCTACACCGACGGAGTCGTCGAGACTACGGAACACACCTTCTTCGTCCGCAAGCCCTTCACTCTCGAGGGGATTGCCGCCATCACCCGTCACGCCATCGACCACAGCGCTGGCGATGCCTGACCGGGGCCCGGCGTTCGGGTAGCCGACCTGTGCCCTGGGCCGGCGATGGGGCAAAAAGACTGTCATGATCTTGGGCACGACGGGAAACATCCAAGGCTTCTGGGACGTAGTCTAGTCATGAGAGGCTCCTCGAACGGCGCTTGGCAAACAGCGACCCCGATCGGCGGTGAGACCACCATGCTTCGAGCTTTCGTGCTCGGGTCACGGCTGGTGTACGCCCGGACAGGTCCCTCGGTCATCGGCACGGGGTGCTCGAGCCCAGCGGGTCCCTAGGACCCTCGCCCTCTTCATCTCGCGACCGGCAGATCCCCCAGCACCACACACATCAGTAGAACTCCCGCCATGAAAGAACAACTCGACCGACCGACGATCAGCGGAGGCCTGGCCCTCTGGCTGCTGCTCCTTGTCACGGGCGTCGTCTTGCCGGCGTCCATTGGCTGCACGGCAGACAAGAGCGACGCCGCCGAAATCCCAGGCGCCGATGCCGCTCCACAGATCGATGAGCGCATCGCGGTCGCTGCGATTCCGCTGTCTCGGGGATCCATCGAGAGTGTGCTGCACTTTTCGTCGAACCTCGAAGCCGAGTCGGCGGTCGAGGTCTACGCCGAGGCGTCGCGCAAGGTGACTGAACTGCGGGTCGAAGAAGGCTCGCGCGTGCGTCGCGGCCAGCTCCTGGTGCGTCTCGAGAGCGACGAGCAGAGGAGCTCGGTCGCCAAGGTGACGAGTCAGCTCGAGCGCGCCCGTCGCGAGTACGACCGGCAAAAACGGCTGTACGAGCAGGAGTTGATCTCGGAGAAGGCCTTTTCCGATGCCACCTACGAGCTCGAGCAACTCGAGATCGCGCTCGCCGACGCTGAACGAGACCTGAGCTACACCGAGGTGACGGCCCCGATCTCGGGAATCGTCACCCAGCGTCTCGTCGATGTCGGTGACCACGTGCAGATGGGCGCGCACCTGTTCGACATCGTCGACTTCAACACCATCGTCGCCAAGATCTTCGTGCCCGAGAAGGAAGTGGCCCGGCTGGCGCCCGGGCAAGAGGCACGCATCTCGACTCAAGCGGGCGGGGCGGCGCGCGAAGCAGTGATCGATCGCATAGCGCCAGTCGTCGATCCCCGTAGTGGCACGGTCAAGGTGACCCTGCGCGTACCCCCTCAAAAGGGCCTGGTGCCGGGGATGTACGTCGAGGTCGACCTGGTGGCGGACACGGTTTCCGACGCACTCCTGGTGCCCAAGCGCGCGTTGGTGTGGGATCAGGATCAGACCTTCGTCTACCAGGTCGACGACGACAAACGGGTCGAACGTCGGATGATCGAGGCGGTGCTCGAGAATGCCGACCTGATCTCGGTCTCCGACGAGGTACTCGCGGAAGGCGATCTGGTCGTCATCGCCGGTCAGGCGGGTCTCAAAGAGGGTGCCGAAGTACGGCTTCTCGACCTCGACGATGCGATCGACGCCTTCGCCGGCCAGTAAGCACCCAGGGTTCTCTCAGTCGATGCAAAGTCATTCGAAGGGCGGGGGGAGTGCGAGTGAGGCCCGCGTCGCGGACCTCGCTCTACCCGGTGCTCTGAGGGCTCCTTCCGACAGTTTCGTGACTCGCCGCCCGGTTGGCGTCTTGATGGTCTTCCTGGCCGCCGTGGTGTTTGGCGCGCTCTCCTATCAGCGCCTGCCGGTGACGCTGATGCCTGAGCTCAGCTACCCGACGCTCACCGTGCGCACGCAGTATCCCGGCGCCGCACCCGAGGAGGTCGAGAACGACATCTCGCGGCGCCTCGAGGAGACCCTGGGCATCGTTGGGGGACTGCGGCGCATGAGCAGCATCAGCCGTGCCGGTGTCAGCGATGTCGTGCTCGAGTTCTCGTGGGATACGTCGATGGCCGACGCGGTCCAGGACACCCTCGAGAAGCTCGATCTGGTGCTGCTGCCTCAGGAGGCGGAGCGACCGCTGATTCTGCGCTTCGATCCCAGTCTCGACCCGGTCATGGAGCTCAGCCTGTCGGGTCACGGCGATCGGTTTGAAGGTCCAGACGGTCTGCGTCGCCTGCGCCGGATCGCGGAGCTGCAGGTGAAGCGAGCCCTCGAGCCGATCAAGGGCGTTGCGGCTGTGCGCGTACGCGGTGGCCTCGAAGAAGAGATCCACGTGCTGCTCGACGCCGAGCGTATGCGTCGCACGGGGCTCCCGGCGACCGCAGTCATCGACCGGCTGGCACAGGAGAACATCAATCTCGCGGGAGGAACCCTCGAGGAGGGACGCACCGAGTTCATGGTGCGCACGGTCAACGAGTACGCTGACCTCGAGCAGATTCGACAGACCATCGTAACCCGCGTCGACGGTCGCGAGGTGCGAGTTCAGGACCTCGGTCGGGTCGAGATGTCGAACCGCGATCGCGAGATCATCACCCGCTCCGGTGGCCGTGAAAGCGTCCAGCTCGACGTGTTCAAAGAGGCCGACGCGAACATGGTCGCGCTGGCCGATCGGATCGTCCGGACGGTGGGCGAGCTCGACCTCGAGAAGGAAGCGGCGCGCAGCCGAGGCGAGGCCTTAGAAGAGCCCCAGCGCGGCTTTCGCTTCGGTCCGCCGGGTCGCAACAAGAAGCCTGACGGCTTGGCAACGAATCTCTACCGCGCCGAGGGCGTTGAGCTCCAGGTGGTCGCCGATCGCTCCGAGTTCATCGAGGCCAGCATCGCCGATGTGCGCAACACCGCGATTCTCGGCGGCGTTCTGGCGGTGATCGTGCTGTACCTGTTCCTGCGCAACGCGGTGACGACCCTGATCGTCGCCGTTTCGATCCCGATCTCGCTCCTGATCACCTTCGCTCCTCTCCATGCTCTCGGCGTGTCGCTCAACATCATGTCGCTTGGTGGGCTAGCGCTCGGCATCGGCATGTTGGTGGACTCCTCGATCGTCGTGCTCGAGTCGATCCATCGATGTCGGCAGGATGGCGACAGTGTCTATCGGGCGGCAGTACGGGGCACCTACGAGGTTCGTTCCGCGGTGATTGCCTCCATCCTGACCTCGATCGCGGTGTTCTTTCCGATGGTGTTCGTCGAGGGAATCGCGGGACAGGCCTTCGGAGACCTCGGTCTTGCGGTCGTGTTCTCGTTGCTCGCGTCGATGGCGGTGGCCCTGTTCTTCATTCCGATGCTGGCCAGTCGTGAGAAGCCTGCCCAGGTCGAAGAGGGTGGCAAGCGCGATTGGCGCCGCATCGAGGCCTTCAGGATCTTGAAACGAGACCGGGTTGCTCTTCTGGCCTGGGCCGCACGAGGCGGCTTCGTGCGCCGCTTGCTGCTGGGGCCGGCCTTCTTGTTCCTCGCCGTACGTTTCGTGCTGGGGACGGTTCTCGAGCTGGTGGGCAAGTTCCTCCTGGGCGTTCTGTTTGGGCTCTCGCGAGTCTTTGCCGGACTCTGGGGGCTGACCCTCTTCGTACGAGACCGCCTGGCGGCGTTCGTTGGAAGCCTGGCCGGGGTACTTGGTCTCTCGGGGCTCGGCTCGCGTACCTCGTCGGTCTACCCGAGCACCCTGCGTTTCGGACTTCGTCATCCCGGCATCATCGTGGCGCTGCTGGTCGGTGTTCTAGCTGCCTCCTGGTACTTGCTCACCGATCTCGAAACGGAGCTCCTTCCCGAGGTGCGCCAGGGTGAATTCACCTTCGAGGTGGCGCTACCCGTCGGCACTCCGGTTGCCGAGACCGAACGCACCCTGGCCGGCATCGAACAGAGCCTGCTGGCGAACCCTGATGGCGTCGGCTCGCTCTTGGTGACCTATGGCTTCGACCCCGAGACTTCGCAGAGCTCGGACGAGGGTGAGCACACCGCCCGCTTCAAGGTTCTCACCGAGGGCGGTCCCGAGACCGAGGACTCTGTTGTCGCGCGCATCCGGCGGGAGCTGCTCGGGGTTCCGGACCTGACCTCGCGCGTGGCGCGACCGGTGTTGTTCAGCTTCAAGACTCCGATCGAAGTCGAGGTCGAGGGCGAAGACCTCTCCCAGCTGCGTCGAGTGACCCAGGACGTGCAAGAGGAGCTGGCAGCGCTCGATGAGCTCGCCGATGTCGAGACCACCCTGCGAGCCGGTGCTCCCGAGGTGCAGATCATCTACGATCGCGAGCGACTGTCGCGCTACGAAATGGGCATCTCGCAGATTGCCGAACAAGTGCGCAACCAGATCAAAGGCTACGAGGCGACGCTCTACAACCTGAAGGACCGTCGTATTCCGATCGTCGTGCGCCTCGAAGAGGCCGACCGGCGCTCGACCGAAGACCTTTCGGGGCTGGTCATCAATCCCGGGGCGGAGCGCCCCATTCCGCTCTCGGCGGTTGCCGAGATCCGTCAGGGCGAAGGCGCGTCGGAGATCAGGCGTTCGGACGGTCGGCGGGTCGGTCTGATTCGTGCCAACCTCGGTGACGCGTCGCTCGGCGGTGCGGTGGCTGCGATCGAGAGGCTGCTCAGCGAGCGCGAGTGGGCGCGCGGCATGACCTACACAGTCGGCGGCCAGAGCCAGGAGTGGGAGCGCTCGAGCGGCAGCCTTTGGCTGGCGCTCCTGCTTTCGGTGTTTCTCGTCTACGTCATCATGGCGGCGCAGTTCGAGTCGCTCGTCCAGCCGCTGGTGATCATGTTCACGATTCCGCTGGCGTTCTTCGGTACGTTCCTGACGCTGTGGCTGCTCGATGTGAACCTCTCGATCGTCGTCTTTCTGGGCATGATCATGCTGGCGGGCATCGTGGTGAACAACGCGATCGTGATGGTCGACTACATCAACACCCTGCGGCGACGAGGTCAGGGGCGTGAACAGGCGATCGTGACCGCTGGCACGATTCGGCTGCGTCCGATTCTGATGACCACGGCGACGACCGCCCTGGGTCTCGTTCCGATGGCGCTCGGAATTGGTGAAGGCGCCGAGATCCGAACGCCGATGGCGCTTGCCGTGATTGGAGGCCTGGTGTCTTCGACGTTTCTGACACTCCTGGTGGTACCGGTGATCTACCTGCTCATCGACCGCACCGCGGGCCGGATTCTCGGTCGCGAAGTTCTCGCGATGCCGGGAGACAACCTGCGGGACGGCGAGCGCGATACTCCGGTTCTCGAAGGTTCGATGGGAGCACCGTCATGACCGCTCAGGTGCCCACCCCGGAACCCACCTTGCGCCCGGAAGCCAGCGAAGGCCAGCATCCGTTGGAGACGGCGCTGCCGGCGTTCTCGATCAACCGACGGGTGACCGTTCTGGTTCTGGTCCTCACCCTGGCGGTGCTGGGGGTCGTCGCCTTGATGCGCATTCCCATCGAGCTCATTCCCACCGGGTTCTCTCAGCCCTTCCTCGGCCTTGCGGTGCCATGGCCCGACGCGCCGCCGCAGGAGGTCCTCGACAAGGTCGCCCTGCCGCTCGAGGAAGAGGTCTCGACGGTGCGGGGGCTCGACAACGTCTACACCTGGGCGGGGAACGGGCGCGCGTCTCTGTTCATGACGTTCAAGCTCGGGACCGATATGGACGTGGCCTATCGCGAGGTGCGTGACCGGATCGAGCGCGCCCGTTCTCGGATGCCGGATGATGTCGAGCAGGTCTTCATCCAGAAGCACGATGCCAGCGGGTTTCCGGTTGCCATGATGGGCCTGGCGATCGAGGAGGGAACGGCGGACGTCTACAACCTGATCGAAGACGAGATCAAGCGACCACTCGAGCGTTTAGAGGGTGTGGCGCTGGTCGAGGTCCAAGGTCTCGAGCAGAAGGAAATCCTCATCGAGCTCGACCGGGAACGGCTCGAGGCAACGGGCCTGAACATCTACCAGATCGCCCAGGACCTGGCGCGCGACAACTTTTCGCTGGCGAGCGGCAACATCAGGTCCGGTGACCGCAAGTTGCTTCTCCGCTCGGTGGCCCGCTACCGCACCCCCGAGTCGGTCGGCGCCATTCGGGTGGCTCCCAACGTCCGGCTCTCGGATGTTGCAAGGGTTACCTACGACGAACCCGAGAAGGACTACATGGTGCGGGTGAACGGTCGCCCGGCGTACGCCATGATGATCATGAAGGAGGGTGACGCCAACACCCTCGAGGTCGCAGACCGGGTCAAGGCACTGCGCGACCGACTGCGCCAGGAGAACCGGCTCAAGTCGATGCAAATCGACCTGATCATGAACCAGGGCGAGATCATTCGCACCAGCCTGGCGACCCTGTTGTCGAGCGGTCGGGTCGGTGCCATCCTCGCGATGATCGTCTTGTTCTTCTTCCTGCGGCGCTTCCGCTTGAGCATGATCATTGCGCTGTCGATTCCGCTATCGATGGTGGTCGCCTTGGTGGTGATGTATTTCGCCGGTGAGACCCTCAACGTGTTGTCGCTTCTGGGTTTGATGATTTCGGTGGGTCTCCTGGTCGACAACGCGGTGGTCGTGGCGGAGAACATCCATCGCATTCATCGTGGTGGAGAAGTTTCACGGCGCGTGGCCTGCATTCGTGGCGCCGGTGAGATTTCGATGGCCATCACCACCGCGACGCTGACGACGATCGTGGTGTTTCTGCCGGTCGCTCTGGTCGAGGGTCAAGGGCAGTTCTTTCTCTTGCGACTTGCTATCCCGATCTCGGTGTCGTTGGCTGCATCGCTCCTCGTCGCACTGCTGGTGATTCCGCTGGCGGTCTACCTGACGCTGCCAACACGCGACCACAAGGACGATCCAACGCGCGCCAGCGTGCGCCTCAAGCGCGGCTTTGTAAGAACGCTTCGACGCCTGTACGAGAAGACCTTCGGCCTTCTCAACTCCTTCTACGGTCGCGCCCTCACCTGGTGCCTACAGCATCGTCTCGAGTCAATCGTCTTGATCGCCGCTGTCCTGGCGCTCACCCAGTGGGCGGCCAAGGAGCGGCTCGACGTCGTGGCGATGTCAGAAGACGAACAGGCCTTCTTCGAGATCGACGTCGATCTACCCGACAACATCACCTTCGAAGAAGGCCAGGCCTGGTTTCTCGCTGCCGAGAAGGAGATTCTCGAACTCAACGAGCAAGAACTCGATCTCGAGTTCTTCATCCTCGTGCAACAGAGAAGCTGGGGTGAGATTCAGGGCGCGCTGCGAGCCGGCGACAGTCGCCCGCCCCGCCAGATGGTCGACAAGATCCTCGAGATTCTGCCTGAGATGCCGGGGATCGAGTTCGAGACCGGCCAGCAGCGGCAGGGTGGCGACGAGGACCAGAAGGCGAGTCATACCCTGACCCTCTACGGCGAGGAAGCCGAGACCCTGGATCGGCTAGCGCGCGAGCTCGAGACGACCTTCGTGCGACTACCAGGTGTTATCGGCCGCAAGGGTGCCGGTGAAGATGACCCCAATGAGTTGGCGCTGGTTCTCGATCGTCAGCGCGCACAGCGACAAGGAGTCGATCCGCAGACGGTCGCGGGAGTGGTGAGTTACGCCCTTCGCGGTCAGCCCTTGCCGCGCATCTACCAGGCCGGCCGCGAGATTCCGGTACGGGTTCGTTTCGAGGAAGAGGACCGCCAGGGCTTAGGAGAGCTCGGTGACTTCTCAGTTCCCACGCATGACGGTGGGGCGGTGGCACTCGGCACCCTCGTCGACGTAGAGAAGCTCCCCACCGCGACGCGCATCTACCGGCAGAACAAACGCACGGCCAAGAAGATCGTTCTCGAACTGGAGGAGGGCAAGGAGGACGAGACCCGTGAGCGCATCGAGAAGGTGGCAGCCTCCATCGACTTGCCGGAAGGGATCAGCTTTGGAGATCGCCCGCGCTTCTCGGCTGGCGAGGAGCTGGGCAACCTCATGTTTGCCGTTGTGCTATCGATCGTCTTCGTCTACTTGTTGATGGGCTTTCTGTTCGAGAGTTTCCTGCTCCCGATGGCGATTCTGGTGACGATTCCGCTCGCCAACGTCGGCGTGACCTGGATTCACGTGCTGACGGGGACCGACCTCGACTTCCTCGGCCTTGTCGGGATGATCATTCTGATCGGTGTCGTGGTCAACAACGGAATCGTGTTGCTCGACTACGTCCGCCGCCTCAGAGAGCGCGAAGGGCTCGATCGCCTCAGTGCGCTGTGCCTGGCCACCGAGCGTCGATTCCGACCCATCATGATGACCGCCCTGACGACAGTTTGTGGCATGGTGCCGCTACTTTTCGGTGGTGGCGGCGGGCGGATGGGCCTTGGCTACACCAGCTTTGCGCTGACCTTGATTGGCGGCATGATCACAGCCAGTCTGCTCACGCTTCTGGTCGTGCCGCTCTCCTACACTCTGTTCGAAGATCTGCGCGACGCGGCAATCTCCACCTTCCTACGCGGCCTGCGTGGGCAGTCCACGAAGGCGCTGCAGCCTCAGTCCACCCTGACCGGCATCGTCGACCCCTGAGGGCGTGTGGTCGCGAACTCAGCTGGCCTGGAACTCGGTGAGGGTAGCGCGGATTTCGCGCGCCAAGTCGCTCATCGAGAACGGTTTACGCAAGAAGCGGGTGTTGCGCACGCTGGTGACGGTTCCGTCTGAGTAGCCTGAGATCAACAGAATCGGGAGCTGGGGGTACTCCTCGCGGACCTTGGATGAGAGCTGGATGCCGTCCATTCCGGGCATCACAACGTCGGAGATCATCAGGTCGAGAGTCTCGTTGGCAACGATGCCGAGAGCCTCCTCACCATCCGATGCGAGCAGAGTGTCGTAGCCCAGGTTCTTGAGAAGCAGGCCAAGAGCGCGACGGACCTGATCGTCATCGTCGACCAGCAGAACGCGCTCGTCGCCGCGCGGGAGATTGTCGTCTGTCATGTGGGAACCGTGAGGAAGGTTGTCCTGTAAGAGAGGAGCCATCGATCTCGAGCGACGATGGCCGATGAGCGGACACGTGGGGCATGTTCGGTAGTCTCTGACACCCTCCTCTCGCTGCGTTGAGCAGAGGTGCTTCGTTATCGAAACGCTCTTTGCCCTTAGCAGCCCTCCTGACTGGAGACCTGCGCACATCACTCAGGGTGTCGAAAATCAGAGGCGATTATATGCCATCGAGGGTGTGGCCTCGTGCGACCTTCCGGGATTCAGGGCTCGAGCGGCGTAAGCACCAACCGGGTCAAGGTTTCGCCCTCGATGCTGGCTCTCGAGTAGAGAAGCGGAAAGGCTTCGCCTGCCGCCCACGGGGCGAGGAGATCGCCGAAGTGGGGGCTTCGGGGGTCCCCCGATTGCCCCGGTGAGTTCATCGCCAACGACTGGTCCCAGGCGCCCACGTCGAGCACCAATCGGAAAGATGCTCCCGAGATCTGCCGAAAACTCGTGCGTCCGTAGCGCGTGTTGCCGACCGTTTCGCTGCTTCCAGGTCGTGCGGTTGCCGGTAGACGTCCGGTGAGGCCCAGAGCTTCGAGTCGGCCGGCCAGGGGATGGATGGGCTCGATCTGGTGAAGGTCGCCCCAACGCCAGGCTGGTACACGCTTGCCCATCAGCTCCTCTGCCTGGAGCCAGGCAGCGGCAAGGCTCGTGGTGATGACCTCGCTCCGGACCTGGGTGCCGAGAGCGATGGCCTGGTCTCTGGCGGTCAGTCGGTTCTCGAGGAGCCGGAGCAGGTTTTCGACGTTGGCTTCGCGTACCAGCGCCTGGGTGGCCTCTTCGGAAATGTCGTCTCGCTGGTTCGCAAGTGCGGCCCAGGTGGCGCCGGGCAGGTGTCGTCGCCACCAGATCTCGAAGAGCGCTGCGGCGCCGCTGTCGATGTCGAGGTGGGCGTTCCACGAAAGCAGGAGTTGCCGTGCCTGGCGGGCACGACCCTTGACCGGAACGTCCTCGAGGACCTTCTGGAGCCGCCGGGCCGGTATCGAAAGGCTGTCGCCTTGCAGTGCGAGCGAGTCCTGGACGGAGTGGCGGCGGTCTCCACTCAGTACCTCCCGGATGCGTTCGAAGCGATAGGGAGCCGCCCATTCCCAGCCCAGGGGGAGGTCGTAGTCCGGCGGCAGATTCATCTGATTGGCGGTTGCCACCCAACCACGGGCAGGATTCTCCTCGACCGGCAACTCGTCCATCGGGCGGTAGCCCGTCCATTCGAATCTTCCGTCGCCGGGGACCGGCACCAGCCCGTCCCAGTTCTCCCGGATGGGGGTGAGGCCGCCAGGTTTCCAACCGATGTTGCCCGCGGTATCGGCGTAGACCTGGTTCTCGGACGGTGACCCCCAGCGGTTCATCGCCGCCAGGAACTCGTCCCAGGTCTCGGCCCGCATGGACTCGATCGAGCCCAGGTAGGGAGCCATCCCGGGTTCGAGCCAGGCCGCGCGCAATGCCCAGAGGCGGTCGTTGTCGGCCTCCTCGAACAGGATCGGTCCATGACGGGTGAAACGTAGCGTTGCCGTGACGCTGGCCTCACCGCGCACAGCGATCGTTTCTTCGATCTCACGCACCGGTTCCCAGAAACCCCGGTAGTTGTAAAGGTCGCTGTTCTCGGGGTGGGTGTCGTAGAAGTAGAGGTCTTCCTGATCGATCGAGAAAATCGTCAGGCCGAAGGCAACGGTGCCGTTGTGACCGATCGAGACGCCGGGCAGAGCGGGCTCGCCGGCACCGACGACGTCGAGGCCAGGGGCGGCGAGGTGGACGATGTAGCGCAACGATGGTAACGCCTGCGTGCGGTGGGGATCGTCGGCGAGAACGGGCCGCCCGGTGGCAGTCCTCGAAGGAGCGATCGCCCAGTTGTTCGAGCCCAGGGCGTCGAAGGTCGCCCACGCCGACAAGGTCTCGATCGCAGCGACCGAGCGGCTGGCCTCTTCGTTCGCGAGCGCTTCGAACGAGACTGATCGGGTGCCGAGGTCATACGTCTCGAGCAGCTCGTCGGGCATGGCCGGAAGGTCGACCTCGGCCGGCACCTCGAACGTGTGCTCGGGCTCCAGACGGTCGCGCAAGGCGAGGGCGAGCTCGCCATGACTGGCCAGGAAGCGACCGCGTGCGACTTCCGAGCGTAGGTTGCGCAAGAGACCGTGACTGCGGATGCGCACCACGGTTTCCGGTTGCCAGCGCTCCGGCTGGTAGTCGAGCGCCTCGAACTCCGGTGGAAGGCGTTCTGGCTCGCGCTCGGTGAGCTCGATGTAGGCGTTGATGCCGGCGACAAACGACGTCACGATGCGTTTGGTGTCCGAGGCGTAGGCGATCCATTCGGCGTGCATGTCTCCGCGATAGAGAAACAACCTCGCCGCCCGATCCTGCTCGATGAAGGCGGGGCCGAAGACATCGGCTAGACGCCCCTCTCCGCGCCGTCTCCACAAGTCGAGCTGCCACAGGCGGTCGCGGGCGGCGTTCCAGCCCTGGAGAAAGAAGAGGTCATCTTGATCGGCGGCGAAGATGTGGGCTACACCCCAGCGGTCGATCAGGATCTCGGCCGGCGCGTCGAGCCCGGCGGCCTGGATGGTCTCGCTCGCTGGCGCCAGGTCTCGGCTGGTGGCCGGCTGTGCGTGGGCGCGTGGGCTGGTGACTGTGGCGACCGCGAGAAGGAACGGCGCCACCAGGACGAGGGCGACTCGCCTGACAACGCTCTGGGGGCTGGTCATGCGGGCAGGATACCCGTTGCTGCCTCGAGAACCGTCTAAGCCCTCAACTGTAGCGTTTCCTGGTGTCTTCGGCGGGCACTCCTGTTGGGCACTGCTACGCTGCGTTTCTAGATCCCTCAACTGTGGAGAGCTTTGAAGATGAAACGTCTCTCACGTGTCCCGACAACCCTTGCTGCGCTCGCCCTCTTGGTGCCCCTCTCGCTTCTAGCTTGCAGCGAACCGCCGGTCGAAGAGGTCGATGAACCCGCCGTGTCCGAGTACGAGCCACCGGTCAACACTCTGACCGAAGGCGAAGTCGCCGACGGCTGGCAGCTGCTGTTCGACGGCGAGACCCTCGACGGTTGGCGGGGCTATGGCATGCAGGGCATTCCGGCGGGTTGGACCGTCGAGGACGGCACGATCTTCTTCTCCCCCGATGCCGCCGAGGCCGATGGTGGCCAACGCTCTGACCTGGTGACCAAGGACGAGTACAGAGACTTCGACTTTGCCCTGGAGTGGAAGATCTCACCCGGCGGCAACAGTGGCCTCATGTACCGGGTCAACGAAGAAGCCGGTGAGCGCAGTTACCACACCGGTCCTGAGATGCAGATTCTCGACGACAGCGCTCACCGCGATGGTAAGAATCCACTGACTTCGGCAGGCTCGAACTACGCGCTCATCGCGCCTTCCGAGTACGCCCGGGTGCCGGTCGGCGAGTGGAATCGAGTGCGACTGCTGGTGCGCGGCAACGACGTCGAGCATTGGCTCAACGGGGAGCGCGTCGTCTCCTACGTGCTGGGAAACGAAGAATGGGAAGCGCTGGTTGCGGGAAGCAAGTTTGCCCAGTGGGAAGGCTATGGCCGCTCTCCGCGGGGCCGCCTGGCGATTCAGGACCACGGCGACCCGGTGTGGTTTCGCAACATCCGCATTCGCCCCTTGACCGACACCTCGGCCGGTAGAGACGAGGCCAACGACTGATGTCGGTACGCACCGACCGTGAGCGCTTTCTCCCCCTGGCAGTGTTTGCCCTGGCAGCGTTCCTGGCGGCAGGGCTTCTCGTTTCTGGACTCCTCGGTATCTCGGGTTGCGCCCCCGAGGCCGAGACCAGCCAGACCGTCTTCGATGTCGTGATCGTTGGGGGAGCGGTGTACGACGGGACCGGCAGTCCGCCCGTCGATGCCGACATCGGCATCGTTGGAGATCGCATTGTCGAGATCGGCGATCTCGAGCACCGAGAGCACCGGCGGCGAATCGATGCGAGCGGTCTGGCGGTGGCGCCCGGTTTCGTCAACATGCTGAGTTGGGCGACCGAGTCACTCCTGGTCGACGGGCGGTCGCTCGGCGATCTGCGCCAGGGGGTGACGCTCGAGGTCTTCGGCGAAGGCATGTCGATGGGCCCACTCAACGACACGATGAAGGAGCGGATGCGCGAGGCGCAGCAGGAAGCCCAGTACGAGATCGACTGGACGACCCTGGGGGAGTACCTGGAAAGCCTCGAACGGCGTGGAATCGTTCCCAACGTTGCCTCGTTCGTTGGTGCGACGACGGTGCGCATTCACGAGCTTGGCCACGACAACCGTGAACCCGATGCCCAGGAGCTCGAGCGCATGCAAGATCTTGTGCGGCAGGCGATGGCCGAGGGGGCGCTCGGCGTCGGATCGTCGCTGATCTATGCACCGGCGTTCTATTCCTCGACCGAAGAGCTCACTGCTCTTCTGGAGGCCGCGGGTGAGTCCGGTGGGCGCTACATCACCCACATGCGTAGCGAGGGCGACCAGCTTCTCGAAGCGCTCGACGAGTTCTTTGCGATTGTCGAAGGAGCTGCGGTCGGCGGCGAGATCTACCACCTGAAACAGGGCGGCCGCCGTAACTGGCCGATGCTCGATGCCGTCATCGAACGGATCGAAGCCGCCCGCGCCGAGGGCCTCGATGTCGGTGCCAACATGTACACCTACACCGCGGGTTCGACTGGCCTCGATGCGGCGATGCCGCCGGCAGTTCAAGAGGGTGGGCTAGCCGCCTGGATCGAGCGCTTGGAAGATCCGCAGACGCGGCGTGCCGTCGAGGAGGCCATGCGTCTACCCGGCGACGGTTGGGAGAACCTCTACGAGGCTGCCGGTCCAGAGGGCGTGATGCTGGTGGGCTTTCGCAACCCGGAGCTCAGGCGGGCCTACACCGGGAAGACGATTGCCGAGGTTGCCCAGCTGCGTGGGGTGACACCCGAAGCTGCCGCGATTGACCTGGTGATCGAGGATGGGACCAGGGTCGAATCGGTGTACTTCCTGATGAGTGAAGACAACGTTCGCCGCCAGATCCAGCTGCCCTGGGTGAGCTTCGGCTCAGACGCGGCCTCGATGGCACCCGAGGGTGTCTTTCTGAGCAATAGCACCCACCCCCGTGCCTATGGAAACTTCGCCCGCCTGCTGGGTCGCTACGTTCGCGACGAGGGCCTCATCACGCTGGCGGAAGCCGTGCGACGGCTGACGACCCTGTCGATGGAGCAGCTGGGACTTGCCGGCATCGTCGACCGCGGTCAGCTGGCACCCGGCTTCTTTGCCGATGTGGTGGTCTTCGACCCTCAGCGGGTTGAGGATCACGCCACCTTCGAGGACCCCCATCAGCTCGCTTCCGGCGTTCTGCACGTGTTGGTCAACGGCGAGGTCGCACTCCTTGACGGTGAGGCGACCGGCGTGTTCTCCGGTCGCGTCGTGCGCGGGCCCGGCTACCGGGCACCGGGAGGGGCGGCCGGGGAGACACCTTGAGTCCAGCTGACGCCGGTGGGTCGTCTGGGGCGAGGGAGCGAGAGGGAGCGGCCCCCAGCCTCGAGTTGCCAGCCAAGATCGCAGCGCTGTGGAGCGAGGAAGAACGTTCCTTTCTGGTCGCGTTGCGGCGTGACCTTCATCGGCATCCGGAGCTCTCGTTCGAGGAGCACAACACCTGCGCGCGTCTCGAGGCGGCGCTCGAAACGCTCGCCCCGACGGCGATCGAGCGCGTCGCCGGAACCGGTCTGGTGGTCCGCTTCGCCGGCTTGGACCGCGATCTGCCGCCGGTCGCCGTGCGGGGTGACATCGATGCGCTTCCTATCGAGGAGGACACGGGGCTTCCGTACAGTTCAGAGAACCCCGGTGTCATGCACGCTTGCGGTCACGATGTCCACGCCACCTGGGCGGTCGCGGCGGGGCGCTTGATCAGCCGCCAACCGGCGGCCGGCGACGTTCTGATCGTTCTGCAGCCGGCCGAGGAGGTCGGCAAAGGTGCGGCGAAAGTCCTCGAGTCCGGCGCCCTGGACGGGTGCGCAGCCATCTACGGTGCGCATGTCGACCGCCGCTTCGCGGTCGGCGAAGCAGTTGTTCAGCCAGGGCCGATGGCGGCGGCTGCCGACCAGTTCGAGATTCTGATCAGGGGCCAGGGGGGTCATGGTGCTCGGCCACATCTCGCACACGACCCGATCGTCGCGGCGTCAGCACTGGTGCAAGCGCTCCAGACCGTCGCCTCGCGGCGTGCCGACCCCGGACTGCCCGTCGTGTTGACCGTCGGCTCGTTTCGGGCAGGTGTGGCCGCCAACGTCATTCCCGAGGAGGCTCGCCTCACCGGCACCATGCGCTCGACCGACCCCACCAGCCGCAAGCTGCTAGAAGAAGAGTTGCGCCATCTCGTCGGTCACATCGCCGCGGCCCACCGCGTGCGTGCCGAGCTCGATCTGGAGCCGGGCACCCCGCCCATCATCAACACCCAGCCCCAGTCAGAGTGGGCCCGCGCGGTGGCTGTCGACCTGCTGGGTGAGGCCGGCGTGGTGCCGATGCCGGGAGTCAATATGGGCGGCGAAGATTTCAGCGTCTACCTCGAGGCGATCCCCGGCGCGTTCTTTCGAGTCGGTGCCCGCGAGGCCGCGGCACCTGACATTGGCGCCCATACGCCTCGGTTCTATGCCGCGGAGGGCGCGATCTTCGTGGGTGGAGCGCTGCTGGCCGGTGCTGCCCGGAAGGCGAGTCAGGCGCTCCTCGACGAAACCTGAGGCCTCGTTTGAGCCTTTGCGGGGGGCGCGCCAAAACGCGAGATGACGGCCAAAAAAAACGGGCACACAACGGTTGGAATGAATCCGAACCAGGAGGTGCCCCATGCCCACCTGTAAGGTAGCAAAGAGAAAACGGAGAATCAAGCCATTTTTCGCGCCTATGGGCGGTTTTCGTCCGGCTGGTAGAACAGTATTTCTAGTGTTTCAGGTGAAACGGGTAGAGATTCTGCGGGCCGACGGAACCTGGCAGCGCTTGTCAGCGCCCGGGGCGAGCCTGTCCTGGCATCGTCCCCCGGCATCGCCCCGCAGGTGCCTCGAGAACGCTGGAAGCGCTGAATCCGGGCCAGCCATCGAGTGACGCCCCTCGGCCCGGGGGAGGAGGTGCCCGGCTTTCAGGCGGCCCTAGTGGGTCGACGCCGGCAGCGGGGAGACCCAGCTGGTTCCCGACGGATCGTCGTCGCCGGCGATCTCGATGGCATGACCTGGTGCGTCGAGGCCGAGACGGCCGCAGGCCTCGATCGCGAGCTCGCGGTAGGCGCGGCTGGCTGGACCGGTCCCACCCTCGGTCGCGAGCACCGGCAGACCTTGTTCAGGTGCACTGGCGATGCACTCATTCCACTCGATCGAGGTTTCGAAGAGGCGCTCTTCGAAGAGCTCGCGCAGCGGGGCTCGGTCGTCCTCGCTCCGACTCATGTTCATCAGAATGCCGAGGAGGTGCGAGCGAACGCCGAAGCGGTGGCAGGCGCGCGCCATCGAGTCGACTGTGTTGGGCAGCAGGAGGCGCGAGAGAAAGTTGGGGGTGGCGGGGATCAGGTGGTAGTCCGAGGCGAAGAGGGCTGCCTGGGCGAGGGGAGAGAAGCTCGGCGGGGCGTCGATGAAGATCAGATCGTAGACGCTGGTCAGCGGGTCGAGGGCCTCGGCGACCTGGTTACGCTTGCCGCCAACCAGTTGCGCTTCGACGTCGCGCAGGTCGGCCGAGCTGGTCATCAGGTGGAGCCCAGGAGTCGCTGTTTCGCGCACTGAATCGAGCGGCTTCGAGCGCCCGAGGCATACATCTGCGGCCGATGGGGCGAGTGCTCCGCGCTCCACTCCGAGACTGGCCGAGGCGCAGCCGCTGGGGTCGAGGTCGACGAGCAGGACGCGTTTTCCGTGTTCGGCGAGGGCAGCGGCCAGGTTGACGGCGGTGGTGGTCTTGCCGACGCCGCCTTTCCGGCTCAGTACAGCAACAATCATGAAACTCTCCTACAAAACACAAGCAGAAAGCAGTTGCGGCAGGGCGCTACAGCCTCCTGGTGCCAGGGCATCGATCCGGGAAGGGAGGGATCATACCACTGGTGGGCCGGGGCTCCAGCGTTCTGGCGCGGAAGAGATGTGGGCGAGAGCGAAGGGAAAGGAAGAGATCGGGCGGAACAGGAAGGAACGTGAAGGGAAGTGGTTGCCAGGAGGGACTGTCAGGGAGGGGCGGAGAACGGAGTGACGCCTTAGTGCGTCAAGAGACTCCACCCGAACCAGCCAGACCGCGCTTCGGCTTCCTCGGTTTCGCTGGCGTCTTCGGGCGCGCAAACGTTGGTTGGCTCGAGCGCATCGATGACCTCGATGGCAGCTGCGATCTGGTCGTCCTGGAGAGTCGGGGCCGGCTCGGGCTCGGCGGGGTGACCGGCCCCACTGGGCGGAGCGGGGTGTGGCTCGAGAGGGTGGGGTGGCGCGAGCGGCTGCTCTTGTACGGCCTCGTCGGAGACTGCCGGTCGTGACGCCCCGACTGGCTCTGCTGCGACCGGCCGCATGGCCTCGGGAGAAAGGACCTCTGTGCCTTCTGTGGCCTCTGTGGCCTCGTCTTGGATGGGTTCGGCGCTCGCGCCGACTCGCAGGTCGATCTCTTCGGCCAGCAGACGGTAGGCCGAAGCGCCGGTGGAGTTGGGAGCGTGCTCGAAGATCGACTTTCCGAGCTGGGGCGCCTCGGCAAGACGGACGTTGACGCGAATCTCGATGCCCAGGACGTCGGAGCCGAAGCTCTCGCGCAGGGTCCGGACGTTGTCGTTGGTCAGTCGTGTGCGGTAGTCAACCATCGTCAGGGCGACTCCGAGGAGGCGGCAGGTCGTTTGATTGCGCTTTCCGATGCGGTGGACAGCGCGCACGAGGTTCTCAATGCCCTCGCTCGCGAGGAAATGCGGTGTGGTGGGCACCAGGTAGTGGTCTGCGGCGACGATGGCGTTGGTCGGTAGAACCGAAAGGGATGGAGCACAGTCGATGAAGATCCAGTCGTAGCGCTCGCGCAAGGCCTCGAGGCGGCGGGTCAGAATGCGCTCGCGGTCACGCAGCGGCGCCAGCTCGTGGTCGGCGTGGAGAAGGTCGGTCGAGCCTGGCAGTACGTCGAGGCCGGCGAGGGTGGTCGCCTGGATGGCTTCCTCGGCGGTGGTGCTGCGCAACAGGACGTCCGCTGCCGAGGGTGCCATCTCGACACGACGGAGTCCCAGGGAGAGTGAGCTCGAGCATTGAGGGTCGAGATCGACGATCAAGACCCTCTGGCCACGCTCCGCCATCGCCGCGCCGAGGCTGGTGACGGTGGTGGTCTTGCCGACCCCACCTTTCTTGCTGACAACCGCGATGATCATGCTCTGCTCCTTGGCCTGAGGGCGGATCGCCGGGTAGGCGGTCCATCCCTTCAGACTAGCAATCAGAGCCTCTAAAGTCTAGTAATACTCGATATATTAGATTTTGGCTATTGAGTGCTGTTTTGGCTATCGAGTGCTGAGAGTGGCCAGAGCCTCTCAGAAGCCCCTCAGGGGGTCTCTGAGGGCCTGGGGTGGGCATCAAAAGGCGAACACCAGGCCCGCAGCCACTCGGCCCTGGGCGATGTTGTCGTTGTCGTAGTCGCGGCGGCGGCAACAACGGTAGTCGTCGTATCCGTCATCGAAGCCGTCGTCCAGGCTGGTCACCATCAGGCGGCCTTCGAGGCGCAGGCCCAGGTTCTCGGAGAACATCAGCTTGACGCCGCCGCCAACCGACAGCGAGGGCTGATACTCAGTGTCGATCTCGGTGATGCCAGGGTCGATCTTGGTGGCACCTACGGTGGCGACGAAGAACGGCTTGACCTGGCCAAGAGGGGGTTGCCACTGGATACCGACGTGGTAGAAGTCGAACGTGACGTCGGGATCGGCGAGTTGGCCGACGCCCTCGGTGATCTCGAGTTCGGTCTCCTGGCGGGCGGCGAAGAGCTCGACCGAGAGCGATCGACTGACCGGGATATCGAAGGTCACGCCGAAGGTCTCGCTGGAGTCGACTTCGATACGGGTGTAACCGAAGTCGACGTCGTCGAACTCGTACTCGCCCTGAAACTGGAGCCCGAACTGTGGAGAGAGCTCGAAGCGGTTGAGCTGCTGCTGGGCGCTGGCGGCGCCAGCGAAGCTTGCGAGAGTGACAACCAGGGCGGCGATCGCGGTGGCGTTCAGGGTGGAGCGGCGTGGCGCGGCAGCGTGCATTGAGGTCTCCGGGTCGGTCGATGAAGCGCGGGGCGTTCTGCGGGTTCTTGGGGCGGCGGCAGGTTGGCTCGAGCGGGGTTGGCTGGCGCGCGACCCGCAACGGTTGCGAGGCCGGGCTACCGGTTATTCTTGGCGGCCGCTCCCCACAGCGATAGAACCCACACCGATGAACGTCTATTTCACCAATCTCGGCTGCAAGCTCAATCAGGCCGAAACTGAGGCATTCGTGCGCTCTTTCGTCGCCGCAGGTCACCAGGTCGTTGGTGCGCTGGAGCTCGCCGATCTGCACGTTGTCAACAGCTGCACGGTGACCCACAAGGCGGCGCGTGACTCGCGCAAGGTCGCTCGGCGGGGCGGGCGGCTCGCGCGGCCTACGCCGGTGCGCACGGTGATGACCGGCTGCTATGCCACGGGCTCGAGCGAAGAGGCCGTGGCTCTTGCCGGAGTCGATCTGGTGGTGCCCAACCGAGAGAAGCGCCGACTGTACGAGCTGGTCTGCGAGGCGTTCCCGGAATGGGTCGAAACCGACCCGGCCACGTCTTGCGGCGAAGCCACGGTTGAGGTGCCGGTGTCCTACGTGCCTCTGCCAACCGCGCATACGCGGGCGGCTCTCAAGATCGAGGACGGCTGCAACATGCGCTGCTCGTTCTGCGTCATTCCTCTGGTGCGGGGGTCGCAGGTGTCGCGCTCCCCTGAAGAAGTCTTGGCCGAGTTTCGCTCCATCGCCGGTCTGGGCGTCCGAGAGATCGTGATCACCGGGGTTCAGATCTCTGCCTACCGCCATCGCGACGGCGCCCAACAGACGACACGGCTGGTGGACCTGGTGGAGCGGCTGCTTGATGAGACCAGGGGTGCGCGCATTCGGCTGACTTCGATCGCCCCGTGGCAGTTCGATGAGCGCCTCTTCGAGCTTCTCGGCGACCCGCGCATCTGTCGACACGTTCATCTCTCGCTGCAGAGCGGTTGTGATGAGACACTCGAACGTATGCAGCGGCCGTACACCGGCGAGAAGTTTGCCTCACTGGTGGCACGTCTCCGGCGGGAGGTCAGCGGTCTGGCGGTTACCACCGATGTGATCGTTGGGTTCCCGGGTGAGAGTGCGCGCGACTTCGAAGCGAGCCTCGCGTTCGTCGATCGGATGAGCTTTGCCAAGGTCCACGCCTTTGCCTACTCGCCGCGCGCGGGAACTTCGGCCTTCGACATGCAGGACCCTGTCGAGCCAGGAGAGATCAAGGCGCGCATGGGTCGGATGCTCGAAGTGGGGCGGGTCCGAGAGGTCGACTTTCACCGTTCGCAGATCGGCGAGACGGTCGAGGTGCTCTGGGAGGACGAGCGTGACGGCGTCCGTCGCGGGACCAGCGACAACTACCTGCGAGTCTTCGCTGAGGCGGAGGAATTGAGGCCAGGGAACAGGGATCTCGAACCCTGGGTGATCACCGACCTGCGCGATGGCGGCGTGACCGGTCGGCCGGTCGCGAGTTCCTCGCCCAGGGGAGGGTGCATCCCGTGACCAGTTCACTCGGGATCGTGAAGAGGGGCGCGACGCTTCCGGCGTGGGGCCAGGCTGAGGTTCTCGGGTGGTAGACAGATCGTTTCGTTGCAGACCTGGAGTGCGAGTTTGGCGTGCACCCGTGATGAGTCTGTTGGTAGGGTCGCGGTGCGACTCTCGAGGGTGACGCGGATGTTCTGGTGACCGACCCACGCGCGCACTGGAGCTTCCATGGCTTCGGAGCGCAACACAGTCGCCTCGGGCCAGGCCAGGTCCGCCACTTGCCAGTGCTCGGCCGCCGCCACGCGGGCCGGGAGGAGGTTGGCAACGCCCGGATCGTTCGAGGTCACATGCCATCCGGGTGCAATGTCGAGTTCGATGTCGATTTGAACCGCTTGCGCGACAGACCCGCGACTCGACCGCTCGAGTTGGCTGGTGACACGCACCTTGCCGTTGGTGGTGTAGGTCCGGTGGCCCGTTTCCCCGGCGCGAAGTTCGCGCGCTGCGAGCAGCATGTACGAGTACGCCGCTGGGTACTGCTCGATGCTCTTGGCCTCTGATGCAAGGGCGGCTTCGGCGTGATGGCGGGCGCCCGGGGCCTCGCTGCGTGTCGCCAGGCGGGCCAGGGCTCTTACTGCCATCGATGCGCCGGAGGGCTCGGCACCGTCGCGTCCGCTGCGCGGTCGCGCGAGAAGCGGGCCGGCGAGGTCTGGACGGTGGTCGGCCGCGGTGATGAAGTACCCGCCTTCGGGATCGCGGAAAAGCTCGTTCATGCCCTCGGTAACAGCCTGGGCGCGCTCGAGCCACCGCGGCTCACCGGTCGTGTCATAGAGCGCCAGGAGACCCTCGGCGTAGGCCGCGTAGTCGTCGAGAACCGCCGGCACCAGGACCGCAGGTGCCTGGCCAGGACGGCCGGCGAGGGAGGAGCGTCGCAAGCGAACGGTCTGGGGCTCGGCACCGGTGCCTTGCGGCGGGGCCGCCGCCGACGGTGCGCCGGGCCCCTGGGCTTGCTCGGTGATGCGGTGGCGTGACCAGAGGTAGGCGGCGGCGCGCCGCGCGGCTTCTTCGTAGCGTGGCTCGCCGAAGATCTCGGCTGCCTCCGCGAGGGCGGTGATCGCCATGCCGTTCCACACGGTCAAGATCTTGTCGTCGCGAAGCGGTGGCGGGCGCCGGCCGCGGACACGGCGCAGGATGAGAGCGATCTCCGACAGCCTGTCGAGAAGCTCGGTGACTTCCAGTTGGGCACGAGCGGCCGTTTCAGGAAGTGGCCGCACCAGGTGGAGGATCGTCCGCCCTTCAAAGTTGCCGCCTGCTTCAACGCCCCAGGCATGGGCCGCCAGCTCGGCGTCGTTCGTCGACAGGGACGAGCGCAGGTCTTCAGGCGTCCAGGTGAAGAAGACGCCCTCTTCGAACTCGCCGGTCGCGGTCTTGCTGTCGGCGTCGGTGGCGGAGTAGAAGCCGCCCTCCGGGCTCTCCATGTCACGCAACAGATAGGCGAGCGTGTCGCGCACGGTGCGTTCGAAGAGGAGGGCGCGCTGCGGGTTCTTCTCCAGGAGCCAGGCCCTGCTGTAGATGCGGGTCAGGTTGGCCTGGTTGTAGAGCATCTTCTCGAAGTGCGGTACCAGCCACTCGGCGTCGGTCGAGTAGCGGTGGAAGCCGCCGCCGATCTGGTCGTAGATACCGCCACGGGCCATGCGCTCTAGGGTCAGGCTGACGGCGTTCCAGACGCTCTCGTCACCGGTGCGTTCGGCATGGTCGAGGAGCAGAAAGATGTCGGGCTCGTTGGGGAACTTCGGGGCCGGTGAAAACCCGCCGCGCTCCTCGTCGTAGCGCCGCATGATCGCAGAGGTCGCCTTCTCGGCGAGACCCGAGGCCAGCGCCTCAGCACGGTTCGCTGTTGCAGTGACCCTGCGGATCGCGTCTGTCAGGCGGCGGGCGTCGGCGATCACCTGGGGCCGGTTGTCGGTCCATGCTGCTTGCACCCGGGTGAGCAGGTCGAGGAACTGTTGGCGTGGAAAGTAGGTGGCTCCAAAGAAGGGTTCGGCCTCTGGAGTCAGGAAACTCGACATCGGCCAACCGCCTCGTTGACCTTGAACTTGGAGGGCGGTCATGTAGAGCGTGTCGATGTCCGGATGGGTTTCGCGATCGACCTTTATGGCGACGAAGTGCTGGTTCAAGTAGCGGCCGACTTCGAGGTCGTCGAAGCTCTCTTCCTCCATGACGTGGCACCAGTGGCAGGTGGAGTAGCCAATCGAAAGAAACACCGGCTTGTTCTCGAGGCGCGCCTTCTCGAACGCTTCCGGGCCCCAGGGGAACCAGTCGACGGGGTTGTGAGCGTGCTGGCGGAGGTAAGGGGAGTCTTCGAGCAGCAGGCGGTTGGCGAAGCGCGGCGCGCCGTCGTCCTGGAGGTGCTGCGTGCGCGGTTGCTGGGGTATCTCTTGCGCCAGGGTCTCTCTGAGTCGCTGGTTGAGATCAGGTGCTCTGACGCTGCCTGGAGGTGTGAGGTCGGGTGGTGCTTGCAACGGCTCTTGCGGGGATGTCACCGAAGGGAAGGTGACGAGGAGTGCTGAGGCGAAGAGGGTTCTCGCCGCCAGTCGGATCGGCGGGTGTTCCTGATCGAGGGTCGTGTCGATATGCCTGCTGGCGGCGAAGTGCATGGGCGCGGCGCAGTAGGTGAGTGAATGCGGCGCGGTGAGCCTGGTCACATCGCGGTGATGCTGAAGCCCGCGTCGACGTAGTGCACCTCACCGGTGACGCCGGCCGACAGGTCCGAGAGCAGGTAGACCGCCGAGCGGCCGACGTCGTCGGTGTCGACGTTGCGCTTGAGCGGCGCGCGTTCCGGCGCCTGGCCGAGCATCGAGCGGAAGTTGGCGACGCCTGAAGCGGCGAGCGTCTTGATCGGTCCAGCCGAGAGGGCGTTCACGCGAATGTTCTTTTCGCCCAGGTCGATTGCCAGGTAGCGCACACTGGCTTCGAGCGCCGCTTTGGCAACCCCCATGACGTTGTAGGCCGGGACCGCTTTGACGGCCCCGTAGTAGGTCATGGTGATCATGCTTCCACCGGCTGGCATGAGCGGTTCGGCGCCGCGCGCCAGCGCGATCATTGAGTAGGCGCTGATCTCGAGGGCCCTGGTGAAACCTTCGCGTGAAGTGTCGATGGTGCGCCCGGCGAGGTCGGCCTTGTCGGCGAAGGCGACGGAGTGGACCAGGAAGTCGAGCTCACCCCAGGTCTCTTTGACTTTGGCGAACAGCGCGTCGATCTGCTCGTCGGAGTTGACGTCGAGCGGTTCGACGAGGGGGGCGTTGATGCTTTCGGCGAGCGGACGCACGCGGCGCTCGAGCGCCTCGCCAAGGAAGGTAAAGCCGAGTTCTGCGCCTTCGGCGTGGGCGCGCTGGGCGATTCCCCAGGCAATGGAGCGGTGATTGGCGACGCCCACGATGAGGCCGCGCTTGCCGGTGAGTAGGCCGTGGCCTTTGAGTTCTTGTGGGTCAGTCATCGAGGCAGGCTACCGTTTTCGCCTGCCGTTTGGGTACTGGTGGCGAGCCGACGGGCCCATGGCGTGTCTGAAGCGGATAGGGTTGATTCTCATGCTTGGCCGTGATTCGTCTTCTAGTCCTCGCCGCGAGGTGTGGCGGCACGTTCGTTTGCGAACGCTGCTCCTGGCGGCGGTGTTGGTAGCCAGTTGCGCCTTGATTCTGCCGGTGGCCTGCACGCCGCGAGATGAGGTCGCGGTCGACTCACCCACGGAGGATCCGATGCCGGCGAAGCTCGAGCGCTTCCGATCCCGACTTCTTCAACTCCAAGCAGAGTTCGATGTTCGAGGAGTTGTGGCGGCGTTTTCGCTTCCCGATGGACGGATCGGTGTGGCGACGGCAGGCCTCGCGCGACCTCTAGACGGTCTGGCGATGGTCGAAGAAGCGCGCATGCCGGCGGGCAGCATCGGTAAGACATTTGCGGCGGCGCTTGCGATCGCGTTGGCCCAGGAGGGGCGGCTCGACCTCGACGCTCGCGTTGCGGACTGGTTTGGCGAGGAAGAGTGGTTCGAGGCCCTGGCGAACCACGAGACGATGACCGTGCGTCACCTACTGACGCACTCGAGCGGCCTGCGTGACCATGTTTTCGACGCCGGTTTCCGCGGCGCGATGAGAGAAGCGCGGCGACTGCCGCACGAGCGTCAGGAGGCGTGGTTCACACCGCTCGAGCTGGTCGCCTTCCTGGCCGGCGATGAGGCGATGTTTCCGGCCGGCGAGGGCTTCTTCTATACCGATACCGGCTATGTTCTGCTCGGCCTGGTGCTGCTCGAGGTGCTGGGTCCCGATGAAGGTGAGTCGGGGATCGAAGATGAGGGTTCGGAGGATGACGGCGCTTTTCGTTTCGATGACCGACGTTACTACCGCGAAATCGAGCGACGCTTCCTCGAGCCGCTGCGCTTGGACCGAACAGAGGCCCAGATCGGGCTCGAGTACGACGGTCTGGCGGACGGTTGGCTGGGGCCGGACAACTCCTTCTCTCTGCCGGCTGACTCCTCGCGCGCCGGCGTCATGGAACTCAACCCGAGGACCGAATTCACCGGTGGCGGCTTCATTTCAAACGCTCGTGACCTCGCCCGCTGGGGGCGGCGCCTCTACGGTGGGAAGCTCTTTGAAGAACCCTACCTGCGGGAGATGCTCGAGTCGGGCTATCGCGGCGACGATCGCTCCGCGACCTACGGGTTGGGTGTGTTTCATCGCGATTCCGAGATCGGCGCGATGGTCGGTCATGGCGGTTGGTTTCCAGGTTGGCGCTCGTCGATGTACTACCACCTGGAGAGCGACATTGTGGTGGCTCTACAGATCAACCAGAACGAGCCCGACCTGCGCGACGCATTACTCGACGCCTTGATGTTCGCCCTGCAATAACCCCCACCCTCCCCCAGGCAGCCAGTCGGCCCGACTTTCCCACCACAACCCGTGGGCCGGGCCTCTGCCCCGGCGAGCGCCCATCCCCCGCACACCGTCGGGGGGACTTTCCCGCCACCAGTCACGGTTCGCGAAACCTCGTAATTCGGCTCGGTGTGGCCTCGCTGCAAGGCTGCGCAGGCGTTCTGCGTCCCATGTCATATGGGAGCAAAACCGAGATACGTACCAACGACCGACAGCGGGCCGGAACCAGTCATGCTGACCGCCCGCATTACGAACGGAACCTTCCTGCTCAAGCCCGACTCTGAGCAGCGATCACACATGAACGGCATCATCGGCCGCGCACAGCGCAAGACCGAGATCCCCATCTACGCCGTCGACTATCAGGTCAACCACCACCATTTCCTGGTCGGTGCACGAGACGCCCAGCAGCTGGCGGACTTCATGTACCGCGTCCAGCAGCAGACGAGCGTCGAGATCCGCATTCGCCATGGCTGGAAGGGCCCGAAGTGGGAAACGCCCTACAAACCGTCCTTTATCGGGCGCGACCCTGCCGATACGTCGAAGCGTTTCCGCTACGTCCTGGCGCAGGGCTGTGCGGCGGGCCTTGTGTCCTCACCTCTCAAGTGGCCTGGGGTGACCGTCGCGCGGGCCTTGTGGGAAGGGAAGTTCGAGCTCGAGGGCGAGTGGGTCGACCACACGGCCTATTGCCGGGCCAAGCGTACGAAGGCTGGGCGTCACTTGACGAAGAAGGACTTCACGAAGAAGGAAACGGTGGTGATTTCGAAGCTCCCGGGCTTTGACCACCTGAGCGACGAGGACTACTGCGAGTGGGTGCGCGAGATGATTCGCGACATCGAACGGGAAACGCGAGAGCGTCACAAACGCGAAGGTACGAAGCCGAAGGGCCAGTGGAAGCTCCTTCGATTGAGCCCCTTCAGGACTCCCAAGGCAATGGCACTGGGGCCCTGTCCGCTGGTGATTGCGAGCAACAAGGATGAGGAGCAGCGACTGCTGGCAGCTTTTGACTGGGTGTGGCGGGCGCATCGGCTGGCGCGGGACCGACAGCGAGCCGGCGAGCCCGATGTGAAGTTTCCCGAAGGCACGTTTCCGAGTCCGCTGCCCTTCGAGACGGCCCAAGCGGTGCGTGCCGGCCCCTGACCCAAAGCGCGGGTAATGCAGGCGACAGGACGCCCAGTCAGCCCGCGGAGACGTGGGTCCGGCGGAGCTGCGTCTAGGCGGTGGCAGAAAGGGCTGGAGTGGCTTTGGGGGCGCTTCGAAAGAGCTGAAACGGTCTCGGGAGGCGTGGAACTGGTCCCGTGAGGCCGATGCTGGCGCCCCGGCAGCGCCGCCGCCGTAGCGGCGTTTGAAAAGTCGCCCCGACTGTGTGGTGGGTGGGCGGGGGCGCGGCTGCGGCTAGAGGGAGGTGACGCGGAGGACTTCGGAGACGGACGTTGTTCCCTGGGCTAGCTTGCGCAGGGCGTTCTGGCGCAGGGTCCGCATGCCGTGACGGGCGGCCTCGCGCTTGATGGTCGGGGAGTCGGCGCCTTCCTGGAGCAGGTGCTTGACCTGGTCGTCCATCGGCAGGATCTCGAAGATCCCGTCGCGGCCCAGGTAGCCGGTACCGCGGCACTCGGTGCAGCCGGCGCCATGTTTGACCTGCACTTGCTTGCCCTCTGGTACGTGCAGATTGAGGGTCGCGATCTCGTCCGGTTCGAGGACGTAGTCCTCTGGGCAGTGTGGACAATTGCGACGCAGAAGGCGCTGCGCGACGACGCCAATCAGGGTCGACGAAATCATGTAGCGCTCGATTCCGAGATCGATGAGGCGATCGGTGGCACTCGCGGCATCGTTGGTGTGCAGCGTCGAAAACACCAGGTGGCCGGTGAGCGCGGCCTGAATCGCGTAGGCGGCAGTTTCCTCGTCGCGAATCTCACCGACCATGATGACGTCGGGATCCTGGCGCAGGATGCTGCGCAGCGCTGCGGCAAAGTCGATGCCGGCCTTGACCTGCACCGCCGTCTGGTTGAACGTCTCGTGCACCATTTCGATCGGGTCTTCGATCGTCGTGATGTTGATCTCAGGCGTTGCGATGCTCTCGAGGGCGGAGTAGAGCGTCGTCGACTTACCTGAACCGGTAGGGCCGGTGACCAGAATGATTCCGTGTGGACGGGTGATGAAGTCCTCGAAGATCTCTTCTTCCTCGGGGTAGAAGCCGAGCTCATCGAGATTCTTGAGGAAGGTGTCGGGGTCGAAGATACGCATAACGACCTTCTCGCCGAAGGCGACCGGAAGGGTCGACACGCGTAGTTCCACCTCCTGGCCGCGACGCGAAGTCTTGACGCGACCGTCCTGTGGCCGCCGACGCTCCGCGATGTCGAGTCGCGACATGGTCTTGAGGCGCGACACCACCGCACGGTGCACGACCTTGGGCATCGTCTGGATCTCGTGCAGGACGCCATCGATACGAAAGCGAATCAAGGCATGGTCGCGCTTGGGTTCGATGTGGATGTCACTCGCGCGCGTGTCATAGGCGTGCTGCAGCATGAACTCGACGGCGTTGACGATGTGCTGGTCACTCGACTCGATTTCCGAGTCGCTCTTCATGTGCACCAGCTGTTCGAGGTTGCCGAGATCGATCCCCGAGCGCAGGTCGCGCTCCGCCTTCTTGACCGACTGGCGCAGGCCGTAGAACTCGGTAATCGCGCGCAGGATGTCGGGCTCGGCGGCGACCTTGAGCGTCAGGTCGCGACCAACAATGCGCTTGAAAGAGTCGATCGCCATGATGTCGTTGGGATCGGCGCACGCCACCTGCAGCTTGCCGTTCTCGATGTTGAGCGGCAGCATGCGATTCTTGAGCGCGAAGGGGCGCGAGATCTTGGCTTCGATCAGGTCGGCGTTGAGCTCGAGCGGATCGATCTTGACCGACTCGAGCCCGTTCGCTTCGGCGACCGCCTTGGCGATGTCTGCCTCGGTCAACGGAGCCGAGGTCTTCTCGTTCTTGAACCCCATCCGCTCGACGGTTTCGTAGGCGTGTGACGACTGGGCGACCGCCCGCCCATTGACCCGTCGAGCGGGCTGCAGTCGCGCCTCCTTCTTGAGCTCTTCCGCGGCCGCTTCGCCGAGGCGACCGGTCTGGACGAGCACGTCCGCGAGATAGTCCGCAGTGATGGGCATCGGGGTTCGAAGGCCTTCTTGTCAGAGGAGGTGAGTGCGCAGCGCGGGAAGCGGGTGGCGCAGGAATACAAGTTTACCAAGGTTGGTGGCGCTTGGCACGAGCCTCCACTTCCCCCAACCGCCGAACCACCCTCTCGCGACCCTGACCGGCACCGACACGGCTCGCGACAGGGCGCTACTATCCGTCCATCCCCTACGGACTCTCCTCAGTTTCGGAGCCAACACATGTCTCGAACCCATCCCTTCTCATCGGCGAACCATCCGATCTCCGCCTGGCTCTTGGGAGCTCTCGCCGTGGCCCCCTTCCTCGCCGCGCCGGGCGCGGCCGCACCTCCTGCCCCGCGGCTCGACACTCTCTCGATGCCGCCAGGCTTCGAGATCTCCCTCTGGGCAGAGGGCGTCCAGGGAGCTCGGTCGCTGACCCGCAGCGACACCGGGGTGGTTTTCGTCGGCAGCCGGCAGCGCCGGGAGAAGGGCGTCGTGCACGCCATTGTCGATCGAGGAGGCGAACGCCAGGTGATTGAGATCGCTGCGGGGCTCAACATGCCCAATGGTGTGGCCTGGCGCGACGGTGCTCTCTACGTTGCCGAGGTCCATCGCATCCTGCGCTTCGACGACATCGACAACCAGCTCGATTCGCCTCCCGAGCCGGCCGTTGTCCTCGAGGGCCTTCCCGAGGAGGCGCATCACGGCTGGAAGTACCTGGCGTTCGGTCCGAAGGGCCGGCTCTGGTTCCAGGTCGGCGCGCCCTGCAACATCTGCGCGGTCGAAGACCCCTACGCCTCCATCCTGGCTCTCGACCTCGAGACTGGCACCTACGAGGTCTTCGCCCGCGGAGTTCGAAACACGGTTGGCATGGATTGGCATCCAGAAACGGGCGAACTGTGGTTCACCGACAACGGCCGCGACATGCTCGGCGAAGACACACCGCCCGACGAGCTCAACCGCGCACCCACGAAGGGGCTTCACTTCGGCTATCCCTTCTGCCATGGCAAGGCGATCGAAGATCCCGAACTGGGCAGCACCGGCTCCTGTACCGACAGCCAGCCGCCGGCGCAGAATCTCGCCCCTCACACCGCCGCGATCGGTATGAAGTTCTACCGCGGAACGATGTTGCCGGCGGCCTATCGGGGCGCAGTGTTGATCGCCGAGCACGGATCGTGGAACCGCAAGGTGCCGATTGGCTACCGAATCACGGCCGTCACCCTGGGGGACGACGGCAGTCCCACGTCGTACGAGCCGCTGGTCGCGGGCTGGCTCGCCGAGTCAGAGGGTGGCAAGCGCAAGTTCTGGGGGCGCCCCGCCGATCTGCTCGAGCTTCCAGACGGTTCGCTCCTGATTTCCGACGACTACCAGAACGCGATCTACCGACTGACTTACGCACCGACTGCCAGCGAGGGAGCGGGCAGCGCTCTTGGTGGGCGCTGAGATGGCGTCCACCGCTGCCATCGACGAGCAGACCAGGCAAGCCCTGATCGAAAGAGCCGAGGCGAGCTACCGCGCCTTCGCCGCCAGTGGCCGGGCACTCGACTTGACCCGCGGTAAGCCGTCCACGGCCCAGCTCGAACTCTCCCGAGGCCTGCTCGAGACGGTTACGGTGGAGAACGCAGTCGCCAGCGACGGCACCGACGCCCGCAACTATGGTGTCCTGCGTGGGCTGCCCGAGGCCTGCGAGCTCATGGGCGCGCTACTCGGCCAACCCGCCGAGCAGATCGTGCTCGGCAACAACTCGAGCCTCGAGCTGATGCACGATCTTGTGGTGCAGGCTCTGCTCAAGGGCGTGCCCGATGGTCGCGGACCATGGGTCGACAGCGGCTCCAGCAGCGACCCAGTGCGATTCGTTTGCCCGGTCCCGGGTTACGACCGTCACTTCTCGGTCCTGGCGCGCTACGGCATCGAGATGGTGCCGGTGCCGCTGCTCGACGACGGCCCCGACCTTGACCAGGTGCGAGCGCTGGTCACCGAGAGCGAAAACACCAAGGGCATGTTCTGCGTGCCGCGCTACAGCAACCCGAGCGGCCAGGTCTACAGCCCGGAAGTCGTACGGGCGCTTGCCGAGATGGAGGCCGCCGCGCCCGACTTTCGCATCTTCTGGGATGACGCCTACGCCGTCCACTCGCTCGGCGATGAGACAGCAACCCTCGAAGACATCCTGGCTCTTGCTAGCGAGGCGGGTCACGCGGAGCGCCCCTTGATCTTTGGCTCGACATCCAAGATCTCGTTGGCGGGCGCGGGCATTTCCGCCGTTGCGGCGAGCCCCAGAAACGTCGAGTGGATTCTCGACGCGCGCTCGATCCAGACGATTGGCCCCGACAAGCTCAACGAACTGCGGCATGTGCGCTTCTTCAAGGATCGGTCTGGGCTCGAGGCCCACATGCGTCGCCATGCCGACATTCTGCGCCCGAAGTTCGAGGCCGTTGCGCGCATCCTCGATGACCGGCTCGGCGAGACCGGACTGGCTCGATGGACGAGGCCGGCAGGCGGTTACTTCGTGTCGCTCGATACGCTTCCCGGTCAGGCGAAGCGGGTTGTCGACTTGGCAAGAGACGCCGGAGTCAAGCTCACGCCTGCTGGTGCCACCTGGCCGCACGGCAACGACCCGACCGACTCGAACCTGCGGCTGGCCCCCAGCCTGCCGCCGCTCGAGGAGGTCGAAGCGGCAACCGAGCTGCTCTGCGACTGCATCGTGCTGGCCTCGCTGCGCGTTGGATGACTCAAGAGGTGGAGACGACGGCTAGCGACCGCCCGACGGCCCAGGTCCGGGCCGCCTTCCTGGCGGTGGGCTCTGAGCTCCTCGGAACCGAACGGCTCGACACCAACTCCCTCCACTTCACCCGTAGGCTCATCGAGTCGGGGTGCGTTCTCGGGCAGAAGTCGGTGATCGACGACGACGTCCTGGAGATTGCCGCCGCCCTTGCCAACCTTGCCGAGCGCGCCGAACTGATCGTTGTCAGCGGTGGTCTCGGACCGACGGCCGATGACCTGACGCGCGAAGCCGTAGCGCGCTGGACCGGTCGAGCCCTCGAGCACCACGGCGGCGCCATGGCGGCGATCGAAGACCGCTATCGCCGCATGGAAAGGAGGATGCCCGAGGTGAACCGTCGCCAGGCCGAGGTCATCGCGGGCGCGACGGTCATTCCCAACCCCAACGGCACTGCGCCCGCGCAGAGTCTTCAACACGACGGCACGACGGTCTTCCTCCTCCCCGGAGTACCCCACGAGTTCGAGGCACTGGTCGATACGGCGGTCGCCGAGTGGCTCGAGCGCCATGGCGATCCAGCGCGCGCCGCATGGGAAGTCGAGATGCGCGTCGCCTGCCTCCCGGAGTCGCTGGTCGAAGAGAGAATCGGTGAACTCTGGCAACAGTTCGGGCGCCACCGGCTGACCGTTCTGGCATCACCTCCCGGTGACATCAGGCTTCGCATTCGCGTACGACCGGGCGAAGAGCAAGAGACCGAGGAGCTGCGCCAGGCGCTCGCCGAAGCCGTGGGTGATGCGATGTTCGACGCCGCCGAGCCACTCACTTCCGGCCGTCGGCCCGAGCGGCCGTCCTATGACCTCGAGCATGCGGTGGGTCATGCGCTGTGCGCGGCGGATCTCACCCTGGTCACCGCAGAGTCGTGCACCGGTGGCCAACTGGGCGGGCGTTTGACCGCGGTTCCGGGGTCGAGCGCGTTCTTTCTTGGTGGAGTGGTTTCCTACACCAACGATCTCAAGCGGGACTTACTGGGTGTGCCGCAGGAGCTCCTGACGGAGCATGGTGCGGTTTCGGAGCCGGTAGCGCGCGCTATGGCAGAGGGGGCGCTTCGTTCGTTGGGCGGCGCCCTTGCCGTCTCGATCACCGGTATTGCCGGACCCGGCGGCGGGACTGCCGAGAAACCGGTGGGCCGGGTGCACTTGGCGGTGGCGTCGGCCGATGGCCGAGCGACGACGCACTACGCGGCGCGTTTTCCCGGCGACCGCGAGATGATCCGTCGCCTGACGACCCAGTGGGCGCTCGAGCTGGTACGGCGGCGAGTCCTCGGTCTCGAGGACATGCCCCAGGTCGGGACGGCCCGCGAAGCGGGGGAGGCGGCACGCTAAGTGACTAGCCTCGCGAACATCATCCCCATCGTCCTGGCCTACCTGCTGGGCTCGATTTCATTCAGTTACCTGCTGGTGCGAATGCTCAAAGGGATCGACGTTCGAACCGTGGGCAGCGGCAATGCCGGTGCGACCAACGTTCTGCGCACCGCTGGACGCGGGCCGGCTCTCCTCGCGCTGCTGCTCGATGCCGGGAAGGGTGCATTGGCGGTGGCGGTGGCGCGTGCCCTCGAGGTGTCGCCGGTGGTGGTGGCGGCGGTGGGCTTCGCGGCGGTCCTCGGCCATGTCTATCCGCTGTTCTTCGGCTTCCGAGGGGGCAAGGGTGTTGCCACTGCCGCTGGCACGCTCGGAACCTTGATTCCCCTGGCGACGCTCGGTGCTCTGGCGGTTTTCGTAGTGGTCGTTCTTGTCACGCGTTATGTCTCGCTGGGCTCGATTCTGGCGGCATTCACGTTCCCGATGCTGGCACTCGGCCTCGAACTGGCCGGCTGGACAGGACAGAGTGAGGCCGACGGATACCGCGCCCTGGTCGCCGGCTCGTCCACGATCGCGGCGCTCGTCGTGTGGAAACATCGCGCCAACCTGGCACGGCTCATCGACGGTCAAGAAAACAAGATCGGCGAAAAGGTTACGCTCGACGATGGCGCCAACGCGGAATCGTTCGAGGAAGAAGATGCCGGTGTGTAGGCCGAAAGAGAAGACCGCGGAACGAGCGCCCTCGAGACTCAGATGACTGAAACGACCTCCATCGCCGTCCTCGGGGCGGGTTCATGGGGCACCGCGCTCGCGGTCCACCTCGCCCGCAGCCACCCTGGCGTGACGCTGTGGGCACGCGACGCGGCCTTCGCCGCGCTCCTGGAGACCGAGCGCCACAACTCGCGCTACCTGCCCGACGCTCTCTGGCCCGAGAGTCTGGCCGTGACCTCGGAGCTCTCGACCCTCGGCGACGCCGAAGTTCTGCTGGTCGTCGTGCCCTCGCATGGCTTTCGGGCAGTTTTGCGCGACTACCTCGAGCACCATCCCGGACCACGGCGCGGTGCGGTTCCGACACCGCTGGTCGTGGTCTCGGCGACCAAGGGCATCGAGGCCGAAACCACCGCGCGGATGAGCCAGGTGTGTTTCGAGGAGGGGCTGGCGGTCAACCGCGAGATCCACTTCGCGGTGGTCAGTGGGCCGAGCTTTGCGGCCGAGCTCGCCAGTGGTCAGCCAACTGCAGCGGTGGTGGCGTCCGAAGAGGCCGGGCTCGCGGCACGCATTCGTGATTTGTTTTCAGCCAACAACCTCAGGCTCTACTCGAGTTCGGATGTCGTGGGGGTCGAGATCGGCGGCACCGCCAAGAACGTCATTGCGATTGCCTCGGGTTGCGCCGCTGGCCTCGGCTTTGGTTCGAACACCCTCGCTGCGCTCATGACCCGCGGCCTGCACGAAGTCACCCGGCTGGGCCTCGCCTCCGGTGGCCGTCAGCGCACCTTCTCAGGGCTCGCGGGGATGGGCGATCTGGTCTTGACCTGTACCGGCGGCCTGTCGCGTAACCGCTCGACGGGGATCGAGTTGGCCCGCGGCCGCAGCCTGGAAGAGATCCAGGCCGCCACTTCGATGGTGGCCGAGGGGGTCAAGAACGCGCGCACCCTTGCACTCCTTGCCCGTCAGCGTGGCGTGGAAATGCCCATCACGCAGCAGATGGTTGCGGTGCTCTACGACGACAAGGCGCCGCGCACCGCCGTTGAAGAGCTCATGCAGCGTGATCTCAAGGACGAAGCCGTCTTCTAGCGCTCGCCGTGGTTGGACCAGCCCGATCGGGATTGGGCGTTGTAGTCGGCCGCCATTAGTGAGATGGTCGGGCGAACCGATCACTCGCTCCTGGCGAACCATTCCGAGCCCTACCTTCATGTCCGAACACCAGACCGTCCTCGTTCTCGATTTCGGCGGGCAGTACACCCAGCTCATCGCCCGACGGGTGCGCGAACAGGGTGTCTACTGCGAGATCCACCCTTTCGACATCTCACTGCAAGAGGTCGAGAAGCGGGCCCCGATCGGCGTCATCTTGTCGGGTGGGCCCGATTCGGTGTATGCCGATGGTGCGCCTCATCCCCGCGAGGGGTTGCTCGAGGAGCTGCCAGTTCCCATTCTAGGAATCTGCTACGGCATGCAGCTGATGGCTCTGCGCTGTGGTGGAGAGGTCTCGCACGACGGAGTGCGCGAGTATGGGCGCACCGAGATTGGGGTGGGCGAGCGCGGGCATCTGTTGAGCGGCCTCGCCGATCGGGAAACGGTTTGGATGAGCCACGGAGACAAGGTCGTTGGCGCGCCGGCTGGCTGGTCGGTACTGGCGAGCACAGAAAGTACGCCGATCGTCGCCTTCGAGAGTCCGGCGGCGAAGCGATTTGGCATTCAGTTCCACCCCGAGGTCACCCATACAGCTGGTGGCACCCAGATTCTCCGCAACTTTCTCTTCGACGCCTGCGGTGCAACGGGCGCCTGGAAGATGTCGAACTACCTCGAGGAGGCCACCGCTGAGGTGCGGGCGCGGGTTGGTTCGGAGCGCGTCTTGTGTGCCCTTTCGGGTGGCGTCGACTCGTCAGTCGTCGCGACGCTTCTATCGCGCGCCATCGGTGACCAACTGACCGCCGTGTTCGTTGACAACGGCGTGCTGCGCAAGGGTGAACGCGAGCAGGTGACCACCAGTCTGCGCGACGGTCTGGGGCTGCCGGTGGTGGTCGTAGACGCCCGCCAGGAGTTCCTTGGCAAGCTCGCCGGGGTGACCGAACCGGAAGCCAAACGCAAAGCAATCGGTGCCACCTTCATCGATGTCTTCCAGCGCGAGGCGAAAAAGATCGAGGGCGCGAAGTTTCTCGCTCAGGGCACGCTTTATCCAGACGTCATCGAATCGGTTTCGGTCAACGGGCCTTCGGCGACCATCAAGACGCATCACAATGTCGGTGGATTGCCGGAGAAGCTCGGCTTCGAGCTCATCGAGCCCCTGCGTTTTCTGTTCAAAGACGAGGTCCGCCAGCTCGGTCGCGAGCTCGGGCTGGCCGAAGAGTTCATTGGCCGGCATCCGTTCCCAGGTCCAGGGCTCGCGGTTCGTATCCTCGGCGAGGTCACTGCCGAGCGGGTTGCGACGCTGCAAGAGGCCGACGCGATCTTTCTCGAAGAGCTGCGTGCCGCCGGTCTCTACGATCGCACCAGCCAAGCCCTGGCGGTGCTTCTTCCCATCAAGACCGTAGGCGTCATGGGTGACTTCAGGACCTACGCCGATGTCGTTGCCCTGCGGGCCGTCGAGACCGAGGACTTCATGACTGCCGACTGGTGCCAGCTGCCCCATGAGCTCCTCGGTCGGGTCGCCAACCGGATTGTCAACGAAGTCGACGGGGTCAACCGTGTCGTCTACGACGTCACCAGCAAGCCACCTGGCACGATCGAGTGGGAGTAGGTCCCAACCGCGCACCAGCGTCGCGGGAGGTGAACCACCGGTTCCTAGTGGTCCAGGCTCATGTCGTGTTTCATGAAGTTCTGGGTCGCCTCATGCAGATCCAGTCCCATCTCGGTGGTCGCGACCGCGAGTTTCTCCGTCTCGGTTTCGGCGGCGATGAACTTCTCGAGCGTCGGCCGGATGTCTTCGAATGAGGCCGGCTCCTCGGTAACGTAGGCGGGGTGCAGGGCTGCGTACTCCTGGAGCCGTTCGTAGGTAGCTTCAGCGGCTTCGAGGGCGATCTCGGGGTGGTTGTGGGTCTGGTCGCAGTCGTGCGAGAAGGGGTTGCCCGGATGGCCGCCGGGAAGACCGATCGAAAGCAGCGACGGCTCCCCCTGATGGCTCCAGGTGTCCTGATAGGGGTGCAGGCTTTCGCCGAAGGTGCGTGGGTCTTCGGACATCGCCCGCTGTACTTTGGCGAGCGCGGTGGCGTTGCCGGGGCGGATGACTTTCGAGTTCGGGTCGTCGAGAAAGTGCCACTCGCGCATCAGGGTGCGGATCACTTCCTGGCGCGCCAGCAGCCGTGCACGTGGTCCAGCGGCAGTTGGAGGCAGGGCGGCGAGAAGGGCTCCGTTCTTGAGGTACTCCTTACCCAACGGCACCGGGCTGCGGTAGTCGCGGTCGGGCTTCTGCGTGCCTTCGGCGATCGCTCGAGCAATCGGGTCTCTGAAGCCAGCGCTCCTGGCGAGGTAGTAGGTCTCGGCGAAGTGAACGTCGGCCTCATAGGCCACCGCGAGGGGACTGGTAGCGGCGTGGGCTGAGGTAACCAGTTGACGCAAATGCGTCGTGGATTCGAAGTGATCTTCGGTCGCGGGCTCGGTGGTCGCGGGGAATCGCTGCGGGGCTTCTGCCGGTGGCTCAGCGGTGGCGGTGGGGCGATTACGGTCTGGACTCCAGACCTGCGAGCGGTAGGCAACGTTGATGGACATGGGAGTGGCTCCAGAAAGAGTGGCCGTCAAGTGAAGGGGGTGCGAAAAGGTGGCGTTGAAATCGCGACACGGACATGTTCTGCCTTGTAGGGAGTGTCGCCCGAGGCGCATTGCCCCCCCAACACTTCGCGCCGGAACGGAAGATCCGCCGAAATTGCGGGCCCCGCCCAGAGTCCCCACTCGGGTCTGCCGTGCGGATGGCGGCGGGAGGGTCAGGTGACGCAGCGGCGTTCGTAGCCGCCGACGGCTGCGCCGCCGATGGCACCCGCCAGGTGCCCGTCCCAGGAGACTCCGTGGCCGACTTGCCATGGCAGGACTCCGCTCCACAACATGCCGCCGTAGGCGATGCCGACGGCGATCGCGGCGAGCCAAGGCAGAACCCGGCCGTCGCGCCAGCCGGCCACCATGAGGTAGGTCACCAGGCCGAAGACCAGGCCGCTGGCTCCGATGTGAAGGGCTGTGCGGCCGCCGAGCCAGAGCAGGGTTCCGCCGGCCAGGAGGGTGCAGAACAGTGCGGTGAACGGGCGCGGCCGGGTGGCGGCCAGGATGAGGAGTAGAACGACCAGGGGAGCCGAGTTGGACATGATGTGACTGAGGTCGGCGTGCAGGAACGGCATGGCCAGAATGCCAACCAGACCGCGTACCGTTCGTGGCAGGAGCCCATAGCGCTCCAGGGGCAGGAAGCGGTCGAGAGCAAAGATGATCCACATGGCCGCGAACAGAACGGCGAGCACCTCGACGCGACCGCGCAGTTGCTGCCAGAGGTCACCGGCGGCCGAACTTCTACGTTCCATCCGCTGGCTCTTCCCTGGATTCATCATCGGGGCGTATTGGGTCGTCGGCTTCCGGAGGCTGTAGGAGGGGTGTCAGCCGTTCTGGCTTCTTGCGCAAGAGCTTCGCCAGTCGTTGCCCCAATTGGACCTGGCGTGCGGCAGTTGCCCTGTCGTTGTCGGCCTCGGGCAGCCACCCTCCAGCAATCATGTCGTGGCCCCCGCCCTTGCCACGCCGGCCGAGCAGCCGACGCATGATGTTGGCGGCGTTGGCGCGCGGATTGGTGGTGCGAATCGAGCAGTAGATGCGGTCTTCGTAGCGCCCCGTACACAGCGCCCAGGTGCGTCCCTCCATGCGCAGCAGGAGGTCGGCGGTTTCTGGCACTGCGTCTGGCTGATCCACGGCGCCGAGGTGGCTGACCACCAGGGTGTCGACGATCTCCATGTTTAGGAGTGCATCGTGCAGGGTGCGGAAGTACGACTCCGGCAGGCGCGGACGCTGAATCCGTCCGAGCAGGCGCTTGTCGGCGATCTGGAAGAAGTGATCATAGATCGCTCGATCCGGTCCCGGTGACTCACGGCTGAAGTCGAGGGTTTCGCTACGAATCGCGTACACGATCGCGGTGGCCTCTTTGCGCGTCGGTTCGAGACCCGAAAGCAGCAGGTACTCGGCCGCCATGGTGGCGGTGGCACCGTAGTCGGTGCGGAGGTCGACAACCGGGGAGTCGCGGGTCGCCTTGCGTTTGGGGTGGTGATCGAGAACGATGTCCGGGACGATGTCGGTCGGCAGTTGGTTGTTGCCGGTCTGCGCCTGGGTGTCGACGAGGACGAAGTGTTTGTAGTTCCTGAACTGCACGTGTCGCACGCGGCTGAGTTCGAGACCGAGCGTCGACACCATGGTCGAGTTCTCCGCGCGACCGACGATGCCGCCATAGGCAGCGGTGACCCGACGGCCGAAACGCGTTCGCAGGACCCGTTTCATGATCGCGGCGGCGGCCAGCGAGTCAGGATCGGGATTGTCGTGCGTGAGGACCAGCCAGCGCCCGCTCTTCTCGCAGCTGTCGAGGTACTTTTCTAGGGCTCCGAAGCGTTCGCGAGCCAGGTCAGAGAGCATTTGTTCAACCACAGGGCAGAATCGAAAGGGGAAAGGTGGGCCGGCGGCGAACGTTCGACTCGCCCAGCGCCATCAGAGCCCTTCGATGGGCCCGGGTCTTGGGTGCGCTTCCCAAGCCCGAGGGCCAGAGATGTGACCGCGGCTTGTAGGGGAACCGATGGGTGAGAGTATAGCCGCGATGAACACGCCACCGCGCCTCTTGACCATCGCCGGTTCGGACTCCGGCGGCGGTGCCGGGATCCAGGCGGACCTCAAGACCTTCGCGGCGTTCGGCTGCCACGGCATGTCGGCCGTCACTGCGATCACCGCGCAGTCGACGGTCGAGGTGCGTTCGATCCAGGCCGTCGACCCCTCACTGATCGCCGACCAGATCGACGTCGTCTTCGAAGACATTGGCGTCGATGCAGTCAAGGTGGGGATGCTGGGGGCGCCGGAGGTCGTGCGGGTGGTTGCTGATCGACTTCGGGTGCATGGTCCCTTGCCCTTGGTCGTCGACCCGGTGATGGTGGCCAAGACCGGTGACGCGCTGGGTGACGCTCAAACCGCTCAAGCGTTGCTCGAACATCTGCTCCCGATCACCACCCTGGTCACTCCAAACCTCCCCGAAGCAGCCCTCCTCGTCGACTCTCCGGTGAGCTCGATGAACGAGCGCGGGGAAGCGGCGCGGGCACTTTCAGAGGTCGCCTCGGCGGCGCTCATCAAGGGCGGGCACGGCGAAGAGGACCCGGTCGTCGACCTCTTGTTCGACGGCGCGCGCTTCCATCGCTACGCGTGGCCCCGCCTCGCGACCCGCTCCACTCATGGGACGGGCTGTACTCTCTCGGCGGCGATCGCCGCTGGACTCGGGACCGGCCTCGAGCTCGAGGTCGCCGTAGAAAGGGCCGGCTCCTTCCTCCACGAGGCGATGTCGCGCGCCTTCCCACTCGGCTCGGGGCACGGTCCGGTCAACCATCTCGTGCGCCTGCGACGGCGCTAGAACACTTCGCGCGCGCTCGCCAGTACGAAGCCGCGCACGACCTTTCCCCGAAAGGTAGAATCCGCGGATGCTTCATTCATCGGGCGCGCGACAGCAAGCCGCTGCGGCGCTCGTCTTCTTGCTGGCGGCGGTTGGCCCCTCGCTCGGACAGTCTTCCGAAAACAGGACTTCCGAGGAGAGCGCCCCGGTCGCGCATTTCGGCGAGACCGTCGATGTGCGGGTGGTCAATGTCGAGGTGGTGGTCACCGACCGGCGCGGCGAAATCATCACCGGCCTCGGGCCCGAAGACTTCGAGCTCCAGATCGACGGCGAGCCAGTCGACATTCAGTATTTCAGCGAGATCAACGGGGGTCGCGCGCAGAACGTCGCCGAAGAGAGCACCGGGAGTGCCATCGCCGAGGTCCCGGCGGTCGGCCCCGGCGGCCGGGTTGGCACCAGCTACCTGGTGTTCATCGATGAGTTGTTCTCCGAGAACGTTGACCGCCGGCGGGTGCTCGATCAGCTCGCCCTGCAGACGGCACAGCTCGGTCCCGAAGACCGCATGGCAATCGTGGCCTACGACGGGTCCGAGCTCACCATGCTCACCAGCTGGACCCAGTCGGAGCGCGACCTCGAAAAGGCGCTGCGCGAGGCCCGCGACCGGCGTTCGTCGGGCCTTCAGCGCGCCGCAGAGTTGCGCCAGGCGCGCAGCATCCTGCCGGACACCGATGGCCCTCTGGGGAGCGACATCCAGACCAACCTGAGTCTCGAAGAACGCGCCTACGTCGAACGTCTCGAAGACCAGCTCGAGCGGGTCTCGGCTGCTGCCGCGGCAACCCTGCGCGGGTTCGCCAACCCACCGGGACGCAAGGTTTTTGTCCTGCTCGCCGGCGGTTGGCCGTGGGATCCGGTCGAGTTCATCGTCAACGACATTTCGCGGCCGGTCGTCGAAGCCGAGATCGATCGCGGCGAAGAGCTCTACGGAGCGATTGTCGATACCGCCAACCTGCTCGGCTACACGGTCTACGCGGTCGACGTTGCTGGTGTTCAGTTCACCGGTCTGATCGGAGCCGACTTCGAGCGCACCGGTGCCGCAACGGACGGTTTCCTGCGCGAGACCGGCGTTCACCAGAGCCTGCAGTTCATCTCCGACGAGACCGGCGGTCGCGCCCTGCTCGACGGTCGTGGCCGCACGGCTTTCGAAGCGGTGGTCGCCGACACCCGTTCCTTCTACTGGCTCGGCTTCACTCCCACCTGGCAGGGCGACGACAGTCGCCATGACGTCAAAGTGGTCATGAAGACCAAGGGCTACCGGGCGAGAGCGCGCGAGAACTATGCCGACTTCTCGCGCCAGACCCAGGTCACCACGGCGGTCGAGAGTGCTCTCCATTTCGGGACGCCACCATCGGAAGTCCCCCTCCTGGTGCAGGTCGGGCGGCCGGAAACCAAGGGTCGCCGCAAAATGATCGTGCCGCTGGCCATGGCGATTCCGCTCGACGCTCTGGTGTTGCTCCCGAGTGGCACAAACCCCGCGAAGCCCAGCTGGACTGCCAACCTCGAGCTGCGCGTGGCAGTGCTCGACGCGGATGGTGCAACGGGCGAGGAAATACCTGTGATCCCGTTGTCGTTCGAGATGCCTGACCGTCCCGCGGGGGGCAGCTACTACCGCTGGGCGACGCGGCTCTTGATGAGAAGGAAGCCGCACGATGTCGTGGTGGCCGTTTATGACCTGGCGGGAGGCGCACTCCTGTCCACCGCCCTCGAGGTGACTCCAGAGTGAAAAGACTGTCCGTAGGAACCACGAAGACCTCATCGTCGCTCGCGGCCCGAGCCTCCGTCCTCCTCCTGGCGCTCCTCGCTAACGCCGGAACACTGATCGCTCAGGAATCAAGCTCCGAGTCGACGACGACGGAAGAGGCGGCCGGTTCTCAGACCACCACCGCACCAGCCTCCTCCGATGTGCCGCGTGCGACCTTTGGTGAGGAGATCCGCGTCAAGGTGGTCAACATTCCGGTTTATGTCACCGACAAGAAGACAGGTGAGCCGATCACTGGGCTGTCAATCGACGACTTCGAGCTCATCGAAGACCGCCGACCGGTAACGATCACCAACTTCTACGAGGTGCGCGACGGTGATCGCTTCAACGAGGATGGTGAGAAGGTCGAACCGGGCGCGTCGAGTGGCGACGTCCTCTCCTCGCACCCAGACATCGCCCGGCGGGGCGGGTTCGACGATGTGCCGGCAGATCAGCGGTTGCACCTGGTGATCTACGTCGACCACTTCAACATCCGGCCTTTCAACCGCAACCGTGTATTCCGCTTCCTACGCGAGTTTCTGCGCAGCAACGTGCAACGCTCCGATCGTGTGATGCTGGTGACCTACAACCGCGGCGACCCCAAGATCGTGCGCACCTTCACCAGCGACCACGCCGTGATCACCCGCGCTCTGCATGAGATCGAGACCCACACCGGGGGGCGTTCGCAGTACGACTCCGAGCGCCGTGATCTCTTGCGCGATCTCGAGGAAGCGCGCTCAGAGGGCCTGGTCATGGGGCGGGTGCGCATGTTTGCAGAGAACGTCTACAACGACATGCAGTTCACCCTCGACGGCATGCGCAGCATGGTCAACGACCTGGGTGGCATTCCAGGTCGCAAGGCGATGCTCTACGTGAGCGACGGGTTGCCGATGCGCGCCGCCGAGGAGATGTTCCACGCCGCCGATGAGAAGCTGCGCGGTGACACCAGCATCACGGGCGGCCAGGGCGTCAACGTTCTCGATTCACTGCAGTACGACCTGAGCCGCCGGTTCCGGGAGCTGACCCGCGCAGCCAACGCCAACAACGTGGCCTTCTACACCATCGACGCTGCTGGCCTGCGGAGCTCGAGCCTGCGTGGCGCCGAAACCGGGTACACCGAGTTTTCGACCAATATCGACTCGATCGCCACCAGCAACATGCAGAGCACCCTGCACTACATGGCCGACGAGACCGGTGGTCAGGCGATCACCAACACCAACAACTTCAGTGGTGGCTTCGAGAAGATCGCCAACGACTTCGGCAACTACTACTCGCTCGGTTTCCAGCCCTCGCACGCAGGGAGTGGCCGCACCTACAACATCCAGTGCAAGGTCAAGATGAAACGGGTGCGGGTGCGCTGTAAGGACAACTATCGCGACAAGCCGATCGAGGTCGAAATGGCAGACAGCACCCTCGCTGGTCTGCGCTTTGGCTTCCAGAAGAACGACCTGGGCATCCAGCTGGTGCCCAAGGAATCGATTCCCAGCGCCAATGGCACCTACGTCGTGCACGTCGACGTGCGTATCCCGATCGGGAAGGTCACCCTGTATCCCCTGGGCGAAGTGCACGAGGCCAGACTGCGCGCCTGGGTGCAGGCTCAAGACAGCAATGGAGATCTCTCGCCGGTCTCTCAGGAGCGCATTGAGTTTCCGATCCCGGCCGACGATCTCGAGCGTGCCCAGAAGCTCTTCTACACCTGGACCTTGCCGCTGCGGATGGCGCCGGGTGATCAGAAGCTCTCAGTGGGGGTGCGCGACGAGCTTGCCGGAGTGACATCGTTCGTGTCGCGGACCTTGCGAATCGGCTCCGGCGTCGCGCGCGGCGGCGGCTAGCGGCGTCCCTCTCCGGCGACACATCTGAGGGATCGGTAGACTCAGAGGATGTTGGGTTTCGTCAAACATCACGCTGCTTCGGTCGGCGCCGCGGTGGTTCGCCTGCTGGACGCCGAGTGGCAAGAGCTGCAGCATGAGCTGCGCAACAGTCAAAGCGAAGCGAAGCGGGCCAGCGTCCGCTTTGGAGTGGCTGGAGGGCTCTTGTTCCTCGGCGCCGGCGCGCTGGTCTTCAGCGCCATCGCCGGCCTTTCGCGGGTCATCCCGGACTGGGCAGCGGGCTTGGCTGTCGGTGCCGTTCTTCTGGCCGCCGGTGGCATCGCCTGGTGGGCCGCCCGGCAACGCATGGCGAAGATCGAGCCCCCTGGGACGACCGTCAAACGGCGGGTTGACGAGCACTTGTCGTTCTGGCGCGGTGAGTTCGAAGGCGCCGCGCTCGGAGATGGCCGCGCGCGCGAGCGGCGCAGGGCGCAGCCCGAACGTGGAGCGGCGGACGAAGACGGCACAGAGGGTGAACCCGAACGCATTGCGTGGAGGTCCGGTCGGCAGCCCCCTGGACGAGGAGACTCCGAAGGCGGCGACTCGGGTCGACGAGACTTCGACGACATTCCGGATCAGAGCTGGTGAGTGACCTACCCGCATCTGGAGCCGAGTTGGAGGAAGCTCGTCGTGGCGTCTCGAACCAGCTCGAAGCCGTTCGTCAGACTGTCGGGGGTCAGCTCGGCTGGACCCCGGGTGTCGGCGTCATGTTGCCGCTGGTCGGCCTGGCCATCGGCCTTGCGGTGGGGCTCTCGTGGGCGGCTCGTCGAGCACAAGAGGTCCGGCCCGTCGATGACGATTCCAACCCGCCCGCTGCCTGAGGTCAGCGCCTATGTCGCCGCCACTACGTCCTCTGAGGCCGGCCGCTTGAAGACCATGGCGATGTTATCGGTCGCACCGGTCTTGAAATTGACCGAGGTGATCGAAACGAGTTCCCAACCTTCCTTGCCGAGTTCGTTCAATGCGCGCGCGGCCGCGGGGTCCAGCCGGTAGTTCTCGCTGCGGATGTTGATGATCTTGTATTCCCAGCGGGTCATGGAGGCCTCTTTTCGTGGACTGGTGCCGAATGTGGCGCTCGCAGTTCGAGCGCCTGGAGCGTTTGCGCCACGTTGGACCTCCGATGGTGGCAGCGACCTGATCCCCGGCCCGCCCACCCAACCGTCGCCGTCGATCGAGAGGCCCGCGAGGGGCGTCTCTCCTGGATTGGATTCGATAGAGCCCGACCATGGTACGTCCTTTTTGCGATCCGGCGTTCGACCGACCGGTAGGACGAGATGGGCGCCATGACGCCCCCGGCCGTGGTGCTGATGACCAAGCCGGCCATCCCCGGAAGGGTCAAGACCCGGTTGACCCGTCCGGCTGTGGGCTCACTGACAGCGCAGCAGGCTGCCGAGCTACACGCGGCGTTTGTCTTCGACACCGGAGTGGCGCTCGATCGGTCGGCGGCCGCTGTCTGGGTCGCCTGGGCACTCGATGCCAATGACGGAGTGCGCCAGCCGCCGCCCGTCGAACTGCTGCCCAGGCCGCTCTTTGATGCGCCAACCCTCGAGCAGACCGGTAGAGGTCTGGGCGAGCGCTTGTTTCATGCTCTCTCTTCGGTGGGCCAGAAGCACCCGTTGGTGGCCGCCGTCGGCAGTGATCACCCGACCCTCGCAAGCGAGAGAATCGACGAGGCTTTCGAGATGCTTGGCGCTCGAGGTGTCGATGCGGTCTTCGGCCCGGCCGACGACGGTGGCTTCTATCTCGTGGCGCTGGCTGCAGAGGACCTGGCGCCGGAACTCTTTCGGGGCATTCCCTGGTCGAGCGCAAGAACCCTGGCCTCTCTCAGAACGGTCTTCGAGGGCGCGGGTCTTTGCTCACGCCTGTTGGCACCGCTCGGCGACGTCGACGAGCCGGCCGATCTCGAGCGCTTGTGTGAGACGTTGACGCACGACCCTGGCCTCGTTTGTGAGGCGACCCGAAAGGTCCTGAAGCGATGGGGGAGGATCCCATGACGCGGAGGAAAGCCCGGCTACCCGCCGGGCCAGTGCTGACTGCCGAGGCGATGGCCGAGCTCGATCGCCAAATGATCGAAGAGCTCGGAATGCCCGCTGCAGTGCTGATGGAGAACGCTGCCCGGGGCGTCGTACAGAGTCTCAGGCGGCGTTGGCCGACGGCGCGGGTGTCGGTGGTGGCCGGCCCGGGGAACAACGGTGCCGATGGGTTGGCGACCGCCAGGCTCTTGGCCTCAGATGAGGGTCCGGTCCGCGTGCTTCTTGCTCGACCGGGAGGCCGGCTGGCAGGCGAAGTGGCGCGCCAGCTCGCGGTCGTCCTCGCGCTGGGCATCGAAACCGAGGAGTGGGACGTCGCCGAAGAAGATGAGCCGGCAGAGATCGCGGCAGGCTTCAGCCAGTGGCTGGTCGACGGCAACCGAGCTGGCGCTGCACCGGAGGTCTTGGTCGACGCCCTGTTCGGCAACGGACTCGATCGGCCGCTCCAGGGCCCGTGGGCGGCGCTCGTCGAAGCGATGAATGAGGCGTCTGTCGTGCGCCTGTCCGTCGATCTGCCGAGCGGGCTCGCGGGCAGCGCGCAGGCGCCGGACGGCCCGGTGGTACAGGCCGACGTGACGGTTGCGTTCGCCGCCCTCCGCCATGCCCACGTTCTGCCGCCAGCAGAGAGCGCCTGCGGGGAGGTGGACCTGGTCGGTCTCGGGTTGCCCCTGCGGGTCGCCGAAACGGCGGGCGAGGAGCTCGTGCTTCTCGGCGCGCATCAAATCGCCGACTGGTTGCCGCGGCGCGCTTCCCAGGACCACAAGGGAACTCGTGGCCACCTCCTTGTGATCGCTGGCGGAGCCGGCACCAGCGGCGCAGCAGTGCTGGCGGTGCGCGGGGCGCTACGCTCCGGCGCCGGCCTGGTCACCGCGGCGGTTCCCGAATCGGCGTCGCTTGTCCTCGAACTCGCTTCGCCGGAATCGATGACTCTCGCCTGCTCCGAAGAGCAGGGGTTTCTATGCGGGGCGGCGCTCGATTCGCTTCTCGACGCCGCAACGCGGCGAGCGGCCGTGGTGCTCGGCCCGGGGTTGGGCAGTCGCGCCTGCGTGCGCAGCCTGGCCCGCGAGTTCGTGCTGCGTTCGCGCGCGCCGCTGGTGCTCGATGCCGATGGCCTGAACGCCTTCGAGGGTGAGGCGGCTCTCTTGGCAGAGCGCACACCGGAGTCGATGGTGCTACTTCCGCATCCCGGTGAGCTCGGGCGACTCCTGGGTGCAAGCAACCATGAGGTTCAGGCCGATCGACTGCGCTTTGCGGTGTGGGCGGCACGCGAGACCGGGCAGGTCGTGGTGCTCAAAGGCCATCGCACTCTGATCGCCCGCCCGGATGGCCGGGTCGCGATCAACCCTACCGGTAACCCGGGCATGGCGACCGGCGGATCGGGAGACGCTCTGGCCGGGATCGTGGGGGCGCTCCTCGCCCAGGGGCAGCGTCCCTTCGAGGCGGCGTGTTGCGGAGCCTTTGTGCATGGCCTGGCTGGCGACCTCGCAGCGGTGGTGCAAGGCGAGGCCAGCTTGCTGCCGGGAGACTTGATCGAATCGCTGCCCGCGGCGTTTCTGGAGCTCGAGGCACTCGGCCTTGAGTGACGGTGCCGGCTCGGCCCGGGTCGCCGAGTGGCTGGGCGAGCGCGCCGCCTTCCTCGAGCTGGACAGCGCTGAGGAGACCTTCGCAACCGGCAGGGGCCTCGCCCTGCCACTGGCGCCCGATGGCGTTCTGCTGCTCGAGGGCGAAATGGGAGCCGGCAAGACCGTCCTGGTGCAGGGTCTTGCGGCAGCACTTGGAATCGACCCCACCACGGTTGTGTCACCCACCTTCACTCTCGTCCACGAGCATGGCAACCCGGGTGGTGCGACGAACGGCGAGCCCACCCTGGTGCATATCGATCTCTACCGCCTCGACGCCTCGGAGGCCGGTGAGATCGGGCTCGACGAAGTTCTCCAGGGGCCCGGGATCAAGGCCATCGAGTGGGCCGAGCGACTGCCCGACTGGCTGCGGGCCAGCGTGACGCGGGACGAAGAGAGGCCCTGGTTGCTGGTGCGGGTTCTTGCGCTTTCGGCCACCGCACGGCGCCTCGAATGGACCTCTGACCCTCTGGCGGCTTTCCCTGGCTCCTGCTGAGCACAAGGAGGCGATAGAGTTGCCCGCACCTCGGAGGTCCCGCGCCGGGTCCGGGCGAGGTCGGCTCCGGTGGGAACTTTTCTGGGGAATCTTGGGGGTAGACGATTTGGCGATCGAACGACTGGGTGTCGTGGGCTGTGGGCAGATGGGGCGAGGCATTGCCGAGGTGGCGATCCGTGCCGGCATTCCGACCGTCGTGCGCGAGGTGAGCCAGGAGCTTCTCGATCGCGGCATGACGGCACTGACTGGTTCCCTCGATCGCGGGGTTGAGCGCGGCAAGCTGGAAGCGGGCGAGCGCGACGCTGCCCTCGATCGGCTCTCCGGTGGCGTCGACCTAGAGTGCCTGGCAGAGTGCGATCTGGTGATCGAGGCGATCGTCGAGAACCTCGACGCCAAGCAGAACCTGTTTCGTGATCTCGCTGATGTAGCCCTGGAGAACGCGATCTTCGCCAGCAACACGTCGTCTCTGACTCTGACCCAGATGGCCGCGGCGAGCGATCGGCCGGGGCGCTTTCTGGGGCTTCACTTCTTCAACCCGGTTCCGGTGATGAAGCTCGTCGAAGTGGTGACCACCATGCTCACCCACGACGCGCCGGTCGCCGAAGTGACGGCTTTCGTCGACAAGCTCGGCAAGCGCCCCGTGCGCGCCAGCGACCGTTCCGGGTTCATCGTCAACCGGCTCCTGGTGCCTTACCTGCTCGACGCCATTCGCGCGCACGAGAACGGCGTCGCTACGATCGAGGACATCGATGCCGGGATGAAGCTGGGTTGTGGTCACCCGATGGGCCCGTTCCAGCTGATGGACTTCATCGGCCTCGACACGATCTACTCGATCGCCAACATCATGTTCGACGAGTTTCGCGAACGCCGCATGGCGCCGCCCCCGATGCTCAAGCAGATGGTTCAGGCCGGACGCTTCGGCCGCAAGTCCGGTCGCGGGTTCTACTCCTACGAATGACGGAATCGGAAACCATCGAGGTGACGGCCGGCGCGACTTCCGAGGAGTCGAACGCAAGCGGACCGGTCGCGCTTCCTGAGAGCGTGGTGCGAACGATATGCGGCACTCACGACGAAAACCTGCGGCGCATCGAGCAGTCGTTTGGGGTCGGCATCGGGGTGCGTGGTGACGCGGTTCATCTCGAGGGTGATCCCGAAGATGTGGCGGTTGCGAGGCGTCTGTTCAACGGTCTGGGTGAAGTCATCTCACGCGGGCAGCGTGTGCGGGGCAGTGAGGTGATGACCGCAATCCGGGTGTTGCGGGAGGATCCCAAGGCCTCGCTGGTCGATTTCTTTGTCGACGACGGGCTGATGGCGGCGGCCACGCGCCTGGTGCAACCCCGCAGTCTGAACCAGAAGCGCTACATCCGCGCCATGCTCGACCATGACCTGGTGATTTCGGTCGGACCCGCGGGCACGGGCAAGACGTATCTCGCGGTGGCGATGGCCGCTGCGGCGCTGCAGGAGAAGAAGGTCCGTCGGATCGTGCTCGCCCGACCGGCAGTCGAGGCGGGTGAGAAGTTGGGCTTTCTACCGGGCGATCTAGCAGACAAGGTCAACCCCTACCTGCGCCCGCTCTATGACGCTTTGTACGACATTCTCGGTTTCGATCGGGTAACCCGCATGATGGAGCGCGAAGTGATCGAGGTGGCACCTCTGGCGTTCATGCGCGGGCGTACCCTGAACGACGCCTTCATCATCCTCGACGAGGCGCAGAACACCACTCCCGAGCAGATGAAGATGTTCCTGACGCGCATCGGCTTCCGCTCGCGCGCGGTGGTCAACGGCGATATCACCCAGGTCGATCTGCCGAGCGGCCGCAAATCGGGACTGCGTCAGGCGCAAACGATCCTGGCGCGCACAGACGGCATCGCTTTCGTGCACTTCGGTGGCCGTGACGTCGTCCGTCACGAGCTCGTGCAGCGCATCGTTTCAGCCTACGCCCTCTGGGAAGAAGACCAGCGCGCCGACGAAGAGCGTTCAGGCGAAGCCACGAGTAGCGGGGAGGAAACCCGATGAGTCGCGAGAGACCAGGGAGTTCAACCGGGTCCTCGCCCGAGCTGCGCACCTCGGCCCGGATTGACCTGAAGCGTGGCCGCCGGCGCGGTGAGATGACCGGCGCACGGGCCGTCTGGCAGCGGTTTCTCTCCCGTCAATGGGTATGGGCGGCGATTCTCGTCGTCATCGGCTCACTCCTGCTCATGCCGCGCGAGCAGGGGTTGATGGCACCGCCTCTCGAAGTGGGTGACATCGCGGCCCGCGACTGGCTGGCGTCGCGTGACGTTCTCGTGCTCGACGTCGAGGCGACCGACAGGGCGCGCGAGACCGCCCGCCAGAACGTCCTGCCGATCTATGACTTCGATTCGACTCTCTCCGGCCAGCTCGATGAACAATGGGCACGTTTGTTCGCGGCGGGCCGGCGCTACGTCGAAGAACGCGATGCAATTCCTGACGACATTGAAGAAGCCGATGCCGACTCGCTCAACCTCGGCGACGAGGACGGAACGGTCGAACCGAGTGGGCGCGATCGGCTGGCCGGCTCGACTTCGCTCGAGCTGAGTGACGAGGCGCTCGACCTCTTGATCAATCGACGGTTCGTTCTCGAACTGGAAGACCGCGTGCGGGGACTTTACGGTTCGCTGCTGCGCATCGGCGTGGTCGACGACAAGCGCTCGCTGCTCGAGAACCGCCTGCACGGCATCACCCTCAGGGACCGGCAATCAGAGGGCGAACGGGTACGGCTCGACCTCTACGGCTATGTCGGTGCCGGCGAAGAGGCGAGCAACTGGCTCAAGGGCGAGATGCGGCGTTGGAGCGGCTTTCCAGCGGCCGAACGAGCGGTGCTCGAACGGCTCCTGCTCGCCAACCTGCAGCCAAATGTCTACTTGAACCGCACCGAAACAGCCGCGCGCCGCGATCAGGCCGCCGAGTCGGCGGAGCAAGTCTTCAAGCAGATTCGCGAAGGTCAGGTTCTGGTGCGCAAGGGTGACGAAGTCGACGTCGCGACGGTGGCGGCGATCGAAGAGCTCGGCGGGAACCGGCCGCGTTTTGCCTGGGTCGCGTCGCTGGTTGGCAATCTGCTCCTGCTGTTGGGGTTGGTCGGTCTCCTGCATCTCGGGATCTCGTTCGAGCGCTCACGTCGGCGGGTCGGTGCTTCGACGTTTGGCGGGCTCGTCTTGTTGCTGATCGGCGCGATGGTTTCGGTGACCATTGCGACCGTCATTGCGCAAGCCCTCGGTGCAGCCTTCGAGACTGCGCCGTTTGACGACCAGCTGAGCTATCTCTTTGGGATTCCCTTCGCTGCGTTGGCCTTGATGGTGTCGTTGTTCTACGGGCGCGGCCTGGCGCTGGTGACGGCGATCGGCTTCTCGCTGGTGGCCGGGCGCATGGTCGGTGCCGATGCGTGGTGGCCGACTTGCTTCATGCTCATCGGGTCGCTGGCTGCCATCTTCTCGCTTGATCGCCTGAAGGAACGTTCGGCTGTGACCCGGGCAGGCTTGATGGTCGGCCTGGCGAACATCGGCGCGATCGGCATGCTGCAGGCTCTCGACCCGCCCGAAGAAGTGACCGTGGCCGGGGTTGCGTTTGCTGCTCTATGCGGCTTCATCGGCGGCATTCTGGTGGCCGCGGTGGCCAGCTTCCTGCTACCGATCCTCGAGAACGTTCTGGCGGTGACAACCGACATTCGGCTGGTCGAGCTCTCCGACACCAACCTGCCTCTCCTCCGGCGGTTGGCCTTCGAAGCCCCCGGTACCTTCCAGCATTCTCTGATGGTCGCCAACCTCGCCAAGGTCGGGTGTGACGAGATCTCGGCCAACTCGGCGCTCGCCTATACGGCGGGCCTCTACCACGACATCGGCAAGATGCTGCGCGCCCAGTACTTCGTCGAGAACCAGGGACGCGAGAACCCGCACGACAAGCTCACGCCGTCGATGAGTTCGCTAATCGTCATCAATCACGTCAAAGAAGGTGCCGACCTGGCTCAGGAGTACCGTCTTCCCGAACCGATCATCGACGCGGTGCGAGAACACCACGGCACTCGCAAGCTGAACTTCTTCTACAAGCGCGCACTCGAACAGCAGGGCGACGACGGTGGCGGAGTCGTCGAATCAGACTTTCGTTATCCGGGCCCAAAACCTCAGTCGCGCGAGATGGGGGTGTTGATGTTTGCCGACGGTGTCGAAGCGGCGAGCCGCGTGCTGCGCGACCCGAATCCGGCCCGAATCAAGGCCCTGATCGACGAGATTCTCGAGGACTGTCTGGCCGACCACCAGTTCGATGACTGCGATCTCACCCTGCATGACCTGGCGCGCGTCAAGGCCGGGTTCTGCCGGGTGCTCGAGTCGATCTACCACAAGCGGGTGGAGTACCCGGGCTTCGATTTCAACAAACAACGCGACCGTTTCCGCGCCGTGTGATCGAGATCGTCCTCCAGAACCCGAACCGCTACCCGGAAGCAAGGGCGAGCTCGGTGCGCCCGTTTCTCGAGCGCTTGGTGGAGGTGCTCAGGGAGCGAGGGATCGCTCCACCTTCGTCGGTGGGTATGTCGCTCGGCGTACGGTTTGTGAGCGACCGAGAGATGCAGCGGCTCAGCAAGAGCTACCGCCAGATCGATCGGCCAACCGACGTGCTTTCATTCCCGGGAGATCTGACCGCTGATCAAGGGAGCGCAGCTCATGATGCCGAGCTCGCGCACTGGGGCGACGTGGTCATCGCAGTCCCCTACGCGCGCCGCCAGGCCGAGGAGCGCGGTCACCGGGCGGCTCGCGAGCTCGAGACCTTGCTTCTCCACGGAGTCTTGCACTGCCTCGGCTACGATCACGAGACCGACAACGGCGAAATGGACCATCAGGAAGCGATCTTGCGGCGGGAGTTCGGACTGCCGGTGGAGAAGGTTCGAGAACGAACGTGAACGACGACAACGACAGTCACCAGAAGAAGTCGGGGACCGTAGCGCTCGTGGGGCGTCCCAACGCCGGCAAGTCGACGTTGATGAACGCCATGTTGCGCGAGAAGCTGGCGATCGTCTCGAACAAACCGCAGACGACGCGCCACCGCATCGTTGGCATTCTCTCGGAGGACCATGGGCAGATGGTGTTCTGGGACACCCCCGGCATTCACAAGCCGTTGTTCCGCATGAACCGACGCATGATGCAGGCGGCGACCGATGCCCTCCGTGGCGCCGATGTGGTGTGCCTGGTACGTGACGCCAGTCAGCCGTTCGGTAACGGTGACCGCTACGCGCTGGCGAGTCTCGAAAAGATCGAGGCGCCCCGCATCGTCGTCTTGAACAAGATCGACCGGATGAAGAAGTCGAAGATTCTGCCGGAGATCGAGCGCTACGACTCCAGCGGCTTCTTCGAGGACATCATTCCGACGAGCGCCCTCGAGAAGGACGGCACCGAGATCGTCCTTCAGACGCTCTGGAAGCACCTGCCCGTCGGTGAGCCGCTTTACGATCCTGCGCTTCTGACGGTGCATACCGAGCGCTTCCTGGTCGCCGAGCGCATCCGAGAGAAGGTCCTCGAGCGCACCCACGCCGAGCTGCCGTATACGACTGCGGTTGCAGTGGAGGGCTGGCAGGCGCAGGAGGGCGATGGCGATCGACCCGGTCGACTCCTGATCGCAGCGAGCATTCTGGTCGAGAAGCCCAGCCACAAGAAGATCGTCATCGGCGCCGGCGGTCGCGGCATCAAAGAGATCGGAATCGCTGCGCGGAAGGATCTGGAGGAGTTTCTCGAGCGCAAGGTCCATCTCGACCTGCACGTGCGTCATGAGCCCGGCTGGCGCGAGAAGAGTACGGTGCTCAACGAGCTCGATCGGGGGCTTTCAGCCTTCTGAGCGGTGTTACGATCGACGCTCCCATGCCGCCTGAGAGCAACCAGCATGCGGCGCGTCTCCAGCCGACGATTCGGCGCCTGATCCGTCGCTCAGCCCGCCGCAATCTGTCGCGAATCCTGGGCAAAGTGCGCCCGGAGGACGTCGCCGTGCTGCTCGAAGGCCTCACGCCTCACGAGCAGGACTTCGTCGTCGACACCGGGCTTGGCGACTACCCTGAGGCGATCGGCGAGGTGTTCGTCGAGATGTCGCAGGGCCTCCGGGTCGAGATTCTCGAACGCCTCGAGCCGAAGAAGATTGGCAAGATCCTCGACTCGATGCCGGTCGACGACCGGGTGGCGGTCGTCGAGTCGCTGCCCGGCGAGCTCGCCGAGCAGGTGCTCTCCATTCAGCAGGTGCGTGAGAACCCGGAGCTGGTCGAGCAGCTGACCTATGCCGAGGACACGGCGGGACGCCTGATGTCGACCGAGGTCTTCAGCCTGCACGAAGATGCGACCGTGCAGCAGGCGATCGAGACCATTCAGAGCATCGGCGAAGAGTTCGAGATGATCTTCTATCTCTACGTCGTCGGTGAAGGCGGTCAGCTCACCGGCGTGATCTCGTTGCGCGAGCTCCTCCTGGCCAAGCAGGGCAGGAAGCTCGAGGAGCTGATGAACCGCTCGGTGATCAAGGTCACCACCGACACCGACCAGGAGGAGGTTGCCCGCCTGGCCTCGCGCTACGACCTGCTGGCGGTTCCGGTCACCGACATCGAGAACCACCTGATGGGCGTCATCACGATCGATGACGTGATTACGGTCGTCAACTACGAGATGGAAGAGGACCTCTTCAAGATGGTCGGGTCGTCGAACGACGAGCTCATCTATGAGGGTCGCTCGCTGCGGGTTGCGCGCATTCGTCTGCCCTGGTTGCTGGTCAACTTCGTCGGCTTGTTTCTGGGCGGCTTGTTGATCGAGCGCTCCGAAGGCCTCCTGGTCGACCACCTCGGCATCTCGACCCGCGAGGCTTTCTTCCTGTTGATGTTTGTACCCATCATCATGGGCATGGGAGGCAACGCGGGAAGTCAGACGTCGACGATTGCAGTCCGCGGTCTCGCCACCGGTCGCTTGGTCGGCCCGCAGGGACGAGCGCGCCAGTTCCTGATGCAACAGGCCCAGGTTGGAGCCATGCTGGGGAGCATCTTCGCGCTTCTCGCCGGCACCCTGGCGGTCGTCCTCATGCCGGTTCTGGTTCCAGAACGAGCGCACGTTACCTACGGAGTCGTCGTGGCGGTGGCGCTCTTCTCGGCGGTCTTTCTGGCGTCGCTCAATGGCGCAATGGTGCCGCTCCTCTTCGAGCGCCTGGGAATCGACCCGGCGGTTGCTTCAGGGCCCATGGTCACCACCTCGTGCGACATCATCGGGCTCCTGGTCTACTTCATGACCGCGGCGTTCTTGATTCAATGGATGGTGCTGTGAAGCGGCTGCATGCCACGGCTCTCCTGCTCGACGTTCAAGACCTGCATGACGGTGACCGCATCGTTGCCTTTCTCACCGCCGAACACGGTTTGAAGCGCGGGGTCGCGCGAGGCGCGCGGCGCAAGTACAGCCGCTATGCCGGCCAGCTGCAACCGCTCGCTCGAGTTGGCTTGACGTGGTTCGAGAAACCCGGTCGAGATCTAGTGCGCATCGAAGACGTGGCGATGGAGCGCGCCCCGGCGGCCCTTCATCACGATCTCGAACGCATCCTGGTGGGCACCTACCTGGCCGAGCACATCGCAGCCTTCGCGCAGGAGAACCAACCGGCACCCCATATGTTGCGACTCCTCGAGAGTGCGGTGGTTGCGCTCGAAGCGGGGATCGACCCTGGTCTCGTGGCGCGCTATGTCGAGGTCTGGGTTCTCAGGCTGGGGGGGATCTTCCCCCCGCCTCGTCAGTGTCCGGTCTGTCTTGGAGATTTCGATGGTCGCGGTGCGGTCCTACCAGAGGGAGGTGACAGTCTGGTGTGTCCAGACTGTGCCCGCGGTCAAGGGGGCGAGCGCATCGACGTGAGCGTGTTGCACGCACTCTTGCAGGTGTCTCGCCAGTCGCTCTCCGAGATTTCGACGACACCACCTGATGCGTGCACTCTGCGGGCTCTCGAGTCTCTTTCGGCTTCCGTGAGGCGCTACTTCCTGCAACATGAGCTGCGCAGCTATCGCGTGATGCAGCGGACCCTGGCCGAGGTGGGGCGATGAGGGTCGATGCCAGTGCTCCATCGCGGGTTGCCGAAGACCTGCTGCTGGTTCTGCTCGAGCACTGGCGCGGAGCGGGAGCCGTTGTGCTGCCGTCGCCCGAGCTGGCACTGCCCGACAGTCTGATGTCGCCCGACCTCCTGCTCGGCAGCGACCATTCCGCAAGCGTTCAGGTGCAGACGATCGCGCGCTTGCCTGGGCGTACTCGCCTGCTCGGGGGTCGACCGGCCTCGGAGCTGGTTTGCCAGGCCATCCTCCGCCCGGTTCCCGAGCGCGGCCTCCTGGTGGAGGTGATCGAGGTGCTCGAGAAGACCGGCTTGTGCCAATCGGGCATGGACGTTCGCCTCGAAGACCTGGCTCTCGAGCTTCCCAGCCATGACATTCGTGCCCGCGGGCACAGACTGCGCGTCAATGGCCTCAACCTCGGCCGGCTGGCGATTGTCGATCGGCTCGCCGGCCTCGGCTCGGGTGCGGTCCTCGCCGAAGTCGTTTTGCGGCTCGAATCGCTGGCGCGTCTCTGTCAGGGGGCCGCAACCCTGGCCGAGTTGCAATGGGCACCCGATACTTCCTGGCAGGCGGTTCGAGGGGACGCCGATGCCGACCTGCGTGGTTACCACGCCGCGGTAGTTGGCGAGGCACGCTTCATGGAATTGGCGCGGGCGACGCTCGAAGACGCAGAACTGGCGCTCGACGCGGGAGCGGTCCATCTCGCCTACCGTCGCCTGCTCGAGGCCTACCGAGACCTCAGCCTGCTCGAAGCCCCAGGTCTGGGCTCGAGTCCGGTTCCCGAGGCCCCGGCCGACGCGGTGCGCGAGCTGCTGCTGCGAATTGTGGCCGAGGCGCGTCGCCGCAGAGAAAAGGCGGGCTCCCGGTGAGCGACTTTCTGCTCGAGCTTCGCTTCGACGGCCTCCCTCGGGCTCGTGCCCGGGAGCTCGGCCCGGCCCTGCGTGGCCATGTGGTGCGTGAACTGCTTGCCGCCGGTGTCCAGTGCGACCGCGGGAGAAGCGGCGCGACCTGCCGCCGTTTGGTGGTTGCCCTACGGCTCAGCGACGAAGGCAGGGACGGCGAGCGCGTCGTTGGGGCCGCCGTCGATGCCGTTCTCGCGACCTTTGCCCCGTTCTCGTCGGCCGGCAACAAACGGCACGGTGATTGGGATGTTCTCGAGCCCGTCGGGGCGTTGCTGCTGGTCAATGGAAAGGCCTGCCAGGCGAGGGTTCTGGGAGTCGAGACCGGCGCGACTTCGATTGGGCACCCCGTCTTGTCGCCTGACCCCTTTTCACCGTCGACCTCCGAGGACTACTTCTCGGCGCTCGAGGAACGGGGTGTTCTGGTTCAACCAGCCGAGCGTCGGTCGACGCTCTTTGCCGCTCTCGAGGAGCGTGCGAAAGAAGCTGGCGCCGAACTGAGCGGCGTGGAGTCACTGATTGATGAACTGGTCTGGAGTCTCGAAAGCCCAGGGGTCATCACCGTCGATCTGCCGCCGGTCTTTCGGGGGCTGCCAGAGGTGTTGGTCGAACACTGTTTGAAAGAGCGGCTGGAGGTCTTTCCACTGCGCGCGTCCGCGGGCGGTGAGCTCTTGGATCGCGTGCTGGTGGTTCTCGACCGGCCGGACGATCCCGATGGGGCGATTGGCCTCGGTCACTCCTGGCGGCTCACCGAACGCCTCGAGGATCTGGCTGTCCTCTGGGCGCGCGATCGTTCGGAGCCTCTGGCGCGTTTTGCGCGTGAGCTACGAACACGTCGCTACGGTGTGGGTAGTGGTACCTGGGGAGAACGAATCGATCGGGTGGCAACGCTCGCCGAAAGCCTGTGCGGCGATCTTGGATGGCAGGAGCGCGCCGACCGCGCGCGCGAGGCGGCGCAGATGGCGCCGGCCGATCGGGCGACCGAGACCGTTCTGGAGTACCCCGGGTTGGCGGGAGTCGTTGGTGCTTTGATGGCCCGAGACGAGGGCTACCCCGAGTCGGTGTGGCGGGCGATCGCCGGCGGGCGCTGCCTGGGAGGAGCCACGGAATCGCCCGACGACGAGACGGCCGCTGATGCCGCCGTTGATGCTGAACGCTTCGGCGTGCGCCAGGTGGTCGAGATCGCCAATGCCCTGGACCTGGTGGCCTCCCGGGCCGTCACGATGAGCACCCGTGAACTCGAGGGCGCCGACGACGCTGAGGTCGGGCGGGCGCTCTACAAAGTGATCAAGACGCTCTCTCGGACTCGCCTGCCGCTCGATCTCGACCTGGCGACCGCGCGGGCGGTTCGTCTGCAACAGCGAGGGGCAAGGAGGAGCGACGAGGCCGTACTGATGGATCTGCGCCCTTTGCGCACGCGGATTCTGCGAACGGTCCTCGCCGAGCGCGGCTACCAACTAGGCGAGGTCGAAGCGGTGCTCGGTGCCGGTGGTAGCAGCCTGATTGGCGACGTCGAGGCCCGCCTCGGTCTGTTGACCCACCTGCGCGGCCGCGAAGGATTGGCCCGGGTCGTGAGGACCGCGCGACGGATGGTGTCGATTCTGCGGGAGGCCCCCGAGCGGGAGGTCGACCCTACTCGCTTGCGGGAGCCGGCCGAGCGTGCACTGTGGGAGACGCTCGAGCGGGTGCGCCCGGTGATTCGCTCGGTGGTGACTGCGCCGGCAGCCGGTGCTCGTCCCGAGCATGAACGTTGGCTCGCCGGGATGCTCGAGCTCGGCGAGGTTGTCGAACGGTTCATGACCGAGGTTCTCGTGCGCACGGATGATGACGAGCAGCGCCAGAACCGCCTCGGCCTCGTGCAAGCCGTCCACCGCGTTTACTCACGCAGTATCCGGCTCGCGGAGCTCGAACAGGACGACGGCAAGAACGACACCGGGACCACCCCTGAAACGGCGCCGCAGACTTCGAACGCGGGCTCCTCGAGCATTTGACGAAGGCACTTTCATGACCCAGGTGAAATCGATCTACTCGTTCGGCGCCGGTGCCGCTGAGGGAAGCAGCGAAATGGCGCCGCTGTTGGGGGGTAAGGGCGCCGGCCTGGCCGAAATGAGCCTGCTCGGGGTTCCGGTTCCGCCCGGTTTCACCATCACCACCGAGGCTTGTTGCTACTTTCATGAGCACGAGCGGGCGCTTCCACCGGGGCTCAAAGGCGAGTTGGCCGACCACTTGAGGCGGCTCGAGGAGCTTCGTGATCAGCGCTTCGGAGATCCCGAGCGGCCGCTTCTGGTCTCGGTGCGCAGTGGTGCCGCGATCTCGATGCCCGGGATGATGGACACCGTCCTCAACCTCGGCCTCAACGCCAGGATCGTCGAGAACGCGTCGGCTTCGGTTGGTTCGCGTCGCTTTCTCTACGACTGCTACCGCCGACTGCTGGCGATGTTTGGCGACGTCGTTTTCGGTGTGCCCAGCTCGGGTTTTCACGACGCCATGGTTCGCGCGCGCCAGCGAGCAGGAGTCGCCCACGACCACGATCTGCCGGTCGAAGAACTCGAGACGGTCATCGAGGAGTCCAGGGTGTGGATTGCCGAGAGCGGGAGTTTGTTCCCGGAGGACCCTCACGAACAGCTCAACGCTGCGATTGAAGCCGTGTTCGCGAGTTGGAACAACCGTCGAGCGCGCGAGTATCGGCGCATTCACGAAATCGACGACAACATCGGAACCGGCGTCACCGTGCAGGCGATGGTGTTCGGCAATCGTGGTCAGAACTGTGCGACCGGGGTTGCGTTTTCGCGCGACCCGTCGACCGGCGGGCGTCGGCTGTTCGGCGAGTACCTGGTCAACGCTCAGGGCGAGGACGTGGTGGCCGGCACCCACACGCCCGAGCCGATTCAGAGCTCGACCGCTTCTGGTGCGTCGCAGTCGATGGCGACCAGGTTTCCCGTTGCCGCCGGGCAACTCGAGGAGGTCTGCGAGACCCTCGAACGCCACTTTCGCAACATGCAAGACATCGAGTTCACCATCGAGAACGACGAGCTCTTCCTGCTCCAGACCCGTGCGGGGAAGCGCAGCGGTCCGGCAGCGGTGCGCATGGCGGTCGACATGGTGCGCGAGCGCCTGATCGATCGCCGGGAAGCCCTACGACGGGTCGAACCACAGCACTTGATCCAGATGATGGCTCCGGTCTTCGATCATGAGGAACGGCAGTTGGCGGTGGAGAAGGGGCGACTGGTCGCGACCGGCCTCGGAGCAGGGCCCGGCGCTGCTTCGGGGCAGGTTGCGCTGACCGCGGAACGGGCGGCAGAGATGGCCATGAGCGGGCCCGTTCTCCTGGTGCGCGACGAGACTTCGCCGGAGGACATCGTCGGCATGCATGCCTCGTCGGGAATCCTGACCACCCGCGGTGGAATGACCTCGCACGCCGCGGTTGTCGCGCGCGGTCTGGGCAAACCCTGCATCGTCGGCGCTGGCCTTGTCATTGTCGACGACGGGCGAGCGGAAATACGCATCGGTGAGCACGTCGTGCGCGAAGGTGACCTCCTGTCGATCGATGGAGGGCGTGGTGAGGTCATTCTCGGCGCCCTCGAAGCCCAGCCCTCCGAAGTCCTCGACACACTCTTGAACCTCGAGGGCGGTTCCGGCGAGGCGACTCCTCCTGCCCAGCGGGAACAGAGCCCGGCAGTCGAAGCCTTCTTGACGTTGCTCGATTGGGCCGACCGTGAGCGCCGCCTGGGTGTTCGGGCCAACGCCGATACCCCTGAGGACGCGCGTGTTGCCGCGACCCTCGGCGCGGCCGGTATCGGCCTCTGTCGCACCGAACACATGTTCTTCGACGAGCAACGCATCCCGTGGGTCCGTCGCATGATCCTGGCCCAGGATGATGCGACGCGGGCCGAGGCTCTGGCGCAGCTCCTACCGATGCAGCAGGCCGACTTCGAAGCGATCTTCGAGGCGCTGCCTGGTCTTCCGGTCACCATACGACTGCTCGACCCACCGCTGCATGAGTTTCTGCCGCATGATGAGCGAGCCATTTCGCAGCTGGCCGAGCAAATGGGGGTCTCGGTCACCACCGTCGCCGATCAGGTCGAGTCGTTGCGCGAGACCAATCCCATGCTCGGTCACCGCGGTTGTCGCCTCGGCATTACGTTTCCGGCGATCTACGAGATGCAGGCCGAGGCGATTGCCCGCGCGGCCTGCCGAGTTGCTGGGGCCGGCATCGCCGTCCACCCTGAGATCATGGTACCGCTCGTGGGGACCGAGCGTGAGCTCGAGGACCTGCGGCAGAGGATCGAGCGCGTCGCCCTCGCCATCGTGTCGGATCAGGGAGCTGGCATCGAGATTCCCATCGGGACCATGATCGAGGTTCCTCGGGCAGCCCTCCAGGCGAACCGCATTGCCCAGCACGCCGATTTCTTCTCCTTCGGTACCAATGACCTGACCCAGATGACCTTTGGCTACTCGCGTGATGACGCCGGCCGCTTCCTGCCGGCCTACCTCGAAGATGGCGTGCTGCCGTTCGACCCCTTCGAGCGCCTCGACGCCGATGGGGTCGGACAGCTGGTCGAGATCGCCTGTCGCCGTGGCCGGATGGCGCGCCCGACACTCAAGCTTGGAGTGTGCGGCGAGCACGGCGGCGAGCCGCACTCGATCGAGTTCTTCGAACGTTGCGGCCTCGACTACGTCTCCTGCTCGCCGTATCGCGTACCGGTGGCTCGCCTGTCTGCCGCTCGCGCGTGTCTGGCCGCCGGCCCCGGGGGCCGCGCCGAACCGCTCGAAGGTCACGACGTGCCATGAGCGCCAGCCAGAAGGAGCGCCGCATCAGGCGTCTCGACGATCGACTGATCAGTCAGATCGCTGCCGGCGAAGTGGTCGAGCGCCCGGCATCGGTGGTCAAGGAGCTGGTGGAGAATGCCCTCGACTCCGGTGCCGGACGCGTAGTCATCGAACTCGAAGAGGGTGGCCGTCGTCGCATTGTTGTCGACGATGACGGGCACGGCATGGCGCCCGAAGAACTGAGAGCGGCCTTCGAACGCCACGCCACCAGCAAGATCAGTCGTTTCGAGGACCTCGAACGAGTGCAGACGCTCGGCTTCCGCGGCGAGGCCTTGGCGGCGATCGCCGCCGTGGCTACGGTCGACGCAACCAGCGCCGCCGAGGGGTTTGACGCCAGCCGTGTACGTTTCGTCGCCGGACGCCTCGAGAAGCAGAGCCCGGCGCCGCGCGGGCGGGGAACGCGCATCGAAGTCGACGGTCTGTTCGATGCGGTTCCGGCCCGCAAGTCGTTCCTCAAGAAACCGGTCACCGAGTATCGGCGGGCGATCGAGGTCGTCCAGGGTTATGCGCTCGCCCATCCCGAGGTTCACTGGACCGTGCACCACGACGGACGCGAACGCCTCAGTGCGCCGGCGACGACGGCGGGGGGTCCCGATGCGCCGCCGTTCGTCGAGGCGCTGCGTGAGCGGGTGAGGCAGCTCTTCGGCTCCGAGCTCGCGGATGAACTCGTACCTTTGCCTCCTGATGCGATCGTGCGGGGTCTCCTCGGGACCCGGCGCACGCTCGGTGGACGACGCATCTTCAGCTACGTCAACGGCCGTCTGCTCCGCGATCGCTCGATCCTTGGGGTGTTCTACGGTTGCGTTCGCAGCCTCTGGCATGGCGATCGCTTCCCGGCGCTGTTTCTGTTCCTCGATGTGCCACCGCACGAGGTGGACGTCAACGTTCATCCACAAAAGGCCGAGGTGCGCTTTCGTGATCGGGCGGTGTTTGGCCAACTGGCCTCGGTTCTTCGGCAGGCTCTCGCCCAGGCGCGCGATGAGGAGCCGACGGTGCTCGAAGAAGTCGACCCACAGACTCGTCCGTCGAGTTTCGCGTGGCAGGGTCTGGGGCGCATGCTCGAGCCCGGTGGCGGTGTCGTTGCCGAGGACAGCCCGACCTATCCGCATCCCAGCCAGGAGCGCATCGGCGGCGTCTCGTACCAACCGTGGACCAGTCCCGGGCGTGGCTTCTCAGGCGCGGCGCGACCCGGCGATGAGCGGCCCCTGAGGGTCCTTGGGCAGTACAAAGGTTCGCTTGTTCTCGTGGAAGGCCCTGATGGGCTCTACCTGGTCGATCAACACGCGGCTCATGAACGGGTCCTCTATGAGCGCCTTCGCAGAGCGCTCGAGGGCGACGAACCGGAAGTCCAGCGGCTTCTCGAGCCGTTGGTGCTCGAGTTCGGTCCGGTCGAGTCCGAGGCTCTCGGGGAAGTCGAGCCAAGTCTCGCGCGCGCCGGTTTCGAGCTCGAGCGCTACTCGGGGGACGCCTGGGCGGTTCGCGCCCTACCGGTAGGTTGGAGCGCGCGTGCGGCCGAACGGTTGCTGGTCGCGGTGGCCGGCGAAAGTCCTCTCGACGGCGCTGGCTCAGTCGACGTACGAGCGCGTCTACTCGACGGTCTGGCGGCGGACCGCGCGTGCCAGGGCGCGATCAAGATTCACCATCCGCTGTCGCTCGAGAAGATGGAACAACTGGTCGGAGAGCTCTTCGAAGCCGAGCAGCCGTATGCATGTCCCCACGGCCGACCAACGATTCTCAAGCTCGACGACAGTCAGCTGGAGCGGCGATTCGGCCGCCAGGGCTGGAGCCAGGGCGGCGAGCCGGCCCACTTCTAAGCGAGCGGTGCGTGTCTGAATCTGAACCCAACCGTGACCTCGAACTCGCCGGTCTGGAGAACCGGTTGGGCTACGCCTTTGGCGATCGCGTCCTGCTCGAGGAAGCTCTGACCCATCGCTCGCTCGCCGCCAACCAACGCGCGACCGATCACAACGAGCGCTTGGAATTTCTGGGCGACTCGGTGCTCGGACTGGTGACTGCCGAGTGGGCATTCGAGCGCTTCGCCAACGCGCCCGAAGGCGAACTCGCCACCATGAAGAGCCAGTTGGTGAAAGCCAAGACCCTGGCCGATGCGGCGCGCTACCTCGAAATCGGACCTCTCATTGCGATGACGGTCGGCGAAGAGAAGAGCGGTGGGCGCACGAAGCGCTCGTTGCTGGCGAATTCACTCGAGGCGATTCTTGGCGCAGTGATGTTGGACGGCGGCTTCGAGGCGACCCGGCGGGTCATCCGACCACTGCTGGATCGCGCCATCGCCCGCGACCCGACGGTGGTCGAACAAGACCCCAAAACCGTCCTGCAGGAACGCCTGCAGGCCGCTGGACGGGCCTTGCCGGAGTACCACGAGGTGAGGAGCGAGGGCCCCGATCACGCGCTCACCTTTTACGTCGAGTGCCAGATCGATGGGCAAGTGGTCGCAACCGCCAGCGGCACCTCGAAGCGTCGTGCCGAGCGCGCCGCGGCGCGTGCTGCCCTCGCGACTCTCGAGATGTCGCGCAACGAAGACTGATTCGCCTTTCGCCAACGGGCACATGGGGGATCCGGTAGTCTCCTCGAGATGAGTGGAGAGGAAAAGACAGAACGCGTATGGGTCCGTGACCTGCCCGAGTTGGTGGGCGAGACAGTCGAACTTTCCGGCTGGATCGCCAACAAACGTTCGAGCGGCAAGATCGGTTTCATCCAGCTCCGCGACGGGAGTGAAGTCGTCCAGGTCGTGGTGAGTCGCGGCGACGTCAGTGAAGAGACATGGAACGCTCTGGAAGAGGCCACCCAGGAGTCGACGATCCGTTGCATCGGCGAGGTTGCGGCCGACAAGCGCTCGCCAACGGGCGTCGAGCTGAAGGCGCACTCGATCGGGGTCGTGTCGCTGGCCGACGAGTACCCGATCACGCCGAAGGAACACGGCACGGCGTTCTTGATGGCCAATCGCCACCTCTGGTTGCGATCGAGTAAACAGCGTGCGGTCCTCCAGATTCGGAGTGAAGCGGTGCACGCCATCCGTGACTTCTTCTACGATCGTGGCTTCAGCCTCATCGACTCGCCGATTCTGACGCCGGCTGCCTGCGAAGGTACCTCGACGTTGTTCGAGACCGACTACTTTGGCGATCCTGCGTTTTTGAGCCAGTCGGGCCAGCTGTACCTGGAGCCTGCAGCCGCTGCACTCGGCAAGGTCTACTGCTTCGGCCCGACCTTTCGCGCCGAGAAATCGAAGACGCGCCGCCATCTCACTGAATTCTGGATGGTGGAGCCTGAGGTCGCCTTTCTCGAGTTCGATGGCCTCTGTGAGCTTGCCGAGGACTTCCTGGTCTCGGTCGTCGGTAGGGTTCTAGAGCGCTGCCGAGGCCCGCTCGACGTTCTCGATCGGGACATTGCCAAGCTCGAGGCAGTGGCCGGGCCGTTTCCGCGCATGACCTACGACGAGGCGGTCGCGGTGCTTGCTGAAGCGGGCAAGTCGCTCGAGTGGGGCGACGACTTCGGGGCCGAAGACGAAACGCTGCTCGCCTCACGTTTCGATCGGCCGGTGATGATCACTCACTACCCGGCGAAAACCAAAGCCTTCTATATGCAGCCCGACGGCGAACGCCCCGAGACCGCGCTGGCGCTCGATGTTCTTGCCCCCGAGGGCTACGGTGAGATCATCGGCGGCAGCCAGCGCATCCACGACCACGACCTGTTGCTCGAACGAATTCACGAACACGAACTCCCGATCGAGGCCTTCCAGTGGTACCTCGATGTGCGCAAGTACGGAAGCTTTCCGCACAGTGGCTTCGGCATGGGCCTCGAACGGTTCGTCGCCTGGATGAGTGGTGTTCCCCATCTCCGCGAAACGATTCCCTACCCCCGGATGCTCTACAAGATCTATCCGTGATCTGAGGCGTGGTGGCCGCAGGCACGCGCTTCCTTTTCTTGTAGAGCGGTACTGGGAGTGGCGCCGTTGACTTTCGTGGGGTCGTGTACCACGCCTCAGATCACGATCATCCTGGTCCGGCGCAAGCGGTCCGTTGCGGTTGCCGTTGGCGGTTGGTGGGTGGCCCTGCAGGTGCGGCGGAGGACTTCGGTTCGCTTGTCGCGCGCCTCCGGAGTGTTGATCTGAAGCGTGGTGGCCGCAGGCACGCGCTTCCTTTTCTTGTAGAGCGGTACTGGGAGTCGCGCCGTTGAGCTTTCGCTGGGTCGTGTACCACGCCTCAGATCACGATCATCCTGGTCCGGCGCAAGCGGTCCGTTGCGGTTGCCGTTGGCGGTTGGTGGGTGGCCCTGCAGGTGCGGCGGAGGACTTCGGTTCGCTTGTCGCGCGCCTCCGGAGTGTTGATCTGAAGCGTGGTGGCCGCAGGCACGCGCTTCCTTTTCTTGTAGAGCGGTACTGGGAGTGGCGCCGTTGAGCTTTCGCTGGGTCGTGTACCACGCCTCAGATCACGATCATCCTGGTCCGGCGATCGCGGTAGGAGCGCCGGTTGCCCGGCGCCCCCCGCACAGATCCCAGCGTGCACTGCTAATGCACTGGGCTCCTGCCTCAGGTATTGACGACAAGTCGCTCATCAGGCCAGGGATGTTGGACTCGGGCTTTGGGTAGGTAGTGGGCCACCAGGGCCCACATCCGTTTCCAGGACGTGCGGTCTTTGTCACTGCGTCGGCGCAGAGCGCGCATCCAGTGCCGAATGACCTCCTGTCGAAAGGCGTTCAACGCCGCTGAGTTGCCGGGTACGCCGTAGTAGGCATTGAAGCCTCGCACCACGGATCCCAGCCAGAGACCTTGCTCTGGTAGCGGCGAGTGTCGGTGTCCCAGAAGGGCCGTACCGACAGCCTTCAGTGTCCTGCGGATTCGGTGGCGGCTCGTGATGCGCTTCAGCAAGAACCTCCCTCGACTAGACTGCGCACAGCAGTGCGTAAAGCCTAGAAACTCGAAGGTCTCCGGCCGCCCGAGACCTCGCGCGCGTCGGTTGTAGGCCGCAAAGCGGCCAAACTCCAGCAGGCGCGTCTTCTCGGGTTGGATCTCCAACGAGAAGTCACGGAGTCGCAGGTTCAGTTCCTCGAGGAATCGTTCTGCCTCCTCCTGCCTCTCAAATCCAACGATGAAGTCATCCGCGTAGCGCACGAAGATCATGTCCCCAAGCGCGTTGCGTTTCCTCCACTGCTGGACCCAGAGATCGAGCACGTAGTGCAGGTACACGTTCCCGAGGAGAGGCGAAATCGTCGCCCCCTGAGGAGTCCCCCGCGTGCTCGCGTGCCACTTACCGTCTTCCATCACTCCGGACCTCAGCCATTTCTGGATGAGGCGAAGGATCCTACGGTCTCCGATACGGTGCTCGAGAAACTTCACCAGCCACTCGTGGTCCAGGGCATCGAAGAACCCACGAATGTCTGCGTCGAGCACCCAGTTCACCTTCCGCTTTGTGATTCCAACGAATAGCGCATCCAAAGCATCGTGCTGGCTGCGGCCTCGCCTGAATCCGTATGAGTACCCGAGAAAGTCTTCCTCGTAGATCGCATCCAACACCGAGACGACGGCGCGCTGAAGGATCTTGTCCTCCAACGTGGCGATGCCAAGCGGTCGGAACCGCCCATCCGATTTCTCGATGTAGACGCGACGAGTCGCACTCGCCCGGTAGCTCCCACGGTGGACACGAGAGTGCAGGTCCTCGAGATTGCTCAGCAAAGATTCTGCGTACTCGCTCCATGACACTCCGTCCACTCCTGCCGCTGCGTCTCGGTGCAACACGTCAAATGCGCTCCGGAGTCGCTCGACCGTGATGTGGTGAAGAAGCGCTGTGAACTTCACTTCCTTGCCCCTGCGGGCGGCTTCTCGTACACGGCCCAGCGCATTGCTCGCACTCTCCATCCGGCTCTGTGTCCGGGGTGCGTTTTGCTTGCCCGTGTTCCCCTTGGCCAGGCCCCTTCCCTCCACCGCCTCCGCCGCTGGTCTCCCACCGTTGTTCGACGACTTCGCAGGTACTACGGGCCTGTCTGACTTCCGCCATCCGTGCGTCATCGGCTTACGGCCTCTAGCCTTCCCGATGCGGACCAGATACCCAACTGGCCAGATCGCGGATCTCCCGGTTCTCGCGCATGGAGATTCCACACATGCACAGGGTCTACGACCGCGGGGAGTCGCCGCAGAGCTCGCGATAGCGCGCTACGGAGTCTCGCCTTCCGCTTCGCTTGACAGCGTCGGCACTCCCAAATTCTTATTTCGCGGCTCAATACCCGGCCTGTGTGTGCCCCTGTCAACGCTTCACCGCACCCTCGCGGGAGCCGGCGCATGACTCGGGGACCCTCTGGGTCGCTACCCCTTCGAGGGTGGGACTCTCTCATTCCTTTCTCCATGCCGGTTTATCCCGGCGTATCCAAGCGGTCCGTTGCGGTTGCCGTTGGCGGTTGGTGGGTGGCCCTGCAGGTGCGGCGGAGGACTTCGGTTCGCTTGTCGTGCGCCTCCGGAGTGTTGATCTGAGGCGTGGTGGCCGCAGGCACGCGCTTCCTTTTTCTGTAGAGCGGTACTGGGAGTCGCGCCGTTGAACTTTCGTGGGGTGGTGTTCCACGCCTCAGATCTCAGATCTCAGATCATCTTGGCCGCGCGGTGGTGCGGGTGAGCTGTTCGGTCGGGTTGCTGTCGGGAAAGAGGAAACGCGGCAGCGGGGCCTTTGGCCGGGAGGGTGGGTGTGGTTCGGTTGCTGGAGCTACTGGATGAGGGGGGTGAGTGAACGTCGTTCGCGGACCCAGTTACCCAGGGTTTCGCGGGTGCCGGCGTAGAGGTTGACGAACTCGAGGGCGACACGGGTGTCGATCCTGTCGTTGTCGTAGGTCTGGTAGACGTCGCTGAGGCGGGCGGTGAGGTCGAGCTGTTCGCTGTCGGAGAGGCCGAGACGCAGGTGAAGGACTGCATCGGGGGTGGGGAGCTGGTCGACCTTGACGATCATTCCGGACACACTGATCGAGTCGACCGTGAACGGGTAGCGGGTGTGGAGTACCCGCGGAGTGTCCGAGCGCAGGTGGTAGCGCGGTGAGGGGCGTCGCGAGGCGGTTTCGGAGACGGCGTTGAGAATCAGGTACTCCTGCAACGCTTCCTGGTGGGCCGTGATGGTTTCGCTCTCGAACGCCAGACCGGCCCGGTAGCGGGGCACGATGCGACCGTTGTTCTGGCGGAAGGTACCGACCTGACGGTTCCATACCGTTTTGCCGGTCAGCTCGAGGTTGGACGACTCGAGGTCGACGGTGTAGGAGTGGCCGACGCGGAGGGCCTCTTCAGTTTGCAGTCCGAGACCGCCGAGTCCGACATCGACAACCGCCGCCAGAGTGACGAAGGCCAGGTCTCCGGAGAGGCCGGGGTCCTCGACGGTTGGTGAGCGGTCGATGGGGATTTCTGTCGAGAATGGTGGTGGTTTCGGCATGACCAGGATCCGTGATCGGGAGGCTGCTGTTGGGGTTGCGATGTACCCTGGCAACAGTGCGAAACCAGTATATCGATGAATGGCGATAAATTCAAGTTTTCTCGGAATTCATTGCCGGTTCAGGGGTGGAGTCGGTGTGCCGAGGGCCTCTGCTGCTACGATTCGCCCAATGTCCAAGGGTGTTTCAGGGCAAGAGCGGCGAGCCTTCGCGCCCCGGCCGCAGGGTTCCTCTGTGCTTCCAAAGCCCGGTGTGGCGGCGCTGTCGCCTGATCACACGGGCAAGCCCCCGCGGGTCGGAATGATCAGCCTGGGTTGTCCCAAGAACCTCGTAGACGCCGAGATCATGCTCGGAGAACTTGAAGGGCAGGGCCACGATGTCGTGATCGACGTGCACGAGGCCGAGGTGGTGATCGTTAACACATGCGGTTTCATCGGGGAGGCCCGCGAGGAGTCCATCGAGGCGATTCTCGAGGTGGCCGAGCAAAAGACCGAGGCCGGAGGTCCGAAGCGCCTTTTGGTGTCGGGCTGCATGGCGAGTCGCTACGCCGAGGAGCTCGCCGCCGAGATTCCGGAGATCGATGGTTTCATCGGCCTTGACCAGCTGCAGGATGTCTCTGGGCTGGTGCGCCTTGGCAGTAGCCTGCCGCTTGCCCCGCACCGGGCGGAGCGCGTCTTCGATCACACCGCGCCGCGCCTGGTCACCACCCGCGGTTTCGCCTACCTGAAGGTCGCAGAGGGGTGCAACAACCCGTGTACGTTCTGCGCCATCCCTGTCTGGCGAGGCCGCTTTCGCAGTCGCACGATCAAGAGCCTTGTTGCCGAGGCGAAGCGGCTCGAGGCCGAGGGTTTTAGCGAGATCGTGTTGCTGGCGCAGGATACGACGCGCTACGGAGAGGATCTCGGCCTCGGTCGCTACGGCCTGGTGCGTCTCGTCGAGGCGCTGTTGGCGGAGACTACGATCCCCTGGATCCGTTTCATGTACGCCTACCCAACGACCTTGGACGAGGAGCTTCTTGCTCTCATGGGTGGCGAAGAGCGCTTCGTCTCGTACCTCGATATGCCCCTCCAACACAGCCATCCCGAGATGCTCACCAGCATGCGGCGCGGAGGGAGCGCGGCGCGCTACCTGCGCCTTCTCGAACGCACGCGGCAGCTTGTGCCAGATGTCTTCTTGCGCACGACGTTCATCGTCGGTTTCCCGGGGGAGACCCTCGAACACCTCAGACATCTCGAAGAGTTCATCTGTAGAGCGCGCTTCGATCACCTGGGAGCGTTTGCCTTCAGTCCCGAAGAGGACACCCCTGCGGCCACGTTCGAGGCTGCGGTGGATGGCGAAGAGGCGGAACGCCGTCTCCAGCATCTGCTCGAAGTGCAACGGCCGATTTCGCTCGAACGCCGCCAGCGCCTGGTCGGTAAGACTCTCGAGATGCTACTCGAGGGTCAGAGTTCCGAGAGTGATCTGCTTCTCGAAGCCCGGCATCAAGGGATGGCGCCCGGCATCGATGGTCGGGTGCTGATCGTCGACGGCTGTGCGGCGGCGCCGAGCCTGGTCGAGGTCGAGGTGACCGAGGCCCATGCCGATGACCTGGTCGGGCGTATCGTTGGGCCGCGCGGTCGGCCGGACGTCGTGACGGCGAGCGAGATGGCTGCCGGGCACGATCCGAGTCCCGCTTCTCGGGAGCTGACCGTCTAATCGCCATGCAAGTCATTCAAGATGCACTCTCAGCCACCGACCTTCCGCAAGGTGCGGTGGTCACGATCGGGAACTATGACGGCATTCATCTCGGCCAGCGCGCGGTCCTCGAGCTGGTCGTGGCGCGCGCTCGCGATCTCGACTGTCCTTCTGCGGTGATTACTTTCGACCCGCACCCCCTTTCGGTCCTGCGGCCCGAGGCCGCGCCGGCGCGCCTTGCTACGCCTTCGCAGCGCGATGCATTGCTCGACGCAACCGGTATTGACGCCGTTCTGGTCGTGCAGTTCACGCCCGAGTTCGCCCAGACCCCCGCGCGCTCGTTCGTGCGCGACTTCTTGCACGAACGACTCGAGGTCAAAGAGGTCTATGTCGGTTCCGACTTCAGCTTCGGCCATCGGCGTGAGGGCGACGTTTCCCTGCTCCAGCAGATGGGCAAGAGCTTCGGCTTCGAGGCGTTCACCGTCGACGAGGTGCGCCGCGGCGTCGAACGGGTCTCGAGCACTCGCATTCGCCGGCTGCTGGCGGAGGGGAAGGTCTACGAAGCGCACGAGCTCCTGGGCCGACCCTATTCAGTCACCGGGTTGGTTGCCCGTGGTGATCGCATGGGCCAGAAACTCGGTTGGCCAACCATCAACCTGGCGCCTGATAGCGACTTCCTGCCGCTCGACGGGGTGTATGCCACCAGGGTTTTCTTTCCGTCGTTCCCCGCGGTCTTCGATGCGGTGACCAATATCGGAACCAGGCCCACGGTCTACGAGAATTTTCAGCGCGTTTGCGAAAGTCACATCCTCGATTTCCAGAGCGACGTATACGGAGAGGCAGTCGAGGTCCGTTTCTGGAAGCGGCTGCGCGACGAGAAGATGTTCAGCTCCACCATGGATCTGTCGGCTCAGATCGGGAAGGACGTCGAAATCGCTCGGGAATTTCTGCGCGGGATACCGCGTTTGGAAGAACTGCCCAGTCACTGAACCTCCCGGCGCCAGATCCCGGCGCCAGATCCCGACGCCAGATCCCGACGCCAGATCCCGACGATAGAGTCACCCGACGAGCTGCGCGGCAAACCTGACCTTTCAACAGTTCAACCCAACCCGCCACGGCGGAGACTACGGAGGCCCACTCGATGGCCAGCGAAAACATCATCGATGTCAACAACGACAACTTCGAGAGCGAAGTCGTCCAGTCCGAGCAACCTGTCCTGGTCGACTTCTGGGCGACGTGGTGCGGCCCCTGTCGCCAGATCGCGCCGGTTCTCGAGGAGATGGCGGGTGATCATGCCGGAAACCTCAAGATCGTCAAGGTCGATGTCGATGCCGCACGTGAAACCGCAGCCCAGTACGGCGTACAGAGCATTCCCACCCTGATCCTGTTCAAGAACGGTGAGGTCGCCGCACGCACCATGGGCGCCCTGCCACGTCCGCAGATCGAGAACTTTGTCGCCGAGGGTCTGCAGTCTGCCCAGAATGCTGTGACCTGAATGACCGGTTGCGCGAGGTGAGCGGTCGGGGAGCCGGAAGCTCGCCGCGAGAAGAGGCGAGGCAAGATCGCCTGGCTCATGAGCTCGAGGCGCTTGGCGCCTCGGGGCTTCTGGTGGTGGGACACAACGCGCGTGATCCAGATGCCGCGCCGTTTCTGGGCGAGGTCCGTATTGGTCAGTTAGCAGTCGTCGCGCGACCCGGGGATGCCCCGCGCCTGGCCTTCTTCTCGTCACTCGACCGGGGCGAGGCCGAAGCGACCGGCCTCGAAGTGATCGACCCGGCGCGCCTCGAAGTCGCCAAGGCGCAGCGTGAGAGCGATGGCCCGGGCGCTGCTCTGGCGTGGGTGCTCGGCAAGGCGCTCCTCAATGGCGAGATCGAGCCCGGTGTGGTCGCTCTCGCCGGGCACGAGGCGCTGGGCAACATGGTCGAAGCGGCGCGCGAGCTGGAAAGCGCTGGCTATCGACTGGTTTCGGGACACGACCTCATGCGGCGGGTACGCAAGGTGAAGTCGGCGCACGAGATCGCCGAGATCGAGCGGGTGGCAGGAGTCGTGTGCCGGGCCTTTCGTGCGATAGCCGGTGCGCTGGCCGATGCCGAGCCGGCCAGTCGGGGTCGGGGTGCTGAACTCTGGCTCGGCGGCGAGCGGTTACGCGTCGGCGATCTGCGCGGGCTCGTCGCAGAGTGTTTCGGTAGCGCCGGGCTCGACCAATCGGAGGGCAGTATCCTGGCTCCGGGCGAGGAGGGTGGAGTGCCTCACAACGCCGGGACCAACGAGCGTGTGCTGGTGACGGGCGAGGGGCTGGTGGTCGATCTCTTTCCCCGTGGCCGACTGTTCGCAGACTGTACCCGCACCTTCTGTGTCGGGGAGCCAGGAGGAGAACTGGCGCGTGCCTGGAGCGACACGCTGGCGGCTCTCGAAGGTGCGACCGGGGCTGCCCGCCCCGGGGTAACGGGTGCGAAACTGCAGGATGCAACCTGTGACCTCTATGAGGAGCGCGGTTGGCCGACACTGCGTTCCGATCCCGGATCCGAAACCGGCTATGTGCACACGCTGGGCCACGGTGTCGGTTTCGAACTTCATGAGCTTCCGGCTCTGCGGGGGTCGTCGCGCGGCGGCGATGCGCCGGACCACACGCTCGAGCAAGGTGACGTGGTGACAATCGAACCTGGGCTCTACGATGTCGAGGCCGGCTTCGGGGTGCGACTCGAGGATCTGCTGGTGGTTGAAGCAGACGGCGTGCGCAACCTGACGCCGCTGCCGTACGATCTGGATCCGCGGGCCTACAAGCGGTCGTCGTGACAACGACGAGTCGACGGCGCCGGCGCGCGGCCGGTAGCTATCAGCTGGCGACCTGGTCGGTGGCGTCGCTGGCACTGGCTGTCCTCACGATCGGGACTGTGCTGTGGCTAGGAGGGCAGCCGGAGCTCCCGCGTGAGGAGGCGGCACCGCTGCCTGAGCCGCGGCGGACACCGACTGTGGCGGTGCTGCCATTCGATGGGTTCGCTTTGCAGGGAGGTCGAGGAGAGGAGAACCTGCTCGCCCTCCGGGAGGCACTCGAGGAGAGCGAGGTGAGTTCCTTCGCCGGTGCCCTGGTGGCGCGCCTCGGTGCGCCGGGTCGGGCCGGACAGCAGCGGCTTCTGGTTCTCGGGCCGGCCGCCACGCGTTCGTTCCGCGTGACCGCAGGAGGCGACCGCAGCCGCGAACTCCGGCGACTACATCGCGAGCTCGGCGCCGACTCGGTCGTCAGCGGGCGGGTCTTCGAGCGCGAGGAGCGTTGGCAGCTGCTGGTCGAGGTTGTGCGCGCCTCCGACGGCGCCCACCTCTGGCTCGAGGCCTTCGAGCTCGACACACCGATCGCCAAGATCGCCGACCAGACTGTGGCCGCGGTGCGGGGTGTTCATCAGAACGGCGACTCTTAGCCGCCGCTGATCGATGGTGTGGATCCGGCGGATCGGTCGGCCCGCGATGGGGGGACTCGATCTCTACCCTTGCCGCTTTCTCGGTTGTACAGGTTCTTGTTCTCCTGGTGGATGATGGTTGGTTTGGGGCGGGATTGACGTGCACGAGGACGCTTGGGCGACGGTCCTGGGCACGGCGGCGCTTGTTCGGACTGCCATGGGTAGCGCCGCCTTCGCTCGATGGCCGCATGTCGTTCTCGACTGCGAGAGCTCTACCAGAGCGGCCGTCGAGAGAGCCCTGGACCGTTGCCCAGGCGCCCTCGTGCACTCCGCGCTACTCAATTGAAGCGGCCCATCCGCGTTGGGCGACGGACGCGGCTTTCTGCCGGACAGGGGTTCTCGTTGAGGGCGGGGGGCCGGGGAGGTCGGCGGGGTCTTGGCGGGGTGCCACGAATCCGCCGCTCGCGACGGATCAACGCAGTCTGGGATCGCGGGTGCAGGGCGAGCACTTTCGAGGGCGGCCCGCGCGGCGGACCGCTTGAGCGGCCAATGTGATGGCTAGCGCGCCCCGTGGTAAACGACTTGTCGACACCGCAAGGTCGTGACTCCGCAGCCCGGATCAACCTAACGAGGCCCGCGTACACAGGGGCCGGACACCACGGTCTCCGGGAATGGGTTGCGCTGACGCCACGAATCCGCCGCTCGCGACGGATCAACGCAGTCTGGGATCGCGGGTGCAGACGAGCGCTTTCGAGGGCGGCCCGCGCGGCGGAGCGGCCAATGTGATGGCTAGCGCGCCCCGTGGTAAACGACTTGTCTCCGGGAATGGGTTGCGCTGACGCCACGAATCCGCCGCTCGCGACGGATCAACGCAGTCTGGGATCGCGGGTGCAGAGCGAGCGCTTTCGAGGGCGGCCCGCGCGGCGGACCGCTTGAGCGGCCAATGTGATGGCTAGCGCGCCCCGTTTCGAGGGCGGCCCGCGCGGCGGACCGCTTGAGCGGCCAATGTGATGGCTAGCGCGCCCCGTGGTAAACGACTTGTCGACACCGCAAGGTCGTGACTCCGCAGCCCGGATCAACCTAACGAGGCCCGCCTACCCAGGGGCCGGAAAACCACGGTCTCCGGGAATGGGTTGCGCTGACGCCACGAATCCGCCGCTCGCGACGGATCAACGCAGTCTGGGATCGCGGGTGCAGAGCGAGCGCTTTCGAGGGCGGCCCGCGCGGCGGACCGCTTGAGCGGCCAATGTGATGGCTAGCGCGCCCCGTGGTAAACGACTTGTCGACACCGCAAGGTCGTGACTCCGCAGCCCGGATCAACCTAACGAGGCCCGCGTACACAGGGGCCGGACACCACGGTCTCCGGGAATGGGTTGCGCTGACGCCACGAATCCGCCGCTCGCGACGGATCAACGCAGTCTGGGATCGCGGGTGCAGGGCGAGCACTTTCGAGGGCGGCCCGCGCGGCGGACCGCTTGAGCGGCCAATGTGATGGCTAGCGCGCCCCGTGGTAAACGACTTGTCGACACCGCAAGGTCGTGACTCCGCAGCCCGGATCAACCTAACGAGGCCCGCCTACCCAGGGGCCGGACACCACGGTCTCCGGGAATGGGTTGCGCTGACGCCACGAATCCGCCGCTCGCGACGGATCAACGCAGTCTGGGATCGCGGGTGCAGGGCGAGCGCTTTCGAGGGCGGCCCGCGCGGCGGACCGCTTGAGCGGCCAATGTGATGGCTAGCGCGCCCCGTGGTAAACGACTTGTCGACACCGCAAGGTCGTGACTCCGCAGCCCGGATCAACCTAACGAGGCCCGCCTACCCAGGGGCCGGACACCACGGGGCGCGCTAGCTCTCGACCCAGTAGTTTGGAGCTTCTTTGGTGATCGTGACGTCGTGGGCGTGGCCCTCTTTGTGGCCTGCGGAGGTCACGCGGACCAGGGTGGAGGCGGTGCGCAGGTCGTCGATGCTGGCGCAGCCGGAGAGTCCCATGCCGGCTCGTAGGCCCCCGGTGAGCTGGAGAATCATCTGGTGCATGCTGCCCTTGTAGGGCACCATGCCTTCGATTCCTTCTGGAACCAACTTGCTGAGCCCGTTCTCAGACTCCTGGAAGTAGCGGTCGGCGCTGCCGCGGCTCATCGCCGAGAGCGAACCCATGCCGCGGTAGGCCTTGTAGGTGCGACCCTGGTAGAGAATGGTCTCGCCCGGGCTCTCCTCGGTACCGGCGAGCAGAGAACCGATCATCACAGAGTGACCGCCGGCCGCCAGGGCCTTGGTGAGATCGCCTGAAAAGCGTAGGCCGCCGTCGGCACAGATGGGGATGTTGTCATCTTCGAGCTCACGCGCCACGCTGTTGATGGCGGTGATCTGTGGCATGCCCGCTCCGGTCACGATGCGGGTCGTGCAAATCGAGCCGGGGCCGATTCCTACCTTGACCGCGTCTGCGCCACGCTCCGCGAGCGCCCTGGCGCCCTCACCGGTCGAGACGTTGCCGACCATCAGCTTGGCGGCGGGGAACTCCTCGCGCAGGGTTTCGAGTGCGTCGAGAACACCGCGGCTGTGGGCGTGCGAAGAATCGAGGACCAACATGTCGACCTTCGACTCGACCAGCGCCGCTGCGCGTTCGAGGAAGTCTCCGGAAGCGCCCACCGCGGCTGCGACCCGCAAGCGACCGAGGGCGTCTTTGCAAGCGCTCGGATACTTCTGCATCTTCTGAATGTCTTTGACCGTGATCAGTCCCTGGAGGTTGCCGTCGTCGTCGACCACCAGCAGTTTTTCGATGCGATGGCGATGGAGGGTGGCCTTGGCCTCTTCGAGGGTGGTGCCCTCTGGAACCGTGACCAGGTTCTCGGAGGTCATCAGGTCACGCACGTGGCGGTCGACCTCGGTTTCGAAGCGTAGGTCGCGGTTGGTAAGGATGCCGACGAGGCGCCCCTCGTCGTCGGTTACAGGTAGGCCCGAGATCTTGTAGTTCGCCATCAGATCGAGGGCTTCCTGGATCTTCTGGTCGGGCCGCATGGTGATCGGGTCGACGATCATGCCCGCCTCGGAGCGCTTGACCTTGTCTACTTGCGCGGCCTGTTCGGCGACCGAGAGGTTCTTGTGGACCACGCCAATGCCGCCTTCCTGGGCGATGGCAATGGCCAGGCTCGACTCCGTCACCGTGTCCATCGCTGCCGAGACGATAGGCACGTTGAGGTCGATCCCGCGGCAGATGCGGGTTTTGAGCGAGATGTCGTTCGGATGAATCTCGGACATGCCGGGACGCAAGAGGACGTCGTCGAAGGTCAGGGCGAGCGGGGGGAGAAGGGGGTCTTGGCTGCGGCTCATCGATACGTCCGGGGGTCTTTGGGGGTCTGGTGGTCTGCTAGAGGTTCAGGCTCTGCCGTGGCACTTCTTGTACTTCTTGCCGGAACCGCAGGGGCAAGGCTCGTTGCGGCCGACCTTGGGTTCGTTGCGCACGATGGTGACGGGCGGTCCTGGAGTTCCGCCTCCGGCCGCGGCCTGGTTGCGTATCTGCGGTGGTTGACCTGAAGACGGGGCGGTGTCGGTCGAAACCCCGGCCATGCCGGCCACGGCTGGCTTGTTGAGGGTCAGGCCGCGCGGGCGCTGACGCATGCGACGGGCGAGTTCCTCACGCTGTTCGCTGGTGATGGGCTGTAGGCGCCAGATGGTCTTGAGCGCCGTGTCCTCAATGCGTTCCTTCATCGACTGGAAGAGGTCGTAGCTCTCGCGCTTGTACTCGTTCTTGGGATCCCGCTGGGCATAGCCGCGCAGGCCGATGCCTTCGCGGAGGTGATCGAGTGCGAGCAGGTGATCCTTCCAGGAGCGATCGATCGTGGTGAGCAGAACGCGCTTCTCGGCCCAGCGCCAGTCCTCCTCGTCGTACTCGTTCTCCTTCTCTTCGTAACGGGCCAGGGAGCGTTCCCAGATCAGCTCCTGCAGGTCTTCGGTGCCGTACTGACCGGGCTCGTTGGCAATCTCCGAAACATCGACGTCGAAGTAGGCCGTGACCTCGTTGTGTACGCTGGCAAGGTCCCAGTCGGCGGGGTCGTCCTTCTCGGGGCAGTTGCTCTCGATGATGTAGTCGACGACGTCACGGGCGGTGCGCAAGATGTAGTCGCGACCCTCTTTGCCGTCGAGTACGTCGCGGCGCAGGCCGTAGATGGCTTCGCGCTGCATGTTCATGACGTCGTCGTACTCGAGCAGGTTCTTGCGAATCTCGAAGTTGCGCGCTTCGACCTTGGTTTGCGCGCTTTCAATCGCCCGACTCACCATGCGCGACTCGATGGGCACGCCGTCCTCGAGCCCCCAGCGCTGCATCAGCGCCTGCATGCGCTCGTTGGCGAAGATCCGCATCAGGTCGTCTTCGAGCGACAGGAAGAAGCGTGACGAGCCGGGGTCACCCTGACGACCTGAGCGGCCGCGCAGCTGGTTGTCGATGCGTCGGGACTCGTGGCGTTCAGTACCGAGAATGTGGAGACCGCCGGCCTCGAGAACCTTTTCGCGCTCCTCCTTGGTCGACACCTCCAACTTCGCGAGTGCGGCGGCGTGACCCTCGGGATCTTCCTGCGGGTCGGCCTCCATAGCGGCGAGCTGTTCGGCGTTGCCACCAAGGACGATGTCGGTTCCGCGGCCGGCCATGTTGGTGGCGATGGTGACCGAGCCCAAGCGGCCCGCCTGGGCGACGATGCTGGCTTCCTTCTGGTGGTGCTTGGCGTTGAGAACCACGTGCGGCACGCGCCGCTTCTTGAGCAGCTTCGAGATCATCTCGCTCTTCTCGATCGAGACCGTGCCAACGAGGACGGGCTGCCCCTTGGCCTGGCATTCTTCGATCTCGTCGGCCACCGCGTTCCACTTCTCGGGAGTCGTTCCGAAGATGAAGTCTTCGCGGTCGTCGCGAGCGATGGGCAGGTTGGTCGGGATGACGACCACCTCGAGTTTGTAGATCTCGCCGAACTCGGTCGCCTCCGTATCGGCGGTGCCGGTCATGCCAGCGAGCTTCTCGTAGCCGCGGAAGAGGTTCTGGTAGGTGATCGTGGCGAGAGTCTGGTTCTCTTGCTCGATCTTGACCCCCTCTTTGGCCTCGACTGCCTGGTGGAGGCCATCAGACCAGCGGCGGCCCGGCATCATGCGCCCGGTGAATTCGTCGACGATGACCACCTGGCCGTCCATGACCAGATAGTTGACGTCACGCTTGTACAGATGATGTGCGCGCAGCCCCTGGTTGACGCCGTGCAGGATCTCGACGTTCTCCATGTCGAAGAGGTTGCCGATGCCGAGGATCTTCTCGACCTTCTCGGCGCCTTCTTCGGTGAGCGTGGCGGTGTGATTCTTTTCGTCGATGATGAAGTCGCCGGTGGTGTACTTGTGATCACCCTCTTCGATCTCCTCGCCGCGTTCGAGCTTGGGGATGATGCGGTCGATCGAGTAGTACTTGTCGACCGACTCCTCGGAGGGACCCGAGATGATCAGCGGAGTGCGTGCCTCATCGACCAGGATCGAGTCGACCTCGTCGACGATCGCATAGTGGTGTTCGCGCTGCACCATGCGGTCGCGCGAGATCGCCATGTTGTCGCGCAGGTAGTCGAAGCCGATCTCGTTGTTGGTGCCGTAAGTGACATCCGCGGCGTAGGCGCGGCGGCGATCGTCGGGATCGAGGCCGTGCACGATGCAGCCGACTTCGAGCCCGAGGAAGCGGTAGACCTGGCCCATCCACTGAGCGTCGCGCTGGGCGAGGTAGTCGTTCACCGTGACGACGTGCACGCCGCGGCCGGTGAGGGCGTTCAGGTAGACCGGCAGGGTTGCGACCAGGGTCTTACCCTCACCGGTCTTCATCTCGGCGATCTTGCCCTGATGGAGAACGATGCCGCCGACCAGCTGGACGTCGTAGTGGCGCATGCCGAGAACCCGCTTGGCCGCCTCGCGGGTCACCGCGAAGGCGGGAACCAGGAGGTCATCGAGCGCGGTGCCGGTCTCGAGCTGGGCGCGGAACTCGACCGTCTTCTCGCGCAGCTGTTCGTCGGAGAGGGCCTCGAAACGAGCCTCGAGCGCGTTGATCGCGTCGACCTTCGGTTGTAGCCGCTTGACTTCGCGTTCGTGTTTGGTTCCAAAGACCTTGGTCAAAACGCCCATGTTTCAGTTCTCGTTCGGGGTTCGGGGGAAGGATTCTCGGGGGGAAGCGATGGGCCAGGGGTTCCGGCGGCGTTCGGGTAGCGCTTCGCCGCCACGCCTCCGAAGCCGCAGGGCGACGGTTGGCTGGCGGTGACCGCCTTGGTATCGCAAGAAGAGCGACGAGGCCCCGAGATGATCCCAGCAACGCATCAGGCTCTTGCCCCTATGGCGGAGGAATGTCCCCTTGCCGGAGTGGCTGGGCCCGGTTCGTCGTGGTTGCGCGCCAGGGGGAGGGTGTGCCGTCAGGCAACTATCCCAGGATGCGCCGGTGCACTGGCAGAATCCTAACGCAGGCGAGGCCGCCTGCGCTGGCGGCCTCGGTGGGGGTTCTGAGCCTTCTGCCGCCGCCCGCGCCCGCACGATCGAGAGGGCGATGGGGGTGGCGCTCGGCATGAACTCAGCCGCGGCGCTTGGCGCGCGGGAGATCGAGGATGTAGCCCATCGGGTCGAGGGCCTTGTTGTCCGCTCGCACTTCGTAGTGCAGGTGGTAGCCGGTCGAGCGCCCGGAGTTGCCAACAAAGCCGATCACGTCACCGCGTTGGACCTTCTGGCCGGGAGCGACGTTGAGCTTGTCGAGGTGACCGTAGCGGGTCGACAGGCCGAAGCCGTGTGAAAGGTAGACGGCGCGCCCGAGGCTGCCGTTGCGTCCGGCCTTGGTCACGACTCCGTCGGCGGTGGCGAAGACCGGGCGACCCTTCTGGGCTGAGATGTCGACGCCCTGGTGGTAGGCGCGCTTCGAGGTGATCGGGTCGCGGCGGTAGCCATAGCGGCTGGTGAAGACGCCGCGTACCGGCATGATGGCCGGGGTTCGCGAAATGTAGAGCGAGCGCTCCTCGAGCTTTGAACTGACCAGGTCGAGCTGTTCGTCGAGTTGGTCGGCGCGCTCAGCGAAGAGGTCGAGGTCGAAGCGGGTGGCGCTTACGTCTTCGGTACCGCCGGCACCGGAGTTCGAGCCGGCAACGCGACCGGCGGTCGAGGGGACCTCTTCGAGTCCAGCGACGATGGCGAGTTCGGCGGTGCGGTCTTCGTAGCTGCTGAGCTGCTGCTGCAGGTCACGCACGCTACCTTCGAAAGAATCGTTGATCGTGCGCAGCTGCTCGTTCTCGGTGCGCAGGCGCGCCAGTTCGCCGTGGTTCACCGAGGTGTCGAACCAGGACCAGGTCAAGAAGCCGGCGGCGAGCGTGAGCACGGCGACGGTGGCGACGGCGAGCTTGAGCTGGCGGTTGCTGACTCGCCACTTGCGGAAACGCGCGCGCGAATGGGGAACGACGATGATGGTGTGGTACTTGAGACCCATTGACGTACCTTCGGTAGGCGGACCGGACAGAACTCCTCATGGCCACCGGTTGGTCACCGGGATGCTCTGCCGGACAACGCCTTGGCAAGTGGGCTCCGACAAACGACTTTCAGAGGTGGCGAAAGCCAGTTCCAGGAACCTCGCTGCGGGGGCGTCCACACCCAAACGGAGCGGGCCACGAGATGAGACGACAAGACTGTAAAGCAGACCTCCCCTCCCTCCGGAGGCGAGGCTGCAATCCTGTCGCTCCGAGCGACTTGTGTCAAGAACGGTCACCATACCGCAGAGTCACGTAGGTGTTGAAGTGAATCGACTTATGCTGATTCAGCATAGGGCGCTGGTACGTCGAGGCTACGACGGTCGATAGTGCAGCGCTTCAGCAACGTGACGGGTCGCAATCGCACCCTCACCCTCCAGATCGGCGAGGGTTCTCGCGACCCGCAGCACGCGGTCGACGCCGCGCGCCGATAGGGGCAGGGTGAGGAAGGCGCGTTGGAGGAGCCGTTCGGCCTGCTCGCCGAGCTGTGCGTGCTGTTCGAGGCCGTCGCGGTCGAGGGCGGCGTTCCAGGGCGTTGCGTGCCTCCTGGGAAAGCGTTTCCGCTGGTGGGTGCGCGCCTTGGAAACGCGTTCGGCGACCGCCACAGATGGCTCCCCACCCGCGCCGCGCAGCGCCCGCCAGCTCACCGCCGGCAGCTCGACGTGCAGATCGATGCGGTCGAGGAGCGGCCCTGAAATGCGACCTCGATAGCGCGCTACAACTTCGGTGGGGCAGCGGCACGAGCCGTCGTCGCTCCCGAAGTGCCCGCACGGGCATGGGTTCATCGCAGCTGCCAGGATGAAGCGGGCGGGGTAGGACGCCCGGGCGCGCATGCGCACAACGGTCACGGTGCCGTCTTCGACGGGCTGGCGTAGTGCCTCGAGAGCATCGCGGCGAAACTCGGGAAACTCATCGAGAAACAGCACCCCGCCGTGTGCCAGGCTCACCTCGCCAGGACGCGGCACCGAGCCGCCACCCACCAGCGCGGCGGTGCTGACACTCGTGTGTGGAGCCCTGAACGGCCGGTGTTGGTGCAGGTCGCGTCGCGGAACCGATTCCACCAGCGAGTGAATGCGCGTGATCTCGATCGCCTCGGCGGTGTTGAGCGGTGGCATGATGCCGGGCAGGCGACTGGCGAGCATCGTCTTGCCGGTTCCCGGAGGCCCGACGAGGAGCAGATTGTGCCCGCCGGCGGCGGCGATCTCGAGTGCCCGCCGGGCCGTCTCCTGCCCGCGGACATCGGCCAGATCAGGAACCGGCTCCGCGGTGGCGCGGGGCGGCGAGGGAGTGACCGGAGCGAGTTCTTGCTTGCCGAGCAAATGGGCGATCGCCTCGGCCAGATCGCGCACCGCGAGGACGCGTACGTCGTCGAGGTGTGCCGCCTGAAAGGCAGACTCACGCGGCAAGAGCACTTCGGCAACGCCATGCTGGCGGGCCACCTCGGCGATCGCCAGTGACCCACGGACCGGTCGCACAGAGCCGTCGAGGCCGAGCTCACCGGCCAGGAGCCGCCCCTCGAGGACCGAAGCAGGAATCATGTCGTGCGCCGCCAGCATGGTGACGGCAATCGCCAGATCGAGGTGATTGCCCTCCTTGCGCAGGTCGGCCGGGGCCAGGTTGATCACATTCCGTCGTTGTTCGAGCTCGAAGCCCGAGTTACCGATGGCCGCGATCACCCGATCGCGACTTTCACGTACCGCAGTGTCGCCGAGACCGACGAGGTGGGTCGCGGGGATGCCGTTGCGGACATCGACCTCGACCTCGACCAGGCGCGCTTCGGCGCCCCAGGGAGTTGCAGAGAGACTTGTGGCATTCATACCCCTTTAAGACGGGGGGTGGCCGAAATGCCTTACAGCCAGTCCTCAGAGGAGCTCGAAACTCGGCAGGTTGATCGGCAACTCAGGGCCCGGAGAGATCTTCTCGATGTCGAAGACCACGTCTTCGCCGTCAAAGGCCAGCTCGACTGCTGGTGCGCCGGGAGACGCGCCAACCCTCCGTGCCCGGGTCGCGCCGCGTGTCTCAATGAGCGAACCGGCGCCTGCTAGGCGAACGCTGCCAGCCCGGGGTTGCTCGAGGACGTGCACGAAGAGGCGTTGGTCATCGCGGCTGATGGTCGTGCGCACCGCGCCATGACCCTGCAGCGGACCGTAGGTTGTGCCGTAGATGGCCGAACCGATCTCTCTGAGCCAGCGCCCGACCGTGTGGAGCCGTTCTTGGGCTGCGGACGGAAAGCGGCCGTCGGCCATGGGCCCGACGTTGAGCAGCAGGTTGCCGCCACGGCTGGTGACCTCAACCAGAGTGCGTGCGACCGTTTCGGCGGACTTCATGAGGCGCTCCTTCGGATCATGGGCCCAGGTGACACCCAGCGTCATGCAGGTTTCCCAGGGCTGGAAGCGCGTGGGGTCGGGATGGACCGCGGTTGGCATCCGCTCGCGTTGGACCTCGGCGAGGCTGCGCGCCAATGCTTCGGGGTCGGTTCCCGACGCGAGTAAGCGAATGAAGAACTCGAACTGCTCTGCCGTGACCGCGGGCGGCGGGCTCTCGGGGCGGACAGGGACTCCCTCGGGAACGTTCTGCTCGGGGGTGATGTAGTCGCCGAGCTCTCTACCCAGCCGGTCGTTGATGAGCGTCTGCGGCTGGAGCCTCCGAATCAAGCGGTGTAAGCGCGGCGGGTCGTAGCGCGCATGGTCGAAGAGGCCATCGAACCAGACGATCGCGACGTCGCCGTAGTCGGTGAGGAGCTTTTCGAGATCCGCCTCCATGGCATCGAGATACAGAGACCACTCGGGTCGATCGGGTTCTCCCATCCAGTTCTCGATCACCGGTCGGGTCGTGTCGCGGTAGCCGGGGTGGTGCATGTCGGGCGGCGAGTAGTAGAAGCCGAGCGGAAACGATGCTTCGGCGCATGCCTCGGCCAGCTCGAGCAACAGGTCGCGACCGCTGGCCTTCCTGGTGATCTTGTAGTTCGTGCTCGGGGAGTCGAACAGGCAGTAACCGTCGTGATGCTTGGCGGTGATGACCATGTAGCGCATGCCGGCGCGCTCCGCGAAACGGACCCACTCTCGCGCATCGAACTCCTGCGGATCGAAGCGTTCTGCCAGTGCCTCGTAGTCCGCCTGGGCGATCAACTGGTCCGGTCCGATCGCCGCGGTGAGCCCGGGCACCATCAGCGGCCACGACGCCTCGACACCAGCCACTGCGTAGGGGCCCCAGTGGATGAACAGGCCGTAGCGTGCGTTCAGGAACCAGTCGAGGTTCGAGGGCGTATCGCTGGCCTCTGCGAACAGCTCTCGACTGCCTCGTGCGTTCAGGAGCAGAGCGCCGGTCGCAGCCAGCGAGGTCAGGAAGCGCCGACGGTTGAACGGTTCGTGCATGGTGCGAGCCTACAGCCAGGCCCGCCAGCCGGCCCAACGTACTCGCAGAAAGCAGGAGCCTCCAAGTTGTGTTCGATGTTCTCATCCCAAGAGCCGATGAGTTCGGGGGTCGTTTTCGCGCAGCGGGCTCTTGTCCACAGATCGACGACCTTCCACCCGGCCGGCCCGAGGCCCTATCATCGGGGGCGTGCAGCAATACCTCGATCTCCTGACTCGCGTTCTCGACGAAGGAAGTCCCAAGGGCGACCGTACGGGTACCGGTACCCTGTCGCTCTTCGGTCACCAGATGCGCTTCGACCTGGCGGAGGGGTTTCCTCTCCTCACCACCAAGAAGCTCCACCTGCGCTCGATCGTCTACGAGTTGCTGTGGTTTCTTCGCGGCGAAACCAACATCGAGTACCTCAAAGAGAATGGGGTTTCGATCTGGGATGAGTGGGCCGATGAGAACGGCGATCTAGGGCCGGTCTATGGCTACCAGTGGCGCTCGTGGCCGGCGCGCGACGGCAGCACGATCGATCAGATCGCAGAGGTCGTCGAGCAGATCCGAACGAATCCGAACTCACGTCGTCTGATGGTCACCGCTTGGAACCCGGCCGATGTCGAGAACATGGCGCTGCCGCCGTGTCACGCGCTGTTTCAGTTCTGGGTCGTGAACGGGCGGTTGTCGTGCCAGCTCTATCAGCGCAGTGCCGACATCTTCCTCGGAGTACCGTTCAATATCGCCTCGTACGCGTTGCTCACGATGATGATTGCCCAGGTCACCGGTCTCGAGCTGGGGGATTTCGTGCACACCCTCGGCGACGCCCATCTCTACAGCAACCACCTCGACCAGGCACGAAAACAGCTCGAGCGCACACCGCGGGCGCTGCCGACGATGACGCTCGATCCCGGGGTAATCCGGCTCCAAGACTTCGACTGGCCTCACTTCTCGTTGTCGGACTACGAGCCTCACCCGCACATCAAGGCACCGGTCGCCGTTTGAAGAACGACGACGCCACCGACTCTCCGCCTCTCGCCGCGATCGTGGCGATGGCTCATAACGGCGTCATCGGGCGCGACGGTGATCTTCCGTGGCACTTGTCATCTGATCTGAAGAGGTTCCGTGCCCTGACCACCGGGCATGTGCTGTTGATGGGGCGCCGCACCTGGGAGTCGATCGGTCGGCCGCTGCCCGGGCGTCACATCGTCGTCTTGACGCGGCGTGAGCCGGCGGGTACCCGATTGGCAGAGCGGGTGGTGACCGAACGTGACGTAAGCGGGGCCTTGGCGCGCATCGAGGCAGGCTTCGGGCCGGCCGGTGCGACCGTCTTCGTTGCCGGCGGGGTTTCGCTCTACGAGGAGTGTCTGCCTGCCGTCGAAGTGCTTCACTTGACGCGCGTTCAAGCAGAGATGGTGGGTGACGCGGTCCTCGAGCTCGATCTGACGGGCTGGAGGGTTGTCGAGGCGCGTTTCTGCCCGGCCGGTGACGACGACGAACACCCATCGACCTACTGGCATCTGGTACGCGGGGCGCCAGGTCGTGCGCGGGTCGAAGCGGAATCCTGGTGACCGACGCGGGGCAGAGCGCTTCGGCCGACCCTGCCGAGGACCAGTTTGTGGCGCTGGTCTCGCGGTGTGCCCGAGCGGAGGGGTATAGCGACGTCGGAGTCGCAACGCTTGCCCCCAGCCGTCACCGGGGCCACCTGGTGCGTTGGCTCGAGCGTGGCGATCACGCGGCGATGGCATGGCTCGAGCGTCGGGTTGCTCTGCGAAGTGACCCGCGCCAGCTGCTCCATGGGGCCGCCCGCTCCGCCGTCGTCGTGGCTCTCGACTACTGGCCCCTCGCGCATGGCGAAGGCGCCAACGGCGAACGCCGCGAGCGCGAGTCCGACCTGTGGCAGGGAGTGGCGCGCTACGCCCGCGGTGACGACTACCACACACTGATGGAGAAGCGGCTCGAACGCATCGAAGAGAAGATCCAGGAGGTGTTCCCAACGGTCCTGACCCGCCGCTATGTCGATACGGGGCCGCTTCTCGAGCGCGAGGTGGCCGAAGCTGCCGGTCTCGGGCGCCCCGGCAAGAACACGATGCTTCTATCGCGGCGTGGTTCGTGGTTTCTACTGGGAGCGATCGTGACCAGTCTCGAGCTCGACACGGTTCTCCCTCCCGCCGGCGACAAACTGCCGCCGCTCGACATGTGCGGCGCCTGCACCCGTTGCCTCGACGCCTGTCCAACCGGTGCTCTGCCCGAACCGTTTCGCCTCGACGCGCGCCGGTGCATTTCGTATTGGACGATCGAGCATCGCGGTGCGATTCCGCTCGCAATGCGCGACCAGCTGCAGGGCTGGGTTTTCGGGTGCGACATCTGCCAGGAGGTGTGCCCCTGGAACGAACCGCGCAAGGCGAGTTCGGCCAGCCAGCCTGCCGCACCCGATTCAACGAGTGACTCGATGACCGCTGCCCTTGCCCTTCCCGGGCACCGCCGTGAGCTCGATCTAGTGCAGCTTCTGGCGATGACGCGCGAGGAGTACACCGAACGCTTCCGCCGTAGTCCGATGAAGCGGGCGCGCCTCGAAGGGCTCAAGCGCAACGCGGCCCTCGCCATGGCACACTACGGCGACCGCAGCGGCTATCGCGAGGCGCTGGCGGCGGCGGCCACCGACGACGAGGACGAGACGGTGAGAAGCCACGCCGCCTGGGCGCTCGAGTGCCTGAGAGAAAAGGCTGGGGGAGACGACGGCGTCTGACACAGCACACAGCACACAGCACACAGCACAGAGGGGCCTCTCGAGGGCATTCTGAGGAGACCGGGGCCGCGTTGACAGTCGGTCGAAGCCCTCTCTATACTCGCCCCACAGGGACATCGATGAGCTGTCAGGGGTTTCCACTCGTTGGACTCGCTGGCTGCTGATCGAGGCCCGCTCCGGATGCTTCGCGACGAAGCAGCCCGAGTCGTTCGCGCGGTGGCTCTCCAGAGAGGCCGCCACTGAAACGCAGACGAGACCTGAGCCGCGGGCGCTGTTGAAGGGGCGTTCGGGACAGGCCGGCGATCAGTAGAACGGCAAAGCGTGTCGACCTTGCCGGGTTAGCCCGTACCACTTGGCGCAATGCTTGCGTGAGCTGGGTGCGTGGCCCTCCAAGACCTCCGAATCGAGGGGTTTTCGTCGCACAAATCAACGGCCGTTTTCTCGCCGTCCATCGACTCGGTAGGCCCTGGCACGCCTATCCCGCCGGCTTGGCACACAGGACTCCGCAAGTCGCAGTCGAGCGTACGCATTCAACCATTCACGACCGCCGCGGCTCCACTGGAGACCCCGGCAAAACAGAAGTCTCGAAGCACCGGCAGAACCGGCTTCGAATGAAGGCAAAAGACATGGAAACAACCGACCAGACACCTGAACAGACTCCCGGGGCCACCAGCACCGAAGGCATGAGCTACGAACAGCTCGTCGAGATGTACGACGACAGCATGCGCCACCTCACCGAGGGTGAGATCGTGCGCGGCACCGTCATCGGCTTTACCAACAATGAAGTCGTCATCGACATCGGCTACAAGTCCGAAGGCCTGGTGCAGAACCACGAGTTCAGCTCGCGCGAGGGCGGGCTGTCAGTCGATGTCGGCGACGAAGTCGAGGTGCTCCTCGAGCAGGTCGAGGGCGCCGACGGCACGATCGTCATCTCCAAGACACGTGCCGACAAAATGAAGACCTGGTCGAAGATCGAAGAGGCCTTCAAAGAGAACTCGATCATCATGGGCCGCGTCGTCGATCGCATCAAGGGCGGTCTCACCGTCGACGTCGGTTTGCGCGCTTTCTTGCCCGGTTCGCTCGTCGACATCAAGCCGATCAAGCATCTCGAGTCGCTCAAAGGCGAGGAGCTCGAGTTCAAAGTCATCAGCCTCGATCGCCGGCGCAACAACATCGTCCTCTCGCGCAAGGCGGTGCTCGAGAAGGAGTACGAGAAGAAGAAGGCCGAAACCCTCACCAAGCTCAAGGAAGGTGTTCGCCTCCCGGGTGTGGTCAAGAACATCACCGACTACGGTGCTTTCGTCGACCTCGGAGGCATCGACGGTCTCCTGCACATCACCGACATCTCGTGGGGACGCGTCAACCATCCGTCCGAGCACTTCCAGATCGGTGACGACCTGGAAGTGGTGATCCTGAAGTTCGATCCCGAGACCGAACGCGTTTCGCTGGGTTACAAGCAGAAGGGCGACGACCCCTGGAACCTGGTCGACAAGAAGTACCCGCTCGGCTCACGGGTCAACGGCAAGGTCGTCAGCCTGGTCGACTACGGTGCGTTCGTCGAGATCGAGGAGGGCGTCGAGGGTCTGATTCATGTCAGCGAAATGTCGTGGACCAAGAAGGTCGTTTCGCCGTCGAAGATCCTCAGTGTCGGCGACGAAGTCCAGGCCATCGTCTCGGAGCTCGACATGCAGCAGCGGCGTATCTCGCTGTCGCTGCGGCGCACCGAAACCAACCCCTGGGAAGACCTGGCGACGCGCTTCCCGGTCGGCACGATCATCGAGGGCGCAGTCCGCAACCTCACTGAATTCGGGGCTTTTGTCGAGATTACCGAGGATATCGATGGCCTCATCCACGTCTCGGACATGAGCTGGACCAAGCGGGTCAAGCACCCCAGCGAAATCCTCAACAAGGGCGATGTCGTCAAGGCGCGGATCACCAATATCGACGTTGGCAACCAGCGGGTTTCGCTGTCGATCAAGGAGTTCCTTCCCAACGAGTGGCAGGACTTCATGGACTCGCACAACGTCGGCGACGACGTCGAAGGTCGGGTCGTCAACGTCACCGACTTCGGACTCTTCGTCGACATCTACGACGGCCTCGAAGGTCTTGCGCACGTCTCTGAGATCGATGTGCCGCCCGGCCGCCTCGAGGATCACTATTCCGTTGGTGACTGGTTGCGCGCCCGCATCCTTCGCATCGAAGACGACGAAAAGAAAGTCGGTCTCACCATGCGTGGTGTCTCACAGCCCACCGAGGAAGAGATTGCGGCTTTGATCGCCGAGCGCGGTGTGCCAGAAGAAGTGCCAGAAGAGGCCACCGTCACCGAAGACGGCGAAGCAGTTGACGCTGAGGCGACTTCGGAGGAGTCTGCTTCTGAAGCCGAGGAGGCCGCTTCGGACGCCACCGAAGAAGCTGCTCTTCCAGCCGCCGGGGCTTCTGATGCCACTCCTCCAGAATCCAGCGAAGACGACGCCCCGCCTGCCGAGGAAGCGGCTGCCTCCGAAGAAGAGCCGGAAGCGGCCGCGGAAACGCCTCCTGAGGACTCCGAAGATGCCGCATCTTCCGCGTCGAAGGACGAAGAAGAGGAATAAGTCTCCATTCCCCCTTTTCGAGAGAGGGGGTTTCGGTTCATACTGTCCGTTCGAACTGTGGTGCTTCATTCATAGGAGGACAGTGTGAGCAACGAGAGTGGAGTCGCGGCCATCCGGGCGTTGAGCAAAAGCGGCATGACCAAGGCGGAGTTGATCGAAGAAGTAGCTCGCACGACAGACCTGACCAAGAAGCACGCTGAGCAGATCGTCAACACTGTGTTCGAGAGCATGGTGGACTCGCTCAAAGACGGAGACAAGATCGAGCTGCGTGGCTTTGGAAGTTTCCGGGTTCGCAGACGTGGCTCGCGCGTCGGTCGCAATCCCAAGACGGGAGCCCAAGTTCAGGTGCCGTCGAAACGCATTCCCTACTTCAAGCCGGGCAAGCAGCTTCGCGAACTCCTCAACACCGACGAAGACTGAGAGTGCACCTCGTCGGTTCCTGAAACCGGTGAAGTCGAGTCGCCGCGAGTGAGACGATGAGTGCAACCGAGATGTCCGAAACGAGCGAGGTGGAAGTGCGCCGCGGCACCATACCGCTGGTCGCCGTACTGTTCGCCTGGATCGTTCCCGGAGCCGGCCATCTGTACCTCGGCCGGCGCCGGCGGGCGATCTCCTTTTTCTGCCTGGTTCTGGTTTCGCTCATCGTCGGCGTCGCCCTCGAAGGGCGACTGTGGGTGATGGCTGAAGGCAACCCCATCAGCACTTTGGCCACCCTGGCCTGCATGGGAATGGGCCTACCGTACTTCGTTTTGCGCTTTGGTTTCGCCTATCAGGGCGACATGCTGGGGCCTGGCTGGGAGTATGGCGCGGCCTTCATCACGACCGCTGGCCTGATGAATCTGCTCCTCATTCTCGACGCCTGGGACATTGCGCGTGGAGTCAAGGACTGAAGCGATGAGTCACTTTCTGCTCATGACCTTGTATGCGTTTCAGGTGAGCCTGTTCTTCTCGCTTCTCTGGCGACGAACGCGGCCGGCGCAGGTGCGCATCTTCATGCAGCTCTTCGGCGCCATGATGATTGGAGCGCTGGCCCTCGGTTGGTTGATGTATCCGTTTCCTGCAGGTCCGCCCGGCTCCTGAACGTGAGCGCACCTGCGGCGCGTCGGCTGTCGCTCTTGATGGTCGCCGGCGAGGCATCGGGCGACCTGCATGGCGCACACCTGCTCAGAGAGCTTCGCGGTCGTGCGGGGCAGCACGGTCACGAGATCGAAGCGTGGGGACTCGGAAGCGACCAGATGTCGAGCGAAGGCTTTGATGCTCTCGCCGACAGTCGCGAGATCGCGGTTGTCGGCATCGCCGAAGTAGCGCGGATTCTGCGCAGCGCGAAGAGAATCTTCGATGCGCTTCTCGAGCGCGCCGAGGCGAAGCGCCCCGATGCTGCGATCCTCATTGATGCGCCTGACTTCAACCTGCGGCTGGCGCGCAAGCTCACACGCATGGGCGTGCCGGTCTTCTACTACATCTCGCCGCAGGTCTGGGCCTGGCGAAAGCGCCGGGTGCACGCGATCGCCCGGGATGTGCACCACATGCTGGTTCTGTTTCCGTTCGAGGCAGAGTTCTACGAGCGGCACGACGTGCGGGTGACCCACGTCGGCCACCCGCTGGTCGACCAGGTGCCCGTGTTGCCGCCAAGGCTAGAGGGCAACAGCGAAACCGAACAGCGTTCCGCAAGTGAGGAGCTTCGACTGGTGCTTCTACCGGGCTCGCGCGACAGCGAGGTGCGGGCACTGTTTCCGCCGATGCTCGAGGCGGTGGCCCGGCTGGCGAAGGATCAGGCCGTGTCTGCCGTGCTGGTGCGCGCACCGTCGGTCAGCGAGGCTCTGGTCGAGAAACTGCTCGGGCAGCACACGGCGCTCGCCCGGGAGCGAGACGCCGGACGCCTCGACTGGAGGGTCGAGGAGAATGATCGCTTCCGCGCGATTCGGGCAGCGGATCTGGCGATCTGCGCTTCCGGTACGGCAACCCTCGAGGTCGGAATGTGTGAGACCCCGATGGTGGTCGTCTACCGGGTCGCCGCTTCGACCTATCTGTTGGCGCGCCTTCTGGTCGATCTACCGCACATCTCGTTGGTGAACCTGGTCCTCGGTCGCGGAGTCGTTCCGGAGTTGCTACAGGGCGAGGCGAGCGGCCCGCGTATCGCCAGCGAGGTTCGCCGCCTGACAACGACGCCAGGCGCCCTCGCTGAGATCACGACAGCGCTTCGCCAGGTGCGGGGCGCCCTCGGCGAGTCGGGAGCGAGTGGGCGCGCCGCGGAGGTCATCCTCGACGACCTGGCGCAGGTTTCGAGTGCGCCTGGGTCTATCTGAGGAGCAACCGCGATGACTTCCGAGCAACAGCTGCGCAGCATGACCGGATTCGGTGAGGGATCCGCTTCGACTCCGCACTACGAGATCCAGGTTGCTCTGCGGGCGGTGAACCACCGTTTCGAGGATCTGGTCGTTCGCCTGCGCGACCCCTGGAAGCAGCTGCAAGACCCGGTTCGGAGGTTGCTCGAGAAACGCTTCGATCGTGGTCGCATCGAGGCGTCGATTGAGATTGCTTCGCCAAGCGCGAGTCGGGATCGACCGCGGCTCGATTCGCGAATGGTCGACCGAGTCGGTGCTTTGTACGCCACGCTTCCCGAAGTCGCCTGGCTCGACAAACGTGCCTTGACCCTGGCCGAGCTGCTTGCCGTTCCGGGGGTTCTTTCCCACGACAGCGATGCACCAGCGTGGGGCGACGCGGAAGAGGCGGCGCTCGAAGCTGCGGTCTCGGAGGCAGCGAAAAACCTCGAACGAGCCCGCGAGCGTGAAGGTCGGGACCTGGCAGAGGTCCTCGAGCGCATTCTCGGCGACCTCAGCGCGGTTGGAGCAGAGATCGAGCGCCGTTGGCAGGCGGTGCGTAGAGAGATTCGGGAGAGCACGAGAGCCCGCATCCGAGCGCTCGTCGCCGAGAGCCTGGGCGAAGACTCGTCGTTTGCTCTCGATACGGGCCGGCTCGAGCAGGAGATCGCCCACCACAGCGAACGCGCCAACATCCAAGAGGAGCTCGATCGCCTCACCGTCCATCTCGAACACTTCAGAACGTCGATGGCGGGCGATCGGCTGGTGGGCAAACGCCTTGACTTCCTGGCGCAGGAGATTCTCCGTGAGCTCAACACCATGGGAGCGAAATCGCGTGATGCTGGCATCACCCACGCGGTGGTGGAGGGTAAGGTCTTCTGCGAGCAACTGCGGGAGCAAGTGCAGAACGTGGTCTAGAAACGCAGCCCGACGAGAGTTTCTCAGCAAGTCCCCAAGGGAAGCGTGCTCGAGCGACCCCGCTTGCGCCTCGCTGGCTGGTCTAAGATGCGATCGATGAGCCGCGGCGAACTCTTTATCCTTTCCGCACCCTCGGGGGCGGGAAAGACGACGCTGATCCGAAGTCTGCTCGAGGGTGGGCTGGGCTCGATTGGGTCGATCGAGTTTTCGGTCAGCCATACGACGCGCGCGCCGCGTGCGGGCGAGGTCGATGGCCGCGAGTATCACTTCGTCTCGGAGGAGCAATTCGAGCGCATGATCGCCGAGGAGCAGTTTCTCGAATGGGCCGAGGTGCACGGCAACTCCTACGGCACCTCGTTTGCCGAGATCGAAGCACGTCTCGACGCCGGGATCGATGTCGTCATGGATATCGATGTCAAGGGCGCGGAGCGTGTGATGCAGCTGCTACGGGAAGGGGAGCCGCCGCTCGAGGCCAGCGGGCACAGCATTTTCATCATGCCGCCGAGCTACGGCGAGCTGCGCAAGCGGCTGTTCGCCCGCGATCTCGACGACCGCAAAGAAATGTCCCGTCGGTTGGCTATTTCGCAGTGGGAGATGAAGCGAGCGGAGAGATATGACTATGCTATTGTCAACGATGACGCCGACAAGGCGGCTGGTGCTCTGCAAGCGATCGTCCTCGAGAAGAGGCACCGTCGCGCGAGAATACGCCCGGTGCTCGACGACGTTCTACGAGACTTTGCCCTCGCCCATCAGAACGAGCAGCAGGCTCAGAGCGACCAGGCACCTGGTGAGGGCGACTGAGGCGCAGGAGCCCCGGCTCTAGCGGCGCCCTGCACAATCCCCGAGTTGACGAGACTCGAGTTCACGAATCTTTCCCAGACGAGCTTTCCCCAGAGACCCCTTAGATAGGACACGAACCCAGCCATGGATCGAATCAAAACCATTGTCGACAGTAAGTTTCGCTTCGTTCTTCTTTCTGCCCTTCGTGCAGAGCAGATGATGCGCGGCGCACGGCCCAAAGACGACAACGACAACGGCACCGTGATCCGTGTGGCGATGAACGAGATTCTCGACCAACGTGTCGATTGGGACCTCGGTCCTGCACCGGGTATCGAGGCTGCAGATGATGCGGCCCCCGATGCGGCACCGGCAGCAGAGACCACGGCCGAGAGTGGCGAAGAGGGTGTCAACTGACCCGTCGATAGAACCCCTGGCCGGCGTCCGCGTCCTGCTGGGCGTCTGCGGTGGCATCGCCGCGACCAAGACTCCCGCTCTGGTGCGTCGCTTGCGCGAGGCGGGTGCCGAGGTGCGGACCGCATTGACGCGCCATGCCACGAGCTTCGTGACTCCGCTGACCCTCGAGGTCATGTCGGGGAATGCGGTCCTCGGAGAGGAGTACCTCGAGGCCAACGGCTCGGGAGAAGAGCTTCACATCACGCTCGGTGATTGGGCCGATGTAGTGGTCATTGCACCGCTTACCACCAACACCTTGGCACGTCTGGCTCTTGGTCTGGGCGACGACTTCTTGACCACCACGCTCCTGGCGTGGGACGGGCCTCTGGTCCTGGTGCCAGCGATGCACCCGCGAATGTGGCTCCGCGCTTCGACGCAGGAGCACGTCGACACGTTGACCCGTCGCGGCGCCCGCTTCGTTGGGCCGGTTTCGGGGGCACTCGCGTCGGGCGAGAGTGGCCCGGGGCGCATGGTCGAGCCCGAGGACATCGTCGCCGACCTGGTGGCCCACCAGACCGGTACCGACAGCGCGCTCCCCTGGGCGGGTCGCCTGGTGGTCATCAACGCCGGGCCGACGCGTGAGCCGGTCGATCCAGTGCGCTATGTCAGCAACCGTTCGACGGGTCGCATGGGGTACGCCCTGGCCAGAGAGGCAGCTCGGCGTGGGGCGCGGGTCGTCCTGGTGAGCGGCCCGGTGGCACTCTCGGCCCCACCGGGCGTTCTTTGCATCGATGTCGAGACCGCAGTCGAGATGCGCGACGCGGTCTACGCGCGGGTCGGCGACGCGGACCTGGTGGTTCTCACCGCGGCGGTCGCGGACTTTCGCCCTGGTGAGCGCTCGCGTCAGAAGGTCAAGAAACAGGATCTCGAAGGGGCCGCCGGAGAGAAGCGCCTGACTCTCGAGCTGGTTGAAAACCCCGACATTCTCGCCGGCCTCCACGAGGTCGCACCGCATGCTCTGCGTGTCGGTTTTGCTGCCGAAACCGAGAAGTTGGAGGAGTATGCACAGGCCAAGGTCGCAAGGAAGAACGTCGACCTGATCGTTGCCAACGATGTTTCTGATCCTCTGATCGGCTTCGGTTCGGTGCACAACGCGGTGCGGGTGTTCGATCGCGACGGGGAGGTCGCGGCCTTCGACCGGCGCCCGAAGAACGTTCTAGCAGGAGATCTTTTCGATCTCTTCGAGGCGCGGCTGTCCCTCGCCGAGACGACTTCCTGAGCCGCCCACTACACTGGCGCCATCGTGACGATCGATTCTGACACTCGAGCCCTGCTCGAGTACCTGAACGGCCTGGGCTGGAACGAGGTGTACCGAAACGGCGCCCAATCGGTGGCAGCCGCCGAAACCCCCGGTGAGGCGCCACCCGTCGAAGCGCGGCCGGCGGCGAACGGTTCCGCCTCGAAGGCTGCTATCGCAAGGGATGCCAGAGCTGGGGAGGCGCCCGATGGGTCGGCCCGGGAACGCGCCTCCACTCTCGCCCTGCTGGCAGACGAGGCGGCGAAGTGTGTGGGCTGCAAGCTCTCGGAGACCCGCAACAAGGTGGTCTTCGGCTCGGGCAACCCCAACGCCGACCTGATGTTCATCGGCGAAGGGCCGGGCGCCAACGAAGATCGCCAGGGTCTGCCGTTTGTCGGGGCTGCCGGCGAGTTGTTGAGCAAGATCATCGCCGCCATCGGTTTCGAACGCGAGGACTGCTACATCGCCAACATCGTCAAGTGCCGCCCGCCCGGCAACCGCGATCCCGAAACCGACGAGGTCATCGCTTGCCGGGGCTATCTCGAAAGGCAGATCGCGCTGGTCGAGCCACGGGTAATTGTCGCGCTCGGCCGCGTTGCGGCGCAGACTCTCCTGTCGGAGAACCGCTCGCTCGGCAAGCTGCGCGGCGAGTGGTTCGTCGTCCAGGGCGTCGATACCCGGGTGACCTACCACCCCGCCGCTTTGCTGCGTAACGCCGGCTACAAACGCCCGACCTGGGAAGACATGCAGGTGGTGCGCGACCGGTTGAAGGAGGCGTCCCGCCCTTCTGAGCGACCATCGGACGAGCTCACGGCCCGTTGATCGCCTCGAACTGGACCAGCCTCGACTGGGCGGTCGTCGTCGTCTACCTGCTCTGCACCCTGGCGCTTTCGGTGTGGGTGCAGCGCCTCGTCCACGACATGGCCGACTTCGTCGTCGCCGGAAGGCGGCTTGGCTCGGCACTCTCGATCGCCTCGATGGTCGGTGGCGAGCTCGGGCTGGTGACCGTCATGTTCTCCGCTCAGAAGGGCCTGACGGGTGGTTTCGCGGCATTCCACATTCCGTTGGTAGCCGGGTTCACCGCACTCTTCATTGGTCTGACCGGGTTTCTGGTGGTGCCGCTTCGGCGGCTCGGCGTGATGACGATTCCGGAGTTCTACGAGCGGCGCTTCTCGCGGCGCCTGCGGATCGCCGGCGGCCTGGTTCTCGCCCTGTCGGGAATCCTCAACATGGGGCTCTTTCTGCGCGCCGGCTCGCTCTTCGTGACCGGGGTGACCGGCATGACGTCGGATACTGAGCTCAAGCTCATCATGTCGGTTCTCCTGGTCCTCGTTCTGGTCTACGTCGTGCTGGGCGGCATGATGGCGGTGGTCCTGACCGACTACGTGCAGTTCGTCGTGCTGTCGATTGGCATGCTCGTCGCCTGTTGGTTCGGCATCCGAGAGGTCAGCTGGAGCGGCATCGTCGAGACCGTGCAATCGGTGCACGGAGCCGCCGGCTTCGACCCGACCGACACCGCCGGCTTCGGGCCCTGGTACATCGTTTGGATGGTGTTCACCGCCGGCATCGTGTCGTGTGCGGTCTGGCAGCCGGCGGTGCTACGGGCACTCTCGGCCGAGAGTGAAGCCGTGGTGCGAAAGCTCTACGTCTTCTCGTCTCTCGGTTTCATGGTGCGTTTTCTACTGCCCAATCTCCTCGGTCTCTGTGCGCTGGCGTGGATCTTCCAGAACCCCGGGGTCCTGGCGGTCTTCGACGCCGCCGGTGGCCTCGATTCCTCGGACAACACCTTGCTCGCGATGCCCAGGTTCCTTGGAGCCGTCTTGCCCACCGGCATCCTCGGCCTGGTCGGGGCGGGCATGCTGGCGGCCTTCATGTCGACCCATGACAGCTATTTGCTGTGTTGGTCCTCGGTCCTCACCCAGGACGTCATCGCGCCCGTGCTGGGGGATCGGATGACGCAGGAGGCGCGCATGCGCACGACCCGCACCCTGGTGGTGGTGACCGGGGTCTTTCTCCTACTCTGGAGTCTCTGGTATCCGCTCGAACAGGACCTCTGGGACTACATGGCGATCACCGGGGCGATCTATTTCACCGGGGCCTTCGCGCTTCTCGCCCTCGGGCTCTATTGGCGGCGCGCCAGCACGATGGGAGCGTGGCTGGCGCTTGCCTCGGGAGGCGTTGCAGTGCTCGGCTTGCCTCCGGTTGCCCGCGCACTAGGCGCCGACTGGCTTGCGGCCAGCCTGGGCGTTCCGTTGAGCGGCGAGCTCACCGGTCTGGCTGCGGTGGCACTCTCGACCGGCCTGATGGTCCTCGGGTCGCTGCTCTTTCCAGACCGGTGTGAGGAGGCGTCATGAGCACCGCCTGGCTGACTTTCTGGACAGCGTTTCTGGTTCTCACCGTGGGCGCGTTTGCGGCCCTGGCGGTGGTCGTCGGCTGGCGCGGCTTTTTCGAGGCACGGGCGCTTCTCGCCGGTGAGAGCCGAGCGAATCCGCCGGACGACTAGCCCCAGAGCAAGCGCGCGCCGAGGGTCATCAGGGCGAGGTCGGCGATCACGTGGCTGATCCAGGCCGCCCACAGGTTGCCGGTGCGTTCGTAGAGCCAACACCAGAGCGCACCCGCCAGGAAGACGGCGATCGTTCCGGCGAGGAGGGCGAACCACCCGCTGCCTCCGCCCTTGGTGTAGGCCGCCATCACCAGCAGGTGGTGCGAGGTGAAGCCGGCCGAGGCGATCATGATGGCCGGCACACAGCGTACGAAGCGACGCAGGCGACCGTAGACGAAGAACCGCCAGTAGTACTCCTCGAGGCCCGAGTGCAGAAAGCTCAGAAAGAGCGACATGAGGAGATAGGGGAGCGGCTCGGTCACGCGGAAGTCGTCCATCTTCAGGAGCACCATGTCGCCAACGCGGCTCGCCAGGGTGCCGCCGCGCAGCATGGTCTCGTAGAACAGAATGAGCGGCAGGCCGAGGAGGAGTCCGACTGCCAGGCCCGTACCGATCGACGGCCGACGCTCGAGTCGTGACGAAGGGCGGTCGCCGAGGAGTGAGCCGAGAATCAACAGGGGAAGGGCGAACTGGAGGCACTTCGAGGCGGCATAGGCCAGTCCAGACCACGAGCTGCCATCGAGAACCACGAAATAGAAGAAGGCTCCCAGGGGGGGCAGCAGCAGCCCAACGGCGAGAATGAGGGCCTCTCGGCGTCCGGGAGGCCGTCGCTGGGCCCCCGCCCTGTCTGGTGAGTGGGCGGAGCTCCAGTAGGCCGGGATCTGGAAACCAGTGGGGACGGGATCGGTCACCGGGGGATTATGCTTGAGGAATGGATTCCTGAAGAATCCCTGAAGTATTCTTGAACTGCTCCATGGGCGGGTTCCCACCGAGGCCCCCTCCCGCGAGTCTCTCCACCCGCTCCCTTTGTGCCGATGTCTGCGTCTCTGGAACTCCCGTACTTCTCCCGTCTCCGGGCCCGTCTCGAGGGCCTCTCGGCACCCCTCATCGTGCTGCGCGGTTGGCCGGGCAGCGGCGCCCGGCGGTTTCTCGCCTGGCTGGCCCAGGAGGGCGGCGGGGGCGTTCAGGGTCTGCGCCCGGCAGACTTCGATCAGGAGGCTCCTGAGCGCCTGCGGGCCTACACCGGCGATCTGGCGCCGCGTTGGCTGGTCGCCGACGGGGTGGCGCCGGAGCGCTGGCAGGCGTCGGTTCGAGAGCTCAGTCCGCATCAAACGCTCCTCGTCGCAAGCGCCTCGGCGCGCGCCTTCGCCGACGCGCAACGCACAGGGCTCGGGGCCGTTGGAGTTTCACCCTTCGAGTTTCTGCTCTCGGCGAACGAGATCCGTCACCTCGTCGATCCGCCCCTCAGTGTTGACGATGCCGTTGCCCTCGGTGAGGCGAGTGACGGCTGGTACCGGGTGCTCGAGATCTTGCTCGAATACCAGAACGACCGGGTTCTCCGGCGTGCGGCAGTCGCCGCGTTCATTGAGCTCGAGGTCCTGTCGGAGTTTCCGCCGGCCGAAGTCGACGTCTTGAGGCGGGCGGTGTCGGAGGCGACCGTGCGCGGACAGGAACCGCGCCAGCCCACCTGGCTCAGCGGTGACCTGGTCGGTCGCCTACCGACCGTCGTGAGCGATCGTGAGCTGGTCATCCACGATCGCGATGGACTGCGGCTGCCACGTCCTGTGGTCTCCGCCCTGGCCCTGGCGGAACGCCAACAGTCGGTCGGCGGTCGCGGAGCCGCCGGCGAGGGGGCTATGGAGGCACCTCGCCAGAGAACGCGGTCCGCGCCCAGCCTCGAGGAGCGACAGGGGCGCCTGGCCTTCCGGCTCAAGCTGCTCGGTACGCCAGCGCTCTGGCGGATCGAGGGGAGTGACCGCATCGATTTGAAGTGGCCGCTCGAGCGCTCGTTCTTGATGCTCGCCTTTCTGGCCTCACGTCCCGGTCTGGCGGCGGGACGCGACGAGTTGATCGAGGCTCTCTGGGCGGGAGCGTCGGCCAGTGAGATCAAGAAGAACCTTCACCCGACGGTCAGCCTGCTGCGTAAGACCCTTTCGAAGACCGAGCCCACCGTCATCCTGCGCTCGGGTGTCTACCGGCTCAACCCGGAGGTCGACTGGCGAATCGACGTGCTCGAATTCGAGCGCGCGGCGTTGCTCGGGCGGCCGATCGAAGGCCTCGATGTCGCCGGTTCGACGCCCGACCTCGAAGCCTGGGAGAACGCCTGGCGTTCCTACTCCGGACCCTTCCTTCAGGGTTTCGAAGGGCGCTGGATCGAGGAACGCCGCGACGATTTACAGCGCCTCTACCTCGACACCCTGCGCGGCCTGGGGGAGGCGTACTTTGCCGAGGGTCGCCTGACTGAGGCCGAAGACGCCTTCCGCTCGGTGTTGAGCGCCGATCCCATTCAGGAGGTCGTGCATCTGGCGATCATGCGGATCTACGCCGACCGGGGGCGCCGCGACCTGGTGCGCAAACAGTACGAGCGCCTACGCGGTGTGCTCGCGCACGAGCTGGGCGTTGAGCCGATGACCTCGACGGCGAGCTCTTATCACCGCCTGATGTCGTGAGCCCGATCGCATCCCGATCGGGCTCCCGTTGGGCGGCAACAGGTCAACGTGCCGGCCACCGTGGATGGAGATAGACTTCGAGTGGAGCTTTTTACCATGCCAGTCACCGAAGCACAGGACGGCGATCCGGCTACCCGGTCGTCGCCTTCGTCCCCGTCTCCTGGCGCCGCGTTCCCCAGTGGCAGAGGCTCTTCGCGTGCAGCGCCCGCCACCACCTTGAAGACGGAACGTGTTCCTGGTGAGCACGAGGTAGGGCAGGGATCCGCAGCGGCGCCGCTCGACGTCTCGGTCGTCGTGCCAGTGCTCGACGAGCAGGACACCGTCCTGGAACTCGCTCGCGCCGTCGCGGCAGTTCTCGACGAGGAAGGTGTGCGCTTCGAGATCGTGTTTGTCGACGACGGCTCGCGTGACGCCACCTCGGCACGCATCCGTGCCGCGCATGAGAGCGATCCGCGGGTCAAACTCCTCTGCCTGCGCCGAAACTTCGGGAAGGCGGCGGCGCTCTCGGCGGGGTTCGAGATGACCAGCGGTGAGATCGTCATCACCATGGACGGTGACCTCCAGGACGACCCGGCGGAGATTCCGCGTTTTCTCGAGATGCTCGAAGGAGACCAGTACGATCTGGTTTCAGGCTGGAAGCAACACCGGCGCGATCCGCTGCTCGGCAAGAAGCTCCCATCACGGCTCTTCAACTGGGCGACTCGTCGACTGGCGCGGGTCGACCTTCACGACTTCAACTGTGGCTTCAAGGCCTACCGCCGGGCGGTCGTCGATGACGTCGCAGTGTACGGCGACCTGCACCGCTACATACCGGTTCTGGCTTCTCGGCAGGGCTTTCGTGTCGGTGAGCTGGCGGTCAAACATCACGCCCGCCGCCATGGGGTCAGCAAGTACGGATGGGACCGCGCCTTCAAAGGGCCGCTCGACTTGATCACGGTCCTCTTCTTGACCCGCTACACCCGCCGTCCGCTGCACCTCTTTGGGCCGGTCGGGGTGCTCAGCATTGCGGGCGGGACCTTGATCTGCCTGTGGTTGACCTGGCTCTGGATGCATGGCGAACCCCTGTCGCGACGCCCACTCCTCCTACTTGGCGTATTGATGATCCTGCTCGGCCTGCAGCTCCTGAGCACCGGTCTGATCGGCGAGATGATCACCTTCAAGAGCTTCCGCCGTCGCGACAGCTACTCTGTTCGCGAGTGGCTCGACTGAACCGGGAGCGGGACTCCACTTCGATGCCTCGGGGCTCGCTCGAGCTGGTCTTCTTGACTCAGACCTGGCCGCGCTATGCCGAGGACACCGCCGGTCCCTTCATTCGCGACCTGGCGCGCGCGCTGGTTGCAGCCGGAGACCGAGTGACCGTGCTGGCACCGCATACCACGGGCCTGGAGCCGCGTTGGCAAGAGTACGGCATCGAGGTGCGTACCTTTCGCTATGCCCCCGAACGCTACGAGACCCTCGGCTACGGTCGCAGTCTGGCCGCCGACGTTTCGGTGCGGCCGCTCGCCGGCATGGTGGCGCCGCTCTACGGGCTGGCTGGCGCTTGCGCCTTACGCGCCCTCCTCACCGAACGCCAGCAGGAGAAGCGCCCGGTCGACCTGGTGCATGCGCACTGGGTGGTGCCCAACGGCCCGGTCGCCGTCGCGGCGCTCCTCGGTCGACGCGCTGCCGAGCGCCCGACCCTGGCAGTGGGTCTGCACGGTAGTGATGTGTTCCTGGCGGAGCGGGTGGGTGTTCGAAGCGTCGTGGCGCGAACCCTCGGTCGGTGTGCCCTGATGACCGGTTGCTCGCCAGAACTGGTCGAACGGGTCGCGGCTCTCGCCCAGGAGACCGGTGACCGGATCGACCGGGTGATTCCGTACGGGGTCGACATCGAGACCTTCAGCCCCTCCTCGCCCGGGACCCCTCCGCACTGCAACTGGCGAAGGCAGCTCGGGATCGACGACCAGGCGCCGGTCCTTCTGACGGTGGGCAGAATGGCGGCCAAGAAGGGCTTCGATGTGCTCGCTGGCGCGCTCCCCGAGATTCTCGCGCAGAGTCCCCAGGCGCATGTGGTGCTTGCGGGCGGGGGAGACCTGCTCGAGGAGCTTCGCCGGGCGACGGCCAAGGACGCCGATCGTGTCCATTTCCCCGGCATGGTCGAGCGCGACGTCCTACCAGACCTCTACCGCGGGAGTAACGTTTTCGTTCTGCCCGCCGTGCACGATCAGGCGGGCAATGTCGATGGCCTCCCCAACGTGATTCTCGAGGCGATGGCCAGCGGTCTGCCGGTCGTGGCCAGCGGCATCAGTGGTATTCCCCTGGCCATTGAGGATGGGGTGAACGGCCGCCTGGTTCCAGAGCGCGATCAACGTGCCCTGGTCGAAGCCATCGTGCCACTCCTCAACGACCGCCAGCGCAGTCGGGAACAAGGTGCCAATGGGCGGGCGCGGGCAGTCTCCGAGCTCACCTGGACCCACATCGCCGGGCGCTACCGTCGAGCCTATGTCGAGGCGTTGGCTGAGCGAGGGGTCGAGACGCGCTAGCGCGCGGCGCGCGAGATCTCGACTCGCGTTGCGGTGTTGCCGCGGTAGAGATCGATCGACACCGTCGCACCAGGAACGATGGCGCGAAACAATCGTGCGAGCTCGGTGGCGCTGTTGATGGGGGCACCTTCGAAGCGCAGGATGAAGTCCCCCGGCCTGATGCCGGCGCGATCAGCGGGACCCTGTGGTTCGACCTTGCGCACCCGCACCGCAGCCAGATCGGTTTCGGGGTGTCGTCCGTCGGCAAACTCGACCCCGGGCGCGAAGGGTGGCACGCTGGTCTGGCCGCGCTTCTTCTTGCCCCGCCGTCCGCGACGACTGTTGTCTTCGACCACTTCACCCGCCCGCCGGCGGTTGGCCTTGGCGACCCGGTCGGTCGGCGGCGCCGCCGCCAGGCGGGCCTGCACCAGGGCCAGGTTGCGCTCGGCAGCGCCAAAACCTGGGTCGAGGTCGAGCGCGCGCTGAAAGGAGCTCTGCGCTTCGCGGTAGCGCCGATCGGCGAAGTAGGCGTCGCCGAGGTTGTTCGCCAGGTCGGCGCGATCGGGGGCGAGGCTGGTGGCACGGGTCAAGGCGTTGACCGCTTCGTCGAAGTTGCCGAGCTGGCGCTCGGCCATCCCGAGGTAGTTCCAGACGGCCGGGTCTGATGCCTCGATCTCGGTCGCCTCGCGAGCAGCCTTGGCAGCCAGATCCCAGCTCTTCGTTTCGTAGCGCGCGCGCGCCAGGTACTTGAGGGCGAGGACCTTCTGTGAGTCAACGAGGCCGAGGTCGAGAGCGCGGTCGAAGGCGGCCACTGCCAGGTCGGGTTGTTTCTTGTCGAGACGCGCCTGGCCGAGTTCGTAGTAGGCGCTCGCCGCTCGCGGGTCGGTCTCGGTGGCGCGCACCAGGCGGTCGATGGCGCCGGTCAGGTCGCCGGTCAAACGCAGGGCGCGGCCCAGGTTGGCGATCAACGTCGCCTGGTCGCCGAGCCTTTCGATGGCGGCGCGGTAGGCGACGACGGCGCGATCGGGTTGCCCGAGCTGCTCGCGTGCCAGGCCCAGGTTGTTCCAGGCCGCACCGTTCTCGGGTGCCAGGTCGACGGAGCGTTCGAGCTGGACGATCGCTTCGCTGGGCAGCTCGGCTTCGAGCTGCAGGGCGCCGAGCTCGTTGAGAGTCCGACCGAGCAGCACACTCGAGATCTCGATGCGCGAGGCGTTGGCGGCGGTAATGATCTGCTGCAGCCTGGCGATCGCCAGTTCTGACTCACCCAGGCGTACGTCGACCAGTGCCCGGTTGTAGAGCGCTGTGGAGTCGTTGGGATCGATCTGCAGCGCGCGATCGAGCAGGTCGCGGGCGGTGGTGTTTTGGTCGTTGGTCATCGCCTGGACCGCCTGCTGAATGAGGAGCAGAACGTCTCGGCGCCGCTGGTCAACGCGCCGTACGGCGCCCTGCTCCCACATCGCGACGAAGTCGGCGCCGTAGAGCGATCGTTCGAACGGGAAGTCGGGAGCGGCCGAGCGCGCCTGACGAAGCAGGATCGAGGCGCTCTCGCTCTTCTTTTGCAGGTGCTCGAGCCAGGCCGCGTTGATCAGCAGGCTGGCGCGTTCGTTCATATCGCGGGTGGCAGCCGCGGCGCGCCGGTAGAAGTCGACCGCCCCGGGCAGGTCATCTTCGGCGAAGCGCTCGGCGGCGCGCCGAGCGAGCTGTGCGGGGGATTCGTTGCCAGCGCCGGTGGTCGGAGCCTGGCCGAGGACTGGTGCCTCGGTCATGAGAAAGGCGAGGAGCAGGCCGGCGACGAGTGTTGGGGGCGCTCTGCGATGGCGCCTTTTGAAGGTGAGCTCGATCATGGGGAAGGGGGATAGGGAGGGGATGAAAGGGCGAGGAGGGGACGGGGCGGGTAGAGAGCGGCGGACTGCCGGGGCGCAGAAGACGAAGGACTCGTCGATCCTGCGGGACGAACGTGGGAGGAGGTATCGAACAGAGCCCTCTCAGGGCTCGGATGCCCCCGGACCGGTGCCCGGGGTGCCATCCCACGCTCGCTCCGACACCGCCAGAAGCTGGCGTCCGGTGTCGAAGGTGAGAACCTTGACATATCCGGGCCGAAGAAGCACGGGTTCACGGTATAGAGATTGTGAATCATCGGGACTGGCGTAGAGCCCGACGTCGTAGTTTCCGGGCTCGAGTTGGGTGTCCTGGAGCGGGGTCCAGCCGATTGCCTGACCATTGGCGACGACCCAGACCGGCCTCGACCCGGGGCTCTGCCGCACGGTCAACAAGGCAGGAAGGGTGGCCACAAATTCCAGCTGGCTGGCCGTCTCGCCTGGTTTCGATGTTTCGCGGAAGCCCCGGAACGACGCCTGGGTCTCGCGAATCGTAGGAGTTGTCGCCGGCCGGGCCGGGGGCGGCGCCTCGGAAAGCGGTTCGAGGGCCACCGTCTCGAACGGCTGCTGATCGCTGCCGGCGGCGCTTCTCGTGCTGGCGGCGTCGGAGGCCGCGACGAGCCGAAACGAGCCCTGACCGCTGTCGGTCCCAGAAACGTCGGCCTCGGTGTGACTGCCTTCGGGCTGCTCGGTGGACCGCGCGAGCCGCTCATCTTCGGTGATCTGGCCCTCCGAGACCTGGCCCTCCGAGATCTGGCCTTCCGAGACCTGGCCTTCCGAGACCTGGCCTTCGGGTGCGCGCGCAGCAAGGTCGGCGCGGTCGTCCTGGCCGAGCTGGCCATGAGGGTCGGCGTCGTCTCCAGGAAGGCCGTCGGCGAGCTGGGTCCCGCGGATGGCTGGGGGCGGCGCCTCGCTAGCCGGCGCCAGCCCGTCAGCGGCGTCAACGGTCGCGGCAGCACTGGCGCCGGTGGCGGGTATCCAGGAGGGGCGATAGCCCTTCGAGTACCACCACGAACCGGCACCGAGGCCAGCGACGACCAGGAACATCATCAGAACGCCAAGGGTGCGTGAGCGGCTGGGATGGACATCGGTGTCGGGCGCAGAACCGAAGCCTTCCAGGGGTATCTCATCGAGCGCGGTCGCCGAACGCGGGGTCAAAGGCATGGTGGCGCCGGTGTGGATCGAGCCCGACAACGGACGAGCCGAGGGCGGGGCGATGATCGACCCGGTGACCGTGACCCCGGCGGGGGGCGCATCGCCGAGATCGAGCAGCGCTCCGAGATCGGCGAGGAGTTGACCGCAATCGGGATAGCGACGCTCAGGGTTCTTCTCGAGGCAGCGCGAGACGATCGCTTCCATCGCCGGCGGGCAGAGCGGCGCGACGCTCGAGAGCGCTGGCGGCTCGGCCGACAGGACCTGGTAGAGCACCGTCGACGGGTTCTCGCCGACGAACGCCCGCTGGCCGGAGATCAGCTCGTAGGCGAGGGTGCCGAAGGCAAAAATGTCGGCCCGATGGTCGATGTCTTCACCGCGGATCTGTTCCGGTGAGAGGTACGCGGCGGTGCCAATGGTCTCGCCGGTCTGGGTGAGGGCCTCGCTCGACATCACCTTGGCGATGCCGAAGTCCATGATCTTGACCACCCCGTCGTCGAGGATGCGAACGTTGCTGGGCTTGATGTCGCGGTGGACGACGCCGTTCTGGTGGGCGTGCTGGAGACCGCGCGCTGCCTGGATCAGGAGCAGGAGCTGCGTTCCGAAGGGAATCTGCTCGCCGCGGCGGATCTTGCGATGCAAGTCTTCACCGCCCAGGTACTCCTGAATCAGGTACGGGATGTTGCGCTCCATCCCGAAGTCGTAGACGATCGTGATGTTGCGGTGCTGCAGGTTGCCCGAGATCTGCGCTTCGCGGAAGAAGCGGTCACGGATCTCCGGATCATCGGAGGTACAGGTCTTGATGGCTACCGTCCGCTTGATGAGCGGGTCATAGCCTTTGTAGATAATCCCAAATCCGCCTTCGCCGATTTTCTCCAGGATCTCGTATTTCCCGAATCGCTCCATGATGAAGCCCCAGCTTAGCAAGGGTGGCCTTGGGAGGGTTAGCCTTTTGGCGATCGGCCGAGACAATCTCAGGATCGTCAGCCGCCAGATCCCCACCGGAGGGCCACGGTGACCCCCTGGGCCAGGGCGCTCGCGGAGCTCACCGCCGCTGGCCCGTGGACATCGGTCGCTCTGCGGGTCGAACAAAGCGGGCGCTTGGTCTGGCAGGGTGCCGCCGGCGCGGCGCAAGGTCCCGACCAGGTCTTCGATCTGGCGTCGATCACCAAACCCTTCGTGGCGACTGCCCTCCTGCGCGTCGTCGAGGCCGGCGACCTCGAACTCGACCAGCCGTTGGCTGAGGTTCCTGGAAAAGAGACCGATGCTCCGCTGGCGCTCTCTGCCGCGCTGGGTCGACGCACGGTGGGAGAGCTCCTGCGCCATCGGGCAGGGCTGTTGCCCTGGGTACCCCTCTACGCCCTCACAGAGGGGCCCAGGCAGGCTGTTGCTCGACTTCTGGGTGGCGAGTGGCTGGGAGGACGCCGTGGGACCTACAGCGACCTGTCGTACATCCTGGCAGGAGTGCTCCTGGAGCACACAACCGGCCGTGCCCTGGGTGAGATCTTCGCTGCCGAAAGCCAGGATCCGCTGGCGGCGACCGGGGCCCACTTCCGCACGCGTGCCACCCCTGGGGCGCCGAGTCTCGCGAGTCCGATCGATACCGATCAGGAGGTTCGCCTGGCCGCCGGCCTCGGCCTCGAGATCGAACCGCTCGGGCCGCCGCGTTCGGGTCAGGTTCAAGACGGAAACGCGCGCTTTCTCGGGCCCGCCGGCCACGCCGGGCTCTTCGGCACGGTCACCGACGTCGCCGGCCTGGTCGGCTGTTGGACAGAGGCGCCGGCGACCGGCGGCGCGAACGGCGCGCTCAGGCCCGCGACCGTCGACCGGGCGCTTCGAGGACCTCCAGGACGTTACGCGCTGGGTTGGGAGCGTCGGCGGACCCGCGGCGAGGCCAGCCCCTTCAGGGCGGGGTCGTTCGGCCATACGGGCTTTGTGGGCGGCAGTGTGTGGCACGACCCCGGGCCGAGGGTGACCGTCGTTCTCCTGGGCTACCGCGAGTCGTCAGAAGCGCCGCTTCACGGCTGGCGCCGTCGTTTCTACCGCCACGTCCTGGGCGCGCTCGGCGTGCTATAAATCCCGCAACTTCACACCATTTCACAACCCAAGAGCGGGACCCGGCGACCGTCGTCGCGCCGGTTCCAGTGCGCGCTCTTCGTTTGAGGCAGCGCGGGAAGGAAGCGAGTATGCAGACCTTCGAGTCGATCGTCGGAACCCTCGAACACTACGTCTGGAACTTCGGGATCCCGGTTGGCGACCAGTCGATTCCCCTCCTGGTGATTGCCCTCCTGGGTACCGGCATCTTCTTGATGTTTCGCCTCGGCTTTCCGCAGGTGCGCCGCCTGGCACACGGTTTCGGGGTCACCACCGGTCGCTACGACGACCCCAACGAGCCTGGCGACGTCTCGCACTTTCAGGCGCTGACGACGGCGCTCTCGGCAACTGTTGGCATCGGCAATATCGCTGGCGTCGCGATCGCGATTCACTTTGGCGGGCCCGGTGCACTCTTCTGGATGTGGGTGACGGCCTTCATCGGCATGGGGCTCAAATACTCCGAGGTCACCCTGGCGCAGCACTACCGCGTCGTCGAGGGTCCAGACAAGGACCCCACCAGGTGGGAAGGCACCGTCTCGGGCGGGCCGATGTACTACATGGAGAAAGGCCTGGGCTGGAAACCCCTGGCGATGTTCTTTGCCGGCGCGCTGATCGTCACCTCGTTCCTGACCGGCAACGGGGTGCAGTCGAACACCGTTGCCGATGCGGTCAACACCGAATTTGGCGTTCCGGTGTGGATCTGCGGCCTGATCACGGCCAGCATCGTCTCGGCGGTCATTCTCGGCGGCATTTCCCGCATCGGGCGGGTGACCAGCATTCTGGCGCCGGTGATGGCGGCGATCTACACGGTGGCTGCGCTGATCATTCTGCTGCTCAACTTCGCCGAGCTGCCGGGGACCTTCGCGCTCATCCTTCGCGAGGCTTTCAACCCGAGTGCCGGCGTTGCCGGGACCGGCGCTGGCGCCTTCTTGATGACCATGATGTGGGGCGTACGTCGCGGTCTGTTCTCGAACGAAGCGGGCCAGGGTTCGGCGCCCATCGCGCACGCGGCCGCCAAGACCGACGAACCGGTCTCAGAAGGTGTCGTCGCTCTGCTCGAGCCGTTCATCGACACCATCGTCATCTGCAGCCTGACCGGTTTCGTCATCCTCACCACTGGGGTCTGGGATGACCGCTTTCCGACCGAGATGCCGATCGGCAGCGGCGACGCCTCCTACGTCAGCCTCGCGGGCGGCGAGTGGACAGACGTCGACCAGCCGACCGAGATGCGTTTCGAGGGCGGCGAGGTGGTCGGGGACGTCGCGTTGGCCTGGCACGAAGTGATGGTCGAGAAGGTCTTCGTCGACGCCGCCATGATGGTGCCCTTCGATGGCACCATCAAGATCGACAGCGGAGAGGCCGTTCACACCGACGGTTCGGTCTATCCGGCGGTGCACGGTCTGGCGGTCGAGACCGGCGCCCCCCTCACCCAGGCGGCGTTCCGTCGTGGGTTGAGCCCGCTGGGAGATTGGGGCCACTATGTGGTGATCCTCTCGGTCATCTTGTTTGGCATTTCAACGGCGATTTCGTGGAGCTACTACGGCGACCGCTGCGCCAACTACCTGTTCGGCAAGAAGGCCATCCTGCCCTACAAGGTGATCTACATCGTCATGCACTTCCTGGGCTCGATCATCAGTCTGGCGTTCATCTGGACACTCGGCGATGTCGCTCTGGGGATCGTGACGTTCCCCAACCTGCTTGCCGTGCTGATGCTCTCCGGGGTGGTGGCCAAGCTCACCCACAGCTACTTCGAGCGTAAGCCGTGGCTCCAGCAGCCGGGGCAGAGCTGAGCCACGAGGGGCCGGCGTCTGATCGGACGCGCTGGTTGAACCACGCCGGACTGGCGGCCGGCCCACTCCTGGCCCTTTTGGTCTATGTGCTGATTCCGGAGGCGCAGTTCGCGCCCTCTGGGGAGATCGTCTCGGGGCTCGAACACCAGGGTCGGGTGGTGGCTGCGGTGGGGGTGTGGATGGCCGTCTGGTGGCTGTCCGAAGCGCTGCCGGTTCCCGCCACGGCTCTCTTGCCGCTTGCGGCCGTGCCGCTTCTCTCCGCTGGGGAGGTGTCGATTCAAGAGGCGGCCAGTCCCTACGCCAACCACCTGATCTTTCTCTACATGGGTGGCTTCATGTTGGCGCTGGCGATGCAGCGTCATGGTCTCCATCGTCGGCTTGCCCTCGCCACGGTGGCGATGGTGGGCGAACGGTCACGCTTCATGGTCCTCGGCTTCATGCTCGCGAGCGGGTTCTTGAGCATGTGGATCTCTAACACGGCGACGGTCGTCATGATGCTGCCGATCGCCCTCTCGGTGATCGCGCTGGTGCGCCAACGGCTCGAGGAGGAGGGCGCGGCTCCGGTCGAGGGTGAGCCCTTCCGGTTCGCGATTGCGCTCCTGCTCGGCATGGCCTATGCGGCGTCGATCGGGGGGACCGCCACCCTGATCGGTACGCCGCCGAACACGCTCTTGGCGAGCTTCGCCGCCGACCGGTACCGCATCGACCTGGCGTTCGGTGCCTGGTTGCCGCTCGGCCTGGCGATCGCTGTAGCCATGTTGCCGCTCACCTGGTGGTTGGTCTGCCGTCTGTACCGGCCCGAGGTCGAGCGGATTCCTGGTGGACGCCAGTTGGTGCGCCGCGAGTTGGACCGCCTCGGGCCGATCGGTGGTCCCGAGCGCATCGTGCTGGCGGTCTTTGTGGCCACCGCGTTCCTGTGGATGGCGCGCTCGCGCCTCGCCGCTGTCGAGATCGGAGGAGAGCGGCTGTTTGCCGGCGTCTCGGACTCTGGAATCGCCATGCTGGCTGCCCTGGTTCTCTTCGCCTGGCCGCTCGACCTCAAACGCGGCGACTTCGTCTTGCGGTGGCGCGACGCTCGCCACCTGCCGTGGGGGATTCTGCTGCTGTTCGGCGGCGGCCTCAGTCTCGCCGCGCTGGTCTCTCTGACCGGCGTCGATCGCTTTGTCGGCCGTGGTCTCGCCGGGCTCGGTGAGGCGCCACCGATGATCTTCGTGATGGCGGTGGCAGCGGCGGTGATGGGTCTGACCGAGATGACCTCGAACACCGCCACCACCGCGACGTTCATGCCCATCGTCGCGGCGGTCGCCGAGGGTGTGGGAATCGAGCCCATGCGGCTGCTCGTGCCGATGGTGCTAGCGGCGAGTTGCGCCTTCATGATGCCCGTGGCGACGCCGCCGAACGCGATCGTCTTTGGATCAGGCGAGATCACCATTCCGCAGATGGTACGTGCCGGTCTGTGGCTCAACCTCGCGGCACTGGTCGCGGTTGTGGTGCTTTCCGCGCTGATCGGACCGTGGGTCGGCCTCTGGTGATCGTCGGCGCCCAGAAGCGCCCGTCGCCGATGGCAGGGCATGGGCTGGGAGGTGGTGTCAGCGCTTCTGCTTCTTGCGGAACAGCTCGAGCTGGCGAGCCTGCTTGCGAAACTCCTTGCCGTACCAGCGACTGCCGCGACGAATGGCCTCGAGAGCCTCCTCCGGCGAGTCGGTGACGAAGAAACGATCGGGGTCGTCGGGACTGATGGTCAGGTCCTTGACCATCACGTTGCGCTGGAAATCGAGCAGAGGCTTCCAATACTCCGAGCCCATCAGGATCAGGGGGAACTCCTTGATCTTGCGCGTTTGAATGAGGGTCGCTGTCTCGAAGATCTCATCCATGGTGCCGAAGCCACCCGGCATGACGATGAATGCCTGCGAGTACTTCACCAGCATGACTTTGCGCACGAAGAAGTAGTTGAACTTGACCCAGATGTCGATGTGTTCGTTCTGTGCCTCTTCGAAGGGCAGTTGGATCCCACAGCCGATCGAGACACCGTCACCCAGCTTGGCGCCACGGTTGGCCGCCTCCATGATGCCGGGACCGCCGCCGGTCATTACTGCGTAGCCGGCTTCGGCGGCGCGTTGCGCGGTGCGCTCGGCGAGGAGGGAGTAGGGATGGTCCTGTTCAAAGCGGGCCGAGCCGAAGACGGTGACGCAAGGACCGATGAAGTGCAGGGCGCGGAAGCCGCGAATGAACTCGGCGAAGATGCGGCAGGCGCGGAAGAACTCCTCGGTACGACTGCCCGGGCCGCGAAGGAGCGGCCACTCCTCGGTCATCGGCTGCCGGAGGTCGAGAGTCCCTGAGAGGGTCGCGTCCTCGAAGGGCTTGCCAGTCCGCGGGCCGCCAGTCTGTGGGCCTTCTGTCTGCGGACCTTCGGTGGGGGCGTCGGTGACGGAATCCTCTGGCGGCTCTTCGGAAGTCATGGCGCGCGGGAGTCTAGCAGCGCCGCTGTCCCTACACAGAGGGCCGGGTTTTCTGCCAGTAGCCAATCATCTTGTAGACCAGTTTGGCGACCAGGAAGTCGCTGGCGGCGTGCTCCGGGTGGGGTGCCAGCTCGACCACATCGCCGGCGACCACGCGCTTCTCTTCGAACAGAATGCGCAGCAGGCGCAGGGCGCCAAACCAGTCGCCTCCGCCGGGCTCGGGAGTGCCGGTGGCTGGGAGCTCGCTCGGATCGAACCAGTCGACATCGAAGGTCAGGTAGATCGACTCGGGAAGCGCTTTGAGGGCCTCGCGGAAGCGCTCTTCGAGCTCGTTGGGAGGCAGCAGAAGTGGATCGGCCCAAAGGACAGGAAAGCCCTCATCGTCGATACGCCGGGCGCCTTCAGGAGTCAGTGACCGAATGCCGACCGCGAGGTGTTCGACCCCGAGATCACGCACCCTGGCCATGGCGCAGGCGTGACTCCAGGGCGTACCGTGGTAGGTCTGACGCAGGTCGGCGTGGGCATCGAACTGCACCACTGCCAGATCACCGAAGTGCTCGAGGGCGGCGCGAACCAGCGGCGGCGTGATGCCATGCTCACCACCGAGAAAGAGGGTTCGGTGCCCCTCTGCCAGGATGTGGGCAGCCGTCCGATGGATCGCTTCGACCGCAGCCCACACGACTTCGTGGTGCGCGGGAAGCTCCTCCTCGATCGGTGGAAGGGCGATGGGCGAATAGGTGTAGATCCCAGCGGTCCAGGCCTCTGTGCGCAGTTCCTCGTCCCAGAGCTCGACGTACTGGGACGCATCGAGGAGCGCCCGCGGTCCGTCCGCGGTTCCGGTTCCCCACGAAACGGTCGCCTCCCATGGCACCGGAACCAGGGCGTAACGGCAGTCGCAACGCGCGACTCGTCTCAGGTCGTCGCCGAGAAAGCTGATCTCCGATCGATCTGGCAGAAGAGAGTGGTTCGGTCGCGACATGGGAGGACTCTGTTTCCTAGGTGGTTGGGGCGCCGAAACGTCCAGCGCGCTGAGCAGACAGCATACGCCCCCTTCGGCCGGTGGTCGGGTGGGAGTGACAGACGCATGGGACCGTCGTGCAAGGTCTTGCCGGTGTTTTGCGTCTCAGGAGCTGAGAGAGGTCACAGGAGACCCCTCGGGCTTCGGTTCGTTGTTGGTGCGGTGCAACGAAGCCGATCTCGACAGTTCGCACCAGGGAGTCGAAGATGAACGAGAAGAGAACCTTAGGTCATGGCCCGGTGAGGGCGTCGGCGCTTGAGGCGCAGAGGGTCGAGAAAGGCCGGGTGGGCGAGGCCCAGAGAGCCACCCAGACCGGCAAGGCTCCTCTGCGCCGTGCAGGCCATGGAGGAGTCGATACACTGAGCCCCGCCTCCAGCAGCTGGTCGGAGCAGGAGCGGCCGCGTGAGCGTTTGCTGCGTCATGGCGCAGGTCGCCTGGGAGAGGACGAGTTGGTAGCGCTTCTCCTCCGTACCGGTCATCGGGGTGCGTCCGCCAAGGCGGTGGCGCGCGAGTTGCTCGACGCAGTCGATGGGCTCGATGGTCTGCAGCACGCCGGGTTCGATGAGCTCTGTCGGCCGGGCGTCGGGCCTGCCAAGGGCGCCTCCATCCTTGCGGCTCTCGAACTGGGACGCCGCCTGGCCCGCGAGGATTTTCTGGCGCGGCCCGATCTCCGTCGCGCGGGGGCGGCGGCGCGCTATCTCCTGCTGCGCTACGGCCGCCGCGACCAGGAAGTGATGGGCGCCCTCTACACCGACAGCCGTCACCGACTGCTGCGAGAGCGTGAGCTCTTCCGTGGCACGCTCACGCGGACGTCGGTGGAACCGCGTGCGATCCTGGCGCAGGGCATCGTCGCCGGGGCCGCTGGGCTGGTTCTATTTCATACCCACCCGAGCGGTGACCCGTCGCCTAGCGCCGAGGACCTGGTGTTCACCCGTCGCCTTCACGAGGCCTGCGAGATCGTCGGTCTAGAGCTCCTCGATCATCTGGTCCTGGGAGTTGGAGGGCAGTACGTGTCGCTGCGGGAACGAGGCGGCTGGTAGAGGCGATCGGGTGTTATACCGTCTCAAGTTCCATGAGCCGTGTTCTTCATATCGACTGCCCATCTGGAATCGCCGGCGACATGTTCCTGGGCGCCTGCATCGACCTCGGAATGCCCCCCGAGCTGCTCGCCGAAGCGGTGGGTTCACTGGGCATACCCGAGCTGTCGATCGAGGCGCGGCGGGCGCTGCGCGGCGGCGTGTCGGGAGTGCGCCTGCGGGCTCTCGAGAAGGGTCGCGCCCTCGAAGGTCCCGACCCCGAGGAGGCAACAAGCGACGATCGGGAGAGCTCTGGCCCCTCCTGGCAGGGTGATCATGCGGCGACGGTCATCACCGGTGCGTCCACCCGTGATCATGATCACGATCATGGGGGCCGTCATGCTCATGGGCACCATGGTCACCGCCACAGCAGCGAACGAAGCGAGCATCAACACCATGAACACCGCGGCCTCGACACGATCAGAAGCCTGATCCAGGCCAGCGGTCTCGCTTCGGGGGTGCGCGACCGGGCGGTGGCGATGTTCGAACGACTCGGCGAGGTCGAGGCCCTAATCCACGGCGTTTCGATCCATGAAGTTCACTTCCACGAGGTCGGTGCCCTCGACTCGATCGTCGACATTGTCGGTGCTGCCCTGGCGATCGAGCAGTTTCTGCAGCCTAAGCTGGTGACCTGCGGGACCGTCGTGGTGGGAAGTGGTCGGGTGCGCACCGAGCACGGGGTCGTACCCGTGCCGGCTCCCGCCACTGCGGCGCTCCTCTGTGGTGTCCCGATCGCGCCGGGGCCGCCGGGCGAACTGGTGACCCCGACGGGTGCCTTGATCCTCGACGCCCTGGTCGATCGCTACGTTCCTGGTCCGGAGATGGTGATCGACAACCTGGGGTACGGCCTCGGCCGCTGGGACCTGGCTTCGCAGCCCAACGTCCTGCGGCTCGCCCTCGGTCATGCAAGCGCAGCGGCAACGGCGCGCGTGGCGGTGCTCGAAGCGCAGATCGACGATCTGAGTGGCGAGGGCTTCGGGTTTCTCTTCGAGCGCCTTGCAGACGCCGGGGCGCTCGATGTGTTCTATACCCCGGTGCAGATGAAGAAGGGGCGTCCCGGAGTGCTCGTGAGCGTGCTCGCCCGGCCCGATGACCGCGAGCACCTCGCGCACCTCCTGCTGCTCGAAAGTGGCAGTCTCGGCTGTCGTTGGACGATGGCCGATCGGCTCGAGGCCGAACGCAGCACCCAGACGGTCGAGACCTCCTACGGGCCAGTGACCATCAAGCTGGCAGTGCTCGGCGGGCGGGAAATCGCCCGTGCTCCCGAATTCGAAGACTGCCGTCGTCTGGCCCGTGCTGCCGAGGTGCCCTGGCGCGAGGTCTACCGTGCAGCGGTGGTAGCAGCGTCCGAGAAGGGGGTCGGTACGCCATGACCAGCGCAACCGTCACCGGCGGCTTCTCGCCCGGCGGTATGGGGCGACTCAATGTAGGACTCGCTGCAGACGGCAGCCTGCGCTGGGCAGTCGTCGAGCTCACGGCGATCGTCGAGGAAGTACGCCTGCGGCGCGATCTCGGCCCGGTCGCTGCGGTGGCGCTGGGGCGTGCACTGGCCGCCGCCGCGCTGTTGCAGCGCTTGTCGATGAAGCGGGTCAGCCGCCTCTCACTCGACGCGCGAGGCGATGGTGAACTGGCGAGGGTCTTTGCCGAGTGCGACGACAGTGGTGCTTTGCGAGGACTGGTCGGGGCGCCTCACGCCGAGAGTGGGGAAGGCGCCGGCGCCGAGCTCAGGGTCGGCCCGGCGCTCGGGAAGGGCATGCTCGAGGTGCGCCGCGAACAGGCCGATGGCCGGAGCTGGGTCAGCCGGGTCGAGCTCACCAACGGCGAGATCGGCACCGACGTGGCGCATTTCCTCGACCAGAGCGAACAGCGTCACGCGGCGGTCCTGCTCGGAGTCCTGGTACGCCCGGAGGGCATTGCGGCAGCCGGCGGGCTGATCGTCGAGGCCATGCCGGGAACGGACTCCTCGGTCATCACTGAAGTCGAGCGCCGGGTCTTCGCCCTCAGCTCGGTCAGTCGCTTGCTGGAAGAAGGTGGCGCGGGTGCGTTGATGCGGGCGATCTTCAACGGCCTCGAGGTGACCGAAATCGAGCACCGCGAACTGCGCTACGCCTGCTCCTGTCAACGCGAGGGTCTGCGCCGCAAGCTGCAGGCGCTGTCGGCCGACGACCGCGAGTGGCTGACGTCGGCCGATGGCACGCTCGACGCGGAGTGCTCCTACTGCGGCGAGACGTACCGCTTTCAGCGCACCGAGATCGAGCCCGATGAGACCGAACCCGGCGAGGGTGAGCCGCCGGGTGACGATGGTGGCGACCCGATCGCGGTTCACTGATCGCTCGCTTCGGCGCGGGCCTCAGGAACGAGAAAGGCCGTCGCTCCCGAAAGGGAAACGACGGCCGCTCATCCCTCTGAGGCTGACTCTCTGAGCCTACTTCGTAGCCTGCGCCTTCTGCTCTTCGAGGAGCTCTTCACAGGCTCTGACCAGCTCCTTGGGGGCCTCGGTCTTGGCCAGGAAGCGGTCCGCTCCCGCGGCGAGGATACGGCGCACCGTCTCCTGCGATGAATCGCCCGAGATCGCCAGCAGACGAAGGTGATGCGTCAGGCTTTCGCGCAGGCGGCGGCAGAACTCGAACCCGTCCATGTCCGGCATGTAGATGTCGAAGACGACCAGTTGGGGGCGCTCGGCGCCGATGCGCATCAAGGCTTCGACCGGATGGTCGACCAAGATGGCCTCGGTCTCAGGAAGACCCTTGCGAAGGATCCCACCGAACAGGTTCAACACTTCCGGTTCGTCGTCGAGAACCACGACCTTACGGTTCAGTTCGGCGAAGGCGGGTGGGCTCGGTAGCCCGTGTTTGCGAAGGAACTCGAGCACCGCGACGTGCGTGATGCGGCGATGGCCGCCCAACGTTTTGAACGCTTCGAGTTTGCCCGCTTCGATCCAGTCGATGACCGTTGTGGGTACGACGCCGAAAAGCTTGGCGAGCTGGTTTGTTGTGTACAGGCGATCACTCATGACCTTGAAGCCCCCGAGTGGTTGAGGAAATACGTGGGGTAGTTATCCACCGTGCGAGCGGGGACGTTCCGGAGAGTTATACTAGATATTGTGGTTTGTACCTGTCAAGTCCCGTGTTTGTCAAGAGTTCCAAGGAGATTGATGAGTCCTTAGTCTCTCCACGGGACTGACGGGCCGGAAACGCCGGAAGCTCAGTCCCGACGGGGTCCGCGGCCGCCTCGGCCACCGCCGCCGCCGCCCCGACCGCCGCCGCGACCACCGCGACCGCGGCCGCCGCCACCACCGCCTCGACCCCCGCGGCCGCCGCCGCGACCGCCGCGACCGCCGCCGCGGCTGCCGCGGTCGTCGCGATCGCGACCACCGCCCTCGGAGGGCGCTGCATCGGGCCAGTCGGCCGGGTTGTAGTTCGGGTCAGCCATGATGACCTCCTTGCGCGACAGGCGCACGCGCCCGGTGCCGTCGATGTCAATGACCTTGACGGTCAGTTCATCGCCTTCGGCAACCACATCTTCGATGTTCTCGACCCGGTTGGGCGCCATTTCGCTGATGTGGACGAGACCGTCGGTTCCAGGCAGGATCTCGACGAAGCAACCATAGTTCTCGACCCGTCGCACCTGACCGGTGTAGACCTTGCCGATGTCCGGGACCTCGGTGAGGCGGTCGATCATCTGGATGGCACGGTCAGCGGCCGGCTGGTCGGGCGAGGCGATGACGATCTTGCCGTCGTCTTCGATCTCGATCGTGCAGCCGGTCTCCTCCTGGATCGCGCGAATCGTCTTGCCGCCGGGGCCGATGATGTCGCGAATCTTCTCGCGGTTGATGAACATCGTGTGCAGACGGGGCGCGAATTCGGAGATGTTCTCGCGCGGACCGCCGATGTGCCGTTCCATTGCACTGAGGATGTGCAGCCGGCCGGCCTTGGCCTGCTCGAGGGCGGCACCCATGATCTCGCGGGTCACCCCGGTGATTTTGATGTCCATCTGCAGGGCGGTGATGCCCTCGCTGGTGCCGGCGACCTTGAAGTCCATGTCGCCGTAGTGATCTTCCTGGCCAGCGATATCCGTCAGAACCCGAAACTCGTCGCCGCGCTTGATCAGACCCATGGCAACACCGGCCACCGGGTCGAGCATCGGCACGCCGGCGTCGAAGAGCGCCATCGAACCGGCGCAGACGGTTGCCATCGAGGATGAACCGTTCGACTCGAGAATGTCGGACACGACGCGGACCGTGTAGGGAAAGTCCTCCTCGTGCGGCAGGACGGGAATCAGGGCGCGGCGGGCGAGTACGCCATGACCGATTTCACGTCGTCCCGGGCCGCGCAGGAAACGCACTTCGCCGACGCAGAACGGCGGGAAGTTGTAGTGCAGCATGAACTTCTGGTGGGTCTCCCCTTCGTACTCTTCGATGATCTGCGCGTCACGACGGGTGCCGAGGGTCACTGTCGCCAGGGCCTGGGTCTCGCCGCGCTGGAAGAGAGCCGAGCCGTGCGTTCTCGGCAGCACGCCGACCGACATCTCGAGGTCACGGACCTCGTCGAGGGCGCGACCGTCGAAACGAATGTTGTCTTCGATCACCGATGCGCGCAGGAGCTCTTCTTCGAGGTCAGAGATGATGCGGCGGGTGAGGTTCTTCTGGTCGTCGTCGTCCTCTGGCAGGGTTTCGAAGTAGGGCTCGGTGACCTTCTTGACGGCGTCTTTACGCTCGAACTTGCCAGCCGTGTGGAGGGCCTTCTTGAGATCGACGTAGATCGCGTCCGAGACCGTCGCCTTTTGTTCTGCGGTGAAGGCTTCAGGAGTTTCCCACTCGGGCTTTTCGATACCGAGTTCGCGGAACATCTCGTGCTGGGCGTTGATGACCTTCTGCAGCTCGTTGTGGCCCTCGAAGATGCAGTCGAGCACTTCACCTTCGGGAAGACGGTTGGCCGCTGCCTCGACCATGACCACTGCTTCTTCGGTGCCGACGACGATCAGGTCGAGGTCGGAGACGTCGCGCTCACTGTTGGTCGGGTTGAAGACCAACTCGTCTTCAATGAGACCGACGCGTACGGCGCCAATCGGGTGGAAGAAGGGGATGTTCGAGAGCACCAGGGCGGTCGAGGCGCCGTTGATCGAGAGAATGTCCGGGTCATGTTCCTGGTCGGCCGAGAGCACGAAACTGATGACCTGGGTTTCGTTGAAGTAGCCCTCGGGGAAGAGGGGGCGCAGCGGACGATCGGTGATCCGGCAGGTGATGATCTCCTTCTCGCTCGGTCGGCCCTCGCGCTTGAAGAAACCGCCGGGAATGCGACCGGCGGCGGCCGAGTACTCACGGTACTCGACGGTCAGGGGGAGGAAGCCGCGGGGTTGCGAGCTGGTTGCCATGCAGGCACTGGTCAGGACGACGGTGTCACCGAGGCGAACGGTGCATGATCCGTCGGCCTGTTTGGCGATCTGGCCGGTTTCGATGACCAGGTTGCCGTCGCCGATCTGGATTTCTTTCTTCAACTTCATGAACTGACTTCTTTCTCTCGTTTTCTTTCGTTTGGGGAGTGCACGCATGTCGGTGCACCTCGTGGGACTGGTGAGCGGGTGCGCCTGGCGTTGCTGAGCGCGGTGGGAGGGGAGTGCCCTGAATGAGGGCGAAAAGGGCCTGGATTCGTTCAGCCTGCGCTCGAAGCGACAGTACCTGGGCTCGAGACCTGGGCTCGGGCCCGGCCGGGCGTTCAAGCGGTCTCGTTCAGGGGCGCCGCTAGCTCGAGGGCCCGCTGTTCGGGTGCCATTTTTCCGTCGGCAGCGGTCCGGCGGGCGCCATCACGGACCCCCTGAGGCCGAGCCTTTTCACAACCCGAGGATCAGAGACCGTGGGTCTACTTGCGCAGGCCGAGCCGCTCGATGGTCGAGCGGTAACGATCGAAGTCCTGGCGGCGCATGTAGTCGAGGAGCCGGCGGCGCCGGCCAACCATCTTGAGTAGACCACGGCGGCTGTGGTGGTCCTTCTTGTGGGCCTTGAAGTGCTCCGTGAGCTCGTTGATGCGGCCGGTGAGGAGGGCGACCTGCACCTCAGGGGAACCGGTATCGGTTCCGTGAAGGCGGTAGTCCTCGATGATTCCCTGCTTGATTTCCTTGTTCTGCGGCAACTTTTCTACTCCTGCTGCGATCTTTCCGAGGTCAGAAGCGGCGCACGTCGATGCGCTGGTCTGAGTCCGGCCCGGCCCTGGGGAAGACCCTTGCGCCGTTCGGCGGAGGCGGCGCGTCTCTTCGCCCGGCCCTGGTCGTCCTCAGGGGTTGGCCCGATGGGCTGGCCCGGTGATTTGGCCCTGAACTGTTGGCTCGTTCAGATCGTGGCGACCTCTCGAAACCAGCTGAGGTCTCGTTCGAGGTCACAGTTTGTCTATTGATTTCTCTTTCTTATCTATCGCGACGGACATTAACACAAAGAGTCGGTCAAACATCACTGTTTGAAGACAATACGGGGCTGGACCACCGCCGTTCCGGCGCCGCCCAGGCGCTCGGAAATGGTGCCGACGGCGAGAAACTCGCCGCGCGGGCCGGAGAGCCGCACCCAGTCGCCCTCTTCACCTTCGAGAGCCGGTACCAGGACGGTCTGGCCGTGCTTGATGCGGCGCTCCTGACGCGTGTCGGTGGCGACCCCTTGGAAGGGGAGCGGGATGTCGTCGAATGGGATCCAGGCTCCTCCCAGCCGAGCGGTGTCGCCCTCGGCCTGACGGAGTGGCTCGAGTTCGGTGGCATTCGCGAGCTCGAAGCCGCCGATTTGGATGCGGCGTAGCGAAGCCAGGTGGGCGTGGCAACCGAGCTTCTTGCCGAGGTCGTGGGCCAGCGAACGCGCGTAGGTTCCCGAGGCGCTCGCCAGGCGGAAGGGGACGATGGGAAGCGAGTCGTCCGGGTCCGGGGTGCCCGGGAGCGCGGGGTCACCGAGTGCTCCCGGATGGCGCGCGAAGTCGTAGATCCGAACCTCGGCGGCGTCCTGAGGGACGGCATCGCCGCGGCGCGCGAGCTCGTAGAACTTCTGCCCGTCGATCTTCTTGGCGCTGTAGGGCGGTGGCACTTGCGGGTACAGGCCAACGAATTCGGCCATCTTGGCATCGACATCGTCCAGCGTAATGCCATCGACCGGCGCTTCGGCGGTCATCTCACCGGCGGCGTCGTAGGTGTCGGTGGCAGCACCGAGGCGGATGGTGCCCTGGTAGACCTTGGGGGCCTTGATCAGGAACCGGGTCAGGCGGGTGCCCCTTCCGAGGGTCAACAAGAGGAGGCCGGTGGCTTCCGGGTCGAGGGTGCCGCAGTGGCCGATCTTACGCTGGCCGAGAGCCCGTCGCGCCTGCTGCACGACGTCATGCGAGGTGTGACCGCGCGGCTTGTCGACCAGCAACAGGCCGTCGAGGCCGCTCGACCGTGGTTTGCGACCCATCAGGAGGTTCCTCCCGCCGACCGCGCCGAGGGGTCACTTCCTGCAGTGAGCTGGGCCGTCAGTTGCGGCACGAGCAGCTTGCGGGCGGCTTCCAGGTCGACTCCATCGAGCCGACAACCGGCAGCGTTTCGGTGGCCACCACCACCGTGGCGCACCGCCACCTCCTCGACACTGATCGTGCCGCGGCTGCGCAGGGAGACCTTGACGCTCTCGCTACCGGGGAGTTCGCGGATCAAGGCCACGACGTCGACGCCGCCGATGGAACGGGGGTAGTCGATCAGGCCCTCTGAGTCCTCGCGGCTGGCACCGGCTTCGCGGTACATCTCCTGGCTCAGGCAGACGGTCGCGATGCGGCCATCGGCGTCGAGCTCGAGGCTCCGTAGGAGGGCACCGAGCAGTCGCACTGCGCCGACGGGTTGGCTCTCGTAGAGCCAGCCCGAAACTCGTTCTGGCGAAGCGCCGAGTGTCACCAGTCTTCCCGCTGCCTCGAAGGCTCGCGGGGTGGCGTTCGAGAAACGGAAGTTCCCGGTATCGGTGACCAGAGTGAGGTAGAGCGCGGTTGCAGTTTCGACGTCGAGCTCTACCTTCAGGGAGTCGGCGAGACGAAGGACCATCTCGCCAACCGACGGCGCCTCGGTGTCAACCCAGTCGACCGTGCCGTACATGTCGTTGCCCAGGTGATGGTCGACGTTGAGCAGGTCGCGACCGGTGAGAAACGCCTCGTGGCCGGAGCGCTCGATGCCCGGGCATTCGAGCAGCAGCGTCTGATCGAAGGCGCTCGGGAAACCGGCGGGTGGTTCCTCGCCGACGAAGATCGCTTCGGCGCCTGGGAGGTTCGCGTAGACGGTGGGGGTGGGGTCGCGATTCCAGATCGTAACCTGTTTCCCGAGGCGCAGAAGAATGCGCGCCAGGGCAATCTCTGAACCGATGGCGTCACCGTCGGGGTTGGTGTGGCTGGTCAAGAGAACGGCCGAGCTCGAGGAGAGCGCTTCGACCAGTGCCTGCGGAGTGGGAACCGGTGGACTCATGGGTCCTCTCCTTCCAGCTCAGACGCCAACGCAGCGGGGTGCTCGTCGCCGGGTTGGTCGGGCAGGTTCTCTTCGAGGAGCTCGCCGATTCGCTGGCTGTGCTCGGCGCCGCGGTAGAGCTCGAAGTGGAGCTCCGGGACCCGTCGCAGGTCGAGGCGCTGCGCCAGCTGACGACGAATCCAGCCGGCCGCGCTCTCGAGGCCGGCGAGCGCGTCGAGGCGGCGCTCCTCGTCATCTCCGAGGACCGAAACGCGCACGGTGGCATGAGAAAGGTCTCCGGCGACGTCGAGCTCGGAGACGGAGGTCAAGGCAACACGGGGGTCTTTGATCTCGCGCGACAGGAGCACTGAGAGCTCGGCTCGCAGGAGGTCGTGAACGCGTTGCATGCGGCGATCATGATTCATGTTCGAGGTGGCCTGGGGTCTGGCGCGCCCGGCGAGCCGGGTTCTGAGACGCCTGGTTTGGGAAAAAGCAGCTACTGGCCTTCGAGAATCTCTGGAGCCCAGTGAGTGATGACGAGATCGAGGTTGCCTTCGATGGCACGGTGCAGGTCCTCGAGCAGACGGTCGACTTCGCTGTTGCTTCTGCCGACCACCGCCAGCCCGATCTCGGCCCGTTGATGCAAGTCATGAAAGTCCGTTTCGGCGATCGAGATGCGATAGCGGTTGTGTAGGCGCTCCATCAGGCTCCTGACGACTCGCCGTTTGTCTTTGAGGCTGCGTGCCCCCGGAATATGGATCTCGAACTGCGACAGGCCGACGATCATGGGTTGCATCCGCCGATTGAGACGTCTCAGAACACGGTGCAAGCTACAGCGTGGGCTGGACGGCCTCCTGAGTGTAGGCCTCGATCATGTCGCCAGGTTTGACGTCCTGGTAGGCCTCGAGCCCGATGCCGCAGTCGAAACCGCTGCGCACTTCGGTGGCGTCGTCCTTGAAGCGACGCAGCGAGCCCACCTTGCCGTCGTAGACCACCACGTTGTCGCGTAGCAGTCTCACCGAGGCATTCCTGCGAATGACGCCCTCGACCACGTGGCAGCCAGCGACGGTACCCATCTTGGGCACTTTGAAGGTGTCGCGGACCTCGGCTCGACCGAGATCGACCTCATGCCACTCTGGATCGAGCAGCCCGGCCATGGCCCTCTTGAGCTCGTCGACGAGCTCGTAGATCACCGTGTGGGTGCGAATCTCGACTTCTTCTTTGGCGGCGAGTTCGGTGGCCTGGCGCTCTGGGCGAACGTTGAAGCCATAGATGATGCCGCCCGAAGCCGAAGCCAGGAGCACGTCGTTGGTACTGACGGCTCCTACGCCGCTGTGGATGATCTTGACCTTGACCGCGTCGGTGGAGGTGCGGGCAAGGGTGTCTTTGAGTACCTCGACCGAGCCTTGCACGTCGGCCTTGACGACCACCGGGAGCTCCTTGGCCTCACCTTCTTCGATCGAAGCGAACAGCGACTCGAGAGTCATGCGGCCCGCGACCGGTGCCAGCTCGCGCTGGCGCTGCTCGGAGGCACGGTACTCAGCGATGTCGCGGGCTTCCGACTCTTTTTCGACAACCTGAATGGTGTCGCCGGCGGCCGGAAGGTCGTCGAAGCCGTCGACCTGCACCGGCGTGGAGGGGCCGGCCTCTTTGACCCGCGAGCCCGAACTGTCACTCATCGAGCGCACTCGACCGAATGTCGCCCCGGCGACGAACGAGTCGCCGACGCGCAGGGTTCCGTCTTGAACGAGAATGGTTGCCACAGTGCCCCGGCCTTTGACCTTCTCGGCCTCGATCACGACGCCCTGGGCGGGCAGTTCGGGGTCGGCCTTGAGCTCGAGCATCTCGGAGTTCAGGAGGATCATCTCCTTGAGGTCGTCGACGCCGTCGCCGTTGAGCGCCGAGATCGGAACCGAGACGACGTCACCGCCCCAGTCTTCGACCAGCAACTCGTTGTCGGCGAGGTCCTTCTTGACCCGGTCCGGGTTGGCATCGGGCCGGTCCATCTTGTTGATCGCTACGATGATCGGCACGTTGGCGGCCTTGGCGTGGTCGATTGCCTCTTTGGTCTGCGGCATGACGCCGTCATCGGAGGCAACGACCAAAACGACGACGTCGGTGACCTGCGCTCCGCGTGCACGCAGCTTGGTGAACGCCTCATGACCCGGGGTGTCGAGGAAGACGATCGGGCGCCCGTCGCCAGCATCGACGCGGTAGGCGGCGATGTGCTGGGTGATGCCGCCGTGCTCACCCTCGGTGACGTTGGAGGATCGAATGGTGTCGAGGAGCGTCGTCTTGCCGTGATCGACGTGACCCATCACGGTTACGACGGGTGCCCGCGGTTCCTTGCCTTCGCTCTTCGACGGGCCGGCCTCGTCCTGGCGTAGCTGGACCTGCTCCTCGAAGGTCACGGCCATCGCCTCGAAGCCCAGCGACTCGGCGACCTCGACCGCGGTCTCGGTCTCGAGAACGTGGTTGACGGTGGCCATGATGCCGCGGCTCATGAGGGCCTTGATGAGCTCCTTGGACTTGATCCCCAGCTTCTCGGCCAGTTCACGAACCTTCATGCCCTCAGAGACGGTGATCGGCCCGACGGTGGCAGGATCGATCGAGGAAACCACCTCGCCGGACTTGGCCGCGGCGGCGTCGCGCTGCTTGCGTTCAGCGCGCCGGCTCTGCCGGCTGGTCGGGCGCTCCGACTCGCCGTCATCGCGCTGGACGGGCGGCGGTGCCGGCGCACCCGCGGCCGCTTCGGCCTGTTCGAGCTCGCGCACGTCGCCACGAAACTCGTGCAGGGCCTCCTGCTCCTCGATCTCGGCCAACCGCGCAGCCTTCTCATGCTGCGTCTTCTTGCGGTCTGGGCGCCGGGGTTCGGGCTTGCGCTCGGGAGCCTTGGTGCGCGCCTGTGCCGCCGGCTGCGTTCTGGCCGGGCGCGGCGGCTCGGGCCGCTGGGTCGTCGGGATCGTTTTGATCTGGGTGTCGGCTTTGTTGACCACCGCGCGCCGCCGCCCCTGAGGACGCAGCTGGGGCCCGGCTGGCGGCCGCCGGCCGGGTGGCCGCCGCGGGGTGGTGGGCTTGGCCGCCGCCGCCTTCTCGTCGCGCACGATCACTTCGCGTGACGGAGCCTGAGGGAGGGACTTGCCGGTTAGCAAGGCCTTGATGACCTCAGTGTCGACCATCCCGTCGCCTTCGACGCGCACACCAATCGACTGGAGTTTGAACAGGAGGTCCTGTTCGGGGACCCCCATCTTGCCGGCGATGTCGGCTACACGGATCTTCGCCATACTGTTTCCTCGGATCTCTCTCTAGTACGTCTCTGGCTGGTTCGTCTCTGGAATTCGGTTTTCGCGTTGCGGTTCATCACTCTTCTTCGCCGCCGCCCGCATCGCCGGCGGCGTCACTCTCGTCACTCTCGTTCTGGAGCTCCGCGAGGGCGGCGGCCAGTTTGTCGGCCCCCGCCGGTTCGGCCTCCTCAGCCGCCGCTTCGGCGCTGGCCGCTTCGCCGTCGTCGTCTGCAAACGCCTTGGTCAAGGCGTCGAGGAAGTCGTCGCCGCCGCTTCCGGCGGTGGCGGCCGCTTCCTGTTCGGCGGCGTCAATGGCGTCTCCGAGAGCGCCAAGGAGCCCGCCGGCGCCCGCCTCCGCGGGCGCTGGCTGCTGCTCGCCTGCCCAGGCCAGGAGACCCTCGGCGGTCTTCGGGCCGATGCCCTCGACGGCTTCGAGCTCCTCGCGTGAGGCAGCCTTGATCTTCTCGAGGTCTCCGAAGCCCGCCGCTTCGAGCGCCTGCGCGGTGCCTTCACCGATGCCGGGCGCCGAGGTCAGGTCGATGGCGGTGCCTCCATCCTCGGGTGTCATCTCGACCTGCAGCATCCTGGCGAGGGCGTCGGCGACCTCGTCCTTGACGTCGGTTTCACTCTTGATATCGATCTCGGCACCAATCAGCTGCGACGCGAGGCGCACGTTCTGACCGCGCTTGCCGATCGCCAGGGATAGCTGCTCGTCTTCGACGATCACGTCGAGGTGTGGGCGCTCGCCCTGGTGGGTGACCGAGACGCGAGTGATCTTGGCTGGCGCGAGGGCGCTCTGGGCGAAGGTCACCAGGTCGTCGTGATGCTCGATGATGTCGATCTTCTCGCCGCGCAGTTCGCGGATGATGGACTGGACACGCGAGCCCTTCATGCCGACGCAGGCGCCGACTGGGTCGACGTCGCGCTCGCGGCTTATGACCGCGACCTTGGCGCGCTCGCCGGGCGCGCGAACGGCCTGCTTGATGATCACCGTGCCGTCGTAGATCTCGGGAACCTCCATCTCGAACAACCGCACCAGGAGGCGCGGGTCGGTGCGCGAGAGGATGATCTGGGGTCCCTTGGGTTGGGTGTGCACGTCGACGATGACCGCTCGGATGCGCTCACCCTGGCTGTAGCGTTCGTGGCGTGACTGCTCGCGGCGCGGTACGGCGGCCTCGGCGCGCCCGAGGTCGACAATGATGTCGCCGCGCTCGAAACGTCGCACGGTTCCGTTGACGACCTCACCGAGACGCGGGAAGTACTCGTTGTGGATCTTTTCGCGCTCGGCCTCGCGAATGCGCTGGTAAAGCACCTGCTTCGCCGACTGGGCTGCGATACGTCCCAGGCCTTCGGTCGATAGGGGAGTCAGAATCTCGGTGCCGATTTCGGCATCGGCTTGATGTTCGCGCGCCTCCTCGAGGGTCCATTCGGCGACCGGGTCCTCGACCTCCTCGACGACCTGACGCACGACGAAGGCGGCGAACTGGCCAGTCGCGGGGTCAAGGGTTGCGCGCACCGGCTCTTTGATGCGGTGCTGCTTCTTGGCTGCCGATGCGACCGCGTCCTCGAGTGCCGCGACCCAGTGATCAAGCTCGATCTCTTTCTCAGGTGCGACTTGCTTGAGGACTTCGTAGATGTTGGGCTGTGCTTCTGCTTGCGCCATGGCCGTCTTTTCCTTTGATGGAGGGGCTTGAGGTGGTTCTGGGGAGATTCAGGAAGATCTTGAGAGAAGCTTGTCGGGGCAACCTTGTCGGGGCAACCTTGTCGGGGAGTGGGGCCGCGTGGCCCTCGGGGTCTAGAGCTCGATCTCGAGTCTGGCGGATTCCACCTGGGATAGAGAGAGTTCGATGGTGGCGCCGCTTTCAGGAACCGAGACCACGGCTTGGGCTGCCGCGCGGTCGAACGACTCGATGTTCGCTCTGACCGTGTACTTGCGACCTTCGTCGTCGCGGTACTTCAGCTTGATCAACCGACCCGCGAAGCGTTCCCAGTCGCGGGCTCTGTAGAGCGGCCGATCGAGGCCGGGCGAGCTGACCTCCAGGGTGTAGCGCCGGGTGCCGAAGTCGGCGAGGTCGAGAATGGCTGAGGCATCGCGAGAGACCTGCTGGCAGTCGTCGACCGTCACCCCACCCTCTTCCCGGTCGAGGACCAGGCGCAGGGTATCGCCGCGCTGCTCGACGTGGATCAGTTCACAGCCGATGGCAGAAGCCGCAGCAGCGATTTCGCTGAGGGTGTCCTGCGGCAGTGGCGGGTTGGCGAGTTGGGTAGTCGTCATGAGGGGCGGTGGTGTGATGCCTGGCCCGAGGGCGCTTCTTGCTGGTGATGCTTGTTGTGCTGTTGCTCGTCGTCTGGTCTGCTGGTGAGGTTGCGAATCAGTGTGCGCGCGGTCGGCGGACAAACAGATCACCTTCCCGATCGAAGGCTCTCCTCCGACCGGTCCCCATCCGTCCTGTCGATCCTTCGGGTCCAGAGCTCGGATGCTGTCCGAAGCAGATGGAAGCGGAGGAGGAGAGACGGTGTTCAGCGGTGGCTGACGCCGGGGGCGTCGGTTGCCGCCAGAACGGGGAGGTGCCTGCCGACCTCCGGCGCCGAGGGCGCCCGAGTTGCCGCTTGGACCGGAGAACGATTCAAACGACGGCGATCACGGATACAGGCCCAGCACCCGCCGCGCCAGGCAGAGGGCTCAAGACCTGCGATGCAGGCCGTCCACACACATTGCAGACTCAGAGAGAAAGTATAAGGGTGCTCGGCCCGAGGCCGCAATGGGTCGGCCTTCGATGGCCGGAAACACGCTGGAGTGCTGCTTGACGGGGTGCCAGGGACTGCGGCAGACGTCTGGTGCTGCTTGACGGGGTGCCAGGGACTGCGGCAGATGTCTGGCCGGACGACCCGAGCTTGCCGGTCGAGGAGCACATTCCTCGGATACCATCGGGAACCGAGGAGGTCCTCGGGCAGGAACCCCGCCGTCGCCGTCGAGCGGCGGGGTCGTGACCTCGAGGAGCACCTGTCTTCAGCGAGCATCTTGCCGGAACAAACAGCGGTGCCGGTACGTTGGCTGGTAGGTGTCCAAGAGCGACGGCTCGACCTGGTGCGCCAGTTGGACCCTCCTCAGACAGATCTCTCGTCTACCGACCCTTGAAACAACTCACCATCGGGCCCACTCGCGCGCCCGAGGCTTCCTAGCCCTGCCGGAGAACCCATCGCCATGGAACATCGCTCTTCGAACCACGAACCCCTGAACGCTCCACTGCACGGTCCCTCACAGGATCCTTCGCAGTTCGACGAGCCGTCGGAGCCGGCGAAGAACCTCGAGGCATCGAGGAGTTCGCTCGCGGTGATGCCCCTGGTTCTGGCCGTCGCCTTCGGTGCGACGGTGTTTGGCATGGTCCTGGCCGGGGGGTTGAACCTGTCGCCCCTGGCTCTTGGTAGCCCGCAAACCGAGGGGTCGAACGAGATGGTTCCGGCGGTTGATGGCGCGCGTGGTGCCCTCGACGCGCAGGCCTCGATTACAACGTTCGCTGATCTTGCAGACGCGATTCTGCCTTCCGTCGTGCTGGTGCAGGCGACGACGTTCGAGACCGAGAGCCCGCGTCGCGGTTTGCCGTTCGATCTGCCGTTCAGGCGCCCAGGGCGTGAACCGGGGGAAGATCCGCGTGAAGACCGTTCAGACGGTGCAGGCAGCGGCTTCGTGGTGTCGGCCGACGGGTGGATCGTGACCAACAATCACGTCATCGACGGCGCCTCGGAAGTGGTGGTGACGCTGCAGGAAGAAGAGTACGAAGCCGAGGTACGAGGTGTCGATCCGTCGACCGACCTCGCCGTCTTGAAAGTCGATCTCGACCGAGAGCTGCCCTTTCTGCGCCTCGGAAACAGCGAAGAGTTGCGGGTTGGCGAGTGGGTGATGGCGGCGGGCAATCCGCTCCGGCAGATTTCGTCGGTCACCGTTGGCATCGTCAGCGGCAAGGGTCGCACGATCGGCATCACCGATGCCTCCTTCGAGAACTTCATCCAAACCGATGCGGCGATCAACCGAGGGAACTCCGGCGGGCCTTTGGTGAACGTTCGCGGTGAGGTCATTGGCATCGCTACGGCCATGAACTTCGGAGCCGAAAACATCGGCTTTGCCGTTCCGGTCGATACCCTCAAGGACATCCTTCCGCAGCTCAAGGAAGACGGTCGAGTGCGGCGGGGCTACCTGGGTGTCTTCATCGAGAACCTCGATGAGGATGACGCCGAGGCGTTTGGCCTGGACAGCGGCACGAGTGGTGCCATCGTGACCAACGTGTCGCCCGACACGCCGGCCGCCAAGGCCGGCCTCGAACATGGAGACATCATCGTTGCCGTGGACGGTCGAGAGGTCGATGAAACGCGTGACTTGATTCAGTACGTGTCCCGAAAGCCGGTCGGGACGACGGTGACGCTCGATCTCTTCCGCAACGGCGAGCAGATCGAGCGCAAGGTCAAGTTGGAAGAGCGTCCAGATCCCAACCAGATCGCCCAGCTTCCCGAGGACGAGGAAGAGGAAGACAGCTCGTTGGAGTGGCTTGGCGTCGACTATGAGACCGTCGGCGGCGACACCCGCCAGATGTTCCGTCTGCCGCGCGACGCGCGGGGAGTGGTGGTGACCGATGTGACCGCCCGTAGCCCGCTGTGGGAAGAGCGAGTGCAACCGGGCATGGTGATCTCGGAAGTCAACGGCACGCCGATCGACGATGCCGACGACTTCGAGGCAGCGGTTGCCGAGGTCGAGTCGGGTGGCTTTGTGCGTCTTTACGTATCGAACTACGGTCAGGGAGGCCAGGCGCGCCACTTCTTCTCGGTCGTAAAAGCGCCTTAGGGTCAAAGCAGCCTGAAGGAGGCGAACAGAGGAGCCTCCTTCTGTACACTCGCCGCGATGTCCGATTCTCCGACTATAGAGCAGCCGATTGCCGCGGAGTCGTCGCCGCCGGTTCGGGTCTTGGTGGTCGACGACGAAAAGTCGATCCGCGACAGCCTGCGCATGGTGCTGGAGTACGAAGGGCATACGGTCGAGGAAGCCGCGAGCGGCCCTGAGGCCCTGGTCCGCGTTGCCGAACGCTCACCCGAGGTGGTCTTGCTCGACGTCAAGATGCCCGAGATGGACGGCATTGCGACCCTGCAGGCGTTGCGCGACCGAGGGCACGAGGTGCCAGTGATCGTCATCAGTGGCCACGCCGACATCCCCACTGCCCTCGAAGCAACGCGACTGGGAGCGTTCGACTTTCTCGAGAAGCCGCTGCAGAGCGACCGGGTGCTCCTGGCGCTGCGCAACGCGGCACGCGGTTTTCGTCTCGAGTCGGAGAACAGGATTCTCCGCGGCGAGGATGCCTGGCAGTTGGTCGGCGAGACCCCAGTCATGAAGCGCCTGCGCGAGACGGTCGAGAAGGCCGCACCGACCCCGGCCACCGTTTTGATCACTGGCGAAAGCGGAACCGGCAAAGAGCTGGTGGCGCGCGCCATTCACGCCAACAGCCCACGTCACGAGCGCGCACTGGTGCAGGTCAACTGTGCGGCGATTCCCGACGAACTGATCGAGTCCGAGCTCTTCGGTCACGAGAAGGGTAGCTTCACGGGAGCGGTGCGTCGCCAGATTGGCAAGTTCGTGGCGGCAGACGGCGGGACCATCTTCCTCGATGAGATCGGGGACATGTCGGCGCGTACGCAGGCCAAGGTTCTGCGGGTCCTACAGGACGGGCAGGTCGAGCCGGTCGGCGCCCAGCTGCCGACCCGGGTCGATGTGCGGGTGGTTGCTGCTACCCATCGCGACCTGGCCCAGGAGATCGAGGAGGGAAGGTTTCGCGAAGATCTGTTCTATCGCCTGAACGTGATCCCGGTTGCGACTCCGCCCCTCCGGGAGCGCCTCGAAGACATTCCGCTCCTGGTCGACTACTTCGTCCAACGCTTCACGCGCGACGCGAACTACCCGGCGCGCCGCTTCACCCGCGGCGCGATGGAGCACCTTCAGCAGATGCCCTGGCGGGGCAATGTTCGCGAGCTCAAGAACCTGGTCGAGCGACTGCTCATTCTGGCTCCTGAGGAGACCATCGACCGTGAACTCCTGCTCAGCCTGGCCAACGACGGCTCGAGTGCCCTGCCCGAAGCGCTGCTGGCGATTCCTACCCTAAAGGGGTTTCGGGAGTCGTCGGAGAGACTCTTTCTTCTACACAAGCTCGAACAGAACGGTTGGAACATCACCCAGACCGCGCAGAACATCGAGACTCCGCGCAGCAACCTCTACAAGAAGCTCGACCAGTACGGAATCGAGCGCGAAGAGTGAGAGGGTTTCCCGGCCCCTGCGAGTGATCAACCAATCGGGCGGAACTGGAACTGGAAGGTCAGCGGCAGGTTGTCCTGTGGCGAGACGACGAGACGGTAGACGCCGGGCTCGAGCGTCATCGGTCCGAAATCAGCCCCCAACTGGTCGAAGACCTGCTCGCCACTCGGGGAGTACAGTGTGTAGCGCGCGCGTCGATTGGCTGTTTCTATATCGAAATAGCCGACCGTTCGACGGCGGACGTCCAGGTCATAGGCGATCTCCTCGTCGGGTTCGAGTCGGTCCGACACCGATTGACCCCATCCCAGCGAGCCACCGTCGATCAGCCGCTCGTTCAACTCCCCCGGCGCACCCTCAACCACGGTGCCAGGTACTGCGGAACCGGTCGCTGCGGGAGGAGGCTGCGCTCCGGCCATGGCCTCGGCGGGTGCAGCCAGTGGCCGCGCCGCTGTTCCGGTCGCCTCGTTGCCAGTCGCCGGGGTGCCAGGGACTGCGGAAGATTCTCCAGTCGCCGGGGTGCCAGGGACTGCGGAAGATTCTCCCGAGGGCACTCCGCGGGGATCTGCGGAGGCGGTAGAAGGCCCGCCCGCCCGGGGGTCTGACCCGGTGCCAGGTACTTCGGCAGATACTCCGGCAGACAGCTCCGCCGTATCGGTCGAGACGTCTGCCGAACGAGCGGGAGGTTCCGAGGCGGGCCGGCCTGGGGTCTCGGTGGCGGCGATCGACTCGGTTTCCGCTGCCGAGGGCGCCCGATCGTTGCTGCGCAGCCACCATGCGGCCAGGCCGACTGCGGTCGCCAGGCCGCCGAGGACGAGGAGCGCCATCAGGCCGAGCACGATCCATGGTGCTTTCGAACCCCTGGCCTCGGCCGATGGACTCGTGGCACCGCGGTCGGGAAACGGCGGGTTGGTTCCAGGAGCCGTCGATGGCGGGGGTACCGGCGGCAGGGGCGCCGCCGCGGCAGTCGTTGTGCTCGCCGCTCGGCCACCGGCGACCTGGACGGTCGCAGGCGCGGCGACCGTGGTTTCGGCTGTCGCCGTGGAGTCGGCGCCGAGGCTGCGGCGGGCGGCCTCGGCGAACGCCTTGCCGGTGGGGTAGCGCAGAGCGGGGTCCTTCGACATTGCCTTCATGACGACGTCTTGCAGAGCCTGTGGAATGTCTGGCGAGAACGACTGGGGTGCCGGGATCGGATCGTTGATGACGCGGTAAAGGACCGCCAGGGGCGTATCCGCTTTGAACGGTGCTTCACCAGTCAACATGACGTAGAGGAGGACGCCCAGGGAGTAGAGGTCGACGGACGGTCCCGGTGTGACCTCGCCCATCGCCTGCTCGGGTGCCATGTACGCAGGGGTGCCAATGCCGACGCCGGTCTGGGTGAGTTTCTCGTCGCTTTCCACCATGCGCGCGATGCCGAAGTCGGTGACGATGGGCTGCCCGTCGTGGGTCAGGAGGATGTTGGCGGGCTTGATGTCACGGTGCACGACCCCCTTCTGATGGGCGTAGTCGAGGGCGTCGCCGATCTGGTCGATGAGATCGACCGCCCGCGTGAAGGGCCGCACCGGCCCTTCACGCTCGATCAACGCCTTGAGGTCTTCGCCCTCGACAAACTCCATCGCCATGAAGAAGAGGTCGTTGTGCTGGCCGGAGTGGTGGATTCCGACAATGTTCGGGTGCCGCAGGCCGGCGATCGCCCGCGCCTCGCGCTGGAACCGCTCCTTGAAGCCGGTGACTTCGACGAGCTCGGGGCGGATCACCTTGAGGGCATGGTGGACCTCGAGGTCCGGATGGAAAGCCTTGTAGACGTTGGCCATTCCGCCACCGCCGAGTTGTTCGACGATCTGATAGCGCTCGACCGTAGTGCTGGTGAGGTCTTTCATTTCAGGCCTGTGCCTCCTGCATCGGGAGCCGGACGGCTCAAGGAGTAGAAATAGTTAATTATTTCGATATAATAGTTAGTTGCCGGCTCGGGCCGACGCTGATCTTGCCGCGGGCCGCCGGTGGTCCACCAAACTCACTCTGGAATCTACGACATGATTGGATCGACCGACACGGCAAGCCCCGTCGACCCGTTCCTGGTCGAGGAGGGCATCCGACTTTGCCGTCTAGGGCAATGGCAACAGGGTCTCGAGGTCCTGGTGGCCGCGGCACCACTGTACGAAGTCGTCCAGCCAACCGGCGTGCCGTCGCACTACTACTCCTACATCGGGGCTGCCCGCGCTGAGGTTGAGGGGCGCTACGACGAAGGGCTGCGTCTGTGCCAGGTTGCTCTGACGCGCGACTTCTTCGATCCCGAGAACTACGCCAACCTGGCCCGCGTGGACCTCTGCCGCGGGGAGGTGGGGAAGGCCTACCAGAGCCTTTCACGCGGTCTGACTCTCGACCCGCGCAATCGCCAACTCAAGGCGGTACGACGCGAAATGCCGCAGCGGCGGCGCCCGGTGGTTCCGTTCCTACGCCGCGATCACCCGGTGAATGTGGTGTTGGGGATCGTTCGCCACGACCTGCGTGTGCCGTCGGCGAAGCTCTAGTCCTCTCGAGACTGTTCGAGCTCGAGGAGACCTACTCGTCGGCGACTTGTTCGACGTCGAAGGTGCCGCGCAGTCTGACTTCGGGAAAGGAAAGGGTTGCCTCCCACTCGCCGCCGCCTCTTCCATCACCCGGCTCGGACCCCTCGAGATCGCCGGTCATGCGCCCCTCGAAGGGGACCGGTAGTCCGTTGCTGGTCGCCCTGCCCTGGAAGGTCGCGTCGATGTAGCCGGTTCTCAGGATTCCTTCGATCTCGGCGACAAAGGGTTGGCCCTCCCGGGTTTCACCGTCCATACTGCCCTCGATCTCGGTGCCGGCGCCGTTGATCTCGAAGTCAACGACGCCCGTCACGTCGCCCGTGAAGGTGCCCGACCAGCTGCCGCGATGAGGCGACTTCTGACAGGCCGTGAGGAGAAGGAGCGCCACAACGACGCCCGCAACCGGCTGCCAGCCCCGCCGACCCCTCACCTGGGACCACCCGGAGAACGAGGGAAACCGAGTTCGGCGAGGGCCTGTTCGATCTCACCCAGGATTGCTGGCTCGTCGATCGTTGCAGGCAACGTCCAGTCCTCGCCGTCGGCAATCATGCGCATCGTGCCGCGCAGCACCTTGCCCGAACGCGTTTTGGGGAGCCGCTCCACAACCGCCGCCAACTTGAAGGCGGCCACCGGTCCGATGCGCTCACGAACTGCCGCGATCAGTTCGCGCACGACCACTCCCTGATCTCGATCGGTTTCCGCGTTGAGGACCACCAGGCCGAGGGGAACCTGGCCCTTCAAGGGATCCGAAACGCCGAGCACGGCGCACTCGGCAACGTCTGGATGGTCGGCAAGGACCTCTTCCATGCCGCCGGTCGAAAGGCGGTGGCCCGCTACGTTGATCAGGTCGTCGGTGCGGCTCAGGATGTACAGGTAGCCGTCCTCATCGATGGTTCCCGCGTCGCCGGTTCGATAGACCCGGTGCTGGTCGTCGAGGTAGCTGTCGAGATAGCCGCGATCGTTGTTCCACAAAGTGGTCAGGCAGCCGGGGGGTAGCGGAAGGTCGATGACGATCGAGCCGATGGCGTCGGCGGGCACGTCCCGTCCCTCTTCGTCCTCGACCCGCACGCTGTAGCCGGGTACCGCAACCGTCGGCGAACCATGTTTGACCGGCAGAGCTCCCAGCCCCAGGCAGTTGGCGACGATGGGCCAGCCGGTCTCGGTCTGCCACCAGTGGTCGATGACCGGGACTTCGAGGTGCTTCTCAGCCCAGCGCAGGGTGTCGGGATCGGCCCGCTCGCCGGCCAGGAAGAGCGCTCGGAACGCCGACAGATCGCGCCCTCTGAGCAGGCGAGCGCTCGGGTCGTCGCGCTTGATGGCGCGAAACGCGGTGGGTGCGGTGAACATCGTACTGACCTTCCACTGCTCGAGAACTCGCCAGAAGGTGCCTGCGTCGGGGGTGCCGACGGGTTTGCCCTCGAAGAGGATCGTGGTGCAGCCATGGAGGAGCGGCGCATAGACGATGTAGGAGTGCCCTACCACCCATCCGATGTCCGAGGCTGCCCAGTACACCTCGCCGGGGCGCACGCCATAGACGTTCTCCATGCTCCAGGCCAAAGCGACCATATGGCCGCCGTTGTCGCGTACGACGCCTTTGGGAATGCCTGTCGTACCCGAGGTGTAGAGGATGTAGAGCGGATCGCTCGATGCGACGCGCACGCACGGAGCCCCTTTGGCGCCATCGATGAACTCCCCCCAATCGAGATCGCGACCACTGGTATCTAGCGGTGCCTCACAGGCCGCCCGCTCGAGCACGACGACATGCTCGGGGCGAGCCTCCGGTGTGGCCAGCCGAATGCCTTCGTCGAGCAGTGGTTTGTACTCCACGACGCGATGCGGCTCGAGGCCGCAAGAGGCCGACAACACGACCCTGGGTCGGGCGTCATTGATTCGCTTGGCCAGTTCCTGGGGTGCGAACCCCCCGAACACGACGGAGTGGATGGCGCCCAGGCGGGCGCACGCCAACATGGCAAACAGCGCCTGCGGGATCATGGGCATATAGATCAACACACGGTCGCCGGCGCTTACCTCGAGTCGTGCGAGGGCACCGGCGAGGACCGACACCTCGTGCTGTAGCTCTTTGTAGGTGAAGGTCTGGTGGCGGTTCTCCATGGCGCTGTCCCAGACCACCGCAAGACGACCGCCGTGGCCGGCCGCGACGTGACGGTCGACAGCGTTCCAACAGGTGTTGACCGAACCTCCAGGAAACCACCGGTAGAAGGGCGCTCGACTGTCGTCGAGGACGGAGTCGAAGGGTTCGAACCAGTCGATCGCCTGAGCGGCCTTTGACCAAAAGGCTTGGGGATCGTCTTGCCAGGCTCGATGGACTTCTCGGTAGCGACTCACGCTGGTTCTCCTCGCTCGGGTTCGAAGTCGAGCTTCGCAGGATGGAGAAGCCGACCCTCCATGCCACCGTGGACTGGCAGGATCGTGCCGGTGACGTGCCGTGCCGTGAGGGGTGACAGGAGAAAGCGCACCGCGTGGGCGACGTCTTCGGGTCGGGCGACGCGTCCGGTGGCGATGGTCGAAGTGGCGCGGGCGACGTTGCGGCGGTCTTCGAGTGCGGGACGCGCCATCGGTGTCGCCACCCAGCCCGGAGCGACGAGGTTGACGCGCGCCTCAGGGTGTACTCGCACGATCTCGTTCTTGAGCGAGCGCACCAGGCCGTGCAGGGCGGATTTGGCGGCAGCGTAGTCCGCGTGGTTCTCTTCGCCGAACAGCCCTGCCGTCGAGCCGATGACGACGATCGACGGGACACGCGATGGGGCCGTCGGGTCCACAGGTTCCCTCGTAGCCGACGAGATCGAGCGCAGAAAGCCGCGACAGGAGAGAAAGACGGCGGTGAGGTTGGTGGCCAGAGTTTCCTGCCAGCGCTCGAGGGTCATCGTGCTGACGGGCACGTCAGCCTGCGGCCAGACCCCGGCGTTGGCAACCAGAGAGTCGAGGCCGCCGAGTTGGGAGCTAGCGGCTGCGAAGAGGGCTTCGACTTCGGTTTCGGAGCGCAGATCGGCACCGGTGGCGAACTCTTGCGGCCCCGGGTGCTCGAGTGGGTGCCCTTCTCCGGCGATCCGGTTGGTCGCGAGCTCGGCTAGCAGGGCTCGAGCGTGATCGGCGCCGCTCCTGAAGTGGAGGAGAAGTCGGCAGCCGCTCTGTGAGAGGAGGCGCGCGGTGGTGCTGCCGATCCCGCCGCTGGCACCAGTGATGAGGACGCGACGTCCGGCGAGGCTGGGATCGAGAGAGTCGTGCAAGGGTCTGTAGCGGCGGGTGTTGGAGGTTGGATGGGCCTCAGGGGCGTGTCGGCGCTGGTTTTCTGGGCTCGAGGTCGGACGGTCTGTGGGTTCGGCGCGAGCACCGCGCGGGAGTTTCTCGAATGAAGGGTTGGCCGGAAGCGTACTTGGTGATGATATGGCTACCGCGATGGCAATGAGATACGAGAGCGACAAGAAGAGCCGGCCGATCGAGATCGCTGCCGAGAGCAGCCGCCCGGAATCGGCCGACTCTCGATTGGTTGCTCGAATCCAGGCCGGCGACCGTGATGCCGCGAATCAGTTCGCCAGCACGTATGGCCCGAGCGCCTTTCGACTCGCCTTTCAGCTGTTGGGTAACCAGGAAGACGCACGCGATGTGACTCAGGACGCATTGATGAAGTTTCTCGCCAGTGTCGATACCTTCGACGCCAAACGTCCCGTGTTGCCATGGCTGCGGCGCATCGTGCGTAATGCCGCGATCGATCGCATCCGCCGTGCCAAGGTACGCCGCGCCGATTCGCTGGACACCGGCGGGGTCGAAGGAGATGCGATCGATGTTCCAACGACCCGCCCCGGGCCTCATCATCTGGCACAGAACGCTGAACTCAAGCGGCGGATCTGGTCGGCGCTCGCGAAGGTCAGTCGCGAGCACCGCGAGATCCTCGTGCTGCGTGACTATCAAGACCTCGCCTACCGCGAGATTGCCGAGACCCTCGACATTCCCATGGGAACGGTGATGTCTCGCCTGCATGCGGCCCGCAAACGGCTGCGAGGTGTGCTCCTGGATGGCGGGGTGGATCTGGCCCAGGTGGTCAGGGAAGAAGATCGGATCTGAGCCGCGAGGCTCGGCGCAGAGGAAGTCCTATGACTGACGGCAACGCAGAATTCGACGAAAAGCTCCTATCTGGCTTCATTGACGGTGCCCTGACCCAGGGCGAAGCGCAGAAGGTCCGGCTGCACCTCGAGGAGAACGAAGCCGCACGTGAGCTGATGGCGGAACTGCGTTCGGTGCGTGAGGCCAGCCTGGCGACCGAGTTCCCCGCCGATGACCAGTGGGATGAGCGCCCGCGCGGGCCGGTGAGCCGGGTCTTGCGCGACCTCGGCCTGTTGCTGCTGCTGGTTGGTGCGGTCGTCGCCGCCGGCCTGGCTTTCAAGGGTAGTTGGATGACAGTGGACCCGTCAGAGGGCGAAGCGAAGCTGTCGAACTGGGTCGTCTTCGCTATCGGTCCAGGTGTGCTGGCAGGCAGCGCGATGGTCCTGGTGTCTGTCGTGCTGGATCGCTGGCGAGTTGCCGGTCGAGACCGTTATCGCGGCGTGCGCAAGTAGCAATTCATCGACCCGCTCGAAAGAGTGCACGGCCACCGCGTCAAACAACAACCGACCCGATGACTCCGAGGAGGGACCAGAGCACATGATCGTGACCACAACCCCGAGCATCGACGGTCGCCAGGTCAGTCGCACCCTGGGACTGGTGCGTGGCAACGCCATTCGAACCCGCGGCGTCGGCAAAGACATTTCGGCGGCCCTGCGCGGTCTGGTCGGCGGAGAGATCCCCGAGTACACGAAGCTGTTTGCGGAGGCGCGCGAACAGGCGCTCGACCGCATGGTGCAAGAGGCGCGAGAGCTCGGTGCCGACGCGGTCATCGCGGTCTCGTTCACCACCTCGATGGTGATGAGCACGGCAGCCGAGCTCCTCGCCTACGGTACCGCCGTCGAGCTCGAGCCTCCACGCGAGCGGCAATGACCCCCGCCGACGACCCCCCAGAGCGCCCTGCCGCAGTCCCTGGCACCTCGGAACGCCCCGCCGGAGGAGCATCCGCAGCCCCCGTCTCACCCACCTCCGCAGTCCCTGGCACCGCGGCAGGCGGCGTCGTACCCGGGACTCCCGATGAGATCGATCTGCGTTGCGAGCCCAGGGCAGACGCACTCGGCGACCCAGCCCACGTCTACTACCTGCAGATTCGGCGGGAGGAACGCCTCAACGCGCTCGACAGCCACACGGTTGACGGATTGCTCTTTGCGCTCGAGCACGTTGCCCGCGACGAGGCTGCCAGGGCCCTGGTGCTCGAAGGCAGCGAGCGCAGCTGGATTGGTGGCGCTGATCTCTACGAACTGGCGGAACTCGACGCGCCGGGAGCGGTGGCGTTCATCACTCGGCTTCATCGCCTCTGTGAGGCGCTTCGCCAGCTCCCGGCGGTCGTCCTCGCGAAGATCGAAAGCCACTGCTACGGGGCCGGTCTCGAGGTTGCCGCGTGCTGTGACCTGCGACTGGCGAGCGAGGACGCACGGTTTGGTATGCCAGAGGTCAAGGTGGGGGTGCCTTCGGTGATCGAGGCGGCCCGCCTGCCAGCACTGGTAGGAACGGGGAGGGCGCGTGATCTGGTGCTGACCGGCCGCATTCTGGACGGCCGGGAAGCACTGAGCTGGTCTGTGGTGGACTACGTGGTCCCCGCCCGCGAGCTCGACGAAGAGGTCGAAAGGCGCATTCTGGGTCTTCTCGAGTCCGCGCCCGGCGCTCTGAGAAGGCAGAAGGCCCTCTGTGCCACCTGGGAAGACGAACCGTCGCCGGCGGCCGTCCAGGCAGGTATCAGCGCCTTCGGAGAGAGCTATCAGACTGGCGAGCCCAGGCGATGGCTGCGTCGGTTTCTGGATCGGCGGCGGGACTGACCTGGCCCAGCACCACCGGCGCCAGCGTTGACGCCCGGCAGGGTGGGCGCTAGCGTCAGGGCCCTGATGACAACGATCCTCCTTGCAGACGACAGTGCGGCCGTCCGCCGCGTGGCCGAACTGGCCTTCAGAGAAACCGGTTGGGACGTGCGCCTGATGGACTCGGGCGACCACGCTCTCGAGGCTCTACCGGAGCTCAGGCCCGCGGCGCTGGTGGCAGACGTCCATATGCCGGGGATTGATGGCTATGAGCTTTGCCGACAGGCGCGGGCGATCACCCCCGGTCTGCCGGTGCTGCTTCTGGTGGGTTCGTATGAGGCCTTCGATGACCAGGCGTTCGATGCCTGCGGCGCACAAGGAGTCCTGGAGAAGCCGTTCAAGTCAGCAGCTCTTGTGGAGCGGGTGCGTGATCTGATCGGGGCCCCTGAGGAGTCGGCTCGAGGAGCCGTCGCCGAGGAAGCAGCCCCGAGCGCGAGCTTTCTGGGCGAAGTCGAAGCCGAGGGTGGTGGGGGAAGCGTGGCACCATTGCTGACTCCGCTCGCGGTCGCGCTGGAAGGGGCCGACGCTCGACGGGGCTTGGCGCGGGCAGTAGAGGGCGTCCTTTCGGACGCTGACATCGACCGGATCGCGCGGCGGGTTGTCGAGCTCATGGCGGATCGCACAGTGGCGGATGTTGCCTGGGAAGTTGTGCCCGACGTGGCGGAAGTACTCGTCCGCGCACGCCTGGCTGAACTCGAGCGTTTCGTAGAGGAAGAAGAGGCCGAGATTCCGCAACCCGTCGTCCGTGAAGACTCGGGGGAGCCCGCCAACTGAAGTCGGCCTGTGCTGACGATCGTGCCACTGCCGCAGGCCTGCACCGGTCTGGACCGGACAGTTGGACGAGTAGAAGGACCTGAGCGTGACCTTCCAGGGCGATCGGGGCGGCAACTGTGGAGAGTCGAAGGTTCAGGAGTGATGAAGGCATGAGTGACCGCAAGATCGAGATGGAAAAACAGTTCGACCCATCGTCCTTCGAGTCGCGATGGCAAGAGTTCTGGCGCAAGCGTGATCTCTTCGAGGCAACGAGCGGTGAACGGGTCGGCGAAAGCGAACCGTGGTCGATCATGATTCCGCCGCCCAACGTGACCGGGAAACTGCACATGGGTCATGCGCTTCAAAGCACGCTGCAAGACCTGCTGGTTCGATGGCGGCGGATGCAGGGGCGCAACGCGCTGTGGCTCCCCGGTACGGATCACGCCGGGATCGCGACCCAGCTGATGGTTGAGCGGCAGTTGGCGACCGAGGGTACGAGTCGGCAGGCCCTGGGGCGCGAGGAATTCGAGCGTCGCGTGTGGGAGTGGAAAGAGCTGTACCAATCGAACATTCGGGATCAGCTCGAGATCATGGGAGCCAGCTGCGACTGGTCGCGCGAACGCTTCACCCTTGATGAAGGCATGTCGAAGGCGGTGCGTGAGGCGTTTGTGCGGTTGTGGGAAGAGGGGTTGGTGACGCGCGGCGAATACATGGTCAATTGGTCGCCGGTTTTGCAGACGGCGATTTCAGACCTCGAGGTCGAGGCGCGCACGGTGGAGGGGCAGCTCTATCACCTCGCATACCCGGTCGAAGACAGTGATGAGCGCCTGGTGGTCGCAACAACGCGTCCAGAAACGATGCTTGGCGACATGGCCGTGGCGATGCATCCTGAAGACGAGCGCTATCAGCACCTGCGCGGCAAGACTGTTCGGCTGCCCATCGTGGGCCGCTTGATCCCGATCATTGAAGACTCCTACGTCGACCCGGAGTTCGGAACTGGCCTGGTCAAGATCACACCGTGGCATGACCCGAACGACTTCGAGATGGCCGGCCGTCACGACCTCGAGGGGATCCGAGTCATCGGGTTCGATGGTTGCATGACCGCTGAGGCGGGCGCTGACTTCGAAGGTCTCGACCGCTTCGAGGCGCGCACCAAGGTTCTCGAGCGGCTAGAGGCCGCCGATCTTCTGGTGAAGGTGGAGGGGCACAGCCACGCCGTAGGCCACAGCCAACGGGGCGGTGAACCCGTCGAGCCCATGGTGTCGATGCAATGGTTTGTCGATGTGTCTGAAATGGCGAAACGGTCGCTCGAGGTCGTCGACAGTGGCGAGCTCGAGCTCATTCCCGCCAGCTGGAACAAGACCTGGGCTCATTGGCTCGAGAACATCCGCCCGTGGGTGGTTTCGAGGCAGCTGTGGTGGGGTCACCGAATTCCAGCCTGGTACGACCGGGACGGGAACTGCTTCGTGGCACGGAGCCGGGGGGAGGCCGAAGCGGCAGCCGGTACCACCGACCTCGAACAAGATCCAGATGTTCTCGATACCTGGTTCTCGTCTGGCCTGTGGCCGATGTCGACCCTCGGATGGCCCGAGGAGAGCGATGATCTTCGCACCTTCTTTCCGACCGACGTTCTCGTCACCGGTTTCGACATTCTGTTCTTCTGGGTCGCGCGGATGGTGATGATGAGCCTTCATTTCAAGGACGAGGTGCCGTTCTCGAAGGTGCATCTCACGGGCCTGGTGCGCGATGAGAACGGCGAAAAGATGTCGAAAACGAAGGGCAACGTTGTCGACCCGCGCGACCTGATCGACGAGTACGGCGCCGACGCGGTGCGTTTTACCCTTGCCATTCTCGACGTACCGGGGCGCGACATTCCGCTCGACCCCGAACGCGTCGCGGGATACAGGGCGTTTGGCAACAAGATCTGGAATGCGACCCGTTTTGCCCTGTCTCGCATCGATGCAACGGTGCACGAAGAGATCGACGCCGCTGGGCTGGCGGCGCCCGAGCGTTGGATCTTGTCGCGACTTGGGCGTACCGAAGTCGAGGTCACCGAGCAGCTGGAGGCGTTTCGATTCGATGAAGCGTGTAACCGGCTCTACCACTTCTTCTGGCATGAGCTATGCGATTGGTACATCGAGCTGACCAAGCCTGCCCTCGGTGGTGGGTCGCCGCGACCACTGGTTGGCGAGACGCTCCTGCTGGTGCTCGATCGAAGCCTTCGGTTGTTGCATCCCGTCATGCCGCACTTGACCGAGGAGGTGTGGCATCGCCTGCCCGGCATCGAGTCCATCGCGCCGGAGTCCCTGGCACTCGCCCAATGGCCCACCGACGGCGACCGCTGGCACGATCCCGAGGCCGAGGCCGAGATCGTGGCGCTCATCGGAGTCATCAGCCACCTCCGCACTCTTCGCAAGGAACGCGGTCTCAAGTCGTCCGTGCCTATCGATGTGGTCCTGGAAGGCGGTGACATCGTGGCCACAAAGGCTGTCCTCGACCATCGAACCCTGGTCGGCTTTCTGGCACGAACTCGCAGTGTCAACTCGGGAACGGCGCCGCCCGACGCAAGTCGCGACCTGGTGGCCGGCGTCGAGCTAGCGGCCGTGTTCGAGGCTCCCGAACAGTCTCAAGTCGATCGCGAGCGGCTCGAGAAGGAGTTGGCGAAGATCGATGGCGAGATTGCGGGTGCGAGAAAGCGCTTGGCGAACCCCAAGTTCGTCGAACAAGCGCCGGCCAAGGTGGTCGAAGGCAACCGCGCGCGCCTCGCCGAGTTAGAAGAGCGACGTTCCCGGCTCGCCGCCGACCTAGCGACCTAACTCTCGACCACCACCACCACCACCACCGATCGTGCCACCACCACCACCACCACCGATAGTGCCAGGCATCGCGGCTTTCCCGGTGGCTTCCGAGTCGGCGTCGCCAAAGGCAGGAGCCCCTTGACCACGTTCAGGTCAGGTTACGGCGGCTCCGCTAGGGCGAAGGTGCCAAGTACGACCGGAAACCGCCGGCGAGCACGACACCTGGACACACGGGTCCCTGGGAACCGGGGGATCCTGTCGTTCGAGCACTGAGGCTTGGCAACCAGCCAGCCTTAGGGCAAAGCTGGCTCTGTGGGGACTGGTGCTCGAGGTCGGTGTCGGTGGCCGTGCCAAAACTAGCCCGGATTGGCCGCCACCTGAAGCAGGACCGCGGCGCGCCTTTCCGTCGTTAGTGACCGCCATCCGGGGAGGAACATCCCCGCCGGGCAAAGGCGCACACCTTCCAGATCCCCGTTCCTCCAGAGCGCCGATGATCGACGGTACGCCGAGAGAAGGGCGTCCATGCTTTCGCAGAACTGAACGCGGGCCGAGCGACTCGCGGCGTGAACCCGAGGCTTCTTTTTCCTCTTCCTCTTCTTAGCGCTTTCTTTGCTCGGGGAAGACAGGTGGCTCTGGAGGAGGATTCGTCGTCGGGACGATGCGCTGACCCCCTTGCGCGTCTCAGCCCAGCGTTCGTGGATTCGATCGAGAATGGCCCGCGCTTGCGCCGACCTCTGTTCGTGGGTCAGGTGATCCTGCGATGGGAGAGGCGCGAGCTCGAGCGACTTGGGAATGGTGAAGTCGGAGACGCTGGGTCGGTCTTTCTTGAGTCTATCCTTGGATCTGTTCCATTTCCGCATGGCCTCGTAGAACGCGCGTCGATCGACGATCTTGCCTTTTAACAGGTTCGATCCCGAGCACAGAGCCTTGACAGTGTTGATGCCCGGCCACTCGCCAGCCTTGCGAACCAGGCCTTCTTTCACGCCGTGGCTTAGCAGGTAGTACAGGCGTTCGAGCTCGGCTTCCGGCTCCAGGGTGACCGTGATGTCGTCGTAGCGCCTCGCGAACACGCTGCCCTCCCAGCCGGTTCGTACCTGAACAAGCCTCGCAATACGGCTCTTCAAGCAGCCGTAGAAGTCGGCCAGCTGATCTTCGTTCTCGGGCCGGGTGAGGGCGTGGAAGTGGTTGGACATGAAGACGACTGCGCATACTGGCATACCGGTCAGTTCAGCGGCGTGGATCACCGAGCCCGTCGCGAGCTCGTTGAACTCCCTGCTTGGGGTAAGCAGGAATCGGGACTGAACGGTACGACTAGTGGCCTCGACCAGGTGGCCGGGGTGAACGATTCGAGGTTGTCTAGGCAAGGTGCTCCCCTTGTGTCGTTGTTCTCTCCTACTTGGAGACGCAGATCGGTGGCGAACCCTTGCTGGCAAAGATCGTGCTGGCCCAGGGAGGGACCGAAGGGGACCGGAGTGTCCGCGAGGTGGTTTCCCGTGGTGCCAGGTACCGCGGTGGCAGTGGACGGTGGGCCGGTAAGCTGGATGTATGGATGACCCCCAGGCCTGGGCGCCACCCTGGAGTGGGCTTTGCGACGCGCTCTACGAGTCGTCGATGGACTTCAACCTGGTAGGGCTCGAAACGATTGGTTCGACGAACGACCTGGGGCGATTCGTCCTGGCACAGGCGTTTCGTGACGAGGCACCAGCGCAGCCGTCTCTTCTGGTTGCCCACGAACAGACCGGTGCACGCGGTCGTAGGGGCAACAGCTGGTGTAGCGATGCGGGTCTGGGCATATACGCATCGATTGTTATGACGCGGTCCCTGGCACGCCGGGGGCTTGCGGGTTTGCCGGTTCGGGTAGCGGTGGCGTTGGCTGACGAGCTCTCGAAGGTCGCGCCCGACGATGACGTGCGCCTCAAGTGGCCCAACGACCTGATGTGCCGCGGCCGAAAACTCGGCGGAATCCTCATCGAGGCCCTGGCTGCATCTGACAAGACCGGGCTCGTGATCGGTTTTGGCATTAACGTTGCCCACCAGGCGACTCAGCTTCCGCTACCCTCGGCGATCTCGCTCAGGCTCCTGGGTGCGACATCTGTCCGCGGAGCGCAGGCCCGGGTTCGTCTTCTTGAAAGCCTCGCCACCGCGGTGCTTGAGGCGACCGATGACCTCGGACCCAGCGGCGTGGCGCGCTATCGCCAGCTGGTAACCCACGAACCAGGAGAACCCATGCGCATTCGACTCCCAGACGAAGTGGTCGAGGGTACCTTTCAAGGCGTGACCGACGAGGGTCACCTCCTCCTACTCGAGGCCGGGCGCGATCGTGTGATCAGTTCCGGTGAATCGCTGGAGTTTCCGCCGCCAGAGATCAGCAGCGACGACCGGAAGAGCCCTTGACCCAACGCAAGACCGACACGCCCAAGAAGTCCAACGCCTTCATGCAGAAACGATCGTCCGAAGACGAGTCGATGTGGTTCTTTCAACGGATCGAGGAGTGTTTTCTGGCACTCCGCGGCAAGCCCATGCTGCTGTCGCCGCGAGATTGGGTTGTCGCAGAAGCCTGGCATGCCGACGGAATCGACCTCGAGCTGATCGAATCGACCTTGCGTGACGTCTTCGAGCGCCGCGCCGAGCGCGGTGCGACGGCTTCTGTGTCGTCGTTGCAATACGTCGATGGGGCGGTTCGCAAGGCCTGGGCCGAAATGCGCGAATTGGGTGCAGCCAATACGCGCCCGCCGGTTGCAGTTCCCCGGATGGATTTGGCCAACACCCTCGCCAGGATTGCCTCCCTACTGCCCAGTGAACTTTGGCACCGCGCCACCTGGTACGACAAGATCCTCGCCCTCGAACAACTCCCGTCGCCCGAGGAGGTCGAACAGGCGTTACAGCAGGTCGGCAGGGACATTCTGCGTGACGCCGAGAAGCGGCTCGAACTCGCCGAGCGCGCCGCCATCGAGGCGAGCGTCGAAAGGGCGCTCGAGCGAGTGGCCACACGCCTGTCATCCGACGAGCTTGGAAAGGCCCGCTCTCGCCTGTTCGATCAGACTCTGCGCGCGCATCTGGGCTTGCCCCGCTTTTCGGTCTTTTCTTAGCTCCCGTGGCTTTCGTTAGCACTCTGGCCTTCGCTTCGGGTGCTGCCGCCGGCCGGCGCGCTTTCGAAAACAGTCAAAGCTCGCAGCCAATCGACGTCCTAAAAGGACGTGACTGGAAGAAATCTCTCGTTTGACTCCTCGCCACGGCGATTCACGCGCCGGGCCGCGCCCCATACGGCCCTCCAGGTGGCCCTCTCCGTGTGGCTGAGTGCGAGCCTTGGCCTTCACACGACGGCTCCGGTGGGACCGCTCGTTCTCCTTCTGCTGCTCGGTATCGCCCGGGGCGGACGAGGCGTCGCAGTGATCGGCTTTGCACTTGGCACACTTGCTGCCGTCACGACGCTTCCCGGAGGTCCCGAGCGCGCCCCCACGTTGCACGTCGATTCTTCGCATTCGGACGGGATAAGAGGAGCGTTCAGGGTCGAGGTCGAATCCCCTTGGGAAAGATCCGACTTCGGTTGGCGCAGCGAGGTGCGCGTCGTTGCCGCCCGCTACCGAAACCACGTCTCGGTTGCACAACTCCGGGCGACGTTGTCGCTTCCGGGCGAAGGGGAACCGCCCGCCTCGAGCTGTCTGCGACTAAAGGGCAGGCTTCGCCCCGTGGGGACCTACTACAACGGAGGCCGGGACAGGGCAGTGCAGTTGGCTTTGACGACCCCGAGTCGCCGTCTGCTGGAGGCGTGTGCAGGAGCCGCCGAAGGGTCCTCACCTCGGCTGCTCCGAGCCTCCCGCAACAGATTCATCGAACGACTCGCTGGCGACTCCTGCGGTCTTGGCTGCGCTCTGGTGTTTGCCACTCTTCTCGGAGAGAAGGGGTATCTCCCTGAAGAGAGCACCCGTACCTTTCGCCGTTTCGGCTTCGCACACCTGGTCGCGGTTTCAGGGCTGCACGTCGGTCTCGTAGCGCTGATGGCGAGTGGCGTCTTGCGCCTGCTCAGGTTGCCGCTTCCAGTCCGAAACGTCTTCCTGGTGGCGGTTCTCTTTGCCTTCTGTACCATCGCCGGCTGGGGCGCCCCGGTCGTTCGCGCGGGACTGACCGCCACCATCGGCCTCCTGCTCCTCGGCTCGGGCCGTGCCTTTCGCCCGCTCGACGTCCTGTCGGTGGCGGTGTCCGCCCTCGTCCTGGCAGACCCGCGTCGCGTCGCGTCGCTGTCCTTCCAGCTGACGGTGGCCGCGACGTTCGGCATCCTGGTCCTGCTGCCGCTCTTCTCTCGGTCGCCCAGAGCGCGATCGCGTGAGGGCCAGCTCTGGGGTCGAGACACTACTCCGTCGCGGTGGTGGCAGCGCCCTGGCACGTGGCCGTTCCAGGTGCCGTGGGCGGCACAGATCTCCACCGCGCCCCTGACGGTTCCGGTGTTCGGCGTGATGACACCGCTGACCTTCGTTCTCGAGCCATTGGCGAGCCTGTGGTTGGTCTTCGCCCTCATTCTGGGCAGCGCGATGGTTTCGCTCAGCGTACTGTCCGGCTCGGCACTCGACACCTTTTCGCTCGTCGGCGACATGATTGCCTGGCCGGTCGAGACTCTGGAGTCGCTTCGTCCGTCGGTTTGGTGGACGCTCGTGATCTCGCCAGTCCGCGCGCTCATGGCCGTTGTCGTGGTGCTTCTGCTGATCGTTCTCCGCCGCCGTTCGTGGCTACTCTTGCTCGTAGCGCTGCTGTCGCTCAGTGGCAGCGATCCGGCCGGGGTGATTGAGAGCAACGGGCAGAGTGAGCCGTCGACAACTCTCGTGATGCTCGACGTGGGCCAAGGAGACTCGATCCTCCTACGGCGTGGAAACACCAGCCTGCTGGTCGACGGAGGTGGGTTTCGGCGCGGCGACTTCGCGGCGTCAGTGCTCGTGCCAGCCCTCAGTCGCCTCAACGTTGCGAGGCTCGATGCAGTTCTAGTGAGCCACGGCGACAGCGATCACTGTGAGGGAGTGCGCGACCTGATCGATTGGGTGCCGGTCGGTGAGCTCTGGGTCGCCCAGAAGGCCGTGCGCGCAGCCGAAGACCAGGCCGCTGGGGGCTGCGTGGCGAAACTTGCCGCGGAGTTCGGAGCGACCGCGACGCGGCAGCTCGCTGCGGGTGACCGCTTTCGCTTCGGGGAGTGGCGGTTCGATGTCCTATCTCCGAGGCGCGACGAGGGCAGGCGCTCGCGCAACCGCGACTCCCTCGTGGTCCGCGCCGAGGTCGAGGGGCACTGCGTTCTGTTCACCGGCGACATCGACCGACAGGGAGAGGAAGCTCTACTCTCTCGTCGCGACGCGATTGCGTGTGATGTGTTGAAAGTCGCACACCACGGGAGCAAGACGTCGACCGGGGTGCCCTGGCTCGCAGCCGTCAGACCCAAGGTCGCGTTGGTCTCGGTCGGCCGGCGCAATCGCTACCGACACCCGGCCGAAGAGGTCCTGGAGCGACTGAGCGAACTCCCCGTCCAGGTCTTCAGGACCGACCTGAACGGACAGGTCAGGGTCAACCTGAGGCGCGGTCACCCGCTCCAGGTCGAGGTAACGTGCGATCTTCCACCCTCGAGATAGGCCGCCGGCTTGGGGTCTGCCCTCAGCGACCCGTCCGCCGGCGACCACTTCACCGCCCGACCCGGTCGGGCAGCATTGGAAGCCTGACTTCTAGAACGCTGCCAGCACCGAGCGAAGCCGATGTCCATGAACGACCCCGAGACCGTGACACCTCCCGACGACCCGTGGACGGGTCCTCCTTGTCTGGCGATTCTGGGACCGACGGCAACCGGCAAGAGCGCGCTTGGAGTCATCTTGGCGAAAAGGCTCGGCGGAGAAATCGTCAACGGTGATGCCCTACAAGTCTACCGTGAACTGGAAGTGGGAACGGCCAAGCCCAGTGCGGCCGAGCGAGCGATGGTGCCGCACCATCTCTTCGACTTCCTCGATGTCGATGAGGCCTGGTCGGCGGGCGAGTTCTCGCGGCGAGCTCGCCCAGTGGTGCGCGAAATCGCCGGTCGCGGTCGCGTGCCGATCGTCGTCGGTGGCAGCGGCCTCTACCTCCGCGCACTCTTCGAGGGGCTGACCGTGGTCCCCAAGGTGGAGCAGAGGGTGCGGGAAAGGGTGGCGGCACGCTGCGAGCAGGAAGGGCTGGCTGTCCTCTATCGAGAGCTCATCGAGCACGACCCGGAGACTGCGTCGCGGCTCGAGGCGGGGGACACACAGCGGATCCTTCGGGCGACCGAAGTGTTGGCTCAATCTGGAGTCGCGATCTCCGAGTGGCATCGCCGGCATCCTTCAGGCCCCCCGCTACCGGTGCTTCGGATTGGATTGACCCTCCCGAGAGCGGTCCTGTACGATGCGATTTCCTTGCGGATAGAGCGAATGCTTTCTGAGGGTTGGCTCGACGAGGTCCGTCGCGTGCTCGACCGGTACCCCCGGGGTGCCAGGGGGCGAGGCGCGCAGACGTCGTCCTCGCTGGGCGTGCCGGGCCCCATGCTCGACGCGCAGGCGGTGCCGGTGAGCTTTCAGGCAATCGGGTATCGCGAACTGGCGATGCACGTACGAGGTGAAATCGACCTCGCACGGGCAGTGTCGGAAACCGTCAAGGCGACTCGAAGGTATGCAAAGCGTCAGGAGACGTGGTTTCGTCGCGAGCGAGACATCACCTGGTTCGATTCCCGCACGGCCTCTTCGGCAGCACTTCGTATCGCTAATCTATTTTCATCCCTTGCTAGGGGGGGCTCATGAGCAAGCACAACATCAACATCCAGGACGGCTTTCTCTTTCAGAATCTGAAGGAGGCCAACAAGCTCTCAGTCCACCTGACAACAGGGAAGGAACTCCCTGGTCGTATCAAGCGCTTCGATCGTTTTGCCATCGTCCTCGAGCTTGACGACCAGACTGAAGTGCTCATCTACAAGCATGCCATTGCGACGATTCATCTGACCGCCTGATCGTCGCCGAGGGAACAAAAAACGTGACCGGGAACGCGCACGCGTTCATGAAGAGAATCGGGCGCCCTCCGGTCGCCCGACGCCGTCGCCACGGGTCGATCGAAGTCCTGGGCACTCGCGGAGTGTCCCCTGGAGGGGTCTCCGGAGTCCCTGGCACCGCGGCTCGCCGCCGTGCTGCCGTAGTGCCTGGCACTCAGTCGGTGGTGCATGGCACGTTGTCGACGCTGTTGTTCAGCACACTGCGGCTCGCAGGGCCTGCCACGCTGGCGTTGGCGTTTCTGGTGGGATGTGCGTCGAGTAGCGCCGGGCCAGACCCAGGTCTCGAAACCGCTGCGCTCACTTGGATCCGGTCACCCCTCGAAGGCTGGCTCGGACCCACGGCGACCGATGAGCGCCTGGAGCTCCAGCGTGCCTGGCGAGCCTTCTCGGACGACGGTCTTCCCGAGGTAGCACGTAGCTCTGCTGAAGCCCTACTCCGTCGTAACCAGGGCCTCACCCCGGCGGCCGTGTTGCTCGCACAGATCGATCTCGTCCATGGTCAGAGTCAGCTCGCTCTGGAACGGCTCCGAGGCCTCGATCTCGAAGGAGTCCCCGACTACTTCGCCGGCCAGCTGGCGCTCGGAAGGGCAGCTGACCTCGAGAACGACGTGGTCGTGGCCTACCGTGCTTTTCGAAACGCCGGCGAACGCTCGAGCGACGCCCAGTCTCGAGCCGCAGGCCTGGAAGAAGCGGCGCTCACTCAGGTCGAATTGGCTTTCGAGGACGCCTTGGCGCGCGACGAGCGGGAGAGAGCCCTCGATCAGTTTGCGCTTCTGCGAGAGTGGAGGCCGGGCTCAGACCGGACGCTCGCTGCAGAGCGCCTGCTCGCTTCGTCTTCGGGCGATCGGCAGAGCGAGCTCGAGCTTCTCAGGCAGCTCGCGGAGCGTACGACCCTGGAGCGCGGGGATTTGGAACGTCGCGCGGAGCTCGAGGTCGCCGTGGGGGAGGCTCATCTAGGCCTCGATATCTATCGCCAGTTGGTCAGGCAGTACCCGGAGGACCCGGACCTCCCCGATCGACTCGCAGCGGCGACCTTTCGTTGGCGTCTCGAGAACCTGCCTAAGTATGTACAGGATGTGGTCGCCAAACCTGAACTCGAGCGTGGTGACCTGGCGACGCTGTTTTACTGGACGGTCCCGAGCGTACGGAGCGCCGCCACCGGATCTGGGCGGATTGCCTCGGACGTTCTGGACCACCCACGGAACCGAGAGATCGTCAAGGTGCTGAACCTGGGTCTCATGGACTTGACGGACTCGACCCTCAACCGCTTCGATCCGGAGCGTAAGACCAATCGCGGCCACCTGTTCGCCGGTCTCCTGCGGCTGGACCAGCGATTTGGTCGCGGTTCCTGTTCTGCCGACGTGCCTGGCACCGGGGCAGTGACGAGCTCCACCGCCTGCGCCGCTGCCGTTCGGTGTGGTTTGATCGAAGACCGTGAAGCCTGCATGGCGGGTGCCCCGGTGGCTGGCGAGGAAGCTCTGGAGCTGGTGCGAAAGACCCTGGCCCTGCCGTGAGGTGCCAAGATTCCTAGGCTTGCACCACCCAAGGAGGTTCACCAGATGACGGTTCTCGATATCGATCGCTCGATCGTCGTCGTCATTGACATGCAGGGCAAGCTCGTCGACCTCGTCGAGCGTCCCCAACTGACCATGAGTTCGATCCAGCGCCTGCTTCAGTTCGCAGACGCCTTTTCGGTGCCGGTCGTGCTCACCGAGCAGTACCCAGCCGGCCTGGGTCCGACTTGTGAATGCTTGCTCGCGCAGGTCGATGCGCTCGAGACGGCAGTCTTCAAGTTGGAAAAGGACAGTTTCAGCTGCTGCGAGGAACCGGCTTTCCTCGACGCCTTGCGTCGTGCCCGTCCCGCGGTCCCTTTGGCAGAGCAGCAGGTTGTGGTCGCCGGAATCGAGGCGCATGTCTGTGTCGTTCAGACAGTTCTTGGTCTTATCGAGCACGGCTGTACGCCTCATGTCTGCTGGGAAGCGGTCTCCGGTCGTGGAGCTGAATACCGCCGGTGGGCTCTCGAAAGGATGCAGGCGGCTGGTGCGATCATGACGAACCACGAGTCGGCCGCCTTCGAATGGGCCCGGGACAAGAACCACCCTGCCTTCAAGAGCGTCAACAAGATCCTGCGCGGCGGCCAGCTATCGTGAGACGTACTGGTTCTGTCCGGGCAACAATCGTGGGCGCGGTCGCCCTGATGGCGGCCGCCGCAGGGCCGTGTCTCCAGGCGCAGGCGACTGAGTCTGTGCCAACTCCCGGCCAACCTGGGACGCCCGGCGCCGAGAGCTTGCAGGCGATCCGACAGGTGTTCGAGGCCTATCGCACCGCCTTGTCGGAGGGGGATTCCACCACCGCGGCGGCTCTGGTCGACCAAGCGACCCACGACTACTGGCACGAACTACGAACGCTGGCGCTCGAGGCCGACGCAGCGACCCTCCGCGAGCGGTCCTTCATAGAGCGGCTGCTGGTGGTGAGCCTTCGCCACGAGATTGACGCCGCGAAGATTTCATCGATGGAGCTCTCAGGCCTCCTTGAGACGGCGATCGCCTCCGGATGGGTTGCGGCGGCCAGTGTCGATCGGCTCGAGATGGGCGCGGTCACTGTCGAGGGGACGGTCGCCTCCGCCCCAGCGATGACGGGGTCGACGGCGCCCAACGACTCGGTGGCTGCGCCTGCAGCGGTCGAAGGACTGGAGTATCGCTTCCGTTACGAAAACGGAGCGTGGCGCTTTGGGTTCGCCGACCTCGTGCGAGGCCTCGAGGGAGTCATCGCAGAGCTGACCAGGCAACTGGGAACGGGCGAGGACGACCTGATCTTCATGTTGGTCGAGAACCTGACCGGACGGCCGGTTCTCCCCGCAGTCTGGGAGCGGCCGCCCGCCGCTACCCCGGAGGACGCCGAGCCGCCCGGCTGAGGCGGCGGCACCCGTCCAACGCGCTCGCCGGAGTCCCTGGCACCGCGGTAGTAGCGGCACCGCGGTAGTCGCGCCGCGGGAGCGCGGCGGGCGGGGGTGGACCGCCTGGGGAGTAAGACCGCAGCCGAAACGACTCTGGTGGACCGCAAGTCACTTTATTGCATAGAATTCCGAGAAACCGGCGAAGAGCCGGTCCCACCCTCGGGCATTCGCCCAAGGCGTGCTCTCGCCCTCTCTCGACTGTCTGGCCTTCGGTTGAACGTGCCGGAGGCGAAGAGTCTGGCGCATCCCTCAGTCCAGAACTCCGATGTAGGGGAGGTTCCGGTAGCGCTCGTCGTAGTCCAGCCCGTACCCCACCACGAACCGATTCTCGATTTCGAACCCCGTGTAGTGAATCGGCACTTCTACCTCCCGAGCAGCCGTCTTGTCCAACAACGTACACAGCTTCACCGAGCGGGCGCCGCGAAACTCGAGTAGCGCCATGACGGTCTTCAGGGTGTGGCCCGTGTCGACGATGTCCTCGACCAGGAGAACGTCACGACCCCTGACCGAGAAGTCGACATCTTTGCGAATCCGGACCTCTCCGGGAACCTTGCCCGAGCGGTAGCTCGAGGTCTGAAAGAAGTCGAGAGCGAGGTCGAGCGGGACCTGCTTTAGAAGATCCACCATGAAGAACACTGAACCCTTGAGAATACCGATGCAAAGGAACTCTTCGGCATGCCGGTAGTCAGCGGTTATCTCTCCGGCGAGTTCGGCGATGCGCTTCTGCAGCGCCACCTCGCCGATGAGTTCGGGCGGCTGGGCGGGGAGTTCCTGGGCCGTGGGTGTGGTCATGTTCGCTGCTCGATTTGCCTACGTTCTGCTGGTTGCCGGTACTTCACGGGTATCGATCGATGACGGTTCACGATCTCAGTCGCCTGCATCGGCGCTACATCCAGCTCTCAGACCGATTCAAGGCGTCTTGGACGTTTCGCCAGTTCCTCGAAGGTATCCACAAGGTCTTTCCTCAGGCCCCGGTGGGGCAGAAGGAACTGGACTTCAAGATGCTCTACCACGGTCTCAAGGCCGTGTCGCGCAACCTCGATACCACCAGCACGGACCAGGTCGAGGGTGAGTTGAGTCGAATCGAGACCACTCTGAATGTCAGGGATGAGGCTCTGCTCGAGGAAGATAGCAGAGTAGGTGCTGGCCTTTTGCGCAACTTCTTTGGTCGCGTGCAGCACTACGATCGCAAGATTCTGGTGCAGATTCTCCGCTTCTATGTGCACCACGACGTCCTCTCCGAAGGCAACGAGGAAGGGCAGGAGCGCCTCGACAAGGTTGACTTCCTTTTGACCAAGTTTGGTGAAGAGATGCGCGAGGAGAGCGTCGCGCTCCTCGAGCGCGATCCCAGTCAGCTGCGCGATGCGCTGCGGGGCCTCTGGGCCTTGACCGGGCGGGAGCTTCCACCGGAAGAGTCGCTTCTCGAGCACCGCGAACAGGTCGAGTCGATCAGCCGACGTCTTCGCGAGATCCAGACTCTCGACGAACTTAACGAGTGTCAGTTGGTCGATGAGTACCGCAGCCTGAAACGCGCCCTGGGGCCGAACATGCTCGTCCCCGAGGTCGCCCAGCGTGTCATCGAGGCGAACCTGCGTTTCCGGGAGAAGGTCGCCACGCTCTACCAGAGTGAAGAGCGTAGGATCGCTGCCGAGTATCAAGAAGTGTTCGAGTTGGAGCGCGGTGCGCCCTCACTTGATCGTGCTCTCGACGAGGACCTCCAGCGCTTCCGCGACGAGATCGAGCGTTTCGAGGATCACCTGGGCAACAACAACGTCCGGCTCGAAGAACTCGCCTTCATTCGCAACCGCGTGCGCGACCTGATTCCGCGGCTGCGGCGCACGGGTGCGACCGTCACAGGCGAGCAAACGGCCGTCGACTCAACCAGGGTGCCGGGGTTCAACCTCGACAGCACCGCGAAGGACCCGGTCAATCCCGCGAACGAGTTCCTCGAACTCCAGGAAAGCCAGGGCCTCGATCATCAGCCTGACCCAGCACCGCCCGCGACCCAGTCGCCCGAAGAACCATGGGGCGAAGACGATGCCGCGCCGTCGAGGGGCCGCGAAGAGACGGCCAGCCGGTCGATCACCGGCATGGGCTCATTGCCGGCCATCCCAACCGGTGCCTCGTCTCCGCTTCCGTCCGGGGAAATCGCCCGGCACGCCGACTCGCTCTATATCGGGGGGGATCGGCCGGTCGAGAAGCTCCGTATTCGAACTCGCTATGCCGAGGTGCTCGGCGACTCCCTGCGGGTCATTCTGCAGCTGCTCGACGACACCGACTGGGATTCAGCGCCGAGCCTCGTATGCGCTACGCCAGAGGTACGTCGCCTGCGGCTGATGCCGCGTGACGTGGTGGCCTTCAGGCGCCTCCACCATCCTGCCTTCCAGGGCGGCGATCTCGAGCAGTTCCTGCTCGAAGTGGCGGCGATCAGGATGCGCATCAGTGCCGAGGCGGAGGAGATCGTCGGTCTGGTCGACCAGGGCGTCCACCTGGATCAATCGGTTTTCGAGCGCGCCCGCGCGACAGTTCGCCTGGCAGACCTCTTCCAGCATCGGTTCTCTCACTTCATCGGCAGTGCACTCGAAGATGCAGAGTTCAGCGAAGCGCAGACTCTCCAGTACCACCGCATGCGGCTGCTTCGGGATCATTCTGGCCTCTGGTTACTTGCCTTCGGGTAGGAAACAGCGCTCGGCTAGGGGCTGAGGGAGCGGTCCGCAGCGCGGGTGGCGACTTCTGGATCGCGGCAGCGGTGCCAGGGACTGCGGAAGCGGGTGCCAGGGGCTGCGGAAACGGCGTTGTGCGGGGGCTGAGGGAGCGTCCCGGCAGCGCGGGTGTGGCGACTGCTGGCTTGCGGCAGCGGCTACGACGTCGAGGTGCTGCCGGGGTGCCAGGGACTGGATCGCGGCAGCGGTGCCAGGGACTGCGGAAGCGGGTGCCAGGGGCTGCGGAAACGGCGTTGTGCGGGGGCTGAGGGAGCGTCCCGGCAGCGCGGGTGTGGCGACTGCTGGCTTGCGGCAGCGGCTACGACGTCGAGGTGCTGCCGGGGTGCCAGGGACTGCGGAAACGGGGCCTGGCGATGTGCGGTGCTGCCGGGGTGCCAGGGGCTGCGGAAACGGGGCCTGGCGAGGTGCCGGGGCGGCTACGACGGCGCTCTGAAGCGGCAGGAGCCAGGCCGAATCTGTAGAGTCTGCGCATGAACAGAGAAACCAGTGCGACTCTGGGCGCGGGCCTCGAGCAGCCCGAGGTCCCCGAAGGTCAGTTCCCCGAACACTACGGCGACGCGCTTCGCGTGGTCGCAGACCGCTGGCGGGCCGACGGGCTTCCCGAGCCTCAGGTGGCGGTGGTGGCGGGCTCGGGGCTTTCGGTGGCGCTCGGTCGCCCTCTGGCAGACCCGATTCCATTTGCCGATCTCTTGCCATTCAAAGCCGAGGCGATCGAGGGGCATCGGCTGAGCGCTGAGCTCCTCAAGGTCGACGACGGACCGGTGACCCTCTACTACCGCGGCCGCCTGCACGCCTACCAGGGGTTCAGTGCCCCGCAGGTGGTCTTTCCAGTACGCCTGGCGGCCGAACTCGGTGCGCGGACCTTGATTCTCTCCAACGCTTCGGGCTGTATCGACCCTGACGCCTCGCCGGGTGACCTTTTCTTGCTGCGCGATCACCTCAACCTGACCGGGCGCAATCCGCTCGCAGGGTCACCGCCCGCGCACTGGGGACCCCGGTTCCCCGATATGGGGAGCACGTATCCCGAATCGCTTCGTGCGCGCGCCCGCCAGGTTGCCTCCGAGATCGGCGTCGAGCTCCACGATGGGGTCTACGCCGGGCTCCTCGGGCCGAGCTATGAGACCCCGGCCGAGATTCGCATGCTTCGCGCCATGGGGGCCGACCTGGTTGGTATGTCGACGGTGCTCGAAGCGATCGCAGCACGCCACCGCGGCATGTCGGTACTCGGCGTTTCTCTGGCCACCAATCACGCGGCCGGTGTGGTCCCGGAGGTCCTCGCGCATGCCGACGTCCTCGAGGTCGGCAAGCGCGCCGCCGGCCAGGTGGCGGCGCTGCTCGGTGGGCTCCTGGCCAGTGAGCTGTCGCCGCGGTGAGGTGCGCGCGTTGAGAGCCCTGCCGATGTGGGCGACGGTTGCCCGGCGCTACCTGCGGTCGACGCGCTCTGACGCGATGATCAGCAGCCTGTCGCGCATGGCAATCATTGGCTTGACGCTCGGCGTCGCCGCCCTGGTGATCGCAATGGCAGTTTTGTCTGGTTTCCAGGCCAGTCTGCTGGCTGACATGTTGGCGCGCACGCCCACCCTCCAGGTCGAGCCGCAAGCCGATGCCGACCCGGCGAAGGTCGCCGCCTGGCTCGGGGGGCGGCCCGGGGTGGCGAACGCCCAGGTCTTGCGCTACGGGCACGGTTGGCTGGTCGACGGGTCGGGGCATCTGCCCGTCCAGCTGGTCGCCTGGGCCGAGCACCGTCCGCGCTGGTTTCCTGAGGCCTCCACGCCGCAGCGAGCGGGCCGCACGACCCCAGCACCGGACCCCCAGGAGGGAGTCTGGATCGGGACACGCCGTGCGCGTGCCTGGGCGCTGCCGGTCGGCAGCCGGCTTCGTCTGGTGACCCCCAAACCGACCCTCACCCCCCTTGGCCGTGCCATCCCGACCCATCGTCAGTTGACGGTTGTCGGAACCTGGCAGGAAGGGCGCGCCGAGGGAGAGGTCGAGCGTGTCGGCCTGCCGCTATCGCTGGGTGCATCGCTCCTCTCCGGCGGCGAGTTGCGTGTCGATGTCGAGGTGGCGCCGGGAACCGATCCTTTCGAGCTCGCGAAAGAGCTGCGCGAGTCCGGTGGAAACGACCTGGTCGCCCGCGTGATGACCTGGCGAGACCTCGAGAGCGGCCTGTCGTTCATTCTGCGCATGGAGAAGACGTTGGTTTTCACCGCCGTGTTTCTGATTGTGGTGGTCGCCTCGCTCGGCCTGGTTGCGGCCCTGGCGCTCATTCTGGCGAGCAAACGTGGCGAGGTCGGTGCGCTCTCTGCGATGGGCGCCCGACCGGCCAGCATCCGTGCGACCTTTCTCGGGCTTGGCCTGATGGTGGCGGCGATCGGGACGGTTGGCGGCGCGCTGCTCGGAACGTCGATTTCCTATCTGCTCGATCGCTTCGAAGTGATCTCCCTGCCGCCAGGTGTCTTCATCGTCGAACGGCTTCCGCTCCTTGTGCGGCCTGTCGACGTCTTGATCGTCATGGTGGTCACTCTCGTTCTCTCGGGGTTGGCGTCGGTGTGGGTGGGACGACGCGCGTCGCAAGTGGCTCCGATCGAAGCGATTCGCTCATGAGTGCCAGCGTTCGCGCGCGGGGAGTGCGCAAGTCGTTTCGTGACGGCGAGCGCACGACGGTGGTTCTCGAGGGCATTGACCTCGACGTCGCGGCCGGTGAGGCGCTGGCGATCGTTGGCCCGTCGGGTTCCGGCAAGTCGACGTTGCTTCACATTCTGGGTGGTCTGGAACGCCCCGACACCGGCGAGGTTTCGGTCGCCGGTCGCGATCTCGGTCCGCTGTCGACCCGCGAGCTGGCCGACTTCCGCAACCAGACGATCGGCTTCGTTTTTCAGTTTCATCAGCTACTGCCCGACTTTACGGCGTTCGAGAACACTCTCATGCCGGGGCGGATCCGCGGCGGTGATCTCGAGGCGCTTGCCGAGCGCTCCCGCGATCTCCTCTCTCAGGTCGGTCTCAGCGATCGCCTCGATCACTTCCCGAATCAGCTCTCCGGCGGCGAACGCCAACGGGTGGCGCTGTGCCGCGCCCTGCTTCTCGAGCCGCCGCTCTTGCTCGCCGACGAACCGACTGGCAACCTGGACAAGGAGAGCGGCGAAGTCGTGCTCGACCTGCTCTTCGAGCTCCGCGAGCGCCTCGCCGTGACCCTGGTTCTGGTGACACACAACCCGGCCGTTGCCAACCGCTGTGCTAAAATCCGCGCTCTCAGGGCGGGCCAGATCGAGCGTTGGAGCCCACAAAACAAGGGTTCTGCAGCTCTCGAGATGTGACCCGGGCAGGTGGCGACTGAGCGACCGGAGCGGCAGAGGGTTCGGGCAAACGACCGTTCTCCGCTTGCCGTGGAACAAGGGTGACGACGACAAATGTTCGAGAAATACAACGAAAAGGCACGGCGGGCGCTCTTCTTCGCGCGCTACGAGGCGTCGAAACTCGGCAGTCGGGTCATTGAGTCGGAACATGTTCTGCTAGGCATTCTGCGTGAAGGCGAAGAAACAGTAACCGACTTGTTTCGGCACTTTCACGTCAAGCCAGACGAAGTGCGCCGAGAGATCGAAGGCGAGCGGGTGTTCGTCGAGCGGATTTCGTCGACTGCTGAGCTGCCGCTCTCGGAAGAGTCGAAGAAGATCCTCGCCTACGCCTCGCACGAGGCCGAGAGCATGCTGCACTCCTCGGTAGGTTCCGAACACCTGCTCATTGGCATTCTGCGGGTCGAAGGAGCGCTGGCGATGCGTATCCTGGCTCAGTACGGCTTCGACGTTTATACGGTGCGCGAGGAAGTCCTCTCGATTGCCAAGGAACGCGAAGCTTCCCAGCAGAAGAAGGAGCTCCCGTTCCTCACCGAATTCGGTCGCGACCTCACGACGCTCGCCGGCCAGGGTGTCTTCGACCCGCTGATCGGCCGCGAAGCCGAGGTCGAGCGCATTACACAGATTCTCTCGCGGCGCACCAAGAACAATCCGATTCTGCTTGGTGAGCCGGGCGTCGGCAAGACCGCTATCGTCGAGGGACTAGCGCAACGCATCGCTGAGGGGCGGGTACCGATCTTCCTGTCCCAAAAACGCGTCATTGCGCTCGATCTCTCGTTAGTGGTCGCGGGTACCAAGTACCGGGGCCAGTTCGAGGAACGCCTCAAGGGAATCCTCAAGGAACTCAAAGAAAGCCGCGAGCTGATCGTCTTCATCGACGAGATTCACTCGCTGATCGGTGCCGGCTCGGCCGAGGGGTCGCTTGATGCCGCAAACATCCTGAAGCCGACCCTTTCGCGCGGCGAGATTTCGTGCATTGGTGCCACCACCCTCAAGGAATACCGCAAGTACATCGAGAAAGACCGATCACTCCTGCGTCGCTTCCAGGCGATTCAGGTCGATCCACCGTCGAATGAAGAGACGCTCGAGATCCTCGAAGGGCTGAAGGAACGCTACGAGTCATTCCACCGTGTTCAGTACAGCCCCGAAGCGCTGCGTGCGGCGATCTACCAGTCGAGCCGCTACATCACCGACCGTTACCAGCCGGACAAAGCCATCGACGTGATCGACGAGGCCGGTGCCAAGGTCAAGCTGCGGCGGGTGCGCGACACCCAGAACCTGCGCCGGCTCGAGCAGGAGATCCGCCAGGTCGTCAAAGACATGAAGTCGGCGATCTCAGATAAAGACTTCGAGCGCGCGGTCTACCTGCGAGAACGCGAGATCGAGCTGCGCGAGGACCTCGAGCGCATGAGCGTTGCGTTCGAGGGCGAAGATCGGCTCGATGTCGGAGTTCGCGACATCGAGGACGTCGTCGCCTCCTGGACTGGAATCCCGATCGCCACCCTTCACGGCGACGAGGCCAAGCGCTTGATGGGCATGGAAGACACCTTGCGCCAACGGGTGGTTGGTCAGGAGCGCGCGATCGCTGCCATCAGTCGCGCCATCCGCCGCTCGCGCCTCGGCGTCGCCGACCCGGCGCGCCCCGCCGGATCCTTCATCTTCCTCGGCCCCAGCGGTGTCGGCAAAACGGAGGTCGCGCGTCGTCTCGCCGAGTTCCTGTTCGGAACCCAGGACGCTCTCGTGCGTTTCGATATGAGTGAGTACATGGAGAAGCACGCGATCTCCAAACTGATCGGGTCGCCTCCGGGCTACGTCGGTCACGAGGAGGGCGGGCAGCTCACCGAGCGGGTGCGGCGCCAGCCGTATTCATTGGTACTTTTCGACGAAATCGAGAAGGCACATCACGACGTCGCGAATCTACTCCTGCAGATTCTCGAAGATGGGATGCTGACGGACTCATGGGGCAACCGGGTCGACTTTCGCAACACCCTGCTCTTGATGACTTCGAACCTGGGCAGCACGATCGTGCTCCGCGGCGGCCGTATGGGCTTCGGCGACGATTCCGCCGAGGCGAGCTTCCGAGGCATCGAGGAGGAGATCCTCGGCCAGCTCAAGAAGTCCTTCAGCCCGGAGTTCATCAACCGCATCGACGACGTGATCGTCTTCAACCCGCTGGGGCGCGAGGAACTGCGCAAGATCGTCGACCTTCTGATCGACGACGTCAACTTGACGCTCATCGAGAAGGAACTGCAGGTGTCGATCGACGACGAAGTCCGCGAGTGGCTGCTCGATCGCGCCGGCATCGACCCTTCGACCGGCGCCCGACCCCTGCGGAGAACCATTCAACGCCACATCCAAGACGCCATCTCCGATATCCTGATCCACAGACCAGCAGACGTGGCGGGGTCGATCGAGGTGACCGTAGAGGGAGGCGAGTTGTCTCTCGAATGGGCAGCCGAGACGGTCGCGCTCACCGAGTAGGTCTCTTACCTTTTCCGTTCCGGCCACCGGGTGGCGGCGACGGCGCCCCGCAGTTCATCGCTGGGCCCGGGCTTTGTGCCGTGTTGCCGGGCGGTGGTCGTGTATGCAGTCGCTGCGGAGAAAAGGCCGACCGGCCCGACGCCCAGAACCGACGCCCAGAACCGACGCCCAGAACCGACGCGCAGAACCGGCGCGCAGATCCCCGAAGTGCCCAGGATCCAAGACTTAGCGGAGACACGATGATGCGACAGGTTCGAACAATGGCCGCTGCGAGCCGGCGCTCTCTGCCGAATTCGGCTGTGCCGATAGCCCTTCTGCCGATCGGCAATCTGGGTCGTCCGGCACTGATGATCCTCTGGGCACTGGTCGCCTCCTTTGCGGTGCTCGCCTTCCCGACCGTCGTACTCGAGGCTCAGCCGCTGGCAGCCCAGGCCAATCTGGTGGGTCGCCCGATCGCTTCGGTCGAGTACAAGGGCCTGCAGACGCTCGCCGAAGAGTCGGTCTCCTTCTACCTCGACCTCGAGGTCGGCAAGCCCTGGGACCCGGCGGCCATCAACAGCAAGATTCGCGAGCTGTGGCGCCGCGAGCTCATCGATGACATCACCATCACCGCGAAACCGGCTGGCGATGGAGTCGCCGTCACCGTGACGTTGGTCGAGCGCCCGCTACTCGTTTCGCTCGACTACCAGGGTTCGAAGAAGGTGAGTCGCAACGACATCGGTGACCACCTCGACAAAGAGCGCATCGAGCTCTACGAAGGTCTGCCGCTCAACCGCGGCGACCTCGCGCGCATGAAGAGCGAGATCGAAGACCTCTACGCCGAGCGCGGCTATCGCTTTGCCGTCGTCGACGTCGATGAGCAGGACGTCTCGGCCAGCGAGGTACGGGTCGTGGTCACGATCGACGAAGGCAACAAGGTCAAGATCGGGCGGATCTCGTTCGAGGGTAACGACGTCTTCGACAACGGTCGCCTTCGCCGGCGCATGAAAAAGACCAAAGAGTCCGGTCTCATCAGTCGCATTCGCAAGCGCGACGTCTACAACCCGGCGACCGTCGAAGAGGACCTCGAAGCGATTCGAGCGCTCTACAAAGAGTACGGCTACAAAGACATCCAGATCGGTGAGCCCGAAGTCGAGGTGGTGGCCAAACGACCCAACGCCAGCGACCTCGAGAAGCGGAAGCGCCAGCTCGCTCTGGTTCTGCCGATTGATGAGGGGCAGCGCTGGCGCTGGGGCGACATCCTCATCGACGGCAACGAAGTCCTCAACGACGACATCCTGCGCAACGTGTTCAAGGAGCCCAAAGGTGGCTGGTTGCGCCAGGACGTGATCGACGACGGGGTGGAGAAGATCCGCGAGTTCTACAACAACACCGGGTACATCTTCGCCCGCGTCGAGCCCGAGGTCCGTGAGGCCGAAGGCGAGAACCTGGTCGCCGACGTCATGGTGCGCATCGAGGAGAACGACCAGTACCGCGTAGGACGCATCGAGTTCGACGGCAACACGCGCACGCAGGACCGGGTCTTGCGTCGCGAGCTGCGGATTCACGAGGGCATGGTTTTCAACTCCGGCGCCCTGCGCAACAGCTTGTTCAAGATCAACCAGCTCGAGTACTTCAAGCTCAACGAGGACGACCCGGTCGAGCTCGACTACGACCCAGACGAGAAGCAGGTCGACCTGATCGTCAAGGGGCAAGAGGCCGAGCGCACCGAGCTTCAGTTCGGTGGTGGCTATAGCGAGCTCGACGGGTTCTTCGCCCAGGCGTCGCTCAGAACGCGGAACTTCCTGGGCCGTGGTGAGACCCTCGGCTTTTCGTTCCAGACCGGGCGTTTTCGCGAGCTCTTCGACCTTTCCTACTTCGTTCCGTGGCTCAACGATCGACCGCAAAGCGTCGGCATCCAGATCTTCAAGCGCAACACCGACTTCGATCTCTTCGCCGACCAGCGCTTCCTGCGCAACGAAGAGGGCGTCGTGCTGACCTACGGCCGCTCATTCGGTCTCTTCAACAGTTTCAGCGTCTCGTACACCAATTCGGATTTTGAGGACTTCCGATCTCAGACCTTCAACCTGCCCGTCGGGGACGGTGTGATCGAGCCGGTGGTGCAGGAGCAGAGCTTCGTCTTCAACAAGTCTTCGCTTTCACTGAGCTTCGTCCACGACAGTCACGACAGTCGGCTCGAGCCCACTCGCGGCCTGCGCATTCGCGGTGGGGTTGAGTACGCCGGCGGTGCCCTGGGTGGAGAGGACTACTTCATTCGCCCGACCCTCAACCTGGCGTACACCCGACCCCTCATGCGCCGTGGTCTGCGCACGGTCGGCCGCGTGAACCTGAACATCGGCTACATCGAGCCGTTCGGCACCGACGACGAGGGCCTCAATCGGGAGCTCTTCTTCCTCAACCGATACTTCCTGGGCGGTGAGAACTCGCTACGTGGCTATGCGTTCCGTTCGATCTGGGTCCGCGACCCGGAAACCAAGCGTACGATCCTCGACGAGAACGGCTTCCCCCAGGGCGGCAACAAGTTCTTCCACCTCAACCTCGAGCATCACTTCCTGGTGAGCGGGCCGTTTCGCATCGTGCTGTTTGGTGACGCCGGCAATGTCTACGGCGAGGATCAGGACTTCGACGTCGACAACGTGCGGGCCACAGCCGGTGTCGAGCTGCGCATCAATGTGCCGCTCTTCGGTGCGCCGCTGCGCTTCATCTACTCGCAGAATCTCGATCCGATTGGCGATATCGGCTTCAACGAGCGTGAGCGCTTCGAGAGTTTCGATTTCAGCATTGGGACCAGTTTCTAGTTTGAGGCGTGGTCTTATCGTTGTTGTAGTGCGGGCCGCTTCGTGGGTCGGTTTGCGGCTGTGGTGCGATCTGGTGGTGTCGGCGGGTGGTTACCACACCTCAAACTACCGTCACCCTTGCGGCGATCGCGGTAGGAGCGCCGGTTGCCCGGCGCCCCCCGCACAGATCCCAGCGTGCACTGCTAATGCACTGGGCTCCTGCCTCAGGTATTGACGACAAGTCGCTCATCAGGCCAGGGATGTTGGACTCGGGCTTTGGGTAGGTAGTGGGCCACCAGGGCCCACATCCGTTTCCAGGACGTGCGGTCTTTGTCACTGCGTCGGCGCAGAGCGCGCATCCAGTGCCGAATGACCTCCTGTCGAAAGGCGTTCAACGCCGCTGAGTTGCCGGGTACGCCGTAGTAGGCATTGAAGCCTCGCACCACGGATCCCAGCCAGAGACCTTGCTCTGGTAGCGGCGAGTGTCGGTGTCCCAGAAGGGCCGTACCGACAGCCTTCAGTGTCCTGCGGATTCGGTGGCGGCTCGTGATGCGCTTCAGCAAGAACCTCCCTCGACTAGACTGCGCACAGCAGTGCGTAAAGCCTAGAAACTCGAAGGTCTCCGGCCGCCCGAGACCTCGCGCGCGTCGGTTGTAGGCCGCAAAGCGGCCAAACTCCAGCAGGCGCGTCTTCTCGGGTTGGATCTCCAACGAGAAGTCACGGAGTCGCAGGTTCAGTTCCTCGAGGAATCGTTCTGCCTCCTCCTGCCTCTCAAATCCAACGATGAAGTCATCCGCGTAGCGCACGAAGATCATGTCCCCAAGCGCGTTGCGTTTCCTCCACTGCTGGACCCAGAGATCGAGCACGTAGTGCAGGTACACGTTCCCGAGGAGAGGCGAAATCGTCGCCCCCTGAGGAGTCCCCCGCGTGCTCGCGTGCCACTTACCGTCTTCCATCACTCCGGACCTCAGCCATTTCTGGATGAGGCGAAGGATCCTACGGTCTCCGATACGGTGCTCGAGAAACTTCACCAGCCACTCGTGGTCCAGGGCATCGAAGAACCCACGAATGTCTGCGTCGAGCACCCAGTTCACCTTCCGCTTTGTGATTCCAACGAATAGCGCATCCAAAGCATCGTGCTGGCTGCGGCCTCGCCTGAATCCGTATGAGTACCCGAGAAAGTCTTCCTCGTAGATCGCATCCAACACCGAGACGACGGCGCGCTGAAGGATCTTGTCCTCCAACGTGGCGATGCCAAGCGGTCGGAACCGCCCATCCGATTTCTCGATGTAGACGCGACGAGTCGCACTCGCCCGGTAGCTCCCACGGTGGACACGAGAGTGCAGGTCCTCGAGATTGCTCAGCAAAGATTCTGCGTACTCGCTCCATGACACTCCGTCCACTCCTGCCGCTGCGTCTCGGTGCAACACGTCAAATGCGCTCCGGAGTCGCTCGACCGTGATGTGGTGAAGAAGCGCTGTGAACTTCACTTCCTTGCCCCTGCGGGCGGCTTCTCGTACACGGCCCAGCGCATTGCTCGCACTCTCCATCCGGCTCTGTGTCCGGGGTGCGTTTTGCTTGCCCGTGTTCCCCTTGGCCAGGCCCCTTCCCTCCACCGCCTCCGCCGCTGGTCTCCCACCGTTGTTCGACGACTTCGCAGGTACTACGGGCCTGTCTGACTTCCGCCATCCGTGCGTCATCGGCTTACGGCCTCTAGCCTTCCCGATGCGGACCAGATACCCAACTGGCCAGATCGCGGATCTCCCGGTTCTCGCGCATGGAGATTCCACACATGCACAGGGTCTACGACCGCGGGGAGTCGCCGCAGAGCTCGCGATAGCGCGCTACGGAGTCTCGCCTTCCGCTTCGCTTGACAGCGTCGGCACTCCCAAATTCTTATTTCGCGGCTCAATACCCGGCCTGTGTGTGCCCCTGTCAACGCTTCACCGCACCCTCGCGGGAGCCGGCGCATGACTCGGGGACCCTCTGGGTCGCTACCCCTTCGAGGGTGGGACTCTCTCATTCCTTTCTCCATGCCGGTTTATCCCGGCGTATCCAAGCGGTCCGTTGGGTGGGCCGGCTGCCTTGGTGGCCGCCCTGCAGTAGCTTCCCAGGACTTCGGGCGCCCGTCGCGCGCCGCGGATCGTGCCTTCGCTGGAACTGTGTTTCTGATCTCAGGATTGTGACGGTGCCCGAGGTCGAATCAGATGTGCCGGGTCGGGCGTTTGTTGGGTGGGCCGTCTGCCTTGGTGGCCGCCCTGTAGTTGCTTTCCAGGACCTCGGTCGCCCGTCGCGCGCCGCGGATCGTGCCTTCCTGGGCCCTTTGATCTCCGCAGCTCTGGGGCTTGGTGCCCCGGGGTTCACTTCGGCACTACTTGATACGATGTCTGACTCATACGCGAACTATCCGGAACGGCCCTATGCCTGTGCCTGGCGCGCTGGTGTGTCATCGGGCCGGGCCCCATTCAACGTCTCGATCCCAGTCCGAGGGCGGCTTGGCCGCTCGCCCGCTGTGGTCCGCTCCCGCGCGGTGCTGCTCTTGTTCTTCGGGATCCTGGAGCTTTCACAATGATTCGTCTTGCCTTTTCCACATCACGTCCTCTGGCCCTGGCTGCTCTGTTGCTGGGCATCGTGACCGTTTTGGTGAGCCCCGCTGCGGCGCAGCAGAAGATCGCCGTTCTCGATGTCGAAGCCGTCATGCAGTCTTCGTCGCGAGCGCAGGCGGTCGCCAAGGAGCTCGAAGCGCTGCAGCTCGAGAAGGAGGCTGAGCTCAAGGCGATCCTTGCCGAGCGGGACGCGGCGGTGAAGCGTTTCGAGGACGGTCGCCTGACCTTGTCGCAAGAGAAGCTTGCCGATCTCCAGAAGGAGGTCGAGGACATCGAGATTCGCCTTCGTCGCACACAGGATGACGCGAAGCGTGAGTTCGAGAAGCGCCAGCTCGATGAGCTCAAGGAGATCGAGGCCGAGGTGATGCCGATCATCAACGCGATCGGTGCAGAGTTCGGCTACACGGCGATCTTCAACAAGTTCCAGAGTGGGTTGGTGTATGCCGATCCAACGACCGATATCACCGCTCTGGTGGTCGAGCGTTACAACGCCCTCGGCACGAGCGCGACGGACTCCGGTTCGACCGGCAACTGACGCGGGCGTGGGTGTCGTTCGGCTGGTCGACCTGGCGAGCGCTGCCGGGGCCCGGGTTGAAGGCCCGGGCGAGTTGGAAATACGTGCCGTTCGGCCGCTGGCTGAGGCCGAGGCCGACCATCTCTCGTTTGTGACTTCGCCGGGCTATCGCGATGCGGCCCAGGTGTCGCGTGCCGGTGCTCTTCTGGTCTCACCCGAAGTTGCGCCGTTGTTGGCAGACCGGCCACTTCTGGTGGCGGAAGATCCGTACCTCGGCCTGGCGAAGATCCTGGCCTACCTTCATCCGGAGCCTTCGGTGGCGGCGGGAGTGCACCCCACCGCGGTCGTCGACGATGACGCCGCGGTCGACGAGAGCGCCTCGATCGGTCCGTTCGCAGTCGTCGGAGCAGGCAGTCAGATCGAGGCCGGCGTCGTGGTGCGAGCGCATAGCGTGATTGGTGAGCGTTGCCTGCTCGGCGAGGGTTCTGTCCTTCATCCCCATGTGACGCTCTACGACGGAACGGTCCTCGGGGCACGCACCATTCTGCATGCCGGTGCCGTCATCGGTGCCGACGGTTTTGGGTACGCGGAGTCAGCGGGCGCGCGAATCAAGCTGCCACAGGTGGGAACCGTCGAGGTGGGGGAAGACGTCGAGATCGGTGCCAACTCGACAGTCGACCGCGCGACCTTGACGGCGACTCGTATCGGCGCCGGGACCAAAGTCGACAATCTCGTGCAGATCGGGCACAACGTCGTTCTGGGGCGCGGTTGCATTCTTTGTGGACAGGTGGGAATCTCGGGGAGCGCGACCCTCGGCGATGGCGTCGTGATGGGTGGTCAGTCTGGCTCCGCCGGGCACCTGTCGATTGGTGATGGCGCGCAGGTGGCGGCAAAGACGGCAGTGTTTCAGGGTGTCGAGGCGGGTGCGACGGTGGCCGGGATTCCCGCCCAACCGATCGCCGGTTGGCGGCGTCAGGCGGTGGGGCTGCAACGACTCGACGACCTACGCCGGCGAGTACGGCATCTCGAGAAGGTTCTAGAGGAGAGAGACGCCGAACGCGTGTTAGATGAGGAGAAAGATCGTTGAGTGCCCTCGAGATTCCAGAAACCCCGTTCGGGGTCACCGAGATTCAATCCATCCTGCCGCATAGGTATCCGATGCTGCTCGTGGACCGCATCGTCTCCGTCGAACCCGAAAAGAGGATCGTTGGTATCAAGAACGTGACCGCGAACGAGGCGTTCTTCGAAGGTCATTTCCCCGGCAAACCGATCATGCCAGGAGTCATTCTGATTGAAGCCATGGCGCAGACCGCCGGCATTCTGGCGATTCTGGCGGTGGGCTCTGCCGCCGACTCGTTGTTTCTGTTCGCGGGCATCGAGAAGGCGCGCTTCCGACGGCCAGTGGTTCCGGGAGATCAGGTGCGGCTCGAGATCGACGTGCTGCGCTTTCGCCCGCGACATGTGCGTTTTGCGGGCAAGGCCATGGTCGACGGCGAGGTCGCTGCCGAGGCGACGTGCCACTCGGTTCGGGTGGGGTAGCGACCGGGATGGCTGTGTCGATTCACCCAACGGCGGTCGTCGATCCGGGCGCAGAGCTCGGAAGAGACGTCTGGGTCGGGCCCTTTGCCTACATCGGGCCCAACACTCAGGTAGGCGACCGCTGCCGCATTGGCCCTCAGGCTCAGGTCATGGGTCCGTCCGAGATTGGTGCCGACAACGTGATCCATGGCCAGGCGTCGGTCGGTACCGATCCTCAGGACAAGAAGTTCGAGGGTGAGGAGACCTGGTTGATCGTCGGGGCTCGCAATCACTTCAGGGAGTACACAACGATCAACCGCGGCACCGGCTTCGGCGGTGGCCGCACGACCATTGGCGCTGACAATCTGTTCTTGACTGGCGCTCACGTCGCTCACGACTGCGTGATCGGTGATCAGACGGTGTTCATCAACAATGCCACCGCCGGAGGGCATTGCGTTGTCGAAGACTGGGCGACGCTCGGGGCGTTCAGTTCGATGCACCCCTTTTGTCGACTCGGGCAGCACGCCTACGTCGGCGGGTACACCATTGTGACGATGGATGCCCTGCCGTTCGCCACGACGGTGGGGCAGAAGCCACAGTGTTACGGAGTCAACCGAATCGGTCTCGAGCGGCGAGGTTTCGACGGTGCGCAGATTCGATCACTACAGAGGGCGTTCAGGGTTCTCCTGCGTTCGTCGTTGAACACGACCCAGGCCGTCGAGGCACTCGAGCGCGACCACGCCGGCGATCCTTCGGTGGAGGTCTTGCTCGAGTTCATTCGCTCGAGTGAGCGAGGGGTCATCAAGGCCGGCCGGCGCGGTGCCCGGGGCGCCGGGTGATGAGGTCCAACGATCGTCTCCCTTCGCGATCGGCCTGTCTCGTCATGCACTCTCTGCACTGGACATCTTCTGAATGAAGACACTACGCACTGGCGTTGTCGGTACTGGCGCACTCGGTCGGCATCACACCCGAATCCTGACGCATTTGGACGGTTCGCAGCTGGTCGGAATCTACGATTCGAACCCCGAGACCTCGAGCGCGGTGTCCGAAGAGTTCGGTGCACGGGTGTTCCCAGACGTTGCCAGCCTGGCAGCAGAAGTCGAGGCGGTGGTCGTCGCCGCACCGACCATTCACCACGCCGAGCTCGGATGTCAGCTGCTCGAGGCCGGGGTGCATGTTCTGATCGAGAAACCCATCGCGGCGAGCCTGGAGGAGGCAGATCAGCTGCTCGCCGCGGCCGGGGACCGTGTTTTGTCGGTCGGCCATGTCGAGTTCTTCAATCCGGCGGTTCAGGCGCTCCTGGCGGTGGGAGAGACGCCTCGGTTTGTCGAGATCGATCGGCTTTCGGTGTTCTCCCCGCGCAGCCTCGACATTGATGTGGTCCTCGACCTGATGATTCACGACATCCAGATTCTCCACGCCCTCGACGCGTCCGCCATCGAGGAGGTCCGCGCGATGGGAATCGAGGTCCTGTCGCCGCGTATTGACATTGCCGATGTGCGGCTCGAATTCGGGTCGGGGTGTGTCGCCAACGTGACCGCCTCACGGGTTTCGGCTGAGCGTGTCCGGCAACTGCGAGCTTTCTACTCAGAGCGCTACTATTCGCTCGACTACCAACACCAGAGTCTCAGTGGAGCGCGGCTCGAGAGCGCCCCGCAGGAGGCGCTGGGGCGCGCGATTGTGCCCGAGACGTTCGAGATCGAACCGCAGGAGCCTCTGCGGGCTGAGCTCGAGTGCTTCCTGGCAACCTGTGGCGGAGAAGATGTCGCGGCGGTAGATGGCCACGCGGCCCGCCGCGCTCTGGCTACGGCGCTCGATATTGTCGAGGCGATCAAGAACTGAAGCCAGGTCGTTGTGCGACCTGAAAGAGCACCCCGTCTAGCAGAACCCAACAATGTCGAGTTTCAGGTAGGCGCTCGCCGAGCGGCGAACCTCGCCAGGGAACGAGAACGAGATGACCCGCAAGAACATGCCGACTGGCGAGAAGCCCGAGATCGTCCTCTCGAATGACGACGGTGTGTTCGCCGAAGGGCTGACGGCGCTCGCTGATGCCCTTGCCGAGATCGCCCACGTATGGGTCGTGGCACCGGATCGTGAGCGGTCGGGCAGCAGTCACTCAATCACCCTGCATCATCCCCTGCGGGCGCGAGAGCTTCCTGATGGTCGCTTTGCGGTCGATGGGACGCCCACCGACTGCGTCAACCTCGCCCTGCATCATCTACTTGCCGACCGCGAGATCAAGATGGTGGTTTCGGGAATCAACGCCGGGCTCAACATTGGCGACGACGTCACCTACTCGGGCACCCTCGGAGCAGCCTTCGAGGCACATCTGCTCGAAGTACCGGCGGTCGGGTTCAGCCAAGACACCGGTGGCGAGTACTCCTACGAGCGCGCCGCGGAGTGGGCCGCGGAGCTCGTCAGAACTCTTCTGGGGGACCCACTCGAGCCGTCGCTCCTGCTCAACGTGAACTTCCCGGCGGGCGACTTCGAAGGTTGGTCGATGACCCGCCTCGGTCGGCGGTTCTACCGCGAAGTCGTCGTCGAGAAGGAGGACCCGAGGGGGCGCTCGTACTACTGGATCGGTGGCCGCCCTGAGTGGCAGGGTGGCGAGGGGACGGATCACGATGCGCTCGAACACGGCGTGATTTCGGTCACCCCGCTCCATCTCGACCTGACCGACTTCGCCCAGCTCGAGAAGCGCGCGGCCTGGCACCGCCGTCTCTCCGCGCCGGCCGGAGCGCGCTGAGGGCAGCCATGGTTGGGCTGGACTACGCTCGCGACCGGATGCTGCGCGATCTCGAAGCGAAGGGAATCCGTGATCAGCGGGTGCTCGAGGCGATGCGTGCGGTGCCGCGTCACGACTTTGTCGACAAAGCCCTTGGGGCACGCGCCTACAAGGACTACGCCCTTAGGATCGGGGAAGGGCAGACCATCTCCGCTCCCTGGATCGTCGCTCGGATGACCGAGTTGCTCGAGCTCGAGAAGGAGCACAGCGTGCTCGAGATTGGTACGGGTTCTGGCTACCAGACGGCAGTCCTGGCCCAGCTGGCGCGCGTGGTGTACAGCATTGAACGGGTGTCGGCGCTGGCCCGGCAGGCAGTCCAGCGGATCCAGACACTCGGGTTCGACAACGTCAAGATCCAGGTCTTCGATGGCTCGATCGGCTTCAGCGATCGGGCGCCATACGATCGCATCCTGGTCACCGCTGGGGCGCCGGATGTTCCACCCCCGCTCATCGAGCAGCTCGCCCCACGGGGCCGGATGGTCATTCCGGTGGGTGAGCACGGCAATCAGCGTCTGGTATTGCTCGAGCGTGACGCCTGGGGCGCCGCCAAGAAACGCGTCGGCGAGGCGGTGTCGTTTGTGCCGTTGCTCGGCCGACATGGGTTCGAGCGGCCGGGCGGCGAGGGCACTTGAGTGGAGTTGTGCGCTCACTGATCCGGTGAGAGTGCCGAGTCTGGAATACGCGGAGCTCGCAGGGTGGGGGCCTGTAGGCGTGGGCGTTGTAGGCGTGGGCGGGAGTGTGGGGTTGTGTGGGTGTGCCAGGGCGCCGGGCGGGAGGTGGAGCTTCGGCACTGCCCGCTCCGCGACGGCCGGCGCATCCAGCTAAGGGGTGCCCGGGGCGCGGGGCGGGGGTGGGCAAAACTCGCTGCGCTTCGCTGGGAGTGCGGTGGACCTCGACGATTCATCTGCGTTCGATGCCGCCCGGTCTTCGGGTGGGCGCTCCGCTCAAACACTTGCCCACCCTGATCCGCCCCGCACCCCGTGCGCCCCTAAGCTGGATCCTGCGCCTTTACCGTCTGACTGCTCCGCGGGCAGTCCCGAAGCTCCACCTCCCGCCCTTTCGGAGTCTGCGCACAACGGGGTTGGTGAGGGGGGTGCTCGCTCGTGCTTCGCACATCGCGCACTCGTGCGCGCGCCTTCGGCGACTTGCGCGGAGTGATTGGTTTCGGAGCCGGATGGCTGGTCTTGCTCGCTCGTGCTTCGCACATCGCGCACTCGTGCGCGCGCCTTCGGCGACTTGCGCGGAGTGATTGGTTTCGGAGCCGGATGGCTGGTCTTGCTCGCTCGTGCTTCGCACATCGCGCATTCATGCGCGCGCCTTCGGCGACCTGCGCCGAGTGATTGGCTTCGGAGCCGGATGGTTGGTCTCGCTCGCTCGTGCTTCGCACATCGCGCACTCATGCGCGCGCCTTCGGCGACTTGCGCGGAGTGATCGGTTTCGGAGCCGGATGGCTGGACTTGCTCGCTCGTGCTTCGCACATCGCGCACTCGTGCGCGCGCCTTCGGCGACTTGGTGGAGTGATTGGTCCCTTCGGGCTACGGCGCTGGAGGGCTCAACCCTGGGAGGATCTCGGTGTTTCTGCGTCGGAGCGCCCTACGACGGGCCTTTCGCCTTCCTCACACTCCTTTGCCGTGTTGTCTACAATTTTGCGACGCGCTACGATCTGCGCTTGCGCGAGGCGCCCGTAGCTCAGCAGGATAGAGCACCGGTTTCCTAAACCGTAGGTCGCAGGTTCGAATCCTGCCGGGCGCACCAGAAAAGACGGCAACTTCGAAAGATCGGCTAGACTCCCAAAACACCGCGTGGGCCAATATGGGCCACTGCAGATAATAGTTTTGGGGGGAACGATGGCCAGCTATGCCCGCCGAGTCGCCAAGAATGGCAGCGTCTCGCACCGCTTTCGCATCCGGATGAAGGGTGTCGACCTGTCCGAAACCTTCCAGCGAAAGAGGGACGGGGAGGCCTGGGCGACGGCTACCGAGACGAAGATCCGGCTCGGCGATGTCTCTGGGATCGTCGCCGGCCAGCTCAAGGTGGCTGACGTCTTCGATCACTTCCTGGCCAGTGGTCTGGAGGGTCGGTCGGACGCTTACGCACGGGACTGCCGACAGCGCCTGGCGGAGTGGCGCTCGGAGCTCGGGACGCTGCCCGTGCCGCTCCTCACGCCGCAGATGGTGCGCGACGCATGGGAGCGGATTGCCGCACGCCGGCCTGACCGTCCTGGCGCTCGAGGTAGGCAGGCGCCGAACACCCGCATTCACTACCTGCGTGTTCTCAAGCGCTCGTTCGCCTTCGCGGCCAGCGAGCGATTCGTGGAACGGAGTCCGATCGAGAGCCTGGCCATCGGGAAGCTCGCCCCCGGGCGAGATCGGTTTCTCACCGATGACGAGGTGGCGGCCCTCCTGGCCGCGTGCCGGCCAGAGAAGCCCGCACGATGCTCGCCGCGCCTCTATCCGCTGGTCGTTCTCGGGATCTGCACCGGGGCTCGAGAGGGGAAGCTGCTTGGCCTTCTGCGGCGCGATCTCGACCTCGAATCTAGGATCGTCTACCTCATGCAGACCAAGAACAAGACTCACCGCAGCGTCGGGCTCTCCGAGCTCGCCATCTCCGTGATGGACGATTGGTGCAGCGACATGGCGCTCGCTCCTGACGATTTCGTTTTCGAAGAGCGTGGGCACTGCCACTTTCCGCGCAAGGCGTGGAACTCGGCGAAGGTACGGGCAGGAATCGAGGCCTCGTTTCGCTTCCACGATCTGCGGCACACCTGCGCGTCTCGCCTCGCGGAGCGCGGTGCGACGCTGATCGAGATCGGGCAGGTCCTGGGGCACAAGAGTCTCCAGTCGACCATGCGCTACGCGCACCTTGTGAGGGACCGGATTCATGATTTGGCTCGGGATGCGGCGCCGCACTGAGAGGTGTGCTCCAAGTCTCTCCATGGGTCACCAACCCTGTCGCCACTGTCAGCCTTGTAACGGTCGGACCCAGGAACCTCCTCGTCCAGCACTTCGAGGAAAGGTGATCCGCAGCAGCCGCAACCTCCAATCACAATCTTGTGTTTGCGCGTCAGAGCCGAGAGCTCATCCAGGAATTCAGCGACCCTCTGCTCGTTCTGCTGCTCCATCTAGACCGTCCCTCCCTTCCGCAGCCACACCACGTAGCGCGGCCAGTTGATCATCACCTTCCTCACTCCAGGCGGTCTCCAGACGCCGCCACACTCTAGGAGCCCGTTCTTCTTGCACGCCCGGACCTGATGCCGGATCTGATGATCAGTCAGCCAAGAGATCTTCTCTGCAGCCTGGTCGATCGTGATCATCTGGTTCAGTTCCTGGGCGAGCTCTTCGACAGAAGGGGGCAGGTTGGGATCGATGTGTTCTGCAACGCTCACTTCTTCTTTGCCTCCTCGGCGAGCATGGCGACAATCGCCCCCATCGCTACCCCGCCAATAGTCATGAGGGTTGTTATCAGCGCGGTCCGCGTATCGGCCAGGCACCAGACCAGCGCGAGACCTCCAGTCAGCAAGCCGCATCCAGGTCCAGTCTTCATACCTGTCCTCCAGGAATCGGCGGAAGAACCACCGGCCCAAGAATGCCGGCGTCACCGGCTGCCGTTTCGCGCCGGCGCAGCCCCTCGAGCCGGCGAGAGTTCTCTACCTCGCCCTTCAGAAAATCGCGCTCGGCCCGAAGCTGTTCCAGCTTCTTGGCTGCTGCGATGGGGTCATCCATGACCCGAAGTGCGTTTGCCACGTCCACGCCTTCGCGCTCGCAGCGCTCGAGCAGATCGGTGATTCCTGAGATGTTCATGAAGCCGCCTCCGTAAGAAGCTCAGGGCGCCCCACAGCCTCGAGCGGCTCCCGGCGTTTCCAGTCCTGGACAGGCACCAATCGCACGCGCCCAGCGAGCACCTCGAGCGGAAGCAGCGAGGTCGAGCAGCAGGACCAGCAGCCGCCCTCGCGGTCAACCTCGACCAGGGCGTCGCACTCGACGCAAACGGCGTACTCGTTGAGCCTCATGCCGCACCCTGCCTTTCGGCAAGAGCTTCGGCTATCGCCGCCCTCTGCTCATCCGACATTTCCGGCTCCGGTGTTGGTTGGTTGCCCCTGATCGCCTGCTGCTCCATCTCGAACTGCGCCGTGACTCGATCCCTGCTCTTGGGTGGGTTGCGCGCCGCCGCCGCAGCTTTCGCCAGCCAGTCCTCTGCGTACGTCTCCGGGTCTTTCACCCAGTTCAGGACCGACCTCACCGGCCGATCGGTCATCTCGCAGAACGCGAGATATGCCGCGCCGTTCTCGGTCAGCCGGTGCGGTCCGTGTGCCGCATCTGCCGCCAGCACGAACTCGCGCTGCACCCTCGAGACGGCCGCCGGCGACATCGGCCGGTGTGGCTCGGGCCACAGGCCGAGAAGCGAATCCAGACTCTCCGAGTATTCACTGTCTAGAAATTGTTCTTCGTCCTCGGGGGAGCCCCTCCGGAATCCCTCTTCCCTCTTCCCTCTTCCCTTATCCCTTATCCCTCTTCCCTCTTCCCTATTTGCCATAGGCTTTGGTGAAGGGTCTCCGGAAGGGTCTGGCAAAGGCTTTTCTAAAGGGTTGGGCAAAGCCTTTCGGGCCCAGCCTGGCAGGGCGTTTGCGAAGGCGCGAGAGGTCGGCTCCGAGAGATTCTGAAAGGCTTCCGCGGCAGTCTTCAGCTGCCGGAACACCAGGTCGACCCGGGGAAGCGAGTCAAGAATGTGACCCAGACTCTTCGCGACGTTGGGGTTCTCGGGGGGGTTGTGTTCGAGGAAACGCGGGAGCCGAACAAGCTCGTTTTCCTCGTCCCACTCGGCCCAACCTGAGCCCTCGAGTTCGGCCAGTGCACTCTCGAGCCCGGACTTCGAGAGCTTCGCCTGGCGGCACATGGTGGACAGGGCCATCTCCATCACCCCGAGCCGAGTCATTTTCGGGTGGGTCATGAACATGAGGAACAGGAGCCGGGCGTCGTTCTCGAAACCTATGAACGTCGGATGGTTCCAGATCCTCACGAAGACCCGCCGATAGATGCCACGGTCGCGGTCACTCAAGACATACTCCTCGAGGTGATGATCGAGTTCACCAGCACCTGGCGGTCCGCCAGCACCCCGGGCTCGATCTCGACCTTGCAGGTCTCGAACCGGCCACAGCCAGACGTCTCGCCGCTGCGGCCGACGATCTTGACCATTCGCTGCATGACACCCTGCTCGTAGTAGAGCCCCCGAGTGATCCGGTGCTTACCCCGCACGATGCCAGGGCTCTCGTCCTGGCTGGGGTTGTAGGCGGAGCCACTCATCCAATGACGGGGACCGGGAGCCCGCTCTCGACGAGGTATTCCGCGATCGCCGCGATCGCCGGGACCTTCCACCGACCGCCGTCGGCTTCAAACAGACAGCAGGAGATGTCTGTGCCCGTGTCCTTGATCCGAAACAGGAATACCTGTTCAGTCGGCTCGATTTCCGGGAAGCTGCGGTGGGGGCGTAGAGAGAATCGGCCGCCCAGCTTTCTGCGCTCGACAGAGCCAACTGTTTTCTGGACTGTGACCTCTTGCGATACCCCGTCATCAGTGACCTTTCGTGTGGCGCCGGAGTGGATGTTGCCAACGAGCTTGACGAGCTCGTCGAGCTGATCGTTCGGAGCGAACCGGGTCATAAGCTGGATCTGGAACTCCTCACGAGGCCGCCAGCGGCCCAGGAGGTCGTCGGCGAGATCAGAGCACTTTGCAATCAGAAACTCCTCACGCGTTCGATCACCCCTCAGGGTTCCGACGATCGAGACCTGGTTCGGGGACTCGATGTGAGCGAAGACCGCCTTCTTGAGGTCAAGAGCGTCTCGGTTGTCTCTCAAGTAGCTAGTTACGGCCGTGAGGGTTGACACACCCAGAGATGACGCCGCCGGCGGACCAGGGGCTCGCCAGGGCTGGGCAGTGAAAAACTCGGTGCCCTCGATGACCGCGGGCGCTCGGCGCTCTTCAAGGAATCTCGCGAAGCTCTCAAGCATCTTCGGCCTCCTCTCAGTTTGATCCCGAGGTGTCATCGACACCCAGGCGCAACTGGTTGGGATTGTGGTCGTACATCACGTACTGGCCCTTCTCGGTACCAGCGAAGACAGTCCGCTCCAGCGGGGCGTCTGGGGCTAGCACGGTGTCGACCGAGATCTTCATCTTGGGTGCGACGCGTTCGGCATCCGGCTTGAACGACACGATCATCTTGATCTTCCGAATCGAGCCGTGCTCGGTGTTCGGGTCGTCGATGTTCGCCAGCACGGTTAGGAGCGCTGACTGGAAGCGGTCGAGGAGCGCACCCTCCATGATGGTGTCGAGAGTCGGGAGATTGTCGATTGTCTGGGTCATAAAGGCCACCATGTAGCTGTGTTAGAGCCGAGGACAGAGCACCTGCGTGCCTCACCTCGGCGGATGTACTCGTCCTCTTTGAGGTCAGAGAGCCTGCGCCTCACCTCCATGAGCCGGCGCGTGTCGTCGACGCATATCGCTCCAGTGCCGGCGGCGAGCTCCGCCGCTGTCCGACCAGGCCGGAGCTTGACCAGGCCCAGAACGATCTCGGCGTGTTTCACACGGGTGCCGCTTCGGTCCTTCTTCTCGGCCGCCTGGAAGCTCGAGAGGGGGTCGGTGCGGTGGACGATCGGGGCGGTTAGAACGAGCTTGCTCTGTTGCATCACTCGCGACCTCGCGGCTCAGGTTCCGGCCTGGGCGGATCTTCTCCCGCGGCAACACCCTTGAACCGGATCGCCCAGACCATCTCTCCAAACGCCTTGACCTTGGTCTTCCACAGCCGGACCTTCTGGCCAACCCACTCGTCTTCGATCTCGCCAAGCAGGTCGACCAGCTGGTAGTAGGTGGTCTTTCTCAGCACGAGTCGCTTTCTGGTCCCGGCAAAGGAGAGGCATAGAAGCTCCTCGTCTGGCTTTCCGTGGCCCTGGTAGATCATCTCGGGGCCGACCGACTCGATGCGAACGGTGGTGTACTCCTGGGCGAGGTCATCGGAGTTCAGATACTTGCTGTCGTACAGGTGGGACCATCTTCCGGGCACGGTGCGGTTCCTTTCGGTTTCGGATTTCAATTTGGGGCACAAGGCAACGCTTCGGCGTCGCGAAACACAGGCGGAGCCGTGGACCAACGACCGTGCTCGCCCGCGGCGTAGCCGAAGTACGTCCGGAGCAGCGACGTCTCGTTGTCGACCACGTGGATCTCTGTCGCACGAAACGTGGCGCCGGCGATCCGCACCCGCACGAAACCGGTGCGCGCGCAGTCGTCCGTGATGGACACCATCCCGACCGGCTGCAGGGGCCCTGACTCCCAGGCCACCGCATGCACGCCACCCGCCTCGAGCGGCTTCGTTTCCAGCGCCTGGTAGGTCGCCGAGCGGAAGGACTCCGTCATGAGGTTCGTCGGGTTCTCGATCACGATCACTTCCCAGCGCCCATCGGCCAGGCAGTTCGCGGCGGAGGGGTCACACGATCGAATTCCGAGTTCGACGATGTGGTTGCGCGACAGTTGTGCGTCGGCAACGGCGGGGAGGATGAAGAGGATCAGAAGACCCACCAGGGCGCCATGCTGGCGCTGTCTGGCGCGCCGGATCTTCCCCTGCCAGATCTCCCGCCCAGAGACGAGCCCGCGATGGTAGGCGGGGTAGTAGACGCCGACTCCGCCTGTGACGAGGCCGGCGATGAAGACGAAGGCCGCAAGCCAGAAGTCCATCATTCGGGCACCTCCTTCGGGTCGATCCGCAGCTCGTCGAGGTAGCGGAACATCTGATGCGTCCGGAGCGCCTCGTCGTCGTCCTCAGGCTTGACGAAGGCAACTCGACACGCGCCGGCGGCGCCGACTTCAAGACTCTCGATGATGCCCCGGTACCACCAGTTACCGACCAGGAGCCACACGAGCTCACCAATGTGCACGGAGTCGGCTGATGATGGCTGCTGCTTCGTTGGAGCGGTAGCGCTCCGTGCCGCAACACGGAGAAGCTCCTCGGGCGAGAAGACCAGCTCTGGCGCCGTCATCATGCTGCCGTCCGGTAGAGGTGGCGAACACAGTCGGGACAGGGGCAGTCACTGGTGCAGATGAGGCCCCGCCGGGCGCTGCGGCGCAGGTTCTCGATCGCGGTCGCGGTGACCGCCGTCCAGGTGCCGTTCTTTCGCCTTGCGCGGCCGCATCCGTGGGGACAGACAACCACTGTGGTTTCCTTCCGCCTGGGGTGGGTTTGGTATCGTTGGTTCATTCGGGAGCCCTCCTTCGTTTATCCAACTGGTGGTTCTTCGGATTCAGACCGGCCTGAGGTGTGTCAGCACCTCAGGCCGTTCGCTTCTGTAGCTCAACGTCTAGCCAGGCCCGGACCGGGATGCCTGTCGCGGCTTCGATTCGGGCCGCGGTTTCGAGCGAGGGCCTCGTTCGCGCGCACTCGTATCGACTCAGATTGGCCCGGTCACAACTCAACCGTTCGCCGGCCTCGATGAGGGTCAAGCGTTCAAGAGCCCTCCATACTCGGAGCCGCTCGTTTGCGGGTATGGTGTCGAGATCAACTAGATTCGTGTCCATACCGCCATCTTAGATTGAGGCGATGGCGATGTCAACACCATAGTTGGCGATATCAACGTTGGTGGGTTGGTTCCCCAGAGACTAGACTTGGTCGTATGACCAAGATGCTCTCGGGGAACGAGCTGAATTTGGCCTTGGGGGAGGCCCTTACGCATCTGCGCGCGTCCCGCAGTCAGCGGCAAGTCGCTGAGCTGGCGGGAGTTCCGCCAGCCAACCTCTCCAAGTATGAGCATGGTCGATCGGGTATGACCGTCGACGTGCTTTTTCGTCTACTCCACGCGATGGGAGCGGACATCGGCGACCTGGCGGTCGTTATGGGCTATGCGCCCTCCGATGAGGACTTGGCGCTGACGATTCGCGAGATTCGGGATGCTGTGGAGAAGATGGCTCGTCGTCAGCACGCCGAGAGCATCGCCGAATGATCGCCTTTCCGTCGTTGCCCTCAAAAGCTTGTAGCTTGCTCAGGGCAGTGACCAGTCCGGCCACCTCCTTCCAGGTCTTCGCTCTTACCGCCATGATGTGCCGTGCCTCGAGAAATCTGAGTAGTTTGGGGTTTTCGGACCGGAACAAGCAAGCAGCAGAGAGATAGGAAGAAATGCGCAGAAGACATATCCTGGATGAGTCGAGACCTTAGCATTACGAGCACGATTCCGCAGCTCGAAGGACGATAAAAACGATGAAAACGGGTAAACCCCTTTGGGCTCAAGGCCTTGCAGTTCTCGGCGTCCTACTGTTCAGCGCGCAGCCCTCGGCAACACAGGAGGACCTCTTCGCCGAAGCAGGCGTTGCGCGGCAACTTCAGGGCGACTGGGTCATGGCCAGCGGTGGCCCTGACGCCTTTCAGCTCAACCGCGACGAACTGCTGACGGCATCAATGGCCCTCAGGGCAGACGGCAAAGATCTCTACGGCGTGCTAGTCAAGATCGGCGGAGGGCCTGGTTCAGCGAAGGTCCTCGCGGTGGCGATGGCGATCGATGGCGGTGCCCCAACGATCTTCAAAGACTGCTCCTTTTCCGAGATTCAGACGATAGATCTCGAGGTGCATCTTTGCTCGCTTGGGCTCTCTACCTGGGAGCGAGTCCTCGCAGCTGCCGAGTCGATCGTCGTTCAGGTGGAGACCTCGAGGGCCCGCCTCCCACCCTGGACGCTGAAGGGCGACAACCTGGCGAAGTTCCAGGCCGTCAAACCGATATGAAGTCGAGCGCTGACAAGAGGGAGGACGAGCAGGGAGCCTCGAAGCTGGAGCGGGTACTGTCCCTCAAGAACGTCCTGATCTTCGTCGTAGTCCTGTGGCTCCTGTGGGCCTTCTTCTTGTTCCTGCCCGGTGTTGCACCGGTTAGCGACGACATCGCGACGAGAGCCCTCTACGGAGACGCGTTCGGCGCCCTTGGAGTCCTGTTCTCGGGCCTGGCCTTCGCACTGCTCTGGGGGTCACTGAGTCTCCAGAAGGAGGAGATCAGGGAGCAGCGCTTCGAGATGAAGCAGGCCAGAAAGTTGACCGAGGCGCAGTACCAGCCGTACTTCAGGCCGAAGAAGGCCATTGGAGGGGCGGCGGCCGAGACGGTGGAGTTCCTTCTCGTCAACAAGGGACCGGGCGGGGTGGAGGTCATCGAGTTTGTCGAGCTTGTCGACCGCCACAGAGCTGGGGTACAGCGGTGCGTCGTGGAGGAACTCAAGGCGAGGACCTTCATGCCTGGAAAATCGGAGTCGCCGCACGTTAGGTGCAAGCTCGCTGGCAATCGCCGGGGAGAGTTCGGAATCGTCTTTCGCGACATCCTAACCAAGACCCGCTGCGCTATATGCGAGTTCGACACAACGCTCGACAGGCATGTGTTCAGTCAGGTTGCGATAGAGGACTACCCGTTCAAGGAGTAGGCCGCCGCCGCGGCTCCACCCGTGCCTGGCGCACACTCCGCGCAGCGATCCTGCGCCGGGACCCCATCTGCTGCATCTGCGGCCTGGCACCCAGCGCCCAGGTGGACCACATCGTCCCCGTCTCAGAGGGCGGCACCAACGCCCAGGACAACCTTCGGGGTACGTGCAAGCCCTGCAACCTGGGCCGGCGTGACCGGGCGTTCTACCCGGGGTAGGATTGGGGCCATGAGTGAGCTGCTAAGACTAGAGAGTGCCGCCGGCCACCGACTCCTCGCTGTGATCGACGTTCAAGCCGGATGCCGACGCGCGTGGGTGAGTTGCGAACAATGTGACCAACACCTTGATGGACAGGTGGTTGTCGTTGACCTCGACGAGTCGCCGGTCGATCGTGCGGATTTCGGTGAGGCACTGCACCGCAGGGTGGAACAGGTAGTAGGGCAGGAACTCACCCGAAGGCCGTCCCTGTATGGTGGATCAATCGACTGAAGCGTCGTAGCTTCCTTCGCTCGCTGGCCCTGGCAGCGCTCTTGCCCCTGGCTGAGTATCTGCCGATGGGGCAAGTTGAGGCTAAGCCGCCGGTTGGGAGCCCTGCCTTGAAACTCGAGTTCTGGCAAAGGGTAGGGGACGGGTGGCACCACGTCTGTGCCGTTCGCCAGGCTAGTGGGAGGTACGCCAACTATTTCGATGGCATGCCAACGCTCGAGGGATTCCACTTTCCAGCGCCAGACGGGACCATGCCTCCCCTGCGGGCTGTTGGCGTGGGTGGTGTTGAGCTGGTGTCGTTCTCTAGCGATAACCGCGCTCGCTCGCTGTCGGACCATCATTGGTCGTGCATCGCCGATGTGCGGATAAGTCAAGGCGACGACCTGGTGGCTTGGCTGCCACTCGTGGAGGGAGTGGTAGGGGGTTCGAATCTCTGGAGCTGACGCGACCTCTGCGGACACGACCGCCGCGAGTGTGCATGCGCGAAATTGAGGTGTCGTTTTTCGTATATTGGTGGAGCGATGGCACGTGGACGCAAGCCCAAACCGACCGGCCTGAAGCTCGTCCAGGGCAACGCAGGCCGACGACCTCTGCCGGCGAACGAGCTCAAGCCGGCCCCATCGGTCCCCGACCCCCCAAAGTGGCTTTCGAAGGCGGCGCTAGCGGAGTGGAAGCGCCTCGCCGAGCCGCTGGCGATGCTCGGGTGCCTGTCGGACCTCGACCTAGCGAACTTCGCCGCCTACTGTTCGAGCTACGCCGCCTACCAACAGGCCGAAAGGGACTTTCGGGCCGCTGAACAGTGGGGACTGGAGGAGCGCCGAGAGGCTCGGCTCGTCCTGGGAGCCGCCGAACGCGCCCTCCGCAGCTTTTCGTCGGAATTCGGACTCACGCCAGTCGCTCGACTGAGGCTGGCGATGCAAACTGGCGACGAGGAATCGGACGGCCTGGACGAGTTCCTCAGTGGCAGCGCGACGTAAGAAGAAGAAGGCGTCATCGGCCAAGAAGAGCCGCCGAAAGAAGCCCAAAGGCAAGCGCCGCAACTCGAAACCAGTCCGACCGGAGGTGGAGTACGCGAACCAAGTGCTCGAGGGCAAGGTACTCGCGTCGAAATGGGTATCCCTGGCTTGCCAGCGCCACCTGGACGACCTCAAAGATGGCGGCCAGCGGGGCCTAGTCTTCGACGGCGCTCGAGCCGACAGAATCGTCACCTACATCGAGCGGTATTGCCGGCACTTCGAGGGCGAGTGGGCTGGCAAGCTGATCCAGCTCGAGCTGTGGCAGAAATTCTGCTACGGGGTCGCGTATGGGTGGGTGGACGAGGCCACTGGTTTCCGGCGGTTTCGGGAGTCTTACAAAGAGGTGCCGCGCAAGAACGGCAAAACGCTGACCGCTGCCGGCGAGGGCCTTTACCTGACGCAGGCCGACGGCCTGGTCGAGTCCGACGGGGTCTTCCGCCCGGAAGGCGGCGCGAAAGTCTATTCGGCCGCCACGAAGAAGCAGCAGGCGAAAATCATGTTCGACGGTGCGCGCCTCATGGTGAAGAACTCGCCGGCGCTGCGCAGCCGACTAGGCGTCTACATCGCCAACATCCACGATCTGGCTACCGCGAGTTCGTTCGAACCCCTGGGGTCGGACTCCGACAAGCAGGATGGCCTAAACGTCCACGGTGGGCTGCTCGACGAGCTCCACCAGCACAAAACCCGAGGGATGTACGACGTAATTCGCACGGCTTCCGGTGCGCGTCGGCAGCCCATGCTTTCGAGCATCACCACGGCGGGCCTGTACAAGCCCGAGTCGATCGGCTGGGAACTCCACACCATGGCCAAGAAGGTGCTCGAGGGGTCGATGACGAACGATCGATTCTTCGCCTACATCGCGACGATCGACGAAGGCGATCCCTGGGACGCGGAGAAAAGCTGGATCAAGGCAAATCCCAACTGGAACGTATCGGTGAAGCCGGAGAACATCCTCGAGGCCTACGAGCGGGCCCTGGTCAGCGTCGGCGCGAAGTCGTCGTTCATGCGCTACCACCTCAATGTCTGGGTGAACTCGGTCGATCGGTGGATCGAAATGGAGAGGTGGGCGCGCTGCGGTACGCGCGAGCTTGGTCGGAACGATCTCGAGGAACTTCGCGGGCGCCCTTGCTTCGGTGCCCTCGATTTGGCACGCAAAAAGGACCTCTCGGCGCTGATTCTGTACTTCCCGCCGCTCGAAGACGAAGAGCCCGCCCGAGTCCTGAGCTATTTCTGGGCGCCCGAGCAGCAGATTGTCGAGCGCTCGAACGTTGACCGCGTGCCCTACGTCGAATGGTCTAGATCTGGCGCCATCGTGTCGACTCCGTCTGCGACGACGGACTTCGCCTTCATCCGCGAGTCGATTATCGAGATCATCGGTCAGTTCGCGGTCCAGTCGATTTCCTACGACCGGGCGTACGCGGACCAGCTTGTCCTCGAGCTACAACAAGAGGCCATCGAGATGGTTCCGCACGGGCAGGGGTTCGAGGCGATGACAGGCCCGATGGAGGAACTCGGCCGCCAGGTCTACGCCGGCGAGATCGCGCACGGCGACAACCCGGTCCTCACCTGGATGGCCTCGAACGTCGTGGTCCGACAGAGTCCCGACGAGAAGATTCGACCCGACAAAGGCCGGTCCGCCGAGAAGATCGACGGCATCGTGGCGCTGATCATGGCGATCGGAGCGTGGATGCGCGCAGAGGCACAGGGCTCAGTTTACGACGAACGAGAGCCCGTCCTCGTGTAGCAGTTGCATTGACCCCTACGTTATCTCGTATATTGACAAATGAGAGCAGGAGTCGGTGTCGCCTTTGAAAACCATTGCCCGTCCCGAGACCCAAGGCGTTGTTGCTCTGGTGGTGTTGGTGGCGGGCGCTGAAACCGGGTACTACGGTCTCGCCCTTGCGGGCCTGTTGCTGTTTGTCGACTACTTCGTCGACCCCTGGCGCCCGAGGTTGCAAAGCGACGGAGACACCGAAGGTTGATACTTCCAGGCTTGTTTGGCGGCGCCAGCGCCGTCTCCCTCTCGAGAACGACACCAGGCTCCTACCACCCGTCAGACAGCAATCTGCCCGGCTGGCTCGTCGACTCACCGAGCACGAGCTCCGGCATCGAGGTCGGCACGACGGGCGCCCTGCGCGCGTCGACGGTCTTCGCGGCGGTTCGATTGATCGCCGACGTATCTTCGACGCTACCGCTCCAGACGTTTCGCCGTGGTGCCGACGACAGCCGGGAGATAGCCGAGCGCCACCTGGTCCGCGAGCTACTGGCCGTCGAGCCGAATCCCGAGCAGACGGCGAGCTCGTGGCGATCGCAGTTGATCGCACACCAGTTGCTGTGGGGCAACCATTTCGCCGAGATCGAGCGCGACAAAGCAGGGAGGCCGGCGTGGATTTGGCCCATACACCCGCCGTCTCGAGTGTCTGTGCGGCGCGTAGGGGTCCGTAAACGCCGACTTGTCTACGAGGTGACTCGAGAGCAGGAGGGCAAGAAGCGGGTCAAGCTGCGGGCCGAGGACGTCCTCCATTTTCCGAACACGCTTTCGCTCGACGGCATCGTCGGGCAGGGCCTGGTCGATCTTGCTCGAGAGGCGATCGGGATGGCGATGGCCACCGAGCGCCACGGATCGCTGTTCTTCGGCAACTACCAGACCCCCACGGGCTACCTGAAGCACCCAGGCCGCTTCAAGGACCCGGCTGCAGCCGGCAAGCGCATCCGCGCGCAGATGGACGCTGTTCACGGCGGAGACGGTCGCCATCGGCTCGCCGTGCTCGAGGAGGGCATGGAGTTCGTGAAGATGGGGTACACCGCAGAGGAGGCGCAGTTCCTCGAGACCCGGCGCTTCCAGGTCGGTGAGATTGCGCGGTACTTCGGCGTTCCACCTCACCTGCTGATGGACCTCGAGCGGGCTACTTTTTCCAACATCGAGGAGCAGGACCGAGGTTTCCTGAAGTACTTCCTTCGTCCTCGACTCGTAAAGATCGAGCAAGAGCTCGAGAGGAAGCTCTTCAGGGCCTCAGAGCGCCGGCGCTACTTTGTGCGCCACAACGTCGACGCCCTGCTGCGCGGCAACACACAGACGCGCTACGGCGCGCACGCCATCGGCCTCCAGAACGGTTTTCTCAGCCAGAACGAAGTCCGCAAGATCGAGGACCTGAATCCGATCGAGGGCGGCGACGTGTACCGTACGCCCCTCAACCTCGGCGACAGCGCAGGATCGGAAGAGGAACCGCCACCCGATCCCGCAGATGCGGCTCAGCCGGTCAGAAGTGGCCTAGACCGCGCGTCAGCCGCCGGTGCATTCGAGGTCCTGTTTGCGGACGTGTTTGCTCGGGCGATCCGACGAGAGACGCGCGCAATCGAGAAGGGTGCCCCTCGAGCGCTGGCAAGCGGCACCCTTGCGGACTGGGCCCGAACCTTCTACGCCGAACACCGCGGCGTCCTAGCGCTCTTCCTGGACCCGCTGTGCGAGGCCTGGTCGTCGCTGATGGCCGTGCCCTGCGACGCCGAGGACCTCGCCGGTGCGTGGTGCGCGTACTCGGAACGCAACCTGGTTGCTGTTGTCGAAGCCGACGCCCCTGCAGAACGTCTTACGGAGCTGCTCGACGAGTGGCTATCTACCCGCCCCGCAGAGTACAGCCGCGGGATCATCACACTCGGAGACTCGGCCGATGCAGCATGACGACATAGACCTTACGCACAATCCGGCTTGCCTTGCGGCTCACCTGGGCCTCTGGATGGTGGAGCCACGAGCCCTCGAGAGCGCCCTCGCGCAGCTCCAGGCCGGCACCTGGCGGCCCGAGCCCCAGCAGGCGGCGGCGACTCGGGAAGGCGACAGGAAGTACGACGCGGGGCCAGGAGGGGTCGCGGTGGTCGCACTGCAAGGTGCTCTCATGAAAGGGCAGACGAAGTTCGGCACGTCGACCCTCGAGGCACGACGAGCGCTTCGCCAGGCGGTTCGAGACGAGGACGTGCGGTCGATTCTGCTCCTGGTTGACTCGCCAGGCGGCCAGGCGGCCGGCACGCACCAGCTTTTTGAGGACGTCCGCGCCGCGGCACGCTCGAAGCCGGTTCATGCGCACGTTGACGACCTCTCCGCGTCTGCCGCCGTCTTTGCGATGGCGGGCGCGTCCCGCGTGACGGCGAATGCGCCGGCGAGAATCGGATCGATTGGCGCCTACGCTGTCGTTACCGATACCTCTGCCGCTGCGGAGCTCGAGGGGGTCAAGGTTCATGTGGTCTCGAGCGGCGGCGTCAAGGGCCACGCTGACGGCGCACCGGTCTCTGAAGAGCAGCTCGTCGAGGTGCAGCGCGAGGTTGACCATCACAACAACTTCTTCGTGCGTGCCGTGGCCGAGGGTCGTGGCCTTTCCGATGCGCAGGTACGCGAGATGAACACCGGCCAGATGTTCAGCGCTCGCGAGGCGCTTGCACTCGGCTTGATCGACGAAATCCAGTCGTTCGACGACACGCTGCGCGACTTGATGGCCGTACCGACGCGCAGCATCGCGCGGGCGCGAACAGAGCTTCGACGCCATGAACTTGACATGGTCGCGTCGTAGTTCGTAGATTGATTTAACAGCGAACCGCAGCGCGCTGTGCTCCGCGTAGGAGTCGAGCCCGAAGGCTCAGCAGTCCAGCGCTGACGGGGTGTAGGCAAGCCGCATCCGTCGATAGGCGCCGCCTCACCGGATCGAAGCAATTCGATCGGTGGGCGGCGCTTTGTCGTTTCTGATCTTCAAATCCCTGACCCACCGGTACATACCGAACCAGTGGAAAGGGGCTTTGACGATGACCCTCCAAGAAATGCGCGAGCTCCGTGCGAAGGCGGTCCATGACGCGCGCGCCATCCTCGAGCGCGCCGAGGCCGAAGGCCGGCCGATGACCAGCGAGGAAGACGCCAACTACAGCAAGGCGTTCGACGACGCGACGAACCTCAAAAAGCGAATTGACCAGGCCGAGAAGCTTGCGCAGCTCGAGGCTGAGGAAGCCAACGAGATCGATCTCGCTGCCCAGGCCCGACGAGAGTCGGCCGGAACACGCCGTCTCTCGGAGCTGGTTGACCCCGCTACCGCCGTAGAGGCCACTCTTGAAGAACAGGGCCTCACGCTCCTGCGTGAACAGTTTGGCGACGTCGAGCTGGGCGAGGCCACCTGGAGCGTTCGCGAGCAGCTGCGGGCCACGCCTTCGTTCAGGCGCGCGTTCTGGAAGGAAATGCTTTTGAAGCATGGCGCGACTGGTGCTGACGGGGAACTGGTTGGCCGCGTCCGCGCCGACCTGGTCTCAGACTCGGCTGTCGACGGCGGCTACCTCAACACGCCCATGGAGTTCACCGGTGGACTCCTCAAGGCGTTGGACGAGGCCTTGCCGCTGCGGTCCTTCTTCCGCACCTTCCGTGTTCGTGGTGCCGATTCCCTCGGCGTCCGCCGGCGCACCGCCAAGGCTTCGACGTACGCGCGCGGCGGCGAGATCACCCCGCCCACGAAGGACACAAGTCTCAAGTTCGGTCTGAAGGCGCTCACGCCGCACTTTTGGACTGCTGAGATTTTTCTCTCTCGCGACCTCATTCGCCGCGCGGTGATGCCCGTCGAAAGCATTGCGATCGACGAGGTCACCCGAGACGTCGCCGAGAAGCAGGAAGACGAGTGGATCGCCGGCAACGGCAGCCAGGAGCCCCTGGGCTTGTTCACTCCGTCGACTGACGGGATTTCCACGGCACGCGACGTCACGTGCGGTTCGGCCGCCGGCGCCGCCTACTCCTTCGACGAGCTCAAGAATGCCAAGTACAGCGTTTTCCGCTACTGGAACAACGCTAGGTGGTTCTTCCCGCTCGACGGCGAGAAGGAGATCTCGAAGATCAAGGACGGCGACGGTCAATACATCTGGCAGCGCGACGTTCGAGTAGGCGAGCCGGACCGGCTTCTCGGTCTGCCCGTGCATGTGCACGAGCGTTTCCCGAGCGACTTCAGCACTGCCGGCAACTACACCGGCCTTCTTGGCGACTTCTCCTACTACTGGGTCGCCGAGTCGCTCGACATGGAGGTCCTGCGCCTCTCCGAGCTCTACGCCGAAATCAACCAGGTCGCCCTCCTCTTCCGCGGGAAGAACGACGGCATGCCGATCCTCGAAGAGCCCTTCGCTCGCCTCAAGATCGCGGCATAAAAGGAGACAAACCCAGTGATCACGAAGCAACTCAGCAACGAAGCCGACATTCTTCAGGCTGCCAGCTCGGAAACGGCGGCGACCGGTGAGACGGTCGGCGACGCGTTCGACATGGCAAACCGTGAGGGCGTCCTTATCCTCGTCCAGTTCGGTACCGGTAACGCGGGACACACCGTGAAGGTCCAGGGTGGCGAGGCGTCTGATGGCGCAGACGCCGCGGACCTTGAAGGCACCCTCATCACCACAACTGCCTCCGAACCGTACGTAGTCATCGAGATTCACAAGCCGATGCAGCGGTATCTGACGCTGGTGACGAACCGAGCCGTTTCGACGACCCTCGGGACCGCTTTCGCGTTTCGGTACGGCAAGCGAATCGAGCCGGGTGACATCTCTGGAGCCGGTCCAGGAGTCATCGCTAGCGCGATTCATGTGTCGCCCGCGGTTGGGACGGCCTAGACCATGGAAGTAACCGTGCGCATGTTGACCAACTACGCGGGGGTCGATGGTTCCTATAAGCGTGGCGACCTGGCCACTTTCGCGGCGGCCGAGTGTAAGGCGAAGGCCGAAGCGGGCCGCGTTGAGTTCCAGTCCGAAGAAGACCGGGCGAAGGTCATGGGCAAGGGCGCGTCGAGCGCCGGCGCCCCGCCCGTCAAGTCGACGACGAAGAAGGCAGCAAGCAAGAAGGGGTAGGCGTCTGTGGCAATCACAGTCACAGGAGTAACCACCATCACCACCGCCGAAACCGGCACCTGGGTCGACGTCGGTGGCGGTGGTGGTTCGTCGTTCAACACGGACGTTGTCCGACAGGGCTCCAACTCTCGCGCTCGCAAGGTGAGCAACGGCGTCAAGGGGTACCTGTTTGACAACAGCTCGGGTATCGACATCACCGGCCAGATGGTCGGCGTGTGGGTGAACGTGACCGGCGGCGTGGGCTCCCTGGACACCCTCGCGAACGGAGGAATTCGGATTCGCATCGCGTCCGCGAGCGGAACTGCGAACTATGCCGAGTGGTATGTCGCAGGAAACGACACCTACGGTGGCGGCTGGGTGAAGTTCGTGATCGACGTGAGTAAGACCGCGTCGGCGACCGGAGGTACGGGGCTCTCGATGACGACGGCCCGCTACTTCGGGGTGATCTTCGACATGACCGCGAGTGTAGGCGGCGGCGACCCGAACACCTACGTCGACGCGATTCATCGCTGGGATGACGTGGTGGTCACCGGAACGAGCACGTCGCTCTGTGCTGACCTGATTGCCGCAGATGACACGAACGGATGGGGGATCTTTCGGGACGAGGGCGGAATCACCTACAGCAAGGCGCTCATCATCCTTGGCGGTACCTCCGCGACGGACGTTAGTGACGAGGGTTGTGTTCTCGTCTTCGAAGACCCGCAATACCACAACGGTACGTCGGTTGTAAGTGCGCTGACTGCGTCGAAGATCGGCCTGAAGGCCGACCGGACGGTCATCAACGCCACGGACATCACCTTCGGGACAAAAGTCGGATCTGTCGGCGTCGACGGGGCCATTTTCCTCTCGGCCGGTCTCGCATACGTCTTTGACGCCAGCGACACCGACCTCGATTCCTTTGAGTTGTATGGCTGCCTCGTCAAGGGCGCCGGCGATCCGACCTTCGGAGACTCTGCCTGCGAGATCTTGAGCACGACGTTCGACAGTTGTGGCCAGATCGATCCCGGCAGCGCGTCTTTTCGCGAGTCCTTCTTCATCTCGTCAACGTCGACAACCGGGGCGGTCCTTTGGAGCGATTCGGCCGACGTTGAGGACTGCAGTTGGATCAACAACGCTAAAGGCATCCTCATCGACACGGTGCCAACCGGCGGAACGGACGAGTTCACGGGGCACAGCTACAGCGGCAACACCAAAGACGTCCGCAACGACAGCGGGGGCGCGGTGACGATTGACGTCCTGGGCGGTGGTGCGACGCCGACGGTCGAGAACATCACCACGTCGACGACCACGGTCAACAACCCCACGACCTACAAGTTGACCGGGCTCGACGCGGGCAGCCAGATCACGATCGCCAAGACCAGCGACCGAACGGTTCTTTCCCAGGGCAACCCCACGGCGGGGGTCTACACCTACACCTACAACCACACGACCGACACCGCGGTCGACGTGATGATCCTCGACCTGGACAAGCGCGCCGTCGAGTACGCCGACACTTTGACGGCAGCCGATCGCGAGCTCCCGATAACCCAAGCCGACGACCTCGTTTTTGAGAACCCAACCTAAAGCCCCGAAGGACTCACCGATATGGCCAAGATCGTCGACCCAGATCAGCTCAACCAAGCGACCGAAGTCGTGTTCACCACGACCGGGTCGCCCAAGACGTTCCAGCTGCTCGTTGCCGGCAACCTGGACGACAACGCGCCCGGACAAACGTCGGGCGTTGCGTTTCAGGCGTTCTATTCGTTCTGCAAGGAGGAGTGGCTGACCGACACGGCGCTGAACAAGCACCGTTTCCCGATCGACCCGATCTTCGAGGCGAAGTTCAACGTCGTCAACGACTGGGAGCCTGCGGACGCCCAGACCCGCGATCTGCTTCGAGATGGTGGCTGGCGCGAGGACACCTCCGGCGCCGAGTACGCAGTCATCATCTCTCTCGGTGGCTTCGACAACTCGTCGACGGACCAGGCCTACTACCAGCAGGTTTCGGGATTCTCGGCGTCGACCACCGACTTTGACAAGACGGGTGAGCTCAACGAAGCCATTGAGATCTTCGATGGTTCGGCCACGGACAACCGAGACTTTCTGAAGGTCTATCTTCGCGAGCAAGGGAAGACGATCAGCGAGGGCAACTTGCTTGTTGACCAGGATCTCTCGGTCCTGACCTACCAGGCCTATCGTCTGCCGCTGTCGAACTCGACCGACCCGAAGATCGTCGAGACGGACGCGAACATCGACGCGAACACCCCCTATACGGGGATGACGATCAACTACCTCGACGGCTCAGGGTTTACCACCTGGGCGAACTCGACGGTCTATCCGGCCGGCGCGGTAGTGCTCGATGCTGGGCGCCAGGCGTCGGGGTCGTCTAACGGCACCTGGTGGTTCACGCCGGCCGGCGGCACCTCGAGCGGCACGGGTACCTCCGACGACACCGGCGTGACGGACTGGGAGTCCTACGCCGGCGAGCGACAGATCGGTACCGAGTGGTACGCGTTCAACCGGATTATCGATGGCAACTCCGGCTCAGCCGAAAAGATCTACGAGTTCGAGCGTCGTGAACTGCGTCGGACGACGGACATCAACGACGACACCCTGGGCAGCCCAAACCAAGACGGCGTGGGCACCATCAACGGCAACATTGCAGTCCCGTTTCTCGACTTTCTGGGCGAGACCCTGCAGACGCGCGCCGGTGTGTACGTCGACGATTTCGACGTCAACGACCAGAACCGGATCGAGTTCTTCGACATCACCGTTGACAGTGGCGGCTTGGACTCCGAAGGAACGCCGTCGACGTCGACAAAGCGCGTGTTCCCGTTCGTTGCTGCCGGCAACCTGGTCTTCTCGAGCAACCTCGTCAGCGAGACCAACGCCGACACGCTCTACCGGATGTACTTCACCAACGATGACGCGGGGTCGAACGCCGGATCGGACTTCGACACCGACAACGCAATCGTCGTCAACGACAACGCCGCCGCAGCAATCGAAGGACAGGTGACGGCGACCTCGATTCCGTTCACCTACGACTACGACGGCAACGTGCAGCGGGGTGGCGGTAGCGCCGCGACGGACGTGCCGGTCACGGTCGTCGCCCAGGGGCTCAGTGACTCCAAGTGGGTCGTCGCCTCGTTCACCATCACTCGCGCGACAGGGTTGACATTCCAGATCAACGCCGGCGACGAGCTCGTCTACCAGAACCCGGTCTGATGCCGATACTTCGCTACACGAAGGTCGAGATCGAGGAGCGCCGGCGGTTGCTTGCGCCCGACGCCCGCCGCGAGTTTCGGACGACTCGATACTGGATGTTTCGGCTCCAGAACGAGGCAGCCGGAGGTTGCACGGCAGATGGTGTGCCAAAGGAGCTTGTCGATCGCTACGAGGCGACGCCCGGCTTCGCTGGCTGGCCTGAGTTCGCGAAGTCCTGGGACATCGACCCACTCAGTCCGACCACGATCATCCTCCGCGAGAAGAGCGTTTGGGATGAGCACGACGAAGAAATCCTGAAGTCGGTGCCCATCTTGCCCGCGATGGTCGAGAAGAAGGTCAAGAAGAAGGCCAAGAAGAAGAAGTCCAAGGGGGCGAAGTAAGTGAATGGGCGCGGTCGCCACCTACGACGCTGTGAACAAGCTGATCACGCTGACCGCTGCGCCGGTCGGCGGGTTTGTCACGGTCGACGTACAGAAGGATCTCTACTCGGCAGCCAAGAACGATTGGCTGTCCGATCCGGTCTTGAACCGCTTCACCTTTCCTTGGAGGACGGTCGGCGGGGACGACGTGGGCGGCGGCAAGGCGGTCGGCGCGTACTTCTTTCTCCGCAACGATCTCGGGTGGCGCATTCGGCCCTACGACGCGGATCACGAGCTGATCTTGGTTGGACAGCTGTTCGGCCAGGACGGGGCGCAACAGGTAGTCGTTCCGACGACGAGCTCGCACCAGGTACTCGTCCAGGCGGAGAGGTCCTTGCTTACGCAATCGATTCAGGCCGGGTCCGGGCTCGACACTTCGCAATCGAACCAGCTTCGCGAGGTTTGGAAGCTGCTCGGGCTTGACGTGGCCGATGGGGTCCTTAGAACCGACACCCGTACCCGCACCGAGTCCAGCGACATCGTGATCGACCACGCAGACGACGGAACAACAACCAGCACCAACAGACAATGACCCTCGACCGATACACCCAGACCCACCTCGGAATCCGGACGCGCCCATGTGATTGCGTTGCGGCCGGCAGCACGATTGTGGCGCCTACGCTCAAGCGCGCAGACCTGCCCGAGGTTGACCTGGTGGCGCTGCCCGTCAAGGTGCGCCGGCGTGGGCGGGTTGCAGGAGCGGCGGCTACTGGTGGTCGTAGCGTTGCGGCGGCGCTGGGAAGGCGGGCAGCGTGAGCAGCGTGAGCGCTCTTTGTCTAGACCCCAAGGACCCGAGCGAGACCAAGTGGTACATCGTTCGGTTTGGCGCCCAGGACTGGGCCGCTGGATCGTTTGTCGTGGGGGACGTCCGGCGAGACCCTGTCGGGGACCTCTACTACGAGTGTGTTCTCGGCCACAGCTCGAGCGGGTCGGTGATCGGTGACGACGCCGCGAACTGGCGGCAGATCGACCGGTTCGAGCTCGACGACTCGGCCGGTGAGGACATCGCAAGCGCGACCGTCGAAACCTCTGGCCTGACCCTTGTTTCCGACGAGCTGTTCGAAGGTGCGAAGGCTGTCCGATTCTTCGTCGCCGGTGGCGAGGACGGTGTCGACTACACGGTAACGGTTCGCATCACGTCGGACCTCGCGCCAACACCGCAAATTCTCGAAGAGAGCGTGATCATCCCGGTTCGGGACTCCACCTCTCCCGCGACGACGATCACAGCGCCCACGGTCCAGCTCGAGGTGGCCATCCCTGCGAGTAGCACAGACCTTCTCACGCTCGATGCGGTCAAGGCGCGATTGAGCATGACTGATGACGACGCGGTGATTCTCGACTACATCGCCGAGGTGAGCAGCGCGATCGAGGACGAGGCCGGCTGCCTACTTCGTCAGGGCTACCGAGAGGTTCCGGACGGACACGGCAAGTCAACACTTCTGTTGTCGCGGCATCCGATTGAGCTCGGGACGATTCGGGTCTGGATTGCCGGCGAAGAGGTCTTTGATTGGCAGGTCGATTCTGACGAGTACGCCATGCTCTACCGCGACAGTTGTTGGCCGCGTGGCTCCGGTTGGAACTCTGAGGGCGTCCCACGCATCCTGGTCGAGTACACCGCGGGCTACGTGCTGCCCTCGGCGGTCGTCAAGTGGAGTGCTGGCGAAAGCGTAGCGGTGGGGCAGTGGGTCAAGGCCACACAAACGCGGTATCTGCTCGAAGTAACCAGTGCCGGCGTGCTCGGCGCGAACGAGCCTGTCTGGCCGACCGAATCAGGTGCTTCTGTCACCGACAACACGGCGACGCTGGTTACGCGTGAGGCTCAGATCCTGCCGCGCCAGGTTCTTACCGCGGCCTACATGACGATGGCTGCGATTCGCGACGAGAGCCGGGCGCTCGGGCTCGTGTCGCAGAAAGCCGACGGCTTCGAGGAGCGCTATGGCGCGGACCTCGGCCTGATTCCGCCGGATGCCATGCGCCTTCTCGATTCCCTGCGGAGGTACGCGGTATGAGGGTGCGAGACATGGTGGGCCGCCGCATCCGCTACAACGGTCAAGACGGCACCGTGACGCTCCAGCGCAACCACTCGCTGGCCGATGACGTTTCGGGCACCGCCGCAGCCCTTGAAGTGGCAGCACCGGCACTGGCGGGCGCCACTCAGATCCTGGTCCGCGGGACGGGGCTGTCGGGTTCCGTGCCCGCCGGCCTGGTGGTGACGGTGGGCGGCCAGGACTATCTCGTCTCGAGCGACGCGACGGCCACCGACCACGAGATCACTATAGATCTGACGACGGGCCTTGCGGCCTCGGTGGCGGAGTCGGACCCTGTAACCGTTTCTCCGGCGGTTCTCGAGTTCTTCGCGTTCGAGCCCGCGAGCCGGCGAGGCCTTGCGGTCGGCACCTCCGAAGAGTTTGGCCAGCGGGAGATCTGGCTATATAGCGAGGACCACCGCCCTCGGGTTGGTGACCTGCTCCTCGAGGCAGACGGTGCAACCGAGATGGTTGTGCGATTCCGGCGACTGTCAGGACGAGCGGAAACGCCGGTCGCATGGCGTGTCGAGTTCGGAAGCGAGCGTGCGATATGAGGGTGGGAGGACGCTTTACCAGCTTCGATGCCGCCGGTCGTGCTTTTCGGCGTCAGGTGCCCTCGATGATCAGGGCTCTTCGCGTCGACACGGCAACCCACGTCGACAGGGAGCTCGACGCGCTCGCGTCCAGGTCGCCGAAACGAACCGGTGAGTTGGCCAGTGGGTGGCGAAAGGTCCGCTCTGGCGACCGGACGCGCTACCTCAACACCGTCGACCACGCTTCGATCATTGAGGGTGGCCGTCGTCAGGGAACGCGGGGAGTGCTCGGTTCCCTTCAAGCGCCTCGGGGAATCGCCGGTCCGATCATCGAGAAGCTTGCTCGCAACTCGACGCGCTTTCTCCGCGGTCTTGTTCGGAGGCGTGGCGGATGAACTACGTAGAAGAGCGCCAGGCTATCGGCGAGGTTTTCTCAACCTGGGCTCCACCCGGAGCCCTCGTTGTGTTCGCGCCGAACCAGAAGTTTTCGCCGCCGACTCCGAACGGATCGATCGACGCGCCGGCGGTCTACGTGACGTGGGACGTCGAGTACCTGTTTTCGGAGCATCTCACGTTCGAGTGTGTCCGACTCGAGGGCGAGGTGTCGGCGATCGTGCATGTCGAGCACGGCGCTCGAGATGGCCGGGCCCGCGAGCTCTTTGACGCTCTCGTCCTGGCCTTTCACTCGGCAAAGCCAGACGGGGAAATGGACTTTTCGGTTCCCCTTCCCGGCCAACAGATCCAAGACGAGGAGTTCGATCGGCGCGAGCTCCGTATCCCATTCGAGCGCATGACTGACGCTCTTGACCCCGCCCTGGTTGCCGCATGAGGAACGACGCGATGAAACGAATCCTGATTCCGGCGTTCGCGCTGCTTTTTGCGGCCTTGCCGGCCGGCGCGCAGCGGATTTCCCAGCTGCCGGCGGCGGGATCTGCCTCTGGCTCCGATGAGCTGCCCTCCAACCAGGGTGGTACGACGCGCAAGCTCACCGTCACGCAGATCCTGGCGCTGATCAGCGACTCGAACGTTCCCGACAACCTGACGATCTCGAGTTCGTCGAACCTCGAAACCGCGGGCTGCCTCCAGATCGGGAGCCTGACCTCGAGCTCTGCCACTTGCATCTGCGACGACGCAGACCGAGCGTACGCCGACAAGGACTGCGACGGCACCAAGGACGCCGGCGAGGAGTACCTCGACGCGTCGGGTGGTGGCTCGTCTGACTCGTTCGTGACGCAGGACACGCCGAGCGGCACCGATCCGGTGGCAGATTCGGCGACCGACGTCCTCCAGTGGCTCGCCGGGCAGGACATCACGATCACAGGTAACTCGACAAACGACTCGATCACCATTGCGTTCGACGGAGATCTGACCGGAGGAACCACCCTAGGCGGAGCCGCGATTCAGACCGGTACCGACGGCATGAACGACCTTTCGGACATGTCGACAGCGGGGTGCACCAGCGGCGAGGTCGTGGAGTACAACGGGAGTTCGTTCGTCTGCGCGACAGACAACACCGGCGGAGGGTCTGCCAACAGCTTCGAGACCCATGACACCCCCAGCGGAACCGATCCTGTTGCGAGTTCTGCCACAGATACGTTGACCTGGGCAGCCGGCCAGGACATCACGATCACGGGCAACTCGGGAACCGACACGATCACGATCGCTGTCGACGGGAATCTGACGGCCGGGACCACTCTCGACGGGGCAGCAATCCAGACCGGCACGGACGACGACCAGCCGGACTCAGACGGTGAGGTGCCAGACGACATCACAGTCGCCTCGAGTGCGAACCTCGCGACGGCCGGGAGGGTGCAGCTCGGGAGCCTGACGGTAGGTTCTGCGTCCTGCGTCACGATCGACTCAGACCGGCCATACGCCGACAAGGACTGCGACGGCACCAAGGACGCCGGCGAGGAGTACCTCGACCAAACGGGTGGCGGTGGCGGCGCGGACAGCGTTGGGACCTCGGAGCTTGACGACGGGACGGATACGCCGCTGGCCGGTGAGTACGTCCGGGTTGATCCGCTCGACACCACGCAGTTCCAGTACCGCACCTCGGCCGAGGTCCGCGGAGACATCGGGGCAGCCTCGACGACCGACCTCATCGACGCCGGTGCCACGGTGACCGCGGCCGATGACCAGATCATGATCGGCGACGGCAGCGAGTTCGATGGCGAAGCGATTCCGAATGGGGTCCTCTACTACGACGCCGCGAACAACGACGTCGAGGAGCACGAGACCTGCGACAGCACGACGATTCAGTCGATGCAGGCTGCCGACGATGATCTTCTGATCCTTGGCCCCTTTCCCTACGCGGTGACGGTCGAGCAGGTGGGCTGCCGCTATGAGGGCACGGGCACAACCGTCGGCCAGGTGAGTCTCGAGGACACCGGTGGCAATGCGATGACGCACACAGTTCCGACCTGCACGACGGGCGGCACCGCCGCGACGTTTCAGTCCATCACCGCCGGCGGCGGCCTGACTGCTGGCGAGGGGCTTCGTTTGGACGTCGACAACACGCCCGACCCGACCACCGATGACTACATCATCACCGTCTGCTGGACGAGGGACTGAGTCATGCGCATCGCTCTAGTCGCACTCGTCGCTGCCTTTGCGGCACAGTCGGTGGCCGCTGGCAACCTGATCAGGCGGTCGTCACCGCCTGACGAGACCGGCTCGATGACCGCGTACTGGTCGCTCGATGAGTCGAGCGGAAACAGGGCCCTCACCGCCGGGACTGCGGGAACGGATTGCGACCTGACGCAGGAGGGCACAGTCTCGTCAGCAACCGGCGTTCTCGGCAACGCCGCGTCATTTCCTGATACGTCCACTGATCGGCTGGTTGCGACCGATGCCACCTGCGACGAGGTAGACGCTGCGAGTGGCGAGGACGTCGTGGTCTGCGCCTACTACCAGATGGAGGGCACAACCGGCAGCGGTGGCTACCTGGCCCAAAACCGCAACGGATCGGGAGGCTGGGACTTCTGGTACTCCAACTTCTGCGCGAACTATGCGGTCGACTTCGAGGTCCATGACGGCACATCCGTCTATCGCAACACCGACAACCCGGGCGACCTTTGCGACTCGTGGGCGGCCATCTGTGGTCGGTGGGACGACAGCGCCGGCACTGTCGACCTGATTGTCAACGGGACTCTGGATACCTCCACGCCGGCGTCGGCCGACATCGTGGGGGGAAACCAGGATCTTCGCCTGGGCAACGCGACCGACGGCGAGATGGATGAGGTCTGGATCGATATCTCGACCAATGGGGCGCTGACTGACACCGAGCTTCGCAAGATGCAGGCGTGCGGCCCGACGGGCGAGCTGTGTGTTTGTCGCGGCAGCGTCTACCTCGACCGTGGGTTCTACGATGACGAATCGATCACCGGCGACCTAGGAGACTGCGATGCGGCGGTTTTCTAGCGTCCTCCTGGTTCTGTTCACCTTTGGGGTGAACGATTTGGTTGCCACCGAGCTCGGCGACCACAGGGGCCGCGGCTACGAGGCGCGGATCTGCGGTCTCGACCTGGACGACGACGGCATTGTCGGCGAAGCCTCGGACTGCGACGTCTGCGACTCGACTTCGGGCTCGAGCATGGTTGCGGTCGACTGGGACGGCGACAGCACGACGGAGTCCGAGGTCTACGTCGACATGACGTCGGGCACCGATAGCGGGTCTTGCGGCACACCCGACTCGCCGTGCGCGACACTCGCATACGCCATCGACAACCGCTCGGGCCTCGCAGCCGGCGAAGACGCCTACTGCCTCAAGGGCACGGGCGGCACTGGCGACGACCTGATTGATGACATTCCGAGCGGCGACGCCGGGACCAGGTGGGACCAGTCCGGCGACGAAGCCTTTCCGGTCGCGGTTCCGACGAACCCGACGTTGATCGTTGCCTGGGACGACGACAACGACGGCAACTATCACGAGGACATGCCGATCTTCGACGGGACTGACGACGAGGTCTTCCTGTGGGAAACCGGTGTGTCACGAGTCGAGATCGCGCACATCCGCTTTGATGACATCACCGACCCGATCTGGTCCCCGTCTGGCGTGACCTCCGGCGATCGCGACTCGTGGTACCTGCACGACATCGAGGTCAACGACATCAAGTCCTTTCAGCTGCTCAACGTCTTCGGCTGCCAGAACGGAGACAGCGGCGACGATCTGCTGTTTCGAAACATCTTGGTCGATGGCCAGGCGGTCACCGAAAACAGCTTCTTCTATGCCATGCGCGGCGAGTGTGACGGTACGGGCTTCACCCGCCGCACGCGCTGGCGCTTCGACAACTACACGTACCGTGACGTCATCGCGGCCGGCGGCGGGGACGCGACCCACGTTCTTTTTGACGTCTGGGGCAGCGTCGACCACGTCGAGTTCCGGGACATCCGAATCGAAGGCACGAGCGACGGGCACGCCCTCGACATGCCCAACTTCGGGAGCCCGGCCCAGTGCATCCAGGACGTCTGGGTGACAAACGTCTACTGCGACCAGTGCGGGAGCTTCGTGGTCGAGAGTGCCGATAACACCTTCTGTGACGTCGACGAGATAACCGGCCCGGTCATCGTTGATCGTCTCGAGTGGTACGGGGACGATGACCACACCGGTTTCGGAGACGTGATCTTCGTCACGATCGATAACGTCGGTGACGGCGACTCGCGAATCGAGAACTTCACCCTTCGCAACAGCACGATGATCGACGGGGACTCGGCGCAACGCAACTGCGTCCGTTTGGACGTGGGCCAGAACACCGAGGCCTACACCGCCGACGCAGAGTTTGTGTTCGATGGCAACACCTTCGTCGGGTGCATCAACGGCATCTACGTCGAGAACGAGGGTTCGGCGACCCACGTGCTCCAGAAGGTCACGATTCGCGGAAACGCCTTCTACGACAACGGCGACAACATCGACGACCGCACCGGCGGGTCGAACTGGACGATCGAGGACAACAGCTACGACGCCGGAAACTGGCGGTGGAACTCGACGGAGTACTCGACGGGAGCCTTTTCAACTTGGGAGACGGCGTCTGGCGATACGGGGAGCGACCTCTGCACACCGGTGTTCGAGGACACCGCCGGCGATGACTGGCGCCCAGCTCTCCACGACACTTGCATTCTCGGTGCGCGGACCTCGGCCCTTACGAGCGCGATCGATCGGGCCAACAAGCAGCGCGGAGACGATCCCTCGCGGGGCGGTCTCGAGCGGGACACGATGTACCCGAGTCATCTGCGGGCGGCTGTGGCAGCTCAGTACGACGATGATCGAGGGCCCACCGACTCGCCGACCATCCCCGGCGGTGCAACTGTGATCGATTGCGATGCGTCCGGCGATCCCTCAGTCACGATCACCAGCAGCGGCGATTACGAGATCCGCGGTACCTGCCGGCCCGCCGGCGTGATCGACCCCGGCGCCGGAACCACAAACATCGTGTGCGAGGACAGCACGACTCTGATCCTCGGGAGCAACGACATTTCGCCGGCGACCGTCGCCTGGACGTCTGACACGGGCGACTGGTACGTGACCGGGCAAACGCAGGACTCGACCGACTACACCCAGGGATGCCAGAGCGGGTGGACGAACTGCGAGGAGTCGGAGGCGGTCTATCTCGACGGGGTCCACCTGACTCCGGTCACCAGCAAAGCAAACCTTGACCAGGACGACGAGTTCTACTTCGACTACGCCGCCGATCGCATCTATCTGAACTTCGACCCCGAGCTCAACCAGGATTTGGTGATCGAAGCCACGTCCGAAGAGAAGGCTTTCGACCTCTCGGACAGCACGGAGGCCAACCCCCACACGGTTCGAAACTGCACGGTCAAATACTTCAATGCGTCCGCCGAACCACCGGTCGAGACGAACAACGTGATCGACATGGGCGCCGGCGCGATCTTCGAGTACTCGTACCTCGGCCAAAGCGGCGGCGTCGGAATCATGATGGACGGCGACGGCTCGACGGTCCAGCACTCGATCATCGAGGACATCGGCCGGCTCGGTATCGGTGGCAACAACGACGACCTGACGATCGAGAACGTTGCTATCAGGCGGGTCAACCGCGACAAGGGGCACAGCTACGTCTGGGAGGCCGGCTGCACCAAGTTTGCGACGGGCAACGTCGACAACCTGCTGATCGCCAACAGTACTGCCGAAGATTGTCTCGGGCCCGGGTGGTGGACTGACATCGACGTTGGCGACGCCGTTGGCTCGAGCATTGTGTTTCGCGACCTCTGGGCCTCTGGCAACCAGGAGGGCGTCCGCCACGAGATCGCGTTTGCCGCCACGATCGAGCGCGTCATCGCGATGCGGAACGAAGACGCCCAGATCGCCGTCGCGAACAGCGAAGACACGATCGTTCGAGACTCATGGATTCAAAACACGATCGTCGATTCACCCGGGGTCAACAGCGGCCTGAGCCTCGGCAACGACTGCCGGACTTCGCCGGCGAACTACTACACCCGCGACGTCACGGTCGAGAACAACATCTTCGTCTCTGAGGGCGATAACGACGGTTGCTGGTCTTGCGGATACGTGGTGTCGATGCAGGTAAGCCCGACGACGACGTCCGGCTGCCCGCTGAACCTCGATTCGACGCTGGCCAACTGGTTCAACGGAACGAAGAACCCCACGAAGATCGACGACAACCGGTACGTGCTGCTCGGCGAGGAGGCGTTCGTGGGGCAGAGCGGCTCAGACGGCCGCGCGGAAATCAACTGGTCGAGCTGGCAGGGGCTGGGGCTCGACACCAACAGCGAAAAGGTCACAACCCGAGGAGGCAACTAGATGCTGGTCGAGATGGAGATGTTGAGAACAGAGGGCAAGTACAAGACGGGCGAGACCTACGAGGTGGACGCCCAGCGCGCCGCCGCGTGGGAAGCCGCTGGCGTGGCGCAACGCCCAGGAGCTAAACCTGAGCGCCGCTCAAGTGGCCTCAAAACACGAAGGCCCGCGGCCGCGGAGCCATCACCAACCGACGACCAGGAGGTCTAGACAATGGCAGGCGAGAAAAGAGTGGTGGTTCGAAACGCCACAGTGATCTACGAAGAGTTCAACTATGCACCCTACTCAAACGACGTGTCGATTGATCTGTCGCAACAGGACATCGACGCTTCGAACTTCGAGAGCCCTGGCGGCTTCGAAGACACGTTGCCTGGCAACAAGAGCGCAACGTTCACGGTCAGCGGATTCGCAATGTCTGGCGACCTCGAGCGCGCACTTTGGACCCGCGAGGATGATGTCCTTGTGTCGTTCTCGCGGGAGCGCCCGGTCGAAGCCGGCGATCTCGTGTACTTCGCGACGGCGCGACGTAGTGGCAATCCGATCCAGACCCGAGTAGGTCAGATCGCGACGCTGTCCGCGAACTTCAAGCCGATTGAAGGCATCGTGCAGGGCTACGGCGCATACAGCAGCCTCGCCCTTACGGCGAGCGCGACGGGCACCGAGATCAACATCCCCGGCGGCGTGCCCAACGGCTCGACGCTCAAGATGATCGTGCATTGCACAGACGCGTCCGGCACGAGCCCAACGATGGACATCATCGTGCGCAGCGCTGCGGCGACCGGCATGGGTACGCCGACGACTCGCGGAACGTTCACTCAGATCACAGCGGCGGGAAGCGAGCTCATCGAGGTCGATGGCCCGATCACTGACGAGTTCTGGGATGTGGACATCACGGTGGCAGGTACGACACCCAGTTTCGGCGTGATGGTTGCGATCGGCGTCATCTAGATCCCTGCGGCGGTTGAGGGGGCCCGGGCTGCGGCGAGACACCGTCTCCACTCTCCCCCGTGAGAGGCGAGCTGCTCGGGCGCCCTCACGGCCGTCGCTTTTCCATGGAGAAAACCATGTCTACAAGATTCGATCTGACAAACGTACTCGGCGCGATGCAGGAAACGCGGCGCGTTGTCGACCCCTGGGGCTTCGGTTGGGAGTTCGAGATCGCTCGACTCGACTGCCGCCCCTATGCAGAGTGGCAGCGCCAGGAGCAGGCCCTCAACCCGCTCGCTAGGGCAATGACCAACGTGTCGGCACAGGCGGCGCTTGCGGCAGCGGCCGAAGGCCAGAACCTCGGCGGTGAGGATTTCGAGGCGACCCGGAAGCAGGTCATGCTTAAGGCCTCGGAAACGTTCGAGCTCGACCCAGAGCAGATGGCCGAGAGCACCGCTCGAGCGGCGCGAGGGGTAGCGGAACACCTGATTCGCGGCTGGGCCGGCGTGCTCAGTGCTGACGGCGTGACCGTGCCCTACACAGTCGACGCCGCGGTCGAGCTCCTAACGGACACGACATCGTTCCCCGCGACCAAGAGGCACCCCGACACTGGCGAGGACGTCGAGATTCCCCACGGTGGAAACACCGTCGGACAGGCAGTGCTGTCGTGGGTGCTCGAGGAGGCGGCCAAGAACGAGGCCTATCGGGCCGTAGAGCTGAGGGCCGTCGAGGGAAAATCCGAAGCGCGCTCAGATGGCACATCGGCACCTGGGGCCAACTGAGCGCGCATGTACGCAACGCGGCAGAGGGCGTCTACCAGGAGCGGCGGGAGTCGGGAGACTCTCGCCCGCGCCACGTCATCCTGGGCGAGCTCCTCGAGTGCGAGGTGCCCGAGGACGATGCTCTCGTGAGTGAGACGTTGCTGGCCGACTCGCGCATGGGCCGCGACATGAACGGGCGGACACTCCTCTCTGAGCAGCGTCAGTTTCTCGACGAGCGTGGGATTGTTGATCCCAGCGAACGAGACTTCTGGCTTCGTCTCTGGGCGGTGTGCAACGACGAGAGGGCCCAGATTCGGGCAGACGAGCGTGAAGAGGGCCCGGGTGGCGGCAAGGGTCTGGGAGGCTAGTCCGTGAGCGCTAGGTACCGCATCGAGATCGACGTCAGGACGATCAACGCTCGACGTGCGCGCCGTGAGGCCGAGGAGATGGGGCCTGCGTTCGACAAGGCCAACCGTGGTGCCAGGGGGCTGACTGCCAGCCTCGGTGGTCTGGGCAAGGTGATCGGGATTCTCGGTCTCGCGAAGCTGACCGGGAGCCTGATCAGGTTCGCCACCGATTCGGTTGCGGCGTTTGACGCTCAGCGTCAGTCGATCGCGCAGCTCGAGGCCTCGATTGCCTCGACCGGTGGTGCTGCTGGACTGACGTCTCAGCAGTTGCAGCAGATGGCCAGCTCGATCCAGGCCAACAGCACGTTCGGTGACGAGCTGGTCGTCCAGGCCCAGGCGATCGGCTTGACCTTCACCAAGATCACCGGCGAGGTCTTTCCGCGGTTCATCCAGTCCGTTGCGGACGTCTCGCAGAAGATGGGGCAGGACCTCAACACCACGGTCGTGCAGCTCGGCAAGGCTCTGAACGATCCGATCGCGAACCTCGGCGCGCTCTCGCGCACCGGCATCCAGTTCTCCAAGGATCAGAAAGAGGCCATCAAGGCGATGGTCGAGATGAATGACCTCGCCGGCGCGCAGTCGATCATTCTGGCGGAGCTCGAGTCTCAGTTCGTTGGCTCGGCGAAGGCCGCCACCCAGGAATTCGGCGGCCAGCTCAAGCAGTTGCGCAACGACCTCGGAGACATTGCCGAGGAGATCGGCGAGGTCGTGGCGATCGTCCTGGGCCCCTTCGTGGGCGCAGCGATCGACGGCGTTGGTGCCTGGAAAGAACAGTGGAAAGAACTCAAGCCAACGGTCTTTCTGGTTCTCGAGGCGATCCTCGAACGTGGCATCGAGGTCGTGAACCAGTTGCTGAAGCTCTTCAACAGGTTTGCGGTCCTGGCGTTTCAGGCCGCGAACCTGGTTCCGGGAGGGGATGCCGTTGCCGGAGGTATCGCCCAGGTCATCGGCCAGGTCAACAAGGCAGTTCGAGAGAACAGTCGCCTTGCCAAGGAGATCGCGGACAACTTCGGCGAAGCCGCCGAAGCCGCTCTGGTCGCAAAGGGAGCGTTTGCCAGTGGCGAAGCCTCGACGGCAGAGGTAGAGAAGAACGTAGCGGCCGCAGCTGACGAGGCCGAGCGCGCAGCCCGGGCCTTCGCGGGTATCCAGAAAGTGTCCATTGATCCGGTCACTGGTTCGTCGAGTGGCTTTTTCGAGGAGTTTCTCGATATCCAAGATGCCCAAGCCGCCCAGACCGCGCGACGCCTTGAGGCCACCTCGCAGGCGCTGGAACGGGTGACCGAAACGGCCACGCTCACGTCGCAGAAGGACCTCGCGGCATCCAACGCCTTCGAGATCAACCTCTCGCTGGTCGCAGAGGCGTTCGCCAACTCGGGGAACGAGTGGCTTCGGTCCGTCTCGATCGCCTCCGAGACCCTCGCCCGTGCTCTAGCTTCAGGAGCATCGAAGCTTCAGGCCGGGCTACAGGCCGGCGTGGCAGCCCTCGGGGCGATCCTGGGTGCCGAAGCGGACAAGCGGGCATCGGAGTTCGAGAGCGAGGAGGGCCGCGCGTCCCGAGAAGCCGGCCTCAACCTCACCAAGGACACGACTCAAGAACAGTTCGACCTCGGTCGCCAGGTCGCATTCGGGTTCGGCGAAGCCTGGCTGGGAGAGGGGTTCGGCTCGATCTTCGACCTGGCTTTCCAGGAGGCGTTCCAGTTCGAGCTGGGCTCGGGGCTGCCGACTGCCGACCCGTTCAACCCTAACAACCCGATCGGTTTCGGAGGTCCGTCTCGGCCCTTCACGAACTTCGACATCGGTGTCGAAAACGGCCAGTTCACGCAGACGAACCTCGACCAGAACAAGCGAGATGTTGAACAGCTCACCGAGATCGGGACCGGGATCACAGACTTCCTGAACAACTTCATCGCGTCGCTGGGCGGCACGATCGAGGGTATCGGGAACCTCAACTTCTTCGAGCAGAACGGGAACATCCAGGTTCGGGTCAACGAACAGGTGATCGCCGAGTTCGGTTCTGATCTCGACGCTGCAGTCAATTTCATGATCGCTGAGGCACTCGAGACAGCGGATATCTCCGGCATCCCGGACCACATTCTGGCAGCGCTCCAGGCTTCGGCTGCCGAGGCACAGGCGTCCGGCAACTTCGAAAAGTTTGCACGTGAACTCGGGTTCTTCGAGTTTTTCGCTACCTTCGAAGGGGCCTCCGCCAAGTTCGGGACGCAGGTCGCCGAGGTCGCCCAGATCGTGCTCGAGGCAGCATCCGCTGCCCAGAAGTACGGCGCGGACATGGATGCCGTTCGACTCATCGCAGAGGGCGCCTTCGGTGGTCTGAAGGACCAGATTCTCGGTCCGATCTCCCAGTTCCTCCCGGACATGACCCGCTGGGAGCTGATTTTCTCCCAGGTCCGCAACCAGGCCGAGGCCTACAACCAGGCGCTCCTCGATCAGATTGCCGTGATGGAGGCCGCCGGCCAGAACGCTGATCTCCTGAAAGAGCAGCTCATTGACATCGCCCAAATCGATGCGGCTGAGCAGCAAGCCAAGAAGCAGCGCAACCCCGGAGCCGCATCGCGCCGCGAGGCGCGCGAGCGTGGCCGCGAACAGATCGCCAAGACTCTCGAGCAGATGTCACGGCAGGGGTTGCCCGAGTTCGATCTGGCGCTTCTCGAGCTCCAGGACCGACTGGACGCGATGCGAGCGACCGCCACCGATGTCGGGTTCGACCTGTCGCTTGTCGAAGACGCTTTCGCACGGGCCGGCGAAGAGCTGCGCGAACAGTTCGCGGCGCAGGCCTCAAGCGATGCCGATTCCTTGCTCCTGGATGTCCTCGATCTCTTGGGCCGGGAAGAGGAAGCTGCCCAGCTCCGTCACGATCTGATGCTCGCCGAGCTCAAGATTCGCGAGGCGGAGCTAGCGATCGCGGTCGAGCGCGGACTGCTCGAGGCCGAGATCTTCGACCGAATATCAGGCTTGATAAGCGAGATCCCTGCGACGCTCGAGGGGCTCAACGACGATGCGAATGACTCGACCGAGATCATCGGCGATCTGGGGACCAAGTTCACGGACATGCTCGCGGCTCAAGAGGCCGAGACGCAGAGGATCGCGAAGGAGCGCCGTGACTTCAACGCCCAGCTAGATCGGATCATCAACCAGGGCTCTCAGAGTGGCGGTTCGTCGGACCGGCTCGATGCCCTGAACGAGCAGTTCGAGGAGCTGTTTGCCACGGCCGAGCGGCTGGGGCTTGGCGTTGAGCGAGTGACTGAGGCGTGGGCTGCCGCATCGGATCGGTTGCTGTCCGACATCTTGGCGCCGATCCTCAGCCTTCGCGACGAGATCCTCGCCGGCGGCCCCGGGTCTTTGTCCTCAGCGGACCTCTTCTCGAGCCTCCAGGACCAGTTCCAGCAGCTCAGCCAGGCGGCGCTAGGCGGCGACCTGGACGCGGTTGACGATCTACCCGATGTGATCCAGCAGTTCCGGGAAGCAGCGCTCGACCAGCTTGGCGGGTCTGGCCTGGGAGTGATCGACGAGCAGATTCTCCAGGTGCTCGACGCACTAGGACGCGGCGAACTTGTCGGCAATCCAGCCGACGGCACCGTTCGGTTCGAGCCGGGGACCCTCCGCAACGAGTTTACGGGCGCTCTCGCCGGAACCGAAACTGGTCTGCGCGGCATTCGCGAGGAGATGCGCGGTCTCCGCGGGGACATCTCCACTCTGCTGCGCGATCGCGTCCAGAGGGTCGGCTAGATGGGCGTTTACCTCCTCGAGCTCGAGGTCTACAACCTCGAAACCGACAGCCTGGAACAGCTCTATCTCGCGACCGATCCCTGGGTCTCGCGACCGACGGATACGCCGGCGAATCAGCCGTACGCTGCACGGCTCGAGCGGCCGCCGAAGATCTCCCGGAGCCTTTACTCGCCAGGAACGATCGGCGGCCGGTCTGTGGCTAGTGCCGGCGAAGCGTGGATCAGCAATCTCGACGGGGAGATGGACTTCCTCGAGCGCTGTGCGGTCGACAGCCGCAGCGTGAGGCTGCTTTACCACCCGACGGGCAAAGCTGCCCGAGACGAGTTCTCGACGGTCTTCGTCTCGACGATGGACGATGTTCTCCCGGGCCACGACCGAATCGTGCTGATGATCCGAAGCCCACAGTTCCGGCTCGACGAGTCGCCGGCTGCACCAGACTTCTTTCTGCCTCATCACACTGCGGCGGTTTTCGGTACGGAAGCGAAGACCGCCCAGGCGCCGAGCGTTGCCTCGCCTTACAACCTCGCCAACTACACCGTTGAGTTTCGGTTTCGAATGCAGCCCGGGGCCGCTTGGGGGGCCCTCGTGTCCTTCGGCCGGGACGACACCAACCCGAACGGCCAGGCCTCGGTGCGCATCGGGAACAGCAGCTGGGGCGGCGGTGCTCAGATCAATATCAACGGGACAAGCGCCACCTACAGCGGCCGCAGCTACCTAGATGGCATGGCACATCACGCAGCTCTACGCCGGCGTGGAGACGACTACGAACTGCTGATCGATGGCGAGATGGTTTGCGAAGCGACGGTTTCAACGACCACGGTCACGGACAACTACTACACGATCGGCGCGCGCAAGACCGCAACCGGCCTGCGGGAGCACCCGGAAGCCGAGATCTGGGAGGTGCGCACTTGGGACCACGGCCGCACTGACGAGCAGCTCCTGTCTCTGCGAGAGGCTCGGCTCGAGGGAACCGAGGAGGGGTTGCGGTCCTATTGGCGCCTGGACGAAGGCGTCGACGTGACGACGGGCCTGGTTGCCACGGATTCGAACTGGTACGACCCATCGAACAACTCCAATGGCATCTTCTTCGACTCCGGCCCCAACAAGCACCACGGCATCTTCGTGACGGACGGTGAGTGGTCGTCCACAGGCGAGGGGCCTGGCGGCGTCCGCAAGCCTCTCCCCGTCGGCCACGTCTTCAACCTGGAACCGAGCCTTCTCGACGCCCGGGCTCAGCGCTACGCGGTGTCGGACGGCCCGGTGCGTCATGTAGAGGTGACGGAGGGCGGGCGCGTCTTGATCGACCAGCCTCGAATCGATTTCGATGGAACCGCCACCAAGGTGACCATCTCTGGTTCGTCCGACTACGCGTTCACGGTCTCAGACGAGTTCACCGTTGAGACGCTCTTCCAGATCGACGATCCAGACTGGGCCGGCGGCGACATCGTCAACCTGCTGGATCAGCCGGGCACCGGGAGTGCGAACGGCTGGTATCTGCGCGCGATCAAGGCCTCGACCGGAAAGTTCCGGGTGTTTGGGGTAGCCACAACAGGCGATGGCTCTGGAGGCCTCACCGTCTGGTCGAACACCCTGGTGAGTTCGGGCCGTCGATACCGGACTTCCTTTGCGGTCAACGCGGCCGAGGACAGGGGCGCGCTCTACCTGAACGGAAGGCTGGAGAACACCGCCGAACCGGTCGACCCGGCCTGGACAGGCGGTTTCGGTCTCTCCACCACCGACATCCTCGTCGGTGTCGAGGCCGGCGGGAGTCCTGACTACTTTCCCGGCAAGATCTGGGATCTGCGTCTCTGGGAGACGGAACGCGAGCCCGACGAGATCGAGTCCTGGGCGTTCCGACCGATCCGCTCGGCCCCAGCCTCACTGGTGGGCTACTGGAGGATGAACGAGGGCACCGGAACGACCGCCGGCGACCTAGCAGCCGGCGCCAACGACGGCACAATCACCTCGGGCACTTGGGTTGACGCGCAGGTTGCGATTGATCGCGTTCGCGGCCTCTTCGACCTCAGCTTTGCGCCGGCCGCGCCGATCCGCGCGAACGTCGAGGGCTGGATGCCGTTCGGACCAGCGGTAGCTCTGGACGGTAGCACTGGTCGGGTCAAGTTGGTCGCGGCAGAGATGCCGGCGGGCTCGTTCACCGTGGCTGGCTGGTTTCGGTCGGATCGATCGGCCGGCGATGCTGGTTCGAATCAAACGATGGTCTATCGGTGGGACGCGAACGCGGGCGCCTTCCAGCTACGACTGTCGGACCAGTCCGGACCGCTGGAGAACTCGCTCGAGCTTGCCCTTCAAACCTCAACCGGAAGCCACACCGTTTCGACCTCTGCACTCGAGTTCGAGGTTGGCCGCTGGCACCACGCTGCCGCCGTCTTCGACGAGACCGCCGGCGAGGCTCGGCTGTACCTGGACGGCCGGCTCGGACACTCCGAGAGCGTCACCGGTACGCGCCCAGCACATACGCGTCTGATCAACATCGGGTCCGGGTCCTCCTCGAACCACGTCCTGGGCGCCGTGTCGGACGTCTTGATTGCGACACGGGCGATGGACGCCGACGAAATCGCGGCACTTCCGTACACGCGCCCAGCACCGGACGACTCGGCGCTTTACCGGTGGCTTCCGATGAATGAAGACACGGGGACCACTACGCACGACCTGAGCACCAACCTGGACTCGGGCACCCTTGACGGGGGTGCGGTCTGGGACGATGGTGTGTTCCCCGAGACGCCTGGCGAAGCGATTCGGTGGCTGGTGGCAAGCCGTGCGGGGCTCTTGGCTACCGAAGTCGATCTCGAGTCGCTACGCGACTACGACGCCCTGCTGTCATCCCCTCGAATCGGCTGGCTCGCAGAAGACAGCTCGGTCTCGGCGGTTCTCGACGACCTACTCCGGCCCGCCGGCTTCTTCGGATTCGGCCCGAACGGCGAACTCGAGCTCGGCAGGCTCACCGCACCGGATGTCTATCGCGAACTCCGACTCCATTCGGGAGGCTACGCCGGCGCGTCCGCCTACGCAGAAGTGCAGTACGGGCAGTTCACTGCGGGCAGTCAGAGCCGCAGGATCACCGCGGAGCTTTGGGCCGAGCGACTCGGCGAGGGCAGCACGACCGAGGAAACGCTTTTCGAAGTGACGGCGAACTACGCGATCTACTTCGACAACGCCGACGGGCAGCTGCACGTCAAGGAATGGAACGGCGACTTCCCAGGTGACCTGGTCGACTGGACTGACTCAGGGTGGAAGCTTGATCCCGGAAACCGACGACACATTGCGCTGGTGCTCGGCGGTTCCGAGCCGATTCTGTACCTGGACGGCTCGCCGGCGTCATCCGGTACCAGCTCAACGACGGCCGAGAGCGGCAGCCATGTTGCTCAGTCCATTGAGGTTGGCAGGGGAGGGAACGTACGCGTCTCTGAAGTGAGGGTCTGGTCGCGGGCTCGCACACCGAGCGAGATTGCCTCGAGCCGTTTTGCGCGCCTCGACGGCGAAACCGATCACCTGGTCGGCTACTGGCGAATGGACCAGGCGGAAGGTGCGACAGTGCCGAACCTTGCATCGTCTCGCCACGTTACCGCCGGCGAGGATCTTCTCCTGTTTGGGTCCTCGTCCTGGGATCTCGTGGCCCGGCACAGCGAGCCATTGACCCCCGACTCCACCGAGATCGTGCCGGGTATCCATTCGAGGGTCGTGCCGATGCCTGCCGAGGTGCCACGCCAGGGCGTGGTCGTGAAGTACCGAAAGAACTGGTCACCGATGAGCCGGGACGACCTCCTGGGGCTGGTCACCGAGTCGCCGGCCGACGTAGAGCGCTACACCCGCGCCAGCTCTCTGGCGCGGCGCGACGTCGCGAACGACGTCACCGAGCGACACCCTTCTGCACCAGGAGCGCTGACGCTCGAGACGGCGCTTGTCGACGCGGCCAGCGCCCAGGACGCCGCGAATCTCGAGGCCGCGAACTTCGGTGTTCGCCGGCGACCGTGGAACCTTCTGTTGCACGAGGGAGCCAGTCTCGGACTGCGCGCCGGCGACGAGATTCTGGTCAAGAGTCGCCGCGAGACTTTCGGAGTGATGGGGAAGGGTCTGGTAGTTCTAGACGACCGGCTTGATCCGTCGCGAGACGTTCTCGAACTGGTGGCGTGGGGGTAGAGGATGCTGATCTTTCCGAAGCGAAACCTCGTCGACCTTGCCGGCGACATTGGGGGTTCCGATCCGTTGCTGGTCGGGCCGGACTCCCACCCTCACTGGTTCGTGACTTCAGCGTTCACGTCGTCTCGTCTCCCTCTCACACACCTTCAAGAGCGGCGGTTGTCGGACGTGTATCGCGTTCTTTCTGCCGACAGAGCCAAGACCTTCGCCTCGATCGAGTTCGGCGGGGCGAACGCGGGACGAACCGTACGCGGCCTCGCCCTGGTCGGCCACACGCTCTCACCTGGTGCGAAGGCTCGGGTTACCGTCGCCTCTGCCGAGACCGCCGGCGAGGCGACGTATCCGCTCCGTCAGGAGAAGCCCACCAGCCTCGAGGCCAACTCCGGGTACTCGTCGCCGAGTGTCAACAGCGTCGACGACGATCCAGACGACCCGGGAGCGGATCTCCTTGCTCCCTCCACCGCCACGTCGACGACAGATGTCCGCCTGGGTTTCGGCACGCCAGCAAGCGGAACGGACCTTCTCAGCGGCGCGAACCTCCAACAGTTCCGCGTCCTGGTCGGGCTCGACGATGGGACCGGCGTCGCCCAGGCTGACAGCGGAGACTCGGCGACCGTGGAGATCGAGCTCTGGGAGTCCGGGTCTCTGGTCTCGGCACTTGAAACCGCCTGGTCGCTGACAGCCGCCGCGGTCGACGGCGGTGAGGCCCGGAGCTTCTTCTTCGATGCCACGCTCCTTTCCAACGCGGAGGGCGCGAACGTCGAGCTACGGATTCGGTGCGTGCCAGATGGTGGGTCCACTCTGACGGGAACTCTGATGGCTGCCATGTGGTACGCCGACCTGGACGACTACGACTACGACTCCGGCTGGCTCGACGTGTACCCGTCCGCCGCCGAGGACGTCGACCTCTGGCCCTTCGGGCGAAACTTCGTCCACGTGCTCGACACGCCACTGGTCCTGGACTCAACCGTCCAGGTGCTCGAAGTGCGGTTCTGGGACCCGAGCAACGTGGCGGGGTTCGTGGACCTCGGACGCCTAATCGTTGGCGATGGGGTAGTCCCTGCGATGTCCTTTTCTCTCGGCCAGCCGCTCAACGTTGACGATCCGTCGCCAGGCGCGCACTCCATTGGAGGCGACTACTTCGCCGACAATCGGCGCCGGCGTCGTGGGTGGAAGTTCCGCCTGCCTGGTCTCGCGCGGGCAGGGGCTCACGAGTTGCTCGACCTATTCGCTCGAGCGGGCAACCACGGAGAGGTCGTTGTCGTCCCCTCCTCGAGCGATCCCGATGTCTACGGATACGAGGCGGTCTACGGGCGCATCCTAGGCAGACCGTCGGTCATTCCGCTGACCCCCAATGCCCTGGGTATCTGGACTTCTCGATTCAGCGTTGAGGAGATCAACGTCCAACTGCTCTCCGAGCAGATTGCCGGGACTGAGTCCGCCATCGTCGGCGCGCTTCTCTCCGAGTCCGGTTCCCCGCTTCTGACCGAGGGCGATAGCCCGATCCTTACCTGATACCTGATTCCTCTTCTTCTAAAGGACCCCGCGACATGGACTTCCAGTATCAACCGACCGAGATCGGCGTCATCTTCCTTGCTTTCCTTGGGCTGCTCAAGCTGGTCGTCGAAATCTGGAACGCCTGGGCGGTGCGCCAGGGCAAGAAGGACGACCCCCTCACGACACTCGTCGACCTCCTCAAGACCATGACGTCGGAGGTGAAGGAGATCCGCTCGGAGGTCAACGACCTGCACGCCTGGCACAACATCGCCGACCCCAACGAGCCAACGGCGATGAACTGGCACAACACCCAGTACGACCGGCAGAAGGTGGCTGAAATCTCAGCCAAGTCGGACCGCATTCTGGCGTCACACGCCGACACCAGGCAGGTCGTTGACGCGATGAATCAGGACCTGTCTCGCGTCCTGAACGAACTCGTTGCGCTGCGCGAGTCGATCGATCGCCGGGAGCATGCGAGGTGATACGCCGACAGTGGCAGGGGATCGTTGTGCACCACACCGCGGGGCCCGACTTGATCACGATGGAGATGCCCTCGATCAAGCGATGGCACATGGAGGGCCGCGGTTGGAGAAACATCTCCTACCACGCGATCGTCGAGCGTGTCGGCCGGGACTACGTGGTGATCGCTGGGCGTCCACTCTACGAGAACGGTGCCCACGAACCCCTCGCTAATCGCACTCACCTGGGTCTCGCGTTTGTCGGCGACTTCAGCGATCACGAGCCGGCGAACGACGCCCTGGTCGAAGGCGCCCGGTGGGCTGCCGGCATGGCGATGATCTGCGGCTTCGAGCCTCGCGACATCGAGCCCCACCGGAACTTCAAGGCAACGGCCTGCCCCGGCCACGAGTTTCCGATGTCGGATTTCCGCGCCCTCGTGGCGCTACACATGGGGCTCCCTGCCCCGCAACACACAGGAGGTCAGCAACATGCCTGATCTAGACGACGCCAAGGCCGCGGAGCGCATCCGCCAGGTGCGCGAGTATTTCGAGGTGGGTTCGATTGCGTTTGACGCGCAGATGGAGATGGTCGTGCCCGACAAGAAGATCATCCAGGAGGCCGGCAAGCTGATGGCGGCCGTCGGCTCCCGGCTCGCCGACTGGGCCGAAAGCGAAAGCGAAGGCGGGGTCTAAAGTGGCCAGCGGGGCAGTGGTCGGCACGATCCTGGGCAGGATCGCTGCCGAGGTCGTGCCGGCCGTGCTCTCGCAACGCGGCAAGAAACGTCACGCCCGAATCTCGTGGATGGTGTGGGACCTGGTGCTCCGCGCCAGGCGGATGACCGACCTGCCCGGAACCTCGAGGGCCGCGTGGGTCGTAGGCGAACTCTACGAGCTCCCAACCCGTGGCGGCTGGTGGCGCCGCCGGCGTTGGAAATGGATTCGCCGCGAGGAGATTTCCGCCGTGACGGAGCTTGTCCGGCGTGTCTACCAGGAACAACAGAAGCTCGGCGCCCTCGACATGGCCGATCTACCGCCGGCGCCTCCAGGGTGCGAAAACTGCCCCTGAATTTATCCCGTTTACCCTAGGGTATCGGGAGAAGATTCACGGCGGTTTTCGAGGTGGTGGAAGAAAAAGTCAGCGACCCGGCGGAGCAGTCTGCTCGCACGGGTAGTTGGAGGGAAACCCGACCCGGGCCGCTGTGCCCAAACCTCTAGGACCACCGGGATACGTCGCCGGCCTCGAACCCGTCCCTGAACAACAAGCCACTATCCGCCGGCGCCTCCTTCCAGGCCGGGAAAGCGGGACGGCACCCGTGCTGGCGCTCTACCCAGTACCTCCGCAGGACCATGGGCCCCCGAGGGCTGCGCACACTCGAGAACTCTCGCCAGAGGGCATAGTTGTCGGCGTTGACGCGCTGTCCGTACTCTGCGCATGACTCGTTCGACTGGCGCTTCCACTCGGCGGCGCCGCTTCGCGGTAGCAGCGTCGCAACTGCCAGGCCTCCGATGATGCCGGCGGTTCCGAGGGCGGCGAGCACGCTCTCGCCGGCTTTGATGTGCATCAATCAGACCCCCTCATTTTGGTCCTCGGCAGCTCTCTTGGCTGCAAGCCGCGCGAAGAAGTCAGCCTTTCGCCTTTCGTGCTCTCGGCGCACGGTCTCGCGGTAGTGCGCGAGGCGCTCGTCGTCCTCTTTGTCGCAACGGGCTCGCCACGCCATGTGCTCCTGCACGACGATCTCCGCCCAGTCCTCGTCACTCGACACCTGCTCGGAGATACTCGACAGGTCGAGCCAAAGCTGTTCCAGGCGCCGTCCATCCACCACGCCAACGAGAACGGCGCGGCGCTGCCATCTCTCGCGCTCGGCGATGAACTCATCGAGCGTCGGCAACCCAGGGTCGCCGCCAGGCAGGTAGTACGACCAGGGTGGCGTTTCGTCGACCAGGTCGAGCCCCTCGAAGATCTCGTGCATCGTTCGGCCCAAGGCGCGGGTAACAAAGCGCATGTCTCGAGACTGAAAGACCCACAGCCTCCGCAGCTCAAGCAACTGCTCCTCGGTCCATTTCGGCGCCGTGCCGTCACGAGACGGCATCGCAGTAAGTGCGTCCAGCGAGGATCGCCCGCACGGTACTGTCGCCTACGTCGAGGCGACGCGCGATGGCCCAGGGCTTCCAGCCGTCCCGAGACATTTGGTGAACGTCTCGAGCTTGTTGGTTCGTAAGCCTGCGCCGCTTGGGCTTGCTGTGACGAGCCAGGCGACGATGTCGCCGCTGGTGGTCAAGCACTTCATAGTGGTCTGGTTTGATGCAGCCTCGGGTGCCGCAAGCTTGGACGAGATATTTGCCCTTGGGCACGGTCTCTTTCAGGGCCACGTGCATCATCCGCGTCAGGGAGTACTGGGTCGGCCTGTGCTTTCCTCGGCCGACGCTTATGCGCGGCGAAGAAGGGCCGCACAGTGCGTACGTCGTCAGCCAGTGGCCCTTGTGCTCGAACGTTCTTTGCGAGACGCGTCTGAGGATGAGTGCGCAACGCCGCGGGTGGAGATCGTACGTTGCTGCCATTTCCATCAAACCGCCCGGCCTCACGCTTCGCTCAATCGCGTCGAACTCTTCACAGGCCTGCGCGATTAGCTCGGGTGGCATACCGATCTGGTCGAAGATCTCCTCGAGGCGGTTGCTACTCATCGTCGCGCTTTCCTCTTCCGCCACCAGCTCACCAACCAGCCGACCAGGCCGGCGACCGCGGCAGCGACCAGCCCCTTCTCGAGGTCGTCGTCGCTGTTGTCATGGCGGACCGGCCCGCTGGGCTCGGGCATGGGTGCCGGCGCACTGTTTCGGAGCAGGCGTAGCTGCCCGTGGTGTCGCCAGTGCAGGTGGTACTCGCTGGGCGTCTCTCGGCCGAGGCTCCACGTGCGCTCAGGGAGCTCGATGTTGTGTGGCGATGCGCGCAGCGTTCGTCGCGTCTCCATGACCGACACCTCGCCCCGGGCCTTCGTGGGCCTCCCGGGGCTTGCGGCCTTGATGAAAGTCGATCCGCCGTCCTTCTCGATCGCGACGATCTCTGCGGCGTCGTGCCAGCCGCGAGACATCCAGCTGACGCCCCAAGATGCAGTTCTTCGAACGTGCAGCTCGGTGATCAGCTTCGCCGGCGGGAGTTCGTTCCAGAGTTCCACCGCTGCTTCGGGCCGGCCGTGAACAACCGCCTGGCGCAGCGCTTCTTCCATCCGGGGGCCGGCGAAGTGGGCTCGGTGCTCGAGGAGCCACTCGACCCCGGGGATGGTCCATCCGCGGTCTGGGTCCATCTCGCCGGCGGGCAAGATCGGATCAGGTACCGCCTTGCTCTTGCGCAGTAGCTCGAGGCCGGCGAGGTTCTCGACCAGGCTCGTGACTGGAGCCCATCCCGTGCTCACGCCCCACTTGGTCCGGAACCCGGCGGATGCCGTCCACCACCGTTGGCCGACCTTGGGTGCTCGCTTCGCGTCTTCGCTGGAGTCCAGCCAGGGGAAGGTGTTGAGCCCGTGGAGAATCGACCATCGCCGCAGCCAGGCCCGGGCATAGGCGCGGTGCCCCGCATTGCCCGAGTAGAGGAGCACGCAGAGCCACGCGACTGCCGACCAGACCCCGTAGTTGCCTCGGTTGCCCAGCTCGCCCCCGTGCCAGCCGACAACCTGCTCGTCCCTGATCAGGACGTCGCACAGGTCGGGGAAAAGAGCCGCCAACATGGCGGCCCAGTTGTCGGACCGCCCGCCGCCGATCAGTGGTTCGCCGTCGTCGAGCTTCGCGCGGAATCGGGCGGCGATTCTCAGGACCTTCTCCCAGATCGGCTTCGGAATGTCGTCGCCTAGAAGCCGACAGCCGACCGCTACGCCGAGAGCCTCTTCGTTCTGCCCGTGGCGAACCACGCCCTGGGCGTCGTGGTTGGCCATAGCGATCGCGAGCCGCCGGCGTTGTTCGGGGCTTAGCGCCACAGTCGAACCCTGGTGGTGGTGGTGGCCTGTTCCCGGTAGAGGCGCTCGTATCGCTCTTGGCATGCTCTGGCCCGCAGCGGATCGTGAAGCCTTTCCCAGTCTTGGGCTGCTACGCGCCACATCTCGGCGGCATAGAGTCTTCTTCCCGCGGCCTCCAGGCGCCTCGCAAGTCGCTCCCTGGCGAGGATGCGGTCCTTGCTAGCGCTCACGACTCACCCCCAGATGAGTCCAGACGGCCACCGGCTTCGGCGGAGGGTGCCCCGCCGGCGGCCGCCTGGGTCTCAAGCTGGCTGCTTGTGTGTCGTTCTAGGCCGTCACCCCCGTTGTTGGGGTGGAGCGGGCAGACGACGGAGTGTTCGCGGACGATGGCGGGTTCCGGCCCTGGACCTTGCCGTCGGAATCCGCAGTCGGGCCACCGGCAGCTATCGACACGACCCCATTCGTCAGTGTCCAGTACGGCCTCGCGCAGGTACTCTAGGAACACGGTGATGCTCACCCCAGCCGGCCAGTCTGGTGGTAGCGCCGCCACCGGCCGTCGCGGAGACGAGTGGAGGTGCCGGCAGTTGTCGCACTCGACACCGGGCAGGTGGGAGCAACTCACAATCGCGACACCCGTGGGCCACTGGTGGGCCACTCCTGCCCGCGGGGGTCGCCTTGAGCGCCAATAGCCGCCATTCGACCTATCTGGAGGCCCCTGATTTTGCTAGGGTTTGCGGCGGTTAACGTATTTACCGGCGTCGATGCGCGGCCGACTTTCGCTTTCCTAAACCGTAGGTCGCAGGTTCGAATCCTGCCGGGCGCACCAGAAAAGACGGCAACTTCGAAAGATCGGCTAGACTCCCAAAACACCGCGTGGGCCAATATGGGCCACTGCAGATAATAGTTTTGGGGGGAACGATGGCCAGCTATGCCCGCCGAGTCGCCAAGAATGGCAGCGTCTCGCACCGCTTTCGCATCCGGATGAAGGGTGTCGACCTGTCCGAAACCTTCCAGCGAAAGAGGGACGGGGAGGCCTGGGCGACGGCTACCGAGACGAAGATCCGGCTCGGCGATGTCTCTGGGATCGTCGCCGGCCAGCTCAAGGTGGCTGACGTCTTCGATCACTTCCTGGCCAGTGGTCTGGAGGGTCGGTCGGACGCTTACGCACGGGACTGCCGACAGCGCCTGGCGGAGTGGCGCTCGGAGCTCGGGACGCTGCCCGTGCCGCTCCTCACGCCGCAGATGGTGCGCGACGCATGGGAGCGGATTGCCGCACGCCGGCCTGACCGTCCTGGCGCTCGAGGTAGGCAGGCGCCGAACACCCGCATTCACTACCTGCGTGTTCTCAAGCGCTCGTTCGCCTTCGCGGCCAGCGAGCGATTCGTGGAACGGAGTCCGATCGAGAGCCTGGCCATCGGGAAGCTCGCCCCCGGGCGAGATCGGTTTCTCACCGATGACGAGGTGGCGGCCCTCCTGGCCGCGTGCCGGCCAGAGAAGCCCGCACGATGCTCGCCGCGCCTCTATCCGCTGGTCGTTCTCGGGATCTGCACCGGGGCTCGAGAGGGGAAGCTGCTTGGCCTTCTGCGGCGCGATCTCGACCTCGAATCTAGGATCGTCTACCTCATGCAGACCAAGAACAAGACTCACCGCAGCGTCGGGCTCTCCGAGCTCGCCATCTCCGTGATGGACGATTGGTGCAGCGACATGGCGCTCGCTCCTGACGATTTCGTTTTCGAAGAGCGTGGGCACTGCCACTTTCCGCGCAAGGCGTGGAACTCGGCGAAGGTACGGGCAGGAATCGAGGCCTCGTTTCGCTTCCACGATCTGCGGCACACCTGCGCGTCTCGCCTCGCGGAGCGCGGTGCGACGCTGATCGAGATCGGGCAGGTCCTGGGGCACAAGAGTCTCCAGTCGACCATGCGCTACGCGCACCTTGTGAGGGACCGGATTCATGATTTGGCTCGGGATGCGGCGCCGCACTGAGAGGTGTGCTCCAAGTCTCTCCATGGGTCACCAACCCTGTCGCCACTGTCAGCCTTGTAACGGTCGGACCCAGGAACCTCCTCGTCCAGCACTTCGAGGAAAGGTGATCCGCAGCAGCCGCAACCTCCAATCACAATCTTGTGTTTGCGCGTCAGAGCCGAGAGCTCATCCAGGAATTCAGCGACCCTCTGCTCGTTCTGCTGCTCCATCTAGACCGTCCCTCCCTTCCGCAGCCACACCACGTAGCGCGGCCAGTTGATCATCACCTTCCTCACTCCAGGCGGTCTCCAGACGCCGCCACACTCTAGGAGCCCGTTCTTCTTGCACGCCCGGACCTGATGCCGGATCTGATGATCAGTCAGCCAAGAGATCTTCTCTGCAGCCTGGTCGATCGTGATCATCTGGTTCAGTTCCTGGGCGAGCTCTTCGACAGAAGGGGGCAGGTTGGGATCGATGTGTTCTGCAACGCTCACTTCTTCTTTGCCTCCTCGGCGAGCATGGCGACAATCGCCCCCATCGCTACCCCGCCAATAGTCATGAGGGTTGTTATCAGCGCGGTCCGCGTATCGGCCAGGCACCAGACCAGCGCGAGACCTCCAGTCAGCAAGCCGCATCCAGGTCCAGTCTTCATACCTGTCCTCCAGGAATCGGCGGAAGAACCACCGGCCCAAGAATGCCGGCGTCACCGGCTGCCGTTTCGCGCCGGCGCAGCCCCTCGAGCCGGCGAGAGTTCTCTACCTCGCCCTTCAGAAAATCGCGCTCGGCCCGAAGCTGTTCCAGCTTCTTGGCTGCTGCGATGGGGTCATCCATGACCCGAAGTGCGTTTGCCACGTCCACGCCTTCGCGCTCGCAGCGCTCGAGCAGATCGGTGATTCCTGAGATGTTCATGAAGCCGCCTCCGTAAGAAGCTCAGGGCGCCCCACAGCCTCGAGCGGCTCCCGGCGTTTCCAGTCCTGGACAGGCACCAATCGCACGCGCCCAGCGAGCACCTCGAGCGGAAGCAGCGAGGTCGAGCAGCAGGACCAGCAGCCGCCCTCGCGGTCAACCTCGACCAGGGCGTCGCACTCGACGCAAACGGCGTACTCGTTGAGCCTCATGCCGCACCCTGCCTTTCGGCAAGAGCTTCGGCTATCGCCGCCCTCTGCTCATCCGACATTTCCGGCTCCGGTGTTGGTTGGTTGCCCCTGATCGCCTGCTGCTCCATCTCGAACTGCGCCGTGACTCGATCCCTGCTCTTGGGTGGGTTGCGCGCCGCCGCCGCAGCTTTCGCCAGCCAGTCCTCTGCGTACGTCTCCGGGTCTTTCACCCAGTTCAGGACCGACCTCACCGGCCGATCGGTCATCTCGCAGAACGCGAGATATGCCGCGCCGTTCTCGGTCAGCCGGTGCGGTCCGTGTGCCGCATCTGCCGCCAGCACGAACTCGCGCTGCACCCTCGAGACGGCCGCCGGCGACATCGGCCGGTGTGGCTCGGGCCACAGGCCGAGAAGCGAATCCAGACTCTCCGAGTATTCACTGTCTAGAAATTGTTCTTCGTCCTCGGGGGAGCCCCTCCGGAATCCCTCTTCCCTCTTCCCTCTTCCCTTATCCCTTATCCCTCTTCCCTCTTCCCTATTTGCCATAGGCTTTGGTGAAGGGTCTCCGGAAGGGTCTGGCAAAGGCTTTTCTAAAGGGTTGGGCAAAGCCTTTCGGGCCCAGCCTGGCAGGGCGTTTGCGAAGGCGCGAGAGGTCGGCTCCGAGAGATTCTGAAAGGCTTCCGCGGCAGTCTTCAGCTGCCGGAACACCAGGTCGACCCGGGGAAGCGAGTCAAGAATGTGACCCAGACTCTTCGCGACGTTGGGGTTCTCGGGGGGGTTGTGTTCGAGGAAACGCGGGAGCCGAACAAGCTCGTTTTCCTCGTCCCACTCGGCCCAACCTGAGCCCTCGAGTTCGGCCAGTGCACTCTCGAGCCCGGACTTCGAGAGCTTCGCCTGGCGGCACATGGTGGACAGGGCCATCTCCATCACCCCGAGCCGAGTCATTTTCGGGTGGGTCATGAACATGAGGAACAGGAGCCGGGCGTCGTTCTCGAAACCTATGAACGTCGGATGGTTCCAGATCCTCACGAAGACCCGCCGATAGATGCCACGGTCGCGGTCACTCAAGACATACTCCTCGAGGTGATGATCGAGTTCACCAGCACCTGGCGGTCCGCCAGCACCCCGGGCTCGATCTCGACCTTGCAGGTCTCGAACCGGCCACAGCCAGACGTCTCGCCGCTGCGGCCGACGATCTTGACCATTCGCTGCATGACACCCTGCTCGTAGTAGAGCCCCCGAGTGATCCGGTGCTTACCCCGCACGATGCCAGGGCTCTCGTCCTGGCTGGGGTTGTAGGCGGAGCCACTCATCCAATGACGGGGACCGGGAGCCCGCTCTCGACGAGGTATTCCGCGATCGCCGCGATCGCCGGGACCTTCCACCGACCGCCGTCGGCTTCAAACAGACAGCAGGAGATGTCTGTGCCCGTGTCCTTGATCCGAAACAGGAATACCTGTTCAGTCGGCTCGATTTCCGGGAAGCTGCGGTGGGGGCGTAGAGAGAATCGGCCGCCCAGCTTTCTGCGCTCGACAGAGCCAACTGTTTTCTGGACTGTGACCTCTTGCGATACCCCGTCATCAGTGACCTTTCGTGTGGCGCCGGAGTGGATGTTGCCAACGAGCTTGACGAGCTCGTCGAGCTGATCGTTCGGAGCGAACCGGGTCATAAGCTGGATCTGGAACTCCTCACGAGGCCGCCAGCGGCCCAGGAGGTCGTCGGCGAGATCAGAGCACTTTGCAATCAGAAACTCCTCACGCGTTCGATCACCCCTCAGGGTTCCGACGATCGAGACCTGGTTCGGGGACTCGATGTGAGCGAAGACCGCCTTCTTGAGGTCAAGAGCGTCTCGGTTGTCTCTCAAGTAGCTAGTTACGGCCGTGAGGGTTGACACACCCAGAGATGACGCCGCCGGCGGACCAGGGGCTCGCCAGGGCTGGGCAGTGAAAAACTCGGTGCCCTCGATGACCGCGGGCGCTCGGCGCTCTTCAAGGAATCTCGCGAAGCTCTCAAGCATCTTCGGCCTCCTCTCAGTTTGATCCCGAGGTGTCATCGACACCCAGGCGCAACTGGTTGGGATTGTGGTCGTACATCACGTACTGGCCCTTCTCGGTACCAGCGAAGACAGTCCGCTCCAGCGGGGCGTCTGGGGCTAGCACGGTGTCGACCGAGATCTTCATCTTGGGTGCGACGCGTTCGGCATCCGGCTTGAACGACACGATCATCTTGATCTTCCGAATCGAGCCGTGCTCGGTGTTCGGGTCGTCGATGTTCGCCAGCACGGTTAGGAGCGCTGACTGGAAGCGGTCGAGGAGCGCACCCTCCATGATGGTGTCGAGAGTCGGGAGATTGTCGATTGTCTGGGTCATAAAGGCCACCATGTAGCTGTGTTAGAGCCGAGGACAGAGCACCTGCGTGCCTCACCTCGGCGGATGTACTCGTCCTCTTTGAGGTCAGAGAGCCTGCGCCTCACCTCCATGAGCCGGCGCGTGTCGTCGACGCATATCGCTCCAGTGCCGGCGGCGAGCTCCGCCGCTGTCCGACCAGGCCGGAGCTTGACCAGGCCCAGAACGATCTCGGCGTGTTTCACACGGGTGCCGCTTCGGTCCTTCTTCTCGGCCGCCTGGAAGCTCGAGAGGGGGTCGGTGCGGTGGACGATCGGGGCGGTTAGAACGAGCTTGCTCTGTTGCATCACTCGCGACCTCGCGGCTCAGGTTCCGGCCTGGGCGGATCTTCTCCCGCGGCAACACCCTTGAACCGGATCGCCCAGACCATCTCTCCAAACGCCTTGACCTTGGTCTTCCACAGCCGGACCTTCTGGCCAACCCACTCGTCTTCGATCTCGCCAAGCAGGTCGACCAGCTGGTAGTAGGTGGTCTTTCTCAGCACGAGTCGCTTTCTGGTCCCGGCAAAGGAGAGGCATAGAAGCTCCTCGTCTGGCTTTCCGTGGCCCTGGTAGATCATCTCGGGGCCGACCGACTCGATGCGAACGGTGGTGTACTCCTGGGCGAGGTCATCGGAGTTCAGATACTTGCTGTCGTACAGGTGGGACCATCTTCCGGGCACGGTGCGGTTCCTTTCGGTTTCGGATTTCAATTTGGGGCACAAGGCAACGCTTCGGCGTCGCGAAACACAGGCGGAGCCGTGGACCAACGACCGTGCTCGCCCGCGGCGTAGCCGAAGTACGTCCGGAGCAGCGACGTCTCGTTGTCGACCACGTGGATCTCTGTCGCACGAAACGTGGCGCCGGCGATCCGCACCCGCACGAAACCGGTGCGCGCGCAGTCGTCCGTGATGGACACCATCCCGACCGGCTGCAGGGGCCCTGACTCCCAGGCCACCGCATGCACGCCACCCGCCTCGAGCGGCTTCGTTTCCAGCGCCTGGTAGGTCGCCGAGCGGAAGGACTCCGTCATGAGGTTCGTCGGGTTCTCGATCACGATCACTTCCCAGCGCCCATCGGCCAGGCAGTTCGCGGCGGAGGGGTCACACGATCGAATTCCGAGTTCGACGATGTGGTTGCGCGACAGTTGTGCGTCGGCAACGGCGGGGAGGATGAAGAGGATCAGAAGACCCACCAGGGCGCCATGCTGGCGCTGTCTGGCGCGCCGGATCTTCCCCTGCCAGATCTCCCGCCCAGAGACGAGCCCGCGATGGTAGGCGGGGTAGTAGACGCCGACTCCGCCTGTGACGAGGCCGGCGATGAAGACGAAGGCCGCAAGCCAGAAGTCCATCATTCGGGCACCTCCTTCGGGTCGATCCGCAGCTCGTCGAGGTAGCGGAACATCTGATGCGTCCGGAGCGCCTCGTCGTCGTCCTCAGGCTTGACGAAGGCAACTCGACACGCGCCGGCGGCGCCGACTTCAAGACTCTCGATGATGCCCCGGTACCACCAGTTACCGACCAGGAGCCACACGAGCTCACCAATGTGCACGGAGTCGGCTGATGATGGCTGCTGCTTCGTTGGAGCGGTAGCGCTCCGTGCCGCAACACGGAGAAGCTCCTCGGGCGAGAAGACCAGCTCTGGCGCCGTCATCATGCTGCCGTCCGGTAGAGGTGGCGAACACAGTCGGGACAGGGGCAGTCACTGGTGCAGATGAGGCCCCGCCGGGCGCTGCGGCGCAGGTTCTCGATCGCGGTCGCGGTGACCGCCGTCCAGGTGCCGTTCTTTCGCCTTGCGCGGCCGCATCCGTGGGGACAGACAACCACTGTGGTTTCCTTCCGCCTGGGGTGGGTTTGGTATCGTTGGTTCATTCGGGAGCCCTCCTTCGTTTATCCAACTGGTGGTTCTTCGGATTCAGACCGGCCTGAGGTGTGTCAGCACCTCAGGCCGTTCGCTTCTGTAGCTCAACGTCTAGCCAGGCCCGGACCGGGATGCCTGTCGCGGCTTCGATTCGGGCCGCGGTTTCGAGCGAGGGCCTCGTTCGCGCGCACTCGTATCGACTCAGATTGGCCCGGTCACAACTCAACCGTTCGCCGGCCTCGATGAGGGTCAAGCGTTCAAGAGCCCTCCATACTCGGAGCCGCTCGTTTGCGGGTATGGTGTCGAGATCAACTAGATTCGTGTCCATACCGCCATCTTAGATTGAGGCGATGGCGATGTCAACACCATAGTTGGCGATATCAACGTTGGTGGGTTGGTTCCCCAGAGACTAGACTTGGTCGTATGACCAAGATGCTCTCGGGGAACGAGCTGAATTTGGCCTTGGGGGAGGCCCTTACGCATCTGCGCGCGTCCCGCAGTCAGCGGCAAGTCGCTGAGCTGGCGGGAGTTCCGCCAGCCAACCTCTCCAAGTATGAGCATGGTCGATCGGGTATGACCGTCGACGTGCTTTTTCGTCTACTCCACGCGATGGGAGCGGACATCGGCGACCTGGCGGTCGTTATGGGCTATGCGCCCTCCGATGAGGACTTGGCGCTGACGATTCGCGAGATTCGGGATGCTGTGGAGAAGATGGCTCGTCGTCAGCACGCCGAGAGCATCGCCGAATGATCGCCTTTCCGTCGTTGCCCTCAAAAGCTTGTAGCTTGCTCAGGGCAGTGACCAGTCCGGCCACCTCCTTCCAGGTCTTCGCTCTTACCGCCATGATGTGCCGTGCCTCGAGAAATCTGAGTAGTTTGGGGTTTTCGGACCGGAACAAGCAAGCAGCAGAGAGATAGGAAGAAATGCGCAGAAGACATATCCTGGATGAGTCGAGACCTTAGCATTACGAGCACGATTCCGCAGCTCGAAGGACGATAAAAACGATGAAAACGGGTAAACCCCTTTGGGCTCAAGGCCTTGCAGTTCTCGGCGTCCTACTGTTCAGCGCGCAGCCCTCGGCAACACAGGAGGACCTCTTCGCCGAAGCAGGCGTTGCGCGGCAACTTCAGGGCGACTGGGTCATGGCCAGCGGTGGCCCTGACGCCTTTCAGCTCAACCGCGACGAACTGCTGACGGCATCAATGGCCCTCAGGGCAGACGGCAAAGATCTCTACGGCGTGCTAGTCAAGATCGGCGGAGGGCCTGGTTCAGCGAAGGTCCTCGCGGTGGCGATGGCGATCGATGGCGGTGCCCCAACGATCTTCAAAGACTGCTCCTTTTCCGAGATTCAGACGATAGATCTCGAGGTGCATCTTTGCTCGCTTGGGCTCTCTACCTGGGAGCGAGTCCTCGCAGCTGCCGAGTCGATCGTCGTTCAGGTGGAGACCTCGAGGGCCCGCCTCCCACCCTGGACGCTGAAGGGCGACAACCTGGCGAAGTTCCAGGCCGTCAAACCGATATGAAGTCGAGCGCTGACAAGAGGGAGGACGAGCAGGGAGCCTCGAAGCTGGAGCGGGTACTGTCCCTCAAGAACGTCCTGATCTTCGTCGTAGTCCTGTGGCTCCTGTGGGCCTTCTTCTTGTTCCTGCCCGGTGTTGCACCGGTTAGCGACGACATCGCGACGAGAGCCCTCTACGGAGACGCGTTCGGCGCCCTTGGAGTCCTGTTCTCGGGCCTGGCCTTCGCACTGCTCTGGGGGTCACTGAGTCTCCAGAAGGAGGAGATCAGGGAGCAGCGCTTCGAGATGAAGCAGGCCAGAAAGTTGACCGAGGCGCAGTACCAGCCGTACTTCAGGCCGAAGAAGGCCATTGGAGGGGCGGCGGCCGAGACGGTGGAGTTCCTTCTCGTCAACAAGGGACCGGGCGGGGTGGAGGTCATCGAGTTTGTCGAGCTTGTCGACCGCCACAGAGCTGGGGTACAGCGGTGCGTCGTGGAGGAACTCAAGGCGAGGACCTTCATGCCTGGAAAATCGGAGTCGCCGCACGTTAGGTGCAAGCTCGCTGGCAATCGCCGGGGAGAGTTCGGAATCGTCTTTCGCGACATCCTAACCAAGACCCGCTGCGCTATATGCGAGTTCGACACAACGCTCGACAGGCATGTGTTCAGTCAGGTTGCGATAGAGGACTACCCGTTCAAGGAGTAGGCCGCCGCCGCGGCTCCACCCGTGCCTGGCGCACACTCCGCGCAGCGATCCTGCGCCGGGACCCCATCTGCTGCATCTGCGGCCTGGCACCCAGCGCCCAGGTGGACCACATCGTCCCCGTCTCAGAGGGCGGCACCAACGCCCAGGACAACCTTCGGGGTACGTGCAAGCCCTGCAACCTGGGCCGGCGTGACCGGGCGTTCTACCCGGGGTAGGATTGGGGCCATGAGTGAGCTGCTAAGACTAGAGAGTGCCGCCGGCCACCGACTCCTCGCTGTGATCGACGTTCAAGCCGGATGCCGACGCGCGTGGGTGAGTTGCGAACAATGTGACCAACACCTTGATGGACAGGTGGTTGTCGTTGACCTCGACGAGTCGCCGGTCGATCGTGCGGATTTCGGTGAGGCACTGCACCGCAGGGTGGAACAGGTAGTAGGGCAGGAACTCACCCGAAGGCCGTCCCTGTATGGTGGATCAATCGACTGAAGCGTCGTAGCTTCCTTCGCTCGCTGGCCCTGGCAGCGCTCTTGCCCCTGGCTGAGTATCTGCCGATGGGGCAAGTTGAGGCTAAGCCGCCGGTTGGGAGCCCTGCCTTGAAACTCGAGTTCTGGCAAAGGGTAGGGGACGGGTGGCACCACGTCTGTGCCGTTCGCCAGGCTAGTGGGAGGTACGCCAACTATTTCGATGGCATGCCAACGCTCGAGGGATTCCACTTTCCAGCGCCAGACGGGACCATGCCTCCCCTGCGGGCTGTTGGCGTGGGTGGTGTTGAGCTGGTGTCGTTCTCTAGCGATAACCGCGCTCGCTCGCTGTCGGACCATCATTGGTCGTGCATCGCCGATGTGCGGATAAGTCAAGGCGACGACCTGGTGGCTTGGCTGCCACTCGTGGAGGGAGTGGTAGGGGGTTCG